>CAVOWJ010000015.1:0-94476 GCA_963700065.1 uncultured Acidobacteriota bacterium | reverse complement strand
GACGCTGGCGGAACTGGCCGGGGCCGACGCGCCGCAGGCCGCGACGCTGGTGCGCATCCTCGGGCCGCTGGGGGCCGCCCTGATGCCGGCCATCGCGCAGCGTTGGGCCGCGGAGCGTCAGTCCTCCGCCCGCGCCCGGCTGGAGCAGGTGGTCAGCACCAGCGGGAAGCCAGGCCGCGAGGCCCTGCGGCGCCTGCTGGCGTCGAGCAGCGAGGCGCCAGAACTGCGTATCGCCTCCATCCGTCTCCTCGATCTCACGACCGGCACGGAGCACCTGCCGGCGCTCGAAGCGGCCATGTCCGACGAGCACGACGAGTTGCGGGCCGAGGCGTTCCGCGCCCTCGCCGGCGCGTCGACGGATCGCGCGTGCGACATCCTGGCGCGCGGGATCGCGAGGGCTGATGCCGCCACGCAATCGCGGCTGCTCGATCAGTTGACCGGCCTCGGCGCCAGCCGGGCGCGGCCGGTGCTGCAGCGGCTGGTCGCCCAGATCGATCCCCAGACGGCCTCGGTGTCGGTGTGCTTGTCGATGGTCGGCGCGCTCGCGCACCTGGGCGCCGAGGCGGCGGAGCCGCTGCTGGCCGCGATGGTGCGGCGCACGCGCTGGATCACCCCGCTCCGGACCTGGCGGCTGCGCTCGGCCGCCGGCGCGGCGCTGAAGGCGGCGCGGAGTCGGCCCGCGGGGGGCGAGCGTGCGCCTCACGCGGCGGGGAAGGAGGACCGGCGATGACGGCCCGCGAGCAACGGCTGCAGTTCTACGCCGACATCGTGCAGCGCCTGAGCGGCGCCTTGCGCGCGGCGAACCTCTACTCGATGGACCATCCGAGCGTTGCGGAGCACGTTCGCGGTCTGCTCCAGGCCGTGCAACGGCTGCACCGCCTCGACGCGTCGCCGCTCATCGGCTTCATCGGAGGAGAGGTGATCGCCGACGACACGCCCCTGCTCGCCGTGACTGCGTATCGAGCCGAACTCATCCGCTACATGCAGGCGCTCGGCCTCAACCGCGTCATCTTCGAGCGCGGCATCACGCTCGACGAACTGAACGAGTTCGTGCGAGCGGTGGTGCGGCCGGGGCCGTCCGCGCTGCGCGGGGCCGGGGACCAGGGAGCCGAGGCCGACGTCGATTTCGTCAGGCTTCCGCATCTTCGCGCCGGACGCATCCCGGTCGACACGAGCGCCGGCAAGTGGGGGTCGAGCGCCGTCACGATGAAGCAGGTGTACAGCGGGTCGATCGAGGCCGCCCGCCTCGTGTGGGAAAGCACGCGGGCCGAGGGCGCGCCGGACGCGCCGGCGGCCCACGAGACGGTCGAACAGCTGGCCGACGCCGTCGACGCGGCGCCGGCGACGATGATCGGGCTGACGGGGATGAAGGCGCACGACGAGTATACCTTCACGCACATGGTCAACGTGGCGATCCTGACCATGGCGCAGGCCCGCACGCTGGGCATCGAAGGCCGCGCCCTGCGACAGATCGGCCTCGCCGCCCTCCTGCACGACCTGGGCAAGGTCCGGACGCCGCTCGAGGTGCTGAACAAGCCCGCCACGCTGACACCCAGCGAGCGTGCGATCATGCGCCGCCACCCGGCGGACGGCGCGGCGATCCTGCGGGCGACGAAGGAGATCCCGAAGCTGGCCGCCGTGGTGGCCTTCGAACACCACCTGCGCGTCGACGGGCGCGGCTATCCCGAGGGGGTGCAGCGGGCGCCAATCAACCTCGGCACCGTCCTGTGCGCGATCGCCGACGCGTACGACGCCATGCGTTCCACACGCGTGTACCAGCCCGCCACGCCGGCCGATCGCATCATGGAGATCATGACGCACAACGACGGCTCCCAGTTCGATCCGCACCTCGTGCGGCGGTTCATCGGGCTGATGGGCGTGTATCCCCCGGGCACCGTCGTGCGCCTCACGACCGGTGAGATCGGCGTGGTGGCGGCTGGCGGCGGCGACCGCCGAGACCCCGAGGTACGCATCGTGCGCGATGCCGCGGGCGGCGCCATCGACCCGCCCGGACACCGGCCGCTGGCCGCGCAGGGCGCGGGTGCGGGCGCGGGCGACGCCGCCACGGTAGAAAGCGCCCTCGACCCGGCCGCGCACCAGATCGACGTCGAGTTGTACCTCTGACACCCGGCGCGCGGGCGCGCTACTTCCTCACCGCCGCCGCCTCTGGCCCGGCCGCGGGCGTCTTCGCCATCTGCTCGAGCACCGCGCCGAGTTGCCTGATCTCCTCGCCGTAGCGCGCCCAGTCGCCCGCCCGCTGGGCTTCGACCGCGCGCTCGTAGTGCTGGCGCGCGCGCGCCGCGAGGGCCTCGACGTTTTCGCCGCCGGTCAAGGGGGCGACCGGAGGGCCGGCGCCCCCGGCGGGCGGCGCCGCGTCACCAGCCGGGCGCGCGGCCGCGCCTCTGCCGAAGATCCTCGCGATCGCCGCGTCGAGCGTCTCCTCCATGACGATTTGATTGTGGTAGGCGACAATGACGCGCTTCAGTTCCGGGATCTTGCCTCCCGCCGCACGGAGGTACAGCGGCCGCACGTAGAGCAGCGACTCCTCGATGGGAATCACGAGGAGCGTGCCCTGGATGACCTCCGACCCCTGCTGGTTCCACAGCGTGATCTGCGGCGAAATCACCTGGTCCTGGTTGATGCGCGCGACGATCTGCCGCGGCCCGAAGACCACCTTCTGCTTCGGGAACTGGAACACGAGCATCTTTCCGTAGTGCTCGCCGTCGCTGCGCGCCACGAGCCACGCCGCGAGGTTGTCCTTGCGCCGCGGTGTGAACGGCAGCATCTGGACGAACTCCGCGTCCTGCTCCTTCGGCAGGCGCATGATGGTGTAGTACGGGTCCATCGGCGCCGATGCCCGGCCGCTCTCGATCGACGGCACCTCCCACTGGTCCTCCTTGTTGTAGAAGACCGCGGGGTTGGTCATGTGGTACGTCGTGTACATCGCACTCTGGGTCCGGAAGATGCCCTCGGGATAGCGGATGTGCTGCCGCAGCGGCGCCGGCATCTCGGCGAGCGGCTTCAGCAGCCCGGGGAACGCCTTGCCGATGGTCTGGGCGATCGGGTCCGACGGGTCCGCGAGATAGAACGTGGTCGTGCCGTGGTACGCGTCGATGACCGCCTTCACCGAGTTCCGGATGTAGTTGAAGCCGCCTTCCGTGCGCGTCGATAACGGGTACTGCCCCGTGAGGGTGTAGGCGTCCTGGATCCAGAAGAGCCGGCCTTCCGCGATGACCAGATACGGATCGCGGTCGTAGGACAGGAACGGCGCGATCGCGGTCACGCGGGTGGCGATCCGGCGGTTGAAGATCACCCGGCTCTCGGCGCTCAGATCCTCGCTCAGCAGCACCTTGAACGAGCGGAACCGGCTGGCGAACATCAGCCTGCGCAGGATCGAGCCGAGCGGGACGCCGCCCCGCCCGTCGTAGCTCCTGAACACGTTGTCGTCGCCTCGCGGGTAGTGGAACTCGCGCGCGTTGGTGCCCACGAACACGTGACTGTTCGACAGCTCGCCGAAGTAGAGCGACGGTTCCTGCACCTCCAGGTCGACGGAGGACTCCGGCGGCAGGTTCTTGATGAAGAGGACCGGCAGCCCCTCCTGTGTCACTTCGTTCACGGGCCCAAGCGTGAGGCCGTAACCGTGCGTGAAGGTGAGGTGTTCGTTGATCCATGACTTGGACGGCAGGCTCTCCGAGTTCAGTTCCCGCGCCGAGAGCATCACCTGCCGGTACCGGCCGTTGATCACGTAGCGGTCGACGTCCACCGACGTGAAGTCGTAGTAGGTGCGGATTTCCTGGATTTGCCCGAACGTGTCCAGCAGCGGCTGCTGATCCCAGAGCCGGACGTTGCCGATGGTCGCGCCATTCGCCTCGATGTCGGCTTTCGTGAGCAGCGCCTCGCCCGAGAGTTCCCGCTCCTCGACGTTGTTCAGCCCGAAGGCCTTGCGGGTCGCGGCGATGTTGTACCCGATATACGGCGTCTCCTTGACCTGCTCGTTGGGCGTGACGACCAGCCGCTGGAACGCCGTGGCGAAGACCAGCCCCCCGGCCCAGATGGCCCCGTAGAGGACGAACCCCCCGAGCGCCAGCCACGCGCGCTGCGTGAAGGCCTGTGCGAGGGCCATCACGGTGCCCACCGCAGCAGCGACGCCGAGCAGGCGCAGTGCCGGCAGCCGGGCCGTCACGTCGGCGTACGTCGCCCCCTGGATGATGCCGGCCGGGGCACTCAGCAGGCCGAACCCCTCGAGCCAGGTCCCGGCGCCGAGCAGCAGCAGCACCGCGGCCGTCAGCAGGGACAGGTGGCGCCGCGCCACGCGCAGCGCCGCGAACGGGCCGCCCGACGCGCCCGCCGCGCGCCCGGGCAGCAGGTAAATGAGCGTCGACCCGGTCAGCGCCAGCACGAAGACGCCGAGCAGCAGGTCGCGCACGAAGCCGTACCACGGCAGCTGAAAGACGTAGAATGCGACGTCCTGGCCGAATACTGGGTCCCGGTCCCCGAAGGGCGTCGCGTGCCGGTACTGGAGCCACACCATCCAGCGGCTCGATCCCAGAACACCGGCGGCGAGGGCCGCCAGCGTGGAGACGAGGCCAACGAGCCGCGCGACGCCCCGCCGCTGCAGCACGATGGGCGTGCCGTCGGCGGGAGACAGGCCCAGGACGATGTACGGGTCGTCGAAGTGCCGGAAGGCCAGCCGGAAGTTCCCGAACAGGATGACAAAGGCCGCCAGTGCCACCGCGGCCCCGAGCCCCAGCCGGGTCGACAGGCTCGTGAGAAACACCTGCTGGTAGCCGGTCTCGACGAACCAGAGCCAGTCCGTGTAGTACCCGGAGATGGTCGGCCACACGAAGCCGAGCGCCAGGAACAGTCCGACGATGGTGAGCTGAATCCGGCTCTCACGTCTCACGGCGCGTGCCTCCCGAGGAAACGACAATCGCCCAATCGTACCGCAGAAATCCGGCCGGCGCACGCCTCCCTTCGGGGTATCATGCGCCGCACGCCCGTCCGGGCGGGCGGTGAGGAGACGGCCCAATGGACGACACCACCCACGAGAAGTTTCCCAAGGTTTTCTGGAGCGCCAACGTCACGGAGCTGTTCGAACGGGCCGCCTACTACTCGATGGCGAGTTTCGTCGTCATCTACCTTGGGCAGCTCGGCTTCGGCGCCTACTGGCCGTCCAACCTGAACGGCATCCTGTGGACCCTGGTCTACTTCCTGCCGATTCTCTCCGGCACCATCGCCGACCAGGTGGGGTTCCGGCGGTCCCTGCTCGTCGCGTTCGTCCTGCTGGCCGCCGGCTACACCCTCATGGGATACCCCGTCTGGTTCGGCGGCGCCCATCTGGCCCCGGTGGTCGGCGACGCGTTCACCGCGCCGCTGGGCGTCCAGATCGCGGTGCTCCTGGGCATTCTGCTCATCGGCGCGGGCGGGTCGGTCATCAAGCCGTGCGTGTCCGGGACGGTCCAGAAGACCGCGGGCGCCCGGGCGACGCTGGGGTTCGCCATCTTCTACATGGTGATCAACATCGGCTCGCTCTTCGGCCGCGGCACCGGCTACGTCGTCCGGCGCGGGTACGGCACGCTGACCATCCTCGAGGTGGTGGCGGTGTGCGCCGCGGCGGCCGCGGCGCTGGTGTATCTGGTGAACAAGGCGACCGAGGCGAAGGCGCAGGGCCGCGGCGCCCGCATGACGATCCCGTTCCTGGCCGTCATCGCGACGGCCGTGGCGATCATCGGGACGATCGTGAGCGGCGCCGAGCGCGCGGAGACCGGCGACAGCCTGTCCTACATCTTCGCGGTGGCCGCGTGTGCCTCGGCGGCGGCGTTCTTCGTCGTGCTGTTCTTCTACCAGGAGCCGCCCGCGGCCGCCAACGCGCCGGCGAAGCCGCGCCGGTCGGTGGGCCGCATCCTGCTGGACATGGTGCTGGTCCTGCGCAACGGCCGCTTCACGCTGTTCCTGGTCCTGATGAGCGGCTTCTTCTTCGTCTACAACCAGGTCTACAACGTGCTGCCGCTCTACGCGAAACGGGTCATCGAGCCCAGCCCGGCGATGGACCTGTACACGGCCGCGAACCCGTTCGTCATCGTCTGCCTCCAGCTCGCGATCACGCAGTACTTCGGGAAGATGAAGGCCATCCGGTCGATTGTCGTCGGCACGGTCATCATCGGCGTGTCGATGCTCATCAACGTCTACCCGATCTACGCCGCCGGCGGCATGCGGGCGATTGCCGCGAACTGGCTGCCCCTCGGCTCCGTGTTCCTGATCCTGACGGTGGCCCTCATCGCCTTCGGCGAGCTGTTCACCTCGGCGCGGATGTACCAGTACATCGGATCGCTCGCGCCCAAGGGGCAGGAAGGCCTGTTCCTCGGCTACGCGAATCTGCCGCTGGCGCTGGGCTCGCTCGCCGGGGGGCCCGCCGGCGCGTTCATCTTCAAGGACATCATGGCCCGCGGCGCGACGACGCGCGCCGACGGGCTGCTGGAACTGGTGCCGGCGCAGGCGACCCTCGGATGGACGGTGCTGATGGGCATCGGCTTCCTGTCGGCGCTCGCCATGTGGCTCTTCAACCGTTGGCTCGAGCGGCAGCCCGCGGCGCGCTGAGGACGGCGCGCCCGGCCCTCCGCTCGCAGGAGGTCCTCGTGACAACCGTGCTTCGCATCGCGGCCGCGGCGATGGCGGCGGCGGGCCTGGCCGCGCTCGCATCGGCGCAGGAGGCGAAGGTGACAAGGCCCGCATCGATTGGCGTGCAGGCGAACATCGTGTTCCTCTACTACAAGGACGTGCCGGCGGCCCAGCGCTTCTACGAGGACGTCATCGGCCTCACGCTGACGGTGGACCAGGGCTTCTCGAAGATCTACCAGGTGTCGCCGACCTCCTTCATCGGGCTCGTGGACGAGTCGCAGGGGCTGCACCGCGCGTCGGAGGCCAAGGCCGTCACGGTGTCGTTCGTGACGGAGCAGATCGACGAGTGGTACGCCTACCTCCAGTCGAAGGGCGTGAAGATGCGCGGGGCCATCGGAAACGCCACCCGGCACCCGACCCGCGGGTTCGTGGCCTACGACCCCGAGGGGTACTACCTCGAGTTCGAGCGGTTCCTGGACCACCCGCAGAACACGAAGCTGCTCGACGCCCTCAAGAAGCGGTGACGCCCATGGCCACCCGCATGGACGAGCGCGCGCGCGGCGTGTACGTCATCTCCGTGACGCCGTTCACCGACGACGGCGCCGTCGACTGGGCCAGCCTGGAGTCGCTGGTCGAGTTCTACCTCGGCTGCGGCGTGCACGGCATCACCCTGCTCGGCATGATGGGCGAGGCGCAGAAGCTCTCCTTCGACGAGGCGGCGGGGCTTGTCGAGCGGGCGCTCGGGCTCGTCGCCGGCCGCGTGCCGGTCGTGGTCGGGGTCAGTGCCGGCGGCATCGCGCCGTTGCGGAGCCTGGCGTTGCGCTCCATGGACGCCGGGGCCGCGGCGGTGATGGTCGCGCCCGCTGCCGGCCTGCGGACCGACGATCAGATCTTCGGCTACTACCGGCAGGTGGCCGCCGCACTCGGACCGGACGTGCCCTTCATCTACCAGGACTACCCGCAGTCGACGGCGGTATACCTGTCGGCTTCGCTCTTCGCGCGGCTGGCCGAGGCCCTGCCGTCGCTCGTGATGCTGAAACTGGAAGACTGCCCCGGGCTGGACAAGCTCACCCGGATCCGCGCCGACGCCTCCGCCGCGGGGCGGCGCCGCGTGAGCATCCTGGCCGGCAACGGCGGGCTCTACTTCCCGCAGTTCCTGCGGCGCGGCGCCGACGGCGCCATGACCGGCTTCGCGTATCCCGACGCCCTCGTCGACGTGTACACGCGCTTCTCGGCCGGCGACGCGGACGGCGCCGAGGACCTCTACGATCGCTTCCTCCCCCTCATCGCCCACGAGCAGCAGCCGGGCTTCGGCCTCGCGCTGCGGAAGGAGATCCTGCGCCGGCGCGGCGCCATCGCGTGCGCGGCGGCCCGGCAGCCGGGGCCCGCGCTGACTGGCGCCGACCGGGCGGAGATCGATCACCTCCTGGCGCGGCTGGAGGAAGCAACCTCATGATGGACGGCTTCGACCTGGTCGTGCGCGGCGGCACCGTCGTGACCGACGCCGAGTCCCGGCGTCTCGACGTCGGCGTGCGCGGCGGCCTCATCACCGCGCTGGGCGACGGCCTCGGGCCCGCCAGCCGGGAGGTCGATGCGTCGGGCCTGCTGGTGATGCCCGGCGGCGTCGACGCGCACTGCCACGTCGACCAGCGATCGTCGAGCGGCCTGATGACGGCCGACGATTTCTTCACCGGCGGCGTGTCCGCTGCCTGCGGCGGCACGACGACCATCATCCCCTTTGCCGCCCAGCACCGGGGCCAGAGCCTGCGCGACGTCGTGGCCGACTATCACCGGCGGGCGGAGGGCCGCGCCTTCGTCGACTACGGGTTTCATCTCATCGTGTCGGACCCGACCGAGGCGGTGCTGCGCGACGAACTGCCGGAGCTGGTCGCGCGCGGCTGCCCGTCGCTGAAGGTCTACATGACCTACGACGCGCTCAGGCTCTCCGACCGCCAGCTGCTCGACGTCTTCGACGCCGCCGGCCGCCTCGGCGCGATGGTGCTCGTGCACGCGGAGAACAGCGACGCGGTGGCCTGGCAGACCGGCCGGCTGCTGGCGGCCGGGCGCACGGACCCCCGCCATCATCCCGCCTCGCGGCCGGCCCTCGCCGAAGGCGAGGCCACCCACCGGGCGCTCGCGCTCGCCGAACTGGCGGGTGCGGCCGTGCTGATCGTGCACGTGTCCTGCCGCGAGGCGCTCGCGCCCATCGTGAGCGCGAAGGCGCAGGGGCGCCGGGTCTGGGCCGAGACGTGCCCGCAGTACCTGCTGCTGTCGGCCGGCGACATGGACCATCCGGGCTTCGAGATGGCGAAGTTCGTCTGCAGCCCGCCGCTTCGATCGCCGGCGGATCAGACGGCGCTCTGGGACGCGCTCTCGGGCGGTCGGCTCGACCTGGTGGCCTCCGATCACGCGCCCTATCGGCTCAATGACGCGCGAGGCAAGCAGGCGCACGGCACCGACGCGCCGTTCACGAAGATCCCGAACGGGATGCCCGGCCTCGAGCTCCGACTGCCCCTGTTGTTCTCGGAGGGTGTCGTGAAGGGCCGCCTCAGCGCGAACCAGTTCGTGGCGCTGGCCTCGACGAACCCGGCGCGGATCTACGGCATGTACCCGAGGAAGGGCGCCGTCGCTGTCGGCGCCGATGCCGATCTGGTCGTGTGGGACCCGCGCCGCGAGGCCGTTGTCAGCCAGGCCGCGCTGCACGACGCCATGGACTACACGCCGTTCGAGGGGATGAAGGTGACGGGGTGGCCGGCCTGCACGATCTCCCGGGGCGAGATCGTGTGGGACGGGCAGTCGGTCCGGGGCGAAGCCGGCCGGGGCCGGTTCGTCGCGAGGGCGAGGCTCGGCTGATGACGGGACGGCGAACGGGAGCGTCGCCGCACCGCAGGCTCGTGGAGGAGGCGTGATGGAAAAGCGCGTCGGCTTCGGCGTGCGGGCGGCGGCGACGCTCATCGACATGCTGATTGTCGGGGTCGTGGGGTTCGGCGTGGGCGCGGCGCTCGGCGGGATGCTCGGCGGCAGTCTCGGCAGCGCGCTCGGAGGCGCCTCGCAGGAGGGGGCCGCATCGGGCGCGGCCATCGGCGCCGCGCTGGGGGCGGTGCTCGGGGCGGTCGCGGCCTTCGGCGGCTTCGTGTTCCTCTACAGCCTCATCGAGGCCTTCACCGGCGCGTCGCCCGGCAAGATGCTGCTCAAGCTGCGCGTGGGCACGGCCGACGGGCGGCGCGGCTCACCGGTGCTGTATGTCAAGCGATGGGCCATCAAGTACTCGGGCACCGTGCTCGGGCTGCTGGGCGCCATCCCGGGGCTGCACGTGCTGGGGCTGCTCGCCCCGGCGGCCGGCGTCGTCATCTTCGCGGGCTGCTTCGTCGCCCTCGGCGACCGCCGGCAGGCGCTGCACGACCTGGCGGCGAAGTCCGCCGTCTTCCTGAAGGCGGATCTGCTGCCCTGACCAGTGCCGGCCGGTGAGCCTTTCCGCCGGCGCTTCGCGCATGAGGAAGTATGGGCTGGCGCGTCTGCGTTTTCGCGTGGGCCGTTGTCGTGCTGCCGGCTTCGGCGGCGGGGCAGCAGTTGCGCCCCCAGACCGCCGCCGGCTGGTCGGCGTACGTGGCAGCGGCCGAGGCGCGGATCACGCGCGAGCGCGGCCAGCCCATCCCCCGGCGTTCGGGCGTCGATCAGGGCGAGATTCCCGTCGAACAGGTCAAGACGCCTGGTCCCAACGGCGACTTGGAGGTGCCGGACGCCGGTGTCCACCATTGGCGCGGCACCGTGCTCGTGCCCGGCGCGCGGCTGGAAGACGTGGTGTCGCGCCTCGAACGGGAGCCGCCCGACACGCGTCAGGAAGACGTGGTGTCCTCGTCGATTCTCGAACAGCGCCCGGGATGGCTGAAAGTGGCGATCCGGGTCCGCCGGTCGCTCATCATGTCCGCCGTGTTCGACACCGAGCACGAGGTGAGATTCGAGCGCCACGGCGCGTCGCGGGCGTCGAGCTGGAGCACGGCCGCCAGGATCGTCGAGATCGCCGACGCGGGGACGCCGAACGAGCGGCCGAAGGCCGAGGACCAGGACCGGGACCTGCTCTGGCGGTGGAACGGCTACTGGCGCTACGAGCAGGTGCCACAGGGCGTGCTGGTCGAGTGCGAGTCCATCACGCTGAGCCGCACCGTGCCGATCCTGCTCCGGCCGGTGGCCGGGCCGCTGGTCAGCCACGTGGCTCGCGAGTCGATGGACCGGACGCTGGCGGTATTCCGGGAGCGGTTCCGGAAGACTCAGTAGCTGGCAGGCGATAGGGAACAGGCGATAGGGGAGAGGGAAGAGACTCCTCCGCTTGATCCCTGTCGCCTCTCGCCCCTCGCCCCTTGCCTCTCGCCTGTCGCCTATCCCCTCATTCCTGGCCCCGAGCCCCAAGCCCCGCGTCAGATCTTCCCCAGCGCCTGCGCGAGGTCGGCGATCAGGTCGTCGACGTGCTCGACGCCGACGGCGAGGCGGACCAGCCCGTCGCTGATGCCCGACTCCTCGCGGTGCTCGACCGACATGCCCGCGTGCGTCATCGAGGCCGGGTGCTCGATGAGCGTCTCCACGCCGCCGAGCGAGACGGCCAGGGTGGCGAGTCGGACACTGTCCATCACGGTTCGGCCGGCGGCGAGGCCTCCCTTCAACCCGAAGGCGATCATCGCGCCGAACCCGCTCATCTGGCGCCTGGCCAGGTCGTGCTGCGGGTGCGACGGCAGGCCGACGTACCGGACCCACTCGACCTGCGGCTGGCGCTCGAGCCAGCTGGCGATGGTCAGCGCGTTCTGCTGGGCCCGCTCGATGCGCAGCGACAGCGTCTTCAGGCCGCGGAGCACCAGGTAGGCCTGGTGCGGATCCATGTTGCACCCGAGGGTGGTCATCATCGGCCGCAGCTTCCGGTAGAGCGCCTCGTCGCGCGCCACGACGATGCCCCCGACCACGTCGGCGTGGCCGTTGAGGAACTTCGTGACGCTGTGCAGCACCACGTCGGCGCCGAACTCGAACGGGCGGTGGAGATAGGGGCTGCAGAACGTGTTGTCCACCACCAGCAGCGCGCCGTGGGCGTGCGCGATCTCCGCGGCCCCGCGGATGTCGGTGACGTCCATCGTCGGGTTGGCGACGCTCTCGGTGTAGACGATGCGCGTGGTCGGACGCATCGCGCGGCGGATGTGCTCGAGGTTCGTGGTGTCGATCCAGCTCGACTCCACGCCGAAGCGCGACAGGTGCTTCTCCGCGAGCAGGCGCGACGGGCCGTAGACGCTCGCCGTGCCCACCATGTGCGTGCCCTGGTCGAGCAGGGCCATGTATACCGTCGATACCGCGCCCATGCCCGAACTGGTGGCGATGCCTGCGAAGCCGCCTTCGAGTTCGGCCATCTGGCGTTCGAGCGCCGAAATGGTCGGGTTGCCAAGCCGGGTGTAGATGAACCCGCCCGTCGCGCCGGCGAACCGGTCCGCGCCCTGCTGCGCGTTGTCGAAGACGAATGTGGACGTCTGGTAGATCGGGACCGTCGCGCTCCCGTACGGGTCGTGGTGGCCGCCGGCGTGGATCACCTTCGTGTCGAAGCCCAGGTTCTTGGTATCGATATGAGACATGCGAGTCCTTCTCTCGGATAAAGGGGATACCAGTATACGCGGTGCGTCCGGCATCCGGCGGATGTAGGATCACCCCCGGGGGGCGAGTCCCCGGCCGAACCATGCCGAGCCGCCGAGCGTTCCTGCGCACTGTCGCCTGCGCCGGTCCGGCGCCCTTGTGGCGCTGGGAGGGCCAGGACGAGGCCGTCGGGGCCCCCCGCGCGCGCTACTGGGCGTCGGGCGCGGCCGCCGACCGCGACTGCGGTCGCTGCCACCCGGGTGCGAAGGGGCTCGACCCGGCCCACGTGCACGTGCGGTCGGCCGTGGCCTGCCAGCTGTGCGCCCAGCGCTGCACCGTGCTCGAAGGCCAGTCGGGCCGGTGCCGCGCGCGGAAAAACGTGGGCGGCGAGCTGCGCAGCCTGGTCTACGGCAGGCCGGCCGCCGTGCATGTCGACCCAATCGAGAAGAAGCCGTTCTTCCACTTCCTGCCCGGCAGCCAGGCCTATTCGCTGGGCACGGTCGGCTGCCCGATGAGCTGCAGGTTCTGCCAGAACTGGCAGATCTCGCAGGCGCGCCCGGGCGACTTCGACACCGGGTTCATGGCGGCGGCCAGCGTCGCCGACGCGGCTGCCCGCCGGGGAGCCCCGGTTGTCGCGTTCACCTACAACGAGCCGACGGTGTTCGCCGAGTACGCACTCGACATCGCGGCCGTCTGCCGCCCGCGTGGCCTGCGGTGCGTCATGGTCAGCTGCGGGTTCATGAACGAGCGGCCGCTCGCCGACCTGTGCCGCGCGCTCGATGCCGTCAAGATCGACCTCAAGGGCTTCAGCGAGGATTTCTACCGGAACGTGTCGGGTGCCGCGCTCGCGCCGGTCCTGCGCAGCATCGTCCAGGTCCGCAAGGCGGGTGTGCACCTCGAGATTGTCAACCTCGTCGTGCCGACGCTCAACGACGCCGACGCGTCGCTGAAACGCCTGGCCCACTGGGTGATGACCGAACTCGGCGCAGACGTGCCCGTGCATTTCACCCGGTTCCACCCGGACTACCAGTTGCGGAACCTGCCGGCAACCCCGGTGTCCACCCTGGAGCGCGCGCGCGACATGGCGATCGCCCGCGGGCTGCGCTACGTGTATGTCGGCAACGTGCCGGGCCACCCCGGCAACCACACCTACTGCCCGAAGTGCCGGGCGAGAGTGATTGCGCGCCAGGACTTCTTCGTGCTCGAGTCGTCGTTGAAGGACGGGCGGTGCGGTGCCTGCGGGTTCAGCCTCGCGGGCGTCTGGGCGTGAGACCGATGGCGGCCCGTGCCGTCCCCGGGAGGCGGAGATGCGAGTGAGATGGGCAGCGGCGGGGGCCGTCCTCGTGACGGCGGCGCTGGTGGCGGGCCTGCAGCGGCACACGGCCGCCGCGCCGGCGGGGATCAGGCCGCCGGCCGTCGCCGGCCAGTTCTATCCGGCCGACCCGGCGGCGCTCCGCCTGGCCATCGACGGCTTCATGCGCGACGCGCTGCCGCCTCGTGCCGGCGCGCCCGTCGCCATTGTCGTACCCCATGCGGGCTATATCTATTCGGGCCAGATCGCGGCCGATGGGTACCGCCAGACGGCCGGCTCCGCCATCGACACCGTGGTCATCCTCGGCGCCAACCACACCAGCGGCTCGTTCCGCCGCGTCTCGGTCTTCGACGGCGACGGCTATCGCACGCCGCTCGGCGTGGCGCGCGTGGACCGCGACCTTGCGGCCGCCCTGGTGGCCGAGGGCGGCGCCGTGTTCGACGGCACGCTGCACGCGCGCGAGCATTCGGTCGAAGTGCAGGTGCCGTTTGTCCAGCACCTCTTTCCGAATGCGGCGATCGTGCCTGTCGTGGTGGGCGCCCCCGACCCCGAGACGTGCCGCCGCTTCGGCCGGGCGCTGGCCGCACAGGTCGACGGGCGTCGCGTGTTGATTGTCGCCAGCTCGGATCTGTCGCACTATCCGGACCGCCGCGTGGCCGGCGAGGTGGACCGCCGCACGCTGGAGGCGATTGCCGGCATGAAGGCGGACGACCTCGCCATCATGGAGCGCGAGGCCGGGGCCTCCGAGGCGCGGGGCGTCTCGACGTGTGCCTGCGGCGAAGGGCCCATCCGCGTCGCCATCGAAGCCGCCAGAGCCCTGGGCGCCCGGCGAGGCACCGTCGTCAGCTATGCCAATTCGGGCGATACGCCGATTGGTGATCCCGGCCGCGTCGTGGGCTACGGAGCCGTCGCGTTCAGCCGCGGAGCGGACGGCGCCGACGTGTCGGCCCTGTCGCCTGTCCGGGCCGACGCGGCGGGCGCGCTCGATGCGGCCGACAAGAAGGTCCTGCTCCGCCTCGCGCGCGAGACGGTGACGCGTTTCCTTCGGACCGAGACGGTGCCGCTGCCGCGGGGCGGGTCGGCGAAGCTGCTGCGGGAGTCGGGAGCGTTCGTCACCCTGAAATCGCGCGGGCATCTGCGGGGCTGCATCGGCCGCATCCAGGCTGAGGGCCCGCTTATCAGGCTCGTCGGGATGCTGGCGCTGGAGTCGGCCTTTCGCGATGCCCGGTTCAAGCCGGTGACGGCGGACGAACTCGCGCGCATCGAGATCGAGGTGTCGGTGCTCACGCCGCTGTCGAGCGTGCCGGGACCAGACGCCATCCAGCCAGGCCGCGACGGTGTCGTGCTTCGCCTCGGCGATCGGTCGGCGGTCTTCCTGCCTCAGGTGGCGGTCGAGCAGGGCTGGGACCGCGTCGAGATGCTCGACCAGCTCGCGCAGAAGGCGGGCCTGGCGCCTGGCGCGTGGCGCGATCGCCGGGCGACGTTCCTGACGTTCCGCGCGGACGTCTTCGACGAGTCGCGGCTCAAGTGATGCTGCTGGCCGCTGCCGGCGCGCTGTCGATGCTGGCGCAGGTGGTCGTGCTGCGCGAGCTCGTGGCGGCGCTCTACGGCGTGGAGCTGCTGTACGTGCTCGCCCTGGGTGCGTGGCTCGTCGGCACCGGGCTCGGCGCGGCGGCGGGGCGCGTGTTGCCAGCGGCGGCCCTGGCCGGTCCGGCCGGCTGCGTCGCGCTGGGCCTGGCCATCCCCGTCGAGCTGGTGGCCATCCGCGCCGCCGGGCCGCTGGCCGGCGCCGTGACCGGTGCGTACCTGCCGTTTCCCTCGCAGCTGGTCTGGATTGCCGCCGCCACGCTGCCGCCCGCTGCGATCTGCGGATGGCTGTTCCCCGTCCTGGCCCGCGCCGCATCCGCGCGGCGGGGCATCAGCGTCGGGCGCGGCTACGCCATCGAAAGCGCCGGCGCCGCGGCCGGTGGCGCCGGCGTGACTGCGGCGATCGCCCTCGGGGCCTCGACGTTCCAGGTGGCCGCCGCCGCGCCGGCGATCGGCGCGCTGGCGGTCATCGCCACCCGTCTCCAGTGGCCGGGCCGCCGCCGGTGCTGGCTGGCGGTGTTGGTGTTGATGGCGTGCGGCGCCCTCACCGTGCTCGGCCGGCCGTGGGACATGGCTCTGCTGCGGCGCATGTACCCGTCGCTTGTGGACGCCGTGGACACGCCGTACGCCCGGGTCGTCATCACCGGGCACGAGTCCCAGATGGCGGTCTACGAGAACGGCGCGCTGGCCTTCGATACGGAGGGATTCGCCGCGGAGGCATTTGCCGACCTCGCGGGGCTGCAGCACGAGCGCCCGGCGCGCGCGCTCGTCATCAACGGCGGCGCCGAAGGCGTCGCTGACGCGCTGGCGCGTCACGGCATCCCGGAGATCCACGACGTCGAAGTCGACCGGCGCGCGTACGACATCGTGCGGGCCCGCACCTCCGCCGTCACGACACGCGCGGCGGCGAGCCGCCCGGTGCAGGTCCACTTCGAGGAGCCGCGGCGGTTCCTCGAGCGACACGCGTCCTACGATCTCATCCTGTTGGCGGCCGGCGAACCGGTCTCCGGTGCGTCGAGCCGGTTCTACACGCGGGAGTTCTTCGACCTCTGCGCGCGCCGGCTGGCGCGGGACGGCGTGCTCGCGCTCCGCCTGGCTGCCGCAGAGAACGTGTGGCCGCGTCCCCTGGTCCGCCGTACGGCGAGCATCGTCGCGGCCGTCCGGGAGGTGTTCGACACGGTCGATCTCGTGCCGGGCGCCACCCTCTACGTGTTCGCGTCGAACGGGGGGCGGCCGGCGACGCCCGCCGTACTCGCGGCACGCCTGGCCGAACGGCGGCTCCAGCCGCGTCTGGTCACGCCGCCCTACCTGCTGTATCTCTACACGAACGACCGGCGCAGTGAGGTCGACGCGCTGCTGGCGTCAGCGGCAGGGGAGCGGCCGAACACCGATGCGGCGCCGGTCAGCTACCGGTACGCCGCGCAGATCTGGCTGTCTGCGTTCTATCCCTCGATGGCGGCGCCGGCGGCGCCGGTCGCGGGGCGGTCCGGCTGGATGTGGTCGGGGGGCGCCGCCGCCCTGGCCCTCGCCGCAGCGGCATGGGTGCGGCGCGGCCACAACCGCCGCGCGGCCGCGGGCCTGTTGGGCGCCGGCTTCGTCGGCATGGTGCTCGAGACGGTGCTCCTGCTGCGGTTCCAGATCGCGAACGGGGTCGTCTACCAGCAGGTGGGATGGCTGCTGACCTGTTTCATGGCCGGGATGGCCGCCGGCGGATGGGCAGCCGGCGGCGCGCCTCGGCCGCCGCGGCAGGCAGGCCTGCCGATTCCAGCCGCATCGGCGGGCGCCGCGCTGCTCACCCTGCTGGCCGTCGCGTGGTTGCCGTCGAGCGCCGGCCTGGCCGGCACCAGCGTGCTGCTCGCCGTTGCCGGCGCGGCGGTCGGGAGCGCGTTCGCCGCGGGCGCCCGACTCTGGCGCGGCGACACGGGCGCAGCGGCCTCGATCCTCTACGCTGCCGACGTCGTCGGCGGATCGGCCGGCGCGCTGGCGGCCACACTCGCGCTGGTGCCGGTTGCCGGCTTCCAGGGCGCAGCGGCCGCGGCGCTTGCTGTCGGCATCGCGCTTGTCGCCGTTAGCCCCCGCTCCGGCTGCGGCGGCCGATAACGACCCGCCGCCCGTCGTAGGCCGGCGTCACGGTTCCCGTCGCCTTCAGATACGCCGTGACCACGTCGACGCGAAGCCGGCCCGTCGGCTCCTGCGGGATGCCCTTGAGCGCGAACCCCGCGAAGTACGAGTTGGTGGCGCCGGTGTAGACGCGCGAATCGTCGATCGGATGGCCGCCGATGGTGGCCTCGTCGAGCTTCCCGTCCACCAGCCGATAGCGGATGCCAGAGACGTAAGGCGCATGGCGCGCGAGGATCTCCTTGATCTGTGCGCCGCTGGCCTTGAAGAGGACAACGGTGTTGTCGAACGGATCCATGGTGACCAGGTCGGCGCGCGTGACGTCGCCCGCGACCAGCGGCGCCCGGACCCCCCCGCGTTCTCGAGCTCGACGTCCACCTTGTAGGTCTCGCGCACGGCGTCGGCGACGAAATGGTAGGCCGCGGCGTCGTCGCCCCGGCTGCTGACGTCGGCCGTGGCGCGGCCGACGACCTCGCCGAAGCGGGCCGCGATCGGCTGCCAGTACTTGTCGACCACCGACGCGACCATCGGGTCGGCCGGCATGCCCGCCCCTATCGGAATCAACCGGGCCCGGTACCGGCTGACGCGCCACGCGCCGGTCCCGTCCATTTCGAACAGCAAGTCGAGGCGGCCGAGTTCACCGCCCCACTGGAATGCCTGGACGATGACCGTTCCGCCCACGTCGTTCTGCGCCAGGTCGTCCCCGCGCCAGGCGAGCTGGCCGACCGGCATGCGCGAATGGGAGTGGCCGCCGACAATCACGTCGATGCCGGGCACCTCGGCCGCCAGCCTCAGGTCCGTCTGCTCCCCGGCGTGGGAGAGGAGCACCACGATGTCCGCCCGTTTGCGGAGTTCGGCCACGGTGCGTCTCGCGGTGGCCATCTCGTCGAGGATGTCGATGCCTTCCTTCGCGGCCGTGTACGTCGACGTGGCGCGCGTGATCGAGCCGAAGATCCCCACCCGCACCCGCCCGACCTGCTCGATGCGCCACGGCTCGGCCAAAGGTCTCCCGGTCGCCCGGTCGACGGCGTTGGTGAGCACGACCGGGTGCTTGGTGAGCCGCAGGAGCTTCCGCAGCTGCGCCAGCGTATTGCTGAATTCGTGGTTGCCGAACGTGGCGAAGTCGTACCCCGACGCGTTCATGGCCGCCACGTCCGCCTCGCCCTTGTACTCAGTAGAGAACGGCGTGCCCTCGCAGAAGTCGCCCACGTCCACCAGCCACACCGGGATGCCGCGGCCCTTCTGCTCAGGTACCGTATCCTCTGGACCAGCGCCGCCCGCCTGGCAATCCCCCCGATGTCGCGCCGGTCCGGGAGCGCTTCCAGGTCAGAACCCGCCGGGACGATGGTGGGGTAGCTGAAGGGCAGCAGGTGGCCGTGCGTATCGTTGGTGTGCAGGATGGTGAGCCGCGCGCTCTCGGGTTGCGCGAGCGCGGCGACGGGCGCAACCAGCAGAACGGCGGCGAGGGTGATGAGCGCAGCACGTCGTGTCACGGGCGGACTCCTCAAACCGTGGGGTGGCTGACGCGAAGCGCCAGCATGGTGGCGTCGTCGGCCGGGTCGGCGCTCCCGCGGAACGCGCGGATGGTCTGCTCGACGCGCACGAGCACCTGGTCGACGCCGTCGGCCGAAGCGGCCACCAGTGCCTGCTCCAGCCGCTCGGTGTCGAAGAACTCGCCGGCCTCGTTCGGCGCCTCCACCGCGCCGTCCGTGTACAGGAACAGCAGGTCGCCCGGCGACACAGACGCCGTGCGCGCCTCGAATCCCCGGCCGGGCAGCAGGCCGACAGGGAGGCCCGTCGGCCCGAGGCGCTCGAAGCCGCCGCTGCTGCGCAGGAGGTATTGCGGGTTGTGGCCGGCGTTCACGTACACCAGTTCGCGCCGCGCAGCGTCGAGGAGGCCGACAAACAGCGTGACGTACACCTCGGGCGGCGTGTTCCCGGCGATGTCGCGATCGACGGCGTCGGCCACCGCCGCCAGGTCGGACGCCATTTCCAGGCGGGTGCGGAGCGTCGCCTGAATGTTGGCCATGAGCAGCGCGGCCCCGACGCCCTTGCCCGACACATCGCCGACCAGCAGCGCGAGCCGCCCATCGGGCAGCGGGAAGTAGTTGAAGAAGTCGCCGCCCACCTCCCGCGCCGGGATCGAGACGCCCGTGACTTCGGCCAGGCCGGTCCGCAGCGGTCCGTGGGGCAGCATCTCGTTCTGAATCTGCCGGCACAGCTCGAGTTCGCGCGCCAGGCGTTCCTGTTTCACGAGCATCCGATCGTGCGCTTCCAGCTCCGAGGCCATCCGGTTGAACGACTGCGCCAGTTCGCCCACTTCGTCCGGTGAACTGACGCCGACGCGCGCGGTCCGATCGCCGGCCGCCAACCGTTGGACACCCGCGTTCAGCGCGGCCAGATGACGAGTCAGCCGGGACGCCAGCGGCAGGATGACGGCGAACGCTCCGGCGATGAGCAGCAGGCCGACGCCGAGGTTCCAGAGCGACGCCTGCCGCATGTCGCGCAATGAGTCGCGGACCGGGCGCGCCAGGCCAAACACGATTCCGGACGGGTCGCGCCTCGTGACCACGAGCCAGTCACCGGCCATCTGTGTCGAGGCCGACGCGAGCGCCGAGCGAGCCGTGGCGTCGAGGCCGAGATCTCTGGCCGTGGCGGCGGCGTCGGGATCGACCGTGTGGAGTGTGCCTTCGGCGTCGAGGACGAACGGGATCTCGCCCCGGTCCCGACGCCCGAGCGAAAGCACCGTCTCGATCATGCGGTTGCGGTCGACGGTGGCGCTGATCGCGCCGATACGCTGGCCGTTCCGCTGCACGTCGAACTGCAGCGCGTCGCCGCGCGCCAGCGCGAGCATGCGCTCCGCCCGCACAGTCCGCCGGCGCTCGATCTCCGCCCGCTGCGCGTCCGACGCCGCCGCGTCGCGGCCCGCGGCGGTGGCCGGCGCCGCCGGGGGCGGAGGTGCCGGCGCAGGCACCCGCGGTGGTGCAGGCGGCCGCACGGCATCGGGCGGCGGGCCCGCCGCCAGACCCGCTCTGAGGTCCGCCTCCCGCTCTGCCTGGCGCTGAATGGCCCGGCGCCAGGCGTAGACCGCCTCGGGCGACAGGCTCTCGAGCGCGATGTCGGTCCCGGCGTCCGCACCGACCCGCACGGATGGCATCTCAATGACCACGCGAGGCATGCCCGGAGCCATCACGGGCACGCCCGACGAGCCGGGGCCGCCACGCCCACCGTCGGGCCGGGTCCCGCGGCCGCCTCCCGGCATGCCCCGCCCGCCTCCCCGCATGCCTGACTGGTCGCCACCCATGCCAACGCCGGCAGCGCGCCCCTGGAAGGGTTCACCCGCGGGCGGTTCGGGAGGCCGAGGCGCCGCCCGGTCCACCGACGCGGCCGGGACCGGCTCGAACTCGAGTCGCCGGACCAGCGGCGCGGCTTCGGCCAGCATTGCCGTGGCCACCGCCCGCAGCTCGTCCGCCGCCTCGTCGTCGGGAACGGCCGTTGGCGCGCGGCCGCCCGTGGCGGCCGGGGTCCCGACGCGCATGCGCCACAGCCGTTCGACGCGATCGCCCAGGTCCGTCATCACCCACGCCATGCGGTCGCCCATTTCGGCGGCCATCTGGTCGGCCTGCCCCTCGACTGCGCGGCGCAGCGCGGCCGCCGACGAGTAGTAGGAGTACGCCGTCACCACGCCGAGCGGAACGACGGAGATCAGGAAGAAGGCGACCGACAGGCGTGTCCGGATGCGCATGCCAGTAGAATAGGGCACTTCGCATGGAACTGCTCCTGGCGATTCTCGTCGATGACCTGGTGCCGATCTTCGCGGTGGCGGCCGTGGGCTTCGTGCTGGCCCGGAAGCTCCACGCCGACGTCCGGACGCTGTCCCGGGTGACGTTCAATGCGCTGGCGCCCTGTCTGGTGTTCACGCTGATGATCACCAGCACCGTTGGCCCCGCCGAGTTCGGCCAGGTCGCGGCCTACACCGTGCTCTTCGTGGGCGCCGTCGGCGCGCTGGCCGCCGTGGCCGCCCGGCCGTTCCATCTCGACCGGCCGCATCTGGCCGCGTTCCTGCTCGTCGTGATGTTCTCGAACGCGGGCAACTACGGCCTGTCGGTCGTGCTGTTCGCCTTCGGCCGCGAGGCGCTGGCGCGGGCGGCGATCTACTTCGTGACCAGCGCCCTGGTCACCTACACCGCCGGGACGCTGCTGGCGTCCTCGGGCCGCCGCGGCTGGCGGGCGGCGTTCCGGGGCCTCGTGCGGGTGCCGGCGCTCTGGGGCCTCCTGGCGGCCGGCCTGGTCATGTGGGCGGGACTGCGCCTCCCGGCGGGGGTCATGCGTCCAATCGAGTTGCTCGCCTCGGCGGCGATTCCGTGCATGTTGCTCGTGCTCGGCATGCAGATCGAGCGTGGGGCCAGGCCCGAGCGCCCCGGCCTGGTGGCGCTGGCGGCCGCGCTCGTCCTGGTTGGGGCGCCGGTCGTCGGCTTCTTCCTCGCCCACCTGCTGGGCCTGTCGGGTCCGGCGCGGCAGGCCGTGCTGCTGCAGTCGGCCATGCCGAGCGCGGTCGTCACGACCATCCTGGCGCTGGAGTTCGACGCGGCGCCAGCGTTTGTGGCGGCCGTGGTCGTGGTGACCACCCTCATCAGCCCCATCACCGTCTCGCTGCTGATCGCCCTGCTGAAGTCCGGGTTCTAATCCCGGAGCTCACTCGATTGCTGACATTCGCTCCGGCTCGCGCAGGCTGAAGCCTGCGGGCTCCATCCCGGCGCATCACCAGGAGAAGCGAGCGCGGGGTCTGGAACCGGCCGGCGGGCTCCAGGAAGGGCTGAACGGCCAGTATCCGGGGGCCAGTTGGCGGCAGGGTGCCAATCCGCTATACTGACAAGATGCTGTCGTCCGGCTAGACGACGGCCTTTCGTTACATACGCGTTCGTCGCACTCGCCGCCTGCTCAGCGGACGAGGAGGGCGCCCCCGGCGCCAGGAAGACCTGTGCTGTCTCAGGAGGAGGATCGAATGGCGTCTCGTACCCTCGCCGTGTTGCTCGGCGCGTTGCTGTTGGCCCTGCCGACGTCGGCCTTCGCCCAGGCGGCGCAGGCTCCACCCGTCCAGGCCGCGGGCCAGGCGGCAGCCCAGGCCCCGGCGGATCAGGGCCCGGCGCAGCCCGATCAGGCCAAGCCGCCGGTTGCCGCGAAGAAGGAAGCGAAGGCCGAGGAGGCGCAGGCGCCCCGCTATGAGGAGCAGGTCGTCGTGACGGCCTCCAAGGTGGAGCAGCAGCTGGTGAACGCGCCGGCCACGGTGAGCGTCATCGGCCAGCAGACGCTCGACAGCAAGTCGTCGCAGGACTACGCCGGGCTATTCCGGGCGCTGCCCGGGGTGAACGTCGCCCAGACCTCGGCGCGAGACCTGAACATCACCAGCCGCGGCGCCACGGGCACGCTGTCGACCACCCAGCTCGCGCTCATCGACGGGCGCAGCGTCTACCTCGATTTCTTCGGGTTCGTCGGCTGGGATTTCCTGCCGGTCAACTTCGCCGAGATCAAGCAGGTGGAGGTGATCCGCGGGCCGGCCTCGGCCGTGTGGGGCGCGAATGCCATGACGGGCGTGGTGAACATCATCACCAAGGCGCCACGCGAGATGCAAGGCACCTCGATCACGATGGGCTTCGGGACGTTCAACCGCGACGTCGAGGGGCAGACCACCGATCCCGGCAACGGCGGCACGTTCTACACGAACCTGACCCACGCCCGGGCGATCAACGACCGGTGGTCGTACAAGGTGTCGGCCGCGTTCTTCGGGTCGGATCCGTTCGCCCGGCCGGTCGGCAACATCAACAACTCGTTCAACACGCCGTACCCGTCGTTCTCGAACACCGGCACCGAGCAGCCGAAGTTCGACGGCCGCGTGGACTACGACTTCGCCGACGGCGTGTCGAAGTTCGTCGTCGCGGGCGGCTACGCCGGCACGAGCGGCATCATCCACACGGGCATCGGGCCGTTCCAGATCGAGCAGGGGACCAACTCGATGTACGCGAAGGGCACGTATTCCCGCAACGCCCTCCGCGCGCAGTTCTTCGTGAACACGCTCGACGGCACGGCGCCGGCCCTGCTGTCGATCGGCGTCGACGGCCAGCCGATCGAGTTCCTGTTCAACACGCAGACCTACGACGTCGACCTGTCGAACGTGTCCACCATCGGTGCGCGCCACGTGCTGAGCTACGGCGGCAACATCCGCCACAACGCCTTCGACCTGTCGATCGCGCCGGGGGGCAGCTCGCGCAACGAGCAGGGCGTCTACGTCCAGGACGAGTGGTTCCTGAGCCAGAAGTTCCGCTGGCAGATCGGCGTCCGCATGGACCACTTCGACGTGCTCGAGGACGTCGTGTTCTCGCCCCGCACGACGTTCATGTTCAAGCCGCAGGAGAGCCAGACGATCCGCGCCTCCTACAACAAGGCCTATCGCGCGCCGTCGCTCACGAACAACTTCCTGGACGTGACCATCCTGAACCAGCTCGACCTGGGCGCCCTGAACCCCGCGCTCGCCGGGCGGAAGTACGCGTTCCCGGTCGAGGCCCTGGGCAACACCGACCTCGGCCAGCACTCCATGGACGCCTTCGAGATTGGTTACTCCGGCGTGATCAACAACCGCGCGTCCGTGTCGGCGGCGTGGTTCTACAACATCATGGTCGACGAGATCTACTTCACCCAGACGGGGTCGTACTCGTCGTCGAACGTGCCTCCGGGCTGGCCGCTGCCGCCGAGCGTGCTCGACGCGCTCATCGCGGGCAACGCGTTCGGCCCCGGCCTCGGCCTGCCGTCGGAGTACCGGTACCTCAACTCCAGCCAGCTCGCCGGCTGCACGGGCGGCACCGACTGCGGCAAGGTGCGCACGCAGGGCATCGAGCTCGGCGTCGACTTCTCGGTGAACCGCCACGTCAACGCCTTCGCGAACTACTCGTGGCAGAGCAACCCGTCGCTGACCTCCGGCGACATCCCCGACCCGCGTGAGACCGGGACCTCGTCGGAGTACAACTTCCCGCCGAACAACCGGTTCAACGCCGGCTTCAATGCGAGTTACGGCCGCTACTTCGGCGACATGTCGGTGACGTACCAGGGCGAGGCGTACTGGCAGGACGTGCTCGACGCGCGTTACGCCGGCACCACCGACGCGTTCACGCTGCTCAACGGCAGCTTCGGCGTGAAGTGGATGAGCGGCCGGCTGATCACGTCGGTCAAGGGCAATAACCTGGCGAACCAGGAAGTGATGCAGCACGTGTTCGGCGACGTCATGAAGCGGTCGATCGTGGGCGAGGTGAAGGTCACCTTCTAGACGATCGGGCGCCGGGTCATCCATCGGGCCGCGCGCGGGAGACCGCACGCGGCCCGATTTCTTTCTGCTGAGCACCTTGGTCGGAGTTCATCCCGCTCGCCTCTCGCCTCTCGCCTCGCCCCTACCATGGCCCTGCCCTTGCATCAAACGGACCCATCAACACGAGTCTTGCGGGTTCCCGTCACCGACAGATAACGCACTGACCGGACCGTCGACAGCCGGAGCCGGAGTGCGAGGGCACGCGGGGGAGGCATGAAGCCACGGGCTCCTGACTACGTTCACCTGGTTCGGATGGCCGGCCTGTTCGCGATTGGCGTCACCGGGTTCGTCGTGCTGCGGTGGCTGCTGGTGCCGGCGGACTTCGGTCTGCTGGGGCACTATCGCGCCGGCGCGGTGGCGGACAACATGGCGCGCCCGCCGGTCTATGCGGGCCAGGCCGCGTGCCTGGAGTGCCATGCCGACATCGCCGAGGCGCGGGCCAAGGGGCGCCACGCGCGCGTGGCGTGCGAGTCGTGCCACGGGGCGCTGGCGGCACATGCCTCCGCGCCGGACGGCGCGAAGCCCGTCAGGCCGGACAGCCGGACGACCTGCATCACCTGCCACTCGGCGAACATCTCGAAGCCGAAGTCCTTTCCCCAAGTCGTGCCCGAGGAGCATGCGCCCGAGGGCTCGTGCGCCGTGTGCCACGCGGTCCACAACCCGAAGATCTCCTGACGAGGCTGCGCCATGGAGCAGGATCGACGGACCTTTCTCGGCCAGGCCGGCAAGCTGCTCGTCCTCACCGCATCGGCAGCGGCCGCCTGGGAGCACGTGCTGGCGGGCCGGCCGGAAGACGCGCCCAACTACACGGCCACCCGGCACTGGTGGGGGATGGCCATCGACATCGAGACGTGCATCGGCTGCGGCTCCTGCGTGCGGGCGTGCAAGACGGAGAACGACGTGCCGCACGAGCCGTTCACGTTCCGCACCTGGGTGGAGCGCTACGTGGTCGACCCGGCGGACTACGAGCACCCGAGGGTCGAGTCCCCGAACGGCGGCTACGACGGGTTCCACGAGCGCGAGGTGCGCGACCCGTCGCTGAAGATGTTCTACGTGCCGAAGCTCTGCAACCACTGCGAGCACTCGCCGTGCGTGCAGGTGTGCCCGGTCGGCGCCACGTTCGAGAGCCAGGACGGCGTCGTGCTCGTGGACAAGTCCTACTGCCTCGGGTGCCGCTACTGCGTGCAGGCGTGCCCCTACGGGTGCCGCTTCATCGATCCGCGCACGCATACCGCGGACAAGTGCTCGCTGTGCTATCACCGCATCACCAGGGGCCTGACGACGGCGTGCTGCGAGACCTGCCCGACCGGCGCCCGCGTGCTCGCCGATCTGAAGAATCCCGCGGACCCGATCCACGAGTTCCTGCGCGCCCACAAGGTGCAGGTGCTGAAGCCGCAGATGGCGACCGGTTCCAAGATGTTCTACAACGGCCTCGACGGCTCGGTGCGCTGAGCGCGCGAAAGGACCCCTATGCCTGGCGTGGAAGGGTTCATCTATCCCAACGAGCTCGAGCTCCAGTGGAGCGTGCTCATCGTGCTCTATCCGTTCATCACCGGGCTCGTCGCCGGCGCGTTCATCCTGGCGTCGCTCGAGCGGGTGTTCAACGTCGAGGCGGTCCGGCCGACGTACCGGCTGGCGCTGCTGACGGCCCTCGCGTTCCTGCTCGTCGCGCCGCTGCCGCTGCAGCTGCATCTCGGGCACCCCGAGCGTTCCGTCGAGATGTACCTCACGCCGCACACGCAGTCGGCGATGGCGATGTTCGGTTTCGTCTACCTCTGGTACCTGATGGTCGTCCTCGTCCTCGAGATCTGGCTCGACTACCGGCGGGACATCGTCCTGAAGTGGCGGGCCAGCACGGGCGTGGCGCGCATCGTGTACGGGGCGATGGCGCTGTGGTCGGACAACATCAGCGAGTCGGCGCTGAAGCTCGACGACAGGATCGGGCGGGCGCTGACCGTCATCGGGATCCCGTCGGCCTTCCTGCTCCACGGATACGTCGGGTTCATCTTCGGGTCGATCAAGGCCAACCCGTGGTGGTCCACGCCGCTGATGCCGATCGTGTTCCTGTTCTCGGCCATCGTGTCCGGCATCGCGTGCATCCTGCTGCTGTACTTCGCGATCTGCTGGATCAGGCGCGTCCCGGTGGACATGCCGTGCGTGGACACCATCGCCAAGTACCTGTACTACGCGTTTCTCGTCGATTTCTCCCTCGAGATGCTGGACCTGATTCACCGCCTCTACGAGGCCGACGAGTCGTTCAGGGCGCTCGACTTCATGGTCAAGTCGCGCCTGTTCACGTCTCAGATCGTCGTCCAGATCCTGCTCGGGACGCTCGTGCCACTCGCGCTGCTTGCGCTCGTGCAGCTGGTCGCGCTGCGGGAACGCGCGCGCCGCGCCATCTACGTCCTCGCCGGCAGCCTGACGCTGGTCGGCATCTTCGCCATGCGATGGAACGTCGTGATCGGCGGCCAGCTCTTCTCGAAGAGCTTTCTCGGCTACACGACGTACAAGATGGAGTTCGCAACGCGCGAGGGCCTGCTGCCGGCCATCCTGCTGATGATTCTGCCATTCGTGATTCTCGCGGGGCTCATCCGGCTGCTTCCGCCGTGGGGGCAGGACGAGGGCGCCGCCGGTACGCACGCCCGGCCGTAGGCGGCGGCCGTCGCGTGCGGCTCGGGCTGCGCCGGGCTCATGGCGCAGGCCCCACCCGGGAGGAGGGTCCATGAGCGACAGGCTGACCGCGCTCGAATCGGCCATTGAGGACATGCGCTCGTCGGTCCGGCGGCTGGAGACCCGGATCGAGGAACTGGAGCGGCGCGCCGCGGCCGCGGGCGCGCCTGAGGCGCTGCCGCCGGGAGAGGCGGCCGAAGCCACGCCGTCTGCCGCCACCATCGTCCGTGGCTGGCGCGACCCGATCGCGCTCCTGTCGCTGGTGGGCCGCCTCTTCATCGTCCTTGGCGGCGGCTACCTGCTGCGGGCGATGACCGACGGCGGCGCGGTGGCGCCGCTGGCCGGTGTCGCGCTTGGCCTCGCGTATGGCGTGGTCTGGCTGGTGCTGGCCGACAGGGCCGCGGCGAGGCACAACGAGTCCGCGGCCGTGTTCCATGCGCTGGGCGCCGCGATGGTGGCGTTCCCCGTGATCATGGAGGCGACGCTCCGCCTCGGGGTGCTCTCGGGCAGTTCCAGCGCGGTGGCGCTCGCCGCAGTGACCGGCGGTCTGCTCGCGGTGTCCTGGCGCCGCCGTCTCCAGGCCCTCGCGTGGATCGCCGTCGTCATCGCGATCCCGGCCTCCATCATCATCCTGGCGAAGACGGGCGTGGTCGTGCCGCATGCGTTCTTCCTGATCGCGCTCGGCGTCGCGACGCTGTGGATGGGGTACTCGCTCGACTGGCTGCTGGTGCGCTGGCCCGTGGCGGCCATCGCCGACATCGTGGTGGTGGGCGTCACGCTTCGGGCGCTTGCGCCACAGCCGCGGGAGATGCCAGGGGCCGCGCTGGCGGTGCAGCTCACCCTGCTGGGTGCCTACCTGGCCAGCATCGCCATCCGGACGCTGCTGCGGGGCCGGAACGTCATCCCCTTCGAGGTGGCGCAGACCTCCGCCGCGCTGCTGGTCGGCCTCGGCGGAGCGCTGTCGGTGACGAGGGCCACCGCGTCGGGGTCGGACGCGCTCGGCCTGGCGAGCGTCCTCATCGGCATCGCGTGCTACGGCGTGGCCTTCGTCTTCATCGAGCGCCAGCAGCAGCGCGGCCGGAACGTGTACTTCTACACCTCGCTCGCCGTCGTGCTGCTCCTCGTCGGCGCGACGGCACTGCTCACCGGCCCGCCGCTGACGGCCGTGCTGGCGGCCCTCGCCGTGATCTGCAGCGCCGCGTGGTCGCGCATCGGCCGCCTGTTCCTCGTGATCCACGGAGCCGTCTACCTCGCCGCCGCGGCGATCGCGTCCGGGTCGGTCGGCTACTGCCTCCGCGAAATCGTGGCCGGGGCCGGGCCCCCGTGGGCCGTGCCGAGCCCGGCCATGCTCGTCGTGCTGGCCGCCGCGGCCCTGTCCGCGTGGCTGGTCTCGCGCAGCCCGGGCGGCGACGCCAGCCCGCGGGCCGGCCTTCCGCGGTTCGCCATCGTGCTCATCCTCGTCCTGTCCGCGGGCGGTGCGCTCGTGGGGTATCTTTCCCACGCGCTCGGCGGCCAGGCGGACGGTTCGATCGATGCCGGCCTGCTCGCCACGATTCGCACGGGTGTGCTCTCACTCGCGGCGCTGGGCATCGCCTGGATCGGGCGTCACGCCCGGTTCCGGGAGTGGGACTGGCTCGTGTTCCCGCTTCTGGTCGGGATCGGCATCAAGATGGCCGCCCAGGACTTCCTGCACTCCCGGCCGGCCACGCTGTTCGTGGCCCTTGCGTTGTACGGGATGGCGCTCATCCTGGCGCCGAAGCTCAGGCGGCGTCAGGCGTAACCGAGCGCGGCGCCCGCCGCGCGCGTCCAGCCCGGGTCGTCCAGCATGGCCCGCCCGACGCCGACCAGATCCGCGCGCCGGGATCGGATGATGAGATCGGCCATCCGCGGATCGCCGATGCCGCCCGCCACGAGGACGGGAACGGGCACGACCTCCTTGAGGGCTTCGGCGTAGCCCACGAAATAGCCGGGGCCGCGGCCCGGGTCGTCCGACCCGGCCAGGCCGCCCGAGACGTCGATGAGCGCGGCACCCGCCGCGACGAGCTGTGACGCGGTGACGCAGGCCGGGGCCAGCGTCAGTCCTCCGGGTCGCTCGTCGTGCATCCCGAGGCGGACAAACACCGGGACGTCGGTGCCGGCTGCCCCCTGACGGCCTCGAGCACCTCGAGGTGCAGTCGGCCGCGGCGCGCATGGTCGCCGCCGTACGCGTCGGTGCGCTGATTCGTGAGCGGGGACAGGAACTGCGAGAGCAGGAAGCCATGGGCCGCGTGGATCTCGACCGCCTGGAAGCCGGCCGCAAGCGCCCGGCCGGCTGCCGCGGCAAAGGCATCGATGACCCCGGCAATCTCGCCTGGCGTCAGTTCACCCGGCGTGGCGGGCTGGGCCTCGCGCGCCGTCTTGACCGGCGACGGCGCCACCACGGGCAGGCCGGTCACGCGCGTGGACGCGCGCGCACCTGCGTGAGAGATCTGCAGGCAGGCGACCGCGCCTTGGGCGCGAATCGCCGCGGCGAGCGACGTCAGCCCCGCGATGCACCCGTCGTCGTGGACGCCGAGCTGCGCGCTCGAATGCCGGCCCTGGAGATCGACGAACGCATGCTCCACGATGATCAGCCCCGTGCCCGCCGCCGCGCGCACGCGGTGGTACTCGACGATGGCCGGCGTGACGAAACCCTCGGGCGTCGCCTTGCCCGACCACATCGGCGGCATCGCCACGCGGTTCCGGAGCGTCAGCCCCGCGAACGAGAGCGGTGAAAAGAGTGTTGGCATGCTCACAGCCCGAATCCCGAATCCCGAATCCCGAGCCCCTATCTTTTCGGGTACGCCGGCACCGCCGGCCACGAGAAGGGCTGCTCTTTGATCTGCTTCAGAAGCACCTCGATGGCCTTGTCGAGCTGGGCGTCCTTGCCGGCCGCCGCCGACGCCGGGTCGTTGTCGACGACGATGTCGGGGTCGGCCCCGTGGTTCTCGACCCACCACCGGCCGTCCTGGCCGTAGAAGGCGTTGTTCGACTGATGGACCGTGCCGTTGTCGATCGTCGTCTGGCCGTTGATGATGCCCACCAGGCCGCCCCACGAGGGAACGCCAATCACGGTGCCCAGCTTTCGGGCCTTGAAGTGCTCGAGGAACGCCTCGCCGTCCGAACCGTTGTACTCGTTGGTGACGACGGCGATGGGGCCGGTGGTGATCGAGCCGGGGTACCGGAAGGGCACCATCCCGCGGAGCGTGTTGTGGGCGACCATCCGCCGCTCGAGTTTGTCGATGATGAAGTACTCTGTCCACCCGCCGCCGTTGCCGCGCACGTCGATGACGAGCCCCTTGCGGTCCCGGAACGCGCGCCAGTACTTGTCGAACTGGCCCGTGTTGTTCGAGCTCATGGCGGTGATGTGCATGTACCCGAGGCCGCCGTTCGAGGCCTTCTGGACGGCGGCAATGTTGTCGGCGATCCAGCGGTTGTAGCGCAGGTCGGATTCGCTCCTGACCGGTTCGACCTCATACGTTCTCGCGCCGGCGGGGGAGGGCGTGCGGTTGACCGTCACCCTCACCCGCTGGCCGCGCGTGACCTGCAGGTAGCGGTACGGCGTGTCGCCCTTCAGGTCGTGGCCGTCAATCGCGATGAGGAAGTCGCCGTCCCTGACGTCGAAGTCCGGGCGGGCCAGCGGGCCGGTGATGTCACGGTTGTAGGTCGTCGGCCCGAAAACCCGCGCCAGCTTCGGGTAGCCGCTCGCGTCGGGCACGATGTCCGCACCGAGGTAGCCGGTGTAGACAAGGGTCTGGGGCGCCGATGCAGGGCTGAAGTCGCCGCCTGAGACGTAGGTGTGCGACACGCACAACTCGCCGACCATCTGGGACAGCAGCCAGTTGAGGTCGGTCCGGTTGTTCAGCGCCGGCAGCAGCGCACGGAACTTGTCGCCGATCTTCCGCCAGTCGTTGCCGTGCATGCCGGCGTCGTAGAAGAAGTCGCGGTACCAGCGCCAGGTGTCGTTGAAGATCTGCGTCCACTCGGCGATCGGGCTCACGCGATAGGTCATCTGGTCCAGATTCACCCGCGTGCCGAGGGTCTTCGACGCCGCGATCGTGCCGACCGCCCCCACCGAGTAGGCGTTGCCCTTGCGCACGATCATCTGGTCACGGTTCGCGGAGAGCTTCCAGTCGCTTAGCGTGCCCTCGGCGCTCGAAAGCCGTTCCGACCCCATGTCGAATACGTGCAGCGTCCACTTGTCCTCTCCGGACGGGGTGAAGACAGTCTCGTACTCGCTTTCGCCGAAGAACTCCGTGGAGGCCCAGGTCACGCTGCCCTTGCCGGCTTTCAGGAAGAAGTAGTTGCCCGACTTGACCGGCAGCGGGAACACGCGATCGCCGATGCCCGGCAGGTCGACCCGGAACGGCTGCGGCTCGGACGTGCGCGCCGCGCCTTTCTGAAACGGCGGCGCCTGCCCGGCCTTGAGCTGCACCGCCATCACCTGGACGGGGGTGAGGATGACGTGGTTGTCCTCGAAGATGTCCATGCGGGCCGTGAAATCCCGGTAGGACAGGAAGTAGAGGTACTCGCCGTTCGCGTCGAACGAGGGGTTCAGGCTGTCGTAGAACCCGTCGGTCAGCGGATAGCTCTTCGCCTGGTCGAGGCTGTAGAGAAAGACGCGGTTGTTCCGGTTGAACTCCACGAACGAGTACGTGACCCACCGGCTGTCCGGCGACCAGGAGTAGTCGCTCACCTCCCAGAAGAACTCGTCGTTCTTGAGCTGGTTCGACGAGGCGATCGTCGTCACCCGCTTCGTGGCGATGTCGAGGTAGAAGATCGAGAAGTCCTTGTTGCCGAAGAGCAGTTTCGACCCGTCGGGCGACCACTCGAGGTGGTACGCGTGGCGATCGAGCGTCGTCGTGAGCGGCTCCCACGGCTGCTCGCCGGCGGCGTCGATCAGGTAGATCTGGTACTCGCCGCCCCTGTCCGAATAGAACGCGACGCGCGAGCCGTCGGGCGAGAGCTGCGGGAACCGCTCGCGGCTGCCCGGCGTGCGCGTCAGGTTGCGCGGGGGGCGGCTGTCGTCGGTGGCCGCCAGGTACACGTCGCCCCGCGCTTCGAAGACGGCCGTTTTCCCGTCGTTCGACACCGCCATCGCATGGATGTAGTCCCGCGGGTTGATCGTGCGCTCCGCCAGCGCGTGACGGTCGCTGGGCATCTCCACGCTGACCCGCCGCACCTGGTTCGTCGCCGTGTCCAGCACGTGCAGCCACCCGGCCTGCACGAACACGATCGACCGGCCGTCGGTCTCGGGCATCTGCACGTCGAAATCGGCGTAATCGGTGACCTGCGCAACCTGCTTCGTCGCGAAGTCGTAGGTGAACAGGTTGGCGACGCCGTTCTTGCCCCGGTCGGACACGAAGTAGAGCCGGCTTCCCACCCACATCGGGTACGCGTTCTTGCCCACGTAGTCGGTGAGTGGCGTGTAGCGCTTCGCGCTGGAATCGTAGAGCCAGATGTCCGTGTACTGGCCGCCCTTGTAGCGCTTCCAGTAGTACTCCTCGTTCCCGCGACGGTTGTAGGCGAGCTGCGTGCCGTCGGGCGAGTAGGAGCACAGGATGCCCCGGTCCATCGGCAGCGCCTGGATCATGCCTCCCCCCGCCGGAATCGTGTACAGCTTCACGATCGGCCGGAAGGTGTTCTCGTGGCCCGAGCGGACGACGATCCGCGTGCCGTCGGGCGTCCAGGCCACCGGCTGCAGCGGGCCCATGTAGCTGACACGCGCCGGCACGCCGCCCGCCGCCGGAATCACGTACAGGTTCGGCCCCTCGGTCCTGCCCCGTGAACGCGATCTGCTTCCCGTCAGGCGAGAACTTCGGCACGTTTTCGCCGCCCGGGTGGTTCGTCAGGCGCGTGGCGACGCCACCGCCGGCCGGCACCATCCACAGATCGTTCTCCCAGTTGAAAACGATCGTCGTGCCGTGGACGTCGGGGTACTGGATGAACCGCCCTGGCGTGCCGGCATCGGCCGGCGTCGCGAGGCAGGCGAGGGCGAGCGCGACGATCAGGCGCAGCATCTTTCGCATGGAATCGCTCCGGGGAAGGGCACTGAGGGCGGGCGCTAGTCTACATCGGCCGGGGCGGGGTTGCCTACCGCCGGCCCGCCGGGCCGCAGCGACAGGGCCATCGCGCCCGCGTCGGACGCCTCGTCGCCGGCCAGCGCCGACCACGCCAGCGCGCCCGCGTACCCGGCCTCGCGTGCGGTTCTCACGATGTCCTCCGGCGAGCGGAGGGAACCGCGTGTCGGGAATTCGCCGAGGATGACGGGCCGATCCAGGCCAAGGGCTGCCACGGGCCGCGCGAGGGGAGCCCCTCGCTCCAAGCGATCGTACCAGTGGGCCTGGTAGACGTCGAGGCCGAGGCCCTCGACAAGGGAGATCGACCGTGCAGAGGCGCTGCCGACCGTAGCTGCCTGCAAGGCGTGGCCGTGAATGACGCCGACCACGTCCCGGATGAACGCGCGCATGCCCGCCCGTGCCGCCAATCCCCGGCGCGGCAAGCCCCACCTGGGGCGAGTGGCCCACTCAGGTTCGTTCACCACGTCCCATGCGAGGATGGACCGGTGCCGGCCGTAGCGTTCGACAAGCGGCGTCACCACGCGCTCGATGAGGCGCTGGCGCCGCCCGGCATCCGTGACGATGGCGTTTCTTCCCCCGAGGCGGACGCCGTTGACGGTGCGGGCCCGCGAGAACCAGTGGAAGTCGAACAGCACGAAGATCGCGGAGAGGCCGGCCCGTTCCAGTTCTTCAAGCCCGGCATCCACGTCGCCCCAGAACGTCTCGTCGAGGCCGATCGGGTCGCCCGCGGGGGATTCGAGCAGCCCGGCCCGGCCGTCGGCGAGCATGAACCAACGGACCCGGCTGGCGCCGCAGCCCGCCAGGCGTTCGAGCACGTCCCGCACGCGTTCGCGCCGGCCGGGCCGGCTGATGCCGCCGTCAGGCTGCCAGCGGTTGGCGCCGAAGTCGCACCCGTACGTGAACCACGGCAGGTTGGTGCCGAGCCAGAAATCCTCTCCGGCGGGCCAGCGCACGGCTCACCCCGCCGTCCCGGCATGCGGGGCGGCAACGTGACTCGAGTCGGCGGAACCGCTACCGGCGGGGATCATCCATCAGCCGAAGCGCGATGGCGAACACGACGAAGCCGACGGCGCCGCGCCAGTAACCCTGGGGCGCGAGCAGAAAGCTCTGACCGGTGAACGCCGTGTAGGTACCGACCACGAACGCGAGCGCGCCCAGCCCGATCAACGCCCAGCAGATGTTCTTCATGCCTTCCTCCAATTCCGGCGAGGCACCACCGCAAGATTGCCCCGAGCGTGGCCATGATACCCTCGATACGTGACCGGCTACGTGCTCCGCATCGACCACGGCTGCGCCAACGCCGGCCCCGGCATCCGGACGACCGTGGTGTTGAAGGGGTGCCCGCTGCGCTGCACCTGGTGCGACACCCCGGAGAGCCACCGGATGGAGCCTGAGCTGGCGTTCCGCGAGGACCGGTGCGTCAGGTGTTTCGAGTGTTTCGACGATTGCAAGCTGGGCGCCATCTCGGAGACCGACGGCCGTCCCGTCGTCGACCAGGGCATCTGCCGGTGGTGCGGCGACTGCGCGGACGGCTGCTCGACCGATGCCCGCCTCCAGATTGGCTCCGTCATGACCGAGTCGCGGGTGCTGGCCGACATCGCCCGTGACGAGCCCCGATTGCGCGACTCCGGCGGCGGCGTGACCTTCTCCGGCGGCGAACCCCTGCTGCAGGCTGAATTCCTGCTGCGGCTCCTCGAGGGCTGCCGCGCATTAGGCATCCACACCGCCGTCGACACCTGCGGCGCGGCAGCGGCGCAGGTCGTCGAGCGCGTGGCGAACGCGGCCGACCTCGTGTTGTTCGATCTCAAGCACATCGACGACGACGTGCACCGCCGGATCACGGGCGTGTCGAACGTCGAGATCCTGGACAACCTGCGCCTGCTCTCGGAGCTCGGCGCCGCCGTGCGCGTGCGGCTGCCTCTCATTCCGGGCGTGAACGACGATGGCGGTCATCTCAGGCGACTCGCGGAGTCCGTGGCGTCGCTGGGATTCCGCGAGATCGACATCGTGCCGTATCGGCGCATCGACGGCTGGCGCTACGAGGCGCTCGGCCGCCCCAACCCTTCAGCGACTGTCGCGGAGCCCGACCCGGACTCGATAGCCGAAGCAGTCGGCGTGCTGGCGGAGTGCGGTGTGACCGCGGCGGTGGTCCGGCGGAGCGCCTAGCCCGAAGCCCGAAGCCCGGGCGTCACTCCCATTCAATCGTGCCAGGCGGCTTCGTCGTCACATCGAGAGCCAGGCCGCTGACGCCGGGCAGCCCGAGGATCTGCTCGCGGAGCTCGGCGATGAGACGGGCGGGCAACTCGGCCGGCGTGGCCGTCATGGCGCGCTCGGAGTGTATGGGCCGCACGATGACGAGCTCCCGGCCCCGGCCGTCCATCTCGAGCGGCACCATCGCCGTCGGGCACTGCCAGATCGCGTCGTAGATGCCGTGCCGGCGCAGGCCGTTCATGACGAGGTGGTCGGCCTCGCGCAGCAGGTCGAGCCGCTCGCGCGTGACCGTGGCCGCGAGCGGCCTGACGGCGGCCGGCGCGCCGGCCCCGAGATTCCAGATGCAGCGGTTGATGCCCGGCACGCGCCGGAACAGGCTGGCCGCCAGTTCGAGCTTCCGCGCCCAGGGCGCGTCACCGCTCACGAGCACCGGATGCTCGGTACAATCGCAGGTCCGCCTTCACCCCCACCGACTTGATCGGCATGGCCAGGCCCGTCACCCCGTAGCCGGCGGCCACCTCGGACACCTTCGGCTGGATGTCCGCGAGCCCCTCGCTGTGCGCCTCGCCGGTGGAGCAGAGCAGCCGGACGCCGAGCCCGGGGCCGGGGAAGGGCTGCCGCCAGACCAGTTCGTGCGGGATGCCCAGCTTCTCACCCAGTTCGCGCACTTCCACCTTGTAGAGATCGGCCAGGGGCTCGACGACGCGGCCCTGCTCGATCAGGCGCTCGATCACCGGCACGCGGTTGTGGTGCGTCTTGATGGTGTCGGCGCGCTTCGTGCCGCCCGTCTCGATCGTGTCCGGATAGATAGTGCCCTGGCCGAGGAGGTGTCCCTCGATGCCGAGCCGCTTCGCCTCCCGCTCGAACACCTCGACGAACGCGTTGCCGATGATCGTCCGCTTCCGCTCGGGTTCGACAACGCCGGCCAGCGCGGACAGGAACGTCTCGCTGGCGTCGACGAAGTGCAGGTTCCGCTCGAGGCCGAAGGCGCGGAAGACGTCGAGCACCTCCCGGCTTTCGTGCTTGCGCATCAGGCCGTTGTCGACGTGCAGCAGGTGCAGCCGGTCCGGGCCGATCGCCATGCCCAGCAGGCGTGCGGCGACGGTCGAATCCACGCCGCCGGACGCGAGCAGGAACACCGCTTGATCGCCGACCTGCCGCCTGACCTGCTCGACCCGCTCCTCCACGTACCGCTCCATCGTCCACGACGGCGTGCATCCGCAGACGCCGAGCACGAAGTTGGCGATCATCTCGTCGCCGTGCACCGTGTCGTCGACCTCGGGGTGAAACTGCACACCGTAGCGCCGGAGGGCATCCGAGCCGATGGCCGCGAAGCGGTGCGCCTCTCCCGACTCGCCCAGCGTGGTGAAGCCCAGTTCCTGGAACCCGGGCCCGACGCTGGTGACCGAGTCGAAGTGGCTCATCCACACCCGCTCGGTGCGGCCGAGGCCCCTGAAGATGGGGCTGTCGGCGATCACCTGGAGGTCGGCCGGCCCCCACTCGCGCCCGCCGTGGACCACCGTCCCGCCGTAGTGCTGCGCGATCTCCTGGTGGCCGAAGCAGAACCCGAAGATGGGCACGTCGAGATCGTAGATCTGCTTGTTGTAGGCCGAGTCTTCGCCGAATGACGCCAGGCTGGGGCTGCCCGAGATGATGATTCCCTTGTAGCGGCGGAAGGCGTCGGTCGGGTCCTCGGGCTGGCGTATCTCGGCCAGCACGTGGAGGCGGCGAATCTTGGTGGCGATGAGGTGGGCGTACTGCCCGCCGAAATCGACAACGGCGATGGCGTCGTGGATCATGTTAATCGGGTATCTTACCCCGGCCCGCAGGCAGAGAGGAGTACGTGCCGACGGGCGGTAGTGGGTCAGTTTGAAAAGTCGGCCTCTTGCGGTCTCCCCCAGGGGGTGCCATATTGAGCACATGGCTAGGCGCGCAACCTCGGCGGCCGAGAAACCGAAGCGGGAGGAAACGCCACACGATTTCGCATCAGTGGCCCGCCGCGTCGTTGAACAGGCTATTGGCGAGAAGTTAGACGGCTCGCCGCTACCCCGACGTACTCCGCGCCGCGCGGTAGGGGGAGCCAAGGGCGGACGGGCAAGGGCAAAGAGCCTGACCCCAGCGCAGCGTTCGGACATCGCCCGAACCGCAGCCGACGCCCGCTGGAAGAAGAGCCGCTAACTCGCCTTCTGTCCTTCGGCTGGCGCATTCCTGCGCCACTCTACGTCATCTGTGAAATCGAGCGGCACCTGGATCGGTTCCTTGTCAGCATTGATGCGGTTCCAGTGTTCCACATCGATCGTCAGTCGCCATGCTTCACCGACCATCTGCTCGCGCTTATTGACGGTGGACTTCAACATCTGATGGCGAGTGGCTTCATCGATGTCCACCCATAGGGTGAGCTGACCGTCGCCGCTTGGGACCGTGAATGAGTGATAGGCCCGGTATTCGAGGCCGCTAACTTCATCATGGCGTGTTGCCTGCCGCGCTACGTCTGAGATCTGTTTTGCTAGAAGTTCGACCGCGCTCTTGGGCTTCGGCATCGGCCAGCCCTTCCTTTCGAGCCACAGTGCCAGCTTATGGTGGTCAACTTCCTTGATGCCCGTGATTCGACGATACTCTCGAATCCAGCGTTCTAACTCCTGTGCTTTCGTTGCCATTACCTATTGCTCCTTACTGCTCAACCGGAGCGACATCGCCCCAGCCATCGACCATCGCATTCGGCGTGACCACGGATCTGATTTTCGCTAGATGGTTGTGAAGGATGTTGAACCTGCCCGTGTGGCGGCGAACCTGTCCAGCCACTAAGCCTGGATGGACCTTGAGCGTGCGGGCGAATCCGACGACGTCGCGTTCGGCAAAGAACGGACTCTTGCGGGCGACAAAGTGCTCTAGCTGTTCGTGGGGAACACAGAAATCGGCGGCCGCCGCGTTGGCGATTGTCTCGTCTTCGGCCACGTCGAGCGGCTGGTTGTCGAGGTCAGAATCGAGCATGGCCGCGCCGCCGCCATGCCGTTGAATCACATGCTCAAGCTCGTGGCGCAGCACAAACCAGAAGTTATCGATCCTGTCGTAACGCAACGACATCCCGATTACTGGCGAGAAATCGTTTAACCAGAAACACACCCCGTCGATCTTTGCTGAGCCCAGCGACTCGACAATGACATAGCGGATACCACACTCCGTCAGCACCCGCGGCACATGGCGCGCTTCATCGACTACCGATCGAAGCGCAAGGAGGCGTTTCGCTGCGAGTCGGGCAGACGCCGGAGAGTATCGCGCGGTCAACATCTCGGACGCGACTTGCCTCACGCGATAGAGCCAGGCAATCTGTGATGGCGTCGCTGGAGACGCGACGCTTGTCTTCTTCGCAGCGTGTGGGAGGATTGGGATTTCGTCTACCGAATCGACCCGGAAAAACCGCATGAGCGCGCGCTCGACAGACCTGGGATCGGCCATCGACGCATCCAACCAGCCCCGCTTGATCATGTCCGCTACTGGTAGGTCCCCAAACAACGCCGCTCGTGTCGCCCGGCCAGGATCTGGGGTCGCCTTGAATCTAGCGACGACAAGGTCGAGGGCCTTCTGGAGATCGAGGAAGGTCTCAGCCGGCACCCCAAAGACCTCGGAGAGTTGTAGCGCCATCGGCGCATCAATGGCGCGCTTGTCGCTCACCATCCGCGTTACGACGGCTTCGTCAACGCCGAGCACGATGGAAAGGACGCGCTTCGTCCAACCCCGCTCAGCCAGAAGGGCGGCGATAAGTTGGCCAGGAGTGCGGGAAAGGGTGGAGTCCACAACGGAAGAGTACTTTCGTGCCATGTTCGCTGTCAATACCAATTTGAGCCTATCCTCAAATTGACCATAATGCTTGACATCATGGGATTCCAAGCCGATATTATCTACATGAACAAGCTGAGCAACGCGAAGCGGACGGCGGTGGTGGCGGCCCTCGTGGAAGGCAACAGCATTCGCGCGACCGTTCGCATGACGGGCGTGGCTAAGAACACCGTCGTCAAGCTGCTCGTTGACCTTGGTGCGGCCTGCGCCAAGTATCAGGACGAGACCTTGCGGAACCTGCCCTGCCGCCGGCTCCAGTGCGACGAAATCTGGTCGTTTGTCGGTGCCAAGGACAAGAACGTCCCGGCGGAGAAGGCGGGCAAGTTTGGCATCGGCTCTGTGTGGACCTGGACGGCGATCGATGCCGACACGAAGCTTGTGCCGTCATTCTTGGTTGGGACTCGGGACCTCGGTTCGGCCTTCACGTTCATCTCGGATCTGGCAGACCGGCTCGGCAATCGCGTGCAACTCACGACAGATGGACACAAGCCTTACCTGTCGGCCGTTGAGGATGCGTTCGGCGCCGACATCGACTACGCGGTTCTCCAGAAGATCTATGGCGCCGACCCGGCTGGCGAGAAGCGGTACAGCCCGGCACAGTGCATCGGCACTCGCTGCGAGATCGTTCAGGGCGACCCGGACCCGAAGCACATCTCGACCAGCTACGTCGAGCGACAGAACCTCACGATGCGGATGTCGATGCGTCGGTTCACGCGGTTGACGAACGCCTTCAGCAAGAAGGTCGAAAACCATATTGCGGCCGTCGCCGTCTACTTCATGTACTACAACTTCGGGCGGGTGCATCAGACGTTGCGCGTGACGCCCGCGATGGAAGCCGGCGTCGCTGATCACGTCTGGAGCATCGCAGAAATCGTCGGCCTGCTCGGCCGCGCCTGACTCGGGCTACAATCAGCCCCATGAACCGCCTCTACTACGGCGACAACCTCGACGTGCTACGCCGCCACGTCGAGGACGAGAGCGTCGATCTCGTCTACCTCGACCCTCCGTTCAACTCGAACGCCAGCTACAATGTGCTGTTTGCCGAACACGACGGCACGAAGGCGGCGTCGCAGATCAAAGCGTTCGAGGATACGTGGGAATGGAACGAGGACGCCGCTCGCGCATGTGCCGAAGTCGTCGAAGCTGGCGGTAAAGTGTCGGAAGCGATGCAGGCGTTCCGCAAGTTCTTAGGCGACAGCAACATGATGGCGTATCTCGCCATGATGGCCCCCCGCCTCGTGGAACTTCGGCGCGTGCTCAAACCTACTGGTTCGATCTATCTGCATTGTGATCCGACTGCCAGCCACTATCTGAAGATGTTGATGGATGCGGTCTTCGGGCCTCAGAACTTCCGTAATGAGATCATCTGGAAACGGAGTCACGGGCACAACGCCGCCAAACGGTTCGGCGCAATTCACGACGTGCTGCTTTACTTCGCGGCGAGTTCACAGGCGAAATGGAACCAAACTTACCATGAGGACGATGAGCAGTACGTACAGAAACACTACCGTCATCTCGATGAAGCCGGAAGACGGTACAAGCACGAGAACCCTACGGGAGCTGGCATAAGACACGGAGACACGGGCCTCCCCTGGAGGGGCATCGATCCGACGGCGAAGGGCAGACATTGGGCGCGTCCACCAGCCGAACTTGAACGCCTCGACGAACAGGGGTTGATCTACTGGCCAGAAAGAAAGGGAGCATGGCCATACATCAAAGTCTACCTCGACACGATGCAGGGCGTGCCCGCACAAGACGTGTGGACGGACATCGACGTTCTCAACATGATGGCGCAGGAACGGCTCGGCTATCCCACGCAGAAGCCGGAAGCGTTGTTGGAGCGGATCGTCACGGCCAGCAGCAACGAGGGCGACACCGTCACTCGACCCGTTCTGCGGCTGCGGCACGACTATCGCCGCCGCGCAGAAGTTGAAACGCCAGTGGGTCGGTATCGACATCACGAGCCTCGCTATCACGCTCATTCGGACTCGGCTGACCGACACGTTCGGCTCGACCGCCGAGTTCGAGGTCATCGGCGAGCCGGTGTCCCTGAGCGACGCCGCGAAGCTCGCCCACGATGATCCCTATCAGTTCCAGTGGTGGGCGCTGGGTCTAGTCGGTGCCCGTCCCGTCGAGGGCAAGAAGGGTGCGGATAAGGGCATCGACGGCCGCATCTACTTCCACGAGGGCGACGCGGCCAAGACCAAGCAGATCATCCTGTCGGTAAAGGCGGGACACGCCACGGTTGCCCACGTCCGAGACTTGCGCGGTGTCATTGAACGGGAGAAGGCGGAGATCGGCGTCCTGATCTGTATGGAGGAATCGACCTCGCCCATGCGGAAGGAAGCGGCGAACGCCGGTTTTTGGAAGTTGGTACTGGCACACCCAGCACGCCCGCCTCCAGATCCTCACCATCGAAGACCTGCTCACGGGAAAGGGCATTGACCGGCCGCCCACCCACGCCAGCGTGACCTTCAAGAAGGCGCCGAAGGCGCAGCCGAAAGTCAGGGAGACAAGCCCCATGCCATTCGGCGAACCGGAAAATTCAAACTGACCCACTACCCGACGGGCGGGGTATGCTGGGACCTCATGGGGGGCCGGGCGTGAACGGGCAAGGCATCGGCCGGGTGGTGGCGGTGGGCGCCAGCAACCTCACGCGGGGCTTCCACGCCGTCGTCGCCACGGCCCGCGGCCTCTGGGGCCCGGACGTGGAGGTGGTGGCCGCACTCGGTCACGGGCGGCTCTACGGGGGACCGAGCCTGTACCTCGGTCGGCGCCTTCCTGGCATCCTCGAGTCGGGGCTCTGGCGCGCGCTCGACGAGCGGCCGCCGGCCCCCACACGTGCGCTGGTCACCGATGTCGGCAACGACATCATGTGTGGCTGCCCGCCGTCCGCCATCCTCGAGTGGGTCGACGTGTGCGTGGCGCGCCTCCAGCGGCACACGCGCGACGTCATCGTCACGGGCCTGCCGCACGCGGCGCTCGCCGGCCTGCCGCCCGCACGCTACCTCCTGTTCCGGTCGATGTTCTTCCCGCGGTGCCGGTTCACGCTGGCCGAGACGCTGCGCCGGGGCGCCGAGGTGCAGGACGGCTTGCGGGCCATCGCCAGCGCGCGGGGTGCGTCGTTTGTCGCCATGAAGCCGGCCTGGTACGGCTTCGACCCGATCCACATCCGCCCGCCGCTGTGGACGTCGGCCTGGCAGGACATCCTGTGCGGGGGTGTCACGGCGGCAGGCGTCCCGCGCGCGCCGTGGGGCGAGGCGCTCCGCTTGTACGCGCTGCAGCCCGAGCGCGTCGCCTACTTCGGCCGAGAGCGCCTGTCGCCCCAGCGGGGCGTCGCCCTGCGAGGCGGCGGCCGCGTGTGGCTGTTCTAAGAGGGGTTCAGTAGTCAGTAGCCAGTAGCCAGTATTCAGTAGGAACACCAGTCACGCTGCACGGTGTCCGACTGCTACTGGCTACTGGCTACTGGCTACTGGCTACTGGCTACTGGCTACTGGCGACCTCAAGTCCCTGCCGTAGATCCGCGATCAGGTCCTCCACGTCCTCCAGTCCGACCGACAGGCGCACGAGGCCGTCGGTCACGCCCTGCGCCAGGCGCGCCTCGCGCGAGACCACGCTGTGTGTCGTCGACGCGGGGTGGGTGATGAGCGACCGCGCATCGCCCAGGCTGACGGCGAGCGCACACACCTTGACGGCGTTCATCAGCCGCGCGCCCGCCTCGACGCCGCCCTTGAGATCGAAGCACACCATGCCGCCGTACCCGCCCGTCATCTGCCGTGTGGCGAGCGCGTGCTGGGGATGCGAAGGCAGGCCCGGATAGGTCACGCGCGCGACGGCCGGGTGCGATTCGAGCCACGCCGCCAGCGCGAGCGCGTTGGCGTTGTGCCGCTGGACGCGGAGCGGCAGCGTGATCGTGCCCCGGAGCATCAGGTAGGCGTTGAACGGCGCCATGATGCCGCCGTAGTAGCGGAGCGGCTCGGTCGCGCAGCGCTCGATGAACGCCGCGCGCCCGGCGACGAGGCCCCCGACCGCGTCGCCGTGCCCGCAGAAGTACTTCGTGGCGCTGTGCACCACGGTGTCGATGCCGAGGTCGAGCGGCCGCTGGTTGACGGGCGACGCGAACGTGTTGTCGCAGATCGTGGCGATGCCCGCCTCCCGCGCGAGGGCGCCGATGGCCGCCAGGTCGCACAGCGTCAGCAGAGGATTGCCCGGCGTTTCCAGGTAGACGAGCTTCGTGTGCGGCCGGATGGCCCGCGCGACGTTCACCGGGTCGGTCGCGTCGACAAACGTCGTCTCGATGCCGAGCGATCCGAGCTGGGTCACCATGAGGTGGTACGTGCTCGGGTAGATCGCGTTCGCCGACACGATGTGGTCGCCCGTCTTGATGGTGGTGAGGATCGCCGAGGCAATGGCCGCCATGCCGCTGGCCGTCGCGACCGCCGCGTCCGCGCGCTCGAGGGCCGCGGCCTTGCGCTCGAAGGCCGTGACGGTCGGGTTGCCCCACCGCGTGTAGACGTAGGCCGTCTTCTCGCCTGCGAAGATGGCGGCGCTGTTCTCCGCCGTGCCCAGGTGATAGGTGGTCGCCAGGTGCAGCGGCGGCACCAGCGCCCCGGTGGCGGCGTCGGGCGATTCCCCGGCATGAATGGCGGTGGTCTGCAGGCCCATCGGGCGGGCGGGATCGGGCATCGACGCGTCCTCCAATCCCCCGAATAGTCCTTTATGCCATGCGAATCGTCAACCGGTGCGGGTATGCTGATGCGCGATGGCCCTGACCGCCGTTGGCGTGATGTACGCGGTGTTCCTGGCGCTCGGGTGGTTCGCCGCGCGCAAGGTGAGGCACGGCTCAGCCGACGACCTCCTCGTCGCCGGCCGCGCGATGCCGCTCTGGCTGGCCACCCTCACGATGACGGCCACGTGGGTGGACGGAGGCTACCTGCTCGGCACGGCGGAAGGCGCGTACAAGTCCAGCCTCGCACTCGGCCTGCAGGGCGGCCTCTGCTTCGGCATCAGCCTGATCCTCGGCGGCCTGTTCTTCGCCCGGCGCATGCGGGCGTTCGAGTTCACGACCCTCGTCGATCCCTTCGAGGCGCGGTTCGGCCGCCGGTGGGCGGCCGTGTTGTCGGTGCCCGCCATGGCGGCGGAGGTGTTCTGGAGCGCCGAGCTGCTGGTGGCCCTCGGGTCCACGTTCGGCGTGCTCCTCGGGGCCGATCTCGCCACGGCGATCCTGGTGTCGGCGGTGGTCGTCACCGCCTACACGATGGTCGGCGGCATGTGGTCGGTGGCCTATACCGACGCCCTGCAGCTGGGCCTGGTCGCCCTCGGCCTGGCCGTCGCGCTGCCGTACGCCCTCGGCGCCGTCGGCGGCCTCGAGGCCGCGTGGCTCCACTATGGCGCGGCGCGGCCGGAGCGGGGCGGCCTGCTGCCCCCCCTGTCGCCGCACGGCGCCTTCTGGACCCGGGAATCGCTGGTGGGCTGGTGGGATGTCAGCCTGATGCTCGTCTTCGGCGGGATCCCCTGGAACTGCTACTTCCAGCGCGTGCTCTCGTGCCGGACGCCGGCCCGCGCGCAGTGGCACTCGATCCTGTCGGGCCTGCTGACAATCGGCCTCACGGCGCCGCCGCTGCTCTTCGGCATGGCGGCCTTCGCCTACGCGTGGCCCGCCGATCTGGCCGGCCAGCTGCAACGGCAGCCCGCCGACACGCTGCCGCTGCTGCTGAAGCAGGTGACGCCGCCGCTGGTGGCCCTGCTCGGCATGGGCGCAATCATCGGCGCTGTCACCTCCAGCTTCAGTTCGTCGATCCTGTCGGCGGGGTCGATGTTCAGCTGGAACACGTGCAAACGGCTGCTGCGGCCCTCGATGTCGGTGGGCAGCATGAAGCGGACCATCCGGGTCAGCATCGCCGTCCTCGGCGGCGCGTCGGCGGTGATGGCGCTCAGCGTGCAGAGCGTGCAGGCGCTCTGGTTCTTCACGAGCGACCTGGTGTTCGTGCTGCTCTTCCCGCAGCTAGTCTACGCGCTCTACGACCGGCGCGTGAACCTGGCCGGATCCGTGGTGGCGTTCATCGTGTCGCTGGCCCTGCGGCTGGGCGGCGGCGAGCCCCTGTTCGGCCTCGCTCCCGTCATCCCCTATCCGGAGATCGCCGCCGCGTGGCTGCCGATCGAACCGGCCCGCTGGTACGACGCGGGCGGCGCGCTCCTGTTCCCCTACAAGACGCTGGCCGCGCTCGCGGGCCTCGTCCTGCTGCCGGCCGTCTCGCGACTGACGGCGCGCTGGATCACCTCGCGGCCCCTGCGCAACGCCGCGGCATGACCCGGCGCCCCGGGGGCTGGAGCCCCCGGGCTCCATGGCGCAGGGGCGCGGCGCGATCCGCGAGCGTCACTTCGTCGGTTCGAGCACGAGCGTTGCGCGCGCGGCCTCGTCAACCGCCAGTTTCGTGAAGCGCATGGGCACGTACTGCGTGCGGTTCCACGCGTCGAGCATGTTCGCGTAGTGGTCGCTCCAGATGTGCCCGGACTGGCCCATCGGGATGACGAAGTGCGACGAGTCGGTACCCGCGAGGTCGATGATCTGACGGTATGACGACACGAAGACGTCGTCGTCGATCGGCATCACCGGCGTGACCGTGAAGGCATCGCCGCCGCGCGGTACGGTCCGGCTGAAGAACCGGCTGAGGAGGGGCACCGCGTCCAGCGGCCGGTGCGGGAACCTCGCGGCGTTCACCCGATCCCAGCGCCACTTGGACAGGTTCGACGTGCCCTGGCGCCCGCCCATCCCGGCCAGCGCGCGTTGGAGCGTGCGCCCGAGCACCGTGTCGCACGTCTCGGGCTCTTCGGTCCGCACATCGTCGCACCAGGCCGTGTTACCCGACTGAATGAACGTGTCGAGGGCCTTCGCCGCCGTGCTGCGCCGCGACAGGTACGCGTCGGCCAGATCCTCACCCAGCTCGTCCTCGACCAGGCCGCGCAAGGTGGCGTCGTACCAGGCCTCGTAGAGGGCCGCCTGGGGACTCGATCCGTCGAGCGTGCCGTCCCAGTCGCGCAGGAAGTCCATGGCCTCGCGCCCGGCGCTGTCGAGGGGACGCGCCGACAACAGGAAGGGCAGCACCACCGCCGCCTGCGCCGATCGCACGTCGCGCTGCATGCGGTACATGTCCTCGACGGCCATCTTGGACGTGCCCTCGATCAGTTCGGCGATGCGGGCGGCGCGATACGGCGCCTCCCAGCTCGACCCGAGCGCGAACGGGAACCCCTCGGAGGCCACCTTGTTGTTGGCCGACAGCAGGTACCCGCGCGACGGGTTGTACGCCCAGGGCCACTCGCTCTCGTGGAGGTACCCGCGCCACTCGTGGTCGCCGGTCCAGCCGGGCACCGGGCGGGTGCCGTCGCCCGCCGACCGGACCGGGTACGCGCCCGGGCCGTAATACCCGATGTTGCCGTCCACGTCGGCGTAGACGAAGTTCAGCAGCGGCACGTGCATGCCGCGCAGCGCCTCGGTGAACTGCGGCCACGATCCCGCGAGGTTCACGCGGATGAAGCACTCGGCCGTGGCGTCGTCAGGGTCCAGTCCCGTCCAGCGGAAGGCCAGCGTGGCCTGCGGGCGCTCGAGGACATCCGACACGATCGGGCCGTGGCGTGTGAGGCGGACGCGCAGCGGCACGTCGGCCTGGCCGCGCACCTTGATGGTCTCGCGCACGACGCGCACCGGCTCGAGCCCGCCGGCGTACTCGGCCTGGTCGCGCGTGTTCACCCGCTCGAGATACAAATCCTGCACGTCGCCGAGCAGGGCGGTGATGCCCCACGCGATGCGCTGGTTGCGGCCGATCAGGACCCCGGGCACGCCGGGCAGCGTGGCGCCGATGACATCGAGGGCGCCGCCGGTGAGGTGCGCCAGGTACCAGACCGCCGGGGCCTGGCCGGCGAGGTGGGGATCGTTGGCGAGCAGCGGCTTGCCGGTGATGGTCCGGGCCCCCGACACGACCCAGTTGTTGCTGCCGCCGCCGAGCGGCGGGGCCACGTCGAGCCGGTCGATGATGGCGGCAAGCGCCGCCATGTCGGCCACCGCTCCGGGAGCGATGGAGACGGGGCCGCCCGCCGGAGCCGGCACGGTGCCGGGCGCGCCGGCGCCAATCGGCCTGGCACGCAGGACGGCGTCGGTCGGCAGGATCACGGGCCCGCCGCGAGTATACGCCGGCATCAACGCGTCGGCGCCGTCGGCGCCGACCCTGGCTTCGAGCTGCACGCGCAGCAGTTCTTCGCGCCAGTTCGCGCTCAGGTTCAGGGCCATGGTCTTCTGCCAGGCCACCACGTCGACGCCGGTCCACGGCTCGGGGGACGTGCGCAGCAAGGCGAATTCCACCGGCAGGCCGCCGCCGTGGTGCCCGGCGAGGAACGCGTTGATGCCGGCCACGTACGCTTCGATGAGCGCCCGCGAGCGCCCGTCAATCTTCGGCCAGGCCTCGCGCGCGGCCCGCGCCAGGCCGATCGTGCGAAGCAGGCGATCGGCCGGCAGGCCCTCGGGGCCCACGACCTCGGCCAGTCGCCCGTACGCCACGCGGCGCTGGAACTCCATCTGCCAGAGCCGTTCCTGCGCGTGCACGTAGCCGAGCCCGAACAGGGCATCGGCCTCGTCGTTGGCGCGGATGTGGGGAACCGCGTCGCCGTCGCGGACGATCTCGACGCGGCCCCTGAGCCCGTCGACGGCCACCGTGCCGCTCGTCGCCGGCAGCGGCGCCCGGACGCGCCAGAGGAAGAGGGCGGCCATGACCGCGACCACCACCACGAGTGTGAGCACGATGCGCCAGCGCCAGCGGCGCCCGGCACGGACCGGCGTCTTGTTCACGTCAGGCATGGCGGCCTTTCACGGCGTCGACGAAGGCGACGATGTTCTCGTAGGGCACCTCGGGCTCGAGGACGTGCGTCGGCGCCAGGAAAAGGCCGCCGCCGGCGCCGACCGTCTCGATCCGGGTCCGGACCTCGCGCCGCACGTCGTCCGGGCTGCCGAAGGGCAGCGTCGACTGCGTGCCGATCGTGCCCCAGAACGACAGGCGGTCGCCGTACGCGCGCTTGAGCGCCGCCGGGTCCATGCACTCCGGCTGGACCGGGTTCAGGATGTCGACGCCGATCTCGATGAGGTCGGGAACGATGGCCGAGACATCGCCGTCGCTGTGGTAGAAGGCGAGGACATCGGGTTCCACGGCGCGGGCCGCCGCGATGGTGCGCGCCAGCCGGGGCTTCAGCCACGCCCGCCACATCGGCGCGCTCATCAGCAGGCCCCGCTGCGTGCCCACGTCGTCGCCGTACGCGATGACGTCCGCGCCGGCGCGGGCGTAGTGCTCCGCCTGGGCCATCCGACGCTCCGTGATGCGATCGAGCAGCGTGGTCGCGAACGCGCTGCCATCGGTGAAGTCCATCAGGAGGCGTTCCATGCCGCGCAGGTACCACGCGCGCTCGAACACCGTGCACTCGAGCATGGCCATGGCCGCGAGACCGCGGCGGTGAATCGCCTCGATCTCCGCCCGGACCGGCTCGTACCGATACGCGGCGTCGATGTCTGGCAGCGGGTACTCCCGGGCCTCCGACACCGACTCGAGATGCGACATCGGGTGCCTGTAGCCCTCGAGGTGCGCGTGATCGGCGTCGGTGCTGGCCGTCGGCACGTGCGCGAGCCCCCATTCGTCGACGGTCGTACCGGGCGGCAGGGGCCCGTGGTACACCGAGAAGTCGGTGGTCAGCCGCGTCGGGCCCGGCCAGACCATCCGGGTGTCGGCCTCGAAGTAGTCGCACGGATCGGAGGCCCCGGTGCGCGCCTGGATCGAGACAAGCTGTGCGGTGGCGTATCCGAACGACAGGTCGAACGGCGGCCTGTCGGGCTGGCGCCGCCGCATGGCCGTGACCACCCGCTCCCGGCTCGTCATGCGGGTCGGCCCAGGAGGCGGCGGGCCAGGACGACCGCGGCCGCCGCGTTGTCCGCATAGCCATCGGCGCCGATCTCGTCGGCGAACCGCTGGGTGACGGGCGCGCCCCCCACCATCACGCGCACCGAGCCGCGCACGCCGGCCCGATCGAGCGCCTCCATGGTGGTCTTCATCTGCAGCATGGTCGTGGTCAGCAGTGCCGACAGGCCGACGATTTGCGCGCCGTCGACGGTGACGGCCGAGACGAAGCGCTCGGGCGGCACGTCGGCCCCGAGATCGACGACGTCGAACCCGCCGCCCTGCAGCAGCGCGACGACCAGGTTCTTGCCGATGTCGTGCATGTCGCCCTTCACCGTGCCGATCGCGACGCGGCCGGCCGAGGCGGCGGCCGACCCCGTGAGCAGCGGCGTGATGAGGGCCTGGGAGGCCTTCAGCGCGCGGGCCGCCACCAGCAGCTCGGGCACGAAGAACTCGCCGGCCTCGAACAGCCGCCCGGCCTCGTCCATGGCGGGGATGAGCGCCTGGTCCACCAGCGCGCGCGGCGCGGCGCCGCCGGCCAGCGCCTCTTCGGTCAAGGCCGCCGCGTCCTTCGCCTGCCCGTCGATGACGGCCTGGCGGAGCGCGGCGATGAGCGGGGACGTCGATTCAGGGGTCATGGCGCGCCTCCGGCGCTGTGCGCTTCCAGCCATAGTAAACCGGCACGCCGAGGCCCAGGAACGCGATTCCGGCCCAGGCCTGCGCGGGCCTGGCCACCAGCGTCATCGCCACGAACCAGGACGACGTGGCGACGAAGAACAGCGGCACCCACGGGTAGCCGGGAACGCGGTACGGGCGCGGCGCATCGGGCATCCTCCGGCGCAGGACGATCACGCTCGCGCCGGCCAGCGCGAAGAAGATCCAGTCGGTGAAGACCACGTACGAGATCAGGTTCTCGAAGGTGCCCCAGAAAAGCACGAGCACGGCCGCCCAGACCGACTGGAAGACGATCGAGAACGCCGGCGTGCCGAACCGCGGGTGGATCCCGGCGACGCGGCGGAAGAACACGCCGTCGGCGGCCATCGCGTAGTAGATCCGCGGCGCGGTCAGCGTGTAGATGCCGATGACGCCGAACGTGGAAACGACGATGGCGAGCGAGATCAGGCTGCCGCCGGCCGGGCCGAGCACGGTGCCGACCGCGTCGGCGGCCACGCGCGGCGAGGCGGCCATCTGGGCGGGTGTCAGCAGGAACATGTACGACAGGTTCGCCAGGAGGTAGATCGCCGTCACCGCCGCCGCGCCGAGTGTCATCGCCAGCGGCAGCGTGCGCGTCGGGTTCCGGATCTCGGCGCTGGCATAGGTCGCGTGCTGCCAGCCGCCGTACGACCACAGCACGCCGACCATGCCGAGCGCCAGGGCGCTCCAGAAACCGCCCGGCGCGGAGCCGGGGAACGCCGAGAAATCCGTGGTGCTGGCCGATCCCCGCAGCAGCCCCACCGCGATCAGGCCGGCCAGGCCGGCCAGTTTCAGCACGGTGAAGACGTTGGCGAACACCGCGCCGGCCTTCACGCCCACGACGTTGATCCCCGTGAGCAGCAGCAGGCTGATCACCGCCACGGCCTTCGATGCCGCGTGGCCCATCGGCACGAAGAAGCCGAGGTAGGTGGCGAACGCCACCGCGAGCGCCCCCAGGCCCCCCGCGTTGACGACGAAAAAGTACGCCCACCCGAACAGGAAGCCGACCAGCCCGCCGTAGGCGCGCGTCAGGTACACGTACTCGCCGCCGGCCTCGGGCAGCATCGCCGCGGCTTCCGAGAAGGTCAGCGCGCCGGCGAGGGTGATGCATCCGCCCAGCACCCAGACCGCCGCGATCAGCCAGGGCGAGCCCACGTCGCGGGCGATGGTGGCGGGCGTGAGGAAGATGCCGGAGCCGATGCTGCCGCCGATGGCGATCATCGTCATGTCGAACAGCGTCAGCCTGCGCTTGAATCCCGTCATCCCCGCTCCAACCGGCCTATGCGCGCCGTCATAGGGCCCGACGCCCGCGTAGAGTACCATGCCGTGATGGCTCTGAGAAATATCATCAGGATTGACGAAGCGCTCTGCAACGGCTGCGGTGAGTGCGTGCCGTCCTGCGCCGAGGGTGCCCTCCAGGTGATCGACGGCAAGGCGCGCCTGGTGTCGGACGTGCTCTGCGACGGACTGGGAGCGTGCCTCGGCGAGTGCCCGACCGGGGCCCTGACGGTGATTCAGCGCGAGGCCGTGGAGTTTGACGAGGCGGCCGTGAATACTCAACGTCACGCGGCGCCGGTGCCCCCATCGGCAGGCTGTCCCTCGTCGGCCGTGCGGGTGATCCCGCTGGTCGATGCAGGGCGGGGGCCGGCGGTCGCCGTCGCGCTCGGGACGGCAGGCCCGCCGGGGCTGCGGCAGTGGCCCGTTCAACTGCACCTCGTGCCGCCGACCGCTCCCTTTTTCCAGGGCCGCCACGTCCTGCTTGCCGCCGACTGTGTGCCGGTCGCAGTCGGGGACTTCCACACCTCGATGCTCGACGGCCGCGGCCTGGCGATCGCGTGCCCAAAGCTCGACCAGCACCTCGACCTGTACGTGCAGAAGCTGGCTGCGATGATCGACCAGGCCTGCATCCTCTCGCTGACGGTCGCGATCATGGACGTCCCGTGCTGTGGGGGCCTCGTCCGGCTGGCCGAACAGGCCAGGGCCGCGGCCAGCCGCCGGATTCCGCTCCGTCTGGTGAAGGTCGGCATCCGAGGGGACATCCTCGCCGACACCGAAGTCTGACCCGGGATTTGCCGCGTTCCCGTCGTCTGGGCGACAATCAGGCCATGCCGGATCAGATCTCGCTCTTCGAGGGCGACGGCGCGGTGCCGAAGGCCCGGCGGCGTGCCTCTGGCTGGCCGGCGCCGGGATCGGCCCTCGAGCAGCGCTACGAGCGCTACCGCGTGCTCGCCGCGAGCCTGCCGCCCGGGGTCCGGATGGGCACCAGCAGCTGGAGCTTCCCCGGCTGGCTCGGCATCGTCTACGCGCGGAAGCGTGCCGCCTCGATGCTGGCGCGCGAGGGGCTGCACGAGTACGCGCAGCACCCGCTGCTGAGGACCGTCGGCATCGATCGCAGCTTCTACGCGCCGATCCCGGACGACGACCTCCAGCGGTACGCGGAGCAGCTCGGCGACGACTTCCCGTGCTGCGCCAAGGCGCCGGCCGCGGTGACCTCGGAGAGCATCCCGGGACTCAATCGGCACCATCCCAACCCCGACTACCTGTCGGCGCCCCGCTTTGTCGCCGAGATGATCGAGCCGTTCGCCCGGCGCTTCGCGCGGCACACCGGACCGTTCGTCCTGCAGTTCTCGCCGCCCGCCGACCGCAAGGCGGCCAACGCCGACGCGTTCATCGAGGCGCTGGACAGGTTTCTCGGCGAGCTGCCGCGGGGGTATCGCTACGCGGTCGAGATCCGGAACAAATGGGCGCTGTGCGGCACCTACCGCGACGTGCTCGCGCGGCACGGCGCCGCGCACGTCTTCAATTACTGGTCCGCCATGCCGATGCCGGGCGCGCAGGCGCGGACCATCGCGCCCGAGGATCAGCCCTTCGTGATGGTGCGCCTGCTGCTGCGCCCGGGCACCTGGTACGAAAACCAGAAGCAGGTGTTCGCGCCCTTCGACAAGCTGGTGCAGCCTGACGCCGAGATGCGCCGCGATGTGATTGACCTCGTGCACCGCGCGTCGGTGGCCGGCCGCGAGGCGTATCTCCTCGTCAACAACAAGGCTGAGGGGTCGGCGCCGCTCACGATTGAGGCGCTGGCCGAGCAGTACGTCGCCGAATTCCACTGACGCCTCGTGTTCGCGCCGCGAGACGGGGCGGCGCCGTCGCATGCACGGCAGAACGGAGTTCCCGCCATGGCGCCTGAAGAAGCCGCGGTGTACGACGCGCTCGGTGCGCTCGGCGTGCCCTTCGAGCGGTTCGAACACCCCCCGGTCTTCACGGTGGAGCAGGCCCTCGAGCACTGGGCCGGCATCGACGCGGTCCACTGCAAGAACCTGTTCCTGCGAAACAAGAAAGGCGACCGGCACTACCTGGTCGTGGCCGCGCACACGACGGCCGTGGACATCGCCACCCTTGCCGGCCGGGTCGGCGACAGCCGGCTCAGCTTCGCCTCGGCGGAGCGGCTGGCGGCGCACCTGGGGCTGACACCCGGGGCCGTGTCTCCGTTCGGCCTCATCAACGACCGGACGGGCGCTGTGCGGGTGGTCCTGGACAAGACGCTGCAGTCGGCGGCGAAGGTCGGGTTCCACCCGAACGTCAATACCGCGACGGTCGTCCTGAGCTTCGCCGATTTCGAACGCTTCCTCGCCGCGCGTGGCAATCCGGTGACGTTCTTCTGACCGGGTTCAAGGACATCCGTGCATCCGAGGGGGACGGTGACCGGCCGCGGTTCGAGGCGGTCGGGCGAAAACAGAGGCATTTCTGGCGGCAGGCGTCGGTACCGTCATTGCATGGCCAGAAGGTGCCGGCGTCAGGAGGCGTGTGCCATGAGGAGGAACTTCCGGGCGGGTCTCGTCGTTGCGGCCTGTCTCATCGGTGCCGCGTGGGCCCAGTCAGCGCTCGCCCAGCCGCACGGGCCCATCTACGGCCCGCGCCCGATCGGCCCGCGCTTCTACGCGGGTTTCCACTACGGCCCGTGGTACGGCCCCTACTTCTACAGTCCCTGGTTCTACTCGAGCTTCTGGTGGTATCCGCCCTACGCATACCCGTACTACTACGGGTCCTTCGGAGCGACCCTCAAGGTCCAGGTGCAGCCCAAGAGCGCCGAGGTCTACGTCGACGGCTATCTGGCCGGCATCGTGGACCAGTTCGACGGCATGTTCCAGGACCTCGTGGTGGAGCCGGGCACCCGCGAGATTACGGTTTATCAGGAAGGCTACAAGAGCATCGTCGAGCGGCTCTACCTGAGCGCGGGCACCAGCTACAAGGTCAAAGGCACGCTGGAGAAACTGGCGGCAGGCGAGCCGAACGAGCCTCGACCGGCGGCCGCCTCTCAACCGCCGCCCGACCCGGGTGCAAGGCAGCGGGTGCCTTACGGCGCGCCGGGACCCCCGAACGCCCAGGGCGCGGCACCGGCCGAGCCCTCGTCCGTCCAGGTGAGCGCGAACTCGCGGTTCGGGCAACTCGCCATCCGGGTGCAGCCGGGTGACGCCGAGGTCACCATCGACGGCGAGGCCTGGAAGGGCCCGCAGGGGGCCGATCGCCTGGTGGTGCATCTCCCGGCGGGCACGCACCGCGTCGAAGTCCGCAAGGAGGGCTTCGATCCGTTCGTGACGGCGGTCGAGATCAAGGTGGGCGAGGTCGCGGCCCTCAACGTCAGTCTGGCGAAGTTGTAAGACAGCAGGGGAAGGGCGGCAGGCGTATACTGCCGCCGTCCCATGGCTGCACAATCCGCACCCGCCGATTGCATCGCCATCCTGCCGCTCTGGTCCGGCCTGAACCCGGCGGCGGAGGTGCGCCAGGCGATCGACGCCCTCTCGCTGGCCCTCGATGCCCACGGCGTGCGCCATGTGCTGGTCGCGCCGGACGGCCATCCGCCGGACGTGATCTTCGTCGTCACCGGCGGAACCGAGCACCACGCCCTGGCCGCCCTCGAGCGCATCGGGGGGCCGGCGCTGCTCATCGCTCACGCGGAACAGAATTCGCTGCCGGCCGCGCTCGAGATCCTCGGCCGGTCGCGGCAGCTGGGCCGCAGGGGGCGCATCTACCTGCTCGGCAACCGTCGCGACGGCCTGGACGCGCTCGACAGGCTTGCCCGGCACCTCGCGGTGCGGCGGCGGCTGCGCGCGGCGCGCCTGGGACGCATCGGGGCCCCGTCGGATTGGCTGGTCGCGAGCACGCCCTCGGCACTCGAGGTGGGCGAGGCGTGGGGACCGGCCGTCGTGGACGTGCCGATCGACGAGGTTCGGGCGTCGATGGCCGACGCCCATCCGGACGCCTGCCGCGCGATCGCGCGGGACTACCTCGCCTCGGCCTCGAGTATCGGCGAGCCGTCGCCGGAGGATGTCGACCGGGCCGCGCGCGTCACGGTTGCGCTGCGCGAGGTGGTCGCGCGCCATCGCCTCGATGCATGCGCCGTGCGCTGCTTCGATCTGGTGACGGCCGAGCGCACCACCGGCTGCCTGGCGCTGTCGTGGCTGCTCGATCACGGGGTGGTGGCGGGCTGCGAGGGCGACGTGCCGGCGACGATCACCATGCTCTGGGCCGAGGCGATGAGCGGCGGGCCGGCCTTCCTCGCGAACCCGCAGGACGTCGATGCCGGCACGAACACCGTGGCGCTGGCGCACTGCACGATCGCGCGGACGCTGGTGTCGTCGTACGCGCTGCGGTCGCATTTCGAGTCGTCGCTCGGCGTCGGGATTGCCGGTGTCATCGATCCCGGTGAGGCGACGCTGGCCCGGGCGGGCGGCGCGGATCTGCGATCGGTCTGGGTGTCGGAGGGGCACATCGTGGGCGGCGGCGCCAACGAGCGCCGCTGCCGCACGCAGGCCGTGGTCAGGCTGTCGTCGGATGCCGGCGCCCTGCTGACGCACCCGCTCGGCAACCACGTCGTGCTCGTGCGCGGCCGCTGGGAGGCGGCGCTCCGCGAATACCACGATCTCTTCGTGGCGCGCTAGGCGTGCACGCCCGGCGCCTCGTGGCCCGTACGCGCCACGTAGTCGCTGTACGATCCGGGATAGAGGTGCGGGTGGGTGTCGAGCCCGCTCTCACCGCCCAGTTCCAGCACGCGGTTGCTCAGGCCGCGCAGGAATGCGCGGTCGTGCGAGACAAAGAGCATCGTCCCCTCGAAACCCCGAAGGGCGTCCACCAGCATTTCCTTGGTCGCCAGGTCGAGGTGGTTCGTCGGCTCGTCGAGCACCAGGAAGTTGGGGGGATCGAGCAGCATGCGCGCCATCACCAGGCGCGTCTTCTCGCCTCCCGACAGCGCGCGGATCTTCTTCTCGACATCGTCGCCCGAGAACTGGAAGGCGCCGGCCAGGTTGCGCAGCGTGCCAATCGACTCGAGCGGGAAGTCGCGCGCCAGCTGCTCCGCGACCGTGAGGTCGGGGTCGAGCAGGTCGAGCGCCTGCTGGGCGAAGTAGCCGAGGCGCAGGCTCGCCCCGAGCCGGATCTCGCCGGCGTCCGGCGCCAGCGCTCCGGCCACCATCTTCAGCAGCGTGGTCTTGCCGGCGCCGTTGCGCCCCATGACGCACCAACGCTCGCCGCGGCGGATGGTCATCGACAGGCCGTCGTAGACGACGTGGCGCCCGTAGGTCTTCGCGACGCCCACCAGCACGGCGACCTGTTCGCCGGACCGCGCGGGCTGGCGGAAATCGAACCGCACGACGCGCCGCTGTTTCGGCAGCTCGATCTTCTCGATCTTGTCGAGCGCCTTCACCCGGCTCTGCACCTGCGCGGCCTTGGCCGCGTGGGCCGAGAAGCGCTCGATGAAACGGCGCTCCTTGGCGAGCATGGCCTGCTGGCGCGCGTACGCCGCCTCGCGGTTCGCCTCCCGGATCGCCCGCTCGCGCTCGTAGAAGTCGTAGTTGCCCGAGTACACCGTGATCTCGCCGTCGTCGATCTCGGCAATCTTCGAGACCACGCGGTTCATGAACTCGCGGTCGTGCGACGTCATGAGCAAGGCGCCGGCGCGGCCCTTCAGGAACTGTTCGAGCCAGATGATCGACTCGATGTCGAGGTGGTTGGTTGGCTCGTCCATGAGCAGCACGTCGGGGTTGCCGAGGAGCACGCGCGCCATCGCGACGCGCATCTTCCAGCCGCCCGACAGCGCGCCGACGTCGCCGTCGATCCGGTCGTCGTCGAAGCCCAGGCCGTGCAGCACCTCGCGGGCCTGCGCCTCGAGGGCGTAGCCGCCGAGATGCTCGTACGCGTCCTGCACCTCGCCGAAGCGGGCGAGGATCCGATCCATCTCGCCGGCGCGCGCCGGGTCGGCCATCGCGTGCTGAAGGTCTTCCAGTTCGTGGTGCAGCGCCCCGACGCGCCCGCTGCCGGCAATGGCCTCGTCGAGCACGGACCGGCCGGACATCTCTTCGACGTCCTGCCGGAAGTACCCGATGGTGGTCCGCTTCGGCACGCTGATGTCGCCTTCGTCGGGCGCCTCCTCGCCGGTGATCATCCGGAACAGCGTGGTCTTGCCCGAGCCGTTGGGGCCGACCAGACCGGCCTTCTCGCCGGGATTGAGCTGAAAGGACGCTTCGACGAACAGCAGCTGGCGGCCGTACTGCTTCGAGACGGCATTGAACGCGATCATGCGGGTGGCCCCAGCGTATCACAAGGGATACAGGCCACTTGCGCGCTTGACCCGCACTGGGCCGCGGCGTAGGCTTGAGTGGTCTCGCGCCAATCTGGAGGGCCCGCCGATGCCTGCTGTCGTGGGCGCGCGCTTCGGGCGCTACGAGCTGCTGTCCCGTATCGGCTCCGGCGGGATGGGCGAGGTGTTCCGCGCCCGCGATCTCGACCTCCACCGTGACGTCGCGATCAAGTTCCTTCCGGCGCCGTTCGCGGCCGACGCGGACCGCCTGGCCCGCTTCTCCCAGGAGGCCCGGGCCGCCTCGGCGCTGAACCACCCGAACATCGTCACGATCCACGAGATTGGCCAGGCCTTCGGCCAGCCGTACATCGTGATGGAGCGTGTGGACGGCCTGACGCTGCACGAACTCATCGCCCGCGGCCGGCTCGACGCGAAGCGGACAATCGACCTGGCCGCGCAAATCGCCGAAGGTCTGGCCAAGGCCCACGCGGCGGGCATCATCCATCGCGACCTCAAGCCCGAGAACGTGATGGTGACCGGCGACGGGTTCGCCAAGATTCTCGACTTCGGCCTCGCCAAACTGCGCGTCGATCGCGACGTGCCGCCCGACACGCCGGCCACGCCGGACGGCGATGGCACCTTCACCACGCCGGGGACGGTGCGCGGCGTCATTCTGGGCACCGTCGGCTACATGTCGCCCGAGCAGGCGGCAGGACACCCGGCCGTGATCCAGTCCGACCAGTTCTCACTGGGCGCCATCGTGTACGAGATGGCCACGGGGCAGCGGGCCTTTGCGCGGGCCACCTCGGTGCAAACGCTCTCGGCGATCCTCGAGAGCGAGCCGACGCCCCTGCAGGAGCTGAACCCCGCGTTCCCTCCGTCGGCGCGGTGGATCGTCGAGCGGTGCCTCGCGAAGCGGCCCGACGACCGGTACGCGGCCACTGACGACCTCGCGCGCGACTTGCGCGGCGTGCGCGAGCACTTCAGCGAGATGAGGACCGGCATCCGCACCAGCGCCATCCGGCAGTGGACGGCCAGCCCCCGGGTCAGGCGGCGCGGGCTCATCGGGGCGACCCTGGTGCTCGCGCTGTTCGGATTGCTGGCCGTACCGCCCGTCAACGAACTGGTCCGCTCCGCGGTGGGGCTCTACCGGCTCCCGGCCGAGAAGCGCGTGGCCGTGATGCCGATCACCTGCCGCGGCGGCACCCCGGAGGAGCGGCAGCGCTGCGACGGCATCCTGGACTACCTCGTCATCGAGCTCGCCGAACTGGATCGGTTCCAGAGTCGCGGCGGCATTGCCGTCGTGCCGGCATCCGACGCCCGCGCGACGGGCCTCGCGCCGGCCGACGTCATTCGCAAGCGCCTGGGCGCCACGCTGGCCGTCGAGGTCACGGCCGAGCGGACCGGAGACCGCGTCGACTATGCGGTGAGCATCGTCGACACCGAGCTCCACCGGATCGTCCGCGGAGACCGGGGCAGCATCGTGGCCGGCGAAGGCGATCTCTTCCAGCGCGTCCTCGCGATTGTGGTCGACCTGCTCGAAGTCGCGCTCGTCGACGAGGCGCAGGCGGCGCTGAAGGCCGGAGGCACGTCATCGGCGGAGGCCTCGTCGCTGTTCGCGCAGGGGCTGCGCACGATGCCGTATCAGGCCGCCCAGACGAAGCTCGAGCGGCACGATCAGCAGGCCAGCCTGGAGCAGGCCATCGAGTTGTTCAGCCGCGCCATCGAGCTGGATCCCGCGTACGCGCACGCCTACGCCGGGCTCGGAGAGGCCTGCCTCCGCCTGTTCCGCCTCACGCGGGACCCCGAGCACTTCCGGCTGGCCGAGTCGCACTGCCAGCGGGCCATCTCGCTGGATCGCCTCGTCGGGCAGGCGTGGCTCACCCTGGGCAATGTGCGTACCGAGTCGGGGAGGGCCGAGGAGGCGCTCAAGGACTTCGACCAGGCCCGGCTGATGCGGCCGCGCAGCCCCGAGGTGTACCGCGACACCGCGCAGGCCTACGCCCGGCTCCAGCGCTTCGACGAGGCCGAGGCCCAGTATGCGAAAGCCATCGAGCTGCGGCCGGGCTACTGGCTGACCTACTACTACTACGGGGCCTTCCTGTACCGCCGCGCGCGCTACGAGGAGGCGGAGCGCGCGTTCAGGCAGGCGCTGGCGACCGGCGTCCCCGACAACGCCAGGCTGCACTCCAGTATCGGGGGCACCCTGTTCGCGCGGGGCCGGATCGAGGAGGCGCAGCGCGAGTTCGAGCGTTCGTTCGAGGTCCAGCAGACCGCGTCAGCGGCCTCGAACATCGGGACGGTGCTCTACCGGCGGGGCGATTACCCGGCTGCGGCGACCTGGTTCGAAAAGGCGGCCGAGCTGAGCCCCAAGGACTATCGGATGTGGCGCCACGCGGGCGCCGCCTACAACCAGGCGTCGGGCCAGCGCGACCGGGCCGCCGACGCGTACCGCAAGGCGCTCGCGATCGCCGAAGCGGAACTGGCGATCGATCCGACAGACGGCCGCGTGATCATCGACGCGGCCGATTGCCTCTCGATGCTGGGCGACAAGCCTCGCGCGCTGTCGCTCACGGCGGATGCGCTCGCCCGGCTGCCGAAAGACCCGGAGGTGCAGTACAAGGCTGCCGACATCTACGAGACGCTCGGCGACCGCGCCCCGGCGCTGCGGCACCTGGAACTGGCGCTGCGCGCCGGCTACCAGCGGACGCTGCTCGAGGCTTCGCCCAGTTTCGCGAGCCTCAGGGCCGACCCACGCTACAAGAAGCTCATTGCATCGCTTCCGGCAGAGCCAGTGACAGCGCGCTAGTCTCTCAAGCAAAGGAAGGTCGCCATGACTGAGCCGCAACAACGGCAGGAGGCTCCGCCCCCGACCAGGCAGCTGGGCGGCAACGTGTATCACGCGTTCGCCCTCGACACCGGGCACGGATTCAAAGTCAGGCCAGCGCACGCGCAGGTGAATGGCGCGGTCGACCAGGCCTTCATCTTCAAGAACAAGACCTCATACCCCGGGTGGGTCGCGCTTCCGCCGGAGGTCACCGGCGGCATTGCCACCGACCCGATGCCGGTCGCCGCCTACTCGTGGGTTTCGATTCCGCTGCGCGGGGGCGGGGAGTTCTCGTACGTCGTCGTGCTGAAAACAGACCGCGGGTTCATGACCGTGCCGGGCGAGTCCGACCCGGTCATCATCATCGATCCGCCGTGCCCGTGATGCGCGGCCAGTAGCCGCGCAGCGCGCAGCCCTCACTCGCCGAGGATGCTGTCGAGCCGCTGCTCGACGGTGTCCTCCAGTGTGAAGCCCATCACCTGCAGGTAGTGGAGCGCCGAGTCGAGCAGGGCGCTCTGCGGCACGAGCCCTACCATCTCGACGCGGCTCACGCCCGAGCCGAATCGCCGCAGTTCGGTCTTGACGCCCTCGAGAATCCGGTAGAGCGGCGTCTCGGTGTAGTTGCCCACCGTGATGTTGAGCAGCGCCACGTTCCGGTTGCGGTCCAGCGCCGGGTAGAAGTGCACGCCCGGCATGCCCGTCGCCGGGTTCGACAGCACCTCGGCCACCCATCGCGCGGCCTCCTCGTCTGGCGTGGTGAAGTAGGCCTTGAAGTTCACGATCGGCATCCGCGCCCCGATAATCGTGGCGCCCCGGTCGGGCGGGAACGTGTCCGGCCCGAAGTCGGGCTTCCACACCGGGTCGGCGATCTTCGCCGCGAACCCTTCGTATTCGCCTTCGCGGATGTTCTCGATGTCGCGGCGCAGCGGCTTGCGCGCCGACTCGGCGAACAGGTACACGGGCAGCTGGAACCGCGCGGCCACCTGCTCGGCGAACTCGACCGACCAGGCGACGGCGCTGGCGATGGGCGCGTTGCGCAACGCGACGAACGGGAACACGTCGACGGCCCCGATCCGGGGATACTCGCCCTCGTGCTGCCGCATGTCGATGTGCTCGAGGGCCCGCTCGTAGAGGAGGTAGCCGCCCTCGAAGATGGCCTCCTTCCGGCCGGTGAAGGAGAAGATCGTCCGGTTGCGCACCTGGTCCATCGACACGTCCAGCACCACGAGGCCGGCGACGCCCTCGAGCGCCTCCCGCGCGCCCTCGATGAACGCCTCGTCACGGCCCTCGCAAACATTCGGCACGACGGAGATGATCTGCGACATGGTGTGCTCCCAGTGCTCCTAGAACAGTCCGAGGAAGACGCCCGCCGCGATGGCGGAGCCGATCACGCCCGCAACATTCGGGCCCATCGCGTGCTGCAGCAGGTAGTTGGTCGGGTCCTCGGCCTGGCCCACCATGTGGGCCACGCGGGCCGAGTCGGGCACCGCCGACACGCCGGCGGCGCCGATGAGCGGGTTCACCTTGTCCGTGCTGAACACGTTCATGATCTTGGCGAAGATCACGCCGCCCGCGGTGGCCGTTCCGAACGCCACGCAGCCCAGGGCGAAGATCATGACCGAGCGCGGGGTCAGGAACGCCTGCGCCGAGGTGGACGCGCCCACCGCCAGTCCCAGCAGGATGGTGCAGATGTCCAGCATCGCGTTGGCCGCGGTCTTCGCCAGCCGGCCTGTCACGCCCGACTCCTTCAGGAGGTTGCCGAAGAACAGCGGCCCGAGCAGCGGCAGGCCGCCGGGGGCGACAACGCACGTCACCAGCATGCCGCCGATGGGGAACGCCACCCGCTCGAACCGCGACACCTTCCGCCCCGGCTTCATCCGGATCAGGCGCTCCTCGCGCGAGGTGAGCAGCTTCATGATGGGCGGCTGGATGATCGGCACCATCGCCATGTAGCTGTACGCCGCGATGGCAATCGGGCCGATGAGCGCCGGGGCCAGCCGGCTCGCCGTGAAGATGGCCGTGGGGCCGTCGGCGCCGCCGATGATGCCGATGGCGGCCGCGCTCTGGGGCGAGAAGCCCAGCGCGAGGGCGCCCAGGAACGTGATGAAGATGCCGATCTGGGCTGCGGCGCCCAGCAGGAGGCTCTTCGGGTTCGACAGCAGCGCCGCGAAGTCGGTCATCGCCCCGATGCCGAGGAAGATCAACGGCGGGAAGATGCCCGATCGCACGCCGAAGTAGATCATCCCCATCACGCTGTTGCTGCCCGTGTTGAACACGTACTCGCGTGATACGGGGTCGATCATGTAGACCGACACGCTGTTGAAGATCGAGAGCGGCAGCGGCACGTTCCCGACGAGGATCCCGAACCCGATCGGGACGAGCAGGAGCGGCTCGTAGTCCTTGGCAATCGCGAGCCACAGGAACACGAGCCCGATGAGGATCATCACCAGGTTGCCGATCGAGACGTTCGCGAACCCGCTGCTCTGGACGATCTGGTCGACATACCCCGTGATGTCGCCGGTCTTCACGTCGTGGGCGAAGAACCCGCGCTCGAACTGGGTGACGATGCCGAGGCTCTCGGACGCCCCTGCGGTGACGACGCGGTAGATGCCCGCCATGCGGCCCTGGCCGTCGAACAGGCGGCCCTTCGCCGCCCGCTTCAGCACGTGCGGGTCGATCTGGCCCGTGCCCTTGTCGATGCGGAAGTAGGCGGCCGAGTCTTCTCGCGTGAGCGTGATGTAGCCGAGTTGCAGCGCCGGGACGACCGCATGATCGATGTCGGCGCTGGTCCGGCCCTCCGCGTACGCCGTGACCCGGACGATGGACTCGAAGTCGTCGGCGTACACGGTGACGAACGTGCCAACCTCGCGATCCTGCGCGTCGAGCAGGGTGCCCGTCGTCGCGCCGGGGCCGAGGTAGTCGTTCTTCAGCCCGTGCGACGTGCCCTTCGCGAGGCGGAGGTACGCGGCCGTCGCGTCGAAGGTGACGCCGAACGTCGGGCGCCCGGCCGCCAGCAGGTCGCCGGCCGTCCAGGCGAGCAGGATGCACGCGACGAGTGTCGAGGCGCGTCGTCTCACGTTGGCCTCCTCACAGCGACGTCATCTTCGGGCGCGCCACGTCCACGAGCAGGTCGCCCTCGCTGATGCTGTCGCCTTCGCGGACGTAGACCTTCGTGACGGTCCCGTTGTAGGAGGCGCTGATCGCGTTCTCCATCTTCATGGCCTCCATGACCAGCAGCGCCTGGCCGGCTTGCACCGTGTCGCCCGGTTTCACCTTGATGGTGACCACGAGGCCCGGCATCGGCGCGGTGATCGCGCCCTCGCCCTTGCCGGACGGTGCGGGCCTCGCCGCCTGGGCCGGGGCGGCGGGAGGCGCCGGCGCCTGTGTCACCGCCGGCGGGGAGGCGGGAACGGCCGGCGGGGCCGTTGTGCGCGCCCGAATCGTGTCGGCGGGGATCGACTTCCGGCCGATGCGGACCAGGTCCACCGCGTATTCCTTGCCGTCGACCACGACCACGGCCCGCTCCGGCGTCAGTTCCTTCACCTCGGCCCTGTAGTCGCGGCCGCCGATGCGCATCTGGTGGGTGTGCATGAAGTCTCTCTCCGGCTTCCGATCACGCCTGCAGCGCCGCCCGCCTCGCGTCGGGCCGGCTCACGTACAGCTTGCGTTCCACTTCGATGGCCGTCGCGATGACGGCGAGGATGTCGGCCGGGATGGGCTCGGCCGGCGGCGCCGGCACGGCAGGCGCCTGCGCCGCGGCGGCGGCCGGGGCGCCGTGGCCGCCTTCGCCCCACGAGATGCGCGCCGACAGCCGGCTGAACAGCTGGATGAACGCGACGCACAGCAGCAGGCCGATGTACACCACCGTCATGCCGAGCGCGGTGACGATCCAGGCTTCACTCTGCGACATGGTCGGGCCTCACAAGGGGATGTTGGTGTGGCGCTTCGCCGGGTTCGCGTCGCGCTTCCGCGCCAGCATGTCCAGGGCCTTGATGATCCGGAACCTCGTGCCCGCCGGCTTGATGATGTCGTCGATGTAGCCCTTCTGCGCCGCGACAAACGGCGTCGCGAAGCGGCTCGCGTACCGTTCCTTCAGGTCGGCCGCCTTCGCCCCCGTGTCCTCGGCCGCGTCGAGCTCCTTCTTGTAGATGATCTCGACGGCGCCCTCGGGCCCCATCACGGCGATTTCCGCCGTCGGCCACGCGTAGTTCACGTCGCCGCGCAGGTGCTTCGAGCTCATCACGCAGTAGGCCCCGCCGTAGGCCTTGCGCAGGATCACCGTGACCTTCGGCACCGTCGCCTCGGCGAACGCGAAGAGCAGCTTCGCGCCGTTGCGGATGATGCCGCCGTACTCCTGCGTCGTGCCCGGCATGAAGCCCGGCACGTCCTCGAGCGTGACCAGCGGGATGTTGAACGCGTCGCAGAACCGCACGAACCGCGCGCCCTTGATCGACGCCGCGTTGTCGAGGACCCCCGCCAGCACCTTCGGCTGGTTCGCGACGATGCCCGCCGGCCGCCCGTTGAACCGCGCGAAGCCCACCACCAGGTTCGGCGCGTAGGCGGCATGCACTTCCAGGAAGTCGCGGTGATCGACGATGGAGTGGATGACGTCCTTCACGTTGTACGGCTGGTTCGCGCTGTCGGGCAGCACGCCGTTCAGTTCGGCGTTGTCGCGATCGGCCGGATCGTCGCAGGCCACCGACGGCGGCCGCTCCTGGTAGTTCTGCGGCAGGAAGCCCAGCAGCCGGCGCACCAGCGCCAGCGCCTCGTCCTCGGTGTCGCTCACGAAGTGCGCCACGCCGCTCTTGGACGCGTGGACGTCCGCGCCGCCGAGCTGCTCGGTCGTCACCGTCTCGCGCGTGACCTGCTTCACGACTTTCGGCCCGGTGAGAAACATGTAGCTCGTGCCGCGCGTCATGCCCACGAAGTCCGTGATCGCCGGGCTGTACACCGCGCCGCCCGCGCACGGGCCGAGGATGAGGCTGATCTGCGGCACCACGCCGGAATAGAGGACGTTCTTGAGGAAGATGTCCGAGTAGCCCGCCAGCGCGTCGACACCTTCCTGGATGCGCGCGCCGCCCGAGTCGTTCAGGCCGAGGACCGGCGCGCCGACTTTCGCCGCAAGATCCATGATCTTGCAGATCTTCTCCGCGTAGGCCTTCGAGAGGCTGCCGCCGAAGATCGTGAAGTCCTGGCTGAACACGAAGACGAGCCGTCCGCCAATCGTGCCGTGCCCGGTCACCACACCGTCGGTGTACGGCTGGTCCTTCTCCATGCCGAAATCCGTGCAGCGGTGCGTGACGAACGTGTCGAACTCCTCGAAGCTCCCTTCGTCGAGGAGCCGGTCGATCCGCTCGCGCGCGGAATACTTGCCCTGGTCACGCTGCTTCTTCAGGCGGGCCTCGCCTCCGGCCCGGTAGGCCTGTTCGCGCAGATGGGCGAGTTCGAGGATCTTCCGTTCGATGGACATGCGGCACTCCGTGTGGAGAGGGCACAGGCGGTGGAGACCGAGAGGAACCTTGGGGGGAGGTCGAGGGCGCCCGGTCGGGCCAGGGGGCGATCGACGCATCGTAGCACGAATGCGGGCGCCTGAATCCGATCGAACCGGTAATGTTCAACGCTTGGCGACGTGATAACCGCGGGGGAGGCGTGGGCGGCGAGGGTGGGGAAGCGGCCGTGCCGAAAGGAGATATCGCGTGGCGGGGCGGGCCGGTGTACTCTCGGTTCCCCGTGCGGGTGTGTCTGGCCGGTGAAGCTGCCAGCTGGGTGTCGAGCACCTCCTGCACCCGCCGCGCCACTTGTCGATTGGTGTATCGGTCGTTGCTCGTGGCGCAACAGGCCTGGCGGCGGTGTACACTCGAAAACGGATTCGCCCCGTGGCGGATCGCAGGACATGCGGCTGATGCGACTCACGCCATACACTCGGGCACTCGCCGTTGCCGCCGCGCTGTCGGTGCTGGCGGGGGCTCAGGCCGGCGCACAGGTGCCGCCGGCCCCCAGGCCCGCCCCGTCGGCCACCGATCGGATGGACGCCTTGCGCGCCCGAGCCGCGGAGGGCGACGCCGTGGCGCAGCTCGAGCTCGGGCTGATGTACGCGATCGGCCAGGGCGTGCCGCGCGACTACGCGCAGGCGGCGGCCTGGTACCGCAAGGCGGCAGAGCAGGGCCACGCGCTGGCCCAGCTGAATCTGGGATGGTGCTACGCGTCCGGGCTGGGGGTGCCCCTCGATCCCGCCGAGGCCGCCGCCTGGTATCGCAAGGCCGCCGAGCAGGGCGAGCCGACCGCGCAGGTGAAACTCGGCAGCCTCTATGCGGCTGGCGACGGCGTCTCCAGGGACGAGGCCGCGGCGGCCGCGTGGTTCCGCAAGGCCGCCGACCAGGGCGATGCCACGGCGCAGGTGAGGCTCGGCCTCGCGCTTGCCGGCGGCCGGGGCGTGCCGAAAGACGAGGCCCAGGCCGTCGCGTTGTTCCGCCGCTCGGCCGAGCAGGGCAAGGCGCAGGCGCAGTTCATGCTTGGCGTCATGCTCGAACATGGGCGCGGCGTCGCCGCCAACCCCGCTGAAGCGGTCCGCTGGTACCGCCGGGCGGCCGAGCAGGAGGATGTCACGGCGCAGCTCAACCTGGGGGCCTGCTACGAGCTCGGCCGCGGCGTCGCCCAGGACTACGCGCAGGCCCTCGCATGGTACCGGCGCGCGGCCGATCAGGGGAGGCGCGCGCCCAGGCCAATCTCGGCCACGCCTATGCAAGCGGCCGCGGTGTCGCCCAGGACTACACGCAGGCTGCCGCCTGGTACCGGCGCGCGGCGGACCAGGGCCACGCCCCGTCGCAGTACCGACCTTGCCGACCTCTACGCCCGCGCGCTCGGCGTGCAGCGCAGCGACATCGAGGCGTGCCGCTGGATGCTCATCGCCGAGTCGCGCGCGCCGTCGGCCGACGAGCGCGCGACCTACGCCGCGGCCCGCGAACGCCTCACGCGCCGCATGACCGCCCCGCAGATCGCCGAGGCGCAACGCCTGGCCCGCGAGTGGATCGCCGCCTTCAACCGCCGCGCGAAATAGGCGCGTACAGACGAAGCGCCCGGCCACCGCTATACGCGTGGGCGGGCGCTTCGCGTCGCGACACAAGGACGCGACCCGTGCAGGTGGTGCCTGACGTTTGGCGGGTGTCGCTGCGCCGTTACCAGACCGGTCCCGAGGAGGAACAACGGGCCTGGCGAGCGGCACTGGGCGCTCCCGCGACCAGCCGATACACACGCAAGAGCGATGCCCGCACGTCGATCGGGGTCGTCGCACGAAAGCTGGCCCGGATCCGACCCCTGCCGGGCCTGACGTCCCCCGGAAGTCTGCCTGGCGGCTGACCGAACTCTCCCAGATGACCGATCCCTACAGCTTTCGGGGATCGATGACCACGTGCTTGATGCGCTGGCGGTTCCAGGTAAAGGTGATGTGCACGAGCCCGTCGGCCGCCTGGATGACTGCCGGGTAGGCGTACCCTTCCGGTATCGGCGCGTCCTCGAGGATCGCGGCTTTCGTCCAGCAGACGCCGTCCCGCGACAGCGCGACGGCCAGCGGGTATCGCTTGCCGCTGCGCCCCCCGGGTGCCGGCGGGGCGTCGTTGTACACGATCAGGTGCCGGCCGTCGGCGAGTGTCAGGGCATCGGTGCCGGCGTTCGGGTTCGGGAGTCCGAGCGGTTCGAGCGGGCTCCAGCTGCGTCCTCCAGTGGTCGACCACGAGCTGAACACCGGGCCGCTGCGCGTGCGGCCGACCATCTGCAGCCTCCCGTCGCGGTGAAACAGGATGCTGCCCTGGATGGCTTCGAGGTTCCACGGGCCCTTGTCGATCGGGCCCGCCACTTCCCACGTGCGGCCGCCGTCGGCGGACCGTTCGGCGTGGACGCGCCAGCCGGTGGGCGAGTCCTCGGTGCTCGACGCGCTCAGCCACGCTCCGTCAGCGAGCACGACCGGCCTGTTCTTGATGGGTCCCAGCAGCGGGGCCGGCAGGCGAACGGGCGCGCTCCAGGTGCGCCCGCCGTCGTCGGACGACATCTGCATGCCCCACCAGGCGCGAGGCGATGGACCGACCTTGTAGTAGAGGTGAAGCGGCTGTCCCGGCACGGCGAACAGCACCGGGTTCCACGTCGGATGGCGCGAGCCGTCGGGCTGCGTGCCCGTGGCCACCTCGACCGGCTCGGTCCAGCGGCCCGACTCGAACCGCGTGACCCAGATGCCCACGTCGGGTGCGCCCTCGCGTGTGCCGCCGAACCACGCGGCCACGAGGCGCCCCGGTGAGGCCTCGGCGACCGTCGACGCGTGGCACTCGGGATACGGCGCGCGCTCGTTCAAGTACCCCGCGCTCATGATCGCGGGGTGCTGCGGTGCGGCGTCGAGCGAGGGCGTGGCGATGACGAGCGCGGCGAGCAGCAGCGTAGTCAACAGCAGGGTGCGGGCGGCGATGGCGCGCGAGTGACGCGGCGTGACTGGCGTGTCGGCGTTCATGTAGCAGAGTGTATGCCAGGATCCCGATTCCCGATTCCCGAACCCCGGGCCCCGATTCCCGGTTAGAATTCGCCCCACGGGAGGCCTTGACCATGACTGTGCTTCGACGCGTGACCCTGGCGGCCCTGTTGCTCGTGTGCACCGGGGCTTTCGCTGTGACCCTGTCCGCCGCGCCCCCGGGCCAGGCCCCGGCCGCGCCGGCGCCGCTGAACATCATCGCCTTCGGCGCGCATCCCGACGACTGCGACATCCGCGCCGGAGGCACGGCGGCCAAATGGGCGGCGGCGGGCCATCGCGTCCGCTTCGTGTCGGTGACCAGCGGCGACGCCGGCCACCAGAGCCAGGGCGGCGGCGCGCTGGCGGCGCGGCGGCGGGCCGAGGCGCAGGAAGCCGGCCGCCGGCTCGGCGTCGACTACATCACGCTCGACAATCACGACGGCGAGCTGATGCCCACGCTTCAGGTCCGCGAGCAGATCATCCGGCTGATCCGGCAGTGGAAGGCGGACCTCGTGCTCGGGCCCCGGCCGCACGATTACCATCCCGACCACCGCTACACCGGCATCCTGCTGCAGGACGCGGCGTTCATGGTGACGGTGCCCAACGTGGCGCCCGACACGCCGGCGCTGCGCCAGAACCCGGTGTTCATGTACTTCGAGGACGCCTTCCAGAAGCCGAACCCGTTCACGCCCGACGTCGCCGTGTCGATCGACGACACGTTCGAGAAGAAGATCGACGCCATCGACGCGCACGCGTCGCAGATGTACGAATGGCTGCCGTGGCTGAACGGGCGGCTCGACCAGGTGCCGAAGGACCCGGCGGCCCGCCGGGCGATGGTGGCGAAGCAGCGATGGGGGCGCATCACCGACGCCACGCGCGCGGCGCTGGTGAAGGCCTACGGCCAGGACGCCGGCGCGAAGGTCGAGCACGCCGAGGCGTTCGAGATCTGCGAGTACGGGCGCCGGCCCGACGCCGCGGAGCTGAAGCGGCTGTTCCCGTTCCTGCCGCGCTAGCCTGATCGACCCGTGAGCATGCGCGCCATCGAACCCACGCCCGGGACCGCGCCCGCGCCGGCCCTCGAGCGCCGCTTCGGCCTGCTGCAGGCCACGGCGCTCAACATGTCGAACATGATCGGGATCGGGCCGTTCATCACGATCCCGCTCCTCATGACGGCGCTTGGCGGGCCGCAGGCCCTGCTCGGCTGGCTCGTGGCCCTCGTGATCGTCATCGCCGACGGCCTCGTGTGGAGCGAGTTGAGCGCGGCCATGCCGGGCTCGGGCGGGTCGTACCGCTACCTGCGCGAGGGGTTCGGCCGGGAGCGATGGGGCCGGCTGGTCGCGTTCCTGTTCATCTGGCAGTTCATCCTGAGCGGGCCGCTCGAGATTGCCTCCGGCTACATCGGGTTCGCCCGGTACCTGCGCTACGTCTGGCCGGGCCTGACACAGGGCGGGACCGTGGCGGTGGCGGTTGTCGTGGGCGTGGTGAACATCGCCCTCCTGTACCGCCGCATCGGCTCGATCGGGAAACTCACCGTCAGCCTGTGGGTCGGGACGCTGCTCACCACGCTGGCCGTGATCGTCACCGGCGCGCTGCACTTCGATCCGGCGCTGGCCTTCGACGTGCCGCCCGGCGCCTTCTCGTTCTCGGTGGGCTTCCTCTTCGGTCTCGGCGCCGCGTCGCGCGTCGGCATCTACGATTACCTCGGCTACTACAGCGTGGCCTACATCGGCGACGAGGTGACCGAGCCGGGCCGGGTGATCCCGCGGTCCATTCTCATCAGCGTCGTCGTGGTGGCGCTCATCTACATCGGGATCAACCTGTCGATCCTCGGCGTGGTTCCCTGGCGCGAGTTCGTGCCGGCGGACCAGTTCCCGCAGTCCGACTTCATCGTGTCCCTGTTCATGGAGCGGATCTACGGCGCGCGCGTGGCGACGCTGTTCACGGCGCTGGTGCTCTGGACGGCGTTCGGGTCGGTGTTCGCGCTGCTGCTGGGCTACTCGCGGATCCCGTACGCCGCCGCCGCCGACGGCACCTTCTTCAAGGCGTTCGGGCGGGTGCACCCGACCAAGCACTTCCCGCACGTGTCGCTCGTCGTCATTGGCGTCGTCGCGATCCTGGCGAGCACGCTGTCGCTGGGCATGGTGATCGACGCCCTGATCACCACGCGGATCCTGGTGCAGTTCATCGGCCAGGTGGTGGCGCTGACGCTGCTGCGCCGCCACGCGCCGGGTATGCCACGCCCGTTCCGCGTCTGGCTGTACCCGCTGCCGAACCTGGTGGCGCTCTTCGGCTGGATCTTCCTGTTCGCGACATCGGGCCCCGAGGTCATCGCGTTCGGGCTCGGCACGCTCGGCCTCGGCATCGCCGCGTTCTTCGCCTGGTCGAAATGGACCGGCCGGTGGCCGTTCGCGGTGGCCGGAGCCGGCGGTGACGTCCCCGGCCCGTCGGCTGTGCGGTAGGATGCGCTCGATGCCGCGCGCACGGGTGGCGCTCGGGTTGGCAGGATGCTTGCTGGCCGCCTCGGTTTCGGCGACCGCGCGCGCGCAGACGCCGCCGCCTCGCACCGTGAACGCCGTCCGCGCGGTACCCGCCCCGGTCATCGATGGCCGGCTCGACGATCCCGTCTGGGCGGGCGCGGAACCCGCCGGCGGCTTCCTCCAGCGCGATCCCGACGAGGGCAAGCCCGCGACGGAGGACACGCTCGTGCGCGTCGCCTTCGACGACCGGGCGGTGTATGTGGCCGCCGAGTTGCGCGACCGTGAGCCGGGCGGCATCGTGCGCCAGTTGTCGCGGCGCGACGCCGCGGTGGAAGCCGACGCGCTGCTCGTGTACCTCGATCCCCACCACGATCGGCTGACGGGCGCGCAGTTCGGCGTGTCGGCCGCCGGGGTCCAGCGCGACGCGCTCATCTACAATGACAACTTCCTCGACCCGACGTGGGACGCTGTGTGGGAGTCGGCCGTGCAGGCCGGGCCCGGCGGCTGGACCGTCGAGTTGCGGATCCCGCTGTCCCAGTTGCGCTTCCCGAAGCGCGATCGCTACACCTGGGGCATCAACGTGCAGCGCATCATCCAGCGCCGCAACGAGGCCGACTGGCTGCAGCTCGTGCCCAAGAACGAATCGGGCCTCGCCTCCCGGATGGCGCGCCTCGAGGGCATTGCCGGGATCGACCCGCCCACGGCGCTCGAGTTCCTGCCGTACGTGACGGCCAAGGGCGAGTTCATCGCGCCCGCGGCCGCCGGATTGCCGTTCAACGACGGCTCGAGGTTCTTTGCCGGCGCCGGCCTCGACCTGAAGTACGGCATGTCGAGCAGCCTGACGCTCGACGCGACCTTCAACCCGGACTTCGGCCAGGTGGAGGTCGACCCGGCCGTCGTGAACCTCACCCAGTTCGAGACCTTCTTCGAAGAGCGGCGCCCGTTCTTCACCGAAGGCGCCAAGGTATTCGGCGATTTCGGCCGCAGCGGTGCGAGCCAGGTACCTGGGGGTTCTTCAGGCCCGAACCGACGCTGTACTACAGCCGCCGCATCGGCCGTTACCCGCAGGTGAAGGTCAACGACCGCTATGTCGACATTCCGGCCTGGACCACCATCCTCGGCGCCGCGAAAGTCGTCGGGCGCACGCGGAACGGCTGGACCGTCGGCCTGCTCGACGCGGTGACGGGCCGCGAATACGCCCAGGTGTCGAACGGCACCGAGACCGCGAAGGCCGAGGTCGAGCCGCTCACGAACTACGCCGTCTTCCGTGCCCAGCGCGGGCTGGGGAGGCGCGCGGCCATCGGCGTGCTCGGCACCGCGGTCGTCCGGGACCTCGACGAACCTGCGCTGGTGTCCTACCTCACGGATCGCGCCCTGATGGTCGGCGTCGACGGGCACGTCTTCCTCGACAACGCCCGGACGTGGGTGTTCCACGGCGGGATCGCCGGCAGCTCGGTGCACGGCTCGACCGACGCCATCACGCGCCTGCAGAAGGCCGAGCAGCGCTACCTGCAGCGGCCGGATGTGGACTTCGTGAAGCTCGATCCGACCGCCACGAGCATGTCGGGCTGGAACGGCCAGGCGAACCTGAACCGCAACAGCGGCAACGTCACGGTGAACCTCGGCATCTGGGGGATGAGCCCGGGCCTCGAGGTGAACGACGCCGGCTTCTCGACACAGACCGATCGGGCGGGCGGCCACGCGCTGGTCCAGTACCGGAAGCTCACACCGGACCGGTGGACGAGCGAACGCACGTTCTGGGTGTCGAAGTGGTGGACCTGGAACTGGGGCTGGCAGTCCCAGGGCGACGGCTGGCAGGCCAATGCCACGGTCCGCTTCAGGAACATGTGGCGGACGTCGGCCCAGTTCACCTACGCCCAGCGCGTGTGGGACGACAAGCTGACGCGCGGCGGGCCCACGGTCATCCGCCCGGGGAACCGCGGCGTGACGCTGGGCCTCACCACCGACCCCCGGAAGACGGCCGTGGTCGCCCTCGGCGGGGCCTACACCGATCGCGAGTACGGCGCGTCCGCCCTGGCGCTCGAAGCCCAGGTGGCGTGGCGGCCATTTCCCGCCCTCACGATCGCCGCCGGACCTTCGTACCGCAGGAACATCGTGTCGGCGCAGTACCTGTCCACCGTGGCCGACCCCTACGCGGAGCGCACGTACGGGAGCCGTTACGTCTTCGGGGACCTGGGACAGATCGAAACCTCGGCCACCACGCGGTTGAGCGTCGCCACCTCGCCGCGCACGTCCCTGCAGGTCTACCTGCAGTCGCTCATTTCCGCCGCGGACTACGGAGCCATCAAGGAGGTCTACGCGCCGCGCACGTACGATTTCCTGCGGTATGGCATCGATGCCGGCACCATCACGCCGTTGGGCAATCGATACGTCATCGACCCCGACGCGGAGGGCCCCGCCCAGCCCTTCTCGATCGCGCAGCCCGACTTCAACGTCACCTCGCTGCGCGTCAACGCCGTCTTCCGGTGGGAGTTCCGGCCCGGGTCGTCGCTGTTTGCCGTCTGGACCCAGCAGCGCCAGAGCCGGCAGTTGTCGGGCGACTTCGACTTCAGTTCCGGCGTGTCGCGCGTTTACACGTCGCCGGCAGACGACGTGTTTCTCGTCAAGGTGAGCTACTGGTTTGGTGCGCGGCGGTGACAGGGCTGCCACCCGGGGTCTCCTAAGACCCCGGGCTCCATGCCGACAACCGAATCCCGAACCCCGAGCCCCGAGTCGTGAGCGTCAGCCCCAGGTCGGGAACTTGAAGAGCGGTGCGCCCGCCATGGCCTTCTGCTTGATGGCGAGCGCCTCCTCTTCCTGCAGCGGCGTGAATCGCAGGGCCAGGCCCAGGGCCTGCTTGAAGAGCGTTTCGTCGCCCGGCGGGATGGCGGCCGTCACGGGATGGGAGAGGGTGAACCGCAGGCCCATCATCGCGTCCTCGGGCGCCGCGAGCGGCTCGTACCAGCACTTCGGGTAGCGGTCGCGCTTCGCGTCCTTCGGCCAGGGCCCGCGGGCCATCGCTTTGAGCGCGAGAATGCCCATCTTCTTCGCCTGCGCTGCGGCCAGCACCTGCGGCCCGAAGCTGCCCGCGTGCCACGTTCCGAAGTTGGTGGGGAAGAGGATCGTGTCGAAGTCGAAGCGCTCGATGAGCGCCAGCGACGCTTCCACCGAGTGCGCCGAGAAGCCGAGGAAGCGGACCTTGCCGGCCTTCCTTGCTCCGACGACCGCCTCGAGGGCACCGGCCGGCGCGAAGATCTTCTCGACGTCCTCTTTCGTGGTGACGGCGTGCAGCTGGTACAGGTCGAAGTGGTCCGTGCGCATGGTGCGCAAGGAGTTGTCGAGTTCCCGCACCGCGCCGTCGCGGCTGCGCTCGGTCGTCTTGCACGCCAGGAAGACGCCCTTGCGGTGGGGCTCGAGCGCCGGGCCGAGCATCTCTTCCGCGTTGCCATAGCTCGGCGCGACATCGAAGTAGTTCACGCCGTAGCCGACGGCTTCCGCGACGCGATCCGCCGCTTCCCGGGTCGAGGCATTGGTGACGACGATGCCGCCGAAGCCGATGATGGAGAGCCGCTCGCCGGTGCGGCCAAGAGCGCGCCGTTCAAGCTTGCCAGCCTCCACCGTGCGCTCGAGGCCTGCCAGCGACGCCGGGAAGCACGCCAGCAGCGACGCCGCCGAGCCCTTCACGAGGAAATCGCGCCGATCCATGTCTGCCTCCTCCATGTCCAGGGCCCTGAGACCGGCCGGGACTACTTCAGTTCGCGGATCGAGATGTTCCGGAACTGCACCAGGGACGGCGGGCCCGTCCAGACGCCGTCCTTCTTCTGACCGTGGTGCTGGAGCGCGATGGGGCCGCGGGTCGGGACATCCGGCAGGCGCGCGTTGTCGAGCACCGTGACGCCGTTGAGCACGACAGTCAGCCGGTCGCCCTTCATCGTGATTTCGAACGCGTTCCACTCGCCGATGTCGCGGTCGGCGTTGGCCTTCGGCGTGACGCCGGCGCGCACCTCCGGCGGCATCTTCGGGTCCATCCGGTAGCCGTACACTTCGCCGGATCCGATCGGCCACGCCCAGATGTTGATCTGGGCTCTCGACGAGCCGCGGACGTAGACGCCCGAGTCGGAATCCGGGACGGCAAGCCGGATCTCTTTCCCGTCGGGCCCTTTCTTGTGGGTGCCGTCGACGCGGATGATCGGCACGCCCGGGTTCACGTAGGGCGTGTCTTTGATGCGCCACTCGAGGCGCAGAACGAAGTCGCCGTACTCGCCGGCGCTCCAGAGGTTCTTGTCGCCCGGCGCCTCGCTCTGCGCGTCGTAGTCGATGACGCCGTCCACGATCTTCCAGTGCCCGTTGTCGCCGGCCGGCACCTTCCAGCCCGTGAAGTCCTTGCCGTTGAACAGCTGTACGAACCCGGGCGGAGGCGGGGCCTGCGCGGCCACGGCCCCGGCGAGCAGAAACGCGGCGAGTGCCGCAAGCGCGATCGGCATGGTGCGGGTGACGGACATTGGAACCTCCTCGGTCAGCAGGCAGAGTATACCGCCGGTGGGATATCATCCGCCGCATGAGTGCTGCCCGGAACGCCGTCGCCGACGCCTCTCCACCCGCCGCCGCGCCGCCTCGGCTCGCGTCGCTCGACGCCTACCGCGGCTTCGTGATGTTCCTGATGATGGCCGAGGTGCTGCGCCTCGCCGAGGTCGCCTCCCGCGTCCCGCAGAGCGCCGTCTGGGCGTTCCTGGCGTTTCATCAGACGCACGCGCCGTGGGCGGGGTGCTCACTCCACGATCTCATCCAGCCGTCGTTCTCCTTCATGGTCGGCGTGGCCGTGCCGTACTCGATGGCCAGCCGCCTCGCCAAGGGCCAGACGAAGGGCTGGATGACGCTCCATGCGTTCTGGCGGGCGTTCCTGCTGGTCGCCCTCGGCATCTTCCTGCGGTCCATCGGGCGCGAGTTCACCCGCTTCACGTTCGAGGACACGCTGACCCAGATCGGCCTGGGGTACGGCGTGCTCTTTCTGCTCGGTTTCCGCAAGTCACGCGACGCCTGGATCGCGTTCGGGCTGATCCTGGCCGGCTACTGGGCCGCCTTCGCGCTCTACCCGCTGCCCGGCCCGGCATTCGACTGGGCCGCGGCCGGCGCGAAGCCGGACTGGGTCTACAACTACACCGGGTTCGCGGCCCACTGGAACAAGAACACCAACCTGGCCTGGGCGTTCGACACGTGGTTCCTGAACCTGTTCCCGCCCGACGGGTGGTTCAAGTACAACGGCGGGGGATACGCGACGCTCAGCTTCATTCCGACCCTCGGGACGATGATCCTCGGCCTGCTGGCTGGCCGGGTCATGAAGGGGGAGCAGACGGCGCGGCAGAAGCTGACGTGGCTGCTCGTCGCCGGCGCGGTCGGGATCGCGTCGGGTTGGCTTCTGGACGCGACCGGCGTCTGCCCGTCGGTCAAGCGCATCTGGACGCCGAGTTGGACGCTCTTCAGCGGCGGCTGGTGCTTCCTGCTCCTCGCCGCCTTCTACGCCGTCGTCGATCTCGCCAGGTGGCGCAAGTCCGCCTTCTGGCTGGTCGTGATCGGGATGAACTCGATCGCGGCCTACATGATCGCGCACCTCTTCGAGGACTTCATCCGCGGCTCGCTGCGCACCCACCTGGGCGCGGGGACGTTCGAGGCGTTCGGGGCGGCGTACGAGCCGTTCGTCATGGGCAGCGCGATCCTGCTGGGCTACTGGCTCATCCTGTACTGGATGTACAAGAGGAAACTGTTCCTGCGGATCTGAACCGCCCGGGGACTGTCCCCGTCCGAAGGCCAAGCGGGGGACTGTCCCCGCGAATGGAGGTCGACCTGATGCGCGCCGTCACTGCACTCCTCGTCTGTCTCATGCTCGCCGCACCAGCGGGTGCGTCCGCCCAGACCGCGATCGCGCCCGAGAAGGTCGTCCCGCTCTTCGACGGCAAGAGCCTCGACAACTTCTACACGTGGCTCGTGGACTCGCATCGCGAGGACCCGCTGCGTGTCATCACTGTTGTCGATCAGGTGGACGGCGCGCCGGCCATCCGCATCAGCGGCGAGAAGTGGGGCGGCCTCGTCACCCGCGAGGCCTATCGCGACTATCGCCTCGTGGTGGAGTTCCGGTGGGGGCCGGTGACCTGGGGCCAGCGGAAGAACGCGGCCCGGGACAGCGGCGTGCTCGTGCACGCGCAGGGCGCGGACGGCAACACCGGCCGCGACTTCAACGGGCCGTGGATGCGGTCCATCGAGGCCCAGATTATCGAGGGCGGCGTGGGCGACGTCATCCTGGTGGCGGGGTTCGAGGCCGACGGCACGCGGCTCACGCCGTCTCTCACCGCCCGGGCCGGGAAAGACCGCGATGGCGAGGCGGTGTTCGACCCGGCCGGCGAGGCGCGCCTGTTCGAAACGGGCCGCATCAACTGGTACGGCCGCGACGTCGACTGGAAAGACAGCCTGGGCTTCCGCGGCAAAGACGATGTCGAGAGCCCGTACGGGGAGTGGACGCGCCTCGAGGTGGTCGCGCAGGGCGACCTGCTCACCTACGTCGTGAACGGGAAAACCGTGAACGAAGGCGTCCGGGCCAGCCTGACGGCGGGGAAGATCATGATTCAGTCGGAAGGGGCGGAAATCTTCTTCAGGCGGATCGAATTGCAGCCGGTGGGGAAGTGACACCGCGCCGGGATTCGGGATTGGGGATTCGGGATTCGAGCGAACCCGCGGCCAGGAGCATGTAGCCAGCAGGCAGCGTCCAGCAGCGGTTTCTGCTACTGGCTACTGACTACTGGCTACTGACTCTGAGTCGCGCCTACACGAACTGCGCAAAGTTGATCTTCGGGTCGTAGACCTCGGTCGACTTCAGCAGCTCTTCCCAGGTCACCTCGCGGCCCGTCTCGGCGGCCATGCGGCCGAGGATCGCCGCCAGCGTCGACTCGGCGCCGGACATCGCCTCATTCAGCAGATTGCCAGTCTGGACGCTGCCGATGAACGCCGCCTGCTTGTTGGCGTCCGCGTCATCCAGCGCGCCGGTGAACCGGCCCGTGACGGCGGCCTTCTGGTCGACGGCCTGCGCCTGGCCGAGGCCCGGGTACTCCCACGTCGTCTCGCCTGAGATCCGCACGGGCGAGCTGTAGCGGGCCTCGGCAATTCCGCGCGTCCCGTAGTACTGCATGCCGACGCCCCACGACGCCTTGCCGGTACTGGGTCGACGAGAAGCTGACGTGCACGTCCTTCGGATAGGTGTACACGCAGTTGTAGTGGCTCGAGCAGTCCCGGTCGTCGCTGCGGCCGAGGCGCCCGTTCTTCCCGTAGGCCTTCAGCGGCCGCGCGTTCAGCAGCCAGTTGGTCACGTCGATGATGTGGATGTTCTGCTCGACGATGATGTCGCCCGAGATGGTCTTCTCGTGAATCCAGTTGCGCAGGCGGCGCTCGTCGGCGGACTTGTCGGCAAACGGCGGACGATCGATGAACGAGGCGAAATAGTGAATCTCGCCGGACACGGGCGACCCGATCTGGCCTTCACGGATGCGCTTTTCGAGCAGGACATACGGCGACGCGTAACGGATCTGGAAGCCCACGGCCAGGCTCAGCTTGCCCTTCATCTTCTCGCCGACGGCCATGATGCGCTTGGCGCCAGGCACATCGACCGCCACCGGCTTCTCGAGGTAGACGTGCTTGCCGGCGGCGAAGGCGGCCTCGAGGTGCTCGGGGTGGAAGTAGGGCGGTGTCGCGATGTAAACCGCGTCGATGTCCTTGCTCGCGAACATCTGCTCGTAGGCCTTGATGCCCTTGAAGGTCGGCACGCCCTCGATTCTGGGCTTGCGCAGCTTCATCGAGATAGGATCGAGGGTCCGGACTGCGCCCTCGATGTTGTCGGGGAAGACGTCGCCGAGCGCCGTCACGACGGCAGCCGAATTGCGCAGGAACGACTCGGTCACCGCGGTGCCGCGGCCGCCGCAGCCGAGCAGGCCGAGCCGCACGGCCGAGTTGGCCTGCGTGCCGAAGACGGTGTGGGGTTTCAGGATGGTGAAGCCGGCGGTGGCGGCGGCGGCCAGGCCCACGAACTCGCGGCGGCCGACCTTGGTGTCCTTCGAATCGTCCATGTCCCTCTTCTCCTTGCTGGCGGGAATCAGTTCGGGAGGATTCTATACCTCCGCCTTCGCTCCCTCCAAGCTCCCGGGCTACGGCGAGACAGGCTCCGCCTTCGCCCCGTCCAACGTTCGGGGTTTCGGCGAGGCAAGCCCGCGCGCGAGCGCGCGGGCTTGAGTCGCGCGCCCCATCGGAGTAGTCTGCCCCAGCGAGGGAGGGCGGTATGGCGAAGATGGATAGGCGGGCGTTCCTGGAGATGGCGGCAGCGGCGTCCGCGCTGGCCGCGATGCGTGGCTCGAAGGTGTCGGCGTCGCCCCAGGCGGGCACCGGCGGCGGGCTGAAGAAGGCCGTCTACGTGTCGATGCTCCCCAAGGAGCTGGGCTACTTCGACAAGTTCAAGCTGGCGGTCGACGTCGGGTTCCAGGGCATCGAGATTGGCACGATTTCGGAGCCCGCCGTGGCCGCCGAGATTAAAGAGGCCGCGGCCAAGGCGGGGCTCAAGATCCACGGCGTGATGAACGCGGACCACTGGCGCTTTCCGCTCTCGAGCGCCGACCCGGAGGTCGTCAACAAGAGTGTGGCCGGGATGGAGACGTCGCTGCGCAACGCGAAGCTCTGGGGCGCCGACGCGGTCCTGCTCGTGCCGGGCGTCGTGAACGCCGACACCGGGTACAAGGACGCCTGGACGCGATCCCAGAAGGTCATCAAGGAGCGGATCCTGCCGCTGGCCGCCGAGTTGAAGGTCGTCATCGGCATGGAGGAGGTCTGGAACAAGTTCCTGATCAGCCCGCTCGAGATGGCGCGCTACGTCGACGAGTTCAATTCGCCGTGGGTGAAGGTGTACCTCGACGTCGGCAACATGCTCTTCTACGGCTTCCCGCAGGACTGGATCCGCACGCTCGGCCCGCGCATCTGCCGCGTGCACGTGAAAGACTTCAAGCTCGACCGCAAGGAGAGCAAGTACTCCTGGACGAATCTCGGCGAAGGGGACGTGGACTGGCCCGCGGTTCGGGCGGCGCTCGCCGAGGTGAAATACGAGGGCTGGGTGACGACGGAAATCAACGGCGGCGACGCGGTCTACCTGAAGGACGTCGTCGCGCGCCTCGATCGGATCTTCGCCGGGCAGAAGCCCCTGCCCTCCGCCTAGAGCGAGGCGGCCGATCGGGATTCGGGATTCGGGACTCGGGATTCGGGAGATTGTGTCGAACCGCTGCCGAGCCCCGAGCCCCGAGCCCCCATTTCCTAGAGCGCCGCGAGCACGTCCTTCATCAGCCCCTGCATCCCCTCGATGCCGTCCGTCGGCCCACTCTCCCACTCGAGGGCGATTGTACCCTTGTAGCGGTGCGCGTTCAGGATGCGGACGCTGCGCTGCACGTCGTTCCAGTCTCTCTCGGGCGTCTTCCAGCGGTCCCAGGACTTCGCGTGCACGTGGGTGTGCGTGTACGGCATCACCGCTTCGAGGCCGTGAAAGAGGTGGTACTCGTTCTCCCAGTTGCAGAAGTCGGGCGTGCACTCGCAATAGGGGTGGTTCACCTCGTCCATGATGATGCGGATGTTCATGGGATTGGCGCACAAACCCCAGTGGTTCTCGATCGTGATCTTCACGCCGACGGTGGCGCCGTAGTCCGCGAGCTCCTTGAACGACTCGATACACTTCTTCAGATAGACGACGATCTTCTCGTTCTTCGGAAGGCCCGTGCCGTGGTCCTCGGCCCCGGGCATGATGCGCCCGATCGCCGTCCCGGTATTGGCGCGCATCGTCTTGGCGCCGAGGGAGGCGGCTGCGTCCATCCAGAGCTTGGCCACGCGGATGCCTTCCCTGCGCCTCGCGTCGTCAGGATCAGCCAGGAGCTGGGGCGCATCGTTCGAGACGTGCTGGGTCACGAACTTCTCGTTCGCGATAACCGACGCGAGCTTCTCCAGCCACTTCTTGGACGCGGGCGCGCTTGGGAGCCAGCGACGCATCGGGAACGGCTTGCCGTTGCGCTCGATGGTCGTCTCCGTGTACTGGGCGGTGTCGGCCGGGTCGCCGAACACATCCGACCACAGGTCGAGGTGATACACACCCGGGAAGTAGTCCTTCGTCCACTTCGGCAGGTCGTGCATCGTGATCTCGCCGTACCTTCTTCCGCAAGCCAAGGGTCTCTTCGTTGGGCGTGCCGCGGCCGTACGTCTTGAACAGGTGGCGCTGCGGCCAGCACGTCATGGCGAGGCGGGACAGCTTTTCCGGTTCGGTCAGTTGGCGCGCGACCGACGCCTGCGCGGCCAGCGAGTCCGACAGCAGCGTGCCGGCCGCGGCGACGCCGAGGCCGGCCTTCACCAGAAAGTCGCGGCGAGCGGTGCTGGATGGGCGGCGAGTGTGCATGGTTCCTCCCGGCACAAAGCAGGTGCCGCGGGCATGCTACACCAGGGGCGGCAGCGGGCACAGAAGAGGGGAGGAGGAACAGGGGAGAGGCGATAGGGGGCAAGGAAGAGGGGATAGGCGAGAGGGGTAGGGCAGACTCGCGGCCTTCTCGCCTCCCGCCTATCCCCTCTCGCCTGCCGTTTAAAGCGCCGCCAGCACTTCCTTCATCAGCCACTTCGTGCCCTCGATGCCGTCCATCGGCCCGTTCTCCCACTCGAGGGCGATCGTGCCCTTGTAGCGGTGGGCGTTCAGGATGCGCACGCTGCGCTGCACGTCGTTCCAGTCCTTCTCGGGCGTCTTCCAGCGGTCCCAGTACTTCGCGTGCACGTGGGTGTGGGTGTACGGCATCACCGCCTCGAGGCCGTGGAAGAGGTGGAACTCGTTCTCCCAGTTGCAGAAGTCCGGCGTGCACTCGCAGTAGGGATGATTGACCTCATCCATGATGATCCGGATGTTCATGGGGTTGGCGCACAGGCCCCAGTGGTTCTCGATCGTGATCTTCACGCCCACTTTCTCGCCGTACTCCGCCAGCTCCCGGAACGACTCGATGCACTTCTTCAGGAAGACGACGATCTTCTCGTTCTTCGGGTAGCCGGTGGAATGGTCCTCGGCCTCGGGCATGATGCGCCCGATCGCCGTCCCGGTGTTGGCGCGCATCGTCTTGGCGCCGAGGACGGCCGCCGAGTCCATCCACAGCTTCGCCACACGGATGCCTTCCTTGCGCCTGGTGTCGTCGGGATCCGCCAGGAACTGCGGCGCGTTGTTCGAGACGTGCTGGCAGATGAACTTCTCGTTCGCGACGATCGACGCCAGCTTCTCGACCCACTTCCTGGAGGCGGGTGCGCTCGGGTCCCAGCGGCGCATGGTGAACGGCTTGCCGTTGCGCTCGATGGTCGTCTCCGTGTACTGGGCGGTGTCGGCCGGGTCGCCGAACACATCCGACCACAGGTCCAGGTGATACACACCCGGGAAGTAGTCCTTCGTCCACTTCGGCAGGTCGTGCATCGTGATCTCGCCGTACCTTCTTCCGCAGGCCGACCGTCTCCTCGTTGGGCGTGCCGCGGCCATACGTCTTGAACAGATGCCGCTGGGGCCAGCACGTCATGGCGAGGCGCGACAGCTTCTCGGATTCGGTCAACTGGCGCGCGACGGAAGCCTGGCCGGACAGGGAATCCGACAGGAGTGTGCTGGCGGCGGCGACGCCGAGACCGGCCTTCAGCAGGAAGTCCCGGCGATCAGCGGTGGATGGGTGACGCGTGTCCATGGTTCCTCCCGGCACTCAACAGGTGCCGTCGGCATGCTATACCAGGGAGCCCCTCACGTGCAGGCGAGAGGCGAGAAGAGGCGAGAGGCGAGAACGAAGCGACAACGGGCAGGGGGCAGACGGGACTGCCGCTACCGCGCGGTCACCACGGTGCCGACGCCGCCCGGGATGAAGCGGTCGCCGAAAGCCTCCTTGAAGTGGCGGATTGCCTCGGGGCCCGTGCAGTGCGTGGGGCCGGCGCGGCCGACGCCCAGTTCCTTGAACGCCGCCACGATTCCGGTGACCTCGTCTGCGGATGCCTGCAGCAGGTGGAATCCCCCGACCACCGTATGTATCGGGCGGCCCGCCGAAGCCTTGATTCGGCGCAGCATGGGCACGATTCCCGGGTGCGAGCAGCCGACCACCACGACGAGACCAGAGGGCGTGTCGATGACCAGCGCCTCTTCCTTGATGGACGTGCCGAACTCGTCGCTGGTGCGCACGCCGGGAGCAACCTCGAGGCCCGTTGACACCGGGACGAGCTTCGCTCCGGATGTCCCCAGCGCGGCGACGACGGACGGACTGAAGCCCCGGGCATAGAACACCGGCAGCCCCGGGCGAGGGCCCAGCGCCGGGAATCCCGCGGTGTGGTCGCCGTGGTCATGCGAGAGCACGACCGCGTCCAGGCGGCCCAAATCGGCCTTGAGCGCTTCGGCGTTGTGTCTCAGCACGTCGGGCTTCGCCCCCGTGTCGAACAGCACGCGCGCGCCGCGGCTTTCGACGAGGCACGCGAAGCCCCAGTCGGCGTGAACCTCCGGCACGGCCTCTGTGTTGTCGTAGAGATACGTGAGCTTCACGCCGGGCGGTTGAGCGTGGGCAGCGATACTCCCTCCGGCCGGGACGTACGAACTCACGACGAGCGAGAGGATGCCAGCGCTGATGGCGGCGGTGCGCATGTGATGCCCTCCTGCAGAAACAACGCGCAGCGGGGAGGCCGGACGCGCCGGCGCGCAGGGGCAGAACGATGCTACGCCCGCCGCCGGACAGCGTCAACGCGGCGACGGGCCCGGCGCCAATGGCCTGATCGCTCCCGGCCGGCTCCGCACTATACTCATAGGCCGCTGACCTGCCGGCCACGCTGCCGGCGGCTGTCCTTTCTGAGGAGACCGCATGAGCGAGACGACCGCGACGATCATCTGGACCGAGATTGACGAGGCGCCGGCCCTGGCGACGTACTCGCTCCTGCCCGTCGTGCGGGCCTTCACGCGGGGCACCGGCGTGTCGGTCGAGACGAGGGACATCTCGCTCGCGGGCCGCATCATCGCCAGCTTCCCGGAACGGCTGGCGGAGGCGCAGCGCATCCCCGACTGTCTCGCTCAGCTCGGCGCGCTGACGCTCAAGCCGGAGGCGAACATCATCAAGCTGCCGAACGTCTCGGCCTCGATCCCGCAGCTGAAGGAGGCCATCAGGGAGCTGCAGGGCAAGGGCTATGACGTGCCGGACTATCCCGAGGCGCCGGCCGACGACGCCGAGCGGGCGATCCAGGGCCGATACGCGAGGGTGCTCGGCAGCGCCGTCAACCCGGTGCTGCGCGAGGGCAACTCCGATCGCCGCTCGCCGCTGTCGGTGAAGGCCTTCTCGAAGAAGCACCCGCACGAGCTCGGAGCGTGGGCGCCCGACTCGAAGTCGCATGTCGCGCACATGACGGCGGGGGACTTCTACGGCAGCGAGAACTCGATGACCATCGTCGTCCCCACCGAGGTGCGCTACGAGTTCGCGGGCGCGGACGGCGCGGTGGCGGTGCTGAAGAAGAAGATGCCGCTGCAGGCGGGCGAGGTGCTCGACACGTCCGTGATGCACGTGGCTGCCTTGCGCCGCTTCTTCGCCGCTCAGATAGACGACGCGAAGGCCAGCGGGCTGCTGCTCTCGCTCCACCTGAAGGCGACCATGATGAAGGTGTCCGATCCCGTGATGTTCGGGCACGCGGTGAGCGTCTACTTCGCCGACGTCTTCGAGAAGCACGCGGCCACCTTTGCGGAGCTGGGCGTCAATCCGAATCTCGGGCTGGGGGACCTCTACGCGAAGCTGCAGCCGCTCCCGGCCGACGCGCGCGCCGGGATCGAGGCCGACATCCAGGCCGTCTACGCGAAGCGGCCCCCGCTCGCCATGGTGGACTCGGACCGCGGGATCACCAACCTCCACGTGCCGAGCGACATCATCGTCGACGCGTCGATGCCCGTCGTCGTGCGCGAATCGGGACGGATGTGGGGCCCCGACGGCAAGCTGCACGACACCAAGGCGATGATCCCCGACCGCTGCTACGCGACCATCTACAAGACCATCATCGAGGACTGCAAGCGGCACGGCGCCTTCGATCCGGCGACGATGGGCTCGGTGCCCAACGTGGGGCTCATGGCCCAGAAGGCCGAGGAGTACGGATCGCACGACAAGACGTTCATCGCCCCCGGCGCCGGCGCGATCCGCGTGGTCGACGAGGCCTCGGGCGTGACGCTGCTGGAGCAGGCGGTCGAGCCTGGTGACATCTTCCGGTCGTGCCAGACCAAGGACATCGCCATCCGCGACTGGGTGAAGCTCGCCGTGCGGCGCGCGCGGGCGGCCGGCGCCCCCGCCGTCTTCTGGCTGGACCGCAACCGCGCGCACGACGCGCAGGTCATCCGCAAGGTCGAGGTGTACCTGCAGGAATACGACACGTCAGGATTGGACCTCCGCATCCTGGCGCCGGTCGACGCGATGACGTTCTCGCTCGAGCGGATCCGCAGGGGCGAGGACACCATCTCGGTGACCGGCAACGTCCTCCGCGATTACCTGACCGACCTCTTCCCGATTCTCGAGATTGGCACGTCGGCGAAGATGCTGTCCATCGTGCCGCTGCTGGCAGGCGGCGGGCTGTTCGAGACCGGCGCGGGCGGCTCCGCGCCGAAGCACGTGCAGCAGTTCCAGAAAGAAGGCTACCTGCGCTGGGACTCCCTCGGCGAGTTCTCGGCCCTGGCCGCGTCGCTCGAGCACATCGGCGCCACGTACGGCAACGCCCGCGCCGCGCTGCTGGCCGAGACGCTGGACCAGGCCATCGGCAAGTTCCTCGACGGCAACAAGTCGCCGGCCCGCAAAGTGGGGCAGATCGACAACCGCGGCAGCCACTTCTACCTGGCCCTCTACTGGGCTCAGGCGCTCGCCGCGCAGACGAAGGACGCCGGCCTGCGGGCCCGCTTCGCCAGCGTGGCCGAGCAGTTGGCGGCCAACGAGGCCCGGATCAACGAGGAACTCATCGCCGCGCAGGGCAAGCCGGTGGACATGGGCGGGTACTACCGGCCCGACCCCGTGAAGACCGCCGCCGCCATGCGGCCGAGCCACACGTTCAACGCCATCATCGACGCGCTGGCCTAGCCGCCAGGCGCCAGTACCGACGACATGGCCGCTGACGCAGTGCCGGTCTTCACCCGCTTTCGCTGGGGCGCCCTGAACCGCCGCGCGCGCCGCCGCCTGGCCGCCGGGTTCGTCCTGCTGTTGGCCGCGCTCGCCTACGCGTGGTTCGCCGGCTTCAACATGGCCCGCCGCGGCGCCGACGAGCGCGCCCTCGACCAGCCGCTGGTCCGCCTCGCCGTGCGCATGAACCCGCTGCCGCCGCACCTGTTCATGCACGAGCCGCAGACGCAGCGCGAGCTCTACCTGGCCGCGGCGTTTCGCGACCAGCGGGACATGTCGATTGCCCTGACCGCCCTCGTGCTCAGGCTGATCGCCGCCGTCACGGCTGGCGGGTTCGGGGTGATCCTGATGACCGCCGGCTCGATCGAATGGGAGATCCGGAGCGAATCGGCAGCCGGCCCCTGACACTCCGCTCGCGGCGAGACCCGGAAGTACGCTATGATGCGCCCCCTGCGCAACGGCGCCGTTGGATTCGCGAATCCCAGCCGCGAACCCAACGCGCCTCAGTCGACGATGAGCCTGCTCGCGCTCGTGTGGCAGCGATTGCAGGCTCCGGCGGTGATAGCCCCGGTCATTGCGCGCGTGACGCCGGTTGTGCCGGTCGCGCTCACGTACACGCCGGATCCAAAGGCCACCGGCGTCGAGGCGTAAAAGTTCCCGCTGGCATCAGAGGTGAGCGTGGCGAGCGCGGTGCCGCCGCCGTTGGCGAGCGAAGTGACCTTGATCGTCGCCCCGGCGTAGACGGTCGCGCCGTCGGACTTGTAGGCCGTGCCGGCCAGCGTGAAGCTGTGGCAGGTCGTGCAGTCGCGTCCCGCGTTGTGGCTCGTGCGGCCGGCCGTGCTGCCGCTCGACGTTGACGTCGAGGCGGTGCTCGGAGCCGAGGGCGAACCATCACCGCCACACGCCGCGGCAGCAAGAAACGTGAACAGGATGGGGGCGAACAGGGGGCTGCGCATGATGCAGCCCCTTGCAAGAACGGATCCCGCGCCTCAGAGCCGGTTTTCCGGCTGCCACCCGCCGCAGCTGTCCCCCCGGGCGTCCAGCCCCCAGGGTGCGCCGTCCACTTACTTGAACAACCGCGGCGCAAACTGCCGGAGGTAGTCCCGCCACACCAGCCAGGTGTGCGCACCTGGCGTCTCCAGAAACTCCGGCTGGAAGCCGTGCTGCTTCAGGATGTCGACCGTGGATCGCGTGTTCGCGATGAGGCGGTCGTCGACGCCCGTGGCCAGCCAGACGAGCTTCGTGCCGGCCTTCAGGCTGGAGTCGGTCAGGTCCGCCTTGTGAACCTCCGCCCAGTCGGGAGGAGGAGGAGCCGCCGTCGGCCCGGCCGCTGCGCCGCGGCCGCCGCCCAGCACCGCACCCGAACTGTAGACGCCGATGTAGGCGAACGTCGCAAGCTCACGGAACGCGATGTCGAGCGTCTGCATGCCGCCCATCGAGAGGCCCGCGATGGCCCGATTCGGCCGGTCGGTCAGCACCCGGTAGTGGCGCTCGACGTAGGGCATCACGTCAGCCAGGAACTCCTGTGTGAATCGGTTGACCACCTGCGGCGCGACGGGAGACACGCCGGCTCCCGCGGCCGCAGCCGGCTGATGGCCGGCGGGCATCACGACCACCATCGGCACGGCCTGCTTCGCCGCGATCAGGTTGTCCAGGATGAAGCCCGCGCGCCCCACCGACGTCCACGCATCGTCGGTATCGCCTGCGCCGTGCAGCAGGTAGAACACGGGGTATCTGGCGCTCCCGGCGTCGTATCCCGGTGGCGTGTAGACGTGCATCCGCCGCGTCGTCTGAAGGACAGACGACGTGTAGAAGACCTCGGCGACCGCGCCGTGAGGCACGTCCTTCACCTCCTCGTCAGCGATGCCCGGCACGAAGAACATGCTCCACATCGCCGTGTTCGATTCACTGGTCTTCGTATTCACCGGGTCGAGCGTGCGGACGCCGTCGACCATGATGGCGTAGCGGAACGCGCCTGGCGGTACCGGCGCTGCCGTGGTGAACTCCCAGACGCCGTTCTCGCCCTTCGTGAACACGGTGGCACCGGGCGACCCGGGCGTCTGCGGCGCCGGCGCCGCGCCTGGCGGCGTAAAGGTGGCCGGAGGCAGGTCGCCGGCGTTGAGGAACACGTTCGAGGCATTCGGCGCGTGGATGCGCAACGTGACGCGCCGGTCGGCAAGGACGTCGGGCGACACCACGGCCGGCGGCCGCGGCTGCTGCCCGGCCTGGCCGGGCGACGCGGCCGACTCATGAACAAGAGGCGCGGCCCACGACATGGCCAGCGCCGCCAGCACTACCTGCATCAACCGTGTCATGGCGTGTCCTCCCCGGGGGTCCCTGCCAGATGCTCGGCAGAGCCTAGCATCGTTTCAGTGGCCGCGGGACACCTGCGCGTCCAAGCCGTCGGCATGCCGGCCGTCTGACTAACGCGCCGGCGGCACCGCGCACGAGCCTGACCCCGAGTCGCGGAACGTCTGGCCGTCGATGGGCACGAACTCCCACTCGTAACTCGTCCGCTTGAGCGTGAACTTGATCACGCCCCAGGTCCGATTCTCGAACACCTCGCTGTTCGGTTGCCGGCGGCCGAGATCGTAGAGGGCGTACCCGCCGGTCCCGACCACGAACTGGCGAAGTCCCGTCGGCGTGGCCCGCCCGGCGGCGTCCTGGGGCGCGAATCGTTCGTACGTGTGATCGTGCCCGGACACGACGATCTCAGCCCCCCACTGATGCAGCAGCCTCCAGGCGTCGCGCATCCGGCCCGAGCTCCCGTTCTGGCCCGAGCTGAACAGCGGATGGTGCCAGACGATCAGCATGCAGGGTGTCGCCGCGGCCGCGAGATCCTCCGTGAGCCACTCGGTACTGCGCCGACCCGGCGTTGGCAGCGAGGTTGCTGTTGAGGGCAACGATGTGCCACGCGCCCGCGTCGTAGCTGTAATAGCCGTTGGGCGGCATCGACACGGCGCCGAAGTAGTCGAAGTAGGCGGCCGCCGATCCGCTGCTGTCCCAGTCGTGATTGCCGGGAACCGGGCGCGTCCGCCAGAGATGCCTGCCCCAGTTCGGTCCGTAGCACTCCCGGTAGGTCGTCGGTGAGCCCACCGGATAGACGTTGTCGCCGGCCGTGAAGACGATGCCCGGAATCCGATCGAGCAGCTTCGCCGTCGCGACCGGCGCGGCCATACCGCACCCCGCCATGTCGCCCGCACCCACGAGCACCGCGTCCGGCACGGGCGGATCGACAATCCGCAGGCCGGACTGCGCCGGCCGGCAGCCGAGCGTCGCACCGTCGACGTCCGTTCCCGTCGCGTCGAGTTTCCACGTGCCCGTCGTGTCGGAGCCTCCGATATCGACCACGCTCGTCAGGGTGTACGCGGTCGTGCCTTTCGCGGGCACCGGAATGTCCACGGTGTGCGTGACCGAGGACGACCATCCCGAGGCGCCGGCCACGGTCACCTGCAGTTTCGTGATGCGCGCCGCCTTGCCCCCTGTCTCCTGGAAGGTCAGGTTCGAGGTGATGCGGTACTTGGTCTCGGGGTCCGGGGCGGCGTGGACGGCGAGCAGGGGACTCGGCGCCGACGTGACGCTGACCGTCGACGGTCCGCCCGGAGGTGGCGCAGACGGTGACGACGGCGAGTCGTCGCCGCAACCTCCGGCCGCGCACACAAGTACCCCGACGAGCAGCAGCCTGGCCGGAGTGGCGGGTGCCATCGGCTCCTCCCTCGTCGAACCGGGAGCGGTCCGGCGGATGCCCCGTGTTGGCGGCTCCGCGGGGGGCGCCTGGACTCGTGTGCAGCCGCATTATACGCCTGTCGCTCGCGGGGCAATCCGCCCCCTGCTATGATGCCCGGCGGGAGTCCGTCGTGAAGCGTAGCCCCTGCACACTCATCGCGTTCCGCAAAGCACTCGCCGTCGGACTCGTGGCCAGCCTCGTCTCGGCTGCTGCGGCGGCCGGGCCTGGCGCCGCCGCCTTCGACACGATGATGAAGGCCTGGCAGGCTGGCCGCATCGACGACGCGCTCAAGGCCGTCGATGCCGTCGTCAAAGCCGAACCCGGCAACGTCGGCTATCTCTATGCCATCGGCGGCCTCTACTGCGAGAAGGCGCAGCGGGCCAACGTGCTGTCGAAGCTGTCGTGGGCCGGCAGGTGCCGCAGCACGTTCGAGCGGGCCCGCAGCCTCGATCCCCGGCACCTGGGAGTGCACACGAGCCTCATCCGCTACTACGTGCAGGCGCCGGGCATCGCGGGCGGCGGCCTCGACAAGGCGGAAGCCGAAGCGAACCGCATGGCCGCGCTGGATCCGGTGGCGGGCGAGATCAGCCGCGGATTCATCGCCCGCAGCCGGAAGCAGCCGGCTGCGGCGGAACGCCACTACCGGAACGCCGCTGAACTCGACCCGACGGGGCGGCGGGGCGACGTGGAGCTGGCGTCGTTCCTCGCCGGCGAGAAACGCTGGGCCGAGGCGCGCGCGGTGTTCGAGGCGAGGCTGGCGCGGGATGCCGGCGACACTTTCGCAGCCTATATGCTCGCCCGCCTGATGCAGTCCCAGGGCACCGATCTCGCGCGCGCGATCGAGTTGCTCGACCGCTACCTTGCCGCTCCGCCGGTCGATGGCGGTCCGGCCCACGCCGATGCGTGGCACCGCAAGGGCCAGGCCCTCGAAACGCTTGGCCGACGGGCCGACGCGATCGCCGCGCTCGAAATGGCGCTCAAGCTCGCGCCGGGTCATGCGGCGGCCGCCAGAGAGCTGCGGAGACTCAAGGGCTGACGCGCCATGTCGTTCTCGACCGACGACGATCCGACCGTCCTGCCGGCCCCCGGCAGCCACGGCCCTCTGGCCGGCGGTGACGGTCCCCGGCTGGCCGATGGGCAGGTCATTGGCGTGTATCGCGTCGTGCGGCTGCTCGGCCGGGGCGGCATGGGTGAGGTCTACGAAGCCGAGCACCTCGAGCACGGCCGCCGCGTGGCGCTCAAGGTCCTGAACCAGCGCCTGGCAGGCGACGAAGACCGGGCGCGATTCCTGCGCGAGGGCCAGCTGGCCGCGTCGCTCAATCACCCGAACACCGTCTACGTGTTTGGGAGCGAGGATATTGACGGCAATCCGGTCATCTCGATGGAGCTGGTCTCGGGCGGCACGCTCAAGGACGTTGTCGATCGCGACGGGCCGATGGCGCCGGCGGCGGCGGTGGACGCAGTCCTTCAAGTGGTGTCCGGTCTGGACGCGGCGCTCTCCTGCGGGATTCTCCACCGGGACGTCAAGCCGTCGAACGGCTTCGTCGAATCCGACGGCACGGTGAAGGTCGGCGATTTCGGTCTCTCGATTCCCGTGCTGGCGCCCGAAGTCACGCAGGCGGGCGAGATGGCCACCTTCCAGGGCACGCCGCAGTATGCGGCGCCCGAGCAACTCCGCGGGCAGCGGCTGGATGTCCGCGCCGACATCTACGCGGTTGGCGCGACGCTCTACTACCTGCTGACCGGTCGTCCGCCCTTCGAGGACCGCGACCTGATGGCGCTCCTCACCAAGGTCGCGACCGAGGCGCCGGCTGCGCCCAGCCGGCCTGGGTCCGTCATCGCGCCGGGCCTGTCGGCGATCGTTCTCCGCTGTCTCGCGAAGGACCCATCCGCGAGGCCGTCGTCGTACGCCGAACTCGAGACCGGTCTGCGGCCGTACAGTTCTGCGGTCCCGGTGCCGGCGAACCTCGGCCTGCGCCTCGGTGCCGGCGTGATCGATCTCGTCCTGCTCGGGGCGCTGACCGCGCCGCTGGCGATTGCGCCGATTCTCGAGCTCACCGGCACCAGCACCATCAACGCGACTATCCGGTACTCGAGCCCGCGCGGCGTCGGCAGCCCGCTCTGGCTGATGTGGGCGGCCTCCGCGTTGAGCGTCCTGTACTTCGGCCTGCTCGAGGGCCGGTGGGGAAGGTCGCTCGGCAAGCTCGTGTGCGGCCTGCAGGTCACCGCTCGGTCCGGCCAGCCTGTTTCTGCCTGGCAGGCGCTCGTTCGGGCGCTGCTCTTCACGCTGCCGAACTGGGCGGTGACGCTGCCGATGAGCGTGGCGGCGATGACCGGGTCCGGCACCGCGCTGCCGGGCCCGGCGTGGATCGGCACGGCACTGGACTTCGGCGGCGATGCCGTGTTGCTGCTCCTGTTCGCGTCGATGCGCCGGCGGAACGGCTTCGCGGCCTGGCACGACCTCTTGAGCGGCACACGGGTCGTGATGACGCCGCGGCGCAAGCGCCGCGAGCCCACGAGCGAGACGGTGGAGGCTTTGCCCCAGGAGGGCGGGCCGGATGCGGCCCGCACCTTCGGGCCCTACGTCATCGCAGGGACCATCGGCCCGTCGGCGGACGCGGTCGTCAGGCTCGGGTTCGACTCGGCCCTGCAGCGCGACGTCTGGATTCGCGAACGCGAGCCCGGGGCGCCGGCTGTGGGCCCCGCCCGCACGCGACTCGGCCGACCGGGGCGGCTGCGCTGGCTCCACGGGCGGCGTGACGGCGCAGAGGCCTGGGACGTCTGGGACGCGCCAGATGGCGCGCCGCTGTCGACCGCGTGCGCCGGCGGCCGGCCGTGGCGCGTCGTGCAGCACTGGCTCGTGGACCTCGCCGCCGAACTGAAGGCCGCGTCGGCCGACGGCTCGATGCCGGCGCTTGCCATCGATCGCGTGTGGATCACACGCGGGAGCGAGGCGCGGTTGCTGGACTTCCCGGGACCGGACCGGACGCCTCGGCCAGTGGCCGCCGCTGCGATGATTGAGGACCCGCAGGCCTTTCTCGGGCGCGTGGCTGAGTGGGCGCTTGCCGGCGGCGAGCCCGGACCGCACGCCGCTCGGACGTCCGACGGACCGCTGCCGCTCGGTGCGCGGGACGCGATTGAGACCCTCCTGCGCAGAGGCTTCCCGTCGCTCCCGGCGGCCGCCGCGCGCCTCACGGCGCTCGGCGAGAGCCTCGACCAGGTCACGCGGCCGCGCCGGGCCGCGTCGATCCTGCTGGCGAACCTCCCGCTCGGGTTCGCCCTGCTCGCGCTGGCCGTCGCCCTGCCCACGGCAGCCCGGTTGCTGCAGGGCGAGTTCCTGGCGATGAGCAAGACGCTGGTGGCGATCCGATCGCTCGAAGCCAAGGGCGACGTTGCGTCGGTGCGGACCCGCGAGTCGCTCGAGATCTACGCGGCCGATCGCTTCCGCGCCGCGATGATCGACGAACGCACGTGGCGCGACCCGCGGTCCGCGGGTCTGCTGACGCCGCTCGGGCCGACGGCCGCGCGCATTCTCTCAACCGATCGCGCCGTGTCGGACGCGGAACGTCTCGCGGCACACGCCGCGGCGGAGGCCGAGATCGGGAACGCAGTGTCCATCAGGTCGCAGGCGACGGGGATCGCCGTCATGCTGCCCGCCGCGGTGCTGCTGGTGTCGGCGCTGGCGGCCGTGCTGTCGGCGTTCGCCTTCCGCGGCGGCCTGCTGCTCCGGCTGCTTGGCCTCGCGGTGGCCGCTTCGGGCGGCGCGGAGGCTTCGCGGCTGAGGGCGGCCTGGCGCGCCGTCGTCGCCTGGGGGCCGGTGCTGATGCTCTGGGCGCTCGCCTGGGTCGTCACGCGCGGCGACCGGGACCTGGCCGATGCGTTCGCGCGCTGGTGGTGGGCGCCCGCCGCCGCGGCTGCCGCCGCGGCCGCGGGTGTCGCGTGGGCGATTCGGAATCCGGCGCGGGGCGCCGCCGAGCGGCTGACCGGCACCTCGATCGTGCCGCGCTAGGTTTGCCCCCACTCGCGCAGTTTGCGGTAGAGGTTGCGCTCGCTGATGCCGAGCGCCTTCGCCGCGAGGCCGCGGTGCCCGTTGTGCGCCCGCAGCACACGCTCGACGTGCGCGCGCTCGACTTCCTCGAGGGTCGGGATCCGCCCTCGC
>CAVOWJ010000014.1:0-226509 GCA_963700065.1 uncultured Acidobacteriota bacterium | reverse complement strand
TCGACAACGCCTGGTACGCGCCGACGCCGAGCAGGCCGGCGCCGAAGAGCCACGCCTGGGACCGGGCGATCTCGACTTGAAAGCAGCGCGCGACGGCTTCGCCCGCCAGCCAGAGCATCGCGCCAATGCCCACGCTGACCACGAACGAAGTCGCGACAGCCAGACCCAGCAGGTTCGCGGCGGTCCGATCGTCGGGCGGCAGGGGAATCCCCATGTCGTAGCGCAGGGCCGTCACGGCGGCCGGGACCGAGATGACCGCGGTGTACACCGCCAGCAGTCCGAGGTCCGGCGGACCGTAGAGCCGAGTGAGCAGAGGCGAGGAGGCAACGATGAGAACCTGTCCCATCGCCGTGCCGCCGGCAAGCACGGTGACCCGCTTCAGGAACGGGTGCCGGTCGAGCCGGGCGCGAAGGCGGGCCAACCAGATCACGTGGGGTTCACTCGCCGGCCTGACCCCTGGCCAGCGGCGAGTCCTCGGGCCAGTCCAGGCACGTGAGCTGGCCGTCCCCGTGTTCCTCGTAGCGCCAGCCGCTTTCGGGGCAGACGAGGAGGCCTGCCGAGTTGCGCGTGGTCAGGCGATGCCCGTGACGGCTCATCCACGCGCGCCGGACGGCGGGTACCCCGAGCATCAACGCGTAGTCACACACGTCGCCCCGGACGACGGCACCGGCACCGATGAAGGCATACCTGCCGATGGTGGCCCCGCACACGATCGTGGCGTTGGCGCCGATGCTGGCGCCCCTGCGCACGAGCGTGCGTTCGTAGAGGTGGTGACGCAGGACCTGGGACCGCGGGTTCGAGACGTTGGTGAACACGCACGACGGACCGCAGAAGACGTCGTCCTCGAGCTCGACCCCGGTGTAGAGCGAGACATTGTTCTGAATCTTGACGTTGCTGCCGATTTTGACGCCGTTGGCGACGAACACGTTCTGACCGAGAATGCAGCGCTCGCCGATCGTGGCGTCGGCCATCACGTGGCAGAAATGCCAGATCTTGGTGCCCGCGCCGATCCTGCAGGGCTCATCAACGCACGCCGTGTGGTGCACGAAGTAATCGGGTTTGCTCATGGGGCATCGGCTCCGGCGGGCGCCAGCCACGCGCGGTCGTCGGGCTCGGCCTCGGTGACGGGCGTGTGGCGAATACGGTGGACCAACTCGATCGACGCTCTGGCATCTCCAATACCGAACCCGCGCCCGGCGAGGGTTTCTTCGTAGACTCGCGTGTGGAGATCGGTGAACCCTTCGGTGAACTCGACCTCGTAGCCGTCGATCCGGATCGACCGGAATGTGGTACGGCCCGCGGCGGCGGCGGCGGCCGGCACATCGGAGGACTCGGCCGAAAGGTACCAGCGGACGCGCGCGCGGGCCAGATGAATGACGCCGCCTGCGCGTCGCCGCTCGTTCACGTGTACACGAACGTCGGTCGGGGCGCCGAACAGCCACACCAGCAGGTCGAAGAGGTGGATCCCGATGTTGGTGACAATGCCGCCGGATTTCTCCGCCGTGCCCTTCCATGAGACGTCGTACCAACCGCCGCGCGCCGTCACGTACCGCAGTTCGACATGATGCATCGTCTGGCCGGCGCTCGCGAGACGTTCGCGCAGCGCGATCAGCGCCGGGTGCAGCCGCAACTGGAGCACTGTGTAGACGCGACGCCCCGTCTCTTCCTCGAGCGCCTGCAGGGCGTCAAGATTCCACGGGTTGATGACGAGTGGCTTCTCGCAGATGGCAGCGGCGCCCGAGCGCAGCGCCAGTCGGCAGTGGGCGTCGTGGAGGTAGTTGGGCGAGCAGACGCTGACGTAGTGGACGCGGTCCTGCTCGGGCCCACGCCGAAGCTTCTCGAGGTGCCTGTCGAAGCGTTCGATCTCAGTGAAGAAACGAACGTTGAATCCGAACTGGTCGAGCAGGCCGACAGCGTCGTGCGTGTCAACGGCGGCCACCAGGTGATGCCCGGTGTCGCGAATGGCTCTGAGGTGGCGGGGGGCGATGTACCCGCCCACGCCGATCACGGCAAAGTTATGAACCATGCGTCTTCCCCGTGTGGGACAGCACGCCCGGGGCAGAACTGCGCGGACCGGCCGGCACGAAGGTCGGAATCGACGCGGCGAGCAGGGCCAGGATCTCGAGGGGATCATTCCGCTTCGCCGCATCGTCGAGAGCCGCCAGCAGGCTGGGCTGTCGCGAGACGTTGACCTCGGAGGGCTCGTGCACGCGCCACACGTCGGCGTGCGTCGTCCGCTCGATCCTGGCGCCCTCTTCCCAGAGCTTCTCTTCCAGTTTCTCTCCCGGGCGGATTCCGCAGTACACGATAGGAATCTCGTGCTCATCGAAGCCCGATAGCCTGATCAGATCGCTGGCAAGATCCGAGATGCGAACGGGATCGCCCATGTTGAGCACGAACAGCTCGCCGCCCGTCGAGATGCCGCCGGCCTGCAGCACGAGGTGCACGGCTTCCGGGATGGTCATGAAGAAGCGCGTCATCTCCGGATGGGTGACCGTGACCGGCCCCCCGCGCTCGATCTGCGCTTTGAACAGCGGCACGACACTGCCGCGGCTGCCGAGCACGTTGCCGAAGCGGACGACTGAAAAGGCGCTGCCCGTGCGCTGTGCGGCCTCGTGCACGAGCGACTCGGCGAGTCGCTTCGAAGCCCCCATGACGGTCGACGGCGCCACGGCCTTGTCGCTGGAAATCATGACGAGGCGGTGGGTACCGGCCTTCTCCGCCGCCCTGAGAAGGTTAGCCGTGCCCAGGACGTTGTTGGTGATCGCCTCTTCGGGGTTCGCCTCCATGAGTGGCACGTGCTTGTGCGCCGCGGCATGGAAGACAACAGCGGGCTGGTACTGCAGGAAGATGCGCTCGAGTCTGCCGGCGTCCCGGATGTCGGCAATCACCGGCACCACGGACAGGTCCGGGAAGGTCGCGGTGAGGCGGTTGTGCGCTTCGAAGATGGAGTTCTCGCCGTGACCGAGCATCACCAACTGCCGCGGATGGGCGTGCGCCACCTGGCGACAGAGTTCCGCCCCGATGGATCCGCCTGCCCCCGTCACGAGCACCGGCTTGCCCGCGACGTAGCTCGCGGCTTCGGGCATCCCCGTGACCTGGCGGCGGCGGAGCAGGTCGGAGATCTCGACCTGCCGCAGGCGGCTGACACTGACCTTGCCGTCCAACAGCTCGTAGACGCCGGGCAACACCCGGGAACTGACACCGGCCCCCTGACAGGCCAGCGCCGCCGACCGCACCACAGCACCGTCGGCCGTGGGCATCGCGATGAAGACCTCGGTGATGGAATAGGCCCGAAGCACGCGGTCAAGTTCCGCTATCGTACCCAAGACCCGGACCCCCGCGATGATCTTCCCGGCCTTCGCGGGCGAGTCGTCGAGAAACCCCACGGGGCGCAGGGCCAGCTGTGGGTTCCTGTGCATTTCGCGAACCACCAGCCTGCCAGCCTCTCCTGCTCCGACGACGAGCACGCGTTTGGTGAGGCCCGGATGGCCTTTTCTTGCCGTTCGCTCGCGTTCGTCGCCGATCACGCGGATGGAAAGGCGCAGCCCGCCGACAACGACGAGGGTCAGGAGCCAGTCGATCGCGAGGACTGACCTCGACACGCCTACGAACCAGTCCAATGCACGGCCGACGCCAAAGATCACGGTCAGGAACAAGGTTGCACTGGTGGTGGCCAGTGCGATGGCAATGAGATCAGGGGTGGACGCAGACCGCCAGTAGCGGCGATACAGGCCGAACAGGGCGAAGATGGGCGGCTTGGCGAGGAGCGCGCCCGTCAGAAACAGGACGAAGTCCGCGCGGTCGTACTGAAAAAGCCAATCGAAGCGCAGCGCGAACGCGATGTACGCCGCGATGGCGATGAGCGGGAGGTCAGCTACGAGAATATGCCGATTTCGCAAAGCTTCGCCTCGTCACCTACAGCTGCAGGGACAACTCAAGGCTCTCCGACGCATGCGCGCGGAAGGCGGCGACCTACGTTGACCAGAACGACTGTGGCCCCGTAGGCACCTCATTCTAACCCACTTCGACGCACAGTGGGCGGAGGTCGATGGAGGCGACGCTCACCGGCGTCACCAAACGGGGTCTGTACCAGGCCTTCCCGCACTTCATGACCGGCGCCCCATGAATGGGCCGACGCCGCGTGGCGTCGCCAGCGTCGTCCTGCCGCTCGACCCTGTCGAGCCTCACGAGGTCCACGCCTTGGTCCTTGGCAATCCGCTCCGGCGCCTTGACGAAGGCTCGACTCACGAGTGCAATCCTCGCCGTCGAGGGCACCCACCAGCCCGACGGTTTCCTCGAAAACCGCACAAACCCGTCCACAGTCTGCCGCGACGGCACCTGCGCCTGCAGGTGCAGCCTGTCGGCGTCCTCGAACTCGAACCTGACGTGGTTTTCTAGAATGTCCGCGATGGATTCGCGTACCATGATCTTGGAGCTCCGGGAGCAGGCGGCCGACGTGGCCACCGGCCCCAAGACAGTCGATTGCTTCGGCGGAGGATTCAGCCCGAACCAGTGTCCAGGGGCTCCTGTCCGTTACTCAGACGAAGCCTGCCTCAGACCGTCAGGCGGCCTCCTCCTGCTCGGCGGTCTCAGGCGCGGCCGCTCGTTGGGGGTTGGGGCGAGAGACTGGCGGGCTGAACAGGCACTGAAGGACTCCATGGCCACGATCGACGGCTATCATCCCGGAGACGCACGCGCCATCGCGGCCATGTACCGCCGAGTGTTTGGCAACGACGAGGCCGAGGGCAATCGTCTGCGCTGGGATTGGCAGTACCGCCGGAACCCGAATTGCCCGCCGGAAGGACCGCAGATCTGGGTCGCGCGGGAGGGTCCCACCGTCATCGGCCAGTACGCGACGATGCCCGTGCGTCTGGCGGTCAACGGGCAGGAGATCGGCGCATCGTTCGGCATGGACGTGATGGTCGCGCCCGAGCGGCAGCGCCAGGGCCTCGGCGAGGTGCTGTTCCGCACCTGGGACCAGCGCACGGGCGCCTCGCTCGGCCTGGGCCAGTCCGAGTCGTCGTTCCGCCTCTTCCAGAAGCTGCGCTGGCCGAACGTTGGCCCGGTGCCGTGCCTGGTCAAGCCGCTGACGCGCAGGGCCGTGCGTCGGCCAAGCTGGCCGATACCCGTCAATCGCTTCGTGTCGGCGGTCACGCTGCCCATCGTGCGCGTCGTCGCCCGCGTGAGGCCGATGGCCCCTGGCGTGGCCCCCATCCGCCGGTTCGATGACGAGTTCGCCACGCTCTGGGATCGGCTCGCGCCGAAGTTCGCGTTCATCGTCCGCCGGGACCCGCCGTACCTGAATTGGAAATTCATCGAGCCCCCGCACGTGCGCTACTCGGCGGCGGCGCTGCGGCGGGGCGGGGAGCTTCAGGGCTACGCCGTGTATCGACACGTCTGGGAACCAAGGGGCCGGGTGACGCTGCTCGTGGACTTTCTCGTGGACCCCGAGGACGAGCCCGGCATGCAGACGCTGCTCCGCTGGGTCGATCGTGAAGCGCGGGGGGCGAACTCGGACAAGATCCGGACGTATTGCCTGCACGAAGGCTTCCGGCGCGTCATGAGGCGCTCGGGTTACTTCAAGGTCAAGTCGGCCGCGGAGTTCACGGCCAAGATCAACGCCATCGAGGTCCCCGCCGGTTTCTACCAGCGGACCGGGAGCTGGCACGTGACGCTCGGCGACTCGGACCAGGATCGGTAGGCGGGAGTGGGCACGCTGTACCTTCTCGTGGGCGTCGAAGTCGAGACCTGCGCGCAGCGGGAGACCGCCATGCCGCTCGACCAGCGAACCGAGCACCTCTCGGCGCTGACGAAGCTGCATACGCTCATGCAGAAATGCCGTGTGCGCCCCACCTATCTGGTCACCTATTCCGTCGCGAGGAACGCGAGCGCCGCCTCGTGGCTCCGCGAGATGCGGGCAGGCCGGGACTGCGAGGTCGGCGCGTATCATCACGCATGGGAGACGCCACCGTGCTCCGACGAGGACGTCAGGCGCCGTCCGTACCCGCTTCAGCTGCCAGCGGATCAGTTCGCGGCACAGGTCGTCTTCCTGAGGGATGCGATTGGCGCGGCGGTCGGCGAGCAGCCGTTCTCCTGTCGATCCGGGCGATTCGGATTCTCCGCCTCTCTCGTCTCCGATCTCGAGCGCGCCGGTTACCGGGTCGAGTCCAGCGTGGTTCCGCTGCTGCGCGGACGGCACGTCGGCGGCCCCGATTTCGTCGGCGCGCCGCCGACGCCGTACTTCCTCGCGTACGACGATCCCACGGTGCCGGGCACGAGCAACGTCCTGGAGATTCCGGTGTCCGCGGCGCTGAACCGCAAGGTGCCAGCGGCGATCGAACGCCTCTACGGGCGCGCGCCATGGCCGGACGTGACAAGGCGGCTCCTGGAGCGCCTTGGCGTGGCACGGGTGCAGTGGTTGCGGCCCTCCTCCTCGACCCTCGACGACATGTGCGCGCTGGCGCGCCGCCTGAAGCGAGACAACGTCCCGCTGGTGAACCTCGTCCTCAATTCCAAGGAGGCCTCCGTCGGCACCAGCCCTGCCGCCGAGCCCACTCAGGATCCGGATCGGTTCTTCAGCCGACTGGGAGACGTCCTCGCCTTCATCACGAACGATCTCGGCGCCGTTCCGGTCACGTTCTCGGAGTTCCGGGCGCTGTACTGCGGCGCACAGGGCGCACAGCCGTCCTGACGGGCTCTGCCCGAGGGTCCCCACGGCTGCGCACGCCTGCAGCAACCGGTCGGCCGGAGATGCGCTACGATCAGGTTTCGAACCATCGGACGAGAGAGGCCGCATGTCCATCCTTGCAGACGTCAATGCGAGAATCACCCAGGCCATGAAGGCCCACGACGCCCCGACGCTGTCCGCCCTGCGGATGCTGAAGTCGGCGCTCACGAACAGGGAGATCGAGAAGGGGCGGGCGCTGGAGACCGGTGAGGAACTTCAGGTCGTGGCCGCGCTCATCAAGCAGCGGCGCGACTCGATCGAGCAGTTCAGGAAGGGCGGCAGGGAGGACCTGGTCGCCAAGGAGCAGTACGACGCCGCGCTGCTGGAAGGGATGATGCCGCCGCCGCCGAGCACCGAGGAGATCGAGGAAGCCGTCGCCAGGGCCGTCGCCGAAACCGGGGCCACGTCGCCGAAGGACATGGGCCGGGTGATGAAGGCCGCGATGGCCGCCCTGGCGGGGAAATCGGTGGAGGGCAAGGCCGTCAACGACGCCGTCCGGCGGCGACTGACCGGCTAGCCGGCCTCGTGCCGCCTGGCCTCGTTGGTCCGCTCGCCGAGGCGGTCCGCCAGCGTGACATAACCCTCCGCCACGATGGTGAGCAGGGCATCCCGGGCGATCTTGAGGGCCCCAACCTCGCGTTCGTGGGCGGCGCGCGACTGCAGCCGCTCGACGACGAAGGCGGCCTCGATGAGCCGCATCTTACCGTTCGGCTTGGACCCGTTCGTGCCGATCTGCATCCGCAAGACCCCATCCGTCAAGAGCTTCAGCTGCAATGTGCCCCTCCTGACACAGACTGGCAAGCGTCAAGGTGCGACATCGGACCCGTGGCGTCTCTTGACGCGACCTGGCACGAAGTGGCCCGCTGTCATGCCCCGTGTGATCCGCCCGCTCCGGGCGCCATGAAGGCTCGCCTGCCCATATATGCGTAAATTCTAACGATCATTAAATGACCGCGTGTTCATATTCAGAACATTGACCACTGCCCGTCCTTCAAACTTTCAGGGCCGAGCCGTCGTCTAATCGGGTGAAGGCGCTAGTCAGTCCACTCTCTCCTCCTCCAGGGCACCCGCCATCCCGACTGGCGGGTGCCCGACCTTTTCCCGCCGACTCTTGTGCTACGCTGACGGTTCCAGATGCCCGACCAGCCGTCCATGCCGGGTGGCGCGTCCCCGCCCCCGGCGGCCTCACCACAGCTCGCCAGGTCCGCTGGCATCATCGGCGCCGCGACGATGAGCAGCCGCGTGCTGGGGCTGGTGCGCGACCAGGTGCTTGCGTACCTGTTCGGCGCCGGCGACCAGATGGACGCCTACAACATCGCCTTCCGGATCCCGAACCTTGTCCGCGACCTGTTCGCTGAAGGGGCGATGAGCGCGGCCTTCGTGCCGACGTTCACCCGGACGCTCACCAACGAGGGGCGCGAGCGGGCGTGGCGGCTGGGCAACCTGGTGGTGAACGCGCTCCTGCTGGCCACCGGACTCGTCGTCGCGGCGGGCATGATCTTCGCCGAGCCAATCACGACGGCCTTCGCGGGCGCGTACGCCGAGGTTCCGGGCAAGCTGGAGCTGACGGTGTCGCTCACCCGCATCATGTTCCCCTTCCTGGCGCTGGTTGCCGTGGCGACCGCGCTGATGGGGATGCTCAACTCGCTCCAGCGGTTCTTCGTGCCGGCGGTGTCGCCCGCGATGTTCAACGTGGGCGCGATCATCTGCACGATCGGGCTGGCGCCGGCGATGCCCGCCCTGGGGCTTCCGGTGATCGTCGCGCCGGCGATCGGCGTGCTGGTCGGCGGGTTCCTGCAGACGGCCGTGCAGTGGCCCTCACTGCACCGTGAAGGGTACCGGTACAAGCCCGTGCTCGACGCCCGCGACGAGGGCTTGCGGCGGGTGCTCGCGTTGATGGGACCTGGGGTGGTCGGGCTGGCGGCCGTGCAGATCAACCTGCTGGTCAACAGCATCCTGGCCACGGGCGAGGGCACCAGCGCAGTGTCGGCCCTGAACTACGCGTTCCGGCTCATGTACCTGCCGATCGGGATTTTCGGCGTGTCGATTGCCACCGCGGTCATCCCGACGCTCAGCCGGCACGCCGCGAGGAACGACACGGGGGGCATGCGCGACACCGTGTCGAGCGGCCTGCGGATGATGCTGATGCTGAACGTGCCGGCGACGGTCGGGCTGATGGTCGTGGCGGCGCCGATTGTCGCGCTGATCTTCGAGCACGGCGCGTTCACGGAGGCGCACACGGCGGCCACCGCGGCGGCACTGGCGTTCTACGCGCCCGGCCTGGTCGGCTACTCGGCGATCAAGATCGCGGTGCCGGCGTTCTACTCGCTGCGCGAGAGCCGCACGCCGGTCGTGGTGTCGGCGGTGACCGTGCTGCTCAACGTCGTGCTGAACGTCTCGCTCGTCCGCGCGATGGGGTTCACGGGCCTGGCCCTTGGCACGGCCGTGAGCGCGATCTTCAACGCCTCGGCACTGCTGTGGCTGCTCCGGTCCCGTCTCGGGGGAATCGACGGGCGCCGGATCGCGGCGTCGTTCGCGCGCATCGGCACGGCGTCGGCCGTGATGGGGATCGCGGCGTGGGCCACCGATGCGGCGCTGGCCGCGTGGCTGACGTCCCGCTCGACTCCCGTCATGGCCCTCCGCGTCGGCTCGAGCATCGCCGTGGCCCTGCTGGTGCTCGACGTGTCGGCGCGTGCGGTGCGGGCGCAGGAGTTCATCGAGGCGCGCGCGATGGTGCTCGGCCGCGTGCGGCGGCTGGCGAGGCGGCCGTAGTGGCGCCTCGCCAGGGCATCAACCCCGCCGTCTACCGGCTGGCCAGCGCGCATTTCGTGTCGGACGCGTACAGCAACATCTACGCGCCACTGCTGCCCGCGCTCATCCCGCGCCTGGGCCTGTCGCTGGCGGCGGCAGGCACGCTGGCCATGCTCTTCCAGTTGTCGGCGTCGGTGTCGCAGCTGGGCTTCGGGCATCTGGCCGATCGCTGGCGGCCGCGCCTGCTGCTGGTGGCCGGGCCGGTCGTGTCGGTCGGCGTGCTCAGCCTCATCGGCGTTGCCTGGTCGCCCGTCGTGCTCGGCGCCGTGCTCGTCGCTGGCGGTCTTGGCGGCGCGGCGTTCCACCCGGCGGCTGCCGCACTGGTCCACCGCGTGGGCGGCGGCCGGCGCGGGTTGGCCATGTCGATTCACATCACGGGCGGATCGCTGGGCTACTCCCTGGCGCCCATGCTGTTCGCGCCGTTTGTCGGGGCCTTCGGGTTGACCTGGACGCCGGTGCTCGCGCTGCCGGGCCTGGTGCTGCTCGCCTGCCTGCTGGCAGGATCGCCGGCGGTGCGCCCGTTCGGTGCGGGTGCCGGCGGCGGGTTCGGCGCTCTTCGGCCCTACGCGAAGCCGCTGACGCTGCTCTATCTCGTCGTGGTGCTCCGGACCATCACCTCGCTGAGCCTAGCGACGTTTGTGCCGGTCCTGCTGACGCGGCAGGGGTGGAGCGTGGGCATGGCCGGCGTGGCCGTGTCGACCTATCTCTTCGCCGCAAGCATGGGTGGCTTCACGGGCGGCCCGGTCGCCGACCGTTACGGGCCGAGGCGCGTCATCGCCGGGTCCATGCTGCTGGCCGTGCCGTTCCTCGTCACGGCCACCCGCCTGGAGGGCTGGGCCCTGGTGGTCACCCTGGCGGCCGGCGGGTTCTTCCTGCAGTCCACGCTGCCCGTGAACATCACCTTCGCGCACCAGATCGCGCCGGTCAGCGCGGCGACGGTATCATCGTTGATGATGGGATTCGCCTGGGGGACCGGAGGACTGACAGCGCCGCTGGTTGGATCGCTCGCCGACCGGTTCGGCATCGAGCCCACGCTGTTCGCGATCGCGTTCCTGCCGCTCCTGGCCGCGCTGTGCGCCGTCCCGCTCCCGGCTGACGTGCCGGCCGCCGGCCGCACGGCCCGTCAACAGCATTCCTGAACAACCAGCATCATGCACCCGAACCAGCCGCGCTCCGTGTCGTACAGTTTCGGACCAGGGCCGATGACCCCGGCTGTCCGCGCCCTGATCGCGCTGAACGTCGTTGGCTACCTGCTGCCGCTCGTGGGGCCGTCGCTCACCCTGTGGCTCGGCCTCGTGCCGGCCCTGGTGGCGGAACGCTGGTGGGTGTGGCAGCCGGCCACCTATCTGTTCCTCCACGGCGGCCTCTTCCACCTGCTGTTCAACATGCTCGCGCTCTGGATGTTCGGCGTCGACCTCGAACGCGTCTGGGGCACGCGGTTCTTCGTGCGCTTCTACTTCGTCGCGGGCATCGGCGCCGCGCTGACGACACTCGTCATCTCGCTGCTGCCGTTCGCGTTTGCGGAAGCGCTGTACGCGTCGGTGACGGTCGGCGCATCGGGAGCGATCTACGGCCTGCTCGTCGCCTTCGCCATGATGTACCCGCACAGGCCGATCTATCTCTACATGCTGTTTCCAATCCCGGCGCGGGTGTTCGTGCTCATCATCGGCGCGATTTCGTTCCTGTCATCGGTGACGGAGCCGCGCGGCGGCGTCGCCCACGCCACCCATCTCGGCGGCCTCGTGGTCGGCTACCTGTATCTGGCCGGACGACGCGGAGGCGCGTTCTCCTCCCTTCGCTCGTACTGGCTGCGCTGGCGGATGGCCAGGCTCCGGAAGCGGTTCGACGTGCACGACGGCGGACGCAAGGGCCCGGGCGGGCCCTGGGTGCATTAGGACAGGCTACAGCAGTCCCTTCAGGTAGCCGCCGTCGACGGGGATAGTCGCCCCGGTGACGTACCGGCCGCGGTCCGACGCCAGGAACACGATGAGATCGGCCACTTCGGACGGCTCGGCCATCCGTCCGAGCGGGATGTTCTGGACCGTCCGCTTCTCGACCACCTCGGCCGTCACCCCTTCGCGGGCAGCCGTCGCCTCCGCCAGCTCGACCACGCGCTCGGTCCGGGTGTACCCGGGTGCCACGCAGTTCACCAGGATGGTGTCGCGGGCCAGTTCGTTGGCGAGCGTCTTCGAGAAGCCGGTCACGGCCGGCCGGAGGGCATTCGAGAGCATGAGCCCGGCAATCGGCTGCTTGGCCGAGATCGACGTGATGTTGATGATGCGCCCGCCCCCGGCCCGGCGCATGTGCGGGACGGCCTCCATGCAGAGGAGCACCGTGCTCATCAGCACGAGGTCGATCGCGTCGCGCCAGTCCGACTCGGTGGTCGCGGTGAAGAGGCCGGGCTTCGGCCCGCCCGAGTTGGTGACGAGGATATCCAGGCGGCCGAAATGCTGCACGGTCTGTTCGACGAGCCTGGTGATGTCGGTCCGGCGCGCGACGTCGGCGCCGATGGCGAGCACCTCGGCTCCCGTCCCGGCCTGGATTTCGGCCGCCGCCGCCTCGAGCGTCGGCATGTGCCGCGCACACATGGCCACCTTCACGCCCTCGGCCGCCAACCCGCGCGCGGCGGCCTTCCCGAGGCCCCTGCTGGCCGCGCACACCAGCGCGACTTTGCCCTCAAGACCGGTGTCCATCGCTGCCCTCTGCTTCTGTCTTCTGGCTTCTTGCTTCTTACTACTTGTGAAAGTAGTCGTCCGTCCTGTCCAGCCAGTCCTGCCGGATCGGGCTGAACACGTCGAGCTCGAACGTGTCGTCGAGCGCCTCGGCCTGGTGCGGCACCGAAGAAGGGATGCAGAGCACCTCGCCCTCGCGCACGATGAACTCCTCGCCGCCGATCGTGAAGCGCAGGGCCCCCTGCAGGACGTAGCTGATCTGCTCGCTCACGTGGTCGTGCATCGGAACGATGGCGCCCTTCTTGAGCCAGATCTGGGCCAGCATCTCGCGTTCGCCGGTGACGAGCTTGCGCGAGATCATCTCGGTGACCTTCTCCGGAGCGATCTCGTCCCAGCGGTACTGGCGGATGACAGAAGCAGCCATGCTCGTTCGCTCCCTGGAAACGGGTGCCGGCCGCGCCGTGACGCGCCGATTGCGGGCGGCCGGAGGCGTGATTATAGCACCCGGAACCCGATGATATACTTGGGTTTCCTGTCATATGAGTGCTGCGAACCAGGCCGACGCAACCTCAGGCGCGCCCGAACCCCACGCCGAGCTTTCCCCGGAGATGCTGCTGCGGGCCTACCGCCTCATGTACCAGTCCCGGAAGATCGACGACAAGGAGATCCAGCTCAAGAACCAGAGCCAGATCTTCTTCCAGATCAGCGGGGCCGGGCACGAGGCGATCCTGACCGCGGCGGGCTTCTGCCTGAAGCCGGGCCACGACTGGTTCTTCCCGTACTACCGTGACCGCGCCCTGTGCCTGGCCCTCGGCGTCACGCCGTACGAGATGTTCCTCCAGGCCGTGGGCGCCGACGAGGACCCGGCGTCCCGTGGGCGCCAGATGCCCTCCCACTGGGGCCACCGCCAGCACCATATCGTGTCCCAGGGCAGCCCGACGGCGTCGCAGTGCCTCCATGCGGTCGGGTGCGCGGAGGCGGGCCTGCTCTACGGGACGCTGCCGGGCATCGACGGCCGCGAGGCGTTCTTCAAGGCCGACGAAGTCGCGTACGTGTCGCTCGGCGACGGGTCCACCAGCGAAGGCGAGTTCTGGGAATCGCTCAACTCGGCGTGCAGCGGCCGCCTGCCGGTGGTCTACCTGATCGAGGACAACGGGTGGGCCATCTCCGTGCCGGTCGAGGCGCAGACGCCGGGCGGCAGCATCTCGGATCTGCTCAGGCCGTTTCCGCACCTGCTCATCGAGCAGGTGGACGGCACCGACGTCGCAGCGAGCTATCGCGCCATGCGGGCCGCCGTCGCGTACGCGCGCGAACGGCGGGGCCCGGCGCTCGTGCACGCCAGCGTCATCCGGCCCTACTCGCACTCGCTGTCCGACGACGAACGGCTCTACAAGACGGCGGGCGAGCGGGAGGCCGAGGGCCGGCGTGACCCGCTGAAGAAGCTGGCCAGCCTGCTGGTGGCGAGCGGCGCGGCCACCGAGAAGGCGCTCGACGCCCTGCGCGCAGAGGTCGAGCGCGAGATCAACGAAGCGGCGGCCCGGGCACTGGCCGCGCCCAAGCCGGCGCGCGAGACGGCGGCGCTGTGGGTCTTCTCGCCCGATGTCGATCCGGCCTCCGAGGGGTTCAACGCGGCGCCCGAGCCGGACGGCAAGCCCGACACGATGGTCGCGGCCATCAACCGGACGCTGAAGGACGAGCTCGCGCGCAATCCGCGCATCGTCGTCTTCGGCGAAGACGTGGCCGACTGCAGCCGCGAGGCCAGCCTCGCCGAGGTGCAAGGCAAGGGCGGCGTCTTCAAGGTGACGCACGGGCTGCAGCGGCTGTTCGGGAGCGACCGGGTGTTCAACACGCCCATCGCCGAGGCCAACATCATCGGCCGCGCCGTCGGCATGGCGGTGCGCGGGCTGAAGCCGGTGGTCGAAATCCAGTTCTTCGACTACATCTGGCCCGCGATGCAGCAGTTGCGCGACGAGATGGCCATGATGCGGTACCGGTCGGGCAGCTCGTGGTCGTGCCCCATGGTGGTGCGCGTGCCGATCGGCGGCTACCTGCGAGGCGGCGCGCCGTACCACAGCCAGTCCGGCGTGAGCATCTTCGCGCATTGCCCCGGCATCCGCATCGTCTTCCCGTCGAATGCCCAGGATGCCGCCGGCCTGCTGCGCACCGCCATCCGCTGTGACGACCCCGTGCTGTTCCTCGAGCACAAGCACCTGTACCGGCAGACCTACAACAAGAGCGCGTATCCCGGCCCCGGCTACATGGTGCCGTTCGGGCGAGCGGCGGTGCGGCGCGAGGGGACCCAGGTCGTGGTGCTCACCTGGGGCGCGCTGGTGCAGCGCTCGCTGCTGGCGGCGCAGCAGGCGGAGAAGGACGGCGTCAGCGTGGCCGTCATCGATCTCCGATCGCTGGTTCCGTGCGACTGGAACACCATCGGCGACTGGGTGGCGCGCACCAGCCGCGTGATCGTGGTGCACGAGGACCAGTTGACGTGCGGATTCGGCGCCGAGATCGCCGCGCGCATTGCCCAGGAGCACTTCCATCACCTCGATGCCCCGGTCCGCCGCGTCGCGTCGCTCGACACGCCGGTGGCCTACAGCCCGGGCCTGGAGGAGGCAATCCTCCCGAACGCGTCGGACGTTCTGGACGCGATCAGGGAGACGGCGCGGTACCAGTGTGCTGACCCAGAAGTACGGCGACACAAGCGGGCCACACTGGCCAGGATTTCATCCGCGGTCTTCGTCCACACGAACGGTTTCGGTGTGGTGTTGGACTGCTCGACGTACCGCATGATCGTGGCAATGAGTTCGTCGGTCTCGTGGAAGTTTCCACGGCGCAATTGTTTGCGATCCAGTTCGCCGAACCAGCGCTCGACCAGGTTGATCCACGAGGCGCTGGTCGGCGTGAAATGGAGATGGTACCGCGGGTGCGCTGCGAGCCAGCGATGCACCGTGGGAGCCTTCTGCGTCGCGTAGTTATCGAGAATCAAGTGCACGTCGAGGCCCCCGGGGACGTTGGCGTCGATGGTGTTGAGGAACCGACGAAACTCGCGGGCCCGATGCCGAGCGTGACACTCGCCCACGATCTCCCCGCTCTTCGCGTTCAGGGCCGCGAACAGCGAGGTCGTCCCGTGGCGGGTGTAGTCGTGTGTATGCCGCTCAATCTGGCCGGGCCGCATCGGCAGCAACGGCGCACTGCGCTGCAACGCCTGCACCTGGCTCTTCTCGTCGACGCACAATACCAACGCCTTGTCAGGAGGATCGAGATACAACCCGACGATATCGCGGACCTTCTCGATGAACAGCGGATCGCGAGAACGTTTGAAGGTGCCCGCCCGGTGCGGTTGCAGCGCGAACGCTTGCCAGATGCGCCCCACCGCGGACCGGCTGAGGCCACACGCCTTGGCCAGCGAGCGCGTACTCCATTGCGTCGCATCCACGGGCGTGGTCTCCAACGTCGTCGTCAAGGCGTCTTCGATCATCGCGTCCGTGATGGTGCGCGGCGCGCCGGGTTTGGGCTCGTCGAGCAGGCCGGCGCAGCGGGCATCAACAAACCGCTGCCGCCACCGGCCCACCGTCGGCCGAGTGACGCGCTCACGGACCGCCACCGCGCTATTCGTCAGGCCGCCCGCGAACGCCAACACAATGCGCGCGCGCTGCGCCAACGATTGCGCGCTGGTGCGGCGGCGCGTCCACTGCAACAGGGTCGCGCGTTCGGCGGTCGTCACGTCGAGTTCCGGCATCGGGCGGCCACGTCGTCCCATCGGAGTACCCCGTTGTACTCCTGGTACGTCGGCAACCGCGATATTGTTTCATTACTTCTGGGTCAGCACACTAGCGATGATTGCTTAATGTGCCCGTTGTCCTTGGGGCAACAAGCGAGTTCTCGCTACGACTTGTGCCAAAATCAAACTCGATGAAGAGATGTGAATAAGCAAGGTCGGTAGGATCGTATGCGCTAAACTTTCTGTCGAGACGTATGTTCGCTAATTCTCGTATATTTATATCTAGTAGCTCATCTTCCGAAAACGTGATGTGCGCGCCGTGCCGGTCCAGCATGGTCAAATAGTCAGAACGACGTAGGCGATTGTGGTATGCGAATCTGTTCCCGGCAATAAATTCCCATTGGCTATCAGAGTAGCGCAGGAAGTTCACGCCATTTCCTAGTCCCGCACTATGGAAGTGATCGTGTAGGCCGATATTATGGTAGTGTCTACCGCCAGTAGTAAGAATACGGCGTGACTCGTGCATTATGTTTTCCAGTACTGGTGTTGGGATGTGTTCGAGTACTCCATACGAATAAACAAGATCGACAGAGTTATTAGCAAGGCCGGTAGTTTGCGCATCTCTTGGTGCGAAATATGTTATCGCACTTGCTGTGAAATACTCCTCTTCGCTGTTGCAGTTTCGTAAGTCTGTGAGTTTCTTGTGTAGCTCTACTTCATTAAAGCCCAGGTCGGAGGAGATTTCGTGTAAGTTGGCAAGCAGTACATCTACATAGCGATGAAATAGTGGCAGGCGGAAGTAACGGTTGAGGTCAATCCAATATTGGCGCCTTACTCCGAGAAGCCAGAAAATAACACCCGCAATTGAATACGCGCCCGGCCCGATTTCGAGTACTGTTTCGTTACGCAGCGAGCGACGCTTTTCAAGCGCCATTACATGGCGTACCTGCACGCGGTAACTGTTAAGCATACTTTGTGGCGAGAATGCTCTGGTGATGTACTTCTGAAAGAGATGGTTAACTTCGCTTCCGTAAGGAAGAGTGCCTAAAATGATCTGTACTAAAGCCTTAATTTTCCACTTAGAGAACAACATATCGATAATCTCTCCTTACGCGTGAAGATTGCTGTAGGTAATCGCTACCTGTCTAGATATCCATGATAAATCTAAGCTATCTCACGCAAGAGAAAGAAGGCTTCTGCCGCGTCAACACTGATAGTGCTTCCTCGAAAACGCGCAAGTGTCTCGATACCACGAATGGAGCGTGGATGCGGCCAGTCACGCAACTGGCTTTCGCTAGAGCACTCCATCGCTTCAAGTTTGCTGCTAAGATGTTGTGAGATGTCAATAAACACGTTTGGTATAAACGCAGTATTGCCACTCGCCGGTGCCCACTCTGTTTCTGATAGTGTCTCATAAGCAAGCAGTCGTTTAACTGGGCAATTTGCTACTGGTCGCGCCGACGTCCCCCCGAAAGTGAGTAGCGTTTCGGTTCAGAGTCCGGCCCTAACAGGAGGGACGGACGATGAAGAAACGATTCACGGAAACGCAGATCGTGGGCTTCCTGCGTGAGGTCGATGGCGGCGTGCCGGTCAAGGACGTCTGCCGCAAGTACGGCTTCTCGGAGGGCAACTACTGCCTGTGGCGGAGCAAGTTCGGCGGGATGAGCGTCTCGGATGCCAAGCGGCGGAAGGAGCTGGAGCTGGAGAACGGGCGGTTGAAGAAGCTCCTGGCGGATGCGCTCCTGGACAACGAGGTCACCCGCGAAGCGCTCCGCCGAAAGTGGTGACCGCACCAGCGCGCCGCGTCCTGGTGCGGAGCATGACCGAGCGCGGCTTGAGTGAGCGCCGAGCGTTGACGATTGCGGGGATGAGCGCGTCCTCGTTCCGGTACGCTCCGGCGCCCGATCGCAACGGCGCGTTGCGCGAGCGGATTGTCGCGTTGGCCCATCGGCATCGGCGGTACGGCGCGGGCATGATCTATCTGAAGCTCCGCCAGGCCGGCGAGCCCGTCAATCACAGGCGCGTGGAGCGGCTCTACACCGAGGCGCAGTTACAGGTGCGCCGGCGGCGCCGGAAGAAGGTCCCCGTGACCGACCGGCAGCCGCTGCTGCGACCCACGTGGCCTAATCACGTCTGGTCGGCCGACTTCGTCTTTGACCGCACGGCCGATGGCCGTGCACTGAAGTGCCTGACCATCGTGGATGATGCGACGACGGAGGCGGTCGCGGCGCTGCCTGCGCGGGCGTTGGGTGGGATGGCGGTCACGCGCGTCCTGGATCAGCTGGCGGTGGAACGGGGCTTACCCGCCGTCCTGCGGACGGACGACGGGAAGGAGTTCTGCGGGCGGGCGATGGTGACGTGGGCCCACGAGCGCGGGGTCACCCTGCGGCTCATCGAGCCGGGGAAGCCCAACCAGAACGCCTACATCGAATCGTTCAACGGCCGATTTCGGGACGAGTGCCTGAACGAGCATTGGTTCATGAGCCTGCCTCACGCGGAGGCAACCATCGAAGCGTGGCGGCGCGAGTACAACGAAGAGCGGCCGAAGAAGGTGCTGGGGGGTCTGACGCCGGCGGCATATGCCGACCGGCTTCGGGAGAATCGGAGTACAGTGTCGGCCGGACTCTAAACCCACCCGCTACTGAACACGGGGGGACGTCGAGGGGAAGACGATACGCTGCAGGTGCTCCGCATGCAATCGAAGCGCCCCTTGTTTCTTCTCATCGCATCGCTCCCGATCGTCTTTCTTCCGCTGCAGGGCGCGATGCGGGTGGAGGTGCTGACGTCGATCGGCGGGCTGCCGCCCGAGATCGTCGGCGTGTACCGGGATCCCGCCGTGTTCCAGCAGGTGTCCTCCGGGCAGTATCTCGTCTTCGACCGCCGCGCGCACGCCGTGTTCGGCGTGGATGCCGCCGCGACGACGACCTGGAAACTGGTCGACATCGGGCAGGAGCCCGGGCGGCTGCTCGACCCATCGGCGTTCGACGCCGAGCCGGGCGGGTCCTTCGTGGTGGCCGACGCGCCGGAGGGCCGGGAGCGGATCCAGGTGTTCGCAGCCGGCGGGCGGCGGCTCGGGGGCTTCTCGTTGCCTGGCCGGTCGGCGCCCCGCGTCACACTCGGCAACCTCGTGCTGAGCGGGATAGGGTCGCTGCAGTACACCGGGACGTCGATCCTGATGAGCCAGCCCGAAACCGGCGCGATCATGACCGAGTTCGGCCTCGCCGGCACGCCCACGCGTTCCATCGGCACGTTGCGGCGCACGGGGCAGGAGGACGATGCCAACCTGCACCTCGCGCTCAACGCGGGCCTGCCGCTGGTCAACCCGCGCGGCGGCTTCTACTTCGTCTTCCAGGCGGGCGTGCCCGTGTTCCGCAAGTATGACGCCGCTGGCCGACTGGTGTTCGAGCGGCACATCGAGGGCATCGAACTGGACCAGGCGATCGCGGGTCTGCCGACGGTCTGGCCGAGACGGCCCGGCGACGGGCGCGAGGCGGACCTGCCGCTGGTCACGCCGATGGTGAGGACCGCCGCGGTGGATGGCCAGGGCCATCTGTGGGTCGTCCTGGTCCAGCCGTTCACCTACGTCTACGACGCCGACGGCAACAAGAAGCGGGTGGTGCAGTTCAGGGGCGCGGGGCCGCTCGCGCCATCGAGCCTCTTCTTCTCGGCGTCGGGCCGGCTGCTCGTCGCGCCCGGATGCTTCGAGTTTTCGCCCGGGGTGCCGGCTCCGCGCGCGCCCGCGCGCTGAGCGCCCCTATTCTTCCGCGGGCGGGTCGGCCGCGGCCTGCCGGCGGGCCGCGATGCGAGTGATGACCACGCCGGCCAGGATCGCCCCGGCACCGGCGAGTTTCGACGCTCCGATTGGCTCGCCGAGCGTTGCGGCAGCCACCGCTATCGCGACGAGCGGAATGAAGTTCGAGTAGGCGGACGTGCGGACGTTGCCGATCCGCTGGACGGACGTGTACCAGATCAGATAGGCGGCATTCAGCGCCAGCAACGCGGAGAGTGCCGTCGCCGCCCATGTCCACGACGGGACCCGGGCCCAGGCAATCTGCGCCAGCTGCCCCGCCGACGCCGGCACGTAGAGCGCCGTGCCGGCCAGCATCGTGAGGCCCGTCACGGTGAGCGGCGAGTACCGGGCCAGCAGCGAACGCGAGCCCACCGTGTAGACCGCCCAGCAGCACACCGCGCCGAGCGTGAACAGGTCACCGGCGAGCGAGGTTCCGCCGAACTCCGCGCCCACGCCCACCACGAGGTAAACGCCGACGACCGACAGCACGACGCCGGCCCATTGCGCCCGCGGTACCCGCTCGTGGCCCGCGAGGGCCGAGGCAATCGACACGGCCACGGGGGAGCACCCGATGATGAGCGCGCTGTTCGACGCGGAGGTCCTGGCGATGCCGGCCATGAAGAGCATCTGGTAGACGAAGTGGCCGACCGTGCCGAGCATCGCCAGGCGCACCCAGTCGAGCGTGGACACGCGCGGCAGGCCTTTCGCGGCAATCGCGGCGGCGAACACGGCCGACGCCAACAGCATGCGCAGCGCGTTGAACGCCTGGGGCGGAAGCTCGCGGAGGGCGGACTTGATGACGGCGTAGTTGGCGCCCCAGATGAGGACCATCAGGAGCAGCAGGCCGTCGAACGGGGTGAGCGTCAGGGAGCGGCGCACGGACCACCTCCGTCCCGGCCGCCGGGACGGGGCCTTCAGCAGGTGTGGACAAAGGCCGGGACGGGCGCGGCCCGTCCCGGCGCGCGATCGGGCGTCTAGCCGCTGAAGGGCTGGACGAAGAACAGGATGAGCGACACCAGCAGCACGTAGATCACGAGCGACTCGATCAGCACCAGGCCCAGAATCAGGTTGCCGCGGATGTCGTTCGCCGCCGCGGGATTGCGCGCGATGCCCTCGACCGCCGCGCTGAGGCCCTTGGCCTGCGAGAGCGCGCCGAACGCCGCGGCAATCGCCAGCGCGAAGCCGGCGGTGATGATCGACCAGCGCACCAGCTCCACCCTGGCGGACGCCGCGCCCGCCTCCTGCGCGAATACGGGGCTGGCGACGCCCAGGACCATCACCACGAACGTGAACATCAGTGCGAAACGCGTCTTCACGATCTCAGCCTCCTCAGTAGGAATCGACGTTCCCGGAGCCTATGCCGCCGCACCATGCGCGTGCGCAGCCGCCCCGTGCCCATGAGCTTCTTCGTGGCCGTGCTCGGCCGCCACCGCGCCGCCCAGGTAGATCATCGTCAGCATGACGAAGATGAAGGCCTGCAGCGGCATCGTGATCATGCCCAGGAACATGATGGGCAGCGGCGCCAGGAACGGCACGATGCTGAACAGGATCAGGATGACCAGCTCTTCCCCGAACACGTTGCCGAACAACCGCAGCGAGAGCGACAGCACCCGGGAGAAGTGGCTGATGATCTCGACCGGCAGCATGATGGGCGCGATGAACAGCGGCGCGCCCGGGGGGGCCGCGAAGTGCTTGAAGTAGGCGACGGCGCCCTGCTCCTTCACCCCGTGATAGTGGTAGTAGATCCACACCGTCAGCGCGCAGCCGAGCGTGACGTTGATGCTGCTGGTGGGCGCCATGAACCCCGGCACCAGGCCGATCAGGTTGCAGAAGAGGATGAAGGCGCCAATCGTGCCGACCAGCGACACGTAGCGGGGCCCCTTCGGCCCGACGATGTCCTTCAGCATGCCGACGAGGCCGCCGACCAGGTCCTCGAACACGATCTGCAGCTTGCCCGGGTTGTCGACGCTCAGCCGTGAGCGCAGCACGAAGGCCAGCGCGATGAGGACCGCGACCACCAGGTACACCATCACCAGGTAGTTCGGAATCGGGTTCGCGGGATCGGCCGCATGGACGCCGAACAGGCCAAGCAGGGCGTTTACCGCCGGGCCGAAAATCCGGTTCGCCACATCGACGATCCAGAGCGGGTGTTCGAGTTTCTCCATACGGGCGCGATTCCAGGCCCGGCCAGACCGCCCGGTGCGGTACCGGCGTTCACGGCGGCCATGCAAAGATCAAAGGATATCGTATGGGGAGCCGCCGGTAAAGCCAATCACGGTGCCGGCCCGCCGTCCCGGCGGGACGGCCCCCTGGACAGGCGGAGGGCTTCGAGGCCGATGGCCGCAATCGGCACCGTGACGCCGGCGAACAGGCCCACGGGATGGGCGCGGAGCGGCACCAGCACGAGCCAGGCCGCGATGCCTATCAGGAGGTAGCGCCCGATGAACCTGGCGGCCAGGAAGGCCAGCCGGCCCCTGGAGACGCGCGGCCCCTCCCCCTCGCGGCCGCCCGCTGCCGCGGCGCGGCCGACCATCGCCGTCACGCCGCCCTTGATGGCGGCATAGCTGAAGCCCATGAGGCCGGCCCCCGCCACGACGCCCAGCGCGCCGTCGAGACGCCCTCGCTGGATCGCCACCGCCGCGACGGCGGCGGCCACGGCCATCACCACCGCGTCGCGCTCGACGCGGCGCAGGGACGAATCGGCGTCGCCCTCTGCCGGGTGCCTCACACCAGCCTCCGCCGGTCAGTCGTCGCCATCCTGCAGATCGCGGTCATCCGGGCGGTCGTCCCGCTGCGCGGTTCCAGGCGGCAGCGTCGACCGCGGGTACGCCTGCGAGACGATGCGGTAGACGTTGAGGATGCCGGCCGCGAGACCGAAGAAGAAGAACACGATCGTGAACGCCGGCTTCGTGCCGAGCCAGCCGTCGAGCAGCGTGCCAAGCCAGAAGCCGATGACGAGCGCGAACACGAAGGCCAGGCCGACGGTGCTCAACGCGCCGGCCGTCCGCAGCGTCTCTCCCGTGTGCTTCGTGAACCTGGTCCCCATCGGCGTGCCGCGGTCAGTATCATCCATCGACGCGCGTTCAACAAGATCTCTCACTCTCCGCTTGTATGATGCGTCGCTCGACGTTACTATCGTCCTGCAACATCCGTTCATGGAGGTGAAGTCCGCACGCGATGGGATCTCCTGCACCGTTCGAATCCTGGCGTCCTACCGTCTCGGTCTTCATCCCGTACTTCGACAAGGACGGCAGGCTGGAGAGCCCCGAGTACGACCTGCCGATCTTCCGCGACGAACTGCACGGCTGGTTCGCGTCGCTCGGCTACGATTGGCGCTGGGTGCCCGTCACCCTGAACAACCTGCAGTCGACCATCGACAGCCTGGAACCGGATCGCCTGGCCAACCGCTGCCTCGTCATGAATCTCTGCGACGGCAACGAGGTGGACGGATCACCGGGCGTGTCGGTGGTCCGCGCGCTCGAAGACTCCGGCCTTCCGTACACCGGCAGTTCGTCGTTCTTCTATGAGATCACCACCTACAAGGTGGCCCTCAAGAACGCGCTCCGCGAACACGGCGTGCCGACGGCGCCGTTTGTGCCGCTGCGCGATCTGCCAGCGGACCTCGAGCGGCTCGAAGCCGAGGTCGGCTACCCCGCCTTCGTGAAACCCGAGGTCTCGGCCGGCAGCGGGGGCATCGGCTTGAAGTCGCGCGCGCACAGCGCCGACGAGGTGATGGCGCGCGTCACGGTGCTCCTCGCGAGCGAGGACGGTGATTTCTACCGGAAGTCGGGCATCTTCGCCGAGCGGTTCATCGACGGCCCCGAATTCACCGTGCTGGTCGTCTCCGACCAGGCGGCGCCGCACGGCGCGCGGGCGTACCCGCCAGCGCAGCGCCTCTTCCACTCCGCCCTCCCCCGGCACGAGAGATTCCTGAGCTACGACCGCTACTGGTCGGAGTTCAAGGAGGAGCCGCGGCTGCCGGAGGGCGAGCCGTTCTACCGCTTCGGCCACGCGCCGGCGCACCTGCGCGGCCGCCTGGCCGATCTGGCCGCCAGGGCCTTTGCCGCCGTCGGCGGCCAGGGCTACGGGCGCGTCGACATCCGGCTCGAGGAGCAGACCGACGAACTGTTCGTCCTCGAAGTGAACGCGAACTGCGGCCTCTCCGGCGACAAGGAAACCTCGGTCGGCGAGATCCTGCTGCAGTCGGACATCCCGGCCACGCGCCTGGTTTCCGAGATCCTCCGCGATGCCTACGATCGGCACCGGCTGAACGGTCACCGGCGCCGCCACTGATCCATGCGCATCTGCGTGCTGCAGCCGTCGTACGCGCGCTCGACGTGCGACTACCAGCGCTACGATCCCCCGCGCGACCTCTCCCCGCTGCTGCCCGGGCATGAGTTCCACCACGAGTTCCTCGACAAGGCGACGGCCTTCGGCCAGATCAAGACGCTGCAGCGGCGCGGGTTCGACATCTTCGTCAATCTCTGCGAGGGCTACCGCGATTCCGACGTTCCTTCCATCGACGTCATCCATGCCCTCGAAGACCTGAACCTGCCCTTCACGGGGCCGACCAGCCGGCTCTACGACCCGTCGAAGGACCTCATGAAGCTGGTGGCGCTCTCGTCCGGCGTGGCCGTGCCGCCGTGGCAGCTGGTGGGGCCCGGCGACGACCCGGCGGAGGCCGCTCGCGGGCTTCGGTATCCCCTGTTCGTCAAACCGTCGGCCTACGGCGACAGCCTGGGCATCGACGAGCGCTCGCTCGTGACCCTCCCCGGCGACCTCGAGTATCAGGTCGCGGCGAAGTTGCCGGAGTTCGGCAAGCTGCTGGTCGAGGAGTACATCGACGGCCGGGAGTTCACGGTGCTCGTACTGGCCGGCCCGGACCGCACGCGGCGGCCGGTGGCCTTCACGCCGATCGAGTTCCTCTTCCCCCCGGGCCCGCACTTCAAGACGTACGACCTGAAGGTCACGCAGTTCCACCCCGAGTGCAACGTGCCGTGCACCGACGCGGACCTGGCCGGGCGCCTGAAGGCCGCGGCGACCGAGGTGTTCGAGGGGTTCACCGGCGAGGGCTACGCCAGGATGGACTTCCGCGTCGATCCGGCAGGCCGGGTCTTCTTCCTCGAGGCCAACTTCACCTGTTCGATCTTCTACCCGGAGGGCTACCAGGGCTCGGCCGACTACATCCTGGCCTTCGACGGCATCGGCCAGGCCGGCTTCCTGCAGGCCGTCATCGACGAGGGCCTCGCACGGCACGCGCGCCGCCAGCTGCCCTATGCGGTCAAGCCTAGCGGCGACGGGTTCGCGATGTTCGCCGCCCGCGATCTGCCAGGCGGCTCGGTCGTCTTCGCGGGCGAAGGGCGCGCTCAGCGCATCGTGACGCGGTCGCACGTCGATCGGGCGTGGTCGGCGGCCGACCGCGAGGTCTTCTATCGGTACGCATACCCCATCAGCGCGGAAGTGTTCGTGCTCTGGGACACCGAACCGACGGGCTGGGCGCCGCAGAACCACTCCTGCGATCCCAACACGGAGTTCATCGGCCTGAACCTCGTGGCGCGCCGGGACATCCGCGGTGGCGAGGAACTGACCGTCGACTACGCGACCTTCTACGACCGCCACATGACGCCGTTCGACTGCACCTGCGGCAGCCCCAGGTGCCGGGGGCGCGTCGAAGGGGGCAAGGGGTTGTTCGGGCAGGAATTCGGGGCTCGGGGCTCGGGGCCCTGCTGCCAGTAGTCAGTAGTCAGTAGGAATGCGCGTCACCTGAACGGCGTCCCAACCCTACTGGCTACTGACTACTCTTCCATTTCAGAACGGCGTCGCCGCCGTGCCCACCACGCCGAGAGCGCGGGCCGAGAACTCCGCCAGTTCGAACAGCGGCCGCGGGTAAACGCCCAGCACGATCGTCCCGGCCAGGGCGATGACCAGCGCGATGGCGAGGCCCGGAGCGAGCACGGGCTGCGAGCCGGCCGCCTCGTGCTTCATGAACATGAAGACGACCACCCGCAGGTAGTAATAGAGCGAGATGGCGCTGTTGACCACGCCGAGCACCGCCAGCCAGACGTAGCCCGAGTCGATCGCGGCGCTGAAGAGCCAGAACTTCCCCATGAACCCCGCCGTCGGGGGAATGCCGCCGAGCGACAGCATGAAGATCAGCATGGCCACCGCCGCGAACGGCTGGCGGATGTACAGCCCGCTCAGGTCCTTCAGCTCGTCGCCGATGGCGTCGGCGCGGCGCAGCAGGATGACGACGGCGAAGGCGCCCATCTGCATGAAGGCGTAGATCAGCAGGTAGATGAGCATCGCGGCGACGCCGCGGCCCGTGCCGGCAATCACGCCGATGAGCAGGTAGCCGGCGTGGGCGATCGACGAGTACGCCAGCATGCGCTTGGTGTTGCTCTGCGTCAGCGCGGCGACGTTGCCCACCGTCATCGTCACGACGGCGAGCACGTAGAAGAGCAGCGTCCAGTCGGTGGAGAGCGACGGGAGCCCCTCGAGGAAGATCCGCAGCAGCATCGCGAAGGAGGCCGCCTTGGACCCGACCGACAGGAACGCGGTGATCGGGGTGGGGGCGCCTTCGTACACGTCAGGCGCCCACATGTGGAACGGCACGGCGGCGATCTTGAAGCCGATGCCGGCGACCACCAGGATGAGGGCGAGGATCAGCCAGGGATCGCGCCCGTGATCGGCAATGGCGATGGCCAGCGCCCGCAGGTTGGTCGTCCCCGACATGCCGTAGAGAATCGAGACGCCGTAGAGCAGGATGCCGAGGGAGAAGGTGCCGAGGAGGAAGTACTTGACGCCGGCCTCGTTCGACCGCCGGTCGGGCTTCAGGATCCCCGCCAGGATGTAGAACGCAATGGCCATGGTCTCGAGGCCGATGAAGATCGTGATGAGGTCGGTGCCCGTCGCCATGAACATCATGCCGAGCGTGGCGGCGAGGACCAGGAACACGTACTCGCCGTGGCGGGCCCCCTCGGTGTCGAGGTAGCGCATCGAGAGCAGCAGCGTCAGCGCGGCGGAGAGCAGGAAGATCGCCTTGAAGAACGTGCTGAAGCCGTCCACCGACAGCAGGCCGCGCGCCACGCTGACCGGCGCGCCGGGCGTCACGGCGAGGGTGGCCACGGCCGAGGCGCCCAGGATCGCGAGGCCGAACCACGACAGCCAGCCCTGACGCGCGCGCGGGGTCAGGGCGGTGGCGATGAGCAGCGCCAGCACTCCGCCGGCGAGCACCAGCTCGGGCAGGATGTAATAGAGATCGTTCAGCGAGAACCAGGCAGGCATCAGTGCCGCCCTCCTGCGGGGGCCGTCGCCGCCTCAGGCCTGGCGGCGGCCGCCGGCGCGGCCGCATCGCCGCACGGCGGGGCGGTGAACGGCGAGAGGGGCGTGTTCCCGTCGCAGTCGGCGGCCTTGGCCGCCACGGCCGGATAGGCCGGGTTGACCCGGGCCACGACGGCGTTCACGGTCGGCGCGAGGCGGTCGAGGAACGGCTTCGGGTAGATGCCGATCCAGACCGCGAGGATGATCAGGGGCACGAACGTCGCGATCTCGCGCAGGTTCATGTCCGGCAGCTTCTCGTTCTTCGGGTTCTCCACCTTGCCGAACATGGTCCGCTGGTAGAGCCAGAGCATGTAGGCCGCGCCGAGGACGACGCCGCTGCCGGCAACGACGGCCCACCAGAGGTTGGCGATGAAGGCGCCCTGCAGGATCAGGAACTCCCCGATGAACCCGTTCAGCGTCGGGAGGCCGATCGACGACATCGTCATCACCATGAAGATCGCCGCATAGACCGGCATCACCTTCGAGAGGCCGCCGTACTCCGAGATCTCCCGCGTGTGCCGCCGCTCGTAGACCACGCCGACCAGGAGGAAGAGCGCGCCGGTCGAGATGCCGTGGTTGAGCTGCTGGATGATGCTGCCGGTCAGGCCCACCGGGTTCAGGGCGAACATGCCGAGCATCACCATGCCCATGTGGCTCACGCTCGAGTAGGCCACGAGCCGCTTCCAGTCCTTCTGGGCCATGGCCACCAGCGCGCCGTAGACGATGCCGATGAGCGAGAGCCCGACGACCCACCAGACGCTGGCCTTCGTCGCCTCGGGCAGGATGGGCAGGCTGAAGCGGATGAAGCCGTACGTCCCCATCTTCAGGAGGACGGCGGCCAGGATGACCGAGCCGGCCGTCGGGGCGTCGGTGTGGGCGTCGGGCAGCCACGTGTGGAACGGGAACATCGGGACCTTGATCGAGAACCCGAGGAAGAAGGCCAGGAACACCCACCACTGGAGGTTGAAGGGGATGCTCATCGCCTGGTACTTCGTGATGTCGAAGCTGTAAATGCCGGTCAGGGCGTGATAGTGGAAGTAGAGCGCCAGGATGCCCAGCAGCATCACCACGCTGCCGACCAGGGTGTACAGGAAGAACTTGATCGCCGAGTAGAGGCGGCGGTCGCTGCCCCAGATGCCGATCAGGAAGTACATCGGCACCAGCATGACCTCCCAGAACAGGAAGAACAGCAGGAAGTCGAGGGAGATGAACGCGCCGATCATGCCGCCCTGGAGCACGAGCAGGAAGATGTAGTACTCCTTCACGCGCTCCTTGATCGCGGTCCACGACGACAGCACCGCGATGGTGCCCATGAGCGTCGTGAGCAGGATCAGCAGCACGCTGAACCCGTCCACCCCGAGGAAGTACTCGGCGCCGACCGACGGGATCCACGGCGCCCGCTCGACGAACTGGAACTGCGGCCCCGAGGGCTGGTACCAGAACCAGAGCGGCACCGAGACCACGAACCCGGCGAACGCGACGAGGTTCGCGATCCACCGGATGAGGTCCTCCTGCTTCTTGCTCACGAACAGGAGCACGGCGGCCCCCACCAGCGGCGTGAAGAGGATGAGTGACAGGATCGGGAAGTTGGCGGCGTTGCTCACTGCTACAGTCCTGAGGTTGAAGTCACCCTGATTCGGGATCCGGCTACCGCACGAACAGGTAGACGCTCACGAACGCGAAGACACCAAACAGCATTACGAGCGCATAGTTCTGGATGAGACCCGTCTGCAGGCGGCGGAACAGGAAACTCGACTCCTCCAGCACCGCGCCCACCAGGTTCACCAGGCCGTCCACGATGTACTTGTCGAGCAGGTGCGAGAACCACGCCGAGAACACCGTCAGCCAGCCCGATCCGTTCACCGCGCCGTCCACGACGTTCCGGTCCACCGCCCACAGCCCGTTGGCCGACCCCAGCGTCCCGGCCACCACCGTCGCGCCGTAGATTTCGTCGACGTAGTACTTGTTCGAGAGCACCCGGTGGGCGCCTGCCCAGCGCCCGGCCAGCCGGTCGGCAATCTCCGGGGCCCGCGCGTAGATGCGGTAGGCCGTCAGGATGCCGATGATGCCGACCAGCACCGAAAGCCCCATCAGCCCCATCTCGGCCGCCCAGGAAATGTGATGGGCGGCGCCGGCGGGGGCGCCGTGTTCGACGGCAGCAGCCGTCTCGGCCTGGGCTCCACCCTTCGACTCGGCGGCGTGCGCCGCCTCGCTCAGGGCTGGAACCGCTGTTGTCGCCTGCGCGGTCCCATGCGCGGGTTCGATCGCCCTGGCGACAAAACTCGGTTCCAGGAAGTGCTCGATCGCGTTGCCGCCCCCGAGCGCCGCCGGGATGCCGACGAACCCCGCGACCACGGCGCCCACGGCGAGGAGCTGCAGCGGGATCGTCATGGACTTCGGCGACTCGTGAGGCCCGTGCCATCCGCCTTCGCCGTGTCCGGCTCCGGCGTGACCATGGGCCCCGTGGCCGCCATGGGCATCGTCGTGGCCGCCCCCGTGGCTGCCGTGGCCGCCGGGCGCGCCCGCATGGTCCCACGCCGGGCCGCGGTAGTTCCCGAAGAACGTCATCGACATCAGGCGATACATGTAGAAGGCCGTCATGAGCGCGGTGACGACCGCCACGCCCCAGATGGCCTTGTTCGCGAGGAAGGTCTTGAAGAGAATCTCGTCCTTGCTGAAGAACCCCGAGAGCGGCGGCATCCCCGCGATGGCGAGCGTGCCGATGAGCATCGTCCAGAAGGTGATCGGCAGGTGCTTCCTCAGGCCGCCCATGTGGCGCATGTCCTGCTGGCCGGCCATCGCATGGATCACCGAGCCGGAGCACAGGAAGAGCAGGGCCTTGAAGAACGCGTGCGTCATCAGATGGAACGCGCCGGCCGCGTACGCCCCGACGCCCATGGCGAGGAACATGAAGCCGAGCTGCGACACGGTGGAGTACGCGAGCACGCGTTTGATGTCGTTCTGGACGAGACCGATCGTCGCCGCCATGAACGCGGTCGCCACGCCGACCACGGCCACGACCTCCATCGTCATCGGCGAGTGGCCGAAGAGCACGGCGTTGCGGCCCACCATGTAGACGCCCGCCGTCACCATCGTTGCTGCGTGGATCAGGGCGGAGACGGGCGTGGGGCCTTCCATCGCGTCGGGCAGCCAGACGTAGAGGGGGATCTGCGCCGACTTGCCGGTGGCGCCGATGAACAGCAGCAGCGTGATGAGGGACAGCGTGCCGAATCCCGCGCTCTCGACGGGCATCGCGCCCGCCGCGTCCGCGACGGCCCGGAAGTCGAGGGTGCCGAACACGGAGAAGATGAGGAACATCCCCAGGATGAAGCCCCAGTCGCCGATGCGGTTGACGATGAAGGCCTTCTTGCCCGCGTCCGAGGCGCTCTTCTTCTCGTAGTAGTAGCCGATCAGCAGGTAGGAGCAGAGGCCGACGCCCTCCCAGCCGACGAACATCACCACGAAGTTGTCGCCGAGCACCAGCATCAGCATGAAGAAGACGAAGAGGTTCAGGTACGCGAAGAACCGCGCGTACGCCCCCCTCGGCTCGCCGTGCATGTAGCCGATCGAGTAGACGTGGATCAGGAAGCCGATGCCGGTGACGACGAGGATCATCATCCCGGAGAGCGGGTCGAGCCGGAAGCCCCACGGGATGGAGAACGACCCGATCGTGCCGTTCGAGAGCTGCAGCGGCATCGACGAGATCCACGAGAACACCTGGACGGTGTGCTCGCGGCTCTCGGCCGGCAGGCCGACGAGCTGCCAGAAGGCGTAGAGCGAGAGCGTCAGCGCCCCGGCCATGGCGGCGTTGGCCACGAGGCCGGCGGTCCGCTTGCTGAAGTAGCGGATGCCGACGACGCCGTTGACGAGGGCGCCGAGGCCGGGCAGCAGGGGAATCAGCCAGATCAGGTGCATACCACTCACCACCGCAGCAGGTTCATTTCGTCGATGTTGACGGTTTCCTTGTTGCGGTAGAACGCGAGAATGATGCCCAGGCCGACGGCGGCTTCCGCCGCGGCGACGACGATGACGAAGACGGCGAAAACCTGGCCGATGGCGTTCTGCAGCTGGTGCGAGAACGCGATCAGGTTGATGTTCACGGCGTTGAGCATGAGCTCGATCGACATGAGCACGATGATGACGTTGCGGCGCGTCATGACGCCGACGATGCCCAGCGTGAGGAGCGCCGCGGAGAGCACCATGTAGTGGGTGGTGGTAATCATCGGCCTACAGCTCCCGCTTGGCCAGGATAATGGCGCCGATCATCGCGACCAGCAGCAGGAACGACGCCAGCTCGAAGGGGATCAGGTAGTCGGTGTAGAGCGCGCGGCCGATCTGCTCGACGTTCTGCGGGCTCAGCGTCCCCTCCACGCCCGCCGGCTTCGCCCAGCCCACCGCGAAAATCGCCGCCAGCTCGGCCAGCACGGCCACGCCCATCACGACGCCCAGCCGGGACAGCCGCCGCGGGTCGCTGTGCGCCTCGGGCGGGCGCTTCAGGTTCACCAGCATGACGACGAACAGGTACAGGACGACGATGCCGCCCGCGTAGACCATCACCTGGATGACCGCCAGGAAGGGCGCGTGCAGGGTGACGTAGAGCGCCGCGACGCACAGGAAGTCGGCCACCAGGAACAGGACGCTGTGCACGGTGCTCTTCGCCGTGATGACCAGCACCCCGAACCCGAGGATGAGCGTCGCGAGGATGTAAAAGGCAGCTGCTTCGACCATGGTTCTCCGCTACGGGCGACGCCCCCTACACCAGCACCTTCACCAGGCCGGTCACCACCACGTTGAGGATGGCCAGCGGGATCAGCCACTTCCAGCCGAGGCGCATCAGCTGGTCGTAGCGGTAGCGCGGAAACGTCGCCCGCACCCACAGGAACACGTAGAGGAAACCGAACGTCTTCAGCATGAACCACGCCCACCCGGGGACGAGGCCCAGGAACGACAGCGCCGGCACGTTGGGGAACGGGGCCAGCCACCCGCCGAGGAACAGCGTGGTCGCCACCGCCGAGACGACGATCATGTTCGCGTACTCGGCCAGGAAGAAGAACGCGAAGCGCATGCCCGAGTACTCGGTGTGGAAGCCGGCCACCAGCTCCTGCTCGGCCTCGGGCAGGTCGAACGGCGCGCGGTTGGTCTCGGCCAGGCCGCCGATGAAGTAGATCGCGAACGCCACCGGCTGCATGAAGCCGAACCACCAGCCCTGCTCGAGCTGGGCGTTCACGATGCCGACCATGCTCAGCGTGCCCGCCAGCATGATCACGGTGACCAGCGTCATCGTCACGGCGATCTCGTAGCTGATGAGCTGGGCCGAGGAGCGGAGGCTGGCGAGCAGCGGGTACTTGCTGTTCGACGACCAGCCGCCCAGGATGATGCCGTAGATGCCGATGCCGGCCACCGAGATGATGTACAGGAGGCCGACGTTGACGTCGGCGATCCGGCCCGGGATCTCGAGGCCGAACAGCGACAGGCCGCTGGCGAACGGAATGACCGCGAACGCGATGAGCGCGGGCACCAGCACGATGAGCGGCGCCGCGGTGAACACCGCCTTGTCGGCGCGGGCCGGCGTGATGTCCTCCTTGAGGAAGAGCTTCAGCACGTCGGCCAGCGGCTGCAGCAGCCCGTGCGGGCCGACGCGCATCGGCCCCAGCCTGACCTGCACCCAGGCCTGCACCTTCCGCTCGAGCAGCACGATGTACATCACGGTGACCAGCACCGCGGCCAGCACCGTGACGATCATGATCAACGGGACGATGACGGTTTGAACCATGTCACTACTGCGCCCTGCACGCGAGAGGGGCTGGGTCGCTTCTCTCTCGCCACTCGCCTGTTCCCTCTCGCCTAGCGATCAACTTCGCCCAGCACGATGTCGATGGTGCCGATGAGCGCGATGACGTCCGCCACCAGGTGCCCCTTGACCAGCCGCGGCAGCGCCTGCAGGTTGCAGAACGAGGGCGGCCGCACGCGGAACCGGTACGGCGACACCGACTTGCCGTCGCTCACCACGAAGTACCCGAGCTCGCCCTTCGGCGCCTCGATGGCGTGGTAGGTCTCCCCCGCCGGCGGCTTGATGAGCCTCGGCACCTTGCCCATGATCGGGCCCTCGGGGAGGCCTGCCACTGCCTGCCGGATGATCCGCAGCGACTGGCGGAACTCCTCGAGGCGGACCAGGTACCGATCGTACGTGTCGCCGCGGACCCCGAGGGGGATGTCGAAGTCCATCTCGTCGTACGCGGCGTACGGCTCGTCCTTGCGCACGTCGCGGAGCACGCCGGACGCCCTGAGCGGGGGCCCGCACAGCCCGAGCGCGGCGGCGTCGGCGCCCGTGATGACGCCGATGTCCTTGGTGCGCTCCAGGAAGATGCGGTTGTGCGTGAGCAACTGCTCGTACTCGGGCAGCTTCTGATCCTGGATGTCGCAGAAGGCCAGCACCCGCTTGTCCCAGCCCGGCGGCACGTCCACCGGCTGCCCGCCGATGCGCATCGAGTTGTAGGTCAGCCGCGCCCCGCAGTACTCCTCGAACAGGTCGAGAATCAGCTCCCGCTCACGCAGGCCGAACAGCAGCACCGTCAGGGCGCCGAGGTCGGCGGCGTGGGTGCCGAGCCAGAGGAGGTGGCTGGCCACGCGCTGCAGCTCGGACAGGATCGTGCGGATGTAGCGGGCGCGCCGCGGCACCTCGATCGCGTAGAGCTTCTCGATCGTCTCCACGTAGCCGAGGTTGTTCGTGGCCGCCGCCACGTAGTCCATCCGGTCCGTCAGCAGGATGATCTGGGTGTAGTCGCGGTTCTCGCTCAGCTTCTCGATGCCGCGGTGCAGGTAGCCGATCACCGGGTCGCAGTCGATGACGCGCTCGCCGTCCAGCTTGAGGATCAGGCGCAGCACCCCGTGCGTGCTCGGGTGCTGCGGGCCCATGTTGATGACGAGCTCGTCGGTGTCGAACATCGGGCGTGGCGTGTCGGTCTGCATGGTCTCTCGGCTCACTCGGTGTCGGCGTCCACGGCCGCCTGCCGCGCCTTCAGCCAGGCCTGCGGGCTCTCCATCAGCAGCTCGCCGGGGCCCTCCAGCGGATAGTCCTTGCGCTGGGGGTGCCCCTGCCAGTCGAACGGCATGAGCATGCGCGCCAGGTTCGGGTGGCCGGTGAACGGCACGCCGAACATGTCGAAGACCTCGCGCTCGAGCCAGTTCGCCGCGGGCCACACACCGGTCACGCTCGCGGAAGCCTCGCCCTCGGCCAGGCGCGCCTTCACGCGCAGGCGATGGCGCAGGGCCGTCGAATACAGGCACGCCACCAGGTCGAACCGCTTCTCCGGCCGCGACGGCCAGTCGACCGCGGTGAGATCCGACAGGTAGTCGAACTGGCAGCCGGGGGTGTCGCGGAGGAAGGCGCACACCTCCGCGAAACGCGCCGCGCCGACGATTACGGCCCAGTCGCCCACCCAGTAGCTGACGTGCTCGACGGCGCCCGGGAGGCCCCCCTGAAGCGCCGTCACATACGCCGGCACGGGAAGATCCGCGGGCGGCGCCTGGTCCGGCGGCCCCGGAGGCGGTGGCGGGGCCTTGGGCTCGGCCGCCTTCGCCGGCGGCTTCGGCGCGCCCGGGGCGGCAGCCGGCTTCGCCGCAGCGGCCGCCTTCACCTGGGGCTCCGGCGCGGCCGCCTCCGCCGCGGGCTTCGGCGCGCCAGGCGAGACTGGGGTCTCGGGCGCGGGCTTCGGGTCGTCGGACATCAGCGCTCTCCGCCTACGCCCACTCGAGGGCGCCCTCGCGCCAGGCGTAGAAGTACCCGACGACGAGGATGAACAGGAAGACCACCATCTCGATGAAGCCGAACCAGGCCAGCTCATCGACGATCACGGCCCACGGGTAGAGGAAGATCGTCTCCACGTCGAAGATCAGGAACAGCATCGCCACCAGGAAGTACCGCACGCTGTACCGGTCGCGGGCGTCGGTCGCAGGCTCGATGCCGCACTCGTAGGGCTCGAGCTTCACCCGCCCGTACTTCTGGGGGGCGATGAGCCGCGCAAACAGCAGGGTGACGACGCCGAAGGCGACGGCGACGAGGAAGAACATCAGGATTGGAATCCACGCATTGACCATCGCCGGTTCACCTGGGAACACGTCGTGAGGATGGCTCGGGCGCCTGGACACCGGTCCGGCGCGCTGGTGACAGCCCTCGGGTTATAACACGCGGTCGGAAGCCCGGTCAAGGTTGCCAAGTGCCTTGCTGACAATCGTTTCGCGGAAACGCTATACTGGAATTGCACCTGCCCAGACAAGGATTCGCCATGCTGAGATCCACCCGATTCTCCGCGCCCACGGGACGCCGGCTGCGCCTCTTCATCGCAGCGGCCGCCGCGCTCCTGGTTGCGCTGCCGGCCCCGGCCCAGACGGTTGAACGCGAGATGTTCGTGAGCGTTGTCGACCAGGCCGACAGACCCGTGACGACGCTGGGCGTCCCGGACTTCATCGTCCGCGAAGACGGCCGGGTGCGCGAGGTGCTCCGGGCCAGGCGGGCCGCCGAGTCGATCGACATCGCGCTGCTCGTCGACAACAGCCAGGCCCTGACCAATCAGGTCAACGACGTGCGGAAGGGCCTGGAGGCGTTCATCGAGCGGATGCGGCCTCAGGCGCAGATCTCGATTATCGGGCTCGCGGATCGGCCGACCATCTATGCCGACTACACCAACAGCCCCGAGCAGCTCGCCCGCGGCATCGGGTTCATCTTTCCGGTTCAGGGTGCCGGCGCTTACGTCCTCGACGCGGTGGATGAATTGCTGAAAGGCCTGGAGAAGAGGAAGCCGGAACGGTCGGCCGTCGTGGTCGTCTTCGCCGGGGGCCGCGAATTCAGCAACAACCTCTACCCGCCCCTCGTCGACAAACTGAAGGCGCGAGGCACGTCGCTGAACGTGCTGACGATTGGCGCCGGGGCGCCGCCCGATGTCCAGACAACCGAGGGGCGCAACCGCGAGCTGCTGTTCGACCAGGGCTCGAGCGAAACCGGCGGCCGGCGCGACAACGTGCTGACATCGATGGCCGTGGCAGACGCCCTGGAACGGCTCGCCGCCGAGCTGCTCGGGCAGTACCGCATTACGTTCGCCAGGCCCGATACGCTGGTGCCTCCGAAGAAGACCGAGGTCTCGGTGCGTCCGGCCGGCCTCAAGGCCCGGGGCATCCTCATTCCCCAGCGGACCGCCGCGAAATGACCTGCCGGCGTGCGGGGCGGTGGGCGGCGGGCGCCGCCATCGCCCTGCTGGCCATCGGCCCCGCGCCACCGCTCCTGGCTGGAGGGCAGCAGGCGCCTGCGCCCCCGGCTGGCCAGGCGGCCACCACGTTCCGGAGCGGCGTCGATCTGGTGGCGCTCAACGTCACGGTGACCGACCCGTCGAACCGCTATCTCACCGACCTGACGGCCGACGAATTCCTGGTCTACGAGGACAACGTCAAGCAGTCGATCACGTACTTCAGCCGCACGAACCTGTCGCTCGCCGTCGCCCTGCTGCTCGACAGCAGCGCCAGCATGGACGACAAGATGCGGACGACGCAGGAGGCGGCGTCAGGGTTCGTGCAGAGCCTGCGGCCGGAAGACCAGGCGGAGGTGATCGACTTCGACAGCCGCGTCACCGTGCTGGCGCCGTTCACGAGCTCGAAGCCCGACCTCGAGAAGGCGATCGCGTCGGTCGTGCCCGGCGGGTCGACGTCGCTGTACACTGCCATCTACATCGCGCTCCGCGAGCTGAAGAAAACGGAGAGCCGCGGCGCGGAAGACCTGCGCCGCCGCGCGATCATCGTGCTGTCCGATGGCGAGGACACGTCGAGCCTGGTCGCCTATGACGAAGTGCTGGAAGCGGCCAAGCGATCCGAGACCGCCATCTACGCCATCGGCATCCGCTCGAAGGACTCGAACGCGTTCGGCAAGGGCTATGGACAGGCCGATTTCGCGCTCCGCCAGATGACCACCCAGACCGGCGGGCGCGTGTTCTTTCCGGCGTCGGCCGAGGAGCTGAAGGCGATCTACGCGTTGATCGCGCAGGAGCTGTCGAGCCAGTACCTCGTGGGGTATACGTCGGTAAACCCCAAGCGCGACGGCAGCTGGCGCCGCCTCAACGTCCGCGCCACGCGCCCCGGCGCCACGGCCCGCACGCGCATGGGCTACTACGCCCCGGGCGGTTAGCGCCCTCCGCCGCAGCCGATCCTGCCCGCCGCTCCTCTGATATGCTTGGCCCGCGCGCGGGTGCCGGAAGCAGGTGTGCCATGCCGAATCGAGCGATGGTCTACTTCATCGGCGCAGGGCCCGGTGACCCGGGCCTGCTGACATTGCGGGGCGCGGCCTGCCTGGAGCGCGCCGACGTCATCGTGTACGACCGCCTCGTGCACACGGCGGTGCTTCGGCACGCGCGGCCCGGCACCGAGCGCATCGACGTCGGCCGGGCGGCGCCGCACGGCACGGACCTCGACGCCATCGCGTACCTGCTCGTGGAGAAGGTCCGCGAAGGCAAGAAGGTGGCCCGCCTGAAGTGGGGCGACCCGTTCGTGTTCGACGACGGCGGCGAGGAGGCCCTATTCCTGCACGAGCACGGCATCCCGTTCGAGGTGGTGCCCGGGGTCCCCGCGGCCGTCGGCACGCCACCCTACGCCGGGGTGGCGGTGACCTACCACGGGGGAGGCGACACGCTGACGCTCGTGCGCGGACACGAAGACGCGAGCGGCACGATCCCGAAGGTCGACTGGGCCAGCCTGGCGAGCCTCGACGGCACCATCGTGTGCTACGCGGGCCCGCGGCAGCTGCCGGCAATGCTGGCGGCGCTTCGCGAGCACGGCCGGCCGGCCGATGAGCCGGTGGCCCTCATCTACAACGGCACGCTGCTGACCCAGCGCACCATCGTGGGGACGCTCGGATCGCTGGCGGAAGCTGCGCTCCCCGCCGAGCCTCGCCCCGCTATCGTCGTGATCGGGCGCGTGGCCGCTCTGCGCGAGCACCTGCGGTGGTTCGACGTGAAACCGCTGTTCGGCCGGCGCGTGGTCGTCACGCGCCCGCGCGAGCAGGCGCGCGAGCTGACGGAGCTGCTCGAGGATCAGGGCGCGCAGGTCGTGCTGGCACCCACGGTCCGACTGGCGCCCGCCGGCGACTACACCGACCTCGACGCCGCGTGCGCCGACATCGGCGCGTTCGACTGGGTCGTCCTGCCCACGCTGGCCGGCGCCGAGGTGTTCCTGAAGCGCCTCTTCGCCTTCGGGATCGATGTGCGGACCCTCAAGGGCGTGGGGTTGTGCGCCGTTGGCCAGTCGTCGGTCGAGCGCTTCGCCGACGTGGGGCTGCGCGTGGAGGTGGCCAGGGCCGAGTTCAGGCCCGACGCGATCATCGAGGCCCTGTCGGCTGGCGGGGGGCTCGACGGCAAGCGCGTCCTGCTGCTGCAGGCCGAGGGCGCCCGGGACATCTTCGCCGCCGAGCTCCGCAAGGCCGGGGCCGAGGTCGTGGAGATCGGCGCCTACCGCACTGTTCGCATCCTGCCGGGAGATCCCGGCGAGCCCGATCTCTACAAGATGCTCCTCGAGCAGCAGATCGACGTCATCACGTTCACGAGCCCGTCCACGGTCCGCGAGTTCGTGGACATCCACGGCGCCGACGCCGTGGCGGACGTGCTGCGGACGACGCTGGTGGCCTGCGTCGGCCCGGTGACCGCCCAGGCCGCCGTGTCGCTCGGGCTGATGCCGGCCATCGTGCCCGAGGAGTTCACCATGGCCGCCATGGTGGCCGCCATCGTCCGCCAGATGAAGAAGCCCGGAGCCCAGGCCGGCGCCTGAGCCCCGAGGTCCTCCACACAGCCTGCCTGAGCCGGAGCGAACGTCACCTGCCGGCGTGAGCTCCGGGCTAGTTGAACGTCACCGTGTGCGTGTGGCCGGCGTCGCTCGACGACTCCTTCGACACGCGCTGGTTCGCCGCGATGGCACTCAGATCCGAGCCGCTCAGCGCCACCGTGTGCGGATGTGCCGACGAGCCCTGGATGTTGAGCGTGATACCGCCCGAGGCGCCGAGCTGCGCCGAGGCGACGACGGCCGCGTGGCCGTGATTGGCGCTGATGGCGCCGGTCCTGTCGCTGCCGGTCGATCCCGTGCCGGATCCGGTCTGGCTGGGCGAGGCGGGGGACCCCGAATCCGATCCGCCGCAGCCCGTCACGCTGATCGCCACGCCGCTCAGCACCGCCAGCGCGGCCGCCAGCGTGAACTCGCGCCGCGAAATGCATTGTGCCGTCGCTCGATCTGCCATCTCACACCTCTCTGCATGCCGTGTCATCGCCGGTGCTCGCGGCCAGACGGAGCCGCCGCGCGCAGGGGAGGGCACGGTCCTAATAGAACTTCCTGGCGAGGTTGAAGCCGAGGTACCAGTTGTTGTTGCTCGAGCCGCCGCGGGCGACGTTGGCCGGCGTCGTGCCCTGCCCGTTTGCAAACGTGATCTGGAACAGGTGGCCGCCGGCTCGCTGCTCGATGCCGAACGACACGTGCGTCGATCCCGGCTCGTAGCCCGCGACCCGGGGCGCGGCTTCCGCAACGAAGTACGTGTTCGAGAAGACGCGAAGGCGCACCCCGAGGCCGAGGATCATCGTCGAGTTGTCGTCCACCAGGTCCGACGGCTCGGGATTCGTGTTGTTCACCCAGATGGGGTGTGTGTAGATCGCGGCCCGCGTGCCCAGTTCACGCGAGATGACCGCCCCGATCGCCGGCGAGTACTTGTCCGTGAAGTTGTCCGTGCCTTCGATCGATCCGTAGGCGGCGAGGCCGAGGGGCATCTTGCCGCCCTGCTTGAGGACGTCGTACTGGGAGAAGAGCTCGATTGTGGCGTCGCTCGTGCGGTAGAAGCCGACCTGGCCTCCGGGAATCAGGCCATACCTGAACTCGAAGCCAATGATCGCCCCCGAGTCCATGCCCCAGAGGTCGTCAATCCCGCTGTCCTCGAGGGGCTGGTTGAAGCGATGGGTCAGCCTGAACGTCAGCCTGTTGCGCGGCACGCGGAGCGTCGTGGGCAGCGCCGAGAGCATGAAGTCCGGCTGCGCGAGGTTGGTGTCGAGGTCGGGGTCGTCGTCCTGGGTCGCGGCCGCAGAGGCCGGAGAGGCCGCCGCGTCGGCGGCCGGGCTCTCGCCCGGTGTCTCAACCGGTTTCTCGGTTGGTTTCTCGGTTGGTTTCTCGGTCGGTTTCTCGGTCGGCTTCTCGGTCGGCTTCTCGGTCGGCCTGTCGGCCGGTTTGTCGGCCGGCTTCACGGCCTTCGGCCGTCCGCTCTCAACGGCGGGGCTGGCAGCGGCCGGAGGCGGGTCGGCGGCGAACGCGGGTGCGGCAACGGCCAGCACCATCAGGATACTCGCGATGCGCATGCGGGTGAACGTCACAACAGCCTCCTCTAGTCGTTCTTCGCGCCGAGCTCGATCCAGCGGCGGATGATCTGCATCTGGCCCGACGTCAGGTACGGTCCCGAGCTGCGGGGCATCCTTGCGCCCACGATGTCGGCGGCGCCCTCGAGCTTGTGAACCAGGTAACTGGCGTCGGGATCGCCCGGGACCACGAAGATCGCCCCGGTCTTGAACCGGCTGGGCTGGCCGACGAGCGCCTGGTATGAACGGCCCTCGAGCAGCACGAGCCCGCCGGCGGGCGTCCGGCCGCTGTCGGTGTGGCACCCGATGCAGAACAGCCGCCCTGACGAGTCGGTGGTGTTGAAGATCTCCTGCTGGATGCTGGAGAAGGTCGGCGTCAGGTTCGGCGTCGGCCCGGCGACGTCCGACAGCTTCTCGTCGCAGGCCGCCCCGGCGAGGGACGCGGCGACGACGAGCACTACCGGGGCGAAAGCACTCAGTCTCATGGAGTCCTCCGGTCTACCGTGCGCGCGGCGCGACGACGAGCACACTCTTCATGTCGTCGTGGCCGCGCCCGCAATACTCGGAACAGGTGATGACGTAGCGCCCCGGCGCCGGCGCCGTGAAGGCGAGCGTCACGACCTCCCCGCCGCGGGGAATCACCTTCTTCAGCTTCAGCTTGCCGATCTCGATGCCGTGGGTGCCGTCCGCGGATCGGACGTTGATCGTGACCTCGTCGCCCTCGGCGACCTCGACCTGCTCGGGCAGGAAGGCGAACCGCTTGGCGGTCATCTCGACGACGACGGCCCGGGGGCGGGGCGCCTCGGCGCGCATCAGGACGGAACCGGACACGGCGGCGGCGATGGCGAGGCCGGCCACCGCCCTGCTCACTGTTTTGTTGAACGTCGACATCGGCATCGGGCATTCCCTTCGATCGGGGCTTTCCCGTGAAGAGAGGCAAGGCCCGTGCCGAGTCCGGCACGCAAGGGGCGCGGTGATCGGGCGGTGTTCTGCGGGTGGCGGAGCGCCGCCGCTTACGCGGCGCGTAAGCCCTTACGCGGCGCGTAACCGATCAGGGCTGTGGGTCGGACAAGCGGTACTTGGCGAGGTAGTGGCTCAGGGCGCGCTGGCTGATGCCCATCATCTCGGCGGCGTCCTTCTTCACGCCGCCCGTCGCCTCGAGCGCGCGGCGGATCGTCTCGCGCTCCATCCACTCCAGGTTCTGGTGCAGGCGCGCGGACGGCAGCCCCGGGGCGGCCGGCGTGGCCATGCGCAGGCCGGAGATCGCGTCGGCGCCGATCACCGGGTCGCGCGACAGGACAACGGCCCGTTCGATCGTGTTCTCGAGCTCGCGCACGTTGCCGGGCCAGTCGTAGCGCTGGAGCGCGGCAAGGGCCGAATCGTGCAGTCGCCGTGCAGGGCGCCCGCTGCGCTGGGCATGCTTGCGGACGAAGTGCTCCGCGAGGACGGCCACGTCCTCCCGCCGCTCGCGCAGCGGCGGGATGCGGATCGGGATGACGTTGAGCCGGTAGAAGAGATCCTCCTGGAACCTGCCCTCGGCCGTCATCTGGCGGAGGTCGCGGTTGGTCGCGGCGATGACGCGGACATCGACCTTCTGCGGCCGCTCGGAGCCGAGCGGCTCGAACTCGCGCTCCTGCAGCACGCGCAGCAGCTTGGCCTGGAGCGGCTGCCCGAGCATGGCAATCTCGTCCAGGAGAATCGAGCCGCCGTGCGCGAGGGCGAACTTGCCCTTCTTGTTCGCGGCCGCGCCCGTGAAGGCGCCTCGCACGTGGCCGAACAGCTCCGACTCCAGCAGCGTATCCGGGATGGCGGCGCAGTTCACCTTGATGAGCGGCATGTCACGCTGGGCGCTCCGATCGTGAATCGCGCGCGCGACCAGCTCCTTGCCGGTGCCGGTTTCTCCGGTGATGAGGACCGTGCTCTTCGATTCGGCCACGCGCTCGAGGGTGTGGATGACGTCCTGCATCGCCTGGCTGCGGCCGACGATGCCGTAGTGGTCGAACTCCTCGTCGCGCTCGCTGAGCAGGTAGCGGTGCTCGCCGCGCAGGCGCTGCAGTTCCACGGCCCGCCGCACCACCACCAGCAACTCGTCGATCTCGAAGGGCTTCTGCAGGTAGTCGAGCGCGCCGAGCTTCATGGCCTCGATCGCGCTCTCGACCGTCGCGTGGGCCGTCATGAGCACGACCTGGGGGCGTTCGCCAGGCGGCGCCTGCTGGGCCAGGTGGCGGATGATGTCGAGGCCCGTGAGGTCGGGCATCACGTTGTCCACCACGACGACGTCGAAGGCCCGTTCGGCCAGCAGGCGCTGCGCGGCCAGGCCGCCCGAGGCCTCGGCCACGTCGTGCCCGTCCTGGCGCAGGGCGCGGGCCAGCGCGCGCAGAATGCGTTCTTCGTCGTCGGCGATCAGCACCGCCCCGGTTGCCGCGGTCCCGTTGGGTTCGCCTCTCATGCGCCCGCCTTGTCCGTGGCCCGCGGCGGAGACGGCGGCAGATTGATGCGGACGTCCGTGCCGGCCGGGGAACCTTCCGAGATGGTAATCGAACCGCCGAGCCCGTCGACGATGTTCCTGGCGATGGCGAGACCGAGGCCGGTCCCGCCGCGACGCGTCGTGAAGAAGGGCTCGAAGAGCCGGGACGCGGCGCCGGCGTCGATGCCCGGGCCGTCGTCGTGCACCAGGATTCCCGCGCCTCCGCCGTCGAGCGGAGACAGCTGAAGCCTGATGGGCTGCGCCGGCGTGGCCCCGCCGCCTTCAGCCGCAGACAAGGAACGGACGGCCTGGACGGCGTTCTGCAACACGTTCACCAGGACCGTGCGCACGCGCTCCGGATCGGTCCGGATCGAGGGCAGCCCGGGCGCCGCCGTGACGTCGATTGTCGCGTCCGCGTCGGCAGCCATGACGGCCGCGGCCGCTTCCCGGCAAATCACGGCGGGATCGGCGTCCTGCCACGCGAAGGTGATCGGCTTCGCGTAGTCGAGCACCTCGCTCACGATCCGGTTGAGCCGGACCACTTCCTGCTCCACGTCCTGGATCGCCTCGTCGCGCGCGTCGGCCGAGGCCCCTGCCTGCCGCAGCGTCCGCACGGCCGACTTGATGATCATCAGCGGGTTGCGGATCTCGTGCGCGACGACGCTTGAGAGCCGGCCCAGCGACGAGAGCCGCTCGCGTTGGGAGGCCTCGCGCTCGAAGCGCGCGATCGAGTCGGTGAGGGTGTTGAACGTCGACGCCAGCAGGCGCGCGTCCTCGTCTTCCCACGACCCCGGCTGCACCGGGATCTTGCGCGTCAGGTCGCCGGTGGCGGCCACCTCGCGCATCACGCGCGTGATCGCGCCCAGCGGCCGGGTCACCGTGCGGGCCACCGCGTAGCTCAGCACGGTGGCCAGCAGCATCGTCAGGACCGCGGTCACGCCGATGGCGGTCTGAATCGGGCCCAGAAAGCGGAGTTGCGCGGTCCGCGAACGGATCACGGCGACAAACGGCGCCGCCCCGGCTTCCGTGTCGGGCCAGACCGGTGGCAGCCCGTCCCCGCCGCCGAACGCCTGCGCGAGCATCACGTACTCGTCGCCGCCGGCCGAGACCCGGGATGCCGTCCCGGAGGCGTAGGCCCGCTCGATGGCCGCCCACGCGGCCCCGGGCAGCGTCGAGGCACGCACCCGGCCCCCGAGGCCGAAGGCGATCTCGCTGCCCGTGAGTTGCCTGAAATCCGAGGCCACCGCCGCATCCAGCAGGAAGCCCACGCTCAGGGTGCCGGCAATCGACGCCGGCTCGCCGCCCACCGTGATCGGGACGCTCAGCACCTGCAGCACACCGTCCGGGTGCGGCCGGAACGACGACGAGACGGCGCCGCCAACGGCCGACTCCACCGACGGCGGCGCCGACGCGGCCGGCCCGCCAACGGCGAGTGGCCCGGCCCGCGCAAGGACCCGGCCCGCCGCGTCCGTCACCACCACCAGGCTCGACTTCGAGAGCAACAGCTGGTACTCGGCCGCCAGCGGCTGGACCGTCGGCGGGTCGCCCGTGGCAACGGCCGCCTTGAGCTTGGGGAGGTCGGCAATCAGGCGCGCAAGGACGGAAAAGGTCTCGGCGAGGGCCTCGCCCTGCCGGCCGACGACGGCCCCCGACTCGGCCAGCTCGCGCTGCAGCTCCAGCTCGGCCTGTGCCGTCACCCGCGAGTTGACGAAGACCGCGGTGATGCCGGTGGCCACGACCACGAGCACGGCGGAGGCCAGGAAGATGCGGTTCGTCAGCGAAGACAGGGGTCTCGGCATCAGCGGGCTCGCATCAGCGGATGACGAAGCTGGCGTCGATTGCGACTCCCGCGTCCGACACCGTCACGGCCCGTGTGTCACGCACCTCGCCTTCATGCCAGACGGCCAGCGTGTAGGTGCCCGGCGGCACGCGGCCGATCGAGTAGGTGCCGGCGCGGTCGGTCACCGCGAAATAGCGGTGCGCAAAGACGAGGATGTAGGCGCGCATGTGCGAGTGAATGTCGCAGAACACCTGGACGACGCCCGGCCGGTCGAAGCGGACCGCCTTCGACTTCCCCCGCGAGTAGCGGCCGAGGTCGAACGACTTCGTCTTCGAGAGCGAGAACACGTTGTGGAACGTGAGGTCGCTGTTGGGGAAGTCGACCGTCGTGCCCACGGTGATCGCGAGCACGTGGGGCACGAACGCCTGGTCACGCTGGTCCATCGACGCGCGGCCGCCTTCGGGCAGCTCGAAGGCCCCGCCGGGAGCCTTCTCGAGGTAGACGACCGCCGGCCGGAACTCGACGGGGCGCCGGGGGGCAGCCCCGAGGCCGGCGGAGGATGGCCGCGGTTCGGTGGCCAGCAGGCTCCGGCGGACGTCGACCGTGCCCGTGATCGTGCCGTCGGCCGCGGCCCCCGGCGCGTCCCCTCCAAGCGCGATCACCAGAACGGAGGCGCCGCCGGCCGTCAGCGCCCGGAGAGCCAGAGCAGCGAACCTGCGTGTCATGCGCGTCAGAACCAGAACAGCAATTGTACGGCGCCCAGATGGCTCTCCCGCACGCGGCCGCCGTCCCGCCAGTTGCTCAACACGGACGTCTTGAACAGCAGCCCGCGCCGGATCGTAAACCCGATGCCGTACTCCAGGCGTGAGACGTTGGCCTCCCAGGTGTCTTCCCCTGCCGAGCCCTGCAGGGACGTGAATCGCATGGTATCGCCCCGGACGGCGGCGTAGAGCCGCGGAAGCAGGCGGACCTTCGCCTCGAGGTAGCCGGCCTGCGACGTGAGCGGATCGACGATGCGGGGCGTGTCGAGCGGTGGGAGGCGCCAGGCGTTCGCGACGTACTCGCCGCGGACGATCCAGCGCCCCCAGGAGGCCTCGGCGTCGACGCCGAGCGCCCGCTGGTCGTCGTGGCCGGCCGGGGCGTCGGGCCTGGCCTCGCGCACGTTGCCGGCGACGAAGACGCCGCGGGCGGCCGAGACACCAATCGCGAATGCGGGCACCGGATTCCACGCCACACGGCCCGCGATCTGGCCGCCGCCGTTGTCGTTGCCCACTCTGGGCTGCGACAGCGACCCGACGGTGTAGGCCAGAGCTCCCGAGAGGACCTGGCGGCCCAGGCGAACCTGCACCCCGGTATCCCACTGCTCGGCGGCCACGGTGGCCACGCCGTTGTGCGGCGTGGTGTCGCCGACGGGGTATTGGACCAGCCAGCCCCGGCCCCTCATGCTCAGCAGATCATCGGCGGTGGCTGGCACGGCATCGGCCCGGACCGACGTCAGATACTGATACGTCTGGGGCGACCCGATGAGGGGGTTGTCCTGGGGATACGCGCGGCGCGTGAACGCTCCAAACACCGGCGGGATCCGTCCCGCCTGGATATCGACCAACCCGTTCGCGAGCGGGCCGATTCTCACGTACCACGCGTACGGCGTGACGCCGACGCCGGTCTCGGCGCGGATCTCCGCAAGAAACGCCACCCGGTCCGTCGCCCTCGCCTCGATGGTGACGCCTGCCCTGAGCCTGCGGATCGCGCTGGTCTCGTAGTCCGTGTAGGTGAACCAGCCGGGGTCTTCGCTGCCGAACGTCGCCGAGACGTCGCCGCCGACGAGCAGCCGCCCGCCGGCGAGCGCCACCGGTTCGGTGGGCCAGTGCTGCGCCCGGACGGGGTGCGGGAATGCGGCCCACAGCACCGTGGTCAGGATCGCGACGGCGATTGGTCGAGGACGAAGTCGCATGACGCGGATATCGGTCTATTCTATGCACAATCCCCGCCATGCTCCCCGGTCGCACGGACACCCGGGTCGTGACGGCGTCTGCCGGCGGGCACAGGAGTTGCGTAGGAGACCCCAACCGGGCACGCGCCCTGACCCATGGAGACGACATGAACGTGACCCTGCTCAAGCGGCTGTCCCTCGGGCTGCTCATCGTGCTCGCGGGCATCCAGTTCTTCCGTCCCGACCGGACGAATCCGCCGGTCATGGCCGAGCAGACCGTGCAGGCCACGGCCAGCGTGCCGCCCGGCGTCGACGCGGTCCTGAAACGCTCGTGTTACGACTGTCATTCGAGCGAGACGCGCTGGCCCTGGTACAGCGCCGTCGTGCCGATGGCGTGGGGCGTGGCGAACCACGTCACCGAGGGCCGCGCCCAGATGAACTTCTCCGACTGGGGCACCTACCCGCCGCGCAGGCGGGCCGCGCTGCTCGAGAAGATGTGCGACGAAGTCAGGGAAGGGAAGATGCCGCTGAGAGAATACCTGTGGCTGCACCGGGACGCGACGCTATCGGAAGCCGACTGGAAGTCGGTCTGCGACTGGTCGATGGACGAGGCCGACCGCCTGGCCGCCGCGCGGTGACGCGGCGCTAGTTTCCGCCGGGGAGGAAGCGGTCGAAGAAGCTGATGCGGGCGAGGTCGTTGTACATCACGGTGACCATCAGCATCATCAGCACGACGAACCCGGCGAGCATCAGGCGCTCCTTCATCTTCATGCTCAGGTCGCGCCGCGCCAGGCCCTCGATGGCCATGATGAAGATGTGCCCGCCGTCGAGCACCGGAATCGGCAGCAGGTTCAGCAGGCCGAGGTTCAGGCTCAGCATGGCCATGAACGACAGCAGCGGGATCCAGCCCGCGGCCGCCGTGTCGCCGGACAGCTGCGCGATCGCCACGGGCCCCATCAACTGGCTCGGCGACGTCTCACGGGTGGCCAGGCCGTGGAGCGTCTGCACGATCAGCCCGGCGAACTGGATGTTCCGTTCGACGCTCATCTTCATGGCGCCGAAGACATCCGGCTGAACCGTGCGGAACGGGTCCTGGATGCCGATGCCAATCAGGCCGATGTCGCCCTGGCGGCGCGGCGTGACGCCGATCTCGAGCGTCTCGGCGCCGCGCTTCACCGTCAGCGTGATCCGCTCCTCGGGGTGCTTCCTGATGGCCGCGGACAATTGGCCCGAGAAGACGATGGGCTCGCCGTTGAGCGCCAGCACGACGTCCTCGGTCTTCAGGCCCGCCTTGTCCGCCGGGCCATTGGCCTCGACCGAGCGGATGCTGGGGTGCACCTTCGGGAGCACGCCGATGTCGCCGATGCGCATCTTCGTCTGCGCCTCGGGCGTCACGGTCACCACCATCTCGCGGCCCTGGCGGAGCAGGGTGATGGGCACGTCGCGATCGGCGCGGCCGCCGATGGCCAGGAAGAAGTCCTCCCACGTGTCGGTGCGCTGGCTGCCGACCCGGGTGATGCGATCGCCCGGCAGGATGCCGCCGCGCTCCGCAGGCGAGCCTTTCGTGACCACGGCGACATCGACCGGGTCGCTCTCGTAGATCGGCACCTGCGCGCCCTGGGCGAGCACCACCGTCATCAGCACCAGCGACAGGACGATGTTCATCGCCGGCCCGGCAATCAGGATGCGGAAGCGATCCCACTTCGGGCGGGTGATGAACTCGTCGGCGGCGCCGGTGTGCGGATCGTCGGGGTTCTCGCCCGCCATCTTCACGTAGCCGCCGATGGGCAGGATGGCGATGGCGTACTCGGTCCCGCCGCGCACGACCTTCAGGATCTTCGGCCCCATCCCGATGCAGAACGTGATCACGCGCACGCCGAGTGCCCGCGCGACGAGGAAGTGCCCGAGCTCGTGCACGAACACGAGGACACCGAGGACGAAGACGAACGCCAGGATCGAATACAGCAAAGGAGCCCCTCTGTCCTAATTGTAGTCTCGGACCAGCCCCTGGGCGAACTCGCGGGCCCACCGGTCTACTCTACGGACGTCATCCAGGGTCGTGACGTTCCCGGCCTCGTCGGCGTCCATGGCGCACTCGATGACTTCGGCGATCGACAGGAAGCTCAGCTCCCCGGCCAGGAAGGCCGCCACCGCCACCTCGTTGGCCGCGTTCAGGACGACCGGCAGGCTCGGGTCCCCGCTGAGGGCGCGGTAGGCCAGGCCCAGGCACGGGAAGCGTTTATGGTCCGGCGCCGCGAAGTCGAGCTGCCCGCAGCGCGTCACGTCGAGGGGCGGCAGCGGGCTGCTCCAGCGCTCCGGGTACGAGAACGCGTACTGGATGGGCAGCCGCATGTCCGTCACGCCCAGCTGCGCGATGATCGACCCGTCGCGCAGCTCGACCATCGAGTGCACGACCGACTGGGGGTGGATCACGACGTCGATCTGCCGGGCCCCGACCCCGAACAGCCACCGGGCCTCGATGACCTCGAGGCCCTTGTTCATCAGCGTGGCCGAGTCGATCGTGATCTTGCGCCCCATGCGCCACGTCGGGTGCCGCAGCGCGTCCTCCGGCCCGACTTTCTTCAGCTCGGCCGCCGAGTGGCTGCGGAACGGCCCGCCGGACGCGGTGAGGATGAGCCGCCTGATCTCGTCGTGGCGGCGCCCGTGCAGGCACTGGTGGATCGCGTTGTGCTCGCTGTCCACCGGCAGAATCGCCACGCCGCGCCGCGCCGCGGCCGCGGTGACCATGGCGCCGGCCATCACCAGGACTTCCTTGTTCGCCAGCGCGATCGTCTTGCCGGCCTCGATCGCCGCCAGCACGGCTTCCAGGGCGGCCGTGCCCGACGAGGCGCAGAGCAGGATGTCCACGTCAGGGTGGGTGGCCACGGCCACCAGCCCCTCGGCGCCTGCCACGAGGCGCGGCGGGGCGGCGCCGCCGAGATGGGCCCGCACGCTGTCGATCCCGTGGGGGCTGGACATCGCCGCCACGCGGGGGCGCGCATGCGCGATCTGGCTCGCGAGCAGGCCCGCGTTCGAACCCGCGGCCAGGCCGACCACCTCCAGGCGATCGGCGTGCGCGTCCACGACCGACAGCGCACTGCGGCCGATGGACCCGGTCGACCCTAGAATGGCAATCCGCCGCTTGGCCGGTGGCGCGGGGTTCATGTCAGCAGCGAGAGGATGAGGTAGTAGCCGGGCAGCACGAAGAGCAGGGCGTCGATCCGATCGAGCACGCCGCCGTGGCCCGGGATGAGGGCGGAGCTGTCCTTCACGTTGGCGCTCCGCTTCAACAGGGACTCGAACAGATCGCCGGCGATGCCGAGGCCGACCAGGGCCGCGCCCGCGGCGGCCAGCACCGGGACGCTCACGGCGGGCAGCCAGAAACGGCCAATCAGGATCATCGCGGCGGGGCCGGCCACCAGACCGCCGATGGCGCCTTCGACGCTCTTCTTGGGGCTCACAAGCGGCGCCAGGCGGCGCCGTCCCAGAGTCGAGCCCACGTAGAACTGGGCGGTGTCGGAAATCCAGGTGACCAGCAAGCCGAGCAGCAGGGCCTCGCGGCCCCAGCCGTCGCGGATCACGGCGGCCAGCGCCAGCGGCACGCCGAGGTAGACAGCGGGAAACACGGCTGCGGCCGCCGCCGCCGGCACGTCGGGCGCCGGCTCGCGGGTCGCCAGCACCGCCACCAGCAGCACGAGCATGGTCGCGACGAGGATGAGCCCCGTCTTCGCGCCGGGGCCGGCGACGGCCGTGAACGCCGCGAGCGCACCCGCCACGGCGGCGGTCCGCGACATCCCCACGCCGGCGAGCAGCATGAGATCGACCAGTTCGATGCCCGCCGCGACGAGGATGATCCCGAGGACGACCAGGAACACGGCGGGCGGCGCGTACCAGACGGCGGCGAGCATCGCCGCGATCATCACGAGGCCGCTGAGCAGGCGGGTCACCTGGCGCCGCGGCCCTGGGAAGGGGGCTTGATGCCGCCGAAGCGGCGGTCCCGTCGCTGGTAGTCGATCACCGCCTCCAGCAGGTTGCGGCAGCGGAAGTCGGGCCAGAGGACGTCGGTGACGTGGATCTCCGCGTACGCAATCTGCCAGAGCAGGAAGTTGCTCACGCGCAGCTCGCCGCTCGTGCGGATGAGCAGGTCCGGATCGGGCTGGCCGGAGGTGTACAGCAAATCGCCGAACCGGCGCTCGTCGAGGTCGGCCGGGTCCAGTCTCAGTTCGATCGCCCGCCGCGCGGCGTCGACGATCTCGGCGCGGCCGCTGTAGTTGAGCGCGATGTTGAAGCGCATGCCGCCGCACGACGCGGTCGCGTCCTGGGCACGGGCAAGCTCCTGCTGGATGCCGCGCGCCAGACCTTCCACCCGCCCGATCACCTGGAAGCGGATGTCGTTCCTCAGCAGGGTGCCGAGCTCGAGCTTCAGGTACTGCTTGAGCAGCCGCATCAGCGTCATGACTTCGAGCTGCGGCCGCTTCCAGTTCTCCGCCGAGAACGCGTAGAGCGTGAGCACCTCGATGCCCAGCCGGGCCGACGACTCCACCGAGTCGCGCACCGAGTCGACGCCGGCCTGGTGGCCGCGGACGCGGGGCAGGTGCCGCTGGGCGGCCCACCGGCCGTTGCCGTCCATGATGATGGCGATGTGCGCCGGGAGACGGGCCGGGTTGATCTGGCGGGCCAGGGCCTCTTCTGGCGAACCCGGTGTCAGCGACGCCAGGAGTCGTTCAAGCGCCATGCGTGTACCCTGGGAGCACAACGCCTCATGATACAGGCTTCGCCGCGGGCGCGCTACCGCGGGGCCGGCGGATAGTCCACGCGCACCAGGACCAGCCCGTGCGCCGGGGCCGTCGGCCCGGACGCCCCGCGATCGCGCGACTCGAGCAGCTGCGGCAGCGACGCCTCGGGCCTTCGTCCCTCGCCGACCTCGACGAGGGTGCCCACGACCGCGCGCACCATGTGGCGGAGAAAGCCGTCGGCTTCGAGCTCGACGGCGACCAGGTGCCCGCCGGTCCCGCCGCCCTCGTCGTCCTCACCGCCGCCGGCCACGCCCGCGGGCAGTCCGCGCCGCTCCACGCGCGCGCGCGCCACCGTGCGCACGGCCGACGCCACGCCGCCGCGTGCCGACTGGAACGCCGAGAAATCGTGCGTGCCTTCGAGCGCGCGGGCCGCCCGTCCCATCGCCTCGATGTCGAGAGGGTGCGGCACGTGCCAGCTCCACGCCCTGACGAAGGGCGGCTGCACGGGGCCCTGCCAGATCCGGTATTCGTAGCGCTTGCCGGCCGCGCTGTACCGCGCGTGGAAGCGCTGCGGGGCCTCCTCCACCGCGAGCACACGGACGTCGCCAGGCAGCATGGCGTTCAGCGCGCGCCGGATGGCGGCTGGATCGTGCACCGTCGCGACGCGCGCCGACGCCACCTGGCCGACAGCGTGCACGCCGGCGTCGGTCCGGCCGGCCCCGTGGACGGCGACCGGGGCCCCGTCAAGTCGCGCCAGGGCCTCCTCGAGCAGGCCCTGGATCGACACGCCCTCAGCCTGCCGCTGCCAGCCGACGTAGGCAGTACCCTCGTACGCCAGGGTGATCTTGAGCGTTCGTGTCATTGGCCTGGCTGATCGTCGTGGTCAGAAGCCAGAAGGGCTCACTGACGTCGGTCAGAAGCAAGAAGCCAGAAGGGCCCACTGACGTTCGTCAGAAGCCAGAAGAAGACAAGCTGCACCTATCGGTCTTCTTCTTGCTTCTGGCTTCTGGCTTCTGGCTTCTTCCCTCTGGCTTCCTGCTTCGGGCTTCTGGCTACTGTCTACTTCCCGGCTTCGTCACCGGCATTCCCTGCTCGCACAGCGGGCAGGCGTCGGGCTTGTAGGTCGGCGGCGTCAGGGCGGCCAGCGCCGCAAACGGCACGTCCACCGGCGACTCCGTGCCGCTCCGGTTGATCACCGCGCCTGCGGCCACCACGGCGGCGCCCCGCTGCTTCGCCACCTCCATCGTCTCGCGCGTGGACCCGCCTGTCGTCAGCACGTCCTCGATGACGACGACGCGATCGGCGGGTTCGAGGTCGAAGCCCCGGCGCAGGGTGAGCACGCCTTCCGCGCGTTCGGCGAAGATGGCCCGCACGCCGAGCGCGCGCGCCACCTCGTGGCCGATGATGAGTCCGCCGAGCGCGGGCGACAGCACGGCGGTCGGCGTGACGGCGCCGAGGCGCGCCGCCAGTTGCGCCGCGAGCGCACGGCCGAGCGCCTCGGCCTCCGCCGGGTGCTGCAGCACGAGCGCGCACTGCAGGTAACTCGGGCTGTGGAGGCCGGACGAGAGGCGGAAGTGCCCTTCGAGCAGCGCGCCCAGGTGCGTGAACCGGTCGAGCACGTCTTTCGAGGTCATCGTGATGCTCCGACGTGGTGCGTCAGCGCGCCTTGGCGCGTGACGGCGGCGCCAGCCGCAGGTGCTCTTCGAACAGCGCGAGGATGCGCTTGTACTGGTCGGCCCAGCTGGTCTCCTGCTCGAAGGCGTGGTTCTCGACAGGGTACAGCGCGAGCTCCCAGTTGGTCTTGCGCAGCTCGATCAGCCGCTGCGCAAGCCGGATCGAGTCCTGCGCGTGCACGTTGGTGTCGACCAGGCCGTGGCAGATGAGCAACGCGCTCGTCAGGCCCTCGGCGGCGTAGATGGGCGAGCTCTGCCGGTAGGCCTCGGCGTCGTCCTGGGGCTCGTTCAGGATGCTGCCCGCGTAGCCGTGGTTGTAGTGCGCCCAGTCGGTGACCGGCCGCAGCGCCGCGCCGGCGGCGAAGGTGTCCGGCGAGGTGAACAACGCCATCAGCGTGAGGAACCCGCCGTAGCTGCCCCCGTAGACGCCGATGCGCCTCGGGTCGACACGCTGGGTGTCGACCAGGTAGCGGGCGCCGTCCACGACGTCGTCGAGGTCCTTCCCGCCCATGTGGCGGTAGACCGCCGTCCGCCAGGCGCGCCCGTACCCGGCGCTGGCCCGGTAGTCCGCGTCGAGGACGACGTAACCGAGCGATGCGAGCAGGTTGTGGAACATGTACTCCCGGTAGTACGCTGGACCAGTACTTGTGGGCGTTCTGCATGTAGCCCGCGCCGTGCACGAAGATCACGGCGGGCCGCGAGCGGTCGCGCGACGCGCCGATCATCTCGGGCGTGTAGAGGCGGGCGTGGACGTCCTGGCCGTCGCGCGCCTTGTAGGTGATGACCTCGGGCTCGATCCACCGGAACGACCGCCACTCCTCGGTGGGCGTGGTCGTCACCTGCTGCACCGGAGCGCCCGCGCGGTTCGGCATCACGAAGACCTCGGGCGGTCTGGTCGGCGAGGACTGGATGAACGCGATCAGCGCGCCGTCCGGGGAGACGGCTCCAATGCTCGAGCCGGCCATGGCGGTCAGCCGGGTTCGCGGCCCCCCGCCGGCCGGCATCTCGTACATGTGCCGCTCGCCGGGATGCGCCTCGCTGGTGACCAGGTAGAACCTGGTCTTGTCGGCTGACAACTCCGCCGAGGCGACCTCGAAGGGGCCGGCCTGTACGCTGCGCGGCCACGGCGCCTGGCTGCCCGGCGTCGACGACGTAGAGGTGCATGTACCCGTCGCGCTCGGAGAGGAACCACAGGCTGTGGCCGTCGGGCATCCAGCCCATCCCGCTGCCGCCGGAGGGCCCGCCGCCGCTTTCGCGGACCCACGCCTCGTCATGAAGGGCGTCGATCACGCGGGACGCGCCGGAATCCGGGTCAACGGCCACGATCCAGCGGTCCTTGAAGTCCTCGGATCGCACCGCCGCGACAACCAGGCGGCCGTCGGGCGACACCATCGGCGCCGACCAGCGGACCTCGCGGGGGATCTCTTTGCCCTCGGCCGTCACCGTGCCGGCAAACGCCGCGTCGGCCCAGACGCTCTTACGGGTCTTGAGGTTGAGGATCGCCAGCCGCTGCCGCCCCTGGGCGTCGCCGACTTTCGCGCGCGACGGGATGTCCTCGGTGTAGCCGGACTCGGTCACGTAGTTCGGCACGATGGTGCTCTTCGCCTCGGCCCGATCCGCGACAACCAGGAAGGCCCAGGTCTCGGAGGGATGGAGCACGATCTGGCTCACGCTCTGGCGCTCGGTGATCTCGAACTCGGGCAGCGCGTCCTGCCGCCGTTTCGCTTCGTCGGCCTTCCGCTGCTCCGCCGCCTCCCTGGTGTACTGCAGCAGCGCCGCCTCCTGCTCGCGCACGAACGTCTGGCTGTCGGTGTCGCGCGCCTCCCGCCGGCGAGGCTTCACATCGGTCAGTTGCTCGATGGAGCCGGTGGACAGGGGCACGACGAACACGTTGTTCTGCGACACGAACGTCACGGCGGTGTCGCTCCGGGCCCAGCGCGGGCCGGCTTCCGGCGTCGTCGTCCGGGTCACCTGGTGGCGCGTGCGCGCCACGGTGTCGATGACGACGATGTCGCCGGCCTCGGCAACGACGACGCGGCGGCGCGCCTCGTCCCAGGCGCCGGTCACCGGCGGCGCGAGCGTGCGCTCGGCATCGGTCAGCCGGCGCGGCGAGGTGGTGTTCTGCGACAGCACGTAGGTGGCGCCTTCCTTCTCGCCCGGCTTGCGCCATTCGAAGTAGAGGTCGTGCGAATCGCCCGACCAGCGGAGGCCCGAGGGCGGGTAGCCCACCAGGCCGGGTCCGCGCATGATGCTGTCGATGGTCAGCGCCATTCGGCCGGCCGCCTGAGCCGGCGGCGCCGGCGGCACCGGTTGCTGGGCTGACAGGGCCAGCACCGCGCAGAACGGGAGGACCAGAGCCTGGACGATCGAGGCGGACTTCATAGACGGACGACCTCAGCTCGTGGATGGCAAAGGACTTGCGGCCAGCCAGGGGACACGCCTGCGAACGCGGTACCATCCCCGGCGCGTCAGCGGAACGAGCAGCGGCGAGGCAGGCGGGTTCCGCGCTAGTATACCCGCTGGGGAGTGGCTGAACCGCTTTCCACCCGGTCTCGTCTATAGATCGCAGGACCGGCGCGTCCCGGCGCCGGTGCTGTTTCTTCAGCCGTGGAGCGAATGGCAATGCGTCAATATCGTTATGGTGTGGCACGAGTCGCAGTGCTCGCGGCCTCCGTCGTGGCGCTGTCGCTGCCCGCGCGGGCGCAGGTCCCGGCGGCCCAGGCGCCAGCGGCCGGCTCGGTCCGCCAGTTGTCGATGGAAGCCGCCATCAGCCTGGCCCTGCAGAACAACCTCGGGCTCCGGGTGGAGCGCCTCAACCCCGAGTTGCAGGACCTCGCCATCGCCCAGGCCCGCACCGTCTGGACGCCGAACCTGACCGGGTCGATGTCCACCGCGAGCCGGACCAGCCCGATCAGCGGGTTCTTCTCGGGCGCCACCGACAAGCTCACGCGCGACAACTTCGGCACCGCCGTCGGAGCCAATCAGGTGCTGCCGTGGGGCGCGAACTACACCGTCGGCTGGGACACGAACCGCGCGGAGTCGAACAGCGTGTACGACAGCCCGAACCCCTCGCTGCTGTCCAACCTGACGTTCAGCTTCACCCAGCCGCTCCTGCGCAACCTGAAAGTCGACTCGGCGCGCAACCAGTTGATCGTCAGCAAGATGAACCGCGAGGTGTCGGACATCGAGCTGCGCCAGACGGTGCTGACGACCGTGCGGAACGTGAAGTACGCGTACTGGGACCTCAAGGCGTCGGGAGCCGCGCTGCGGGTTGCCCGCCAGTCGCTCGATCTCGCCCGCGAGGCCCTGCGCAACAACACGTCGAGAGTCGAGATCGGCACCATGGCGCCCATCGACATTGTCGAGGCCGAAGCCGAAGTGGCGCGGCGCACCGAGGCGGTCATCGTGGCCGAGGCCGCGGTGAGGCGCAACGAGGACCGGCTGCGCACGATCATCCTCGACACGAAGGACGCCAATTACTGGACGACGCATTTCGACCTCACCGAGCAGCCGACGGCCGAGGCGACGGCCGTGGACGTCGAGCAGGCGGTCAAGACCGCGCTCGAGAAGCGCACGGACCTGCGGCAGTCGCGGAAGAACCTCGACATCGCCGGCACCAATATCCGCTACCAGCGCAACCAGACGCTGCCCGACCTGAACGCGCAGGTGGGATATGGCATGAGCGGGCAGGGCGGCACGAAGCTGAATTTCGGGCCGGGCTTCCCGCCGCCCGTCATCGGCAGGATCGATGAAGGGTTCGGTACGATGATGAACCGGCTCTTCGCGAACGACTACCACAACTGGTCGCTGTCGGTGCAGTTCTCCTACCCGATCGGCAACGGAAACGCCGAGGCGCAGCTCGCACGCAGCCGGCTGCAACTCACGCAGGCGGAGATCCAGCTGCAGGAGCTCGAACTGCAGGTGACGACCTCGGTGCGCGACGTGGCCCGCAACGTCGAAACCAACCAGCTGCGCGTGGCATCGACCCAGGCCACGCGCAAGCTGATGGAGCGCCGCATGGAGGCCGAGCAGAAGAAGTTCGCCGCCGGGCTCTCGACCAACTTCCTCGTCTTCCAGGCCCAGCGTGACCTGGCCGACGCACAGTATTCAGAGCTGCTGGCGATGCTCGACTACAACAAGTCCCTCGTCGACCTCGAGACCGTCCAGGAGGCGCCGACCGCCGGCTCGGCCGTCGTATCGGTGGCGCCGGGGCGGTAGCGGGCGGGTAGAAGCCAGTAGCCGGTAGCCGGTAGCCGGTAGCCGGTAGCCGGTAGCCGGTAGCCGGTAGCCGGTAACGGTTGGACACCGTACCGGTGTGCTGCTCTTCTACTGAATACTGACTACTGGCTACTGACTACTTCCCGCTGCTACACTTCCCCCGTGCCCGGCGTTACCGCCATCCTCATCACGCTGAACGAGTCGGCCAACATCGGGGCAGCGCTGGAGTCTGTTCGCTGGGCCGACGAGATCGTCGTCGTCGATGCCGAGAGCACCGACGACACGGTGGCCATCGCGCGGCGTCATACGGATCGGGTGATCGTGCGCCCGTGGCCTGGCTACATCGCCCAGAAGAACTTCGCCGCGGCACAGGCGAGTCACGACTGGGTCTTCTCGCTCGACGCCGACGAGCGCGTCACGCCCGAGCTGGCCGCCGAGATCAAGGCCCTCCTGTCCGGCGGGCCCTCGTGCGCGGGGTATCGGGGGCCGCGCGTGAGCCGCTACCTGGGACGGTGGATCCGCTCGACGGACTGGTACCCCGACCACCAGCTCCGCCTGTACGACCGGCGCCGGGCGGCATGGACCGGCCGCTACGTGCACGAGTCGGTGCGCGTGGACGGCGCCGTGGGGGCGTTGCGCGGCCGCCTCGAGCACTATCCGTACCGCGACGTCTCGCATCACCTCCAGACGATCGACCGGTACTCGACCCTCGCGGCCCGGCAGATGTTCGAGGACGGCCGGCGAACGGGCGCCGCGGGGATCCTGATCCACGCCGGCGCGGCGTTCCTCAGGAACTACGTGCTGCGCGGCGGTTTCAAGGACGGCGCGGCCGGCCTCATCGTCTCACTGCTCAACTGGTACTACGTGGCGACGAAGTTCGTGAAGCTCTGGGAACTATGTTCACCCTCCACATCGACACCGCCCGCTCCTGGCGAGGGGGACAGAACCAGGTCCTCCTGACGGTGCTCGGGTTGCGGGCCCGAGGCCACCGCACGGTGCTCGTGGCCCACCCCGAGGGCGAACTGGCCCGCCGCGCCAGCGAGGGCCACGACCTGGTGCGGCTGGCGCCGGCCCACGACCTCGACTTCGCCGCCGCACTCCGCTTCGCCCGGGTGGTCCGCGATCTCGCGCCGGATCTCATCCACGCCCACGATCCCCACGCCGTGTCGATGGCGGCGATGGCGCTCTCGACCCTCGCGGACGGGAAACGTCCCCTGCTCGTCATCGCCCGGCGCGTGGACTTCCACCTGAAGCGGAACGCGTTCTCTCGCTGGAAGTACAAGCAGGTGGACGCCGCGATCTGCTCGTCGAACGCGATCCGGGCGATGCTCGTCGACGACGGCATCCCCGAGGACGCCGCGTTCATCGTCCACGAGGGCGTGCAGGTGGAACGCATCCAGGCCCTGCCGGCGGCCGATGTCTGCAAGACGCTGTGGCTGCCGCCTGGGTCGCCGACGGTGGGCAACATCGCCGCGCTCGTGCCGCACAAGGGCCAGCGCTACCTCGTGGATGCCGCGACCGCCGTCGTCCGCGGGCTGCCTGACACGCACATCCTGATCTTCGGCGAGGGCGAACTGCGGCCGGCGCTGACGCGACAGATCAAGCACCTGGGCCTCGAGCACCGCGTGAGCCTCGCCGGCTTCCGGCCCGACATCCTGCCGCTGCTCAAGGGCCTCGACCTCTTCGTGATGAGCTCGATCACCGAGGGACTGGGCACCTCGATCCTCGACGCGATGGCGGCGTCGAAAGCCGTGGTCGGCACCACGGCTGGCGGGATCCCCGAGGCGGTGGAGCACGGCGTGACCGGCCTGCTCGTGCCGCCGCACAACGCCGCTGCCCTGGCCGACGCAATCCTCACGCTGCTCAGAGACCCGGCGCTCCGGCGCCGCATGGGCGAGGCGGGGTTCGCGCGCGTGCGGGAGCGCTTCAGCGTGGACGGGATGGTCGACGGGACCGTCGCCGTGTACGAGCGCGTGGCTGGCAGGCCCCGCGCAGCGGGCAACGGGAGTCGGCCGCCGCGGTCCTGAACCCGCACAGCCCCTGCATGCCCAGGTGACAGAGGGCGAAGTCGTACTTCACCGGGTCCGCCGGATCGAGGCCGCGCAGCGACGCGGTGATCGACGCGGCCATCCGCCACCCGGGTGACGCGTACTCCGTCAGCCCCAGGCACCGGCCGACGCGGATGACGTGCACGTCCAGCGGGACGATCAGGCGGGCGGGTGCCACGCGCGTCCAGGCGCCGAGGTCGATGCCGTCGTGCCGCACCATCCAGCGCAGATAGAGGTTGAGCCGCTTGCAGGCGCTGCCCGCCGACGGAGGCGGGAAGAACGCATGAACGCCCGGACGGCCCGCGCGGCGCCCGTAGATCGCGGAGACGTCCATCGCCCGCGCGCGGGTGCAGAACGATTCGAGCGCGGGGCCGACGTCCTGGGCCGACGCCTCGTCACCGTCGAGGAAGAACTGCTCGACCGACCCGGCCGTCTCGAGCATGTGCTGCAGGATCACCAGCAGGGCGACGATGTCACGGCCGCGCACCCAGCGGTGGACGAGTGGCCGGAACGGGCCCGCGTCGCGGCGGACCTCGAAGCGCCGGACGTACGCCGCGGGCGACGCTCCCATCGGCGCGAGCGCCGCCCGTACCGACGCCATGATGCTCGCCACCCGCCCGAAGGACAGGCCCGCCGCAATGAAGCCGGCTATCTCGCGATCGGCCGGATCGGGATAGACCCGGACGCACTCGACGGGATCCTCAACCGCCCCGCTGCGGCTGTATTCCCGGTAGAGCCCCTCGAGGGACTCGCGCAACGCGACGCCAACTACTTCGGCTTGCGCGGATTGCACTGGTTCGGGCCGGCATCGCCTGCGGCCCAGACGCACCGGCCGCCCTCGTCCTTCCAGCGGCCCGTCGGGCTGCACTGATCCGGACCCTTGTCGCCGGCCGCCCAGACGCACTTGTCGCCGTCCTTCTTGAACCGGCCCTCAACCGCCGGCTGGCACTGGTCCGGCCCCGAGTCTTTCTCGTCCCAGACACAGCTGTCGCCCTGTTTCTTGTACCGGCCGGGCGCACCCGATGCCGATGCGAACGCCAGCGACGCGCTCACGAGCGCAACCAGGGCCAGCAGTCCTGCGAGTCTCTTCATCGGTGAAGCCTCCTGAATGTTGATGGTGCCAGTGTAGCGGCCCTCGCCGACGCTCCGCAACGAGTGGCCTCAGAACGCCGTCACGAGCCGCCCGGCCTTGCAGAGCGGGCACGCGTCGGCCGGCACGTTGTCCGGCGCCCGGTACTCCGCCAGCGCGATGTTCGGCACGCCCAGGTCGACGACGGCTTCGAGCCGATCGTAGATCTCGACGGTGCCGATGACGGTGCCGCCTGCCTGGCGCACCAGCGCTGCGCACCGCGCGAACGTCTGCCCCGTGTTCCGCACGTCGTCGGCCAGCAGGACGCGTTTGCCGCGGATGAGATCGCGGTAGAACGCCTTCAGCGTGACGCTGCCGCCACCGTTGGTCGCAAACGGCGCGAACAGGCGGGCCGGCTGCGTGAGCGCGCGCCGGCTGTCGAGCAGGCCGGCAATCGTGTGGGCGAGCAGGGCGCCGCCCGTCACGGGCCCGGCCACGACGTCGGCGTCCTCGGCGATGGACGCCGGCATCAACTCGATGAGATCCTGCGCGAACCGCCAGATCGTCGACGGGTAGCGGAACAGCTGGTGCGGGTTGAGGTACACCTGGCCGTGATAGCCGTTGCCGAAGTCGAAGTGCCCGTCGAGCATGAGCACCTCGAACCGCTGCAGGTCTTCCATCGCCTTCTGGCGGATATCGTCTCGGCGTCCCACCTCACGACCTCCGGAGCCCGGCCGCGGCCGGCACATCAGCGTTCACGAACAGCGCGCGGCCGCCCACGATCGTGGCGGCCACGCCGCCGCGCAACGTCCAGCCGTCGAACGGGGTGTTGCGCGACTTCGAGGAGAAGGCCGCCGCCGACACGGTCACGCCGAGGTCGGGCGCCAGGATGGTCAGATCGGCGGCGTCGCCCGGCTGCAGGCGCCCGCCTGGCACGCGCAGGATGCGCGCGGGGTTGGTCGACAGCAGCGCGACCAACCGCGGCAGGCTGATCACGCCGGCGTGCACGAGACGGTCGAGGCTCAACGACACGGCCGTCTCGAGGCCGACGATCCCGAACGACGCGCGGTCGAACTCGACCGTCTTGTCGTCGGCGTGGTGCGGGGCGTGGTCGGTGGCGATCACGTCCACGGAGCCGTCCCGGATCCCGTCGACCAGTGCCTCGCGGTCGTGGGCATGGCGCAGGGGCGGGTTCATCTTGAGGTTGGTGTCGTACGCGAGCGGCGACAGCAGCCGGTCGTCACTCAGCGTGAAATGGTGGGGCGCCACCTCGCAGGTCACGCGCACGCCCCGCTCCTTGGCCGCGCGGACGGCGAGCAGGGCGCCCGACGTGCTCAGGTGGGCGATGTGGGCGTGGCTGCCCGTCATGGCCGCGAGCACGAGGTCGCGCTGGACCATCACGTCTTCGGCGGCCGACGGGATGCCGCGCAGGCCGAGCTGCGAGGCCTGGAACCCCTCGTGCGCGACGCCGTCGCCCGAGAGCGTCCTGTCCTCGCAATGGTCGATGACGGGCAGGCCCAGCATGCCGGCGTACTCCAGCGCGCGCCGCATCAGGAGCGCGGTCGCCACCGGCCGCCCGTCGTCGGAGAACGCCACGCAACCGGCGTCGCGCATGTCGGCCATCTCGGCCAGTTCCTTGCCGTCGGAGCCCTTCGAGACGGCGCCGATCGGGTAGACGCGCGCCAGGTTGGCCTCGGCCGCCTGCTTGAGGATGAAGCGCGTCACGCTGGCGCTGTCGTTGACGGGGTTCGTGTTGGGCATGCACGCGACGGCCGTGAACCCGCCGGCGACCGCCGCCGCCGCGCCGGTGGCAACCGTCTCCTTGTGCTCGTACCCCGGCTCGCGCAGGTGGACGTGCATGTCGATGAAGCCCGGGCAAATGACCAGCGACGGGCCGAGCTCGACAATCCGGGTGTGGCCGGTCTCGGCGGGCGGGATGTCGTGGCCGACGGCCGCGATGAGGCCGTCCTCGATCAGGATGTCGCGCGCCCCGTCCACGCCGGCCGCGGGATCGATCACGCGCGCGCCCTTAAGCAGCAGTCTCATCGTCGCCTCCTCCCGCCAGCAGGTAGAGCACCGCCATGCGCACGGCCACGCCGTTGGCCACCTGGTCGAGGATGACCGACGCCGGGCCGTCGGCCACTTCCGAGGCGATCTCGACGCCGCGGTTCATCGGACCCGGGTGCATGATGATGGCGTCCGGCTTCGCGAGCCGGACGCGCTCCGGCGTCATGCCGAACACCTGGAAGTACTCGCGCAGCGACGGGAAGAACCCGCCCTGCATGCGCTCCAGCTGGATGCGCAGCATCATCACCGCGTCGGCGTCCCTGACGGCCTCCGCGACGTCCGTGGTCGCGCGCACGCCCAGCTGCTCGATGCCCGCCGGCATCAGCGTGGGCGGCCCGCAGGCCCAGACCTCGGCGCCCATCTTCGTCAGCAGGTAGACATTCGACCGGAACACGCGGCTGTGGAGCATGTCGCCGATGATGGCCACCTTCAGGCCCTGCAGGCGCCCCTTGCGCTCGCGGATCGTGAAGGCGTCCAGCAGGCCCTGCGTCGGGTGCTCGTGCATGCCGTCTCCGGCATTCACGATGCCGGCCTTGCACGTTCTCGCGAGCAGGTGGCACGACCCCGACGAGGCGTGGCGCATCACGATGAGGTCGGGGTTCATCGCCTCGAGATTCAGCGCCGTGTCGATCAGCGTCTCGCCCTTCACGACGCTCGAGGTGGCGATGGCGATGTTGAGCGTGTCGGCGCTGAGGCGCTTCTCGGCCACCTCGAACGACGTGCGCGTCCGCGTCGACGGCTCGTAGAACAGGTTGATGACCGTCTTGCCCCTGAGCGCCGGCACCTTCTTGATCGGCCGCGCCGACACTTCCTTCATGGCCTCGGCGGTGTCGAGGACGAGCGAGATCTCCGACGCGGTCATGTCGGCGATGCCCAGCAGGTCCTTCCCGCGGAGGCGCACGGCCTTGTCGTTCATGCCGGCTCTCCTTCGGACTGGTCGAGCGTGACTTCGTCGCGCCCGTCGATCTCCGCCAGGCGCACATGAATCGTTTCGCGCCGCGACGTGGGCACGTTCTTGCCCACGTAGTCGGCCTTGATGGGCAGCTCGCGGTGGCCGCGATCGACGAGCACCACGAGCTGAATCGTGCTCGGCCGGCCGAAATCGATGAGCGCGTCGAGGGCCGCCCGGATCGTCCGCCCGGTGTAGAGCACGTCGTCCACCAGGACGATGTGGCGGCCGTCGATCGAGAACGGGATCTCGGTGCGGCGCACGATCGGCTGCGGCCCGACGGCGGTCTTCATCAGATCGTCGCGGTACAGCGTGATGTCGAGGGCCCCGGTGGGCACCTCGGTGCCGGTGATGCCGCGCAGCGTCGCCGCGAGGCGCTTCGCGATCGGCACGCCGCGCGTGCGCACGCCGACCAGCGCCAGGTCGCCCACGCCGCGGTTGCGCTCGACGATCTCGTGCGCGATGCGGGTCAGCGACCGGCCGATGCGCTCACTGTCCATCAGGATGGGCACGGGGACCTCCGGTCCGGGAGTTGGGGACTGGGGATTGGGGGTTATCGGCGCGGGCAGTACAGAAAAACACCCGATCTCCAGGGACCCGGAGTTCGGGCGGCGGTATGCAATGCGACATCGAGTCCCTCTTTGCGGTCTCTCGTACCGCGGTTAAAGAGCGCCTGCTAGTGTAACAGAAGTCCGTGGGAGACGAGTCCCCAACACCCAATCCCTACTCCCTAATCCCCAACCCCCAATCCCCAGCCCCTATTCGTAGCTCGGAATGTACGTGATGGGCCTTCCCATGCTGAAGGCCGGCGTGAAGATGTCCGTGCGCGCGAAGCCGTCCATGTCCCGGCCCACGGGCAAGCCGTAGAAATAGAGAATCGTGGGGACGATGTCCACCACCGAACCCCGCGTCAGACGCCCGGGGCGGATGTCGGTGCCATACGCCAGCAGAAAGCCGTCCGGCGCCGTCTCGTGGGTGCCGCTCGGCTCGGGTTTCCCGAACGCACGCTCCAGCAGGCGTTTGCCGATGCTCATCGGCTCCATCCCGAACCCGGAGACGACGAGCAGCAAGTCCCCCGGTTGCAGACCCGCCATCACCCGTCCGACCATCTGGTCCACCGCCGAGTAGTGCGACATCAGCACGTCCCCGTAGCGTTGCACTTCGGCGTCGGACACGTCGCCGAAGGCCGACGGCACGGCGTACCTCAGGAAGTAGTGGCCCGCCGCGTCCAGGCATTCGTACCGAACGGCCTGGAACCGGCTCGGGTAATCGCGATCCAGGTCCGCGGACACCCGCTCGTGCACCCGGTCAGCGGCGCAGGGGCGCCCCAGCAACTGGCTCGCCTCGCCCGGCGCCCTGGGCGGGGGTGCCGCGCGCCGCGCCTCGCCAGCCGCCGCCACCGCCGACACGGCCGCGTCGCGCGGCGAGATCACGCCGATGCTCTCGACGTCCACGGCCGACGCGTACCGCCGTTCGAACTGGTCGGTCACGAGGTAGCCCCGCACGTCACGGGCAGGATGCGTCATCGACCAGTTCACCACGCCGACGGGCACGCCCTGGGACGCCAGCAGGCTCCACACGGGCCGCGCCGCGAGGTCGCGGCTCTCGTGCACCTGCTCGCGGAGGAACCCGTACTCGACCAGCGCGTGTGAGTAGCAGAAGTCGGGCAGCACGTCGATGGCGTCGGCCGCCGCGAGGGGCGTATACACCGCCGACGAGCGGATGCCGGTCTTGTACGGCAGTTTGCCCGTGGCGACGGATGCCCAGACAGGCCCGGGCTGTGTCGGCCGCATCGTCGCCAGGTGCAGCGAGGCGCCCTGGGCCAGCAGGCGCTCGAAGTTCGGCAGGCGGCCTTCGACCGCCGCCGGGGTAATCAGGTCGAGCGACGCGCCCTCCAGCAGCACCATCACGACGCGCGGGGCGACACCCGCGGTCGGCACCGCGCTCTCCCCCGCCGGCCACCGCGACGCCTCCGGCGGCTCCGCCCCGGGCCCGCGGAGCATCAGCGGGCCGGCCAGCGATGTCATGAGCGCCCCGGCCAGCACGGCCGCGCCGGCCCTCGACCGCTGCCGGCCCGTCCACCAGTGGCCGAGGGCGAGCGCCACCATGAGCCCGGCGCAGGCCGTGAGGACGATGGCCCCGCCCGTCATGCGGGTGACGGCTTCGGGATCCATGAAGGGGGCGAGGCCCCGCAGGTTGGCCCACGTGAGCACCGTGGCGACGCCCGCGCTCGCCGTGCAGAGCCAGACCAGGAACCGGTAGCTGATCCAGCCGGGAGAGATGACCTGGGTGGCGAGGATCTGCCGCAGCACGATGAGCGCGTAGAAGATGGTGGAGGAGTGGAAACCGTAGGAGAGCACCAGCGTTGCCGCCAGTGCCGGGGTGCTCAGCAGCGGATACCCCGGGTTGATCTGCAGCACGAGGATGGTGAGGTAGATGGCGAACGCCGTGCCGCCGATCACCGAGTTCGCGAGCATCCGCAGGTAGCGCACGGTTCCCCTCGAGCTTCATGCTACTCCAGGCGCCTGTCCCTCGCCTCTCGTCTCTCCCCTCTCCCCTCTTGCCTCTCCCCATGCCCCATGCCCCATGCCTCCAGCAGGTATACTTTCCCCATGTCGCCGCTGGACGTTCCGGCCCTGGTGCTCCGCAACGAGCGCCTTTCCGCGGACTACAACGTCCTGTTCCTCGAGGCGCCGGCCATTGCCGCCGCGAGCCTGCCGGGTCAATTCGTCATGATCCGCACGGCGGCGGGCAGCGACCCGCTGCTGCGGCGGCCGTTCTCGGTGTTCGAGATTCTGCGCGACGGAACGGGCGCGCCATCGGGCCTGTCGGTACTCAGCAAGCGGATCGGGCCTGGCACCGCGCGCCTGTACGATGCCGCGGCGGGCGATCGGCTCCCGGTGCTGGGTCCGCTGGGCAAGCCGTTCACGCTCGTGTCGGCGCCGGCGGAAGCCTGGATGGTGGCCGGAGGCGTCGGCCTTGCGCCGTTCGCTACCCTGGCGGAGGCGCTGGCGGAGGCCGGCGTGAAGGCGCGGCTGTTCTATGGCGGGCGCACGCGCGCCGACCTCTTCTACCTGGACTGGTTCGCCTCGCGCGGCGTCGCGCTCGAGCTGGCCACCGAGGACGGCTCGCTCGGCGCGCATGGGCGCGTGACGGTGCCGCTCGAGGCCGCGTTGCGCGCGCGCGCGGAAGACGTTCCGGTGACGCTGTATGCCTGCGGCCCCGAGCCGATGCTCAAGGGGGTGGCGGGCCTGTCCCGCGCGTACGGCTGCCCGTCGCAGGTGTCGACGGAGCGGATCATGGGCTGCGGCCTCGGCGGCTGCTACAGCTGCGTGGTGCGGGTGCGCGACGAGGCCGGCGCGCCGCGCTTCGTGCGCTCCTGCCTGAACGGGCCGGTGTTCAGCGGCGACGATCTCGTGTGGGAGTGACGGTGGATCTCAGCGTCCGCATCGGCTCGCTCGTCCTGAAGAACCCGCTGATGTCCGCCAGCGGCTGCTTCGGCTACGGCCTCGAGTATGCCGACATCGTCGACCTGTCGTCGCTCGGCGCGGTGGTGGTCAAGGGCCTCTTTCTCAACGAGCGCGAGGGCCACCCGCCGCCGCGCATCGTGGAAACGCCGTCCGGCATGCTGAACGCGATCGGCCTCCAGGGGATCGGCGTGCACCGCTTCGTCCGCGAGAAGATGCCCGAGCTGCGGCGGCTCGGGGCCGTGGTCGTCGTGAACGTGTGCGGCAGCTCGATCGAGGAGTACGCCGAGGTCACGCGCATCCTGTCGGATTGCGAAGGCGTGGCGGCGATCGAGCTGAACATCTCGTGCCCGAACATCAAGGAAGGCGGCATCCAGTTTGGCTGCAATCTGGCGAGCACGGCCGAGGTGGTGGCGGCTGTCCGGAAGGTGACGCGCCTGCCGCTCATTCCGAAACTCACGCCCAATGTGACCAGCGTGTCGTCGTTCGCGCGCGCGGCCGAGGACAGCGGCGCCGACGCGGTGTCGCTCGTCAACACGTTCCTGGCGATGGTCATCGACCCGGAAACGCGGCGCCCCGCGATCTCGAACGGCATGGGCGGCCTGAGCGGCCCGGCGATCCGCCCGATCGCGGTGCGCATGGTCTACGAGTGCGCGCAGCAGGTGCGCATCCCGGTCGTCGGGATGGGCGGCATCAGCAGCGCCCGCGACGTCCTGGAGTTCCTGATCGCGGGCGCGACGGCCGTGCAGGTGGGCACGGCGAACTTCGTCGATCCGTTCATCTGGCCGACGCTGCTGGCGGGCCTCGAGGACTACATGGCCCGCCACGGGGTGTCCCGCGCAGCCGGCCTGGTGGGCACCGTGCAGTTCGGCCGCTGACGCCGGCGGTCTCAGGTTGGGGTGAGCAGACATGGCCGCAGCAAATCCCGTCATCGTCGCACTCGACGTTGACAGCCCGGCAAAGGCGCTCGCGCTGGCCGACAGCCTGCGCGGCGCGGTGGGCGCCGTCAAGGTCGGCAGCCAGTTGTTCACCGCCGCCGGGCCCGACATCGTCCGGCGGCTCACCGAGGCCGGGCACCGCGTGTTCCTGGACCTGAAGTACCACGACATCCCGAATACCGTGGCCAATGCGGCAGCCGAGGCGGCCAAGCTCGGCGCCTGGATGATCGACGTCCATGCGAGCGGTGGCGTGGCGATGATGAAGGCCGCGCGCGAGGCGGCCCACGCCAGCGCGGCGAGGGCGGGTGTGCCGCCGCCGCTCATCATCGCCATCACCGTGCTGACGAGCTTCGATCAGGACGCGCTCGGCTCGATCGGAATCCCGCGGCCGGTCATCGAACAGGTGGACGCGCTCGCCTGGCTCGCCCAGGAAGCCGGGGCCGACGGCGTGGTGGCATCACCGCAGGAGGTGGCCCGGCTGCGCGCCGCGCGGGGCGAGCGGTTCGTGCTGATCACGCCCGGCATTCGTCCGGCGGACCCGCCGGGCGCGGTACCGCGGCCGAAAGACGACCAGGCCAGAACCATGACGCCCGCCGAGGCGGTGGCGGCCGGCGCGAACTACATCGTGGTGGGGCGGCCGATTCTCGCCGCGCCGGACCCCCGCGCCGCAGCCGAGACGATCGCGGCCGACGCGGGAGCCTGACGGCCGCGGGGACACCGTCCGCTCCCCGGCGTGCAGATGGAAACGGGACGTGTCCCCGAGGCGGTGCTACTTCCCGGAAATGACGAAGTGGCCCCGCCGGTTCTGCGCGAAGCAGGCTTCGGTCTCCTCGAGGCAGAAGGGCGACTCCTCGCCCTTCGTCACGGATTGGACGCGGTCTCCCGCGATGCCGAGGCTGGCCAGGTAGTCCCGCACCGCCGCCGCGCGCTTCTCGCCCAGCGCGAGGTTGTACTCGTTCGTGCCGCGCGCGTCGCAATGGCCCTCCATGCGCACCCGCGCCGACGCCCAGCGCGCGAGCCACGCGGCGTTCTTCGTCAGTGACGCGCGCGCGTCGGCCGTCAGCTCGGCCTTGTCGTAGTCGAAGTAGACGTCCTCGAGCGGCTTCTCGGCATTGATCTGCGCCAGGGTCTTGCTCGCGAACACCTCGTCTTCGGACAGCGGCCTGGGCGCCGGAGCGGGCGGAGGCGGCGGCGGAGGTGGGGGCGGCGGCGGAGCCGGCGTGGTGGGCGCCGGGGCGGGCGGCGGCTGCGGGGCCGTGGCGGGCGGCTTCTTGGAACACGCCACCGACAGCGTCACCACGGCAAGGGCCACGGCGGAAACGAGCGCTTTCGACGATCGCTTCATCACCTTATCTCCTTGGTTGGGGCTGAGCGCCACACTCCCGTCGAGCACGGGCTTCGAGCAGGCTCTCTGTATTCTGGCACGCGGCGATTGACGAGACCAGCCGAATCGGGCGCGGCATACAATACACGCGTGGACCGCCTGCTTGAAGCCACCGCGCGCGCCGAGCGCGATCACTTCTGGTTCCGAGGGTTCCGGCGCTTCGTGGCGCCGCTCGTCGCGCGCGCCGCCTCGGGCCGCCGCGATCTGCGCCTGCTCGACTGCGGGTGCGGCACGGGCACGAACCTCCGCGTCCTGCTCGCCCCGTACGGCACGGCCTTCGGATTCGACCTCACCTGGACGGGCCTCCGGTTCGCGCGGGGGGCCGGCCTCGCAAGGGTCGCGCAGGCCAGCGCCGGCGCGGTGCCCTATCCATCGGCCTGCTTCGATATCGTCACGTCGTTCGACGTGCTCTATTGCCTGCCCGACGAGGTGGAACGCGAGGCGATCGCGGAGATGTGGCGCGTGCTCAGGCCCGGCGGGGCCGCCATCATCAACGTGGCCGCGATGGCCGTCCTGCGGGGCAACCACTCGGTGCTGTCGGCGGAACTGCGGCGGTACAGCCGGGCCGGCCTGCGCGCGCGGCTCGAGCGCGCCGGCTTCCGCGTGGAGTGGATGAGCTACACCAACGCGGCGCTCTTCCCGCTCATGCTCGGCGTGCGGGGTGTGCAGCGCGTGGCCGGACTCGCGCCCGAGAGCCAGGCCGAAGGCGAGATCACAGTCCCGCCGGCGCCCGTCAACCTCGCGTTGAGCGCGCTGCTGGCGGTCGAGGCGGGCCTCGTGCGCGTCGCGCCGATGCCGTTCGGCAGCTCGCTGCTGTGCCTGGCTAGGAAGCCGGCTTGAGCCGCACCGCGTAAATGCGGAGCCCCAGCGCGCGCGCGTCGGCGCCCTGGCCGCGGTCGGCCGGCCTGAAGATCTGATCGGTCTCGATCGTCACCGTGCCCCCCGACGCGTCCAGCGCGCCGGCCGGCACGCGGAACGACCACGCGAAATCGCTGGCGGCTTCCGCGTTGAACAGTGGCACGCCGCCGACGCTGGCCGTGACACGAGACGGGCGGTCGAAGTACCGGCGCGGCGACTCGCCCACGATCTGCAGGTCGACGTCGCGGCCGGCGCCCGCGACGTGCAGCACCGCCCTCCCGCTGGCCCATCTCCACGAGAGGCCCTGACGCGGCGCGTACTCCGGTTCCTGCCAGCCGTCACCGAATCCCAGCATCGGCGTGCCGGGCGCCTGGAGATCGAACTGGTCGATGGCGATGATGTCGGTGGCCTGTCCTCCGGCCGCCTTCGCCTCCACCTCCAGCACGCACCATCGGGCGGCGGCAGCCAGCGCCCCCGCCTGCAGCGGCACGAAGCGGAGAAACGACGGCGTCGCGGGACCGACGTTCCAGCTCCCGATCTCCTGGCCGTCCACGCGCACGGAGACGCGGGCCTCAGGCCCCGAGCCGCTGCCCAGGTGCCGGCCGCCGATCATGAGCACCGCCGCGCCGTCGCGGGGCCGCACCCAGGCGCGGATCGGCCCCTTGCCGAGGCCGGCGCCGTCGGCGCGCGCGATCCCGGCGGTTTCCGGCGTCAGGTGCCAGCCTTCGCCCGCGAACCAGCCCGGCTCGTGGATCACGACCCATCGCAGGCCGTCCGGGCGGATGCCTCCCAGGTAGACCTGGCTGGAAAACGGCCAGGCGTACTCGCCTTTCACGACCTGCGCCTGCGGATCGACAAGCGCCAGGTCCGTGCGCCGCGGGTCGGCGAGGAACCACACCTGCCGTGCCGGTCCCGCCTGCCAGAGTCTCACCGCCTCGAGCCACTCGTGCTTCGGCGGTGCCCTCAAGACCGTGGCACGGCCAAGGCCCTCGGCCTCACCCAGCCGCGCGAACGGATGGTGCATCGCGATCGTCGCTCCCCCCGCCGCGTCGGCTTCCGCCCGGATGTCGGCAAGCGCCCGCGACACCGGCCCGCCGCGCGCGTAGGCCGCAGTCACGGGAGCGGTCGTCACGCCAAACGCGACGGCCAGGACGGCTCCGAGCGTGAGCCCGCCGAGGACCGGCGCGAGATGCAGCCCGCGAACGGCGAGGTAGGCCATCGGCGCCACCAGCGGCAGCGCGTAGCGGGTGGTCATCGTCTCCTGGAACAGGAGGTGGAAGATCGCGTACGGCCCGCACGCGACGATGATGGCCGCCAAGGCGCGACGGCCTCGCCACAGGAGCGCGAAAGCCCCGACGGCCGCCAGCGCCACCATGATCCACCCGGCGCCGGCCCAGTGACGGACCAGCGTGTCGTCGAGCGCGAAGGCCAGCCTGCGGGCGCTGATGTTGGTGGCCAGCAGATCGACGCCCGACCAGTCCTCCCCCGCCTGGGCACTGAACGCCGCGTAGTACGCGCCGGGACCGCCGCTGGCCATGACGAGCGGCACGAACCAGAGCAGCGTCCCTACCGCGAGCCAGAACAGGCTGCCGACAATCGCGCCCGCTGCGCCGCGTCCCGCGCGATCGGCAATCGCGAGCGCCAGCACGGGCAGGGTGAGCCACGCCGCCTGCGAACGGAACCCGATGGCCAGCGCCGACACGAACGCCCCGAGCAGGATGAGCCGCCCCGAGACGGCGGCGGTCGGGGAGGCGGGCGACTCGCCCGCGGCGGCGGCGGCCCGCTGCGTCACCATCGCCGTGAGCAGCACGGCCTGGGCCGCGAGCGACACGGCGAGGCCCGCGGTGTCGCTCATCGGCCTCGACGCCGTCATCCAGAAGAGCGGTGCGCTCATGGTCAGGGCCGTGGCCACGGCCGGCCGGCCCAGCCATTCGCCGACGCGCAACGGTCGCAGCCGCGCGGGCGGCACGGCCAGCCCCCCGTCGAGCGCGTCGAGCGCCGCGAAGATCCGCAACAGCGCGAACGCCGACAGCGCGCCGAACAGCGCGCCCCAGATCGCCAGCGCTTGCGGCTCGCCCAGGACGAGGTCTGCGGCCTTTCCGAGCGCCATGTAGACGGGATAGCCGGGCGGGTGGGGACGGTGACGGCCGGGATCGAAGTCGCGCAGGCCGAGCGCGAAGTTCACCGAGTCGACATCCTCGAGCGTCGAGGCGAGGAACGGCAGGTGGCCCGCGAGGAAGATGAGGGCGAGTGCGGCGGCAATCCACCACGCCCGGGAACCGCGGACGACCGGCGCGAACAGGTCGTTCAACGCGGGCCTCAAACCGGCCGCAGGCTGACGCCTTCGTTGAGGCTGCCCATCCGGTACCCCTGCAGGTCGAGCGTCACGTACCGGTAGCCGATGGTCTTGAGACCGCCGACGATCGCGTCGCGTGTGGCGGGCTCGAGCGCCCGGGCCATTTCGTCGGGCCCGAGTTCGACGCGGGCCACGTCGCCGTGGTGGCGCACCCGGCACACGCGGAAGCCCAGCGCGAGCAGCGCGTCTTCCGCGCGCTCGATCATCGCGAGTTTCTCAGGCGTGACTTCCGAATGATACGGAATCCGCGACGACAGGCAGGCCGACGCCGGCTCGTCCCACGTGGGCAACCCGGCCCGCCTGGAGAGCTCGCGGATTTCGGCCTTCGACAGATCCGCGTCGTCGAGGGGGCTCCGCACGCCCAGCTCCCGCGCGGCCTTGCGCCCGGGCCGGTAGTCGCCGCGGTCGTCGGCGTTGGCACCGTCGACGACGGCCGCGACGCCGCGCGCTCGGGCGATCGCGTTCAGCTGGGTGAACAGCTCCTGTTTGCAGTAGTAGCAGCGATCCGGTTCGTTCGCGCGGTACTCGGCCTTCTCCATCTCGCCGGTGGCGATGAACTCGTGGTGCAGGGAGAAGTCGCGGGCGAGGCGCTCGGCCATCGCGCGGTGGCGCGACGGGTAGCTGGGGCTGTCGGCGGTCACGCACTGCGCCGCGCCGCCCAGCACCGCCGTGGCGGCCCATCCGAGGTAGGCGCTGTCGGTGCCGCCGCTGAACGCGACGATGACGGAACCCATCTCCGTGAGCGCACGGCGGAGGCGCCGTTCCTTCTCGAGGAGGGCCATCTCCCCGGCGGCTGGCGTGGCGGGTGCGGCCGGCTCCGTCACTCTTCGTCGTCCTCCTCGACCTCGTCCTCGTCTTCGTCCAACTCGTCCTCGTCCTCGTCGTCTTCCTCGTCGTCGGACTCGACCTCGAGCTCGATGGGATTGAGACCGATGATCTCGAGCGTCACGCCGCAGTTGTCGCAGTCGAGCGTGTCGCCCCGGTCTACGTCGTACTCATCGACGTCAATCTCGAACTCGCACTCCGGGCAGATGGCCATACCCCCTCCTCAACGGGTCGCACGCAGACCGGCTGGTCCAGCCAGGGCCTTCCGCGGCGGCGTCCGCGCAACTGCTGACACGCCGACGGTTGTCGCGACAAGAGCCTGGATTATAGCGACAAGCCAATCCGGGCTGCAATGCAGCGATCTGCACCGGCGCGAGCGCCGGGCCTAAGGTTCCCGGCCGCCCGGTCCGATACACTTGCACAGAATGACCATGGCCGGCGCCGTGCACAAGACCGTCGTCATCGCCGATGATACCTCGTTCGTGCGGGAGCGGTTCAAGGCCGCCATCGAGCACGGGGGACACCGGGCGTATACCGTCAAGAGCGCGGCTGAACTGCTGGCCCGTGTCCGGGCCGACCTGCCCGACATCGATCTGGTGGTGGTGGATCTGCGGCTTCCCCACGCGGGCGGCGTCGACCTGGTCCGCTCGATCCGCAAGCTGGACGGCGGGCAGCTGCCCATCCTGGTGTTCAGCGGCACGATCAGCGGTGCGTCCGAGGTCCGCGAACTGGCCGGCCTGGGCATCGCCGGGTACGTCAACGAGTACAGCGCCTCGCAGCAGATCCTGCCGTCGCTGGCGCCGCACCTGTTTCCCGACAACTTCGACCGCCGGACCAGCCCGCGGGTGTCGCTGGGCATCCCGGTGGCGTACCGCTTCGGCAACACCATTGCCGCCGCCGTGACGCTGAATCTGAGCCGCGGCGGGCTCGCCATCCGCACCATGAGCCCGCTCGACTCGGCGACCCGCGCCCGGGTCCGCTTCCGCCTGCCCAACACGAAGCGGGACGTCGATGCCGATGCCCGTGTCGCCTGGAGCGACCGCCGCGTGGGCATGGGCATGCAGTTCGAGCGCATCGACGCCGCCGACCAGAACGCCGTCGAGGAGTTCGTCGACGGCCAGCCCGTCCAGCAGGCGGTCTGAACCGGCGGGATTCGGGGGCCGGCCCCTCACCCCTGGCCTCTCGCCCCTCGCCTATCCCCTACCCCCTTGCCCCTTACCCCTTGTCCCATGCCCCATGCCCCTGACCCTGCCGTAGTCCAGTTCCCCCGGAGGCCGGTTCATGGAACACACGCTGTTCGGCCCGGGCGAGATTGCCTGGCGCCTGGCTGCCGGTACTGGCGCTTGTCTTCGCCAACGGGTTCTTCGTCGCGGCCGAATTCGCGCTGGTCACGGTGCGCAAGACCCGCATCGATCAGCTCATCGCCGAGGGCAGCAGCCTCGCCCGCCCGGTGCGCCGCGCCATCACGGACCCTGACAGCTACATCGCCGCCACGCAATTGGCGATCACGATGACGAGCCTCGGCCTCGGCTGGATTGGCGAGCCGGCGGTGTCGTCGCTGATTCAGCCCGCGCTCGGCCTGCTGCCGATCGGCCTGCAGGAGGCCACCTCGCGCACGATCGCCATCGCCCTCGGCTTCGCGTTCATCACCGCCCTCCACATCGTGCTCGGCGAGCTGGCGCCGAAGACGATCGCCCTCCAGCACGCCGAGCGGACGGCGCTCATCGTCGGGCGGCCCACCGAGCTGTTCATGCGCGCCTTCTGGCCGTTCATCTCGGTCCTCAACAGCACGGGCCGCGCGGTGGTCAGGATGCTCGGGCTCAGGCCGCCGAGCGGCAGCTCGCTCGTCCATTCCGAGGAGGAGCTGAAGATGCTGGTGACGGCGAGCCAGGAAGCCGGGGTGATCGAGGAAGACGAAGAGCAGATGCTGCACCGGGTGTTCGCGTTCGGCGACCTGACGGCGGGACAGGTGATGCTGCCCCGCACGGAGATGACCGCCGTGCCCGTGCGCGTCGGGCGCGAGGCGTTGATCGGCCTGCTCTCGCAGGCCACGCAGCTGGTGATGCCGGTGTATCGCGCCCACCTGGACGATATCCGCGGCCTGGTGCACCTGCGCGATCTGCTCGGAGTGCTGGCCGGCACGGGCGATGACCTCGATCTGACGCCGATGCTGCACGACCCGCTGACCGTCCCGGACACGCTCAAGGCCGACGACCTGCTCAACGACATGCGCAGGCGCCGGACGCCGCTGGCCATCGTCATCGACGAGTACGGCGGCACCGCGGGCATGGTGACGTTCGAGCGCCTGATGGAACGCATCGTCGGCGAGATCGGTCCGGCCGACGGGAGCGGAACGTCCGCCATCACGGTTCTCACGGACGGATCGGCGCTCATCGACGGCCTGGCGCTCACCACCGACGTGAACGTGCAGTTCGGCCTGCACATCGACGAGGACCTCTACGACACGATCGGAGGCTACGTGCTCGGGCGGCTGGGACGGCGCCCGCGGCTCGGAGACGTCGTGGACACCGACGGGCGCAAGATCAGGGTGGAGGCGCTCGACGGGCTTCGCGTCGCGCGCGTGCTGCTGTCGACGCCAGGCTAAGCCAGCAGCCAGCAGCCAGCAGCCAGCAGCCAGCAGCCAGCAGCCAGCAGCCAGCAGCCAGCAGCCACGCCAGCAAAAGCCAGCAGCCAGCAGCCAGCAGCCAGCAGCCAGAAGCCAGAAGCCGAGAAGCCAGTAGTGATTGGACACCGTGCGGCGTGACCGGCATTCCTACTGAATACTGACTACTGGCTACTGGCTACTGATTCCACACACAACCCGGTCAGTCGAATCGCAGCAGGCGCAGGCCGTTGGCGATGACGAGGAGCGAGGCGCCCATGTCGGCGACGACGGCCATCCAGAGCGTGGCCAGGCCGAGGGCGGCCAGCACCAGGAACAGGGCCTTCAAGCCGAGCGACAGGGCGATGTTGACCTGGATGTTGCGGACGGTGGCGCGGCTGAGGCGCACCGCATAGGGAATCCGGAGCAGGTCGTCCGACATCAGCGCCACGTCTGCCGTTTCGAGGGCGGCGTCGCTGCCCGCGGCGCCCATGGCGATCCCGACGTCGGCGGCCGCCAGCGCCGGCGCGTCGTTGACGCCGTCGCCGACCATGGCCACCGCCCCCCGCGCCGCCTTCAGGTCCCGGATGGCGTCGACCTTGTCCTGCGGCAACAATCCGGCGCGGACATCGGCGATGCCCAGCGCACGGCCAATCCGGCTGGCCGTGCTCGCGTGATCGCCCGTCAGCATGGCCACGTGGGCCACCCCTGTGCCCCGCAGCAGCTCAACCGCCTCGCGGCCGGCCTGGCGCACGGCGTCGGCCACGAGGATGACGCCGGCCACGGTTCCGGCCGCGCCCAGGAACACGGCGGTGTGGTCCTCGCCCGCCGCCCGCTCGCCGTCGAGGTCCAGCGCCTCGAGGCCCCAGTTCCGCTCCTCGAACAGCCGCCGGCTCCCGATGACGACCGGCACGCCGCCGACCTCGGCCGAGGCGCCGCGCCCGGGCAGCGCCTGGTAGTGCTCGCAATCCGACACCTCGACGCCCTCGTCGCGCGCCGCGCGCCGGATGGCACGGCCGATGGGATGCTCCGATCGGCTTTCGATCGAGGCGGCAAGCCTCAGCACGTCTGCGCGCGACCAGGGGTCCCGCGCGCGCACGTCGGCCACGGCGGGCGTACCGTGCGTCAGCGTGCCGGTCTTGTCGAACGCGACGCACCGGACCCGGCCGAGCGTCTCCAGGTGCCGCCCGCCCTTGATGAGCACGCCCTTCCGCGCCGCCCCCGCCAGCGCCGACGACGATCGACACGGGCGTCGAAATCACCAGCGCGCACGGGCACGAGATCACCAGGAGCACGAGGGCCCGGTACACCCATTCGGACCACGCCCCGTCGAAGGCCAGCGGCGGCACCACGGCGACCGCTGCGGCCAGCGCCACGACGGCGGGCGTGTAGACGCGGGCGAAACGCTCCACGAACGTCTGCGACGGCGCCCGTTCGGACTGGGCGTGCTCCACCAGGTCTGATGATGCGCGCGAGCGTCGTGTCCCCGCGCAGGTGGGTGACGCGCACCTCGAGCGCGCCGTGCCCGTTGATGGTGCCGGCAAACACCTCGTGCGCCGGGCTCCTTGGCGACGGGCAGCGATTCGCCGGTGATCGGCGCCTGGTTCACCTCGCTGCGGCCGGTGGCCACGGTGCCGTCGAGCGGGATCTTCTCGCCGGGCCTGACGATGAGCACGTCGCCCACGGCAATCGCGTCCACGGCCACGCGGACATCCCGCCCGCCGCGGCGCACCAGCGCGTCGTCCGGCGACAACTCCATCAGCGCCCGGATCGCCAGGCGGGCCCGCTCCATATTGCGCGATTCGATCCACTGCGCCAGGGCGAATAGGAACGTCACCGTGGCCGCCTCGGACCACTCGCCAATCACGATGGCCCCGGCCACGGCGATGAGCATCAGCGTGTTGATGTCGAGGGCGAACAGCCGGGCGGCCGACCAGGCCCGCCGGGCCCAGTACCAGCCGCCGGCGGCCACGGACACGGCGAACAACCCGGCCGGGACGGCGGGCGGGGCGCCGGCCCAGTCCAGCGCGACACCGGCCGCAACCGCGGCGCCCGAGATGCGCCAGGAAGGCCTCGCGCGCACCGCCGGGCCGGACGTCGATGCGCGCGGCCGTGTCGTGGTCGAGCCACGCGCGCATGCCGGTGGCATTGACGGCCTCGGCAATCGCCGCCGCCGACAGCTGCGCGGCGTCATGCGACACGCGCAGCGTGCCGCCGACAACGTCCGCGCTCATCGATTCCAGGCCCTTGAGCGGTTTGAGCCGGCGCTCGAGGACGGCCACCTCCTCGTGGCAGTCCATCCCCTCGACGCGGAAGACCGACTCCGCGTGAATCTCGCAGACGGGGCAGGCAGGGACGGGGCGGCTCATGATCAGGGGCCAGGGACCAGGCGCTGGGCGCTCGTCAGTCGAGCCGTGAGGAGGCAGGCTAACCATGCGGCGTCAGCCGCCTCCGACTAGCCCCTAGCGCCTAGCCCCTCGTCTCTATCATGCTAGCAGTATTGACACATTCTCTCCCCCCTCGGTACGATCGGGAACTGGTATCCAGCTCCACGTGTCCGACGTCTGACATGTCTCCGGCCGACCGACCGACGCGAGCGTCCAAACTGCGATTGCCGTGGCCGCCGGGCCCGCGTCCGCTCCGGCCAACTCGAGTGCCGTCAACACATTTACGGAGAACGCTGTGATCGAGGTCCAGCACCTCACGAAACGCTACGGCCGAGTCACCGCCGTCGACGACGTGACGTTCCGCGTCGAACGGGGCGAAATCCTCGGGTTCCTCGGGCCGAACGGCGCCGGCAAGACGACGACCATGCGCGTCATCACCGGCTACATGCCCCCCACCGAGGGCCGGGTGGTCGTCGCCGGATTCGACGTCTTCGACCAGCCCATCGAGGCGAAGCGGCGGATGGGCTACCTGCCGGAGACGCCGCCGCTCTACCCGGACATGACCGTCCGCGAGTACCTGACGTTCGTGGCGAGGATCAAGGGCGTGCCATCCGGAGAGCGCAGGGCGCGCGTCGACAAGGCGATGGACCGCACCCGGGTGGCCGACATGAAGGACCGCCACTGCGGCAAGCTCTCGAAGGGCTACCGCCAGCGCGTCGGCCTGGCCCAGGCGATCCTCCACAACCCCGACGTGCTGGTCCTCGACGAGCCCACGGCCGGCCTCGACCCGAAGCAGATCATCGAGACGCGCCAGCTCATCCAGGAGCTGGCCGGCGATCACACGATCATCCTGAGCACGCACATCCTGCCCGAGGTGGCGCAGACCTGCCAGCGCGTGGTCATCATCAACAAGGGCAAGGTGGTGGCCGTCGACACGCCGGACAACCTGACCCGGCAGCTGCGCGGCGCGGAGACGATGTACGTGCTGGTGGACGGCGGCGACGCGACGCCGGCCTGCTGCAGGGGGTGGCGGGCGTCACGCGTGTCGCGGCGTCCGACCGGCACGGGGCGGCCGTCGGCTACGAGGTGGAGAGCGTGCGCGGCGAGGACGTGCGGCGCGATCTGGCCCGGGCGGTCGTCTCGGGCGGCCTGGGGCCTGCTCGAGCTGCGGCCGCTGCGCATGAGCCTCGAGGAGATCTTCCTCCAGGTGACCACCGAGGAAGAGACCGGCCAGGCGGAGCCGGCGCAGGAGGCCACGGCATGAGCAACATCCTGGCCATCGCCCACAAGGAAATCCGGTCCTACTTCGCGTCGCCGATCGCTTACGTGGTCATCGGCCTGTTCGCGCTGCTGTTCGGCTACTTCTACGTGGCGATTCTCGACTGGTTCGTCCGGCAGGGCATGCTGGCGGCATGGGCATGCAGGCCTCGCCGTTGAACGTCAACCAGCAGTTCGTGCGGCCCCTGCTGCTGAACGCGACGGTGGTGCTGCTGTTCGTGCTGCCGATGATCACCATGCGGACCTACGCCGAGGAGAAGCGGTCGGGCACGATCGAGCTGCTGCTGACCTCGCCGGTCACGGACTTGCAGATCATCGTCGGCAAGTTCCTGGGCGCGATGGCGCTGTATGCGTCCATGCTCCTCGTCACGCTGATCTACGTCGCGGTGCTGTTCGTCTTCGGCAACCCGGAGTGGAAGCCGATCGCCACGGCGTACCTGGGCCTGCTGCTCCTCGGCGGGTGCTTCATCTCGGTGGGGATGCTCATCTCGAGCTTCACCCGGAACCAGATCGTCGCGGGGATGCTGACCTTCGGCATCTTCCTGCTGTTGTGGGTCATCGACTGGATCGGGTCGTTCCTCGGGCCGTCGGGCGAGAAGATCGTGAACTACCTGTCGATCACGCGGCATTTCGACGACTTCGCCAAGGGCGTCATCGACACGGCGCACCTGGTCTACTACGTCAGCTTCATCACCTTCGGCCTGTTCCTGACCGCGAAGTCGGTCGACAGTGAGCGGTGGCGGGGATAATGCTCAACAGAATCGGCAGCGTCATCAGTTGGGCCGGCGTCGCCCTGATCCTGGCGGCGGTGGCCATCCGGTTCCTCCGGCCGGAGTGGGACCGCTACGCGTACTGGAGCGCGTGGGCGGGCCTGGTCTGCGTCCTGTTCTACGTCCTGACCCAGTGGCGCGAGATCGCCGGCGCGTTCCGCCGGCGCCAGACGCGCCTGGGCACCCTCACCGCGGCCAGCGTCCTCATCGTGCTCGGGATCCTGGTCGCCATCAACTACCTGGGCTCCCGCCAGAACAAGCGCTGGGACCTGACCAAGTCCGGCGAGTTCACGCTCTCGGACCAGACGCGGAACATCCTGACCAGGCTCGATGCGCCGTTGACGGTCACCGCCTTCGAGAAGGGCACCGAGATGGCGCGGTTCAAGGACCGCCTGCCGGAATACGGGTTCGCCTCGAAGCAGGTCTCGATCGACTACGTGGATCCCGACGTGAAGCCGGCGCTGGCGCGGCAGTACCAGGTGCAGTCGTACGGGACCGTGGTGCTCGAGTACAAGGGCCGCACCGAGCGGGTGGTCGGCGACAGCGAGCAGGACCTGACCAACGGCATCATCAAGGTGGTCAGCGGCGCGAAGAAGACGATCTACTTCCTGCAGGGGCACGGCGAGCGCGACCCGAACAGCACCGAGCGGACCGGCTACGCGGCCATCAAGGCCGCCCTCGAGCGCGAGAATTACGGCATCGAGCGGCTGCCGCTCATCCAGGCGGGCGCGGTGCCCGAGGCCGCCACGGCGCTGGTCGTGGCCGGGCCGACCTCCGATCTCCTTCCGCCGGAGCTGGCCGCCATCGAGGCGTACCTCGGCAAGGGCGGCAAGCTGCTGCTCATGCTCGACCCGCCGGCCGGCAACGCCGCCCCGCCGCTGCCGCTCCTGGAAGGCCTGGCGAAGCAGTGGGGCGCGACGCCCGGCCGCGACGTCATCGTCGACGCGAGCGGCCTCGGCCAGCTCATCGGGTCGAGCTACGACACGCCCGTGTCGGTGTCGTATCCGTCTCACCCGATCAACGAGCGCTTCGAGACGTTGACCGCGTTTCCGCTCGCCCGCTCGATCACGGCGGAGACCGGCGCCGGCGGCGTCACCGCCCAGCCGATCGTGCAGACCGGCGAGCGCAGCTGGGCCGAGGCCGACATCGACACCGTGACGGCCAAGGAGGGCCCGAAGCTCGACGAGGCGAAGGGCGGCGACCGCCGCGGCCCCATCGCGGTGGGCGCGGCCGCGTCGCAGGCCGTGAAGGCCCCCGAGGCGGCGAGTCCCGCCGACGCGAAACCCGCCGACGCCAAGCCGCCCGAAACGCGGGTGGTCGTGATGGGCGACTCCGACTTCGCCTCGAACGTGGCGATGAACATCTCCGGCAACCGCGACTTCTTCATGAACATCGTGGGCTGGCTGTCGCAGCAGGAGAACCTGATCGCCATCCGGCCGAAGGAGGCGGGCGACAGCCGACTGACGCTCACCAACGACCAGGCGCGCCGCATCGCGTGGCTGGCGCTCCTGGTGATCCCCGGGCTCATCCTGGCGATGGGCGTCAACACCTGGTGGCGGAGGCGGTGATGCGCGGGTTCCGATCGACGCTCGTCCTCCTGCTCGTGCTGGCCGGGCTGGTCGGCTACATCTACTTCTACGAGATGAAGCGGCCCGACCCGGCCACGGACACGGCGCAGAAGCAGAAGGTGTTCACCGTCGAGGCGGACACGATCGCGGAGATTGAGGTCGTTGCCGCCTCGGGCGATCGCACGCGGCTCCGGAAAACCGGCGACGCGTGGCGCATCACTGAGCCGCTCGACGTCAAGGCCGACGATACCGAGGTCAGCGGCATCGTATCGAACCTCGCCTCGCTCGAGATCCAGCGCGTCGTCGACGAGAAGGCCGCCGACCTGGCCCAGTACGGCCTGGCGAAGCCGCGCGTCACGGTGGGCTTCAAGAAGGCCGGAGACGCCGCCGAGTCGCGCCTGCTGCTCGGTGACAAGAACGCGACCGGCGGCGAGCTGTACGCCGCGCTGCCCGGCAGCCCGCGCGTTTTCCTCGTGTCGTCGTTCCTCGAAACCACGTTCGACAAGGCGACCTTCGCCCTGCGCGACAAGACCATCCTGTCGTTCGACCGCGCGAAGGTGGACTCGCTCGACATCGTCGGAAAGGACCAGCGGCTCGCCTTCGCCAAGGCCGCTGACGGTTGGCGCCTGACGAGCCCCGTGGACGCCCGCGCCGACCAGGGCCAGGTCGAAGGCGCCGTCGGCAGCCTGCAGACGCTCGCGATGAAGTCGATCGCCGAGCCGAACGCCGCCGAGAAGGACTACGCGAAGTACGGCCTCGACAAGCCCGAGCTGACGGCGACGGTCGGCGCCGGCAGCACCCGCGCGACCATTGTCATCGGCAAGGCCGACGAGAGCGGGTTCCAGTACGCGCGCGACGTGTCGCGGCCGATGATCGTCACCATCGATCCCGCGCTGGTCAACGCGCTGCGCAACGGGGCCGACTCGTTCCGCCCCAAGGACGTGTTCGAGTTCCGGTCGTTCACGGCGACGAGGCTGGAGATCACGCGCGGCACCACCACGGTGACGTTCGAGAAGGCCGCCGGGAAGGACGGCGCCTCCACCTGGAAGCGGCTGAACCCGGCGAAGGACGTGGACGGTTCCGCGGTGGACAGCCTGCTGAGCGCGCTGTCGGGCCTGTCGGTGACCGGGTGGGTCGATGCGAAGGCGAAGACCGGCGCCGAGGCGCCGGTGGCCACCGTCGCGGCGAAGTACGAGGACGGCAAGAAGGAGGAGCGCGTCGTGTTCGGCAGAGTCGGCGCCGAGATGTTCGCGATGCGGCCCGGTGAGGCTGGCGCGGCAACGGTCGATGCCGCGAAGTTCGACGAGGCGATGAAGGCCCTCGAGGCCATCAAGTGAGGCGCCCGCTCCTCGCGGCGCTCGTCGTCGTCCTGCTCGCCGCCGGCTGCGCGCCGAAGACGGCGCCCGTCACCGGCCCAAGGACGTACACGCCGCCACGGGCCGGCGTGAAGGCCCTCAAGGCCGACTTGGCCTCGTACTGCCAGGACCCGGCCTTCCAGAACGCCGTCTGGGGCGTCCTGGTCAGGTCGCTCGCGACCGGCGAGACGCTGTTCTCGCTCAATCCCGGCACGCTTCTGATGCCGGCGTCGAACATGAAGGTCGTCACCATGGCGGCCGCCGCCGAGAAGCTCGGCTGGGACTACCGCTTCACCACGACGGTCGTGGCGACGGGCACCGTCCAGGGCGGCGTCCTCGAGGGTGACCTCGTGGTCGTCGGCAGCGGCGACCCGTCGTTGGGCGGCCGGCCCACCGAGGGACCGGCGGTGCTCGAACGCTGGGCCGACGAGATCCGCGCCAAGGGCATCACGCGGATCGACGGCCGCGTCATCGGCCACGACAACGTGTTCGACGACGAGGGGCTGGGACAGGGCTGGTCCTGGGACAACCTGGCCTACGGGTACGCGACGCCGGTCGGCGGCCTCGGGTTCAGCGAGAATGTGGTCCGGCTGAGCTTCATGCCTGGTCCCGCCGCTGGCGCGCCCGCGGCCGTGGCGGCGAGGCCTGATGCGGGCGGCCTCGAGATCGACGCCGCGGTGGCCACGGCGCCGCAGGACGGCGAGCTCGACATCACGGTGGCCCGCCGGCCCGGAAGCCGCCAGCTCAGCGTGCGCGGCACGGTGCCCGTCGGCAGGACCGACGCCACGCAGACGGTCTCGGTCGACAACCCCACCGAGTTCCTCGTGGGCGCGTTCCGCCGGGCGCTCGTCGCGCGCGGCATCGACGTGACCGGGGCGGCGGTCGACGTCGACACGCTGCCTGCGCCGCCCGACCTGGCGCGGGCGGAAACCCTCGTGAGCTACACGTCGCCCCCGCTGTCCGAGATCGGGAAGGTCCTGCTGAAGGTCAGCCAGAACGTGTATGCCGACGCGCTGCTCAAGGCCATCGGACGGCCCGCGGACGGCGGCCCCGCAACCACGCGCGAAGGGCGCCGGGTGCTTCGCGACATTCTCCAGGGCTGGGGCATCGCGCCCGATCGGTACCTGCAGGCGGACGGCTCGGGGCTGTCGCGTTACAACTACCTGACGGCCGATGTCCTCGTGGCGGTGCTGACGCGGATGTACTCCGACGACCGCCACATCGCGCCGTTCATCAATGCGCTGCCGGTGGCGGGCGTGGACGGCACCATCGCGGGCCGCATGAAGGACACGGCCGCGCAGGGGAACGCGCGCGCCAAGACGGGCTCGATCGCCAACGCCCGCGCGCTTTCCGGGTACGTGACGTCGGCCGACGGCGAGCCGCTGGTCTTCTCGATGATCGTGAACAACTTCAACGTGCCCCAGTCACAGGCCGACGCCGTCATCGACCGCGCCGTCGTGCGCATGGCCGGGTTCCGGCGTTAGCCAGGCCCCCCGATGGCGTCGTCGTTCGCGTTCTACGCGTTCGTGACGATGGCCGCCGTGGGGTTCCTGTCGGTCCTGCGGCCCCTGAAGGCGCTCGGCATGCGGAACCGGCGGGTCGCCCTGCTCGTGCTGGTGGTCGGGCTCTGGGGAGCGTCGCGCGCCCTGCACGGGACGGCGCTTGCCAGCTACGTGGCGAAGCCGGCTTCGAAGCTCGACGAGTTCGCGCCGATCTACCAGTTCTCGGAGTCGGCCTCGATCCCGGTTCGGGCCCCTGCCGATCGCGTCTACGACGCCATCTTTCAGGTGACGGCCGCGGAGGTGCCCCTCTATCGCACGCTGGCGTGGATACGGCGGGGCGGGGCGTCAGGGTCCGAGAGCGTGCTGAACCCGTCCGACCATGAGCCCCTGGTGCGCGTCGCGACGCGGACGTCGTTCATGTCGTTGGCGGAGGTGCCGGCCCGGGAATTCGTCATGGGTGCGATCGTGATGGCGCCGCCCGGCGTGAAACTGGCGGCCGGGCCGACGCCGGAGGCGTTCAAGGCGCTCACGCGGCCCGGGTTCGCGAAGGCCGTGATGAACTTCACGATTGACCCGCAGGGCCCGGGTGTCTGCCTGCTCCGCACCGAAACCCGCGTGCATGCGACCGACGCTGTGGCGCGGGACGGTTTCGCACCCTACTGGCGCGTGATCGCGCCGGGCAGCCTGCTCATCCGCCACATGTGGCTTCGGGCGATCAAGGTGCGGGCCGAAGCGACGCCTCGATGATCTGAGCCAGCGCGGCCCGCAGCTGGTCCGGGGGGCCCGACAGGCCGCCGCCCTGCGCCAGTTCGGGTTTGCCGCCGCCCTTCCCGCCGAACGTCTGGAGCAGCGCCTTGAGCGCCGCGGCGGCGTCGAGGTCCACGTCCGGCGCGCGGGCGATGACGACCAGCGCCGGCTCGGCCGACGACAGCAGCGCGGCCACGACGCCCTGCCGGGCCGCCGCCGCCGACGCCATGGCCTTCAGCCCCTGCTGGTCCCAGCCGGCGAGCACCTCGATGATGACGCGGGCCGATCCGACCTGCCGTCCCCGCTCAACCAGGGCAGCGGCCTCGTGCACGGCGAGGCGTTCGCCGAGATCGCGCATCGCCCGGCGCAGGTCCTTGTTCTCCGCCTGCGCGCCGTCAATCGCCGCGGGAAGGTCCTGCGGCGCGACCGACAGGAACCTGAGGCTTCCCGCCACCGCGTCGCGCAGGATCCTGAATTCGCGCAGCGCGCGGTGGCCGCACACGAACTCGAGGCGTATCCCGCCGCGGAACTTCTCCCAGGATCGCAGCGCGACCATGCCCACCTGCCCGGCCCGCGCGACATGCGTGCCGCCGCAGGCGGACCTGTCGTAGTTCTCGACCTCGATGACGCGCAGCGGCCCGCTCCGCGTCGGCTCCTTCCGCAACGCCATCGCGGCGGCTTCCTCGGGCGTGACAAACCGGATCGACACCGGGCGATCCTCCCACACGACCCGGTTGGCCTCCGCCTCGGCTGCCGCCAGCGATTCCGCGCCGAGCACCTTGTCGAGGTCGAGCGTCGAGAGCGCCGCGCCGAGATGGAACCCGACCGTTCGCGCGCGATGGAGGCGATCGAACGCGGCCGACAGGATGTGCTGGCCCGTGTGCTGCTGCATGTGATCAAGGCGGCGGGCCCCGTCCACCCGCCCGTGGACGGCTGCGCCCGCTGCGAGCGGCGCCGCGACGACGTGGCCGACCGATCCATCCTCGAGGTCGATGACGTCGGTGACCTCGATGTTACCGAGCCTTCCGGTATCAAACGGCTGCCCGCCGGAGGTCGGATAGAACGCCGTGCGGTCCAGCACGACGATCGATCGGCCGTCGGAGGTCGATGACGACGTCACGGTGGCGTCGAATTCGAAGCAGGCAGGATCGGTGTAGTAGATGCGCTCGGTCATGGGCGATCCTTCCCCCAGGCAGTCCCAGGTCGAACGTCACTTCAAGCCGGGTGGAGCCCGGGGTCGTCCCTGGTCTGAGCAACGCCGCAGGCAGCCCCGGGGTCCTGCACGCCGGCATCGGCGAAGCCCCGCGCCCGGATGCGGCAGCTGTCGCAGCGGCCGCACGGCTCGCCGCCGGCACCCGGATCGTAGCAGCTGACCGTCAGCCCGTAGTCGAGCCCCAGCGCCAGCCCCCGCCTGATGATGTCGCCCTTCGTCATGTCGATGAGCGGCGTATGGATCGTGAATCGCGCGCCCTCGATGCCCGCCTTCGTGGCGAGGCCGGCGGTCCGCTCGAACGCCGCGATGAACTCCGGGCGGCAATCCGGGTAGCCGGAGTAGTCCACGGCGTTCACGCCGATGAAGATGTCGCGTGCGCCGAGGGCTTCGGCCCAGGCAAGGGCGAGCGAGAGGAACACCGTGTTCCGCGCGGGGACGTAGGTTGAGGGGATGCCCGCTTCGTCGGACGCCCGATCCTTGGGCACGGGCCCCGAACCGGTCAGCGCCGACCCGCCGAACGCCGAGAGATCAATCTGGAGCTCCACGTGGCGCGCCACACCAAGCGCGGCGGCCACCTTCCGGGCCGCCTCGAGTTCGATGGCGTGGCGCTGGCCATACGCAATCGTGAGCGCGAACAGCTCGAATCCCCCGGCCTTCGCGACCGCGGCAGCCGTGCAGGAGTCGAGGCCGCCGCTGAGCAGCACGACGGCCCGGCGGGGCCGGTCAGACGCCGCGGGCATGGGCCCCCCAGATGTACTTGTGCACCTGCAACTGGAGGCGGGCCGTCAGCCGGTCAGCCAGGATCCACGCGGCCAGGTCGGGCGGCGCGAGCACGCCGTGCACGGGCGAGAACAGCACGGCCGCGCACCGCTCCCCGAGACGATGGCGCTCGACGACGTCCCGGGCGAACTCGTAATCGGCGCGATCCTGGATGACGAACTTCACCTCGTCCCGCGGCCCGAGGCGATCGAGGTTCGGCCAGTGGTTGCGCGCCGACTCGCCGCTTCCGGGGCACTTGACGTCGACGATCGTCACGACGCCGTCCGGCACGCGATCCAGGCTGATGTGCCCGCCGGTCTCCAACAGGACCGTCAGGCCCCGCGCACGCAACGCGGTCATCAGCGGGTACACGTCCTCCTGCAGCAGCGGTTCGCCGCCGGTGATCTCGACGAGACGGCATCCAAACGCGATGACCTCCTCGACAACGTCTTCGACCGTCCGCTTCCGGCCCTCGGTGAACGCGTACGGCGTGTCGCACCAGGTGCAGCGCAGATCGCACGACGTCAGGCGCACGAACACGCACGGTGCGCCGGCGTACGTCGACTCGCCCTGGATGGAGTGGAAGATCTCGCTGATCGTCAGCATGCCGTCTGCTCATTGTAATGGGAACGCCCGGTCATCGTCAGAAGCCGGAAGCCAGAAGGGCCCACTGACGATTGTCAGAAGCCAGAAGGCCACGTGTGCCCGCCGCGTGGCGGGCACCTCACTCGCTCCTGCAGTTGAGCTGCTTTCAGGGGTCTTTGCTCCTGGCTTCTGACTTCCGATCGGTGAGCCCGCGCTGACCAGCGGGGCTGGTGGAAGTACAATCAGCCCCGGGGATACCCGTGGGCGAGGTACGAATCGGCACCTCCGGCTGGAGCTACCCGTCCGGGCCTGGCACCTGGAACGGCATCTTCTACCCTGCGCGCCGGGGCGCCATGCGCGGCGCCACGGAACTCGAGTACTACGCCGAGCACTTCGACACGGTCGAGGTGAACTCGAGCTTCTACCGGGTGCCCGATCCTGCGGTCACCCTCAAGTGGGCCCAGCAGACGCCGCGCCGGTTCGACTTCTGCCTGAAGCTCTTCCAGAAGTTCACGCACCCGGGTATGTTCGCCAGGGGCGCGGCGGCGCGCGCGGACAGCGAGCCGAGCGCCGTTCCCGAGGTCACCCTCGGCGACGCCGACGCGTTCCGGCACGCAATCGAGCCGATCGCCGCGTCAGGCAAGCTCGGCGCGCTGCTGGCACAGTTCCCGCCGAGCTTTCGCCATGGCGACGACACGGGTGAGTACCTCGCCTGGCTGCTGCGGGCGTTCGCCGACTACCCGGTGGCCGTCGAATTGCGGCACCGCAGCTGGAGCGATCATCAGGCCGCGGTCCTCGACCTGCTGAACGCGCGCCGCGCAGCGTGGGTGCAGATTGACGAGCCCAAGTTCCGGTTCTCGATCCGGCAGGACCGGCTGCCGAACGGCACGCGCCTCTACTACATGCGCCTGCACGGCCGGAACGCCGAGCAGTGGTGGACGCACGATCATCCGGACGAGCGCTACAACTACCTCTACTCGCCTGCCGAGATCGACGACTTCGCCGACACGGTGTCGCGCGTCCGCCAGCTGGTCCAGACGATCTACGTCTTCATGAACAACCACTTCGCCGGCAAGGCCGTGGCCAACGCGGCGGCCCTGCGCCACGCCGCCGGACAGCCCGTGCCCGGCGACTATCCGGACGAGATGCTGGAGCGGTATCCGTTCCTGCGCCAGATCGCGGCCCGGCCACGGGACGGTACGCTCTTCGATTGACGGGAGATTCCTGGACCGGCGCGCTGGCGGAACCGCAGAGGACGCAGAGCGTCGGGAAGGCTCGTGGCCCGAATCCAGTCGGCCGGGGCGGGACTCGTATCAGAACCGCCCCTTGGTTCGTCTTCCGTCAGCTCTGCGCGCTCTGCGAACTGAACGAGGCTATTTTACATACATCCGCTTCACCGTGTCGCCAACTTCTATCTTGTCGACGACATCCAACCCCGACGTGACTTGTCCGAAAATCGCGTACTGGCCTTCGGGGATCCTGCCCGCCTGGCGCGTGATGTAGAACTGGCTGTCGGCCTTGGCAGCATCGCCCGCGTGGGCCATGCCGACGGCGCCCTTCTTGTGCTTGAGCTTCTTGCTGATCTCGGCCACGCCGACCGGTGTGCCGTTGCCCCGCCGCCCCCACGAGTCCTTCTTCGCCATGTCCTTCGAGTTCGGGTCGCCGACCTGGATGACGAACGGCTCGGCCCGGTGGAAGTGCTGGCGGTTGTAGAAGTTCGACTTCACGAGCGCGAGGAAGTTCTCCACCGTTTTCGGCGCTTCGGACGGGTAGGTCTCGATCGTGATGGTGCCTTTCGTCGTTTCGATCACCACGAGGGGGCCCGGCGCCGGCGCCTGGGCGAACGCGGCGTCCTGCGCCCCGGCCACGATCGCCAGCGCCGTCACGAGGACGCCGGCGGACAGAAGTCTGCGCATGTCGGTTCTCCTGTGAACTGTGGGCCGTTGACCACCCGCTGCCGGCGGAGGCGCGCCCGGTGCAGGCAGGGCAGATGATACACCAGGTGCGCGCTACGCGCGCGCGGTGCGCGACTTCCCCACCGTGGTCACGCCAAGGCGCGGGCAGCGTCGCGCGACCGCGCAATCGCCGCAGCGCGGGTGGGTCGGACGGCAGACGTTCTGCCCCCACGTCACCAGGTAGAGGTTCAGATACGGCCACCAGCGGGCCGGCACGCGTTCGTAGAGCGACTGCTCGGTCTGCCCGGGCGTTCGTGTCGCGACCCAGCCGAGCCGGTTCGAGATGCGATGCACGTGGATGTCGACGCAGATGTTGCGCAGGCTCTTGAACCCGAGGATGAGGACGAGGTTGGCGGTCTTGCGGCCCACGCCGGGCAGCGTGAGCAACTCGTCCATCGTGCCGGGGACGCGTCCGCCGAACCGGTCAAGCAACTGGCGGCACGCCGCCTTCACGTGGCGCGCCTTGGTCCGGTAGAAGCTGACGGGGTAGATGAGCCTGGCGATGGCCGCCACCGGCAGGTCCGCCATCCGCCGCGCGTCCGGTGCCTTCCGGAAAAGCCGGTCCGACGCGGCGGCCGTCGTGGCGTCCTGCGTGCGCGCCGACAGGAGAGTGGCAATGAGCACGCGGAACGCGTCCTCTCGCGCTTCTTCGGCGATCTTCTCGACCACGGGCAGCTCGAGGCCGGTGATGGCGCGCGCCATCCCGCGCATGATCCACTCGACGTCGGCGGAACTGAGCCGGCTCATCCGGCCACCGGCGTCAGCGGCGCGCCGCCGGCGAGCACGGCGAGCACGTTGCGCGCCGCCAGGTCCGCCATCGCCGTGCGCGTCTCGATGGTGGCGCTGCCCAGGTGCGGCGCCAGCACGACGTGCTCGAGGCCGAGCAGGTCGGGGTGGACGCGCGGCTCCTCTTCGAACACGTCGAGGGCGGCGCCGGCGATCAAGCCCTCCCGCAGCGCCCACGCCAGCGCGGCTTCGTCGACGACCGGCCCGCGCGACGTGTTCACGAGATACGCGCGGCGCTTCATCCGCAGGATCGCGCGCCGGTCGAGGAGGTGCCGCGTCGACGGCAGCAGCGGCACGTGCACCGACACGACGTCGGAGCTCGTCAGCAGTTCGTCCAGGCCGAGGCGCGCCCAGCCCCCGGCAGCCGCCTGGCCTGCCGAGGATCCGTCCTCGACGGTCGTGAACGCCACCCGCATGCCGAACGCGCCGGCGCGCATGGCCACCGCCCGGCCGATGCGGCCGAGGCCGATGATCCCGAGCTGTTTGCCGCGGAGATCGGAGCCCAGCATGAAGTCGAGGGCCCACCCGGCCCACGCGCCCCGGCGCACCAGGCGCTCCCCTTCGCCGATGCGCCGCATCACCGACAGGATGAGCCCCCACGTGAGGTCGGCTGTCGCCTCGGTGAGCACATCGGGCGTGTTGGTGACGACGACGCCTCGGGCACGCGCCGCGGCGAGATCGATGTTGTCGAACCCCACCGCGATGTTGGCCACGATGCGCAGGCCCGGTGCCGCGTCGAGCACGGCGCCGTCGATGCGGTCCGTCAGGACGCACATGAGCGCCTGCTTTCCCTCGAGGCGCGCCTTCAGCGCCTCCGGGGGGATCGCGTCCGGCCCTTCGTGGAGGTCCACGACGCACCGCTCCTCCAGCCGGGCGACCACCGACGACGGAACGCGGCGGGTCACGAGCACAGCGGGCGCGGGCATGGCGTCAGCGCTGCTGGTAGGCCTGGCGGCAGCGGTCCGAGCAGAAGTGATGCACGCCGTCGCGGTCCCGGGTCGAGACCGACCGGGACGGCAGCACGAAGGTCCCGCACACCGGGTCGCGGACCATCAGTTCGCCGCGCTGGGGCGGGCCCGGTGCCGGCGGCGGCGGCGGCGACGCACCCTGGGCGATCCCGGCGAAAAGCGATCGGAGCGCCCGCCAGACGACCAGCAGCAGCAGCGACCAGATGAGAAAACGAGCCAACATGAGCCGCGCCCCCGCCGGCTACTTGGCCGGGCCGCCGGGCCTCGGGGTCTGGCTCGCCGCCGGGGTGCCCGGCGGCGGCACCGGCGACCCGCCGGGATGAGCCGCCTGCAGGTTGGCGAGCGACCGCTTGGCCGCCTGTCCTTCCTGGCTGTCGGGCGCGAGGCGGATGACTTCCTCCCACGCGGCCGCCGCGCCTGCCAGGTCCTGCTTGCCGAAGGCCTTCACGATGCCGAGGTTGAGCATCGTCTTGAGGTGCCGCGAGTCGATGCGCAGCGACTCCTCCATCTGTCGGATGGCGCGGTCGGCCTGGTTCGTGTAGTAGAAGCAGACGCCCAGATCCGTGCTGACGTTCGCGTCGTTGGGGTTCAGCTTCAGCGCCGCCTCGTACCACTGGATCGCGTCCTGGTAGCGCTCGGCGTCGAAGTACATGTTGCCGAGCTGGACGCGCGACTGCACGTTGGCCGGGTCCTTGTCGGCGATGTTCCGCAACGCCGTCACCTGCGCCTCGTCGAGCGCTGGCGCCGGCGCGGATGCCGGCGGTGCGCCCGCCGGCGCCTGGGCGGCTGCCTGGGCCGGGGCCTGCCCAGGCGCGAAGGGCCGCGCGGGGGCCTGCTGGGTCCCGATGATCCAGCCCACGATCAGTCCGAACACGCTGCCGGCCACGCCGATGACAATCGATTCAGCTTTCATTGTCCGATCATAGCAACGTGCGAAGGAACCAGTCCACCAGGGCGGTGGCCAGGTCCGGCTCCCTCGCGAGCATGATGGTGCCGTGTCCCGCCCCGGACAGCACGCGCAGTTCACGCGCGCCGTCACCCATCGTGACGGCCTGGCGGGCCGTCCTGAGTGCGAAGGGGTCCTCGCTGCTGGCGACGAGCAGGACCGGCCGCGACGCGAACTTCTTCAGCGCCTGTTCGAGCTTGAGGCCCCGGTAATCGAGGCTGGCCGACAGGAGCGCCAGCGATCTGACCGACGGGTCGTTCGACGCCGCCAGGACCGCCACGTTGGCACCGAGCGACGCGCCCGCCATCCCGATGCGGCCGGGATTGATTTCGGGCCGCACGGCAAGGTACGCGCGCGCCGCCTCGGCGTCGAGGACCAGGCTCGCGAAGGGACTGCCGGTGGCGTCGGTCGCGTCGGGATCCGGCAGGGCCGATGGCCGGAAGTCAACGGCCAGCACCGCGATGCCCGCCTCGACGAACTTCGCGGCGGCGCCGTCCCAGTCGCGATGCGTCCGGCCGAGCATGTTCAGGAACACCACGGCGGGCGCGGGCGTCTTCTCCGGCAGATGGAGGACGGCCGAAATCTGCACGCCGTCGCGCGCGGCAAAGGCCACCGCCTGCCCCTCCGCCGCGTCCACCGTCGAGGCGAACAGCGTGACGAGTGAAAGGACAAGCGGCGCAGCGAGGCAGCGAGACACACGAGCCCCGAGTCCCGAGTCCCGGGTCCCGGTTTCTGTCCGCCGAATCCCGAATCCCGAACCCCGAATCCCGTTCATTGTCCCCTGATCAGTCCCACCATCTCACGGACGGCGCGGTCCAGCCCCACCAACGCGGACCGCGCGATGATCGCGTGGCCGATGTTCAGTTCGACGATGTGCGGCAGCGCGACGATGGGCCGGACGTTGATGTAGTTGAGGCCGTGGCCGGCGAGGACTTCGAGGCCGGCTCTCGCCGCACGTTCCGCCGTGAGCCCGATGCGCGTCAACTGGGCCGGCCGGCCGGCGTCGGGCGCGTCGGCATACGGTCCTGTATTGATTTCGATTGCGGCCGCGCCGACGGCCTTCGAGGCATCAACCTGTGCGGGAATGGCGTCGATGAAGATGCTCACGCGGATTCCGGCGGCGCGGCACGATGTGACGGCATCGCGGACGGCGGCTTCGTGCGAGACAACGTCGAGGCCGCCGGCGGTGGTCACCTCGTCCGGCCGTTCCGGCACCAGCGTCACCTGGTCGGGCTTCACGCGGCACGCGATGCCGACCATCTCCGGCGTGGCGGCCATCTCGATGTTGAGCTTCGTCCCAATCACCTGCCGCAGCAGGTGGACGTCCCGGTCCTGGATGTGCCGGCGGTCGCCCCGCAGGTGGACCGTGATGCCCTCGGCGCCGGCGAGCTCGGCCATGAGCGCAGCGGTCACCGGTTCCGGCTCGCGGGCGCGCCGCGCCTGCCGGAGCGTAGCGATGTGGTCGATGTTCAAACCCAGCTTCATGATCTCCCTCCGAAGCCCGTCAGACGCCAGAAGGGCGCACTGACGATTGTCAGAAGCAAGAAGCCAGAAGGGCCCACTGACGATTGTCAGAAGCAAGAAGAAGACAAGCTGCACCGGTGGTTGTTCTTCTGGCTTCTGGCTTCCGGCTTCTGGCTTCTGTCACACAACCCTACCGCGGCGTCGCATCCGGCAGGCCGCCGTCCACGGGGATGGTGGCGCCGCTGGTGGGCGACTGCCGCGTCGCGAAGTACATGACGGCGTTCGACACGTGCCGCGCGGTCACTCTCGCCTTGAGAAGGTTGCGCGACCGGTAGTAATCCTCCAGGCCGGCTTCGTCCAGGCCCCTCGCCTTCATCCGGTCCGGCCCCACTTCAGCCCAGAGCCCCGACCGCCTTGCGCCGTGCGAGAACACCGCGTCGGGCGACACCATGTTCACGCGCACGTCGAGATCGGCCATCTCGAGGCTCGCGATCCGGGCCAACTGGTGCGCCGCCGCCTTCGTGGCACTGTAGGCCCCGAACCGGGCGCCGGGCGCGAAGACGTTCTTGGTCGACACGAGCACGATGTCGCCGCCGGTCTGCTGGCGCGCGAAGTGCCGGCCGCACTCGGCCAGCACGAGCAGCGTGCCTTCGATGTTCACCCGCTCCAGTTTGCGGAACGCGTCGAGGTCCATCACCGTCAGGCCCGCCACGTGCGCGATGCCCGCGTTGACGATCGCCAGGTCCACGCCGCCCCAGGTGCGCGCGGCGAAGCGGAAGGCCTCCGCCACCGACGCCGCGTCGGTGACGTCCATCGGCACGCCGACGGCGCGGCCGGGAAACGCGGCGTCGAGTTCGGCGGCCACCGAATCGAGCGGCGCGCCGGCGAGGTCGGTCACGACGACGTGACAGCCGGCTTCGAGCAGCCCCGTCGCGACGCCGGTCCCGATGGCGCCCGCGGCGCCCGTGACGATGGCCACGCGGTCATGCAGCGCGCCGGCCGGCGCGTCGAGTTTCGCGTGTTGGACGCCGCGGTACTCCATCAAGAACAGATCGCGCTCGGCCAGCCCTTCGTAGGTGCCCATCGCCGCAATCCGGCTCTTGACGTCGAGCGTCCGGGCGGTGATGTCCCTGGTGATGGCGGCCTCACGAGCCGTCCTGCCGGCGCAGATCGCGCCGAGGCCAGGCACGAGGACGACGCGGGGCGTCGGGTCGAACGGGTCGAGTCCCGGCGGCAACTCGGCCCGATGGCGTTCGACGTACTCACCGTACGCCGTTCGGTACGCGTCGACGCTGCTGGCGATCTGCGCGCGCAGGGCCGCCTCGTCGCCCCAGGGCGGTTGGCCGATCCAGAGCGGCAGGCTCTTTGTCCGGATGAGGTGATCCGTCGTCAGCGGCGGCGTCACGAGCGCGTCCCTGGCGCCGTCCGCGTCGAGCAGCGCGAGGACGCCGTCGGTGACCATCGGCTGCAGCACCACCCGGTCCCAGGGACGGTCGGCGTCGCCCGTCGGCCGCGCGAGCTGGCCGCGCAGGATGGGGGCCACCTCGGCCAGCCGGTCCCAGGCCGACGCCACCACCGCGGCGGGCACCGTGACCGTGGCGCCGCGCCGCGCCCGGGCGGCCGCGATCTGCTCCGCCTGCGTGACCAGGTCGATGTGGAGCACGTACGACTCGCGCGCCGTGCCGCCCCAGGTGATGAGACCGTGCTGCATCAGCACGATCGCCCGCGCCGACGGCCTGGAGGCCGCGGCCGATGCCACGGCCTTGGCCAGCGCGAAGCCGGGCTCGACATACGGGACGACCGCGGCCAAGTCCCAGAACGCCTCCTGGACGATGGCCTGGCCGTCGCGCTGATTGGTCAGCGTCAGCACCGCATCGGCATGGGTGTGGTCGATGAACGCGGCGGGCAGGAACGCGTGGACCAGCGTCTCGATCGACGGGTTCGGGCTGCGCGCGTCGAACAGCGCCCTCCGGATCTCGTTGACCATCGCCTCGTCGTCGAGCGCGTCGAGGCGCTGCAGGCGCAGCAGCGCAGCCAGATCCAGCGCGGGGTGGCCGCCGGGCTCGATCGCGGCCATGTCGAAGCCCGACGCCTTCACGCAGATCGCGGCCGGCCGGTCGCCGGTCACGGTGCGCCAGGGCGCCTTCACCGACGCGTTGCCGCCGCCGTGCAGGACGAGCCCCGGCTCGCTCCCGAGCAGCCGGCTCACGTAGGTGCGCAGCGCCAGGGCTTCGCCCCAGCGCGGGCCGTACTGGTCGACGGCGCGTGCCGCTTCGTCTGCGGACCAGCGATTGATCATCGGCTCTCCACCTTCGTGTGCCCGGGGCTCATCGCTCGGCAGGGCTGGACGCCCCGCCCTCCAGGAGTCTGCTGGAGGCCTGGCCTTCAGGCCTGGCGTCGTCGCGACGGATCACCCCCGAAGCGCCCGCGTCATCTCCTCGACGTTCGCGTTCAGGTCGCCGTCGAATACCGCGCTGCCGGTGACGACGAGGTCGACGCCGCGGCCGGCCAGTTGGCCGACGTTGGCGCGGGTGATGCCCCCGTCGACCGCCAGGAGGACGTCGCGCCCCGACGCGGCGATCTTGCGGCGGACGGCCTCGATGCGGCCGAGCGTCGCGGGAATGAACGCCTGCCCGCCCCAGCCGGGGTTGATGGCGACCAGCAGGACCATCTCGGCATCATCCAGGAGCGGGTCCAGCGCCTCAACCGGCATGCCCGGGTTGAGCGCCACGCCGCGGGCGATGGCCCGATCCGGACGGTCGCGGTGCGTCATCGATCCGAGCACCTGCAGCACGCGATGCGGGTGGGCGCAGGCGTCCGGGTGAACCGTGATGATGTCGGCGCCGGCCGCCACGTAGTCGCCCAGCGACGCGAGCGGCTCGCGCACCATGAGGTGTACGTCCTTCAGCATCGCGGTCCTGACGGCCTTGATCAACGGCGGCCCGGCGGTGAGCATCGGCACGTAGACGCCGTCCATCACGTCGAAGTGCGCCAGCGGCGCACCGGCCCTTTCCAGCCGCCCGACGTCCTCGCCGAGGGCCATGAGGTTGGCGGCCATGAGGCCCACGCTGAGCGAGGGCCCCAGGCGCCTGAGATCGCCGACGAAGGGATGTGCCATGGCCGGCTGCTACTTCTTCGCGGCCGCCCGCTCCTGCTCGCGCTTCAGCGTCAGGTAGCAGTCGTAGGCCTGGGCGGGCGGCATCAGCTCGTGCACGACGCGGCCGACGGCCTGGATCATCGCCGCCGGGGCGTCCGACTGGAAGATGTTGCGGCCCATGTCGACGCCTGCCGCGCCCTGGCTGACGGCGTTGTAGGCCATGGTGAGCGCGTCCAGCTCGGCCAGCTTCTTGCCGCCCGCCATCACGATCGGCACGGGACAGCCGGCGGTGACGCGCTCGAAGCCCTCGGCGCAGTAGTAGGTCTTGACCACCTGCGCGCCGAGCTCCGCGCAGATGCGGGTGGCGAGGCCCAGGTAGCGCGCGTCGCGCGTGAGCTCCTTGCCGACGGCCGTGACGCCCATGGTGGGCACGCCGTAGCGCAGGCCCAAGTCCACCAGCGTCGTCATGTTCTTGATCGACTGCGTCTCGAACTCGCCGCCGATGTACACCTGCACCGCCATCGCCGCCACGTTCATGCGCACCGCGTCGTCGATATCGACGGCGATGAGCTCGTTCGACAGCTCCTTGAGGGTGCTCGGGCCGCCGCTCGAGCGCATCACGACGCCGTTCGGGAACGTCGACGGGATGCTCGACCGCAGGATGCCGCGCGTGCACATGAGGGCGTCGGCGTACGGCAGCAGCGGCACGATCGTGAGGTCGATGCGCTCCAGTCCCGTCGTCGGCCCGAGGAAATAGCCGTGGTCGATGGCCAGCATGACCGTGCGGCCCGTCGACGGCCGGAAGATCTTCGACAGCCGGTTCCGCATGCCCCAGTCGAGCTGGTGCGCGCCCTTCAGGTGGAAGCCCTCGTGCGCCGCCGGGATGTCGGGATAGTACTGCTTCGTTTCCTTCACGCCTTCGATATCAGCCATTGATCACTCCTCTGTGCCTATCTCGGCCCTGACCGCCGCGACGATGCGCGCCGCCCAGCCGTCAATCTCGTCCTGCCGCTCCCCTTCGATCATCACGCGCAACAGCGGCTCGGTGCCCGAGTAGCGGACCAGCAGGCGGCCGCGTCCCCTGAGCTTCGCCTCGACATCGGCGATCGCCGCCGCGGCGGCCGGGATCGACAGCCAGTCGCGTTTCTCGCGGACGCGCAGGTTGTGCAGCACCTGCGGGTACGTCGTGAGGTCGCCTGCGAGCTCGGCCAGCGGGCGGCCCGTCTCCGCCATCACCCGCAGCACGTTCAGCGCGGTGACGATCCCGTCTCCCGTGTAGAGGAAGTCGGGAAAGATCACGTGCCCCGACTGCTCGCCGCCGAGCGACAGGTTGTCGCGCAGCAGCTCTTCCATGACGTACTTGTCGCCCACCGGCGTGCGCACCAGGCCGATGCCGAGATCGCGCAGCGCGATCTCGAGGCCGATGTTGCTCATGACCGTCGCCACGACGGTGCTGCCCCGGAGCCGGCCGGCCGCCTGCATCCGCTTCGCACACAGCAGCAGCACGGCGTCGCCGTCGACGACCCGGCCTTCCGCGTCGATGAGGATCGCACGGTCGCCGTCGCCGTCGAAGGCGATGCCCAGATCGCAGCCGCGCTCCACGACCAGCCGCGCGAGCCGCCCGGGGTGTGTGGATCCGCAGCCGAGGTTGATGTTGCGGCCGTCCGGCTCGCAGCCGATCGCCGTGACGTCGAAGCCGAGACTCCGCAGCAGCGCGGGCCCCACCTCGTAGGTGGCGCCGTTGGCGCAGTCGACGGCCACCCGGCTGGCGTGGGCTGGAAAGCGGCCGTCGAGCGCCTGCCGCGCGTGCGCGAGATAGGCCGCCGCCTCATCGACGCGCGGCACCGGCGGCGCGGGGCCGCCCGGCTCCTGCCAGGACCCATCGGCGATGATGGCCTCGACCTCGGACTCGAGCGCCTCGGTGAACTTCTCGCCGCCCCCGGAGAAAACCTTGATGCCGTTGTCGTGGAACGGGTTGTGCGACGCCGAGATCACGAGGCCCGCCGCGAACCCCTGGCTGCGCGTCAGGTGCGCGACGGCGGGCGTCGGGATGACGCCCGCGCTCACGACCGTGGCGCCCGCCGCGGCCGCGCCGACGGCCAGATCGCGTTCGATCGGCTCACCCGACTCGCGCGTGTCACGCCCCACGAGCAGGCGAAGCTGGCCGAGGTTGGACGGCAACGCCTTGACCAGCGCCATGCCGAGGCGGCGGACCGTGCGCGTATCCAGCGGCGGTTCGCCGGCCCGTCCGCGGACCCCGTCTGTGCCAAACAACTTCGTGCTCATCGGATTGTGATCTGCACCTGCGGGGGGTCCACGCGGACCACGCCGAACAGCCGCGACGGCGCGACGCGCACCGGCAGCGTGTACCGCCCGGCGCCGAGGCCCTTCACGTCGACCGACGCCTCGACGTCGCCCGCGCCGAGCGCCCGCAGCGCGTCGCCGTCGCCCCGCACGGTGACCGACACGTTCGGCGGCGCCGACTGCGCGCGCTGGTCCGCCTGGAGTTGCTGCATCCGGACCGGCACGCCGCGAATCTCCCGCTCGGTCCGCACGGGCTGGACATCGACCGTGACCAAGGCCTCCTGGGCCGTGCGGAGCCGGGCCTCGCTGTCGATGACCGCGATCGCGACCCGCTCCCGGATCGGCGCGGCCGACGCTTTCAGCTCGATGGGCTCGGTCACGGCGGCGACCAGGTTGCGCAGCTCGCTCTCGGGGCCGATCACCTCCACCGTGGCCGGCTCCACCGTGACCCCTCGCACCTCGTAGCCCGGCGCCGCCTCGCCCTCGACGTCCGGCTTCACCGGGACCGTCCTGGTCAGCTGGCGCTCGAAGTTCAGGGTCACCGTCGAGGGCCCCGCGTAGTTGACCTCCACGCCGAACGGCGCGCTGACCAGGCCGGGGCCGATATGGAACAGGTTGCGGCCGGGCCGGGCCGTCGCCACGTCGAGCACCGCCTTCACGTCGCCCGTCGTGAGCCGGCCGAGGCTGGTCGAGGTGCCGCGCACGCGGACGTTGATGGCGCCGGGGGTCTCGCCGACCAGCTCGATGGCCTCCGGAAGGTTCTCGATCTCGAGCGGCGCCTGCAGGCTCCGCTCGACGATCTTCTCTCCGCCCACCGCGATCCAGAGCAGCGTCGCGATGCCGACGGCGATGGCCTTGAGCCCGAAGCTGCGGAAGGGATTGTAGGCCATCAGTCCATCGACTCCGCCGCGGCGCGATCGCTCACGGCTCTGCGCAGCGGGACGAGCGCGCGGAGCCGGGCCCGGAGCCGGTCCGCGTTGAGGCCGACGTCCACCTGCCCGTCCAGCGCCAGCGAGATGCGGCCTGTCTCCTCGGAGACCACGATCGCCGCCGCGTCGACGTCCTCGGTGAGGCCGATGGCCGCGCGGTGCCGCGTGCCGAAGTCCTTGCTGATCGCGGGGTTCACCGACAGCGGCAGGAAGCAGGCGGCCGCCGCCAGGCGGTCGCCCTGGACGATCACCGCGCCGTCGTGCAGCGGCGACTTCGGCTGAAACACGCTCAACAGGAGGTCCGACGTCAGCGTCGCGTCGAGCGGCACGCCGCCCTCGATGTAGTTGCGCAGGCCGATGTCGCGCTCGATGGCGATGATCGCCCCGGTCCTCGAACTGGCGAGCATCGTCGCCGCCGCCACGAGCTCCTCGACGATTTCGTCGTTCGACTCGGTGCGCGTCAGGTACCTGAAGAAGCGCGCCCGCCCCAGGTGCGCCAGCGTGCGGCGGATCTCGGTCTGGAACACGACAATCGCCGCGAACACGACGTAGCCGGCGATGTTGCGGATGAGCCAGTTGACCGTGTCGAGGTGCCACCACTCCGACAGGTAGAAGACGCCGATGATCAGGCCGACGCCGATGCCCATCTGGACCGCGCGGGTGCCGCGCATGAGCTTCAACAGCTCATAGATCGCGAAGGCGGCGATGAGGATGTCGAGGACATCCGTCCATCCCACCTGGGCCCGCTGGATCATCGAGGTCAGTGAGTCCACCACGCCTGCCTGGATTCGATTGCGTTGTCCGCCCGGCGCTTACCCGCACGCCCCGGCGCGCAGCGCGTCGGCCGCCCGCACCACCTGCGCCATGGCGGCCACATTGTGCACGCGCACGATGTGCGCCCCTCCGGCCACCGCCGCCGTGACGGCGGCGGCCGTCGCCCAGTCGCGTTCCGCGGGGGGCAGCGGCGCCAGCCCGTCCGCGAGAAACGACTTCCGCGACGGCCCCACGAGCAGGGGCCGCCCGAGCCTGGCGAACTCCGGGAGACGGGCGAGCACCGCGCGGCTGTCGGCCGCGCGCTTGGCGAAGCCGATGCCCGGATCCAGCACCACCCGATCGGGGGACACCCCGGCAGCCTCGGCTCGGCCCAGGGCCTCGCGCAGCTCCGCCGACACTTCCGCGACGACATCGGCGTAGGCCGCCTCGCGGTACATCTGCTTCGAACGTCCCCGGGTGTGCATCAGCACCAGGCCGGCCCCGCTGCGCGCGACGGCATCGCCGAGTGTTGGATCATACCTTAAACCGCTGATGTCGTTCACGATAGAGGCCCCGGCCGAGACGGCCGCGCTGGCGACGGCGGCCTTGTAGGTATCGATCGAGATCGCGGCGCGGACCCGGCCCCGGAGCGCCGTGATGACGGGCATGACGCGGGCCAGTTCGTCGTCCTCGGTCACCGGGTCGGCGCCGGGACGCGTCGACTCGCCGCCGATGTCGAGGATGTCGGCCCCGTCGGCGTCCATCCGCATGGCCAGGTCCACCGCGGCGTCGGGATCGGTCACGCCGCCGGCGAAGGAATCGGGGGTGACGTTGAGGATGCCCATCACGAGCGTCCGCGCGCCAAGCGCAAGGCTCAGGCGGTGCGCGAGGGGAACCGTGAAGGCCGGACGCGGCGCGAAAACGGGGACAGGCTCCATTTCGGCAGTTGTATCACGCCGAAACGGAGGGTGTCGCCGTGTTTCTACTGCCCTAATGCCGCTGCGGGAGCGGGTCCGGGAGCGGCGTCGGCACGACCTCGACCGCCTTCTCGGCGCCCTGGGCGGGCCCCTCGGGCGCGGCGCCCTGCACCACCGCGGTGGCCGGCTCCGCCGACGGGGCGGCCCCGAGTGCCTCGCCCTGGACGACGGCCTTGACCTGCGCGCCGTCGAGGACTTCGCGCGTCAGCAATTCGTCGGCGATCTTGAGCAGCGCCTCTTTGTGGCGCGTCAGTTGGTCCTGCGCGCGGGTGTAGTTCTCCTGGACGATCTGCCGGACCTCGCCGTCGATTTTGACCGCCGTGTCCTCGCTGTAGTCCTGGTGCTGGGCGATCTCGCGGCCCAGGAAGATCTGCTCTTCCTTCTTGCCGAAGGTGAGCGGCCCCATCGCCTCGCTCATGCCCCACTCGCACACCATGCGCCGGGCCAGTTCCGTCGCGCGCTCGAGATCGTTGCCGGCACCGGTGGTGATGCCGCCCAGGCACACTTCCTCGGCGATGCGGCCGCCGAGCAGGATCGCGATCTGGTCGGCGAGGTACTCGCGCGAGTAGTTGTGCTTCTCGTCCACCGGCAGCTGCTGGGTCAGCCCCATCGCCATGCCGCGCGGGATGATCGTCACCTTGTGCACGGGATCGGCGTGCGGCAGGACGACGGTCAGCAGCGCGTGCCCGGCCTCGTGAATCGCGGTGACGCGCTTCTCGGACTCGCTGATGACCATCGATCGCCGCTCGGAGCCCATGAGGACCTTGTCCTTCGCGAACTCGAAGTCGGCCATCCGCACGGCCTTCTGGTTGTAGCGCGCCGCGTTCAGCGCCGCTTCGTTCACCAGGTTCGCCAGATCGGCGCCGGAGAAGCCCGCCGTCCCGCGCGCGAGCACGCTCGCATCCACGTCGTCGGCCAGCGGGATCTTGCGCGTGTGGACCACGAGGATGCCCTCGCGGCCCCTGACGTCGGGCCGGTTCACGACGACGCGGCGATCGAAACGGCCCGGCCGCAGCAGCGCCGGGTCGAGCACGTCGGGCCGGTTCGTGGCGGCCATCAGGATGACGCCGTCGTTGGATTCGAAGCCGTCCATCTCGACCAGCAGCTGGTTCAGCGTCTGCTCGCGCTCGTCGTGCCCGCCGCCGAGGCCCGCGCCGCGGTGCCGGCCGACGGCGTCGATCTCGTCGATGAAGATGATGCAGGGCGCGTTCTTCTTGCCCTGCTCGAACAGGTCGCGCACGCGCGAGGCGCCCACGCCCACGAACATCTCGACGAAGTCCGAACCGCTGATCGAGAAGAAGGGCACGTTCGCCTCGCCGGCCACCGCGCGCGCCAGCAGCGTCTTCCCGGTCCCCGGCGATCCCATCAGCAGCACGCCCTTCGGGATGTGGCCGCCCAGCTTCTGGAAGCGCTGGGGCTCCTTCAGGAACTCGATGATCTCCTGCAGTTCTTCCTTGGCCTCGTCGACGCCCGCCACGTCCTTGAACGTCACCTTCTTCTGCGTGCCCGACGACAGCTTGGCCTTGCTCTTGCCGAACGAGAGCGCCTTGTTGCCGCCGCTCTGCATCTGGCGCATGAAGAAGATCCAGAACCCGATCATCAGCAGCGCCGGCGCCCACGAGTAGAGAATCGACGCCCACGGGCTCACCGTCGCGTCCTTGGCCGAGATGACCACGCTGCGTTCGATCAGCTTGTTCGCGAGCCCCTCGAACTGGCCCGGCGCGTACGTGCGGAACTTCTCGTTCGCCTTCGTGGTGCCCGTCACCTCATTGCCGGCAATCTCGACTTCGGCGACCTGCCCGGAGTCGACCCAGGACATGAACTCGCTGAACGTCACGGCCTTGGCGGTCGGGGCAAACGCGGTCTGGAAGTTCCAGACCACGACGGCCACGATGGCCAGCACCAGCCAGAACAACAGGCTCCTGAGGGTGGAATTCACGCCTCGTCTCCCTCTTCTCCGTTCCGAATGAGCTTCAAGACTACCATGCTCCGCGTCGAATCCGTGACGCGGGCGTCGTGTGACAGGACGTGGCCGGCAATCCACAGCACGCGACCGTCCGCGTCCACCACCAGCGGCACCCGATCCCGCTCCTCCCGGGGCACTTTGCGGTCCACCAGGACATCCTGGAGCTTCTTCCGTCCCCGCAGGCCCAGCGGCCGGATCCAGTCACCCGGGCGCCTGCCACGGACCGCCAGGCCGCCGCGGGCGGCCGACGCGTCGATCACGGCCATGTCGCGATCGCCGCTAACCACCTGCAACGCAGCACGTTGGCCGGAACGTCGCTGCCGCCGCCTGGCCGCGATGGCGCACCCGCACTCGGGGAGGTCGAGGAGGCCGGGCACGGCAAGCGCGTACCTGTAAGCTCCCGGCGTGCGAACCGACGCACGCCACCTGCTATATAAGACAACGCTGGCGCCGATTCGTTCCACGCGGGCGCCTGGAAGGTCCGCCGCCCCGCGCGGACACTCGCTGGCGGCCAACTCGAGGACCGCCTCCACGTGCCTGGCGCCGAAGAACCGCCCGACCGCCACCCGGCCGAGCGCCCGCCGGACGATCCGCCTCGCAACGGCCGGCGGAAGAGCCAGAAGCGCCGGGCCGTCGAGTTCGAGCGCACCGCGGCGGCCGGGGGCGGCAACCCGGCGGGCCGCGTCGTCGGCCATCTGGTCGAGCAGTGCGCTCTCGTCGCGAAGCACGCCGGCCTGGCGCGCCAGCACCTCCACGATGTCGCCGTTCAGGCGGCGGGCCAGAAGCGGCAGCAGCCGGTGCCGGACCCAGTTGCGCGGAATGGCCGTGTCGCGGTTGCTGGCATCGTCGCGGAAGGGCTGGGCGATCGATTTCAGGTACTGGCGCAGCTCCTGCCGTCTTGTCTCCAGGAGCGGCCGCACGACCGCGCCGCGTAGCGGGCGGATGCCCGAGAGCCCCGACGAGCCCGCGCCGCGCAGCAGGCGCAGCAGGAACGTCTCGGCCTGGTCGTCGCGCGTGTGGCCCGTGGCGATCAGGTCGGCGCCGAGCCGGGCGGCCATCTTGGCCAGCGCCTCGTAGCGGGCTTCGCGGGCGGCCGCCTCGATTGACGTTCGCCGTTCCCGGGCGAGGGCCGCCACATCGCGTCGCTGGACCTCGATCGGCAGACCCAGCCGGAGGGCGAGGCGGCGGCAGAACGCCTCGTCGCCCTCGCTCGCCTTTCCGCGCAGCCCGTGGTTCACGTGGCCCACCCCTGCTACGGTGAATCCGCACTCGGGGGCGAGTTCGAGCAGAAGCCGCAGGAGGGCCACCGAATCGGACCCGCCCGAGACGGCGGCAAGCACCGCCGAGCCGACGGGAATGAGGGCGTCGCGCTCAATCGAACGCCTGACGCGCTGTTGCAGCGATGGCGTGGACACAGCAGGCGGCCCGGAAACGGCGCGAGGGGTCTGGCGCGTCAACGCCGGACCCCTCGCAGGAAATGGTGCCGGTGCAGGGACTTGAACCCCGGACTCCGCGGATATGAGCCGCGTGCTCTAACCAGCTGAGCTACACCGGCGTAACAGTTAATTCTAGTAGGGGCAAGGGGCAAGGGGCAAGGGGCAAGGGGCCCGGGCACGGGCCGGGAAGCTCGACAGGTCCGGGCCGTTCGACACGGGCCGTTCGACACCGCTGGCGGGCGATCGTGAGCCAGTGATACCCTCAGCGTCCCGGGGGAGCGCCCATGCCAGTCGGCCGCAACGACCCGTGCCCGTGCGGCAGCGGGAAGAAGTACAAGCACTGTTGTCTCCAGGCGCAGGACGTCGCGGAGGAACGCTGGCTGGGCTGGCGTCAGGCGGAGGGTGTCGTCGTGCCCGCCGTGGCCAACTTCGCGGCCGAAACCTGGGGCGAGGCAATCCTCGAGGAGGCGGCTCAGACGTTCTTCGTGGAGGGCGAGCCGCCGGCCAGTGATGACAACCCCGAGGCGTGGGAGCAGCTCTTCCTGCCGTGGTTCGCATTCGACTTCGTGCCCGAGCCGCGCCGGCGCTGGGGGCGGCGCACGGCTCCCGACTGGCCGGCCACGATCCTCGCGATCGAGTACGCCCGGCGTCACGGCAACGACCTCTCGCCAGTCGAGGCCAGATTCCTGAGGGCGGCAAGCGATGCGCCGCTGAGCTTCATGGCGGTGACCGGTGTCGACGCCGGCCGATCGCTCGAACTGAAGGACATCCTGACCGGCGAGGCGCACCGCGTGATCGAGCGAAGCGCCACGGCCGGACTCGAGCCGGGTCAGATCATCCTGGCCCGCGTCGTACCGGATGGGGACATCGCCGTCATGTCCGGCCTCGGTCCCTATCCGCTGTTTCCGTCGGACCACAATGTGATCATCGACTTCCGCGAGAACTTCCTGAAGCCGCGCGCCGGCATCGATCGCGCGAAGCTGAAAGAACGGTCCCTCGAGGTGGTCCTCTTCTACCGCCAACTTGTCGGGCGCGTGCTCAACCCCCAGCCGCCGCAGTTGCAGAACACCGACGGCGACAGGCTCGAGCCGACGACGCTGGAGTTCGAGCTGCGGTGCGGCGTGCGCGAGGCGTTCGACCGGCTCGCCTCGCTGTCGGTGATTCACAGCGCGGAGGACATGCTCGAAGACGCCACCTTCTCCGACGCCGGAGACCTGACGAAGGTCACCATCGAGTGGGGCAAGCGCGGCAACAAGATGCACCGCGACTGGGACAACACCACGCTCGGACACCTGACGCTGGAGGGCGGCGCGATCAGCGTCTCGGTCAATTCGGTGAAGCGGGCGAAGAAGATCCGGGGCCTGATCGAGAAGCGACTCGGCTGCGACGTGCTCTACCTGCGCCAGACGATTGAATCCGCCGACGTCTTGCTCGATCCATCCCGTCGCGATGTGCCTGTCGCGCTGGAGGATCCGGACGTGCCGGCGCTCGGATCCACGCCGGAGGGGCGCGCGTACATCGAGGAACTGAACCGACGCCACTGGCAGGCCTGGCTCGACGAGAAGGTGCCGGCGCTTGGCAATCTCACGCCCCGTGAGGCGGCCAGGACGCGCCTCGGCCGCGAGCGCCTCGATGCGCTGCTGACAGAGTACGCCTGGCGCCAGCACGCCAGTCCCCACAACGTGATCCGCTTCGACGGGGACTGGGTCCGGCGAGAACTGGCGCTTCCGGAACCGGGATGATCGGTGTCAAAGGGGTAGGGGGAGGCGGGAGGGTCGCTTGGGACGCCGCGGCAGTAGCCCGCCCAGGCGATCAGCACCTGGTTCGGCCCGCCTGTCGTGAACCCCGCGACGGTCTGGGGATGCTCCCACTTGGGGCTGACCCGGTTCACGCGGGCGTCACCGCTTCCGCCAGAACGCGCCGGCAATCGCCGCCACGACCAGACCCGTCACCACCGTCCCGATGACGCCGGTAATCGCGTTGATGAACGGCGTCTGCATGGCCGCCGCGGCCGCGACCTGTGCCTGGATTTCGGCCTCCGGCAGGCCCGCCGATTTCAGCATCCCGGTCTGTGCGGCCTGGAGGTCCGTGAAGTAGTTCGGGAACGCCACCGTTGTGAACAGCAGCGACCCGGCGAAGATGATGACACCCGCCACGAGAGACAGAACCAGGCCGTTCATCACCTGACCGCCCCACGTCGAGACGGCGGCGGTCTTCCGCAGGGCCCAGATCACGATGCCGATCTCGAGCGGGATCACCAGGAAGAACAGGTTCAGCATCACCGGGTCCTTGTACCAGCCGGTGAACCCCATCACGAAGGTCCACGCAACGCAGAGGACGCCCAGCAGGATTCCAGCCCGAATCGGTACGTTCATCGCCTACTCCTCGCCCGGACGGGGGCAGCGTCTGTGGGTTGAACGGCGATCTTATACCAGCGCCGCCCACCGGGCTCCGGCGAATGCCGGGCGGGGCCGTCGGGCCGATATGACCGCCGTCATGCCGCCCCGCGGCATAGTGGTGGACGATAGCGGCATGGACACCATTGCCCCCGAAACGACCGTTGGAGACGTTGTCGCACGCCATCCCGAGACCTTGCCCGTGTTCGAACGGCTGGGGATCGACTACTGCTGCGGCGGTGGCCGCCGCCTCGATGAGGCCGTCGCCGCCGGAGGGCTCGTTTGGCAGGACGTGTCGGCCGAGATCGGCGCGGCGCTGGCCGCCTCCGCGCAGGCCCCCGCGCAGCCCTCGTGGGCCGACGCCGCGCTGACCGACCTCATGGGCCACATCATCGATCGCTACCACGGGAAGCTGCGCGAGATGTTCCCGATGCTGACGCAGATGGGCGAGAAGGTGATCAACGCCCACGGCGAGCGCCATCCCGAGGTGAGAGAAGTGGCGTCGACGTTCGCGGCCCTGCATAGCGAGCTCGAGTCGCACATGATGAAGGAGGAACACGTGCTGTTCCCGTTCATCGAACAGCTCGAGTCGGGCCTCGGCCACCGGCACCCGATGCTCGGTCACATCGGGAGCCCGATCGCGATGATGATGAAGGAGCACGACGATGCGGGCGCCGCCCTGGCCACGCTTCGTGCAGCCACCTCGTCGTACGCGGCGCCCGCGGACGCCTGTGCGACGTTCAAGGGCTACTACGATCAGCTCGCGCTGCTCGAGCGTGAACTGCACGAGCACATCCACCTCGAGAACAACATCCTCTTCCCGAGAGCGGCCAGCCTCGAAGCCCGCGTGATGGGCTGCTGACGACTCGAAGGTGCGTGCGGCTGGGGTTGCCGCCGCCAGCACGTATACTGGCGGCGATGCCGTCAGCTGCCGCGCCGCCTTCCTCGCCGCCCTTGCGGCCGCCGCTCAAATGGGCGGGCGGGAAGCGATGGCTCGTGCCTCACGTGCAACGCCTCTGGCGCGGCTGCGAGCGCCGCCGGCTCGTCGAGCCGTTTTGCGGGGGCCTCGCGATGGCACTGGGCCTCAGGCCGCGGCGCGCCCTGCTCAACGACGTCAATCCGCACCTCATTGGCTTCTACCGCCAGCTCGCCCGCGGATTTGCCATCAGCCGGCCGATGGAGAACGAGGCCGACGCCTATTACGCCTACCGGCAGATCTTCAACGCCCTGCTCGCGGCGGGCAGGGGCCACGGCGCGGAGGCAGCGGCGCTCTTCTACTACCTCAACCGGACCGGCTTCAACGGCCTCTGCCGCTTCAACAGCCGCGGCGAGTTCAACGTGCCGTTCGGCAGCTACGCGCGCATCGCGTACGTGCGCGACTTCGCCGCGTACCGCCCGGTGTTCGCGCGGTGGGAATTCTGCAGCCTCGACTTCGAGGCGCTGCCGCTGAAGCCGACAGATTTCGTCTACGCCGATCCGCCCTACGACGTGCCGTTCACGCAGTACGCGCGCGGGCGGTTCTCGTGGGACGATCAGGTGCGCGCGGCCGAATGGCTGGCGCGCCATCCGGGCCCGGTGGTGCTGTCGAACCAGGCCACCCCGCGCGTCGTCGCGCTCTACCGCAAGCTCGGCTACGAGCTTCGCTTCCTCGCGGCGCCGCGCCGCATCAGTTGCACGGGCGACCGCACGCCCGCACGCGAGGTGGTCGCCACGCGGAACATGTGACAGCGGGACAGACGAATCCCGAATCCCGAGTCCCGAGCCCCGTCCCTACTGCCCTTCGATGATCGCCGCCGCGAGCAGGGGGATCAGGATCTCGTGGTGCCCCACAAGGCTGTAGCCCTTCCCCCCGGTGCCGGCCGGAGGGCGCGTTACCACGTTGGTCTGCGGGCGGTACAAGCGCATGAAGTCGAGATTGACGGTGGTGAGGCCGGCGAGCGCGATGCCGCGGTTGCGCGCGAGGGCAACGGCCTTGAGGAACACCTCGGGCAGGACAACGGCCGAGCCGCAGTTGAGGTAGACGCCGCGGTCGAGCTTCGCGACGTTCGACGTGAAGTACCGGAAGTCGCGCAGGCTGCCTTCGCCGATCGCGGCGCCCGACGCGTCCGGGTGCATGTGGATGATGTCCGTGCCAAGCGCCACGTGCGCCGTGAGCGGGATGCCGAGTCGCGCGGACGTGCACGCGATGCTGGCATGGGCGAATCGAGGCTTCACCTCCGCCAGGTAGGCGGCGACCGACTGGCCGAGGCCCATGCCTTTCGCGACGCCGTCCGTGATGGCCTTGTTGAGCAGGCGGCCGGTTTCGTCGGCCATCCCGAATTTCCCGGGCCCGAGCGCGGCGTCAACGTCCTCCGAGGTCGAGCCGGCCAGCGCGACCTCGAAGTCGTGGATGATGCCGGCGCCATTGGTCGCGAAGGCTGACACGAACCCGCGTTCGGCGAGGTCGACCAGAATCGGCGACAGGCCGGTCTTGAGGACATGGGCGCCGAAGCCCCAGATGACGCCGCCCCCGGACTGCTTCGCGTCGACAATCGCCTTGACGACGGCCCTGAAATCCGCGGCAGCGAGGATGCCCGGCAGACTGTCGAGGAACGCCGAGGCACCGCTGCCCTTCACGTGGGGCTTCGCGAAATCCTCCACCCTGACCTTGCTGGCCCGCGAGGCGAGGGCATAGGTCGAGACGTCCGACAGGTCGAACTCTTCGTAGGGAAATGCCACGGCACACCTCGATCCGGAAGACCGCCTCCAGCATACCCGACCGGCCGCGCGTTGCACCCAACCGGCCATCACCGCCCGGTCGCCTCGTCTTTCAATCCCCTACTTCTGCGGCGGGTTGGGGATGGCCGGGTACAGGCGCGAATGCTCCAGGCCGGGGTGGCGCTTGCCGTACTTCGCGGGAACGTCCCGCGTGGCGTCGCTGGCAATCACCATCGAGCCCAGCACGACGCACGCGAAGAGCGCGCGGCGCCACCACAGGCCCGCCGTCGACTCCGGGGTGCGCGGCATCGCCGGCCTCGCCATCGGCCGCCTCCGGTTGCGCCACAGCAGCGCGAGGCCCGCAGCCGACATCAGGACGTTCATCGTCTGGCCCGAGGGCAGGCCCAGCAGCGTGAGGGGGTACTCGCGGAAGTAGTCAATGAAGATTCGCGGAAAGGCATAGAGGACGAGAAACCGCGCCGCAAGCCCTCCAGGCGGCACCCCGCGCCGCCGCGCGTACATCAGCACCGGCACGATGAGGAGGTTCTTCAGGCCGTCGTAGAGCACGACCGGGTGGCGGAACCCCTCCGCGTCCGGGAACTGCACGGCCCAGGGCACCGTGGTGACGCTGCCGACGATCTGTCCGTCGATGAAGTTCCCGATCCGGCCGGCGCACAGGATGAGCGCCGCGGGGATGGCCATCTCGTCGATCATCTGGAGCAGCGGCTTGCGGCGGAGCAGGCAGAACAGCGCCACGCCCGCGAAGCCGCCGATGATCAGGCCGTGCGTGGCCATGCCGCCGATCCAGAGCGCCGGGACGAGGTCGAGGTGCTCGCGGTAGAAGGCCCACTCGTTGTTCACGACGATCAGCCGCCCCCCGACGAGCACGCCGATCGAGAGCAGCAGCGACAACTCGCAGACCTCGCCCGTCGAAAGGCCGAGCGCGCGGCGACGGTGCATGAACGCGACGTGCGCGTTGAGGAACCCGAGCGAGTAGCTCAGGCCGTACCACCAGAGGTGCACGCCGGCGACGCTCCCGATGATCGGGTCGATGTCGTGGATCCATGGGCCCGGCATGTGAGTGCATCCTCCCCGGCGCGCGACCACGTTCATCCTAGCCCCGCCCGGCCGCGAGGAGGTGTGAATTGATCTGAATTGTCGTGTCGGCGGGCGCGACGCCGGCGTCAGATGACGAGCATCGCATCGCCGTAGCTGTAGAAGCGGTAGCGCTCGCGCACAGCTTCGCGGTAGGCCGCGAGCACGGTGTCGCGCCCGGCGAATGCCGAGACGAGCATCAGCAGAGACGAGGCCGGCAGGTGGAAGTTGGTGACGAGCCCGCCGGCCACGAGGAAGCGGTGGCCCGGATGGATGAAGAGGGTGGTCTCGGCCTCGCCCGCAGCGACGCGGCCGCCGCCCCGCTCCGCCGACGACTCCAGCGCCCGCGTGGTCGTCGTGCCGACGACGATGACGCGGCGTCCGGCGTCGAGCGCGGTGTTGACGCGGGAGGCCGCATCTTCGCTGATCGCATAGCGCTCGGGATCGACCGTGTGGTCCTCCACCTCGTCGGCGCGGACCGGCTTGAACGTGCCGTAGCCGACATGGAGGGTAACCGTGGCGCGTTCGACGCCCGCGTCGTCGAGCGATCGCAGGATGGCGTCGGTGAAGTGCAGCCCCGCCGTCGGCGCGGCAATCGAGCCGGACTCCTGCGCGAACACCGTCTGGTAGCGCTCGCGATCGAGGTCGAGGTCCGGGCGCTTGATGTAGGGCGGCAGCGGGATATGGCCGATGGCCTCGATGGCGTCCATCACCGAGCCCGCGTCACGCGTCCAGAAGCGCACCAGCCGGCGGCCGAAATGCCGTTCCTCGAGCACCTCGCCGTGCAGCGTCCGGCCGCCTCGCTCGAAACGAAAGCGGCGGCCGGGCCGCATCCGCTGGCCGGGGTGCACCAGCGCCTCCCAGCGGTCGTCGTCCACGCGCGACACGAGCATGACCTCGACGGCGCCTCCGCCGGGCTCCCGTTCGCCGATGAGCCGTGCCGGAAAGACCCTCGTGTCGTTGAACACCAGCAGGTCGCCCTGGCGAAGGAACCGGGCGATGTCCCGGATGGCCGCGTGCGCCACGCCGCCCGTCCGCCGGTCGAGCACGAGCAGGCGCGACGCGCCCCGCTCCTCAGGCGGAAACTGGGCGACGAGTTCCGCGGGCAGATCGAACGCGAAGTCAGCGACCTTCATCTCCCCCACCTGGGGTCGGGTCTATTTACGGACAGGGCCTGGAGCAAAGCACGAAAACGTAATCTGGTGCTCCGGATGACGAACGGGCGGGCCAGCAACCGCCACCTCCGCTGAGTGATTACGTATTTGTCGTTTCCGCGAGCGCGTGCAGCTAAATAGACCCGACCCCCATGAGCAGCGTGTAGGCCATCAGCGCGGCGGAGGTCAGTACGAGCGCCAGCACGCCGCCGATGACGACACACGCAAGCAGCACAATCGCCCAGTCCCCGCTCGACGGCTTCACGCCCGGCCGCTCGTGGCGCTCCAGCAGCGCGAGGTTCGCGGTGTTCGACTTCCAGGCGACGTCGGCAACGTCCCCCGCGACGGGCACCAGGCCGGCCGCGAGGTCGATCAGGGTGTTCAGGACCATCCTCAGGAGCACCACGCGCGGGACGCCCAGCAGATAGGCGTGATAGAGGATCGTCACCGCGAAGGAGGCGGTGGCCACGTCGCCCACACCGGGCAGCAGGCCGACGATGGGATCCCAGCCGAACCGGATCTGCGTGCCGGGCACCCGGTAGGCGGAGTCCATCAACCGGCTCCACCGGCGCAGGAACTCGAGCCTCCTCGCGCGATCGACGGTCATGCCGCCTCGCGACCCCTGGGGCTGCCCTCCCCGGGCTCCATGCGCACACGGAGGTCGGGGCTTCCCTGGCCTGCGCGCCGTCGACGGCAGCCTCGACGTTCACCTGGTTCAGATCGCCCAGCGCAGCAGAACGGAGCCGACGGTGAAGCCGGCGCCCACTGAGGCGAGCAGCACGAGGTCGCCCTTCTTGATCCGCCCCTGCCTGATCGCGTCGTCGAGGGCCAACGGGATCGTGGCGGCTGTGGTGTTGCCGTAGTCCTCGATGTTGATCATCACCTTGGACTCGGGCAGGCCGAGCCGGTCGGCGGCCGACATGATGATGCGGCGGTTGGCCTGGTGCGACACGAACAGCGTGACGTCCTCGGCCGTGTACCCGGTCTTCTCGAGCACGCGGCGCGAGATCTCCTCCGTCTTGCGGACGGCGAACTTGAACACCGCCTGGCCGTCCTGCTTGACGTAGTGCATGCGCTTCTCGACGGTCTCGTGCGAGGCCGGGTTGAGGCTGCCGCCGGCCGGCATCTGCAGCGCGGACGCGCCGCTGCCGTCGATCTCGTGCTCGAAGCCGATGATCTCGAGCCCCTCTTCGACGGCCGGCTCCACGACGACCGCGCCGGCGCCGTCGCCGAACAGCACGCAGGTGGTGCGGTCGGTGTAGTCGATGATGCTCGACATGGTGTCGGCGCCGATGACCAGCGCGCGGTCGTGCCTGCCGGTCGACACGAGCTGGCTCGCCACGCTCAGCGAGAAGGTGAACCCGGAGCACGCGCCGGCCAGGTCGAACCCCCAGCACTTCGTCGCGCCGATCTTGTGCTGCACCAGCGCCGCCGTGCTCGGGAAGAACATGTCCGGCGTCGTGGTGCCGACGACGATGAAGTCGATGTCGTCCGGCGTCAGGCCCGCGTTGGCGACCGCTTTCAACGCGGCCTCCTTGCCGAGATCCGACGTCGCCACGCCCTTGTCGACGACGTGGCGCGTCCTGATCCCGGTGCGCTGCAGGATCCACTCGTCGGTCGTGTCGACCATCTGGCTGAGCCGCTGATTGTCGAGGATCGTCGGCGGCACGTAGGTCGCCAGCGAGCTGATGCGGGTTTTCCTGAGCATGTTCCCGTTCACCACAGTCGCGTGTCCTTTCCCGGGGCCGTCAGGCCGAAATACTCGTACGCCCGCGCCGTGGCCACCCGGCCGCGGGGCGTGCGGTCGATGAACCCGATCTGGATCAGAAAGGGCTCGTAGATGTCCTCGATGGCGTCCTTCTCTTCGCTGATGGCGGCGGCAATCGTGTTGACGCCCACCGGGCCGCCGCCGAACTTGTCGATGATGGTGCGGAGCAGCCGCCGGTCGATCTCGTCGAAGCCGCGATCGTCGACCTCCAGCATCGCCAGCGCCGCCTGGGTGACAGGCGGGGTGATCTCGCCCTTCGCCCGCACCTGCGCGTAGTCGCGCACGCGCCGCAGCAGGCGGTTCGCGATGCGCGGCGTGCCGCGGGACCGGCGCGCGATCTCCGCCGCCGCCTCGTCCGTGATGGGCACGCCGAGGATCCGGGCCGAGCGGCGGACGATGACCTCGAGGTCGGCGTCGGCGTAGAAGTCCAGGCGGTGCACGATGCCGAAGCGGCTGCGCAGGGGCGCGGTGAGCAGCCCCGCGCGCGTCGTCGACCCGATGAGCGTGAAGGGCTGGAGCGGCACCTTGACCGAGCGCGCGCCCGGGCCCTGGCCAATCACGATGTCGAGTTCGTAGTCCTCGAGGGCCGGATAGAGGATCTCCTCAATCGTCGCCGCCATCCGGTGGATCTCGTCGACGAACAGGACCTCGCGCTCCTTGAGGTTGGTGAGCATCGCCGCGAGATCGCCGGCCTTCTCGAGCACCGGCCCCGAGGTGGTGCGCACCGGGACGCCGAGCTCGTTGCCGATGACGTAGGCCAGCGTCGTCTTGCCCAGCCCCGGCGGGCCGTACAGCAGGACGTGGTCGAGCGCCTCGCGGCGCTGCCTCGCGGCGGTGATGGAGACGTGCAGGTTTTCGCGCACGCGATCCTGGCCGATGTACTCGTCCAGGGTGCGCGGGCGGAGCCCGGCCTCGAACTGCGCGTCCTCGTCGGTCGCGCGCGTCGACGTCACCCGCCCGGCTTCGTCGCTCATGTCACCCGCGCGCCAGCTCGCGCAACGCCTGCTTCAGGACCGTTTCGAACGCCGCCGATCCGGTGCGCGACAACGCCGCGTCGACGGCCTTCTCGGCGAGGGGCCGATGATACCCGAGGTTCAGCAGCGCCGAGAGCAGGTCCTGGCGCAGCTCCCCGCCGGGCGCGCCGGAGCCGGCCGCGCCCGCGGCCTCGTCGACCAGCCCCTTCGGCAGCTTGTCCTTCAGTTCGAGCTCGATCCGCTCCGCGGTCTTCTTGCCGATGCCGGGAATCGCCGTCAGCCGGCCGACGTCGCCGGCCTGGACGGCGCGCACGAGGTCGGCCACGTCGATGCCGGACAGCACGGCCAGCGCGAGCTTCGGCCCGATGCCGCTGATCCCGATGAGCCGCTCGAAGATCTGCAGTTCGAGCGCCGTCGAGAACCCGTAGAGCGCCAGCATGTCCTCGCGCACATGCGTATGGATGCGCAACGACACGTCCGAGCCCGCCTCGCCCAGCGTGTAGTACGTCGACAGCGGCACGGCGACGTCGTACCCCACGCCGCCGACGTCGAGAATCAGCCGGTTCGGGGACTTGTCGGCGAGCCGGCCGCGGAGGCGGGCGATCACGGCCGGTACTCCCGCCATGTCCGCGGCACACCCTTCGCCCTCGGCGCCGCGGACGCCGCGGCGCGCACCGGCCCCGACGAGTTGTGCACGTGGCAGATCGCGACGGCGAGCGCATCGGCCGCGTCGTGCGGCTCGGGCACCTCGACCAGGCCCAGCAGCAGCCGCACCATCTCGCCCACCTGCCGTTTCTCGGCACGGCCGTAGCCCACCACGGCCAGCTTGATCTCGGCGGGCGTGTACTCGACGACGGGATAGCCGCCCTCGACGGCGGCCAGCAGCGCCACGCCGCGGGCGTGGCCCAGCTTCAGGGCGCTGCGGACGTTCGTGGCGTGGAACACGTTCTCCACCACGACGCAGTCGGGCCTGTGGCGCCGCAGCATCTGGCCGAGCGCCTTGTAGATCGCAAGCAGCCTGTTGGGGAATGCTTCGCCCGCCGGCGCGGCGATGGCACCGCATGCCACGAGCCGATGGCGGCTGCCGTCGGTGTCGATACAGCCGTACCCGGTGCGCAGGGAGCCCGGATCGACCCCGAACACTCTCACGCGAACGCCTCGAGCTCCTTTTCGTCGACGTCCATGTCCGACCACACGTGCTGCACGTCGTCGTGGTCCTCGAGCAGGTCGAGCAGCTTCAGCATGCTCTGCGCGGATCTGCCCGCCAGCGACACGTAGATCTTCGGCAACTGCGCCACCTGGGCCGACTCCGGCGCGATGCCGAGCTTCTCGATCGCCTCCTTCACCGCCGGGAAGGCCTCTGGCGCGCTGATCACTTCCCAGTTGTCACCATCGGCGCGCAGGTCGTCGGCGCCCGCGTCGAGCGCGGCCGTCATGAGGGTGTCCTCGGACGCCTTGGCTTTCTCGACGACGATGTAGCCCCGCTTCTCGAACTTCCAGGACACCGAGTTCGACTGGCCGAGGTCGCCGCCGTACTTCGTCAGCAGGTGGCGGATCTCGCCGACGGTCCGGTTCTTGTTGTCGGTCATCGTCTCGATGATGAGCGCCACGCCCCCGGGGCCGTACCCCTCGTAGGTCACCTCTTCGTACTGCACGCCCGGCTCTTCTCCCGTGCCGCGGCGGATGGCCCGCTTGATGTTCTCGGCGGGCATGTTCACCGCTTTCGCCTCGGCCACGATGGTGCGCAAGCGGGGGTTCGTGTCGGGATCACCGCCGGCGGCGCGGGCCGCCACCGTCAGCTCCTTGATGATCCGGGTGAACAGGCGCCCGCGCTTGGCGTCGGCGGCGCCCTTCTTGTGCTTGATCGTGTGCCACTTGGAATGGCCTGACATGTTCGGACTCCAGGAATGACAGGAGAAAATCCGGCGGAAAAGTGCCTGAAGATCCTAGCATGCGGGTACAGTCCCCGCCAAGCTTCCCGGGGCTGAGAACACCGGTTCGAAGCGGGGCCGAGCCGCTACCGGAGCGGCGGCAACGGCAGCCGCGGCACGGTCGAGGACGCGAGGCGGAACTGGTCAACCACGACGAGGTCGACGCTGCCTGCCCCCGACCGGTTGAATGCGGGCACGATCACCGAGAGTTCGTGCGCGCCGGTCTGGGTGATGCCGGCGTCGAGGACCGCTTCAACCGTTCCGCCCCGTAGAATCGCGCCCCGGTAGTAGCCGCTTTCCGGCAGGTCGGCGTCGAAGACCAGGAACTCGGGGGTGTCGGCCCGCTTCAGGCCGCGGATGACGAACCCGCAGCCGGGCGCCGCGGCGGCGGACGCTGCCGGGGGTGCATCCGGGTCCTGAAAGAGCACGCACGCCTTCAACACGGCAAACGGCGCGCCGCTCGCGCCGGACCGGAGGGCCACCTCGACGTTGTACGGGCCGGGGGTGGCCCCCTGCCCGAAGCAGAAGGTGTCGTCGAGCAGCTGGAGCTGCTGGCGACTCAGGCTGTCGAGCACCGGGCCGGGCTGCCGCTTCACCTCCGCTGCCTTGGTGGTGGTCTTCTCCTTGCCTTCCTCGTCCTTGACGACCAGCGGCGCCGTGTAGCGGTAGGTCACCTGGGTCGAAACCGGCCCGGCCACATCGTCAAGGGCGAGCGCTTCGAGGCGCAGGCAGTCGCCCGGCCGGACCATCGACGCGCTGGTTCGAAGGGCGACGACCGGGTTCTGGGCAAGCGCATGCCCTGACGCCGCAGGAACGCTCAGCCCGACCAGTGACGCCAGCACGGGAACGAGGCAGGTTGTCCGCATTTGGCCCCCCGGAGCAGGATTGCAAGACCGGCACCAGCCGATCCTGTCGTAAACACTGGGCCATTTCACCGCAGGGCCCGGCACTGTCACCCGAAGCGGACTCGCCGGCGATCTGGTCCCGCTAGGGGCGCGTGGCGAGGATGAGCCAGACGTCGGCCCTCCGGTCCCACGGGCCTCCCTCGTAGTCTCCGAGCACGGCGGAGATCCGGAAGCCGTGGCGCTCGAGACGGGCCGTCATGGCTTCGATCGACACCGTTCTGAAGGCCAGCGAGAAGCGGTGCGAACGGGACTGCTTTCCCCGTCGCTCCACGAACTCCTGGTCGAAGTGGGTCAGCCCCTTTGCGGGCTCCTGTCTGACCGATTCGATGAGGGTCATCTGGGTCGAGCCGCGGCCCATCGGGCCGCGCAGCTTCACACGCCGGTCGGTACTCCGCCCAGGACACGAGGTCCGAGACGAGGTCGATGCCGAAGGTGCCCCCCTTCCGGAGCACCCGATACGCTGACGCGAGGGCGGCATCCAGCGTGTCGTCATCGAGCAGCGACTGCAGGATGCCGTACGGGGCGGCCACGAGGCCGAAGCACGTCGGGGGGAACGGCAGGTGGCGCACGTCGCCGCGAACCAGTTCGAGCCGCCCGCCGAGCTTTGCCCGGCGCAGGCGCGTCCGGGCGCGCGCCAGCATCGAGGCCGAGCGGTCGAGGCCGACCACCCGGGCGCCCGCCCTGGCGACGGGCACGGCGACGCGGCCGGTCCCGCAGCCGAGCTCGAGGACCGGGCGGTTCGCACGAGCGGCCAGTCGCTGCCAGAACCGCACGTCGCGGCGCCCCATCGTCTGGGCGTTCTCCCAGTCGTAGAACCGCGCGTAGTCGTCCCAGCCCGTCCAGCCTTCCATGTCGCGTCCCGTGCGGCAGCCGTCGTCAGAACTTCGCGACCAGGGCCACCGACGTGTTCGTGTCGGTGTCCTTGAACCCCGGCACCGGCGCATGCGCGTAGCGGATCGTGTTCGACACCTTCAGCGAGAACAGCTTCGTGAGGCGGGCCGTGACGGCGGCGGCCTGGTAGATCCGCCAGTCACTCGCGTCGGCGAAGAGGCCCGTCACCCGGAAGTCCTCGGTGAACTCGGCTGTCTCGGAGATCTTCCACTTGTAGCCGGCGCCGAGCGACCAGGTGGCGCTCGACACGTCGTCGCCCGCGAGCCGCTGCTCGTTGACGTAGCCGAGGCCGGCATCGGTGAAGAAGAGGTGCTTCGGCAGGTCGACGAGCTTGTACGACACGCCGCCGACGAGCGCGTTGCGGTGGGCGATGCCGGCGAATTCGTCCCTGAAGTACCCGTACTCGCCGAAGGCCGACAGCCGGGGCGAGAGCGTGCGGGCGGCCCTGAACAGATATCCGAAGGACTGCGCCGTCAGCTCCGACTCCGACTCGTTGCGGATGAAGTTCGCCTTGTTCGTGATCACCCACTGATCCGGCCGGACAATGAACTCGCCGTTCAGGCCGATGGTCTGCGTGGAGGCGTTGCCGGTGGTGCCCACGAACGCGAATTCCGCAGAGCCTTCCTGCTTCGGGGGAGGAGGCGGCGCGGCGGGGGCGGCCGGCGCCTGCGCGAATGCGGGCAGCGGCAGACAGAGGAGGACGCAGAGCGAGAGGATCGTCTTCACGGTTTGGCTCCTGTTGAGCCCTTCATGTTAGCCCGAAACACGCGCGGGCCTCCAGCCTGCCGCCGCGGGCGGTCCCCGGGGCGGTCTGCGCCAGGGGCTTCCCACGCTTCCGGCGGGAGGCCGCCTGTGTCATGATTCTTCTGAGGCAATCCCATGGTTCGATGGTGTTCGAGCTGTGTCCTGGCAATCGTGCTGACCGTCGCGTCGGCGGCCGGGGCCGTCGCGCAGGAGCGCAAGCAGGTGGGCGTCGCGTTCGGCGGCGGCAGCGCGAAGGGAATCGCGCACATCGGCGTCATCCGCTGGTTCGAGGAGCACCGCATTCCCATCGACCGCGTGGCGGGGACCAGCATGGGCGGCCTGATTGGCGGCTGCTTCGCGACGGGCATGTCGGCGGCCGAGCTCGACCAGCTCATCTCGACCATGGACTGGGACGTGCTGTTCGGGTCGTCGGACTTCTCCTTCAAGAACATCCGCCGCAAGACCGACGCTCGCGCGTACCCCTCGCGGCTGGAGTTCGGTCTGAAGAAGCGGAAGCTCTCCCCGCCCACGTCGCTCAACACGGGCGAGCAGGTCGACCTGATGCTCGCGCGGATCACCGGCACCTACTTCTCGATGGAGACGTTCGACGAACTGCCGACACCCTTCCGTGCGGTCTCGGTCGACTTGATCACGGCGAAGCAGGTGGTGCTCGACCGCGGCTCCCTTGGCGCGGCGATGCGCGCCACCATGTCGCTGCCGCTCATCTTCCCGCCGGTCGAACGGGAAGGCCGGGTGCTCGTCGACGGCGGGGCGATGAACAACGTGCCGGCCGACGTGGCCCGATCGATGGGCGCCGACATCGTGATCGCGGTCAACGTCGGCGACCTCAAAGACCCGAAGGAGATCAACCAGTCGATGCTCGGGCTGGCGGGCGAGACCCTCGGGGCGATGATGCGCGCCTCGACGAAGGAGGGCCTGGCCGCGGCCGACGTCGTGCTGAACGTCTCGCTCGTCGAGAAGGGCTACGGCTCGCTCGACTGGAGGAAGAGCCGGGAGCTCATCGAAGAGGGTTACAAGGCGGCCGAAGCCATCAAGGACACGCTGCTGCCCTACGCGGTCAGCGAAGCCGAGTATCAGCGGTGGCTCGACCATCGGGCGCGCACCCGGCGCACGACGATGCCCGCCCCGTCGTCGCTGAGATTCGAAGGCATCAACGGGGCCGATGCTCAGCGCATGACGGCCCTGATGCAGAAGCACCTCGGCAAGCCACTTGATGTCGCCGCCCTCGAGCTCGATCTGACCGAGTTGCAGGGCCTGGACCGGTACGAGGTCGTCGCCTGGCGCTTTTCGAGGATGCCGGATGGCAACGTCGCCCTGGTGATCCGTGGCCGGGAGAACCCGCACGCCCCGCCCTTCATGATGTTCGGGTTGAACCTCCAGAACACCACCAGCGACAGCTTCGGCGTCTCGGTCTCGGCTCGCTACCTCACCTTCGACCTTCCCTTCTCCGGCTCGGAACTCCGCGTGGATGGCACGCTGGGCTCGAATCCCGCCGCCGGCCTGGAGTGGTACCAGCCGCTGGGCCGGACGCCGCTGTTTTTCGCGCCGTACGCAGGCATCGCCAAGACGGCGTACAACCTCGTGGAGGACGAGGCCGTCGTGGCCCGATACGATCAGACGCTCATGAAGGCCGGCCTCAATGTCGGGGCGAACCTCGGGGCGTACAGCGACATCCGCCTCGGCGCCTATCTCGGCCGGGTCGACAGCGAGGTGGCCATCGGCGACCCCGGGCTTTCGGCCCTCGAGGGCAAAGAGACCGTTGCCGATTTGACGTGGCGGGTCAACACCCAGGACAGTCCGGTGATTCCGTCGCGGGGCGTCTCCGCGCGAGTACGGACGCTCTACATCTTCGATGGACCCGTGATCGACCCGCCGCTGCCGCTGTCCCGTTCGAGCGTCGGCCTGGTCCAGTTGGAGGCCATCGGCAGCGTCTTTCACAAGGTGCGCGCTGACGACCGGGTCTTCTTCAGCTGGGGATTCGGCACGTCGTTCGACAAGAGCCCGCTCCAGGTTCAGCAGTTCCGTCTGGGCCAGCCGTTCCGCCTGGGAGCGTATGATGTCGGCCAGCTGAACGGCGACCACTACTACCTGGGCACCGTCGGGTATCTCCGCCATCTCGCCAGGCTGCCGGACTTCCTCGGCGGGCCGCTCCTGGCGGGCGGGTGGCTCGAGAACGGTGATGCCTTCAACGACTGGAAGGACGCCGGGTTCACGTCCCAGATCGGCGTCGGCCTTATGGCCGACACGCTGATCGGGGGTGTGCTTCTCGGAGGGACGGCCGGTTTCGACGGCCGCTGGGGATGGTACATTTCGATCGGGCGGCTCTTCGCCTGGTAGAGCCGCACGCAGGATTGCAGGCACACTTGACAGAAGAAGGAGCAGACATGAAGCGCACCGCCGTCGTCGTCGCCATCACCGCTATCGTCCTGCTGGGCGCGAGCGGTCTCGCCGCCGCCCAGACGAAGACCCTGACGGGCGAGACCCAGACCATTTCGGCCACGGTCGAAGCCATCAATGCCACCACCCGCACCCTGACGATGAAGGGGCCGAAGGGCAATTACCTCGACATCGTGGTGCCCGACAGCGTGCAGCGCTTCTCGTCGATCAAGGTCGGCGACGTGCTGACGGCCCGGTACTACGAGAACCTCGTGATCCGGAAGAAGCAGCCCGGCGAGCCGGACGTGGACACCTCCGGCGAGGGGGTCACGAAGGGCGGCATCGACAAGCCCGCCCGCACCGCCGCCAAGCAGCGGACGATCACCGCGACGATCACGACCCTCGATCCGAAGGTGCCGTCGATCACCCTGAGCGGGCCGAACAAGTGGACCTACAGCGCGCGCATCGAGGACAAGAAGGTGCTCGAGCAGGTCAAGGTGGGCGACAAGGTCGACCTCACCTGGACCGAGGCGCTGCTGCTCGAGTTCGACGTCGCGAAGAAATAACGGCGGCTGGCCTATTCGTTCATCGCGCGGGCGACGCCCACGACGTCGCCCGTGCGATAGACGCCCACCTCCAGGATCGCCGGCCTCACGCCACGCCCCTCCCAGCAGCGTTGCGCCCTCGCCAGCCGCTTCCCGGACGGGCCTCCAGGGCCGGGGTAGAATGCGGTCACCATGGACGACCTGGCGCGCTGGCGCGACGAGTTCCCGATCCTCTCCCGCTCGGTCTACATGATCAGCAACTCGCTCGGCGCGATGCCGCGCGGGGCGGCGCGATCGCTGGCCGAGTACGCCGACACCTGGGCGACGCGGGGAGTCCGCGCCTGGGAAGAGCGCTGGTGGGAGCTGGCGGGCGAGCTCGGGTCGCGCCTCGAGGCGATCATCGGCGCGCCGGCGGGCTCCGTGAGCATGCACGAGAACGTCACGACGGCCGAGGCGGTGGCGCTCTCCTGCGTCAGGCCCGACAGAGCGAAACGCACGATTGTCTGCACGGCGATGGACTTCCCGTCGGCGGTGTACCTCTACAAGGGCCAGCGCGATCTGGGTTTCGATCTGCACGTGGTGCCGGCCCTGGAAGACCTGTCGGTGCCCGCGGAACGCATCGCGGAGGCTATCGACGACCGCACGGCCGTCGTCTGTCTCTCCCACGTGCTCTTCCGCAGTTCGTACATCGTCGATCCGGCGCCGGTCATCGAGAAGGCCCACGCGGTCGGCGCCATGGTCGTCCTCGACGGCTATCAGTCGGCGGGGATCATTCCCGTCGACGTCGCCGCGCTCGGCGTGGACTTTTTCGTCGGCGGCTGCCTGAAGTGGCTCTGCGGCGGCCCGGGCAATGCCTTCCTCTATACCGCACCGTGGGTCAAAGCGCAGACGCGGCCGCGGCTCACCGGCTGGCTCTCGCGGACGGCCCCGTTCGCGTTCGACATCGACGCCACGGAGGTGCGCGGCGACGGGATGGCGATGATGAACGGCACGCCGGCGATTCCCGCGTACTATGCCGCGCTGCCGGGCCTCGAGATCATTCGCGAGGTCGGCGTCGACCGGATCCGCGCGGCATCACGGGGCATGACGCGGCGCCTGCTGGACCTGGTGGACGCCGCCGGCTTCAGGAGCGTGGCCTCGCGCGATCCGGAGCGCCTGGCGGGCACGGTGGCGGTCGACGTCCCGGACGCCGCGCGCGTGGCGGCCACGCTCAACGCGCGCGACTTCGTCGTGGACTATCGGCCCGGCGTGGGCGTCCGCCTGTCGCCGCACTTCTACAACACGATGGATGAGATCGACGCGATGATGCGCGAGCTCAACCGTATCGTCCGCACGAGAGACTTCGCACCGGGCACGTGAGCGGCCGGCATCCTGAGGAACTGCATGCGCGCCTTGATGCTCGAAGGTGGCCGGATCCGGCTGGCAGACGTGCCCACCCCGGACCGGCCCGACGAGTGCCTGATCCGCGTGAAAGCGGCCGGCATCTGCGGGACCGATCTCGAACTGGTGAAGGGCTACGCGGATTTCTCCGGCATCCCGGGGCATGAGTTCGTCGGCGTCGTCGAGCGCGTGGGCCAGCCCGGCGACAACCACTGGGTCGGCCAGCGGGTCGTCGGCGACATCAATATCGGCTGCGGCGCCTGTCTCCAGTGCCGCAATGGCGTGAAGGAGCATTGCGAGGACCGCAGGGTCCTCGGCATCAGGAACCGCGATGGCGCGTTTGCCGAGTACCTGACGCTGCCGTCGCGCAATCTCCATCGCGTGCCGGACGCCGTCGACGATCATGCGGCGGTGTTTGTCGAACCGATCGCCGCCGCGTGCCGCGTGCTCGAGCAGGCGAGCCTTGGCCCCGGCACGCGCGCCGCCGTGATGGGTGACGGCCGGATGGGCCTGCTCGTTGCGCAGGTCCTCGCCGCAGCCGGGACAGCGGTCGTGCTGTTCGCCAAACACGACCAGCGCCTGGCGCTGGCGCGAGCGATGGGGATGCAGGCCCGCCGCGCGCCCGAGGCCGCGCTCGCGGCAGGCGACCGCTTCGACGTCGTCGTCGAGGCCACGGGCGCGGCGGATGGCCTGGCCCGGGCCCTCGCGCTGGTCCGCCCGCGCGGCACGGTCGTGCTCAAGTCGACCGTGCACGACCCGGCGGCCATGGCGACGTGGCCAATCGTCGTCGACGAGATCACGGTCATCGGGTCGCGGTGCGGACCCTTCGAGCCGGCGCTCGATCTGCTGGCGCGGGGTGCCGTGAAGGTCGATCCCCTGGTGACTTGCGTGGCCGGCCTCGAGGATTTCGAGCGGGCGTTCCGCGAGGCCGCAACCGGCCTCAAGGCCGTCTTTGCGGTATCCTGAGCGCACCTTCACGGGCCGCCTGCCATGCCGACTGTCAAGTTCGTCCAGCCGTCCTTTTCCCTCGACGAGATCCGGGCCATCGGCCGCCGTTCCTTCGGCGTCGACGGCGGCGGCGACGCGCTGCCGAGCGAGCGCGATCAGAACGCCATCCTGATGGACGCGCGAGAGCGGCGCTACGTCCTCAAGATCTCGAACGCGGAGGAAGAGCCGCGAGTCATCGACCTTCAGAACGCGGCGCTCGCGCACCTGGCGGCTGCGGCACCGGAACTCGATCTGCCGCGGGTCCAGCACGCGCTGGACGGGTCGCCGGTGGTCACGGTGACCGATGCGCAGGGCGCGCCGCACCTGGTTCGGCTGCTGACATGGGTACCGGGCACGGTGCTCGCCGGGGTTCGCCCGCACACGCCGGAGCTGCTCCGCAGCCTGGGATCGCTGCTGGGCGCGATCGACGCGGCGCTCGCGGACTTCGATCATCCCGCAGCCGCGCGCGATCTCAAGTGGGACCCGCGGCGTGCCGGCTGGATCCGCGAGTACTTCCGGTACGTCGAGGACGGTGCCCGGCGGCGGCTGGTGGAGCGCCTGTTCACCCGCGCCGAAGGCGAGTTGTCGCGGCTGGCGCCCCGCCTCCGCACGGGTGTGATCTACAACGACGCCAACGACTACAACGTGCTCGTCCGCGGCGACGACCCCTACGCGCGCCGGGTGACGTCGGTGGTCGATTTCGGCGACATGCTGCACACGTGGGTCGCGAACGAGCCGGCCGTCGCGTGCGCGTACGCGATGCTGCACAAGCCCGATCCGCTCGCGGCCGCGGCCCCGATTCTCGAGGGCTACCATGCGGCGTGTGCGCTCGGCGAGGCCGAGATCGAAGCGGTGTTCCCGCTGGTCTGCAGCCGGCTGGCCGTCAGCGTGGTCAACTCGGCCTACCAGCGGCAGCATGTCCCGGCCAACCAGTACCTGACCGTCAGCGAAGAGCCGGCGTGGGAGTTGCTCGAGCGTCTCGGTGACGTGCACCCGAGGTTCGCCCACTACGCGTTCCGTGCCGCCTGCGGCCTCGAGCCGTGCCCGGCGGCGCCGGCCGTCGTGTCGTGGCTCGAGGCATCGGCGGCGGGCGTCGGGCCCCTGATCGCGCCCGATCAGCGAACGGCGGCCCGCCTGGTCTTCGATTTCGGCGTGGGCAGCCTGACCACGGGGACGCCGGCCGTGTGGGCGGACCCCGGCCTGTGCGCCACGAAGATCGAGCGCCGCCTCGCCGACGCCGGGGCCGCGATTGGCGTCGGCCGTTACGACGAGGTCCGCGGCGTCTACACGAGCCCGCTCTTCGCCAAGCCGGGCAACGACGGGCCGGCGTCACGCACGGTGCATCTCGGGCTGGACCTGTTCGCCCCGGCCGGCACGCCGGTGGTCGCGCCCCTCGACGGCGTCGTGCACAGCATCGCCGACAATGCCAACCCGCTCGACTACGGCCCGACCGTCATCCTGGAACACGAGGCGGGGCCTGGCGGGCCGCGCTTCTACACGCTGTACGGGCACCTCGCGCGGGGATCGTCGGCGGCGTTCAGCCTCGGCGATCGGGTGAGCGCGGGAACCATCGTGGCCCGGATCGGCTCCATGGGCGAGAACGGCGGATGGCCGCCGCATCTGCATTTCCAGGTGATCACCGATCTGCTCGATCGGCACGGCGACTTTCCCGGCGTGGCCGACCCCGCCGAGCGCCGCGTGTGGCTGAGCCTCGCTCCGGATCCGAACCTGGTGGCGCAGATCCCTGGCGGGGTGACGGCGCCCCGGGACCGCAGCGGGAGCGAGATTCTCGCCTCTCGGCACGCGCACATCGGGCCGTCGCTCAGCGTCTCTTACCGCCGGCCGCTCACCATCGTCCGGGGCTGGATGCAGTACCTGTACGACGCGGACGGCCGCGCCTACCTGGACGCCGTCAACAACGTGCCGCATGTGGGCCACTGCCATCCGCGCGTGGTCGAGGCGGGCGGGCGGCAGATGACGGCGCTGAACACGAACACGCGCTACCTGCACGCGCGGATCGTGGAGTACGCCGAACGCCTCTGCGCCACGCTGCCCGATCCGCTCCGCGTCTGCTATTTCGTCAATTCCGGCAGCGAGGCGAACGAGCTCGCCCTTCGTCTCGCGCGGGCATACACCGGCAGCCGCGAGACCATCGTGGTCGACGTCGGGTACCACGGCAACACGAACGCCGTTGTCGAGATCAGCCCCTACAAGTTCAACGGCCCCGGCGGCGCGGGCGCGCCGGCGCACGTGCACGTGGTGCCGACGCCGGACCTCTACCGCGGGATCTACCGCGACGGCACGAGTGACGCCGGCGCCCGCTACGCCGCCCACGTCGCCGCGGCGGTTGATCGCATCGCGGGCCGCGGCGGCCGCGTCGGGGCCTTCATCGCGGAGTCGATCCTCAGTTGCGCCGGCCAGATCCCGCTGCCCGCGGGCTACCTCGGCGCGGCCTACGACGCGGTTCGGAGCGCGGGCGGCGTGTGCATCGCCGATGAAGTGCAGGTCGGCTTCGGCCGCGTCGGACGCCACTTCTGGGCGTTCGAGGCCCAGGGCGTCGTGCCCGACATCGTGACCATGGGCAAGCCGATCGGGAACGGCCACCCGCTCGGCGCGGTCGTGACGACGCCCGACATCGCGCGGGCGTTCGCCAACGGCATGGAGTACTTCAACACGTTTGGCGGCAACCCCGTCTCGTGCGCGATCGGCCTGGCCGTGCTCGATGTCATCCGCGACGAGGGCCTGCAGGCCCGCGCGCTCGACACCGGCGAGCACCTGATGCGCGGGCTGCGCGCGCTCCAGGCCGTCCACCCGTCGTTGGGCGATGTGCGGGGCCTCGGCTTGTTTGTCGGCGTCGAGCTGGTGCGCGACGAGGCCAGCCGCGAGCCGGCCGGCCCCGCGGCCGGCCTGGTCGCGAACCGGATGCGGGACCAGGGTGTGCTGGTGAGCACCGACGGCCCCTTCCACAACGTCCTGAAGATCAAGCCGCCCCTGTGCTTCACGGCGTCCGATGCCGACCGCCTCGTCGAGACGCTGGACCGCGTCCTGCGCGAGGGATACGTGTAGCGGCAGGGAAACGGGCCGGTCGAACCAGACGGCGCCCGCCTCCGTAGTACACCTAGGGCCGCGACGCGGCCGTCAGGGAGGTGCTCGTGCATCGACGGACAGTCCCCGCAGTCCTGGCCCTGGCGGCGGCCGGCTGGCTCGTGCAGGCCGCGGGCGCGGCGCCGCAGAACCCGGCGAAGCCGGGGGCAGCGCTCACGGATCTCGATGCGTTCATGTCGCGCGTCCTCGAGCGGCGGAACGAGAACTGGAAGACGCTGCACGACTACATCCTGAGCGAGCGCGAAACGTTTCAGATCCTGGGCCCGGGCGGCATGCCCCTGGCCGGCCAGCGCCGCGAGTACCAGTGGTTCATCCGCGACGGCTACCTGGTGCGGAGCCCCGTCAAGGCGAACGGCGCCTCGCTCGGCGAGGCGGATCGCCGGAAGTACGAGGCCGACTGGCTGAAGAAGGAACAGGACCGGGAGCGGCGGGCGAAGGAGAAGGCGGCCAGGAAGGACGATGCCGCGAAACCGGGCGCGGATTCCGTGGAGGCGGAGGTGGTCGAGGAACTCCAATCCCTCGACATCGGCACCGACAAGGAGGTTGTCGCGCTGGCGGGCACCGAGCCGCGGTTCATCTCCGAGGCGTACTTCATGAAATTCCCGTTCGAGCCGGGCAACTACTACCTGGCCGGGCGCGAGGCCATCGACGGCCGCCCGGTCGTCAAGGTCGAGTACTACCCCACCCGTCTCTTCACCGAAGACAAGGAGCGCGAGAAGAAGGAGGTCACCATCACCGCCGGAGGCGACGTCAAGGTCCAGTCGGCCGGAGAGCCACCGGCCGCCAAGGACGCGCGAAAGAAGCCGGCGAAGCGCGACAAGGGTGACGATCTCGAGGACGAGATCGAGGCGGCGCTCAACAAGGTGACGATGGTGACGATGTGGATCGAATCCGCAGGAGTTCCAGATCGTCAGGTTCGCCTTCGACAACGCCGACTGGGGCTTCCTGCCCGGCCGCGCCATTGTCCGGGTGGACCAGGCGAAGGCGGCCATGGCCATGGGCCGGTACTTCGACAACGTCTGGCTCCCCAGGGAGATCTCGTTCGACTTCGGCGCGACCTTCGCGGCTGGTTCCTACAGCTTCCGGTACGTGCGTGAGTTCTTCGACTATCGCAAGGGCGAGGTCAGCGCGAAGATCCGCGGCTACGTGCCCAAGGAGCCGTAACCCGATGCCGCGCCCGATGGCTCGCCTGCTCGTGGCCGTGCTGCTGCTGGCCGCCGGCTGCGCCCCCGCCCTGGCGCAGACCGCGGGGCCCGAGGTGGTCGCCGAGGTCCGCATCCACGGCAACTACCGCACGCCCGACGACGAGGTGCTGAAGCTCGCCGGGATCGCGGTCGGCAGTCCTCTCGAAGCCGGCGCGATCGACGCGGCCGCCGGCCGCCTGCGGCAAAGCGGCCGGTTCGACGCGGTCGACGTCCGCAAGCGCTACCGCTCGCTCGACGACGCGTCGCAGGTTTCGGTCATTATCGCCGTCACCGAGCGCCCCGGCGTCGAGAAGGGCGGCGAGATGCCCGGCCCCCTGAAGCGGGTCCGCAACGCGTTGATGGCGTCGCCATCGTTGGAATACGTCGACGGCTACGGGATCATCGCGGGCGGCCGCCTCAGCTTCGTCAACGTGCTCGGCAAGGGCGGGCACATCATCGCGCCCCTCAGCGTCGGCTCGACGCGGCAGGCCGGCATCGAGCTCGACAAGACGTTCGGCACCGCGTCGGGAGGCCGCCTGCACGGCGGATACCGCATCATCAGCCGCGAGAACCCCGGCTATGACATCCGCGATCTGCGCAACCAGTTCTGGGTGGAGGGATCCCGCCGGTTCGCGCGCGTGCTGAACGCGAGCACCCGGGCCGGCTGGGCCGACGTGTCCTTCGGCGACGTGCACGATCAACTGGTCACCGGCGGCGCCAGCCTTTCGCTGGACACCCGCGTCAACCCGTCGTTCCCGCGCAACGCGGTCTTCGCCAGCGCCGCCTGGGAGGGGCTGTCGCCGGACTCCGGGCCCACCGTGAACCGGTACACCCTCGACGGCCAGGCGTACCTGGGGCTCATCGGCTCGAGCGTGCTGGCCCTGCGGGCGCGCACCGAGACGGCCGACGGGCCGTTGCCGGTGTACGAACGCGCGCTGGTGGGCGGCTTCGGCTCGCTGCGCGGATTCAGGGCCGGCGCGTTCACCGGCGACAATGCGGCCAACGCCTCGGTCGAGCTTCGCGTGCCGTTCCATTCACCCCTGCGCCTCGGCCAGACGGGGCTGAAGATCTTCGGCGACCTGGGCGCCGCGTACGCGCACGGCGTGGCGCTGGCCGACGCGCGCTTCGAGTACGGCGCCGGCGGCGGATGGTACCTGCGGGTCCCGCTCTTCCAGTTCGAGGTCGATGTCGCCTACGGCTTCGACAGCGGCACACGGGTGCACGTGATGGCCGGCTTCAAGTTCTGAAGGGGCGCACGGGCCTCGGGTAGAATGGCTGCCGGAGCCAGATCATGTTCATGCCCAGGCGCCGGCGAGCCGGCCTCGCCGCGTTGCTCATCATCCTCGGCCTCGCCGCCTCCGCGCGCCCGGCCCGGTCACAGGACGCGCAGGCGCCTGCCGCAGCGCCCGCCGCTGCACCCTCCGCGGCGCCCGCCGCAGCGCCCGCCGAAGACCCGCTTCGTCGCGAGACTCCGCGGGGCGCCTTCATGGGGTTCGTCGAGTCGTCTCAGCGGGGCAACCGCGCCGTGGCTGCCGAATACCTGCAATGGCCTCGGCAGAAGATGCCGATTGCCAAGGAGGAGGCCGCCGACCAGCTCCGTTTCGTGCTCAACCACGGGTTCGAGGGCAACATCGATTGGCTGAGCCGTGACCAGGGGGGCAACCCCAACGACGGGCTGGCGATTGACCGCGAGCGTGCGGGAACCGCGGTGCTGGCCAACGGCGAGCGGGTGGACATCTACCTCACGCGCGTAGCGCAGGAGAAGGGGCCCCACATCTGGCTGATCGCGGCCGACACGGTGGCCGACGTCCCGCGCATGCACGAGCACGCCGGCCTGCCGCAAATCGAACGGCGGCTCCCGAGATTCCTGACCGCCGCGAGCCTCGGTGAACTGCCGCTCTGGGTGCCGCTGGCGCTGCTCGCGCTTGTCCCGATCCTGTATGCGGTCTCCAAGCTGCTCTTGTGGACGCTGGTGGGGGTCTACCGGCTCGCATTCAGGTTGAGCGGCCTGTCGGTGCCGCTCCGCCGGTCGCGGGGGTGGCGGGCGCTGTCCCGGCCGTCGGCCTTCCTGATCACGCTCGGTCTCCACCGCCTCATTTCGCCACACGTCGGCATCCCGCTGCTCCACCGCCAGTACTACTCGCGGACCATGACCGTCCTGCTGCTCGCCGGCATCGTCTGGTGGCTCTGGCGGGCGGTGGACCTGGTCGCCGAGCGGGTGCGGAACCGCCTGCTGGCCGATCATCCGCAGACGGCCCAGTCGGTCCACGTGCTCGGCCGCCGCCTGCTCAAGGGCGTGGCGCTCGCCATCGCGGTGCTGGCCGGCCTCGCCGCCTTCGGCGTCGATCTCACCGCGACGCTCGCCGGCCTGGGCATCGGCGGCGTGGCCCTGGCCTTCGCGTCCCAGAAGACGCTCGAGAACATCTTCAGCGGCATCCTCGTCCTGAGCGATCGCAGCATCGTCGTGGGCGACGTCTGCAAGATCGGCCAGTACACGGGAGAAGTGCTGGACGTCGGCTTGCGATCGATGCAGCTGCGCACCGTGAGCCGCACGGTCGTCTACGTGCCGAACGGCACGCTGGCCACGATGGAAGTCGAGAACCTGAGCCGCCGCGACAAGTTCCTGTTCAACCCGGTCGTCGGGCTGCGGTACGAGACGACGCTCGAACAGCTCCAGCGCGTGGCGACCGACATCCGGGAGAGCCTGACCACCGACACTCGCGTCGAAAACGAGACGCTGCGCGTGCGGCTGGCGCGCTTCGGCGCGTACTCGCTGGACGTCGAGGTGTTCGCGTACGTGAAAGCGGCGGACTACCCGTCGTTTCTCGCGGTGCAGGAAGAGCTGCTGATGCGCATCATGGGCATCGTGAAGTACGCGGGGACCGGTTTGGCGTTCCCGTCGCAGACGATGTACGTGAGGACGGACACAACAGCGTCGGAGGCGCTGCCGATCAAGATGCCTGGCTAGACCGGCGCTCGCTTCGGTCGGTGAAGCGCCGGCATGGAGCCCGCAGGCTTCAGCCTGCGTGAGCGGAGCGAACCTCACCAACCGATGTGAGCTCCGGGATCAGTCGAGGGTGAGGGGCTCGCCGGGAACGATGGGACGGGTGCGCGGAAGGTAGCCGCGCCAGGCCAGCCACCCCATCAGGGCGATGAGCGCCGCGAACACGGCGAGCATCGCGGCGTCGGCGGCGGGGTCGCGCGGCAGCGCCTTCCAGAGGCCCCAGAGCACGACCTGGGCGACGGTGACCGTCCAGACCGCGCCGTAGAACACGCGGCGCTCGTAGCCCTCGAACTGCACCGACGGCTTGGTGCGCGGGAGCTTGCCGAGCGCGCCGGCCAGCCACATGCCCGCCATCACGGGCAGGAAGAGCGTGGCGTAGAGCTGGTGCATCATCCAGCGCCCAGAGAGGAGGGCGACGAGGATGCCGGTGATGTTCACGGCGGGGTACGCCGCGATGACGCCCCACGCCATCGTGTAGCAGACCCGGCGGTAGCCCGGATTCGGTTTGTCTTCCGTGAAGAACATCACGTACGGGCGCGTTTCGGTGCCCGGCAGCTTTCCGAAATACGCCGCGACGGCGGTGCCCGCGAGGACGCAGGCGATCCAGACGGCCAGGCGCGAATCGAACCCGCGATGAAAGAGGCTCGCGACGAGCGGTCCCGGGAGCAGGAAGTACACCCACGCCCAGACCGGCCAGTGCAGGATGCGATACCTGAGCGTGTTCCGCTCGCGCACCTTGCGCCTGACCGCGTACTCGACGCGATCGCCGTACGCGGGCACGACTACCTGGCCTGCCTGCGCCAGGTGTTCACCGCGGTCACACGGCCCGTCGAGTCCTTCACCGTGAGCGTGAGCAGATCGCCCTGGAACGCGTATGCGCGCTCGCGGAGCGCAGCCATGTCGGGTGGAAGGGCGGCGAACTCCCCTTCCGACTGCTGGACGTCGAGCAGGCGGAGCACCTGGCGCTGGGTGTCGATGACCGCGCGGCCCGTGAAGTTCAATCCCGCCTTCTGCTCGGCCGTTGCGGCGGGATCGTCGTACGTGCCCTTGAGCGACAGGTTGCCGAAGGCGTCGTAGCTGAGCACGGCGGTGGCCTTGACCGTCGTCCGCACACCGGCGCCCGACACGACCTCGGCCGACACGAGGTTCCAGGTGCCCTCGAGCTGCCGGCGGACCGATTCGAGCGAGCCGGGGCCGGCGTTGACGGGGCCTCCCTCGACCGGGCGCTGGCGCGGGCGGGACGTGGCACAGGCCGACACCGTCGCCAGCACCACGGCCGGCAGCACAACCCACACGACCGCGCGGAGCTGTCTCAACATGGCGATGACCTCAGATGTAGCGCTGACCTCACGCCAGCTTAGCAGAGAAACGCGGTCGGTGGAGCCGGGGTCTTCAGACCCCGGGGCGTGCTGGCAGGTGCGGCCGCTAGAACCGGAACCCGAACGTGATGGGGAAGAACTGCGCGTCGGCCTTCTCGGTGCCGCCCGTCGACGTCGGCACGTCGGGGCCCCACACGTAGTGGTACCGGGCCTCGACGTAGAACGACGCGAGGGCGCTCAGCCGGTACGTGAACCCGCCGCCGAAGCTCACTCCGGGATCGGTGGTGTTGCGCGAGGCGACGACCTGATCGACGGTGACCGGCGTCGGGTAGCAGATGAACCAGTCCGGCCTGCAGACGGTGACCAGCCCGGTGGCCGGCGTGGTGACGTAGACCGAGCGGTAGTAGACCCCCGCGCCCCCAAGCACGTACACGCTGGACTTCTCGGACTGCCACGGTGTGAAGGTCACGCCGCCGCCGCCGTACTGAAACCAGCCGTTTCCGGAGAAGCTCTGGGCCCCGGTGATGAGGGGCTGCGGAAGCGTGAGCGTCTTGTCGCCGAGGCTCGAGAAGTTGTACTCGCCGAACACCTCGATCTGCGGCCGGACCCTGTAACCGAACCCAAGCGTCACCTGGCCGCCGGAACCGAGGCTGTCGCCCGCCCCGCCCACGGGCACGGCCACGCCGCCCCCGAGGCTGAACGACCACGGCTTGTCGCCCGCTGCCGCCGGCGACGACGTCAAGACCAGGCCCACCAGCAACAGTCCGCCGATCATCCGCTTCATGGCAGGAGGAGTCCTTTCGCGAGAAGGCATACCCCGGGGCTGCCCCGGAGTGACCATTCTACCCATTGGACGACGGCTCCGGTCAGGGAGTTCAAATACGGCTACGATTAGAGGATGGACCTCCGGCAGCGGCTCGAGGGGACGGTGGTGCTGGCCCCGATGACCAGGGGCGGCAACCTGCCGTACCGGCGCCTGTGCGCCGAGCTTGGCGCGCGGGTGCTCATGAGCGAGATGACGGTGGCCCGCCGCCTCAAGCAGAAGCGCCGGGGCGAGTTCGCCCTGATCAGGCGCGCCCCCGACGAGCCGTTCTTCGGCGTGCAGCTGGCGGGCACCGACCCGGAGGAGATGGGGTGGGCGGCGGCCCTGGTCGAGTCACGCGGGGCGGACCTGGTGGACGTCAACTTCGGCTGCCCCATCGATCATTTCACCCGCAAGGGGATGGGCGCGGCCCTGGGCCGCCAGCCCAAGCGCATCCGGCGCATCGTGGAAGCCATGAAGCGCGCGGTCGCGGCGGTGCCGGTCACGGCGAAGATCCGCCTGGGGTGGAACGACGGCGATCGGAACTACCTGGAGCAGGCCCGGGCCGCCGTGGAGGGAGGGGCCGACGCCGTCATCGTGCACGGCCGGACGCGGGACGCCCGGTACCGCCAGTCCGCCGACTGGGATGCGATCGGGGAAGTGGCGGCCGCCGTGCCGGTGCCCGTGGTGGGCAACGGCGACATCCTGTTTCCGCACGAGATCGCGGAGGCGAGAGCCAGGTCGGGATGTGTGGCTGTCATGGCCGGGCGCGGCGCGCTCATCAAGCCGTGGCTCTTCAAGGAAGCGCTGGACGGCTACTGGGACATCCGCGCGGACGAGCGGCTCGCCATCTACCGGCGCTATGTCGAGCTCGCCCGCGAACACTGGGGCGAGGACGAGCACGGGCTGACGCGCCTGCGCGAGTTCCTCGTGTGGCACCTGGGGTTCTGGTGCCGTTACGCGCCGCGCCGCGCCGACGGCTCGTGGCCCGGCATGCAGACGCGCGAGTCGTCGGCCTTCGCGCGGTCGCCGCTCGAGGCGCTGCTGGCGCGGGGCGACGAGGCCGCCCTCGGCTGGGTGGCCGATCGGCTGGTGGCTCGGCAGGACGTGGACCCGGCAGGGGCCCCGGAAGCCGCGGCGGTGCCGGGCGATTCGGCCGACCGCGACGAGCCGGCGGAAGGGTGAGAAAAGGGGACAGGCCCCTTTTTCTTGGAGCAGCGGAACGAATAAGGGGCCTGTCCCCTTTTTTCGGCGATCATAAAGCAGGGGGTCTGGACGCGTCATGAAGAAACTCGTTCTCGTTCGTCACGGAGAAAGCACCTGGAACAAGGAGAACCGGTTCACCGGCTGGACCGACGTGGATCTGAGTGAGAAGGGCGTCGAGGAGGCCATCGCAGGAGGCCGGGCGCTGCGCGATGAAGGGTACGTGTTTGACGTGGCCTATACGTCGGTGCTGAAGCGAGCCATCAAGACGCTCTGGATTGCGCTCGAACAGCTGGACCAGATGTGGATTCCGGTGCACAACACCTGGCGCCTCAACGAGCGGCACTACGGGGCGCTGCAGGGCCTCAACAAGGCCGAGACGGCGGCGAAACACGGCATGGAGCAGACCAACCTCTGGCGCCGGAGCTACGACATTCCGCCGCCCGCCCTGACGCCGGACGACCCGCGGCACCCGAGCCGCGACCCGCGGTACGCCGGCCTTGCCCCGGCCGACCTGCCGCTGACCGAGTGCCTGAAAGACACCGTCGCCCGCTTTCTGCCGTTCTGGCACGAAACCGTCGCGCCGGCGGTACGCTCCGGGCAGCGCGTGCTCATCACCGCGCACGGCAACAGCCTGCGCGCGCTCGTGAAGTACCTCGACAACATCCCAGACGCGGACATCGTCGGCCTGAACATCCCGACGGGCATCCCGCTGGTGTATGAGCTGACCGACGACCTGAAGCCGATCAAGAACTACTACCTCGGGGATCCCGAAGCGGTGAAGAAGGCCGCCGAGGCCGTGGCTGCGCAATTGAAGAAGTAGATGTGAAGCGAGCCGCGATCCGGTGGGCCCTCCGTCTGCTGGTGCTGGGCGCCGGTCTGGCGGTGCTCGCGGCCGTGCTTCATTCGTCGTGGGCGCGCGGGAGGGTGCTGCGCGAGGTCACCACCCGGTTGAGCGAGGGCTCGTCGTTCGACTATTCCGCGTCCGCGCTCGACTACAACCTCTTCCGCCTGACCGCCACGGTCGAGGGCCTGCAGATCAGCCGGCGCGGATCGACGGGCGCACCACTCCTTCGTGTGCGCCACGTGGAAGCCGCGCTGTCACCCCGCGTGCTGACGGGCGTCGTCGAGGTGGACCGCCTCGACGCGGACGGCGTGGCGCTCGTCATCGCCCTCGAACCGCGCGGCGGCGAGCCGGCTCGATCACCCGCGCCTTTCAAAGTGCCGGCATTCACCGTCAGCCAGGCGGTGGTGCGGCACGCGGATCTCGAGTTCATCGATCAGGACGGAATCGGCCACCTCCGCGCGCGCGATGTCACACTCGAGGTCCGGGGTAACGGGCCGAGGCGCCTGGCCGGTCAGTTCCGAGTGGCCGGTGGGCTTTCGCTCGATAGCGACGACGCGCGCGTGCGCGTCGATCGCCTCGAAGGCCGGGCGACGCTCGACGGCGATGCCATCGGCGCGGAGCCGAGGTCTGCCGTCGTCGGGACCGCTCGCCTGGCTCTCGACGGTTCAGTCGTGTTCACCGGCCCGTCGCCCCAATTCGATCTTGGGATCTCGGGAGCGTTCGATGTCTCGAACGTCGGACCGTGGTTCCCCGCGCTGCCGGCGGGCAGCGGCGCGCTTCAGCTCGACGGGCGCGTGACCGGGCCGTTGAACGACCCGCAGTTCACGTACTCCGTGCGGTCGGCAGGCGTCAGTCTGCCTGACATCCGGCTGCCAGCCTCGGCCGCCGAGGGCCGCATTTCACGGACGGGGATCTACGTCGATCGGCTGCGGACCGGCGTCGGCAAGGGCTGGGTCGAGGCGTCCGGCAGGCTCCCGCTTGGCCCGGCCGATGCGAACAGCCGGTTCTCGCTGAAGTGGGCTAGCGTCTCGATCGCCGGCCTCCGTCGGGTCTTTCCGCTCCTGCCGGCCGATCCGATTGGCGTGGTCGCCACAGGATCCGCGCAGGTGCATTGGCCGGGCATGGCGCTGGGCTTCGAGACGGTGGCGGGCGAGGTGACATCCGAGCTCTGGCTGGCGCCGGACTTGCCGCCGGCGCGAGTCACCGTGGATGCGGCTCCAGGTCGGTGGTCGGTGCGCGGCCGGCAGGAGCTCGCCGGCGGCACCGCGGCGGATCTCGAGGCGACCATCACCGTCAACCCCGCCGCCATCAGCGCTTCGCCGGTGGCCGGCACGCTCCATGTCTCCAGCGCGCACGCGCAGGAGGCCCTGACGGAGGCGCGGCTGGCGTTTCCTGACCTGCCCGACGCGGCCGCGTGGATTGCCGACGCCCCGCTGACACTCGACGGCACCGTCGACGGCACGCTCGGCGAACCGCGTTTCAGCGGTGCGGCGGCGTCCGGGGCGCTGCGATTGCTCGCTCTGCCGCCTCTCGCTGCCTCAGCGGACTTCGTGGCCACGCCTTCGCGCCTGGAAGTCGCGAAGCTGACCGGCGACAACGGGATGGGCAATCGCGTCGAAGGCAGCGCCTCGTTCGACTTTGACTCGGCCGTGACGACGGGAGCCTTCACGGCGAGGATTGAGAATCCCGGCCAGGTGCTGAAGACGGTCCTCGGTGCGGCCACCGGCACGCCGGCCGATGAGGCGCTGACGGCCGGCGGGTCGTTCGCCATCGCCGGCGACTGGAAGGGGCCGGTTGCCGATCCCGTCGTCTCGGTGACGGCCGGCGCGACCGACGTCTCCCTGGAAAACGAGGCGTTCCGCCTCGAGCGCGGAACCGTGGAAGGCCGGGTCGACGGGCCGCTGTCGAACCCGGAGGCGACCGTCCGTATCACCGCGGCCGCCGTGCGCGCGGCGTCCCTGACGCCAGTGCCTGCAGAGGCACAGCTCTCGCTCGCGTCGGGCCGGATCGAACTTGCCGCGAAGCTGCCCGACTGGGCGGCATCAGTGACGGGCCACGCGTTGGTGCAGGCGCCCCACGCATTCACCGCCACGCTGTCGATTGCCGATCTGGCCACCGATCGGTTCCGGACGCTCGTTGGCGCGCAGGACCTGGATGCGCTGGGCGGCGGCTCGATCTCGGCGACAGTGGAAGCGTCCGGAGACTTCGATCGCCGCAGGGTCCTCCTTGCCGGGCACGCGTCACTGTCGGGCGCCGGGATCAACAGCGGCGGAACGTCGTTTGTCGAAGCCCTCGATGCGACGGCCGATATCCGCGATGGCCGGCTGTGGCTCTCGCGCCTGACCGGCCGCGGGTTCGGCGGGCCCCTGTCGGCATCCGGCGACCTTCCCCTGAACTGGGTCGAAGACTATCTGCCAGAGGGCTGGCGTGTGGATGAGACGCCGGCGGCTCCGAAGCCCGCGTCGTTCGACCTGCGTGCCGAGCCTGACGTGAAGACGCTGGGCGCGTGGCTCAGGCCGGACGAACCGGGAACGATGACGGGCTCGCTGCGGCTGTCCGTGTCCGGCACTGCGTCGGCTCCATCGATCGGCGCCATCGACGGGCGCATGGTCCTGGAGCCCGACACGGTGACGGTCAGGGATGTCCCCTTCACGTTGCCCCGCGCAGCCGAGGTGCGCATCGAGAACGGGCGGGCCACGGTCGACGATGTCGCGATCACCGCCCCGGGCACCACGGCGTCGGTCTCGGGCAGCCTCGGTCTGACGGGCGAGCGGGTTGTCGATGCAGACGTCTCGGCCTCGGGGGCGCTGGGGTTTCTGTCGTCACTCATCCCGGGCCGTCTGGCGGGCGCGTTCAAGGGCTCGTTCAAGGCCTCCGGCCCGGTTGCCGATCCGGTCGTGCGCGGCAATCTGTCGCTCGAAGACGCGGCGTGGGTATGGCAGGAGCAACGCCTCGCGCTCAGGGACTGGTCCGGCGAGGCGACGCTCTCGGCGAAGGCCCTCACCATCGAGCGTCTCGAGGGCCAGGTCAACGGCGGCGACGCCAGCGTCTCCGGTTCGGTCCAGTTGGGCGGCCAGGGCGGCGCGGGGCTGACGATGCGCGTCCGCGACGCGTTCGTGGAAGTCGTCAAGGGACTCCGCAGCCAGGCCGACGCGGAGCTGACGCTGACCTCGGCTGACGACGGCGCCAGGCTGTCGGGCAAGGTCACCGTCACATCCGGCGCCTATCGCGAACCGATCACCGCCATGGCTCGCCTCTTCTCGTCGCCACGGACGCCGGCAGCGGCACCCGCCGGCGGATCGTCCGCGCTGGATGGCGTTGCGCTGGACGTCGAACTCACCGCATCGTCGCCCATCATCATCGACAACAGCGCCGGACACCTTGACTTGGTGCCGAGCATGACGCTCAAGGGGACGCTCGCGGAACCCCTCATCTTCGGCAGCCTGAACATGGTCGACGAGGGGCGCCTGACCTTGATGGGGCGCACCTTCCGCTTGAGCGAAGGCCGGGTGGTGTTTCCGGGTGCCGGCGATCCGGCCGTGCAGTTGATTGGGGAAACCCGGGTCGGCGACTACCAGGTGACGCTCCGCACGCAGGGACCGGTGACGGACATGGAGGCGACTTACACCTCCGACCCGCCGCTCAGCCAGCGTGATGTTCAGTCGCTGCTCGTCACCGGCCGCACGACGGACGCCTCGGCGACGAAGAGCAACGCCGACGAGGAGTTCGTGCTCGGCACGGCTTCCTCGGATTTGTTGGGCATAGCGGGCCAGATGGTCGGGCTCGATTCGGTCCAGCTTGGCAGGGGCGACTTCGAACTCGGCTCGAGCGACGTCAGCCCCGCGATGCGGCTGACCGTTTCGAAACGCCTCAACGCCCGGACCAGTCTCGTGTTGTCGCAGGACCTGGAGAACAACAAGCTGACCTGGATCGCCATTCTCTCGCCCAGGCGCGGATACGAGGTCCGGCTCTCCCAGCGCGACAACGTGGAGGAGGTGATCGAGTTCCGCCAGGAGATCGCGTTTGGCCCGGGCGTGTCTCCGCCGAGCAGCGCCGGTCTGAGGAAGCGGGTCAAGGGGCCCCGCGTGTCCGACGTGAGCTTCACCGGAGAACTCGGTTTCCCGGCCTCTGAGCTGGCGTCCGTGACCAAGCTCAAGCGGTCGGACGAGTTCGACGCCGGCCGGTGGCAGGCGGATCGGGAGCGGCTCGAGGGGTTCTATCGGGACCGCGGACATGCCGTCGCCCGCATTGCCCAGAGCAGGACCTTCGGGCGTGACGCGGACCGGGAACTGGTGGCGCTGACGTATCGCATCGATCGCGGCCCCAGAACGTCGTTGGCGGTCGAGGGCATCGACCTCGACGACGACGAGCGCGAGTCGCTGATGAGAGCCTGGAGCGCGTCGGTGCTCCCCGAGTTCGTGAAAGACGACTTGACGCGGGAGGTGCGCGGCCTGCTGGCCTCGCGAGGGCATCTGCGTCCGACCATGACGGTGTCGGTCGACGCGACCGACCCGGACGTGTACCGCGCGAGCGTGACCGTGGACGGCGGGCCCGAGACCAGAACCCGCGAACTGACGTTCGAAGGCGTGCAGGCTCTCGGCGAGGCGGAGCTTCGAGCGGCGCTGGAAGACCGCGTCGACCTGGCGGCGGCGTGGGTGGACCCGGCGCCGCTGGTCGATGCGGTGAAGGCCCTTTACGAGGAGCGCGGCCGTTCAGGGACGCGAGTCGCCGCCGACCCGATCGCGTTCGAGGGCGGCACGGCGGCGCTGCGCATCCGCGTCCGCGAAGCGCCTGCGGCCGTCCTGGGAGAGATTATCCTGACCGGCATCGCTCAGGAGCGCGACGGGGCCGTGCGTGCCTCGCTGGGCATCGCGCCGGGCACGTCCGTCGAGCCGTCGACCGAGCTCGATGCCCGGCGGCGGCTCGAACGCTTCTACCTCGATCGAGGGTTCCGATCGGCGAAGGTCGCGACCACGCGGAGCCTCGACGCCGAGGGCCGTGTCACGATGGGATTCGCGGTGACCGAGGGCCCGATGTCGGTGGTGACCGGCCTCATGTTCGAGGGCCTGCAGGCGACCAAACAGGCCTTCGCCGCTGGCGCCGTGACGCTGAAGCCCGGTGATCCGGCCGGTCAACAGGACGCGGCCGACACCCAGAAGCAGCTCTACGGCCTCGGCGTCTTCCGCAGGGCCGACGTGAGCTTCGAGCCCGCACCGGCGGCAGCGCCCACGGTCGAAGGCGCCGTGCCGGTCAACGTGAAGGTCTCGCTGGAGGAGGCGCGCCGCTATCAACTCCGCTACGGCGTCCAGTTGTCGAACGAGTACGGCCCGATCTTCGAGGACTTCACGTCGGCCGTCGGAGTGGCCGCCGATGTTCGCGACCGCAATTTCCTGGGCCGCGCCTTCGGTCTCGGCGCCAGCGGCCGGCTCGAGAAGAACCTCCAGAGCCTGCGCGGCCAGTTCTCGTTGCCGCCCCTGCTCAGCCAGCGGCTGCAGACCAGCCTGTTCGCGACGATCCGGTCCGAGACGGACACGTCCGAGCAAGACATCAGCTACACGGACAAGGAGCGCGACATCACGTTCGAGCAGCGCTTCCGCCTGCCACGTCGCATGGAAGTGTCGTGGGGCTACAGCTACAACCTGCGTGACGTGGAGTTTCTGGCCCCGGAGGGCACGGTGTCAGCGGAACTGAAGGGCGTACTCGCCTCGCTGAACGGCACGTTCGTCCTGGACGCCCGCGACAAGCCGTTCGACGCGTCGCGCGGCTGGTTCCAGTCCTCCAACTTCCAGTGGGGCCTGGAGCCGCTCGGCTCGGATCTCAACTACTTCCGAATCCTGCTTCGCCAGTTCTACTACAAGCCGGCCGGGCCGCTGATCTTCGCGAGCGGCGTCCGCTGGGGCTGGCTGCACGGGCTCGGCGACTACACCGGCCTTCCGCCGATTACGATCTTCGACCGCTTCTTCGACGCGGGCGGGTCGACGACGGTCCGCGGCTACGCCGAGGACTCCCTGTCGGCCTTCGAGGTCTTCGGCGTGCCCGTCGGCGGCAGCAAACTGCTGCTGCTGAACCAGGAGGTGCGGTTCCGGCTGTTCTCCAAGTGGCTGCAGGGCGCCGTTTTCATCGACGCCGGCAACACGTTCAGGCCGGGCACGTCCATCAGGCTCGACGAGCTCGCCGTGGGGACCGGATTCGGCATCCGCGTCATGACGCCCTTCGCGCCGATCCGGATCGACGTCGGCTATCCCCTCGACCGCCGGCCGGAAGATCGCAGCTACCGCTTCCACTTCTCGATCGGGCAGATCTTCTAGCACGCATGGTTGCCCCGGGGGCTGAAGCCCCCGGGCTCCATATTGAACGTGGAGGCCGGGTCTGTAGACCCGGCGCACGCGGCGTGACAGCGTGCCTGATGGAGGCCTGGCCTTCAGACCCGGCACACGCGCGGCAACCCTTCTGCTACGCTTGGCCATGCGCAAACGGTTCTCCCGCATCGCACCCACGCTGACGATCCTGGCGCTCGCAGGCATCACCCGCGCACCGGCAGCATTGGGGCAGGCGCCTGCGCCGGGACGCGGGTACTCGGTCCCGGTCATCGACCTCTCCGCCGACACCGCGCGCCAGGTCATCGTCGATCGCGAGCCGGGCCAGTACCTCGGCCATCCAACGACGGTTCTGCTCGAGGACGGCCGCACCATCATCGCCGTGTACCCGAAGGGCCACGGCCGCGGCGCCATCGTCATGAAGCGCAGCACGGACGGCGGCCGGACGTGGAGCGGGCGCCTGCAGACGCCGCCGAACTGGGAGACGTCGCTCGAGGTGCCGACCCTGTATCGCGTTGTCGATGCCAAGGGCACGAAGCGCCTCATCGTCTTCTCCGGCTTGTATCCCATCCGCCTGGCCGTGTCCGAGGACGATGGCGCCACGTGGAGCGGCCTGGCGCCGATCGGCGACTTCGGCGGTATCGTCGCGATGGCCAGCCTCGTGCCGCTCCGCACCGGCGCCGGTCACTACATGTCGTTGTTCCACGACGACGGGCGGTTCATCGCCGAGCGCGCCGCGGAGGGCGCGCGCGCGTTCACCGTGTACAAGTCGGTCTCTACCGACGGCGGGCTGACCTGGGGGCCACCCGAGGTGGTGGTGTCGCATCCGGCGGCCCATCTGTGCGAGCCCGGCGCCCTCCGGTCGCCGGACGGGAAACGAATCGCCCTGCTGCTGCGCGAGAACAGCCGGAAGCTGAACAGCTTCGTGCTCTTCTCGAATGATGAGGGCCGCACTTGGTCGGCGCCGCGACAGCTGCCGGGCGCGCTCACAGGCGACCGCCACGTCGCGAAGTACGCGCCAGACGGACGCCTGTTCATCACCTTCCGCGACATGGCCCACGAGAGCGCGACGAAGGGCGACTGGGTGGCCTGGGTCGGCACGTACGACGACATCCTGAACGCCCGCGAGGGCCAGTATCGCGTGCGCCTGATGGACAATCACAATGCCTGGGACTGCGCGTACCCGGGTCTAGAGCTTCTGCCCGACGGTACGTTCGTGACAACGACGTACGGGTACTGGGAGAAGGGAGCCCAGCCGTACATCGTCTCCGTCCGGGTGACGACGACGGAACTCGACGCGCGCGCGGCTGCAGCGGCGCGGCCCCGCTGATGACACCAGCGCCGGGAGACCCGGGACCGCGCCACCGCCGATCATGACCGGAGAATCGCAAGATGAATCTGCCAGCGCACAAGACCAAGATCGTCGCCACCATCGGCCCGGCGTCCGATTCCCTCGAGATGCTCGAGCGCCTCATCGGCGCGGGCCTGAACATCGCGCGGCTGAACTTCTCGCACGGTGCATTCGACGAGCACGCGGCCCGGATCGCGCGAATCCGCGCCGCGCAGCGGGCCACGGGGCGCCGCGTCGCCATCATGGCCGATCTGCCAGGCCCGAAAATGCGCGTCGGCACGATCGAGCCGGGGCCCATCGACCTTCGGCCCGGCGCTCCCTTCACGCTCACAATCCGCGATGAGCCCGGCACGGCCGATCGAGTCTCCGTGTCGTTCACGAGACTCCCGCGCGTCGTCAAGCCGGGGGACCGCCTCTTCCTGAACGACGGCCTCGTGCAGTTGAAGGTCGATGGCGCGGACGGCGACGATGTGCGGTGCCATGTCGTCGTGGGCGGCGAGTTGCGGTCGCGGAAAGGGCTGAACCTGCCGGGCATCGATCTCGGCATGTCCGCCTTCACCGAACACGACCGGGCCTGCCTCGCGTTCGCGCTCGAGCACGGCGTCGACGCGATCAGCCAGTCGTTTGTCGAGACCGCGGCCGACATTGCGGCAGTGCGCGACGCGGCGCTGGGACTGGGACACCGCCCGTTCATCATCGCGAAGATCGAGCGGTCGAGCGCCTTGGACCATTACGACGAGATCCTCGCCGCGGCCGACGGCGTGATGGTGGCGCGCGGCGACCTCGGCGTCGAGGTGCCCATCGAGAGCATCGCCATTACCCAGAAGTCCCTCATCGCGAGAGCCAACCTGGCCGGCAAGCCGGTCATTACCGCCACGCAGATGCTGGAGTCGATGGTGGCGAGCCGCATCCCCACGCGCGCGGAGGCGACCGACGTGGCCAACGCCATCCTCGACGGCACCGACGCGGTGATGCTGTCGGCGGAGTCGGCGGTGGGCCGCTTCCCGGAAGAAGCCGTTGCGATGCTCGCGAAGATCGCCGAGGCGACCGAGGCGAAGCGATCAGTCGCGTCGATCAACAGGCTGGAGGAGTTCTACCGCACCCATCGGCCGACGACCACCTCGGAGGCCATTGCCACGGTGGTGGAGGGTGCGCTCGACACGGTGCCGTGCGACGCCGTATTCGTGCCGACTCGGTCGGGTTCGACCGCGCGGATGCTCTCCCGCTTCAAGCCGCCCGTCTGGACGGTGGCCGTGAGCACGGACGCGGCCGTGTGCCAGGGGCTGGCGTTTTCGTACGGCGTCCACGCAGTCGACATCGAGTCGGAGCCCGAGGACTGGCGGGGCTTCGCCGCGGCGTGGGTGCGCGAACACGGGCTCGACGCCACGTCGGCCATGCTGGTGGCCGGGCCGTCGGCGACACACCCGGGCGCCAACTACCGCATCGAGTTCATGCGGCTCGCGCCGCCGGCCTGACGAGGGCGGCTATTTCGGCTTCGCCGCGGTCCGCTGGAATTCCGCATACGCCCGGTCAAGCTGCCGCACGGCCTCGGCCTGCTGGTCCGGCGAGAGCATGATCTGCCTCGTCAGCACCGCCCGCATGGTGCCGACGGGCGCGCGCAGGAAGCGGTCGATGGGCATGCCGAAGCGCCGTACCGTGTCGTCGGCAGCTGTCGACAGGTCGGGCCCGATCGGTGTCGGGCTCTTCACGCCCATCGCCGCCACGTCGTGGCAGCGCGAGCACCCGGTCCGGACGAACCACGCTCCTGGGCCCGAGACCATCTTCTCGTAGTCAGCCGGTTCGATCTCGGGAACCGTGTCGGCTCTGGGCGTGCTGCCGAGGAGCGACGCATCCACGGGCCCGCGCCGCCAGGACAAGACGAGCACCGCCAGCGCGACCGTGTCCTCCGGCGGCAGGTGGAAGTTGGGCATCACGCTGTCGGGCACGAGGGCGCGCGGATCGCGCAGGTGGTCGATGTGCCACGCCAGCACGCTGTGCCGGCCACCGAGCCGGCTGTAGTCGGTACTGCGCGGGGTTCTTGTCCCCGGCCCACGTCAGATCGGGGCCGATGAGCCCGCCGCGCCCGTTGATCAGGTGGCAGGCGCGGCAGCCTTTCTCGCGCACCAGGGTCTTGGCGCGGTTGATCGACGGCGCGCCAGGCGTGGCCGGCTCGTAGCGATGGCAGATATTACAGTTCGTCTCAACGAGCGAACGGCCTGCCGCGGCGGACGGCAGCGCGGCGGCCAGGGCGTCGTCGAGCAGCGGCTCGCCCCACCCGGCCACGCGCCCGTGCGCGCCGGCGGCATCGACGGCCCAGCCTTGCCCGCCGTGGCACACCGTGCAGCCGAAGCGCTCGACCGGGTGCGCCGCGAGTAGATCGCGCCGATGCGTCCTCCACGGATGTTCGGCCTTTTCAAAACCAGCCCAACTGACGCCCTGGTGGCACGTGATGCACCGATCGGCCCGTTGAAGGCCCGCGACCCAGATCTGCTGCGGGCCCGTTGGCACGGCTCTCGCCGCGCCGGCGCCGGATGTGCGCTCGACGGCGCGCCGGAATTCCCGCTGGTAGAACCGGTAGTCGTGCCGCGCGTCGCGCGCGATCACGAAGACCGTTGCCGCCGCCAGTGCGACGCCGAGCACAGCAAGAGTGATGTGGTCCCGGCGGCCCGGGGGCGCAGGTTGCGGCGGCGGCTTTGCTGCGGCTCTGCTCCGGCCCATCTCAGAACCTCGCGGGCAGGGACGGCCACGAATCCCACGGCCACCAGAGCCCCCATGAAGGGCCGCGCAGCAGGCCGACGATCGTGAACGCCGTGATCGCCAGGGCAATGGCCAGGAACACGGCATTCTGGACGCGGCGCTCGCGCGGAAGCGCCACGCCCGCGGAGGCTCCGGGCGATCGATCCAGCCACGGCCAGAGCGTCAGCGCGACGGTGAGCACCAGCGGCAGCAGGACGCCTCCCAGGAGGGCGCCGTTCACGCGCACAGGCCCAAGCCTGACTGTCGTGTCGGCGACCACTTCCTGCAGCCACAGGAAGTACCACGGGGCCTTGGCCGGATTCGGCGTCACGTCCGGGTTCGCCGGCTCGAGCAGCGGCGACGGGATGAATGCGGCGAGCACGGTGACCACCAGCACGGTGGCCAGCGTCACCACCGCAATCCGGCGGACGACCGCTGGGACGGCCGGGACCTCGGCGCCGTCGCCGCTGCCGTTGCTGTGCGCCAGCCCGCCGTCCTTGCGCACGCGCCACATGTGATACCCGAACAGCACCGTTGTCGCCAGCGGCAACGCGATGATGTGGAGCAGGTAGAACCGGACGAGCGTGGCCTCGCCGATCTCGCGCCCGCCGATGAGCGTCTGGCGCATGACTGCGCCCGCCATTGGCGCCGACGACACGATGTTGGTGCCCACGGTGACCGCCCAGAACGCCAGCTGATCCCAGGGGAGCAGGTAGCCCGTGAACGAGAGGAGCAGCGTGCAAAGGAGCATCGCGACGCCAATCACCCAGTTCCACTCGCGCCGCTGCTTCCCTTCCTGCTGGTTCTTGTAGGCGCCGGTGACGAACACGCGCGCGAGGTGCAGCGTGACGGTGATGACCATCAGGTGCGCGCCGAGCCGATGGACCGCCCGGAGCCACCAGCCGAACGACACGACGTGCTCGATGTCCTTGACGGATCGGTAGGCGTCCTCCACCGACGGGATGTAGAACATCATCAGCGGCAGGCCCGAGACGAGCAGCACGACGAAGAGCACCCACGACACGGTGCCCAGCCAGAACGTCGGCAGCCATGCGAGCGACGCGGCCCGCATCCGGGCCGGGAACCAGTGCAGCAGGAAGTTCGCGAAGATCGCATCGGCGACCTCGCGGGCCGTGGACGGGCGGAGACTCCAGAACCTGCGCTGCGCCATCACGCCGCCCTCACGGCACCGTCAACTCGACGTCGGGGGCGACCTCGTCGTCTAGGTCCGCCACCAACTGCCCGTTGTCCGGGGCCAGGGTGAGCCGGTACGTGGGGAGCGGCCGCGGCGCCGGGCCGGAGATGTTGGCGCCGTCTTCCTGGTAACGCGACCCGTGGCAGGGGCAGGCCAGCTCGAAGACCTGCACGGCGCGCCGGGGATCCGGGTCGGCGGGATCGGGGCGCAGGCTCGCCTCGGCGCGCACCGTGCAGCCGAGGTGCGTGCAGACCGCCGAGAGGGCCCTGAACTGCTTCCCGCGCCGCGACACGAACAGGCGCGTCGCGGCGACGAGCGTCAGGCCCTCCGGGAATGCCGCCGGGAGCCCGAGCCTGGCTCTCGACGGCGTGTCGTACGACACGTTGGCGACGAGGGATCGCAGGACGATTCCACCCTGCGCCGCGAGGGCCGCGGCGCCGGCGGCGGTGCCCAGCTTCACGAGCACCGAGCGCCGCGCGGGTTGCTCAGGCTGTTCCGGAACCATGGACCCGGGCTGCTACTTCTTCGGCTTCGGGGGGAACTTCTTCAGCATCTCGCGCATCGCCTCGCGGATCCGCTGCTCGCGCTTGGCCGGCGTGGCCTGGCGGTCGACTTCCGCCTGGACGATGCCCCGCCAGTTGATCTGGCGCTTCGGGGCGTCAATGATGTCGAGGATGAGGGTCCCCTGCTCGAAGATCTTCAGCGACGTGGTCGTCATCTCGAAATCCGGAACGCCCCATGGCGGGATCGCGCCGATGAACTGGCCCCGGGTCTGGGCCTCGGAATTGGGGCCCGAGAGGAAGTAGTAGTTCAGATAGACGTCCGGCGTGCCGCCGGTGGCCGGCACGAGGCCCTGCTTCTTCAGTTCCTGCTCGACCGCGTCCTTGATCGTCGGCTCCCAGCGGGCCCGGATGGCCTCGGGATCGCCGCCTTCCCGGATGAGCATCTTGACTTCTCCCGCGCCGTCGGGGTGCCAGGCGAAGGTGCGGACCTTCGTGAAATCGTACTCCTTGTCGAATTCGACCTTGACCTTCATGCCGGCGTGGGCCACGGCCACAGCCAGGGTCAGCACCGCCACGACTACGAGTGCCCGCGTCCGTCCATGCGTCATGCCAGCTTGCTCCTTCACCAGTCCTGTCGGTCACGATACCACGTTCGGCCTTCGCGCCGGCCCGGCCTGCCCCGGGCACGGGCTGGCGAACGCGCCTACCGTACGGGCCCCGAGCGCCGGCCCGTCGCGGCCGCCCTCAGCTGGTTCAGGAGCTCGCCGGCCCCCGGGTCGTCGGGCCGCAACGCCACCAGCTTCTCTGCCCATTCGGTGGCGGCGCGCAGGTTGCCGCGGTCGCGTTCGAACATGGCGAGCGCCGCGAGGGTGTCGGCATCCGACGGCCGGGCCGCGTGCACCTTGGAGAGCACGGCGATGGCCTTGCCGGCGGCGCCGGCATCGTGAAGGGCCACCGCATAGACATAGCCGTAGCGCGGGGTCCGCGGCAGCAGCGTGTAGGCCCGCTCGAGGAGCGACAGCGCCTCGTCTCGCCGCCCGAGGCGCACGTAGAGCAGGCCGAGCGCGTGCGCCGCCTCCGCCGCCGTGGGATCAAGCCTGACCGCCTCGGCAAGCAGCTTCTCGCCGTCAGCGTCGCGGCTCGCGGAGCGATAGAGATCGGCCAGGTTGACGCGCGCCGGCACGTTCCGGGGGTCGAGGCGCAGGGCGGTCTGCAGCGCGGCCTCCGCCTCGGCGGTCTTCCCCTGGCGGAGATAGAAGGTGCTCAGGTTGACGTGCGCCTCCGGGCGTTCAGCCACGGCCGTTTCGAGGGCGACGTACTCCTCCATGGCACGGGCGAGCGCCGAAGCTTCATCCTGGGTGAACAGGTCCCGGGGCGCGCCGGCGAGCGAGGACGCCGCCCATGCGCGGACCACGCGCACGGGATCGGTGAGCAGGGAGCGCCCGAGCCGCACACGATCAGGGGGCTGGAGCGACTCGAGCATGCGCGCGGCGGCCGAGCGGACGAGCGCATCCGGGTCGGTGAGCCCGGCTTGCAGCGCGTCAATGGAGGCCGGCGAGTAGTACTCGCCGAGCAGCCCCAGCGCCGTGGCCCGCGCAATCGGCGGGAAGTCCGCCATCAGGATCGCGGCGCGAAGCTGTTTCTCGCTCTCCGGGAGCCCTTGCCGTGCGGCCGCCAGCGCCGCGACGTAGCCGTTGCCGCGCTTCCGCTCCGGGCCGTACCACTTGACGACCGCGTCATGGGACCACTTCATGCTCTTGTCGGCGTGGCAGGGCGTCGTGCAGGCGTTCGGGATGCCGTACGTGAGCGTGTAGTCCACCCTGGGCACCCGGAAGCTGTGGTCCTGGCGGGGGTCCACCACCATGTAGGTGGTGGTCCGCATGTGACAACTCGCGCACCGCGCCGCCTCGGTGCCCTGCTTGTGATGGTGGTGCGCCGGCGTGTCGTACGTCAGCGGCAGGTGGCAGTGGTTGCACACGTTGTTGCCGGTGCCGCGCTGCTTCAGGCTGTGCGCGTTGTGGCAGTCGGAACAGGTGACGCCCGCCGCGTACATCTTGCTCTGCGTGAACGACCCGTACTGGTACACCTCGTCGAGAATCTGCCCGTCGGCGTAGTACAGCCCGTCGTCCAGGAGCGCCGGGCGGTAGCTGTCGAGAAACGTCCGGCCGATGTCCGGCACGTCGGTGATCGGGCCGCGCCGGGCGTGGCACGGCGCGCAGGCCTGCACCTCGGCCTGCTGGCGCCTGCGGTCGACGGGGCGCGAGGCGAGGCTCGACGCGTCGCCGACGCCGAAGCCGCTGTAGTCCACCGCCCGCAGGCCCTGCACGACGAGGCCCATGGCGCTGTCGTCGCGGCCGGTCAGGCCCCGCTTCTTCCGCTCCTCCGCCCACGTCACGTGCGTCGATCCGGGGCCGTGACACGTTTCGCACGACACGTGGATCTCGGACCAGGTGGTCTTGTAGCTGTTCGTGGCGAGATCGAAGTTGCGGACCAGGTTGGTCGAATGGCAGTCCGCGCACATGTAGTTCCAGTTCTGGTTCGGTCCCGTCCAGTGGAGCGGATCCGTCGACGTGATGCGCTCCTGAGGGTAGAGGTGGAACCAGCGCTGGCCGCCCTTCTCTGCCGGCCGGGTGTCCCACGCGATGGGGAGGCACTGGTAGCGCCCCCCGGGAAACGCCACCAGGTACTGCTGAAGCGGCGTGAACCCGAACGTGTAGGCGATCTCGTAGTCGTGAAGCTGGCCGTCAGGCCCATCGGTGCGCACGATGAACTTCCCGTCCCGCTTCGAGAAGGTCGACGTGATGCCCGCGGAGGTGAACGACGCGCTGTCGAAATCGCCCAGTACCGTCGACTCGCTCACGGGCTCCATGGCGCGGGCGTGGTGCGACTGGCGCCACTCCTTCGTCTGGCCCTCATGGCACGGCGTGCACGCCGGCTCGCCGACGTACGTGGCGCGGGCGACCGCTTCCGGGGCCAGCTCGGCCCTGCCGGCAGGGCCCTCAGCTGGGGCGAGGCCCCGTTGCCAGAAGTACGCGCCGGCGGCGATGCCGAGCAAGGCCGCCGCGATGGCGATAACGCGAGGGGTTCCCCTGAGTCTGACCATGAACGTCGGGCCGCGCCGGCCGTCAGCCGAGCAGCTTCCCTTCCCTGATCACGCCGGAGGGCAGGTGATCCGGTGCCGGGGTCAGGTGGATGTATTTGATGCTAAGGGTGGGGACGATGATCAGGTCGCCGTCGATTTCGAAGACGAGTTTATCCGCGTCGAGGGCCCGCTTGACCGACGAGGCAATCGTCGCCGCGTCCGTGCCGGCCTGTTTCGGATACCGCACCACGATCTTCGTGCCGTCCATGAAGTGCATCGTGAGGATCGCTTTTCGCATCTGCCCTCCCTGCCGGGCCGCCCGGTGCCCGGGTTGGCCGCGCGCGCACCGATCGTAACCCGGCCGGGGCTGCGGGCCCCAAGAAAGGTGGCGGCGCGCCGCCCGGTGGAGATCGCCGTCCCGAGGCGAAGGTGGGCGCTTGACCCCGGGCGGGGTTCGGATTCACACTCGTGGGTGGCAGGACGCCTAGGGGTGGCCAAAAGGAACGGCCTGAGATCACACCCTCGAACCTGAACCGGGTAGTACCGGCGTAGGGAAGGCAGGAACTCCCCAAAGCATCCTTTTCACTCGTCCGGCACGCGTCTGCGGATCGAGAGGAGGGGTGGCCATGAACGCGCGGCTCGTCGTTGCCGCTTTGATCGCAGGGTTCGCCGCCGCTGGCCCGGCCGCGGCGGACGCGCAGGACCCGCACGTTCCGGTCAGCGGCGTCGTACGGACCGTGTCGGGGTCGCCGGTTGCCGGCGCGTCGGTCCGCACGGATGGCGGTGGCGCAGCGCAGACGGGCGAAGACGGGCGCTTCACGCTGCAGCTCGCGCCCGGGCGGCACCGGTTGCATGTGCGGGCGCCAGGCCACGCCGAGGCCGTGCAGGACATCGACGTCGCCGGACCGCTCGTCGGCGTCGATGTCCTCCTGAGCCCGGTTGCGCGCTTCGCGGAGGAGATCACCGTGGCCGCGGTGCGCGCCGACGCCGACGCTCCGATCACGAAGCGCGACCTGGACCGGCGCGAGATCGAGCAGCTGAACACGGGCCAGGAGATGCCGTTCCTCCTGAAGGAGGTGCCGTCGGTCACCCAGTACTCGGACTCCGGCTCGGCCACGGGCTATTCGTACATCTACCTGCGGGGCATCCCGCAGACGCGGATGAACATCACGCTCGACGGCGTGCCCCTGAACGAGCCCGAGGACTCGGCGTTCTACTTCGCCAACTTCGGCGACTTCGCCAATGCGATCGAGAGCCTGCAGGTGCAGCGGGGCGTCGGAACGTCGACGGTGGGCGCGGCCTCGTTCGTCGGTTCGATCAACTTCGCCAGCGTCGACTTGAAGGAGAAGGCCGCCGCCGATGTCCGCCTCGGCGGCGGATCGTTCGGGACCCGCCGGTTCAGCGCAGCGGCGCACTCGGGCAGGCTGGGCGGCGGGATCAAGCTCTACGGCCAGGCGGCGTACCAGGAGGCCGATGGGTTCCGGGAGCACGCGGGGTCGACGCAGCGCAGCGTGTACGCCGGCGCATCGAGGGACACGGACACCTCGTACTTCAAGGTGTTCGGCTTCGCCGGGAGGCAGGCGTCACAACTCGCGTTCCTGGCGGCCGATGAGGAGGCGCTCGAGACGGATCTTCGCGCCAACCCGATGAGCCCGGACGAGCGTGACCAGTTCACGCAGCGCTTCGTGACGGCCCAGTACCACCGCGCCTTCGGGCCGGCCGCCGAGCTGTCGGTGCAGGGCTACTACAACGGCGCCGGCGGCTGGTACCGGATCCAGAGCGCGACCGCCGGGCTGTATCAGTACAACCTCGACTGGAGCAGCGTGGGCGCGACGGCGACGTACCGCGCCGTCCGCGGGGCGTTCGACCTGACGTGGGGCGGGCATGCCAACGACTTCGAGAGCCGGCACGCCCGCGAGATCGTCGGCGGGCCGGCCGAATACGTGAATCATGGCTTCAAGAACGAGGCGAACACGTTCGTGAAACTGGGTTACGCCAGCGGCCGGTGGCATCACTACGGCGACGTTCAGGTTCGCTGGGTGCGTTTCCGCTTCGACGGGGATCTCGACCTCGGGTCGATCGACTGGACCTTCTTCAACCCGAAGGTCGGGACCCGGCTCGACCTGGGGCGCGGCGTCAGCGCGTACGCGTCGATCGGTCGCGCCGGCCGCGAGCCCGCGCGCAGCGACATGCTGCAGGGCGAGGACAACCCGACGGTGCAGTACGACCTCTCGGCCGTGAAGCCGGAAGACGTGGTGAACGTGGAGGCCGGCGCCGAATGGTCGCGGCCGGGCCTCACCCTGCGCGCGAACGTCTACTCGATGTCGTTCGAAAACGAGATTGCGCAGACGGGCGAACTGTCGGAGATCGGCCTGCCGCTCAGGCGGAACGTGGACGAGAGCGTCCGGAGAGGCGTGGAATTCGACGTCACGTGGACGCCGGCAAAGCCGCTGCAGGTGCGGCACTCGGCGACGTACAGCTACAACCGCATCCGGTCATGGACGCAGTTCTACGACGTCTATGACGGGAGCGGCGCCTGGACCGGGACGACCAGCCTGACGCACGACAACGTGGCGCCCCTCTTGACGCCGGCCGTCCTGTTCACCCTCGGCGCGGCGTACTCGCCGGCGCAGTGGCTCACCGTCGGCGCCGCCGGCCGGTACGTCGGTGCGGCGCACCTGGACAACACGGATAGCGCCGACTTCAAGGCGCCGGGCTTCTTCGGCCTCGACGCGGACCTGTCCATCTCCCTCGCCCGGCTCCTGCCGTTCACGGCCGCCGCCGGGCCGCGGGTGCGGGTGCAGGCGACCAATCTGCTCGACAACCGCCGGATGTTCCCGAGCGGCTACAGCTATCAGTACTTCGTCATGGATGGCGGCGGCGCGATGCAGGCGGCCGGCACGCGCTACTACTATCCGCTGGCGACGCGGAGCGTGTTCGTGGCGCTGGAATCCAGGTTCTGACGTGGCCGCGAACCCGTTCGAGGTCGTCGGCGTCGTCACCGGGGTGCTGGGAGTCTGGCTCACCACCCGCCAGAACATCTGGTGCTGGCCTGCCGGGATCGTCTCGGTCGTGTCGTTCATCGTGGTGTTCTACGACGCGAAGCTCTATGGCGCCATGGGATTGCAGGGCGTCTACGTCGGGCTGCTCGCGTACGGGTGGCACGCGTGGTTGCGCGGCGGCGAGGGGCACCAGGCGTTGACCGTGTCGCGCCTGCCGAAGGGGCTGGCCGTCGGGCTCGTGGCTGTGGGCGCAGCCGCCGCCTGGGCCTCGGGCTACTGGCTCCGCACCCGGACCGACCACGCCATGCCGTACCTCGATGGCGTTGCCACCTCGTTCAGCCTCGCCGCTCAATGGATGCAGGCGCGGAAGTTCCTGGAGAACTGGGTGTTGTGGGTGGCGGTCGACGTGGTCTACGTAGGCATGGGCCTGTCGCAGGGGCTGACGCTGACGGCGGGGCTCTACGGGATTTACGTCGGCCTCGCGCTGCTGGGGTTCCGCGACTGGAGGCGATCGATGACAACCGGGGGCCGCCCATGACCCGGGCGAGGCCGCTGGTAGTCGTCGTCACCGGCTCGGAGTGTACCGGGAAGACGACGCTCGCGCGGGACCTGGCGGATCGCCTCGGAGCGCCGTGTTCGCCGGAGTTTGCCCGCGAGTACCTCGACCGGAAAGGCGCGCCTCTCACCGCAGGCGATGTCGAGGCCATCGCGCACGGGCAGATGGAGCAGGAGGACGCGGCCCTCCGCGCGGCGTCGGTTGTCGCCATCAAGGACACCGACCTTGTGAGCACGGTCGTGTACGCGCACCACTACTACGGGGCGTGTCCCGCGTGGGTCGAGCGCGAGGCGGAGGCGCGGCTCGGCGATCTCTACCTGCTGCTGCATCCAGATGTCCCGTGGGTCGAAGACGGCCTGCAGCGGGACCGGCCGGCAGCCCGCGCGCAGTTGCATCGGTTGTTCGAGGACCGGCTGTCCGCCCTCGGCGCACGCGTCGTCCATGTCAGCGGCGACTGGCCCTCGCGCCGCGCCAGGGCGCGGCAGGCCGTCGATGCCATGCTCGCTGATCGGGGCCGGGGCCGGATTCTGACCCCGCGCCGGTCCTGGTCGGGCCTAGAACGCTTCCTGGAGCCCCAGGTAGAAGCCCTTGGAGCCCTGGCGTCCCCAGGCGTAGTCGATGCACAGGTTGGTGCCGGTGCGCTTGGCGAACAGCACTCTCAGCCCGATGCCCCCCGCGGTCGCGAATCCGTCGAACAGCTCTTCGCCGGTCTGTCGGTCCGACACGGTGGTGGTGTTCAGGAACGCCACGATGCCCAGCAGTCCGTTGCGCATCAGCGTGGCCCGGTACTCCAGTTCCCCGTACATCAGCTTCTCGCCTCTGAACCGGCCTTCGGTGTAGCCCCTCCCCGACCGGCCTACGACGCTCACGCCAAGGGCGGGGACGTCGAAGTACAGGCGGCGCGCCCGATCCGGTGAAGTCTCCCTGGACCCACACCGCGAGCCGCTGACGGCGGTCCTTGGTGACGCTGAAGAACGAGCGCACGTCCACGAGGGTTTCCTGAAACGACGCGTCGGCGCCGAACAGCCCTTTGGCCGACGGCCGGTAGGCGACAAGGGCAAGCCACCCGCGGGAGGCATTGATGGGGTTGTCGCGGGTATCCAGCATCAGGCCCGCGGCGAAGCCGGCGGATGTCTGGCCCTCCGGGTCGAAGCCGTTCTCCTCGGTGTAGGTGACGTAGTCGGAATCTTCCCACGCAGGGTCGCCGTCGGTGCCCGGCCGCACGTTCGTGTGCAGGCTGTAGTGAAAGCCCGCGCCGGCGTAGAGATTCTTCACCAGCTTGTACCACGCCGCATCGAACATCCGGACGTAGGTGAACTTCGTGTACACGCCGTCGGATGGCGCGGTGCCCGTCCCCAATCCGTAGCTGTCCTGCGAGGTCCACTGAAAACGGTTGTCGCCGTCGAAGCGCCAGCGGTTCCCGCTGGAGGACATGCCGAACTTGAAGGTGAGGGAGGCCTGCTGCTTCGACGAGTACGACGCCCCGGCCACGGCCGACGAGATTCGGGTCGTCGCGGGATCGCCGAAGTACTTCGACAGGCTCCCCGACGCGCCGATGATGAACCCGGCGGACGGGTTGTAGGCAAAGCCCGGCGCGAGACTCAGCTGGAGACCCCGGTCAATCTGCGGGTCCGGATCCGGCGGGTTGGCCGGGGGGTCTCTGTAGAGCTTTCGGGCGATGTCGAAGATGTCGACCTGCGGTTCGGGCGGAGGTTGGGGGGTCGCCGCCCCCTGGGCCGCCTGGACCGTCTGGGCGCTGGCCGCCCCGGCCGACACGACAATCCCGAGGATAGCCAGCCAAGTCGCGGCGGCCGCGATGCGAAGCCTCGCAACCATGGTTCGGGACTCCGCCCGGGTCTACGGCGTGCCCTTGGGCACGAGGCCCTGCTTGCGCATCTCGGACACGACGGCTCCGAGCAGCTCCTTGACGATCTTCTGGGCGTCCTTCGGGTTGGTCTTCTCGCTCACGCCGGCCCACACGAGCTTGCTCAGCGGGACGCTGTACACCATCGTCTCAATCGTCACGACGAGTTCCTCGCGCCTGCTGACCCCCCCGATGGCCGAGCCCCACCCGTAGGCGTAGTAGTCCCACGGGCTCGCATACATCGACGTGACCCACACGTCCGGCGTGTACGTAATCTCCTTGTCCGCCGATACGACACGGATCACGACGAGGCCTGCGGTGCCGGACTGCTGGAACCACTCCTTGACCCTGACCTTGTCCTGGAGCACCTCTTTCGGAACCAGCCTGTAGGACGGCACGCCCTGCACGCCGAGCGCCGTCAGCTGACGCGCCAGTTCTTCTTCGGCCGAGATCTCGAAGATCCTGGTCCGGGCTGATGACGACGGCGGCGACCTTCTTGCCGGCGAAGTTCAGCCGATCGACGTCCGGCGCCTTCCAGGTGGACTTGAATTTCGCCCCGTACACCACCGCGCTCGCCGCGAGCGCGAGCATCACCGCCGTCAGGAGGGTCCGACGCATGCCACGTCTCCTATGCAGGGAAGCCATCCGTCATCTTACCCTCAGGCGAGACCCGCGCGGCGCAAAACCTGGAACCCGAGGATGGCCGTCCCGAGCGCGATCACGGCCCACGCGAACCCCCGCCGGAGCCTGTCGCCGGCGACGCGCCTGGTGATCATCGACCCGCCGGCCATGCCTGTCAGCGCGAAGCCGAGAAAGGCCGCCGTCAGGCTCCAATCGAACGCTGCCTGGCGCAGCTGGCCGGCAAGCCCGCCGGCGGCATTAAAGGCGATGATAGCCAGCGATGTCGGCACGGCGCGCTTCATGTCGAGCCCCGCGGCGAGGACGAGCGCAGGCAGGATGAGAAAGCCTCCGCCGATGCCGAGGAAGCCTGTCAGCACGCCGAGCGCCAGCCCCGTGACGGCGCAGCGCCAGACACGGCAGTCCTGCGGCGCGGGCAAATCGGTGCGCGCCGCCAGCATCCTCCACCCGGCCAGCAGCATCAGCACGGCGAAGATCCCCATGAGCGTCGCGCTGCCGACCAGCGGAGTCAGCTGCGCGCCGCCGTACGCCCCCGCGGCGCCTGTGACGGCGAAGATGGCCACAGTTCGCGCATCGAGCCCGACCCTGCGCGACTGCAGCCAGCTTCCCGCCGCGGCGGTTGCCCCGACGATGACGAGGGACATGCCCACCGCGGTGTGCGCGGGCACGCCGGCCACGTAGACCAGCACCGGCATGGTGATGATCGACCCGCCGCTGCCCAGGGTGCCGAGCGAGACGCCGATCAGCACCGCCAGTAGCAGGGCCAGGATGATGGACGCCGTCATGCCGGATCGGCCTGCACGCCGCCCTGTCGCTTGACGACAACCAGGGTGAAGTCGTCCTCGTAGGTCGAACGCCCGGCAAACGCGCGGGTGGCGTCGACGACCGCCTCGACAAGGTCGCGCGCGGCGTCGTCGCGGCGGCTGGCGATCACGCGCTCGAGGCGATCGACGCCGAACATCTCGCCCGACCCGTTCATCGCCTCGATCACGCCGTCGGTGTAGAGCACCAGGATGTCGCCAGGCCGCAGCGCCACCGAGCCCGTCGCGAAGCGTGCCTCGCGCCACATGCCCAGGGCCGGGCCGCCGCTCGGCAGCGTCTCGCGGGGCCCGGCGCCGCGAAGCAGGATCGGCGGATTGTGCCCGCAATTGGCGAAGCCGAGCTCGCCGCTGGCGGGATCGAGCAGCCCGTAGAAGGCCGTCACGAAGCGCGAGGTGTCCATCGAATCGAGCAGGATGCGGTTCAGGCGGTCCGCCATGCCGTCCAGCGCCATGTCCCGGACGCGCTGGGCGCGGAGCGCCGCGCGAAACGTCGCCATGATGAGCGCCGCGGGCACGCCCTTGCCCGAGACGTCGGCGATAGCCACCCCGAGGCGGCCGTCCGGCTGCGGCAGGTAGTCGTAGTAATCGCCCCCGATTTCCCACGTCGGCACGTTGGTGCCGGCGATGTCGTACCCGGGGACGGCCGGGTCGGCCGCCGGGAGCAGGGCCGCCTGCACCTGCCTGGCGATGCGGAGCTGGTGCTCGATGCGCTCTTTCTCGAGCATCTCGAGGTGCACCACGGCCTTCTCGATGGAGATGGCCGCCGCGACGGCGAAGAACTCCAGGTACTCGACATCCGCGTCCGAGAACGCGTCCAGCGTGTCGCTCTCCAGGTTCAGCGCGCCGATGACGGCGCCGCCGCTGACAATCGGCACGGCGATCTCGGACCGGGTCGAGGCTTTGCCCTCGACGTAGTAAGGATCGAGGCGAACGTCCGGCGCGATGACGGTCTGGCCCGTCGCGATCACGTGGCCGATGATGCCCTTGCCCTGCCGCAGCATCGGGTCATCGTCGCGGGGCAGGTCGTCGAATCCCACCGCGGCCATGCCGGCAATCAGGAGCCCGCCGGTGTCCTGGCCGAGGGGCACGATCCGGTTCAGGACGAAGACGCCCGCGGCGTCGAACTGCACGGCCGTCCGCACCGCTTCGAGCAGATAGGCGAGCACTTCCTGGAGGTCGAGGCTCCGTCCGATCTCCTGCGACAGCTTCAGCAGGAGGCGGTACTTGGCCTCCGGGGACAGGGTCGGGGCTGGTGGCATCATCTGGTGGCGGCTCGCTGCCCGCGATTGTAGCATGGTGCCGTCCCGATCTAGAATCAGGGCCATGCGCCTGACCCTTCTGACGCTCCTGGTGGCGGTCCTGGCCGGGCCGGCCTCGGCCGCCGATCGCCCGAACATCGTTTTCATCATGTCGGACGACCACGCGGCCCACGCGATCGGCGCGTATGGCTCGCGGGTGAACACCACGCCGAACATCGACCGCCTGGCGCGCGAGGGCATGAGGTTCGACAACGTGTTCGTCACGAACTCCATCTGCACGCCGAGCCGCGCGGCCATCCTGACGGGCCAGTACTCGCATCGGAACGGGGTGCCGGTCTTCAACCGGTTCGACAGCTCGCGGCAAACCGTCGCGCGCCTGCTCCAGGCCGGCGGGTACTACACGGGCATGATCGGCAAGTGGCACCTCGGCAGCGATCCGGCGGGCTTCGATCGCTGGGAGATCCTGCCGGGCCAGGGCGCCTACAACGATCCGGTGCTCTATACCGCGTCGGGCGAGAAGACCTACGCGGGCCGGTACGTCACCGACGTCATCACCGAGCTGGCGCTCGACTTCATCCGCACGCGGCCGGCCGGCAGGCCCTTCTTTCTGATGATGCACCACAAGGCGCCGCACCGGCACTGGGTGCCGGAGGAGCGATACCGGAAGCTGTTCGAGAACCGGTGGATCCCGGAGCCGCCGACGCTGTGGGACTCGTACGCGACGCGGACCGACGCCCTTCACGAGAACAAGCAGCGCGTGGCCGCCGACCTGACCCGCCGCGATCTCAAGCTCGAGCACCCGGCCGGGCTCACCGGGCCGGACCTCAACCAGTGGCTCGGCACCAAGCCCGACGAGGTGACCATCGACGCCGGCGGCCGGCAGGCGACGCTGACGGGCGAGGCACTCACGCGATGGAAGTACCAGCGCTACATGCAGGACTACCTCGCCACGGTCCAGTCGGTTGACGACAGCGTCGGCCGCGTCCTTGCCGCGCTCGATGCGGCCGGCCTGTCGAAGCACACCATCGTCGTCTACACCAGCGATCAGGGGTTCTTCCTCGGCGATCACGGGATGTACGACAAGCGGTTCATGTACCGAGGAGTGCCTGCGGATGCCGTTCCTCGTGCGATGGCCTGCCGGCATCAAGGCAGGCGCGGTGGCGAAGGCGATGGCGCTCAACGTGGACTTCGCGCCCACGTTCCTCGAGGCCGCCGGGCTCCAGACACCGGCCGACATGCAGGGCCGCAGCCTCGTCCCGCTCATGAAGGGGCACACGCCCGCGGGCTGGCGGACCTCGATGTACTACCGCTACTACCACGACCCTGGCGATCACAACACGCGGGCGCACTACGGCGTCCGTACGGCGACGCACAAGCTCATCTCCTTCTGGAAGAGCGGGCAGTGGGAGCTGTTCGACCTCGTGAACGACCCGGGTGAACTGCACAACCTCTACGGCCAGCCGGGGCACGAGACGATCACCGCGGAGCTCAAGGCGGAGTTGATGCGTCTGAAGCAGGCGCTCGGCGACGAGGATCAGTTCGCCGCCACCCAGCCGCCGGCGGGCGTGGATGGCCCGGTTGCGAAACTCCGGGGCAAGTGACGCCGCCGACGGGCCCCGCCCGGTCAGGTAGAATCGGGGGCAGATGACGGTCCTCAAGATTGCCGGCGGCTCTGCCCTGTCAGCGTTCCGCCTCGACAAGCTCAACGCGCGCATGCAGCGTGACCAGCCGGCGGCGCGCGTCGTCGCGGCCCGGTTCTGGCATTTCGTCGAGGTGGAGCGGCCGCTCGATCCGGCAGAGGCGGTGACGCTCGATCGCCTGCTGACGTACGGCGCCCCGGCTGCGGCGGCCGCCGGACGCGAGGTGCTCGTCACGCCGAGACTGGGGACGATCTCGCCCTGGTCGTCGAAGGCCACCGACATCGCAACGCACTGCGGGCTTGGCGCGATCCGCCGCATCGAGCGCGGAACGGTCTACTATCTCGAGGCGACAGGCGATCTCAGCCCGATCCTGCCGCTGCTGCACGACCGCATGACGGAGACGGTGCTCGGCTCGTGTGACGACGCCGACGAGCTCTTCCGCCATGTCCCGCCGAAGCCGCTGACGACGATCGCCGTGCTCGCGCGCGGCCGGCAGGCGATCGAAGAAGCGAACCAGGCATTCGGCCTGGCGCTGGCGCCGGACGAGATCGACTACCTCGTCGACGTACTTCACGGGCCGCCGCAGGAATCCGACCGACGTCGAGCTCACCATGTTCGCGCAGGCGAACTCGGAGCACTGCCGCCACAAGATCTTCAACGCGTCGTGGGTCGTCGACGGCGAGCCCCAGCCGCATTCGCTCTTCGGCATGATCCGCACCACGCACGCGGCCAACCCCCAGGGCACCGTGAGCGCCTACTCGGACAACGCCGCGGTGATGGAAGGCGGGATGGCGCGGCGCTTCTTCGCGGACCCCGCCACCGGCCGCTACGGCTACCGGGAAGACGAGACGCACACGCTGATGAAGGTGGAGACGCACAACCACCCGACGGCGATCTCGCCGTTCCCGGGCGCGGCCACCGGTTCGGGCGGCGAGATCCGCGACGAAGGCGCCACCGGGCGGGGCTCGAAGCCGAAGGCCGGTCTGTGCGGCTTCTCGGTGTCGAACCTGCGCATCCCCGGGTTCGAGCGTCCGTGGGAGGGCGCCGAGTCGAAGCCGGATCGCATCGCCTCACCGCTCGCCATCATGCTCGAAGGGCCCATCGGGGCGGCGTCGTTCAACAACGAGTTCGGGCGGCCGAACCTCGCCGGCTATTTCCGGACCTACGAGCAGGAAGCCGCGGGCGTCAGGCGCGGCTACCACAAGCCCATCATGCTGGCCGGCGGCGTGGGCAACATCCGGGCCGCCGACGCGCACAAGGCGGACGTTCCGGCCGGCGCCCTGCTCATCCAGTTGGGCGGGCCCGGCATGCTGATCGGCATGGGCGGCGGCTCCGCCTCGTCTATGACGACCGGCGCCAACACGGCCGATCTGGACTTCGATTCCGTGCAGCGAGGCAACGCGGAGATCCAGCGCCGCGCCCAGGAGGTGATCGATCGGTGCTGGGCGCTCGGCGGCGCGAACCCGATTCTCTCGATCCACGACGTCGGCGCGGGCGGGCTCTCGAATGCCCTGCCCGAGATCGCCCACGGGGCCGGCCGCGGCGCGCGCATCGACCTGCGCGCGGCGCCGAACGAAGAGCCCGGCATGTCGCCGCGCGAGGTGTGGTGCAACGAGGCCCAGGAGCGCTACGTGCTCGCGATCGCGCCCGAGCGCCTCGACGCGTTCGGCGCGCTCTGCCGGCGCGAGCGCTGCCCGTTCGCCGTCGTCGGCACGGTCACCGACGACCATCACCTCGTGGTCCACGACCCGCTGTTCGGCAACGACGCGGTCGACATGGATCTGCCGGCCCTGCTGGGCAAGCCCCCGCGCATGACGCGCGAGGTGCGCCGCGTCGCGCCGGCGCTCCGGCCGTTCGACGCCGCGTCGGTCAGCCTCGCCGATGCCGTGTCACGCGTCCTTCGCGCGCCGGCCGTCGCCGACAAGACCTTCCTCATCGCGATCGGCGATCGGACGGTGGGCGGCCTGTGCTCCCGCGATCAGTGTGTCGGGCCCTGGCAGGTGCCCGTGGCCGACTGCGCCACCACGCTGCTGTCGTTTCACGGCTACGCGGGGGAAGCGTTCGCCATCGGCGAGCGCACGCCGCTCGCGGTGGTCAACGCGCCGGCGTCGGGGCGGATGGCGGTGGGCGAGGCGCTGACGAACCTGGCCGCGGCACCCGTTCGCGCGCTCTCGCTGGTGAAACTGTCCGCGAACTGGATGGCCGCCGCCGGCGCGCCGGGCGAGGACGCGGCCCTCTTCGACACGGTCCGCGCCGTCGCCCTCGACCTCTGCCCCGCCCTGGGCGTGAGCATTCCGGTCGGCAAGGACTCGATGTCGATGCGCACCGCCTGGGAGGACCGAGACGGCCGAGCCGAGGTCGTCAGCCCGGTCTCGCTCTTTGTCTCCGCCTTCGCGCCGTGCGACGACGTGCGCGAGACGTGGACGCCCCAGCTGCGGAAGGACGCGGGACCGACCGTCCTGGTCCTCATCGATCTGTCGAACGGCCAGGCGCGGCTGGGCGGGTCCGTCCTTGCGCAGGTCTACAACGAGACGGGCGACGAGGCCCCTGACGTCGGCGACCCGGCCAGGATTCGCGGCCTGTTCGACGCGCTCGCGGAATTGCGCCGGGCCGGCCGCGTGCTCGCCTACCACGATCGTTCCGACGGCGGGCTGTTCGTGACCATCTGTGAAATGGCGTTCGCGGGGCGCGCCGGCGTGACGATTGACGCCGCCGCGCTGTGCGCGACCGACGGCCGGCTGGCGGCGGCGCTGTTCGCCGAGGAGTTGGGAGTGGTCGTCCAGGTTCGCCAGGCCGACCTCGATGTGGCACTGGGCGCCTTGCGCGCTCGGGGCCTCGACGCGCGCGCCGTGGGCCGCGTGACCGAGGACGGCGAGATCCGAGTGGTGCGAGGCTCGGATGTGCTCTTCAGCGACTCGCGGACGGCGCTCCATCGCGCCTGGAGCGAGACGACCTGGCAGATGCAGTCGCTGCGCGACAACCCCGAATCCGCCCGCGAGGAGTACGACCGGATTCTCGACGCGGGCGACCCAGGCATCTCTCCGTTCGTGCCCTTCGATCCTGCCGACGACGTCGCCGCGCCCTATATCGCCACCGGCGCCAGGCCGCCAGTCGCGATTCTCCGCGATCAGGGAGTCAATGGGGAAGTCGAGATGGCGGCCGCCTTCGATCGCGCAGGGTTCGAGGCGCACGACGTCCATGTCAGCGACATCATCGAAGGACGGGTCTCGCTCGCGTCGTTCCGCGCGTTCGCCGCATGCGGCGGCTTCTCCTACGGCGACGTGCTCGGCGGCGGCGAGGGCTGGGCGAAGTCGATCCTCTACAACCCGCGCGCGCGCGACGAGTTCGCGGCGTTCTTTGCGCGGCCCGACACCTTTGCCCTGGGCGTCTGCAACGGCTGCCAGATGATGGCGGCGCTCAAGGAACTCGTCCCCGGGGCGGAGGCGTGGCCGCGCTTCGTCAAGAACACCTCCGAGCAGTTCGAGGCGCGGCTCTCGACGATGGAGATCCTGGAGAGCCCGTCGCTGTTCTTCTCGGGCATGGCGGGCAGCCGGCTCCAGGTCGTCACGGCGCACGGCGAGGGCCGGGCGCTGTTCGAGACGCCCGAGCACGCGGGCAAGGTCGTGGCGGCCGGCCGGTTCGTCGACAACCGCGGCCGCCCGGCAGAAACCTATCCGCTCAACCCCAATGGGTCGGCCGGCGGGCTCACGGCCGTGACCACGGCCGACGGCCGTTTCACCGCGCTGATGCCGCATCCGGAGCGGGTGTTCCGGACTGTTCAGCTCTCGTGGCACCCGGACGGCTGGGGCGAGGACAGCCCCTGGATGCGCCTGTTCCGCAACGCGCGGGTGTTTGTCGGGTGAAGACCCAGTCGTCTTTTCGATGTTCCGGTTGTTCGGCGGCGGCGACGTGAAATCTGTAAATCCGATTGACAATTTTCATAGATTGCCACATCCTCTTTGCATGCCCGTGCAACGGGACATCGCTCCGCACGTTCGGGCGCTCTGCCAGTCCTTCCCCGTCGTCACGATCACAGGGCCCAGGCAGTCGGGAAAGACGACGTTGTGCCGCCAGCTCTTTCCCGACAAGCACTACGTGTCGCTCGAGGCGCTGGACCAGCGCGCCTTCGCCACCGGCGATCCGCGCGGCTTTCTGGAGGCTCACTCCTCCGGAGCCGTGATCGACGAGGTCCAGCGGGCACCCGATCTGCTGTCCTATCTGCAGGTGGAAGTCGACCAGCGGCCCGAGGCTGGACGCTTCGTGCTCACCGGGTCCGCGAATCTGGCCCTGCTGGCGTCGGTCTCGCAGTCGCTGACTGGACGCACGGGCCTGGTGACGCTGTTGCCGTGCTCGCGGCCGGAGTACGAGAGGTTCCCCGGAACACCACCCTCGTTGTGGGACCAGATCTGGCGTGGAGGGTTTCCGGCGATCCCCGATCGGGCCATTCCGCCGCCGGACTGGTACGAGGCGTATGTGTCGACCTACGTCGAGCGGGACGTGCGCCGGATCACGAACGTGCTCGACCTCTCCGCGTTCCAGGCTTTTCTCGGCCTGATGGCCGGCCGCACGGGCCAGTTGCTCAATCTCTCCCGGCTGGGTGCCGACGCGGGTGTGACGCACAACACGGCCCGGGCGTGGCTGTCCGTGCTCGAGGCGAGCTACGTCGCGTTCCGGCTTCACCCGTTCCACACCAACACCCGAAAGCGGCTTGTCCGCGCGCCGAAGACGTACTTCTACGACACGGGGCTCGCCTGCTATCTGCTCGGCATCCGCACGCCCGTACAGTTGGTCACTCACCCGCTGCGCGGTGCGCTCTTCGAGAACTACGTCGTCTGCGAGGCGCTGAAGGCCATGTTCAGCACCGGCCGCCGCCCGCGGATCTCGTTCTATCGCGACCATCAGGGCCACGAGGTCGACCTCGTCGTCGAGCGCGGCGACGCCATCGTGGCCGTGGAGGTCAAGTCCGGTCAGACCGTCGCCGGTGAGTTCTTCGGAGATCTGTCGTGGCTCGCGAACCAGGACCTCGGCGCCGCCAATACCCGGATCGATCCGATTCTGGTGTATGGCGGCCAGGAACGCCAGCGGCGCACGCAGGCCGCGGTCGTGCCGTGGTTCGCGGTCCACGAGATTGAGTGGTAGGGCTGGGGCGAGGACAGCCGCTGGATGCGCCTGTTCCGCAACGGGCGGGTGTTCGTCGGGTAGCGCAAGGGGTTCCCGATTCCCCTCAGACAGACGGGGTCAGACACCATGCCGTGTGGTGTCTGACCCCGTTCTTCTTCCGGCGGCACGCCGCGCTACTTCACGTGAAACGCGCTGCGGATGGTCGCGTTCTGCGCGTTGACCGCGCCCAACTGGCCCTGGAACTTGCTCGCGGTCGGGTTGGATCCGAGCGCATCCTGCGCCTTCTTCGTCTGATCGAAGAGGTTCGTCACGAGTGCCGACGCCGGCTTGCCGTCCTTGACAGCCGACCCCAGCGCCTTGGCGGCCTCACCGAGCCCCTTGATCTCCCCGACGAGCGCCTTCCTGGCAGGTTCGGGAGTGGTCTTGTCCTTCTTCAGCGCGTCCTCGACGGCGGTCGCCGCCTGTTTGCTGGTCGCCTCGATGGCCGCGGTCGCAGAAATGACCTCCTGGTCGGTGTGCCAGCGGAACGGCTGATCCTGCGCCGGCGGGAAGCTGGCGCCGTACTCCGTCGCGAGCTTGCCGAGCACGCCCGTGTGCGCCTGCCACTCCGAGGCGCCCTTGAAGCTGGCGTCCTGCTGCCTCACGAAACCCTGGAACCGGACCGCGTCCTTCATGAATGCGCCCACTTCGGTGCTGGCCGAATAACTGGGGCTGAACCGGCTGATGGCGTTCTCGATGGCCTTCTTGTAATCATCGGCCATCAACTTGGCGACGTACTCGCCGGCCGGCCCCTTGAACACGGCGTTTTTCGTCTTGTCGTCGACGGCATCCCAGAAGCGCTCGAACGTCTTCTTGGAGTCTTCGATCAGGGCCTTCACGTCCTTGTCGTACATCTTGGCGGGCTGTGCCGCGGCGGGCATCGCCGTGGCGAGGATGACGAGCGCGATCGCGACAAGCCTGATGGTCTTCACGGGCTTCCTCCCCTGTGCTGGCCGCGGCAGGGCCCCGGACAGACACGCCGTCCGGCTCGGGCGCGGCACGGCGCAACCGGTCGCCGGCACTGTACCGCAGCCGCAATCACCCCGGCTGTGCGCTCTTGAACACCTCGCGGCGAGAAGCCTTGTGGGGAGGCTCCCCCCCGGGTCTGACCCTCATAGACGCGGGCGGGGATCGGTGGTGGCGGCGTCGGGCTTCGCAGGCGCCAGGTACCACTGCTCCTTCGGCACGACCTTCGGGACCTCCGGGTCGCCCTCGTAGGCCGGCGTCATGATCTGGACGCCATACTCGTTGAACACGTCGAGGATGTGGCGATGGAGGTCCGAGTACGTGGCCCGCATCTTCAGCGGGTCGGCGCAGTAGACGTTCAGCTCGTAGGTGACGCAGAAGTCGCCCAACTGCAACTGGAACACGAACGGCGGCGGCTCGGTCAGCAGGCCCGGCGTCCGGCGCGCCGCTTCGATCAGCATCGCCTCCACCTGCCGCCACGGCGTTTCGTACCCGATGCCGACCGTGGTGTGCAGAATCAGGCCCTTCGACTGGGCCAGCGAGCTGTAGTTCGTGACCGACGCCCCCAGGATCTGGGAGTTCGGGACGACGATCTCCTCGTTCTTGATCGTCCTGATGTGGGTGACCTGCAGCCGTACCGACGACACCACGCCCCTCACGTCGCCGATCTGCACGAAGTCGCCGAGCTTGAACGCGCGGCGGTAGGTCATGCTGTAGCCGGCGATCATGTTGGCGATGAACGACGAGGACCCGAGCGAGAAGATGATGCCGAGAAAGAGGGAGACGCCCTTGAACGCTTCCGAGTCCGAGCCGGGAATGTACGGGTAGCCGACGATGATCGCAAACGCGATGACCAGTGGGCGCATCAGCTTGTAGGTCGGCGTGGCCCACTCCCGGTCGAAGTTGGCGAGCTGGATCCGGCCCTGTTCTACGGCCTCGAAGAAGCGGCGGATCATGCGCAGGACGATGCGCACCACGTAGACCAGGATCACCAGGAAGATCAGGTTCGGGACATTGCTCAGCAGCGACGCCCCCATCGTCTCCACCGGCCCGATCACATAGCCGGTCACCCGGTTCGCGGCCAGTCGCGTGTACGGAAACAGCCCGAGCAGGTACTGCACGTACACCAGGGCCAGCACGACGATCGAGGCCGAACGGACGAAGCGCAGCGCGGCGTCGAGGAAATGCCAGAGGCGCCGGACGCTGACGACGTCCTGGGACTTGGCGGCAAGCGACTCGATCTTCTGGCCGTACCGCCTGTCGAGCAGCGCGTCGAGTTTCCGCCTCAGCCAGATGAGCACGACCACCAACACGACGAAGACGACGGTCGCGACAGCGGCCGCGATGCCGGCACGCCGAAGGGCTGGCGCGCTTCGATCCGCGCGGTAGGCGGTGATGGCCATCCGGATACGGTTGAGGTACATGCCGGCGAGCGCCCTCCGAGGCACACCCTCAACCAGCGCGTCTGCGTCATACACGCCGATGAGCAACTGCGTGCCGGCCATGATCTGGCTCGCGAACTCGGTCTCCTCGATGCGCAGCGCGTCGGCCTGGACGGCGGGGTTGGCCGCAGCGGTACGGATCCGGTCGGCCACCACCCGGGCGCGATGATCGGCCGGGAACGCAGAGGTGCCTCGTAGCTGGAGAATCGTCGCGCCGTCGACCACGACGGGGGCCGTGGGCACGTCCTGTTCGAACTGGGCGGCGTCCGCGGCTGGTTGGGCCGGCCGCGGCTCCTGGGCGATGGCCGGAATCGGCGCGAGTGTCAGAAGCAGGGCTGCAGCGGCGAGGCCGAGGAGCCTTGGCGATGTTCGCGTCATGGGAACTCCCAGGAAGACACGCATGGACTGCCGCAGTGGATGATAGCGCAGTCCGCGCGGGCTCGAGGCGGGGGTGGGCTCCGCCTCGATTACTCCTGCGCGGCAGCCAGGTTCCGGCCCTCGCCCCGGCGCGCGGCGGTGAGGGCCGCGACGAACAGGCCGCTGATGACGCCGAACGCCGCGACGCCGACCAATTCCATCCAGTCGGTGATGGAAGCGGGGTGCGCCAGGCGCCACATCGCGGCCCAGAGATCGAACGCCCCCTTGGTCTCGCGCATCGTCTTGACCGCGAAGAGGGCGGCATCCAGGACGAACCCGGCCGCGCCGACGACGAGCCCTCCCATCGCCCCCCTGAGGGCGATCTGCGCGGCTCCGAGCGGCGCGCGAGGCGTCACCGCTTCGACCGAGAAGGTCGGCTCGCGTACCCCCAGCGGCGCGAAGCGCGCGAGCATCACGAGCCCGGGAATCCCGACGACCAGCGTCGACAGGAAGAACGTCGACCACCCGGCCGCGTCCACCGCCACGCCCGCGATCGGGCCTGCCAGCAGCCGGGGCAGGGCGAAGAGGCTCGAGAACAAGGCGTACTGCGTGGCCGAGAACCGCTTCTGCGTCATGCGCAGCAGCAGCACCGAGAAGGCCCCGGTGCCGAGTCCCCCTGTCAGCAGTTCGAATCCGGCCGCGCCGTACATCAGCGGCAGCACGGGCCCGGCGGCGAGCGACACGAAATAGTAGCCGAGGTTCGAGAAGATCTGCAGGACCCCGAACACCCAGAGCGAATGCCCGAGGCCGATGAGCGTGGTGATCCAGCCTCCGAGGAGCGCGCCGACGATCGTGGCGACGAGGCCCACCGTGGCCAGCGCGATCCCCCGGTGGTCCGCGTTGTACCCCATGTCGATGAGGAACGGCCTGGTCAGCGCCTGCGTGAGCTGGTCGGCGAACTTGTAGAGGAAGACGAACGCCAGGATCTCCAGCGCGCGATGGCGCGCCAGGAAGCCGAGGAACGGGTGCCAGACGGCGTCGCGCAGGCTCGTTGGCGCGAGCGTCGTCCGTTCCGGCTCAGGCGCTTTCCACGTGATCAGGAGGATCGGCAGGTAGATCAGGCCGAGGATGAGGTTGACGGCCGGCCAGCCCAGGCGCCCGGCCGCGGTGATCGCCGCGCCGCCGGACACGAGGAGCGCGGCCCGGTACAGGGCGATGCGGGCGCCGACGGCGGCACCCTGCTCGTCCTCGCGCAGGACCTCGACGGCGTACGCGTCAATCGCGATGTCCTGGGAGGCCGACGCGAGCGCGACGGCGAGCGCGAGGGCGCCCACCACCCAGAGCGCATCGGGGTGGCGCCCGACGCCCGCGAAGAGGAGCCCGAGGACGCCGAGGGCGACCTGCGTGACCGCCATCCATCCGCGCCGCCGCCCCCAGAACGGCGGCACGTAGCGGTCCATCAGCGGCGACCACAGGACCTTGAACGCCCACGGCGCCTGCGCCAGCGTGAACAGGCCGACGATGCGGATGTCCACGCCGATGCTGCGCATCCAGTCGGGGATGGAATACCAGACGAGGCCGAGGGGAAGCCCCGAGGAAAACGAGAGCAGCGCGACCGACGCGGTCCGCCACGAGAGGAGCGCGCGGGCGAGCCCGCGGAGGGCGCCAGGCGGTCGCGGGGGCGTGGTCACATCGGCACCTGCATGCTGCGCGAGTATACGCCGGCTGGCGTCAGTTGAAGAACACGCGGAGGCCTGCCACCCAGACGTTGCCAATCACGTTCGCCCGCTCGGTGTCCCCGATCGTCACGCTGCTCAGCGTCGACACGTAGTGGGCCCCGTACGGCGCGAGCGAGATCGCCTTGTCCTTCAGGAACTCCCACCCGATGCCGTACTGAAGGCCGATGCCCCGGTAGGTGCCTGTCCCGTCCGAGCCGTCCGGATTCGACTGGCGCGATCTCACCTGGACCATGCCGAAGCCGGCCCCGAGGAACAGCCCCCGCGAGGCCCAGGGGTGAAAGCGGATGGTGCCCATCACATAGAGCACTCGCGCGTCCCCGCGGGACGACTCGAACTGCACCTCGGCGCCCGCGACGGCTTTGGGGTCCACACGCCAGAGCGCGGCGAGCGAGACGAAGCCGACGTCGTCGTAGGTGGCTCCGTCGCCGCCCTCACTCCCATCTTCGCCCGTCCCGCAGTCGCCGCAGTCCGTTTTCGTGGCGGCGTACCCGCCTCCCAGGCCCAGGACGAAACTGCCCGGCCGCGTCGATGCCGCCTGCTGCGCGGCAGCGGTGTCTGCGGCGGCCATCACCAGGGCCGCGGCGATGGCCAGTACCGCCTTCGACCCCCGCAGGCCCGTGAGCATCATCAGTACATCCACGAGAGGTAGACCCGCACCTGGGGAAACCGGTTCAGCACGTCGTCGGCTGTGTCGTAGTAGGACTTGCGGCGGATGAACTCCCCCGTCGTTCCTATCCCGAGACGCTTCGCGACGGGCACGAGGAGGTCGAGGCGCACGTTCTGGGTCCAATGGTCCGCCTGCGCCCCGTCGACGGTATGAAGCCATACGGCGCTGTACGTGGCTCGCACGAACGGATGCCCGCGCCTCATGAGCGCCAGGCTCCCGCCGTAGCTGAGCCCGGGCCCGAAATCGGTACTGCCGGTCAGGGCTGGCCACGTACAGGGAGTCTATCGCGCCGAGCACGAGGAACCCCCCGCTGGCGCTCGTCACGAGGCGCCACTCGGGTGTGAAGCGCCACTCGCTGGTGAAGGCTCCCGAGATGTCCTGCCCGCCGAACTGGTAGGCGGAGTTGTTGTCGTAGTCGTAACCCAGGGCCGTCATGAAATGCAGGGTGTGGCGCGCGGACGTGTCGCGCGCGTGGCCCAGGGGCACGCCAAACAGCCTCCCGCGTGCGCGAAGCTCGGAAATCGCGCTGCCGCCGCCCGCCATGCGCAGGCTGACGCCGAAGGCATCGAAGGGCAGCGTGGACCGGCCCTTCGAGAGCGTCCCGTAGCCGACGTTGGCCTGCAGGAACGGCTCGCCCTGGGCGTCCAGGAACGACAGGTTTTCTCCCCGCCACAGCACGCCGACGTCGAACGCCGCGACCAGGTTCGACGGCACGTACACGGCCGGCTTCTCCACCACCTTGAGCGCGTCCCCATCGATGAACCGGTTGATTCCCGTGACGGGATCCACCACCGCGGCGACGATCTCCCTGGTCATCCGGCTCTGTCCGGTGTCGGTCGTGTCCCTGAGGAGCCAGGCCGTTCTGTGCAGCACTTCCCCGAGGGTGATGCCCCCGAGCGTGGTCATGATGACGTCGTTGAACGACGGCTTGTGCCGTTCGGCGAGGTACTCCCACGTCAGCGCCCCGAGCGCCGCGAGCGGAGCGGATTCCCAGAAGCTCAGACCGTTGCCGCGGCCGGCCGAGAAGTAAGTGGCGCCCTGTTGCGGGTGGCCCCACTGGTTGATCATGAACGTGTTGTCGTCCCACTCGAACCCGTAGCTGATGTTGTTCCACCAGATCTTCGGGTACGTCCGGTAGTAGATCTTCTCTTCCTCCGGCTTGAACGCCAGGTTGATGCCCTGGTAGAGGAGGTTGATCCCGACGACCTCGGCCATGGCCCAGAACGGGCGCCTGGGCGGGCACCCCGGGCACGCGCGGTTCGAGCCGTCGGAGGCGGAGCTGACGGGCACGCTCTCGAGCAACCGCGGCGCGATTGTCCCGAATACGGGAGGGGTGTAGCCGCCCGATGGCGGCGCGGGGCCCTGCGCGGAGGAGGGGCCCGCGACGGCCAGCGCGATGGCCAGGATGGCCGGTGCGAGGGCCGCCGACCGCCCGGGGACAAGGTGGAATGACATCCGCGGCCCGTGCACTCCTGAAGTCCGGCTAGGTTAGCATGGGCTCCGGCGATAATGGGAGGATGACGAGTTCCATGAAGACTGCGCTCATCGGAGTCCTGTTCCTCGCCGGCGCAGGTGCCGCCGGCCTCCGTCTCGCTGCGGCGCCAGCCGACGAACCGCCGCCGACCTTCACGGCCGTCCAACTCCTGAACCAGGCCCAGATCAAGGGACCGCACCACACCGTCGCGAGCGGCGTGCAGACCGAGGGCTACTACCACGTGTTTCACGTCCAATCCGACTTCGGAGCGTTCGACGCCGCCGGGCGGTCGTTGCTGGCGGTGCGGCTGCGGGAGGTCGAGGCGCTGGCTCAGTTGGAGGAGGTCTCCAAGACCGAAGTCTTCCTCGCGGCCGCCGGGAACTCCGTCCTCAACCTCGGCAAGGGCGTGGCCAACGTGGTGACCGCTCCGACGGAGACGGCGAAGGGGCTCGGCTCCGGCGTCAAGCGGTTCGGGGTCAATCTCGGCCGCCAGAGCAAGCGCGCGTACGACTCGACGACGAACGACGATCCCGCCGAGGCGTCGACGCAAGGGGACAACGCCGCGGTCTCGGCCGGCAAGGCCGTCCTCGGCGTGAACAAGGCGTACCGGCGGTGGGCGCAGAAGCTCGGCGTCGATCCGTATACGACCAACGCCGTGCTGCGGAACGCGCTCAGCAGCATCGCTGAGATCGACGCGGCGGGATCGATCGCCACGAAGGTCGTGCTCCCGGTCCCCGGCTTTGTCGGCATGACCGCAACAGTCAGCGGCATGGTCTGGGGCAAGGATCCCGAGGAACTGCGGAAGATCAACGAGCAGCGGCTCGCGAGCTCGGCGTGCCGGACGCGACGGCGAAGACGCTCTTTCTCAACAGCGCGATGACGCTGAGCTACGAGACCAGACTGGTCGCCGCGCTCCATGCCGTGAAGGTCCGGGGAGCTGCCGACCGCGTCGCGGCGGCGGCGGATTCGCGCCACGAGCGGGAAGCGCTCTTCCACGTGGAGAGCGCGGAACTCCTCCAGCAGCGGCATGCGAACGCGCCGTTCACGGCGCTGCTGGCGGACAGCGTCGCGACGGTGGGGGTGACGGCGCGCGGCCAGGCGTTGGTCCTGCTCCCGGTGGACTGGCTGCGCTGGACGTCAGAAGCCGATGCCACCTGGCGTGAGATCGACGCCCGGGCCCGCAAAGAGCTCGACGCGAAGAGCCTCACGATCGTCCTCACCGGGAAGGCGTCTCCGGCCGCCTCGAAGGAACTGGCCGGCCGCGGCTGGACCATGGGCCCGGCCTGAGGCCGGGCCCGGTCGTGACCTAGGAATTCCGCACGAGGTGCCGCGTCTCGGGGGCCGGGAAGTTGGCTTCCGCGCCGACGTCCGCAATCGCCTTGTTCGTGTCGAAGTAAACCTGCCAGTAGTGATCCGTGTGGCAGAACGGCCGCACGGCGATCACGGTGCCCATGGGGTTGAAGGTCAGGATTTCGACGCTGGGCGCCGGGTCGGCGAGCACGTGGGGGATCTTCGCGACCCGATCGCGCAGCCTCGCGATGGCGTCGGCCGGCGTCACGGCGTGCGCGATCTGCGCCGTCAGTTCGACGCGGCGGAACGGGTTGGTCGAGAAGTTCTGGATCGTGTCCGAGAACAGCTTCGCGTTGCCGACGAACGTGCGGACGTTGTCGGGCGTGTCGATGGCCGTCACGAACAGGCCGATTTCGCGCACCGTGCCGAGCATGCCGCCGCCCTGGATGAAGTCGCCCACCTTGAACGGCCGCAGGACCATCAGGAAGATGCCCGCCGCGAAGTTCGAGAGCAGGCCGGCCCAGGCGGCGCCGATCGCCACGCCCACCGCGGCGATCAAGGCCGCGAACGAGGTGGTCTCGATGCCGAGCACGCCGAGCACGCCGATGAGGACGAGGACCTTCATCAGGACGTTGGCGCTCGCGTCGAGATAGCGGATGAGCGTGGTGTCGACGTGGCGCGACACCAGGTACTTGCCGAGGGCGGTGCGCACGCCGCGCACGATCCATCCCCCGACGATCCACACGGCGAGGGCGCCGAGCAGCTTCCAGCCGAACGGCACGATGTAGGTGCTGACAAACGCCGAGATCTGGGCTCCGAGTTCCTGGGTCACGGTTCCTGGTCCTTTCGTGAAGCGGGTATCTTGTCTATCCTATACAGAAGACCGCGATTCTGAGTCGCCGAAGGACCGGGGCCGGCGGATCCCGAGCCGGCCCCGGTCTGTCCTGCGGTGATCCCGAATCGCGGCTTCCTATCTAGAAGGCGGCCGGCCGCCGCGCAACTCCCTGCGAGCGCTAGGCGGAGGTGCGGGGCCAGCGCACGAACACGAGCGGTGATCGGGCGAGGCGCTTCCCGATTTCCTTCAGGATCCCGCGCACGTCGCTGGCCGGCAGTTCGTACGCCCGCGCGGCGCTGAACAGCGAACAGGCGAAGCTCACCGAGAGGTTCAGGACGAACATCACGCCGATCCCGGCGATGGCCCGGACGAGCCAGGCGAGCCCACTGCCCTCCCCGCCGGCGCCGGCCGCCGCGAGCGCCACGATGCCCGTGTTCAGCGTGACGTGGCGCACGTCGGCCGGCAGGCCCGTGAACCGCCCGATCTCGGGCATCATGCCGAGCATGAAGCCGAGCGACACGTTCGTGCCCCATCCGGAGGCGTGCCGCGACAGCCCCCGGCCGGCCCTGGCCAGCAGCCGGCGGCCCCACGCCGGGCCGGCCGGCCGCTGCGACAGGCCGTCGGCGAGCCGGTGGTACACGACCCAGTTGTCGAACCAGCCTCCCGCCACGCTCGCCAGCCAGAGGACCACGCCGGTCAGCCCCGCGTACCAGATCGTGAAGGAATCGATGGGGCTCATCACGCGAAGCGTCTCGAGCGCCTCCTGCTCGGGGAGAAACGGCCGCCCCGCCAGGGTCAGGAACAGCCAGCTGAAGAGGCCGGCGCCGGCGGCCACCACCGCGACGTTGGCGATGGCCGCGGCGAGCTGCGAACTGGTCAGCTGCGCGGCCGTGTCGGCAATGCGGTCCTCCCGGTCCTCGCCTTCGCGCTCCCTGATGATCCCGGCCAGGCGGGCGGCCGTCATGGCCGGCTGCTTGGTGGCCAGGATCAGGCCCAGGTGCTGCAGGGCCAGAAAGCTCACGGCGTAGTTGAGGCCCTACAGCAGGCCTTCCGGCAGCGGCGGCGGCGCCTGGGTGAAGGCGCCGGCCACGCGGTGGAACAGGTCCAGCGGCAGCCCGCCGAACGCCCGAACGGCGTGCTCGGTGCGATAGAGGCGGTGCACGAGCCCCCGCAGGTCGCGCTCGTCGACCGGCGACGGAAGTAGGCGGCTGGCAAGCCGGTCTCCGAACTCCGAGAAGAACCCCCGGTGTCCAGGAATGCCGGCGCACGCGATGAGGTTCGTCGCGTCAGTCTCGGCGAGCAGCGCGGAGAGGGCCGCGCCAAAGCGCTCCCGTGCCGGTCCCGGCTGTTCGACGGCGTCGAGCAGCGTGGTGAGCGCGCCGCGCTTCCAGTCAAGGTCCGAGGGCGGGCGGACGGCATGGATGAGCGCCGCGAATGCCTCGGCCCGCGCGGCGGCGTTGGTGGCCGAGAGGAGGGCCTCGAAACTCATCGCTGCGGTTCCCGATCGTGCGTCGGTCCAGCCACGCCCTGCCGCCGGGGCCAGCGTGGCGTGTTCATCGCACCACACTACCCCAGCCCGGCAGCGTGATCCAGCGCGGCGCCGGGGTGATGGCCGCCGCGCTGTCGCATGTGCCACAATTGGGACACGACACACGCACGCTGGCCCCGCCGCCGTCGCGACGGCATCGACAGGCCACCGAGGACGAAAGGACGCTTCATGCGTAAGGCACTCATCGCCTCAGCACTGACAGTGGCCCTAGCGGGCACCTGGGGCTGCCAGGCCAAGCCGGAGCCTCCCGTACCCGCAGCTCCCGCGGGGACAGGAGCGCCCGATCGCACGGTGCTGCCAATCCAGGAGCCCGTGTATCCGCCGGTCACGGAACTCGACGCGCGCAAGGTTACGCCGCCGCCACGCTTCGAGGTGAAAGCGCCCGCTGGCGCGCCGAACGTCCTCATCGTGCTCATCGACGACATGGGCTTCGGGATGCCGAGCGCCTTCGGCGGCCCCGTCTACACGCCGACCGCCGAGCGGCTGGCGCGGGAGGGGCTGCGCTTCAACCAGTTCCACACGACGGCGGTGTGCTCGCCAACCCGGACGGCGCTGCTGAGCGGCCGCAACCACCACATGAACAACATGGGCGGGATCACCGAGACGGCCACCGCGTTCCCGGGCAACACGGGCCAGCGCCCGAACAACGTGGCGCCGCTCGCCGAGATGCTGCGGTTGAACGGCTACAGCACGGGCTTCTTCGGCAAGAACCACGAGACGGCGCCCTGGGAGGTCAGCCCATCCGGGCCGACCGACCGCTGGCCGACGCGGTCCGGGTTCGACGAGTTCTACGGCTTCTTCGGGGGCGAAACGAACCAGTGGGCGCCGTATCTCTATCACGGCATGAACCCGGTCGAGACGCCGCGCGACCCGGACTACAACTTCATGACCGACATGACGGACAAGGCGATTGCCTGGATGCAGTTCCAGAAGGCGCTGACGCCCGACAAGCCGTTCTTCATGTACTTCGCGCCTGGCGCCACGCACGCGCCGCACCACGTGCCGAAGGCCTGGATCGCCAAGTACAAGGCCAGGTTCGACAGCGGCTGGGACGCGCTGCGCGAGGAGACCCTCGCCCGCCAGATCAGGCTCGGCGTGGTCCCCGCAGGAACGAAGCTGGCCGCCAAGCCGGAGGCGATCAAGGACTGGACGGCGCTCTCGGCCGACGAGAAGAAGCTCTTCGCGCGCCAGATGGAGGTGTACGCGGGCTTCGGCGAGTACGCCGACACCGAGGTCGGGCGGCTCATCGACGCCATCGGCGCCACGGGCCAGCTCGACAACACGCTGGTCTTCTACATCCTCGGCGACAACGGGACCAGCGCCGAGGGCGGCATGAACGGCATGTTCAGCGAGATGACCTACTTCAACGGCGTGCAGGAAACCGTGGCGGACATGCTCCAGAAGTACGACGAGTGGGGCGGGCCGACCACGTACCCCCACATGGCCGCGGGCTGGGCGGTCGCAGGGGACACGCCGTTCATGTGGACCAAGCAGGTCGCATCGAACTTCGGCGGCACCCGCAACGGCATGGTCGTGCACTGGCCGAAGCGGGTCGCGGCGAAGGGCGAGGTGCGCTCGCAGTTCCACCACGTGATCGACGTGGCGCCGACCGTGCTCGAGGCCGCCAGCCTCCCCGAGCCGAAGAGCGTGAACGGGACCGTGCAGGCGCCCATCGAGGGCGTCAGCATGATGTACGCGTTCGACGATGCCAAGGCCGAGAGCCGGCGCCAGGTCCAGTACTTCGAGATCTTTGCCAACCGCGGTATCTACGCCAACGGGTGGTTCGCCGGCACCGTGCACAAGGCGCCGTGGGAGCCGCAGCCGCGTCGGCCGCTCCTGGACGACGTGTGGGAGCTGTACGACACGAGGACCGACTTCAGCCTGGTGAACGATCTGGCGGCTCAGAACCCCGCGAAGCTGAAGGAGCTCCAGGACCTGTTCATGAAGGAGGCCGCGAAGCACCGCGTGCTGCCCATCGACGACCGCAGCGTCGAACGCGTGAATGCCACACTGGCCGGACGGCCGGACCTGATGGGCGGCCGCACGTCGCTCACCCTTCACGCCGGCATGAAGGGGATGTCCGAGAACGTCTTCCTCAATGTGAAGAACCGGTCCCTGACGATCACCGCCGACGTGGAGAGCCCGGCAGGCGGCACGAGCGGCGTGATCCTCGCCCAGGGCGGGCGCTTCGGCGGCTGGAGCCTCTACATGAAGGCCGGCAGGCCGATCTACGTCTACAACTTCCTGGGCCTCCAACGCACCTCAGTGGCGTCGCCGCAGGCCGTGCCGGCCGGCAAGTCGACGATCCGCCTCGAGTTCGCCTACGACGGGGGCGGCGTGGGCAAAGGCGGCCTGGCGACGATCTATGTGAACGACAAGAAAGTGGCCGAGGGACGGATTGAGCGCACCCAGCCCATGATCTTCTCGGCCGACGAGACCGCCGACGTCGGAGAAGACGATGCCACGCCGGTGACGGAGGACTACAAGGCCTACGACAACAAGTTCAGCGGCAGGATCCTCAAGGTGACGGTGGACGTCGCGGAGATGGGGGCGGCCGTGAAGGCCGACGCCGCCAAGGCCGGCGCCGACGCCGCGAGGAAGGCAGATCTGGCGAAGTAGGAGGGCCCGCCGATCACGCGAAGGCCGGTCCGGCCGCGACTCAGCCCGACTCGCGCGCCCGCTGCTGCAGGTGCGCGGCGACGAGGGATGCCATGACGACCGTGGTGAAGACCACGCCGAAGAGCCCCTCGACGAGGACCACGGCCCGGGCGACGGGCGTCACCGGCGTCACGTCACCGAAGCCGATCGTCAGCAGCGTCACGAAGCTGAAGTAGACGAGATCCGGGAACGAGGCTGGCCCGGCCGTGCCGGTCAGGAAGGCGTCAGGCCGAATGTTGACCAGCACGCCGTACACCAGCGCGAACGCCAGGCCGGCCATGATGTAGGTGGCGAGCGCCCCGGCCAGGACGTCGCCCGACACCTGCTGGCTGCGGAGGATCCCGGCGAGCATTCTCCAGGTGGCATAGCCGGAGAACACGACCGCCAGCAGCGGGCCCGCATCGATGCTGCCGGGGCGGATGCCGGAGATCGCGCCTCCGCTGAACACCATCGCGCCGGCGGCGAGGGCGATGACGGCCCACCGGTCGCGTTTGCGGCTGGTGATGACGACGAACGCGAATAGCGGGACGAGGACGCCCGTGAGGTTCAGGAGCAGCCGGGAGTCCCGGCCCCGGTCGAACGCCACGAGCCAGATGAGGAGGCCAAACTGCAGGAGCAGCACGAAGCCGAATCGCGCATGCAGCAAGGCCCCTCGCTGGTCCATGGTCGCCAGGTCACCGCTTCTGGAGCTTGATCTCGTTCAGCGCCACCGGCGAGATGCCGTAGTTCTCGAGCTCGATGGTCTTGCCGTCCTTGCTCCTGGAAATCTTCGTGCCTGCCGCCATCCGGCCTTCACCCTGCCCCTTGGCGTCAAGGCGCATCTCGATGATCGTGAACGGATAGTCAATCGTCCGCGGCCTGGTGCTGGCTTCCCAGAAGTTGATCGGGCGATCGGTGCCGATGATCACGCGGCTGGTGCCGTCGGAGTTCGCGAAGCGGTAGGCGTACTGAAGGTCGTACCCGAGCGAGTTCGGCGTGCGGATGTAGCCGACGCGCGGCTTCACCTTCTGCAGCGCCTTCAGCAGCGCATCCTGCCCCCCCTCCATGAAGGCGGCGATCAGGCTCTGGCGCTCCTCGTCGGTCGTCAGGCGTTCGAGGACGATGTCGACCGCTCCCGCCCTCGGGCCGCTGTTCATGTTGATCGCGAACGCCGTGAAGCGGTAGGGCTTCGTCTTCTCTTCCTTGTCCTGCGCCCGGGCCGGTCCGGTCAGCAGGAACCCGGCTACGATGGCCAACGCCACGATCTTGCGCATCGACGTGTCCTCCTTGTCGCGGGGGTGGAATCCCACTGGTGATATGACGCTCGCGCGTTCGTTTCGGGTGCCTCGCCGGGGGCGACCCTATTTCTTCTCCGTGCCCGGCGCGGGAGCCGGCAGCGTCTCAGGCTGCCATCCGCCGCCAAGCGCCCGGTAGAGCTGCGTGACCGCCCGCAGCTGCGACCCGCGCACCTGGGCGAGCTGGAGCTCCTGGGAGAACAACTGCTGGTCGGCGATGAGCACCTCGAGGTAGCTCGACAGCCCCGTGTCATAGCGCGCGCGCGACAATTGCTGCGCGTCCCGCAGGGCCTCGACGCCCGACTCGATCTCCGTCCGCCGCTCGGCCAGCTTCTGGATCGTGATGAGTGCGTCGGCCACTTCGCGGTACGCGTTGAGCGCCGACCGCTGGTACTGGGCCAGCGCCTGATCGTAGCGGGCCACCGCGGCCTCGTAGTTCTGCTTGATCCGGCCGCCGTTGAAGATCGGCTGAAAGAGGCCGGCCCCGAACGACCAGACGAGCGAGTCGGCGCTCATGAAGTCCGAGAGCGAGCTGCTCACCGTGCCCAGAGAGCCGGTGAGGCTGATGGACGGGTAGAACAGTGCCTTGGCCACGCCGATGTTCGCATTCGCGGCGACGAGCAACTGCTCCGCCTGCAGCACGTCCGGCCGCCGTTCGAGCAACTGGGCCGGCAGGCCGCTGGGCACCTGCGGCGGAACCTCCTTCTCGGACAGGGGCTTCCACCTGGCAACGGCACCCGGTGCCCGGCCCAGCAGCACGCTCAGCGCGTTCTCGGCGATGGCGATCTGGCGCTCGATGTCGGGAATAGCCGCCCCCGTCACCGCCCTGTTGGCCTTGGCCTGATCCACCTCGAGCCGGTTGGACACGCCGCCCTGAAGCCGCCGGGTGTAGTACAGGACGGTGTCGTCGTTGAGCGTGACGGTCCGCCGGGCGATCTCGAGCTGGAGATCCAGTTCGCGCAGGTAGAAGTAGGTCGACGCGATGTCGCCGACAAGCGTGACCAGCAGGGCCTTCCGGCCCTCCTCCGACGCGATGTACTGCGCGAAGGCGGCTTCCCTGTTGCGGCGGAGCTTGCCGAACAGGTCGATCTCCCAGGACAGCGAGCCGGTGAGCGCCCAGTTGCTGTAGGTCCGATCAGGCACCTGCTCCTTGGAGAGCTTCGGATCGCCGACGCGCGACTGCTGCTGCTGCGAGGTCCCGAAGCCGGCGCCAACCTCCGGGTAGAGGAACGACTTGGCGACGCCGGCCAGGGCGCGGGCCTCGACCACGCGCGCCGAGGCGACCCGCAGGTCGAGGTTGTTGGCCACGCCGTCGCGGATCAGGGCCTGGAGGGCGGGATCCTGGAACAGTTGCCACCAGTGCAGGTCGGCGACCGTTTCCGGGCTCGGCGCGGGGGCCGGCGGCAGGTTCCGATGCTGCGCCGGCGGCTCCAGTTTTGGACGTTCGTAGTTGGGGCCCACCGTGCAGCCCGCCAGCGTCAGCGCGATCACGGCGGACGCCGCCGAAATCCCAGCCCTGCGGAAGAGGTGTTGGGTGTTCATCAGTGGCCTCCTCCGTGCGCCTCGCCGGCGGCCGGCGGACCGGCCTCGGGCACCGGCCCGGGTTTGGAGCCGGTCAGCTTGCCGACCAGCGTGAAGAGCATCGGCACCAGCAGGACGCCGAGGATCGTGGCGATCAGCATGCCGGCGAACACGGTCATGCCCATGACCTTGCGCGACTCGGCGCCGGCGCCGCTGGCACGCACCAGGGGGACGACGCCCTAGAATGAACGCGAACGCCGTCATGAGGATTGGGCGGAAGCGCAGCCTCGCGGACTCGATCGCGGCGGAGTACACGTCCTTGCCCTGTTCGTGCAGCATCTTGGCGAACTCGACGATCAGGATCGCGTTCTTCGCCGCCAGGCCGATCAGCATGATGAGGCCGATCTGCGCGAAGATGTTGTTCACGTAGCTGTTCGAGGAGTGCCGCGCCGCCCACAGGCCGAAGTAGGCCCCGAAAGCCGCGAACGGCGTGCCGAGCAGGACGCTGAACGGTAGCGTCCAGCTTTGGTACTGCGCCGCGAGCACCAGGAACACGAGGAAGATCGCGACCGCGAAGGTCGGGAGCGGGTTGGGCGCGCGTTTCTCCTGGTACGACATGTCGGCCCAGTCGTAGCCCATGTCCGGCGACAGCACCTCGGCCGCCACCTCCTCGAGCGCCTTCAGCGCCTGCGCGGAGCTGAAGCCCTCCGCGGGCACGCCCGTAACTTCGGCCGCACGATAGAGATTGAACCGGTTGGTGAACTCCGGCCCGCTGGTCGATCGCGTCGACACCACGGTGTCGAGCGGCACCATGTCGCCCTTGGCGCTGCGCACGTAGAAGAGGCCGAGCTGCTTCGGGTCGCGCCGGAACTCGGCCTCAGCCTGGACGTAGACCTTGTAGACGCGCCCGAACCGGTTGAAGTCGTTGACGTACGAACTGCCGAGCAGCGCCCCGAGCGTGGTGTTGACGTCCGCGATGGGCACGCCGACCTTCAGCACCTTGCTGCGGTCGATGTCGGCGTACACCTGCGGCACGTTCGCGCGGTACAGCGTGCTGAGGCGTCCAATCTCGGGCCGCTTCCTGGCGGCGGCGATGAACTGATCCGCCTGCTGGGCCAGCCATTCCGGGGTATGGCCGATCCGGTCCTGCAGTTCCATCGTGAACCCCGCTCCGGTGCCGAGGCCGGGGATGGACGGCGGACCGAAGGCCACGATGACCCCCTCCGGGATCTCCTTGGCGAACGCGTTGTTGAGCGCGTTGACGATGCCGTTCGAGTGCAACTCGGGGGTGGTGCGCTCCTTCCACTCTTTGAGCTGGACGAAGAAGAAGCCCATGTTCGAGGAGTACGCGCCGGTGATCAGGCTGAAGCCGCTGATCGTGTTGTAGCCCTCGACGCCCTCGTTCTCGTGCAGGATCTGCTCGACCTTCTTCATCACGGTGTCGGTCCGCTCGCAGCGACGAGGCGTCGGGCAGCATCGCGTTCACGAGGATGTAGCCCTGGTCCTCCTCCGGCACGAACCCGCCCGGGATGCGGCCGACCAGCGCCACGGTCAGGAACACGAGCACGCCGATGAGCGCGACGCTCACCACCAGCTTGCGGGCCAGGAAGCCCGCGAAGGTGATGTAGACGTCGGTCCCTTTGCCGAAGGCCTTGTTGAAGACGCGGTAGAACGGCGTCAGCAGCGTCTTCTTCCCCGTCGCGCGGCTTGAGCAGGAGCGCCGCGAGCGCCGGCGACAGCGTCAGCGCGTTGAACGCCGACAGCAGCACCGAGATCGCGATGGTGATGGCGAACTGCTGGTAGAGCATGCCCGAGATGCCGGGCATGAAGCCGACCGGCACGAACACCGCCGCCAGGATGAGGGCGATGGCCACCACCGGCCCCGACACTTCCTCCATGGCCTTGTACGTGGCTTCCTTCGGGGACATGCCGTGCTCGATGTGGTGCATGACCGCTTCGACCACGACGATCGCGTCGTCGACAACGATGCCGATGGCGAGCACGAGGCCGAGCAGCGACAGCACGTTGATCGAGAACCCGAGCATCGGGAAGAAGATGAACGCGCCGACCAGCGAAACCGGTACGGTCATCAGCGGGATCAGCGTGGCGCGCCAGTTCTGCAGGAAGATGAACACCACGATGATGACGAGGGCGACGGCCTCGAACAGCGTGTGGACGATTTCGGTGATGCCCTCCGAGACCGGCAGCGTGGTGTCGAGCGAGACCTTGTACTCGAGGTCCCGCGGGAACCGCGTCTTCAGGTCTTCCATCGTCTTCTTGATCTCGTCGGCGACCGCGAGGGCGTTGGTGCCGGGGATCTGGAAGACGGCGAGGACGGCCGCGGGCTTCCCGTCGTGGCGGCCGACGGCGTTGTAGAGCTGCGTGCCGAGCTCGATGCGCGCCACGTCCTTCAGGCGGACCTGCGACCCGTCAGGGTTCGAGCGGACGATGATCTCGCCGAATTCGGCCTCGTTCAGCAGGCGCCCCTGGGTCCGGACGGTGTAGGTGAATTCCGTCCCGGCGACAGCCGGCTGGCCTCCGAACTGCCCCGACGGCGACAGGGTGTTCTGCTGCGAGATGGCGTTCACGATGTCCGGCACCGTGATGCCGAGGCGCGCGATCCGGTCCGGTCTGAGCCAGACGCGCATCGCGTAGTCGCTGCCGCCGAACAGGTTGATCTGGCCGACGCCCTTGATGCGCGCCAGGTTGTCCTGGATGTTGATCGTCGTGTAGTTCGACAGGAAGTTGTTGTCGTACGTCCCGTTCGGCGACTTGATCGAGATGACCAGTAGCGGGAAGGCCAGCGCCTTCTTCACCGCGACGCCGTAGGTCTTGACCGACGCGGGCAGCTGGGGCATCGCCTCCGACAGCTTGTTCTGCGTCAGGACGTTCGCCATGTCGAGGTTCGACCCGACGTCGAAGCTCACCTTCAGGGTCAGCGTGCCGTCGTTGGCGTTGGTCGATTTCATGTAGATCGAGTTCTCGACGCCGTTGATCTTCTGCTCGGCCGGTGTGGCGACCGAGGCCTCGACGTCGGTGGCGCTCGCGCCGACGAACGTCGTCGTGACCTGCACCATCGGCGGCACGATCTCCGGGTACTGCGCGATCGGCAGCCCGGACATGGCCACGAAGCCGAGCAGCACCGTGACGATGGAGATGACCATCGCCACGATGGGCCGGTTGATGAAGAAGCGCGCCATGGCTACTTCACCTCCGCCGCCATGGGCTTTGGCGCCACGACGGCTCCCTCGCGGACCTTCTGGAGCCCCTCGACAATCACCCGCTCGCCGGCCTTCAGCCCCTCCTCGATCACCCAGAGGCTCCCTTCGCGCGGCCCCACCGTCACGTTGCGGAAGGTGACCTTGTTGTCGGGCCCGACCACGGCCAGGCTGTAGAGGTTCTGCAGCTCCTGGACGGCCCGCTGGGGCACCAGCAGGGCGCCCTTCTTCTGGTCGATGTCGAACTTCACGCGGCCGAACTGGCCCGGACGGACGAGGCGCTCGGGGTTGGCGAACTTGATCTGCAGCGCGATTGTGCCGGTGGTCGTGTCGACGTTCCGCTCGACGGCGTCCAGGCGGCCCGTCGTGCGGATGCACGGTGCCGTCAGCCAGCATCGAGCTGGATGGGCATCTTCTCGCCCTGGACGACCCCCTGCGCCCTCGCTTCCTGAGAAGCGCCTGGCCACCTTGAGATACTCGGCCTCGGCGATGCCCGCGCGGAACAGGATCGGATCGATCTGCGAGATGGTCACGAGCAGCGTGCTCTCGCCGCGCCCGACGAGGTTGCCCGCCTTCACCTTCGTCGTCCCGATGAGGCCGTCGATGCGGCGCGCTGATCGTCGTGTAGCTCGAGATCGAACTCAGCCTTCTCGAGAGCCGCTTTCGCGGCGTCCACCTGGGCGACCGCCGCGTCCTGGGCCGCCAGGGCGTTGTCCAGTTCCTGCTGGCTGACGGCCTGCTGCGCCGCCAGGGGCTTGAGGCGGGCGACGTCGTTCTTCGACTTCTCGAGCCTGGCCTGCCACGTCGCGAGATTGGCCTTCGCGTTGGCGACGGCCGCCTGCAGCGGCTTGGGGTCGATCGTGGTACAGCAACTGACCCTTGCGCACCAGCGTGCCTTCCGTGAAGGCCACCGTCTCGAGGAAACCCTCGACGCGCGCCCGGATTTCGACATCCTGGAACCCGACGGCCTGGCCCACCAGCTCCATGAAGACAGGAACGTCTCGCTGGATAGGCTCGGTCACCATCACCTCGGGCGGCGGAGGCGCGGCCGGAGGCGCTTCCTTCGAACACGCCGAGGCTGTCACCAGCGCCACGCCACAGAGGAAGAGGATTGGATTGCGCATCATCTCGAGGACCTCATCTGTTCAAGAACATCGCCGGGCGGTGCTCACGGTCTCCATTGCAAGCGTTCATTCTACTGCACTCATGGCGAAGACCTGGGCCTTCCACGGGGGCTCGTTCAGGAACAGGCCCCAGGTCTGCAGCTCGCTGCCATCCCGATCGTAGACCGCCGTGCCCATCAGGTCGGTCAGCCGCCACCGGCGGCCGCCGAGGTCGTGGAACGGCAGCCGGATGAAGCACTGGCCGTATACCGGCGCCGCGTTGACGGCAACGATCAGCCGGTTCTCACCGCCCTGATCCCAGCCATAGGCGACGTAGTTCTCCCAGGTCGCATTGCCGTCCCATGCGACCCCGCACGGCAGCAGCCGCCAGTCGCCGTGGCGCACCTCGGGGCGCCGCAACACGGCCAGCAGGCGATCGTAGAACGCGGCAAGGCGCTCGTTGACCGGCTCGTCCGGGGCCCGGCAGAGGTGCGGGGAGATCCTGCGGGTGCGCCCCTCAAACTGGCCGTGGTGGAAGAAGCGAAAGCCAGGCGCCAGATAGGTGAGCACGGCCGCCGCTTCATGCCGGCCTTCCGGGAACGTTGCCGCCGCGCGCGGCTCGTCGTGGTTCTCGAGGAAGCGGGCCAGCCTGTCCTGGAAGTCGAGGCCCGCGTGCAGGTGCTCGCGCACCGGCCGGGCCTGCCCCTCACGCAGGCGGTCGTACAGCCGCTTGTCGTAAGTGTAGTCGAACCCCTGCTGCTGCAGCGCCCATTCCAGGTCCCAGTAGACCTCGGCCATGAAGCAGAACCCGGGCACCCGCTGGCGCACCGCTTCGGTGGCGCGCGGCCAGAACGGTCCGGACGGCCGGCCCCACGTGCGTTCGAACACGTCGGGGAGCAACAGCATCGCCATGTCGCAGCGCACGCCGTCGCACTGGTCGGCAATGCGCGTCAACTCGGCGATCATGGCCTGCCGCGCCGCCGGGTTGCCGTAGTCGAGTTGCAGCGTGTCCGGCCAGCCCGGGAAGTACGGGTCGCGGCCGTGGGCGAGGATCAGGCCGCCTGGCGCCAGCGGAGGACGTGTGTAGTTCGCGGGCGCTCGCGCCAGGTCTTCCTCGGACCCTGCCACATAGTAGTCAGGATGCTCGAGCACCCATGGATGGTCGAGTCCCGAGTGGTTCGGCACGAAGTCCAGCATCAGCCGGAGGCGCCGTTTCTGCAGCCGTTTGCGGAGCCTGGCGAGCGCCGCGTCGCCTCCCAGGTGGTCCGCCACGCGGTAGGCCGTAATGGCAAACCCGGACCCGGCAATGTCGTCCTCGCGCAGGTCGGGGAGGGTCGCCTCGAACTCCCTTCGCCACTCGGGGTTCGCCCGCGACACCTGGCGCCCGGCCTCGCCCGTTTGCCAGACGCTCAGCAGCCAGACCCAGTCGAAGCCCGACGCGGCGAGCCGGTCGAGCTCGGCGTCCGGGATGTCGTCGAGCGTGGCCGGGCGGCCCAGGGCCCTCGCGAGGTCCGTCAGCCACACCCTGGTGTTGACCTGGTAAAGCGACGGGTAGCGCGGCGCCGGCCGATGCGTTCGCTCCATGGTGACTCCCTCCCGCTTCCTAAATGAGAGGCCACGATGCTGGGTCGCTGGCGGGTCGGGCCCGCCGGCTCCCGAGCCGGACTCCGCAGGCCGGGAACCCTCCTCGGCTTGGCGTCGGGTTCCGGCTCTCTCCACGGGCTCGCGCGATCCGCGCTGGCTCGACCGCTACGCGCCGCGCCCGGGAACCCTCCGCCCGCTCGTCGGGTTCCGGCCATCCCGCGCGGCCTGCTCCGTACGGCTCGTCCGCTGCCAGGCTCGACCCGCCCCGCGGCGATCTCAAGTCGCGGCCTCTCATTTAGAAGCCGACCGCGACGGTCACAACGACCGTGGGCCGGTCGGCGTCCGGGTTGAACACGTACGTCGTCAGATCGGCACGCTTGTACGACACCCCTGCGAAGAAGCCGCGCTGGATGTCGAAATCCGTCTGGTAGACCTTCGTGCGCTGAGCCACCAGCCCGAAGCGTAACCAGTCCACCGGCGCCACTTCGAATTCCGACCAGGTGTAGAGGAAGTTGTCGGCGGAGTCGCCGGCGTCGAACACGAACTCGGTTTCGCTGTAGAGCGTCAGCATGCCCCAACCGAGCGATCCACTGTAGCCCGGCGCCACGCCATCCGTGCTCCCGAAGACGGCGCCCACCATCGGGGTGAACTCGAAGACGAGCCGGTCGCCGACGCTGAAGTTGTAGCCGAACCAGACCGACCCGGTGTCGCGGTCTTCGTAGTTGAAACGCCCTTCGAGGTGCAGCCAGCCGCGGTCGGCCGTGGCCGCCGGCTGCACATAGTTCGGCTCGTCCGGAAGGACATAGGTGTTGGCGGCGGCGGAGAACGACCACGCCTTCTCTGGCGCCGCCGCCTCGGCGGGAGGCGGCGCTGTTGCCGTCACGGGGGGCGTCCCCGTCCCGGTCTGGGCCCAGGCCGCGCTGGCACCGACGACCGCGGCGAGGACGGCGAGCGCGACCGCTCTCATGCGCCTCATCCTCCGAGCGCCATCGTGACGGCCACCAGGGCGAGGCCGAGGGCGACCATCGAAATCCCGATGCCGAGGGGACGGTGGCCGATGGCCCGCCCGTATGCCACGCCGGTCATGAACAGCATCAGGACGGCGATGACGTTGGAGACGCGGAGGGCCGGCATGGCCTGCTGCATGACGATGAAGGGAATCACCACCGGAAAGGTGGACAGGAACACCAGGAGAAACACGCCCGCCGCCCCGCGCCAGTCTCCTTTCGTCAATGGTGCGTGCGGCGGCGGCTCGGGCAATCTCGCCAGCCGGGCGCGCAGGGCCTCGAACTCCGCCGGCTCCATGACCTGCGCGATGGCTGACGGCAGCGCGTCGGCGAGGATGGCGCGCGCCTGTTCCGGGCTCCCGGCCGCGCGCACGGCCCGGAAGGTCATCACCTGCCTGCTGCGCTCCCCCAGGCAGCCCATGAGATACAGGATGGCGTCGATGAGGCCCCATGCCAGGTTGCACCCCAGCGCGCCGATCAACATGGCGCGCACGTCGTCGCGGCCCGCCTCCGCGACGCTGAGCGACCCGGTGAAGGTGAGGACCATGATGAGGCCGAACAGCACCTCGGCCACGCGGTCCACCGGATCCAGCACGCGCCGGGAGGACGAGGGAAGGCCCTGCATCACCGCGCCTGCGGCGGCAGGAGGTACAGCGTCATGGCGAACACCGCATACACCATCAGCATCAGCGCGCCGACGAACCACGCCGAACGGCCGCCGCCTGTCAGGAAGGTCGCGGTCATCGTGGCGAGGAACATCATGACAACGGCGCCGGGCCAGAACTGCAGGTCCATCGGCGACGGGCCGAGCACGTAGCTGAGCAGCACGAGCACCGGCGCGACGAAGAGCGCAATCTGGGAGGCGCTGCCCAGGGCGATGCCCACGCTCAAGTCGAGCCTGTTCTTGCGCGCGCCGGAGAACGCGGACGCCATCTCGGCCGCCCCTCCCACCAGCGCCACGACGACGAAGCCCACGAAGGCCGGTGTCATGCCCAACTCGAGCGCGGCCCCCTGCACCGACTCGACGAACACTTCGCTGACCAGCGCCACCAGCACGGTCACCCCGGCGAGCGTCGGCAGGGCCAGGCCCAGCGGCCAAACCGCCTCTTCACCCTCCCCGTGCCCGGCGCTCCCGAAGAACTCGCGGTGCGTCTTGAGCGAGAACACGAGGCCGAGGCCGTAGGCCGCGATGAGCAGGACTGAAAGCCCCACGCTCAACTCGTGCCTGAACGCGCCGACGCTGCCGGCCTCGGTGCCGCCGATATCGACGGCCGACGGCACCAGCAGCGCGACGACGGCCAGGAACAGCAGGCCGGACTGAAACCGCGCGCCAGTCCGGTTGAACTCCTGCGTGTGGTGCTTGAGCCCGCCCAGCAGGAACGACGCGCCCAGCATGAACAGGGTGTTCGAGACGATGGCGCCGGCGACCGACGCTTTCACGAGCATGTACTGGCCGGCGCGGAGGGCCGAGAGCGCGATCACGAGCTCCGTCAGGTTCCCCAGCGTGGCGTTGAGCAGGCCCCCGGCCGCGTCCCCCGTCTTCGCGGCCACGGACTCGGTCGCGTGGCTCAAGAGCGCCGCCAGCGGGACGATGGCGAGCACCGACAGCACGAAGAGGAGCGTGTCGGCCTCGTGCGCGAGCCGGCTGGCCACGAACACGACGGGCACGAAGACCAGCAGCCAGAGCAGGGGGTTCTTGCGGATCTCGTTGAGCAGCGGTTTCATCGGCCGACTCCCTGCCGCGCTGTCGCGGCTGGCCCGGTTTCCTTGAGGATGCGCGTCAGCACGATGGCGACGAGGATTGTGCCCGGGGCCTTGCCAGTCCTTGGCGAGCGCACGCGGCGATCGCGCGTCGAGGGAAGACCCCGGGCCACCACGTCTAGCAGAGCGTGACCGAGACGGCCAGGCCGCCTTCTGACGTCTCCTTGTACTTGGAGTTCATCTCCTTCGCGGTGAGCGCCATCGCCTCCACCGTCGTGTCGAAGTCGACGCGGCGGTCGGTCGGGATCTCGTTGCTGGCGATGCTGAAGCCGATCCACGCCTTCACCGCCCCGTACGAGCAGCGCTCGATGCACGGCAGCTGGACGTAGCCGGCCACCGGATCGCACGTCATGCCCAGGTGGTGTTCCAGTGAGGATTCGGCCCCGTTGGCCACCACCTGCGGCTCGAAGTCGTGGGCCTGCGCCAGGAACGCCGCGCCCATGGCCGACGCCACGCCGATCTCCGCCTGGCACCCGCCCTCCGCCCCGGCGAGCGTCGCGTTGTGCTTGCACAGGTAGCCGACGACGGCGGCCGCCAGCATCCCCGCGCGGATCTTCTCCTGCGGCATCTTCCGTCCGCCCTCACCGAGCGAATAGACCAGCGCCGGCATGACGCCCGCCGACCCGCCCGTCGGCGCCGTCACGACCAGGTGGCCGCGGGCGTTCTCTTCGGAGCCGGCCAGCGCATAGGCCGCCACGACGCCCACGCCGCGCTGACCCTGGAACTTGTCGTCCATGGCGCGCTTGTACACTTCGCCGGCCTTGGTCTTGAGCTTGATCGGCCCCGGCAGCACCGCGACCGGCATCGACAGCCCGGTCTTGACGATGTTGACCATGGCCGTCGTCACCTTGTCGATGAAGGCGTTGATTTCGGCTTCGGTCCTGCCGGACACCGCCACTTCGTTGGCCATGGCCACCTGCGCGATCGACAGCTTGTTCGCGGCCGCGTGCGCCAGCAGCTCCTTCATCGTCGAGTACCGGGTACTTCGGCTGGCCCTTCTTGGGCGGCTGGTAGCCCTTCCACTCGATGAACCCGCCGCCCACCGAGTAGTACTCCTGCTCCAGCAGGACGGCGTCGCCGCCCATCAGCTTGCACGTCAGGGTGTTCGGGTGCGGGAAGTCGCCCTTCGGCGCGTCGTAGATGATGTCCTTGAGCGAGACGTCGAAGCTCTTGTCGCCCAGCTTCACCGGGAAGACCTGGTCCGGCTTGTCGCGCAGCTCGTCGAGGAAGAGCGGGTCGATCGTGGCCGGCTCCTTGCCGATGATGCCCGCCAACGCCGCGCGCTCCGTCCCGTGGCCCTTGCCCGTGGCACTCAGGCTCCCGAACAGGTGCACCTTCAGCGCCGTGGCCTTGGCAATCTGGTCGGCCGGGAGCTTCGTGCAGCGCTGGTAGAAGTCGTAGGTGATGCGCATCGGCCCAATCGTGTGCGAGCTCGACGGCCCCGGGCCAACCTTGTAGAACTCGTCGATGACCGTCATCACCGGGCCCTTCGCCTTCTTGACCACCTCAAGGTCAGGGGACACCTGGGCCGCGGGCTTCGCCGGCGCGGCTGCCGGCGCCGCCGCGGGAGCCACGTCCTTCTTCTCCGCCGGCGAACACCCCGTGATGACCGCCGCCGCGCCGAGCACGGCGGACCTCATCATGAACGTGCGCCGGTCCACGCCTGGCGGAAGCTCCCCGTGAGACCCGATCTCCATCGTCAGCGTTGCGTCCTTCTCGTGCTCTGGTTCCGTCGTCATGCCTGTCTCCTCCATCGGTAAGTCCGAATCGTCGTCTGCGGCACCGGCCCGCGTGAGCCGGGGCGTTCTCTTCAACCGAACCGAGCCCCGGGTCAGTACTGAATGAACATTCGCTGGATCTCCTTGATGTCTTTCGTCTTGAGCAGCGCCAGGCGCAGCAGCACCCTCGATTTCTGAGGGTTCAGGCCCATCGAGGCCACGAACCCGAGCTTGTCGTCGTCGAGCTCGACGTTGCGGCCGACGAGGCCCGTCGTCACGCGCGTCGAATCGGACACAGACCACGCCCTTCGCCGCCTGCGCGGCGAGCGCCTTGACGGCCGGGGCCGTCAGGTTGCCGTTGCCCACGCCCGCGATGACCACGCCTTTCGCGCCCGCCGCCGCGGCCGCGTCGATCAGGGCGCCGTCCATGTTCTCGTAGGCCATGATGATGTCCACGCGCGGCAGCGCGGTCACGCCGTCGAGCGAGAACTCGGACTCGAAGGTGTGCTTGCCGACGGGCCCGCGATAGAACTCCGCCACGCCGTACACCACGGTGCCCACCAGGCCCCGAAGCGGCGACATGAACGTCTGCACGGCCGTCGTGCTGGTCTTCGTGAGCGACGACGCCCCGTGGATCCAGTCGTTGATGACGACGAGCACGCCGCGCCCGGCGGCTTCCTGGCTGGCGGCAACCGCCACGGCGTTGAAGAAGTTGAGCGGGCCGTCGGCCGAAAGCGCCGTCGACGGCCGCATCGACGCCGTCAGGACGACTGGCTTCTTCGACTTCACCACGAGGTTGAGGAAGTAGGCCGTCTCTTCAATCGTGTCGGTCCCGTGGGTGATGACCACGCCCGCGACGTCGGGCATGGCGACCAGTTCGTTCACGCGCTTGGCGAGCTTCAGCCAGACCTCGTCGTTCATGTCCTGAGAGCCGATGTTCGAGATCTGCTCGCCGCGCATGTTCGCGAGCTTCTTCGCCTGCGGCACCGCGGCGAGCAACTGGTCGACGCCCACCTGGCCGGAGGTGTAACCCGCCTGCGTATCGGTAGCCGCCGCGCCGGCAATCGTGCCGCCGGTGGCGAGCACGACGATGGTGGGAAGCGCAGGCTTCGCCTGCGGTGCCGCCCCGACGCCGGCCGTCCCGGTCATCGCAAGGCAGGCCGCCAATCCAACGACGACGAACGATCGCTTCAGCATGATGCGTGTCTCCTATCTGGTCAGCATGACAATGACTGGTCCCCACGCGGTGAGAAGAATGTTGCCGATGGCGTACGGCACGGTGTAGCCGAGGACGGGGAGCTTGCTTCCGGCCTCGTCCTGGATGGCCCGGAGCGCGGCGGTGACGGTGCCGGCGCCCGAGCAGGCGCCGAAGAGGATGACCGGGTTCATCTTCAGGACGTACCGGCCGAACAGCAGCGCCGTGATGTGGGGCGCCACGGCCACGACGAATCCGACAAGCAGCAGGCTCGGCCCCATCTGCTTGAGGCCGGCCACGAAGCTCGGTCCCGCGCTGATGCCGACGACGCCGATGAAGACCGCGAGGCCGATGGTGTCGAAGACCCAGAGCGCCGGCTCCGGGATGCGGCCGAATGTCGGCCGGACCGACCGCAGCCAGCCGAACACGAGGCCCATGATGAGGGCGCCGCCGCTCGCCGTCAGGCTGAGCGGGAGGGTGCCGAGCATCAGCGTCAGCGACCCGACCAGCCCTCCGGCGAGGATCCCGAGGCCCACGAAGACGACGTCGGTCTCACTGGAGGGCCGTTCGATGTAGCCGAGAGCCTGGCCCGCCCGCTCGACATCGGCCTTCGCGCCGGCGATGCGCAGGAGGTCGCCACGGTTCAGCACCGTGTCCGGCGTGAAGGGGATGTCCTCGCCGCCCCGGATGAGCTTGAGCAGAATCACTCCGCGGCCATGGGCCGCGCCCACCTCGGCCAGCGTGAGATCGGCGAGGCTCTTGGCCGTCAGCACCACGTCCATCGTCGCCACGGGCATGTCGAGCAGGTCGGGGTCCTCCACCTCCATACCCAGAGAGGCGGCGCCCGACACCATCACGTGGCGCCTGGCGCCGACAACCGCGATGTCCCCAGACCGCAGCACGGTTTCCGGGGTGGCGCGGACGATCGCCCCGCCCTGGCGGAGGCGCTCCACGAACACTCGTTCGGGAGCAAACGACCGCTCGAAATCCCCCACGGTGCGGTTCCCCGCCGCCGTGGCGTCTCCGATGCGGAATGCCCGCAGATCCCACTCGCGGTACACCGAACGGCCGCCGGCGTCGGGCGGTTTCCCCCCGGCCATCGCGGCCTCGAGATTGCGGCTCTCTTCCTTCAGGTTCACCTTGAGGAGCCGCGGCGCGAGGCTCGAGAGGAACCAGACGACGAAGCCGGTGCCCACCAGGTAGCTCACCGCGTAGGCCACGGGGATGTTGTTCAGCTGGCGCTGCTTCTCCTCCGCCGGCAGATCCAGCCGCTCGATGGTCTGGCCGGCCGTTCCGATGACGGTGGATTCCGTGAAGGCGCCGGCCATGAGGCCGGCGGCCGTGCCGCTGTCGTAGCCCATGATCTTCGCCGCGGTCACGGTGGTGACCAGGCTCGTCACGCACAGCACGACCGTCAGGGCCACCTGCGGTCCGGCGTTCTTCTTGAGGCCGCGAAAGAACTGCGGCCCGACCTTGTAGCCCGTCGCGAACAGGAACAGGTCGAAGAACACGACCTTCACCAGGGGATCGACCTTGATGTCGAGCTGGCCGATGACCACCCCGGCGAGCAGCGTGCCGACGACGTTGCCGAGGCTGAACGAGCCGATGCGGACCCGCCCGATGACGAAGCCCACGGCGAGCGTCAGGAAGATCGCGAGTTCAGGGTTCTCACGGAGCGCCGAAACGAAAAAGGACATCGTCACCTCCGTCGGTCCGCGGGTCCTGTCCGCGACGTTTCCGTTTGTCCTCGGGTGACCTTCGCTCGTCCTCCCTGCGCCCTTCGGCCAGGCTCAGGGCGCCCTGAGCTTGTCGAAGGGCGGGCAAATGGAAAGCGCCGCGGCCACCCGCGGCCCTCCCCTATCTCCGCCGTCCGCCGCCCCCGCGCATGCCGCCGCCGCCGCTCGGGCGATAGCTGCTGGCCGAACCGCCGCTGTAGCCGCCAGCGCGAGCGGCGCCGGCGCTCTGAGTCCGCGTGGTGCCCTCGGAGCGCGCCCGCGCGTCGCGGTTGAGCTGGTCGACGGTCCCGCGGTCCATGCTGCTCACACCGGCGCCGGCCTGCCCCGCGCGGTCGGTCGTGGCGGCGCCGGCCCCCGCGGCGGCGCGGTCGCGGGCCTGTTGCGTGCCGGCCTGCGTGCCAGAGCCGACGCCCGTTTCCGGCCGGCTCACGTCGCTCCAGTTTCCGCTCCCGTCATACTTCTGCCAGCTGTCACCGGACTTCTTGTAAACGTTGCCGTCCCGACCGGCGTACACGTCGCCCGAGCCGGTGCGCGCGACGGTGCTGCCGCCGGGCCCGGGCGTGTTGCGCGAAACGGCCTCGCCACCGCCGCTGCCCTGGGTCACGCGGGTCGTCGTGCCGGTGCGGTTGTTCGTGACGCGAGCTGTCTGGGCCCATTGATCACCGCGCTGCACGGAGGTCGAGCCCCAGCTGCCATAGACGTTCGATCCCTGCCGCGTCTGCGCGTAGGTGCCCGTCCTCGGGTTGTAGGCCTGCCCGGCGCCACGCGCGCCGTACGGGCCCCACGCCGCCGCGCCGCGGGAATACGTGCCGGTCCGCGGGTTGTAGCGCGCCGTCACGCCGGCGCCGCCGTACGGGCCGTACGCCACGGCCGAGCGGCGGTACGCGCCGGTCCACGGGTTGTACGAGGCGCCATAGCCGTAGGCGTGATAGTGCGGGTAGTAGTAGGGGTAGTAGCCGCCCCAGCCCCAGTAGGGCGGATAGTACCAGCCGCTTCCCCACACGGCGCAGCCCCACCCGATCATGACGCCCGTGTAACCCGCCACGGCCGCGTAGGTCACCCACTCGTCATTATCGTTGTCGTCCGCGACGACGGTCACGTAGGTGACGTTGTGCGCAGACGAGCTGGCGGGAATCTGGTAGATCTCCTGCGGAATCGACGTCGCGACTTCCCAGGGGCCGGTCGCGCTTCTCGACATGAACCACACGCCCTGGAAGCAGAGGTAATAGAGGTCGCCGAACTTGATGACCTGCTTGTCGGTGTTGACCGCCTGCTCGACCTTCGTCTTCTCGATCGGTTCGAACTTCGGATCGCCCTGATAGGCGACGTCCGGCGCCTTGATCTCCCGCTTGTTCACCCTCGCGGTCTGGGGCACCTGCGCGAGCAGCACCGCCTCGGCCGCCTGCTGCGTGCCGGGCACGGCGGCCAGCACCCGGGATCGCGGGTGTTCGAGCGGGATGTTCTGGAACACCTCCGGCATGTTGGGCGTGGCGAACGTCCAGGGCCCCGCGAAGTCCGCGGCCGAGAACCAGCGGCCCGACACGAGGAAGTAGACCGGGCCGGTCTTGCCCATACGGAACACGTCCGACTCGGTATTGCTGACCCAGAGCAGGTTCTGCGTGCCCTCCACGAGGACGTAGGCCGGCGCACCGGCGAGCAGGATCATCTCGGCCGGCGTGAAGCTGACGAACACCTTCGGCAGCTTTCCGGCGGCCAGCGTCTTCCCGGGCACGGCGGCCTTCGCCTCTGCCCAGTTCCCGTCGGCCGGCAACTTCGAGAAGCTCTCCGGGAGCTTGCCGGCGGGGGCCCATGCGCCCTTCAGATCGGTGGCCGTGAGCCAGGCCCCGTCGTGCAGCAGGTAGAAGGTTTTCGTCGGCTCGTGCTGGAACAGGTCCCAGTTCGTGTTGACGGCGTACTTGAGGTCGTTCTCCTTGATCGGGCTCCAGATCGGGTCGCCGTCGATGTTGACGAGCACGGCCGGCGTCTGACTGAAGAAGATTGGCGGCGGGTCGGCCTTCACGCCCTCAACGTTCTTCGGCAGAATCTGGCTCTTGTCGACGGCGGCCAGCACCCGATCGAGCGCGATGACTCGCTCTGCTGTGGGGACGGCCTTGACGACTTCGGCGACGACATCCCTCGTCTGGTCCTTGCTGAGCGACGGGAAGTTCGACTCGGTGACGGCCATGTCCGAGAAGCTGACGAGGCGCTGATCAAGCGCGACCTTCGTGTCGGCCTCAACCTTGATCGAGCCCAGCGCGGGCTTCTGCGCACCCGGCAATTCAACGCCGACGGCCGCAAACGCGACCATGTGCTTCTGGGCCGCCCATTCGGCCACCTGCGGCTGGTAGACGACCACCTTTGTCCCGGCTGGCGTCTGGTACGCGCGCGGCCAACCGCCGTCGACGGGAGGCGCCTCCGCGGCGGCCGCGGGCTTCGCTGCCGCCGCCTGGGGAGACTTCTTCGCGGCGGTGGTGGAGGGCAGCGGCACCGTCGCGGTCTGGGGTCCCGCCGCCTGCGGCGCCGGCGTCTGCCCCATCACCGGCGTGAGGGGCTGGGCAAGCAAGGCCACGGCGGTCAGCAGGGCGACCCTGGACCGGCCGAACTGGTGATGAGCACGAAGCGCCATGATCAGGTCTCCTGAGTTGTTCACGAACGATGCGTCAACGCGCGACGGCCATCAGCCAGGGCGTCCCCACCACGAGGTAGACGAGCAGGCTGATGCCGGTCGTGATCGCCCCCATCCGGTACAGCTCGCCCTGGGAGAGGTACCCGCTTCCGGTGAAGAGCAGGTTCGCGCTCGAGCCCTGCGGGGTGATCACCGAGAAGAAATTGCTCGCGAAGAGCAGCATGAACGCCAGCGGCGCGGGCGGCACGCCGAGCGTCATGCCGACCTCGAGGAAGACCGCGAACAGCGCCAGCACGTGCGCCGTCTGGCTCACGAACAGGTAGTGCAGCAGCACGTACGCAACGACGAGGACGAGGTAGACCGGGATCGGTCCGAGCCCGCCAAGCGCGGCCGCGAGCCGGCTGCCCAGGTACCCCATGAAGCCCATCTCGTTCAGCTGGCCGCTCAGCGTATAGAGTACCGCGAACCAGATGAACGTGGCCAGCACGTCGCCCTCTTTGGCGATATCGCCGAGCGTGAGGACCCCGGCTGCGAGCAGGATACCCAGACCCAGCAGCGCAACGGCCGTCGAGTCGATGCCGAGGAAGCCCGCCGAGGCCCAGAGCGCCACCATGCCCACGAAGGTGGCGGCCACGATGCGCTCGTCGCGCGAGAGCGGGCCAAGCGCCGCCAGCGCGCGCGTCGCCGCGGCCGGCGCGTCGGGCGTCTTCGTCACTTCCGGCGACATGATCCGCTGGAGGATCCACGGCAGCAGCGCCATCGCGGCCAGCGTCGGGACCGCCGAGGCGACCAACCACGACCCGAAGTTCATCGTCACGCCGAAGCTGCGGGCCATCTCCGCGCCGAGCGGGTTGGCGGCCATCGCGGTGAACCACAGCGCCGACGACAGGCTCAGGCTCACCATGCCCGAGAACATCAGGTAGCCTCCCAGCTTCCTGCGGTCCGGGTTGTCCGGCGTGGCTCCGCCCGCCTCGGCCAGACCGACGACGAGCGGGTAGAGGACGCCCCCTCGCGCGGTGTTGCTCGGAAACGCGGGCGCGATGATGGCGTCCACCAGGAAGATGCTGTAGGAGAGGCCGAGCGTCGATCGGCCGAACAGACTCACGACGAGGTGGCCGAGGCGCTGGCCGAGCCCGCACTTGACGACGGCCCGCGCCACCAGGAAGGCCATCACGATGAGCAGGATCGTCGAATTCGCGAAGCCGGCGTACGCCTGGGCGGGCCTCAGAAGTCCCGTCAACACAGCGGCGGCGGCGGCGAAGACCGAGGCGGTGAGGATGGGAAGCGCCCCGACGATGACCGAGAAGATCGCGGCCAGGAACAACGCGAACAGGCGCCACGCCGGCACCGTGAGTCCTTCGGGCGGCGGGACGAACCAGATCACGAGGGCGAGCGCCACGGAGGCGAGCCGGGCAAGCCGGACCGATGTCGACACTCGCGCCGCGCTCACTTGCCAGCTCCGGCCGCCCGGTAGCGCCCTTTGAGGCCTATCGCACGGCCCTGGATGGTACCGGCCTCGGCCTCGACGACGTACTGCCATTCAAAGGAGGTACTCGCCGGTGATGCCCGCGTAGCGGCCCGTGCCGCCGGTAAACGTGCCGCTGACGCGGCGGCCGGACGCCACCGTTTCCCCTGTCAGCCGGCTGAAGATCCGGTCGCCGCGCTCGTCGGTCCAGACGCCGCGCAGGACGGTGAGGCCGGCGCCGTCGTCGAACCCGACGACCTCGCCGCGGAAGCCCCGGCCGAGCCCTTCGCCGGCCGTGATGGCGACCGCCCCGGAGAGGTGGACCGTCACCGCGGGACGGCCGGTCTCCGTCGGCAGCGTGTGGCGCTGCCCGGAGGCCGACAGGGCCCCCTCAAAGGAGCGCCAGGGCTCAGCGGCGGGCGCCTGCGGCACGGAGACGGGCGCCTGGGCCGCGAGGGCGGCCGCGGCGACCAGCGCCGCGGCCAGCACGGTGATGACGGATTTCATCGCGATGCCCCGATCAGGACGGGCGCCCCTGGCCGGTCATGGCGGCCGGGTTGAGGACCTCCGCGATCTGCTCCTCTGTCAGCACCTTCTTCTCACGGACGAGCTCCATGATGCCGCGCCCGGTCTTCATGGCCTCTGCCGCGAGCTCGGTCGACTTGTCGTAGCCGATCACGGGATTGAGCGCCGTGACGGTGCCGATGCTGTAGTTCACGTAATGCTGGAGCACGTCGGCGTTCGCTGTAATGCCCTCCACGCAGTGCTCGCGCAGCGTGCGCGCCGCGTTGATGAACATCGTCTGGGCCTCGAAGAGGCAGGCGGCAATCACCGGCTCGAATACGTTCAGCTGCAGCTGCCCGGCCTCGGCGGCCATCGTCACCGTGAGGTCGCTCCCGATGACGCGGAAGCAGACCATGTTGACGACCTCCGGGATGACCGGGTTCACCTTGCCCGGCATGATCGATGAGCCCGGCTGCTTCGCGGGCAGGTTGATGTCGCGGAACCCGCAGCGAGGGCCCGAGGAGAGGAGCCGGAGATCGTTGCACACCTTCGAGAGCTTGATGGCGAGGCTCTTCATGCAGGAGGAGTAAAGCACGAAGGCCTGGGTGTCCTGAGTGGCCTCGATGAGGTCGGCCGCCAGGTGGATCGGGAAGCCGGTGATGTTCGCGAGATGGGCGGTGCACTTCTCGGCGTAGCCGGCAGGTGCGTTGAGGCCGGTGCCGATGGCCGTCGCGCCCATGTTGATCTCTGACAGGACGTTCTGCATGACGTCGAGCGTCCTGACCTCGCCGGCGAGGGTCTCGGCGAACGCTTCGAACTCCTGGCCGAGGGTCATCGGCACGGCGTCCTGAAGCTGCGTGCGGCCCATCTTGATGATGGACCCGAACTCCTTGCCCTTCGCCCGGAAGGCCGCGATGAGCTCCTTCATGGACGCGATGAGCTGCACGTTGCCGAGGGCGAGGCCGACGTGCAGAGACGTCGGGTACGCGTCGTTGGTCGACTGCGACCCGTTCACGTGATCATGCGGACTGCAGTACTTGTACTCGCCCTTCGCGTGGCCCATCAGTTCCAGTGCGCGGTTGGCGATCACCTCGTTGGCGTTCATGTTCGTCGAGGTGCCCGCGCCGCCCTGGAAGACGTCCAGCCGGAACTCGTCGTGCAGCCTGCCGTCGATAATCTCCCGGCAGGCGCCCTCGATTCCCTGAAGGATCTCCTTGCTGAACTGGCCGCAGTCGTAGTTCGCCCGCGCCGCGGCCATCTTCACCATGGCGAAGGCTTTGATGACGTTCGGGTAGAGCCGGAGTTCAACGCCGGAGATGTGGAAGTTCTCGAGGGCGCGGGCCGTCTGGACGCCGTAGTAGGCGCCGGCCGGAACGGCCTTGTCGCCGAGCAGATCGTGTTCGAGACGCGTCGCTGGTGCCGACATGATATCTCCTTGTGCCTGCCTACTTCGCCTTCGCGGCGTACGGGTTGCCGCCCAGCGCATTCGAGATGTCGGCAATGGCTCTCTGGGCCTTGACGCTGTTGCCGGCGTCGTCCAGCGGCGGCGCGATGACGGCGATGCCGAACTTGCCGGGCGACACGGCGATGAGACCGCCGCCCACGCCGCTCTTGCCAGGCAGGCCCGTGCGGAACAGCCATTTGCCCGAGTCGTCATAGAGGCCGGCCGTCGCCATCACGGCGAGCACGCCTGGCACCTTCTCCGCGTCCATCACGACCTTCCCCGTCACCGGGTTCTTGCCGCCGGACGCGAGCGTCGCCGCCATGGTCGCCAGGTCCTTCGCGTTCACCCCGATGGAGCACTGGCGGGTGTAGAGGTCCACCGCCTGCTGCCAGTTCGCCTTGATGTAGCCGTAGGCGAGCATCAAGGCGCCGATGGCCTGGTTCCGCTGGTTCGAGTCCGACTCCGACTTGTAGACGTCCTGGAGGACCGTCAGCGGGCGCCCGGCCATGTCGTTGTGGATCCCGATGATCTTCGCCCAGACCTCATCGGCCGTCTTGCCCTTCACCATGCCGGTTGCCGAGATGGCGCCCGGGTTCACCAGGGCGTTCATCTCGGGCGCGCCGGCGCCGACGACGGTCTTCACGCCCTCGATCGCGATGATCGAGTTGAACCGCATGCCGGTCGCGTCCACGCCGATGGTCTTGGCGATGGCGTCAGGCCCCTGCTCCTGGATGACCTGGGCCATGGTGAAGACCTTGGAGATCGACTGGATCGAGACCTCCGTCTTGAGATCGCCCGCCGAATACACCTTGCCGTCAACGGTGACGACCGCGATCCCGAACAGGTTCGGGTCGACCTTGGCGAGGGCGGGAATATAATCCGCGTTCTTGCCCTCCTTGAGATCCTTGTACTTCGCGTAGGCGGCGTCGACGGCCTTCTGGATGTCAGCCGGCGCCTGGGCGAAGGCCGACGGCGCCGACAGGAGCCCGACGGCAATCGCCGCGACGACGACGGTCACGAGCGGACGGGGAATCGCGATGCGGGTGTTCATTACTGGCCTCCGAGCGTGTGCGAGAAGTTGTACTTGAAGGAAAACTGGATCTTGACGCCGTCCGACGTGAAGCCGTCCGAGAAGTTCTCGCGCCGGCCCCACTGGAACTCGCCGCCCATCATCACGTTCGGGACCGGCGTGTAGAGGAGGTTGAACAGGGCGTAGTGCCCTCTGCGGTACGCGTCGGGGGTCTGACCCTCGGGATTGTCGTGGTCCGTGAGGGAGTAGCCGACCGTGCTCGACCACTTCTCGTTCCAGCCGTGGTCGAGAAACGCCACCAGGCCGAGGATCGGGATCGCCACGCCCTTGATGGGCGACACCGTGTTCCCGGGATTCCTGGCGATCCCGATGTCCACCGGCGCGTCGTTCATGTAGTTCTCGATGCCCTCGCCGTAGACCAACTGCAGCCGGATGACGTCGTTCGACGTCGGCTTGAGGTTGGAGCTGAAGTTGAGGCCCCAGCCGGTCGTGCCTCCGCTGAGGTCGTACTGATCAGCCAGCATGTCGTCCCAGTTGATCTTCCGGAGCGCGCCGGCGACCCGTACGTAGCCCCACGTCCCGCCGTACGTGTACTGGCCCGTGAAGTCTGGCAGCGGCGTGCGGCCCTTGACGTTCTGCAGCTCGATACGGTCGGCGAGGACGCCGGCATCACCGCTCGCGCCCGGGCGCTCGAGCGCCAGCGTCAGGCTCTTCTCACCCTTGATCGGCATCCAGCGCACCTGCACGTTGCGGAAGAACACCATGCCGGTCGGGCCCCAGTACTCGAGGGAATTCGGGAAGACATCCGGGTCCATGAACGGGCTCCAGGTCTGGCCCGCGCCAAACGCTCCCAGTTCGCCGTACGCGTGGCGCAGGCGGAACGTGGTCTGACCCGAGTCGACGCCCGTGCCGAAGAGCTCGAATTCGAATTGTGTCTTCAGTTCGCCCAGGCCGGTCGGCGAAGAGGTCTTCACGCCAAACCTGGTTTGCCGCACCCCGGCAAACGTGCTGCCGTCCTCGCCGTACTGCTTGTCGTACGACGGCAGCTTCGACACCCGCATCGTGTCGTACCAGTCGGGGTGGATCTGGGTGAAGTTCTGGCCGATGTCGAGCATGGCGAAACCGTAGATCGTCATCGACGGCTTCTTCTCCGGCTCCTGGGCCGGCGGCGCCGTCTGCGCCCAGGCGCCCCGCGCGCACGTCAGCGCAACCAGCGCCGCCGCCATGACGACCGCGCGGCAGCGGCTGAGGCATCGTTCCTGATTCATACGTACTGCTCCTTGTCTAGTGTCCGTTGAGCTTGTCGCGTCCGGCTGCGGGTTCACACTGCCGAACCCCGAGTCCCGAATCCCGAATCCCGAGTCATTGCTTCCCATGCGCCTTCTCCCAAGCTCTCACCTTGAGCCGGGCCTCGTCGAACAACCGCTCGTAGTTGCCCGTGAGGAGCTTCTGCTTCGCCTCGGGCGTGAGTTTTGCCAGGAGGGGCTGGTAGATGTCGTACGTGCTCAGGGTACTTCCCCTGGTCGGTCGGCCCCACTTCGTCGGTGCCGAACAGGAACCGGTCCGGATACCGGTTGATGAGGTCGGCCATCGCCGCCGTCGTCTCGGGCGTCGCGACCACGTACTTGGCCATCTCGCTCCACGAAATGTCGATGTAGAAGTTCTTCGCCTGCGGCCTGGCGAGGCCGCGTTCCATCATGCCCAATTGGTCCTTCACCGGGTGGACGATGCGCCCGACGCCGGCGTGGGCCCAGATCACCTTCGTGTCCGGGTGACGGAGCAGCAGCTCGCGGAACTGCGGCACGATCCACGGCTCCTGCCCGGGCTTCGGGAACGGCATGTCGATGTCGTTGTGCAGGATGACGACGAGGCCCGCCTCTGCGCAGAAGTCCAGGATGCGGTCGAGGGCCGGGTCGAGCAGGCTGGCTGTCTTGCCCGGAATCTTCGCCGAGACGAACTCCTTGTGGATCGTGAACTCGCCGATGCCGGAGAAGACGCCGGGAAATGTCAGCAGGACCCGCTTGATGTGATCGGCGGCATACATGTCCGCCGGGTTGAAACCCGTGATCATCGGGTCGAAGCGCGCCTGCTCGGCCGGCGTCAGCGATTTGTACTGCATCGCGATGTACGCATCCGTGAACGAGTAGTAGTAGAGGGGCGCGTCGCTGTGCAGGTAGTACGTGGGCGCGAAGTCGCCCGTGTTCCCCTTGTCCCACATCTGCTGGAGCGGAAGGCCGAAGATCGCCACGCGGCCGACCTTGGTGCCCATGACCTTCAGGAAATCGCGGATGTCCGGGCCCTCCTGGATGTAGTTGGTCAGGTGCAGGTGCGAGTCGTGCAGCAGATACCCGGATTCGGACGGAGCGGCAGCGGCCGGCGCCTGCCTCTGCCCCTGCTGCGCGGAGGGTGTCGCCGCCAGGAGCCACGCGAAGCCGATCGCGACACCGGCCGCCGCCGCCCCTCCGAAGCCGAACGCGAACTTGCGAACCATGTGTGTCAGTCCTTGCTCTTAGAAGAACACCGAGAACGCCGTGGCGAAGGTCGTGCCATCCTGGCCGCCGACGTAGTAGCCGAAGGCGCTGCTGACCGGTGATCGGTTCACGTCGATGACCTGAACGTTGAGCCGCACGTTCCGGGTGTTGATGGGGTAGAAGTTCATGCCCGCCAGATACTCCGAGCTGTTGCTGAAGCCCGCCCCCTTGTCGCCGAAGATCTGTGAGGTGGCGGCGTAGAGTTCGAGCTTCTTCGGCACCGGATAGAACGCCCCCTGCACATAGAAGCCTGTGTCGTGGATGCCCGCGGTCGGTAGCAGGCCGTCCGCCGTGAAGTTGTCGAGCCAGCGGTTGTAGATCTCGGTCTGCAGGAAGATGCCCTTGTACTTCAGGCCGGCATCGAACGAGAGAATCCGGTAGTCCACCCGGTCCACGGTGACGCCGGGCGCCAGTGAGCCCGTCTCGAACACGTTCACGCTGTCGGCCAGCCTGAGGGTGGTGTTGCCGGCCGCGCCCGTGATGGAATCGGTGAAGCGCTCTTCGGGGCTCCACGTCGTGGAGAACCCGAATCGGGTGGCCACGTTGTCGTGCATTTCGTAGTCGCCGTACGCGCCCCGCGGGCCGAACTCTTTCGTCGTCGGCATCCACCACATCGAGGCGCCGGTGGTGAAGGTCCGGTCGAGCTGGCTCGACTTGACGCCGAGAATGCTGTTGGTGCTGCCGGCCATCACGTTGTACCAGAGGCCGGGCACCGGCTCGCCCGAGACCCAGACGCCGGAGTTGAAGAAGGGCCGGAAGAACTCGTCGGCCATCACCCGATCGTGGCCCAGCCAGAAGGGGTGAGACCCCTGGAGCGAACGGCTTCCCGGATTCCCGTTGAGGCCGGCGTAGACGCTGAACTTCCGGCTGAACTGGTACCCGAGGTTGCCGAAGATGGCGTTCTGGTTCGTGTCGAGCACGGTCCAGAAGGTGACCGTATAGACCAGCTTCGGGGTGCCGAGCCAGCCCTTGAAGAAGACCATGACCCGGTGCGGCCAGATGTCGTTGCGCCCGTCGACCGGCCGCTCGTTGCCGAGGTGATCGGTGAAGGTCTGCTCTCCCGGCATCTGGTTCACGTAGCGCACGAGCGCATAGCCGCTGATGGACAGCTCGCCGGCGCTGCTCCTTCCGACGAGGAACCCCTTGCCGGGGTCGAACACCCCCCAGGTCTCCACCGGCACGTACGGCGTCGCTGTTGTCGGCGGAGCCGGAGCGGCGACCGCCGCGTCCCCGGCGGTCTGTTTGCCCAACTGGAACTCGCCGCTGCACCCGTCCGCGACCCATACGCCCTGATCGTCATAGCCCCAGGTCTTGCCCAGCAGGCACGCGGCAGGGCCGGTGGACTTCATCAGCGCGACGCCCGCCGAGGTGTCGGCCGGACAGACGTGGCGTCCGCCCGGTGTCGATTCACAGACGAGCGGCGCGGCGGCCGGCGGTTGTTGCGCCACAGCCAAGGCGGGCGCCAGGAGCATCACGCTTGCGGCCAGGATCTTCACGTGCGCGTTCTTCCCATGAGGTCTCCGCGTCCTTTCAATCTGTCTGGCGCACCGACGCCACGTAGTCAAGCCCCTGGACGTCGGACACGAACCGCAGTTCGAGCTGCGGAGGGGTCGGGCAGGCCTCCATCAGCCCGAGCAGCGCGCCGAAACGCTCGGACCGGATGCGGCGTTCCAGTTGCTCCCGGTCCTCCCAATCCTCCACGTAGATCAGGACCGACGAGTCCTCGGCGTCCCGCGAGAGTTCCGCGTGGTCGCAACCCCGATCGATCTGCGCCGACACCATGACCCGCGAGAGGGCTCGAACGATGTCGGGCGTCTGCGATTCAGCAGTTGGCAGCCGGACGTAGAGTTGGATCATGCGAGGGGAACAGCATGATCCGGGCCGCTGGCTCACCGGACCATGAAGGGCCTACGAATCAGAATAACTGCTTTTCTGACAGTCGTTTGTATGTGTGAGAGGAATGTCGGGAGAGCCGCTGGGAAACGAGATGTCCTCCCTTATTTGGGAGTTTCTACCATTATGGGAGTTGCTGGCCTGGCCGGACGATTCCAAGTCGCTTCATCCGGTTCTCGAGCGTCGTCGGCGGGAGCCCGAGGACAACAGCCGCGCCGCGGGCCCCCCGGACCCGCCACCCTGTCTGCTGGAGCACGGCCAGCACGTGCTCCCGCTCGACCGCCTTGAGGGCCCGCGACGAGGAACCCGGCCGCCTCGCGGGCGCCTGAGGGATCTCGATGTTCAGCACGGAGCCGTCGGAGGTGATCATGGCTCGTTCCACGACATTGCGGAGCTCACGGATGTTGCCGGGCCAGTGGCACCGCTGAAGCGCGAGGAGGCTTGCGCGGGGAATCGTGTCGAACTGCCGGCTCATGGACGCGCTGAGTTCGTCGATGATGGCCATGACCAGCGCGGGAATGTCCTCGGGCCGCTCCCGGAGCGCGGGCATCACGACGGGAAACACGTTCAGGCGGAAGAACAGGTCCTCGCGGAAATGCCCCAGCCGGACGGCCTGGTTGAGGTCCTTGTTCGTGGCCGCGATGATGCGGACGTCCACGTGCACGGGGTTCGGCGATCCCAGCCGCTCGAACTCCCGCGTCTCGATGACGCGAAGCAGCTTCGCCTGGGTTTCAGCCGGCAGGTCGCCAATCTCGTCGAGGAAGATGGTCGAGCCGTTCGCCAGTTCGAACCGGCCAATCTGCTTGGTCAGGGCGCCGGTGTAGGCGCCCTTCTCGCGGCCGAAGAGCTCCGACTCGATGAGCGTGGCCGGAATGGCGGAGCAGTTCACCTTCACCATCGGGCGTGCATGGCGCGCGCTCAACTCGTGGATGGCCGCCGCGACGCGCTCCTTGCCCGTGCCTGTCTCGCCCATCAGGAGCACGGTGGCGCTTGTCGGCGCGACCTGACCAACCAGGTCGAGGACTCGGCGGATGGCGGCGCTGGTCCCGACAATCCGTGTCGGGTTCCGTCGCTCCCGGATCTCGTCCCGGAGGTACACGTTGTCGCGCTGCAGCTGGTCGCGGAGTTGCTGGAGGTCGTTCAGGGCAGTCTGGAGCTGCGTTTCCGTCCTCGCTCGGGCGAGGGCCTTGGCGAAGACCTGCGCGAGGCGCTCGAACCGCGCGACCAGGCCGCCCTCCCAGTCCCGGGCGCGTCGTGTGGCGGCGAACGACAGGCAGCCCAGGATCCCGCCGGGCGCTGAGAGCGGGACGACCACGGTCGACAGGGTACCGATCCGGCGGAGCGTGTCGGCGTCCCGGGCCGCCTCGGGGGGCAGGTCGTCCACCGTTGGGATGACCACCGTCTCGCCGGCCAGCACGCGCTGCGCGAGCCATGGGAAACCGAAGTCGGACGCGTCGGTGTGTCTCGCGATCGAGTTGCCGCCGGAGAGCCGGAACACCCGGTCGCGATCAGGCGCGACGCTGCCATCAGTCGATCCCGAAGCTGGCCGGTCCTGTTCGACGTCGTAGAAGTTCGTCACACGCAGCCGGAGGGGATCATCCGGGTGTACCTGCCAGAGCGACGTGCGGTCCAGACCGAGCGCCTCGCACAGGCGGCGCTGCGCAATGAGTATCTCCGCCTCGACGCCGTCGCCGGGGACATCCATCAGCCGCAGGAACAGGTCCCACAGCAGCGCCTCGAAGTCCGTGGCGGCCTCGGGAGGCTCGGTCGCGGGGCGGCTCGAATCGTCCATAGCGGTCCAGGAACCCGGGCTGGAAACGCTATTCTAGCGCGGTCGCACGAAGCGGACGCCCCCGCGTGTGGTCAGGCCGTCCCCAACAGCGCCAGCATGACCTGCACGAGCACGATCTTGAGCACGATCGCCGTCGGGTACGTCGTCGCGTAGGCGATATCGGTGCGATCCGTGGTCACGAGTGTCGAGGCGAAGGCCAGCACGGAGGGGTTGCCGGCCACGCCGCCGGCGGTGACGCCGAGGAGGTCGTCGAACCTGAATCGCATGAGGAAATGTCCGGCCAGCAGGCTGACCACCATCGGCACCAGGATGATCCCCGCGCCGAGGGCGAGGAAGAGCACGCCCATCTGCTGGACGGTTGCGACGAACTTCGGCCCGGAGGTCATGCCGACCTGCGCCAGGAACAGCGTGAGTCCGAAGTTGCGCAACGTCAGGTTGGCCGAGACCGGCATGGTCCACACCCATCGTCCCGTGCGCCCGAGGCGGCCGAGCACGAGGGCCATGATGAGCGGGCCGCCGGCCACGCCGAGCGCGATGGTCCCGAGGCCCGGGACGGGAACGGGCAGCAGGCCCAGCAGCACCCCGAGCGCCATGCCCACCCCGAACGCCACGTAACTGAACTCGATCGTGCCTTTGATCGAGTCGCCGAAGTACGCGCGCACGGTGTCGCGGTCGCGCCGGTGCGCCACGACTCCCACGCGGTCGCCGAACTCCAGCACCAGATCGGGTCTGGGCAGGAGGTCGCCGTCGCCCCGGCGCACATTCACCACGGAGAATTCCCCGACCCCGGGTATTGCGAGGACCGCGATCCTGGCTCCGACCACGGCGCGTCTCGAGACGAAGAAGCGGAAGTAGTCGAGCGCGAGGCGATCCTTCGTGATCCGGCCGGGCGCGGCTTCACCGATGATCAGGCGCGCCTGCTCGAGGGCCGGGCCCGACTCTCCGGCCACGGCGACCACGTCGTCGTGGTCGAGGACGATGTCGGGCGCGGGCACCTTGTTGCGATGCCCCTCGCGGACCAGGACGATCTGCACGCCCGCCGGCAGCATGGCCGCGACGTCACCCAGGGTTCGTCCAATCACAGCTGCGTTGCGGACGACGATCTCGCTCAGGCCGAGCCCCGGGATTCCGGCGGCCGGCAGGTCCGCCTTGATCCGGCGGTTCGCGATGTGGATGCAGAGGATCGGGATGATCAGGCCAACCGGATAGGCCACGCTGTACCCGAGGGCCGGTTCGCTGGTGCCGACCGCGGCGATGGCGGCCTGCAGGGCGGGCGTGGTCGTGAGCGCGCCGGCGAACAGGCCGGCAAGGTGCGCGGGCGACACGGCGAACGCCGATGCCGCCGCGACGCAGAACGCGACGGCGGCGAGGTTCGAGACGAGCGTGAGCGCGTTCGCCTTCAGGCCGAACGGGCTCGTCAGGCCGGCGAAGAACTGACGGCCGTACTGGATGCCGATGCCGTACACGAACATCACCAGTCCGAGGGACCCGAGCAGGGCCGGCGGCGCGGACTGCGGCGCCAGCACACCCACGGCAAGGCCGACGAACAGCACCGCGCCGATGCCCAGCGAGAAGCCTCGGACGCTGAGTTCGCCGACGGCGTAGCCGAGCGCGATGACGAGGAACATCGAGAGCAGCGGCTGCTGTTCGAGGAAGACCCTGAGGTACGTCCATGCGTGCCCCCTGCAGGCGCTGCCATGTTAGCTCAGCTGGAGTGGGAGGATGAGAGGTTGGATGGAGTCCGGGGGCTTCAGCCCCCGGGTGGCCGCCGCTCGCGAGCCATGCCAAGGCCCTGCCGGTCCTGCTCGAGGGCGTCGCGCTGGTCGTCGAGGTCCGCAAAATCGCGGCGGATGCCCGTGTCGACCCTGGTGAGGTAGTGCTCCAGCGCGGACCGGCGTTCAGGCCACACGTGTTCCGTCAAGTCCTGTAACAGGGCGCGCACGCGGCGCATCACCTGCACGGACGTGGCCCCGCAGAACCGGATCTCGTCGAGGGCCAGCACGACGAGGTCGTCCCAGGATGGCACGGGCATCTCGAGGCGCAGGTGTCCCCCGGCATCGTACATCCGCCCGACATCGAGATCGCAGCGGCCCAGCCTCAGCAGCAGGTCTTCGATCTGATCGAGTGCCTGCACGGCGGTCGTCGGATCGTTGATCGCCGGCGAAAGCGCCTTGATCGCGACGTCGACCAGAATCCTGATCGCGTACTTCGGATCCTGTTCGAACGTCCGGTCTGACCCCAACGCCACCGTGTCCAGGAGCCGCGCTTCCGGGAGTGATGTGCCGGCCCCGTGAAGGCGCAGCACCGGCATGCCTTCGAACACGGTGTCGCCAACCGCCACCGTCATGGCGATGACCCCGCCGGCCTGCGCGGCCAGGGCGACGAGATCGCTGGTCGCGACGGACTGAACAACGACAGGCGCGCCGTGGTGCATGGCGGTCTGGACGACCGGAAGCGAGGCGATATCGGTCTCACGCAACGGGACGGCCCCGGGCGCGGACGCGAGGGCCGGCCGGACCGGCGCGCGATACATGCGCTCGATGACCTTGCGGCCCTCGTCGCCGGCGAAGGCCAGGACACGCGTCACCTGCAGCATCCCCACGTGCTCGACCAGGAGGACGAACAGCGCCAGGCTCGCCAGGAGCAGGATCACCGCGAACCAGACCGTGACGGGCGGGACCAGGCCCGACGCTCCGCGGTTGATCCAGGCGACGGCCGCGAGCGAGTACACGAACGTGGCCGTGAACAGGCCGATGGAGTGTTGGATGACGGCCGAACGGGCCAGCCAGAGCACGAGCCTCGGGGAGTAGGCCGTCGCGCTGAACTGCACCATCACGAACGCGATGGAGAACACGATCGCCGTGAGCCCCATCATGCCCGACGCGATGGCCGTCAGGATCGCGAGGGCGGCTCCCGCGTCGACGCCCGCGGTCAGGCCGGGAAAGAGGCTCCGTTCGAGCCGCGGTAGCGCAATGCCCGTGGCGAACGCCGTGGCCGCGTACGCGAGCGGAACCCAGAACATGCGCCGCTGGGAGACCCGTCGTCGCCGACTCTTGCGACTCACGGCGCCACGATATCACGAGCGCGCGGGAACGTCCGTCGCATGCGGCGCTCGTCCTCCCGGCGTGCCTGCTGGCCTCGAGCCGCCGGGCCCACCAGCCGCTCGAGTGACCGGCCCACCATGGCTCTGCGTCGGGACGACACGATCCTCGCCGACATGGCGTGCGCGAGCCGGGCGTTGAAGCCCGCCGGGATGTCCAGTTCCGGAAGTGCACGGAAGAGCCGCGAGCGGGCGGGCGCGAGATACAGGAAGTCGACCAGGGCCTTCTCCGGCGTGGCGATCGGCGCTCCCTGCGGGCCGGCAGGGTCGAAGCCGAAGAAGAACGACGGCGTCACGTGGTGAATCGAGACGGTTCCCAGAGGCGTCGTGAAGCGGCGCGTCCTCGCCAGCGAGACGGCATACGTCACGGCGGGAATCTGAGCGATCATGCCGTGCAGATACAGCGCGCTCTGCAGGGAGACGTAACTCGGCATCGGGGCGGTCAGCCGACCCGGCAGCGTGAGGGGATCGACGCGACCGGGAATGGCCCACAAGCCCCGGCGCAGCCGCATCAACTGGCGCCCGGCCGTCAGGCGGGCCAGCACGGCGCTGGCGTGCGCGTTGCTGAGATTCAGCCGAGCTGCGGCATCTCCGGTTTCGAACACCGGCTCCCTCATGGACACCAGCGTCGACAACGCATCGATCAGTCTCATCGGCCGGACCTTCCGAGCGCGTCGGCCACCTCAAGCACGATGGTGTCCCACACCTCGGGGGACAAGTACCGTGCCTGGCTCTCTGGCGTCAAGTACCAGACGACCTGGCTGGCGAACGCGCTGAAGCCCATGTCCGTGGCCCGCGCCTGTGCCTGGGCCACCACGTCCCGGTCCATGGCCGCCAGCGCCGACAGCGGCGCTCCTCCGGCAATCAGGTGGTGGAGGTCGAAGACGTCCCTGGCCTGGGGCGCCATCCGCCCGGCGAGGGCACCCGCCTTCTGGCGCAGCGCGGCGGCGGCCCCGTAGTGGCTGGCCATGAACGGTGCGAGCCGGTAGCCGGCGATCAGCGTGGCGTCGAGACTGCCGAACTCGACGCCCTCGTCGATGCCGCGGCGCGAGAACTCGATCCTGGTCGGGAACGGCCTGGCGACGTTCCCGACGGCCAGCCCGAACTTCCAGCGCTGAACGGTTGGCGTCTGCTTGTGCTCGGTCACGTGTTCGAGCGCGATGCCCCGCGACTCGAGCTGTTGCGTGAAGGGCCGGGAAGCCAGGATGCCGCGGACCCGGTCACGCAGCACGAGCGTGTCCACGCCTTCGACGTCGAGGTCCATGTCCTCCGAATACCGAACGCTCTGGAGGAAGAACCTGAGGTTGCAGCCGCCCTTGACCACGATGGTCCGCTTGTCCGAGCCCCGGGTCAGGTGGGCGAGGAAGAGCAGGTGGAACTGCTCAACGACCTGGATCGGGTTGACGGGATCCATCGGAGTGTCCGGACGATGTAATAATACGAATATTTTACAAATATGTCAATTGCACACAATATATAAATCAAGCGGGAGATCCAGGCGGACTGGCGGCGATCGCCTGGCGCCTGTTGTCAATCCAGCCCGACCTGTCCCGGCGCCCGGTTCAGTTGGTCATCGGCCGATCCGCCGGGCTCTCTCCGCTCCGCTTGCAGCGTCTGCCGCGCCAGTTCCGGATTGATGCTCGACACGGCGTCGAACTGCGTCAGATGGACCTTCCCGGTCAACTCCTGCAGGAAGTGCGACCGCTGCAGGCGGTCCATGACGGGGCCCTTCACTTCGGACAGGTGGAGCGTGATCCCGCCGTCCTTCAGCCGCTGGTTGATGGCCACCAGGCTCTCGAGCGCCGAGGAGTCAATCGTGTTCACCGCCGGGCACTCGAGAATGACGTGGCGCACGGCGGGGTTGGCCGTGACCGACTGATTGACCAGGTCCTCGAGGAACCGGGCGTTCGGGAAGTACAGGCTGGCGTCCACCCGGAGCGACAGGATCTCGGGGGTCGTCACCGCGGCGTGGCGCGTCACGTTGCGAAACGTCGTGGTGCCGGGCAGTTGGCCCAGGACCGCCACGTGCGGCCGCGATGTCTGGTAGAGATGGAGGATGATCGAGAGACCCACGCCGGCTTTCAGGCCCGTGTCCGAGCCCATGACCATGGTCAGCACCGCCGTGGCGGCCAGCGCCGCGCCGTCCATCGTCGAGTAGGCGTAGGTGCGCGTGAACGCCTTCAGGGTCACCATCGGGAGGACGGCGACGATGATGATGGCGGCCAGCGTCGCGGTGGGGAGGTAGAAGAACAGCGGCGTCATGAACATCGTGGCCAGCGCAACCCCGATCGCGGTGTACGTCCCGGCCGCGGGCGTCTCGGCGCCGGCGTCGAAAGCCACCGCCGAGCGCGTGAGCCCGCCCGTCACCGGAAAGCCGCCCGACACGGCCGAGCCGAGGTTCGCGGCGCCCAGCGCAATCAACTCCTGGTCGGGGTCCACGCGCTCGCGGCGCCTGGCGGCAAGCGTCAGGGCGGACGAGATGGATCCCAGGTAGCTCACGAGGACGAGCGAGAGCGCGGGAAGGACGAGCGACGACCAGAGTCCGGCGTCGAACGGCGGAAGGGCGAGGCCGGGCAGCCCCTTGGGCACCGCGCCGACGATGCTGACGCCGTGCGCGGACAACCCGAAGCCCCAGACGGCCAGCGTCGTGACCACGAGGGCGATGACCGGGCCGAGCTTGCCCAGGAGGCTCGCGGGGCGTTCGGCGATCCCCAGGCGGCGAAGAAGCAGAGAGAGGCCCCGGCGCGCCCAGAGGAGGAAGGCGATCGACCCAAGGCCGACCGCCGCGTTGTAGACATTCGTCTGGGCGAGATTCGGGATCATCGACCTGAGGTTCGCCAGCAGGGTGTCTCCGGCCGCCCGGATGCCGAGGACCGACGCGAACTGGCCGACGACCATCTGGACGGCCAGGGCGAGGATGAAACCCGACAGGACCGGGTGGCTGACGAAGTTCACCACGAACCCCAGCCGCAACAACCCCATGACGATCAACAGGATTCCGGTGAGCAAGGCCAGGGCGATGGTGGCCCCGAGGTACTCCGGGGTTCCCTGGGCCGCGACCTGCGACGCCGCGGTCGCGGTCATGAGGCAGATCGCGGCGACCGGCCCGACCGCGAGCGTGCGCGCGGTGCCGAAGATTGTGTACATCACGAGCGGCGCCATCGAGGCGTAGAGCCCGACGACCGGCGGCAGCCCGGCCATCACGGCGTAGGCCATCGCCTGCGGCACGAGCATGGCCGTGAGGATCACCGCCGCAACCAGTTCGTTGACGAACGTCTTCCGGGAGTACCCGGGGCCCCAGGTCAGGATCGGCAGGTAGCGGCGAAGGAAGTTCATGCGGTCACCCCTGGATTTCCAAGCGGCCTCTCGATGGCGCCGGGAATGCGGCTGAGCGTGAATGCGATGGCACGATTGGCGCTACTTCACGGCGGCCCAACCGGGGCCGGGATCGAACGCCGTCATCCTGGCTGCAACCTCGGCCGACTTCTCTCCGAGGTCCGCTTCGTACACGACACCGTCCTGGCTGACCATGAAGCTCATGATGCCGCCGTGGCCGTACTCGGCCGGCCAGGCGACCAGCGCGAACCCACCGGACATCTCGCCGTTGACGATGTAGCTCTTCGCCCCGCCCTGCGCGGCCGGCCCCTGGGCCGTCAGGATGCGGAAACGGTAGCCCCAGAACTGCTGCAACTCCTGCCCGCTGTCCTCGTACCCCTCCAGGACAGCCTGGGCGATGAGAATGCCGAGCGGGCTCGGCGCCTCTTCCTCGCCCACTTCCCAGTACAGGCCGTCCTGGCGCCCCGGCGCGCTCCGGAGTTTCTGCGCGTAGTAGCCACCGACCTTGCCGTCGCGCGGCTGGCTCGCGTACTCCTTCTGCATCGACACGTACCGGTGGCACACGTCAATCGCCCGCAACTCGTCGCGGCCGATGCGGCGCGAGAGAATCTCCTCTTTGCCGGCGTCGGCATCGAACTGCCACCCGCCGCGGACTCTCGTCAGCGGAATGGGAAACGGCCACTTCTCGCCGCCGACGACCAGCTCCATCCGGCCCTTGTCCTGTTCCTCCCATCGCCAGGCCTGCCCCATGGCCAGTGCGATCGTCTGTCGATCGTGCCGGTCCGACACGGGGTCGCCCGACGACAGGTCGGTTTCGACGGTGGGGCCGAAGATCGCCTTCAGGTCGGCGGCGTTGTCGGTCTCGAACCCTTTCAACAAGGCCTTCGCGGCCTCGTCCGGGGTGGCGAACACGGTCCGGTCGGGAGCCGGCGCCTGGCCGCACGCGGGCAGCAGGAACAGGGCCAGGCCCAGGACCGCGGCGAGATGGCGGTATTCAGGACGTCTCATACGAACTCTCCTATCAGGCCTCAACGAACCTCTCTTCACACACCACGACGACGTTCGGCCTACCGGCGGCGGGCACCGCCACCACCACCGCCGCTGCGCGAGCGGCTCGAGCTTCCCCTGGAGCTCGATGCCCGCGCGCCGCTGCCGCTCGAGTAGCTGCCCGTGCTCTGACGGTTCGACTGACTCGACTGCGCCGTGGACTGACGGTTCGATTGACTCGATTGCGCCGTGGACTGACGGTTCGCCGAATTCGTCTGCGCGGCCTCCCCGCTGCCGGCGCTCCCGCTGCTGGCGGTCGTCTGCCGTGTCGTCTGGCTCGTCTGCGCCGTAGACTGACGGCTCGATTGATTCGTCTGCGCCGTGGACTGGCGGCTCGACTGGTTCGTCTGCGCCGTGGACTGGCGCTGCGACTGGTTCCCCTGCGCGGCGTCCTGGCGCCGCCCCTGGTTGTCCTCCGCGTAGTCCTTGCGGTCGTCGTACCGGTCCTCGCGGTAGTCCACGTAGTCCTCCCGCCGTTCGTAGGCGTAGTGCGCGCCGCCGCCGCGCCAGGCGTAGGGCCCGTAGTAGTAGTCGTTGCACGAGGCCCCGATGATGATGCCCACCGTGAGGCCGACGAGGGCCGCAGCCGCGACGTCGGAAGACGAGGCCGACGGCGGGGGCGGCGGCGGCGCCTGCTGCACATAGACGACCTGGGTGTCGTAGACCGGGACGTACACCACCTGGGGGTTGGCGGGCTGGACCACGATGATCTGGGTTCCGCTGGGGGCGGTTTCGGTGATCACCTCCTGCTGCGGCGTGGTCTTCAGGTTGCCGAGGGCGTACGCGGCCGCGCGCAGGCGCTGAATGGAGTCCCAGACGGCGTTCGGGTCGCTCTTGTACGCCGCGCCCAGCGGCTTGGTCCAGTCGGGCTTGTCCGCGAGCATCTGGACAGACTGGGCGAACGGCGTCAACGCGACGTAGCAGTTCGCGAAGCCGGCCTTCTGCGCCGCGGCCATGAGGTCGCTCCCGGTGAGCGACGCGTTGCTCTTCATCCATGCGGCGAGCTTCTGCACGGTTGCGTAGTCGGTCGCGGCCTCGAGCATCTGCGCGACCAGGGCGTCCGGGTACAGCGCGATCGGACCGGTCAGGTTGTCGAGGGCCGCGGTGGATGCGCTCGCCGGGGCCGCGCCTGCGGGCTTGGCGGCCGCCGCCGGCGTGGCCGCCGCCGGCTTCGACGCGGGCGCCGGCGTGAGCCGCTGGTAGCCCGAGTTCTGGACGACGACCTGGATCTTCTCGCCCGGCACGTTCAGCACCACGCTGCCCGGGTACGACACGCCGTCGCGAAGCGTCGCGAAGGTCACGTCCAGCGTGACGGCGTCCTTCTCGGATTCGAGGTAGGACTGGACGCCGACGGTCAGGAGGGCGTTGCGCGCGGTGTCGATGCCGAGGCTGAGGCTGTCGCCCGGCTTCGCGTAGCCGCGAAGATCGAGCCGGGCGGAGTTGGGCCCCGTCGGGCTGACCGCGAGGTTGCCAGCGTTCTTCACGGCCTGGATGCGCTGCGGGTCCGGCGGCACGTAGGACTGCACCAGCGCCGCCGCCGCCTGCATCTGGGCGGTGATCTCGCCCTTCTTCTTCGCGGCGATCTTGCCCTTCATGCCGCCCGGCGCCGACTCCTCCGGCGGCGCGCTCAGCTGCTGCTTCTGGATCTTGCCGTCGGGCCCGTAGAAGCACTGCTTCTGGACGCGCGACTTCTCCTCGCCCTTCATGCTGATGACGGTGGTCTCGACCCACTTGTACTGTTTCAGCTGCGCGGCGTTGGCCGCCAGCGACTGTTTCAGCGCCGCGAGCTTGTCCGGCGTCTGCGCGAAGAGCCCCTGCGGCACGATGAGTGCGATGAGCAGCGGCAGGATGGACTTCCACGAGTGCACGCGTCTGAGAGTCATGGGAAACCTTCCTCTATGTCACGCCTGTCATTTGACATGCGCCTGGCCCGCGGGTTTGGGGCGCGGGAGCCAGGCGGTCTGCCAGCCGATCGAAAACGTGCTGAAGTCGGCGCCGTACCTGACGACGGCGCCCGTGCTCGCCGCGAGCTTGATGGAGTGACTGCGTCCGACCGGAAACGCGAGCGTCGCTCCGATCCGGGAGTTGGACTGGCGGTTGTCGTCGCCGATCCCCTCGACGGCCGTCTGGCCGCCGGCGTAGTGACGTCGCATCGAAGGCTGCCCAGAGCCGGCGCGTGAAGTTGTAGCTCACGTGCGCCTGCAGCACGCCCATCGGGTCCTGCGTCCGGAGCGCGGTACCCGGATAGAAGGAGTCGTTGGCGGTGAACAGCCAGACGCCGGCGTAGACGTCGAGCAGCCACCGCTGTCCAAGCGGCTGCGACACCGCGAATTCCGGCTTGAACGACCAGCGGTTCGTGCCGAGATTGATGAGCTTGTCGGGGAAAACCTGGCCCGTCGGCGCGATGACCGACAGGCTGGTGCCCAGGATCGTGCGGCGCGGGGCCTTCGCGAACTCCGCCACCGAGACTGCCGGTGCGCCCCGCAAGAGGACCGACAGCCTGAGTCGCATGTCAGAGAAGCCCTCACGAGTGGTCTCTCTCGCTTCCCCCACGAACTTGCCCGACAGCTGGGCAAACGAGTACGGCAGGCCGGCGAACGCCTGGGCCGTCTTGCCGAACAGGCCGAACGAGCGCGCGAGCCCGATGGACGGTGTCTCGACGGTCGCGTTGATGTCGGTCAGGGGCAGCGACGGATCCGTCACCACGGCGCCGTGCGACACCGCGAAGCCGGCTATGGCAAACGTGCCGCCTACCGGGACGTTGACGTAGGCCCTGGGGTCCAGGTCCTGCGCCGGCGACGCGGCCGCGAGCAGCAGCAGGCCAAGCGCGCCGGCGGCCGAGTGCAGTGCTCTCATCGCTCCTCTTCGAACTCCGCCTTCAACGTGCCCTTGCGGATGGCGCGGGCGAGCGCGGCGTGGTCCTTCTCGTTCTGATCGGCGTAGGCCACCGAGAAGGCCGCAATCGCCTTGTCGAAGACGTCGCTCTTCCCCATGTACCCCCGGAGCACGGCCGAGCCCCCTGACCGGGCGTGCGACAGGGCGAGCGCCTTTCCGCACCAGGCCGCGAAGAACGCCATCCCCGACCGGCCGAACGTCTCGACGCGGGCGCTGAGCTTGATGTCTCTCAGTTGGCGGACGAAGTAGTCGCGGTCCCGCCCGCGGCTCCACCCGAGGAAGATGTCGCCCGCGGGCTGCATGAGCCGGTAGCCGTGGACAATGCGCTGGCCCTGATTGGGGAAGGCGTTCGCGCCGGCGTACGCTTCGAGGACCGATGGCCGCGCTTCCTTGATCTGCAGGAACAGCGGGTCGTCATCGCCGGCCGTGAAGAGAAACACCCAGCACCTGGTCCCGACGCTGCCGACACCCACCACCTTGATGGCGGCGTCCCGAAGCTCGTAGTGGTCCAGCAGCACCTGATACGCAGAAGGCAGCGAGGAACGGTACACGGCCAGCGCGTCCCGCAGCCCCCGCTGGATGTCGCCGGGCGGATGACCCTCGAGGTGGAAGATCGTGGGAAGCTGATCCTTGATGACCGGCTTCTCTCCCTTGTCCTCGACCAGCTTCGGGAAGATGTCCTCGGCGATGCTCTTCGCCTGTTCCTTCTGCATCCGCTCGAGGGTGCGCCTGCGGACGTCGGGATCCTTGATGGACGCCACCAGGTCGTCCGCCCATATTGCTTGGTACCACAGCTCCAGCGTTCTCAACTCGCTGAACTCGGCGATGGAATCGCGGTACGCGCGCGCGCAGGTCCGGGCCGCGTCCTTGGCAGCCGACTCGCTCAGCCCGTTGTCCCGGGACGCCACGACGAAACTGGTCGCGAGGCGCTTGAGATCCCACTCCCATGGCGCGGGCAGCGTCTCGTCGAGGTCGTTGATGGAGAAGACGATCCGCCGCTCCGGCGTGGCGAACCCGCCGAAATTCGACAGGTGGGCGTCTCCGCAGCATTGGACGTACACGCCGGTGGACGACGTGGCGCCCAGATCGGCCGCCATCGCGAGGGCCGACCCGCGATAGAACGTGAACGGGGAGCGGACCATGCGCCCGTGGCGAAGCGGGAGCAGTTCCGGCATGCGCCCCTTCTCGGCGGCGAGGACCGTCTCGACCGCGTCGCGCCGTCCGGCGGGCGGCTTCCAGATGGCATGCGCATCCCGCGGGCAGGCCTCACGCAACGCCTTGCCGGCGGCGTACTGCTCCGCCCGCGTTCGGGACGGGACTGCGGCGCGGCCAGGCTCGGCCCCAGCGGCCCTGCGGCCCTTTGAAGACGTCGCCGGCTCAGAGTCCTTGACGGCGGCCATTGGAATCTCCCTTCATGCCTGCGCGAACTGAATGACCACCTTGATGTCGTCCGGCTGGCGCTGAAGCGCGCGCATGAACTGCTCCGGCGGCTCGCGCCGTGAGATCACACGCTCGAGCCACGCGCGGTCCGCCTTCGCCAGCACCTGTCCGGCCCTGTACCAGTGGCGCCTGTTGGCGTTGACGCTCCCGACCACGACGTTGTTGCGAAGCACGATGGCCGACCCGACGTCGGCCGTCGGCAGCCCGACGGTGCGCCCGCCGGTCCCCACGCCCGTGAGGCACACGACCCCGCCCGGCGCGACGGCCCTGATCGCGTCGGCGATGAGCTGCCCCACGCCCGTGCACTCGACGACGATGTCGGGTTCAAGGCCGATCCCCGCGATGGTGCCCGTGTGGTAGGTCGCGCCCAGGGCTCGTACGAGCTCCGGCTTGGGGCCCGAGTCGACGCGGTCGAGCACGTGGACCTCGAAGCCGCGCTGCCTGCCGATGAGGGTCGCCAGGAGCCCGATGGGGCCCGCGCCGGTCACCAGCGCGGTCTTCGGTTCCCAGAACGCGCGGTAGCCCACGGCGCCGACCTGCTCCCAGGCCTTCGCGACGACGGTGGTCGGCTCGAGCAGCACGCCCATGAGGCCGAGCGACCGTTCGATCTTCACGGCGTACTGGGGGTCGATCCGCCAGCGCTCGGACATGAAGCCGTCGATCTGCTTGATGCCGTGCTCGGTGTACTGGCCGTTCCGGCACATGTCCCATTCGCCCACCGCGCAGCTCGGGCACGGCACGGCGTCGGGACGCCGGACAATGCCGGCGAGCAGGTCCCCCGGCTGAAACGAGCCGCTCGTTCCCGGATCCATCACGCGGCCGAGGGACTCGTGCCCGAGCACCAGCCGCGTCTTGCCGGGCGGGGCCCAGCCGTACTTGCCTTCCACGATTTCCACGTCGGTGCCGCAGACGCCGACGGCAATCGCCTCCACGAGGATCGAGCCTTCACGCGCGTCCGGCTCGGGTACCTCCTCCAGGCGCGCCGACCCCGGCTTGAGCGGTTCGACGGTGATGGCCTTCATCTGGATCCTCTTCCTCTGGTGACGACGCCATGCCGGCGCCCTTCACGCGCATCCCGACCGCGCCCTACGAGCTGCGGCTCGCGTCGAAGAACAGGTGCAGAATCACGTTCAGCGCGAGCAGGTGCGTCGTCGACGACTTCGAGTCGGTACTGATAGGTCACGTTGGTCTCCACCGCGACGCGCGGCGTGAACGACACGGAGGCGCCGGGGATCACTCTGATGCGGTTCACCGTGTCGTAGCGCGAGTCGTAGTATGCCTCCCCGTTCACGTAAGGGACGATCGAGGTGCGCCCCGCCTGGTACTCCTTCTCCAGCATCAGCCGGTACCGCACGCGCGTCGAGAATTCCGGGTCGTCCTCGCCGAGCCACCGGAGGTCCGCGCGCAGCCGGCTCGACATCAGAATCCCGCCCTTGAGCGGAGTTCTCGCGTGAAGCTCCGAGAACGCCGTCCGCTCCGTGTAGGCTTCGCCCTGGTCATCGAGGCTCTTTCCGCCGAGGTACCCGCCGCGGACCATAAAGGTCTTCAAGGCCCCGGCGCGGCTGTCGTCGATCATCCGCACGTGTCGCAGGCGCTCTCGATGTCCCCACGCGAAGTCCACCTGCGGAATGAAATTCCCCTCGCGGTAGGAAGTCTCGATGTTCTTCGAAATCGGGACGAAGAGCGACACGCGCCAGGCCGGCGAGAGCCTCAGCCAGGTGTCGATCTCGGGCCAGAACTCCTTCGAGGGGTCGTCGGCGACGGCAGTGCCTCCGGCCGCGAGCCAGACGATGAGCGCCAGGCAGGCCCGCCCCGTGCCCATCGTCAGAACCTGAATACGAAGCCCACGATGGGTCCCTGCGCGAGGACGTCCCACGTGAACTGGGAGAGGCCCTCGCCGGTCGTGTAGTCGAGGTCGAGCCAGCGCCAGCCGAATTCAATCGACGTCGTCTTGCCCACATTCACCCCGACTGTCGGGAACACCTGCCAGGTGAAGTCGGAGCCGGCGCCGAAGCCGCCGATTTCCGTGTAGACCTGGGCGTGCCAGCGCTTGCCGCTCTCCGGGGTGCGAAGCAGCACGCCGGCAATCGGGTCGACCCAGGTCTTCGTGCCGTCGACGCTGAACTGGCCTGGTCCGTTGGCGCGGAGGCCCATCTGTATCACGTTCACCCGCGCGCCGAACAGGAGGTCCGCGTAGGGGGCGAGGCGGCGCAGCCCGTAGAACGCAAAGGCGCCCTGGTTCCCGTCGACGCTCGCCGTCAGGGCGAGCGGGCCTGGCGTGGTGCCGTTCGCGCCGAGCGCCATCCAGAGCGCATCGCCGCCGAATCCCCAGTTGCCCTTGCGGGCCACGGCGAGGCCCATCACGCCGAACTGGAGGTTCTCGAGAATGTCCGAGAACGACGCATCGACGACGACCTCATGGCCCTTCACGATGGCCGTGCCGCTCTCGCCCGCCCCCATGAAGTACGGCGCGATGGTGATCCGCCACGAGTTGTCGGCGGGAGCCTGGGCGCTCGCCGTGGATGCGGTGATGACGCTCAGGAATGCAACGAGTACAACGACTGAATGCCTTCTCATCTGTGCACGTCCTCTGGGCCTACTTCTTCGGTTTCGGCGGGAAGTCCTTCAGGAGCTTCGTCATCGCTTTCACCAGGTTCTTCTGCCGTTTCTCGGGATCCTTCTCGTTGCTGATCGTCTTGCTCGCCAGGCCTTTCCACACGAGTTCCTTGGCGGCGGCGTCGTACATGTCGAGGGCGAGGGTGCCGATGTTGATCGTCGTGCTGGTGGCCGTGCTCATGCCGCCGCCGTACCGGTACGGGCCGCCCGTGGTGTACGAGTTCCACTGACGTTCCTGGGTCACGGCCACCTGGTAGCCGATGAAGAGGTCGGCTGCCTCACCCGTCGCTTTCGTCAGGCCCTTGCCCGCGAGGACCGTGTCGATGGCCTGCCGGATCTGGGCGTCGACGATCTGGTCGGGCTTTTCGGCGCCCTGGATCTCGACCCACCTGTACGTCTTGAACACGGAGAAGTCTTTCCCCGGCACGTAGTTCACTTTGACGTCCTGCGCAAACACCGCGCCCGCGCCGAGCGCGAATATCGCGAGCGCCGTGAACGCCGCCATCATCGCCAATGCTCTCTTCATGTGTGCGCTCCTTTCGAGGCCGCGTGCCATGCCGGCCCGCGTCTCGCGTTCCGCTTCCTGTTCGTGGCCCGGTTCGCCGGGACGCTGCTGCCCGTCCATTCTGACACCCCTCACTTCTTCGGGAAGAGGAGGACCCACATGAACCGCAGTTGCCCGCCTGCGGCGGCGTCGGGATGAACGACGTTGTGATAGTAGTGCACGGCGAGGACCATGGGCCGTCCCGAGAACACCGTGGTGCGGCTGATGCCGAGGCCGACGGGCACGGTCCACTGCTGGCCGCTCTCGGCGTCCCAGTTGGCCGTGATGAGCGGTACGGAGGCGATGGCCCATCCCTTGCCGAAGTTGAAGTTGACGAACGGCTGCAGCAGGAACTGGTTCATCGTCGGGTCGTCGCCGGCATCCGAGAACGTCCAGAGGTTGTTCACCAGCGCGCCGATCACCCACGGCCCGGGCATCGTGAGCGCCACGAACGTGGGCCCGGCCGCCCAGCTGCCGGTCTGCAGGCCGCTCAGCGTGGCGGTCGGCGCGGACACGACGGGGCCGGCTCCCCAGACGACCTTCTGGCTCTTCGACGGCGTGAGATAGAGCTGCATCTGGATGTCGCCGACGCCGCTCGAACGGGTCCCGTCAGGGCCCGGCATGCTCGCGATCGGCACGACCGTGCGCGAAACGGCGTTCCAGCCGTCGCTCAGCCTGAACGGGATGACGGGCTGGGCGTTGAGCAGCAAGAAGCCCTGATCCTCCAGCCCGCCGCCGGTGTTGAAGTTGAACTGCAGGGGGATCGAGACGAGGCTCGAGATCGGGTTCTGCTGCTGCTTCGCCAACGCGTTCGCGTCCGCCTGCGCAGCGGCCGGTGCCTGCGCCAGGAGCGGTGTGGCCGAAACCGCGCAGGCCAGGACGAACGCCGCAGCGAGTCGATGGAACTTCATCATTCTCTTTGTCCTCTTACCCGAGCCTGACCACGGTCCCCTGCGGCAGCTTGGCTGCGGTCGCCTTCTCCCACCGTTCCTCGATCAGTTCCTTCGCTGCCTGCTCCAGGAACTCGGGTGCAGCCCACGCGTGCACGTCGAAGTCGCGCCGGATGTAGCCGTGCTCGCGCATGAAGTCTTTGCCGATCTCGATCTGCGCCAGGTTCTTCGGCGACAGGCTGGGCACCATGTCGACGAGCTTGATATTCTGGTAGGTGTCCTCGACGTCGCGGTAGTAGGTCTGGCGGTCCAGGATCGAGGCCGCCGCGCGCTTGTGCTCGTTGGCCCAGCGCCCGACCTTGATCATGGCCTTCAGGAAGGTGACGACCAGTTCGGGATGCTGCTCGGCCATCACGTCGCTGCAGGTGATGACCGCGGGCTCGTTGTTGGCCTGCAGCCGCCAGTCGGGGTGGCGCGACAGGTCCTCGATCGCGGCGATCTTGCCGGTGTCCTCCTGCAGGTGCTGCCAGGTCTTGCTGTGGGTGTAGATCGCATCGACCTTGCCTTCCAGCAGCGCCGTCTCCAGCGGGCGGGTGATCAGGGTGCGCTTGTGGTCCACCTTCCCCATGTAGAACTCGGTCGCGCTGTTCACCGGCCCGCACATCTTCGGGTCGGTGTACCAGTCGTCGGCTTGCGGGAACTCGACGATCTCGACATCCTCGATGCTCATGTCGTTGAGCATCAGCATGTTCAGGATGCCGTAGTGCTCGGTGATGCGCCACCAGTCGGCCTTCAGCGTGTTCAGGCTCTTCGACAGGCCGATGCGCTTGCCCTTCAGGTGGCTCATCTTGAAGATGCGGTCCTTGGCCCGCACCAGCATGCAGCCGCCTTCGCAGGTGGGCGTCGCGCCCAGCAGCCGGGTGCGGCGGATGTCGGCCTGGACGTGGATCGTCGGGTACAGGCCGCCGAAGCGGATCAGGTTGTCGAGGTTGTGGATGTAGTGCGGGTACCAGTCGTTCTCGCGCCGGCTGAGCAAGTGGGCGTAGTCGACACCGATGGCCGCGAAGTCGGTCCTGCACCAGGTGAGTTCCTGGTCGACGTTGCTGGCCGAGACCATGCCGCAGTTGGTGTAGAAGACTTCCTTCCAGTTCAGCTCCACCGTGCTCAGTTCACGGCCCTGCAGTATCGTCTTTGGCATATCAACTCCAGTCCGGCGCGCAGGTAGCGAGCCGCGCTCCTCCGGTCTCGCCCCCCATCGGTGCGGCCCCCTGCTCCATCAGTCCCCAGCC
>CAVOWJ010000013.1:0-87770 GCA_963700065.1 uncultured Acidobacteriota bacterium | reverse complement strand
CGAACCAGGAAGAGTGGTGGACGCTGCTCTGGCGCGACCCGGCGCTGGCGTCCGCGCCGATGAGCGAGATCCCGCTGTCCCATCACTTCGAAGACTCGGGCGTGTTCTTCCACCGCACGTCGTGGAATGCCGACGCGGTCGCCTTCGCCGTGAAGGCCGGGCCTCCCGAAGGCCATCGCACTACCTCGTTGCTCGCCAAGGTTCCCGAGTGGGGGCTCAGCAGCGGCCACGCGCATCCGGACGCCGCGAGCTTCATCATCTGGGCCGGCAGGCGGGACCCGACCGGCGATACGGGTACGCGGGCCAGCCGCAGGCCCGCCATCACAACACCATCACGGTAGGCGGCGCCGGGCAGGGCGACGAGGGCGAGCACGACGTGTGGCGGGGCATGGACCAGGCCGCCCTCGACAGGATCCGGATTACGCGCGCGACGGTAGACGCCTCGGGGGTGCGGGTCGAGGCAGACGCGGCCGGCGCCTACCCGGCTGCGACGGGATTGACGCGCTTCCATCGCACGTTCACGTTCGACGGCAAGGCCGCGTTCACCGTGGAGGATGCGATCTCGACCAGCTCGCCGAAGACCGTCGAGTGGTTCCTGCACGCCGACGCGCCGTTCACCGCGGATGGCGGCGCGTTCGTGCTCGATGCGGCGCCGGCCCGCATGCGCGTGCGGGTGGACGCGCCGGCCGGGTCGAAGCAGTCCACGGGCATGACCAACCTGATGGCGCCGGGCAAGCCTGGGTCAATCACCGACGGCAAGCAGGAGCAGCGCGGCTACGAGATTCGCGTGGATGTGCCGGCGGCGACGGCGGCGGCGATCAAGGCCACGCTGACGATCGCGGTGAAGCGATAGAGGATGGAGCCCCGGGTCTTTCCTGGCCTGAGCTTGTCGAAGGCAGACCCGGGGTTGCGCCACCGCGCATCGGCGAGCAGTCACCGGGCCCCGCGCAGCCTGCAACGCGCGGGGCCCGATCCATCTACCGGGGACGGTTAGACAGTCTCGGGGAGGTTGAGATTGTCCCCGGCACGCGGCTCTGGGGGAGGCATCGGGTGCGGGCGCATCCCGCGGCCGCGGCCGCGGCCTTCCTTCATCCGGTTCTCCATATTGCTGCGCAGTTCCTTCGCCTTCTTCACCTGCTCCGGCGTCAGGATGGCGAAGACTTCTCCGTGGATCTTCGCCTGCAGCACGGCCGCGTCCGCTTCGGCCGCGCCGACTTCCCCCGCTGCCGCCCGGATGGCGGCTTCGTTGAACGTCTCCGCCGCGATGGCCTCGTGCAGGGCCTTGCGCGCCGCCATCATCTTGTCGCCCGCGGCCTTCTGCTCGTCGCGGTGCGACTCCATGATCGCCTTCACCTGCTCGCGCTGGGCGTCGGTCAGTGCGAGCTCGCGCAGCGGGAGACCGAACATCCCTCCGGGGCCGCCGCGCATGCCGGGCCCGCCTGGGCCCATCATGCCCCGCCCCATCATGCCGGGGCCGCGCCCGCCGCCCTGGACGGCCGGCTCCTGGCCCCCGCCCTGATTGTTGCGGGCAGCCAGCTGCACGGTCGTCGCAAACCCAATCGCGGCCGTGATGACGGCCACGCCCGCGAGTACCAGAATCCCCTTGAGATTGACGTTCTTCATGGTCGGCATCGGGTCACTCCTTCTCTGTATCCTGTCTGATTAGACGGGAAGAACGTGATAGCGGCACCACAGAGATGTGAAACATCTGTGACAGGGATCTTGTTGCCGCTACTGGACCGCCGTGCCGAACAGCCGTCCGACCAGCGCCGTGGATGCCATGGCCACGGCGCCCCAGAACGCGACCCTTGCCGCGCCGGCCGCCAGCGGGGCGCCTCCCAGCCGGGCTGCCGTCCCGCCCAGCACCGCCAGGAGGAGCAGGGAGCTGCCACCGACCGCGAGGCTGAGAGAGCCGGCGGGCCAGAAGGCGGCAAGCGCCACCGGCAGGGCGGCACCGACGGCAAAAGCCGCGGCCGAGGCAAGGGCTGCCTGGATTGGCCGGGCCCGGGTCGACTCGCTCATCCCGAGCTCGTCTCGCGCATGGGCGCCGAGCGCATCGTGGGCCGTCAGCTGGTCCGCGACCTGCGCCGCGAGTTCCGGCGAGAGCCCGCGGGACATGTAGATCCGCTGGAGCTCGGTGTGCTCGGACTCGGGAGACGTCGCAAGTTCGTGGCGCTCCCTCGCAAGGTCGGCGCCCTCGGTGTCGGCCTGTGAGCTGACCGACACGTACTCCCCGGCCGCCATCGAGAGGGCGCCGGCCACGAGCCCGGCGAGCGCCGCGACGAGCACCGCTCCGGGAGCGGGATTGGCTGCGGCGACGCCGACGACGAGGCTGCTGGTGGAGATCAGGCCGTCATTGGCCCCCAGTACGGCGGCCCGCAGCCAGCCGATGTGTTCGGTGCGGTGAAATTCGCGGTGCGCCATGCTGCTGTGCCATCCCTTCGCAAGGGGCCACAGCATACCATCCTCTTCACGCCTGCCGGCGCATGCCGACCGCCACGAGCAGCCACGCGACCGCCAGGAACGCGAAGGCGACAAACGGCGGAATGAAGCTCTCCGAAACGCCCGCAACGAGCAGGCGCACGCGCGTCCGGCCCGACAGCCGCGCCATCAGCCAGCCCCTTGAACGCGGTGGCGAACCCGACCGACGAGCTGCAGATCGCCGCGAAGATCGCCGCCAGCGAGAGCGGCCGCATCAGCATCAGCTTCTGTTCGGTCGGGCGGATGGCATAGGCGATGGCCATGCCGAACACCCCGACGCCGCGCGACCAGGATCACGAACCCCATCAAGTAGATGCCGATCATGTGTCACCTCCCGGGTGTCTAATGGGTACAACGCGCAGGCGGCGCGAGTCGTGACACCTGTCACGCGCCCGGCGTTCGAGCGTTTGTACCGCGTATGGACCGGGAGACCGAGCTCGCGCTGGTCGGCCGGCTCCGCGGCGGCGACGCCGGCGCCTTCGACGCCGTCTACGACGAATACCGCGCCCGGCTCTACAACTTCCTGGCACGCCTGAGCCGCAGCCGCGACGTCGCGGAGGACCTGGCCGAGGAAACCTGGCTGCGCCTGGTGGCCTCGAGCGGGCGCCTGCGGCCCGACACGCGGCTCGGGCCGTGGCTGTTCACCGTGGCGCGCAACCTCTACTACAGCTACTGCCGGTCGCGGGCGCTCGGCGAGACTGTCTTCGACGGACTGATTGGCCTGTGGCCGGGCGGAGCCCGCGGCCGTCTCCGTTCGAAGAGACCGCGGTGCGGGAGCTCGAGCGGCGCGTCGAGCAGGGTCTCGCCGCCCTCCCGGCGCCATACCGCGAAGCGCTGCTGCTGGTGGGCTTCGAAGGGCTGACACCGTCCGAAGCGGCCGGCGTGTGCGGTCTCACGCCCGAGGCGTTCCGACAGCGCCTCTCGCGCGCCCGCGCGACGCTCGACAAGGAACTTGGCCCGGCCCGGCTCACGCTTGCCGCGCCGGAGCTGCGGGAGGAAGACAACTGCCGGACCGCAGCGAAGGCGGGCGGGGTAACGACATGACCGGCAACTTCGTCCGGAACGAAGACAAAACCGCTGGCGCCCTGGCGCTGCTTGGCATTCACGAGCCTGATCGCACGCGGGACGGCCTGGTACGCGCGCGTTGCCACGCCGCCCTGGAGAAGCGCCGCCGCCGGGCCCTTCAGCCTGCGCGGCCCGATTGGCGCCGCACCCTCGAGCCCGCCATCGTCGGGGCTCTCTGCGCCGTGTATCTGGTCGAGGTGCTGGGCCGGGCGGTTCTTCTCTACGGGTTCTGAGCACAGACAGGCGCTGCGGCAGGATCGAGAAGGCCTATAATCCGTCGAGGAGAGGCTGTTTCACGACCCCTTCTTGCAGGGTGAACAGGCTGCCGCACGCAGGTTGCGGAACCGGTCCACTGGAGAACGCTCGCCGTGGTTGTGTTCGAGACCGACCGCCTCGTGCTCCGTCGCCTCACCGTGGATGACAGTGGGTTCATCTTGCGCCTCCTCAACGAACCTTCCTTTCTGCAGCAGATCGGCGACCGCGGCGTCAGGAACCTTGCCGACGCGAAGCAGTACATCCTGTCCGGGCCGATCGCCAGCTACGAGCGCCACGGCTTCGGCCTGTTCCTGGTCGAGCTGAAGGACGGCCTGGTGCCTATCGGAATCTGCGGACTGCTCAAGCGCGACGCGCTCGATGATGTGGATGTCGGCTTCGCGTTCGTGCCGGAGTCGTGGTCGAAGGGGTACGCGTTCGAATCGGCATCTGCGGTGCTTGCCTACGCGCACGAGCCCAGCACCTCAAGCGCGTCGTGGCCATCACCTCGCCGGACAACGTCGGGTCGATCAACCTGCTCGTGAAGCTCGGCTTCTACTTCGATCGCATGGTGCTGATGCCGGGCGAGAAGGACGAGGTGAAGCTGTTCGCCCGCAGGCTCGTCAACTCGGGCGCGTGATTCCGTGTGGCCCCGACGATATCTCCTGGCCGCGTTCACGATCGCGCTGGCGTTCCTCCCGCCGCTGATCGCCGTGGCCCGGCGGGCGCCGTCCGCACAGGACGATCCCGCCTCTCTCGTCCGTGCGTACTGGACAGAGCGCGACGCCGGCGCGCGGTCGGCCCTCGCCGCCCGGCTCGCGTCTCACGCGGACTATCGGCCTTCGCGCCTTCGAGAATGGCTCCACGACGGCGTTCCCTTCGAGGAACTCGCTCCGGGATTCAGGACCATCACTGTGGACGCGGGCGACGGCGATCCTGCACGCGTGACGCTGGTGTTGCCCGAAGGCTACCGCCGCGATCGTGCCTGGCCCCTCGTGTACGCGTTGCACCCATCGGGCGAGCCAGCGGACCGGTGGGCCGGGCAGGTGCAGCGCATGCTGGGCGTGCGCGCCCGCGACTTCGTCATCGCCTCGCCGGAGTACCGCCAGAACTACATCGCCGCCAAGCCGCCGTTCGTCGCGGAACACGCGGCGATTCTCGACGCGGTTGCCCGCCTCGTCCACGTTGATGCCGAACCGCGTGACGCCTTCGGCTACTCGAAGGGCGGATTTGCGGCCTGGTACGTGACGCTGTATTTCGCCGATCGCTTCGCCGGCACCGTCGCGCTCGCAGCGGGATTCGATGTCGCGCCGGGCCCGGACGGCTCTGTGACGGCACCTCGCGCCGAACACAGCCCATGTTCCGGTGGTCAACGCCTGGGGTGAACGCGATTCGCTCATCATCCGCGACCTCGCCGAGAAGCCGGCCGGCACGTTTCCCGAGTCGAACCGCTGGTTCGCACGCGAGCTGCAGAGCATGGGGCTGCCCGTCACCAACATCGAGGTGCCGGGCGGCGAGCACAACCAGCTCGCGCCTCCGGGTGCGCCCATCGCTCAGGTTCTCAGCCGGCGCCGCATGGCGGACCCGCCGCGCGTCACCCACGTGTTCCGGCACCTGCACCAGGCCTCCAGCTACTGGATCGAGGGCCTCACCTGGGTCGGCGACTCATGGGCGATCCCTGGCCCGCGCGCCTGGTTGCGAATCAAGGGGAGTCGGACGCGTCCGTTCTCGCGCGCACGCTCGAGCCTCTGCTCGGCCGCCTCACCGGCGTGCGCGAGGGCCAGGTCATCCGCGTCACCAGGCGGCACATCGGCGACATCGTCATCTGGTTCGGTGAGCAGTCCATCAACTGGAATCAGACCGTGACCGTCGAGGCGGACGGCAAGATGGTGTTCTCCGGCAAGCTTACGCAGGACGCCAGCCTCGCGCTCGCGCGGTCGAAGGCCACCATGGACTTCGAGCGGCTGTGTTTTGCCGGGATCCGTGTGAGCGCGTCCGGCGGGCCGTCTGTCGTGACTGCCGCGAACATGCCCGAGCCGGCGTGGAGGCGATAGCCGGCAGTTTCACGCCCTGTTCTCGGGATCCGCGCTGAGCCGGTCAGTTCTGGTCTTGCTGCCTCGCCTCAACCGCCGAAACGAGACGATCGAAGGCTCGCTTTGGTCTTTCGTCTATCATGGCGGCAGACTCGGGCCGGGGTGGCGAAACTGGCAGACGCACGGGGCTTGGAGTCCCGGGATTCTCCAAGGGTCGTGTGGGTTCGATCCCCGCCCCAGGCACCAGGCTGTGAGAAAGTTGAAGGGGACGCCCTCGCCTGCTGCGCGCGCTCAGGCTCCACTTGCCTGTCCCCCTCAGGAGCGAAGCATGAAGACCAGTGATTCGCCAACGCTGCCCCGGCCGCCCGAGTCGGTCTCCAGGCGCCGCTTCCTGACCGCCGCGGCGACCGGCGCCGCCGGGCTGGTCATCCTGCCGAGCGGCGTCCTGTCGGGCCAGGACGCCCCAAGCAACAAGCTGAACGTCGCGCTCATCGGCACCTGGGGCCGGGGCGAGGCGCACTTCGACGCCCTGGCGAAGGAGAACGTGGTCGCGCTCTGCGACGTGGACGAAACGCATCTGGCGTTCGCCGCCAAGCGGTTCCCCAAGGCGCAGCACTACGTCGACTGGCGCAAGTGCCTCGACCAGAAGGGCCTCGACGCGGTCGTCTGCTGCACGGCCGATCACACCCACGCGTTCATCGCCACGTGGGCCATGAACCGCGGGCTGCACGTCTTCTGCGAGAAGCCGCTGGGCAACAGCGTGGAGGAGGTGCGCCTGGTGCGGGCCACCTACCTCAAGAACAAGCACAAGCTGGCGACGCAGTGCGGCACGCAGCGCCACGCCTTCGAGAACTTCAACCGCGTGCGCGAACTGGTGCGCGACGGGGCGATTGGCGAACTGTCGCACGTCTACTGCTGGGGCAACCGCCAGCTCCGCCGGGCCGGCTACCCGCCGGCCCAGGGCGAGCCGCCGAAGACGCTGCACTACGACCTGTGGATCGGGCCGGCGCCCTTCCACCCGTACAACCCCGACTACTTCTCCGGGCAGTCCGGCCTGAACTGCCTGCAGTGGAACATGTACTGGGACTTCGGCGCGGGGCAGCTCACCGACATGGGCAGTCACACGATGGATCTCGCCTGGAACGCGATCGACGCGGGGCTGCCCACGTCGGCTGTCGCGTCGGGCGAGCCGTTCAACCCCGAGGTCTCCCCCGTCGAGATGACGGCCACTTTCGAGCACCCGGCCAACGCCTGGCGGCCGGCCATCGGCGTCTCCTGGTATCAGGGCGGCGCGATGCCGCGCCCGCCGCGCGAGTACATCGACCTGAACAAGATCGGCCACGGCGTGATGTTCAAGGGCAGCCTCGGGTACCTCATCGCCGACTTCCAGACCCGCCTGGTGGTGCCGTTCGGCGACAAGGCCGACTTCACGTATTACAAGCCGCGCCCGGCGGACCAGATCATTTCGCCCCTGGGGCATTTCCAGGAGGAGTGGATCCGCGCGTGCAAGGGCACGCTCCGGACTTCCTGCGACTTCGACTACAGCGGCACGCTATGCGAGCAGATGCTGCTGGCGCACGTGGCGTACCGCACCGGCCAGAAGATCGAGTACGACGGCGCGTCGGGCCGCGTGACGAACGTATCCGAGGCCAACGCCCTGCTGCGCCGGACGTACCGGCCGGGCTGGACCCTCAACGGGTAGCGGCGCCGCGCTCCGACTACCGCTTCGGCCGGGCGATGGCGTCGAGCTCCTGGCGCGCGCCCAGATGATCCGGGCTCGCGGCGAGCGCTGATTCGAACGCCGCGCGGGCGGCGGCCACGTTGGTGAGGCCGAGGCGGCCAAGGCCCGCGACGTAGTGCGCGTCGGCCACGCGCCGGCGATCCGGGCGCTGCTCGCCGAACGACGAGAAGAAGTCGATCTCCGTCGGGGCGTCCCGGAGCGCGGCGGTGCCGCGCTCGAGGACGTCGCCGAGCGCCGCCTCGGCACGCGGCGCCTCGCCCACGCGCCGCAGCGCCAGCGCCTGGTAGTACTGCTGCACCGAGCGATCCACCGAGGCGTCGTTGCCGCCGCGCCGCGACTGGGGCAGCGCGGCCGAGGCCGCCGCCTGCCACGACTCCTGCGCGGCGGCTCGCTGGCCGAGCGCCTGCTGGGCCTCGCCAATCCAGTAACGGACCTCCGCCGTGCGGCCCCCCGTGCCCTCGCGGCGCTCGGCCCGCAGCGACTCCGGGAAGTCGAGCGCCTTCTGGAACGCGGCCAGCGCCTCGCGGCGCTTGCGGCCCGCGAGGAGTTCGCGGCCCCGCGCCAGCTGCGCATTGGTCCACGCGTCGCCTGCGCTGAAGCGCGCGCCTCCCTCCCAGATGTGGAACACGCGATTGGCGAGCAGTGCCAACGCCGCGTCGGGCCTGCCCGCCGACGTCAGCAGGCCGGCGTAGCTCACCGTGGCATCGTCGCGCGCCACGACCGCCGGCCGGTGGGCCTCGATCATGGCCAGCCGCTTCTCCACCGGCGCGCCCGAGGCCTCGTACAGTTGATCCAGCTCGAAGACATGCACCGGCGTGGCTCGGCCCGTCTGTACCGCACGCTCCAGCAGGGCGATAGCCCGCTCGACCTCGGCCCGCGTGCCGCGCCGCGCGAGGGCGAGCGCGAGGTTGCGCAGCGCGACTGTGAAAGCAGGGTCGATCTGCACGGCCTTCTCCCACAGCGCGGCGGCCCGTTCCGGCTGGTGATCGAACAGCAGCGTGCCCAGTAGATACGGGGCGCGCGCATCCCGGGCGTCCGCCGCCATCGCCCGCTCCAGCACGGGGATGGCTTCGGCCTGGAAGGGGAACGCGTAGTCGAGCGACACGCGGCGCGCCGCCGCGCGGGACGATGCCGCCTGGCCGGAGTCGCCGGTGCGCTCCGCGATGTCGGCCCGGTAGTAGTGCACCAGCGGGTCGACCGCCGCCGGGGCGCGCGCGATCGCCGCGAGCCTATCCAGCACCGCGGCCGCTTCCTGGCTCAGCCCGGCCGCGGCGTACTCGACCGCCGCCTCGAGGCCTGCGTGCGGATGTTCGCGCAGCGTCGCGTCGAGTTGCGCGCCAGCGGCGCTGTCGCCCGAGTACGCCCGCTCGGCAAGCGCCGTCACGTCGAGCGGATCGGGAACGGCCGCGGGCGCGGTGGCGAACACGGGGGCCGGCGCCCCTGATCGCCGGGCGACCGCGGTCAGCAGATTGCGGGCGCGCGGGTTGAGCCCGTTGTGCGCGAGCGAGCGTTCGAGGTGATCGCGGGCCGACGCGAACTCGCCGCGCCGCGCGGCAAGCTGCGCGAGTTCGAAGTACGCCGGCGCTTTCCACTCGCCGTTCCACGTGGCCTTGAAGAAGGCGTCGTAGGCGTCGTCCTCGCGGCCCTGGGCCTTCAGCGCCAGGCCGAGGTAGTAGTACGGCTCACCGTCCTTCGGCGACGTGTGCGGGAACTCGAGCCGCGCGATCGCGGCGCGCAGGTGCGCCTCGGCCTCCGCGAACTGCATGCGCTTCAGCTTCACGACGCCGAAGGCGGTATTCACCCGCGCGTCGCCGGGGTCGCGGCCGAGCGCCTCCTGCCAGAACGGGTCGGGCTCGAGCGTCGGGCTGTGAAACTGGTCGGCGCGCTGGCCGGCCAGCAGCAGCTCCTCGACCGTCTTGAACGCTGCGGGCGCCGGCGGCGGATCCACCGCGGCCGGCATCGGGTCGCCGCGCGTCGGTTGCGGGGCGTACGCCACCAACTCGCGGCCGTCCTCGGCGAGCGCGACGCGGACGTCGCGCGGGTCGGTGCCCGGCGGCAGGGCGACGTCCCTGACGAATGGCGCCCCGGGCCCGATGGCGACGCGCTCGCTGAGCAGCGCCTGGCCCTTCACGGTCAGCGTGGCCGTGGCGTTCGCGTGCGGCGCCGTCGTGTGGAAGCCGACACGCGCCCGGGCGCCATCGGCCGTGACGTCGAGGTTCGCGGCAGCCTGGAGGTTCGCCTGCTTCACGCCGCCGATGTCGCGGAAGGGATACCAGTAGAACGTCACGACGCGCGAGTCGTAGGGCTGCAGCCACGAGTAGTCGGGCTGGTTGTCCGAGTAGGCGCCGACCATCAGCTCGATGTACGGCCCGTCCTCGTCGGTGAGGATGCGGTCCCACATGCGGCCTCGCGGGCCGTTGCCCCACGTCCAGAACTTCTTGCCCGGCACCACGTGATGGTCCGCGATGCTCATCGTGCCCGCCCGGGCGCCGTGGTCGTACCCGGCGAAGAAGTCGTCCCAGTAGTTCCAGGCGAACATCGAGTTCGCGTCGATGTGGTTCTTGTACCAGCTGACGTCCTGGCCCTTCCAATCAACCCCGCCGTAGGGCGTCGTCGCCAGGGGCCACGTCGTGAACTCGCGCTTGTGGTGATGGGTGACGTACTCCGTGCTCGGCGGGAAGATGATCTGGTAGTCGTCGTTCGCGTTGACCGCCACGTTGGCGAACGCCAGCATCGACTGCACGAGGGGCGTCCGGTTGAGGATGCGCACGGCCACCTCGAGGTACGACACGCCGGGCCGCAGCGTGTAGCCCACCGCCCAGCGCATGCGGTGGCGCAGCTCCAGCTCGCCGACCCACACCGTCCGGCTGCCGTCGGCGCCCGTCTCGATGCGGTACTGCACCGGGAGGAACGTCGACGCGCGGTGGTGGTGCGGAATGTTCCACTCGACGCCGCCGGAGATCCATGCGCCGATGAGCCCGATGAGCGCCGGCTTGATCACGTGCTGCCGGTAGAAGAAGTTGTAGCCGTTGGTCTTGTCGATGCCCGAGAAGATCCGCCCGCCGATCTCCGGCGCGATGCCGACCTTCAGGTACTCGTTCTCGAGATAGACGAGCCGGTAGGTTTTGGTCACCTTCCGGTTGGTGAGATTGTCGTAGAGTGGGTACGGATACGTCCGGCCTTCGGCCCCCTGCGACGCGCGCCCGAAGTAGAACATCGGGTTCGGGTCGGGCGGCCCGGCTTCGTAGGTCGGAATGTCCTCGTCGACTTCCCGCACCGTCACCGGTTGGGCGGTTGCCGTGGCCGCGAGCAGCAGGACACACAACGTCGAGACGCCGAAGGCGGGCAGCGACAGACGAGCGCGCATGGCTGGCTCCAAGGCGAAGGCGTGGTCAGGGCGGCCACGCGCGCCGGATCATACCCCGCCCGGCTGCATACGACCGCCTGCCCGCGCCGGTGATCCGAATCGCGCACGTTTCTGCCAGGGAACGAAGTCACCCCCTCCTTCGTAGAGGTTGGCATGGAACACACCGCATCCGTCGCCCGTCGGGTCCACGCGTTGGTCGCCATGCTCGCCGTCGCGGCCACCGCCGGCGTGAACGCCGCGGACAAGCCCTGGCCCCAGTTCCGGGGGCCTGATGCCAACCCGGTCGGCACCAACGCCAGGCTCGTCGACGCCTGGAGCAAGACCGACAACATCGAATGGACGGTCGATATCCCCGGCCTCGGCTGGTCGTCGCCCATCGTGGTCGGCGACAGGGTCTTCGTGACGTCCGTCACCACTGACGGCCCGTCGAAACCGCCGCAGATCGGCACCGAGTACAGCAATGAGTATGTCGCCGAATTGACCAAGCAAGGGCTGACAGAAGCGCAGGTCCTCGAGAAGGTCAACGCCCGCGACATGGAGATGCCCCACGAAGTGCAACTGCATTACGTGCTCTACTGCCTCAGCCTGAAGAACGGGAAGGTCCAGTGGACGCAGGATACTACGCGGGTCGCCCGCCGGGCGGCAGGCACCGCAAGAACAGCTTCTCGTCCGAGACGCCCGTGACCGACGGGAAGGCCGTCTACGTGTACGCCGCCAACCTCGGCATCTTCGCCTACGACCTGAAGGGCAAGTCGCTGTGGGCCGTGAAGCACGACGCGCTCCCGATCTACCTCGATTTCGGCACGGGCGCGTCGCCGGCCATCGTCGACAACCTGCTCGTCGTCGTGCACGACAACGAAAAGCAGCCGTTCATCGCTGCCTACGACCGTGCATCGGGCAGGGAGGTGTGGCGGAAGAACCGCGACGTCGGGACGAAGGGCGCGATGGTGGTGAAGTCGGCCTGGGTGACGCCCTACGTGTGGCGCCACGACGGGCGCACCGAGATTGTCACCGTGGGTCCGGCGCTGGCCATCAGCTACGACACCGCTGGAAACGAGTTGTGGCGCATGTCCGGGATGGGCGGGGCGCCCATCCCGATGTCGTTCGCCAGTGATGGGCTGCTGTTCCTCAACGGCGGCCGCGGTCGGCCGCTCTACGCCATCCGGCCTGGCGCCACGGGCGACATCTCCCTCAAGACCGGCGAGCGCACGAATACGTTTGTCGCGTGGTCCGAGCCTCGGGGCGGCACGTACCTGCCGTCCGCGTTGGCCTACCAGGGCGGCCTGTACGTTGTGACGGAAACCGGTATCTTGACCAGATTCGACGCGAAGACCGGCGCGGTCACCTACAAGACGCGCATCGACGCGGCCGCGACGGCGTTCACATCGTCGCCCTGGGCGCACAACGGAAAAGTGTTCTTCCTCAGCGAGGAGGGCACGACGTTCGTCGTCGCCGCCGGTGACACGTTCAAGCTGCTGCGCACGAACGAGCTCGAGGGCATGGCACTGGCCACGCCGGCCATGGTGGGCGAGCGCCAGTTGCTGCGCACGCAGCACCGGCTGTATTCAATCCGGCGCACGTCCTGAGCGTCGACCTCAACGGACGTGATCGCTCGGGTCTGGAACCGGAAGCCGAAGCCGAGGCCCAGGGTCAGCGGATGGATCGTCAGCCGCGCGATCGGCGGATGCGCATGCTCGACGAAGCGGCGACGCCGATCTTCCCGTTGGCCCGAGTCACGACGAGGTCCGCTGGACCGGCCTCGTAGACCCAGCGGGATTGCTGCGCGGCCGCGACGAGCAGAATGCACGCTGTGATCCTGAAGGCCTGGCAGCGACAGACGAGCGCGCATGGCTGGCTCCAACGCGAAGGCGTGGTCATGGCGGCCACGCGCGCCGGATCATACCCCGCCAGGCTGAACAGGGACGAGCCTGGCGCTCTGCGCGGGCGTGCGTCACGCCGTCGGCAGGTAACGAAGGCCGACTCGGCGGGTCACGCGGGACAGGCGGTGGCGGCGCCGGGCTGGTCGCTCGCCCCGGCAGGGTGGGCGCACAACTCCTCGCATCGGGCCTTCGCGTACTCCCAGGCCGAGAAGCCTGGTGACGTGTGCGACGATTCCGAATCCACGACAATGGACGGCGCCTTGCCGAACAACATGTACCGGAAGTACAACGCGCGTGCCGGCATCCCCGACACGCGTTCGTGAAGCAGGAAGCGGTCGACGACTTCTTTACACACCGCGAGCGCTTCCGAATGGCTCGAATACTCGCCTTTGGTGTACCCGTGGTTCCGGTCCGTCAACGCGAAGGTGTCGTCGATCATCACGCGATAGTTCATGGCCGCCGCTGCCCTCCATCCCATGGCAGGGTACCGACGGTGTGTTGCAGGAGGATTACTGACAGGTTACAGGTGCGATCATCGCGTTGCCGCGAAACCGATCGGACGAGGGAGTGCGAGGATCGGTGGGGAAGCCCGGCAACGCTCTCGCCGGGAAGGGCCGGGCCGCGTCAGGGCCCTGACGCGAAGCGCCGCTAGATGGCGGTCTGCGCGGCCCTGCCCTCTCGCCGCGAGCTGCATTCGTCGCCCGCTGGACGTTTCTCGCCCGTCAGCCGAGCAGCAGGAACACCGCCGCCGTCAGCATGATCACCAGCACGATGACCAGCAGCGACCAGTTCTGCCAGCTCAGGGTGACAAACGGCGGCCGACCGGTGTGCGCCATGATGACCTCCCGCGCCCCTCTACTGTCTTAGACACCGCGCGGCCCGCCGAGTCTCAGCCCGCCGCCGCGTCCCGCCCCCGCTGGCCGCCGGGTCGCAAGACCCGGCCTCCGGCTGGCATCTGGAGGTCGGCCCTTCAGGGCTGCCATGCCAGGTCCAATGAGCTGGCCTCCGGCTTTCGCAAGCGCACCGGCGTCGTGCACAATGCGTGGTGATGCGCCCGATTCTCGCCTGGACCCGCTTCCTGGCCGTCGCCGCCGGATACGCCGCCGCCTTCGTCGCGATCCGGCGAATCATGCCCTTCAGCGTGGCGTCGCCCTGGTTCGTGCTCGTGGCGATGGTGTGCGTGCTCGGCCTGGCGTTCGTGGCGCAGCCGATCGTGATGATCCGCATGCCAGGCCCGCTCCGGGCGATCCGGGCATGGGAGGCCGGAGGACGGGTCTATCGCACGTTGGGGGTGCCGGCGTACGGACGACTGCTCCGCCGGACGCCACTGCGGATGTTCAACGTAGACGTGTACCTTCACAACGGGCTTCGCGACTCGGTGAAGGTCGGCGCCGAACTCGAGGCGGCCGAAGCCTCGCACTTCTGGGCCGCGGTTCTGGTGGCGCCCTACGTGGCGTACCTGATCGCGCACGGCATGTGGGCGCCGCTTTTCTGGATCGCTCTGGCACAGGTGCTGATCAACCTGTACCCGATCCTGCACCTGCGCCTCACGCGCCATCGTCTTGGCGTGATCCTGTCAAAACGGCACACCCGCCAGCAGTTGTGTCGGGCCGCCGCGGGGTAGAGGCTACTTCGCCCCCACCATCTTCAGCACGGCGTCCACCTCGAGAACGGGATAGGTTTCAATCGTGCCGAGGTCGCTCCAGGCATAGCTGGCCTTGAACGCGGCCGCCGCGTCCGAAGCCTCGATGAGCCTGAACACACGGCCGCCGCCGGTGTAGCTCCACTCGCCCGCGCTCTTGACCTCGGGCGGGAGCTGCGGGCCCTTCTCAAGGCGCCGCTTGATGACGGCGTCCCTGTTCGCCGGCTTGTACGTGTAGACGGTCATGAACAGCATGGCGCTCCTCCTTGCGACAGTTCCTCGGAGCTTTGCGGGTGGGTGGGATTGCCCCGGGGCAGTATGCGCGCCGTGCCGAGCGGCTGTCAAACGGCGGAGCGCACGGCGGAGCGCGCGGCGGAGGGCCCGGGACCGCGGCGGTCCGCGCCGGCGGCATTTTGACGGGCCGAATCCGGGCGCAGGCGGTAAGATACAGCCTTCTATGGAGTATCGCCGATGAACTCGCCCCGCTTCAGATACGCCTTCGAGTACGCGGCCGCGGTGCACGCGGCCGACGTACGCAAGGGCGCCAAGGCCCCGTACCTCTCGCACCTCCTCGAGGTCTGCGCCATCGTCCTCCGCTACGGCGGCAACGAGGACGCCGCCATCGCCGCGCTGCTGCACGACGCGGCCGAGGACCACGGCGGCGGGCCGCGGCTCACCGATATCCAGCGGAACTTCGGCAACCGCGTGGCGTCGATTGTCGAGGAGTGCACCGACTCCACGGCGAGGCCGAAGCAGCCGTGGGAGGTGCGGAAGCGGAGTTATGTCAAACACATCCCCCAGGCATCGAAGGGCGGGCTGCTCGTGTCGGCGGCGGACAAGCTCTCGAACGTCCGCGCCATTCTCTCGGATCACTACGTCATCGGCGACGAGGTGTTCAAGCGGTTCAAGCGGCCGAAGCGCCGGACGCTCTGGTACTACAACGCCCTGAGCAGGGCGTTCACGGCCCATCTCGGCGGCGACATCTCGAAAGAGCTCCGCCGCACGGTGGCCGAATTGAACCGCGTGTCGAAGTTCAAGCCGGGGCGCTAGCCCCGGCCTCCAGCGACGACATCTGGAGGGCGGCCCTTCCGCCTCCGCGCGAAGCGCTTCGGCGGACTCGCCGTAGCCTTGGCGGAGGCGGTCAGGGCTGCCTCGCGAGCGCCGCGATTTCGGGCGGCGTGAGCCGCGCCTGCTGCACGCGCGCGCCAGGGGCGTCGAACACCGCACCGGCGTTGTGCATCACGAGGCGGCCCCGCGCGACGTCTGACGCGGTTCTCAAGTCGCCCGCGCGGCGCAACCCAGGCACATACAACCGCGCCAGGTATCCCTCATCGTCCGCGGTGGAGAACCCGCCGGCGTCGAGCACGGCCAGGCGCGGCGGCTCAATCGCCGACGCCAACGCGCCCGCGAGGGCCGCGTCGCCGGACGCGACCAGGATCGCGCCGGGCTCTGCGCGCAGGGCGGAGACGATGTCGGCCACGCGCTGGGCGGCGGGCGTGCGGTTGTAGGTCTCGAAGTGGCGCACCTTGTCGGCTGCCGCCTTGTCGAAGGGGGTGAAAGCGATGGGGCGCACGGTGTGGCCGGCCTTGCGCAGGTACGCGACAACGTCGGGTTGCTCTCCGGCGACAAGCACAACAGGCCGGCGCGCTGACTGAGACGTGCGCCCGGCCACCGAGGCGGCCGGCGCGGCGCTTGGGGTGAAGCCGAGCGCGTGACGCAGTGCCGCGGCGCGCGCCGAGAGGGGCGTGGCCGCCAACTGGCGCCTGGCGTTGTCGATCCAGCGTGTCGTGAGCGTGTCGGCCGTCGCAGCCCCGTTGGGAAACGGCCTGCCGTGGAACACGAGCAGGTCTGGCAGCGGGTCGGGGCTGAAACCCGCTTCCGCCACGCGGTCGGCTGTCGGCGCGCCCTTGAGCCAGCGCGCCATCCATCCGTACATCGCCTCGCGGCTGTCCTTGTTGTAGTTGTGATCGGCCGTGAAGCGCACCGCGCTCACGCGTTCCCGCGCGCCGACCAGTTCATAGAGCGCGCGCACGGCCGGGAACTCGACCTCGAGCGTCTCGGCGGTCCAGTCGCCCGTGGCCGAGATGAGCAGCGCCGGCCGCGGCGCGATCGTGGCGGCGATCTCGGCGTTGGTGGTTTGGAGGCGCAGGCCGGGAGGGTTCTCGCACAGACAGCCGCCCTGCATGTGCAACGACACCATGTTCACCGGCACGGCCGCGGCGATGCGCGGGTCGACGGCGGCCAGCATGAACGTCTGCGTGCCTCCGCCCGACTCCCCGGTGATGCCGATGGCGTCGCGTTTCACATACGGGAGTGTGTCGAGGAAGTCGAGACTGCGGATGCTGTTCCACAGCTGCAGCCCGGCGAGGCTCAGGCCCCACAGGTGCTCGCGCGGGCCGCCGAACGCGTGCGTGAGCTGACGGCTGTCGTTGTAGCCGATCATGTCGTAGCTGAACACCACGAAGCCCTGGCGCGCGAGGGACAGGGCGCGGCCGGGCCCGGAGACGAGCGGCGAGTTCTCGAGGCGGCCGTACGTCCAGTGGCCGTGGGGCGACAGCACGGCGGGAAACGGCCCCTCCCCTTCCGGCCTGTAGAGACTGCCGGTGACGAAGAAGCCCGGCAGGCTCTCGAAGTAGACCTTTGCCACGCGGTAGCCGTCGCGCTTCGTCTCGCCGAAGACGACCGGGTTGAGCGGCGTCTTCTCCGGCATCGGCAGCAGGCCCGCGGATGCCAGGATGTGCTCCCTCAGCCACGCGGCGCGCGCGTCCCAGTCGGCCCGCGACGTGAATGCGGGAGGAGCGAACCGGTCGTTCAGCGTGCGGTATTGGGCGCCGGCAAGCGCCGGCAGGAGGAGGAGGGAGACAGCGGTCAGGATCGTCTTGGCGCGCATGCGCGGAGGGTATCACGGGAGCTGCCGCGCGGCGTGTGCGGGCGTCGTTCATGGCCGTCTCCATGGGGCGCTTGCGGGCAGCGGCATTCTCCTCTGCTACATCTGTGCTACAACTGGCGTCGTGGCGGATTCAGGCGGCGCATCGGTCATCGGCGTGATGGTCACCGAGGGCCTGTTGACGCTCAACGGGCTGACGCCGATGCCGCACACACGCGAGGACGGTCCTGCATGCTGAGTTCCATCCGCGAATTGCTGCCAATCGTTCAGACGGCTATCGGCCCCGTCATCCTGATTTCAGGCATCGGGCTGCTCCTGCTGAGCATGACCAACCGGTTCTCGCGCGTGATCGACCGGGCGCGCAACCTGCTCGCGCTGTCCGATCGCGGCAGCGGCCCCGTGAAGGACCGCGCCCTGGCGCAGCTGGACATCCTGTGGAAGCAGGCGCGCCTCATCCGGCTGGCGATCCTGCTCGCGTCGATCAGCGTGTTCTTCGCGGCGTGCCTGATCATCCTGATCTTCATCACCGCGCTCTTCAAGCTGGACGACGCGTGGCTCATCAGCCTGGTGTTTGCGGGCTGCCTCCTGTCGCTCATCGCGTCGCTGGCCGTCTTCATCACCGACATCAACCGGTCGCTCGCCGCTCTCAAGCTCGAGCTGTTCGGTCACCACCCCGACGTCCCGCCCGCCGGGCCCGCCGGGGACAGGTCCCCGTGAGCCGCAACAACTGACCTTCGTCCGCTACAGGGAGCGCAGGGCGGTCAGAATCGCGTCGACCTCTGGCTCGTGGTTGCAGATGTGGAACGAGACGCGGATGCAATTGCAGCCGCCCTCGGTCACCGACCGCACCCTGATCTTCGCCTTGGCCAGGTGCTCGTTGATCTGCTGGTAGGTGCGGCCCTTCATCCGGAAGCTGATCATCGCCGTCCGGTACGCCTCCTCCTGCGGTGACAGGATCTCGGCCCCCGGGATGCCCTGCAGGCCGCCGTGGAACCGCTCGGCCAGCGCGTGATTGTGCTGCCAGATGCGCGGCATGCCGATGGTCTCGACAAAGTCGATCGCCGCGCCGAGGGCGAAGAAGAGCGCGTCGTTCTGCGTGCCGTACTCGTAGCGCTGCGCCGTCGGGTGAAGTGCGAGGTCGAGCTTGCCGATGTCGTTGCGCTCGGATGAGTAGGCGCCCGCCGTGACGGGCCGCAGCGTGTCGAGCATGCCCTGCCGGACGTACAGGAAGCCGGTGCGCTTCGGCCCCATCAGCCACTTGTGCGTGCTGCTGGTGTAGAAGTCCACGCCGGTCTCGACGATGTCGAAGGGCACGCAGACCGGGGCCTGGGCGCCGTCCATCGCGAACCAGATGTTGCGGCTGCGCGCGAGCTTCGCGATGTCGGAGGCCGGAAACAGCTGGCCGGTGGTGCACGTGACGTGGCTCACCAGGATGAGCCGCGTGCGCGGGGTGACGAGGGCGGCGATGCGGTCGACGTTGCCTTGGGCGCGCACGAGGTCTGGCTCGAACAGTCGGATCACGATGCCGTCGCGCTGCATGCGGTTGAGCAGGCCGACGTTCACCGCCACGTGCTCGTGCGTGGAGGTGATGACCTCGTCGCCCTTCGTGAGCGGCAGGCCGTTGATGATCGCGTTGATGCCCTCGGTGGCGCAGCTGATGAGGGCCACGTCCTCTTTGCGGCACGTCGGGCCGAGCAGGCGCGCGAGCTTCTCCTTGACCTCCCACCACACCTTCTCGTCGTGCCCCGCGCTCGGCGCGCGCTCCTCGTTGCGCGTCCACTCCCAGAAGCTGTTGAGGACCGGCATCGGGCAGGTGCCGAGTCCGCCGAAGTTCAGGTAGGTCCAGCCCGGGTCGAGGACGAACTCACCGCGGATGAGCTTCCAGAACGCGGCGTCTCCTGACGCGGCCGCCTCTTGAAGCGCCGCGCCGAAGCCTTCGGCGTGAACAGGGCCCGGCACCGCCAGGCTGCCGACCACTGCCGCCATGCCCTTGAGAAACTCTTTGCGGTTCATGAATCGTCCTCGCGTGGATCGCCAGGGCTTCCCGCGATGCGCCAGGGCTGCCCTCGACTTCGCTCGGGCCAAGGAAGCCCCGGCCCCGAGGTGCGGCTGCATCCTATCGCAGGCCGCGCCCCGCGGCCAACCCGTGCACGGCGTCCGTGAGGGTGCGGTTGAATTCCGCCGGGCGCTCGAGCATCGGGTAGTGGCCCGTGCCTCTCAGGATGACGGCGTCGAAGTCCGGCGACAGCCGCCGGTTGGCTTCACTGTCCGTGGGCCAGAGATCGCCGTTGATCGCACGGATCGGCACACCGGCGCCCCGGAACGCCGCGCCGAGGTCGTAACCGGAGAGGCCCTCCATGAGGCGCGCCACGACCTCAGGGTCCATCGCGAGCATGATCTTCAGTGCCCAGGCCTGTAGGGCGAGGTGCTCGCCGGGATGAAACAGTGCCTGGCACATCTCCGCGCAGGCCTTCGGGAAGTCCGTCCGGTACGCGGCGGCGCGGGCACGGGCCTCCTCGGGCGGGAACACCTGTTCGGCCTCGTGGAGCGTGTCGACGCCGACCACGCCGATGGCCCGGCCGCCCAGACGCGGGGCGGCCTCGAGGGCCACCGGGCCGCCGAGCGAGTTGCCCACGAGCACGATGTTGCGCAGGTCGAGCTCGTCGGCCACCGCGCAGACATCGGCCGCAAACGCTCCGATCGTCCAGCGTTCGCGGTTCCGCCCCGACTCGCCGTGCCCGGCCAGATCGAGGGCCGCCAGGCGGAACGTACCGGCCAGTGCCGCGAGCTGCGGCTCCCAAAACGTCCGGTTCGCGAGTCCGCCGTGGATGAACAGCAGCGACACCGGCCCGTTGCCCGTGTGCGTGTACGCGATCTCGACGCCATCAGGCGATACCGCGCGCGCGTCCCATCTGGTGCTCATGGCGGCCTCCCGCGGGATCGCCTAGAGCATACGCCTCGCGCCAGGCTTCGCATAGACAGGGACAAGGGGCTTGGGGCTGGGGGCTGGAGGCTGGGGACAAGCGGTCTGAGATTCGGGCTATACACATGGAGCCCCGGGTCTTTCCTGCCCTGATCGAGCGCCGAGTTGGTGCGCGAGTCGAAGGGAGACCCGGCGTGATGATGCACCGGCGTCCGGGTTGACAGTGTCGCCACCGGGGTATACGTTCCAGCCATCCAGGTCAGTCAACGCCCGCGGGAGGAGGTTCTCATGGACTTCAAGAAGTTCCTCGCCATCGGCCTCGCCGTCGGCATTGCCGCCAACATCGTCGACTTCCTCGTGCATGGCCAGCTGCTGGCCGACTTCTATGCGCATCCGCCGTTCCGCCAGGGCGTCAATCCCGGGTGGATGATCCTGGGTGATCTCGTAGCCGGGTTCGTCTTCGCGTGGTTCTACCTGGCGGTGTCGGGATCGTTCGCGCCGGGCGTGGGGGGCGGCGCGACGATGGGCTTCTACACGGGCGTGCTGGTGATCTTCCCGGCGGCGATCTTCATGTACCTGATGTTCGAGGGGTTCCCGTATTACCTCTCCTGGATCTGGATCGTGTACACGGTCGCCTGGTACGTCTGCGCGGGGGCGATTGCGGGGGCGATCAACGGGCGCTGACGCACGCCCGGGATTGGGGATTGGGGATTCGGGATTGGGGGCTCAGGCGAGAGGGAGAGCGTCTCGCCTTACGCCACGCGTGTAGCGCGCTCGTGGGGCCACGGGTCTGCGTTCGACAAGCTCAGGCCGGGAAAGACGCGGCTGCGCCGCGACGCCGGGTCAGGATCGAAGCGACGTCTCGAGGCCTCGCGCCGAGGCTATACAACGCGCGCAAGAGGAGGTCGATAGACACGGTGGCGTCGCCAGCCTCCATCTTCGCCACGCGGGACTGGCTCGAACGGAGCCGCTTCGCGAGAACCGCCTGCGACAATCCCTCGGCCGCCCGGCGGTCGCGGAGGCTGCGGCTCAGCGCGAGTTTGGTCTCGATGAGCGCCGCCTCCGCGTGACTCAGATCGAGGAACTCCTCCGCGGATCCGATACGCCAACCCTTGTGTTCGAGGCGGCCGCGCTTGGCGTGCTTCATTCGGCTCGTGCCATCAATGGGATGATTTGTCAGATTTGACATTCACGCAACTGCGGGGTCCGGCGACCTCGGGGTCCACTTCACACGAAAAAAGGCCGGCGGGGATGATCCCCGCCGGCCCAAGTCCGTCGAGGCTGCCTTCGACCTGGCTCAGGCTAGGAAAGCCTCGACCTCCATCCTGAATCCGCTCGCCTCGCCGTAGCACGAGGTGATCGAGTCGGGCAAAGGCGGGCGCGGCCGGGGCACGAGGCCCGGGCCGCGTCCGTGAAGCGTTAGAACTGCACGCGGAAGCCCAGCTGCATGCGGCGGTAGCCGAGTGTCGCCGTCGAGTCCCAACTCGTGGGCGAGTACGTCAGGAAGTTCGGCGCCGTGAACGACGTGTTCGGCGCGCCCCAGTTCACCGTGTTGAACAGGTTGGCGATGTCAATCCGGAACTCGGGACGGAACCGGCCCACCGGGAACGCCTTGAAGATCGAGAAATCGACGTTCCACTGCGCCGGCCGGCGGAAGAAGTTCCGGTCGGTGGTGCCGAAGCCCGCCACGTCAAGCCCGCTCGGCTGCGAGAACTTCGTCTTGTCGTAGTAGATGTACGGCGTGTAGTCGGTCGTGCCGGCGGGCGGGATGTTGCCAGGCTCGCCGATGGCCGACGGCTCGCCGCTGTAGTTGATCAGGATCGACCCGCAGCCCTGGCACGCCATCGCGTTGTTCGTGCCGCCGATGCTGTACGGCGTGCCCGAGAACATGCGCCAGATGCCGTTGAGCTGCCAGCCGCCGAGCAGCGTGCCCGTCAGGTCGTTGCGGTCCTTGAGGAACGGCAGCTCGTACACCCAGCCCAGGCTGAACATGTGCGGCCTGTCGAAGCCGGCGGTTGCGAAGTTGTCGTTGTACTTGGGCTGGTAGTTCCAGGTCAGCCCGGTCCATCCGTCCTCGTCGGCCATGTTCCTGGCGTGGCTCCAGGTGGTACGAACCCTTGAGCATCAGGCCGTTCTTGAACGGCCGGTTGACGGCGACCTGCAGCCCGTTGTACCGCTGCTTCATGCGCGCGGCCCAGTCGTTGATGGCCGTCGTGCCGGCCACGGCGAAGTACTTCGCCGCGCTGCCGCCGCCGCCGGGGACGCCGACGTTGTAGTTGAGGTCCGCGTATCCGCCGTCCGTGGCCGTGCCGACGTAGGCGATCTCGGCCGAAATGTCCCACGGCAGACGGCGCTCGAACGACACGTTCCACTGCTGGATCCTGGCGCGATCCACGCCGGAGCCGCTGCCCGGGAACGCCTCGGTGCCGACGTTGGGCGAGCGGATGAAGACACCCCTCGGGAGCACCACCTTGCCCGTGGACGTGTCGGGCAGGACGACCGCGGGGATGCCGGCCTGCAGCGTCGTCACCCAGTCATAGGTGCCGGTTGCCGAGGCGTTGTTGTTGACGTCGAACGGGTACGAGCCGCGCATCGGGCGCGACCAGGGAAGCGGGTTCCTCGTCTGGCCGTAGCCGGCCCTGAGGACGTTGTTCTCGTTGAGGCGGTACGCCACGCCGAGGCGCGGCTCCAGATACCATTTCTGGATACTGACACCGGCGTCCTCAGGCTGGCCGCCGATGCCGCCGAGCGTCACGACGTAGGTGTTGTAGTCGAGGGTCTCGATGCCCCGTCCCACACGGCCCATCAGCGGGTAGTAGTCGAGGCGGACGCCCGCGCTCACGGTCAGCTTGGAACTCAGGTTCCAGCGGTCGCGGATGTAGAACGCGAACTGGTTCTCGCGGCCCGTCATCTCCTCGGTCTGGGTGTCCTTCGCATAGGTCTGCGAGAGCCCCATCAGGAACGCGGCGAAGCCGTTGTAGCCGGGCGAGGTGTAGCCCGCCGCGCCGGTCGTGTTGTTGCTGAACGCGAACCCGCCCTTCAGGCCGTAAGGCCCCCACTCGGCCTGGCGGTGGTTCAGCTCGAGGCGGACGAAGTCCATCCCCGTGCGCACCTCGTGCCTGGCGAAAACCTTCGTCAGCCCGATGGTGCCCGAGTAGCTGGTTTCCTTGCGCCACAGCGGCTGCCAGCTCGGCGCGTTACCAATCGTATAGCCGCCTCCCTCGAAGCGCGGGAGCCCGTTGCTCCTGGGATCCGACGGGTCATTGGTGCCCGGAATGCCGAGCTGCAAGCCGTACGGCTGGTCCATGTCCGGCGGGAGGACGGTCTGATCCTGCCGGCTCATGCCGAAGTTCGCGTCGAGGACCGTCGACGGACCGAGTGTCCAGGTCGTGCCGAATGTGGTCAGGATGACGCGGGTGTCGCCAACTGACGGATCGTCGAACCCGAGGTAGAACTCGCTCCCCGAGCCCTCGTTGTCCATGTACCCGAGCTTGCCCCAGATCATCGCGGTCGGCTTGAGCTGCCAGTTGATCTTGAGGTCCAGGTTGTCGCGCTTCTGGAACTCCTGGCGCAGCTGCTCGTAGTCGTCGAACAGCAGGTTCGAGTTGAGGTCCTTGGCGCTGTTCACCGCGGGGTAGAACTTCATCACGTTCTGGGCGATCGAGCTGAGGTACTGCGCCGGGACGATGTTGTTCGTCCACTGCTCCCGCGCCGCGCCTGTCCGGTCGGAGAACGGGTTGTACAACTTGAACGTCGGGTACGCCGCCGCCACCTCGCTGAAGTCGCCCGCCCGCATCTTCGCCGTCGGTACGGCATAGTTGCGCACGATCGGGCGCGTGGTGTCGAAGCGCTCCCACGACGCGAAGTAGAACAGCTTGTTCTTCAGGATCGGCCCGCCGACGGTGCCGCCGAACGTGTACGTGTCTTCCTTGTTCTTCGCCTGGTCGAAGTAGTCCTTGTCGTACGTGATGCTGTTGAAGCTGTCGGTGTTCCAGAACAGGAACGCCGACCCGCGGATGTCGTTCGTGCCCGACTTGGTGATGACGGTCTGGGCCGCGCCCGCCGCCATGCCCGTGTCGGCGTCGAAGTTGTTGGTCGCGACGTTCACCGTGTCAATCGACTCGGCCGACTGGATGTACATCGCGTGGTGCGGCAGCCAGACGTTCACCGACACGGCGCCATCGACGCGCGTCGTGTTGGCGTTCGGCTGCACGCCGTTCACCCAGGTGCGCAGCGAGCGCCCGGGCGTGTCGATCTCGGCGTTCTGGAACTGCGTGGGCGTCGCGCCCGGCACCAGGTTGAGCAGCGCCTGGTAGTTCCGGAACTGGTTCAGCGGCAGGTTGGTGATGGCCTTCGACTCGATCGTCGTGTTGAGATCGGCCTTCTCCGTCTGGAGCAGCGTGCTCTCGGCGACGACGTTGACCGTTTCTGACAACTGGCCGAGCTGCAGCACCAGGTCGGTGCGGATGATGTTGCCGGCCGTGACGTTGATGCCACGCTGGCGCAGTTCCCTGAACCCCTGCAACACGGCGGTGACGTCGTAGATGCCGGGCGGCAGGTTGCGGATCGTGTAGCTGCCGGTGTCGTCCGTGACGGCTTCAGTCGCCACGGTCGTGCCGGTATTGATCGCCGTCACCGTGACGCCGGGCATCGCCGCCTTCTGCTGGTCGGTGACCGTGCCGGTGAGCGATCCGTAGAGAATCTGGGCAGCGGCGGGCGCGGGTGACGCCAGCCAGGCCGCCGCGGCCGCGATCAGGCAGATCGCGACCATGGACTTACGGAAGTAACGGAACATGATCCTCCCTCCAAGACGCGCGCCGACACCAACGCACCAGGCAGGCAGTCGAAGCCGGCACGGCTTTGCACCATTGGGGGGGTGCGTCGGATAACATAGCCCCAAATCTGCCGCAAAGCTAGTTGTCAGACCAGTTTGCAACTCATCCCGATACGCTGCGATCGAGCGTGGCCATCACTCCACCGACCCTTCGAAGCTACGCCGCCAGCTCTCGGCCAGGAACCTGCGGCATTTCAAGGGCATCCGACAATGGGGTTTTATCAATAACTATTTTCTGTTTATCAATAAATGTATATTGACAAACAGGCTTTATCGGCTGATATTCTGATCAGGTCGAAATCGAGAGTGTCGCACGCCCCCGGCAGTGCTTGGAGGTATCACGATGCGCCTCTTCGGACCGGGCTCGTTCTCCACCTCTGCCAGGATTCTCCTCAAGGCCCTCATCGTGCTCATCGGGGTGTATCTGGCGATTGAGATCCTGCTTTTCACAATCCTCCTGGTCAACCCACTGCATCCGGTTCGGGAGGACTTCCAGGTCACCTCGTTCGCGGCTGTGCCCGCGGGGGCGTGGGACCCCGCGGATCTAGTCCGCGTCGATCCCCGGAGCGCGACGGTGCAGGTGGACCCGTGGGTCTACCTGACATACAGGCCGGTCAGCCGGCTCTTCGTGCTGGTGCCGGCCATCGCCAATCTCTCCGGATGGGCGTGCGTGCTGCTGGTCCTGGTGAACCTGCGGCGCGCTTTCGCCAACCTCGCGGCGGGCACGCCGTTTCCGCGGGCGAACATCCGCTGCCTCCGCGTCGCGGGTTGGGCGATCCTCGGCCTCGCGGCGGTCGAGGTGCTCATCTCGGCCGGGATGTTCATCTACATGAAGGCGACGACGACCATCGCCGGTCAGCCCACCGTGTTTCCGCTGGGCCTGTGGCTGACGATCGCCTTCCCGCTCGGCACGATCCTGTCCGGCCTGGCGGTGGTGATCGTCGCCGAGCTCTTCCGGGCCGGTGCGGACCTGCAGGACGACCAGGCGCTCACGGTGTAGGGGGAATCCATGGCCATCGTCGTGAACCTGGACCTCCTGCTGGTGAAGCGGAAGATGAAGCTCACCGAGCTCGCGAGCCGCGTGGACATCACGCTGGCGAACATGTCGATTCTCAAGCAGAACAAGGCGCGCGCGATCCGCTTCTCGACGCTGGATGCGCTGTGCAGGGAGCTGGGCTGCCAGCCCGGCGACCTGCTCGAATACCAGGCCGACGCGCCCGGCGCGCCTCCCGCCGGCGCTCAAGAGGAGTAGGTGGAGCACGGGGTCTTCCTCGGCCTGAGCGAGCCGAAGACAGACCCCGGGGTTGCCGGGGAGCAACGCAATGGACACCGTTCACGCGACGCTGACGCACATCCGAAACTGGTTCATGGTGTGGTTCGTCGCCGAGGCGGCAATGGGCACGGCGGCGGCCGCTTACGTGCTCGACGGCCTGGGACGGCAGCCGCTCCTGCGCCACGCGCTGGGCGGCGTGGGAGCGGCGGGCACGGTCTTCGCGGGCATCATCGTCTCGCTCGTCCTGCTGCTGCTCGCCATCGCCGTGCTCGACGCGCTTCAACGCCTGCAGCCGTGGGCTCGCATGGTCATGCTGGTCGTCGGCTGGATCACGGTCGTGTCGACTGCGCTCAATCTGCTCATGCTCCCGGCCTCCGCGGAGTTGCTCGAGTCGGTGGTCGAGATCACGGGCGGCGACTGGCCGGCGCTCATGGCCGTGAACCTGCTCACGAAGCTGGCCGATCTGGCGTATTGGGGGTGGGTCGTTTACGTGCTGCAGACGAACACCGCTATCCGCGAGGCGTTTCGCTGCCCTGCTCCGCTTCACGCCCGGTGACCACGAGCGAGGCGACCACGGCGACGGCCAGGATCCCGGCCACCACGCCCAGCGACACGCCGATGGGGATCTTGTAGATGTCGGTCAGCATCATCTTCGCGCCCACGAACACCAGCACGGCCGCCAGGCCGGGCTTCAGGTAGCGGAAGCGGTCCATCACGCCGGCCAGCAGGAAGAACATGGCGCGCAGGCCGAGGATGGCGAAGATGTTCGACGTGTAGACGATGAACGGGTCCTTCGTCACGGCAAAGACCGCCGGGATCGAGTCGACGGCGAACACGAGGTCGGTGGCTTCGACCAGCACGAGCACGGCGAGCAGGGGCGTGGCGTAGCGGCGGCCGGCCTTCACCACGGTGAACCGCTGGCCGTGGAACTCGGGCACGGTGGGCACGAAGCGCCTGAAGAGGCGCAGCACCGGGTTCTTCTCGGGCTGCATGTGCTCGTTCCGCTGCACGAACAGCTTCACGCCGGTCAGGAGCAGCAGGGCGCCGAAGACGTAGATGATCCAGTGGAACTTCGTGATGAGCGCCGCGCCGGCGGCGATGAAGATCGCGCGCATGATCAGGGCGCCGAGGATGCCCCAGAAGAGCACCCGGTGCTGGTAGGCCGACGGCACCGAGAAGTAGCTGAAGATCACCAGGAAGACGAAGATGTTGTCGACCGACAGGGCCTTCTCGATGAGGTAGCCCGTCAGGAACTCGAGGCCCCTGGTCGGGCCGAACCACTTCCAGATGAGGGCGTTGAACGTCAGCGCGAGCGCCACCCAGACGATGCTCCACGTGAGCGCCTCGCGGAACCGGACCTCGTGGGCCTTCCGGTGGAAGACGCCGAGGTCGAGTGCCAGCATCGCCAGCACGAACGCCGTGAACCCGCCCCAGAGCCCGATCGTGCCTACCGTGTCCATCCCCCGATTGTCCGCCGTCACATCGTTTTATAAAAGTAGATAGTTAGAGCCATTTGATTCGGTTTTTTCGAACTATAATCCGCGCGTGGAATGGCTGAACTACCACCATCTCCTCTACTTCTGGATGACCGCCCGCCACGGCAGCATGGCGAAGGCGAGCGCGGAATTGCGCCTGGCGCCGCCGACGCTCTCCGCGCAGATCCGCCGGCTCGAGGCATCGCTCGGCGAGGCGCTGTTCCTGCGGGAGGGCAGGCGGCTCGTGCTGACCGAGGTCGGCCGCGTGGTGCAGGGCTACGCCGACGAGATCTTCTCCCGCGGCCGCGAGATGCTGGACGTCGTCAAGCAGCGCGGCGGGCCGGCGGGCCTGACGCTCGCGGTCGGCGTGTCGGACGCGCTGCCGAAGCTCGTGGCCTGGCGTCTGCTGCAGCCGGCGCTCTCCACCGGGCGCGAGATCCGCGTCGTCTGCCGGGACGGGCGGCACGACCGGCTGCTGGCGGACCTCGCCCTGCACGAGCTCGACGTGGTGCTGTCGGACGCGCCCGCGGCGGGAGGCCTTCACGTGCGGGCCTTCAATCACCTGCTCGGGGAATGCGGCGTGTCGTTCTTCGCCGCAACGGGGCTTGCGAAGCGGCTGAAGGGCCGGTTCCCGGCGTCGCTCGATCGGGCGCCGTTTGTCGCGCCCGCCGAGGGCACCTCGCTCCGGCACTCGCTCGATGCGTGGTTCGAGCGCCACAGCGTCCGGCCGCGGATCGTCGGCGAGATCGAGGACAGCGCGCTGCTCAAGACGTTCGGAGAGGCCGGGGCCGGCGTCTTTGCCGCGCCGTCGGTGGTCGAGGGGGAAGTCGTCCGCCATCACCGGGTGCGGGTGATGGGGCGCACGACCGACATCCGTGAGCGCTACTACGCCATCTCGGCCGAACGGCGCCTCAAGCATCCGGCGGTCGTGGCCATGACCCAGGCCGCACGCAGCACGATGACCGACGCGACTCCCGTCCCTACTCGTCGAGCGGGCGGGTATTCGTCTCGCGCATCGGCCACATGATCGCCAGGCCGACGGCGCCGTAGAGCATGATGTAGAATGCCGGCGCCAGGGGATGCCCGAGGGTTTCCACGAGCCACGACGACACCAGCGGCGCCGAGCCGCCGGCCAGCGCCAGGGTGATGCTGTACGCGAAGCTCATCGACGTGACGCGCGTGCGGAGCGGGAAGATCTCCACCACCATCGCGCCCTGGAGCCCGAGCGCCATCCCGATCGGGACGGCCAGCAGCATCTGACCCAGGATGAAGCTGGCGGGCGCGCCATACAGCATCATCTGCAGCGACACGTAGATGAACGCCATCACCGCGACGGTGAGCGTCATCATGAGCCTGCGGCGGCCCACCTTGTCCGACAGCCACCCGCCGAGCGGCTTCGAGACGAGCACCACCACGAGGCTCAGGGTGTTCGCCAGCAGGAACAGTTCTCCGCTCGCCGTCGCCAGGCTCTTCCGCCGCTCCACCGCGTACGTGAACGTCAGGTAGTACGCCGCGTTCGTCATCGCCACGATGCCGAACGTCTGGACGATGGGGAGCCAGTCGGCCGCGAGGGAAGGCAGGAGCGGGGCCCGCACAGCGGCGGCCTTCATGCCCTCCGCCGTCTCGCTGATCCCACGCCGCAGCAGGTAGCCGATGATCAGGAACACGACGCTGCCGACGAAGGGGACGCGCCAGCCCCAGCTCGCCACCTGGTCGGGCGGCAGCCAGACGTTCACGAGCCAGGCCGCCCCCGATCCGAAGATGAAGCCGATGGTCGTGCCGGCCGCGGTCGAGCTGCTCACGAGGCCGCGCATGAGCGGCGACGACTGCTCAGTGGTGTAGACCATCGACCCGGTGAACTCGCCGCCCAGCGAGAAGCCCTGGATGAGCCGCATCAGCATGAGCAGCAGCGGGGCCGCGACGCCGATCTGGTTGTACGTCGGCAGCAGGCCGAGGATGAGGGTGGCGCCGCCCATCAGCGCGATCGACAGCGTCAGCAACGCGCGCCGCCCGATGCGATCGCCGACCGCGCCGAGGACGATGCTGCCGAAGGGGCGGGCGAGGAAGCCGAGGGCGAAGACGCCGAATGTCGCCAGTTGCTGCGCCGCGTGGCTGGACTGTGGAAAGAACTGGCCGCCGATGTCGCTGGCGAAATAGCCGTACACGGCGAAGTCGAACCACTCGAGCACGTTGCCGATGAGGCCGGCGAGTGCGGTCCGGAGCGCCGACTGGCGAGGCTCGGTAGGTGCAGTCATTCGATGCCTTCCCCGGAAGTGCTGTTCCCGGAAGGGTGCATTCTACCTTCAGCGCGTTATCATTCCGGCCATGTCTTCCTCCCGCACCGCCCGGCTGCTCTTCGCCACCGCAATCTGCGCTGCCGCGCTGCCTGCCGCGCGTGTCCCGCTCGACGCTGACAAGCCGCTCGCCGATCGTGTGATCATCCGCCGCGACACGTTCGGCGTGCCGCACATCACCGGCGAAACCGAGGCGGCCGTCGCGTTCGGCTTCGGTTACGCGCAGGCGGAAGACCATGCCGAGGAGATGGCGAAGCGGTTCCTGGCCGCGCGCGGGGAGGCGGCGAAACACCTCGGGCCCTCGTTCCTCGACAACGACCTGGCCATGCGGCGCGCGGACAACCTGGGCGAATCGCGTCGGGCGCTGGGCGTGCTCGATCGCGGGTTCCGCGAGGTGCTCGAGGGGTTCGCCGGCGGCTACAACCTCTACGTGCAGCAGCGCCGCGCCACGCTGCCGGCGTGGGTCCCCGAGATCACGGCCGCCGACGCGCTGGCGATGACGCATACGGATTCCCCTGGCGACGCCGCGTCGGCCTCGATCATCAGGGCGCTGCAGCAGAAGTACCCCGAAGGCTCGGCGGCGCCGAAGGCTCCCGGGCCGGTGCCCGTGGCGCCGGCCGGGTTCGATGACCCCGAGGCCGGACACGGCTCGGCCGGGTCGAACGCCCTCGCACTCTCAGGCCGCAGGACCGTGAGCGGCGCGCCCATGCTGCTCGGCAACCCGCACCTGCGCTGGCAACAGCTCTACTGGGAGGCGCACGTCAAGGTGCCCGGGCGCCTCGACTTCTACGGCTCGACGCTGGTGGGCTATCCCTGGCTGCGCGCGGGATTCAACGACCGGCTCGGCTACGTGCAGACCAACAACAGCTCCGACAACCGCGACATCTTCGCGCTGCCGCTTGACCCCGCGCGGCCCGACCACTACGTGTTCGACGGCAAGCCGCGGCCGCTGGCGCGCGTCGACGTCGCCGTCGAGGTGAAGAAAGACGATGGCACGATGACGGTCGAGCGCCGTACGTACTGGCGCTCGCACCTGGGCCCGATCGTCCACCGCAACTCGACGACGGCGTTCGCCTATCGCTCGACCGTGGCGGAGGCCTGGCGCTGGTTCGAGGGGTTCTGGAAGCTGAGCCACGCCCGGTCGCTCGGCGACTACATGAAGGTGATGTCGACGCGCTTCTCGCCGGAGTCGAACTACACCTACGCGGACGCGGACGGCAACATCCTCTACCTGTGGAACTCGCGCATCCCGAAGCGCGTGCAGGACGGGACGAGTTACGAGCTGGATGTGCCGGGCGGCACGAAGCAGTACGTGTGGAAGGAGTTGCACCCGACGCGCGACCTGCCGCAGATGTTGAATCCGCCGGGCGGGTACCTCCAGAACGCGAACAACCCGCCGTGGTACGTGTCGCTGCGCGATCCCCTGGATCCGGCGCGGTACCCGCCCTACTTCGAGCGCGGCGAACTGGGGCTGAGGCCGCAGCTGGCCCTCGACATGATCGAGGCCCGCGACACGTTCACCGTCGACGACCTGAAGCGCCTGAAGTACGACACGCGCCTCCTGCTGGCCGAGCGCGTCAAGCCGGCGCTCATGGCGGCGCTGGCTGCCGCGGCGCCTCTGTCAGACGAGCTGGCCGAGGCGCGCAGGGTGCTCGAGGCGTGGGACAACCGCGCATCGGCCGGCAGCCGGGGCGCCGTGCTGTTCCAGCGTTTCTGGTACACCTACCAGGGCGGCGTGAAGCAGCCCTACGCGGAGCCCTGGGACGCGAAGCGGCCGGCCCAGACGCCCCGCGGCCTGGCCGACACGTCTGCGGCGCTCAAGCACGTGGCCGACGCCGTGAAGTGGACGCGTGACACGTACGGCGCAGCCGATGTCGCGTGGGGCGATGCGAACCGTTTCAGGCTCGGCGACATCGATCTGCCGGGCGAGGGCGCGAGCGGGGCGCTCGGAGCGTACCGAGTGCAGACGTTCGACCCGCTCCCGGCGGGAGGCGGAAACGTGCGCGTCGCCGGCTGGGGCGCCGCCGATCGGCAACTCGTGGGCGGGAGCGATGCCTGGGTGCTGCTCGTGCACTTCACGAAGCCGGTGCAGGCGTTCTCGGTGATGGCGTACGGCCAGACGACCGACCGCTCGTCGCCGCACAGCCGCGACCAGATCCGCATCTTCGCCGCGCGCGATTTGCGCCCGGTGTGGTATTTCGAGCCCGACGTCGCCGCGCACACCGAGCGGGAATACCGGCCCCGGTGATGCGAGCCCCCGGTTTTTCGGACCCGGGGATCACGCGTCAGCCAGGATTGGAGCCCCGGGTCTTCAGACCCGGGGGAACAAGCGTCATCGTTTCACGAGCGGAAACAGCGCCGAGTCCGTGCGCGCCGTGCGCATGACGCCCTCGATGCGCGCGACGATGTCCGGATGGACGGCGGCGACATTGGCCTTCTCGCCGACGTCCTTCTCCAGGTCGTAGAGATCGAAGGCTCCGGTCGCCGCGTTCCGGATGCCCTTCCAGTCGCCCTGCCTCACCACCTGTTTTCCCTGGAACTCCCAATAGAGATACTCGCGCGGTTTCTGCTCGTTCGCGCGGCCCTGCAGCGCCGGGAGCATCGAGAGGCCGTCGATGCCGGCCGGGCGCTCCACACCGGCCATCTCGGCGAACGTCGGCATGTAGTCCTCGAACGCCGAGGCGTGAGCACTCACCGTTCCTGCGGGGATCCTCCCCGGCCATCGCGCCACCATCGGCACCCGGATCCCGCCTTCGTACACCATCGTTTTCAGGCCGCGGAACGCGCCGGCGCTTTCGAAGAACGCCGAGTCGGTGCCGCCGTTGAACGTGGGACCGTTGTCACTTGTGAAGACGATCAGGGTGTCGCGATCGAGGCCCAACTCGCGGACCAACTGCGCGATCCTGCCGACCTCCCGGTCGAGGCGCGTGACCATGGCGGCATAGGCGGCTCGAGGCGTTCTGTGCGGCAGGTAGCCCTTGTCGCCGGCGTATGGCGCCTCGGGAAACGCTCCTTCGTATTCACGCAGCGAGTCCTCCGGCGCCTGGAGCGCGGCGTGAGGGACCGTCGGCGCGAAGTAGAGGAAGAACGGCCGCTCCCTGTTCGCCGTGATGAACGCCCGCGCTTCATCGCCCATCATGTCGAGGGCGTACTGCTTCCCGCCGTAGCGCTCGTAGGACGCCGGCGCCTTCGGGTCCTTGTCCGCCGGGAACTTCTCGTGCGGATAGATGCCCGGGTTGTCGAGGGCGACCTTCGTCGTGTTGCGCCACAGATACGCCGGGAAGTGGTTGTGCGCCACGCGCTGGCACAGGAACCCGTAGAAGAGGTCGAAGCCCAGTTTCGTCGGCTCGCCCTCGCTGCCTGGCCCGCCGAGGCCCCACTTCCCCACCGCCGCCGTGGCGTAGCCGGCGCGCTTGAGCATCGACGCCATGGTGAACGTGCCGGCGGCCAGCGGCCGCTGGCCTTCGAGCGCCGGGTCGCGCCACACGTCGCCGCGGAAGCCCATCTCGTCGTTGTCGCGGATGTAGGCGTGGCCGGTGTGCAGGCCGGTGAGCAGGACCGCGCGGGACGGCGCGCACACGGGGCTTCCCGAGTAGTGGTCCGTCAGGCGCACGCCCTCCTGCGCGAGGCGGTCGATGTTGGGGGTGCGGATCTTCCGCTGCCCGTACGCGCCGACTTCGTGGTAGCCGAGGTCGTCGGCCAGGATCAGGATGATGTTGGGCTTGCGGGCCGCCGGGGCCTGTGCGGCGGCCGTGAGTGGTGCCGTCGCGATCAACATGCCGGTGAGGGCCGTTGCTGCGCCAAACGTGGACCAGTAGCTCGTGGGCATGGTGACCTCGGCGGTACAGAGAGACGCACCATTCTACGCGCAGGCTGCCGGTGGCGAATGGCGACAGCTACACGACGATCTTCGGGACGCCGCTGACCGTCGCCGCGCCCGGCGTGCTGTCGAACGACACCGACCCTGGCGGCAGCGCCTTGAGCGTCTGCCGTGCGTCGCGCACCGGCGGCCGTTTTGAGTACGCCTCTGCCAGCCGCTACACTCGTGAGAGATGCACACGACGAAGGCCGTGCTCTGGGACCTCGACGGCACGCTGGTGGACTCGGCGGAGTTCCACTGGCGGGCGTGGCGCGACGTGATGGCCGAGGAAGGCCTGCCGGTCACGCACGAGCAGTTCGTGCAGTCGTTCGGGAAGCGGAACGACCTCATCCTGACAGGCTGGCTCGGCAACGACGCCGATCAGGAGCGGATGAGGCGCCTGAGCGACGAGAAGGAGTCGCGCTTCCGGGCGCTCGTGCGCGCGCACGGCATCGAGCTGTTGCCCGGCGTGCGCGGGTGGGTGGCGAGGCTCCACGGAGCAGGCTGGCTGCAGGCCATCGCCACCTCGGCGCCGACCCCCGGCGTTCAATCGTCGTCGAGGACGCGCCCATCGGCATCGAGGCGGGCCGGCGCGCGGGCATGCGCACGGTCGGCGTCAGCCTGCTTCACGCGCTGCCCGACGCCGACGTGTACGTGGGCACCCTGCCGGAGCTTTCTCCCACCACCTTCGACCACCTCCTCGCCCTCCCGGAGGGGTCGGGTCTATTTACGGATCGGCGCCTCGGGAAATGACGGTTCTGTCATTGCGCTGGCTTACATCCGTTCCAGATCGAACGTCCAGCTGAACCGGGCGGCGCGGTCGCGCATGGCGCCGTCGAAGCCATGGCGCCTGGCCAGCGCGAGTTCGGCTTCAGCCGTCTTGAGCGGCACGTGGAACATCGGCTCCGCGACGAGCACGCGCGCCCCGGGTTCAGTCGCCGCGCACAACTGCTCGAAGAACCCGGCACGATCGCCGACCTCGTGCACCATCCAGAACGCGAGGACGAAATCGACGGGCCCCGTCAGCCTGAGCGAGTCTGGCGCGGCTTCGACAAACCGCACTCGATCAGCGACGCCCGCGCGCCGGCACCGCCTCTCGGCCGCTCGCAGTTGCTGCGGCTGCAGGTCCACAGCCTGCACCTGACCGGCCGGCCCCGTTAGTTGCGCCATGGCTACGGTGAAGAAACCCATGCCGCACCCGATGTCTGCCACCCGGCTGCCTGGCACCACATACGGCTCGAGCATCGTGTTCGCGTCGTGAATCAGCCGCCGCAGCGGATTGTCGAAGGTCCACGTGAACCACCAGGGACAGGTGCGCATGACCGTTCCCCTCGTCAGATATCCCGACGACGAAACACCATGAACGCCAGTGCGATCGCTGCCGCGGCGGTCCCGAGCAGGATGGCGATGTCGCCGGGCGGCAGCGGCTTCCCCGTCACGAGGTCGAGCGGGTTGTAGTAGTGAAACGGCGAGAGCCGCGCAATTCCGCGGATCGGCTTCCACACGCGCGACAGGTAATCGAGCAGCATCAGCGCGGCGGCGGTCCCTCCGGCGATGCCGGCCGCCACCGCCCGCCGGCGCGACGAGGCCCCGATGACCAGCGACACGCCGCCCCAGCACGCCAGCACCGACCACAAGCCGGCGGCGAGTTTCCAGATGAGCCCTGCCGACGGCAGGCCGGCGGCGTCGGGCCGTGCCAGCCGAAGGCCGATGAACGTCCCGCCGGTCATCGCGGCAATCACGATCGCCGGGCAAGCCAGGGCCACGACCACGCTCCGAGCCATCACGGCGGCCCGTGGCACGGGCTGCGCGAGGATGAGGTCCGCGAACCCGGCCTCGATCTCCGCGGCAGGCTCGGTGGCCGCCGCGATGACCAGCCCGACGAGGACGGCGACGATGGCCACGTGGTAGTAGCCGAGGGCCATGATGCCGGAGAACGACATCATGGAGACGAGTGCCGTCCCGAACAGCTCACGCACGAACGACGGGACCAGGCCGGCCAGCTGCTCAAACGTGCCCTGGCGCTGCAGCTCAGCCGCGGCCATGGCGAGGAGCACTTGGAACAGCGCCAGCAGTAATCCCGTCACGACCAGCGCGGTCCTCATCCGCCGCATCGAGTGGCGCACGAGCACGCCGCACGCGCGCATCATGAGCCGTCCCGGTAGTACTGGATGACGACGTCCTCGAGACGCGGCTCGCGGACGTCGAGGTCGGCCACGGGCAGGCCCGCGAGCGCTTCGATCACGGGCGCCGCCGGGCCGACCACGCGCAGCGACCACTGGGTGTCGGTGACGCCCACGATCTCGATCGACGCCGGCCAGCCCGCTGGCGGAGGCGCCACGGGCCGGGTGAACTCGACGCGCACGATCCGCGGCGCCATGCGCCGCACCTGCTCCACGGGCGCCTCGAGGACGAGCTCCCCGGCGCGCAGCACGCCGATCCGGTCGCACACGCGGTCCACCTCCGATAGCACGTGCGACGACAGGAACACCGTGCGGCCCTGCCGGCGGACGTCGGCGAGCAGCGCGTAGAACGCCTCCTGCATCAGCGGGTCGAGGCCTTCGGTCGGCTCGTCGAGCACGAGCAGTGGCGCATCTGCCTGGAACGCGGCGACAATCGCGAGCTTGCGCTTCATGCCGGTGCTGTACTCGCGGACGCACCGATCGAGATCCGGGCCGCGGAGCGCGAGGCGCTCCAGCAACTCGCCCTGCCACGCGGTGTGGATCTCGCACGCTGCCAACTTCGCCAGCACGCCGAGCGCCTGGCGCCCGGTCATGTCACGGTAGAACCCGGTTTCCCCCGGCAGGTACCCGACCAGCGCGCGCGCGGCGAGGCCGTCGGCCTGGCAGTCGTGGCCCAGGATGGCTGCGCGGCCCGCCGTCGGACGGAGCAGATCGAGCAGGATGCGGATCGTGGTGGTCTTGCCTGCGCCGTTCAGGCCGAGGAAGCCGAACACCTGGCCCGGCTCGACGGTCAGGTCGAGGCTCTTCACCGCGACGAGGCGGCCGTAGCGCTTCGTCAAGCCGCGCGTGCATACGGCGGGTGCGGAGGTGGGCATGCCGGGGTTCCGCCAGCCCCGATTCTACGCCCGATGGCCGGGCCCGCAAGCGGACCAGTCTTCACCGGCCGGTCCCGAAACCGATCGCGAAGGCGCGCCGCCCCAGCCGTTCTCCTTCGAGCGGACGGCCGCTGCAGGTTCTGAACGGGCCCTGAGATTCGATGAAGGATCGATGAAGGCCCGGCGCCCGGGCCCGTGATCGAGAATCGCGCCTCGGATACAATTCCTGCCGCTTATGTTCTACGACTTCGTCGCCTGGCTGCTCGGCCCGTTCGGCTGGTGGGGCCGTCTGCACGTGGAAGGCCTCGAGCACCTCCCGGCGGAAGGGCCCGTCCTCGTGGCGCCCAATCACGATAGCCAGATGGATCCGGTGGTGATCGGGCTGGCGGCCAGTCCCAGGCGCCGCTTGCGATACCTCGCCCAGGCCGAACTGTGGAGAATCCCGGGCCTCGGGTGGTTTCTGAACGGCATGCGCCAGATCCCGATCCGCCGCGGCACCGGGGATTCGAGGGCCCTGGACCGCGCGGTCGATGCGCTCAAGGGTGGCGACGCGGTGGCGGTGTTCCCGGAAGGGCGGCTGTCGTGGGGTGAGCGCGTGCGGGCGCGGAGCGGCATCGGCCTGCTGGCCGGCTGGGTGCCCGAGGCGCGTATCGTGCTGTGCACCATCGAGGGCACGACAGACTACGTGCGCTTTCCGAAGCGGCCGCGCGTGACGGTGCGGTTCTTCGCGCCGGCGGAAGGCGGCATCATGCCGGGCGAGGAGGCGCAGGCGTTTGCCGCGCGCCTGCTTCGCGAACTGCGTGAACGCGTGCCCGTCACGCCCGCCGGCCGCAACCCTGTTGTCGGCGGCCCGCCGCGGGTGCGCCGGGCGCTGGCCCGCACCAACTCGCTCACGGCCGAGCCGCCAGGCGACGGTTCCAGCGGCGACGCGCCCGTCAGCTGAAGGGCCACACGCGAAGCTGGTAGAACCTCGCCGCGAGCACGACGAACATCCCGCCCTCGGTGATCCACGTCCACGCCTGCTGATACGTGCTCCTGAAGGCAAACCACCCCGAGTGGCCCGTGTCGGCCCACAGGTAGAGCGAGAAACGCTTCTTGCTGAACGGCAGCAGCAGCGGGAGGCCGACGCTGCTGCCCGAATCCGCCACGAAGTGCAGGACCAGGCTGACCAGCGCCAGCACCGCCCACGACGGGTTGAGCGGCCACAGGAGGGCGGCGACGGCCACGGCGAACAGCAGGGTGTGCGAATAGGAGCAATGGAAGCGGTCGGTCGCCCATCCCAGCTTGATCGGAATCACGTCGAAGTTCGGCAGATAGTGCGCGAGGAACACCACCACCAGCGCTTCCACCGACAGCGCCTTCACCGGCGGCACGCCCGCGGCCGCTGTGATCTCCGGAGCGAACGACGCAATCGTCGCCGCCAGCGCAACATGACCCACCTGCACGTCCGAGCCGCCTTTCCGCGGCGCGCACGCGCCGCCGTCGCCCTGTGCGTCCGTCAGTCGACCGGCTCCCTGGGCGCGTAGAAGTCGACCTTGAGGTACTCCGCCTTCGCGCGCCGCGCCGCCGGGTCGCCAAGCATCGCGAGTCCCAGCCCTGGCAGGCACGACAGCGCGTAGAAGAGCGCGGTCTGTACGGGCGTGAGGGGCCGCTCGGGCGATTCCAGCAGCCACATCACGGCGAACCCGATGGCCGCGCCGAACAGGAGTCCGAGATACGGAGTTCTGCGGTACTCGAACACGCGGCCCTATCCTTTCGTGACGCCTGCCGACCGGTAGGCTTCTTCGACGACTTCGAGGTCGCGGCGCGCGCGCGCCAGCGTCATGGCGGCCTCGGTGCGCGCGCGCCAGGCCTTCAGGAAGTCGGCGAACATGGCATGGTACCCCAACATGTCGCCGAGCCCGGGGAACCGGATGCGCCAGCGGCGCCCGGACGTGGCCATGAACAGCCCGTTCGACTCGAAGACGAGGGTGCCCTCGCGGCCGTAAATCCTCGACGCGCGGAGGCCTCCCAGCACCGACGCGACGTCCCAGGAGTACGAGAGCTGGCCGACGGGCCCCTCGGCGTACTCGATGAGCAGGGCCATGCTCCGCTCGAGGCCTTCGCGCCGGCCGGCCCGCGCGGCCTTCACCGAGGCGATCGTGAAGCCGAGCGCGCCCGCGAAGTTCACCCAGTGGATGCCGCCCTCGTAGAGCGCGCCGGCGCTCTCGGCCGGATCGATTCGCCACCCTGTGGCGCGCTGCCGCTTCACGGCGTTGAGGTGGATGAACAGCGGCTCGCCGATGGCCCCGGACCCGATCGCGTCCCGCACCGCTTTCAGGACCGGCTTGTAGTAGTAGTTCTCGGCGACGTAGACGAAGCGGCCCTCATCTCGGCAGGCCCGCTCGACGGCGTCGAAGTCCGCGGATCTCGGGACCGGCGGCTTCTCGAGAATCACGTCCTTGCTGGCCCGCAGGGCCGCGATGGTCAACTCCAGGTGGCTCGACGGCGGCGTCACGACCGCGACGACGTCGATGCCGGGATGCTCGATCGCCTCGCGGTAGCTGCCGAACGCGTGCACGCCGCCGTACTTGGCGCGCAGCGTCTCGGCGTTCGGCTGCGAGCGGCTGGCGAACGACAGCGTGACGCCGGGCCGCAGCCGCCCGAGCCGGCCGCTGTGCGCGTCGGCCACGCGCCCGCATCCGAGGAAGCACAGTCGCATCGGGCTGTCTGCGGGGCGGCTCATGCGGAGTCCTCCCGAACCAGGTGGTCGGCCGCCCGCAGCGCCAGGGCCGCGATGGTCAAACTCGGGTTCACCGCGCCCGACGTCGGCATGGCGCTGCCGTCCACCACCCGCAGGTTCTCGACGCCGCGGAAGCGGCACCACTCGTCGAGCGGCGCAGCCGACCCGTCGCGGCCCATGCGCACGGTGCCGACTGCGTGGGAGAACATCCTGATCGGGTACGCGTAGCACGACCACGCGCCGAAGCCGTGCAAGATACGCCTGGCCCGGCGCACGAGGCCCTGTCTCCGCGCCTCGTCTCCCATCGAGTAGGCGTGCCGTATCTCGAGCTTGGGAAGGCCTATCGCGTCTCTCTTGCTCCAGTCCACCCTCACGCCGTTGGCCGCATTCGGCTCATCTTCGGCGATGGCCAGCGCTCCCGCCAGGTGCTCCACGAAACCACGAAGCGGGATCCCGCGAAACGGGAACGGTGCGCGCGACTCGATCAGCACGTACGGCGGCGTCGAAACCTGTTGAAGGCTGCCAAGCCTCTGCGGCGCGCCCGGGCCGCCCCGGTAGTAGTCGGCGACGGCCAGGTGCTTGTGGAACATCCTGCCCGGGTCGGGGCGGTCATTGCAGAACCCGAACACCATGGCGCAGGCGTGCCGCATCAGGTACGCGCCGACGGCGGGGCCGGCCGGATTGAGGCGCTCGAGCCCGGAGGCCATCAGCAGGTGCGGCGACGCGAGCGCGCCCGCGGCCAGCAGCACATGGCGCGCGCGGAACGACACGGCCTTGCCGGTCGCCAGCTCCCGCGCCACAACTTCCGTCACGCGACCGCGCGATTCGACCAGTCTCGTGACGGCCGTGTTCGCGCGCACCTCGAGCCCCCGGTCCCGCAACGGGCCAATGACGGCTACGTCCGTGCTGTTCTTCGCCTCGAGCGCACAGGCGTACGTGTCGCATCGCCGGCACAGATCGCACACCGGCCGCCCGTTATGCCGCGCGAAGTTGATGGCGAGGGGGATCGGAAACGGGTGCAGCCCCAGTTCGAGGGCCGCATCACGGAACCGGCGCGAGATGGGCGTGAGCGGCGGCGGCTGATGCGGGTACGGCGCGCTCCGGGGCGGCCTGGTGGGGTCGTTCCTGTCGTCTCCCGCCACGCCGAGGATGCGCTCTGCCTCGCCGTAGTACGGCTCGAGGGTCTGGTAGTCGATCGGCCAGGCCGCCCGCGACCCGTTGACGATGTCCGGGCCCGGCGCGAAATCCTCCTCGCGCAGCCGGAACGAGGCGCCCCCGTAGAACACCGACGGCCCGCCGACGCAGAAGAGACTGGCGATCTCGTTTGCCTCGCCGCCGGTGAGGCAGCGGTACGCGCTCTCTTTCGAGTAGTGCACCGTCCGCTCGTGGCACGCGAGCGGATGGCGCCGGGCGCTTCCCCTCGGTACCCAGCCGCCGCGCTCGATCATCAGCACACGCCAGCCTGCGCGCACCAGGCGGTGCGCGGCCATTGCGCCCCCGAAGCCGCTGCCGATGACGACGGCGTCGTGCATGCGATCCTTCCGTGACAGGTCAGACGGCGAGCGCCCTGACGACAGTCGTGCGCGTACGTCGGCCGGGGGCCAGCTCACTTGCGGTTGACATTGTAGGGGCGTTGGGCCCGCAGCGGAAGTGTTGCGGCCTCGGGCACCGGGATGCCGCCCCTCTTCCGCGTCGAACCCGAAACGGCGCGGAGCCGTTACTTGAACAACCCCGGAGCCAGGTAGACCGCCGAGAAGCGCACGAGCCTGCCGGCGACGATGATCAGCGTAAAGGCCGCCGGGGGAAGGCGCAGCGTACCGGCCACGAGGCTTACGGCGTAGAGCGGCGGTATTCCGACGACAGAGCTGAGCGCGACAACGCCGAGCCCTCTGCCGGGGTGTTTCGCGAACGCGCCGGCTGCCTTCGAGGCGGCGCTCTTCTTGACCCACCTGACGTTCAGTGCGCCCCTGCCGACGAGATAGAGCACCAACTTCGCGGCGGTCTGGCCCGCCGTGGCCAGGCCAACGATGGCCGCCGCCGGCGCGTCGGTGAATGCGGCGACGGCGAGCAGGTACAGTTCGATGTTCAGCACGAACGGGATGACGCCGCTCACGAAGGCGAACCCGAATGTCGCGGCGTACAGCGCCGCCGTGCCGAGCGACGAGAGATTCGAGTAGTCCATGCGTTGGGGAACCCCGGCGTCGGGATTGTAGCTCAGCCGGTCATCGCGGCTGTTGTCGCGGGAGATCCCGCGTCTCACACCAGGAGGTGCGCGAGCCGAACGGGAATCGGCTCAACGGGTATTCGACGCCTGTGCTTCGGGAGCGGCGAGGCCACCGGCGGGCGCCGCCGGACCCTCGCGCCAGGCTCATCCGCTTTCACCGGCCGCGGCCGCCCACCAGCGCCGAACGATCTCCGCGGTCCCGTACCAAGGGCGACTCAGGACAGGCCCATGGCCGACCCCGTCGAGTATCACCGCTCCGGCTCCGGGCAGCAGGGCGACGCCCGTCGGAACGAGACCGTCACCCCAGGCCGCGCCGTCGCCGCTCAGCTTTCGGTACACCGAGTAGGCCGCTCGCTGGGCCGGTGTTCCGTGCCGCCTGCCTTCGAGCCGCCTGCCCGCGACCGACGTATAGCGCACCGCGGGCGAGAAGCAGGCCCCCGGGTAACGATCATCCACCCAGCGGCGCATGGGCCCGACGCGCTGATTGGTGTTCGGACTGCCGAGCGTGATGAGGTGGGCCACGCGCTCGAGGCCGGCATATGTCTCGCCCCGGAACGGTTCCGGACTGAGGTAGAGGCGGCCGACGACCCCGCCGGCGCTGTGGCCGACGAGCACAACGCGGGGTCTGGCTGTGTCAGCCGTCACCCTCCGGATTTCCCGGTCGAGCTTCCTGAGGATCCGCAGCCAGCCATACTCCGAGACCGCAAGCGCCCAGTCGGCGGGATGCGCCGGCACGACGGACACCGGCACGCCTGCGCATTCCGCCAGCGTGCGCCGCATGCCGGCGTAGATGCCCGGCCACGAGAACGCGCCCCCCAGAATCACGATTGGGAACGCCTGCCGGGCCACCTGTCCCGTCATGGCACGCGCCCGCCCTGGCCGCGGCCATCCTTGAGCACGCCCAGCTTCCGCGCCATCTTGATCATGCCGCGGCCCATGCCGGAGAGCTGCATGACGGCCGTGGGGTCCGACCACGTGCCGTCGCGGGCGATGCGCCGCCACTCGCGGACCTCGGGGAGGATCGCGATCGTGAACAGCACGATGAGCACGCAGGCGTAGATCGCGTACGCCGGCTGGTGCGTCCGGAACCACAGCCACGGCAGCACGAACCACACGCCGGCCATGTAGGCCACGATGACGGATCGCGCGGCGACCAGGCCGAAGAGCATGCCGCCGACGGCCGTGACGAGCATGCCCACCCAGTCGATGACGAGCAGGCTCCCGTAGATGGCCGACAGGCCGCGGCCGCCCCGGAAGCGGTGGTATACCGGCCACACGTGCCCGACGAACGCCGCGACGGACACGACGAGGTAATAAGGCCAGTCGGGCCAGAGGCGCCAGGCCAGAGCCACGGGCACGGCCACTTTCACCACGTCCAGCACGTACGTGATGAACCCGGCCCTTGATCCGTGCTGAATCGACACCGACGAGGCGCTCACGGTGCCCAGCCTCATGGTCTTGTCGGTACCCTCGAGGCGCAGGGTCGTCTCGTCGGCCACCTCCTTCCCGGGCGCGACGATGCGGCTGACGATGCGCGCGCTCGAGATCGCGCCAATCAGGTAGCCGGCCGCGGCGGCGATGGCGAGCGTCGTCGGGTCCATGGTCACGCCTCGTCTTCGGGCGCCTGCGGCCGCAGGTGCTTCAAGTACACAACGCCGCGCGTGCCGTCCACCGTGATGGCCTGTCCGTCGCGGATGACGCGCGTCGCGAGAGGAATGCCAAGCACGGTCGGCAGCCTGTACTCGCGCGCGACGATGGCGGTATGGGACAACTGCCCGCCGCATTCGGCGACCACGCCGCCGATCGAGGCGAACAGGGGCATCCAGCCGACGTCGGTAAAGGGCACGACCAGGACGTGCTCTCTCGAGAGGGATGCCGGAGCGGCGGCCGGATCGAGGACCACGCACGCGTATCCCTGGATGACGCCCGTGCTGCCGGGAATGCCGATCAGTATCTCTCCCGCGTCATGGCTGGGAGGAATCAACGGCGGGTGTTCGCCGCAGAACGTCTCGGGCGGCTGAACGGCGGCGTCGGCCGAAAGCTCGGCTCGCCGGTTGATGATTCTGGCGCGGGCGACAACCGCCTCCAGCCGCCGGTCAACGAGCGCCTGAAGCTCATCGAAGTACAGCATGAACACATCGTCACGGCTGCGAATGTCGCCCCGTTCGACGAGCCGATCCCCGACGGCCAGGAAGAGGCGCCGTGCCTGGTGCGCGTCGGCGGTCATGGCGGCGCTGAGACGCTCGCGCCGGTCGATGTAGGCGGTGGTGGACGACAGCAGACGATCGAACCACGCGCGCGCGATCGGGCCGAGGCGGGATCGCACGGCGGCGCGTGCGCGTTCGCGGGCGGCCGACGACTCCGCGTCATTCAGTCCTGCGGGCGCCGGGTCCGTCGCTTCCAGCATCCTCGACAGCGCACGCCAGGCGATTGTCGGGTCCTCGGACCAGCGCGGCTCCGTGAAGTCGGGGCCGTTGGTGGCCAGGTAGCCGAATCGGGCGAGGTACGCGTCCATGGCGCGCGCGAGCGCCTGCCCCGCGGAGGACGCGGCGAGCGCGTGGCGGATGTCGCGGTCCTGGCCATGCTTCAAGAGCCGCCGAGCATCGTCGTCCAGCGGCGCCGCGCCGCCCGCGATGCGGCGCAGCGCGATGTTCGGCTCGAAGGCCTTCAGACCGGAAAGGCCGCGCGTCAGGTCTGCCGCAGCCGCGCCGGGCGCGCGCCGTTCCGCGACGCGGCGAAGTAGCTTGCTGCGCACGGCCATGTTCATGGCGCCGACGAACATGTGCCACTGCGACTCGCCGTGCGCGTCCTGCAGCCTGACGCTCGCGCGCAGCAGGTCGTCGAGCGCGGCGGTGCTCCAGTCCGCGTCGCGGAACGGCCGGAGCTCCCCGTCGTGGCGCGCGAGAAACGCCTCGATGGGCCGGCTGGCCCGCGCGTGGCGCCAGAGGAACGCGGCCATGCGCGGGATCCCGGCCAGCAGGCGCGCGTGCGACTCCCGGGGGCGGGCCGCGGGATCGTCGCGCGTCATGCTCTCGAAGAAGTTGGCGGGCAGCCCGGTGCGCGCGAGCAACTGGCCGAACAGCGTCATGTCGGCGTACATGCGCGAGTAGACGCGCCGGATGAGCCGCGCGTAGTCGAGATCCACCGGCCCGATGAGCTCGGTGAAGAGGCGCTGGAAGACGCGCCGCGTCATGCTGCGCGAGTGCGTGGACCAGAGCAGCGGCTTGATGAGGCCTGGCGACATGTCGCCGACCAGCCGACGCGAGTAGACGTGCTGCGAGGCCAGGGCCGTGATCGGCCTGGCCTGGAGCAGCGTCACGCCACCGCCGGTCCAGGCCCACTCGACGTCCTGCGGCCCGCCGGCGCGGTCGGCGATGTCCCGGACGACGGCTGCGACGCGTAACACCGCCTCGTCGGGCAGCGCGCCGGCATCGACGTCCCGCCGGTCGGCGACGATGAGTCGGCCGTGGGTATCCACGACGAAGCGGGACGGCACGGCCGTGCCGCCCATCAGTCGGTCGGCCAGGCCGGCGACCGCCTCGATGACCACGTGCCGCTCGCCCGTCACCGGATCCACGCTGAAGGCGGCTCCCGCCGCACGCGGGTCAATCATGCGCTGCACGACGACGGCGAGGTCCATGCCCGCACCGTCGGCCGCACCCGCGCGGGAGGCGTAGCGCGCGAACGACGCGTGCTGCACCGACTGGTACACGGCGCGCACCGCCGCGAGAAGGGCTTCGTCGCCGTCGACGTTCAGCCGCGACTCGAGTTGCCCGGCGAAGGAGCGGCCGGCGCCGTCCTCCGCTACGAGCGAGGACCGGACGGCGAGCGGCCCGCCGAGCCGCCGGGCGGCGCGGATGATTCCGGCGGCGAGCGCCTGGGGCAGGACGTCGCCGCTCCTGGCGGCCTCGCGGAAGACGCGCGTGGTGATGACGAAGCCGTCGGGCACGTCGAATCCAGCCGCGCGCAGGCCGGCGAGGCCGGCGCCCTTCCCGCCCGCCACGCCGCGCGCGCGCGCAGCCCGCTCGTCCAACCGGCAGATCTGCTTCACGGCGTCGGCCGCCTCTATCTCCTGAGCATCGCCTTCGAGAACACGTGATCGGGAATGGCCGCGTCGAACTCGATCGACTCGAGTTCGAAGCGGGTGCCCTTGCCTGTTTTCAGCACGTCCTTGAACACCACGGTCTTCGCCACCCACCGTCCGCCGACGCGCTCCACCGCGAGGACGTCGGTCGTCTTCAGCAGCTTGCCGCCCTTGGCGTAGCGGTCCTCGCGCAGCGCCACGTCGCGGGCCCTGTCCACCCACATCCGGCGCGACTGGTAGGCGATGCCGGGCTCCTTCGCGGTCAGCTCGAGCACCCAGCACGGCCTGTCCTTGTGGGTCTCTTCGCCGACAACGCTGGCCGTGTAGAGGGCGCCGAGCCGCGGGTCCTCCATCAGGTCCTCGTACGACAGGTCGGAATCCCATCACTGACTGGCGCAGCATGTGGCCCGAGATGCGGATGGTGCGGTCGCTCTCGGGAAAGTACGTCCACAACTGGTCGCCCAGCTTCAGCATCTTCGTGCCGCGGTCGCGCGGCGGCGCGAGGTACTCGGTGAACGACTCCCTCATGCCGCGGATCCAGGATCGCGACTCCACCGTGCGGGTGACGCCGCGGCCCTCGACCACCATGCGCGCGAGGGTGACCTTGTTGTCGGACCCGATGTTCGCATCGACGCGCGCGAGGATCGCGTCGCCCGAGGGCGGCTGCGCGGCGGCGAGCGCCGGCAGCGCCAGCAGGGCCGCCCAGGGAATGAGCCTCATGCCTCGAACTCCTTCATCAGCCTGGCCGTCTGGCGGCGGTAGATGCCGGCGCCGGAGATCGCCGATCCGAGCAGCGTGGACAGCACGCCGGGCACGAATCCCACCACGAAGCTGCCGGCGGTGACCTTGGCCCTCAAGACGTCGGCGATGAGCAGCGAGGCGTTCTTGAGGTACGGCGAGATATCGACGCCCTGCACCTGGAGGTAGTACGCGGCGGCCACGCCGAGCGCGGTGCCGATGACGGAACCGGCCACGCCGATCATCAGCGACTCGGCCACGAGCGTGCCGTACACGTGCCCTTTGCGCTCGCCGACGGCGAGCCGGATTCCGATCTCGCCGTACCGGCGCAGCGATCCCATCAGGCCCGCGTTCCACAGCACGATCGACATGACGAAGACGAAGATGGCGATCTGGACGCCCGTGAGCGCGGTCGTCAGGTCGAGAATCGTGGCGAGACCTGGGTCGTCGCGCAGCGGGATCATCACCGGCGCCAGGTCGGGATCGGGTGGCGCGGCTCTCGACGCGGCATCGCCGTTGAACGTCCGCGCGACGGCCCGGGCGTTGGTGTCCCGGTAGATCCGGTCCGGAAAGAACCCGAGCACCTCGCTCACCGCATCGTCCATGTCGAGGGCGCGCTGCATCGCCGTGACATCGGCCACGAGCGCGCCGCGGTCGATGGCCGACACCCCGAAGCGGACGGTGCCGACGACGAAGAGGTTGGCCGTCGCCACCGACCCGAACCGCGTGGTCGAGATCAGCGTGGCCGAGGCGCCGAGGCGGAGGCCGAGGCGCTCGAACAGTTGATCGCTGACCAGGACCTCGGGCGCCGCGCGGGGCATGCGCCCTTTCACGATCGCGCGTCCCACGTTGAGGATGCCAGGCTCAAGGCTGCCGGGCGACAGCAGGTCGATCGCCAGGCCCGCCACCGGCGCCTGCACTTTGGTTTCGCCATCGGCGTCCGGCACGTCGAGCAGGCCGCCGAAGCGGATGCGCGGCGTCCAGCCGAGCTCCGGGTGGAGGCGGCGCAGGTCGCCGAGGAGGGCGCCGGCCTGGTCGAGGGCCAGTTCGGCCGACGCCGCGTCGGACTCGGCGGCGGCCCCGCGCGGCGCCACCTTCACGTGGCCGGTGCTGAACGCGGCGCTTGCGTGCACCAGTTCCGACTCGGTGCCTCGCACCCACGCCTGCCCCACAACGGTCAGCGTCACGCCGGCGACGACGGTGAGCAGCGGAAACAGGCTCCTGGATCGGTCGCGCGCGAGCCCCTTGAGCAGGAAGAGGATCACAGCAGCCTCCCGCGCAAGGCGTCGGTCGGCTCGAGCCAGGCGATCCGCCGCGTCGGCAGATAGCTGACCACGGTCGTCACCGCCATCAGCACCAGCATGGTGAAGGCGACGAGGCGCGGGCTGTAATAGGGATAGAGCGTGCTCCCGAGCGCGAATCCGTAGTCGTCGGCGAGCGACGACAGTTGCCAGCCGCTCACGCTGAACCACCACATCAGCGGGCCGCCCCAGAGCGCGCCGGCGGCCATGGCCAGCACGCCGAGCAGCGCGCCTTCCAGCGTGAACAGCCGGATCACGCGCCCACGCGTCATGCCGAGGGCGACCAGCGTCCCGATCTCGCGCCGGCGCCGGAAGATGGCGAGCACCTGCGTGTCGAAGATCGCGAGCATCGAGAGGAACAGCAGCAGCAGGTACAGGATGGCCGACCCGGCGGCTTTCGACTGGATCAGCTGGCGGACGTCGGCCAGCAATGCTTCAGCGCTGCTGAAGGCCCAGGCGCCGCCGTCGACCGGCGCCGCGCCGGGGGCGGCCACCACGAGCGTGGCCTCGCCGGGCATCGCGGCCAGGCGTCTGAGCGCGTCGATCGGCACCCACACCTGGTTCTGATCGATGCTCGGCACGGTGGTGTGCATCACGTCGACGATGACCGCGTCGCGGGCGTCAATGGTGCCGGCGGCGTCCTTCCACTGCAGCGTGACCGTGTCGCCGGCCTGGAGGCCCGTGGCGTTCGCCATCCGCGTGCCGATGAGCGCGGGAATCTCCTCGCCCGTGTCGCGCGCGGCGAGCGGAGCCGAGGGCATGTCGAGCAGGCGCTGGGCGGGATCGATGCCCTTGATGACGATGGGCCGCAGCCGCCCGCCCGGGTACATCGTGCCGGGTACGACGAGCACGGCCGTGGCGGAGCCGGACTCGATCTGCCGCTGGACGGCCGGGGGCACGGTGCCGTGGGCGTCGGGCAGCGAGATCGGGTCCAGCGGATCGTAGGCCGGGTGGCGGTATTGCCCCCCGCCGTACTCGCCTTCGATGAGCGCGCGCGACGTCTGGCGGTTGAATCCTTCGAGCAGGCCCAGGGTGCCGACGATCGCCACGAACGTGATCGAGAGGACCACCACGTTCAGCACCGTGCGCAGGCCGGCGCCGGCGAGGTTCCGCCACGCGAGCCGCAGCAGCATCATGCGCCGCCTCCGGCGCCGGCGGGCGTCATGCGCTCGTCGGCGGCCACGCGCCCGTCGACGAGCGAGATGCGGCGCTTCAGGTAGCGAATCACCTTCTCGTCGTGAGTCGAGAAGATGAACGTCGTGCCCAGGTCGCGGTTCAGCCGCTCCATGGTCTGGATGATGCCATGGGAGTTGGCGGCATCGAGATTGGCCGTGGGCTCATCGGCGAACACGATCTTCGGCTCCTTGACGATGGCGCGCGAGATGGCGACCCGCTGGCTCTCGCCGCCGGAGAGTTCCGTGGGCTTCGAGCGCGCGCGGTCGGCAAGATGCACGCGCTCGAGGGCCTGCATGACCATCGAGCGGCGCCGCGCGGGCGGGAGCCCGAGGAGCAGCAGGGGGAACTCGACGTTCTCGAACACCGTGTAGACCGGCAGCAGGTTGAACGTCTGGAAGATGAACCCGATGTGCCGGTTCCGCAGCTCGGCGGCCCTGTCGTGCGACAGCGTTTCGATGCGCTCGCCGAGCACCACGGCGCTGCCTTCGGAGGGGACGTCGAGCGACCCCATGATGTTGAGCAGCGTGGTCTTGCCCGAGCCGCTCGGCCCGACCAGTCCCGCGAACTCGCCCGCGCGGAACTGCAGCGTCACGTGGTCGAGGGCCACCAGCACGCCGGCGCCCATGGGATAGCGCTTCGTGAGGCTCTCGGTGCGGATGAGGATGTCGTCGCTCACATGGCTCCAGGGAAAAGGCTCAGTAGCTGGCCACGACGACCAGCTCGACGCCCTTTCCGGTGAGTGCGCTGGCTTGCGAGCCCGGCGCGAACGGGGAGGCCGTGTCGGGGTTCCAGAAGCCGATCACGTGGAACCGCCAATGGTCGTACGTGCGGCGCCATTCGACGAACCGGTAGGCCTCGTCCCGCCGCCACTCGAAGTAGAAGGCGCCTGTCAGCACGTTGGCCACGCCGACGGGATACGAGGCCGTCACCGCGGTGAGCTCGCGCGTGGCCGCGGGGGCGGCGGCGGGAACGGCGGGGTCGAGATAGAACTGTTCGCCGAGCAGCGTGAGGCCGCTGCCGATGCCGAGCGTGTAGTCGGCGCCCACGGTCCAGGACGGCTGCCAGGCCCGGCGCAGCGCGGGGCTGTCGGTGTGCGTGACGCTGGCCTCGAACCAGACGCCCACGCCAAGGTCCCACTTGCCGTCGACGCCGACGCGGTTCTCGGCGGCCGACTCGGGCGGCGTTCCCGGCGGAAGAAACGGCGTGGTGTCGGCCGTGCGATGGTGGAAGGAACCCGCGATCTCGCCGCCGAGGAACGGGGATTGGGCGCGGCCGCCGAACTCGGGGGTGTCGCGTGCCGTGCCCAGCGTGTCCCAGCCGCGGGGATCTTCGTTGCCATAGAGAGCCCAGGCCCAGGCGCTGGCGTTTCCGGGCGACACGTACCGCGCGAGAACGCCGTACACGCCCTTCGTGAACTGGAGCGGATCCCGCGCGTCGAGCCGATCGAACCACATGAGCGGGCGGAAGACCGTGGCCGAGCCGAATGAGATCTGCTGGAGACCGACGCGCGTTTCGAATCGCGCCGACGCCAGCCTGGCCCAGACGCGGTGGGCATCCACGTCGCTGTCGCCGGAGACCCTGGTGCCCGAGAGATACGTGGCGCCGGTCGCGGCGCTCAGCGAGGCGGTGACGTCGAACGTCCAGTCCGGCGACACCGCTTTGCCCCAGTCGATCTGCGGAATCGCGCGCAGCAGGTACTGGCGGTCGGCATCGGAGGCGCTCGAGATCACGCCGGCCGCGGCGGCCTCGATACTGAATACCGGCGCCTGCGCGCGGGCCGCGCACGGCGCCCCGAGCACCGCGAGCGACACGACGAGCCTGGCGTGCAGTCGCATCGTGCAGCGTCACTCCGTGCCGGCCCGTCTCGGTGAAACGCGCAACTCCTCGACGTGCAGAGGACTGTGTAGAGAGGGCACCCGGTCGAACGCCGGCAGAGCCGCCGGGCGGGCACCATGTTACCTCAGCCCCTGGACGCGCGTGCCCGGGGAGGACGACCTCAGTGCGCCACCCCGTTTGCACGGCGGGCAGGCCTGCGTGTCGCCGTCGCCCGCCTATCGAAGGCCCCTCGTCACCTTCCAGAAACGGTCCGGAACGGCCAGCAGATGGGCAAGACCGGTCCGCTGAATGGCGAGGTCGCTCTCCTTCTGCGCCAGCTCCAGCACCTCGGCCTCGTCCACGGTGCGCACCCGGCGCCCTTCCATCAGGATGTCGCCGTTGACGATGACCGTGTCCACGTCGTTGCCGTTCGCGAAGTAGGCCACGCGGTAGACGGGCATGTTCAGGGGAAACAGGTGCGGCTTGAACATGTCCAGGAGGATGACGTCGGCCTTCTTGCCGGCTTCGATCGAGCCCAGGTCCTTCTCCATGCCGAGGGCGCGGGCGGCGTCGATGGTGACCATCTCGAGCGCCTTTCCGGCCGGCAGCACGCTGTCGTCGCGGAAGTGGAACCGGTGATAGCGCATCGCCTGGAACATGTGGCGGAACATGTCGTAGCTGCGGTCCGGCGCGACACCGTCGGAACCGAGCATCACGGTGACCCCGGCATCGATGAGCTCCGTGGCCGGGCAGCGGCCGAGCATGGACGCGATCGCGCTCGGGTTGTGGACGATGCGCGTGTCGGTGACGCGGCAGATCGCGATTTCCTCGGCCGTCAGCTCGGTCGAATGCGAGAGCAGCGCGTCCGGGCCGAGGATCCCCATCACCTCGTGCGCGTACTTCACCGACCCTTTGCTGTGCCCGTCCTGCGTGAACAGCAGGCCGTACCTCGTCGACAGCGCTCGCGCGGCGCGGGCCTGCGCGACGAGGGCCTGCTCGCCGGCCGGCGTCAACGGCGTGGATTCCGGATGGTGCGTCGGGAACATCATCGCGAGGGAGATCTTCCCGCCCGCCTGGCCGTGCCAGCGCCGGATGAGCGTTTCGCTGGTCTTGAGTTCGTCCTCGAAGCTGACGGCAAGCTCGTGTGACGAGTCGCCGTCCCAGCGGACGTACCTGTTCGGATAGGGGCCGCGGCGAGGCCCAACGGCAAGGACCCACCTGACGCCGACCTGGCGGACCGCTTCCAGGTGCCGGTCGCCGTACCGGGGATTGTCGGTCCGCATGATGCTGTCGCCGCCGCCGAAGAACGTCACGCCGGTCGTGACGCCGAACTTCAGGCGCTCGAGCGCGGTCAGCAGGGCGTCGGCGCGCCAGAACTCCTCGGTGGATCCTTCCGCGTAGATGCGCTGGCACGCCCGGTACCACTCGCCGGGCATGTCGGTTCCGAGGCTCTTGAGCAGGCCGTGACCGGCGTGGCCATGCCCGTCGATGAGCCCTGGCATCACGACCTTCCGCCTGGCGTCGATCGTGCGCCGGCCCCTGAACAACTTCGAGAGATCGGCGGACGAACCGACCGCCGTAATGCGATCAGCCGTGATGGCCACGCCGCCGTCTTCGATGACCCTCCGCCGGGGGTCCATCGTGATCACGGTGCCACCGGTGATCAGGATGTCCACCTCCGCGGCGATGCCGGCCTGTCCCCTCGCTCCGGTCCCTGCCGGCCGCGAAACGGCGTGGATCGCCGGGAGCGCCGCGACGAGCACGCCCGGGCACAACGTCCACAGCAACAACCGCCGGATGCGCGCGCGCGGCATGTGTCCTCCTATTTCACGAGCTTCCTCAGCTCCGCTACGGCCGCTTCGAGCTGCTGGTCCTTGCCGGTGATGACCACGTGGTACTCGTTCATCAGCCTGACGTCGGGCTCGGTCTGCAGGTTCTCGAGGTACCTGCCGGTGGTCGAGTCCTTGACGCCGACGCCGGGCACGCCCCAGCGCACGCCGTCGGGCAGCATCTCCCACCCGGCGAAGGTGCAGGTGCCGGGCACCGGCATGCCGACGAGGGGCCCGAGCTTGAGCATCTTGTACATGTAAGCGTAGCAGTGGCCGTCGCTGTAGTTCGCCTCGTTCGCGAGCGACACGCTGGGCCTGGTCCACCGGAAGTTCGGCTCGAAGCCGTTGCTGCGCGTGTCGGTGGTGTAGTCGAAGAACTGCTTGCCGCTGAGGAACATCGCGAGGTCGGCGACGAGGTCGCCGCCGCCGTTGAAGCGCGTGTCCACGACGAGGCCCTTGCGCAGCGCGTACTTGCCGAGGGCCTCCTCGAACGTCGTGCGGTAGGCGCCGTCGTTCATGCCGGGCACGTGGATGTACCCGAACTGGCCGCCGCTCAGCCGGTCGACCTCGTCCTGGTTCCTCTTCACCCAGCGGGCGTAGAGCAGGCGGTTCTCCTCGGCCAGCGTGATGGGCTTGGTCACCACGTCAGACTTCTTCGCGCCGTCCGACACGGTGAGCAGCACGGGCTTGCCGGCCTTGCGGTTCAGCAGTTGGGCGATGTCCATGCCGGCGCCGATGGCCTGTCCGTCCACCGACTCGATGATCATGCCGGGCCTGACGTCCATGCCGGCCTTCGCGAGCGGGCCGTCCTTCACGACCTCGGCCACCTTCATGCCGGGGCCCGCGTAGCCCTGCTCGTAGAACACGCCCAGCGCCGCCGTCGCATCGTCGGTCGGCGACGAGGACGAGTACGCGGAGCCGCTGTGGCTGATGTTCAGCTCGCCGAGCATCTCGCTGAGCATCTCGGAGAACTCGTAGTTGTTGCTGATGTGCGGCAGGTACTTCTCGTAGACGGGGCGGATGCCGATCCAGTCCACGCCGTGATAGCCGGCCGAGTAGAACGTGTCGCGCGTGCGCCGCCAGACGTGGTCGAACATCGCGGCGCGCTCGGCCTCGGTGTCGGCCACGACTTCGCTGCTGAAGCCGATGCTCTCGCGCTTGGCCCCGGCGGGGTCGATCTTCGAGAGCGCGCCGTCGGCCAGCAGGAAGATGTTCTTCTGCTCCTTGTCCCACTCCATGCTGCCGCCGGCGCTGTTGAGCGCGACGAGCATCTTCGTTTCCTTGGTCCGGAGACTGGTGGACCACAGATTCGCGTTCTTCTCGAAGCGCGCGAGGTAGTAGAGCGTCTCGCCGTCCTTGCTCACGAGGGCGTCGCTGAGCAGCGACGAGTGGATCGTCAGCCGCGCCTTGCGGATCTCGAGGCCGTCGGCGTCGATGACGATGTCCTCGACCTTCGCGTCCTTGGTCGCGTCCTTCTTGTCCTTCTCGGCGTCGGCCTTGGGCTTGTCCTTCTCTTTCTCCTTCTTCTCCTCCGCCTCCTTCACGAGCGCGTACTCTTCCTTCGTCAGCCTGAACCGGTCCCAGGCGTCCTTCGTGAAGAACATCGCGTACGCGTCGCGCTGGGCGGAACCGCTCTGGGCCACCGACTTGAGGCCGTCGCGGTTGCTGAACCACAGCATGGCCTTCCCGCCGAGGATCCACGTCGCCCGGTCGTCGTTGAAGCCGCTCAGGGTGAGGTTCGACGGGGCGCCCATCCCGTCGGCCCGCACGAGGCCGACTTCGCCGGGCGCGATGCCGGGAATCGAGTAGTCGAACAGCAGCCACTTGCTGTCGGGGCTCCACACGAAGTGATGGCCGCCGCCGCCGAAAATGTCCTTGTCGGTCAGCAGCGTGCGCGCCGCCTTCGATTCGAGGTTGAGCACCTTCAGCGTGTTGCGGTCCTCGATGTAGGCCAGTTCCTTACCGTCGGGCGAGTAGCGCGGCTGCGTGTTCTGCTGCGCGTTCGCGACAAGGGGCGATTCCCTGAGCAGTGTGGAGGCGTAGAAGTACGGCTCCTCGTCGCGGGCCCTCCGCGCCTCGTAGACCGCCCATCGCCCGTTGCGCTCCGAGGCGTAGACCAGGGCCTTGCCGTCGGGCGAGAAGCCGACGCCGCGCTCCTCCTCGGGGGTGGCCGTGACGCGCTTGGTGACGCCGCCCTCGACGCTCGTCACGAACACGTCGCCGCGGGCGATGAAGGCGACTTCCTTGCCGCTCGGCGCCACCGCGAACTCACGCGCGCCGCCCGTGACCGGCACCACGCGCTCGCGGTTGGCCTTGGCGTCGGCCGCGATCGTCACGGCCACCTTCTGCGGGCTGCCACCCGGGCGCAACGTGTAGAGCTCGCCGTCGTACCCGAAGCAGAGCGTGCCCGGGTCGGAGAGACTCAGGAAGCGGACCGGCAGCTTCCTGAACGACGTCACCTGCTGCGGCTTGCCGCCCTCGAGTGCCATCTTGTGCACGTTGAACGAGCCCGATTCCTCGCTCAGGTAGTAGAACGCCCGGTCGCCGTCGGTGAAGACGGGGCTGCGGTCCTCGCCGGCGAACGCGGTGATCTTGCGGTGCGTGCCGGCCTTGACGTCATGTACCCACACGTCGCGCGCGATGGCCGAGGTGTGGTGCTTGCGCCAGGGGTTCTCGCCGCCCTTCTTGTCGTGATAGAGCATCAGCTGCCCGCCGCGGCCGAACTTCACGTCCTCGGCCGGCGTGGTCAGCAGCTGAACCGGCCGGCCGCCTGCCGCGGGCACCTGGTAGAGCTCGGGCTGCGATCCTGTCGGGAACAGGCGGTTGGCGGCGGTGTCCATCCGCGCCGCCCCGAACACCACGGCCTTGTCATCGGGCGTGAACGTGTAGGGATACTCGGCCGCCGAGTGGTAGGTGAGGCGCCTGGCCTCGCCGCCCTCGGCCGGCATCACGAAGATGTCGAAGTTGCCGTAGCGGTCGCTGGCAAACGCGATCTGCTTCCCGTCGCGGCTCCAGACGGGCATGACGTCGTGGGCCGCGTGGGCCGTCAGCGGCGCAGCCGCGCCGCCGGCGGACGCCACCTTGTACAAATCACCCTTGTAGGTGAAGACGATGGTCTTGCCGTCGGGCGAAATCGCGGGATAGCGCAGCCAGTTCGGGCCCGTCTGGGCGGCGGCGGCGATTGTCCCGAGGATGAGCAGGCAGGCGGGCGCGAGGAGTCGAGTTGTCATGACGTCGGGATTCTACCCGGAACCTGTACGCCGGGTCTAAAGGCCCGGCCTCCAGTTCGTCGGGGCCCCGCCGTCGTGGGATATCATCTGCCCTCAGCCGGAGACCAAGGAGGGGTGATGTTCTCAGCCGGAACGTATGCGGATCGGCGCGCGAGCCTGGCGGCGGCGGTCGGATCGGGCGTTTTCGTGTTCCTCGGGAACGGCGAGAGCCCGATGAATTACACCGACAACACCTACCCGTTCCGGCAGGACAGCACGTGGCTCTATTACTTCGGCATCGACCATGCGAGCCTGGCCGCCCTGGTCGATATCGACGAGCGCCGGGCGGTGGTCTTCGGGAACGACCTCACCCTCGACGACATCGTCTGGACCGGCCCTCAGCCGACCGTGGCGGAGCTGGCCGCGCGGGCGGGGGTGACCGAGAGCGCGCCGGCCGCGGCGCTGGCTGACGCCCTCGAGCGCGCCCGATCGGGAGGGCGGACCATCCACTACCTGCCGCCCTACCGCGACGAGCACCGGCTGACGCTGTCACGCCTGCTGGGAATGCCGGTGAGCCGAATCGACGCGGGCTTCAGCCTGGCGTTCGTGCGCGCGGTCGTGAACATGCGGAACCACAAGACCGACGAGGAGGTCGCCGAGATCGAGCGCGCCGTCGACACGTCGGTGGACATGCACGTGGCGGCCATGCAGATGGTGCGGCCGGGCCTGCGCGAGAGCGACGTGGCGGCGCGGGTGACGGAGATCGCGCTCGCATCCGGCGGCGGCCTGTCGTTCCCGGTGATCGCCACGATCCACGGCGAGACGCTGCACAACCACTACCATGGCCACGCCCTCGCGTCGGGACACATCTTCCTGCTCGACTGCGGCGCGGAAACGGCCATGCACTACGCCGGCGACCTGTCGAGCGCGTTCCCGGTGAGCACCACGTTCGACGGGCGCCAGAAGGACGTGTACCAGGTGGTGCTCGAGGCGCACCTCGCGGCGGTGGCGGCCGTGAAGCCCGGGCGGCCGTTCCGCGAGATCCACCTACTCGCGTGCCGGACGATTGCCGAGGGCATGAAGGGCCTCGGCCTGATGACGGGCGATCTCGACGAAGCCGTTGCCGCGGGCGCGCACGCGATGTTCTTCCAGTGCGGCCTCGGTCACATGATGGGCCTGGACGTGCACGACATGGAGAACCTCGGCGAAGTCTGGGTGGGCTACGACGGCCTGCCCAAGAGCACGCAGTTCGGGCTGAAGAGCCTGCGGCTGGCGCGGCCGCTCGAGCCGGGTTTCGTGCTGACCGTCGAGCCGGGCGTGTATTTCATCCCGGAGCTCATCCGCCGCTGGAAGGCCGAGGGGCGGTTCACCGAATTCATCCGCTACGACAAACTCGAGGCGTTCGCGGATTTCGGCGGCGCGCGCATCGAAGAGAACCTGGTCGTGACGCCGGACGGGCACCGCATCCTCGGCAAGCCGAGGCCGCGCACGGTCGAGGAAATCGAGGCGGTCCGGCGGGGCTGAGGCGGTTCCCGGCGGGCGCCACTCATCCGGAGGTCCCATGCGAAGGCGTGTCCTCGTTGCGGGGTTGGCTGTCGTCGCCGCGCTGGCCGCCGGCGCGCCTCGGGGCGTGCGTGCACAGGCGCCTGGCGCCGCGCCGCCCGCCGCGGCGCCTGAAATCGTCGTGCTGGCGCCCGGGCTGTCGCAGCCGGTCGAGATTCGGCGCGATCGCTGGGGCGTGAACCACATCTACGCGGCGAGCGAGCCGGACCTGTTCTTTGCGCAGGGATACGCCGCCGCGAAGGACCGCCTGTTCCAGTTCGAACTGTGGCGGCGCCAGGCGACGGGCACCGTGGCCGAGATCCTCGGCCCGCGCGAAATCGAGCGCGATCGCGGGGCCAGGCTGCACATGTTCCGCGGTGATCTCGACGCGGAGCTCGCGCACTACCATCCGCGCGGCACGGCGATCGTCGAGTCGTTCGTCGCCGGCGTCAACGCCTGGATCGCCGAGACCGAGCGCGACCCGTCGCTGCTGCCGATCGAGTTCGCGATGCTCGACATCAGGCCCGGCCGCTGGACGCCGGCCGTGGTGATCTCGCGCCACCAGGGCCTCGCGTCGAACGTCACCTCGGAAGTCGCGTCCGTGCGGGCCATGAAGGCGATTGGCGCGGACGCGCTGCGGTCGCTCCAGTACTTCCAGGGCGGCGAGCCGGTGTTCACGCTCGACGCGGCCATCGACGCCGCCGCGTTCCCGGAGGACGTGCTGGCCGTCTACAACGCGTTCCGCAATCCGATCCAGTTCCGCCCCGAGGACGTGGCGCCGCGGTTCCGTGCGGCCGAGTCGGGCGGCTCGCGCGGGCCGGGGCAGCCAGGCGACGACACCGCCCCAGTCGATCCGCGGGACATCGGCAGCAACAACTGGATCATCAGCGGCAGCCGGACGCAGAGCACGTTTCCGATCCTGGCCAATGACCCGCACCGGGCCCAGAGCGCGCCGTCGCTGCGCTATTGGGTACACCTGGTCGCGCCGGGCTGGAACGTCATCGGCGGCGGCGAGCCCGTGCTGCCGGGCGTGTCGATCGGCCACAACGAGCACGGCGCGTGGGGCCTGACGATATTCGGCAACGACAACGAGGACCTCTACGTCTACGAGACCAACCCGGCCGATGCGAACCAGTACCGCTACCAGGGCCGCTGGGAGCCGATGCGCGTCATCACCGACACGATCGCCGTCAAGGGTGCGAAGGCCGCGGTCGTCGAGCTGAAATACACGCGGCACGGACCGGTGCTCTACGAGGACCGCGCGGCCCACCGGGCGTACGCCCTGCGCGCCGCGTGGATGGAGCCGGGATCCGCGCCGTATCTCGCGAGCCTTCGCATGAACCAGGCGCGCACCTGGGAGGAGTTCCGCGAGGCGTGCGCCTACAACCGCATGCCGGCCGAGAACATGGTGTGGGCCGATCGCCGCGGCACCATCGGCTGGCAGGCCGCCGGCATCCAGCCCCTGCGCCGCAACTGGAGCGGCCTGCTGCCGGTCCCGGGCGACGGCCGCTACGAGTGGGACGGGTTCCTGCCCATCAACGCGCTCCCGCACGAGGTCAATCCCCCGCGGGGGTTCGTCGTGACGGCCAACCACTACCTCTTCCCGAACGACTACCCCTGGAAAGAGGCGCTGCACTTTTCGTGGGCCGACCCGTTCCGCGCCTCCCGCATCGCCGAAGTGCTCGGATCGGGCCGGCTGTTCAGCGTGGCCGAGACGGCCCGCGTGCAGAACGACGACCTCTCGCTGCCGGCGCGCGCGCTGGTGCCGCTCACGCGCGATCTCGCGCTGGACGCCGCCGCCGCACGGGCTCGCGACCGCCTCCTCGCCTGGGACTTCGGTACTCGACAAGGACTCGGCGGCCGCCGGCATTTACGCCATGTTCCAGCGGCGGTTGCTCGCCAACGTGCGCGACGCGCTCATGCCCGCGGGAGCGCGCGGCCAGGTCGGCGCCGGCCTCATCTCCCTCAAGCGCGTCATCGACTGGCTGTACGCGCCAGACGGGCGTTTCGGCGACAACCCGACCGCGGCGCGGGATGCGCTGGTCGGCCGCAGCCTGGGGGAAGCCGTCGCCGAACTGACGAAGCGCTTCGGGCCCGAGATGGCGGCCTGGACGTACGGGCAGGAGCGGTATCACCATGCGCTCATCCGCCACCCGCTCAGCGCGGCCGTCAACGCCGAGACCCGCGCGCGGCTCGACGCCGGACCGGCGCCGCGCGGCGGAGACGGATCGACGGTGACCGCCACCGGCAATGCCGACAACCAGACCTCCGGCGGCTCGTTCAAGTTCATCGCAGACACCGAGGACTGGGACAACTCGATCGGGATCAACACGCCCGGCCAGTCGGGCGACCCGGCCAGCCCGCACTACCGCGATCTCTTCGGGTTGTGGGCGAAAGGCGGCTACTTCCCCGCCGCCTATTCACGAGGCAAGGTCGCATCGGTCACCGAGAGCGTCACGCGGTTAGCCCCCCGCTGAACGGCGAGGTTGGGGGTCGGGTCGATTTACGAACGGGACCCCTCCCGGCTTACGGATTTGTATGCGGACAAGTCGCACCTGCGCCGGCCGGGTGGAGGCAGCATCCCTGTACAGAGCCCGGATTGGGCGACGATTTCCCGGGCAGGTACGCTGGGTTTACAAATTCGTTGCTTCCCGAGGGTCCTGTACGTAAATAGACCCGACCCCTATGACTCGCCCGCGCGCGCTCCCGGGCCTGGCTGCGCCACGTCGTTGTGATAACGTCTGCGCTGGCCGTCCCTGCGTGCGCCGACGGGCGGCTATTCGGTCTCCGGTTTCGGAGTTCTGTCTTCTGTATTCTGTCTTCTGACTTCTTTCTTCTTGATTCTTCTTCCATGAGCACCACCTCCGACGCCCGCTCCGACGATTTCCTCCGCATCGCGAACGAGTTCAAGCTGGGCGGGCTGGTCACCGAGGGCTCGCATCCGGTGACCGCCAACCTCAGCCACACGGCTGCCGCGGACACCGCCGCGGCGCTGCGGCTCCTGCTCGACGTCGATGACGACGTGGTGGGGGTGTACCGGGCGTTCGCGGCCTCGGGGCGCGCGGCGGGCATCGCCGCCGCAGTGGCGGACCGGCTGCGCCGCGGCGGGCGGGTCTTCTTCACGGGTTGCGGCTCCACGGGCCGGCTCAGCATCCAGCTCGTGTCGATCTGGCGCGACTTCTGGCAACGCCAGCAGGCGCGCGGCATGGCGTCGGCGCCGCCGCCGGAGGACTGGGAGCATCGGGCCGTCAGCGTGATGGCCGGCGGCGACTTCGCCCTCATCAAGGCCGTCGAGGGCTTCGAGGACTTCACCGCGTTCGGGCGGAAGCAGATCGGCGACCTCGGCGTGGCGGCGGGCGATGCGGTGTTCGCGATCACGGAGGGCGGCGAGACTTCGTTCGTCATCGGCACGGCCTGGCAGGGGGTCGACGCCGGCGCGAAGGTCTACTTCGTCTACAACAACCCCGACGACATCCTCCGCGCGCACGTCCAGCGAAGCCGGGAGGTCATCGACGAGCCGCGCATCGAGAAGATCAACCTCACCACCGGCCCGATGGCCATCACCGGCTCCACCCGCATGCAGGCCACCACGATCCAGCTCTGCGTGATGCTGACGGTGCTGGAACTGGTGCTGCGGGATCTCGCGGCCACGCTCGAACCGGGCGGGCCGTGCGCACTGCCTGCGGCGGGGGTGCCGGCGGCATTTGCGGCGCAGCTGGACGGGATGCTCGGCCGCCTCAAGGACCCGGAGGTACTCGGCCGGCTGGCCCGCCTCGTCGAGATGGAGGAAGCCACCTACCGCGCCGGCCGAAAGCACAACTACTACGCCGACCGGTACGGCATCGACATCCTCACGGATACCACCGAGCGGTCGCCGACGTACTGCACGCCGTCGTTCCGCAAATTCGACGACGAGCAGGCGTCGGAGTCGTGGGCGTTTCTCTTCGTGCCCGACGCCGACACGCCGGCCGCGTGGCGGCGCCTCATCCGCCGCGATCCCGCGTGCGTCGAGTGGGGCGACGCCGAGGTGCGCGCGCTGGTGCCGCCAGACAAGCTCGAGCGGACACTCGAGACCGTGCGCAAGATCAGCTGCCGCGAGCTGATGCGCTTCAAGGTGGGCCTCGACGGACTTCCCAACCGCCGTCTCGGTCCGGGCGACAGCGCGGCGGCGATTGTGAGCGGCGCCGAGGTGGCGGCGCTGGCGTCGGCGGGCGACTTTCATCGCGCGCGCCTCGAGGAAGCCCGGCTCGCCGGCGCGCGCGTCGCGATCGTGGCGGTCGGGCGCGGGGCCGACCTCGAACCCCTCCGCGCGGGCGGGTTCCTGCCGGGATGCGAAACCGTCACAGTGGCCATCCCCGAGTCGGACTTCCTGCTCGACGGCGTGGCGCGCGCCGGCCTGAAGATGCTGCTCAACGCGCTCTCCACCTGCACGATGGTCCGGCTCGGCCGGGTGATGGGCAACTACATGGTGTGGCTCGTCCCGAGCAACCTGAAGCTCATCGACCGCGCCACGCGGTACATCCAGAAGCTCGCCGGCCTCGAATACGTCGAGGCCAACCGCCTGCTGTTCGAGGTGATCGAGTACGTAGAGCCGCGCATGAAGGCCGATCAGGCCTACCCGCCGGCCGTCGGGCTCGCGGTCACGCGGGCGCAGCACGGCCTGGGCAACGAGGAGGCCGAGCGGCGGCTGGCCGCCGGCCCCGTCTACGAGGGTCCGGCCCGTTCCTGATGGAGATACCCGGAAGCGAATGGCGGCGCGGACCTGACCCTTCTCGGCGTCCCGTGCGCCCTCACCGGTGGAGGGCGTCGGGTGGCGGGTCCGACACGGAGATCTCGACTTGACACTGACTTCGTGTTACACGATAATCATGGCGTGAGATCCTTGCGAAACGTCACCATCACGCTTGACGAGGAGGTGGCCCGCTGGGCGCGCGTCCGGGCAGCCGAGGCGAACACGTCCGTTTCGCGCCTGCTGGGCGAGGAGCTCAGGAGGATGATGCGCCAGCAGCAGCAGTTCGATCGCGCCCGCCGGGATTTCCAGCGCATCGAGTCGGCCGTCATCAGCGACGATCTCTACCCCCGCCGCGAGGAGTTGCATGACCGGTCCGGTGTTCGTTGACACGAACGTCCTGGTCTACGACCGCGACCGGCGGGATGCCCGGAAGCACGATCAGGCCCAGGCCTGGATGGCCGCATTGTGGCGGCAGCGCGGCCTGGGTGTCGTGAGCACGCAGGTGCTGACCGAGTTCTACTGGACGGTGACCAGGAAGCTGCGGCCCGGGCTCGAGGAGGACAGCGCACGCCGGTACGTACGGTCGTTGTGCGCGTGGGAGGTCGTGGGCGTCGATCAGCCGGCCATCAGCGACGCGTGGGCGATCCAGGACCGTCTCGAGCTGAGTTTCTGGGACGCCCTCATCGTGGCAGCGGCCAGGATCGGCCGGTGCAGCGTACTGCTCACCGAAGATCTGCAGGACGGCCAGGACCTCGATGGCCTGCTCGTCGTCAGCCCGTTCGCGCACCCGCCGGGTCTGCTCGCGGCGATTCCCGCGCGGTAGGACGCCTGCTGCAGCTGCGGACCCGGCGGCGGCACCATCTGCGGAGCGCAGATCGGCCGCCGGCCGCGTCACTTGCGCTTGCCGGTGAAGGTGCCTTCGCCGAAGCCGGTGAACGTCACCTTCCCCTTCATCGAGGCGTTGTCGTCGACCGTGCCGCTGAAGACCAGTTCGATCGCGTTGCCCTGCACGCTGGCGGCGAGGGTGAACTGGATCGCCCGCCCCTTCACGCTGCCGGTCAGCTCCACCTCTCCGAGCAGCTGCGACGAGTAGACGCCCGTCAGCTTCTCGCCATCCTGTTTGAACGTAACCTGCGGAGTGCCCGTTCCCGCCTCGGTCTGGACCTCGAACGCCCAGGTGCCGGTCACGTCGACGTTTGCCTGCGCCAGGGCGAGGGCCGCCATCGGGGTCGGCAGGCATGCCGCCAGAATCGCCACCAGGACTGCCAGCCGACACGCTGTTGTTCGCGTCATGTCTTTCTCTCCCCCGTCTTCGCGCTCACGAGCCCTTGCGGTTCAGCGCCTGCTGCAGCCATTCGACGGCGTGGTTCTCGGTGTACTCGTAGAACGGATTGTGCCGCAGCCGCAGCAGTTGCCCGTCGGAGAGCCTCAGGACGCCGCTCTCGCCGCGCGCGCTGAGCGAGCCCAACGGCAAGCCGGTCTTCCGGGTGGCGTCCGCCGTGCCGTACAGCGGGTCGTCCGGCGAGAACGGCAGCGCCACGTGCGAGAGCGAGAACACGCCCTGCGGCCATGAGATGTTCAGCGGCGACACCGTCACGGAGCCTCCGGCGCGCGTCTTCGCCACCATCTGCGGCGACTCCGCAGACTCGTTCGTCACAATCGTCAGCCTGAACAGGGCCCCGGCGCGCTGCAGCTCAGGCCGGATCTTCTCCTCGAAGCCCACGTTCACGAGGTTCTCGAGCCAGCCGGCGCGATTGACGTCGAACAGCACCAACTCGCTCCCGTTTGACGCAACGCGATCGAAGAGCTCCGTGATCAGCCGGGACGTGATCACGGTGGAATCGACGGCTGACTGAAACGCCAGCACCGGCGGCAGGTCCGCCATGCGGCCGGCCTGCTCGAGCGCGGCGAGCCGCTGCTCCACCAACGCGGTCATCCGCCAGGCCTGGACGCTGGCGTTCATCGGCCAGGCGCCGTACTTGAACGGGTCGATCTCGGCGCCCAGCGACGACCAGTCTGCCCGTTGCTCACCCGACAGCGACGAGATGATCCGATGGAACCGCGTGACCTTCGCCATCGGGTTGATCCCGATCATGGGCGAGAACAGCACGAGCGCCCCGGGCCGCGGGAGCGACGCGTCGTCGAGGCAGTCGAGCGCGTAGTTGACGCTGAGCGCGCCGCCGTTGGAATACCCCACCAGGATGAGCGGCGCGCCGTCGGGGATGCGCCGGCGCAGGCCGGCCGCCGCAACACCTACCGCAGCCGTCCAGTCGCTCGTCGACGCCCTGGCCAGCGCGGCCGGCGATGTGCCGTGCCCGGGCACCCGCAAACCGACAACCGTGTAGCCCTGGGCGTGCAGCCGCTCGCCGACGGCCCGCAAGGAATACGGCGAGTCGCTCAGGCCGTGAATCAGCAGGGCTCCGCCGACGGGCGCCGGGGACTCGAGGACGAACGTCCGGTTCCAGTTCGTCGGGAACAGCGTGGCGGGATTGCAGACCGACCCGGCATGGAACCGGTTGAAGCGGCCGCGCGCCTCCTCCGACCACGGGCCCGCCATCAGGCCTTCCAGTTCCGTGAAGACCCGGGACTCCTGCCGGCGATACGCCTCGAAGTCGTAGCCCGGCCGAGCGTCGGCAGCGGTGAACTCGGAGGGCGGGGCCTGGAGATGCCACCCCTGGAGCGGCGGCAGCGCCCGCGCTGCGTGGGTCCAGCCGTAGAGCACGCCGGCCGCCGCGCACGCGGCCGCCAGCAGAAGCAGGGCCGCGCCCCGGGCCGCCCAACGTAGAACAACGTGATGAGGCATGGTGTGCTTCTCCAAGGTGTGGGTGCTGCCGACTCGTGCCGGCGCCCCCTCGCGAAGGCGAGAGGATCCTATCGCGACCAGCTGTTACACTGATACTCACATGAACCCGCTCGCGAAGACCGGTGCCACCATTGTCGTCTTCGCGCTGCTGTCTTATACCGTCGCGGTGGTCGGCGAACAGCGCCGGCGCCGCCTCTCCCCGCAGACGCTGGCGTTCCTCACGGTCGGCGTGCTGCTGGATGTCACGGCGACGGCCTTCATGATCCTGGGATCGAGCAAGGGCGCCTTCACGCTGCACGGCCTGCTGGGCTATTCCTCGCTCGCGGCCATGGTCATCGACACCGTGCTCGTCTGGCGCCTGGCGCGGGCTTCGGGCCCGGCCGCCGAGGTGCCGCCCGGCCTGCACCTGTACACGAGGGTCGCGTACCTCTGGTGGGTGGCGGCCTTCATCACCGGCGGCCTGCTCGTCGCGATGCGCTGACGCCGCGCGGACAAGGGGACAGCCCCCTCTTCAGGTGGCCGCCCCCCGCGGACCACAGGCCTGTCACGTCGTCTACAGGCCGGCGGCGCCCGGATTCGCCAGCACGAAGTCGAGGGCGAACTGCGACCAGGTTTCCATGGCGTCGCGCCTCGCCCGCAGTTGCTCGAGCGTCAGGAACTGCAGTTCGGTGATGCAGGGCTCGCCGCGCGACACATGCTGGTCGCCCAGCGCGCACACGTGCACGACGCCGAAGTGCACCTGCCCCACCGGCGTCGAGTCGTCGTTGATGAGCGCGACCACGCGCGTGGTGAGATCGGCGTCGATCAGCAGCTCTTCGTGAAGCTCCCGCTGAACGGCCTCCTCGTAGAAGTCGAGGCCGGTGCCGAACAGGTCCTCGTCGCGATGGTTGATGTGGCCGCCGATCCCGATCGACCCGAGGGCGACGAGCCGCTTCTCGCCCGAGCCCTTGCCGCGGACGTAGTGCAGCAGCGCGTCCCCGCGCCGGACCAGCACGTACGGAATGATCTGCTTCAGCGACGGATCGGTCTCGGCGAGCGAGCGCGGGACGTACCGGGTGTTCTGCGTTTCGAGGATGCGCGGCACGTACGGCCCGATGTCGGTGCAGAGGCCCTGGAACGATCCGATCTCGTCGAGCAGGGTCCGCGGGAACGTCAGCACGAGTTCGTCGGCCATGGGATGATTCTATCTGCGAACCCGCGCCCGGGCGATCCGCGGCCCGCCAGGCGGCTTACCGGGCCGCGAGCTTGAGCGCGATGAGCGTCTTGGCGTCCTCGACGTCCCGCTTCTTCCTGAAGGTGATGGTGATGCCGGCGAGCCTGCCGACGCGCCGGCCTTTGATGAACTGCGCCTTCAGGTCGGCGGAGAGCGTGCTCGCCTTGATGGCCCCCGCGGCCCTGTCGGTGAAGTAGCTCGTGATCCGGAAGCCGCGCTCGAGGACCGACAGCCAGAAGACGGTCTTCTTCCTGCGCGAGACGTTCATCAGCCAGCTCTTGCCGTCGTTGTAGTAGCGCCACTGCCCGGTGAAGTCGGGGTGCTCGGCATGGATGTACTCGAACAGCGCTTCCCACTGGACGCGCCGCGCGCCGAGATGCGCGAACACCACATCGTCATCGGGAAACTGCTGCGGGTCGGCGAGCACCATCGGTTTCATTCCCCGTCTCCTTCGGGCAGGCGCCGCCCGCATAGCCGGCCTGGGGCGCGGGTGGACCTGTACTCCCGGTCCGCGCCTGGCGTGCGCAAGCAGGGCGGCGGACATCCCGGGCTGCAGCTCGATTTGATGCTAGGATAGGCGCCACCTTCGTGTGCCTCCATCCAGGAGCCCCGGCATGACACGCAATTCCAGAGCCCTTCTTCTCGGCCTCGGCCTGTCCGCGCTGGTATCCGCCTGGCCCACCGCCCAGAGCGCGGCGCCGCAGAAACCTGCCGACGCCAAACCCGCGGTGGCCGCCGATGCCACCCAGAAGCCCGCCGACGCCAAACCGGCCCAGGAGCTGCCCGACGAAGCCAAGGCCTTCAACGCCGCTGCCGGTGAGAAGGACCCGCTGAAGCGCGCGTCGGCCCTCGAGAAGTTCATCGCCGACAACCCCAAGGCTTCCTTCATGCTGTTGAGCCTGGCGCGGATGCAGCTGAACTCGAGCGTCCTCGCCGCGTTCAAGGAGTCCCGGGCGAAGTTCCTCGCCGGCGCCGAGAAGGAGGTCGCGGACGCCAAGAAGAACGCCGACACGACGCCCGGATCCTCCATCTACAACAGCCTGGCGACGAGGCTGTACGGCGCCGGCATCTACTCGGAAGAGGCCGAAGATTTCGCGAGGAAGGGCCTCGCGGGCATGGACGAGCGCGCCTACATGGACGCGCGCAAGAAGCAGTACGAGCGCTCACTCGCGACCTTCGAGAAGATGACCGCGGCAACAGCCGCTGCGAAGCCGGCGGCGACGGCTGCGGCACCCGCTGGAGCCAAGCCGGACGCCGTGCCCGCTGCCGCCGCCGCGACCGCGCCCGCCACGCCGGCCCAGCCCAACTACCGGACCTCGATGAAGGACGGTGTGATGCAGGTGAGCCTGGCGCCGCCCCCGCCGCCGCGCCCGGCCACGCCGCCGCGGCCGCCGACGCGGCCCACGCTGCCGACCGACGACGAGATGCGCGCCAGTTTCAAGTCGGAGCGCGCGGCGGCGCTCGCCACGCTCGGGCAGATCCTGGTGAAGCGCGGCAAGTCCGAGGAGGGCGAGAAGGCGCTCACGGAAGCCTACGCCGCCAAGCCCGCGTCCTACACGATGGCCGCCATCGCGCGCACGCTCGCGGAGTCGGCCAAGAAGTCCGGCAACGACACGCTGCAGCTCGAGTACCTCACCGTGCTCGCGCTCTCGGGCCGCATCACGGCCGACGAAACGAAGGACTTCGAAGCGGCGTACCGCAAGACGCACAACGGGTCGCTCGACGGTCTCGAGGCGATGCTCGACGAGCGGTACCGGCGCGAACACACGCGGTTCGCCGTCGCGCCGTACGTGCGCAAGCCGGGCACGAAGGCCACTGGCAAGACCGTGCTCGCCGAGGTGTTCCCGGGAGCGGGTTGACCGCCGTGCGTGGGGGCGGGTCTCGCCTTCGATGCCGCACTCGACCGTTACACCCGGAACGACTTCATCGTCCTGAACTATCACGTGCACATCCCGGCGCCCGACCCGATGGTGAACCCGTCGGTCATCAGGCGGCGCGAGTTCTACGGCGTGAACAGCTCGCCGAGTTACTTCTTCGACGGTGACAACGAGGGCGGGGGCGGCGGCAGCGCCGACAACGCCAAGTCGATCTTCGAGTCGAAAGTCGACCCCGCCATCGAGAAGCACCTTGCCGCCGCCCCGGGCGCGAAGATCGCGCTGCGCGCCACGGCGACGGGCTCGGCGGTGACCGCCCGCGCGAAGGTGTCGGGCCTCTCGAGCACGTCGGAGAAGCTGCGCCTGCAGATCGCCCTCGCCGAGGACGAGGTGACCTACAGCGGGGAGAACGGCGAGCGATTCCACCCGATGGTGGTGCGGGCCATGGCGCTCGACGCCAAGAGCGATCAGGGCTTCGCCCTCAAGCCCGGCAAGGGCGGGACCTTCGAGTACTCCTTCGATCTCGCCAAGGCCGTCGCCGACGCGAAGACGCACCTCGAGCAGTTCGAGAAGGTGGAGCGCAAGGGCGAGTACACGTTCCGCCAGAAGAAGCACGAGATCACGGGCGGCCTGGTCGTCGTGGCCTTCGTCCAGGACGAGGCGACGAAGCAGGTGCTGCAGGCCGTGTATCTCAAGCCGCCCGCGGCGAAGGCCGCCCGGTAGAGCCGGGCCGGCGGCTACGCGCCGCCGGCGCCGTCAGGCACCAGACGGGCCCAGCCGCGGGTGTCCGCGCGGCGGCCCGTCTGAATCCCGCCAATAAGGTCCCAGAGGGCGTCTCGCACGTCCCGGCCCCGGATGGTCGCCACGCGGTCGTGGAACGCAATCTCCCCCACGCGCTTCAGCGTCCAGGCCGTGCCCGTGCAGAACGCCTCCTGCGCGCCGTCCAGCACCTCGTCGATGGCAATCGGGCGCTCGTCGACGACGAGGCCGAGGTCTTCGCGCGCGATGGTGATGACCGAGTCGCGGGTGATCCCGGCGAGGATCTGGTCGTCGAGCGGCGGCGTGACGAGCCTCCCCGCGCGGTCCACCATGAAGAAGTTCGCGCCGCTGGTTTCGGTGACGAAGCGCATGGCGCGCGCGTCCAGATACAACACGTCGTCGAAGCCCGCCCGCTTCGCCGGCCCGGCCACGTGGACACTGCCGGCGTAGTTGCCGATGGCCTTCGCGGCGCCGGTGCCGCCGGGCGCGACCCGTGCGCGTTCGACGGCCTGCAAGCGGATGGCGCCAGCCGCCGAGCCCACCGCGCCGACCGGCGACGCGTACATCGTGACCGCCAGCTCGCGGCAGGCGCCGAAGCCGAGCCTGGCTTCGACGGCGTGCTGCATGGGGCGCACGTAGAGGGAACCCAACGCCGCGGGCGGCACGAACCGCCGGTTCGCGTCCACCAGCCGGAGCACGCCCGACACGAACTGGTCGGCCGGATAGGGCGTCATCGAGAGCCGCTCGGCCGATTTCTGAAAGCGCCCGGCGTTGGCCTCGGGCCGGAAGACCTGCACCTGGCCGTCGTCGCGGCGGAACGCTTTCAGGCCTTCGAAGATTCCGACGCCGTACGACAGGTACCGGCGGCGGCCGGCGACAGGGCCATGGTGCCCGAAGGCTCGATGCGGCCAGGCGCCCACACCGGATCTCGCTCGGCGTCGCCCTGGGCGCGGTAGATGAAATCCGTTTCGGTGTACGAGAACGTCAGCGTCGTCCAGTCCGGCAGCGGTTTCTGTGTCATGGGTACGGTTGCCTGTTCAGAGGTTGGCGTCGCCTGTCGCGGCCTGGCACGCGCGCGACTGCTCGAGGATGGCCCGGAAGACCCGGATGGTGCCGTCCACGTCGAGGCCGCCGTCGCGCGCCCAGCCGGCCCGTTGTTCGAGCAGCATGTCTTCGCGGGCCGGGTCGCGGACGGGCTGGCCGTCGCGCCGCTTGATGTGCCCCGCGCGCTTCGACAGGTCGTGGCGTTGCAGCAGGAGGTCCACCAGGCGCCGATCCAGCTCGTCGATCAGCTCACGAACCTCGAGCAGGTCGGGTGATCGGTCGCCGAAGTCGGGGATGGGGAACCCGGCCTGCGCCGATGCGGGCTCGATGGCCTGCGGTTGCGCCAACTCGTCGTCGAGGCGGGTGAGCGCCGCCAGGAAGTCGCGGCGCGCGGAGGCCGCGAAGGGATTGTCGTTGAGGATCGCGGCGAAAAGGTGCCCCGCGTCCTCGCGCACGGACTCGATGGTGGCCGAAATGCCGCGGAACGACGGCGGCACCGACGCCGGTTCGCTGCCCAGGCCCAGGTCGAGGAACGCTTTCGCGATGAGGAACCCGAGCGCGTGCGTGCGGGCCATCTCGCGGTCGTGCGCCTCGGCGGTCTGCCGGCTCACCTGGCACCCGAGACGGGTGAAGAGCCGCGCCGCCGCGTCCACGGCGCCCGGGTGACGATCGTTCGGGCAGACAATGACGCGAAGCGGGCGCTCGCGGCGCGCGAGGCTCGCCGGCCCGAACAGCGGGTGGGTGGCGGCCCAGGGCACCCGGCCCGCCAGGTGCCGTTCGAAGATCGCGGCCGGCTTCACTTTCACGCTGGCGACATCGATCACCAGATGCTGCGGAGTCATCAGGGCCGCCGCGCGGGCCGTGACGTCCTCGAGCGCGTGGACGGGCACCGCGAGCACGACAACCCGAGAGGCTCGAACCAGCTCGTCAAGGGACGCGGCGGCGAAGGGCGCGGGAACCGCGGCGTAGGGATCGAACCCGCGGACGGGGAGGCCCGCCTCGGACATCAGCTCGCCCAGCGCGCGCCCGAACCGCCCGAAACCGACGATGCCAACAGTGCCGATGGGACCATCCATGACTCACTCCGCCGGCCTGGGCCGACCTGATTTCCCTACGCGAGAACTGGTTGGACGGCAATCTTCCGCGATCCCGGCCGGCATCGCAAGCTGGAGGGATGCGGTGGCTTCTTGTCCAGGAATACTCGAGACACTCCTCACGAAAGGGGCGCATGGAGCCGATACTGCGTTTACAATCGCCGCGACACGGCGAGCCCCTGTGCGCGACCCTTGCCCCCGCCGCTTGACTATCTCTGGAGGGAGTATGAGAATTCGTGTCCTGGTGTTCGTCGCCGTCATCCTCGCGATCTTCGTTCCCGCCGTCTACGCCCAGAATCCCCCGCCTCCGGCCCAGCCGGCCGTGGCCCAGCCGAAGGTGGAAGGACCCGACAACTACTTCGTCATCTACTGGAACCGCAACAGCGGCGGGACCTTGATGGAGGACACCGACCGCCCGGAGTCGGACGGTCTCGGCGCCTCCTTCACCTGGTGGGGGCGCGGCCTCTTCTCGGCGGAGATCGACTACAACTACAACCCGGAGTTCTTCGGCAGCGAATCCGAGTTCTCCTCGAACAACATGATGACGTTCACGGGGAGCTTGATTGTCGGGCCGTGGATCAAGGGGGGATCGATGCGCTTCCGGCCCTACGCCATCGTCGGCGGCGGCCTCATGCGCTCGACCGTCGATGAGTTCGTCAACGTCAACTTGAAGTCGAGCCAGAACAAGGGCGTGGTCGACTTCGGCGGCGGCCTGCTGTGGCTCTTCACGCGCAACGTCGGTGTCCGCGTCGACGCCCGCTATCGAATGGGCGTGGGCGAGAACGACTCGGACGACGGATGGGGCATGCTGGACAAGTGGAACTACCTGCGCTTCAGCGCGGGGCTGGCGCTCGCCTTCTGATCGCGATTCTGCACGCCTCGTGACAACGCGCCGGCCTGTGCGCGAGACAGGCCGGCGACGAGGTCCTACCGCATCACGACGCGCGTCCCGGTCCTGGCCGATCGGCGCGCCGCGTCGAGGATCTCCGTCACGACCAGGTTGTTCTCGAGCGAGGACAGGCCGGCCGGCTTGATGTCCTTCCTCACCACGGCCGCGAGGTAGCGGACGAAGTCGTCCTCGGGCTCGGGAATCGGAGGCGCCGTGCTCGCGACCTCCTGCTGGCCGGGCAGGCGGACGCGGAGCGCATCCTGGCGCCCGGCGAACACCTGGCCGCGCTGGCCGTAGATCTCCATGTCCTTGCGGTCGAAGGGCCAGTTCCAGGACGCCTGGATGATGCCCTGGGCCGAGGGATACTCGACGAGGATCGTCGCCTCGTCATCGACATTCCTGTAGACGTCCGGCTGAAGGCGCTGCGTAACGGCCGTCACGGCCAGCGGCCGCCCGCCGTCCATCAGCCAGGTGAGCAGGTTGGCGCCGTAGCAGCCGAAGTCGAACAGCGCGCCGGCGCCGTTGCGCACCGGGTCGGTCAGCCACGCGAAGAACTCGGGCTGGACGTTGATGGCCTTCGGGCCCGGATGCCCGTCGTGCACCACGACTTTCCGGATGTCGCCGATCGCCCGCTGTTCCTTCACGAGCGCCCACGCCGCGCGGTTGCTGGCATACCAGGTGGTCTCGTAGTTCACCAGCACCGGGATGCCTGCGCGGGCGGCCGCGCGCTCGATCGCGCGCGCATGCTCGACGCTGACCGCCAGGGGCTTCTCCATCATGACAGGGATGCGCCGCGCGGCGCAGGCCTCCACGACGCGGAGGTGGTCGAACGTGTCCGTGAACACGACCACCGCCTCGGGGCGCGTCCGGTCGAGCATCTCGTCGAGGCTCGTGAAGAGCCGCGACGCGTCGAGGCCGAAGCGCTGCCGGTACTTCGCGGCCACCGCCTCATCGGGCTCGGCGATGCCAACCAGTTCGAGGTCGGATCGCTTGAGGTAGCGCGTGAGGAAGCCCGATGCGTGCCCGTGCACAAGGCCGGCCATGCCCACGCGCAGGGGGCTGGCGGGAGCCGCCGCCTGGGCCCGGGCGGGAACGGCACCCATCGCCAGGAACGCCGCTACGCAGAACGCCAGTCGCCACATGCGGTCCTCCCTCGGTCGGTTCAGCGCACCACGGTCAGCCTGCAGGCTGCTGCGGCCCACGCTCCGCCAGCACGCGCCGGCACACGGCCAGGTTTCCGGGGCCATCCACGTCGAGGCCGAGCTCGGGGTCGTCCGCGATCCTGACGTGACAGCGGAGGTCGAAACGCCGCTCCATGCGGCGCTCGAGGCCGGGCATCGACAACCGTCCGAGCGCGAAGCTGACGAGCAGCGGCAGGCCCACGTAGAGGGCCTGGCGGAACGCGTGCTTGCGCTGCGGCGCGAGGCGCTCGAGATGCGGCCGCAGCCGCGCCGCGTGACGCGGATGGAACAGCCCGAAATCGGCGGCGATGAACCGGCCCTCGGCCAGGCGGAGCCAGAGGTCGTCGGTGCCGGGATAGCGCTCCTGCAGCACGGTCTTCGGCACGAGGCCGGCGTTGACGTCCAGACCCGGGTCCGCGGTGCCTTCGATGAAGCGATCGACCATCGGCGCGGTGATCAGGGGAATGTCGGACCAGCAATAGGCGGCGGGGCTGTCGGGCCGCGTGCGTTCGATTCCAGCGTAGAGATTGCCGACGAGGCTGCCCGCATCGCCGACGAACTCGACGCGGCACGGGGCCTCCACCGGCCCGTCGAGGCCGACGACGATGAGGCGATCGAGATGCGCCGATGCGGCGAGCGCCTCGAGCACCCACGTGATCATCGGGCGGCCGGCCAGCTCGACAAGCGCCTTTCGACGGCCCCGCGATTCGCTCCAGAGCGGATCATCGGGCTCCGGGCGTCCGCCGGCCAGCACCACGCAGTCCATTGCGGCGAATTCTACTCGAACCCGGCGCCGTGGCCGTGCGTAAGACGGGTCCCTTGCGCCCGGCGGTATGATGGTGGTCTACGTTCACCCATGGCACCAGCGAGGCCGGCCGCCGCGGCCGCCCGGGAGGTTCGTCGATGACGCGTGTCTGTGTCGTTCTCGTGGTGGTGCTCGCCTCGTGCACGGCCGCCGGCGGCGTCCTGGCGCAGGGCCAGGACGCCAAGAACGCGGCCATGAAGATGTCCGCCGTCCCCCAGACGCCCGAGTGGCAGCGCCTGAAGACGCTCGTCGGAAGCTGGGAGGGCACGATGGAAGAGGGCGGACAGTCCATGCCCGCGACCGTCGAGGTGCGGATGACGGGCGACGGGTCGGCCATCATGCACGTGCTGGGCAAGGACAGCCCGTACGAGATGGTGACGATGATCCACCCGGACGGGAAGCGGCTGCTCGCGACCCACTACTGCGCCGCGCACAACCAGCCTCGCATGGCGCTCGTGCCGTCGTCGGCCGCCAACGAGGTGGCGTTCAACTTCATCGACGGCACGAACATCGCGCCGGGCGACCAGCACATGCGCGGCGTCGTCTTCACGTTCGTCGACGCCGATCACCACGAAGAGCGATGGACGAGCTCCGGCAGCTCGAAGCCCGGCGTCTTCACGTTCACGCGGAAAAAGTAGGGCGAGGCGGCACGCGTCAGCCCTCGCGCACGAAATGCGGCATGGCCGCAGGCACCTCGAGCGACAACTCGACGAGCCCGGCAAAGGCGCCGGCTTCGAACCACGGCGCCTGGTAGATCACCTTGTGCACGCCGCGCTTCGCGATGGTGTAGGCATTGACGCGCGGCCTGGCGAGCAGGTCGGCCACCAGCGAGCGCGACGGCTCGGGGTGGCAATCGAGCAGGTTCGAGCCTACGAGCGCGGGGCCGCCGTCGTCTGCGAACGAGTCTGCGGCTTTCGCGTTCATCGCGATGATGACGCCTTTCCGATCACAAGCCGTGACCGCACCGGGGAACTCGGCAACCCACGAGTGCAGGGGCGGACCGGCGGCGCGGCTCAACTCGGCCGCGAGCCCGGCGAGGATGCCGGTCCAGCCCTGCCGGACCGAGTCGGCCCACTCCTCCATGCCGGTCGTCAGCGTGTGGGTGAGCGTCACCTCGCATCCGATGCCCTGCGGCACGGCGGCGACGACCACGCGGTCCCGCGCCTCGGAGTACGTCGGCACGCCGAACTCGAACACCAGCCGCGAGGGCCGCTCGAGTTCGAGGTAGGTGCCCACGTGCGCCACGTCCTCCCCGTCGCGCCGGTCGACGATGCGGAAGGCGCCGCCGACGCGGGGGTCCATGGCGATTTCGATCATGCGCCCGGCGGGCGTGGCGAACAGCCAGGCGCCCGCGCGCGCCGCGTCCAGCCAGGCGTCGAACACCGCCTCGGGCGGGGCCGCCATGGCTCGTGTCACGACGATGGTCGTGGGTTGTCCGGACATCTGTGACGTCTCCTCGCGTCGACATCGATCGACGCCACCTGCCCTGCGCACGACATCCAGGCACACCGGCGGGAGTGCCTGCGCATGCGCGTTCTCCTCGCCCTCGGTCCCGGCGGAACGCGCAGGGCCCAGCGTTATCGGCCAGCCGCCCAGCGGATGCTCCGCGCCACGAGTTCACGGAAGTTCGGGTTCTCGAAGGCATGGCGGTCGTGGCCAAGCTGCAGGAACACGACACGCGACTTTTCCTCGGTACGGGTCCACATCAGCGGCTTCCCGGCCTTCGGGTGGGTGGTGCCGAGCAGTGGATGCACGTCGCTGCCCACCCTGAACCCCCAGTAGATCTCGTCGCGGATGGTGAAGTCCTTCATGCCCGCCGTGATGGGATGGCGCGTATCCAGGATCGTGACGGGCACGTCCACGTCGTGCTCGTACCCCACCCTGTCCGAGATCGCCGGCTGTCCCTTGGGCGGCTCCGGGTAGCGCCCGCCGATGATGCGCTCGTAGTCGGGCCAGTCCTGGAACGACACGAGCGCGTGATGGAGGGCAACCAGCCCGGTGCCGCGCTCGAACAGCGAGCGCACCTTCCCTTGCTGCGCCGGCGTGATGTTTCGCGGCATGTCGTACAGCACGATGACGTCGAAGGCCGGAAGGTCGTCGCGCTCCCACGCGGTGGCGTTCTCCTTCCCGTGCTCGGCGGCGGCAAAGGCGATGGCCGGGTTGTCGCGGAACAGACTGAAGAAGGGTTCAGCTTCGAACGCGTGGCCGCCTGTGACGACCAGCACCCGGGTCCTCCCCTGGGCGCTGACCGAGACCGGTGTGAGAACAACGGCGCCAAAGACGGCGCAGACGCAGGCGAGTCGCTTCATGGGCACTCAGGCGTGGCACATCGTAACGGGGCTGGCGTGCGCACGCAAGACAGCCCCCGCTGCCCGGGCGACGCGACAGAGGCCGGACCGTCGAATCGCGATGCCGGCCCGGCCTGGGCCGCAGCCGCGCCTCCAGCCCGCGCTCAGAACGCCGGAACGACCCGCCGCATCAGGATGTCGAAGAGGCGCTGCCACTGGGCCATGGTGGCCGTTCCCGACAGCCCCGTGGTGAGGGCCGCGGTCGTCACGACCAGGCGCTTGGCGGGAATGACCAGGATGAACTGGCCGCCCCAGCCGTTGGCGAGCGCGAAGGTCGCCCCGTCGGCGGTCTGCCCTACCCACCACCCGAATCCGTAGAACGGCGTCGCCATGCCGCTGCCGGTGGCGATCTGCGCGCTCGTCATCCCGGCGGCGTAGGACGATGACAGGATCTGACGCTGCTGGTGGGAACCGCCGTTCAGCACGAGGTGGCCGAGCGCCTGCATGTCGCGAGGCGTGAGATAGAGCCCCGCACCGCCGTTGCTGTAGCCCTGGTGATCGAGTTCCCAGCGGCGCGGCGCCAGGCCGATCGGCCCGAACAGGTCGCCGTCGGCAAGTTCGTCGGCCCTCATGCCGCACGCCCGCGTGAGGGCGACCGACGCGAGGTGAATCGTCCCCGATCCGTACTCGAACCGCGCGCCGGGTGCCGCCGTCATGGTGCGAGCGAGCACCCATGCCACCTGGTTCGGCGCGGTGACCCACGCCTGGTAGAGGCTTTCGCCGGTCCCATAGAAGGCCATCTCCGGAAAGTCCAGCCCGCTGCTCATGGTCAGCAGGTGCCGAAGCGTGATGGCGGCCTTCTCCGGGTCGGAAACGGTCGCCGGACCGAGCAGTTCGCCAATCGTCTGGTCGAGCGACCGGAGGCAGCCTCGATCGAGCGCAATGCCGACCGTCAGCGCGAGCGCGCTCTTGGTGACCGACCACACGTACTCGTCCGAGTCCGGACCGCCTCCGTTGAAGAAGGCCTCCCGCACGACGGCGCCGTCTCGCGCGACGATGAGGCTCCGGAGCCTGGGTTCCTGGCCGGCGGCGGCGAAGGCCGCGTCGAGCTGGGTGCCATCGGTGCCCCCGGTTCCGGGTGCGGCCGGCGACGATTGGCACGCCTGACCGACGACCACGAACACCGTGGCGATAGCCGGCGCCCATCGGCTCAGTCGACCGCGCGATGTCATGCGTGCCTCCCGCCGGGGCAAGCGCACCTCCATGGCCAGCGCCGGGCACCTACCGTCTGCCGCCGATCGCCGCGAGGCGTGTCCGGGCGTCGTCGATGTCCGGGTTGCCCGGATCGGCCCTGGCCATCAGCCTGAGGAACCGGCGATAGTAATCGTGCGCCCTCTCCGCATCCCCCGCCCGGTCGTAGAGGCGGCCAGCCACGTAGTCGATGCGTGACCGCTCGTAGAAGTACGTCAGACGGCTCGCGGGCATGTTCCGCGACAGCGTGACGTCGTTCCGCACTCTCTCGAGGATGGCCACCGCACCGGCCGTGTCGCCGCCGAGCGCAGATGTCGCTGCCGCCAACCGCCAGTAGACCGGCGAACTGTGACGGTGCCACACCGACACTCCCTCGAGCGCGGCTGCCAGAGCGCGCTTGTCACCTCGGGCGATAGCCGCCTCGGCCACCAGGAGTTCGCTGTAGTCCAGGAGCGTGGCGTTGAGCGCGCCCTGCGTGACCAACCGACGCACGCCGTCCGCCTGCTTCAAGGCCTCCGTCTGGTTCCCGCTCCGATGGTGCGCCACTCCGACGAGGTAACGGCTTGCGACGGCGTACGGGTCGGGGCGTCTGGTCACGCCAGCTGCCGAGGCGGCCTCGCCGGCACGGAACTCGCGCATCGCTTCCTCGGCGCGTCCGCGCGCCGCCAGCACGAGTCCAAGCTCGAATCGGGCGTTCCGCATCGCGGCAGGGCCTGTTCCGTCGCCGGACGGCGCGGTCCTCCGAACCGCCGCGGCCAACTCGACGGCCCTTCGCAGCGATCCCTCGGCTTCTTTGAACCGTCCCTCCGCCACGTACGCATGGCTGACATCCAGGGCCCGGGTGACCTGTGAAGCCGGCGGCCCGTCGGACATGGACAGGAACTCCTGTCTTGCACGCTCCGGGTCGTCGCGCATCAGGAACGTCTCCCCGCGGAGCTGCCACGGCGCGTACGCCTCGGGTTGCAGCCCCCGGTATCGGTCCGCGTACGCCAGCGCCTCGTCGAAGAGCCCGGCATGGACGTGGATCTCCCACGCGGAGTCGTAGACCTCCGCGACATCGGGCTGGAGATCCACGCACTTCTTGATTGTCGACGACGCAGCCGGGTGGTCTCCCTGCTGTGACTGGATGAAGGCGAGCAGGCTGTACGCGTTGGCATCGGTCGGGTCGATCTCCAGGTACCGTTCGGCGGCGGTGCGGGCCCTGTCGAGGTCCGTTCCGCCCATCCAGGTTGTGGTGATCAGGAAGATGTTTCCCCACCAGTCGTCTGGGAACCTCGCCACGAGCGCTTCCGAGCGCATGAGCACGCCGGGCCAGTCGCCGCCCATGGCCGACTCCAGCAGGCCCATCTGGAGTTTCTCGCGCTCGGTCGCCCTGCTCTCGTGCGCCCTCGCCTGCCGAAGCGCCTCGGTTCCTTCGCTCATGTCGCTGAAAGGGTTGGCGAGTGTCCCAGGTTCCACGCGGGCCTGCGCAAGCGAGACCCAGGCGCCGGCGAAGGCCGGGTCGATGGCCACCGCCTGCTCGAGCTCCTTCCTGGCAGCCGCGGTGTTCCGCCGAAGCAGGAAATCCAGGCCTCTCTGGTAGTGCTGGTAGGCGTCGAGCGACGCGGTCGAGACGTCGGCGATCCGCAGCGCCTGGGCCGGCGTCGCTGCCGGCATCCCAAGCCCGGTCCGGATGCGTTCCGTCAGCCGATCCACCATCGGCAACAGGTCGTCGAGCCCCTGCCCGCTTTCCTCCATGGTTGCGATGACGGCCCCGTTCCTCACTCTGACCAGCTCGGCCGTCAGGCGCACCTGATCGCCGAGCGTGACGAGGCTGCCCGTCACCATCGTGCCGGCGCCGGCGCGCCTGGCGATGTCCCTGGCCGCCTTGCGGTCGATCGCTGCGGCGTCCGCGTTCCCGAGCTGTTTCTGGATGCCGAACATCCGCTGCGTGCCGGCAACGTCGAGGGCGCCGTCGCGGCTCAGGTTGGTCGTGAGAAGGCTCACCAGCGCGCGATCGAGACCAGGGCGTTCCGACTGGTTGTCGAACCACGTCACGGCCACCGTCGGCTTGCCGGATGTCGGCGACACCGGCACCCCCCGCGACCACGGGCGCCAGAGGAACAGGCCGGCTGCCGCGACGACGAGGACTGCCGCCGCGGCCAGCAGCCAGCTCGGGGCCTTCGGGATGGTGATCCGCGTGGACCTCGTGCGCCTTGCCGGGACGGGACGCGCCGTCGTCGTGGGCAGCCCCTGTTCGATTCTGTCGAGTTCGGCCCGGACGTCGGCCGCGCTCTGGAACCTCGCCGCCCTGTCCTTCGCGAGGCATTTCAGGATGAGCGCGCCGAGTTCCTTCGGAATCTGCGCGTTGAGCGTCTTCGGGTCGGCCGGGGCCTCGTGCTTCTGCTTGTACGTGATCGAAAGCGGCGTACTGCCGTCGAACGGCACCTTGCCCGTCGCCATCTCGTAGAGGACGATGCCGAGCGAGTAGAGATCCGTCCGGGGATCGGTTTCTTCTCCATCGACCTGCTCGGGCGACATGTACTGCGGCGTGCCGAGGAGCACGACGCGCTCTGCGCCCTCCGTGGCCCCGGCCGACGGGGCCATTCCGAAACCCAGGATCTTCGCGTGGCCAGACTCATCGACCATGATGTGCTGCGGCTTCAGGTCGCCGTGAACAACACCGAGCCGGTGGGCTTCGGCGAGTCCGTCACAGAGCTGGCGACCGATGCGGACGACCTGTACCGGGCTGAGCGCGCCGAGCTTCTGGATGAGGTTCCTCACATCCTCGCCCGCCACGAACTCCATCGTCAGGTAGTCCACGCCGTCGGATCTGCCGAAATCGAAGGGCCGACAGACATTGCGGTGCGTAATGCTCTTGGAGAGCTGTACCCCGCGCGAAAACCGCTCGAGTACCTCGTCGTCGGCCGCCAACTCGGGCAGGAGTACCTTGAGCGCGATCGCGTTCTGTACGCTCGTGTCGACCACCCTGTAGACGCGGCCCATGCGGCCGCGCCCCAGTTCCTCGGCCACCAGGTAGCGGTCGGCGAAGGACGATCCCTTCGCCAGGAAACCTGGCCGATTCTCAGAGGCCGTCGCGGCGGCCCTTGCCTCCGGAATGTCGAACGGGAGCGGCGAGCCGCACGCGCCGCAGAACGACTGGCTGGCTGGGTTCTCCGCGAAGCAGGAGGTGCACTTCATGGCAGTCGCTCCCGGGGTGACGGACGGGCACCGCCCAGGGCCATCTGAAATCGGGGGACGCCCGCCGACAGTCTACTTCTCCAGGGGCAGCCCTGCCCACCCTGCGGCCTTCATCTTCTCCCGGCCGGCCCATTTCTTCCAGACCGCCGGCTCGTAGAGCAGGCGCAGGAAGACGCCGCCCACGACCGAACGGGCCTGGAAGCCGACCTTCGTGGCGTCGTGTGTCCAGAACCAGTCGGTCATCGGTACGCGGTGCGGGGTGGTGTTGAGGAACGTGAAGATCGGGTGGACCAGCGCTTCGAAATCGGCGCGCCGGCCCGTCAGCGTGGCCGTCCACGTGATCCAGTCCAGCTTCGTGTAGAGGCGGCGGCTGTCGAGCGGCAGCCCGTAAGCGCCCTGCACGGTGCGATAGAACGCCATCTCCTGCTGCCCCACCGATGCCGGGAACAGATTGAGGCCGAGCAGGCGGTCCCAGACGAGGTTGTACTTCTGGCTCCACGTGCCGGGCTGGTCGAACGCGAGCCGGAAGCGGGCGCCCTCGGCCGCCTCTTTCACCCAGCGCGCCGCGAACTGCTCCGCCAGCGCGCGATACTCCTGAGCCACGGCCTGCTCGCCTCGCGCCGCCGCGAGTTGCGCGAACGCGCCGAGGGCCACGATGGCCTTCGCCGACAGGTTGACGTTGTGCGCGAGGTGGCCCGCGAAGTCGTCGGTGCACAACTGGTTCTCGGGGTCGAAGCCCTTGGCCTTGAGGTACTCGGCCCATCGGGTGAGCACGGGCCAGTAGAGGCCGGCGAAGTCCGCGTTGCCCTCCATGCGCGCGATGGCGGCCACCAGGATGAGCATGTTGCCGGTCTCCTCCACCGGCATCTGGTTCTCTTCCGTCTTCTCGCCGCCGCCATACACCTGGCCCGTCGCGTGCGGATAGGTGCCGAGGTCGTGCGGCGCGAAGGGAAACTTCCAGCGCGGCGAACTGGCGTAGTCGAGGTTCGACACCACCATCGCCTTGGCCAGCGACGGCCCGAACAGCAGGTACTGCGGGGCCATCGGGTAGATGACATCGACCGTGGCGATGCAGCCGTTGCTGAAGTTCTCCTTGGGAAACAGGAGCGGCTGGCCGTTCGCGTCGGCGGCCAGCTTCGTGGCCGCCAGCGTCTGGCGGTACGCCAGTGCGCCGATGGCCGCGTACTCCGCGCCGCCAGCCGCCGTCAGGTCGGACACCAGCTCCGTGTCGAACGCGCGCGCCTGGACATCGAGGCTGTCGCGCTCGCGCGCGGCCGTGACGAGCAACTGCTCCATCGACATGCCGCCCCGCCGCCAGTACGCCTGCAGGTCCCGCGCAAAGTACCTGATCGCCTTCACATCGTCGTAGGCCAGCATCGCCCAGCGTGTGACAGGCGTCGCTCCGACGGTCCCGATGTCCCACGACGCGGCCATCGCGAGGCGCGACTCCGTGACTGGCGCGGGCGCGACAGGCCCGGCCGGAGCCGGCAGGGCCGTCCGCGTCACGAATGCGCGGCGCATGCCGGCCGCCGTTGCCTCCCGTGACCACCACGCCCGGCGCGGATGGCGTTGCCAGGTAACCGTAGCCCCAGTCGATCCGCACATCGTCGCCACGCCGCGTGAGGACCGGCTGGTCGGCCTGTGCCCATGCGCGCGACCGACAAGCCCTTCGACGACCGGATAGTCGAGGCCGACGGACTGGTCCGGCGTGTTGACGGCTATCTCTGCGCCGCAATCGACGTAGAGCTGTACCTGGTGCGGCTTCCCGTCGGCCGAGACGATGTCCCAGGCGAGGTAGGTGATCGGACGCGACAGCAGGTCCAGGTCCCAGGGCAGCGCGGGCGTGAGGAACGTCAACGTGATCCGGACGCGCTTGTCGGCGAAGGCGTAGACCGTGCGTGTCGGATGAACTGTGAGCGATGTCTGTGGCATCGCCGCCGTGTCGGCCGGCGTGGCGCCCATGATCCGGAACGCCTGGCCGTCGACTCGAACCAGCGAGTTCAGCGGATGCGGCCGGCCTGTCCAGTGCACCGTCGCCATGTCGGTGAGCCGATCTGCAGGCGACCAGATCGAGAAGTACGGGTCGACGGCGATCAGCGGTACGGCGGGTGGCCGAAGCGCCGGGCCTGCCGGAGCCGGCTGGGCCTGTGCAGCGGCAGCCACAATCATGAAGAGGGCAACAGCGTTCAGGAGTGGGCGGAGCCGGATGCGATTCGACATGGACCACCTCGCGGGGGCGAAACCTGCCCATGCTACACGCACACGGTCGAGGCGCAACAGGGGCCGGGAACTTCAGGCCAAGGGCTCGGGGTCGCGTGGCAGCGCGCGTCGGCTCCGGCGGCCACGCCTCAGTTCGCGCGCGCGCGGCGTTGTTCGAGCAGCCGATCCAAGGGGCTTCGCGGGGCTGTCCGCAGGTCCTTGACCACATGGGTGTAGATCATCGTGGTTTCCACGTGCGCGTGGCCAAGGTACTCCTGGATCTGGCGGATATCGACCCCGTTGAGGAGCAGGTGGGTCGCGAAGGTGTGCCGGAGGGTGTGCGCCGACACCGGCTTGTGAATCCCCGCCGCGCGCGCCGCGCTGCCGACGGCTTTCTGCACTACCGACTCGCTCACGTGGTGGCGGCGCACGACGCCCGCGCGCGGGTCCGTCGACAGAGTGTGGCTCGGGAACACCCAGAACCATCCGAGCTCGGACCCGGCTCGCGGGTACTTGCGATCGAGGGCGTCCGGCAGCCAGACCCCGGCGATGCCTGCGGCGCGGTCGGTGTCGTGCAGCGCCCGGCACCGGCTCAGCTGCGCCTCCAGTTCGCCGCGGCACGAGTCGGGAAGCAGCGTCGTCCGGTCCTTCGCGCCTTTTCCGGCGCGAACCGTCACCAGGCCCTGTTCGAGGTCGATGTCCTTGATGCGCAGCTCGCAGCACTCCGACACGCGCAGGCCACCGCCGTAGATGAGCGACGTCATCAAGCGCGCCGTGCCGCGCATGGCTTCGAGCAGCGCCGCCGTTTCCGGCACGCTGAGCACCACCGGCAGCCGCCCGCCGCCCTTCGCCCGTACCGTTGACGAGAGCCCTTCGACCTCCGTACCCAGCACCTCGCGGCACAGGAAGACCACCGCCGCAAGCGCTTGATTCTGCGTGCTCGCTGACACCTGCCGGTGCACCGCCAGGTGTGCCAGGAAGTTCCGGACCGCTTCCGAGTCCACGCGCGGCCGCGCCACGGCCTGACGTTCCGCGGCGTATTCGAGGAAGCGCCTGGCCCACTCGGCGTAGCTCGTTTCAGTCCGGTACGAGTAGTGGCGCGTGCGAATCCGCAGCCGCAACTGCTCGAGCGCAGCGATGGGGTCCGCGCCGCCGAGCTCGTCGACGACGGCGCTTGGAGGTTGGTGGTGCCAGTCCGTGCGGCCGAGGAAGTTGACGAAGTAGAGGCGGAGCGCGTGTTCCGCCTGGCGGAGCTGCCACTCCTCGTAGCGTCCCGTGCGCTCGAGGTCCTCGCAGAAGCGCCGAACCTGGTCCGCCAGGGGCTCCGCCGCCGCCTCGCGCGCCAGGAACTGGCGGACCCACCGCACGATGTACGGCGCTGCCGTCTGGCGGGCAAGCCTGTGCTTCAGGAGGTACTCGGCAAACTGCTGGAGCGCGCTCTCGGTTTCGCGCACGGATGCCTCCGCGAGCACCCAGTCGCAAGGCTGCGGCCATGTCCCATCTCGTCTTTGTAAGTCTCTGCCGGCATGAGACTTGACCGCTCTCTGTCCGGCGCGTCATGGTTTGTTCAGGCTCGTGTCGGCTACCTCTAGCCTACCGCCGTTACCGCTCTGTTCCTGCAAACCCCGCCGTCCACTAAACGCCCGAAATGCGACGTTAGTCTGCCATCCAGATTCCATGGGTGTGACCGGGTTCGCACGCTCCAAGATTCTGTGTGCAAAGGCCTTGTCCTCGCCCGGTCCGCGCAGGACAATACGCTCGGGAGGCCGCCCGGAAGCGGCGCGGTGCGGTCGTCTGGGGTGCTGTTCCCAGCGAAACCGGACATCGACCTATTGGATGTTGAACGAAACCGCTTCGCGGTAGCTCTTGCCCTGTCCTGACCCGCCCACCTCGCGGTGTCAGTTTCTTCCCGCGCACAATCCCGGCAGACGACCGTCGCATGGGGCGGCGTGTCGGCGGCCGGGAGGTGAGTGATGACTGAGTTGCGGCGGCGGATGGACAACGACATGGTCTTGCGCGGCATGGGGGAGCGGACCCGAGAGGCGTATCTGGGTGCCGTTCGCGGCCTGGCCCGCTATTACCGGCGACCGCCGGATCAGATCAGCGCCGACGAGGTCCAGGCCTACCTGTTGGAGCTGCTGCAAGTCCGGAAGCGGGCGTGGAGTACGGTCAACATCGCGGTTCACGGGCTGCGGTTTCTCTATCACGTCACGCTGAAGCAGGACCACGTGGCCTTCGTGATCCCTGCCGGACGCCAGCCGGCCACACTGCCGCACATCCTCAGCACCGAGGACGTGCGACGGATTCTGGCGGCGACGACGAACGTGCGCCATCACGCCATGCTCGCCACGACGTACGCCGCGGGGCTGCGCGTGAATGAGCTCGTCCATCTGCGTGTGCCCGACATCGACTCGGCGCGGATGACGATTCGGGTCGAGCAGGGCAAAGGGCGAAAGGACCGGTACACGCTGCTGTCGGTGCGCCTGCTGGACGAGCTGCGAACCTACTGGCGCCTCGACCGCCCGCGCACGTGGCTCTTCGCCGTGCCGGGGGACGACCACCCGCCGGACGTGTCCGGGATTCAGCGCGCCTATCGCGCGGCCAAAGAGCGGGCCGGGGTCACCAAGCGCGGGGGGATTCACGGGCTGCGGCATGCCTTCGCGACTCATCTCCTGGAAGCCGGCGTCGATGTCCCGACGATTCAGCGCCTGCTCGGGCATCGCGCCCTCAGCACCACGGCGCGGTACTTCCATCTGACGCAGCCGGCAATCCTGGCGCATCGGTCGCCGCTGGACCTGCTGGACGGTTGCTCGCCCCCCACCCCTCCCGCCCAGGCGTGAGCCGTGTGCCACGCGGCGATGCGCACCCGGCCCCGGGTGACGCTCGCGGACATCGTCCGGGCGGGCGGCGACCGGCTCGTCGCGACCGCGCGCCTGGCGACGGTCCAGCGAGCCGCCTTGCGGGCGATTGTCGCCTGCCGAACGGCCGCCCTTGGCGGGCATGCCGAGACGTGTGACCACTGTGGCGCCACGCGCGTCACGTACCACTCCTGCCGCAATCGCCACTGTCCCACGTGTCAGACCACGGCGCGCGACCGTTGGCTCGACGCGCGGCGGGCCGAACTGTTGCCGATTCCCTACTTCCACGTCGTCTTCACGCTGCCCCACGCGCTCAACGCCTTGGCCCAAGGGAATCCCCGCGTGGTGTACGCCCTGCTGTTTCAGGCCGCGACCGACACCCTGCTGGCCTTCGGCCGCGACCCGCGCCAGCTCGGCGGGACCCTCGGGGTGACGGCCATCCTGCACACGTGGGGCCAGTCGCTCACGCAGCACCTCCATCTCCACTGTGTCGTCACCGGCGGCGCGCTGAGCCGCGACGGCACGCGCTGGCTCCCCGCGCGCCGCCGCTATCTCTTTCCGGTGCGGGCCCTCTCCCAGGTCTTCCGCGCGAAGTACCTCGAGGCGCTCGACAGCGCGTACCGGGCGCACCGTCTGACCTTCGCGGGCGGCACCGCGCCCTTGGTGGTGTCCGTCGCCTGGCGCGGCTTCTTGGCCACGCTCCACGCCCAGTCCTGGGTGGTGTATGCCAAGCCGCCGTTTGGCGGACCCGACCGTGTGCTCGCCTACCTCGCTCGCTATACCCATCGCGTCGCGATCACCCACGCCCGTCTCGTGGACCTCGTCGACGGGGTCGTCCGCTTCCGCTGGAAGGACTACGCCGATCAGGATCGGCAGAAGATCATGGCGCTGACCGCCGAGGAATTCCTGCGGCGCTTTCTACTCCATGTCCTGCCGGCGCGCTTCGTCCGCATTCGGCATGCCGGCCTCTTCGGCAACCACCACCGCCACGCCCGACTCGATCGCTGCCGCGCCCTGCTCGGCGCCTCGCCGACCACGGCACGCCCAGCCGAGCCGCCTCCACCCCACGCCCCGCCCGCCCCCGAACGCTGTCCCGTCTGCCAACAGGGCACAATGCACGTCACGGCCGTCCTCGCCCCCCCGATGCGTGGCGCGCACGTCCTCCGTGCGCCCGACCCGCCATGATGCCCGCCCCATGCTCCTCGTCCGGCGCACACGTCCCACGACGCCGACTCGTCGCGCAGCCCGACCCGCGCCCGAAACCGGCTACCGGCACCCCGGCCGCCCGCTCCCGCTGCGGGGGCACGCGCACCACGGCGCACGGCACGCGCCGCCTCCCCCTCCACCTGACCAAAGAACCACTCTCCGCCTGAACGCGGCGGGCTTACAATCCCCATAGCCGCGCCCCCCCGCGGCTTCGTTCAACGGGCCTTATCCGCGCGCCCGCGCGCTGACCTCTCCCCGGAAGGGACGACGCGCGCGGATAAAACCCTATGTGTTCGGCGGACGATCAACCCATGGTCACCGGCGAGGGTCTTGACTGTGTATAGACACACGTCTAGACTATAGCCATGAGTGGTGCGCGCGCGAAACTGTTTCAGAATGGGGGAAGCCAGGCGGTTCGATTGCCTAAGGCCTGCCGGTTCCCTGCCCTGCAGGAGGTGCTGGCTCGTCGGGAGGGCCGCCGGGTCATTCTTGAGCCCGCCGATGAATGGCCAGACGAATTCCGGGCATGCCTGGGCGCCTGGCGCGACAACATTCCCCGGCCCGTGCAACGTGGCTAGGGGCTCGCCGAGGTGATCCTCGCCAAGCACCGCAACGGGCCGACCGACTCGATCAAGCTCAGCTTCCTGAAGCGGTACGCCAAGTTCACCGACATGGCCGCCGCGACGTAGA
>CAVOWJ010000012.1:0-96829 GCA_963700065.1 uncultured Acidobacteriota bacterium | reverse complement strand
TCCGCGTGTCGCCGCGGGCCACGGCGAGGCCTTCCCGCACGACCTTGTCGAGCTTGCCGCGCACCGGCTGGGCCTGGGCGGCGCCGAGCGTGACGACGAGGAACGACAGCACGAGCACGGCCACGGCGAGCCGCGAGCCCCAGTGCTGGTGTGTCGTGAAGCGCTTCATCATCTCCCTCTCCCAATGGTCGCAGAGATACGCCCCCGCGCCCGAATGGACAGCAAGGCCCGCGCCACACGGGCGACTGTGGCGTAAGTTGTTCTACATACGTGGGATGTCAGCTCTGCCCCGTCGCGCACGGAAGCCAGCTGCTGCCTCGATTCGAGACAACGACTGCACAACGAGCCACCGTTCTGCGCCCCGTCGCGTCCTCACGAGAGGTAAGGAGGCTGGACGCCTGTATCGGGACTGCGTGGCCTTGCCGCCATCGCGAGATCCCCGTAGGATAGAGCCCGTGAAAGAGGTTGCGACGTTACTCAACGCGCTGCGCGACAGCGGCGTGGTGACAGACTACGCGCTCTTCGGCGCGTCGGCCCAGATGCGGTACACGGAGCCGGTCGCGACACTGGATGCCGACGTTCTGGTCGCGGTCCCGGTGCCGGATCGCATCGACGTGCTCGCGCCGATCTATGAATTCTGCCGGGCGCACGGGTACGAGCCAGAGGGCGAGTCCGTCCGGATAGGCGCATGGCCGGTGCAGTTCGTTCCGGTCTTCAGTCAACTGACGCGTAATGCGCTCGCGGCGGCGGAAACAGCCGACTTCGATGGCGTGCCTCTCCGCGTCGTCGACCCGGCTCACCTCACGGTCATCGCGCTCAGCGTCGGCCGGGCCAAGGACTTCGCCCGCGTGCTGGCGCTGTTGGAGTCCGGGTGCGTGACACGGGATCAAATCGCTGCCGTGGCGGCACGAGAGGGCCTGCTCGACGCATGGACGCGATTCGGGGCGAAGTTCTTCGATGAACGACGTTGAACGGCTTCTCGAGCGTCAGGCTTTGTGGCAGCGGTCACGGCGGACGTTGTCGTGGCCGCAGAAGGTTCGCCTGGTCGAGGGCCTGCGTCCGGCTCTCCAGGAGTTTCGTGTCCAGCGCGAACAACGACGCGCCGCCGAGGGGCCTGACGCGCCCGCAAGTCCACCGCCCTCGAGCGGGGGAACGAGTCGGCGCGAAACCTCCGAGTCGGGTTGAGGCGGGAGGTAACGGGTGGAGCAATCGCGTCGCTCCGTACATCACGAAGCCGGGCGCTGACGATCAGCGCCCGGCCTGTGTTCCCGATTCCGGGAGCCTGTGCCGCGCGGGCTCAGCCCCAGATGATCTTTTCGAAGCGCGTGGGCGTGCCCGCGTGGCGACGCTGACGTCCGGCGGCGGCGAGGTGTGCGGTCATCATGATGATCTCCTTTCGTCCTGGTTGCCGCACGCCTAATTGGTGATCGTCAACACGCTCAGCGAGGCGCTGAAGGCGTTGCTCAACGAGAGGTCGCCCCAGACGATGTTCCCGGCATCGCCCCAGACGATGTTGTACGCATCGCCCCAGACGATGTTGTCGCCCCAGACGATGTTGTCGCCCCAGACGATGTTGTCGCCCCAGACGATGTTGCTGCCCCAGACGATGTTGTTGCCCCAGACGATGTTGTCGCCCCAGACGATGTTGTCGCCCCAGACGATGTTGGTGGCGTCGCCCCAGACGATGTTGTCGCCCCAGACGATGTTGTGCGTGGCGAGCGCGTCGCCCCAGACGATGTTGTCGCCCCAGACGATGTTGTCGCCCCAGACGATGTTCTGGCCGTCGATGGTGGTCGACTTGGTGACGCCCGCGGCCAGCCAGGCGCTGCCGACCGGCACGGTGGGGTCGATGGCCTGGGCCAGCTGAAGGGCGCCCACGGTGTTGAGCGCGCCCGCGCCCTGTGCGAGCACGTGATAGGGCTGCGCAGCGGCGTCGGTCATGTGGAACGCGCTCACCTGCAGCATGGCCTTGATCGCGTTGGTCGGGGGCGTGGCGCCGTAGGTGGCCCGCGCCTCCTCGATCATCAGCGCCACCGAGCCGCTGACCACGCCCGCGGCCATGCTGGTGCCGCTCAGGGTGAGGTACGGCCGGCCGCTGATGGTCTGCCGCAGCGCCGGGAAGAGGGTGTAGAGCGTCTGGCTCGTCCCGGCGGCCGCGAGCAGCCGATGGCCGGGCGCGACCACGTCGGGCTTGGCGCGGCCGTCGTACCAGGTCGGGCCGCGCGAGCTGTAATCGGCCATCAGGTCGTCCCCGCGCGCCGCCGTGTCGAACGTCTTGACGGCGCCCACGGTGACGGCGGACGGCGCGTTGCCCGGCGAGCAGATGCCACCGTAGCCGACGAGGCCGGTGGACGGGTTCGTGCCGACGTTGCCTGCCGACGCCACCACGACGATTCCCGCGCGGGCCGCCGCCTCGACCGCCTGCACGAGCGGGTCGGTCGCCGCGGGCTCGTAGATGGGATGGCCCAGCGACAGGTTGAGGATGTCGATGCCGTAGGCGGCCTTGTTGGCCACGGCCCACTGAATGGCGTTGATCACGGAGCTCGTCGTGCCCACACCGACGCTGTCCAGCACGCGCAAGCTCACATACGACACGCCGGGCGCCACGCCCTGCAACTCGGCCTGGTCGCCGCCGATGAGGCTGGCCACGTGCGTGCCGTGGCCGTAGCCGTCGAGCGCCGCGATGTGCGCGGGGTCGGGGTTGCCGGTCGTGAAGTCTCGCGTGGTCTTGAGCCGACCGGCGGCGCCGCCGTCCGGCAGCAGCCCGGAATCGATCACGGCCACCGTGACGCCCGCCCCGGTTCGCGTGGTCAGCGGCGCCGTCTCGGTGGCCGCGTCGAGGCCCAACGTGCTCCGGACGTTCTTGCCGGCCAGCGCGGCAGCGGGGACCGACGTGGCCGCCCTGTTGGCCGCGAACTCGGACGTGTCGCTGAACGTCGTAAACGTGCTGTTGGCCGTGGTGGCCGTCGCGCTGACGACCGCGCCGCCCGCGACCGCCGCATTGAGGGTCGCGCGGAACGTGGCCATCCCCGAGGCATCGGTGGTCACGTGGGCCGCACCCAGATACATTTGGCCTTCGCCGTAGCCGGTAGCGTCGGCGCTCGCATTGGAAAAGAACTCGACGCGGTAGGAGCTGTTGGGCGTGGTGTTCAACGAGCCTTTCAGCTCGACCTGCGTGCCGGAGGTCAGGACCTTGGTCAAGACCGGGAAGTTCTGCAGGCGGTTCGCGCCGGTGTCGGCGTCGCCCGCGTCGTTGAGCGTGACGCCGCTGGTGCCCAGGTTGATGCCAAGGCCGGTATTCGAGTGGACCGAGTTACCCAGCACCGCATTGCTGCTGCCATTGACGAGATTGACGCCATTCAATCCGTTGAACGCGATGACGTTGCCCGCACCGGCAACGGTGCTGCCTACGATGTTCCCAGTCGAATTCCCTTGGATTTCGATGCCATCGTCCGAGCGGTTCCCGCGATTGAGCGTGCCCCCTGCGTCCGTGCCGATGTGGTTGCCCTGCACCACGTTGTTCGACGTGTTGATCTCGATGCCTTCGTAGTTCCTGGAAATGACGTTTCGGGCGGCCGCGGTCGTGCCGCCGATCGTATTGCCGGTTCCGGTGATGATGGCCAGGCCGACGTCGGCATTTCCCCCGCCGGTCGACCCGTCAGGGTCCAGGCCGATGAAGTTGCCCTGGATCACGTGGCCCGTGACACCCGAACCGACCACCGAGATCCCTTCGTCACCGTTGTTGGTGATCACGTTGCGGTCGTACGGTCCGGTACCGCCAATGACTGCCCCGGAGCCGGCCAACTCGATGCCGTCGTCGCCGTTGCCGGTGCCGGTGGTCGCGGTGCCGGCCGTGCCGATCCAGTTGCCGGCGATCGTGATGTTGTCGGCGCCGGATTGGATCCGTATGCCGTCATATTCGAACCGCGTGATGATCAGCCCGCGGATGACGCTGCCATCGGACGTCGACGAGAGCACCAGGCCCGACACCTCCTCCGTGCTGTTGCCGTCCACGCGGATCAGCGGCGCACCGGCGAAGCCGGGCTGCGACGTCGCGTCGATCGTGACCGGCCCGGTGATGGAGGGCAGCGCGCTCGTGACCGTGATCGTCTTCGCGCCGGTGCCGATGCTGAAGAGAATCGTGTCCGCCCCCGCCTTGGCGTTGGCGTCGGTAATGGCTTGGCGCAGCGAGCCGGCGCCCGAGTTGCTCGTGTTGGTGACGGTGTAGATCGTGCCCACCGGCAACGCCATCGAGGTCACGTCGTCGTCGTAGGAGATGGCGACGATGTCCTTGTCCCCCTCCAGGCTGCGGATCAAGCCAGCGGGCAGCTTTGCGGACATCGCGGGGATGATCGTGAAGTCGTGGCTCACCTGGACGCCGTGGGCGCGCAGCCTGGCCAGGATGCTGCGCCGGGCATTGGGGGCCACCGTGACGATGACGCGAATCCGCGCGTCGCCGCGGGCCGCCGCGAGGCCTTCCCGCACGACCTTGTCGAGCTTGCCGCGCACCGGCTGGGCCTGGGCGTCGCCGAGGGCAGCGCCCAGAAAGGCCACGACGAGGGCAGCCACGGCCGTCCAAGAACGCCAGCGTCGGTGTGTGTTGACGGGCCTGAGCATCATCATCTCCCAATCGTCGTAGGGATACGCCCCCGAGCCAGCCTGCAAAGCAAGACCTGGTCCGCGGAGCTCTCCGCGAGGCAAGTTGTTGGAGCAGAACGTGTTGCGCAGATTGCGCCCGGTGCAGCCGCGGTCCGCGCCTGCCTCGATCCGAGGCACCTGCCGGCACGACGAGGCACGAGCCAGTTCAGCGCCGCGCAGACTCGGCGACGGTGCCCACCGTCCGAGCGGCAAGACGGCGGCCTGACGGAGCGACCAGGGGAGCCGGAGAATCAAACGGGAAGCGTGTGCAGGGCGGCGAAGCGGAAGCGGAGGCCGGGGCTCCTGAAGAGGTCCGCCGCGACGGCGTGCAGCGCGCGCTGGACGTCGCCACGGCGGATGACGAAGGGGGCGATTTCCGGACCGGCGGTCGCCGGTCTTAGTGGTGCATCCCTGACTCCCGCGGTGGTGCGCTCCGCCCTACTGCTCGATGTAGCAGGTGACCCAGGCCAACGCGGTCGAGGTCGCCCCGAGCGATTTCGACAGGTCACCCCAGATGACCCGGTTCGGGTCGGTGCGGTCCAACGTCCCGTCGCCCCAGATCACCCGGTCGCCCCAGATCACGCGGTCGCCCCAGATCACCCGGTCGCCCCAGATCACCCGATCGCCCCAGATCACCCGGTCGCCCCAGATCACCCGGTCGCCCAGCACGCTCGGGGTCTCGCCGGCTGCCAGCGCCGCATCGCCCCAGACGATCCGATCGCCCCAGACAATCCGCTGGCTCCAAACGCGTGCGTTGACGTCGATGGGGACCTGGTCGCCCCAGATGACCCGGTCGCCCCAGATGACCCGGGTGCCCCAGGCCTGCGCGGCCGATCCGAACGTCGTGCTCCGGTCGAGCCCGCCGCTCAGCCACACGGTGCCTGCCGGCACGGTCGGGACGATCAGCGCGGCTAGCGCCGCAGCCCCGGCGGCGTTGATCTCGCCGGCGCCCTGCGACAGCAGATCCACTTCGGTGCCGTCGGGGCTCTTCATGACCGTCGCCGAATACTGGAGAATCGCCTTCGCCGTGTTTGGCGTCAGCGCGCTCGGCGTCCAGGGCGTCGTCGGTACGCCCAGGGCGTTGCGGTTGGCCTCGATCATCCGCGCCACCACCCCGGTCGCGACCGCAGTCGCCATGCTCGTGCCGCTCAGGCTGACATAGCACCGGGATTCCAGGATGCCGGTGCAGAACGGCTTGACGGTGATCACGCCCGAGAGCGTGCTGGCGGCGGGTACCGCTTCAATCTGGCGACGACCGGGCGCCACCAGATCGGGCTTGGCCTGCAAGTCGTACCACGTCGGCCCGCGCGAGCTGAACGGCGCGACGACATCGTCAAGCCGGCTGTCGGTCCCCAGGGTGTCGACCGCGCCGATGGTGATGGCGGAGGGCGCGTTGCTGGGCGAGTTGATTCCCGCGTACCCCACCTGGCCGCTGGCCGGGTCGGTGCCATTGTTGCCGGCGGAGGCGACCACGACGATCCCCGCAGCCACCGCCTTCTCGACGGCCCGGACCAGCGGGTCGGTCGCGGCGGGCTCCCACACGGGGTGCCCGAGCGACAGGTTGATCACGTCGATGCCGAGCGTGGTGCGATTCGCGACGGCAAACTCGATAGCGCTGATGACGTCGCTGGTGCGGCCCACGCCGTTCTTGTCGAGGACCTTCAGGCCGATGAGCCGGACGCCCGGCGCCAGTCCGCCATACGCGCCCGCCGTCTCGAGGCCCGGGTCGCTGATCTGCCCGGCGACGTGGCTGCCGTGTCCGTAATCATCGTACGGCTGCGTCGCGACGGGCCCGGTGCCCATGGTGAAATCATAGAACGCGGTGACGAACCCGACCGTCGAGAGCAGGCCGGAATCGACGATCGCCACACCCACGTTGGCGCCGGTGAGCGACATGTCGGTGATGCCCAGCGTGCGGTAGAGATGCGTCTTGGGCAGCAGCGTCGAATAGGACGACAGGCCTTGCAGCATGGCCGTCAGCGTCGCTGTCGGACTGAGCGTGACGGTGTCCACCGCATCCGCGGTCGTTCCAGGTGTGGCCGGCCCCTTCGACGTCGTGGTGGACGTCGGCGTGGTGGCCGGGGTGCTCGTCGGTGCCGCCGTCTTGGCCGTGGGCTTCCTGACCTTCGCCTGCTTCGCGGGCGGCGTGTGCGACGACGACGAGATCGCTCCGTCGCTCGACAGGCCCGCCACCGCCGTCTTCGCCAGCAGCGCCGGCAGCAGACGAAGCTCCATGCGCGCCGTCAGCGCATTGATCAGCGGATGCTGCGCCAGCACCTGCCCTCCGAGAGCCTTGATGTCCTTGGCCACGGCAGGGAGTTGCCCGGGCTGCGCGCGGACAATCACGCGCACCACGCCGACGCGCCCCTGGGCCAGGGCGTCCCGCAGCACGCTATCCATCGACTTGCCGGACAGCGTGGCGGCGGGTGGCTGCTGCCCACTCGCCAGCTCCGGGCTGAACGCCGACACGAGGGCCAGCGCCAGCAGCGCCATAGCTGCCACCAGGCCTCCGTGCCGCTTGGATTCAATGTGAGCCTTCACAGCAATGCACCTTCACAAGGAGAACGGTGGCCTACCTGATCGTGGTGAGCACGCTGAGCGACGCGCCGAATGCGCTGCTCAACGAGAGGTCGCCCCAGACGATGTTGGTGGCATCGCCCCACACGATGTTGTACGCATCGCCCCAGACGATGTTGTCGCCCCAGACGATGTTGTCGCCCCAGACGATGTTGTCACCCCAGACGATGTTGTCGCCCCAGACGATGTTGCGGGCGTTCGGCTGGACGAGGGTGTCGCCCCAGACGATGTTGGTGGCATCGCCCCAGACGATGTTCTGCGCCCAGGCGCCGCGGTTCTTGTAGATGGCATCGCCCCACACGATGTTGTCGCCCCAGACGATGTTGTCGCCCCAGACGATGTTCTGGCCGTCGATCGTGGTCGACTCCGGCACGCCCGTGACCTGCCACGAGCTGTTCACCGGCATGGTCGGGTTGATCGACGCCGCCAGCGCGATGGCGCCTGCGGTGTTCAGCGAACCGGCGCCCTGCGCGAGCACGTGATAGGGCTGGCCGCTGGCGTCCGTCATCGGGAGCGCCGAGGCCATCAGCATCGCCTTGATGGCGTTGGGCGTCGGCTTGACGCCGAATTCGGCCTGCGCCGCCTCGATCATCAGTGCGACGGATCCGCTGACCACTCCGGCCGCCATGCTCGTGCCGCTCAAACGCATGTACCGGCGATCACCGACCATCGGCGCGCGCAGCGCCGGGTAGTTGAGATAGAGGTACTGCGAGTCGGTGGCGAAGGCCGCCAACCGATGGCCGGGCGCGACGAGGTCCGGCTTCGCGAAGCCGTCATACCAGCTGGGCCCGCGCGAGCTGTAGTCCGCGATCACGTCGTCGGTGCGGGCGGTGGTGTCGTTCGTCTTCACCGCACCGACGGTGATGGCCGACGGCGCATTACCGGGCGAGGTGATGCCGCCGTAGCCGACCAGGCCGGTGGACGGCTTCACGCCGACATTGCCGGCCGAGGCGACGACCACGATGCCGGCGCGCACCGCCGCCTCGACGGCCTGGACGAGCGGGTCGGTCGCGGCCGGCTCGTGGATCGGGTGGCCGAGCGACAGATTGAGCACGTCGATGCCGTAGGTGGCCCGGTTATTCACCGCCCACTGAAGCGCATTGATGACGTTGCTGGTCTGGCCCTGGCCGTTCGCGTCAAGGACCCGCAAACTGACGTAGTAGACGCCCGGGGCTACGCCCCTGATCTCGCCATCGGTTCCGTTGCCACCAGCCAGCCCGGCCACGTGCGATCCGTGTCCGTACGGATCGGTCCAGCTGATCGGCGAAGGGTTGGCGACGCCGCCAGTGAAGTCGCGCGTCGTCCGGATGCGGCTCGGGTTGCCGGTGCCGTCCTCATAGAGCCCGGAGTCCACGACGGCGATCGCCGAACGGTAGCCCGTCAGGGCCGTCGCCGGCGTCGCCACCGGAACCGACGCCGGCCTGAGGCACGTGGCAACCAGACCCCAGGCCTTCGAGGCGCCCAGCGTCCAGCCCACGGTCACCGTCCCGCCGCCGGACCGGGTCGCCGACGCCCCGCGGACGTTGGAACTCGAGGTGCCCGTTCCGTCAACCCACAGGTCGCTCCCGCTCCCGGTCAGGCTCAGCGTCTTCGCATCGCCGTTCGCGGCGACCGCGGCGAGGACCACCTGGCCCACCGCGCTGGGGAGCGACACCGACGCCGTGGCGCTCGTCATCCCGCCCGCCGCCCCGGGCGTGAACGGCGTGGTCTGATCGACACCCATGAACGTCGTGGCCGACGCCGCGACGTCGGCCGACGTGCTCATCGTGACCACGACGGAAGCCGTGCCGACCGGCGGGTTCACCAGGTACCATAGCCCTACACCACTTCCCTTGTCTCCCGTTCCCCCTCCCGCGCCCATCCGGAGCGAGAGCGGGAGGCCGCGGTAGGTCACCGTCGAGACCGACTTCGTGAGGTCCTTGTGGGCCGTGGCGACGATGAGGATGCGGTTGGCCCCGTCGGCGACCGTGTGCGTCCACGTGATGCTCGATTTCTTCACGCCCGTGGCGCGGGTGGTCGTGTCGAACGACCCGGCAATCGTGGCCGTCCCGAAGGTGGTCTGGTCGAGGCCGAGCGTCGCCCGCAGTGTGTACGGCGTGGCGAGCGCCGTCCCGGTGACGGTGCTCGAAATGCCGGACGATGTCACGTCGTCGTCGTAGGAGATGGCGACCACGTCTTTGTCCTTCTCCAGCTGCCGGATCAGCTTCGCCGGCAGCTGTCCGGCCACCGCCTCGATGAGGGTGAAGTCGTGGCTCACCTCGACGCCGTGGGCGCGCAGCTTGGCGAGGAGCCCTTTTCTGGCTCCCGGCGCCAGCGTGAGGATCACGCGAACGCGGGCGTCGTCTCGGGCCGCCGCAATGCCTGCGCGCACGACCTTGTCGAGTTTGCCGCGCACCGGCTGCGCCTGGGCGGCGCCGAGCGTGACGCCGAGGAACGCCAGGACGAGAGCGGCCACGGCGAGCCGTGAACCCCAGTGTCGGCGTGTGGTGAAGGACTGAATCATCGTCGTCTCCCAATGGTCGCAGGGATACGCCCCCGCGCCATCCTGCAGAGCAAGACCTGGTCCAAGGAGCTGTCAACGAGGCAAATTGTTGGAGCAGAATGTGTTGCGTCGATTGGGCCCGGTGCGGCTGCGCTCCCCTTCTGCCGCGATTCGAGGCATGTGTCCGGATGGCGAGGCACGAGCCAGCTCAGCGCCGCGCAGGCCCGGCGACGGTGCCCACCGTCCGAGCGGCAGAACGGCGGCCTGACGGAGCGACCAGGGGGGCCGGAGGATGAAACGGGAAGCGCGCGCAGGGCGGCGAAGCGGAAGCGGAGGCCGGGGCTCCTGAAGAGGTCCGCCGCGGCGACGAGCGGCGCGGGCCGGACGTCGCCACGGCGGGAGAGGGTCGAGCTCGGCGGACCGGCGGTCGCCGGTGTTACTGGTGCATACCTGGCCCCGTGTGCGTGATGGCCGCGCGGCGCGCCGCGCTCGCTACTGAATCAGCCCCAGGGAGAAGAGGGACTGGCTGAGATCGCCCCAAATGACGCGGTCACCCCAGATGACGCGATCGCCCCAGATCACCCTATCGCCCCAGAGCACGCCTTCGCCAGTGTCGTAGCCGATGAGCGCGTCGCCCCAGACGATGCGCGTGGCCCAGGCGGACGGGTCGCTCCAGACGAGGCTGTCGCCCCAGATCACGCGGTCGCCCCAGATCACCCGGTCGCCCCAGATCACGCGCTGGGCCCAGGCAGGATCGTTGACAAACAGCGCATCGCCCCAGATGACGCGGTCGCCCCAGATGACGCGCGACGACCAGGCATAGGTCGTGGTCCCAATCGTGGAGCAGGCCGGGCCCACCGTCGGGCTGGCCCACCACGCCTCGACCGGCGCGCGCGTGTCGATCGCCGCCGCGAGGCGGACCGCCCCCTCGCCGTTCAGTGCGCCGGCGCCCTGCGTCAGCGTGTCGTAGCCGGGCATGTCCACCGCGGTGTACTGCAGGATCGCTTTCACCGCGTTGGGCGACAAGCCTGGCGCCACCTTTGCGCCATTGCGGCCCCAGCCCTTCGTCAGCGTCTGCCGGTTGGCGTCGAGCAGCTGCGCCACGACGCCGGTGGTCACGGCCGCCGCCATGCTCGTCCCGCTGAAGCGCATGTACGCCGCCCCGTCCTTGCCTTTGATGGTGTCGATCACGAGGTTCGGATTCGCCAGGTAGAGCGAGGAGCTGCTGCTGACGGTCGCCACCAACTGAGCCCCCGGCGCCACCAGGTCGGGCTTCTGAAAGCCGTCGAACCATGTCGGCCCCCGCGACGAGAAGTCGGGGATCACATCGTCAGCCCGTGTCGTCGTCTGCCAAGTGTCGATCGCGCCGACCGTGATCGCCGACGGCGCGTTGCCGGGAGAGGTGAGGCCGCCGTACCCGACCATGCCCGTCTCCGGGTTGCGGCCGAGGTTGCCGGCCGAGGCCACCACCACGATCCCGGCGCGCACCGCGCGCTCCACCGCCTGCACCAACGGGTCCGCGGCGGCAGGCTCGAAAATTGGATGACCCAGGGACAGGTTGATCACGTCGATCCAGTACTTGTCCTTGTTGGCCACGCAGAAGTCGATCGCGCGAATCACGTTGCTGGTCAGGCCCCGCCCGTCGCCGTCCAGCACCTTCATCCCGTAGAGGTTGATGTACGGCGCCACGCCCCGATAGACGCCCTCGGCGAAGTTGCCCTTGTTGGCGATCAGACCGGCCACGTGGGTGCCGTGCCCGTAGTCGTCGTAGGGCTTGCTCTTCTTCGGCGCGACCGGGTTCCCGGCCGCGTCGGTCTGCGTGAAGTCCCAGAACCCGGTCGTCCACTTGAAGTTCGAGTTCGCGGCGAGGCCCGAGTCGATGACGGCCACCCCTATCGACGCGCCGTTCCAGACGCTGCTGGTCAGGCCCAGGGTGTCCACCAGATGAGAGGACGTCCCGATGCCAGCCGGGACGTCCCCGTGCGACCTGACCACCGCGTCGCTCGACACGCGCACGACGTCGGCGCGGTTGGTGAGTTCCGCCAAACCGTCGCCCGACACCGTCATCGCCAGCAGATCAGCGCTGCGGCCGACCTGATCCGCCCGCCGGCCCTTCTTTCGCGAGGCGTCCGCCACCGCCGGGCCGGCGCCGGGCGCCGACAGGACGATCACGCGCTGCGCGCCCTGGTCAGCCTTCTGCAGGATCGCCTGCAGATGCGTGTCGAGCTTGCGCGTGGCCGCATCCTGCGGGCCGGCCGACGCCGGCACCGCAGTGAACGCAAACGACAGCAGCACGAGGGCCGCGACGAGCCCGGTGCGCCAGCGCCAGGTGCTCGACCAGGCCTGTGCCGGGGTGGTGCGCGTCTCGGGGTTGAGGTTCGTCGTCATGGTGTTCATCCTGCAGTAACTGTCGTGACGTGTCCTGTTGCCCCGCGACTACTGCGCGCTGGCCGGCCCGGGCGCCGGGCTCATGATCCCCGACCCGCACGACGCTCCCGCGGTCTGCGAGTCGAACACCTCGAAGTTGGTGAAGAAGTCGCCCCAGACGATGTTGTCGCCCCAGACGATGTTGTCGCCCCAGACGATGTTGTCGCCCCAGACGATGTTGTCACCCCAGACGATATTGGCGGCGTCGCCCCAGACGATATTCGAGGCGCTGGTCAGGGACAGGAGGCTGTCTCCCCAGACGATGTTGTCGCCCCACACGATGTTGCTGGCCCATGACGTGCGGTTCGTGTAGATCGCGTCGCCCCAGACGATGTTGTCGCCCCACACGATGTTCTGGCCCCAGGCGATCGTCTGGCCGTCCACCAGGGTCGCGGGGGAGATGCTCTCCACCAGCCATGACGAGCCGACCGGCATCCTGGGGTCGATGGCGCCGGCAAGGCCGGCCGCGCCGCCGGGGTTCACGGCGCCCGCGCCCTGCGTCAGCACGTCGTAGGCCACGCCGCAGCCGTCGGTCAGCGTGAACGCCGTGTGCTGCAACATGGCCTTGAGCGCGTTGGCCGTCGGCGCAACGCCGAACTGGTTCCGCGCGTGCTCGATCATCAGCGCCGCGGTGCCCGTCACGACGCCCGCCGCCATGCTCGACCCGCTCAGATACATGTAGGCGCGGCCGCCATAGGCCGGGCCGCGGTAGGCGGGGAACGTCTCGTAGAGGAACTGGCCGGCCGCGGCCGCCCCGAGCAGGTGATGCCCCGGCGCGACGACGTCGGGCTTGACGTAGGCGTCGTACCATGTCGGCCCGCGGGAGCTGTAGTCCGCCACGACGTCGTCGGTGCGGGTGTTCGTGTCCTGCGGCCGGGCCGACCCGACGGTGATGGCCGACGGCGCGTTGCCCGGCGAGGTGATGCCGGCGTAGCCGACCGTTTGCGTGACCGGATTGAACCCGATGTTCCCGGCCGAGGCCACGACGACGATGCCGGCGCGGGAGGCCGCCTCGACCGCCTGCACCAGAGGATCTCTGGCCGCCGGCTCGAAGATCGGGTGGCCGAGCGAGAGATTCAGCACGTCGATCCCGTACGCGGCCTTGTTCGTCACTGCCCACTGCACCGCCGCGATCACGTGGCTGGTGTAGCCGCCGCCGATGCCGTTCAGCGCGCGCAGGCTGACGAAGGACACGCCGGGCGCCACGCCCTTCACCTCGGTCTTGTCGCCCCCGATGAGGCCCGCGATGTGCGTGCCGTGGCCGTAGCCGTCCACCGGCGCCACATTCGCTGGGTTCGCGCTGCCGCCCGTGAAATCGCGCGTCGTCTTGATGCGGGCCGTCCCGCCGCCGTCCTGCAGCATGCCGGAATCGACGAGCGCCACGGTGACACCCGCGCCGGTGAGCGCCGACTCGGACTTCGCCGCGTTGATGGGCACCGCGACCTGCGACCATTCCTGGGTGCTGTCGGCCGGGGTCCACTGCATCGCGACCGACGATGACCCCGCCTCCTCGCTGCCGGCGGACGTGATCTGCGTGTTCGTCTTCGCGAAGACCGACGTCTGGCCCGCGCCCGCCGTGACGCTGCCTCCCAGTTCCCGTGCCACCGTGTCGAACACGAGGCCGTCGATGTCGGACGCGACCTGGGCGCTCGGGCTGCCCGTGAGCGCGTTCGCCGAGGCGGCGGTGCCGAGCGGGGTGCCCTGGTCGACGCCCGAGTAGGTGACCGCGCCGACGATCATGGCCTTGGCCGTGCCGTTCAACGTCACCTTGAGGCTGGCGCTCCCGGCCGGCGGGTTCGTCAGCCGCCAGATTTCGACCCGTGTCCGGGCGTAGGCGTCCTTCGAGAACCCGACGCGCGTGAGGTACACGCCGCCGTAGGTCACGCTCGAGGCCGCGCGCGAGGCGTTGCCATCGGGGTGCATCGCCACGCCCACCAGCATCAGGCGGTTGGAGCCGGAGCCGCTCGCGTACGTGAACGTCGCCGAACTACCTTTTCCATACGACGCGCTCGTCGCCCCCAGGCGCGTGACGGGCTCGGCGGAGGCGAGGCCCAGCGTGCGGCGAAGGGTGAAGGCGCTCCCGACGGCGGTTCCTGTCACGCCGCTCACGCCGTCGCCCTTCACCATGGCGTCGGTGGAGATGGAGACGACGTCCTTGTCCTTGGCCAGGCTGCGGATCAGCCCAGGCGGCAGTTCGGCCGCCAGCGCTTCGATGATGGTGTAGCTGGCGTTGACCTTCGCGCCGTGCGCCTTGAGCTTGGCGTAGATCCCCTGCCTCGCGCCCGGAGCCACCGTGATGATGACGCGAAGAGGCGACTCGTCCCGGGCCGCGTCGATCAACTCGGCCACGCTCTTGTCGAGCTTGCCCTGCTGGGGCTTGGCCTGGGCGGCGCCGAGCGGGACGCCAAGGAACGCCAGAACGAGGGCGGCCACAACGAGCCGTGAACCCCACTGCTGGTGTGTCGTGAAGCGCCTGATCATCGTCATCTCCCAATGGTCGCGGGAATACGACCCCGCAGCCAATTGTGGCGAGCAAGGCCCGATCCATGCTTGCGCCAATCCTGCAAGTGATTCTAAACAGACTGGTTACAGGAATCTTGCGCCGCTGGAACGGTGGCCGGCGTGCCAGATTCCGGGACACGGATTCCCGCCGGCAGGTACCGTCGCGCGGCCGGAACGCGCGGCGGCAGCGAAAAAGACGCTGAAATACCGCGAGAGCAGATGCAGGGAACGTGGGAGGTGGGGACTGCCTCAGGATCGAACGCGTGTGGCAGACCGAGGCACCGGCTGCCCGGTGCCCCGGTCCCGATTGCTGGCGTCTACTTCGTGACCTTCATCGCGACCGGATCCCACTGGATCGCGCGCTTCTCGTAGTAGCTCAGGTTGCAGGCGAGGGCCGGCGCCGCCGCGCGGTACCCGAACACCGGGTCCTCGATCACTTTGCCTCCCGTGCGGATGGCCCTGAACCAGTTGCTGAAGTGGTCGTAGTGCGCGCCCTTGTAGCCCTGCTCGGCGCGGTACACGATGTTGGCCGCCGGCACGATGTCCTTGCGGGCGTCCGGCTCCGGGTTGGCCCTGAAGTCGCCCTGGGTGGCCTTCAGCGGATCCCACGTCTTCTGGTACTTCACCGTCACTTCGTTATCGAAGCCCACGTCCATCGCGCCGCCGGTGCCGACCATGCGGAGGAAGGTGTTGCCGGACGTGCCGTCGACGAAGTTGACGCGCAGCGAGAGGCTGAACGGCGAGTGCGCGGGCGTTTCCGGGTAGTCGAACATGCCGAGCATGACGTCCGGCACGTCGCGGCCGTCCTTCCAGAACCGCAGGCCGCCCTGGGCCATGATCTGCGTCGGGCCCATCGAGCCGGTGATGAAGTGCAGGCTGGAGAACAGGTGCACGAACAGGTCGCCGCAGACGCCGGTGCCGTAGTCCTTGTAGTTGCGCCACCGGAAGAACCGGAGCGGGTCATACGGGCGCTTCGCCGTGGCACCCAGGAACTTGTCCCAGTCGAGCGTCTGTTCCGACGCGTCCGGCGGAATCGCGTACTGCCAGGCGCCCGACGGGCTGTTGCGCGCCCAGAACCCTTCGGCGTAGAGCAGCTTGCCGATGGCGCCGGCTGCCAGCAGTTCCTTCGCTTTCTCGTTGCTGAGCGAACTCATGCCCTGGCTGCCGACCTGCAGGACACCCTTCGACGCCTTCTGCGCGGCGATGACAGCTTCGCCCTCGCCGAGCTGCTGCACCATCGGCTTCTCGAGGTACACCGACTTGTTCTTGCCGAGGGCGTCCACCGCGATCTGCTTGTGCCAGTGGTCGGGGACCGCGGCGATGACGGCGTCGATGTCGGGGCGGTTGATGATCTCGCGGTAGTCGCGCGTGGTGAACAGGTCCTGGCCCCAGCGCTTCTTCGCGTCGGTCAGCCGGCCATCGTAGAGGTCGCACACCGCGACGAGCTTGACGCCGGGCACCGTGATCGCGGTGGCGGTGTCCCCCGTGCCCTGAATGCCCGCGCCGATGAGCGCGAGCTGGATCTGGTCGCTGGGCGAAGCCGGCTGCTGGCGGTCCGGGATGATCTCTTCGCGATCGCGCGAGGCGGCCGACATCGTGACGGTCGCAGCCGCGGCCGCGCCGCCGGCCAGCGTGCCGATGAAGCGGCGTCGGGTGGGCTGGGTGTTGCGACTCATGGTGAATCCTCCGTTGACGTAGATTGCCTGAGCGGAAACGGGTTCGAACAGCATGCCCCGGTGGCTGCCGGGGCGTGCCTGTCCGGCATGGCCGGCATGGAGTCTAGCACGGAGTCGGCGCCGCCACGCGGCGCGGGAATCGAACAAAGTGGCGCCGATCTCCGTCCAACTGGCGTGTCGCGGTGTGCCGCCGCGCGTCCGGAGGCTGCGTGGGTCGACAACGCCTGAACATCCTGCTGGTTGCGGCAGTTCTGGCGGTCTCGTGGCCCGCGCGCGGGCAGACGCCGCCGGCTGCCGCGCCGCCGGCCCGCCCGACGCCCCGCATCTCGGCGGTGCGCGCCACCGCGCAGATCGCCGTCGATGGACGCCTCGACGAGGCCGACTGGGAACGGGCCGCACCCGCGAAGGACTTCCTGCAGAAGGACCCCGACGAGGGCAAGCCGGCCACCGAGCCGACCGAGGTCCGCTTCCTCTACGACGACGACGCCATCTACGTCGGCGCACGCATGTACGACTCCGAACCGTCCAAGATCGCAACGCGCCTGACGAGGCGGGACGGGGACACCGACGGCATCGCCGACTGGATCCTCGTCGGGATCGATGCCCATCACGACAAGCTCACCGGGTCGATGTTCTCGGTCACCGCCGCCGGGTCCATCGGCGACGGCGTGCTGTTCAACGACTCGAGCGACGACAACACCTGGAACGGTGTGTGGGACGCCGCGGTGTCGATCGACGACAGGGGCTGGGTTGCCGAGATGCGCATCCCGTTCTCCCAGCTCCGCTTCTCGACCAAGGACCGCCAGGTCTGGGGCCTGCACGTTGTCCGCATGGTGCAGCGCAAACAGGAAGAATCCTGGTGGGCGTTGGTCCCGAAGAACGCGGGCCGCCTCGTGTCGCTCGCCGGCGAGCTGGACGGCCTCGACGGGATCCAGAGCCGTCGCCATCTCGAACTCCTGCCCTACGTCACGGCGCGCAGCGAGATCAGCGGCACGGCGGAGCCAGGCGATCCATTCAATGACGGGCGCGCCGCCGTCGGGTCGATCGGCCTCGACGCGAAGTGGGGATTCACCAGCAACATGACGATGGACGCGACGGTGAACCCCGACTTCGGCCAGGTCGAAGTGGACCCGGCCGTCGTCAACCTGACCGTCTTCGAGACGTTCTACGAGGAGCGGCGCCCGTTCTTCATCGAGGGGTCTCAGGCCTTCGACAACTTCGGACGCAACGGCGCAAGCGGGTACATGGGGTTCAACCGCACGAACCCGACGCTGTTCTACTCGCGCCGCGTGGGCCGGACGCCCCAGGGGGCTGCCGCGGGCGAATACGTCGATCGGCCGACTTCCACCACGATCATCGGCGCGGCGAAGGTCACGGGCAAGACGAGCCGCGGCTGGACGGTGAACTTCATCGACGCCGCCACCGCGCGCGAGTGGGCCGACACCTCCACCGGGGGCGTGCAGGGCAAGACCGAGGTGGAACCGTTCTCCAACTACCTGGCGGCCCGGATGCGCCGCGACGTGGGGCAGCGCGCCGGATTCGGCATGCTGACCACGGCGGTGAACCGGAATCTGTCCGAGCCGGCGCTCGATGCCCAACTGGCTGGCAGCGCGTTTGTGCTCGGCGGCGACGGGCACGTGTTTCTCACGGGCAAGCGCGACTACGTCGTCACGGGCAGCTTCACCGGCAGCCGCGTGGCCGGCTCGCAGACGTCGATCGCCAGGCTTCAGCGCTCGTCGGCGCGCTACTACCAGCGGCCCGATGCGACGCACCTCACGTTCGACCCGGCGGCCGAGTCCCTGTCCGGGTGGAGCCTCCAGAGCGACTTCAACAAGAACAGCGGCGGCATAAGGCCCAACGCCTCGTTCTGGGCCGTGAGCCCGGGCTTCGAAGTGAACGACGCCGGGTACATGACGAACGCCGACCGCATGGGCGGGCACGCGGCGCTCGTCTTCCTGAAACCCACACCGGACCGCTTCAGCCGCGACCGGTCGCTGTTCGCGGCGAAGTGGAACACCTGGAACTTCGCGGGCGATGCGGTGGGCGACGGGTACTTCGCCCAGTTCCACGCGACGCTGCGCAACTACTGGTCGTTTCACGTCGGCGCGCACGCCGGCCGGTGGGTGTACAGTGACCGGATGACCCGCGGCGGGCCGATGATGCGGGCGCCCGGATTCACCATCGCATCCGCGAGCATCGAAGGCGACGAACGAAAGCCGGTCGTCTGGGAGGTGGACGGGAACTACGAGACAAGGCCGGACGGTTCGTGGTCGGGCGAAGCGGAGATCGGGCTGAAGTTCCGGCCGCTGCCCACGTTCAGTTTCGAGATTGGCCCGACGTTCACCCGCGAGCTGACCGCGACGCAATACGTCCGCGCGGTGACCGATGCCGAAGCGGTCGCGATGTACGGCCGCCGCTACGTGTTCGCCGCGCTCGACCAGACGGAATTCGGGATGGAGACGCGCCTCAACCTCATCCTGAGCCCGCGCATGTCGCTGCAGATGTACGTGCAGCCGCTGCTCTCCGTCGGCCGGTACGCGGGATTCAAGGAGGCGCTGCAGCCGCGGACCTACGACTTCGCGGAGTACGGCAAGGACACGGGCACCATCAGCTACGATGCGGAGAACGGCGTGTACACGGTCTATCCCGGGCCGGGCGGCGCGGGCACGCCGTTCCTCATTCCCAGCCCGGACTTCAACTACACCTCGCTCCGTGCGAACACGGTCTTCCGCTGGGAGTTCAAGCCCGGCTCGACGCTCTATGTCGTCTGGACGCAGCAGCGGGAAGACGAGACGACCGACGGGCGCTTCTCCTTCAACCAGGACATCTCCCGGATGATGCGCGCGCCCGGCGACAACGTCTTCATGGTGAAGATGAGCTACTGGTTCGGGCGGTAGGTTGCCCCGGGGCTGAAGACCCCGGACTCCATCAGCCAGCAGTGTCCCGTCCGGGCCTTCACGCGTCGGATCCTGCATGGCGCATCGGCCGCGTATGACGGGTTGACAGCGCGTCGGCACCGGGATAGCGTCTGTTGGAATCCGCGCGCGAGGACGCGTCCAGACCCATTCGCGGCACGCCCCGGGGGGCCACATGCTCATCTACGCTGCGATCGGAGCGTTCGGGTTTCTCTTCCTGATCGTGATGCTGTTCGTCGGCGAGATCTTCGGCGGCGACCACGAGATCCACGTCGGCGACGCCGACCACGGCGACTTCGGCCACGAGGGCGGCCCGAGCATCTTCAGCGCCCGCATCATGGCGTCGTTCCTGACCGCGTTCGGCGTCGGCGGCGTCGTCGCCCGCTATTACGAGCTTTCGCATCCGGCGGCCGCAGGCTGCGGCGTCGTCGCGGGCATCGCGATGTCGGGGCTCGTGTACCAGTTCGCGAAGATCCTGTACTCCCAGCAGGCCTCGAGCGAGATACACATGGCGGGCCTCATCGGCAAGACGGCGGAGGTCACCGTCGGCATCCCGCGGGGCGGCATGGGACAGGTCACACTCGAGTACGGCGGAGAACGGACGACGCAGATCGCGCGATCGAAAGACGGCGGCGCGATCGCGGCCGGATCGGTGGTCGTCGTCACGGCGTTGCTGGGAGATTCGATCATCGTGGAGCGCGCGAGTTCGCGGGCTCCGGGAGGAGCGTCATGAGCAGCCTCGTCGGCGGGTTTTCGGCGGTCACCATCGCGCTCGCGATCCTGCTGGGGCTTCTCGGGATCTTCGCGGCGATGGCGCTCTTCGCCCGCAACTACATCAAGGTCCCGCCCTCGCAGGTCGCGATCTTCTACGGGCGGAAGCAGACGCTCGTCGACGAGAAGGGCGGCCGCACCAGCGTCGGGTTCCGCGTGGTGCGAGGCGGCGCCGGGCTGCGGCTCCCCGTGCTCGAGCAGGTGGCCTACCTATCGCTCAACGTCATCTCCATCCCGTTGAAGATCCAGCGCGCCTACACCAAGGAAGGGGTGCCGGTCACCGTCGAGGCGGTCGCCAACGTCAAGATCGCCGGCGACGACATGTCGCTGCGGTCGGCCGCGGAACGGTTCCTCGGCATGAGCGTGGAACAGATCAAGGGGGTCATCTTCCAGACCCTCGAAGGCCACCTCCGGGCGATTCTCGGCACGCTCACCGTCGAGGAGATCAACGCCGATCGCCAGGCCTTCGCCCAGAAGATGACCGACGAGGCCGCCGTCGACCTCAAGAAGATGGGTGTCAACATCGACATCCTCACCATCCAGCAGATCAGCGACGAAGAGGGCTACCTCGACGCCCTCGGGAAGAAGCGGACGGCCGAGGTCAAGCGCGACGCCGTGATCGGCGAGGCGCTGGCGCAGCGCGACGCGATGATCCAGTCGGCCAACGCCGACCAGGAAGGGAAGACCAAGCGGTACGAGGCGGACGTCACCATCGCGCAGTCGCTGCGCGACAAGGAGACGAAGCAGGCGGAGTTCAACGCCGCCGTGCAGAGCAAACAGGCCGAGGCCGGACAGGCCGGACCGCTCGCCACCGCCATCGCCAAGCAGAAGGTGACCGAGCAGGAAACGCGCATCGACCAGGTCCGCAAGGCCCAGGAAGTGCTGGTCCAGGAGCAGGAGGCGCTGCGCAAGGAGAAGGAACTGCAGGCCACCATGGTAAAGCCGGCCGAGGCCGGTCGCCAGGCTGCGATCCTGAAGGCCGAGGGCGAGAAACAGGCCACGATCATCAAGGCCGAGGCCACGCAGAAGGAGCTCGAGTACGAGGGCGCCGGCGAGGCCGCGAAGATCGAGAAGATCGGCCGCGCCGAGGCCGCGAAGGTCCTCGCCATCGGCGAGGCTGAAGCCGAGGTCATCAAGAAGAAGCTGCTGGCGGAGGCGGAAGGGCTCCAGAAGAAGTCGGAGGCCTGGAAGAACTTCAACGAGGCCGCCGTGCTCAACATGCTGGTCGAGAAGATGCCGGAGCTGGCCCAGGCCTTCGCCACGCAGCTCGCGGGCATCGACAAGATCAACATCATCGAGATGGGACAGGGCGCGGGCGGCGGCAGCGGCGTTGGCAGGGTGATGGGCACCGTCGGCGGCGGCGTGACGGCCATGCTCGCCATGCTGAAGGACCAGTTCGGCATCGACGTCGTGCGCCTCGTGCAGGCCAAGACCGATGCCGCCGCGGCCGAGGCGGAAAACCGCGAGACGCCCGGCACCGGCAAGGCGTCCGCCTGACGCGGCCGCCCCAACACGAGGTGAACTCATGACGGCCGGGACCATTTACGAGAGCACGGTTCCCTGGAACCCGAAGCGGCCCGACACGGTCATCATCTCGTGCGTCGATGGCCGCTGGCGGGCGCAGATCCAGGAATTCACGGTCAACCACCTGAAAGCCGACCTGCACGCCGACTTCCTGGCCGTGCCGGGAGGCATCGAACCGCTGACGCTCTTCGATCTCGTGCCGAAGGACTTCAGTTTCTTCCGGCGGCGGCTCGAGTCGCTGATCGAGGCGCACGGCACGACGCGCATCGTCGCCATCGCCCACCAGGACTGCTCCTGGTACAAGGAACGCAAGCTCTTCTCGTTCAAGCTCGATTTGAGGGAGCGGCAGATCGCCGACCTGAAGAAGGTGGCGGCGCGCCTGCGCGAGACGCTCCCGGACGTCACCGTCGAGACGTACTTCGCCCGGCTGGAGGGGAAGGACCCCGAGCGCGTCGTCTTCGAGCCGGTGTGATGCTCCAGGCGTGAGGAGAGCCGCAGTCCCCGGCCGGGCCTCCGGGCGCTCTTGCGCCCGCGTCGCCGGTCTTCCACAGGGCAGCTGGCTAGTGCGCAGCGGCCACTACCACCCCATCACCGCCCGCATCGCCGTCCAGTCGAGCTCGCGCATCAAGGGCACCGCGACGTCGCACCGGTTGCTCTGCGGCCCAGCCTTCCCGGCCCACTGCTCCCCGCACGGGTCGTCCGGGAGGAACACCGCCAACAGCTGCACCTCGTTCGGCCGCTTCAGGTCCACCAGGTCCCGGCGAATCCGCACGATCGGCACGCAACCGGTGCTCCCGGAGGCGGCCGGCTCGAACCGCGCGCCGTTCTGTGGGCTGAATGCCGGGTCCATCCGACCGCAGGCGCCACCACGCCGTCCCGCATCGTCGAGGGACGCCGCCTGCGTCTCGAGGGCCTCAAGCGCGAGGCGGTACCCCCAGTACACGCTCTTCGGATCGCGCACCGCAGGCGGCGTGAGCCGCTCCTTCTGCCGCTGATAATCCGCCTCGTCGGACCTGTCCGCCGCATCGAGCTCGCTCGCCAGGGTGGCGGGGTTGCGGAACTGGGTCTTCCACCGCTCGGCGCGCTTCGCCCGCCGCTCGGCCTTCGCCTGTGGCGTCATCGACGCCTCCAGCTCGTCGAGCGACTGCTTCGTTACACGGTCCAGATCCGCGATGCTCTGGCGGGCGCGGACGATCTCGCTGGCGAGAATCGGCCCCAGCGGCGCCGGCTCCAGGATTGACCGGCCGTCCCGCGTGATCACCAGGATGCTGTTGTACAGGGTGCCGCCGCCCAGCTCGGCGAAGGTGCGCGGCTGCGAGAACACCTCGTACGATGGGCCGTCGTTCTCGATCGTGCGCGTGAAGCGAACGACCGCCCGATCCTCCAGGCGGAAGGCCTGCGGCCGGCGGTTGGTCTGGAAGGACACCACCGTGTGGTCGCCGCCCATCTTGGGCCACAGCGATCCGTCGGCCCGCCTCCTGACATCCGCGGGGGCGGAGCGGTAGGCGTAGAAACTCTCGTTCACGGCACCATCGTCCAGCACGACCGGCCAGGCGGTGACCAGCGTCACGTGCTTCGCGGGCTGGCTGAAGGTGGGCGTCGCCTTCACCAGGTCGTAGAACCGATCCGCACGCGCGCGAGCCGCCTTCAGTTCCGCTGCCGTCAACGGGCGCTTGGTGGGCGGGCGGCTGATATCGCGGTCCGGATCCCAGGTGACGATCGGGCTCATCTGGGGCGTGAGCGGGGACGGCGCTTGCGCCAGGGCAAGGCTCGAGAGCAGTAGGACGCACAAGGCCAGTCGGAGGCTCTGCATGGCCGGTCGGTTCCGGAAACGGACGCGGACCGGTGCGAACCGCGTCAGGTTGACGGAGAGGAAGTACACGAACAGTCTAACCCGGCCAGACGCCGGGACTGAACGGGCGACCGCTCACGCTGGAAGCCAGAGGCCTCGGCACGAGCGTGGGCAGCGCGACCTGAGGTCCTCGTATGACGCGACAAAAGTCACCTCACAGGGCGAGTTATTGGGCGTTCGTATTCTCGCCGTCGCCGGGCGAAGCGTGAAGATCTGGCCGAAAATACGCGGATCTCAACCAGGGTCTCGTTCGACCGCCCGTGGCCCCTGAATTGCAAATGACGTCGCCGGAGGGCTCTAGGATGAGGAGACTGATCGTTTTCGTGTTCATGGCTCTGTTGTGCGCGGCGCCGCTCTCGGCCGGCCCCATCACCTACTCGGGTGTTGACGCCGGCGTCGGGCCCGGCGGCGCGCGTCCCAACTCTGCCGCGGCCGAGGCCGCGTTCAAGACGGCGATCTCCGGTGCGAGCGGCATCCCGGGGACCGTCGACTTCGAACTGGCGACGCCGGGCTACTACACCAACTTCAACGTCGGCTCGATCAAGTTCACCTTGAACGGCGTCACGAACGCCGTCGGAGCCGGGGTCAGCACCGACACCGAGGAGCCCGAGGTGCTCGGGTACAACACCACGGGCGGCGGAGACACGTTCCTGCGCGTGGTCCCGATCTTCGACATCGGCACGGTGACGGTCGACATCGACTTCCAGAAGCCGACCGAGTACTTCGGCGCGTACTTCACCGGCCTGGGCACGGCCGCGGGAGACCTGTATTTCGATTTCAACAACGGAAGCCCGCAGACCCTCAGCGTGCCCGGCACGTCGGGCGGCGGGGTGCGGTACTTCGGCGTGACCTCGTTCGGAGAGCCCTTCCAGGTGATGAGACTGTCGCTGCTCAACGTGAAAGTCTCGCGCGACATCTACGGCATCGACGACATCACGGGCGGCGGCGTGAAGAACGGCGACGTCACCGGTGCTCCCGTTCCGGAACCCGGCACGCTGCTGCTGACGGGCCTCGGCGCTGCGATGGCCGCCCTCAAGCGCCGCCGGCGTCAGTAGAGTCGGACCCAATCGATCAACCCCCGCTCCGGGCCGGACAGATGTTCGGCCGGAGCGGGTTTTCGTGTACCGCCCGCTGTTCGCAGGCGGTGAAGCAGGACAGGTCCGTCGCGGCCCCGCGCCGACGGCGCGCCGCGGGGCTGCCGATGCGGGCGTGCGCGTCTACTCGAGGCGCCAGAGGGCCAGCGTCTCGGCGTCCTTCACCAGGATGCCGGCCCGGGTGACGACCGGGTGGGCCCAGGTGGGGCTTGCGGCCACGGTGTAGCGCCGCCGTTCCTCGAATCCCGCCCGGCTCGCCTTCGAGACGATGAGCTCGGCGTCGGTGGTGAGCAGGAAGAGCGTCTCCCCGGCGACGAGCGCCGCCGCGTTGTCGCCGACGCGTCCTGGCGTGGCCCACAGCGCCGCGCCCGTCCGCGCGTCGACGGCGACAAACGACCCCTTGTTCCGATGCGACATGCCGTAGAGCGTGCCGCCTGCCAGCACCGGCGTGTTCATGTAGAACGACACGTCCCGGTTCTCCCAGACCCTCTCCGGATGCCAGGTGTTGCCGACTTTGGCGATCCGGTACGCCCGCACGCCGGTGTCGAGCCCGGACACGATGACCGTGTCCCCGGACACGACCGGCGTCACGGCGTTCTGGTCGTAGGCGGTCGTGAACGGCAGACTCCAGAGCAGCGTGCCGTCAACGGGCGACACGGCGATGACGTTCTCCTGGGACTGCGTGACGACTTGTCGTATGCCGCCGAAATCTGCGGCGATCGGTGACGCGTAGCCAGGCCCGTCCCCGGTCCAACGCCAGACCGTCCTTCCGGTCTCTACGTCGAAGGCGCAGAGCGCGCCGTTGCCGTGCCCGCCGACGTGCGCGATGAGCAATCCTCGCTCGACGATGGGCGACATGGCGGCGCCGTAGAGCGGCGAGGTCGTCGGGTACTCGGAGGCGAACTCCCTGCGCCAGCGAAGCCTGCCGCTCCCGGCGTCGTAGGCGGACAGGATGCCGCCGATGCCGAGCGTGAAGAGCGTGCCGCCCTGGAGGACCGGCGTCGACTTCGGCCCCTTGCCGTGCCGGGTGGCCGCCGAGTTCACCGTGTAGGGCGCCGGGTAGAGGTCGCGCCAGACCAGCTTGCCGGTTTCAAGATCGAGGCAGGAAACGACTTCCTGCTCGCCCTGACGGCTCAGAAGGTAGATTCGACGCCCCTCGACGAGCGGCGACGAATGGCCGGTGCCGACCGTCACCTGCCACGCCTGTTTGAGGCGGGCGGGCCAGGCTTTCGGTTCCCGGAACGACGTGATGAGGCCGTCCCGCCCCGGCCCTCGCCATTGCGGCCAGTCCTGCGCATCCGCGGGCGCGTGGACCGCTCCGATCAACACGAGCAGAATGACCGCAGCCGTGGGCATCGAGATGAACCGTGACATGACAGATCTCCTCACCTGCGCAGGAACCCGGCGCGAGCGATCCTATCCGAAGTCGACCAGGCCGGCACCGGCGGCTCGGGATGCACATTCCAGGTCTCGCCGGGCGACCTGACGTTCACGGGCGGCAGTGCGGGATCCGGGCAATTCACGATATCGGCCAGCGCGCCAGACTGCGGGTGGACGGCGTCCAGGAGCAGCATCCTGGAAGACACGGTGAACCTGACCGCCGGCGGCAGTGGCGGCGGGGCGGATGATCGTTACGGCATCGGGGCGTCAACGATCACGTATCAGGTGAAGGCGCAGTCGCCAACCTCGCCGTGGCCGGCCGGAGGCGGGGACATCGTCGTGAGAGACACGGCGCAGCAGATCGCGGCGACGCACCGCGTCAAGTTGCAGTGACGGACGTGCGCCGGGAACGCGGCGTTCCATGCCCGGCGCGGCCACCGGCGAAGGATCTACGGGCGCCGGATCTTCAGCAACGCCTCGCCGTCCCACAGTCCGAGGTCGTAGGCGGGCTGGATCCCCTCCGGGCTCGCGTAATCCCAGGCGCTCACGGGGGTCGCCGCCGACGGCTACTCGGACGACGGGGCTGACGGCGCTGGACTGAAACTGGTCAGGCCACGCCCGCCACGAATTCGCCAGCGACGCGAGCGACGAGGGACTGCGCCAGAACGACCGGCCTCCCGCAGCGGCGCGCGAACGCCAGGCGGTACTCCTCGTCGTGGCCCATGCAATCGAGCACCACCAGTTCCAGCGCCGGGTCGCTCATCATCCGGGCGGCCGCGTCCATTTCCTCGGGACACACAGGCGACGCCCACGCGACAACGGCGTCGAACCCGTCGGCCGCCCACTTCGCCCGGGCGGCCTCGGCCTGCCCGCGCACGGGCACCACCACGCCCACGCGCCGCGAGCGGGTGAGCGTCGCGACGATCGCCGGCACGAGTCGTCCCGGCAACAGCACGGGCGCCGCGCATGAGAACGGCGGGAACCCTCCGGCGCACAGCACCACGACGAGGCGCGCACCGGCCGCGGCCAGCCGATCCGCGCAGGCGGCCACGCGCGGCGCGAGCGCCGACATCGGCACCTCCGCCGAGGTGCCATCCGCCAGGCGGACCAGCAGTGGATAGGCGTCGCCCGCCGCGCCGAGAGCCCGCACGTCGTCGGCTTCCAGGCCGTCGAGCGCGCCCAGGATGCGAATGTCGGCGGCGCCGGCGTGCCGTCGGAAGGCCTGTTCGAAGTCCGGGCGCGGCGTATGGCCAAGCGTGACGAGCCCCAGCATACGAACCCCCAAGAGTGGCCCAATCCCGGGCTGGCGCTCCGCACTCCCCGGCGCGCTGCGGCCACGTCCCTCTCATGCCGACTATAGCCCAACGCCACATGCGGCCATCGGACTGAGCCATGCTGGACTCCGCCGTACCGCATCGTCGATTGTGGACGATACCGAAGACGGGAAAGCCCCGGTCTCCTTCAGGAAGGAGCCCCGGGGCTTCCAGTATCGCCGCGCCGCCGGGAAGTCGTTGGCTGCCTGGCGGCCGTGGCCCGCAGGTACGTCACTTCGTCCGGCGGGGCTTTCCGGCCTGCTGCACGGCGACGACCCAGGGGCCGATCGTCAGCTTCGCCGTCCGGACCGATGCCGCCTTGTTCAGCTTGACCACGAACGCCACCGTGCCGTTGCCCGCGCCGCCCGTGACCGCAGGCGCGAGCCAACTCTGGTCGGAGACGACCGTCCATCTGCACACGCCGGACGTGACCACACTGACGGTGCCACGGCCGCCTGCAGACGTAAAGGTGAACGACGGCGGCGTGACGCTGTAGCTGCAATCGGGCGCGACGGCCCCAGCCTGCGTGACCGTGAACGTCCGACCCTGGACGGTGACGGTGCCCGTGCGGGCGGACGTCGACGCGTTGGCCGCGAGGCTCACCGACACGGTGCCGTTCCCCGTGCCGTTGCCACCGGCGGTGACCGTGATCCAGCTCGCGGAGGGCGTGGCGGTCCACGAGCACATGCTGCCCGCCGTCACGCCGAAGCTCGCGCCCCCGCCCGACGCACCCGCGTTCGCCGAGGCCGGCGACACGCCGTAGCTGCACGGCGGCGTGAAGCCCGGCTGGGCGACGGTCAGCGACAAATCCCCGACCGTGATCGTGCCCGAGCGCCCGGACAGCGACGCATTGGCAGACACCTCGAACGAGAACGTCCCGTTGCCCGTACCGCTTCCCGTCCACACCGTGACCCAGGGCAGCGTGTTCGTGGCCGTCCATGTGCAGCCGGCGCCGGTCGCGACGGTCACGGCGTAGCTGCCGCCCCCGGCCGCCGCCTGCACCGTCGTCGCGCCCAGGTAGACCGCGCAGGAACCGACGCCGGAAAAGGTGAATGGGTTCGAGGGATCGCTGAGGGCCTCGCCCTCCGGGCCGACGGCGCTGACGCGGGCCTCGTAGTTGCCGCCCGGCAGCGACAAGGAGGCGATCTGGGCCGCGAAGTCGTAGCGGATCTTGCCGTCGCCCTGCGGCGAGGGCTTGCCCATGTCCAATGTCCCGAACGGCGCCGATCCCCCGACCGGGTACACGTCGAGCTCGTAGCGCAGGACGGCCGGCTGGCCGTTGTCGAGCACCGCCCAGTGGTCGGGCGACGGGTTGAACTCCGCGATGCGCGGGTCGTTGAGGACCTGTGCCTGGAGCGTCGCGGCGGATGCGAGCACGAACATCGAGCCGAGCAGGACCGTGAAGCCCAACCAGGCGCTGCGGAGCCGAGTGCGGGGTGGCATCATGGCGGTGTTCTCACGGGACGGGAATCCCCGTGGAGCCCTGAAGGCTCCTCCGGACTGACCGGAGGCGGGGCAAGAACCATGCCCCGCCACCGCCGGCCGGGAGAGAGGAGTGGAGACCGGACGTGCGAGGCGCCACCAGTGTTGCGCCCCGTTCAGGGGGTGCTGGAGACCGCCGATTCCGGCTGCGGGACTACAGTTCCGTGGGTGACCAGCAGCCGGACTGCGGTCTCCTCCACCGCGGCCCCGCGACGTACCGGGTGCCGGCCCGCTGAGGCCGGAATCCCCGGAGCGCGCCCGCCGAGGCGCCTACTTGAGCCACGCCGGCATGGTGTCGAGCTGCAGGTCGAAGACAAACGGCCCGAGCAGCAGCACCATGCCGACGATGACCGGCACCATCACCAGATTGAGCAGGAAGCCGGCCTTTGCCATCTGGGGCAGCGTGACGAGGCCGCTGCCGAACACGATGGCGTTAGGCGGCGTCCCGACCGGCAGCATGAACGAACAATTCGACGCCAGCGCCGCGGGGATCAGGAAGAGGAGCGGGTTCTGCCCCAGGCTCACAGCCGTCGCGGCCACGATGGGCAGGAACGTGGCCGCCGTCGCCGTGTTGCTGGTGAGCTCGGTGAGCATGAGGATCAGGAAGCAGACGATGCACAGCGTCAGCACGACGGGGAGTCCCTGTAGACCCGCGCTCAGGCTGCCCAGGTAGTGGGACAGGCCGTGCTTCTCGATCATGCCGGCCAGGCTCAGGCCTCCGCCGAAGAGCAGGAGGACCTCCCACGGCAGCGTCCGCACGGATCCCCAGTCCATCACGAACTCGCCGCGGCGCGCGTTGACAGGGATCATGAAGAGCGCGACGGCGCCGGCGATGGCGATCGTCGTATCGGACACGGCCGGCGCGGCGCGCGCGACGAGCGGCTGGAACACCCAGCCCAATGCGGTCAGCACGAACACCGCCGCCACCGCCACCTCGCCGCGACCGGGCTTCCCGAGCTTCGACCGCTCGCCGGCCAGCAGTGCCCTCATTCCCGGCAGCTCGGCACTCCCGAGGCGGAACGACACGCGCGTCAGCACGAAATGCACCGCCGGAAGCGTGACCAGCGACACCGGCACGCCCAGGAGCATCCACTGCGCGAAACCGATGTCGACGCCGTAGATGCTGCTGACGTAGCCGGCGAGCAGGGCATTGGGCGGCGTGCCGATGAGCGTGGCCATGCCTCCGGTGGTCGCGCCGTACGCCACCGAGAGCATCAGGGCGTTGCCGAAGCCTCGCAGCGCCGGGCTGCGGCGTGCGTCGTCCGGCAGGAGCGCCACGACGGAGGTCGCAATCGGCAGCATCATCAGTGCGGTGGCGGTGTTGCTCACCCACATGCTGACCATCGCGGACGAAAGGAGAAACCCCAGGATGATGCGGCTCGGCCGGGTTCCCGTCGCGCCGATGAGGGTGATGGCCACGCGCCGGTGGAGGTTCCACTTCTGCATCGCCAGGGCGATGATGAAGCCGCCGAGGAACAGCAGGATGATGGGATTCGAGAACGGCGCGGCGGCGCCGCGGATGTCGCTCAGGCCCAGCAGGGGGAAGAGCACGAGCGGCAGCAGGGCCGTGACGGGGATCGGGATGGCTTCGGTGATCCAGAAGATCGCCATGCAGGCGGCCGCTCCCGCCGTCCGCCAGCCCTCTGGCGAGAGGCCGGAAGGAGGGGAGAGCAGGAGCGTGGCCGCCAGCAGCCCCGGGCCCAGGACCCAGCCTGACCGCTGCCGGATCCCGTAGTGCGAGGTGTCCTCCACGGCGTCCGCCAGGGCGCGCGTCACATCGTCGAGCGGATCGTGGTGACGCGGAGCAGGCATGAGGCCAGGACCCTCCCAGGTTGCGGACGCGACGCGCGGCGCGCCAGACGGATGATACCCGAAGGGCGCACGGCGGTCAGCGACCCGTGCCGCCGGGCACCGCGGGGCGGTCTCTCAGACCGGGCCGCGGCGGCAGCCGCTCGGGCGGGACGCCGGCCCCCGCGGCAGGATAGGATCATCCGTCGACACGGTGTGCTTCCCGCCGTGCCGCCGACCGCGCCTCGTCCGGCGGTCAGGAAGGTCCCATGAGCGCCCCCAGCCGCACCCGCCTCGAACAGTTCTCGCACGCGCTCGGCAACCTCGTTCCCGACGCCACCTCAGCGTCGGTGGTCCTGCTCCTGGTCGTCGCCTGCGCGGCGCTCGCCGTTGACAACGCGCCGTCGGCGATCGCCGATGCCTACTACCGCGGGCTGTGGATGCTGCTGCCCTTCACCATGCAGATGACGCTCATCCTGGTGCTGAGCTCGGTAGTGAGCGCGACGCCGCTCTTCCGGCGGGCGGTCGTCGCCCTGGCGGAGGTCCCGAAGACCGCCGCGCACGTGGTGGCGCTGTCGGTGAGCCTCGGCGCGGCCCTGTCGTACTGCTACTGGGGCCTCGGCGTCGCGCTGTCGCCGCTCATCGCCATCCACTTCTGCGCATCCGCCGAGCGCAAGGGATCCAGGTGGACTTCCCGTTCCTGCTGGCGGCGGTGTCGGCGGCGGGCGCCGTGTGGCAGTTCGGTCTGTCTTCGAGCGCGCCGCTGCTGATGGCGACGCCGGGGCACTTCCTCGAGGCCACCGCCAGCGTGATGAGCCTCCGCTCGACCATCTGGTCGCTGCCGGCGGTGCTCATGGTGCTGGCGTTCCCGGCTGGGGTGATCCTGCTCACCCTGGTCCTGATGCCGCAATCGCCGCGGCCGCTTTCCGCCTTCCAAGAAGCGAACACGCTGGCGACGGCACCCGACGCGCGCCTTCCGCCGTTGCATCCCGACGAGGAGCCGGCCGGGTTCGCCGGCTGGGTCGAGCGACAGTGCGGTCATCCCGGCGGTGCTCGGTCTCGTACTGGCCGGCTGGCTGTATTACCACTTCGTAACGAAGGCCGCCGGTCTCGACCTGAACGCGATGAACACCGTCCTGCTGGTGCTCGCGTTCGTCCTGCACCGGAACGTCGCCTCGTTCTCGAAGGCCATCCAGGGCGCCGTGCAGGTGTGCTGGCCGATCCTCGTGCTCTATCACCTCTACGGCGGCGTGGCCGGGTTGCTGCAGTACACGACCGGTGGGGAACGCTTCTCGGGTGTCTTCGCGGCCGTGTCGACGCCGCTCACGTTCCCGCTGCTGACCGCCATCGCCAGTTCGATCGTCGCGGTCTTCATTCCATCGAGCGGGGGCCAGTGGGTCGTACAGGGGTTCGTCACGGCAAGGGCCGCGGCGGCGGTCGGCTCCACGGCCCAGCGCGGATTGCTCGCCGTCAGCATCGGCGACCACATGGGGAACTTCCTGTCGCCGTTCTGGGTGGTGGTGGTCGCCGGCATCGCCCGGGTGGATTTCCGGATTTCTTCGGCTACGGCGTCATCTTCTCCTTGTTGTGGTTCACCCTCGGCGTCGGCATCCTCACGTTCGTGCCGTGAGGCGGGGGCTGTCCCCCGCCCCCCGCGCTCCAACGGTCATTTCGACGGTACCGGTCCTGTCTCGAGGAGTGTGACCGTGAACAGCGGGTCCGCTTTGGGGACGGACACGGATTCTCCCTGCACGAGTTTGCGCTTCCCAATCTGCTTGATCCGTTCTGTCTCGGGCGACTCTCCGGGCGTGATCTGGAAGACGTACAAGGTCGCTACGCCGTCGGCCACTACCGGCGTCAATCCGTACTGCACGCCGTCGCCTCTCGTCCAACGCCCCATCTCTCCGTTGCGAAGCGCCACCGTCGCTGGCACGCCGGGCGCGGCCACGACGCTTAGCCGGACGATGAGGGGAGGTGCGGTGGTCGAGGTGAACGCCTGCTGGGCCTGAGACAGGCCCAGTCCCGAAGTCAGAATCAGAATCGCTGCCGTCGCCGTGATTCCCCGAAGTCTCATGACTGTCTCCTTGGGAGCCGCATCCCGGCGCCTGTTGCCGAACCCCGGAGCTCACTTCGGTTGAGGCGGTTCGCTCCGGGCTCACGCAGGCTAACGCTTGCGGGCTCCATCCGGCGCAGGGTCAACTCACGTGAGCGCCGGTGTAGAGGCGCCTGTCGGCTCGCGTCTGCCTCGAATATCGGAGCCTCGCAGCCGGGCGGCAAGCGACATGTCGCGCCGGTTCGGCGTCGTGCGGCCGGTGGCGCGACTTGTCGTGACTTGTCGCGACCGGACTTGGTACACTCTCCCCGAGTAAGAGGTCTGGGGCTCGGCATGTGTGGAGAGAGGCCGTGGCAGAGACAACCCTGCGAGGCTGGAAGGACATCGCCGTCTTCCTGGGCACGTCGCCCCGCAGCGCCCAGCGCTGGGAGCGCGAACTCGGGATGCCGGTGCATCGTTTGAGAATGACGACCGGGTCTGTCGTCACCGCCGATCCGTCGGAACTCGATGCCTGGCGCCGAGGTATCTCCGTCGACCTGGCTTCCGATTCGACCCAGTGTGACCGCGCTGACGAGCCGGCCGACGATTTCGGCACTCCTGCGGTCGTCCCGTCGGGGACTGTCAGCGGGCCAGCCGAAGATCAGAAGGGTGCCCGGCATGGCCGCGCTGAGGCGTTGGCGGTTCGGGTCGCTGCTGGCTTCCTGCTGGGCGGTGCCGTACTCTCAGGTGGATGGCTGTGGCTTCAACAACCCTCGCGCACCGACCGGGGAGCAGTGGCCAGGATGACTCCAGGCAGTGGCCTTCGAGTGACCAGCGGTTCTTCGACCGTCCGGCTCCAGCCCGGCGCGGACGGGTTCGCGACGCTGAGCTTGCCCGGTTTCCCGGAACTGCAGGTCCTGACAGTCCCGTCGGGCTCAGAGATGACCGTCGCGCTCTCGAGGAAGGGCGGCTCACCCGAACGCGTCTTTCGCATCGCTCAGCTTCGCCTGACCCGGGAGCTACCGGCCAATCTGAGGATGGCCAACGGCGCCGCGGTGACCTTCGCCTGGGAAGACTCGCCGGAGCCGACGCGGTGAGGTAGCCGGTGCGCGGGCCGAGCCAGGGCGGCAGGTGCCCGAGGAGCACCCGGATGTCCGGGCCCGCGTGCACCTTCGCCAGGGTTGACGGATCGAACAGGTCCAGCATCGCCGCGCGGTACATGCGCTCGTGCGGAAACACCGGGTCCTTCCCGAACAGGTTGCGCGGGTACCAGTTCCGGGGATTCGCGCGCGTGGCACCCTGGGAGAGGCGGAGCGCCTCGTCACCCTTGGCGGCCGTGATGGCGCACGCGATGGCGCCGGCGGCACTGACCGCCGCGATCTGCCTCGGGGCGAGCGCGAGCGGGCCCTCCCCTTCCCGCCAGAACCCGGCATGCCAGGAGCAGCGGTTGCCGCCGCCGGCCAGGACGACGCTATCGAAGGTTGGCGGATCAGAGTTCAGCAGGATGCCAGTCCGGCGCACCGCGGTCGAATGGCCATGATGGCACAGATCGGGACCCGATTGCGCCCGCAGGGCCTTGATGTAAACCTAGCGATAGGTTATGCTCCTGCTATGACCACCCCGCAGCATTTCACGGTCGTCTTTCTCCACGAAGACAACGGTACGGTCAGCGCGTTCCTGCCTGATCTGCCCGGCGTCTACGCCGCGGCGGCGACAATGGCTGGTGCCAGGCGCGGTGTCCGGGAGGCGCTCGTGGGGTACCTCGGGGCGATGGCCGAACGGGGCTGGCCGGTTCCCGCCACTCGGGCTCACGTTGCGGTCATGCGCGTGGATGCGGCCGCGCCGCGGCCGCGCGTGAGACTCCTCGGGGTCGGCTCGCTTCTGGGCCGAAAGACGAGCCGCAGGAAGGCCGCGAGCTCGCGCGCCAACGGACGAAAGGGTGGCCGGCCCCGGAAGACGGCCGCCGCCTGACCCGGTGGACGTTCAACGGCGGATCAACTCGCGGCGCAGTTCCCGCTTCTTCCACAGCAGGTAGACCGCCGGGTAGACGAGCAGCTCGAGCAGGAACGACGTGGCGAGGCCGCCCACCATCGGTGCGGCGACCCGCTTCATGACGTCGGCGCCGGTGCCCATCGACCACATGATGGGCATCAGGCCCATCATCGCGGCCATCACGGTCATCATCTTCGGCCGCACACGCTTCACGGCGCCGTGGACGATGGCTTCCTTCAGCTCTGCCAGCGTCCGCAGCCGCCCCTCGCGCTTGGCCTCGTCGTAGGAGAGGTCGAGGAAGAGCAGCATGAACACGCCCGTCTCGGCGTCGAGGCCCATGAGCGCGATCATGCCCACCCAGGCGGCAATCGACACGTTGTAGTCGAGGACGTACATCAGCCACACGGCGCCCACGACGGAGAACGGCACCGCGAGCATGACGAGGCCGGCCTTGAAGGCCGACCGTGTGTTCATGTAGAGCAGGAAGAAGATCAGCACGAGCGTGATCGGGACCACGACCTTCAGGCGCTCCCGGACGCGCAGCATGTTCTCGTACTGGCCGCTCCATTCGAGCGAGTAGCCTGCCGGAAGCTGGGGCATCGCCGCCGCGACGGCCGCCCTCGCGTGCTCGACGTACCCGCCCACGTCATCGGTCGTGATGTCGACGTAGACGTAGCCCGCCACGAGGCCGTTCTCGTTGCGGATCATCGAGGGCCCCGTCACCGTCCGGATGGCGGCCACCTGGCGCAGGGGGATCTGGGCGCCCGACGGCGTCATCACCAGCACGTTGCCGAGCTGGTCGAGATTCTCGCGGAGGCCGCGCGGGTACCGGACGTTGACCGGGAAGCGCGCCCGGCCCTCGACGGTCGTCGTGACGTTCTCCCCGCCGACGGCCGACATGATGACGTTCTGGACGGCGGCCACCGAGAGGCCCACGCGCGCGAGCGCCGCGCGGTCGATGTCGAAATCCACGAAGTAGCCGCCGGCCGCCCGCTCGGCGAAGACGCTGCGCGTGCCCGGCACGCCGGCCAGAATCTCCTCGATGCGCGTGCCGAGCGCCTCGATCTCCTTCAGGTCGGGCCCGAAGATCTTCACGCCGATCGGCGTCCGGATGCCCGTCGTCAGCATGTCGATCCGCGCCTTGATGGGCATGGTCCAGGCGTTCGTCGTGCCGGGGATCTGCGTGGCTGCGTCCATCTCGGCGGTCAGTTCGTCCCAGCTGATGCGGTCGGGCCAGACGCGGCGAAGCACGCATGCCTGCAGCCATTCCGGCGCGCGGTCCGATACCACTGCGGCTTGTGCGCGCCACTCCGCCTGCGGCTTCAGGATCACCGTGGTTTCCATCATCGAGAACGGCGCCGGGTCGGTGGAGGTGTCCGCCCGCCCGGCCTTGCCGAAGACGGTCACCACCTCCGGGAACGACTTCAGGATGCGGTCCTGCGTCTGCAGCAGGCGGCCCGCTTCCGCGACGGAGATCCCGGGCAGCGTGGTCGGCATGTAGAGAATCGAGCCCTCGTTGAGCGGCGGCATGAACTCGTGGCCGAGGCGCTGGTAGACGGGGACGGTGCTGACCACGACGAGCAGCGCCGCGGCGATGGTCGTCTTCGGGAACCGCAGCACGGCGCGGCACGCGGGCTCGTAGACGGCGAAGAGGACCCGGCTGATCGGGTGGCGCTCCTCCGGGTAGTACCGGCCGACGGTCACCTGGCCCACGAGCCACGACAGGGGGCGCGGCCGCCACGTGGGGAAGTCCATGCGCGTGAAGAGCATGCGCAGCGCCGGGTCGAGCGTGAGCGCGAGCAGCGCGGCGATGAACATGGTGAGGTTCTTCGTCCACGCCAGCGGCGTGAAGAGCCGCCCTTCCTGATCGACCAGCGTGAAGATGGGCAGGAACGCGACGGCAATCACCAGCAGCGAGAAGAACACGGACGGCCCGACCTCGAGCAGCGCCTCCAGGCGGATGGCGTGGTAATCGCCCTTGCGCCCGCCGTTCTGCCAGAGCTTCGAGCTTCTTGTAGGCGTTCTCGACCTCCACGATCGCCCCATCGACCAGGACGCCGATGGAGATGGCGATGCCCGCCAGCGACATGATGTTCGACGAGATGCCCATCAGCCGCATCGGGATGAACGCCAGCAGCACCGACACCGGGATGGTGATGATGGGTACGATCGCCGACGGGATGTGCCACAGGAAGATCAGGATCACGAGGCTCACGATGACGATCTCGAGAATGAGCTCGTGGCGCAGCGTGGCGATCGAGCGATCGATGAGATCCGATCGGTCGTAGGTCGTGACGAACCGCACGCCGGCCGGCAGCGACGGCTCCAGTTCCTTCAGGCGTGCCTTCACCCGCGAGATGACCTCGCGCGCGTTCTCGGCGTGGCGCATGACGACGATGCCGCCCACCGATTCGCCGAGGCCGTCCAGATCGGCGATGCCGCGGCGCATCTCCGGCCCGATCGCGACTGACGCGACATCCCGCAGCAGCACCGGCGTGCCGCGCTGGTCGGTCATGAGCACCACCTGCTCGAGATCCGCCCTCGACTTCACGTAGCCCCGGCCGCGCACCATGAACTCGCGGCCCGCCAGTTCCAGCAGGCGGCCGCCCACCTCGCCGTTGCTCGCCTTGACGGCCTCGGCGACGTCCATGATGCCCAGGTCGAAGGCCCGGAGCCGGTTCGGGTCCACCGTCACCTGGTACTGCTGGACGAATCCGCCGATGGACGCGACCTCCGCGACGCCCGGCACCGACTGCAGGCGGTAGCGCAGGTTCCAGTCCTGCAGGGTCCGGAGGTCCGCCAGCGACTGCGTGCCCGAGTCGTCGACGAGGGCGTACTGATAGATCCAGCCGATGCCCGTCGCGTCCGGCCCCAGCTCGGTGCGCACGCCGTCGGGCAGCACGGGCTGGATCTTCGAGAGGTACTCGAGCACGCGGCTGCGCGCCCAGTAGATGTCGGTGCCGTCCTCGAAGATCACGTACACGAAGCTGAAGCCGAAGTCCGAGAAGCCGCGGATCGTCTTCACCTTCGGCGTGCCCAGCAGCGCCGAGACGATCGGGTAGGTGACCTGGTCCTCGACAATGTCCGGGCTGCGGTCCCAGCGCGAATAGACGATGACCTGGGTGTCCGAGAGATCCGGGATCGCGTCCACGGGAATGTGCTGCAGCGTGTAGAGGCCGTAGGCCACCACGCAGACCGTGGCCAGCAGCACGAGCATGCGGTTCTGAGCGCTGAAGCGGATGATGGCGCGGACCATGGCCGGCTCCTCAGCGCTTTCCGGCGGCGGGCGCCGGCTGGGCGGGTCCCGTCAGCGCGGCGAGCGCCGCCTTCAGGCTGGACTCCGAGTCGAGCAGGAAGTTGGCCGACGTCACCACGCGGTCACCCTTCGAGAGACCGCGCAGCACCTGGTAGCCGTCGCCCGTCTTTGCGCCCACCTCGATGACGCGCGGCTCCAGCGTGCCGTCCGCGCGATCGATGAGCACCAGCCGGCGGTCGCCCGTGTCGATGACCGCGCTGTCCGGCACCACGAGCCCGGTCCCGCTGCCGGCGTCGAGGAGGACGTCGCCGAACATGTCGGGTTTCAGCGTGCCGCCGCGGTTGGCGACGTCGATGCGCACCTTCACCGTCCGCGTCATCCCGTCCACCGTGGGCGCGATGTTGGTCACCCGGCCCCGCCACCCGCGCCCGGGTTCATACGGCAGCGTGACCGCCGCCGGCATGCCGAGCCGGATGCTGCGCAGGTCGGATTCGTACACGTCCGCCAGGATCCACACCTGCGACAGGTCCGCGATCTCGAACACCGTGTCGGCCGGCATCACGCGCATGCCCTGCACGACGTTCTTGGCGGTGACGAACCCGCTGACCTCCGCGTGGAGGTCGAAGGCCCGCCGGACCGTGCCGGTGCGCTCGATCTCCGCGATGTCGGCCGGGCTGATATCCCAAAGCCGCAGACGCTCACGGGCCGCCTCGGCCAGGTTCGCCCCGCCCTGGGCGACGGAGGGAATCTGGCTCGTGCCGAGCTGCTTTTGCACGCGCAGCGCCAGCAGGTACTCCTGTTGCGTGGCGACCAGCTCGGGGCTGTAGAGGGCCAGAAGCGCGTCGCCCTTCGTCACGTACTTCCCCGTAAAGTCGACATAGAGCTTCTCGACGTAGCCCTCGAACTTCGTGTGCACGTGTGCCATCCGGCGTTCGTCCACCGCCACGCGGCCCACGGTGCGGATGGTCCGATCGACGCGCGCCTCGCGCACCTCCTCGCTCCGCACGCCAAGCAGCGCCCGCCGCTCGGGCGACAGTGCCACGGGCGATCGTCCGGGCACGCCGGACGCCGGTGTCCCGGCGGTGGCCGCATGACCCCAGCCGGCCTTGAGCACGTCCGGGATCGGCTCGAGGTTCATCTGACAGATCGGGCACTCGCCCGGCTTCTCGGATACCGTCGTCGGATGCATCGGGCAGAAGTAGACCGGCGGCGCCCCGCTCGGGGTCGCCACCCGGCCCTGCAGCAGGGCGGCCGGCACGGGTTCCAGCTTCATCCCGCAGATGGGGCAGGTGCCCGGCTTGTCCGCGACGACTTTTCCATGCATCGGGCAGAGGTACTTGCCCGACACGTCGGCCGGTTGTGCTGGAGGTGCCTGCCCGGCGTCGCCGGCCTTGATTGGCACGAGTTTCATGCCGCAGATGGGGCAGTCGCCGGGCCTGTCCGACACGATCGTCGGATGCATCGGACAGTGATACTTCGCCGCCGCAGCCGTTTCCGTGCGGCGCCCGATCCCGCGATTCGCCACCCAGAGCGCCGCGCCTCCGACAACCGTGAGAAGCACCAGCGCGACGGAGGTGATTCGAGTTGCGCGAGTCATGGCCTGCTCCCTACTTTCCGCTCATCCCGCCCGCCATCGAACCGGGCACTCCCGCGGTCGCGCCGCCGGTCGCCAGCGCCGCAGACGGCGACATCTCGGGACCGGCGTCCAGGCTGGCCTCCCGCAGGCTCGCCCGCAGCCTCGCATGATCGGCCACCAGGCCTGCACGCGCCCATCGGTCCGCGTACAGTGCGGTCATCGCCTCGAGCACCGAGACGAACGGCACCTTTCCGGATTGATAGTTCACCAGCGTCGCCTCCACGGTCATCTGGTTCTGCGGGACGATGCCGCCGTCGTAGAGCGCGACGAGCTTCTCGATCGCCTTCGCGCGCGTGTACCGCTCGCGCGTCCGGTAGGCCAGCTGCAGCTGCATCGACTCGGCGACGTGGCTGCCGCCCTTCGCGCGGATTTCGGCTTCGGCCACGGCGCTTTCGCGGGCCTTCTTGTTGAACGGCCAGGTGATGCCCACGCCGGCCAGCCACATCGCGTCGAGCCCGCCGCGGTTCATGTAGCCGCCCTGCACCGAGAAGTCGGGCTTGAGGTCGCGGCGCGCGACGGCGGCTGCGGCGGTGCTGGTCTCAATTGCCAGTGCGGCGCCCTTGAGTTCCGGGCTGACGGCCCGCGCGTCTGCGATGGCCTCGTCGGCCGCATACCCCAGCGGCGCGAGCGCCAGTGCCGGGGGCGTCGCCACGGGCGTGTCGAGCGGGCGGGCGAGCAGCCGGTTGATCTCGGCCAGCCGGACCTCGGCTTCGGCCGCCTGTTCGATGGCGCGCAGCTCGATGCGCGTCAGCTCCGTCTGCACACGCAGCACGTCCGGCTGGGCGCCCTGTCCCACGGCGTAGCGGGCGCGGGCCAGCACCTCGATCTCGACGCCACAGCTCGCGTTGCTCGGCCGTGAGCGCCTCGAGTTCGCGCGCGAGCACCAGCCCGCAGTAGGCGCGCCGCACGGCGCCCTCGAGCGCGAGGCGGGCCCGTTCGAGCGCCGGCTCAGTCTGGCGGGCCTGGCTGGCGGCCAGGCCCGCGCGCAGGTCCCGCTTGCCGGAGTACGGCAGCGGCTGGCTCACCATGAACCCCAGCGTCGTCATCGGCATGCTGCCGAGGCTCGGCGCCCAGCCGTCGTTGGTGTAGGTGACCGACACCATCGGGTCGGGCAGCGCGCGGGCCCGCTCGGTTGCGGTTTGCGCCGCGGCGATAGCCGACTGCGCCGCATGCAGGTCCGGGCTGCGCGCGAGCGCTTCCTCGATGAGCGCCTGCAGCAGCGGATCGTCCTCGGCCGCGGCGATCGCCTGGCCTCGCGCTTCGACGGGCAGCAGGCCGAGCGCGCAGAGGCAGGCGATCACGAGGAGCGTGTGACGGAACACTGACACCATAACGCCTCCACGACGGCCGCGCAGCGGATGGGAGACTGCGCGCGCCGGGATCCACAGGAACGACGTGCGTTCGCGTCCCCGGGCCTCCACATGAGAATGGAGGCCGGGTCTTCACATGGAAGCCGGGTCTTCAGACCCGGCACACCAAGGGTCTTCGTGCCGTGGAAACGATCAGATCCGAAGCGCGAGAAGGGGAGGAGAAGTGGACAAGGCAGCCGGCGCGATGGCTGGTCGCGCATGGCGTGCAGGCGCCTGGTGGGCGATCAGCGTGAACGGGGTGGCCGGCGGGGCGAACTGGATCGCGGCAGCCGGGGTCGCCGACGAGTCAACCGACTCGATATCGCAGCAGGAGGCCGGGGCGTCGATGGAGGTCCCGGCTGCGGCCTGGGGTCCGTGACAGCAGGCGGCGGACCCCGGGTCAGCGCCGGGCGCAACCGGCCCGCGATGGCAGAAGCACAGCCCGGCCGACGCGTTCAGCAACGCGGCGGCCAGGACGGCGACGCCAAGGGTCCGGAGCAGGGGCTTCATGAAGCTGTCTCTAGCATGAACCGGCGAGGGTGCGGAGTGCAACCCCTCGCCATTGTATCGGCTCGACGACCTGAATCGCCAGCGGTCTGTCGAGCGCAATCGACCCAACGCCTGTGCTCGCACGGCCAGCCAAGCGGCTTCCCGAGGGCCGTCAGATGGCAATCAGGCCAACAACCGTCGGCCGCACGGGCGACGGTTGCGTCAATTGTTTGACGACCCAGGCCGTTTCCGTTGCGCTCCCTGCGGATGACGTCCACGGTGCGCATGAAGTCGGACGTATGGCCCAAGTTCCGGCGGGAACGGCCGATATACCAAGGTAGGACGGTCCCGTCCGTCCGCGTTCATATGGGTGCCGTTCCCGCGCCGCCGTCGGTGTCCGCGGTGGTCGTCCGCGACGTCACGGCCTTTGTACGCGCGCTCTTCTCGGCCTTTCGCGGACAGCAGATGTACTCGGCGGGCCATTCGGCGGTCGGCCGGGCGCTCGAGCGTTGCCGGGCGACGATAGCCCCGCTGCTGGCGCACGACGGCCTCGCTATCGGATTCTCGCCGGACACGCTGCTGATCAACGGCGAACCGGTCGCCACCGACCCGCGGACGCGCGAGGCCTGCGCACTGCTCAATGCCCTCGACATCGTCCGCCTGCGGTTGCTGATCCAGCCGAGCCTCCGTGAGCTCTCGGATTTCCTCCAACTGCTCACGATGGGCGGCACGACCGTTCGCGATCGCGGCGGCCCCGTGCGCGTCTGGGAGCAGTACGATCACCACTGGCTCATGATCGATCAGATCGATTACGAGCGACTGACCACGTCGGCTTCGGGCGACGCGAAAGCCGGGGTTGCCGAGGCCGCGCATGCCCGGCGACGGAAGGTCCTGGAGCGTGATCACGCCTGGCGGACACTGGTGCGGGCCATGGCCGACGGCCGGGCGCCGATCGACGGCCTGGCACGAAGCCGGCTGCTCGACATCGCTCAGTCCCCGGAGGCCATCCACGAACTCGCATGCGACGCGGCCGCAGCTCAATCCGGCGAGGGGGCCGCCCGGGAGGCGGCCCAGGCGGCGGCCGTGCTGATGACCTTCCAGCGGCTGTCGTCCTTCGTGCGCCTCGAGGCTCCCGAGGACCTGGAGTCCGTGTCCGCGAACATCGCCGAGGCCGCCGCGCAGGCCGAGCCGCACCTGTTGATGCGTGCCGTCAACGAGGCGGCCGAGTCGGGCCTCGGCACGGAAGTCGTCGACGCGATCGCCAGCCGATTCGACGACGAGGAGACGGCGAGGATGCTGGCGGCCGCGCTGGCGGCCGAGGGCAAGGCATCGACGCGCATGGCGTCCGCGCTGGCGACGCTGATCGGCGACGAGGAGCGCCGCACGCGCATCCTGCGTCTGGCGCGGCTCAACGCCGACGCCATCGTGCCGGGTGGTCCCGAGGCTGTCACGGCCGTCTGGACGACGTTCGAGCGGTTGCTGAACGGGCCGGCCGACGCGACGTTCGTCTCGAAGCTGTACGGGGAAAGCATCGAGCAGGCCGCTGCGCGGGCGGAACGCCTGCGGACCGATGCGCCCGCCCAGCTTGGCGAGTGGGTCGCGTCGGTCTCCGCCGAATCCGTGCGCACGCTCTCGGCCACGGTCGTCCTCGACTTGTTCACGCTCGAGCGGGATCCGACGCCCTTGGTGGAAACCGCCCACGACCTGGCCGAACTGGCCGACGACTTCCTGTCGGCGGGAGACGCCGTGGATGCCGCGCGCGTTGCCGATGCGCTCAACCTCGCCGCGCGCGACGGCGAGCCGGGGCGTGCCCGTGCGGCCGAGGCGGGCCTTGCCGACATCGCCACGTGCGCGGGCGTCCGCGACGTGCTCACCTCGCTGGACGACGTGCCGGCGCACGAGGCCGACGCGGTCGAACACCTGTGCCAGACGCTCGGGCCGCGCGTCGCCCTGGTCCTGGTCGCGATTCTCTCATCGATGCCGCCGGGCACCGCGCGCGACCGAGTGCGGGGCTTGCTGGGGAGTCTCGACGACCGCGCCCTCGACATCCTGGTGGCGTTCGCCGAGCAGGCACCGCCGGAGCAGGTTCACGAAGTCGTCCTGGCGGTCAGTCGGATTGGCGGTCCGCGGGCATCCCGGGAGCTGCGGGCCTGGGTGCGCGGCGGCCGGTTCGACCTGGCGCGCGAAGCGGTCATGGCGCTCGTGACCAGCAGCGATCCGACAGCCGCCCAGGCGCTTGCCGCCCTGCTCCGCGGCGGGACGGCCGGTGCCCGATTGGCCGCGGTGGAAGCCGTCGCCGAGAGCCGCCACCCGGCCGCCGCCGGGGTGCTGGCGGCGCTGCTCGGCGAACTCGACTTGCTGCACGGCGACCACCGGCTCGGAATGCAGGTGCTGGCGGCCCTGCGCGGCGTCGCTGGCACGGACGCCGTTCCGGCCGTCACACAGGCGTCGTCGGTCTGGTCCTGGCGCGCCTGGCGACGGGCCGGACGGGTCAAACAGGCGGCCGTCAACTCCCTGGCCGCGACGCCCGGCGAGGATGCCCGGCACGCGTTGGAACAACTGGCCCAGCAGGGCGACTTCCGCGTGCGCGGCCTGGCCCGCGCCGCCCTCGCACGCGAGAGGATCCGATGACCGAGATCCTGTCGGTCGAAGACCTGGTCAAACCGCTGGCCGTCGCCCTCCGGGCGGCCGCCATCTACGGCGCCGAACACCCGATCGCGAGCCGCAGCCTGAACGCGCTCGGCGATCTGTTCGAACACCACTTGCGCTCCACGCGAGAGATCACCATGGTGTTCCTGGGTGACGATGTCGTGGTCGGGCGGACACGGCTGCGGGCTTCCGCGAATCTCCAGGGTCTCGTTCGGCAGTTCCGCGAATTGAACGTCGACAAGATCACCTTCGATCGCGAGTGCGGACGTCCGGATCTGAGCGGGTTCGTGCTGGCCCTTTCGGATCGGACGGAACGTTCGCTGGGCGACCGCCTCACGCGTCTCGGCGTGCACGGCATCACGCTCGGGCTGTTGGAACTCGAGGAGGCCGAGCTCGCGGGTGAACTGGGCATTCTGGCCGCCCGCCACGTGTACTCGGCGGCCGTGGCGGCCGCGGAGCGCACCTGGACCTCGGCGCTCACCGGCGAAGTGCCCGACGCCGAGGCGGCCCGGGCCATCATCGATACGCTGGCCAAAGCGCTCACGCAGGATCGGACGTCGATGCTCGCGCTCACGTCCATCAAGACGCACGATCCCTATACCTTCACGCACATGGTGAACGTGTCGCTGCTGGTGATGGCCCAGGCTCGATCCCTCGGGCTGCCGGGGCCTCTGGTGCGGGAGTTCGGGCTGGCCGGCCTCATGCACGACGTCGGCAAGACCCGCATTCCCGCCGAGATCCTCACCAAGCCAAGCGCGCTCACCGGCGAGGAGCTTCTGATCATCCGGCGCCACGTTGTGGACGGCGCCCAGATCCTGCGGAAGGCCCCGGGGATGCCGGCGCTGGCCCCCGTGGTGGCGTTCGAACATCACCTGCGGCTGGACCTCAGCGGGTACCCCGAGCACATCGGCGCCAGGAAGCTGAACCTGTGCACGATGCTGACAAGCATCGCGGACGTGTTCGATGCGCTGCGCAGCAACCGAGCCTACCGGGATGGCCTGCCGACGGATCGCGTGCGCTGCATGCTGGCGGAGCAGTCCGGCAAGGCCTTCGAGCCCACGCTCCTGCGGCGCTTCACCACGTTGATGGGGCTCTTCCCCGTCGGCACCTCGGTCCGCCTCCGGACTGGCGAGGTCGGCCTGGTCGTCCAGGAGCACTTGTCGATCATCGATCGGCCGGTGGTGCGTCTGCTGAAGGACAGCCGTGGCGATCTGATGGAGGCGCCGATCACGGTCGACACGGCCGAGCGTGGCGACGCGGGCACCCATGTGCACAACGTTCTCGAAGCGGTCGATCCAGACAGCGAAGGGATTGTGCCGCTTGAGGTTCTGAGCGCATGAACCCGATCCCCGTGGCCGGTGCGGGGCCAGGGTTCGAGCGGCGCCCGCACGCCCGCACCCGGAGACAACGCCCGGTCCCCAGCCCCCAGTCCCCGACTTCGCCTCGGTCCGGCCTCGCGCCTCCCTCCCTCGGCTACGTCGCGGCAGGCCCTCTCCCCTATCCCCTATCCCCTTGTCCCTATCCGCGGAACCCCTCCGGCTCCCAGCCCTTTTCATACGTGCGGCCCCAGAGCGCCTGGGCCTTGGGGTCGTTGATGACGTGGCCGTTCTTCGGGTCGCACTGGATCGTATGGCCCGCGCGGTACGCGATGTTCGCGAGGTGGCACAGCATGACGCTGCGCTGGCCCTCCTCGATGGGCGCGTTGGGCGTCTTGCGCGAGCGCATGCAGTCGATGAAGTTGTTCATGTGGAACGCGTCGAGGCGGTCGCCCGGGCCGGTGGTGTCGATGGTTGACTGCTCGGCCTTGTCCTCGACCTTCTTCACGACCTTCATCTTCTGGTCGTAGCACGGTGTACGCGTGGTCGTCGATGAGGACGCTGCCGTTCTCGCCGTGGAAGGTCACGCCGCGGGCAAGCCCCTCGGTCCTGAAGCCGTTGCAGCTGCGGCCCTCCCAGATGAACGACTTGTTGCCCTCGAAGGAGAACGTCGCCACCTGCGTGTCGGCGCACTCCCAGTCGTCCGTGAAGTGGTAGCGGCCGCCGGCCGACTCCACGCGCACGGGGTAGCCGACGTCCATGCCCCAGCGCATCACGTCGATCTCGTGGTTGCCGTTGTTGCAGGCCTCGCTCGTGCCCCAGTGCCAGAACCAGTGCCAGTTGTAGTGGATGACGTTGTCTTTGTAGGGACGCCGCGGCGCCGGTCCCTGCCACAGCTCGTAGTCGAGACCGGCGGGTACCGGGGCTTCCTTGCCGACGCCGATCGAGGCCCGCGTGTTCACATACCAGCCGCGGGCGAAGTACACGCGCCCGATGAGGCTGCCGTCGCGAACCTGCCGCATGAGGTCGATGATGTTCGGCCAGGACCGCCGCTGGCTGCCGACCTGGAGGACGCGGGTGCCGTAGCGCTTCGCGGCGGCCGCGAGGAGCTCGGTCTCGAGCGGGTTGTGGCTGCAGGGCTTCTCGACGAAGACGTCCTTGCCGGCCGCCAAAGCCAGGATGGCCGCCGGGGCGTGCCAGTGGTCCGGCGCGGCGATGAGGACGCCGTCGACGTCTTTGCGCTCGAGGACGCGCCGGAAGTCCTTTTCCGCCTTCGCGGGATTCGCCTGGGTGGGCGACACCGCCTTCATGCCCTTGGCGAGGGCCTTCTCGTCGGGATCGCAAATGAAGCCGACCTCGACGCCCGGCATGCGGCTGAACATCTTCGCGTGCTGCGCGCCGCGGCCGTTGGTGCCGATGACGGCGAGGACGATGCGATCGTTGGCGCCCTGCGCGTGCAACGATGCGGACCCGGCCACGCCGAGCCCGACGGTGGCGGCCGCCGTCGTCTGGATGAACGAACGCCGGGAAACGTCGTGTGAACTCATCGGGCTTGTCTCCGGGCTGAAGCGAAAAACGCCCGGGCGGGGCTACCGAAGCCCGGCCCGGACGGTGTGAATCGAACCCCGGGTCTGACCGCCTCCGCCAAGGCTTCGGCGAGTCAGCCGTAGCTTCAGCGAAGGCTGAAGACCCGGGGCTCCATGCTCAAGTTGAAGACCCCGGGCTCCATTCCCGGCGCATGTCCAAATCGTTTGCGCCGGACTAGAACATGAACCTGGCGCTGAAGCGCATCTGGCGCTCGCCGTACGCGCTGGTGATCCGGCCGAACTGCGAGTTGAGATACGTCCCGTTCGGGTTGTTCATGTGAATCGTGTTCGGCAGGTTCCAGACGTCCATTCGGAACTCGCCCATCCGGCTACCGCCGAACCCGAACTGCTTCACGAGGCTGAAGTCGAGGTTCGTGAACCGCGGTCCTCGGATGTCGCCCATGTTGCGGGTCCGCGTGCCAAACGTATTGGCTGCCGGCGACGCGAACACGGACGTGTCGAACCACTGCAGGTACGTCTTGTCGGCACTCATCTCGTTCACGACCTTGACGTCGCCCGTCTGGTTCGGCCGCTGCGTGTTGTCCGGCGTGTTGAGCGCAGCGTTGCTCATCGTGATGTCCAGCGGCTGGCCAGACTGGAGCGAGAGGATGCCGGACACCTGCCAGCCGCCGAGCACCCAGTGCAAAACGCCGGCATCGCTGTTCTTGTACCACGGGAGCGACCACACGAACGACGACACGAAGACGTGCGCCCGGTCGAAGTTCCCGTAGCCCCAGCTGCGCTCGATGTCCGCCGGCGTGCTCGGCCCGCCGTTGTCGTTGGCGTAGTCCCGCGATTTCGAATAGGTGTAGGAGTTGGTTACCAGCCACCCGTTGCGGAACCGGCGGTCCAGCTTCATCTGGAGGCCGTTGTAGCGGGTCTTGCCCTTCCACGCCAGGTTCCGGACGCCCGCCGTCTTTCCGTACTGGAAGAACGGCCGGCCGGCGTTGCCGGCACCGACCACCGCGCCCGCGTTCATCTCGAAGCGGTTGAGCACGTCGTTGCCCATGTTCCCGACGTAAGCGACTTCACCCGTCAGGCCCCATGCGATTTCCCGCTGGAACGCCACGTTCCACGAGTAGAGGGTCCCCTGCCGGAGGTCGTTGGGCACGTAGAAGAGCAACTGCCCCAGCACCGCGTTTCCGTTGATGATCCCGTTCTCCGGAATCTGCACGAACGACGGCGCCGGGAAGCCCGTGGCCATGTTGAACGGCGTCGGCGAATACGGGTTGGGCGTCTGGTAGCTGTTGTTCTGCTTGACCGGGTAGTTGAACGCGTACGAGTTGTCGGGGAACGGCATGGTGCTGCCGCCGAAACCGCCGCGGAGGACGGTCTTCTCGTCGAGGCGGAACGTCGCGCCCACCCGGGGACTGAAGTTGTTGAGATCCTTCTTGACGCCGAAGTCGTTCGCGATGTTCCCGTAACCCGACACGAGCAGCGAGTTGGTGGCCGGATCGTAGTTGGAGAGCGATCCCTTGCCGGCGATGCCGATGATCGGATCGTAGGTACTCCCACCGCAGGCCGAGGTCCACCGTCATCCGAGGCGACACCTGCCACTTGTCCTGGACGAAGCTGTAGACCGCCCAGTGCTGCGACCCGACGTCATCGAGCACCTTGAGATCGCGCGCCATGCCGCTCGGCTGGTCGAGCAGGAAGGAGGCCATCGAGTTGGCGATGCCGCTGTTCGCCGCGGTGTCGGCCGTCGAGCCGGTCTGGGCGCCGCCGAACGAGAACCCGCCGCGCGGGCCCTGGTTGTCCTGGGTCTGCAGCAGCTTGTCGCTGTTCCTGCGATAGTTGCCGCCGAACTTGATCGTGTGGTTGTTCAGCACCTTCGTCAACGTGGTGGAGAGCTCCCACGTCCGCTCCCAGCGATCCCAGGGCAGGCTGCCGATGTACCCCAGGACGAAATTTCCGTAGCCGTTCGCGATATTGATGGTCGTGGGCCCGCTGGTCCACTCGTCGAGGTTGACGCCCTTGATCCCCACCTGCTCGGCCAGTTTCTGGCCGTTGGCCGTCGTCAGCGCCTCGTTGTGGTAGTAGCTCGTGCCGCCGCGGACTTCCATGAGGAAGGTGTTCGACAACGTGTGCGTCCAGTTGGCGGCCGTGCTGTACGTCTGGTTGGTGCCGGTGGCCATGAAGCCGGCGCCAAGCGGACCTCCCCAGTCGCCGTAGCCGTCGGCGGGCAACTGTGTGACTTCAGGCCGCTGGTAGCTGAACCGAGCCGAAATCTGGTTCGAGTCGTTGATGGAGTAGTTGAACTTGGTGTCGAAGCTGTCGGTGTTCTTGTCGCGATAGCTGTTGACCTGATAGTTGGACTGTCCGAGCGGGACGTCCAGGTTCGGCAGCGGGACCTTCGACAAGAGCGCCAGCGCGATCGGGCTGATGCGGTTTGCCGGAATCTGGTTGTTCGCAAACTGCGACCGGTTGTTGCCCACCGAGTCTCCCGTCGCCGGGTCGTACACCTTCGTGGGTGCCGCACTGAAATCGCCGTTGCGGAACGCCGCGGTCGGCACAGTGAACCGGTAGGCGGTGCCAAGACGATCCTGCGTCCGCTGGTAGTCGCCGAAGAAGAACAGCCGGTTCTTCTTGATCGGCCCGCCGATGGTGAACCCGAACTGGTTGTAGGTCGTCGGTGGCTTGGTCCGGGTCGCCGAGAAGTAGGTGGACGCCGGCAGCGCGTTGGTCTTCTCGGTGTTGCCGAACCAGAAGGCGCTGCCCCGAAGCGTGTTCGTGCCCGACTTCAGGGTGACCGACGTCACGGCGCCGGCCGCGCGGCCGAACTCGGCGTCGTAGTTGCTCGTCGTGACGCTGACGGCATCGATGGCCTCGGCCGGCGGAATCAGCACGGTCAGCAGGCCGGTCCGCTGGTTGTTATCGAGGCCCTCAATCAGCACGTTGTTGGCCAGGCGCGACTGGCCGTTCACTTCCGTCGCCAGGCTGTCCTGCGAGTTGAAGAACTCGGAGTGCGGCTTGTAGGGCCGGCTGGCGCCGGGCACCGTGGCCATCATGCCCTGGAAGTTCCGGTTGAACGACAGGGGCATCGCGGTGATCTGGATGCTCTTCGAGCGTGCGGCCCGTGTCGGTCCGGTCCGTCTGCAGCAGCGGTGTCTCGCCCGACACCGTCACGGTTTCGGCGAGTTCGCCTACCGCGAGCGCCAGATCCACGCGGATGCTGGTGTTGACCGTCAGGCGGATGCCTTCGCGCACGACCGCCTTGAACCCCTGCAGCTCGGCCTTGATGTTGTAGATGCCATCCGAAATGTTGGGAAGCGTGAAGTTGCCCGTCTCGTTCGTCACGGTGTCGTACGAGACGTTCGTGCGCGTCTCGGTGGCGACGACGGTGACCCCCGGCATCGCCGCGCCGGTCTGGTCGGTAATGGTGCCGAGAATCGTGCCGCGGGTGGCCTGCGCGTGGGCGGCGGCCGGGAGGCCGGCCAAAACCAGTGCGGCGAGTATCACGGCTGTGAGTACCTGAAAGCGCGTCTCCCTCTGCATCGTCGTTCACTCCCTCATGTCCGACGGTCTCTGGTGGGGGGAGGCGGGGCGGACCGGGCGACTTCATGGTCGAGCGGTCCGACCACCTCGCATTGTTTCCACGGGCCGCACCAACGGCCGGCCCGATACTAGGTCCGGAGATACCCCGCTGTCAACACGAATTCCCCATGATGCCGGCCCAACGGCGCCATCCGGCTCGATGCCGGCGCCTGCGGGACGATTTTGCCGAGATTATGCCTGTGGTCTGACCTTTGGACGGTGATTCGGGACTCAACCGGGCCTGCGAGGCGGTATGATACAGGCCGGCGCCGGGCGGCCCGATGGACCGGGGCGCCGGCCAACGGAGATCGAAACGGAGATGGGACGACGATTCGGCCGGGGCGGCGGGTCCGTGACGCGGCGCCAGTTCATTGGGGCATCACTCGGCACCGCCGCGGCGCTGTCGGCCTTCCCCTCCTGGGCCGCGGCGCTCGCCACGCAGCGTCCGCCCGCGGTCGCGCCCGCGGACCGGCCGCTCCGGCTGGCGTTCGCCGGCATCGGCAACCGCGGCCTCGAGATGCTCAAGACGTTCGCGACCACGTACCCGATCACCGTCGCGGCCCTGTGCGACGTCGACCTCGAGGCCCGGCACACCCTTGAGGCGCGCGATTCTGACCCCTCGGCACCGCGGTTCCGGGACTGCCGCGCCATGCTCGACCAGGCCGGCGAGAGCATCGATGCCGTCGTCATCGCGACGCCCGACCACACGCACTTCCCGGCGGCGATGCACGCCATGGCTGCCGGCAAGCACGTGTACCTCGAGAAGCCGCTGGCGCACACGTTCCGCGAGGTCGACCTGCTCATCGAGATGGCCGCCCGGTCTGGCGTTGTCACCCAGATGGGCAACCAGGGCCACTCCGGGAACAACTACTTCCAGTTCAAGGCCTGGACCGAGGCGGGCGTCATCGCCGACGTGACGAAGATCGTCATGTTCATGAACAGCGAGCGCCGCTGGCACGGCTGGAAGGTGGACGGGTTCCCCTCCGGCGAGCCGATGCCGCCCGGCCTCGACTGGGACCTGTGGCACGGCGCACGGCCCGTGCACCCGTACAGCGCGAAACTGCACCCGCAGACCTGGCGAGGCTGGTTCGAGTACGGCAACGGCGCCTTCGGCGACTGGGGCCCGCACATCCTCGACACCGCCCACCGGTTCCTGGACCTCGGCCTGCCTCACACGATCGAAGCCGTCCACCGCGACCAGCCGAGCCCCTTCATCTTCCCCCAGGCTTCGACCATCCGCTTCGATTTCGCCGCGCGCGGGAGCAAGCCGCCCGTTGAGGTGTTCTGGTACGACGGCGTGGCGAACCGGCCGCCGCTCCCGGCGGAGCTGGGCCGGGACGCGGTGATGCAGGAGCAGGCCGGCAAGTTCATCTACAGCCGCACGCTCGCCTTCAAAGGCGGTACCCACGGCGACACGCTTCGCGTCATCCCCGAGGTGCGTATGCAGGAACTCGCGCCTACGCTGCCGAAAGTCGCCGGCGGGTTCTCAGACCACCCGACGAACTTCGTCCTCGCGTGCCAGGGCAAGGAAGAAAGCCGGTCGTCCTTCCGCGTGTCGGGCCCGCTGACGCAGGTGTTCCTGCTCGGCGTGATCGCGCAGCGCCTTGGCGGCCGCCTGGAGTTCGACCCGGTCCGCCGCGTGTTCACGAACAGCGCGGAGGCTACCGCGCTGCTCGCCGGCCCAGCGCCGAGGGCAGGGTGGGAGAGGTACTATCGGAGCTAGGGGCTCGGGATTCGGGATTCGGGGTTCGGGATTCGGGCTGCGGCAGCGAGGCGGGGGGTGGCCGGGGCGCTTCCCATCTGCGCGCAGGGAGGACGAGCGAAGGTCACCCGAGCACAGATGGGAACGACCCGGACAGGACCCGCCGCCGAGAGTTGCCGGTGAGAGGCGAGGTCACGATGACAACTAAAACGACTCTTCCTCAATCGGCAGTCATCATCCTGCTCTCGCGCCGCTGACGCTGGCGCAGGCACCGGCGGTGCAGACGAGACCCTCGCCCGCGCCCGCCGCGGCGAAGGCCGCGTCAACTCCAGCGGGACCCGGCGCACAGCCGTTTCCCTCCGCCACACCCGAGGCGGCCGGCATGTCGGGCCCGCGCCTCGAGCGGCTCAACGCCGTGATGCAGGACTACGTGAACCAGGGCCGCATCGCGGGCATCGCCACGGTCGTGACGCGTGCGGGCAAGCTCGTCCACTTCGAGACCTACGGGAAGATGGACGTCGAGAAGAACCTCCCGATGCGCAAGGACGTGATCCTGCGCATGGCCTCGATGTCGAAGGCGGTGACCACGGTCGCGGCGGCGATCCTGCTCGAAGAAGGTCGCCTGCTGCTGACCGATCCTGTGTCGAAGTACCTCCCCGCGTTCAAGCAGACGACGGTGGCCGTGCCGCCCCCGCCAGGCACACCCGGCACCGGGCGCTACGGCGTCGTGCCGGCGAAGCGCGCGATCACGATCCGCGATCTGCTCACCCACACGGCCGGCGTGTCGTACGGCCAGGGCAGCCTGGCCGAGGCCGAGTACAAGGCCGCCGGCGTCATCGGTTGGTACCTGGCGGACAAGAAGGAACCGATTGTGCCGCTGATGGAACGGCTCGCCTCGCTTCCGTTCGACGCGCAGCCCGGCGAGAAGTACGTCTACGGCTTCAACACCGACATCCTGGGCGCCGTGGTGGAGAAGGCCTCGGGGATGCCGCTCGACCAGTTCTTCAAGACGCGGATCTTCGACCCCCTGAAGATGACGGACTCCTCCTTCTTTCTTCCTCCCGAAAAGCGCGACCGCCTCGCAACGGTGTATTCAGCCACACCGAACGGCGGCATTGTCCGCGCGCCGGAGGCCGGCACGGGCCAGGGCGAGTACGTGGACGGCCCGCGCGCGTGCTTCGGCGGCGGCGCCGGTCTTCTGTCCTCGCCCATGGACTACGCGCGGTTCCTGCAGATGCTCGTCAATGGCGGCGAACTCGACGGCGTGCGCATCCTGGGCCCGAAGACCGTTGAACTGATGACAGCCAACCACGTCGGCACGCTCTACAACGACGGCAATATGGGGTTCGGCCTGGGGTTCGAGGTGATCGAGCACCTCGGAAGAACGGGGCGGTACGGCAGCGTCGGCACCTACGGATGGGGCAGCGCCTACTTCCAGCGCTTCTTCGTCGACCCGCAGGAGAAGCTGGTGGCGGTCTTCTACGCGCAACTCATCCCGGCGGGCGGCCTCGATATCCAGGAGAAGTGGAGGGACCTGATCTATGCGGCCGTCATCGGCCCGCCGCCAGCGGCGCCGGCTTTGCTCCCGCCGACGAGGCGGTAGGAAACGGCCGGGGGCCGGGACACGACGGTCAGTAGTAAGTAGCCAGTAGCCAGTAGCCAGTATTCAGTAGGGATAGGACATCACGCCGTGGAGGCTAGCCGGATCGACGTGACAGCTGGAAGGTGCCTTCCTACTGGCTACTGACTACTGACTACTGGCTACCGACGATGGGCGCGGTTGGTCGTACCTTACGCCCCAACCGTGAACGCAACCGTCGCGACCGTCTTCTCCCACGCCAGCGCCAGCGTGCCGCCCTGCTGCGTCATGTTGATGAAGGCGATGGTGAACTGCTCGATCGACGTTGTCCCCACCGACGTCTGCATCGGCACGCGCAGCGCGTCGAGCTTCGAGTCGTAGCCGTCCGAGCCCCACGTCTCGGTCTTGTTGTTCGGATCGTACTTCGTCTGGTGCGGCTGCTTGGAGAACACGAGCGTCCACGCGCCCGGTTTCAGGTCGACAAACAGGCTGTACTCGCCCGCCGGCAGCGTCTTGCCCGCGAACACCAGCGGCGCCTCGGTCTTGAAGCGCGTGGTCTGGTTCGCGCCCGCGCGCCACACCGGCGCGCCAGAGTTCACCGTCTTGCCGTACTCGGCGTCCGTGCCGAAGACATCGGTGCGGCCGCGCAGGATCGGGCGGCCGTAGTCGACGACGATCCATTTGCCTTCACGATAGCGGGGCGCGGTGCCTTCCTTCTCGACGACCCACTTGCCGCTGACCTGGGCGGCGGCCGTTCCGCGCGGGCTGGCGGGCATCGGTGCCGGCGCCGGCGCGGCGGCCTGCTGAGCAAGAACGACCGACCCCGCGAGGGCAAGGGCGGCGACGCCGGTGATCACAACTGCCTTCATATAACTCCTCTCCCGTCGAAACGACGGTGCGGCCGGATGGGGCCGCCATTGGCTGATGGGGTAACTCTCACATGATACGGGGGCGGGCTGCCTGCTGCCAACCCCTTGGTCGGGATTTGGTCGGGATTCGGGACTCGGGACTCGGGACTCGGGACTGGGGACTGGGGGCTGGGCATGCCACCGAGCGGCCCCTCGAACCAAGCCGATCCGCGCGAGCGGACGAAACGCTTCGCAGGGGCCGAAGTCCGCGTGGGGTGTCTGGGGCCCCACGCTGCCGCCGACAGAACCCCGAAGATGCGTTTTGCCGGCTTGCGTGAGCGGGGACGCGCGGGGGGCGTGCCCGGCCCCGAGACGCGGGAGGGGACAGGGGAGAGGGGAATAGGCGAGAGGGGAGAGGGGACAGGGCCGGAGCCCCCGCGAATGCGGAGGGATAGGGAAGGGGGACAGGGGAGAGGCGAGAGGCTGGACAGCCGAGTCCCGAACCCCGAGTCCCGAATCCCGAGTCCCGAGTTCGGTCTGTCTGCCGTATGATGGCGCGAATCACGCCGGACGGTGCCGGCAGGCTGGGGGGAGGACATCGATGCGCATCGTCAACGGTTACCTGGGAGCGGCGGGCCTGCTGGCCCTCGTCGCGATTGTCGGCGTGCTGACCACCGGCCTCATCGCGCAGCGGACGGCCAAGCCCGTCCTGCACGGCCGCCATTGGATGGCCGTCACGGGCAAACCTCTCGCCGCCACCGCCGGCGCCGCCATCTTCCACAAGAAGGGGAACGCGGTGGACGCCGCGTGCGCCATGATTGCCGCCACCTCGACGATGTGGGACACGCTGGGGTGGGGGGGCGAGACGCAGGCCCTCATCTACAACCCGAAGACGAAGAAGGTGATCGGCGTCAACGCGCTCGGCGTCGCTCCGACCGGCGCGACGCCGGAGTTCTTCAAGGCGAAGAAGCTGGAGTACCCGCCGGCCTATGGGCCGCTCGCGGCCGTCACCCCCGGCACCCCCGGCGGCATCCTCGTGATGCTGGCCGAGTTCGGGACGCTGAGCCTCAAGGACGTGCTGGAGCCGGCGATCCAGATGGCCGACGGATACCCGGTCGAACAGCAGCTCACCGGCACGATCGAGCGCGAGAAGGCGCGGCTCAAGCAGTGGCCGTATTCGAAGGCCGTGTTCCTGACCCACCCCGGTGAGGCGCGCGAGGCGCCGGAAGCCGGCGAGATCTTCAAACAGCCGGACCTCGCGGCCACGCTGCGCAAGCTCGTCGAGGCGGAGCAGCAGGCACTGAAGGCGGGAAAGTCGCGCAAGGACGCCATCATGGCGGCCTACGACCGCTTCTACAAGGGCGACATCGCCCAGGAGATCGTCCGCAGCACGCAGGAACAGGGCGGCCTCATCACGATGGCCGACCTTGCCAACTGGAAGGTCCACCTCGAAGAGCCCGTCATGGCGACCTACAAGGGCATCGAGGTCTACAAACTCACGACGTGGGTGCAGGGCCCGGCGATGCTGCAGGCGCTCAACATCCTGGAGAACACCGACGTCAAGGCCATGGGCTACAACAGCCCGCGTTACATGCACGCGATCTACCAGGCGATGAACATGGCGTTCGCTGACCGCGACTTCTACTACGGCGACCCGTACGTGCCGCCGGTCGAGCCCATCAAGGGGCTGCTCTCGAAGGAGTACGCGAAGGCGCGCTTCGGCGCGATCAACTGGGAGAGGAACGACCCTGATGTGAAGCCGGGAGATCCCTACCCGTTCCAGGGCGAGACGAACCCCTACGCCGCACTGCTCGGGAAGTGGACCACGAAGAAGGGCCTCAAGGACGTGACACCCGCGCACGACATCCGCACGCACGACGAGGGGTTCTACGCGGGCACCACGTCCGTGCAGGCGGCCGACGAGGAAGGGTGGGTCGTGTCGGTGACGCCAAGCGGCGGATGGGTGCCGGCCGTGATCGCGGGGAAGACGGGGATCGGCCTGAGCCAGCGCATGCAGGCGTTCGTGCTCGACGATGCCGACTGCCCGTTCAACGTCGTCCGGCCTGGCCAGCGGCCGCGTTCGACACTCACGCCGAGCCTGGCGCTGAAAGACGGCGCGCCTTATCTGGCGTTCTCAGTGCAGGGCGGCGACAGCCAGGACCAGAACCTGCTGCAGTTCTTCCTGAACATGGTCGAGTTCGACATGAACGTGCAGCAGGCCTGCGAGGCGCCGAACATCAACAGCTTCCAGATGCGGAGCACGTTCGACCAGCACCTTTCCGAGCCCGGGCGGATGCTGGTGGCGGAATCGACGACGCCAGAGGTGCGGAAGCAGCTGCAGGCGATGGGCTACACCCTCTCGTTCTCGCGGCTCACCTCGGGGCCGATCACGGCCATCTTCCTCGACCGCAAGCACGGCACGATGTGGGGCGGCGCGAGCAATCACGGCGAGGACTACGGGATCGGCTGGTGACGGCCGCTGCCAGCGGCCGGCTTGGGACCAGAGGCACGGCGGCATGATCGCGGTCCAGGGCGTCGCGTTGTTCGCTTTTGTCCCGCTCGTGCTCTGGCTGTTCCTCGCGCAGCCGATCGGGCCCGCATGGTCGATGGCGCTGGGCATTGCGATCATGGCCGGGCATCGCGCCGTGGCTGGGCCCTGGGCAGCCAGGCAGGCGGCGCGCCGCTGCCTGTGGTGCGGCCGGCCGGGGCGCTTCGCGGGCGAGGTGCAGGTGGCTGGGGGCTCCTCGCGCACGACGGCGTTTGCCGTCTGCAACGACGCGCATGGACGTCTGGTGCGGCAGTTCCTGGGCTTCGTTCACCGCCACCGTGTCGCGATACGCCTTGGCATCTTCGTCCCGCTGGCGATGCTGCTCGGGGGCACGCTCCTGAGCACGCTGGGGTCCAGGTCGCTGCCGCACGGCCTGAACGCCCTCCAGTTCAGGGTGATCGTAGCGGCGACCGTCGTTCTGGTCTCCCTGGTGTATCGCGCCGCACCGCCATCCCCGAATCCGCGATCGGCCTTCCCGGTGCACAACCTCGCTCTGCTCGGCATTCGCAATACGCTGTGGGTCTTCCGGATCGTCGGGGCGTGGTGGCTCCTCGCGGCTGTGTGGCGATTGGGCTGGAGGGTCTCGTCATGATCGCGGAATCGACACCGCCGGCGCGCGCCGGCGCCACGCGCGACGAGTTGATGCGTCTCCCGGGCGTCGGTCCGAGCATTGCCGCGGATCTTCGAAGCCTCGGCGTGCGCTCGATCCGGGACCTTGCGCGCCGCAACCCCGAGCGCCTCTACGCGGATCTGTGCCGGCGGACCGGCCAGCGACAGGACCCGTGCGTCCTGTACACGTTTCGCTGCGCCGTCTACGCCGCCCGCGTGCCCGGCCCGGAACCGCGCCTGCTCAAGTGGTGGAACTGGAAGGGCCGCGCGTTGCCGCCGGCGCGGCCGCGCGCCCGGCGCCTATCAGGTCTTCCTGGCCAGCTTGAGCGCAGCTGAGTCGCCCTCGTCGGTCGCCCACTGTCCCGTCATCTGGTCGCCGTCGACCTTCAGCGAGATGTGCACCGTGATGGTGTCGGTCCCGCCCGACACGCCGATGTCGAAGGTGAGCGTGCCTTCCGTGAAGACCACATTCCTGATCTCCGGCGCCACCACGACCTTTGCCGCGTCGGTGCAGCGGCCGGTGTAGGTGTTGCCTTCCCGCTTCAGTTCGAGCGTGATGGCGTCCTCGCCCACGTCAGGGACCAGGGTCGTGCCGATCCACGTCCCAGTCAGGTCCGGGGTTCTCTGGGCGCCGGCGCCGACGCCTGCAACAGCCAAGGCCAGGGTCGCCAACACCAGATTCGCCGCGATCGCCTTCATCAGAGCCTCCTCGGAACGTGCCGGACCCGTTCCACCCGCGACCACCGGGCCGGCAGATTCGCACAACAACGGGGTGGACGCCCATTGAGACGGATTCCGGCCTGGCCCCGTTCACGCCGCGCAGCCCGCCGAGCCCATCGACGGCCTGCTCCCGATGGGCCACGGGAGGCGTGAAGGTCATCCAATCCGCCCGCATCGGCTTGATCGTGGCCCGAGCGTGGAATCGACACGATGGTCCGCGCCTTGTCATAATGCCGGAATTGCGAGCCCCGCCCGCGCGGGGGACTCCCTGACGATTCGCGCCCTCAGCATGCTGGCTGTCCATATGGCCGTGACGCCCGCCGCCCGGCAGGGGCCGTTTCAGTACCCGCAAGCGAAGCGGCTCGACCAGGTCGACGACTTCTTCGGGACGAAAATTGCCGACCCGTACCGCTGGCTCGAGGATTCCGACGCCCGGGACACCCGGGAATGGATCGACGCCCAGAACGAATTGACCTTCGGCTACCTCGCGCAGATCCCGGAGCGCGAGCGCATCAGCAAGCGACTGTGGGCGCTCTGGGACTACGAGCGCTACGGGGTCCCGTCGCGCGAGGGGCGCTGGTACATCTTCAGCCTGAACACGGGCGTCCAGCCCCAGGCGGTCGTCTACAAGGCGGCGTCGCTCGACGCGAAGCCCGAGGTGCTGATCGATCCCAACGCCTTGTCGACGGACGGGACCGTGGCCCTCGGCCCTCTCGCCTTCTCGGATGACGGACGGCACATGGCGTACGCCGTCTCGTCGGCGGGATCGGATTGGCAGGAGTGGCGCGTGCGCGACGTCGCCACAGGCCGCGACCTCCCGGACCTGCTCAAATGGTCGAAGTTCAGCGGCGCCTCGTGGCTGAAGGACGGATCGGGCTTCTACTACGGCCGGTACGAGGCGCCGAAAGACGGGAACCTGCTCCAGGCCGTGAACAGGAACCAGAAGCTCTGCTTCCACGCCGTCGGTGCGCCGCAGGAGACGGATGCGCTCGTCTACGAGCGCCCGGACAAGCCCGACTGGATGTTCGGCGCCGAGGTGACCGACGACGGCCGGTACCTGCTTGTCACCCAGACCGAGGGGACCGAGAACAAGAACCGCATCTTCGTGCGCGACCTCGAGGACCCCGACGGCCGCATCGAGCCCTTCCTGGACGAGTTCGATGCCGCGTACTCGGTGGTGGGCAACGACGGCGACACCTTCTACGTGCTGACGAACCATGCCGCGCCGCGGTACCGGCTGGTGGCCATCAGCCGATCGAAGCCAGCGCCGGCGAACTGGAGGACCCTCATCGCGGAATCGGACGGGACCGACGTGCTGGACAGCGCGACGATGGTGAACCACCTGTTCGTGACGACCTGGATGACGGACGCGCACACGACGGTCCGCCTCTACGCCCGCACCGGCGAGAAACGGAAAGACCTCGCGCAGCCGGCGATAGGCACCATCAGCACTTTCAGCGGCAAGCGCTCCCACACCGAAGGTTTCTACGCCTTCACGTCGTTCACCTGCCCGACCACCGTCTACCGGTACGATTTCGCGAAGGGCGCGAGCACGGTCTTCAGGCAGCCGGCAGTGGACTTCGACGCGGCGAAGTTCGAGACGGTGCAGGTGTTCTACCCGTCGAAGGACGGCACCAGGATTCCGATGTTCCTCACGTACCGCAAGGGCGTGACGAAGAACGGGCAGAACCCGACGTACCTCTATGGCTACGGGGGCTTCAACATCTCCCTGACTCCCGCGTTCTCGCCGGCGATGGCCGCGTGGCTCGAGATGGGCGGCGTCTACGCCGTGGCGAACCTTCGCGGCGGCGGCGAGTACGGACAGGCGTGGTGCGACGCCGGCCGCCTGAAGCAGAAGCAGAACGTGTTCGACGACTTCATCGCGGCCGCGGAGTACCTCGTGCGCGAGCGCTACACGTCGGCACCGAAGCTGGCGATTGCGGGCGGCAGCAACGGCGGCCTCCTCGTCGGCGCCTGCATGACGCAGCGGCCGGATCTTTTCGGCGCGGCGCTGCCGGCGGTGGGCGTCATGGACTTGCTCCGCTACCACAAGTTCACCATCGGCTGGGCGTGGACGTCGGATTACGGCGACCCGGACACGAAGGACGGCTTCGACATCAACATCAGCTACTCGCCGCTGCACCGCATCAGGCCGGGCGCGACTTACCCGGCGACGCTCGCGACCACCGCCGACCACGACGACCGCGTGGTGCCGGCCCACAGTTTCAAGTTCATCGCGACGCTCCAGGCGGCCCAGGCCGGGCCCGCGCCGATCCTGATCCGGATCGAAACCAAGGCCGGCCATGGCGCCGGCAAGCCGACCGCCAAGCAGATCGAAGAACGCACCGACATCTTCGGCTTCCTCGTCCGGGAACTGGAGATTGCGCTGCCCGGGTCGTTCGGCGGACGCTAGGCGGCGCGCGGCGCGTCGTATAATGAATGTCGCCCCGTTTCAACCGACGTCGCTGGCCCCGCCGCAGCCCGGGACGCGCGCGGGCGTGGCCGCTGACAGGAGGATGAATTCCATGCGCAGGTCGCTCATCGCCGGTCTCACGCTGTGCCTCGTGCTCGCGCTCGCCGTCGGCCTCGGCGCCGACATGAAGTCGAAGCAGAAGACCCAGGTCAAGTTCGAGGGCATCCTCGGCAAGATGATGGGCATGTTCGGCGGCAAGGCCGCCAAGGAAGGCGTCGTCAGCACGGTGGCCATTTCAGGCGACCGCATGATGACGGTGGACGGCCAGACGGGACAGCTCGTCGACCTCGCCCAGGAGAAGGTCTACGACATCAACTTCAAGGGCAAGAGCTACGAGGTGATGACCTTCGCCGAGATGCGGAAGCAATGGGAAGAGGCGAAGGCGAAGATGAAGGAACAGGCCGCCGAGGCGAAGGAAGAGCCCAAGGAAGGCGAGGTGCAGTACCAAATCGACTTCACGGTCGACAAGACCGGCCAGCGGAAGACCGTGAGCGGGTACGACTGCCAGGAAGTCATCATGACCATCGCCATGCGCCCGAAGGGCAAGACGCTCGACGAGGGCGGCGGGATGGTGATCACCTCCGACATGTGGATGGCGCCCCGGATCGCCGCCATGCAGGAGCAGATCGAGTTCACGCAGCGCTACATGAAGAAGCTGTTCGGGAACGACACCGAAACGATGGCGCGCGACCTCGCCCAGGCGATGGCGATGTACCCGCAGATGAAAGGCGGCATGGAACGGATGAAGAAGGAGGCCGCCAAGCTCGACGGCACCGCCGTGCTGACGACGATGAAGATCGAGACCGTGATGTCGCCCGAGCAGGCCAAGTCGCGGTCGGAGGGCGGCGAGAAGCCCAAGATGGGCCTGGGCGGCATCGCCGGAGGCCTCGGCGGCATGTTCGGCAAGAAGAAGAAGGCCGAAGACGCGCCGAAGGACGAGCAGGCTCCGGCCGGCCCGAAGAACCGCGCCACCTTCATGACGACCACCACCGAACTGCTCGAGGTGCAGGCCTCGGCCGGCGCGGCGGACGTCGAGATTCCCGCGGGGTTCAAGCAGAAGTAGGACACGGGAGCGGACAGCGGCCAGGGACCGGCGAACCTCCGGCCGCGGGTCCTGTCCGGGGTGTTTCCGTCTGTCCTCGGGTGACCTTCGCCTGTCCTCCCTGCGGGCAGACGGAAAGCACCCCGGCCACCCGCGGCCTCCGGCCGCGCGGTCAGCATCGCGGCTGCGTCGTCACACCCGCGGTCGGCCGATGTTGTATTTCTGAAGGGCGGCGATCCGAGAGAGGGCGGCGCGTGCTCGCGCCGCCGTCTCCGCGTCCGGGTTCAGATCCAGGGCGTCGAGGAAGTGCTGGTACGCGGGCGCCACCTGGCCGAGCTGGTCCAGCTGCACGAGCCCCGCACCGAGGTGGGCCGCCGCCGCGGTGGCATGGGCCGGGTAGTCCCGAAGATGGCGGCGGTAGACGACCAGCGCCGCATCCGCGTGGCCATTGGCCGCCAGCCAGTCTCCCAGTGACAGTGACTCCTCGGCTCGCAGTGCACGCCGGGCCCGCTCGGCCGGCAGCGCGAAGTACGCCGACGCCGCCCGGGCCATGTCGCCCTGGCCGATCGCCGCGTTCACCGTCGGTGCCGGAGCCCCGTCCACAGCGACGTCCGCGGTGTAGCCGGCCTTCCCCGATTGCACCCCCCGACGATCGATCAGCCACGCCCCGGCCAGCCCCGCCACGAACCCGCCGATGTGCGCGCCGTGGGCCACGCCGCCGCCCCCGCTGGACGAGAACAGGAACGGAACGATGTTGTCCATCACGAGGTAGATGCCGAGCACGATGCGGGCGCCGACGGCCACGGTGTTCATGAAGAACGGGAACAGGAACACGAACAGCCGGACGGTGTTGCGCGGGAACCAGAGGAAGTAGAAGCCAAGGACGCCGGAAATCGCGCCCGACGCCCCGACGAGCGGTACCGCCGAGTCGGAGGCGAAAAGCGCGAAGAACAGCGTGGCCGCGATCCCGGTCAGCAGATACGCGAACAGGTACGCCAGCCGGCCGAGGCGGTACTCCACATTGTCGCCGTAGATCCACAGGAACAGCATGTTCCCGAACAGGTGGAGGAACCCGCCGTGGAGGAAGAGCGAGAAGAGCAGGTCCGACACCTGCGGCAACGCCGGCTTGTAGCCGTGCTCGAAGACGTAGAGGTCGTACGCCGACGTGTTCGCCAGCGCCGCGCGCAGCGGCACGCCTGGCGGCAGCTGGTCCCGCACCACCTCGACGTAGGCCTGAAACGCCGGGCGGCTGGTGTCGGGCGGCCGCGTGCCCAGCGGGAGCGACACCAGCGCGTAGACGAAGACGTTCGCGGCGATCAACCCGTAGGTGACGTAGGGCCGCCCGCCCGGGTTCGGCGCGTCGCTGAGCGGAAGAAGCAACGGTCAGACCAGGTGTTTCTTGATCTGGCGGTTCAGACCATGGATGCTGCGGCGCACCGCCTTGAGCCTCTCGTGGTCGGCCGACTCCAGGGCCGCCTCGCGGTCCTTCTTGAGCGCGCGCATCTTGGCCTTGATGGCCGCCTTGTCGATGCCGGCGGCGTCGTGGTGCTCGTGGAGAGGCACGTTCAAGGCGGTGCAGAGGGCCACGAGCAGGTGTTCCTTGTTGAGCTGCGTGTACCCCTGAACGGCCTCGTGCTTCAGGTCCTTGGCGACCTCGCGAAGCTGGCCGATGTTCATTGCCTTCAGTTCGTGGTACGTGAACGCCATGTGCGGACACTCCTTCCCGGGGGCATTCTACCCGAACTGCCGGGCCGGCGCGGCCGCAGCCGCGCCTTGGCGTATTCTGAATGGCAGGCCACCGTTCCGGCCCTTGAGAGGACTCCGACATGAAACGCGTCCTGATTGTGGTCGTGCCCGCCCTCGCGATGCTGGCCGCGGGCTACGTGCTCCGCGGCGCCCTGGGCCGGGACCAGGGTACGGCTGGCGTCCCGACGGTGGCGACCAGCGTCGACTTCATCCGCGAGATTGGGGAGCTGCACGTGCTCCGGGCGTCCGTGAAGGAAATCGTCACCTCGGCGGTGGGAGAGGCGACCTGGCTCAAGACGCCAGGGAAGCTGGCCATCATCTGCCACTTCGACATCAAGTACAAGTACGACCTGCACAAGGCGCGCGTCGTTGCCGGGGGCCGCGAGGACGGGACCCGGTACTGCATGATCCGGCTGCCGCGGCACGAGTTCGAGGTGTCGACCGGCGAGATCCGGTTCTACGACGACCAGGACGGCACCTGGCTGGGATTCACCCTGAAAACCCCGCCGGACGAGAAGACCCGGGTGCTCGAGGCCGCCCGCCGCCAGGCCGAACAGCAGGCGAAAGCGTTCCTGGGCGACATGGAGGGCGAAATCCAGGCCTCCGCCCGGTCGACCGTCACGCAGATTGCCAGGGCCTTCGGCTACACGGACATCCGGGTCGAATTCGAGTCGCCCGCCCCTTGACAGACCCGGCCTGCGGGCCGAGATTGTTAACGGACTCCCGCGCGTTCCGTCTTCCGACACCTGTCTGTCTCATTGCCAGGAGGACGCCGTGGCCCATTTGCCTCATATCAACCTCAGGGTCTTCACCGTTCTCGTCTTCGTCAGTCTCCCGCTGTACGCGCTGGCCGCCGTGCTGGTGCTCGGGACGGGCCAGGCCCAGTTGCGGGACGCCTTCGGCCTCCAGCTGACGGACACCGCCCAGCAGGCCGCCGCTACGGTCGACTCGTACATGTTCCGGCGCGTCATCGACGTGAGCATCCTGGCCCGCGTGCCGGACGTGCAGGCCGCCGCCGCGGCAGGAAGCCGGATGCCGCTCGATGTCGCCAAGGCACGGGAGACCGACACGCTGTGGGTGTCGCAGCCTGCCGCAACGGCGGCGCGCCTTGGCCTGCCCGAGGTTCCCGCCTCGCAGTTCTTGAGGGAGATCGTCAACAACGACCAGGTCTACCGGGAGATCATCGTCACGGACCGCGAAGGGCGCCTGGTGGCGGCGTCCAGCGCGGCCTCCGACTACATCCAGAGCGACGAGACGTGGTGGAAGGAAGCGTTCAATGACGGGACGCGCGGCCTCGTGTCGGTCAGTGATGTGTTGTGGGACGAGAGTACGAAGTCGCATGCGATCGAGATCGCGGTGCCCGTCACCGAGCGGCCCGGCGAGCGGCTCGTGGGAGTCCTGAAGGTCGTGGCAGATGCGCGCGAGCTGCTCGCCGTGGCCGCCGGCGTGAAGTCGAGCACGTCCGGCGAAGCGTTCCTCATCCGCGAGGACGGGTCGATTGTCTTCAGCCAGCGTGGGATAGGCGGTCAGGCCCAGTTCTTCGCGGCCGACCTGTTCCGCGAGCGCATGAAGAGCTACAAGGCCGGTGATCCGCAGTTCCGGATCGACTTCAGCGCGCGCGACCAGGCCGGCCGGTCGTACCTGGTCGGCGTCGCGCCGTGCCAGCTGGGCGCCAGCTACGCCCACCTGTCCTGGATGGTGGCCGTGACACAGGCGGAAGATGACCTGTTCGCCCCGGCGCGCGCCCAGATGTGGCGACTCCTCGGCGTCTTCGGTCTCATCGCGGCCGCCGTGCTGGCGGTGGCGGTGTGGTTCTCGCTGCGCCTCGCGGCGCCGCAGGTCGGGAAAGACACCCACATCACCGAACACCCGGAGGTGCCCAGGATCGAGGAAGAGTCGGCATAGCGCGTCGCGTCGCTTGGCGCGCCGCGGCGATTCGGCTAACGTACCCGCCTGAGGTCCTATGGTTTCCAGGCGGGATGTCCTGAAGGGCGCGGCAGCGGCGGGACTATGGGCCGCCGGCCGCGCCCGTCTTCATGCGTGGCCGCAGGCGGCTTCTCCGGCTGGCGAGCCGCTGGCCGGGTACGTCGACCCGTTCATCGGCACCGGGGGTCAGGGTCACACGTTTCCGGGCGCGGCCGTGCCCGGCGGCCTTGTACAGCTCAGCCCCGATTCCGGCAGGCAAGGGCCGGACTGGTGTGCGGGCTACCACTACTCCGACACCGAGATCGCCGGCTTCAGCCACACTCACCTGAGCGGCACGGGAATGGGCGATCTCTGCGACGTCCTCGTCACGCCGACGCAGGCGGGCACGGAGATGCCCGCGTCTGTCGCGTCGCCGTTCTCGCACGAGAGGGAGAGGGCTTCGCCGGGCTACTACTCGGTCGATCTCCGGGCGTTCGACATCCGCGCCGAACTGACCGCCACCCGCCGCGTCGGCCTGCACCGGTACTCCTTTCTCAGGCCGGCGGCCAGCCGCCAGCCCTCCATCTCGCTCGACCTCGGATTCGCCATCAACGGGGACGAGCCGGTGGAGACGCAGATCACGCTCGAGGGCCCGACGACGATTTCGGGATACCGGTTTTCGAGAGGGTGGGCGAAGGACCAGCGGGTGTTCTTCGTGGCACGGTTCTCCGTGGCGTTCCAAACGTGGCTCGTCGGCGACCCCGAGGGCTATTCGAATGAGCGGCGCGAGATCCGGGCGAAGCGGGCGCGGGGCCTGTTCCGGTTCGTCCTGCGCCCGGGCCAGCCGCTCCTGCTGAAGGTGGGGATCTCTCCGGTCAGCGTCGATGGCGCCCGCCGGAACCTCGAACGCGAGACACCCGGATGGGAGTTCGACGGCCACCGGAGGGACGCGGCCACGGCGTGGGAGCGGAAGTTGCAGCGAGTCCGGATCGAGACGCCCGACAAGGCGCGAAAGACGGTCTTTTACACAGCCCTCTATCACTCGCTGCTCGCGCCGACGGCGTTCAACGACGCGGACGCCAGCTACCGCGGTTCGAACGGCGACGTCCAGCCGCCGGCGGCGTTCCAGAATCACACCGTGTTCTCGCTCTGGGACACGTTCCGGGCCATGCATCCGCTGATGACGCTCATCCAGGCCGAGCGCGTGGACGACCTCGTCCAGTCGATGATGGCCGTCTACCGCGAGAGCGGCCGGCTGCCCGTCTGGCCCCTCTGGGGCAACGAGACCGACATGAGGATCGGCTACCACGCCGTTCCCGTGATCGTGGACGCCATCTTCAAGGGCCTGACCACCGTGAATCGCGGCGACGCGCTCGAGGCGATGAAAGCGAGCGCGCTGCAGGACGGGCGAGGGCTGATGTGGCTGAAGCCCCCCGAGACGCGCGGGTACATCCCGGCCGACCGGGAGGCGGCATCGGTCTCGAAGACGCTCGAGTACGCCTTCGACGACTGGTGCATCGCGCAGCTGGCCGCACGGCTCGAGCGGCAGGACGACCGCCGCTTCTTCGAGACGCGAGCCGGGTTCTACCGGAACGTGTTCGACACGTCCACGGGATTCATGCGTCCGCGCCTGGCCGACGGCTCCTGGAAGTCGCCCTTTGCGCCACGCGAGCCGCGGCGCGAGCGGTCCGACTACACCGAAGGCAACGCCTGGCAGTACACCTGGTCGGTGATGCACGACGTGCGGGGCCTGATGGCACTTCTGGGCGGGCCGGAGGCATTCGTGCGAAAGCTGGATGAGCTCTTTCAGCAGCCCTCCGTCGTCGAGGGGGAGAGCGCGCCGGCGGACTTCGGGGGGCTCGTCGGCCAGTACGCCCACGGGACGGCTCCCAGCCACCACATCGCCTATCTCTACGCGTACGCCGGCGCGCCGTGGAAATCGGCGGGCCGTGTGCATCAAGTCGCGTCTGCGCTCTACGGCACGGGGCCTGAAGGGCTTTGCGGCAACGACAACTGCGGGCAGCTCTCCGCCTGGTACCTTTTCAGCGCCATGGGGTTCTATCCGGTGAACCCCGCCGAGGGCGTGTACGTGATCGGCGCGCCGCTCGTGGACAAAGCCACGATTGAACTGGGCGGCCAGCGCACCTTCGCCATCGAGGCGCCGGACCTGTCGCCGGTGAACAAGTACGTCACGGGCGCGACGCTGAATGGCAAGTCGCTCGGCCGCTGCTGGATCAGCCACGCCGACATCGCGGCCGGCGGCACGCTGCGCTTTGCCATGGGCGCTGAGCCCAACACGGCGTGGGCCTCGTCTCCCGACGCCGCCCCGCCGTCGATGACGAAGTAATCGGGACTCCCGCCTTCGCCAAGCGGCCTGCCGGCCGGCTTCGGCGGGGCAGGCGGGATTCGGGACTCGGGACTCGTAACGCGGCAAGACCCTGACGGATGGAGGTCGAGGCCTCAGCCTCGACGGGGGAACGCGTCCGGGAAGGCGGCTTCCGTGGTGGCCGGCTCGATCGCCCACGCGGCCACCGCCATGCCGACACTCACGGCAAGCATCGCCGTGCCGGCAGCCTGGTGTTCGCCCACGACGCGCGAGGCCGCCAGGGTCACGATCAGCGCGACGGCCAGGTCGAGGCGCGTCAGCCACAGACGCGTGCGTGCGAGCTGACGGACGATCGCCGCCGGCGTGTGGCGCTCGACAAACAGCAGGTGCACGCGCACGGTACCGTCGGCGACCGTCAGGCCGAGCAAGACCGCGAACAGCGTATAGCGCAACGGCTCGCCCACCCACGACGCGAGCCACCAGCCGCCTATCGCCAGCACCGACAGCAGCGCCACCAGCACCACCTGATGGACCCGCCAGAGCGCCCGTGCCGAACGCTCTGCGCGCGACGCGTCCTGCCGCGGCTCGGGAGCGGCATCGCCGCCCGCCATCGCCCGCTCCAGCGCGCCCAGTTCACCGGCCACCTCCGCGGCGCTCCCGTATCGCGCCGCCGGGTCCTTCTTCAGGCATCTCGCCACGATGGCGTCGAGCGCCGGCGGAAACAGCGGGTTGAGGCTGCTGAGCGGCATCGGGTCCAGCGTCATGATGCGGGCCGCCGTGGACGACGCGGTCCGTCCCAGGAACGGGTTCGTGCCGCTCACCAGCTCGTAGAGGACCGTCCCGAGGGCGAACACGTCGCTGCGGACGTCGCCGGGCGCGCCCTCCATCTGCTCGGGCGCCATGTAGCCGGGCGTGCCGACCATGAATCCCGACGCGGTCAGGCGCTGGCGGTCCGGCTCGGAGGTGATCGTGCGGGCAATCCCGAAGTCGAGGATCCGCACGACGCGGTTGTCGCCGACGAGGATGTTCTCCGGCTTCAGGTCGCGATGGATGATGCCCTGGCGGTGGGCGGCATCGAGGCCGTGGGCCACCTGCAGCGCCACGGAGACGGCCACTTCGACGGGCAGCGGCCCGCTGGCGTCGAGCCGCTCCCGGGCCGTGTGGCCAGGGACGTACTCGGACACGATGAACAACTGGCCCGAGATCTCCTCGAGGGCATACACCGCGGCGACGTTCGGATGCACGAGCGCGGCTGCGGCGCGGGCCTCGAGCCTGAGCCGTTCGCGCCGCTTGTCGTCGGAGATGTCCTGCGGGTGGAGGACCTTCAGGGTCACGGGCCGCGCGAGCCGGGTATCGTCGGCCAGGTAGACGACGCCCATCCCGCCGTGGCCCAGCGTGCGGGCGATGCGATAGGGCCCCACCATCGAGCCCGCCGGCAGCACCGCGTCCGCATCGTCGAGCAGGAGCGAAGCGACGCCCGGGCCGCTCTCGGCGAGGAACCCCTCGGCCCCCGCGTCCGCGCTCAGGAGCGCCTCCACCTCGGTCCGCAATTCGCCGTCGCCGCCGCATGCGTCGTCGAGATACGCGGCGCGCTCCGGGCCGCGGCGCTGCCGCGCCTCGTGGAACAGCGCGGCGACGCGCGACCAACGCTCGGAGCTCTCGGTCATGGGCGAATCACGTTCACGCGTCCGGGCCCGGGCCGGGGCCTCCCAGCTCGCGGAACAGCCACGCCCGCGCGAGCGTCCAGGCACGCTTGACGGTGGCAGGCGACAGACTCAGCGCCGCCGCCGTCTCCTCGACCGAGAGTCCGCCGAAGTAGCGAAGCTCGACCACCCGGGCGTGGCGCTTGTCGAGGCGGGCCAGCCGCTCGAGCGCCTCGTCGAGCGCGAGGACGTCGACGGAAGGCGATGGCACGGGCGCCACGAGGTCGTCGAAGGTCAGCCGCACAGCGCCGCCGCCACGCTTGCGCGCGGAGCGCGCGCGGGCGTGCTCGATCAGGATTTCACGCATGGCGCGGGCCGCGATGCCCAGGAAGTGCGCGCGGTTCTCGAACGACAGCGATGCGTCCTTGAGCAGCCGCAGATACGCCTCGTGCACGAGGGCTGTCGTCTGGAGCGTGCGGCCGGGCTTCTCGTGCCGCATCTCTCGCGCGGCGATGCGCCGGAGCTCCGCGTAGACGAGCGGAAACAGCTCGTCGTACGCCGCCTGGCTGCCGGCCCCCGCCTTCGCGAGCGCCTGCGTGACCGCGCCCGGATTCGGCCGGGAATCGCCTGCCGGATTCACCATATGAACGCAGGGCCTTGCCCCGCAGATTATCCTCGCGACGCGTCAATCGGGCAAGACTCCATCGCGACTCCAAGGCGAGGGTGCAGGTCGAGCCTGTGCGTCGAGACTGGAGCCTCCCGCCTCCCGCCCCTCGCCTCCCGCCTCCCGCCCCTCGACGATGCGAAGCAGGAGCTGCTGGGCGCGCTCGTACGTCGGGGCGATTTCGAGCGCCGCGAGAACCGTCCGCCTGGCCTCGGCGCGCTCGCCCGTGGCCAGCAGCGCTTCAGCGAGATCGCACCGGGCAGGGACCGGGTCGACCGGGCCGGCATCGATGGCCGCTCTGAACTCCCGCACGGCAAGCTCCACGTCCCGCCGCTCCCACGCCAGGCGGCCGTATGCCGCGTGCGCAGCCGAATCGAACGGGTCCAGCGTGACGATGCGCTCGTAGGCAAGCGCGAGGGCCGCCTGATCGCCCAGGCGTCTGGCGAGGGGAACGAGCCGCCGCGCGGCCTCGATGTTGGTGTGGTCGTCGCCGACGAGCCCCTTCAACGCGCGCAGGGCGCGCGGGAAGTCGCCCGCCCGCTCGGCCAGCGCCGCGATCTGGGCGCGCGGGCTCGAGGGCCCGACCGCCGAGGGCACCAGTTCGGCCGCGCGCTCGAACGCCGCCAGGGCATCCTCGCGGGCGCCGGCGGCCGCCAGCGCCTGGCCGGCGCCCACCTGGACCGGATAACTCCCGGCGTGCTTCGCGGCGAGGGCCACGAGCGTCGCAGCGGTCGCGCCGCGCGGGACCTCGAGGCCCTCTGGCGCCTGAAGCGCCTTGCCAACGGACGCGTACCGCTCGGCCAGCATCGCGTCGACCTCGCGCTGGAGGTCGGCGCTCCCGCGGCCGGTCGCCTTGCGGAGCGCGGTCTCCGTGTCGGCGCCGTCGCCGTACGCGCGCAGCATCGCGTTGAGCGCGGCGTGCCCGTGCTGCCTCACGATGAGCGACACCACGAGCGACGCCTGGAAGTACGCCAGCTCGATCGTGTCGGGGCGCGTGAATCCGGAGTTGAGATCCGCGAGCGAGAGCACCTTCTTGTCGGCCCAGGCCCTGGCGAACGTCAGTTCCGAGTCGCGGGCCCACTCCGGACGCCGCAGTCCCTCCTCGTAGACGGAGATGCCTTCCGTCAGCCACCGCGGCACGCGGTACTTCGAGAGCTGCATCGTGAAGACATGCGCCATCTCGTGCCAGAGGGTGGCCTGCCAGTTGAACGCGCCCGGCTCGCGCGCGCGCGGCGAGTTCAGCGTGACCACGCGGCCGAAGCAGACGCCGAGCGCGCCGAGCAGGCCCGGGAGGCCGAACGTGCGGACGGCGAAGTCGTCGTGCTTGGGGAAGATCTCAACGAGAATCGGTCCCTCCGGTTCGAAGCCGTAGCGCGCCGTCATCTGCGCCATGGCGTCCTTCACCATCGGCACGGCGTAATGCCGCAGCGCAGGCGCCTCGCTCGGATGCAGCTTGACGACGACGCGCCCAGCCTCGACCGAGATGAACCCGTCGAGCGCATCCAGCATCTGCAGCAGGTTGTAGGTGACCAGGTCGTAGGCGTCCGCGCGAAACGCCGTTTCCAGGGCCCGTCGCGCGCCGCGTTCGTCGCCGACGCGCAACAGATGCAGCCCAAGCGCCGCGTGCGTTCGCGGGTCGTCGGCCTCGATCGCGACGGCCTTCCTGGCCAGGACGACCGCGTCCTCATACCTGTAGTTGCTCGCTGCGTGGGCGGCAACGATCACGTGCAGATTGCCGAATACCGGATTGATGGCGAGCGCCCTTGCGGACGCCGCCTCGTAGTCGGCCGCGCGGCCATCCACGTAGGCGATGGCTGCCGTGAGGCCATGCGCCTCGGTGCTGTTCGGATTGGCGGCGAGGGCGCGCTTGAGGTGCTCCTGCGCCTCGCCCTTCTTGTCGGCGTCGAGGGCCTCGCCGACGAGGAAGAGGTGCGCGCCGACAAGCGCCGGATCGATCTCGATGGCCCGGCGGGCCGCCGCCGCGGCGGCCGGGGGGTTCTCGTTCGCCAGGGCCCGCGCCAGGCCGGCGTGAGCCGTTGCCCACTCGCCGTCGGCGGCGAGAGCGGCGCGGAACGACGCCACGGCGTTGGCCGGGTCGTGGGTGTCGAGGAACAGCTCGCCCCACGCGGAGTTCGCGGCCGCGACGAGCACGGCGTCTTTGGCGGCGGCGGCGACCGCCTCGCGGAACAGGGCGTTCGCGGTGCGCACCTGGCCCAGCGCCTGCGCGGCGCGGGCCACGCGGAGCAGGCCATCGGCCGTCGTCACGCTGCGGGACCCGGCGGCGACCGGCGCCAGCACGCGGCGCGCCTCGGCCTTCTTGCCCTGCTGGAAGAGGATGAGGCCCCATTCGAGCGATGCGTCGCCCGAGGGGGCCGCGGCGCTCGCGGGTGCGGCAAGGGTGGCGGCCGCGTCGAAATCGCCGCGGTCGGCGGCCAGCCGCGCGCGAACCGCGGCGCCGGCCTGATCGCGATCGCCGCGGGCTCGAGCCAGGGCGTCGGCCTCGCCGCGCTTGCCGTGGGCAACCGCCTGGGCCGCCGCGCGCAGGAATGCGGTTTCCGCCTGGATGCGCACCGCCTCGGCCTTGGCGGCGGCAGCCTGGGCGGCAGGATCAGGCGCCTGGGCCTGTGCCTGCGGCGCGCCCGTGGCTTGGCCCGCCGCAGACAGGCCGGGAATCGTGGCGGCCGCTACCGCGGCCAGCGCCAGTCTCATCAGTCTCATGACAACCCTGACTGCGATTGTATCCCCACTCGCGTGCTATCCTCGCTGCAGGGATTTCAGACGCACGTGACGGTCGCCGGCGCCCCTTTTGCCGACAGGTAAACGGACGCGCAAGGGCCGGAGTATTGTCTCGAAAGGGCTGACAACCGTTCCCGGACGGAGCGCCGGTGCTGGACCGACTGATCGAACTCGTCTTCAAGTACCGCCCGGTGGTCTTCGAGCAGGGCGAGCTGGGCTTCAGCCCGCCCTGGCCGGCCGCCATCGCGGTCCTTGCCGTGTCGGCGGCGATGGGCGCCGCCGTGTGGGTCTACCTGCGTTCGGCCCGCACGGCCGGCTGGTCCCGCGCCGCGCTTCTCGCGCTCCGCCTCTCGGCGCTCGCCGTGTTCCTGTTCGCGCTCCTTCGGCCCGTGCTCGTCGTGCGCACGGTCGAGCCGCAGCGCAACGTGCTGGCGGTCCTCGTGGACGGCTCGCGCAGCATGGAGATCGCCGATCTCGACGCGAAACCGCGCAGCGCGTTCGTGCGCGACGCGCTGGGCCCCGCAGGCGCGCTGCGCTCCGCACTCGCGCGCCGCTTCTCGGTGCGGGACTTCGAGTTCGCCTCGACCGCGCGCCGGGTCGCCAATCCCGCGGCGATGGCGTTCTCCGGCACGCGCTCCTACGTGGGGCGGTCGCTCCAGCGCACCGCCGAGGAACTGGCCGGCCTGCCGGTGTCGGGCATCGTCCTGGTCACGGACGGCGCCGACACGTCGCGCGAGCCGATGGCCGACGCGATTCGCGCCCTGAAATCGGCCGGACTGCCGGTGTTTGCCGTGGGGCTCGGCCGCGAAACGCTCGACAAGGACGTCCAGATCGGCCGCGTCGATCCTCCGGCCTCCGTGCTCATGGGCGCTACGCTCGTGGCCGAGGTCGTCGTCAGCCAGTCGGGCTACGCCGGCCGCAGCGTCCCGCTCATCGTCGAGGACGAAGGGCAGGTCGTCGCGTCGCAGGACGTGACGCTGCCGCCGGACGGCGAACCGTCCACCGTGCGCGTCCGCTTCACGCTGGCCGAGCCCGGACCGCGCGTCCTCAGCTTCCGCGTGGGCGCGCAGGACGGCGAGCAGGTGACGCAGAACAACGCGCGCCAGGCGCTGGTCACGGTGAAGGACCGGCGCGAGCGCGTGCTCTATGTCGAAGGCGAGCCGCGGTTCGAGATGAAATTCCTGCGGCAGGCCGCGGCGGGCGACGCCAACCTGCAAGTGGTCATGCTGCAGCGCACGGCGGATCGTAAGTTCCTGCGCCTCGACATCGACGCGCCCGAGGATCTCGCCGGCGGCTTTCCGAAGACGCGCGACGAGTTGTTCGCGTACCGGGGCCTGGTGCTGGGCAGCATCGAGGCCACGGCCTTCACGGCCGACCAGCAGCGCATGATCGCCGACTTCGTGAACCAGCGCGGCGGCGGCCTGCTGGCGCTCGGCGGGCGCCGCGCGTTCGCGGAAGGCGGCTACGCAGGCACGGCCGTCGCCGACGTGCTGCCGGTGCTGCTCGAGGACGCCAAAGCGGCCGCCGAATTCGTCGAAGAGATCAAGGTGAGCCCGACGCGGCTCGGTCAGACGCACGTCGCCACGCAGATTGCCGACACCGAGCAGCTGTCGGCGGAGCGATGGGCCTCGCTGCCGGCGCTGACTGCGGTGAACCCGGTGCGGCGCGTCAAGCCCGGGGCGGCGGTCCTGCTGGAAGGGAAGGGCGCTTCGCCCGGCGCGCAGGTGGTGCTGGCCTACCAGCGATACGGCGCGGGCAAGGTCCTGGCCATGCCCGTGCAGGACTCGTGGATGTGGCAGATGCACGCGACCGTGCCGCCCGAAGACCTGACGCACGAAACGTTGTGGCGGCGGCTGCTGCGCTGGCTGGTCGACGGCGTGCCCGAGCGCGTGACGGCGTCGGTCGACCGGGACCGCGTGGAGGCCGGCGACGCAGTCGCCGTCACCGCGCACGTGCGCGACGGCGGGTTTCTCGGCCTCAACGACGCGGCGGTCACCGCGAGCGTGACGGATCCGAAGGGCGGGCGCCGCGACGTGCCGATGAGCTTCGTCGTCGATCGCGACGGCGAGTACCGCGCCACGTTCGTCGCGGATGCGGATGGCCTCTACGAGATTGCCGTGGCGGCCAGGCGAGGCGATGAAGCGGTCGGCGCCGACACGGCATTCGTCCGCGCCGCGCCGGACGATGGCGAGTACTTCGACGCCGCGATGCGGGCGGCGCTGCTGAAGCGCATCGCCGAGGACACCGGGGGCCGCTTCTACACCGCCTCGACCGCTTCGTCGCTGGCCGACGACATCACCTACCTCGGCCGCGGCGTGACGGTGGTGCAGGAGAAGGACCTCTGGGACATGCCCATCGTCCTCGCTCTGCTGGTCGGCCTCGTGGGCGGCGAGTGGTTCCTGCGCCGCAGGGTGGGGTTGCCGTGACCGGCCTGACGCGGCGAGAGGTGTATCCGCGATTCGGCATCGTCGGCCGTGGGTGGCCGGGGCGCTTCCCGTCTGCGCGCGGGGAGGACAGGCGAAGGTCACCCGAGCACAGATGGGAACGGCCCGGACAGGACCCGCGGCCGACGGGCGCCCTGGGCCGAATCGCGGTCTTTGGTACGCTCGCGGCGGTGATTGCGCTGTCGTTCGCGCTGAGCGCGCCGGCGTTCGCGCAGGGCAGCCACGTGCTCGTCGTTGTCGGACTCGGCGGCGATCACGAGAACGCGGAGCGCTTCCACCGGTGGGCGTCCGCGATCGTGGATGCGGCGAAGGACCGCTACGGCCTGCCCGCAGAGAGTGTCGTCTATCTCGGCGAGGACCCCGCGCGCGACAGGGCGCGCATCAGCGGGCGATCGACTCGCGAAGCCGTCGATGCCGCCGCTACGCGTCTGGCGGCGCAGGCGCGGCCCGGCGATCGCGTGTTGATCGTGCTCATCGGCCACGGCGCATCGGCGACCGGCGAGGCGCGGTTCAATCTGCCTGGCCCCGATCTGGCCGCGGCGGATTTCGCGCGGCTTGCGGGGCGCTTCGCCGCGCAGCACGTCGTGTTCGTCAACACCGCGAGCGCGAGCGGCGGCTTCGTGGCCGCGCTCGCGGGCAAGGACAGGACGGTCGTCACGGCGACCAGGACCGACGGCGAGCGCAACCAGACGCGCTACGGCGAGTACTTCGCCGAAGCGCTCTCGAGCGACGATGCGGACATGGACAAGGATGGGCGCGTGTCGATGCTCGAAGCCTTCACGTGGGCCCGGCGCCGGGTCGCCGAGTCGTACGAGCGCGATGGCCAGCTGCTCACCGAACATGCCGTGCTCGACGACAATGGCGACGGGAAGGGGACCGACGAGCCGGGCCAGCCGGGAGGCGACGGGGCCATCGCCCGGACACTGTTTCTTTCGGCGGGGGGCAGCCGGCCCGCGCCTGGCGCCGATGCCGACCCGGAGCTTCGGGCGCTCGTCGACAAACGTCAGGCGCTCGAGGATCGCGTGGCCGCCCTGAAGGCGTCCAAGGAGAAGATGGACCCGGCGGACTACGCGACCGAGCTGGAGCGACTGCTGATTGATCTGGCCCGCACGAGCGCGGCGATCACGGAGAAGGTGAAGCGATGAAGACGCCCCTCGCTGTCGCGTTCGGGGTGAGCGCGGCCCTCGCGGCCGGCGCCGCGGCGATCCCGCAGGCGCCGCCGGAGTCGCAGGGGATCGTGCGGCTGCCGTCGGTCCAGTTCCCGCCGGGGCAGCAGGGCTCGCAGCCGATGCTGCCCGGGCAGGGAGATCGGCGCCAGCTGCCTCCTTTCATGGGCCTGGAGCGCGACCGCGGCGAGGCGGCCAACCTCGAGACCGGGCAGCTCGCGTACGACGGGCGGTTCATGTTCGCCCGTCTCCGTTACACACAGGGTGTGCCCGCGAACGAACTGGGCAGCGGCCGGTTCGGGCGGCGCGGTTTCGGTCGGGGCCAGGGGCCGCCGTGGTCGCACGACTACCCGCGCGCCGAGCGCAACTTCATGAAAATCCTCGACGAAATCACCACCATCGCGCCCTACACCGGGCCCGTCGGCGGCGTGATCCTCGACATCGGCTCGCCCGACATCATGAAGTTCCCCGTCTGGTACATGGCCGAGGCCGGCTACTGGACGCAGACCGACGAGGAGGCCGCGAACGTGCGCGCCTATCTGACGAAGGGCGGCTTCATCATCTTCGACGACTTCCGGGGCGGCGATTGGGCCAACTTCGAGGCGCAGATGAAGCGCGTGCTGCCGGACGTGCGGATGGTCGAGCTGGACATCAGCCACCCGATCTTCCACTCGTTCTTCGACGTGGCCACGCTCGACTTCGTGCAGTACTACGGGCGGGATCAGCAGGCGCTCTTCATCGGCGCGTACGAGGACAACGACCCCTCGAAGCGGCTGCTCTTCATCGCGAACTACAACAACGACGTCGGCGAATACTGGGAGTTCTCGGACACCGGCTGGACGCCCATCGATCTGTCGAACGAGGCGTACAAGCTGGGGGTGAATTACGTCGTGTACGCGCTGACGCACTAGGGGACGCGCGCGGGTCAGTAGCCAGTAGTCAGTAGGAAGACACGGGGCGAGAGGCGAGAAGGCGGGACGGACGAATCCCGAATCCCGAACCCCGAATCCCGGGTCCTGGACTTGCGGCCATGGAGAGTGATGTGACCATCGACACGCAACCGACCCTCGATGCGGCAGACGACGTGGCCCTCGCCGACCGGATGAAGTCGAGCCGGGACCGGATGGTGGCCGAGCTCGGCAGGATCATCGTCGGCCAGGCCGCCGTCATCGAACAGGTGATGCTCACGCTGTTCGCCGGGGGGAACAGCCTGATTGTCGGCGTGCCCGGGCTGGCGAAGACGCTGCTCGTGCGCACCGTGGCGGACGTGCTCGACCTGAAGTTCGCGCGCATCCAGTTCACGCCCGACCTGATGCCCTCCGACATCACCGGCACCGACATCATCCAGGACGATCCCGAGACCGGGAGGCGGCACATGGTGTTCTCGCCGGGGCCGGTGTTCACCAACGTCCTGCTGGCCGACGAGATCAACCGCACGCCGCCGAAGACCCAGTCGGCACTCCTGGAAGCGATGCAGGAGCACCGCGTCACCATCCAGGGCCGCACCTACACGCTCGACGAACCGTTCCACGTGTTCGCGACGCAGAACCCCATCGAACTCGAGGGCACGTATCCGCTGCCCGAGGCGCAGCTCGACCGGTTCATGTTCCACATCGTGATCGACCACCCGCCGGAGTCCGAGGAGATCGAGGTGCTGAGGACGACGACCGCGATCCAGGACGCGAGGGTGAACCGGGCCGTAACGGGCGCCGAGATCCTGGCGTACCAGCGCCTCGTGCGGCGCGTGCCCGTCGCCGAGCCGGTGATGGCGTACGCGCTCCGGCTGGTGCGCGCGAGCCGCCGGCACCCGGCGGGCACGCTCGACTTCGTCGAGAAGTGGGTGTCGTACGGCGCCAGCGTGAGAGCGGCGCAGTACCTGATCCTCGGCGCGAAGGCCCGGGCCGTGATCCGCGGCCGCTACCACGTGAGCCTCGAGGACGTCCGGGCGCTGGCGCATCCGGTGATGCGGCACCGCGTGCTCACCAACTTCCACGCCGAGTCGGAGGGCGTGAAGACCGACCAGATCATCGACCGGCTGCTCGACGCCGTGCCGGCGCCGAAATCGGGGATGTAGCGATGGACCGGCGCAGTGCGGGAACCGCCATGCGCGGCGCGCAGTTCGTGGACCCGTCCGCCCTGGCGCGGATGGGCAGCCTCGAGCTGGTGGCGCGCACCGTGGTGGACGGCTTCATCAACGGCCTCCACCGCGCGCCGCACATGGGCTTCTCGCTCGACTTCGCCGAGCACCGGGGCTACGAGCCAGGCGACGACCTGCGACGCGTGGACTGGCGCGTGTTCGCGCGGACCGACCGCTACTACGTGAAGCAGTTCGAGGCCGACACGAACGCCAACTGCGTGGTCGCCCTCGACGTGTCGACGTCCATGCGCTTCGGCACGGGCTCGGTCACGAAGCTGGACTACGGGCGGTTCCTCGCCGCGTCGCTCCTGTACTTCTCGCACCAGCAGCGCGATCGCGTGGGGCTCGTCACCTTCGACGACCGCCTGCTGGAGTACGTGCCGCCGTCCGCGCGCCACCTGGAGTTCGCGCTCTACGCCCTCGATCGGGTCGGAGCGGCGAAGCCCGGGTCGCTGGCGGCCCCGCTGCTCACGCTCACCGAGCGCCTCGCGCGCCGGGGCATCGTCATCGTCATCTCCGACTTCTACGACGGGCCGGATCGCGTCGCGCAGGCCGTGCGGCCCCTCCGCTTCCGCGGCCACGACGTGGCCGTGTTCCACGTCCTGGATCCCGCCGAAATCGACTTCCCGTTCGACGAGGCGGCCAGCTTCGAGGACCTCGAGAGCGGCGATCGCATGCCGGTCGTGCCCGAGGCGCTCCGGAGCGAGTACCGCGCCCTCGTGCAGGCGCACGTCGCGGAACTCGGCCGCCTGTTCACCGACAGCCGGATCGACTACGCGCTCTTCAACACGTCGGTCCCGCTCGACCACGCGCTCTTTCACTACCTCGCCACGCGCGAGCGCATGAGGCGGGTGCGGTGATGCCGTTCCTGGCGCCGGCCCTGCTCGCGGCCCTCGCGGCGATCGCCATCCCGATCGTGGTGCACCTCGTGCAGCGCGATCGCCGGCGCGTTGTCCAGTTTCCGTCGCTGATGTTCCTGCGCAAGATCCCGAACCAGTCGGTGAAGCGCCGCGCCATCCGCCACTGGCCGCTGCTGCTCCTGCGCATCGCCGCGTTCGCGCTGCTCGCGCTGGCGTTCGCGCGGCCCTTCTGGCCTGGCGCCGGCGCGGCCGCGGCGGCGGGAGGCGGGCGAGAGGTCCTGATCCTGCTCGACACGTCGCACAGCATGGCCTACGGCGGCGTGTGGGCCAGGGCGCAGGATGCGGCGCGCCGGGCGGTCGGGGAGTTGGGGCCTGGCGACCGCGGCACGGTGGCGTTCTTCTCCTCGAACGTCGAGGTCGGCGTGCGGGCCGCGTTCGACCGGGCGGCGCTCGTGGCGGCGATCGACCGCGCCGCTCCCGGTGCCGGGGCCACCCGGTACGGCCCTGCACTTCGCGCGGCCGCGGGGCTGCTCGAATCGTCCGCCCTGCCGCGCCGCGAAATCATCCTCGTCTCCGACTTCCAGAAATCCGGGTGGGACCAGGCGCAGGACACGCAGCTGCCTCCCGGTGTGGCGCTCACGGCCGTGCCCGTGGGCGAGTCCCCAACCGCGAATGCGTCGATCGTCGCCGTGGCGTTCGCGCGGCAGGAAGCCTCCGGTGGCGAGCGCATCACGGCCAGCGCCCGCATCGTCAATCGCTCGGCTGCGGCGATCGAGAATCGCGAGGTCGTCCTCGAGGTCGATGGCCACCGCGAAGACACGCGACAGGTGTCCGTCCCGCCGAACGGGGTGGAAACCGCTCCATTCGCACCGTTCACCCTCTCCGGCAGGCCCGCGCGCGTCACCGTCAGGCTCGCCTCCGACGGCCTCCCGATCGATGATGCGTTCCATGCGGTGATCACGGCGGGCGGGCGCATTCCCGTATTGATCGTCGAGGCGGCGAACCCCGGCCCGGACGCCAGTCTCTACCTGGCCCGCGCCCTCGCCGTCGGCAGTGAGCCGGGCTTCGAGACGACCGTCACCTCAATTGACCGCGTGACACCCGAGCAGATCGGTTCGGCGTCGGTGGTGATCCTCAACGACACGCGCCCGCCCTCGGGTGCGGCCGCCCGGGCGCTCGAGACCCGCGTCCGCGCCGGGATGGGCCTGCTCGTGGCGGCGGGCGAGCGCAGCAGCTGGCCCGGGGATGCGCCCGACCTGCTCCCGTGCAAGGCGGAGGCGCCGGTCGATCGCTCCGGCACCACCGGCGGCGCCCTGGGCTTCGTGGACTACGGCCACCCGGCGTTCGAGGTGTTCGCCGCGCCGCGGAGCGGCGACCTCGCGGCCGCGCGCATGTTCCGCTACCGCCGGTGCGCGCCCGCTCAAGGCGCCGCCGTTGTCGCGCGGTTCGACGATGGCGCCGTGGCGCTCGTGGAGAGGCGCGTCGCTGCCGGGACAGTGCTCATGTGGACGTCGTCGCTCGACAGCTACTGGAACGACCTTGCCCTGCGTCCCGTGTTCGTGCCATTCGTCCACCAGGCGATGAAGCACCTCGGGCGCTACGCCGACGCGAGGGCGTGGAGGACGGTGGGGGAGGCCGTGGATTCGGCCGAACTGACGCGCGGGCCGGAGGCGGGGGGAAGGGGACAGGGGAGAGGGGCTAGGGGCTGGGCGCCAGGCGCTCGTTCAGACGGAAAGGCCGCTGCTACGCTGTCGCGCCCCACGGTGCTTACGCCTTCGGGGAAGCCGGTGGAGTTCGCGGACCCGGCGAGGAACACGTTCACGCTCACGGAGCCCGGGTTCTACGAGGTGCGGAAGGGCGGCGAAAAGCCGGGCGAGAGCGCCGCCATCGCGGTCAACGTGTCGGCGCAGGAATCGGATCTCACGCCGTTCGATCCGGCCGAGCTTTCGGCGGCTGTCGGCGCGGGGGCCGGGAGTGCGGCGACCGGTGCCGCGCAGCCGCTCACCCCCGAGGACCACGAGCGCCGACAGTCGGTGTGGTGGTACCTGCTGGCCGCGGGCGTCGTCCTGCTGGCTGTTGAAGCGGTTGTCGCGGGCCGGTTCCCGCGCATTGCGCAAGGCTGATGACCATGGCTTTCCCCCGGGCCTCTCGCGACGTCCTGTTGTCGATGATCCGCGCCGTCCGGTCGCGCTGGCGTCTGAGGGTCGTGCTGCGCAGCCTGACCGTGCTGCTGGGCGCCGGCGTCGGGACCATCCTCGTGGCCGCGTACGGGCTGGAGCAGTTCCGCTTCAGCCCGGCGGCCATCATCACTGCGCGCGTCGTCACGTACCTCGTACTCGCCGGTCTCGGCTGGTTCTTCTTCGTGCGGCCGCTGGCGCGACGCGTGAGCGATCAGCAGGTGGCGCTCTACCTCGAAGAGCACGAGCCGACGATGCACGAGCTGCTGCTCAGCGCGGTTGATGCGGGCTCGCCTGCGCGCCCCCCGGCGCAGACCGGAGAGTCGGTGGCGATGCTCGGCCGGCTGGTCGAATCGGCGATCGAGAAGTGCCAGGAGTCCGATCTCGGGCGAGGGCTCGAGCGGCGGAGCCTCCGCCGTTCCGTCGCGGTGATGGGCGGCATCGCGCTCGCGGCGGCGGCCATCTTCTCCATCGGACCGGCTTATCTCAGGCAGGGCGCGCTGGCGGTGCTGGTGCCGGTGTCTGGCGTCGAAGCGGCGAGCCCGTACCGCATCGACGTGCAGCCGGGAAACGCCACGATCGCGCGCGGCGCGGACGTCACGGTGACGGCGAAGCTGTCCGGCTTCTCGGCCACCGAGGTGGACATCTTCACGCGCGCCGGCGAGGGCGCGCCCTTCGAGCGCGCGGCGATGATCACGAGCGGCGAAGACGGCGCGTTCGAGACGATCTTCTTCGGCCTGCGCCAGTCGCTGGACTACTTCGTCCAGGCGGCCGGCGTGCGCTCGTCCGTGTTCAGGATCGAGGCGGCCGAGCTGCCCTTCGTCGATCGGCTGGAACTCGAATACGTGTTCCCCGCGTACACGGGCCTCGAGCCGCGGCAGATCGAGGACGGCGGCGACATCGCGGTGCTGCGCGGCACGACGGTCCGCCTCCGCGTGCACTCCACGCTGGCCACGAAGAGCGGCCGCATCGTCCGGGGCGAGCGGGAGGGGGCGCCGCTCGCCGTGAATGACGACGGCACGCTCAGCGGCAGCTTCGAGGTGCGCGAGGACGGCACCTACCGCATCGATCTCGCGAGCCCGGCCGGCAGCCTGGTCAGCGCGTCGCCGCAGTACGCGATCGACGTGCTCGATGACGAGGCGCCCGTCGTATCGTTTGCGAAGCCGGGGCGCGACCTTCGTGCGACGAGCATCGACGAGGTGTTCGTCGAAGCGCAGGCAGACGATGACTTTGGCGTGGCGCGACTTGACCTCGTGTACGCGGTGAACGGCGGGGTCGAGAAGAGCATCCGTCTGGCGGCTGGATCCGGAAAGTCCGCCAAAGAGCTGACCGCCGGCCACACCTTCTTCCTCGAGGAGCTGGGCCTGCAGCCCGGCGACGTCGTGTCGTACTTCGCGCGCGCTGCCGACAACGACACCGTCAGTGGCGCGAAGACGGCGACGAGCGACATCTACTTCGTCCAGATCCAGCCGTTCCGCAAGGACTACCGGGCGGCCGAGAGCCAGGCCGGCGGCCAGCAGCAGGATCGCGGGAGCGGCGGGGCGGCCAACGACCCATCTGCGCTCTCGGAGCAGCAGCGCCGGATCGTGGCGGGCACGTTCAACGTGGTGCGCGACCGGGACAAGATCGGCGCCGAGAAGTTCCGGCAGGACGTCGTGTTTCTGGCGCTCACGCAGGGCCAGCTGAAGGAGCGCGCGAAGGGGCTGGCCGCGCAGATCGTCGCCCGCGTGGGGCAGGCCGATCCGATGATGAAGGACATCGCGGGCCACCTGGAGGCCGCGGCCGCGTCGATGGAGGCCGCCGAGCAGAAGCTCCAGGCGCGCGATCCGAAGAACGCGCTGCCGCCGGAACAGCAGGCGCTTGCGAGCCTGCAGCGCGCGGAGGAGGCGTACCGCGATGTGCGCGTGCGCATGGATCGTCAGCAGAGTGGCGGCGGCGGTGGCGGCGGCGGGCGATCGGCAGCGGCCGACGAGCTGGCGGATCTCTTCCAGCTCGAAGCCGACAAGCTGCGCAACCAGTACGAGACGTTCCGGCAGAGCCAGCAGCAGTCGGCCGACAACAAGGTCGACGAGATGCTGGAGCGGCTGAAGGAGCTGGCGCGGCGGCAGGAGCAGGAGGCCGATCGACAGCGGCAGCTCGCCGCCAGCCGGCAGCAGGGCGGCGGCGGGGGAGGCGGCGCGTCCGGCGCGCGGCAGCGCCAGCTCGCCGACGAGACCGAGGAGGCCGCCCGGCAGCTCGAGCGGTTGTCGCGCGAGGAGGAGCGCGCCGATCTCGCCAGCACCGCGCAGGGCCTGCGCCAGGCCGCCGAGGCGATGCGCCAGGCCGCGGCGAGCGGCGACGCGGGCGCGTTCGCGCGGGCGCGGGAGGCGGCCGATCGCCTCACGCAGGCGCGCGACCGCCTCGACCAGCAGCGGACCGATCGCATGGCGCGCGATGTCGAGAACGCGCTCTCGCGGGTGCGGCGCCTCGCGCGCACGCAGCAGGACGTCGAGCGGGACGTGCGCGAGCTTCCGCCGTTGGGCGCCGGACGGCAGGAGCAGGTGAAGGAGTTGATCGAGCGCAAGGAACTGCAGGCCGGCGAGGTGGACAGCCTCGAGCGCCAGCTCGATCGCACCGCATCTGACTTCAGGCGCGAGCGGCAGCAGGCCTCGCGCAAGGTGCAGGAGGCCGCCGACGCCATCCGCGACAGCCGGTTGCGCGACAAGATCCGGTACTCGCGGGGCCTCGTGCAGGGCGCGCCGCCAGACCAGGCCGCCACGTTCGAAGAACAGATCGGCGCCGACATCGGCGCCGTGGGGGCCAAGCTGCGAGACGCTGCCGGCGCCGTGGCCGCGCCCGAACGCGACGCGCGCGCGGAAGCGCTGGCGCGGGCGCGGGGGCTCGCGCGCGGCGTCGAGTCGATGAGCCAGCGCCTCGACCAGCAGCGGCAACAAACGGGGGAACAGGCCGGGGCTCGGGGTGAGGCCGGGCAGGCGGGACAGCCGGGGCAGCGGGGCGGACAGGGTGGCGGCGGCAGGCAGGGCGATCGCGCCGAGGGCGGCCAGCGCGCCGGCGGTCAGCAGATGGGCGGCGACATGATCGGCGGCCGCTTCGAGGGCGGCGGCCAGTTCGACCCGCGCCAGTTCCAGCGCGAAGGCCGCGAGCGCAGGACCGAGGCCGAGGCCTTGCGCCGCGAACTGCAGGCGCTCGGTGTCGACGCGGGCGAACTCGACGCGCTCATCAGCAACATGCGCGCCCTCGACAACGCGCGGGTGTACACCGATTTCGACGAGGCTGCGCGGCTGCAGACCCAGCTTGCCGAGGGATTCCGGCGCTTCGAGTTCGATCTGCGCCGAAAACTCGGTGCGGCCGGCGCCGATCAGATGCTCCTCGGCGGGTCAGACGACACCCCGGCCGCGTACAGGAAACTCGTCGAGGACTACTACCGGGCGCTCGCGAAGGACCGGAAGAAGTAGGCGAGCGGCGAGAGGCGGGAGGCGGGCGAGAGGCCCTTCGACTCGCGAGGCACTTCGCGCTCGCTCAGGGCAAGTGAGGGGCGGGGCATGCCACCGAGCGGCCCCTCGAACCACGCCGAACGGCGTCAGTCTGCAAAACGCGTCGCAGGGGCCGAAGTCCGGCTGGGGTGACGCAGTGGGGCCCCGGCCTTCCGCCGACCAGCACCCCGGAGACGCGTTTTGCCGGCGTGCGTGAGCGGGGACGCGCGGGGGCGTGCCCGGCCCCGAGGCGCGGGAGGGGACAGGGGATAGGCGAGGGGCGAGAGGCGAGGGAAGGCGGCGCGGGACCGTCACGCCGTCTCACCCCACAGTGCCGCCAGTTCCAGCTCAATCGCCTCGAATGGTTCGGCGCGCACGACGTCGTTGCCCGCGTGCGTCGCGAGAATCGTCCAGCGGCCGCCTTCCAGCTTCAATACCTCGAGCGTGCGGGCCAGCGGATCGATCAGCCACGCCCCCGGCACGCCTTCGCGCGCGTAGATCGCCAACTTCTTCGCGCGGTCGAATGACGAGGTGGACGGCGAGAGGATCTCGCACACCCAGTCTGGCGCCAGTGTCGCGTAAGGGGTTTCCGGCCGGTGCGGCATTCTGGTGCGGCGCCATCCGGCCCAATCCGGAACCAGTACGTTCGCCCCGAAGTGCAGCTCCGGCTCGTAGACGATGTACCAGCCGCCGGGGCCGCCGCGGCCCCAGCTGAAGGGCGGTACAAGCAGACCGCCCGTCGCCGACCCGGCCTCCGCATGCGGGAACGCCGGCCTCGGCGAGGCGTGAAGTTCGCCGTCGGCGATCTCCGCCACCAGGTTGTCGGGCAGCTTCACCAGATCGTCGTACGTCGCCGGGCGATCGAACGGTGGAACTCGCGGCACGATTCGCATTCTACATCGTCGTCCTGCATGCGGCGTGCCGAGTGGCGGCCGTGGAATTCGCTCGTAGGAACGGGGAGCAACGCGGCCCGCGCGATCGGGCGTACGCAGAAACCGCCACAGGCCGAGTCGGCGGCTGCTGTCGAGACGGCCACCGACCGCTCAAGGGATCCCGAGCCAGCTCCGCAGACAGTCGTCGTCGGCCTCCACCTCCCGCGCGTCGCACTCGGAGCCCCGGCGGCTGCCGAGCAGCGACTGGCGGCGGGCCTCGCGCGCGGGATCGTCGGGCGGCGGCACGTCCTCGCGGCAATGCCCGCGTTCCACATCGTCGTCTTGCGGGCGCTATACTGGCCACGGCGGCCAGCCGGTGGAGCGGCTGCGGCGACACGCCATCCCGTCATCACCGCGATCCGCGTGGAACAGCGCCCGGAGCCGATCGACCGTTCCGGATCCAGGATCCGCGCCGCCCGCCTGAACGCACGATTGGAGCGTGATCGTGTTTGTCGATCGGGTTCATCGGCTGCCGCGCATCTGGTCCAACCGGGAATTGGCCAGGTTCGCGGGTCTGTTCGCGGGCGACGTCGTCAACGTCAGCGCCTGGAAGGACGAGGACAAGGAAGGCCGTCGATATCGGGACTACTTCAGCCGCGCCGGTTCCTACACGATCACCAATTTCAAGGCGGAAGCCAGGGGCTTCCAGGGCATGGACCAGGAGATCTTCCTCGATCTGGAAGGGGACCTGCCGGGGGATCTGGCGGAACGCTTCGACGTGGTGTTCAACCACACGACGCTCGAGCACATCTACGATGCCCAGACGGCATTTCGCAATCTCTGCCGGATGAGCAGGGACGTCGTCATTCTGGTGGTGCCTTTTCTCCAGCCCTATCATTCCGACTACGGCGACTACTGGCGCTTCAGCCCGCTGCTGGTCAAGCGCTTTCTCGAGGACTCCGGCCTCGAGGTGCTGTACGTGAGCTACAACCGCCACCGCCGCAGTTCGGTGTACGTCTTTGCCGTGGCGTCAAGACACCCGGACCGATGGCGCGAGCACTTCCCGTATGCCTTCACCGGCGCCGGCCCCGGGGACTCGGCTCCGATGTCCCGGCCGGCGGGCGCGGCGGACCGCAGCCTGCGAACGCGCGCGAGGTCCTTGTGGAGCGGGCTGACAAGGCGGGCTGGCCTGTAGCGCGGCGTCCTGCCCGTCGACGTCACTCCGGGCGCGCCGAGCGCCGAGTCCCGAGTCTCGAACCTCGAATCCCGCCTGCCCTGAGCGAGCCGAGCACCAGGCGAGTCGAAGGGAGTCCCGTCCCTCCTACCCAATCTCCGTGTTGATGACGAGCAGCTTCGGCTCGGTCATCTCCTCGATGGTATAGCGCGGGCCTTCGCGGCCGACGCCCGAGTCCTTCACGCCGCCGTACGGCATGTGGTCGATGCGCCACGTGGGCACGTCGTTGACAATGACGCCGCCGGCTTCGATGTCGTCGAAGGCGATCAGCGTGTGCGGCAGGCTGGTGGTGAACACGCCCGCCTGCAGGCCGTAGCGGGAGCGGTTGACCGCGGCGACGGCCTCTCTGAAATCCGAGAACCGGTAGAGCGCCACGACAGGCGCGAAGACTTCCTGCGCGCAGACCTTGGCGGCCTCGGGCACGCCCTCGAGCACGGTTGGCGCGTAGGTGGAGCGGCTCACGCGCGTGCCGCCGGTGAGGACGCGCGCGCCGTCGGCCACCGCCTCCTTGACCCACGACTCGATGCGATCGACTTCGCCCGTATCGATCATGGGCCCGACGTCGGTTGCGCCGTCGAGCGGGTCGCCCACGACGAGCGCCTCGACGCGCGCGACCAGGTGCGTGACGAAGCCGTCGTAGATCTCCTCGTGCACGAACACGCGCTGGACGGAGATGCAGCTCTGGCCCGCATAGGCGAAGCCGCCGGCCGCCACGCGCTTCGCGGCCCACTCGATGTCGGCCGACTCGTCGATGATGACGCCCGCGTTGCCGCCGAGTTCGAGAATCACCTTCTTCTTGCCGGCGCGCGCCTTCATCGCCCAGCCCACAGAAGAAGAGCCGGTGAAGGTGAGGAGCTTGAAGCGCTCGTCGGTGACGAGCCGGTCGCCGAGCTGGCGCGACATCGGGAGCACACTCAGCGCGCCTTTCGGCAGGCCGGCCTCCTCGAGGGCGCTCGCCAGGAACAGGGCCGAGAGCGGCGTCTTGGTCGCCGGCTTGAGGACGATGGCGTTGCCGGCGGCGATCGCGGGAGCGAGCTTGTGCGCCGAGAGGTTGAGCGGGAAGTTGAAGGGCGAGATGGCCGCGACAGGGCCGATGGGGAAGCGGCGCAGGATGGCGATGCGGCCCTTGCCGTGCGGAGCGAGATCGAGCGGGATGACCTCGCCCCCGATCCGCCGCGCCTCTTCGCTCGCGACCTGAAAGGTCATGCCCGCGCGATCCACTTCAGTAAGCGCGTCCCTGATCGGCTTGCCCGCTTCGCCGGCGAGCGCGCGGCCGATCTCCGTCCTCCGGCGGCCCAGCACCGACGCGGCCTTCGCGAGGATGGCGCCCCGCTCGTACGCCGGCAGGCTGCGCATCGTCGTGGCGGCGGCAGCGGCGGCGGCGATCGCGTCCTCGACCTGGGCCTCGCCGGCCAGCCACGTCGAGCCGATCACGGAGTCGTCCCACGGGTTGGTGACAGGCAGGACCTCGTCGGATCTGTGCCACTGACCGGCCAGGTAGAAGGGATGTTCGTTCGCCATGACTCGTGCTCCGGGGGCGGTTTTCTCGGGGTCCTGAGCAGCTGACGGGGCGTCTAAACGCATGAAGGATAACATGATGCGGGATTCCTGGCGCCGCCGGGCGGATTCCGGGACTCCGGGGAGCCCCGGAGGCAGGCTATAATCAGGTCATCAGCATCCGACCATTTCTCGAGGAGTCTCCCCAATGGTTAACGTGTCCACCTCGGCGGCGTCCAAGATCAACGAGCTGCTCGCCGAAGAGCAGAAGCTGCAGAGCGGCCTCCGGGTGTTCGTGCAGGGCGGCGGGTGTTCCGGGTTCCAGTACGGCCTGATGATCGAAGACGAGCCCGGTCCGGGCGACCAGTCGATCGAGGTCAACGGCGTGAAACTGTTCATCGATCCGATCAGCGCCCGCTATCTCGACGGCGCCGAGGTCGACTTCGTCGACAGCGTCACGGGCGGCGGCTTCACCATCAAGAACCCGAACGCCAAGTCGACGTGCGGCTGCGGGTCGTCGTTCAGCGGCTAGTCAGGGGGTTGCTCCCTGATGTCGGCCGACACCGAGCCCGTCATTCCTGACGTCTCCCGCCTGCACCCGGCAGGCGGGCGGCGCTCCACCAAGCGGGAGCGCATCCTCGGTGTCTTCCTGAAGCACGAAGGCCACCTCAGCGCCGACGATCTGGTGGCGCTCATCCACCGCGAGGACGCGCGCATCAGCCGCGCCACCGTCTACCGCACGCTGCAGTGGATGGTGGATGCCGGCGTCGCGCGCAAGGTGGACTTCGGCGAAGGCCGGTTCCGCTTCGAGCACTCGTACCGTCATCCACGCCACTTCCATCTCATCTGCAAGAGCTGCAACCGTTCGTCGGAGTTCCTGAGCTCCGACATCGAGGGCCTGATCGAGGAGATCGCGGCCGCCCGCGGGTTTGCCGCCCGCCAGAGCGTGCTGCAGATCTACGGGACGTGCGAGCAGTGCCGCTCCGGAAAGTCGCCGCGGCCCGAACCGGCGACGAGCGAGATGGTGTTCGCGCGCGACGCGATCCGGATTGCCATCGCCACCGAACGCAGCGGCCTCGAGTTCTACACCAGGGCCGCGAGAGCGACGAAGCACATCCGCGGCCGGCGCGTCTTCCAGAAGCTGGCCGACGAGGAGCGCGACCACCTGTCGACGCTCGAGGCGCGCTACAGGCGGCTGCTCGAGCAGGACCCCGAGCTCGAGTCGCGGCCCACGTTCCTGTTCTTCAAGGGCGCGGCCAACGGGCTGTTCGCCGCGGCTGCGGACGAAGTCTCGCAGGGCGTCGACGACCGGCAGGCGCTGAAGATCGGGATTCGCTGCGAGCGCATGTCGCATCAGTTCTTCAAACGCTATGGCGGGCGGTTCGAGGACTCGGAGGGCAAGCAGATCTTCCTCGAGTTCGCCGACGAGGAGCGCCGCCATCTCGACATGCTGCTGCGCGAGTACATCATTCTGACGAAGCGGGGGAAAAGGGCGAAGGGGAAGAAGAAGGCGGGAGGCGAGAGGCGGGAGGCGAGAGGGAGCGCTTGAGTCGCACGACCTCGACTCTCGCCGCATCCCCTATCCCCTGCCCCGCGTCTCTCATGCATTTGCCCTCTCGCCTCTCCCCTATTCCCTCTCGCCTGTCATGATCGACCTCCACCTCCACACCACCGCCTCCGACGGCACCGACACGCCGGCTGAACTCGTTCGGGCCTGCCGCGAGGCGGGCATCCGCACGATGGCCGTCACCGATCACGACACGACGGCGGCCTTGCCGGCGGCGGCCGGCGACGCGGACCGCGCCGGCATCGGCTTCGTACCCGGCATTGAAATCACCGCGGCCTGGCGGGGGAGCGACATTCACGTGCTCGGGTACTTCCTCGATCCCGAGTCTCCCGCCTTGGGGGCCTTTCTCGGCGCGCAGATCGCGGATCGCATCCGCCGTGCCTGGGCGGTCGGCGACCGCCTGGCGTCTCTGGGCGTGCCGATCGACATGGAGGCGCTCATCGCGCGCAACCAGGGGCGGCCGGTACTGCGCCCGCACTTCGCGCAGGCGCTGGTCGAGGCCGGGCACGCCGAGCACGAGTGGGACGCGTTCGACCGGTACATCGGCGAGGGCAAGCCCGCGTACGTGGCGCGGCAGGGGGCGACGCCGGCGGAGGTGGTGGCGATCATCCGCCGGGCCGGCGGGATCTCGTCGATGGCCCATCCAGGCGTGACGGAACTGGATGCGCTGATCCCTGAGCTGGCGGCGGCCGGTCTCGACGCCATCGAGGCGTACCACACCGATCACTCGCCCGACGACACCGCCCGCTATCTGGCCACCGCCCGCCGACTCGGCCTGGCCGTCACGGGCGGTTCGGACTTCCACGGGTTCCGCTCGGCGCACTCGAATGGCTTTGGCAGGGTCTGTCTGCCGGCCCCCGACTTCGCCGAACTCCGTCGCCGCAATAGACAGTAGCAGTAGTCAGTATTCAGTAGTCAGTAGCCAGTAGAAGCCAGAAGCCAGAACACAGAAGACAGAAGAAGGCACCTCAGCGGGACAGGCCTTTCTACTGGCTACTGGCTACTGACTACGAACATCTGGTCGCGCCCCGAAGGCCGACTTCGCGAGGTACAATCGCAGACGTGAGTGGAATACGGCGGGGCGCGGAGATCTCTCCCTTCGTTGCCGAGTGGTTGCCGAGGGTGGTGGCGGAGCTGAACGGCCGCCCGGGGCCTCGGCGTGCACTGGACCTAGCGATGGGGGAGGGCCGGCACGCCGTTCCGCTCGTCGAGGCGGGCTTCGTCACCTACGGTGTCGACGTCGCCGTCGACCGGCTCCGGCGTGCCCGGCGCATGCTGCTCGAGCGCCGGCTCCGCGTGATTCAGTGGGCCGCGGATCTGGACACGTACCCGCTTCCGGCCGAGCACTTCGACCTGCTGTTCTGTACGCGGTTCCTGCTCCGCGCGCGATGGCCCGACCTGAAGCGCAGCGTCCGCCCCGGCGGCTTCGTCATGTACGAGACGTTCACCACCGGCCAGATCGCGCGCGGCTTCGGTCCCTCGTCTCTGGATCACCTGCTTCACCCTGGCGAACTCGCCAGGGCCTTCGGTGATTGGACCGTCCTTCACTCGGAAGAGGTCGAGGACCCGGCGGCCGTGGCGCGCCTCGTTGCCCGGAAACCGGGAGCCTGACGCGTGGCCGACCCGCTCATCGACGTCCGCGGCGTGAGGAAGAACTACGGCGGGCTGCGGCCCCTGCGCCTCGCCGCACTCACGGTCGCGCCCGGCGATCGCCTCGCGATCCTCGGCACCGACGCGCCAGCGGCCGAGATTCTCGTCAACCTCCTCACGGGCGCGTCGCTGCCAGACGAGGGCGAGGTCCGGCTGTTCGGCAGGCCGAGCTCCGCGATCGCCGACGCCGACGACTGGATGGCCACGCTCGATCGCGTCGGGATGGTGTCGCCGCGCGCCATGCTGGCGGAGGAGTTGACCGTGGCGCAGGGCATCGCGATGGCGTTCACGCTGTCGCTCGATCCCATCCCCGGCCTCGTGTCTGCGGATGTCGCGCGTCTTGCGCGCGACGCGGGACTCGCGCCCGGTGAGCTCGGCATGCGCATCTCGGACGCGCCCCCGATCGTGCGCGCGCGTTGCCGGCTGGCCCGCGCACTCGCGACGGCACCGGCCGTGCTCGTGCTGGAGCACGCCAACGCGCTCGTTCCGGACGGGGCCGCCGCGTTCGGCCGCGACGTCGCCGCGCTCGCGAAAGCGCGGGGCATGGCCGTGGTAGCGTTGACGGCCGACGAGGCCTTCGCAGGCGCCGTCGCCGACAGGGTCTTCGCCCTCGACGCGGCTACCGGACAGTTGACGGCGCGGAGAGGGTGGCGGCGGTGGTTCAGCTGACAGGACCCGCAGCCGGGGACTGAAGGATGAAGCTGCTGCTCTTCGACGTCGACGGGACGCTGGTGCTGACAGGCGGCGCGGCCGTGCGCGCCATGGACGATGCCTTCCACGAGGTGTTCGGCGTCCGCGGGCGCGTTCGAGCACGTGCCGATGCCCGGCCGCACGGACGGCGCGATCCTGAAGGACGCGTTCACGCGCGCAATCCCGCAGTCGCGGATTCTCGCGGACGCGCTGTCGGCGGCGGGCGTGCACCCGGTGGACGGCGAGATCGCGCGCTACAAGGCGGCCTACTTCAAGAGGTTCGCCGAGGAGATCCACAAACCGATCCCCGATGATCCGGCGCGGCCCACCCGGCACCGTTTCAAGGGCATGCTGCCCGGCGTGCGCGAGGTGCTCGACGCCCTCGACGGCCGGCCCGACGTCTTCCTCGGGCTGCTCACCGGCAACTACGAGCAGGGCGCGCGGATCAAGCTCGAGTACTTCGACCTGTGGCGTTACTTCCGCTGCGGCGCGTACGGCGACGACAGCCTCGACCGCCACGCGCTCGTGCCCGTCGCGATCGAACGATCACGCCAGGCGGGCTGTCCACCAGTCGATCCTCGCGACGTGGTGATCATCGGCGACACGCCGCTGGATGTCGCCTGTGCGCGCGACGCCGGCGTCAGGTGCCTGGCTGTCGCCACCGGCGGCTACGATGTGGACACACTCCGCGCCGCCGGCGCAGACACGGTCGTCGAGTCGCTCGAAGACACGGACGGTGTCATCGCGTCGTTGACGAAACCCGGGGTCTAAAGACCCCGGGCTCCATGTCTAATCCTTCGAATCCCGAATCCCGAATCCCGAATCCCGAGCCCCGAGTCCCGAGCCCCGAGTCCCTAGAGCACCGAGGTGCAATTGGGGCACTTCTTCGCCGCGATCGGGATCGCCGTCGCGCAGTGCGGGCAGTCCTTCGTGGTCGGAGCCGCGGCCGGAGCCGGACGCTGCAGCCTGTTCACCTGCTTCACCACCATGAAGATCGCGAAGGCCACGATCAGGAACTCGATGACGGTATTGAGGAAGACGCCGTAGTTCAGCGTGGCGACGCCGGCCTTCTTCGCGTCCGCAATCGTCGCGAACGTGCCCTGGCCAAGGATCACGAACAGGTTGCCGAAGTCGAAGCCGCCGAGCAGCAGGCCTACGACTGGCATCAGGACGTCGTTCACCAGCGACCCGACGATCTTGCCGAACGCGGCACCGATGATGACGCCCACGGCGAGATCCATCACGTTGCCGCGCATCACGAATTCCTTGAACTCTTTGAACATGTGTCCTTCCTTCCCCGAATCCCGAATCCCGAGTCCCGAGTCCCGAGTTCAGCCCCCGGCCTTCCCCGGTCTGTATGGCGCATAGGCCGGTTCCCATTGCGCCCGCGCGATGATCTCCTCGTACTTGTCGTCGTCGAGCAGGCGCCCGAGGCCCGAGTCTCTCGCCTCGATGGCCACGGCCTTCGCCACGGTCCGCGACACCCCGCGGATGTCGGACATGGGCGGCAGCAGATAGCCGTGCGCCTGCTGCGCCGGGGTCACCAGGCTGCTGAGCGCGCGGCTCGCCGCCATGAACATCGCGGCCGTCACCTTCGACGCCTTCGCCACCAGGGCGCCGAGCCCCACCCCGGGGAACACGTACAGGTTGTTGCACTGCGACGTCACGAGCGTCCGGCCCTTCCAGTCGAGGTCCGCGAACGGGCTCCCGGTGGCGACCAGCCCGCGGCCGTCGGTCGCGCGCGCCACGTCCTCGGGCGTGCACTCGCACTTGCTGGTCGGATTCGACAGCGCCATCACGACCGGCTGCGGCTCGTGCGACGCCATCGTCGCGAGCACCTCCCCGCTGAACAGGCCCGGCTGCGCGGTGACGCCGATGAGCGCCGTCAGTTTCGCGTTGCGGACGGTGTCCATCAGCGTGATCCGGTCGCTGGACGCCAGCGTCCACCCGGCCACGTCCGCCCTCTCCCGCGCGAAGGCCCGCTGCCACCTCGACAGCCCCGGCGTGTCTTCGCACAAGAGGCCCGGCATGTCGCCGGCGTAGATGCGCGCGCGCGCCTCGCGGTCGCTCAAGCCTTCCGCCTTCAGCAGCGCGAGCACGTTCTCGGCGATGCCGACGCCCGCCTGGCCCATGCCGACGATGCCGACGCGCTGGTCGGCGAGGCGGCTCTCTTTGATCCGCATCGCCGTCATGAGCACCGACGCGGCCACCGCGCCGGTCCCCTGGATGTCGTCGTCGAACGACGGCACGCGATCGCGGTAGCGTTCGAGCAGCGTGAAGGCCTTGTGCTTGGCGAAGTCCTCCCACTGGACGAGCGCTTCCGGGAAGTTGCGGCGCACGCCGAGGACGAACTTCTCGATGAACTCCCAGGTACTCGTCGCCCTCGAGCCGCGGGTGCCTCCAGCCGAGGTAGAGCGGGTCGTCGAGCAGGCGCGGGTTGTTGGTGCCGACGTCGAGCGTCATTGGGAGCGAGCAGGCGGGGTGCAGGCCGCCTGCGGCGACATACAGCGTAACCTTGCCGATGGGGATGCCCATGCCGTCGGATCCGAGATCGCCGAGGCCCAGGATACGCTCGCCGTCGGTGACGACGATGAGGTTGACGCTTGGCAGCGAGACGCCCTGGAAGATCTGGTCGACGTTGGCGATGTTCTCCGGGCTGAGATAGATCCCGCGATACCGCCGGGTGATGTGGCTCAGCTCCAGGCACGCCTGGCCCACCGTCGGCGTATAGACGATCGGGACCATTTCCGTGAGGTTCTCGAGCAGGAGCCGGTAGAACAGCACCTCGTTCCGGTTCAGCAGGCCCTGGAGGAAGATGTACTTCTCGATGTCGTCGGGCTTGCGCCGGAAGTTGTCGAGCGAGCGCCGCACCTGAAGATCGAGCGTCGAGACCCCGGTGCGCAGCAGCCCGGTGAGTTCGAGTGACAGCCGCTCTTCCTGGGTGAAGGCCGACGCCTTGTTGAGCAGGGGCTCGTTCAGCAGTTGCTGGCCCCGGAGGCAGACCTCCCAGTACTCCTCGTTGGTCAGCGGATCCACTCGCAGCGAGAACGTCTTCATGATGTGCTCCGGCCCTGCTCATGCTGACCGCGCGCAAGGAGGGTGTCAAGCCGCCGGCCTTCGCGCGCCGGCGGGTCCGCCCGCCGCCGTTCAGGCCCTGAACGTTGAAACCGTTCGCGCCGCGCTGGAATCCCTCCACAAAGGCATACCGCCTCCGGAGCCCTGATACCCGTGTCCGAATCGCCCACCCCCGCCCTCGCGATGCCCCGGCTCGCCAGGCCGTTCTGGCCGATGATGGGCCTGGCCCTGATCGCCGCCGTCTTCCTCGTCGCGCACAGCCTGCTCCATGCGACGGCGGCGGACGAGGTGCTGCTCGTCCTGGTGGCGCTGACGGCGCTGGTCGCCGGCCACGGCCTGATGCGCAACCGTGCCCGGCGCATCGCCGCCGAGCACGACGCCGCCCGGGTGCGCGAGGAGTTGGCGCTGCAGGCCCGCGTCGGCGAGTGCGAGCAGCGCCGGCAGAGCCTGGCGGCCTTCGCCAAGCTCGCCTCGCACGTGGCCCACGAAGTGCGCAACCCGCTCAGCGCGATCATGTTGAACACGGAACTGCTGGAGGAGGAGGCGGGGAAGTGCGGGTGCGAAAGCGCCTCGGAGGCCGCCGCCCTCATCGCCTCGATCAAGAAGGAGGCGGAGCGCCTCCAGCACCTCACCGACGAGTACCTCGCCTTCGCCCGCCCGCCGCGCCCGTCGGCGGCCCACCAGAGCCTGAACGCGGTGGCGGAGGAGCTGGCGCACCTGGTGCGCGAGGAGGCCCGGCGCGCCGGCATCGTCGTCGGGACGCGGCTGTCGCACCGCTGCCCGTGCGCCCTCATCGATCCGCACCAGATCAAGCAGGCCGCCCTGAACCTGGTGCGCAACGCCTTGCAGGCGATGCCCGCAGGCGGCCGCCTCACCATTGCGACCGAGGTGCTGGACGACGGCTCGGTGGCCATGCACGTGGACGACACGGGCCCGGGGATTCCCGAGGCGCTGCGCTGCCAGATCTTCGAGCCGTTCTTCACCAGCAAGCCGGGGGGGACGGGCCTCGGTCTGCCGCTCGCCGCGCACATCGTCCGCGACCACGACGGGGAAATCGATTTCGGTCCGGCACCGGGCGGCGGCACCCGTTCACCATCACGCTGCCGCCGTCGCGAGCGGAGTCGGGGCCGTGCGCCTGCTCGCCCCAACCGCCCGCGCCGCTCGAGGTCGTCACCAGGTGAGCGCG
>CAVOWJ010000011.1:7500-277459 GCA_963700065.1 uncultured Acidobacteriota bacterium | reverse complement strand
TGATGGGGACAGTCACCACAACGCACTCCGGACGCTCCGCCACTGACGGAAGGCCCGCTCGATGGTCCGGGAGTATATAGCCAGGATCGCCGTTCGTGATCAAGAGGAGCCTGATCGAGCGGGCGCGGCAGGCGAGAGCGTCCGCTCCACGTTCTTCACAGCGAGGCGCCGGGGGGATCGAACCCGCACGACGCTCGGGGAGCCCACGGATTCCGTGGGTGTGCTGGATTGCACGCACACCCAATTGCGTGTCGGCGAGAATGGCGCGTGTCCGGGGCACCGCGCGCTTCCAGTTGCGCAGCCGGCCGCGCGGGTGCGCCGGAGACGGCGCCTGCGAGATCACGGGCAGAACGGAAAGGGGAGGATCCCGATGGCCGACAAGATCGACGCGGTTCCCGAGGCGACCAGGTGGGCGATTGCAACGAAAGGATTGACAGGCGCGTACGTGGCGATTACGCATGCGCTGGAACAGGCCGTCGGGCAGCGCAAGTTCGACGAGTTCAATGGGCCGCTCTGGCATGCAGCCGGGAAGGGAGCGAAGGAATTCGCCGCCAACCTCGGACTGCCGGCCGAGAACGCCAGCGATATCGAGAGCGTGACACATCTGCTGGCGCAGGCGGCGATGGGGCCGGAGTTCGTGTTCGAAGTCGTTGAAGCGACCAAGGACAGATGCGTCGGAAAGACGACCGAGTGTCCCTGGCACAAGCGATGGAAGGAGCAGGGCCTCGCCATGGACATCTGCGGCGCAGGTCATCAGCGATGGGGTGAAGGAGCCGTCGAGAGCCTGAACCCCGGCTTCACGTTCAAGCTCACGAAGAACATGGTCCGCGGCGACTCGAATTGCGAGTGGGTCGTCGAGCGGAAGAAGTAGAGACAGAAGGACCGTCAGTCTCTTCGCATCTTCAAGGGCGGCCTCTCGGGGTCGCCCTTCGCCTGTCCAGGCGTGCGCGGCGTGCAAGCATGGCGGCGCGTGGGCGGCCAGCCTCAACCAGCGTCGGCAGGCTCACTTCCACGCCTGGTCCTGCATGGCCTTCAATCGTCGCACTTCGTCAGGCCGCTGCAGCGCGAGGTTGGTCAACTCGCGGGCGTCGCTACTCAGGTCGAAGAGCTCAATCTCCCGTGGCGCGCTGGAATGCGGCTTGTCCGGCCTGGCCGGGCCGGGAATGAGCAGTTTCGACCAGCCGCTGATGACAACCTGCGCGATCAGGCTTCTCTGCGGCGCGGCAAGGTCCGCGATGTCGTGGGTGTAGGCCTCAACGAAGACCGTCTGGCGCGCGCGCATCGCTGCGGTGTCGGTGAGGTCGAGGCCGGGAAGATCGCCGGGGGCTTTGGCGCCGGCCATCTTCAGGATGGTCGGCACGAAGTCGACGATGGAGGCCAGGGTGTCGTCGTCGCGGCGCGGAGGCACCTTCCCGGGCCAGCGGACGAACATCGGCGTGCGAATGCCCAGTTCGTACGGCGAGAGCTTCGCGCGCGTGCCGCCATAGCCCAGCGCGGCATCCCAGCCGTTGTCGGCGAGATACAGCACGACCGTGTTGTCCGTCAGCTGGTGGTCGGCGAGGTAACGGTCCAGTTCGCTGCAGGTTTTGTCGAACCACTCGACCATCGCGAAGTACTTCTCCGCCGCGGGCGTAGGCCCCTGGCCAAGGTACTTCTGGAGAATCTCAGGCGGCGGATCGTGCGGATCGTGCGGCAGCATCGGCGCATACCAGACGAAGAACGGCTTCCCCTGCCGGCGGGCGCCGTCCATGAAGTCGAAGAGCGGCTGGAGGCCCTTGCGGCCAATGGCCAGCCCGGCGTCGCCGTGACGGCCCGGCGTGGCCGTCATGCCGTGCGTGAAGCCCACGTCGCGGAAGCTCGTGTTCCAGAGCTTGCCGCTTTGGAACGTCAGGTAGCCGGCTTCACTCAGCGCCAGGGGCAGAAGCACCGAATTGCGCAGCACGCGGTCGGAGAGCGGAAAGCGCTGCCCCTTGCCGGCGACCGGGGCCGGGGGCCTGGCAAGGTCGTTGCCGGTGATGCCGTGCCGGTGCGGAAGCTGGCCGGTGAGCAGGCTGGCCAGCGACGGCGAGCACACGGGCATCGTATAGCCGCGCGTGTAGAGCAGGCCCTGCGCGGCCATGCGGTCGAGCTGCGGCGTCCGGACGGTCTGGTGCCCCATGAAGCCATAGTCCGTATAGCCGTGGTCGTCGGAGATGATGAGGACAATGTTCGGCCGGTCGGCGGCGGAGGCCCGGCTGGCGGCGGAGAGCACCGCGACAAGGACCGCCAACAGGGCGTAGATGCTGAGGTGTCTCAGGCCGCAAAGCCGTTGGTGCTGATTCACACGAGTATTCTCTGTCTGGGGGAAGGTTGGAGACAAGCGCAGGACTCCCCGCGGGAGGATAGGCGTCATCGAGAGGTTGGACGCCTGTTCTCTCGCCTGCCGCGACGACGCGTAGTCGGACAACTGCCAGTGCTTCTACTTGCTTCCGTGAGCGTTACTGTGAAACGCGCATCAACGTCGCAGTTAGCCAGAAAACGGCACCGGCTATAGACAGGATTGCAGCCGCAATCCGCAGTACGACGCCTCGCGGACCAGGAGCCCAACGGAGCAGGCCCAGATTCATCAGAGCCAGCGCAACCAGAGATATGCCTGACCAAGGGTGGCTGGGAGGCCACGCCCCGATCCGCAGCGCAACCCAGTACCCGACGAACAACAACCCAAGCAGGAGGCCAACGACGAGTTGGCCAAGCCACCTCCCGACCGCGGGACGCGTGTCCTTAATTGGCCGCCTCTCGCCTTCGGCCATCTTTCCCTCAGTTTCTGAAAGTCGCTCGATTCCCCGGCGTGTCCTTAGGCGTCCAACGTCAGGCCTCACCCGCGGGCGCTCGCCCTCGTACCAGCGCCGGTCGGGTGCAGGCCGTGTTGGGTGGCCGTCCGTCGCTATCGATTCAAGTCCTTGTCCACGTTGCGGCGGCGTCCGGCGTAGCCGATCATCCTTGTTCCGACTGTTCTTGCCGTCCCGCAACGACCCAGCACGGCTCTTTGGTAGCAAGGTAATGACCACTCCGTCATGCCGCGCAATTCCTTCGACTCTAGCGGGCGCCTCGGAAGAACGCGTACGTCGCCACCGCGATTGCAGCGAGCCCGCCGGCACGGAGCAACCATCTGAGGACGCGGCGCCGCGGAACATGACTCGCCAGTGCCAGCAGGTTCCCCACACCGACCGACACGAGCAATATGCTCATGCCGCTCATGCGGCCGGTGTTCACGTAACGCACGGCAGTCGTGACAAAGACGATCGCCCAGCCTCCGACGGTCAACCAGACGCTCCAGCTGTTCATGCCTGCTGCCCTGCGGTTCGCGGGCGTTTCCTGGTCCATCGTTGTCCTCCTGTCGTGCCCACCGAACGGTCGGCCTCACCCGCCCGCGTCGCGTTGAACACCAGCGCCGGTCGGGTGCAGGCCGGTGTTCGGCAGCGGCATTCTACTCGTGCTACAGTACGCCCATGAGCGTGAGCTTTCCGATCGAACTCGACCACGAGGACGACGGTCGGTGGATCGCCGAGATTCGCGATCTGCCTGGGGCTCTCTGCTATGGCAAGAGCCGCGACGAAGCCCTCGCCCGCGTCCAGGCGCTTGCGCTTCGCGTCTTGGCGGAGCGTTTGGAGCACGCCGAAGCACCCGCGGAACTTCTTGACGTGTCGTTCCGCGCCGCATGAGCGCCTGGCCTTCAGCACGAGCGCGCCGCGTGCTCGCCGCGCTCCTCCGGATCGGCTGGTCGGTCAAGCGCCAGTCCGGCTCCCACCGAACCCTCTCCCGACCCAACTCGCCCGACTTCGTGTTCGCCTTCCACGACGACGAAGAGATCGGGCCCACGATGTTGTCCCGCATCGCCAAGCACACCGGATTGCGGCCTGAGGATCTGTAGTTCCGTTTCGTCTGCCGAACACCGGGGATAAGCTGCGAAGCTCCGGAGTTGACCAGGCTTCGTCAGCTTCATCCCCTTGTTCGGCGGCACCGTCCTCTACCGCGTCTCGTGTGCACCGGCTCCTAGGCGCGCATCCCACGCCGCATCCAGCCTATCGACGGACACTCGCACCTGCCCGGCATCGACTGGCTGGCCTCGCTTCGCTAACGACTGGGTCGCCAGGCTCATGTATCGGGCAGCGTCTTCCGCCTGCCCGGCCCGCTCGGCTAGCACCGCAAGCCTCCCGTACGTCAAGCCCAGATCGAACGCCACAGTCGACTCGCCCAAGAGGTTCCCGTGCGGACCCACTCTCATGAGCCGCTCGACATGCTGAAGCAGCGCCGCTTTCGCCACAGGATACGAGCCGTATCGATACTTCACGTAGGCCTCGCTACCCGCGCGGGTAAGATCATCAAGTGCCAGTATCTGCCCCATGGGTGCCGCGGTCCGGAAGAACACGACGGCGCCGCCCACCAGGCACCCGAGCAAGAAGCAGCCTAACAGCGCCCCGACCACCAATGCCCGCTTCCGGTTCATGGTCACTCCGGATCTACTCCGCGCGCTCCCGCCAAGTCCGCCGAACGTCCTGCCGCTCAGCCGCGAGCGGCGATTGCATTGCCTACTCGACTAACTCGGCCCGCCGCTCGTCGGCTGCAGCGGCCTGTTAGGCGGTTGAGTCGCCGAACAAGGCGGCAGTCAACCTCACGACCTCGTTCCGGTCATCTTGCTCGGGCGCGACACCCAACAGCCTGCGCCACGTTTCCAACCATCTGGCCCCTTCCGAATCGTTGCGGCACTCTTCTACGTAGAACGACGCCAGCGAATGAGCTACAAGTTCCTGGTTCTTCCCGTCGGCCATTCGCTCCGATTCGGAGTAGGCCTCTCGCAGCAACTGCTCCCGGTGTTGGGGCGATTCAACGTAGTCCGCCCGCGTGGCCAAGAGACTGGGCTTCTTGCCGTAGTTCTGGTCAAGCTCGTCCAGGAGCGCAAGTAGAGAAGCCTCGGCGCGGCCCATCCCAGCGACATCCTCGAAGGTCGAACAGTTGACGACTTCTAGGGCCAACTCGTGAACGCGGTCCCAATCCGAATCCGCAATACCGTCGGAAGTCATCTGGTATCCGCCTAACGCCCGGCTTGAGCCGCGCGGCGCGACCACATGATTGCAGGAAACCGCGGCCGCGACGGCTCCAAGCCGATGTTAGCCGGCGTGTGATACGTCACGGTTGACGGCTTCGTCGCACCGACACCGTGATGAAAATCGGCACGGCTGCCCCAGCCTCCCATCGCCCATCCGGCGAGTCGAGGCCAGCGATGAGACGCGGGGGTTCGAACTGCCAGCCGCGAACGGCTGCCAAGACCCGCTGATTCGCTTCCGGACTCGTGCCGCGCAGCATGCAGTACTCCGTCACTTGTCCGTTTGCGTCAATTCGGATCTCTACAATGAAGTACTCGACCGATTGCAGCGCTGGCAGACCCGTGAAATCCGGTTCAACTCGCTTGAGCTGTCGGGGCGGTTTCACGCCCGCCCGAAAGGCGTTCTCTTGGTACCTGCACGCCGGATTGGTTGACGTATTGGCCGATGCTGACCTTGGCCGCCCAGTTGTGGATTCGTGGTTGGTCTGAGACGTGGCGCTGCAACCGGTGAGCACGGGCAGTGCCACCGCGCAGCAGATTAGCGCCCCGACGATCCATCCTGATGACATGGCGGCTGTTTCCGTCCGGCTAACGATCCGCGGTCACCCGCCGGCGCCGACGAGATCAGCAGCGCCGGTCGGGTGCACCGCGTTGTTGGGCAGCCAGTATCGCCAATGCTACGCGCCGTGGTCTAGTTAGCCTCTCCGGCGGATCGCTGAGAGAGATTGATCTCACGACTAGCTGAAACACTTCCTCCGGACGACACCACCTGGAGCACCAATTGCGATACGCCCCTTCCTCCGCACAACTCTCGACCAAGGTCTTCGCGACTGCGCCAAGAAACCCTGGACACCTCGAGGTCGACCTCGTCTACCAAACCCAGCTGTAACCGGGGGCCGTCCTCGGAGACCACAATTCTCGCTCGAGCCAGGTCGAAGTACTTGGCCGACGGTCGGCAGCTGAGGTCGCCGTGGCAGATGAGCTTCCACCGTCCTTGGAGAGCGCGGACCAACGCAACACCGTTTGAACTCGCCAATGTCCGCGCGCCGAGCGTGAACCCACTGGTTGAAGCAAGAATACCCTTGTGCGCGCCGATGTCATCGATCCGTGAACAGAATTCCAAGACGTCGTCCACGCTCACGGGGCGTCGATAAGCCTTGCACTCGACCACCACGAGCACCTGTGTACCCACAAGATCGATCTCGAAGCTCAAGTCGATCTCGTGCTCATAGCCAGACCTCTTGCCCCGGAAGTGTTTCCCACGGTGAACTTGGATCCCCGATCGGTGAAGTTGATCCAGCAGGACCGCCTTCACGAGGTTCTCGAAATCGGTTGGCTGCATAGCGCATTCTGACCTGAGGTCTCGACAAATGTGTCTTGGCCGGACTGCCCAACGTCAGGCATCAGCCGCGGCGCACGGGCACTCATGGCGCCGTCGGCTGCATGCCGTTGTTAGGCCAACCTCATCGGAACTCCGCGATTCTCTTGGCGGACACCGTAGCCCGGCCTTCCCGGGGGATGTTCAGGTCCATGTCCTCGATCTCCCAGTGTTGGAGCGTTCGGTTGCGCCACCGAATCGTGACGAGTCCTTTGCACACGATGCGCGCACCGACTTGGGTCGTCGAGAGCTTCAGGCCTTCACCTTCCATCAGCAGTTCGCGGTCGCCGTCGCTCCACCGGGCCACGATACGCGGCTGGCCGGGGGATGGCGTTTCGAACGCAATCGAGGCCTTGTTGAGGTTCCGGAGCCATTCGAGGCCCGCCGCTGGTTCAAGCGCCCCTTGGCCGGCAGCGACAAGCCCAGAAAAGACGAGCAGAACGGCGCACATGATGCTGACAGGTCGGGCTCCGCCAATACTCATGGTCGCACTCCAGTCGCTGGGCCTAACGATCGCGCTCACCCGCCGGCGCCAACGATATCAGCGCGCCGGTCGGGTGCAGCGCGGTGTTCGGCGGCGGCGTCAGCCAGTTTCGCAGGGCGGAAGCACCGTTCCTTGCTGTCCCACCGCAAATCGCTCCCGTACGTCTTCAGAACGCTCTCCACTTTGCGTCGAATAGCGACCCGGCCATGCTTCGCTGCGAACGCATGCAGGAGTTCCCAAGCCGGGACTTCTCGGTTCGCGGGTTCTTCGAGGAGCGAAGCCCAGGACAGGCCGGGAACCGTTACTGTGGTTTCATCGGATTCGAGGAAGAGATCGCAGAGGATGACCAACGCTACGTCGCCAATACGAACTTCAGGCCAGAAATCGATGATACCTCCTGGGATCGTCGTCTCGTCCTCGAGCTTTGATACCAAGAACGGGATAGCCGCCGGGCCCGCCGTCAGGAGTCGACCGACCACGTCGCGCTGATTGTGCGCGGTGTCTTGCACGCGGCCCTTCGACTCGATGTGCCCGATCTTCCGCAGGTCTACATCCAGAGCCGTAGTGGGCGTCTGAGCTATTGTCAAGGCGACCATCAGCACCGCGAGCATCACTGGTCACTCCAACGACATGTCTTGGTCCGCCGAACGCTCAGCATCAGCGGCGGCGCGCAGCGCCGTCCGCTGCATGCTGTTGTTAGGCCCGCCCTCTGCATTGATGCGATCGCCACTCGTTTCAAAGCCTGCCAGTCCGCTCCCTGTTCGACGTGACCTTGGCCTTCGCGACCGGCTTCGGGACTACCGCTTCTTCCCCCCGACACCGGGCACGGCCACGACTTGCTTCATCCATGCCGCGATCCGGCGTTCGTCGAGGTCATCCACGGATGTGAGCTCCACGCCCCGCGTAGATTTGCCCATCGCCACCGGCGTCACCGGGGGTACCGGCTTGAGCGCCGCGCCGTTTACGAACATGAGCTTGACGTGGCCGGCGAATCCACCGCAACAGAAGCACCAGCCGTCGCCGACGCCATAGTAGGACATGCCCCATTTCACGGAGCGCTGCAGGCCGGGAAGCGTCTTGGCCGCAAGAGCATCAACACGTTCCGCGATGCCGCGCTGCGGCTGCGGCAGACTGGCGATGTAGGCGAAGACCGGCCTGTCGCCGATCGCAGCCTTCGCCGGGCTTGCCTTGCCGGTCACCATGGATTCCGGCAGCGGCGTGGCCGCTTTGCCTAGTGCCGCCGTGCGCTTGGTCGGCTTCCGGCCCGCGGGCTTGGAAGTCTTGCCTGTCTTGCGGGCGGGCATGGTGGTCTCCTTTGTCTCCGAAGTGGGTCGGCCTAACGATCGCAAATGAGCCGCGCGCCGCAGCGGCAGGATAGCACCAGTTCGATCGGGCGCGACGGCTCCATTTGCCTGTTAGCCGGTCATTCGAACAGCCTCAACCCCTGGACCAATACAAGGGCTTCAACAGCCACGTGCCCATAGCTCCGAAGCCGGCCGAGCAGAGGACCGCAAGCGCAGTGATCGCACCTCTTGGCAGATTCCACGCGACCGGGATGACCATTTGACTCGCAACCAAAGCCACCACCGCAGACAATGCTGTCGCTTCCAGTACCATGCCTGAGAAGGTTCGTACGTGCGTGGCGCGCAGTTGGAGGAAGCCAGCCATCACAAGACCGGCGATTAGTCCAAACGGCAAGACGGACACAACGGCCCATCGCGCTTCGGCTCTGACTTCTGGTACAAGCCTCGAGGTGGCCAGGGCGGTCAGAGATGCCGCCATCACGCCGAATGCGCCTGACGCCGCTGGCATGGCGACTTGTAGCAATCGTGAACTACTGGGGCTCATGATCGTTGAATCCAACTTCCTATCCGGCTAACACATAGGGTTTTATCCGCGCGCGTCGTCCCTTCCGGGGAGAGGTCAGCGCGCGGGCGCGCGGATAAGGCCCGTTGAACGAAGCCGCGGGGGGGCGCGGCTATGGGGATTGTAAGCCCGCCGCGTTCAGGCGGAGAGTGGTTCTTTGGTCAGGTGGAGGGGGAGGCGGCGCGTGCCGTGCGCCGTGGTGCGCGTGCCCCCGCAGCGGGAGCGGGCGGCCGGGGTGCCGGTAGCCGGTTTCGGGCGCGGGTCGGGCTGCGCGACGAGTCGGCGTCGTGGGACGTGTGCGCCGGACGAGGAGCATGGGGCGGGCATCATGGCGGGTCGGGCGCACGGAGGACGTGCGCGCCACGCATCGGGGGGGCGAGGACGGCCGTGACGTGCATCGTGCCCTGTTGGCAGACGGGACAGCGTTCGGGGGCGGGCGGGGCGTGGGGTGGAGGCGGCTCGGCTGGGCGTGCCGTGGTCGGCGAGGCGCCGAGCAGGGCGCGGCAGCGATCGAGTCGGGCGTGGCGGTGGTGGTTGCCGAAGAGGCCGGCATGCCGAATGCGGACGAAGCGCGCCGGCAGGACATGGAGTAGAAAGCGCCGCAGGAATTCCTCGGCGGTCAGCGCCATGATCTTCTGCCGATCCTGATCGGCGTAGTCCTTCCAGCGGAAGCGGACGACCCCGTCGACGAGGTCCACGAGACGGGCGTGGGTGATCGCGACGCGATGGGTATAGCGAGCGAGGTAGGCGAGCACACGGTCGGGTCCGCCAAACGGCGGCTTGGCATACACCACCCAGGACTGGGCGTGGAGCGTGGCCAAGAAGCCGCGCCAGGCGACGGACACCACCAAGGGCGCGGTGCCGCCCGCGAAGGTCAGACGGTGCGCCCGGTACGCGCTGTCGAGCGCCTCGAGGTACTTCGCGCGGAAGACCTGGGAGAGGGCCCGCACCGGAAAGAGATAGCGGCGGCGCGCGGGGAGCCAGCGCGTGCCGTCGCGGCTCAGCGCGCCGCCGGTGACGACACAGTGGAGATGGAGGTGCTGCGTGAGCGACTGGCCCCACGTGTGCAGGATGGCCGTCACCCCGAGGGTCCCGCCGAGCTGGCGCGGGTCGCGGCCGAAGGCCAGCAGGGTGTCGGTCGCGGCCTGAAACAGCAGGGCGTACACCACGCGGGGATTCCCTTGGGCCAAGGCGTTGAGCGCGTGGGGCAGCGTGAAGACGACGTGGAAGTAGGGAATCGGCAACAGTTCGGCCCGCCGCGCGTCGAGCCAACGGTCGCGCGCCGTGGTCTGACACGTGGGACAGTGGCGATTGCGGCAGGAGTGGTACGTGACGCGCGTGGCGCCACAGTGGTCACACGTCTCGGCATGCCCGCCAAGGGCGGCCGTTCGGCAGGCGACAATCGCCCGCAAGGCGGCTCGCTGGACCGTCGCCAGGCGCGCGGTCGCGACGAGCCGGTCGCCGCCCGCCCGGACGATGTCCGCGAGCGTCACCCGGGGCCGGGTGCGCATCGCCGCGTGGCACACGGCTCACGCCTGGGCGGGAGGGGTGGGGGGCGAGCAACCGTCCAGCAGGTCCAGCGGCGACCGATGCGCCAGGATTGCCGGCTGCGTCAGATGGAAGTACCGCGCCGTGGTGCTGAGGGCGCGATGCCCGAGCAGGCGCTGAATCGTCGGGACATCGACGCCGGCTTCCAGGAGATGAGTCGCGAAGGCATGCCGCAGCCCGTGAATCCCCCCGCGCTTGGTGACCCCGGCCCGCTCTTTGGCCGCGCGATAGGCGCGCTGAATCCCGGACACGTCCGGCGGGTGGTCGTCCCCCGGCACGGCGAAGAGCCACGTGCGCGGGCGGTCGAGGCGCCAGTAGGTTCGCAGCTCGTCCAGCAGGCGCACCGACAGCAGCGTGTACCGGTCCTTTCGCCCTTTGCCCTGCTCGACCCGAATCGTCATCCGCGCCGAGTCGATGTCGGGCACACGCAGATGGACGAGCTCATTCACGCGCAGCCCCGCGGCGTACGTCGTGGCGAGCATGGCGTGATGGCGCACGTTCGTCGTCGCCGCCAGAATCCGTCGCACGTCCTCGGTGCTGAGGATGTGCGGCAGTGTGGCCGGCTGGCGTCCGGCAGGGATCACGAAGGCCACGTGGTCCTGCTTCAGCGTGACGTGATAGAGAAACCGCAGCCCGTGAACCGCGATGTTGACCGTACTCCACGCCCGCTTCCGGACTTGCAGCAGCTCCAACAGGTAGGCCTGGACCTCGTCGGCGCTGATCTGATCCGGCGGTCGCCGGTAATAGCGGGCCAGGCCGCGAACGGCACCCAGATACGCCTCTCGGGTCCGCTCCCCCATGCCGCGCAAGACCATGTCGTTGTCCATCCGCCGCCGCAACTCAGTCATCACTCACCTCCCGGCCGCCGACACGCCGCCCCATGCGACGGTCGTCTGCCGGGATTGTGCGCGGGAAGAAACTGACACCGCGAGGTGGGCGGGTCAGGACAGGGCAAGAGCTACCGCGAAGCGGTTTCGTTCAACATCCAATAGGTAGGTGTCCGGATTCGCTGGGAACAGCACCCCGGACCACCGAACCGTACCGCCCCCGGGCGGCCTCCCGAGCGTATTGTCCTGCGCGGACTGGGCGAGGACAAGGCCTTTGCACGCAGAATCTTGGCGCGTGCGAACCCGGTCACACCCATGAAATCTGGATGGCGGGCTAACGCGGCATTTCCGCTGTTTAGCCGAAGGCGGGGATTGCCGGAAACAAGGCGGCAGCGGCCGTTGACGAGAGAGGACGTGCTCGCTTGCTGTACCACGCCGACGCCGAGGCGGTTCCTCAACCGGACCACTGTCGGTTTGACAGCGGGGCCTTCGCCAGTGCCGCTCGAGTGTCAGTCTGAGCCGGAAAGGTTCAACTGCGCGTCACTCACATCAGGCTCCCGTCCCGCCCGGCTTCACATACGCCCGGTTAGACCTGACCACACGCACAAAACAGCCACAATCGGCCGGATCTGAGCTTCCCGAGGCGGTGGGCAGTTCACGCTAAGTGCTTGCCGGGGGCGGGGATCGAACCCGCACGACCCTTTGGGAGTCCCGGGATTTTAAGTCCGCCCCAGACGGTCGGGCTGAGTGAGGTTGAGTGAGGTGGCCATTGATCCAGGCGCCTCACTGCTTGGCTGACTTTGGCCCAGCCAGGCCGACGTTGGGGCTCTGTTTCAAGTTTTCTTCAACCTCTTCTCCTTCGCACTGGAGCTGTGCTCGAAGACATAGAGCTCAAAACCTGACTTTCGCTTAGGCTGGGTAGATCCCCAAATTGCTCTCCACGGGTCCGCTAGCTTCGCCTGCCACTCTCGCTCGAAGACGGTCTTTTCCGCAAGCATGTCGCCATGCCGCGCCCTCCACTGGGCGTGTGCCTGTTCGCTGTATTTTGACCTTCGACGCGGAGGCGCCACGGCAGCTCGGTCCGCTGGTGTGCTCGGCCGAGTGGTAGACCCTTTGCCCATCACTTTGCGCCAGAGTGCCGCCTCAATCTTGGGAGCGCCTGACACCATCGATGCGACTTCATTGTCTCGGCTCAGCTTCACGTGATGCTCGACGTGTCGGACGAGCGCAGCCACGCAGTCATCGCGTGTACGGGCGGCACGCCTGTCGGCCAAGGATACGTTCTGTTCTACGGCGCCGGTGATGCCATCGAGACCCGTCTCGAGATTAGTCATCACCCCTGGCGCGACAGACCTAATCCTATAACCCAGGTCACTTCCTTCGAGCCGACGGATCCACTCTGCCGCAGTCCGGAGATCCTGCACCGCTTGCTCGATTTCCTTTTTCGAGATCCGTGGGAGCTCGGCCCACGCAATGGCGCGGAGACAGGCGATCAGAAAGGAACGGTCGCAGCCTTTCTCGACGAGAAAGTCCAGACACTCCAGAGCTTCCTCGCAGATTACCTCTGCTGCCGCGACCCACTCTTCGTCGCTCACGGATACGAGGTTCGAGTTCGACTTTCGTGACTGTGCCATGCCTTGCTCCACCCTTCTGCTACCCGACGCAACATCGCCATTCTGCGCAGGTTCCGTCGACTGGCCCAGCTAGCGACTGGCGCATAGTCGGTATGGCCCACGAAAGGAGGGCCAAGTATGACGGAAACGAATTGTACCTGGTTGACGGTCAACGAGGCAGCAGAACAGGCAAAGGTCAGCGCGTGGACCATCTACCGTGCCTGCGAACTGGGGGAACTGGGCGTGATCCGATCCCGTTGACAGGTTGACTACGCCGTTCTGCCTTCGGTCGGTCCTTCTGTGAACCACTGAGATGATGAAGGCTGTGGGCGCTGTGGGAAACCGGGTCCGCCCGGTTTTCCAAGGAGCGGTGGGCGCGTCGGCGCGTCCACGGCTCCGGCGGCGTCCACAGCGTCCGCGACGAGTCGACGTTCGTAGGCGGCGGGGCTGATCTGGCCCAGCGTCGAATGCCGCCGCCGCTGGTTATAGAACACTTCGATGTAGTCGAACAAGGCCATCTTCGCCACGCCGTGGCTGTCGAACCGATCCCCGAGCTTGTACTTGACCGTGGAGAAGAAGCTCTCCATGACCGCGTTGTCGTAGCAATTGCCGCGGCGACTCATGCTGCAGACGATGCCACGGGCCTCCAGGGCGGCCTGGTAGTCGTCGCTGGCGTACGTGCAGCCCTGGTCCGAGTGATGGAGGAGCCCGACCTCGGGACACCGCCGCTTGATGGCCATCTCGAGCGCCCGGATCGTGAGATGCCGGTCGTTCACCGCGCTGAGCGCCCAGCCGACGACAAACCGGGAGCAGAGATCCAAGATGGCCGCGAGGTAGAGCTTGCCGCTGTCCCCGATGACGAACTCCGTCGTGTCGCCCACCCAGCGCTGATTGACGGCGGCCGCCTCGAACTGGCGATCGAGGAGATTCGCGGCGACCGGCTGGTCGTGGTCGCTCATCGTCGTGCACGTGTACCGTTTCCGCGCCCGCGCGACCAACCCGTCCTCCTGCATCAGCCGCACGACGCGCTTGCGGCTGGCGGGCTCGTGCTGCGCGCGCAAGTCCTCGTGAATCCGCGGACTCCCGTAGCGCTGGCGGCTCGCGTCGAACGACGCGTGGACCAGGACGCGCAGCTGACGATCGCGGCGCGTATGCGTCGATTCGGGACGCCGCAGCCACGCGTAGAACCCGCTGCGGGTGACCCGCAGACACCGGCAGAGAATACTCACCGTATGCTCGGCCTTCTTCGCCGCGATGAAGGTAAACCTCACCGGCTCTGCTTCGCGAAGAATGCCGCCGCTTTTCTCAAGATCTCGCGCTCTTCCGCGAGGATGCGATTCTCTTTCCGCAACCGGGCCAGTTCCTCCCGCTCCGCCGTCGTCAGGCCCGACCGCCCGTGCGTCCGGTCCGCCCGCGCCCGACGCACCCACTCCCGGAGCGCCGTCTCGGTCAGGTCCAGGTCGCGGGACACCTGGCCCACCGTCTTGCCCTCGTCCAAGACCAGGCGGACCGCGCCCGCCTTGAACTCCTCGGTGAACTCCCGGCGCAGGCGCCGGCCTTTCGCGTCTTTGGTCATCGTGGACATCGTATCCCCCTTACGGATTGTGTCCACGGAATCGGATCAAGCCCATCGCCCGGGCGGCTGCCGAGACCCGCGCCCGCGTGCACGCCTCCCTCCGCTGAGCGACCAAGCCCCCACTTCTCTCCCAACTCACCACCTAAACCCCGAAATGGCGACCCTCTGTCGCCCGGAGGCATTGCTATGCCCGACACCCCGACGCCCTCGACTGAGCAACTGGTCGCAGGGCAGAAAGTCACCGTCATCAAGGCGCTCGCCGCGCACGGCCTCACCCCCGACCCAATGACCGCCGCTGCCATGTTCGAGATCGGCACCGAGCTGCTGGTCAGGCAGGGCATCGCGCCCGAAGCCCTGCTCGCCCGACTCGACTTCCTCGTCCTTCGCGCACGCAATCGCGCCAACCAAAAGCCAGGAGTCCACTGACATGTCCCAATTCCCGACGTTCGACCCGTGGTACGTGCTAGACAAGGTCCTCGATGCGAGCACGCCTCGCATCCTGCTCTACGGCCCCCCAGGGACGGGCAAGTCCCTCACGCCGTGCCTCTGGGCCAAGGAGCACGACTGGGCCTTCATTTCGGTCACGCTGACTGAGGAAACCCCCATGTCCGAACTCCGGGGCCATTTCGTCCTCAAAGGCAACGAGTTTGTCTGGCACGACGGCCTGATTGCCAGGGCGTGGCGCCTCTCGCACACCCACCCCCAGGGCATCGTCGTCGTGCTCAACGAAATCGACCACGCGGGCGCCGACGTGCAGTCGTTCCTGCACAACGCTCTCGACGACCCGGCAATGGCCCGGATGGACCTCCCAGGGGACGAGACCCTCAGCCCCGCCGTGGGCAAGGTGCTTTACGTGGCGACGATGAATGGCCGCCCTGAGGACCTGCCAGAGGCCTTGCGGGACCGTTTCCCCGTGACGCTGGAGCTGCCGACGCCGAATCCCAACGCCCTCGCGGCCCTTCCTCCGGACCTCCGACCGCTCGCCACCAACGCCGCCGCTTCGAAGGACGTCGAACGACGCATCTCTCCCCGCGCCTTCTTCGAGTTTGCCAGCCTGCGCGGTCCCCTCGGGGACCAGCTCGCCGCCCATGCGGTGTTCGGGGCAGCCGCCCCCGACCTCATCAACGCCCTCGCGGTCGCGAGAGGCCAGTAGTCCCACCTCTGGGGACAGGCTTCGTGCCTGCCCCCACTTCCCATCAAGGAGTTCCTCATGCGTCGAACGCCGAACGTGTTCCCAGAGAGCCTCCCAGCCGAGCGCGGTATCGGGTGGCGCGTGCAGCCCCACCTGGCCGATGGCAGCCGGGCGGGGTGGACCGACATCAAGAAACGCCAGATGGGCGTGCCCCTGGACGCCTCCATCGCCTCGCGGAACATCCGCGCCCACGAGCTTGCCCATGCGTCTTGGACCCCGGCTCGGACGCCCACGTCCATCTGTAAGCGTGCTGGCGTCAGTTACGAAGCCCTCCAGCGTGCCGAAGACTGCCGCATCGGGTACGGCCTCATCGATAGCGGGGTGGCCGATTACAGTGCCGGAACCCTCACCGACGAGGACATCGCCAAGCTGGAAGCTGAAGGACAGCGCCTGGTCGCTGAGCACGGACCATCGGTGCTGACCGCACTCGCCAAGCGCCTCAGCCTCCAGGTCGTCTCGATGGCGATGACCGAGGACAAGGACCGGATCCTGGGGCTCGTGGAGCGCGTCGGTGGGGAACCCCTGCGAGCCTTGGTGGAGAACGTGGCCGAGGTGGCGGAAACGACGCTGTTTCCTCACGGTCGCTATCGCCACCAGCGAAGACTCCACCGCTCTCGCCACGGACGGGGACGTAGACCGGTCGTGGTGCCGTTCCGCAGGGCGGTACAGCTCGCCTGGGTGCTCGATTGGCTGTTCCCGCCAGAGGGAGCACCGGCCCCAGGATGCCGACCACCAACACCGAAGGATGGGCAGCCCCTCTGGGGACGCCTCAGCATCGAGGAGCCTCCGCGTTCGACCGTGGCGCGTCTGGCACGCCTGCGCACTGTCCGACGCTCCTCGGATGAAGGCACGCAGATTCGCCGGCTCGACCGACTCCTGGTGGACGGGCGGGTGTTCAGCACGAAACGCCACCTCGTCGGGGGCACCGTGCTCATCGATGGCTCGGGCTCGATGGGGTGGTCCAGGGAGGAGATCCTGCGGTGCGTCGAGGCGGCTCCGGCAGCGACCGTAGCGGTCTACTCCGGACAAGCTGACAAGGGCGTGCTGCGGATCGTGGCGAAGGACGGACGGATGGTCGTTCCCGAACTCGTGACCTCACCGTGCGGCTTCGGCAACATCGTGGATGGCCCGGCGCTCGACTGGCTTGCCAAGCAGGCCGAACCCCGAATCTGGATCAGTGACGCGGCGGTGACGGGCATCAACGAGGTTCAGCACCCGGTTTTGGTCGCTGAGGTCCAGCGCACGCAGCTCATGGCCCGCATCACTCGCCTGGAGCACCTTGCCGAAGCGGCTGCGTATTTCTCCAGCCTCAGGCGTTCCAGCGTCACACGCTCCCGTTGACGACTCACCGAACAACCCGACGCAACTGCCCGCAAAACGCTCATGTTGCGTCATTCCGCGCGATAAACCTGTCGCTTAACCTAGGCAGAGATAGGCGGTACGTCATGGGACTTTACAAGATCTGCAAGCACCAAGGGCGAGAACGAGACCGGTGCAGCCATCCCTGGTGGGGGAGCTTTCAGCACCGGGGACGCTCGCACCGAGCGAGCCTGGGGAAGTGGGCGAACCAGGAAATCCACAGCAAGACAGAAGCGACAGCGGTTCTCGACCAGATGCGGGACGCGATCCGTAAAGGCACCTTTTCGCACGGGCCGAGCACGGCGCTCACCTTCGATGCCTTCGCCAACCTGTATCAGGAGCGGTACGTCACGGACAAGCAACTCCGCTCGGCGGAGACCATCGACTACCGGCTGCGACTTCTCCGACGCCGGTTCGGCAGCCGTCAGTTGTCGGACCTTTCCCTCGGGGACATCGAGGACCTCCGGGCCGACCTTCGTGCCGCGGGCAAGAAGCCAGCGACTATCAATCGCTATCTGGCCCTTCTGCGCGGGATGCTCAACTGGGCCGTCCTGCGCGGGGACCTCGACGAGACGCCGTTCCGAAAGGGCGCCCAGGCGGCGGTGAAGCTCGAACGGGAGAACAACCGGCGGGACCGGCGCCTGTCGCCGGAGGAAGAGGTGAAGCTACTGGAAGCCTCTGGTGGTGTGCTGCGTTCTTTGGTGGTGGCTGCGCTCGAAACCGGGATGCGCCGTGGCGAACTGTTGAGCCTGCGCTTCAGCGACGTCGACCTCGAACGGAACGTCATTCACATCCGGGCCGCGAACGCGAAGTCGAAGAAGGGCAGGGACGTCCCCGTCGCGACGACGCGGCTCCGCACACTGCTGAAGTTCCTCAGTATCGATGCCAACGGGGAGACGAAGCACCCGGACGCGCGTGTGTTCTCAAATGAAATAGGTGAGCCGATCGAGGATATCCGAGGCCCGTGGACGGCAGCGTTGAAGCGAGCCGAGATCACGGACCTGCGATTTCACGACCTGCGTGGCGAGTTCGCTTCCCGCCTGGTCGAGAAAGGGGTGCCGCTGTCGCAGGTGCGCGACCTTCTCGGGCATTCGTCAATCGTGACGACGGAGCGCTACGACCGGCAGACGTTCGAGGCGCTGGAGGGAGCCGTTAAGCGGCTCGATACTGGCGAGAGTTTCAACTTTCTTTCAATCGGCACGAGCGATGCGGCCAATGTCACTGCGGAACAGGAAGACGCGAGTGACGGTAAGTCACACACAGTGAACTAGTTTTACTGCCGGGGGAGAGGTTCGAACTCTCACGAGGGTTTTGCCCTCCCGGGATTTTAAGTCCCGTGCGTCTGCCAGTTTCGCCACCCCGGCCCGAGTCTGCCGCCATGATAGCTGAAAGGCCGCCGAGAACCCTTGAGGTGTAACATGAGCGCGTGGACGAGACGAAGCCGTTCGTCGGCAACCCGGAGGACGTGCGCCGCTGGGCCGAGAACCGGCGCATTGCGAACGCCCTCGAGGTGCGGGACTTGATGGCACATTGGGGAGAGCCGGAGCGTGCCGTGCAGGCCCACTTCGAGCTTCTCAACCTCTGGGCCACGCTCCATGGTTGGCCTCCGCCGGAGAGTCCCGTCGACCGCCGCGACAACCTCGTGGTGTGGGAACGATTCGCCCGGTTGCGCCGCGCCTACGTCCGATGACCACAGACGCAGCCGCGGAATTCAAGTCGGCACTGCTTGCGCTTCAACGAGCATTCGATGAACTGGCGCGGCCCGCGATGATCATCGGGGGCATCGCAGCGATCGCCCGCGGGGTGCCCAGACAGACCATCGACATTGACGCCACGATTGAAGCGCAGGGTCTCGATGTCAACGACGCCCTCGAGGTGCTCAGCCGTCACGGATTCGAGCCTCGGATCGAACGAGCCGATGAGTTCGCAAGGCAGCGCCTCGTTCTGCTCTTGCGCCACCGCCAGTCCGGAGTGCGGCTCGACCTCAGCCTGGCCTGGCTCCCCTTCGAGCGAGACGCACTCGCCAGAGCCTCGACGTTCGACTTTGGTGGCGTCAGCGTGCGGGTCGTGACAGTGGAGGATCTCATCGTGCTCAAGGCCGTCGCCTGGCGGCTGCGTGACCGCGATGACATCGAGCGATTGCTCGTCAGGCATGGCCGAGCGGTCAACCTCCAGCAGATTCGGGCGGCGCTCGTGCAGTTGTTCGGAATGCTGGAGGAGCCGGAGCGTCTTGCGGATTTCGATCGTCTCGTGTCGGCAGTAGAGGCGAGGGAACGAGACCAACCCTAACCGGCTCAGCGAGAGTCGGCAGGGCAGGGCAGACGCGTTCCGCCTACCGCCTCCATGGGGGCTCGGGCATAGTGGCGGCCGTCACGACGGACGGGTCGCCTGCCGCAGTCACGCGGACGCCAGCGAAGCACAGCCGCTCGAAGTCCATGGTGGCCTTGGCCCGGGCGAGCGCGAGGCCGGCGTCCTGCGCGAGCGTGCCGGAGAACACGATCTTGCCGTCCGCCTCGATGCTCACCGGCTGATCCCAGTTGATGCACCGCTCGCCGAACCAGACGACGAGGTCGCCGATGTGCTTGCGGGTGATGCGGACAGCCTGGCCTTCGCGCACGCCGGTGAGGCGGCCGAGCAGCGGCCCGAGCGTGCGCGCAAGAACGGACGCGTCCGACTCGCCCGGGTTCGCAGCCACGCGCGCCGGCCAGGAATCGCCCCACGCGTCGCCGGTCCACGACAAGCCCTCGAGCCAGTAGGCAGAGGCCTGGTGGAGATGTCGGAACGTGTGCGTCACCCGCGCGGGATCAACGACGCGGCGGCGCGACAATGTCTCCCAAACGGCATTCATGGGCGGAGGCATTTGGTAGTGCTCGGCGTCCGGCACCTCGATGCTGGTGATGGGCAGCCCGAGGCCTTTCAACTCGCGCGCGAACCACCGGTTCGACTCGGCAAACGTACCGGCGGGCTTCTCGGCAAGATCGCGGATGACGAGCGAATCACGGCCGCCCCAGGCATTCAGCACGGGCACGTGGGCCACATTCGACACGAGCTCGCGCCAGAACCCGTCCGGCCCAGGAGCGACATCGAAGCCTGCCGCCAGCGCCACGGTGCCGGCGAAACGGTCGGCGAAGTACACGGTCGCGTGCCACGCCGCGAAGCCGCCCTTGGAATAACCGAACGCGTAAACCCGGTTGGGATCAACGTGCACGAGCCGCGCAACGGCATCGAGCATCAGCGCGTGCTCGGCCGCGAACGGAGGCCTCACCGCGATGTAGTTCTGCCGGTACTCGGGCGACGCGATGACGAACTCCTTTGCCCGCTCGCCGAGCAGCCGGCGTACCTGTTCCGCCCATCGCTCGGCGGGCTCGCCCGACGGATGCAGGGCATACACGAGCGGCCACGCGCGGTCGGAACGGTAACCCTCCGGCAGCACGAGCGTGACAGGCCGCGGGCCCTCTGCGCCGGCGTCCACGGTGATGGTACGCGTCCCGCCGCGCAGGTCGTCTAACGGCACACCGGCGTGCAGCCACTCGCGCAGGCGCGCGGGGCGATAGTCGGGTTGGGCGGTGATGCGCCCCGCAATGGCTGCCCGCGCCGCCGGATCAGCCTCGCCCCACCAGGCGCGCACGAGCGAGGCTGGATCCTCCTGCGACGCGGGCACCGACGGGGCGGCCGCAACCATCAGCGCAAAGAAGGCCAGAGCCGGCCAGAACGCGAAACGGAGAAACACGGGCAGATTCACGCGCTTACGCCAATCTGTCGCCAAGACGCCTGGCGAACAGCTTCAGCTCCGCCTTGTCGCCGGGCATGAGCACCATGCGCTCGTAGCAGAAACCGAGCTTCAGGAGCAGGTTGATCGACGCCACGTTGTCGGGCGACACGATGGCGACGAGGCGCTCGAGGTGGTGGGTGTCGCGGGCGTAGGCGAGCGTGGCCGTCGTCGATTCGAACGCGTATCCCTTCGACCACGATTCAGGCACGAACGCGAACCCGACATCGACATCGTCGAGCGCGTCGCGCTTGAGCAGGCCGCAGATGCCGATGGAGTGCCCGCCCTCCTTCAGCTGAACGAGGAACAACCCGAAGCCGTGGCGGTCGTAGCTTGCGATGGGCCCCGACAGGATGTACTGCGTGGCGTCGGCGAGATTGCGGACGCCGCGGTCGCCGATGTGCTCGAGGAACGACGGCTCGTTGAGGAGCCTGAGGATGAACGGCGCGTCCTCGACGGTCAGGCGACGAACTACCAGGCGATCCGTCTCGAAGACAACCACGGCTGGCCACCCCAGGAAGACCGTAATCCCGCCATGGATTATAAGCCGGTTAGAAGCGATAGAGCTGCAGCGCGCGGGAGAGTACCTCGAAGAGATACACGCCGCAGAGCGCGCCGACAACAGCCGGCGCGAGAGCCAGGCCGACGGCAAAGCGCCAGCCGGGCTCGCCGCGCACGGCCTCGTGGCGGCGGCTCTTTGCCAGCGCGTCGTGGCAGCGGGCGCGCAGTCGCGTGTCGCGCGGCTGGCTTGGCTCGTGCGAGCCCAGCGCCGCCATCGCGGCGAGCAGGTCGTCGGGCGGGTTGGTGTGTTCGGTCATGATGGCACCTCCGCCTTCGCTGCGGTCCGGCTGATCTTCCTCCCGCAGCTTCGGCGCGACAGGTCCGCCTGCGGTCCGGCTGATTTTCCTCCCGCAGCTTCGGCGCGACAGGTCCGCCTGCGGTCCGGCTGAGATGTCTTCCTCCCGCAGCTTCGGCGCGACAGGTCCGGCGGGCATGCGTGCCAGCTCGCCGTCGAGCGCCGCGCGGGCGCGCGACAGGCGCTGGCGGAAGGTCTCGGATGTCAGGCCGCACACGCCGGCGGCCTCGGCAGGCGTCAGGCCTTCGACGCCGACAAGCAGCAGCGCCTCGCGGTGGTTCGCAGGCAGCCGGGCCAGCGACCGCTCGACGCGGCCCTCGAGCTCGCGTGCCGCGGCCTCTTCGAACGGGGACGGCCGCGGAGTTCCCCCCGGCCAGAGGCTGATCATTGCATCGGCCGCCGCGTCGCTGGTGGCGCGCGAGCGGCAGTAGCTGTAGTAGAGATTGCGCGCTACGGTGAACAGCCAGGGGCCGAGGCGCGTGTCCGGCCGGAGGCGGGGAGCGGTCTCCACCAGGCGCAGCCAGGCTTCCTCGGCCAGGTCCTCGGCCACCTCGCGGCTGCGCGCCAGCCGCGCGAGAAAAGAAAACACCCGCGCGCGGTAGGCCTCGTAGACGGCATCGAACGCGGCGGGGTCGCCGTCGCGGAGCCGGTCGACGAGCGCCAACTCGGTGTCCCGCTCCATGACCGTCATAACGCGCCATCCGCTCTGGCGTGACGCGCGTCACGCTCCCGGCCGCCGCGCGTTCTACAGAGTACACCGGCGCTCATTCGAATTGACCACGCGCCGGATGGAGCCCGCAGGCTTCAGCCTGCGTGAGCCCGGAGCGAAGGGTATCAAATGTCGTGAGCTCCGGGATCGGACACCAGGGAGGTGACCCGTGATCGGCATTTACTTGATGGGGTTCGTGATTCTGGTGGCGGGCGTCGGGGTGTTCGGCACCGCCGTCGCCTACGCCATCCGCCCAACGGAGCAGAAGCTGGTGCTGATGCGGCCGCTCACGCTGGCCGCGATCTTCGCCGCCGTCTGCAGTTCGTCGGTCGGCATCGCCACGGCGCTGAAGTGGGCGGGAGCGACGGAGCCGATGGGGCCGAAGGCCATCAACGTCATGCTGATGGGATTGTCGGAAAGCCTCATCCCGCCGTTCGTGGCGTTCGCGTTCCTGGCGGTCGCATGGCTGCTGGTGGCGGTTGGCATGCGCCGGCAGGCGTGAGGTGCCCGCCCGAGGGGTGGTATCCTGTGGCCCCGATTCACAGGAAGGCGTGAGAATATGGCCCACCGCGAGTTCCACCGCACGGAGCACATCGGCTGGCTACGGGCGGCCGTGCTGGGGGCCAACGACGGCCTGATCTCGACGAGCAGCCTCGTGGTCGGCGTCGCCGCCGCCAATCCGGCGCCGGGCGCCGTCCTCGTGGCGGCGCTTGCGGGCCTCGTCGCGGGCGCCCTCTCGATGGCAGCCGGTGAGTACGTGTCGGTCAGCTCCCAGGCCGACACCGAAGGCGCCGACCTTGCGCGCGAGCGCCAGGAACTCGCCACCTCCCCCGAGTCCGAACACACGGAACTCCAGCGGATCTACATCGCCCGCGGGCTGTCACCGGAGCTGGCGGCGCAGGTCGCCGATCAGCTGACATCCCACGATGCGCTCGGCGCCCACGCACGGGACGAGCTCGGCATGAGCGAATCGACCCGCGCCAGGCCGATCCAGGCGGCACTTTCCTCAGCGGCAGCCTTCGCCGTCGGCGCCGCCCCGCCCCTCGCGCTCGCGGCGTTCTGGCCGCCGAGCTCTCTCAGTATCGCAGTCGGTCTCAGCTCCCTTGTCCTGCTGGCCGTACTCGGAGGCACGGCGGCAAGGCTGGGCGGCGCCCCGGTGACGGCGGGGGCAGCACGAGTGGCCTTCTGGGGCGTCGTGGCCATGGCCTGCACGGCGCTTGTCGGGCGGTTGTTCGGCACGCCCGTTCAATAGAAGCGCACTGGCGCGCGTGCGCCTGTCACAGACGTTTCACACGCGTGGCGCGGGGCGATCACGACCATCCCGTCTAATCAGACAGGACACACGGAAGGAGAGCCCCGATGCAGAACACGAATCACTTCAACCTCAGAGGAATCCTGGTGCTGGCGGGCGTGGCCGTCCTGACGGCTGCCGTCGGCTTCGTCACCACGGTGCAGTTGTCGGCCCGCGCCGAACAGGCCGCCGGCCAGGAGCCGGCCGCGCAGGCCGAGCGCCGCGGCCCCGGTCCGATGGGGCGCGGCATGATGGGGCCCGGTGGCCACGGGTTCCGGGGCGGCCCGGGCGGGCCGTTCGGACCAGGCGGGCTCGCGCTTCGCGGCCTCGACCTCACCGACGCCCAGCGCGAGCAGGTGAAGGCGATCATGGAGTCGCACCGCGACGAGCAGAAGGCCATCGGCGACCGCATGCAGGCGGCCCGCAAGGCCCTGCACGAAGCCATGGCCGCCGACGCGTTCGACGAGGCGGCGGTGCGGGCGAAGGCCGCGGAGATTGGCGCCGTTGAAGCCGACGCCGCGGTGCTGCAGGCCCGGATCAAGAGCGAGATCTTCGCCATCCTCACCCCCGAGCAGGTGAAGAAGGCGAAGGAGCTGCGCAGCCAGATGGAGAACCGGATGAAAGACGGCCGCGGCCGCGGGATGCGCCCGCATCCGAGGCCGGAGCCGGAGCCGCGCGCCGAGGGCGATCTCAACCTCCCCGAGACCGTCTAACCGTCCCCGGCACGCACATCGGGCCCCGCGCCTGCAGGCGGCGCGGGGCCCGATGACTGCACACCCCTATCGCTTCGGCTCGACCGTCAGCGTGGCCTTGATGGCCACGGCCGTTGCCGCCGGCACGTCGACGCGAACCTCGTAGCCCCGCTGCTCCTGCTTCCCGTCGGTGATCGACCCGGGCTTGCCCGGCGCCATCAGGTTGGTCACGCCTGTGGACTGCTTCGACCCGGCCGGCGCGTCCACCCGCACACGCAGGCGGACCGGCGCCGCATCGAGCACGAACGCGCCGCCTTCCGCGGTGAACGGCGCGTCGGCGTGCAGGAACCACTCGATGGTCTTCGGCGAACTGGTCGAGATCGCGTCCTCCACGGTGAACGCGGCCTTGCCGTCGAACGTGAGCGTGCGATGGAACTTCGCCAGGCCGGCTGACACGGGATACGCACCGGCGGCGTCGGCCTCGACGCGCACGCCGGCGGCGTCGGCCGTGGCGCGGGCGATGCGGATGGTGTCGAGGGCGGCCTGGCTCATGTTCCGCCAGACGTCGTGCGCGCCCTCATCGCCCTGGCCCGCGCCGCCGACGGTGATGGTGTTGTGGTGCCGCGCCATGGGCTGGCCGGCGTAGCCCGTGTCGCCGACGAGGTACCGCCCGCCGGCCCAGATGATGAAGCTGCCGGCGTCGGGATGCGCATGGCCGCTGCTGAGCTGCCACTCGGGAACCGCGCCCAGCAGCCTGGCTGTCCGATGCCCCTCCGGCGGGCCGGCCTTCAGCGCGAACGCGGTGGCGTCGGCGTTCCAGGATGTGCGGTGGAAGAACACGCCCGAGTCCTCGAAGTGGTGCGAGAGCGGGATCTCGCTCATCGGCGCCGGCGCGAGCGACGGGTCGCGCCAGAGCAGCGTCCACCACTCCTCCTGGTTCGTATGCCCGAAGCCGGCCATGCGCGCGGCCACGGCCTGCGCCTGGCGGTCCTGGAACCGCGCCGCCACGCGGTAGAGCAGGTTGAAGTTGCTCTTGAGCGCGCCCGTCGGGTACTCGCGCGCGTAGTCCTCGCCCTGCTTCGCGCGCGTGAGCGGCCCCTGCCAGATGTCGCCGAAATCGAACACGGTCTGGCCGTCGGGCAGGATCGAGTGCGCGATCGAGAGCTTCCAGTTCCGGTATTGCCCGCGATCCCACAGGTTCTCGCCCGTCGAGTGCTCCCAGGCATCGAGGAAGTGCACGAGCCACGGCGCCGAGAAGATCCGGTACTCGATGCCCTCGTAGTAGTAGCCGTCGGGGCTCAGCAGCTGCCCGGCGCGGTGATGGTGCGCCCGGGCGAGCGCGGCCCACTTCGGCGCGTCGGCCGACTCGCCCATGAGCGCAAGGGCGGTGACGGCGAGGCCGGCGGTCGGGATGAAGTTGTGGTTCTGCGTGAAGTTGAGGCGGCGCTTCGGCTTCGGCGCGAACGCGTCGTAGACGAGCCCGGCGTGGCGCTCGAGCGACTGGCGGATGCGCGTGCGCTCGTCGGGCGTCCACTGCGGGTAGAGCAGGTCATACGCCCATCCGATCGCGTAGAGCAGGTGGCCAGCCGCCAGGTCGATGTTGGGCTTGTTGTAGGTGTAGCCCCACGGCTCGTAGTCGATAGCGGCGAGCGTCCACGCTTTGGCCGCCGCCAGGTACTTCGGATCCTGCTCGATGGCATAGGCGAGGATCGTGCCGGTGATCTGGAGCGCCACCACGTTCTGCGACCGCCGTTCCTGCGGCCCGGGCGGCGGCGGCGGCGCCTGGCCCACCGTCGCCAGCGTCGCGAGCGCCCGCGCCCACTCGTCCTTGTGCGTCGTCCGCGCACGCTGGCGAAGCGCGTCGATCCCCTTCGCCGTCACGAACACGCGAGGGTGCACGCCCACCAGTTCCGGCTTGAGCGCCACGGGGTGCGCCAGCAACTGCTCGAAGGACGGCACGGAGTCCTGCGCCACCGCCGGCGATGATGCGCCCAGCGCCACCAGGGCGAGAATCGCGGCGCGCATTGCGATCACAACACCACGATTCGAACATCGGCCACGGAGACTGTTCATCGGCACGCTGCGACCTCCACCCCGGGTCTGAAGACCCGGGGCTCCACAAGAACGAGGACCCGGGGCTCCGCCTCGTCCCGAATCCCGAATCCCGAATCCCGAGTCCCGATCTGTCTTCTACCGCCTCTCGGCCGGCAGAAAGTCCATCCGTGCGGGCGTGAACACGTCGATCAGCGATCCGCCTTCGAGGGCGGTGGCGCCGTGGCGGACATCCGGCGGCACGAACCAGCAGTCGCCCGCCGCCATCTCGGTGACGACCCCGTCGAATTCGAACGCGAACCGGCCGCTCTCGACGTAGGTGACCTGGCGGTGCGGGTGGGCGTGCACGTAGCCCACCGCGCCGCGTTCGAAGGTGACCCGCACCATCATCAGGTGCGGGTCGTGTCCGAGCACCTGGCGCGTGACGCCGGGCTCGGCCTTTTCAGTTGGGGCCTGATGGCCTCTGATAATCATCGTGTTAGAACGTCCACCGCAGGCCGAGTTGCACCTGCCGCATCGCGCGCGCGTTGCGGATGACGCCGAACGTGGTCGACGTGGTGCCCGAGGGCACGCTCGAGCCAGGTTGGCCGTAATTGACGACGTTGAAGGCGTTGGTGGCTTCGGCGCGGAACGTCAGCTTGCCCTTCGGCAGCCGGAAGTCGCGCGAAATCGCCAGGTCGATCACGCGGAAGCCGGGGCCCTCGAGCGAGTTGCGCGGCGTGTTGCCGTCGACGGGCTGGCCCGTGACGATCTTGTTCTGGGTGAACGCCGCCGTGTTGAACCACTGCTGCGGCGTCGGGTCGTCGAGGTACGGGTCGCCGATCTGGTTCGCCCGGTCGTTGGTCTGTCCGTCGAGGTTGGCATCGACGTTCCCGTTGGTGACGGTGAACGGCAGGCCGCTGCGGATCTTGACGATGGGCGAGATCGCCCAGCCGTTCAGCAGCGCGCCCCAGAAACCGTTGTCGCCCTTGTAGTAGTCGAGCAGCCAGTTCATGTTGAGGCTGAACACGTGGCGCTGGTCGGTATCGGCCCGGCCGTACTCGTCGGCGAGCTTGGTGAAGTTCTGCGCGCCGCCCTGCGTCGTGTTGTTCATCACCTGCGCGCTGCTCATGGTCTGGCTGTAGGTGTAGAAGCCGTTCAGGCTGATGTTGTGCCACTGGCGCATCTGAAACGTCAGCTGAAGGCCGTTGTAGTCCGAGGACTGATCCGAGTCGATCAAGGTCACGGCGCCGAACACCGGGTTCGGCCGGCGCGCCAGGATGTTCGTGCCGCTGCTGGTGGCCGTCGAGTTGGGCACCGGGTAGTTCACGTCGCGGCCGAACGGCAGGTTCCTGTTGAACGTGCCGACGTAGGCGGCGCCCACCGCCATCCGCGAGAACACCTGGCGCTGGATGCCGATGTTGGTCTGGTAGGCGCGGGGCCACTCGTAGTCCAGGTCCACGCCGAAGATGCCGCCGCCGACGGCGTAGGTGCCCTGGTAAGGGAACGGCGAGCCGCCGGGGTAGTTGGTGTAGGGGTTGGCGAGCGTCGCGCCCTGCGGGACGCCGGCCGGGTTGACGCCCCTGCCCGTGTTGACGAACGTCAGGCGCGTGGACCACGGCTGGAAGTTCGTCATCGTGTTCCACGCGTTGCCCGAGATGCTGCCGTAGAAGATGCCGCCCGCCGCGCGGATCGACGTCTTGCCGTCGCCGAACGGATCCCACACGACGCCCACGCGCGGCGAGATGTGCGACCAGCTGACCGGGATGACGCCGCGCTCGATGCCGGGGTCGCCGTAGAAGAGCTGGCCCGCCGGCGCATCCGGGCGCGCCGTCGACTGCTGGCCAGGCACATAGGTGGAGAACCGGTCCTGCGGGTCGGTGCCGGGAGACTGCACGTCCCAGCGGAGGCCGAGGTTCAACGTGAGGTTCCGGCCGATGCGGTAGTCGTCCTGGATGAAGGCGGCGCCGTACCAGCTGTTCCACAGCGCCGTCACCGGGGCGTCCTGCGTGACGCTGCTCGGGATGCCGATCATGAAGTCGGCGAGCGCGTTCCTGGTCACGCTGTTGTTGAAGGTGAACACGCCGTAGTTGTTCAGCAGCACGTCCTGGATGGTCTTGTTGTAGGACAGCTCGCCGCCGATCTTGATGGCGTGCGGCCCCTTCGTCCAGCTGAACACGTCGCGAACCGAGTAGAAGTCGCCGCCCGCCGTCGGGCCGCCGATGGCGTTGGTGAGCGTGAAGTAGCCGCTCACGGTGATCTGCGGCAGCGCCGGCGCGCCCATGATGACGGCCGACGATCCCAGGTCGGTGAGCGAGGTCCCCGGCACGTTGAGGCGGCCGCCGTAGTTGCGGTTGTACGAGAACCACAGCTGATTGATCTTGTTGGTGCTGACCGCCCAGGTGTCGCTCACGTTCAGGTTGTGCTGCGCCCAGTCGAACGAGTAGATCGCCCAGGGCAGGTTGCCGCTGCCGGCGTGGGTGTCGTTCGCGCCCGTCGTGTAGAAGTAGCTGCCCGACAAACGGTGCGCGTCGTTGATCTGGTGGTCGAGCTTGAGGAGCAGCTCATCGGAATTGTACGGGCTCGCGACGTACCCCTGCCAGATGCCGCTGTCGACGTTCGCGAGCGGGATGTAATCGTTGACGATCCTCATCGACACCGGGTCGAGGCGGCCCGGGCAGATGACGCCCACCACGCCGTTGCACGAGAAGGGCTGGCCGGTGGCCGGGTCGGTCGGGATCGTCCGCGACTGGCTGAAGTTGCCGGTCCGCTCGAGCGCGGTCGGCGGGATCGCGTTGTTCAGGAACGTCTGCGTCGTCTGGCGGAGGCCGGAGTAACTCGAGAAGAAGAACGTCCGGTCGGTCACGATGGGCCCGCCAAAGGTGCCGCCGGTACTGGTTGCGCTCGAGCGGCGGGCGCGCCTGCGTCGATCCCCACTCCTTGGCGTTCAGGTCGCCGTCGCGCGTGTACCAGAACGCCGATCCCCTGTAACGGTTCGTGCCCGACTTGGTGATGACGTTGATGATGCCGCTCGAGAACCGGCCGTATTCGACGGGGTAGCTGTTGGTCTGGACCTTGAACTCCTGGATGGCGTCCGGGTTGGGCAGGATGTTGCCCGTGTTCCGCAGCGCCGTCATGTTGATGCCGCCGTCCAGGTAGTAGTTCACCGACCCGGTGCCGCCGTCGGCGCCGCCGTTGATGAGCGTGCGCTGCTCGGGAAAGCCCAGGGTGAGGTTGCTCGTGCCCACCGACGCCGACGCCACGCCGTTGTTGTTCGACTGCACGCCGGGCGTGATGTCGAGCAGCGAGTAGACGTTGCGGTCGACAATGGGCAGGCTCTCGATCTGCTTGGCCTCGACGGTCTTCGAGATGTCGGCCGTGGCGGTGTTGACCACGGGCGACTCGCCGGCCACGGTGATGGTCTCGGACAGGCCGCCGACCTCGAGCGCGACGTCCACCTTCACCGTGTCGTTCACGTTCAGGACGATGCCGCTGCGCGTGACGGGCTTGAAGCCCTCGAGCACCACCTCGACGCTGTAGTTGCCGATGGGCAGGAACTCGAGCCGGTAGGCGCCCACCGCATCGGTCGGCACGGTGCGCATGAAGGCGGTGTCGACGTTCCTGGCCGTCACGGTGACGCCGGGCAGCGCGCCGCCGCTCGAGTCCGTGATCGTGCCGACGATCGTGGCGGAGGTGACCTGCGCGCGGGCGTCGGGCGCCGGCGCGAGCGCCATCAGGATGGCGGCGAGGGCGATGAGTAGCGGCGTCTTCTTGATCACAACTGAGCTCCCCTCGATGAGAGACCCGGGCGGATGACGGGCCGGGACCGTAGTTTGTCTCGACGTGAGACAATATACCCCGCACGGACTGCTGTCAAGCCCGTCCCGGCGACCGCTGGTACGAGGTATTGCTGCACAAATTGCCCTTGACGAGGCTGCCCCGGGAGAGGCATATTGTCCGCCGAGCAGACAATAAACGAATCAGCGGGATCTTTCGTCCAGCACAGGCACAAGCACCAGCATGGTCAGACGACCCCACCCCGAGCCGGTCCACCTCGCGGGCCGCGGCACGCCCAGGGCCATCAACCGGCAGATCCTCCTCAACCTGGTCCGCGCCTGGCAGCCCGTCTCCCGTGCCGACCTCGCGCGCCTCATGGGCTCGCGCCGCGGCGCCATCAGCCTCATCGTCAACGGCCTCATCGCCGAGGGCATCCTCTTCGAAGGCGCCAAGGGCGAGACGCCCCGCGGCCGCAAGCCCAAGTTCCTCTACATCGATTCGCGGAAGCGGACCGTCATCGCCGTCGACGTGCGCCCCACGCAGACGTACACGATGGTGACGAACCTCCTCACCGACCCCGTCGTCGGCGTGGCGAGCTTCCCGACGCATCCCGATCCCCTGCGGTTCGTCAAGGCGCTGGGGGCCCGCATCACGCGGATCATGGAGGACCACCGCGAGCTCGGCCGGTGCGAGGGCATCGGCCTGGTCGTCCCGGGGATGGTCGATCGCGAGGGCGCCAGCATCTCGTTCGCGCCCCGCCTCGGCTGGCGCGACGTCCCGCTGCGCGACCTGCTGGCGAAGGAGACCGGCCTCCCGGTGTACATCGAGAACTCGGGCCGGGCCTGCGCCATCGCCCAGGCGTGGGGCGTGCGCCGCGAGGCCGGGCGCAGCAGCGACTTCGTGTTCCTGTCCGTGTCGGACGGCCTCGGCGTCGGCATTGTCGTGAACGGCGAGGTGCTGCGCGGCCGGCACAACGTGGCGGGCGAGTTCGGCCACGTGCCGCTGGCGGGCGAGGGGCCGCCCTGCGCGTGCGGCGCGACGGGGTGCTGGGAAGCGTACGTCTCGAACCTGGCCACGCTGTCGCGCTACTTCGGGCGCAAGCTGACGCCGCGCAAGCCCATCCCGGCCGAGATCGCCTCGTTCTCGGTCGACGACCTCGTCGCCCGCGCGCGCGGCGGCGACGGGAAGGCCCTGGCAGCCCTGCAGTCGACGGGCCGGTACCTCGGCCTCGGCCTGGCGTCGGTGGTGAACGCCGTGGATCCCGCGCGCATCTTCATCAGCGGCGAGATCATCGCCGCCTGGGACCTTGTCGAGGCGACGCTGCGGCAGGCGCTGGCCAGCCGCGTGCTGGCGCCGGCCTCGTCGGACATCGAGATCACGACCATCCCGCTGCCCGACCATCCGCGGTTGCGCGGCGCGGCGGCGCTGGTCACCGCGCCGCTCTTCGCGGTGCCAAAGGTGGGATAACAGGACCGGCTTCATGACCTGCATGCGGCGGCCCTGCGGTCCGCGAGCACGGGTCACGACGCCGCCTTCACGAGAGGACGGCAGCGATGAGTGAACTGACGGGACAGGTGGCGCTCGTGACGGGCGCCGAGGTGGGCATCGGGCGGGCGACGGCGCTGGCCCTGGCGGCGGCCGGCGCCGACGTGGCCGTGCATTTCTATGCCGACGCGGCCGGCGCCGATGAGACGGTGCACGCGGTCAAGGGCCTCGGGCGGCGGGCCGCGGCCTTCGGCGCCGATCTGACGAAGATCGCCGAGGTGAAGCGCGCCGTCGGCGGCGCGCTGGCGGAGCTGGGCCGCATCGACATCCTCGTCAACAACGCGGGCGGGCTGCTCGGCCGCCACAGCGTGACGGAGATGAGCGAGGACTTCTGCCACGCCGTCATGAACGTGAACGTGCTGACGACGTTCCTGTGCTGCCAGGCCGTGGCGCCGGGCATGATCGCGCGCGGGTCGGGGGCCATGGTCAACCTGACGTCGCTCGCGGCGCACAACGGCGGCGGGCCCGGGGCGTCGATGTACGCGGCCGCCAAGGCCGCCGTGCTCGCGCTGACGAAGGCGTACGCGAAGGAGCTCGCGCCGCACGGCATCCGCGTCAACGCCGTGTCGCCGGGCCTCATCGGCGGCACGCCGTTCCACAAGACGTTCACCGCGCCGGAGGCCTTCGCGGCGACGGTGAAGACGATCCCGCTCGGGCGCGCGGGCACGCCCGAGGACGTGGCCGGCGTCATCACCTTCCTTGCCGGCCCCGCCGCGTCGTACCTGGCGGGCGAGACCATCGAGATCAACGGCGGGATGTACATGAGATAGGCATGAAGATTCCCCACTTGCGCTGGATGATGGTGAGCCTGATCTTCCTGGCCACCGTCATCAACTACATCGACCGCCAGACCGTGTCGGTGCTGAAGACGTCGATCAGCACCGATCTCGGATTGTCGAACGCCGACTACGCGTCGATCCAGAACAGCTTCCTGCTGCTCTACGGCATCAGCCAGATGGTGTCGGGCCGGCTCTACGACCGGATCGGCACGCGCCTCGGCTTCGTGTTCTCAATCGTCATCTGGTCGGGCGCGGCCGTGGCGCATGCATTCGCGACGACGGCGGGGATGTTCAAGGTGTGGCGGGGCGTGCTCGGCTTCGGCGAGGCCGGCAACTGGCCGGGCGCGGCGAAAGTGGTGGGCGAGTGGTTCCCGGTGAAGGAGCGCGCCCTGGGGATGGGCATCTTCAATACCGGCGCGGCGCTGGGCAGCGCGGTGTCGCCGCCGATCATCGCCTGGCTCGCGCTCGCCTACGGCTGGCGCGCCACGTTCATCGTGACGGGCCTGCTCGGGTTCGGCTGGCTCATCCTCTGGCTGCTGCTCTTCAGGGTGCCCGAGAAGCACCCCTGGATTACCGAGGCCGAGCGGGCGCACATCCTGTCGGACCGCGGCGGCTCCGGCGCCGGCGACATCGACTGGAAGCCAGGCTGGGGAAGGCTCCTGACCTACCGGCAGACCTGGGCGGTGGTGGTCGGGCGCTTCATCACCGATCCGATCTGGTGGCTCTACATCTTCTGGCTGCCGAGCTACTTCCAGGAGGCGCGCGGCTTCAGCCTCCAGCAGATCGGCTGGTCGGCGTGGCTGCCGTTCCTGTGCGCCGGCATCGGCGCGCTTGGCGGCGGCTGGGCGTCGGGGTTCCTGATTCAGCGCGGATGGAGCGTCGATCGCGCGCGCAAGACCGTGATGGCGTGCGGCGCGCTCCTCACGCCGGCCGGCATCCTCGCGATGCGCGCCGAGGATCCCTACATGGCGCTGCTCCTGATGGGGCTGGTCCTCTTCGGCTTCCAGGTGTGGATCAACAACCTGCAGACGCTGCCGAGCGATTTCTTCCCGAAGTCGGCGGTGGCCTCGGTGTTCGGCCTCGGCGGCACGTCGGCCGCCATCGCGAGCGTGATGTACAACTGGGGCACCGGCCGCGTCGTCGATGCCATGGGCTACACGCCGATGTTCGTCGTGGCCGGCATCCTCGGGCCGCTGGGCCTCGTGGCGGTGCTGCTGCTCGCGGGCCGCATCGCGCCGCTCGACCGCGCGGCGCTCAAATCGTAGGCCACCCCGGGTCTGAAGACCCGGGGCTCCACCCACGGCGACTAGGCCAAGGGCTCCACCTGCAGCGACCAGGCCAACGGCTCCGTGTGAGACGGGGAATGGAGCCCCGGGGCTTCAGCCCCGGGGCTGGCGACGACCGCCGGTCGCATGCCGCCGAAGAAGCTAGAGTAGAAAGGTGGGGATTCCGCGTGCCATCGCGACCGAGAAGAAGACCGTTGCCGCGATGGTGCGCATCTACTGCACCGAGCACCATCAGAGCGCCGACCCGCTGTGCGCCATGTGCGCGGCGCTGGAGCGCTACTCGCACGCGCGCCTCGATGCGTGCCCGTACGGCGCGGACAAGCCGACGTGCAAAGCATGCCCCATTCACTGCTATAGGCCCGCCGAGCGCGAGGCGATGCGCGAGGTCATGCGCTTCGCCGGGCCTCGCATGATGTGGCGGCACCCGTGGCTCTCAGTCGTTCACCTGTGGAAGGAGCGGTTTCACAGGACACCGCGGGGAAGAACCAAGAGGAAGTGAGTAGCCAGAAGCCTGAAGGACAATCCCTATCAACCGAATCCCGAATCCCGAATCCCGACTAGCCCCAAGCGCCCAGCCCTTGGCCCCTAGTCCTTGGCCCCAAGGCCCAAGGGGCAGCCGACTCCCGTCCCTCCCAGCCCGCAGTAGCCATTCGGGTTCTTGGCGAGATACTGCTGGTGGTAGTCCTCGGCGTAGAAGAACTCGCCGGCTGGAGCGATGTCGGTCGTGATGGGCCCGTAGCCCGCAGCGGTCAGCCGCGACTGGTACGCGTCGCGACTGGCCCGAGCCGCGACCGCCTGCGGCTCGTTCCGGGTGTAGATCGCCGAACGATACTGGGTCCCGGTGTCGTTGCCCTGGCGCATGCCCTGCGTCGGGTCGTGGCTCTCCCAGAACACCTTCAGCAGTTGCTCGAACGACACGGCCTTCGGATCGAAGACCACCACCACGGCCTCCGTATGCCCCGTGAGACCCGAGCACACTTCTTCATACGTCGGGTTGGGCGTGAAGCCGCCCGCGTAGCCCACGGCGGTTGAATGGACGCCCTTCACCTGCCAGAACTTACGCTCGGCGCCCCAGAAGCAGCCGAGGCCGAAGACAGCCGTCTCGAGCCCCTCGGGGAACGGCGGCGCCATCGCGGTGCCAAGAACCAGGTGCTTCGGCGCCACGGGCATGCTCTCGGCCCGCCCCGCCAGCGCGTCTTCCGCCTTCACCATCACCGTCTTGCGCCACTTGTCGAACATCTCGTGACCTCGCGGTGTTATGACGCCTGCCGGCTTGGACAAGGTACGGGTCTCCCCGAAGGCAGAGCAGGGGAACACGCCCGCGGATTACAGAAATGCACCGCAAGAAGCGTACCGTAGCTAATTAGACCCGCCCCCCCCGGAAGGACCCAAACCGATCCCTGTGGAGGCCGGGTCTTCAGACCCGGCGCTCAGCGATCCCGACGTCCACCGGCGTCGGGTTCGTACACGGACGAGGTCCGCCGGCGCGATGCCGACAAGAAACCCGCGCGCGCCACCATTGATGTAAATGCGCGGCAGGTCGAGAATCGTGCGCTCGACATACACAGGCATCGCCTTGCGCAGGCCGAAGGGCGACGTGCCGCCGACGAGATAGCCCGAGTGCCGGTTCGCCACGTCGGGCTTGCACGGTTCCACGTGCTTGCACCCGATGGCCCGCGCGAGCTGCTTCGTCGACACCTCGAGATCGCCGTGCATCAGGACGACGAGCGGCGCGCGAGTGTCGTCTTCCATCACGAGCGTCTTGACGACCGCGTGCTCGTCGACGCCCAGTTCGCGCGCCGACACCCGCGTGCCGCCGTGCTCCTCGTAGCGGTAGACATGCTCGGTGAAGCCGACGCCGGCAGCGCGGAGCGCACGGACGGCCGGTGTGACGGGTGCTGTCGAGTGAGCCATCAATCGACTCCGGGCGATACCCAGAGAACACTGTAAATCAGAGGATGCCCCCGGATCCAAAGACCCGGCCCTTCGGCAGTCTCAGGGCCGCCCCACCCTCCAATCCGTCCCGGCCGTTATAGAGTGGATCCCGCCATGACCGAGGACGCCGCGTATCGCGCGACCGCGCTCGGGGAAGCGTACGCGAAGATCGACCGCCTGCCGGTTACCGTCCTTCTCGACAACGTGCGCAGCCTCTACAACGTCGGATCGTTCTTCCGGACTGCCGACGCGGTCCGCGCCGAGGCGATCGTCGTCGCGGGCATCACCCCCACCCCGGACGACCCGCGGATCGCGAAGACCGCACTGGGCGCGGAACGGACGGTGCCCTGGTCGACGTCGCCGTCGGCGGCCGGCGCCGTGGAGGCCCTGCGCGCGCGGGGCTGCGAAGTCGCGGCCATCGAAACCAGCTTGCACGCGATAGACCTGTTCGACTGGCGGCCGCGGTTCCCCGTCTGCGTGCTGTTCGGCCACGAGGTGGACGGCATCGCGCCGGCGCTGCTCGAACGGTGCGACGTCCACGTGCGCATTCCGACGCTGGGCTCGAAAGGCTCGATCAACGTCGCCACCGCGGGCGGCGTGGTGCTCTACGAACTGCTGCGGAAGTACCGCGGGCTGGTTCGCGCGTAGCCCCGGGGCCGCCCCGCGCACGTCGCGACCGTCGTCGCGGCCCGAGGCCCCGGGTTGCGCGATCAGTGTTACATGGGTATCATGTAAGCCGTGATTCAGTCGTTCGCGAACCAGGCGACCGCCGACCTCTTCGCGGAGCGGAATACGCGCGACGCACGCCGGGTCCCCGCGGTCATCTGGCCGGTCGCCCGACGCAAGTTGAAGATGCTCGATGCCGCCCAGCACCTCGTCGATCTGAAAAGCCCCCCGGGCAACCGGCTGGAGGCGCTGCGCGGGAGCATGCGGGGCCGTCACAGCATCCGGGTGAACGACCAGTTCCGGCTGACATTCCGGTGGGACAACAACCATGCCTACGAAGTCCGGTGCGAAGACTATCACGCGTGATCCTGCCTGGCTGGGGCCGGCGGTTCACCCGGGCGAGATTCTGCTGCACGAGTTCCTGGCGCCGCTGGAGCTGACGCAGGTCGAGGCGGCCCGTGAACTGGGTCTCTCGGTGAACCGCCTCAACGAAATCGTGCTGGGCAAGCGTGGCGTGACCGCCGACACGGCCCTGCGGCTTGCGTCCCGCTTCGGCACGACACCCCGATTCTGGATGCACCTGCAGGCCGACTGGGACCTCCACGAGGCCCTTCGCAAAACGACCGCCGCGTAGCCGCGGACGCTGGCGGGAGGGCGCCGACCCGGCGTTTCGCCTGGCCATTCGTCTCTGCGGCAGCCGGCGATCGGGAGTACCATCAACCACATGAACGAAGACGACGAGCCGAAGAGCGCCTACGAACTGGCGATGGCGCGGCTCCGGAAGCAGGACGCCGAGTCCGGCGCCGAGAGCCGGCCGCTGACCGACGCGCAGCGGGCGGCCATCGCCGAGGTGCGCAATTTCTACGAGGCCAAGGCCGCCGAGGTCGAGGTGCTGCACCAGTCGGCACTGCGCCGGACGGCCGACCCCGACGCGCGCGCGCTGTTCGAGGAACAGTACCGCCGCGACCGCGAGCGGCTCAACTCGGAGCGCGACAACAAGATCGAGCGCATCCGGCGCGGCGAGGCCTGACCCAGTAGTGCTGAACCGGTTCTTCCAGATCGCCGCCCGCGGGTCGTCGATCCGCCGCGAAGTGCTTGGGGGGATCACGACGTTTGTCGCGATGGCCTACATCATCGTGGTGAACCCCGCGATTCTCGCCGCCGCCGGCATTCCGCGCGGTCCGGGCACCGTCGCCACGATCCTGACGGCGGCGTTCGGGTCGCTTCTGATGGGCCTCTACGCGAACAGGCCCATCGCGGTGGCGCCCTACATGGGCGAGAACGCGTTCCTCGCGTTCGGCCTGGTCGCCCTTGGCGCGACGTGGGAGCAGCGCCTCGGGTCGGTGTTCGTCGCCGGCGTGATCTTCCTGCTGCTCACCCTGTTCCAGGTCCGGTCGAAGCTCGCGAACGCCATCTCGCCCAGCCTCAAGTACAGCTTCGCGGCGGGCATCGGCCTGTTCCTGGCGTTCATCGGCCTGTATGAAACCGGCATCATCACCAGCGGGGCGGCCGGCCTGCCTCCGGCAGCCCTGCTCAACTCGACGGGTCCGCAGTTGCTGCACGCGCCCGACGTGCCGCTGAAGATCGGCGCGTTTCACGACTTCAGGGTGCTGCTGGCCATTGCGGGCTTCGTGGCGATCGCGGCGCTGATGATCCGCAGGGTCCCCGGCGCGATCCTGATCGGCATGGGTGCGACGGCCGCCGCCGGCTATGCGATCGGCCTCGGCCCGATGGCCCCTCCTGAACTGGTCTGGATGCCGTTCACCGGCGCGTACTCGCTCTCGCCCATCGCCCTGCAGCTCGATGTGGCCGGCGTGCTCACGGTGAGTTTCCTGCCGGTGCTGCTGACGCTGGTGCTGATGTCGTTCCTCGACACGCTGGGGACGCTGGTGGGCGTGGGCGCCGCGGGCAACATGCTCGACAAGGACGGCAACTTCCCGCAGGTGGAGAAGCCGATGCTCGTCGACGCGGTGACCTGCATCTTCGCGTCGCTTGTCGGCACGTCGACCAGCGGGGCGTACATCGAGTCCGCCACCGGCATCCGCGACGGCGCTCGCACGGGCCTCGCGGCCGTCGTCACGGCCTTGCTGTTCGTGGCGTCGCTGTTCCTCCTGCCGATCGTGGCGCTGCTCCAGGGATCTCAGTACATCTACGGGCCGGCGCTGGTGGCGGTGGGCATGCTGATGGTCGGGTCGGCGCGCAAGATCGACTTCGACGACCTGACCGAGGCGCTCCCGGCCTTCGCGTGCATCGCCCTGATGGTGTTCACCTACAACATCGCGAACGGCCTGACCGCCGGACTCGTGCTTCATCCGGTGGCAAAAGTCGTGGCCGGCCGCGCGCGCGAGCTGAACTGGGGCAGCGTGGTGCTCGGGGCGCTATGCCTGACGTACTTCCTCTTCGGCCTGCCGCATTGACCCCGGGCCTGACCGCCTCCGCCAAGGCTTCGGCGAGTCCGCCGGAGCGTCAGCGAGAGCGGAACACGCGGGGATGTGCGGGCCAGAGTTGCCTGTTTACCCGTGAATCATGTAAGCTTGGCGCGTGATCAAGTCGTTCGCCGATCGGGGCACGGGCGACCTCTTGTACGGCGACGACACGAGGGCCGCACGGCGTTTCCCGAGGCCTCTGTGGCGGCGAATCCAGCAGAAACTGATCATCCTGGACACGGCCGACACGTTGAACGATCTATCCGCGCTCCCGGGCAATCGGCTGGAGGCGCTGCGAGGCACGCAGCGTGGCCGGTTCAGCATCCGGGTGAACGAGCAATACCGGCTCACGTTCCGGTTCGAGGGCGGCAACTGCCACGAGGTGCGGTGTGAAGACTATCACTAGGGACGTGAACCGGCCGCGCGTTCAGATTCCTCCGGGCGAGATCCTGCTCGAAGAGTTCCTCAAGCCCGCCAATCTCACGCAGGTGGACGCCGCCGGCCGCATGGGCATCCCCCTGAACAGGCTGAACGAGATCGTGCGAGGCCGGCGCGCGATCACGGCGGACACGGCCTTGCGGCTCGCGGCCCTGTTCGACATGACGCCCGAGTTCTGGATGCACCTGCAGGCATTGTGGGATCTGCACCAGGCTCGCCTGGCCATGCGGAAGGCAAGCTAGGCCGGGCGCCCGCGACATGGCCTTGTCGGTCTGCGCCCAAGGGTTCGGCGTTTGGCTGCGGTTGGTCGCCGTCCTTGCCTGTCCGCTCCTGGCCGCCTGTTCGGGGCCGGTGAATGAGGCCACCCCGGTCCCGATGTCTCCGGACGTCGTGCTCATCACGGTCGACACGCTCCGGGCCGATCGCGTCGGCGGCGCGCTCACGCCGGCCATCAACGCGGTTGGCGCGACAGGGGCGCGGTTCCTGGCCGCCCGCACGACCGCGCCCCTCACGCTGCCGGCGCACGTGAGCCTGATGGCCGGCGCGCTCCCCCCGCAAACCAGCGTCCGCCTCAATGGCGCGCACCGCTTCGACGACTCGCGGCCCACGCTGGCGCGGCTCTTCAAGGACGCCGGCCACGACACGGCGGCGTTTGTCGGCGCGTTCGTCCTCGACCGGCAGTTCGGCCTCGCCACCGGGTTCGACACGTACGACGATCAGATCGCGCGAAAGCGGGACGCGCCGCTCGCGCTCGAGGCCGAACGCCCCGCATCGACGGTCGCCGACCGCGCCATCGCGTGGGTGCGCGGGCGCGGACAACAGGCCGGCAACCCGCGCCGCCCGTTCTTCCTCTGGGCACACTTCTACGATCCCCACGCCCCCTACACGCCGCCGGCCGGCGCGCTTGCCCGCGCAGGCGGCAACGCGTACGACGGAGAGGTGGCGTACGCCGACGCGGAGATTGGGCGGTTGCTCCGTGCCCTCGCCGACGCTCGTGCCGGCCGCCCGCTCATCATCGGGATCCTCGGCGACCACGGCGAGAGCCTCGGCGAGCACGGCGAGCGCACGCACGGGATGCTCCTCTACGACGGCGCGCTGCGCATCCCGCTCATTGTTGCCGGCCCGGGTGTGACGGCGGGCGAGCACCGCCAGGCCGTGAGCATCGCCGACGTGGCGCCCACGGTCCTGCGCCTCGCCGGTCTCCGCGTGCCCGCCGGACCCCGGGGCATGACCGGGCGCGACCTGTTTGCCGACGGAGCGAAGGGCGGCGATGTCTATGCCGAGACGATGTATCCGCGGGTGATGGGATGGTCGGGCCTCACGGCGCTTGTCGAGGATCGATGGAAGGTGGTTAGCGCTGAGCGCGCGGGGAGCGAATTGTACGACCTCGAGAACGACCCGGCCGAGCGCCAGGACGCGTCGGCGCAGCGGCGCGAGATCGTGCAGGCCGCGGCCGCGCGCCTCGCGGCGATCAGCGCGGCTGAAACCGCGCCTGCGCCGGCCGCCGCGAGCCGGGAGGCGCAGGAGCGGCTGCGCGCGCTCGGGTATGTCAGCGCGGCGCCGCCTCCGGCCCCCTCGGGCCAGCCGGGCGTGAACCCGGCCACGCGGATCGCCGGATGGGTGGCGTTCGAAGAAGCCGTCGAACAACTGAACGCCGGCCGCCCGGCGGCGGCGCTCGCGTCGCTCTCCGCCCTCCATCGCGCAAGTCCAGGCGCGCAGGTCGTGGCGACCACCTACGCGAACGCATTGACCGCGCAGGGACGCCACCGCGAGGCGCTCGCCATCTACCGGCGCGCGGTTGAGACGTGGCCCGGCGACAGCATGCTGTTCCACGACCTGGCGGTGGCCGCCGGCCGCGCGGGTCTTCGAGATGAAGCGGCCAGGGCCGAGCAGGCGGCCATTGCGCTCGATCCGCGCAACGGCGCCGCGCACAACGGCCTCGGGTTGCTGCTCATCGAACAGGACCGTACTGGCGAGGCTGCTCAGGCGTTCGAGCGTGCCAGCACGGCGGACCCGTCCAGCGCCGAGTATCTCGCCAACCTCGGCAATGCCCGGCGCGCCCTGGGTGACCGGACTGGGGCCGAAGCCGCCTACCGGGCGGCGATTGCAGCCGACCCGGCGACGGCCGACGGCTTGAACGGCCTCGGGGTGCTGCTGGTCGAGTCGGGGCGGCCGGCCGAGGCCATCGCGCCGCTGGAACGCGCGATCGCGGCCGACCCGGACCTCTGGGAGGCCCGCCTCAACCTCGGCATTGCTCATCAGACCGCTGGCAATCTCGACGCCGCCGCCGCAGCCTACCGCGCCGTGAGAGCCGCGCCCGCCCGCTTCGGCCGCGAGCGCGATGCGGCGGCGGAACTTCTCAAGGCCCTGGGCCGTAAAGACTAACGATCCGGCGGCTGCGGTTCTGCATTTTTTTGGATCTCCAGTGTCCGCTGATTGGATCCCGGCCCTCATCGATCGGGATCAGTCGGAATCTGGAAGCATTTCTGCGTTTGGATCCCGGCCGGATTCGGGCACATCGATTGCAGGGCATGTCTAGTTCCTCGCACAACGTCGGACGGTTATCCGAAGGCCAGATAGGTCCCCCACCCAGGAGGGCAGCTGAATGCGCAAGGTCGTGCTCGCGTCGCTCGTCTTCTTCGTTTGCGTCGTCCTCGCCGTGCCTGCGCTCGCGCAGCAGACCAGCGGCAACATCACCGGCCGCGTCACCGACCAGCAGGGCGGGGCGCTTCCCGGGGTCACCGTCACGGCCACGCAGGCCACCACCGGGTTCACGCGAACGGCCGTCACCGACGGTGAGGGCGTGTTCCGCCTCGCCGGCGTTCCGATTGGCACCATCGACCTCAAGCTGGAGATGTCGGGCTTCGCGACGCTCGATCGCACGGGCCTGATTCTGAACGTCGGACAGACGCTGAACCTGGACATGCAGCTCCAGGTGGCCTCCATGTCGGAAACGGTCACCGTGTCGGGCGACACGCCGCTGCTCGAGACCACCTCGTCGTCGGTGGGCGGCGTGGTGGACGTGAACAAGATCGAGCAGATGCCGCTCAATGGCCGGCAGTTCGCGAACCTGGCGATGACGGTGGCGGGCGTCGCGATGGGCTTCCACTCGGACCCGACCAAGAGCACGCAGCAGTCGCCGCAGATCGCGGGCGGCAACGGCCGCAACGTGAACTACCAGATTGACGGCGGCGACAACAACGACGACACCGTCGGCGGGCTGCTGCAGCTGTTCCCGCTCGAGGCCATCCAGGAGTTCAACTTCGTCACGCAGCGCTACAAGGCCGAGTACGGCCGCAGCAACGGCGGCGTGATGAACATCGTGACCAGGAGTGGCACGAACAACTTCAAGGGCAGCTTCTTCACGGCGTTCCGCGACGATGCGTTGAATGCCCGGACGAAGACGCAGGAACTCTCGAACGTGCCGAAGCAGGACTACCGGCGGTATCAGTACGGCGGCTCGTTCGGCGGGCCGATCGTGCAGAACCGGGCGCACTTCTTCGCCGCGTTCGAGCGCACGCAGCAGGACACCTTCGCCACGGTGAACACGCTGGGGCTGTTCCCCTCCGAGGACGGGACCTACCCGACGCCGTACCGCGAGAACCTGTTCACGGTGAAGGGCTCGGTCAACCTCAGCGCGACGCAGTTCATGACGGTCCGCTACGGGCGGAACACGAACACGCAGGTGTACGGCGTCACCACCCGCTCGGTGCCCGAGAACTGGGGCGACAGCACCAACACGTTCAACTCGATCAACGTGAACCACAACTGGGTGCTCGGCGGGTCGAAGCTGAACGAGTTCGTCTTCCAGTACGCGGACTTCGGCAACTACATCCTCGCGCGCACGGGCGCGCCGCAGCAGACGTTCGCGAACGGCGTGGTGATTGGCTACAACCAGAACACCCCGCAGACGACGGAGCAGAAGAAGTGGCAGTTCCGTGACGACTTCTCGTGGAGCGTCAGCGGCATGGGCGGCCTCGGCCACGCGTTCAAAGCCGGCGTGAACTACATCAACGAGCCGACGCTCTACGTGACATTCAACTCGGGCAGCACGGATTTCGCGTACACACACCTGGACAACAACACCAGCGGCCCGATCAGCAGCGTCACTCGGAGCAAGGACGGTTCAGCCGCAAACCTGCCGATGAAGCAACTGGGGCTGTACTTCCAGGACGACTGGCGGCTCACGCCCCGCCTGACGCTGAACGCGGGCATCCGGTACGACCTCGTCACCGGGTTCGCCATCAACCAAAACGGCGTGACGAACTTCGACAAACTGCAGGCCGCCGGCCAGGCGGGGACCTTCAACGGCGTGGTCGGTTTCCAGGAGTGGGGCCCGTCGAGCAAGGAAGACTACAACAACATCCAGCCGCGCATCGGCATCGCGTGGGACGTGTTCGGGAACGGCAGAGACCTGTTCCGGACCGGATGGGGCATCTACTACGACTTCGGCTACACGAACGCCAACATCCTGTTCCCGGGCCTGAGTGCGCAGGGTGGATCGGGCCAGATTTTCGTGGTGACCAACACTGCCGGCATCAAGAACCCCGACGGCTCCTTCTTCACCTACGGCCAGCCGACCAGCAACATCGCGTCGCAGAATCAGATCAATCCGAACGGGCCCTTCTTCAGCAGCAACGTGGCCGTGCCGCGCGTCAAGCAGCCGTTCACGCAGCAGTTCTCGGTCGGCTGGTCGCACGAGCTCAACGCCTCGACCGTCATCGACGCCGACTACGTCCACGTAGAAGGCAGGGACCTCGGTGTGCGCTGGCCCCTCAACACGATCACGCCTGCGGGCACGCGCCGGTACGCGTCGCTCGGGTTCAGCCCGGCGAACCCGACGATGAACATGAGCATCGGCGAGAGCAAGTTCGACGGCTTCAACATCGGCGTGCGGCGGCGCATGGCCAACAACTGGCAGCTCAACGGCTGGTACCAGTGGTCGAACGCCCGAGGCCTCGGCGGCCTCGGCCTCGACGAGTTGACGACGAACCTGGTGCAGGACGCGACCGATCCGCTGGACGACGTCCAGTGGGGGCCGTCGGCGCGGACCGACGCGCGGCACAAGGTCACCATCAGCGCCGTCATCAACCTGCCGTGGGGCATCTACGCCTCGCCGGTCTACCGCTACCGGTCGGCCCTGCCGCTCCACATCTGGTACGGGTACGACAACAACGCGGATGGCGCCAACAACGACATCTACACGAAGGCGTTCAAGTTCACCGGCATCGATTCAGCCGGGAACGGCCAGTTCGAGGAGACCGGCCCCTGCGAGACAATCAACTGCGGGCGCGGCGCCGCGCTCTCGCAGATCAACCTGCGCGTCTCGAAGGTCTTCAAGTTCGGCGGACGCTACAGCATGGAAGCCATCGCCGAGGTCTTCAACATGTTCAACGCGCTCAACCCGAACTTCGGTGTGGGGTCCGCGTCGAGCTCACGCGTCTTCACAGGCACCAAGGCGAGCCCCGTGCCGAACGCGGTGTTCATGAAGCCGACGGCCTACTCGGGCGACTCCGGGCAGCCCGAGCAGCGTGTCTGGCAGGTCGGGTTCAGGTTCACGTTCTAGGGGCTAGGGACTAGGGGCTAGGCGCTAGTCAGACAGCGGGGGCCCGGATCGGAATCCGGGCCCCCGCCGCATGTACGCCGTCGCGGCGCGTGTAGGATAGTTGGATGACGGGGCGAGGGCGCGTCCGCATCAGGCGCTTCGGCGGATCGATGACCGCGGTGGCGGCCGCGCTGGTCGCCATCGGCGCTGCCCTGTACTTCGCGGTGCTCGCTCCGCGCCAGGACGCGTCTTCGGCGCCGCCCGGTGCCGTGCCATCGGCCATCCGCACCGTCGTCGTGATCACGATCGATACACTGCGGGCCGACCGCGTGGGGGCGTACGGATGGGCGGCCGCGCGCACGCCGGCCATGGACGCCCTCGCCGCGCGGGGCATCAGGTTCACTCGGGCCTTCGCCACGGCGCCGATCACGCTGCCGTCGCACGCCAGCCTGCTCACGGGACTCTATCCGCCCGGTCACGGGTCGCGCCACAACGGGATGCAGATGCGCGGCGAGCCCGCGACCCTGGCCTCGATTCTCCGTGAACAGGGGTGGGCCACCGGGGCGTTCGTCGGGGCGTTCCCCCTCGACCGCCGGTTCGGCCTCGACCGTGGCTTCGACAAGTACGGCGACCGCATGCCGCGAGGCGCCGACGGTCGTCTCCTCAGCGAGCGGCCCGGGCGCGTGGTGGTCGACGAGGCTTTGGCCTGGGTCCGCGGCGTCGGGGACAGTCCCCCTGTTGGGGACAGTCCCCTGTTCCTCTGGGTGCACCTATTCGAGCCGCACGCGCCGTACGAGGCCGAACCGGCGCGCGGGCCGGAACGGCGATTTGCGCCCGCTCCGGTCCGCTACGACGATGAGGTGGCGAGGGCGGATGCGGAGGTCGGGCGCCTGCTGGGCGGCCTCGGTGCGCGGGCGGCGTCAGCGCTGGTCGTCGTCGCGGGCGACCACGGCGAGGCGTTCGGCGAGCACGGCGAGATCGCCCACAGCGTGTTCCTGTACGACACCACGCTGCGCGTACCGCTGGTCGTAGCCGGTCCGGGCATCGGCGGCGGCACGACCTCCGACGCCGAGGTGTCGCTCGCCGACGTGCTGCCCACCGTGCTCGACGTGCTGGGCCTGCCGGCGCGCGACGTGGACGGTGTCAGCCTCCTGCCCATCGTGGCCGGCGGCGCCATCGCCCCGCGCGAACTCTACGCCGAGACGTTCGCGCCGCTCTACGACTTCGGCTGGAGCTCGCTGCGCAGCGTGCGGTCGGGCGGCTGGAAGTACATCGCCGCGCCATCGCCCGAGCTCTACAACCTGGCGGCGGATGGCGGCGAGGAGCGGAACGAGGCCGGAAGCGATCCCGCCCGCGAGCGGGAACTGGCCACCCGCGTCGCGAAGTACTCGGGCCCAGAGCCGCCAGAGCATGCGGCGCCAGGGGAGACGCTCGACGCCGAATCGAGAGGGCGGCTGGGCGCGCTCGGATACGTCACCTCGGGCCCGTCCTCATCGGCTGGCAGCCGGCCGGATCCGAAAGATCGGCGGGAGATGGCGGCGCGCATGGCGCAGGTGGTGACCGGAGAGCTTCAGGGGGCCGCGCTCCGCACCGCGCTCGACGCCATCGTCGCCGACGATCCGCGGAACGGGCAGGCGCAGATGAGGCTCGGCTACGCGCTTGTGGAGCATGGCGACCTCGGCGGCGCCGAGCGGCACTTCAACGCGGCGCTGGCGGCGTCGATGCCCACGGCGGACGTGCATCTCGGCCTGGCGCTGTGCTTCGCGTCGACGGGCAGGCCGCGGGAGGCGGCGCGGGCCCTTCAGGAGGCCCGCCGGATCGAGCCGGGCAATCCCGTCGTCGAGGCCAATCTGGGCACCCTCGCGCTCGAGGCGGGAGACGCGGCAGCGGCCGCGGAGCACTTCGCCGCGGCCCTTAAGATCGATCCCGATCTGCACCAGGCGCGCTTCAATCTCGCGCGCGCCCTGGCTCGTCAGGGACGACGCGCCGAGGCGCTCGCCGAGGCGCAGACGCTCCTGCAGCGCCTGCCGGCAGCGGCGCCTCAGCGCCAGGAGGTTGAACGCCTCATCGCCGCGCTGCGCTGAACGGATTACCGCAGTGCCCGAGCGGCGAGCCAGGTCCGCTGCGCCACGGTCGCCAGAATCATGGCGGCCCAGATCCACGTCAGCCAGCCCAGCCAGCCCGGCAGGAGCGCCCACAGCACGTACATGACGGTGGTTTCACCGGCCTCGGCGATTCCAGGGGTGAACTGAAACGTCCGATCCGTGCCGCCGACGGTTCGCCCCATCGCCGACGCCGCGTTGGACAGGGCCAGGGTGGTGGTGATGGCGAGCACGTAGCCGGCGAGAATCACCAGCCAGACGATGCCGTGCTCCGGGTGGGCCACCGCGAAACCCATCAGCATGATCGAATAGGCCGCCATGTCGAGGGTGATGTCGAGGTATCCGCCGAACGGCGTGGATCGCTTCGCCATGCGCGCCACAACGCCGTCGAGGCCATCGCACAGGCGACTGACGAGCCAGACGACGACTCCCGCCCGAGGGTGGCCGGCCGCGACGAGCCAGGCCGCCGCCAGCGACACGATGAACGCGGCCGCGCTGATGGCGTTGGGCGACACGCCGGCGCGCGCGAGCACGCCGGCGATCGGCCTCACCGCGCGAGGAATGACAGCGCGCACCCGCTCATCGAACATCGCGTGAGGGCCTCACGGGTCGTGTCATCATGCCGGCCCCTCGTCAGCGCGGCGCACTGCCCAGTGCGCGCCGCACGATCGGCTCGAGCGCTTCTTCGGTCATGCGGCCGGGGTTGTAGAGGCGGACCAGCCCCTGACGATCGATCAGCACGATGGTGGGAGTCGTGCTCACGCCGTAGCGCTCCATTGTGGCCTTCGACAACGGAACAGGCATCGCCGGCAGCTGGGCATAGACGGTCCGCCTGATCTCGTCGATGTACGCCTTCTCGTGCTCGGCCGACGCCTGCCTGCCGCCCGCAGCGTAACCGTACCGCTGGGTGGGCGCGACGACCGTGAGTCCCTGCGAACCGTAGCGCTCCAGGAGTCCGGCCAGCACGGGCGCCTGCGTCTTGCAGTCCCCGCACCAGTGCGCCCAGAAGAACAGGATCACGACCTTGCCCTTCAGTGCGGGGAGGGCCGGGGGAGGCGGGCCGAGGTGTTCGGCGAGGTCCAGGGCCGGGGCCGGCATGCCGTCGAGACTGAGCAGGTTGAGGTTCTTCTGGATCCGCCTGGCGACGGAGCTGCCGCCCCAGCGGTCCAGTTCCCCTCGAAGGAACGCCACGGCCTCGGAGCGGGCACCGCGCTTTGCGCCAGCCTGCGACAGGACCTCGATGGACGCCCCGAGCGCCATCGGCAGCCGCGGTTCGTCGTCGACACCTCGGGTCTTCAACGCGGCTTGCGCCAGATCGTAGGCTTGCTGGGCGTAGCCTTCCGCCTTGTCGAGCTGCCCGGCTGCAAGCGCGCCTCTCCCGAGCCACGAGATCGCTTCCATGACGATCGGCGTCACGCCGGTCGCGGCGCGCTGGGCCGCGATTAGCCGCTCGCCCTCGGCAAAGTCCTGCGTCGCGATCGCCGCGCGCACCTCGGACACCAGGTTCGGCGCCTGCCCGGCGTGGCCCAGGCTGCCCGCGACCAGCACTATCGCCATCGTGAGCGTTGCTGCGTTCATGGATTCTCTCTCGCCCCGCGATTCATCGTGCCCCTCCGAGGCGACGTTTCTTACGACGCGGCTATGGCGGGGTTCGTCCCGCCCGGTACTTCCGCATGAACGCCCGGTCGATCCGGTCCTTCCACGCCCACACCCAGCGGCCCTGCCACGCCAGGCCGCCCCAGGACGCGATAGCGTGACCGTCGCCTGTCGAGATGAGCGAGAGGTAGCGCGGCTGCGGCCGGAAGGGCCGCAGCGGTTCGCCGGAAAGGTATCTCCGGAGATTTCCGGCGAGCACCGGGCCCTGGCGCACCGCGAAGACACCCGCCTTGGGCACCGGGCGGCTGGTCATGGACGCGACGTCGCCGGCGGCGAAGACGAAGGGGTGCGTTGGCGACTGCAGACCATCGTTCACAGCCGCGAACCCCCGGTCATCGCACGCCAGGCCGCTTTGCCCGACCCACGGGACCGCCGCGGCGCCAGTGGCCCAGACGATGAGATCGGCCGGCACACGCTCTCCCGAGGCGCAGTGGATCTCGCCGGCACTGAGCCGCACGACCGGGCGCTCGCCCATGAGCGCGATGCGCCGCCCGGCAAGCGCGCGCGCCAGGAGCGCCCTCGCCCGCTCCGAGTGGCCGGGCAGCAAGCCGTTCGTGACGATGGCGATCGCGGGTTCATCCCCCGGGTCCTCACGATGGCACCTGCGCCGCATGGCCAGCGCCACTTCAGCCCCGCCGGCCCCGCCCCCGACGACAACCAGCCTCAGGCGGCCGGCCGGTCGCCGTTCGCCTCGGGCCTCCATGTCGCGCCACGCCTCGAGGAGCCCTGAGACGGGCTTGACGGGCACCGCGTGCCCGGCCGCGCCGGGAACGGATCGGAGGTCCGGCGTCGATCCCACGTCCAGGGAGAGGGCGTCGAACTGGTGCGTCTGCCCGTCTGCGCAGCGCACCCGCCGGCCGGCAAGATCGATGCCCTCGACGCGCGTCACCGCGAACGCCGCGCCGGCGCGATCGCAGAGCGGCTGCAGGTCGATATGACAGTCCTCCCGGGAATAGTGTCCCGCGAGCAGGCCCGGCAGCATGCCGCTGTACGGCGTGTGAGCATCCGGGCTGATGAGCACGACGCGGACCCCGGGCGGCCTGTCCAGCGCGAATCGCCGCAGCACCTCTACGTGCGCGTGGCCGCCGCCGGCAAGGATGAGCGTCTTCACGCCGGGCCTCCGTCATCGTGCCGCACGGCCGCGGCCTGCCCGTGGGCAGCCGGCGTGGCGAGCGACACGGCGATACCGGTCGCGAAGATCAACGGGATGCCATACATGGCCCACGGCCAGGTATAGCCGCCTGATTCGCCGACGATCACGAACGACCCCGCGCCCCAGGCGAACCCCACGATGATGCTGGCCCACGCGCCTGCCGCAGTGGCGCGCGGCCAATGGAACCCGGCCAGCAGCGCGAAGGCCAGCGCGGCGACGGGGATGTTCGCCAGAATGAGCCGGTTGAGGATGTCGTCCACGAGAAAGGCGCCGCCCAGCCAGCTCGCGCAGGCAAACGCGGCGACGATCTGGCGCTGCCGGGCCACGTGCCGGGCGTCCCGCCACCCGAAGTCGGCCGCGACCATTGCCGCCATCGCGGTCCAGACGCCGGACAGGGTGGTCAGCGCGGCGGCGAAGAGCACCCCGAATCCTACACCGCGCAGGCCGGACGGCAGCCAGGCCGCCACCAGGGCCGGCACGGCCGACTGGGGATCTTCCAGCCCCGGTGATACGACGCGGAAGTGCGCGGCGGCCAGCACCATGCAGCCGTAGAGCGCGAACACCAGGACAGCCGCCCACGCGACGGCGGCGAACGCGGTGCGCTGGCTCCGCGCGGCGAAGATCTTCTGGCCGTACCAGGGCGCCGCGATGTAGGTGAAGCACGTGAGCACGATGAGCGTGCTGACGAACCGGAACGGCAGCTCCGGATGTCCCCACTGCGCGGCAGGATTGAATGACAGCTGATCCGGCGGAAACGCCGCGGCCAGCCCTCCGAGCGGCGCGCTTCGAGCGGCGCCGATAACCAGCAGCAGGGGTACGACCACCAGCGTGATCACGAAGCCGACGACGTCGCTCCGGACGACCGAGATAAGACCGCCCGGCAGCACCACCATCAACACCACCGCCGTCAGCGCCGCGCTCAGGAGGAAGAACGGAACGCCAGGCAGGAACGGCTCGGCGAGCATCGTGAGCGACTTGACGTAGGTGGCGCTGAACCCCGTCATGGCGAGCAGCAGCAGGACCGACACGAGCCGGCCCAGCGCCGGCGAGTACCGCACCGCGAACAGCTCCGCGACCGAGAGCCGGTCAAAGCGCTTCCAGGCCCTGGCCACGGTCAGCGTATAGAACGCGAGGCCGGCCAGGAACACGAACGGCAGCGCGAGCGCCATGGGGCCGGCCCGGTAGCCGGCCGCGCTGAAGGCGAGGAGCGTGCTCGTGTTGAACTCCGTCATCACCAGCGTCGCCACGAGCGGGAACAGCCCGAGCGACCGGCCGGCCACGAGGAACTCGTTGTCCCCATGGGCGCGCCGGCTGCCCGTCCACGCGAGGAGCGCGAACACGGCGGCGAAGCCCGCGATGTCGGCCATCGCCGTATTGTATTGTCCAGCGCGCCGCTATACTCACCAGTCTATGGACTCGATGCTCGTCAGTCCCCTGGACGAGGCGAACCGGGAACTGCTGGCCCAGGTGCACCCGGCAGGATGGGTGAACCCGCCCGGTGGCGGGGTCTACGACCTCGTGGTGATTGGCGGCGGGACTGCCGGGCTCGTCAGCGCCGCGGGCGCCGCCGGTCTCGGGGCCCGCGTGGCGCTCCTCGAGAAGGGCCTGCTCGGCGGCGACTGCCTCAACACGGGCTGCGTGCCGTCGAAGGCCCTGCTGCGTTCCGCGCGCGCGGCCGCCGACGCGCGGAAGGCCGCCTCGCTGGGCGTGCGCACCGGTCCTGTCGAGGCCGACTTCGCGGCCGTCATGTCCCGGATGCGCCGGATACGGGCCGGCATCAGCCACCATGACTCGGCCGGGCGCTTCCGCACGCTCGGCGTCGATGTGTTTCTCGGCGAGGGGCGCTTCGCGGGCCCGCGCGACGTGGAGGTCGACGGGAAGACGCTGCGATTCAGGCGCGCGGTCATCGCCACGGGCGGCCGGCCGGCGGAGTTGCCGGTTCCGGGCCTCGCCGATGCCGGGTATCTCACACACGAGACGCTCTTCTGGCTGACGGAGCTGCCCGCACGCCTCCTCGTGATAGGCGGCGGCCCCATCGGCTGCGAGATGGCACAGGCGTTCGCGCGATTCGGCAGCCGCGTGACGGTCCTGGACGCCGCGCCGCACCTGCTCCCGCGCGAGGATGCCGACGCGGCGGCCATCGTGCAGCGGCGCTTCGCTGACGACGGCATCCGCCTCGAACTCGGCGTGACCGTGACGCGTGCGGAGCGGCACGGCGGCGAGGTGGTGGTGCATGCCACAAGGCCAGGCCCCGGCGGCGCCCCCGAGACGATCGAGGCCGCCGGCGACCAGGTGCTCGTGGCCGCCGGCCGCGTCCCGAACGTCGAGACGCTCGGCCTCGACGCCGCAGGCGTGACGGTCACGCGCGACGGCTTGGCCGTCGACGATCGCCTGCGAACATCCAATCCCCGGGTCTTCGCCGCCGGCGATGTGTGCTCCCGCTTCAAGTTCACGCATGCCGCGGACGCCATGGCCCGCATCGTCATTCAGAACGCGCTGTTCTTCGGGCGCCGCAAGGCGAGTGCGCTCGTCATCCCGTGGGCCACCTACACCGATCCCGAGATCGCGCACGCCGGGATGTACGAGGCCGAGGCGCGGGAAGCCGGTCATGCGGTCGAGACGATCACGGTCGACATGAAGGACGTCGACCGGGCCGTGCTCGACGGCGACACCGAGGGGTTCCTGCGGCTCCACCACGAGAAGGGAAGGCTGCTGGGGTGCACGATCGTGTCCGCGCACGCGGGCGAGTTGATTGGCGAAGCGTCCTACGCGCTCGCCCGCAGGGGCACGCTCGGGCAGTTCTCCGCGACGGTCCACCCCTATCCCACCGTGTCCGAAGCGTTCCGGATGGCCGGCGACCGGCACCGCCGCCAGGCGCTCACCCCGGGGGCCGCCCGCTGGCTGTCCCGGTACTTCCGATGGATGAGAGGGAGCAGCAGGGCATGAGCCGCTGGCGGCTTCTCGCCGCGCTCGGCATCCTGGCCGCGGCGGTCATCGGCGCCCGCGTGCTGCCCCTCGCGGCGTGGACCGTCCAGTTGGTCGAGATCGTCCGCGAGTCGGGCGCCTGGGGCATTGCGCTCTTCGCGGTCGTGTACGTCATGTGCACCGTGGCCCTCCTCCCCGCCTCGGTGCTGACGATGGCCGCGGGCTTCGTGTACGGGCCTCTCTATGGTCTGCTCGTGGTGGTGCCGGCCGCCACGCTGGGCGCGACAGGCGCATTCCTGCTCGGCCGGACCGCCCTGCGCGGCTGGATCCGCAAAAAGATAGGGCGCTCGCCCCGCGCGCAGTCGCTCGACAGGGCGGTCGGCCGCGAGGGCTTCACGCTCGTCTTCCTGCTGCGGCTGTCGCCGCTGGTCCCGTTCAACGTATTGAATTACGCCCTGAGCCTCTCGGCCATCAGCGCCGGGCGCTACGTGCTGGCCACCTTCCTCGGCATCATCCCGGGCACGTGGCTGTATGTGTACCTGGGCTCGCTCGTGACCGAGGCCGCCCGGCTCTCGACGTCGGCGACTCCGCACACGCCGCTTCGCACCGTCCTTTATGCCACGGGCCTTGCCGCCACCGTCATCGCGGTTGTCGTGTCGGGCCGTCTCGCACGACGCGCGCTCGCCGGGGCCGTTCCGTCCGAAAAGGCGTCGTAGAGACCGGTCATGATCTCGTTCCGCGCCGCCGTCCTGTTCGCGCTGGTCGTCGCGTCCGCGCTGGCTCCCGTTCCGACGGGTGCGGCACAGTCGCCCGGCTTCGACCATTCTTTCTCGACTACGACTGGTCGCTGAACGACGCCGTGCGGTCGCGCTGAACGGCCGGCATCGTGTCGGCTGGCTCGATGCGCACCTCAGGCTACGGCGTCACCAGTCCGGCGGCGGGATTCTGCCGGCGCCTGATCGCCGCAACCTGGACGCGTCCGGGACGGAGCCGGTTCTTGAGCACGTGCCAGATGGCCGGCCCGGGCGGGCCGGCGACGACCTCGGCGGCCATGATGGTTACGTCGTCGTGGACCAGCCGTTCCCTGCCTGTGTGGGACCGCAGCGCGGCCAGCAGTTCGTCGACCAGCTCCCCGCATCCGCCCGCATGCGTGCGAAGCACCTGCTCCAGGCAATCCTGCCCGAACTCCACGCCGTCGGGAGATGTCGCCTCAAGGACGCCATCGGTGAGCAGCAGCACCCGATCGCCGGCCTCGACCTTGATCCGCCGCCGCGTGAAGGCCGGCGAAAGCCCGGTGCCCAGGGGCAGCCCGACCAGCGCGGCGGCCTTAGGGGCGGCGGGCTCCGCCTCAATCGGCCTCCACTTCCGCTCGGCGCGCGTGTACAGCCACGCCTCGGGATGGCCGGCGTAGCTGATCGACAGCCGGCGGCTCGGCGGGAAGTAGGTGGCCAGGACCGCGGTCGTCAGCGTCGGCGTGCCGATCCGGTTCAGCCGCTCGTCGAGCGCACGGAACACGCGGCGGTCGTCGACAATGTCCACGCTTCGGCGCAACTGATCGTACGTCTCGTGGCTGACCGCAGCCACCGCGTCGCCATGGCCAGCGACATCGGCGACGCACACCCGGGAAAGCAGCCCGGACCCGCACACCGACAGGTAGTGCACGTCGCCGCCCCGCGCGGCTTCGCACGGCATCGAGTAGAGCACGCCCCGCAGCCCCGGGAGTTCGATGACGTCGTGCACCGGCTGCGTGCCGCCCTTCACCTCGGCGCAGGCCAGGCCCGATGCCCCATCCGGCGAGCAGACGGGCCCGGCACGCTCATCGTGCGCATCGACGCGAGTACCCTTGTACGCTGGTTCCATCAAGAGCGGATGTTTCGTTAGCTGCACGCAGCGGCCTAAGCCGGCCGCGGGACCGGGTTCACAAACCCGCTCCTGTGAGACGCAAACCCAGGACGCAGGGATCCCGGCGCGGCGCCGTCAGCCGGCCTCGCCGCCGGAGGGCGGTGCCGTTCCGACCCGGAAGGCCGGCGGGCGATACCCCGCCGGTCTCGACGCCTCGGGAATCGCGACGGTGTTGCCGTCCCGCAGCGACGCATAGTGCGGCGACATGATCTCCACGCCGGCCGCGTAGAACGCGTCCTGGATCCGCGCGTGCAGGTCGGCGTAGATGGCCGGCGCATCGTGCGCCGAGGCGGTGGAGGCGTTGATCTCGTACGTGACGTAGAAGTCGTTGAGCGCCGTCTGCCACACGAACGGGGCCGGCTCGCGCAGGATCCCTGGCGTGGAGAGCGCCGCCTCGATGAGGAGCCCGTGCACCGTGCGCCACGGCGCGTCGTAGCCGATGGTTACGCTGGTGTGGAGGATGAGGCCTCGCGTCGTCGCCTCGCGCGAGTAGTTGGTCACCGAGTTGCCCAGCACGATCCCGTTCGGGATGGTGATCTCCTCGTTCTTGATCGTCCTGATCCTCGTCACCAGCAGCGACGTGGCGATGATGTCGCCGTACGTGCCGCCCACCTGCACGCGATCGCCGATGCGGAACGCGCGAGTGTACGTGAGCACCAGCCCGGCGATGATGTTCGAGAGCGCCGAGCTCGAGGCGAGCGACACGAGGACGCCGAGGAAGACGGACACGCCGGTGAACGCCGGCGAACTCGACGCCGGCAGGTAGGGGAACGCCACCACGACGCCGAGGGCCACGAGCAGGAACCGGATGATCTTGCGCGTCGGGTCGGCCCATTCGGCCGGAAAGTTCGCCAGAACGATGCGGCCTTCCTTCACCTGGGACGCGATCGCATGCACGATCCGGATGGCCGCATAGAAAACCGCCGTGATGACAGCCAGAAAGAAGAGGTTCGGCAGGTAAGCGACCAGCGCGGTGACGACCGCCCTGACCGGCGTCATCGCGTACTCCGCCAGCCGCATCGACGCCGCGCGGGTCCATGGGAAGAGCGCCAGCGTAAACGTCAGGAAGAGGTCCAGCACCACCAGCACGGCCAGGACGTGCGCGGTGAAGACCAGGCGCCCGGCCGCGCGGGCGGCGCGTCGCACGCGGTCCTCGCCGAACCGGCGGGCGCCCTTGGCCCGCAGCCATCGGCTGAATCCCCGCTCGGTCCACACCCGCGCCCGCCGCAGCCCGCGGTGCAGCAGCCAGAGCACCAGCGCCGCGCCCAGAAGCGCGGCCGCGGCCAGCCAGGCGCTGCGGGTGAGCGTGGCGGGCGCGTAGCGGGCGCGCTCCGCACGAATCGCGGCTTCGAACCGGCTGGCCGCTTCCTGCGCCAGGAGGTCCGGGGAGACGCCCGCAATCTGGGCGTCCCGCGCGGTCACCACCATCAACAGGCGGCCCTGCACGCGCAGTTCCGACGAACCGGCAGCCGGCACCACGACCACCGCGGGGTCGCGGATCGACCGGTCGTGGACGATCTCGTCGAGCCGTTCCGTGATCCGGGCCGCGCGCACCTCCGGCGTGAACTGGTTGAGGCCGGCGCTGATCCAGACGACAGGCTCGCCGCCGAGCAGCACAGGGGCGGCGCGCCCCGGCTCGACGTCGAGGCCGGGCGAGGGCAGCTGGGCGCGGCCGACGGGTTCGGGTTCCGTCTGCCCTCCGGGCGGGGGAGCCGCGGACTGTGCGCCGGTCCGGGCGGCAAGACAGAGCAGGACGGCCAGCGCGGCGCACGCCGTCAGCGGCGCCGATCGAAGATGTGAGGAGAGCCTCATGGCGGCACCCATCCTACCCGAATCGCGCGGACGGGGGGCAGAAGACAGAAGGCAGAAGACAGAAGCCAGAAGCCAGAAGCCAGAAGCCAGAAGACAGAAGACAGAACATCCACCGGTGCGGCTTGTCTTCTCCTGGATTCTGACGAGCGTCAGTGAGCCCTTCTGGCTTCTTGCTTCTGACCATCGTCAGTGGGCCCTTCTGGCTTCTGAGAATCGAAGTGGGCCCTTCTGGCTTCTGTCTTCTTCTCCTAAAACTTGCTCCACAGATACTGGTTCGTCACCTCGTGGTGGAACTGGACCTCGGCCGTCTTGATGACCGAGCCCAGGGCCTTCGGGCAGCGGTCGGCCTGGAGCTGCTTCACCTCGGCGAACTTCGCCTGCACGTCGGCGCCGAGCAGGTCCGTCACGTAATCGCTCGACTTGAAGTGCCGGATGGCGTCGTAGATGTTGTCGGGCAGGAAGCGCGTCCGCGAGCGCCGGATCTCGGTCTCGGCGTCAGCCGGCACGGGCCCCTCGATCCCGGTGCGCAGCAGCGTGTAGAGCGCGAGGTAGGGGTTGGCGTCGGGCGCGATGGACCGGATCTCGACGCGCGCCGACTGCTCGTTGCCGAGCGGGATGCGCACCATGGCGCCTCGGTTGATGGCCGACGCCTTGATCTGGTTCGGCGCCTCGAAGTGCGGATCGAGCCGGCGGTACGAGTTCACGCTGGAGTTCAGGATGAGGCAGATGTCGTTCGCGTTGGCGAGGATGCGATCGATGAAGCTCCAGCCGGCGGCCGAGAGGCCGTCCTCGCCCTTGGCGTCGTGGAAGATGTTCCGGCCGCCCCGCGTGAGCGAGAGGTTCGTGTGCATGCCGCTGCCGTTCACGCCCGTTACCGGCTTCGGCAGGAACGACGCCGTCATGTCGAGCTGCTGCGCCACCTGGCGGCAGATGAGCTTGTAGAGCTGCACCTGGTCGGCGGCCACGCAGGCCTCGGTGTAGCTGTAGTTCATCTCGAACTGCGAGGGCGCCACCTCGGGGTGGTCCTTCTCGTTGCCGAACCCGAGGGCCCGCTGCGCCTCGGCCGAGTTGTCGATGAAGCGCCGGAGCGCGTCGCCGGGCAGCGAGTGGTAGTAGCCGCCGGTCGAGATGAAGTCGAACGTGCCCGTCACGTGATACTGCCGCTCGGTGTCGCGGCCCTTGAACAGGAAGCCCTCGATTTCGTTCGACGCGTGGGCGATGGTGCCGTCGCCTGCCAGCAGGCCGTCGGTGAACGCCTTCAGGCGGCTTCGCATGTCGGCGCCGTACGGCGAGCCGTCGCGCTCCCTCACCTGGCCGAACACCAGCACCTTGCCCGGCCCGAAGATGTCGGAGGGCAGCCAGTAGAACGCCGGCCAGTCCACCTCGAGCCGCAGGTCCGACTCGGCCTGCTGCGAGAAGCCCCGGATCGACGACCCGTCGAAGGTCAGGTTGTCGGAGGCCTTCAGCAGGAACTTCTTGTCGTAGTCGAGCATGTGGAACCGGCCCTCGAGATCCGTGAAGCACACGGTGACGGCCTTGATCCGCTTCTCGTCGGTCAGGTATTTCACCCGCTCCTCGCGGATGGCGTCCAGCGATACGCGGTCGAGCCGCTGCTGCTTCGCGGCCAGGTTCATCTCCTCCAGCCGGTCGTAGGGAATCTCCAGGAAATCGCGCAGCGGCAGGCGGTGGTCCACGGTCGTCCTCCCTTTCGTGGGCGCCAAGTCGCCCACAACATTGAGAAGTTATCACAAAAAATTTGTTTTGAAGTTTAGAATATCGTCACTTAAGGCTAATTATAGCTTTATTGGCCTTAAATGAGTCTTGCGAGGGTGATGTCGACGGTTCTGGACTGATTCGACGCGTGGTCCCACTGGACCAGAATCGGGCTCTGATAGATTCCCTGGACAATCGAACCCCGGCCCGGTGTCTGCCTGTCCGACACCAGCAGATTGACCGTCCGCTTGAAGCGCAGGAACCGCTCGGCCGGCACCGCCATGGCCCTCGCCATGGCCCGCTCGATGACGCTCTCGTTCAGCCCCAGCGCATCCACCAGCTTGTTCAGGGCCCGGACCACGTCGTACTTGGCGTAGTCGAGGGTTTTTGCTGGAATCGACCGCGGGTCGGCCCAGGCGTGCCGGCCCTTCTCGGCCACGTACTTCAGGGGATTGCGCAGCACGTGCATCAGGTCGTGCCGCATCAGGAGCGTTTCGTACTCGTTCACCGTCAGCCCGGCCGCCCGCTCCTCCGGGTTGAGCTCGATCCGGAGCCGGCCCTTGGCCACGCCATACCGGGCGATGGCCTCCTCGAGCATGTCGTAGAACCCGATTCTCGGGTCGCGCAGGTTCACCGAATCCATCGGATGGCCCGACACGGGAACGGTGAACCGTGTCTTCCAGACCGGGACCTCGTGGGTATAGGCGAGCACCGTGGTCTGGCGCCGCCTCGGCTGGCCGGCGTTCACGCCATCGAGGTCGACGAACCACACCGGGTCGCCGCCAGCCCGGTACGACACGCAGGCCCGGAGGCCCGACGCCATGAAGGCGAGGTGGGAGTCGGCGTTCCTGGGCTCGACGGCGCGCTGGCTCTCGGAGAGCTCAGTCCGCAGCTCCAGCTTGTCGTGTTCGTAGCCGGCATCCTCGGGGAACACCAGGCGGAACGCGTCCATGTAGAGGTCGACGCCATCCTCGCCCTTCTTCGCCAGACGCGAGGCGAGCCCCTGTTCGAGGTAGCCGGCCGTGGTATGGAGCGAGACGAAATAGGCCCGTGGAAACTCGGCCAGGACATCGCCGTGGACGGCCAGGATGCGGCTGCGCACGTCGATGGCATCGAAGCGCGCCCGCGGCTGCAGTTCGACGGTAAGTTCCGCCGGTTGCTGGGGCATACCGTGCAGCCTCTTATTATCCACGATTACGCTTACCAGCGCGAGTACAAGGGGTTACACTGGGAGCCATGAGCCCGACGCGCGCGTGGACCGCCGGCGAAGAGGTGGCCCACTCGGTGACGCACGGCGTCGGACTGCTGGCATCTGTGGCTGGCCTGGTCGTGCTCGTCGTCCAGGCCGCCGCCACGCGGGACCCGTGGCGCATCACGGCCTGCGCGGTCTACGCCACCACGCTCGTGCTCCTCTACGGAACATCGACGCTCTACCACGCCCTGTCGGCGACGCGGGCCCGCCGGGTGTTCCGTGTGCTCGACCACTCGGCCATTTTCCTGCTCATTGCCGGCACCTACACACCCTTCACCCTGGTTTCGCTGCGCGGGCCCTGGGGCTGGTCGCTGCTCGGCATCGTCTGGGGCCTCGCGCTGCTGGGCATCACCGCCAAGGCGGTCTTCGGCACGCGGTGGCCGATCCTCTCGACGGCGCTTTACGTAGCCATGGGGTGGGTGGTGCTGGTGGCGGTGAAGCCGCTCGTAGCGAACGTGCCGGCCGGGGCGATCGCCTGGCTCGTGGCGGGCGGCCTTGCGTACACCGCAGGCCTCGTGTTCTATGCCTGGACCCGGCTGCGCTACAGCCACGCCATCTGGCACCTGTTCGTGCTGGCGGGCAGCGCCTGCCACTTCGTCGCGGTGGCCCGCTACGTCGTGTGACGGAGCGCGGGCCCGCGGCGCCCGCCCGGCGGCGTGAACACGAAGCGATCGCTGGCCAGGAAGTTCACGATCGAGATCGCCAGCACGGCCACGAGATTGGCCGCGAGATAGTGCACGCCGAGGGCGTGCACCAGCAGTGCCATGATCGCCGCGCCGCCGGCGAGCGAGAACCCGCCATTCGACACGTTGAACCGGACGAGCCGGGCCGCCGCGGCCCGGGGGGCCGCTGGCCGGTCGGCCCATGTCCAGCGCAGGTGCCACGCGAAGTTGTGGAGCACGGCCGCCTCGGTCGCGGCCAGCGTGGCCGGCACCACCGCCATGCCGAACTGACTGACCAGCCACCACAAGACGGCCGTCTGCACGCCGTAGCCCAGGATGCCGACCAGCGTGAAGATGCCCACCCGCTCGCGCAGGCGGATGCGCGTCACCACCGGGTTTCCTCGCGGTAGAGCGCGGCCGCGTTCCGGACGGCGTTGATGACGAAGATCGCCAGGAGGCCGGCCGTCGCGCACAGGCCGCCGACATCGAAGAGGCACCACGGTCCGAGGCCGAACGGGCGCACCAGGCCTCCACCCGGCAGCCAGAGGGCGCCGATGGCGACCAGGATGCGCAGTTCCGTGGGCCCGAACCAGAGAAACGACATCTGGAAGACGCCGCGGGCCCAGGTGCCCAGGAACGACTCGCCCATCACCATCAGCCAGGCGGCCAGCGTGACGGCCGCGACCAACGGGCTCATGTGACCCGACAGGGCCAGGCCGGCCAGCATCATCGCCGTGCCGGCGATGTCGATCACGTGGTCGAGGTAGTAGCCGTATCTCGGCCGCTGGCGGTTGCGCACGCGCGCCAGGGTGCCGTCGAGGCTGTCGCCGAACCAGTTCAGCGCGAGGCACACTACGACGAGGGGCACGCCGATGTCCGGGCGCGTCCCCGTGAGCCAGAACGACGCGCCGACGCCGGCCATCGACACCAGTCCCAGCGCACTGAGGTGATCCGAGTTGACCCACGCCGGCATGCGGTGCGCCATCCACACCAGCGCGCGTTTCTCGACGCCCGCCAGCAGGCTCTCGTGCATGCGGGTATGGCCGGCGGAGGCCGCCACGGTGCCGGATTCGCCCGGGACAGGAGATGTCGTCATGACGCACACTCCAGAGGCGGCGGAAATTGCCGCCCTCATTCATGACTGCGCAGGCCGACGCCTGGGCGGCTCACAGAGCAGCCGGCCCGGATGGGCGCGCTGATATACTGCGCCGGAAAACGGGCGTCCGCGCGCCCCGCTTCCGCGCGGCACCCCGGGGAGCGTCCATGAACATCAACCGCCATCCCAGCCCGCGCGCCCTTGCTCTCGTCCTCCTGATTGTCGCGCTTTTCGCCACCGCCGGCGCCGGCACGGGCGGCGGCATGGCGGCGGCTCCGGCCCAAGGCGGCCCGGCGGCCGACCCGAACGTCATCGTCAACCCGGTGATGTACCAGGGGCTTCGCTACCGATCCGTCGGCCCGCACCGCGGCGGGCGGGTGACCGCCATCGCGGGCGTGCGCCAGCAACCGTGCACGTTCTACCAGGGGGCCACGGGCGGCGGCGTGTGGAAGACCACGGATTGCGGCGCGCTGTGGACGCCAATCGGCGACGGCCAGATCGAGACAGGGTCGATTGGCGCCATCGCCGCCTCCGAGTCGAATCCGGACATCGTCTGGGTGGGCACGGGCAGCGCGGCCATCCGCAGCAACGTCATCATCGGCCGCGGGGTCTACAAGTCGACCGATGCCGGAAAGACGTGGACGCTGGTCGGCATGAAAGACGGCGGGCAGATCGGGGCGGTCGTCATCCACCCGTCGAATCCGGACATCGTGTGGGTGGCAGTGGGCGGGTCGCCATTCGGCCCCACCGAGACGCGCGGCGTCTACAAGACCGTCGACGGCGGCAAGACCTGGACGAGGACCCTCTTCATCAACCGCGAGACCGGCGCGCGCGTGCTGGCCATCAATCCGTCGAACCCCGACGAGCTGTACGTCAGGGATGTACCGTGGCTTCCGCAAGGGCTGGGACATCATCAGCGGCGGACCGGCGAGCGAGGGCGGCATCTACAAGTCGATCGACGGCGGCGCGACGTGGGCCAGGCTGACGGTGGGTTTGCCGGCGCGGCTCATCGGCAAGATTGACATCGACGTGGCGCGGAGCCGGCCATCCACCGTGTACGCGATGGTCGAAGCGCCCGGGCCCGAGGGCGGCCTCTATCGATCGGACGATGGCGGCGCCACGTGGAGGAACGTGAACAACAGCCAGCGCCTGCGCGCGCGGCCGTTCTACTTCCACTACGTCGACGTCCACCCGAAGAACCACGAAGAAGTGTGGGTCAACGAGCTGGGGCTCTGGAAGTCGACCGACGGCGGCGGAACGTTCTCGGGCGTCCCCACGCCGCACGGCGACAATCACGGCATCTGGTTCAACCCCGACAATCCCGACATCGCCATCCAGTGCAACGACGGCGGCGCGAACGTCACGCGCGACGGCGGCCGCACGTGGTCGTCGATCCTCAACCAGGCCACCGGCGAGTTCTACATGGTGGCCGTCGACGACCAGTTCCCGTACCGGCTCTACGGGCCGCAACAGGACAACAGCACGGTGGTGGTGCCGAGCCTGCCGACCGTCGCGTGGGGACTGGATTCGCCGCTCCAGATCTGGGGCCAGGTCTCGGGCTGCGAAACGGGGCAGGTGTGGCCGCGGCCTGACGGCTCGGTGGTGTGGGGCGCGTGCAAGGGCGAGGTGGGCCGCTACGTGACGGCGACGGGCCAGGAGCAGCATTACTGGGTCTACCCGCAGAACCGCTACGGCCACAACCCGAAGGACATCAAGTACCGCCTCCCGCGCCAGACCGTGGTGTACCTGTCGCCGCACGATCCGAAGACCGTCTACCAGGCGTCGCACGTTTTGCACCGATCGACCGACGAAGGCGTGACGTGGGAGGTCATCAGCCACGACCTGACGGCGTACGAGCCCGACAAACAGGTGACGCCCGGCTCGCCCATCACGCGCGACATCACCGGCGAAGAGGTTTACAGCAGCATCTACGCCATGGCCGAATCGCGCCTCGAAAAAGGCGTGCTGTGGGTGGGCGCGAACGACGGCCCGGTGCACGTGTCGCGCGACGCGGGCAAGACCTGGAAGAAAGTGACGCCGCCCGACCTGCCCCCGGGCGGGCGCGTGCAGACCATCGAGGACTCGCCGCACCGGAAGGGATCGGCCTACATTGCCGTCTACCGGTACCTCCGCGAGCACGACCTGCAGCCGTACATCTACGCGACCACCGATTACGGCGCCACCTGGACGCGCCTGACCGACGGCCGCAACGGCATTCCCGCCGACTATCCCACGCGCGTGGTCCGCGAGGACCCGTCGCAGGAAGGCCTGCTCTATGCAGGCACCGAGTTCGGGATGTTCGTGTCGTTCGACAACGGCCGCCACTGGCAGACGCTGCAGCAGAACCTCCCGGCGACGCCCGTCACCGACATCCGCGTCCACCGCAAGGACCTCGTCCTGGCGACGATGGGGCGGGCGTTCTGGATCCTGGACAACGTGTCGGTGCTGCACCAGCTCGCGTCGCGCCACGAGCTGGTGCTGCGCTCCGAGGCCTACCTGTTCGCGCCGCGCGAGGCGTATCGCATGCGTTACTCGCCGACCCCCGCCGCGCCCGACCAGCCGCAGTACCCGCCGCCGGGCGCGACGATCGACTACTACCTGGCCGGCGAGCCGGCGGGCGAACTGAAGCTCGAGATCACCGACGGCAAGGGCCTGCTGATTCGATCGTTCACCGCGCAGGCCGCCGCGGCGGCGCCGGCGCCCGCGGCGCCCGCGATGCAGGCACGGCGCGGGGGCGGCGGCGCGCCGCTGACGAAGCGCGAGTGGCACAACCGCTTCGTGTGGGACCTGCGCCACGCGGGGGCCGGAGGAGCCGCCGGGCCGCTGGTCGTGCCCGGCACCTACCAGGTGCGCCTGTCGGTGGGCGAGTGGAGCCAGGCACGGCCCCTGGAGGTTCGCGTCGATCCGCGCGTGGCCGCGGCAGGCGTCACCCAGGCGGACCTGCAGGAGCAACTGGATCTCTCGCTGAAGGTGCGCGATGCCACCGCCGACGCGCGTGCGCTCGGCGCACGGCTGACGGCCGCGCGTCCGTCGATGAAGGCCAACGCCGGGAACGCGAAGTCCCTCGAGGCCCTCATCGCGCGCGTCGTCACCGCGGACGTGGTGTACCCCCAGCCCATGCTCATCGACCAGTTGTCGAACATCGCGCGCATGATCGGCCAGGGCGATCAGAAGGTGGGCCGCGACGCCTTCACCAGGTTCGACGACCTGATGAAGGAGATGGGGGCGGTGAAGGCGGAGGCTCTGAAGCTCGGGATTCAGTAGGGACATGGGGCAAGGGACAAGGGGCAAGGCAGCGCTGTGAATCAACCATTACCCGGTTGGAAAGCCGTGCTGGCGACGATCGTCGTGACCGGCCTGGGGCTGGCCGGCGTGATGCTGGCCGGACCGCCTGAGCCGGCACCGGTGAGCGCCTCGCCGTCGGCGTTCTCGGCGGCGCGGGCGATGCTGCACGTCCGCGAGATCGCACAGCGGCCCCACCCCGTGGGATCGGCCGACCACGCGCGCGTGCGCGACTACATCGCGGCGACGCTCGAGGGCATGGGCCTGAAGGTCGAGCGCCAGGCGGCCGTCGCGCGTCGGGGCACGACCACCGTGCGCATGGCGCGCGTCGAGAACCTCGTGGCGCGCATCGCGGGCACGAACAGCAGCGGCGCGGTGATGCTCGCGTCGCACTACGACTCCGTGCCGGCGGCGCCGGGGGCCGCAGATGCGGCGTCGGGCGTGGCTGCCGTGCTCGAGGCGGTGCGTGCGTTCCGGACCGGTCCGGCCCCCCGCAACGACATCATCGTGCTCTTCACCGACGGTGAGGAGCTTGGCCTGCTCGGGGCGCGCGCGTTCGTCGACGGGCACCGGTGGGCAAAAGACGTCCGCATGGTCGTCAACTTCGAGGCCCGAGGCACGAGCGGGCCGTCGTGGATGTTCGAGACGAGCGCCAACAACGGCACGGTCGTGGCCGAGTGGGCCTCGCAGGTGCCCAAGCCCGCCGGATCGTCGCTGACCCACGAGGTGTACAAGCGGCTGCCGAACGACACCGATTTCTCCGAGTTCAAACGCCTTCAGACCGCTGGCCTCAACTTCTCGTTTGTCGGCGGCTGGCGGCATTACCACACGCCGGGCGACGCCGTATCCGCCCTCGATGGAGGGAGCCTCCAGCATCACGGAGAGGCCGCGCTGGGGCTGCTGCGCAGATTCGCGTCGATGAATCTCGGCAGACTGGAGGCGCGCGACGCGGTGTACTTCTCCGTGCCGCTCGCCGGCCTCGTGGTGCAGTACGACGCGACGTGGGCGCTGCCGCTGGCGGTGACGGCGGCGATCGTCTGGGTGGTGGCGTTCGTGCTGGCGCGGCGCAGGCGCGAGACGAGCATCGGCGGGCTCATCGTGTCTGTACTCGTGTCCGCGGCGTTCGCCGGCGCCGCCGGGTTCCTCGGCTGGCGCGCCGGCCGGCTGGCCGGCCTCCTGCACGAGCGGTGGCTGCCGGAAGGCAACATCCTGATGAGCGGCGCGTACGCGGCCGCGCTGATCGGCATCGTCGCGGCCGTATGGCTGGCGCTCTACGTGCTGCTGCGGAAGGTGCTCGCGCCGCTGTCGATCGCGTTCGGCGCGCTCTTCGTGTGGATGGCGGCGGCGCTGCTGTCCGCGTGGTTCGTGCCCGGCGCCAGTTACGTGACCCTGTGGCCGCTGCTCGGCGCGACGCTCTCGGCCGTCGTCATGTCCGGCGCGAGGCCCGATGCTCCGCCGGGCGTGATCCGGACGCTGCCGATCCTGGTGTTCACCGTGCCGGCCGCGCTGATTGTCTGGCCCCTCATCGACGCGCTCTTCTCCACCATGGGCCTCGCGCCTGAGAGCGGAGCTGCGATGGCCGCGCTCGCGGCCCTCGGGCTCGGGGCGCTCGCCCTGCCCATGGAGATCATCACCGAGCGCCGCCGGTGGTGGCCGGCAGGCGTCGCGTGTGTCGCCGCGCTGGCGTTCCTCGCGGTCGGCGTGAGCGAAACGCGCTACTCGGACCGGCATCCCAAGCCCGCCAACGTCGTCTACGTGCTCGACGCCGACGCGCAGAAGGCGAGTTGGGCCGTGCGCGTGCAGCGGCCCGACACGTGGTTCGCGCAGTTTCTGGGCGCCGCGCCGAAGGCCGGGCGTCCGCAGGCGCTCGTGCCGCCGTGGTCATCGGTCGGCGGCGTTCCCGGCTTCCTGAGCGCGGACGCCCCGTTCGCGAGCCTGCCTGCGCCGGAAGCCGCGCTCGTCAGCGACGTGCGCACGGAAGGCGGCCGTAACGTGACCATCCGGGCCACACCGGCCCGCGAGGGCGACGAACTCTCGATCTGGATCAATGGCGTGCCGGCACTGGACGTCTCCGTGGACGGGACACGGGTGACCGGCATTCCCGCGAACCGGGCGCCGGACGATACGGCCTGGACACTGAACTACATGAACGCGCCCGCGTCAGGCGTGGTTGTCGCGATGACGCTGAAGGGCGCCGGACCGCTGACGGTGGCCGTCGTCGAGCGCTCGTTCGGGCTGCCCGAGCTGCCCGGCGCCGCCATCATCCCCCGCCCGCCGTCGCTCATGCCGCACCAGGACGGCGACACGACTGTCGTCCGCCGCACGTACACGTTCTGAGGGGCCATGATCAAGCTGTCCCGGGGAACCCTGACGATGGCCGTGCTGGGCGCGATGTGTCTGGCGCCGGCGCTGACCGGCCAGCCGCGCCCCAGGGCGCGGGACCTCGGCGTGCCGTTCGAGGGCACAGCCGGGCCGCTCAACGCCATCACCGACGTGGCGGGCGTCACCGTCGGCCACGCCACGATCATCTCGGGCGAAGGCCCGCTGGTGGTCGGCAAGGGCCCGGTGCGTACCGGCGTCACGGCCGTGCTGCCGCGCGCGCGCGACACGCTGCAGAGGCCCTCGTATGCCGGCTGGTTCTCGCTGAACGGCAATGGCGAGATGACGGGTACGACATGGGTCGAGGAATCCGGCTTTCTGGAGGGGCCGGTGCTCATCACGAACACGCACAGCGTGGGCGTGGTGCGCGACGCCGCCATCGCATGGCGCCTGAAGGCCGGGCCGCCCGACGCGTCAGGCTTCTGGTGGGCGCTGCCGGTCGTGGCCGAGACCTACGACGGCTATCTCAACGACATCAACGGCATGCACGTGAAGCCCGAGCACGTCTTCCAGGCGCTCGACGCCGCGGCCGGGGGCCGCGTGGGCGAGGGCAGCGTGGGCGGAGGCACGGGCATGGTGTGCTACGGCTTCAAGGGCGGCATCGGCACCGCGTCGCGCCGCGTGGATCCGAAAGCGGGCGGCTACACCGTGGGCGTGCTGCTGCAGGCGAACTTCGGCGTGCGCCGGCAGTTGATGGTGGCCGGCGTGCCGGTCGGGAAGGAGATCGCCGACCACGAGCCCCGCGACGGTGCGGGCGCCGGCGGGGCGGAAGCGGGGTCCGTCATCGTGGTCGTGGCGACCGACGCGCCGCTGCTGCCGCACCAGTTGAAACGCCTCGCCAGGCGCGTCAGCCTGGGCCTCGCGCGCACCGGAGCCATGTCCGGCAACGGCTCGGGCGACATCTTCATCGCGTTCTCGACGGCCAACCCGGGCGCATTCATCGCCTCGGGCGTGGCGAACGTCGCCGCGCTCTCGAACGAGAGCATCTCGCCGCTGTTCGACGCCACGGCGCTCGCCACCGAGGAAGCGGTCGTCAATGCGCTCGTGGCCGCCGACACGATGACGGGCGCGAACAACCGGCGCATCATCGGCCTCCCGCCCAATCGCCTGCGCGAGGTGCTCCGCAAGTACAATCGGCTCGTCACCCCGGCTTCCTGAGGAGCGAGACGCCCATGGCCGACCACGATCCCCTCACCGCCCCCATTCCCGGCGCCGAGCGCAAGACCACCGGCCACGTTACCCGCGACATCGTCCGCGTCGGCACCGGGCGCATCTGCCGCACGATCTATTACCCCGGCTTCACGTGGGACAAGGACATGCATCCGGCCGTGGCACCTGACCTCTGCATGCACGCCCATGTGGGGTTCCTGGCGCGCGGGCACCTCGAGGCGCACTTCCCCGACGGCTGCAAGCGCGACTACGTGGCGCCCGCCGTGGTCTATCTCGAGCCCGGGCACGCGGGGTCGGTCGTCGGCACCGAACCTGCGGTGCTCATCGAGGTGGACTTCGAGGGCGAGACCGCGACGCGCTTCGGCCTCCCTCTCGTCCACACCCACAAGTAGGGCCAAACGAGGGGGCCTCGGGAGGACGTCCCGTCAGATCTCGCGCAGGCGGGCGAGCTGGGCGACGCGGTTGTCGACCAGGTCTTTCAACTCCCGGTGCATGTCGGGATTGACGGCTTCCGAGTACGGCAGGATGCACTCGCGCGTCTGCGCCGTGTAGCGCTCGACGAACCGCCGGTCGGTGACGAACCCCAGCGTGATCAGGTTGCTGATCCGGTCGGCGAGCTTCAGCTTCTTCGCCCGATCGCTGCCGGTCTGCATGATGCGCAGGAGGTACTCGGCCTTGGGCTCGGTGACGCCGCTCACCTTGCGCACGGTCACCTCCATGACCAGGTCGTACACCGCCGGGCCGTCGGCGTCGATCGACGCGATGGCCTCGCGTGTGACCCAGGGCTCGTCGCCCAGCTCCTCGAACAGGTCGTGGATCAGGGAGGCCTTCAGCAGGACGGGGTCGATCTGCTTGTAGTCGAGCAGGATCGCCATCGTGCTCATCTGATGGCGGAACATGTTGCTGCCGGCCTTGCGCGGCCGGTCGATCATCGCCATCGCCTTCACGATATAGGGCGCCAGCGTCGTCTGTGCCAGGCTGCGCTCGAACGGACCCAGGTCCATACTCCGGCTCTCCTGCCCACACCCCAGGCCCGACCGCCGCGTGGTCAGACCGGGGAACCAGCGGAGATTATCACGGGTTTCCCGTCCCGAGTCAGATCCGAATTGGGACCCCTGTAGGAACACGGGCCCGACCCCGGCGCCTGGCATACAATCGGCCTCACGTCGTTGCCGCGCCCGCCTGCTGGCGACCACCCCTTGGAGGAACGGAGATGTTCAGACGCCAGGTTCTGCCTGCCACGGCCTTCTGCTTCATCGTGCTGCTTTCTATCGGCCTGCGCGCCGGCGACCGGCCGCTCGCCAAACCCAACTACGACTTGGCGTCGCGCTGGATGGCCGCGAAGGTCGGCAAGCTGGTCTTCGACACGGCCGTCTCGCCGCGCTGGGCCGAAACGAGCGACCGGTTCTGGTACGCCTTCGAGACGGCCCAGGGCCGGCGCTTCATGCTCGTCGATCCGGTGAAGCGCACGAAGGCACCGCTCTGGGACAACGCGAAGATGGCCGCGATGCTCACCAACATCACGCGCATCCCGTACGAGTCCCAGCACCTGCCCATCACCCCGGCGACGATGAAGTGGGTGAAGAACGATGCGGCGATCCGCTTCGAGCTCGAGGTGCCGAAGGACGCGAAGATCATCGGAGAGAAGAAGCAAGAAGCCAGCAGCCAGAAGCAAGAAGAGCAGAAAGCGGGAGACGCGAAGACAGAAGAGAAGAAGACAGACGAGAAGAAGACGGAGGAGACGAAGAAGGAGGAAGTCAAGAAGACAGAAGAAAAGAAGACGGAAGAGAAGAAGACGGACGAAAAGAAGGTGGACGAGAAGAAGGGCGGCGCGGGTGAAGGCGACGCGGAGGAGCCGAAGACCACCAAGACGCTCTACTTCGAGTACGACCTCGCCACGGGCAAGGTGGCGCTGTTGCCCGACCACAAGCCCGATCCCAAGAAGCCCGGCTGGGCGCAGGTCTCGCCCGACGACAAGACCGTCATCTTCGCCCGCGGCCACAATCTCTTCATGATCGACGAGGCGAACTACAAGCTCGCCCTGAAGGACTTCGGCGACCCGAAGGTCCAGGAGGTGCAGCTTACGACCGACGGGGAAGAGCACTACAGCTTCGCCCGGCGGCTGACCGACGAGGCGAAGAACACGCTCAAGAAGGACCAGAAAGGCGATACCAAGCACAAGGACGGCCCGCGGGTGCCGGCCATCGGCCTGCAATGGTCGAAGGACTCCAAGAAGTTCTCCGCCACGCGGTCCGACCAGCGCAAGGTCGCCGACCTGTGGGTCATCAACGCGCTGGCGTCACCGCGGCCGAAGCTCGAGACCTACCGCTACGCCATGCCAGGCGAGGAGCACGTCGACCAGGAAGAGTTGCTCGTGTTCGACCGCGACTCGAAGAAGCGCGTCACGATGAAGGCCGACGCCTTCAAGGACCAGGCCATCCAGGTGGCCACCGCGCGGTCGCTCGCGCGCGACCGCGACAAGGAGAAGACCGAGCCTCGCTGGCTGAGCGAGACATCGGACACGCTCTACTTCTGGCGCCTCAGCCGCGACCTGCACCGCGTGGACGTGTGCGCGGCCAACACCGAGACCGGCGAGGTGAAGCCGATGATCGAGGAGCGGCTGAACACCTACATCGAGACGCAGCCGCTCTGGACGATCGGCAACGGCCAGGAGTTCATCCACTGGTCCGAGCGCGACGGCTGGGGGCACTACTACCTGTTCAGCGCCGACGGCACGCTGAAGAACCAGATCACCATGGGCGAGTTCGTCGCGGGCCCCATCTCCTACGTCGACGAGAAGCTGCGCGTGATGTACTTCACCGCCAACGGCCGCGAGCCCGGCGAAGACCCGTACTTCACGCACCTCTACCGCGTGAACCTGGACGGCACGGGCCTCAAGCTCCTCGATCCCGGCGACGCGTCGCACGCCTCGGCGGTCTCGGACAACGGCCGCTACGTCATCAACACCTACTCGCAGGTGAACACGGCGCCGAAGTCGGAGCTGTTCGACGCGGCGGGCCTCAAGCTCGCCGACCTCGAGCAGACCGACGTCACCGCCCTCACGGACGCGGGCTTCAGGTTCCCGGAGCCCTTCACGGTCAAGGCTGACGATGGGGTGACGGACCTGTTCGGCGTGATGTACAAGCCCTTCGACTTCGATCCCGAGAAGCGGTACCCCATCATCGCCTACGTCTACCCTGGCCCGCAGACCGAGAGCGTCTCGAAGACCTTCTCACCGCGCAGCCAGAGCATGACGCTCGCCCAGATGGGCTTCATCGTCATCGAGGTGGGCAACCGCGGCGGCCACCCGCAGCGGTCGAAGTGGTATCACAATTACGGCTACGGGAACCTGCGCGACTACGGGCTCGCCGACAAGAAAGCGGCCATCGAGCAGCTGGCGCGCAAGCACCCGTGGATCGACATGAATCTGGTGGGCATCTACGGCCATTCGGGAGGCGGGTTCATGTCCACGGCCGCGATGCTCGTCTACCCGGACTTCTTCAAGGCGGCCGTCTCCTCGTCGGGCAACCATGAGAACAACGTGTACAACCGGTGGTGGAGCGAGAAGCACCACGGCGTGAAAGAGGTCACCGACAAGGACGGCAAGGTGAAGTTCGAGTACACGATCGACCGCAACTCGGACATCGCGAAGAACCTGAAAGGCCACCTGCTGCTCGTGACCGGCGACATGGACAACAACGTCCACCCGGCCAACACGTATCGCGTGGCCGACGCGCTCATCAAGGCCAACAAGCGCTTCGACATGTTCATCATGCCCGGTCAGCGCCACGGCTTCACCACGATGGGCGACTACTTCTTCTGGCTGCGGGCCGACTACTTCGCCAAGCACCTGTTGGGCCAGGCCTCCGAGAGCGTGGACCTCGTCGAACTGGCCCGCGAGACGCCGCAGGGCGGCCGCCGGCCGCCAGCCGCGGCGGCGGGGCGGGGCGGACGGGGGCAGTAGGACGGAAGGCGAGAGCGAAGAGGGGCGAGGCGAGAGGGAAGAGGCGGGGACAAGGGGCAGCGCGATAGGGGATACTGGGCGGATGGCGCGGACAAGATACCGGGCGTCATCCGCCCCCACTCCCTGGCAGCGCCTGCCCGCCGCCGCGCTGCGGGCGGTTCTTCAGGAGGGCTACACCCGCGCCGACTTCCGGCGCGACCTGCTCGCCGGCACGGTGGTCGGCATCGTCGCGCTGCCGCTCTCCATGGCGCTCGCCATCGCGGTCGGCGCGCCGCCGCAGGCCGGGCTCTCTACCGCGATTGTCGCCGGGTTTGTCGTCGCCCTGCTCGGCGGGTCGCGGACGCAGGTGACGGGGCCCACGGCCGCCTTCGTGGTCATTCTCGCGCCCATCTATGCCCGTTTCGGCCTGCCCGGCCTGCTCGTGTCGGGCCTGCTCGCCGGGATCATCCTGGTGACCATGGGCTTTCTCCGGCTCGGGCGTTTCATCGAGTTCATTCCCTACCCCGTGACCACGGGCTTCACGGCCGGCATCGCCACCGTCATTGCCGTGCTGCAACTGAAAGACCTGTTCGGGCTGACGCTCGAGGGCAACCCGGAGCAGTTCCTCGATCGCGTGTGGGCGATGGGGAAGGCGCTGCCGTCGCTCTCGGCGCCGGAGTTGACGATCGGGCTCATGACACTCGCGTGCCTGATCGTCTGGCCACGCATCGTCGGCAAGGTGCCCGCGGCGCTCGTGGCACTGCCGCTGGCAGCGGTCGCGGCGCTGCTGCTGCCGCGCGTCTGGCCGGGGTTCGACGTGGCGACAATCGCCAGCACCTTCGAGACCAAGGTCCGCCGCATCGTCGTCCACGGCATTCCGCAGATGCCGCCCCTGCCGCTCCTGCCGTGGCTGGCCGAGGGCCACCGCCACGCGTTTCCGCTCAACTTCGACGCGTTCCGCCAGATCCTGCCGGGCGCCTTCACGATCGCGATGCTCGGGGCCATCGAATCGCTCCTCTCGGCGGTGGTGGCCGACGGCCTCGCCCGTACCAAGCACGATCCCGACGCCGAACTGGTGGCCCTGGGCGTGGGCAACATCGTCACGCCGTTCTTCGGCGGGATCCCCGCGACCGGCGCCATCGCGCGGACGGCGACCAACGTGCGCGCCGGCGCGCGGTCGCCCGTTGCCGCGATGATCCACGCGCTGGTGGTGCTGGCGGCGATGCTGGCCCTCGCGCCGCTCATCGGCTACCTGCCGATGGCGTCGCTGGCGGCGCTGCTGCTGGTCGTGGCCTGGAACATGTCGGAGGTGAAGCACGTGCGGCGCATGCTGCGCATCGCTCCGACGAGCGACGTGGTCGTGCTGCTCACCTGCTACGCGTTGACCGTGTTCTTCGACATGGTCACCGCGGTCTCGGTGGGCATCGGCCTCGCCGCCCTGCTCTTCATGCGCCGCATGGTCGAAGTGTCCGACACGCGGCTCAGCGAGGACGACCACCCCGACCTGCCAGGGCCGCTGCCCAAGGGGGTGTTCGTGTACGACATCGTGGGGCCGCTGTTCTTCGGCGCCGCCGAGAAGGCCACGGCGACGCTCGGCGAGGTGGCGGGCCGCGCGAAGGTGCTCATCCTGCGGCTGGAGCAGGTGCCGGCGATCGATGTCACCGGGTTGGTGGCCCTGGAGAGTGCGCTCGAGACCCTGACCCGCCAGCACACGCTCGCCATCATCACCGGGCTGCGGGCGCAGCCGCGCGAGGTGCTCACCAACGCCGGCATCGTGGCGTGCGACGGCTGCCTGCTCGTCTGCGACGATATCGAGTCGGCGCTCGCGGCCGCCAAGCGGCACATCGGGTCCGCCCAGCGCTGAAACGCCATCGAACTCCACTGGCTACCGGCTACCGGCTACTGACGACCGGCCTCCTGGTCACCCGTTGAAGTAGATGTACGCCGCCAGAATGAGAAGCACCACGACCACCGATGCCAGCACTTCCATGCGGCCCCAGCTCCGGCGTGACTCGCGACGGTGCTCGTCGGTCACCGTCGCATAGGTGAGGCCGGCCAGGCGCCGCTCGTCGGGCGCCTCGGTGGCGTAGCTCACCGCCACCATCACGACGACGCAGACGAGGAAGATGAAGGCGCTGTAGTACTGGAAGTAGACGTTGTTGACGATCCAGAAGAACGAGCCGGCCGCGTAGCCCTGCTCGTACCCCGCCATCTTCAGCGCCACCGGCGTGTCCACGGCCAGCCGGAAGACGCCCAGCAGGAAGCCGACGCCCAGCGCGGCCAGGCAGCCCTTCGTGTTGAGCCGCTTGTTGAAGACGCCCAGGAAGAACACGGTGAAGATCGGCGGCGCGAGATACCCCTGCACGCCCTGCAGGTAGTCGTAGAGGCCCCGCGCGCCCTGGATGACCGGGATCCAGAAGAGCGCGATGAGCACCATCACGGTGGTGGCCACGCGGCCGATCCACACCAGCTGTCCCTGCGTGGCCGCCGGCCGGAACTTCTGGTACAGATCCATCGTGAAGAGCGTGGAACAGGCGTTGAACGCACCGGCGAGCGAGCTCATGAGCGCCGCCAGCAGGCCGGCCACGACCAGGCCGCGGATACCCGCGGGGAGGATCTCGCGCACCATGAGCGGGAACGCCGCCTGCGCCACCGCGCCCATGGCCTTGCCGTCCGGGCCCACCATCACCTTCAGGCCTTCCACGCGTCCTGTGGTCGCCAGGGCGAGCGCGATCATGCCCGGGATGATGAAGATGAACACCGGCAGCAGCTTCAAGTACCAGGCGAAGATCGTGCCGCGCCGCGCCTCACGCTCGTTCGGCGCGCCCAGGGCCCGCTGCACGATGTACTGGTCGGTGCACCAGTACCAGAGGCCGATGATCGGCGCGCAGATGAGCATGCCCAGCCAGGGGTAGTTGCCGTTGAAATACCACGCCATCCGGCCGGCCTCTTTCACGGGCGCCCACGTGCCTTCGACGCCCGCCGGAATAAGCGGCTTCCAGAGGTTGAACATGTCGGGATCGAGGGCGGCGCGCAGTTCGCCCCAGCCCCCCAGCTTCTGCAGGCCCACCACCGTGAGCAGCACCGATCCGATCACGAGAATCAGTGTCTGCAGGGCCTCGGTGTAGGCGACCGCCCGCATCCCGCCCACGACGGTGTAGAGACCCGTCAGGATGACCACCGCCACGGAACCAATCCAGAACGCGTTGAACTCGAAGCCGCCCAGGGTGAACTGAATCTCCGGCAGCAGCGTGCCGAACACGACGCCACCCGCGAAGATCCCCACGGCGATCTTGGTGATGACGTACGCCACCAGCGAAATGATCGACAGCGTCCAGCGCGCAGACGGCGCGAAGCGCCGCTCGAGGAACTCCGGCATCGTGAACACCTTCGAGCGGCTGTAGAACGGCACGAACAGCCACCCGAGGACGAGCAGGCACCACGCGTGCAGCTCGTAGTGCGCCATGGCCACGCCGCTGGTCGCACCCGACCCGGCCAGGCCCACCAGGTGCTCCGACCCGATGTTCGACGCGAAGATCGACGCGCCGACGATGAGCCAGCCCAGATTGCGGCTGGCCAGGAAGTAGTCGTCGGCCGTGTTCTTGTTCCGCTTCATCACCCAGAGGGTGAGGCCGGCAAGGAGGAGGAAGTAGGCAACGACAATCATCCAGTCAAGCGTGGTCATGAGTGGTCAAACCTCTGGCGGGAGAGTCTACATCAACTAGGGCTTGGGGCAGGGGGCTTGGGGCTTGGGGAGAGGGGACGGAGCCTGCCGCGCCGAAGCCGGCCGTGAAGCTGTCCGGCGAAGACGGGCCGCTCAGCGCGTGCCGATCCGGTCGGAGAGGATGCCGATGCTGAGGGCGTAGGTGTGGGCGCAGTTGTAGGCCAGCAGCGCCTCGTAGTTCGCGTGGACGAGGAAGCGGTGCGTATCGATGCGCACGAGCGATGCCGGGATGTCCGCGGCCGGCAGCAGGGCGCCGCTCCGCTGGGTCACGCCGAGCGCGCGCCACTCCACGAGCGGCCGCGGCTCGGTCATGTCGCGCACGGCCTGGCAGGGGCCGCTCAACCGCATCGGCACGGCAGCGGCGATGCGCGCCGCGGCGTTGTCGGACATCCTGACCTCACGCCCCCAGCGCTGGCCGCTCGTCCAGCCGTGCTCCTGCAGGTAGCGGGCGACCGAGGCGAACACGTCGGGCAACGACGTCCAGATGTCGCGCCGGCCGTCGCCGTCGCCATCGGCCGCCCACTTCAGGTAGCTCGACGGCATGAACTGCGCCTGGCCCATCGCGCCGGCCCACGAGCCTCTCAGGGCTTCCGGGGCGACGTCGCCGCTGTCGATGATGCGAAGCGCGGCGAACAGCTCGTCGCGGAAGAGCGCGGCCCGCCGGCCGTCGTAGGCGAGCGTGGCCAGCGTGGCGACGGTCGGCCGCACGCCCTGGAACCGGCCGAAGTTCGACTCGAGGCCCCAGATGGCCGTGATAATCGACCGCGGCACGCCGTAGGCCGAGGATGCCCGCTGGAGTTCGGCCCGGTGCGTCGAGGCCATCTCGCGGGCCGTCCGCACGGCCCGGGGCGGGATGCGGCGAGCCAGGTACTGATCGAGCGTGAGCGTGATCTCGGCCTGTGTCCGGTCGCGTTCGACGACGACGGGCAGGGGCTCGATCGAGCCGAGTGCGGCGTCGACGGTGCGCTGGCTGATGCCCTTCGACAGCGCTTCCGCGCGAAGCGCCGCCAGGAACTCCTCGAACGCCGGCGGCGCGGCAGCCTCCTGCGCAGGCGTCTGCGTGGCAGCACCCGCGGTGCTGATGACGATGAGCAGCGATGAAAGCAGGACCAGGAGTCGCACCGTCCCTCCATCTTGCCAGATCGCGGCGCGCCGGGCCTAAAGACCCGGCTCCCAGCCGTCTCGCGGCACGGAGCCTGACTCTCGGTCCCGGCCTGGTATACGCTGTCCGGGCCATGCCAACGCCACGACCACCGCGCCCCGCCGGGGCTCCCAGCAGGCGGCAGTTCATCAGCCTCTCCGGATTCCGCCATGGCCGCGGCGGCGATGGCGGCTGCGGCAGGCGAGCGCGGGTTCGCGGAGAGCCGCGGGATCCCCGGCGCCGCGCCAGGCGCGCAGGACGCCCGGCCCCAGTCTCGCTTCGCGTACGTCGGGTCGTTCACGTCCGAGGCGCGCAAGGCGAGGGGCGAGGGCATCTCCGCGTATCGCATCGACCCGGCAACGGGCCGCTGGGCGCGCGTCCAGGCCCTCAGCCGCGAGGTGAACCCCGGATACCTGGCGGTCGACCCGCGGCGGCCCGTCCTCTACGCGGTGCATGCGGAGGCCAATCAGGTCTCCGCGTTCGCGATCAACGACACCACCGGCGAGTTGACGCTGATCAACCGGCAGTCCTGTGGCGGTGACAACCCCGTGCACCTGGCCCTCGACGCCACGGGGCGGTTTCTCGTCGTGGCGAACTACGCGTCGGGCAACGTCATCGCGCTGCAGATCGATGCCGACGGCTCCCTTGGCCGCAGGACAGCCGACGTGGCGCTCAAGGGCGAGCTTGGCCCTCACCGCACCGAGCAGGCCGTTCCGCACCCGCATCAATGCCCCTTCGACCCGTCCGGGCGTTTCATCGTCGTGCCCGACAAGGGCCTCGATCGCCTGTTCGCCTTCAGGCTCGACGCGGCGACGGGCGCGCTCGTGCCGGCCGACCCGCCATCGGTGAGGACGCGAACGGGATCCGGGCCGCGGCACATCGGGTTTCACCCGCGCCTGCCGTTCGCGTACGTCATCAACGAGCTGGATTCCACGGTGGGCGTCTACCGGACCCGTGACTCGGGAGCCCTCGAGCCGATTCAGATCGTGCCGTCGATTCCGTCGAGCCATACGGGCGACAATACGGGGGCGGCGGTGGCCGTGGCGCCGTCCGGCCGGTTCGTGTACGTCTCGAACCGCGGGCACAACAGCGTGGGTATCTTCCGCGTCGACGAGTCGAACGGGCTGCTGACGGCCGTGGCGTGGGAACCGACCACGGGCCCGACGCCGCGCTTCATCGGCCTCGACCCGGCGGGGGCCAGACTCTATGCCGCGAACCAGGCGGGCGACACCATCGTCGAATTCGATGTCAGCGACGCGAGCGGTCAGCTGACCGCCACCGGGCGCATCATGGTCGCCGGCACGCCGGTGTGCATCGTGTGGAGATAGCGCAGGGGCCCATGGACAAGGCGCGCTGGTTCGTCGCGGTGTTGATGGTCGTCTCCCTGCCGCCCGCCATCGGCGCCTGGTACATCATTCACCCGTTCACGCGCTTCTGGCGGCGGCTCGGCGTGGTGGCGAGCTTCCTGGTCATCTACTCACTGCTCATCTCCGCCGCCGTGCTGTTGTGGCACTTCAGCCCGGCCCTGATCGGGCACGACCTCGGGTTCCAGCCCCTGCTCCTGCTGATCGCGGCGCCGGCCGCCGTGGCCGGGGGCTACGTCGCGAAGCAGCGGCGAAAGCACCTGAACCAGCGGATCCTGGTGGGCGTGCCCGAGATCTCGAACACCGACAAGGGCCGGCTGCTGTGCGAGGGGATCTATACAAAGACCCGGAACCCGCGCTATCTCGAGTTCCTGCTGCTCTGCCTCGTGTACGTGGCTTTCGCAAACTACAGCGGCGTCTGGGTGCTGTACCTGCTGGTGTTTCCCGCGATTCACCTCGTGGTGCTGCTCGAGGAGCGGGAACTGCGCGATCGCTTCGGCGCGGAGTACCAGGACTACTGCCGGCGCGTGCCGCGGTACATCCCGAAACGCCACGGCTGACCGCCTTCGCCAAGGCTACGGCGAGTCCGCCGAAGCGTTCCGCGCGAAGGCGGAGGCCTCGACCTCCATCCCGTCACGCCGTCACCCCGCTGGAGGGCAGCCCTTCAGGGCTGCCGGGAGCCATCGGCGGTGAGCGTGGCGGCGAAGCGGCGCATCCGTTCGCGCAGGCGCGCGACGATGTCGGGGTGTTCGTCGGCCACGTTCCAGCGCTCGGAGGGATCGGCCAGCAGGTCGAAGAGCTCCGCCACCGGCTCGCCCTTGTCCGGAAACGCGAGGTGCAGCTTCCACCGGCGGTCGCGGACGCCTTCCAGCCGGCCGCCGCTGCTGTAGTAGAAGAACTCCTGCGCGGGAGAAGGGCCGTTGCCTGCGAGGAAGTCAGACATCTCCTGACCGTCGATGGCACGGTTCGCAGGCAGCGGCCGGCCGGCGAGGCGGGCGACGGTTGGCAGGAGGTCGAGCGTTCTCGCCAGGTCGCTGCTCACGCGGCCGGCCGGAATGCGGCCCGGCCAGCGCGCGATGAACGGCACGCGGGTGCCGCCCTCCCAACTGGTGCCCTTGCTGCCTCGCAGCGGGCCTGCGCTGCCCGCGTCGGTGCGCACGATCCGCGGATCCACCAGCATGCGCGGCGGCATGTCCATCCACGGCCCGTTGTCGCTGGTGAAGATGACGAGCGTGTTCCGCTCGACGCCGGCCTCCCGCAGCGCGTCGAGCACCTGCCCCGTGCTCCAGTCGAGCATCTCGACGACGTCGCCGTAGCGCCCGCTCGCGGAGGTGCCGGCGAACCGCGGAGACACGCCGAGCGGCACGTGGGGCATCGAGTGGGCAAGGTAGAGGAAGAACGGCCGGTTCCCGTTCTCCCGGATGAACGCGACGGCCTCCCCGGTGTAGCGCTCGGTGAGGGCGGCGTTGTCGACCTCGCCCGGAAGTCCCTGCGCCCCGCGGTACAGCCGCAGGGGCGCATCGGTCTGCACCCACGGTCGGATCATGTCGTTGCTGTAGAGCAGGCCGAAGTACGAGTCGAAGCCGTGTTCGGTAGGGAAGAAGCCCGGTCTGTTGCCCAGGTGCCACTTGCCGACCATGCCCGTGCGGTAGCCGGCTGACTTCATGATGCCCGCGATGGTCGTCTCGCCGGCGCCGAGCCCGTTCGTGCTCTCGGGCATGAGCGCGCCGTTGATGCCGGACCGGATCGCGTACCGGCCGGTCAGCAGGCTGTAGCGCGACGCCGAGCAGACGGGCGCGGACGCGTAGAACGACGTCAGCTTCAGGCCCTCGGCCGCGAGACGGTCCAGGCGCGGCGTCTTGATCAGCGGATGCCCATAGACGCCCAGATCGCCGTACCCCAGGTCGTCGGCGAAGATGATGACGATGTTGGGCGGTCCGGTTGAGGCGGCCTGAGGCCGAGCGGCTGAGGGAGCCGAGGCGGCGGCAAACAGGATCGCGGTGAGTATCAGGGACAGTCGTGGCATCTCGTGCATCGGTACACCCTGGCCCCCAGGAAACGGGGGGTCAGCCGACGGTACAGACCCGAGGAGCGCGAAGGGATGGCGCGTCCGGCCCTTCGACGGCGCTCAGGGCTCAGGCCGTGGCTACCGGTTCGTCTTCGACCTGGCGTCGCCGGCGACCACGTCGAGCGGAGCAGAGATCAGTTGTCGGTCGGGTCCGGGCGTGCCGCAGGCCGGTAGCGCACCGTCCTTGGGCGCAGGAGTCGTCGGTACGACGCGTGGGATCTCGGCGACGCCCGCTCAGGGGACGGCTGGGCGCTGCTGGTGCGGACCCGGCGCTGGAAGGGAGCTGCCGAGCGCCTACTTCCCGAAGAATGCGTCGTTGAGCTTGTAGCCCTTTTCCGAGAGCGCCTCCATGTCCTTATGGGCCAGTTCGTTCGCAATCATCTCTTTCACCGACTCGAGGGGCTGCGCGCGGCGCTCCTCGACGCGCAGGATATGAAAACCGAATTCGGTCCTGATCACATCACTCAGGGCTCCGACCGGCAGGGAGTAGGCCAGTTCCTCGAACCTGGCGTCCGTGGAGCCCCGTGTCACGAAGCCGATGTCGCCGCCGGCGTCGCGCGAGCCGGCGTCGTCGGACTCTTCCCTGGCGAGCGCGGCGAAGTCGGCGCCGCCGGCGAGCTTCGCCCGAAGCGCTTCAGCCTTGGCTCGCGCCTCGGCCTCCGACAGTTCACGGGTCCCCGGGCGCGCCGCGGCCGCGGAGCCTTTGACGCGCACCAGGATGGTCCGCACGCGCGGTTCTTCGAAGGTGCTGCGCTTCGCTTCGTAGTGGCGGGCGAGCGCCTCCTGGTCTTTGAGGTACCCGGCCCGCAGGCTGACCAGAAGCTCGTAGCCCAGCAACTGCATGGTGTAGTTGCGCACCTTCAGCTGGACGCCGGGCGACTGGTCGAGCTTCCGCCGGCGCGCTTCGGCCTCGAGCGCGAACGCTTTGCCGAACTCCCGGCCCAGCGCTGCTTTGCCGGCGGGCCGTGCGAGCGTCGCACGAAGACTTTTGTCGCCTTCCACCAGCTTTTCGAACTCCGCCTGCGTCATCGACAGCCCGCCGGCCTCGATGACCACGGGGGAGCCGCTGTCCCGAGCCCCGCAGGCGAGGCAGGCAAGGCAGGCGAGCGCGACGAAGACTGAACGAAACACGAGGACTCCTAATGCGGAAAAGAGGCTGGCGGCCCGCGCCGCCAGCCTCGATGTGCCCCGGGGCGGGTTACAGGCCGCAGACGTTGCTGGGGAACTTGAAGGACACAACCCGGGTGCGCCAGTTGAACGAGCCGGCGGAGGATGAGAGGTACATCGTGGTGTACCAGAACGTGCAGTCGTCCTTCGGGTCGATCTGCATCGCCGAGTAATCACCCCAACGACTGTATGGCCCCGTATCGCTGCCGGTGCCCGCGATCCTCACGCTCTCGGCTCTGAGAATATCCTTCGGGTCCCGCTGCTGACGCCCCCCCACCGCGATTGACGGGAACGTCGTGGACGAGGAGAGGGAATACCCGATTCCGATGTTCCCGAACTTGTCGAAAGCCGCCGAGCCCATCCAGCGTGACTGCGAATCCGGGATGAAGTTGCTGTTCTGGAAGACCACGGGCGGGTTCGCCCCCGGGAGGCGGATATGCCACCAGCGAAGGTCAGCCTGCGTGCCGCCCGGCACGGCATCGACCGCCTGGGTGACCAGCAGCGCATCACCGGTGTTCCCAAAATTCCGGTACACCAGGCGATACATATGCCGGCTGCCCAGAGTGTCCAGAAGATTGCCTGTCCCCGGCTGCGGGACGCAGGTGCCGCCGCTATCGAGGCACGCGGCGATGGTGCCGGCATCGAGCGGGAACGCCACGTAGGAGAACGTCGCGCCGCCGAATCCATCGTCGAACTTCGACAGCGCAGGCGTCACGAAGTTCGGCTTGAACTTGGTGAGTTGCATCGTGTACGGCGGGCCAGCGAGGAACGGCCAATCCCACGAGATATGGTAGTTCGGGGCGCCGGCGGGAGGCAGCCGGTCGCCGTCCAGGTCAGACGGGAGGTAGCTGAACCGGTTGGCGCTCCGGAAGCAAATGGCGGACGGCGACGCCCCGCCGACCAGCATGGCCGCGCGGTCGAACGCGCAGGCTTCGCCGCCAGAAAACGACGAGCCCAAACTGAACATGTTGAAGGTGATGTAGTACGCGTCGGGCCACACGCCCAGCTTCGGATAGTCGGGCAGCAGTGTGCCGAAGCTGTACTGGTACAGGTAATAACTGCCCAAGGCGTTGTTGGTCGTAGACACCGCAATACACTGGGCGTTACTGGTCGCCTGGGCATTGAACGCGAACTGCGTGAGGATCCATCGACCGGCCATCCGGTCGTACTGCACCATCGGGTCGCCTCGGTTCGTGTCGCGGCAGAGAGAGCCCGGCGGCAGCGCCGACCAGATCGCGTTGCCGGGGATGAAGCCCGGGGCCGCCAGCAGCGGATTGCCGGCCTTGTCGTACACTGCGAGGTGCAGATTGACCCACTGCACCACCTGCGTCGGGCTCACGCCCAGCGTCGTGTCCGGCGGCGTCACGCCGACGCTGTAACCCGGCGTTCCTTTGCCCAGCCCTTCGAAACTCGGGCCGTACACGGCGCCGAGCGGCTGGGTCGTGGTCGTCTGGTTGTACGGCGTTGACGGTGCGGCCGACACCGACGCCTGGGGCCCGAGGACTCTGCCGATGGTCTGGGCCTTGTCGATTTCATGCCCGCGGCGGACGCCGAATTCCTCCGCGCCGTACATTGTCACGGTCCCAAGGCGGGCGATGGAGTGGAGCGTGGGTGATACCGCGACCGCTTCGGGCGTCATGACCAGAGGGCCCGCAACCTGGGCCATTGCCGCGGTCGTACCAAGAGTCAAGCCAAGGGCCAGACCGACGACCGCCACGACGAGCATTCTGCGCATGCACTCCTCCATAATTCCTGAGCCCAGCGTTTGCCGGCGCGTCGCCGGCGCGAGAAAGCGACCACCAAGCCACCCGGACACATCGTCAAGATCGACGTTTCGGCACCGGGCTCACCGGAGAGCCGGCGACGCGGAACGCGCGCTCATCGCCCGTGTCCCACCAAGAGCCGTCCAGGTACAGCCCGTTCGGAGCGACACCGCCCGCCAAAGCCCCCGGGAGTTTCTCCGATGGGAGCGTGCTCGCGAGCGCCCCGTTGTGGAGACCCAACCAGTTCTATCATCGAAGGTCTCCGGCTGTCGAGTTCCGAACGCCCTGCACATCTCCCGGGCGGGCGAACGAGCGGAACTGCAGACCGCACGGACTCCGCCTATCAAAACTCCGCGGAAGCACGATCGGCGCCAATCACTGACCGGCCTTCGGAGAATCGCGACAAGTGGCTGGCCTGCGACAGGATAACAGATCCTAGCAGGCCTGCCGAAGCCCTTCTGGTCGTCGCAGAATGTAAGATTTCCCGACGCTGCGCCCACTCCGCGGCTGATTCGCCCCTCTTCTTCCTCTCTGAGTTCGTCAACAGCCAGAGGACCAGGAACAGGAGACGGCCGGGAGCATTAGCAGGGATCCCTGCTCGCCCACTGTCGGCTCGGCGGGTTGGCTGAACCCCCGCTATCGGACGGCCCGGCGGCGGCAGGTCGGCCCGGCTGGTCCAGCAGAGGCTGACAGTCCGACGCATGGCCCGGGCGGGCAGAGCTGGTGCCGGCGCCGCCAGTGTGCAGGCCGACCTCAGAACAGGGTGTAGATGAACGGGGCCGCGGCGGTGCCGCCGAAGCTGATGATCAGGCCCAGCAGCAACACCAGCAGAATGACCGGCGTCAGCCACCACTTCTTGTTCGTCAGCAGGAAGACCGTGAACTCCTGCACCAGGCCGGGCCGGGCTTCCTTTGCCTGCTCGGTGAAGTCGGTCTTCTGGTTTGAGTTCTTTTCATCGCCCATGAATGGGCCTCCTCGGTCAGTTGTAGCCAGGCAGCACTCACCACGGAGGCGAGGCCGAGGAAGGCCTTCGTTCTCCTTCACTGCTCTACGCCTCAGCGAGTCTGCGGTCATTCTCGTTTTCGGCTCTCAGAACTGCTTGAAATAGCGTGGCACGTCGCCGCCCGGGTCGTGCTCCATCCAGTAACTCGCGGCCGTGCGGTCCAGCGTGCGCGTCATCGGGTCGCGCCCGACCAGGCGCATCAGGAGGCCGATCGGCGTGATGACCAGGTAGAAGAGGGCCCGCTGAAGCAGGCCGGACATGATCCAGCCGATCGGGAACGCCGCGGCCATCCACACGACATAGACCGGTTTGATCCACGATGGGTTGATCAGGCCGACGACGCTGACGACACCGGCGATCGCCCACGTGACGCCGACCCACGTCGGAACGGAGCCGGCCTTCCAGCTGATCACGCCGCCGATCAAGGCGAAGAACGCGGGAAACCAGATGCCCGCGAACTGACGCAGTTCGCGCGGGGACGGATTCCAGTTGGTCTCGACCAGGCCCATCTCGGCTCACCTCCAGGGAACTCACCACGGAGACACGGAGAAGGAGCAGGAATCACGCTTCCATCCGGGCTCCTGGATCGCCAGGCTTGCGGCCGATCATCAGGAAGTAGCCGCCCGTGCGGCTGCTGCCGGTGAACTGCCGCGTCCGCATTCGAATGCTGTCCGGATGGCCGTCGAGCGCGACAGGCTCCAGGAGCCGCTGGCCCTTCCCCTCGTCACTGCTCGTCATGGCCGCCGGCTCGCTACGGACGAAATCCAGGCCGCACTCGCGGAACCAGCCGAGCACCTCGCCGACGGTATGCGTCGAGCGGCCCGCGCGGTCGTGGCCGTCTGCCAGCCAGGCGCGGCCGTCGGCGTGAGCGCCGAACATCCGGCGCAGGTCCGGCAGGATGCGGCCGTACGTGTTGAACAGCCCGACAATGAGATGACCACCCGGCCTGAGTATCTGTGCGAGGCTCTTCAGAGCGCCGATTGTGTCGCCGCTGCCGCCGGGGGCGCCGTTCTGGAGGATCAGGTCGAACTGCTCCGGCTTGAAGACGGGGCGGGACGGATCCGTCTGCACGAATCGCACGCGGTTCAGACCTTGCGCGCTGCGGAACTGCTCCGCCAGGCGCAGCGAGTCGAGGCAAATGTCGGTTCCGACCACTGTCCGGCACGAGATGCCGAGGAAGTTGGAAAGCTGACCGGTTCCGCAGCCGACCTCGAGGACCGCGCTGTTGTAGGGCGCCGACTCGTTGAGCTTACGGGCGTAGGGGTCCTGACGCATCTTCGCGATCAATGCCCGCACCGAGTCAAGATCGTCGTAATTGGGGCGTGGCGCCTTCTCGGAGGGCGCCTTGGTTTTGCCGCCTTCGTGCTCCAAAGCAAGAAGAGGAATGCCGTCTTCAATCGCGAAGGTCCGCCCGCACTCGGCGCAGACGGCGTGGCAGTTCCTGATCGACAGGTCAGCGCGGCAGCAGGGGCTCCACCACAAATCGCCGCCGACGGCGTCCGGCGCGCCGACGGCCCTGGCCGGCACGGGTCCCCCGCTCGCGGCGCGTCCAGGTGCCGGGGCGGGGCCGGGGCCGGGAACCCCTTTCCAGGAGCGCTGCGCCGACTTGGTCAGGACGAAGTGGCCCATGATCAAGGCGTCCATGTCGCATGACATGAACGTCTCGTACGCTTCGCGCGGCGTGTTGACGATCGGGTCCCAGCCGAGGTTGAAGCTGGTATTGACGATGACCGGGCAGCCGGTCTTCCTGTAGAACGACTCGATCAGCGTGCGGTACAGGCCGTGGCGCTCGTCCACGGTCTGGATTCGGGCCGAGTAATCGACGTGGGTGATGGCCGGCACGCTCGAGCGGCGCACCTTCAGCTTGTCGATCCCACGCCGCTTCTGGTCTTCGGCCGAAATGCGTTCTCGCTTCGCGGGAGTCACCGGCGCGACCAGGAGCATGTACGGCGCGTCGATTCCGGGTGCGACGTCGAAGTACTCATGGGCGTGCTCGCGGAGGACGGCGGGCGCAAACGGCCTGAACCCCTCGCGGAACTTCACCTTGACGTTCATGACCGTCTGCATGGCGCTGTTGCGCGGGTCGCCGATGATGCTGCGCGCCCCCAGCGCCCGGGGGCCGAACTCCATGCGGCCCTGGAACCAGCCGATCACCTCGCCGTCGGCGATGTACTGCGCCACCGTGTCACAGAGCTTCCCGTCGTCGCCGATGTGCGTGTACGCGGCGCCGGCGCCGTCGAGGAATCGCCTGATCTCGACGTCGCCGTATTCCGGCCCGATCAGCGACGCCCGCTGGCTGTCGTCCGGCTCGACCGTCCGCGGCTTGCCCAGCAACTGGTGCCAGATGAACAGGGCCACGCCCAGCGCGCCGCCGGCGTCGCCCGCCGCGGGCTGGATCCAGATGTTCTCGAACGGGCCGGACCGCAGCACGTGCTGGTTGGCGACGCAGTTGAGCGCCACGCCGCCGGCCAGGCACAGGCTCTTCATGCCCGTCCTGTCGTGCACGTGCCGCGCCATGCGCAGCAGGATCTCCTCGGTCACCTTCTGGATCGACGCGGCGATGTCCATGTCGCGTTCCGTCAGCAGCGTATCCGGCTTCCGCGGAGGTCCGCCGAACAGGGCATGGAACTTGGGCGAGGTCATCGTCAGGCCCTGGCAGTAGTTGAAGTACGACATGTCCAGGCGCAGCGAGCCGTCGGGCTTGAGATCGATGATCTTGCCGAGAATGCGCTCGACGTACTTCGGCTCGCCGTAAGGCGCCAGTCCCATCAGCTTGTACTCGCCGCTGTTGACCGTGAAGCCGGTGTAGTACGTGAACGCGGAGTAGAGCAGGCCCAGCGAGTGCGGGAACCGGAGCTCGTGGCTGAGTGCGATGGTGTTGCCGCGCCCGATGCCGAAGCTGGCCGTGGCCCACTCGCCCACTCCGTCCACGGTGAGGATGGCGGCCTCCTCGAACGGCGAGGGGAAGAACGCGCTGGCCGCGTGCGACTCGTGGTGCTCGGTGAAGACGTATCGCTTGTGGCGCGAGAGCCCAAGGCCCTTGTCCAGCTCGCGCGGCAGGTACAGCTTCTTCTTGAGCCAGAGCGGCATGGCCTGCGCGAAGGAGCCGAACCCGGCCGGCGCGAACGACAGGTACGTCTCCAGGAGCCGCTCGAATTTGAGCAGGGGCTTGTCGTAGAAGCCCACGTAATCGAGCTGATCGGGTTTCAGGCCCGCCTCGGAGAGGCAGTATTCGACGGCGTGGGCCGGGAACTCGTGGTCGTGCTTCTTGCGCGTGAACCGCTCCTCCTGCGCCGCGGCGACGATCCGGCCGTCGACCACCAGCGCGGCGGCGGAGTCGTGATAGAAGGCTGAAATGCCAAGGATTGATGTCACACGTTGGCCCTTCTTGGCGTTATCGGATGGGCTGGACACGCGCACCAGTCCAGCCGGCCTTCGATCATCATGGAACGAAAATGCGCCCGGCCCCGCACCAACGGCGCCCGGTTATCGCGCCGGCGCAAAGGGTCGCGCGGCTGCCCGGCAACTGGCCTCCGCCCGCGCGACGTCCGCGGCGCTCTGGCACAGCCGATACGCCTCGGCCAACTGGCAGCCGAGCCCGGCATTGCCGGGATCGGCCTGCTCGGCCAGGCGCAGATACCTCAGCGCGCCTGGCTTGTCGCCCGCCTGCGCCAGGAGGCGGCCCAGTTCCAGGTACGCGTCCCGCGCCATGGCCGGCGCCCGGCGCACGCCTTCTTCATACTGCGCGACGGCCTCAGGGATCTTCCGCTGACCGGCCAGAAGCCGGCCCAGCAGCCAGCGCGACGGCAGAAAACTGTCCCGGATCTCAATTGCCCGGTTGCCATGTTCGATGGCCTCGTCGATTCGCCCCCGCTGCGCCGCGATGACGGCGGCGTTGTGATGCGCTTCGGGATACCGTGGATTCAGGCGGATCGCGATGCGATAGCGATCCAGCGCCTCGTCGTCCTTCTCCTGCAGGTCCAGGGCGACGCCGAGATTGAATTGCGCTTCGGCGTTCTCGGGGTGCAGCCGCACCTCCTCGAGAAGACGTGAAACACCGGCGTCGACCTGGCCCAACTCGATGAGCGTCACTCCGAGCCTGAAGCTGCTTTCCGGGTACTTCGGATTGACCGCCAGCGCCCGCGTGAAGTACTGGACGGCTTCCTCGCGCCGGCCGGCGCGGCGGGCGGCCATGCCCGCGCGGTGAAGGAGTTCGGGGTTGTCGGGCGCCTGCTTCAAGGCGTCCGCCAGCAGCCGGTTCGACTCCTCGAACTTGCCGGACCAGCCCAGCAGCAGCGACAGATGGTTGAGCGCGAAGACCCTCATCTCCGGCGTGACCCGGGCCTCCATCGTCCGGCCAACAGCCTCGATCGCCGAATCGTTCCAACCCGGACCGAGCGTCACGACTCCGCGCTCGGCCAGCGATTCCACCAGCGCCCTGGCGATCATGCCGTTGCCCGCAATGGTCGGGTGGACATGGTCCATGAACAGTTCCTGGCCGGCGATCCCGTGCGGCGACGCGCGCTCGACCATGGCGGCGTAGTCGACGAGCCCCACCCCGCGGCTGTCCGCGATCTGGCGCACCATGTCGCTGATGGGGCTCAGGCCTCGAAGAGGGCAGATATCCTCGTCGCGGGCGTGGACGAACATAGCCTTGGCTTCCGGGTAACGGCCAAGGTCAAACAGGATCCGTCCCTGCAGGTACAGCGCCTGCGCGAATCGGTTGTCGATCGACACGGCGTCCTGCGCGGCCCCGAGAGCTTCGGTCAGCGCGCCCTGCGCGTATTTGGCCTGCGCCTGCGCCAGCAGTGCATCGGCCCTCGTTCGCTCCGACTCGCCCAGGCCGGAGCGATACTCGCTCTTGAACGGCGAGCAGTCCTTGAGGTTCGACGCCGGCGTCACAAACAGGATCTCGGCGCCGGCGGATCGCGCGATGTCCACCATCCGATCCATGCTGATCCGGTAATGCTCCAGCACATGCGCCCGGAGTCTGTCGTCGCGCGTGTAGGCCGACGGTCCCACGGATCGGTCCAGGATCGTGCTGACCTCCGCGTCCAGGACCTCGCGCGTGTCGGACTGGCCCGCCTTGACCGTGGGCGGATGCACCATCGACCGGCCCAGCGAGTACGTGCGCGTGTGGCTGAGGAGGTCCTGCAGGCCAAGCAGCCATCCGGATGTGCCGCGAACGCTGCGGTAGGTTCGCTCCTCCAGGAACTCGTTGTGACCGCAATACACGATGAACAGGTCAGGCTCGTATCTGCTCAGTTCTTCCATGAGCAGTGCGATGCGATAGCTGGCGTAGCTGATCCCGCCGGCATTGATGACTTCGAAGGTGCGGGCAGGGTCGGCGATCCGCAGCAGCTCGCGAAGCCAGCCGGGAAACGAGACGATGTCCGTATACGGGTTCCCGTAAGTGGTGGACTCGCCCATGCAGAAGATGCGGTACGTGCCGTCTGGTTTTCTCTTCGGGAATTGCTGCGGATTGAAGTAGGCCAGCTTGTTTTGAGCCGTCACCATCACCGCGGGACCACGGGTCCCGGGCTTCTCGACATACAGCGGAATGCTCGAGGTGAATCCGACAAACGGGTCTTCGGTGTAGCGGACCGCCTTCACTCCGGCCAGGGCGAGGATCCCTTCCAGGCCGCCGAACAGCACGACGACGACGATCGCGGAGAACAGGAGCTTCTTGGCCGTCGACAGGCGCGGTGGCTTCGGGACGGTGCCAGGCTTCGGCCTGCCGCCCGGCTTCGCCGTGGCGCCGGGTTTCGGAGTGGCGCCGGGCGAGGATGCTCGACGTTGGGTCCGTTTCATAGCGGCGTTATCGCGCGATACTAGTCAAGGACGCGGCGCCGGTCAAGGCGACTGGCCGATCTTCAGCGCGACGGTGCCTCGCTGCCGCCAGAACGCGTCGGCCGGCCACGTCGCTTCGGTGATGACGCACTGCAGCCCTGACAGGTGCCCGGATCGCGCAGCCGCGCCCATTCGGAAAAGGACAAGTCCCTCGAGAGCGATCGCCGCGCAGAGCGCGAATGCCTGCGGAGCTTTGCTCCGCGATTCGACAGAATCGTACCGGCCCCAAGTCCCGACCGCCGAGTCCCGTTGTATATTTCCCCTCATGGCAAGAGGGTCGACAGCCGCAACCGCCGGCATCGGGTTCGGAACGGCGCTCGCGATCACGATCTCGTGGAGCGTCAACAAGTCCATCCTGTGGGCGATCATCCACGGCATCTTCTCGTGGTTCTACGTCATCTACTTCGCGCTGTTCACATGAGCGCCCGAAGGATCGCTGTTGCCGCCGCGCTGGCGGTGAGCGCGCTGACGCTCCCGTGCGCGGATGCCGGCGCGCAGACCGTGCGCGTGCGCGTCGAGACGGCCCTCGGGGCGTTCGAGGTGGAACTCGACGCCGGCCGCGCGCCCGTCACTGTCGCGAACTTCCTCAAGTACGTGGACGGCGGCTTCTACGATGGCGGCCGGGTGCACCGTTCGGCCCGGCTCGAGACGCAGGCCGAGAGGCCGGTGAAGATCGAGGTGATCCAGGCGGGCATCAACCCGTCGCGCCGGGGCGACGCGTTTCCGGCCATCCCGATCGAGCGCACCAGCGTGAGCGGCATCCTCCACAGAGACGGCACGATCTCGATGGCGCGATCGGGCCCCGACACGGCCGTGTCGGACTTCTTCATCTGCATCGGCGACCAGCCGTCGCTCGACTTCGGCGGCGCACGCAATCCCGATGGCCAGGGTTTCGCCGCCTTCGGCCGCGTGGTCGCCGGCATGGATGTCGTGCGGGCGATCCACAAGGCGCCGTCGGAAGGGGAGCGCCTGTCGCCGCCGATCGTGATTTCGCGCGTCTCCAGGGTCAAGGCCGAATGGCGCGGCCAGCCCGCATGACGCCGCCGCCTACTTCCGTTCCAGCGTAGCCTTCCTGCCGCTGAATGCCACGAGCGCCTCGGACTTCAGGCACGCGCGGGCCGAGGCGTCGTCTTTCAGGCAGTGATCCAGAAACGCGAGCGTCGCCGCCGAGGTGACGCTGGTGATCATCGCCAGCTCCGCGTCAGTCGGCACTGACGGGTCGAGCGACAAGGCTCGGCCCTTGCCCTGGTAGGACGAGTGCGTGGCGCCCTCGATGAAGACGAGGTACTTGTCGCCGGGTTTCGCCCGATCGAAAGGCTCACGCCGGCTCGCGGGCGTCTCGCTGCCAATGGCCGCGACGTCCTTCGAGCCGGTGATGACGAGCATCGGTGTCGACAACTCGTTCCAGGACTGTTCCGTGAACATCCTGTTCGTGGTGCCCTGCCCGGAGATCAGGATGGCGGCGTCGATGCGGGGATCGCCGACGCTGCGCGCCTCGAGCACGGCGCCAGCGACGACGCCCCGCACCTTGACGCCGGCGGCCATCTGGGTCGTCAGTGCGCCTGCGGAATGGCCGGCCATCCCGACGCGATCGCGATCGACGCGGCCCGCGCCGTCGGCGTCCCTCAACCCGGCGACGCGCTGCTCGAGCATGCCGATGGAGTCGAGCACGAACGTGACGTCCGCCAGCCGGTCGAGGGGGCGGACGTCGCGCCTGAGCGAATCGAGGTCCCGCCGCAGGCGCGAGAGGTCCTCGCCGCTCCGCCGGCGGAGTTCGACCGAATCCGCGTGCGTGGGCAGCACGACGACGTAGCCGTGACTGGCCCAGTGGGCGGTGAGATCGGAGAACGCCGCCCGGGACCCGCCGGCGCCATGGGAGAAGACCACCAGCGGAAACCGCCCGGGCGCGCCCGCGGCAACCTCGGGATGGCGCACCGTCACCTCGAGGTTCTTCTGCCGCTTTTCGTCGCGCAACACCAGGTCCTGCGAGGCCACCCTCCACGGCCCCGGTTTGATCTTGTAGCCTCCCGGCCCGGCCGCCGCAGCGTGAACGCGCGGTCCGGCCGCGGCCCAGGCCAGCGCCAACAGCAAGCCGGCCAGGCCCAGCCGGCGGGTCGTGCGTGTGCTCTCCATGCCTTGTTCGACCGGAGCACGCCGGAAATGGTTGCGTTCCGCAGACCCGATTTCCGCCGCGCGTCAAATGAATAACACTGTTAACTCGTTCGCGCGCCAGTGTCCGGCCTCGTGCTATCGTTGGCCGTCCCGAGTCTGATACCCTCTGACCGCATGGCGCAACCGCTCCGTATCGCCCTGGGCGCCGACCACGGCGGATTCGATCTGAAACAACAACTCGTGGTGTACCTCGAGGGAAAGGGGCACCAGATACGGGACTGCGGCACCGGCAGCACGGACGCCGTCGACTACCCCGTGTTCGCCGAGGCCGCGGCGCGGCTGGTGGCGTCCGGCGACTGCGACTTCGGCGTCATCGTCGATGGCGCGGGCATTGGCTCGGCGATGGCGGCCAACAAGGTGCCGAACGTGCTGGCGGCGGCCTGCTACAGCGAGACCCTCGCCCGCAACAGCCGCGAACACAACGGCGCGAACGTGCTGACGCTGGGCGCCGGGCAGGTCACGCCGGACCAGGCGAAGGCCATCGTGGACGTCTTCCTGGCGACCGGCTGCACGGCGAAGCGGCACCAGCGGCGGGTCGAGATGATCCGCGATATCGAGCGGAAGGCGTTGATGGCCGGAGGAAGCGGAGGCAACGTGGATCTCTCGGGCGACGATCTGCAGCGCATCGCCGATCGGGTGCGGCAGTTGCTCCAGGCAGGCCAGCCTGCGGCATCGCCCGCGCCGCCGCCCGTGACGCCGGACGAGCTCGCCCGGATGATCGATCACACGCTGCTCAGGCCCGAGGCCACGGCAGCCGACATCGAGAAGCTCTGCGAGGAGGCCCGGCGGCACGGCTTCTACTCGGTGTGCGTGAACCCCACCTACGTCGCGCAGTGCCGGACGCTGCTGCGTGGCTCGCCGGTGAAACTCTGCTGCGTCGTGGGCTTCCCGCTCGGCGCCCAGTCGCCCGAGATCAAGGCCCTCGAAACGCGAAAGGCCATCCGGGAGGGCGCGACCGAGATTGACATGGTGATCAACATCGGCGCCCTGAAGAGCAAGGACGAGGCGCTGGTGCTCCGCGACATCCGCGCCGTTGTCGAAGCCTGCAGGGACGGCCGCGCCCTGAGCAAGGTGATCTTCGAGACCGCGCTCCTCACCGACGAAGAAAAGGTCCGCGCCTGCGAGCTGAGCATGAAGGCCGGCGCCGACTACGTGAAGACCTCCACCGGCTTCGCGAGCGGCGGGGCCACCGCCGAGGACATCGCCCTCATGGCGAAGACGGTGGCGCCGAGGAAGCTCGGCGTGAAGGCCTCGGGCGGCATCCGGACCTACGACGATGCGGTGCGGATGATCGAGGCGGGGGCGACGCGCATCGGCGCCAGCGCGAGCGTGCGGATCCTGGAAGAGGCGAAGGCGCGCGCGCCGCAGAGAGGATAGGGCGATGGCCGAGCTCCGCTGCTACGTGTTCCTCGACAGCCTGCAGCCGCAGTACGCGTCGTTCCTCGGGACCGTCGCGCAGGGTTTCCTGCCGACGCCGGGCGAGGCGTCGCTGTTTGTCGAGATCGCGCCGGGCATGGACATCATGCGCGTGACCGACGTGGCCCTGAAGGCCACGCACGTGAAGCCCGGCATGCTCATCATCGAGCGCCTGTACGGGATGCTCGAGCTGCACTCCGAGTCGCAGGCCGACGTCCGCGCGGCGGGGCGCGCGATCCTCGACATGCTCGGGCTGAAGGAGGAGGAGCGGACCAAGCCGGAGATCTTCTCGAGCCAGGTCATCCGGAACATTTCGCCCTATCACACGCAGCTCATCAACCGGACGCGCCACGGCGACCTGATCCTGCCGGGGCAGTCGCTCTACGTGATGGAGTGCGCGCCGGCGGGCTACGCGGCGCTGGCGGCCAACGAGGCCGAGAAGGCGGCCGACATCAACATCCTGGAGGTCCGCGCGTTCGGCAGCTTCGGCCGCGTGTACCTCGGCGGCGAGGAGCGCGACATCGACGTCGCGTACAGGGCCGCCGAGCAGGCGATTCAGAGCGTGACGGGGAGAGCGGAGAGGAAGTAGTAGCCAGTATTCAGTAGCCAGTAGCCAGTAGGAATATCAAAGCAGATGGTCATCGCGACAGGTATCTGTACTGGCTACTGCCTACTGGCTGCTTACTACTGACCTGCGGAGCAAGCGAAGCAACGGAGCAAACATATGACTGAAGCCCTTGGCATGATCGAGTGCCGGTCGTTTCCGGCGGTGGTGGAAGCGGCCGACGCCGCGGTGAAGGCGGCGAAGGTGGAGCTGGTGTCTTACGAGAAGACCGGCGGCGGCTACGTCACCGTCATCGTCCGCGGCGACGTCGCGGCGGTGAAGGCGGCCGTGGACGCCGGGCAGATGGCCGCCGGCCGCGTCGGCGAGGTGGTCACCGTGCACGTGATCGCCCGCCCGCACGCCAACGTCGACACCGTCATGCCCCTCGGCCGGGCCGAAGAGGCGAAGGGGCAGTTGTAGGCCGCGCCGGGGACCCCGGCTGCGGGTCCTGTCCGCGCCGTTTCCATCGTGGCTGGTGCGGCGCGTCGGGTCCAGCGTGCCGGCCGCGGTGCGCCGGGTCTGAAGACCCGGCCTCCATTCGATGATGGAGCCCCCGGGGGCCCCTTCGACTTCGCGCAGTGCGGGCAGCTCCTGCGTGCGCTCGGGAGGGTGAACTCATGACGCTCGGAAAAGTCGTCGGGACCGTGGTCGCGACGCGGAAAGAGCAGACCCTCGAGGGCCTGCGGTTCATGCTCGTCCGCCACGTGGACGCCGAGGGCCAGGAGACCGGCGGGTTCGTCGTCGCGGCCGATGCCGTCGGCGCCGGGCCCGGCGAGCTGGTGCTCGTCGCGTCCGGCAGCTCGGCGCGGCAGACGCAGGCCACGAACAACCGGCCCGTCGACGCCGTCATCATGGCGATCGTGGACACGTGGGACGTCGGACGCGTCACCAAGTACAAGAAGTGACCGAAGCCTGTTGCACCTCTCGCTGTGAACGTGGAGCCCCGGGGCTTCAGCCCCGGGGGAGGCAGCTGAGCCCATGACGCGCCTGACCGATCAGGACATCGAGGCGATCGCGCAGAAGATCGCGGCCGGGATCGCGGGCAAGGCTGTGCCTTCGGCGACCGGGGGGCTCCCTTCGACTCGTGCGGACGAACGCGCCTCGCTCAGGGCCGGGAAGCCAGCCGGCTCCGCTGAGCCCGGCCTGGGCATCTACGCGTCGGTTGACGAGGCCGCGCGGGCCGCGAAGGCCGCGCAGCCGGTGTTCGCGGCCCTTCCCCTGAAGCGGCGCGCGGCCATCCTCGCGGCCATGCGCGCGGCGATGACGGCGAACGCCGAGGCGCTGGCGAAGTCGGCGGTCGAGGAGACCGGGCTCGGGCGCTACGAGGACAAGGTGGTGAAGAACCGCCTGGTCACCGAGAAGACGCCCGGCCTCGAGGACCTGTTCCCGAGCGCCGTCACGGGCGACCACGGCCTGTCGCTCATCGAGCCGGCGCCGTTCGGCGTGATCGGCGCCATCACGCCCTCGACCAATCCCACGTCCACGATCATCTGCAACGCCATCGGCATGCTGGCCGCCGGCAACAGCGTCGTCTTTTGCGTGCACCCGCTGGCAAAGCGCTGCTCGATGGAGACGGTGGCGCTCCTGAACAAGGCCATCACGGGCGCCGGCGGCCCTCCGGACGTCGTCACCTGCCTGTCGAACCCGTCAATCGAAACAGCGCAGCAGGTGATGGCGCATCCGCTGGTCCGGCTGCTCGTCGTCACCGGCGGCGGCGCCGTGGTGAAGGCGGCGATGGCCAGCGGCAAGCGCGCCATCTGCGCCGGGCCCGGCAACCCGCCGGCGGTGGTCGACGAGACGGCGCACCTCGAGCAGGCCGCGCGGCACATCTATCTCGGCGCCTCCACCGACAACAACATCATCTGCGTGGACGAGAAAGAGGCGATCGTCGTCTCGAGCGTCGCCGATCGCCTTATCCGCGCCATGCAGGCGCAGGGCGCCGTGCTCATCGATCGCAGCCGGCTGACCGCCCTCGAGAACCTCGTGTTCGCGAAGCATCCCGGCCCGCGCGGCCACGGCTCGATGAACCACGATCTCATCGGCAAGAACGCGGCCGTCATTCTCGGCACGCTCGGGATGAACGTGCCGGCGTCGACGCGCCTGGGCATCGTGGAGGTCGACGAGGATCACCCGCTCATTTGGAGCGAGCAGATGATGCCGATTCTCCCGATCTGCCGCGTGCCCGACGCCGACCGCGCGATCACCCTCGCCATCGACGCCGAGCACGGCAACCGGCACACCGCGGTGATGCACTCGACGAACATCGACCGGCTGAGCCGCATGGCCAGGGAGTGCGACTGCAGCATCTTCGTGAAGAACGGGCGGTCGCAGGCCGGCCTTGGCCTGGATGGCGAGGGCTCGTGCTCGTTCACCATCGCCAGCCCGACCGGCGAGGGGCTGACCGGGCCGCGGTCCTTCTCGCGCTGGCGGCGCTGCGTGCTGGTGGACCATTTCAGGATTACGTGATGAAGAAGCACCCCGCGATCGCCGTGGTCGAGTTCGACGAGATCCCCGCCGGCATGTCCGCCACCGACGCGATGCTGAAGAAAGCGCCCATCGCGTTCGTGAAGTGCGGCACGATCACGCGCGGCCGCTTCCTGACGCTCGTGGGCGGCACGACGGCGTCGGTCGACGAGGCGCTGCGGGAAGCGCTCGCCCACGGCGGCTCGACCGTGCTGGACCACCTGTTCCTGGCCGACGTGCACGCGAGGGTGTACGACGCCATCCTCGGGCGGCGGAAGCCGGGCAACTCGGGGGCCCTGGCCATCATCGAGACCGACACCGTGGCCGCCAACGTGCGCGCGGCCGAGGCGGCGCTGAAAGGCACGCCGGTGGACCTCATCGAGATCCGCCTCGCCGACACGGGCCTGTCCGGCCGGGGCCTCAGCGTGTATCAAGGCACGCTGCCCGACATCGAGGCGGCCATCGAGATTGTGACCAGGTATGTCGATCAATCCGGCGGCCAGCTGCGCCACCGGATCATCTCATCGCCCCACGAGGGGCTCATCAAGCAGATTGAGACGAGCACGTGGTTCGGATCGCAGGAGGTGCTCGACCTCGGCGGGGAGACCGTCTGATGCTGCTCGGGCGCGTCATCGGCAGGGTCGTGCCGTGCGTCGTGTACGAGGGCCTCGAGGGCGTCCCGATGCTGATGGTGCAGCCGCTCGACAAGCAAGGCGCGCCGAAGGGCGGCCCGCTCGTGGCGGCCGACTCGACGCGGATGGCCGGCCCGGGCGAGCTCGTGTACTACGAGGGCGGCCGGGAAGCCGCGATGGCGCTCGATCCCTGGTTCGTGCCTGTCGACCACACCATCATCGGCATCGTCGATGCGGGCGGAGGCCGCCCATGATCCTCGGCCGCGTCATTGGATCGATCACGTCAACCATCAACCACCCCTTCTACGACGCGAAGAAGCTGATGGTGGTGGAGCGGACCGACGCCGCCGGCGCGCCGCTGGCCGACTACCTCATCGCCATCGACACCGTGGATGCCGGCCCCGGCGATCGCGTCCTCGTGCTCGACGAGGGCAATGGCGCGCGCCAGGTCTTCGCCTCGATAGACGCGCCCGTCCGCTCCGTCATCGTCGGCATCGTCGACGCCGTTACGGTCTCGTAAACGAAGGCCCCTGTCCAATTTCAAACCACCGCCGGTAGTGGTGGGCCCCGCTCAACACCAGGCCGGAACGCGGACCGGCGCGTTTCCGTCCCTTGCAGGTGAGCCGGCGCCGACATCGGCGCCGGGGCGCGGCCCCCACGTAACGCGCACGTAACACGGGCGCGTTACCTTCGGCCGCAGGAGGCAGACCATGACGTTCGTGATTGCGGTGATGCTCGTGCTGGGGCTGGCCGTGGCGTACGGATTTCTCAGGCGCGCGGGCATCGTGCGCGGCGGCTCCGGCGGCGGTTTCGCCGGGGCCGGGGCCGTGCTGCTCGTCCTCCTCGTGCTGTCGCGGGCGGTGACGATCATTCCCGCGGGCCACGTCGGCGTGGTCGACCTGTTCGGCCGGGTCTCGCCCGACACGCTGAAGTCGGGGATTCAGCTCGTGAACCCGCTCGCGCGCGTCGTGAAGATGTCGGTGCAGACGCAGGAGATCAAGGAAACGATGGACGTGCCTTCGAAGGAAGGCCTCACGATGCAGATCGAGGTGAGCGTGCTCTTCCACCTCGACCCGGAGAAGGCCCAGGACGTGTACCGGACCGTCGGCCAGGCGTACGTGCCGGTGCTGCTCGAGCCGCAGTTCCGATCGGTCACGCGCGGCGTGACGGCCGGCTACGAGGCCAAGGCGCTTTACACGTCCGAGCGCGAGCAGCTCGCGCAGGTCATCGCGGCCGACCTTCGCAAGCTGGTCGAGGGCCGCGGCGTCGTGGTGGAGGCGACGCCGATGCGCAAACTGACGCTGCCCCAGCGCCTGGCAGGAGCGATCGAAGAGAAACTGAGCGCCGACCAGGAGAGCCAGCGGATGCAGTTCGTGCTGCTCAAGGAGAAGCAGGAGGCGGACCGCAAGCGGATTGAAGCCGAGGGCATCTCGGACTTCCAGAAGATCGTGAGCCAGGGCATCAGCGACAACCTGCTCCGCTGGAAGGGCATCGAGGCCACGTTGAAAATCTCCGAGTCGCAGAACTCGAAAGTCGTGATCATCGGCGCGGGCAAGGACGGCATGCCCATCATCCTGGGCGACAAGTGACGCGCGAGACGATCTACCGTGCGACGGCCGGGGCCTTGACCGGCGCGGGCGCCTTCGCGGGCGCCTTGGCCGGAACGGCCGCCGTCGGCGACACCCCCATCTCGTCGAGCAGCCGCTTCGCGCCGTCCACCTCGGCCATTGTCCACAGCATGTAGCGGCTGTCCACGTGGATCGACCGGGTCTTCACGCTGTCGAACAGGTAGTCCGACGACACGGACTCATAGGTGCCGTCGAAGAGCAGTCCCACGAGCTCGCCCCGGGCGTTCAGCGTCGGCGATCCCGAGTTGCCCCCGGTCGTGTCCACGGTGGACAGGAAGTTGACGGGCACGTCGTTCACGCCCTTGTCCGCGAACACGGTGGTCCTGCCGGCCCGCAACGCCTTGATGGCGTCGAGCTGCTTCTGCGGGGCGTCGAAGTCGCCGCTGCCCGTGTGCTTCTCCACGATGCCCTGAAGGGTCGTCTGAGGCTTGTAGAAGAGCCCGTCGCGCGTGTCCACGCCCTTCACCTGGCCGTAGGTCACGCGCAGCGTGCTGTTGGCGTCCGGGGCCACGAGGCCGCCGGCCTTTTCGATCATGGCTTCCATGTAGACGGGCCTGATCCGCGCGTAGGCGCCGGCCCGGTTCTTGGCGCCCTCGCGGTTCGCCTCGGCCAGCGGCTCGAGCGCGGCGGCCAGCGCGATGAACGAGTCTCCGGAGGCCATCAGATCCGCCGTGCTCTTTTCGAGCATCCCGAGGCGAACGTCGCGGTCGGCGAGCTTCGTACCGGCGTAGAGGCCGTCGAGAAACGCCTTCACCGCAGCCTCCGCCGCGGCCCGGTCCATGCCGGCTGTCAGCCCTGCAGCCTTGTCCAGCGGCGCCACGCGCTGGTCAGCCGGCAGCGCCGCCGCCTTCTGCATCGCCCAGTTGAGGAGGGCGCGATCCGCGACGGGGTCGATCGAGCGCTGCAGCCGGTCCTGGCCCTCGCGAATCCGCGGCCAGTCCCGCTCCTGGTAACCGGCGTCGCGCGCCGCGTCGGGTTTCGCCCGCTGCACCGACACGCGGTACAGCGTCTGCGCCGACCCCAGATAGGAGGACGCCGACGACAGCAGCCCCAGCGCGGCGTTGCGCTCGCGCGTCGCCTCACCCTGGGCCTGGAGGCCCTGCAGGGCCGCGAGCGCCTCCCCGTACTTCTGCTGGCGGGCCGGGCTGGCCGCGATCCACGCGACCAGTTCCGCTTCCCGCGCCTGCTTCTGCGCCAGGGCGCCGCCCTTCATCATCCCTTCCAGCACGCCGCGCGAGTTGGTGAGGCCGTTGTTCAGGCCCTGCACGCGCCCGGCCAGCTTGATGGCGAGCGCGGGGTTCTCCTTCGTGAGCGTCCCGATGAGGGCGAGTTGCTCCTCCGAGAGACGGATCGAGCGGGGCAGGGCCCACTCGACGGTTTCCTTCACCTCGGCGTACGTCTGGTGCCGCTGCGTGCGGCCAGGGTAGCCGACCACGAACACCAGGTCGTTGGGCTTGACGCCGCCGGCGGCCACCTTGAGCCAGTGCTTCGGCTTGTACGGCACGTTGGTCCTGTCGTAGGCGGCCGGCTTGCCGTCCCTCCCGACGTACGCCCGCAGGTAGCTCCAGTCGCCCGTGTGCCGGGGCCAGCGCCAGTTGTCCGTCTCGCCGCCGAAGACGCCGATGCCCTCGGCCGGCGCGTACACCAGGCGGACGTCCTTGATTTCGAGCTGCTTGATCTCGAAGTACTGCCGGCCTTCGAAGAACGACGCCACGTTGCAGCGCGAGCCGTCCTGCTCGCACGCGGCGATTCTCTCTTTCACGCGGCGGTCGATGGTGTCGTACCGCTCGCGGTCCGTGGCCCCGGCGCCGATACCGCCCGCGACGGCCGCGGTCACCTCGACGACGGACGTGGTGACGAAGACCCTCGACCCAGGACCGTTCGACAGCTCGTCGGCCAGCGCCGGCGCGAAGAAGCCATCCTTCAGGAGATTGCGCTGCGGGGTCGAGTTGAACTGCAGGCCGCCCGTCACGCAGTGATGATTGGTGACGATCAGGCCGTCGGGCGAGACAAACGACGCCGTGCAGCCGCCGAGCGACACGATGGCGCCCATGGGCTGGCCCGTGAGATCGGCGAACGACTTCGGGTCGCCCGCGAACCCGAGGGCCCGCAGCCTGGCGGCGAGCGCCGGGATCTGCTGGGGCATCCACATGCCCTCCTCGGCGAACAGGCCGGCGGACAACAGGACGATGAAGCCAATGAGGACGAGGCGTGGTGCTTTCATGCGGCGGGTCTCCTGAATGAACCTCCCCAGTGTGGCACATTTCCCGGCCGGGACCGATGGCCGCCAGATAGACGCATGAGCCTGGTCCAAGCTGACATGCCGCCCGTTGTCGGACGGCACGGAGGCCGGAACCGCTTGCCCGGAGTACCCGCATGGCTCAGAGGCGGACGACTCAGACGCAGAGTCCATTATGCCCCCTCGGGTCGCGCGAGCCAGCGGAGGCTCAGCCGCGGCGCAGCCGTGAAGGCGGCCATGGCCAGCGGCAGCGCGACATTCGCAATCGAACCCCGGGCCCCGAGTCCCGAGTCCCGAGCCCCGAGCCCCGAGTCCCGATCTAGAATCTCCCCGTGCCCAAGAGACTCTCCCGCTACGCCTGGTTCGTTCTGGCCTGGAACGTCATCGTCATCCTGTGGGGCGCCTACGTGCGCGCCACCGGTTCGGGCGCGGGATGCGGCGCCCACTGGCCGCTCTGCAACGGGGAAGTCGTGCCCCGGGCGCCTGATACCGCGATGCTCGTCGAGTTCTCCCACCGCGCCACGAGCGGCCTGGCGCTGGTGGCGGTGGTGCTGCTCGCCGTCTGGACCTGGCGAGCCGTCTCGGCCGGCCATCCGGCCAGGCGTGCCGCGGTGGCCTCGCTCGTGTTCATCGTCGTCGAAGCGCTGCTCGGCGCAGGGCTGGTGCTGTTCAGGCTGGTGGCCCAGGACGAGAGCCTGGCGCGCGCCATGGTGATGCCGCTGCACCTGGCAAACACGCTGATCCTGCTGCTTTGCCTGACGCTCACGGCGCACTTCCTGTCGGGCGGCGCGCCCGTCTCGATCTCGGGGCGGACGCGCACCTTTGCCGTCCTGGTCGGCCTGCTGGTGTTGATGATCGGCGTGGGCAAGACGGGCGCCATTGCCGCGCTCGGCGACACCCTCTACCCGGCGTCGTCTTTCCTCGACGGGCTCAGGGCGGATCTCGCGCCGACCAGCAGCCTGCTGCTGCGCCTGCGCATCCTGCACCCGGCGCTCGGGGTGGCCGTCGGCGCCATGCTCGTCTTCGGCACCGCGGCGATTCCGATCGGCGCGGGCGATCGCCGCGGGCGTTTCGCGAAGCGCGCCGTGGTGGCGCTCGCCGGCTTCCAGGTGGTGCTCGGGTTCGTGAACGTGTGGCTGCTGGCGCCGGTGTGGATGCAGATCGCGCATCTGCTGGTCGCCGACCTGCTGTGGATCGCGCTGGTCCTGCTGACCGCCTCGGCCCTCGCCCGCCGGCCTGCGCCCGCCGTTACGTCTGGCTGATGTAGTTGGTGAGCTGCCCGATCACGAAGTGCTGATCGTCGACGACGGCCTTCACCGCGTCGCCGATGGAGATCACGCCGAGCACGCGATCGCCCTCCAGCACGGGCAGGTGCCGGATGTGGTGCTCCGTCATCAGGGCCATGCACTGGTCCGCCGTCCACTCGGGGCCCACCGTGATGACCTTGCCGGTCATCAGGTCGCCCACCGTCGTGTCTTTCGACGTCAGCCCGCGCAGCACGACCTTCCTGGCGTAGTCGCGCTCGCTGAAGATGCCGGCCAGCCGGGCGCCGTTCATCACGAGCAGCGCGCCGATGTTGTGCTGGGCCATGCGCTGGAGGGCCTCGAACACGGTGGTGGAGGGCGCCACCGAAATCACGGCGCTCCTTCCGGCGAGCATCTGACGGACGGTTGCGGACACTGTCGACCTCCCTCGGCGGCCCGGCACTCCGGCCGCCCGCGGTTCATGCACCAGCTGAGTCGGATTCGAGAAGGATAGCCGCTACCACTCGAAGCGGTCAATGAGGCGCGGCGGGCCCTCGCCGAGGGTGTCTTCCTTGCCGATGGTCCACGCCTCGACACGCCCGTCCGGGTGCGCGCACAGGCGCACGAAGAACTTGTAGCCGGGGTGGCCCAGCACGGCGTAGCCGTGGTGGTGCTCCAGGCCGGTCATCACCAGGGCGAGGAGGAAGTGGCCGATGATGAGGGGGCCCACCAGCGCCATGGCCGCGACATCGAGCATGCCGGATGCCAGCGCAGGCATGAACTGCACCAGCAGCCAGCCGACGCCAATCGGGGCGAGGGCGAGCAGCGGCCCGTGCGCGAGGGCGACGGCGAGCGCGGCCCACGGGCGTTCGCGCCGCCTGAGCACGGCCTGGTACATGAAGAAGACGGCGGCCGCCGCGACGGCGGCGGTCGTGAGCCAGCCCGCCAGGAGGCCGGCGCCGAACATCGACACCTGCAGGGCCGCCAGGGCCATGCAGCCCGCGTGAGGGAGCAGCCCCGCGGTGCCCAGCACCAGCTGAAACGGGACGCTGGCCGCGAGCCGGCGGCTCGTCGTGGCATCCGGGAACGCGCACGCGGGCTTCTTGCCACGCGGATAGCGGCGCACGCGCGTCCCGTGAACGAAGGACCCGCCGCCGCCGGCGATGACGTGCATCGACGGGCCGATCTGGCGGCGCTCGTAGTGATGGCTGTCGCCCGTCAGGTAGCAGGTGGCGTCGGACGTGAGTGACAGCCTGCAGGCCTTGAGGATCTGCTGGCCGGGGAAATTCGGCTCGCCCATCGCGATGGCGGGATCAGGCGACACGAGGATGCGCCGCGCCTCGGGCCGGCCGGCCCGGTGCTCGTCGAAGAACAGGCGCTGGCGGAAGTCCAGGCTCCGCAGGTGGCGATCGACGCCCCACAGGTCGAGCCCCGGCGCCAGCGGCAACAACCAGTACGTCGCTTCCTGCACCGCCCGGTAGCCAATCAGCCAGAGCCGGGAGATGCGCTTCACCTTGCGGCCCGTCATCACCGCGAACGCCCCCGACAGCGCCTGCTCGGCGAGCCGGATCGAGCCGGCAAGCTCATCGAGGTGCAGCTGGCGGTAGATCTGCCCCAGGGCTCGCCCGGACTCCTTCGGATCCGCGCTTTCGGCCAGCCGAAGCTGCTCGTGCAGCGCCGCGTCCTGCGCCCGGTCGGCCCGGTCGGCCCGATCGCGCAGCGGGTCCCGCCTGAAGAGCCGGGCGAAGCCGTCGAGGCCGTCGTACCAGTCGTGGTTGCCGGGAATGCCCATCAGGACGCGGGCGCGGTCCGGGGCGCCCTGCTTCGCCAGCACCTGGTTCCACGGATGGGTGAGGCGGCGCGCGATCTCGGGCGCCGAGCTCAGCGGGTAGGCCGTGTCGCCGCCGAACACGAGGAGGTCGCCACGGGGCAGCACGCGCCCCGAGCCGTCCTGCAGCGCATACTCGGCGAACACCATCCCGGCCACGGCGGCCGACACCTCGCTGTCGTCGCCCGTGTCGGCAACGTAGTCGATCCAGACCTCGCGGCCGAGGCGCTCGGCGAGCGTGGCGCCGTCGCCGCGCGCTTCCAGCACCCGGGCCGTTTCGCGCAGCAGGTCGGCCGGCGGCTGTGCGCGCATCCAGTCGCGGGTGTCGACCTGGCCGGACGCCAGGCGCTCGGCGCCGAGATGGCGCAGATGTCCCAGCAGGGCCGTGCTGCCGAACCACCGGATGCCGTAGGGCTCGCGCGATCCGCGCCGGTACGCGAGCGGCGCCGGCGCGGTGCCGCGCGGGAACAGGGGAACCGGTGCGCCTGGAGCTTCAGCCATCAGCCTGGGTGCCTGATGCGCGCGGTCTTCGTGAACGACCGGCCGTCGATCTCGACCGTCACGAGGTACTCGCCGGGAGGCTGGACGCGCCCGCTGCCGTCACGCATGTCCCAGCGTACCGTGTTGAGGCCCTGGTGCGATGTGCCGGTCAGCGTCCTGATCACGCGTTTCGAGGCGTCGGCCACCGTGAGCGCCACCTTCCGCTCCCTCGTCTCCCGCAGGTGATAGGCGATCGCCAGCCCGTTCGGCTCGTTCGGCGTCGTCAGGTGCCGGTCGCCGTACAAATCGTAGTTGCCCCAGCCGCTTGTCGGCACGTAGCGCTCAGGGGTGATCTCGAACACGTGCACGTCTGCTGCGAGCGCCTTCGCGTCCACCTGCTGCAGCGCGGAGATGTTCGCGATGTATAGCCCCCGCCCGTACGTGCCCACGACAAGATCCTGTTCCCGGGGGTGCACGAGCAGGTCGTGTACGGGCACGTGTGGCAGGTTGCCCGTCATCCGCACCCACCGCGCGCCGTCGTCGATGGACACCCAGACACCCTTGTCGTTGCCGACCACGAGCAGCGACGGGTTCCTGCGGTCCTGCCACACGACGTTGATCGGCTGGTCCGGCAGGCCTTTCGCGACGGAGGTCCAGGTGGCGCCGTAATCGGTCGTCCTGAACAGATAGGGCGCGAAGTCGTCGTGGCGGTAGCCGTTCTTCGCGACGTAGGCCGTGCCAGGCTGGTGGCCCGACGCGAACACGCGGCTCACCCAGCGATCGCGCGGTCCGCCGGCCTTCTCGACGGCAGCCGTGACGTCGGTCCAACCCGCGCCGTTGGTCTTCGTCACCTGCACCCGGCCGTCGTCGGTGCCCACCCAGATGACGCCCGGCGTGACGGGCGACTCGGAGATGGTCGTGATCGTGCAGAACTGGATGTTGCCCCGGCCAAACGTCTTCGCTTCATCGTTCGTCGTGAGGTCGGGGCTCGTCTCCTGCCAGGCGTCGCCGCGATTGAGCGACCGGAAGAGCACCTGGGCCCCCGTGTAGAGGATCTGCGGGTTGTGCGGCGAAAGCACGAGCGGCGTGTTCCAGTTCCAGCGCAGAGCGGGTTGATCTTTCGGGCGGCGCGGCATGATGTCGGTCATCGTGCGCTGCGCCTGGTCCACCCGCTTGTGATCGCCGAACTGCGACGTGTTGTAGAGCCATCGCGCGTCGGTCGGATCGACGCGGTTGTACATGCCGTCGCCGGTGCCGACGGTAATCCAGTCGGCCACGTTGACCTCGCCCGACCAGCTGTTGCTCGGGCCCTTCCACGAGTCGTGGTCCTGCATCCCGCCGTAGACGTTGTACGGATCGGCCATGTCGGCGTCGATGGCGTAGAACTCGCCGACGGGGATGTTCATGTAGTGGTCCGCCGTCTTCCCGCGGTCGTACGACACGTAGAAGCCGCCGTCGCTGCCCACGAGGATGCGGTTCGGGTTCTGCTGGTCCCACCAGAGCACGCGGAAGTCGCCGAACGCCTTCACGAACATGCCCTGCGGCGGCCACGACGTGCCCTGCCACGTCTTGCCCCCGTCGCTCGAGTTCGGCATCGCGTCCGAGATGACCGCCACGTGGTCGGGATTGCCCGGGTCGACGCGCAGGATGTTGAAGGAATAGGCCGCCTTGCTCCCGATGCTGATGTCGTCGGGATGCGTCTTCTTCCAGGTGCGCCCGCCGTTGTCGGTGCGGTAGACCTCGTTGCCGACGACGAACTCGCTTGGCTTCGGCCGCGCCGCGTCGCGCTTCGCCTCCGCCTCGGTCGGCTTGCGCACGTTGGCGTTCTCCACGATGGCGTAGAGGATGTCGGGATTCGCCTGGTAGAGGTCGATGCCGATCCGGCCGATGCGGCCCGACGGCAGGCCGCCGCCGAGCCTGGTCCACTTCCGCCCGCCGTCGGTCGTCTTCCAGATGCCACTGCCCGCGCCGCCGATGTCGAGGTCCCAGGGCTTCCGCGTGAGCTCGTAGGTCACCGCGTAGATCACGTCCGGGTTGCGGCGGCTCATCACGGCGTCGATGACGCCCGTTTTCTCGTCGACGTAGAGGGACTTGCGCCAGCTCTTCCCGCCGTCCTCGGTCACGAACAGACCGCGCTCGGCATTGGGCGTGTAGAGATGGCCCATCGCCGCCACGTAGACCCGATCGGGGTTCTTCGGATGGACGAGGATGCGCGAGATGTGGTGCGAGTCGCGCAGGCCCATGTTCGCCCAGGTCTTCCCGGCGTCGGTCGACTTGTAGACGCCGTCGCCGGAGTACGAGCTGCGCGCCTGGTACGCCTCGCCGGTCCCGACCCACACGATCTTCTCGTCGGACGGCGCCACCTCGATCGCCCCGATCGACAGCGACGGCTGGCCGTCGAAGACCGGCTCGAACGTCGTGCCGTTGTTCGTCGTCTTCCACACACCGCCGTTCCGCGTGCCGACGTAGAACGTGTAGAGGTGCGACGCGAGCGGCGCCTCGGGAACGGCGATGGCCGTCGTCCACGCGCCGGTCCTGAACGGTCCCAGGCTGCGCCACGCCAGGCGCGAGAAGAACGACTCGTCGAAGCCCGGGGACTGGCTGGCGGGCACGGCCGGGGCAATGACCACGGCCAGCACGGCGAGGGTGAGGACAAGCATGCGCGGGCACTTCATGGCGGCGTCTCCGCGCAGATTCTATACCCGGCGCTCACTCCACGTGAGCGTGCGCCTGGATGGCGGCCGCAGGATCCCGCCTTCGCACAACGCTTCAGAAAACTCGCCGCGGCCGGGGTGTCTGCGCGGTCAGGGTGCCGCCGGCGGACCGGCGCTGATCAGGCTGCGGGCGGCGGCAAGCTGGGCGTCGTTGCCCACGAGGCTCAGCACGTCTCCGGCCTGCAGCACATCGTCGGGCGAGGGATGCACCGCGGTGTCGCCGTCACGGGTGAACGCCACAAGCGTGGCTCCGCTGCGGCGGCGCAGGTCGGCCTCGACCAGGGTCCGGCCGGCAATCCAGGCGCCCTCCGGCACGACGGCGCTCTCCACTTCGAGTCCGGCCGGCAGCAGGGCGCCGGTGGAGCGGTGGCCGCCGTGGCCTGCGCGTTCGGGGCGTGGAAGCCGCGCTTCCCTCGTGACGCGCTCGATGATGGTGAACGACGCCTCGAGCTCCTGGGCCACCACCTCGTCGGCGCCGGCGGCCAGCAGCGCGTGCGTCTCGCCCACGTACCGGGCTCGGGCGATGATGACCGTTTTCGGACCGACCTCGCGGGCCACCCGGACGGCTTGCAGGGTGGCCTGCGGGTCATTCAGGACGACCACCACCTGCATGGCTTTCGCCACGCCCGCGCGTTCGAGGATGTCACGGCTCGTCACGTCCCCGTAGGAGAGCGGTGTTCCCTGGCGCCTGGCCTGGCGCACGCGCTCCCCATTCGAGATCGAGCGCCGCATACGGGACCCCCGCCTCGTTGAGCACCTCGGCCAGCAGCTCGCCGCCGACGCCGTACCCGAGAATGACCACCTGCGGGTCGGGCTGGCCGGCGGGCACGGCGAGCGCGCCTGATGTCGCCGAATCGAGGCGATGGAGGCCGCCGAAACGGGACGCGCTGGCCGCGAGGCCTGGACCGAAACGCAGCGCCAACGGCGCGATGAACATCGTCACCACGCTTGCCGCCAGGAACACTTTGAGTTCCCCGGCGGTCAGCAGGCCGAAGTCCGCGCCCTGACGGCCCAGCACGAACGAGAACTCCCCGATCTGCGCCACGCCGAACCCGGCCAGGAGGGCGATGCGCACGGGGAACCGCAGGACCAGCCCGGCGAATGCCGCGATCGCGGCCTTGCCGAGCAGCACGGCCGCCACTACCCCGGCGACCATGGCGGGCTGGTCGATACCGGTCCGGAAGTCGAGCAGCATGCCAATCGACACGAAGAACAGGCTCGTGAAGAGATCGCGCAGGGCCAGCGAATCCGACAGGGCCTGGTGGCCGTACTCGGAATCGGCCAGCACCATCCCGGCGAGGAACGCGCCGAGGGCGAGCGAGAACCCGGCCAGGGACGCCGCCCAGGTGATGGCCGCCCCGACGAGCACCACGGTGAGCACGAACAGATCACGCCCGCGCGAAGCCGCCACGAAGTGCAGCGCGCGGGGCACGACCCAGCGGGCGAGCGTGAGCGCCGCCGCCACCACGACCACGCCGGTGACGAGCACCCGGGCAATCGACGCGGCGCCGTCCCCCTGACCCGCGAGCGCCGGGACGAGCAGGATCATCGGCACGACGCACAGGTCCTGGAACAGGAGCATGCCGACAATCAGCTTGCCGTGAGGCGCGTCGATCTCGCCGCGCTCGGTCAACCCCTTGAGGACGATGGCCGTGCTCGACAGCGCGACGAGGAAACCGAGGAAGACGGCCTTCGACGCCCCAACGCCCCAAGCCGCTGCACAGGCGGCCGTCGCCGCCGTCGTCAGGCCGACCTGCAGGCCTCCCCCGACGGTCAGCACACGCCCGAGGCGGCGCAGTTCGCGAAGGGGGAATTCCAGGCCGACGGTGAACAGGAGAAGGACGACGCCAATCTCCGCCAGATGTCGGATCTGCTCCAGATCACGGACCCAGCCGAACCCCGACGGCCCCAGCGCCGCGCCGGCGACGATGAAGCCGGCGATGGCGGGCAACTGGAGGCGGCGAAAGGCCAGCATGACGGCCACCGCCGCCGCGAGGATGACGACCAGGTCGCGCAGCAGCACGTCAGCCCTTCAGGCGCTTGTTGATCTCCGCCCAGTTGATCACGTTCCAGAACGCGCCCACGTAGTCGGCGCGGCGGTTCTGATACTTCAGATAGTAGGCATGCTCCCACACGTCCAGGCCGAAGATCGCGCGCTTGCCCTCCATCGACGGGGTGTCCTGGTTGGCCGTGCTGTGGATGACCAGCTTCCCCTTGTCGTCACTCAGCCAGGCCCAGCCGCTTCCGAAGCGCCCCATCGCGGCCTTCGAGAACTGGTCCTTGAAGGCGTCGAAGGTGCCGAAGGCGCCCGTGATCGCGTCGGCAATCGCCCCCGTCGGCGCGCCGCCCGCCCCTGGCGCGAGCACCGACCAGAACTGCACGTGATTCACGTGCCCGCCGCCGTTGTTGCGGACCGCTGCGCGCACCGCCTCGGGCAGCGCGGCCAGGTTCTTCAGCATGTCGTCGAGCGGCGCCTTGCCGGCCTCGCCCGCGCCGGCGAGCGCCGTGTTCAGGTTGTTCACGTACGCCTGGTGATGCCGCCCGTGGTGAATCTGCATCGTCAGCGCGTCGATGTGCGGTTCGAGCGCGTCGAATCCGTAGGGAAGGGGTGCGAGGGTGTAGGGGCCGGCGGCCGCTTGGGCCTGGTCCAGCGCAGCGGCGTCGAGGCCGGGACCGGCGGCGGCCAGGGCCAGGGCGCTCGCGCCGAGCGTCGACAGGGCTTCTCTGCGCGTCACGTTCATGGTGGGTCCTTTCAGAAAGCGTGTCTTACCAGAGTATCCCGTGCGGCGCCCCGACTCAATTCCCCGTATGTCGTGCACCCGGCCTTTCCTGTACACTGGCTGGAATTCGACTCAACCAGGCTTGGAGCAGATCGCCCCTTGAACACCGAACCCAGACGACTGGGCCCGTATCAGCTTCTCGCACCGCTCGGTTCGGGCGGCATGGGGGACGTGTTCAAGGCCTGCGACACGCGGCTGGACCGGACCGTCGCGATCAAGTTCATCAAGCCGGAGCATGCCGAGCGGTTCAAACGCGAAGCCAAAGCGATCTCGTCGCTGAGCCACCCGAACATCTGCACGCTCTACGACGTCGGAGAGGAGTCCGGCACCGACTTCCTCGTCATGGAGTACCTGGAGGGCACACCGCTCCCGGCCCCCCTGCCTCCGGCCGAGGCACTGCGCTACAGCCTTCAAATCGCCGACGCCCTGATCGCCGCGCACCAGAAGGGCATCGTGCACCGCGACCTCAAGCCCGGGAACATCCTGGTCACGAAGACCGGCGTCAAGCTACTCGATTTCGGGTTGGCCAAAGTCCAGGGGGAAGCGGCGGCCGAGAAAGACACCATCGCGTCGATCACCAAGCGCGGCCACATCGTCGGCACGCTGCACTACATGTCGCCGGAGCAGGTGTCCGGCCTCGACGTCGATGCGCGCAGCGACATCTTTTCGTTCGGGCAGGTGCTCTACGAGATGTTCTCCGGGCGTCCCGGGGTCGAGGGAAAGAGCCAGGCCGACGTCATCGCCTCCATCCTGCGCGACGAGCCGACACCGCTCGGCGTGGTCGCACCGAACGTGCCGGCGGGCATTGAGCGGGTGATCAGGAAGTGCCTCCGCAAGAACCCGGCCGAGCGCTGGCAGTCGATGGAGGCGGTTCGCGACGCCCTGGAGTGGGCGGGCGATGTCGGTCCCGCGGTGAACCGCGCGGAGCCTGCGCCGAAGAAGCGCTTCCCATGGTGGGTGGTGGCCGCCGCAGGGGCCGGCGCGCTCGCGCTGATCGCGTACGTGGCCGTCAGGCCCTATTTTGAGCAACCGCCGCCACGCCAGCGCCTCCAGGTCGACGTCTCGTTCCCGCAGCAACTGACGTTCGGCTTCGACTCGTTTCTCGTCCTCTCGCCCGAAGGCCGGCGGGTTCTGCTCAATTCGAACCGCGCGCTCTGGTTGAAGTCGCTGGAGGACGGATCGATCACGCAGGTTCCCGGAACGGCCGGCGGCACCTTGCCTTTCTGGTCGCCGGACGGCCGGCAGGCAGGTTTCTTCGCTGACGGCAAGCTCAAGATCCTGACGATTCCGGACGGCAGCATCGACGTGCTGTGCGACGCCCCGAACCCGAGGGGAGGCGCATGGAGTCCGGCCGGCGAGATCCTGTTCAGTCCTCAGTCACTCGGCCCGCTCTACCGGATTGCGGCCAAAGGAGGCGTGCCGGCTGCGGCAACCGCCCTGGACGCGTCCCGCCAGGAATCCTCGCACAGCGATCCGGTCTTCCTGCCCGATGGCCGACGCTTCCTGTACCTCGCGCAGGCCGCCAGGCTGGCAGACGACGCCATCGCCGTGGGATCGCTGGACGACGGGCCGGCGTCGAGCGCGTCAATCCTCATGGCGGGCGTCGAGAGCGGCCCGCGCTATGCGCACGGGGACGGAGATCTGGGGTGGCTGCTGTTCGGACGGCAGCAGAACCTGATGGCGCAACCGTTTGACCCCGGGCGGGTGCAGCTTTCTGGAAGCCCGGTCGTCGTCGCGAGGCAGGTGCGCCGCCAGGCCGACAAAACCCTGGGGGCCGTCTCCGTGGCCCGGAATGGAGCACTGCTGGTGGTGACCGACCCGGCGCCGGCTAGGCAGCTCCGCTGGATGAACCGGGACGGCACCGTGGCTGGCACAGTCGGCGATCCCGGGAAATACCTGGCCGCGCGGGTCTCTCCCGACGGCAAGCGGCTCGCCACGGTGCAGCGAGAGGCGCTGGAACTCGGGAAGAGCATCTGGGTTGTCGACCTGGAGCGAAACGTCGACTCGAGAGTCACCAATCTGGGAGAAGCGGAGGATCCCGTCTGGTCGCCCGACGGGACACGGCTCGCGTTCGCATGGCACAAGGGCGGCGAGGACCGGGCCAACCTCTTCTCCAGCTCCCTCGAACGTCCGGACGAGCCGGAAGCCCTCATGCCGGCCGGAAGCGTGCGCTGGCCGCTCGACTGGTCGCGGGACGGCCGGTTCGTGATCTTCGCCCAGGTCGACCCCGTCTCGAAGTTCGACCTGTGGATCCTCCCGCTCGCCGGAGGCGGCGGGCCGACGCTCGTCGTGCGGACGCCGGGCAAGGACAACGAGGCGCGTTTCTCGCCGGACGGCCGGTTGATCGCCTTCCAGTCCGATCACGTGGTCGAGACGCGGGTCTACGTGCGCGCCCTCCAGGGACGGCGAGAGCAGCTGCCGGTATCGGAAGGGCACGGGGCGGAGCCCAGGTGGCGCGGAGACGGCACCGAGCTCTACTACATCTCGGGTGACGGCGCCCTGGTGGCCGTGCCCATCATGATCACCGGCGAGGACTTCACGGCCGGCCGGCCGACGCGCCTCTTCGGCGGCAAGAACACGGGCAGCCGGGTGGTCCACTTCGACGTCGCACCCGACGGGCGGCGGTTTCTGGCCCTGATTGCAGATGAGGGTGTGGAAGCCATGGCGGTGCGCCTGCTGCTGGACTGGCACCCTCCCCGAGAATAGGGCCGATGCCGGACGGGGCAGGCGGTCACCCGGCGTGACCGGTCGGATGGATGGCATGAAAGGCGGGGCTGGACGGACACGGCATCCGCATCGCGGGCGCGCGAGTCCGTGAATCGCGACGGCGGCCTCCCGAGCCCAGGCGCGTGATCGGCGCCCGTGCGGCTAGAATAGCCGGATGAGCACCGAGACGGGGACCGGCACAGGCACCGCGGCCGAGGCAGCCAGGCCCCTCGATTTCATTCGCGCCATCGTCACCGACGACCTCAAGACCGGCAAGCACGGCGGGCGTGTGCACACGCGGTTCCCTCCGGAGCCGAACGGCTACCTGCACATCGGCCACGCGAAATCGATCTGCCTGAACTTCGGCGTGGCGCTCGAGTTCGGCGGCAAGTGCAACCTGAGGTTCGACGACACGAACCCCACGAAGGAAGACGTCGAGTACGTGGACGCCATCCGCGAGGACGTGCACTGGCTGGGCTTCGATTGGGAGGGCCGCGAGTTCTACGCGTCGGATTACTTCGAGCAGCTCTACCGCTGGGCCGAGGAGCTCGTCCAGAAGGGGCTCGCCTACGTCGACAACCTGACGCCCGATGAGGTGCGTGAGCATCGCGGCACGCTGACCGAACCCGGCCGCGAGAGCCCGTACCGGAACCGCCCCGTCGCGGAGAACTTCGATCTGTTCCGCCGGATGCGCGCGGGGGAGTTCGAGGACGGCGCCTACACCCTGCGGGCGAAGATCGACATGGCGTCGCCCAACATCAACATGCGCGACCCGGCGCTCTACCGCATCCGGCGCGTGGCGCACCACCGCACCGGCGACGCCTGGTGCATCTACCCGATGTACGACTTCGCCCACGCGCTGTCGGACGCGATCGAGGGCATCACGCACTCGCTGTGCACGCTCGAGTTCGAGGATCACCGGCCGCTCTACGACTGGTGCGTCGCCAACTGCACCGTGCCGAGCGTGCCGCGCCAGATCGAGTTCGCGCGCCTGAACCTGACCTACACCGTGATGAGCAAGCGGCGCCTGCTGGCGCTCGTGCAGGAGGGCGTGGTCTCGGGCTGGGACGATCCCCGCATGCCGACCATCAGCGGGCTCCGGCGCCGGGGCTATACCCCGGAGGCCATCCGCGAGTTCGCGGCGCGCATCGGGATGGCCAAGCGCGAGAACCTGGTGGACGTCGCGTTGCTCGAAGACGCGGTCCGCGACGACTTGAACGCCCGCGCGCCGCGGGCGATGGCGGTGCTTCGCCCGCTGAAAGTCGTCATCGAGAACTTCCCCGACGGCCAGGTCGAGACGGTGTCGCTCCCGCGCCAACCCGATCGGCCGGAGGACGGCGCGCGCGAGATCCCGTTCGCGCGCGAGCTCTACATCGAGCGCGACGACTTCATGGAAGAGCCGCCGAAGAAGTTCTTCCGCCTGGCGCCAGGCCGAGAAGTCCGCCTCCGCGGCACCTACTTCGTGACCTGCCAGCGCGCAGTGAAGAACGAGGCGGGCGACGTCGTCGAACTGCGCTGCACCTACGACCCCGCCACGCGCGACGGCAACGCGCCGGACGGCCGCAAGCCCAAGGCCACGATCCACTGGGTGTCGGCAGCGCACGCGGTGGCTGCCGAGGCGCGGCTCTACGACCGGCTCTTCACGAACATGACGCCGGGCGACGAGGCCGACGGCGGCGACTGGCGCACATCGCTGAACCCGGCAGCGCTGGAGGTGGTGGCCTGCCAGGTCGAACCGGCGATTGCCGCCGCACTGCCCGGCGATCGGTTCCAGTTCGAGCGCCTCGGCTACTTCTGCGTGGACAGCGGCTCGGCTCCCGGACGGCTGATCTTCAACCGCACCGTGACGCTGAAAGACACCTGGGCGCGGGTCTCGCAACGCCCGCCTGCGTAGGGGGACGGAACACCATGCGGACGACGAGACGTGCGGCGTGGGCCGCGGGCCTGCTGGTCGCGCTGCTCGCCACGGCGCACGGTCAGCAGAGGCCGAAGGCCCCCAAACCCGACTTCGAGGCGGCAACACTCGCCTGGGACCGCGGCGACTACGTGACGGCGCTCGCCGCCTACAGGGCGCTGCTGAAGGCGCCGGGCGGCGAGCAGTGGCTCGAGCCCATTGCGCTTCAGACCGGCGAGCTGTTCCAGACGCGCGAGATCACCGCCGACGGCGCCAATCCGCGGTTCAGCCCCGATGGCCGCTTCGTCGCGTACGAAGCGGGTTCGGGACCGGCCCGCGTGACGCGCATCGTCGAACCCGCCGCCGGCATGCGTGCCGTCGCGGACGTCAGGGGTCACAGCCTTGCGTTCCTGCCGCAGGGCGATCGCGTGGTGTATCTCAAGCTGCAGCCCTCCGAGGACATCGCCCGCGCGGAGGCCGAAGTTGAGAGCGCCGGGCAGACGCCCGCGCGCTTCGCCGCCCAGCAGCGGCTCACCTGGCTGCAGTACAAGCACGTGGACCTGGTGACCCGCACCCTGGCAACCGGTCAAGAGCGCGTGTGCCCGACCGACGGGTTCCTGAAGTCGGCCGTCGTGCCCGGCGCCGACGGGCGCGTAATCTACATGACCGGTGCCCGTGAGGACGATCCGTCGCGGAGCGACATCTACAGCGTGGCCGCGGACTGCGATCACCCGGTGGCCGTGACAAAGGAGCCGGGGTACAGGACCGGCGCGATCGTCGACGCGAAGGGCGCGTACCTGCTCTACGGCATCGTGGCCGCAAACCCGTTCGCACGGCCTGCGTCCGCCGGCCTCGCCGCTGCGGCGCCGCCCGGAGGCGGGCGGGGCGCTGGCGCAGGCACGGGCGGGCTAGGCGGGGGCGGCGGGCGGGGCGGGGGCGGCGTCGGCTCGAGTGGATCCTTCGGTGTGCTCGATCTGAAGACCGGCGCGGCGACGGTGGTGACCGGCACCTCACCGATGCTCTCGGCCGACGGCTCGACGCTGGTCTACGTCACCCGGAGCGGCGAGGAGACGAGCATCATGGCGGGGGTGCCCGGTGTGAAGGCGGCGGCGGTCAAGAAGACGCGGGAGCGCCTCGGCGCTGTTGCCGTGTCGCCGGACGGATCGCGGGTCGCGTTCCAGGCGATGCCCAGGGACGACTGGGAGATCTTCGTCGTCAACCGCGACGGCTCGAACGAGACGCGCGTCACCCGCGAGATTCAGCACGACGTCGCGCCGCGGTTCGTCACCAACACCCTGCTGCTCGCGGCAACCGGCGAGCCCCGCCACCTGCGGTCGTCCCTGTACGACCTCCAGGCGCCGCGCCAGACGCGGCTTTTCCACAACAACACCGTCAGGACGATCGCGCCCGAGTATGCCTGGGTGCCGAGCGCCGACGGCCGGCAGATCCTGGTGACGGCTGAACGCGATGGCGACACGATATCGCCCCAGCGCGGCATCTATCTGGTGTCGATCGACACGCGCGTCACGGTGCCGGAGGTGGTGGCCCGCCTCGAGGCGAGCCTCGCCGCCGAGAAGGCCCTTCGCGCGAAGGGCGAGCGCATGTTCAGGCCGTTGCTCGCCGGCGTGAAGCGCGCCCTCGGAGAAGTGTCGACCGCTCGCATCTACGGGTACGAGAAGGCGCTCTTCGACTTCGACTCCAAGCACATCACGAAGCCGGGCAACCGGCTGGCCGGCGAGTACCTCTACCGGATGTACGAGTCGTTCGGCTACCAGCCCGAGTACCAGTGGTTCGAGCCGCGGGGGGCCCTGGGCGGGAAGACGGCGAACGTGATCGCCGTGCTCAAGGGGACCGAGAATCCCGATCTCGTGTACGTCGTCAGCAGCCACTACGACTCGAACGCGTCGGGGCCCGGCGCCGACGACGACAGTTCGGGAACGGCGGCGCTGCTGGAGGCGGCGCGCGTGCTCGCGAAGCGGCCGATGCCGGCCACGATCATCTTCGCCTCCTTCACCGGAGAGGAATCCGGGCTGCTGGGCAGCCGTGAGTTCATCCGCCTGGCCAGGGAGAAGGGCGTTCGGATTGTCGGCGCGCTCAACAACGACATGATCGGCTGGGCGAACGACCATCGCCTCGACAACACCATCCGCTACGCGAATGACGGCATCCGCGACGTGCAGCACGCCGCCTCGTTCCTGACGAGGCTCATCACCTACGACGCACGCTACTACAAGGCCACCGACGCGGCCGCCTACGTCGAGGCGTACGGCGACATCGTCGGCGGGATCGGGTCGTACCCCGTGCTCGGCAACCCCCACTATCACCAGCCCACGGACCTGCTCGAAACGGTGAACCACGAACTGGTGGCCGAGACGAGCAAGATGACCGTGGCCAGCATCATGCTGCTCGCCTCGAGCCCGTCACCGGTGAGGGACCTCAAGGCGGTGAGCCGACCCGGCGGGCCGGCGGCCGTCACGTGGACGGCAAGCCTCGAAGAGCGCATCACCGGATACATCGTCGCGTGGGGGCCGCCGGGCGCTCCGATGGAGCAGACGATGCGCGTCCTGAAGCCGGAAGCCAGTCTTCTCGGGGCCGAGCCGGGCATGGTGGTCTCGGTGAAGGCCATCAACGCGCACGGGCTCGAGGGGTGGGACTGGGCGAGGGCGATTATCAAGTAGTCAGGAGCCAGTAGACAGTAGCCAGTAGGGCTGAGCGGCGTCTGCGCGGCACAGCGTTCAGGCCTGTCTACTGACCACTGGCTACTGCTCTCGATACACCGTCCCGTCCTTCATCACGAACACCACCTTGCGGGCGGCGGTGATGTCGCGCGTCGGGTCGCCGGCCACGGCCACCAGATCCGCGAGGTAGCCCGGCTTGACCAGGCCCAGCCTGTCGCCCCAGCCCATCACCTTCGCGTTGACGATGGTCGCGGCCAGGAGCGCCTGCGCGGGTGTCATGCCGGTACTCAACCATCAATTCCAGTTCGCGCGCGTTCGTGCCGTGGGCGAACACGCCGACGTCGCTCCCGAGACCGATGGTCACGTTGTGCTTCAGGGCCGACTGGAAGGCGCGCCTGCCCTGCTCCAGCGACGGCGTCGGCTTCGACACGCCGGGTTTGTAGCCCTGGTTGTAGATGGCCGAGGCCTCCTGGGCAGCAAGCGTCGGGAAGAGGGCCGTGCCCTTTTCGGCCATCAGCGCGAACGTCTCGTCGGTGCCGCCGTAGCCGTGCTCGATGGTCTGCGCGCCGGCCACAGCGGCACGCCGCATGCCTTCGGGATGCGAGGCATGGACCGAAACCGGGCGCCCCGCGTGCTTCGCCTCGTCGACCGCCGCCTGGATCTCGGCCAGGTTCAGCGTGGGCACGTTCGAGCCGTTGGGGCCGCGCCGGTAGTCGGCGTAGAGCTTCACCCAGTCGGCGCCGTGGCCGATCTGATCGCGCACGGCCCAGAGCATCTGGTCGGCGCCGCTGACCTCTTCGGCGCCGCGCGGGAGCAGGAAGCTCGTCGCGAACCCCTTTGGCCCCGGTCCGTAACTGGCCGACGCGACGATGGCCTTGGTCGCCACCTGCAGGCGCGGGCCCGGGATGCGGCCCTCGTTGATCGCCTTCTGGACGGAGACGTCCGCGTACTCCGCGCCCTCGGTGCCAAGGTCGCGCAGGGACGTGAAGCCGGCCATCAGCGTGTCCTTGCAGTAGATGACGGCCGCGACGGTCCGGTAGGCGAGCGTCTCCTTCATCACCTGATCGTTCCAGGAGGCCTCGTTGTACGGGTGCAGGTAGATGTGCGAATGCGCGTCGATGAGCCCGGGCAGGAGTGTCGCGCCCGGCAGATCAATCACCTTCGCGCCCGCGGGCACCGTCAGGCCTGCGACAGGCCCTGCGGCGGCGATCGTCGTGCCGGTGACGAGCACGCCCCATCCGTCGTGCGGCGTCTGCGACACGGCGTCGAACACGCGCGCCGGTTTCAGCAGCACGCTGGCCGGCGACCGGGCGGGCGCAGGCGTGGGCGCCTGGGCCAGGAGGCCGGCGGCGGCCGCGCAGGCGGCGAACGCGATCGCGAGCACTCGAGTCATGGTGCGCACCTCAATCGAACGCGCCTTCGAACAGGCGCTCGGCGAACTCCGGCAGTGACCGCACCCGGGGGCAGTCGGCATCGCCATAGAGATTCGCGGCGTCGAGCAGCACCGCCGGCAAACCCGCCGCGCGGGCGCCGACAATGTCGATGTGGTAGATGTCGCCGCAGTGGATCGTGGCCGCACGGTCGGACTTCGAGCGATCGAGGGCGATCTCGAAGAACCGCGGGTCCGGCTTCTCCACGCCCTCTTCCTGCGAGTCCAGCACCAGATCGACGTGGGGTTCGATGCCCGTCCGGCGCAGGATCCGGCGCACCCGCCCGTTCGAGTTCGAGACGACTACGAGCCGGAGCCCCGCGCGCCTGAGGCGGGTGAGCGAGGCGACGGCACCCGGCGTGACCACGTCCCACGCGCCTTCACGGTCCTTGAAGGACACCAACTCCTCGATGGCGTCGGTGGTGGCCGGGCTCGGAGGGATGCCGTTCAACTCGAGGATCCGGTCGAAGTAGACGTAGCCGCGGCGCGTGTCGTCGGTGGCCTTGATCGTGGGCGCGTGATCGAGCTCCTGCTTCACGCGCGGCTCGGCGGCCTCGAGCTTCTCGGCGGGCACCTGGATGCCCCGGCGCGCCAGCGCGTCGGCGAGCCGCGGGAAATTCGGCGTGATCATCACGCCGCCCGCGTCGAGGAAGACGGTCGTATAGCGAGTCTGCTTCATGACGGTCCTGAATCGTCGCGTCCGATCAGTCTGTCACCACTGCGCAATGCTGTCGAGGCCGCCGCGTGGCGGTATACTCGATTCAACCCGAATCCCGGATCCCGAGTCCCGAGTCCCGAGTCCCGAGTCATGGTCCTCCACGCCCAGCACGGAGCCGCGGCTTACCTCATCAGTCTGAAGCCGCACTCGATTGCGGTGAGCGTGAATGGCTCGCGTGTGGTGTCCTGGGACCGCGGGGGACGCCTCTACAGCGTGTACGACGACGGGGTGACGTGGCGGCGCGGGCTGAGCGGGGCCGTGATCGAGAAGCGCCGCGCCGCCGACGGCCGCTCGCGCGTGCGGCTCGACGGAGAGGCCGCCGACCAGGTCGTCGAGCTGGCCGCGGGTGTCGCGCGCGGCACGCTCGGCGCGATGAGCGGCGGCGCCTGGCGATGGACGAGCCCGGTGGACCAGGTCGTCGCCCAGGAGGTCAGGGCGCTGCTGGCGCTCGCGTCCCAGTTCGACGCCGAACGTGCGCGGGCCGACGCGGACCGCTTCGCGCTGGTGTTCGGCCGCGTGGGGATCCTCCCGCCCGACCAGTACCTGTCGCTCGTCGTGCAGGCGACGGAGGGCTGTTCGTTCAACACCTGCACGTTCTGCGACCTCTATCACGAGGGATACCGCGTGAAGACCGCCGAGGAGTTCCGGCAGCACGTGGCCGGCGTGCTGACCTACCTCGGGGCCTCGGCGTCGCTGCGCTCGCGCGGCATCTTCCTCGGCGCCGCCAACGCCCTCGCGGTGCCGATGGCGCGCCTGCTGCCGATCTTCGAGACGCTGCTCGAGGAGCTCGACTCGGCCCGCCGCGGCGTGTGCGCGTTTGTCGACGGCTTCACCGGCATGCGCAAGACGACGGCCGAGTACCGGCTGCTGGGCCATTTCGGCCTGAGGCGCGTGTATGTCGGCCTCGAGTCGGGGCACGACGCGCTGCTCGCGTTCGTCCGGAAGCCCGGCAGCGCCGCCGATGCGGCCGAGACGGTCCGGGCCCTCAAGGCCGCAGACATCCATGTCGGTGTCATCGTGATGGTCGGCCTCGGGGGCAGGTTGTTCGCGGATGGCCATGAGCGCGACACGATCGGGACGCTGAACGCCATGGGGCTGGGCGAGGGCGACCTCGTCTACTTCAGCGACCTCGTCGACGTGCCGTCCACTTCTTACCCCGCCCTGGCCGCCGACGCGACGATCGCCCCGCTGTCGCCCGGCGAGCGTCGGCAGCAACAGGGCCGGATCCGCGCGGCCCTCCGCTTCGCCGGCGCGCCCCCGCAATTCGCCACCTACGACATCCGCGAGTTCACATACTGAGAGGGGGCCCGTCCCCATTATGATCGTCTGGAACCTTGGCCCCCGCGGAGGTCGGACGGATGAACTACCCGGTCTGGGACATCCCCGCAGGCGGACTGCTCATCGCCGTCATCGCGGTTCTCCACGTCTTCGTCTCGCACTTCGCCGTGGGCGGCGGTCTGTACCTGGTGCTGCTCGAGCGGAAGGCCCGTCGCGAGAACGACGAGCCCCTGCTCGGCTACGCGAAGCGGCTGAGCCGCTTCTTCATTTTGCTCACGCTGGTGTTCGGCGCGATTTCCGGCGTCGGCATCTGGTTCACCATCGGCCTGGTGCACCCGCAGGCGACCTCGTCGCTCATCAATACCTTCGTGTGGGGCTGGGCGATCGAATGGACCTTCTTCGTCGTCGAGATCGCGGCGGCGATGGTCTACTACTACGGCTGGGACCGGCTGGCGCCGCGGCTGCACATGGCGATCGGGTGGGTGTACGTGGCCTCCGCGTGGCTGAGCCTGGTCGTCATCAACGGCATCCTGACCTACATGCTCACGCCGGGGTCCTGGCCGCAGACGCGCGGCTTCTGGGGCGCCTTCTTCAACGAGACGTACTGGCCAGCCCTCTTCGCCCGGACGTTCGTGGCCGCGGGCCTGGCTGGCCTCTATGCGATCTGGACGGCGGCGTGGCTGCCCGACGCCGGCCTGAAGGCCCGCATCGCGCGTGACGCGGCCCGGCGGTGGGTGCTGCCGATGGCCGTCGCAATCCCGCTGTCGCTCCTCTGGTATCTCCGCGCCGCGGCAGGCGCCGGAGTGCCCGTGGCAGAGATCTTCGGCGCCAAGGGCGGCAGCGTCCCGGACCTGCTCGCGGCGGTGTTCAGCACGGGCATCGCCACCGGGTACCCCGCCGCGCAACGCGCGGCCTGGTGGGTGATTGTCGCGGCGTCGCTGCTCACGCTGCTGACGATCGTGCTCGATGCCGCCCGCCGGCGGACGTACGGCGCGCCGCTGGCCGGCCTGCTCATGCTGCTGGGCCTGGTCGCGATGGGCGGCAGCGAGTGGGTGCGCGAAGACCTGCGCAAGCCGTGGGTCATCGGCCAGTACATGTTCGTCAACTCCGTGCGGCTGCCGGCGGCGGCCGCCGCGCCGGCGCCGCCCGAGGCGTTTGTCGGGCGCTTCGGCGCGGACCGGTTCACCGTCGACGCCCTCAACGCCTCCGGCGTCCTTAAGGCGTCGGCGTGGGTGAGGCCCGTTCCCGCTCACCTGCTCGCGCCCGCCGACTACGCCGGCCGTGCCGAACACCAGGGACGGGAGCTCTTCAGGGCGCTCTGCGCGTCGTGCCATACGATCGACGGCTATCTCGCCATCAGGCCGCTGGTGAAGGGGAAGAGCTCCGAGTCGCTCGACGGCCTGCTGGCGAGGCTCGCGCTTCCCGTCGACGCGTCGGGCCAGGCGGCGGCCTGGAACACGCTGCCCATCCACGTGAAGACATGGCGCAGCCGGCGGATGCCGCCGTTCGCGGGCACCGACGAGGAGCGGCAGATGCTGGCGGGCTACCTGGCCCTCCTCGGCGGCGCGGCGCCGTCCGCGCTCGGCCCGCCGGCGCCGGCGGCCGACATCGGCCAGGCGTACTACGACAGCAACTGCGCGGCCTGCCACGGCCCGGACGGCGTCGCGCCGTTCGATCCCAGGCAGCGCAAGCCGGCCGAGTTCTACGAGATGATCGGCCGCCTGCCGGCGATCAACGAGATGATGCCGGCGTTCGAGGGCACCGACGAGGAGCGCAAGGCGCTGGCCGAGTACATGGCCGCGCTGCCCGGCAAGGCGCCGAAAGGAGGTGCCCGGTGATTCCCGCCATTCCCCAGGCCGACCCGCTCGCGCTGCCGGCCCCGGCATGGCTGCTGTGGGCGCTGCTGCTGCTGACGTTCTTCCTGCACCTCATCCCGATGAACCTCGTGCTCGGCGGGTCGATCATCGGGGCGATCGCGCGCGTGCGCGGGCGGAAGCCAGGCCGCGCCCACGAGGCCCGGCTGGCCCATATCGTCGTCACGGCGCTGCCCGTGCTCATTTCGGCCACCGTCACGTTGGGCGTCGCCGCGCTGCTATTCCTGCAGGTGCTGTACGGCCGCGTGTTCTTCGTGTCGGCCATCGTCATCGGCTGGTGGTGGCTGGGGGTCGTCGGCCTGCTCATCCTGACCTACTACGCGGCTTACCTCATGGCCATGCGCGAGTCGAGCCTGGGCGGTTCGGCGGTCGTGCTGGCCTGGCTCATCGCGGCGGTGGTCGGGCTCATCTCGCTCATCTACAGCAACAACATGACGCTGATGCTGAAGCCGGCCGAGATGGCCGCCCGCTACGCGGTCGACGGGCGCGGCATCCAGTTGAACCTGCTCGATCCGGCGCTCTTCCCGCGGCACCTCCACATGCTGCTCGGGGCGCTCGCCGTGACCGGGCTGGCGATTGCCGTGCTGGGCGCCGTGATGAACCGGCGCGACGCCGACTTCGGACGCTGGGCCGTCCGGTACGGCGCGTTCGTCTGCGTGGCCGCCACAGCGGTGAACATCTTCGCGGGCCTGTGGTGGCTGGCCGCCCTTCCGCGCGACGTGCTGCTGCAGTTCATGGGAAGCGACATGCGGGCGATCGGCGAACTGCTCGCCGGCATTCTGCTGACGCTGACCGGGGCCGGCCACACGATTCTCGCGGTCACCGGAAAGCGGCCCGCGCTCATGATCTCCATCAGCGCCGGCACCATGCTCGCGGGCATCGTCATGATGCTGCTCACGCGCGACACGGTCCGGCGGCTCTCGCTCGAGATGGCGGGTTATCAGACCGTGAACTGGGTGGCGCCCCAATGGGGGCCGATCGCGATCTTCTTCGTGCTGCTCGCCGCGGCCGTCGTCGCGGTCGTCTGGATGACCCGGCTGCTCGCCGCGGGGCAGCCGCGGCAACCGTGATATTCTCAGCGCGCGTACCGCCCATGCCGACGACATGAGGAGCTGACCATGGCCAAGACACCCGCCGCGAAGACGAGCCGCACGCGCGCGAAATCACGTACGCCCACGCTTCGCGTCCAGGTCCAGCACGACATCGACAAGGCGCTGGAGCGGGCGGGCATCCCGTCGGCGATCGACAGCGACGGCTGGCGATGGATGCAGGACCCCACGGGGAAGGGCCTCATCGGTGTCGTGGCGGTCACCGGCCAGCGCGAGGATCTCTCGCTGCGCGTCGTCGCGCCCATCACGCCGCTGCCGAAGGCGCAGACGGCGCTGCACCGCGCCCTGCGCCGCATCGCGGAGATGAACTACGAGATCCCCGGGCACGCCCGGCTGGCCATCGACAGCCGCACGATCTGGGCCGTCGTCGCCCACAACGTCGGCGACATCGGCCCGGATGACGTGCCGAACTGCATCTTCGACTGCGTCTGGCTCTCGCAGGCCGCCGCCGAGTGGCTGAAGGGGCCGAAGCCGAAGAAGAAGTAGGGGTCGGGTCTATTTACGTGCAGGACTCCCGGACGACGACAATTCTGTCGTTCGAGACCGGCGACGACAGATTCGTCATCGCCGGACGCCTGTGTTCGTAAATAGACCCGACCCCTATACGTTCAGCGTTGCGACGACGGGGCCGTGGTCGCTGGTGCCGACGTCGCGATAGGCCGCGCACGCCACCGCCTTCGCAGCCAGCGGCGCGCTGGCAAGCACGTAGTCAATCCGCCACCCGATGTTGCGCTGGCGCATGGCTCGCCACGGCGGCCACCACGTGAACAACTCGTCGTTCCCCGGGTCGAGCGCGCGCCCGACGTCGACGAGATCCTCTGCCAGCAGACGGTCGAACAGCGCACGCTCTTCGGGCAGCTGCCCGATCACCGTGTCCTTGCGCTCCTTCGGGTGCACATCGATCTCGCGGTGCGCCACGTTCAGATCGCCGCAGAAGACGACCGGCTGCCGCCCGGCCGACATCCGGCACGCATGCGCGATGAGCGCCTCGAGGAACCGGATCTTCGCCTCGAAGTCCTTGCCGCCGTTCGGGACGTAGATCGACGACACGTCCACCCCGCCGATCGTGGCCGACACGATGCGCGTCTCGTGGTCGAACTCGGGATGGGTGAACCGGGGCTCGTCCGGGCTGCAGGACTTGCGCACGAGGAGCGCGACCCCTGAGTAGGCGCGCTCCCCGTGCCAGTAGGACCAGTAATCCGCAAGACCGCTCAATGAGGCGGGAATCTGCTCGGGCGTGGCCTTCAGCTCCTGCAGGCAGACGATATCAGGCTGCTCGCGGCTGATCCACTCCAGCAGTTGGGCCTCGCGCGCGCGGACGCCGTTGACGTTCCAGGTCGCAATCTTCATGGCCGCCGAAACAAGAGCGACTATCGCAACAGTCGATGCAGACACACAAACAGCTACACACTGGGCTACGCACACTATCCTGCCAGGCCCCAGATCGCAAGACCGGGGCGAGCGCGATTCTATACCTCAGCGGCACGGATTGTCGCGGCTCGAAGGCAGGGAGGTGGCCAGACCGAAGGCGGCATGTGCGCAAGCGACCTCATGGGCGTCGGGCCAATCGCCTGCTCTACCTTGAGCCTGGCTCAGTGCTCGAGATCGTTGAGCCCGGGGTTGGCGAGATCCACGACCGCTTGGCAACGGGGCTTGAGGTCGCGGCGTCGCGCGAACCCGAGCTGATTCCCCGTGGGCCTCCGCGGCCCCGTCGGGGCCGGCGGGTCCGGTTTGGCCCGATTGCCCGCTCGGCGACAGAGGCCAAGCTGAAAAGTCCGGACCGCGCTGCCTCCCGGAACTCCCCTGACGGCGGCCTGTGGACCTTGTACCTCGGGTTCGGCCTGTTCGAGTGAGACGATGCGCTGCTGACCACGGGTCCGGCGGAGCAGGCGCACTCGCCGCTGGTTCTTCTTCCCGTGACGGCGAAGCGCGACTCCATAGCAGGACCATCCAGGACATGGCGGGCGGAGGAGGAGCAACGCTTCAATCCCGCGCTTCTCGCGAAGCTCGAGGACCACTTCGACCTCACCCTCCAGCTGCCCGGCGACGACGGACTACAACCCCGCCGGCCCATTCAGAGCATCTCGGGGCAGGTGGCTCGTATGGGATGGCACGTTCAAGCGAGGACGGTGGCGTCGATCGTCACGTTCCACAAGGAGCCCACCCTCCGCGACCGCGTCGCCAACGAAACACTCGTGCTCGCCAACGAGGCCGTGAGAGGGGTGGGCATCGGCTCTGACGCCGGCACCTCGTTTGACTTCGAGCCGGTGGACGAGGCGGAGCTCGATCGGACCGCACCTCCAGAGAGGGTCGTGACCATCCTCGACGCGGACTCCAGCCGGCGCAGGGCCAGCGCCGCAGTAGGCGTGGGCAAGAGCTTCGTAATGGACGGACCGCCAGGGACCGGCAAGAGCCAGACCATCGCCAACATGATCGCAGACCTGTTGACGAGACTGAAGAACGCCCTCTTTGTCAGCGAGGAGACCGGCGCCCTCGACGTCGTCTATGTCCGACTGAAGGCTGCCGGACTGCCTGAGTTCGTGCTGGAGTTCCACAGTCACAAGGCTACCCGCAGGGAGGTAGCCACGGAGCCTGGCAGATCACACCAGACCCGCGTGCGGCCTGAAGCGAGCATGTCCGCGTTCGACCGAGACCGGCTTCAGCTCACGCTGGAGCAGTTGAACGATTGCGTGGCAGCGTTCAACGAGGTGCGCCTCCCGCTCGGTCAAAGCCTCCATCACGTGACCGGGCATGGGGACCCGCCCCGCCCTGCTCATTCTGCCCCTCGTGATTCCCCATGCATTCCCCATGCATTTCTTGACACCGCGTAAGGCGGAAACCAGAATGTCCCCGTCGCGGTCGATCTTCTATGGGCTGGCCTCTCACATGACCCGGCGGATCCTCGCCACTGTCGCCAGCCTTTTGCTGCTCTCCTCTGTCTTCGTGCGAGCCCACCCCGGGGACATCGTCATCCGCGGCGTGACGACCACGCAGGCTGGCGCCGTGATCCTCCCCGGCGTGGAAGTCACCGTCGTGAACGTCGACAGCGGCCGTACTGCGGCCACCACCGTGTCGGACGCCAGCGGGCGGTTCACGGTGACCGGCCTGGAACCGGGTCGCTACCGGGTGGTGGGCAGGCTCGACGGTTTCCAGCAGGCGACCACGGAGCCAGCGGCACTCTCGGCAGGCCAGCATCTCGAGACCAAGCTCGAACTGGCGATGGCGGGCGTCTCCGAGAGCGTGAAGGTGGTCGGCGAAGCGGGCACCGCCACCCTGCAGCCGGCCGCAACGCGCAACGCGGTGCAGGGCTCGATGGCTGACCTGCTGCCGGTGGCCGGTGACGGTCTGCGGTCGCTACTGCCGATCCTGCCCGGCGTGGTGCGGACCCCTGACGGGCGCATCAGCCTGAAGGGGGCCAGGCCGACCCAGGGCGCGATGCAACTCGACCAGACCAGCGGGAGCGACCCGTCCACCGGCAACTTCGGCATCGAGCTTCCGACCGACGCGATCGCCTCCATCGGCCTCGCCTCCAATCCGTACGCCGCCGAGAACGGCCGCTTCTCGTCGAGCATCGTCCAGTTGGAAACGCGGGTGGGAGGCGACCGCTGGCGCGCGACCGCCAACACGTTCGTGCCGATTCCCTGCCTCACGCTGTGCGACGGCGAGAGCATGGGGATTCGCAGCTACAATCCTCGCGCCTGGATCGGCGGCCCGCTCGTGAAGGGCCGGCTCTTCCTGTCGCAGAGCCTCGAGTTCAAGCTGAACAAGGTGCGTGTCCCGGCCCTGCCGCCCCCCGACAACCTGATCGAGGCCTACCAGTACGACGTGTTCACGCGCCTCGACGCGAACCCCGGACACGGCCACGCCCTCACCACGAGCGTGGCGCTGTTCCCGCGCGATATCCATTACGTCAACCTGAACACGTTCAATCCTGGACCGGTCACCGCGAACATCCGGCTCAGGGGCTACAGCATCGGCGTCTCGGACACCGCCACCGTGTCTCCCACGTTGGTGGCCGCCTTCAACTTCAACGCCTCGCGGTTCCACACGACGGTGGACGGCCAGGGCGTGGACGACATGGAGATCGCTCCCGACGGCAACCTGGGGAGCTACTTCAACACCCAGGATCGGCGCACGCGGGCCTACCAGGCCGGCGGCTCAATCACGGCCGCGCGTTCCACATCGCGGGGCGAGCACCTGCTGAAGATCGGGATCGACGTGCTGCAGTCAGGCTACACGGGGACGAGCCTCAGCCGGCCTGTCCTGGTGCGTCGACAGGACGGGACGCTCAGCCAGCGGATCGACTTCGGGGGGGCGACCACCGCACAGGAGGTGTCGGGCACCGACATCGCGGTGTTCGCGCAGGACCAATGGCGGGTCAACGAGCGGCTCCGGCTCGAGCCCGGCGTGCGCGTCGACCGCGACGGCGTGCTCGAGACCGCCACCGTGTCGCCGCGCATCAGCGCCGCAGTGGGCCTGCGCTCCAACGGCGCCTCGATTGTCCGCGGCGGGGTCGGCGTGTTCTACGAGCGCACGCCGCTCAACATCGGCGCCTTCCGGTCGTTCGAGGCCGCCACGGTCACCCACTTCGGCGCCGACGGCGTCACCCCAGCCGGCTGGCCGGTGACCTTCGTGCACACCGTGGGGCCGCTCTCGGTCCCGCGCGCCACGGTCTGGAACGTGGAGTACGACCACCGCTTCGGCCAACAGGTCTTCCTCAAGCTGAACCACCTGAGGAGGAACGGATCTCACGAGTTCATCGTCTCGCCGGTCTCAGCCGGCGGTGCTGGGGAATTGCGCCTCGCGAGCAGCGGCGGTTCCCGCTACGAGGAAACGGAGGTGACGATCCGAGCGGGGGCGGGCGACGACCGTCACGCGGCCGTCACGTACGTCCGCTCGGTCTCCTCAGCGAACCTGAACGTGTACGATCTCTACTTCGGCAATCTGCGCACTCCGGTCGTGAGGCCGGACCAGTACTCGCGCGCGCCGGTCGACGTGCCCCACCGCGTGGTGGCCAGGGCGGTCATCCTGCTGCCGGGCCACTGGACGCTCTCTCCGATGGTCGAAGTGCGCAGCGGCTTCCCTTACTCGCTGGTGGACGAGAACCAGGACTTCGTCGGGGCGCGCAACGAGGGGGGACGTTTCCCGCTTCATTACACGCTCGACCTGAACCTGATCCGGCATGTCACGATCAAGGGGCGCGACGTGACGATCGGGATCAGGGGCTGGCACCTCCTGAACAGCTTCATGCCGCGCGACGTGCAGGCCAACGTCGATTCGCCGGCCTTCGGCACGTTCTACAACACGATCCCCCGCCGGATCATCTTCGTGTTCCAGCTGACCGGCATGTCGGGCCAGTTGGCCAAGTAGGCCGCCGCTGCCGTCGCGGCTTCGTGGTGGGCGCTGTGTCGGACATGATGGACATGGTGTCCGCCTTTCGGATGATGTCCACCAGATCGGATCAATGCCAGGCTGCTGCGGGTATTCCCTGCCTGGTCGGGAAGCCGATGGCAACGATCCGCGGCGAAGCTACCTCGAGAATCTCCCGTCCGTGTGGGCGGGGGACACGAAAGGGATAGCGGGGGACACATGCCGGCGGCGAACGATGTGTCCCCCGTGTGCAGGGAGAGGTGTGACACCAGGTCGCGATCGTCACTGCGTCTTCGGCAGCCCAGGCCCCCACATCTTCCCGTGGAGCGCGTGGCAGCCCGCGCAGCTGCCGATGTACTCACCGTAGAAGGCTACTTTCGTCCCGATGTCAGTGGCCGCCTTCGCGTTCGCGGCCATCTCGTGGACCCGCTTCTCGAGCGCCACGATTTCCTTGGTCAGCTTCGCGTCCTTCGGCAGGTCCTTCTCGGAGAGGGGCGCGCCCTGCATCGACGCGAGCCCTTTCTGCCACCGCTCCTCGGACGGCATCACCAGGCCCTGGTAGAGCAGGTCCGTCGCCCACTGGTGTTCCATCATGTGGGAAGAGACGCCCGCCTCAGCCACAAGCTTCGGCGGTTCGGGCATCACCGCGGTGATCTTGGCCGCAGCGTGGCACGTGCCGCAGTACCAGATGACCATCGCCGTGGCCGTGGCGGCGTTCTTGGCGTCTTTGGCCTCGGCGACCACGGCCGCCTGCTTCTTCATGTCGGCCAGCACGGCTTCCTGGCCGGCGGGGAGGCCAGCGGTTTCCTCGTGATTGGCAATCCACCGGGCTGGCTCGACCGCCGCCTCGATGTCGCCCCGGATGACGGCCTCCTGCATCGTCGTGACGCGAGCCAGGTGCTCGTGCATGTGCTTGGCGACGTCCACCACGGGGGCCGCCGGCTCCGCGGGTTTCGCCTGCTCGGCCGGAGGCTGCTGCGCGCCGCTGCATCCGACCGCGATCACGAGCGGGAGAACGAAAAACGCCAGAAGGAAGGAACGAGAGCGTCCGGTCATAAGCCACCTCCGAAGGGACGCCGCCATTCTTCATCGCTTGGGGGCCGGCGTCAATGGGGGGCCACCGACAACGGTGTTCCGCCGGGTCCGCGGAAATCGCTGTGCATTCCGGGCGGACCGCAAAGACAATAGCCTCGTGCGGGTGCTCGCTCTCAGCCTTCACGCAGGATTTGCCTGCCGCCGCTCGGGCGCCTGCTGCACGGCCGGCTGGCCGATCCCGGTCGAACCGGCCGTGGCGGCCTCGCTCACCGCGATCCTGCCCGATCGAGCGGGTGCCCTGGTTTCCGCTGGCACGATGCCCGGCGGCGCGGCGGCGGTCATCCCGCCGCAACCGGACGGGGCCTGTCCGTTCTACCTGCCGGGCTCGGGCAGGCTCTGCGCCGTCCAGCGCGAGCGCGGCCACGAGGCGCTCCCGGCATCCTGCCGCCACTTTCCGCGTGTAGCGCTGCTCGAGGCAGACGCCGTTCGGGTGACGCTGTCCCACTTCTGTCCCACCGCGGCGTCGATGCTGTATGCCGAATCCTCAATCCCGCCGGCCGTGGTGGCCGACGCCGCGGGCATCGCCGACCGTAGCGAATACAGCGGTTTCGACGCGCGGGCGACGATACCTCCGTTGCTTCGTCCGGGCGTGGCGATGGACGAGGCGGCGTGCCGGCACTGGGAGGGTTTCCTGTTGCGCACCCTGGCTGATCCATCCTGCGCGACCCCTGAGGATGCCCTCGGCCGCGTGGCGACGGATGCCGACAAAATCCGTGCGTGGACGGTGGAGCAGGGGAGCCTCGAGTCCCACGTGGCGACGACGCTGGCGGAAGGGCGCGTGGCATCACACAGGCGCTGGATCATGAGCCTGGCGTCGGCCGTGCGTCTGTTTCTGCTGGCCGCCGGCTCGGTACCGGCGGGCCTGGCTGCCCCTGGCATCCCGGCCGATGCCGAGACGGCCGACGCGGCATGGGTGAGGCCGCAGTGGCGCCAGGGGCCGCTCGGGCGGTATCTCGCGGCCAGATCGTTCGGCGCATGGAGCGCGTACCTCGGCGAGGGGATCCGCACGCAGGTGGCCCTGCTCGCGGTGGCCCTGGCGGCCGTCCGCGTCGAGGCGGCGCGGCAGGCGGCCCTCGCGCGCCGCCCGATCGACGACGGGATGCTGCTCGCCGCGATCAGGCAGGCCGATCTTCTGCTGCACCACCTGTCGGACGCCCGCGCCCTTGTACGGAGCCTCGCGGGCGTCGAGGGCGGCCCCGTCGAGGCGTCTCTTGCGATGATGGGCCTGGAGGAGGCGCGATGACCGGCGCGCAACGGCCGCCGCCGGCACTGCAGCCGGGCGCGCGCCTGGCGCTTGTCGTAAACCCCACTTCCAGGCGTGGCCATGATCGGAAGTCGATCGAAGCCGTCGCGCGGGCACTGCGCGAACGCTACACCGTCGACATCGTGGTGCCGCCCTCAGCCGACGCCGTTGAGCGGACGGTGAGCGCCTCGGCTGCCGCCCACGACGCCATTGTCATCGCCGGCGGCGACGGCACGATTCACCGGGCGGTGTGCGGCCTCGACGGGGCGCCGACGCCCCTGGGCGTGATCCCGATGGGCACCGGCAACGACTTCGCGCGCGGGTGCGGCATCCCGGCGTCGCCGCTTGCCGCGGCCGCGCGCATCGTGGGGGGCCTCACGCGGCGCGTGGATCTTGTGCGCGTGAACGGGCGCATCTACTGCACGGTGGGCCTGGTCGGTGTCGGCTCGGCGGTGGCGCTCACTGCCGCGAGGCTCGGGCGGCCTGGCGCCCTCACGCGGGGCCCCGTGCGGCTCTTCGGAGACTGGTCCTACCGCCTCGTCGGGCTGGCACATCTGCTGGCGCCCGGCGACATCACGGAGACGGTGCGCGTCGCCGGGCCGTCGGGGGAAGATTCGCGGCCCGCCGCGCCTGTGTTCGCGGTCTTCGTCGCGAACACGAGGGTCCTTGGCGGCGGCCTGGTGCTGCCGATCGACGCCGACGACTCGGACGGCCTGCTCGAGGTGGCGCTCGTGCCGAGGATGGCGCGGGTGAAGCTGCTGTGGGCCTTCCTCTGCTTCGCGCGGGGCCGCCCGGTTCCGGAGGGCACCCTCTCGATTCACCGGACCGGCCGCGCCGTCATCTCGTGCGCTCGCGAGGTGCCGTTTTCGGCGGATGGCGATCTCCTCTGCCGTGACACCACGTTCGAGGTCGAGAACATCCCGGGCGCGCTGACGCTCGTCTGCTAGCCCCGTGCCAGGAGTTGTCGTACCATCAACGGTATGCGACCCCTCGCCGTGAGCCCGGCGCTCGACCTGTTCGCCGAGATCGATCGACTGAAGCACCAGCTGAACGCCGTCATCCTGGCGCACTACTACCAGGAGCCGGACATCCAGGACGTCGCGGACGTCATCGGCGACAGCCTCGCGCTCGCGCAGGCCGCCGAGCGGGCGACGGCCGACGTAATCGTCTTCTGCGGCGTGCACTTCATGGCCGAGACGGCAGCCATCCTGAACCCCGGCCGGCAGGTGCTGCTGCCCGACCTCGAGGCCGGGTGCTCGCTGTCGGACAGCTGCCCGGCGCCGGAGTTCGAGCGGTTCGTCCAGGCGCACCCCGGCCACACGGTGATCAGCTACATCAACTGCAGCGCGGCCGTGAAGGCGCTGAGCGACATCATCTGCACGTCGAGCAACGCCGAGCGGATCGTGCGGAGCGTGCCGGAGGCGACGCCCATCATCTTCGCGCCGGACCAGCAGCTCGGCCGGTACGTCATCAAGCAGACCGGCCGCGACATGGTCCTGTGGCCAGGCTCCTGTTCGGTCCACGTGATCTTCTCCGAGCGGCAGATCGTCCGGCTCAAGGTCGAACACCCGGAGGCCCTCGTCATCGCGCACCCGGAGTGCGAGGAACGCGTGCTGGCGCTCGCCGACTACATCGGCTCGACCACGGCGCTGCTGAACTTCACGCGTCGCAGCCCCGCGCGGAGTTTCATCGTCGCCACCGAGTCGGGCATCCTGCACCAGATGAAGAAGGCGAGCCCGGACAAGGTGTTCATCCCGGCGCCGCCCGACAACGGCTGCTCGTGCAACGAGTGCCCGTACATGCGGCTGAACACGCTCGAGAAGGTGTATCTCTGCATGCGCGACCGGCGGCCCGTGGTGACGCTGCCCGAGGCGCTGCGCGTGCGGGCGAAGGTGCCGCTCGACCGCATGCTCGGGGTGAGCCGCGGATAGCCCGGGAAGGCGGACCATGGCCCAGGATCCCTTCAGTCTGCGCCGCCACGCCAGGCTCGACACCGCGTTCGTCGAGCGCGAAATCCGGCGGTTCCTCGCCGAGGACATCGGCCGCGGCGACGTCACCAGCGAGCGCGTCGTGCCGAAGGCCGCAAGCGCGCAGGCCGTCATGGTGGCGCGCGAGGCGTGCGTCGTGGCGGGGCTGCCGCTTGCGAGAGCGGTGTTCCTGGCGGCGGACCCGGGCATCGTCTTCAGCGATTGGTCGGCGGACGGCGACCGTGTCGGCCCCGGCGCGGTGCTGGCGCACGTCGAGGGGCCCGCCGCGCCAATCCTGTCGGGCGAGCGCGTGGCGCTGAACCTGGTGCAGCGGCTGTCGGGCATCGCCACCCTCACCCGCGCGTACGTCGACGCTCTCGCGGGCACCGGCGCCAGCGTGTCGGACACCCGCAAGACCACGCCGGGCCTGCGGGTGTTCGAAAAGTACGCCGTGCATGTCGGCGGCGGGCGTAATCACCGCATGGGCCTCGATGACGCCCTGCTCATCAAGGACAATCACCGGACCATCGCCGGCGGCGCCGCGGCGGCGGTGACGGCGGCGCGGCAGTCCGGCGGGGACGCCATGCCCGTCCAGATCGAAGTCGACGCGCTGGCCGATCTGCCTCGCGTCTTCGACCTCGGCGTCGAGGCCGTGCTGCTGGACAACATGACGCCCGCGCAGGCGGCCGAAGCCGTGAAGCTGGCGCGGGCCCACCCGCGGGGGCGCAACTGCTGGATCGAGGCGTCGGGCGGCATCACCCTCGACTCGATCCGCGTGTACGCCGAGGCCGGCGTGGATACGATCTCGGTCGGCGCGTTGACCCACTCGGCGCGGGCCGTGGACATCGCGCTCGATATCAGCGCGCCAGGAGGCCCGGAGCAGCCATGACGCGCCGGGACATCGATGTGCTCGTCATCGGCAGCGGCCTCGCGGGGTGCGCGGCCGCCCTGGCGGCCGCCCGCGGCGGCGCCCGCGTGCTGATGCTCACCAAGCAGGCGCGGCCGGAGGAAAGCAACACGCTCTACGCCCAGGGCGGCATCATCTACCGCGGCAAGGTGGATTCGCCGGCGAAGCTCGCGGCCGACATCCTCGCGGCCGGCGACGGCCTGTGCGACCCCGCCGCCGTCGAGTTGCTCGCGCGCGAGGGCCCGCGGCTGGTCGACGAAGTGCTCATCCGCGACGCGCAGGTCGAGTTCGATCACGCCGACGATGGCAGCGGCGCGCTGGACCTGACGGCCGAGGCGGCCCACTCGACGGCCCGCATCGTGCACCACGCCGACGCCACCGGCCGGTCGATCGAAGAGGCCATGCTGGCCGCCGTCGGGCGGGAACCCGGCATCGAGCTGCTCACCGGCCAGACCGCCGTCGACCTGCTCACGCTCTCGCACCACTCCCGCAACCCGGTGGACGTGTACGCGCCGCCCACCTGCGTCGGCGCCTACGTCTTCGACCAGGCATCGCGGCGGGTCGGCACGATCATGGCGCGCGAGACGATCCTCGCCACCGGTGGCCTCGGGCGCATCTTCCTCCACACGTCGAACCCGTCGGGGGCCTGCGGCGACGGCGTGGCCATGGCCTACCGCGCCGGCGCGCGCTGCATCAACATGCAGTTCGTGCAGTTCCACCCGACGACGCTGTTCGTCGGCGAGGAGCGGTTCCTGATCTCCGAGTCGATGCGCGGCGAAGGGGCGCGGCTCATCGACGAGCAGGGCCGCGAGTTCATGCGCGACTATCACCCCGACGGGTCGCTCGCGCCCCGCGACGTCGTGGCGCGCGGCATCCACCAGATGATGCACGAAACCGGCGCCCTCTGCGCCTTCCTCGACATCAGCCACAAGGGCGCGGAGTGGGTGCGAACACGGTTCCCCCGCATCCACGCGCGCTGCCTCGAGGCGGGCATCGACATCACCACGGACCCGATCCCGGTCGTCCCCGCGGCCCACTACAGCTGCGGCGGTGTGGCGGTGGACGACTCGGGGCGATCGAGCCTGCACCGGCTCCGTGCCGTCGGCGAGGTGTCGTGCACGGGCCTGCACGGCGCCAACCGCCTCGCCTCCACGTCGCTGCTCGAGTGCCTGGTCTGGGGCACGCGGGCCGGCCAGGACGCCGCCGCGGCCATCGCCCGCGACGGCCGCTGTTACCTGCCCACCATCGATCCCTGGCAGCACGAGACCGAGGCGGTCGACCCGGCGCTGGTGGCCCAGGACTGGCTCACGATCCGGCAGACGATGTGGAACTACGTGGGGCTGGTGCGGAGCCGCAAGCGGCTGGACCGGGCGCACCAGATCCTCCGGGAGCTGCACCTGGAGATCGGGCGGTTCTATGCGCAGGCGGAGCTCGGCGACGCGCTCATCGGCCTGCGCAACGGCGTCCAGACCGCACTGGTCGTCCTGCTGGCCGCGCTCGAGTCGCGCACGAGCGCGGGGGCGCACTACCGGATCGACTAGGGGCTAGGGGCTAGGCGCTAGGGGCTCGTCAGTTCGACGGTTCAGCTGCCTTCAGCTCGGCGATGGCCGTGTCGGACTAGCGCCTAGCGCCTAGCCCCTGACAAGGCAGGGAAGAGCCGCCATGAAAATCGAAAACGTGCCCTTCGGAGTCACCGACTGGAGCGTGGTGCCGAAAACCGAGCTTCCCGGCGAGACCGGTGTCGCGACCTGGCGGACCGTCGAGCAGGGGAACGTCCGCGTGCGCATCGTGGAGTACTCGCCCGGCTACCTGGCCGATCATTGGTGCAGCCGCGGTCACGTGCTGTACGTGCTTGCCGGCGAGCTTGTCACGGAGTTGAAGGACGGCCGCCGGTTCACGTTGCTGCCCGGGCAGAGCTATCAAGTGGCCGACCACGAGGAGCCCCACCGGTCCCGGACAGAGCACGGCGCCACGCTGTTCATCGTCGATTGACATCCGGGCCGGCCCGATTGCGGGAATCCGCGCCGTCTGACGCCGGCGGAACCCAGCGGCCTCGGGTGGCGCGGTGGCGGAGAAACGTCCGGGCGTCCGCCGTCGTAGTGATTCTCCAAGGGCACGTGTCTACCGGACGGCCCGAACAACCCGACAGCCCCCGCTGAAAGGGACTCCCCATGCACCGCCATCGTGTTTTGCGGCTTGCGCTGGCGCTCGCCTTCGCGGCCTCCCTGACGCTGCCTTTGTCAGCCGAACCGACGAAGATCAAGGTCGACGGCAATCTCATCAAGGGCTACATCACCCACCTGGCGTCCGACGCCTTGCAGGGCCGGCGGACGTTCACGCCGGGCTACGAGAAGGCGGCCGACTGGGCCGCGGCGAAGTTCAAGGAGTGGGGCCTGAAGCCCGCCGGCGACAACGGCACGTACTTCCAGAAGGTGCCGATCTCCGGCCTCCGCTCGGCCTATGTCGCCTCCGCCGGGGTGCCATCGCTCGTGGTGAACGGCCGGGCGTTCTATGTCCGGGAGAACAGCTTCGCCGTGGATCCCTCATCGTCGGCGGGCGCGAAGGTCGAGGCGCCGATCGTGTTCGTCGGGTACGGCATCTCGGCGCCAGGCAAGGGGCTCGACGAGTACGCGGGCGTGGACGTCAAGGGCAGGATCGTGCTGGCGCTGAAGGGATCGCCGACGATGGCGCCCACGCCGCGGGTGCAGTTCGCCCCGGCGCCGCCGCCGGAGGCCCCGCGGGCCGCCGGCGCCAAGGACGAGTGGGCCGAGGAGACCACGGACAAGGCGAAGGTCATGACGGCCTTCGCCAAGGGCGCGGCGGCCGTGATGCTGTACAACCCCGACCCAGCGCCGGCGGGCGGGACGTTCATGATGGGCGGGATGGGCGGACGCGGCGGTGATCCGCTCGACCCGGCGGCCTTCACCCGGCCGTTCGTGGCCGTCACCAGCATCGACGATACCGTCTTCCGCTGGATCATGTGGCGCGACCCGCAGGAAACGCCGCGCGGGTTCTCCGCCCGCTTCGCCGCCCTGCGCGCGGACATCAAGGCGAAGAAGGCCCGCTCGGCGGCCACCGGCGTGACGGCGTCGCTCAAGGGCTACGACGCGGTGACCCGGTACGGCGAGCAGTACAAGAACAACGTCAGCCGCAACGTCATTGCCAAGATCGAAGGCACGGATCCGTCGCTGAAAGCGCAGCACGTCATCACCGGCGGCCATCTCGATCACACCGGCGTGACCAACGGCGTGATCTTCAACGGCGCCGACGACAACGCCTCAGGTGCCGCGACGGTCATGGAAGTCGCCCGGGCACTCGCCGCCGGCAAGGCGCAGCCGAAGCGGACGCTTGTCTTCGCGCTGTGGACGGGCGAGGAAGAGGGCCTCCTCGGATCGCAGGTACTACTCGGACAACCCGACCGACGGGGTGAAGATGGAGGCGACTGTCGCCTACTTCAACATGGACATGGTGGGCCTCGGCGATCGCATCGACGCGCCTGGCGCGCTGAACTTCCCGTCGATCTTCGAGGTCATCATGAGGGACCAGGACCCGGAGATCGCCAAGCGGGTGGATCCCAGCCAGTCGGGGCCTGGCGGCAGCGACCACTCCGCGTTCATCGAGCGCGGCATCGAGGCGCTCGCGCTGATGACGAGCGGGCGCGGCGGCCACCCCGACTACCACGACTCCGGTGACGACGCGGCGAAGATGGAAGCCGACATCCTGGGGTGGACCGGCCAGTTCGTGCTGCAGGGGATGCTCAACCTCGCCGGCGAAACGTCGGTCAGCCTGCTGATCCCGGACCGCCTCGTGCAGTACCAGTCGCAGCGTTACGCGCCGCCTGATGTGTCGGGCGCGAGCCTCGGGAGCTGGCAGTACGTGCGGGCCACGACGCACGATGAATTGATGGCGCTGGTGGCGCAGCGGGTCAGGGCGGCCGGGGCGCCGCAGGCCGGCGTCACCATGGCGATGGCCATGCGCGGCGGCGGGGGTGGCGGCCGCGTCGGCACCGGCGTCCGTGGCGCGGGCGTGTTCCAGGGCAGCGTCGCCACGCTCGAGGCCGCGGCGGCGGCGTTGAACTTCGGCCGCGTCGACGTGATGGGGCCGGACGGCGCGTGGTTCGGCGACAGGCTGACGGCCGGCGGGAAGGCGGCGCTCGCGGCGATGGAGGCGAACGCGATCGCCCTCAACCTCGTGCGGCCGACCGCGGGCCTGCTCTCCGACGCGCTCGACAACGCGAAGAAGCCGATCATGGTGACCGGGCTGCCGCCCATGGACGCGGCGCTGCTCGAGAAGTTCAAGCAGAACAACGCGCTCGCCGTGCTCGAGTGCGACGCCGCCGACGTGGACGGCTGCGTGCGCCGGCTGAACGTGCTCAAGGACCTCGTCGGCAAGAACAACCTGCTACTGTCGGTGGGCGCGCACAAGGAACGGGCGGCGGCGACGCGGCAGCTGTTCCTGGCGGCGGTGAAGACCGGCTGGACCAAGGACGAGCTGTTCGCGGCGGCCGGACAGGCCTCAGGCCGCGGCGGCCCCGGCGGAGGCGCGCCGACGAACCTCAGCCGGTTCGCGGTGGTGGTGGCGGGAAGACCACTCTAGGGTAGAACACAGAAGGGCTCGCTATCGATTGTCAGAAGCCAGGAGGTGTCACGCGACATCGGGCGTGTCCCTTCTGGCTTCTTGCTTCTGACCTCTGACTCACGCAGCCGCGAAGAACATCTCCCTCACGCTGCTGCCGAGCAGCACCACGGTCATCGCGATCAGGACGCACACGGCGGTCCAGGCGACGATGTTGTAGAAGCGCGGGTTCCTCCACTCATGCATCAGGTTGGCGTTGTTGACCAGCCGCAGCATGAACACGAGCACGATCGGCAGCAGGAGCCCGTTGACCACCTGCGAGAACAGGATCATCCGCACCAGCGGGAAGCCGGGGACGAGCACGACGCCGGCGCCGACCACGATCAGGCCCGTGTAGAGCCAGTAGAAGACCGGGGCCTCGCGGAATCGCTTGTTCACGCCCGATTCGAACCCCAGGCCCTCGCACACCGAATACGCGGTCGAGAGCGGGAGGATGCTTGCGGCGAACAGCGAGGCGTTGAGCAGGCCGGCGCAGAACAGCAGGTAGGCGTACTGGCCGAACGGCCGCAGCGCCTCGGCGGCTTCAGCGGCGCTGGCGATCTCCCTGGGGCCTTTCTGCCAGATCGCCGCCGCGCAGGCGACGACGATGAAGAACGCCACGACGACCATGACGATGCAGCCGACGATGACCTCGATCCGCGACTCGGCGTAGTCCTTGACCGTGATGCCCTTTTCGACGACGGCCGCCTGCAGGTAGAACTGCATCCACGGCGCCACCGACGTGCCGACGAGGCCCACGATGAGCGTGAGGTACACCGGGTCCCAACGGACGATCGGCCGCACGGAGGCGAGTGCCGACGCCTCCCAATCGGGGCTGATCAGCACGGCCGCGATGATGTAGGCGATGTAGGTCACGCAGGCGAAGAGGAAGATCTTCTCGACGCTGTGGTACGTGCCCTTGACAACGAGCAGCCAGACGGTGGCGGCGGCGATCGGGACGGACACGTACTTGCTGACGTGGAAGAGCTCAAGCGCGCTCGCCACGCCGGCGAAGTTCGCCATGACGTTGGTCAGGTTCGCCACCACGAGCAGCGTCATGAGCCCGAACGTCGCGCGCAGGCCGAATTCCTCGCGGATGAGATCCGACAGGCCCTTGCCGGTGACGGCGCCCATCCGGGCGTTCATCTCCTGCGTGATGACGAGCAGCAGGGCGATCGGCGGCAGCGTCCAGAGCAGCATGTAGCCGAACATCGCGCCGGCCTGCGAGTAGGTGTAGATGCCGCCCGCGTCGTTGTCGACCATGGCGGTGATGAAGCCAGGGCCGATGACAGTGAAGAAGATGAGGAGCGGGCGGGGCAGGCGTTCGGCCAGGCGCACGGGCTAGTCCTGTCTCAGCATCGAGATTACATCGTCGGCCGTGACGGCGCCGACCAGCACGCCGGACTCGTCCACCACGGGCAGCGACATCAGGTTGTACTTGTCGACCAGCTCCTCCACGCGCCTGCGGCGCTCGGTGACCGGCACCGACACCACGGCATCGTCGCCCGCGAGCGGCTTCAGCATCGCCGAGTGGTCGACGAGGAACAGGCGGCCGACCGGCAGCGCCCCGGTGAGGCGGCCCGAGGCGTCGGTGAGGAAGATGGTGGTGAGCGAGTCGACCTGCTCCTCGCTCTCTCGGATGGCGCGCAAGGCGTCGGCGGCGGTGCCGGTGTCCGGCACGGCGATGTACTCGCTGTTCATCAGCCCGCCCGCCGAGTCCTCGTCGAACTCGAGCAGTTCCTCGACGTCGGTCTTCTCCTCCGCCTCCATTTCTCCGAGGATCGCCTCCGACGACGACTCCTCCATCTCGGCGAGGACGTCGGCCGCCTCGTCGGGCGACATCTCCTCGACGATGTCGGCGGCGCGGTCGGCGTCGAGCGACTCGAGGATCGCGGCCTGCGTCTTGGTGTCCTCGAGCTCGGAGAGCGTCTCGGCCGCCACTTCGCTGTCGAGCGACTCGAACACCGCCTCGCGGTCCTCGTGGCTCAGTTCCTCGACGATGTCGGCCAGGTCGGCCGGGTGGATCGACTCGAGCGCCTTCATGTCGATCTTCAGGCGCAGGCGCCGCTGCGGGTCCGGCTCGATGATGTTGCAGAACTCCCAGCGGATCGAGTTCGGGGCGATCCCGCTCATCAGGCGCCGCACCACGCGCGGCGGCACGAGGCCCTCGCAGAGGCGCCGGACGATGCTGCGCACGCCGACGTCGACCTCGAGCACGTGAAGCGCGTCGTGGCCGTCGGCGCGCTTCAGCTCGAACGTGACGTCGTTCACGCGGACGACCTTGCGGCCCTTCGCGTCGATGATCTGCTGGTCGAGCAGGTCGCGGCGCATCCGCAGCGTCCACACGTCGTCGTGGTAGGGGACCAGTTGCTCGTCGCGGAGCGAGATGCCGTCCAGGGAGATCGACGACACCTGGTCGTGACGCACCGTCCACCAGTTCCACTCGCCGCCCACCAGGTACTGGTCGACGCGAAAGCGGTCGACGCTCGGCGACACCGCGGCGTCCCTGACGCGGCCGATGCGCCGGCCCTTCAGGTCGTACACACGCATGCCCATCAGTTCGGTGAGAAAGAGCAGGTTTGGCGCCATCTCGCTGCTCCTCCGGGCTCCGGGCGGCAGATTGTCGTTTATAACGGGGACAGGTCCCGGATTACAACCGGAATCCCGGGGCCTGTTGCCGGAGCGCGGTCCCCGGACACGACCCCAAGCCGAGAGTTTCCCGCGAGAAGAACGGCCGCGCCTGCTCGACGCTCAGCGGGGCCTCTCGTGTGTCCCCGAGTCCCGAGTTTCGAGCAGTTACCCGTACCGGAGCCAGCCCGGCCCCCGCGTCAGGTAGTCGCCGAGGGTCAGGAGCAGCAGCAGGGCCAGCCAGAAGAACCCGCCCGCCACGACGGCCCACGTCAACCGGGTGCTGTACCGGACGTGCATGAAGTACAGGACGACCAGCATCATCTTGGTGACGGCAATGACGATGGCCACGAGCGTGTTGAACGGCCCCAGATCGAGGTACGACACGCCGACCGTCACGGCCGTGAAAACCATGAGGAGCGAGAAGATTGTGAGATAGACGCGCACCGGCACGAGGTGCGATGCCGCCTGCATGTGCTCGCCGTTCGCGGACGCTGCTGTCGCGTGATGTGTCATGGCTGACCCTGCCGCATCCCCGGGGCTGAAGCCCCGGGGATCCATATGAACCGGCGCCTTGCGCCAGCGGCTAGCCCCTAGCGCCTAGCCCCAGTCCCCAGTCCCTAGTCCCTAGTCCCCTAGTGCACCACCGGGCCATGCCGGTCGATCAGGTAGAGCAACGGGAACAGGAAGATCCAGACGATGTCCACGAAATGCCAGTAGAGCCCGCTGACCTCGACAGGCGTGTGGTAGGCCTTCGTGAACCGGCCCTGCCAGGCCATCACGAACAGCACCGCCATGAGGCCGATGCCGATCACCATGTGCAGGGCGTGCAGGCCCGTCATCACGAAATAGAGCGAGAAGAACAGCTGCGAGTGAACCGGGTCGTGGGCCGTCTCGAAGCGGAAGCCCGGCCCGGGCACCAGGTGGTGCTCGAACTTGTGGCTGTACTCGACCGCCTTGATGCCGAGGAAGACCAGGCCGAGGCCGATGGTGAGCGCCAGGAACAGCAGTTGCCCGCTGCGCTTACCAAGCTGCGCCGACCACACGGCCATCGCCATGGTCAGGGAGCTGCCGATGAGGACAGCGGTGTTGATGCCGCCGAGCACGATGTCCAGCTCGTGGCTGGCCTCGGCGAAGGGCCGCGGGTACATCAGCCGGTAAATCATGTACGCGGCGAAGAGGCCGCCGAAGAAGAGGATCTCGGTGACCAGGAACAGCCACATGCCCAGCGCCGAGGCCTCGAACTGCTGGTCGAGGTTGTCGAAGTGATGCTGCAGCCTCGGGTGCTGCGTTGCGCGCGCGACAGACATCAGCGGATCCTCACTTCGCGTAGTTGTACGGCGGCTCGCTCACCACCGGCGTGGCCTCGAAGTTGTGCGTCGGCGGCGGCGAGGAGGTCTCCCACTCCAGGCCCTTGGCGCCCCAGGGGTTGGCCGGCGCGCGCTCGCCCCTGACGAGCGAGTAGAGCAGGTAGAACGTCGGCATCGCGTACCCGATCGCCAGGACGACGGCGCCCGCGCTCGACAGGATGTTCCACAGCTGGAACTCCGGCGGGTAGGCGTGGTAGCGGCGCGGCATGCCGAGGTAGCCGACGATGAACTGCGGGAAGAACGTCAGGTTGAAGCCGATGAAGATCACCACGGCCGACACGCGGGCGGCGCCCTCGTGGTACAGCTTCCCGAAGATCTTCGGCCACCAGTAGTGGATCCCGCCCAGGTACATCATGATCGTGCCGCCCACCATGATGTAGTGGAAGTGCGCGACGACGAAGTAGGTGTCGTGCACGTGGACGTCCACCGCCAGGGCCGCGAGGAACAGCCCCGTCAGGCCGCCGATGAGGAACAGGCCGATGAAGCCGAACACGTAGATCATCGGCGACTCGAACGAGATCGAGCCCTTGTAGAGCGTGGCCGACCAGTTGAACACCTTGATGGCCGACGGGATGGCCACCAGGAAGCTCAGCAGCGAAAACGCCATGGCGGCGTACACCGACTGGCTGCTGACGAACATGTGGTGGCCCCAGACGAGGAAGCCGACCACGGCAATCGCCAGGCTCGAGAACGCCACCACCTCGTACCCGAAGATCCGCTTGCGGGAGAAGGCCGCCACCAGCTCCGACATCACGCCCATCGCCGGCAGAATCATGATGTAGACCGCCGGGTGCGAGTAGAACCAGAACAGGTGCTGGAACAGCACCGGGTCGCCGCCGAGCTTGGGATCGAAAATGCCGAGGTGCAGCAGGCGCTCGGCCGCCACCATCACCAGGGTGATCGCGATGACCGGCGTGCCGAGCACCATGATGAGCGCGGTGGCGTAATGCGCCCAGATGAACAGCGGCAGGCGGAACCAGGTCAGGCCCGGCGCGCGCATCTTGTGGATGGTGACGATGAAGTTGAGGCCCGTCAGGATCGAGGAGAATCCGTTGATGAAGATCCCGACGACGACCAGGGCGACATTCGAGTTGGAGAAGGCGCTGCTGTAAGGCGTGTAGAACGTCCAGCCCGTGTCGACGCCGCCGTTCACGAGGGCCCACAGCGTGAAGATCCCGCCGACCGTGTAAACGTACCAGCTCAGCAGGTTGATGCGCGGGAACGCCAAGTCCTTCGCGCCGATCATCAGCGGCACGAGGAAGTTCCCCAGCACGGCGGGAATGGCGGGGATCAGGAAGAAGAACACCATGGTCACGCCGTGCATCGTGAACATCTTGTTGTAGACATCCGATTCGACCAGGTCGCCGGCCGGGGTCATCAGCTCGAGGCGGATGAGGCCGGCGAACACGGCGCCCAGCACGAAGAACGCGGACACGCTGACGAGGTACAGCAGGCCGATCCGCTTGTGGTCCTTCGTCAGCAGCCACGACTTCAGGCCGTAGCCGTCGGTGAGGTAGTTGGAGTGCGGTGTGGCGGCGCTGTGCATAGACCTACTTCTCCGCCGGCACGCCCGTCGCGTTCGACGGCACGGCCTTCAGCGACTTGATGTACTCGAGGAGCTGCAGCAGCCCCTCCTCGCTGACCAGGCCCTGGAACGTCGGCATGATCGGCTGGAAGCCCGACACCATCTTCGCGCGCGGGTTCACGATCGACTCGCGCAGGTAGGCCTCGTCGGCCTCGACCGTCGCGCCCGTGTCGAGCGTCACCGCCTTGCCGTAGAGCCCGACCAGCGTGGGCCCGCGGCCGGTCGTGTCTGCCTGGTGGCACGTGACGCACGACAGGTCCTTGAACAGCTTCTCGCCGGTCTGGGCCATCGTGCCCGTCCCGGCGCCGCCGGCCAGCCATTTCTGGTAGTCGGCGCGCTCCATCACCACCACCCAGCCCCCCATCCCCGAGTGGTTCGTGCCGCAGTACTCGGCGCAGAACAGGCGGTAGCGGCCGGGCTTGGTGGCTTTGAACCAGAGGTGCGTGTAGCGGCCGGGCAGCACGTCGGCCTTCACCCGGAAGTCGGGGACGTACACGTTGTGGATCACGTCCTGCGACGTCATCGTCAGCTTCACGGACGTGCCCACGGGGACGTGCAGCTCGTTCACCTCGGCATGGCCGTCAGGGTGCTGGAACTTCCACATCCACTGCTTGCCGACGACGTACACGTCGAGCGTCTCGGCCGGCGGCCTGGCCATGGTGAAGAAGAGCTTCGCGCTCCAGCCGAAGATGAACAGCACGATGAGGAGCGGGATGACCGTCCACGCGATTTCGAGCCTGAGGTTGCCGTGGATCGGCACGCCGGCCTCGTCCGCCCTGCGCCGGCGGTACTTGATGGCGAAATACACCACCAGGCCGGAGATGAGCAGCGTGAAGAACGCCGTCAGCGCCACCAGGAAGAAGTACAGGGCGTCCACCTGGGGCGCCATGGTGGAGGCCTGCGTCGGGAAGACTTGGGTCTGAGGCATAGCTTATGACTGCGGCGCGGGCGGCGCGGCGGCCGCGGCGCGCATCGATTTCCGGCGGTCCAGGCTCCACATCGTCGCGATGAACCCGCCGATGAGGGCCACGGTGACGATCCCCGACAGCCGGAGGACGTTCATCACCACCATGCTGTACTTCCCGGAGTGGGGATCGTAGTGGAAGCAGTAGAGCAGCACCTGATCCACCGGCGTGCCGATCTTCCCGCCCGACGCCTCGATCAGGCCAAGGCGCAGGTCCTTCGGCGGGTAGTCGATCCCGTAGAAGTACTTCGACACGCGGCCGTCGGGCGTCAGCACCATCAGGGCGCTCGCGTGCACGTACTGCTGCGAGGCCTGGTCGAACACATAGCGGAACCCGACCGACGAGGCCAGCGCGTCAATCGCCGGCTGCTCGCCCGTCAGGAAGTGCCAGCCCTTCCCGCCTTCGGGCCGGCCGTACTTGTTCAGGTACGTCTCCTTCTTGGCCGACGCCATCTGCGGGGTTTCCTTCGGGTTGAAGCTGAGGGTGACCACGTCGTATTCGTCGCCGAGGTCGAAGTTCAGCACCTTGAACGCCGCCACCGCGCCGTTGAGCACCTGCGTGCAGAGCATCGGGCACTCGTAGTAGACCAGCGCCAGGACGACGGGGCGCTTCCCGAAGTACTCGCCGAGGCGGACCTCGCGGCCATCCTCGGCCCGGAACACCGCGTCGAGCGGCACCTGGGCGTTCAGCTTCTGATCGATACCGATCTTCTCGAGCACGTCGGGGACGAGCTCGGACGACTGGCCGGGCGGCTGCCCGCCCCCGCCCGCCCCCGTGAACCGGGGCGGCTGGGCCCACGCGTGCGGGGCCAGCGCCAGCACGAGCGTCAGCGCGGACATGATCGTCTTCATTTCTGGACCTTCATCGTCGCGCCCTTCTGCGCGACCGCGGCTGGCGGCCCGCCTGCCGCCGGCGCGGCGATCCCGGACTGCCGGACGGGCAACCCTTCCTCCAGCACCTGGCGCATCGCGACGTCGATGGGGATCCGCGCAATCCCGGCCGGCCGGTCCACCCAGCCGTACGTCGTGAGGATCGCCTCCTCCTGCTCACGCAGGCGCTGCATGTCGGCGACCGGATTCGCCTGGATCCTCGGCTCGGGCGGCAGGCGGTCCGCGCCGGGGGCCGGCGCCGGCCGCGAGACCGTCGAGGGCGCCACCTGCGCGTCCTGCCGCGCGGCCTGGCCGCTGAACAGGCGGAACATCAGAAAGACCACGAGATAGGTGACGATGCCGACAATCGTCAGGCCCGCGATGAACACCACCAGCGGCCTGATCTTGACGTCCCGCGTCTCGTAGGCCTTGCTCTCCGACTGTCCGTTGTCTGCGCCGTGCTTGTGACCCATGATCGCTTCCCGAATCCCGAATCCCGAGTCCCCGGGTCTCTAGTGATGCTGCCCGTGCAGCGCGTTCTCGAGGCCCGCGTCCCGCAGCGGCAGCAGCGGCCGGCTCTTCAGGTTCGAGAGGAAGAGCGCCACCCAGACGCCGCCGAGCCCGACGGGGGCCGCCACGTCGAGCCAGTGGAAGGCCAGCCCGTTGGGGTACGCTTCGGGCCCGATCATGAAGAACAGGTCGAGGAACCGTGCCGCGATGAGCCACAGGGCCATGCCCGCCAGGATGGCCGCGTTGCGCTTCGATCGGCGCGACAGCAGCACGATGAACGGCACGGCGAAATGGAACGCCACCAGCGCCAGGCCGATGTACTCCCAGCCGTGGCTCATGCGGTGCTGGTACCAGGGAATCTCCTCGGGGAGGTTCGCCGACCAGATGATCAGGAACTGCGAGAACGAGAGGTACGCCCAGACCATCGTGAAGGCGAACAGCAGCTTGCCGAAGTCGTGGAAGTGGCCCGCGTTGAACACGCCGGACATCGGCGCCTCGCGCGAGAGCCTCCTGGCCACGACAATCGCGATCGACAGGCCCATCAGCCCCTGCCCGATGACGAACAGGAACCCATACATCGTCGAGAACCAGTGCGGCTCGAGGGACATGGCCCAGTCGATGGCGGCGACGGTCATGGTGAGGAAGTAGAGCACCATGCCGACCGCGCTCGTGTTGCGCATGCGGACGGCGAGGGCCGGGTCGCCGGTGCGGTCCTGCCCGGCCGACCAGCGCGTGAGCAGCAGCGCCAGGCCGATCCAGACGGCGAAGCACGCCGCGGCGCGTACCAGGAAGAAGGGCGCGTTCAGGTAGAGCGCCTTCTCCCTGAGGATGGGATCCCCGGCGACCATCGTCGTGTCGGTCCAGGGGTAGAGGTCGCGCAGGCCGAACACCAGCGGGACGAAGAGGAGCGCCATCCAGGGCAGCGTGCGGGCGGCCGCTTCGAATGTGCGGCGGAGGACCACGCCCCAGCCGCCGCCCGAGAGGTGCTGCAGCATGGTCAGCGCGAGGCCGCCGAGGGCCGCCGCCAGCCAGAACAGGTAGGCCAGCAGGTACGCATGGAAGAACTGGCCCGGGCTGATGAACGCCCCGGCGGCGGCGGCGACCAGCCCGATGACGCCGACGATGAGCGAGCGCTGGCGCAGCGCGTCGAGGCTGGCGGGCGATGTGTAGGTCGCGTCGTGCATGTGATCCCTGGCCTGTCCCGTCGGGTCGTCAGCGTTTGTCGGCGGCGTCGAGGGCCGCGCGCGCCTCGGCCGGCAGCCGGTCGGCCGCCGCGTGCTGGCTGCGCTGCAGCGCCGTGATGTAAGCGACGATGGCCCAGCGGTCCCGCACGGGGATTTGCTGCGCGTAATCGGGCATCGCGCCGAAACCTTTGGTGATCACGTCGTACGTGTAGCCCGGCGCCGCCTGGCGCAGGCGATCCTCGTGGAACGAGGGCGGCTTGCGGTAGCCGCGGCGCACGATCATGCCGTCGCCGGCGCCGGTGCGGCCGTGGCACGGCGAGCAGAAAATGTCGAAGCGCTCGCGGCCCCGCGCCATGACGTCGGCGGTGACCGGGAAGGGGAACGCGTCGGCCGGCTTGCCGGCCGCCTTGCCGGTGTAGAGCACGGCGTCCTCGCGCAGGTGGCCGCGGGCGATGGTCCCGTCCACGAGCGGGCGCGCGGAGCGCTTGTCGGCGAAGAAGTCGCTCTTCGCGTAGGGCTTGAACCTGGGCTGATCGTGCATGTCCTGGCGGCAGCCCGCACCGAGCAGGCCGGCCGCGAGGCAGCAGGCGACGAGGGGACCGCGGATGCTAGTGTTCAACGTCGCTCACCTCCCGCGGGCCGAGGCTCTCGAGGAAGCGCCGCGTGGCCGCCTGGTCGAACTTCGGGTCCTTCGACTCGATGCACAGGAAGAACCGGTCGCGGCTGGCCATGGCGAACCGCTTCGCATTGAAAATCGGGTGGTAGGGCATCGGGAGCCCGTTCAGCAGGATCATGCCGAGCACGGCGGCGAGGGCCGAGAAGAGGATGGTCGTCTCGAACGCCGGGACGATGAACGACGGCCAGCTGTGCATCGGCCGGCCGCCGATGTTGAACGGGTAGGCGATGGTCGAGGCCCAGGTACCTGGAGGCCGTAGCCCGCCAGGGCGCCCGTGAGGCCGCCGCCGAGGACGATCCAGGGCAGCTTCGTGTCCTTCAGGCCGAGGGCGTGGTGCAGTTCCTCGATGGGGATGGGCGAATACGCGTCCATCTTCCGGTAGCCCGCCTCGCGCGCCTTGTTGGCCGCAGCGACGAGGGCCGTCGGGCCCTCGAACTCGGCCACCAATCCGTAAATGCTCGGTCGCTCCATAGAACACCCGCTCGCGCAAACCAGGCGATAGGGGAGAGGGGAGAGGCGGGCACGCTGCCGGTCCGACTACGCTCGCATGCGACTGACCGCCCAACGCTCTCGCGTGTCGCCTGGCTCCTTCTTCCTGTCCCTCTCGCCTGACCCCTATCCCCTAGCCCCTAGCCCCATGCCCCTTGTCCCATGCCCCTTGTCCCTAGCCCCTGTCCCGCTGCACCTTCGCTGCCGGCAGCATGGTGCGCATCTCGAAGATGGCGATCATGGGCAGGAAGCGGATGAACAGGAGCAGGAGCGTCAGGAACAGCCCGATTGTGCCGACATACGTCGCCCAGTCCCAGATCGTGGGGGAGTACATGCCCCACGACGACGGCAGGAAGTCGCGGTGGAGGCTGGTGACGATGATCACGAAGCGCTCCAGCCACATGCCGACGTTGATGACGATCGAGAGCATCCAGAGCACGATCACGTTGGTCCTGAACCGCTCGAACCAGAGGAGCTGCGGAATCAGGACGTTCGTGAGGATCAGGCCCCAGTAGGACCACCAGTACGGGCCGGTCATGCGGTTGAGCAGCATGTAGCGCTCGTAGTGGTTGCCGCTGTACCAGGCCATGAAGGCCTCGATCGAGTAGCCGTAGGCCACGATGAGGCCCGTGGCCAGCATGACCTTCGACATCACGTTGAGGTGCTTCATCGTGATGAAGTCCTGCAGGCCGTAGATGGCGCGGATCGGGATGGCCAGCGTGAGCACCATGGCGAAGCCCGAGTAGATGGCGCCCGCCACGAAGTACGGCGGGAAGACCGTCGTGTGCCAGCCCGGCAGGACCGACACGGCGAAGTCGAAGCTCACCACCGTGTGGACCGAGACCACCAGCGGCGTCGCCAGGCCGGCGAGCAGCAGGTATGCGGTCTCGTACCGGTGCCAGTGCATGGCGGAGCCGCGCCAGCCGAGGGCGAAGATGCCGTAGAGCACGCGGCCGATCTTCGACGTGGTGCGGTCGCGCAGCGTGGCCAGGTCGGGGATGAGGCCGACGTACCAGAAGAGCAGCGACACGGTGGCGTAGGTCGAGACCGCGAAGACGTCCCAGATGAGCGGGCTCCGGAACTGCGGCCACATGCCCATGGTGTTCGGGATGGGCATCAGCCAGTAGGCGAGCCACGGCCGGCCGACGTGGATGAGCGGGAACATGCCGGCGCAGGCCACGGCGAACAGCGTCATCGCCTCGGCGAAGCGGTTGATCGACGTGCGCCACTGCTGGCGCAGCAGCAGCAGGATGGCCGAGATGAGGGTGCCGGCGTGGCCGATGCCGATCCACCACACGAAGTTGGTGATGTCGAAGGCCCAGCCCACCGGGACGTTGTTGCCCCAGATGCCGACGCCCTTCACGAAGAGGTAGCCCACCGACACGAGCAGCAGGCTGGCCAGCGAGGCCGCGACGCCCAGGCTCGCGAGCCAGCCGGCCGAGAACTTCTGCGTCAGGACGATGGCGCTGATCTTGTCGGTGATCGTCGCGAACGAGTGCCCCGGGGCGATGTAGGCGCCGTGCGGCTCGCCGCCGGCGGCCGGTGCGGTCACGCTCGTGTCAGCCATGCGCTACTTCTCTCCGTGGGCATCGCCCGCCGCGTCGCCGCCGAGCGCGGGGTTCACGTTCTTCAGCGCGGCCAGGTACGTCGTGCGCGGGCGCGTGTTCAGCTCGCCGAGCAGCGAGTAGTTCAGCGCTTCCGTGCGCAGCTTCGCCACGCGGCTCTCCGGGTCGTTGATGTTGCCGAACACGATGGCCTCGGCCGGGCACACCTGCTGGCACGCGGTGACGATCTCGCCGTCGCGCACGAGCCGGTCTTCCTTCTCGCTGGCGATCTTCGCGCGCGTGATCCGCTGCACGCAGTAGGTGCACTTCTCCATCACGCCGCGGCTGCGCACGGTGACGTCGGGATTGCGCGCCATCTTGAGCGTCGGCGTCTCCCAGTCCTGATAGAGCAGGAAGTTGAAGCGGCGCACCTTGTAGGGGCAGTTGTTCGAGCAGTAGCGCGTGCCCACGCAGCGGTTGTAGACCATGTCGTTCAGGCCTTCGTCGCTGTGGACCGTCGCCGCCACCGGGCACACCACCTCGCAGGGCGCGTTCTCGCAGTGCTGGCACATCACCGGCTGGTGGTAGGCCTCGGGCGCGCCGGCCGGCCCCTTGTAGTAGGTGTCGACGCGGAGCCAGTGCATCTCGCGGCCCTTGGCCACCTGCTCCCGGCCGACCACCGGGATGTTGTTCTCCGACTGGCAGGCCACCACGCAGGCGTTGCAGCCCACGCAGGCGTTCAGATCGATCGCCATGCCCCAGGCGTACCCCTCGTACTTGTGCTCGGGATACAGCGTGAGCGTCTTCGGCGGCTCGTGCTCCATCTCGTGCACGAAGTGCGGGTGGGTGCGGTACTGCTCGAGCGTGCCGGCGCGGATGATCGCGCGCCCGTCCATGTCGTGGTGCAGCTGGGTGCTGGCCAGGCGCGCGCGGCTGCCCGAGGCCTTCACCGAGGCGCCGGGCGCCGACCACAGCGCCGCGGACGTGCGCAGGGGATAGGCGTCGAAGCCCACGTTCGTGCCGACGCGGCCCGCGCGCGTGCGCCCGTACCCGAGGTGCACGACGACGGTGTCGTCGGCCTGGCCCGGCACGATCCACGCCGGTCCCTTCACCGACTGGCCGCCGGCGGACAGCTCGACCACGTCCTCGTTGTGCAGGCCCAGGCGGGCGGCGGTGGCCGGGCTGAGCTGCACCGTGTTGTCCCAGGTCAGCTTCGTGAACGGCTTCGGCAGCTCCTGCAGCCAGCCCAGGTTGGCGAACCGGCCGTCGTGCACGGTGGGATCGGGCCTCAGCACCAGGTCGAGGCCCGGCGCCGCCGGGGCCAGCGGGGCGAGGGAGGCGAACACGCTGCCGGCGGTTACGGCCTTCAGAGGATACGCCGAGCCTTTCACCACGCCGTCGTGGACCGACGCGCGCCAGAACGCCTCGAAGTCGAGCGCTCCGGCGGCCGCGGCCGCCGCCTTCCACGTGTCGCGCACGACGTCGTACGCCGGCCGGCCGGGCGTCTGCGACAGGCCGACCAGCACCTCGTGCACCGACTTGCCGTCGTAAAGCGGCGCGATGAGCGGCTGAACGATCGACGCGGTGCCGTCCCAGGCCCGCGCATCACTCCACGCCTCGAGCGGGTGGGCCTCGGGGATGTGCCACTGGCAGGCCGCCGACGTCTCGTCCTCGTAAAGCCCCAGGCGCGCGGTGAACGCCACCTCCTTCAGCGCTTCGCCGAACCGCAGGTCGCCCGGCGCGTCGTACACCGGGTTGCCGCCCAGGATGAGCAGCACGTTGACGGTGCCGCCGTTGATGTCGCCGACCAGCTCGCGGATCGACTCCACCTGGCTCACCGGCGTGGAGGCCACCGGGTCGGTGTAGAGCACGGTGATGCCCGCGTTGCCGAGGACCCCGTTGATCGCGTGGCAGATGGCGTGCACGGCCGGCGGCTGCTCGTCGCCGGCCACGACGATCGACGCGCCCCTGCTCGCCACCAGATCGCGCGCGGCCGCCTCGATGATCTTCTGCGCCGCGGCCGGCAGGGCCGCCGGCACCGCGCCCGGAACGCCGAGCGACGAGGCCAGGGCGCGGGCGCATGCCTCGATCTCGGCCGGCCGCACCGCCGCGCGGTGGTCGGCTTTCGCGCCCGTGTTGCTCGCGGCGCTCTCGACGGCGTACAGCCGGCTCATGTCGCCGTCCTTGCCGCGCACGCGCCGGGAAGCGGCGAAGTCGCGGATGTACCGCACCGACCCGGGCATGGTTCCCATGAAGTCGGCATCCAGCGACACCACCACCTGCGCCCTGTCGAAGGGGTACCGCGTGTCGACCACCGCGCCGAACGCCGCCTGCGCGCCCGCCCGCACGTGGTCGCGGCCGGCGGCCTCGGACTGATGCCACTTCGCGGCGGGGAACTCCGCGAGGAACTCCGACAGCTGCCGCACCAGCGTCGGCGACGTCACGGTGCCCGTCAGGATGCGGAGCCCGGCGCCCTGTGCGCCGCGCCTGGCCTCGACGACGGTCCGAAGGGCGCCCAGGAACGCGCTCCAGGTGCGGATGTCGCCCTGCTGTTTGAGCGTCTGCGAGCGGTCCGGATCGTAGAGCGCCAGGATCTGCGCCTGCGCGAACAGGTCCGTCGCGCCCAGGCTGGCCGGGTGCTCCGGGTTGCCCTCGATCTTCGTCGGCCGGCCCTCATGGCTCTCGACGAGCACGCCCGTCGCGTAGCCGCCCAGCGAGACGGCCGTCGCGAAGAAGAGCGGCTTGCCGGGCACGATCTCCTCCGGGGCGCGCACGTACGGGACGATCACCTCGGCGGGCTGCTTCGTGCAGGCCGACACACCGGCCAGGGCGAGCGACGCGCCCATCAGCCGCAGGAACTGCCGCCGGCCCACCGGGTCGGTGAACTCGGAGGCCGCCTCGGGGAACTCGCGGTGGAGATACTCCTGGAAGGCCTCGGTATTCGCGAGCTCTTCGAGGCTCCGCCAGTACTCGGGGCCGGACGCGCCGGCCAGGCTCTCCCGCATCGACGCGAGATCGTGGTGATGATGATCGTTCATGCGCAAGTCCGGCCGTCTATGCGTCCCGTGTTTCCTACCGATGGCAGGTGGAGCAGCTCGTGAGGCTCTTCACCTGGTAGTCCTTGACCAGCCGGCTGCCGAGCGCGAGCTGGTCGGCCGGCGGCTGGTAGTCCACCGTGAACACCGCCTCGCGCGGCCGCAAGTACTTCTCCGGCGCCCGGTGGCAGTCGAGGCACCATTCCATCTGCAGCGACTGCACCGTCCACATCAGCGGCATCTGGTCCACGCGCCCGTGGCACGTCGTGCAGCCCACGCCCTTGTTCACGTGGATGCTGTGGTTGAAATAGACGAAATCTGGCAGATCGTGGACCTTCACCCACTGGATCGACACGTCGTTGGCGTAGCTCGACCGGACCGGCTCCAGATATGGGCTGCCCGAGTGGATCTGCGAGTGGCAGTTCATGCACGTCTTGGTCGGCGGAATCCCCGCCGGCCCCGACGTTTCCACCGACGTATGGCAGTAGCGGCAGTCGAGGCCGTTGCCGGCCACGTGGCGTTCGTGGCTGAACTGAATCGGCTGCTGCCGCGCTTCGTACGCCCGCGTCACGTACGGCGACCTGCCGGCCTGGTAGATCAGGTACCCGCTCGATGCGACCAGGACGATCAGGCCGAAGAGCATGATGCGGGCAATCCCGTTCGCGCTCGGATGGAATGTCTGGGACATGGGCGGCGTTCTAAGTTGTGTGACGAATCCTTAGAGATTACTACAATTTTAGTGCGGGAATCGAGAGATATGCAGCCGGTTGCATGATCCCGTGCTTCATCCGGCACCCCCCTGTGGTAGAGTGTGGCCGCCGCGCGGCCGCCTCAGCCGGTCCTGCCCGTCGCGCGGGGTCCGATTCCGCCCCCTCACCCCGGAGTTCACGTCGGCTGGTGACGTTCGCTCCGGCTCACGCAGGCCGCCTGCCCTGAGCATAGCCGAAGGGCAGCCCGCGGGCTCCATCCCGGCGCAACACGAACTGGAGCCGGCGCCGGGCAGCACTCCGACCGCCACGTGCCGCGAGGGAGCACGACCCATGAGCGACAGGAAGTACCGTCAGCGTGGCTACCAGGACGATGACCGCGACCGGGCGCAGGCGCGGCCTCCCGCGGGTGAGCGCGAAAAGGCGCCCGGGCCGCCGCGAAGCCGGGCCGACCGCCCCGAGGGCCCGCGCACGCCCAACATGCCGGGGTTCCGGTCGGTGGTGCGCTGCCACCGCTGCGGCAGCCTGGTGAACACCGTCATCCTGGTGAACACGGCCTGCGCCAAGTGCGGCGCGTCGCTGCACTGCTGCGCGCAGTGCGAGTCGTTCGACCCCGGCGCGCGCTACGAGTGCATGCAGCCCGTCACGGCGCGCGTGACGCCGAAAGACGCGTTCACCACCTGCCAGCACTTCGAGGCGCGGTCGACCGTGGAACGCGAAACGGGCTCGGTCAAGCAGACCACCGCCCGGTCGGCGTTCGATGATCTGTTCAAGATCTAGAAGACAGAAGTCAGAAGTCAGAAGAAGCCAGAAGCCAGAAGACGGAAGCCAGAAGGCAGGGCCGCGGCATCGTCGGGACACTCGCGCGGCCAGGCACCGGGTGGCTCCACTCGAACCTGAGGGGCGCCGGAGTTGTCATAATCTGCGCATGCCGATCCTCTCCCCCTCCGACGCCGCCCGCGTGCGCGAGGTGCTCGCGGACCTCCCGAATGCCGTGCGCCTGGTGTTCTTCACCCAGACGCTCAAGTGCGAGACGTGCGGGCCCACGAAGCAGATCCTCGGCGAGGTGGCCGGGTTGAGCGGCCAGATCACGGTCGAAGAGCACAACTTCCTGCTCGAGAAGGATGCCGCGGCGGGTTACGGCATCGACCGCGTGCCGGCCATTGCGGTGGTGGGCGACCAGGACTTCGGGACCCGGTTCCTCGGCATCCCGTCCGGCTACGAATTCATGTCGCTCATCGACGCCATCACGCTGGTGTCGGCCGGAGACTCCGGTCTGACCGAGGCGAGCCGCGCGCTCATTGCGCGAGTCGAGTCGCCGCTCGCGCTCCAGGTGTTCGTCACCCCCACCTGACCGCACTGTCCCCGGGCGGTCAGCCTGGCGAATCGCATGGCGGTCGAGAGCGGGCACGTCACCTCCTCCATCGTCGAGGCGAGCGAGTACCCGGACCTGGTCCGCAGGTACCAGGTGAGCGGTGTGCCGAAGACGGTGGCGAATGAGACGGTGGAAATCCTGGGCGCGCGGCCCGAAGAGGACTTCGTGCGGACCGCCGTGGGCGCCGCCGGTCCAGAGTGACCCGCGGCACTGAACCGCTCCCTGCAGCGCTGCCGCCGCGAACCTCTTCTCGCCTTGCGCTGGCGCTCAGCCGTCACCGCCGCGCCTCGGCGGCGAGCATCACCCAGGGCTGCGGCCCCGGCAACTGGATGGTCTGCTTCCCGCGGCCCGGTCCCACCCGCATATGCGCGCCGCCGACCGGCCCGCTCTCGATCGTGAGCGCGATGCCCATCTCCTGTGCCACCTGGACCGCGATCTCGGCGTTCGCGCCCACGTCGAGCGCCAGCGCGAAGAACCGGTTCGCCGCCTGCCAGACGACGACATCGCCGACATGGCGTGAGGAGCGGACCACGCAGTCCGGATCGCCGATGCGGCACGGGCGCATGTTCCACCAGGCGAGCCCGGCGAGCGCGTCCGCCACGAACGGCTCGGCCGACAGCGGCCATGTCGTCGAACGCGCGAGCCGGAAGGCCTGCGGCGTCGACACCGCCGGCTCCACGAACTCGTAGGCTGACCCGGTGCGGTTGGCATAGCAGGTGGCGCCGGCCACCTGGCAGCGGGCCGGCGGCGTCGCCGGCGCGCACGGCATGGGCCACACGCTGTCGCGCCCGCCCCGCCCGGGCAGCAGCACCTTCTCACAGCCGGCCGTGGCCACCGGGAGCCAGTTCTCGTCGAGGCCGCGGAGGCGCTCGGCGAAGATCTCCGGTTGCGGGTTGTCGAACCACGGATGCCGCGTCCACAGGTACGACGCGAGGCGGGTGGGCCTGTCCACCGCTTCCGCCCGGGCCGGGTTGAACGCCCACACGCCCAGCGCGGCCGAGGCGAGCGCGGGCGCGGCCATCCACACGACACGGCGTCCGAATGCGCGGTCCAGCGCGTGGAACAGCGGAATCGCCAGCGGGATGAACCACGTGGCGTATCGGCTCAGCCCGGGCGTGCCGCCGTGGTTGACGTTGGTGGCCGATGCGGCCACGAACGCGAGCCACAGCCCGGAGACCACCGCGGCCGTGATCGCGGGCGACGCCAGGCGGCGCGGCGAGCGGAAGAGCAGGAGCAGCGCGCCGCCGATCACGGCGGCGGAGTAGAAGGGCACCTGCGGCAGGAGCCCGACGTTCGGATCAACCAGCACGGTGACGTACTCGCGCGCGGTGACCAGGCGCACGTCGGCGGCGGCCGTGAGCGGCGTCCAGGTTCCCAATCGGGCCAGGTAGTACGCCGGATGGAGCGCGGCGACGGCCAATCCGCCGGCGAGCCCCAGCCAGACCCGCCGGTCCTTCAGCAGCGCGGGCCGCCCGGCGACGGAGGCGGCGGCGAGCACGCCGACCAGCAGCCCGTTGCCCGGATTCTGCGTGGCCGCCGCGCCTGCGGCCGCGAGGCTCCACCACGGGGCCGTCTCGAGCAGGGCGAACGCGACGGCGTACATCGCGAAGGTGAACGGCTCGGTGTGCGGCTTGTCGAGCCACCAGAGGATTGGGCCGACGAAGATGATCGCGCACCAGGTCCAGTGCAGGCGCGACGCCGCCGCATACACGGCGGCCACGAGCAGCAGGCCGTTGAGGATCGTGAACGCGGCCGTGGGCGCGAGGCCCAGGCGGATGAGCGGCGCTGCCAGCGTGGGATAGAAGATGAAGTGCCGCGATTCGCCGGGCCCCGGCAAGTGGCCGGCGGCCAGCCTCGACGCCAGGTGCACGTACTCGGAGCCGTCGCCGACCACGCGCGGGGTGGACGTGGCGGCGAGGAAGACGAGCAGGCAGGCGAAGAGCACTGCCGCGACGGCGGGGCGCATCATGGCCGGCCTCCGCATACACGCCGCCCTGAGCGGGGCGTCGTGGTGCCGGGCGCCGTGTGGCGCCGGCCTGTGGCGTGCGTGGGCATGCTCCGGGCCAGTAGAATACCGTTACGCCCCCGGTCTCAGGAAATCCGAGGAGTCTTTCATGGCAATCGTGTTGGATGGCAGCAATCTGACAATCGAGTCGCTGGTCCGTATCGCGCGATTCGGAGAACAGGTGGCGCTCGCGCCCGCCGCGCTCGATCGCATCAAGGTCTGCCGCGCGATGCTGGAGGAGAAGCTGGCGGCGCGCGAGGTCATGTACGGCACCAACACGGGCATCGGCGAGTTCTCGGAGCACCTCCTCAGCGACGACCAGGTGAAGGCGTTCCAGCGCTACCTCGTGTACAACCACGCGGCGGGCATCGGCGCGCCGGCCCCAGCCGAGCACGTGCGGGCGGCGATGGCGGGGCGCGTGAACGTGCACGCCCACGGCAACTCCGGCTGCCGGCCCGACATCACGCTCACGTTCATCGAGATGCTGAACAAGGGCGTGACGCCGGTGGTGTGCCAGAAGGGGTCGGTCGGCGCGTGCGGCGACCTGGCGCCGATGGCCCAGCTCGCGTTGCTCTTCATGGGCGAGGGCGAGGCGTTCTACCAGGGCGAGCGCCTGCCCGGGGCCGAGGCGCTGAAACGGGCCGGCATCGAGGCGCCTGGCCTGCAGGCGCGCGACGGCCTCGCGGCCATCAACGGCTCGAACCTGCTCACCGCCATGTCCGCGCTGCACATCTACGACATGGAGCGCTGGCTCAAGCAGTCGGACATCGTCGCGGCGATGTCGATCGAGGCGCTGCTCGGCAACCTGAAGCCGTACACCAGCATGCTGCACGAGCTGCGGGGGTTCCGCGGCGCCATCACCTCGGCGCGGAACATCCTGCAGGTGCTCGAAGGCTCGGACCTCGCGACGGGCAAGATGAAGACGAAGGTGCAGGACGCCTACTCGATGCGATCCACGCCGCAGGTGGTGGGTGCGGCCCGCGACGCCATCGCGTACGCGCGGTCGCAGGTGGAGATTGAACTGAACGGCGTGGGCGACAACCCGATCTTCATCCCCGAGAAGCGCCTGACGCTCACCGGCGCCAATTTCCAGGGCTCGCCGGTGGCCCTGCCGATGGACATGGCGGGCGCGGCCATCACCATGGTGTGCGTGCTGTCGGAGCGGCGGCTCAACCGGCTCACCAACCCCGCGCTGTCGCAGGGCCTGCCCGACTTCCTCGCGCACGAGCCGGGCTTCTACTCGGGGCTGATGCTCAGCCAGTACACGGCCGATGCCCTCATCGTCGAGCAGCGCATGCTGTCGGCCCCGGCGTCGATCCAGTCCATCCCGGCCGCGGCCGACCAGGAGGACTTCGTGTCGATGGGCATGAACACCGCCCTCAAGAACGGCCAGATCCTCGACAACGCGTACGGCGTGCTCGGCATCGAGTTCATGGCGGCCTCGCAGGCGCTCGACTTCCGGACATTCGCGATCGGCAGGGGGTCGGCCGCCGCGCGCGCGGAGGTCCGCAAGCACGTGGCGCACCTCGACATCGACCGGCCGCTCTTCAACGACCACAACGCCATGAAGGCGCTCGTCCAGTCCGGCGACATCCTGGCGGCCGTCGAAGGGGCCGTGGGGCCGCTGGGGTAGGGCGGGCGTCGGGTATCATGGGGAGTCCCTGATCTCCGTCTTCGCGCCAGCGCCGGGAGAGCCTGATGCCGCACCGATTCACCGTCGGCGTTGAGGAAGAGTTCCAGATCGTCGACCCCGACACGTGGGAGCTCCGCTCGCACGTGAGCGAGCTGGTCGCGCCCGGCGCCACGGTGCTGGGCGACCAGGTGAAGCGCGAGCTGCACCAGTCGATCGTCGAGGTGGGCACGACCATCTGCCGCAACGCCAGCGAGCTCGAGGCGCAGGTCTTTCACATCCGGCGCGAGCTGTCGTCGGCGGCCGAGTCCAAGGGCCTCGCCATCGCGGCGGCGGGCACGCACCCGTTCTCGCACTGGATCGATCAGGTGCTGTCGCCCGGCGAGCGGTACGACAACATCGTCGAAGAGCTGCAGATGCTGGCGCGGTCGCTCCTCATCTTCGGCCTGCACGTGCACGTGGGCATGCCCGACCGCCAGTCGACGATCGAGATCATGAACATGGGGCGGTACTTCCTGCCGCATCTGCTCGCGCTCTCGACCAGCTCGCCGTTCTGGATGGGCCGCGACACCGGCCTGAAGTCGTTCCGGACGTCCGTCTTCCGCCGGTTCCCGCGCACGGGCCTGCCGGAGCACTTCGAGTCGTGGGGCGAGTTCGAGCAGTACGTGCAGACGCTGATCGATCTGCGGTGCATCGACAACGGCAAGAAGATCTGGTGGGACGTGCGGCCCCACCCGCAGTTCGGCACGCTCGAGTTCCGCGTGTGCGACGTCCCCACGCGCCCGGCCGACACGGTGGCGATCGCGGCGCTCATCCAGGCCCTGGTCTTCAAGCTTTACCGCCTGCGCGCCCAGAACCTCGGCTTCCGCGAATACCGCCCGCTGCTCATCCAGGAGAACAAGTGGCGCGCCGCGCGGTACGGCATCGACGGCCAGCTGATCGACTGGGGCAAGAAGACCGAGGTGCCGATGCGCGACCTGGCGCACGAGCTGCTGGCGTTTGTCGACGACGTGGTGGACGAGCTTGGAAGCCGGCGGCACGTCGCGGGCATCCTGAACATCCTGCGCGACGGCACGAGCGCCGACCGGCAGCTCCACGTGTTCCGCGAGACGCAGGACCTGAAGGCGGTGGTGCGACACCTGGTGGCGGAAACCAGGGGCTAGGGACAGGGGACTGGGCGCTGGTCGGACAACGACGAAGAACGCGGAACAAGGGGCACGGGCCTGCCGCGACGTAGCTGCCGGAGGGAGGCGGCTCGCCGGACGGCAGCGAAGTCGGGGAGGCAGCCATGATGCGAGTGGGACTGATGTGCGGCCGGGAGTATGCGTTCCCGCCGGCGTTCATCGACAAAGTGAACCAGCTCGGGGCGGGCGCCGGCGTGACCGCGGAGTTCGTGAAGCTCGGCGGCACCTACATGGGCGAGGCCTCCCGCTACGCGGTGATCGTCGACCGCATCTCCCATGAAGTGGACTACTACCGTGCGTTCCTGAAGCACGCGATGCTGAACGGCACGTACGTCATCAACAACCCGTTCTGGTGGACGGCCGACGACAAGTTCTTCAACTACTCCGTTGTCCAGAAGCTCGGCGTGACCGTGCCGAGGACCGTGCTCCTGCCCCAGAAGGGCTACCCCTGGGACGTGGACATCCAGCAGGAATCGCTGCGGAACCTGGACTATCCGCTGGACTGGGACGCGATCCTGCAGTACATCGGCCTGCCGGCCATCCTGAAGCCCTACTCGGGCGGCGGCTGGAAGCACGTCTACAAGGTCCACACCAAGGAAGAGTTGTGGGCGGCGTACGACGGCACCGCGCCCTACTGCATGACGCTGCAGGAGTTCATCGATTTCGATCACTACGTGCGGTGCTTCACGTTCGGCAAGTCGGACATCATGCCGGTGGCCTACGATCCGAAGGAGCGCAAGTACCTCGTGATTCACGACTACCTCGAGCCGGCCCTCGGCGAGCGGGTCGTGCGCGACGCGCAGACGATCAACGAGGCGCTCGGCTACGAGATGAACACGGTGGAGTTCGCCATCAAGGACGGCGTCCCCTACGCGATCGACTTCCTCAACCCGGCGCCCGACTTCGAACGGGATCGCATCACCCAGTTCTACTTCGACATCGTCGTCGAGAAGATGGCGCGCCTGGTCATCGACCGCGCCGTCAACGGAGCGCCGTCGAACAGCTGGCCAAAGTGGCCGTCGATGGCCGGCCTGAAATGAACCCGATTGACTGCTGGCACGGCGCGCTGCGGCCCGAGGAGCTGACCGCCTCGGCCTTCGCCGGGCTCTCGGCGCGCATGAGGGCCGAGCGCCTCACCTTCGGCGACCGCGTCCACTGCCCGTTCATGCGCCCGCTCTTCCTGACCGACGACGACGAGCGGCGCGTGCGGGAGTTCGCCGAGACCCTGGCCGTGCTTGGCGAGCGCGTGGTGGCGGCGGCGATGGCCGAGCCGTCGCTGCTCGACGAGCTGGGGATCCGCCCCGACGAGCGGCGGCTGATCGACATCGAGCCGGGCTACCGGCGGGCGAGCACCTCGTCGCGCGTCGACACGTTCCTGCTGCCCGACTCGCTGCAGGCCGCCGAGTACAACGCCGAGTCGCCGGCGGGGTTCGGGTACACGGAGCGGCTGGCCGGCGTCTTCGCGCAGCTTCCGGTCATGGAGCGGTTCAAGAAGAGCTTCGAGGTGGAGGCCTACGCGCTATCGGAGCCGATGCTCGACGCGCTGATGGCCAGCTACCGCGAGTGGGGCGGCACCGCCCAGCCGCCGACCATCGGCATCGTCGACTGGCGGGACGTGCCGACCTGGAGCGAGTTCGAGATCCTGCAGGAGCGCTTCACGTCGCTGGGCGTGCCCACCATCGTCTGTGCCCCCGAGGACCTCGAGTTCGACGGGCGTGCGCTGAAGGGGCTGGGGCGGACCATCGACCTGCTGTACCGGCGCGTGCTCATCAACGACATCACGAGCCGTCCGGCCGAATGCGAGGCTCTCGTGCGCGCGTGCGAGGCGAAGGCCGTCTGCATGGCCAACGCGTTCCGCTGCAAGATCCCGCACAAGAAGGCGTTCTTCGCCGTCCTCACCGATCCGCGGCACGCCGCCCTGTTCAACGCGCGCGAGCACGAGGTGATCGCCCGTCACGTGCCGTGGACCCGCGTGGTGCGCGAGGGCCGAACGTCGAAGAGGGCGGAGACGTTCGACCTCGTGCCGTGGGCCAGGCGCCATCGCGAGGGGCTCGTCCTGAAGCCCAACGACGAGTACGGCGGCGCCGGCGTCACCCTGGGGTGGGAGACCGGCGAGGCCGCCTGGGATGCCGCGCTGCAGGACGCGCTCGCCGCCCCGGACGGCACGTGGATCGTCCAGGAGAAGATCGCCGTGCGCCGCGAGGTGTTTCCCTGGTTCCAGGGCGGCGGCGACGCCGTCATGAAGGACATGCTCGTCGACATGGCGCCCTACCTGTTCCGGGGCAGGCTCTCCGGTTTCCTGACGAGGCTGAGCGCGACGGGCCTTGCCAACGTCACGTCCGGCGGCGGGCAGGTGCCCGCCTTCAGGGTCCGCCCGCGCGCGTAGGTTCGCCGTCGGATCTCATCCAGCCATGCCGTTCGATTGCCGTCATCGCCAGCGCTTCGGGCCCGAAGCGTGCCTGTCCAGCTGCCCGGCCGCGCCGCCGGTGTTCCAGGTGGTCCGCGTGCAGCGCGTCGCGGACGTGCCGGCGCCGGAGCCGAACCTGGTCGACATCGCCGTGCTCGACATGCACCACGGGTGGCCCAACCTCGGACACGACGCGATCGTGCAGGCCATGCAGAACGCCCTCTGCGACCACGCCGGGCCGCTCAGGACGGCTGGCATCGGCTTCAGGGTGGTGTCCTACGATCTCCGCCGCGGCGATCAGGTGATTCCCGAGCCTCCCGGCGGAAGGCACGCGCTCTATGTCGGGACCGGCGGGCCCGGGCACCTCGACCCGAGGATGAACGACGGCCTCTCCGAGGGGTCGCAGGGCATCAGGGAAGATCCGGCGTGGGAGCCGAGGCTGTTCACGCTTTTCGACGCCATCCGCGCGTCGGAGTCGGCGGTGCTGCTCTCGGTGTGCCACACGTTCGGCGTGATGTGCCGCTGGCTGGGCGCCGCCGACGCCGTGCTGCGGGGGCCCGAGAAGGGCGGCAAGAGCGCGGGTGTGGTCGAGAACATCCTCACCGACGACGCCCTCGCGCACCCGTGGTTCTCGCGCTTCGCCGAGGCGCTTCCCGACCGGCGCCGGCTCTTCGCCCTCGACAACCGCCTGTACGACCTCGTGCCGCGAGGGCCGCTGCCGGCCGGCGTCACGGCCATCTCCTACGAGGCGCTCGGCAAGGGCGGGCCAGCGGGAGGCGCGCTCACGATGATGGAGGTCGCCCGGGACGAGGCCGGCGTCATGCCGCGGATCCTCGGCGTCAACCATCACCCCGAGATCGTGAACCGGTCGAGGTTGCTCGTCACGCTCGAGCGCCAGTTCGAGCGCGGCGACGTCACCCGGGAGTGGTACGAGGAACGGAGGAAGACGCTCACCGAGCCCGTGGCCGACGCATGGGGCGACCGGCTGATTCATCTCACGTCGAGCTACACCTTCATGGCGCCCCTGCGGTTCCACCTGTACAAGCAAGCCCGCCTGCGCGGCGACGCGCTGGGCCGCCCCCTGCCCATCGACGAAGCCATCCTGCCCCTCACCTTTGGGGTCGGGTCTATTTAGGATCGACCACGCGTGGCTGCCAACAATTCTGTCGGGAGCCAGTCAATTCCCTGTTCCGGGTGGCCGCCAGGGCCTGCCAGGTCCGGCAGGAGCGCGCGGATTACAGAATCGTTCGCGGAATGGCCAGGCGATCGTAAATAGACCCGACCCCTCTGGGCGGGTTACCAGCGGGACAGGTACTCGCGCATCTGGTGCTTCCAGTACGGCCAGTCGTGGCCGCCCATGGGGCCCCAGTCGTCGAGGAAGTGGCCGATGCCCTTGCCCGCGAGCACGCCGGCCATGCGGTAGGTCGGGCCCTTGTCTTCCCAGGGCCCATGGCCCGTCGCGAGGTGGATCTCGCAGCCGGCGAGCAACCCGCGCACGTGGGGGTCGTCCATCTGCGACATGTAGTCGACGGGGTTGTTGAAGTAGAAGTTGTCGTCGTACAGCCCGTCCATGAACCGCTTCATGTCGTAGACGCCCGACAGCGCGTAGCAGCGCCGGAAGACGTCCGGGTGCTTGAAGAGCGAATTGGCGGCATGGTACGCGCCGAGCGACGCGCCCATGGTGGCGATGCCGATGTCGCCCGACTGGCACTGGTGGCGGATGAACGGCACGACCTCGTACCGGATGTACGCGTCGTACTGCGCCTGCATGTAGCTGCGGTGAAAGGGATGTGCGCCCTTGTTGTAGAACGCGTCGCTGCTGTTCGCATCGACGGTGAAGATCTTCGCGCGGCCGCCGTCGATGAAGCCGGCGAGCGCTCCGATCATGCCCTGCCGATCCATTTCCCACTCGTCGCCGCCGCTGGTCGGGAACACCAGCATCGGCGGGCCCCAGTGGCCGTACACGACCAGTCCCATCTCCCGGCTCGTGCGGCCGGAGTACCAGTGGTGATGTTCGGTGCGCATCCCCGATACGGTATCATGAGGCATGACCATGCGTGCCCTCCTGTCAGCCGTACTCGTGCTCTGCCTGGGCCTGCCCGCAGCGGGGCAGGTGGCGGACGAATCGTCGGTGCCCCGGATCTCCGCGGCGGACCTGAAGAAAGCCGCCGACGCCGGCCAGGTGCTGATCGTCGACGTGCGCGATCCCCGCTCCTTCGCGGTCGGCCACATCCCCGGCTCGGTCAATGTCACGCTCGACGCCCTGCCGCAGAAGGTGGCCGTGCTGACGGGCGCGAAGAAGGCCATCGTCACCTACTGTTCTTGAGGGGCCGAGGCCACGAGCGCCCGTGCGGCGCTGGATCTCGACCGTCTCGGCGTGAAGGGCGTGAAGGCCCTCAAGGGCGGCACCCAGGCGTGGATCGCCGCGGGGTACCCGCTCGCCACCGGCGCGAAGTAGCGCGCTCCGCGGGCCGGACCGCTGCCGGCCTTGACAGGCGCGCCTGGCACTCCTACGTTGTGATCAGGCAGCGGGCCCCTGCGGCCCGCAGACGGGGGAGGTTTCGCGCCATGCCGGACCACTCCGCGCTCGACCATCACATCGTCCACCAGGATCATCACGGCAGCCGCGTCCGGATCGTGGTGAACGCCGACGTTGACGAGGTGGTGACGCAACTGAAGCTGCAGTATCCGCACCAACTGGTCCATTCGACGCCCATCGGCTGCCATCACGCGTGCGTCTACACGGCCGACGCGCCCGCGTCGCTCGTGGCCGAGCGGATCTCCGAACACCTCGACCAGGTGATCGCCAGGGGAGACGACGAGCCGGCGCCGCTGCACCCGTCGGGTCCGCGCACGGCGCCCGAGGAGCCCGCGCCGGATTACTTCGGCCCGGGCCACAAGAAGCTGTAGGCAGTCTTCCGCTACGAGCCGGCCTGCCCGGCGCTTCGGCGCAGCAGCGCTTTCGCGAACTCGAGCACCGGCACCACCGAGAACGCGACGGCCACTACCAGCGCCCAGTCGCGCAGCGTCAGGCTGTAGGTGCCGAATGGCCCCTGCAGGACAGGCAGGTGCACCACCACGGCGAGCATCAGGAGCCCCGTCAGCACGGCCCAGTTGAGCCAGACGTTGGCGAGCGGGCGCATCAGCACGGACTGGCGATCCGATCGGAAGTTGTAGGCCTTGAAGAACTGGATCACGACCAGCGACACGAACGTCATGGTCATGGCCTCGTCCGTGCTGCGGCCCGACCGGAGCGCCCAGGCGAAGAGCCCCAGGTTGACGAGCGCCGACCAGATGCCGCCGACGGCCATCAGGGCGACGACCGGCTTCGTGAAGATGCCAACCCGCGGATTGCGCGGCTTCCACTGCATGATGTCGGGGTCGGGCGGGTCCACGGCCAGGGCCAGGGCCGGCAGGCCGTCGGTGGCCAGGTTGACATAGAGGATCTGGACCGCGCTCAGCGGCAGCGGCAGTCCGGTGAGCGCCGCGCCGGCCATGAGCCCGATCTCGCCGACATTCGACGAGAGCAGGTACATCAGGTACTTCTTGATGTTGCCGAAGATCCCGCGGCCCTCCTCCACGGCGGCGACGATGGACGCGAAGTTGTCGTCGGTCAAGGTCATCGCCGCGGCTTCGCGCGTGACGTCGGTGCCGGTGATGCCCATGGCGATGCCGATGTCGGCCTTCTTCAGCGCCGGCGCGTCGTTCACCCCGTCACCGGTCATGGCGGCCACGTGGCCCCGTTGCTGCCACGCGGTGACGACGCGGAGCTTGTGGGCGGGCGACACGCGGGCGTAGACCTGGATCTGCTCGACCAGTCCGTCGAGCGCCGCGTCGCTCATGGCCTCGAGGTCGGCGCCGGTCACCACGCGGCCGCCCTCCTTCAGCAGACCGAGCTCCCTCGCCACCGCCTCGGCGGTGGCTGGATGGTCGCCGGTGATCATGACCACCTGGATGCCCGCCTGCTCGCACGTGCGCAGCGCCGCCTGCGCCTCCGGCCGCGGCGGGTCGATCATGCCGACCAGGCCGAGCCACGTCATGCCGCGCTCGGCGTAGCCGAGGTGGTCGGCCGGCTTGGACGCGACGCCGAGGACGCGCAGGGCCTTCCCGGCCATGCGGTGCGCGGCCGAAAGTATGGCGTCGCGCCCTTGGTCATCGAGCGGGGCCGCGCCGGACGGCGTCCAGGCGTGCGTGCACGACTCGAGGATGACCTCCGGCGCGCCTTTCGCGAAGGCGACCTCGCCTTCAGGGCCGGCGTGCAGCGTGGTCATCCGCTTCGTCTCGGACGTGAACGGGATCTCGCCGACCCGCGGCCAGCGCGTGTCCAGTTCGGCCTTGTGCAGGCCGGCCTTGGCGGCCGCGACGATGAGCGCGCCTTCGGTCGGATCGCCCTTCACCCGCCAGCGGCCGTCGGCTGCGTCGTGGACGACATGGGCGTCGGAGGCGAGCGTGGCGGCGGTGAGCAGGCGTCGCAGGGCGTCGGTTGGCTCGATGGGGATCCCGTCCCGCAGAAACGAGCCGGACGGTTCGTAGCCCGCGCCCGTGAGCTCCAGCGTCTCGTCCGCGACAAACACCGCCCGCACGGTCATCTCGTCTTTGGTCAGCGTGCCGGTCTTGTCCGAGCAGATGATCGACGTGCACCCGAGCGTTTCCACCGCAGGCAGCCGGCGCATCAGGGCGTGGCGTTTCACCATGCGCTGCACGCCGATGGCGAGCGAGATCGTGACAACCGCCGGCAGCGCCTCCGGGACGGCCGCGACGGCGAGCGCAATCCCGAAGATGAACATTTCGATGAACGGTTGCCCGCGCATGAGGCCGAGGCCGACGATGATCGCCACCACCACGAAGGTGGCCTTGGCCAACGACCGTCCGACACGGTCGAGGTTTTCCTGGAGCGGCGTCCGGCCCGTCTCCACGGTCTGCAGCATCCGGGCGATGCCGCCGAACTCGGTGTCCATGCCCGTGGCGGTGACAACGGCCCGGCCCCGGCCGTAGGTCGCCGCCGTGCCGGCAAACGCCATGTTGCGGCGGTCGCCGAGCACGAGTGACGGATCGCCCAGCAGGGCCGCGTGCTTCTCGGCCGGCACCGATTCGCCCGTGAGCGCGGCTTCCTCGATCTGGAGGTTGATCGACTCGACAATCCGCGCGTCGGCGGGCACACGATCGCCGGCGCGCAGCAGCACGACGTCGCCGGGCACGAGCTGCTTGGCCGGGACCTCGCACTCCTCGCCGTCGCGAAGCACGGTGGCGGTGGGCGCGGTCATGCGCCGCAGCGCGTCGGTCGCGCGCTCCGCGCGGTACTCCTGAACGAAGCCGAGGAGCACCGCCAGCAGCACGATCACGGCGATGGCGACGGCCTCGGTGCCGTGGCCCAGTACCGCCGACAGCAGCGTGGCCACGAGCAGGATGACGATGAGGACGTTCTTGAACTGGGCAGCCAGGATGCCCAGCGCCGACGCCCCTTCTGCGGCCTGAAGTTCGTTCGGGCCGTACGTGCGCGAGGCGTGCTTCCGCTTCCTGGCGCGTCAGCCCGTCGGGCCCGGATCCGAGATGGCGCAGCACGCTGTCTGGAGGCATCGTGTGCCAGGGTTGAGCAGCGGGCGGAACACGTGGCACGGCGGCGGTCGTCTGGGTGCTTGGCATGAGGACGCCCCTATTGTCCTTCTCGCCGCCGGAGCGGGCAAGCGCAAGGCCGCGGCTGCGCCAGTGACCGGCCATTAGACGGGTCTGGTACACAGAAGTTCCGCGTGCTGCTCGCCGTGCCCGCAGGCAAACCAATCGTGCCGCCGTTCCGTCTACTGGCACTGGAGGCGCGCGTGGTGAAGACAGGATGGATCGCGGCGGCGGCGGGCCTCTTGGCAGCCGCGGCGACGGCACACGCCGCCACGGAGGGACGGAGCGCAACGGGCTCCCGCGCGGCCGCGCCGCCGCGCGCCGAGGCGTCGGAGGTCACCGGCGCGACGGCCATCCGCCTCGACGGCGATTTCGGCGAGGCTGTGTGGACGCGCGCGACGCCCATCACCGAGTTCGTGCAGCGCGATCCGAAGGAAGGCGCCCCGCCGTCGTTCAAGACGGAAGCCCGCGTCGCCTACGACCGTTCGTGCCTGTATGTCGCCGTCCGCGCGCTCGACGCTGATCCAGGCCGCATCGTCGGCATCCGCACACGGCGCGATTCCCCGTCGCCCTCCGACTGGATCCGCGTGGTGATCGACTCCTACCATGACCGGCGCACGGCGTACGAGTTCGCGGTGAACCCGGCCGGCGTGAAGCAGGACCGCTACTGGTTCGCCGACGGCAACAACGACCACAGCTGGGACGCGGTGTGGGACGTGTCGGTATCGCGCGACGCCGAGGGGTGGAAGGCCGAGTTCCGGATCCCGTTTTCGCAGCTGAGGTTCGAGACGGGGAAGCGCGACACGTTCGGCTTCGGCGTCATCCGCGAGATCGGCCGGCTCAACGAGACCTCGTCGTGGCCGATCATCGCGAAGAGCCGCACCGGCTTCGTGTCCCAGCTCGGCGACCTGGGCGGCCTGCAGCTCTCGGGCAGCGCGAAGCGCCTCGAGGTGGTGCCGTACGGCGTGGCGCAGGTGTCCGCGCGGCCGACCGAATCGGGCAACCCGTTCGAGGACTCCCCGGACCCGGGAGGCTCGGTCGGCGCCGACATCAAGTACGCTCTCACCCCGGGCCTGACCATGACGGCCACGATCAACCCGGACTTCGGGCAGGTCGAGGCGGACCCGGCCGTCGTCAACCTGACGGCGTTCGAGACGTTCTACCCGGAGCGGCGCCCGTTCTTCGTCGAGAGCTCCGGCAACCTGCGCTTCGACCTCGACTGCAACGACGGCGCCTGCACGGGCCTCTTCTACTCGCGCCGGATCGGCCGGCAGCCGCACGGGTCCCCGGACATCCCGCCTGGCGGGTTCCTGTCGGTGCCGCTGCAGACGACCATCATCGGCGCCGCCAAGCTGACCGGTCGGGCCGGCGCGTTCTCGATCGGCGCGCTCGACGCAGTTACGGCCGAGGAGCAGGCCAGCCTGTCTGTCGGCTCCGAGCGGGCCGCGGAAACCGTGGAGCCGCTGACGAACTACGCGCTGGTCCAGGCCAAGCGCGAATGGAGCAACCAGTCGTCGCTCGGCTTCATGCTCACGAACACGGCCCGGCGCATCACGCCCGGTGTCGAGTACCTGCCTTCCACCGCGACCACCGGCGGCGTGAACTGGGACTGGCGGCTGAAGGACCCCCGGTACTCGGTCACGGGCTACTGGTCAGGGAGCACCGTGCAGGGCGGGGCCGAGGCCATCGACGCGCTGCAGCAGAGCCCCGTGCACTACTACCAGCGGCCGGACGCCGGTTACCTCGACTACGACCCGGGCGCGACGTCGATGAGCGGTCACGCCGGGATGGTCGGTTTCCAGAAGGTGGGCGGCCGGAAGATCCGATTCAACGTCAACGGCTGGTACAAGACACCGGGCTTCGACGTGAACGACGTGGGCTACCTGCGGCGCGCGGACGCCATCCAGCAGTCGGCCTGGGTCCAGTTCCGCTGGGACACGCCGACGAAGCGGTACCGCAGCTTCCGTCTCAACCTGAACCAGTGGGCCGGCTGGAATTTCGGCGGCGACACGCGCTTCACCGGCGTCAACGTCAATGCGCACCTGACGCTGCTCTCGAACTGGTCGGCCGGCGCCGGCTTCAACGCGGAAGGCGCGGGCATCGACGACCGCGCCACCCGGGGCGGCCCCGCCCTGCTGTCGAAGCAGGGCGCCAACATCTGGTACTACGTGAGGTCGGACAGCCGCAAGGCCGTCAACGGCGGCTGGATGGGCATGTACTTCCGCGACGAGTCCGGGTCGTACGCCTGGCGCGTGGACCCGGAGGTCGAGTGGCGGCCGACGTCGTTCCTGGCGCTGAGCCTGGGTGTCGGATTCGAGCAGATGGACGAAGACACTCAATGGGTCGGGAACGTCCCGGACGGCTCGTCGACACACTACGTCTTCGGGCGCCTCGAGCAGACGACCGTCAGCCTGCCCACCCGCATCGACTACACGATCACGCCGACGCTCAGCGTGCAGATCTACGCGCAGCCGTTCGTGTCGGCCGGCGCCTACAGCGGTTTCAAGGAACTCGCGCGGCCGCGCGCCACGCCGTTCGCCAGCCAGTTCGATCCCGTCGGCTATGCCGGGAGCCCGGATTTCAACTACCAGTCCTTCCGGAGCACGAGCGTGCTCCGCTGGGAGTTCAAACCAGGGTCGGCCCTCTACGTCGTATGGCAACAGGGCCGGGAGGACGTCAGCGGCGTCGGCCGTTTCCGCTTCCGGCAGGATGTCGGCGGGCTCTTCGGCATCCCGGCGAGCAATGTCTTCCTGGTGAAGTTCTCGGTACTGGCTCAATCTCTAGCAAGCCGGGATTCGGGACTCGGGGCTCGATCCGGTCGAGCCGGCCGGGTCGCGGGCAATGAGCGGAGGCGGGAGAACGCAGCCGCTGCGCTGCAGATCGGCCATAATCGTGGTGAGCAGGCTTGGAGTCGGAGCCGATGTGAGACGGCCCGAATCCCGAATCCCGAATCCCGAGCTCCGAGGAGGTGCCCATGCTCGCGCTCAAGACCGTCCTCGTCCCCACCGATTTCAGCGAGGCGTCCGAGTCGGCGCTCCGCTACGGCAAAGCCATGGCCGAGGCGTTCGGCGCCTCGCTGCACGTCGTACACGTGATGGAGGACCTGCTCGCGCACGCCTGGGCCGCGGAGGTCTACGTCTCGTCAATGCCCCAACTGCGCGACGAGATCGAGAAGGAGTCGCGCCAGCGCCTCGAGATGCTGCTCGGCGAGAGCGACAGGAGCAAGTTCCGGGCGGAGATCGCGCTTCTGGCCGGGAACCCGTTTCTCGAGATCATCCGGTACGCCAAGGCACACGACGTGGACCTCATCGTGATGGGGACCCACGGCCGCGGCCCGATTGCGCACATGCTGCTCGGGAGCGTGGCTGAGAAAGTCGTGCGCAAGTCGCCGTGCCCCGTGCTCACCGTCCGCGAAGCGCAGCACGAGTTCGTGATGCCATAGGCAGCTCGACGGGGGTCAGTAGCCAGTAGACAGTAGCCAGTAGGTATGCGTGCCTCGCTGCGAATCAGCCTGACGGCAAGACACTGTCTTTCTACTGCCTACTGACTACCCGTTCTCATCTCCTGCTAGACTCGTCCGAGCAGCCCATGGCCTTCGCTCCCGAGTACATCAACTGCGTCCTGCGCGAGAACTTCGACGATGCGAAGACGTTCTTCCTCGATCCGCTGCTGGCGATCCACCGCGCGCACCTGGTGATGCTCGCCGAGCGCGGCATCGTGTCGCCGGGTGACGCCCGCTCGCTGCGTGACGGACTCGACGCGGTCGACCCGGTGCGCGCGCGCGAGGCCGCCTTCGACCCCGCCTGCGAGGACCTCTTCTTCTACGTCGAGCGGTTGCTCGCCGAACGGTGCGGAGAGGCCGTCGCGGGCCGCCTGCACACCGCCCGCAGCCGCAACGACATCGACATGACGATGTACCGGATGCGGCAGCGAGATGGCGTCCTCCGGACGGCCGCGGCGAGTTTCGCCCTCCGCCAGGCGCTCATCACCCTGGCCGGCGCGCACCGGGACACGATTCTGCCGCTGCACACGCACACGCAGCCCGCGCAGCCCTCCACCGTGGCGCACTACCTGCTGGCGGTCATCGAACAACTCGAGCGGGACGGCACCAGGCTGCGCGCCGCGTTCGACGCGACCAACCGGAGCCCGCTCGGCGCCTGCGCGATCACGGGAACCGGGTTCCCCATCGACCGCGACCTGACGAGCCGGCTGCTCGGGTTCGCCGGCCCGACGGGCAACACGTACGGGAGCATCGCCACCGTCGACTACCTCCTGCAGAACGTGACGGCCGCGGCCGTCCTGCTCGCCGGCCTCGGCCGGTTCGTCCAGGACATGCTGCTCTGGTGCACGGCGGAGTACGCCTACATGCGTCTCGGCGACGGGTTCGTGCAGGGCAGCAGCATCATGCCGCAGAAGCGGAACCCCGTGGCCCTCGAACACGCGCGCGCGATCGCGAGCCGGGCGCTGGGCGAGGCGACGGCGGTGCTGGTCGCCGTGCACAACACGCCGTTCGGCGACATCGTCGACACCGAGGACGACCTGCAGCCGCTGGTCGAGCGCATGTTCCACGACACGGTGAGAGCCATCGGGATCGTGTCCGCGTCGATGGCGAGCGCCGGGTTCGACGCCGCGTCCCTCGAGCGCCGGGCAGCGTCCGGGTGGATTACCATCACGGAACTGGCCGACACGCTGGTGCGCGACCACGGGGCCTCGTTCGCCGAGGCGCACGCGGTAGCGAAGGGCGTGGTCGAGGCGCGCGCGGCGGACGGGTCGGCCTCCGTCGCCGATGCCGTGGCGTCGGCGACAGCGTCGCGTGCCGGGGGACCGATCCGGTATACCGACGCGGCGCTCGAGGCGTTGCTCAGCCCGAGGCACTTTGTCGCCGTCAGGCGGACTCACGGCGGACCGGCGCCCGAGGTGACGGCGCGGGCGCTCGACGAGGCGCGGGCCGCGCTGGACGCCGACCGTGCGTGGATCGGCGATGTGGAGCGCGGCCTCGCGGAGGCCGCGGGCGAACTGCGGCGAAGGAGCGCGGCGCTGTGAGCGAGACGTCACCGGCCAAGGGCGAGAACGGCCCGGAGCGCGACAACACGCGCCTGTACGCCGGCGTCATCGCCGTTGAGGTCGTGGTCCTCGTCGCGATCTGGCTCTTTCAGCGGTACTTCGGAGCCTAGCGGTGAACCCTATCGCCTCCCGTCTATTCCCTGTCGCCTGAGCCTATGCACCTTCTCGACTGGGCCGTTGTCGCCGCCTACCTCGTGTGGATCGTGTGGGACGGCCTGAAGCGTTCGAAGGCCACCAACGCGGTCGAGGGCTACTTCCTGGCGAACCGCTCGCTGCCGTGGTGGGCGGTGGGCCTCTCCGTGATGGCGACGCAGCTGTCGGCGATCACCCTCGTGGGCACCACCGGACGCGGCTACTCGGAAGGGCTGAGCATCGTCCAGTTGTACCTCGGGCTGCCCGTCGCCATGGTCATCCTGTCGGTGACGCTGGTGCCGTTCTTCTACCGGGCGAAGGTGTACACCGCGTACCAGTACCTCGAGCGCCGGTTCGACTCGAAGACGCGGACGCTGGCCAGCCTGCTGTTCCTGCTCCAACGCGCGCTCTCGTGCGGCGTCACCATCGCCGCGCCGGCCGTCATCCTCTCGATCGTGCTCGGCTGGAACCTCACGCTCACCATCCTCGCCATCGGCGTGCCGACGGTGCTCTACACGATGGTGGGCGGCGTGCAGGCCGTCACCTGGACCGACGTCAAGCAGATGGCCGTGATCGTGCTGGGCGTCGTCGCCGTGGTCGGCGTCCTCCTGTTCCAGCTGCCGGATCACGTCTCGGTGGGGGAGGCCCTGCACATCGCCGGCACGACGGGACGCATGCAGGCGCTCGACTTCACGTGGGATCCGAACAAGACCTACACGTTCTGGTCGGGGCTCATCGGCGGGCTCTTCCTGATGCTGTCGTACTTCGGCTGCGATCAGAGCCAGGTCCAGCGGTACCTGACGGCCAAGTCGGTCGACGAGGGGCGACAGTCGCTCATGATGAGCGCCTATTTCAAGATCCCGCTGCAGCTGCTCATCCCGATGATCGGCGTGCTGATCTTCGTCTTCTACCTGTTTCACCAGCCGCCCGTGCTCTTCAACCGGCAGCACGACCGGGCCGTGCTCGTGAGCGCGCGCGCGGGCGAGTACCGGGCCCTGGAACAGGAGTTCGCGGCGGCCTACGAGGCGAGGCGCGAGGCGGCCGGGGCGTTGGCGGGCGCGCGCCGGGCGGGGGGCGCGGCCCCGCTGGCCGCCGCCGAGACGGCGTTCCGCGAGGCCGACGGCCGGGCCGCGGCGGTCAGGACGCGCGCCACCGCGCTTGTCCGCGAGGTGACGGGCGACAAGGCGTACGGCGACGTCAACTACGTGTTCCCGACCTTCGTCACCGAGCGAATGCCCGTGGGCCTGGTCGGCCTCATCATCGCCGCGATCTTCGCCGCCGCGATGTCGAGCATCGCGGCCGAGCTGAACTCGCTCTCCACCGCAACCGTGATCGACTTCTACCGGCGGCTGTGGCGGACAGGCGCCTCTGACGCGCACTACCTCAAGGTGTCGAAGCTGGTCACCGGGTTCTGGGGCCTCGTGGCCTGCGTGGTCGCCATCTTCGCCACGAACCTCGGCCCGCTCATCGACGTGGTGAACCGGTTCGGGTCGTTCTTCTACGGGTCGCTGCTGGGCGTGTTCGTGCTCGCCGTCGGGGCGAAACGGGCCACGAGCCGCGGGGCGTTCTGGGGCCTGCTGGCCGGCATGGCCGCCGTCGCGCTGGTCGCCCGCTATTCCTCGATTGCGTTTCTCTGGCACAACGTCGTCGGGTGCGTCGCCGTCGTCACCATCGGCATGCTGATCAGCCTCCTGGAGGGTTCCCGCCGTGCATCCTGACCTTCAACGCGCGCTCGACGACATCACCAGGTCGGTGACGGGCATGACGGGCGAACAGATGGAGGCGCGCCTGCCGGGCAAGTGGAGCGCGAGCGACATCCTGGAGCACCTGATGCTCTCCTTCCAGGCGAGCGGCGCCAGGCTGGTGTCCGCCGTGGATGCAGGAACGCCGATGGCCAGGCCCGGCATGTGGAAGGAACGCCTCGGGGCGTTCGTGGTGGTAAGCCTGGGCTACTTTCCGACAGGGAGGAAGGCGCCGGAGTACGTCCAACCGAAGGGCATGAACGCCCCCGACATCGTCGACGCAGCCAGGGCCGCGCTCGTCGACTTCGACGCGACGGCGACCCGCTGCGCCGGGCGATTCGGGCCGGGCAGGAAGGTCACGAACCACCCGATTCTGGGCCCGTTCTCCGTCCGGCAGTGGCGCCGCTTCCATCGGGTCCACACCCGCCATCACATGAAGCAGGTGGCGGCGCTGCGGGCATTGGGCAGGTAGACAGGCGGGGTGGAGAGGCGAGACAGCGTCTTCGCCTCTTGCCTCTCGCCTTGTTCCTACCGCGGCTTCGCGCTCTTCACGTACTTGTCGAACCAGGTGATCCACTCGTAGAGCACGTGCTGGTTCGACTCGCGCGAGGCGTAGCCGTGCGACTCGAGGGGCAGGGTGACGTAGCGCACCGTCTTGCCGTTGCCCTTGAGCGCCATGTAGAAGCGCTCCGACTGCACCGGGAACGTGCCCGAGTTGTTGTCGGCCTCGCCGTGGATGAGCAGGATCGGGTCCTCGATCTTGTGCGCGTAGAAGAACGGCGACATGTTCCCGTAGATCTGCGGCACCTCCCAGAACGTGCGCTGTTCGTTCTGGAAGCCGAACGGCGTGAGCGTCCGGTTGTAGGCCCCGCTGCGCGCCGCGCCGGCCCGGAACAGCCGCGAGTGCGCCAGCAGGTTGGCCGTCATGAAGGCGCCGTAACTGTGGCCCGCGACGCCGATCCGGTCGCGATCGGCCACGCCCATGTCGACGATCTTGTTGACAGCCGCCTCGGCGCTCGCCACCAACTGCTCGACGTAGGTGTCGTTGGCCGTCTCCCCTGGCCCGACAATCGGCATCGTCGGGTTGTCCATCACGCCGTAGCCCTGGGTCAGGAAGAACAGGTGCGACGCGCCGCCGATGGTGGTGAAGCGGTTCGGCGAGCCCACCACCTGGCTGGCCGTGCCCGCGTCGGTGAACTCGGCGGGGTAGGCCCACAGCACGAACGGGAGGCGCGTGCCGGGCTTGTAGTCCGGCGGCAGATAGACCGTGGCCGAGAGCTTCACGCCGTCCTTGCGCCCGTAGGTGACGAGCTGCTTCTGGATGCCGGTCAACTGCGGCGCGGGGTCCTTGAACTGCGTCAAGGCCGTCTTCGTGCCGGCCGCGAGGTCGCGCACGTAGTAGTTCGGGAAGTCGGTCTTCGTCTCCCACCGCGTCAGCAGGCGCTTCCCGTCGTCCGAGAGCAGCGCGTCGACCGTCTCGTAGCTCCTGTCGTCGGTCTGGAACACCCGCTCAGTCGCAAGCGTCTTCAGGTTGAGGCGATCGAGGAACGGCCGGTCGCCCTGCGGCGAGGCGCCCGCGCCGCTGAGGTAGATCGCATCGCCCGTCTGCAGGATGGCGCTCTTGCCCGGGCGCGGCATCGGCATGCCGGGATTGCCGTAGCGGTCCTGCTGCTTGCGTTCCCAGAGCTTGCGCGGCGCCGCCCCCGGCGTATCGATGAGCCAGGTGCGGGTGAGGCGGGTCGCCCGGTCCGATTCGGAGAGCATCGCGACGCCCTTCTCGGTCCACGAGACCCCGCCGAAGCGGAACTCCGTTCTGGCGTACTCGGCCGGCTCTCCCGTGAACGGCGCCGCGAGGGTTAGCACCTTGTCGCGCGCGGGCACCTTGTTCTTCGGATCGCCACCATCGAGCGCTTCGGCCCACATCACCGTTGCCGGCGCGATCGGGTTCCACCGGTACGACCGCGGGCCGAGGTTCACGCCGCCAATCGGGACGCCCTCGCTCGACGGTTCCTCGCCGATCCTGCGGGCCACATCGCCCTTGCGGGTCCAGATCTCCACGTCTTTGGGAAAGCCGAACGCGGTCACGAGCCTGGAGAACGGCCGCTTGATGCGGGCGACGAGGATGAACTGCCCGTCGGGCGACATCGAAGCCGCCGCGAACATCGCGGGTTTGCCGATGGGCACCGTCATCCCCGCGGGCGTGACTGTCGCCAGCTGGGACGTGAAGTGGTACTCGAACAACCCCTCGTCGTGCGCGCTGGTCAGCAGATCCTGGAAGGTGGGCGCCGGCGCAGCCTTCCCCAGGCTCTCCTGGATGCGAGGGCCCGTCGGGACGGCGGGCGGCGCGGGCGCCGGGCCACGGCCCGCGACGATGAAGTGGCAGAGCAGGGCTGAGCTGTCCTGCAGCCAGGCGCAGCCTTCCAGGGCGTTGATCGTGGCGGCGGTCACGGCCCTGGCCTTCCCCGAGGCGGTCTCGGCCATCCAGAGCTCGACGCCGTTCGCCCGGTTCGCCATGAACGACAGCCACCGGCCGTCGGGCGAGAAGTCGGGGTCGCTGATGCGGATGTTGGGCGGCAGCACGACCTTCGTCTCGGCCCCGTCCGCGAGCCGTTTGAACGTGATGCCGAGGATCGGTGCCGGCCTGTGCGGCCCGTTCGTCTTCGGATTGAGGCGTGTCCCGGCCAGGCGCAGCATCGGCTCCGCCAGGTCGGCAATGCGCGGCATGCTCGCGCGATCCAGCAGCGCCATCACGTTCAGGGCCGGGCTCGTCACCGCCGTCGGCGGCGGCGGCGCGTCGAGGATGTCGACAATCGCCTTCGGCGGCAGCTGGTAGCCGGTTTCGAGCGCTCCCGGCTGCTGGGCCAGCAGCAGAGAAGGCCCGACGAGTGACAGCAGGACAAGGAACAGGGCGGGCAGGACGACCTTCTTCATCGGATCCTCCGGCGCGTGCAGCGACCAATCAGCGTGGGGCGGAATCGGCGCTCGTCAAGAACGGGCGCTCATTGTATCCTGAAGAACCGGGGTTCGGGATTCGGGGTTCGACCGTCTCGCTGTCACGCCGCATCAGCCCCATTGGGTCCTCTTGGCCGCACACGTGTTCTCCAACCGCGTCGCGTCGGATCTCACGCCCAACCGCCTCTCGGCGGCGCTGGCCCGGCTGCGCCAGAAAGGCGTCGTCGTCGACGACCTGACCGAGTCGAACCCGACGCGTGTGGGGCTGGACTACCCGGGCCGGCTGCTCGAGGCGCTGTCGCAGCCGGCCGGCCTGGTCTACGCGCCCGAGCCCTTCGGCCTGCCCTCGGCGCGGGACGCGGTGGCCGGGGACTTCCGCCGCCGCGGCATGAGCGTGCCCCGCGACCGCGTGGTGCTGACGGCCAGCACGAGCGACGCCTACTCGATGCTGTTCAAGCTGCTCTGCGATCCGGGTGACGAGGTGCTCGTGCCGGCGCCGAGCTACCCCCTGTTCGAGTACCTGGCCACGCTCGACTCGGTGCGGCCGCGCCCCTACCAGCTCGAGTACCACGGCGCGTGGTCGCTCGATCTCGACGGCCTCCGCCGCGCGACCACGGAGCGCACGCGCGCCGTGATCGTCGTGAGCCCGAACAACCCGACGGGCTCGTACCTGAAGTGCGCCGAGCTGGAGGCCCTCGCGCTCCACTGCCGCGCGCACGGCCTGGCCCTCATCGGCGACGAGGTGTTCGCCGAGTACGTGCTCGACGCCGAACCGGCGCGCACGACCTCGGTGCTCGCGCAGCGCCAGGCGCTCACCTTCAGCCTGGGGGGCCTCTCGAAGGGCCTGGGGCTGCCGCAAGTGAAGCTGGGATGGATGGTGGCCGCGGGCCCCGACGAACTGGTGCGGCCCGCGCTGGAACGCCTCGAGATCATCTGCGACACGTACCTGTCGGTGGCCACGCCGGTGCAGGTCGGCCTCCCGGCGCTGCTGCGCGACGGCGCCGCGATCAGGACGGGCATCCGCGACCGCGTCACCCGCAACTACCGCGCGCTGGTCAAGGCGGCGCCGGCCTGCCCCGCGGTGGACGTGCTGCCCTCGGAGGGCGGCTGGTACGCCGTGCTGCAGGTGCCCGCCATGCAGTCCGAGGAGTCACTCGTGCTCCAGTTGCTCGAGCACGACCACGTGCTCGTGCACCCCGGGTATTTCTTCGACTTCCCGCGGGAGGCGTTCCTCGTCGTCAGCCTGCTGCCGCGCCCGGACGCATTCGATCGCGGCGTCGCGCGCGTGCTCGATCGCATCGAGGCGGCATCGTGACGGCGACCGGCAGAGCCGCCGGCCGGCGCTCGGCCGGCCTCCTGCTGCCGCTGTTCTCGATGCCCTCTTCGCGGAGCTGGGGCATCGGCGAGTTCGCCGATCTCGCGGAGGTCGGGCGCTGGATGCGCGCCGCCGGTCTGCGCGTCCTGCAGGTGCTGCCGCTCAACGAGATGGCGCCGGGACAGGCGTCGCCCTACTCCGCCGTGAGCGCGATGGCGCTGGACCCGGTCTTCATCTCCGTGCCCGACGTGCCGGACTTCCACGAACTCGGCGGGGAGGACGCGCTCGACACCGCGGCGCGCGGGCTGCTGGATCATGCCCGTGCGAGCCGCGCCGTGGACTACTGGAGCGTCCGCACGCTGAAGGACCGCACGCTGCGGTCGGCCTTCCGGCGGTTCCTCCGCCACGAGTGGGCGCACCGCACGGAGCGGGCGCGGCGCCTCCAGGCCTTCATCGGCGACGAGGCGTGGTGGCTCGACGACTACGCGCTCTATCGCGCCGCGCGGCATCTCACCGGCGGCAAGCCCTGGACCGAGTGGCCCGAAGGCGTCAGCGCCCGTGAACCCGCGGCCCTGGCGCGCGCCCGCCGGGAGTCGTCCGACGAGGTCCTGTTCCGCCAGTACCTGCAATGGCTCGCGCACGAGCAATGGGCTGCCGCGCGCCGCCGGGCCCCGGGGCTCCTCGTGTCGGGCGACTTCCCGTTCGGTGTGGCCGCCGACAGCGCCGACGTCTGGGCGAACCAGGATCTCTTCTCGTTCGGTGGCACGGTGGGCGCGCCGCCGGACGCGTTCAGCGAGGACGGCCAGAACTGGCAGTTGCCCGTCTACCGGTGGGACGTCATGCGCGAGCGAGGTTATGCGTGGTTCGCCGCGCGGGCCCGCCGCGCCGCCGCGCTCTTCGATCTCGTCCGCGTGGACCACGTCGTCGGGCTCTTCAGGTCATGGGTGTTTCCGCGCGACGGCCGCGCCCCGCATTTCGAGCCTGTCGGCGAGCCGGCCCAGGTCGCGCAGGGCGAAGCCGTCCTGCGGGCCATCATGAGCGGCGGCGCGGAGATCATCGCGGAGGATCTCGGCACCATCCCCGGGTTCGTCCGGGATACGCTGACCCGGCTTGGCCTCCCCGGGTACCGCGTGATGCGCTGGGAACGCTTCTGGGACGAGCCGGGCCGGCCGTTCGTCAATCCGGCCGAGTACCCGCCGCGATCGGTGGCGACCACCGGGACGCACGACACCGAGACCCTGGCGCTCTGGTGGCGGGCCGCCGACGAAACCGAACGGCAGGCGGCGCTGTCGGTGGCGGCCACCGCCTGGCGGGGAGCGGCGGCGGCGCCCGCGGGCGACGACCTCCCGGGTGCCGTGCGCGACGCCCTGCTCGAGGCTCTTTTCGCGTCGGGTTCAAACCTGCTCACGCTGCCGATCCAGGACGTGTTCGGCTGGCCGGATCGGATCAACGTGCCGGCGCTCATCGACGACACCAACTGGACCTGGCGCCTGCCGTGGCCCGTGGACCAGTTCGACGCACAGCCGGAAGCCGCTGAACGCCAGCGCGCGCTGCGCCTCTGGGCCGAGCGTCACGCGCGCGCGTGATGCCGGGCCGGGGCGTGCTACGATCCCAGCTTGCCCGAATTCCAAGGAGCATCCCGATGAAGCGAGTCGTGACCCTGGTCCTCTTCGCATGCCTGTTCGCCGTGCCGGCACTTGCGCAGGCCCCGGCCGCTGCAGCGTCGCAAGCGCCCGCCGCGCAGGCGGCGCCCGCCACGCCGCCCGCGCAGCCCCTGAGTGCCACGCTCAAGAGCCTGTGGGACGGGCTCAAGCTGAACCTGGTCCAGTCCGCCGAGAAGATGCCGGAGGCCGACTACGGCTTCCAGCCGACGAAAGACGTCATGACGTACGGGCAACTGCTGGCGCACGTGGCCAACAGCTCGTTCACGTACTGCGCGCGCGGCAAGGGCGAGGACAACCCGAACAAAGAGGACTTCCAGAAGACGCGCACCGCGAAGGCCGACATCGTGAAGGCCTTGAACGACGCGGTGGCGTATTGTGACGGGGTGTACGGCGGGATGACCGACGCAGCAGCCATGGAACTGGTCAAGAGCGGCCAGAACCTCGTGCCGAAGGCCCGGTTCCTCATCGTGAACATCTCGCACGACAACGAGCACTACGGCAACCTGGTGACGTACCTGCGGCTGAAGGGCCTGGTTCCGCCGTCGACCGAGCGGGCGCAGCAGATGAGGAAGTAGCAGCTGGCACACAGTCGGTAGCCAGTAGCCAGTAGCCAGCATGACGGCACCGCCGCCTGCACGGGCCGCCGGTCACAGGCGACGAGAACGTCCGAACGACGCTCGCTCTTGTGCGGTCAGAGCGAGACCGGTTGGGCGAATCGCCGAGTTCGGGGCCCTCGTGAGCGCCGTCCTCTTCTGCGGCGCGATCGCCGTGTCCTGCGCGCGGGAGGAGGCGCCGCCGTCGTTCGCGTCGTCGGCGGCGGACCGCGTGCTCCATCCGGACACAGAGGTCATCAAGGGGACGATTCCCCGGAACGGCACGCTGGCCGAGCTGTTCCGCGCCCACCTTCCGGCGGCGCAGGCCGAGCACGCGGTGGCCGTGATCGCGCGGAGCATGGACCCGCGGAGGCTCCGCGCCGAGCGCCCGTTCACGCTGACGCGCACGCTCGACGGTTTCCTGCGCGCGTTCCATTACGAGGTCGACGCCGACCATTACCTGCGCGTGGGGCCCGCGTCTCCCTCGACGCCCGGCGAACTCACGGCCACGGTCATTCCGTATACGCGCACGGAGGCGACGGCGGTCACGACGGGGCGCATCGACAAGGAGACGCCCTCGCTGTTCGAGTCGATGGAGGCGGCGGGGGAGACGGTCGATCTTTCCATCGAGCTCGCGGCAGTCTTCTCCGGCGAGATTGACTTCAACAGCGAGCTGCAGCCCGGCGATTCGTTCCGCGTGGCCTACCAGAAGATCACGCGGGAGAACGGCACCGTGGCCTACGGCGCCATCCGAGCGGCCGAGTTCGACAACGACGGGCGCCGGCTGCAGGCGTTCCGGTTCGTGCTGCCGGACGGCAAGCCGGGCTACTTCGACGCCAGCGGCCGCTCGCTCAAGCGGTTCTTCCTGAAGTCGCCCCTCAAGTTCGAGCCGCGCATCACCTCGCGGTTCTCGTACAGCCGCCGGCACCCGGTGCTGAACGTCCGGCGCGCCCACCTTGGCGTCGACTACGCGGCGCTGGTGGGCTCCTCGGTGGTAGCGGTCTCGAACGGCACCGTCACTCGCGCGGGCTGGTCCGGCGACGCGGGCCGCATGGTGGCCATCCGCCACTCGAGCGGGTACGAGAGCATGTACCTGCACCTCTCCGTGGTGGCGGTGGGGGTCGGGCAGCGCGTCAGCCAGGGCGAACTCATCGGGCGGGTCGGATCGTCGGGGCTCTCCACCGGCCCGCACCTGGACTACCGGCTCAGGAAAGACGGCAAGTACGTGGATCCGCTCAAGGAACACCGGCGGATGCCGCCTGGCGATCCCATTCCCGCGACGCTCATGGAGGCGTTCGCCGCCGAGCGCGACAAGGCCGCGGCGCTGCTCCGGCCGTCGGCGTCGGGCCGCTGACCCCGCTTCGAGGACTCATTCCATGACCCGGTTGCTCCGCGTCCTGACCGCCTGCGCCCTCGGACTCGCCGTCCTGCCCACCGCGGCCCAGCAACCACCGCAGCCTGGCGCCGACCGCGTCCGCGAGCGCTACACGAAGTACCAGTACCGGATCCCCATGCGCGACGGCGTCCGCCTGTTCACGGCGGTATACGTGCCGAAGGACGCGTCTCGGCGGTATCCCTTCCTGATCACGCGCACGCCCTACAGCGTCGGTCCCTACGGCGTGGATGCCTACCGCTCGTCGCTCGGGCCCTCGGAGCATTTCGAGCGGGAGGGGTTCATCTTCGTCCACCAGGACGCGCGCGGCCGGTACATGTCGGAGGGGGAGTTCAAGCAGGTGCGGCCCCACGTGCCGCTGAAGCGCGGGCCGCAGGACGTGGATGAGAGCAGCGACATGCACGACACGATCGCCTGGCTGCTCGATCGCGTGCCGAACCACAACGGCCGCGCCGGCCTGGTCGGCGTGTCGCAGCCGGGCTTCCACGTCGCGGCGGCCATCATCGATGCGCACCCGGCGCTGAAGGCCGCGTCGCCCCAGGCCCCCACGGCGGACTACTACCTCGGCGACGACGTGTATCACAACGGCGCGTTCATGCTGGGCGCGAACTTCGGCTTCTACTCGAGCTTCACGCCGCGCGTCGGCGGGCCTCAGCTCCCGTCGCCCGAGCCGCGCTTCGACATGGGAACGCCCGACGCGTACGAGTTCTTCCTCTCGCTGCCGCCCCTCGCCGAGGTGAACCAGAAGGTGTTCGGCGGGCGCGCCGGCTACTGGCAGGAAATCGTCGACCACCCGAACTACGACGAGTTCTGGCAGGTGCGATCGGTGTGGAAGCACGCGAAGAACATCTCGCCGGCGATCCTGAACGTGGGCGGCTGGTTCGACGCCGAGGACCCGATGGGGCCGTTGCACATGTTCCGCGCGATCGACCGGATGAGCCCCGCCACGGAAAACCGGCTGGTCATGGGCCCATGGTCGCACGGCGGATGGAGCCGGGGCCCGGGCGACCGGCTCGGCAACGCGACCTTCGCCGTCAAGACCGGGGAGGTGTTCCGCGGGGACATCCAGTTCGCGTTCTTCATGCACCACCTGAAGGACGCGCCCCTTCCAACGGGGTTCTCGAAGGCGCACATGTTCGCCACCGGCATCAACGAGTTCAGGAAGCACGGGGCCTGGCCGCCGGCGGCGGTGAAACCCCTCGTGCTCTCGCTCGAGGGCGGCGGCCGAATCGCCGTGGGCGCGCCGTCCGCCTCGGGCGCCCGCACGTTCGACGAGTACGTGAGCGACCCGAAGCGGCCGGTCCCGTACGTCGGCTACGTGGCGCCCGGCATGACGTCGGACTACATGACCGAGGATCAGCGCTTCGCCGCCACGCGGCCGGACGTGCTCGTGTACGCTATCGGCCCGCTCGAGGAGGACCTCGCCGTGGCCGGGCCCGTCTCGATCGCGCTCACCGTCTCGTCATCCGGCACCGACAGCGACTTCGTGGTGAAGCTCATCGACGGCTACCCGGGCACCTACCCGCAGCCCGAGATCGCGCCCGCGGCGCCAGGCCAGCCCGCGACGCGGCCGCCGTCGAACTACGTGCGCATGGGCGGATATCAGCAACTCGTGCGCGGCGAGCCGTTCCGGGCCAAGTTCAGGAAGGGGTTCGAGAAGCCGGTGCCCCTCGTGCCCGGCGAGCCGGCGGAGCTCCGGTTCGACCTGCCCGACGTCTACCACGTGTTCAGGCCTGGCCACCGCATCATCGTGCAGGTGCAGAGCTCGTGGTTCCCCCTCGTCGACCGCAACCCGCAGCAGTTCATGGAGATCCCGAAGGCGAAGGCTCCCGATTTCCGCAAGGCCACTCAACGCGTTTACCACGGCTCCACGATCACGCTGCCGATAGAGTGGGGCAGCGTACGAACCGGTGGCGGCAGAGATCAGTAGTCAGTAGCCAGTAGTCAGTATTCAGTAGAAGAACACGGAACCGCCGTACGGCGCCCAACTGCCGTTGGCTACTGGCTACTGGCTACTGGCTACTCCGCTTCGAGCCCCCGCGCTTGACTTTGCCCGGGCTTCTTGTTGAAGTACACGCGCTGGCGCCCTGCCGGGGCGTCCGGCACCCTCGTTTCGTCCCGTTTCGACGAGCGGACGGTTGCGGACCGCTCACCATCGGCCGGGGCACGTGTCATTCTTCCTCGCGCGGCGCCGCGACCAGATTGGGGACGCGGCGTTGCAGAACGTGAGCACAACATGGCGAAGATCCGACCGTTCCGCGCGTTGCGGCCCCAGCCTGCCCTGGCCGCGCAGATCGCGGCCGTCCCGTACGACGTCGTCAACACCGAGGAAGCCCGGGCGACGGCCGCCGGCAATCCGCTGAGCTTCCTGCACGTGTCGCGCTCGGAGATCGATCTCCCCGCCGACACGAACCCCTATGCCGACATCGTCTATCGCACGGCCGCCGAGCGCTTCGCCTCCATCCGCGCGCACATGGTCGAGGAGCCGGAGCCGGCGCTGTACTTCTACAAGCTGCGCATGGGCGCCCACGAGCAGACCGGCCTCGCCGCGTGCTACTCGGTCGACGAGTACGACACGGATCTCGTCAAGAAGCACGAGAAGACGCGGCGCGACAAGGAGGATGACAGGACCCGTCACATCACGGAGTTGCGCGCCCAGACCGGCCCGGTCTTCCTGACCTACCACGCGTCGGCGGCCGTCGACGCGGTGGCCGCGAAGGCCGCGAAGACGGCGCCGCTCTACGACCTGGTCGCGCCAGACGGCATCACGCACACCATCTGGAAGGTGACCGGCGACGATCTGCAGGCCGTGGTCGACGCGTTCGCCGCGCTCCCGGCGCTCTACATCGCCGACGGGCACCATCGCGCGGCCAGCGCGGCGCGGGTGCGCAAGACGCTGGCGCCCGAGGCCGGGAGAGACGGCGTCGTCGAGGCGGACTGGTTCCTCGCCGTCGCGTTTCCCGACAACCAGACGCAGGTGCTGCCCTACAACCGGACCGTCAAGGACCTCGCGGGGCTGCCGCCCGAGGCGTTCCTGGAGGCCGTGAAGCAGGTGTTCGCCGTCCGCGAGGGCGGACCGGCCTCGCCGGCGAAGAAGGGCGATTGCGCGATGTACCTGGGCGGAACGTGGCACACCCTCGACATCAGCGCGAAAGCGGGCACCGACGTCATCAGCCGCCTGGACGTGAGCATCCTGCAGGACCGCCTCCTCGATCCCGTGCTGAACATCGCGGACGTGCGCACCGACAAGCGGATCGACTTTGTCGGCGGCATCCGCGGCACGGCTGAGCTCGAGAAGCTGGTGGACGGCGGGAAGGCCGCGGTCGCGTTCTCGATGTTCCCCGTGAGCGTCGCGGATCTCATGGGCATCGCCGACGCCGGCGAGATCATGCCGCCGAAGTCCACGTGGTTCGAGCCGAAACTGAGGGACGCGCTGCTGATCCATACCATCTAGGCGAGAGGCGAGAGGCGAGAGGCGAGGGGCGAGGAGAAGGTCGATCATGAACATCCTTATCGCCGACAGGTTCGAGCAGGGGGGCCTGGACGCGCTCCGCGCCCTCGGGCTGGAGGTGACCTACCAGCCCGACCTCAAGGAGGCCACGCTGGCCGAGGCGCTCGCGCGGACCGGCGCCGACATCCTGGTGGTGCGCTCGACGAAGGTGAGCGATGCGGTTCTCGACGCCGGCCAGCTGTCGCTGGTCGTGCGCGCGGGCGCTGGCTACGACACCATCGACGTCAAGAGCGCCTCGCGCCGCGGCATCTACGTCTCGAACTGCCCCGGCAAGAACGCGGTGGCGGTGGCCGAGCTCGCCTTCGGCCTCATCCTCGCCCTCGATCGGCGCATCCCGGACAACGTGGCCGAGCTGCGCGCGGGGCGGTGGAACAAGAAGGAGTTCTCGAAAGCGCAGGGGCTCTACGGGCGCACCCTCGGCATTCTCGGGTTCGGCAGCATCGGCCAGGAGGTGGCCCGCCGCGCCCAGGCCTTCGGCATGAACCTGGCCATCTGGAGCGAGATCGGCGTCCAGCTCGGCCGGGACGGCCAGCCGGCGGATCTCCCGCAGGTGGTCCGGCTGCGCCCGTCGGCGGCGGACGAACTCGAATCGACGGTTACCGTCTGCGAGTCGCCGAAGGCCGTGGCCGCCAACTGCGACATCCTGAGCGTGCACCTGGCGCTGAACGAGAAGACGCGCGGCCTGGTGGGCGCGTCCGTGTTCGACCGCATGAAGCCGGGCGCGTGCTTCGTGAACACCGCCCGCGCCGAGATCGTGGACTACAAGGCCCTCGAGGCGGCCGTCCGCGAGAAGGGCTTGCGCGTGGCCGTGGACGTCTACGCCAAGGAGCCGGCGATGCCGACCGGCGACTTCGTGGATCCGCTCGTCGGATTGCCCGGCGTCTACGGCACGCATCACATCGGCGCGTCGACCGAGCAGTCGCAGCAGGCCATCGCGGACGAGACGGTTCGCATCATCCAGACCTACGTCCGCACCGGCCGCGTGCCCAACGTGGTCAACCTGAGCCGCAAGACGCCGGCAACGCACGTGCTGGTGACGCGCCACCAGGATCGGCCGGGCGTCCTCGCGCACGTCTTCGAGTGCCTCCGCGAGGCGGGCATCAACGTCGAGGAGACCGAGAACATCATCTTTGCGGACGCCGAAGCGGCGGTCGCCCGGATCAGCATCATCGGCGAGCCGCCGGCCAGCGTCGTGGCGGCCATCAAGTCGGGAAACCCGCACGTCATGGACGTGCATGTCGTCGCCGTGGCGTAGCGGGGCAACGCCCGCACGGCGGACCGAGGAGGCAGTCATCATGGCAACACCACGCGTCTTCAACTTCGCGGCCGGCCCGGCCGTGCTTCCGCTGCTTGTGCTCGAAGAGGCGCAGCGGGACCTGGTCAGCATGCCGGGCGTCGGCATGTCGATCCTCGAGATGAGCCACCGCGGCAAGTTCTTCGAGGGGGTGCTCCAGCAGACGGAGAAGGACATCCGCACGCTGGCCAGTGTGCCCGACGACTACAGGGTGCTGTTCCTGCCCGGCGGCGCGAGCCTGCAGTTCTCGATGGTGCCGCTCAACTTCCTGCCGCGCGACGGCTCGGCCGATTACATCGTGTCGGGCGCCTGGTCGCAGAAAGCGGTGAAGGAAGCGAAGAAGGTCGGCGGCGTGAAGATCGCCTGGACGGGCGAGGCTGACAATTTCAAGGCGGTTCCGGCCCAGGGCGACCTGAAGCTCGACCCTGGCGCCGCCTACGTGTCGTTCACATCGAACGAGACCATTCACGGGGTCGAGTTCACGTACGTGCCCGACACGGGGAACGTGCCGCTGGTCTGCGACACCTCGTCGGACATGTTCAGCCGCCCGATCGACGTGAAGAAGCACGCCCTGATTTACGCGGGCGCCCAGAAGAACATCGGCCCGGCGGGCGTGGCGCTCGTCATCGTCAAGGACGAGTGGCTCAAGAAGCGCGTCGAGGACGCGAAGCTGCCCACGATGCTGAACTACGGGATCCACGCCGAGAACACGTCGATGTACAACACGCCGCCCGTGTTCGCCATCTACATCATGGGCCTCGTGATGAAGTGGTTGCTGAGCATTGGCGGGCTCGACGGCATCCACGCGATCAATCAGCGCAAGGCCGCGAAGCTGTACGCCGAGATCGACCGCAGCGGCTTCTACAGGGGCCACTCGGCGAAGGCGTGCCGCTCGCTGATGAACGTGACGTTCCGGCTGCCGAGCGAAGAACTCGAAGCGGCGTTTGCCAGGGAAGCGAAAGCGGCCGGGCTCGATGGCCTGAAAGGCCACCGGTCCGTGGGCGGCCTGCGCGCGTCCATCTACAACGCGTTCCCGGAGGCCGGCATCGACGCCCTCGTGTCGTTCATGCAGGAGTTCGAGAAGAAGAACGGGTAGAACAGTAGCCAGAATCCAGTAGTCAGTGGCCAGCAGGAGACAGAAGACAGAACGACTGGATCTCGCTGCGGGGCGCCGGGTTCGAGAGCCTGGCGCCCCGTTGCGTCTTGCAGAGGGACGGGACAGGTAGAATGAACGGTGGAGGGGCATCGATGGGACGCGGCCGGCGGGTAGTGTCCGACCGGGCCTGGGACAACCTCGGCGTGCTGGTCGGCGTGCTCGCCTGCGGCACGATTGGCTATCAAGTGTGGCACGAGTGGCGCACGCCCGTGCAGTCGTCCGTCTCAGTCTGGTTCGTCCTCGGGTTCCTGTTCGTGTACGCGTTCTGGTTTCTCTATGGCGTCAGGTTTGGACGCCGCGGAATCTGGCTGCCGAACGCCGTCGCGGCGGTTCTGCAGGTCCTGTTCGCCGCGACGATCCTGATGAAGGGATGAGGACCGCGGCAATCCGAGGAGCGCGCAGATGACCACGCACGGTCTCACGGCACGGGAGGCGCTCGAGCGGCTCCGCGAGGGAAACCGTCGGTTCGCCGCGGGCCTCCGGAGCATGGACGTGCTCGCGACCCACACCCGCCGCGCGGACCTCCTGAAAGGCCAGGAGCCTTTTGCGATCGTGCTCGGGTGCTCCGACTCCCGCGTGCCGGCGGAAATCGTCTTCGACCAGGGCCTCGGCGACCTGTTCGTGATCCGGGTGGCCGGCAACGTCGTCGCCCCCTCGCAGGTCGGCAGCGTCGAGTTCGCGGCCACGAAGTTCGGCACGCCCCTCGTCGTGGTCCTCGGGCATTCCGATTGCGGCGCGATTGCCGCCACGCTCGAGGAACTTCGCCAGCCTGCGGCCAGGCAGTCTCGCAATCTACGCTCGATCGTCAACCGCGTCAGGCCGTCGGTGGAAGCGCTGCTTGCGACGGAGCTCCGCGACGACCCCAAAGCGCTCGCCCGCGAGGCGGTCCGGGCGAACGTGCGTGCGTCGGTGGACCATCTGCGGCACGGTTCGGAGATCCTCGAGGAACTGGTTGCGAGCCAGGACCTGAGGATTGTCGGCGCCGAGTACTCGCTGGAGACGGGGCTGGTCGACTTCCACGACGACGCCCTGGAGGCGGACTGATCGCCGTGCCTGGCGCGGCGCGGCCGAAGGAGGACGAATGAACGGCACATGGTCGATTCGGCGGTCGCGGATTGCCATGGCCGGGGCTGCCGCCCTGGTCCTGGCGGCGGCCGCGGTGCTGGCGGCGGCGGTCCAGGGCGGAGCGGCCGGGAAGGCGAACGACCCGGCGCGCGAGGAGTGGGTTCCGCTCTTCAACGGGCGCGACCTCGACGGCTGGACGCCGAAATTCTCGAAGTCCGACCTCGGCGTCAACCTGAACGGAACGTTCCGGGTTGAGGACGGCCTGTTGCGGGTCCGCTACGACGGGTGGACCGCGTTCAACGGCGAGTTCGGGCACCTGTTCTACAGGACGCCGTATTCGCATTACCGCCTCGTCGCCGAGTACCGGTTCGTCGACCAGCAGGCGCCGGGCGGGCCGGGGTGGGCGCAGCGCAACAACGGGCTGATGCTGCACGCGCCGGACCCGAAGACGATGCTGAAAGACCAGGACTTCCCGATCTCGATCGAAGTGCAATTGCTCGGGGGGCTTGGCGACGGGAAGCCGAGGACGACGGCCAACCTCTGCACGCCCGGCACGCACGTCGTGATGAAAGGAGAACTGTTCACGCCCCACTGCGTGAACTCGACATCGAAGACCTACGACGGCGACCAGTGGGTGCGCGTGGAGGTCGAGGTCCACGGCGACGAGCGCATCAGGCACATCGTCGACGGCCAGACGGTGCTGGAGTACAGCAAGCCGCAGATCGGGGGCGGGTCCGTCAACCCCGTCGATCCGAAAGTGAAGGTGGACGGTACGCCGCTCACGGGCGGCTACATCGCCATCCAGGCCGAGACCGGCCCCACCGACTTCAGGACGATCGAGTTGCTGAACCTCGAGGGGTGCGCCGATCCGAAGGCGTCCAACTACAAGCGGTACATCGTCAAGCCGAACCCGAAAGCCTGCCGGTACTAGCGACCCGGCCGCCGCGCGAGGCGGGACGGCCCGGGAGGAGGAGTCATGGGCGCGGAACCAATCGTCGTGTTGATTGCCTTCAGGATCCAGCCCGGCCGGGAGAGCCTGGCCACGCAGATGATGACGTCGCTCATCGCGACCGTGAGGCGCGAGGAGCCGGCCTGCACGGGCATCACGATGATCCGCGACGCGGCCGACCCGACGCGGATCCTGCTCTACGAGCTGTGGCCGGACCGCGACAGCTACATGGGCCCCCACATGGAGACGCCGCACATCAAGGCCTTCAAGGCCCAGGCTGGCGAGCTGTTCACCGGCGCGCCCGAGATCACGTTCTGGAACACGGTGGCCCGCGTCTGACCTGATTGGCGTTTATAATCCGCGGCCATGGGCCGAATTCCGACCCGTCCCGCCGCCGGCGCGCTGCCGCTGGTCCTCGTGTGCCTGTCCGTCCTAGCGCTCGTCGTGGCGCACGCGGCGCCGAGGGGCGCGGGCCCGTGGGTCTTCAGCTACTTCCTCGACAACGGCCAGGACGGCCTGCACCTGGCCTACAGCCGGGACGGGCTGGAATGGACGCCTCTCGGCGGCGGCCGCCCGTACCTCGCGCCCACGGTCGGCGGCAAGCTCATCCGCGACCCCTGCATCATCCTCGGCCCGGACGGCGTGTATCACGCCGTGTGGACCACAGGCTGGTACGAGCAGGGCATCGGCATCGCCCACTCCCGTGACCTGGCTGACTGGGGCGAGGCGGCGTTCCTGCCGGTGATGGTCCACGAGCGAAAGGCCGCGAACGCCTGGGCGCCCGAAATCTTCTGGGACGAGGAGACGTCGCAGTACCTCATCTTCTGGGCGACGACGATCCCGGGGCGGTTTCCCGCCACCGACGAGAGCGGCAGCGTGTCGAAGACCGGCGTCGCGCTCAACCACCGGATCTACCGGACGACCACGCGCGACTTCGAGGCGTACACCCGGGCGGAGCTGTTCCTCGATCCCGGCTTCAACGTCATCGACGCGACCATCGTGAGAGACGGCGCACGTTTCCTCATGTTCCTGAAGGACGAGACCCTGCGCCGCGAGGCCCGCAAGCACATCCTGATGGCGGTGGCCGACCATGCGCTCGGCCCGTATCTCGTGAACCCGGTGCCCGTTTCGACGGAGAACTGGGTTGAAGGCCCCACGGCGTTCCGTGCGGGCCTGGACCTGTTCGTCCTGTACGACGCGTACACGCGGAAGCGCTACGAGGGCGTGCGATCGCGCGACCTCAAGGCCTGGGCGCCGCTGGGCGCCGGGCTGGAGATGCCTCCCGGCGCGAGGCACGGCTCGGTGGTGCCGGTGCCGGAGAAGATCCTCAAAGCCCTGCTCGCCGGCACGCCGGCGGGAGAGACCGGCGGCAAGAAAGACGGAGTGCAGCCATGACCAACACCCGGCGCGCGCGAGTCGTGAAGCCCCTCCTGCTGGCCTGCTGTCTGGCCGCCGGCATCGTGTCGGTTCACCTGCCCGCGTTATCCGCCCAGGGCGCGGTGGCTCCTGCCGTGCCCGACGCGATCAAGGCGCTCCAGTGGCGCAGCATCGGGCCGACGGTGCAGGCGGGCCGCGTGCCGGCGTTTGTGGGCCTGCCCGGCGATATCAACACGATGTACGTCGCGGGCGCGGTGGGCGGCATCTTCAAGACGACCAACGGCGGGGTCACCTGGAAGGCCGTCTTCGACGGCCAGCCAGTCGCGTCGATTGGCGCGATCGCCATCGCACCCACCGATCCGAACGTCATCTACGTCGGCACCGGCGAGGGCAACCCGCGCAACGACGCGTCCATCGGCGACGGCGTCTACAAGTCGATCGACGCCGGGGGGCACTGGATGAATGTCGGACTGCCCGACAGCGAGAAGATTGCCCGTCTCGTCGTCGACCCGAAGAACGCGGACGTCGTGTACGCCTGCGCGCTCGGACGCGAATGGGGCCCCAACGAGGAGCGCGGCCTGTTCAAGACCGTCGACGGCGGAAAGAGCTGGAAGAAGGTCCTTTACAGGAACGACTTGACGGGCTGCTCGGACGTGGACATCGATCCGACCAACGCCAACATCGTCTACGCGGGAATGTTCACGTTCCGCCGCTGGGCGTGGTACACCGAGTCGGGCGGAGGAGAGACGGCCGTCTACAAGTCGTTCGACGGCGGAGCCACGTGGACGCGCCTTTCGGGTCCCGACGCGAACCGCGGGCTGCCGAAGGGGCTCATGGACCGCATCGGCATCGCCGTGTCGCGGAGCAACCCGGACATCGTCTACGTGGTCAGCGAGACGGCCGACAAAGGCGAACTCTGGCGTTCGGATGACGCCGGCGCATCGTGGCAGACCGTGAGCCGCGACCGCAACATCAACTTCCGCCCCTTCTACTATGCCGACATCCGCGTCGACCCCCAGCATCCGAACACGGTGTACGCGCTGGCCGGCAGCCTCTACAAGTCGGAGGACGGCGGACGGAACTTCGCCCGGATCGGCACGGCCACGCACGGCGATCACCAGGCGATGTGGATTGATCCGGTCAACCCGAACCGCATCCTGCTGGGTGACGATGGCGGCTTCCAGATCTCCTACGACGCGGGCCGCACCTTCGACATCCTGAACAACATCCCCTTCACGCAGTTCTACAACGTGGCGTACGACCTGCAGGTGCCCTACCACCTCTGCGGCGGCCTGCAGGACAACGGCACGTGGTGCGGCCCGAGCCAGACGCCCGGCGCGCCGGGGACCACGCGCCCCGAGTGGCAGAACGTGGGCAGCGGCGACGGCTTCTTCGGGGTGCCCGACCTCACGGACCCCGAACTCGTCTACAACAACCTCCAGGGCGGCGTGATCAGCCTGACGAACCGAAGGACGGGCGCCTCGTGGGGCATCAACCCCTACCCCGGGGGCATCGGATCGAGCGGGCAGTGGATGGCGCCGCAGAAGTATCGCTTCAACTGGAACGCGCCAATCGTGCTCGCGCCCCAGGATCCGAAGACCGTCTACTACGGCGGCAACGTGCTGTTCCGCACCAGGGACTACGGCCACTCGTGGGAAGTCATCAGCCCGGACCTGACGACCAACGACAAGGCGAAACAGCAGTCGTCGGGCGGGAAGATCGTCACCGACAACACCGCCGCCGAGTTCCACTGCACCATCATCTCGATCGGACCGTCCCCGGTGGACCCGGGCGTCATCTGGGCCGGCACAGACGACGGCAACGTGCAGGTGACGCGCGACGGCGGGAAGACGTGGACCAACACCGTCAAGGCGATGGCCGGTCTCGCGCCGCACGCCTGGATCAACAAGGTCGAGGCCTCGCACTTCGACGCGGGGACGGCCTACGTCTCGGCCAGCCACTGGCAGGACGGCGACTACGCGCCGTACTTCTACAAGACGTCGGACTTCGGGAAGTCGTGGACGAAGATCACCTCCGGGCTGCCGTCACGCGGGTGGTCGCACGTCATCCGTGAGGACCCGAAGGTGCGCGGCCTGCTGTATGCCGGCACGGAGTTCGGCCTCTACGCCTCCTGGAACGACGGCGCCGCGTGGACCTCGATCCGCAACAACATGCCTCCGGTGGCCGTGCGCGACATCGCCATCCACCCGCGGGACAACGACGTCATTGTCGCCACCCACGGGCGCGGGATCTACATCCTCGACGATGCGGCGCCGCTGCAGTTGGTCGGGAAGGCCGTGCAGAGCGACGCGCACCTGTTCCCGATCCGGCCGGCCATCCGCTGGGCGGGGGGCTCGGGCACGTTCCGCGCAAACGAGCGCGACTGGATCGCGCCGAACCCGCCGGCCGGGGCGTGGATCAACGTGTACCTGAAGAACGCGCCGAAGACACCGGTGACGGTCACCGTCACCGACAAGGCCGGCAGGATCGTGCGCACGCTGCGCTCGCGAGGCGAGGCCGGGGTGAACAGAATCGTCTGGAACCTCCGTCACGACCTGCCCGGCGCACCGGCCGGCGGGCCCGGTCCCCCCGCCTCGGCGCCGCCTGCGGGCGGCCGGGGCGGCGCACCGCAGGGCCCGGCCGTCGCGCCCGGCGAGTACACCGTCAAGGTGGAGGCCGCCGGCAGGACCATGAGCGAGACCGTGAGGGTGACGCTCGACCCCGGCGTGCAGGCGACAACGGCCGAGCTCGACGCGCAGGCGCAGGCGTCGTTCCAGGCCCTCGCGCTGGCCGCCAGGGTCAACACGGTCATCGAGCGCGTCGACGCGATGCTGGGCCAGTTGGCCGCGCTCGACGCCCAGCTCGCGAAGCAGACGCCGGCGCCGGCCGTGCGCGCGCAGGTCACGAAGGCGATAGAGACGCTCAGGGCGTTCAGGGACGATGAACTGACGCGGCCGACGCCCGGCATGGGTTACCGGCAGTACCCGCGCCTGCGCGAGGATGTGCAGTCACTCGCGGGCTACGTGCAGCGCGGCGTCCGCGCGCCGAACGCCGGCGAACTGGAGCGCATGAAAGACCTGACGCTCCAGGTGGATCAGGCCGTCGCGAAGGCGAACGGCATCATCGCGAAGGACATCGCGGCCATCAACGAGGCGATGAAGGCAGCGCCGCGCATCAGCGTCGACCCGATCAGGTAGGCAGAGGTCGGGGCCGGCGGAAGCAACGTCCGCCGGCCCCGACGTGTCGTCAACGTCTATCTTCTGTCTTCTTACTTCTTACTTCTTGCTTCTCGCTTCTTCTTGAGAAACGGCGCCAGGACGTCCATGAGATCCGGCTTCCCGATCTCCTGCAGGTCGTAGCTCACGCGCACCGTCGGCTTCTTGATGGTGATGAGCCGGTTCAGGTCGATCGGCGTGCCGATGATCACCGTGTCGCACGGCGTCCTGTTGATCGTCGTTTCAAGGTCCTTCACCTGCTTGTCGCCGTAGCCCATGGCGGGCAGGAGGACGCCGATGTCCGGGTACTTTCTGAACGTCTCGGTGATGGTGCCCACGGTGTAGGGCCGCGGGTCGACGATCTCGGCGGCGTTGAACTTGCCGGCGGCCACGATGCCGGCGCCGAACTTCATCTCGCCGTGGGTGAGCGTCGGGCCGTCCTCGACCACGAGCACCCGCTTGCCGGTGATGTGCTCGGGGTTCGTCACGGTGATTGGAGACGCCGCCTCGATGACGGTGGCCTTCGTGTTCACCCGGCGGATGTTCGCGCGCAGTTTGTTGATGTTGGCGATGTCGGCGGTGTCGACCTTGTTGATGATGACCACGTCGGCCATCCGGAGGTTGGTCTCGCCCGGATAGTAGGTCAGCTCGTTGCCGACACGCAGCGGGTCGGCGACGACGATGTGCAGGTCCGTCTTGTAGAAGGGCGTGTCGTTGTTGCCGCCGTCCCAGAGGATGATGTCGGCCTCTTCCTGCGCCTGGGCCAGGATATCGCCGTAATCGACCCCGGCGTAGATGATCGTGCCGCTGACGATGTGCGGCTCGTATTCCTCGATCTCCTCGATGGTGCAGTCGTGCTTCTTGAGGTCTGACAGCGCTCCGTACCGCTGCACGCGCTGCTTCTCGAGGTTGCCGTACGGCATCGGATGCCGGATGGCGGCGACTTTCAGTCCGTGCTCGCGCAGGATCTGGGCGATGCGCCGCGTGGTCTGGCTCTTGCCCGAGCCGGTGCGGACGGCGCAGACGGCGACGACCGGCTTCCTGCTCCTGATCATTGTCGCTTCGGCGCCGAGCAGCTTGAAGTCGGCGCCGGCGGCGTTCACGATGGACGCGCGGTCGAGCACGTAGTTGTAGGGCACGTCGCTGTAGGCGAACACCACTTCCTGGGCCTGGTGGTCGCGGATAATCTGCTCGAGATCGGCCTCAGCGAGAATCGGAATGCCTTTCGGATACAGCTTCCCGGCCAGCGACGCCGGGTACTTGCGGTCGTCGATGTTCGGGATCTGCGTGGCGGTGAACGCGACCACGTCGTAGCGGGGATTGTCGCGATACACGGTGTTGAAGTTGTGGAAGTCGCGCCCGGCGGCTCCCATGATCACGGTGCGGATGGGTTTCATATCACCTCAGAGACAGGGACAAGGGACAAGGGGCATGGGGGCATGGGGCAAGGGGCATGGGGCAAGGGATCCGGACCCCGACGCTGTCACGCTACGACAGGACCTTCTTCAGCTTGTCGACGGCCCAGTCGATTTCCTCGCGCGTGATGACCAGCGGCGGTGCGAGGCGGATGACGTGGTCGTGAGTTTCCTTGCACAGCATGCCCTCCTGCATCAGGCGCTCGCAGTAGGGCCGGGCGGCCACGGTCAGATCGACGCCGATCCACAGGCCGCGGCCGCGGATCTCCCTGACGACCGGGCTCGAGAGGGCGCGGAGCTTCGCCAGGAAGTACTCGCCAAGCTCGGCGGACCGTTCCACGAGCTTCTCGTCCACGAGCACCTGCAGGGCGGTGCGCGCCACGGCGCAGGCGAGCGGGTTGCCGCCGAACGTGCTGCCGTGGTCGCCGGGCTTGAACACGCCGAGCACCTCTTTGTCGGCGAGCACGGCCGAGATGGGGTAGTAGCCGCCCGAGAGCGCCTTGGCGATGATCACCATGTCGGGTCGGACGCCCTCCCACTGATGGGCGAACAGCTTGCCGGTCCGCCCGAGCCCCGCCTGGATCTCGTCGCAGATGAACAGCACGCGGCTCGCCCGGCACAGCGCCTCGGCCTTCTTCAGGAACCCGGCCGGAGGGATGATGATGCCGGCCTCGCCCTGGATGGGCTCGACGAGGAACGCGGCCGTGTTCGGCGTGATGGCGGCCTCGAGCGCGGCGGCGTCGCCGTAGGGGATGACGACGAACCCCGGCGTGAGCGGGCCGAAGCCGTCGCGGTACTGCTCGTCGGTGGAGAAGCTGACGATCGTCGTGGTGCGCCCGTGGAAGTTGTCGGCGCACACGATGATCTCCGCCTTGTCGTGCGGGATGCCCTTGACCGTGTAGCCCCACTTGCGGGCCGCCTTGACGGCGGTTTCCACGGCCTCGGCGCCCGAGTTCATGGGCAGCGACATGCCGTAGCCGGTCATGTCGTGGAGCAGCTTGCAGAGCAGCGGCAGCTGATCGTTGCGGAACGCCCGCGAGGTCAGCGTCACGCGCTTCACCTGCTCCACCAGCGCCTGCATGATGCGCGGGTGGCAATGGCCCTGGTTCACCGCCGAGTAGGCGGCGAGGCAGTCCAGGGTACTTCCGGCCGTCGACGTCGTAGACCCACACGCCCTCGCCGCGCTCGATGACGACGTCGAGCGGGTGGTAGTTGTGGGCGCCGTACTGCTCCTCCATCTGAATGAACGTCTGTGAGTGCGTTGCGATCGTAGTCATGAGATCACCTGTCCAGGAACACATCGGGGCACCAGCGCGACACCGCGCACCACGTGGCGGGGCCCGCGCCGCTAATGATCCTCGGGTCTCTGGTCCCGCGGTCCGAGCATGATGCCCCTCACTCCCCGTCGAAGAGCAGCGTGAGCAGGGCCATGCGGATGACCAGTCCGTTGGCCGCCTGTTTGAAGTACATCGCCCGCGGGTCGTCGTCGACGGCCTTGTCGATCTCGACGGTGCGGGGCAGCGGGTGAAGGATCATCGCGTCGGCTTTCAGGCGGCGGAGCAGCCGCTCGTTGATCGTGTACCGGTCGAGCGCGGAGCGGTCCTCGACGCGGTCCGGGCGGATGCGGGTCTGGTAGATCACGTCCACGTCGCCGGCGATCGGCGCGACGTCGGTGGCCAGGTCGTACCAGACGTCGTGCTCGTCGAGGTGATCGAGGATGTCCTGCCGCATCTGCACCTCGGGCGGGCTGACGAAGTAGATCTTCACCCGCTCGAACTTGCTCAGCAGGTACGCCAGCGACCGCGCCGTGCGGCCGCGGTCGAGCTCGCCCACGATTGCGATGGTCAGGCCGTCGAGGGCGCGGCGCTCGCGGTAGATGGTGTAGAGGTCGAGCAGGGCCTGCGTCGGATGCTGCCCGCCGCCGCCGTCGCCCGCGTTGATCACGGGGACGCGCGACACGCGCGCCGCCCGCCGCGCGCCGCCCGCCTCGGTGTGGCGGAGGACGATGGCGTCGGCGTAGCTGGAGATGATGCGGATCGTGTCCTCGAGCTGCTCGCCCTCGATCTCCGACGAGAACACCCGCGCGTGCTCGGTGGACATCACGCGCCCGCCGAGCCGGTACATCGCGGCCTCGAAGGAGAAGCGCGTGCGGGTGGACGGCTCGTAGAACAGCGACGCCATCACCCGGCTCGAGTAGTCGCGCGTCCCGCCGCGCGCCACCACCGTCTCCATCTGGCGCGTGCGCGCGAACAGCTCCATCAGCAGCGGCACGGTGAACTGCTGGGATTCGATGACGTGGGGCAGTTTCATAAACAGCAGCCTCATGTCAGCAGCCAGTAGCCAGTAGCCAGCATCCAGTAGGCGACACGGAATCCGGTATGTCGCGCATCCTACTGACTACTGACTACTGACTGCCGACAAGCGTCTCGCCAACGATGTGCGTCCCCGCCTCCCCGCGCACGGCGTCGAGCAGCCGCTCGTAGGAGGTGATGATCACTTCGCGCCCGCCGTTCGCGAGGAACCGGAGGGCGGACTCCACCTTCGGCCCCATGTTGCCGGGCGGGAACTGCCCGTCCCGGTAGTGCGCCTCCATCTCGGCCGCCGTCACCCGCCCGAGCGGCCGCTGGTCGGCCTTCCTGTAGTTGACGTACACGCGGTCGGCGTCGGTCGAGATGATGAAACAGTCGGTGCCGAGGCGTGACGCCAGCAGCGCCGACGCGCGATCCTTGTCGATGACCGCTTCGACGCCACGCAGCTCCCGGCCGTGGCGGACGACGGGAATGCCGCCCCCGCCCACGGCAATCACCAGCACGTCGGTGTCGATCAGGCGCCGGATGACGCCTTCCTCCACGATCTCGAGGGGCTCTGGCGACGGCACCACGCGCCGGTAGCCCCGCGCCGCGTCCTCGACAATCGCCCACCCGAGCCGCTCCTGCTTCGCGCGGGCCTCGCGCTCCGAGTAGAAGGGCCCGATGGGTTTCGTCGGGTGCGACATCGCCGGGTCGTCGGGCGAGACCACCACCTGCGTCACCACCGTCGCCACCGGCGTGGTCAGGCCGGCGGCGGCGAGCTCGGCCTGGAGCGACTGCTGCAGGAGGTAGCCGATCTCCCCCTGCGTGGTGGCGTCGCAGACATCGAGCGGATGGGTGTAGACCTGGTCGGCGGCCCGCTCGGATCGCAGCAGGGCCGCGCCGACCTGCGGGCCGTTGCCGTGCGTCACCACCACGTGGATGCCGGCGCGCATGATCTGCACAATCGCCTGCGCCGTCCGTCGCGTGTTGGCACGCTGCTCGGCCACCGTGCCCTTTTCACCGGCCCGGATGAGCGAGTTGCCGCCGATGGCGATGAGCGCTGTCTTCGCCACGCGCCGCCTACCGCATCATCTCCAGCATGATCGCCTTCTGGGCGTGCAGCCGGTTCTCGGCCTCGTCGAAGACCACCGAATTCGGCGAGTCGATGATCTCGTCGGTGACCTCCTCGCCGCGGTGCGCGGGCAGGCAGTGCATGAAGAGCGCATCGGGCTTCGCCTTCGCGAACAGTTCCCGGTTCACCTGGTAGGGGCGGAACACCTGCCGGCGGGCGTGCGCCTCGGCCTCCTGGCCCATGCTGGCCCACGTATCCGTGTAGACCACGTCGGCGCCCGCCACGGCCTCGGCCGCGTCGGCCGTGACGAGCAGCGTGGAACCGGTGGCCGCGCCCTCGGCACGGGTCCACGAGGCGACCTCCGGCTTCGGCTGATAGCCCTCGGGCGAGGCAATCGCCACATGCGTGCCGAAGCGGGCCGCGGCGAACATCAGCGAGTTCGACACGTTGTTGCTGTCGCCCACGTAGGCCAGTTTCAGGCCGCCGAGCCGGCCCTTGTGCTCCAGGATCGTCAGGAAGTCGGCCATCGCCTGGCACGGGTGGCTGAAGTCGGTCAGGCCGTTGATCACCGGGATGCGGGCCCATTCGGCCATCCGCTCGACGATGTCGTGGGCGAAGGTGCGGATCATGATGCCCTGCACCATGCGCTCGAGGTTCCTGGCGACGTCGTACACCGACTCGCGCTTGCCGAGGTTGATCTCGGCGGGCGACAGGTAGATCGAGAAGCCGCCGAGCTGCTGGATGCCGGCGTCGAACGACACCCGGGTGCGCAGCGAGGGCTTCTCGAAGATCATCGCGAGCGTCTTGCCCTTCAACGCGCCGCTGAAGCGGGCCGGGTCCGCCTTGATCTCGCGGGCGAGCGACAGCAGGTGCAGCAGCTCGTCGGTGGTGAAGTCGCGGATCGTCAGGAAGTCAGGTACACGCATGGCACGTCTCCAGTAGGTCGTCACACCCGTCCGCGGCGCGGTCGAGCCGCCCGACGCAGGTCATGAAACCGTCTCCAGTTGTCGCGGTAGCCAGCATGTCGGGCCGACAAGCCGTCTCGCCTCCGAAGCGGCGCCGGGGGCGGGCGAGGCGAGAGAATCCGGGGCCGGGCCCCGGAGCACCCAGATTCTACTCCGGGGCCTTGGGGGAAGGGAAGCCGGGGCGCCGACGGCCCCGGCGCCGGCGCCGGCGGCGCGGACCGGCCTCTCCCGTGTCGCCCTCGGGGACCGGCGCCGCGCCGTGATCGCGCCAGAACTCGAGCCTCTCGGGCTCGGCGCCGTGGATCTCGAGCCAGGTCAACGCGTCGGCGAACGCCGACCGCTGCATCAGCATCCGCCGGGCGTGCGGCGACCGGCTCGGCTCGCGCAGCCGCCGCTGCAGCATCAGCACCTGGTGGATGCGCTCCACGTCGCGGCGGGCGAGTGGCAGCACGCCCAGATTCAGGCCGGGGCGGCCGTCGGTTTCCATCCACGCCGGCCAGCCGGCCTGGGAGAATCCCAGGGGCACGATCAGGCTGCCGAGCAGCACCCCGTTGGTCAGCGATGCCGGCGACGAGTCGTCGAGCAGCCTGTAGGCATCGAGCCTGGCGAGCGCCGCCCAGAGCCCGTCGCCAGCCTGCGCGTGGAGCACGTCGCTCAGGGGCTCCAGCAGCCCCAGCCGGTGCAGTTCGCGGAAGGTTCGTTCGGCCGCGCCAGACCGCAGGATCTTGTAGTACTCCTCCGCCAGCCGCGCCGGAGCGGCCAGCGCGATCCGGTGCCGCTCGGCGGCGATGGCGTCGAGAACCGGCGGATCGATCGAGAATCCGAGCCGGGCGGCGAACGACACCGCGCGCTGCATGCGCACCGGGTCTTCGCGGAACCGCACCACCGGATCGCCGATGCAGCGCACGACCTTCGCCCGCAGGTCATCCAGGCCGCCGACGTAGTCGATGATCGAGAACGTCGCGATGTCGTAGAAGAGGGCGTTCAGGGTGAAATCGCGGCGGAACGCATCCTCCTCGGGTGTCCCGAACGTGTTGTCGCGATGGATAGGGTGATCCGGCCCGTGGGTGTCCGCCCCGGCCTCTGGCCCTGCCTCCGCGTGCTCCTCCTCGGTGACATGCCGCCTGAACGTGGCGACCTCGATGACCTTCGTGCCGAAGCGGATGTGGGCGAGCCTGAAACGCCGGCCGATGATGAAGCAGTTCCGGAAGAGCTTCTTGATCTGGTACGGGTGCGCGTCGGTCCCGATGTCGAAGTCCTTCGGCCGGCGCCCGAGGAGCAGGTCCCTCACGCCGCCGCCGACGATGTAGGCCGTGAACCCGCCGTCTCTGAGGCGGGACAGGACCTTCAGGGCCTCGGGGTCGACATCCCGCCGCGAGAGCGTATGCGCTTCGCGGGGGACAATCAGCGGCGGCATCTGGGGCATCTTACTAGGGGAGGGCGGATGGGTGATAGGGGGGAGGGACGAGGCGCCAGGCCAAGGCGTGCGGGGCCGTGCGGGTCAGATGACCGCCGGCACCACCTCGACAGCCGTTTCCCGCTGAACGTCCGCCGCAACAAGCGTCCGTGCGCCGGTGTCGAACGTCGCCAGCCGTCCGCCGTGACGGACTGCCAGCCCTACCAGATGGGCGTCGGTCACCTGTTGATGCCCCACGATTCTGGAACGGGCAACGTGCGGAGACTCGGCGACCCTCAGATCGTCCGTCCAGAAATGATGATGCGGAAGGGCCGTGATTCGGCGCAGCAGCGCCATCGCTTCCTGCGGCGAGACGGCCGACGGGACGGCCCGCGCATTGGATGACACCCGGATGAAGCCGAGTTCGACGACCGAGCACGTGGCCCAGCCCAGCGGCAGCTGGCCGGCAAACCACCGATGCGCCTGGACGTGGTGAACATGGTTCGGCCAGGCGAGCGACGTGAGCACGTTGACATCGAGCAGCGCGACCATCACGCCTCGTCGAGGGCGTCGCGCACCATGTCGGGCGTGAGCGGTGGAACACCGGCGGGCACCTGAAAGACCGGGAACCCGGAAGGTGTCCGTGCCGGTTGGCCTGGATCCAGGGCCCGCCGCGCGAGCCGGGACATCACCTTTCCGACCGACGTCCGTTCGATCGCAGCCAGGCTCCGCACGGCCTCGTAGATGTCGTCGTCGATGTGAAGCGTGGTCCGCATGAAACGAATATACGGCGAAAACATCATGATGTCAAGATGCCATGATGCCAGAAGGCCCCGTGACATGCGGATGACTGACGTTCCGCCGGGCACGTCTTCAGGCACAGCAGCAAGGTACGAATCACCGTTTCAACGAGTTGAGACCGGCGTGCGCCCGGATCGAATTCAGCACACACGGGGGCCTACGCGCAGCGCTGGTGGGTTCACGCAGAACCGAGCCCCGAGTCCCTATCCCTTCGCGTCGTTCCAGTTCTCCCCGATGCCGACGTCCACGGTGAGCGGGACCGCCAGTTCCGCGGCGGCCTCCATGTGGCGCTTCACGAGGGCTGCCACCTCGCCGGCCTCCTCGCGCGGCACCTCGAAGAGCAACTCGTCGTGCACGGTCAGGATCATGCGGGCCCGGACAGCGCCCCCCCGCGCCGGCCTCGCCTCGAGCGCGCGGTGGACGTCGATCATCGCGCGCTTGAGGATGTCGGCAGCGGTCCCCTGGATGGGCATGTTCACCGCCACGCGCTCGGAGGCGCTGCGCACCTGGCCGTTCCTGCTGGTCAGCTCGGGGACGGGCCGGCGGCGCCCGTCGAGGGTCTTGACCACGCCGGTCTTCCGGCCCTCTTCGAGCGTGCGGTCGATGTACTGCCGCACGGCGGGGAACCCGGCGAAGTAGGCGTCGATGAACGCCTGCGCGGCCTGCTGCGTGACGCCGATGTCCTTCGACAGCGAGAAGGCGGTCTTGCCATAGAGCAGCGCGTAATTGACCATCTTCGCCCGGTTGCGCATCTCCTTGCGGTCGAGCCCGCTCGCGTCGCCGAAGATCGCCAGGGCCGTGCGGTCGTGGATGTCCTCTCCGCGGCGGAACGCCTCGATGAGCGCCTCGTCGCCGGCCAGGTGGGCCAGCACGCGCAGCTCGATCTGCGAGTAGTCGGCGGAAATCAGCACGCACCCGGGCTCGGCGACGAACGCCCGCCGGATCTCCCGGCCGAGCTCCGTGCGCACCGGGATGTTCTGCAGGTTGGGATCGCTGCTGCTCAGGCGGCCGGTTGCGGCCACGGCCTGGTTGAAGCTGGTGTGCACGCGCCCGGTGGCCGGATTCACCAACTGCGGAAGCGCATCGATGTAGGTCCCCTTCAGCTTCTGCATGCTCCGCCACTCGAGGATGAGGCGGGGCAGTTCGTGCGAGAGGGCCAGCTCCTCGAGCACGTCCACCGATGTCGAGGCCGCGCGCGTCGTGCCGGTCTTCTTCAGCACGGGCAGCTTGAGCTTCTCGAAGAGGATGTCGCCGAGCTGCTTCGGCGAGTTGATGTTGAAGGCCTCGCCGGCCAGCTCGAAAATCCTCGTGCTGCGCGCCTGCATCTCCGATTCGAGGGAAGCCGAGAGCGCCGCCAGCGCGTGCGTGTCGACGCGCACGCCCACCTGCTCGAGGGCCGCCAGCACCGGCACGAGCGGCCACTCGAGCTGCTCGTACACCGTGGCCAGGCCCGCCTCGCCCAGTTTCCCGCGCAGCAGGTCCGCGAGCTGGAGCGGCAGGTCGGCGCGCTCCGCGGCGTACGCCAGGGTGGCGGTGGCCGGCAGAGCGGCGGGCGGCATGGCCTTCGCCCCTTTCCCGTAGACAGCGTCCTCGGTGAGGGGCTTGTAGTCGAGGTGCTCGATGCACAGCGTCTCGAGGGCATGCGGCGCCCGCGTGGAGTCCACGAGATAGCTGGCGAGCATCGTGTCGAAGCCCGGGCCGGCGACGGTCACGCCCTGCCGCGCGAGCACGATGGCGTCGTACTTCACGTCGTGGCCGACCTTCTCGACGCGCTCGTCCTCGAGCAGGGCGGCCAGGGCCCGGAGCGCGCCGCGCGGGTCGAGGTTCGTCACTTCGTCGAGCGCGCGGTGGCCCAGCGGCACGTACCGCGCGTGCCGTGCGCCGCGCGAAAAGGAGACACCCACGATTCCCGCGCGCATGGCAATCGCATCGTCGCCGATGACCCGCAGGCCCGCCCGCCCGGCGCGGCGGGCGGCCTCGACCTCCGAGGCCAGCTCGTCGAGCGACGTGACGATGGCGTAGTCGGTGGTGACGGTGGCTGCCGTCGGAGCGAAGTCGCTGGTGAAGGTGCGGAAGCCGAGGCTCGAGAAGAGCGCGTAGCAGCCGGCCTGGTCGGGACCGCGGTAGCGGAGCGACGCCAGATCGACATCCAGCGGCACGTCGGTGCGGATCGTGACCAGTTCGCGGCTCGCGCGCGCCGCGTCGGCGTTGGCCAGCAGCGCCTCTCGGTATCGCTTCTGCGGCACGGAGGCCGCGCCCTCGAGCAGCGCGTCGAGCGATCCGAACTGCGCGATGAGATCGCGCGCGCCCTTGTCGCCGATGCCCGGCACGCCCTTCACGTTGTCCACAGCATCGCCGGTGAGCGCGAGGACGTCGATCACCTTGTCGGGCGCGACGCCGAACTTCGCCGCGACGCCGTCGGGGTCGTACCAGGCGCCGTCGTCGCGCGGGTTGAACACGCGGACGCGCCCGCCGACCAACTGGAAGAGGTCCTTGTCGCCGGTGACGATGGCCACGTCGAACCCGCCGGCGGCACCCTTCACCGCGAGCGTGCCGATCACATCGTCGGCCTCGAACCCCTCGGAGGTGAGCACCGGCACGCCCAAGGCGGCGCAGGCCTGGTGGATGAGCGGCACCTGCTCGACCAGGTCTGGAGGCATGGGTGCGCGATTGGCCTTGTAGTGCGCCGACAGGTCGTCGCGGAACGTGCGCCCCTCGAGGTCGAAGGCCGACGCGATGAAGTCAGGCCTGTGGTCGGCCAGCAACTTGCGGAGCATCGCCACGAAGCCATACACCGCGTTGGTCGAGCGGCCGTCCGGGCCGGTGAGGCCCCGGATGGCGTGATACGCCCGGTACATCTGGGAGGAGCCATCGATGAGATACAGGGTGGGCATAGCGGTGACTCGGGGCTCGGGACTCGGGATTCCCTTCGACTCGCGCACCCCCGCTCGCGCAGGGCAGGCGGGACTCGGCCTGGGGCATCCGGTGTCCGCAATCCTATATCATGGACAGCCTATGCGCTCCGGCCGCCGCGCCCGACGGGCCGCGTTCCTCAGCCTCTTTGCGCTGGCGTTCGCCGCCAGTCTCACCGCCTGCGGCCGGGGCGGCCTGGTCAAGCACTACGAGTACGACGAAGAGATCTACCTCGGGACCGACGGCAGCGCCACTGTCTATCTGAACGCCTCGGTCCCGGCCCTGGTGAGCCTCCGCGGCCTGGACCTCGACACGCGCCCGACGGCGAACGTCGATCGGGCCAAGATCCGCCGTCTGTTCACGACGGGCGCGGTGCGCGTGACGCGCGTGAGCCGATGGCGGCGCTTCGGCCGCCAGTTCGTGCAGGTCAGGATGACGGTCGACGACATCAGGACGCTCGGCGCCGCGGCCCCGTTCTCCTGGGCGACCTACCAACTGGACCGCCGCGAGGGCCTGGTCGTCTACCGGCAGGTGCTGGGCCAGCCGGCAGGCACACCCGTCGGTGACGTCGGCTGGAAGGGGAGCGAGCTCGTCGCGGTGCGCATGCACCTGCCGAGCCGCATCAGCTATCACAATGCCGGCGCGGACAACCTCAAGCGCGGCAACATCCTGGTGTGGGAGCAGGCCCTGTCCGAGCGCCAGACCGGCACGCCGCTCGAGATCGAGGCACGGATCGAGGAGACGTCGATTCTCTCGTCGACGCTGATGCTCTTCGCGGTGAGCGGCCTGCTGGCGATCACGGTGCTCGCCGTGATCATCTGGCTGGTGATCCGCAAGGGCAGGCGCGCCGGACCCCGGTAGGCCCGGCGCACCGCATCCTCAGGTTCACCAGCGCCAGTGGCGGAGCATGCGGTTGGGCTGCGTCCGCCGCGCGCGCTGCTCGAGCCTGGCCCGCGCCTGCTTCATCCGCGCCTGCTGATCGGGCGTGAGCACGCTCATGAACTGCGCTCGCGAACGGGCGCGGTGGACCGCCTGGTCGGCCTGCGCGGCGGCCACCGCCCCGGCGGCCTCGCGCACGGCCGCTTCGTCCGGGACGTCGGCCCGCATGGCCTGCCGCAGCTGTTCCCGCGCCGTGCGCATTCTCTCGCGGAGCGCGCGCTCGTCGCCCCGCTGCCCGTCGCGCATGGCCCTAATCTCGTCGCGCTGCGCGTTGGTGAGATTCAGTCCGGCCCGCTTCGCTGCAGGGGCCTTCGCCGCCTGCGCCGGAGCTCCTGCCGTTGGCGCCGCCGGCGGTGCCGCGGCGGCGGTCTGCCCGTATCCCTCTGCCGCACATGCCAGGCCGAACGCCACGGCCAGTCCCGCCACCCACGTCCTGTGATGCATCTGCATATCGGCCTCCGGTGCGTCGTTCGTCGCGCTCACCCGGATTAGACCGGCCGGCATGTTCGGGGTTACACGGAGCCCTCGGGACCGCGACGCGCGCGGACGAAAAAGGGGCCGGGCTGCGCCCGGCCCCCGCCGCCTCACCGGCCGCTGGCCGTCAGTTCACGCCCTTGCGGTCCAGCAGCGCCTTCATCTCCGCGTCGGTCCTGAGGTCGTTCGTCACCGAGAACGCGTTGAACGTCGTGGCGAGCGACCGGGCCAGCATCCGCTCGACGTCGCTGGCGACCACGCCCGTCAACCGCACCCGCCCGTTTTCGACGAGGATGTGGATGGGCGGATTGGCCATCGACGCGTAGTGCCAGAAGGCCGGGCTGGCGTAGATCGCGCGCGACACCCTGTAGCGCAGCTCGTCGTCGAACCGCGACACGGGCAGTACGCCGATCCTGTTCTCCACGCGCGTCACGCCGGCCACCTTCGCGACGCGCCGGCCGATGTCCTGCTTCTTGAACGGCATGGTCACCCGGCCATCCAGCGTGACGACGCCATCCGACACGACCGCGCTCACGTCGTCGAAGATCGTGAACTGCGGGTAGCGCAACACGGTGTCCGCAACGTCCCTGAACACCTCGTCGGCCTTGCGCGTATCCGCGAACTGGGCCTGGGCCGGCACCGCCAGTGCCGCCGCCAGGATGACTGCCGCCGCCAACTTCACCGTCATGGTCATGCTCCTTGTCACAGGAACTCACGCAGGCTGAAGCCTGCGGGCTCCATCCGGCGCATCGTCAATTCGCTCGAGCGCCGGGTCGTTGAACGGCCGTTCTCCTGGAACCGGGGGCAGACCGGAAGCGCTGGCGGCGCCGGTCCGAACCAGCAAGGAGGGTGGCCATGCCCTTTCAGACATCAAGGAGCGTGCCAGCCGGCATCGCGCGGGATCAGGCCGGATTGCAGGCATGGCCTCCCTGCCAGGGGGCCTTCTGCCACACGGCGAGGACGCCTGTGTGCTCGGGAACGGACCCGGCCGGCGTTAGAGCAGCACGACGGTGAGGATGCCGGCGAGCACGAGGAGGACCTGCCGGACGGCGCCGCGCTCGAGCGGGCCCCGGTGCAGGCTCGGGATGAGGTCGGACATCGCCACGTAGAGAAAACTGGCCGCGGCGACCGGGAGGAAATACGGCAGGAGGAGCGGCGCCCGGTCGACCATCAGCCCGGCCACGAGCACCCCGGCGACAGCCGACAGGCCCGACAGCACGTTGAGCCACAAGGCCTTCACGCGGCTGTAGCCGGCGCCGAGAAGGATGGCGAAGTCGCCGACTTCCTGGGGGATCTCATGGGCGGCCACGGCCAGCGCGGTCGACACGCCGAGCGGCACCGAAATGTAGGTGGCCGCGGCAATCACGGCGCCGTCGATGAAGTTGTGAAACCCGTCGCCAATCAGGATGAGGGGCGCGGCCGACTGGTGCAGGTCGCAGTGATCGTGGTGGCAGTGGCGCCAGAGCAGGAACTTCTCGAAGGTGAAGAACGCCAGGATCGAGACCAGCAGCGTCCCGAATGCCGTCGTCGGATTCAGCGATTCGAGGGACTCCGGCAGCAGGTCGAGGAGGGCGACGCCGAGCAGGGTGCCGACGGCGAAGCTGACCAGCCACGGCACCAGCCGCACCCTGACGGTGTCCTTGAAGAGCAGCAGGGTGGAGGCCAGCAGCAATCCGCCGATGCTGCCGAGAACGGCGAGGCCGACGGCGACGAGGAGGACGGGCACCACGGGATGGTATCAGAAGACAGAAGACGGAAGACAGAAGACAGAAGCAAGAAGCAAGGAGCAAGAAGCAAGAAGATGCACCGGTGCAGCTTGTCTTCTTCTGGCTGACTATCGTCAGTGGGCGCTTCTGGCCTCTTGTTTCTGGCGAACGTCAGTGGGCGCTTCTGGCTTCTTCTACTGTCCCGCCGACGCCACGAACCCTCGTCTCGCCCTCACGTGATAGAGACCCTTGCGCACCTCGACGCGGATGTCGTGCCAGCGGCCGTCGCGCGGGGCCTGCGACTGGAACGCGAGGTAGTACTGGCGGCTCAGTTCGTCGGCGATGCTCGTCGTGGCTGGCGTCAGGTCGCGCGCCGACCTGACGATCTCGGTGCGCCCGCCGCTGTCGTCAGTCAGGGCGCGCAGCGCGGCCTCGTTCACGGGTTCGTCGACGTTCCAGTTGCCGCCGCCGGAACCGCCGCCGATGGGCGGCAGTCCCGGTCCGGGAGGGGCCGGGGGCAGCGGCCGTGAGGGAGGCACACGGCCACCGCCGGGGCCGCCCCAGCCGCCGCCCCGCGGGAAGCCGATGCCGATGGGCGGGAACCGCGGACGTACGGGCGAAGGCGCCACCCGGCGCGTCTCCGCGTTGGCGTCGATGCCGACCGCGTACACGAGAATCTCCGACTCCCGGATTTGCTGCCGCACGTCCGTGAACGGCGTGTCGCTGCCGGTGTCGTTCCCGTCCGAGATGAGGACCAGCGCCTTCTTGCGGTGCTGCCCGCCCTGCGCCAGCGGGATCGACTCGGCCACTGTGTCGTACAGCGCCGTCTCGCCGCTGGGATGGATGTCGCCGAGCAGGCGCGGCAGTTGCCTGCGGTCGGTCGTCCAGCCCTGGACGAGCACCGGCTCGTCGCTGAACCGGTAGACGAACACCTGGTCTTCCGGGCCCAGCAGGTCGACGAGGAACTTCCCCAGGGCGGCCCGTGCGGCCCGGATCTTCTCGCCGGCCATCGAGCCCGAGGTGTCGAGGGCGAGTCCCAGGCTGACGGGCACGCGCTCGGCGCTGAAGAAGAGGACCGGCTGCGCCACGCCGTCCTCGTAGATCACGAAATCGTCGCGGGTGAGGTTGCGGACGAAGCGCCCGTTCACGTCGGTGACCGTGGCGGACACGCTCACCACCTCGACGCCGGCCTTGAAGCGGGGCTGCTGGTCCTGCCGGCCCTCGAGCCCGGGCGTAGCCAGGGCGAGAAGGGCCACGGCGGCGGCCACAAGTCCGCGCGCTGCCGTCCGGGCCGAACGCACACCGCGGGCGTTCATCACACTTCAATCTAACGCAAACTCCTTGCCGGAAGGCATGCCCTCGGATATGGTCGCTTTCGCCGACTTTCTGGCCGTCGGGCTCGGGGAATGGCGCGAGGCGAGGACAGCGGCTGACCCCTGGGCAGGACTGCTGGTGTCTAAGCTTCTGGGGATAGGGGATAGCGGGCGCGTCCTCTGAGTTCTGTGTTCTGCCTTCTGACAGGTTCCCCTCATGGCTTCACTGTTCCGCTTCCGTCGAGCGCGCGGGCCGATTGATTTGGCCATGGACATGGCCGGGGTCCGGCTTGGTGAACGGCTGCTTCAGGCCGGCCTGGGCAATCCGAAGCTGTTCGCGAAACTGGCCGGCAAAGCCGGGCTGTCCGGGCGGGCCTGCGCTCTGGTGGACAGCGGGGACGCATCGGCGCCGCTCGAGGCCGCGGCCGCGGCGGAAGGGGTCTTGGTCGAGGTGCTCGTCGAGAGCGGAGCGTGCTGGCCGCTGGAGACCGCCTCGTTCGACATCGGCGTCATCGACGGCAATGCGCTGCTCAGGGGCACCGGGGCGGAGCGCGCGAGCCGTCTTTCGGAGGTGCGCCGGGTGGTTCGGCCCGGAGGGCGCGTCCTCATCATCCGGACCGCTCCGGTCGGCCTGGCCGGCCGCCTTGGATTCGGCCCTTCGCAGGCCGGGCCTTCCGAAGAAGCCGCGGCCCTGCTGCGAGAACTGGAAGGCGCGGTGTTTCGCCCGGCACGGGTCCTGGCTGAGCGCGAGGGCATGACGTTCGTGGAAGGATTCCGCCCGGGGGGGTGAACGAAGAAGAAGCCAGACGCCAGGAGATGCTCCCGCTGTTGCCGATCGCCTATCGCCTATCGCCTGTGCCCCGTCCCCCTCGCCCCACGCCTTCCGCCTCGCCTTCCTCCCAGCCCCCCGTGATATAGTTCCGTCCCGTGAAAAGGCCTGTTGAAATCGCTCCAGCCACTGGAAAACTCGGCGTGATGTGCGTCGGCCTCGGGGCCGTCGCTACCACCTTCATCGCTGGCGTGCTCGCCGTCAGGAAGGGCATCGCCAGCCCCATCGGATCGGTGACCCAGATGGGTACGATCCGCCTCGGCAAACGGACCGAGGGGCGCTCGCCTCTGGTGAAGGACTTCGTCCCTCTCGCCGGCCTGAACGACCTCGTCTTCGGCGGATGGGACATCTTCGAGGACAACTGCTACGAGTCGGCGAAGCACGCCGGCGTGCTCGAGGCGTCCCTGCTCGAGCAGATCCGGCCCGAGCTCGAGGCCATCAAGCCCTGGAAAGCCGTGTTCGACCGCCAGTACGTGAAGCGCCTCGACGGCCCGAACGTGAAGACGGGCAGGAACAAGCGCGATCTGGCCGAGCAGCTGCGGGAGGACATCCGCGCGTTCAAGCAGGCACACGGGCTCAGCCGCCTCGTGATGATCTGGTGCGGCAGCACGGAGATCTTCCTCACCGAGACGCCGGCCCACCAGTCGATCGAGGCGTTCGAGCGGGCGCTCGAGGCGAACGACCCGTCGATCCCTTCGTCGATGATCTACACGTACGCCGCGCTGATGGAGGGCGTGCCGTACGCGAACGGCGCGCCGAACCTGTCGGTGGACGTGCCGGCGATGATGGACCTGGCGAAGAAGAACGGCGTGCCGATCTGCGGCAAGGACTTCAAGACCGGGCAGACGCTGATCAAGACCGTCATCGCGCCCGGCCTCAAGGCCCGGCTGCTTGGCGTCCAGGGCTGGTACTCGACCAACATCCTCGGCAACCGCGACGGCGAGGTGCTCGACGATCCGGAGTCGTTCAAGACGAAGGAAGAGAGCAAGAAGTCGGTGCTCGACTACATCCTGCAGCCCGACCTCTACCCGGAGCTCTACCGCGACATCTGCCACGTGGTTCGCATCAACTACTACCCGCCGCGCGGCGACAACAAGGAAGGCTGGGACAACGTCGACATCGTCGGCTGGCTCGGCTACCCGATGCAGCTGAAGATCAACTTCCTGTGCCGCGACAGCATCCTCGCGGCGCCGATCGTGCTCGACCTGGTGATCTTCCTCGACCTGGCGAAGCGCGTCGGCTGGGGCGGCATCCAGGAGTGGCTCTCGTTCTTCTTCAAGAGCCCGATGCACGCGAAGGATCTCTACCCCGAGCACGACCTCTTCATCCAGTCGATGAAGCTGAAGAACACGCTCCGCTACCTGAAGGGCGAGGACCTCATCACGCATCTGGGGGCGGAGTATTACGACTAGCAGCGTGTCAGAAGGCAGAAGGGCCCACTGACGATTGTCAGAAGCCGGAATCCAGAAGGAATGCCCGTCCAGGTGACCGCCCGTCTTCTGGCTTCTGACTTCTGGCGTCTGCCACGCTCGTCACACCGAAGGGAGCGAGCATGAACGGGAACCTGATGCTGAAGCCGGCGTTGATGGGCGGGCTCGTCATGGGCGTGCTCTCGGCGCTCCCCGGCGTGTCGCTCGGCAACTGCTGCTGCTGCGCCTGGCTGGTCACCGGGGGCCTGGTGGCCGCCTACCTGCTCCAGTCGAACTCGCCTGAACCCATCGCCATGGGCGACGGCGCCCTGGTCGGCCTGCTCGCCGGCCTGTTCGGCGCCGTCGTGAACATGATCGTCTCGGTGCCGATGAACATCCTCACCGGCCCGTTCCAGCAGCGTCTCTTCCAGCGCATCGCCGAAACGCAGCCCGACATGCCCGACAACGTGCGCCAGCTGGTCGACAACATGGGCGCGGGCGCCGTGTCGATTGCCGGCACCATCATGGCGTTCTTCGTGATGCTCATCCTCGGGGCCGTCTTCTCCAGCATCGGCGGCCTCCTCGGCGCGTTCTTTTTCAAGAAGAAGGCCGCCCCGGTGCCGCCGCCTCCGCCGTTCCCCTCGAGTTCCGGAGGGGCGTTCCCGGGGGGGCAGTAGGAAGACGCCAGACGCCAGAAGCAAGAAGCCAGACGCAGGAAGCCAGAAGGAAGAAGCCAGAAGAAGACCGATAGGTGCAGCTTGTCTTCTTCTGGCTTCTGACGAGCGTCAGAGGGCCCTTCAGGCTTCTTGCTTCTGACTGGTCCCGGCCGCCCGATCCGCCGATACTCCTCTGTCGTGATCTGCCTCTCGCACCTGACGAAGAAATACGGCGCCTTCATGGCGGTCGACGACCTCTCGGTCGAGGTGCGCGAAGGCGAGGTGCTGGGCCTTCTAGGCCCGAACGGCGCAGGCAAGACGACGACGATGCGGATGGTGACGGGGTTCCTGCCGCCGTCGAGCGGCAGCGTGCGGATTGCCGGCGACAACCTCGTCGACCACCCCGTCCGCGCGAAACGCAAGATCGGCTACCTGCCCGAGCAGCCGCCCCTCTACCCCGAGATGACCGTGCGCCGCTACCTCGCGTACGTGGCCGCGCTGAAGGACGTGCCGTCTGGCCGGACGAAGCCCGCCGTGACGCTCGCCCTCGAGCGCGCGCGCATCACCGACGTCGCGGACCGGCGCATCGCCACGCTGTCGAAAGGCTACCGTCAGAGAGTCGGCCTGGCCCAGGCGATTGTCCACGAACCGCCGGTGCTGGTCCTGGACGAGCCGACCTCGAGCCTCGATCCGCAGCAGCGCAGCGAGGTGCGGCACCTGCTGCTCGACCTCAGGGGCCGCCACACGATCCTGCTCTCGACGCACATCCTCCCCGAAGCCAGCGACGTGGCCGACCGCGTCGTCATCATCAGCCGCGGGCGGGTGATCGCGGTGGATTCGCCGGCGAACCTGGCCAGGAGGCTCCGCGCCCGCGGCACCGTGCGGCTGGAGATCGGCGCCGCCGGCAGCGGCGCGTCGGTCGAAGCAGTGCGAGAAGCCCTGGCAGCGCTGCCGGGCGTCCGATCGCTCAGTGCCGAAACCGGTCCCGCAGGCACGATCCAGGCGCGCGTCGAAAGCGACGCCGGCACGGACCTGCGAGCCGCCGCCGCCATGCTCGTCACCGGCCGCGGATGGCCGCTGCTGGGGCTGGCGGGCGAGTCGCTCTCGCTCGAGGACGTCTTCCTGGCCCTCACGCGCGGCGGCGACGGGGGAGGCGCCTGATGCGCCACGTCCTGGTCATCGCGTGCCGCGAGCTGGAGTCGTACGTCGTCTCGCCCGTCGCGTACGCGGTGATGACGGTCTTCACCTTCGTGTCGGGACTGTTCTTCTCGAACATGCTCGTGCACTACGTCCGCCAGGCGGCGCTCGCCGACGCGCAGATCGCGAAGTTCGGCCGGTCGGATCTCCAACTCGACGTGCCCACCGTCGTGCTCGCCCAGTTCTTCCAGAACGAGGCGTTCCTCCTCATGATCGCGGTGCCGCTGCTGACGATGGGCCTTGTCACCGATGAGCGCCGCAAGGGCACGATCGAACTGCTGATGACGTCGCCGGTGCGCGGCATCGAGATCGCCGCCGGCAAGCTCCTCGGCGCCCTCGCCCTCCTCGCGCTGATGCTGCTGCCGCTTGTGCCGATGTTCGCGTTCATGGGCGCCGGCGGAACGTGGGAGGCGGGCGTCGTCGCGTCGGGCCTGCTCGGCCTCCTGATGCTCGGCGGCGCGCAGATCGCGCTCGGCCTGTTCGTGTCGGCGCTCTGCGAGAACCTGCTCGTCTCCGCCATTGGCACCTACGGGCTCGTCGTCACGCTGCAGTTCATCGACACCGCCGGCGGCGGAGGATCGATCTGGGCGCGCCTGCTCGGGTCGCTGTCGTTCCATGCGCGCCATCTGAACTCCACGCGCGGCCTCGTAGCGGTTGCCGACATTGTCTACTTCGCGTCGTGGATCGCCATGGGGCTCTTCCTCGCGCAGCGATCGATCGAGGGGCTGAGGTACAAGCGGTCATGACGCGCTTCGCCTTCCTCCCCGGCGCGCTGATGGTCGCGGCCGCCGTGCTGTGGGCCGGCTTCGCGCTGCGGTGGACGTGGCCGGCGGGCGTGCTGGCCGCAGGCGGCCTGCTGACGCTGGCCGTGGGCGCGGCGGCGAACTGGAAGCACGTCCGCGCGTGGTGTGCCGACCCGAGAGGCGTCTTCGCGCTCAACACGGTGCTCGCGACCCTCGTGCTGGCGGCCATTCTCGTGCTGGTCAACGCGCTCGCGGGGCTGCGGGGGCCGCGCTTCGACTGGACCGACGCGGGGCGCAACACGCTGGCGCCCGACACGGTGGCGCTTGTCGAGGGCGTTTCCACAGACATCGTCCTCAAACAGATGGGCCGGCCGCACGACCCGGCCGCGCGCGACCTGCTCGCCGCCTTCGCCGCGCGCAACCCTCGCATCCGGATCGAGCCGGTCGACATCGACGCTGCTCCCGCCGACGCGAGGCGCTACGGCGTGACGCGCGCCGGGAGCGTGGTCGTCGAGGCCGGGCGCCGGTTCCGCCGCGTCGACCTGGTAACCGAACCCGCGCTCGCCACCGCCATGCTCCAGGTTTCGAGCGCGACTGAGCCGCTGGTGTGCGTGGCGGCGGGCGAGGGCGGTCACGGACTCGCCGACACGGGCCCGCAGGGGCTGAGCGGGCTGGCGGCCGTGCTGGCCGCGTCGGGTTATCGTGTGGAAGCCCTGGACCTGTTGCAGACCGACCTGCCAGGCGCCTGCGCCGTGCTCCTGATGGCCGGCCTGCCCGGCGGTCTGCCGGCCGGGGCGTGGGCGCGTGTCGATCGCTTCCTGTCGGGTGGAGGCCGCATCCTGCTGGCCGTCGATCCGCCGGTTGACGGAGGCGTCGCGTCGTTCCTCGCGCGCTTCGGGATCGCGGCCGGCCGGGGCGTGATCATCGAGACAAGCGGGGCGGGCCGGGCAATCGGCGCCGGGCCCGAGAACCCGCTGTCGTTCACCTATCACGACCACCCGGTGACGCGGGGCTTCGATGAGCGGACGGTCTTCGGCCGGGCGGTCCCGCTCGGCATCGCCCCGACCGAGGTCGGCCGTCCGGTGCCGCTGGCCTTGACGGCCGACACGGCGTTCGAACGCCTCGACCTCATGAGCCAGGCCGAGGAGTTCCGCGAGGGGCGGGACCGCAGGGGCCCGTTCGCGCTCGCCGTGGCCACGAGCGTTCCCCGCGGGTTGCGTGACGCCTCGCTCCCGGAGCCGCGCATGATCATCGCGGGCGACTCGGACTTCATGGCCAACGGGCTGATCAACTGGCCGGCCAACCGGACCTTTGCCGTCCGCATGGTGGCCTGGCTGGCGGGCGTCGAGGAAGCCCATGTGGTGGCAGCGAGCGAGCGCCAGAACCGGCGGGTCGCGCTCACGGAGCGGCGGGCGGCGTGGATGTACGTCGTCAACCTGGGCGTCCTGCCGCTGCTGCCGCTGGTGGCGGGCCTGGTCCGTCTCTACCGCTCGCGCCGTTAGCCCGCGCCGGCGTGCAGAAGCGTGCATAAATCCCTGCATCTCTAAGGTTTCCAGCGAGACACACCGAGAAGCCGACCAGAAGGCGAGTGGCCTCGCCGGACATCTGTCTGTGCCGCAGGCCCGGGGTGCAACATGGAACCCAGGACGCGCAACCTGACGTCGACGTGCGGACTCGTGGCGGCCCTGGTACTGGCGCTCGGGATGCCGGCCTCGGCGCAGGCGCCGCCGCAGGCCGGTCTCCCGCCGCTCGCCGTGAGCCAGATCGAGGACGGCCGGCGGTCGGAAGCGCTGGGCCAGACGCTGTCGCTGAGCTTCGCGGAGCCCATCTCCATCCGCGACCTGCTCCTCCTGCTCGTCCAGAACACGACGCTGAGCGTGGTCCTCGATCCCGACGTGGACGGCACCTTCTCCGGCGATCTGAAGAACGTGACGCTGCAGCAGGCGCTCGACCTGGTGCTCGAGCCGCACGGGTTCGTCGCCGCCATTCAGGACCACGTCGTGCGCGTACGGCGCGAGCAGCTGCAGACGCGCCTGTTCAACATCAACTACGTCGCCACGCGCCGTTCGGGCACCCGCGGCACCGGGCTGACGGGGGCGTACGGGCAGGGCGCCAACGGCTACGGCGCCAGCGGCGTGGGCGCGGTGGGGGTCGGCGGCGGCTACTACGGCGGGGGCGGCGGCATCAACGGGAGCCAGGCGTCGGTCTCGGGCACCGACTCGGGCGACGTGTTCGAAGAACTGCAGGCGGGCATCGAGACGCTGCTCTCGGAGGCCGGGAAACTGAACATCGATCGGAAGGCAGGCCTCGTCCAGGCGACCGACTACCCGGGCCACCTCGACAGAATCGCGGTGTACATCGAGGCGTACGAGACGCGCGCGCTCCGCCAGGTGCGCATCGTCGCGAAAATCCTCGAGGTGGAGCTGCGCGAGGAGTTCTCGGCCGGTCTCGACTGGTCGCTGCTGCTCAAGAACGCCGGCGACGCGGTCAAGATCACGCAGCGCCTGGCGCCCACGCGGGGATCGGGCGCGTTCACCGTCGGCCTCAACATCGGCGACTTCGCCGGGTTGCTCGAGGCCTTCGCCGGCCAGGGGACCGTCAACGTGATGGCCAGCCCGTGGGTCATGGCGATGAACAACGAGCCCGCGGTGATGCGGGTGGGGACGCAGGACGTGTACTTCGTCACCACGTCGCAGGTGGACGCGTCGAGCGGGCAGATCCTGCAGACGGTGGTCACGCCGCAGACGATCCACGAGGGCGTGACGCTGAGCGTGACGCCGCAGATCACGGCCGACGGCGTGATCAACATGAGCATCATGCCCAGCATCACCGTGCGCAGTGGCACCGCCACGTCCCGGCTGGGCGACCAGGTGCCGATTGTCAGTGTCCGGGAGACGGACACCCTGGTGCGGGTCCACGAGGGCGAGACGATCGTCATCGCCGGCCTGATGCAGGACCGCGCATCGACCGACATAAGCAAGGTGCCCCTGCTGGGCGACCTGCCCCTGTTGGGCGCGCTGTTCAGGCGGGACGAACGATCGAAGCGCAAGACCGACCTGGTGATCCTGCTGACGCCCACGGTGATGACGCGGGACGAGATCACCGCCAGCTCGTCGGCCGACGAGCAGCGGCTGTACGAGGCGCAGCGGAAACCGGTTCGCAAGTGAGCGGCGGCGGCGCGTGATGCACCCGAGGGGCCATTGATGTACGAGGACTATTTTGGGTTTGCCGAGAAACCCTTCAGCCTGACGCCGGACCCGAAGTACCTCTACCGGAGCGAATCGCACGCCAACGCGTTCGAACTGCTCCAGTACGCGGTCCGCCGGCGGGAAGGCTTCGTCGTCGTCACCGGGGACATCGGCACCGGCAAGACCACGCTGTGCCGGGCGCTGCTCGAGCAGATCGACCGCCGCACGTTCTCGGCCCTGGTGCTGAACCCGTTCCTCTCGGAAGAGGACCTGCTGAAGCTCATCCTCCAGGATTTCGGCATCGTCTCGCGCGAGGAGATGAAGGCCGGCCGCCTCAACGGCGTGAGCAAGCAGGAGCTGATCGACACGCTGTACGACTTCCTGCTGGGGCTGCTGCCGCTGAAGGCGAGCGCGGTGCTCATCATCGACGAGGCGCAGAACCTGCCGCTGCAGGTGCTCGAACAGTTGCGCATCCTGTCGAACCTCGAAACCGACAAGGAGAAGCTGCTGCAGATCATCATGGTCGGGCAGCTGAACCTGCAGACGCTGCTCCGCGCACCCGAGCTGCGGCAGCTCGATCAGCGCGTGTCGATCCGCTACGAGCTGAAGCCGCTGACGCGCGACGAACTGGCGGCCTACATCGCCCACCGCATCCAGGTGGCCGGCGGCCTGAACGCGGTGTCGTTCACGCCCAAGGCGCTGCACGCGGTGCACCAGTTCACCGGCGGCATCCCGCGCCTCATCAACCTCGTCTGCGACCGCGCGCTGCTCGGCGCCTTCTCGGCTCGCGTGAACCGCGTGACGCACGACCTGGTCGAGCGCGCGGCGGAAACCCTGGACCTGCGGCCGATCCAGAAGGCGCGGTTCGGGTGGCTGCGGCGTGCCCCCGCCGTGCAGGCGGCCGGCCGGCCGCACGCCACGTCGATTTCGTACAGGTGACGCGTGAGCCGGATGCTCGACGCTTTGCGGCGCCATAAGGAGCCGCCGCCCGGCCGCGACAACGCGCCGGGCCCCGGTGCGCGCGGCCGCGGCGTGCCCGCGCCACTCGCCCAGGCGTTCGGCCAGCGGCCGGCCGACGAGCGGTCCTTCAGCGGTCAGCGCCTCGCCCTCGCCCTGGCCCTCGTGTCGGTCACCGCGCTGCTGCTCTGGCAGGTCGCCGCGCTGAACGGCCTGCTTCCCGCCGGGCCCTTCTCGCGGATCATCAGACCCATCGCCGCCGTGCGCGACGGGCGGGCGCTGGCTCCGCGACCGCCGGTCACGCGGGGCGCCCCGCCGGCGGCCGCCGAGACCAGGACCGAGACTGAACCGCCGCCCGCGCCCCGCGAGGACAGGCCGCCCGCCCGAGCCGTGCAGGCCGGTCAGCAGGCGCCGTCGCCGCCGGTCGCGACCGTGCCCGCCTCGCCGCCGGCGCCTGTCGCGTCACCCGCGATCACGAAAGGGCCGGCGGGAGCGCCGGCCTCGCCGGCGAAGCCCGCAGGCGACACCGACCACTTCAAGCTGGCGATCTACTACCAGCGCGTTGGCGATTTCGAGAACGCGCTCATTCACTACCGTGCCGTGCTCGCCGCCGACGAGCTCAACGCCGAGGCGCACAACAACCTGGGCGTGTTGTACCAGAGCAAGGGCCTGCTCGACGAGGCGATCAAGGAGTTCCAGCGCGCCACCTTCATCGATCCGCGCTACGAAAGGGCGCACAACAACCTCGGCGTCGCCCTGATGCGCTCCGGCAAGACCGACGCGGCCATCGCGGAGTTCCGGGGCGTCGTGACGCGCGACCCGCGCAACGTGGATGCGCTCACCAATCTCGCGCTCGCGCTCAGGGCGGCGGGGCGCCCTGAAGAGGCCCGCGAGATGCTGCAGCGGGTGCTCACCATCAACGGGCGCTACCCGCAGGCGCACTACAACCTCGCGCTGCTGTACGAGGAACGCGCCGAGTGGCAGCGCGCCATCGAGCACTTCGAGCAGTTCCTCGCCAACGCCGGGGCCGAGAGCGCCACCCTCACCGTCGACGTCCGCGCGCGCATCCAGGCGCTGCGCGCGAAGCTCCTGTAGCGACGGCTTCCCGACTCCTCCTGATTTGTAGCGCCTGAAAGCCCCACTCCACCGAATGTGCAGATCCGGGCCGTTCCGGGCAGTCCGGGCCGGAGCGTGCCACTGCCTGCAACATCAAGCCGGTCAAGGCATTCCCGCCACTGTGCGCGCAACCCGGTCCGGGGCACACCCCTTGCTCAATCAGACGCCGGCGGACCTCCATTCCGTCGTCCGCGGGCCCGCAACCAACACGGTGCGGCGGCCCGCCGGGCACCGGGGTCCGCGTCGAGGTGGTTATGGCACCCAGGGCGATTTCAACGCGCGGCCTGTCGCTGGTCGAGGTGACCATCATGCTCTTCGTGCTGATGCTCCTCACCGGCGTGCTGGCACCCTCCATCATGGACTACGTCCGCGACGCCCAGTGGGTGAAGGTCAAGGAAGACTGCGAGGCCATCGGCGTCAGCGTGGCGCGCCTGGCCCGCGACGTCGGCCCATGCCTCAAGTTCAATGGCACCGGCGCCTGTACGAAGGCCAACCGCGTGGACATCCTCTACAGCGACGGCCCCGATGTGACGCCGGCCGACATGGCGGGCAACGCGACCAGCGACTTCTTCGGGGGCGCCGCGACGGCCACCAGCCTGAACTGGCACAAAGACGATGCGCGTGGCGACTCGATGGAGCACCAGTTCGTCGACAACGGCCCGAACTACCCGGCGCCCGCCGATCGGAACAGCGACAGCATGCCCGGCCCCGCCTTCGGCCTCGGCTGGCGCGGCGCGTACCTCTCGCCGCCCATCGGGCCCGACCCCTGGGGCCACCGCTACCTGGTCAACACCGTGTTCCTGGCAGTGGCCGCCGATAGCGGCTCAGCCATGGCGGCCAACTCGGCCACCACGCAGGCGAGTGTCGTCCCCACGCCGCGCGGCTGGTCGAACGACACGTTCTGCATCTCGGCCGGGCCCAACGGCCTGTACGAAACGGCCTTCGGCGGTAACGGCACGCACGGCGTGAGCCGGAGCGGCGACGACTTCATCTACGTGATCTCCGGCGGCACGCGATAGGAACGCGCTCATGACCTGCGTACAGCGGGAGCCAGCTCGGCCGCGAGCACGGATCATGCGCGCCCGGCCGTGGACGGCGCCGATGAACCGGGCACGCAGCATCTCCGGCGACCGCGGACTCTCGCTGGTCGAAGTCACGATCATGCTGCTCGTGCTCATGACGCTCACCGGTGTACTGGCGCCGTCGATCATGGACTTCGTCCGCGACGCGCAGTGGGTGAAGGCGAAGGAGGACTGCGAGGCCATCGGCGTGAGCGTCGTGCGGCTGATGCGCGACGTGGGCCCCTGCCTCAAGTTCGACGGCACCGGCGCCTGCACGAAGGCCAATCGCGTGGATCTCCTCTACAGCCACGGGCCCGATGTGACCGCGAGCGACCTCAGCGGCGAAGCCGTCGCCGGCTTCGACGGCGGCGGCGCGACGGCGGGCCCGCTCAACTGGCACGCCGACAGCGAGCGCGGCGACTCGATGGACCGCCAGTTCGTGACCAACGGCAGCGGGCCAGGCTACCCGGTCCCTGCGGGTCCCGAGATGTCCGGGGGCCCGGTACCCGGCTGGCGCGGCGCCTACTTGTCTTCGCCCGTCGGCCCGGACCCGTGGGGCCACCGCTACCTCGTCAACACGGCGTTCCTGGCCGTCGCCCGCGACGCGCAGGCCGGCAGCGGCGAGGGACAGCGCGCCGGCGGATGGTCGCGCGATGCGTTCTGCATTTCCGCCGGCCCGAACGGCCAGTACCAGACGCCCTTCGGCGGCAACGCCTCGCACGGAGTCGACCGGCGCGGCGACGACCTCATCTTCATCGTCTCCGGCGGCACCAGATGAGACGCGCCCGCGAACACGAGGAGGTCTGCTGAAGCTCGCCCGGCGCCGGAGGAACCGGCAGGATGCGGGCCCTCGACACCGACAAATCCTGTTGAATTGCCCGTTCGCGGGCCACGGAAGTTGTAGACTAACGGCGGTCCCGCGCCGCCGGATGTGAGTAACACGTTGCGGGATTGGAAGTTGTCGGGCTTCGCAGGAGAGCCGGCCCGGAGCCGGCCTCCGCCGGAAACCCGCACCCGGCCGCGCGAAGGCCACACGGATTGTAGGAGCAGCGGCACAGGCGTGCGCCCGGCTCGGCAGGCAGGCCGGCCCGAGTGTCACGAATACGGGCGTTTTGGGCGGAATGCCCCCGGAAGGCTCAACCGCGATGCAGGGCACGGTGGTTGCTCCCGAAGCAGAGGTCCGGCGCCGGAGCTGTGAGCGGTCCGCTGTGCGCCGACGAGGCACGAAACTCGAGGGAGACCCCTGCAGGGGAGGGCAATAGCTATGCGACGACTCAAGAACCGGGCCGGGCTTTCGCTGGTCGAGGTCACGATCATGCTCCTGGTGCTGATGCTGCTCACGGGCGTGCTCGCACCATCCATCATGGACTTCGTCCGTGACGCCCAGTGGGTGAAGGTGAAGGAGGACTGCGAGGCCATCGGCGTATCGGTCGCCCGCATGATGCGCGACGTGCCGCCCTGCTTCCGGCTGGTCGGCACCGACGCCTGCACGGTGGACAATCGCGTCGACCTGCTGTGGAGCGACGGCAATACGACGGGCGCGATCAGCCCCACGTCGCCGGCGTCAACCAATTACACGATGGCCGGCGGCAACGCGGCAGGGCCTCTCAACTGGGACACCAACATCACCGCGCAGGACGGCAGCATGGAGCAGCACTTCGTGCGCAACGACCTGCCGGCGCCCTACCCGGTGCCGCAAGTGCTGTACCCGCTGACCATGCCGGTGGGGCCGCAGCAGGGCACGGGCTGGCGCGGCGCGTACCTGTCGCCGCCCATCGGCCCCGACCCCTGGGGCGGCGCCTACATGGTGAACACCGCCTTCCTGTCGACGGCCACCGACGCGACGGCCGAAGCTGAGGGCCGCAACGGCACGGTCTGGAACCGTGACGTGTTCTGCCTCTCGGGCGGCCCGAACCGGCAGTACCAGACGTTCTTCGGCGGCTGCCTCGGCAACACGGCGTCCGGCACATGCCGCGCCGGCGACGACTTCATCTACGTCATCCAGGGGAGCACGCGCTAGTGAATGACGTCACGCCTGACTGCGACCGGCGCCGGGACCGGATGGGCTTCACGCTCATCGAAGTCACCGTCGTGCTCGCGGTCATCGTGACGCTCGCCCTCGTCCTCACGCCGTCGATCGCCAACTCGATCAACGAGGCCCGCGTCGCGCGGGCCCGCAACGACTGCCAGACGATCGCGAGCGGGATGTACCAGTTCTACCGCGACACGGGGTTCTTCCCGCTCTGGAAGCTCTCCCAAAACGGCGGCCAGGGCACGCCCGCCAACCGCGTGCAGGTGCTGGTCTCCCAGGGCAGCGTCCCGTTCGAGGACGTGCCGTCGCTCTGGACCACCGGTGTGGCCGGAAGCCTCGCGGACCAGTTGGTCACCAACGCTCCGGGTTATCAGCTCCGGTCGGTGACGTCCCAGTTCGGCTGGAACGGTCCGTACTTCTCGTCCCAGCTGATGGCCGACCCGTGGGGCAACCGCTACGCCGTCAATGTCGCGCTGGTCGATCTCTCCCCGGGCGCGGCGACGGCGACCGGGCAGGCGAAGATGGCGGTCTGGGTGCTTTCGGCCGGCCCCAACGGCATCATCGAGACGCCGTTCGCCCAGTCGATCCTGACGGCCGTTGGTGCGGCCGGCGACGACATCGGCACACGGGTGCAGTAGCCGCCGCTGCACACTGCTGCACGGAAGCTGACGCCCGTAAGCCTATGGCCGGGCGACATTTCTGCCGACAATCTAAGAGGCGGCTGCCCCAATACGCTCGCCGAGCGATCAGTCCGCCGAGCACGATCCGCGAGTCCGGGCCCGTAGGTGTATGGCGACGCGTCTAGGCATTGAACTGCTTCCGCACGTGTGCCGGATTGTCGAGGTGGCGGCGGGTGCCCCCCCGTTCGGCGGGCGTGCGCCCGGGCGCCCGCGCGTCAGGGCATTCCGGGAAGTCCCGTACAGCGCCTCCGATCCCGACTCGTTCGCCGTCGAACTGCGCCAGGCCCTGAAGGGTCTCGGCCGCCGGGCCTCGGCCGCCGTGTGGGGCCTGCACAGCGCCCACCAGTCGTTCCTGCTGCCGCCCGCCGCACCAGCCGATCTCGCCGTCATCGCCCGGCGCGAGGCGCGCTCGGCGCCCGGCGGCCTGCCCGCTCCGCCGCTCTCAGACACCGTCGTACCGGGAGCGCTTCGAGACGCACGCCGCCAGACCGGCTACGCGGCGGTCCCGGCCGACGATCTGCGCGCCCGGGTGCAGCCGCTTGTCGACGCCGGCCTCACGCTCGACGCGGTGGTGACGCCGGCACTCGCCCATGCCGCCCTCGCCAGCCAGCGCCGCGCGCTGCTTCCCGACGTCGTCGTTGCCGTCTTGTCGGCTAACGCCCAGGCCACGGCCCTCACCGTGGTCCATGGCGGTGTCGTGACGTTCGCCCGCGAGCTGCCGTGGGGAGACCGGAGCGATGCCGACGAGGCTCACGAGAGCCAGGCCGGCCGCGCGGCGTTCGCGTCGCGCGTCGCCGCCGAGATCCGGCGGTCGCTCGTCTACGTCAGGCAGAGCCAGGGCATCGAGGTCAGCCGCCTTCTCGTGTGCGGTGACCTCTTCGACCTGCGGACCCTGACCGCACCGCTCCTGAACGACCTGGCCATCGACGTCGAAACGCTCGATGTCGACGATGACCTGGACCTGTCGAAACTGCCGGAGCCGGGCGACGCGCTGCGATTGCGGCTTGGTGCCTGGCGTACGGCGCTGGCGCTCGCCGCCGGCACGAAGCCGCTGCCCGGCCTGCGCCCGCAGGACGAGCGGCCCGCGATGGTGTCGTCCGAGCTGGCGCAGCGCACGGCCGGCGCCGCGCTGGTTGCCGCCCTCGTAGTCGCGGCCGGCTGGGGCGTGTTCGGGTATCTCTCGTCGGGCGTCGCGGCAACGCAGGAGCGCATGAAGCGCACCATCGGCGTGCTCGAGCCGGAGCTGCAGCGGCTCGAAGACGAGCACCGGCGCGCGGCTCTGGCGAACGCCAGGCAGGCCGCGCTCGAGGCGTTCGCGTCACAGGGGCCGCGGCTCGCCCGTGTGCTGGAGGCGTTCAGCCAGGCGGCACCCCCAGGGATCGCCCTCTCGGCGATTCGCGTCGAGTCCGGCGCGGCGTCGTGGGGGCTCGTCGTCGAGGGCCGCTCCGAAGGCGGCGACGCGGGCGCCGCGCACGCCTCGCTCCGCGCGTTTCTCCGCGCCATCGAGGCATCGCCCCTGCTGGGGAAACCCTCGGCACCGCCGTCGCTGCACGCCCGCACCGCCGACCCGCCCGAGGCCTCCGAGGACGCGCGCGCCGAATCGTCGACGCTCGCGCCAATCGTGCCGGCCCGGCCCGTCGCGGCGCCGAGGCCGGCCGCCTCCGGTCCGGCGTTCATCGAAGTGGCGCGTGACGGACGTCTCTACCGCATCCCGCTGCGGCGGCAGGCGGGCAACCTGGAAGCGGCCCGCAGGGCGGACGAAACCAGGCGGCTGGAAGCGCAGGCGGCGTTTCTCCGCGAACAGGAAGCGCTGGCGCGGGCGCAGGCCGGCGCGGCGGCTCCCGGCTTGTCGGGAAGGCAGGCCCCGAGCGTCGTCGATTTCACGCTCCGCTACGAGGTGGCGAAGTGAGGCCGCGCACCGACGCGCTCGGCGAGGCTCTGGAGCGGCTGCTCCCGTTCCTGACCTTCGCGGCGATTGTCACTGCCGGGTGGTTCTGGTTCGTCCAGCCTCGGCTCGCGATCTACCTGCGTGCGCACACCGACGCCGCGGCGCTCGAGGAACGCGTGCGGACGCTCCAGCAGGCGTCGAGCCGGGCGCGTTCCATGCCGCCGACGGACCTGGCGCGGACCGAGCGCGAGTTCGAGGCGCGCGTGTCGCCGGAGGACCACGTGGCCGACGTGGCGGCCGCGATCGCGCAGGCCGTGCTGGCGAGCGCACCGCCGGACGGGCTCCGCGCGCTGGCCATCGACGCCGGTGACCGCGTGTCCGTGTCGCGCGGCGGCCGGACGGAAGGCTGGGACGGCGCCGACCCGCGCATGGCGCTCTTCCCCTACGCGGTCAGCTACACGCCGCTGCGGGTGTCGTACGAGTCGGGCTTCGAGACCTCCGGCGAGCTCCTGTGGCGGCTTCGCGATTTGCCCACCACCGTCGAGGTGCGCGCGGCAACGCTCGAGCGCGGCCTGCCCCTGATGAGATCGGAATTGATCATCCGCGTGCTCCAGCGCGGTGACGCGGTGGACGTTTCCGCGGCCGCGGTGCCGGCATCCGCGCCGGCGCCGGCCCCGAGCCCCACCGCGCCGAGGCTTGGAGCGTCCGCGGCGGGCCCGGGAGGTGCGCGATGACGCTCCGGCGCACCCACCTCGTGCTCGCGCTCGCCGCCCTGGCTGCGGCCGTGCTCTACAACGTCTGGTACTTCGTCATCAGGCCGGCCGCGACGGCGACATCGGCAGGGCCGCGCGCCGCCGTCGAGCAGCCGCTCATACCCGGGGGCGGCTCGGCCGCCGCCGCGGCCCGCGACCCGCTGTCGATTCCCGCGCCGCCGCCGATCGACCTCGCCGTGCGACCGAAGTGGGGCCGCGATCCGTTCCTGTTCGGCGACGAGGCCCGGGCGGTGGCGCGCCCGGTCCCACCGCCGCCGGCGCCGGTCAGCCCGGCGGTACGCACGATTCTGTACTCGAGCGACCGGCGTCTGGCGATCGTGAACGGCCGCACGGTTGGCGTGGGCGACGCGGTCGGCGAGTACACGGTGGCTGATATCGAGCCGACGGCTGTGGTGTTCACGGCGCCGTCCGGCGAGCGGTTCCGCGTGCACGTGCACGCGGCCGGGCCGCAGCCGGCGGCGCGTTGACGGGACCAGCGTGATGCGTTTGACTGTACGACTATGTTCCATGTCCTCGTGATCGACGACGACGAGCAGATGCAGTTCTTCCTCAACGAGGCGCTGCGCCGGCAGGGCTATGCCGTCACGCTGCGGAAGACGGCGGAGGAGGGCCTCCAGGTGCTCAAGGCCGACCCGGCCGACCTGGTGCTGCTCGACATCCGCCTGCCCGGCATGAGCGGCCTGGATGCGGTGGAGGAAGTCCTCAAGATCGATCCGCGCGCGCCCATCATCATGATGACGGCGCACGGCTCGCGCGACCACGCGATTGACGCCATCCGCCGCGGCGCCTACGACTACTTCACCAAGCCCTTCCGCCTCGAGGAGATGGAGATCGTCATCCGCCGCGCCCTCGACAAGCGCAAGCTCTACTTCGAGATCGAGCGCCTGCGCGAGGAGCTGGCCAGCACGCCGGGCCACGAGTGGGCGAGCGCCGGCAGCCGGGCGATGAGCGAGGTCATGCACCTCATCGAGCGCGCGGCGCCGACCGACTCCACGGTGCTCATCCTCGGCGAAAGCGGCGTGGGCAAGGAGCTGGTCGCCGAGTGGATCCACGAGCGATCCGCGCGCAAGCACCGGCCCTTCGTCCGCCTCAACTGCGCCGCCATTCCGGAGACGCTGCTCGAGTCGGAGCTGTTCGGCTACGAGCGCGGCGCGTTCACCGGGGCGCAGCAGCGCAAGCCCGGCAAGTTCGAGCTGGCCGACGGCGGCACGCTGCTGCTCGACGAGATTGGCGACATGACGCTCGCCACGCAGGCGAAGATCCTCCGCGTCCTGCAGAGCCGCGAGGTCGAGCGCGTGGGCGGCACCACCACGGTGCGCGTCGATGTCCGCATCATCGCCTCCACCAACAAGGACCTCCTCCGCAGCGTCCGCGAAGGCTCGTTCCGCGACGACCTGTACTTCCGCCTCAACGTCATCACGCTGCACGTGCCGTCGCTGCGCGAGCGCCGCGAGGAGATCCCCGGCCTGGTCGACCACTTCCTCTCGGAGGCCAACAAGCGGCTGGGGCGATCAATCAGGCGCGCCTCGTCGGACGCCATGGCCGCGCTCATGTCGTACGACTGGCCCGGCAACATCCGCGAGCTGAAGAACGCCATCGAGCGCGCCGCCGTCGTCACCGACGGCGACGTGGTGACACTGGCCAGCATGCCGCCTCCCATCCGGCCGGCCGGGGTCGGCCTCGTCGCCGGCGTGGCCAGCGCCCAGTGGGACGGCCCCGGCACGCTTTCGCTCGACGAGAAGATGACGCAGCTCGAGCGCGCGTTCGTCATCGAAGCCCTCTCGCGGGCCGGCGGCGTCCAGGCCCAGGGCGCCCGCATGCTGGGCATCACCGAACGCAGCATGTGGCACCTCGTGAAGAAGCACCGCATCGAGGTCGACAAGATCAAGGAGCGCGCCCAGGCACCGGGGGCCTGAGGACGGGCGATGAGCGACGACGTGCTGCGCTCGACGGGCGCCGTGACGGGCGAGGACCATGCCCGGGCCCTCGCCGGCGAGGCCCGCGTGCCTTTCGCCGCGCTCGAAGAGGCCGTGCCCGATGCGGAAGCGGCGGCCCTCATTCCCGAGATACTCGCGCGCCGGGGCCAGTGCGTGCCCGTCCTGCCTCGCTCCGCCGGCCGCTTGCTCCTTGCCCAGGTCAACCCCTTCGACGTCGTCACCGTCGACCAGATCCAGCGGGCCACCCGCCTGCCGGCCGATGTGGTCTGTGCGCCGGCCGCCACGGTGGCGCGCCTGCTCGACAAGGCCTACGGCCCAGGCACCAGCTTCCGCCTCACCGCCCTCGCCGCCGAGGCGGTCGCGTCGCTTTCGCGGCCGTTCGAGGACGAGGCTGGCGACACGTCGCCGGTGGTGCGCCTCGTCGAGCTGCTCATCGACGACGCGGTCGGCGCGGGGGCGACCGACCTGCACCTGGAGCCGGAGGAATCGGTGGTCCACGTGCGGCACCGCGTCGACGGCGTGCTGCGCCAGGTCGACACGCTGCCGCGCGAGCTGCAGCCGCCCATGGTCAGCCGCCTCAAGGTCGTGGCCGGCCTCGACATCGCCGAGCAGCGCCTGCCGCAGGAAGGCCGCGTCACCAGGCTCGTCGGCGGGCGGCCGGTCGACTTCCGCGTGTCGTCGTTCCCGACCGTGTTCGGCGAGAAGATCGCGCTCCGCATCCTGGAGCCGGACAAGCTGGTCCGGGGGCTTCCCGACCTCGGCCTCAACCGCCGCTGCCTGGCGCAGGCCCGGGACCTGCTGGGGCGATCGCGGGGGATCGTCCTGGTCACCGGGCCCACCGGCGCCGGCAAGACGACCACGCTCTACTCGGCGCTGAACGTGCTGGGCGGGCGCGCGCGCAACATCATGACCGTCGAGGACCCGGTCGAGTACCAGTTCCCGGCCATCCGGCAGACCCAGGTGCGCCCGCGCGCGGGGCTCACCTTCGCCACGGCGATCCGGTCGTTGCTGCGCCAGGACCCGGACGTCATCATGATCGGCGAGATCCGGGATCCCGAGACGGCGCAACTGGCCGTCCGCGCGGCGCTCTCGGGCGTGCTCGTGTTCTCGACGCTGCACACACAGGACGCGGCGGGCGCCGTGCCGCGGCTCATGGACATGGGCGTCGAGCCCTACCTGCTCGCCTCCACCATGGCCGGCGTGATCGCCCAGCGCCTGGTCCGCCTCGTCTGCCCGCGGTGCAAGGCCCCGGCCTCTTATCCCGCGGCCGTGCTGGCCCGCGTCGGCTTGTCGCCGGCCGACGGCGTGGCGTTCGTGAAAGGGAGCGGGTGCGAGGCCTGCGCCCACACCGGCTATCGCGGGCGCACGGGCGTGTTCGAGATCCTGATGATCGACGCCGCGATGCACGATCTCATCGGCCAGCGCGCCGATTCCCGGCGCATCCGCGACGCGGCCGTGCGCGCCGGGTTCAAGACCATCCGCGACGACGCGCTGTCGAAGGCCGTGCTGGGGCAGACCACGCTCGACGAAGTGATCAGGGTGTCGTATGAATGACCGGGCGCGCCATGCCTGAGTAACGTGTACGTCGCCGTCGGCCCCGATGGGCGCCGCCGCCGCGGCACCGCCACCGCCGCGAGCGAGGACGCGCTGGCCGGCGAGCTGCGCCAGCGCCGGGAGTATCTGCTCGAAGCCGGCAGGGCCGGCGTACCGTCCGGGTTGGCGTCGGTGCGCCTGTTCGAACGCGTCACCAGGCGCGACGTCATCTTCTTCACCTCGCAGCTCTCGGCGGTTGTCGGCGCCGGCGTGAACCTGGTCGAGGGGTTGCGCGACATCGAGGCCCAGGCGGCCAAGGCGCCGCTGCGGGACGTCGTCGCCGACGTGCGCCGGGCCGTGGAGCGCGGGCTGAGCCTCTCGTCGGCGTTCGAGCGGCACCCCGGGGTGTTCGGCGATCTCTACGCCAACATCATCCGGGCCGGCGAGGCGACGGGGCGCGTGGACAAGGCGCTCGACGACCTCGTGCAGCAGCTCGAGTGGCAGGAAGCCACGCGCCTCCGCGTGCGCGACGCCGCCGCGTACCCACTGCTCATCGTGGGCCTGCTCGCCGTGCTGCTGACGGTGCTCATCGGGTTCACGATCCCGCGCTTCGCCAGCGTCTACCAGAGCGTGAACGCCAAGATGCAGCTGCCGCTGCCGACGCGCGTCGTGCAGGCGGCCGGCATGTTCCTCGCCTCGAACGCGCTCGTCATCCTCGCAGGGCTGGCCGTCCTGTTCGTCCTCTACCGCCTGCGCGTGCAGGCGCCTGGCGGGGCCGAGTGGCGCGACCGGTGGCTGCTCCGCCTCCCCGTCGCAGGGGACGTGGCGCGGAAGCTCGCGCTGGCGCGTTTCGCCCACTTCTTCGGCGCGCTTCACGCGTCGGGCGTCGAGGTGGCACCGTCGCTCGCCGTCATCGAGCGCGTCATCGGCAACGCCCACATCGCCCGGCGGTTCCGCGCCGCCGCGGCGCGCGTGCTGGCCGGCGAACCGCTGTCACGCGCCCTGGGCGCCGTGGGCGAGTTCTCGCCGCTGGTCATCCAGATGGTGGCCCTCGGCGAGAAGACGGGGGAGATGTCGGCGTCGCTCCAGCAGGTGCGTCAGTACCACGACCGCGAGGCGGACCGCGCCGTGAGCCGCGCGATTGGCCTGTTCGGACCCGCAGCCCTGCTGGCGCTGGCCGGCGTCTTCGTGCTGATCGCGGTGGCGTTCTACCTGCCCATCTTCAACCTCGCGAGGGCCATCGGGCGATGACACGGACCATGCGCGGGGCCGCCGGGTTCACGCTGCTCGAGATTGCCGTCGTCGTCGCGGTGGTGGCCATTCTCGCGGCGGCCATCACGCCGATGGTGCTGCGCCAGCTCGTCGAGGCGAAGGTGGAGGGCACGCGCCAGGAGGCGAGGTCGCTGCACGAGGCCATCCTCGGCGCGCCTGCCGCGCCGGGCGGCTTCGGGTTCTTCGGCGACATGGGCCGGTGGCCGGCGTCGTTCGAGGAGTTGCTGCGGCCATCGCCGGGCACTCCGCTGTTCACGACGGCGACGTTCCGCAACGTGGGCATGGGCTGGAAGGGCCCGTACATCAACGCCGGCGCCTCTGGCGAGGACCTGCTGAACGACGCGTTCGGACGCCCGTACCGGGGCGCCGCGGGCGGACAGATCCGAAGCGCCGGGCCCGACGGCGTGTTCGAGACCCCCGACGACATCGTCTATCCGCCCGCCCCGGCCAATCCGGCGGGCCGGCTGCTGGTCACCGTCAAGCGGATGTCGGCCGAGGACGCCGGCTACACGCTGGATTCCGCCCGGCTACACGGTGCGGCTCTACTACGCCAGCAACGGGCAGGAGGCCTTTCTCGACGACCCGGTGGCCCCGTTCGTGTTCGAGAACGTCCCGCAGGGCATCCACGCCATTGTCGTGCTCAGGATGAAAAACGACCCGCCGCAGGCCGTCGTCCAGGATACCGTCCAGGTGTTCGGCGGTGGCGCCACGAAACTGGTGGAACTGGCGTTCCGGCTCTGAACAGAATCCCGCGTGCTACACTCGGTCCCTTGCGGCGGATCGGAACCGGCCCGGCGCTTTTGCCGTCTTTGATCCATTGAGGGTTCGTGGCCCCTGGGGGGGCCCGGTGTCCCGGGCGGATGGTCGCGTATGTCACTGATTGAAACGACGGACCTCTGGAAGACCTACATCATGGGCTCCGAGGAGATCCACGCGCTGCGCGGCGTCGACGTGGCCATCGAGCGGGGCGAGTACGTGGCCATCATGGGGCCGTCCGGCTCCGGCAAGTCGACCCTGATGAACCTGATCGGCTGCCTCGACACGCCGACCAAGGGGGGCTACCTGCTGAACGGCAAGCAGGTCGGCCAGATGAACGACGACGAGCTGGCGCGGATCCGGAACGAGGAGATTGGGTTCGTGTTCCAGACCTTCAACCTGCTGCCGCGCGCCACGGCGCTCCACAACGTGGAACTGCCGCTGGTGTACGCGGGCGTGCCCGCGAAGGACCGCCAGGCGCGGGCGCGCGGGGCGCTGGAGAAGGTCGAACTGGCGGACCGGATGACCCACCGGCCGAACCAGTTGTCAGGCGGGCAGCGGCAGCGCGTCGCCATCGCGCGGGCGCTGGTGAACAACCCGTCGATCCTGCTGGCTGACGAGCCGACGGGCAACCTCGATTCGAAGACCGGCGTGGAAATCATGGCGCTGTTCGACCGGCTGCATTCGGCCGGCAACACGATCATCCTCGTCACCCACGAAGCCGACATCGCGCAGCATGCGCATCGCATCATCCACATCCGCGACGGCAAGATCGAGGTCGACGAACGTCGCGCGGCCTGATTCCGGGAGATCACGTATGTTCAGACGCGTCCTTGCCCTCGCGGCGGGCCTCGGCCTTGCTGCGTCACCGCTGGTGATCGCCCAGACGGCGCCGGCCGCGGGCCAGCCGCCGATTGTCGACCGGGAGCTCTACTTCGGCGATCCCGAGATCTCCGGCGCCCAGTTGTCGCCCGACGGCCGCCACATCGCCTTCCTCAAGCCGCTCAAGGGCACGCGCAACGTCTGGGTGAAGGCCGCGGCCGAGCCGTTCGAGAAGGCCCGGCCCGTCACGGCGGACATGAAGCGGCCCATCGGCCAGTTCTTCTGGAGCCGCGACAGCCGCGTCATCCTCTTCGTGCAGGATCTGGGCGGGGACGAGAACTTCAACGTGTATGCCGTCGATCCGGCGGCGCCCCCGGCGGCGGGAGCCGAGGTGCCGGCGGCGCGCAACCTCACCGCCGCGAAGGGCGTGCGCGCGTTCATCTATGCCGTGCCGAAGAGCGAGCCCGACGCGATCTACGTCGGCCTGAACGACCGCGAGGCCGCGTGGCACGACCTGTACAAGGTCCGCATCTCGACCGGCGAGCGGCAGTTGCTGCGCAAGAACACCGAGCGGCTGACCGGCTGGGTGTTCGACACGAAGGACCAGCTGCGCCTGGCCACGCGGTCGGCCGAGAACGGCGACACCGAGGTGCTGCGCATCGACGCGTCCGGCTTCTCGAAGATCTACTCGTGCAACGTGTTCGAGACCTGCTCGCCGGTGCAGTTCCACCGGGACGGCGCGCGCGCCTACATGGTGTCGAACAAGGGCGAGGGCGTGGACCTCATGCGCCTGACGCTGCTCGATGTGGCGACCGGCGCCGAGTCGGTCGTCGAGTCCGACCCGCAGGCGCGCGTCGACCTCGACAATGCGATCTTCTCCGAGAAGACCGACGAGCTGGTGGCCACCGTCTACGTGGACGACCGGCAGCGGATCTATTTCAAGGACCCGGTGTTCGAAGCCGATTACCGTTTCGTCGAGCAGCAGCTGCCGGGCCGCCAGCTGACGTTCCGCTCGCCGACCGCCGACGAGCAGCGGTGGATCGTGTCGGCCGGCAGCGACGTCGAGCCCGGCGAGGCCTACCTGTACGACCGCGCGTCCAGAACGCTCACGCGGCAGTACCGCATCTACGAGAAGCTGCCGAGGGCCACGCTGGCGCCGATGACCTCCGTCCGGTACCCCTCGTCGGACGGCCTGGAGATTCCGGCATACCTGACGCTGCCGGCGGGGCTGGCCCCCAAGGGGCTCCCCGCGATTGTCGTGCCGCACGGCGGGCCGTGGGCCCGCGACACCTGGGGCTACGACGCGGTGGCCCAGTTCCTCGCCAACCGCGGCTACGCCGTGCTGCAGCCGAACTTCCGCGGGTCCACCGGCTACGGCCGGCGCTTCCTCGACGCCGGCAACAAGCAGTGGGGCGAGAAGATGCAGGACGACCTGACCTGGGGCGTCAAGTACCTCGTGGCGCGCGGCATCGCCGACCCGAAGCGCGCGGGGATCTTCGGCGGGTCCTACGGCGGGTACGCCACGCTCGCCGGCGTCGCCTTCACGCCCGATGTCTACGCGGCCGGCGTGTCGCTGGTCGGCCCCTCAAACCTGCTCACGCTGCTCGACTCGATTCCCGCGTACTGGGAAGCCGGCCGCAAGCTGTTCTACGAGCGCATGGGCGACCCCTCCACGCCGGCCGGCAAGGCCCAGCTCGAGCGCCAGTCGCCCCTGAACGCGGCGTCGAAGATCAGGACGCCGCTGCTCGTCATCCAGGGCGCCAACGATCCGCGGGTGAACAAGGCCGAGTCGGACCAGATCGTCATCGCCCTGCGCGACCGCGGGTTCCCCGTCGAGTACATCGTGGCGCCCGACGAGGGCCACGGCTTCGCGCGGCCGGTGAACAGCATGGCCGCGTTCGCGGCGGCCGAGCGTTTCCTCGCCGCGCACCTGAAGGGGCGACACCAGGAGGGCGCCACGCCCGAGGTCGCCGCGCGCCTCAAGGAGATCACCGTCGATCCGAAGACCGTGGTGCTGAAGAAGAAGACGGACGCGGCGGCGGTGAAGACGCCGGCGCCCGCCTCGGACCTCGCGCCGGGGTCCTGGGCCTACGCGGCCAAGATCAGCATGGCCGGGCAGTCGATGGACCTGGCCACCACGCTCTCGGTGGTCGACGCCGGCGCGGCGTGGACGGTCACCGAAGGCGCGACTACTCCGATGGGCGAGGCCATTGACACGGCCACGCTCGAGAAGGGCAGCCTGCGCCTGCTGAAGCGGTCCATCACGCAGGGCCAGGTCTCCATCGTCTTCGAGGTGAAGGACGGCAAGGCGGTGGGCCAGATGTCGATGGGCGGAAAGGCGCAGCCGATTGATGCCGCCCTTGGCGGAACGCTGTTCGCCGACGGCGCGGGCGCCAACGAAGTGATCGCGCGGCTCCCGCTTGCCGACGGCTACACGGCGTCGTTCCTGAACTTCGACGTCCAGACCCAGAAGCCGGTCGTCCGGCAGCTGCGGGTGGCCGGCGCCGAGCGCGTGACGGTGCCCGCGGGCGCGTTCGACTGCATCAAGGTCGAGGTGAGCGGCGACGACGGCGCGCAGACCACGCTCTGGGTCGCCCGCGACACGCGGCGCGTCGTGAAGGCCTCGACGATGTCCCCGCGAATGCAGGGCGCGACAATCACCGCGGAGTTACAGGGGCCGGCGCCGAAGAAGTGACTCGGATGCGGGGCCTGTCCCCGTGACCGCGGCCCAGTGACCCGGCGCGACCTCGCGCAGCTCGAGGCCGGGATCGAACGCGGCGTGGTCGAAGGCGAGGCGGTCCGGCTGGCCTCCCCGGCGAGGATCGGGCATGGCCGACAGCAGGGCGCGTGTGTAGGCGTGGGCCGGCGCGTGGAACACCGCGTCGGCCCTTCCCATTTCGACGATGCGCCCGCGGTACATCACCGCCAGCCTGGACGACAGGTGCCGCACCAGCCGCAGGTCGTGCGCGACCAGCAGCAGTGTGAGCCCAAGTTTCTGCTGCAGATCGAGCAGCAGGTTCACCACCTGCGCCTGGACTGACACGTCGAGCGCCGACACCGGCTCGTCGGCCACGAGAAACGCCGGCTCGAGCGCCAGCGCCCGCGCGATGCCGATGCGTTGCCGCTGTCCTCCGCTGAACTCCCTCGGGAAGCGGCCGAGCATGCTCGCGTCGAGCCCTACCAGTTCGAACAATTCCCGCACGCGCGACCGGCGATCCGCCGGCGTGCCGATGCGATGGATGACCAGCCCCTCTTCGACAATCGCGCCCGCCGTCATGCGCGGATCGAGCGACGACTCGGGGTCCTGGAAGACCATCTGCAGGTGGCGGCGAAGCGTGCGCAGCCTCGGCGGGGCCATGTCGAACACCTCTTCGCCGCGGAAGAGGAACGACCCGCTGGTGGGCTCGATCAGGCGAAGCAGGCACCGCACCGTCGTGGTCTTTCCGCTGCCGGATTCGCCGACCAGGCCGAAGGTCTCGCCTTCGCCGATCGAGAAGCTCACGCGATCGACGGCGCGGATGATCCGCGGCCGTTGCCACGGCGCCGTTCGCCGCTCGAACGTCTTCTCGAGCCTCGCAACCTCGACCAGGTTCATCGCGCCGCCCCGGCGTAGAGGTGACACCTGGCCGCATGGCCGGGCGACACGCCTGCCGCCTCAGGCCGCGCCCGATCACACGCCTCGAACCGATCGGGGCAGCGCGGCGCGAACGCACAGCCCGGCGCGAGCGCCGCCAGGTCGGGCACGGAACCCGGAATCGCGGCCAGTCTCGTGCCGGGCTCGCGCCCGGGGACCGACGCGAGCAACCCGCGGGTGTAGGGGTGGGCTGGCGACTCGAGCACCTCACGCGCCGGGCCCGTTTCGACGATGCGCCCGGCGTACATGACGGCCACGCGGTCGGCCACGCGGGCGACCACGCCGAGGTCGTGCGTGATGAGGAGCACTGACAGGCCGGACTCGCGGCGCATGGCCTCCAGCAGGTCGAAGATCTCGGCCTGGACCGTGGCGTCCAGCGCCGTGGTCGGCTCGTCCGCGATGAGGAGGGAAGGCCGGCAGGCGATGGCGGCCGCGATGAGCGCGCGCTGCCGCATGCCGCCGGACAACTGGTGGGGAAAGTCCGCCGCCCGCCGCGCCGGGTCCGGGATGCGGACCGCGCCGAGCAGTTCGACCGCCCGTGCCCTGGCCGCCTCGCCCCGCGCGGCACCGTGGACTTCCAGCGTCTCGGCAATCTGGCTGCCGACGGTGAAGGCCGGATTGAGCGCGGTCATCGGCTCCTGGAACACGAAACCGATGCGGGCCCCGCGGACCCGCCGCATCCCGCGTTCGTCGAGCTCGCGCAGATCGCGTCCCTCGAACACGATGCGGCCGGCGGCGACGCGGCCGGGCGGTGGCAGGAGGCCGACCAGCGACAGCGCCGTCGCGGACTTGCCGGAGCCCGATTCGCCGGCGAGCGCGAGGATTCTCGCTGCGCCCGACCTCGAAGTCGACGCCGTCCGCCGCGCGAACGACGCGGCGGGCGGCGCCAGTCCCGCTGACGAACTCCGTCGTCAGGCCCCGAACATCCAGGAGCGGCGATGGCTCCATCGGCACTACTGCAGCTGCTTGAGCGCCGAGCGCCCGGCGTACTTCCCGCCGGCGCCCAGCTCCTCCTCGATGCGCAGCAACTGGTTGTACTTCACGATCCGGTCGGTGCGGCTGGCCGATCCCGTCTTGATCTGGCCGGCGCTGGTGGCGACGGCCAGGTCCGCGATCGTCGAGTCCTCGGTTTCTCCCGAGCGGTGGGAGATGACCGTCGTGAAGCCGGCCTGGTGCGCCATCGCGATCGCGTCGAGCGTTTCGGACACGGTGCCGATCTGGTTCAGCTTGACCAAGATCGAGTTCGCGATGCCGCGCTCGATGCCCTGCCGCAGGATCTCCGGGTTCGTGACGAACACGTCGTCGCCCACCACCTGGATGCGGCCGCCCAGCTCCGTGTTGAGCGCCTTCCAGCCGTTCCAGTCGCCTTCGGCGAGGCCGTCCTCGATGGAGATGATCGGGTACTTCGCGAGCCAGCCCGCGTAGAGCGCGACCATGTCGGCGGAGGTCTTCGCGCCGCCTCCGGACTTCTTGAAGATGTACCGGCCCGGTTCCGAGGTCGGCGCGTCCCACGGGGTCGACCGCGGCGCGCTGTCGTCCCACAGTTCGCTGGCCGCCACGTCGAGGCCCACGCAGAGGTCGCGGCCCGGCCTGTAGCCGGCCTTCTCGATGGCCTCGATGACCAGCTCGACCGCCTGGTCGTTCGACTTCAGGTTGGGGGCGAACCCGCCCTCGTCGCCGACGCCGGTGGAGAGCTGGCGCTTCTTGAGGATGCCGCGCAGGGCGTGGAACACCTCGGCGCCGGCACGGAGCCCCTCGCGGAACGTCGGCAGCCCGACGGGCAGCACCATGAACTCCTGGAAATCAACGGTCGAGTCGGCGTGGGCGCCCCCGTTCAGGATGTTCATCATCGGGACCGGGAGCAGCCACTGGCCGGCATCCGGCTCGCCGAACAGGTCGCGGTAGTGGCGGTAGAGCGGGATGCGGCGGCTCGAGGCCGACGCCTTGGCGAACGCCATCGACACGCCCAGAATGGCGTTGGCGCCGAACCGGCTCTTGGTGGGCGTGCCGTCCAGCTGGATCATCGCCGTGTCGAGGCTCCGCTGGTCGAACTCGTGGCCGACCAGCGCGTTCCGGAGCTCCTGGTTCACGTGGCCCACCGCGCCAAGGACCCCCTTGCCCAGGTACCGCTGCTTGTCGCCGTCGCGCAGTTCGAGGGCCTCCCGCTCCCCCGTCGACGCGCCCGAAGGCACGGCCGCGCGGCCGAACGCGCCGTCGGCCAGCGACACATCCACTTCCACCGTCGGATTGCCCCGCGAATCCAGGATCTCACGCCCGTGTACCGCCGCGATCTTCATGGTCGAACCTCTGGAGAAAAGTGCTGAAACAGCAGCCGTTACCAGCCCGGAATCTTACCACAGCCGATTGCCGCAACCCTTTGACACCGCCGGGGTTTGGAGCCTATGATCGGCCAGTGTCTTTCCATGGTGGCAGGCATAATGGGGGTAGCATCATCATGTGGATCCGCGGGCGGGTATTGACGCCGCCAGTCATTGCGCTTTTCATACTTGCTGTGGTGGCGTTCGTGCCCGTGCTGGCCCAGCAGCAGGGCCAGAAAGTCGACAAGAAGACCGAGAAGGCCCAGACGTTCGACATCCAGTCGGTGGTGGCCGCAACCAACGCCGCGATGGCCGGCCAGGCCCCGACCGACATCACGCTCACCTTCCGCAGCGACGCCCTCAAGGCGCTGGAAGGCAAGACTTTCGTCCCGTTCACGGTCACGTTCGACCAGGCCCAGGCGCCCGCCGGCAAGATGCTGACCATGTTCACCCGCGTGGTCGACAAGTCGAAGGTCGCCGCCGCCCCGGCGCCGGCCGACGCGAAGAAGCCCAAGGACGACAAGGCGAAGAACCCGAACCCCGAGTACGTGTATCAGGACGTCTCCTTCATCACGCTCACGCCGCCGGCCTCGGCCACCGAGCCGTACCGCGTCAGCCGCGCGTTCGCGTTGCCGGCCGGCGAGTACGATGTCTACGTCACGCTCAAGGAGCGCCTGCCCGTTGACGCGAAGGATCGCGAAAAGGCCGTCACCAAGGCCGGCGTGGTGAAGCAGGCGCTCACCGTCCCCAACTTCTGGACCGACGAGCTCGCCACCAGCACGGTCATCGTGGCCGAGAAGGTCGAGCCGCTCGCCGCGCCGCTCTCGCAGCGCGAGCAGGTGGAACAGCCCTACACGCTGGGCACGACGCAGATCCTCCCTTCGTTGACGAACGTGTTCTCGAAAAAGAGCGAACTGTCGCTCGTGTTCCTGATCTACAACCCCGTGCTCGGGGCCGACAAGAAGCCCGACGTCTCGGTCGAATACAGCTTCTACCAGAAGCAGGCCTCCGAGGCGACCGGCGAGAAGTTCTTCAACAAGACGAACCCGCAGGTGTTCAGCGCCAAGACGCTGCCGCCGCAGTTCGATACGGCGCTCGGCCATCAGTTGGTGGCAGGGCAGTCGCTGCCGCTCGGGAGTTTCCCGGAAGGCCAGTACAGGCTCGAGATCAAGGTCACCGACAAGCTCTCGGGCAAGTCGGTGACGCACAACGTCGTATTCGTCGTCACGGCCTGAGGAAGCCGGGCCCTTCAGCCGGGCGGGCCGTGACGGGTTGACGAGAGTCGCTATGAGACGCCTATCCACGCTCGTGGCCGCGGCTGCACTCGTATGCCTCGTCGTTCCGGTCCGGCCCGCGCCGGCGCAGACGGCCAAGGCCGCGGATGCGACCATCGCCCGGTCCGCGCAGGGCTCGATCCGCGGGCTCGTGCTCGATGCGAGCGGCCGCCCGCTGGTCGGCGCGATGGTCTCCGCCCTCGGCTCCACTGTCGCTTTCGTGCTGACCGGCCGCGACGGCCGGTTCCTCCTCGAATCGCTGCCGCCGGGCGCCTACGCTGTCCGGGTCCACCTGGACGGGTTCGCGCCGTCGGTGCGCCGGATGGTCGAGGTCCGGCCCGAAGCCGGGCCCTCCATCATGTCGGTGGCGCTGAAGTCGCTCTCGGCTCCCACCACGACGCCGGACGGCCGCGCGCTGCTCGCCGCCGGCGTCATCCCCCTCGACGGCGCGCGGGTCGTGCCCGAGGGCGAGGAGGGCTCCGGCGCCGACCACGACCACGGCGAGGCCGCCTGGAGGCTGCGCCACCTGAAGCGCAGCGTCCTCAAGGGCGTCGAGACCAGCATCGTCGCGGCGGAACCGGAACAGACACCCGAGACGCTCTACGGCCGGGCGTTCGATTCGTCGGTTCGTGCGTCCGCCTCGCTGCTGAACGACTTTCCCCTCAGCGGGCAGGTGAACCTGCTCGCGACCAGCGCCTTCGGGGTGCCGTTCTCGATTCGACGGCTCCTCGAGGCTCGGCGCGTCGAGCGTGGCGCTGGTGTCGCTCGGATCAACGGCCGGCCCCGTCGGGAGCTGGGCGATGCGGGCCGCGTTCACGCCAGGCGCGGCCGGATCCTGGTACATCAACGGCACCGTCACCGCGCCGAGCGACTCGGGCCACCGGTACGTCGGCGGCCTGGCCTACAGCGCGCAGCGGGTGAGCAGCACCGACCTGTTCGCGCTCTCCGCCATCAACGGCGGATCGCGATCGGTCGGCCGCATCTACGGGTTCGACGAGTGGGTCGTCTCCAAGTACGTGACGCTCGGCTACGGGCTGTCCTACATGTGGCAGGACTACCTCGCGACCGAGGGTCTGACCAGCCCGCGCCTCTCGATGACGCTGAGCCCCTCGAAGAGCCTGCGCGTGCGGGCCCTCGCGGCGCGCAGCAGTTTCGCGCCGGGGGCTGACGAGTTCGTCAATGTGCTGGACAACAGCCCGGATGGCCCGTGGCTGCCCCCGCACCGGTCGTTTTCGCCCTGGTCGGAGCAGGCGGGCCTGCACGCGCAGACCACCGATCACTTCGAGCTGGGCGTCGAGCGCGACGTGGCCGCCTACGTCGTCGGCGTGCGCACGTTCCGCCAGCGCGTGAACGACCAGGCCGGCGCGATCTTCGCGGCGCCATCGACCGACCACCCGGCCGCGAGCCTCGGCCACTACTACCTCGCCAACCTCGGCGATTTCAACGCGCGCGGATGGGGCGTCAACATCAGCCGGCCGCTCTTCGGCATGGTGCGCGGCGCGGTGGACTACTCGGTGACCCGGACAAACTGGGCGAGCGGGATTGGCGGCGAGGGCGCGGACTGGTTCGGCGGCGCGAACCGCGCGGAGCCCGCGCGGGTGCACGACGTGACGACGTCGATTGAAACCGCGATCCCGCAGACCTCCACGCATGTCTACGTGCTCTACAAGCTGAATACGGGGTTTGCCCGCCAGTCGCCCGAGGATCTGGAGCCGGGTTTCGACGCGCGATTCGACATCCAGGTCAACCAGTCGCTGCCGTTCATGGACTTCACCTCGGCCGACTGGGAAGTCCTCGTGGCCGTCTGCAATCTCTTCCGCGATGCCGTCGGCGAACGGTCCGTGTACGACGAACTGCTCGTCATCCGTCCGCCCAAGCGCGTCCTCGGCGGCGTCCGCGTCCGGTTCTAGGTCAGGAGACGAATCTGTCACGGGTGATCCACATGGTTGGATGGGTCATCCGTTCGGATGGATCACGTGTCGGCTCCCGCGAGTTCTCGCGATGCAAACGCTTGACAGGCAAGGATTTGAATCCGAACGGCCCACGAGGACATGTGGTATGTCGATTGCTGTGATGATCCCGTACGCCGCCGTGTGTTAAACCGATGTCCGAGAACCAGTTCCGAGCAACCGACACCGCGAGACGAGCCGCCGCCGGGGCTTCACAGCCCAACGCGGCCGGCTGGTTTGCGGCACTTGCGGTTGTGGTGGTGCTGCTTGGGCTCGGCCTCGCCAACGTCTACATCCGCGCGACATGGCACGAAGTGGAAGACGGCGTGCTCTGGGTGTCGCGCACCGACGGGGTCACCGCCGCGGAGTTGGCCGATCGCGCTCCCGCGAAGCGGGCCGGCGTGCGTGTGGGCGACGTGCTGCTGGCCATCGACGGCCGGCCGGTGGAGAGCCCGGCCGACGTGGCGGCGGCGGCGCACGCGGCGAGCGAGACGGCGCCGCTGACGTACACGCTGCTGCGCCTCGGATCGCGCGAGATCGTCCAGGTCCGCCTCGAGCCGGTTCCGCAGGGGAACAGCCTCCTGTACTTCATCCTGGCGGGGGTGGGCATCTTCACGCTGATCGTCGGGGCGTGGGTCCGGCTGCGCCGGCCGGGCGACCCGTCGTCGCTGCACCTGTTCTGGCTGACGGTCGCGTTCTGCGGGGTGTTCGCCTTCTCGTTCTCGGGCCGGTTCGACCGCCTCGACTGGGTGTTCTACTGGGCCGACATGGCGGCGCTGCTGGCCCTGGCGCCGTTGCTGCTGCACTTCACCCTCGTGTTCCCGGACCGGGCGAACAGCTGGGCGCGCACGCCGCTGGGCTCCCGGCTGCTGCCGCTGCTGTACCTGCCGGCGCTGGTGATGGGCAGCGCCCGCGTCATCGCCGTGGCGCGCCTCGACAGCCACTCGAGCCTGATCTCGGCCGTGGCCGCGCTGGATCGCGTGGAACCGCTCTACCTGGGCGCCTGCCTGCTCGGCGCGCTGGCGGTGCTGGCGCACGCGCTCGCGCACGTACGGTCGGTGACCGCCCGGCGCCAGCTGCGCTGGATCGTGTGGGGCACGCTGCTGGGCGGCGTGCCGTTCGCGCTCGGCTATGCGGTGCCCTTCGCCCTCGGCATGACGCCGAACGTGAAGATGGAGCTGCTCGCGATTCCCCTGGGGCTCATCCCGCTCTCGTTCGCCTCGGCGATCGTGCGGTATCGCCTGATGGACGTCGAGGTCATCGTCAAGCGAGGCCTGGTCTACGTGGCGGCGGCGGCGGGCATCGTGGCGCTGTTCGCGGTGCTGCTCCGGGCGGTGGGCTGGTTCTTCGCCGGCGGCGCCGCGAACACCATCATCGCCGTGCTGGCGACCCTGGTGGTGGTGCTGCTGGCGCGGCCGATCAGGGATGCCGTGCAGAACGTGCTCGACCGCGCGTTCTACCGAGATCGGTACGACTACCGCCGCGCGCTGGTGGGCTTCGCGCGCGATCTCAGCACCGACCTCGACCTGCCGCGGCTGGCCGATCGCCTCGTGAGGCGCATCTCGGAAACGCTGGTCATCGACCGCATCGCGCTGATGGTGGCCGATGAGGCGGGCAACGCGTTCCGGCCGACCCGCGCCGAGGGCTTCGTCGGCGATCCGCCCCCGCTGCCGTTCGATTCGGGCGTCGGCGCCCGCGCCCGGGGCGGCCACCACGTCGCGCTCGACGATCCCGCGACGCTCCGGCGGGCCGGCAGCGACGAGGTGGAGTTCTGGCGCGCGCACGGCGTGCACGACATCATCCCCTGCGTGTCGAAGCAGACCGGGATTGCCGTGCTGGCGCTGGGCCGCAAGGAGCGCGGCGAACCGCTGAGCAGCGAGGACATGGCGCTGCTGGTGGCGGTGGCGGCGCAGGTGGCCACCGCCATCGAGAACGGCCGCCTCTACCAGCAGCTCAAGGCGCAGGCCGACGAGGTCGAGCGGATGCGCCAGTCGAACGAGAACATCCTCGAGTCGCTCGACAACGGCCTGGCGGTGGTCGGCGCCGACACGCGCGTGATCCGGTGGAACCGCGCCCTGGAGCACCTGAGCGGCATTCCCCGGCGCGAGGCGGTCGGGCACGGCCTGGCCGACCTGCTCGGCGCGTCGCTGGTGGAGGCGATCGACGAGGCCCGCCGCGGGATTCCGACCGGCGCCGCGCTCTACCGCGTGCCGCTCACACTGGCGCGCGCGCACGCCGAGACCGGGCGCCTGGTCGACGTGGTCGTCGTGCCGCTCCAGAGCGTCGACGGCGCCGACGCCGAAGGCTCGATTGTCGTCTTCGAGGACGTGACCAGCCGCGCCCGCCTCGAGGAGCAGCTGCAGATCTCCGACAAGATGGCGTCGATCGGCCTGCTGGCCGCCGGCGTCGCGCACGAGGTGAACACGCCGCTCACCGGCATCTCGAGCTACACCCAGATGCTGCTCGACCGCGCCGACCCGGAGGATCCCCAGACCAAGCTCCTCGAGAAGATCGAGCGCCAGACGTTCCGGGCTGCCAAGATCGTGAACGGCCTGCTGACGCTCGCGCGCGGCGGCCAGGCGTCGAACGAGCGTGCGCCGGTGGACCTCAACACCGTCATCAACGACGTGCTCTCGCTGCTGGAGCACCAGTTCCGGGCGGTCAACATCCAGGTGCGGCGCGACCTCTCGGCGACGCCCCCGATCGTCGTCGGCACCGAGCACAAGCTGCAGCAGGTGTTCCTGAACCTGTTCATCAACGCCCGCGACGCGATGCCGCGCGGCGGGTGGCTCTCCATCACGACGCACGCCTCCGGCGGGTGGGCGACCGCGGAGGTCGGCGACACGGGCGCCGGCATCCCGGCCGAGCACCTCGCGCGAATCTACGATCCCTTCTTCACGACCAAGCCGATCGGCCAGGGCACGGGCCTCGGCCTCTCCATCACGTACGGCATCGTCGGCGAGCACGAGGGCACCATCAGCTGCGACAGCCGGCCCGGCGAGGGCACGCGCTTCACGCTGGCCCTGCCCCTCATGCCAGCCGCGCAGCGCGCCGCGGCCGGCGGCGCGCAGGCCCGCGGGTAGCCCATGGCGCGGGCCGGATCCATCCTCGTCATCGACGACGAAGAGATCATGCGGGAGATCCTCGAGGCGCTGCTCGCGCGCGAGGGCTACGAGGTGCGCCTCGCTGCGGACGGGGCGGCGGGGCTGGAGCTGGCCCGCGCCCTGCCGTTCGACGCCGCGGTGGTCGACGTGATGATGCCGGGCATGGACGGCCTCGACGTCCTCGACGAGCTCAAGAAGATCGACGACGACCTGGCCGTCGTGATGGTGACGGCGTACGCGTCGGTCGACACGGCGGTCGACGCGATGAAGCGCGGCGCGCTCGACTACATCACCAAGCCGTTCAAGAACGACGAGGTGCTGCTCGTCCTGCGCAACGCCGTCGAGCGCCGCCGCCTGGTCACCGAGAACCGGTCGCTGCGCCAGAACCTGCAGGAGCGCTACCACCGCTTCGACAACATTATCGGCAAGAGCCCGGCGATGCGCCGGGTGTTCGACCTGATCATCCAGGCCGCGCCGAGCCGATCCACCATCCTCATCGCGGGCGAGAGCGGCACGGGCAAGGAGCTCATCGCCCGGGCCATCCACACGCATTCGGCGCGCTCGGACCGCGCCTTCGTGACGGTGAACTCGGGGAGCCTGCCGCCCGACCTGCTCGAGTCGAACCTGTTCGGCCACGTGAAGGGCGCGTTCACGGGCGCCGTCTATCCGAAGAAGGGGCTGTTCGAGGTCGCCGATCGCGGCAGCATCTTCTTCGACGAGATCGGCAACGTCCCCCTGGAGACGCAGCCCAAGCTGCTGCGCGTCATCCAGGAGCGCGAGTTCATGCGCCTCGGCGGCGTCGAGACGATCAAGGTCGACGTGCGCATCATCGCGGCGACGAACATCGACCTGCAGAAGATGATGCAGGACGGCCTCTTCCGCGAGGACCTCTTCTACCGTCTGCACGTCATCACGATTCAGCTGCCGCCGCTCAGGGACCGCAAGGACGACATCCCGCTGCTCGTGCATCACTTCCTGCAGAAGTACGGCGAGGAGAACGGCAAGCCCGATCTCGAGATCGCGCCGGACGCCCTCGACCTGCTCATGGACTACGAGTGGCCCGGCAACGTCCGCGAGCTCGAGAACGTCATCGAGCGCGCCGCCGTCCTCACCCAGGGCACCCGCATCGGCACCCTCATGATCCCGGACGCGTTCCGGCGGTCGCCCACCTTCCAGCTCCCGCACATCGCCGTGCCGCCCGATGGGCTCTCGCTCAAGGACGTGGTGACGAACTTCGAGAAGCGCCTGATCGAGTCGACCCTCGAGGCCGCCGGCGGCGTCCAGAAGCGCGCGGCCGAACTGCTGCGGATCAAGCCGACCACGCTCAACGAGATGATCAAGCGGTACGAGATTGCCCCCCGGCGGAAGCGCAGTGGCAACGGGGCGGTCGACGACGCGGGGCAGTGATCAGAAGCCAGAAGCCAGAAGCCAGAAGAAGGACCACCGGTGCAGCTTGTTCTCTTCAAGCGTCTGACAATCGACAGTGAGCCCTTCTGGCTTCTGGCTACTTCTGCCTCACGGCCGCGAGCATCCGCTCGTACTTCCCCATGATGATGTCCCAGCGGTAGTTCTCACGGACGTAGGCGCGGCCGTTGCGGCCCATCTGCGCGCGCAGCCGGTCGTCGGCGGCCAGCAGGTTCAGGCATTCGACGAACTCGTCGCGGTCCGCGTAGTACAGTCCCGCGTTGCTCCGCAGGCAGTGGTCGACCAGCACCTCGGACCGCGCATTGGCCAGGATCGGCGTGCCCACGGCGAACGCCTCCAGCGCCAGCAGGGAGAGGCTCTCGAACGGCGACGGCACGATCACGACCGACGCCGCCTCGAGGGCCTGCAGGCGCTCCCGCTCAGAGAGCAGGCCAGCGAAGCGGATGTAGGGCTCTTCGGGCAGCGGCATCAGCTTGACGCCCATCAGCGCCAGCGTCAGGTGGCCGCCCCCGGCGTGGTACGTGCTGAAGTACTCGACCAGTTCTTCGCAGCCCTTGCCCTTCTCGATGCGGCCGCCGTAGAGCGCGAACGGCGAGTGGATCTTGTGACGGGCCCTGAAGGCCGCGCCGCGCGATTGCGCCGGCCAGCGCCCCCGGGAGAGGTCCGGCGCAGGGGCGTCCCCCTCGGCTGCCGGGGCCTCGTCGGCGGCGCGCGCCCCATCGTGGCTCTGCTGCGGCAGGTCGACGCCGCAGCCGACCGTCTCCTCGGCGGTCGCGCGGATGGGAAACTCGCCCGTCAGGAAACGCCGCTCGACCTCGGTGTTGTACGCCATGGCCGCCGGTTTCGCGAACATCTCCCGGTAGAGGCCGAGGCGGATCGCCGGCTCGTCGTGCGCGGTCGGCACGAGGATGCTCTTCTCGGGCGCGACGGCCAGGCCGAGGACCGTCGGCGCGTAGAGGTAGGTGAAGAAGATCAGCGCGTCGTAGGACCGGTGCTGCCGCTCCAGGTGCTCCTGCAGCGCCGGGCACCAGGGGCCCTGCTCCTCGAGCCACCGCTGCTCGTCGTCGCGCCCGTGCGGATGGTTGAAGATCCAGTCCGAGTACCTGGTTGAAGCGCTGGATGTCGCGCGGCCGGGCGCTGGCGAACCGGCGCACGGTCACGCCCCGGACGCGGTCGGCGCCCTCGGGATACTCGTTGGCCCACGTGATGTAGTCGCGGGCGCAGGTGGTGAGCACCTCGACGTCGTGGCGCTCGGCCAGGCGCTCGGCGATGAGGCGGCAGTGGTACTCCGACCCCCCGAGGATGTCCGACCCGTAGCGCTGGATGATGAACGCGATCTTCATGAGAATCGTTCCAGGACCCGCCGCAGCTCGTGGTCGATCCGGGCGGTGGTGAACTGCGCCAGCCGCCGGCGCTGGCCGTCGATGACCGACGCCCGCAGGCCGTCGTCGAACGCCAGCATCCCGAGCAGCTCCGCCGCGTGCTCGAAGTCCTTCGGCGCGAACTGCACCCCCGCGCCGGCAAGCGTGTCCGGGATGGCCGTCGACGCGTAGGCGAGAATCGGGAGGTCGGCGGCCATCGCCTCGAGCAGGGGCACGCAGAAGCCCTCGTGCTCGCTCATCGAAATGTACACGCTCGAGTAGCGGTAGTAGGCCGCCAGCTCGCGGTCCGGCACGCCGCCCGTGAACAGGTACCGGTCCGGCAGCCACCCGAGCTCCGCGATGAGCGCCCGCAGCATGTTCGCGTAGCGCGGCACTCCGTCGTCGCGTCCCACGAAGATGAAGCGGTAATGGGCGTCGACGTACCGCTTGTAGTGCTCCGCCAGGCGGATGATGTCCTCGACCTTCTTGTTGGGCACGATGCGGCCGACGAACAGGAAGTTCGTGAGGCCGTCGTCGAGCCACTTCTCGAGCGCCGGCGTCCGCGGGGCGTCCGTGATGCGGCCCAGATCGACGGCCACCGGGAAGACGCCGGTCTCGGCGAAGCCCAGGGCCTCGAGCTCCCGCCTGTTGTACTCCGAGTCGCCGAGCGCGAGATCGCAGCGGCCGGCGAGCGAGGCCAGCTCGCGCCGGCCGACGACGGCCAGGCGGTAGATGCCCGGGTCGTACGGGGCGTAGAAGCGCGCCGGCGTGATGTTGTGGTACTGGAGCACGCGGCCCCCGGGCAGCCTGGCGAAGGCCTCCGTCATCGGCGAGGGGACGGCGAAGTGCAGGATCGTCACGTCACCGGCCGACGCCGCGCCGCCGTCGAAGGGCTTCGCGTCGCCGCGCATGTCGTCGTCGATCTGGAGCGCGTAGATGCCGGCGTCGTGGCCCTGGCCACGCAGCAGGTCGCGCACGGCCCGCGCGCTGTCGCCGATCGCGTCTCCCCGATGCGCCGCCGGCACCCACTGGTTGACGACCATGTCAGAGCCCGTGCGCTACCAGTTGATGCCGCTGGCCCGCGCGGCCGTCGGCAGGGCCTTGTAGAGGGACGGGCGGAACAGGCGCTGCGCCTCGAGCCGCTCGATGGCATCGAACTGCTGCCAGAAGTCCCAGGCGACGCGATGCTCGGGCCGGCGCGGCGCAGCCAGCACCTCGGCGACGAACCGCAGCAGCAGGCCGCCGAAGTCGCGGCCTAGCAGGCGGTCGAGCGCCGCGTCCTGGCCCGCCAGGATCCGGTCCTGGAGGCCGGCGTCGCTCACGACGGCATCCACCAGGGCGGCGACCCCGGCCGGATCAGGCTCGTCGTACAGCACCCCCGCCCCGTCCATGGTCGCCGGAACGGCCGTGCGCGCCAGGGCCAGCACCGGGATCCGCTTGTAGAACGCCTCGATGAGCGGCACGCAGAACCCTTCGTGCTCGCTCGCGCACAGGAACACGTCGGCGACGTCGTAGTACGCCGTGAGTTCCTCGTTCGAGACGTGGCCCGGGAAGTGGACATCCGGCACCCCGAGCCGCGCCACCAGCTGCTGCAGCATGGTCAGGTACCGCTCGAACCCCCCGTACGATCCGACAATCAGCAGGCGCGACCGGTGGTTGTACCGGGACTTGTAGGCGGCGAACGCCCGGACGACGTTCTCGATGCGCTTGTTCGGGATCACCCGCCCGACAAACAGCACGTTGGTCCACTCGTCGTCGAACTGGCGCGCCACCAGATCGTTCGGCGCGCCGTCGAGGTGCGCGAAGCCGGGGACGACCGGCAGCACCCCCGTGGCCGGGAACCCCAGGTCCTCGAGCTCCTGCCGGTTGAACTCGGAGTCGCCCAGCGCGAGGTCGCAGCGCCCGGTGTACGCGCCCAGTTCGCGCCGGCCGTGGTAGCACAGGCGCACGAGCAGCTTGTGCACGTCCACGAAGTACTCGGGCGGCGTGATGTTGTGGTAGACGAGCACCATCCGGTCGGGCAGGGCGTAGGCCACGCGCGACGCTTTCGATCCGATCGAGAAGTGGTGGATGAGGACGTTGTCGCGGTGCGAGGCCTCGACCAGTTCGCGGAAGTCCCGCGTGAACTTCTCGAGGCGCGGGTCGGCCGTCTCGACGAAGATGTCCGAGTCGTAGCCCGCGCCGCGGAGCACGCGCTGGATGCCGATCACCTCGTGGCCGATGGCATCGCCGTATCCCAGGGTGGCCAGCACCTGGTGGACGGCCGGGCGCCGGCCGCTCACCGCCGCCCTCCGGCGCGTCGGGCGGGCCCGGCGGGCAGCCCGTTCACCACCGCGTCGCCCGGCCGGCACGTGGCCTTCCGGCTCGCGAACCACCCGGGCAGCGGCTCGACTGGCGGCCGCGCCGCACCGCGCTCGTCATCCCCGCGCAGCCGGTCGAGCATGTCCATGTACTTGCGGACGATGACGGGCCAGGCGTAGTGGCGCTGGAAATACTCGCGGCCGTTCTGGCCCATGGCGAACGCCAGGCGTCGGTTCGACTGCATGAGCGCCAGCGTTTCCAGGAACTCCTCGTAGCTCTCGTAGAAGAGGCCGGCGCTGCTGCGCAGGCACTGCCCCTGCAGCACCTCGCACCGTCCGTTGGCGAGCACCGGCTTGCCGAGCGCCCAGGCCTCGAGCGCCACCATCGACAGGCTCTCGAAATACGACGGCATGATGAGCGCGTCGGCGGCCGCGATGCCGTCGAACTTGTCTTCGTCGGCGACGAATCCCAGGTGCCGGATGCGCGGATGATCGGGGATGGGCAGGATCGAGGTGCCCATCAGCACCAGTGACAGGTCGCTCCGCACGGCGCGCGAGTACCGCTCGAAGTGCGAGAACAGCTCCTTGCAGCCCTTGTTCTCGTCGATGCGGCCGACATACACCACGAACGGGCCGGCGATCCCGTACTTGGCGCGGAACCGGCCGGGATCGGTGCGCGCCGGCACCTCCGATCCCACGCCCACCACGACGTGGGGCACGGCGTCGTTGCCCGACGCCGCCTGGATCATCGCCCGCTCCTCGAACGAGTTGTACATGAGCGCGCGCACGCCGCGGAAGATCGGGCCGAAGATCGACAGGCCCACCGCGCCGTCGCGCTCCGCCGTGGGGACCAGCAGCGCCTTCGACGCGGCCGCGCGGATGCCGTGATAGGCGTGGTAGTAGCGGAAGCTGAAGAAGATGAAGAAATCGTAGCCCGCGTCGTTGCGGCGGACGGCGTCGATGAGCGCCGCCGACGCCGGCCCCTCGCTCTCGAGCCACGCCAGTTCGTCGGCCACCGAGTGCACCGCCCCGAACACGTGGTGGGACCGGCGCCCGAACCGCTCGGGGTCGCGCTCCCGCCGCACCGGGAAGCGGCGCACGCGCAGGCCGTTCACGTCCGAGTCGCCTGCCGGCAGTTCGTGGCGCCACGTGATGTAGTCGCGGGCCGTCGTGGTCAGGACGTCCACTTCGGCCCGGCGCGCCAGGTGCTCGGCCACGTAGCGGGCGTGGAGCTCGGCCCCGCCGTTGATATCGAGGCCGTACCGCTGGACGACGACCGCGAGCTTCACTGGTCGGTCGGCTCGCCCCTGCCGGGCGCCGGCCCCTCCGCCGGGGGCTGCGCGCGATCCTCGAACGGCAGGCCGTCGCCAGGCGCCGCCGGGCCGCCGTCGGAACCGTCGTCACCGCCTTCGGCCGTGTCCGCCTCCGGCGCAGATCCCGGCACGACCTGGCCGGGCGCTCCGCCGCGCCCGCGCCGCCGCCGGCGCCGCCGCGCCCGCTGGGCTTCGCCCTTGACGGGCGCGTTGCCGGCCGCAGGTTCGGCCTCTCGCCGGGCGGCCTGGCGGCCGGCCGGCGCCGTCGCGGGCGCCGCCGCCTCGGCCAGCTCGGCCGCAGGCCCGGTGCCCGGCCGGTACTGCACCACGCTCTCGAGGGCCCGCGCCCGCCGGTCGCTGAAATCGAGCCGGCCCGACAGCGACTCGACGCGCATCTTGAGGTTCTTGACCTCGATGCCCAGGCGCGTCAACTCCACCACGAGGTTGTGCATCACCTCGTAGTTCAGCGCCGAGATCTGATCGAAGTGCGTGTTGATGTCGCTCTGGCGGTGCAGGACGTGAATGATCGGGTTCGGATTGATGAAGAGCTTCAGCACCGGGTTCAGCAGCTTCCGCACTCTCGTGATCAACCGCCCGCCGAGGCCGCGTGCGGAACCGTACACCAGGTGGTCGTCGAACGCGTAGTTCTCCGGTGGCGCGGCCAGCGTCGGACCCTGGCCCGCCTCCCGGCTTCGGCGGTACTGGGCCAGCAGGTCCGACCGGACCCGCGTCGGATCGAGGAAGGTCTCCAGCTTGACGCTCGCCAGCTGGCGGAGCTCTTCCTCGGTGTAGTCGACGCCGCGCTTCTCGCGGATCCGCGCGCGGATCTGCTGCATGATCTGCTCGACGTCCACCGAGTCGGATCGGACGGAGAACTCGGGCGGCATATCAGACTCCAAACGGCCTGAGGTAGACAATCACCACCACCGCCAGCACCCAGAGCGCCACGCAGACGAGCAGCGGGCGATCGTTGAGCAGCATCTGCGACGGGCTCCCGCCTCCCTCGCGCCGGTGCACGAGGTAGAGGTACCGGAAGATCCCGTAGAGCGGGAAGGGGATGGTCAGCCCAAGCATGTCGGTCCCGAACTTCTGGACCGTTTCAGGACTGATGCAATAGAAGATGTACGCGACCAGCGTGGACGCGGTCACCACGGAGATCATCTGGTCGAGCAGATACGGGCTGTACTCGCCCAGGATCGGACGGTGCCCGGTGGCTCCGTCGGCGAGCAGCACCAGTTCATGGCGGCGTTTGCTGAGCGCCAGAAAGAGGGCCAGCAAGGTCGTATCCACGAGCAGCCAGTGGCTGATCGGCACGCCGATGACGACAGCCCCCGCGGCCGCGCGCAGGACGAAGCCGGCGGCGATTGTCAGCACGTCCAGGATGACGATGTGCTTGAGCGGCCCGGAGTAGGCCACCTGCAGCAGCACGTACGAGAGCGCGACCACGCCGAACGGGATCCCGAGCGCAAACGCGGCCGCGAGCGCGACGGCGGCCAGCGCCGCGGCCGCGCCGCCGGCCAGGAACGGCGAGAGCGCGCCCGAGGCGATCGGCCGCCGGGCTTTCAGCGGGTGCTGCCTGTCAGCCTCGCGGTCCATGATGTCGTTGAAGAGGTACACGACCCCGGAGAGCGCGCAGAACACGGCGAAGGCCAGCAGCGACCGGAGGACAGCCGTCCGATCGAAGAGCTCCAGGCCGAAGATCAGCCCGGCGAAGACAATAGTGTTCTTGGTCCACTGCTCGGGGCGGAGCGAATGGAGCAGCAGCACGGCCGTGGACCGGCCCCCGGCACCGCCCTCGGGAGCGGCGCCGGGCACGGTGCCTTCAGGCGAGATGGGTCGCGCCATGTAGCGCGGACGCCTGACCGATCAGGCGCCGAAACTCATGACCGCGTCGGTTTCGGTGTCGTACGCGTCGAACACGGTCAGCAGTTTCGTGATCGCCAGCAGATCTTTGATCCGCTTGGTGAGGCTCAGCAGCTTGAGCACGCCGTCGTGCTTCTTGACCGTGGTGTACGACCGGACGACTTCGCCGAGGCCCGCGCTGTCGATGTACGGCACCTCGCCGAGGTTCAGGACAATGCGCTTCTGGCCGGCCGCCACGAGGCCGTTGATCTTGCCGCGCAGCAACTCGTCGCCGTCGCCCAGCGTCAGCTTGCCCTTCAGGTCGAGGATGACGACCTCTCCGACTCTACGTTCGTCGATCTGCATCGCTGAATCCCTTCACCCAACTCCGGGAACACCCTCCGGCGCGGAGGGACACGTGAAAACGGGCCGCATTCGGGTCAGCATCGTAACGCAGGAACTCGAATGCGGTCAACGACGGCGCCCGGCGTCAGGCGCCGTGAGACCCGCGCGGCCGGCGCTGCTGGAAGCAGTCCCGGCAGTACACCGGGCGGCCCTGGCTCGGCCGGAAGGGGACCGTCGTCTCCTTCCCGCACGCCGAGCAGGTGGCCCGCGTCTCGGTCCGGTCGCGCCCCGCCGCCGGCCCGGACGCCTGCCGCTGCGCCCGCTTCGCCTTGCATGCTCTGCAGCGTTTCGGCTCGTTCGTGAAGTGCTTGTCGGCGAAGAACGCCTGTTCGCCGGCCGTCCACACGAAATCCGAGCCGCAATCGGCGCACCGCAGGGTTCGGTCCTGAAACTCCATCAACGGTTCCGGCTGCCACCGGACCCGCCGCGCGGCGGCCAGCCCCGAGCGGGCCGGCAGCCGGCGACGACGTCCTGGTTTCCGCGCTACTCGGTTTCCCGCCGCATCTTCTTGCGGCTACGCTTCCGCGCGAGGGCCTGCTTGGCCCGGCGCTTGTCACCCGGCTTCAGATAGAACGAGTGCTTCTTGATGTCCTTGATGATGTCTTCCTGCTGCACCTTCCGCTTGAACCGGCGGAGTGCGCTCTCGATTGACTCGCCATCCTGGACTCTGACTTCAGCCACGCGTACAACACCCCCCTCCGTGGCTCGCGAATCCGCACCACTCCCACGCATGCGCCCGAACGGCACCGTGGCCCGAATATGTTAGGCTAACACAGCTTGCGACCGCCGGACCGGAAATACGGGCCTTTCGGCGCCCCCCCGGCGCGGCGCCCGACGCCCGGACCCGCCCGGCCGGCCGTGGCCGCCACGGCCGGGAGACTGGACTGCTGCCATGCGCGTACTCGTCGTCGGCGCCGGGGCCCGGGAACATGCCCTCTGCTGGAAGCTCGCCCAGGAGCCTGGCGTCGACGCGCTCCTGTGCGCCCCCGGCAACGCCGGCATCGCCCGAGAGACCCGCTGCCTGCCGCTCGACGCCGCCAGGCCCGGCGAGGTGCTCGCCCTCGTCGCCCGCGAGCGCATCGATCTGACCGTCGTCGGGCCGGAGGCGCCGTTGACCGCCGGCGTGGTCGACGCCCTGACCGCTGCGGGCCACCGCGCCTGCGGCCCCACGCAGGCCGCCGCCTCGATTGAATCCAGCAAGGCGTTCGCCAAGCGCCTCATGGCCGCCCACGGCGTGCCCACCGCGCGTCATGCCACCTGCGCCAGCCCGCAGGAGGCCCTCGCCGTGCTGCGCGGCCGGCGCTTCGGCCTGCCCGTGGTCATCAAGGCCGACGGCCTGGCCGCCGGCAAAGGCGTCGTAGTGGCCGACGACGAGGCGGCGGCGGCGGACGCCGTGAGCGCGATGATGGTGGACCGCCGCTTCGGCGAGGCCGGGTCGCAGGTGGTGATCGAGGAGTTTCTGCGCGGCCGCGAGGCGTCGTTCTTCGTCGTCACCGACGGCGTGAACGCCCGGGTGCTGCCCTCGGCCGAGGACCACAAGCGCGCGTTCGACCTGGACCAGGGCCCGAACACGGGTGGCATGGGCGCGTTCTCGCCGAGCCCGATCGTGCCGGACGCGATGGCCGGCCGCATCCTCGAGTCGATCGTCTTCCCGACGCTGCGGGGCCTCGCCGCCGAGGGACGGCCGTATCGCGGCTTTCTCTATGTGGGGCTCATGATCACCGGCGACGGCCCGAAGGTCATCGAGTTCAACGCCAGAATGGGCGACCCCGAAACCCAGGTCGTGCTGCCCGGCCTCGCGGAAGACCTGCTGCCGCACCTGTGGGACGCCGCAGGCGGCCGCATCGAGCCGGGGACGTTCCGCACCAGCGGCGGCCGCCACGTCGGCGTCGTGCTTGCCTCGGGCGGCTACCCGGAGGCTTTCGAAAAGGGCAAGGTCATCTCGGGCCTCGACGATGCTGCCGCCCGGCCCGGCACGCTCGTGTTCCATGCAGGCTCGGCGGAACGCGACGGCGCGATCGTGACCGCCGGGGGCCGGGTGCTCACGGTCGTCGGGAGCGGGATCGACTTTGCCGAGGCGCGCCGGCGCGCCTACGAGGCCGTCGGCCGGATTTCGTTCGAGGGCGCGCACTACCGGCGTGACATCGGCGTGAAGGCGGTGGACAGTAGTCAGTAGTCAGTAGCCAGTAGCAGACAGAAGACACAGCCGAGGGCCGGTGATTCCCTGCGCAGGCCCTCGAAGCAAGCCGCTCGGCGTCAGTCTGTCAAACGCGTCGAAAGGGCCGAAACCCGCGTGGGGTGACGAAGTGGGGCCCCGCGCTTCCGCCGACGGAACCCTGAAGACGGGTTTGACCGGCTTGGCTGAGCGGGCCTGCGCAGGGAATCACCGGGCCGACAGAGGAGGAGGAGCGTGATACCAATCCAAGTGCTGATCCTGATGGGTTCCGATTCCGATGCCCCGATCATGAAGAACGCGGCCGACGTGCTGCGCGAGCTTGGCGTGACGTGCGAGATGACCGTCGCGTCCGCGCACCGGTCGCCGGCGCGCGTTCAGCGCCTGCTGGCCGAAGCGCCCGGGCGCGGCGTGCAGGTCTTCATCGTCGGCGCGGGCGCCGCCGCGCACCTGGCCGGCATGGTGGCCGGGCACACGGCGAAGCCGGTCATCGGCGTGCCCATCGACTCGTCGCCGCTGCTCGGCCTCGACGCCCTGCTGTCGACCGTGCAGATGCCTCCGGGCGTGCCCGTGGCGACGGTGGCCGTCGGCAAGTCGGGCGCGACCAACGCGGGCGTGCTTGCCGCACAGATGCTCGCCATCGGCGACCCGGCGCTCGCTCAGCGGCTCGATGCCTACAAGGCCCGCCTCGCCGAGAAGGTCGAACAGGCCGCGGCGCGGCTGGCGCAAGGACAGTAGTCAGTAGTCAGTAGTCAGTAGCCAGTAGGAATACCTTTCTCGCTGCGATTCAGCGCGACTCCGAGACGCTGCCTTCTCTACTGCCTACTGACTACTGGCGACTGACTACTGACTGTCAACTTCCGAGTCCCGAATCCCGAGCCCCGAGTGAAGTACTGCATACACACCTTCGGCTGCCGCGTGAACCAGGCCGACTCCTTCGACATGGAGGAACAGTTGCGCGCGCGCGGCGGCGTGGAGGCGCCGCTTGACGAGGCCGACGTGGTCGTCGTCAACACCTGCACGGTGACGGGCGCCGCCGACCAGGGCGCGCGCAACCTCATCCGCCGCATCGCCCGCCGCAACCCGTCCGCCCGCATCGTCGTCACGGGCTGTTATGCCACGCGTGAGGGGGAGGCGCTGGCGTCGCTGCCCGGTGTGGTGCGTCTCGTGCCGAACGCCGGAAAAGACGCGCTCGTCGAAGAAGTCTGGCCGCAGGGTGAGGGCGAAGGCCACGGCGGCGCGCCGCTCGGGCCCGGAATGATGGGACGGACCGCCTTCCCGCTCCGCGTGCAGACCGGATGCGACCAGATGTGCGCGTTCTGCGTGATCCCGTCCACGCGCGGCGCGTCCCGCAGCAGGCCGATGGAAGACGTGCTGATGGAGGCGGGGCGGCTCGCGGCGTCAGGCTACAAGGAGCTGTGGCTTGTCGGCGTCCACCTCGGATCGTACGGGAGGGACCTCGGGACCAGGGCATCGTTGGTCGACCTGCTGCGCGCACTCGACCGGGCCCCGGGCGACGTGACGGTCCGCATCAGTTCGCTCGAACCGATGGACTGCTCGCGAGAGATCGTCGATCTCGTCGCCGGATCCGGCAGGTTCGCGCCGCACCTCCACCTGCCGTTTCAGCACGGCGCCGATCGCGTGCTGGCCGCGATGCGGCGGCCGTATTCGGCGGCGTTCTCCAGGGGCCTCGTCGAGAGCATCCGCGCGCGGCTGCCCCACGCGTCCATCGGCGCCGACGTCATGGTGGGCTTTCCGGGCGAGTCGGAGGCGGACGCCCGGGAGAGCGAGCGCGCCATCGAGGCGCTGCCGCTCAGCTACCTGCACGTCTTCCCGTACTCGGATCGGCCGAGCACCGCGGCCGCGACGATGGTGCCGAAGGTGGGCCCGGCCGTCGTCAAGGATCGCGCGGCCCGGATGCGGGAGATCGGTGCGGGCTCCTCGTCCCGGTTCATCCGATCCCAGGTCGGCACCGTGCGCCCCGGGCTGACCATCGACGACGGGACGACGGTGCTGACCGACAACTTCCTGAAGGTTGGGGTCTCGCCGGGACTGACACGCAACACTCGTGTGAACGTGCGGATCGACGAAGACTCGCCTCAGCTTGTCGGCTCGGTCGTCTAACGCGGCGCCGTTCGCCCGGCCCCCGGCGCGCCCGCGCTTCTCAGAAGGCAGACGCAAGAAGCAGGAAGCAAGAAGCAAGAATAGACTACCTGTGCAGCTTGTCTTCTTCTGGATTCTGACAATCGTCAGTGAGCCCTTCTGTCTTCTACCCAAGCGCATCCGCGAGGCGCTGAGCGGCCGAGCGCTTGATGCCTTCCACGGCGAGCTGGCCGCACGCCGCCCGGATGTCGCGGCCGCGGCTCTTGCGCACCATCACGGTGACGCCGCGGTCGGACAGGGTGCGGCCGAACGCGTCGATGCGCTCGTCGGCGGGGCGCTCGAAGGGAATCCCGGCGGCCGGGTTCAGCGGAATGAGGTTCACCTTCGCGTGCAGGCCGTGCAGCAGCGCAGCCAGTTTCTTCGCGTCGGCCGGCGAGTCGTTCACGCCCGCGAGCAGGACGTACTCGAAAGTGATCCGGCCGCGCCTCGCGGGCGGAAAGCGCCGGCACGCCTGGATGATCTCGGCAATCGGGTACTTGCGGTTCACGGGCACGAGCTCCGCGCGCTGCTCGTCGGTCGGGGCGTGCAGCGACACGGCCAGCCGCGGCATCACGTCTTCGGCCGCCAGACGCTCGATGGCCGGCACCAGTCCCACCGTCGACACGGTGATGCGCCGCGGGTGCACCGCGAAGCCGCGCTCGTCGGCGAGGATCCGCACGGCCGCCATCGTGGCGTCGTAGTTGTGCAGCGGCTCGCCCATCCCCATGAAGACGATGTTGAAGCGCGACTCGCGAAGGTCGAGCGCCCCGGCCAGCACGCGCACCTGGCCGACGATTTCGCCCGCGGTCAGGTTGCGGACCAGGCCCATCGTCGCCGTGAGGCAGAAGGCACATCCCATCGCGCAGCCCACCTGCGTCGACACGCAGAACGTGTCGTGGGGCGTGCGCGGAATGAACACCGACTCGACCTGGCGGCCGTCCTGCAGCGTGATCAGGAACTTCTCCGTACCGTCTTCCGACACGTCGCGGCGGGCGATTGGAGGCGTGGAAATCCGGAACCGGCCCTCGAGCGCCTGACGCTGTGCGGCCGGGAGGTTGGTCATCTCGGCGAACCCCTCCGCGCCGCGCCGGTAGACCCACTCGAAGACCTGCCCGGCCCGATAGCGCTCGAGGCCCTCGGCGAGAAGGGCGGCCTCGAGTTCCGGACGCGTCAGTTCGGTGAGGTCGACCTGCGGCATCGAGGTGGCCCTTTTTCTTGCTGCGCCTGCTTCGCCCATGCTATCATCTGTTGGATTGCCTGGCTGCAATTCCTTCTGATACAACAAGTTGCGGCCTTCCTTCAACCTCCCGTCAGGCCGGCTGACTGCCCATGGTCGTGCGCGACGTCCTCGAGAACGGCCTGCGACTGCTGACCGAGTCGATCCCCCACGTCCGGTCCGTGAGCCTTGGCGTATGGCTGACGCGCGGATCGCGGCACGAGGGCGATGAGTGGCCGGGCATCGCGCACTTCGTCGAGCACATGCTCTTCAAGGGCACCACCACGCGCTCGGCCGAGGACATCGCCCAGGTGGTGGATTCGGTCGGCGGGCAGATGGATGCCTCGACCGGCAAGGAGAACGCGAACTACGCCATCAAGGTCCTCGACGACCACCTCCCGCTCGCCGTGGACGTCCTCTCGGACGTCGTGCTGCATCCCCGCTTCGCCCCCGAGGACATCGAGCGCGAGAAGGGCGTGGTGGCCGAAGAGATCAAGATGGTCGAGGACATGCCCGACGATCTCGTGCACGAGCTGTTCCTCGAGCACTTCTGGTGCGGCCATCCGCTCGGCCGGGCCATCCTGGGCACGGCCGACAGCGTGAGCCGGATCGACGCGGCGGTGCTGCGCGAGTACTTCGGGCGCGTGTACACGGCGGACAACCTAATCGTCGCGGCGGCCGGCAACATCGAGCACGCGCGGGTGCGGGAGCTGGTGGACCGGGCGTTCGGCGGCCTGGCCAGGAACGGCGGCGGCGCGCTCGAGGCCCCGCCGGTCGAGCATTCACTCGTGCACGTCAGGACCAAGGACCTCGAGCAGAGCCACATCTGCCTGGGCGTCGGGGCCTACCGCCAGAACCACGCGGATCGCTATGCCGCGCTCGTGTTCAACACGCTGCTCGGCGGGTCGATGAGCTCGCGCCTGTTCCAGAACGTGCGCGAGAAGCGGGGCCTGGCCTACTCGGTGGGCAGCGGCCTGAGCGCGTTCCGCGACGCGGGCCTGCTCAGCGTCTACGCCGGCTGCTCGAATACGCGCGTCGACGAGGTCGTGCGGGTGATCATGGACGAGCTGCGCGGCGTGGTGCGCGGCGGCGTCGACGCGGCCGAGCTCGTGCGGGCCAAGGACAACGTGAAGGGCAGCCTGATTCTCGGCCTCGAGAGCACCTGGCAGCGGGCCGCGTACCTGGCGCGCCAGGAGATCTACTTCGACGAGCCGTTCACGATCGAGGACACGCTGGCCGGCATCGACGCGGTGACCCTCGACGACGTGGCGCGCGTCGCCTCGGACCTGCTCACGCGGACGCCGGTGTCGGTGGCCGTGGTGGGCGATGTGAACGGCTTCGCGGTGGCCGGCAGCGAGCTTCTGGTGGCGTCATGATTGCACGATACACGCACCCGGAGATGGGCGGCATCTGGAGCGACCAGCACCGTTACAGGACGTGGCTGACGGTCGAGATCGCGGCGGCGGAGGCGATGGCCGAGCAGGGCATCGTGCCGGCCGAAGCGGCGCGCGCCATCCGGGAGCGCGGCGCCTTCGACGTGGCGCGCATCGAGGCCATCGAGGAAATCACCAGGCACGACATCATCGCCTTCACCCAGGCCGTCGCCGAGCACGTCGGCCCGGAGGCGCGGTGGCTGCACTTCGGCCTGACCTCGTCGGACGTGCTCGACACCGCCCTCGCGCTGCAGATGCGGGACGCGTGCGACCTGCTGCTGGCGCGCCTCGGCGCGCTGCGCGAGGCCGTCAAGGCGCGGGCCCTCGAGCACCGCCGCACGCCGATGATCGGGCGCACCCATGGCGTGCACGCCGAGCCCACGACGCTCGGGTGGAAGCTGGCGCTCTGGTACGAGGAACTCGGCCGCGACATCGAGCGGATCCGCCGCGCCCGCGCCGGGATCGCCTTCGGCAAGATCTCGGGCGCCGTCGGCACTTACGCCCACCTCGATCCGTCCATCGAACGGGCGGTGTGCGGGAAGCTCGGCCTCGAGCCCGATCCGGTGTCATCGCAGGTCATCCAGCGCGACCGGCACGCCGAGCTGCTGTGCGCGCTCGCGATCGCGGCGGCGTCGCTCGAGAAGTTCGCCCTCGAGATCCGCGGGCTCCAGAAGACGGAGATCGGCGAGGTCGAGGAGCCGTTCGCGAAGGGCCAGAAGGGCTCGTCGGCGATGCCGCACAAGCGCAACCCCATCGGGTGCGAGCAGATCGTCGGCCTGGCCCGCGTCATCCGCGGCAACGCCGGCGCGGCCATCGAGAACATCGCCCTGTGGCACGAGCGCGACATCTCCCACTCGTCGGTCGAGCGCATCATCCTGCCCGACAGTTTCATCGCGCTGGATCACATGACGCGCCGTTTCACGCGCATCGTGGCCGGCATGGTGGTCTACCCCGAGAAGATGCGGCGCAATCTCGACCTGCTGCGCGGGGTGGTCTTTTCCGGCGCGGTGCTGCTCGAGCTGGCCTCGCGCGGCGTGTCGCGCGAGCAGGCCTACGAGTGGGTGCAGCGCAACGCGATGCGGTCGTCGCTCGAGGGCCTCGACTTCCGCGAGCTGCTCGGCGCCGATCGCGACCTCGCCGCCGTGCTGCCCGCGGCGGACCTGGATCGGCTCTTCGACCTCGATCACCAGCTCCGCCACGTCGACGAGGTTTTCGGGCGGGTGTTCGGCGCGGGTGCGGCAGAGGGCCATGCTGGATAAGTTCAAGGACGAGTGCGGCGTCTTTGGCATCTTCGGGCATCCCGAGTCCGCCAACCTGACCTATCTCGGCCTCTACGCGCTGCAGCACCGCGGCCAGGAGAGCGGCGGCATCGTGGCGTCCGACGGCCAGCGGCTGCGGGCCGAGCGCGGCATGGGCTACGTGGCCGACGTCTTCGGCGAGGAAGCGCTCGCCAACCTGCGGGGCACGTCCGCGATCGGGCACGTCCGCTATTCCACCGCGGGCGAGAGCCGGCTGATCAACGCCCAGCCGATCCTCATCGACTGCGTGCACGGCCCCATCGCGGTCTGCCACAACGGCAACCTCGTGAACGAGCGGGAGCTGCGGGCCGGGCTGACCGCCCAGGGGGCCATCTTCCAGACGTCGAGCGACACCGAGGTCTTCCTGCACCTCTATGCGCGGTCGAAGGCCGCCCGCCTCGAGGACGCGCTCGTCGAGGCGGTGGGGCAGGCCCAGGGGGCGTTCTCGCTGCTCTTCCTGACGAAGGACCGCATGGTGGCCGTCCGCGACCCGCACGGCTTCCGGCCGCTCGCCCTGGGCCGGCTGGACGGGGCCTGGGTGGTGTGCTCCGAGACGTGCGCCATGGATCTCATCGGCGCCACGTACGTGCGCGACGTCGAGCCCGGTGAAGTGCTCGTCGTCGGCACGGACGGCCCGGTGTCGATGAAGCCGTTCCCGCCGGCGATGACGTCGCACTGCATCTTCGAGCACGTCTATTTCGCGCGGCCCGACAGCCTCGTGTTCGGCGAGAGCGTGAACAAGGTGCGCACCAACCTCGGCCGCATCCTGGCGCGCGAGGCGGCCGTGCCGGCCGACGTGGTCGTGCCCGTGCCCGACTCGGGCGTGTGCGCCGCGGTCGGGTACGCCGAGCGATCGGGCATCCCGCTCCAGTTCGGCCTGATCCGCAACCACTACGTGGGGCGTACGTTCATCGAGCCGCAGCAGTCGATCCGGCACTTCGGCGTGAAGGTCAAGCTGAACCCGGTGCGCAGCATCCTCGAGGGCCGCCGGGTGGTGCTCATCGACGATTCGATCGTGCGCGGCACGACCAGCCGCAAGCTGGTCAAGATGATCAAGGCGGCGGGTGCGAAGGAAGTGCACATGCGGATCAGCTGCCCGCCGACGATCTCGCCGTGCTTCTACGGCGTCGACACGCCGCGCCGGGCCGAGCTCATTGCCGCCACGCACACCCTCGAGGAGATCCGGAAGTACATCGAGGCCGACAGCCTGCGGTACCTCAGCCTCGAGGGGCTGCTCGAGGCCGTGAACTCGCACCGCGAGGAGTACTGCACGTCGTGCTACACGGGCCGGTACCCGCTGCCCTTTCCCCGCCACGAGGCGGAGTTTTTGAAGGCGGGGAAGTAGAAGGCAGAAGCAAGAAGCAAGAAGCAAGACGAAGACTGCCCGGTGCAGCCTGCCTTCTTCTGGCTTCTGACAATCGAAGCGGGTCCTTCTGGCTTCTTGCTTCTGACAGAGCGCGCCCATGGACTACAAGGCATCCGGCGTCGACATCAGCGCGGGGAACGAGACGGTCGACCGCATCAAGGGGCTCGCGAAACGCACGTTCACGCCGGGCGTGCTGTCCGCGATCGGCTCGTTCGGCGGCCTCTTCCGCCTGGGCTCGGACTGCCGCGACCCGGTGCTCGTGTCGAGCGCCGACGGCGTGGGCACGAAGCTGAAGGTCGCCTTCATGACCGGGCGCCACGGCACGGTGGGCCAGTGCCTGGTCAATCACTGCGTCAACGACATCCTCGTGCAGGGCGCCCAGCCGCTGTTCTTCCTGGACTACCTCGCGACCGGCCGGCTCTCCCCCGAGGTGGCGGCGCAGGTCGTGGAGGGCGTTTCGACCGCCTGCCTCGAGAACGGATGCGCGCTCATCGGCGGCGAAACAGCCGAAATGCCCGGCTTCTACGCCGAGGGCGAATACGACATCGCCGGCTTCATCGTCGGCGTGGTGGAGAAGGACCGGCTGATCACCGGCGCCGCCATCCGGCCCGGCGACGCGCTGCTGGGCCTGCGCTCGACCGGCCTCCACACCAACGGTTACTCGCTGGCCCGGGCCATCGTCTTCGAGCACCTGGGCCTCGCAGCGGACGCGGTGGTCGACGAACTGGGCTGCACGATCGGCGACGAACTGCTGCGGGTGCATCGCTCGTACCTGCCGGTCGTTCGCCCGCTGCTCGACGCCGGGCTCGTCAAGGGCCTTGCGCACATCACCGGCGGCGGCATCACCGAGAACCTGCCGCGCATCCTGCCGCCGGGCACCTCGGCCCGCATCGACACGTCGGCGTGGACGCCCAATGCGGTCTTCCGCTATCTCCAGCGCGTCGGCAACGTGCCCGACGACGACATGTACCGCACCTTCAACATGGGCATCGGCATGATCATCGCGTGCGCGGCCGACGATGAGGATCGCGTGACGGTGATGTTGCAGTCCGCCGGCGAGACGCGGGTGCACCGGATCGGCCGCATCGTCGAGGGCGATCCGGGCGTGCTGTACGGATTGCCTGCGGGAGGTTGATCGGAGTCCAGCCGGGCAGGTCGAGCCTTCCGGCCACGCAGCGGAATCAGTGCGGGTAAGTGATCGCGATTCGGTACTGTGTCTTCGTGGTTGACGGCCATTGCCACATCTGAACCTCGCATGACGCGGCGGACACGATCTCCTGCACGATCTCGCCGCCCTTGTACGGAGCCGACCCACGCCACAGTCTCTGTCCGCCGCACCATAGGTCGAAGCCGGGCCCCCCGACGTCGTCATCGCAACTCCACCACGTTCGTATCCGCACGTTTCCCGGCGCGCGCATGGTGAACCGGTGCGAGGCTGTCGGAACCGAGCGCGTCAAAGAGCCGGTGTACGTGTCGCTCTCGGGCTGCGGCGCAAACGCCATGCGTATCCAGAACACCGCGTAGAAGCGGCCGATCTCGGCGGTCGTCTCGGAGAAGACGACATCCCTTGGCTGGTAATCCTCCGCGGTGAGCCGCGCCTTCACCGGCCAAACCGGCATCGTGACCAGGGCCTCATAGTCGAACCGCACCTGCTCGCCCGTGCGCGGCCCGTCCAGGAATTCCATGGTGACGCCCCAAACGGGGCCACCCCAGTCCGCATCGCCCACAGCGACGTCCCAGTCGAACGGATTCGGTGCCTCGACCTTGGTCTCCGCGGTCGCGATGAGTCCGCCGCACGACGCCATGACGGTGGCGTAGCCCCCTCCAACGGCCGTGAGAACACCCGTGGACGACACGGTCGCGACCTTGACGTTGTCCGACGACCACGCAAAAGCCACGGGGCACGCGATGGCCGCGCCGGACGACGCCGTGAGCTGCGCCGTCAACGGTGTGATCGCGCCTGGGGCCAGCGGGCCCGAAAGGCCGACGATTCGAAGCTGGGCCGGTCCATCTGAAGCAGAAGTTGGAGATGACGGCGAATGACCGCAGGCACCCGCCAGGACGGCCAGAACGAGGCAGCGTCGCAGCCGGGAGTTCTTCGCAGGCACGGGACGCATGATATGCCCCGGCCGCGCGCGAGCAATGGCATGGATGACTGCCCGAAGCGCCGCACGTGGAAACCGCAAGCAGGGGAGTCTTGCATTGTCGCATGTTGGTCATGTAAAATGACCAACAAGGAGTTGACCGTGACGCAGGTGAACATCGCGCAGGCGAAGGCCAGGTTCTCTGAACTCGTGAAGAAGGCGATCTCCGGAGAGGAGGTCGTCATCGCCAGGGACAACAAGCCCCTCTTGAGGCTCGTTCCCTTGACCGCAGGTACGAAGCCGAGGGAACCGGGCACGGCGCGGGGGAAGATCTGGGTGGCTCCGGACTTCGACGTGACGCCCGCGGAGTTCAAGGAATACCCTCAGCAGCCCGTGGTGCAAGTCACGGGGTTAGTCATCGATAAGCAGTAAGGGGATCGACACGGTCGATCCCGTGTACTACACTGACGCCCATGGCGATGGGCACGCGACGCAAACGGCGCCGACAAGAGAGCCTGTGGATCCCGGTGGCCGAGTTGCCGAGCACGGCGGCGCACCCGTTCTACCAGCGGCTGAATGTCCTCCTGGACGACTCGGGCTTCGATGCGTTCGTGGAGGAGACGTGCCGCGCGTTCTACGCGCCGACGATGGGACGGCCGAGCTTGGCGCCGGGGATCTACTTCCGGTTGTTGTTGATCGGCTACTTCGAAGGCTTGGATTCGGAGCGCGGGATCGCATGGCGGGCAGCCGACTCGCTCGCCATCCGCCGGTTCCTGCGTGTGGGGCTGGATGAGGACGTGGCCGACCACTCGACGATCTCGCGGACGCGCCGGCTGATTGATGTGGAGACGCACCGGGCCGTGTTCACGTGGATCCAGCAGCGGCTGGTCGAGCGGGGACTGATGCGCGGCGGGCCTCTGGGAATCGACGGCACGACGCTGGAGGCCAACGCGGCGTTGCGCAGCATCGTGCGCCGCGACACGGGGGACACGTACCAGGAGTTCTTGACGAAGCTGGCTCAGGCGTCGGGGATTGCGACGCCGACCCGAGAAGACTTGGCGAAGATCGACAAGAAGCGGAAGAAGAAGGGCTCGAACGACGACTGGCAGCATCCGCAGGACCCAGACGCATCGATCACGAAGATGAAAGACGGACGCACGCATCTGGCGCACAAAGCGGAGCACGCCGTCGATCTGGAATGCGGGGCGATCGTCGCGGTGACGGTCCAACGGGCGGATGCCGGCGACACGCAGACGATTCAGGCGACGCTGGTGATGGCCACGGAACAGCTCGAAGCGACGGTCGGCCTGGACGCGGCGAGCGACCTCGACGTCGTCACCGACAAGGGGTACCACAGTAACGAGGTGGTGACGGACTTGGACGCCCTCGGCGTGCGGACGTACATCTCGGAGCCAGCCCGCGGCCGGCGGAACTGGCGCGGGAAGGCCCAGGCGCAGCGCGCGGTGTACGCCAACCGCCGCCGCATCAAGGGGAGCCGCGGGCAGCGCTTGCGCCGGCTGCGCGGCGAACGGCTGGAACGGACGTTTGCGCACGCCTACGAAACGGGCGGCATGCGACGCACGCATCTGCGCGGGCACAGCAACATTCTGAAACGGCTCCTCGTGCATGCCGGCGGCTTCAACCTCGGGCTCGTCATGCGGACGCTGCTCGGCGTGGGGACGCCCCGCGGCCTCCAGGGCCGCCTCGTGGCGCCGCTCGCCGCCGCCTGGGCGTCCCTGACGACCACGTGGAGCCACCAGCGGCCTCCAAGGCGCCCGAAGAATCCGGTCGATGTGAACGCTCATCCTCACGATGTCTTATCGTGGCCAACTATGAACTGGCGCGAAATCGCCGCTTCCGCCACGGGCTGCTAGGTGCGGCTCCTCCTCGACACGCACGCCTGGCTCTGGTGGAACCAGGGCTCGCCTGAACTGTCGCGCCCGGCAAGACGGGCCATCGCGAACCCGGCGAACCAGTGCTGGCTCAGCATGGCCTCCGCCTGGGAAATGGCGCTGAAGATCTCCAGCGGCAAGCTCCGCCTTGAAGGCGACCTCGAGCACTTCCTGCCGGCCCAGATGGCGGAGAACGGATTCGCCTTCCTCCCGATCGACGTTCGGCACGTGGCCCGGACGCTGAGCCTGCCGCTCCACCATCGGGATCCGTTCGACCGCCTGCTCGTCGCCCAGGCGTTGGTGGAGGGGCTGGCGATGGTGTCCGCCGATGCGGTGTTCTCCAGGTACGACGTGCGGCGAATCTGGTGATGGAGGGCAGGTGAACCGCAACATCGGCGTGCTGATTTCAGGGCGGGGATCGAACCTGCAGTCGATCATCGACGCCATTGGCGAAGGCCGGCTCGACGCGCACATCGCGCTCGTGATCTCGAACAAGGCTGATGCCTATGGCCTCGAGCGGGCGCGGAATGCGGGCATCGAAACGCTCGTCCTCGACCACAAGGCGTTCCCGACCCGCGAGGCGTTCGACCAGGCCATGGTGGAGGCGCTCCGGGCGCGCGAGGTGGAACTGGTGTGCCTCGCCGGTTTCATGCGCCTGGTCAGCGCGACCTTCGTTGCCGCCTTTCCACACCGGATCCTGAACATCCACCCGGCCCTGCTGCCGTCGTTCCCGGGCCTGCACGCGCAGCGCCAGGCCCTCGAGCACGGGGTCCGCTTCTCCGGCGCGACGGTCCACATCGTCGACACGGACCTCGACGCCGGGCCGATCGTCATGCAGGCCGTCGTGCCCGTGTTCACCGACGACACCGAGGGCACGCTCTCGGCCCGTATCCTCGCCGAGGAGCACCGCATCTACCCCGAGGCCATTGGGCGCGTGCTCGATGGAGGGTGGCGCGTCGAAGGGCGGCGGCTCATCTTCGGCTGACCGGCCTCGGGCCGTGGGCCCCCGCAGGAGGGCCGCACGCCTCCGAACCAACGGCCGGGATTCAGGGCTCGGGATTCGGGCTGCGCGCCGTCAAGCCGTCGGTGTGTGCCGAGGCGCGGGCCCTCGAACCAGGCCGACAGTCGTCGGTTCGCAAAACGCCGCGAAAGGGCCGAGAACCACGTGGGGTGACGAAGTGGGGCCCCGCGTGCCGCTGACCGAACCCTGAAGCGTCG
>CAVOWJ010000011.1:0-2500 GCA_963700065.1 uncultured Acidobacteriota bacterium | reverse complement strand
GACGGTGGGGGCTAAGCTTCATCGTCGAAAGGAAAACAGTCCAGACTACCGGCTAAGGTCCCAAACTCTATGCTAAGTGGTAAAGGATCTGGAGACGCTCCGACAACCAGGAGGTTGGCTTAGAAGCAGCCATCCTTTAAAGAAAGCGTAATAGCTCACTGGTCAAGCGGCTCTGGGCCGATAATCCAACGGGGCTCAAGCATAGGACCGAAGCCGTAGATTCGCCGTGGCCTGCGGGCCGCGGCAATGGTAGAGGAGCGTTCTCTGCTGCATTGAAGCCAGACCGTGAGGACTGGTGGAGTGCAGAGAAGTGACCCTGCCGGCATAAGTAGCGATAAGAGAGGTGAGAATCCTCTCCGCCGTAAGCCTAAGGTTTCCTGAGGAAGGTTCGTCCGCTCAGGGTTAGTCGGGTCCTAACGCGAGGCCGAAAGGCGTAGCGGATGGATATCCGGTCAATATTCCGGAACTACCTGGATATCGTTATTACGATGGGGGGACGCAGGAGGCTAGCCAGGCCCACGATTGGACGTGTGGGTTGAGGCATGTAGGGGGATCCGCCAGGCAAATCCGGCGGGTCATATTCCCTGAGGTGCTATCGCGAGAGCCGCAAGGCTCGCAAAGCTGGTGACGCCACGCTGCCGAGAAAATCCTCTAAGGAGATGTCCGGGTACCCGTACCGCAAACCGACACAGGTAGGCGAGGAGAAAATCCTCAGGCGCAAGTGAGAACCCTCGTTTAGGAACTCGGCAAACTTGCCCCGTAACTTCGGAAGAAGGGGTGCTCCACTAGCGTGCGTCCGGTTCGCCCGGGCGTGCGTGAAGGAGTTGCAATAAAGAGGGTCAAGCGACTGTTTACTAAAAACACAGGGCTCTGCTAAGTCGAACACGACGTATAGGGTCTGACGCCTGCCCGGTGCCGGAAGGTTAAAGGGAGAGGTTAGCCGCAAGGCGACGCTTCGAACTGAAGCCCCGGTAAACGGCGGCCGTAACTATAACGGTCCTAAGGTAGCGAAATTCCTTGTCGGGTAAGTTCCGACCTGCACGAATGGCGTAACGATTTCTCCGCTGTCTCAACGAGGGGCACTGCGAATTTGTGGTACCGGTGAAGACGCCGGTTGCCCGTGACTAGACGGAAAGACCCCGTGCACCTTTACTACAGCCTAGTAGTGAATGTTGACGTGTTATGCGCAGGATAGGTGGGAGGCGATGAACTCGGGTCTCTTGGGATCGGGGGAGCCAACGGTGAGATACCACCCTTATCACTTCGACGTTCTAACCTCGACCTGTCAGCCAGGTCAGGGACACTGCTAGGTGGGTAGTTTGACTGGGGCGGTCGCCTCCTAAACGGTAACGGAGGCGCGCGAAGGTTCGCTCAGGCTGTTTGGAAATCAGCCGGAGAGTGCAAAGGCATAAGCGAGCTTGACTGCGAGACCTACAAGTCGAGCAGGTGGGAAACCAGGCCTTAGTGATCCGGTGGTCCCGCATGGAAGGGCCATCGCTCAACGGATAAAAGGTACGCCGGGGATAACAGGCTGATCTGGGCCAAGAGTTCACATCGACGCCCAGGTTTGGCACCTCGATGTCGGCTCATCGCATCCTGGAGCTGTAGCAGGTTCCAAGGGTCCGGCTGTTCGCCGGTTAAAGCGGTACGTGAGCTGGGTTTAGAACGTCGCGAGACAGTTCGGTCCCTATCTGTCATGGGCGCAGGAGATTTGAGGGGGGCTGACCTTAGTACCAGAGGACCGGGTTGGACGCACCTCTAGTGTACCAGTTATCCTGCCAACGGCAGCGCTGGGTAGCTACGTGCGGAAGGGAGAAACGCTGAAGGCATCTAAGCGTGAAACCCTCCCCAAGATGAGATCTCCCGAGCCGCAAGGCTCCTAAAGGCTCCTGGAAGACTACCAGGTGATAGGCCAGGTGTGTAAGGACGGTGACGTCCTCAGCTTACTGGTACTAATCAGCCGTGAGGCTTGACCATTATCTTCTTTACAGCGCGTGCGTGTTCCGCGACAGGGACTTCCCTCTGCAGGGTATTCAGTTGTCGCTGCTCTTTGACATTCAGCCGCCGACACGTCGTCGCGCGAGCCCCGGAGAAGATACCCGGGCTCCTCGCAGGTCAACGTAGCGGGCCGCGCCGGTATACGGCGTCGGCTGAACCATATGGGGAGGCACCATCGCTCCCCAGCCACATTCCCGGTGGCCATAGGAGAAGGGTCACACCCGTTCCCATTCCGAACACGGAAGTTAAGCCTTCTACCGCCGATGGTACTGCATGGGTAACTGTGTGGGAGAGTAGGTCACTGCCGGGTGTTTACAAGGGCTCGAGATCGAAAGGTCTCGAGCCCGTTTTCTTTGTACCGGCCGTGCCCTACCGGTGCGGCGGCCTCCGCGGCCGAGGCCACCCGTGGCCTCGGCACCCGACCTGGCCGTCAGGCCCTTCTTCTTTGCCGGCGCGGCCCATCAATGGATTGACAAGACTCCAAACTCGTAGAAAATGGAGT
>CAVOWJ010000010.1:0-519980 GCA_963700065.1 uncultured Acidobacteriota bacterium | reverse complement strand
GGGCGACAACATCGTGTGGGGCGACAACATCGTGTGGGGCGATGCGATCTACACGAACCGCTCGGCCTGGGCGCAGAACATCGTGTGGGGCGACGCCACCAACATCGTCTGGGGCGACAATCTCGTCCAGGCCAATGCCCGCAACATCGTGTGGGGTGACAACATCGTCTGGGGCGACAACATCGTCTGGGGCGATAACATCGTCTGGGGCGACAACATCGTCTGGGGCGACAGCTACGACGTGCACAAGTCGGGGACGCAGAACATCGTCTGGGGCGACCTTTCGTTGAGTCAGGCCTTCAGCGCCTCGCTGAGCGTACTGACGACCACCAGGTAGGCGTGCGGTAACCAGGAAGAAAGGAGATCATCATGAAGACCGCACACCTCACCGTCGCCGGTCGCCACAGTCGCCAGTCGGGCATGCCCACGCGCTTCGAGAAGATCATCTGGGGCTGAGCCCGCGGGGCCACCCCTCGAGTCCACCCAGGGCCGGACGCTGACTGCCAGCGTGCGGCCTCGGCACGTACGGCGAGTCGCGGCCATTCCTGCACGGAACTGCACGTGCAGGTTCAGCGAGGGCCGCGCCTACACCTGGCTGCGCTCACGCCGCCGCGTTTCGCGCCGATAACGGGATGGAGGAAGGAACCCCAGCCCCGTGCGCACCGTCGCGACACCGCCCGGCACTGCGCTGCCCGAGCCGCACCGGCCCGATGCGGGGGAGGTCCGCGCGCTCCCGCGCGCGATGCGGGGCTTCCTGTTCTTCGTCGTGACCTGTGGCGCCGCACTCCTCGTGCTCGGCGTCCTGCGGGTCCCAGACTCAGGTCTACCGCGGACGCTCGGCCTGCTGGCCGCCGCCGCAGCCACGGCGACGGTGAAGTTGCCGTTGCCGCTCACGACCGGCGGTTCCACTCTCTCGCTCGCCTACGTCGTCAACTTCGTCGCCCTGCTCACGCTCGGCGCGCTTCCGGCCGTGCCCATCGCCGTCACCAGCGCGTGGATGCAGTGCACGATCGGGGTACGCCGGCGGAACCCGCCCCACCAGACGCTCTTCAGCATGGCCGTACTGGCCCTGTCGGTGGCGGGCGCGGGACTGGCCCACGAGTCGCTCGTTCGCCTGACCTCCAACCACCTGACGGCCCAGATCGGGGCGGCTGGTTTCGCCGCCACCGTCTACTTCCTGATCAACACCGCACTGGTCGCGGCGGCGATCGCGCTGTCGTCGGGCGGCGCCCTCGCGGGCATCTGGAGGCTGAACTTCCTCTGGACCGGCCCGACCTACTTCATCGGCGCGGCCATCGCGCTGCTGGCCGTGGCCATCGCGCGGGAGGGCGGCGTGGCGCCGGCGGTCATGCTGGCGGGCCCGGCGTACGTCACGTATCGCGGCTACCAGGCCTATGCCGAGCGTGTGGAGCGGGAGCAGCGCCAGGCCCGTCAGGCCGCCGACCTGCAGCTCGAAGTGATCGAAGCGTTGACGCTGGCCATCGAGGCCAAGGACCACACGTCCAGGCATCACCTCCACCTGATGCAGACGTACGCCGAAGGGCTGGCGCGCGCCGTCGGCTTGAGCGACGACGAGGTTCGCGGAGTGAAGACCGCCGCATTGCTGCACGACATCGGCAACCTCGCGGTTCCCGAGCACATCCTGGCGAAGCCGGGCAGGCTGACCGAGGCCGAGTTCGAGAGGCTCAAAGTGCATCCGAGGGTGGGTGCCGAGATTCTCGAGTCGATCCGGTTCCCGTACCCGGTCACGGCGCTCATCCTGGCGCACCACGAGCGATGGGACGGGCGCGGCTACCCCGCGCAGCTCCAGGGTCGCGACATCCCGATCGGCGCGCGCATCCTGTCGGTCGTCGACTGCTTCGTCGCCATGCTGTCCGAGCGGCCTCACCGTGGCCCGAGAACTCATGCCGCTGCCATAGCCACACTGCGAGAGAACAGCGGCTCGTCGCTCGACCCGGCCCTGGTCGAGACCTTCATCGCCGCGCTTCCACACCTCGAGGCCGGCCAGGCGAACGACCCGGCGCGCGGGGAGGCGGGCGCTCCCGCCGCCGAACAGCCGGGCCAGGGCACGGCCCTCGACGACATCGCCGTGGCGCACCGGGAGGCGCTGGTGCTGCGGGAAATCGCCGAGGCGCTCACGGCCTCGCTGCGGGTCGCGGACGTGACCGCCCTCGTCTCGGCCCGCCTGGCCAGTCTGGTGCCGTTCACGGACGTGGCCCTCTTCCTTCACGACGAGGTGAGTGGTCTGTACTTGTGCCGGCAGGCGACCGGCCCGCACCAGGATCTCTTGCGCGCGGTGACGAGCGCGACCATCGAGGGACTCGAGCGGGCGCTGGCCTGCCATGGAACGGGCCACCGTCCGGGCGGCGGGCGCCTCGAATCGGTGTTGATCGCGCCGTTGCAGACAGGCCAGGACTGCGTCGGCGCCCTGGCGTTCTGCCATGCCGCGCCCGGCGTCTACACGGCCGAGCACGGCCGCCTGGCGCTCCAGGCCGCGGCGCAGGCGGCGCCAGTCATCGTCAATGCCGTCGCCTTCGAGCTGGCGCATGAACAGGCGCTCACGGACCGGCTGACGCGCCTGCCGAACCGGCGCTACGTGGACCGTCATCTGGCGCAGGAGCTCGCCAGGGCCCAGCGCGGCGGCAGCCGGGTTTCGGTGCTCCTGCTGGACATGGATCGCTTCAAGGGCATCAACGACGAGTTCGGGCACGAGGCCGGGGACCGGGCGCTGGTGGACGTGGCACAGACCCTGCGCGCGGGCCTGCGCAGCTATGACATCTGCGCGCGGCTGGCCGGCGATGAGTTCGTCGTCGTGCTGTCCGACTGCGACAGGGAAGTCGCGGAGCGCAAGGGCCGCGCGTTGCAGCAGGACGTTGCGCGGGTGGATTTCTCGGCGGCGCCGGGCGCGCCCGGCGCCCTCGGCATCAGCGTCGGGGCCGCGACCTTCCCGGAGGACGGGCAGAGCCCCGACGAGCTCCTCGCGGCGGCCGACCGCCGCATGTGCGAGAACAAGTCGTCTCGGAAAGAAGCGCTCGCCAATCGCGGCGAGTTCAGCCGCACGTAGGCGATGGGGGCGAACGTGGAGTACGACTGGCGCCAGGGACTACCCGTCATTCAGGGTCGCGAGGTCACGCTGCGCGAGCCGGTGCTGGCTGACGCCGCCGCCCTGTTCGCCGCCCTGACCACGCCTGCGGTCAGGCGCTTCGTCTCCGATCCGCCGCCCTCGCCCGACGCCTTCCGGCGGTTCATTTCATGGGTGCAGAACGAACGGCAGGTAGGCCGGCACGTGTGCTTCGCTGTGGTGCCGGGCGGCGAAACCCAGCCGGTCGGCCTCGTGCAGGTCCGCGAGCTCGAGGCCGGGTTCGGAACGGCGGAGTGGGGCTTCGCCGTCAGCGAGCGCTTCTGGGGTACCGGCCTGTTCATGGAGAGCGCGCCGCTTGTCGTGGACTTCGCGTTTCGCGACGCGCGCATGCACCGCCTCGAAGCCCGCTCGTCGGTCAGCAACGCCCGGGGAAACCGCGTGCTGCAGAAGCTCGGCGCCATTCCCGAGGGCGTCTTGCGCGACTCCTTCGCCAACGCCGAGGTGCGCACCGACCAGATTCTGTGGGCCATGGTCGCTGACGACTGGCTCGCGGCGCGTCCAGAGCCGGCGCCGCGCGTGTTCACGCCAGTCGTGCGGCCGCCCGAGGCGCCGCTGGCTGAGCGCCGGCGGGCCCGGGCGGCGTACCGCGCCGGCCTGCCCGTGCTGCAGGGCGACGGCGCCATCCTGCGCGAACTGGAACCTGCCGATGCCCAGAATCTCGCCTCGTCGTTCGCCGACCCGGAGGTCCGGCAGTTCATTCCCCAGCCGCCGGCGACGGCAGAGGACTTTCTGCGGTTCATCCGCTGGACCCGCAAACAGCGCGAGTCCGGCACCGTGCTGACGTTCGGCCTCGCGCCGGGCCTCGGCCACCCGGCAGGGGGTGTCCTGCAGTTGCACGAGCTCGAGCCGCCGTTCAAGACCGCGGAGTGGGGCTTCGTGCTCGGGCGTGCGCATTGGGGCACCGGCCTGTTCGGCAAGGCCGCCGGCCTGTTCCTGCGGTTCGCCTTCGACACCGTCGGCGTCCAGCGCCTCGAGGCCCGCGCCATGGCGGCGAATGTCCGCGCCAACGCCGTTCTCAAGCGGGTTGGCGCGACCGGAGAAGGGTACCTCCGGCGGTCCTTTCTGCTCGGCGGACAGTATCACGACGACTTGCTGTGGGCGCTGCTGAAGGCCGACTGGAAGCGGCGCCAATCGGCTTCGAGCTGAACCGGCGTCCCCCGACCCCGGGCGCGGCACCGCCCCGTTTCCTGACATAGCAGCGTCTGCGCGTCTGTCCAGCGAGGCGGCATTCCCGTCGCGGCGGCCAGTCACGGGGGTGTCTCGACTGCCGCGCCGGCGCACAGGGACCCCTGCGCGTGCGCGCCGATCTAACGAAAATTGTAGCGTCGGGCCAATCCTGCCTCACTCCGCGTAGCCTCCCCATGCCGGCCTGCGAGGAATCCCGGGCCAATTCCCGAGGGATTTCACCGTGTGTCTCACTCCGCGCGTCCCGGCACGGCTCTTGAAGCCGTCGTGACTGAAGTTGAGGCGCACTTATGCTTAATCGGACAACGACTCCCGACTCCCTCGGACCCATGGCGCCGCCCGACGTGGCCCGTGCGGGCACCGCCGTGCGGGCGCGGTTCCAGGCCCTGGTCCAGTCGCCCCTCCGCGCTGGGCTCCTCCGGTTCCTCGCCGCGCGGCCGCACGAGTCGTTCGATGTCGAGTCGCTGATGGAGACGTTCGGGCGCATCCGCGTCGACGTCACGAACTGCCTCACCGGGCTGGTGAATGGCGGCGTGGTCAGGAGTACGGGCGGGCACCCGGAGCGGTACCAGTTCGCCCGGCCCACGAACCCGGAGACCGCCAGACTTCTGGAGGACTTCCTCGCTGACCGGCCGGGCGAGTCCGCCGAGGATCAGTCGCCGTCGATCCAGCGGTTCCGGGAGCTCATCGGGCGGGACGAGAAGATGATGGTGGTCTTCGAGGCCATACGTACGGTCGCCAAGACCGACCTGTCCGTCATGGTCCTCGGCCCGACGGGGTCCGGCAAGGAAGTCGTCGCCCGGATGATCCATGAGTTGAGCAGCCGCCGGAACGAGACGTTCCAGGCGGTCAACTGCGCCGCGCTTCCCGACTCACTGTTCGAATCCGAGGTGTTCGGCTACGAGCGCGGAGCGTTCACCGGCGCCTACGACCGGAAGCCGGGCCGCATCGAGCTCGCCAACCACGGCACCCTCTTCCTCGACGAGGTCGGCGACCTTTCACTGATGGCGCAGGCCAAGCTCCTGCGCGTGACCGAGGAGCGGCGCGTGGAACGCCTCGGCGGCCGCACGAGCCTGGAGGTCGACTTCCGCCTCATCTGCGCGACGAACCGTCCGCTGGAGGCCCTCGTCGCCGAGGGGGCCTTCCGGGAGGACTTGTACTACCGCTTCAACGCGTTCGCCATTCGCCTGCCGGCGCTGCGCGAGCGGCCCGCCGACATCCCGGTCCTGGCCGACCGGTTCCTCGCCCGGTACTGCGCGGCGCAGGGGCTCCCGCTCGACGCTCGACGGCTCTCACCCGACGCGCTGGCCCTCCTCGTGGCCTACGGCTGGCCTGGCAACATCCGGGAACTCGAGACGACCGTGTCGCGGGCGGCGCTCTCGGCCCGCGATGGAATCGTCCGCCCGGGCGACCTCCAGTTCATGCAACTGGCCACCCCGGCCGCCGCACCGGACCACCAGGTGCTGGTGCCGCTGCGCGAGGTGGAACGGGACCACATCCTCCGGGTCCTCAACACGTTGAAGTGGAACAAGAAGCGCGCGGCCCAGATCCTGCAAATCAGCCGGGAAACACTGTACCGGAAGATCGCCGATTTCGCGCTCGCGCAGGAACACCAGTCGTGAACGCTCCCCGCCCGCGCCGTTCCGGCGTCCTGACCGTGTACGTCGCGGCCGTCTTCGTGGCCGGCCTGTTGGCGGTCGCCGACGCCATGCGTTCGCTGGTCCAGGCCGAGCCGAACCCGGGGTGGATCATTCTGGCGACGCTCGCCATCGGCGCCCAGTTCACGAAGCTCTCCTCCACCAAGGTCCCGGGAATCTCGGCACACCTGTCCGTCTCGGAGATCCTGATCTTCTTGACGGTGATGATGTACGGCCCGGATCCGGCTGTGGTCACCGTGGCCGTCGACGGCCTGATCTTCTCGCTCAGGCAGGAGCTCCGGCGCAAGCGCGACTCCGACTTCCATTACGCCGCCTTCGATTTCGCGGAACCGGCGTTTTCGATCTGGGCCGCGTCGCACGCTTTCGTCCTCCTCGCCGCCCTGGACGCGGTGACGGTGGCCGGGGCGGGGTTGCCGGCCCTCGCGCTCCCCGCGCTGGCGATGAGCCTGATCTACTTCGCGGTGAACAGCGGCCTGAGCGCGCTGGCCGAGGCGCTGGCCTCGCGGACGGCCGCGTGGCCGCTCTGGAAGCGGCACTTCAAGGACCTGTGGGTCAACTACCTCAGCAGTGTCTCGATCGCGGCCGTGCTGTCCCATCACCTGATAGGGGCCGCGCCGCTCGACATCCTCAAGGTTCTCCTGCTGGTGTCACCGCTGGTGCTCTCCTCGTTCTACGTGGTCACCGTGTCGATGAAGAGCCTCGAGGAGAAGAACCGGCACGTCTCCGAGATTGAGCAGCTCAACCTGGCGCTCGCGGAGGCCCTGGCGATGACCGCCGAGGCCAAGGACCGAAGCACGTCGCGGGGGCACATCCGCCGGGTCCGGACCATGGTGATGCAGCTGGCCCGCGCGACGGACGTGAGGGACCCGCAGCTCCTGCAGGCGATCGAGTTCGCGGGCCTCCTGCACGACTACGGCAAGACGGCGATCCCCGACCACCTGCTGAACAAGCCGGGCAAGCTCACCGAGGGCGAGTTCGAAGTCGTGAAGACCCATGCCTCGGCGGGCGCGGACATGGTCGCCCGCATCGGGTTCAGTTTCCCCGTCGTCCCGATCATCCGCCATCACCATGAGAACTGGGACGGCAGCGGCTACCCCGGCAGCTTGCAGGGCGAGGCCATTCCCCTCGGCGCGCGCCTCCTCTCGGTCGTGGACTGCTACGACGCCCTGCGGGACCACCGGCCCTACCGCCGGGCGCTCTCGCACGATCAGGCCATGGCGATTCTCCGCGAGCGCAGCGGCACGATGTACGACCCCGCCGTCGTCGAGGCCTTCGCCTCGATCGGGAGCGGATTCAGCGACGGCGCGTGGGCGGGCTCGGCCTCGGCGCTGCCGAGTGTTTCGTTGCCGGACCCGTCCGACGTCCTGCACGATGCGGTCACCGAGACGGTACCGCCCCTTCCCGTCGAACTGAGGCTGTCAGCCACGAGTACTCTGGTCCAGCTCCACGATCAGCTGTCGCTGCTCGATCCACTGGCCGGCGTCGAGGCCACGTGCGGGATGGTGGCCCGGCACCTGCTGCGGCTCGCGCCAGCCGGCCTCATCGTCTTCTACCGGCGCGACGACGCCGCCGACGAACTCGCCGCCGCCTACGCCTCCGGATTCGGCGAAGCCCTGGCGCGGCCCGTGCGGATGCCCATTGGCCACCGGGTCAGCGGGTGGGTGGCGGCCAACGGCCGGTCGGTCATCAACGCCGACTCAACCCTGGACCTGAACGACCTGCTCGAGAGCGTCGAGCCGCGGTTCCGGAGCCTTCTGAGCATTCCGCTGCCCCTGCTGGACCGCACCATTGGCGTCGTGACGCTCTACGCCTTCCAGACGCAGGCGTTTCGAGAAGAGCAGCGCGACGCGATCAATCTGGTCCGTCATGCGATCGGCCAGGCCTTCTGGCGGGCGATTCAGGCCGACCAGTCCCCCCCGCCTCGGCCTCAGCGGTCGGCGTTCCGGGCCCCGCGACCCGCCGGGCGCTCGACGCGCTGCTGGCGATGGACGCCCAGCCGGCCGCCGACCGCAGCCGATCTGTCGGCGTCCTGTGTGTCCAGACCGATGGCGGCGCCAGCGCCATGGCCGACGCCACGATGGGGGTCACCAGGGCGGTCCGCGTCGCCGACCTCATCTTCGCGCCCACCGACGACTCGCTGGTCGTCCTGATGCGGCACTCCGATCCTGACGCGGGCCGCATTGTCACCCTGCGCATCGCGGAGGCGCTTCCCGCGGGCCGCTCACCGCAGTCGCCGGGCGCGCCGGCGTTCAGAATCGGCTACGCGTGCAGCCCGCATGACGGCGACTCGATCCGGCAGTTGCTCGACTCGGCATGGCAGCGGTTGAGCCCGTGCCACCCCGCGCCGGCGGCGCTCGGGCAGGCCGCGACTGATTCTGGATCGCCCGTGCGCCAGGGAGGCCGGCTGTGACCGCCGTCGCGCCGCTTGCCCCGGCGACGACCGGCCCCGATGCCGGGCTGGACCACGGGCATCGTCCCGCGCCGGCCGAATCCGCGCGGCTCATCATCGCCTTGGTCGCCGGCGCCGGGCTGGCGTGTGCCGGCGTCGGGTTGGCACATCTGACGCTGGACAACCTGCCGGCCGTCCTCCTGTTCCTGACGCTGGCGGTGCTGGCCTCGGTCGTCAAGATCGACCTGCCCCTGCCCGGCGGCGGGTCCACGCTCTCGATCTCCTACATCCTGACCATCGCGGCGGTGCTCGAACTGGGACCCTGGCTGGCCGCTCCCATCGCCGCGGCCGGCGCCTGGGTGCAGTGCACGATCCGCGTGAAGCGATCGAACCCCTGGTACCAGACCGTCTTCAGCATGGGGACCCTCGCGCTGTGCGCCGCCGGCGCGGGCGCGCTCTACACCGAGGCCGGCGCCCACCTGCCACAGACGGCGTGGGCGGCGGCCGGCGCCCTCGTGGCGGCCGCCACGGCGTACTTCCTGGTGAACACCACCCTTGTCAGCGCCGTGATGTCGGCCGCCTCGGGCGGCCGCATTCGGGAGCTGTGGACGCGGGAGTACGCGTGGAGCGCGCCCAGCTACTATGTCGGCGCCGCACTCGGCATGCTCGTGGTCGAAACCACGAAGGGCGATCGCCTCTGGTGGGTCGCGGTCCTTGTCCTTCCAGCGTACCTGACGTTCCGCAGCTATGGGATCTACGCGACGCGCCTCGCTGCCGAGCAGCTCCATGTCAGGCAGATGTCGGATACTCAGATGGCCATCGTCGAGGCCCTCGCGACGGCCATCGAGGCGAAGGACCGCACCTCGGCGCTCCAGGCCGAGCGCATCCGTGTCTACTCAGAAGGGCTGGCCCACGCCGCCTCGATGAGCGACACGGACGTGCTGGGCGTGAAGACTGCGGCGCTGCTCCATGACATCGGGAATCTCGCGGTACCCGATCACATCCTGTCCAAAGAGGGGCCGCTCACCTACGACGAGTACGAGCGGGTGAAGATCCACCCCCGCGTCGGGAGCGACATCCTCCAGGCGGTGCCGTTCCTCTACCCCGTGGTTCCCTTCATCCTGGGCCACCACGAGCGCTGGGACGGCCGCGGCTACCCGTCGGGGCTGAAGGGCGCGGACATCCCGCTGGGGGCCCGCGTCCTTGCCGTCGCCGACTGCTACACCGCGATGCTGTCGAGGCGCCCCTACCGGCCGGCCCGCACCGTCGCCGAGGCCATCGCGACGCTGCGCGAGAATGCCGGATTGGCGCTCGACCCGGACCTGGTGGAGAAATTCCTCCAGATCCTCCCCTTCCTCGAGTCCCGGATTCTCGCAGGTGACTGTCGCCGACGCCGAGGGCCAGGACAGCGGCGGAGGACAGGACTCGGCGTTGGCGGACATCGCGGTCGCCCATCGTGAAGAGCAGTTGATCCGGGACCTCGGCCGGGGCCTCACCTCGTCGCTTCGGGTGTCCGACGCCCTGTCGATGATCTCCACGAATCTGGTCAGCATGATGCCGCTCGACGCCTGCGCGCTGTTCCTCGCCGACCGGGCGTCGGGGCTCTTCCTGTGCTCGCACGTCGTGGGCTCGCACCAGGAGGCCATCCGCGGCGTCACGTCGGCCAGCGTCGAGGGCCTCAGTTCGGCGCTGCCCACCTCGGTCGTTCGCGGCGTCACCACCAGACTGCAGGGGGTGCTGGCCGCCCCGCTCGCGACCGAGAGCGCCACCATCGGCGCGCTGGTGGTGTACCAAGCGCAGCGCCGTCACCAGTCCGGTGACCACGCGCGAATCCTCGCGCGCGTCGCGGCGCATGCGGCCAACGTCATCGCGAACGGGCTTCTCTTCGAGCAGGCCGAGAAGCAGTTGCTGACCGACGTCCTGACCGGCCTTCCGAACCGCCGGCACCTCGACCAGCAACTGGCCGAGGAAATGGCCCGCGTGAAGCGCCACGGTGGCCAGTTCTCCGTCCTCGTGCTGGACATGGACAGGTTCAAGCAGATCAACGACGAGTTCGGCCACGAAGCCGGAGACAGCGCGCTGAGGGAAGCGGCGCAGGTGTTGCGCGCGGGTCTCCGCCCCTACGACGTGTGCGCGCGGTTCGCCGGTGACGAGTTCGTCCTCGTGCTCGGCGAGTGCGACCAGGCGCAGGCCGAGCGGCGGCGCGTCGAGTTGCAGCAGGCGATCGCCGCCCTCTGGCTCGAACCCGTGCCGGGCAGGATCCTCAGGCTCTCGGCGAGCATCGGCGCCGCGACGTTCCCGAACGACGCCGACACCGTTGAGGGCCTGATCCGGGAGGCCGACCGACGGATGTACCGCGACAAGGCCGAGCGCAAGATGCTCACGGCCCGCCAGGCCTAGCACGACATCTTCGTCACCGGCCGCCGTACGGACCGCCCCATTGGGAGCGGGGGAGAAAGGAGGCTATAATTACCAATTGTGCCGCGCGGCACGGCTTCGCGCGGGTTGGGCGCCTATGAGCTTGCTTGAGACCCTCATCCTCGGGTCGTACTTCTTCGTCCTGGTCATCCTCGGGCTGTACGGCTGGCACCGGTACTATCTGGTGTACGCCTACATGAAGAACAAGGACCGGGCGCCGGGGCCCACGCCGGCCTGGGAGGGCCCGCTGCCGGCGGTCACGATTCAGCTGCCGCTCTACAACGAGATGTACGTCGTCGACCGGCTGCTCCAGGCGACCGCCCGGATCGACTACCCGAAGGAGCTCCTGGAGATCCAGGTGCTCGACGATTCGACCGACGAGACCACCGAGGTGGCGCGGCGGGCCGTGGACCGCGTGGCGGCCCAGGGGTTCGACATCAAGTACATCCACCGGGCCGACCGGGCCGGCTTCAAGGCCGGGGCGCTCGACGCGGGGCTGAAGGTGGCGCGCGGGCAGTTCGTGGCCATCTTCGACGCCGACTTCATCCCGAGCCGAGATTTCCTCCAGCGGACGGTGCCCTATTTCCGCGACCCGAAGCTGGCGCTGGTCCAGGCGCGCTGGGGCCACGTCAACGCCGACTACTCGCTGCTGACGAAGGTGCAGGCGATCCTGCTCGATGCGCACTTCGTGCTCGAGCACGGCGGCCGCAACCGCGCGGGGCACTTCTTCAACTTCAACGGCACGGCCGGTATCTGGCGGCGCGAGGTGATCCCGGCCGCGGGCGGCTGGCAGCACGACACGCTGACGGAGGACCTCGACCTGAGCTACCGCGCGCAGCTGCTGGGCTGGACGTTCCTGTTCCTGCCCGAGCTGGTGGCGCCGGCGGAAGTGCCGGTCGAGATGAACGCGTTCAAGTCGCAGCAGCACCGCTGGGCGAAGGGCTCGATCCAGGTCTGCCTGAAGCTGCTGCCGCGTATCCTGCAGTCGGACCTGCCGTTCGGCGTGAAGGCCGAGGCGTTCCTGCACCTGACGGCGAACTTCAACTATCTGCTCATGTCGGCGCTGTCCATCCTGATGTTCCCGTCGATGGTCATTCGCTACAACATGGGCTGGTACGAGATGCTGCTCATCGACGTGCCGCTGTTCTTCGCCGCGACGGCCTCGGTGGCGAACTTCTACGTGGTCTCCCAGCGGGAGCTCTATCCCGACTGGAAAGCGCGGCTCCGCTACGTGCCGTTCCTCATGGCGGTGGGCATCGGGCTCGCGGTGAACAACACGCGTGCGGTCGTCGAGGCGCTGTTCCGCCACGAGACGGCGTTCGCGCGCACGCCCAAGTACGGCATCGAGCGCGGCTCCGACCAGTGGGCCGGCAAGAAGTACGCGCAGGCGATGGCCATCCAGCCGCTGGTGGAGATCGGCCTCGGGCTGTACTTTTCGCTGACGGTGTTCTACGCGCTCGCGTACGGCATCTACGGCTCGCTGCCGTTCCTGGTGCTGTTCCAGGTCGGGTTTCTGTACATGGGCCTGACGTCGGTCATCCAGCAGTCCGGCGGCGGCAGCGGCGAGACCGTGCTGACGACGCAGGCCGCGCGCGGCAAGTAGGGCGCTCCCAGTGAACTTCGGACGCGTCGCGGCCGCGGCGATCGTGGCGTGGGTCGTCTACCTGGCCATCAGCCCGCTCGTGAACAACGTGCTGCTGGCCGATCTCTACGCGCGCCACGCCCACGTGTTCAGGCCGCAGGCCGAGATGAACATCACGCTGGGGCTGGGTGCGGCGCTGGCCGGGTTCTTCGTTTTCGCGTACGCCTACGCCAAGGGCTACGAGGGCGGAACCGGCGCCGTCGAAGGGCTCCGTTTCGGCGTGATCGTGGGCCTGCTGCTGGCCGCCTTCTCGGTGGCGTGGAACTACGTGGTCCTGCCGGTCGCGGGCGCCCTCGCCGCCGCGTGGATCGTCGACGTCATCGTGGAGATGGCGGCCTACGGGGCCGTCGTCGGCCTCGTCTACAAGCCGCGCGGCGGCCGCAAGTAACCCGGGATGGACCAGCAGTACGTCCGCAACTTCTCGATCATCGCCCACATCGATCACGGGAAGTCCACGCTCGCCGACCGCTTCCTCGAGTTGACCGGCGCGCTGCAGCCCCGCGAGATGACCGAGGCGCAGGTGCTCGACTCGATGGACCTCGAGCGCGAGCGCGGCATCACGATCAAGGCGCACCCCGTCCGGCTGACCTACCGGGCGCTCGCTGGCCAGACCTACGTCCTGAACCTCATCGACACGCCCGGCCATGTCGACTTCTCGTACGAGGTGACGCGCTCGCTCGCCGCCTGCGAGGGCGCCGTGCTCCTGGTGGACGCCTCGCAGGGCGTGGAGGCGCAGACGCTGGCCAACGCGTATCTGGCCGTCGACTACAACCTCGAGATCATCCCCGTCATCAACAAGATCGACCTGCCGAGCGCGCAGCCGGAGGAGTCGAGGCGTCAACTGGCCGACATCATCGGCCTCGACCCCTCGCACGCGATCCTCGCGAGCGCCAAGGCCGGCACCGGCGTCCAGGACGTCCTCGAGGCCGTTATCGCGCGCCTGCCGCCTCCAGCGGGCGACGTCCGGGCCCCGCTGAAGGCCCTGATCTTCGACTCCTGGTACGACGCCTACCGCGGCGTCGTGATCGTCGTCCGCGTGATCGACGGCGTGCTCCGGCCGCGCATGAAGATCCGGCTGATGGCGCTCGGCCAGGAGTACGAGGTCGAGCAGGTCGGCGTGTTCACGCCCAAGCCCGTCCAGGTGGACGAACTGGGCGTCGGCGAGGTCGGCTTCTTCACGGCCACGATCAAGAAGGTGAGCGACGCGAAGCTCGGCGATACCGTGACCGAGGCGGCCCGGCCGGCGGTGGAGCCGTTTCCCGGCTTCCGCGAGCTGAAGCCGATGGTCTTCGCCGGCCTCTACCCGGTCGAGGGCCACGAGTACCCCGAGCTGCGGGACGCCCTCGAGAAGCTGCGGCTGAACGACGCCTCGTTCTTCTACGAGCCCGAGTCGTCGACGGCGCTGGGGTTCGGGTTCCGGTGCGGCTTCCTCGGCCTGCTGCACATGGACATCGTGCAGGAGCGCCTCGAGCGCGAGTTCGACCAGGACCTGGTCACGACGGCGCCCGGCGTGCTCTACCGCGTGACCACCACCGACGGCGAGGTCCACGAGATCGACAGCCCGGCGAAGCTGCCCGAGACCGGCCGCATCGCGAGGTTCGAGGAGCCCGTCATCAAGGCGATGATCCTCACGCCGGCCGAGCACGTCGGCGGGATCCTGCAGTTGTGCCAGGACAAGCGCGGCATCCAGAAATCGCTCGAGTACCTCGCGAGCGATCGCGTGCTCATCACGTACGAGCTGCCGTTTGCCGAGGTCGTCCTCGACTTCTACGACCGCCTGAAGACCATCTCCCGGGGGTACGCGTCGCTCGACTACCACATCAGCGGGTACTGGGAGTCGCCGCTGCAGAAGCTCGAGATCCTCGTCAACGGCGATCCGGTGGACGCGCTGTCGGTGATCGTGCATCGCGATTCGGCCTACACGCGCGGCCGCGCGCTGGCGTCGAAGATGCGCGAGCTCATTCCGCGCCAGATGTTCGAGGTGGCCATCCAGGCCTCCGTCGGGAGCCGCATCATCGCCCGCGAGTCGGTCAAGGCCCTGCGCAAGAACGTGCTGGCCAAGTGCTATGGCGGCGACATCACGCGCAAGCGCAAGCTGCTCGAAAAGCAGAAGGAAGGCAAGAAACGCATGAAGCGGGTCGGCAAGGTCGAGATCCCGCAGGATGCCTTCCTCGCCGTCCTCAAGATCGGAACGGAGGAGTAACCGTGCCGTTCAAGAAGTCCATCGTCCGCGAGTACTTCGAGACGATTGTCGTCGCGGTCATCCTCGCGCTCTTCATGCGGACCTTCGTGGTGCAGGCGTTCAAGATCCCGACCGGGTCGATGGAGCCGAACCTGCTCATCGGCGACCACCTGCTGGTCAACAAGTTCGTCTTCGCGCCGACAGTTTCGAGGGCCGAGCGCGCCGTCCTGCCCTCGGCCGACATCCGCCGCGGCGACATCGTCGTCTTCAAGTACCCCGAGGACCCCGAGCGCGACTTCATCAAGCGGGTGATTGGCCTGTCGGGGGAGACCATCGAGTTGCGCGACCGGCGGATCCTCGTGAACGGCCGCGCCATCGACGAGCCCTACTCGCACTATCTTCAGCTTCCTCAAGGAGTTACAGCCGGAGAGTCTCCCCAGGACGATGTGCGGGTGCGCTACGGGCCGGTGCTGGTCCCGGCCGGGTCGGTGTTCGTCATGGGCGACAACCGGGACAACTCCCAGGACTCAAGATATTGGGGCTTCCTGCCGAAAGACAATATCAAGGGGAAGGCCCTGATGATCTACTGGTCGTTCGACAGCAGCGAAGGCGGGCTGAACCTGTTCACCCAGACCCGCTGGGCACGGCTTTTGCGACAGATTCACTAGTCATCTGACATGGGACGAATCATCCGCCTCCTCGTCGTCGCGGCTATCGCGTGGGCCTCCTGGCATGCCGGCGTGGCTGCCTGGAACCAGTTCCGTTTCAGCGACGAGGTGGAGAAAATCGCTCAGTTCGGCCCCGACAAGGACTCCGGATCGGTGCTGGCCGCGGTGCTGGAGGCGGCCGGGCGCTACGACTTGCCGGTCACCGAGAAGGACGTCAGGATCCGCCAGCAGGACCGGCCCTCAGAGCTGTACATCGACGTGTCGTACACCGTGCAGGTCCAGGTTCTGCCGCGCTTCTTCTATCCATGGACCTTCTCCGTGGCCGCCCACGGCTGGTTCGTGCCCGGCGGCCGCGCGCCCGTCAGGTAACGGCACTCCGACTGCCCGCGTCCTGCGATGATATGCTGCTGGGCGCGGCAGTGTGAACCCCATCTCTCTCAGAGGACTACGATGCGCAGGACCATTGGGGCCGCAGGGCTCCTCGTTGCGACCCTTGTCACGTTCACCTTCGTCAGCGCAGCGCCGCAGAGCTCCGGCGGCGCCTACGGCAACGCGTCGTCGGTCACGGCCGACGAGCTGAGCACCTACCTGCACGTGCTGGCGTCGGACCAGCTCGAGGGGCGCAACACCCCGTCGCGCGGGTACGACACGGCGTCGCTCTACATCGCCAGCCAGCTGAAGCAGTGGGGCGTGAAGCCGCTCGGCAGCACCAGCGCCACGAGGGGGCCGCTGCAGGCGTATTTCATGCCGATCGAGCTGGTGAGCACGCAGATGAACCCGGGTGGTATGAAGCTCACGCTCACGGCGCCCTTCGTGGCCGGCCGCGGCGGGTTCGGCGCGCCGGCGGGCCCGCGGTCGTTCGAGTACGGCACCGAGTGGGCGCTCGGGGGCGGCGCGTCTGGCGGGGGCGGCGGCCGTGGCGGCGCCGCGTCTGCCGATCCCGTCGACATCGCCGGCGCCCCGCTGGTGTTCGTCGGCAACGGCTACATCATCAACAAGACGAACACCGACCCCTACAAGGGCCTCGATGTGAAGGGGAAGGTGATGATTGTGGCCGGCCTGCCCGCCGAGTTGGCGGCCCAGCAGGCGGCTGGCCGAGGCGGCGGCCGGGGCGGCGCGGCGCCCAACCCGCTCGGCGTGGAGCACACCGACTTCGTCTCGCCGCAGGGCTACGCCGCGAAAAACGGCGCCGCCGGCATCATCGTGGTCGCCGGCTTCCAGCAGTTGACGGCCATGGCCGCGCCGCCGGTGGCGGGCCGCGCCGCCGGTCCGAACGGGCCGCCGTTCCAGGTGGTGAAGTTCATGGCGGGCCGGCCGGCCCAGGTGCCGACTGTCACGGCTGGTGTGGCGCTCACCAACGCGCTCTTCCAGGGGGAGAATCTGAGCGGCGCGCAGGTGTTCGACGGCGCCGCGGCCGGCGCGACGCTCGAGCCGTTCGCCCTCAACCCCGAGAAGAAGATCGCCATCACGACGGCCGTGGCGAAGACGCCGGGCTCCACCCAGAACGTCATCGGCATGATCGAAGGCCGGGATCCCGTCCTCAAGCACGAGTTCATCGTGATCACCGCGCACCTCGATCACGTCGGGTTCGCGGCCGCGGCCGCCGGCGGCGACAACATCAACAACGGCGCCGACGATGACGGGTCGGGGTCGGCGGCGTTGATGGCCATCGCCCGGGCGTACGCGCAGGGCGCGGCGCGCGGCGTCAGGCCGAAGCGCTCCGTCATCTTCCTGTGGGTGGCTGGCGAGGAGAAGGGCCTGTGGGGCTCCCAGTACTTCGTGCAGTTCCCGCCGGTGGACATCACGAAAGTCGTGGCCAACCTCAACATGGACATGGTGGGCCGCAGCAAGCCCGCCGGCTACACCGACCCGCCGTCGTACAAGCTGGTGGAGCCGGGCGAAGTGCTCGTCGTCGGGCCGCGGGTGAGCAGCGACGACATGGGCGCGATCGTGCGGCGCGTGGCCGCCGACGTCGGCAAGCTGAAGATCAACGACTTCTACGACACGACCGCGCCCGACGCCACCCGCGACAACCTCGGGCCGCAGCCGAACGGGCAGCGCCTCTTCTACCGCAGCGACCACTACAATTTCGCGAAGATGGGCATCCCGGTGGCCTTCTACACGACGGGGCTCCACACCGACTATCACCGCGCGTCGGACAGCCCTGACAAGATCGACTACGCGCTGATGGAGACCATCACGCGCAATGTCGCCGCGGCGGCCTGGACGATCGGCAACGCCGCGAACCGCCCGAAGCTGAACGCGAAGCTGCCCGACCCGCTGGTGAACGACATGAAGGCGGCGAAGGAAGCCGGCTGGGGCACGCTCACGCCAGTGGCGCCGCCGCTCGCCGGGACACCGTTTTAGGAAGAAGACAGAAGAGGTAGTCAGTAGCCAGTAGTCAGTATTCAGTAGAAGACCTGTATAAGCCGAACGGTGTCCAACGGCTACTGGCTACTGGCTACTGGCTACTGGCTACTGGCTACTGGCTACTGGCTACTGGCTACTGGCTACTGGCCACCAACTCGCCCCGCTTGATGACCGCGCGGATGGCGGGGACGCCCACCTTCAGCAGGTCCACCCCTTCGCCGTCGAGGATGACGGCATCCAGTTGCTTGCCCACCTCGAGGCTGCCCACGCGATCGTGCCGGTCGACGGCGTAGGCGGCGTTGATGGTCGACGCCACGAGCGCCTCTTCGAACGTCAAGCGCATCCCGAAGCAGGCCAGCGCCATGGCGAAGGGCATGGAAGGGGAGAAGCCGCCGCCGGGATTGAGATCCGTGGCAAGGGCCACGGGCACGCCGGCCTCGATGAGTTCCCGCGCCGGCGCGAACCGGCCGAGTTTCAGGTAGAACGCCGCAATCGGCAGCAGCGTGGCGACCACGCCCGCGGCTTTCATGGCGTGGATGCCGCGCGAGGCCACGTAGATCAGGTGGTCGGCCGACCGCGCCCCCACCCTGGCGGCCACCAGCGACCCGCCGCTCTCGGCGAGTTCGTCGGCGTGGATGCGCGGCTTGAGCCCGTGCCGCTTGCCCGCCTCGAGAATCTCCTCGGCTTCCTCGGGCGTATACACCCCGGTTTCGCAGAACACGTCGCACCACTCGGCCAGGCCGTCCCGGGCCGCGGCCGGGATCATCTGCCGCACGAGCTGATCGATGTAGAAGCGCCGGTTGGCCCGGTGCTCCACCGGGATCTCGTGGGCGCCCATGAACGTGGGCACCAGCTCGACGGGTTGTTCCTCCTGCAGCCGTCGGACGACGCGGAGCATCTTCAGCTCCGCGTCGGCCTGCAGGCCGTATCCGCTCTTGGCCTCGCAGGTCGTGGTGCCGCAGCGGAGCATCTGATCGAGCCGCGCGCGCGTGGCGGCGGCCAGTCCGTCTTCGGATGCGTCGCGCGTGGCGCGGACCGTGGCCAGGATGCCTCCGCCCTCGGCGGCGATCTCCGCGTAGGTGGCGCCGGCCAGCCGGCGGCGCAGCTCGTCGCGCCGATCGCCGGCGAACACCACGTGCGTGTGGGGATCGACGAACCCGGGCACCACCGTGCAGCCGGCGGCGTCGATGGCGGCGGCCCCCGCAGGCGCGATGCGGTCAGCCTCGTCTGCCGGGCCGACGAACGTCAGCACGCCGTCGACGCCGACCATCGAGGCCCCGTGAATCGGACGGGCGTCGCCCTGCGCCGCGCCGCAACGCGGCGCCGGCCCGGCGCAGGTGAACACGGTGTTCGCGTGGCGGATGATGATCGAGGTCGGCACGGTTCGACGGGCCTCCCGCGGCCCGGGCCTATCCGCGGCGCTCGATGACGACCGGCCCGTCGTCTTTGCGGTCCTGGCTCCAGCCCGGCATGACCTCGCGCGAGTCGGTGATGCGCGGCCGGTGCAGCAGGATCTTCTCGTCGCGATCGCGGGCGTCCTGCTCGCGGACGAAATCGAGCGTGTTCTTCAGCGACGCGATGACCGCCTCGACCGAGTTCTCGACCTCGCGGCGCTTCAGGCGCAGGCCGTCGATCTCGCGCTGGACGTCCTCGTAGCGCGCCTGCGCCTTCTCGAGGATGAGGCTCGCACGCGACTCGGCGTCCTTGATGATCGTGGCCGACTGCTTGTGCGCGTTGTCGCTGATTTCGTCGGCGAGGCGCTGGGCCGTCATCAGCGTGTTGCGCAGGTTGCGCTCGTGCTCGCGGTGCTCGTTCACGAGCCCTTCCAGCCGCGACACCTCCTGGCGCAGCCGGTCGGCCTCGCGGATGGCCTCGGCGTAATCGTCGGCCGCCTCCGCCAGGAACGCGGTCACCTCGTCTTTGTCGAAGCCCCGCATCGACGTGCGGAACTGCTGCTGGCGGAGGTCGAGCGGGGTGACGTTCATGTGCGGCTCCTGCGTCTTCTGGCCGGCCACCCGGCCGGCGTCAGCGTTCGCCGAAGATGGCCGTGCCCACCCGGACCAGGGTGGCGCCTTCTTCGACGGCGACCTCGAAATCGTGGCTCATCCCCATCGACAGCTCGCGGAGCAGGCCCGGCGCGATGCCGCGCGCCCCGAGTTCGTCGCGGATCTCCCGGAGGCGCCTGAAATACGGCCGGGCGTCCTCGGGATCCGTGAAGAACGGCGGCAGCAGCATCAGCCCGGCCACGCGCGCCGCCCGGCAGGCCGACGCGTCCTCGAACAGCGGCAGCCACGCGTCGGCCGGGGCGCCGTGCTTGGTCGGCTCGCCGGCCAGGTCCACCTGGACGAGCAGCTCAGGCCGCCGGCCGGCGTCCTCCGCCGCCGCGTCGATCCGCTGCAGGAGGTCGGCGCTGTCGACCGAGTGAATCCAGCCGAAGGCGCCGGCCGCCCTCCTGGCCTTGTTCGACTGCAGGTGGCCGACCAGATGCCACGTGATCGGGATATCGGACGTTGCGCCGATCTTCTCCAGTGCCTCCTGCACGCGGTTCTCGCCGAACTCCGTCTGCCCGGCGTCGAAGGCGGCCCTCACGTCCTCCGCAGGCCTGGTCTTCGAAATCGCGACCAGCCTGACGGAAGAAGGCGAACGGCCGGCGCGCTCGATCGAGCGGGCCAGCCGTTCCCGTACCGCCGCGAGGCTCGTGGCGATCTCGTCCCGCCTCGACGGGACTCCCATCGCACGCCTACTTCTTGATGCTCGACAGGATGCCCTTCGCCGTCGCCGCGAACTGGCCGTCCGGCGCCAGCTGCAGGTACTTCTCGAACATCGGCACCGCCTCGGCCATCTTGTTCTGGTTCACGAAGGCCATGCCGAGCTGGTAGTGCGCGTCGGCGTGGTCGGGCTTCAGAAAGATCACCTTCTGGAAGTGCTCCGCCGCCTCGGGAATCTTGCCGGCGTTCCACAGAATGACGCCCTGGTTGTACTCGGCGTCCACGCCGCCGGACCCGCCGCCCGGGCCCGCCGCGCCGGCCAGCTCGATGGCCTTGGCGCTCGCCTCGGCGGCCTTGTCGAACTTCTTCTGCGCGTTGTACACGGTGGCCAGGCCGTTGTAGGCCTCGACGTAGTTCGACTTCATCTCGATGGCCTTCAGGAACGCGGCCTCGGCCTGGTCGTACTCCTTCTTCTGCGTGTGGTTGAAGCCGACGTTGTAGAAGCAGTCGTAGCAGCCGGGCACCATGCCGGACGCCTCGGTGAACTTCGCGATGGCCTCGTCGTACTTGCCTGCCTTGCTGAGCGCGACGCCCTGCTCGAAGACGGCCTTCAGCGCGACCGCCTTGGCGGCGTCTTCCTTGCTCATGCCGGTGGCCGCCCCGAGCTTGAAGTCCACCTTCGTCGGGTCGCCCAGGCGGACGCGCACCGGGAAGGTCACGCTGCCCAGCTTCTCGAACGACGCGGTGACCTTGTAGTTGCCCGGCGGCAGGCCGATCTGGATGAACTCGCCCTTCTTGTTGGTCTTCACTTTGTACTTGCGGTTGATGCCATCGGTGAACTCGATGACCACCACCGCCTTCTCGAGCGGGTTGCCCTGTTCGTCGACGACCTTGCCCTGCAGGGCGCCGGTCTGGGCCTGGCCAGGGGCGGCGAACAGGAAGACCGCGCACGCGACCAGGGCCAGCGTGAGCAGGTTGTGGCCGGAAATAAGGCGGGACATTGGCACTCCTCTAGTAGGGGAGACGAACCGGATAATGAGGAAAATGAGCCGACCGGCACCTCGCCGATCGGCCCTAGTTTACACCCAAACCACGGCGCCCGCGATCAACCGCCTGGCAGGTCCAGGTCGAAGAACCGGTCAATCCCGGCCGGATCGTCGCAGACCGGCGCCGGGGGCAGCGACGCCAGGAAGCGCCGGCCGTACGGCATGGTCCGGATGCGCGGATCGAGGATGGCCAGCACGCCCCGGTCGCGCCGGTGGCGGATGAGCCGGCCCAGGCCCTGGAGCAGCGTGAGGATGGCCAGCGGCACCTGGAAATCGGCAAACCCGTCTCCGCCCCGGTCGACAATCGCCTCGACCCGTGCGGCGACGACGGGATCCCCAGGAGAGGCGAACGGCAGGCGGTCGATGATCACGCAGCTCAGGGCCTCGCCGACCACGTCCACGCCCTGCCAGAAGCTCGAGGTGGCCAGCAGCACCGCGTGCGGCGTCGAGCGGAACTGCGCGAGCAGCGCCGATCGCGGCGCCGTGCCCTGCACGAGCAGCGGGTACTCGAGCGCGCCCTCGAGGGCCTGCTGCACCGCCCGCAGCACCGCGTAGCTCGTGAACAGCACGAAGGCCCGGCCGCGCGTCCGCCGCAGGATGTCGAGCACCTCGCGGGCCGCAGCCGGGGCGAATGCGGCGGTCTTGGGCGACGGCATCCGCTTCGGCAGGTAGAGCAGCGCCTGGGTGGCGAAGTCGAACTCGGACGGGAGCTGGATTTCCTCGCAGCGCTCGACGCCGAGGCGGCTCCGGACGTAGGCGAACGACCCTTCGACCGCCAGCGTCGCGGAGGTGAGCACCGTGGCCGCGAACCGATCGAGCAGCAGGTTGCGGACCAGCGACGCCACGTTGATCGGCGAGGCGCGGAGGAACGTCCCGCGGCCGCGCTGCTCGAGGTAGTACACGTAATCGCGGTCGTTGGCCTGCAGGAGGAAGCGGAGATCGTCGCGCATTTCCCCGGCGCGCCGGCCGATGGCCCGCACATCCTCGGGCGCCTCCTTCGTGAGCGCCACCAGCGCCTCCAGGCCGTCGAGCGCGTTCAGGACGGCCTCCCCGGGGCCCTGCGCGGGCTCCAAGTCCGCGGTGGTGACGCGCACGCGATCGTCGCTGCCGGAGGGTCCTCCGGCCGCGGCAGGCGCCGACGGCCTCGCATGCGCGACGGCCGCGAAGAACAGCCGCCCCCGCTCGTCCACGCGCGCGCACGGCCCGCCCGAGCTCCCCGTCGTCGTCGGCGAGGCCCCCGGCCGCCATCGCGTGATCGAAGTCGCGCACCAGCTCCTCGATCCGGTAGTTGCTGACGGAGATGCCGAAGTACTGCGTGGCCACGTCCTCGAGCTGATGCGCCTCGTCGATCACCGCGTACGCGCACTCCGGGATCACCTCGCCGTACGCGCCCTGCCGCACCGCCGCGTCGGCGCACAGCAGGTGATGATTGACGATGACCACGTCGGAGGCGGCGGCGCGCTGGCGCATGCGGGTGACGAAGCAGTCGTCGAACTCAGGGCACTCGGATGCCGATGCAGTTCTCGTTGCTCGCGGCGATCGTCGCTCCAGAACGGCACGTCCTCCGGCAGGTCGGCCAGTTCGGCCCGGTCGCCCGTGTCGGTCGCGGCGGCCCAGCTCGTCGACCATCTGCGAGGTACACCCGGTCGGCCGGCGAGCCCGCGTCGAGATCGTCGCGCAGCGACGCGAACCGGTGCAGGCACAGGTAGTTGCCGCGGCCCTTCATGTAGGTGGCGGTGAACGGGACGCCCGAGCGCCTCGCGGCAGCACCGGGAGGTCCTTGAAGTAGATCTGCTCCTGGAGGTTCTTGGTGCCCGTGGAGACCAGCACGCGGTGGCCGCTGAGGATGGCCGGCGCGAGGTAGGCGAGCGTCTTGCCGGTGCCGGTGCCGGCTTCGGCCAGCAGGACGCCGCCGCGGCCCAGCACGCGGGCCACGGCCGCGGCCATGTCGCGCTGGCCCGGCCGCGGCTCGAAGTCCGGCGACGGCCCGCGCCAGCGGGCCGTCGTCGGCGAAGACGCGCGTCGGCGAGCGCGTCTAGACCAGCTGGTCCGGGTACAGCGGGAACTTCCGGCACAGGGCTTCCACCTCGGCCCGCACCACCGCGTGCACGCGCTCGTCGTCGGGCGACGCCAGCACGCGCGCGATGAGCTCGCCGATGATGCTCCATCTCGGCCTCGCCCATGCCGCGCGTCGTCACGGCGGGCGTGCCGATCCGGATGCCGCTCGCCTTGAGCGGCGGGTTCTGGTCGAACGGGATCGTGTTCTGGTTGACGGTGATGCCGGCCTTGCCGAGCGCCGTGGTCGCGTCCTTGCCGGTGAGGCCCTTCGAGAACACGTCCACCAGCATCAGGTGGTTGTCCGTGCCGCCGGAGACGAGCCGGAAGCCGTGCGCGGCGATCACGGCGGCGAGCGCGCGCGGCGTTGGCGACGATCTGCCGCTGGTAGGCGGCGAAGGTCGGCTCCAGCGCCTCCTTGAAGCACACCGCCTTGGCCGCGATGATGTGGACCAGCGGCCCGCCCTGGACGCCGGGGAAGACGGAGCGGTCGAGGTCCTTCGCCCACTTCTCCTTGCAGAGCACCAGGCCCGCCCGCGGGCCGCGCAGCGTCTTGTGCGTCGTGGTGGTGACGAAGTCGGAGTGCGGCACCGGGCTCGGGTGCACGCCGCCGGCCACCAGGCCCGCGATGTGCGCCATGTCGGTCACCATGGCGGCGCCGCACGCGGTCCGCGATGGCGCGGATCCGGCGCGAAGTCGATGACGCGCGGGTAGGCGCTCGCGCCCACCATGATCATCTTCGGCTTGTGCTCGACCGGCCAGGCGCTCGATCTCGTCGTAGTCGAGCCGCTCGTCGTCCTGGCGCACGCCGTAGGGCACGATCGTGTAGAGCTTGCCGGAGAAGTTCAGCGGGTGCCCGTGCGTGAGGTGGCCGCCGTGCGACAGGTTCATGCCCAGCACCGTGTCGCCGGGCTTGAGCAGCGTGAAGTACACGGCCATGTTCGCCTGGGCGCCCGAGTGCGGCTGCACGTTGGCGTGCTCGGCGCCGAACAGCGCCTTGGCGCGGTCGATGGCGAGCCGTTCGACGACGTCGGTGAACTCGCAGCCGCCGTAGTAGCGGCGCCCGGGATAGCCTTCGGCGTACTTGTTCGTGAACACCGATCCGGCGGCTTCGAGCACCGCGTGGCTGACGAAGTTCTCCGACGCGATCAATTCGAGGCCCGTGGCCTGGCGCCCGACTTCGTCGCGGATGGCGGCGGCGATGTCGGGGTCGGCCTCCCGCAGGCTGCGGCGGTGGGCGGCGACGGTCTGGTCCATGTCTAGGTGTCCTTGTGTTCGAGGTGCGCGATCTTCGCGAGGCGGGCGTCGTGGCGCCCGCCCTCGAACGCCGTGGTCAGGAAGCGCGCGCACGATGGCCTCGAGGTCGGCCGCGGGCGTCGTGCGCCCGCCGAGCGTCAGGATGTTGGCGTCGTTGTGCGCGCGGCTGAGCCGCGCGGTCTCCGCGTTCCAGGCCAGCGCGGCGCGGATGCCGGGAATCTTGTTCGCGGCGATCGACCATGCCGATGCCCGTGCCGCAGACGAGGATGCCGCGGTCGGCCCTGCCGTCGAGCATGAGCCGGGCGACCCCGGCGGCGAAGTCCGGGTAGTCCGACCGAGTCGTCGGAGCCGGCGCCGAAGTCCTCGTACGGGATTCCCATCTCGCCGAGCAGCGCCTTGATGGTCTCTTTGAGGTGGAACCCGGCGTGGTCGGAGCCGATGGCGACGCGCACCACGGGATTCTACTCGATTTCCCGGGCCGGATTCCGCATGATGGAGAGGCGCGGCGCGCGGGCGCGCCGCCGGGTGCGGTTGGAAAGCGCAGGCGCGTCGTGACCACCACTGCCGAACCAAGCGTCGTCATCAGCGGCCGCGGCGAAGAGCGCGTCCGCGGCGGGCACCCCTGGATCTACAGGACCGACGTCGCCGACGCCCGCGCCGCCGGCGGCGACACCGTGATCGTCCACAACCCGCGCGGGCGCATCGTCGGCCGCGCGCTGTTCAGCGACCGCTCGCAGATCGCGCTGCGCATGCTGACGGTCGGCGAGGCGCCGGCAGGGCTCGACCTGTGGCGGGCGCGCCTCGCGTCGGCGATCGCGTTCCGGCAGGAGCTCGGACATCGACGCGACGGCCTGCCGCCTCGTGCACGGCGAAGGCGACCTGCTGCCGTCGCTGGTCGTCGACCAGTACGGCGACTACCTGGTCGTCCAGGCGCTGTCGCAGGGCGTCGACCGCCTGCTGCCCGAAATCGTGCGCCTCCTCGTCGAGCAACGGCACCCGGCCGGCGTGCTGGCGCGCAACGACGTGCGCGTCCGGCTGCTCGAGGGCCTGGAGTCGTCGGTCGCGCTGCTGCACGGCGAGGTGCCGGACGTGGTGCACGTGCGGGAGGGCAGAATTGACCACGAGGTCGACCTGAGGCACGGACAGAAGACGGGCCTCTTCCTCGACCAGCGGGAGAACCGCGCGGCGGCGCGCGCGTACGCGCGCGGGCGCCTGCTCGACTGCTTCAGCTATCACGGCGCGTTCGCGCTGCAACTCGCCGACCGCTGCGAGTCGGTGACGGCGCTCGAGGTGTCGGAGGAGGCCGTCGCGCACATCACCCGCAACGCGGCGCGCAACCAGGCGGCCAACGTCGACGCGCGCCTCGCCAACGTGTTCGACGCGCTGCGCCAGCTGGAGCGCGACCGTGAGCGCTTCGACACGATCGTGCTCGACCCGCCGGCCTTCGCCAAGAGCAAGAGCGCCGTCGAGAAGGCCTAGGCCGGCTACAAGGAGATCAACCTCCGCGCGATGAAGCTGCTCAACCCCGGCGGCGTGCTCGTGACCTGCACGTGCTCCTACCACATCGACGAAGCGTCGTTCGGACAGATCGTGTACGAGGCGTCGGTCGACGCGCGCGTGCGCATGGCGGTGGTCGAGAAGCGCATGCAGGCGCGCGATCACCCGGTGGTGCTGGGCGTCCCGGAAACCTACTACCTGAAGTGCTTCATCCTGCGCCGGCTGGCGTAGGGCTGGCGGCGGGACCGCCGCCTACTGGCGGCGCGCGGCGCCGGCCGCGGGCGGCGGCACAATCTGAACGACCGTGGGGAAGAACCCCGGCGACGCGCCGAGCCTGGGGTTCATGTAGCCTGGCGACCCGCCCCAGGTGTAGTCCTTCACCGTCACCCCCGGCGGAAACGCCACCTCGGCTTCCTTGAACTTCCCGACTTCGAACATGTGGGTGGCCGGCGCGTCGAACACGAGCTCGCCGCGATCCTTGAGCACGGTCCGGTAGTACGCCACCACGTCGGCGAACGCCTGCGCGGAGCCATACAGGCAATAGGTCTGGCCCATGCCCGCATCGTACAACGCGAGGTACTGGGCGCCGGCCAGGACCGGGGCGCCCTGCCGGCACGCCGCCGGCGCAACCTCCGGCGCATCGACGGCGGCAGTGCTGCGCGCTGGGGCGGCCTGGGCCGCCGCCGGCGCGGCCTGCGGCTTCGCGCCTTGCGGCTGAGGCGCGGCCGGCGCCGTGGCCGGCGTCGTGGCCGGCTTCGTGGCTGGTGTCGTGGCGGTCGTCGGTCCCGGCTTCGGCGGCAGCTTGGACGCGGGCGCCGCGGGAGGCGGCTGGGGGCGTGCGACCGGCGGCTGCGCGTGCGCCGCCCACACGCTGACCGCCAGTGTCAGCGCGGCAAACGGCAGCGGGTTCAGCAGCCGGGGCATGAGAGCATTATATAGATACTCTCGGGACTCGGGACTCGGGACTCGGGACGCGGGGGACCACGAGGCCGGGCATGCCGCCGCGTGGCCCCTCGAACCAAGCCGACGAGCGTCAGACGATGAAGACACTGCTCAGCTACTGCGAACGCGAGCTGCCGTGGACGATTGATCTCGTCGAGGCGCTGGTGCGCCTCGAGTCGCCGAGCGGCGACGCGGCGGCCATCAACGCGTGCGTGGCGGAGCTCGACGCCCGCCTCCGCGGCATTGGGGGCGCGACCACCCGCATCCCGGGCGGTCCGGCCGGCGATCATCTGAGGGCCGATTTCGGCAGCGGCGCGCGCCGGGTCCTGCTGCTCGGCCACATCGATACCGTGTGGCCCGCCGGCACGCTGGCGGGCCATCCCTTCCGGGACGAGTCCGGCGTGCTTCGCGGCCCCGGGGTGTTCGACATGAAGGCCGGCCTCGCCCTGGCCGCGCTCGCCCTCAAGGCGCTTCACGAAACAGGCCGCGGTCTTCCCGGCCGGGTCGCGATGCTCGTGACCGCAGACGAGGAATCCGGCAGCGCCACGTCGCGCGCCCTGATCGAGGCCGAGGCCCGCGCCAGCGAGGCGGTCCTCGTGCTCGAGCCCGCGCTGCCCGGGGGCGCGCTCAAGACCAGCCGCAAGGGCTGCGGCGGATTCGTGCTGCGGGTAACGGGCCGCGCGGCGCATGCCGGCATCGAGCCGGAGCGCGGCGCCAGCGCCGTCGGCGAGCTGGTCCGCCAGCTCACGCGTGTGGAAGCGCTGCGGGATGAGGCCGCTGGCACGTCCATCAACGTCGGCGTCGTCCGCGGCGGGACGCGCCCGAATGTCGTGGCCGCTGAAGCCGACGCCTCGATCGACGTGCGCGCGGCCACCACCGCCGAAGCCACCCGGGTGGCTGCCGCGCTGGGCGGCCTGACCCCCGTGGACCCGCGGACACGCCTCACCGTGGAGGGGGGCTTCGACCGGCCGCCGATGGAGCGGTCCGCAGCCACGGCCCGCCTGTTCGCCCTGGCCAGGGAGGCCGCCGCCGGCCTCGGGCGCGACCTCGGCGAAGGCGGGACCGGCGGAGGCTCGGATGGAAACCTCACCGCCGCCCTCGGCGTCCCAACACTAGACGGCCTCGGCGCCGTGGGCGGCGGAGCGCATGCCGCCGACGAGCACGTGACCCTCGCGGATCTGCCTTGGCGCGCGGCGCTTCTCGCCGGGTTGCTGCGACGGATCCTGACGGTTTAAACTGGTCGTCGAGGCCACATCCAGGACACGACCATGGGAAACACCTTCAAGACCGCCCTGTTGCTCGGGCTGATGAGCGGATTGCTGCTGGTGCTCGGGGACTACCTGGGCGGGTCCGGCGGCCTGATGATGGCCTTTGCCTTCGCCGTCGTCATGAACTTCGCGTCGTACTGGTTCTCCGACAAGATCGTGCTGGCCATGTATCGGGCCAAGCCGGTCGGGCCGGAGCACCCGCTCCACCAGACCGTGGCGCGCCTGGCCCAGCGGGCCGGCCTGCCGATGCCGAAGGTGTACGTCATTCCGGATCAGTCGCCCAACGCGTTCGCGACCGGGCGCAACTCGTCGCACGCGGCGGTGGCGGCCACCGAGGGCGTCCTCCGCCTGCTCGACCAGCGCGAGCTCGAGGGCGTCATGGCCCACGAGCTGGCGCACGTCAAGAACCGCGACATCCTGGTGAGCTCGGTGGCTGCGACGATGGCCGCGGCCATCATGATGGTGGCGCGCATGTTGCAGTTCGCCGCCATGTTCGGCGGCGGCAGCCGCGACGACCGGGAGGGCGGCTCGAACCCGATCGCGCTGCTCGCCACGGTGATCCTCGCGCCCATCGCGGCCATGCTCATCCAGGCCGCGATCTCGCGGTCGCGCGAGTTCGGCGCCGACCGGGGCGGCGCCGAGATCGCCGGGACGCCCTACGGCCTGGTCGACGCGCTGAAGAAGCTGGAGTCGGCGTCGAAGCGCATCCCGATGGACGCCAATCCCGCCACGGCGCACATGATGATCATGAAGCCGTTCAGCGTGCACGGCGTGCTGTCGCTCTTCAGCACCCATCCGCCCACCGAGGCCCGCGTCCGCGCCCTGCTCGGGCAGGCGTAGAGACTGGGCCCCGGGGCTTCGCTGCCGCGGTTCTGTCGTCTACAGCAAGTACGCCAGCGCGAAGCCGATCTGCGCGACGAACATCATCCGGTACATGTGCGCCCACGACACGTGGTTCTCCTCGACCGCGAGGTCGTCGGGCCTGCGCAGCATCAGGTAGCAGACGTACAGGCCATAGGCGGTCATGAAGGCGCCCAGCGCCTGCAGCAGCCAGAAGTTGCCCGTCAGGACGCCGGCCCACGCCCCGGCGGGAATCATCAGGAACGGCAGCACGAAGGACGGCGAGATCATCCACGCCGCACGCGTGACCCCGAACTGAATCGGCAGCGTCCGGCAGCCTCCTCGGCGATCGCCGTCCATGTCGGCGAAGTCCTTCGTCGTCGTCGCGCCGAGGAGGAACAGCCCGAAAATCGCCCCGAGGAACCACGGCTCGAAGCCCATCGCCGACTTCACCGACGACCAGCCCGCCACCTTCAGCAGCACGCCCCTCGGGACCGCGATCGTCACGTTGGCCCAGATGCCGAGTCGCTTCGTCCGGAACGGCGGCGCCGAGTAGAGCGTCGTGATGACGGCCGCCGCCGCCACCATCCAGAAGCACTCGTGCCGCCCGCCAGGCGCCACGTTCCAGGCGAGGACGAAGGCGAGGGCGAAACTGGCCAGGGTGACGGCCCAGGCCTCGTGCAGGGACATCCGCCCGCTCGGCAGAGGGCGCTTCGGCTTGTTGACCCGATCGATCTCGAGGTCGAAGATCTGATTCAGCCCGTTGGAGGCGATGTTCAGCACCGCCGCCATGACGGACCCGATGACGGGATAGACCACCAGGCCCCAACTCCACGCCTCGCGCGGCTGTGCGCCGATGGCCGTCGCGGCTGCCGATGCAAAGCCCAGCGCGGGCGCGATGAGCGTGAACGGACGGGCGAAATCGGCCAGGGTCCGCAGGCGCGACGGCTCGCTCAAGACAGCCTCACAATCACGATCGCGGCGATGGCCCCCGCCGCGGTGTTGATGAAGTTCAGCAGATCGTTGTTGACCACGCGCGAGGCTTCCAGCGTGGCCGCCAGCGCGCTTTCGAGCGCGGAGCCCGCGATCGCCCCGGCGACAATGGCCCACACGGTCCACGCCGGGACGAGCCCGAGCAGGCTGGCGGCCCAGGCGAGCGCCAGCGCGCCGAGGATGCCCGCCGCCGAGCCCTCGAGCGAGACCGCGCCTGGCGTGCCGGGCCGGGCCTCGGCGAGCGTCAGCGGCAGGTACGTCCGGCCGCCCCAGGCCTTGCCGATCTCGCTCGCCACCGTATCGCTGCCGCCGGTGGCGAGCGCGGCGACAAACGCCACCAGCGCGGCTTCCCGGAACGGCGTGGCCACGGCGGCGCAGGCCGCGATCGCCGCAAGCCCGGTGTTCGCGAACGCGTTGCCGCCGCCCCGGCGCCCCCCGCGCGCTTCGGCGATGCCGAGCAGCGCCTTCTTCTTCAGGCCGAGCCGCGAGGTGACGGTCGCGACCGCGAACGTCAGGAACAGCAGCGTCCATCCCGCGAGCCCGAGCGCCGCGTAGACGACGACGCCGATCGCCCAGCCCGTGAGCATGCCCGACAGGCGCACGGTGCGAAGCAGGTAGCCGCCGGCGGCGGCGGCCGTATTCACGGCAAGCGCCGCCGCCAGGTTCGCGACAACCGCGTCCGCATGTCCCTGCCACGCGGCCTCCGACACGAGGCTGCACAGCCACAGCGCGGCGCCTGCCGTCACGGGCACCGAAATGTTGTCGTCGAGCGCCACCGGGACGGTCTCGACCAGGCCGGCGGCCACCGCCGCGAGGAGAGGCGCGAGGATCACGAACGTCAGGGGCGGCGGCGGCACGATGGCTGGCGCGGTCCACCACGTGAGGAACACCGCGGCCGCGCCGCCGGCGGCGATGAAGGCCAGCAGCCCCTCGAGAGTTTTCTCGGGGTTCCAGCTCAGCCGGTGACGCCCCCATCGCCGCCCGGCAAGCGTCGCCGCGCCGTCGCCGGCGGCCAGGATGCCCCAGGCGCCGGCGGCGATGTCGAGCCGCGCGGGGAAGGCGAGGATGAGCAGCAGCACGCTGACGGGGTAGACGAGAATCCCGAACGGGTAGCCTCGCGAGGCGTCGACGGGCCGGATGATCGCGCGGCCCCCGGCCCTCGGCAAGACCAAGGCGTTGAACAGGAGCGCCGCCAGCGCGCACAGGGCGGCCTGCCACCACGTGAGCACGCGCAGGAGCAGCGCGAATGCGCCCATGGAGATGTGCACGATCTGGCGGGCGGTCTCGGAGAACATGGTCATGCGGCCGCGGGCCTTGCCGGGATGGCGTCGAGCAGGCGTGCCACGCCCTGCTCGAGCGGCGTCACGCGGTAGCCCAGTTCCTCCGACGCCCGCGCGTGCCCGAGCGGCCAGTCGCGCAGGAGGATCTCCAAGGTGCCGGTCGTCAGCAGCGGCGTGCGCCCGAACCAGGACGCCAGCCACTCGTCGGCCAGGGCGGCGGGCGACGCCACCCAGTCGGGGATGCGGCGCGGCTGGCCGCGCCCGGTCAACTGCCTGACGATGTCGAACACCCGCATCTGCGGGGCATCGACGCCGCCGAGCGGGTAGCGGGCGCCGGCCGTGCCCCGCTCGAGCGCCGCCACATGGGCGGCCGCCACATCGTCGATGAAGGAGAAGGACCAGATCCGATCGGCGCCGATGAGGCCCGGGAGCCGGCCGGCCAGGTGATCGGCCACCATGCCGCCGACCAGGTTGCCCGCGGTGGCGACGCCCGGGCCGTAGACCACTCCCGGGTACAGCCTGATGATCGGCGCACCCTGTTGCGCGGCCGCCTCCGCCATCGCGTCCGCGGCCGACTTGGTGCGCTGGTAGTCGTTCCAGTGCGGCGGGGCCTCGCAGCCGGCCGGCGTCAACGCGAGGAACGACGAGGTGCAGACCACGCGCGAGACGCCGTGCCGGGCCGCCGCGCGCAGCACCGACCGCAGGCCCTCGACGTTCACATCGTCGAAGTCCCGCCACCGCGGCCGCCACGTGGCGACCAGCGCCGCGGCGTGCAGGATCGCGTCGCAGCCGCGCACGGCGTCCGCGAGCCTGCCCGGGTCCCGCACGTCGCCGTCCACCGCCGCGGCGTCGAGCCCGGCGGCGCCGGCCGACCTGCCGTAGAGCACGACCTCGTGCCCCGCGGCTCGCAGCGCGCCGACAAGCCGCCGCCCGAGGTAGCCCGTGCCGCCCGTGACCAGGACTCGCATGGGCGCCTCAGGCCGCCCGCCGCCAGTAGTCCAGCAGGTCGGCAAGGGTCTGCTCGATGGGCACCCGCGGCTCCCAGCCCGTGGCCTGCCTGATGCGCGACGGATCGCCGAGCAGCAGCGGCGTGTCGTTCGGGCGGAGGCGTTCCGGGTCGGTCCGGATCTCGACCTCGACGCGCGCCCGCGCGACGAGCGTCTCCAGCAGGTCGCGCATCTGGTAGGCCCGGCCCGAGCACACGTTGTACGCGGCTCCCGGGCTGCCGCGATCGGCGAGCGCCCGGTAGGCCTGCACCGTGTCGCGCACGTCGGTGAGATCACGGCGGCTTTCAAGATTGCCCACGTGGATGACGGGCTCGAGGCGGCCCGATTCGATGAGCGCCACCTGGCGCGCCACACCGGACGCGAAGAACGACGGGTCCTGCCGCGGGCCGATGTGATTGAACGATCGGGCCACCACGGCGCGCACGCCGTCCACCCGGGCGGCGCGGGCCACCGCCAGCTCCACGGCCACCTTGCTGATGGCGTACGGGTTGGCGGCCTCGACGGCGTCGTCCTCGGTGAGCGCCCGATCGAGCGTCCGGTACACGTAGGCCGAGCTCGGCACGACCACGCGGCAGGGCAGGCCCTCGAGGCGGACCGCCTCGAGCAGCGCGTGTGTGCCGAGGACGTTGATCGCAAGCGTGTCGGTGGCCGCCGACCACGATTGCCCGACGTGCGGGGCGCCCGCGAGATGGTAGACCGTGCCGGGCCGCGTGTCCGCGACCACCTTCCGCATGGCGCCGCGATCGAGGAGCTCGATTTCCCGCCAGTCGGCGTCCGGGTGCGCCGCCTGCGTGTCGGCGCCGACGCCCGGCTTGCGCAGGGCGACCACCCGCGCCTCCTCCAGCCGGAGCAGGTCCAGCAGGTGGGAGCCTGCGAAGCCCGCGGCGCCGGTGACGAGAATCGTGGGCCTGTGGCTCATGGCGAAGCGGGCCGCGCCGGGGTGCGGCTACGCTCCCGTCCGGGTCGTGTACTGCGCCTTGTAGTAGGCCTGGTAGGCCGGGTCTTCGTGCTTGATGGGCCGCCACCACCACGGGCTGGCCTTGTACCACTCCACGGTGGACGCCAGGCCGTCGGAGAACACGTGCCGAGGGGCCCAGCCGAGGGCGCGCAGTTTCGCCGTGTCGAGGGCATAGCGGCGGTCGTGGCCGAGGCGGTCGGCCACCGGCCGGATGAGCGTGTCGGGCTTGCCGGTCAGTTGCAGGATCCGCCGTGTCAGGTCGACGTTGGTCACCTCGTTGCCGCCGCCGATGTTGTACACCTCGCCGTCGACGCCCTTGTCGAGGACCAGATCGATGGCGGCGCAGTGGTCCTCGACGTGGAGCCAGTCGCGCACGTTCAGCCCGTCGCCGTAGAGCGGCAGGTCGCGGTCTTCGAGGGCGTTCGTGATGAAGAGCGGGATGACCTTCTCGGGGAACTGGTACGGCCCGTAGTTGTTCGAGGCGCGCGTGACGATGACCGGGACCTGATAGGTGGCCCAGTAGCTGTACGCCAGGCGGTCGGCACCTGCCTTGCTGGCCGAGTAGGGGTTGCGCGGCCGCAGTTCGTCGGTTTCCCTCGAGGCGCCGGCGGGGACCGAGCCGTAGACCTCGTCGGTGGAGATCTGGATGAAGCGGCGCAGGCCCTCGGCCTGGCGCGCGGCCTCGAGCAGGGCGAACGTGCCGAAGACGTCGGTGTGGATGAACGCGCCGGCGCTCTGCAGCGAGCGGTCCACGTGCGTCTCGGCCGCGAAGTGCACCACGAGGTGGGCGCCCTGCACCAGCGGCGCGCTCACCGCGCTGTCGGCGATGTCGCCGAGCACGAACGTGTGTCGGGGATTGTCCAGCACGTCGTGCAGGTTCTCGAGGCGGCCGCAGTAGGTGAGCTTGTCGAGGGTGGTGACGTGCCAGTCGGGGTGCGTGCGCAGCGCGTAGCGAACGAAATTGCTGCCGATGAAGCCGGCGCCGCCCGTGACGAGGACCTTGACCATCGTGTACCGCCTTCCGTCCCGGGCCGCCTACCGATAGACGCCCGTCGAGCTCATCCCGCCGAAGGGCGGCGAGAACGAGCCGATGCCCGCCAGCGAGATCGAGAAACTGAACCGGCGGTCCTGCTGCACGCTCGGCGTGTAGCCGCCGCCGAATCTGTAGCCGCCGAAGTTGAACGTCTGGTATTCGACCGTGAACCCGCAGCACTGCGCGTTGTAGTACCCGAGGAACCGGCGCTGCAGGAAGTACGCGTTCTTGATGTCGTAGTTGAACGAGACGCCGCCGCCGTACCGGTTCTGGCTGAACCGCAGGCTCGCGTCGGCGTTCAGGTAGTGGTTGCTCCGCGCCGGGTCTTCGTAGCCGGGGAGGCTCGCGATGAAACGGCGCTGGCTCCATCCGGCCGACACCATGCCGAGATTGCCCATCGTGTACGTGCCGATCGCGCCGAGCGTCATGAACGCGTTCACGTAGGTGTTGTACTCGGTGCGGAACGACGCGCTCAGGTCGTCGGCGGGCGTGAACCGCGCGGCCACCGAGACGGGAGACAGGCTCTGCGGCCGCACCGTGCCGAAGCTGGTCGAGTAGTTCGGGTCGACGGCTGACGCGAGCGAGTTCGTGTAGTAGGTCTGCCGGATGCCGACGTTGAGGATCTCGCGCGACCGGCCGCCGTCGGCCCCGCCCTTGCGCTTCGCGTAGACGCGGTTGTTCACGCCGTAGGTGACCCGCGTCGTGCCGCCGACGATGTAGTCGGTGGAATCGAGCCGCACGATCCGGTTGTCGAGATCGATGGACGTCACGCGTTGCAGGTTCACCCAGGGCTCGATCGCGTGCTTGATCTTCTCCGCGTAGCCGCTGTCGGGGGTGTTGAAGATCCGGTTCAGCACCGGGCCGACGATACGCGCCTGCATGTCGAAGTAGTTGCGGCTGATCGACTGCGGCACCTGTTCGCCCGTCACCGGCGCCAGGCTCTGGCTCCACCACGTGTAGCGCCAGCCCAGCGAGGAGTTCACGGTGAAGAAGGGTATTCCGCCACGGGAAGCGGACCGTCGGCGTCGCGTCGATGCGCTGCAGGCCGGAATCGTACGTGGACTCGCCGGACACCGTCTGGCGGACCATCGCCGAGTACTCGCCCCCGGCGCCGAAGTAGACGGGCCACTTCCCGATGGGCTGCTCGCCGCGGGTGACCGAGATGCGGGGCAGCGCCCCGGAGACGGTGGAGTCGTCGGAATTGAAGAAGTACTGGCTGCGGTCGAACCAGCCCGCCACGCCGTACGGGCCCCAGTTGCCGCTGACGCTCCCCGAGAAACTGCGCTGGCGCCTCGAGGCGTCGTAGATGTTGGTGTTGTAGGTGCGCTGGACCGTGATGTCGGAGAAGTAGTCCACCCGCAGCCGGCCGCGCAGCCGGTAGGGCAGGTCCTGGGCCAGGTTCGCGCGGGCGTCGAAGCTGCGGCGCCCCGCCACCTCGATCGTGCCCCCGCTCCCGTCCGGCGCCGTCGTCGGCCGCTCGTTCAGGACGTAGAAGCGCGCGTCGCCGGACGAGGACCGCGACCGGACGTAGCGGTACTCCGTGCCGAACCCGTGGCCCGTCTTGGAGAACCAGTCGTAGTTGAACGTCGCGTCCTGGCTCCGGCTCATCGCCCAGAAGAACGCGTTGCTGATCGTGTTCCCCTTGAGCGTCGACGAGGTGTACATCGGGAGCAGGAAGCCCGTGGCCCGATCCTCCTTGTTGATCGGGTAGTACATGATCGGGAGGTAGAGCAGCGGCACGCCCTTCACCCGCATCACGGAGTTCTGCAGCACCGCGTAGTGATCGATGTTCAGGATCGCGGTCCCCGACGTGATCTCCCACCGCGGCTTCGGCTGCACGCAGGTGGTGAAGCCGCCGTTGGTGATCCGGTACTTCTGCTCCGCGATCTTCTCGAGCGTCTCGCCGTAGAACAGGACCTCCGGCTCCTGCGTCCCGAAGGCGCTCTTCTCCGCCGGCCGCTCCGCCTCCTGCTGCAGCGTCGCGCTGCCTGAGGCGTGGCGAAACGTGCCGAGCTTCGTTTTGGTGTTGAACTCGAGCGAGTCGGCCGAGATGCGCTGGGTGGGCGTGGTGACCGTGACGTTACCGCGGGCCAGCAGGAGGTCCCGGTCCGTGAAGATCTCCACCTCGTCGGCGAAAATCTTCGTGTCGTCCTTGTCGATCTCGACATCGCCGGTGAGCTTCCAGTGCGTGTCGCCGATGCGCTCGATGTACCACTGCCGCGCGGAGTCGACGCCGGGAATCGCCTGGCCCCCCGCCTGCTGTGCGGACGCGCCCGCCGCGGCCAGCACGGCGGCCAGCACGGCACACGCGGCGACGCGCACGATCCGCGCGGAGCGGAGTCTCATCGTCCCGAAGATTACCATGCCGCGCCGCGGCTTTCGAGGACCGGCAGGACCGCGCCCAGCAGGAAGATCGAGCCCGCCACGGTGATCGACGTCCCGGCAGACCACGCCGCGTCCAGCGCGGCTCCGGGGTCGCGTACGACCACGGCGTCGGCTCTCGGATCGATCGCGAGCACCTCGGCCCTGATCGCGTCCGGATCGGCCGCCCGCGGCGTGGGTGGCGCCGTGAGCACCACCCGCGAGGCGCAGGGCAGCAGGTGGCGCAGCATCCCGCCCCGGTCCTTGTCGCGCATCGCGCCGAACACCAGCGGCTGGCGCCCGCCGGCGATCGTCTCGCGCAGGTACGCCGCCAGTGCCGCCGCGCCCGCGTCGTTGTGCGCGGCGTCGAGCAGCACGCGCCGGCCGCCGGGCAGCCGCCGCCAGTCGAGGCGGCCCGGCCACCTCGCATCGCGCACGCCGGACGCGATGGCGCGCGCCGTCACCCCGAGGCCGGCCGCCGCCAGCTCTTCGAGCAGGCGCACGGCGACCAGCGCGTTCTGCCACTGGTGCCGGCCCGCCAGGCCCGGCGTCAGCGGCCCGTACGCGCCAGCCGGCGTGCGGATCGTGACCGTCGTCGTCCCGTCCGCCGTCGACGGGTCGACCGCCGCGCCAGCCGCCGCGTCCACGAAGCGCGCGCCGCGCCCGGCGCAGACCGCCTCGATCACGCGGCGCGGTCCGGCCGCCCGTTCTCCGCAGACCAGCCGCATGCCGGGCTTCGCGATGCCGGCCTTCTCCCGCGCGATCTCCTCGAGGGTGTCGCCGAGGTACTGCTGGTGGTCGAGCGCGATGTTCGTGATGGCCCCGGCCAGCGGCGTGGCGACCGACGTCGCGTCGAGGCGGCCGCCCATCCCGACCTCGAGCACCGCGACCTCGACACGGCGCCGGCGGAAGATCTCGAACGCCGCGGCCGTCGCCACCTCGAAGAACGTCGGCGTCGCCTGCAGCGATCCGTTTGCCTGCAGTCGGCCGCACAGTGCCCGCAGGCCGTCGACGACGGCCTCGAGCTCGGCCGCCGCGACCGGCGCGCCGTCGATCGCGAAGCGCTCCTCGACACGGACCAGGTGCGGGGAGGTATAGCAGCCCGTCCGGTATCCCGCCGCGCGCAGCGCGGCCGACACCATCGCGCACACCGATCCCTTCCCGTTCGTGCCCGCCACGACCACCGAGGGGCACGCGTCCTGGGGGCGGCCCAGCGCCTCGGTGACCACGCGGATGCTGTCGAGGCCGAGCTTGTGGCCGTGGAACTCTAGGCCGAAGAGGTACTCAAGCGGGTGCATGCATGAAACGCAGGGCCTTGGCGATGGTGCCCTTCAGTTCGCGCCGATCGACGACGACGTCGATCATGCCGTGGGCGAGCAGGAACTCGCTCCGCTGGAACCCCTCCGGCAGCTTCTGGCGGATGGTCTGCTCGATGACGCGCGGGCCGGCGAACCCGATGAGCGCCTTCGGCTCGGCGAGGTTGAGGTCGCCGAGCATGGCGAAGCTGGCCGTGACGCCGCCCGTCGTCGGGTCCGTCAGCACCGACAGGTACGGGATCCCGGCGCGGTCGAGCCGCGCGAGCGCGGCGGAGACCTTCGCCATCTGCATCAGCGAGAGAGCTCCTTCCATCATCCGCGCGCCGCCCGAGCACGACACCACGATGACCGGCCGGCGCGCCGTCAGGCCGCGCTCCACGGCCCTGGTGATCTTCTCGCCCACGACCACGCCCATGCTGCCGCCGATGAAGCCGTACTCCATCGCGGCGACGACGACCGGGACGCGCTCCAGTTCGCCGCTGGCCACGATGACTGCGTCCAGCGCGCCGGTCGACGCCTGGCCGGCCCTGAGCCGGTCGCGGTAGGGCTTGGTGTCGGTGAACCCGAGCGGGTCGGTGGAGGCCAGGCCGGCGTCGTGCTCGTCCCACGGGCCGTCGAAGAGCGAGCGCAGGCGCTCGGTGGCGGTCATGCGGAAGTGATGGGCGCACTTCGGGCACACCTGGAGATTCGCCTGCAGGTCCTTGTTGTAGATGACCTGCGCGCAGGACGGGCACTTGATCCACAGCCCTTCGGGCACCCGGACCTCCGTGGCCGGCGCCTGCGCGATTGGCGTCTTCACCTTCTTGAACCAGGGCATTCAGGGGAACTCTATCAGAAGACAGAAGGCAGAAGACAGAAGCAAGAAGCAAGAAGCAAGAAGCAAGAAGAAGGACTGCCGGTGCAGCTTGTCTACTTCTTGCTTCTGTCTTCTACTGCCTCGGCACGTAGTACTGCGTCCCTCTCCCCATCGCCTTGAGCTGGCGGAGCAGGTCGTCGACGGCGTCGTCGCTCCGCCCGAAATCGATCTGCGATGTCTCCACGATGAGCAGCGGCGTGGCGGCGTAATGAAAGAAGAAGTGCTGGTAGGCCTCGTTCAGCTCCTTGACGTACTCGGGAGACAGGCGGTGCCCCTGGTGCTCCGGATCGCGCGCGCGTTCGCGCAGGCGCTTGAGCAGGAGGTCGGTCGGGGCCTGGAGGTAGACGACGAGGTCGGGCGGCGGGATGTCGCGGCAGAGGAGGTCGTAGAGCCGCTGGTAGATGAACAGCTCGTTGTCGTCGAGGCTGAGGTGGGCGTAGATGCGGTCGCGATCGAAGAGGTAGTCGCAGATCGACACCTGGCTGAACAGGTCCGCCTGCCGGAGGCCGGACAGCTGACGGTGGCGGTTCAGCAGGAAGAACAGCTGCGCCTGGAACGCCGAACCGGGCCGATCCTCGTAGAAGTCGGCGAGAAACGGGTTGTCGGCGTCCTCGAGGATGGCAGTCGCGTCGAGGCGGAGCGCCAGGCGCTCGGCCAGCGCCGTCTTGCCCGCGCCGACAGGGCCTTCAATCGCCAGGTAGCGGTAGTCCAATCTGCCGGGAGTATACCGATGGCCCCTCGGGCCTGGCAAGGCGCGGTAAGATGGCGCCGTGATCATCGAGCGCCTCGAACTGCGCCTGCTGCGGCTGCCCCTGGTCAGGTTCTTCGAGACCAGTTTCGGGCGCGTGTACGACCGCACGTTCCTGCTCGTCCGGCTCGACGGTGGCGGCGTCACCGCGTGGGGCGAGTGCGTCGCCGACAACGATCCGTACTACAGCGCGGAGACGGTCGAGACCGCCTGGCACGTGATCGCGGCCTTCCTGGCGCCGCTCGTGCTGGGCGTCCGGTTCGGCCATCCCCGCGAGGTGTTCCCGGCCCTCCGGCGCGTCCGGGGGCATCACATGGCCAAGGCCGCCGTCGAGATGGCGGCGTGGGACCTGTTCGCCACGCAGGCCGGCGTGCCGCTCTCGGCCGCGCTCGGCGGCACGAGGGCGTGCGTGGCCGCCGGCGTCTCGATCGGCATCCAGGACTCGATCGAGCAGCTCACCGACCGGGTGGCCGCCGAACTGGCCGACGGCTACCAGCGCGTGAAGATCAAGGTGAAGCCCGGCTGGGACGTGGCCGCGGCCGCCGCCGTGCGCCGCCGCTTCGGGCAGGTGCCGCTGATGGTGGACGCCAACGCGGCCTACGGCCTCGAGGACGCGGAGCACCTCGCGCGGTTCGACCAGTTCAGCCTGCTGATGATTGAACAGCCCCTCGACTACGACGACATCGCCGACCACGCGGCGCTGCAGCGTCGCCTGGCGACGCCGGTCTGCCTCGACGAGTCGGTTCACTCGGTGCGGCGCGGCCGCGAGGCGATCGACGCTGGCGCCTGCCGCATCATCAACATCAAGCCCGGCCGCGTGGGCGGGCACGGCGAATCGATCCGCCTCCACGACCTGTGCGCGAGCCGCGGCGTGCCGGTCTGGCACGGCGGGATGCTGGAATCGGGCATCGGCCGCGCGCACAACCTGCACCTGTCGTCGCTCGCCAACTTCTCGCTGCCCGGCGATGTGGCTGCCAGCCGGCGCTATTACCAGCCCGACCTGATTGACCCTCCCATCGATGTCGCGCCAGACGGCACGATTGGCGTGCCCGTCGGTCCCGGCATCGGCGTGCACGTCGTCGCCGAACGCGTGGAACGGGCCACGATCCGGCAGCTGGAGATGATGCCGTGACGCGGCGCGTGTCCTGGGCGGTGCTTGGGGTGGCGCTGGCGTCGGCCGGGCCGGCCGCGGCGCAGGCGCGCACGCCGCAGCCGTTGCCGCTCACGTTCGAGCAGAAGATGGCCTGGATGCTCCAACTCGAGGACCAGCGCGTCCTTCGGGCCCCCGCGCCTCCGGCTCAGCCGGCCACTCAAGCCCCGTCCGGCGGGCGCCGCTCGAAGATCGCGCCGCCTCCGCCGCCGGCGCCCGACCTGGTCGTGCTCCTGACCGATCCCGAGGGACGCGTACGCCGGCGCGCCGCGCTGGCCATCGGACGCACCGGCGTCGCCGAGGGCGTGGCGCCGCTCGCGGCTCTGCTCGCCGGCGATCGCGACGCCGAGGTGCGCCAGATGGCGGCCTTCGGCCTGGGCCTCATCGGCGATCGCTCGGCCGTCGATCCGTTGCGGGCCGCGCTGGGCGACCCGGACGCGCGTGTGCAGGGGCGCGCCGCCGAAGCGCTCGGGTTGATTGGCGATGCCGCGTCGGCGCCGGCGATCGCCGCCATGGCCGCGGCGCACCGGCCCGCGCTGAACGGCGCCGCGCTCGAGGCCGACGAAGGCGCGTATCCGCTCGACCCGCCGGCCGAGGCCTTTCGCCTCGCGCTCTACGCCCTGACGCGCCTGAAGGCCGCCGACGCGCTGGCCGGCGTGGCGCTCGACGGCGCAGGCCTGGCGCGCGTGGCGTGGTGGCCCGTGGCCTACGCGCTCTCGCGGACCGACGACGCGCGGTTCGTGCCGGCGCTCGCGGCGATGCTGCGCAGCCGGTCGGGAGTGGCGCGTGCGTTGGCCGCGCGGGGGCTCGGCACGCGCAAGGCCGCCGGCAGCCTGGGCGCGCTCGTGCCGCTCGCACGCGCGTGGCCGGCCGACCCGCGGACCGCCGTGGCCGCCATCCGGGCGCTGGCGCAGCTTGGCGGCCAGGACGCCGCGGTGGCCATCCGGGCGATCGCGCAGGCGCGCGAGGCCGACCCGAACCTGCGGCTCGAGGCGGTGACCGCGCTGGGCGAGCTGCGCGACCAGGAGTCGCTCGACCTCGTGCTCGACGCGGTGTCGGACCCGTGGCCTTCCATGCGGGCGGCCGCGCTGCGGGCGCTCGAGCACATCGACCTCGACACCTTCGTCATCGTCCTCTCGGGCCTCGACGCCGATCCGCACGTGAGCGTGAGGACGACGGTGGTCTCGCTGCTGCCGTCGCTCGGCCCGGCGCGCGCGCTGCCGCGGCTGACGGCAGCGATGGCGGGGAAGGACGCGGCCGTGACGGCGGCGGCGATGGCCGCCATCGCCGGGCTGGAGGAGCGGCCGCCGGATTACGCGGCCACGCTGCAGCGGCTGCTGGCGGGCGGCGACGTGATGGTGCGCGCGGCGGCGGCCGGGGCGCTCGGCACGCTGAAGCCGCCGGGCGGCGATCGCGCGCTGGCCGCCGCCTACACGGCCGCCCTGGGAGACGACGCGTATCAGGCGCGCGCGGCGGCCATCAGCGCGCTGGCGACGTACGGCGCGGCGGCCGCCTCCGGCACGCTGACCGCGGCGCTCGGCGATCGCGAGTGGCCCGTCCGCCGGCGGGCCGCGGATCTGCTGCGCGAATACGACCCGGCGAGCCGCGCCCACGCGATGATCCGGCCGGCGCCCGGCCGGCCGGCCGAGGCGTACGCCGCCGGGGCGCTGGTGGCGCCGCCGGTGTCACCGCACGTGTACCTGGTCACCGACAAGGGCGAGGTGCAGATCGAACTGGCCGTGCTCGACGCGCCGCTCACGTGCGAGAGCTTCCTGGCACTGGCGAGGCGCGGCGACTTCAGCGGCATGGCCATCCACCGGGTGGTCCCGACCTTCGTGGTGCAGGCGGGCGACAGGCGCGGCGACGGGGAAGGCGGGCCCGGCTACACGCTGCGCGACGAGATCAACATGCTCCCGTACGTGCGTGGCGCGGTGGGCATGGCGCTCGACGGCGCCGACACCGGGGGCAGCCAGTTCTTCATCACGCACGCGCCGCAGCCGCATCTCGACGGCAGGTACACCGTGTTCGGCCACGTGGTGGCGGGCATGGAGGTGGTGGATCGGCTGCAGCAGTGGGACGTGATCCGCAGCGTGCGCGTGTGGGACGGCGTCGAACTGGTCGTGCGGTAACCCCGTACAAAAAAAACGGGGGTGACATCACCCCCGTCATCGGCGCATCGAAGCTTAGCGCTTCTTCGCGGCCTTCTTCGTCGCCTTCTTCGCAGTCTTCTTCGCCATTGTTCCTCCTCGGAATGTAGCTGCTCAGCTGGTTACCGCCGCCGATCGATCACAAGCTCTGGGCTGAGCGAACCAGGCTCATACAAGCTGTAGATTATGGATGAGAACAAAACGATGTCAAGCACAAACTTGCACGCGCGTGCAAGTTTGTCGGATCACGACGGGCCGCCGGCGCGCGCGATTGCGTCGCCGGCAGCCTGCGCAAGCCGGAGCGGACGACACCGGCCGATGTGAACGATGGGGTCAGCGCAGCCGCGCGAGCGCGCGCTCGGCGCGGGCGCGCGTGTCGGCGAACGCGCCGTGCGCGCGCGCGGCGGATTCGTACAGCGACACGGCGCGCGCGCGTTCGGACGCGGCTTCCAGGATGGCCGCCAGGTGATAGTAGCTCTCGGCGACGTACGGCGCCGGCGGCAGCGGGCGCACCTGGAGTGCGCGCTCGAAGTCGGCGCGCGCGCGCCCGGGCGCCTGCGCGGCCAGCAGCACGCGGCCGCGGCGGTAGCGGTGCACGCCGTCGTCGGGCCGCGCCTGCACGGCGCGATCGAGCGGCGCGAGCGCGCCCGCGCGGTCGCCTCGCTCGAAGGCGCGCCAGCCCTCGAGCGACAGCCGCGCGGCTTCCGTCGTCGCGCGATCGGGCGTGCGCGAGAGGCCCTGCTGCGCCGCGCGCCGCACGCCGCGCGGATCGCGGGCCGGGACGGCGCCGATGGCCGCCCCGTAGGCGGCCACGGCCTCGTCGCGCGCGCCGGTCTGGTCGAGCGCGCGGCCCAGTTCCAGGTACGCCTGGGCGGAGGCGCCGTACGGAGACGACGGCCTCCGCGCGATGACCGCGCGCGCCTCGTCGGCCGCGCGATCGGGCTCCGAGAGCGCCGTCAACTGCGCCGCTGCCCCGAGGCGTCCCCACGCCTCCGCCAGCAGCGGCTCGCGGAGCGACCCGCCGCGCGCGCCGTCGACGAGCGACCGGTACGCGTCGAGCGCGGCAGCCCGGTCGCTGCGGTACACGTCGTGCGCCTGCGCCGCGTTCAGCAGGAAGACGGGGTTGTGCGGGTAGCGCGCCCCGAGCTCCGCGAGAATCGCGAGCGCTTCGCCGCTCCTGTTCTCGTACCAGAGGTCGATGAGGTGCAGCTGGTAGGCCGCCTCCGCCTTCAGCAGCACGCCGCCGGTTCGCGCGCGCTGGAGCTGCGCGAGCCCCTTCGCGCGATCGCCTCCAGGGAGGCCCAGGAACCACCGCAGGACCTTCAGCACCGACGGCGCGATATCGGCGTAGGTACCGGTACAGGCCCAGCCCGGCGTTCGCGTCCGCCAGGTCCGCGTCGAGGGCCAGTGTCCGCGTGAGCGCCTGATTGATGCGCTTGCCGTCGCGCGCCGCCGCGAGGTACTCGGATCGCTGCGCGTTGTACTGGACGCGGATGCCGTACGCCGCCCCCAGATAGAGCCATGCTTCGGCGCGGTCGGGCTCACGCTTCGTCCACTGCTCCCCGTCCGCGATCGTGGCCGTGAGTTGCGCCGTGAAGCCGGCGTCCTGCGAGCGGTCGTCGATGTCGAGAGAGAGGCGCCACCACCGCGCGACCATCGTCAGCAGACGGCAGGCCTGGGCCGGCGCCGGGCCGCAGGCGCGTGCGAGCGCCGCTTCAGCGCCGGCGAAGTCCGCGTCGTAGATGAGATCGACCGCGGCCGCGAGCCGCGGCGCTTCCGTCAGGCCCTTGATGGCCGCCGGGGGCGCCGGCGTGGCGTGGCCCGACAGGGCCACGGCCGTCCCCGTCAGCCAGGCGCAGGCCAGGAGCCACGCGCCGGCGGCCCCGTTACGCGTCATGACGCGCTCGTGCGGAGCTCCTGTTTGGCGGCATGCCGTTCGAGCCCCAGGGCGATCAGGCGGTCCAGCAGGGCGCCATAGCCGAGCCCCGAGGCCTGCCACAGCCGCGGGTACATGCTGATGGTCGTGAAGCCGGGCATCGTGTTGATCTCGCTCACGTGCCAGGTGCCTGCCACCCGGTCGAGCAGGAAGTCGACCCGCCCCAGGCCGCACGCGTCGATCGCCCGATAGGCCTCGAGGGCCAGGCGCTGCGCCTCGGCGGTCTGCTCGGGCGTGAGCGGCGCCGGCACGAGCAGGCCGGAGTCCTTCGTGTACTTCGCCGCGTAGTCGTAGAACGCGCAGCCTTCCGCCGGGACGATCTCTCCTGGCACCGAGGCTTCCGGCCGCTCGTTGCCCAGGACGGCGACCTCGATCTCGCGGGCATTCGGCACGGCCGCCTCCACCAGCACCTTGCGGTCGAACTGCGCGGCCAGGTCGATCGCCGCCGCCAGATCCGCCTCGCTCTGCGCCCGGCTGATGCCCACGCTCGACCCCATGTTCGCCGGCTTCACGAACACCGGGAACCCGAAGCGGCGCGACAACCGGTCGATCACCCCCGCCGGGCCGGCTGCCCAGTCGTGGCGCGTCACCACCTCGAACTCGGCCGTCGGCAGGTTCCGGGCGCCGAACAGCACCTTCATGATCGACTTGTCCATGCCGACGGCCGACGCCAGCACCCCCGCGCCGACGTACGGGACATTGGCCAGCTCGAAGAGACCCTGGATCGTGCCGTCCTCGCCGTGCGGGCCGTGCAGCACCGGGAACGCGACGTCGAGGTGGAGGTCGCGGACCGAGCGCGGCGCCGCGTCTTCTTCGGGCCCCGCCGTCCCGCGCGAGAACACCAGCAGGGTCTCGTCGGGCGCCGGCCGGGCCGGCATCACCACTTCGCTGTCGCGCCGGAACGACCGCGCCTGCTCGCGAACGTACTCGCGCGCTTCGGCGTCGGTTGTCGCGTCGGGCGGGCGGCTGGGCAGGGTCCACCGGCCGTCAGGATCGATGTAAATGGCCGCCGAGTCGTATCGCTTCCGATCGAGGTTGGCCAGCACCGACGCGGCAGACCGGACCGACACCTCGTGCTCGCCCGATCGCCCCCCGAACAGCACGCCGACGCGTTTTCGCTTCACCGCACTAATATACCCTGTGCGCTCGCGGCGGGGCGCCCCTGGCCACCCTGCGGTGTCCGGCGGTGTTGTCCGAATCCCGAGTCCCGAATCCCGAGCCCCGGGTCCCGAACATGTCCCCGACCTTCTCCTTCCGCGTCCTCCACACCGACGGGGCTGCCAGGCGCGGCGAGATGACCACCGCCCACGGCGTCGTGCAGACGCCGGCCTTCATGCCCGTTGGCACCCGCGGCGCGGTCAAGGGCGTGACGCCCCGGGATCTGCGCGAGGCGGGCGCCGAGATCATCCTCGGGAACACCTATCACCTGTGGCTGCGTCCCGGCGACGCGCTCATCGCCCGGCTCGGGGGGCTGCACCGGTTCACGGGCTGGGACGGCCCGATGCTGACCGACAGCGGCGGGTTCCAGGCGTTCAGCCTCGGTGAGCAGCGCGTGATCTCCGAGGAGGGCATCCGCTTCCGGTCGCACCTCGACGGCAGCGAACACCTGCTGACACCCGAGGGGGCCACCGACATCCAGGCGCGGCTCGGCCCCGACATCGCCATGGTGCTCGACGAGTGCCTGGCCCAGCCGGCGCCGGCGGCTGCGGTGCGGGAATCGACCGAGCGTTCCGCCCGCTGGGCCCGCCGCTGCCGCGACCGCTTCCTCGAACTCCAGCAACTCGGCGCCGGGAAGCTGCGACTCGACACCGGGACGGCCGAACCCCGACTCCCGAATCCCGAACCCCGAATCCCGCACCCCCACTCCCCACTCCCCAGTCCCCAGCCCCCGCTCTCCGGTCCCCAGATCACCAACCCCGCCCAGGCCCAGTTCGGCATCATTCAGGGCGGGACGGTTCCTGATCTCCGGACGCTGAGCGTCGAGCGCACGCTCGCGATCGGGTTCGAGGCCTACGCCATCGGGGGCCTGAGCGTGGGCGAGCCGGCTGAGACGATGTACTCCGTCGTCGCCCACACGGCGCCGCAGCTGCCGGCCGACCGCCCGCGGTACCTGATGGGCGTGGGCACGCCGCTCGACATCGTCGAGGCCGTGTCGCGCGGCGTCGATCTGTTCGACTGCGTGATGCCCACGCGCAACGCCCGGAACGGCCAGCTCTTCACCAGCGAAGGCCGGCTCACGATCAAGAACGCCCGCTTCGCCGCCGACGGGGGGCCGCCCGACCCGGCCTGCTCGTGCTACACCTGCCGGACGCACTCGCGCGCCTATCTTCGCCACCTCTTCGTGTCGGGCGAGATCGGCGCCTCGGTGCTCAACACCATCCACAATCTGCGCTTCTACCTTGACACAATGGCGCGGGTAAGACAGGCTATAGTGTTTGGGACGCTGGATTCACTGAGACTGTCGCTGCACGCGATCTTCTCCCGCCCGTTGAGTGACTCATGACCCTGACCGCTCTTGCCAATCAGGGCCTGGTGCTGGCCATGTCGGCACCGGCCGAAAGCGGCGCGAATCCCTGGGTGCAGCTGATCCCCTTCGCCCTGGTGCTGGCCATTTTCTACTTCCTGATCCTCCTGCCGATGCAGCGGAAGCAGAAGAAAATTCAGCAGTTCATCGATGCCCTGAAGGTCGGAGACCGCGTCGTCACCACCAGCGGGATCTACGGGCAGATCACCAGGATCTCGGACAAGGACGTGCAGATCGAGATCGCGGACAAGGTCCGAATCAAGATCTCCAAGGCGGCCGTGGGCGGCTACCAGGGGCAGGATCCCGTCGCGCCCGACGCGGCCTCGCAGTCGTAACGCTATGGACAAGAACCTTCGCTGGCGCGCCATCGCCATTCTCGCCGTTGTCGCGATCTCCGTCTGGGGCTTCTACCCGCCGGACAAGAAGGTCCGGCTCGGCCTCGACCTCCAGGGCGGGGTGCACCTCGTGCTCCGCGTCCAGACCGACGACGCCCTGCGGCTGGACACCGAGACCACGCTGGAGCAGCTGCAGGAAGCCGTCGAGGGCAAGGGGCTGACGGCCGTCACCTTCACAGGCGTCGACCCGACGCGGTTCAAGGTCGACGGCGTGCCCCAGGCCCAGGATGCCGCGTTCCGCGAGGCCGCCGCCGAGATCGAGACGCGCTTCAACCGCGAGTCGGGCACGGGCGGGTCGTACGGTTTCGTGATGAAGCCGAACCTGATCGTCCAGCTGCGCGAGGACGCCGTCGAGCAGGCGCTGCAGACGATCGAGCGGCGGGTCAACGAGCTGGGCGTGGCGGAGCCGATCGTGGCGCGGACCGGCGCGGCCGGCGACCAGATCATGGTGCAGCTGCCGGGCGTCGCGAATCCCCAGCGCGCCAAGGACATCATCCGCTCCACGGCGCTGCTGGAACTGAAGCTGGTCGAGGACGGGCCGGCGGGCACGAAAGAGCAGCTGCTGCAGTCGCGGAACGGCGTCCTGCCCGGCAACATGGAAGTGGTGCCCGGCGTGAGCGACACGGGCGCTCCCGGTGACCGCGCGGAGACCGTGTATTACATGGTCCGGAAAGTGGCGGCGGTGACGGGGCGCGACCTGCGCAACGCCAAGCCGACGCTCGACGAAACGAACCGGCCGGCCGTCAGCTTCTCGCTGAACACGGACGGGGCGCGCAAGTTCGGCAAGGCCACCGGCGAGAACATCGGCCGCCGCCTGGCGATCATCCTGGACGGCCGCGTCCAGTCGGCGCCCGTCATCGAGGGGCGCATCTTCGACGAGGGGCGCATCTCGGGCACGTTCACCCAGCAGGAGGTCCAGGACCTCTCCCTCATCCTGCGGTCGGGCGCGCTGCCGGCCTCGCTGACCTACCTCGAGGAGCGGACGGTCGGCCCGAGCCTCGGCGCCGATTCGATCCGCTCCGGCGTGACGGCGGCCCTGGGCGGGCTGCTGCTCGTCGTCGCCTTCCTGCTGCTGTACTACAGGCTCTCGGGGGTCAACGCCATCGTCTCGATGGTCATCAACCTCGTCGTGCTGCTGGCCATGATGTCCTACCTCGACGCGACGATGACGCTGCCGGGCATCGCCGGCTTCATCCTGACGATCGGCATGGGCGTCGATTCGAACGTCCTGATCTTCGAGCGCATCAAGGAGGAGCTGGCCGCCCAGAAGAGCGTCAAGCAGGCCATCGCCGCAGGCTTCGAGCGGGTGTGGTGGACGATTGTCGACACGCACGTCGCGTCGCTCATCGCGGCCGCCTTCCTGTTCCAGTTCGGCACGGGCCCCATCCGCGGTTTCGCCACGACGCTGTCGATCGGCCTCCTGTCGAACGTCTTCACGTCCGTGTTCGTGTCGCGGACATTGTTTGAGCTGGTCCTCTCGCGGCGCCGCGCGGCGACCCTGAGCATCTAAGCCATGCAGATCTTCACGAAGCCGGACTTCAACTTCATCCGCTGGCGCTGGCATGCCATCGCGCTGTCGATCCTCGTCATCGCCGCCGGTGTCGCGTTCATGTGGTCGAAGGGGGGCATGCCCCTCGGCATCGACTTCAAGGGCGGGTCGATCATCATCTTCAAGTTCGAGAAGGCCGTCCTCGAGGACGATGTCCGCGCGGCCCTCGAGAAGATGCCCGGCGAGAAGGTCGTCCAGCAGTACGGCGCCGCCTCGGCCCGGGAGATCCTCGTCAGGCTGCCCCAGACCATCGAACGCGAGGAAGGCGGCCTGCTCGACAAGGACGTCAAGGCGGCCACCGCGGCGCTGCAGCAATCGAGCCTCGGCACGTTCGAGGTCATCGGGACCGAGGTGGTCGGTCCGGTGATCGGCGCGCAGTTGCAGCGCAAGGGCCTCCTGGCGACGCTGTTCTCCATCCTGGGCATCACCGTCTACATCGCCTTCCGGTTCAGGCCCAGCTTCGCCATCGGCGCCATCGCGGCCACCTTCCACGACATCCTCGTCACGCTGGCGTTCCTGGCCTTCTTCGGGTACGACCTGTCGCTGAACGTCGTCGCGGCCATCCTGACCATCACCGGATATTCGGTGAACGACACGATCGTGATCTTCGACCGAGTACGCGAGAACTTCAGGACCATGCGTCGCGACTCGCTCGAGCACATCGTGAACACGAGCGTCAACCAGACCCTCGGCCGCACCATCATCACCGCCGGCGCGACCCTGCTGAGCGTCGTCGCGCTCTACCTGTTCGGCGGCGAGGTCCTCAAGGGGTTCGCCTTCACGATGATCGTGGGGATCATCAGCGGGACCTATTCGACGATCTTCATCGCCGCGGCGATCGCGATTATCCTCGGCCGGCAGCGGGAGCAGGCGAGGGTGCCGGCGCCGGCCTCGAAAAACGGAAAGCCCCGCGCATCCTAGGCGCGCAGCCGGAGCCGGTGGGATACTTCCAAGCCGTCGTGCTCGGCGTCGTGCAGGGGCTCACCGAGTTCCTGCCCGTGTCGAGTTCCGCGCATCTGATCCTGGCGCGGGCGCTGCTCGGCTGGGACGCGGCCGAGCTCGGCCTGGCCTTCGACGTGGCGTGCCACGTCGGCACGCTCGGGGCCGTGGTGGCGTATTTCCGGTCCGATCTGGCCGGGCTCGCCCGCGCGCTGCCGGCCCTGGTCCGCGCGCCGCTGTGGCCCGCCGACGCGCCCGGGCGCCGGCTGCGCCTGATCGCCATCGGCACGCTGCCGGTCCTCGTCGTCGGGCTCCTGTTCGCCGGGGCCATCGAGGACGTGCTGCGGACGCCCTGGGTGACGGTCATCACGCTCACGGCCGTCGCGGTGCTGTTCCTGCTCGTCGAGCGGAGGGGCCGCGCCACGAAGGGTGAGGAGGCCGTGACGCCCGCCATGGCGCTGGCCATCGGCGCCGCCCAGGCGTCGGCCCTCGTCCCGGGCGTCTCGCGGTCGGGCGCGACCATCACCACGGGGATGTACCTGGGGCTCCGGCGTGAGGCCGCCGCGCGGTTCTCGTTCCTGCTCGGCGTTCCTGCGATCCTCGCGGCAGCGGCCCACGAGGGCCTGCAGCTGGCCCAGGCCGCCATGAGCGCGGAGCAGGCGCGGATGTTCCTGATCGGCATGGGCGTGTCGGGCGTCGTGGGGTACGTCACGATCAAGGACTTCCTGCAGTACCTGGTCGGCCACTCGCTCGCGCCGTTTGCGTGGTATCGCCTCGCGCTTGCGGCGGTCACGGTGGTCTGGCTCTTCTCGGGACGGGGTTGATCGTGGTGCAGTGGCTCCGGCGCCGGTTCGTCACGGGGTTCGTGGTGATCGTGCCGCTCGTCATCAGTCTCGTCAGCCTCGTTTGGGTGTTCCGGGCCGTGGACGGGCTGGTCGGGCCGATCTACCGCCGGTGGATCCCGTTCGACATTCCGGGCCTCGGCATCGCGACGACGGCCGTGCTGATCCTGGCGGTCGGGGCCGTGGCCACCAACGTCTTCGGCAAGCGGCTCCTGCAGCGCGCCGAGGGGTACCTGATGATGGTGCCCGTGTTCCGCACGGTCTACTCGCCGGTGAAGCAGATCGTCGCCGCCTTCTCGCCCGACAACAAGTATGGCTTCAAGAAGGTGGCGCTCGTCGAGGATCCCCGCCGCGGCAAGCTGCTGGGGTTCCTCACGAAGGAGTTCTCCGTGGACCTCGGGAACGGGCCGGAGCCGATGGTGGCGGTCTACGTGCCGACCAACCACCTGTATCTCGGCGATCTGGTGATCGTGCCGAAGGGTGACGTCTTCCTCCCGGACCTCTCGGTGGAGGAGGGCGTGCGCGTCATTCTCACCGGGGGCATGGCGCTCCCGGCGGCGCTCGGCCGTGAGCGGCCCGGCGCAGACGCAATCGCGCGGCAGGGATGAGGGCGTTGATGAAAGAGGATGCTGCCATGGGTGTGAACCGGACGCGAAACCTCCGCAGGGGCCTCGGCATCGTCGGGCTGGTCCTCGTCGCGGCCCTGCTGGCCGGCGGGTCCGTCACGGCCCTGGCGTCGGGCCAGGAGCCGGCGCACGCCGGGGCCCGGGCCGGGGTGTCCGTCGGTCACGGGGGCGAGGCCAATCTCATCCTGCCCGATCTCCGCCAGGCGACGTTCCTCGGCGTGTCGGGGCACACGCTGCTGCTCTACGGCCTGCTGGTCTGCGTGGCCGGCCTGTTCTTCGGCTACCACATCTACCACCAGGTGCGGAACCTCCCGGTCCACCAGTCGATGGCCGAGATTGCCGACCTCATCTACGAGACGTGCAAGACCTACCTGCTGCAGCAGGGCAAGTTCATCCTCATCCTCGAGCTGTTCATCGCGGTGATCATCGTCTTCTACTTCGGCGTGCTCCAGCGGATGGAGCCGTTCCGGGTGGTGGTCATCCTGCTGTTCAGCCTGGTCGGCATCGCGGGCAGCTACGGCGTGGCCTGGTACGGCATCCGGATCAACACGTTCGCGAACTCGCGGACGGCGTTCGCGAGCCTGCGCGGGAAGCCGTTCCCGATCATGGAGATCCCGCTGCGCGCCGGGATGAGCATCGGCATGATGCTCATCAGCGTCGAGCTGTTCATCATGCTGTGCATCCTGCTGTTCGTGCCGGGCGACTACGCGGGCCCCTGCTTCATCGGGTTCGCGATCGGCGAGTCGCTGGGCGCGGCGGCCCTGCGCATCGCGGGCGGCATCTTCACCAAGATCGCCGACATCGGGTCGGACCTGATGAAAATCGTCTTCAACATCAAAGAGGACGATGCGCGCAACCCCGGCGTGATCGCGGACTGCACGGGCGACAACGCAGGCGACTCGGTCGGGCCCAGCGCCGACGGCTTCGAAACGTACGGCGTGACGGGCGTCGCCCTGATCTCGTTCATCCTCGTGGCCGTGCGCGACCCGCTGGTGCAGGTCCAGCTGCTCGTCTGGATCTTCATGATGCGCATCGTGATGGTGATCGCCAGCGGCCTGTCGTTCAACCTGAACGCCGTCATCGCGAAAGCCCGGTACGGCGCCGCCGCCAGGATGAACTTCGAGGCGCCGCTGACCTCGCTCGTCTGGATCACCTCCGTGGTGTCGGTGGCGCTCACCTACGTGGCCTCCTACCTGCTCATCCCGGAGCTCGGCGACGGCTCGCTGTGGTGGAAGCTCTCGACCGTGGTCACGTGCGGCACGCTGGCCGGCGCCGTCATCCCCGAGATGGTGAAGATCTTCACCTCCACCGAGTCGACGCACGTGCGGGAGGTCGTCATCTCGTCGCGCGAGGGCGGCGCATCGCTGAACATCCTCTCCGGGCTGGTCGCCGGCAACTTCAGCGCGTTCTGGCTGGGACTCGCCATCGTGGGCCTGATGGGCATCGGCTACGCCGTGAGCACCCTGGGCTTCGAGGCCCTCATGGCGGCGCCCGCGGTGTTCGCCTTCGGCCTGGTGGCGTTCGGGTTCCTGGGCATGGGCCCGGTGACGATCGCCGTCGACTCCTACGGGCCGGTCACCGACAACGCGCAGTCGGTCTACGAGCTGTCGCTCATCGAGGACGTGCCCGGCATCGAAGCGCAGATCCGGAGAGACTACGGGTTCGAGCCCGACTTCCTCGTGGCCAAGGAACTGCTCGAGGAGAACGACGGCGCCGGCAACACCTTCAAGGCCACGGCGAAGCCCGTGCTCATCGGCACCGCCGTCGTCGGCGCGACGACGATGATCTTCTCGATCATCGTGGTGCTGACCGCGGGCCTGACGCAGAACCTCGACAAGCTGTCGCTGATGCACCCGCCGTTCCTGCTGGGCCTGGTGTCCGGCGGGGCCGTGATCTTCTGGTTCTCGGGCGCCTCGATGCAGGCCGTCACGACCGGCGCCTACCGGGCGGTCGAGTTCATCCGGGCCAACATCAAGCTCGACGGGGTGACCAAGGCGTCGGTCGCCGACAGCAAGAAGGTCGTCGAGATCTGCACCCTGTACGCGCAGAAGGGGATGTTCAACATCTTCCTCAGCGTGTTCTTCATGACGCTGGCCTTCGCCTTCGTGGAGCCGTACTTCTTCATCGGCTACCTGATTTCGATCGCCCTGTTCGGCCTGTTCCAGGCGATCTTCATGGCCAACGCCGGCGGCGCCTGGGACAACGCCAAGAAGATCGTGGAAGTCGAGCTGAAGGAGAAGGGGACGCCCCTGCACGCCGCCACCGTCGTGGGCGACACGGTGGGCGACCCGTTCAAGGACACGACGTCGGTGGCGATGAATCCCATCATCAAGTTCACCACGCTGTTCGGGCTGCTGGCCGTCGAGCTCGCCGTGAGCCTCACGGCCGACATGGGCGCCGGGGTGAGCCACGCGCTGGCCGCGGTGTTCTTCGCGGTCGCGCTCGTCTTCGTGTGGCGGTCGTTCTACCGGATGCGGATTGGGCCCGCATCGGCCTGAGCCGGCCCCGGGCGCCGGCCGCGGGGGCCGGTCGGACCGGGTGGCCGATTCCGGCGATCCGGTGTCTAATGGCACAGGAGGGTTCCGGGCCGCGGGGGCAGGTCGGGTTTCGTTGACACGGCTTTTTCGCTCCCGATATAATCGGCCGCTCTCGTGCTTCGGCTCGCAGTGACGGTGCCCCACGGCTGCGAGGCGTGATTGTCAGCCGCTCGCTCAGCACGAAGCCCTGAGCGAACGGACTCGTGGCCGGGCCCAAGGGTCGATGGGCCCGGCGAACCGTGTGAGTCGAAGAGGTTAGGAGGACAGACCGGTGCCACGTGACATGTTCGGGGATGTCGTTCAATCCTCAATCACCCTCGGGAGTCGGAAGTGGTACACCGTGCCGCTCTCGATTTTCGTCCACGCGCTGATCATCGCGGCGGTCGTCATCATTCCCCTGATGGCGGCGGACATCCTGCCGACGCCGCCCGCGATGATGGCGTTCGTCGCGGCACCGCCGCCGCCACCGCCGCCACCGCCACCGCCACCGCCACCTGCGGCCGCGGCCCCGAAGCCCGTCCTGGACGTGAATCCCGCCGCCGCCCCCGTCGAGGCGCCGCGCGAGATCCGGCCGGAGACCGGCATCGAGGCCCCCGAGGGCGGCGTGTCCGGAGGGGTTGAGGGCGGCGTGCCCGGCGGCGTCGTCGGCGGCGTCGTGGGCGGCCTGCCCGAGGCTCCGCCTCCACCACCGCCGCCCGTTGCGCCGGTGCGTGTCGGCGGCAACATCCGCCCGCCGACGAAGATCAAGAATGTCAATCCCGTCTATCCCAGCATCGCACAGTCGGCGCGCGTGCAGGGCGTCGTGATCGTCGAGGCGACGATCGGGCCTGATGGCAAGGTGAGTGATGCGCGCGTGCTGCGTTCGATCCCGCTGCTCGACCAGGCAGCCCTCGATGCCGTGCGCCAGTGGGTGTTCACGCCGACGTTGCTCAACGGCGTGCCGGTTCCCGTCATCATGACGGTCACCGTGAACTTCACGCTGCAATAGACCGCGTCGGTCGCAGCGGTTGAGCGGGAACCGGGGGTCGGCGGCGCCGGCGGACCGGATCGGATCAGTAACCGCGATCGTTTTCTGGAGGATGGAGAGACATGAACCTCATTGAGATGTGGAACCAGATGGGATTTTTCGCGAAGGCCATCGCGTACATCCTGTTCGCGATGTCGATGATTTCGTTCGGCGTGTTCGTCGAGCGGTTCTATACCTTCCTGCAGGCCCGGAAGCAGTCCAAGCTGTACGCGCCCCAGGTGGCCAAGTTCCTCAAGGACGGCCGCCTGAAGGAAGCCGTGGCCCTCTCGCAGAAGAAGGAGTTCCGGTACAGCCACCTTGCCAAGGTCGTCCTGTCCGGCCTGAACGAGTACCAGTACACGGCTGATGCCGGCGGCGTCGCCCTCAGCCGCGAAGACATGATGGACACCGTCCGCCGCGCGATCCAGCGCGCCTCGGCCCTGACCGCCTCCGACCTGAAGCGCGGCGTGGCCTCGCTCGCCACCATCGGCGCCACCGCCCCGTTCGTCGGGCTGCTCGGCACGGTCGTCGGCATCATCACGGCCTTCCAGGGCATCGCGGCCACCGGGTCGGGCGGCCTCGGCTCCGTGTCGGCCGGCATCTCGGAGGCCCTCGTTGAGACCGCGCTCGGCCTCGTCGTGGCCATCCCGGCCGTGTGGTTCTACAACTACCTCACCGGCCGGATCGAGTACTTCAACGTCGAGATGGACAACTCCTCCTCGGAGCTCGTCGACTACTTCATCAAGAAGACCGCATAGGCGGGCGTGCCGGGCCGCGCCCGGCGGGCTGACGCGACAGCAGGACAGAGGAGACGGTCACTATGTCAATGGATGTGGGCAGCAGCCAAGGCGGCCTGAAGGCTGACATCAATGTCACGCCGCTCGTGGACGTCATGCTGGTGCTCCTGATCATCATGATGCTCATCGCCCCGATGCTGCAGCAGGGCGTGAGCGTGAAGTTGCCCCAGGCCGCGAACTCCGCGGACAAGCCGGAAACGCAGGATCAGACGGTCGTGGCGGTCACATCCGACCGGCGGATGTACCTCAACGGCGTCCCGATCCAGGAGGCCGAACTGGGCACCAAGATCCAGACGCTCATGGAGACGAAGAAGGAGAAGGTCGTCCTCATCAAAGGCGATGAGGAGACTCCGGTACTCGTCCATCATGGGCGCCATGGACCGCCTGCGTGAAGCCAACATCGAGAACATTGGCCTCATCACCGAACGCAAGATCGGCCGGGCCGGGATGGGAGGCCAGTAATGGCACACGCTCACAAGCACTTCGGCGCGGAAGAGAACGTCAAGGCGAAGTCGCTCACCGCGAGCGCGGACATGAACGTCACGCCGCTCATCGACGTGCTGCTCGTGCTGCTCATCATCTTCATGGCGGCGCTGCCCCTCACGCAGAAGGGCCTCGACATCAACCTGCCGCTGGAGACGAAGGGCGCGACCCAGCAGGTGGACACGAGCAGCCAGATCGTGCTCGAATACACCGCCGATCGGCGCATTTCGGTGAACAAGAACGACATCACCGTCCAGGAGCTCGAGACGCGCCTGCGCGCGATCTTCGAGCAGCGCAAGGACAAGACGATGTTCATCGTGGCCGCAGGCACCCTGCGGTACGGCGACATTGTCGAGGTCATCGACGCCGCCAAGGGCGCGGGCGTCGAGAAGGTCGGCATCGTGACAGACGGGATGCGGCAGGCGGCGGGCGTCGTCGGCGGCCAGTAGGCGTCCCAGGCGGCCCCGCTGGCCGCACAGCACCAGACGCTCAACCGGCCGGCCCGGGGGTCACCCCGGCCGGCCGGTTCTCTGTACGCGTGATTCTCGGGGACCGTCCCCCGGCTGTCGCCGTCGCGGGGACATCCCCGGCACAGGGAGCCGGGTGAGGCTCAGGGGCGAGCCGCCGGCCCGCGGGACTCCGCAGGCCCCGGCCGGTCATGGGGATTGGTCACGGGGGACTGTCCCCCCTGGGCTGAGCACGGCGGCAGGGCCGGTGCCCTGCGAAAGTGCCCGCCTGAGCCGCCAGGCGGCTGTACAGACGAAGGGCCGGCCCGTCATGATGCAGGGGCCGGCCCTTCGGATGGCAGCGTCTGACGCCCCGGAGAGGCGGCAGGCGGTGACTACTTGATGCCGGCGGCCTGCTTCTTCTGAAGTTCGAGGGCCTGGTCGCGCAGCTTGTCGGCTTCCTTCAGCAGGGCCGACTGCTTGGCCTGGTCCTTCTCGAGATTGGCCTGGAGCCGCAGGAGGAGGTTCTTGTAGGTCAGCGCCTCCATGTAGTCGGCCTTCAGCTGAAGCGCCTTGTCGACCTGCTCGATGCCCTTCATGACGAACTCGCGCTTCTCGGGCTCCTTCAGGCGGAAGTCGCGGTACGCCTTGTCCCAGTAGTAGGTCGAAATGGTGTAGAACGCCTCGGGGTTGTTCGGCTCGATGGCGGCGCGCTGGTTCAGGGCCTCGATGGTCTTCTCGAACTCCTCCTGGCGGTTGTAGAAGCCGGCGAGCTGCAGGTAGACCTGCGGGTCGTTCGGCCGTGCCGTCTTCGCGCGCAGGAGCACTTCCTCGGCCGCGGGATAGTCGCCGGCGTCCTCGCGGATCTTGGCGAGGGCGAAGTAGTTGCTGGCGTCCTGCGGGTCGAGCTCGATCATGCGGTTGACGATGGGTTCCTGCTGGGTGGGGTCGTTCATCTTGTCAGGCCCGTAGGCGGCCACGAGGAACTCGAATGAGCGCTTGCGCAGCGTCGGGTCCTGTTCCTTCTCGGACGCCAGCTTGTAGTACTCGATGGCCTTGGTGAGATAGCCGTCGTTCTCCGCCTCCCCCTTGCGCGAGGGCTTGAATTGGTTGTCGTAGCTGTTGGCAAGGTAGAAGTAGGCTATCGACAGCTCGGGATCGTTCTTGATCGCCTCTTCGTACAGCACGGAGGCGCGCTTGTACTCCTGCTGCGCGTAGAGCACGTTGGCTTCCTTGAACGCCCGCTTGGCCTGGAGCTTCCCGTACTGGCTGCAGCCGACCAGCCCCGCGGCGAACGCCAGCACGAGCGCCAGCGACGCGAACCGCCCGACTCCCCTCAACATGATGTCCCCCTTACGTTGCGCGTGGCGCGCGGTATCAAGCGGCCCGTGGCGGCCTTGTCGGAATCAAGCCAGACCGCAGAAGTCCTGACACTGACAGGGTGGGACGCCCTCACCCGCAGGCGAGGATCTTCCCAAGCCGGGCCAGTATAGTGAACCGAAAAAGGGGGAGTCAAGCAACGAAAGTGCCGCCTTGACCCTCCGGGATGCCGTCCCTATGATGAAGCGCGGGGGCGGGTGTCCACGCGTCGGCAGGACCGTCCGGATGATTCGATTCGAAGACCTCGTCACGCGGGCCCAGGCCTACATGCCCGACAGCGACATCGAGTCGCTCCGGCGGGCCTACGTGTTCTCGGCGCTGGCCCACAAGGGCCAGGTCCGCCAGTCGGGCCAGCCGTACCTGGTCCATCCCCTCGAAGTGGCGTACCTCCTCGCCGACCTCCGCCTCGACCCGGCGGCCATCATCGCGGGGCTGCTTCACGACGTGGTGGAGGACACGCTGACCACGGTCGAGAAGCTGCAGGAACTGTTCGGGCACGAGGTCGCGCACCTGGTCGAGGGCGTCACGAAGATCAGCGCCATCCCGTTCTCCTCGAGCGAAGAGCGGCAGGCGGAGAACTTCCGCAAGATGCTGCTCGCGATGGTCGACGACATCCGCGTGGTGCTCGTGAAGCTGGCCGATCGGCTGCACAACATGCGGACGCTGGCGGCGATGCCCGATGACCGGCGGCAGCGGACGGCGCAGGAAACGCTCGACATCTACGCCCCCATCGCGAACCGCCTCGGCATGAGCCGGGTGAAGAACGAGCTCGAGGACCTGGCGTTCCAGTCTCTCGAGCCCGAGGCGTACGAGGCGCTCAAGGCCCGCGTCGAGCGGCGCCGCAAGGCCACCGAAGGCCTGCTCGACGATCTGAAGAAGTCGATGGCGCAGAAGCTGAAGGAGGCGCAGATCCCGATTGTCGACATCGACGGGCGGAGCAAGCGCCTCTACAGCATTCACCTCAAGCTCAGGCGGCAGAAGATCGACCTCGAGCAGGTGTACGACTTCCTGGCGGTGCGCATCATCACGCCCTCGGTGAAGGACTGCTACGCGGCACTCGGCATCATTCACCACACCTGGCCCCCCGTGCCGGGCCGCATCAAGGACTTCCTCGCCACGCCGCGCCCGAACGGCTACCAGTCGCTCCACACCTCGGTGATGACCACCAAGGGCGTGCCCGTCGAGGTGCAGATCCGCACGGAGGAGATGCACCGCCTGGCGGAGGAGGGCATCGCGTCGCACTGGAAGTACAAGGAGGGGCGCGTCGGCGCGGCCAACGACGAGCGCTACTTCCAGTGGCTGCGCCAGACGCTCGAGTGGCAGCAGGAGGTGCGCGACCCGCAGGAGTTCATCCAGAACCTCAAGGTGGACCTCTATCCCGACGAGGTCTACACCTTCACGCCGAAGGGCCAGGTGAAGTCGCTGCCGCGCGACGCCACCATCGTCGACTTCGCCTACTCGATCCACACCGACGTGGGCCACCAGTGCATCGGCGCGCGGGTGAACGGCAAGATGATGCCGCTGCGCACCCGGCTCAAGAACGGCGACATCGTCGAGATCGTGACCAACGCCAAGCACCGGCCGAGCCGCGACTGGCTGAACCACGTGGTCACGACGCGGGCGCGGAACCGCATCAAGGCCTACCTGCACGCCGAGGAGAAGGCACGCGCGGTGGAGCTGGGCACGAAGCTGCTCGAGAAGGAGGCCCGGCGCTTCGGCGTGAACGTGAACACGCTCATCGAGCAAAAGACGCTCGACGGCGTGGCGCCGGAGTGGGGCGTGCCCACCGGCGTCGACCTGCTCGCGGCCGTGGGCTACGGCCGCGTGGGCGCCCGGCAGGTGCTGACGAAGGCCGTGCCGGCCGAGCAGCTCACCGAGAAACGCCAGTCGCGGGTGACGACGGCCGTCAGGCGCGCCATCGGCCTCGGCGGCGGCAGCGATTCCATCAAGGTGAGCGGCGCCGACGACATGCTGGTCATCCGCGCCCGCTGCTGCAACCCCATTCACGGCGAGCGGATCGTCGGCTACATCACCCGGGGCAAGGGCGTCTCGGTGCACTCCGCCTCGTGCCCCAACGTGACCAACCTGCTCTACGACCCGGAGCGCCGCATCGACGTGGAGTGGAGCAAGGGCGCCCAGCCCGCGGAGTACACCGTCCGGCTGACGCTCGAGGTGGAGGACCGCAAGGGCATGCTGGCGGCGGTCAGCGCGAAGATCGCGGCCGTCAACACCAACATCCTGGACATCGAGGCCCGCACCGACGAAGAGCGGCGCGGCTGGATCCGCGTGACCATCGAGATCAGCGACATGAAGCACCTGGAGAAGGTGATGAAGTCGCTGCGCGGGATTCCCGGGGTGCTGTCGGTGGACCGGGCCCGGGCGGTGCCGCTCGACCTCTCGCAGACCGCCCAGGGGCCGGCTACAGGATCGCGATAGCGTCGATCTCGACCCGCAGGTCGCGCGGGAGGCGCGCGGCCTGGATGGTCGTGCGCGCCGGGGCCGGCGCCGAGAAGTACTCGCCGTACACCGCGTTCATCGCGGCGAAGTCGTTCATGTCGGCCAGGTACACCGTCGTCCGCACGACGTGGTCGAACGACGCGCCGCCGGCCGCCAGGATGGCGCCGAGGTTGTCCATCACGCGGCGCGTCTGGGCGGCGACATCACCCTCGATCATCGCGCCCGTGGCCGGGTCGAGGTGCCCCTGGCCCGAGACGAAGAGCATGTTGCCCGCCCGGACGCCCTGGGAGTACGGGCCGATCGCCTGCGGGGCGTCCTTGGTGCTGATCGCGTGGCGCATGGCAGGCTCCCTCAGGCGGCCTTGACCACTTTGCGCGAGCGCAGGCAGCGGGTGCACACCCGCATGTACTTCGAGCCGCCGTTCACCTGCACCTTCACGCGCTGCAGGTTCGGCTCGAAGCGGCGGGGCGACACGTTGTGCGCGTGGCTGACCTTGCGGCCCACCACCGGGCCCTTGTCACAGATCTCACAGCGTTTGGCCATGGTGAATCACCTGGCGTCCCCGGGGCGATACAGTCGGCCCGTCGGGTCGGGACGCAAACCCTAATGATAGCACGCCCGCGCCGCCTGCGGGCAGGCCCGTGCCCGACGGCGCCCGGACCGCCGCGCGGTCAAGGCAGGATGATGGAGGGGCCGCGCTGCGCGGCCGCCGCGCCGGCTTCTCCGTAGGCCAGTCCGCCCGCCGCGGGCCCCGGGCCGCCAAGACGATTCGCGAAGCGGCCGGCGAGCGCCAGGAACGCCCGCGGGTCGCCGGGAGAGGCCCGGCGGACGGCCAGGATGCGATCCTCGAGCTGCCGGAGCACGGCCGCCGCGTCGGCGGTGAAGCTGGAGGGCCGGCCCCTCCCAAGCTCCTCGAACACGCCGCGGATGCCATCGGCCATGCGCTGCGCGGGAATCGTATCCGGGCGCTGCTCGTAGATCAGGCCCTTCGACGCCGTCTCGAACGTCGCCGCCAGCGCCGCCGCGGCCGAGGCGGCATCGGCGTCGCCGGCCGCGTCGAGGCCTTCGCCCCGGTAGCGATCGACGAGCGTCAGCGTGAACAGGAACAGCTGCTGCCGCGGCTCGGAAAGCCCGGCCAGCGCGGGGGACAGCGCGCCGATGTCCTGGTCCTGCTGCCTGCGGACGGCCGCCGGCGGGTGGGACTTGGAGGAGGCGAGGTAGCTACAGTCGTGCGGACACGTGATTTCGACCTCGCGCTTGGTGCCGCAGCAGACCGCGCAGATCTCGCGGCCAAGCGCCGGGCATGGCCGCCTGGCCGGTCTGGATGAACACAGCGGGCAACGCATCGGCACAGCGTGGCATGAGCGGGCCCCGGCGTCAATCCCGCCCGCCCCACGACACCAGGGCAGTGTGGCTGTTTGGCCACACGTCCACTCAGGATGACGACGGGGTGGGCACTGCCTGGTGCGGACAAGACAGCCGACCCGCTTGTTCCCGCCGATCCATGACGTTTCTACACGGTTGCACCCGAACCTTCGAATGCGATGCGGCGTCTAAAAGAGGCATAGGCGACGAAAAGGGTCGCAACGCCAGAGGACTGCCGGAAGCTTGACACGCTCCCTGCAAGTCCCTAGAATGGCAGACTCTTTGCACGACGGGGAAGTTCAGAGGGTTCCCGTCGCCCAAGGGTGACGCGAAAGGAGCGTCAGGCACCATGGCCACCAACGGCAAACACGTCAAGGGGATGGCGAGCGAGCGCTACGACGAACTGAAGCGGATGCTCGAGGACCGTCGACGTGAAATCATGAGCGAGGTTCACGAGAAGATCCGCGATGTCCGCACGGAAAGCGGGCACGGAAAGATGAGCGAGGTGTACGACCAGGGCGAGAGCTCCGAGGCGGACATCCAGGAAGACATCGAGTTCGCGCTGATCCAGATGAAGGCGGAGACGCTCACCCGCATCAACGAGGCCCTCTCCCGCCTCGAGGAGGGGGCGTACGGCTTCTGCTTCGAATGCGGGGATGACATCGCCCCCCAGCGGCTGCGGGCGCTGCCCTTCGCGGTGCGCTGCAAGGACTGCGAGCAGGCGAGGGAGAACGCGATCCAGCGGGACCGGCTGTCGTCGCAGCGGTCCTCGTCGCTCTTCTTTGACATCTCCGGCTGACTGCGGCATTCTTCACCCGGGCCGCCGGCCTGTTGCGGCCGGCGGCCCGCCCCTTTTCTGCCCGAGACAGCTGGACGGCCATCCACCCTCCGTGTGCCTGGCTGAGGGTTGCCGATGAGCGACACACCAGAGACGCCCTCGTTGGACGACGTGGGCGGGGTCGAGAAGTCCCTCGTGATCCCGCCGGAGCTGCCGATTCTGCCGCTCCGCGACACGGTGCTCTTCCCGAACTCCTTCATGCCGCTCGCCGTGGCGCGCGAGAGCTCGGTCCGCCTGATCGACGAGGCGATCGGCGCGGGCAAGCTCATCGCCGTCTGCACGCAGCGCGACGCGGCGGTCGAAGAGCCGAAGCAGGACGACCTGTACACGGTCGGCACCGCCACGCACATCCACAAGATGTTCAAGCTGCCCGACGGCAGCCTCCGGCTGATCGTGCAGGGGCTGGCGCGCGTGCACGTCGACGAGATCGTGGCCACCGACCCGTACCTGCGGGGCCGGGTCCGCCGCTCGGCCGAGACGACCGCCGACGCGGACCGCCTCGAGATCGACGCGATGCAGCGGACCATCAAGTCGAGCTTCCAGCAGGTGGTCTCCCTCTCGCCGCTGCTCTCGGACGACCTGCAGACGCTGGCCCTCAGCATCACGGAGCCCGGCCGGCTCACCGACTTCATCGCGTCGAGCCTCAGCACGATCACCACGGCGCTCAAGCAGGAGATGCTCGAGACGCTGGACCTGCGCGAGCGGATGGCGACGCTCAACCGGATCCTGGTGAAGGAGCTGGAGGTCCTCGAGCTGGGCTCCAAGATCCAGTCGCAGGTCCAGTCCGAGATGGGCAAGAACCAGCGCGACTACTTCCTGCGGGAGCAGTTGAAGGCCATCCAGCGCGAGCTCGGCGAGGGCGACGACCAGGCGAAGGAAATCGAGGAGCTCCGCGGGAGAATCGACGCCGCGGGCATGCCCGACGGGGTGAAGAAGGAGGCGCTGCGCGAGCTCGACCGCCTGGCGAAGATGCCGGTCGCGGCGGCCGAGTACACCGTGGCGCGGACCTACATCGACTGGCTGATCGCCCTGCCGTGGGCGAAGCGGGCCGACGAGGTGATCGACCTGGCCCGCACCAAGGCCATCCTGGACGCGGACCACTCGGATCTCGAGAAGGCCAAGGACCGCATTCTCGAGTACCTCGCGGTGCGGAAGCTGAACCCGGCGGTGAAGGGCCCGATCCTCTGTTTCGTCGGGCCGCCAGGCGTGGGCAAGACCTCGCTGGCCAAGTCCATCGCCACGTCGCTGGGCCGGACCTTCGTCCGGGTGTCCCTCGGCGGCATGCGCGACGAAGCCGAGATCCGCGGCCACCGGCGCACGTACATCGGCGCGCTGCCCGGCCAGGTCATCCAGGGCCTGCGCCGCGCCGAGTCGAAGAACCCGGTGTTCATCCTCGACGAGATCGACAAGCTGGGCTCGGATTTCCGGGGCGACCCGGCGTCGGCGCTCCTCGAGGTGCTCGACCCGGAGCAGAACAACAGCTTCCGCGATCACTACCTCGACGTGCCGTTCGACCTGTCGGAGGTGCTCTTCATCACCACGGCGAACGTGCTCGATCCGGTGCCGCCGGCCCTGCGCGATCGCATGGAGGTGCTCGAGCTGCCCGGCTACACGGAAGAGGAGAAGCTGAAGATCGCGGTCGAGCACCTGGTGGCGAAGCAGGTGCAGAACCACGGGCTCACCCCCGAGTACATCACCTTCGCCCTCGACGCCCTGCGCACCGTCATCCGCGGCTACACGCGCGAGGCGGGCGTGCGCAACCTCGAGCGCGAGATCGCCGCCCTGTGCCGGAAAGTGGCGCGCATGCGGGCGGAGGGGCGCGAGGAGCCCGTGACCGTCACCCGCGAGCTCGTGATGGAGCTGCTCGGCGCGCCGCGGTTCCTCGACGAGGAAGTCGAAGAGCGGACGAAGAACCCCGGCGTGTCGATCGGGCTGGCCTGGACGCCCGCCGGCGGCGAGGTGCTCTTCATCGAGGCGTCGCGGATGCCCGGCGGAGGCTCCCTCACGCTGACCGGGCACCTGGGCGACGTGATGAAGGAGTCGGCCCGCGCGGCGCTCTCGTGGTTCCGCGCGAACGCGGACCGCTACGGCGTGGCCGGCGATTTCTTCCGCGACGCCGAGATCCACCTGCACGTGCCCTCGGGCGCCATCCCGAAAGACGGCCCCTCGGCCGGCGTGGCGATGGTGACGGCGATCGCCTCCGAAATCACGGGGCGGCCGGTGCGGGGCGACCTGGCCATGACCGGGGAGATTACGCTGAGCGGCCGGGTGCTGCCGGTCGGCGGCATCAAGGAGAAGGTGCTGGCCGCCCGGCGCGTCGGCATCCGCCACGTGGCCCTGCCGTGGCAGAACGAGAAGAACATCAAGGAAGACATCAGCGAGGATCTGCGGCGCGACCTGACGGTGCACTTCGTGGCCACCATCGACGAGGCGCTCGCGCTGGCGCTGCAGCCCGCGCCCGCATCGCCGCCCGACGGCCCGGAGGCGCCGGAGCCGGCTCCGGCGGAACCCGCCGCCGTGGCGGGGTAGCAGGGCCGCGTGGACATCGTCTATTCCGACCGCTACCAGGTCGACATCGGCGCGCACGTGTTCCAGATGGGCAAGTACGCGGCCGTGCGCGACGCCCTCGTGTCGCGCGGCCTGGCGGACGGCTCGGCCCTCATCGAGCCCGATGCGGCGGCCTGGGACGATCTCGCCCTCGTCCACACGGCTGAGTTCCTCGACAAGACGCGCCGCGGCGGGTTCCGCGCCTCCGAGCTCGCCCTGCTCGAACTGCCGTGGTCGCCCTCGGTGGCCGAGGGGTTCCGGCTGATGGCCGGCGGCACGATTGCGGCGGCGAGGCGTGCCGTCCAGGCGGGCGCGCGGCGCAGCCCGGCCGCCGCCGGCCAGCCGGGCGCCGGGCCCGCCCTCGCGGCCTCGGCGAATCTCGGCGGGGGCTTCCACCACGCCTTCCCCTCGCATGGCGAGGGCTTCTGCCTGTACAACGACGTGGCGGTGGCCATCCGCGTGCTGCAGCGCGACGGCCTGATCGCCAGGGCCGCGGTGGTCGACGCCGACGTGCACCAGGGCAACGGGACGGCCTTCATCTTCGACGGCGATCCGTCGGTCTTCACCTTCTCGATCCACCAGGAGCACAACTACCCGCACGTGAAGCCGCGCGGGTCGCTGGATGTCGGACTGCCGGACGGCACCGGCGACCGCGAGTACCTGCGCGCGCTCGAGGGGGCGCTGCCCGCGGTGATGGCGAGCCGGCCGGACCTGGTGGTCTACGCGGCTGGCGCGGACCCCTATGTGGAGGACCAGCTGGGCGGGCTGTGCCTCACGTACGAGGGGCTTCGCGGGCGCGACTACCTGGTGCTGTCATCGGCGCGCGCGGCAGGCGTGCCGGTGGTGATCGTGTTCGCGGGCGGATACGCCCGCCGCGTCGAGGACACGGCGGCCATCCACGCCGCGACGATCGAAGAGGCCATCCGGCTGGGCGCCTGACGTCAGACCGGCTCGGGCCAGTTGCGCCGTTCGAAGAACGTCATCGGCTCGAGCCGCTTCCCGTGCGGGTACTTGCGCGCGTCGCGCCGGGCGAGCCACAGCAGGGCCGGCCCGGCCGCCCGGTCGACCCAGCGCTGCGCCACCCCGAGCTCCTGCTCCATCTCCTTGCGCAGGGCGCGGATCTTCCGGCTCACCTCGACGTTGGACTCGCGGAGATACTTCTCCATCGCGAACAGGGCCGCGCCGTAGCCCCCGCGCAGGCCGCGCCCCGCATCGCGGATCCGCTCCCGCACGCGGGGATCGGGGTCGTGGCGGTACTTCTTCCACCCCTCCAGCATCGTCTTCGCGAGGCGATAGACGCTCGGGCCGTTGCGCTCGTAGTCCAGGCGGAAGGCCCAGTCCAGGAGCCGTTTCGACTCCTCGCGCGGGATGGCCGCGTGCTGGAAGTTGAAATGGTCCTGCCCGTGGATGTCGGCGAGATCCACGTCGGCCAGCAGCCGGCCCTGGTCCACCATCTCCTCGTAGAGCGGCGTGCCGGGGACCGGCGTGTAGAGCATGAACTGGTGGAAGTCCGTGTCGTGCAGGACGGCATGCTCGATTTCCTGCGCGATGTTGTCCGGCGTGTGGTGCTCGAGCCCGACGATGGTCGACCCCAGCACGCCGATGCCATGGGACTGGAGCTCCTTCGTCAGGGCGACGGTGTCGGTGCCGTCCAGCTTCGTGTACTGACCCTCGGGCGATTCCAGCCCCATCCACACCCAGCTGACGCCCAGCTCGACCAGTTCGCGCATCGAGTACTTCTTCAGCGCGTTCGCCGACGAGAACACGTAGAGCGACCACGCCTTCTGCCGGGCCTTCATCTGCTCCAGCAGCTCCATCGCCCGCTGCTTGTAGAGCAGGAAGTTCTCGTCCATGACGAAGAACGACTTCACGCCGAGCCGCTTCTCGGCGTCGCACATGGCGTTGAAGATCTCCTGGCCCTTCTCGAAGAAGTTGACCACCTTGCCCTTGCCGCCGAAAAACGCCGACGTCGTGCAGAAGTTGCACCCCATCGGGCAGCCCACCGACGGGATGATCGTCGCCGCCGGGCTGCCGCCGCCCTTCGGCCCGCGCAGGCCCATCACGCGGAACCCGAACGAGGACGGGATCACGGGGTGCTGGACGGGCGCGTCCATCGGCTCGCCGAGAAACGCGCGGAACCACGACACGCCTTCGCCCTTCACCACGTGGTCCGCGTCGATCATGTGGTGCACGCCGGGGATGGCGGCCACGTGCCCGCCGACCACGATCGTCGAATCCGGCGAGTGCTCCCGCACGAGCCGGCACATCTCACGGACCTTGCCGACGTTCACGATGATGCTCGAGATGCCGACGATGTCGTACTGGTGGGCTTTCAGTTCCTCGATGAAACGCTCGCGCGTCGGGAAGTCGAGCACCGCGCACGGCGCGGAGATGTTGTGCTGGATGAAGATGATGCCCCACGACCGGTGGAACATGCGCAGCGAGAACGGGCCCTGCTCGCGCGTCACCTGGTTGTGGTAGAGCTCCATCGGGTTGATCGACCGGCTGCCGTACTCGTCGTCCTGCGCGTAGGGGCCGAACACGGAGGTGAGAAGGACGCGCGCGCTGGTGCCCTTCGGATGCTGCGGCGGCGGGTTGTGCATCGGACGGATTCCTTGCTGAAGACCCTCGGGAGCCGGCCGCCTTCAGTTCGCGGCCCGGCACGCTCACCACTCCGGCAGGCATGGAGGGGAAGTACCCCCATGATACGCCTGAACGGCGCCGAGGGGTGCTGAGGCCCATCTCCGAGCGAACATCGCACGAAAACGCGCGCGCGACGAAGCGGCACTCCCTCAGACCAGCGTCAGGCCCCACGCGGTCTTGAGATCGACGATCTCGCCGCGTTTCACCATCGCGCGGGCCTCGTCGATCGTGAAGACGTGGACGCGGATGTCTTCGTCTTCGTCCGTGTGGGCCGGAGGGTCGCCGGCGCGGCGCTCGCGGAGGTCCCCGAGCCGGTAGTAGTTCATCACCTCGGTGCAGAAGCCCGGGGTCGGGTACCACGCGCCGGCGAACTCGACGCGGCCGGGGATGAGCCCGATCTCCTCCTCGCACTCGCGGGCGGCGGCCGCCGCCGGGTCCTCATCGGGGTCGAGGCTGCCCGCGGGCAGTTCCCAGATCCAGCGGTCGAGGGCGTAGCGGTACTGGCGAATGAGGACGACCCGGCCGTCGTCGCGCACCGGGATCAGCACGACCGACCCGGGATGCCTCACCATGTCGAGCGTCACCGTTCTGCCGTTCGGCAGGGCGACGGAATCGACCGTGATCCTGAACACCCGGCCCCTGAACGGCTCCGTCGTGGACAGGCAGGTGCCTCCGCGTTCGGGCATCATCGGCTCCTACGGTTTGCGGGCTTCGGCGTGGGCCACCAGGTCGTCGAGGACCGCCTGCAGGTCCGCCGGCAGCGGCGCGGTGAACTCGAGCCGGCGATCCGGGTCGGCCGGGTGCGTGAACGCCAGCCGCCGCGCGTGCAGGAACGGGCGCTCGAGCCGCTGCACCACCCTGAGGTGGGCGGGCATGAGGCGCCGGACGCCTCCATAGACCGTGTCGCCGACAATCGGGTGGCCGATCCCGCTCAGGTGGACGCGGATCTGGTGCGTGCGGCCGGTGGCGATCGCCACGTGCAGGTACGAGACGCCGTCGAGGAACCGCGAGAAGGTGACGCGCGTGGCCGCCGATCGCGCGTACCTGGCGCGGTTCGACATCTTCTTCCGGTCGTTCGGATCGCGCCCGATGGCCGCGTCGATGCGCCGGCCCTGGTGCACCAGGCCCCACACCAGCGCCTCGTACTCCTTCTCGACCTCGCGATCGTGGAACTGCCGCGCCATCTCGCGGTGCGAGGCATCGTGCTTGGCGACCACCATGACGCCGGACGTCCCGCGGTCCAGCCGATGGACGATGCCAGGGCGCACCTCGCCGCCGATGCCGCTCAGATCGTCCACGTGGTGCAGCAGCGCGTTGACCAGCGTGCCGCCGGCGTGCCCGGGCGCCGGGTGCACCACCATGCCGGCCGCCTTGTTGACGACGATGACGTCGGCGTCCTCGAAGAGGATGTCGAGCGGCAGCGGCTCGGGCTCGGGCGCCGCGGGCGCGGGCTCGGGAACCTCGACCGTGATGGCGTCGCCGGGCCTGACGACGTAGTTCGCTTTCGCCGCGCGGCCGGCCACCGACACGAGGCCGTCCTTGATGAGGCGCTGAAACCGCGCGCGTGAATGACCCGGCAGCTCGCCCACCAGGAACTGGTCGAGGCGGACTCCCGCCTGCTCGGCGCTCACCCGCAGGTCGTGATGATCCATCGCCCGGCGCCGGTCAGTGGCCGCGCTTCTTCTTGCGCGCGGGCGCGGCAGCGGGCGCCGGGGCCGGCGCCTGGCCCTTCCGCCACAGCACCGCGATCATGACGGCCGCAACCGGCACCAGCGCCATCGAGATCCACTGTGAGGTCGAGAACCCCATGGTGGCGCCCCTCGGGTCGCCCCGGTAGAACTCGATCACGAATCGCGAGATGCCGTAGAGCAGGATGTAGATCCAGAACGTCCAGCCCGCCCGGCGCCGCCAGAACCGCTCGGTCGCCAGGAGCAGCACGAGGATGAGCAGCTCCGCGCCCGCGTCGTACAGCTGCGTCGGGTGCAGCTCGACGTGCAGCGGCGTGCCGACATTCGCCGCGGCGAACGGGTCGGTGAACGTGATACCCCAGGGCACCGTCGTCGGCCTGCCGTAGCAGCAGCCCGCGAGCAGGCATCCCAGGCGGCCCACGACGTGGCCCAGCGCGATGCTCGGCGCCACGGCGTCGGCCACGGGCCACACCGGCAACCTGTACCGGCGCACGTACCAGATGCCCACGAGAAAGGCGAGGACGAGGCCTCCGTAGAACACGCCGCCCGACCGCACGAGCGTCCAGATCTCGGCGGGCTGGCGCCAGAAGTGGTCGAAATCGACGATGAGCAGGAGCAGCTTGGCCCCGACCAGGGCCGAGATGATGATGTAGATCCCGAAGTCCAGCACGCGGTTCGCGTCGAGGCCGAAGCGCCGCGCCCGCCGGACGGCGTAGTACAGGGCCAGCAGGTAGGACGCGGCCAGCAGCACGCCGTAGCTGTAGACGGTGACCGGGCCCAGCTCAAACAGTACGGGAAGCATGCCTGTCCAATCCCATCATGTCGGCCAGCATCGCCACCACCCCGACGGTGATGGCCGAGTCGGCGACGTTGAACGCCCAGAAGTGCCAGCCGGCGATGACGACGTCGACGAAATCGACGACGGACCCGAGCGCCAGCCGGTCGATGAGGTTGCCGATGGCGCCGCCCAGGATGAGCGCCAGACCGACGCGGGCCAGGCGCTCCTGCGACGACATCCGGGCGGCGTAGATCGCGATGCCGGCCAGCGCCGCCGTCGCGACCAGGGCCACGACGGCCGCCTTGTAGGGGAAGTCCACCGCATTGAGGAACCCGAAGGCCGCGCCCGTGTTCCGCACGTGGACGATGTTCAGCAGGTCCGGCACCACCGGCACGCTGCCGTGCACCGGGATCTCGGCGCGCACCAGGAGCTTGGTCGCCTGGTCCAGCGCGACGACGACGGCGATGATGGCCGCCTCCAGCGCCACGCCGCGCCGGGGCGCCGCGCCCTGCACGCCTCCCGCGGCCGAATCCGTCATCGGCCGGCCGCCAGCGCGTCCTCGCACCGCGGGCACACGCCTTCGCCGCCCGGCGCGTCAGACACCGCCGGCACGTACCGCCAGCAGCGATCGCACCGGGTGCCGTCGGCCTTCGCGGCCACGATGTGGACAACGCTGTCTTCGGCTTCGTGGTAGACGGCGCCCTCGGCCGGTTCCCGTCCGGCCTCCGGCGGATCGGTCCGATCGTCGGCCTGCGACGTGATGAACAGCGCCGGCAGGTCGTCGCGGTGCCTCGCGAGCAGGTCCGACACCGGGCCCGAGCCGCGCAGGTGCACCACGGCCTCGAGCGACTGCCCGATCACCTTCGCCTGGCGCAGCTTCTCGAGTTCGGCGTTGACGGCCGCGCGCAGTTTCAGCAGGCGGGACCAGCGGGCCTCCAGCTCCTCGTTCCGGAACAGGTGGACCTGTTTCGGAAAGTGCGCCAGGTGCACCGATTCCTCGCGCGTGCCGGGCAGGTGCGACCAGAACTCCTCGGCGAGCACGGGCAGGATGGGCGCGATGAGCCGCGCGAGGCCGTCGGCCATGGCGAACATCGCCGTCTGTGCGGACCGGCGGCCCCGCGACCCGGGTGCGAGCGTGTAGACGCGGTCCTTCGAGACGTCGATGTAGAACGCGCTCAGGTCGACGGCGACGAAGGCATTCAGCGCCTGGAAGATGGCCGGGAAGTCGTACCGCTCGTACGCGGTCATGATCTTCGAGGCCAGCTCGCCATAGCGCGCCATCGCGAACCGATCGACCTCGTCCATCAGGAGCGGCGGCACCATGTCGGCGGCCGGGTCGAAGTCGTAGAGGTTCGCCGCGAGGATCCGCAGCGTGTTGCGGAGCTTGCGGTACGCCTCGACCACCCGCGCCAGGATCTCGGGGCCGAAGCGCACCTCCTCGCGGAAGTCGACGCTGGCCACCCAGAGCCGCAGGATCTCGGCGCCGCTCTGCCTGATGATCTGCTCGGGCGGGACGTCGTTCCCGAGCGACTTGGACATCTTCTTGCCTTCTTCGGTCACCACCATGCCGTGCGTCACGACCTGGTGGTACGGGGCGCGGCCGCGGGTGCCGAGGCCGACGAGCATCGAGCTCTGGAACCAGCCGCGGTACTGGTCGTTGCCCTCCAGGTAGAGGTCCGCCGGCCAGCGCAACTCCGGGTGGACCGCCAGCACCGCCTCGTGGCTCGATCCCGAGTCGAACCAGACGTCGAGGATGTCCTTCTCCCGCTCGAACTGAGCGCCCCCGCAGCCGGGGCAGGCGAACCCCGGCGGCAGGAAGTCCTCGATCGGCCGCTCATACCAGGCTTCGGCGCCCTCCTGCGCGAACACCTCCGCCGCCCGGGCGACCAGCGGGGCCGTCAGGCTCGCCGTGCCGCACGCCGTGCACGTGACGGCGGGAATCGGCACGCCCCACGATCGCTGCCGCGAGATGCACCAGTCGGGCCGCGTTTCGAACATGCTCCGCATGCGATCGCCGCCCCAGGCGGGCACCCACTGGACCTTGCCCGTCTCGCCGGCGGCCCTGGCCCGCAACCCGGTGTCGTCCATGCCGATGAACCACTGCGCCGTCGCCAGGAAGATCACCGGGTTGTGGCAGCGCCAGCAGTGCGGATAGGCATGGTCGAACCGCTCGCGCTTCCAGAGCCTCCCGGCCCCGGCGAGCGCCTCCTCGACTTCCGGGTTCGCCTCGAACACCGTCAGCCCGGCGAACCGCTCCACGCCGTCCACGAAGCGGCCGTCGCCTGCGACCGGCGCGTAGATGTCGAGCCCATAGCGGACGCCGGTGTGGAAGTCGTCGCTGCCGTGCCCGGGCGCGGTGTGCACCACGCCCGTGCCCGTGTCGAGCGTCACATAGTCGGCCAGCACGCCGACCGAGTCCCGGTCATACAGCGGGTGGCGGAACCGCAGGCGCTCGAACGCCGCCCCTTTGGCCGCGGCCAGCGGCCGGTCGAACGCCCGGCCGAGTTGCTGGGACAGCTCGATCAGCCAGCGACTCGGCGACGATGACGGCGCGGCCGTCGACGTCGTACGCGCCGTAGCGCGCCTCCGGATGGAACGCCAGCGCCAGGTTGGACGGGATCGTCCACGGCGTGGTCGTCCAGATGAGCGCCGAGACCGCCCGCCCCTCGAGCCCCGGAACCCGCGAGGCCAGGTCCGCGGCGCTGTCGGGGTTCAGCGGGAACTCGACGTAAATGGACGGAGACGTGTGGTTCTCGTATTCGACCTCGGCCTCAGCCAGCGCCGTGCGGCAGTGGATGCACCAGTGGACCGGCTTCTTGCCCTTGTACACCATGCCCTGTTCGACGAACCTGCCCAGCGCGCGGACAATCGCCGCCTGGTACCGGAAGTCCATCGTCAGGTAGGGGTCGGACCAGTCGGCGAGCACGCCCAGGCGCTTGAACTGCTCGCGCTGCACGTCGACGTACTTCGCGGTGTACGCGCGGCAGGCCCGCCGCAGGTCGCCCACGCTCATGTCCGTCTTCTTCGGCCCGAGCTCCTTGAGCAGCTTCAGTTCGATGGGCAGGCCGTGGCAGTCCCAGCCCGGCACGTAGGGCGCGTCGAAGCCCATCATCGACCGTGAGCGGACGACCGTGTCCTTCAGCACCTTGTTGAGGGCGGTGCCGAGGTGGACGTTGCCGTTGGCGTAGGGCGGGCCGTCGTGCAGAATGAACACCGGCGCGCCGCGCCGCCGGTCGCGGAGCTTGCGGTAGAGATCGAGGGCCTCCCAGCGGGCCTGCATCTGCGGCTCGGTGGCCTGCAGGTTGGCCTTCATCGGGAAGCCGGTCTTCGGCAGGTTGAGCGTCGCTTTCCAGTCGGCCATGGTGATCCTCGTATTCTAGCCCGAAAGCGCAAGAAGGCCCGGCGGGCGCGCCTCGAGGCGCCCCGCCGGGCCTTCTCACCCTGGACGTCCGGCCGGCCGCCCGGGCCCTATCTCAGGATGTTGATCTGCACCCGGAACTCGCCGCGGTTGTCGCCGCAGTGATCGTCGTTGATGCCCAGCCACAGCTGCCCGGCGGCGGGCATCGCCAGGGCGACCTGCTGGTCGCCGATCCCGAAGGGCCGGCCGTTGCCGATGCGGCCGATGAGCGCGCCGACCAGCGCGCCGGGGATCGGCGCGTTCGCGGACAGCCGCCCGTTACGCGCGCCTGCGACGCCGGCGATATCGCTGGCGTCGGCGCTGAGTTGGATCTCGCCGGTGCCAAGGAAGGTGACCCGCTGGCCCTGGCGGACGGATCGACGTGTGTTCGTCCAGCACTGGGTCGCCGGGACGGCCAGCCCGGCGCCGCCCGGGGCGGTCGATGGGACCTCCGCCGGCAGCTGGGTCGCGGTGCCTCCCGCGGGCATCCCCTGCCAGCGCGACAGATACACGCGCGCCAGCTCGCTCGAGTTGATGTCGCGCGTGCCGCCGCCGGCCGCGAACGTCATGCGCAGCGGGTCGGTGCCGCCGATGTCCGTGAGCCGGCCCTCGAAGACATCGCCCGAGTGGAAGACGGCGATGGCCTGGCCCTGCCGGACCCGTTCGATCTCGGCCTGGCGGAACGGCGCGCCGCTGAAGTCGATCACCGCGACGTCAGCCGCCGGGATCTGCCGATCGGCGCCGTTGACGCGCACCGCGAACCCGCCGCCGCCGAGGTCCACCAGCTCGCATCGAATCTTCTCGCCCGATCTGAGCACCAGGGTGACCGTCGGCGCCGCCCACGCGGGCGCCGCCGCAAGAAAGGACGCCATCAACAACCCAGCGGCGATCAACTGCTTCATGCCTTGCTCCTCCTGTTCCGGGAAAGGCGGCCCATGTGCGGTCTGCCGCCCCGGCCGATTATAGGGCCACCCGCGGGCGCGGATCGATCCGGATCGTGCCAGGCCCGGGCCGCCGGTATAATGGCCGCCGGGCCGGCCCGACTCCCTGCGATACCGCCAATGACACGCGCCGTGTTCTTCGACGTCGACTTCACGCTGATCTACCCGGGCCCGTCGCTGCAGGGCACGGGCTACGGCCTCTTCTGCGCCCGGCACGGCGTGACCGTCGACACGTCGCGTTTTCGCGCGGCGGTCGGGCTGGCCGCGCCGATTCTCGACGAGGTGAAGGCGCACAACTACGACGCGCAGCTGTTCATCGACTACACGCGGGCCATCATCGAGCACATGGGCGGGGCCGGCCCGGGGACCCACCTCGCCGCCCGCGACATCTACGACGAGTGGGCGGCGTGCCACCACTTCTTCCTCTACGACGATGTGGAGCCGGTCCTGCGGGAGCTGGCGTCGGCCGGCCTCAAAATCGGGCTCATCTCGAACACGCAGCGTCCGCTCGACGAGTTCGCGTCGCATTTCGCGCTCGATCACCTCTTCTCCGCGGCGATCTCCTCCGCGGAGCTGGGCTACCTGAAGCCGCACCCCGCCATCTTCGAAGCCGCGCTGGCGGCAGTCGGCGAGCCGGCCGGGGCGGCGGTCATGGTGGGCGACAGCGTCAAGGCGGACATCGAGGGCGCGCGGCAGATCGGCATGCGCGCTGTCCTGGTCAGGCGGACCGGCGCCGGGCTCTCGAGCCCGCTGCAGCACACGCTCGGGCCCGGATACGAGGACGTGCCCGTCATCGGTTCGCTGTCGGAACTGCCTGCGCTGCTCCTGCCGGGTGGCGACGCTCGAAACCCGGTCTCCGAATCCCGAATCCCGAATCCCGGCTCCCGACGGTGACCACGATCCGCCCGCTCCAGTCGATCCTGGACATCCGCCAGGCGATTGCCCTCGAGCAGGAGATCTGGGGCGAATCGACACCGGAAGACGCTGTCGGTGTCCCGCTGTTCGTGGCTTCGCTCAAGCGGGGCGCGGTGCTGCTCGGGGCCTTCGAGGAAGGCCGGCTGATCGGGTTCGTCTACTCGTTCCCGGGGCTGAAGGACGGCCGCCCGATGCACTGGTCGCACATGCTGGGCGTCCGGCCGGCGCGCCGCGCCTCAGGGGTCGGCCGCGCGCTCAAGCTGGAGCAGCGGCGCCGGTGCCTCGCCATGGGCATCAACCTGATGGAGTGGACCTTCGATCCGCTCGTGACCATCAACGCCCATCTCAACTTCCGGCGGCTTGGCGTCGTCGTCGAGGAGTTCGTACCGGACGTGTACGGCGAGTCGGCCAGCCCGCTGCACCGGGGCGCGCCGACGGACCGGTTCATCGCGCAGTGGTGGATGGCGTCGCCAAGGGTCGAGTCGCTGATTGCCGGTGAGGACCGGTCGCCAGACGAAATCCCGTGGCGAGACCTGCCGTGCGTTACCGATGTCGTCCTGCGGAACGGGTGGCTCGCCTGCACCGGCGCGGACCTGGCCAGGCGCGAGCCGGCGATCACGGTGGCGGTGCCGGCACGTTTCACCGACATGCTCGCGGAACGCCCCGACGAAGCCCGGGCGTGGCGGATGCTCACGCGCGACGTGTTTCAGTCCTATCTGTCGAGGGGCTACCGGGCGGCCGATTTCGCCTTTGCCAAGGGCGCAGGCCATGGCCTGTACCTCCTGGAGGCTGGCGCCGGGCGGCCCTGACCGCCGGTGTCACCAACGGCTTCCGGCGCGCATCTGTGAAGAGGCGGCGGACCGGTGTCGGTCCGGCTTCATCCTTCTGGAGACTGGCTTCATGGACATGACGATCACGTTTCCCGGCGGCGCGCGCGTCGACGCCGAGGTCGGCCCGTTCACGATTCGCACCGATCAGCCGGCGCAGGGTGGAGGCGAGAACTCCGCGCCTGCGCCCTTCGCACTGTTCCTCGCCTCGATCGGCACGTGCGCGGGCATCTACGTGCTCGGGTTCTGCAGGCAGCGCGGGCTGGCGGCCGATGGCATCCGGATTGTGCAGCGCGCGGAGCCGGACCCGCGGACGGGGCTGGTGGGCCGCATCGGCCTCGACATCGAGGTGCCCCCGGAGTTCCCGGCGAAGTACCACGACGCGCTCGTCCGCGCCGCCGACCAGTGCGCGGTGAAGAAGCACCTCGAACACCCGCCGGCGTTCGACGTGAAGGCCGTTGTCCGATAGGTCCCGGGCTATCCGGGCGGCCAGTGCATCGGCCGCCCGCCGAGGACGTGCAGATGCAGATGGAAAACCGTCTGCCCGGCCTCGTGGTTGCAGTTGAAGACCGTGCGGTATCCCCGCGCCGCGATGCCGAGATCGCGCGCGATGACGGCCGCGCGCCTGAGCATCTTGCCGACCAATTCGTCGTCTTCCGCAGACAGCTCGTTCAGCGTGCCGATGTGGCGCCGGGGCACGATCAGCACGTGCACCGGGGCCTGCGGCTTGATGTCGTGGAAGGCGACCAGCGCGTCGTCTTCATGAATCAGCTTCGCGGGCAACTCTCCGGCGGCGATGCGGCAGAACAGACAGTGCATCAATCGGGACTCCCTTCGACGCGTCGGCACGATCAGGGCCGCCCCGGGCTGCGTCGAGGGGCGACTCGCGAGTGTCCTTTTTGGCCCCGGGCAGGCGCGACTCGGGGTTCGGCCGTCTCCCGGCCACGCTCAGCGCGTCTGCGCGGATTCTAGCCGCTTGGAGACGGCGATGCGCGGGATTCCCGCCAGGTCCGCGCAGATCTCGACCAGGTCGAACCGCGCCTCGGCGTGGATGATGGCGCGCACCGCTTCAACCTGGCCAAAGCCGAACTCGAACAGCAGCCAGCCCCCGGGCCGCAGCGCGGCGGCAGCGTCGGGAACCAGCCGCCGGATCACGTCCAGGCCATCGTCGCCGGCCACCAGCGCCGCGAGCGGCTCGTAGTCGCGCACCTCCGGCTGCAGGCCGTCGAGGTCGGGCGCCGGCACGTAGGGCGGGTTCGACACGACGGCGTCGAACGGCCCCGTCACGGCGTCCAGGAGATCACCCCGCACGAATCGCACGCGGTCCGAGACCTCGTGGCGTGCCGCATTCAGCCGCGCCACGGCCAGCGCCGCGTCGGAGATGTCGATGGCGGTAATCGTGGCGGCCGGGAGCCAGCGCGCCATTGCGATGGCGATGCATCCGGACCCGGTGCCCACATCGGCGACGCGAATGGGCGCCGCCGCGCCGGCGCTTGCTGGGGCTGTGCTCCGGGCCGTTCGACCCTGAACTCAGGCGCGACAACGCCTCCTCGACGAGCAGCTCGGTTTCCGGACGCGGAACGAGCACGCCCGGCACGGACGTCGACGTCGAGGTTCCAGAATTCCCGGTGGCCGATGATGTAGCCGGTGGGCTCCCGGCGTTCCCGCCGCCGGGCCAGGGCCTCGAACACGGGTGCGAACCCCGCCGGGCAGGCGTCGTGCTGGCGCATCAGCAGTTGGCCGCGTTCCCATCCGCCCAGGGCGTGGCGCGCCAGCACGTCGGCGTCGATCGCGGCCTCGGCGGGCGCGATGCCGGCCCGCTCGAAACGCTGCCGGGCATCGCGGATGCGGTGGTGGATGGTGTCGGCGTGGACCATGGCTGGAAGAGAGCAGACGTCAGAAGCAAGAAGCAAGAAGCAAGAAGCAAGACTACCGGTGCAGCTTGTCTACTTCTTGCTTCTGACAATCGTCAGCGGGCCCTTCTGGCTTCTTGCTTCTGACGAGCGTCAGTGGGCCCTCTGGCTTCCTGCTTCTATGCGTTCACCGCCGTCGCCTCCTTCAGGCGCTCGGCGTTGAAGTACGTCACCGCCTCGTCGATCAACTCGCCGACATTGCCGTCGAGCACGTCGGGCAGCCGGTGGGTGGTGAAGTTGATCCGGTGGTCCGTGATGCGGCTCTGTGGGAAGTTGTAGGTGCGGATCTTCTCGGAGCGCTCGCCGGTGCCCACCTGGCTCTTGCGGTCCTTCGCGATGGCGTCCTGCTGCTTGCGCATCTCCATCTCGTACAGCCGCGCCCGCAGCACCTTCATGGCTTTCGCCCGGTTCTTTATCTGCGACTTCTCGTCCTGCTGTGAGACGACCAGTCCCGTGGGGATGTGCGTGATGCGCACGGCCGAGTAGGTGGTGTTCACGCTCTGGCCGCCCGGGCCGCTCGAGCAGAACGTGTCGACGCGCAGGTCCTTGGCATCGATCTGGATGTCGACCTCCTCGGCTTCGGGCAGCACCGCGACCGTGGCCGTGGAGGTGTGGATGCGGCCGCTGGCCTCGGTGGCCGGCACGCGCTGCACCCGGTGCACGCCGCTCTCGTACTTGAGGCGGCTGTACACGCCCTTCCCCTCGATGCTCGCGATGACTTCCTTCAGGCCGCCCACGCCGTTCTCGCTGCTCGACAGCACGTCCACCCGCCAGCCCTGCCGTTCCGCGAACCGGGCTGTACATGCGGAAGAGGTCGCCGGCGAACAACGCGGCCTCGTCGCCGCCGGTGCCGGCCCGGATTTCCAGCACGACGTTCTTCTCGTCGTTCGGGTCCTTCGGGATGAGCAGGACCTTGATCTCGTTCAGCAGCGACTCGGCACGGCCCCTCAGGCCGGGCAGCTCCTCCTGCGCGAGCGCCTGCATCTCTGCATCGTCTCCGGAGGCGAGCTCTTCAGCCTGCGCGAGTTCCGAGACGACGGACTTGTACTCCCGGAACTTCTCGACGATCGGCTCGATCTCCGCCAGGGCCTTCGCGTGTGTCCGGTACTGGGAAGGGTCGGCCTGCACGCCGGCATCGCCGAGCAGCGTGAGGAGGTCGTTGTACTTCGATTCGACGGAAAGCAGCTTGTCGAGCATTCTCTGATCCTTGTCAGAAGACAGAAGTCAGAAGCAAGGAGCAAGAATGGGAGTCCCAACGGCAACTTGTCTTCTTCTGGATTCCGACGAACGTCAGTGGGCCCTTCTGGCTTCTGGCTCCTTCTGACCGCTGTCTAGCCGCCCGATACCGGCGGCAGGAACGCCACCTCGTCGCCGTCCGCAACCCTCGTCGAGAACTTCGCGTACTCGGCGTTCACCGCGGCCGAGAGGGCCGCGCGATGCGGGGCCGCGGCCGGGAATTCGCGGGCCAGCGCCGCCCAGACCTGTTCGACCGTCGCACCCGCCTCGACATCGCGCTCGAGCCTCGGCGCGCCGACCAGGTCGCGCAGCCTCGCGAACAGGAGAATGCCTATCCGCATGCGCGCTCGTAAGCGGCCTGGCGGGCCGCCGCATCTGAGGGATCGGCCGTGGCGCCCTCGATCCACTCCTCGCCGCCGTCGAACGTCTCGCGCTTCCAGACAGGCGCGATCTGCTTGACGCGCTCGATGACGTACCGGCATGCCTGGAACGCCTCGGCGCGGTGCGGCGACGCGGCGGCGATGACGATGCTTGCCTCGCCGACGGGGACCGTGCCCACCCGGTGCCTGACGGCCAGTGCCACGTCCGGCCAGGCCTGCCGCGCTTCGCCGGCGATGACGCCGAACGCCTTCACGGCGAGCGGCTCGTACGCCTCGTAGTGCAGCTCAATCACCCGGCGGCCCCGGTTCTCGCCGCGCACGTTGCCGACGAACACGGCAACCGCGCCGTGGCGGCCGGCGCCCGCAGCGTCCTCAGCCAGGCGAACGACCTCAAGGACGTCGAGCGGCCCGGGCGTGATGCTCAGCAGCGGGATCGGCATCTTCGGCAACACCCCAGTATAGCAGCCGGCAGCGCCGGCCGCCGGCTACCGGGCCCGGCTGAAGACCAGCATGAATTGATAGGGCAGAAACGTCTCGCGCCTGACCAGGCGGAGACCCGCCGCCTCGGCATCGCGCACGACCTGCTCCGGATCGACCCGCTCCTCGAGCGCCGGCCCCGGCCCCAACCCGTCGCGCTTGAAGTCGACGACGCCGATCCGGCCCTGCGGCTTCAGCGCTGCCGCGATGTTGCGGAGCATCGCGCCCGGGTCGTCGAGCTCGTGATAGGTGTCGAGCATGAGCACCGCGTCGCACGAGGCGGGCGGCAGGCGCGGGTCGACGGGAGTGCCCAGCACGCGCCTGACGTTGCCGAGGCCTTCGCGCGCGACCCGCCGCATGGTGGCCTCGAGCATCTGCGGCTGGATGTCCTGGGCGAACACCAGGCCGCCGACGCCGACGCGACGGGCCAGCCGGATCGTGAACCAGCCCCCTCCGGCGCCGATGTCGGCCACCACCGAGCGCTCGGCGATGCCGAGCGCGTCCATGATCTCGTCCGGCAGCTGCCACAAATCGCGGTCCGGGCCTTCCAGCAGCGCCAGATCCTGCGGGGCGAACAGCCTGCCGTGGCCCTGGCGGCTCTGGGCGCTTGCGGGGCCGGCCGGCGCGGCGAGCAGGCAGGCCATGGCCAGGCCGGCGGCGAGGCGTGCGCACCGGCAAACGGCGGCTGCGAAGACTCGTATCCCGCTCTGCATCAGGGGTTTAGCCGAGCGCCACGAAACGCGCTATACTCCCGCCCATGTTACCAGAATTCTTCGACAGCATGCTGGAGCTCATCGTCAAAACGTCGACGGACCTGCCCCCCGACGTGCGAGCTGCCATGAAGGTGGCCTGGGACATCGAGACGCCCGACACGCGGGCCGAACGGGCGCTCAAGATCATCAGTGTCAACATCGATCAGGCGGCCGAGGACGAAGGCGCGATTTGCCAGGACACGGGCATGCCGACGTTCGAAATCCACGTGCCCCGCGGCGCCGACCAAATCTGGATGGCCGGGCAGATCCGCCTGGCCGTGGCCGAGGCCACCAGGCGAGGCAAACTGCGCCCGAACTCGGTCGATTCGATCACCGGCAAGAACTCCGGAAACAACCTGGGCCCGGGGACGCCCGTCATTCACTTCCATCAATGGCAGCAGGATGCCATCGAGGTGAAGCTGCTGCTGAAAGGCGGCGGGTGCGAGAACTGCAACGCGCAGTACGCGGTGCCGGTCGAGCTGCCGCACCTGGGCCGGGCCGACCGCAATCTGGAGGGCGTGCGCAAGTGCATTCTGCACGCCGTCTGGCAGGCCCAGGGCCAGGGATGCAGCCCCGGCGCCGTCGGCGTCTGCATCGGCGGCGACCGCGCGGCGGGGTACTCGCACGCCAAGGCGCAGCTGTTCCGGACGCTCGACGACGTGAACGCCGAACCCGTGCTGGCCGAGCTCGAAGCGAACATCATGGGCACCGTCAACACGCTCGGCATCGGCGCGATGGGCTTCGAGGGCAAGTCGACGCTCATCGGCTGCAAGATCGGCGCGCTGAACCGCCTGCCCGCCAGCTTCTTCGTGTCGGTCGCGTACGACTGCTGGGCGTTCAGGCGCCTGGGCGTCGTCGTCGACGCCTCGACCGGCGCGATCACGCAGTGGCAGTACCGCGACCCGGCGGTGCCGGCGGCGCCGATGGCGCCCCATGTGGACCTCCGACGGGCCGGCCGCGGGATCAGCCTGACCGCACCGTTCTCCGAGGCCGAGATTCGAGCGCTGAGAGTCGGCGACATCGTGCTGCTCAACGGCCGCATGTTCACCGGCCGCGACTCGGTGCACGCCTACCTCATGAAGAACGATCCTCCGGTGGATCTGCGGGGCGCAGCGCTCTACCACTGCGGGCCCGTGGCGATCAAGGAGGGGGAACAGTGGGTGATGAAGGCGGCCGGCCCGACGACGAGCATCCGGGAGGAGCCGTACCAGGCCGACGTCATCCGCAGGTTCGGTGTCCGGGCGGTCATCGGCAAGGGCGGCATGGGCGCGAAGACGCTCGAGGCCCTCAAGGAGTGCGGCGCGGTCTACCTGAACGCCATCGGCGGCGCCGCGCAGTTCTACGCGCGCTGCATCGACCGCGTGGACGGGGTGTCGCTCTTCGAGTTCGGCGTGCCGGAGGCCATGTGGCACCTGCACGTGACGGACTTCCCCGCCATCGTCACCATGGATGCGAGCGGGAACAGCCTGCATCGGGACGTGGAGGCGGACAGCGCGAAGGCGCTCGCGGCCCTCAAGGGCTGAGGCGGGAGGCGAATCGCCGCTTGTGTCAGCCGTCCAGCAGGTCGCGGCTGGGCATCGTCGGCTCGCTGGTGAGGTTCACGCCGAGTTTGCGCAGGCCCGCCTCGTCGCCGCGTGTCGGCACGTGGGTCATGTGCACTTCGCAGCCCGCCAGCTCCTTCAGCTGCTCCATCGCCAGCTGCGCCGTGGGGTTGGTCGTGGCGCTGACGGTCAGGGCGACGAGCGTCTCCTCCAGGTCAAGGCTGACCGATCTCGATGACAGGACGTCCTGCTTCAGGTGGGACACGGCCGCGACAATGGCCGGCGAGAGCAGGTGGAGCGAGTCCGGGATGCCGGCCCGCTGCTTCACGGCGTTCAGCACGAGGCTCGACGCGGCGTGCATCAGCGGCGAGTTGGTGCCGGTGACAATCCTGCCGTCGGCCAGCTCGATGGCGGCGCCGCAGTACACGCCGTCGTTGCCCTTTCCGGTTTCACGGGCCCGATTCGCCGCGTCGGCGGCCGGCTGGACGACGCGGCGGTCCCGCACGCCGACGCCCATTTCCTCCATCAGCAGCTCGGTGCGCTGCACCGTGTCGGTGTTCACGACGCCCATCAGGTACTCGCACGAGCTGCGGTAGAAGCGCCGGATGGCCTCCTGCTTCGCGGCGTCGCGGACCGCCTCGTCGTCGACGATCCCGAAGCCCGCCCGGTTCACGCCCATATCGGTCGGCGACTTGTACGGCGCCTTGCCGAGGATGCGCTCGAGAATGCGGCGCAGCACCGGGAAGATCTCGACGTCGCGGTTGTAGTTCACGGCCGTCTGCCCGTACGCCTCGAGGTGGAAGGGGTCCACGAGGTTGAAGTCCCGGAGGTCGGCCGTCGCCGACTCGTACGCGATGTTCACCAGGTGCTTCAGCGGCAGGTTCCAGATGGGAAACGTCTCGAACTTCGCGTAGCCGACGGTGCGGCCGGCCATGTGCTCGTGGTAGAGCTGCGAGAGGCACGTGGCGAGCTTGCCGCTCCCCGGGCCGGGCGCGGTCACGACCACCAGCCGCTTGGTCGTGGGGATGGCGCTGTTGGCGCCGTACCCGCGGCTGCTCACGATCGTGTCGACGTCGGTGGGGTAGCCCGCGGTGAAACCGTGGGTGTAGACGCGGACGCCCTGGCGCTCGAGCTTGTTCTTGAAGACGCGCGCCGCGGGCTGCTCGTCGTACCGGGTGATGACCACGGCCGACACGTGGATGTTCCACCGCCGAAGGTCGTCGATGAGCTTGAGGGCGTCGGAATCGTACGTGATGCCGAAGTCCGCCCGGACCTTGCGCCGCTCGATGTCGCCGGCATAGATGCAGACGATCACCTCGACGTCCTCGCCCAGCTTCTGCAGCAGGCGCATCTTGACGTTCGGGTCGAAGCCCGGGAGGACGCGCGCCGCATGGAAGTCGAACAGCAGCTTGCCGCCGAACTCCAGGTACAGCTTGTCGCCGCACTCCTCGATGCGCCGGGTGATGGCGGCGGACTGCTCGGCGAGGTAGCGTTCGTTGTCGAATCCCACACGCATCATGCGGCGGATCTCCTGCCGTGGCGGGCGCGCCCCGCGGCGCCCGGGTCCTGCGCATTGTAGCCGCACCCGGTGGGAGGCGGTGCGCCCCGGTGTATGATGCCGGCCGAGGCTGCCCATGAGCGACGTCCAGGCGATTGCCCGTTCCGAAGCGCCCCGCACGTACCGCTGGCTGGTGCTGCTGTGCATCAGCGCCGCAATGTTCGCGAACTACTACGTGTTCGACGCGCTCAATCCGGTGGGGCCGTACCTCGAGAAAGAGCTGGGGTTCACCCAGGCCCAGATCGGCCTGCTCGACTCGGTCTACAACGTCGCCGCGCTGATTGTCCTGCTCATCGGCGGCATCATCATCGACCGCGTGGGCACCAAGCGCGCGCTGGTGGCCTTCGGCGTCGTCGCGGCGGCCGGCGGCCTGCTCATCGCCCTCTCCCCGGGCGGCTACCAGGGCATGGCCGCGGGCCGCTTCGTGCTCGGCATGGGATCGGAGCCCCTCATTGTCGCCATCACGACGGCGCTGGCCAGATGGTTCAAGGGCAAGGAGCTGTCGTTCGCCATCGCGTTGAACCTGACGTTCGGCCGGCTCGGATCCGTGGCTGCCGACAATTCGCCGAACTGGGCGGCGGCGGCGTTCACCGGCTGGCAGCCGCCGCTCGTGCTGGCCGCCGGTATCGGCGTCGTGGCCGTGGTGGCCGGGGCGGTCTACTTCCTCCTCGAGCGCCATGCGGAACGGGCGTACGGCCTCGGTCAGGCGGGCAATGTCGATCGCCTGGCCTTCGGCGACCTGCTGAAGTTCGGCCGCTCCTACTGGTGGATCGTGGGTTTGTGCGTCACGTTCTACTCGGCGATCTTCCCCTTCCGCCGCTTCGCCAACATCTTCTTCACCGATGCCCGGGGCGTGTCGCCCGAAACCGCCGCCTGGCTCAACGGCCTGCTGCCGCTCACCGCCATGGTCGCCACGCCGCTGTTCGGCCTGCTGGCGGACCGCATCGGCAAGCGGGCGCTGCTGATGGCGATCGGGTCGGCGCTGTTCATGCCGACGTTCCTGCTGCTCGCGCACACCACGCTGCCGATCTACCTGCCGGTGGCCATGCTCGGCATCGCGTTCTCGCTGATCCCGGCGGTGATGTGGCCGTCGGTGGCGTACCTGGTGGACGAGAAGCGCCTGGGCACCGGCTACGCCCTGATGACGCTCTGCCAGCAGATCGGCTGGGCGTCGATGGCCTGGGCGCTCGGACGGCTCAACGACGGCGCCGGGGCGAGCGCCGCCAACCCGGCGGGATACAACCCAGGCATGTGGCTGCTGTCGTGCCTCAGTTTCCTCGGCCTGTTCTTCGCCTGGATGCTCTGGCGACACGAGCGCACGCAGCCGGTAAGATAGGGATCGAGGATCCCCGATGAAGTCGACCGTCGCCATTCTCCGCACGGCGCCCGGCACCGTCCTGCGCGACTACCACGAGCTGATGAACCTGGCCCGCTACCAGGACGTGGTGGCGAAGGATGCCGACACGGCGCTCAAGGTCAACATTTCCTGGCATTTCTTCTTCCCGGGCAGTTCGACCGTGCCGTGGCAGCTCGACGGCGTTATCCGGGCGATGAAGGCCGACGGCTACGACCCGGGCCTCATCCACGCGTGCCACAACCGGACGGTGGTGATCGACGCCCGTCTCGGCGAGCGCGAGAACAAGCAGGTGAACGTCGTCGAGGCCCACGGCCTCCGCAACATCCACCTGTACGAAGGCGAGGAGTGGATCGGCGTCAGGGACGCTGTCGGCGACCTGACGAAGCAGTTCCTGTGCCTGAACGAGGTGTACCCGCAGGGCTTCCTGATCCCGAAGCGGTTCATCGGCGAGAACATCATCCACCTGCCGACGGTGAAGACTCACGTGTTCACCACCACCACTGGCGCCATGAAGAACGCGTTCGGCGGCCTGCTGAACGAGCGGCGGCACTGGACCCATCCGGTGATCCACGAGACGCTGGTGGACCTCCTGATGATCCAGAAGAAGATTCACCGCGGCGTGTTCGCGGTGATGGACGGGACCTTCGCCGGCGACGGCCCGGGGCCGCGCTGCATGATGCCGCACGTCAAGAACGTGATCCTGGCGAGCGCCGACCAGGTGGCGATCGATGCCGTCGCGGCGAAGCTGATGGGGATGGACCCGCTGTCGATCAAGTTCATCCGGCTGGCGCACGACGCCGGGCTCGGCTGCGGCGATCCGCGCGAGATCGAGATCGTCGGCGACGCGGCGGCGGCGAAGGAGAACTGGGACTTCGTGGGGCCGTTCAAGCAGATGACCTTCGCGTCGAGCATGCAGCACAAGATCTACTGGGGCCCGCTGAAGAAGCCCATCGAGTGGAGCCTGAAGACGGTGCTGGCGCCCTGGTCCTACATCGCCAGCGTGATGTACCACGACAGCTACTGGTACCCGCGCAACGCCGACCGCATGATGAAGGGCGTGCTCGCCAGCGACTGGGGCCGGCTGTTCCAGAACTGGGAGGCTGCAGCGCCGAAGGCCGACGCCGGCGGCTACCCGGACGTCGGCTCGGCCCCGGCGGAGATCAGCCGCATGGGCGCGAAGGCCTTCGCCCGATCGTTCCGCGTGCTCGGCACGTGCGTGCTCGAGGCGCCGGAGTTCGCCAACCGCAAGCGCAAGGTGGCGGGGCCGGCGTCGCCCTGATCGGATAGAGACTGCGCATCTGTGATTGACGTCCATCAGCTCACGAAGACCTACGGCGCGTTCAGGGCCGTCGACCGCTTCTCGTTCCGCGTCGATCCCGGCGAGGTCGTGGGCCTCATCGGCCCGAACGGCGCCGGCAAGACGTCGACCCTTCGCTGCATCGTCGGCATCCAGTCTCCCTCGGCCGGGGTGATCACGGTCGGCGGCCACGACATCGTGAAGGCGCCGGTCGAGGCAAAGCGCCTGCTCGCCTTCATGGCCGACGAGCCGCAGCTCTTCGAGTACCTCACCGTGATGGAGCACCTGCGGCTGACCGGCCGGCTCTATCGCGTCCGCGACGTCGAGTCGCGGGCGCGGAGCCTCCTCGCGGAGCTGCAGCTCACCGGCAAGGAGCACGCGCTGCCGGCGGAGCTCTCGCGCGGCATGAAACAGAAAGTCGCCATCGCGTGCGGCCTGCTGCACGAGCCGAAGGCGCTGCTCTTCGACGAGCCGCTGACCGGGCTCGATCCGCTGGGCATCCGCCACATGAAGGAGACCATCGTCGCCCGCGGGCGCGCTGGCGCGGCCGTGATCGTGTCGTCGCACCTGCTGCACCTGGTCGAGGAAATCTGCACCCGCATCGTCATCATCGACCATGGCGTGAAGGTGGCCGACGCGACGATGGCGGAGCTGAAAGCCCATCCGGAACTGGCGGCCGCGGGGTCCTCGCTCGAGCAGATCTTCCTGACGGCGACGGCCGGCGAGCCGTAGATGATCGGCGCGTTTCTCTACCTCACGGCGTGCTCGGTGAAGAACCGGCTGCGGCGCCGGCTGCAGCGGCTGCGCCAGCCCAGATACGTTGTCGGCCTCCTCGTCGGGCTCGCGTACTTCTACCTCATGTTCTTCCGGGGCAGCGGGCGACGGCGCCCTGCGGACGATCTCCCGACGGCGGCCGCCGCCATGGGAGCCGCGGCGGCGGTGCACTTCCTGGGCAGTCTCTTCCTGTTCGCGGCGGCCGTCGTCGCGTGGGTATGGCCGTCGTCGCGGCCGCCGCTGCCGTTCAGCCGGGCGGAGGTGCAGTTCCTGTTCACGGCGCCCGTCACGCGCCGCCAGTTGGTCCACTTCATGCTGTGGCGATCGCAGTTGGCGATTCTGTTCGGCAGCGCCATCGCCACACTGGTGCTGAGGCCGGGGTCGCTCGCGGGCGGGTGGACGCTGCTGGCGGGGATCTGGGTGGTCCTGATGACGCTTCGGCTCCACCTGATCGGCGTCGCGCTCCGCCGCCTCAGCCTGGCGTCGCACGGCGCGGCCGGCCTGGCGCGTCAGTGGCTGCCGGCCGCCGTGGTGCTCGGCGCCGTCGGCGTGCTGGCCTGGTCCGTGGCCGTGGCATGGCCGTCGCTGCGAGTGCTGACCGACGGCCCCACCGTCTTCGCGGCTGTGCAGGCGATTGCCGCGCAGGGGGCTGCGGGCGTGGTGCTGTGGCCCTTCGCGGCGCTTGTCCGCCTGCCGCTGGCGGCGTCGGCAGCGGAGTTCCTGGCCGCGCTGCCGGCGGCCGCGCTGCTGCTCGCGCTCAACTACGCGTGGGTGCTGCGTTCGGATGCGGCGTTCGAAGAGGCCTCCGCGGAGTACGCCGGGCGGCAGGCGAGCGCCCGCGCGGCGCCCCGAGCCGCCGTGAAGCGCGCGCGCGCGACGCCCTTCTCGCTCGCGCCAGGCGGCCGGCCGGAACCCGCGATCCTCTGGAAGAACCTGATCCTCGTCGGCCGCTACCTGTCGCTGCGGACCGTCCTGCGGCTGCTGCCGATCGTGCTCCTGCTGGCCGTGGCCGCCCGGGCCAGCGCCGGCCGCGGGGTGGCCCAGGTGGCAGGCGCGGCCGCGCTGCCGTTCGCCGCCATCGCCGTCCTGCTCGGACCTCAGATGTTCCGGAACGACCTTCGCCAGGACCTGGCGCGGCTGCCGCTCCTCAAGACCTGGCCCGTGAGTGGCGCGGCGCTGATTCGCGGAGAGGTGCTCGCCCCGACCGTGATTGCGACCTCCCTCGCGTGGCTGGCGCTGTTGATCGCCTTCGTGCTGGGCGCCGGCCCGCTCACCGGCGGCGCCTTGGCGGCACTCGGAGAGTCCCGGCCCTCGATCTTCGCGGCGGCCTTCATCCTGGCGCCGGCCGTCGTCGCCGCGCAGGTGGTGGCGCACAACGGGCTCGCGGTGCTGTTCCCGGCGTGGGCGGCCGTCGGCGCCACGCGTGCGCGCGGCATCGACGCGATGGGGCAGCGCATGCTGCTGCTGGCCGGAATGCTGTTCACGCTGCTCGTGTCCCTCCTTCCGGGACTTGCGGCGGCGGCGGCGTTCGCGGCCGTCGTCTACCTGCTTGCCGGCACGGTCCTGGTGGTCGCGCCCGCGATGCTTGCGGCGCTGGTGGTGGCCGCCGAGTGCTGGGTGGCCATCGAAGGCCTGGGCCGCGTGCTGGAGCGCACCGATCCGAGCGAGGTCGAGACCGCGGAGTAGGGGCGAAGCCGCCCGTCAGGGCGCCTTCCCGGTTCGCGGCGCGGTCAGGGTCCCGGCGTCGCCGCAGTCGACGTACGATCGGGCCCCGGCCGATCCGGCCGGCGTAACTTGCGGGGGGTCGCGTGGTCCGCTACCATGCCGGCAGAGGACCGGTTTCATAACCTGCGTACGGCGGCTGAAGCAATCCGCAAGAACGGGTCATGAAACCGCCTCCAGGCACGTCGTGGCGGCGGAGAGGACCAGATGGCGCGCACGGCAGTCAGAACGGTCAGGGTCTCGCAAGTCGAAATGACCGAGCTCGTGCTCCCGAACGACACCAACCGGCTGGGCAATCTGCTCGGCGGGCGCCTGATGCACTGGATCGACATCGCCGCCGCCATCGCCGCCGCGCGGCACACCAACCGCGTGTGCGTCACCGCCTCGGTCGACGAACTGCACTTCCTCAACCCGGTGAAGCAGGGCGAGGTGGTCGTGCTGCGGGCCTCGGTCAACCGCGTGTTCCGGACCTCTCTCGAGGTCGGCGTCAACGTCACCACCGAGAACACGCTCACCGGCGACAGCAAACACACGAACACGGCCTACCTGACCTTCGTCGCCATCGACGACGACGGGAAGCCGGTGGCCGCGGCGCCGGTGAGACCCGTGACGGCCGTGGAGAAGCGGCGCTACCGCGACGCCGCCCGCCGCCGCGAGATCCGCCTGCTGCACCGCCGCCGCGGGGCCTGATTCGATCCTTGTACGCAGGTGATGAAGTCGTTTCCACGACGAGCGGTTTCATCACCCGTTCTCACGGCCTGAGTCGACCGCTGTACGCAGGTGATGAAGTCGTTTCCACGACGAGCGGTTTCATCACCCGTTCTCGCGGCCTGAATCGACCGCTGTACGCAGGTGATGAAACCGTCTCCAATAAAGACGGGCGGTGCGGGCGTCGGGTGACCGGGCCCCCATCCGGTCACCGTCCGCGCCGCACCGCCCGAACTGCGCCTGAGCTCCGCATCACGCCTGTCACGCCGTAGCCGGCCGGCAGGCCGTCTGGCGAAGGCGGAAGCCCCGGGCTTATTCGTAGTGCGTCGTCTTCGCCCGCTGCCGCGCGGCCGCCCGCTCGGCCTTGGCGCGCTGGCGGCTGGCCAGATACGCCTCGCCGGGCGCCCAGCTCGGGCTCACCGCCACCGCGATGTGCATCACCGTGTCCAGGGCCAGCGTCTTCAGCGCCCGCAGGGCGTGCCCGAGCACGAGCGCGAAGCCGGCGAACGGGAGGAACACGACGTAGAGGGCGCCCATCAGGGGGGCCATCAGCAGGAAGAGGACCGTCGGGATGCGCGTGTAGGCGCGGTCCGAGCCGCCCGGCAGGAGCCCGCCCTCGGCGGGGATCATCGCCATGTCCCAGGCCTTGGCGCTCCAGTAGAACCCGTAGTTGACCTTGGTGCCGCCATTGTGTGCCATGACCCGCCTGCCTTCCTTGTATCTGTTCAGTTAAGGTCTCAACCGTTCCCGCACCGTCTATGGATAATTTACGGCGCGGCGGCCCCCGGCGCCATCGGGCCGATGCCCGCTTCGCCCGGGAGAAAGTCCCGATCGCCCTCCGGAAAACACCCGAGACCACGCGCCCGCGCCGGCGGCCCCCCGGCCTACCGGTCGGCGAACAGCCAGGCCGCGGCCAGTGCGAGGCGGGCCATCTTCAGGATCTGGCCAGGATCCAGCTTGTCGATGGTGTCGGTGGGCTCGTGGTAGCCGTCGAAGAAGTTACCGAAGAACCGCACGAAGGGACGGCCCCTGCGGGCGAACGCGCGGTAGTCGCTTCCGCCGCTCCTGCCGTCGGTCCAGTCGAGGTGCAGCGCGAGGCCGGTGGCGCGCGCGGCCTGGACGAGCACCGGACCGAGATCCGGCGCGGAGTCGGCCACGCCGAGTTCGATGAAATCCGACGGCTTCACGGCTGCGAGGAATCGATCGCGCTGCTCGAGCTTCGCGTCTTCGACCAGCGTTCGCAGTTCAGCGGCTGTCCAGGGGTGGGCGATCATGTCGAGGTTGAGGTAGACGGGCGTCCGATCGAGCGGCCAGACCGGACTGCGCACGTAGTGCGCCGAGCCGAGGTGACCTTCCTCTTCGCCCGTCCAGAACGCGAAGATCACGGTGCGCCTGGGAGCCCGGCCGCCTGCGGCAAACGCCTTCGCGATCTCGAGCAGCGCGGCAGTGCCAGAGGCATTGTCGTCGGCGCCGGGATGCACGGTGCCGCCGGCGCGTCCCAGGTGATCGAAGTGCGCCCCCAGCACCACGGCCTCGCGGCCGAGGGCCGGGTCCGAGCCCGGGATCATGCCGATCACGTTGCGGCTCAGCACCAGCTGCTCATCCCCGCTGAACGTCAGGGTCATCGTTGCGCCGGTCAGCTCCGTCGGGGCCGCTGTGCCCGGCGCACCGCCCACGCCGTGTGCGGCGAGCAAGGCCCTGCCGGCCGCGGCAGACACTCGCACGACCGGGATGCCGGCCTCCTCGTCCGGTTCGTAGGGGAGGTAGAACACCGGCGCCGGCGTGTCCGCGCCCGAGGCGATGGTCGAGGCGTACTCGGGGCCCTCGACCGCCACGACGGCGGCCGCTCCGGCCTCGGCTGCAAGCCTTGCCTTCGCGGCGAACCGCTGCCGGCTGCTCTCGGCCGCGTACCGCTCCCGCAGTTCCGGGCGCTCCCACTCGGCGCCGGGCGGCAGTCCGGCGTAGAGCACCGCGACCTTGCCCTTCAAATCGAGGCCACGATAGTCGTCGCGGGCAGGGTTCGACTCGCGAATGCCGTAACCGACGAACACCGCAGGGGCCGACAGCGCGCCCGGCGGCAACTCGGGGCAGACCGCATCCACGCCGCCGAGAAGCGTCCGCTCCCCCAGGGCCGTGCCCGTCCGCCATTCGACCCGCACGCGGCACGACGCGCGGCTGACCTGCCGGACGGGAACGGGATGGAAGTACGGCGCCGACGGGTTGCCCGGCCTGTCCGGCTTGCCGATCGGGCCGACGCCCGCCAGGGCGAGTTGAGCGGCCACGTACTCCGCCGCCGCCTCGAGCCCGCTCGACGACAGACCGCGCCCTTCGAGCGCCGGCGACGACAGCATGGCGATGTGCGACGCCATCGGCTCCGCCCGCAGGCCGGCGACAGCCGCCATGATGTGCCCGGCGACGGGCACGACGGGGCCCGGCGCCACGAAATCGGCCGCGGCCCGCCGGGCCGGCCCCTGCGCCCTCGCGCCGGCGGCGAGCGCACACATCAGGAGTGTCGAGACGATGAGCGGGCGGCGCGTCATGGATACCCTTCCGGTTTCAGGACCCGTTCCCGCGACGCCCCGAGGCCGTCACACGCACGGCCCGAAACCGCCTCCAGTCTATTCCCAGTGGAACAGCAGCACCGGCGGCACGAGCAGCAGGCAGCTCAGCACCATGAGGATCAGGCAGAGGGGCAGGAACCACCGTGCCCATCGCTCCCAGGGGATCTTCCCGGCGCCGAGCACGCCCATGGTCACGGCGCTGGTGGGCAGGATGGGGTTGATGAACTCGCACAGCGTGAACGCGTACACCGCCGTCTGGCGGGTGATGCCGACCAGGTCCGACAGCGGGGCCATGATGGGCATGGTCAGTGCCGCCTGGGCGGTGCCGGAGTGCAGGAAGAAGTTGATGACGCACTGGATGAGGAACATCACCTGCGCGATGACGCCCTTCGGCAGCGCGGTGAGGGCCGACGAGGCGGCGTAGAGCATCGTGTCGAGGATCTTCGCGTCCTGCGCGATGACCAGCAGGGCCCGCGCGCACGCCACGATGAACACCACGCCGACCATGTCCTTGGCGCCGGCGACGAAGGTGCGGGCCACGCGGCTCGGCCCGAGGCCCCCGGCGAAACCCAGGACGATGCCCAGGCCGAAGAACAGCACCGCGATCTGGTCGATGTACCACTGCCACCTCAGCACGCCGACGACGAGGAGCACCATCGACGCCACGAAGAGCGAGAGCGTGGCAACGTGGCGGACGTCCCACCGGGCGTCGCCCTGCGCCTCGGCGACCGCCTCCCGCTCCAGGTCGATGTCGCGGACCGGGCTGATCTCCGGGTCCCGCTTCACGCGCCGGGCGTACCACATCACGTAGGCGACCATGACGGCCGTGCCGACGACCCAGGTGAACAGCCGGTAGCCGAGGCCCGAATACAGCGGGATGCCGGCGATGCTCTGGGCGATGCCGACGGTGAACGGGTTGAAGAAGGCCGCGGCGAACCCGGCCGCCGCCCCGAGGAACGGGATCGCCACCCCGACAATGGAGTCGTAGCCGAGCCGCCGCGCGAGCGGGATGAAGATGATCACAAACGGGATGACCTCCTCGGACATCCCGAAGATCGATCCCGCCAGCGAGAAGATCACCATCAGCGTCGGGATGAGCAGCACCTCGAGCTGCGGCCGCCGCATGATCGTGTCGGTGAGCTTGCGGATCCCGAACTCGACCGCGCCGGTCTCCTGGAAGATCGCGAAGCTGCCGCCGATCATCAGCAGGAAACAGATGAGGAGCGCGCCGTCGAGGAAGCCCTTGATGGGCGACTCGAGCACCATCTGGGGGCCCAGCAGCACCTTGGGCACCTCGCGGTAGGTGCCGGCCACGGTGACGTCGCGGGAGCCCTGGCTGGTCTCCACCCGCAGCCGCTGGTACTCGCCGGACGGAATCACCCACGACGCCGCCAGGACGACGATGATGAGCAGCATCACCACCACGAGCGTGTGGGGCATGGTGAAGCGGCTCCCGACGGGCTTGGGATTCGAGGACATGGATGCCGTCCCTACTCGAAGGTGCCGCGAACCAGCGGGCGGCGGTCGCGCATCAGCCAGCGCCCCTTCGCGATGACGCCCTCGATGCCGAGCGTCGCCGCGTCGAGCAGCACGATGTCGGCGTCGGCGCCGGCGGTGAGCGCGCCCTTGCCCCGCAGTTTCAGGATGCGCGCCGGGTTCGACGTGATCACCTGAAGCGCCGTCCCGAGCGCCACGCCCTCGCCGCGCACCGCGTCGCGCACTTCGCCGAACAGGCTGGTCACGCGGCCGATCTCGAGCCGCCGCAGCCGGCCCTGCTCGTCGAAGTCCGGCAGGCTGCCCTGGCCGTCCGACGTGAACGTGACGTTCGCGGCGTCCACGCCGGCGTCCAGCATGCGGCGCAGGCCGGCGCTGCACTTGACTTCACCCTCCTCGAGGAACGCCGGCACCGTGGACGTGGTGAAGTCCACGAGGCCCCCGGCCTTCGCGTACGCCAGGCCCTCCTCGAACAGCTGCGGGTTGCGCCCGATGTGCGTCGGCAGGAACTGGGTGACGGGCAGCTCGGTGTCTTCAATCAGCCGCCGCAGCATCGACAGGCCCCGCCGGCCGTCGCCCATGTGCACGTTGACCACGCCGGCCTTGCCCGAGAGAATGCCGCCCCGGCGCGCCTCGGCGGCCAGGCGCGCGAACTCCTCGAAGGTCGGCTGGTTCGAGCGGTGGTCCGACAGCGCCACCTCGCCAACGCCGATCACCTTGTCGATGAGCAGCAAATCGCGCTCGATGCTGCCCGTGAGCGTCTGCACCGGTACGGCGTAGTGGCCGGTGTAGATGAACGTGCTGACGCCTTCCTCCTCGAGTGACCTCGCCTTGGCGAGCAGCCCCGCCGGGCTGCGCGTGACGCCGTCGGTGCCGAGGCAGCCCACGATCGTCGTCACGCCGCCCGCGACCGCATCCGACAGCTGGAGCTCGGGCGTGCGGGTGGCGAAGCCCCCCTCGCCGCCGCCTCCCATGATGTGCACGTGCGCGTCGATGAAGCCCGGCACCGCGATGAGCGCCGACGCGTCCACCTCCTCGACGTAGTGAGAAGGCAGCTGGATGGACGGCTCGATTCTGAGGATACGGCCGCCGGCGGCGAGGATGTCGGCGCGGCCGGCTGCGGCGGGGGTGTAGACGTCGGCGTTCTTGAGCAGGAGCACGGCGCCACTCCGGGTGAGTCTGAAACCGGTCGTCGTGACTGCCGGGTAGTCTATAACGAAGGAGGGCGGTGCGGGCGTCGGGTGACCGGGCCCCCATCCGGTCACCGTCCGCGCCGCACCGCCCGAACCGAATCCCGCCTGCCCTGAGCGAGGCGTCCCGAGTCCCGAGCCCCGAGTCCCGAGCCCCGGGCTTACTCGTGCGTCGTCTTCGCCCGCTGCCGCGCGGCCGCCCGCTCGGCCTTGGCGCGCTGGCGGCTGGCCAGATACGCCTCGCCGGGCGCCCAGCTCGGGCTCACCGCCACCGCGATGTGCATCACCGTGTCCAGGGCCAGCGTCTTCAGCGCCCGCAGGGCGTGCCCGAGCACGAGCGCGAAGCCGGCGAACGGGAGGAACACGACGTAGAGGGCGCCCATCAGGGGGGCCATCAGCAGGAAGAGGACCGTCGGGATGCGCGTGTAGGCGCGGTCCGAGCCGCCCGGCAGGAGCCCGCCCTCGGCGGGGATCATCGCCATGTCCCAGGCCTTGGCGCTCCAGTAGAACCCGTAGTTGACCTTGGTGCCGCCATTGTGTGCCATGACCCGCCTGCCTTCCTTGTATCTGTTCAGTTAAGGTCTCAACCGTTCCCGCACCGTCTATGGATAATTTACGGCGCGGCGGCCCCCGGCGCCATCGGGCCGATGCCCGCTTCGCCCGGGAGAAAGTCCCGATCGCCCTCCGGAAAACACCCGAGAGACGCCCGGGGAATCTCCAGCCGGGTTGGTCCGCGAATCCCAGTGAGCGCCGTTCTTCAGGGGCCACTCCTCCCGTCGCTGGCGCGCTCTACGTCCGGCCGACGACCCCGCGCATCGCCCGTGACATCCCGCCGCCGGCGTCGTCGGCGAGCGACTTCTCGCGCTTCATCAATTCGGCGTACGAGCAACGCCTGCCGGAATCGGTACTCTGCTTCGCCATCGTCCCCGGCGGATGCAAGCCCGCCGTCGGGGTGCTGCCGCTCCAGGGACTCGAGCCGCCGTTCCAGAACGTTGGGTGGGTTTCGTGGCGGCCGCAGATTGGCGCCGGCCGCATTCCGGCGGCGCACGCGGGTAGGGCACTGGAACGCGAAGGGTCAGACACCCTCGGCCCGAGGATCTCGGGTGAGTGTCCGACCCTGTCCACGCCTTGGACGAAGTCAGCGTCAGCCGAAGGTCGAGCCCGGCGCGAGGCCGGACTTCGCTACTGGTTCCCGCCGTCGTCCAGGATGATGATGTTGTCGCCCCAGACGATGTTGTCGCCCCAGACGATGTTGTCACCCCAGACGATGTTGTCGCCCCAGACGATGTTGTCGCCCCAGACGATGTTGTCGCCCCAGACGATGTTGTCACCCCAGACGATGTTGTCGCCCCAGACGATGTTGTCGCCCCAGACGATGTTGTCGCCCCAGACGATGTTGTTGCTCCACAACGTCCGGTTGTAGAGGATCGCGTCGCCCCACACGATGTTCGAGCCCCACAGGTAGGCACCGGCCCAGTTGTGTGTCACCTGTGCGATCGTCGTCTGCGGGTACGTGCCCTCGGTGGCCCAGTAGGCCCCTTCAGGTGCGGCCGTGTTGATGCCGCCCGCGAGCATCGCGGCGGCCCCGGCGTTGAGCCCGCCCGCGCCCTGCGTGAGGGCGTCGGTAGAACTCAGGGGAATGGCGGTGTACTGGAGAAGCCCCTTGATCACGTTCGGCGTCAGGCGTGGGGCACCCGGCCAGTAGTACTCGTGCCTGGCCAACATGAGCGCCACGGCGCCGGAGACGACGCCGGTGGCCATGCTGGAGCCGGAGAGGCGGATGTACGTCAGGTTTCCGTTCTTGTCGGCGATCCGGCTGTTCGGCAGCAGGTTCGTCAACGTGGAGGTGAACTGGCGGCCGACGAGCCGGTGTCCCGGCGCGACGATGTCGGGCTTGGCGAGGGCGTCGTACCAGGACGGGCCGCGCGAGCTGTACGGGGCGACGGTGTCGTCGTCCCGCATCTCGGTGCCCTTGGTGTCGAGCGACCCGACGGTGATGACCGACGGCGCATTGCCCGGCGAGTTGATGCCCGCGTACCCGGACTGACCGGTCTTGCTGTTGTAGCCGCAGTTGCCCGCCGACGCGACGACCACGATTCCCGCCTGCACGGCGGCCTCGACGGCCTGGACGAGAGGATCCTGCGCCGCCGGCTCGTAGACGGGATGGCCCAGCGACAGGTTGATGACGCGGATGCCGTACGCGTCGCGATTGGCGACGGCCCACTCGACGGCCGCGATCACACTGCTCGTGAAGCCCCCGCCCGAGTTGTCGAGGACGCGGAGGCCGACGAGGTTCACGTTCGGCGCGACCCCCTGGTACGCCAGCCCGGTCGACATTTCGCCGGTGCCCCCGATGAGCGACGCGACGTGCGTGCCGTGGCCGTACCCGTCCACCGGCGAAACCGTCACCGCGCCTATGCCGCCGGTGAAGTCACGGAACGCGACGATGCGTGACGCGAGGAGGTCGTTGTTCGACCGGATGCCCGAGTCGATGACGGCCACGCCGATGTTCGACCCCACCGAGTAGCTGAACAGGTCATTCGGCAGCGCCAGCGTCTTGCGGAGCTCCGTCTCCGTTGCCGTCGTCAGGTGCGGGCTGAGGGGTGCGTCGAGCGACACGCCGAGCACGTCCGGATCGCTGGCCAGGTCTTCGAGGTCACGCACGCGCACGGTCAGGTGCACGCCGTCGATGAACCGGAACATCCTGTGCTTCTTGTGCCCGCGCCTCTCGAACTCCGCGGCCTTCTCGGCGTGCTTGCCGGGGACCGTGCGCACGATGACGCGGACGGACCCCTGCCTGGACTTCTCGATCCTGGACCGCAGGGCCTGATCGAGATGAGGCTTGCGCTTCTGGCCGGCGGCACCCGCCGGCAGCACCAGGAGGACCGCCAGCCCGATGGCCGTCACCAGGCGCCACCGCACCCATGGAGCGATCGTGACTGCGTCGCCCCAGATCAGACGCGCCAGCCATGAACGACCAACCGACCTGAGCCGCTGAAGGGTCATAACGGTAGTCTCTCCTGGCCCTCTGCATAGCAAGGGCCCAGCCATGGTCGGCGCCGCGGCCTCCAGTGCCCGTAATTGCCGTACTGGCTGACAGTTACGGGGGCCGGCTGCGGAGTCGTGGCGCATGTGGCCGGGCCTTCGGCTGTCTCGTTTCCCGCCATGGCCCGCGTAAATGGACAGCGGAATCGATCAGGCTGAGGCTCCAAGCCGGGCCGGACCGCGCCGCGAGGGGATTGCGGAAACCGGCCATTGCGGCGATGATGCTGCGGATCTTCGGCGAGGCTTCATGAACGTTTCCCTCATCCTCGGCCATCCCGCCCCTGGCAGTTTCAACCACGCGATCTGCGAGGCGGCCACGGTGGCGCTCGCGGCGGCGGGCCATGCGTGCCGCTTCCACGATCTGTATGCGGAGAAGTTCGATCCGGTCATGACGGCGGCCGAGCTGCCGAAAGACGCCGTGCTGCCGGCGGAGATCGAACGCCACTGCCAGGAGGTCGGCGAGGCCGACGGCCTGATCATCGTCCACCCCAACTACTGGAGCGCGCCGCCGGCGATGCTCCGGGGCTGGGTCGATCGCGTGCTGCGGGCGGGCCGGGCCTATAATTTCGTGCCTGACGGCCAGGGCGGCGCCAGGCCGGTCGGCCTGCTGAAGGCGCGGGTGGGCCTGGTGTTCACCACCGCGAACACGCCGCACGAGAAGGAAGTGGAGCTGTTCGGAGACCCGCTGCACACGCACTGGCTGAAGGTGGTTTTCGGACTGTGCGGCATCGCCCGCACTGAGAAGTGGGACTTTTCGCCGATCATCACGAGCACCGCCGACACGCGGCGGGAGTGGCTGCGGGAGGTCGAACTCGCCGTGGCCCGCTATTTCCCCCCGAGTGATCGGCCCGCGCGCGGCGTTCGCAGGCTTCGGCCTGCGTGAGCCCCGGGATTGGAACGGAGGTCAGGCCATGGATGCGAAGACGGTGCTGCTCGTAGACGATGACATCGACCTGCTCGCCATCAACCGGATCACGCTCGAGGGCGAGGGGTTCAACGTCCTGACGGCCGAGAACGGCAGCCAGGCGATGGAGATTGCCACGACGACGCACGTCGACGTGGCGGTCCTCGATGTCATGATGACCACGCCGACGGAAGGGTTCCTGCTCGCGCGCGCCCTCCGGCAGGACGAGCGGACGAAGCGGATCCCGCTGCTCATGCTGACGTCGCTCAACACCGAGCACGAAGCGCAGGGCTCCTCGTTCCGAATTACCGACCGCGACAAGGACCCGCTCTGGCTGCCCGTCGACCGCTTCGTCGACAAGCCGGTGAAGCCCGAGGATCTCGTCTCGCTGGTGCGCACGCTGGCGGGTGCGTGGACGTTCTCGCGGTAGCGGATCGGGCGCACCCGCGTCGAACGAGCTGATGGCGGCACACTCCGTACCGACCTGGCCGGTTGTCCAGGGGCGCCGGCGGTCGCTGGTCGAGCAGGAGCTGCTCAACAGCGTCGGCTGGCTGATTTCCCTGCGGTGGCTCGCGGGCGCCGGCGTGCTCGTGGGCACGGCGGTGGCGACGCTCGCGTTGCGCGTGCCGGTTCCGGCGGGACGGCTCTATCTGGTCGGCGCCTTCATCCTGGGCTACAACGCGGTCTGCTGGGCCGTGCTCCGGTGGATGCGGCGCACGCGGCCCGAGGCCACCGCGGCGTTCGAGACCCTGGCCCGCGCGCAAATCGCTCTCGACTGGCTGGCGATGACCGTGCTCGTGTCGAGCTCGGGCGGCGCCGAGAGCCCGGCGATCATCTTCTTCCTCCTCCACATCATCATCGCGTCGCTCCTCCTGCCGCACCATCACGGGTTCCTGTACGTCTCCCTGGCGCCGGTGCTGGTGGGCGTGGTGGCGCTGCTCGAATACTTCGGCGTGCTGCCGCACGTCGCTATCGTCCAGCCCGCGCGGTTCCGCGAGCCGCTCTACGTGAGCGCCGTCCTCGTGTTCTTCACCGCGGCGTGCTACGTGACGGCCTACTCGTGCATGACGATCGCCAAGCGACTCCGCCGGCGCGAGGCCGAGCTGGGCGGCCTGTACGAAGGCGTGCGCGACGTCACCTCGACGCTCGACATCGCCGCCGTCCTCGACCGCATCGTCGAGGCCGCGGCGCGCGTCCTCACCTGCAAGGCCGCCGCCATCCGCCTGATTGACCAGACCCGGGCGCAGGTGGAGTTCGCCGCGAGCTGGGGGCTGAGCGAGACCTACAGGGACGAGGTGCCCGGCGAGTACGCCAAGTCGGTGCTCGACCAGGACACGCTGCGGGAGGGCCTGGTGCACGTCACCGACGTGGAGAACGACCCCCGCATCTGGCATCCCGAGCTCGTGCGCGACGAGCGCATCGCCTCGATGCTCAGCGTGGCCATCAAGGGGCGCACCGGCCCCCTCGGCGTGCTGCGCGCCTACGGCGCGCCCGGGCACACCTTCGGCGCCGAGGACGTCGCCTACCTCCAGGCCGTGGCCGCGCACGGGGCCGTCGCGATCGAGAACGCGAAAGCCTACCGCCTGCTGGCCGACCTCGACCGCGACAAGTCGAAGTTCCTGCGGATCACCACCCACGAGCTGCGCGCGCCGGTCCGGGTCACCGAGAGCCTGCTGATGACGCTCGGCGACGGCTTCGTCGGTTCGCTGACGCCCGATCAGACCGAAGTGCTCCAGCGCGCGCAGCGGCGGCTGGCCTCGCTGCACGAGCTCATTGACGACCTGCTCGACCTCGCCGCGGGGAAGGCGGACATGGCGCAGGTGGCGCCGCGGAGGATCGACCTGCGCGTGGCCGTCGCCGAGGTCGTCGACCGGCTGCGGCCCGTCGCCGCCGGCAAGGGGCTGGCGATCGAGGTGGAGCAGCCCGACACGACGCTCGAGGTGTATTGCGATCCCGCCGATCTGGACCGCATCCTGGTCAATCTCGTCGGCAACGCGATCAAGTACACCCCACGGGGCCGCGTGCGCGTGTCGCTCGCCGGCGCCGACGGCCGGGTGCGCCTCGAGGTGGCCGACACGGGCATCGGCATCCCGCGCGACGCCCTGCCGCACCTCTTCCACGAGTTCTACCGGGCGAGCAACGCCAAGGCGGCGGGGGAGTCGGGCACCGGGCTCGGCCTCGCCATCGTCAAGCTGCTCGTCACCCGGTACGGCGGCACGATCACCGTCGACAGCGAGGAAGGGCGGGGCACCACGATGGTGGTCGCCTTGCCCGCGCCCGCGCCAGGTCCTCCACACGCCTCCTGACCGGGCCTGCCACGCCCCGCCAGCCGGGGCTCTGCCGCCGCCGCTGATGGTCGACGGCGGACAGGTTGCTTCCGGCTCGGGACCCCGGATATGATGACCACGTCCGGCTCGCGCGGCCCTCGGGCGGGTGTGACGCCGGACGGTTGGCCCCCCGCTGGATCCCTGCACGCCGTTCTGCTTTCCCCGAGCGCTGCCGCGCGATCCGACCCCGCTCCATCCCTGCGCCGGCCGGGCAGCCGTGCAGCCGCGAGCGGACGGCACGCCGGCACCCGCGACGCCACGCCCCCGCGCCGCCGGGCCAGGACGCCTCCGTGTGGATCCACTGAAGCGGTTTCGCAACCCGCACCCGCGGCGCCGACCGGCGGCCGCAGGTCGGTCGCGGGCCCGGTCCTGCTGACGGCACCGAGAGGGAGCGCGCCGATGGCCAGAATCCTCGTAGTAGACGACGACCCCGACATCACCTTCGCCGTGTCGCTGTATCTCAAGCGGGAGCAGCACGAGGTCCGCACGGCGGCCAGCCGGGCCGAGGGCATGGAGGCCGTCACGGCCTTCTCGCCCGACCTGATCATCCTCGACGTGATGATGGAGCAGCCCGACGACGGCATCGCGATGGCTCAGGAGTTGCGGCGGGCAGGGCTGGCCGTGCCGATCATCATGCTGACCAGCGTCGGCCAGGTCACCGGCATGAGCTACGGCCGCGACAGCGACCTGGTGCCGGTCGATGCGTTCTTCGAGAAGCCGGTGCGGCCGGACGACCTGCTGAAGGCCGTCGCGGGGCTGCTGAAGAAGTAGGGAGAGAGTCATGCTAGTCAGCCAGCAGCAGAAGCTCCAGGACGAGATCCAGGCCCTCGTCGGGCGGCACGGTCGCACGCGCGCGGCGCTGATGCCGGTGCTCCAGGAGCTGCAGGAGCGTTACGCGTCGGTCTCGGATTTCGCGATGCAGGTCGTGGCGGACGAGCTCGGCATACACCCGGCCGAGGTGTACGGCGTGGTGTCGTTCTACGCCTTCCTGCACAACGAGCCCCGCGGCCGGTTCCAGATCCGGCTGTGCCAGACGATTTCGTGCGACCTGGCCGGCAAGGCCCGCGTGGCGCGCCAGCTCGAGAACGAGCTGGGCATCCGGTTCGGCGAGACTACGCCCGACGGGCGGTTCAGCCTCGAGTGGGCGAGCTGCCTCGGGATGTGCGACCAGGGGCCGGCGCTGCTCGTGAACGACCGCGTCTATACGCGGGTCAGCCCCGAGCAGGTGCACCGGATCATCGACGACTGCCGCAAGGTGTTCGGCGCGCACGCGGCGCAAGCGACCCACGCGGCGCACGCGTAGGGGAGGAGCAGGCCATGCAACCGACCAGCAGCAAAAAGACTCCCCTGACGTTCGACACGATCGCGGCGGGCCAGGGCCTGGCGGCGGCGCTGAAGAAGAGCCGCGCGGACATCATCGGCGAGGTGTCGGCCTCGAGCCTCAAGGGGCGCGGCGGCGCGGGGTTTCCGACGGGCACGAAATGGAACCTCGCCGCGGCCGCCCAGGTGCGCGACGGCGGCGCGAAATTCGTGGTGTGCAACGCCGACGAAGGCGAGCCCGGCACGTTCAAGGACCGGGTGCTCCTGCTCGACTACGCCGACCTCGTGTTCGAGGGCATGACCATCGCGGCGCGGGCGATTGGCGCGACGCGCGGGATCCTCTATCTGCGCGGCGAGTACGTCTACATGCGGCCGCACCTCGAAGGGGTGCTGGCGCGCCGCCGCGCGGACGGCCAGCTCGGCGCGGACATCCTCGGGACCGCCGGCTTCACGTTCGACATCGAGATCCGCATGGGCGCCGGGGCCTACGTGTGCGGCGAGGAGACCGCGCTCATCGAGTCGCTCGAAGGGCACCGCGGCGAGCCGCGCAACCGCCCGCCGTTCCCGGTGAATACCGGCTTCCTGGGCCAGCCCACCGTCGTCAACAACGTCGAAACGCTGGCGGCGGTGAGCGCGATTCTTGCCAACGGCGCGGCCTGGTTCAAGGCCATGGGCACCGAGCAGTCGGCGGGATTCAAGCTGTTCAGCGTGTCGGGCGACTGCGCCGAGCCGGGCGTGTACGAGTTCCCGCTCGGCATCGCGATCGCCGAGCTGCTGGAGAAGGTCGGCGGCACCGGCGCGAAGGCGGTGCAGATTGGCGGCGCGTCGGGCGTGTGCGTGCCCGCGCCGGCGTTCGGCCGGCGCATCGCCTTCGAGGACGTGGCGACCGGGGGGTCGATCATCGTGTTCGGCCCGGGGCGCGACATGCTGCACGTGGCGAAGAACTTCATGGAGTTCTTCGTCGAGGAGTCGTGCGGCCAGTGCACGCCGTGCCGCGCCGGGAACGCGAAGCTGCTCGAGGGCATCGAGATGCTCGAGCGCGGCGCGTGCTCCTCGGCGTACTTGAAGGAACTGCTGGCGCTCTGCGAGACCATGCAGCTGGCGTCGAAGTGCGGGCTGGGGCAGTCGAGCCCCAACGCCTTCGTGTCGATCATGACGCACTTCCAGGACGAGATCCTGGGCCGGGCGGCTGCTGTGTAGTGCCCCCGGACCTGAAGGTCCGGGGCTCCATGAACAGACCCGGGGGCTCGAACGAGGTGAGCGATGAGCGGTGAAACGAAAGCGGGAGCGGACACGTCGCGGGCGCCCAGCAGCCAGAAGATCCAGCAGGTGCACGTGGGCGGCGACGTGATGCAGTTGATCGGCGGCCAGATCACCATCAACATCGACGGCCAGGACGTCAAGGTGCCGATGGGCACCACCGTGCTCGACGCGGCCAGGCGGATCGGCGTGCGGATCCCGACGCTGTGCCACCACCCCGACCTGTGCGTGGCCGGGGTGTGCCGCGTGTGCGTGGTCGAGGTGGACGGGCAACGGGCCCTGCAGGCCGCGTGCGCGTTTCCGATCACCAGCTCGCTGAAGGTGAAGACGCACACGCGCAAGGTGCGCCAGGCGCGCCGGCACATCCTCGACCTGCTCCTCTCGACGCACTACGGCGAGTGCTACAGCTGCAAGCGCAACAACAACTGCGAGCTGCAGTCGCTGGCGAAGGAGTACGGCGTCGACTTCTACCGGTTCGGCCACGTGACCGAGTCGCAGGTGCCGAAAGACGAGTCGAGCTACTCGGTCATCCGCGACATGGACAAGTGCATCCTGTGCCGCCGCTGCGTGCGCACGTGCATCGACGTCCAGGAGGTCGGCGTGCTCGAGGCCGTCGGCCGCAGCGACAAGACGCGGATCGCGACCTACCTCGACAAGCCGCTCGGCGATGTCGTCTGCATCAACTGCGGCCAGTGCATCAACCGCTGCCCGACAGGCGCCCTGCACGCGAACGACGCGTCCGACGAGATCTGGCGAGCCATCGACGACCCGACCAAGCACGTGGTCATCCAGACGGCTCCGAGCCCGCGGGCCGGCATCGGCGAGTGTTTCGGGTGCGAGCCCGGCACGCCGATGACCTACCAGATGAACACCGCGCTGCGGCTGTGCGGCTTCGACAAGGTGTTCGACACCAACTTCAGCGCCGACCTCACGATCCTCGAGGAAGGCACCGAGCTGCTCGGCCGCCTCCACAAGGCCCTCGTGAAAGGCGAGCCGGTGGCGTTCCCGCAGTTCACGAGCTGCTCGCCGGGATGGGTGAAGTACCCTCGAACACTTCTACCCCGAGTACATCCCGAACCTCTCGTCGGCCAAGAGCCCTCAGCAGATGTTCGGCGCGGTGATCAAGACGTACTACGCGAAGGCCAACAACATCGACCCGAAGGACATCGTCACCGTCGCCCTGATGCCCTGCTCGGCGAAGAAGTTCGAGTGCAACCGGCCGGAAATGGCCGACAGCGGGTTCAAGGACGTGGACTACGGCCTCACGACCCGCGAGATGGCGCAGATGATCAAGGAGGCGGGCATCCACCTGCCCGACATGCCCAAGGGCGACTTCGACGACCCGTTCGGCACCGCCACCGGGTCGGGCGTGATCTTCGGCGCCACAGGCGGCGTCATGGAGGCCGCGCTTCGCACGGTCTTCGAGTTCGTGTGCGGCGTGAAGGTGGAGAAGCTCTTCGACCACGCCAATATCGTCCCTGTGCGGGGCTTCGAGGGCGTGCGCTACGTCGAACTGCCGATCACCGCGGTGAATCCGGAGGTGCCCGCGATGATCAGGCATCTCATCCCGAGCTTCGACTTCCTCAAGGGCGCCACCCTGAAGATTGCCGTGGCCCACGGGACCGCGAACGCCCGCAAGATCATGGAGGACATCAAGGCCGGCGGGAAGTTCAGCGAGTGCCACTTCATCGAGTTCATGGGGTGCCCGGGCGGCTGCATCGGCGGCGGCGGCCAGCCCATCCCGACCTCGCCCGAGATCCGCGCGGCGCGCGCGAGGGCGATCTACGCCGAGGACGCCGAGTGCGCCGTGCGCAAGTCGCACGAGAACCCCGCGGTGCTCAAGCTCTACGGCGAGTTCTTCACCGACGGCCCGTGCGGCCACCTGAGCCACAAGCTGCTGCACACCCACTACACGGCGAGGGGGAAGCACATCGGGTAGGCGAGAGGCCCTTCGACTTGCGTGGCGCCGTGCGCTCGCTCAGGGTAGACGAGAGAAACAGGACGAGGGGCAGGGCCTGCCACGCCGAAGCCGGCCGGCAGGCCGTTTGGCGAAGGCGGGGACTCGGGATGCGCTCAACTCGAGACTGATGGAGCCCCGGGGTCGTGGTCCATCCCATGGAGCCCCGGGTCTTCAGACCCGGGGGTGCGGACCATGCGCCAGGTTCGACGGGGGCTCGTGTTGGTCGTCGCGGCGGCGACACTCGCCTGCGAAGCCGCGCAACTCGGCTGGCCGCGGATTCCGGTGAGCGTCCCGTCACCGGATGGCCGCTTCGTCGCGTTCGTGCGGAACCACCCGAACGTCGACCCGCCCGACCAGTCGCTGTGGCTGCAGGCTTCGAACGGCGCGGCCGCGGAGTTGACGCGGCTGGCCCCCGACGCCGACTGGTGCAACCTCATCGTCTGGTCGTCGGACAGCCGGCGCGTGGCCTTCCTGGTCTCGGACGCCATCGTCTACGTCTACGACAGCCAGTCGAACGCCAGAGTGTTCGCGGGATTCGTCGGCCGGCGGAGCTGGGACACCCCTCCGCGGCACACTCTGCGCGGCCTGGCCCTGTCGAACGACGGCGCCAGCGTGACGTTTCATGAGTGCGAGCACACCTGGCAGCGCAACACGCCGGAGCGCCAGAACGCGCGCGGCTCGCGCGTCCACCGCGTGGACCTCGGGTGCGCTGACGCGAAGACCGTGGCGCTGGCCGACGTGCCGGCCGCCAGCCTCCTGGCGCCCGGCAGGCCCCGCTAGGACACGGTATGATCGGCTGAGGCTGCCTCCACAATGCCGCGACGGGAACACGACCAACTCGGCGAGCGAGACGTTCCGGACAGCGTGCGTCACGGGATCCACACCGAGCGCGCGCTCGAGAGCTTCCCCCTGCTCGGGCGCCCGGTGCATCCGGGCCTCGCCCGTGCATTTGGCGCCGTGAAACTCGCCGCCCTGCGCACGAACCGATCGCTGGGATACCTGGCCGACGACGCGGCCACCGGCGCCCTCGATCACGCGTGTCACGAACTCCTCGAGGGCACGCTCGCCCCGGCCATCGTCGTCGACGCGCTGCAGGGCGGCGCCGGCACCAGCACCAACATGAACGTGAACGAGGTGCTGGCCAACCGCGCGCTGGAACTGCTCGGCCGGCCGCGCGGGTCGTATGACGTCGTGTCGCCGGCGGATCACGTCAATCTCCACCAGAGCACGAACGACACGTTTCCCACGGCGATCCGCATCGCAGCCATCCGGGGCCTGCGCGACCTCGAACGCGCGGTGCTCGGCCTCCAGGAGGCGTTCCAGGACCGCGAACGCGCCTTCGCGCACATCGTCAAGGTTGGCCGCACCGAGTGCCAGGACGCGGTGCTGACGACGCTGGGCCGCGAGATGGGCGCGTACGCGGAAGCGCTCAGCCGCGACCGCTGGCGCCTGGCCAAGTGCGAGGAGCGGCTGCGCGTGGTGAACCTCGGCGGAACGGCCATCGGGACCGGGATCGCGGCCCCGCGCGAGTACATCTTCCGCGTCGTCGATGCGCTGCGCGAGATCACGGGCCTCGGCCTCGCGCGTGCCGACAACCTCGTCGAGGCGACGCAAAACGCCGACGCCTTCGTGGAAGTCTCCGGGCTCGCGAAGGCCCTCGCCTCGTCGCTCGTCAAGATCAGCGGTGATCTCAGGCTGCTCAGCTCAGGCCCCGAGGGCGGATTCGGTGAGATCAGGCTTCCCGCACGCCAGGCCGGTTCGAGCATCATGCCCGGCAAGGTCAATCCGGTCATGCCGGAGGCGGTGACACAGGCCGCGATCCTGGCCATCGGCCACGACCAGGCGCTGACGATGGCGGCGTCGATGGGCAGCCTCGAGCTGAACCCGTTCCTGCCGCTCGTGGCGCATTGCCTGCTCGAGAACCTCGACCTGCTGGCGAGGGCGTGCGACATGCTCAATCACCACTGCGTGGCCGGCATCGAAGCCGACGAGGCGCGTTGCCGCCGGCACGTGGAGAACGCCACCGCCTCGGCCACGGCGCTCCTGCCGCTCATCGGGTACGAGCGCGCGACGGATTTGGTGAGTGCCGCGCGGGCAAGCGGCCGCGGGCTGAAGGAGACGGCGATTGCCGGCGGCTTCGTCACCGCCGCCGAGTTCGACGCCTGCACGTCGGCCGAGGCGGTGTGCCGGCTCGGGTTCGGCCCGGCGCGGGTGTCGGGGCGCAAGGAGCCCCGCTGATGCAGGCCGCACCGAAGGCGCTGCGCCTCCACATCGGCCTGTTCGGCCGCCGCAACGTGGGCAAGTCGTCGCTGCTGAACGCCATCACGCGGCAGCAGGTGTCGATTGTCTCGGCCGTGGCGGGCACGACCACGGACCCGGTCGAGAAGCCGATGGAGCTGCTGCCGCTCGGCCCGGTGCTCTTCGTCGACACGGCCGGCGTGGACGACGAGGGCGCGCTCGGCGAGCTGCGGATGCAGCGCACGCGGGCGGTGCTCGATTGCGTCGACCTCGGCGTGGTGGTGACGGAAGCGGGCGCCTGGGGCGGTTTCGAAGACGGCCTGGTCGCCGAACTCGAGCGGCGCACGGTGCCCGTTGTGATCGTCGTGAACAAGGCCGACGCGCGTACGCTCCCCGACGACGAGCGTGCGCGCCTGCAGGCGCGCGGTGGCGCACTGGTGGCCCTGTCGGCCCTGACCGGCGAGGGCGTCGGCCACCTGCGGGAAGCCCTGCTGCGGCTGGCTCCCGCCGGCCACTTCGACAGCCGGCGCGTGGTGTCGGACCTGGTCCCGCCCGGCGAGATTGCCGTCCTCGTTGTACCTATCGACAAGGAGGCCCCGAAGGGTCGGCTCATCCTGCCCCAGGTGATGGCGATTCGCGACCTCCTCGACGGCGAGAGCCTCGCGATGGTCACGCAAGACCGCGAGCTGGCCCGCGCGCTCGGGTCGCTGGCGAAGCCACCGGCGCTGGTCGTCACCGACTCACAGGCGTTCCTGAAGGTGGCGGCCGACGTGCCGCCGGGCGTGCCGATGACGTCGTTCTCGATCCTGATGGCGCGCTTTCAGGGCGATCTCGCCGAGCAGGTGCGCGGCACGCTCGCCGTCGAGCGCCTCGTGCCACAGGACCGCGTATTGATCGCCGAAACCTGCACGCACCATCCGATTGGCGACGACATCGGCCGCGTGAAGATTCCGCGCTGGCTCACCCAGTACACGGGCGCCAGCCTGCAGTTCGCGCATGTGCAGGGCCGCGACTTCCCCGAGGACCTCTCGCCCTACCGTCTCGTCGTGCACTGCGGAAACTGCACGGGCAACAGGCGCGAGATGCTCTCGCGCATCCACCGCTGCCGAGAGGCCGGCGTGCCGATCACCAACTACGGGCTCACCATCGCCTACTCGCTCGGGATCTTCGAGCGGGCGCTCGTGCCGTTCCCCTCGGCCCTGGAGGTCTATCGTGCGGCCCGCGCTTGACGGCCTCTCGCGCGACGGCGTGCTCGCCTGGCTGCGCGAGCGGGATGAGGAGGCCTTGGGCGCCCTGTGGCGGCGGGCCGACCAGGTGCGCCGCGCGCGAGTCGGCGACGCCGTGCACCTGCGGGGCCTCGTCGAGGTGACGAACTACTGTGTCCGCCACTGCGCGTACTGCGGCATCGCCGCGTGCGCCGGTCCCCTGCCTCGCTACCGCATGACGCACGACGAGATTCTCGCGTGCGCCCGTCAGGGACGCGACTTCGGCTTCGGCACCATCGTCCTGCAGGGCGGCGAGGACCCCGGCCTCACCGGGCCATTCGTCGCCGGTGTCGTGCGCGCCATCAAGGCGGAGACAGGCGCGGCGATCACGCTGTCGCTGGGCGAGCGCGACGATGCCGTCCTGCGAGAGTGGCGTAGCGCGGGTGCGGACCGCTATCTCCTCAGGTTCGAAACCACAGACGCCGCGCTCTACAGGCGCATCCACCCCGACGTGGCCGGGACCGTGTCGGACCGCATCGGCCAGCTGCTGCGCATGCGCGACATGGGGTACGAGATTGGCACGGGCGTGATGGTGGGCATTCCGGGACAGACGTGGGACACGCTCGCCGACGACATCTGGACGTTCCGCGACTACGACATGGACATGATCGGCATCGGGCCGTACCTCCCGGGGCCGAGGACGCCGCTGGCCGGGGCGCTGCGCGCGGAGCTCGCGGCGCCGCCGGCGGACCAGGTGCCGAACGACGAACTGACCACGCTGAAGGCCGTGGCGCTGACACGGCTCGTCTGCCCCGACACCAACATCCCGAGTACCACCGCGCTGTCGATCCTCGATCCGGCCGCCGGCCGCGCCAACGGCCTCTGCCGCGGCGCGAACGTCGTGATGCCGAACCTCACGCCGCCCGAGTACCGCGTGCTGTACGAGATCTATCCCGGCAAGGCCGCCGTGCACGAGACCGCCGACACCCTCGCGGAGAAGGTCAACGCCCTGGTCGACAGCCTCGGCCGCACGACGGGATCCGGGCCAGGCACCCGCCTCCGCACACCACCTCGGGAGTAACCTCGGTCCGCCGCGGACGGCGAGAACGGGCTCAGTCTGAGAGGTTGGTCAACCCGGCCCCGCGCGCCCACGCCAGGGCCTGGCCCCACTCCTGCGGCGTGATCCGCCGCGCCAGCTCCGGGTAATCCAGCGACCGGTGTTCCGGCCGGTACTGCGGCATGATGTTGACACAGGTGTCGGTGGTCAACTCGCGCGCCACCCACGTGACGAAACGATCCGTGCCCGCGATGTTCTGCGGCAGCACCAGGTGCCGGACGATGAGCCCGCGCACGGCCAGGCCGCGCTCGTCGACCTTCAGCACCCCCACCTGCCGGTGCATCTCCTTGATCGCCGCCGCGGCCATCTCGGGGTAGTCCGCCGCCCCGCTCGAGTACTTCGCGGCCAGTGCCCCGTCCTGGTACTTGAAGTCCGGCAGGTAGAGGTCGACCACGCCGTCGAGCGCGCGGATGACGTCCAGGCTGTCGTAGCCGCCGCTGTTGTAGACCAGTGGCAGGCGGAGCCCGCGATCGGCCGCCTCGCGCAGTGCCCGCACGATGTGCGGCACGACGTGCGTCGGCGTGACCAGGTTGATGTTGTGGCAGCCGCGCTCCTGCAGGTCGAGCATCATGCCCGCCAGATCAGCCTCGGTGATGAACCGGCCGTCGCCGCGGTGGTTGATCTCCCAGTTCTGGCAGAAGCAGCACAGCAGGTTGCAGTGCGAGAAGAAGATCGTGCCGGAGCCGCCGCGGCCGACCAGCGGCCGCTCCTCGCCGAAGTGCGGCCCGTGCGACGCCACTTTCAGCCGCGCCGTCGAGCTGCACGTCCCTCGCGCTCCGCGCAGCCGGTCGGCCCCGCAGGCGCGGGGGCACAGGCGGCAGTCCCCGAGCATGTCCCGGAGGTCCTTCTCGACCTTCTTCAGGCGTCCCTCGCGCGCGAGGCGCAGGTAGGAGGGCTCGAAACGCGTGGCGCCGTCGGCATCGGAAAAGGGGATCGCGAGACCGCTCACAGCCACGGCGGAATCCCTCAGGAAGCGCCGCCGGGACCGCACCTCCGCCCGAATCGGGGTCGGGTCCATTTACGATCGCTCTCCTCGCGCAAGGACAATTTTGCAACTCGCCGGGCCGGCTTTCAAGTCCGTACACGCCGCGAGGGGGCGATCCCGAAACAGGCAGGCGCCAAGCCGGATTTCAGATCCGTCATCGCGGCTGGTGCGTGATCCTAAATAGACCCGACCCCTCTCGAGAGGGCGTTCCAGTCGCGCTGCTCGTCGGTCACCGGGCGCAGGATCACCGCGCTCGCGACGACCATCGCGAGCAGCAGGAGGATCGCGCAGGCCTGACCGGTCACCTCGGAGGCGCCCCCACGCTCGACGATGAGCCAGGTCGTCGCCGCCCACAGCACCGGGCCCGTGATGGCGGAGAAGCGGCCTACCATGCCATAGAGGCCGTAGAACTCGCCCACGCGATCAGGCGGCGTCAGCCGCAGCATGTACGGACGGTCGGCGCTCCACGTGCCGCCCAGCCCGAGGCCCGCCAGGGCCGCGACGACGTAGAGCCAGGCGATCGGCAGGCGCAGGAACCCGATGGCGGCCGCGAGCGCGAAGATCGCGATCCAGAGCGCCAGCACCGCGTTCAGCGTCCGCTTGGGTCCCGCGCGGTCCACGACCCATCCCCAGGCGAACCCGCCGGCCACCGCGAAGCTGATCGCCGACAGCATGATGTAGCCGGCCTGCTGCCGCCCCGCGTCGGCCCCGAGGCCCGTCGCGATGGCCACGTTGGTGGTGTAGAGCGACATGAACGCGATCACCGTGTTGACCGCGTCGGTGTAGAAGACGCGGCCGACGAGGAACCGCAGCAGGCCGGGGTAGCGCTGCCCCTGGCGCAGCGTGTCGATCGTCTGGCGGGTGCTCTCACGAATCGCCCCCGAACCGAGGACGGGGCGCGGGTGCGGGTTGCCGCGCTCCCTGACGAACAGCACGCACGGCACCGCGAAGACCACGAACAGCGCCGCCACGATGGTGAAGTAGCGCGCGTAGTCCACCGGGTGGAGCAGCAGGCCCACGCCGACAGCGATGTACGAGCCCAGGTAGCCGATGCCCACCCCGATGCCCCCGATGCGGCCGCGGTTCTCCTCGGTCGTGACCTCCGGCAGCATCGCGTCGTAGAACTGCACGCCCGCCTGGTAGGCCGCGTTCGCCACGATGAAGAGCAGGGCCGACACCGCGAACGGGCCGCGCGCGATGAGCGCCGTGCAGCCGCAGCACACCAGCGTGCTCGTCACGAGGAACGGCATGCGCCGCGGCGCGCGGTCCGTCATGGCGCCGAGCAGCGGCGACACGACGAAGATGAGGCCCATCGACACGGCGGTGATGATGCCGTAGACCGAATCGGCCCGCTGGGGGCCCACCGCCTCGCGCACGTACAGGGAGAAGTAGACCGACACCACGCCCATCGAGAAGATGGTGTTCGCCAGGTCGTACAGGACCCAGCCGACGACGGCCCGCCGCGCGATCACGCCCATCTCATCTCCCGGTCCGCGGCCGGGGCCGCACGTTCAGCCGGGGGTGGCGCGCAGCGCTCATGCGTCGGACGGCCTGACGCGGCCGCGGGCGGCCTTGAGGCCGGCGCGCTGGGTCTTGGCCTCGAGGCGCCGCTCGCGCGACGCCTTCGTCGGCGCGGTGGGCCTGCGCGGCCGCGGGCGCCTGAACGCCTGCGCGACCATCGCCGCCAGGCGCGCCCGGGCCGCTTCGCGGTTGGCGGCCTGCGTGCGGTGCTCGCGGCTGTCGATCAGGATCACGCCGTCGGCGCGTATCCGCCTTCCGGCCAGTGCCGCCAGCCGTGCCTTCACTTCGTCGGGCAGCGCCGAGGCCCGCACGTCGAAGCGCAGTTCGACCGCGGTGGCCACCTTGTTGACGTTCTGGCCGCCGGGCCCCGACGCGCGGACGAAGCGCTCGTCGAGCTGCGACTCAGGAATTCCGCAGGAGGGTGTGACGTAGAGCATTGGCCGTCTGCCCGTCAGCTGGCGCAGGAGGGAGGGACCGTCTCAGGCCGCAGGCCTCGCCGAGCAGGTCCCTGTGCCGCTGTCACGGAAACTCTTGCCCTCGACGGGAACGAACTCCCACGCATAGGAGCCCGCCTTCAGCGTCAGCTTCAGGACACCCCAGGTATCGCTGTTCAACACTTCGCTGTTGGCCTGGGAGCGCTGCCGGCCGTAGAGCGGGTAGCCGCCGGTCCCCACCACGAACTGCCGAGGCCCGGCCGGGTCCGGCCGGCCGTCCGCATTCTGCGGCGCGAACCGTTCGTACATGTGGTTGTGGCCGTTCAGGACCAGCTCGGCGCCGAACTGATGCAGGAGCCGGTAGATGTCCCGCATGTGCCCGGCGGGCTCATTCGGTCCGGACGTGAACAGCGGCTGGTGCCACATCGCCAGCGTGCACGCGGCCTGTGACGCCGACAGTTCCGCTTTCAGCCACTGGTACTGCGCCGATCCCGCGCGCGTGGGCACTTCGCTGTTGAGCGAGATCACGTGCCAGGCGCCGAGGGTGGCCGCGTAGTAGCCGAGACCGGCGGGGCCGGCGCTGGGCCCGAAGTAGGCAAAGTAGGGCCGGCCGGTGCCGCCGTACCAGTCGTGATTGCCGACCGTCGGGAGCATGCGCGACCGGTGGCGGCCCCAGGTCGGCTCGAAGCACCGCGTGTACTCCTCGGGAGCGCCCAGGTCCTGGACGTTGTCACCCAGCGTAAAGACCGTGCCGGGAATCCGATCGAGCAGTCTCGCGGTGGCCTCTGGATCGCCGTAGCCGCAGCGGGCGATATCGCCCGCGCCCACGAAGACCTCATCCGGGGCCGCCGGCACCGGCGCGACCGTCGCCGGGCTGGCGCCGGCTGTCGGCTCAACCGTCGTTTGGACCGTCGGGCTGGCTGGGGAGGAGCCTCCGCCGCATCCGTGGAGCAGCGCGGACAGGAGCAGCAGGGCTGAGAGGAGGCCGACTGTGGTGTTTCTGGACCTCAAGTGCGCTCCGGGATGTCACTATTTTGGACATCCTAGCGCGATCTGCCGGCGGACGCCACAACTTTGCCATCTGACGGCGGCATCGATCTCCGACCAATCCGCACCCCGTTCAGCAGCGGTGTCCGGGGAGCAGTGTGGCGAGTCAGACGGCGGCGGCGAGAGGAGTTGGGGAAACGCCGAACTGTCAGGACACGGGCGGCGCGACGCATTTGCCGGTGCCGGAGTCCGCGAAGGTCTGCCCGGCGATCGGCACGAACTGCCACTCGTAGCTGCCGCTCTTGAGCACGAGTTTCAGCACGCCCCAGGTACGGTTTTCCCACGCCTCGCTGTTAGGTTGCGTGCGCCCGCGATCGTACAGGCTGTATCCCCCGGTGCCCACGATGAACTCGCGAATGCCGCCCGGCGTTGCCCTGCCGTCCGCGTCCTGGGGCCCGAAGCGCTCGTACACGTGTTCGTGCCCGTTCAGCACGATGTCGGCGCCGTGCCGGTGCAGCAGGCGCCACACCTCGCGCATCTGCGGCTGGTTGCCGTTCGTGCCCGAGCTGAACACCGGGTGATGCCACATGGCCAGCGTGCAGTCGGCCGTGGAGGCGGCCAGGTCGGCCTTGAGCCATTCGTATAGGGCCGATCCGGGAGCGGCGGCGGCCTGGCTGTTCAGCGAGATGATGTGCCACGCGCCCAGATCGAAGCTGTAGTAGCCGAGACCCGGCGGCCCCGCGCTCGCGCCGAAGTAGGCGAAGTACGGCCCGCCGGAGGCTTCCTGCCAGTCGTGGTTGCCGACGGTGGGATACGTGCGGTGCTTGTGACGGCCCCACGTCGGCCCGTAGCACTGCGCGTAATTGTCAGCCGTCCCTTTGGGGTAAACGTTGTCGCCGACGGTGAACACCGTGCCGGGGATCCCGTCGAGCAGCCTGGCCGTCGCCTCCGACTGACCGCCGCCGCATTGCGCGATGTCGCCGGCCCCGACGAACATCTCATCGGGCGGCGGCGCTGGCGCGGGCGGCTGAGAGGGAGACGCGGCGACGGCCGGCGCGGCCACCGCTGAGGGCGAGGTCGGGCTCTCGGGCCGGCTGTCCGGACAGCCCACGAACGAGACCGTCACCAGGACGGCCGTCGTCACAGCGGCGATCACGAGCAGGCGACGAAGTGTCATACAGCCCGGACCCGACCTGAGTGGTTGGCCGGCTATCGGAAGAGCCGGCCCTCGGCCAACTCCTTTCCGGCCTCCCGTGCGACGAACGCCGCACGGTTCCGGGGGAACGCGAGCACTTTCTGGAGTTCGTCCTCGAAGCGCTCGTTCGAATAGGGCTTGCGCTCGTCGGCGATGCCCGAGGCGCGGATCTGCGTGGCCATCAACTCCACCTGCGCCTCGAACCAACCGGTGTCGGATTCCCCGGAGACCGGCTCGGAGGCGGCAGCCACGCACGCCATGAGCGACTCGAGGTAGAGCCGGCCGAACCGGGGTACGGACAGCACGCGCCGCGCCAGCACGTTCGCCGCGACACCCTGGTAGATGTCGTAGTCATGGGCCCAGAACGCCAGGTCCTTGTCCCAGGCGATGAACTCGGCGGGACGGCTCGAGGCGAAGCGGTAGAGATAGAAATTGTTCGCGCCCCAGTGGCCGAGGATGCTGTCCCGATCGGCGAGGAAGTTCTCCACCGCAATGAACCGCACGAACTTCGCCAGATCGAGCCGGGCGCCCACGACGCGCTCGAAATCCTCGTCGGCCGCTTCATTGATGTCCTTGATGAGGCTCTCGACGGGGCCCCAGATGACCGACGGGGCCTCGGTCTCCCTCGTGTCGGCCTCGAACAACTCGGCGTAGATCTGCAGGTCCGAACCCAGGTACTCGAATCCGTACCCGTCCTTCCAGGCGTAATCGTAGAGGAAGCCGGTGTTCTGGGCCTTGCCCTGCTCATCGGGCCCGAAGATGCGGGCGAGGAACGTCTTGTCGACGGGCTCGAACAGCATGTACAGGCCGAGATACTCGTCGTTGATGAAGACACGCACGTGAGTGGCCCGCGGGGCCGGCACGCCCATCCTCGTGAAGAAGGCCATCGACGCCCGCTGGCGGAGCATCGACGGATCCTGGATCGCGTTGACCAGCACGACCGACTTCAACCCCAGAAACCGCTGGTCGACGTACTGGGCAAAGGCGACCTTGAGGCCCGGCTTGTAGGGATTGCGGCTGCCGCTCCCGCGCGATCGCACCCCGACAATCGGCACCACCTGGCCCTGCCATTCCATGTCGGCGCGGTAATAGGTGTCTTCGAGGTAGTGCTCCACCAGGGCGTCCCAGTCCGATGCTTTCATGGTGAGTCGAAGATCCCGGACCACCGACTGATCGAAGAGGTCGTCGGCCGTCAGGACCGGCGCCGGGGTCGTCGTCGAGGCGCGAAGTTGGGCGGCTGCGGGCACGACCGTTGCGGCCGCCAGGAGCGCCGCGAACAGCACGCCAACGGCCAGTCGCGTGCGGAGGTGAGCAGGTATCCTCATCATCACTCCCCGGACAAGAGGGTCCGGAAGGCTATGAGCAAAACGCAGGCCACGAGGGGCATGTCGAAGGGCGCGGATTAACGAGCGGGATTGCGCAGCGCTGCGCGTGTGTGCGCCCCGGGGCCCGGCGGCGCGGACAGATCGGGCACACCGATGCCGAAAACCGTCACACCCGGCGGCGGGGGCGGCGGGAACGTGACGCCGCCGTCAGGCGAGCCGTTCGACGGCCAGCAGCGACACGTCGTCCTTGACGCGGCCGCCGGACCAGGCTCGGACGTCATCGACAATCGCCGCGAGGCCGGCGCGCAGCGGCAGGTTCCGGTACCGCGCGAGCGCGTCCAGGAGCCTGGGATGGCCGTACTCCGCGTCGTCTGCGTTCATCGCTTCGATGACGCCGTCGGTGAAGAAGTAGAGCCGCTCGCCTGGGGCGAGCGTCAGCGCGGAGCCCTCGTACGAGGCCTCCTCGATCATGCCGATCGGCAGACCGGCGCCCTCCGCGGTGGACGCCGGGCCGTCGCGGGGCAGTCTCAAGGGGGACGGGTGGCCTGCGCTGACGTACTCGAGCCGGCCCGAGTGCGGATTGAGCACGCCATACACCAGGGTGAAGTACTGGCGTGTCCGATCCATGGGGAACTGCTGGTTCAGGCGTCCGGCGACGACGGCCGGGGCGACCACGACCTGGCCGTCGCCGCGCTCCTCGGTGAGCAACCCGACGCCAACGGTGCTGGACAGCAGGTGCGTCAGCGTGAAGGACAGCAGGGCCGCCCCGACGCCGTGACCGCTCACATCGAGCAGGAACAGCGCCAGCGCGTCGCGCGTGAGCGGTACGATGCCGATTGCGTCACCGGCGAGATCGTCGCACGGATGGAACACGTGCGCGATGCGTACGTTGCCCGTCTCGAAATCGGCGGGCGGGAGCAGGGCCTGCTGCACGCGCGCCGCGAGGCGCAAATCCTGCTCGAGGGCCTGCTTCGACTGCCGCAAGCCGTCCTCGGCGATCCGGCGGGCCGTGACATCGGACTGAACCCCGATGAAGTGCGTGACCTCGCCCGACGCGCTTCGCACGGGCGAAATCGAGAGCCGGTTCCAGAACCGCGTGCCGTCTCGACGGTAGTTCAGGATCTCCACCACGCACTCGCGGCGGTCCGCCAGTGCGGTCCGGATCTCGGCCACCGCTGCGGCATCGGTTTCCGGCCCCTGGAGAAAACGGCAGTTGCGGCCAATGACTTCCGAGACCGCATACCCGGTCATGCGCTGGAAGCCCTCGTTCGCGTAGATGAGTGGCCGGTCGGGCAGCCGCGCGTCGGCGATGGTCACCCCTTCGGCGGCAACGTCGAGGGCCCGGTCCTTGAGCGCCATCCAGTCGGCCGCGCCGTCGTGCGCGCCAGGGCCGCCCGGTGGTCGCCGCGTATCGTCCATGGGTTCGGCTCCCGGGTCCGGCTTGGGGACCCGCCCTCCTGCCGCTCGCGCGGCGTACTACCTGGTCATCGCCTCCATGGTCCGGAGCACCGGATAGAACTCCGGCACGGGGGTGGCGGCGAGCATGGGATTGAGGATGTTCCAGGTCATGAACCCGTCATCCGACCGGGGGTCGAAGAGGATGAACGCCAGCCGGGCGAGCGGCTGATCCATCGGCACCACCAGCGAGCCGGCCGGGACTTCCTGTTCCGTCGGTTCCCAGGCGCCAGTCATCGTGCGCAACCGGTGCGTGCCCTGGTACTCGGCCTGCGCGACCTCGGTCGATGCGATCTTGAAACGCTCGCCCCTGAAGTTCATGGGCGCCGATGTCTTGAAGTACCTGATGCCGTGCGCCTCGAGCCGATCGACCACGCTGGCGATGACGCGTGCCGTGGGGTTGCCCATGGGCCGGCCGAATCCTCCGCCCGTGCCGCCGCGCCCTCCCGGCCCGGGAGCGCCCGGAGACATCCCCGGCGGCGGGCCCTGTGCGGCCCGGCCCGGCGCGGCGGCCGCCGCGGGCGCGGCGGCCGGGGAAACCGGCATCGGCGTGGCCGAGATCACCCACGCGCGCGGCGCTACGGACGTTTCGGTGGCCTCCACCAGGCCCAGGTGCGGCATGCTCTCGACTCGCTCGCTGCCGTCAACGCGCCGCCGCATGGGCCGGTCAGGCACGTAGGGATTGCGCTCCTCGACGACGTCCGCCAGCACGATCTCCACCGGGTCCTTCGCCTTCACGAGGCGGCCGCGCACCGCCTGGGGCGTGCCGATGATCGACTCGGCATCGGCCGCCGCCGTCGCTCTCCGGATCGCCTCGCCGTTCTTCACCGCGTAACTGACGATCTCCTCGATGAACCGGTAGTTGGACGTGATGCGGTCCTTGAAGCTCGCGTACGAGTAGGTCTCCGACAGGATGCCGATCCTGTTGCGGATGCCGAAGTACGTCTGGGTGTACCGGGGCTTGTAGAGGTCCAGGTCGCCGGCCCAGACACGCTCGCCTGATCGCGTCGGGCCGCCGTAATAGAAGTAGCTCCAGCCGTGCTTCTGCTTGATGGCCTTCGTCACCGACGGCAGCAGGTCGCCGCGCACCAGGCTCGTGATGCCTGGCGAGGTGTTCGGGCTCCCCGACGTTTCGTAGGTGAGATAGAACCCGTGATCGCTGCCGTTCGTGGTGTGCAGGTCGATGGCGATGTGCGGGTCGTAGCGCGTCAGCAGCCGTGCGAGCGACCGGGCCTCGGCGGTTTCGAGCTTGGTGTTGTCGCGGTTGAGGTCGAGGTTCTCGGCGTTCGCCCGTTGGCCCATGCCGCCGATCGGGCCGAACTGGCTGCCGCGGTTCCGGACGCTCACGCGCTCGTTCCCGTCGGCGTTGTAGATCGGATTCACGAGCAGGACGACGTGCTGGAACCACGCGTTCCGTTCGCCTTTCGCGATCGAGCGCAGGAGCCACAGGCACGCCTCCTTGCCCTCGACCTCGCCCGCGTGGATGTTGCCCTGGATGAAGATGCGCGTCTTGCCGGTCTTGAGCACATCGTCGGGCGCCGCGCCCGGCGCCCCGATGACCGCGAGCGGCAGCGGGCGCCCCTCGAACGTGTAGCCGTACGTCGTCAGGTGAATCCGGGGCGAGGCTGCGGCCATCGCCCTCATGTACGCGACTACCTCGTCGTACCGGCTGGTCTCGGCATAGTCGGTCGCTTCGGGCCTGGTGAGCGGCCAGGTGCGTGGCGCGGCGGCCTGGCCGGCGGGTGTCGCGCCAGGCGCCGGGGCCTGGGACTGCGCGGCGGCCGGCGCGGCCAGTGCGACGACCAGACACGCAGCCGTTCCGAAGCGGCTCGATGGAACGGTGATTCGACGATGGCTCATCTGCGGCTTCTCCAGTCGGCGGAACGTTCCCGCGGCCGAGTGTAGCAGAAGGGCCCGCGCCTCCGGGCCGCCCCGTTCTCAGCCTGTCGAATCCCGAGCCCGAGTCCCGAGTCCCGAACCCCGTTGGGATCTATCCCTTGAGCGCGACCGTGAACGTGCTGCCGGCTCCGGGCTCGCTGTCGACCGTCGCGTCTCCGCCGTAGAGCTGGGCCAGCTTCCTGACGATGGACAGGCCAAGGCCGGTTCCGGGGATGGCGCGCGTCTGGTCGTTCTTGATCCGCACGAAGTCCTGGAAGAGCCGCCCCGCGTCCTCGCGCGTCAGGCCGATGCCTGTGTCCGCGACACGCACGCGCCAGAAGCCGTCCGCCCGATCGATGGTGACGGACACGCGCCCGCGCTCCCGGTTGTACTTCACGGCGTTGCTGACGAGGTTGTTGAAGATGATGTCGAGTTCGCCCCGGTCCGCGACGATGGGCGCGCGCTCCGGGGCCTCGAGCCGGATCTCGATGCCGCGCCCGGCGGCCGCCGCCGCGACGGTTTCGATGGCCGCCGAGGCGGCCTCCCGGAGATCGGCGGCCACGAGCTCGCGCCGTTTCTGTCCAGACTCGATCCGCGTCATGTTCAGCAGATCGACGATGAGCTTCCGCATGCCCTCGGTGCGGGCGAGCGCGCGGTCGATGATGCGGGCGACGACGGCGGGGTCGCTGCCCGCCGACCCGTCCTTCATGATCTGCAGGTAGCCCTCGACCGCGGCCAGCGGCGCCTTCAGCTCGTGGCCGAGCACCGAGATGAACTGGAACCGCACCTGGCGCTTCTCTTCGGCCAGCCGTTTCGCTTCGCGCTGGACCGCGAGGTGACGCACCACGCGCCGGATGGCCACGCGCAGGTCCTCTGGCGTGAACGGCTTCGGGAGGAAATCGTGCGCGCCCCGCTTGGTGGCCTCGATCGCGGTCTCGAGCGTGGCGTACGCCGTGATCATCACGGTGAGCGTGTCGATCCGCCGCTCACGGATTTCGCCCAGCACGTCGAGCCCCGACATGCCGGGCAGCTTCATGTCGAGCAGCAGGATGTCGGGCGCAGACGCCGCCATCAGTTCGAGGGCGGCCTCGCCGGTGTCGGCTGTCTCGACCGAGAACCCGACCGCGTGCTCGTCCGACTCGTCGGGCCGCACGGTGTACGTGCTCAGCACGCGCGCCACGGCCAGCCGCATCCCCGTCTCGTCGTCGACCACCAGCACCCGCAGCGTTTCCACGTTCGTCCTTTTGTCTTCGAATCCCGAATCCCCTATCCCTTGTCCCCTGCCCCTTGCCCCTTGTCCCTGTCTCCCAGCAGCCGCTCCACCTCTCGCTTGAGCTGCTCGAACCTGATGGGCTTGGCGAGCATCGCGTCGGCGCCGACCCACGCGCGCTCGGCCCCCGAGGTGGGCGTGAAGCTGATGCCCGTTTCCGCCGTGACGGCCGTCACCAGGATGACCGGCAGGCCCGGCAGCAGGCGCTTCAGGTGATGCGACAGCACGAAGCCGTCGTCGTGCTGCTCCATCATGAGATCGAGGATGGCCAGGTCCGGCCTCACCTCGGCGGCGGTCGCCTCGGCCTCGGCCCTGGTGCCGGCCGTCGTCACCCGGTAGCCGGCGTGCTCGAGCTGGACCTTGTGCTGGAAGAGGAAGTCCTCATCGTCGTCGACGAGGAGGATGTGCGGGGCGTTCGGGCCGGAAGTCATGGTGCCGTGTCCTCGATCTTCAGTGCACGCTGCCGGGGGCGGCGGCCGTGGCGGACATCGCGTCGGTCACACCGTCGGGGCGCCGCCGGGGCAGGCAGACGGTGAACGTCGTGCCCGTCGGGCCCTTCGCGGGGTCGGCGTTCGACACCACCTTGATATCGCCGCGGTGCATCTTCACGATGCCGTAGGTGACGGCCAGGCCGAGGCCGGTGCCCTGGCCCACCTTCTTGGTGGTGAAGAAGGGCTCGTAGAGCTTCGGAATGTGCTCGGCCGGGATGCCGACGCCGGTGTCCGACACCGCCATGCAGCAGCGCTCGCTTCCCGGGCCGTCGTCGGTCAGGGTGACGGTGAGCGCGCCGCCGTCGGGCATGGCGGCGTAGGCGTTGCTGGCCAGGTTGACGAGCACCTGCGTGAGCTGGTCGGCGTCGAGCTCGACGTCGGGGTCCTCCATCCGGTTGACCAGGTCCAGCGTCACGTTCACCGGCGGCGGCACGCTGCGCAGCGCCTTGTGCACCAGCTCGACGAAGTTCGTGCGGCCGTGCTCCACCTTGTTCTGGCGGGCGAAGTTGAGCAGGCCCGAGACGATCTTCTTGCACCGGTCGGCCTGCTCGACGACCATCGTGAGGTCGTCGCGCAACTCCGGGCGGTGGCCGAGCTGCTCCATCAGGAAGTGCGCATACATGATGACCACGCCGAGCGGGTTGTTGACCTCGTGGGCGATGCCCGCGGCGAGCTGGCCCATGCTCGCCAGCTTCTCCGACTTGACCAGCGCCTCCTGGGTGCTCGCCAGCTCCTCGTTCGAGTGGGCGAGTTCGCGGACCGTGCTGCGCAGCTGCTCGATGCTGTGGGGCAGGCACATCGTCGGCTCCGCGAGGCCCGTGTAGATCGCGCTCGCCAGCTCGCGGCACGACGAGTAGCCGCACGCGCCGCAATTCAGCTCGTGGCGCGGGTCCGTCTTGCCGATCCCGGCGAGGAGCCGTGCCAGTTCCTCGGGCGACGGCACGGGCATCCGCAGGTCGAAGGGCGAGTACGGGCGCGTCAGGTCGAGGTCCGCCCAGCGGCCGTGGGCCCGCTGCCATTCGCCCTGGTCGACGCTGGCGATCCGGCGGCGCACGAACTGACTGACCCGGGCGCGCCGGCCGAAGTGCGGCAGGTCCGAGCTCATGCCCGGGCCCATCGTGCAGCCCTTGCAGAAGAGCAGCTCGAGCAGGCGCGTTTCCATGATGCCGGTCTCGGCTTCCTTGATCGCCTGCGCGAACTCGGCCGGGCCCTCGCCGACCATCACGTGCCCCGTGACGAGGTCTTCCTGGATGCCGGCCACCTGCAGCATGCCGCCGCTGATGGGGAACAGGCCGCCGCCCCGCGCGTGCGGGGGGTCGAAGTCGCCGGGGGCGACCAGGTCCAGGTCGATGTCGCGCGCGGTGAGCATCCGCCGCAGCTCGGTGAAGGTGAGCGCCTCGTCGACCTCGCCGGCCAGATCCGACGAGACGGCCTCGCGCTTCTTGGCGATGCAGGGCCCGATGAACACCACGCGGACCGCGTCGCCGTGCTCGGCGCGGAGCAGGCGCGCCATCGCGATCATCGGCGACACGACCGGCGCGAGCGATCCCGTCAGGTCGGGATGGTACCGGCGGACGTAGCCGACCACGGCCGGGCAGGTGGTGGCAATCCAGAGCTTCTCGGCGTCTTCCGCCACGAGGTGCTGGTACTCCTGCGCCACCAGCTCGGCGCCGAATGCCACCTCGTGCACCGACGCGAAGCCCAGGGCGCGCAGGGCGCCCACGACCTGCGTGTAGTCGTAGCGGATGAACTCGGCGGGGAAGCTCGGCGCGATGATCGCGGCAACCGGCGCCGGGCCCGCCAGCAGCGCCTCGACCGACTCGACCGCCGAGAGCACGCGCTTGGCGTCCTGGGTGCACACCTTGAAGCAGACGCCGCAGCCGATGCACCGCTCGGGGAGCACCTGCGCGCGGTGATCGGCGATGCGGATGGCCTTGGCCGGGCATTCGCGCACGCACTGGTAGCAGACGCGGCAGCGCTCGCCGATGGTCGAGACGAGCGGTTCCTGGGACTGTGGCGTCACGTGGACCTCACGCCCCGGGGTCTGAAGACCCCGGGCTCCATCAACGTCGCGCGGGCCGGAGCGGCGGGTGCCGCCGGCCCGCGTCCGTCTACATCACCGGCGCGCGCACATCGTAGCGCGTGTGCAGCAGTTCGTGGCTCTTGTGCGAGAGCGGCTTTTCCAGGAACTCCGCGTACAACCGCTGGATGGCGGGGTTCTCGTGCGACGCGCGCACCGTCGCGTCGCGGTCGATGAGGTAGAGCGCCTGCATCCGCGCGCGCACCGCCTCGGGCGACGCCGATCGCGGCTGCCCGCCGCCGGCCACGCAGCCGCCGGCACAGCTCATCACCTCGATGAACTGCAGGTCCTTGCGGCCGGCGCGGATCTGCTCGAGCAGCTTGCGGGCGTTGCCGAGGCCCGAGGCCGCCGCCACGCCGATCTCGGTCCCGGCGACCGTCGCCCGGTACTCCTTGATCCCGTCGAGGCCGCGCAATGCCTGGATCTTGAAATCCTCGGGCGTCTGCCCGGTGAGCAGGTAATGGGCGGTCCGCAAGGCGGCCTCGGCCACGCCGCCCGACGCGCCGAACAGCTTGCCGGCCGACGTACGCTCGCCGAACGGCGTATCGGCGGCATCCGGCGGCAGCGAGGCGAGATCGAGCCCGTACATCCTGATGAGGTCCGCCACTTCGCGTGTCGTCAGCACCGCGTCGATGTCCTGGCGGCCGTCCCGGCCCATCTCGGGGCGCCCGGCCTCGAACTTCTTGGCCGTGCACGGCATGATGGCCACGCTGAAGATGCGCTCCGGCTCGACGCCGAGGCGCCCCGCGAGGAACGTCTTCACCACCGCGCCCAGCATCTGCTGCGGGCTCTTGCACGTGGACAGGTTCGGAATGAGATCGGGGTAGAACTGCTCGACGAACTTCACCCAGCCGGGCGAGCAGCTGGTCATCATCGGCAGCACGCCGCCGCTCGCGAGGCGGTGCGCCAGCTCGGACGCCTCCTCCATGATGGTGAGGTCGGCCGTGAACGCCGTGTCGAAGACCCAGGCGAAGCCCAGGCGGCGCAGGGCCGTGACGAACGGGCCGTCCACGTCGGTGCCGGGCTTGAGGCCGAACTCCTCGGCCAGGCTCACCGAGACCGACGGGGCGTGCTGGACGACGACGATTCTCGCGGGATCGGAGAGGGCCGCGCGCACCTCGTCGATCGCACGGGTTTCGACCAGGGCCCCGACCGGGCACACCGCCACGCACTGCCCGCAGTTGATGCAGCTGCTGACGTTCAGGCCCTCGTCGAACGCCGTGCCGATGCGCGTCTTGCTGCCGCGGCCGATGAAGTCGAGGGCGCCCACCGCCTGGACCTCCTCGCACACGCGCACGCACTTGCCGCAGAGGATGCACTTGTTGGGATCGCGCACAATCGAGGGGCTGGCCACGTCCATCTTGGCCGTCGTACGGCCGCCGAAGTAGTGACGGCGGCGCACGCCGAGCTGCGCGGCCAGATCCTGCAGCTGGCACTCGTTGTTGCGCGCGCAGTAGAGGCAGTCGTCCGGGTGGTTGGCGAGCAGCAGCTCCACCAGCGTGCGGCGGGCGTCGACGGCGCGGGCCGAATGCGTCTGCACCTTCATGCCCGCTGCCGCCGGAAACGCGCAGCTCGGCACAAGGCCGCGCTGCCCCTCCACCTCCACCACGCACATCCGGCAGGCCCCGCTCGGCGGCAGGCCTTCGTAGTGGCACAACGTGGGGATCTTCACCCCCGCCCGCCGCGCCGCCGCCAGCACCGTGTCGCCCTTGTTCGCTTCCACCGCGCGCCCGTTGATTTCGAGTGTCATCGTTCTGCCCTAGCCCCTATCCCCTCGCCCCTCGCCCGAGCCCCCCGCCTCCGCCTCCGTCTGGCTGAACAATGTCCTCCGTCGGCTGCGGCGCGGCAGGCTTTGCCCCTTGCCCCTTGCCCCTTGCCCCTGTCCCTGTCTAATGCACGAGCACCGCATCCAGATTGCACACGTCCACGCACGAGCCGCACGCCACGCAGCGCTCGGGGATGATGTGGTGCGGGCTCTTCGGCGCGCCCACGATGGCGTCAGACGGGCACTGCTTGATGCAGATGCCGCAGCCCTTGCAGAGCGTCGAGTCGATCTCGTAGACGAGCAGCTCGCGGCAGGCCTTGGCTTCGCACGTCCGGTCGTAGACGTGCGCCTGTACTCGTCGCGGAACCACCGCAGCGTGCTCAGCACCGGGTTCGGCGCCGACTGGCCGAGGCCGCACAGGCTCGTGTCCTGGATGACCTTCGCGAGGTGCTCCAGGTTCATCACCGCCCGGAACCGCTCCAGCGCCTCGAACTGCTGCTCGATCTTCCGGCTTCGGCTCAGGCTCTCCAGGATCTCGAGCATGCGCCGCGTGCCTTCGCGGCACGGGATGCACTTGCCGCAGCTCTCCTTCTGGATGAAGTCCATGAAGTACTTCGCCACGTCCACCATGCAGTTCCCGTCGTCCATCACCACGAGGCCGCCGGAGCCCATCATGGCGCCGACCGTCTTCAGCGACTCGTAGTCGATGTCGATGTCGAGCTGCGACGTCGGGATGCAGCCGCCCGACGGCCCGCCGATCTGCACGGCCTTGTAGGCCCGGTCGCCCGGAATCCCGCCGCCGATGTCGAACACGATCTGACGCAGCGTGGTGCCCATGGCGACTTCCACCAGGCCCGTGCGCGCCACGTTGCCCGACAGCGCGAACACCTTCGTGCCCTTGCTCGACGCCGTGCCCACCGAACCGAACCAGGCGGCGCCCTGCGACACGATGCCCGGCACGTTGGCCAGCGTTTCGACGTTGTTGATGATCGTCGGCTTGCCGAACAATCCGCTCGCCGCCGGGAACGGCGGCCGCGGACGAGGCATCCCGCGCCGCCCCTCGATGCTGTGGATGAGCGCCGTCTCCTCGCCGCACACGAACGCGCCGGCACCCTGCTTGACGACGATGTCGAGGGAGAAGCCCGAGTCGAAGACGTTCGCGCCCAGCAGGCCGTACGCCGTCGCCTGCGCGATGGCTTCCGTCACGCGCGCAATGGCCAGCGGGTACTCGGCGCGGGTGTAGATGTACGCCTTGCTTGCGCCGATCGCGTAGGCCGCCAGCGCGAGGCCTTCGAGGACCCGGTGCGGGTCGCCCTCCATCACCGCGCGGTCCATGAACGCGCCGGGATCGCCCTCGTCGGCGTTGCAGATCATGTACTTCTGCTCGGCCGCCTGCTTGTGCGCGATCGTCCACTTGGTGCCGGTGGGGAAGCCGCCGCCGCCCCGGCCGCGCAGGCCGCTCAGCTCGATCTCGCGGCAGACATCCGCCGGCGTCATCGTCCGCAGCGCCTTCGCCAGCGCGCCGTAGCCGCCGCGCGCGAGATACTCGTCGAGGCTGGAGGGGTCGACGATCCCGCAGTTGGCCAGCACCCAGCGCGTCTGCGGCGCGAAGAAGGGGTGCTCGTCGAGCCGGCGCACGCCCGGCCAGGGCGCCGCGCCGTCCTGCGGGAACTGCGCCAGCGGCTCCATCGGGAGCGGCTGGCCCGAGAAGGCCGCCGTCAGCAGCGGCGCCACCTTCTTGCCGGTCACCCTTGAGAAGCTCAGCCGCGGGCGGCCCGGCAGCTGGATGTCGACCAGCGGCTCTTCCACGCACAGGCCGATGCAGCCCACTTCGATGACGTCCGCCTCGACGGCGCCCGCGTTCATCCACGCGCGGATGGCCGCCAGCGTCTTGCCGGCTCCCGCGCCAAGGCCGCAGGTGCCGGTGCCGATGTAGATCACCGGCTTCGCCGGCGCTTCCCGCCGCCGGTCGCGGTTGCGCGACGAGATGGCGGCCGCGCACGCGTCGTTCGCGTGACACGTCGGGCCGTCGGCCAGGCAGGCCACCAGGTCCGGGCACGGGCGCTCGGCCGAGTGCCAGCAGGCGGAGCAGCAGCGGGGAAAGGCGGTGGCGCTCACTTGACCTTCGCCTCCTTCCGCAGGTTGCGCACCAGGCGGTTGACGACGTCCGGCGTCGCCCCGGCGTGGAACTCGCCGTTCACCGCCACGAGCGGCGCCAGGCCGCACGCGCCCAGGCACGCCACCACCTCGAGGCTGAACAGCCCGTCGCGCGTCGTCTGGCCGGGCTTGACGTTCAGCGCGCGCTGCAGGGCCGTCAGCGTCTGCGCCGACTTCTTCACGTGGCACGCCGTGCCCCGGCACACCTGGATGTGGTGCCGGCCGAGCGGCTGGAACCGGAACTGGTTGTAGAAGGTGGCGACGCCATACACCTTGCTGGCGGGCAGCTTCAGGTGCTGGCCGATCCGGACGACGGCCTCGCGCGACAGGTAGCCGCAGCTGGTCTGGACCTCCTGCAGCAGCGGGATGAGCGCGTCCCGCCTGCCGGCGTGATACCGGGCGACGATGGGTTCGATGTCGGGCGTAACCATGATGAGACGTGTCCGTGAACTATGACTGCCGTTGCTGGTGCGCGTAGTACGCGACCCGATCGAGCGCCGTCGACATGTCCATGTCGTCGACGAAGATGCCCGTCGGGAGATGAAGCCGGACGGGCGCGAAATTCAGGAAGCTGCGGGCGCCCGCCAGGACGAGCCGGTCGGCTACCCGCTGCGCCTCGGCCGCCGGGACCGCGATGACGGCCGCCTTGATGCCCTCGCGGCCGAGCACGTCCTCCACCTGGTCGATGGGAAAAACGCGGCAGCCGTGGATGATGCGGTTCGCCTTGTCGGGGTCGCGGTCGAAGGCGGCGACGAAGCGGACCCAGGGCTGGCGGTTCGTGTAGTACGCGAGAATCGCCCGGCCGAGATTCCCGACGCCGACCAGCGCCACCGAGGTCTCGACCGACTTCGCGAGAACGGCGTTGACGGCCAGGATCAGCTCGTCGACCGCATACCCCTTCCGGGGGCTGCCCGTGAAGCCGATCATCATCAGGTCGCGGCGGACCTGGGCCGGCGTGGCCACGGCGGCCGACGCGAGCTGATGGGAGTAGATCTGCTTCATGCCGCCGGCCGAGAGGTCGAGCAGCAGGCGGCGGTAGAGGCTGAGGCGCCCGATGGTCTGGACGGGGATGCGGTGCGCCGACGACTTGAAGGGGATTGGCTCGGTCATATCTGTGAACCAACTCACATTGTGAATCAATTCACAGATACTATACACACGCCGAATTCACCCCGTCAAGACCCAATCCCATACCGAGAAGCTCAGAGACGACACACAGAGACGACAGACGACAGAAGGCGGGGACTGTCCCCAGGGAAGGCGAGACGGGGGACGGTCCCCAGGACTAGCAGAACACGTCGCGCTTGCCGGCGCGGACGCGCGTGACCATGCTGGCGGCCATCTGTTGCGGCACGGGCCCCATTGACGCGAGCACCTGCTCGACCAGCTGCTCGCCCACCGCCCGGGTCTCCTCAGAGCCGTAGTCCATCATGTACTCGACGAAGGTGGCCAGGGCGTTCGGGTCGCAGTGCTCCTTGATCTCGCCGGGCTTGGCCAGGTCCATGAAGTCCTGGCCGGTCCGGCCCAACCGGTAGCAGGCCGTGCAGAAGGAGGGGATGTAGCCAAGGCCCGCCACGTCGCGGATGACTTCGTCCAGGGCCCGGTGGTCGCCGAGGCAGAACTGGCTGGCGTTTTCGCGCTCGCTGTCGGCGTAGCCGCCGGGGTTGGTGCGGCTGCCGGCCGAGATCTGCGAGACGCCCAGCGCGAAGGTCTCGCGGCGGATGTGCGCCGACTCGCGCGTGGACATGATGATGCCGGTGTAGGGCACGGCGAGGCGGAGGATCGCGACGATCTTGCGGAAGTCGACGTCGGAGACGGCGTGGGGCGGCTGGCTGGCCAGGTCGGATCCCGAGGCCGGCTCGAGGCGGGGCACGCTGATCGTGTGCGGGCCGACGCCGTAGCGCGCCTCGAGGTGCCGCACGTGCTGCATCATGGCCAGCAGCTCGTAGCGCCAGTCGAACAGCCCGAACAGCACGCCCACGCCCACATCGTTGATGCCCGCCTGCATGGCGCGGTCCATGGCCGTCACGCGCCAGTCGTAGTCCTTCTTCTTGCCGGCGAGGTGGACGGCCCCGTACGTGCCGCGGTGATAGGTTTCCTGGAACAGCTGATACGTGCCGATTTTTGCGTTGTTCAGCTCACGGAATTGATCGAGGGTGAGCGGCGCCACGTTCACGTTGATGCGCCGGATCTCGCCCTGATCGTGCGTGACGCTGTAGACGGTGTCGATCGCCTTCAGCACGTACGAGAACCCCTCGCGCGGATAGGACTCGCCGGCCACGACGAGGACCCGCTTGTGGCCCTGGTCGATGAGCATCCGCGTCTCGCGGGCGATCTCCTCCTGGGTGAGGGCCCGGCGATCGAGCTCGGTGTTGCGCGCGCGGAAGGCGCAGTAGGTGCACTCGTTGGCGCACATGTTCGACACGTAGAGCGGCGCGAAGATCACCAGGCGCCGGCCGTAGATGGCCTGCTTGACGTGCTGGGCGGCGTCGAACATCTCGTGCAGGAGGCCGGGATCGCTCACGCCCATGAGCGCGGCCATGTCCTCGCTCTCGAGGCCCTTCAGCTCGCGGGCCTTCGCCAGCACCTCGCGCACGCGCGCCGCGTCGGCCAGCCGCTGGCGCTCGAGCGTGGCGGCAATCACGTGGTCATCGATCGGGACGGTGTCAACCGACGGCAGCATGGTGAGGTGTCTCCAGCGGGGCGTCGCAAGTTCCTATTGTAATGCTGGCGTCGCGGGCGCCGGGCCACCAGGGCTCGGGACGTGACGCGGCCGGCTATCGGGCAGGCCGGCCAAGCCGGGTGAACGGCTTCGTCAGGCGCGCGACTGGCCGGCCCGAGACGTAGACCACCGCCCGCACCACGTACTCGCCCTGCGGGACAGGGGCGAGATCGATCTCCGCGCGGGCCGTCCGCCTCCCCGGGGAGGTCGTCTCTGCCATGAGTCCCTCGGCCGAGGCGAGGGCTTCACCGCTCAGGTCCGACGCCACCTCGAAGCGCACGGCCGCACCTTCAAAGCGCGCCGCGTCGCTGGCATAGAGCTCCGTGTAGACCACAAGGGAGGTGCCCGAGACGACCGGTTCGATCCTCGGCCGAAGCGCGGCGCCCAGGGTGCCGTCGGCCAGCATCAGGTCGCCGTAACGGAATGGCCCGCCGGCCCGCAGCCGCGCATCGAAGCGGTGCTCGACGCTGCCGATGCGTCCCTGCACGTCGATCGCGGCGAACTTCAGGTTGTAGACGCCAGGGGCCACCAGGGCGGCGCCGAGATAGCGCGCCTCGCCGGGCGGCGGCGAGTCCAACGTCAGCTGGACGACATCGCCCTTCTCGTTCGCCACCCAGAATGCCAGTGCGCGCGGCAGGATGAGGTCCTTGCCGTCTCCGACCGCCGCGCTCACGAGGACCTTGACCTTCTCGCTCGCCGGGTCCTTGTACGCGTACGTGGCGACCTTCAGCGGCACGTCGGTGGCCGGCAGGGGCTGGCGGAGGGCATCCTTCAGAGAGTCCTCGTCGGTCCGGGCGGCCGTGGACACGGGCGCGACGAACTGCCGCCTCGCGCGGATGGTGACGCCAGGCCGGCCGACCTTGACCGAGATGCTGTGGGGCTTGCCGTCGCGGTCGGCGGCCTCCGGCTCGAACCCGATCAGGTAATACCCGCTGATCTCGAGCGCCAGCCGGTCGATGGCCGGCTCGGCCCGGCCGAACGTCGTTTGAAGGGAACCGCGCGCTTGCCCGACGAGCGCTTCGAGCCCCAGCGCAGCCAGGTCGCGATCGAACACCTTCGTCTCGCTCGGCCGCCGCTCGCTCGCGTCCGCGTCTGATGGGACCACCCGCACCGCATGGATGGTCGCCCTTGCCGCCGCCGTTTCCTCTCCGGCCCATGACACCTCGCCGAAGTCGCGGTCGATGACGAGGCCTTCGGTGATGTAGATCAGCGTCTTCGGGCCGGGAATGGGCTGCAGCCGCCTGAGCAGCGAACGGAGCGCGGTCATGGAGTTCTGCGTCTGGATGCGCGTCTCCGTCACCACCTGGTTCACCTCGCCCCGGAGCGACTGGCGGCAGGCTTCGAGCGTCGCTTCCGCGTCCAGGTCCTGCGCGCGAACCGTGCACTCACGCCGGACGATGATCTCGAGGTAACTCGGGTCGCGTTCCACCGCCAGGGCCTCGGCCAGGCCGACGCGGTTCCGCTTCTCGAACCCGGCGCCCCCGCCGGTCGTGCGTCCCATGGCCTCGCTGACCAGCGCGAAGTGCCGCGTGAAGTCCACCGCAATCCCGCCGGGCAGTACGGCCAGCCCCGCACGGTCCGTCGGCCCGAGCCTGCCCAGCAGCTTCGCCACGGTGCCCCGGAGCTCCATGGCGGTGGACCGGTTCATGTTGCCCTGGTCGACCACGACCATCACCAGGCGGCCGCCGGTCTCCCCCGCGTTGCTGCTGAACCGGGGCAGGTCCGGCTCCGGCAGCGGCATCGAGGCGTTCTGCAGGCCCTCCGACACGAACTGCACCGATGCAATCCGCCTGGCCTGGCCGTCAACCGTTACCCGGAAGTCCGACGCGTCGAGGCCGCGTACGGGTCGGCCGCCGCCGTCGATGACGCTGACGTCGACGGCCACCAGATCGACCGCCCCCTTGAACACCGGGGGGGCCTGCTGCGGCGGCGGCGTGGGTGCCTGCGCCGGTTCGGCCGCGAGCCCGACGGACACGAGCATCAGCGGCCACAGACGAGCGGCAATCCGGCGAGTCATAGGATTGGGACCATTGTGCCACAGGAGGGCAGGGGCCGCGGTGTTGTGATACAAGTGGTCGTTCGCATTCCGCCGGGCCGGCACGCCCGGTCCGGCCCTGGAGAGTCCGCGCCCATGAACCCCACGACACGCCTGGCTAACTTGTTCCGCCTCGTTCTGGCAGGCGCCATCGGCGCCGCTGTCCTCTCGGGCGCCGTCGGCGCGCAGGATCGCCTGAGGACGATGCCCGGGTACGAGCAGTACCTGCGCATGAGCAAGGAAATCCCCGGCGCCATCAGGATGGGCAACCTGTCGGTCGCCTGGAAAGACGACGGCAAGGCGTTCGAGTACACGAAGGACGGCAAGACATGGCGGTATGACGTCGCCACGAAGACCGCCGTGGAGGTGCCGGCCCCCGAAGGCGCGCAGGCGCCGCCCGCGGGGCGTGCGGGCTTCCCGGCCGGGATGCCCGAGCGCGGCCGCCAGGTGGCCGCGGCCGACTCGCCCGACAAGGCCCTCAAGGCGATCTACAAGAACCGCAACCTCTACGTCACCGATGCCGCCGGCGGCAACGAGGTGGCCGTCACCACGGATGGCAGCGAGAAGGACCGCATCAAGTACGGCACCGCCAGCTGGGTGTACGGGGAGGAGCTCTCCCAGACGACGGCGATGTGGTGGTCGCCGGACGGCCGGAAGCTCGCGTACTACCGGTTCGACGAGAGCAAGGTGCCCGACTACTTTCTGCAGCTCGATCAGACGAAGCTGTACAGCAAGATGGACATCGAGGCCTACCCGAAGTCCGGCGAGCCGAACCCGGTGGTCGACCTCTTCGTGTACGACATCGCCTCGAAGGCCACCGTCAGGATCGACGTGCGCGGCGGCAAGCCCTTCGAGAACGACGTCGTCGGGCACTACGTCTATCGCGTGTCGTGGTCGCAGGACGGCAAGGAGCTGCTCTTCACCCGCACGAACCGGCGCCAGAACATCATGGAACTGGCCGCCGCCGATCCGGCCAGCGGCGCGTGCCGCGTCATCCTCCGGGAGGAATGGCCGACGGGATGGATCGCGGAGAACCCCACGCAGGTCTTCCTGAAGGACGGCCGCCGGTTCATCTGGGCGTCGGAGCGCACGGGCTGGCGCAACTACTACCTCTACGATCTGTCGGGCACGCTCATCACGCCGCTGAGTCGTTACGCGACGTTCGAGGCGGCCAACCTGGTCAAAGTCGACGAGGACGCGAAAGTCGTCTTCCTGATGGCCCGCGACGGCGACAACTTCCTGAAGCAGCAGTTGCACCGGGTCGGCCTGGACGGGAAGAGCGACGTCCGGCTGACGGACCCGGCGTTCAACCACGCCGTCGGCAGCTGCATAGCGGGCGGCGGCGGCCGCGGCGGCGGCCCGCCCGCGGGCCCAGGCGGGCCCGCCGCGTGCGGGATCTCGCCCGACAACAGGCACGCGGTCGTCGTGTATCAGACGCACAACACCCCGCCGGCGACGAGGCTCATCGACGCGGTGGCGGGCAAGGTCGTAGCGGAATTGGCGGCGAGCGACCTCACGAAGTACACCGAGCTAAGCCTCAAGAAGGCCGAGATGTTCACCTACCTCGCGGCCGACGGCAAGACGCCGCTGCGCGGCCTGATCAGCTTTCCGTCGAACTTCGATCCGTCGAAGAAGTACCCGGCGCTGGCGTCGGTGTACGGCGGCCCGGCGTCGGCGGCGACGAGCGAGAACTTCGTGCGCCCGAGCACGCTGGCCGAGTACGGGTTCCTGGTCCTCTCGCTCGACTCCCGCGCGGCTCCCGGCATGGGCAAGCGCACGCTCGACGCGATCTACCAGCAGCTCGGCCAGGTCGAAATGGACGACATGGCGGCCGGCGTGAGGTCGCTCTGGAACCGGCCGTACTTCGATCGCGATCGCGTCGGCATCTTCGGCACGTCGTACGGCGGCTACTCGGCCGCCATGTGCCTGCTGCGGCACCCGGACGCGTTCCGCGCGGCGTCGGCCTCGTCGGCGGTGACGGCGTGGGAGCACTACGACACGATCTACACCGAGCGCTACATGTGGATCCCGCAGGAGAACAAGGCGGGCTACGACGCCGGCAACGCGATGAAGCTCGCCGACAAGCTGGATGGCCGGCTCCTCATCTACTACGGCACCGCCGACAACAACGTGCACCCGACCAACGCGATGCAACTCATCCAGGCCCTGCAGCGGGCGGGCAAGAGCTTCGAGGTGCAGGTTGGCCCGGATGCGGGCCATTCAGGGGTGAATCAGGCGCGGATGATGGAGTTCTTCATCGAGAACCTCGTCATCGACCCGCCGAAACGCGCGGCGTCGGCGCAGCAGTAGATCGACGGGGTCAGACACCGGACGGCTCGAACAGCCGGGCGGTGCCTGACCCCGGGCATTGCTACAGCAGCCCGGCCTTCTTCATTTCCTTGCCGGCGCCCGCCGCCACTTCCTTCACGAACGCGTCCACCTTGCTCGGGTTGGTCGTCTTGCTCTGGCCGGCCCACACGAGCTTGTTCTGCTTCATCGAATAGACCAGCGTTTCGACGATGACGATCGTGTCGGTGCGGATGTCGACACCGCCGCCCCAGGCGCCGCCCCAGCCATAGCCGTAGTACCCGCCCCAGTACGGGCCGTAACTCGGGCCCATGTACATCGTGGAGGTGGCGCTGACCTCCTTCTCCTTGGCGACCGGGCGCATCACGACCACCGCGACCGCCCCGGACTTCTCGATGGCGGCCTTGGCCTTCGCCTCGTCGGAGACGGTGTCGCCGATGACGGAGTAGCTCGGTACGCCCTGGGCCCCGCCGGCGTTCAGGACGGCGACCAGCGTGTCCTCCGCCGAGCGCCGCGTGGCCTCGTTCTTGGTGACCGCCACGGCGACCACTTTCTGCCCGGCGAGGCTGCCCATCGGCTGGGCGTCAGGCGCCTTCCAGCTCGACGTGAACGTCGTGGTTGCGCAGGCCGACAGGCCGGCGCCGACGAGAACCCCGAAGACCGCGAGAACCATCCTCCGCATGCGTGTGCCTCCTCTGGCGGGTCCCGGGAATCGGGCCGGAACCGAATGTCGACGTTCAACGTCCAAGATGGCGGACCAGACTTGTCGTAATTGAGGATTGCAGGTATTCTCAATCGATGTCAAATCCTGCAGATAAGGAGAGAGTCGAAATGATCAAGAAGACGTTGCTCGGCGCCCTCATGCTGGTGGTGCTGAGCTCCGCGGCCTGGGCGCAGACGCCCAAGGTCGAGTTCACGGGTTTCCTCGGATACACGTTGTCGGACGGCGTGAGCGGCGACCCCGTCAGGGCGCTCAACGGCCAGACCTACGACCGGGCCGATCCTCAGGACTCGGTGATGTACGGGTTCTCGTTCGGGTTCTTCCTGTCCCCGTCGGCGGAGCTCGGGTTCATGTGGCGGCGCCAGGCGACCAAGCTGGACGTGTCCGGCACGGCGACCACGACGCTCGACGACATGAACATCGACGGCTACCACGGGTACGGCGCCTATTACTTCGGCGACCCGGAGAACAAGGCCCGGCCGTACATCATGGGCGGCCTCGGGGCGACCAACTACAGCGGCATCTCATACAAGAGGCTCGACGGCTCGACGGCCGAAACCGAGGGCGGCACCCAGTTCTCCACGACCTGGGGCGCCGGTCTGAAGGTGAACGCCACGCCGAACATCGGCATGAAGTTCGGCATCCAGTGGACGCCCACCTACATCAAGTCGGACGCCGAGGGCTGGTGGTGCGATCCCTGGTGGGGCTGCTACGTGGTCGGCGACGCCCAGGTACTCGAACCAGTTCGAGTTCATCGGCGGGCTCTCGTTCCGATTCTAGGCAGGTAGTCAGTAGCCAGTAGCCAGTAGTCAGTAGAAGGCCATCACCCCAAGAAACGGGGTCCTCGTTGGCTTCCTGCTGGCTGCTGGCCCCTTCCTAATCCCCAATCCCTAATCCCCAATCCCTATCCCCTAGCCCCTCGCCCCTACGCCCCCTCCGTCAGCGGCACGTACGGGCATTCGCGCAGTTCAACCGGCTTCCGGTTCGTCAGCAGCTGGTACCAGTCCCGGGCGCAGCCCGCGACGATCACTGCGACGAACACGAGGAACATCCCGGCCACCACGGCGTCCACCTGGTTCATGTGCACGGTCTTCTGCCAGAGGGCCAGCTGCTCGGGGGTGCCGCCGGCCGCGATCTTCGCGGAGAAGCTCCGGGCGGCCGCGAGGAAGCCGAGCGCGGGGTCTGGCGAGAAGATCTTGAGGTAGCCGGCCGAGAAGGTCACGGCGATCAGAAACGTGAGGGGGACCGCGGTCACCCACGCAAAGCGCGCGCGGCCCATCTTGATGATGACCGACGTGCCCAGGGCGAACGCGATGACGGCGAGCAGCTGGTTGGCGATGCCGAACAGCGGCCACAGCGTGTTGATCCCGCCCATCGGGTCGATCACGCCCATGTAGAGGAAGTACCCCCAGCCCGACACGAGCAGGCCGCTCGCCAGCACGTTGGCCGGCCAGCTGCGCGTGTCGCCCAGCGGCTTCCAGACCTGCCCGAGGAAGTCCTGGAGGATGAACCGGCCCACGCGCGTGCCCGCGTCGATGGTCGTGAGGATGAACAGGGCCTCGAACATGATCGCGAAGTGGTACCAGAGGGCCATCCAGCCCGCGCCGAAGGCCTTGGCGAACATCTGCGCCATGCCCAGCGCGAACGTCGGCGCGCCGCCGGTCCGCCCGAACATGGTCTTCTCGCCGATATCGGCGGCCATCTGCTGCATCTCGGGCACCGTGACCGGGAAGCCCGCCGCGGTGATCACCTGGACCACCTCGGCCGGGGGCAGCGTCTTGCTGAGGCCGGCGTTGATGGCGAAGTACTGGCCCGGCTCCAGCGCGCAGGCGGCGACCAGCGCCATCAGCGCCACGAGCATCTCGGTAATCATGGCGCCGTAGCCGACGCTCCGGATGACCGACTCCCGATCGGCCAGCTTCGGCGTCGTGCCCGAGGCGATGAGCGCGTGGAACCCCGAGATCGCGCCGCACGCGATCGTGATGAAGACGAAGGGGAACACCGGCCCGGCGAACACCAGGCCGGTCCCGTCCACGAAGCGCGTCACGGCGGGCATGTGCAGCTCGGGAGCGACGATGATCACCGCCACGGCCAGCACCGCCACGGTGCCCAGTTTCATGTACGTGCTGAGGTAGTCGCGCGGGGCGAGCAGCAGCCACACCGGCAGCACCGAGGCGGCGAAGCCGTACAGGATGATCGACCACGCGATCCACTCGCCGCTGCGGTCGAACCACGGGGTCAGGCCCCACGCCTGCAGGTTGCCGCCGGCCCAGACGCTGGCCAGCAGGCCGGCGACGCCGAAGACGGTGACCGCCCGCACGCTCACCCGGCCGAGCGTGTGGGCCACGCCCATCACCATGGCGAGCGGGATGGTCATGGCGATCGTGAACAGCCCCCACGGGCTTTCGGCAAGCGCCTTTACGACGACGAGGGCCAGCACGGCCAGCAGGATCGTCATGATCGCCAGCAGGCTGACCATGGCGACGAAGCCGACGACGGGGTTCACCTCGTCTTTCAGCATCTGGCCGAGCGACTTGCCGCACCGGCGCATCGAGGCGAACAGGGTGACCGCGTCGTGGACGCCGCCGCCGAGGGTGGCGCCGATGAGGATCCAGAGCATGCCGGGCAGGTAGCCGAACTGCGCGGCGAGCACCGGGCCCACCAGCGGCCCCGGACCCGCGATGGCCGCGAAGTGATGGCCGTAGACCACCCACCTGTTGGTGGGCACGAAGTCCTTGCCGTCGCGTTGCGTGATCGACGGCGGGGCGCGGCGCTCGTCGAGCACCAGCACCTTCACCATCAGCCACTTGCTGTAGAACCGGTACGCAATCGCGAACGTGCAGAGCCCGGCCGTCACGAGCCAGAGGGCGTTGATCGACTCGCCGCGATGAAGCGCGGCCACGAGCACCGCGGCCGCCCCGGCGGCCGAGATGGCGCTCCACACCAGCAGTCGGAGCAGTTTCGGCATGAAGGCGATTCTACACCGCAGCCCGCGCTCGCCGGGCGGGAAGGCCTCGGATCCCGCAGGCTGCAGCCCGAGGGCGGCAAATCCCTTCTACTTCCTTCTCGCCCTGACGCCCGGGGCCGGTGCCGCGGGCATCTCCACGAGGCCGGCCTTGACGAGCGCCGCCACGTAGTCCACGACCCGCTGGAGATCGGCCTTCACCGGCGCCTGCGCCTCGAGCATCTTCCGGATGTCGAGCACGCTGTGGCGGCCGTTCACGAGGCGCGCGAGCTCCGTGGTGTCGAGGCCCCTGAACGTCGCGAGGTCGATGCCGGTCAGGTGCTGCCGGTAGCCCTGGTAGCCGTCGGCGGTGACCTTGGGCGTCTGTTTCGGCACCATCGCGGCTGCCGCGATCTCGAGGTCCGACGGCTTCAGGACGACCGGGGAGACCTTCAGACGGGCGGCCGACGCCTTCATGTGGGCGTCGAGGGCGGCCAGTTGCGCGGCGCCGGTCTGCTCGACGGCCTTCTGCAGCGCCGCCACGTGGGCCGCGACCCGGGCCTTGTCGGAGGCCAGCTCGTTGACGGTGTCGAGCGTGTCCTTCTCGTTGATGACCGCGGCCTCCACGTGTTCCCGTGCGCCCTTGTACGCGTCGGCCAGCGTGTCGGCGCCAGCGGCGTCCATCTCGGCGAGGCCCCGGGCGAGCTGGTGCCCGATGCGCTGCGCGCCGTTGGCGGCCGTCTCGCTCGCGATCCGGATCGCCATCTCGTCGTCGGCCGACGCGATGGTGTACGCCGCGGCGGCGCCGATCGCGACGACGCGCTTGAGCTGCGTCGGGTCCGTCTTGTCCACGTGATCGCCCGAGGTGTGGTACCAGCGGTCGGGCCACGTGATCATCATGATGCCCGGCACCTGCACGCCCCAGTCGTTGAACACTTCGTGATCGGAGGCGCCGTAGTGCGTCTCGATGCTGTAGTAGAAGGGCTCGTCGGCACCCGTCGGCGCGACGATCCGGTTGAGCACCGGGTAGGCGGTGCTGCGGTTCTGGATGCGCTCGCGGTTCCCCTCGCCCACGAAGCGGTAGTAGTTCTCCATCACGTCGTTGAGGTAGTGCGGGTTGCCGTAGGTCGTGCGCATCATGCACATGAACGACTGGCTCCGGCTGAGCAGCAGCCCGACCATGTCGAGGTTGATGTTGCAGAGCGTCTTCTCCATCAACGCCTTGTTGGCTTTCACCCAGGGGCCCGTGCCGGAGAACTCGGGGCCGATGAGGAACCGGATCGTGCGGCGGGGCCTCGGCAGCCGGCCCTCGCTGATGAGCGCGTGCAGCGTGCGCCCGATCTCGACCACCGCCGCGCTGCCCGAGATGTTGTCGTTGCCGCCCTGCTTGACGTAGCCCTCGAACAGGTGCGCCGAGAAGATGATCTCGCCCGCCGCCGGATCGGTGCCGGGGACGTACCAGACGATGTCCTGCGTCGTATAGGGGCGCGTGGCCGACTCGACCCTTGCGTTGACGGTAATCCTCTCGCCGGCCTGCAGCCGCCGCTTCAGGAACTCGCCCTCGCGGGGCGGGATCTGGAACGCGAACTTCGCCGGCTTGTCCGGCGTGCCGCGCACGCTGGCCCACCCGATCTGCATCGGATCGAAGTACGGGCGCGTGCCCTGGATGGAGATGACGCCGAGCGCGCCCTTGTCCAGGCAGGCGGTCTGGTGCACCATGCCGGCGTTGCCCTCGGTGACGGCGATCCTGCCTGCCAGGTCCTTGCCGGCGTAGTCGTCGGGCCGTCCCATGCCCACCCACACCAGCTCGCCCGTTGCCTCGCCGGTCGAGCTGCCCGTCGCGAGCATCGCGGCCATGTCGAGGTAGGACGCGAGCTTCTGGCGGATCGGCTTCACCTCCCACAACTCGCCCTTCACCGCGTCCCAGGTCTGGCCGCCGGGAAACGACACGACCTCGGCGCCCGGCAGTCCGTAGGCCTTCACCCTGTCGAGGTAGAACTTCGTCTCGTAAAACAGCCCCGAGAACTCGTCCGGCGTCCGGTCCTTGTCGTAGCCGCCGGTCTCCATGATCATCTTCCAGGCGTTCTCCCCCGACGCCTCGCCGACGATCTCCGCGACCTGCGGTTTCGGCAGCAGCGTCCACTGCAGCCACGGCGTCATCTGCGCGCTCAGCACGTTGCCGGCCAGCAACGCGGCGGCGACTACGATCCACAGCACCCTGCTCTTCATGACGGCTCCTTCGATGCGGACGCACAGTCTGCGGGACGGGTCTGGGCATGCCGCCTCGCGTCCCCGCTCACGCAGGCCGGCAAAACGCATCTTCGGGGTGCTCGTCGGCGGAAGGCCGGGGCCCCACTACGTCACCCCAGCCGGACTTCGGCTCCTACGACGCGTTTTGCCCTCTCACGATGAGCGGCTTGGTTCGAGGGGCCGCTCGGTGGCATGCCCAGCCCCTTGCCCTTGCCCCATGCCCCCTGTCCCATGCCCCCTGCCCCATGCCCCCTGTCCCTACACGAGCCCCGTGAGCTTCCAGTACAGAATGGCCACCCACAACGACACGATCGTCACCACGGCGTACACCGTGGCGAGGCGAATGCGGTCGCCGTCGGTGTACGCCTGCTTCTTCGTCACGCCCTCGGTGATCACGATCCAGATGTTCTGGTAGCTGAACCAGAACACGTGCAGCGGCAGGAGAATGATGCCGCTCAGCACGAGCGGTGAGAACCCCCATCCGCCGGCGACACCCACGAGCGCCAGGAACAGGGTGGCGATCGAAATGAACCCGACCGGGTCGATGAAACGCATCGCCATCGCCGCGGCGCCGATGCCGGCCGAGAGCAGGAACATGTTGCCGGCGAGCGGGGTCAGCAGCGGAACCACCAGGCTCGAGACCCATCCGCTGATCTTGTAGGTCGTGATGACGGTGCCGAGGCTGAGCATGCCGCCGACAAACAGCGCCAGCGACCAGGGGATGCCGGTGCCGATCTCGCTGGCCTGCAGCACGCCGGCCGCGAACAGCGTGGCGAGCGCCACCATGCCGATGGCCTCCGCCGGGGCCTTGTGCCAGGGCTGCGTCGCCCACGCCAGGATCGACGCGGCGACAACGAGCGCCGTCAGCCGCTCCTGCCGGCTCATGCGGCCCAGTTTCGCGAGTTCACCCGCCACCACGGCGTGCGTCACGCCGAGGCCGCCGCCAGGCCTGAGCACGGCCACGTTGGCGGCCAGGACGAGCACGCACCAGACGAGCGTCGGTACGAACATCACCCGGGCGTAGTCGAGCCAGGCGATCGGGAGGCCCTGGTTGGCGAAGAGGCCCGCGAGGTACGGGCCCCACAGCGCGCCGGTCAGCAGCGCGCAGCCGGGCAGGACGGCCATCTCGAACGTGCTGAGGATAATCAACGCCGAGCCGCGCCCCGGGAGGGGCAGGCCGAGGGCCTGCACGAGCGCCCAGGCGATGGGCATCAGGATGGCCGTGCGCACGGTCATCGACGGGATGCCCAGCGTCAGCACGAAGCCGATGAGCAGGAACGCGCCGAGGATGCCCGCGTACGTCGGCGGGAACGCCAGCAGGATCCGGTACGCGATGCGGCGCGCGAGGCCCGTCCTGTCCATGGCGTAGCCGAAGAACAGCACGGCCACGAGGATCCAGAACCCCGACGCGGCGAACCCGGCGAGCGCGATGTTGCCGGGCACGCCCGCGATCATCAGCAGTCCCAGGACGAGGACCGCGGTGATGCCGGCATTCAGGACGTCGGCGGCCCAGAACACCACGCCCAGGACGATGAGCGCCAGGGCGCGGACGCCGAGCGGCTCCAGCGTGCCGACGCCGGGCAGCAGCAGGATGATCACGGCCGCGGCGAGGCCGGAAGCCGCTCCGATCAGGCGCCTGGACATGGGTGAACCTCGCATCGCGGACCGGCGCGTGCGCCGGCGCGGCACAGCGGCCGCAAGCCGCGGCGGAGTGTATCACCGCTGGCCGGGGATCGACCACCTGCGGTAAGCTGCGGCTGAGACCCGGTCCGGGAATTCCAGCACGATCATGGCTACAGACCTCGCCGCTCCGGACACCCGCGTTCGCATCCTCCTCGTCGAGGACGATGCGGCGGCGCGCGTCGGGTTCCAGCAACTGCTCACAAGCTGGGGCTACACCGTCGAGGCAGCCGCCGACGGCGAGGACGCCCTGGCCATGGTGCCGGGCTTCCGGCCGGACATCGTCCTGACCGACCTGGTGATGCCCAGGCTGGACGGCCTCGGCCTGCTCCGCGCGCTGCAGCAGGAGGGGAGCGGCATCACCACCGTCATCCTCACCGCGCAGGGCACGGTCGACACGGCCGTCGAGGCCCTCAAGCAGGGCGCGTACGACTATCTCGCCAAGCCGGTCGACTTCCAGCGCCTGCGGGTCCTGCTCGACAAGGTCATCGAGCGCCAGGCCACGCTCCGCGAGGTGAACGCGCTGCGCCGCCAGCTGCGCGAGCACGGGTCGTTCGGGTCGATGATCGGCGCCAGCGCCCCGATGCGCGAGGTCTACCGGCTGATCGAGCAGGCGGCGCCGACGACGGCCTCGGTGCTCGTGACGGGCGAATCGGGAACGGGCAAGGAGCTGGTCGCGCAGACGGTCCACCGGCTGAGCCCGCGCGCCTCGGCGCCGTGGGTGCCGCTCAACTGCGCGGCGATCCCGGAAACGCTGCTCGAGTCGGAGCTCTTCGGCCACGAGCGCGGGGCCTTCACCGGCGCCATCGAGCGGCAGGCGGGGTGCTTCGAGCTCGCGCACCGCGGCACGCTGTTCCTGGACGAGATCGCCGAGATGACGCCCTCGACGCAGGTCAAGCTGCTGCGCGTGCTGCAGGAGCGATCGTTCCGGCGCCTCGGCGGCCGCGTCGAGCAGAGCGTCGACATCCGCGTCGTCGCGGCGACCAACGCCGATCCGGCCGCGGCGGTGCGCAAGGGCACGCTGCGCGAGGACCTCTACTACCGCCTCAACGTGGTCGGCATCCACCTGCCGCCGCTGCGCGAGCGCATGGACGACCTGCCGCTGCTCATCGACACGTTCATCCGCGAGTTCAGCGCGCAGAACTCGCGCACCGTCACCGGCGTCGCGCCCGCCGCCCGGCGCGCCCTCGACGAGTACGCCTGGCCGGGCAACGTGCGCGAGCTGCGCAACGTGATCGAGCGCGCCATGATCGTGGCCGCGGGCCGCCTGATCGACCTCGGCGACCTGCCGCCCCTCGGCAGAGCCCTCCAGGCGGCGCCGGCCGGCGAGCGCCTCGAGCCGGGGATGACGGTCGACGATGTCGAGCGGCGCCTGATCATGCTCACGCTGGATCACACGGGCAACAACAAGACGCGCGCCGCCGAACTGCTCGGCATCAGCCTGAAGACGCTCCACAACAAGCTCAACCGATTCCGCCTCGACGACGCCGGGAGCGCCGGGTAGGCCATGCGCCTCAGCCTCAAGGCCCGGCAGGTGGCCGCGGTCACGTCGATCGTGGGCGCCGCCGTCGTCGTGCTGGGCGGCCTGTACGTCACCGGTGTCGCGCGCGTGCGGCTGGAAGAGAGCCGGGCGGGCGGGCGGTTCCTCGCGAACGCGATCTATCACCGCACGCGCGAGGTCGTGGCCGCCAGCGCCGATCCGTACGCGGCGCTGCGCGAGGACCCCGGGCTGCGATCCATCCTCGAGTCGTCGGCCTACTCGCCCAACGTCACCTACGCCGCCATCGTCGACGCGGGCGACGTGGTCGTGGCCCACAGCGATGCGGGGCGCGCCGGCGAACGCCTGCCGGCCGTCGCCAGCCTCGACTCGCTCCTCGACGCCGGCCCGGTCGCTCAGTTGCGGGCCATCTACGCCGGCGAGGGCCGGACGCTCGAGATCCAGCAGCCGCTGCTCGCCGGCGACGCGCGGTTCGGCGCGATCCGCATCGGCGTCTCGATGGTCCTCGCGCGCGCCGACCTCGACCGCGCCGTGCGCCCGGCGCTCATCGCCGCCCTGGGCGCGCTGGTGGCGTCGAGTCTGCTCGCGATGCTCCTGGCGCAGTCGCTGCTGCGGCCGATCCACCTCATCAGGGGCGGCTTGTCCCGCCTCGGCCGCGGCGAGTTCGGCGTCACCCTCGACCTGCCGCGGCAGGACGAGCTGGGCGAGCTCGGCGGGTTCTTCAATGCCGTCAGCGCGCAGCTCTCCGCCGACCGCACGAAGCTGGCCGGCGAGAAGTCTACGCTCGAATCCGTGGTGGGCCGGCTCGAGGACGCCATCGCGTTCTTTTCGCCGGCGGGCGACCTGCTGTTCGCCAACCCCGCGATGGGGCGGGAGGTGCCCGAACGGACGGGCCGGCGGACGCTCGCGGACATGTGGCCGCCGGACCATCCCTGCCGGACGCTCGTCGAACAGACCGGTGCCGACGGGCAGTCGCGCGGGCCCGTCCAGGTGCCGCATGCAGACACGGTGCCGGGCGAGTCGGCCGCGGATTCAACGCCCGACCGCGCCGGCCGGCTGGTGATGACACACGCGGTCCGCGACGCCGACGGGCGCATTGTCGGCGTGATGCTGATGTGCCGCGATCTCGCGTACCTGGGCGAGGTGGAATCGACGATCCGGTACTCGCATAAGCTCGCGTCGCTCAGCCGCCTGACGGCAGGCGTAGCGCACGAGATCAAGAACTCGCTGCACGCGATGATCATTCATCTCGAGCTGGTGAAGCAGCAGGTCGCCGCGGCGGGTCCCGGGAGCGCGCCGGCCGGCGCCGGCGATCACGTGGCCGTCATCGCGAGCACGCTGCGGCGCCTCGACGAGATGCTCCAGGGGCTGCTGCGGTTCACGCGCCCCGAGGAACTGAAGCTCCAGCCGGCCTCCCTCGCGTCGATGGTCGAGGCGGTGATGCCCATCGTCAGCGCCGAGGCGCGGACATCAGGGGTGGAGGTCCAGGTGGACTGCCCGGCCGACCTGCCGCTGCTGCGGGCCGACCCCGCGATGCTGCAGCAGGCGCTGCAGAACCTGGCGCTCAACGCCTGCCAGGCCATGCCCGGCGGCGGCCGCCTGCGCATATCCGGCCGCGCGCGCGACCGCTTCGTCGAGGTGGTGGTCGAGGACACCGGCGCGGGGATCCCGCCCGAGCACCTCGACAAGATCTTCAACCTGTACTTCACCACCCGCGAGGGCGGCAGCGGGATTGGCCTGTCGATGGTTTACCGGACAGTGCAACTGCACGACGGCGAGATCGAGGTGCACTCGTCGCCCGGCAAGGGCACGTCGTTCCGACTCCTGCTGCCTCGCGCATGAGGACGGACAGGTGGCGTGCGATCGGCGATAATGGGGCCATGCGCCGGCTCGTGTGCCTTGCCGTCGTGGCTCTCGCGTGCGCGGCGTCCGCGTGCGTGAGCGCGCAGGCCAAGGGCGATCCCGGCGGCCCGGCGCTGGCGCCGCCCGTTCCGCCGCCCCACACGATCATCCCGGTGGAAATCGGCGAGGCGCCTGCCGCACCGCCCGCCTCGCCTGCACCGACGCCCGTCATCGTCCGCCCGGCGGCGCGGCCGCCCGCGCCCAGGCCCGAGAAGCCCGCCGAGAAGCCTGCCGAGAAGCCCGACCCGGTCGCCGCGGCGCCGCCCACGGCGGCGCCCGCGCCGACGGCGCCGCTGCAAACGACGGCGAATGTGACCGAGTTGGAGCGGACAGTACCGTGCGCGCATGGCCGAGGCGGCACGTGACCTGGATCGGACAGACTACCGGGCGCTCAATGCCGAGCGGCGTGCGCAGTACGACACCGCCAGGCGGTTCCTGCAGCAGGCCGACGACGCGCTGAAGGTGAAGAACCTGGTGTTCGCGGAGCAGTTGGCCGACAAGGCGGCGACGCTGGCCGCCGCGCTCACGCAGAAATGAACCGGCGCCTCAGCGCCGAAGCCCCAGTTCCTTGATGGCGTTCCACTCGGCCTGCATGGCGGCCACCGTCTGCTTCGTGTCCGTGCCGGGCGCCAGGGTGACAGCCCGGCCGGGGATGATGACCTGCTGCACGAGGCGTTCGAGGTCGGCGCGCAGGGTGGCACGCGGCCCTGCGGCCATCGGCGCGCGCACCCAGCCGGCAATCGCGGCGTGCCAGGCGCGCCCGAAGTCGTCCATGCCCGCCGCCGCCGCGGCCACCCAGTACATGGCCGCCGCCGACGGCTGATCGCCAGCCGCGGCGGGCGCGACCCGTTCAAGCAGCCGCGCGTAGATCCCCCGCCGTTCCACGTCGCCCGACGACTGCGCGGCGTGATCGAGCGCCATGGCCCACCAGTCGAGGGTGTACTCTCGGCTTGCCGCATCGGCTCCGGCGCCGCCGCCGAGCGCCGCGCCGAAGAGCTCGCCGGCCGCGCCGAAATAACCTTCGAAGTAGAGCAGTTCGCCGAGGCCGACGAGCAGCTCGAGGCGATCGCGCGCCGCGAGCCGGGCGGTGTCGACCGCGATGAGGCTCTCGCGGGCAGCCGTGAGATCGGCGGGGTTGGATGCGCCCCGGTAGCGCTCGAGGTGAGCGCGGCCGATCACGACCGACGCCGCGTCGGCGAGCTCCGGGCGGGCGCGCGCCTCTCGCGCCGCGGCAATCGCGGCGTCGTATTGCTGCTGGTTGTAGAGCTCCCGCGCCCGCACGAGCGGGTTCTGGGGCGCGGCCCCCATGACCAGCACCGCCGCGAGCAGCACACCGGCGCGCGTCAACACCATGGACGCCCCCAGATTAGCGCACATCGGGGTGCGGCAGAAATGCGCATGCCGCCTTGCGGCAGCGCGGCGCCGAAGGTGACCGCCCCGCCCAGTTGATGCTGAAGCTCGACTGCACGAACTGCCACACCATCACGGAAGGCCGACGGCTTGCGGTCTCACGGCCGGTTCTCGCGGGAGATGTGCTCTCCGCCGAACGCAGGCCGTGAGGCCTGTTCAGTTGTGTAAATCCTACATGGCCGGGGCGCCAACGCGTCAGGAATTCGCCACCTTGCGCGCGTTTTCCGGCCATTTCTCACGATCCGCGCTGGCACGGAGATTGATACCTAGACCGGCGTGAGAAGTGCGGCTACCGGGGTGCTCGTGCTCGCCGCCGCCCTGTCGCTGATGGCGACGGCGCCAGCCTCCGGCCAGGCCCAGGCCCCGTACGAGGAGGATCCGTCGGCGGGGCAGAAAGCCACCTTCAGGAGCGGCGTCGACCTGGTGCGCATCACCGCGGTCGTCCAGGATCGGCGCGGCCGGCCGGTGCTGGGCCTGCTTCCGTCGGACTTCGACTTGCACGTCAGCGGCGAGCCTGTCCAGATCGTCGAGTTCGGATCGGAGGCCACGGGCATCAGCGTGGCCCTGCTCATCGACGACAGCGGCAGCATGAGCCTCGCGGGCCGGAAGGACGCGGCGCATGAGGTGGCGCGGCACGTCGTCGGCTGGCTCGAGCCCGGCCGCGACGAGATCACGCTGCTCGGCTTCGACAAGAGCCTTCGCACGGTGCAGCCGTTCACCACCCAGCCCTCGGCCGTCACCTCGCGGCTCGGCGAGCTTCAGCCGTACGGCCTGACGTCGCTTTACGACGCGATCGCGCAGGCGGCACGGCCGCTCGCGATGCGCACGCGCCCGCGGCGGGCGGTCATCGTCATCACGGACGGCGTCGACACGGCGAGCGTGATGACGCCGCCCGAGGTGTCCCGCGTGGCCAGCGAAATCGACGTCCCGGTCTACGTGGTGGCGATCCGCGTCGGCGTGGACCGGCTCGGCGGGATGCCCGACGTGGTGAGCCCCGCCGCCGCCGCCGAGTCGCAGGCCAGCCTCGACGACCTGGCGCGGTGGACCGGCGGCGCGACGTTCATCGCGGGGACCCCCGCGGAAACAAGCCTGGCGGCGCAGCAGATCCTGAGCGAGCTGCGCCACCAGTACCTCATTGCCTTCGAGGCCAGCCCCCGCGCCGGATGGCACTCGCTGTCGGTCGGGGTGCGGAAGAAGAACATGCAGGTGCGGGCCCGCGGCGGATACGTGGCGGGCAGCATCGCCGGATTGTAGGAGCAAAGGAGCAGTCATGGGTCACAGAGCATTCGCAGGTCTCGCGCTGCTGGCGGCGGCGGTCGCCTTCCCGGCATGCGCGACGAAGGGGTACGTCAACGAGCAGGTCGCCGGCGTCAACGGCAAGGTGGAGTCGCTCACCAAGACGGTCGAGGAGACGCAGGAGCGCACCAAGGCCAACGAAGGCAAAATCAACGTGGTCGACCAGAAGGTCGGGGCGGCGCAGGGCTCGGCCGACGCGGCCCGCAAGGCTGCCGCCGAGGCCGACGCGAAGGCCGGCGCGGCCGACGCCAAGGCCGTGTCGATCGACAAGGCCTCGCGCAAGCTCGTCTACAGCGTGACGCTGTCGACCGATTCCGCCGACTTCGCCAGCGGCAAGTTCGAGCTGCCCGACGCGGCCAAGGCCCGCATCGACGAGCTCATCGGCCGCGTCAAGGCCGACGGCCAGAACGTGTTCTTCGAGATCGAGGGCCACACCGATTCCACCGGCCCGAAGGAGCTCAACGACAAGCTCGGCCTCCAGCGCGCCGAGGCCGCCATGCGGTACCTCCGCGACCAGCACCAGATCCCTCTGCACAAGATTAGCGTCATCAGCTACGGCGCCGACAAGCCCGTGGCCCCGAACAAGACGAAGGCGGACCGCGCGCAGAACCGCCGAATCGTCCTCAACGTCCTCTCATAGGACCGGTCCCAGCACCTGCGTGGAGCGGCGTCCACCCCCCCGCGGGAACGGGTGCTGGAACCGCCCCCACGAACCGGTGTCGTCACCATTCGCCCGTGCCCAGGGGCGCATCGCGCCCCGGCACGGGCCTTTCTTTCGTCCGCCCGGCCGGCCGGCGGGATTTCGTCGTCTAATGGAACGCCGGGCGGCTCGAGCCGCCGTGTTCACGGGGAGGCGGATGTGAAGAGGATGTGGGGTGTCGCGGCGGCGTGCGCGCTGGCCGCGGGGTCGCTGGCCGCGGGCCAGGAGCGGGATCCGAACCAGCTGCTCGCCGGCGCGCGGACGGCGCTCGGCGGCCCGAAGCTCGACGCGGTCAAGACGCTCACGGCGGCCGGCCGCACCCAGCGGGCGCTGCCCAACGGGACGAGCACCGAAACCGAGTTCGAAATGGCCCTCGAACTGCCCGACAAGTACCTCATGCGCTCGGTCGTCGCGGCCATGGGCAACATGAGCATTTACCGCAACAGCGGGTTCAATGGCGGGCAGGTGATCGAGGAAATCGACCGGCCGCCGTCACTGGCGGGCGGCGGCGTGATGCACATCCGCATCGCCGGGCCCGGCGGGGCGGTCGATCCGGAGAAGATGACGGCCGACGAGAAGGCCGACTACGACCAGAAGCGCCTCGTGGCGAATCGGCGGGATTTCGCGAAGCTCGCGCTTGGCATGTTCGCCGCATCGCCTGCGTTCTACCCGGTTGAGTTGTCGGACGGCGGCCAGGCGGAGTCGCCCGACGGGAAGGCCGACGTCATCGACGTGAAGGGCGAGGGCGGCTTCGCGGCGAAGCTCTTCATCGACGCCCAGACGCACCTGCCGCTCATGCTGAGCTGGATGGACAAAGAGCCCCTCGTGATGACGATGGGGCCCGGGGGCACGACCATGACCGGGGGCGCGCCGGGCACGGGCATGGCGGCCGGCGGCAGCGCGACCGTCACGCGCGTCGAGCGGAGCGGCGGCGCGTCGCCGACGCCGGAAGAGCGCGAGAAGATGCTGAAGGACATCGCCGCGCGGCGCAAGGAGGCCGAGGCCAAGCTCCGCACGGTGGAATACCGCCTCTACTACGGCGACTACAAGGCGGTCGGCGGCGTGCAGCTGCCGCACCGGATCCAGCGGTCCATCGACGGCAAGCCGACCGAGGAGATGATCTTCGACACGGTCAAGGTGAACGCGAAGATCGACGCGAAGAAGTTCCAGGTGTCGAAGTAGGCAGGACCGTGGTGGCGGCCAAGCGACGTGAAGACTGTAGGTGGCGGCTCTTGACCGCCGGGCGCGGGTCCTGTCCGGGCCGTTTCCATTTGTCCTCGGGTGAACTTCGCTTGTCCTCCCTGGGGGCAAATGGAAAGCGCCCCGGCCACCCACGCCCGGCCGTGCCGCGTGGTCCTCTCCATCTGGCGTTGGCCGTCATTCTGCTTCTCGCCGGGGTCGCCGCGCCGCTCGGCGCGCAGACGCCCCGCCGCGGGCGCGTCATCGTCACGGTCGTCGATCAGTCCGGCCTGGTGGTGCCGAATGCGGCGGTCAGGATCGTGCCGCAGGACGGTGCCGCGGGCGGCGCGGTGGTCAGGCCGGCCTCGACGGGGGGCACGGGCGTGGCAGTCGTCGACGAGGTGCCCGAGGGCCGCTACACGATCGAGGTCGAGTTCCCGGGCTTCGAGACCGCCGTCCTGCGCGACGTGCGCGTGCGCGGCGGGAACGACACCCGACGCCGCGTGACCCTGCAGATTCAGCGCGTCGAGGAAGGGCTCACCGTCAGCCGCGACCGGCAGTCGGCGTCGCTCGACGCGGGAGGCAGCGCGTTCAGCACCGTGCTCACGCGCGAGCAGATCGAGGCGCTGCCCGACGACCCCGAGGAGCTGGAGGCGGTGCTGAAGGCCATGGCGCCGCCGGGTGCGGTCCTGCGCGTGGATGGGTTCACGGGCGGCCGCCTGCCGCCGAAGTCCCAGATCCGCTCGATCCGGCTGCCGCGGATGGACATGTTCGCGGCCCAGAACCACGGCGGGATGAGCGGCATGATGTTCATCGACATCATGACCATGCCCGGCATGGGGCCGCTGCGCGGCAGCGCGGACGTCAGCTTCCGCGACGAGGCCCTCGACGCCCGCAACGCCTTCACGCCCGAGAAGGCCCCGGAGCAATTGCAGCAGTACGGCTTCAATCTGTCGGGCACGATCAAGCCTAATAGGACGTCGTTCTCGATGAACGCCAGCGCCGGGTATCAGTACACGTCGCCGAGCCTCTATGCCGTGGCGCCCGACGGCACGACCTACACCGACACGCGGCTGCAGCAGCCCCGCGACAGCCTCCTCGTGAGCGGGCGCTTCGACCATGCGATCTCGAAGGACCATGCGCTCCGCGCGAGCGTGGACGTCGACGCGAGCAAGACCGACAACCTGGGCGTGGGCGGCTACAACCTCTTCAGCCGCGCCTATGAGTCCGAGGCGACCAATACGATGGTCCGGCTGTCGGAGAACGGGCCGATTGGCCGGCGGATGTTCAGCGAGTCGCGGCTGCAGCTCCGGTTCACCGACAGCACCAGCACGTCGTCGCTCGAGGCGCCGACCATCCGCGTGAACGACGCCTTCACCGGCGGCGGGGCCCAGATGCGAGGCGGGCAGCAGGGCGCGTCGTTCGAGCTGGCGTCGGACCTCGACTACGTGCGCGGCGCCCACTCGTGGCGGACGGGCGTACTCCTCGAGGGCGGCTCCTTCACCTCCGACGACATCACCAACTACCTCGGCACCTACACGTTCGCGAGCCTCGCCGACTACGAGGCCGGCAGGCCGTCGCAGTGGAGCCGGCGCACCGGCGATCCGAACCTGACGTATTCGACGCTTCAGGCGGCGGTGTATGTGCAGGACGACTGGCGCATCGCGCGCAGCCTGCTGCTGACCGGCGGCCTGCGCTACGGCGTGCAGCGCCACGTCAGCGACGGCTGGAACCTTTCTCCCCGCGCCACGTTCGCCTGGTCGCCGCTGCGCAGCGGCAGCCTGACCCTCCGCGGGAGCTACGGCTACTTCTACGACTGGATCGCCGGCGACCTCTACAAGCAGACGCTGCTGTTCGACGGCGTCCGCCAGCGCGAGATCAACATCGTCAATCCGTCGTACCCGGTTCCCGGCGAGATTGGCGTCACACCGCCGACGAACCGCTACCTCTGGAACGAGGACCTCGCGCTGCCTACCGCCCATCGGGCGAACGTCGGCGTCGAGCGGGTGCTGTCGAAGAACGGCCGCGCCAACGCGACCTTCTCGGTGGGATGGGGGCGCGACCTGCTGCGCGGGCGCAACCTGAACGCGCCGGTGAACGGCGTGCGGCCGAACCCGGAGCTGGCCAACGACGTGGAACTGGCGTCGGATGCGGCGTCGAGCTCGCACGCGGTCACCCTGATGTACAGCTTCGTCCGGATGGACTGGAAGCGCACGTTCCTCCACGCGAACTACACGTGGAGCCGCAGCCGCACCGACACGACCGGGGCCTTTGCCATTCCGGCCAACGGCGACAATCTCGACACCGAGTGGGGCCCGGGCACGAGCGACATCCCGCATCGCCTCGGCGGGTCGTTCAGCATGCAGCCCATCCGGAACATGACGCTCGGCCTCAACGTGCGGGCCGCGTCAGGGATGCCGTACAACATCACGACCGGCCGCGACGACAATGGGGACGGCCTGTTCACGGATCGCCCGTCGGGCGTGTCGCGCAACTCGGCGCGAGGAGAGATGCAGATCGACCTCGGCGGACGCCTGTCGTATGCGTGGGGGTTCGGCAAGCCGCGGCAGCAGGGCGGCCCGGGCGGCACGGCCGTGATGGTGACCGTCGGCGGCGGGGGAGGCGGTCTCGCGCCGGGGTTCGGCGGAGGCGCCGAGGACAAGCGCTACCGGATCGAGCTCTACATCTCCGGGCAGAACCTCCTCAATCGCGTGAATTACACCGCCTACAGCTTCGTGCTGACCTCGCCGTTCTACGCCGCGCCGATTGCCGCCGCGCAGCCCCGCAAGCTGCAGGTGGGCATGCGGTTCGGGTTTTGACAATGATCCCCCGGGGCTGAAGCCCCGGGGTTACCGCGCCCGCTCAGCGGCGGCCGCGCGGGCGGCGGCCAGCGTCTGGAGGATGCGCGGGTCGCGGCCTCCCGTGAGCTGGGCCGCGCGTTCCGCCAGCGCCAGGGCGCGGGCGGGATCGCGCACGGACGGGTCCTGTGAACCCAGGCGTACGGCCGCCATCTTTGCCATGATCTGCGGGTCGTCGGGCACCAGCGCCAGCGCCTTGCTGTAGTGCTCGAGGGCCAGGCTGTCCCGCCGCCGGATCGCATGGACCTCCCCGAGGAACCTGTGGGCGTCCACGTTCATCGGGTCGAGCGCCAGGGCCCTGGTCAGTTCGCCCGCCGCGAGGTCGAATCTCGACTGCTGCGCGAGTACCGACCCGAGCCTCACGCGGGCGGTCGGTTCTTCCGGCGCGAGCTCAACGGCACGCCAGAGCTGGGTTTCGGCTTCTGGCAGCCGGCCGGCCTTTTCGAGCGCCTCGCCATAAGCCACACGCGGGCGCGGGTCGTCGGGGCGCGTCGCCACCGTGTCTGCCCACAGGCCCTCGGCGCTCGCGTAGACGGCGTTCCGCGAACGCGTTTCGAGGCCAAGGGCGCCCACGACGGCGAGGGAAAGAGTGGCCGCCGCGCCCAACGCCGCCGGCCTCCAAGGCCCCGCGCCCCGCATCATCAACACGTGCGCGCCCACCACGACGGCGGTCACGACCGCGGCGAGCGGCAGATACATCCGGTGCTCGGCGGCCACCTCGGTGACAATCGGCAGCACGCTCGACGAGGGGGCGAGGATCAGGAAGAACCACACGCCCAGGAAGGCCGCCGGGAGGCGACGTACGACGCCGACGGCGGTGAGGGCGGCAAGCCCGGTGAGGAGCGCGGCCTGCCACGCCCTCCAGAGGGGCACCGGCGCGAGCGGCCAGTCGTACAGAAACACCAGCGGCGACGGAGCGAACGCCAGCCGCAGGTAGTGCACGATCACTTCCGCCTGCGTCCGCACGTAGAGCCACACGGTCATCGGTGCGAGATCGATCGACGGCGCGCGGAACTGGCGTGACACGACGAACGCCAGCAGCAGCCACGTGGCCGCGAGGGAGCCAACCAGCGCCCATCGCACCCGGCCGGCCCTTCCGCCAGGAGGCTTCCTGAACAGCCAGTCCCACAACGCCACCATGATGGGCGCCGTCACCATCGTCTCCTTCGTGGCCATGCCGGCGGCGCAGTTGACGACGGACGCCGCCATCCACCACCCAGATCGCACACTATCTCCCGCCCTGATCGCGCAGTACAAAGTCAGCAGGTAGAACAGCCCCATGAGGGACTCCACGCGCTGGACGACGTACGTGACGGCCGAGGTGTGGAGCGGGTGGACCACCCAGATGAGCGCCACAGCGCCGGCGATCCACGGCGCGGCCGCCTCAAACCGATCGCGCAGCCGCGGGCTCTGCAGCGTCCGGCGGACGACGCCGAACAGTACGAGCGCGGCGGCCAGGTGGATCAGGAGATTCCCGGCGTGGAACGGCACGGGGTTGGGGGCGGCCATCAGGGCAGGTGTCGAGGCGCTGCCGTCCGGCGCTGGCGCGCCGCCCATCGCGTAGCTGACGGCGAACGACAGGTTGGCGACGGGCCTGCTGGCGACGGTGGACGCCGACGGGGGCGAGAGCGGCCCGGCAAGCGGCCAGAGTGCCCGGATGGTCGGGTTCCTGACGATCGCCCGCACATCGTCGAGGACGAAGACGCCGGCGAGGCTGTTCGAATACGCCCACACGCCCGCCGCGACGATGATGGCGGAGAGGGCCGGCACGAGCCACCGGCGCGCCGGCCGTTCGCGCGCGGCTGGCGACGAGGCCGCTCGCGGTCGAGCGGTCCGCGCGGTTCGGGCTCGTGTGGTAGCGCTCACGGGCAGGGCCCCAAAAAGAAGCCCCGCACGCCGTGAGGCGTGCGGGGCCTGAGTTGACCGCGGGGGATACGCCCCCAGGCGGAACGACTCTAGAAGATGAACTTCACGCCGAATCGGGCCGCCCGTTGGCCCTGATAGCCGTTGTCCTTGAGGAACAGCGGGTGCTTAACGATGCCCTGCTGCGCGATCAACTGCTCCATGTTGACCCCGTTCGCGTAGAAGTCCTTCTCGTTGAAGAGCACGCCGTTCGCATCGTTATACCCGACGGCGCGGTTCGTCGCCGTCTCCTGGTCGAAGAGGTTGATCACGTTCAAGCTGAGCTGGAGGCGCTTGGCGCCGCCCAGCCTGAACTCGTGCTGCACGAAGATGTCGGTCTGCGAGAACGTCGGCATGCGGCCGTCGCTCAAGCGTCCCTGGTACTGCATGGGGAAGTTGTTCGGCGGAATGACCGAGATTTCGCGCGTCACGGGAATGCCGCTGAAGACGGAGAAGTTGGCGCCGATGCTCGTGCCGAACTTGAAGAGGTACATCCCCTGCGCCTTGAACTGGTGCGGCCGGTCCGTCGCGAGCAGGCCGTACTCCGCGTCACCGTCCTGATTGAACATCATGAGCGGGTAGTCGAAGGCGCGTCCGACGTTCGGGGATGTCCGGCCGTTTTCGTCCGACTGCGACAGGCCGGAGTAGTTGCCGTAGAGCCGGCTCCACATGTAGCTCGTACGCAGCGACCAGTTGTTGGCGAAGAGCTTGTTGTAGACGAACTCCACGCTGTCGTAGTCGCGGACGGCCTTCGGGTACGCAGGCGTGGTGTAGGTGTTGCCGTTGACGTCGTAGACCGTGCTCGCGACGCCGAAGCCAGGGTTGGCGATGAGGTAGATCTCGTTCTGGTCGGCGTCGAGCTGCCCGACGTCCTCGATCCCGTAGTCGAGCTGCTTGTGGACCCAGCGCACGCCGACCGCCATCGTCGCATTCAGCTGGTGATCGAAGCCGAACGAGAGCTCCTGGCTCTTCATGGGCTCCAGGTCGGGCTCGATGTAGCCCTCCAGGCTGACGTGCCGGAAGTCGATCGGGCCGCGGATGAGCGTGCCTGCGCACGGCGTCGACGGCGTCGGGCCGTTCGGGCACTTCGTCATCAGCGTGTTGTAGTCGTAGGTGTCGAGCGTGTAGTAGGTACTCGAGCCACTTGTCGCCGCCCCACGAGCCGCGCGGCAGTTCGAGCTTGAAGATGTCGTAGAAGATGCCCCACGACCCGTAGGCCTTCCAGCGGCCGTCGCCCTTGATGTCGTAGGCGAAGCCGAGGCGCGGTGCAAGCTTCTTGCCGAAGCCCCACTCGATGCCGAACTCCGGGATGTTCGGGTCACCGGTCGCGTACGTCGGCACCTTTTCCTGCTCGGTGCGGAGGCCGGCGTTGATGGTCAGCCTGTTGTTGACCGTCCAGGCGTCCTGGATGAACAGCCCGATGTTGTTGGTGCTGACGTTGCCCTCGGTGACGAAGCCCTGCTCGGGCTTGGAACCGTTGCTGCGGACCTGGTAGTAGCCGTAGGCGCCGCGCTGGCCGCTGAGGGCGATATCCCACTGGAGGCGGACCAGGTTCTTCTGCTCCCCTGTCAGCACGTCGTTGCCGACGCGGTCGAACTGGAGGCCGCCCTTGAACGTGTGCTGACCGGCGGCGGTCAGATAATAGGTGGCGTCTGACTGGAAGAACGCGCGAGTCTGCTTGTTGTAGCGTACGCGCGTTGTTGGTGAACACGTTCGAGTAGTTCGCCGCCGCCTGGAAGCTCGCCGGCACGCCGGCCTGGCCCACGTTGCCGCGGGAGTAGAGGTACCGGACCGTGTCCGGCACGCCTGCATCGGAAACGTCCTGGAGGTAGTAGCCGCCGCGGAACCCGAGGTAGAAGTTCGGCGTGGCGACCCAGTCGAGGTTCGCCGACAGGGACCAATTCGGGAAGGTCGAGTCGATGGCAAGCAGTGCGGCCTGGGCCGTGGTGCCATCCTGGTTCGGCAGCCGGCCCTCTGTCTTCGCCCAGTTATTGTTGTACGACACGCGCGTGCGGATGCTGTTGCCAATCTGCGCCGTCGAGTTGGCGGAGATGTAGTGCCGCTGCGCCTTCTGCTCGATGTCGTTCCAGATGCTGGAATTGGCATTGCCCGACGTCGACTTGTCAACTGTGCGGGTGGTGGTCGTCAGCGCCGGCTGGTAGGCGCCGAAGAACCACATCTTGTCCCTCATCAGCGGGCCGCCGACGGAGAAGCCCGGCTCCATCCGTGTGTAGCTGTCCTCCGGGTAGGTCCAATACTGCGCCTTCGAGTTGTCGAGCACGTCGCGCCGAAGAATCGGCCGATAGCCCGACTCGAGATTGTCGCCCTGCCAGTTGAACAAGGCGTTGCCGCGGAAACTGTTCGACCCGCTCTTGGTCACGGCGTTGATGACGCCACCCGTCGCGCCGCCGTACTCGGCCGTGTAGCCCGACGACTTGACCTGCACCTCTTCGACGAAGTCCACGATCAGGCCGGCGCCCTGCGTGCCGTTCTGGAGGTTCGTGGTCTCGATGCCGTCGATGATGTAGCGGTTCTCGCCGGCGCTCGCGCCGTCAATCGAGAGGCCGCCCAGCTTGCCTTCGCTGTTGGCGCCGGGCGCCTGGGTGACCAGCGACGTGAAGTCCCGGCCCTTCGGCAGCAGGTCGATCTGCTCGTTGCGGATGCTCGTGCTGCGCGCGCTCTGCTTGACGTCCACCAGCGGCGATTCCGCCGTCACCTGGACGCTCTCGGCCACGCCGGCCACGCTCAGCGTCATGTCGACTTTCTTGATCTGGCCCAGCGTCAGCGGCACGTCGGGCTGGCTGGCCGTGTTGAATCCCGACAGCGTCGCCGTGAGGTCCCAAATGCCTGACGACAGCGCCGGGAAACGATAGACGCCATTGGCGTCGGTCACGGCCGTCACGACCACGCCGACGGCCTCGTTCCTGGCCTCGACAGTGACGCCCGGCATCACGGCGCCGGTCGCGTCCTTGACGACGCCCTCGATCGACGCACGCTGCTCCTGAGCCATCGCCGGCATCGCCAGCGCGAGCATCAGGAACATGAGCGCGATGTTCCTAAAACGCATCTTTCTCCTCCTGAGGTTATGACCCAACTGACAACTCGTACGGGATTGCGGGGCGAGAAGGCGCGTGCCCCTCCCGTACCAAGCGACTATTAAGCATGCAAAGTGCCAAGAACACAGTATTTGCTAAGTCCAATAAACATATTGACTTGGAGTCAGCGCAAAGACAGAGATCAGCCGTGAATCCACCCTCTTGGACGATTCCGATCCAACGGCGTGGATCGCGGGCCAGGCCTTATGTGTTTGGTCAAATGACCTAGCCTATACGATTCGAGTCTGCCCGGGCAGCCAGCCGAGGGCGCGGTCAGGCGCTCACGGCCCAATGCTACACTTTATGGCCGATGCCATTACCTTCACGACGATGGGCCGTGGCCGTCCTCGCCGCGGTGGCCGCAGGCGCCGCGGTCCTGTTCTACGTGCGCCCGGCGTTCCTCCAGCCGGCACCTCCCCGCGTCATCGTCGTCGGCCTCGACGCGGCCGACTGGCAACTGCTCGACGGCTACTGCGCCGACGGCACGATGCCGAACCTCGCGGCGCTCGTGCGGGAGGGGCGTTCGGGTGTGCTGCGAGCCTTCCAACCGCGACTGTCGCCGCTCATCTGGACGACGATGATGACCGGCGTGAGCCCGCTGCAGCATCGGATCCTCGACTTCACGCGGTTCAATCCGGCGACGGGCGTGCGGGAGCCCATTACCTCCGACGAACGGCTCGAGAAGGCCGTGTGGGAGATGGCAGGCGACCACGGCCGCGATGTGGCCGTGCTGGGCATGTGGGCGACGCACCCGGCCGAGCCGGTGCGTGGGCTCATGATCTCGGAACGCCTCTTCGCGATCCTGAAGAACGAACAGACGCCGCCCGGCGTGGTCCACCCGGCAGGTGAGCAGCCGCGCGTGCTTGCGGAGCGGGCTAAGCTCGAGGGCGAGGTGGGGCTCGCCGCGCTGCAGGCCTACCTGCCGTGGCTGACGAAGGCGGAATTCGACTACCTCGAGCGCGGCGGCGACCCGTATCTGCACCCGGTGACGATGCTGCGGCGCATCCTGATCGAGACGCGGCTCTATCACCGGCTCACCCTCGACTGGGTGCGGCGGAAGGCGCCCCATCTCACCGTCGCCTACTTCGAGGGCACGGACACCATCGGGCACGTTTTCGCCGCCTTCGCGCCGCCGCAGCAGCCTGGCATCGACCCCAAGGACTTCCAGCGCTATCAGTCCGTGCCCCGCGACTACTTCAAGGAAGTCGACGGCATGCTCGGCGAGTACCGCTCGCTGGCCGAGGAGACGGGCGCGGCGCTGCTCATCGTCTCCGACCACGGATTCCTGTGGCGGGAGGGGCGGCCTCAGAGCAGCGGCATCGCCGGGGCCACGGCCGCTCTCTGGCACCGCGATGACGGCGTCTACGTGCTGTGGGGGAGAGGGATCGAGCCCGACTCGAAGAAGGGCGAGGGGCGAGTTGGGCAGGTGGCGGCCACGATCCTGGGCCTGCTCGGCCTGCCTCGTGCGGCCGGCACCTACGAGCCCCCGCTCGGCGGAGTTGCCGAGGTCCTGCCGGCGCAGAACTACGGCCCGAGGACCGCGCGCCTGCTCGTGGCGTCCGACAGCGGGCCCGCCGGCGACGCCGTCGAGCGCCTCAAGGCGCTCGGGTACGTCGGGAGCAACGAGCCCGCCGTGCGCCCCGAAGGCGCCGGCTCGAGTACGCGCACGGCCGGGTCGTTCACCAACGAGGGCCTGCTGCTGCTGGAGGAGGGCAAGGCGCCCGAGGCCAGGTCCGCCTTCGAACAGGCGTTGCGTCTCGATCCGAAGAGCGCCTCGGCCAAGTACGCCATCGCCTCGTTCCTCGAGAAGGAAGGCCGCTCCCGGGAGGCCGACGACCTGCTGCTGGCGGCCCTGGCCGACGGGCTGAGCGAGGGCCCCGAGAGGGTGGAGGAGATCGCCACCGCGGCCTGGCGCCAGGGCGATGTGCCCCGGGCGATGCGCCTGCTCGACGCCGTCGTCAAGATCCGGCCCGATGATGCGCGGTTCCGCATCACCCGCGGCCGCGTCCGCATTCAGAGCCGGGATTGCGCGGGGGCCTTCGAGGACTTCGATGCCGCCTGCAAAGCAGCGCCCGCGTCAGCCGCGGCGCACGGCCTGGCCGGCTCGGCGCTCATGTGCCTCGGCCGCCCGGCCGAGGCCCGCCGCGCGTTCGAGCGGTCGCTGGAGCTCGACCCGAGCCAGACGCGACTGCGCGAACTCCTCGCGCGCGACCGCAGATAGCCGAGGGTCGGAATTCTGATTGTGTGGAGCCCCGCGGCTTCAGCCCCGGGGTCATCGCCCGGGCGCCGCACCCAGCAGTGCTGCCGGCACGCCGAGTTGCGCGATCATCCGGCCGCGAAGCGCGGCGGCGTCCTCCGCCAGTCCCGCCGCGCGCAACTGCCCGAGCAGTTGGGCGCAGGCTGTCTGCACGTGCCGCGCGACGATGGGGTTGTCGCGGTTCAGCCTGCCAACACCGCCCGAGATCGCGACCGCCTGCGGCTCGGGCGCGACGTATCCGTAGACCTTCGCCAGCAGCGACCACGATTCGCGGTGACCGGGATTGAGCACGGTGGCGGCGATGAGGTTGATGGCCGCCCGTTCCAGGTGCGCGTCGACCGCGCCAAGCCGTCCGCGGCGCTCCTCGAACTGCGCGGCGCCCGCTTCGGCGACGCCCCGCATGTAATGGGCGTCAAAGTGGCCCGGCGAAATCCGTTGCAGGTACTCCGCCGCCGCCACGGCGGCCAGCGGATCACCCGCGCCGATGTACGCCGTGGCCAGCGTCCTGTAGATGAAGGCGCTGCCAACGTCCGGGATCTCCCCCGGCGGCCGGCCGAGCCGCTCGAGGCGTGCTCTTGCGAGCCGGTTGAGCTCGCGGTCAATCAGCTCCGCCCTGCGCAGCAGTGACAGCGCTGCCGCGGTCTCCGCTTCCGCCTCATGGCTCAGGCCGCGGCCTGTCAGGATCTGCGCCTTCCGTACGCGGGACCGATCCGGCTTCCGCGTAGAGCCCCGCCGGCTGTTGCGCCAGCGGCAGGTCCGCCTGCTCGATGACGCCGATGCTCCGGCGGGCCAGCGCGATCGCCTCGTCGACGCGCCCGCCGGACGGGTCGGACTCCATGGTCGCCAGGGCCACCGCCTTGTGCACCTTGTAGCTTTCCGGAACCACCCGCGCGGCGCTCGACCACAGGCTCAGGCTGCTGGCCCAGTCCTCGTTGCGGATGATGGTCCGCGTCGTGAGCGCGGCGATGGCGGCCACCACGGCGAGCACGCCGCCTGCCGCCCACGCGCGCCGCCTGCCGGAAGGCGCGCCTGCGAGCACCCGCTCGCCGGCAGCGACGGCCCCGAGCACCGTGGCGGAGAGCAGGCCGACCAGCGGCAGGTACATCAGCCGCTCGGCCATGATGGTGCCGATCGGGAAGAGCAGATTGGCCGTCGGAAGGAACGCGATCCCCGCGAACCCCAGGAAGAACGCCACCGCGGGCTGGCGGCGCCAGGCGAGGACAGCCGTGGCGGCGAGCGCGATCAGGGCCGCGAGCGCGAGCCAGGCGTGCGGATCCTGTCCCGAGGTGATCGTTCCGCCGAACAGCGTGATCGCGTTGATGGAGTAGTCGCAGGCCAGCCGGGCGGGCCAGATGACCAGGCCGAGGTAGTAGCCCGCGACTTTCACCGCGGTCATGGCGCCGGTCCAGAACGTCGCGTTGACGATCGGATTGTCGCCGCCGAACTGGGCGAACGGGGCCGACTCGCGCAGGACCAGCCACCGCGCCGCGGCGAGCAGCGCCGCGCCCGGGAGCAGGCCCGCGTACGCCGGCCACACGCGCGCGGCCTGCTGTCTCAGCGCCGCGCCTCGCACGGCGCCTGGCACGGGCGGGAACACGAGGTCGTGCAGCAGCAACAGCGCCGGCAGCACAGCCGCGCTTTCCTTGCAGAGGACCCCGGCCGCGTACGCGAGGCCCAGCCCGGCAACCCAGTACCACCGGCGGCCGCCGGCGGCTTCCCGAAACCCCCGGTACAGACAGAGGCCGCCGAGGACCGAGAGGCCCGCGAGCAGATCGGCCCGGCCGACCACGTTGGTTACCGATTCGACCGTCAGCGGGTGGCAGGCGAAGAGGGCCGCGGAGGCGAGCGCGGCGCTGAACCGGCCGGTCACCCCCCGCACCAGCGCGAAGGCCAGCAGGGCGTTGGCCCAGTGCAGCAGCAGGTTGACCGCGTGATAGCCCGCCGGGTGCTCCGCTCCGCCCAGCACGGTGTAGTTGAGCCAGTAGGTCAGCGTGGTCAGCGGCCGGTACAGGTTGCTGTCGCCGGACGGCCACCAATAGCCGTGCGTGAAGATGTCGCGGATGTTCTGCCAGCCCGCCGACCGCAGGCGCGGGTCCTGGAGGACGATCGGGATGTTGTCCAGGATGAGCCCGGCGCTGAAGCTGTTCCAGTAGGCCAGGGCGCACACCAGCGCAAGCGCGCCCGCTGCCAGCGGAACGCGGCCCGGCGGAACGCGTGCCGTGAGATCGGGCGTGACCGGGCGTGACCGGGATCGTCGTGGCATCGGCGGTGGCGCGGCCGCGCGCAGGTGGCCGCGGGCCGCAGGGCCAAGACTATACTATGCGCCGGTCTGCGCCGGTTGGCCGGGGGAGAGGGGACAGGGGGCATGGGGCAAGGGGCAAGGGACAAGGGACATGGGGCATGTCCAGTCCCGCCGTCAGTGGTTCTTCTTGAGCGCCTCACGCACCAGCGCGAGGACGTCGTCAATCTCCTTCGGCACGGCCGAGGTGAGGATCTCCGGCCCCTTCTCGGTAATGAGCACGGTGTCCTCGATCCGGACGTGAAGCTGCTTCGAGGCGTCCTCAATGATTGGCTCGACCGCGATTACCATGCCCGGCTGGAACGGCAGGCTGGCGTCGCCGACATCGTGCACGGTCATGCCCACATAGTGGCCCGCGCTCGCGCCGCCCGGAAACCCATGCTTCTTGTAGATCGCCTGGCCGATGTCGCGCGTCTGCGCCCGGGTCGCGCCGACCGTCATCGCCGCGATGATGGCCTTCTGCGCCTCCAGCGCGCACTGGTAGGCCTTCAGCTGGTCGGGCGTGAACTGCCCTGACACAGGCCACGTGCGCGTGATGTCCACGCCGAGGTAGTCGAGGGCGCCGCCGTAGTCCATCACCACGAGATCGCCGTCTTTGTACTGCCGGCCGTTGGCCGCGTAGTGCCACACGTTGACGTTCGGGCCCGAGCCGACAATCGGCGCGAAGGAATTGCCCTGGATGCCGTTGCGGTACATCCAGTAGGTCGCTTCGGCCTCGATCTGGTACTCGAACCCGTTCGGCCGCGTCACCAGGATCGCGCGGCGGATGGCCTCGGCGCTGATGCGCCCGTTGGCGCGCAGGATCTCGATCTCGCGCGGGCTCTTGACGGTCCGCATCCGGTCGATGAACGGCGTGACGTCGGAGATCTGAAGCGCCGGGAAGTGCGCGCGGAAGTAGGCGGCCCGGCTCGCGTCCTCGCTGAGATGCGAGCCGCCGACGTTGACGAGCCGCCGCGACAGCTCGGTGGCATGCTCGCTGCGGCTGATGTCCGACTCGTCGCCCGCCTGCAGGCGCAGCCAGAGCAGGGGCTCCGCCGACCCGGCCACGCGGGCAAGGACGCCCGGCAGTTCGTCCAGGGGCCGGATCGCCGCGAAACCCCAGGGCTTGCCCAGTTCCGGGTCGGTCAGCCAGTTCTTGCCGAGCGCCCGGATTTCGCCGGCCGTCTGCGGCGGGAGGTAGAGCGTGGCCGCGCCGGTGGCCGCGTTGAGCACCAGCGCCGCGTTCAGGTCCTCGTTGCCCGTGAAGTAGTAGAAGTCGTTGTCCTGGCGGAACCGGATGCCCGCCTGCGGGGACGTGCGGCCGAACAGGATGACGGTCCCCTTGCCGAGCGACGCGGCCAGCGCCTGCCGGCGAGCCGCGAACTCGGCCGGCGGGTACCCCAGCCGCTCGGCACGCAGGCCAATCGTGAATCCGATCGCCGCCACCACCAGCGCCGCCGCCGTCAGCCATCGCATGAGCCGCATCGCCGTCTCCTCGCTACGGGACCTGTCCCCGGTTCACGCCGGGGAGAGACCCGGTCCCGCCGGCGGGGGGATTGGACCACCGCAGGCTGATGAGCCGGCTGTCGTCGAGCAGCCAGCACTCGCCGGCGAAGGCCGACGTGGCGACCTGCGCGCGAAGGGCCGGCAGGGCGGCCGCCCGGTCGTAGCGGATGGACAGGTGGTGGAGGACCAGGGCGCGCACGCCCGCGGCAAGGCCCACCTCGAGCGCCTCGAGGGTGGTGGCGTGAACGGCCCATTTCCGATCCGCGGCGTCGAGGAACGTCGCGTCGTGGACGAGCAGATCGGCGCCCGCGACGCCGGCCGGATCGATGGGCATCGCATCCCCGGTGTGCGCGAAGCGGATGTGGTGGTAGGCCTCCATGACGGCGTCCCGGCCGTCCCGTTGCACGACGGCCCGGATGTCGGCTTCCGGCTGGCCGGCGAATGCGGGCTTCAGGCGGCGCCGCTCCTCGACGACCGCGTATCCGAGCGTCGGCTCGGTGCCGCCGTGCGAGGTCGTGAACGCGCGCAGCACTCTCGTCTTGTCCATGCGCCACTCTTCGCCCGCCCGCAGCGGCACCCACGTCACGGGGAACGCGGACGCCGACCACATGCGCGCCAGCAGCTCGCGAACGGCCGCGACCCCGTTGTTGCCCTCAGGAAAGACGACGGTGAGGGCTTTCTCCTGCGCGCCCTTGGCGAACTTCCTCGACGCGACGAGGCCCGGAAGGCCGAGCACGTGATCGGAGTGACCGTGGGTCAGCGCCACCACCTCGGGCGCCCAGATTTTCTGGCCGAGGGCCAGTTGCAGGCCTTCGCCGGCGTCGACGAGCAACTGGAACGGCTCGTGCCAGCACCAGTTGCTGAACATCGCGCGCGAGAAGCCGGTGATGTCGCGGGTCGGAGACGTCACCCGGATATGTTACACGGCCGGCCCATCCAGGCACCGCCGCCCCGCAGAGCCCGCGTGCGCCCTATCGCCGGCCGCGGCCGGCAGAGCCGCCGAAGAACTCCTTCTGCAGCCGCAGCAGCAGCGGAATGGACATCAGCACCCCGATGAGGTTGGGGATGGCCATCAGGCCGTTGAGCGTGTCGGCGACGTCCCAGACCAGGTGCAGCGATCCGGTCGCGCCGAGATACACGAACACCAGCCACAGCAGCCGGTAGGGGACCGCCGCCTTCGTGCCGAGCAGGTAGACGATGCCCGTCTCGCCGTAGTAGCTCCAGCCGATGAGTGTCGAGAAGGCGAACATCAGCAGGCCGCCGGTGACCACGATGTCGCCGAAGGCGCCGGGCAGCCCGACCTCGAACGCCTTGGCCGAGAGCGCGGCGCCCGTGAGGCCGCCGGCCCAGACGTCGGTCAGCAGAATGACCAGCCCGGTGGTCGTGCAGATGAGAATGGTGTCGACGAACACCTCGAAGATCCCGTACATCCCCTGGCGCACCGGATGATCGGTGTCGGCCGCCGCGTGTACCATCGGCGCGCTGCCAAGGCCCGCCTCGTTCGAGAACAGGCCGCGCGCGATGCCGTAGCGCATGGCCATCATGACCGTGCTGCCCGCGAACCCCCCCACCGCCGCCGATCCGCTGAACGCCCCGTCGAGCACGAGCGCGAGCACGCGCGGCAGGTGGCCGGCGTACAGCACGATCACGATGAGGCCGCCGCCCAGGTACAGAATCGCCATGAACGGCACGAGCCACTCGGTGACGCGGGCGATCGACTTGATCCCGCCCAGGATCACCACGGCCGTCAGCACGACCAGGCCGGCGCCCGTGACTGTGGTCGACAGCCCGAATGTCGCCCGCAGCGCGTCGGCCACGGAGTTCGCCTGGACCATGTTGCCGATGCCGAACGCGGCCACCGACGTCAGCAGCGCGAACACGCCGCCGAGCCAGGGCAGGCCGAGGCCCTTCTTGAGGACGTACATCGCGCCGCCGCGCATGGTGCCGGTGTCGTCGGGCTCGCGGTAGTGCAGCGCCACCACGATCTCGGTGTACTTCGTGGCCATGCCGAGCAGGCCCGAGAGCCACAGCCAGAACAGCGCGCCCGGCCCGCCGATGGAAATGGCGGTGGCCACGCCGGCGATGTTGCCGACGCCTACCGTGGACGCGAGGGCGGTGGCCACGGCCTGGAACGGCCTGACGCTGCCGACGCCGCCGCCGCGCTGCGTGATCTTGCCCAGCACCTCGCGCAGGGAGAAGCCGAGCCTTCGCACCTGCACGAACCCCGTCAGGACCGTCAGCAGGAGGCCGGTGCCCATCAGGAGCGCGATCATGGGCCAGCCCCACACGTACCCGTTCACGAAGGCGTTCAGTCGCTGAATGGTGTCAAGCATGATGTGATCCGGCGGCGATGGCGTGGCAGGACACTCGCGAGCGCCCTCCGATCATCTCACAGCCTTGAGGTGCCGCGCGAGGAACGCGTCCATGCGCTCGAACGTGTAGATCCACCGCCGGTGCAGCAGCGAATCGTGCACGTCGTCGGGAAAGACGATGAGCTCGTGCGGCACGTTGCGGGCACGCAGCAACTGGACGAGGCCGACCGTCTGCGAGAACGCCACGTTGCGATCGTCGTCTCCATGGACGAGCAGCACAGGCGAGGTCCACGTGTCGATCTGCGAAATCGCCGACGAGGTGTAGGAGACGCTGGCGGGATCGAGCGAGCTGCCGAACAGGTGCACGCCCGCCAGGTCGACGCCGGCGGCGAAGATGTCGGAGTTGCGCGCCAGCGCCTGCGCCGTCAGCAGACCGCCGTACGAGAGGCCCCAGATGCCGACCCGCGACGCGTCGACATCCGGGCGGCCCTGCAGGTACCGCGCGGCCGCCACGACGTCCTGGTACTCGGCGTTGCCGCGCTGGCCGGGTTGGGGGCCGTGCGGAACGACTTGCCGTAGCCGATGCCGCTGCGGAAGTTCACCGAGAGCACGACGTAGCCGTGATCGGCGAGCCACTGATTCACGCCGTAGAAGATGTGATACACCCAGCGGTAGTGGTAGCCGAGCAGCATCTGGCGCATCGGACCGCCGTGGACGAAAACCAGCGCCGGCCGCTTCTCGCCAGGCTTCAGGTTCCTCGGCAGGAAGAGCTGGTTGTTGAACGGCAGCCCGTCGTCCGCCTTCAGCGTCACGTTCTGCGGCTCGACGTGCCGATCGAGCGGAAAGCCCGCCGGCAGGGCGGGGAAGATGATCCGTGCGGCGCCGCCCGCCGCCGGCACGATGCCCACCGACTGCGGCCGCTTCCACGTGGCGCTCAGCACCGCGACATTCGAGCCGGACGCGAGCGCCGCCGGGGAGGTTTCGATTTCGCCGCCGCTCGTCACCGGCACCGCGGTACCGCCGGCCGTCGGGACCTTCCAGACGTGGCGCCGATCGATGTCGCCGGCATTGGAGCAGTAGAAGAGCGTCCGGCCGTCTTGCGCGAGCGCGACGTGCTCGACCATGCCCTCGCCAGGTGTCAGCGCGACGGGCGTCGTCGTTCCGCCGGCGACGCTGACCGAGTAGTACCGAATCCACTCCTCGGGCTCGGCCTGGAAGATCACGTGCTCGCCCGCCCAAGCGATGGCGGAGATGTTCGGGAACCCCCGGTCGTCGGGCTGGTTGTGCCAGAACTCGCGCGCCTCGCCGGTGACGGCATCGGCGGCCCAGAACGACAGGGTGTGGCCGCCCGGCAACGCGGACCGATACAGTCCCGGCACCGCCGCCTGGGCGGCCGGCGCGGGCCCGGCCATCGCGCCCCGCTGGCCTCCCGCCTGCTGGCCGCGGCCCGGGCCGCCGGCCACAGCGGCCGGGCCGGGCGGGTTGCCGATGCCCGCGCTGCCGGGCTGCGACTGAAGGCCGAACGGCAGGCCAGGCCGCCGGATGAACGCGACGCGCCGGCTGTCGGGAGACCATGTCGGGCTCGTGTCGCGATCGACCGACGGCGCCATGTACGTCACCGATCGGGCCTTCAGATTGTACACCCCGATGAAGCTATGGTCCCCGCGATCGCTGACAAACGCGATCTTCGAACTGTCCGGCGACCACACCGGACCGCTGTTCGTGCCCCAGACCCTGACAAGCGGCACCTCGCCTCGGTCCATGGGCGGGAGCGCGGCCTGCGCCGCCGTCACCCGCACACGGAAGATCTGCCCGTTTCTGGCGAATGCCGCGTAGCGGCCATCGGGGGAGACGACCGGCGACGTGCCTTCGGCCAGGCGCCAGGGCGCGGCGCCGCCGGAAGTACGGGCGGCCCAGACCGATCGGTCCGCGCCGGCCGGGTTGCTCGTCACATTCGCAACCCAGCCCGCGCGGTTCTCCTCGTGGCCGCGCACGAACACCACCACCGACCCGTCCGCCGAGATACTCAGCGTCGTGAGGTCGATGCCGTCGTCGTCGAGAAACCGCGTCAGGCGCACGGGGCGGAAGTCGGGCGCCGCGGCCGTGTAGACGTTTCGCTGGCCGCGCTCATACGCCAGCCACGCAAGACGGTCGGCTTTTGCGGCCGAGACGAGTTCGTAGGGGTAGGCGGGGCTGAGGTACTGGTCGATTGGCGGCGCGTTCTGTGCGGAGGCCGGTGCCGCGGGCCACACCATCGCCACGAAGATCCACGCGACTGCTCGAGATCTGCGCATCACGCCGCTCCTTGTCCGCCTGCTCGCCCCTGGGCCTCGCGGCGGCCAGGCACACGCGGCTGCTGTGTTCCGCGTGATCATACGTCAGGGCGCTGGCCGGCACCTGCCGGAACGGGGTAGACTGGCGACTATACCCAGCCCACGGCCCTGTGCGTTCGAATCCCCCTATGAAGCTCCTCGTCGACAGCCCGGCGTTCATGGATCAACTCGAGCGTGACGCGGCGTTTGCCACGCAGTCGCTGGTTGTCCAGACCATGTCGTTCGAAGGCGACGAAGCGGGCGAGCGGCTGGCGCGCGTGCTGGCCAGCCGGCCCGACCTGGACCGCACGCTCATCATCGATCGCTACTCGCTCTACGACGTCAACGACCGATTCATCCCGTGGCCCCCCAACCTGGTGACGCCTTCGCTCTGGCGCGAGCGCGCGGCGACGCTCGCCCTGACGCGCCGGCTGCGCGAGGGCGGCGTCCGGGTGTACTGGACCAACCCCGTGGGCCTGCTGTTCCGGAAGTTCGCCGGCCGCAACCACAAGAAACTCGTACTGGTCGATGACCGGATCGCGTACTTCGGCGGAGTCAACGTCTGCGATCACAACTTCGGGTGGCACGATGTGATGCTGCGGGTCGACGACGCCGGCCTGGGCGCATTCCTTCGGGCGGACGTGCAGGCCACGCTTCGGGGTGAGAACCTGCCCTGGCGCGCCGCATTCGGGGATCTCGAGGTGGTGCTGCTCGACGGCGTCCGGAACGAGGAACTGAACGAGCCCATCTTCGAACTCATCCGGAACGCCCGCCGGACCATCGACATCGAGAGTGCCTATCTGTCCCATCCGTTCTACGATCGCCTGGCGGAGGCCGTCCAGCGGGGCGTCCGGGTCACACTCATCGCGCCGGAGCACAACAACAAGCCAACGCTGAACGGGTACGCCCAGTGGACCTGCGCGAACGCGGGCATCCGGCTGCGGCTCTACCGGGGGCGCATGCTCCACACCAAGGCCATGCTCGTCGACGACGAAGCGCTCGTCGTGGGCTCGTCGAACTTCGACGTCTTGAGCCACCGGACCCAGCAGGAACTGATGGCCATCGTGCGCGATCGCGGCCTGATCCAGCAGTTCCGGCGCGACGTGCTCGAGCCCGACCTGGCGCAGACAGTCGCGCCGTCGAGGACGCTGGTCAACGCGTGGGAGTGGTGGAAGCGCCAAGGGTTCGTCGGCGGGGCGTGGCTGGCCATCCGGCTGTCGAGGCTCGGCCGGAAGACGCCCTCAGGCGTGCCCTTGAGCGACTGGACCCGGCGGCCCGCCAATCCCGTCAGACCCGCCTGACGCGCCTCCGGTGCAGGCCACGATTCCCCGGACTGGACCGGTCTCAGGTCTCCGGTAGAATGTCGGCCGTACGGAGGACTGTTGCATGCCCACCCGGAGGCCGCTCCTGTTTGTCCCGGCCGTCATCGCCGGCCTGCTCGTCACCCTCGCGCCGCTGCCCGCCCAGCAGCCGCCGGGCCTCCAGCTCCCGCCCGACGCGCGGCGGACGTTTGCCGACCCGTCCGCGTACGTGCCCGACCTCGCGGGGCTGAAGGCCGCGACCAGCGAGTTGCGCGATGTCGTCCAACGGTTCTCGACCGACCGTCAGGCGCTGCTGCGGTTCTACAGCGTGCCCGGATCGCCCGAGCGGCGAAGCCGCCTGCGCCAGTTCCAGGCCGCCTGGCTGAAGGCGCTGCCCGCGATCGACTTCGCCACGCTCTCGCAGGAGGGCAAAGCCGACTACGTGCTGTTGCGGACGCACCTCGAGTACCAGCAGGCGCTGCTCGGCCGCGAGGAGCGCAACGAGCGGGAGATGGCGCCGCTGGTGCCCTTCGCCCCTGCCATCGTGAAACTCGCCGAGGACCGGCAGAAGCTCGACTTCATCCCGGCCGACGCGGCGCTGGCCGAGATGCAGTCGCTGGGCGCTCAGGTCCAGCAGGCGCACGCCTCGCTCGAGGCGAGCCTGGCCGGTGGGGCGAAGCCGGCGGGAGTGACGCCGGCGGTGGGCGTGCGGGCCTCGCAGCGCGTCGACGCCCTGCGCGGCGCGCTGCAGCAGTGGTTCGCGTTCTACAACGGCTACGATCCCTCGTTCACCGAGAAGGTCCCAGCGGTGTACCAGGTCGTGGCCCGGGCGCTCACCGCGTACTCCACGCTGCTGCGTCAGAAGATCGGCGGCCTCTTCGGCGCGGCGCCTGCCGTGGCCATGGCCCCGGGCGCCGGAGGAGGCCGGGGCGGCGGACGCGGGGGACAGTCCCCGGAGGCGCCCGCTGCCGACGATGAGATCGTGGGTGATCCGATCGGGCGCGACGGCCTGCTCGAAGACCTCGCGGGGGAGATGATCCCGTATACGCCGGAGCAGTTGATCGAGATCGGCAACCGCGAGTACGCGTGGTGCGAAGCCGAGATGAAGAAGGCGTCGCGCGAGCTGGGGTTCGGCGACGACTGGCTGAAGGCGCTGGAGGCGGTGAAGAACAAGTACGTGCCGGCGGGCGGACAGCCCGCGATGATCCGCGACCTTGCGCTGGAAGCCGAGGCGTACCTGAAGGCGCGCGATCTCGTCTCGGTGCCGCCGCTCGCCTCCGACATCTGGCGGATGCAGATGATGTCGCCCGAGCGCCAGCGCGTGAACCCGTTCTTCACCGGCGGCGAGACGATTAGCGTGTCGTATCCCACCAACACGATGACCGAGGCGGAGCGGCTGATGAGCATGCGCGGCAACGGCGTGCACGTCTCGCGCGCCACCGTGCAGCACGAACTCATCCCCGGCCATCATCTGCAGGGCTTCATGGCCGAGCGGGCGAACACGCACCGGGCGCTCTTCGGCACGCCGTTCTACAGCGAGGGCTGGGCGCTCTACTGGGAGTTCGCCCTGTGGGACGCGGGATTTCCGCGCTCGGCCGAGGACCGCATCGGCATGCTGTGGTGGCGCATGCACCGCGCCACGCGCATCATCTTCTCGCTGAACTTCCACCTGGGCCGGTGGACGCCCGAGCAGTGCATCGACTTCCTCGTCACGCGCGGGGGCCACGAGCGGTTCACGGCCACGGGCGAGGTCCGCCGGTCGTTTGCCGGCAGCTACTCGCCCCTCTACCAGGCGGCGTACATGCTCGGCGGGCTGCAGCTGCGGGCGCTCGCGAAGGAAGCCGTCCCCGCGAAGCTGGCCACGGCCAAGGCGTTCGCCGACGCCGTGCTGTGGGAAGGGCGGATGCCGATCGAGGTGCTCCGCGCGGTGCTGACCGGGCGCCCGCTCACCCGCGACTCCCGCGCGCAGTGGACGTTCTACGGGGATGTGCCGGCCGTGAAGTGACGCCGTCGTGGCCGGAATCAGGTTCTGACGGCGGGACTGAAGGGGCGATGCCTGCTCGATCACCGGTTCCCGCGCGGCTGAATGGCCGCTGCGGCATCTCGCTCGCGCTGGCATCGTTGATGGCCGCCGTGAGCGCGCTGACCGCTCAGGGAATCGGACTGGTCAACGGGGGCTTCGAGAAAGCCGTCCCGGGAGCGATGCCGGCCGCGTGGCAGGTGACGATGGGGAGCGCGGCCGTCGTGACGGAGGGCTGCCGCCAGGGAGGGGCGTGCGTGCAGGTCATGCCGGGTGCTGGCCCCGGGGCGGAGTCCCCGGGCATCCTGCTCCAGATGCTGGATGCCGGAGCCTATCGTGGCAAGCTCATCCGCTACCGGGCCGCCGTGCGGGTGACGGAAGGCGGCCGCGCGGGGCTGTGGCTGCGCGTGGATCGCCCGAATCAGAAGATGGGCTTCTTCGACAACATGTCGGCGCGGCCGATCTTCACGCTGCAGGACTGGCAGCACTTCGACATCAACGGGTACGTCGATGCCGACGCGGTACGGATCGCACTCGGCGTGCTGGTCTACTCCGGGCGGGCGCTCGTCGATGACGCGAGCCTCGAGATTGTCGGCAGCATGCCGGTGAAGTCCGTGGAGCCGTCCCGCCCGCTGACCGACGCCGCGCTCGAGAACCTGATCGCGTTAGCGAAACTCTACGGCATCGTGCGCCACTTCCATCCGAGCGACGAGGCAGCGGCGGCCGACTGGAACCTCCTCGCGATCACCGGCGCACGGCGCGTCGAAGGCGCCGCGTCGGCGGCCAGCCTGGCGGCCACGCTCCAAGACGTGTTCGAGCCGGTCGCACCGACCATCCGCGTTTACATAGGCGCGGAACCGCCGCGGCACGCGGCGCTTGCGGCGGCCGGGGATGCGCAACTCACCCGGTGGCACAACATCGGCTTCGCCACGGTCGGCTCGCAGGGCCCGTATCGCAGAGACAGGCCGAGGGAACCGGGATCGGCCTGGAAGGCCAGTGACCTCTACGGCGTGGATCTCGGGCGCGGCGTCAAGGCGCTCGTGCCGCTGGCGGTCTTCGCCGACGCCGTGGGGACCCTGCCCCGCCGAGCGGCGGCGGCAGCGGCCCCTGCACCGTTTCCCGCCGGATTGTGGAGCGCCGACGATCGGGCCACGCGCATCGGCGACGTGGTGATCACGTGGAACGTGTTTCGGCACTTCTATCCGTACTTCGACGTCGTGGGGACCGACTGGGAGGGCGTGCTCCCGTGGGCGCTGCGGGAGGCCGCAGCGGACAGGGACGGCGGCGAGTTTTACACCACGTTGCGCAAGATGGTCGCGGAGCTGAGGGACGGCCACGGACGCGTCACCGACCAGAAGGGCGCAGTACCCGGCCGCGTGCCGATCGCCGCGGAGTGGATCGAGGGCCGACTCGTCGTCACCGGACTTGCCGGCGCGGCCGCGGGGCAGGTGAAGGCGGGCGACGAAATCGTCAGCATCAACGGAACGCCGGCGGCGGCTGCGCTGCAGGAAGCCGAGACGTTGATCTCCGGCGCGACGCCGCAATGGAAGCGTGTGCGGTCTTTGTACGAAGTGCTGTCGGGCCCGTCCGGTCAGGTATGCGAGCTGACGGTCCGGCCCATTGGCGGCGCGGCCAGCAAGGGTGTGAGACTCACCTATGAGCAATCCACCGTGATGAGGTCCGATCCGCGCCCGACGAACGCGGTGGCGGAACTCGAGCCCGGCATCTGGTACGTCGACGTGACGCGCGCGCAGGACAAGGACGTCGACGAGGCATTGCCGAAGCTGGCGATGGCCAAGGGCATCGTGTTCGACCTGCGCGGATACCCGCGGGTCACGCCCAAGTGGCTGCGGCACCTGACGGCCGCGCCGATGCGCAGCGCCCAGTGGCATCTGCCCGTCGTCGACCGCCCGGGCGAGATGACATTCGTCCGTGGCGGAGAGTGGAACCTGTCGCCCTTGCAGCCGCACCTCGCCGCGAAGAAGGTCTTCCTGACCAACGGCAGCGCGATCAGCTACGCGGAATCGACGATGGGCATCGTGGAGTACGACAAGCTCGGTGAGATTGTCGGCGAGACAACCGCCGGGACCAACGGCAACGTGAACCCGTTGGAGTTGCCGGGCGGATACGGCATCGCCTGGACCGGCATGAAAGTGCTGAAGCACGACGGGAGCCAGCACCACGGGGTGGGCATCGCGCCGACGGTGCCGGCGACGCGCACGCAGGCGGGGGTGGCTGCGGGCCGCGACGAGGTGCTGGAGCGCGGGGTGGCGGTCGTGAAGAAGTAACGGCCGGCGGTGGCCGGGGACCGCCCCGACAGACCGTGCCGCCGCCTGCGCTTCGCAGAGGGAACGAAGGGAGACGAGACCTTGGCCGAACGGACCGGCGAAGGCGCTGCGCTCACCAAGGCCCGGGCGCAGCAGCGGGCCGACCAGATCGAGGCCTTCTCGTGGGAGTTCAGCGAGCTCGAACGCGAGGGCGTGCTCCGGCTGGAGCCCGGCGATCGCGCGCGCATCGCTGCCTACCACGCCAGTGTGCTCGAGCGCCTGGCGGGCCGCTTCGACGTCGACCGCACGGAGCGCCAGCGGCGGATGTCGCTCGGCATGCGCGTCGCGTCGCTTGTCGGGGCCGTCGCGTTGAGCGCCGCGGTCATCCTGTTCTTCAACCGCGTGTGGGGGCTGCTCGCGACGCCGGCGCAGCTCGCCGTGCTCGTCGCGGCGCCACTGGTCCTGCTCGGCGTCCTCGAACTCGCAGCGCGGCACGAGAGGACGCTCTACGTGGCGTCGATCCTGGCCATCACCGCCACGGCGGCCTTCATCCTCAACGTCAGCGTCGTCGGGGTGATTTTCAACATGCGGCCCTCGGCGGTCGCCCTGGCCCTCTGGGCGGCGTTCGCGCTGGCCGTGGTGTACGCGTACGGGCTGCGCCTGCTGCTTGCCGGCGGGCTGGCGTTGGCGCTGGGCTTCGCCTGCGCGGCAGTCGCCAGGGCCGCCGGGCTCGACATGAGCGTCTGGCTCGGGCGCCCCGAGCCAGTCCTGGCCGGCGGGGCGCTCGTCTTTGCGGGGTCGATCCTTCCATTCAACCGGCGCCGGCCCGGGTTTCCGGAAACCTGGCGCCTCGTCGGGGCGGTGGCCGTACTGCTTCCGCTCATCTTCCTCTCGACTTGGGCCGGCGTGTTCAGCTACCTGCCGTGGCCCGAAGCAGCGGTCGGATCAATGTACGACGTGGCCGGGTTCGTCCTGGGCGCGGCCGGCATCTGGTTCGGCATCCGCGCCGGCTGGCGCGAGGTGGTCCAGGCCGCCACGGGCTTCCTCGTCATCTTCGTGTTCGCCAAGTGCTTCGACTGGTGGTGGGAGTGGATGCCGCGCTACCTCTTCTTCCTCCTGCTGGGCGGCCTGGCCGTGGCCGTCCTGGTGGTCCTCGGGCGCATCCGCGCGGGACAGAGGAGGGTGTGACATGCGCCGATACGGACCCTGGCTGGCCGCTGCGCTCGTCGTCCTGTCGAATCTCGCCGCGTGGCGCGTGGCCGCGCTGAACAGGCGCGGCGAGCCCGAGGCCGTGCTCGTGCTGACCGAGCGCGAACTGCGTCTGCCCGTCAGGCAGGCCGAGAACACGGCGCTGACGCTCGCGCTCGTCTTCGAGCCGCCGAGACCCCGGTCGGACGGAGGCCCGCGCGAGGCGGGGTGGTTGGATCGCGGGAAGCTGGAATCGATCGGATTCGACTGCAGCCGGCCGGTGACCGCGGAACACGCGGACTACTACCGGACCCGCCCGCCGAGGGCGGCGTACGCGGCGCTGGAGTACGAAGGCGCGCTGTGGCTGAAGCAGATGGAGCAGGCTCCGCGCACGCCGCAACCGCCCTCCCCGTTCACGGTGCCTGAAGGCGCGATCCAGAACGGCGCGGTGCGCATGGCGCCTCGCGACCCGTTCCTCGAGACGCACCTGATCCCGATCGACGTCGACAACGACCCCGCCGCCTTGCGGGCGCGCCATCCCGACACTCGCGCCGTCGCCGTCGTGGAAGCCACCGTGGCCCTGCAGTACGTGAGCAATGCGGGCCAGCCGCCGTTCCTGATGGGCCGCGTGACCTCCGTCCTGCCATCCGAGATCAACGTGCCGCGCGAGTGGCGGGGCGCCCTCGAGGGCCTGCAGTCAGACGACCAGCCCGGCATCTGGCCGCCGCCCCAGCACGAGCCGAGGTTCCGCGTGACCGTGTCGTGGGGGAAGCGCCTCGAGCCCTGGATTACGAACGTCGAGCTGCTGGCGCCCAAGCCGGCCCGGTAGGCCCGATCGCAGGCCGTCAGACAAGAGGCCGCGATTCGGGATCGCCGTGTCCTCGGGCCCGGGTCCGCCCGGCTCTGCAAGAAACGCCGGCGGCGCCGTTCTCCAGACAGGAGGACGACATGCCGCACCGATTCACCCTGCTCGCGCTCTCGCTCCTGCTCGTGCCCGCCGCCCCCGCGGCGCCGCGCGCATCGTCCGGTCCCGGGCCGCGGCCCACCATGGAGGTGCTCGTCGAGGGCAGGCCGGTGCCCTCGTACGCCGCCCGCGGCACCGTGTACATCGAGGCCCTGAAGGGGCGCGAGTACCGAGATCCGCCTCCGCAACCCGTATCCAGTCCGGGTGGCCGTCGCGCTCTCGGTCGACGGCCTGAACACCATCGACGCCCGGCACACGAGCGCCCGGCGTGCCCGCAAGTGGGTGCTCGGGCCGTACGAGACCATCACGATCAGCGGATGGCAGACGAGCATGACGCATGCCCGCCGGTTCGAGTTCACCTCCGAGGAGCAGTCCTACGGGGCGTGGCTCGGGAAGACGAACGACCTCGGGGGCATCAGCGCCGTGTTCTTCCGCGAGCGGGTGCCCCGACGGATCGTGGCGATGGAGCAGGACCAGGTGGAGCGGTCCGACGTCCCGGCGCCAGCCGGACAGAGCAGGGACAGGTCGCACCCGGCTGCAGAGGCCGGTGCGGCTTCGCCAGTCGGTGCCGCCTCGAAACCGTCGGCCGGGGCGCCAGCTCCGGCGTCCGACGAGTACGCGGCCACGGGCATCGGCCGCCGCACGGACCACGCCGTCCGCCAGGTCCACCTCGATCTCGAGCCGGCCGCGGCAGCCTCGGTCAGCATCCGCTACGAGTATCACGCGCAGCTCGTGCGGCTGGGGGTCCTGCCGCCGGTGCACGCGCTGCGCGACCCCCTCGATCGCCGCGAGCGCGCCCGAGGCTTTGACGCCGGATTCTGCCCCGAGCCGAAGCGGTAACCGGCCGGCGGGCGGGGTCGGACCTGGGTCTGGCCCCGCCAGCCCCGGCGCTCACTGCAGCAGCTCGACGCGCGTCCGGCCGGAGGCGCGAGCCAGCTTCGCGTCCCGCGTGAGCAGCGTCGCGTCGAGAGCATCCGCGAGGGCGACGTACGCGGCGTCGTAGGCGGTGAGGTTCTGGCGGAGCTGCCAGATGCGCGGGAGCAGCATGACATGTTCGTGTCTCGTGATCGGGAGGTCACGGAGATCCTCGACGGCCTCCGCGGCCCGTGCCGGCATCAGTTCACCCGCCGCCGCGTAGCGGCGCAGCACGTGCGCCACCTCGATATCCACGAGATGCGGCGCGTGCAGCGTGGCGCGCGGATCGAAAAGCCGGCCCTCGACGGCCCGGCCTGCCGCCGTGCCGAGCAGCACCTCGATCACCACCGACGCGTCGACGACGATCATCGAGCGTCGCGCGCGGCCCGCACGGCCGCGGCAGGAGAGACGCGGGGTTCGACGGAAGCGCGGGCGTGCAGGCGCTCGCGCATCTCACGCGGTGTGGGGCGCTCGGCCGGTACGGGCGACTTCCGCAATCAAGTAGTCCGACAACGACATCCCCTCCATCGCGGCCCGAGCTTTCAGGCGGTGGTGCAGGTCGTCCGGCACGTTTCGCAACTGGATCATGATGGGCATGTGTATAGCATTGCTCACATGCGTCTGACATGTCAAGACCTTTCTGGGATCGGCTGAACCGGGACCAGGATCCCGTCCTGCCGCCGTGCAACGCCGATGCCGAAGAGGACTGTCTGGAAGTCGCGGGAATCATGGGTGTTGCTGGAGGGGCCCGGCAAGGGAAGGCAGTGTCTGCTGCGCCCCAGGCCTGCCCTCATGGCAGGAATTGCCATCCAGACGGTCGGAGGGGTCAGCCCCGGGTCCGACCCCAGCCGGCGGCGGCGGCCCGCCCGCGTTGCTCACGGACAAACAGCGTGAGGACGAGCGCCGCCAGGAAGAACAGCGAACAGAGCAGGATTGCGGATTGAAGTCCGAGGCGCACCTGCAGGACGCCGAGGGACAGCAGCCCGAAGATGGCCGCGAGCTTGCCGAAGAGCCCCCAGAACCCGAAGAACTCCGCCGCTTTCGACTCTGGGCTGAACACCGCCACGATGGTCCGGCTCGCGGACTGTGTCGCGCCCAGGCAGAGGCCGGCCATCGCGCCCATGAACAGGAACACGCGCTCGGCAGGCCACGCGGTGCCGAGCGCGCCGTTCAGCCAGGCGGTGATGCCGGGCGTGCCCCAGATCCCGATGATGGCAGCCACCCAGATGGCGAGCGTCAGGTTGAACGTGCGCAGGTTGCCCCAGCGCTTCTGGAGGAACCCGAACCCGACGGCGCCGGCGCTCGCGGTCAGGTTGGTAATCACGAACATCAGGATCTGGCTCGTCGGGCTCCACCGGATGACCTGGTCGCCGTAGATGAAGGCGAAGGCGATCACGATCGACAGCCCCGCCATCGCGAAGAAGAACGACACGAAGAACATCAGCAGATCGCGGAAGCCGCCCAGCGCGCGGCCGGTCTCCAGCAGCCGCCGGAAGCCCATGCCCAGCAGGGAGTCTCCTGGCGGCAGCACCTTCGGTGTGCCCCGCTCGCGCAGGAACATGAACGTGGGGATCGCGGCCAGGAGGAAGAAGATCGCCGTCACCGGGCCGACGAGCCTGACCCGATCGAAATTCTCGAGGGTCTGATCGCCGATGACGCCGAGCACGATCGCCGTGCAGGCGATGCCGCCCACGTACCCGAGCCCCCAGGCGAAGCCGGAGATCTTGCCGAGCTCCTCCGCCGGCCCGAGGTCGGGCAGGAAACTCGAGGTGAACGACTCGCCGACGGAGAACCCGTAGTTCGAGACGACGACCAGGAGGATGCCGAGCCAGACGGCGCCCGGGCTCACGAAGTACAACAGCGCCGTCGCGCCGACGGTCAGCAGGTAGCTGCCGAAGAGGAACCGCTTCTTCGCCGCCTTGAAGTCGATGATGGCGCCGAGCAGCGGGGCCGTCAGCACGACCAGGCCGTAGCTCACCGACAGCGCCACGCTCCACAGCAGGTTGCCGACGCGGAACTCCGGCGCGTCGCCGACGATGAGCCTCGGGAAGATCACGCTGAACACGACGGTGACGACGACGGTCGTGTAGCTCGAGTTGGCGAAGTCGAACATCGCCCAGCCGAAGATCTCGCGCGCGGGCGCGCGCGGCGTCGTGGACACCCGAGCCCTCCTGTCGTGAGCCCCGTTCCGGGGAGCGTATCATGCGCTGGCGGCTGGCTTGATCAACAATGGCGCATGGATGTCCGGCGCCGGCACGCAGGCAGGATCGCCGCCGGTGCCGCCGGCATCCTCGCCACCGTCCTGCTCGTGGGCGTTCCGGGCGCCGCGCGCCGCCAGGAGCCGCCGCTTCCCGATGCGCGGGCGTTTCTTGACGACACCATCTCGCGTGTCCGGAGCAACGACCTTGTCCGCAGCCGTTATACGTTCACCGAGAAGGAGACGCGGTACACGCGCGATGCGAACGGCCGGGTCGTCAAGACGCAGGTCCGCGTTTACGAGGTGCACCCGTCGCCCGAGCCGGAGCTGACCTACCGCCGGCTGGTGCTCGTCAACGGCGTCGAGCCGAAGGACCTGGCGAAGCGCGACGCCGAGCAGCAGCGCAAGGAATCCGAATGGGCAGCAGCCCGCCGGCGCGAAGGCGAGGACGCCCGCGCGGCGCGCCTGCGGCGGGCGGCCGAGGAAGACCAGCGCGAGCAGGCCGTGCTCGCCGAACTCTCCTCCATCTATGACTTCCGGATGACGGGCCGCCAGACCATCGACGGCCGGCAGGCCCTCCGCTACACGTTCGACCCGCGGCCGGGCTACAGGCCGGCGACGACGGAGGGCCGCATCATCAACCACTTCAGCGGCCAGGCCTGGATTGACGAGGCGGACCGGGAACTGGCCACGCTCAGAGTCAATTGCCTCGACTCGGTCTCGGTGAAGTTCGGGTTCATCTTCCGGCTGCTCAAGGGCAGCCGCGGCCACATCGAGCGGCGCAAGATCGGCGGCGGGTCCTGGCTGCCGACCTACTCGCGCTTCACGGGCAGCGGGCGCGTGTTCTTCATCGCCCGCGTCGATCTCGACCAGGAGTCGGAGTTCTCCTCCTATCGCCGGATCGACTCCGGCCTGGCGTGGCAGGCGCGCTGATCGGGGCCGAGGCCGCGATTTGAGCCGGCGAAGCTGAAGGTTGTATGATGCGGCCCGCGCCCCGCCTCGCCCCAGTCCATCAGGCCCAGGAGCATTCCGTGTCGGACACTCGCGAATTCCAGCAGGCGACGCTCGAGCAGTGGTTGAAGGCCGCGGCCAGGTCGGCCCAGGGCGGTGACGTCGCCGCGCTCACCTGGACGACGCCCGACGGCCTCGTCGTGAAGCCGCTCTACACGTCCGCCGACAGCCGGGACCTGCCGTTCGCCGACACCCTGCCTGGCTTCGAGCCGTTCCTCCGCGGCCCGCAGGCCACGATGTACGCGGTGCGGCCGTGGACGATCCGCCAGTACGCGGGTTTCTCGACCGCCGAGGAATCGAACGCGTTCTACCGGGCGGCGCTGGCCGGGGGCGGCCAGGGCATCAGCGTGGCCTTCGATCTCGCCACGCACCGCGGGTACGACAGCGACCACCCGCGCGTCACGGGCGATGTCGGCAAGGCGGGCGTCGCCATCGACACCGTCGAGGACATGAAGATCCTCTTCGACGGCATTCCCCTCGACACGGTCAGCGTGTCGATGACGATGAACGGCGCCGTGCTGCCCGTGCTGGCCGGCTACGTCGTCGCGGCGGAGGAGCAGGGCGTGGACCAGGCCCGGCTCTCGGGGACCATCCAGAACGACATCCTCAAGGAGTTCATGGTCCGCAACACGTACATCTACCCGCCCGAGCCGTCGATGCGCATCGTCGCCGACATCATCGAGTACACGGCGCGGCACATGCCGAAGTTCAACTCGATCAGCATTTCCGGCTACCACATGCAGGAAGCCGGCGCGAGCCAGGCGCTGGAACTCGCGTTCACGCTGGCCGACGGCCAGGAGTACGTGAGGACCGCGCTCGGCCGGGGCCTGGACGTGGACGAGTTCGCCGGCCGCCTCAGCTTCTTCTGGGGCATCGGCATGAACTTCTACCTCGAGATCGCGAAAATGCGCGCCGCCCGGCTGCTGTGGGCGCGCATCATGAAGGGCTTCGGCGCGAAGAAGCCCAAGAGCCTGATGCTGCGCACGCACTGCCAGACCTCCGGCTGGAGCCTCACCGAGCAGGACCCGTACAACAACATCGTCCGCACCGCCATCGAGGCCATGGCGGCCGTATTCGGCGGCACCCAGAGCCTGCACACCAACAGCTTCGACGAGGCCATCGCGCTGCCCACGGAGTTCAGCGCGCGCATCGCCCGCAACACGCAGCTCATCATCCAGGAAGAAACGCACATCACCAGCGTCGTCGACCCCTGGGCGGGCAGCTACATGATGGAGTCGCTGACGCAGCAGATGGCCGACGCGGCCTGGGCCATCATCGGCGAGGTCGAGGCGCTGGGCGGCATGACCCGGGCCGTCGACTCGGGCTGGGCCAAGTTGAAAATCGAGGCCGCCGCGGCCGAGAAGCAGGCCCGCATCGACTCCGGCAAGGACGTCATCGTCGGCGTGAACAAGTACCCCCCGGCGCACGAGGCTCCCGTCGAGGCCCGGGAAGTGGATAACATGAAGGTGCGCGAGGGGCAGATCGCGCGGCTGCAGCAGGTGAAGCGATCGCGTGACGGCGCCGCGGTGGCCGAGGCGCTCGACGCGCTGACGCACGCCGCCGGGCAGGGCGGCAACCTGCTCGAGCTGAGCATCCGGGCCATGCGGCTGCGCGCCACGGTGGGGGAGGTGAGCGATGCGCTCGAGAGGGTGTTCGGCCGCCATCGCGCCGACACGCACAAGGTGACCGGCGTGTACGCGGCTGCGTACGGATCGGCGCCCGGCTGGACCGAACTGCAGGCCGAGATCGCCGCCTTCGCCGAAGCCCACGGCCGGCGCCCGCGCGTCATGCTCGCCAAGCTCGGCCAGGACGGCCACGACCGCGGCGCCAAGGTGGTCGCGACGGCCTTCGCCGACCTCGGCTTCGACGTCGACATCGGGCCCCTGTTCCAGACCCCGGAGGAATGCGCGCGGCAGGCGATCGAGAACGACGTGCACGCCATTGGCGTGAGCACGCTTGCGGCGGGGCACAAGACGCTCGTGCCCGCGGTCATCGCGGAGCTGCGGCGCCTCGGCGGCGGCGAGATCATCGTCTTCGTCGGCGGCGTCATCCCGCGCCAGGACTACGATGCCCTGTTCGAGGCCGGCGTGAAAGGCGTGTACGGACCGGGCACCCCCATCCCGGCCAGCGCCAAGGACGTGCTGGACCACATCACGAAGGCACAGGCCGCCTCGTGACCCCTGGACGATCCGCATGCTGACGCCGGACGACCGCGCGTTGATCGATGTCGTGGCCGGCCCGCCAGGCCCGGCGCAGCGCCGGGCCGTGGCGAAGGCCATCACGCTGCTCGAGTCAACGCATGCGGATCACCGCCCCCGCGCCGACGAGGTGCTGAACGCGCTGCTTCCGCAGAGCGGCCGCTCGTTCCGGCTCGGCATCTCAGGCGTGCCAGGCGTCGGCAAGAGCACGTTTATCGAGACGCTTGGTCTGCAGCTCATCGAGGATGGGCATCGCGTCGCCGTGCTGGCCATCGATCCCTCGAGCTCGGTGTCGGGCGGATCGATCCTGGGCGACAAGACGCGCATGGCGAGGCTCTCGGCCGACCAGCGGGCGTTCATCCGCCCCAGCCCGTCGTCGGGCACGCTCGGCGGCGTCGCCGAGAAGACCCGCGAGTCGATGCTCGTGGCCGAAGCCGCCGGCTACGGCATCGTCATCGTCGAAACCGTCGGCGTCGGCCAGAGCGAGACCGCCGTCGCGGGCATGACGGACCTGTTCGCGCTGCTGCAGCTGCCAAACGCGGGCGACGACCTTCAGGCCCTCAAGAAGGGCATCACCGAGCTTGCCGACATCATCGTGGTCAACAAGGCCGACCTCGACCCGGACGCCGCCATGCGGGCCGAGGGGCAGATCGCGTCGGCGCTCCGGCTGCTCGGCCTGCATGGCCGCTCCGAGGAGGCCGCCGAGGATGCCGCGGTATGGCATCCTCGCGTCGTCCGGACGTGCGCACTGACCGGCGACGGGATTGCCGCGTTCTGGTCGGCGGTGTCGCAGTTCCGCGAGCTGCAGGCGGCAGGAGGCCACGTCGCCCGCCGGCGGCAGGAGCAGAACGAGGCGTGGATGCGGGAACGCCTGGAAGCGGGCCTTCGCCAGCGGTTCCGCGCACATCCCGCCGTGCAAGCCGCCTGGCCCGGCGTGCTGGCCGACGTGCAGGCCGGCCGCCTGGCCGCGTCCGTCGCAGCGAGGCGGTTGCTGGGGCTGATGGACGGACAGTAGTTAGTAGCCAGTAGCCAGTAGAGGAAGCCAGAAGCCAGAAGGCAGAAGCCAGAAGATCGTCCCGCTGCCCGAATCCCGAGCCCCGCCCTTCGACCCTGCTCAGGGCGGCCCTGAGTTCATCGAAAGGCCGAGCCCCGAGTTCAGCGTCCGAGCGGCACAGCGCAGATGCGGTGGTTGTCGAGGTCGGCGATCCAGAGCCAGCCGCCGTGGACCAGCACGGCCGCCGGGCGGTTGAGGTGATACTCGTCACCGCCGGGCTGGCCCTCGATGCCGGCGGCCGTGGTGATCCGGCCCGTCTGATCGATGGCGAGGACGCGCTGCGACTTCATGTCGGCGACGTACACCGTGCCGTCCGGCCCCGACGCGACGCCGTGCGGCGTGGCAAGCGAGCCCCGAACCGCGAGCGTTCCGAGCGGCTCACCCGGCCGCCACGTCCGGAGGACGTTGGCGCCTGCGTCGGCGATGATCAGGCGTCCATCGTTCAGCCAGGCGATGTCCATCGGGTACACCATCTTGTCGCCGTCCGCGCCCGCGACGGTTTCAACCGAGCCGTTCCTCACGCGGCGGACGGTGGCGTTCCCGATATCCGGCGTGTAGACGGAACCGTCCGCGCCCCACAATGCCGCGTGCGGAGAGTTGAACAGCGCCTGTCGCGCTGGACCGTCGTGCCCTCCCGACTTGCCGGGAGTGCCCGCGATGGTGGACACAATGTACCCGCCCGGCGCGCCCGCATCGGGCGTCAGCACCCGCAGTGTGTGCCCTTCCGCCTCGGCCACGGCAATGCGGCCGTCAGCCGCCGTGCCGACGCCGTGGGGCGACGCGAACCGTGCCGTCGCGGCGGGACCGTCTTCGTGCCCTTTGCGATCCGGAGCGCCCGCGACCGTTCGAACGCGGCCGTCCTTCGAGACGCTGCGGATCGCATGGTTGAAGATGTCCGACACGACAATGGTGTCCGGGCCCAACGGCGCCAGCCGGATCGGCTTGTTGAACCGGGCGTCGGCCCCGACTCCATCGGCGAACCCGGCCGCACCGGCGCCCGCGACGACCTTCATCGTGAGCGGTTCGGCGGTCAGCGCGGCTGCCACAATGGCGACGCCGACGCCGGCCGCCGCGAGCGCAGTCCTGTACCTCACGGTGTTCTCGGTCAATCGCCGTTCCCTCCCGTCCGCTACCGGACCCACCCCGGGCGTCCCAGGATTACTGTACTCGCACGCCGCGCCGGAGGGTAGCGATCTACGTGATCGTGCATGCGACGGCGAGTGTGAAGCCGGGGCTGTCGATGGTGCCCACCTTCATCTCGAACAGCAGGCCGCTCCGATACCGGATGCCGGGGAGCGCTAAAGCCAGGCGGGCTGGCGGGTTGTGCCGTCCGCCGTGGGAGCGTCTCCGGGAGCCCTACAGTCCGGCATCGTTCGCGCCGATAGCCCTACAAGTACCCGGAGAGGACCGACCATGCCGAAGCGCCGGAATCCCGGTTTAGAGTTGCGGTACACCGTGCCGGAAGACGGCGTGGACTCCCGCGAGCCCGAAGCGCCGCCGGCTGGCGCAACGGCCTCGCCGTCAGGGAAGCCGCCGATGTCGGCCGAACTCGCGCGGGCGGCCATGAACGGCCTTCCCGACGCCATCATCGTGACCGACGCCAAGGGACAGGTGCAGCTGTTCAACTCGGCTGCCGATCGGGTGCTGCCGCTTGGGATGGTGGAGGTTCCGGTCTCCGAGTGGAGCGCGTACGGCGGGTTCCTCGGGCCGGACATGCGGACCCCTTTTCCGGCCGACGAACTGCCGCTGTGCCGCGCCCTCAAGGGCGAGGTCGTGGACGATTGCGAGATCTTCCTCCCTGGGACGCGCGGCCCCGAAGGCCGGTGGATCAACATCAGCAGCCGGCCCGTCTTCGACAGCCAGCGCCGCATCGCGGGAAGCGTGACAGCCGTCCGGGACATCACCGAGCGCAAGCGGCAGCTCGAACGCCACCACCTCCTGGCGAAGATCGTCGAAGAGACAGCCGACGCCGTGCTGGTCACCGACAGCAGCGGGAACATCGTGTACGTCAATTCGGCGTTCGAACGAACGACCGGATTCAGCCGGACCGAGGTGATGGGCGAGAATCCGAGGCTGCTCAAGTCCGGACTGCATTCGCGCAACTTCTACGAAGATCTCTGGGAAAGGCTGCTGCGCGGCGAAGTGTTCCGAGGGACCCTCATCGATCGCCGGAAGAACGGTAAGCTCTACCTGTCGAGCCAGACCATCACTCCGCTGCGGACGCCGGATGGCGCGATCTCCCACATGGTCTCCATCGCGAGGGACCTCACGGACCGTCGGGAGGACGCCGCCCACCACGACGAGCAGGAGTTGGTCCGGTCCGTCGCAAGCCAGTTGTCCTCCTCGCCCCCGGAGCGCCCGGGGGGTTCGGGCGCGTGAGCAAGCCGGAAGCCGATGAAGAGCCGATAAGGGCCCGTGTCCAAGGCAGGAACGGCCCCGCTCCCCGTGTGTCGCCTGCGGCGGGAACTTCGGCCCCCCCGCCGCCGTAACCACAAGTAATCCACTACTGGGACGCCTGCCGGAGCGGCGTGACAGAACGACGTCACACCCGCAACCGGCATGCGCCCGGCTGACGTATGGAATCGCGCGCTGGAGGCCCCCACGATGGCGCAGCGGTCTCGTCTCACTGCAGTCGTTCAACGAGTCCCTTCGCCCGCCGCGGTTCGCCGCTCGTCGAGCCAGCACACGTTGCGCCTGGCCGCCCGGAGCGCCCTCTCGGGGCAGTCGCTGGTGTCGTCGTCGCTCCTCCGGGACATCATCAACAGCCTCGCCGACGGCATCGTCGTGGCCGACCTCGACGGCAGATTCCTGCTGTTCAACCCGGCGGCTGAGCGCATCCTCTCCCTCGGGCTGATGGACGTCCCGCTCGCCGAGTGGAGTTCGGTCTACGGCTGCTTCCGGCCGGACATGGTGAGCGTGTTTCCGTCCGACGAGCTGCCCCTCGCGCGATCGCTGCACGGCGAGGTGGTTGACGACTGCGAGATCTACATCCGCAGGAACGGCGGCCACGCCGGCGGATGGATTACCGTCAGCAGCCGGCCCGTCACCGACCACCGCGGCCGTGTCCTGGGCGGTGTGGTGACGTTCCGCGACATCACCGCGCGCAAGCAGGAGTTCGTACGTCAGCAGTTCCTGTCGAAGATCGCCGAGGACACGGCCGACGCCGTCCTCGTGACCGACAGTGCGGGGAATATCGAGTACGTCAATGCCGCGTTCGAACAGATGACGGGGTTCACCCGGGCCGAGGTGCTGGGCAAGAACCCCAAGCTCCTGAAGTCGGGCCTGCACGGCCGGGAGTTCTACGAGGACCTCTGGCAGGCGCTGCTTCGAGGCGAGGTGTTTCGAGACACGATCACCGACCGCCGGAAGAACGGTGAACTCTACCTGTCGAGCCAGACCATCACGCCGCTGAGGAAGCCCGACGGGACGATGTCCCACCTGGTCTCCATTGCCAGGGACGTGACCGAACGGCGGAAGATGATCGCCCTCGAACACAGCCTCCAGCTGGCCCGGCAGGTGCAGCAGCGGCTCTTCCCGACGAGCCCCCCGGAGGTGCCGGGACTCGATGCGTGGGGCGTGTCGATTCCCGCCCATGCCACGGGCGGCGACTACTTCGATTTTCTGGCGCTGCCCGGCGGCTCGCTGGGTCTGGTCATCGGTGACGTGAGCGGCCACGGGTTCGACTCGGCCATCCTCATGGCCCAGACGCGTGCCCTGGTGCGGGCGGCCGCACGCCGCGAGTCCGACCCGGCCGGGATCCTGTCGGAGGTGAACGCGCTGCTCACGCCCGACCTCGGCGAGAACCGGTTCGTTGGCATGATTGTCGTGGAAGTCGACCCGCGGACGCGTGCCCTCCGGTACGCCAACGCCGGGCATGCGCCGGGCTACCTTCTCGACCGGGCCGGCCGCATCAAGGCGGAGCTGGCCAGCACCGGGGTGGTGCTCGGCCTGTTCGACGACGCGGCCTATGTGACGGCGCAGGGCCCGGAACTCCAGTGCGGCGACCTGCTCGTGCTGTTTACCGACGGTGTGACGGAGGCCGAGGCGCCTGACGGCACGATGTGCGGCGCGGAGTGGGCCCTCGAAGTCATCCGCGAACACTTGTACGGCAGACCCGCGGAGATGCTCGAGGCGCTCGGCGACGCCGTCAGGGTGTTCGCCGATGGATCGGACCAGCACGACGACGTCACGGCCATCGTCTGCCGGGTGCTCGATCGGGATGTAGAATAGAGACTGGGACTGAGCAGCGCAGCGACGCTCCACCGGCTGCGATGGCGTGAGCAGGCCGGATCGTGCGCTGGCATGGGAGACCGGACATGACGACGAAATCGATCGTGGCGGCAGTGATGGTAGTGCTGCTGGCGGTGCCGTGCGCCAGCCTCGCCCAGTCGGGCAAGGACCAGTCGGCAAAGGCGCAAATCGTGAAGCTCTCGTTCGACGACAAGGGATACGTCGTGACGCCCTCCACCGTGACAAAGGGCGTGCCGGTGAAGATGGACGTCGACCTGGCCACGGTGAAGGGCTGCATGCGCACCGTCGTGATCGATGCGTTCAACGTGAAGCAGACGGTCAAGGACGGCGCGACGACGATCGAGTTCACGCCCACCAAGTCGGGGCCGATTCAGATCGTGTGCGGCATGAACATGGGCAAGGGCCAGTTCACCGTGGCGGAGCCGGCCACGAAGTAGCCCTTGCCGATCGCTGGCGCCCCCCGGGGGTGGCCTCAATGCACCGTGTAGGGCTCGCTCAGGCTGAACGGGGCGATCCGGGCGTCGAACCGATCGCCGTCTCGCGTCACCATCTGGTAGGTGCCCTCCATCATGCCGTAGGCCGTGGGCAGCGGGCACCCGGAGGTATAGGTGAACGACTCGCCAGGCCCCAGCAGCGGCTGTTCGCCCACCACCCCAGGCCCCTTCACCTCTTCCACGTGGTTGTTGCCGTCGGTGATGATCCAGTGGCGGGTCATCAACTGAACGGTTTCGTCGCCCTCGTTCGCAATCGTGACCGTGTAGAGAAAGAACCAGTGCTGCGATCGGGGGCTGGAACGCTCCGGGGAGTACGCGGCCTCGACCCGGACGCGGATGCTGCGCGTGACGGCTTCGGAAGTGGACATCGTCTGTCCATGGTGAACGAACCGCCCGACGATGCGCAAGTGGCGTGGCTCGCCGCCCCCGGAGGAAATGGAACATGACTGGAGGCACCATTCGTCGCGGCGTCGCCGCGAGCCTGCCGGTTCTGGCGGCGGCGCTGCTGCTCGGGACCGGCGTGGGCGGCGCGGGAGTTCCGCAGGCGGCGCCGGCCGGCCCGGACGCCGTCAAGGCCCGGATGGACGCGGCAGCGAAGTCGGGCGACCTGGCGGCGGCCGCGGCGCTCGCCGGCCAGTTGGTCGCCGCCACCGAGGACCCGCACGTCGAGGCACTCTACGCCGCCGCCGGGTTCCACGCCCGGCTCGGGCATCGCGAGCAGGCCTACCTGCTGCTCGTGCGGTCGATAGGGGCCGGCTTCTGGGACCGCGGCCGCTTGCTGCGCGACGAGGCATTCGTGGCCTTCCGCGACGAGGACCTCTTCAAGTCGCTCGCGCGCCGTGCCTGGGCGCGCGGGTACACCGAGTTGCTCGAGCGCCCGGATCGCGAGGACGTGCAGAAATCGCCGGACATCATGAAGGCCCTCGCCTTCAGGCCCGGCGAACGCGTGGCCGACATTGGCGCGGGCACCGGCTACTTCACGTTCCAGGCGGCCGATGCCGTCGGCTCGGCGGGCTCCGTCGCGGCGCTCGACATCGCGCCCGAGATGCTCGAGTACCTGGACCTGCGCGTCAAGGCGCGCAAGGCCGCCAACGTCACCGTGCGGCGTGTCGCGCCCGACGATCCGCAGCTCGCGCCAGGCAGCGTGGACACGGTGCTGATGATCGACGCGATCCACTACGTGAAGGACCGCACGGCCTACGCGAGGAAGCTCCTGGCGGCGCTGGCGCCGGGAGGGCGCGTGGTCATCATCGACTACCGTCCGAAGCCCATGTCCGAGCGGCCATGGGGCCCACCGCCGGAGCAGCAGTTTCCACGGGAACAGATGGACCGGGAGATGGAGGCCGCCGGGTTCCGCGTACTGCGGAGTTACGACTTCCTGCCCGAGCAGTTTTTCGTGATCTACGTGCCGCGCCAGTAGCGGCGGCGTCGTGCCCGGGCATGGCCCCGAAGCCGGCATCGGCGCGCGGCGCCGCCGTGATCAGCCCACCAGCCGTCGTGACGCGCGGAGCCAGCGGCGCGCCTCGGCGTGATCCGGGCACACCCGGGACAGCTCGTTCCAGAAGCGCGCCGAGTGGTTGAGGTGCCGAAGGTGCGTCAACTCGTGGAGCAGCACGTAGTCGCGGACATCCGGCGGCACCTGGATGAGCCGCCAGTTCAGCGAGATCCGGCCGGTCGGCGAGCAGGAACCCCATCGCGTGCGCTGGTTCCTGACGCTCACCGCCGTGACCGTGAATCCGTGGAGACGCGCCAACTCGGCCAGCCGCTGCGGCAGTTCGCGCGCCGCCTGGCGTCGAAGCGCCGGCTCGACGCCGTGGGGGAGGCGCGAACGCTCGCGCCCGACTTCCTGCCGATGCAGTTCCCTGGCGACCCACTCGCGCCGAGTTCGCAGGAACCCGGCGGCTTCCGCACGTGACCCGTGCCAGGGCACCGTCACCCGCACCACGCCATCCGCCCGCACGCGCAGGATGTAATGCCGCGCGCCTTTTCGCCGGATGAACGCCACCGGCGCCGGCACGCCGGGCACCGACACCAGGCCCCCGCCCGAGCGCGAGGCGTCGCGGTATGGGAGCGGCAACTGCGTGCCGGCCGTCTGACGGCCCTTCATCGTGTCATCATGCCACGGCAGGACGACGCAGGGTGCCGGCGGCGGCCCACGGCGACTGGCGTGACAGAGTAGAATCCACGGAGAGATCCGGACACGACCGTCGACCATCATGGAACGCGACACTTGGAGCCAGATCAACGACCTGTTCGAGGCTGCCCGCCGCCTTCCGGTGGGGGAGCGCGAGGCCTGGGTGCGGTCCGCCACCGGCGACGAGCAGGTGCGGTCGGAGGTCATGTCACTGCTGCACGCTCACGAAGACGACCCGTGGTTCGTCGACGAACCGGGGGGCACCAGGACGCCGGCCCGCACCACGCAGGCAGGCAGTTGGCCCGGCCGGCCGGTGCGGCGGCCAGCCGGCCAGACGCCGGGGCAGTTGACTCCGGAGCCCGTCATGCCGGCGACGCCGTCCCACCGGCGTCGCGTGCCTGAGCCGAAAGCCGGCGGCCAGTTCGGCGGGTACCGGCTCGTCCGCGAACTGCTCCGCGAGCCGTCCCGCGTCGTCTTCGAGGCCGTCGCGGCGGCAGCGGCCGCGCACCCGCGCGTGGCGCTCCACGTGTTGACGGCAGACGGGAGCGATCCCGGGTTCATCGCCATTCTCCACGCCCAGGGCGACATCCTCGCCCATCTGCATCATCCCGGATTCCCGCGCCTGGTGGACGGCGGCGTCGACGCGGACGGCACGGTCTTCATGGCCTTCGAGTTTGCGGCCGGCGACCCCATCGACGAGTGGTGCCGGCAGCACCAGCTCAGCGTGCGCGACCGGGTGAACGCACTGCTCCCGGTCTGTGACGCCGTGCAGGATGCGCACCAGCATCTCACCGTCCACGGAGACCTGCGGCCCGCCAATGTCCTCGTGCAGGCCGGCGGCGTGGTGAAACTCCTCGACTGCGGCATGTCCGTGATCCTCGCCGCCGGCGAGCCGCCAGGCGGGTCCGCTGCTGCGCTGCACCCGTACACCAGTCCCGAGCAGGCCCGCCGGGAGCCCCCGACGGCCGCCAGCGACGTGTACGCGCTGGGGGTGCTCCTGTACGCGCTGCTGACCGGGTACCCGCCCTACGAACTTGGCGGGCAGTCCCCTGCGCGCGCGCGCCAGCTCATCGGCGAGGTCGAGCCCGAGGTGCCCAGCACGATCGTCGGCGCACGGGACCGGCGCGCGCTGGCGGGCACGCTCGATCGTATCGCGCTCAAGGCGCTCGGCAAGCAGCCGCGCGAACGATACGCGACGGTTGCCGCGCTGGCGGACGACCTCCGCGCGTGGCTGGCCGGCCGGCCGGCGTCGGTCGCGCGTCGGCCGGCCTGGTCCCGGCTGCGCGGCGGCTCGGGACACCGCCGCGGCCGCGCCGGGGCCGTGATGATGGCCGGCGTGATCGCGGGCGCCGGGTTCCTCGGATGGCAGGCTTACCAGATGCGGGTCGAGCGCGACGACGCGCGCGGGAGACTGGCCGATTCTGAACGGCAGCAGCGGGAAGCGGAGGCGGTGCGCAAGGCGAACCAGCCGGGCGTGGCGGACCTGCGCCTCGAGGTTGCGGCCAGGACGGCTTCGGCCGCGGCTGACGCCAGGCGCGGCGGCGAACTGCCGAAGGCCGAGGCGCTTTGGACCCAGGCCCTGACCGACTTGCGGCCGCTGGTCGAAGCCAATCCGTCCGATCCGCGGGCGTTCGATGCGGTGGCCGGCGTGCGGTCTTCGCTCGGCTCGCTGTGCCGATCGCTCCGGCGGTTCGAGGAGAGTCTGGTTCACTATCGGGAGGCCCTTCGCGCCCGCGAGCGGGCTGCCGCGGCGGCGGGGGCCCCTCCGGGCGCAGCGTACCTGGTGGCCGACGCACGAACCAGCGTCGCGCGGCTGCTGCTTGATTTCACAGAGGTCCGCCCGCCCGGCCCCAACGACGCGGCGCGCCTGCGCGAGGCTGGCGTCCTTCTCCAGCAGGCGGACGCCCCAGTCCGCGCCGCCGCCGCGGCTTCTCCCGAGGGGCAGGAGGCGCTGGCGGAACTCGAGCGCCAGTCGGCTCGCCAGCGGCGCCTCATGGCGCGGCGGCGGTAACGCCCGGTCCATCCTCCCACGGGTTTCCGGAGGAATTCGTGGCCAGCCGCGCCCGCCGCGGCATAAAATGGTCGGCCAGTCCTCATTCCGGCGGGGTTCTTGGCACTCCAGTTCGTTCGTTTCGCCTGTCCGTTGCTGCTCGCTTGCGCGCTCGCCGCGCTGGCGCCGCCCCGCGCCGCCGCACAGGAGCGCGGCGGACCTTCGCCGGCCCGAAGCGAAGTCTTCCCGACACCGGATGCTACCGTCGCCCGCGACGGCGCTGGCCGCGTCACCGTCCGCGGCACGCGTATCACGGAGGCGATCACCCTGGACGGCGCCCTGGACGAAGGCGTCTACGCCCGCATCAAGCCCATCGACGGCTTCCTGCAGCAGGAGCCGCACGAGGGGCAGGCGGCCACGCAGAAGACCGACGTCTGGCTGCTGTTCGACGACAGGAACATCTACGTCACGGCGCGCTGCTGGTCGACGGACCCGTCCCGGATCGTCGCGAACGAGATGCGCCGGGATTCGTTCGCGAACTTCCAGAACGACAACTTCGCGGTGATGTTCGACACGTTCCACGACCGGCGCAACGGCGTGCAGTTCCAGTCGACCCCGCTCGGCGGGCTGAGCGACAGCCTCATCACCGACGAGCGCGACTCGAACCGCGACTGGAACACCGTGTGGGACGCGCGCGCGAGGCGGTTCGACCAGGGCTGGATCGTGGAGTTCGCCATTCCGTTCAGGTCGCTCCGGTACGCGGCGCCTGGGCCGCAGGACTGGGGCGTGCAGTTCAGGCGCGTGGCGCGCGGCGTCAACGAGTTCTCGTATCTCACGCCCATGCCCGCCGCGTTCACGCAGCGCGCCATGCTCCGGGTGTCGCAGGCGGCCACGCTGGTCGGGCTCGAGGCGCCGAAGGCCGCGCTCAATCTCGAGGTGAAGCCCTACGCCCTCGGCGCGGTGGAAACGGATCTCGAGGCGTCCGCCCCATACTCGAACGATCCGAAGGCGCAGGGCGGCATCGACGCCAAGTACACGTTCAAGAACGGCCTCGTCGCCGACGGGACGTTCAACACGGACTTTGCGCAGGTCGAGGAGGACGAGCAGCAGGTGAACCTGACGAGGTTCAGCCTGTTCTTCCCGGAACGGCGCGAGTTCTTCCTGGAAGGCGCCGGCATTTTCGCCTTCGGCGGCGCGAGCGTGAGCCCGCGCGGGGGACAGCAGGGCCCGCCGAGCAATACCCCGATCCTGTTCTACAGCCGGAGAATAGGCCTGTTCGAGTACGGCGACGATGAGACGGCGGCCGTGCCGATCGTCGCGGGGGGGCGGCTCACCGGCCGGACGGGGGCCTACACCATTGGCGCCATCAACATCCAGCAGCGATCCGAGGACGCGATCGGGGCGCCGTCCACGAACTTCTCGGTGGTGCACGTCCATCGCGACATCCTGAAGCAGAGCAACGTGGGCGTGATCTTCACGAACCGCTCCCAGTCCGTGAACGCGGACGGGTCGAACCAGGCGCTCGGAGCCGACGCGGCGTTCACGTTCTACCGCTACCTCACGATCAACTCCTACCTCGCGCGCACCCGGACCGAGGGCAAGGACGGCAACGACGCCAGCTACCGCGGCGCCGTCGCGTGGACCGGCGACACGTACGGGTTCGAGGCCGAGCACCTGGCGGTCGAGCGGAACTTCAACCCCGAAGTCGGGTTCCTGCGCCGCGAGGACTTCCGCCGCTCCTACGGGATGTTCCGCTTCAGCCCGAGACCGGCCGGCCCGTCGCCCATCCGGAAGTACCAGTTCGAAACCGCGTTCGACTACTTCACCGACACCGCAGGGCGCCTCGAGACGCAACTCGCCTCGGCCCAGGTCGGCATGGACCTCCAGAATGGCGACGAGTGGCGGTTCGAGTTCAAGAACAACTACGAGTACCTGGACGAGCCGTTCGAAATCACGACCGGCCTCTTCCTCCCCGTTGGGGGCTACCGGTTCAACGACGTAGAAGGTCGCTACATCATCGGACCCCAGAGAAAAGTGAACGGCGCCGTCTGGGTGGGTGGCGGACAGTTCTTCGACGGGACCCGGACCGAGGTCGGCTACCGCGGCCGGATCGAGGTGACGAGCCGGTTCGGCATCGAGCCGGGCATCGCGCTCAACTGGGTCGACCTGGAGGAAGGGTCATTCCTCGCGGAGCTCTACACCGCGCGGGCCACGTACAACTTCTCCCCGCGGATGACGGCGATGGGGCTGCTCCAGTACAACTCCGAGAGCGACGTCCTCGGCGTGAACGCCCGCTTCCGATGGGAGTTCCGCCCGGGCTCCGACCTGTTCGTCGTCTATAACGAGGGCCGCGACACGACGTTCGGGGTGCAGCGTTCCGATCTGAGTTCCCGCTCGTTCGTCGTCAAGGTCACGCGGCTGTTCCGGTTCTGAGGGGCCTCCCGGCCCGTGCGATAATCCTGGCGCATGACACGCCCGGTCATCCTGGCCGACGAGAACATTCCGTTCGCCCGCGAGGCGTTCGGCGCCCTCGGCGAGGTGCGGCTGAAGCACGGCCGGCAGATTGCGCACGCGGACCTGGCCGATGTCGACCTGCTGATCGTGCGCTCAATCACGCGAGTTGACGCCGGGCTGCTGGCAGGCACAGGGGTGCGGTTCGTCGGCACGGCCACGTCGGGCGCCGACCACGTGAACGTCGCGGACCTCGGTCGGCTGGGCATCACGTTCAGCGCGGCGCTCGGCTGCAACGCCGCCGCCGTTGCCGAGTACATGGCGGCCGCCTGGCTCACGCTGGCGAAGCTGCGCGGCGAGACGCTCGCGGGCCGGCGCGTGGGCGTCATCGGGGTGGGACATGTCGGTTCGCTCGTCGTGAAGATGGCGCGTGCGCTTGGCATGGAGCCGGTGCTCAACGATCCCCCAAAGGCCCGCGAGAGCGGCAGCGATCGATACCGGCCCCTCCACGACCTCTTCGACTGCGACATCGTCACCTGCCACACGCCGCTGACGTTCGACGGCCCTGACCCGACCTACCGGCTGATCGGCGAGACGTTCTTCGAACGTCTCAAGCCCGGCGCGTGGTTCTGCAACGCCGGGCGGGGCGAAGTGGTGCACGAGGCCGCGCTCCACCAGGCGCTCGACGAGAAGTGCCTCGACGCCGTCGTGCTCGACGTGTGGGAGCACGAGCCGCGGATCGACGGCCGCCTGCTGGCGCGCGTGGATATCGGCACGCCGCACATCGCGGGCTACTCGCTCGAGGGCAAGCTGAACGGCACGGCGATGATCTATCGGGCGGCCTGCGAGTTCCTCGGCGTCGATCCGGTCTGGGAAGCCGCGACCGCCGTGCCTCCAAGGGAACCGGGCCTGCCGATTTCCGGGTTTGTCGAGGGCGACACCATCCATGCGCGCCTCGATCGGCGCGGCGTGGCTGCGCTTGCCGAGACCGTCGCTGCCGCCTGTCCCGTGCTGCGGGACGATGAGGCGCTGAGGAAGACCGTGGGCCTGAGCGCGGAGGAGCGCGGCAAGGCCTTCGACCAGCTGAGGAAGTCCTACCCGGTGCGCCGCGAGTTCTCGTGAGCCGGGCCTGCTGCTCGCGTGTGCTATTCTCGCCGTCGTGCCGCTGAAGCCGTACCTCGAGATCGCGCGGGCCGACCATTGGGTCAAGAACGCCTTCATGCTGCTGGGCGTGCTCCTGGCCGTCTTCTACCGGCCAGAGGTGTTCGCCGCCGCGAGCCTCGCGCCGCTGGCCCTGGCGGTGGCCGCCACCTGCCTCGTGGCGTCGAGCAACTACGTGATCAACGAGCTGCTCGACGCGCCGCAGGACCAGTCGCATCCCGAGAAGCGGCTGCGGCCCGTCCCATCGGGCCGCGTGAAGCCGTGGCTGGGGTATGCCGAGTGGCTCGTGCTGGCGGTGGCGGGCCTGGCGCTCGCCTCGGCCGTGAACCCCCTCTTTGCGGCCTCAGCCGCTGCGCTCTGGGTGATGGGCCTCGCGTATAACGTGCGGCCCGTGCGGCTCAAGGAGTGGCCGTACCTCGACGTCCTCAGCGAGTCGTTCAACAACCCGCTGCGCCTGGCGCTCGGCTGGTTCGCGCTGGTCCCGGACCGGTTCCCGCCGGTGTCGCTCGCGCTGGCCTACTGGATGATCGGCGCGTTCTTCATGGCCATGAAGCGGCTCGCTGAACTGCGCCACATCCGCGACCGGGAGGCCCTGGGCCAGTACCGGAAGTCGTTCCGGCATTACACCGAGGAGCGGCTGCTGGTCAGCATCCTCTTCTACGCCTCGGCGTGCGCCCTCTTCGGCGGGATCTTCATCGTCCGCTACCGGCTCGAGCTGATCCTGTTCGTGCCCCTGCTGGCGGGCTTCATGGCGTACTACTTCAAGATCGGCATGCAGCCCGACAGCGCGGCCCAGCACCCCGAACGCCTGCACCACGAACGCGGATTCGTGATCTACACGGCGGCGTGCCTGGCGGCGTTCGTCCTCCTGATGTTCACGTCGATTCCGGTGCTCTACGAGTGGTTCCACGTCGAGCCGGCGCACATCACGCCGCTGTGGACCATCGGCGCGGCGCCGCGCTAGCGCCGCGGGGCCGCGGCCCAAGGCAGACGGGTCAGCGCATCTTCTCGAGGCGGCCCCTGCCGGTCACGGGGTCATAGCTGTAGCGGTAGCAGACGCGGCCCGGGTACGCGTCCATCAGCCTGGCATTGTCGTCGCCGCGATCGAGCGCGAAGAGGACGCTGCCGTCGTATCGGCCCCAGTTGCGTGTGTGGTCGACGGCGTTCATCGCCCACCTCGTCCCCGTGCGCGTGGCGACGAACACGATCGCCTGCGACACCCGGCCCTCTTCGACCACGCGATACAGGTCGCTCCGCTCGTACACGATGGTACCCGCGACCCAGGTCTGCCAGGCGCCAAGCGGGATGGCCAGCGTCAGGCTGAGCGCGAATAGGTAGAAGTACCAGCGGGCGCGGTTCGTCTTGTCGCGCCAGCAGGTCTCCTTCATGGCCAGCCAGGCGGCCGGCAGCATGACGAAGGGCAGCGCTTCGAAGTAATACCGGGGACCATAGCGGTTGCCGCTGTCATCCACGTAGACGTAGTAGCCGGCAACGAGGCAGAGGAAGACCGAGCCGAGGAGGCGCTGGCGCCGAGGCCCGTTCCGATCGGACATCGCCATCAGGGCGAGCGGCAGGACGGCCGGAGGCGTCCAGATGAGCCACTCCCACAGCTTCAAGGCGAGCATGTCGGTTCCCCGCGTGAGCAGGGTGGGCGGGAACCAGCGGGAGCTGTACGTCTCGAACCCGCTCATCGGCAGCACGCCCCATCGCCCCATCAGGGACTGGTTGTGCCACAGGAATGCCGCGAGGATCGGCGCGACGCCGGCCGCGAACCCGAGGGCGAAGCGCCAGTGCCGGAGATTGCGCCGGAGGTGGTACACGCCGAACGGCAGGCCGCACATCAGCGCCGTGAAGAAGCGCGCGGCGAAGGCGGCGCCAAACGCTGCGCCGGCGGCCAGACCGAGCGTGAACGAGTTGCGGTCGCTTCCGCCGAGCGCCGCGGCGGCGAAGACCAGCGTCACCAGCAGCGTGAACGTGTGGGCATAGTAGGACGCCGAGTTCAGGAGGAAGAACGCCGAGAACAGCGTCGCGACAATCGCCATCAGCACCACGCGCGGCTCGTACCACCGGCGCGCGACGGCGAAGAACACGATGACGGTGAGCGCGCCGAGCATCGGATTGACCAGCCACGCGGGGATCCCGGCAAGGGCCGCGCCGAAAATCACCGCGGGCCATCCCGGCGGAAACACCGAGAACACACGGCCGTCGAGGACGCGGACGTGCAGGAAGTCGAAGAACGGCTGCAAGGGATGCTCGGGGTACCACGCGCGCCCGTCGAGCCAGAGCCTGGCCTGCAGCAGGTAGCAGTACCTCGTCGCCCGAGTTCGGGAAGCGCAGGAGCACAGCCGTCGCCAGCCAGGCGAGGACGCAGAACGTGGCGGAGGCGAGGACGCTCACCGTGAGCCATGGCCGCTTCAGGGCGGTGTCCGTCGCGCGGACCAGCCGGTCGTAGGCGCGGCCCGTCGCGTCCTGCGCGTAGGCGCCCGGAACGAGCAGCGCGATGAGCGCCAGCGCAATCAGGGAATACGCGACGGCGAGGCGATCGGCCGCCGCGAGATACTCAGGGAGGGAGAACGGGGCCCAACTGGGGATGATGGCGCGCAGCGTGGCCCGCGTGCCGCGTTCGAAGGCGCGCGTCACGAACGCGTGGCCGAACGCCAGGTACGCCGCGTCGGCGGCGACGACCACCGCCACGAGCAGCGAAACGACGGTCCAGAACCGGCGGTGACGGCCCATGCTGAGGAACGAGTCTACACCGAGGCCGCGCGCCGATGATGCAGGCGGGCCGGTTCGCCCCAGGCGCTACCACCTCGCCAGCATCCCGCGGTACGGGATGACCTGGCCCGGCTGGACGGTGACCTCCCACTCCATGGTCCGGAAGCCGTCGCGCACGATCGCGATGCGGTGGACGCCGGGCCACAGCGTGAGCGGCTCTCCCCAGGGCGTGAACGTGCCGACGGCGCCGACGTATTCGCCGTCGACGAAGAGGTCCGCATCGGTGGGCTGGATGTCGAAGCTCACACCGCCGTACTGCTGCGCGGCAGGGGCCGCGCCGACGTAGGTCCGGCCGTAGTACCCCAGTCCGTCAGGATCCGTAGACCCGGGGCACGTAGGTTCCGAAGTACGCCCAGGGGTAGGGGACTGCCGCCCCCAGCCACACGCCGAAACCGATGTGCACGTGCGGGCGGAACCCGTAGTACGGGCGCGGGAAGTAGTACGGCCGGTACGGCTGGTAGTGTGGCGGCCGGACGTACGCGTGTGACCCATACCGTCCGTATCCGCCGCCAGGCTGTGCGTATCCGCGCCGGTCGTCGTAGCGAGGCCCCTGCGACTGGTATCCGCCGTACCCACCGGCTGCCGGGCGCGGAGCGGCGTCACCGTAGGAGGCCGGCCCGCGCTGCGACCCCGAGTACGTCCGCGCCTCGCTGCCGCCCCGGCGATTCTGCGGAGCGGAGTACCGAGGGCGCGCCGCTTTCGCGGACGCCGACCTGCGGCGATTGACTCCGCCGGCCTTGATTGATCTGGGGCGCCTGCTGTGGGGCCGAAGCCTGCCGGCGCTCCTGGACACGTGGCGTCTGCCTGGCGGGCGACTCCTGTCGACTCGCGGGAGAGCGCGGCACCGCCCGCCGTCCGCCATCCTGCCGCTCGCCGCCTCCGCTCTGTACCGAGCGTGCCCTGGCGCGTTCCCGACCCTCGCCCCGCGGACCCTGCGCATCCGCCGGCAGTGCGGCGAGGTTCAACATCGCCACGGCGGCGGCGGTGACTGCGAACGTGCGGTTCATCTCCGACTCCTGCGGCCGGCTTCTTTCACGCGCGCTCGGAGGTGCCATCCTCGAGTTGCACGGCCGTCGCTCTCTCCGATCGCAACCGGGATGCCAACTCCGATCGATGGAAATGCTGAACGAATTCCCGCCCGCGCGTTGGCGCCATGCGCGGCGTCACCTCCGGATGACACTTGGAGCCATCGCCGTGCGCGTCCCGAATGGGCGTCCCGGATGCCCCGTCGCCGCACGATGGCTTGCGCTATACTGCCGCCTGCGCAGCGCCGTCCCCATCCTGTTTCTGTCGGCCCCCGGCACGTGAGGTCTTCATGAACCGTCGGGCGTTCCTCAAGTGTTCCGCCACGTGCGCGGCCGGCAGCGCCGCGGTTGTCGCAGCCGCCGGCGCCGCTGTCGCCCAGCAGCCGCCGCCTCCGCCGCCCATTCCGAAGGCAGGGGAGCAGACGACCCCGGCCGCGGCGAACGCACCGCAGGTGCTCAAGCGCCGGGAGTTCGACTTCGAGGTCGAGATCGTCGAGGGGAAGTGCGGCCCGCACCAGGTCGGCCAGACATTCAAGTACCCGGACGAGAAGGGCAAGATCTGCGAGTGGCTGATGGACAGCATGAACGGCGCCATCCGGGTGCTGGAGTACGGCGGCACGATGCCCTGGCTCTACCAGGGCACGCCGTATCAGAAGGTGATCGACCCGAACGGCCTGACGACGGAGTTCATCCGCTGTCCTGATCCCTCGCGCGTCGTCGTGGCGAAGATCTCGCGGAGGAAGGTGTAGGTCGAGGCGGCGCCGTTCGCCGGGGCCGAGGCCGCGCCCGCAGCGGGACCCTCGCCGGGGCCCGCTACGACCGCCGGGGCACGGCCTCCATCAGAAGCGCCACCGCCTTCCTGAGACTCGAGGCCCCAGTCTGGCTGCCCTTGTAGTGCCCGAGCCGCACGACGACGAGGTCGTGCGACGGGACAATCAGCGTCGTCTGCCCGCCCGCGCCCGACATGTAGTAGGCCTCCTTCGGCACGGGGAACGTGCCGTCCCCGTTGATCCAGAAGAAGCCGCCGTAGATCGGCCGCTTGTCGGCCTCCCAGGCGGGCGCGAGCGTGCTCACGAACTTCACGAATCCGTCGGGCAGGATCCGCTCGCCGTTCCAGACCCCGTCCTGCAGGTAGAGATTGCCGAGCCGCGCCCAGTCGCGCCCCGACATCAGGTCGTACCCTTGCGCGAGGAAGTTTCCGTAAGGATCCGTCTCGATCACCATCGTCCGGATCCCGATCCTGTCGAAGAGCGCGCGCTGCGGGAACGACAGGTACTCCTCGCCGCGCTTCTCGACTGCCAGTCTGATGAGGTAGTTGACGAGCACCGGGTCGGTGTTGCGGTAGCGGCCCACCTTTCCGGGCGGCCACTGGAGCGGCCGCGTCGCCGCGTAGTGGAACGCGTTGACCCGGCCCGTGTAGAGATACAGGTGATCGGGATAGGGCCCCGCCATGTCGTAGTCAGGGTCCTGCGGTGCACGGATGCGCAGGCCGCTCGACATGTTCAGCAGATCCGCGATCCGTATCGCCCCGCGCGGGTCGCCCGGGCTCTGCCACTCGGGAACCGGCGCGGGCTGTGAGAGCTGGTAGGCGCCCTCCTTGATCAGGATGCCCATCAGCGTGGCGGTCACGCTCTTGCCCATCGACCAGCTCTCGAGCGGCGTGCGCGCCGTGATGCCCGGGCCGTAACGCTCGGCGACGAGGCGCCCTCTCCACGTCACCACGAAAGCCGCCGTCATGCTCTCGGCGGGGTCGAATGCCGCGTCCACGGCCCGCTTCAGCTTCGCGGCGTCGAGCGACGCGGGGAACGGGTCCTGCGGCAGCACGTCACCCATCGGCCACGGCTGGCCGGCCGGATCGGGCAGCGCGCTCTTCACCTGCACCGGTGTGAAGTAGACCGCCTCGCGTTTCGGCGGAAGCGTGACGCAGCCCTGGCTGCCCAGGTACTTCGCCGTGAGCGTTGGGCCGTTCGGGATCGCGATGCGCACCGTTTGCGCGGCGCGGTCGACGACCGGCTTTCCCACGCTCGAGCGCTCGAGGTAGGGGCCTGTGAAGTAGCCCACGTTCTCCGCGGCGAAGTCGGGATCGAGGCCGGTGATGAACACGGCCGAGCACATGACCTTGGCGAATCCTGCGGTCTGATGCTCGAGCGCGTCCCCCGGAGGCGGGGCGTAGGGAGTGTCGAGTTCGAGCGCCTTCGCCCGGGCGATGAGCGCCTCGCGGGCGGCAACCGCCGCCTGGGGCGGGGCGGCCGCGGATGACGGCACCGGCTGGTCGCTGCCTCCGCAGGCGGCGGCCGCCGCCACCAGAGCCACGACGACAGCGAGGAATCGAGCCGACCACTGGTTCCGACCTGCCATGCGTGCCTCCCGGAAGCCCGTACCCGCCGCCATGCTACCACCCCGGGCGATCGTCCGAGGCGCCGCCAGGGCACCGCTTCGGCACTATAAATATGACACTTGACAATGCGACAGTTACTGTCTATATTATGACTCGTGGACGCGGAGCAGGGCCTCTACAACGCCGACGAACTGGCCGATCTGGGCGGCGTGTCACGCCGGACGGTCCGCTACTACGTGCAGGAAGGCCTGATTCCCGCTCCGCTGGGCGTCGGCCGCGGCCGGCATTACGGCCGGTCTCACCTCGAGCGCCTGCTCGACGTGAAGGCCCAGCAGGAAGCCGGGCATTCGCTCGACGAGATCCGCGCGGGGCGGACGTCTGCCCCCGCCGGCGGGGGTGCGCCCGGACCGCTGCCACCGCAACCGATTCCCCGCACGACATGGCGCCGGCTCTCGCTGGCGCCAGGCGTCGAGCTCCATGTGTCGCACGACACCCGGCTGCCCGCCCCCGGCCGCCTCGAGGAACTGGCGGACTGGTGCCGTCAGCATCTGTCACGCAACACGGAAGGTGAGGGCTAGCATGAGCGCGTCTGTCAGCGATCGTCAGGCAGCTTCGTCGGGGCTGTTCTCGAGGGCTACCAGCACTCCGGTGCCCCTGGATCACGTGCGGGTCGAGGCGAGCGTGGTTGACGCCTCCGCGCGGGTCACGATCCGGCAGTCCTACCGCAACACCGAACGCGTGCCGATCGAGGCGGTCTACACGTTTCCCCTCGACGAGGGCGCGGCGGTCTGCGGCTTCGAAGCCGTGGTGGACGGCGTGCGCTACGCGGGCCGCGTGATGGAGCGCGACGAGGCGTTCAAGGTCTACGACGAGGCCCTCGAGTCCGGGCACGGCGGCTACCTCCTCGACGAGGAGCGGGCCGACGTGTTCACCGCGAGCCTCGGCAACCTGAAGCCCGGCGCGGCCGTCGAGCTGTCGCTCACGTATGTGACCGAGCTCGCGGCGGAAGGCGAAGCGGTCCGGTTCACGCTGCCGACGACGGTGTCGCCGCGCTACGCGCCAGGCGAGGACCGGCAGGGCGTCGGCCCGACGCCGGCCGACACGCTGAATCCGCCGGTGGCGTTCGACGTGCCCTACGGCTTCAGCTTCGAGATGGACGTGACCCTGAGCGGGCCGATCCGCAGCGTGCAGTCGCCGTCGCATCCCATCGAGCTGGAGCTGGACGGCCCGCGCGCGACAGTGCGCCTCGCGCAGCGCCGCGCGGCCATGGACCGCGACCTCGTGATCATGCTGGGCGCCGACGGCCTTTCCGCCCCCCACGCCGTCGTCGAGCGCGGCGAGCAGGGCGGCGCGGTGCTCGTGTCATTTCTGCCGCGGTTCGAACCGAAGTCCCAGGCCGCCGAGGTGATCTTCGTGATCGACCGATCGGGATCGATGGGCGGCGAGTCGATCGCCGAGGTGCGCAACGCGCTGCAGCTGTGCCTGCGCTCGCTCGCGCCCGGCTCGCGCTTCAACATCGTGTCGTTCGGGTCGAGCTACGAGGCGCTCTTTCCCGAGAGCCGGGCGTACGACGAGGTGTCGCTCGGCGACGCCGCGGCGTTCGTCCGCACGGTCGACGCCAACCTGGGCGGCACCGACATCCTGCCGGCGCTGCAGTACGTGGTGCAGCAGCCCCTGGTGGCCGGGATGCCGCGGCAGGTGCTGCTCCTCACCGACGGCGAGGTGACCAATACGGACGCTGTCATCGATCTCGCGCGGCGCCATGCCGCCGCCGCGCGGTTCTTCACGTTCGGCATCGGCGCGGGCGCGAGCCATCACCTCGTGAAGGGCATCGCCCGGGTGAGCGGCGGCACGGCCGAGTTCATCAGCCCCGGCGAGCGCATCGAGGCCAAGGTCATGCGCCAGTTCGCGCGCGTGTTCGCGCCGGCGATGACCGGCGTGAAGGTCGAGTGGGGCCAGGCCGGGCTGACGGCAGCCTCGGAGCGCGTGCCGCCGGTGTTCGACGGGGAGCGCGTGCGGGTGTACGCGCTGGCCGGGACCATCGGCGCCGGCACCGCGACGCTGCGCGGCACGATCGCGGGCCGCGCGGTGGCGTTCGACGTGGCGATCGATCCGGCCGCCGCCGTCGAAGGCCGCACGATCGCCACGCTCGCCGCGCGCGCGCGCATCCGGGCGCTGGAAGAGGAGGGCGAGTACCTCGAAAGCCGCGGATCGCTCCAGCGCCGCGCGCGCGCGAACACCAAGGCAGCGGCCGAGATCGCGTCGCTCGGCGTCCAGTACCAGCTCGTGTCGCGCGAGACGTCGTTTGTCGCGGTCGAGCACCGCGACTCGCCGGTGGAGGGGCGCGCCGAACTGCGGCGCGTGCCGGTGGCGCTGACCTCGGGCTGGGGCGGGATCCGCGAGACGGGCCTGCACCACCTGTGCGCGCCGGCGATGCTGTCGGCGCTGCCGTGTCCGCCCCCGGCCGCGTCGAGAGCGCAGCGCGCCGGCCTCGGCTCGCGGATGCTGGACGCCGTCTTCTCCCTGGGCGCGGCCGATGCGGCGCCGGACTCCAGCGAGATCCAGCCGCGCGGACCCATGGCACACCGGGACGCGTACGACGACGATGCCGTGTCAGCCCTTTCGGCGGCACCGCCGCGCCGGCGGCAGGCGCTCCGCCCGCTCGACCTGCTCGTGGAACATCAGCGTGCGGACGGGTCGTGGGACCTCGACGCGGCCTTCGCGGCGTTCGTGTCCAGTTCTCTGGCCGATCTCGAGAACGCGTTGCGCGGCGCCGTCGGAAACGCGCCGCTGGCGCGGCGCGCGCTGGCCACCGCGATCGCGCTCGCGTGGCTGGAGACGCACGCCGCCGCCGAACGGGTGGAGTGGGAGCTGCTCGCGAAGAAGGCCACGCAGTGGCTCTCGACGTCGCGAACCGAGCCGGCCGCGGGGCAGGGATGGCACGCCTGGCTCGACGTCGCGCGGCGGCTGCTCTAGCCCGGTATCAAATCGCCGCGAGCACCTTCTCGAGGAACTCGCGGTTGGCGCGGGCGTTGGCGGCGGTTGCCTCCGGCGTGTCGCCGACCGCGCAGCACTCGACCATGATCGGCCCGTTGAAGCCCGCGGACTTCAGCACCTTGAACACGCCGGCGAAGTCGACCTTGCCCGCGCCGAACTGGATCATGACCTCCGTCTTTGGCGCCGCGCAGTCTTTCGCGCAGAAGCCGGTGACGTATTGGACGATGGGCTTCAGCTCTTCGACCGGGTCCTTGCCCATGTAGTAGATGATGTTGCCCGCGTCGTACCAGATCGTGAAGTTCGGGTGGCCCACCTTCTTCATCGCCGCGATGATTTCGTCGGAGGCGCCGCTGCTGCCGCCGTGCGGCTTCATCACGACCTGCACTTTCTTCTCGGCGCCGTAGGCGGCCGCTGCCGCCATCGCCTTGAAGTAGTGCTCGAACTGCGCCGGATTGTCGATGCCGAAGGTCATCACCGACTTCAGGCCGAGGAACGCGGCGTTGTCGATCTCCTTCTTCAGGCTCGCGACGGTGTCCTCCAGCGGAATGTCGTGGCGGCTGCGGAGCGCGCCCATGATCGCCGTGAGACCGCTCGCGGCGAGCGCCTTCTTCAGTCCGTCGAGGTACTCGGGCGTCGCCTCGGCGGCAATGAACGGGTCGGCCTTCGTGCGCGACAGCAGCCCCGTGGTCGTGTAGCCCGCCGCCCTGATCGCCGTGAGCGTGTCGTCGAACGTCCACTTCGTCCACGGCCGGTTGAAGCAGCCGATGGTCCAGTTCACGGCAGGAGCCGGGCCGGCCACCAGCGATGGTGCGTCGGCCAGCAGGGCCGTTCCCGCCAGCAGGGCGGTGCTGTCACAGATGAACTCCCGGCGCGTGCGCGTCATCGGATCTCCCTCCTCATCGGACTCGGGTGTCATCCCGGGTCCGCCCGCTCAGTGCCTCTTCGGATACGTCATCTCGCCCGCGCGGATGGGCGCCGCGAGCCTGTTCTCACGTGGCGGAATCGGGCAGTTGTAGTACGGCGAGTAGTTGCAGAGCGGATTGGTGGCCGCGTTGAAGTCGAGCACGTAGGGTGAGCCGGCGCGCTGGAACGGCAGAGTCAGGTACCGGCCCACCTCGTACGTGTCGATGCCCGTTGTGGCGTCGCGGAACGGCACGAACAGTTCGTCGCCCTCCTTCGGGGCCGCCGACACGGCAAGCGCCGTCAACGCCTGGGCCGTCCCGCCGATCGCGAAGCGGAAGACGCCAACGCGGAAGTACTCCTTCTTGAGCCCCCGGCTCGTCGCGATGATCACCATGTCGGGGTTCGCGATGGGTTCGAACGCCGCTTTGACCTGGAGCGCCAGGTTCGGGGGAAACCACTTCAACCCGGTGAACGCGTGTTTCGCGGGCGCGTCGGGATCGAACACCCTGACGTTGCCCGAGTCCAGCCTGGGAAACGACTCGATGAAGTATCGGCCAAGCCCCACCACGTCGCGGCTCCCGATCTCGGTTCGCGCCTTCAGCGGCGTTCCCGGCGAGACCACGACATCGCCCCTGGCGTTCTTGCCGAGAACGACCGGAGCCTTCGTGCCCGACACGGGCGACATCACGAACGAGCCCGCCTCGAGCGTGATCTCGATCACGTCGGCCATCTTCTCCGCCGGATCGAACACAACCCCGGCGGCGCCGACGCCAAGGCGATGGGTCTGTCCAGGCTCGAAGTACTGGACCGCGGCTGCCGTGAACGGCGACATGCGCGCGCGGGCGTAGTCGTCGTCGATCTTCTTGTGCGCCGCCACGATGGCCGCGGCCGGATCCGCGCCGGCTGCGACTGGCGGCTGCGCCGCGGCCGAGCCGCACGCGACGAGCATGGCGACTACCGTCGCGGCAGCGCGACGGATAGACAGGAGTCGGACGACAGGCAGCGGCCTCATGCTCAGCTCAACCTCCACTCTGACGCCGGCCGGCGCGCGCGGCGTTCAGGCGACCGGATTACACGCCGCTCCCGCTATTGCAACTTCACGAGCGCCTGATACGAGTCCACCCACAAGCCGCCATCGACGGGACTGATGAAGCCGAAGGACCAGTTGGGCTCGGCGGTGGGGCGCGAGAACGACCACAGGATGGCGCGCGTGTCGAGGTCGATCGCGTTCAGCGTGCCGGGCGGCAGCGCCGGCGCCTCGACGACCGGTTTGCCCCCGGAATAGCGAATCGTGCCCTGAACCTCTGCCGCCGGACTCGCGCCCGGGTGGCCGTGGACGTAGAGCACCCTGCCTGCAACCGCCATTGAAGGAAAGGACTTATGGTACTGACCGGGAATCTCCCACGCGGTCTGGCCGGTGGCCTTGTCGAAGGCTACGAGGCTGGTCGAGGTGAGTCCCACCAGCACGGAACCCGCGTCGACCAGGTTGTGCACTTCGACCGCACGAACGCGCCCTTCCACCGTGCCTCGAACCTCGATGGGCTTCCAGCGCTCACGGCCGGTGGCCACGTCCACGGCATGGAGCCTCGAGCCTTCCACGGCGAAATACGTGTCGCCTGTGGCGAGGGGATGTTCGAGGCAGGCACCGCCCGAGCCCCCAACTGGCGCCGAGGGAGACCGCCAGCGTCCCTGTCCTGTCGTCGCGTCGAGCGCGAAGAGATGCCAGTATTTGCTCGCCGGTCGGTTCGCGTCGGCTGGCGTCACGACGACGCTTCCGCTCAGGTAAACGGTGCCATCGCGCACGATCGGCACGGAATCACACGAGCCGCTGCGAGCGAATGGCACCTTCCATTTCTCGCGGCCGGTGGCCGCCTCCAACGCGTAGAACGTGGTGTCTTCTCCCATCACGTAGGCCAGCCTGGAACTGACGGCGACGGTGGCCCCCTGCTCGGTCACCGGACCACGCCACAGCTCCTTGCCTGTGGTGAGCGATAAGGCCATCAGCGTATGACCCATCGGCACGACGACGATGTCGCCAGAGACAGCGGGCGCGGTGGCGACGAATGGACTTCCGTGAAATGTCCCGGTGGGGCGTGATGACCACTTCACCTTGCCGGTGAGCATATCGACGGCAAACAGGCCACCCTTGTTCGACGAGTTGCCGCCCACGATGGTGGTGCCCGCGATCGTGGTGGGGGCCCAGTCCCTGAAGCCGGGATTCACGGTGAACTTCTCTGTGGGCGCGGTCCGGAGCGGCCGGATAGCGGAGGGATCCGGCTGAGCCAGCGTCAACGCCCCGCAGAGTGCCGCGCCCGCGATGGCCGCGCCTGCGCGCCACGCCGGATTCCGCGCTGTCATCAACATTCGGTGCCTTTCGTCGTGTTACCGAGGGTGTTCGAATGATACACCCTCGCGCCGGCTTGACCCGCGCGCGGCTGGAGGCGCATAGTCCAGGTACACTCACAATCGCGTGGGTCTCCAACCCCCAGGAGGTACCCGCATGCCCTCAGCCGAATGGAAGGAATTCGCCAGGCCTGACGAGGTCCGCTCGTTCCCGCACGGCCGCATCGAACTGCTGCACATCGGCGGCGGCACGGTCGGCCGCATGACGCTCGAACCAGGCTGGCGCTGGTCAACCGACGTCAAGCCCATTGCCGGCACCGAGTGGTGCGAGGCGCCCCACTTCCAGTTCATCGTCTCGGGGCGGCTCCGCGTCAAGATGAAGGATGGCAGCGAATTCGACCTTGGCCCGGGATCGGTCTCGCACCTGCCCGCCGGGCACGACGCCTGGGTGGTCGGCAACGAACCGGTCATTGGCGTCGACTGGCACGGCGCCACCAACTACGCCAAGCAGAAGTAGAGCTGTCCCGCCGGGCGTGCGATAGCCTTGGGCCCCGCGCGCCCGGCCTCAAGAATGGGGTCGGGTCTATTTACGCGCGACAACTCCAGCGGATTTCGAAAACGTAATCTCGAGCCAGCAGCGACGATTCTGTGATCTCTGGCGGTGCCTGCACGTAAATAGACCCGACCCCAACTACTCCGAGCCCAACTACTCGGCTACTCGAACAAGAGGGTGCCGAACTTGTCGGGCTGATGGAAGGTGCCCCGGATGGGCGCCCAGTTCCAGCTCACGGTGCGGCCCCCGTCGTAATCCATGCGGTAGAGATTCGCGCGCCAGCGGGTGCCGCTCTTCGGCGGGACGTTCTGCAGCGGCTTGAGCAGGTCCCAGGGCACGAAGACCTCGGCCGACCAGCCGGCAATGGTCGCCCCGCTTGTCGCCGGACCGCCGCGGACGGAGACGGCCTTCTTCGTCCTCCGCGCCCCTTCATAGTGCCAGGGCCGCCATCCGTAGAACGGCCCGCCGAGGTTGGGCACGAGGATAGGCAGCTCGAAGCCGAGCGGCGAGATCTCGGTACTCGAAATAGACCGGGTAACGCTCATCCGGCCACAGGAAGAACTCGAAGACATCCTCGGTCCACAGGTCGAGGAAGTCGTCCTTGAACGTTGCCGTGAGCGTGCGGTCCTCGCTGTCCATCAGGACGTAGAGGCCGGTCGAGGAGTAGAGCATCTTGAAGCGTGTGAGGAGGGGACGGTCCCCGCTGGGGGGACTGTCCCCGCCTGCGGGAGCCCCGCGCGGGGTGAGAGGCGCCCAGGCGGCTCTCGACCAGGCCGGCGCTGAACCCTTCCCATCAACGGCGAAATCCGCCGCGCTGGCCACCTGGTACATCGGCATGGCCACCTGGGACGTCGGCATGGCCGCCGGCGGCGGGGCCTGGCCGCCGCCGGCCCTTCCTCCTGCGCTTCCCCCCGCACTCAACAGGACTACCAGCACCGCACAGACGGACGGTCTCAGACGCATGACGTACCTCGCGGCGAAACGGAAACGCCCCGGCGGGGGCAAGTGGCCCGCGCCGGGGCGATGAAACCCGGAGCCCCGGGTGCCGTTGCCCCCGGGCTCCATCGATTCGCTGTCTAGAAGTAGTAGCGCAGCGCGATCTGGATGTCGCGCCGCGAACCGTCCTTGGTGATGATGCGCCCGAAGTTTGAGTTCGTGATGTCCGTATTCGGGCCGCTCAGGTTCGGGTGGTTGATGAAGTTGAACACCTCCGCGCGGAACTGGATCCGGTGCGTCCCGCCGAGGACGAAGTTCTTGAAGAGCGCGATATCCCACTGCTGGTCGCCCGGGTTCCGAAGGATGTTGCGCGTCGAGTTGCCGAACTTGCCCGCGGCCGGGTTGGCGAAGGCAGCCGGGTTGAACCAGAAGTTGCTGTCCACGCCGTTGCCAGCCGAGAACTGACCGTTCGTGTTCGCGTTGATGTCGCCGACGAGGTCAACCGGCTGGCCGATGCTGCCGTCACCCACGCCGGCAATATCGTTGGTCCTGGTGATCGAGAAGGGCGTGCCGGACCGGAGGAACGTGGACCCCGAGATCTGCCAGCCGCCGAGCAGGTTCCGCAGCAGCGTGCTCTGGTCGCGCCAGAAGGGCAGGTCGTAGATGTAGGAGATGACCAGGACATGTGTCCGGTCATAGCTCGACGGCCCCCAGAAGTTGGCGTCGTCGTACGAGTTCCAGAGCACGTTGCGCTTGTCGCTGCCGTCGTCGGTCGACTTGCCGAGCGTGTAGGCCACGCTCAGCTTGAAACCGTTCGAGTAGCGCCGCTCGCCGCTGATCTGGAGGCTATTGTAATGGGAGTCGCCGGAGTTCTCCGACACGCGCAGTGTGCCGTAGCCCTTGTAGGGTCGCAGGGCCGCGATGTTCACGCCTGGGTTGGCCTGCAGCGTCCCGGGCTGCAGCTGGTTGATGTTGCGCTCGCGCTGCAGGTACCGGCCCTGGCGGCCAACATAGGTGACGTCGAGCACGATCTTCCATGGCAGCTGGCGCTGGACGCCAACCGAGTACATGTAGGACGCCGGCAGTTTGAACACCGGGTCCTGCCCCTGCATGCCGAAGGGCAGGTCGTTGTTGAAGGCCACGCCGCCCGGGTTGTCGGCACTGCCATTGGACACGGTGACCATGGGCTGGAACGGCGGGTTGCCGCCGAGCAGCGTCGAGTCGTTCAGCGTGACGCGGTTGTGGAACGTCCCCGCACTGGCCCGCAGCACCGTGTCGGGATTGAGCGCATACGACGCTCCCAGCCTCGGCTCGATCAGGTCGTAGTGCGTCTCCGAGAAGCCTCGCGGCTCGCCCCTGAAGAGCGCCTGCACCGCGGGGTCGCTCGCGACCTTCAGGTCGTTGCCCTCTCCTTCGAAGCCGTCACCCGGCAGGACGATGCCGTTGTAGCGCGGGCCCGACACGAGGCGGCCCGTCGCCGGATTGATGACCGCCTGGTTGTTGACGTCGTAGAACCGTGGATCGAAGTTGGCGATGTTGTTCGTCGTCGAGTACCAGGGCTGCCAGAGCGCATAGCGGAAGCCGCCCTCCATGGTCAGCTTCTCGTTCGGCCTCCAGGAGTCCTGCACGAAGAAGTCGGTAGCGAGCGCCCGCCAGTTCGTCCGGGCGCGCTCGCCGATCTCCGCGTAGTTCGTGAAGATGCCGAGTGCCATGTCCGCAATGCCGACGCCCGTGCTCCTCGAATCGCGGAAGTCGAACTGGCCGTTCTGGTTGTTTGTGCCACCTGGAATCGAGTTGACGTTGATCTGGTCGAAGTCGTCTTCGCCCGAGTACTCCACGGCGACGCCCGCCTTGACCGTGTGCCGGCCCTTCACCCAGGTCACGGTGTCGGTCCACAGATGAATCGGCCCCTCGGATGACGAGGGATACGGGCCGCCGTCAATCGTCGAGAACTTGTCGACGTTGATCGTCGGGATCTTGTCTTCGATCTCCTTGCCCGGATAGATGTACGGATAGTTCACGCCCGTGCGGCTCCGCTTGTGGAGGCCCGTCTCGGTGAACACGTTGATGAACACCTGGTCGATCGAGTAGGAGTAGCTGGCCTCGTTGATCAGGTTGTTCGAGATCGTCCACGCCCAGTTGAAGTTCGTGGTCGTGTTCGGACGGTCCCAGTCGGTGCGGGCGAAGGGGAAGGTGCCACGGTAGGCATCGATCGCCACCCAGTTCTGCTTCGAGTAGCGCCAGGTAAACGAGTGGTTGGTGCCCAGGCGGTAGTCGAAGCGGAGGTTGTCCTTCCGCTGGTCCTGCGGGTTCTCGCTGTTCATGATGAGATTCGCCGTCCCGGTCTGGTACCCGGGCGTCGGCGAGGGGTACAGCTTCATCAGCGCGATGCCGTTCGGCGACAGGCGGTTCGCCGGGATGATGTTGCCCGGGAACGGCTGCCCCGTCAGCGGGTCGCGGATGAGCTGCGCCGTGGAGTACCACGGGTTCGTGCCCAGCAACTGGCTGAAGTCGCCGTTCTTCATCGCATCCGTGGGGACCGCAGCCGTGTTCGTGGCCACCGCGAAGTAGTCCACCCACTCCTGCGCGGCGAAGAAGAACAGCTTGTTCTTGAACCACTCGCCGGGAATCGGCCCGCCGAACGACCAGCCGTACTGCTTGTAGTCGAAGGGCGCCGGCCCGCTGTTCTCGAGGGCGTTGGGGCTGCGATTGCGCCCCCAGGTGTTCGCTTGGAGACTGTCGTCGCGCCAGAAGTACACGACGCGCTGGCCGAGTACCGGTTGCTTCCGCTCTTGGTGATGAACCGGATCTGGCCGCCGCTCGCGCGGCCGTACTCGGGCATGTAGTTCGCCGTCAGCACCTGCACTTCCTGGATCGCGTCGACGTTCTGCACGCCGATAATCGTGCCTGCGGACCGCGTGCGGATGGCCACCGCTCCGTCGACCGAAATCGTGTTCTCATCCGGGCGGCTGCCGTTCATGCTGAAGCCGCCGTTCGAGAACGAGGCGAAGCCCGCGTTATTGAAGTTGCCGCCGACCACGCCCGGCTTCAGCGCCGGCACGCCAATCGGATTGCGGCCCGAAAACGAGAGGAGCTCGATGTCCTTGGCCTCGACCGTCTTCCGGATCGCGACGTCGGTCTGAATCGGCGTGGCCGAGGCGACGACCGTGACCGTTTCCGAGAGGTTTCCCGTCTCCAGGATGAACTCCACCCTGATGGTCGCGCCGCCGTCGAGCGTCACGCCCGACCGGCTGGCCTTCTTGAACCCGTCGAGCTCGGCGCTCACCTCGTATTGCCCCGGCCTGAGCGTGGTCAGCGCGTAGTACCCGGTTGCGTCAGTGACCGCCGTCAGCGCCTCCGCCGTCGCCACGCTCTTCGCGGTAACGGTGACACCGGGCACCACGCCCCCGGACTGGTCCTTGACGACTCCCGAAATCGAGCCGCGGTCGAACTGCGCGGCCGCCGGGCTGGCCAGCAGCGCCAGGCAGGCGAACGCGAGCGCGAGCAAGCCAAAACTCCTCACAAACAGACGCATTTCACACCTCCAGCAGGCATGGGGCAGTATTTCCCCGAGCGATAAGTCCGACCGAAGGCTATGCCCGCCGCCGTCGGCTGTCAAGACGGAACTCTGGCGTAACTGTGGCGGAACGATGGCGCGTCGGTGGCGGGTGGAGCGAATGTCAGCGCGGCGACGGAGCCAGGCGATCCAGTTCGTTGAGAAAACCCAGAAGAAGCGTCGCCGCCGGGCGGGGCGCGGCGTCTCGCGCGGAAGAGCCGGGGGGCGGCTGCCACGGCCACTCGCCGGTCAACAAGACGGCGGCACCCGTGGTCGAGACGCTGAACGGGAAGCTGCCCGTCTCCCCGTCGAACGCCACCGGGCCGAGCACGGCCACGGACGGCCCAGTGAGGACGAGCCGGGCGGCGTCCATCGGCGCGGCGTACAGCGTGCCGCGCCGCACGAAGACGAGATGCCCACTCGTCAGATACCGGCCGAACTCGGCGTCCCGGACCAGGGTCGTGAGCCGTCCCGTGCCCAGCCACACGCCCTCTATGGTGCCGCCCTCGGATTCGCCAACTGGAGGGCGACTGCTGAAGATCACCGCCTGCGAGCCCCGCAGCACCTGGGGCCAACGCCCCGTCACCGCCAGCGGTGCGCCACCGGGCCCTGCCAGCGGCACGGCTTCGCCTCCGGTCTCAGGGATTCGCGCCAGCACGCTTGTCGGGCCAAGGGCGGCGACGATGAACCCGCCATCGCCCCAATGCGCGCCGCCCGCCGTCTGTTCAGGCACGGTGCAGAGCTCAACCGGCGGGCCGCCGGCCACCGGGATCTTCAGGAGCCGGTTCTGGAGGAAGTACCCGAGCCAGCGCCCGTCCGGGGAGGAGAACGAATCCTCGCCGCCGCCCGTGCCGAGCGGCGTCGAATCGGCGTGATCCAGCCGGCGGACGAACAGGTCCGGTTCGCCGTCGGCGCCGATGCCCGCAAAGACGATCCGGGTCCCGTCCGGAGCGAGCCACACCTGCCCCGTTCTCGGGTCCGGCGTGAACCGCCGGCCGAGGTCGAGGTCGAACCGCTGCAGGCGGCCCGGCGCAGAGGCCGGCGTCAGCGCCCACCAGGCGGCGGCCGCTGCGGCGACGACGACCGCGGAAACTGCGGACCACCCGATCCATCTCCTCCGCCGCGACAGGCCTGAGGGGGAGCCGGTCTCCACGGGCGGGAGTCGATCCGGGGCCGGCTGCGCTTCGGGGACCTTGCACGGTGAACGCTCGTCACGGGCAGCCGGCATCGGCGTCCGGTCGCCGGTCCCGATGCGACGCAACTCCTGCGCCGCCAGCAGCGCTGAGTCCCACCGCTCGTTGGGATCCTTGGCCAGGCATCCGCGCACGAGACGATCCAGCGCCGGCGGCGCCAGCGGCTGAATGTCCAGCAGGGCTGGCGGCTCGCGCTCGAGAATGCCGGTGATCACCGTGAGCGGCGAGGAGCCCTCGAATGCGCGGCGGCCGGTCAGCATCTCGTAGAGCAGCGCACCGAATCCGAAGAGGTCCGTCCGTGAGTCGGCTGGCTTGCCACGCAGCCGCTCGGGTGCCATGTAGTGCACGGTGCCCATGACTACGCCGGACACCGTGTGCGGCTGAGGTGGCCCATCGGCGACGGAGGCCGCCGCTTCGAATGCCGGGCTCGTTTTCGCGAGGCCGAAATCCAGCAGCTTGGCGCCGCCTGGCGTCAGCATCACGTTGCCCGGCTTGAGGTCGCGGTGGATGATGCCGGCACGGTGGGCGGCGGCCAGCCCGTCCGCAATTTGGGCCCCGTACTCCAGCGCCTCGTCGAAGGGCAATCCCGACGGGGGCGACGCGCTCGCCGCCCTGCCGCGCGACAGGCGCGCAGCCAGAGTCTCGCCTTCGAGGGTACTCCATGACGAGGAAGTCGGTGCCGCCGTCCGAATCCGATGTCGAACAGCGCGCAGATGTTCGGGTGGTTCAGGCGCGAGACGGCGTGCGCTTCGGCCTCCATGCGGCGGCGCCAATCGGGATCGGCGGCGGCATCGCCCGGGAGCACTTTCAGCGCCACCGTGCGGCCGAGGCGCGTGTCGCGCGCCCGGTACACCTCGCCCATGCCGCCGGCGGCGACGAGCGCGCCAACCTCGAACGGCCCGAGGCGCGCGCCGGGGCCGAATCGCGGCGGCCGGGTCGAGGAGTGGGCATCGGCCGCGCCGGGTGCGCGCTGCCACGCGGGGATCTCGAGGAGCCGGTCGGCTTCGTCCTGCCCGCCCAGCAGCGACTCGACTTCACGGCGCAGGTCTCGGTCACCGGCGCATTCGCGGTCGAGCAACGCCAGCCGCCCGTCCGGCGCCTCGTCGAGCACCAGTTGGCAAATCCGCTCGACCTGCTGCCAGCGTTCCGGCGTCATGGCGGCGCGCCCCTCAACTCCCGCGCCAGCCACAGCTTGGCGACGCGCCATTCCCGCTCGACGGTGATGCGCGACACGCCGAGCGCCTCGGCGCTCTCTTCGGCCGTGAGCCCGCCGAAGTACCGCAACTCCACCACCCTGGCCTTCCGCGGATCGAGGGCCGCCAGGGCGTTCAAGGCATCGTCGAGCGCGACGAGATCGCGCCGGCCGGTGCCCGGCGGCGTGTCGTCGTCACCGAGTTCGACGTGAGGAGCGCCGCCGCCGCGCTTCAGCGAGCGCTGCCCGCGCACGGCGTCCACGAGGATCCGCCGCATCAGCCTGGCCGACAGCGCGAAGAAGTGGGCCCGGTTCTGCCAGTTCACCTGGCTGGCACCCACGAGGCGCAGGTAGGCCTCGTTCACGAGCGCCGTGGTCTGGAGCCCGTGGTCCGGCGCCCAGCCGCGGAGGTGCCGATGCGCCAGGCGGTGCAGTTCGGCGTACACGATCGGCATCAGCGCATCGAGCGCGCACGCGTCGCCGTCGCGCCAGGCGAGCAGGAGTCCGGTGACGTCGGGCGCGTTCGCTTCCGGCAGGGGGCCTCCTTCGCTCGTCGAATCCCGAATTCTGAATCCCGAGCCCCGACTATTGACGAGCCTCCTGCACCCGCACGATGCCGACGTCGATTGCCTGCGCGCCCTTGGTCTGGGTGCAGCGCACCGTGATGAGGTTGCGCCCGGGCCGCATGGCCTGGGCGCCCGCCGCGGAGACGGGTACCATCACGTAACCGGTCGAGTGGCGCTGCACCGAGGCGGCCTCGACGCCGTTGAGATGGATGACGGCGTCCTCGTCGTGAGTGAGTACCGAAGTAAAGGCCATCCGACGGGCCGCCGTTCCACTCGAACGTCTGCCGCAGCCAAATCGAGGGCGACGTCCACGGCGTCCGGACCGGCACGCCTTCGGGTTTGCCGCCGCCGAACGGGGCCGGGCCCGACTGCCAGGCGCTGTCGTCGAAGCCCGCCGAAGTCCACCCGGCGGGCGGCTCCTGCAGCGTGTACCGCCAGGTGCGGCCGTCCAACTCGGAGGTCGGCAGCAGCGTTTCCACGCGGGGCAGGTCCTTGTACAGTTTCCCGTGGATGGCCGCGAGCGTGGCTTGCGGGATTTTCACGACCTCACGGTCGTATGTCATCAGACCGTTGGTTTCAATCTCCACGTCGGTCGTCTGCGTGTAGACGGCCGCGCTCAGGCCTCGCGCCACGAGCAGCCGCAACTGCGCGAGCCGCGCCTCGTAGGCGGTCTGGAGTTCGGCCGGGCTCTTGACGCTGACATAGCCCCAGTTCTTCTCGTCCTGCCAGGTGTGGCCACTGGTCGGCAAGCCGAGCCCGCCGAATTCGCCGAGCACCCCGGCCCGCGTGCGTGCGAGCGCCGGCATCGACGGGCCGGGGTACATGTGCACGTCGGCGACGTGCCCGGCGCCGGCATCCGTCCATCCGGATGCGTGGTTGACGAGGCGCGTGGGGTCGTAGCGGGCGGTCCACTCGGCCACCTCGCGCGAGCCCGCGGCGTCGGGCTGGCCCCAGCCTTCGTTGAACGGCACCCACATGACGATGCACGGGTGGTTGTAGCGGGCGTCGATCAGGCGCTGCCACTCCTCCGAGAAGTTGCGGCGCGCCTCGGGCGTGTCGTTGCCGCCGCTCGGCATGTCCTGCCACACCAGGAGGCCGAGCCTGTCGGCCCAGTAGTACCAACGGTCCGGCTCGACCTTGATGTGCTTGCGGGCCAGATTCATGCCGAAGCCGAGCGTCGAGACGATGTCGAACCGCATGGCCTCATCAGTGGGAGGCGTGTGCAGTCCGTCCGGCCAGAAACCCTGATCGAGGAAGCCGAACTGGAAGAGCGGCGTGCCGTTGAGCAGCAGGCGGGCGGCGCCGTCCGGGCCGGGGCCGAGGGAGATCTTCCGGAAGCCGAAGTAGCTCGACGCCTCGTCGACAACCGACCCGTTGCGGACCAGGGCGACCTTCAGATCGTAGAGATAGGGATCGCCGGGCGACCACAGGCGCGGGCGCGGCACGACGATGCGCAGCGGCGCCGTGGCCGGCGCCTCGGCGATCGCGATCTGCTTCCCTTCGGCCACTACCGCCGCGCGCACCGTGTGACCGCTGGCCGAGCCATGGACGCGAGGCTCGATCGTGATCGTGCCCGCGTCGGCGTCGGGCGTCAGCTTGAGACGCTCGATGGCCTGGGCCGGGAGCGGTTCCAGCCACACGGTCTGCCAGATGCCGGTCGTGGGCGTGTACCAGATGCCGCGGGGGTTGAGCACCTGCTTGCCGCGAGGCTGCGGGCCGGCATCGGACGGATCCCAGACCGACACGACCAGCTCCTGGTCGCCGCTGGGCGTCAGCGCGTCGGTGATGTCGAACGCGAACGGGTCGTATCCGCCCGTGTGCGCGCCGACCTTCCTGCCATTCACCGTGACCGTCGCGTCCCAGTCGACGGCGTCAAAACGGAGCCAGATGCGTTTGCCGGCCCACGCAGGCGGTACGCGGAAGGTCCGGCGGTACCAGAGACGATTGTCGGGGCCGACCATCCTGCCGACGCCCGAGAGCGACGACTCGGGCGCGAACGGCACGAGGATGCTGCCGTCGTACACGGCGCCAGGCCCCTCCGCCGCTTTCGGCCTGATGGCGTACTGCCACAGGCCATTCAGGCTGAGCCAGGCGGACCGCATCAGCTGCGGGCGCGGGTACTCGGGGTGCGGCGCCATCGGAGACACATCCCTCGCGAACTTCGACAGCAGCTTGCCCTCGACGGGCTTCCACCGGACCGGCAGCTGGTCCTGGGTGGCCACGGCCGTGGCCGCCAGCACCAGCACGACTAGCGCCGCAGTCGTCGCGCGCGGCGTGGCGTCCGGTCTCCGCTTCAACGTCATGGCGGCGCTCCTCCGGCGGGCGGGGCTATTGTGGGTCAAGCCCGGCTAGAATGGAAGCCCGGCGGAGCTTCGTCCGACGATGCCAGCGAACCTGAGTCCCGAGTATCACCGCGCGGAGGAGCGGCTGCGCGCCGCGAAGTCCGTCACCGAGAAGATCGACGCGCTCGAGGAGATGCTGCGGGTCATCCCCAAGCACAAGGGGACCGACCACATGCAGGCCGACCTCAAGTCGCGCATCGCGAAGCTGCGGAAGGAAGGCGGCAAGAAGGCCGGCAAGGGCGGGTTCAGCTACATCGTCCCCCGGGAGGGTGCGGGACAGGTGGCGCTGGCCGGACCGCCCAATAGCGGCAAGTCGTCGCTCGTGCGCGCGCTGACCCGCGCCACGCCGGCCGTCGGCGACTACCCGTTCACCACCCGCGAGCCGGTGCCGGGCATGATGCCGTTCGAGGACATCGCCTTCCAGCTCGTCGATCTGCCGCCGCTGTCGGAGCAGCACGTCGAGACGTGGGTGTTCGACCTCATCCGCTACGCCGACCTCGTCTGGGTGGTCGTCGACGGCGAGCTCGCCCTCGAGGGCTTCGACGAGATCCGCCGCGTGCTCCAGGCGCGCAACATCGGCCTGTATCCGGCGGGCACCGAGCCGAGCTACCTCACCGCCGCCGTCCAGAAGAAGGCGGTCGTGGTCGTGACGGGACTCGACAAGGAGGGCGTCGCCGACGCGCTGCCGGTCATCGAAGAGCTGCTGGAAGGGCAGTGGCGCGCCGCCGCGGTGTCGGCCCGATCAGGCGCCGGCCTCGAGGCCCTCGCCAGGCGGACGTTCGAGGCGTTCGGGGTCATGCGCGTCTATACCAAGCAGCCGGGCAAGCCGCGCGACGACTCGGCGCCATTCGCGCTGCCGCTGGGATCGACCGTCGGCGACCTCGCCGAGCGCATCCACAAGGACCTGCTCGACACGATGACGTTCGCGCGCGTGTGGGGCACGAGCGCCTTCGACGGGCAGGCGGTGCAGAAGGACCATGTGCTCGCCGAGGGCGACATCGTCGAGATCCACGAGTAGCGGAAAGAGCGGACCGGGATGAGCGGTGACGATCGGGTACCTGTCCGGCGTGCGACGCACGATTCCCCTGGTACGAAGACACCTGTGATGACTGCGGCGCGCCGCTTGTCGCGCATCGGCCCGGCCGCGACCCGGCGCCCGACGCATCCCTCGTGCCCGTGTTCGAGAGCCGCGAGGCCGGCGCCATTGATCTCGCGCGACTCACGCTGGAGCAGGAAGGCATCGAATACGTGGTTCGCGAACATTCGGCGCCGGTCCGCCGGCCGGCTGACGACAGGCTGGGGCGGTGGACAGGGGCCAGGCAGAGCGTCGTCGCGCTGTTGGTCGTGGAGCACGATGCGGACCGGGCCCGGGAGATGCTGGCGGACCTGCAGCATGAGGCCGGCCCGGTGCCCACCGGCGAAACACAGGTGCCGGCACGCGGTGTGAGCCGGCCCACCGATATCGCGACCATCCTGCTGTCCGACGCCGAACGGGGCACGTTCATCGGCCGCATCAGCGGGGCGCAGCTCGGCACTCTCGTCGAGTACCCTGGAGCAGGAGTCGGGCGATGACCGTTCCTACTACATCGATGGGGCGACCATCGACATGCTCGCGGGCGCCGGAGCGGACGAGACGCTGGTCGCCCTTCTGAGGGGAGCCCTCGCCGGGCGTGAAGGTGTAGAGGTCAGGTGGTCGGAGGCACCCTGAAGAGCGCTTCGCCGACCCTCAGTGTGCGCCGTCTCCGCCCAGCAGCGCCTCGAGGTACCGCGACTGGAGCTGGCGGCTGGCGAGCGCCTGCTTGATGGGCGGAAGCTTCAGGATGACGCCGAAGATGGCGGCCATCGCCCGATGACTGGCGAGTGCCTGGTGATCGGCGATCAGGTTCTGCAGCTTCCCGCGCTCGATGGCCATCAGCACGACGCGATGGGTCGAGTCGAGAGGCGTGATGACCCGCTCCGGCCGCGCCGTCAACGAGAGCGACCCTTTGTCGCAGGCCGCCACGCACACGCCGCACCCCAGGCACGTCGCCGCCTCCAGGTGCGCCCGTTTCTTCTTCGGGTGCTTCGGGTCCTGGGCCGAGACGAGCGCCATCGAGCCGACCGGGCACGCGTTGACGCACCGCCCGCAGCCGCTGCAGGCCGCGCGATCGACAGCGGGCAGGTAGTTCGTGGTGTGGACCGGCCGGAGGCTGCCGAAGCGCTGGGCCGTGATCATCGCCTCGCAGCAGCAGCCGCAGCAGTGGCAGATGAACGCGACGTTGCGGCGCACGTTCTCGCCGAACTGCACGAGCCGGCGTCCGCGTGCCTCCTGGAGCAGGTCGAGCCCTTCCGCGGCGTCCACGCGCCGCGCGTAGCCGTGCGTAATGAGCGACCGGGCCGTGCCGCCGAAGGTCATGCAGATGCCGAGCGGCGCGTCGCACGCCGAGCCAAGGTGCTGCTTCTTGTGCCGGCAGTAGCACAGCCCGACGCCGATGTCCGGCGACGAGGCGATGACGGCGCTGGCCCGCTCGTAGTCGAGCACGTGCAGCGCCTGGTCGCTGGTGAGGACCGATTCGTGGACAAACGCCCGGCCCAGCTGCGTCGTGCCCGTCGTGAAGAGCTGCTTGACGAAATCCTCCTCCACGGTCAGGTACTGGTAGAAGAGCTCGGACAGCAGCCGCTGATCCACGTCGTCGCGCACCCGCATGAGCGAAAACTCGAAGAAGCCGGCCATCGGGGGCGGGAGGACGTAGAGGTGGTCGTCACCCTGCTGGAGATCGAGGAGAATGGCCTTCGACGCCAGGGCGTCGAGGATGCGTTGCGCCTCGGCGAGCGGCAGCTTCCACGCGGCGGCCGCGCGGCCCGCCGTGAAGGGCCTGATCGGCAACCGGGCCACCAGCTCGGCCTCCCGCTCCGTGAACAGCAGGCCGAGGATGCGATAGAGCAGATCTGAAGGGGGCGCGCCTTGGGGAAACTGGTTCAGCCGGTCGACGAGGCGGGCATACGCGGACCTAGCAGTCAGGTGCGCCATGACGGCGGGATTCTCGGCGATCGGCGGGGGAGTCCGCAAGCGGGAGAACGGTCATGAAGGCGGCCGTGGCCGCGTGCGCGCTGGCGGTGGTGTTCGGCGGGGCCGTCCTGGCCGCCCAGGACCCCGCGTCGATGTTCGCCTACGACCAGCACCGCCCGGCGAACATCATGCGCGGCGCAGTGAACACCCGCGACGCGGCCGTCGTGACCGACCTGACCTATGAAACGCTCACCGGCGCGCGCCGGGCGGCGTATCTCGTCACGCCGGTGCAGGCGGGCGCCGGGCCGCGGCCGGCGATCCTGTTCGTCCACTGGTACGAGCCGCCCAACCCGACCTCCAGCCGCAAGCAGTTCCTGCCCGACGCGATCGACCTGGCTCGCGACGGGGTGATCTCGCTGCTGGTGGACACCATGTGGTCCGACCCGGACTGGTTCCAGAACCGCGACCCCGAGAACGATCTCGGGCACTCCATCGAGCAGGTGAAGGAACTGCGCCGGGCGCTGGACATCCTGAACGCGCGGCCGGGCGTGGACCGGTCGCGCGTCTTCTACGTCGGGCACGATTTCGGCGCGATGTACGGCGCGCTCGTCGCGGGCGTGGATGCGGCGCGGCTGAAGGGGTTCGTCTTCATGGCCGGCACGCGGTCGTTCAGCGACTGGTTCCTGCTCTGGCCGAAGCGCGACGACGCCCGGAAGGCCGAGGTCGTCGGGCGCGTGGCGCCGATGGACCCGACCAGGCACCTGGCGAGGATCGGCACGCTGCCCGTGCTGTTCCAGTTCGCGACGCGCGACCGGTTCGTGACGAAGGCGGCCGCCGAGGCGCTGGTGGCCAGCGTCGGCGGCCCGAAGGACGTGCGCTGGTACGATGCCGAGCACGGGTTGAACGCCGAGGCGACGCGCGACCGCCTGGCGTGGCTCCGCGCGCGGTTCGGCCCCCGCTAGGGCTTGGGCGTGCCCTTCACGGACTGCTGGTTGAACACGTTCATCGCCAGCGCGATCATCGCGCCGATGTCGCCGACGTTGGCCGGCAGCACCAGGTTCGTGGTGCCCTGGACCAGCTGGCCGAACTGCGCGACGTACTGCTCGGCCACCCGCAGGCGGACGGCGTCGTAGCCGCCCTCCATCATGATGGCGGCTCCGACCTTCTTGAGCCCTTCGGCCGTCGCGTTCGCCACCGTGAGAATCGCCTCGGCCTGGCCCTGCGCCTCGTTGATCTGCTGCTGGCGCCGGGCTTCCGACGCCTTGATGACCTGCTGCTTCTCGCCCTCGGCGGTGTTGATCGCCGCGTCGCGCGTGCCTTCCGACGAGAGAATCACGGCGCGCTTCTCCCGCTCGGCGCGCATCTGTTTCTCCATGGCGGCCAGGATGTCTCCCGGCGGCGTGATGTTGCGGATCTCGTAGCGCAGCACCTTCACGCCCCACGACTCGGATGCCTTGTCGAGTTCGGTGACGACGGCCGTATTGATGTTGGTGCGCTCCTCGAACGTCCGGTCGAGATCGATCTTGCCGATCTCGCTGCGGAGCGTCGTCTGGGCGAGCTGCGAAATGGCGAAGTGATAGTCCCCGATGCCGTAGGACGCGCGCTCGGGGTTGAGGACCTTCAGGTAGAGGATCCCGTCGACGCCGACCTGCACGTTGTCGCGCGTGATGCACACCTGCGCCGGGATGTCGCTCGACTGCTCCTTGAGCGTGTGCCGGTAGCGGATCACGTCGACGAACGGGACCAGCACGTGGAACCCGGCGGACAGGGTCCCCGCGTACTTGCCCAGGCGCTCGATGACGAACGCGCTCTGCTGCGGCACGACCACCGCGGTCTTCGCGATGATGATGAGCACCAGGATCGCGAAGACGCCGAAGACGACTACGGCACCGGTCATGGGATCACCTCACTCGGGTTCAAGCCAGATCACGAGGCCTTCCACGCGCGTCACGCGGCAGCGGGCGCCGGCCGCGACCGCCGCCTGCGAGCCGTTCCGCGCGTTCCACGAGCTGCCCCGCAGCTGCGCCTGGCCCACGCCGCCGGCGGTCATGGCGGTGGAGGCGACGGCAATCTCGCCCACCAGGCTGTCCACTTCGACCGTCGGCCTGGTGTGACGGCCCATCCAGCGGAGCAGCGGATTGCGGAAGAGCAGCAGCGAGACGATGGAGAAGATCGAGAACAGCAGGGTCTGGGACCACAGCGGCCCGGCCAGCCCCAGGAACGCCAGCAGCGCCACCACCAGCGCCGCCAGGCCGAAGAACACGATGAAGAACCCGCCCGGGGTCAGGACTTCTCCCACCGCGAGCACGAGTCCCAGCGCCGCCCACATCCACCAGTCCATAGGGCCCACCCTCGAGGGTTGCTCGTCGGCCACATTCGCGTGGCGCGGCTATTATGGCGCCACCGCCGCCCCTGCGCCAGCACAACACGTAAGCGGCCGGAGCCCCGCGCGCCGCGCCGGCTGCCGCGCCGCGCCTCCTGCGGCCGCGCCACCCGCGGTGCCCTGCGGGCGGCCCTGTGGTGAATACGGCTCCATCCTGTGCCAGGTTGCGGCAGCCGGTGTCTAACTCCGGCGAGGCGGCATGCGCACCTCTGTCGCGATTACGGCCGGCGCCTTCGCCCTGCTCGCGGCCGCCGGCTGCGGGCCCAGGCCCGTGCTCGACCCGCGCCCTGGCATGGCGCTGACCGCCGATCTGGCCCGCGCGGACGCCCTGGTCCGCGATGGCTGCTACACGTGCCTCACCGGCGCGCTCGAGATCTACGAGCGGGCCGCCGCGACGGGCGACGCCCCGGCCGCCAGCCTCAAGGCCGTCGACACCGCGCTGCTGCTTGCCCTGCGCGAGCGCGAGATTCGGCCTGGCCGGGGGACGATCCCTCGAACGGGCCATCGACCTGGCGAGCCGCCAGCCGGTGCCGTACGACATCAGTCCGTTCGTGGCCGTCGCCGAGTCGCAGGCCTGGCATGCGGGCGGCGTCTCGAAGGAGCAGCAGGACGGGCTGATGCCGGCCCTCCGGACGATGTTCAAGTCCTGGCCCGCCTGGCGCAGGCTGATCGCGCCCGCGGCGGAGCAGGACGCGCTCAACGCCTACTTCCTGCTGGCATTGGACTGCGACCGCCGGTACTACCAGGGAGGCGGCGACGTGCCGCCCTGGAAGCCCGCGGCCGGCGCGCCTCCGCTGGTGCGCTTCCGCGCCGCGGTGTGCCCGGCCGAGCCGGACGAGGAGGCCGTGGCGGCGATCGCCGACGCCGACCCGCGTTTCGCGGAGGCGCATCTCTTCCTGGGGGAATGGGCCCTGCGCCGGCTCACGCTGCTGACGGCCGAGCGGCACCTGCTCAAGGCGGCCGCCGGCATTCCCGGACTCCCGCCTGCCCGGCTCGCGCTGGGCCATGTCTCGCTCGCCCTGGAGGAGTTCCGATTGGCGCGCGACGGGTACCACGACGTCAACGCCGCCGTCCCCGGCCAGCGCGACGCCATGCTTGGCGAGATCAAGAGCCTGAGCTATCTCGGCCGCCACGAGGAGGCGATCGCGATTGCCGGCGAGATGGTGCGCCTGGGCACCTGGTACATGGGGGAGGCGCACTACTGGCGCGCGTGGAACCTGCACCGCCTCGGCCAGTACGACCGCGCCAACGACGACGTCATCGCCGCCCGGAGCCGGATGCCGATGAGCCCGCAGGTGGACATGCTGGCCGGGTTCATCGCCCTGGCGCGGAAAGAGGTGGAGCGCGCGGAGCAGGAGTTCCGCCTGGCGGTGCAGCACTTCGAGGGGCGGGGCGACCGGGACTGCGACGCGGGCTACTACCTGGCCAGCACGCTCGTCATGCAGCGGAAGTGGGCCGAGGCCGCGCCGCTCTTCGAGCGCGCCGAGCCCTGCTACGCCCTCGACGAGAAGGCCGTCCGCCAGCGCATCGCCACCATCCGGGCGTCGGAACTGGCCGACGATCGCCAGGACGTGCTCGTGGCGGCCAAGGAACGCGACATCCTCAAGGTCCGCCTTCAGCAGGCCCGCTCGGCCTACAACGCCGGCGTCGCCCTGGCGAACCTCGGCGACGCTGCCCGGGCGCGGCCGTTTGCCGAGCGGGCGCTGGCCCATCCGGAATTGAAGACGCTCGCCGAGCAGTTGCTCGCGCGCCTCGTTCCGTCGTAGCCGCGGCCCTTCGGGCTACAATCACGATCGCGTCCCCCCACGGGCGCCATCACCGAAGGGCCACCGCGTGACGCGTGCCATCATCGCCGGCAGCGGATCGAACCTCCCCTCCACCGTCATCTCGAACGACCAGCTCGCCACCATCATGGAGACGAGCGACGCGTGGATCCGCGAGCGCAGCGGCGTCGAATCGCGGCGCTGGGTGGAGCCCGGCACCTCGACGCTGGCCCTCTCGATCCCGGCCGCCCGTCAGGCCATCGAATCGGCCGGCCTCACCGCCGCCGACATCGACATGGTCGTCTACGCGACGATGACGCCCGACTACTACATGCCCGGCAACGGCTGCCTGCTGCAGGCGGCGCTGGGCCTGCCGAGCGTGCCCTGCTTCGACATCCGGCAGCAGTGCAGCGGCTTTGTCTACGGCCTGCAGCTTGCCGACGCCCACGTGCGGGCTGGGCTGGCGCGCCACGTGCTGCTGGTCGGCGCGGAGGTGCATTCGGCCTTCATGCCGTTCCGCGAGGCGAGCTGGGCGCGGCTGGCTGGCGCGACCGGCGCCCCGATGCCGCAGGACGAGTGGGACTTCAACACGCAGAACCGCCATCTCGAGGTGCTGTTCGGCGACGGCGCCGCAGCGGTGGTCGTGCAGGCGTTCGAGGGCGAGGGCCGCGGGATCATCGACCACCGCGTCGGCGCCGACGGCACGGACTTCACGCGCCTCTACATCCCGGGCGCCGGCACCCGGAACCGGCCCTACATCGACCGCGCCCTGCTCGAGCGCAACGAGCAGTGGCCGCAGATGGACGGCCGGTTCGTCTTCAAGATGGCCACGACGAAGATGGCCGAGGTCACCCAGCAGATCCTTCAGCGCAACGGCGTGCGCCCCGGCGACCTGTCGCTGGTCCTCATGCATCAGGCCAACCGGCGCATCAACGAGTACGTGCAGAAGCTGCTGGGCCTCGCCGACGAGCAGGTCATCCACAACATCCAGAAGTACGGCAACACGACGGCGGCCACGATCCCGCTGCTGTGGGACGAGGCGTCGCGCAGCGGGCGCATCAGGCCGGGCGACCTCGTGCTCACCGTGGCGTTCGGCGCCGGCATGAGCTGGGGCGCGAACCTCCTCAGGGCCTGATCGGGCCCGGCGGCGGACAGGCCGGCTGACCATTGAGCGGGCCGGATGCCCGCTCGGGGGCCGCATTGCCCGTTTACCGGATCCTCGTTGGCCCCGGCGCCCCGTTTCGCGAGAATCGTGGGGTTCCGGCATGCCCGCGGGCGGGACGGAAGGGACGCTGGTGTCCCGCCGGCTGCCCGGGCAGGAGGATTTCATGCACGCACCGGCGAAGTACGTGGAAAAGGCGCTCGCGTGGGCCGCCAACGGCGTCTGGTACGCCATCCAGCCGCTCTATCGCATCGCGCCCAGCCCGTCGATGACCCCGCGCTGGTCCGACAAGCCGCTGCCCAAGTCCACCGAGAAGTTCCGGCCGCCGCTTGGCGTCCCCCGGGAAACGACGTCGCTGTGCCCCTCTTGCACCCGCGACGCGAGGCAGGCGGTCATCGACAGCAAGGCCACGCCGGAGCTCTTCACGAAGCACCACGCCGGGGAAATCCCGGCGCAGATCATCGAGCGCGGCGGGAAAATCTGGATGGTGAAGGACTGCCCGACGCACGGCCGTTTCGAGGACGTGCTGTCGACGGACCCGGCGTTCTTCAAGCGGACCGAAGAGATGTTCATGGGCGCGGACATCCCCGTCCACGGCCCCGACGGCCTGCACGAGCACGGCTCGAGCGCGCTGCACTACGGCCGCGGCACGGTGCTCACCGTCGACCTGACGAACCGCTGCAACATGATGTGCGACCCGTGCTTCACCGACGCGAACCAGGTCGGCTTCGTGCACGAGCTCGAGTGGGACGAGATCAAGGCCATCCTCGACCGGGCGGCGGCGAAGAAGCCGCACCGCCAGATGTCGGTGCAGTTCTCGGGCGGCGAGCCCACGCTGTCGAAGCACTTCCTGAAGGCCCTCGCCTACTGCATGGAGGTCGGCTTCAAGAGCGTGCAGGCGGCGACCAACGGCATCGAGTTCGCCAAGGACCCGGAGTTCTGCCGGAAGGCGCGGGAAGCCGGGCTGCGCTTCGTCTACCTGCAGTTCGACGGCATCGGCAACGCTGCCAACCAGCACCGCCGCGTGCCGAACCTGTTCGACGTGAAGCTGCGGGCGATCGAGAACCTCCACGCGGCGGGCGTCGACATCGTCCCGGTGACGACGATCGTCAACGGCATCAACAACGAGCAGGTCGGCCCGATTGTCGAGTTCGCCCTCGACAACCCGAAGAAGATCTCGTTCATGTCCTTCCAGCCGGTGTCGTTCACCGGCCGCGACGAGGAGATCACCGACGAGCGGCGCGCGGCCCAGCGCTACACGATGGCCGACCTCGCGCACGACATCAAGCGCCAGACCGGCATCGGCGAGCCGCTGCGCGACTGGTTCCCGATCTCGATGATGACCACCTTCGCCGACTCCGCCGACCTGCTGCACGGCATGGCGTACGACTGGGGACAGGTCAACTGCGCCTGCCACCCGGACTGCGGCGCCGGCATGGCCGTGATGATCGACAAGGAGACGAAGGAGCGCGCCACCGTGTCGTCGTTCCTGGACGGCTGGCAGCTGGTGAAGGACCTCACCGTCATCAACGACGCGGCGCGCAGCAAGGGCCTGTCCAGGTTCGGCATGGCCGTGGCGCTGCTGCGGAACTACAACTCGTTCAACACCCCGTCGGCCTTCCGCCTCACCGACCTGCTCAAGAAGTTCGACAAGGCGTTCGGCGCCACCAAGCGCAACTACGGCCACGTCGGCAAGGGCCGGACCATGGAGGACGTCGAAAAGCGGCGCGGCGACCGCTGGATGTTCCTGTTCATCGCCGGCATGTGGTTCCAGGACCTCTGGACCTACGACTTCCGCCGGACCCACCAGTGCAGCATTCCCTACGGGACGCAGGAAGGCGAGATCTCCTTCTGCGCCTACAACACCGGCGTGGGCTGGCGGCAGATCGTCGAGAAGAAGCACCAGACGGCAACCCTGGCGCAGTGGTACGGCACGGAGGGCCGCCACCAGATCTACACCGGCGGGCACGCCGTGCCGCTCGAGTCGGCGTCGCACTCGCTGGTCGTCGCGCAGACCGCGCTCTCGGCCGGCCGCCAGAACGACCTCGACCTCGCCGGGGTGGCGAAGACCGCGCGGGAAGAGAAGCTGCGGCAGCGGGAGAAAGAGCACGCGGGGAAGTAGAAGGCAGAAGAAAGAAGCAAGAAGCAAGAAGCCAGAAGCCAGAAGCCAGAAGGCTGCAGAACAGAACGGGCCGGTCGGGGGACATCCCCAACCGGCCCGTCGTCTTTTCGAGACCCGAGTCCCGAGTCCCGAGCCCCGACTCTGACTAGCGCCCAGCGCCTAGTCCCTAGCCCCTACTTTCCCGCTCGCCCCGCGACGGGGATGGTGAGCGGCTTGCGCGGCAGCTTCTCGTCGCGGTTCGCGGCGAGGTACGCGAACCCGGCCGCGATGGTGGCCATCTTCTGCATGTCGCCCGGCTGCAACCGCTCGAAGTGGTCCAGGTTGGTGTGGTGCGTCACCGTGTCGTACTCCACTTCGTCCTGGATGAACTGGAAGCCCGGCAGGCCGACGGCATCGAAGGCCAGGTGATCAGTGCCCCCCGTATTGCGAATCGTGAGGGTCGTCATCCCGAGGCTGCGGAACGGCTCCATCCACTCGCGGAAGATCGGCGCCACGGCGTCGTTGCCCTGCAGGTAGACGCCGCGCAGCGCGCCGGTGCCGTTGTCGATGTTGAAGTACACCGAGAACTTGTCCCAGGCGGGCTTCAACTCGATCGGGCCCTGGGGACCGAAGCCGCCTCGGCCGCCCGGCGGGCCTGACTGGCCGGCTGCCGGAGGCTGCGCACCGGCGGGCGGCCCGCCGGCCGCGGGCGCGCCGGGAGCCGCTGGCGCGGGCTGGCGGCTGGCGAAATGCTGGGAGACGTAGTCCCGCGATCCGAGCAACCCCTGCTCCTCGCCGCCCCAGAGGCCGATGCGGACCGTCCGGCGCAGTTTCACGCCTGAGGTCTTGAGGATGCGCATCGCCTCCATCATCGCGGCCACGCCCACGCCGTTGTCGGTGGCGCCGGTCGCGGCGTGCCACGTGTCGAAATGGCCCCCGAGCATGACGATCTCGTCGGTCTTGTCCGTGCCCGGCAGCTCACCGGTGATGTTGAACACCGGCGGGTTCGGATGGAAGGTGTTCGTGATCTCGGCTTCGATCGTGACCGGGATGTTCTTCGCGAGCATGCGGGCGATGCGTCCATAGTGCTCGGCGCCGATGGCGATGGCGGGGAGCGTCGCGGACGGGTCGGCCGCGCGGTTGCCGCCGATCGTATACACGCCGTGGCCGCGCGGCGCCGTCGTGAACGTCCCGAGGACGCCTTCGGCCTTGAAGAACGCGATGCGCGCGGCCATGGCGCCCATGCCTCCGCGCCCACCGGCAGGAGGACCTGCCGGCGCCGGTGCGCCCGGCCCCCCGGCGCGGCCGCCCGGAGGCGTCACGCCAAACTCCAGCGGCGCGGGTGCCGGCCACGCCTCGAGCGCCGCCAGTTCCTCGGCGGTGTAGCGCGTGGCCTGCGGCTTCCAGTACGCCGCCACGTCGGGCGCGGCCTGCATCAGCACCCACTTGCCCTTGAGCTTGCCCTTGTAGGCCGCGAGATCGGCCTCCGTGGCGGCGGTGACGAGGACGGCTTCACCGCTGACCGGCCCGCCGGTGCCTGGCGTCCATGCCGTCGGGGTCCCCGGAATCGGGAACTTCTCGGGCGTGACGGCGGCGAGATAGAACTTGTCGTTGGTCCAGCCGCGCTCGAAGCCGTTGCGGTTCGCCCAGGGCTCGATCTTCACGTTGACGAGCCCGTATTCCTTCAGCTTCGCAACGGTCCACTCGGCGGCCTTCTGCGACATCGGCGAGCCGGTCAGCCGCGGCGCATAGACGTCGGTGAGCCAGCTCGCCAGGTCCATCACCTGCGATCGCTGCAGGCCCTCGGCTTTGATCTTGTTGATGTCGACGTAGCTGATGGGCTCGCTCCCGGCCTTCAGGGCCGGAGCGGCCAGCACGGCCGCTGCTGCGACGGCGCAGAGCAGGCCGGCCAGGACGCGCGTTCTCGTCATGCAGTCATCTCCTGGCGACACTCGCGTGAACGGATGGGGAATCTGCTCTTTCTAGCACGCGGCGCGAAGGCGTGACAAGGGCAGACTGCGGGACCGGCCGCCGCCTTCACCAAGGGTCACTGGGTCTTGATCACGAAGACGTGATCGGCCCTCCACGGATCAGCGCGTCTGTCGAGAGGAACGACGATGGTCTCTTCGTCTCGACCCGCCCACTGACGGCGCTCCGCGGTCAGCAGCGAATCGCCTTCGAACCAGAGTGTCCCGAACGCGGCTTTGCCGTTGATGCTCGCTGAAACATGGATGTGTGCCGGTTCGCTCCCGTTCGGATACGGGCCCGGCATGATGGTGTCGAACGCGATCCACCCATTACTCTGCGCGCGTCCGCTACAGGCTGCTGCCGGGCGTCTGGTAGGGACGGCGGCTCCGCCGCCGGTGGGGCGCACTATTCCGGCCGGCGCACAGCCGCAGCGTCATGCGCGGCGCGCAGCGCCGCTTCGATGGCTTCCAACTCCTCCCGAATTCCAGCGAGGCGCCCGGCCAGCGCCTCTGACGGCGAGTCCGTGGGAACAGGCTCGTCCCGCTTCGCTGCTTCGAGGTTGTTGATCACGATCGCGATGAACAGGTTGATGACCACGAAGACGGCGATCACGACGAAGCTCACGTAATACACCCAGGCCCACCCGGTCGCCGCAAGCGACGTGTTCATGAGATCGACCCAGCCCTCGAGGGTCAGGATCTCGAACAGGGTGAGCCCGGCACGGGGCAGCGACCCCCAGTTGCCCGGGTCGGCGCCGGCGAAGAGGTGCACCCCCACGACCGCGTACACGTAGAGGATGAGGCCGAGCAGCACGACCACGTTGGCGAGCGACGGGATCGACCGCAGCATCGTCGCCACGATGAGGCGCAGTTCGGGGAGGGCCGACACGACCCGGAGCGCTCGCAGCAGCCGCGCGAGGCGGGCCACCGTGGCGAACGGACCCGCCGCCGGGAGGAGCGAGAGGGCGACGATCGCGAAGTCGAAGACGTTCCAGCCGTCGAGGAAGAAGCGGTGGACGCGCGGGCCGAACGCGAGCACGCGCACGGCGATCTCGACGACGAAGATGACCTGCACGGCGGCGTTGAGGACGTTGAAAACGCCCCCGTAGCGCTCCCACAGGGCGGGGGAGGTCTCAACACCGATCAGGACGGCGTTCGCGACAATGACCGCGAGTGCCCCATTCTGGAACCAGCGGCTGGCGGCGATCCGGCGGCACAGGTGGATCATGTCACTATCGTAGCGCGAAGGCCGCGAGGGGGAAGACCCCTTCCGGGCCATCGGCGGACTGGGCGCCCTCGCCACGCCTGAGGACGGGGCATGCGCCTTCGCCGCCCACAAGCCTACAAACCCAGCCTGCGCTCGATGGCGCGGGCGACCCGGTTCCACGCCTTTTCGCGCATCGTCGTGGCCTTCAGCCGCTGCTCGGCCGTCAGCACGGCGAACACCTCGGCGTGGACCTTGGCGCGCAGGAGCGCGGCCGCGAGATCGGCCTCCGCCACGCGCGCGGCCGCCGCGCGGATCGCCTCCGGGTCAGTCGTCTCGGCCGTCACGGCGTCATCGAGCGCGCGGCGGGCCCCCATCGCGGCGCGCGCGATGTCCTTGAACTCGTCCCGATGCGCCTGCATCACGCCCGCGATCGCGTCGCGTTGCGCCTCGGTCAGATCGAGCGCGCGCAGCGCGAGCCCGACGGCCATGGCCCGCGGCCCAACCCCGAACCAGCGGCCCGCGAGCGACGGCCTGTCGCCCTGACGGGTGGGGCTTGCTTGCTGCGCCGCCACGCCCGCCGCAGCCGCCCCAACCATCACGGCGACCACGATGCCCGCCACCCATGCCCTCGCCATCCCAACGCCCCGATGGTTCATCACCCGACTCCTTGTGAATAGTCCTGGTTCGTTAGACCGGAACGCGCTGGCGGAGGTGACACACAAAGGCCGTTCGCCCCACCTCGTGGCACCCGCAAACGCCGCCGAGGTCCATGCGTTCGCGCTGGTGCACGACCTGGACGCCGGCGTGTACTTCCGCTGATGATGAGGACGACGGGTGTGGCTGGCGGGAACGCGCGGGGTCAGGCCGGCTTGGCCCCGGTGTCGCACGTGTTCGCCGTGCAACGGCCGAACCACCGCGTCCGGTTCCTCGCGAAGATCGCGTAGCCCCAGTCGAGCAACTGCGAGATGCCCGGCCACCGGCTCACGGCCACCAGCGGGCCGAAGCCGATGGCTGCATACAGACGGCGAAACACCTCGACGCCGTGAATCCAGGTTCCGTCGGAGGCCCGGGCGTGGATCCGCGCCATCAGGTCGTCGAAGCCCGGGCCGCCCTCGGGCGCCTGGAAACCCGGTGCGTCGATGTCCGTGAAGCGGATCCGGCCGCGCCGGTCCAGACGCCGAAGGACCCGGACCTCGCGCAGGCACACGGGACAGCCGCCGTCGTAGAAGACCTCGATTTCACTGCCGGATGACTCAGACATGGTCAGTTGGCCCCACTTCTGCACCTCTACGACGCGCTGGCGGTCCAGGAGGTGCCAGACGGCAGCGCACCGGCTCGAGCCTCACGCAATCTACGTCTGCGTCGCCGACGGTGGGTCGCGACAGGGGACGTTGAATGATGGTGCTACCATGCGACACGTGGTGGGTCCTGCCATTCATGGAGGTCGTGTGATGCGCCTTCTCGTCCCATTCGTCGCGCTTTCCCTGATCGCCGGCGACGCTGCTGCGGCGGAACGGTTCGACCTCGTGCAGAACGGCCGGATCGTCCGGCTCTCCGATCCGCAAATCTCTCCCGATGGCCGCTCGGCCGTGGTCGTCGTGTCGCGGGCCAACTACGAGGAGAACCGCTACGACGCCGAACTGGTACTGGTCGATGTGGCCTCACGTTCACAGAAGGTGCTGAGCCGCCGCCGGGTGTCGTCGCCGCGCTGGTCGCCTTCGGGGTCCAGCCTGGCGTTTCTGTCGCCGGTCGACGGCAAGTCCCAGATCTTCGTCATCCCCGTCGACGGCGGGGAGGCGATACAGGTCTCAAAGGCGCCAACGGGGGTGGGCTCCTACGCGTGGCGTCCCGACGGGAGCGGGCTGGCCTACGTCTGCGAGGAGGACGCGCCGAAGCGGGAAGGCGAGGAGCGCCACAATCGTTCCTTCGAGGCGGACGTCAACTACCTGTTGACGGAGACACCGCGGCCGTACCACCTGTGGCTGGTTCCCGCGGCCGGCGGCGAAGCCCGGCGGCTGACGTCAGGCACGTGGTCGGTTGCGGCCGGACTCGCCGGCGGGGTTCCGGAACCGTCCTGGTCCCCTGACGGCACGTCCATCGTGTTCGCGCACCAGGATCAGCCGGGTCCGCGATACATCTACGACGTCGGCGTGCGCGTGCTCGACCTGGCCAGCGGGTCGGTCCGCGCGTTGAACGAGCAGATCCCGCGCGTCGGCGGCGCCAGGCTCTCTCCGGACGGCGCCTCCATCGCGTATTCGTATCCGCGCGGCGGCGACCGTCGGTTCGTCAACGAGATCGTCGTGGCGCCGGCGGCAGGCGCCGGGCGCAGCCTGACTGGCGCCCTTGACCGGAACATCTCGAGCTTCCGGTGGATGCCCGACGGCCAATCGATGGTGATTCGGGCCAATGACGGCACCTCCGTGGGCGTGTGGATCCAGCCGCTGGACGGGCCCGCCACGAAGGTGGCCACGGGCACCGCTGTCCCGTCGTCGGACATCACGGTGGCGCGATCCGGTCAGATGGCGTTTCTCGCGAGTGAGCCGGACCGCCCCTCCGAGCTCTACGTCCTGCCGGCTCCCGGAGGCCAGTTGCAGCGCCTGACCGACTTCAACGCGCATATCGCCGCGCTCGAGTTGGGCAAGACCGAGCCGCTGCGATGGCGCGGCGCCGACAACTTCGACATGGACGGCGTCCTGACGTTTCCTCCCGGATACCAGGCCGGTCGTCCCTACCCGCTGGTCCTGTTGATCCACGGGGGACCGCGCGGCGCCTCGACGGTGTCCTTCTCGGCTCGGGCGCAGTGGCTGGCCTCGCACGGCTGGATCGTGTTCCAGCCCAACTATCGCGGCAGCGACAACCTCGGGAATGCGTTCCAGGCGGCCATCTGGAACGATGCCGGCGCCGGGCCTGGCCGCGACGTCATGTCGGGCGTGGACCTGCTCATCAAGCGGGGCATCGCCGACCCGGCACGGATGGCCGTGTCCGGCTGGTCGTACGGCGGCTACATGACGGCCTGGCTGCTCGGCAACTATCCCGACCGCTGGCGCGCAGGGGTTGCCGGTGCGGCCGTCACCGATCACATCGATCAGTATGTGCTCAGTGACATCCATGCTCCCGTCAAGACCTACTACGAGGGATCGCCCTTCACCAGCCCGAAGCTGCTGCAGGCCTACCGCGACCAGGCCCCGCTGAGCTATGCCACGCGCATCAAGGCCCCGACGCTGGTGCTGTGCGACACGGGCGACCAGCGAGTCCCGATCACCGAGTCGTTCATGCTGTACCACGCGATGCGCGACAACGGCGTGAAGACGACGTTCATCGCCTATCCAGTGGCCGGACACGCGCCTTCGGATCCCGTTCATCAGAGGGACGTGGATCGCAGATGGGCCGCCTGGCTGAAGGAGCACCTGGACGGGGGCACGCGGTAGTCGCAGGAGATGCTGGCCTTGGAGCATTGGTCTGGCCAGGCGTCATCGACCTGATCCGCAGCAGGACCGGGCGCTCGTCTACGTCGCCTGCATCAAGCTCAGCGCGAATCCGGCGTCCGTGTCCACCCACTGCCCGCGCACGCTGAAGCCCGCCCCTGCGGCGAACTCGGCGATTCTGGCGGGCGTGTACTTGTTCGAGCTCTCGGTCCAGATCGACTCCCCGGCGTCGAAGGCGACCGTGAGGTCCGCTCCGGGAATGAGGACGCGCTGGGACGCCCGGCTCACCAGGTGCATTTCCACCCGCGAGTGCTCGGCGTTCCACAGGGCGCGGTGATCGAAGGCGGCGAGGTCGAAGTCGGCGCCGAGTTCACGGTTCAGCCGCACGAGCAGGTTCTTGTTGAACGCGGCGGTCACGCCGAGCGGGTCGTCGTAGGCACGTACCAGATCGCGTGCCGGCTTGATCAGGTCGACGCCAAGGAGGAGCCAGTCGGCGTCCCGCCCCGCCGCGCGCACGCGCCGCAGAAACGCCAGCGCCTCGTCGTCATCGAAGTTGCCGATGTTCGAGCCCAGCAGCAGCGTGAGCATCGGGGCGGCGGCCGGGCGCACCTCGCCAATCGCGGCCAGGCCATCGTCGTACGTCGTGTGCGCGACGGTCACGGTGAAACCCTCGAGCCGCGCCAGGGCCTGCTGGGCCTCCGCCAGCGCGCTGCTCGAGATGTCGATCAGGTGCAGGTGCGCCTTGTGCGGGCCGGTGCCAAACGCCTCGGCCAGCCGCAGCAGCTTGTCCCCGCTGCCGGGCCCCAGCTCGACGATGAAGGGCGGATCCGGCATGTGCCGGGCGACCAGCGGTGCACAGCGCGCCAACAGGGCCGTCTCGGCGCGCGTCACGCGGTACCACGGCAACGCGCAGATGGCCTCGAACAGCGCCGAGCCGAGCTCGTCGTAGAGGTACTTCGGCGGGAGCTGTTTGGGCCTGCGCGCGAGGCCCTCGCGAACGTCCTGCGCCAGCGACGCGCTCATGGCAGACTCCTCGCGCACCGGAACGCCGCGTACACGTACGGGTAATGCGGGCGGAACCAATTGCGAAAGCTGCGCCGCAGCAGTTCGTGCGCGGTCGCGGGCGAGGCGCCCTTCAGGACGTAGTGCTGGCCATCGAAGAACTCGGCCGAGTACTCCGGATAGGACGGCATCGGCCGGAACCCCTCGAACGGCGCGAACACCGTGCTGGTCCACTCCCAGCCGTTGCCGACGAGATCGTGAACGCCCCACGCGCTCGCGCCGGCCGGCCGCGAGCCGGCAGGCACCGGGTCCCAGCCCGCGAGGCCGAAGGGGCCCCGAGTAGCGTCCGGCGGATCCTCACCCCAGGGGTAGGAGCGCTCCACCCCGCCGGGCGTGCCGTATGCGGCCCGGTGGAACTCGGCCTCGGTGGGCAGCCGCTTCCCGCGCCAGCGGGCGAAGGCCGATGCCTCGGCGTGGCTCACGTACACCGGCCACGCGGGCGGCAGCGGCACGCGATCGAACTGCCCGCGCCAGAACCACTGGTGGCCGTGCTGTTCCCAGAACATCGGGTGCCGAACGCCGGCGCGCTGCACCCAGCCGAAATCCTCGTTGCTCCACCACTGGGGGTTGTCGTAGCCGCCCGCCTGGACAAACTCCAGGAACGCCGCGTTGGTGACGTCGTGCACGTCGATCTCGAAGGCGGGCACCACGACTTCGTGGGCCTCGAACTCGTTGTCCCAGCCGAATCGTGCGATGCCGCGTCGCGCCCCAAGCGTGGCGATCCCGGCCGGGACCGTCACGCTGCTCTGGACGGGCGGATCGCCCGCCGCATCCGGCGCGTAGCCGCTGGGCCGCTTCTTGTCGCCGTGCGGCACCTGGTGCCACATGTAGAGGAGCGTCTCCTGGTGCATGGCTTCGTGCTCGAGCAGCGTGAACACGCCCTCGGCCCGTTCCAGCACCGGCACGCCCGGCCGATCCACCTCGTCGTGCAGCAGTGCGTGCTCCAGGAGCCGGTCGCACGCGTCGGCAAATCGCCGGACCTCGTCGCGGGCGGGCCACGCGCTCACGCCGCCGCGCGGTGAGGCCAGCGCCTCGTCCTCCGGATCGATCCCCCTCGCGAAGATCTCTTCGAGCCGGGCATCGACGCCGGGCCGACCGAGCCCCTTCTTGATCAGGGTGTTCACGCTGAAGCCTGGAAGGTGGCCCTCGTAGAACACGATCGGGTTGCGCAGGGCGATCGGGCGCGTCACGTAGCAGCGCTCCGCCAGCATCTCGAACAATCGGGCGGAGCGCGCCCGATTCCGGCGATACCAGTCGAGCACCGCCACCCGATCGAGTTCGGCTGTCACGCGGACACCCGCAGGCGGCGTTCCAGTGTTGATGCCGGAGCCTGACGCCATGAGACCTCCGACAGCCGCGTCATGGGCCACCGCCCTACCAACCGGCCGTACCCGGGCCGCCTTTGAACGGGCCGACCACCTCTGGCGTGATCCAGCCCCCGTAGAACCCGCCTGGCTGTGCCTGCACCCGGACCTCGCCCACGTAGCAGGCGATGCGCCCCGGGTAGAATGATACACACTCGCGGATGTTCTCGAACGCCGGTCGCGGGTCGTCGTACGACCAGCCCACGGATTCCAGCCGGAGCGATGGCGTCGAGACGGTCCAGTAGCGGGCCATCCCTTTCCACTCGCAGTACGACCCCCCCTGAGCGGGTTGCAGATACACGGCGGCAATGTCCGCGCGGGGGATGTAGACGGTCGGCGGGCTGGCCGTTTCGAGCACGCGCAGGGCCCGCCGCGTGCGAGCGATGACGATGTCGCCGGCCTTCACCACGACCTCGCAGTCAAGAGGCTCGAGACGCGGCGGTCGCGGATAATCCCACGCCGACTCCTCGCCCGGTCCCGGCGCGACGGCAAACGGCGGGCGTCGCTGGCCGTAGTAGCGCCAGCCGCCAGGCGCAGGTGATGCCGATGAGCGCTGAGAATCCATGCTTTCTAGACGACGATCTCATCCGGGAGGATTCGGAAAGGTCGGCCACCTGCCTCGCGGTCGCGGCCTGATCGGCGGCGATCCGTGCGACATTCCGCCCTGTGTCGCGGAGCCGCAGTTTTCCGGTGGCGTGAGACCCGCCCGGGAGCGTCCGAGAACGGGCGTCATGTTCACGCCAGCCGACCGTGGCGGCGCGAAAGCCGCTCGTGCCGCCTAATGTCTGTGATCGGTTTCACCTGGCCACGGGTTGACCACGGCCACGTCGTCGATGTCGCCGAAGTCCTTCGTGTTGCGCGTCGCGAGGATGAGCTTGCCGGCGCGCGCGATGGCGGCGATCTGGGCATCCTCGACGCTGATGGGGCGTCCGAGCCGCGTCCTGGCCGCGACGATCCCGGCGAACTCGGTGGCGGCCCTGACATCGTAGGGCAGACATCGACCTGAGAAATCCTCCTGGAACATCGTGTCGGCGAGCTGGGCGAGCCGGGCCTGTCGCTGTCCGGCTGGTAGAAGGGCAATCCCCAATCGAATCTCCCCCACGGTGATCGCGCTGACCCAGAGGTCGCTCGCCGGCTGGGCATCCACCCATCCGACCACGTGGCGGTCCGGCGCCGGCCGCATCAGCTCCGACACGACATTCGTATCGAGCAGGATCATCCCTCGTCCTCACCCGGCTCGGATGAGAACGGCTGGCGCGGCAGCGATCGCGCTGCGAGCGGCAACTCCGCGCCGCCGACCTCAGCGAATCGGCGGGTGATGCGCGACCCGAGGCCCATCGTGGGCTCCTCATGGGTGAGGGCCCGGCGAAGCAGCTGCCTCGCCTCCTCCTCCATCGACCGGCCATGGCCGGCTGCCCGCAGTCGCAGTTTCGCCTTCAGGTCGTTGTCCAGGTTTCGAATGGTCAGCGTCGCCACCGGGTTCCCCTTGGTTGAGGATGAAAAGACTGCGTTGACTGCAATGATAGCATTGCTGTCGCCATTCGGCAAGTGGTATCGACCGTCTGAAAACGCGTCGGTCCAGGCCATTCAGGTGGTCGGCAAGGACGGTCTCATCCACCGCACATGACACGTGGAAGATTGGGCAACGGCGCAAGCCCAGCTTCTGGGCAAGGCTGCCTGGGTCGAGTTTGGCTTCGACCCGGCCTATCTGAACATCAAGTGAGATTGTTTCTTCCCGAACGCGTGGGGCACCAACACGACTCCCTCGAATCGCACGGTGTACAACGAGCAGTAGGGGTTGCCGTCGAAGTCGTCCACGCCAGCGAGTTGCGCGGCGCCACACGCCGGGCATCACGTTCCTCGAATCGCATACGCTTGCATCAGCGCGGCGCACTCAGCGTGCAGCACTCCGGCGGTCACTGTGGGCGGCGGCGCCCCCGACAAGACACTGTCAGTCAGCAGGGCGTACGCCGATGTGCAGGCGCCGAGCGCGCCCGCCGGGATGCCGTAGACCACACGCGAGAGCCCGACACGGCGGATCACGTACCCACACAGGACACACGGTTCGACCGTGCTGTACAACGTAAGGCCCGCCGGCGCGCTCGAGCGCCGCGCGCGGCAGGCGTTTCGGATCGCGCACACCTCGGCGTGCGCGCTCGGATCGAGGAGGCCGCGGCTCGACTCCACGCCTTCCGCGACGACGCCATCCGCAGCGACGATGAGGGCACCCACGGCGACCTCGCCCCGCGCACCGGCCTGGTGCGCGAGTTCCAGACAACGCGTCATCCACTGCTCGTCCGGCGTCATTCCACCCCCTCCGACCTTTGACGTCACCAGCTCAGGCGATCTCCGAAGCCACTCGCCCACGAACGTCCACGAGGCGGACTGCGTCACCGACGGCCACTGATCCCGGTTGCGCGACGTCGGCATTGAGGGCCAACCGGCCCCCAAAGCGCCGGCCGATGTCGCGCAACACCTCCGGGTCCCGGTCGAGTGTGTCGGGATCGACGGTGGTCATCGGGCACCGCCCGCGGAGCGAATCGAGACGTACGACGACCGAGCTAATCTCCAGGACGGCGCCGGGCCACTGCACCTCGCTGAGACCAGGCACGTTGCCGATCAGCACGTTCGGGCGCAGCCGCCGGACGTCCCGGCCGAACGCAGCGACCGCGCCGTCGGTGGCGACGAGCAACGGCAAGATGTCGACACCGTCCCCTGGCTCGCACGCCTCGAGCCACGCGTCCGCACCCGCGGCGTTCCTCACGAGCGCCAGGGCCCGGGGACTGTCCCAGGCGTGGCCGTCAATCGTTGGCCGACCGTCCGCACCAAGCCCCCCGTGCAGACCGAGGAGCCGGTCGTGCCTCCGCGCCGTGCGCACCCCCTCAGGTCCCATGACCCGCACGCGCCGATCGTCGGGCACTCCGGTGCGTTCGAGAAACGCACGGTCCAGCGGTTCTCCCGCGAGCGACTTCACTGGATACCGCCACAGCCCTGCGACGTGCATCATCGGTGACTCCTCTGTGCTTGAGATGCCGAGGACACGGGCGGCGTCACCACGACCTGGATTGGACAACGGCCGGGCGGACTTCCCGATCGGAGGGAAGTCGCAGGCTGTCACAGTGCGTTCGGGCATGGCCGTTCGGCCTCGAGGTCGGACAGGTTTCGCAAGGTGGTCGTGGCGATGGCGGCGAGCGCCTCGTGCGTGAGAAACCCCTGGTGGGCCGTCACCAGCACGTTGGGAAACGTCATGAGCCTCGCGAAGACATCGTCGGTGATGACGTCTGCGGAGCGGTCCTCAAAGAACAGCTCGCCTTCCTCTTCGTAGACATCCAGGGCCAGGGCGCCGACGCGGCGTGACTTGAGCGCGTCGATGACGTCGGCGGTGTCGATGAGCGCACCGCGGCCGGTGTTGACGATCATCACCCCCGGCTTCATCCTGGCCATCGTCTCGGCTCGCACCATGTGACGCGTCTCGGGCGTCAGGGGACAGTTCAAGCTGATGAGATCGCTGGCGGCCCAGATCGTCTCGAGGTCACGGTACTCGACGCCAAGCTGCTGCAGGCCGGCATCCGGGTGGATGTCGTGTGCGAGCACGCGGCACTGGAAGTGCCAGAGCAGGCGGGCCACCAGCGCGCCGATCTTGCCGGTGCCGACCACCCCGGCGGTCTTCCCGGCCAGGTCGAACCCGACCAGCCCGTCCAGTGAGAAGTTGCCGTCGCGCACCCGGTTGTAGGCCCGGTGAATGCGACGGTTGAGCGCCAGGATGAGCGCGATGGTGTGCTCGGCCACCGCGTTGGGCGAGTAGGCCGGCACCCGCACGACGACGAGGCCGAGACGCCCGGCTGCCGCGAGATCGAGGTTGTTGAAGCCGGCGCAGCGCAGGGCGACGTAGCGGACACCCCGGTCGGCCAGCTTGGCGAGCACGCGGGCGTCGGCGATGTCGTTCACGAACAGGCACACGGCCGGAAAGCCCTCGGCCAGCGGGGCGGCCCGTCCACGCATGCGATCCTCGAAGAACTCGAGTTCGTGATCGAAAGACGCGTTGGCGGCCGTGAAGCTGGCGATATCGTAGGGCTTGGCACTGAACAGGGCGATCTTCATGGCGTGCTCCAACACAGCTGGGCGAAGGGTGCGCGAATGATTCTCCCGGGTCGAACGGCGTACCCCGACAAACGGCACTCGAGATCCGACCCTACCGGGCAGGTGCAGGGTCGGCCCCTCGCAGCCGGAGTGCGCTCAGCAGGTCCTGGGCGACCACCGATGGCGAGCGCCCCTGGCCATCCACCGCCAGGTTCGAGGCGCGCATCCGCTCAACGGGAATGCGTCCGTCGAGCTCGCCCAGCGCGGCGACGACGTCCGGCCGGTTGCGCCGGAGCGAGCGGCCAACGATGACCACGGCATCGTAAGGCGGAATCGCGCCCCGATCGTCCTCGAGCGTCACCAGGTCGAGCGCCGCCAGGCGGCCGTCGGAGGAGAAGGCGCTGATCAGATCCACCTGGCCCTGTTCGATCGCCGTGTACATGAGCGCGGGATCCATGCTGCGCCGCTCGGCGAAGTCAATGCCATAGGCGGCGCGGACGTCGCGCCACTCGCTGCGGCTCCAGAACTCGTAGTCGCCCCCGGCGCGCAGGCGCGCGGCGTGGGGAATCAGGTCGCTGAGTCGGCGTACGCCGAGCCGGTGCGCCGCGGCCCGCGGCATCGCGAAGGCATACGCGTTCTCGAAGCCGAGTCGCGCGGCGACGTCCACGCCGTGGGTGGCCTCGAGCCACTCGGTCACCTCCGCCAGCACGCGCGTGCGGTCGCCAGGGCTGGACGTCCGCCCCATCAGCGTGGCCCAGATGGTGCCGGTGTACTCGACGTACGCATCGATTTCGTTGCGCGCCAGCGCGTCGAACGCCACCGTCGAGCCCAGGGATGCGCGTACCTCCGCCGGCGCGCCGGTCCGTTCGCGCACCTGGCCCGCCAAAACTTCGGCGAGGATGTACTGTTCCGTGAACGTCTTGGCCCCGATGCGGACGGGCGGCGAGGACGGGGTGGTGGCAGCGGCCAGCAGCGGCCAGAGCGCCCACGCGGCGAGCACGCCCAGCCCGACGAGCCCGCCGCGCTTGAGCCACGGGCGCCGCTCGCTGTGACCGCGCGAGACCGCCAGCACGAGCCCGTCGATCGTGAGGGCGAGCACCGCTGCGGAGACGCAGCCGACGAGGATCGCCGCGAGGTTGCGGGTCTGGAGCCCGCTGAAGATGAAGTTGCCGAGGCTGGGCGCGCCGACCGGCGTGGACAGCGTGGCCATCCCCACCGTCCATACGGCCGAGGTCCGGACCCCGGCGACAATCGTCGGCAGGGCCAGCGGCAGCTCGACCCGCCGCAACCGCTGGGCGCGGGTCATCCCCACCCCGCGCGCGGCCTCGATGACGGCCGGATCGATGCCAGACAGCCCTGTGACCGTGTTGCGCAGCATGGGCAGCAGGCTGTAGAGCGTCAGGCCGAGGAAGGCGGGCAAGGCGCCGATGCCCGGCAGGCCGAGCGCCACGAGCAGCGGCACCATCCCCGCCAGCAGGGCGAGCGCGGGAATCGTCTGGATGGCGCCGACGCCGGCAAGCAGAGGCCCTTCGATCCGGGGAACGCGACGCACGAAGACACCCAGGGGAATGCTCAGGAGCGCGCCGGCCAGCAGCGCCGCCAGGGTGAGCTGCAGGTGCGCCGTGAGCAGCCCCGGCAGCAGGCGGAGCTGCTCGCTCACGCGAGGCCCCCGAGTCGCGTGTCGAGCACGCGCACCTGGCGGCGCGGTGTGTCGAAGAGCGCGGCGACGCCGGCGTCGGCCGGGGACCGCAGCAGGTCGGCCGGGCTGCCGACCTGGACCAGCCGGCCCTCGCGCATCACGCCGAGGCGATCGGCGAGCAGCAGCGCTTCGGTCATGTCGTGCGTGACGAGGATGGCCGTGAGTCCCAGCCGTTGCCTGAGGGCGAGCAGGGACTGCTGTAGGAGGTCGCGCGTGACCGGGTCCAGCGCGCCGAACGGCTCGTCGAGCAGCATCACCCGGGGCGAGGCCGCGAGCGCGCGCGCCACGCCCACGCGCTGCTGCTGGCCGCCGGACAATTCCGCCGGCCGGCGATCGCGGACGTCGCCCGGCAGCTCCACCAACTCGAGGACTTCGTCCACCCGGTGTCGGATCCGTGCAACCGGCCAGCCCTCGAGCGTGAGCGGCACGGCCACGTTCTCGGCCACGGTCCAGTGCGGGAACAGCCCGACGCCCTGGAAGACGTACCCGATACGGCGCCGAAGCGTGTGCGGCTCGACCGAGCGCGTGTCCTCTCCGCCGAGGCGCACGCAGCCGGAGGTCGGCTCGATCAACCGGTTGATCATTTTCAGGAGCGTGGTCTTGCCGGCCCCGGATCCGCCAACCAGCGCGAACAACTCACCCTGCTGTACCTGCAGCGTCACCGCATCGACCACGGTGGTCGCGCCGTAGCGCCTGGTGAGGCCATCGATGTCAATCATCAGGGGCGGCGCTCCTGCCAGGGCCTGGGGCTCCGTCGCCCGGGGCGAGCACGGCGGAGCGACGAATCGACGGAGCCTGGATGGGCCGGTGCGGGACTAGCGCAGGGCCACGATCGCGGCGCTCAGCGCGAGCATCAGCGCGGCGGGGACCGCCTTGCTCAACGGGTCGCTGACCTTGAGGTGCATGGCAACCGCGCCGAGCATGAGCACCACCACCAGACCCGCAGCCGCCCGCACGGGGAGCGCCACCCACACGCCGGCGATCAGGACGACGGCCGCACCGATCTTGAGCGCGCCCACCAGATAGAAGACAAACCCGGGAAGGCCGTACGCGGCAAACTCCTCCTGCAGCGTCTGCGCGGTGCTGCCGCGATAGGCTGTCGCGGAGCGCCGGCGCACCAGCCAGACGTTCAACAGCCCGAGCCCGACGATGAGCTGAAGCAGACTCGCCAGTGACAACCATTCCATGGCCGCTCTCCTCGCATTGCTGACGCGGACGTTCACCGCCGCTGCCGTTCTAGCCCTTCAAGAAGCTCTTCAGCATCCAGATCGTCTTCTGGTGAAGCGTAATCCGCCCAATCATCAGGTCCTGGCTTTCCGCATCGTCCGCCAACCCCGCGACGTCGCGCGCGCGAGCCGCGTCGCCCACGAGTTTCTCGTTGGCGGCAATGAGGGCCCTCACGTAGTCCTCTTGCGCCAGCGGAGACGCGAATTCCTTCATCTGCGCCGCTCGTGCGAGTGTGCCGAGGCCCCCTATGGCGTAGGCGTCGAGCGCCCGGATCCGTTCGGCGATTTCATCAATCGCCACGAACAATTCTTCATATTGCGTCTGGAACGCCGTGTGCAGCGCGAGAAGCCCGGGCCCTCGACGTTCCAATGTGCCAGATGGGTCAGGGACAACAGGGCGTAAGAATCGGCGAGCACCTGGTTCAGACTCCGCGTCAGCCCAGTCGCATCGGTTACAACAGCGGTCTTCTTGATGGCCGTAATTGCCTCGATTCCAGAATCCTATGAGTCGTGCTGGGCGGTCCTGGAGGCGCCAGGTTCGGTTCAGTCTAGTGCTATCGGCCCTGCAGACGAAGTGGCGACCGCCGCCACGCTACAGCCAATTCCAGCCCAGCTGGCCGTCGAGCGAGCTGTCTCCAACAACGACGCGGCGGGCGTCACCGCCGCTGCATTTCCGCCCGGCGCATGGGCATGCTGTCGATCAGATCGAAGACCCGGTCCAGATCCAGCATCTCCCCCGATTGCTGCGCCTTCATCCCGCCGTCCTTCCCGATCAGCAGGAGTTGAACCTCTGAGCCCTGTAACCCGAAGCGCCTCCGCACGTGCGCGCGTCCTGGGGCATCCACGTCAACCGCGGGCCGCAGCACATCCCCTGTCCGAGGCAGATCGCCGACGGGGACAATCAGCAGGTCGCGGTCGAGCACGTCCTCCATCCGGGCGTCGAGTGACGCCCGAAAGGTCTGGAGCGTCGCCCGGCCGGACTCGGTGTCGGGCACGTAGACGAGGAGCAGCCGATGCTTCCCGCGATGGGCCGAGAGCGGATCCGGATGCTCGAGCGCTGACAAGGGACTGGACAGCATCACGGCACCAAGCAAGGCCAGGGGGAGCAGACCCATAAGAAGTTCGTCTTTCCTCAGGTGAGACGCAGGCGGCGGCCCTGGAGATCCAGGCGTTCGCGGTGGCCGGCCCGACATGGTGCGCCGAGCGTCTGCCCGCGCCCGAGGCGCGCGTTCGACACTGCTTGGGGTTGAAGGCATAATCAGCGTCGATGGACCGCGCCGCGCCCTTGCGCCGAATCCTCGCAAGCCGAGCCGTCGCCCCGCTCGCCACCACGCTCCTCACGGCCGTCGGCGTCGTGCTGGTCACCTGGCCGCTGACCCCCGCCCTGGCGCGCGCCACCCTGCGTGATGGTGAGGTCCTGCTTACCGCATGGCAGCTCAACTGGTTCCACCATGCCCTGCTCACCAACCCGGCTTCATGGATCGACGCGAACATCTTCTTCCCGTACGACCACGCCACGACGTTCAACGACCTGCTGCTCAGCCATGCCATCCTCACGCTGCCGGCGGCTGCGGCTGAGTCGCCCGTCCTGGCGCTGAACCTGGCCCTGCTCGGCGGCATCGTGCTGAGCGGCCTGTTCGCGTACCTGCTCCTCCACGAGCTCGTCGATACGCCCTGGGCCGCCGCGGCCGGGGGAATCCTGTTCGCGTTGGCGCCGTTCCGATTCCTGCACTTAGGCCACCTGTCGGTCGCCGCGGCGTGGGCCGTCCCGTTGTTCTTCTGGGCGCTCGTTCGGCACCTGCGACAGCCCTCGTTGACCTGGGCCGCGCTGGCAGCCGCCAGTGGCGTCGCCGTCGGTCTCTCCTCGATCTATCAAGCCGCGTTCGTCGCGCCGCTCGCGCCGCTGGTGCTGATCCTCGGCGCCCGTCGCGGTCCGGGCGGCCGGCGGGTGTGGCTGCCGCTGCTGGCGGCGGGCGTGCCGGCCGTGGCCCTGCTGGCGTGGCTGCTGGCGCCGTACGCCACGGCATTGCGCACCTTCGGGGTGGCCGCGGCCCCCGACGACCTGATCCGGTACGGGGCCGACCTCAGTTCGCTCGGCCAGAGACCGGACGTGCTCGAGCAGGGCGGCGCCGCCAGTGGAATCAGCGCGGAGGCCCACCTCTATCCTGGCGCGGCACTCGCCTGCCTGGCTGGCCTCGGTGCCCTCGGCGCGGCCCTGTCCGTGCGGACCCTGAGATCGTGGCGGCGCGGCGTCGCGGTTGCAGGGCTCGCGCTCGTTGGCGTGTGTGCGCTCGGGCTGGTGCTGCACCTCGAGGGGCCGCTCAGGCAGGCGTGGGAACTCGCGGTGCTGGCGCTCGTCTGGGCCGGGCCGGTCGCCGTGGCGGCCCTGGCGATTGCTGCCACGAACACCGCGAACGCCGTCGGGCCAGCCGTCGCCATTCGCCTCGGTCTTGCGGGTGCGGCGTTCGCGTTCGTGCTGTCCCTCGGTCCGCAGGCCCGCTACCTGGCGCGGGCCATCGGCCCGGCGCCGTACTGGCTGCTCGCCCGGGCCTCGACGGCGTTCGAGGGGACACGGGTCCCGGCCCGGTTCGGCGGACTCGTCATCCTGTTCCTGGCGATCGTCGCCGCCGGGGTCCTCGCCGCGCTGATGCGCGCCACGGCCAGGCGGTGGCGAATCGCCGGGGCCACCGCGACGGTCTCGGCACTCCTCGTGTGCCTGGTCGAGCTTCCCGTCCCGGCGCTTCCCCAGGGGCGCGAACTGGTTGAACTGCCCGCCCTGCAGGACCCGGTCTACCGCTGGCTCGCGAAACGACCACACCGCGTCGGTATCCTTGAACTGCCGGACTGGTCCGCCGACGCCAACGTCGAGTACTGGTTCCGCGAATGGCGCTCCCTGCGCCACATGCTGGCTTCCAAACAGCACGGCCAGCATCTTGTGAACGGCACCGGCCGCATCGAGCCGTTCCTGTGGTATCGATTCCGCTGGGTCGAACCCTGGAGCGACGACTTCTTCGCTTTCATCACGGCCTACTTCCCCGTGGACTACGTGCTGATTCACCAAGGCGGCCTGCCCGACGCCGTCCGCGAGGCCGTGTCGACCAGGCTCGCGCGGGGCACGGATGGATGGCGGCTGTTGATGCGCTCGCCAGGGGTGGGTCTCTACACGATCGACCGCTCCTTCGGAAGGGGGGCATCGGTCGACCGCCTGTTCCTGCGCCGGCACCTGGCCCCCCGGGCCGACGTGAAGTTCTCCGCACGCCGTGCAGACGAGGCCGGGGCGTCGAGCCGCGACGCCGGCCAGACGGCGCCGACCCTCGAGTTGCTCCGCGACGGTGAGGTGATCGACGCCTGGCCGCTCGGCGCCGAGTGGCGTGAGTTCCGGGCCAGCGTCCCGGTGGCCGCCGTTCCCGCCGAACGCAGCGGCGACTGGCCGCGCACCGGCACGCTCCTCCGGTGGCGGCTGCGCGGAGCCCCCTCGTCGACCTTCGAACTCAGGGGGCTATCGGTCGCGCTCGACCGCCCGCCGGTCGACTGACGCGCGTCCCGATTGCGGCGTCAGCCTCGCCGCACCGGATCGGTCACCGCTTGCCCGGACGCCAGCCTGCCAGGAGGTTGTAGAGCCACGCGACGCACCAGCCGAGGATCGCCCCGGTGAGCGCGCCGTAGAAGAAGCCGACGAAGGCGCCGGTCCAGGTGACCGAGTACCCCGGGTAGTAGGACCGGAGCAGGCCCAGGTGCTGGCCGACGTTCGGACCACCCTTGATCACGAGCCACAGCGTGGCAGCCGCCAGCGCGACGCCCCCGATCATGCCCGTCACGATGGCCACGATGCCCGCGCGAAGGCGGGCAATGGCCCGGGCAACGAGCACCTGCTCCTGATCAGCCGAGCTCAACGGGACCTCCATCGACGGCTTCGAGAACCGTCCGCATCGCGAGCCGCCGCTCCATGTCTCTCAGGAGGATGGCGGTGAACAGGTTGATGAGCCTGGCCACGATCCACCCCAGCACGAATCCTGCGAGGCCGGCCTCCACCATCCCCACCAACAACCCGGGCCAAGATAGCTTGTAGCCGAACAGGTAGTTGCCCAGCAGCGACAGCATCGGCACGAAGCTCCCGCTGGGCCCCCAGAGCAGCAGTGCCGTGGCCAGGGTGAGCACGGCCGTGGCCGTGATCCCGAACGCGCCGCCCAGGGCGACCTCATCGTAGTGCGGAAACGCCTCCCGCAGCAGGCCGTCGAGACCGCCCCCGGCCGGTGACGGCGTCAGGCGGTCGCGAACGCCACCCTCGGCAGCCTCGCCACGGACCTCTTCGTGGAAGCTCTCCTCCTCGTTCACGGCCCACACGTCCAAGCGGGCGCCGGCCAGGTTGCGCACGGCGTAGAGCGCGGTGAGCATCGAGTGGTCCTGGTTGTTGTAGCGATGCTGGCCGTTGCGCCCCACCGTGGCGAGATTGTCCAGCCGGTCGAGCCAGCCACGCAGCGTGCGGAGGTGCTGCTCGTACTCGCCGTCGGTACACCGGGTACGCCCTGGGCATGCGGACCACGGTACCGGCCCGGACCTCGTCGGGCGAGAAGAGACCGATGGTGTGGGCCTCGGACGTGCCCAGGGCGATCAGGTCCTCGTCAGTGCGGCTCCAGAGCGCATCGCCCCGGTTGGCGAAGTACTCGAGCCCGATGAAGGACACGGCCGGGTCGTCGACCATGTCGGGGCTCCAGTTCTTGAAACTCTGCACGCGGCCGACGTGAACCTCCGGAGCGTGGACGTAGATCCAGTTGTCCGGGAACAGCTGATCGCGCGCCACGATCAGGCCCACGATGAGAAAGTCCCTGTGCCGCAGCCTCCCGGCGGCGTCCAGCACCTCGGCGGGCGGCGTAGGGTCCATGGCGCGGACAAGATCGCCCACGGGCATGGTCGAGATCAGCGCGTCGCAGGGCTCGCGCCGCGTGCCGCCATCCGGGCCGAGGACGTCGACGGCGTGCACCCGGCCGCCATCGTGCAGGATCCGGACGACCCGCGTACTCAGGTGGGTGCGCACGCCGCCGGCCGCCGCCATGTCCCGGCACCGCTCCCACATCATGCCGGGCCCGAGACGCGGATAGTGAAAGCGCTCGATGAGACTGGTGACCACCTGGCCGCCGGCGCCGAGGTTGCCGAGCAGCGCATTCCTGATCGCGGTCATCAGATCGAGGTTCTTGATTCGCTGGGCAGCCCACGCCGCGCTGATCTCCGAGCACGGCATGCCCCAGACCTTCTCGGTATAGGTCTTGAAGAAGATCTCGAAGAGGCGCCGGCCGAACCGGTTGCTCACCCAGGTATCGAACGTGCGTTCGTCGGCGACGGGAAACAGCCGCGCGCGAGCGTAGCTCGCCAGCACGCGCACCGATTCGACGACCCCCAGGCCCCCCAGGGCGTTGGCGGGCCGGAGGGGATAGTCGAAAAACGCCCCGCGGTAGTAGATGCGGGACATCCTGCGCCGCTCGAGCAGGTCGTCGCCGAGGATCTCGCGCCACAGCCGCTCGACCTCCGGCACCTTGGTGAAGAACCGGTGGCCGCCGATGTCCAGCCGGCAACCGCGGAAGACGACACTGCGCGAGATGCCCCCCACCAGGTCGTCGGCCTCGAAGACGATCGCATCGCGCCCGAGCCGGGCCAACTCGAAGGCCGCCGTCAGCCCGGCCGGGCCGGCCCCGACAACGACCGTGCGACCGCCGCCGCGCGGTCGCTGCGAGCCTTGATCTGCCATCTCGAACTCAGCGCTCATCGCTCAACGCCACAGGAGCACCAACGGGCGCAGGCCCTGGTGGGTTGTACCGCGCACCGTTCCGGCTCATGGTCTACTCAGCCTACCAGATCGGTCGCCCTCGGGGGTCGTCGCGATCACTGGTCGCGATCACTGGTCCCGATCACTGGTCCCGGATCCGCTCCACCGGAAACCCACCCTCAGCACGACGCGGCCACATCGGCTCGTGGCCCCGGGCTAATCCGGGGAATAATACCCGTGGTCGCCCTCGTCGCCGGGCGGCGGCGTGCCGAATGGCCAACATCCTCACCGTGACGCGGGGCCTGCCGAGCGTGCTCTATCAGAGCGTGGAACTCGCCAGGCGGCTGGCCGCCGCGGGCCATCGGCTCACGTTCGCCGGCGACCCGGATGCCCGTGCACTCGTCGAGCATCACGGCCTGGCGTTCCGTTGCCTCGAACCGAGCCGTGACGAGCAGTTCCTGGAGGAGGATGCGGCCACGCCCCCGCTCCGCAGGATCGTCGACGTCCGCCGCCGGCGTGAACTCGCTCGCACCTCTCTGGGCGTGGGCGCGTTCGCCCGTTCCCTGCGCGACCAGCGGCCGGACCTGACGCTGATCAACGGCGAGATGCACGGGCACATCATCGCGGCGTCGGCGGCCGGGGCGCGGATGGCCCTGCTGAACTCTTTCGTGTCGATCTGGCGCCAGCCGGGTCTGCCGCCTCCGCACACCCTGGCACGGCCGGGACGCGGATGGACGGGCACCAGGGGGGGCGCCTCGCTGCTGTGGCTGGCCCTCCGGTTCCGGAAGCGGTACAGGGTCTGGTCCGAGCGCGTGCGCCGGGTCGGCTGCGACCGCGTGTCGGTGTTCCGGGACCTGGCCGGTGCCGTCGGCTTCGCCTTCGATCAGGACACCGACGACAGCCAGTGGCTGATTCCGTTCACCTACCGGCGGCTGCCCGTGTTGAGCCTGCACGCGCTGGAGTTCGAGTTCACGCACACCCCCCCTGCGCACGTTCGATTCGTCGGCCCCATGGTGCTCGAGTCGCGCATCGGCCGACCGGAGACTGCCGCTGACCGGGACCGGCTCGACGCGATCCTCGCGCGGCGTCGCGGGGCCGGCGGCGACCGCAGGCTGATCTACGCCGGCTTCGGATCGGTCCTCTCCACCGACCTCGCGTTCCTGCGGCGCCTTCTCGGCATCGTCGAGCAACGTCCGGGCTGGGAGCTGGTCGTCAGCCTGAGCCACCGGGTCGCGCCCTCCGATCTCGGCCCGCTGCCGCCGCGGGTCCATACGTTCCCCTGGGTGCCACAGGTGCACGTGCTGAGGCACGCCGACGTCGCGGTGACGCACGGTGGCGTCAGCACCATCGACGAGTGCGTGATGAGCGGCGTCCCGGCGCTCGTCTACTGCGGCTGGGAAACGGACATGGCAGGAACCACCGCCCGCGTCGTGCATCACGGGATCGGCATCGCCGGCGACCGGCAGCGCGACGCCACGACGGACATCCGCGCGCACGTCGATCGGCTCCTGAGCGAACCGGGCTTCCGGGAACGCGTGAGTCGTCTGCAGGGGCTCTACGCGGCGTACGCCGAGCACCGCGTGGCGGAGCGAGCCGTCGACGCGCTGCTCGAACGCTCCATGAACGGCGACGGCACCGGTACGACCGGCGATCCCGGCCGCGGCGGGGGGCGCGCGTGACCGAGACGGCGCGCCGGGTCGTCACGGGCGCCGGGTGGCTCTACGCCTACCGCTGGCTCGAACGCCTCCTCGATTTTCTCGCCATCGTCGTGCTGGCGCGCCTGCTGGCGCCCGGCGACTTCGGCCTGGTCGCCATCGCCGCCTCCTTCGTCACGATCGTCGACGGCCTCAGTGCCTTCGACGTGGACAAGGCGCTCATCCGGAGCCGCGACGATGACCGGGCCATCTACGACACGGCGTGGACGCTGTCGGTGCTGCGGGGCCTGCTGGCGGCGCTCTGCATGTGGATCGTCGCGCCGTGGATGGCCGACGCCCGCATGGCGGCCGTGCTGCGGGTGCTGGCACTGGGCCCGGTCCTGAACGGCCTCAAGAACCCCCGGTTCGTCACCTTCGAACGCGACCTGGTCTACTCGCGGCTCGCGGTGCTCACCATCGGAGCCAAGGTGATCTCGGTGGGCGCGATGCTGGCCCTTGCCGTCGCGTATCGCAGTTACTGGGCGCTCGTGATCGGGCAACTCGCCTATGCCGTCATCGGCACCATGCTCAGTTACCTCCTCCGGCCGTATCGCCCCGGCATCTCGCTGGCCCGCTGCTCGACGCTGGTCGGCTTCAGCGGGTGGCTCACGCTGACGAGCGTCGTCACGGTGCTCTCGATGGAGACCGACAAGCTGATCGTCGGATGGCTGGTTGGGGTCACCGACGCCGGTCTCTACTTCATGGCCCAGCGGGTGGGCGTGCTGCCCACCCAGGAACTGCTCAGCCCGCTGCACCGAATCCTCTTTCCGGCGTTCACCGAACTGGCCGGCGACACGCCCAGGCTGCGCCGCGCGGTCTGCGAGTCGATCAACGTGCTCGCCAGCCTCAGCCTGCCGGCGGGCTTCGGCTTCGCGATGGTCGCCGCCGATTTCGTGCCCCTCGCGCTCGGCCGGCAGTGGTCACCGATCGTCCCGCTGGTCGTCGTGCTGGTGCCCTACCTCGGCCTGCGCTCCACGCTGTCCATGACGCTGCCCTGCGTCCTCGCGCTGGGCCGGACGCGGCTGCTGTTCTGGGTCAGTGCCGCGTACGCCCTCGTCCACGTCCCGGCCTTCGTCGCCGGCACCGCCCTGTTTGGCCTTCGAGGATCGATCTGGAGCATCGTTGCGGCCGGCGTCCTCTACTGGTACCTCAACGCGTGGATGCTGCGAGCGCTGCTGGAGATCTCGCTCGGTGAGGTGATGCGCCAGCTTCGGCGGCCGCTCGCGGCAACGGCGGTCATGATCGCAGTGGTTGCGTGCCTGTCCGCGTTCACGCCGCTCGACGTGCTGGCGGCCAGCGCGTCCGGCGGGGCGCTGGTGGTCAAGACCCTGCTGGGCGGGGCGGTATACTGCGGCGCCTTGTACGCGCTCTGGCGGCTCGAGGGTCGGCCCGCAGGCATCGAACGGCGTCTCGCTCAGTTGCGGTCTCGGTGACCTGCCGGCCCGGGGGCCCTCGCGACCAGTCCTGCAAACACCGACTCGGTCTGCCCGGCAATCGACGGCCAGGTGTGGCGGGCGGCCACGGCCCGGCCGCCTGCCGCCAGACGCCCCCGGAGGTCGGCGTCTCCGAGCAGGCGGACCAGGGCCTGAGACAGGGCCTCTGGCGATTCCGGCGGCACGAGCAGGCCGCTCTCCCCATCGCAGAGCACTTCGGGCAACGCGCCCACGCGGGTGGCCACCACGGGGAGGCCCTGCGCCAGGGCCAGGAAGAGCACCCCCGATTGGCTGACGTGCCGATAGGGCAGCACGAGCACGTCGGCGGCGGCGAAGTAACGGATGACCTCGGAGAACGGGACATAGCCGAACCTGTGGATTGCGCCCACGCGCGTCGCCGCGGCGAGCAGGGCGTCGCGCCTCGCGGCATCGAGCCGGACGGGGTCGCCCGCCACGACGAGCCGCGCCCCTGGCCTCGCCGTCGCGACCGCCGGCCACGCGTCGATCAGCACGTCCAGCCCCTTGTATTCACGGATGTAGCCGAAGAAGAGCGCGACCTCGTCGCGCGGATCGAGGCCCAGCTGCCGCCGCGCCGCCTCTCGCTCGGCCGGTTCCGCGCCGTGCCCGAAGAACCCGTACTCGCCGTGGGCAATCACGCTCACGCGCGCCGGGTCGACATCGAACTCCTCGAGCAGGCGCCTGCGGTCGTACTCGGAGTGGGCGATGACGAGCGGGCTGAGGCGATTGATGCGCCGGTGCACCGCGTCCTGGACGCGGGTCCGCTCGTGCGCGGTGACCACGTGCGCCGTCACGGCCACGGGGACACCGGTGAGCCGGAGCAGGATGAGATACACTATGGCGACTTGATTGGTGCAGTGCAGGTGCACGACGTCCGGACGGAGTCGCCGCGCCAGCATCGCCACGCCGCAGGCGTCCGCCAGCGCCTCGGGCTTCGCCGCCCATCCCAGGACGCGGGCCGGAAGCGACGCGCGAAGACGGTGGGTGAGGCGGCCAATTGCCTTGACGAGGGTGACGCGCGGCGGCAGCGCCCGGCCCTCGAGTTCGTACGCCGCGGCGGTCACGAGCGTGACGTCGTGTCCGCGTTCCGCAAGCGCGCACGAGAGATTGTAGGCGTAGTGGATCAGCCCGCCGCGGCCGAAGGTCTCGACTTCGAGGAGTCGCATGGGCCGTCGCGCGCCGCTCGTCGTGTCCTCCGCCATGCTGACGCCGGTATCATGACCCGGAACCGCGACCTGCGTCGAGAGCATTCCCCATGACCGCCACCGGGAAGGCAAGCGACCGCGCCGACCGGCTTCTGCGAGCCATCCAGGCGAAGAAGGCCGGCGGAGGCGCCCGCGGGCTCGACCTGGCGGCCCGGCCCGCCGGCGAGCCGGGCCATCTGGGCGAGATGCAGCGCGGCCTCTGGTTCGCGCACGCGTTGGACCCCGGATCGGCCGCCTACAACCTGTGCAGCGCGTTCCGCGTCCGGGGCCTGCTGGACGTGCCGCGGCTGCAGCAGGCGTTCGAGCGGGTCGTCTCGCGGCACCGGTTGCTGCGATCCACGTTCCGTGTGGATGGGGACACCGCGCGCCAAGTGGTACACGAGGGGGTGTCGCTATCATTCGAGCGCATCGAGACTGAGGACGACGACGGACTGGCTGCCGCCGCCCGCGAGGCCCGCCGGCCCTTCGACCTCGCGCACGGGCCGCTGGTGCGGGTACGGCTCGTCGAAGAGGCGTCGGGGCGCAACCGCTTCCTGCTGCTCGTGCTGCACCACATCCTGGCCGACGAGCGGTCGCTCGGGCTGCTCTGGAAAGAGGTGGCGCAGGCCTACGAGGGCCGGCTGCCGGACACGGCCCCGGCCGTGCAGTACGACGACTACGTCCATTGGCTCGAGCAGGCTGGCCCGGGCCGCCGTGACGAGGACCTCGCCTTCTGGCGACGTCGCCTCGACCCCCTGCCCGACGAGCTGCGGCTGCCCTTCGAGCAACCCGCCCCGGCGGGGAGCGGCCGCGGGCGGCTGATCGAACGCACGTTGCGGCCTTCGGTGCAGGCGGGCATCCGGAACCTCGCCGCCGCGGCCGGCGCCACGCCCTTCATGGTCTTCGCGTTTGCGTTCCGGCTGCTGCTGCATCGCTACACGGAGGGCCAGCGGGTGGCCTTCGCGACGCCGGTGTCGACACGCTCGCATCCCGCCACCGCGGAGATGATCGGCTACTTCCTGAACCCGCTCGTCGTCGCCACGAGCGTCGACGAGCAGCAGCGCGTCTGGCAGGGCGTCGAGCACTTCTGCGCGGAACTGAAGGCCCTGCTCGCCCACGCGTCGCTGCCTTTCGACGTGCTCGCGGCAGGGTTGTCGCCACACCGGAGAGCGGATCGGCACCCGGTCTTCCAGGTGATGTTCGTCTACCAGGAGGCGGGCCCCTCACCGGTGCTCGGCGAGGCGCCGCTCGAGCCGGTCACGCTCGACCTGGGCGCGTCGAAGTTCGACCTGACGTTGTTCGTCACCGAGGACAACGGCGCGCTGCGGGCCGCGGTGGAGTTCCGTGCAGACCGCTTCGACGATGACTGGATGGGCGGGCTGCTCGGCCACTACGAAGCGCTGCTCGAGCACCTGCCCGCGGATCGGGAGCGGCGCTTGAACGAGGTGCCGATGCTCGACGCCCCGGAAGAGCGCCTGGTGTCGGCGTGGGCACGCGGGGCTCGGCTGGACGGGCCGGAAATCGACCTGCTGCCGCCGCAGGTGCTCGACCAGGCCCGCCGCAACCCGCAGGTCCCGGCCGTCGTGTGCGGCGGGGCCCGCCTGAGCTACGGCGATCTCGAGACGGCGGGGCGGGCGATCGCCGCCGCCCTGCTGGCCAGCGGCGTGACGCCTGGCGGCCGCGTCGGGGTATTCGTCGACCGCTCGACGCAGATGATCGCCGGTGTCGTCGGCAGCCACCTGGCCGGCGCTGCCTACGTGCCGATGGACCCGTCCTACCCGGACGCCCGGAACCGGGACGTGCTCGCAGACGCGGACGTCGCGGCCGTGGTCACGACATCGGCGCTGCGGCGCCGCCTGCCGGCGGGACCGTGGCGATCGATCGCGGTCGACGCGCTCGAACACGACGCCGCTCGCTCTGTGGAGCTGCCCGCCCTGTCCTCCGGGTCGTTGGCCTACATCCTCTACACGTCGGGCTCCACCGGCCGCCCCAAGGGCGTTGTCGTCACCCACGAGAACCTGAGACTCTCGACCCGTGCACGCATACAGTCCTACGGCGTTCCGCCGGGGCGGTTCCTGCTCCTGCCGAGCCTCGCGTTCGACAGTTCGGTGGCGGGCCTCTTCTGGACGCTCGCCACCGGGGGCACACTCGTCGTGCCGACCGACGACGAGGCGGGCGACGTGCGGCGCCTCGCGCGCCTGGTGGCCGAGCAGGGCGTGACCAGCCTGCTGTGCGTCCCGTCGCTCTATGCCGAACTGCTCGGCGCGGGCGCCGATCGGCTGCACGGACTCGAGACGGTCATCGTCGCCGGGGAGATTTGCCCGTCGCGGCTCGCCGAGGACCACTTCACGGCGCTGCCGCACGTGCGGCTCTTCAATGAGTACGGCCCCACCGAGGCCACCGTCTGGGCCACGGTCCACGAAGTCACGGCCGCAGACGCGTCGCGGCCGGTGTCCATCGGGCGTCCCATCCCCGGCGTCCGGGTGGAGGTGCTGGACCCGCTGGGGCGCCGCGTGCCGGCCGGGATTCCCGGGTACGGGTGGATTGCCGGGCCGACCGTTGCCGACGGCTACTGGCGGCGCGCCGACCTCACCGACGAACGGTTCGGCGCGGCCGCTCAAGGGTCGGACCCGGCCGAGCGCAGGTATCGCACGGGAGACCGCATGGCCTGGACCGCGGACGGCAGGCTGCTGTTCCTCGGACGCGACGACGAGCAGATCAAGCTGCGCGGGTTCCGCATCGAGCCCGGCGAGATCGAGGCGGCCCTGCTCGAGCATCCAGCCGTCGATCAGGCGGCCGTCGTCGCGCGCCCGGCCGGCGGCGGGTCGGCGAACGCCGGCGATGCGGGGCCGACCCAACTCGTGGCGTTTGTCGTGGCCAAGGGCCCGGGAGGCGTCCAGGGTTGGCGGCAGGGCCTTGAAGGGCGGCTGCCGGACCACATGGTGCCGGGCCGGCTCGTGGAGGTGCCCGCGCTGCCGAAGCTGCCCAACGGCAAGGTCGACCGCCGGCGGCTGCGGGAGCAGCCGCTCGCCGCGGAACGCCGGGCCACCGCCGACAGGACGGCGCCCAGCACCCGCGAGCACGCACTGATGTCGCTGTGGGAAGGACTGCTGGAGCGAAGCGGCCTCGCGGTGACCGACAACTTCTTCGAACTCGGCGGTCACTCCCTGCTCGTCGCGCAGATGGTGGCTGCCATCGAGCAGGACTTCGAGGTGACGCTGTCGGCGGCCGACGTATTCCAGCACCCGACCGTGCGCGATCTCGCCCGGCGGATCGAGCAGCGCGGCGGCGCCCAGGCGCACGAGTACCAGCATCTGTTTCCCATCCAGCCCACGGGCCGCAAGGCACCGTTCGTCATGGCCGTGCCCGACTTCTTCGCGCAGGCGCTGGCGGCGAGGTTCCGCGGTGAGCGGCCCGTGTACGGCCTGCGAGGGGTCAGCCTGCGAACCGAGGGCAATCGGGGGCGCTGGGCCACCATGACCGACCTCGCGGAGGACATGGCCGGCGAGATTCGACGACGGTTTCCGGCCACCCCCTGCGTCCTGGCGGGCTATTCCTTCGGCGCGTGGCTGGCGATCGAGACCGCGCGCGTCATGGAAGCGCGCCCCTTCCCCGTGCATCGGCTCTACGTGATCGCCCCGATGCCCGTGGACTTCTACCGCGTGGGCCCGTTCCGCGTCCGGATCGACGGCCTCCGCCGGCCGCTGTCCGAACTCTCCGGCGGGCAGATCCTGCGCCTCTACCTGCGCGGGAACCACCCGCTCACGCGAGGGCCCTACCGGCGTGCCAGGCAATGGCTCACCGAGCGTCCCTGGCGGCGCCTGCTGAGCCTGGCCGGCGGCATGAGGCGGCGGGCCGGGCTGCCGCTCACGCCACGGATCCTCGAGGCTGACGTCCGCGTCGAACGGTTCAGGCTCCATGCGCAGTACCAGCCCCGACCGGTGCACACCCCCACCGTCTTCTTCAACCCCAGCGGCACGGCAACCGATGCCGCGGCGACGTGGCGGCCCTTTTTTGTCGGCCCGCTCACGGTTCACCCCACTCCCGACCCGCACGACCAGGCCTCGGTCGACGCGGCGAGGGCCGTGGTTCTCCAACACCTCGCAGACATGGGGGATTGACATGAACACCGATGCCGGTTTCACGGCCGGCTCCTGCCCCGTCCGGTCGACGTCGTGACGGAGCCGCCCCGCGTCTCGGTGATCGTGCCGTTCCTGAATCGCCAGCAGTACCTCCCTGCGTGCGTCGAGGCGCTGCTGGCGCAGGACGATGTGGGTGGGGCGGTCGAGATCATCATGGTGGACAACCGCTCGACCGACGCGTCCGCGTCGGTAATCGGACGGTATCCGCAGCTGACGCTGCTGCGTGAGGAGACGCCGGGCGTCTACGCGGCGCGCAACGCCGGCATCCGGCGAGCCCGCGCGCCGGTTGTCGCCTTCACCGACGCCGACTGCGTCCCCGACCGGGAGTGGCTGCGGTCGGTGTGTGACGGCATACGCGATCCCGGCGTGGCGATCCTCATCGGCGACTGCTGGTATCCGGCCGGAGCGTCGCGGGCCCTGACGTGGCTCGCCGCGTATGAGAACGCCAAGGCCGAGTACGTGGCGACTCGGTGCGCGCCCGCCTACCATTTCGCCTACGCCAACAACATGGCGGTCCGCGCGTCGGTGTTCGAACAGATCGGGCCGTTCAGGGAGTGGGAGCGCGCGGCCGACACCGAGCTGGTGCACCGGCTGGCGGCGAAGCGGCCGGACCTTCGGCTGGCGTACGTCCGCGGCATGCGGGTGACCCACCTGGAGTTCCTGCGCGCGCGAGACCGGCTCCGCCGCCTGTCGCTGTACACGAGGACGAATTCGCAGGTCGCGTCGTTCAGGGAATTGAGCGTGCCTCAGCGCGTCGAGGTCTTGCGGCACCTGTTGCGGGGCCGCCGAAGGGCACGGCGCCCGGGATCGGAACCTCAGTCCGGTTGACGCGAACTCGGGCCGGCGCTCTCCGCTTCGGGCCTGCCCGTGTCCTCGGCGACGTCCGCGAGGATCCGGTCCTCCGCGGCGCTCGCCAGCTCGCCGAGGGTCGGGTGGGTGAAGATGGTCGCCAGCGGCAGGTCGATGTTGAACTCCCGGCACAGGCGGACCATCACCTGCATGGCGGTGAGCGAGGTGCCGCCGAGATCGAAGAAGCCGTCGCCGGATCCGACGCGCTCCACGCCCAGTTCCTCCTGCCAGACGCCGGCCAGGAACTGCTCGACCGGGCCCTCGGGAGGGCGGTAGTCCGCCCGGGCCGCCCGCTCGACCACGTCGCTGGACAAGGCGTGCTCGTCGACCTTGCCGTTGGCGGTGAGCGGGATCGCGTCGACCCGCTGCAGCCGCCGCGGGATCAACGGCGCGGGAAGGCGCTCGGCCAGCCGCTGCCGCAGGTCCTGGTCGGTCACGTCCGCGGACGCGACGTAGAAGGCCACGAGCGACGTCTGCTCGCCCCCCGCCGCGATCCGCTGTTCGTCGTAGCCGACCTCGGCCAGCAACCGGCGCACGTTGGCCGGATCGATGTCGTCGTCGAGCTCCTCGAGCGCGGCGTCGCGCGTCTTGTGACCGAGGCGCACGTCCCAGCTGTAGGGGAGCGCGTAGCTGTGGTAGCCGCGCTCCTTCCGGTGGACGTAGATGCCGAGGTCATTGATCAGGCAGTTGGTCGAGCGGCCGGTGTCCGACGGGCGGACCCACGGGACCTTCCGCCCGAGATAGTCGAGCATCTCGCGCATGCCGACGTCGCAGTAGCGGTAGAAGTCGACGAACCGCACCTGCTCGAAGATGCGATCGTCCTGGAACGCGCGCACGTCCAGCGCACGCGAGACCTCGTCGGGGACCCGGTGGTACACCTTGCGCGCGGCCAGCACCGCCGCGTCGACCTCTTCGGGACGGCATCGGCCGTCGCGGAACATCTCCTCCGAGAGCCGGGTCTCGAACATCTGCCCGCGCGAGAGCCCGGTGACGATGATCGGGATCCCCAGGTCGCGCGCCCGGAGCATGCTCAGCGTGTAGATCGCCTTGAAGCAGCCGTTGCAGACGTTGGAGAAGCGCGCCAGGCTGTCGCGGAAGATGGCGTTCATCGCCGGCGTCGTGGCGAACTCGATCGGCACGCCGAGCTGCGCGGTCACCTTCCGGATGTTCTCCTTCGCGCCCTCCGCGATGAACCCGTTGTCGAGCGTGAAGGCGTAGACCCTCAGCCCCATCTCCACCAGCCGGCACAGGGCGTAGGTGCTGTCCTTCCCGCCGCTATAGAGCATCAAGCAGTCGTAGGCGGACGGATGCGCGCGCGCAGACTCCTCGAAGAGCGCCCGCAGGTCGTCCATCGTCCTCCAGTAGACCCGGGCGTGATCCTCGATGACCTCGTAGGAGCGGCAGAGACCGCACACGCCGTCGGCGTCGAACGCCACGCGCGGGAAGTTGGAGGGCAGGCCGCAGCGGACGCAGTGGTGGACCGCGTCGCCCGCCGCCGGGTCTGCCGCGGGCCGGCGGCCCGCCACGACGGCGCACTGCTCGATCTCCGGCAAGGCGAGCAGCGCGGCCTCGACCTCCCCAGGCTCCACGCGGAACCCCGACACCTTGAGCTGCCGATCGATCCGGCCGAGGTACTCGAGCGTGCCGGGGCCCGTCATCCGCACGCGATCTCCCGTGCGATACCATCGCTCGCCCGGCCGCCGCGGGTGCGGGGTGAACCGCTCGCCGGTCAGCTCCGGGGCTCCGTGATACCCGCGCGCGAGCCCGAAGCGCGACACCCACAGCTCTCCCGGAACACCCTCGGGCACGGGCGACAACGCCTCGTTCAGGATCTCGACGCGGACGTGATTGGCGGGCGCGCCGATGGGAACGCTGGCCCCGGTATCCGACGCAGGGTCGTAGCGGTGCGCCACGCACCCCACGACCGCCTCGGTCGGGCCGTACTCGTTGTGGATCTCGACCGCCTCGTGCAGTTGCGCGCTGACGGCCGCCGCGAGCGAGGTCTTGAGATCCTCGCCTCCGACCACCATGCGGCGCACCCGCGAGCGCTCGAGGCCAATGCGCCTCAGGAGCGAGAGATGCGAGGGCGTGAGCTTGATGAAATCAGCTGTGTTGACCTCGGCGACGTCCATCAGCGCCGAATCGACGGGGCCGTCCGGCTCAGGGTAGACCTCCATCGTCCCCCCGGTGATCAGCGGCAGGAACAGGCTGGTGACCGTGAGGTCGAAGGCGAGGGAGGTGAACAGCGGATAGGTGAGCCGTTCGCCGCCGACGTAGCGGCGCTCCGCCCAGGTCAGGTAGTCCGCCAGGCCGCCGTGGTCGATCAGCACGCCCTTTGGCCGGCCCGTCGACCCGGACGTGTACATCAGGTATGCGAGGTCGTCCAAGCCTGGTCCGGGCCGGTCCAGCCTCGCCCCGGCGCCGGCGCGAACCGCCTCGGCGACGGAGAGCACCGTGAGCCCCGGCCGCGCAGGCACCGCTGACACGCCCTCCCCCGCGAGGATCAGGCGGGCGCCGGAGTCCTGCAGCACGTAATCGAGGCGCGCCGGTGGCGTTGAGGGATCGATCGGGACGTACGCCCCGCGCGCCCTGAGCGTGGCGAGCATGGCAACGACGGAGAGCGTCGACCGGCGGCCGGCGATCGCGACGCGGTCTCCCGGCTCGAGCCCCCGTGCCAGCAGCGTGGCCGCCAGCGCATCGGACTGCTCCCGGAGCGCCGCAAAGGTCAGCGACGTCGTCCCCTGGCGCACAGCGACCCGGTCCGGATCGCGGGCAGCGCGAGCCTCGAACATCTCAGTCACCGACTGCCGCGGCAGCGGGACCCCGCCGGTGCTGTTGAGCGCGGCGAGCGCCTGGCGTTCGTCCTCCACGAGGACGTCGATCGCGGCGATCGGGCGGTCGGGATCTTCGATCACGGCGTCGAGCAGCTTCTCGAAGTGACGGAGACTGCGGCGCCGCAGCCGCGGCTCGAGCGCCCCGTCGTTGAAGTCGAAGTGCAGCACGTAGCGCCCAGCCCCCGAGAAGTCGTGGACCTGGAGCCGAAGGGCGTGCACGCTGTCACCGTGTCCCGGGTGCACCCAGTCCACCTCGGCCCGGAGCCCCGCGAAGGTGCCGAACGCGGCGGGCACGTAATTGAGCACGACGTTGCCGGCCGTGGCGCCCGATGGAGCGCTGACGCCCGGCTGCGCATGGCGCAGCAGCAGCGTGGATTCCTGCAGGCACCTGGCCGCCAGCGTCCTGAACGTGTCGTCGGCGTTCACGGCGACCGAGAAGGGGAACATCTCGATGAACACGCCGAGCGCACGCCGGGCCTGCGGTGTCGGACGCCCGTTGACCGGGGTGTCGAAGCCGAGCTCGAGGTTCCCGCTGATCCGGTGGAGCCAGCTGACGAGCAGTGTCGCGAACACCGCGAACTGCGACACGCCTTCCGACAGGCTCGCGAGCTCTGCCTGGCGGCCGAGCCGAGCGATCGCGCGAGAACGGCCCTCGTCGAGTTCGAGTGTGAGGCGGGTGCTCGCCGTGCCGACAGGATCCGCGCGGCGGCCGTAAAGGGGAACCGACCGGCCCGGCCGCTGCCGGCGCGCCCGCCAGTGTTCGAGGGCGCCCGCGCGCGCGGCCGTTCGGGCCGCGAGGGCCGCCACCGTCGGGTAGTAGGCGGGCAGCGCCGGCGGACCCGTGCCGTCGCCGCGCAGCAGGCCCTCGTACTCGGCACCGACCTGGCCGTAGAGCAACTGGGTCGACCAGGCATCGGCGACCAGGTGGTGCTGGTTCAGATACCACCCGGTCCGTCCGTCACCGAGGCGCACGAGGACGCTGTCGACGAAGTCGCCGCCAGGCGGCAGCGGGCGGGCGCAGCGCACTCGGCACCACTGGCGGAACGCCTCGTCGGGGTCGGGCTGCGGGTCGAACGCGATCACGTCGGTGGGCCGCCCGCGCGCCGCGAGCGTCCACCGCGCGCTCCCGGTCTCGTCGTCCACGACCCGGGTCCGGAGCGCGTCGCTGGCGTCGGCGACCCGTTGCCAGGCCTCGCAGAACAGGTCGGCGCGAAGCTCCGCGGGAAAGACGAACGCGAACGCCATGTTGTAGAGCGGACTCGCAGGGTGGAGCCGCTGGCCGACCCAGATCTGCTTCTGGCTGTGCGTCAGCTCCTGCGGCGCGGCCGCGGCACCGCGCGACGGGCCCGACGAGCCCGGGTCGCTCATGGCCTGTCGCCCTCCGGTCTGCGTGCTGCAGTGGCTCGACCGACGTAGCCGGCGATCACCGCGACGCTTCGGAAGTTCTCGATCACGAAGTCCGAAGGCTGGATGTCGATCTGGAACGCCTCCTCGACGAACGCGGCCAGGCGCAGGGCGCCGATGGAGTCGAGCACCTCGCCCGACAGCAGTTCGGCGTCGCGTCCGATCGCCGCCCCCGGCTCCAGCAGTTCCTGCTGCAGGAAGGCCAGCACCCGGCTCTCGATCTCGGAGGCCTCCGGCGCGGCTCGCCCGTCATTCGCCATCGTGTGCCCTCCGTTCCATCACATCCCCGGCGAGCGCCCTCACGTCGACCTTGCCGGTCGGCGTCCGAGGCATGGCGTCGACGAGCGTGATCTGAGAGGGCAGCGCATAGGACGGGAGGATCCTGCGCAGGCCGGCCATCATCTCCCGTTCAGCCGGCGGCGCGTCGGCGCCCACCGTGACCACCGCCCGGAGCGCCGAGCTGCCCTCGCCGTCCGGCACCGTGAACACGGCGGCTTCCTCCACCGACGCCAGCGAGAGGAGGGCGGCCTCGACCTCCTCGAGCTCGACGCGGTGACCGCGCACCTTGACCTGGCGGTCGGCGCGGGCGACGAACGCGAGGTTGCCGTCAGCGAGCACGCGGGCCCGGTCGCCGGTCCTGAAGTAGATCTCGTCGATGCCGCCGCCGGCCGGCCTTCTGACAAGCGCCCGGCGGTTGCCCTCGGGGTCGCCCCAATAGCCCGCCATGACCGTCGACCCGCGCACGAACAAGTCGCCCACGTCCCCGACCGGCACGGGCCGCAGCGCGGCGTCCGCCACCAGGGTGCTCGCGGTGGAGCACGCCGTGCCGATGGGCAGCGGGCCGCCGGGATCGCCGGTCTGCGGCAGGTGATAGTACGTGCAGACGTTGACCTCGGTCGATCCGTACACGTGACTGAAGCGGGCGCCGGGCAGCTGCTGCTGGATCCGGCGCAGGTGCTTGCCGGGGAAGGTCTCGCCCGCGAAGAGGACCCAGCGGATGGATCGCAGGTCCCGCGCCTCGAGATCGCCACGCAGCGACAACTGGACCAGCGCGGCGGGCACCGAGTACCACACCGACACCCGCTCGCGCTCGAGGAGTGCCGACAGGCTGCCCGGCATCATCAGCACCGCCGGCGTCAGGATGACCGTCGCCGCGCCCGCGCGGGCCGCGGCGTAGTAGTCGAAGGTCGCAAAGCAGGTGTGATGCGACGAGTGATTGGTCAGCCGGTCGTCGCTCGTCAGCGCGTACTCCGACGCCGCCCAGTCCACGAAGCTCATCGCGCTGTGGTGGGTGTGCAGGATCAGCTTCGGCAGGCCGGTCGACCCCGACGTGTGCAGGACGTAGGCAGGGTCGAGCTCAATCACCGGGACCTCCGGCGCACGATCGCTCGCCTGCTCGAGGACCGTCGCCCACGGGACACACGGCACGGGCATGGGCTCCTCGGACGCGAGCCCGATCACGTGGGCCACCCCGGGGCAGGCGGCGAGCGCGCGGCCGACCAGATCGCGGCGGTCGGTCTCCGACACCAGGTGGGTCGCCCCGGTGGCGCGCAGAATCCGGACGACCTGGTCCAGGGGCGATTTCGGGTCGATCGGCACCAGGACCCCGCCCGCCGCGAGCACCCCGTAGAAGGCCACGGGTACGTCCAGGCCTTTCTGGAGCAGCACGCCGACGCGGTCACCCCGCTGCAAGCCGGTCTCGACGAGCACCCGCGCGAGGCCGTTGGCGTGCCGGGCGACCTGCTCCCAACTCAGCGTCACCCCCTCACAGCGGGCGGCAGGGGCGTCGGGCCGCCGGAGCGCGGCCGCGTCGACCATCCGGTGCAGCAACACCGGCCGGCCGGGTGACACCGTCACGGGAGCACCTTCTGGACGGCGGTCGGCAGCAGTTCCCGCATCGGGATGTCGACGCCGAACGCCCGCTCGATCACCCACACCCCGGAGACCAGGATCAGGCCCGCCGCCGCCAGGGGCAGCAAGACCTTCCGGTAGAGCGTGAGCCGACCGGCGAGGAACAGCAGCGGGAACAGGACCGCCACGATGAGGACCTGGCCGATTTCGACCCCGAGGATGAAGGCGGCGACCGAGAGCGCGAGATGTTCATCGACAACGCCCAGGTTCATCATGCCGCCCGCGAGGCCGATGCCGTGAAACACGCTGAGGCCGAAGACGATCCCCCAGAGCCGTTGCCGGAACAGCGGAAACAGGATGTTGGCCGCCGCCAGCGTCGTCGAGGCGGCGATCACCGTCTCGACGATCGCCTCGGGAAGTCGGAGCACGCCCAGCGCCGCAAGCGACAGCGCCACGGCGTGGGCCGCCGCGATGGCGGTCGCGATCGGGATGAGGTTCCGGAGCGCCGGCCGGACGCGCTCGAGAGCCTGCCAGCCCTCACGCCCGCGGTGCAGCACCGCCGGCAGCAGCAGCGCGACCAGGAAGAAAATGTGATCGAGCCCGAACAGGATGTGCTCGGCTCCCAGGCGGACGATGGCGAGGAACCCGCGCAGGCGGCCGGAGGACGTCAGGTTGAAGTCCTGCCGCCGCGCGCTCGGGCTGAAGACGAGCGAGACGCGGTTCTCGTTGGCGAAGGTGCCCGTCGCCCAGTTGTGCTCCACGAGCAGGAAGCCGCGGTGGCCCGGCACCTCGTCGAACAGGACCGAGTAGTCGAACGTCAGGACATCGGGGACGCCGTCGAGACCATCGAGGTCGAACGACAGCCGCGCGTAGCCGCCGCGCGCCTTGAGGAAGCTGTGGGACGTGAAGCGGATCGAGAGCGGGCCCCGCCGGTCCGACACCGTCACGTGCCGGCGGTAGTAGTCCTGCAGGAACCCGATCCGCTGGTCGAGGGTGTTCTCCGTGATCTCGCCGACCGTTCCGGTCAGCCGAAGCGCGGCGTTGAAGTCGGCGAGCGGGATCTCGAAGCGTCCCGAGACGCGGTCCTGGTACACCTGCAGATACAGGTAGCTCTGGCCATCGATGTGGGCGCGCGCCTCGGTCGCCGGCAAGAGGAGCAGAACGGAGCACAGTCCCCACCATAGGGCCGCCACCCGGATGGCCGCACCCCTTCTCACCAGTCGCTTACCAACGGCATCATCGACAATCATCCCAGCCCCCTGAGCCCGGCGATGAGGTTTCGCTGGATCTCGGACGTTCCTACGTACAGGGTGGCGGAGAGCGCATCGCGCAACTCCCGCTCCAGTTCGTACTCGACGGTATACCCGTAGCCCCCGAAGACCTGGACGGCGCTGCGGCACGTCTCCACGTAGGCCTCGCTGACGGCGAGCTTGGCGAGCGCAGATTCCCGCGTCGCGGTGCCGCGGTGCGTCCGCTGCCAGGCGGCACGGTACAACAGGAGCCGGGCCGCCTCCAACGCCAGTTCGATGTCGGCGATGCGGTGCGCGATCGCCTGGTGCTTCGCGATGGGGACCGCACCGACCTTGCGCTGCCGGGCATGAGCGACGCAGCGTTCAAGAATGCGCTCCATCACGCCGATGGCCGGCGCCATCACGAGCAGCCGCTCAACCTCCATCGTCTGGCTGAAGACCATGGCCCCCGAGCCGACGCCGCCGACCACGGCCGAGGCCGGCAGCCGGCAGTCGTCCAGGTACACCTGCGACATCGGACTCGTGCGCAGCCCCATCTTCTCGATCGGGGGGCCGATGGCGAGCCCCTCGGTGTGACGCGGCACGAGGAAGCAGGTGAGGCCGCCAAAGCCGGGCCCCGTACGCGCGTAGACGATGAAGATGTCCGCCACCGGCGCGTTGGTGACGAACGTCTTGGAGCCGTTCACCAGCCACCCGTCGCCGTGCGGCACCGCGGTCGTCGCGAGCGCGAGCGCATTGGATCCCGAGTCCGGCTCGGTGATCGCGGTCGCGCCGATCACGCGTCCGTCGGCCAGGCCCGGCAGCCACGCGCGTTTCTGGTCCTCGCTGCCGAAGGCGCACAGGGGGCCCTCGCACGAGGCCGCATGGGAGGCGACCGAGAACACCAGCCCGTTGTCGCGCGCGCCGTACCCGATCCCCTCGAACACCGAGACGGCGGACAACAGGTCCTGACCGCCGCCGTTCCACTCCGCGGGAACCAGGAGCCCCTGCAGCCCGAACTCGGCGCAGGCCTGCCACGCCTCCCGCGAGAAGTCGCCCTCGCGGTCGCGTTGGGCCACCCCGTCGGCCAGCCGCGAGGCGGCGAACTCCACGGCGCCGCGGCGGAGACGGAGGTGGTCAGCGGTCCACTCGAAGTCCACGCACCCTCCCTTCGGGCTGTCGCGGCACGACCCGCCAGTCGCGGTGATGGAGACGCATCCTCGTCATGTTACCTCACGGCTGGAGCGCGCACGCCCCGCTCCCGCCCGCCTCGCGCAGATGGGTCCGTTCATGCGGCCCGTCGGGTCACTCCCAGCGCCAGGTGAAGTGCCGCACGCGTACTGGACGACCCGCCACCGCCACCGCGCCGACACAGCCGGCCTCGGGCTCGAACGCGTGGAGTGTGAAGCGCTCGGGCTCGGACGAATCGGCAAGGCTTTGCAGCAGGCGCGGCGGCTCGCCGGGCCCGAAGGACACCTCGAGGGAGTGGAGCGGGCGGTTGAGGCCGCACCCGAGCGCCTTGAGGAACGCCTCCTTGCGCGTCCAGGCTTCGTAGAACGATTGGAGTCGGACCGGCTCGGGCAGCGCACCGAGGCGCACCAGTTCGAGGGGCGAAAGGACCACGCGCGCCAGCGATTCGGCGTCCTCGAGCGGCTTCACGTGCTCGACGTCCACGCCGACGTCACGACGTCCGTGGGTCACGGCGCAGACGGCGAGCGCGCCCGAATGGGCGAGGTTGAACCGCAGGCCGCATCGGGGGTCGGCGAGGGCGGGCTTGCCATGCGGGTCGTACCGGAAATCGACGTCGAGCGCCGTTACACCGAGGTACTTCGCGAGCAGCAGGCGGAGAAACGCGCGACCGGCCGTGAAGCGATCGCGGTTGCGAGGCGCAACGAAGCGCCGCACGCGCGCCTGTTCGTCGGGGGCCAGGCACGAGGCCAGACGCGATGCCAGCGTGGACGCCGGCTCCAGGGAGGCGGCCCACAGGTCCACCGCCACCTGTCCCTCCCTGGTGCCAGTGCCCGGCTCGTCCGTCACCCGGTCCACCGTAGGGCTGGCGCTCGACAGCGGCGCCGCGGCACCGTCGTTGGCGTGCGCCGGCGTCACGCCAGCTCCAGGTCGAACTCCGGCGGGCCGACCGTGACGATGCCCAGGTGCCCATCCACCGTGACCACGTCGCCATCGCGAAGCTGCTCCACCGCGCGGGCGACCCCGTTGACGCAGGGGATCCCCATCTCGCGCGCGATGATGGCCCCGTGGATCAGCATGCCGCCGCGCCGCTCCACGACCGCGGCCGCCAACGGCACCAGGTGGGTCATCATCGGCTGAATCGCATCGCAGACCAGCACGTTGCCGGCGCGAAACCTCCCGATGTCCTTCCCGGCCGTGATGCGGCACACCCTGCCGCTTGCCAGCCCCGGCGAGGCGGGCTGACCGATGAGCTGCCGGGGAGTGTCCCGCGACACGCGCTCAACCCTGGCGTCGTCCGGAGTGGCGGCAGGCAGGTCCAGCACGGCACTGGGATCTGTGAGTGCCGTGGCGATGGCGGGCACCAGGTCGTCAGTGCGCCTCGGCTCCCGCCGAAGCCGGCCGCCCGTGCGCAGCCGGTCGAGTGCCATCGCGACGGCGCGATTCAACTGGCTCTCCACGCGGCTGAGCAGCAGGTTGTCATCGTCGCGCAGCCGCCAGCTGACCCTGCCGATTCGGAGCACCTCGACCGCCTCGTCGCGGCGGGCCGGGCCGGCGGCGTCGAACAGACGCGCCTCGAGGTCGGCCCGGCCGAAGCCCGGACGGGGCTCCGCAGGACGCGCAGTGCGGGGGGCGACGTCCGCCAGTTCCAGCAGCGTGTGCAACAGCAGATCTGGACGATCCAGCAGGCGCTCGGCGCCGTACATGACGTCCATGAACTCCGACGCCAGCCTGTCCAGCGCGTCGATGAACCCGGGACCGCCCGGAAGCTCGCGGACCGGCGCCAACCACTGCCGCCACGTCCTCACATCGGCGCCGGCCAGCGCGGCGCAGGCGTCCGAGACGGCGAGCCAGAGCCGGGCATTCCCACGCAGCGTGGCCGCGAGGTCGGCCATGGCCTGGTTCCGCCGCGTGGCGAGCATGTCCTCCGACTTCAGCAGTCCGACGAACTCGTAGGGGTCATCCGGCCGCACGGTATCGGTGTAGTACCGGGCGAGCTGCCGGACCCCGTGGGCCAGCGGAATGAACTCGTCCCAGTAGATGGTCTTCCACCGGCGCAGTGCGTCGGACCGGTCGAGCAAGGCCGCGGCCAGTTCGGCGTCGGTGCACACCGCGAGATCCTGCGCCGCGAAACGCGCGCCTTCTGATTCGAGGGCGGGAATCAGCTCGTCGGTGACGCGTGCCGCGAGTGTCGAGAGCCGTCGCAGCGTGGGCCGCAGCGTGAGGTACCAGCCGCGCTCGTCGTCGGCGTCGGGCGGCGTGCTCGTGATGGGCCGGGCCTGGAGCACCACCGTGTCCGGCGCTCGACCGGTCCATTCGACATCGGGCGGCCACGCGAACAGGGCCTCGATGCGGCTGAGCACGCCGAGCAGGTGTTCCAGATCCCGCGCGTCCAGCAGCGGGGTGTCCTCGTCCGATCCGCGGCGCCCTGGCCGCCACTCGACCAGCTCGCCCGAGGTTCGCGTCAGAATCCAGCGATCCGGGTCCACCGAACCGTCAACCAGCAGCGCACACGGACCCGGCACGGCCTCGACGACCGCACGGTCGGCGTCCGGACTGCGCGGGTCGCGGCCAAAGGCCACGCCCGAGCGATCCGCCAGTTCCACCGCCTGGACGAGCACCGCCATCCGGCTGAGATTCGGGTCGAGCGACAGCTCGCGCCGATAGAGCAGCGCCGCATCCGACCACAGCGAGGCCCAGACGGTCCGCACCGCATCGAGGACGGCGCGGTCGCCTTCAACCCCGACGATGGACTCGTGGAGCCCGGCAAAGGACCGCTGCTGCGAGTCCTCCCCGGGCGCTGACGAGCGAACGGCCACGGCGCCATCGCCGACGTGGTCTGCCAGGGCCCGGCGAATCTCGGCGGCGATGGTCTCCGGGATACCAGCTTTCAGGAAGGCGGATTGGATCCGCAGCGCGGCGTCCCACAGCTCCTCCCACCGCATGGCGTCGAGGGGCTTGCGGCCCAGTTCCATCGCCACGTGCCTGCTCAGGCCGGCTTCGTTGATGAACTGCTCGTACGCCCTGGTCGTGATGCAGAATCCTCGGGGAACCCTGAATCCCGCCTGGACGAGCGAGCCGAGGCTGGCCGCCTTGCCGCCAACCAGCCCGTCTCCCGCACCAGCGGCCTCCGCCAGGGGGACTATGCAGGACGGGCGGGTACCCACTGCCGGACCTCCTGAAAACGGGTGACGTGGAAGTACCGGACGATGTCGATGCGGAAGAGCCCGCAGGACGAGGAGCGGACGAACGTGTTGAGGTAGGGGTGCCGGTCGGTGAGCAGGCGGGACCACCGCTCGAACTCAGGTCCCGCCGGCACCTCGTGCGCGCGGCCGGTCGCCGTCACGCCTTCGACGTCCATGAGCTCGCCGGGAAGCGCCGACCGGTTGTCGACGACCAGCGCCACGTGGGCGCACTCCGAGAGCAGGCGGTACTTCCGGGTGGCCTTCTGCGTCGCGAAGACCGCCGCGTCGAGGCCAGGAGTCATGGCGTACGCCACCAGCGACCCATAGGGCTGCCCCTGGCCCTGCGTGCACAGCACGCCGTACAGCTGGCCGTCGACCAGCCGCCTGATGATCCGGTCGAGGTCTTCGCCCGAACCATGGTCCGGGGCAGGCTCTCCGGCGATTTCGTCCGGGACGCGCATCTCTCACTCCCCACGCTGCCGCCGCTCAGCCGGGCGGAGCCTCGAACAAGGCATTGCACTCCTGTTCGAGCACGCCGCCGGTGATTGTACAGGTCCATCCCGGGCTCCGTCGCACCACCTCGTCGGCGAGGATGTCGATCTGCCGCCAGCCCTGCTGCTGCAGGAAGCGGATCGAGGAGCCGAACACGACCGTACCGATGCCGCTCCAGAGGATGGCCGCCATGCACATGGGGCACGGCTCCGCGGTCGTGTACAGGACGAGGCCAGATCCCCCTTCGCCGCGGCCCGATTCGGCGAGGCGGTTGACGGCGTCGATCTCCCCGTGCCACGTCGGATTGATTGCTGACTTGTTCCATCCTTCTGCCACCACCTCACCCGTCTCGCCGCGCACGATCACGGCGCCGAAGGGCAGACGGGGACAATTGGCCGTCAGCGCGATGGCCCGCCTCATGAAGCGTTCGTGATCGAGGGATGGCATCATCACCGTTGTCCGCTCCACTGGATCGTCGACGAGCATCAGCGCCTGCTCGTCAGGCCGCGTCACATCCACGCAGCGGCCAGCGCGAGCGCGATGACGCTTCGCGCCGTCCACGCCGCCGTCCGAACCCAGTTCGTGCGCGTCAGCCGCAGGTGGGCCGCCGCATCGAATCCCGCTTCGAGCCGGCGGTGCGCTGGCACCTGCCAGAGCCAGGTGCTCATCCAGATGACGCCGACCAGGGCCAGTCCGATCCAGGCCACGGGGCCTCCGACGACCCGCACGACCGCCACGGCGGACGCCAGTTCGGCCAGCATCGGGCCCGCGACGACCCGGCCGGTACGCCGGACGTGCTCGCGTTCGTACTCGCCGAACTCGGGTTGCCCGACGCGGGAAAACAGCGGGTAGTGCACGATCTGCACGAACCAGATCACCCCCGCCATGTACAGCGTCACCGCCGCGTGCACGATCAGGAGCCACGCGCGCGCGTCGGCTGCCGTCACGACGCACCCGCCCGCACGGCCTCGGCTGCGGCCCAACCCGAGAGCGCCGCGCCCTCGACTTTCGGGCCGACGAACGCGTCGCCGGCCAGGACCAGGGGCGGGACCTGGCTCACCAGCGCGCAGTGCCGTTCATCCACCTGCAGCGGCTTGCTGTAGAGCCAGCCATGAACCTGGAACGTCCGGACGTCCGCGCCCAGCCAGTCGATGGCGGCGTCGAGCAGTCGACGGCCGCTCTCCTGCCGATCGTGCTCCCAGTGTTCCAAGCTGAAGGCGTGCGTGGCGTGAATCGTGACCGCGGGCTCAGCCGAGATTCCCTTCAGCTGGTTGTCCGCGATCCAGGATATCGGGCCCTCGCCGGGCGCCAGGGCGCCTGGCGGCGTCAGGCGCGATGGGCCCGCGAGCACGGCCATCACAGCCAGACAGCGCTCGTATTGAATGCTCTCGAGTCTGGCGCGCGCCTCCGGCTGGAGGGCGACCGCGCCAGCCTTCAGGATCGCCAACGACTGCGGCACGGGCGGCGTCAGCACCACGGCGCCGGCGGAGTAGACCGCTCCGGTCTCGGTCTCCGCGTTCCAATGATGCCGGGATGCCCTCAGCGCCACGACCCGCGTTTCAAGCACGACCTCGATGCCGCGAGCCAGGTGCTTGGCGACAGCGGTCATGGCGGGATGTCCCCGCCAGCGCACATGCCCATCCGGCCGACTGGCAGGGCCGCGGTGCCATTCCTCGACGGCCCCGCCGCGGCGGCACCCCTCGACGAGCGCCACGAACCGTGCTGTCCGGGCCGTGATGAACTGCGCGCCATGGTCGAACGCGGCCCCGCCGATCCGCCGGCTCGCCAGGCGGCCGCCGACGCCGCGGCCCTTGTCGAGCACCACCACCCGGCAGCCGGCGCGCTGGAGTTCGGCGGCTGCGGTCAGTCCGGCCACTCCGGCGCCGATCACGAGCACGTCGGCCATCTGTCCAGATTCCTGCGTCACTGCAGGAATCGTACTCCACGGGGGCCACGCGTGCCACGCGAGTATGCAGACGTCGTGCAGCCACTCCAGGGTTCCGGGCCTCAGCGCCCGCCGGACCACGACGGCGTGGCATCGATCGCAGGCGTGCTATGCTCGGAAAGTCCAGGTATCAGCACGTTGACGTCTGCCCGAAGCGGCGGGGCAGGCCTCCCAATCGGAGGCCAATCCCGTCCCGACGGCGCGCTTGCCTGCCGGAGGTTCGATCGATGTTCCGAGCACCCGACTACTTCATCCTGACAGCCGCGTTCGTCTCGTTCCTGCTCTCCGTCTACCTCTGGTTCGGCGGACAGCGGGAGGCCGGGATGTTCGTCGGAATCTGGGTACCGTCCATTCTCGCCTTCGGCGCGTTTGCGAAGGCCGGCAGGAGTCGCTGACATGCTGTCCGACTCGACCATCTTCATCATCGGACTGTGCGTCTCGGCCCTCTGCGTCGCATTCGTCGTGGCGTCCTGGCTGGGGCTCCGTGAGGCGGGCCGCGACCGGCCGTGAGGGTAAAACGGGCGGGACACCCCGGCCGATGCTATCCTGAGTGAAACGCGGCGACGACCGCAAGGAGAGAGACCATGGGCGATCACGGGCACCACAAAGGCTCCCACGACAGCAAGCTGTGCGCGATGACCTGCTGTCCCGGCAAGGTCGACATGAAGCAGCTCAAGCCGCTGGTCAAGGACGCGAAGTTCATCTGCCGCGATTGCGGGCGCGCCGCGGCGAGCGCGAAGAACCTCTGCTCGCCGAAGAAGCTCTGACGCTGCCCGGCGACCACGACGTCAACACCAGCACCCCGGGCCCCGCGCCTGGCCAGCCGGTGGCACAGTGCCGCTCCCACGCCACCGTCTGCGCCGACCCCCGCCAATGCCCGTGCCATGGGGGGCACCACTCCCGATACCCCAACGCGGAACGCCGGGTGAAACGAATCCGGCGCGGCCGGCCCAATCGAGGGGCCGCACCGCGCCAGATCACCCCCGAACGCCGAGGTGTCCCGGTTACTTCGGCAGGATGACGGCGTCGATCCCGTGAATGACGCCGTTCGAGCACGCGATGTCCGTCTTCACGACGTTCGCGCCGTCGACCTTCACGCCCTTCGACGTGTCGAACTCGATCATCTGGCCCTGAACGGTCTTGGCTTCCTTGAGCTTGACCACGTCGGCCGCCATCACCGGGCAGGGCACGACATGGACGGACTCCAGGAACAGGCGTGTGTGGCCAGACGACAGGCGGCTCAGTACGACATCGAGTCCAGCGTCACCTTGCCGCGGAAGATCCAGTAGATGCTGATCGTGTAGGCCAGGACCAGCGGGATCCCGATGGCCGCGATGACGAGCATCGTCGTCAGCGTGCCGTCCGACGAGGCGGCGTTGTAGATCGAGAGGCTCGTGGACGGGGCCGTCCCGCGGACCAGGTTGGGGAACATCCCGAACCCGACGAGCCCCATCAGCCCGACGATCGCGGCACACGACGAGAGGAACGCCCGCCATTCGCGCCCGTGGAAAATCTCCCGCGGCACGTTCGCGATCGCCAGCATGGTCGCAACCGGCAGCGCGAACGTCCACGGATGCGCCTTGAAGTGCTCGCCCATGTGCGGCAGGTACAGCAGCGTGGCCATCGTCGTCGTGGCGTAGCAGACGACGAAGACGATGATCGTGTCGTTCACCCACCTGCGGACCTTCGCCTGGACTGCTCCGTCGGTCTTGAGCACGAGATAGATCGAGCCGTGCATGGCGAAGAGCGCCACCGTCGTCAAGCCGGTCAGCAGCGCGTAGGGGTTCAGCAGCATCAGGAAGCCTCCGAGGTACTCGCCCCGGGCGTCGAGCGGGATGCCCCGGATGACGTTGCCGAAGGCCACGCCCATGAGAAAGGACCCCAGGAACGACGCGGCGCTGAAGCTGATGTCCCACGTCCGGCGCCACCAGGGCATCGGCTGCTTGCTGCGGAACTCGATGGCGACCGCGCGAAAGATCAGCGCGACCAGCAGCAGGATCATCGCCGGGTAGAACCCCGAGAAGACCCCCGCGTAGACCGCCGGGAACGCGGCGAAGAGCGCGCCGCCGCCGGTGACGAGCCAGACCTCGTTGCCGTCCCAGACGGGGCCGATGGCGTTGAGGAAGATGCGCCGTTCCTCGTCGCGGCCGACGAACAGGTGGAGGATGCCGACGCCCAGGTCGAAGCCGTCGAGGACGGCGTACCCGGCCAGCAGCGTGCCCACCAGCAGGAACCAGACGATGTTGAGGTCGATGTCCATGGGTCAGGCTCGTGTGCGGCCCGCGGCCAGGTCCTCCGCCAGCGGGCCGTGCGTGATCTTCGCGTTGAGCAGGAAGAGGAACAGCGCGAAGAGCAGGGTGTAGATGAGCGTGAACAAGACGAGCGAGAAGACCACGGCCCCGGCCGAGACCGATCGGCTGATGCCGTCGCTGGTGCGCATCAACCCCTGGACGATCCACGGCTGGCGGCCGACTTCCGCCGTGATCCAGCCCGCCTGGTTCGCGATCTGGGGGCCAAGCACGGCGGCCACCAGCAGTTTCAGCAGCCACCGCGGAGGCACCGCGCCACGTCGCGCCGCGTAGTAGGCCGCCGCGACCGCGAGCCCGATGAGGCCCATGCCGACGGCGACCATGAGGTGGTACGCCTGGAAGACGATCTGCACCGGCGGGCGGTCTTCGGGCGCGAAGGCCAGCAGTCCTGTGATGGGCGCCTTCGTATCCCCGTGGATTATCCAGCTCAGCATGCCGGGGACAGCCACTCCGTAGACGCGCTGCTTCGCCTCGTCGACCCAGCCGAAGACGTACAGGTCGGCGGGCGCCGAAGCCGGGAAATGCGCTTCCATCGCGGCGAGCTTAGCCGGCTGATTGCGGCTCACACCCTCTGCGCTGGCGTGGCCCGTCGCCAGCGACCCGATCGACGCGACCAGGGCGAGCGCGGCGCCGACGCCGAGCGAGCGGCGCGCGAAATCCTCGGCCTTCCCCTTCAGCAGATAGTAGGCGCTCACCGAGATGATCAGGAACGCGCCCGCCTGCCACGCGCCGAGCACCGTGTGCGTCAGCCGATCGACGGTCGACGGATTGAAGACCATCGCCCAGAAGTCCGTCACCTCTGCCCGCGTGCCGAGGCCGTGCTCGGCCAGACGGAAGCCGGCGGGCGTCTGCATCCACGAATTCGCCACGATGATCCAGATGGCGCTGAAATGGGCGCCCAGGCACACCATCACCGTGGAGAAGAAGTGCGTGCGCGGGCCGACCTTGTCCCAGCCGAACAGCAGCAGGGCGAGGAAGCCGCTCTCCAGGAAGAACGCGAAGATCCCTTCGGCCGCCAGTGCCGACCCGAACACGTCGCCGACGAAGCGCGAATAGGCGGCCCAGTTGGTGCCGAACTCGAACTCCATGACGATGCCCGTGGCCACGCCGAGGGCGAACGTCAGGCCGAACACCCGGACCCAGAAGCGGGTCATCTGCTGGTAGACCGGAAGCCGGGTCTTCAGGTAAAGGCCTTCCATCACCACCAGGGCGACGCCCAGGCCGATGCTGAGCGGCGGGTACAGGTAGTGGAAGGCAATCGTCGCCGCGAATTGGATACGCGAAAGGAGGGTCACATCCATGGCGGAAGCTCCGCGGGGCCGGGCAACGCTTCAGGGACCCGGCGGGCGCGCCCGACGGCACGGCGATTATATGCCGCAGCCAGCCTCGCGCGGCCCAATCGCCGCGTCACTCATGTCGCACGCTGCGCCTCGTCCTTCCTGTTTCCGCGCACGCGCGGGTCAGGCCCGCGAACGCACCCGCGACAGGCCGCCGTCCACGCCGAGGACCTGGCCGGTGACCCAGGCCTGCTCCGCATCGAGCAGCCAGTCGATCGCGGAGGCGACCTCCTCCGGAGTACCGATGCGGCCGAGGGCATGCAACGACGCTGACGCCTTCGCGGCTGCCTCCTGCTGCCACAGTCTGGCGGTGAGCGGCGTGCGTGTCAGGCCGGGAGCCACGCAGTTCACGCGGATACCCTTCGGCGCATACGTCGCGGCGGCCGAGAGCGCCAGCCCCTCGATGCCCGCCTTGGCGGCGGCGATCGCCTCGTGATTGGCCAGGCCGATTCGGGCGGCGGCCGAGGACACCAGGACCACCGACCCGCCGTGCTCGGCCATTACCAGCCCGGCCGCCCGCACCACGGCGAACGCGGAGCCCAGGTTGGTGGCCAGCATCGATTGCCATTCCTGAGCGGTGATCGCGTGGGCCGGTTTGAGCAGCAGCGATCCGACGCAGTTCGCCACGCCGTCCAGCCCCCCGAAGGCTTCGGCCGCGCGGCGCAGGCACGCTTCGACCTGGTCGGGTGCTGTGGCGTCCAGCGCAACGGTCTCGCCGCCGATGTCGGCCGCGAGCTGCGCGAGTTGTCCGGGGTCTCGGCCCGCCATCAGCACCCGAGCCCCGCGCCTGGCCAGCCGGCGGCACAGTGCCGCGCCCACGCCACCGTACGCGCCGACCACGACGAATGACTGTGCCATGGGTGTCTCACCACTCTCGATGCCGCAACACGGAACGCAGCGTGAAACGAATCCGGCGCGGCCGGCCCAATCGAGGGGCCGCACCGCGCCAGATCACCCCCGAACGCCGGGGGGTCCCGGTTACTTCGGCAGGATGACGGAGTCGATCACGTGGATGACGCCGTTCGAGCACGCGATGTCCGTCTTCACGACGTTCGCGTTGTCGACCTTGACGCCCTTCGACGTGTCGATCTTGATCATCTGGCCCTGAACGGTCTTGGCTTCCTTGAGCTTGACCACGTCGGCCGCCATCACCTTGCCGGGCACGACATGGTAGGTCAGGATCGCCGTCAGCTTGGCCTTGTCCTTCAGCAGCGCGTCGAGCGTGCCGGCCGGCAGCTTGGCGAACGCCTCGTCTGTCGGGGCGAACACGGTGAACGGGCCCTTGCCCTTCAGGGTGTCGACGAGGCCGGCGGCCGTCAGGGCCGCAGCCAGCGTCTTGAAGCTGCCCGCCGCGACAGCGGTGTCGACGATGTCCTTGGCCTGGGGCTCGCTGGCGCGAAGACCCGCGGCGCTGGTGATGACGAGGGCGATAACGAGCGCGGAGGCGAACAACTTACGCATGGTCAGCAGAACTCCTTGCGGCGCCAGACTGAGTGAAACGCTCTGTATCGAGCGCGGCCGGCATGGGCGCTCGAGCATGCCGGACATCCCCGCGGAGCAGACGACACGCTCGTGTCGCTCTTCCCGCGTTCCCCCGCTATGACGCGTGACAGGACGGCCGGGATCCCAGGGTTTCGGCGGGGGCCCGGCCGCGAGTCTGTGGCGACGCGAGAAGGGCCATGGACCCGGTGGGTGCGCCGCAGCGTCAATAATAAAAGGACGAGGTGTTCCGTATGACTCGCGCCTTGGTGATTCCGGCTCTGATCGCGCTGATGGGGGCGCCGTCGATGGCCCAGGCCCCGCAGGTCCCGCTGTTCGCCTTCGCGTCGCCCGACGCGGCCGCCGCGTGGCAGGCCGTGAACGACGGTGTGATGGGGGGCGTGTCCGACGGTCGATTCCGGATCACTGAACGCCAGACCCTGGAGTTCTACGGGACCCTCTCGCTGGAGAACAACGGCGGCTTTGCCTCGGTGCGGTCACGGCCGAGGACGCTCGGGCTGCAGACAGGCGACACGCTGGTGGCCCGCGTGCGCGGTGACGGGCGGGATAACCAGCTGAACCTCTACACCTCCGAGCGGATGAGGGCCTTCTCGGTACCGGGCGCCCCTGAAGACCCGCGCGGGTGAGTGGATTGAGGTGGCCATTGCACTGGACCGGTTCGAGGCCACCTCCTTCGGCCGGGTCCTCCAGGGGGCGGGGCCGGTGGATCCCCGCAGCGTCACGTCGATGGGCTTCCTGCTGGCCGAGAAAACACCCGGCCCGTTCGCGCTGGAAGTGGCGTGGGTCAACATCCTGCGCGGCGGCGTTGCGCCATCACGGCCTGGGCCACCTTCGAGGCCGGCCGGCGACCGAGGTGCGACGAGATGAACTCGCCGGCGTCGACCACCTTGTCGAGGTCGATGCCGGTCTGAATGCCGAGACCGTTCAGCAGGTACACCACGTCCTCGGTGGCCACGTTGCCGGACGCGCCCTTCGCGTAGGGGCAGCCCCCAAGTCCCGCAACCGAACTGTCGAAGACGCTGACGCCGAACTCCAGCGCCGCGTGGACGTTGGCAACCGCCATGCCCCAGGTGTCGTGGAAATGGCCGGCGAGCATCGTCACCGGCGCCTCCCTGGCGACGGCCTCGAGCATGCGCCGCACCGACCCGGGCGTGCCGATGCCGATGGTGTCGCCGAGCGAGATCTCGTAACAGCCCAAGTCCATCAGCGCACGCGCCACGTCGGCGACCTTGACCGGCGAGACCCCGCCCTCGTACGGGCAGCCGACGACGCAGGAGATATAGCCGCGGACCCTGATCTCCAGAGCCTGGGCCGCGGCAACCACGGGCTCGAAGCGGGCGAGGCTTTCGGCGACCGAGCAGTTGATGTTCTTCTGCGAGAAGGTCTCGGATGCGGCAGCGAAGATCGCGACGTCCTTCGCGCCGGCCGCGACCGCCGCGTCGAAACCTCTGAGGTTGGGCGTCAGTACCGGGTAGCGGACGCCGTCCCTGCGGCGGATGCCCTTCAGCACCTCGCTCGCGTCGGCCATCTGCGGCACCCATGCCGGCGAGACGAACGCTGCCGCCTCGACGACGGCCAGGCCGGCGTCGGCGAGGCGCTCGATCAACGCGATCTTGACTGACGCCGGAACGACGCCCGGCTCGTTCTGCAGGCCGTCGCGCGGGCCGACGTCGACGATGCGGGCCGTCTGGGGGAGCGCCATCGGGCCATCCTATGATGCGGGCTCGAAGTCCAGCAAGGGTGCGCCTTCAATCACCTGGTCGCCGGCCGCGTATCGGAAGCCCTTCACAATGCCGGCGGCAGGCGCGGTAATCGTGTGCTCCATCTTCATCGCCTCGAGGATCAGCAGCGGCGTGCCCTTGTCGACCGTCGTGCCCGGGTGGGCCAGCAGCGCGACGACCTTGCCGGGCATCGGCGCCGTCATGCCGCCGTCGTGCTGTCCGCCGGCCTCGACCGAATGCAGCGGATCGTCGCGTTCGATCACGTAACAGGCGCCGAAGATGAACACGTGCCGGCGCTCGCGCTGCCGATCCGCCGTGGCGACGACGTTCGCGACCATGCGTCGATCGTCGAGTTCAACCGCGAGGCTCCCGTCCGCGTTCCGGTGCGCGCGGGCCAGCACGGTCTCGCCGTGGCAGGCCAGCATCCACGCGTCGGGACGATACGAGACCGACACGTCGATGCGCTGATCGCCGCTCCGCCAGCTCAGCCTGCGGCGCGCCTGCAGGTTCAGCCGCCAGCCGTCGCGGGTCGCCCAGGGCGACCGACGGTCTTCGGCGAGGCCGCTGGCCTCGGCGGCACGATCGCGTTCGGCCACCAACTCGGCCAGTGTGGCCACGAGAAAGCTCTCGGTGGCCGGGGCCCTGGTCTCCGGGAACAGGACGTCGCGCTGCCGCTCGATCAAGCCCGTGTCGAGGTCGGCGCCGGCGAAGGCCGGGCAGGCGATGAGCCGCGACAGGAAGCCGATGTTGGCCGTCACGCCGACCACGCGGTAGTCGGCGAGGGCTTTCTGCATGCGCGCCAGCGCGAGATCGCGCGTCTCGTCCCAGACGATCAGCTTGGCGATCATCGGGTCGTAGTGCGGGCCGATCTCGTCGCCCTCCTCGACGCCCGTATCGACCCGGACGTTGACGCTCTCGGCCGGCGGCGCGAGGTGCACCAGGCGGCCGGTCGACGGCAGGAAGCCCTGGTCGGCGTCCTCGGCGTAGATGCGGGCCTCGATCGCGTGACCGCGGAACGCCAACTGCTCCTGTTTCATCGGCAGGCGCTCGCCGGCCGCGACGCGAAGCTGCCATTCGACCAGATCCTGCCCCGAGATCATCTCGGTGACCGGGTGCTCGACCTGCAGGCGGGTGTTCATCTCCATGAAATGGAACGATCCGTCCTGGCCGACGAGGAACTCGACGGTACCGGCGCCGACGTAGCCGACCGCCCTGGCCACCTCGACGGCGGCGCGGCCCATCGCCGCGCGGCGCTCCGGCGTCATGCCGGGGGCCGGCGCCTCCTCGAGCACCTTCTGGTAGCGGCGCTGCACCGAGCAGTCGCGCTCGAACAGGAACACGCAGTCGCCGTGCGTGTCGCCGAAGACCTGGATCTCGATGTGGCGCGGCCTCCACAGGTACTTCTCGATGAGCACCGTGCCGTCGCCAAACGCGGACTCGGCCTCGCGCCGACACGACGCGAGGGCCTCGGCGACGTCCTCGCCGCGATCGACGCGGCGCATGCCCTTGCCGCCGCCTCCGGCCGAGGCTTTGACGAGCACCGGGTAGCCGATGTCGTCAGCCCGCGTCTTCAGGAACGCCGGGTCCTGGCTGCCGCCGTGGTAGCCCGGCGTCAGCGGCACGCCCGCCCGCTCCACCAGCGACCTGGCGGCCGACTTGCTGCCCATCGCCCGGATCGCGCTCGCCGGCGGGCCGATGAAGACGAGGCCGTTCGCCGCGCAGGCCTCGGCGAAGTCCGCGTTCTCCGACAGGAAGCCGTAGCCCGGGTGGATCGCCTGGGCGCCGGTGCGCCTGGCGGCGTCGATGATCTTCTCGATGACGAGGTAGGACTCGCGCGCCGGCGCCGGGCCGAGCAGCACGGCTTCGTCGGCGAGGCGGACATGGCGGGCGTTCTGGTCGGCCTCGGACGACACAGCGACGGTGCGGATGCCCAGGCGTCGGGCGGTGCGGATCACCCGGCAGGCGATTTCGCCTCGATTGGCGACCAGGATGGTGCTGAACATGCGGCTCATTCCCGGATCCAGTCCGGATGGCGCTTCGACAGGAAGGCGTCGATGCCTTCCTTGGCCTCAGCGCTCGCGCGCTGCCGGGTGATCGCGTGCGCAGTGCCCTCGATCAGGGCGGCGGTGATCGGCTGGCCGGCGACCTGGGCGACGAGCGACTTCGCCGCCGCCATCGCCTGCGGGCCGTTCTTGAGGAGGGCGGCGACCACCTTGCCGACCCCTTCGTCGAGACCGCGCTCGTCCGGCACGACCTCGTGCACGAGTCCGATCCGGCAGGCCTCTGCGGCGCCGAAGCGCTCGGCGGTCAGGAAGTAGCGGCGCGCGTGCGTCCCGCCCATCCTGGCGAGGACGTAGGGGCTGATGACGGCCGGGATCAGGCCGAGTCCGACCTCGGTCAGTGCGAAGTGCGCCACGGACGCCGCGATCGCGATATCGCAGCAGGCGACAAGGCCCACGCCGCCGCCGTAGGCCGCACCCTGCACGCGGGCGACGGTGGGCTTCCTCAGGCCATTGAGCCTGCGCATCAACCCGGCGAGCCGTCTCGCGTCGGCAAGATTCTCCTCCTCGGAGTAGCCGGCGGCGCGCTTCATCCAGTTCAGGTCGGCGCCGGCGCAGAAGCTCCTGCCGGCCGCCGCAAGCACGACTACGCGCACGTCGCTCCTCGCCTCGAGTTCGTCGAGGCCCCGCGTCAACTCGTCGATCACGACGTCGTCGAAGGCGTTGTGACGGTCGCCGCGGTTCAGGGTCAGGATGCCGACCGGGCCATCCGCCTCGAGAAGGATCGATTGGTCGTTCATGGCCGTCGTCGCTCCTGCGCCTACATTCTGAAGACGCCGAACTTCGTCTGCTCGACCGGCGCGTTCATCGCCGCCGAAAGGGCGAGCCCCAGTGCACGCCGGGTATCGGCGGGGTCGATGATGCCATCGTCCCACAGGCGCGCGCTGGCGTAGTACGGGTGCCCCTGCGTCTCGTACTGCTCGCGGATCGGGGCCTTGAACGCTTCTTCCTCCTCCTTGCTCCAACTCCTGCCCGCCGCCTCCATGCCGTCGCGCTTGACGGTGGCCAGCACGCTTGCCGCCTGTTCGCCGCCCATCACCGAAATGCGTGCGTTCGGCCACATCCACAGGAAACGGGGTGCGTAGGCGCGGCCGCACATGCCGTAGTTGCCGGCGCCGAACGAGCCGCCGATGACGACGGTGAACTTCGGCACCCTGGCGGTCGCGACGGCGGTCACCATCTTCGCGCCGTCCTTGGCGATGCCGCCGTTCTCGTACTTGCGGCCGACCATGAAGCCGGTGATGTTCTGCAGGAACACGAGCGGGATGCCGCGCTGCGCGCACAGCTGGATGAAGTGCGCGCCCTTCTGCGCCGACTCCGAGAACAGGATGCCGTTGTTGGCGAGGATGCCGACCGGGTAGCCCCAGAGACGCGCGAAGCCGCAGACCAGCGTGGCGCCGTAGCGTGCCTTGAACTCGTCGAGGTCGGAGGCGTCGACGAGGCGGGTGATGATCTCGCGCACGTCGTAGGGCCTCTTGGTGTCGGCCGGGATCACGCCGTAGATCTCGTGCGCCGCGTACAGCGGCTCGGCGGGCTCGGCGACCGACACCGGGAGCCGTTTGGTCCAGTTGAGCCGCGACACGATGCGCCGCGCGATGGCGATGGCGTGCGCGTCGTTCTCGGCGAAGTGGTCCGCGACGCCCGAGATGCGCGTGTGCACATCGGCCCCGCCCAGTTCTTCGGCACTCACGTCCTCGCCCGTGGCCGCCTTCACCAGCGGCGGGCCGCCCAGGAAGATCGTGCCCTGGTGCTTGACGATGATCGATTCGTCGCACATCGCCGGCACGTAGGCGCCGCCGGCCGTGCACGAGCCGAGCACGGCGGCGATCTGCGGGATGCCGGCCGCCGACAGGTTGGCCTGGTTGAAGAAGATGCGGCCGAAGTCGTCCTTGTCGGGGAAGACCTCGTCCTGCAACGGCAGAAACGCCCCGCCGGAATCCACCAGGTAGACGCACGGCAGCCGGTTCTCGAACGCAATCTCCTGCGCCCTGAGGTGCTTCTTCACGGTCATCGGGTAGTACGTGCCGCCCTTCACCGTCGCGTCGTTGGCGACCACCATGCACTCGATGCCGTTCACCCGACCGATCCCGGCGATGAGCGATGCGGCCGGGACCTCGAAGGCGTCGCCCTTCTCCGCATACATGCCGTAGGCCGCGAACTGGCCGATCTCGAGGAAGGGCGTGCCCGGGTCGAGCAATGCCGTGACGCGCTCGCGCGGCAGCAGCTTGCCTCGCGACAGGTGCTTCTGGCGCGCCGGCTCGGGTCCGCCGCGGGCGATGCGCTCGACTTTCGCGCGCAGGTCGTCCACCAGAACCTGCATCGCGTGCGCATTGGCCTGGAAGTCGGCCGCGCGCGGATCGAGTTGGGATGTCAGGACCGCCATGAGTGTCCTCCGAGGACTCCGTCAGCGTGTTTCCGCCATCAGCTCGCGGCCGATCAGCATGCGGCGGATCTCGGACGTGCCCGCCCCGATCTCATAGATCTTGGCATCGCGCCAGAAGCGGCCGACCGGGTACTCGTTCGTGCAGCCGATGCCACCCAGCGTCTGGATCGCCTCGCCGGCCATCCACGTGGCCTTTTCGGCCGAGTACAGGATGGCGCCGGCGGCGTCCTTGCGCAGCGTGCGCGTGTAGTCGGCGCGGTCGCAGGCCTGGCCGACCGCGTACACGAGGGCCTGGCAGGCCTTCCAGGTCGAGTACATGTCGGCCAGCTTGCCCTGCATCAGCTGGAACTCGCCGATGCTCCTCCCGAACTGCTTGCGATCGTGCAGGTAGGGCACGACGGCGTCCATGCACGCGGCCATGATGCCCAGCGGGCCGCCACTGAGCACGGCGCGTTCGTAGTCGAGGCCGGACATCAGCACCTGCGTGCCGTTGCCGACGCCGCCCAGCACGTTCCCCTCGGGCACCTCGCAATCGTCGAAGAAGATCGGGACGGTGTTCGAGCCGCGCATGCCGAGCTTGTCGAGGTGCGTGCCGTGCGTGAGGCCGGCGAAGGCCTTCTCGACGATGAACGCGGTGATCCCCCTGGCGCCGGCCGCCGGGTCGGTCTTCGCGTACACGACCAGGGTGTCGGCCTCGCCCCCGTTGGTAATCCACATCTTCGAGCCGTTGAGGACGTAGCGGTCGCGCTGCTTCTCGGCCCTGAGCTTCATGCTGACGACGTCGGAGCCCGCATTCGGCTCGCTGATGGCCAGCGCGCCGACGTGCTCGCCCGACACCAGCCTGGGCAGATACCTCTTCTTCTGCGCATCGGTACCGTTCCTGCGGATCTGGTTCACGCAGAGGTTCGAGTGGGCGCCGTAGGACAGGCCGACCGAGGCCGAGGCGCGGGAGATCTCCTCCATGGCGATGATGTGCGCGAGGTAGCCCATGGCCGAGCCGCCGTACTCCTCGGGCGCCGTGATGCCCAGAAGGCCCAGGTCGCCGAACTTCCTCCACAGGTCGGCCGGGAACTCATTGGTTCGGTCGATGTCGGCCGCGCGCGGCGCGATCTCCTTCTCGGCGAAGGCGCGCACGGTGTCGCGCAGCATGTCGATTTCGTGGCCGTGGGCGAAACTCAGGCCCTGGATTCGCATGATCGTGGTCTCCGTTACGTTGGCAGCGACGGGCCTGCTCGAAGTCGTCCGGTAATCGGATTAGAGAACACGTCGACGTCAGCGTCAACTGCCAGGTCCCGAACTGGCTTTGCGGACCAGCGGCGCCGCCGCCGCGCGAGTTCGTGGAGCCCGGCCCGGTTCCCCGCGATGAGGGCATCGCTCCTGGGCCGGGTCCAGCGCTCGCTCAGGACCATTCGCCTCCGCCCGATGGTCCGGCAACCCTCGCGCTCGTGAGTCGAATGGCTTGCCATGAGCGAGGCCCAGATGCTCAGGCGCTTCCGGTCCGCCTTCGCGTGCGGCTTGCTTGCCCAGCCGTAGCTTACCTGAGGAAGGCGGCAAGCCGGAAAGTGAGCGAAGGCTGGCGGAAGCGCCTGGGAGTCGGACCCACTGCGAGCACTGATTCTGAAGGCCCTACGGCGTTTTCGGATTCCGCCGATCCTCGGATTACTGTCCTTTCCCGTGATGACCTCCCTCGTTGCCCCCGGCGAAGAACGCGCCTGACAGGCCCCTGACCAGAGGAGGCTGACTCCGCAGATCCCCGTTTCGCCGTAGATCTCGACCGCCTCCCGTCCTTGCCGAGGCGTTGTGGGCGCCTTCGCGCTGGCGTTGGCGTAGCCGCAGGCTCCGGGCGCGGTGCTGCGTGGGTGCCGGCCCGGACAGCGCGTCAGCATCTGCAGAAGGCGCGTCCACCAGGATCGCCCGCGTCTCGCACGGTTGGACGGCGACGGGGAACGCTGACATGATCGTCAGGCACGTGACGCCATCACCGCGAGTCGTCAGGAGAGGATCGCCATGCCCCAGCAGACCGTGACGGTGTCCCCGCAGCTGTACGCGAGGATCGGCGGCGTCCTCTATGTGTACATACTCGTGGCCGGCACCTTCGCCGAGCTGTTCGTCAGGTCGAAGCTGGTCGTCTCGAGGGACGCCGCCGCCACGGCCGCCAACATCATGGCCGGCGAGTCGCTGTTCCGGCTCGGTTTCTCCGCCGAGTTGCTGCACCTCGCGTGTGACGTGGCCGTCGCGATGCTCCTGTATGCGTTGCTCAGGCCGGTGGACCGGAACATCGCGCTGCTGGCGGCGTTCATGCGGCTGGCGTCCGATGTCATTCTCGCCATCGCGAGTCTGAGCCATTTCGCGGCCCTGCACCTCTTGGGGGGCTCCGAATACCTGAAGGCGTTCCAACCCGATCAGCTGCAGAGTCTTGCGCTGCTGGCGATGAAGCTGCAGGGTGATGGGTATGCCATCAGCCTGATGTTCTTCGGATTCGCGTGCGTGTCGCTCGGTACCTGATCTTCCGATCGGGCTACCTGCCGCGGACCATCGGCGCGCTCATGGCCGTTGCCGGGGCGTGTTACCTGATCAACAGCTTCGCGCATTTCCTTCATCCCGCGACGGGGGCCGCGCTGTTCAACGCCGGCATCCTGGTGCCGTGTTTCGTGGCCGAACTCGCGCTCACCCTGTGGCTCCTGGTGAAAGGTGTGAATGTTGCGCAGTGGGATGGTAGATTCTGCCAGGACGTCACCGCGCGATGACTGCGATCGTTGCAGCCGCTGGGCGCTCCAGGCCCGGCCCGAAGGTGTACCGTGCAGGCGCTCCCGCAACTGGTCGCGGGCGTCAGGCCGTTTACGAAGTCAGAGGAGACGAGTCTTAGGAAACGTCAAGGTCCGGGACATTGCGTTTGCCGTCGTTGTCGCCGTTGCGGTCGGCGGTGGAGTGGGACTGGCGGTCGGTTTCGCGGCACGACACTTCGGCTGGCCTACCGGGTTCGTGGGTCCCCTGACGGGCGGGATTGTCAGCGCCCTGACGATCGCGATCTACCAGGTCCGCACGGGCAGGTCGGGGCGAGGCAAGCCCTGACTGCTGTGAGCCTGAATCCCAGGCGCTTACTGACAACGGGGATTCGGAGTCTGCCGTGAGCCCCTGAGCGGATGAATGCGTGCGACGCCGCGCCACGCTCGACAGGGCGTTTCGGGCGCCGCCGCCAGTGGAGGCCGAATGCGGCCAGGACGATTCCTTCTCACATGCGCCGTTCTCCTGTGTGTCGCCATCGCATGGAACGCGCTGGTCCACCTCGTCGTGCTGCAGGCCGCGAACGCGTCGGTGCAGCATCTGCGCCGCGCGGACCTCGCCGACAAGGCGTGGCTCTCGCTGGTGCTGACGGCGGGCATCGTCGTGATGTTCGTCGGAGGCTACGGGCGGGTTGCGAGGAGCGGTTCGGTGCGCGAGGGCATCGGCTACGGGCTGTTCTTCGCGGTTCTGGCGGGGCTCCTCGTCGATCTGAACCAGTACGTGCTGTTCCCGATTCCGGGTGCGGTTGCAATCCAGTGGTTTGCGGGCGGCGTCATCGAATTCAGCCTGTATGGCGCCATCGCCTCGCGTCTCCTTCCGCCGGACGGCGGCGCCTTGACCGGCTGGTAGGTGAACGACTCCTCCTTGACCGTGCCGTCCTTGTAGCGAATCGCGATGAATCCCTGCAGGGAGCCGTCCTCCTGCTTGCGGAACGTGAGCCCCTCGAACCAGATCGTGTTCCCGTTCGCTTTGACCAGTCGGAAGGTGACCGTCTCGTTCTTCTCTTCGCAGCCCTTCAGGTCGGGGTGGAAGTGCTTGAGCTTGAGTGAGACGCCTCCTTCTTCCTCGACCGCGATCATGATCTCGTAGAACACGACGTCCGTGTCTTTGTAGATCCGAGCAGCGCCGAACATGCTCCCGCCAGCCGGCGGAAGCCAGACCTCCTCCGCCGTCGAGCCCAGGAATCCGCCCTTCCAATGCCCGACCAGCAGCGCGAGATCCGCCAGAGTGGCCTTGGACCGAGGCGCGGATGCACTCAGCGTGAGCGTGTTCGGCGTCTGCCGGCTCTGCGCGGCGGCAAGCCCCGGCAGGAGCAGCACGCACAGCAGGGTTACCGCAGCAGACGCTGTGCCTCGTTTCATGTCGCTCCTCGCGCGGTATTCGCCCGCCTGGCCGACACACCTGGCACCAGGGGCGGAGGAACACCGCCCACGCCAGGCAGTCAGATGGCCGCTCTCATCTGTACATACGACGGCTTCGACTCCATGGTCCGAATCGTCGGTTGATATCAACATCTGCCGACACAAGGGAACATCCGGCCCATCCTGATCGACATCCCCAAGAAAACCGATGCCGATTCGTCCTCCTCCGGAAGGTGGGGCTTCTCACAAGATCAACGGCGCCGGCGTCGCGCGAGTTCGTGAAGCTGGGATCGGTTCCCCGCGATGAGGGCGTCCTTCTTCGCACGCGTCCAGCGCTTGAGCTGGGCCTCGCGCTTGCGAGCCGCGGGCCAGGATTCCGCACATGTCCATTCAGTAGTGGCGTCGTCTGGCCAGCCGGTGCAGTCTGTCGAGATGTGCGTCGACGAGGGCCTGCTTCTTGGCGTGGGACCAACGTTTGAGCTGGGCTTCGCGGCGACGGGCAGCTGTGAGCGTCGGGTGCGACTCCGAGTAGACGACCTCGCTGGGTCTTCGGTCTGCGGTGTGCCGAGCTCCGCTTCCCGCATTGTGACGCTGAAGCCGATAGTCCACGTCGGTGGTCGAACCCACGTAGAGAGTGCCGTCCGCGCACTCAAGAATGTAGACGCAGAACTCGCCCCGGCCAGGCGCTGGTGTCTTGCCCTTCGACTCGCCCGCATCTATGCGCTCGCTCAGGGCATTCTCCATGGGCGCGGCGGGCGACAAGCCCGCCATGAGCGAGCGGGGCGGGCCGGCGAAGCCGGCCGCTCGCGAGTCGAATGGCGGAAGCGCCTGGGAGTCGAACCCGCTGCGGACACTGATTCTAAAGGACTTACGGCATTTTCGAATTCTGCCGATCCTCAGATTTCTCTCCTTTGCCTCGGTGAACCCCCAAATCGCCCCCAGCGGATTTCGCGCTTGACAGGGTTTCCAGCGAGAGGCCGGTTCCGCCCCCACGCGCCAAAACCCGTCGTCGCTCCCAGGGGAGACGTCACACGGCCGCTGGACGGGCGGCAATTGTCGGCTCCGGCCCATGTTCGCCGCAGTCTGAAGGTGCTACCCGACGTCCTGTATGACAGGAAGCCACACCGTGAATGTCGTTCCGACACCGAGCGCACTTTCAGTAATCGTTACCCTGCCCCTCCGTTGGCCGTTCTCCGCACGCTCCACGGCCATTCGGCATAGGTGCAGACCCATGCCGCGTCCGCCCGGCTTCGTGGTGTACCCGGGCTCGAACACGAGGTCATAGTCTGATTCCGGGATGCCCGGTCCATTATCGGACACGTCGATCCTTACCCAAGGTCCATCACTATGCTCGACAACTCCAAACGAGACCTCGATACGAGCTCGTTTCCGTCTCAAGTGTGCCGTCTGCTCCATGGCGTTGAGACCGAGACTGAACATAGCCAGGAACAGCGCTGACGGCTCCGCCCGACAACGGAACTTAGGACGATTCGGAATTCCGTGGCACACGACTTCGATTGAGTCGTAGGGGCCGGGGCAGCACCTCACCGCCCTAACCGCCTCGACCAGCACCGCAGCGACGTCAACGACTTCCTTCCGATGATCTCGGTGCAACGGCGTGGAGAACTGCGCAACTGACACCAGTTCTCTGCTATGCCGCTGAAGAGCGCGCACCTCCTCACTGAGATTTGTTTTCGAGCGGTCGGACGCAGAGAGCGCTCCGAGCACGCGCTCCAGCGAGATGCTGATTGCCACCAACGAGTTCTTGATCTCGTGAGCCATTACCCCGTAGCTCAGCCCCGCCGCTTCAAGGCTCCCGAGCTCTGCCGACCGAACGGACAGCACTTCCCGTTCGAGCGTACGGCCAACACGTTCAGCGCAAATGCGCGCTTCAAGAACCTGCGTCTCTCCGAATTGGCGCGCCTCGGAATGCAGCGCGATGAGAGCATGCTTGTTTGGTCCAAGTACCCAGACGGGGACCCCAAGGAAAGTCCGATACGTCATCGCCTGCAGCAACCAGAAGTGGCTTCTCTGCGAGGACGCGGTGGCGGCCACATCGCCGTCGATCAACAACGCGCGGCCGACCGCGACGTCACCCACGGGCGACTTGATCAGCTTAGAGGCAACACCCGCCCACGCAAGTCCATCGCCGACGTGAGCGATCGAGCGACAAACCGACCGATTCGGAATGACTTCGAAAACGTGGACTATGGATCCTGAAGGAAGCAACGGTGCCAGCGCGTTGAGATTCTCGCCACAGTGTGAGGTCATGAGTGATTGCTGCGCCATCGGTGCGACGGCGATCTAACGAGACGGCCTCTCATGAACGGAAAGAAGGTCACCGCCGCCCTCGATCACATGCGCCTCGAGACGGCAGGCGGCTTCTACGGCACCGCCGAGCTCGTCCCTGCGGTCTGAGCCGGCCCTGACCGGCGCGCTGGCGAGTCGCAACTGCTGACGATCCGAACAAGAAGTCAGCCGGCGCACATCCTAGAGGCGGTCGTGCAGCCGGCAACCCCCAATCGAGGGGATTCTGGCTCATCCTTCTCAGCCCGCCGCGCCTGCCTGGCCTGTCGCTGGGAGCTGAAATGGCTGCAGCACACTACTTACCCAACCAGGCACGGTGAACCCGCTCCACACCCGGCCCTTCGGAAAGACCCGATCAAGAACCTCGGCGGAGGCGCCCATGTACTTCCAGTATGCACTCCTCAGCTCGATGAGACGCCTAACGCTGCGTTCCACCTGTTTGTCCCCAAACCGCTTAGAGAATAGGCCATCGAAGTTGACCTGTTCCACCGGGACCTTCTGCAGGGCTTCGCGGACTGTTGGGTCATAGATGTGCTCCCAGCAGTTAGCGAAGCGCGCCAGCACGCTTACCAGTAGGCCATGCAACAGCCGCGCTTCGTCCGTTGCGCACCGACCCCCGAACAGCAGGAGGGCGCCTCGGTCAATCTTCCGCCTTGCCAGAATCTCTGAGATCACCTCGGACAGATACGACTTCAGGGGTTCATTTGCCGTCAACGCCTTATCAAGCTCAAATGCGAATCGCGTGGCCTCCATCATTCGCACAGCTGTGGGCGCCGATAGGTAGTCGAACTCCAGAGTACTCGCCGTGGTTCTGTCGGTACCATCCGAGCACGAGCGATACGGTGACAGCGAACATGTAGAACTCACGCAGGAATCTTGTCTTCCAGTACTTCAGCGCGCTCTTGTAGAGAAACGCCGGGTTCTCAAAAGAAGCATAGAAGTCAGTTATCTCGTCGGCGATTGGCTCGAAGTCAATCAGGGACGGTGACGATACCCGACCTCCGAGTGTCACTGGCCGCTGCTCTTCTTTGCAGGGGATCGCGCCCTTTCGTAGTGTGTCGAATAGCCTGTCCCCGTAGAGCGGACGCGCTTCCAGTATTAGCTGCCAGCGGCGAGTGCGCTCCAGGTCCGTCGCTGGGTGTGTGATCTGTCGACTGCGCAGAACCGGGAACTTGAGATCGACGCTTCGGATGCTCTTCCAGCGGCCGGCAACTACGAGGTCCCGGTCGTCGACCAACAGCCACGGGTGTGCCTTAGATAGAGCCGACAGGACCGACCTGAGACGGTGTGGGGGACACGGAGTCCCAGTAGTGACGATCATCGCGTCTAGGTCTGATGAAGCGCCAACAAATTCGAGTCGGCCGAGGGATCCAAAGGCTATGAGGGTGAGTCTGCAGTCCCATTTCTGCTCAAAGGAAGGAAGGGTTTGCTTGCACCAGGCGCGCAGGATCTCGAGCACGGTTGACGACTGAATGTGTGCAGTCGCGAGAGGAAATGAGGACAAGAAGTGCGAACCACTGTCCTGACGGAAGAAAGCAGCGAGTGCTTGATGGTCAGCCTGTGCGCTCATGTTCTTGGACCCTCCGCAGTGAAGGCTGAGGTGCCTACTCAGCCGTGAACTCTAGCAACGCGCTGGTACCGGGCACCCCGGGCGGGCCCACAGGCCTAGCCCGGCGATTGCCTCGGCGAATCTCGACAACTGCCATTCCGGAGCGGATGCGAAGAGACGTTGACAAACGAGCGACCTGAGCTAGTCCATGGCCGCGACGCGGATTGCGGGTGCAGGTGATGCCGGGAGTCAACGCGTAGAGGACGAGGTCCACATCGGTGGGGGTGCGACGTGTAATGTGTTCTTCGAGAAACAGGTCTCGAATGGTCGTGTTGATACCAAGGCCGAGGTCGGACACTGCAAATCGCAGGATTGGACCGCGAGGGGATGTGTCCGCCACAACTGTGCAGCAGCCGAAGGCGTCCCCGGAATGGTCGAAGATATTGCGTACCAATTCTCCGAAACAATATGAAGCCGCACCCCCGAGCTGCGCGTCGTGCCGAAGGAGCTGCCCACCAAATGTGTTCAAGAGGTGGTGTTCAAGCACGTCTTCTTGCCGGAGCAGCACGACCGACTCGCTGCAATTGGAGTAAGCAGTGACTGAACCGCGCTGGACTTCTGGAACAGGCGAATCGGCACTGGACTGAGGCTCGGGTCCGGAAACCGATCCGAAGTCGCGCAACAGCGCATCCATCAAGCCGGAAGTCCGCCACAATGTAGCCACGCGAGTACTCGTCGGCAGTCGGAGCAGCACCCGGAAACCTGCGTTCTTGAGAAAGTACGGCAGGAGCGCAAGCTGGCTTACTCCTTCGGGGTCGACGTCTTCGAGGAGCCTCAAGTCCAGAACGAGACCGCCACCTGCATGAGCGGATGTCGAGCGACGACGCAGAGCGACTTCTGCCCAGAACGCTTGCTGGGAGGCAGGGGCGAAGACTCGGGGCACAACCAACACATTGGGTCTGCCGATTGTCTCATCATCCCCCGATGCACTACGAGAAGAGCGCGTCGTGCGCGGCATGCCGCGGATTGTAGCATCAGGATCTACAATCGACGGAACCAGGGACTACCAGGAAGTCAGAACTGCCAGGAGGGGGCTGCCGCTGCTGCGCTCCAATCTCGTGCTCCCACAACTGCGGTGCAGCACGCAGGGCGCCCCAGCAGCGCGTCACTAATGGCAGCAAGCACTAGGGGAACCCAAGGTGGACGCGGGTGGATCTTCCACCCACGTCCCACCATCTTGTGCTTCGGCGCAGGCGACAGAGCGCATCTTGTGGAGCCGAAGTCAGATTCAAAGGAACGGCAGGAAAGCGCGATTCGAACGGAAGAACAGAATGGCGGAAGCGCCTGGCAGTCGAACCCACTGAGGATACTGATTCTAAAGGACTTACGGCTTTTTCGAATCCTGCCGATCCTCAGATTTCTGTCCTTTGCCGTGGTGAACCCCTAAATTGCCCCCAGCAAATAACGTGCTTGACAGGGGTTCGCGGAGACCGTGTTCTTAACCCTCGGACTGTCGGCCTACGGCAGCCTATTATCTTGCTGGGACCTTCCACGCTCCCAACAGCTCCGTCGGGTCGTAAGGCGCCGGTAGGGAGGATTGCATGTCTGGAAGCGGAACATTCGCGGGCACCGACTACCAAGCTGGCGTTATTGCCTACATCTCAGTTCACATGCTGCTCGAACAGAGGCTCGGCTGGTTTCCGACACTGCCGGATGCGCCGATAGCCGTGTCTGGCGAGGTTGACGGGCCGGGTGACGACGTCTCTGTGGCGCTCTCGGGCGAGAGGCCATCAGTAGAAGTCCAGGTCAAGCACGGCCTGACCGGCGTGGCGGAACTGCTCTTCGTCGTTGCGCGAATCAAGGAATTCTCGGGAAACTGCGAGGTGGTGCTCGCTGTGGATGGAACGTCATCGCGTTGGCTAGCCGACACGCTCGCTGACGACCTCGACCGATTCCGACAGGGGCGCCACGATTCGACTCGTCAACACACCCGGGAGGTTCTTGCTGCGTTGCAGGGCGATCCCGCTGGACTCGCCGCTCTCCAGCGGCTTCATATCAAGCGCATCGATGTCGACGCGCTCGATGACGCAGGCGCCAAATGGGCGGTAACCGAATTGCGAAAAGTACCTCGCTGGCGATGATGCGAAGGCGACCGCCGCTTGGAACCTCCTACGCGCTGACGCCGCTGAGATGTGCCGCACGCGGTCCAGACGGACTCGTGCGGAACTGGTCAGCCGACTAAGTGTGCAGGGTATCGACGTCGGTGTGCCCCCACGCCTAGCTGGCGTCGATTCGGACTTGAATCTGTCTCGGCAGTTTGTCCGTCGTCACCGTCCTCAGTACGCACTTGCAGTATTGGCTGAGATCGAAAAGCGGCTCGACGCCCTGGAGCCGAACGGCAGGATCCGGTACCGCTTCTATCAACAACGCGCTGCCGCGTACCTCCAACTCGGGCGATCCGAGGATGCGCTGCAACTGGCAAAGCGTGCGCTAGACCACGATTCCAATGGCGTCCACGCCCTGATAGTCGCTGGCCTAGCGGCGATGAACCTCGGTGACATGTCGAGCGCCTTGCATTACGGCACAAAGGCGACAACGGTCGCGCCGGACGACCCGCTCGCTTGGGGGTGCATGGCACAGATCGCCTCGAACGCCGACCAGCCAATCCCCCCACCCCCTTTGGGGATTGCTACATCGCAGCAGTATCGCGAGGCCTTGATTCAGGTCGAACTCAACTCCGGGAATGTGGAGACCGTGGTCACAGCAACAGATGCGCTCCTTCGTGAAGGCGTACGGACCGGACATGTGCTCGTGTGCAGAGCCGAGGCGCTGATTACTACAGCCGCCCACGATGTGACGGTTATGTCAGCAGCCATTGCAGATGAGGTTGAACGGCTCACAACGGACGCAATTGAGGAGTGCCAGCCCTCCGACGATGTTCTCCGACGGGCGTTGCTTGCGCGAGCCCTTGCGCGCCGAGCAATCGGCCGAGTGGAGGAGGGCAATCGCGACGTTGAGCAGGCGCGCGAACTACAACCGGATGATCCCCAGGCAATCCTAGAAGCAGCACAGATCAAAATAATCGACGGGGACTATGACGGTGCGAGGAGGCTGTTGACAGGACTTGTGGTTGAGCAATTTCCTCTACTGCTCGCTCTCCGCGCCTTCGCATCCGCCAGTCTGGGCGAACGGGATACGGCGAGAAGGGATATCGACGAGGCGTTGAGACGCATCGGTCAGGCACACGAACCGAATGCGGTGCGACTAGCAGCAGCCGACGCTGCCATTCAGCTTCCCGACGCCACCCTCGCTGAGCGATGTTTGGCTGGCTTGAGCCGAGAGTCGTGCGGAAGCGCCAGATACCGCATGATTCGCGGACGATTGGCGTTTGCGATGAATGACCAGGCTGCGGCGATCGTCTCGTTCGAGGCGGCGGCAGCGTGCGACGCCACGCTCCGAGCCGGATGCTATGCAGAACTTGGGTCCAGACTGCTGCAGTCCGATGCGCCCGCGGAGGCCGTGAGAGCGTTTGAGAAGAGCGATCCGCTTCCCTTGAAGGCGGTACCGCAGTATGTCCAAGCCCTCGTCCGCGCGAACCACCTCGTCACCGCTGATGAGATCGTTGCGAGGCATCTGTCCGAGCAGTGTGCTCCAGACTGGGCAGTTGAGGCAGCCGCGCAGATCGCGATTGCCCGCGAGGATACCGATACGGCTGCCCGCCAACTTCTGCGGCTTTGCGATCGGCGTTCGGCGGTTCCTGCTGCTCGTCTGCAGCTCGCTTCACTTCTAATCGAACTTGAACGTGTCTCCGAGGCCCGACCAATTGTCGACGCTCTGCTTGCGGAAGTAGAGAGACTCAGCCCCCATCTGCGAATGGGATTGGCCCGGCTTCTCTTTGGGATGGGAGATCGAGTCCGGTCACTGGACGTCGCCTTCACGGCGTTCCGGCTCGCGGATGACGATCCGGAGATGCACCGTGGACTCGCGGTGCTCGCGCTGAACAGCGAGGTGCCAGTTGAGGCGGTGCCAGCTGTCGGGCCCAACACGTTCGCGCGGTTCCGACACAAGAACACGGGCGAAACAAAGCAGTATGTGGTCTTCAGCCAGGGGCCGGTTAACGCGGCAGCAAGTCAGATTCTCGTCCCGGCAGCAGAAGCTCTGAATATCCTCGGTCTGAAACTTGGGGAATACGCAGCTCTCGGCGACTGGTACGAAACCCCGTGGGAACTCACCGAGGTGAAGCCCGCGCTTCAACACATCGTCCAAGACATTCTCGCTCACTTCGAGGACCGTTTCCCAGATGCCCCGTTCTTCGTGAGGGGGTTCTCAATAGGCGGCCAGCAGAGGGTTGCAGACTTCGCACCCATGATCGACGTTCTCCACAAGAAGGCGGAGCGTAGGGATACCTTGGTACGACTTTATCGAGATCGCGTATTGCCGCTAGGCTTCCTTGCCGAGGCGAGCGGCTCAACGATAGCCGAGGCGATCGCTTACCTAAGGACCGATAGTGGAGGCGGAACGGTCTTGGTGGAGTGGAGTGACTCCGCGGGACAACAGCAATCCCTAGCTGCGGTTGCTCAGAGCGACCGCGTCGTTCTGGCGGAGTCGGCTCTCGACGCCGCCTATCGCCTCGACCTACTCGATAGCATTTCAGGTCGGTTTTCCCTCATTTGCCCGACATCGCTTCGGGTGTCCTTACACACCCGTCTCCGAGAACTCGAGAAGATGGTCGAACGCGGTCACCAAGTGATCTCAACAGATGGTCCGGGGCTTCGGATTCATGAATGGCCGGCGGGCGATCCTACACTGGTTGAGCAGCGCGACCGGATCCGAGCCTTGACCATCTGGCTAGATTCGAAGGTGACCTTCGAGGCTCGTCCGCTCGAGAGCGTCGAAGCTGACTCTGAAAGAAGTTCGGGCCGTGAGCTCATCGGGCAAAGCTCGTTTGACAGCCTTGCACTCGCCCGCTATCGAAGGGCGACGCTCTATGCGGATGACTTGGGACTCAGGGGTTTTGGCCTACACATGAATGTGCCCTCGTTCGCAACGCCGTCGTTGGTTGTTGGGCTGGGCGAGGCCGGCGTCCTTTCACCGGACAGTGTCGCTCATCGCCTACTCCAGCTTGTGCTCATGCGTTTCGTGCACGTTCCCTTGACCCTTGATCTCTCGAAACGAATCGTTGGCACGCTCAAGGGAGAGGCGCTCGTACAAGCACTGAGCGCGAACCTCCTGCCGCCGGTGTTCACCCCTCAAGACGGGGGACGACTGGGGGCGCAGACTCTTCGGTGGGTTTCGACCGAGGCGATTCTCTCGAACACCGTCGCGACGATCACGCGGCAGTGGCTTGAGGCGATGGCCGTCCATTGGCCGAAACGCCTTTGTTCTTACGTACTTCTTCGCGCTGCCATCGACGAGCTATCCCTGCTGCCACAAGCGCTCGACGTCGTCAAAGGAGTCTGCACGGAGTTCGCCAAGCCGCAGTTCGTCTTGACCGGTAGACAGGCGTGAGTGCGCAGGATGCCCAAGTAATCCAGAATCGCGATTGCATCGTGAGCAAAGCCGCGGGTCGTATAGGGGGAGGCTCGGGCTTGTCACTTTCACCTGTGCCTCATCCCGTCCGTCACACGCCGCCCGGACGAGCCCGTTGGCGAGCCGCAACTGCAGCCCATCCGAAGAAGAGGTCAGCCGTCGCACATGCGAGAGGCTGTCCTTTGCCCCGGGCGAATCCCCAATCTGCCCCCAGCAGATTCTATGCTTGACGGCGTTTCGGCAGAGGCGGATTCGGCGTGGCCGCCCCCAACGAGACGGCATTTCCTGGGGCCGACGTCGTGCGGCCTGTACGCCGCTTGAGTTGCACAGCAACGATCTGCAGTGTCGCAGACGCCCCACCCTCAACAGACGACGCGTTTCGATGGACGCCGGCGGCTCAACTGGCAGAAAGGTACTTGTCGAGGACAGTCCCTGAGAACATCCGACTACGGCCAACAGCTACGACTTCGGGTCCACACGTCGGCATAGGAGCAGTCGAAGAAGACATAGCCATCATCTGATCTCCACATGTACTCTGCATATACGCTTCCGCTTGAGGCCCGAACCTGCGCTGGTCTGATTCCAAGGGTCAACCACAAGACTTCCGTCAAGTGTTTGAAGAGGATCCCTCGCAGCGATGAGTCCTCAGTTGAGTATCTGAGAGATATGTCCGCTGGCGACAACGAACACCGCAGCACAGGCTGGTGATCTGGCGGGCGCTTCGTTAACCAGAAGTGAGGCCCATTGACGCTTTCAAGCCACGCAGAGCCTTCAGCGACCCACAACGAACCACTCCGCTCGGCGGCCCGGTATTTCGTTAGCTGCGCGATAAACGAGCATCCTGGTGCCACCCCGGATAGAAACTCACTCGCCGCACGTTCATCTACTTCCAGGTCTCGGTATACCATCGCGCCAGAAGTCCGCTCGGTAAAGCGGCAGGTGATTCTCCATCCGTCTCGACGGCCTCCGACGATGTAACCTAGCAGCGCTTCACGCTCTGCCGGAAGCAGATACTCCTGCACCTTGAAGACTGGAAGACCTATATCTGTCGCCAGTGCGCTAAGTCTCGCTCTCTTCCTCTCGTCCTCCCGGATAAACGCCCAGCCGACTTCCGCCCGCCCCGGGCACGTCGCAATGATCGCTCGTGCCCACGTGGGCTTGATCCGATTTCGTGGACACAATCCGTAAGGGGGATACGATGTCCACGATGACCAAAGACGCGAAAGGCCGGCGCGTGCGCCGGGTGTTCACCGACGAGTTCAAGGCGGGCGCGGTCCGCCTGGTCCTCGACGAGGCCAAGACGGTGGGCCAAGTGGCCCGGGACCTGGACCTGACCGAGACGGCGCTCCGGGAGTGGGTGCAGCGGGCGCGGGCGGACCGGACGCACGGGCGGTCGGGCCTGACGACGGCGGAGCGGGAGGAGCTGGCCCGGTTGCGGAAAGAGAATCGCATCCTCGCGGAAGAGCGCGAGATCTTGAGAAAAGCGGCGGCATTCTTCGCAAAGCAGAGCCGGTGAGGTTTACCTTCATCGCGGCGAAGAAGGCCGAGCATACGGTGAGTATTCTCTGCCGGTGTCTGCGGGTCACCCGCAGCGGGTTCTACGCCTGGCGGCGGCGGCCGGAATCGACGCACGCGGGCCGAGATCGCCACCTGCGCGTGTTGGTGCAGGCGTCGTTTGACGCCAGTCGGCACCGGTACGGCAGCCCACGGATTCACGAAGACCTGAAGGAGCAGCACGAGCCCGTCAGTCGGAAGCGTGTCATCCGGCTCATGCAGGCGGACGGGTTGGTGGCCCGGGCGCGGAAACGGTTCAAGGTCACCACCATGAGCGACCACGACCAGCCCGTGGCCGCCAATCTACTGGATCGCCAGTTCGAGGCGCCAGCGGTCAATCAACGCTGGGTGGGCGACACGACGGAGTTCGTCATCGGGGACAGCGGCAAACTCTACCTGGCCGCCATCCTGGACCTCTGCTCGCGGTTCGTCGTCGGCTGGGCGCTCAGCGCGGTGAATGACCGGCATGTGACCCTCCGGGCGCTGGAGATGGCGATCAAGCGACGATGTCCCGACATCGGCTTGCTCCATCACTCGGATCAAGGCTGCACCTACGCCAGCGAAGACTACCAAGCGGCGCTTGAGGCACGGGGAATCGTCTGCAGCATGAGTCGGCGCGGCAACTGCTACGACAATGCGGTCATGGAGAGCTTCTTCTCGAGCGTCAAGTTTGAGCTCGGCGAACGGTTCGACAGCCACGGACTCGCCAAGATGGAGTTGTTCGACTACATCGAAGTGTTCTATAACCAGCGGCGGCGGCATTCGACGCTCGGGCAGATCAGCCCAGCCGCCTACGAACGTCGACTCGTCGCGGAGGCCATGGACGCCGCCGGAGCCGTGGACGCGCAGACGCGCCCACCGCTCCTTGGAAAACCGGGCGGACCCGGTTTCCCACCGCGCCCACAGCCCTCATCATCTCAGTGGTTCACAGAAGGACAGACCGAAGGCAGAACGGCGTAGTCAACCTGTCCACCGAAACGGATCAGGCCCAGGACCCCCGTTCCGAGTTCAAGGCCAGAAGCTGGACTGCCCAATCGGCCCGACTCAGCATCAGAGAACTGGAGCGGGAAATCCCGCCTCTCGAGGTCCAGTATCAGAAGACGCCGGACATGTTGCTCAAGAACAAGCTGGCGAACAAGCACTGGCAGAAAGACTACCTCGAAGAGATCCTGCCGCAGTTGGTGGAGCTTGAGAAAGCGAAGTCACCGCATAGCCAGGACGAGAAGATCGTGGAGTCCATCGGGACTCGCCTGCGACGCAAGTTCAGCGACCTCTCGGAGGTCTACTCCCTGCAGGCCCAGGTCGCCACCGAGTACAAGGAACAACTGAACAGAGACTCGGACCTGCGGAAGCGAGTGGACAAGATGTTTCGTCGCGAAATCCAGAAGCTGATGGGCGACGAGCGGGACGTATAGGGCGTATCGCCACTTCACTATCGCCGATACGGGCTCGCAGCAGAGACGGTGTGGCCGGAACGTAGCTTTAGCAGGGGGTTACCACCCATAGACTGGAGCGCACACCAGCCCCTACTAACGTCGGGTAGGTCTCGCTTGTGCTACCGCACAACCCGGCGCTAACGCTTGGGCTACCTAGCGGAGGCGAGACCTACCCGACCTTCGGTCGCCCCTATCGGGGTTCGCTAGCGCTCAGGGCTGGTGTGCGACAACTGGTTTTGAAGAACAGCGTGCGACGTTCCACATGATGTCGATGCTCGTCTCTGCGGAGACGCTTTTCGTATCCGGCGCTCCATACCTGTTGACGGCTCCAGAGCTGCGGCTCTGGAATTCTCGAACGCTCCAGTCCGGCGCGGTCCATTGTCCAGGGGCGCCACACCGCGGCTGTCCAATCGGGGGAAGGGGAACGGCCGAGGCCGGCGGTTCCCGCGGAACTAGCGGAACATGTTCGCTATTCGTAGGCTTCACGCACGACCATCGACGCTGGCACACTCGGCTCTATGAGGAGCCACAACCATGGAACTCGGCAAGAAGGCTGACGACTCCAAGTTTGTCTTCCCGCTACGCTCACGGAAGCTGACGCACACTCACATCATCGGCGGCTCCCGGCTCGGCAAGAGCAAGCTGATGCAGCTCATGATCGAGGAAGACATCGCCCAGGGGCGTGGCGTCTGCCTGATCGACTGGGCTGGCGCGCTCTACCACGACGTCGTGAACAACCTGCCCTACCTCGACCCCGGCCAGAAGGTCATCCTCATCGACCCTTCTGCATCCGAGTGGATCGTCGGATTCAACCCGTTTGCACAATCCGGCAAAGACCCCGCTATCCAGGTCAATCGCAGAATCGCGGCAACTCTCCGGCCGTGGGGCGACAGCCCAAACGAAATGCCGACCTTCCAGAAAGTGGCCGGCCTACTGTTTACATTTGCCGTGGAGATGGGCGAAACACTCCCTGTTGCTGAACTCCTCATTCGGAGGGAGAACGAGAAACTCCGGGAGTGGCTTGTCGGCCAGCTGCCGGAGTTGTCCGATGTCCGCTCCAAGTGGATGACGTTGAACCGGCAGAAGTCCGAGCGTGACTGGAACACCCAGGTGATGTCCACCGAGAATCGCGTGGTCAAGTTCCTGCGGTCGAAATCAGTCCGGAGGTTCTTCGGAATCAAGTCCCCGGTTCTGAACCTTGAAGAGGAAATCGAGCAGGGCTCCGTCATCCTTGTGAATCTCGGCCTGTCGGACTATCTCGACCGGGAAGCGGCCAGCGTGTTCGCTCCGCTCCTCATCAACGAATTCTTCGAGGTCGCCATGCGGAAGGCGAACGACAAGTCCCGAGAGAACCCTGACATGTTCTTCCTCTACCTGGATGAGTTCCAGGCGTACATCAACGACGACCTCGCGGCGATGCTCGATCAGGTGCTCAAAGGTGGAGTGTCGCTCGTCATGGCACACCACCACACCGCCCAGGAGGGACTCTCTCCTCACCTTCTGAAGTCGATCATCGTGAACGCCCGTAACCGTTTTGTGTTTGGCGGTATCGACATCGACTCCGCCCTGATGCTGGCGGACGATATGTTCCTTCACGAAATCAATGAGTATCAGTACAATCGCGAATACACGACGCTCCTGAATCGCATAACGAAAGTGCGCGAGACAGTGTACGGTTCAGGAAGCAACATCAGCGACACGTCGGGCGAGTTCGTGATCCCAGACGTCCATGCCGGAACGTCTACGGGACATGGGGATTCCTCATCCGCCGTCGAGAGCGACATTCCTTGGCACGACATCAAGCAGGAGCCGAATACTACCCACCGGGATGTCCGGTCTATCGAGCAGAAGCGACGGAACTACGCCGCTGAGTTGATAGGCCAGGCCGCGAAGAACTGTTGTGGCCGCGTGCTCGACGCTGCCAAACCTGGACTGGCAGGTACGGCCACCCACTTTCGCGTGTTCAAGGTTTCCGATTACTTCCTGGGAGAAGAGGAAACCGACAACTGGGTTGGGGAAGCCAACCAGAAGGCCGGAGCCATCCCGGCCGACCAGGCCGACCAGCAGGTTGAGGACAGTATCAAGAAGTTCATCGCCAAGACCGGCGTCAAGCTGGGTCCCCAGCCGGAGAAGCCGAAGACCTATACGCGGCGCAAGACATCATCCTCCAAATCCGAGTAATCCGCACGAGTGCCGGCCGTGTCTTGACGATGCCGCATCACGCGGTATCGTTACTACATGGCCATTGCACGCAGGTTCAGGTTCGCAGAAGGCGATGCGACGATCCTCGCGTTGTTCAGGCTGAACCCCACGCTGCAGTCAATCCAGATTCATCGATTGCTCAAGAGAGGCGGCGACCTGCAGATGGTCAGGCGACGCCTTCAGGCCCTTCGGCAGATGGGCTACCTTCGCCGCATGGCGCTACCGGATGAGACCGGAGAACTGATCAACCGGGGGCACTTCGTGCACTTCCTGACCGGCAAAGGGTGGAGCTTCCTGCAGGAAAACGGTGTTGCACTACCACCCAGAGAGTTCAGGGAAGATCTGAAGCGAGAGACCGCTGTGCACACGGACGTCAAGAGCAACAAGAAACTCCCTCACGAGCAGAAGCTCACGGATCTCTATCTCCGCATCAGTGAGCAGTTCCCACAAGCTGGCTGGACGCTCACTACCTGGGAGCGCGTGAATCGCTTCCTCTACCACCGATTCAGTGACGAGAGCGTGAACCCGGACGCGTACATGTCGTTTGAAACGCCGGAGTTGGTCGGGCAGGGTTTCTGGGAGATTGAGAATACGCATGAGTCGAAGCACGACAGCGAGGGGAAGTCTTCCCTCGTCAGGAAGCTCGAAGCGTACCGAGAGGTACTTCACGGCCTCGGCATTCACGGAGCGTTGGGGAGCTGAGAACGGTCGCGTCTATCTGTTGATGCGCACGGAGGCACTTGCGTGGAACTTGTGCAAGCGCCTTCACGCGTTCGGAGGCGACCTCGATTCTGAGCGCTGGTATGTCACGTGGGATGACGCGGCAGAGCGAATCACCGACAGGATATTCCTGACGCCTCGGACGTTTAGGAACAGGCCCTATTCACTTGGCGACTGAGCATCTATCATTAGGTCGGCACCTTGCCCGGCTCATCGCAGCCAGGCAACACCCGCCCGCTACCCTCTGCCCGCGGAGTGCTGAACTCCGTCCGTCCGGCAGAGGGGGCGGCCGGCACTCCTCCATGATCCAATACATCGGCTTTGACCCAAGCTACGCAGAGCACGAGCGCACTCATTGGTTTCCGATCGAGCCTGAACGCCATGTCTTTATCGCTGGCGAGACGGGAACGGGCAAGTCGACCTTCTTCGTGAACGCCGCGACCGAACGAATGATTGCCGGCGACTCCATCCTGGTCGTCGATCCGCACGGGCCGCTCGCCGAGGAGATCGCAAACCGTGTCCCCAGGGAACGCCTCAACGACGTCATCTACTTCGACCCGACCGCCGATCACCCGCTGTCTCTAAACCCGTTCGACCACTCGGACAGGGCGCTTGCGCGCTCACTCGTCAAAGACCTGATCGAGAAGACGTGGCCGCAGGGCTGGGGTCCGCAGACAGACGACATCATCACATTCGTCATGCTCGCGCTCCAGGACGTCTACGCGTACCCGACCCTCCCGCTCGCGCAGCGGTTCGTTCGCTCGGCCCAGTTCAGGAAGGAAGTGCTCCAGCGCGTGGCCGACTCCGAGACACTCGCGTATTTCCGAGAGGTATTCGACGGGGACTGGGACAAGCGCATGCGGGCCGAGAAGTCGGCACCGGTTTTCAATAAGTTGAACAAGTTCGTCAATGAACCCGTGCTTCGGGCGATCTTCTCCGGCAAGAGAAGCCTAGACTTCCGCCAGGCTATCGACAATCGGGCCATCCTCATCTTCAATCTCGCGCAGTCGAGGATCGGCAGACCGAACACCGCCTTCATCGGCGGTATCGTGGCTTTCAAACACCAGCAAGCGCTGCTCTCGCGCCAGAATCTCCTATCAGGTGGCCAGACGCCGCGAAAGAGCTTCGCCTACTACGACGAGTTCCAGATCGTGATGGCGGCGGACATCTCGGTCTATCTAGCCGAATCGAGGAAGTACGGCGGATGTCTCATGCTCGGCACGCAGAGTTTCGCCATGCTCCCCGAGCAAACGAAGCACCTCGTCTTGAGCAACTGCGGCACCCAGGTGCTGTACCGGGTCAGCCGGGAGGACGCCGAAGTGTTCGCCCGAGATTTCGGCGACGAGTTCTCGGCGACGGCGTTGACCAGGACGCCTGACTACTACTGCTACATCAACACGGTGCGGCGCCACGTCCCGCAGAAGCCGATGCTGATCCGGACGTTCTCGCCGGCGGTTCGGACGGGGAGGGAGTCGGGGCTGCCGGCAATCCTGAAGCGCATGAATCATCACTTCGGCACAACAAGCAAAGCCGCATGAGGGGGACCTATGCTCGACATCGTGAAGTCATCTCGGGAATCGCTCGAAGCCACGCACGCTGAGGTCGAAGGCCTGCTCAAGCAGCAGCAGGAACTCGAGGAGCGCAAGAACAGCCTCGTTCGCGAACTCGTCGAGTACCGCAAGGAGGCCATCAAGGAGATCGATGGTCAGCTTGCGGCGCTCGGCCACGACGGCAAGCAGACGAAGCCGGCGGCGCCGAAGGGCAGGGCCTGTGGCAAGTGCGGGCAGCCAGGCCACAATGCGCGGGTGTGCTCGAAGGCTCGCAATTCCGAGAAGGAGGCGGGAGAGAGAACCGAATAGGGTGGGTGTTCGGCCGGCGAGGAGACCGGCCCTGAGACCGCGTCCCGTCGCGCAGGCGCCCAGAGGTGTGGGCGAGCACTACCGCAAGTGGGACACCAGGTGCTCCTTGAGGGGCAACCCAGGCAAGTGGTAGTGTCTACGCTCAAACGGCTTGGGTTGTCGGGTTGTCGTGGTACGACGAACGTGGCGCCCACACGCCGGGTGTGCGGAGCCTGCGGGCAGACCGGACAGAACGCCCGCACCTCTAGCCCTAGCCCAACAACAAGGGAGAAGGAGTAGGCCGTGTCCAGGATCACTGTTGCGCTCATCATCTGCGTCAGTCTAGTGGCCTGCAAAGGCAAGGAGCCAGCTGCCGTGGCCGACACCAAACTCGACACTACTAAGTACGTCACGACCCACTCGAACGGCGGCGCAGAACCGGTGGGCAGAACGGCGACCATGGTGACTGCCATCATGAACAGCTGGGAATACGAGAGGAAGTCGAACCCGAAGATACCCGAGATGTCGGCCCCAGCTATGCAGAACGTGATTACCAACCTCTACCGGGCGGCATCTGCGGATTGGAAGACTAGCGACACGGGGAAGTACGACAAGCTGCAGCTCTTTGCCCAGGTCTACGAGAAGAACGGCCAGCCTGTCGCCCTGGCGTTTGCGGTGCTCGGCTACATCGCCGAGAACAAGGACAATGACTGGTTCAATATCGAGATTCCGCGCGCCGTGCAGAACACTCTTGCTGCCGCCCGCAGGAAATGAAAAGAGGGGGCTTCGCGCCCCCTCTCTTTACTGAACTATCTTGACGAGTTCTTCGGCCGGAATCGTGTCCGGCTGACTTTCCGCCGGCAACCAGACGACCGTCAGTGACCGAAGCTCCAATCCCAGGAGCTTCGTCGCGTTTTCAGCCGTCGCCAGCCTGCCGGGCTCGTCCCCGTCCATCACCAGCGTGATAGACCGGAACTTCCGAAGGAGCTCGAGCTGAGCATCGGAGATGGTCCTGCCCATCAGGGCCACGGCGTTTGGAACGCCGGCCCGGACGCAGGCCATGACCCCCCAGAACGACTCACAAACGGCCACAGAATCACCTTGGACGCGGTGGAGGTTGTAGAGCACCAGGCTCTTCCTGAAGCCTTCAGGGAGCTTCCAGCGTGGTTCTTGGTCCCCCAGGGCACGCCCAGCGTAGGCTACGAGTTCGCCCTGCTGGTTGTGGATGGGGAACACGAACCGGCTCGACATCGAGCCCTTGCCCGGGAAGAACCCCGCCTCCAGGTGTTCCGCATGGGCTGGCAGGAAGCCCCGGGTCTCGAGGAACGGATGCTGCGGGGTAATGCCCTTCAGCGCAAATGCCAGCGGCTTGTTCGTCTCCGGCTCCTCCGGGCTCTCGGCCTCCGACTTCGGCTCCGGCCTCGATTCCGGCTCCGCCGGCCTGCTCGTCGAGCGTGAACCCATGTTCGAGCCGCTCTTCCCGGCGCTGGGGCCGACCATCCGGATCGACCGGCCGTTCATCCTGCTGGACTGTTCGTTCATCCGGCCGGCGTCCTTGTCGGTCACGCTGCTCACGCTCTTCTGCGGGGCGCTTGCGGGGCCGGTTGCATCTCCCAGCCCGAACGTTTCGTAGCACCATCTTGCTGCCTCCCAGTCTGAAGTGAGTCCGAGCTTCTCCGCCACGAAGCGGAGTACGTTGCCTTTCTTCCCGCACGAGTGGCATTGCCAACCCGTCTCGAACGCGATGAACGCGTCGTTGCCGTGTCCAGAACCGTTCTGGAATGGGCACTGCCCGCGCAGGGTCTTGCCCCGCTCTTGCAGCTCGATGCCGAGGAAGCCGAGCACCATCGGCATCGTGACTTCAGCCTTGACGAGATTGAAGTCGTACTTGTGCGCCACGCTCGCCCCCTCTTCTGATTTCGAGTTCCCGCATCAGTGTGACGACCACGTCTTGCATCTCCTGCTCTGAATCGAAGCGCGCGACCGCACCCTGGCTCCCGTTCGACATCAAGATCGCGCCCATCGTCCGGCAGGAGTCACAGGGTGCTTCGATGTGCACCCTTTGGCCCTTATCCGACCTGTCCGAGAAGAAGAAGATCCGCATCTCTGACTCCTTTCAAGCACGCTGGATTCAGAGTAGTACGCTGGCGAAAAAGCACAAGAGAACGGACGGTGCACAACATCCGTCAGAACCGCCGCACGCGGCAGATACGCGCAATACCTATCCGCCTTCCGGCGGACCCACCCTTAGTCCGCTACGCGGACGCCGCCGCACACCCTCGTCCGCTCGCCCGGCCAAGGTAACGGGCAGCCCGCAATCGGGCTACGGCGTTCGCCGTAACCCGCTTCGCGTAACTGCCCGACTTGGAGGCCGCAGCGAAGCTGCCTCGGTTTGGTCGAGCCGAGATGAAGGTCAACAATATGGATGTATGTATTGAGTGCGGTGAGGCCGTAAAGGGCACATTCACCGTCGCCGAGAGCCCGTTCGCGGGTTTCCCCGTGATCAGCGTGTCGCGGACAGTCGACAACGACCACATCGTGTGCGATTGCTGCAACGACACCTACCACATGGCGTGTTGTAGCAACTGGCACAGCGGTCTGTGCGATCGTTGTCTCCGCCGCGACGTCGAGCTCGACCGGCTCCAGGAAACCCCCGCCGAGGGGGTTTCCTTTTGCTCACTGCGGCGGCATTGCCCACCCTCAACTTCGCTTCCACGTTCCGAGCACGATTTCAACGCCGCAGCCGCGCGTCGACGCCCGTGGAGTTGTCCACAGAACCCCTGTTTGACGATGTCGTGATTCCGTACTAAGGTATCCGCGCAGCATCCCCGCAAGCCTCGATGGGCCTTGGGATGCGGGGGAGAGGGTTCTGTTGACCTCCTCTCGCCCCCGCCTTCCAGGGCATCCCGCCCTGACTTCGCACCTTTACATCAAGGAGGCTACCCATGGCTGGTAAGCCGCTCGCTCTCGGGCGCACGGTTGCGACCCCCGGCGCGCTGCAGGTGCTGTGCAAGTACGAGGTCTCTCCGCTATCTCTGCTCGTCCGACATCAGTCCGGCGATTGGGGCGAGCTCTGTCCAGACGACAGAGCCGCGAATGAGAGAGCCGTCGCGGAAGGCTCGAGGATCTTCTCGGCCTATCCACTGGGCGAAGAGAAGTTGTGGGTGATCACCGAAAGCGACCGGAGCTCGACGTGCATTCTGCTGCCGGAGGAGTACTGAGATGCGCCTCCGGGAACTAAAGGTCACCTACGAGGCGACCAACGCACCGGCGCTGTTTCCCCAACTGAAGGACCCGAGCGATGCCGCCCGCTATTTCCATACGCTGCTGCGCGACGAACCCATCGAGGTCGGAATCGTCCTCTGCCTGTCCGCCAAGCACCACGTGCTCTGTTGGCACGAGCTGTCGCGAGGAACCGTGCAGCAGACGCTGGTCCACCCGAGAGAAGTCTTCAAGGCCGCGTTCCTGTCGAACGCCACGTGCATCGTGCTTGGGCACAACCACCCGTCTGGCGATCCCACGCCTTCGCCCGAAGACGGCATGCTCACTCGCCGCCTGAAGGACGCGGGTGAACTTCTCGGGGTCGAGTTGGTCGATTCGATCATCGTCGGCGACGAGGACCGCTACTTCTCCTTCCGCGAAACTGGCCACATGCCTGAAAGGAGTTCATCGTGACCGTCAAGTTCTCGCCCAACGACCGAGGCAACCCGCCTGGCAAACTCGCCGATGCCGAACTGCATTTCAGTGACGGCACACTCGACGGGCTCAAGCTGATCGGGTTCGCCATCTGGGAGCGCCGCAACGGTGCCGGCCGCAACGTCACGTTCCCAGCCCGCCAGTACAGCGTCAACGGCGAGCGTCGGAGCTTCGCGCTTCTGCGCCCCGTCGTCGACGCCGCCTCGCAGGACCGCCTGCGGGACCTCATCCTCGAGGCCTACAGCCAGCACGAAGAGGCGAGCAACTAGCCTCCTCCCATCAACATGCGGGTCAATCCCGCCATTTCACCCCCGAACCAGTGTTCGGGGGTTTTCGTGTATTCGGCGACGTCCTTCGACGACCAGGTCAACCGAGCGCCGGAATGCTAGAATCCCGATGCCTCATGGGGTGACTGATGCGCGAAGACAGAATCGTGGCACTGGAGCGCCGTGTCACATTGCTGGTGGAGACATTTCCAGGATTGGTCGGGTACTTCGGGCGTAGGCCGGCCTTCCGCCGCTTCGGCCAGCTCGAATTCCATCAGGAGACTATCGCGATTCGGAGGAGTTCTGGATCAGCCGCACACGCGATCCAGAATCGGGACTTCCGGCGCGGCCTCTACAAGACCCTCCAGGCCTGGGGAATCGGCTCTCGGGGGTCGCGACTGGTTCCGTTCGCCACTTTCGAGCACGAGCTTCAGCGATTGGAAGGTCCAATCACGGAACTCGAAGGGATTGTAATTGACGCGACGGACCTTGATGTTGCATTGGTCGGCGAGCGCGTCTGGAGCGTGCTGAGTAGCCTTCAGATTGCAGACAACAAGGCGACGTTGGTCCCAACCACGAAGGCCTTGCATCACCTGCTTCCCGAACTCGTCGTTCCAATCGACCGCGAGTACACCCAGCGGTTCTTTGGTTGGCACAATCCCGAGTTCCAGAATCACCAGGCTGCCTGCTTCACCCAGACATTTGAAGTGTTTGCTCGTGTCGCGCGGGCGGTCGATCCCGCAAAGTACGTCGGCGACGGGTGGAACACCAGCCGGACAAAGGTCATCGACAATGCTGTCGTCGGTCTGCTCCTCGTGGCGGACGAACTCGCGAAAGAGGAGTCCAAGCCAACTTCCTGAAACCCCGATTCGCAACTGAACTACCCGCTCACGAAATACCCGTGGTGCTTCAGGACCGCTCGGCACAAGGCAATGAACTCGGGCAGTTCGAGGTCGTGTTTCGCATCGTTCGTGCGCCATCCACAGATCCGGAAGGTCGCAGGCCCGGATCCATCGCCGACGTGGTCAACCGTCGGAAGGAGGGCGAACGAATGTGTGTACGCGCGTCCTTCCTTCTTTGATTTCAGATTGTCGTAGCTGCTAATCAACCCCCAGTCGAGCACCTCGCCAGTGTATGCGTCACGGCCTTGGCTTTGGATGACGGCCGCGTGTATGGCAATCCGATAGGCTTCTCCGATTGCGTTCCCATTGCCGCGCTTGCGGTCCCTGACGACATGGGTCTGAGCCTTTCGGCGCAGCCACCGCTCGTATGCTGCGGCACTGACCGCTTCGGCAAGGAAGGTGGGTAGCTCGTACTTCTTGGCCATCTTCGTGGTCTGCTAGGCGCTGCGGTCTCAGTAGTTGAATGGGTCTCGACCGGCACCCTGATGGCCGAGGTTCGCTTGATTCCGCACCAGCGGACGGATGGTAGCACGCCCATGACATCCGATCCTCGGGCCAACATCCTGTCAATCCGCCAGAAGCCGCCGGCGACCCTTGCTGAACTCATTGCATTTGGTACCCTTCAGGCATACCCATGCCGACGAACACTACGAATCCGGAGACCCTTCGACGCCTGAAGGCGGCTGCCTACTATCAGGGGGCCAGGTTCGGTTCGTTCGCCGCGTTCTTTGGTCTCGTAGACAGCCGCCGTCAGGCAATCCGGGAGAGCTATCTGCGTCGTCACCCTTGGAAGGCGGCGCTTCTGAACACAGAACTCTCGCGTCTTGGCGACGCATTCGAGCACCGAGCATTTCGTTCGACGCTCGATTCGTTTCATGGGGAAGGCCGGCCAGAAGAGATCTTCGAACAAGTGGCCGCGCTCACGAGCCGCATGGTGGGTCTTGGAGACTGCCCCTCACTCCGCATCGTCGACGACCTCCCAGGACCACTCGATTCCAAGCCGTGGGACGCCGTGTCCATCGACCCCGACGACAGCGCTCGTCTGAAGGTGCCCGACGGCATCTACTACCGCAGGGCCGCGTGTACCAGCCACTACTTCGAGTTCGTCGTTGCTCACGAGGTCATTCACTGGGCGATCAGCAGGTTCTCCAGTGGCGACATGCTCTATACCTCGCCGATCGAAGAAGGGATCTGCGACATTCTCGCTATTGAGACGCTCGCCGGTTACGGGATCGGCCCAATCGCACTGTCGAACCTTCTCCTCTACAACCGAGCACTTCAGCCTCTGCCACCCTGGAACACCTATTGGCAAGCCAGTCGAGTCGTGGCATCGCGCGTCTTAGCTGAAGGACTCGACTCCGTCGGTACGCCTCGTTCGAGACGGGCGTGAAGCTGTGAACGGACTGGATTCAGGGGCGATTCCCAGGCGGAATGGAGCCAGTGTCCCAGCCTCTGTGGCCGCGATTCAAAGCGCGTCCTCTGTAATCCCGATGCGTATCGACGCCTTCATCGCGCTGTCGACTGCGATTGGCATCGCGACGGGCCATCTCGCGACGGCTGCCCAACTGCAGAAGGCGTCAGGGATGCCTGACGAATCTCTTAAAGGAGCCCTCCGTGAACTTGAGGCGGGAGGGTGGATCAGTCGTCTCAACGAGCAGGAGCTGTTCGTGCCCCACAGGTCGGTCCCGCCGTACATCCGCTACACCCTGTAGCACCGCAGCATGCCTCGATCTCCTCAGGAATGGACCGCCTGGTTTGGCCTCGTCGGCGCGATTGCCACGGTCGTTGCCCTGTTCAACAATCGGTTCGCCGTGGCCCTCGCATCATTTTCAGCTGTGGCCGTCATTGCCAGCGCCGCCATGGTCATGCGGGCTCGACGGCGAACCCGGGCTGCAGGATTGTCTGTGGAAGGCATGGCGCTGGACTCGCTTCGCCTCGCCGAACTTGGCCGGACCGTAAGCCGGGACGTCATTGTGAATCGTGTCATTCACCGCGCTCGTGTCGTCGGATCCGACCTGGAGCAGTGGATCGAACTCACGGGAACGGCACGAAAGCGGGTAGGGGAGCTCGCGTTTAGCATCGACTCAGATTCCCGAGATTCGGGAGAACAATGGCGGTGCCGTGGCTATGACCTGGCGGTTGACCCGCACGCGGAGCATCCAATTCAGCCGATCGTGGGGGCCGACGGCCTGTCGAGAAAGCTCGTTGTTCCGTTGGCTGAGGAAGTGAGAGCCAACGGCTCCGTCCATGTTGGGATCGAAAGCAGCTCAATCGGGTGTATGCGTGATGGGAAGGACTACTTCTTCTCGTCGCTGGCGTTCGACCAGATCCCGCCAGTCGACTGGACGATTGAATTGACGTTCGCGTGCCTAGCGCCCGCGTACGTTCGCCAGTACGGAGTATCGGAAGGCGGACAGCCCTACGTGCGGTCTTCCGTGGTCGGTGATACTCGAGCGGGTGATACCTGCTACGTGGTGCGAGACAACAATAGCCCGCCACGAGATATCAGGATCTTCGTGTTTGACCGGTCAAGACGGCGCTGAGGCCTCTATGGGTCAGGCTGCTTCAGCCGCCACCGCCCCCGCCCCCGCCGATTAACTGGTTGCTCATCGCGGACTCCCTTCGTAGTTCCATTGGCCGAGGATACCGCCATCGATCTGCCAATGCAACTGGGAGCCCGCCGCGTGGGAGCCCGCCGCGAAGATCGTGCCAGAAGACGTTCGTCACGTCAGCAGACCCAGCCGGCAGACCCTAGCTTCGGTCCGTCCCTGTGGAGGAACGCCACGCGTCGATCCAGTTCCTACCGACAAGACCTTCCCTCGCGACCCCCACCCGCGAGGTCCCGCCCGCGAGTGTCCCGCCCGCGAGGAGGCAATGGTCTGGCAGGCGTGGTATCTTGTCGGCCGTCGAACCTCTGCGCGAAGTCCCTCGGTGTGCCGCGCAGAGGCTCTGACCCAGAGTAGGAACACCCATGGAGCGAGTTCAGTGCATCGACATTCCTGGCCTGCAATGGCGGCGGGGCGCACTGGCCCGTGTTTACTTCATCCAACCGAGGCTTGAGCTTTCTGCGGAGCCGCCATTCTTGCCGACGCGAAGTACCGACGGAACGGTCGGTTTCCGCCTCCTTAAAGCCGCCGTGGAGTTGGAGAGTCGGCAGCCAGCATGCGACGGTGCGCCGAGCGCGATCCTGCTTCCAGAGTTTAGCCTTCATCCTCAGGAGGTTGATGCTGCGCTAGCACTAATGAGGGAGGCAAAACCAAACAGCGTGCTGGTTGCGGGCATCGGCCACATGGATGAGGCTGAGGCCAGACGGCATGACGCCTCCGAACTCTGGGAAGGTCCGTCGCTGGGGTGTTACACGAACTGCGCCATCGTCGCGGCGAGTAGTGGTCCCGGTTACCTCCAGCCGAAGTCAGTTCCATCGGTCTGGGAGCAGGACAAGCACTGGCGCGGTAACGTGATCAGGGTCTTCCGTGGGGAGTACGTGAGTTTCGCGGTAGTGGTGTGTTCGGATTTGCTCGCTCAACCTACAGACCAAGGTCACGCGTCGACGCTAGTCGACGAGTTGACGCGGAAGAACATCGGTTTGGATCTGATTGTGTGGCTGCAGCACAATGTCAAGCCGCGCTCTCCGCACTTTACGCGCAGCATTGAAACATTCCGAGTCGGCTTTCCCCAATGCACTGTGCTGGTATCTGCAACGCGAGGAGACCGCCCTTCAAGAATCGACAATTATTCGGTTTCGGGCGCTATCGTTTCGAGCGAGGTGCTGCCGTCTGAATGTCGATTTCTCGTTCATGACCATCACTATGTTGAGCCACTCGGTCATTCAGACCTACCGATGTCGCGCATTGTTCTTCTTCGTTACGACGCCGACGCATATCTGGTAAGAACGACCCTGGCGAATTCGATTCTCCCGGAGCACACCACAGAAAAGTCGGCGTTGTTCTCGCAGTCAGTTCCGCTGGTTCTCGGAGACGATTCAAGTCTCTCGCCGTCGGACGAGATGGCGCACATCGAGGATCTTTGTAGACAAGCCGGAGGGCGCGCGGCAGAGCGATTTCCCGAGTGCGCCGACCTCGTTCCCAGTCTCATTGAGAAGCTCGTCGGGCTAAGAACTGCCGGATTCCTGGGGTTCCTCGACCGAGCCATCCTCCCGCTGCAGGATGGGACGAGATTCCTCCACCACGCGGTAGACCCCCACCCAGGAATCGACCGGGACTGCCGCTGCTGGGCTCACCGAGATTGCATCGACTTCCTTACGCAGGAACCATCGGCTGCAGCCTTCGCGCAGGTTGTCTGCTACCTAGTTGCGCTGCAACGCCAGGGCATTCAAGGTACGGCCTCGGTGGCGAAGTGTCGAGAGCGCGAATGTCGAACTAGGACTGGGCGGTCGCAACGTGAGTGTTTGTGTGCTCCATCCCACCGGGCGAGATGCCGATTCAGTAGTTCGCTATATTTCGTCGGCGAGAAGACCTTCTCTAGTTCCTGTGGGTTATGTCGTCGATGGCCCGGGCGAACGGTCTCTAAGGCCGCCATTGATGACGGTCTCTGCGGTGGCGCCGCCTCCTATGGGGGCCTTGAACGCCGGTGTGGCCATCGAACCTGAACCACGGGTGCTGTGGGGCAACGAATTCTGGGCGAGCTACCAGGCGAACGGTCTAGTGGAAACGGTCACTCAGGCGCTGGCGCCGTCGGCGACAATACAGTAGTTCCCACAAGCGGTTGATGAACGGAGGGAGCGTGGGTCAGCTACTCGATAGACTCGGCGAACTCGACTCGACAGCCAAGGTGCTCGTGGATCGGCCCGAGGTTGAGTGGGTGCGTTCTCGCCTGGGCATTATTGGTCTGGTTAGCATCCAGGAACCCGCCAACGCTGGTTCCTTCCGGCAGATGATCAGCGTGACGCTTGAGTTGGCGCACGGTTTCCTCGATGCCCTTTCACCGATGGAGTTTTCGCGGTCCGATGTCTGGAACTTGCTACTCCTAGTCCGTGTTCCCTGGACCCGGCAAGAGATCAAGACGAGGACCTCGGAAGCGGCGGTGCTGATCGACCTGTGTAACGACGTCGTGGCAAGCAGGAAAGTTGTGATCTGGAAGGACGCCGATATTTCCGACTACTTCTGGTCGAGAGTTGCATCCGTTGGATCCGCTGGACTAGCGACTGTAGACCCCCTGCGTCAGACGCTGGAGGATTCCGTTCGCACGAAAGAAGAGCTTCAGGCGCTGGAGTTCTTGTTCAAGAGGAAGATTTCACGAGAGGAGTTGGAGAGGGCGATCTCCGTGCTCGCAGAGGGGCCCAGGCCATGATTACACGCGTCATCGTGCGGAACTTTCGTGGCGTACGCGAGACGCTCGATCTGCAGCTCGCGCGTCTCACACTGTTGAGTGGAAGAAACGGACTTGGAAAGACGACGCTCTTCGACGCGATCGACTGGTGCCTGTTCGGCTCAGCGTGGAGGCTGGGTGCAGAGTCCGGGACGGAAGCGAACCTCTACGCGGTTGGTGAGCCCTTAGTCGAGTTATGCCTCACGCTAGACGGTGTTTCGCACACGGTGGCTCGAACGCCAGCCGGGCCCAGCCTCGACGGCGCACGCGTTACCGATCGTGATCTCGTTACTTACCTGGTTACGGACGCTGACGTATTTCCGCCGTATGCCCGAGATCTTCAGGACAGAGTGCGTCGGTTCGTCTATATGCCTCAGGCCGACGTACGTGGACTACTCAGTCCCGATTCCCGTTCGGAGCGAACCGCGCTATTGCAGGCGTTGCTTGGTGTGCCACACGCTGCGGTGATCGAGTCGTCTGTCAGACGCATGCGCGACCACTTGGAGGAGAGGTGTCGCGAGCTAGAACGCAAGGCTGCGACGCTGTCCTACGATCTTTCGATTCTTGAGCAACAGATGACCGCTGTGACTACGTTGAGTCCGCGCGACATGGCGCCGATTCTGGAGAGTGCTGAGGCAGTATTGGGCGATTCCGCGCGGCAGCTGTCGACGGAAGGACTTCTTCAGAGCTGTCGCGTTGAACTCGAGACCGTGCGCCGCAGGATGGAGCAGCTGCGTGAACTCGGGGATCTCCTATCGTCAACGAGATCCAGAACGGCCGCCCTATCGTCACTGCTGGCTGATCGGCGGAACGACCTAATTGCGTACCAGGAATCAGCCGAGCGGGCGGCCGCTACCTCCCGTCGGACTCAGCAGATCGTCGAGAGTAGGCGCTCCGCATTAGGCCAGGACGACCAGGCCCTAGCCGATCTGACTCGTCGAAGGGACCTTCTCCAGGAGGCTATTGACGCGAGCGCAGGCCTTGCCGCCCTGGATTCCGAGCTTGATCGGGCGAAGTCGGCCTACATCCTCCACCAAGCAGCGCTGGAGCGCGCCCAGGAGGTCGTCAATACCGCCCGGCGAGTATACGATGTGGCCAAGCGCCAACTTGAAGAGGCAATGACTCGACTGACCGCAGTCGCGCGTCGCCTGGATCTCGCCAAGGAGAAGCAGTCACTATCGCAAGAACTGGTCGCTACGACTGAAGAGACACGCCTACTCGAACAGCGCCTCGCGGCAGAGCAGCTCAGGGTAGCTGGCTTACAGGAAGCGGCCGACGAGGCGGTCTCCAGGCTGTCGGTCGTTGAGACCGCCTACCGCCAGAGCTCGGCTCATGCGGATCTCGAAGAACGTTTTAGGCAAGTCCTCGCGCAGGTCGTTGCGACGATGGAGAACAACGTACCGACAGGCGGGCGATGCCCTCTCTGTGGCTCTCATTTCCGTGACGACAACGTACTCAGAAGCACAATCAGAGAATGGCAGGCCCAGCAACGCGGCGCCCACACTGAATTGGAGGAGGCTAGGGCGAAGGCTGCGAGGGCGCGCGAACTAGCTGAAACGGCCAAGAGCGCTGTGCTGATCGCTAACGCTGATCTCAACTCGGTCCAGCGTGAGCTCGAATGCGCTAGGCAGAAGAAGCGAGACGTTACAGTGCGCCTTAGGTCGATCCGTGAAGCACTGTCCGTGGAACGACTCGAGACGGAGCGACAGGAGCTGGCGAGGATTGTTGAGGCACGTTCCCTAGAGGAGACCACCAGTGAGCGAGAGCTCAAGGCAGCGGAGACCGATGCTGCGCGAGCGACGCATGACTTTAACCGCACCAAAGACAGCGCGGCGATCAGCGAAGTGCGGAGGGGTGGTATCAGTGAACGCATTAGGGTAGTTGTCGGAGCGCTTTCATCGGATGACAGGAACTTCGTAGAGTCCATGAAGACGGTGTCCGCGAAGATCGCCGACCTGCACGCCCGTCGGGCTGAGCGTGAAAGGGATCTGGCGGAGGCGCTGCGTGAGTCAGAGCAGACCAGTCGAAACGCTGAATCCGCCGCGACCCTTTTCGAAGAGAAGAAGGCAGGGCTCGCTGCGTTGAGCCAGGAAATGGCGGAACTTCAGAATAGGCAGAAATCCAAGGTTCTGAACGTCCTAGGAGATGGCGGCGGTGATGCGCTGGCGAGAGTGGAGGAACTCCGATCGAAGAGCGTCCAGCGCGAAGCGGCTTTGCTGTCGATCTCAAATGAGTTGGTGAGAGTGCTAGAGGCTGAGCAAGCGCAGCTACTCGCGGACAAGATCGCAGCACTAGACACGGCTCAAGCCGACACCGAGTCTGAACGAGACAGGGTGGGAAGGGCAAAGAGCCGCTTCGGCGAGTTGGCCGCTGCTGTGATGGCACGAGCCGAGCGAGAGGCTAATGACGCCATGCAACGCCACTCGGACGCGATCCAGCACTGTATGGCAGTGCTCTATCCGCACCGGCACCTGGACCGGGTGGTGATTCACGCGTCAGAGGGCTCTATCCTGTTGCAGGACGACTTGCTCGGGGAGGCGGTCCGCCCGGATCTGTATGCGTCCACGGGACAGGCAAATGTCCTAGCTCTTTCAGTATTTCTGGGAATCGCGATGCAGCAGAGAGCCACAAACCTCGGGTGCGTCTTACTGGACGAACCGGTTCAGAATCTCGATGATCTCAGGTTCTTGGCGTTTCTGACCCTTCTGAAGCGATTCGCCATGTCGAAGCAGGTAGTGCTTTCAAGTGCTGACAGCCGAGTGGTAAGTCTCATTCGTCTGCAGAGTGAGAGCAGCTGGGCCATTTCAGACGAGGATTTCGCCGAGTATGAGTGGGTCGGGTTCGACCCGACATCAGGACCAATTGTACGCTCAGTGCCTCTTCGCCGTTCGGCTGCTGCCTAGAGAGGCCGGAAGCGGAAAGGTAGGTCCCGTCGCCAGCAGTTCTTGCCGCCGCCTTGTAGAGCGCCTCAACCACTCTCTCAAGCGGTGTGGCCGTGTCGGTCATGTAGATCTTCGTCCTGTTCAGCGGGGACTGCCACAGGCCATGGCGAGAGGTCGCCTTCTACCCATAAAGGCGACGCCTTCCGTTCAGCGTCGGGCCGCAAGCCCCGTGTCTCCTGGCTTGCCGAGTTATCCACTTGCGACATTCTGTCGCTGCGGTACTCTTAAGGCGACATGAACCAATACAACTGCAAGTGCTGCGGGTCCATCCTGCAGAGTGAGCCGGAGGTCTCGGACGGTGACATCGTGCTCCGTTGCCTGGTGTGCGGCGCCATCAACGTCGTCGTGGCCATTCTCGAGGTGGTCGGCTGGCGCCACGCCTGAACCGATGCAACGCCAGTACAAGAGAGAGCCTCTGTCAGATGATGAAGTCGATCGGCTGACGCAGGCGTGCGAGACCTTCCGTGAGAAGCTGGCCGTCTTCACGCTCCTCGATACCGGCATGCGAGTGTCGGAGCTAGCCACCCTGACCAAGGACCAGATCCTCTGGCAGGAGCGCCGACTGAAGGTCTACGGAAAGGGCGGCCCGTTCGGGAAGATGACCAAGACTCGCGTGCTGCCGATGAGCGACCGAGTCCGGCAGCTGATCGAGCTGCACTACACCATGGAGGACGCTTTCGGCCTCAGCAAGCGCCAGGTTGAGCGGCAGGTCAAAGCAGTCGCGAATCGTGCCCGAATCAGTCGTCCGGTCTCCCCACACGTCCTCCGGCACACGTTCGCCGTCAACTGTCTCAAGCGGGGCATCAACACACGAACCCTTCAGTACCTGCTGGGCCACGACAGGCTGGCGACGACCGAGATCTACATGAACCTCTCCCCTGAAGACGCAATCCGCGAGTTCCGGAACAAGTGGTGACGCCAGGCGTATGATCTGGCGGTCATGAAGACGAAGAAGCTGACCATCCAGCAACTCTACGATCGAGTGTGGGCAGAGCCGATTCAGCGATTATCAAAGGACTTCGGCCTCTCGGACGTCGGGCTCGCGAAGCTATGCCGCCGCCATGACGTTCCCGTGCCTGGCCGCGGCTACTGGCGGCGGAAGCAGACAGGCCACAAGGTCAAGCAGACTCCGCTTCCAAGGTCCGCGAATCCTGAACAGGTTGTACTTGTCCGGGGCAGCGAAGCTCACGAGCCGGAGCCGATGGAGCCCTTACATCCACTCATCGCGTTCGAACGTCAGGCGGAGAACCTCGTTGTGGTGTCCCCACATATTCGGGCGACCCATCCCTTGGTTCGCTCAACACGAGAGTACTGGGTTGCCATGCGGCATCGAGACCCTCGCGCAACTGTTCCGCTTCCGCCACATCTCAACGTCGGCGTATCTCGTGGCCAGCGCCCGCGCGCGCTTCGGATTATGCATGCACTGTTGGTTGCCCTCGAGGCGCGCGGCTTCGGCGTCTCCGCGAGCCCCGAAGGCCGGACAAGAATCCAGATCCTCGGAGAGACGCTTGAGTTGTCCATCTCGGAGCGATCCCGGCAGCAGTGCCGAGAGCTGACAAAGGCCGAGCAGGAAGACAAGCGGCGTGGATTCTTGGTTCGGCCATACGACGTCGTTCCATCGGGAGTATTGGCCCTCCGAATCGAGAACACCTGGGGAGGGCGAAGTTCCTGGACTGACGGCCAACGGGATCGCTTGGAAGCGCGCCTCAACGATGTCGTTGAGGGACTGGTCACTGCTGCTCTCCGGATGCAGCAGCGGCGGATAGAACGAGAACGAGAAGAACAGCGAAGACGCGACGAAGAGGAACGCCGGAAGGCGGCCCAGCGTGCAGAGCTCGAGGAGGAGCTCCGAATCAGGGGATTCGAGCGCCTGGTCAATGCGTGGATTCGAAGCCAGAATCGGCGAGCACTCCTAGCCAAGCTTCATGACGCCGTTGGTGAGGTCGATCGCGATAGTGAGTTCGGGAAATGGCTCGCTTGGGCGGATGAATACGTGGCGAAGGCGGACGTTGGGCAGAGAGTGCTTCGCTGGGCCGAACCCCTTCCCGTCTACTACACAGGTTACGACGCCGACAGCGCGGTGGCCTCCGGCTTCGAGCAGTCGCTGCCGACGGGATACGCCCAGGAGAAGTTCGAACCCGGTATCGTGGTCTGGGCGTGGCCTCGACAGGCTGGCCACTACCAGAAGACGGCGAGTATTCAGCTCACTGAAGGGATCCTACTGGGGTTCGATTGGACCGGGCCGGAATCAGACGACCGAGTGTTTCGGGTTCCCGCGTCCCTGTTGAACCGCGCGTCTCGCAGACTTGTCTGCGACGAGTAGCCGCGTGGCGACGGAGAGCCCGCGTCTCTGCCGCACCGTAAGGCTTTCAGTTCTAGCGGTTGGCCATCCGCCATCGCCAGCCAACCGGCGAAGGCCGAAACTCTAAGATCCGGACGTTTCGGACGGCGATATGCACAGCAACGGACGGTCGCCGAGTTGTTCCGCGGCCACCATTCCCTGGGCGGTAGGCGCAGGGAGCGTGCCGAAGCTCAAACGGCAGAGTTGCTTGCTGGCGATGTTCCCGCTCGGTATAGTGCGCCGTATCGCCGGAGTCCCGGTCGGGCTGGACGGTCTTCCCAAGCCGCGAACCGGTCGCCGCCAGGTGGGTCGAATGGAATACACATACTCGGTCGCCATCTCGTTTCTCTCCGCAGATCTGGAGGTCGCGCGTGAGATTCGTCGCGCCCTCAAGGCGCGTGTCTCCCTGCCGGTGTTCTTCTACCCGGATCTCCAGGAAGTCCTCGCCGGTGGAATCTATGAGGAGGCGCTGTCCGAGCCCTTCGAGTATCAGAGTCGTGTATCCGTCGTACTGTTCCGCCCTGGATGGGGCAAGAGTGGGGGCACCCTCGTTGAATATCGGGCCTTGACTCGTCGTCGAAACAGGAGCGACGAACGTTTTCTGTTCCCGGTTGTCATCGAGCAGGGCGCTAAATCTCCTCCGTGGGCTGAAGACATCATCTACTACGACCTGAGCAGGAATGGCCTAAGTGGTGCCGTAGCTGCCATTGTGCGCATGTTGGACGAGCACGAACGAGAATACCCTGCGCCACCGGTCAGCGTACCGTCGTCGTCAGCCGTCAATCTGCCGTCCCCGCTTGTCGGACCGATGAGCGATGCCTTGCGATCCGATTTCGCCTCAGGAACGGGCCCACTACGAGGCTACTTTGGCGCGGCAGATGGCGCCGAGGACTCAAAGCGCTGGCAGTCGAAAGACGGCGAAAGCAGGTACCGCTACTAATGTGCCCAAGAGACCGTACTACCAGACGTACTGGGGGTATGAGGCGGCGCTGCGAGTCGATCCAGACTTTGCTCGCGTGAGCGCACCAATTACGCTTGCAGCGATCGATCGGCACTTCGGCCAGTTCCGCTGGCTGAAGGTCATCCGCGAGTACTCGTTTTCAAGTGGCCCCCGGAAGAGCCCAGAACTTGCCGAGAGTGTTCGACATACCGCAAGGGCAGCTGAGCTGACTTTACTGCTGGCGCCAGAACACAGGCGTGTGTCCGAGGTCGCATGGGACCTGGTCAACGAAGCTGGCAGTCTCCAGTACGCCAACGGAGGATGGCGTGAGTTTCGGGACACATTGAGCCCGCCAGCGCTGTGGGCGACGGTATACGTTTACCGTCTGCTGGCTAAACTCGCTCTTGGCAGACAGGCGTCACTGCCGGTCGAACGGGAGGCCTTTCTGGAGAAAGTGGCACCACTGCTGAGCGCGAGTGAGTCCTATCTGGCGGATCTCTGGCTGCACAATAGGTGGGAAATCGAAGGGTCTGTAGCTTGGAACGAGGGCACTGCGGCAGTGTTGGGAGAGGTGGGTGCCCTACTATCCGATGATAGCCTTGTGCTTGACGCCTACAACGCCTTGAGATCCACGTTGACGCCGGCAGGTCGACTGTTCGTTGTTGACAGGGCCCAAGGGCAACCTTCCGAGACCTCCCTTGGCGTTAGGGTGGCCTTCGCACTGAAGTCCTGTGGTCGAGATCTTACTTCGGGTGATGCTCGCTATCAGCGATTGGTGTCGTGGCTAGCTGATTCAGTCGACCCGAGCAAGCTGACGACCTATGACATAGCATTCGCGTCGTCAGTACTGGAGTTGGTAACGCCAGTTTAGACTGGTGAGACTGGTGCAGAGTCCGGAGAATCGGCCGAAAAGGGTAGCTGTTGTGCGCCGCAGCTGATCGTCGATCGTTGGGCGCACCAGGAAGCGATCCAGACAGATTCGCCACGGTGCTGGAACAATACTCCATCTACGTGTAATTGACTGACCGTATCAGCGAGCGTCGGCACTCGGCATATTCCTGTTTCGTAGCGCTCAACACTACGCACGAACTGTCTGGGGTGAGTAGCAAAGGATGAGGACGGCGGGACGTGCCTCGGGAGAGTGACTGGGCGAAGACCGCGCACGATTGGCAAGAACCACCCGACTGACGGCGAGGGTGGCTTACCTTTCCCTCATCTTGAAGCCGAACTCAACCCCCTCGAACTCAGTTGGGAGGATCTTCGCCAGCTGGTCGGTTACTCGCTTCCTCATCTCGACACCTATCTCGACAAGTGGCTCGAGTTCCTGCCGGGTGACCGTATCAGGTGTTCTGTGGGGGTACAGGAGCTTGAGGAGCCCGGCCGCGGTCTTCTTGATGGCATCCTGGTTTCGACCAGTCATCGTTCCCAGGTCCACTAACGCGTTGACGTGCGTCTGGAAGTTGCGCCTTCTCAACTCAGCGAAGATCTCCGCCATGTAGTCCGTCAGCAGTCCGTAGCCCGCAGCGTAGTTCTCTGGCCGAATCTTCGGCATTTCCCATCCAGGAAGGTAGGCGTGTATTCGGTCGAGGAATGCAGGGTCCTGCAACTCGACTGGCAATACCTGGAACAGGTGGCGGTAGCGGGTTTCCGGCTGCCGTAGCTCCAGATTGGTATCGATGTTCCCGCCCAGGACTATTGAACAGGGAGCCGAGAATTCCTGGTCCCCCCGGCTGAACTTGCCGGTCTGCATGTAGTCCTTGAGGACGCTGATGCTCGCCTCGGCATCGTCAAACCGCGTGTTAGCGATTTCGTCAAAGAACACCACGTGCTTCAGGCCGATAACGCCAAGTTTCCGAGTGGCTTTGTTGTAGAACAGGGATGCGGGTGTCGCCTTGCCGCCGGAGACCACGAACGCCCGGCTGGACGTGTTGCGGAACGTGTACGTCTTTCCTGTTTCGCGGGGACCGAGTTCAATCAGGTTGAAATTGGACTCCACGAACGGCACGAGGCGAATGAGCATCAACATCTTCACTCGACGCTCAAATCGCGTCGGGTTAAACCCGATCGATTGGACCAGCAGATCGAGCCATTCGTCTGCTGAAAATCCAGCGCGCTTTTCGATGAAGTCATCGAGGTTCAGCCGGGTGTACTGGAGAGGCGTGAAATCCCGGATGTAGAAGGGATACTTGCGGCTCTTGATTTCGTAGGTGCCGTCGTACTCCATCTCCATGGTGCCCCAGGCGCCGCTGGTCATCAGAACGTCCGCGTACTGCGCGAGCACCTTCTGCGAGACGCGCACGGTGTCGTCCCCGAGAGCCGGTACGCTGGCCCAGTAGTGGTCTCGGCCTTGGTCCAACCGGACCGTTAGCTGACCGAGGAGTGTGTACTGCCCACGCTCTTTGATGCGGCTCTTGATCAGCTCCTTCTTTGCGCTCTCTGAGTAATGCTCAGACAGAATCTTGTCGATCTTGTGCTGTCCAGTGACCGGCTCCATCGCATCGACGTACCGGCTGACCAGATACTCCATAACGTAGCGAGGGAACTCCTTGTATGCCTCGTTCCAGCGTGTCAACGGTTTGAGAATAACGCGGTCGCCGAGCGTCTGGAGGATCTTGGTGTCCAGTGGAGTCAACGTCGGAGGCGTCGGGCGTTCATCGGGCATAGGGCTCTCTCTATCAGATATCATCGAAGCCCTTGAGGGCGTCGGTGGTGAGCTTCGTCGGCTTGGGCTTCACCTTCACAGGGATCGTAGTCAGTCCGTCGAGCGCGTCCCGCCATGTGCTCAGTAGGTCGGTGTGTCGCAGGCGAATCGTAATGGCAGTGACGGTATTCCCCATGTCAGGCTCGCGGTCGCTCGTCTCGTTGTACCTGGCAACGACCTGCACATCCTCAGTTGCGGCAGCAGACCCAGGAGCTAGCCTGCTGCGCTTCGCCAGGAGTACCTCGCCGAGGTTGTTCACGACGCGCAGTTCGTAGTCGACTTCGCAGTTGCCCGCGTTGCGAACGGTAACCGGCAACTCGATGGAAGAATCCTCGTCGATAGCCAGAACGACAGGAAGTTCACCCAGTTCGGCAACGGCTACTTTGGCAGTGATGCGTCGGAGTACGGCGCCCGGAACAACCACTTCAGGGAGAGACAATCCACCGTGGGAATAGCGAGGTGGGTTCATGCCCTCTCTGCGAGAGAACCATCGGCGCCCAGGCGCAACCCACACCGTTTCAGTAGCCACCGGAACCGCCACTGCCTCCGGCATCTTCTCGGGGGCAAAGCCCTCGACATATCGCCAAAACACAGAGGCTTCGAGGGTGCTGTCGACCTTCGCTGCCTCAGCCTCGGCCACATCGACCGCATCGTCCGGCAGCAACTCTACGAACCCGTGGTCTGATGACAACACCACGGCGTCTTGAGGGGCCACTCGCTTGAGTAAGTCGTCGAGGATGCCGCGAACGCCCTCATTCTTGTTCCCGACGATCTCGGCGCGAATCTTGTTATTGAAAGATGAGAGGTCGCCGCCGAAGTCGTGGCAGGTGTTGTCAGACAGCGGGTAGATCAAAACGTTTATCGGCGCAGCGCCGGTATCCGCAGCTGCGAGTTTCGTTCTCGCCTTGGTTGTGTCGGCCTCGGTTACGAAACGGAGCGTGGATCGTTCTTCTAGCTGCGAAATGCCCATGTTCACGGCGAACAGCTGTCGCTCGTTGTTTGTGTAGCTTCCCTTGAATCCTCTCCATTCCGGCGGCAGGGCTCCTGCCAGTAGGGCCGTCCGAGCATAGGACGTAATACTCGGCAGCACACAAAAGAGAGGACGGTCGTGGATTTCAAAGAACTCGGCCAGGAGTGGCTTGACAACAGAATCCCAGGTGTCAAACCTCATTCCATCGAAGATCAGTACCCAAAGCCGGCCGCCACCCGCGACGACATTGCGCCAATTCGCCTTGTCACGTAGGAGTCCGCGGACACTCCGAGCACCTTTGCCAAACTGCTCCGGCGAGGTCCTTACGAAGTCTGCTAGCCCGTCTTCCAGGTGTCGAAGCCGGGTTAGCACTCGGGCCTTCAGAGAGCCGGGTCTAGGCCGAAGTTCATCAACACCGCCGAAGAGGTATTGCTGACCACTTACAACGAGCTCGTCATCACCGCACGCGTCCAGACTGTGACACGCCCGAGACAAATCGAGCTCAAGTTGATGCATTCCCTTGGAGATGTACCAATCCAACAGGAGGTCGGGATGCGAGAACGGGGGCACGTCGACCGACATTCGCTGCTCAATCCGGTTGAGCCGCAGTAGAAGATCGAGCGCTGTGCGGCACTGGTAGGCACTGTCTGAAGGGGCCTCTACACGGTGGAGTAGCGGATGCGACTCCAGCGGTGGTACCCACGAAAGTGCATGCGTTGCCGGCTGCCTGAAGAACGCCTGAAGCGCCGCGACGAGCTGCTGTCGCAACACAGCGGAGCTTCGCTGTACGACAAGGGCGGCCGGATCAGGATGGCCGTTGGCCCCCGGAGGGGCGAGCTCCAACACTCGTGCCACGCGCCTTGGCGTGAGGAATGGCTCGGCGCGACAGTTGATTGCGCTCCACGTGGCGGGTTGCGACCTGAGCGTTTCGATCACCGCGGCGGTGTGATGCTCCATCTGACTGAGCTTCAGTTCGGAATCGAACAGTTGCAGCCCGGCGATTTGGGTAGCGGGGTTTTGCAGTTTGAGGTGTCCACAGAAATCGCGAAGAACGACGTACGCAGCCAGTTGCTCTGAGTCAGCGTCAGCCCAAAACAGCAGGTGGCGCACCTGCTCGCGAGCCGCCTCGTGAATGACCAGCCGCACGACCTCTCTATGTGGGCGTAGTTGCGGCAGGCCACCAAGAAGTCGCACCACATGCGCAAGAAAGTCAATCGGTGCATCCTCGTCTGGCCAGATGTCGGCGATGTTCAGTTCGGGGCAATGCGCGAGAAGTAACATGGCCGCGACCTGCCCTCGGCCCCAGCTGTCTGGGCGTCCCCACCGCTCGATGACCTTTTGCGCTGCTGCTGGAACGTACTCCAGCCGCCCGAAAAGCTCGCCTTTGAATCGACGCAACTCGCCTGGCGGGAAGCTGATCTTCGGCGCGATGCGACGGAAGAACGACGTGACCGAAAGGTCGAGCGGCTCGCCCGTTTCATCCATCGCGAGCACGTCTGCGACGAAAGAGACGTCGATCGGATCTGTCGCGTCCGCACCCCGAGCAAGCACAACAACCGTGCTACCGGTGGCTGTCGCCTGCCGCACTCGCAGTCTGAACGCAAGTTCGTCGCCGCGAAACACAGCCAGTTGCCACTCGCGACCCGCCGAGTCAATCATGGATGGCTTGTCGAGTATCTTGGCGTCAGCCAAGAGCCGGTCCGAGTCAATCACCACGGCGAGACGCGTGGCCTTGTCCTGCGTGGCAAGCCAGTCGGCGACAATCTCACGAGGAATCTTAACGTGCATGAATCCACACCTAGGATTCGGTGCCGAAATCCAGATTGGTCTGATTGGTACCGGGGCGTCCTTTGCCCTTCACCGCCACAGAATCCTCTGTCAGCCTCGCGATGCGCTGCGAAGCCGCGCGGGCCTGTTTCTCGGCGCGAGTATACGCGTCCTTCGAGACGTGATCAGCGAGCACTGACTGAAAGAGACGAGGGATAAGTCCGTATGCCACCGTCGCGTCGAACCCACGCAACGCCGGCAGCGCATCTGTCTCGTTATCCCCAATTGCACGACATGCGCGAAACAGAACGTCAATCCAGTCGCAGCGTTCTTCATCGGTCGTTTCATGGCGAAGCGTGTTGTTAACGAACCGTTCGGCGTCGTGCAGCGCCCGGAGCGACCGGTCGTCGTTCATTCTCTCGCGCTCGTCAGGAGTCGGCTCGCGCCAGCGGTTGGTGTCAGCATCTCGCCAGAAGTTCTCTATCAACAGGCCCTCTAAGACCAGCGATTGGGACACTCCGGCCGCCAACAGACCCGTCGCCCGCATCCAAAGCGGCTTGAGCTCGCCCAACAACATGGGTCGAACCTGCAACTGGTGCCGAAGCCATGCGATCGCCGTGAGTTCGTCTGTGACCGCACGTCCCTCGGCGAACAAGCGGTCGCCGGCATCTCCACCCACGACCTCGCCCCGCAAATACCACCGTTGGCCTACCTTGCGAAAATAGCGGCCACAGACGCGCTCGATGAAAGGCAGATTGAGGCGACCCACACTCACGCCACGAGGGATGAGCGCGTTCATCAACATACTATTGATTGTGGCGGTAGTGCGGTGCTCGTCGTTGTATCTTCCAGGCTCAGCCTTGATGCGCTCCGGCAACGTCTGGAGATGCTGGCGCACGACGTCGGCGATTTGTTGCTCGACGTCATGGTCTTCTGCGAGTGGCTCTGCGTGAAGGGTGGCGGGCTTGTGCAGATTGAATAGCACGTCCTTCTCGACAACGTCTTCGACGCCATCCGCGCCTTTAACCTGCTTGAAGGTCTTCTGCTCCTTGTCGAGCAACAGCATGTTGGCGATTTCGAAACCGGCCTCTCGGATGGCCCGTTTGATGGCCTCGAACACTGCTCCGTCCGAGTTGTTGAACTCGACCGTGGCCCATCGGCCAGGCTTCAGTACACGGAACAGTTCTTTGAAAGCGGCCTGCATCAAGCGGGCGTAGTCTCCCAGCCGCTTCGTGCCACCGTCGTTCTTGCGATGAACGACAGCTTCCTCAGTAGCGTCAGTGACTCTGCCAAGCCACGCTTCCCAGATGAGGTTAACCTCTGAGTAGTAGATGTTCGAGCCGAAAGGCGGGTCGGTGAAGACGTAGTCGATGCTGGAGTCCGGAATCTCTCGCAACGAGCAGGCCGAATCGCTCCGCACGTTCAATCTCGAGTTGCCGACAACGCCGGACAGCTTAAGGTGACTGACTAGCACTACTTTGTCAGATTCAATCTTTCGTACAACGCGATCCAACATTTCGTACTTGTACAAATGATCCGGATTCTTTACGATTGCGTGCGTGACGGAAGCCGACGCCCGCGCGGTGCTGCAACGCTTCGGTGCGTTTGCCGATCAACTCGCGTCCTGCTTCGGGCGCGATGTGCAGCGCGACGCCGCGAGTCGCTACCTGGCGGGCTTGGTCAACGACAGCGCGCGCAAGTCCATGCAGGCGATGCATGGGCGCTTGAGCGATGCGGGCTCCTACCAGGCCCTGCAACACTTCATCACCCACTCGCCCTGGGCGGTGGCGCCGGTCTGGGCGCGCCTGCACGCCCTGATTCCAGACCGCAGCGGCATCCTGGCGCTCGACGATACCGGGTTTCCCAAGCAGGGCACGCAGTCGGTCGGCGTCAAGCGGCAGTACCTGCGGGGCGCTGGGCAAGACGGGCAACTGTCAGGTCGGCGTGTCGACCGCGTTGATTGGGCCGACACTGGTGTGGCCGACCAGTTGCGAACTGTATCTGCCGGCGGAGTGGGCGGGCGACCCCGAGCGGCGCGACCGGGCGCGCGTGCCGACCACGGTCCGCTTCCGCGAGAAATGGCGCATCGGCCTGGCGCACATCCGCACACTCTTGAAGGCAGGCTTCACGATCGAGGCCGTCGTGGCCGACGCCGATTATGGGACGACGACCGCGTTTCGCACCGAGCTGGAGCGGCTGGGCCTGCGCTATGCGGTCGCCGTGCGTGGGTTGCTGCACGCGTGGACGCCGGGGGCGTCGACGTCCTGCAGTCTGGAGGCGCTGGGCCGCGCGCTGCCGCGGCAGGCCTGGCGCCGCGTCACCTGGGCGCAGGGCACAAAGGGCCCGCTGGCCGCGCGCTTCGTCGCCCGGCGGGTCCGGCTGCGTCACGGGCGCGGCGACCGGTGGGTGCTCTTCGAGCGGTCGCTCGCCGACGACACGCGCAGGTACTACGTGCTGAACCTGGACGCAACCGCGTCGCTGAGGCAGTTGGTGCGCCTGGCGCGCAGCCGCTGGCCGATCGAGCAGCAATATCGGGAACTGAAGGACGAACTGGGGCTGGATCACTTCGAGGGCCGCACCTACCCTGGCTGGGCCCACCACACCGTGCTGACCGCGGCCGCGTTCACCTTCCTGCAATTGGAACGGCGTCGATCGACGGACGCGCCGCGTCCGACCCTGCCCGCCGTGCGAGCGTGGATGCGGGAAATCGTCGCGCTGCAGTACTTTGCGGGCAACCGTCAACTCTTCAACCTCGCGCTCAGTTTTCAGCGCAATCCGCCCCTACGAAGATGACAAAGTAGTGCTAGGCGCCCCACGAACAGGCGTAGAACATTCTCCTCACGGGTTAGCGACGAAATGTAAATCGTGCCGGTCTGCGGGTCGCCCGCACCTGAAGGCCTGAGGCGATTTAGATGACTCGACCGCGTGACAATCGCGGTGAAGGCGAATGCGCAGGCGCTCCGAAGGCGAGCATCTGTGGTCGCACCAATCGCGTCCCACAGTAGCGCGAGCGCATGAAGGTTGCGTCGCGTGAAGAGGTCGGTGACACGGTCAATGTTCCTAGCAGAGAGCGCGTTTCGACGGTATTGGGGACCATTCCTGTCGAAGCGGATGGTTGGCACCCACGCTTGGATCTTCGCCTCGTTGACCCTGTCGACCAAGTCGCGCTCACGCTTGGTGACGGGGCGCATTACGGTCCGCACCACACTGCGCGGCGTCCCTTTGCGGTTCTGGAATGCAGAGTATTCGATATTCGACTTCACCGGGACCGCTGGCTGACGCCGGACTTGGATCTCTTCCAGTTCAACCCACAGTGCGGGCAGTCAAACGTTTCGCTCACCGCGCCGGTGTTCTGATTGACCGCTGCTTCCCACAAGACGATATCCCTGCCACAACCTCGGGCGACGCGTTTCTTGAGCACCACCGGCTGGCCCGCGTTCTTCCCGCGCGTGCTAACGCGGCCGGTGGATTCCTCGATGGTGACGAAACCCTCACAACGATACACGTCCGACCAAATGGTGTATTGAATCGTGGCTGGGATGCAGATCCAGTACGTCGCCTCGGCCGCGTCCAGTTCGGCCCGGTCGTCGTCGCGCGGAAGTTCGGTCACCGGATAGCCGAGGCGCGCCTCGACTTCGGTCCGGGCAAGCAGTTCCCACGCACGCTCCTCGCCACCCAGCAGCGTCTGAACGACGTCCGCGGCGAGCGGATTCTTGAGGCGACTGCCGACGTCGGGATTCGTCGGTGCGTAGAGGCCGACCGCAGGCTCATAGTGCTCCGTGCCGTAGAGCCAATCGAATTCGTTCTTCACCGCCGCCTTGATCCGCTCGAACTCCTCCTTCAGCGCGCCCACATCGACGGGCGTGTTGTAGTTGTAGGCAATGTGGCAGGCGGCTGGCGACAGGTCGCTCAAGAGGCACGCACGCGGACCGACACGATCCTTAAGTTCGGGAAACGACTGCAGAATATCCGCCGGGGGGGCGGCGCACATCTGTGTGGCCACACCGATCATGCCCGATCCGCAGAACGGATCCAGCAGCAGGTCACCCGGCTGCGTGTAGTGCAAGATGTAGGGGATGATGCTCCTTGGTGGAACTTTGGTGTGATACGAATGCGCGTTATAAACCGGGTCGTTCTTTCCCTCCCTGATGTCGGCGGCAAACGGCGGACGCTCGTAGTCGTCCGTTGCCGGATCGTACAGGCTGACGTGCCGAGCGAGAAAGTCGGCGAGGATCTGTTGATCGGTTTCTTGTGACATCGTCCGCGGGTCGATTCTACCGGCCATCGTCCATCTGGAGGAATACTCGAACGCGCTTGTCTGCACCATGCCTTGCCTTCGCGTCCTTGATCGCGCTCCGGAGTAGGCCAGTTAACTTCGACATCGCCTCGTCCACTCGACCTTCCTCGATCGCACCAATCTGCTCGAGGATCGGCGAGAGCGCGATTGACTCCTGCACGATGTTCGCCTCCTGCAGAAGTTGCTTGAGGAAGGTAGCCAGTTCATCGGTCACCACGCCAGTCAGCTTGTCGGCATCGGCCAATTGCACAACTTCCAGGAGAGCATCAAGGTCGGCGCAATGTTGTTCAGCGGCAGCCCTCTTTAGAATGAGCGAGATTGAGGCGTCTTTGAGACGCAGCAACCGATCGGCCAGCCCCTGTGCAACGACCTTCTCAAGATGATCGAGCGCCTGCTGCGGAATCGTTGTGGACTTGCTCCACTGGCACTTGGGGCAGATCGCGTTTCCACCTTGGACGTCAGCCTCGTTAGCATCGGGGCACTGCCACAGCAGTTCTGCCAGCCTCTCGAAGTCAGCGATCACTGCCTTGGTGCCGACAAACGTGGGGCCGAGTTCACTGACGTTATTCAACCGTTCTAAAGCAAACACACGCGCCCGCAGACCTTCTGCGGAAGCGACGAGCCGAGCAAGGTCCTCGTAGTTCGCTCGATGAGCCTTTCGGTACGCGTGAACGTAGTTCTGCTTCCACTGAGTGAACGACTCAAGCCGTGGCGCAACCAGGTGGGGCTGCGAAAGCAGACTCTCGAATCTCAGTAAGACGAGCAGGTTGTCACGGGCCGACGTCAGAGCCCCATCGATTTCACAGGCAGCGGCCAGGTAGTCACGCGCATGGACGACTTCCATCGCTCGGTCCCTGAGTCTGCGACCCTTTTCGTATTCCTCATAGGCTTCCTGGAACTTCTGAGCGTCGGGGTAACTCTCCCTCACAGCGGCATCGAATTGCTGATAAGACTCGGTGGCCGCAAGGTTCTTGAGACGCCCACACACCAAGCCGAACGACTTCGGAACGGTACCACCCAGCTTCGAGGCGAGGGCCGAAATACCCGTCTCAACTTCAGGCACTTCAGTTCTCAGTCTCCGGAGGATGATGACGAGCTGATCATTGCGTTGAAGTTCGTCGTCGGGTGTCGGAGCGGTCTTGAGCGTGTCGTCGAGGATGCGGGCGTAAGGCAAGACTTCGTCCCATCCCTTTTGCGTCGACGCGAAGATGCGGGCCCCGAGCAGGGCTTTGTCGAGCTGGGCGTTCCACTTGACCAGGCCAAGCGTGTGCGCGGTGAGTTTGTTGCCGGGAAGGAGATTGCCGTTGGCGAACTGGATGGATGGAGAGGGATTGAGCGCCAGCTCCCACGAGCCGGACCGCACTAAGGCAAACACGTAGAGCGTGACCATTTCCTGCGTCAGGGCATAGGGCGGGCGGCAGAATATGGACTTCAAGTCATTGATCGGCTTTTCCGAGGCACCCGAAAGAGCCTCGCGCAGCTTGGCTAGGGCCTGAGAGTGGTCAGCCTTGAACTCCGCCGGGTGGGACTTGATGGCAAGTTCCAGCCCCGGGCCGAAGTTCGGAACCGCGTCCTTTTCTGCGTTTGCCGGCTCCTTGGAGAACAAACCAGCAAACAACTTGCGCGCATCAGCATCGGTGAAGTCCTTCTTGAGCTCCTTGGGGCTGAAGAGCGGCGTGTCGTAGGCCTTCTCCAACAACACCCCAGCAAGCGTTTCCTCGCGATCCTTTGCCGAGGTAAAGACCTGCACCGCCTGAATGCCGTAACCCTTCTGGGTAATGACCTTTCCGCGCCGAAACTCATCCTGCTGACACTTGAGGATGACTTTGAGAGCTTCGCGGCGTTTGGCGTCCGCGTAGTCTCGCAACCCGCTCTGCGAGGGCGCCGCACAGTTTCGCTTCATCTCCTCGGAGGCAAGTAGATCCGCCAGGGCCTCACGGGTTTCAGAGGTGAGCGCATCTGGGCGACACACGGCGATCCGTGTATCCTTCAGCGTGGCCGTGATTGTCTCGTCGACGTCGCCCGGTTTGGCGGTCAGGTAGACGAGGCGGAAGTGCTGGTCGGCGTGCTTGATTTCATCGCCGAGTTCGTCTCGCCAACGATCCGAGACAACAACTTCACCGCTGTAGGCGATTCGATGCACACGACGTGTCGAGGCGCCGGAACGGTGGGGGAGAGAGTACTTCGGCGGCTGATTGCTCTGGCGTTCTTGAGCTGTTCGCAAGTCGGGCGGGGCGTAGGCCGCGAGCAGTCCTCCATTCATCCCAAGCTCGGCCTGGGCCTCCGGCGTGATCATGCTCAACTCCCAGAACAACGACTCCGCCCACTTCTCGTCCTGCTTCTTCCCGTCTTGCAGGTACTTCTTCTTGAGTGGAGCGAAGAACTTACCTGGCTGGGCTTGCGTCGCGCTCAGCTCGTACGAATAGACCCAGAGGTCCTCACCACCGCGGGACTTCTTGTCCTTGCGGACCGGGAACCCGTTCTGGATCAGCAGTTCGATCAAGTGCTCAGCGTGGTCTTTGGCCCCAACCGCGTCATCATTCAGCCACGCAGCCTCTGCCACCTCTTGGGCTGTCAGCCCGTCCCGAAGATTGTCTGGCAGGCTCAAAGCCCAGAGCAGGATGGTTTGCAGTATTGCCTGACATTGGTTGCGTTCGTCCGGACCGACATCGAGATCAGGCAGCTGTTCGATCGCACCCTGGAGGTTGAGATACGCATCCTTGTAGTGTTCGTGATTCAGCCCCTTGCGCAGTTCGTCGGTGTCGATAATATCGGCGAGGGTGATCAATCGCTTACCCTTGAGCAGCTTCGGGTCGGAAAGTGTCTGCCACGCCATACGAATGGCAGAGCGAGCGGTGGGGAGATTGTGTTTCTCCGCATTCTGCGTGATGCGGCGCATGACCTCAAAGCAACGGGGCTGAAATGGGAAGATGCTCGTAAACGTGTCGAGAGACGTGTTCGCCTGCTTGATGAACTTGTATTCCTTCCGACAGTAGTCGTAGTAGTCCTTGATGTCGGCGGCTGCCCCTTGCTTAAGTTCCCGACTCCGGAAAGTGACAATCTCTCCGAAATCCCCTTTGTTCTTGTCGGCTAGCAGGTACAGCGGAACAAACCGATCACCTTCACCACCGCCCGACAGCTTCTGGGGCATGTCCCCCTGGCTGGCAATGATCGTGATGATGTTCAGGTGCTGAGTGGGAAGCACGTAGGCTAGTGTTTCCAGAACTTCTTCGTCTTCAGCATACGCAGGCGTTCCTGGCGGATGCCTGTCCTGCCAGGAACGGAACTCGTCCACGACGAACACAATGCCTTCATAACCACCGAGTGTGGTGATCTGCTCGTAGATGTACGCGAAGCGTTCTTTGAACTGACCCCGCAAGCGACCTTCTGGGAGCTTCGAGCGAACCAACTCCTGGCCGAACTTCTTGAAGCCGGCCTTCGAGCGGAAGTCTTCGGCGGAGCACTTGTGCTCCTTCCCAAAGAAGTGCTGTACACCCGCCTTTTCCGAGTCCGTGGCTTCGCTGTGATACCAATGGTCGGCGAGTTCGGCGCTGGTGACTCTTACCTCCGCGTCCAGGGCCGGCGCGAAGGCCTTGATGCTTTCGCGGATCTGCTCCTCGAAGATCCGCATGAGGCTGTCTCCGTCGCCGGCCTGGCCCATGCCGCGAAGGGAGAACGCCACGGGGAACCACCTCTTCTTGGAGAGTGCTCCCGCATAGTCCTTCTTGAGTTCCTCATCCCGGAGGGCGTCCCAGACGTTCTGGTCTTGCCACACGAGCAGGTCAACGAGCGTACCGAGAAAATGCGTCTTGCCTGCACCGTATTCCGCTTGAACCCAAAAGCCCTGGCCTTTGTTGTTGACGACGCAGTCGAGTACGCGCTTCGTATGCGTGCGCAAGGAGGCGGTGAAAAGGTATTCAGAGACAGTCCGGACGGCCTTTTCGCGTTGAATGATGTCGTTCAGAGACGGCGTGGTCTCCGGCTCCGGCTTGACGGTGATGATCTTGCCCAGTTCACGCATGCCGTTCATCCCCTCGCGTCGTAGACTTCCTTCGCCATGCCTGGCTCAGCGAAGTAGCCCACCAGTCGTTTAGTGTCGCAGCGAATTTCATCTGGCCAGTCCAGCTTCTCCGGCACGTGCTCCAGCAGCAGAACGACGAGAGCGTGCGAACCTACGAACCAGTTGTAGAACTCGTTGAGGCCCGTTTCGTATCTGGCCAGCAGACCTATTGACTTGACCACCAGAACGGTTCGCGTGGGAGGCCCTTTAGGGATAGAGCGCAGATGTTCGCGCAGGCGCAGTCGCAACTCGGTCGTGGTGGCATCATCGTCCGCTGGTAGGTGTTCTGGCTGGAACAAGTCCAGCAGATCAAGGTCGACATGCTCGTTTGCGCCGAGGGCCGCCGAAAGGGCTTTCTCGGGGCCAAGCCACAGGACCACGTCCTTATCCCACGTTCTCTGCTGGACCAGAGCTTTGAAGTCGGCAATTCCCTTCAAAGACGGACTCTCCTTTCCAACAGTTCGGCAAGAGTGAAGCAGGTTGTTACCTGTTCGAGTTGATCAGCGACGATGTACTTGCCGATGACCCCAGCCGCGTCTGCTTCACGAAGAACGCCCCGCACCGAGTTCTCCGACTTGTACCGAGCATCTTCCAAAACGGATTGGCGAGAAGATGTTGCAGTTCGACGGTTCGGATGCTCTTCTCCGCGAATAAGGAGTGCAACAGGATCAACAGCGTCGTCTTCTGCGGCACTATTGGCACCAGCCGATCGGGCTTCCCTCTTGCTCGTTCAAGCAACCCGAGTCTCTTGAGGTTTGTCTTGAGACGCTCTCGGGTCTTTTCGGGCGGAGGCTCGCCCAGCTGGTCCGTGAGGAACCTGTCGAAGTACGTCGAAGGAATGCTGATGCCGTTCTCCAAAGGGAACAGCGCATCCGTCACGCTGGCGCCCATCAGAGGTTCTTGCGTGAGAAACGACCAACGCAACAGGTCCGTCAGCACGGAGTCGTCCTCGTACGCTCGCCACACGCGCCGCAGAAGTCCGTCGATCCCATCAACGAAGAACCACTGTTCTATCAATTGAGCGTAGCGTCGGCGGGTCTCTGCGCTGTTCTGGCCGAGCGTCTTGAGCAGTTCCTCGTGGAGCTGCTCAAGCGATTGGCAGTTAACCGACAACTTCACCGCCATACGCCCCTCTGCCAAGAGAACGTCCTGAAGGTTCTTCTTGGTGGGTTTTGATGGGCTTGGCGACGGAACTGACTGGCTGCCCAGTGCAAGTGTCAGCTGAACCCTCGGTGGGGGAGGAGGTAGCGGCGGTTCAAGCGCAAAAGTGTCCGGTGCTTCGGTTGTAGGGGCTGAACAAGGCGAAGTACGCGAATCCTTAGGGGACGGACTCGGTTCGGGAGCATGCGCCTGGCTCCTGGGCGAGCGGATCCAGTCGACAAGTTTCAACAAACCTACAGCGGAGTCGCTCATCCCCGGGAACCGACGGAGGTCCTCAGGTGCGGCGGACAACGCTCCCTCAAGGGATCCGAATCGCTCGATCAGCGCGGCCGCTATCGGCCGAACTTCATCCGAGGTAATGCTGTGTCGCAGCAAGAGTTCGATAGCGCCGAGGTCGTCGTAGGATGGTTGGCTCGACAATTCGGGCACACGCTTGGCGTCAATGCGGAGGTCGCGGCGTAAGTTCCTGTCTGCACTCGACTTCTGAACCGACACGGTTGCTCCAATGAATCAACGAGTTCCGCGACGGCACTTCCTTGGGGCGGCCACCAGGAACGGTGCTCCGGTTACCTTCAGCCGCTGCCCGGCGCCGGAGCTGGCTGGCGTGGCTCCAAGCCGGGCGTTGCAACCCTACCGTTTCCGGACGCATGTTAGCACCTGCGAGCACGAACCAGCATTGCCCCAGAGCCTGTCGGGGCTGGGAGCCGGTTGCATCAGCGTGGGCCGAGTCGTTGTCCACAGGCCGACCAACTTGGCAGGCTGCGGAGGGGTTCAATGAAGTCAGGAACTACAAAACCGAGGGCCTTCTTCTATCCCGAGACCGTTTACACATTGTCTCGTCTCAACTTGGAAGAAGGCGAGACGAGGCAAGCTGTATCAGACCCGTCGCCAACGACGCCGCCGAGAAGACCCGCGACGCAAATGCCCAGGCCTACGCCGAGTACAAAGAGGAGGTGGCTCGCACGTCATGAAGGTCGAGAGCCCCTCAAGCAGTTCCGTTCAGTCGGCCCCGACTCTCTGAGAGCCGGGGCTGCTTCCCGACCACGATAGGCCGGGAAGACAGGCCGTGGCGCTAACCGACACTGCCAGCCGAGACGTTCACCGGCTCGGCAAGTTATCCACATTGACAGACCCCGGAGTCGCCCTATTCTGAGGATATGGAACGGAAGTGCGTGCAGTGCAAGAAACCGTACCGGCCGAGGCTGGCGCATCAGAGGTTCTGCGCGCCCGTGTGTAGCCGCGACTATTGGCGCTTCAGCTCTGGTCGAGACGGCAACGGCGCGCTGCCTGGCGGAACGGTCAGCGCGATGTCAGAGCTGAAGACCGCGACTTTTTTCCTCGCACTCGGATATTCCGTCTTCCACTCCATGAGCCCAACCAGCTTCTGGGATCTGATCGCCATCAAGGGCGACGAGACGCTGAAGATCAAGGTCAGGACCGGATACAAGGCCAGGGAATCGGGTGCGCTGATGTTCCCGCGGAAGGCGCCTGGTGCGCCGGACGTCTTCGCGGTGTACGTGCATCGGCTGGACCAGCTCTTCATTGTGCCGGCCGCCGAGAAGGACGTAGCCGGCGATCGTGATGTCCGGCCGGCGGACAGTTCCGCACGACCGAGTTATCCACAGAACGACATTTGACGGTTCCGGCAGGCCCGATACACTGAAAGCGTAAGTTTCGATCCGTGGCAGCGGATGGAACACAAAGACCCCGCCCGCTGCCACGAGCGGGATTTTTGTTCTTGGCGGAGTGAAGTGGGCGAGCAACCGATGGCAGGCCGTCCCAATGGGGCCCCGCCCCAGCATCCGTCGTGGGGACTAGTACTTTGCAACTTCTCGACGCTTGTCCGGCGCGTAAAGGAAGTGGATTCTCTTTCTACCGAGACCGTAAACTCGACCGGCGGAAATCCAAACGGGAATCATCGGCACCCTGTTAAGCAGGGAATGACCCGGAGTAGTGACCTGGAAAGTTCTTGCCACCAGAGACCGCACCGCAGCAACCCACAGAAGACAATCAGCATCCCGACTCTCCCTTAAGAGAAGAAAAGAAGAGTGAGGGTGTTTGGGATACCGGCGAGAATCACGCGACAGCCTGGATCCAGGTTCGCCGGACGGCCTCTTCGAGGTTCGTCTGGAGCGACTTCACCCAAGGCCGGTAGTGCTTTTCCGTGACCTTGATTGAAGCGTGACCCAGGAGAACCGAAACCGTTTCAATATCGACGCCGCGCTCCAACAGGGAGACCGAGAACGTATCCCGGAAGCGGTGCGACCTGGCTCCCTTGACCCCGCTCTTCTTGAACAGCCAGGTGAGGTACTTCCGCCAGTTCCCGACAATCGTCAGGACCTTGCCTTTCCCGCTCCAGAAGTAGAAGTCCCCATTGCCCTTCACTCTATCCAGTGCCTCGGTGACGCATGGCGGTACGGGAACATAAACCGGCTGCCCCGTCTTGGCCTGACACAGGAATATCTTGCCGTTCCGAACCGCATCCCGGCGCAAGGTGCACGTGTCCGAGATTCGGAGTCCCGAGTACAGCATCACCAGGATGAACGCGCGCATTCTGTTCTTGTCGCCCTCGTATCTGTCGCACGCCGAGAGGATCTTCTGGACTTCTTCCGAGCTGAACGGCAGGGTCGGGTTGGGTTCCACCTGCGGCGGCTTGATTCCGAGGACGGGGTTCTTGTCCGTCCACCCGCTATCCACGCAGAACCTGAAGAACGAACGCAGCCGCTCGAGCTTCTTCAACGAAGATAGCGGCGCGTCCTCCCACGAATTCCTGAACTCCCGCATAGCTACGCCGTCAATCTGACCGAACCGGGTGAGTCCGCGCCCGCGGCACCACCCCACCAGCTGCTTCTTCAGAAGGAGCCTCCGCTTCCGCATGGTCGTTTCCGCCAGGTTGCGGGCCTCGCAGTCCGACAGGTAGAGGTCGACGGCTTCTTCAAGCGTCTGGGCGCGCTGCTGGACGGCTCCAATCCTGCCGGCAGCGTTCCACCCGGTGATCAGACTGCTGGCCGCTTCCCAGGAAGTCAGGTCGAGCGCTTTGCGGACGTATTCGCCAGCGAGAGAGCCTTCCACGTAGATGGGACACGCGCAGCGACGGTATCGCTCCGAAGTGCGGGGGCATGAGACGCGATGGCGCCGGTAGATGCGAAGCATGGCTTCAACATAAACCCGAAACCCCCAGACTGCCCCCAGCGCAGGGGTCTGTAGCGGTAAGTGCGCTTGTAGCGGATGTTTAGGATGGCGGAAGCGCCTGGGAGTCGAACCCAGCCCTCCCGCGGTCAGCGGGAGGCGACCGATTTTGAAGACCGGGAGGGCCACCGGGCCCCGTTCGCTTCCATCGGTGGCGCGCGGCGGGGGACGCCGCGCCGACGCCCCATCATAACCCACGCCGTTCGGCCGCGCGATCAGCGCGCAGGCGGAGTCGTGACTGACCGATGCGGGGCAGTGGGGAAGGGGGAAGGCGAAGGGCGGCGAACGGGGAAGCAGGGCAGCCGGCCCCGAGGTCCGCGGGGCCGGCCGGTTGGAAAGCCTAGTCCTCGATCAGGCGGACATCGCCGGCCCGTGGGCCCTTCTGCGAGTCCTCGACCGTGAACTCGACGCGCTGGCCATCACGCAGCAGCTCGAAGACGGCGCCCCGGACGGCGCTCCGATGGAAGAAGTGCTCGAGCCCGTTCTCGTCACGGATGAATCCGAAACCCTTGTCGATGAGGAGACGTGCAATCGTCCCAGTCGGCATACCTCAACCTCCGATGCGAAGTCCCTGGGCACACACCCGGGCCCGGGTTCCGGCACAGCAGCGGTCACCACACGGCGTACAGGCACACCGGGGGCAGCCGGGACTGGCCGCGCCGAAATTTGCGCCAAGTTTAGGGAGTTCCCGTTCGGAAAGTCAAGCCGGATCACGCGGCGGCGGGCTTTTCCTTGGGTCCGGGCGGGGGATACGTGGACCAGAAATGGCGGCCGCACGTCGGGCAGACCCAGTACCTGATCCGGCGTCCAGGCCATGCCGGGGCCGGGGTCCTTCATGTCCATCTGTTCGCCGCAGCGCTGGCACCGCACGCGCGGAAGCGTCTCGCCCATGACCGGATTCTAGCACGCCGACGCCACATTGCCAGCGGGCCGCCGCGGGCGGTAGGATGCCCCGCAGCATGGTAGTCGGCATTGTTCTCGCCGCCGGCGCGTCGAGCAGGATGGGGAGGCCGAAGGCGCTGCTCCCGATCGGCGACGGCCTGTTCGTGACCCGCGTCTGCGCGACGCTCCTCGAGGCGGGCGTCGACGACCTCGTCGTGGTTGCCGGGCCCGAGCACGAGGCGATTGCCGGCGCCCTCGCCGCCGCCGGCCTGCCCGCACGCGTGGTGGAGAACCGGCGGCGCGACGAGGGACAACTGTCGTCGGTCCTCGCAGGCCTCGCGGTGGCGGACCGGCCGGGGGTGGACGCGGTGCTGGTCCACCTCGTGGACGTGCCGCTCGTGCGCGCCGATACGGTGCGCGCCGGTACTCGACGCTTTCACCCGCACGCGCGCACCGGTCGTGCGTCCCGAGGTGAGCGGCCGGCACGGTCATCCGGTGCTGTTCGCACGGCGGGTGTTCGACGATCTCCGCCGCGCGGACGCCGCGGTCGGCGCGAAGGGGGTTGTGCGCGCGCACGCCTCCGGCGTTTGCGATGTGGCGGTCGATGACGAAGGCGCGTGCCGCGACGTCGACACGCCGGAGGAGTATGCCCGCCTAGCCGCTCCGGGCCCACCGCACCAGCGTGGCTAGGTTCGGCGGCTTGCCGTACATCAGCAGCCCGATCCGGAACACGCGCGCGGCAAACCACAGCGACACGTACACACCCGCCGCGCCGGCCACACCCGACAGCAGCGTCTGCCAGATCGGCGGCGGCGTCGATGACGCCAGCCGCAGGATGATCACGAAGTTGCTGAACGGCGGCACGAAGCTCAGCACGAGAGCCAGCATCGAATTCGGGTTGCGGCTGATTGGCATCCAGAGGAACCAGGGGATCATGACGACGAGCATGACGGGTGTCATCAGCCCCTGCGCTTCGCGCACCTCGTTCACCGCCGACCCGACGGCCGCCATGAACGCGCCCACCGAGAGGTACGCCAGCAAGTAGAAGACGAGCAGGAACACAATCAGCTTCGGGTCGAGCAGCCCGAGCGACGCGAACGAGAGGAGCGCGATGAGCCCCAGACCGAGGTACAGCGACAGCACGAGCAGACCGACCGCGCACTGGCCGAGGACCTTGCCGACCATCAGCTCCATCGGCGACACCGCCGACAGCAGCACCTCGACGACGCGGTTCGATTTCTCCTCGACCGTGGTGGTCAGCAGGTACTGGCCGCTCATCAGCACCGACATGAGCAGCAGACCCATCAGCGCCATCGGAATCAACTGGTTCAGGATCTCGTTGGTCCGGCCTTCGCCCTCGGCCGTCACCGTCCTCGACGACACCCGGTCGACGGTGGTGAGGTCTTCGATTCGCGCCCGGTCGAGACCCGCCTGACTGACCCGCGCCCCGATGATCGCGTCCCGCACGCCGTCGCGAATCTCATCGATGACGCGGTCGTCGAGCTTGGCTCGCACGAACAGGTCATACGCGCCGAACCTGGCCGAGCCGGGCTTCCTTTGTACCGCGTCGTCATGAACGACGACGAGCGCCAGGCGATCGCTCGAACCCGGCGCCGCCCCAGGCGCCGCCAGGGCCTGCTTGGCCGCGTCCATGGCGGTGCCAGGCTCGAGCGGGATGACCTGGAGGCGCGGCACTTCGCCCAGCGCCGTGCCGATGGCCTTCTCTCCCTGCGCGGCCGCGGGGCCGCCCATGCCGCTGGCCGAGCGCAACGCCGACGGCATGGCTTCCTGGATCCGCCGGTACGCCTCCTTGCGGCGTTTCTCGATGCGCGACGGCTCCAGGTAGGCAGCCAGGCCTGGTGTCACCTGGCCCGTCGGGTCGATCACCGCGACGGTGCCGGCGATGGCCGGCGGATCCTGGCGCGACATCCAGGGAACGAGCAGAATCAACACCCCGATGACGAGCGGCGTGACGAGGATGCCGAAGATGAACGCCTTCGTGCCCGCGGTGGCAATGAACTCGCGCTGCGCCACGTGCAGGATCTTCTTCATGGCCGCGCCTCCCCGCGCCCCTCGCCGTCGTCGCGCACCGCCGCGCGCAGCGTCGCATCGTCGCCGTGAGCCGACCCGGCACGGACGATGCTGATGAAGACGTCTTCGAGGGTGGGCCGCCTGAGCTCGACGCGGGCCGGCGGAATGGCGGCAGCGGCCCGCTGGATCACCGATGCGGGGGCCGCGCCAGGCGCGAGGGTGAGATACCACTCCCGCCCGTCCCTGCCGACGCGCTCCACGCCGGGCACCGTCGAGAGCGATCCGACGTCAGCGTCCGGGTCGAGCGGCTCGAACACGACGTCGCGGGGCACGTACCTGGCCCGGATGTCGCTCAGCCGGTCGTCGAGCACCTTGTCGCCGCGGTGGATCATCACCACGTGGTCGCACAGCTGCTCGGCGTGCGTCATGATGTGGGTCGAGAACAGGACCGTGGCGCCCCGGCGATGCTCCTCGTCGACGAGCTCGCGCAGCAGCCGCTGATTCACGGGGTCGAGGCCGCTGAAGGGCTCGTCGAGGATCAGCAGGTCGGGCTTGTGGATGATCGCGGCGACGAACTGCACCTTCTGCTGCATGCCCTTGGACAGCTCTTCGCAGCGCTTCTGCTCCACGCCGGCCAGGTCCACCCTGTCCAGCCAGGCGGTGATCCGCGCCCGCAGGTCCGGGCCGTCCGCGTTCTTGAGCCGGGCCATGTAGGCCAGGAACTGGCCTACGCGCATGCGCTTGTAGAGGCCGCGCTCCTCCGGGAGGTAGCCGATCCGGTCTTTGGCCTCGAGCGCCGAAGGGCGGCCCAGCACCGAGAGCTCGCCCCGGTCGGGCAGCAGGATCGAGAGCATCATCCGGATGGTCGTGGTCTTGCCGGCGCCGTTGGGCCCGATGACGCCGTAGAGCGCGCCTTGCGGCACGACCAGGTCGAGGTCGCGCACCGCCACCGTGTCGCCGAACGTCTTGTGCAGCCCTCTCAGGACGATCGCGTCGGGCATGGGGTTTCCTCCGCGACGCTAGCGGCTCTGCTTGAGGAATCGGAAGAACTCGCCGTCGGTCGACAGGATGAGCGTCGTATCGGATGCCAGCGTCTTCCGGTAGGTCTCCATCGTCTTCAGGAACTGGTACAGCTCGGGATCGCGCCCGTACGCCTCGGCGTAGATGCGCGTGGACTCGCCGTCGGCCTTGCCCATGATCTCCTGCGCCTTGCGGTACGCCTCGGACTGGATGCCCTTGAGCTCGCGCTCCTTCTGCCCGCGGATCTCGGCCGCCTTGCCCTGGCCCTCGGAGCGGGAGCGCTCGGCGATGCGGCGCCGCTCGGAGATCATGCGGTCGAAGACCTTCTGCTGGACCTCGGTCACGTAGTTGACGCGCCGGATCTGGACGTCGACCAGCTCGATGCCGAACTCGGCCACGATGGGGCGCGACATCTCGAGGATCGCGCGCGTGATCTTGTTGCGGCCCATGGCAATCTTGCCGACCACCTCGGCCGCGCTCGTGTCGATGCCGGCATCCTCCTCGGTCTCTTCGAACGGCCGGTCGGTGCTGCGGACGACCTCGATCAGGTCGTTGTTGGCGATCACGTTGCGCGTGTCGCCGTCGACGATGTCGTCGAGGCGCGACTGGGCGCTGCGCTCGTCGCGGACGCGCTGGTAGAAGAGGAGCGGGTCCTTCACGCGCCAGCGCGTGTAGGTGTCCACCCAGATGTACTTCTTGTCCTTGGTCGGGATCTGGTTCGGGTCGCCGCTCCACTCGAGCCAGCGCTTCTCGAAGGTGTGCACCTGCTGGATGAACGGCACCTTGACGTGCAGGCCGGGATCGGTGCGCGGCGCGCCGACCGGCTCGCCGAACTGGGTGATGATGGCCTGCTCGGTCTCGTCGAGCGTATAGAGCGCCGAGGAGAGGGTGAGCAGGACGAGGAAGGCGGCGGCGGCGAGGCCCAGGGGCTTCATCACTTGGCCTCCTGCTTGATCGGGTCGAGGTTGAGCAGGGGGAGCAGGCCTTTCATCGACGAGTCGACGATGAGCTTGCGCCCCGTCTTCGGCAGCACCTCGTTGAGCGTCTCGAGGTAGAGGCGCTTGCGCGTCACGTCGGGGGCCTTGCGGTACTCGTCGTAGATGTTGACGAACCGCGCCACGTCGCCGCGCGCGTTGTTGATGCGCTCCAGCGCGTAGCCCTCGGCGGCGCGGACGACACGCTCGGCTTCGCCGCGGGCGTTCGGCACGGTCTGGTTGTAGTCGGCCCACGCCTCGTTGATCAGGCGCTCCTTCTCCTGGATCGCCTGGTTCACCTCGTTGAACGCGGGCTTGACCGGGTCGGGCGGGTTCACGTCCTGCAGCACGATCTGGAGCACTTCGAGGCCGGTCTCGTACTTGTCGCAGAGATCCTGCAGGAGGTTCTTCGCGTCCACCTGGATCTTCTCGCGGCCGACGGTCAGCACCTCGTTGACGCTGTGGTCGCCGACCACCTCCCGCATGACCGCTTCGTTCATGTCGCGGAACGTCGTGCCCTCGCCCCGCCGCGTCGGGCTGTCGAGGTTGCGGACCTTGAAGAGGTACTTGTACGGGTCCTTGACCTTGTACTGCACGATCCACTCGACGACGGCGACGTTCAGATCGCCGGTGAGCATGAGCGACTCGGCCAGCGTGCCCTCGTTCTGGCTGAACTGCGACCGGACGCCTGCCCGGTCGGTGATGAACCCGAACTCGGCCTTGAGCTGCCGCTGCACGGGCACGATGGTCACCGTCTCGACGAGCGGGATCTTCAGATGCGGTCCTGGGTCCGTCGTGCGGACGTAGCGGCCGAACCGCCGGACCACGGCCACCGAGTCGGCGTTCACCTGGTAATAGGTGGATACCAGCACGACCCCCGCCACGAGGATCAGGACGATCCGGGTGACCAGGCCGCCGCGGCCGCGCAGCGAAAACGACGGGAGCTCGCCGACATCGATGACGTTGCCGGCGCGTCTCCGCCAGTTACCGACATCCATCGGTCGTGGTCCTTTCAGGCAGCGTCGGGGGTGGCGAGGGAAGAGGTGGTGGACCAGACGGGGATCGAACCCGTGACCTCGTGAATGCCATTCACGCGCGCTCCCATCTGCGCTACTGGCCCACTTCAGTGAGATCGATATTGTAGATCGAGCCGTTCCCCATGGTCAAAGCGGGTTACCGCTCGACCTGGGCCGGCCCGCGGTGGGCCATGGTCAGCCACCGCACCAGCTGGCGCGCGGCCTCGTCAGCCGTCGCGCCGTAGAAGGGCATGAGCGCGCTCGGCACGCCGGGCCGCCTCGCGATCTGCGCCCGCCACCGGTTGGCCTGCACCGGCGACGCCTCGATGACGTAGAGGCGACCGCCGATTTCCTGTTCGAACGTCTGCGTCAGCGTGGGCATGGACAGCAACCGGACGGCGTCGGTAACGCGCCGAAGAGCACTGTGCATTCTATGCGACCCGCACCGGCAATCAAGCGAAGGCACGCGCGAAGGTGGCCTCAACATCTCCGCGCCGCGCCCGGGCCCGCCACCCGCAACGACCGCCGCATGGCCGTGTCGGAGTGTCCACACGTTTTGCAGACTGCATCCACACGTTTTCAACAGCCCCCTCTTCGCGGCCGGAGTCAAGAGGGGTTAGGATGCTCCTGATGCAGCCATCCGGGTGCCCGCCCGAGCGGCGGGCGACGCGTGCTTTTCGTCTGCGGTCCCTCCTGGCCGCCGCGGCGGCGCTCTGCGTGGCTGGCGCGGCGGCCGCTGCAGCCGGGCCGCAGCAGGGCGCGGGCCCGTCCTACCGCATCTTCCTGACCGACGGCACGCCGGTCATCAGCCTGGGCGAGTTCGCGCGCGCCGGCGGCCGCGTGGTCTTCACGGTGCCGATTGGTTCGCCGTCCAGTCCCGACGCGATGCACGTCGTCTCGCTCCCCGACTCGGCCGTCGACTGGGATCGCACCGAGCGCTACACCGACGCGGTGCGGCATCAGTCCTACGCCGCGACGCGCGGCAACGAGGATTTCGCCGCGCTCACTGGCGCCGTCGCCCGCGCGCTCGGCGACATGGCGTTCGCGGCGGATGCCAGCGCGAAGCTGGCCATCGCCGCCGACATCCGGCGCCAGCTGCTCGAGTGGCCCGCCGCGCACTTCGGCTTCCGGTCCGCCGACGTCCGCGAGCTGACCGGGCACGTGGAAGAGGCGATCTCCGCGATTCGCGCGGGCGCCGGCCTGCGGACCTTCGACCTGAGCCTGGTCGCGATGATCGAGCCGCCGTCCGAGCCGCTCCTGCCGGAGCCCGGGCTGCAGGAAACCCTGACAAGAGCCGCCGCCGTGGCGCAGGCGGCCGAGACCCGCCGCGAGCGCGCCACGCTGCAGGAGAGCATTCTCGCCGTCCTCGATCGCCGCAAGCGCGAGCTGCCGAAAGACTGGCACGCGTCGACGCGCAAGGACCTGGCCCGACGCGTCGGGCGGGAGCAGGAGCTCGACCGCGCGTACGCCGAGCTCTCCTCACGCGCGCTGCGCGATGCCCGCGAACGCGAGCAGGACGCCGACGTGGCCGGGCTGGAACAGCTCGCGGCGCGCGTGCAGCGCGACGACGCGCGCCTCGGCTATCAGCGCCCCGAGACCATGCAGGCGCTGCTGGCGTCGCTCGCGGCGTCCGCGGCCAGCGCGCGTGAGAAGCGCGTTGCCCGCGATCGCTACGAGTGGCGCCACTCGGCCTATCGGTCCTATCGGCGCGGCATCGAGGACACGCTCGAGAAGTTCGACGAGGTGATCGAGGAGATCGTCGCCGTGCGATCGTTCGAAGCCCTCAGCGGCCGGCGCCTGTCCAGGACCGAGAAGCGCGTGGGCGCGATCGTGGTGGGCCTCCTGCCGGCCCAGCCGCCGGCGGAGCTCGCCTCGGCGCACGAACTGTTGCTGTCGTCGGCGCGGCTGATGACGCAGGCGCTGCAGCTGCAGCGGGCGACCGCTCCCGCGCGCGGCGAGGCGTCGCAGAACGCCTCGGCGGCGGCGGCCGGCGCGCTGCTGCTGCTCGACTCGGCCCGGCGGAGCGTCGACGGGTTCTTCCGGAAGCCGGCCGCCCCGTGATCGCGCCCCGCCTGACCCGGCTCGTGCGCGTGCCGGACCTCGCCTCGTTCCGGCGGGCGCTCGTCGATCGCGCCGCCGCCGGGACGCTCGCCGACATCCGCCGCCGGGCGATCATCGTGCCGTCGCACGCCGCCGCCGAACAGCTCAGGCGGTCGATCGAAGACAGCCGCCTCCCGGCCGGGCCGGCCGCGGTGGTGATGCCGTCGATGCTCACGCGCGACGGCTGGCGCGCGGCGCTCCACGCCGCCCTGCCATGCGCCACGCTGACGGTGGATGCCTTCGAGCGTGAAGTGCTGCTGCAGGCGGCGTGCCGGTCGGCGGCGGCGGGCGGCGCCACCCCGCCGTTCACGATCAGGCCTGGCCTGGTCACCGAGATGCTGGCGTTCTACGACGGCGTGCGGCGCCACGGCCGCACCGTGGGCGACTTCGAGCGCGTTGCGACGACGGCCCTCGAGCGCGATGCCGACACGGACCGTGGCGCGGTCCGCATGCTCGAGCAGACGCGGTTCCTCGCGGCCGCGTTCCGCGGCTACGAGGCGATGCTCGCCGAGCGCGGACTGCTCGACGAACACGGCCTCACGGCCGCCGTGCTGGGCGCTCCGTCGTCGCCGTTCTCGCACGTGGTCGTCGCCGTCGGCGACCGCGCCGGCGAGGCCGGCGGCCTCTGGCCGTCCGACTTCGACGTGCTGGCGCGCGTGGCCGGCGTGGAGCGCCTCGAGGTGGTGGCCACGCACGCTGTCCTCGAGTCCGGCCTGCTCGACCGCCTGCGCCGCTGGCTGCCGGAGCACGACGACATCGCGGCAACGCCGTGCGCCGCGCCGGCCGTGCCCGGCCTGCTGGGGCCGGCCGAGGGCGACGCGGCGTACTGGCGCGCGCGGGATCGAGAGGAGGAGCTTGCCGCCGTCGCGCGCGAGGTCAAGCGGGCGTCGCGCCGGCGTCCCGACGAGCCGCTGTCGCGTACGGCCGTGGTGTTCAAGCGGCCGCTGCCGTACGTGTATCTCGCGCGGCAGCTGTTCGCGTCGGCCGGCCTGCCGCACCAGGTGTTCGACGCCCTGCCCCTGGCGGCCGAGCCGTACGCGGCGGCCCTCGACCTGGTCGTCGACGCGGTCGACTCCACCTTCGCGCGCAGCGCGCTTGTCGGTCTCCTGCGGTCCCCGTTGTTCGCGTATCGCGCGGGCGGGCAGCGCGTCGGCGCCGGCGATGCGGCCGCGCTCGATCGGCGCCTGAGCGAAGAACGGTACCTGGCCGATCCGGCCGAACTGCCGCGCTTCGCCTGCGAATGGCGAACGCCCGCCGGCCTCTACCGCGCGGCGCGCGCGGCCGCGGCCGTCGCCGCCGAACTGCGGCCGCTGCAGGCGGTCGGCCGTCCGACGGCGCACCTGGACACGGTCCTGCAGTTCCTCCGCGCCCACGACCGCCCGCCGCGAGGCCCGTCGGCCCTGGTGGAGCGGCACCAGCGAGTCCGGTCGGCCGTGGTCTCCGCCCTGGCGAGGCTGCGCGCCGCGCACGCGCGCTTCGATGACGCGCCGCGGCCGTTTGCGGACACCGCCGCCCTCGTGCACCGCTGGATCGAACAGCAGACATTCGCGCCGCGCGAGGGCGACGGCGGGGTCCAACTGCTCGATGCCGATGCCGCGCGCTTCGGCGAGTTCGACACGATGTACCTGGTGGGCCTCACCCAGCAGGAATGGCCCGAGAGCGCCGCCCGGAGCATCTTCTATCCGGCGTCGATGCTCACGGACCTGCACTGGCCCGAGGACGCCGACGTGCGGGCGGCGGAACGCGCCCGGTTCGAAGACCTGCTGCGCGCGCCGTCCCGGCTGGTCCGCGTGTCGACGATCACACTCGAACACGACGCGCTGGTCGAACCGTCGCCGTTCCTCGACGACCTCCGGGCGAGCGGCCTCGCGATCGAGCGGCCCGGCGATGTCGCAAGCGGGCGCGTCTTCGCGCAGGACGCCATCCTGCGGGATCCCCAGCGCCCCGACGCCCTCGGGGAGCCCGCGGCGGCCTGGCTCGCGCTCCGCCTCTCGCGCACGCCGGCGGCCGACCCGCGCTTCCATGGCCGGGGCGATGGCGCGCCAGCTTCGAAGTACCGCGTCAGTGCCATCGATCAGTACCTCTCCTGCCCGTTCGTCTACCTCTGCACGCGCGTGCTCCGCCTGGCGGAGGAGCCGGACGATGAAGAGGCGCTCGGGCCGAGAGCGCAGGGCACCTTCCTGCACGAGGTGCTGCAGGCGTTTTTCGCGGAGTGGCAGGGCCGCGGCGGCGGCGCCATCACGACCGGGAACCTCCAGGACGCTCGCGCGCTGTTCGCCGAAGTGGCGGAGGCCCGGGCCGCGACGCTGCCCGGGGCCGACGCGGCGCTCATGCGCGCCCGTTTGCTGGGCTCGCCCGTCGCCGAAGGCATCGGCGACATCGTCCTGTCGGCGGAGGCCTCGCGCGGGGACGCGCCGGTCGTCGATTGGTTGCTCGAGTTCACGCTCGACGGCGACACCCGGCTCGGACCGGGCGATGCCGCCCGGACGGTCGGGCTCGCCGCCAAGGCGGACCGCATCGATCTCCTGGGCGACGGCACGTTCCGCGTCTACGACTACAAGCTCTCGCGCGCGCCCACCAGGAGCCACGTGGCGCAGTTGCCCGCGTACGCCGCCGCGGCGCGCCAGCGGCTGGAGGAGATGCACGGCACGGCGTGGCGGGCGTCGGATGCCGCCTACCTTTCGTTCGGCCGGGGCGATCACTACGAGCCGCTCGCCAGGGACCAGGCAGGCCTCGAGAAGGCGCTCGCCGACGGGGAAGCGCGGCTCGTCCGGGCCGTCGGCGGGATCGAGGCGGGGGAGTTCCCGCCCAAGCCGGCCGAGGAGTACCGGTGCGCCTATTGCGCCTTCTCCGGCGTCTGCCGCAAGGACTACGTCCGTGACGAGTGACGCCCGCCCTCCGGCCGCTCGTCCGTCGCCGGCAGAATCCGGCGGGGGCGTCCTGCCGGACGCCGACGCTCGCCGGGCGGCGGTAGATCCGGCGCAGAACGTCGTGCTCGAAGCCTCGGCCGGGACGGGCAAGACGCGCGTGCTGGTGGACCGCTACGTCAATCTGCTGCGGGCGGGCGTCGATCCCCGGAACATCCTGGCGATGACCTTCACGCGCAAGGCCGCCGCGGAAATGCGCGAGCGGATCGTGCGGGCGCTGCGGGAGGCCGCCGAGCGCACACCCGAGGACGCGGCGCGGTGGCGCCAGCTTCGGGATCGGCTGAACGAGATTGCGATCAGCACGATCGACGCGTTCTGCCTCACGCTGCTGCGGGAGTTCCCGCTCGAAGCGGACGTGGATCCGGCCTTCGACGTCGCCGACGAAACAGAGGTCCCCCGGCTGGTCGAAGAGTCGCTGGACCAGGCGTTGCGCAGCTGCCGCGCGCTGGCGCGCGAACGCGAGGAGATCGCCCTCCTGTTCGCGCAGCTCGGTGAGGCCAGGCTGCGTGCAGGGCTGGCGGCGCTGCTCGAGCGGCGCGTGGTGGCGTCGGCCGTGCTCCGGCGCGTGACGACGGCCGGGCCGCGCGATCTGACGCTCGCGCAGGCCTGCCGCCGGGGCCGCGAGCGAATCGCCGGGGTGCTCGAGGCGCTGCCCGGCGGCCTCGACGCCTTTCTCGGCGGCGGACCGGTCCATCACCCGCGCTACCAGGTGCTCGCGTCGGATCTCCGCCGCCTGGTGCGCCCGGCATCCGGAGAAGGCGCCAGCGCGCCTGACCCGTCCGCGTTGAAGGGCGCCATCGATCGCTTGCGGGCCTACTTCTTCACGAAGGCGGGCACGCCGCGGAAACGCGCGCCGAACGAGTACCCGGCGGGCTTCCATGCGGACCCGGCGTCGCGCACGCGCCACTGGGCCATCGCGATCGGCGCGGCGCCGGCGCTCGACGACGCCATCCTGTCGTTCCGGCGAGACCTGAATGTCATCCTCTCGCGCGCGGTCTGGCAGGTGTTCGGTATCGCGTCGGATCGGTACCGGCGCACGCTCGAGGACCGCGGCGTGCTGGACTTCAGCGAACTGCTCGTCCGGGCGCGGACGCTGCTCGGCAACATGGACGAGTTCGCGCGCAGCCGCTATCTGCTCGAGGCCCGGTACCACCACGTGCTGGTCGACGAGTTCCAGGACACCTCGCGGGCCCAGTGGGAGCTGGTGGCGCTGCTGGTGCGGGCGTGGGGCGAGGGCTTCGGCCTGACCTCCGAGGCGCCGCTGCCGCCCTCGATCTTCGTGGTCGGCGATCGCAAGCAGTCCATCTACGGCTTCCGCGACGCGGACGTCTCGGTGCTCGACGAGGCCGCGGCGGAAGTCGAGGCGCTTCGGCCCGGGGGAACGGCCCGCCGGAGCATTACGCACAGCTTCCGATCGGTGCCGGCGCTGCTCGCGTTCGTCAACGCCCTCTTCTGGGAGATCGCCGCCGGCGGCGACGCGCGCGGCGACGCGTTCGGCTACGGCGAGCGGGACGCCTTTCCGGTGGACGCGGGCGTCGCGGCCGGCGACGGCACGCCTCTTGGCGTGATCGCGTCCGACGACGTGCGCCACTGCGCGGCCGCGGTGGCGGGAGAGATCGCGCGGCTGGCCGGTGGCACGAGCGTGCGCGATCGGCAGAGCGGCGAACAGCGGCCCATCCGGCCGGCCGACATCGCGATCCTCTTCCGCTCGCGCGCCAGCCATCGCGAGTTCGAGCAGGCGCTCGACGCCCGGCGCATTCCCGCCTATGTCTACAGCGGCCTCGGGTTCTTCGACGCCGACGAGGTCAAGGACGTCGTAGCCCTTCTCCGGTTCCTCGCCGAGCCATCGTCCGACCTGCGGGCGGCGGCGTTCCTGCGGTCGCGGATCGTCAGACTCTCCGACCCCGGCCTGCAGCGCCTCGCGCCGTCGATCGCGGCCGCGCTGACCTCCGCCGCGCCGCCGGCGGGAGCGGTGCGGCTGGATGCGGAAGATGCCGGCGTGCTGGCGCGGCTGCGCGCGAGCCTGGCCGGCTGGCTCGACCTCGCCGATCGGATTCCGCCGGCGGAGCTTCTCGACCGCGTGCTGGCGGACTCGGCGTACGTGCACGAAATCCGGGGCAGCCGATCGATCGCGGCGTGGGAGAACCTCAAGAAGATCCGCGGCCTCGTGCGCCGGCTGCAGAACAGCGGGTACCTCACGCTCGGCCGGCTGGCCGACCACCTCGATCGGCTGTCCACCGGCGACGAGGCGAATGCCGTCGTGGACGCCGTCGACGCGGTGAACCTCGTGACGGTGCACGGGGCCAAGGGGCTCGAGTTCCCCGTGGTCTTCGTCGTGAACCTCTCGCGCGGATCCGGCGGGCCAAGGGATCCGATTCGCGTGGCCGCCCACGCGGCGCCGGAGGACGCCGTCGCCGTTGGCGACTTCGAGTCGGCGTTCGACGCCGACGAAGCCGCGCGCGAGAAGGAGGAGACCAAGCGGCTCCTGTACGTCGCGCTCACGCGCGCGCGCGACCGGTTGTACCTCGTGTCGGCTACCGAAGGCGGCGCCTTCCGGCCCAGGAAGGGCAGCCTGGGTGAAGTGCTGCCGCCATCGATCCGGGCGCTCATCGAACACGCGGCCGCCTCGCACGATGACGGCGCGACGCTGGAGTGGCCCGCCGCGACGGGTGCCCCGCACGCGTTCAGAATCTGCGTCCCCGCACCCGCCGGCGATCGCAGCCAGCCCGCGCCGTTCGCGACAGCAGTCGCCGGCGCGGGCGTGGCCATGGCGCCGCCTCCTGACGACTTGCAGCCCATTGCCGACAATGCCGCCCGGGCGCGCCGCGCCGTGACCGCGCCGCGGCAGACCCCTGCCAGCCGCGCGCCCGCGGCCCGGGGCGTATCGCGCGAGGAGGGCGTGATGCTCGGGCGCGTCGTGCACCGGCTGTTCCAGGCCGGGGTGCGCGGCGACATCGACCTGAGCGAACTCAGGGCCCTCGCGCGCCGGCTGGTGCCGGCGGACGAATCGGGAACGGACGGCGACCTCGATGGGCTGATCGAAGACGCCGCGCGCGTGTTCGCCGGGCTGTGGTCGAATGCGGACTTCCAGGCGGCGGTGGATGGCGCGGAGTGCTACTACGAGGTGCCGGTGTCGTCGCTGCCCGCGGCGAAGGCGCGCGGGGCAGGCCGCGAGATCCTGCGCGGCGCCATCGACTGCCTGGCGTACAGGCCTGACGGAGGCGTGATTGTCGTGGAATTCAAGACCGGTGTGCGCCGCGCCGGTCATCACCGGCAGCTGCAGGCCTACGTCGACGCGGTCCGCGCCATGCACCCGGGCGCCCGCGTCGAGGGGCGCCTGGATCTATGCGTCCTAACCGACTTTGCCGTCGGCCCAGTCGCGGGCGCGGGCCTCGGCCTCCTCACGGGTCTGTCCGACGATCAGGACCGACTTGTCGGGCTTCCCGTCGGGCGTGCGCACGATCCAGGCCACCCAGTGCCCGCCGCGCAGTTCGGACCGGATCTCGTACGCCGTGGTGCTCATGATTCAGCTTCTCCGCCAGGCAGTTATACCGTACAATCGCCAGGATACCCACCGGTCGCCGGTGGCAGCGTTGGAAGGAGTTCCCGATGTCTGTAGCGTGCCCGAGCTGCGGCAACGCCAAGAGCTTCCAGGTCAAGACCCTGCAGATGCACGTGATTCACGTGGATGGCACGCGGGTGGACGTGGCGGAAGAGAACCGGCCGGCGGTGTTTGAAGTGCTCTGCGACGAGTGCGAGGCCGCGATGGCCATCGACCAGTTCGACGAGGACGTCCGCCGCGAAATCCTCCTGATGCTCGGCGCCCGGTAGCGCGGCGCCGGACCGGCCCTCTACGGCTGCTCGGACGGTTCCTGGTTGCTCTCCTCGTAGTCCTCGAAGTAGTCGCAGTCCGGGCAGATCCATTCCTTGATCTCCCTGCGGACCGTTTGAGACTGCCCGGGTATGTAGTCGATCTGCTCGCGGGTCTTCAGCCTCATGATCTCGCCGCACATCGGACAGTCCTGGGTCTGCTCCATAGCCCCTCTATCGTGGCACCGTCACCTGGACCGGAATGCTGGCCGGGCTGTTCGGCGCGCCCTCCATTGTGACCGTAATCGTGCCGACGTGGGTGCCCGGCGTCAGCCGGCCGGCCACCACCGTGACGGCGACCTCTGACGGCGACACTCCCGCGCCCGGCGTCAGCCGCAGCCACTCCACGTCGGCGGCGGCCGTCCACTCCAGGCGTTGCCGGCCGCTGCCGATGGCGAGCGCCGCGCGCCCGTCGCGCGACCGGTTGGCCAGGCGCAGGCTGATCGACGCAGGACTCACGACCAGCGCGGTGTCGGGCTGGAGGATGATGACGCGCAGGCTCATCGTCTGCGTCAGCCGGGCCGGAGGAGAAGCGGCGTCTGTGAGAGAGACCACGAACGGGTACAAGCCCTGGACGCGCGCGGTCCCCGTGATGGCGCCGTGAGCCAACACCATGCCGGCGGGCAGCCGGCCTTCGACGATGCGCAGCGTGTACGGAGGTGTGCCGCCCGCGACCGCCAGTGCCTGTGAATAGGGAAGGCTGCGCGTCGCCGGGGGCATCACGGTCCGATCGATGCGGAGCTTGCCTGGTGCTTCGGCGGTGGTTGGCGGGGAGGCTGGGGTTCGGCCGCCGGCGGGCAGTGCCGGGGAGGCCGAGGCGGGTGGTTCGGCAGGCGGCTGCGTCGGCGGCGCGGGAGCGGGCGGAATCGCGCGGGCCGGAGCCGGCGAGGCTGACACGTCCACGCTGACGGCGATGGAGAACGGCGCATCATCGGCGTCCGGCGCCTCCACGGTGACGCGGCCCTCGTGGCGGCCAGGCGCGAGCCGCATGGCCTCGACGTCGACGCTGAGCACCGCCGCTCCGGAGCCCGAGGCCGGCGAGACGCGAATCCACGCGTCGGACGCGCGCGCGGACCAGCGAAGCGTCCCGCTGCCGAGGTTGCGCACGCGCACTTGCTGGGCCGGAGCCGGCACGCCGCCGATCACCGTGAACGCCAGGCGCGCGGGGGACACCTGGAGGACGGGAATCTGCGCGGCGGCGACGGCCGGCCAGAGGAGCATCGGAATCAGCCACGCGCCCTTCATCGGTAGTGGCAATATATAGCATGCGGGTTCGGCCGATCGCGCGCCGCCCGCCGCACCGCCATGACCAGACATGTCGACCTGCTCGCCGTCTTCTACCAGATGTGGGGCGCCCTCGCGCTGGTGGCGGGCTCGGCGGTGCTGGTCCTCGCCCTCGGCGCCCTCGCCATCGTCACGTCGGCCGGACGCTCGGCGCTCGGCCCCGATGTCGCGGCAGGACTGACGGTGGCGCTCTTCTTCCTCTTCGCCGCGGGCGCCCTCGCCTGGGGCGCGATCCACGTGTGGACCGGGGTCAGGCTGCGGACGCTCCGGTCATCCTCACGCCTGGTGGGCCTGGCGCTGGCGGTCCCCAATCTCTTCTTCCTGCCCGTCGGGACCGCCCTCGCCGTCTACACGTTCTGGGTGCTCCTGTCGAACGAGACGCGACAACTGTTCGAGACCAGTTCAGTAGTAAGTAGCCAGTAGTCAGTAGACCGTAGGAATGCATGTGTCGCTGCGAATCAACCTGACAGCGGAACACTGCCTTTCTACTGACTACTGTCTACTGGCTACTGTCCTTACGGACGATCGACCGTCCCCGCCGGCGTCCACGGGCCGCAGCGAAGTACGCGCCTGAGCGACAGCCAGCCTCCGCGGAGGATGCCGTCGCGCGCAATCACGGACTCCGCGTAGCGGCTGCAGGTTGGCGTGAAGCGGCACACCGCGCCGGCCCTGGCCGCGGCCGGCGACAGCGTCCGCTGGTAGAGGTGAATGCCGGCGACGGCGAGGCGGGCGCTCGTCTGGCGGGCCGGCGGGCGCGTCACGTCGAACAGGAGCGCGCCCGCCGCCACGAGTACCGCGAGTCGAAGCAGCCGGCCCAACGGTCCTCAGAACCTGCTGGCGTACTCCGAGAGCGTCGGGATGATGAGCCGCTGCCCGTTGAGGCCCTTGATGATCGCCACGATGTGCACGGCCAGGAAGGCCAGCGCCACCACGGGCCCGATCAGTCCGATCACGCAGCCGAACGGGATCATGTAGACGAGGATGTTGAACACAATCCAGAAGACGATTTCCGCCACCATGAGCACGATGCCGTGCTTGGCATGCCACTGGACCTCCTGGTCCGTCTTCTCCACGAGCAGCGGAACCAGGGCGAGGATCCAGAGGTAGGCGAGCACAATCATCACGCTGCGGTTGCTCGATACGGTGCCGGCGGGCGCGGGCTCGGCCATGAAGGCGCTCCTTGTGTCAGGTGTCAGGTGAGCGCGAGTGTATCCGAATGCGGGGCGCGAATCCAGCGGGCGCAGAAACCTGCGCGGCCGCTGCCGAATCAGAGGCCGGCATCGACGACGGCGGCGTCGCCCATGCCGAGGCCCTCGAGGCCGGCCCTGATGCGCGAACAGTCCCCGACGGCGACGACGATGGCCAGGCCGGGATGCAGGGTACTGCGCGGCAACCCGGTCGAGGTCGGTGGCCGTCAGCGCCCGGATGCGGGGGCAGAACACGGCGAACGTGTCGTCGGGGAGATCGTAGACGGCCATCTGCGCGACGCCCCGGGCCACCTGGCCGGGCGTTTCGAAGCTGCGGGGATAGCCCTTCGTCAGCGTCGCCTCCGACAGCCCGCGCTCGTCGTCGCTGGCCGGCCTGTCCCCGGAGATGGCGCGAAGCTCACCGAAAATCTCGGCGACGGCGTCCGCCGTCGCATCCGTCTGCACGCTGGTCTGGACGGAGAAGGGCCCGGCCATCCTCCGGAAGTCGAACGCCGATCGGACGCCGTACGTGAATCCCCGGCGCTCGCGCAGGTTCAGATTGAGGCGGCTGGAGAAGTGGCCGCCGAGCACCGCGTTCATCAGGACGAGGGCGTGGAAGTCCGGCGTGCGCCGGGACTCGCCCAGATGGCCGACGCGCAACTCCGTCTGCGCAGCTCCCGGCCTGTCCACGATGAACAGGCGTCGAGCCGGCGCGGCCGGCGCCGGGAGCCGTGCCTCCGCCGCCGGGGCGGCCGCCGCGCCGTCGGTCCGTACCTCCCAGCCTGAGAAGGCGCGCTCCGCCTGGCGCGCGAACGCCTCCTCGTCGATCGCACCCGCCGCGATGAGCATGGCGCGCGCGGGATCGTAGTGGCGCCGGTGAAAGCCGGCGACATCGGCCTGATCGACCTCGGCCAGCGACGCGCGCGTCCCGATCGTGAGATGGCCGTACGGGTGCGCACCATAGATCTCGCCGGCGAACACGACCTCCGCGTTCACACCGGGCACGTCGCGCAGCTGGCGGATGCGATTCAGGCGGAGCGTCCGGACGCGGTCGAGATCGCCCTGATCGAAGCGCGGCCTGACGACGATGTCGGCGAGCAGCGCAAGGGCCTCGGGCACGGCGTGATCGAGCAGCGAGAGCGACAGCACCACCGAGTCGGCGCTGACGTCCGTGTCGAGCTCCGTGCCGAGGCGGGCCAGGGCTTCCTGGATCTCCACCGCGGTCCGGTCTCCTGCTCCCTCGTCGAGCATGTCGGCGACGAGCGATGCGAGACCCGGACGGTGCGCCGGATCGGCGGCGCTTCCGGCGGGCAGCACCAGCGCGAGGCTGACCATCGGGAGGCCGTGGCGCTCCACGACGGCCACCGGGAGGCCGTCCTCCAGGCGGCGCCGGCGGATGGCTGGGAACGCAAACGCCGGTTCGGGCCCCGGCCGGGGGAGCCGGCTGCGATCGACGGGGCTCACGTGATGACCACCAGTTCTGAATCCGGCGCCGCGAGGTCGCGCCGGCCGGCCGGGACCGCGCTCAACGTGACGCAGCCTGCGGCATCGAGGTGCCGCGCGGCGGCGTGCCGCACCCGTTCGAGGTCGGCGCGGCGGTAGCGCTCGATGTCGCGGGCGAAGTAGCCCGGGTCGCCGAGGAAGACGTTGTAGTTGTTGAGCTGATCCGACTTGCCGCCGAACCCGCCGACGGTCTGAAGCCTCGACACGAACGCCGTTTCGGTCATCGCGAGCGCCCTGCCCAGTTCGTCGGGCGTGACGGCGGCCTCACGGACGCGCGCCAGCTCGTCGTGGATCGCGCGCTCGAGCGTGCCGAGCCCAATCCCCGGCACGGCGGTCGCCACAATCTGGAACGCGCTGCCGAGCTCCCGCGATCCCTGGTAGGCGGAGACATCGGTGGCGATGCGCTGCTCGTAGACGAGCGCGCGGTAGAGGCGCGAGGCCTTGCCCGCCGCGAGCACGTCGGCCAGCACGTCGAGGTCGGCGTCGCCGTCCGCGTACATCGCCGGCGTGAGCCAGCCCAGGTAAAGCCGCGCGAGCTCGACGCGGTCCTCGATCACGCGCCGGGACGGCAACGCGCGCGCCGGTGCCGGTGCCACCGCCTCGGGCGGCGCGCCGGCGGGAATGTCGCCGAAGTACCGGGCCGCCAGGTCCAGCGCTTCCTCGACGTCCACGTCGCCGGCGATGGCGAGCGACGCGTTGGCCGGGTGGTAGAACCGCCTGAAGAACGCGCGCACGTCATCGGCCGTGGCCGCCCGCAGGTCGTCGGGAGACCCGATCGTGGACCAGTGGTAAGGATGGCCGGCCGGGAACAGGGCGTCGATCATCGCTAGGCCGGCCATGCCGTAGGGGCGGTTTTCGTAGTTCTGCCGCCGTTCGTTCAGCACGACGTCGCGCTGGTTGGCGAACTTCTCCTCGGTGAGGGCCGGCAGCAGGAAGCCCATCCGGTCCGACTCCAGCCACAGCGCGAGCTCGAGCGCGTTGGCCGGCACGACCTCCCAGTAGTTGGTGCGGTCTGTGTTCGTGGAGCCGTTCAACGTGCCGCCAGCCTGCAGCAGCGGCTCGAAGTAGCCCGAGTCGTGATGCGCGGAGCCTTCGAACATCAGGTGCTCGAACAGGTGCGCGAAGCCCGTCCGCCCGGGGACCTCGTTCTTCGAGCCGACGTGATACCAGACGTTGACGGCCACAATCGGGCACGCGTGGTCTTCGTGCACGACCACCTCGAGCTGGTTGTCGAGCAGGTGCTTCCGGAACGGGATGTCGAGGCTGGGTGTCGGCACGGTGATCCGCTTCGCGTATACTGACCGCCTCCGTGCATCGTACCGGGAAACCCCTCTCGTGGTAAACGGCCCGCAGGCGTGGCGCATGCTCGCGCTGGTCGGCCTGGCCGAACTCCTCGGCATGGCGCCGTGGTTCTCCGCGTCCGCCGTCTCCGCCTCGATTGTCGCCGAGTACCACCTGTCGAGCGCGCAGGCGGCCTGGCTGACCATGGCCGTGCAGGGCGGGTTCGTGGCCGGCACGCTCGTGGCCGCGCTGTTGAACCTGGCGGATCTGGTGAGCGCGCGCTGGCTGTTCGGCATCGGGTGCGTGGGCGCCGCCGCCGCGAATGCGCTGGTCACCACGGCACCGTCGCCGGTGGAGGCGGTCGCGTGGCGCTTCGCCACCGGCACCGCGCTCGCCCTCGTCTATCCGCCCGGCATGAAGATCGTCGCCGGCTGGTTCACGGCGCGCCGCGGGGCCGCCCTCGGGATCCTCGTCGCCTCGCTGACGCTGGGAAAGGCCGTGCCGTACCTGCTGGCCGCGCTGTCGGGCGGGGCCTGGCGGTCGATGATGCTCCTGGCGTCGGGGCTGGCGGCCGCCGGCGGCGTGATCGCCGTCGTGACGGTCCGCGAGGGCCCGCTCGCGATGCCGGCCCCGGCGTTCGACCCGCGCGCCGCGGTCCGGGTCTTCACGCGGCGCGGCACGCGCCTCGGCGTGCTGGGCTACCTCGGCCACATGTGGGAGCTCTACGCCATGTGGACCTGGGCGGGCGTTTACGTGGCGGCGGCGCTCGCCGCGCGCGGCCACGCGTCGGCCGACCGGCTCGGATCGCTGGCGGCGTTTGCGGCCATCGGCGCGGGCGCGGCCGGCGCCATCGCCGCCGGCTTCTTCGCCGATCGCCGCGGGCGCGCGCACGTGGCGGCCTGGGCCATGATGACCAGTGCCACGTGCTGCGCCCTGACCGCGCCCGCCTTCGGGGCGCCTTATGGCGTGCTGCTCGCCCTGGTCGTCGTGTGGGGGTTCTCGGTGGTCGCCGACTCGGCCCAGTTCTCCGCCATCGTGTCGGAGACCACCGACGACGAGTACCTCGGCACGGCACTTACCGTTCAGACGTGTCTCGGGTTCCTGCTGACGATGGTGTCGATCCGGCTGACCTCCGCCGCGGCGGACTGGTTGGGGTGGCGGTGGGCGTTCCTGCTGATCCTGCCGGGTCCCATCCTCGGCGTGCAGGCGATGCTGGCGCTGATGAAGCCGCGGATACGGGAGGAGTAGGCGAGAGGCAAGGGACAAGGGGCATGGGGCAAGGGGATGGGGGATAGACGACAGGGGGAGAGGCGAAAGGCGAGGGGCGAGAGGCCCGCGCCGCTGAACATCGCACTCCGGATTACGTCAGTAGCAGTACGTGGGGCAATGCCGTGATTGAGGTCAGCAACCTCCGCAAGAAGTACGGGGACATCGAGGCGCTCAAGGGCGTGTCGTTTCAGGTGCGCGCTGGCGAGATTTACGGGCTCCTCGGGCCGAACGGCGCCGGCAAGTCGACCGCGATCGGCGTGCTGAGCGGTCTGGTCGTGCCCGACGCCGGGCGCGCGTCGCTCGACGGAATCGACATCGCCCGCCGGCCCGTCGACGCGCGGCGCATCCTCGGCGTGGTGCCCCAGGAAGTCGCGCTCTACCAGGAGTTCTCGGCACGCGACAACCTGGCGTTCTTCGGGCGCCTGTACGGGCTCGGCGGCGCGCGGCTGGCGGAAGCCGTCGACCGCGTGCTGAGCAGGGTGAACCTGGCCGACCGCGCGCGCGAGCCGATTGAGCGCTTCTCCGGCGGCATGCTGCGGCGGCTCAACATCGCCGCCGGGCTGCTGCACGCGCCGAAGGCCTGTACTGATGGACGAACCGACCGTCGGCCTCGACCCGCAGTCGCGCGCGAGCATCCTCGAACTGGTCCGCTCGATTGCCGACGGCGGCGCCGCGATTGTCTACACCACGCATTATCTGGACGAGGCGGAGCGGCTGTGCGATCGCATCGGCATCATCGATCACGGGGCCATCCTGGCCGAGGGCACCCTGCAGGAACTGCGCGACGCGGCTGGCGCCCGCGAGATCATCGCGCTGCGCGGGACGTTCGCGCCCGAATCCGTCACACGTGAGATGCAGCGGCACCCGGAGTTCGACGTCATCAAGGTCAGCGACACCGAGTTGCTGCTCACCGTGCAGCGGGCCGATCAGCACATCGCCGGGCTGCTGGCGGCCGCCGCGGCCCTCGGCGCCGTGCGCGAGGTCGCCATCCGCCAGCCGAGCCTCGAGAGCCTGTTCATCAAGCTCACCGGGCGCGAGCTTCGGGAGTGACCGCCGTGCGGCCCGCCCTGACCATCGCCGCCCACCACCTGCGCCGCCTGGTGCGCAACCCGGGCCTCGTCCTGGTGATGCTCGCGATCCCGCTCACCCTCGCGGTGATCGAGTACGCCGCGTTCGGACGAACCGTCGCCGCCGGCAAGCTGCCGCCGACGACGGTGCTCTTCCTCGACGAGGACGACACGCTGCTGTCGGGGGCCGTGCCGCAGGTCTTTTCGGGAGGACCGGCCAAGGACTTCTTCGAGCTGGCGCAGGTGGCTGGCAAGGCGGAGGCCGTCCGGCGCTTCAAACGCGGCCAGGCTTCGGCGCTCATCGTCGTACCCCAGGGCTTCCAGGACGCGCTGCTGGCAGGACGGCGGGCGGAGATCGGCTTCTATCCGAACCCGATTCAGACCATCGGTCCCGAGATTGCGCGCAGCCTGCTCGACATGACGATCGTGATCGGCAACGGGTTGTACGCGCAGGCGCTCGCACCGATCGCCCGGGTGCGCGCGATCATGGACGAAGACCGCGAGCCTACCTCGGACGAAGTGGCGGCCATCTCGCGCGGCTTCTTCGAGGCCGGGCAGCGGCTGGCGGGGCTTCAGGGGCTGGCCGATCTCACGGTGGGCGTCAAGCGGCCGGGTGAGCAGAACGCCAGGACCGGGTTCGGCACCGACCCGTCGCAGTTTTTCGCGTACGTGTTCCCGGGGCTGGCCGTGTTCGGCCTGCTGTTCATCGCCCAGTCGCTCGCGATCCGCCTCATGCGCGACCGGCTGCGCGGCCTGCAGCGCCGCCTTGTGGTCACGCCGGCCGGTCCCGGGCACGTGGTGCTCGGCGGCGTGATCTTCCTCGTCACGGCGCTCGCCATCCTGCTCGCGTTCCTCGCGCTCGTCGGCGCGGCGGTGTTCGGCATCCGGCTGCGCGACCCGCTCGCGCTCTGCGCACTCGGCGCGGGCGTCGCGCTGTTCGCCGCCGGGTTGCACCTGCTGTCGACGAGCCTCGCGCGAAGCGACCGCAGCGCGGGCTTCGTCGGCAGCGTCGTCGTGCTGGTGCTGTCGCTGGTCGGGGGCACGTTCCTGCCGTCCGAGCAATACCCGCCGCTGCTCCGGAGCCTGGCGACGATGGTGCCGAACGGCGCCGCTCAGCAGGGCTTCATCGACGTGCTGGTGCACAGAATCCCGCTGGCCGGCCTCGGGAGCCGCCTCGCCGTGACGTGGGCGTGGGGCCTGGCCGCCCTCGGGCTTGCCGTCGTGTTCGAACGCCGGCGGCTGAGGTCGTGATGCGCAGCGTCCTGATCATCGCCTGGTCCGACATCCGGCGCGTGCTCCGCGAGCGCGAGTCGCTGTTCTGGCTGTTCGTGGGGCCGCTCATCTTCACGGTGTTCTTCGGCCTGTTGTTCAGGCCGCAGCCTCCGCGCCGCCCGGCGCTCACCCTGGTCAACGAGGACGCGGACGCCACGCTGGCCGGCGCGATGAAGCCGCTGCTCGAAGCCGATGGCGTGCGCGTGACGTTCGCCACGCGCGTGGAGGGCGGGACAGTCACCCTGGTCATCCCGCCGGGCGCGGGCGAGGTTGTCCGCGCCGGAAAAGGCGTGGCGCTCACGCTGCATGCCGGGCAGGAGGAGACCAGCGGCGAGCGGAACCTCCGCTTCAAGATCCAGAAGGCGGCGACTCGCGTGTACTTCGCGCCGCAGGGCGTCGCCGGGGGCGGCCCGCCGCCGGAGGCCGACGGCCCGCTCGTCATCGCCGAGGGCGACCTTGGGGTGCCGAGGCGGGAGGTGACTTCGGGCTTTCAGCGAAGCGTCCCGTCGTACCTCGTGATGTTCGTCTTCCTGAACCTGCTGGTGTCCGGGGCCGGCATCGCCGACGACCGGGCGAGCGGGCGGCTGCGGCGCATCGCCGTTGCCCCGGTGTCGCGGGGCCAGATCGTGCTGGGCAAGCTCCTGGGCCGGTTCGCGATCGGGTGGGTGCAGATTGTCTACCTGCTCGGGTTCGGATTGATCGTCGGCATCCGCTGGGCGGAGCACCCGTGGGTGTTCTTCGCGTTCCTGAGCCTGTTCGCCCTCGCGTCGGCGTCGCTGGGCATCCTGCTTGGCACGCTGTTCACGGACCCGGACAAGTGCGCGACGACCGCGGTGTGGTCGGCGATCCTCCTGGCCCCGCTCGGGGGACTGTGGTGGCCGCTCGAGACGGTCAGCCCCGCGATGCGGCGGCTGGCCTATTTCGTACCGACCGGGTGGGCGATGGAGGGGGTCAACGCGATGCTGGCGTTCGGAGCCGGGGCGAGGGAGGTGGCGCCGTTCGCCCTCGGCTTTGCGGCCCTGTTCGCGGTGACGTTCCCGGTGGCCGCCCGTCGCCTTCGCGTCTGAGCGCGGGGGTGAATCCGCCGCCCAACCGCCGGCCCCGTCCCGTCGTCAAATAGTGTGCAACCTGCCCCTGGGCCTGTGCGTATTAGTAACCGGGCGCGCGCTTCCAGGTGTAAACTGGGGCCGCCAAGACACCAGCCATGAGCGTCGTCCGCCTCAGTTTGAGCCTGTTCGGCACGGTCGCCGTCATCTCGGCGGTGCTGGCGAGCGCGACCATCTGGCTGCTCATCACCGACCCGGTCACCGTGGCCGACGCCGTGGAGACCGGCCAGGTGTCGCCTCTGGTCCAGGCCCTCGCCGGCGTCCTCTACGACGCCTTCAAAGGCATCCTCCGGTATCTGTAGACCGCTTCGCCGCCGCGTCCGGCGCACGATCCGCGATGTGGCGGAGGTGGCAGGGGTTCGCCCCTTGGCGGCCGGTCCGTGTCAGAGGTGGCGGCGGAGAAACGAGGCCATGTAGTAGCCGTCGAGGAACTTGAAGGGCGCCTTGCCGGTGGTGTAGTGCCCGCACGGCAGCACGCGCACGGTCGTCGGCACGCCGTGCCTCCGCGATTCCTCGACGATGTCCCTCGACAGGTGAAGCGGGAACGTCAGGTCCCAGAGCGCGTAGACGAAAAGGGCCGGCCTGGAGCCGACCTTGTGCATGAAGCACTTCGGGCTGATCGGCCGCCAGAGGCTGCGGAGCGACGCCTGGTCCAGGCTGCCCTCGAAGCCGGCCTGAACGTGGGCCGTCGACAACCCCTCCCACACCACGTCGCCGAACCAGGACGACACGTGGTTGAGGACGAACGCATCGACCATGGGCTCGTGCGTGCCCGTCAGCAGCGACAGGCACGACCCGAGGCTGGTGCCGAGCACGGCGATGCGCTCGTAGCCCTGCTGCTTGAGCCACGCGATTGCGCGCCGCGCGTCGAGGACGGCCTGCCGGTTCACCTGGAGCGTCTGTCCCACGTTGCTCGACACGATGTAGTCGGCGCGTTGGAGGTCGGGCGGCATCCGCCGATCGTGGTACGGCAGGCTGAGGCGGACGGCACTGATGCCGAGCGCCGCCATCATGCGGCAGACGCCGACGTGGCCTCCTTCATCCGAGTTCCACTGCGCCATGACGAGCACGGCGCGCCTCGGCGCGTCGTGCCCGTTGGCACGGGCGCGCCGGGCGGCGGGGACGTAGCGCAGGTAGACGGTGTTGTTTTCGCGGTGGGGGGTGGCGATCGCGCTGTCGAACGTGATCATCCGTTCGCCGGGCTTCGCGCCGGCCGGCAGTGGCGCGGTCGCGTACGCCGGCGCCGGATCGACGGCGTACCACGCGTCGGGGTCCTGCATCACGCGATCGACGTACTCGCGTACGCAGGCCCCGGCGTCGCCCCCAGGGGGCCGCCCGTCGCCGGTCAGCCACTCGGCGCCCCATTCGAAGGGCCGCACGACGCGGTTGTTGTCCACCGACGCGAGCGATCGCTCCCAGCGGTGGAAGAGGCGTTTCATCATCGTTCAGCCCGCGTCATGCCATCACCCGGGGTTCGCAGGCGGTAGCGACCGACAGCAGGCCCTCGGTGTCGCCGATCCGGCCGACCATCTGGAATCCGCACGGGAGTCCGCCGCCGGTCTCGCCCATCGGCAGCGAGATCGCGGGATGCCCGGTGAGATTGAAGAGCTGCGTGAGCCGCAGCATCATCGCCCGGACGGGCTGGCGCGTGCCGGCCACCTCGACGCTGGCCACCCCGACATGCGGGGCGGGGATTGGCAGCGTCGGCAGCACGAGGGCGTCGCACCCCTCCAGGGCGGCGTCCACCTCGCCGCGCAGCACGGCGCGGGCGGTCCGGGCCCGCACGTAGTCCTCGGCGAGGACATAGCGGCCCATTTCGAGCCGCAGCCGGACGTTCCTGGTGTAGCCCTCGGGCGCAGCGGCCAACGAGCCGGCGTGATAGGCGGCGGCTTCCGGCAGCGACGTGTGCAGGTAGACCGGCGGCGCGCCGGCGGCGTGGGGGATCGACACGTCCACCACCTGCGCCCCGGCCTGGCGCAGCCACGCGAGCGACGCCGCGAAGCGCGCGCGCACCTCGTCGTCGAGCACGTCGTGGAAGTAGCCGCGGAGCACGCCGAGCCGCAGGCCCGTGACCGGGCGGGGGGCCGGCAGCGGCCATCGCGCGGCCGTGGGCGTGCCGCGCAGGACGAGATAGAGCAGCCAGGCATCGGCCACCGACCGCGCCATCGGCCCCACATGGTCGAGCGTCTCGCAGAGCGGCACGACGCCCCCGCACGGCACCTCGCCCCACGCCGGCTTGAGGCCCACGGTGCCGCACGCGGCTGCCGGGATGCGGATCGAGCCTCCGGTGTCCGTGCCGACCGAGGCCACCGACATCCCGGTGACAATGCCCACCGCCGATCCGCCGCTCGATCCGCCCGGCGAGCGCGACGGGTCGTGTGGATTGCGCACGGCGCCGAAGGCCGTGTCGTCGCTGGTCGTGCCAAAGGCGAACTCGTGGAGGTTCGTCTTGCCGATCAGGACGGCGCCGGCGTCGCGCAGCCTGGCCGTCACGACGGCGTCGGACCCGGCCACGTGCCCCTCGCGGACCCGGGACGCGGCCGTTGTCGGCACGCCCGCCTGATCGATGAGGTCCTTGAGCGAGATGGGCACGCCGTGCAGCGGGCCCCGGCAACTGCCTGCCGCGATCTCGGCGTCCAGTGCGCGCGCCTGCGCCAGCGCGCTGGCCGCGAGCACGGTGATGAAGGCGTTCAGCGCCCGGTCGTGCGCCTCGACCTCGGCAAGACAGGCGCGGGTCAGATCCTCCGACGAGACGTGGCCGGCGGCGATGAGCGGCGCCAGGTCGGTGATGGCGTGAAAATGGAGGGGAGCGGTCATCGCGGCGATCCGCCGTCAGAAGGCCCGCTCGCGCCGGCCGCCCCCGGCGGTTCGGGCGCCGGGGGGGTCCGCTCCCATGCGGCGAGCCGCAGCGCGCGCGTCGATTCCGCCAGCGATTCGAGCAGGGGAGCGAGATCGGCGAGGCCGCGCCGCTCCGCGTCCGCGCGAGCCGCGGCCAGCCACTCCTCGACCGTCATGACGATGCCTCCGCCGCGCCTTCGCTGAACGTCTTCAGCCGGTCACTCACCGGGGCCTCCTCGTCTCGCTTCACCGAGATCGCGACGCCGTCGCCCACGGGCAGGAACGCCGTGGCGAGCCTGGGGTCCGCGGCCAGCCTGCAGCTGTAGTGGGCGATGAGCGCCGTGCTGTCCGTCGAGTGCGCCGGCTCCGCGCGGAAGCCGGGCACGACGTCGCCCTGCCAGAGGATGTTGTCGGTGACGAGCACGCCGCGCGGGCGCAGCAGGGCGACCAGCCGATCGAGCACGGCGTCGTACTGGTCCTTCGAGCCGTCCTGCACGATGAGGTCGAATGGCCCCGCCACCTTGTGCACGAGCCGGACGGCCTCGCCGACCATCACGCTGACGCGGCCTGCGAGGCCGGCGCGCTCGAAGTGCTGCCGCGCCGTCGCCGCCCGTGACGGGTCGCGCTCGATCGTGAACAGCATGCCATCCCGGCCCAGCGCGCGCGCCAGTTGCAGGCCCGAGCAGCCGTACCCGGTGCCGATCTCGAGGATCCGCGCCGCGGCGCAGGCTGACGCCAGGACGTGAAGCAGGCGACCGGTATCGGGACTGATCGCCGGCACGCGGTCCGCCTCGGATCGCGCCCGGATCTCCTGCAGCAGCGGATCGTCCTGGGCGGTCAGGTCCTGCAGGTACCGCCCCACCGCGGCATGCACGAATTCGGGCATCACACCTCATGTTACCGCCAGGCGTCGCGGGGATTCCAGCCCGGGCCGATGGGCGGCCGGGCCCGCGCCGCCGCCCGTCGCCGGCCCCGCGGCCCGCTTCCCGGGCTTCGCGCGGCCTGCGTGGCGGTAAGATAGTCGAGCGTGCCCACGAAGCTGACCTCCCGCCTGCTGCCGCCCGCGCCTCCCGAGTCGGTGGCGGTCATCGACATCGGCGCCAGCGCCGTGCGCCTCGTCGTGGCCGAGCTCACGCCCGGCCGGCCTCCGCAGGTGGTCGAGGAGGTGGTCCGTGGTGTCTCGCTCGGCAAGGACACCTTTTCGACGGGCCGCATCGGGTCGGCCGTCATGGACGCGGCCCTGCACGCGTTCGAGGGCTTCAAGCGGCTCATGGACGAGCACGGCGCGACACGCTACCGCGCCCTGGCCACCAGTGCCGTGCGCGAGGCCTCGAACGCCGACACGTTCCTGGATCGCGTCCAGATCCGGACCGGGCTGCACGTCGAGGTCATCGACGTGTCGGAGGAGAGCCGCCTGGTCTATCTCGCGGTGCGCGGCGGCCTCGCCGGGCACCCCGCGCTGGCGGCCTCGGGCGCCCTGCTGGTCGAGGTGGGCGGGGGATCGGCCGACATCACACTGCTCGAAGGTGACCGGCCGAAGTACTCCGGCGTGTATCCCCTCGGGTCGGTCCGCCTGCGCCAGGGCCTCCGGCATTGGGCCGGGGACCGCGAGCGCCGCGTCCGCATGCTGACCCGCAACATCGCCAACATCGCGCGCGACATCGAGCGCGAGATTCCCATGCGTGCAGCCGAGTACATGATCGCGATTGGCGGCGATGTGCGCCTGGCCGCACGCGAGATCACCGACGCGCCGGACGGGCAGATCACCGAGGTGCCGCGCGACGCGTTCATCGACTTCTGCGGGCGCGTGGAGCGGATGGGCGAAGAGGAGATCGCCGATCGCTTCAACCTCTCGCCGGGCGACGCGGAGATTCTCGTGCCCGCGCTGCTCGTCTACCGGGCCCTCCTGCTGCAGACGTCGGCGGCTGGCATCACGGTGCCGCCGGCCTCGCTGCGCGACGGCGTGCTGGCCGACATGGCCGAGCCCCAGGGCGCCGGGAGCCCGGGGAACCTGGGCGATTTCAGCCGGCAGGTGCTCGCGAGCGCAGAGGCGCTCGGCGAGAAGTACCGGTACGACGCCGTGCACTCCAGGAACGTGGCCCACCTGGCCGTGCGCCTCTTCGATGAGCTGAAGGCGGAGCACGGCCTCGACGCGCGCGACCGCCTGCTGCTCGAGGTCGCGGCGCTGCTGCACAACATCGGGGTGTTCGTCGGGCTGCGCGCGCACCACAAGCACGCCCAGTACCTGATCCAGGCGTCGGACATCTTCGGGCTGTCGTCGGACGACCGGGCGATCATCGCCAACGTGGCCCGCTACCACCGGCGGGGCCTGCCGCAGCAGTCTCACCTGCCCTACATGGCGCTCGATCGGACCGAGCGCGTGCGGGTGAACAAGCTCGCCTCGATCCTCCGTGTGGCCAACGCCCTCGACGCCGAGCACAGCCAGAAGGTGAAGGACCTCCGCATCACGGCCGCCGACGGCGCCTGGCTGATCGAGGTGGACGGCATCGGCGACCTCGCCATGGAACGCATGAAGGTCGAAGCGCGCGCGGACCTCTTCCACGACGTGTTCGGGCGCTCGCTGTCGTGGCGCGGCGCGGGGGTACAGGCGTGAGCCGGCGGCGGGCGATCCCGGCCGCTCCGAAGGCCCGCGCGAAGCACCACCGCGCGCCGGAGCTGTTCTTCAATCGCGAGCTCTCGTGGCTCGCGTTCAACGAGCGCGTGTTCGAGGAGGCGGCCGATCCCTCGAACCCCCTGCTCGAGCGCGTCAAGTTCGCGGCCATCGTGGCCTCGAACCTCGATGAGTTCTTCATGGTGCGCGTGGCGCGCCTCCGGAACGCGATCGACGAGGGCGATTCCCAGCCCGACGCGTCGGGCCTCACCCCGTCCCAGCAGCACGCCCGGGTCTCGGCGCGCGCCCACGACGACGCGGCGCGCCTGTACGCCCTGGTGACCGGCGACCTGCTGCCGGCGCTGGCCGCCAGCGGCATCCGGATCGTCGCGCCGGCCGACCTCGACGACGTCCGGCGCGGCGCGCTTGCCGCCTATTTCCGCGACGACGTGCTGCCGGTGCTCACGCCGCTCGCCGTGGACACGTCGCGGCCGTTCCCGATGCTGTCCTCGCTCAGCGTCAACCTCGCGCTCCGGCTGGCGCCTGTCGAGGACGGCGAGCCCGAACGCATCGCCGTCGTCCAGGTGCCCTCCGGGCTGCCTCGCCTCGTGCGTGTCGCCGGGGGCGAGGCCGTCACCTTCGCCGTGCTCGACGACGTGATCCGCGACGGCCTGGACTCGCTGTTCCCCGGCCAGGCGGTCGTCGAGACCGCGGCCTTCCGGCTCACGCGCGACGCCGAGCTCGAGCTCGACGACGAGGGCGGACAGTCGTACGTCGAGGCGCTCGAAGAGGAGCTGCGGCGCCGGCGGAAGAGCGACGTCGTGCGCCTCGAGATCGACGGCAGCGCGAGCGACTCGATGGCCGCGCTGCTCTCCGGGCTGGCCGGCGTCGGCCCTGACGACCTCTACCGCGTGCCGGGCTTCCTCGGCCTCCACGCGCTCTGGGGCATCGTGGAGCTGCCCGGGTTCGAGGCGCTGCGCGACGCGGGCATGAAGCCGGTCCCCGTACTCGGCGACGGCGACAGCGCCCGCCTCTTCGACATCCTGGACGCCGGCGACCTGCTCGTGCACCATCCGTACGAGGGCTTCGAAGCGGTGCTCGCGCTGGTCGAGCAGGCGGCCGACGATCCCGACGTGCTCGCGATCAAGCAGACGCTCTACCGGGCGGGCGCCGATTCGCCGGTCGTCGCGGCGCTCATGCGCGCGGCCGACCGCGGCAAGCAGGTCACGGCGGTGGTCGAGCTGATGGCCCGCTTCGACGAGGAGCGCAACCTGCGCTGGGCGAGGGCGCTCGAAGAGGCCGGCGCGCACGTCATCTACGGGATCCGCGGGCTGAAGGTCCACGCCAAGTGCTGCCTCGTGGTGCGGCGCACGCCGCAGGGCCTCCGGCGGTATGTGCACGTCGGGACCGGCAACTACAACCACCGGACGGCGCGCCTCTACACCGACGTGGGACTGCTCACCTCGTCGCCCGCGTTCGGCATGGACGCCTCGGCGTTCTTCAACGCGCTGACCGGGTACTCCGACCCGCCGCGGATGAAGAAGCTGGTCATGGCGCCCTCCCAGCTCCGGGACCGCCTGCTCAAGCTCGTGGAGCGGGAGATCCGGCGCGCCCAGGACGGGCAGCCGGCGCTCATCCGCGCGAAGATGAACTCGCTGGTCGACGAGCGGATGACCGAGGCGCTCTACCGCGCATCGGAGGCGGGAGTACGCGTCTTGCTGAACGTGCGCGGGATCTGCGTGCTGCGCCCCGGCGTGAAGGGACTGAGCGAGCACATCGAGGTCGTGTCGATTGTCGGACGATTCCTCGAGCACGCGCGCATCTTCCACTTCCAGAACGGCGGCGAGGACGAGGTGTACCTCGCCAGCGCCGACTGGATGCCGCGGAACCTGGACCGGCGCGTGGAATTGATGGCTCCTGTCGAGGCGCCCGACTGCCGCCGCCGGCTGCTGCACACGCTGGACGTCCTGTTCCAGGACAACGTGAAGGGGCGGCGGCTCGCCTCCGACGGCACCTGGCGCGTGCCGGCCCGGCAGGCGTCGGACCACCCCCCGCACGTGGCGCAGGCCGTGCTCTACGACCACGCACGGCGGGCCTGGGAACGGCGCCAGACCGCGGCGCCGGCCGTCCTGGAGCCGATCGAGCGCGGTCCCGGCCGCGCCCGCTGACGGCGCCCCTTGGTCCCGTCCTAATAGAGCAGGGACGATCGCCGCGCCGGCTCGAACGCCGCCACAGCCTCCTCCCAGCCCGCCGCAATCTCGCGCGCCGGGGTGCCGGCTTCGATCTGCGTGCGCAGGGCCGGCGATCCGGACAGGATGTCGATGGGGATCTTCTCGTGTTCGTACTCGGTACGGCGGCTCTCGCCACGCGAACCGCGCGGGATCCGCCCGATGGCATGCCGCCAGGACAGCGACGGCGGCCAGCACCGGCCGGAACGCGCGCCGGTCGGTCACGTGGATCTGGCAGCCCCCGCACGCCTGGCGCGCGAACTTGTGGAACGTCGGCTCGAACATCACCGGGCGGAAGTGCACGCCGGCGATCTGCAGGGCGTTCAGGCCGGCGGAGAACCGCTCGGCGTCGATCCACGGGGCGCCCAGCAGCTCGAACGGCCGCGTGGTGCCGCGCCCCTCTGACAGTTGCGTGCCTTCGAACAGCACCGCGCCGGGATACACGATGGCCGTGTCGAGCGTCGGCATGTTCGGAGACGGGATGACCCAGGGGAGCCCGGTCTGGTCGAAGTAGTCGGCGCGGGACCAGCCCTCCATCTTCACGACCTCGAGGTCCGCGCCGATGCCGAACTGCGTGTTGAAGAGCCCTGCGAGCTCGCCGACCGTCAGGCCGTGGCGCATCGGGATCGGAAACAGCCCGACGAACGACTCGTAGCCCGCCTCGAGCATCGGGCCCTCCACATCTCCGCCGCCGATCGGGTTCGGCCGGTCGCACACCACGACGGGCAATCCGTGGCGCGCCGCGGCGCGGAGGCAGTTGGCCATCGTGTAGACGAACGTGTAGATGCGGGCGCCGACGTCCTGGAGGTCGATGACGAGGGCGTCGAGCCCGCGCAGCATGTCGGCCGTCGGCTCGCGCGTTTCGCTGTAAAGGGAGTAGACGGGCACGCGGCGCCGCGCGTCGTTCGCGTGCGGCGTCTCGATCATGTTGTCCTGCAGGTCGGCGCGGAACCCGTGCTGCGGCCCGAACAGCGCGGCCAGCGTCACGCCCGGCGCCCCGAACACGAGGTCGGCGGCGTGTGCCAGCCGGGCGTCCACTGACGCCGGGTTGCAGACCAGGCCCACCCGCAGCTTGTCGAGGCGGCGCGACGCGAGCAGGCGCGTCAATCCGGGAATCACGCTCATGGCGCCGACTATACCATCGGGGTCGGCGTCGAGCACGACCGCGCAGCCGGCGCCGGCCAGCCGGAGTCGGTGTATGCTGCGCCTCGATGGCCACGCCAGGCATGCCGCGCTCGAGCGTTCCCCACCGGCGCTACAACCCGCTGCTCGACGAGTGGGTCCTCGTCTCGCCGCACCGGCTTCAGCGTCCATGGCAAGGGCAGGTGGAGAAGCCTCATCAGTCAGGCCTTCCGCCCCACGATCCCGGCTGCTACCTGTGTCCCGGGAATGCGAGGGCCGGCGGCGAGCGCAACCCCGTCTATGCGACGACCTACGCGTTCGACAACGACTTCCCGGCGCTGATCCCCGCCAGCGGAGCGCCGCAACCCCCGCCGCCCGACGCTGACGAACTGTTCGTCACCGAAGCGCAATCCGGGACATGCCGCGTGGTGTGTTTCTCCCCCGGCACGACCTGACGCTGGCGCAGATGGACGCGGCCGCGATCCGCGCCGTGGTGGACACGTGGGCCGACGAGGTGGAACGCCTCGCCCGCGCGGGCGGCATCGGCTACGTGCAGGTGTTCGAGAACAAGGGCGCGGCCATGGGCTGCAGCAATCCCCACCCGCACGGCCAGGTGTGGGCGTCGGCCGGCGTGCCGCACATTCCGGCCCGCAAGCTCGAGACGCAGCGGCGGTACCTGGAGCGGCACACCCGCGATCTGCTCGGCGACTACCTGCGTCGTGAGCTCGACATGGGCGTACGTCTCGTCTGTCGCAACGACGCCTGGGTGGCGCTCGTGCCGTTCTGGGCGGTCTGGCCCTTCGAGATGATGCTCGTGCCCGTGCGGATGGTGGACGACCTGCGCGCTCTGAGCGACGACGAACGCGGCGCGCTGGCCGACATCCTCCGCCGGATCACCGCCCGCTACGACAACCTCTTCCAGTGCTCGTTCCCGTACTCGATGGGCTGGCACGGGCGGCCCGTCGACGGCCGGCCCGCTCCAGGCTGCCGCCTGCACGCGGTCTTCTTCCCGCCGCTGCTGCGATCCGCCACGGTGCGCAAGTTCCTCGTCGGCTACGAGATGACCGGCGAGCCGCAGCGTGACTTGACCGCCGAGGATGCCGCAGCGCGCCTGCGTGAATTGCCGGAGACCCACTATCTCGCCGCCGCCAAGGCGGCCTCGGAGTAGACATCCATGCGCATCCCTCCGGGCTGGAGTCCCGCCGTCGCCATCCTCGCCGCGGCCGGCGTGCTCGTGGCGGCCGGCGCGCGGCCAGCCGCCCTCCCCGGCCAGTCGCCGGACCAGGTCGCCGCCGCCGCGCGCGTCATCACGGCCACGGTCCTGCTCGACCACGTGAAGGCGCTCGCCGCCGACGACAAGGAGGGGCGCGCGCCGGGCACGGCCGGCGAGGAGCGGACCGTCGCCTACCTCACCGGGCAGTTCACGCGGCTCGGCCTCGCGCCAGGCAATCCCGACGGTACCTCCGTGCAGGCGGTGCCGCTCATCGGCTTCAAGGCGGAAGCGACCGCCGCGTTCACCGTCAAGGGCACCCCGATGCCGCTCGCAGTGCCCGACGAGGCCGTGGTGGTGTCGAGGCAGGGCCTGCCGGCGGTGAGGGTCGCGGACTCGCCGATGGTCTTCGTCGGCTACGGCGTCGTCGCGCCCGAGTTCGACTGGGACGACTTCAAGGGCATCGACGTTCGCGGGAAGACCATCGTGATGCTCGCCGGCGACCCGCCGGTGCCCGACGCGGCGAACGCGGCGGCGCTGGACCCGAACGTCTTCAAGGGTGCCGCCCTGACCTACTACGGCCGCTGGACCTACAAGTACGAGATGGCCGCCCGGAAGGGCGCGGCCGCCGCCATCATCGCCCACGAGACAGGCCCCGCGGGCTACGCCTTCGACGTGGTCAAGGCCAGCTGGGGGCGCGAGAACTTCGGGTTGGCCGGGCCCGGCGAGGCGTCGAGGCACGCGCCCATCGACGCATGGATCACGCTCGAGCGCGCGAAGACGCTCTTCGCCGCCTGCGGCCTGGACTACGGCGCGGCCAAGGCGCGCGCCGCGACGCGCGCCTTCAAGCCCGTCGCGCTCGGCGCCACGGCCAGCTTCACGGTGACCAACGCGATCAGATCCATCTCGTCGCGCAACGTGATCGGCAGGCTGGAGGGCCGCGACCCCGCGCTGAAGCACGAGTACGTGATGTACAGCGCGCACTGGGACGGGTTCGGCGTGAATCGCGCGCTCCAGGGCGACCAGGTGCTCAACGGCGCGCTCGACAACGCCTCCGGCGTGGCCACGATGCTTGCCCTGGCCGAGGCGTTCACGAGGCTGGAGGGCGGCACGAAGCGCACGGTGCTCTTTCTGTCGCCGACGGCGGAGGAGTCGGCCATGCTCGGGGCCAGGTACTACGCCGAGCACCCGCTCTGGCCCCTCGAGCGGACGCTGGCCGACATCAACATGGACATCATGAACTTCTGGGGGAGGACCACGGCCATCGTGTCCATCGGCTACGGGATGACGACACTCGAGGACCTGCTGATCACGGAGGCCGCGAAGCAGGGCCGCATCGTGCTGCCGGACCCGGAGGCGGAGAAGGGCTACTTCTACCGCTCCGATCACTTCGAACTGGCCAAGCAGGGCGTGCCTGCGCTGCACTTCCTGCATCCCGGGGCCGAGTACCGGGACCGGCCGCCCGACTTCGGTCAGCGGATGCGCGATCGCTACACCGCCGAGGACTACCACAAGCCGAGCGACGACGTGAAAGCCGACTGGGACCTCAGCGGCGCGGTGGAGGATGCGCAGTTGCTGTTCAACGTCGGGCTTGCGGTGGCGCAGGGGCCGGTGTACCCGGAATGGAAGCCCGGCACGGAGTTCCGCGCCGTCCGGGCCGCCCGCCTGAACGGGAGGTAGCGGGCTACTTGAACAGCGGCCCGAGGCTGAAGTAGATGCGGTAGCGGCCCTCCGCGCCGACGCTCGCACCGGCGAAGAGCGGCCCGAGGGGCGATTCCAGGACGAAGCCGGCGGTCACGTTCGTGTAGAACCGCGCCGACGAGAACTCCTCGGTACGCGCTGCCCTCGTCGATCCAGCTGCCGAACCACAGACGGCCGATCGTTCCCTCGGCGAAGCGGGCCAGCTCGTGAAAGTACCCGAGGTTGACGACGACGGCGTTGCTGGCGCGGAGCTCCCCTGGATAGAACGCGCCCAGCCGCAACGGGCCGCCGAGTTCGAACGCGTTCACGACGGTGGCGCCGCCGAAGGACGATCCGACCGACCCGCCCATGAACACGCGGCCCCGCTTCCTGACAGGGGCGAAGAGCGAGACCATCGCACGGCCCGACGTCAGGTCGTCGGGGTCGGCCGCGCTCAGGGCCGTCGCGGTGGTGACATCCGGCACCTGGAGGAACTGGCGGAGGTCCGCCTTCACGTACCAGCCGCGTTCGGGGATCGTCGGGCCCGTCTGCCCGTCGAACTTCACCTGGGCCGACACGTACTGCTGAGGTCCGTCGACACCGGGCAGGCTGGACGCGCCGATGCGGACCCCGGCGCGGACGTGCTCGGCGGTGTAGCCGGCGCGGGTTTCCAGCCGGTACGCCGTGGTGAAACCCGCATCGATCGACCCGCCGCCGTGCTCCTCCCGGTACTCGGCGATGTAGGTCTGATCCTGGAACACCGGCACGTCGCGCCGGTACGCGAACGCACGCGGTGCGACGAAGAACCCGGCCCGCCCGACCGGCCGGTACACCTCGCCCCCGATCGCGAGCGTATTGCCGAGCGAGAAGTCGATGCGCGCCTCCGAGTTCCGGCCGACCGTGTCGAAGAGCAGCATCCGGCCGCGCACCGTCGCCGACACGCTCGACCCCTGGGTGTTCTGCAGATCGAGGGCGAGGGCGAGAAACGGCGGGCCGTGCGCAGGGGGCGTGAGTTCGACCACCAGCTCCGGGCGGCCCGTCGCATCGTCGATGCGGTAGGTCGCCGATTCGTAGCGGCTGGACCCGGTGAGCAGCAGCAGATCCCGATCGAGCGCCTCCGGGTCGAGCGGCCTGCCGACGTGGTGCTTCAGGCGGTCGGCCACTCTCGACGCGCCGCCAGGCGCGACGCCCTCGACCCTGATGATGGCCGGAGCGGTCTGGCCGGCCGGCCGCCGGGACTGCCGGCCGGCGGCCCAGGCCTCGTACTCCGCGGTGCTGACCGCGTACGGGCAGGAGTTCGGCCGCGTGCGCCTCGGCCTCCGCGTAGCCCCGGCGGACCAGATCCTCGACCCTGCTGAAATCGGCGCCGCTGAGGCGCTCGAGATCCGGCACGAGGACGAGATCCGCCGAGAGGAGCGCCCGCTTCTTTCCGATGCGCATTCCCACGTTGAGCGTCTCGTCGAGCACGCCGAAGATCGAGTCGTATCGCTGCCTCGTCGAGGTATCCTCACCGACATCCACCGCGATGACGCGGTCGGCGAGGCCCGTGTTCCGGACCACGTCCGCGGGCACGTTGTTGAGGACGCCTCCGTCGACGAGGACCTTGCCGCCGACCCTGACCGGCGCGAACACGCCGGGGACGGCCACCGTGGCGCGAAGGGCCTGGGCCAGCCAGCCCGAGTCGAACACCACCAACTCGGCGCTGTTGAGGTCGGCCGCCACGCACCGGAAGGGCGTCGGCATCGCGTTGAAGTCGGCGTGGCTGCCGTAGGGGGCGGCGAGCCGGTCAAACAGCAGTTCGCCTTCCTGGGCGGCGCTCAGTCCGGACGGCAGGCGGAACCCGCCGCGCAGGCCGAACCGCAGCGGCGAGGGAAACGCCCGCGTGTCCTCCTTGCGGCGAAACGTCTTGTAGAGGAACGGCGTGTCCGGCGCGAGCACGCTGGACCAATCGACGTCCTCGACCAGTTCCCGGATCTCCCCGGGCCTCAATCCAGCCGCGAACGCGCCGCCGACCAGTCCGCCCATGCTCGTGCCGCCCACGACGTCCACCGGCACGCGGTGCTCGTCGAGCCACTGCAGGATGCCGATGTGGGCGAATCCACGCGCCCCGCCGCCGCCGAGCGCCAGGCCGATCCGCGGGCGACCGGCGGGCGGCCCGGGCTGCGCCTGCGTGGCGGTCTGGGCGGAGGCCTGCCCCGCCAGGCCCGCCGCGAGGGCCAGAACCGCCACGGCGGTCGCACGAACGATGGCTCGCAGGCTCGGACACATACAGAGGACAGAGGCCCCAGTGTAGCGCGGACCGGGTACAATCGGGCCTGTGGCGGGAGCGTTTCTGCACGAAGGCCGGCGCCTGGTCCTGCGGGGCTTGCACCTGCTCGGATCGCGCACCGTGATCGGGGCGGGCTTGGTCCTCGCCGTCATGACCGGCACCGGCGCCGCCAGGAACCTCCGGATGGCGTTCACGTGTGAGAGGGTCGACGGCGTGGTCGTGCGGCAGGTTGAAGAACTGGCGGCCGACTGGAGCGGCGCCGATCCGGGCGCCGCCCCTTCCGGCCGGGCTGGCCTCCAGACCGCGGCCGCACAGCGCGTGTATCGTGCCGTGGTCGCGTTCCAGGATGGCAGCCGCGGGTACGAGGTGATGGCGAGCGCCCGCGCCGTCAATCACCTCTACCCGCTCGGCACCAAGGTCGAGGTCGTGTATCCGCCCGGCAAACCGGAACGGGCCCGGTTAGGGCCCGAACTGCCGGATTTCTGGGTGCAGGCCGGCCTGCTGTTCGTGGCGACGCTCGTGGGCGCCGGGAGCGGCTACACCTGGTGGAAACTCGCCATCAGGCGGCGTTCCAGGCGCCGCGTTGTCAAGACGGCTGGTTAGATGATAGAATTTCATTCTTTGTGAGGCGGCCGGATCGTCGTGTCGGGGCGGTTAGCTCAGCGGTAGAGCACCGGCTTTACACGCCGGCTGTCACAGGTTCGAATCCTGTACCGCCCACCACCCGGGCCGCGTGCGCGATTCGGCCGCAAGCCTTCCGGGATTCTGGCAGCCTGGTGACAGTGGCTGCCGCGCGACGAAGCCCGGCGGGTTCCGCGAGAGCGGGGTTGTAGTTCAGTTGGTTAGAACGCCGGCCTGTCACGTCGGAGGTCGCGGGTTCGAGTCCCGTCAACCCCGCCAGTCTCTTGGAGTCAGGTCCAGCATCCCAGCCTGTTGTTGAGCCGGAGGGCAGGCCTCCGGCGTGGCGTCGGCGATCTCCGCTGCGGGCTAGAGCCCGCTGCGGCGCACCGCGATCATGCGCCGCACCTTCTCGCGGATCGTGCCCGCCGCGACGTGCACGTAATCGGGGTGCTCCAGCATGTCGATCTCGGCGGGAAGCGTGATCAGGTCGGCGTCCGGCGGCACGATGGCGTGCTCCTGGTAGCGCAGCAGCGTCTGCCGCCAGTTCGCGGCGATCGCTTCATAGCTCTCGTGGATCTCGCGCAGGTAGCCGAGCGAGATCGTGGCGGCGTAGTCGTCGCCTTCGGTGGCCCGTCTCGCGCGCCGCCGCTCGAGCACGTCGGGCTCGGTGCGCAGGTACACCGTCAGGTCCGGCAGGCGGATGTGCTCGTTGCGCAGCGTCTGGTGGAACAGCGTGCGGTAGAGGGCGGCGTGCGCCGCGGGCATCTCGCCGGAGTCGATCATGCGCTTCACGAACACCTCGGGGCCGTCCACGAATGGACGGTCTTCGAGGATGATCACGCCGCGAGGGCTCTCGCGTGTCATCAGGTGCCGGATCTCCCGCTGCTGGAGCGTGCGCATGTGGAGGAACGCGAGCTCGGTCGGGAAGATGTTGGCCACGCGGTCGCGGTAGAACAGCGCCAGGCACTCGTCGATGAGCGAGCCCTTGTCGACCCGCTCCGAGAACGTGTGCAGATCGGCGCCCCCCAGCAGCGCCTCGAAGTCCTTCCGGTACGGATCCCGGGCGAGGGCGTTCATGAGGGTGGTCTTGCCCGAGAACAGGTTCCCCATGATGCCGATGTGGAAGTTCTGCTTCATCTCTCCCGGCCTCCGGAGGCGCCTGCTCAGCGGCTGGCGAGCGCGATGATCATGATGACGAGCAGCACCGCCAGCGCGGCAAAGAAGATCTTCCAGGCGCTCTTCGGATAGCGCCCGGCGAGCACGCCCGTGTAGCCGTTGGCGATCACCTGGAACGTCCTCGCGCCGAACGTGTACGTCAGCAGCCAGATCGGCACGAGGATGTGCTTGAACGTCTGGCCCGAGTAGTCGGGATCGATCCGAAGGTTCCGGTAGGTGTCGCCCGGCACCTGGCTTCCGCACAGGCTCATCAGCTGGGCGTCCATGGACGCGCGCGCCCGCTGGGCCGCGTCGACCAGCACGACCTGGTAGTGCTCGACGACGTGCCCCGACAGGTAGCCCGTGTCGTAGGGCACGAGCTCGCCGGTCGGGAACGGCTCCACCTGCTTGAGCAGATCGAGCGCCACGCCCTGCGTCCCGGGTACCGGCTCATCGTCGAAGGCATGGTCGAGCTCGCCAGCGGCGGGGACCCAGCGCACCTTGCGGACCTGCCGCACCTGCGCGCGGCCCTGGTTGTCGCGGAACTCCTCGTTGACGTAATAGTAGTGCCCCGCCTCGGCGGTCCACCGGCAGTGCACCTGCGCGTCGAACGTCCAGTACGGCACGTAGAGGCTCTTGAGCTGGTCGACCAGCGCGCGGCGCTTCAGGGCGCCCGGCGCGAACCACTTGCTCGCGTACCAGCGCTTGACGTGCTCCCGGACGTCGGTCTGGGACACCTTGAACGGCAGCACGCTCTGCGGCCGGATCGGCGACTTGATCTCCTGGTAGTCGACCAGGGCCGGTGAACCGCAGAACTCGCAGTTCTGGCCGACGCGCGCCGGGTCGTAGACCATCACCGCCTTGCAGCTCTGGCACTGGACGCTGCGCCGCTCGGCCTTCCAGCCGCGCGCCTCGTCGGGGATCTCGCGCAGCGCCTTGACGAGATCGAGTTCCTGGATCCGGCCCGTGTCGGCGTCGAACACGTACGGGGACTGGGTGCCGCAAAACGGGCACACGAGCTTCTTCTTGCCGGGGTTCCACTCGGCCTGCGCGCCGCAGGCCGGGCAGGCGTGCTTCTCGATGGCGCTGATCTCGGACACGGGCTTCTCCCCGGGGCCGAAGCCCCGGGGCTCCATCAGATTCCGGGCGGCTTACTGGGCGAGGTACGCGTCGAGCGCGGCGCGCGTCACGCGGAAGCTGCTGCCGATCTTCTTCGCCTTCAGCTCGCCTGAGGTGATGACCGCCATCACGTCCGCTTCGGTCACGCCCAGCACCTTCGCCACGTCGGCGGGCCCGAGCAGGTCGACGGCCGGGGCCGCCGGAGCCGCGGCGGCCGCGCCCGCGCCGCCCATCTGCATCGCGGCGTCCGCCTGCGGCTTCATCAGGCCCTGCTGCATCATCTGCTGGGCCATGCCGAAGCCGACGGCGAGCTCGGCCGCCGTGCCGCCGGCGCCCGCGCCGCCGGTCTCCATGCCCTTGGCCATCTGGTACTTCACGAAGTCGTTCAGGTTGCCCACCGCCGCCATGCTCGAGCGCTTGTCGATGGCGGCCTCCACTTCCTGCGGCACCGAGACGTTCTCGACGATGAAGCTGGTGATCTCGAGGCCGTACTTCGTGCCGACCACCGGGTTGATGATCGGCAGCAGCGCCTCGCCGAGCTCCGAGTACCGCGTGGCGACGTCGAGCACCGGCACGTGCGATTCGGCGAGCGCCTCGCTGAACACGCTCACCATCCGCGACCGCATGGTGTCGGCGAACTCGTCGAGCCGGAAGTGCTGATCCGACCCGGCGACCTCCTTCAGGAACAGCTTCGGCTGGACGATCCTGAAGTCGAACGTGCCGTAGGCGCGCAGCCGCACGATGCCGAAGTCGTCGTCGCGGGCCATGATCGGGTTTGCGGTGCCCCACTTGTTGCCGGTGAAGAGCCGCGCCGCGATGTAGTACACGTCGGCCTTGAACGGCGAGTTGAAGCCGTACTTCCACGACGCCAGCTTCGTGAGGATCGGGATGTTGTCGGTCGTGAGCGTGTGCTTGCCCGGCCCGAACGTGTCGCCGAACTGGCCCAGGTACATGAACTGCACGACCTGCGACTCGCGCACGATCAGCTGGGCGCCGTTCTTGATGGCCTTGTCCTCGTCCGGGAAACGGTACGAGAGCGTGTCCCTGGAGTCATCGGTCCACTCGATGACGTCAATGAGCTCGCCCTTGATGAAATCCATGATTCCCATACCAGGCTCCTCTCGGTGGCGGGTTGCGCGTCCCCGGCAATTGTAGCGCGCCGGGCGGGGATCCGTGCGGGGCGGGGCGGCCGCGAGAACTTGTTGCGCGCCGATCGCCTTTCGGCGGTATGATGTCCGCAAATCGGTCCAGGCGGCGTCCGCTTCCCAGCGCGGGAGTCTCCAGGTCCAGAACCGGTGCAGGCACGGCGGCGGGGTGTCCGCGCTCCAGGCGCGGAGTCATCCGGCTGTGCGCTCTCCGGCTCCAGGAGGCCCGGATGACGAGTTCGGAGGCAGGCTCTCCCCGCAAGACGTACGTTGTCGACACCAGCATCCTGATTTCGGCGCCCGACGCAATCCAGAATCTCACGACCAACAACACGGTGGTCATCCCGTTCCCCGTGCTCCAGGAACTGGACCGCAAGCGCACCTCGGCCAACGGGGTCGGCTACACGGCGCGCAACACGGTCAGGTTCCTCGACGAGCTGCAGGGCGCGGCGACGGCCGAGCAGATCCGCGCCGGCATCCCGCTCAACGGCGGGCTGCTCAAGTTCCACAGCGGCATGCTGGACATGGCGCGCGCGTGGCCGGGGTTCAACTCCTCGTATGCCGACGACGCCATCATCCTGCTCGCCGACGATTACCGGCAGAAGCACCCCGACGAGCCGGTGATCCTGATCACCCGCGACGCGGCCATGCGATGCAAGGCCCGCGCGCGATCGGTGGCCGCCGAGGACTACTGGAGCGACCGGCCCGTGCCCTCGCTCGAGAAGTTCTACTCGGGGCGCGTGCGCATCGAGGTGCCGCCCGAGCAGGCCGGGCTGCTGTCGACGCTGCACCACGAGCAGCGACTGCCAGCCGACGCCCTCGGCGAGCTGGTCGATGTCACCCAGTTCCTGGCGAACCAGTGCTGCGAACTCCACGTCCGGGGCAACGGCAAGAGCGCCTGGGGCATCTACAAGAACCACGACGGCCCGGGGTTCCTCCGGCGGGTGGTCACCAAGGCGGGGGAGCGCTTCGGCCCGTGCAATGCCGAGCAGGCCTGCGCGCGCGAACTCATCCTCGACGACCAGGCGCTGGTGGTCAGCCTCGTCGGCATCGCCGGCACGGGCAAGACGCTCATCGCGCTGCTCGCGGCCTACGAGATGCTCCGCAGCGGCAAGGTGTCGCGCATCGAGGTCTACCGGCTCAACGCCGAGGCCGGGCGCGAACTGGGCTTCCTCCCCGGCGACCTCGGCGAGAAGATGGCGCCCTGGGCGAAGCCCATCATCGACAACCTCGATTTCATCATGCGCCGCCTGCACGGCGGCGCGCGCTGGACGAACCAGGTGGCCGACCACCACACGGAGAAAAAGGAACCGTCCCACCCGACGGTCGAGAACCTGCTGCAGGCGAAGGTGCTCGAGATTGCGCCCATCAACTACCTGCGCGGCCGATCCATCCACGACGCGGCCATCATCGTCGACGACGGGCAGAACCTGACGCAGGAGGACATGAAACTCGTCCTCACGCGCGCCGGCGAGGGATCGCGCGTGATCCTGACGGGCGATCCCGATCAGATCGACCGCGCGGAGATCAACTCGCTCTCGAACGGCCTGGTCCAGGTGGTGGAGCGCTTCAAGGGCGAGGCGTGCTTCGCGCACCTGACGATGCACGAGGTGGTGCGATCGCGGATCGCCGAGATGGCCGCGAAGCTGCTGTAACGCCCGCGCGCGGCGGCGCTGGCGGGCGCCGCCGCCGTCAGGTATCCTGAGTGCCGTGCGGACGCCGAACCTCACCCGGTACGCGTGGCTCTCCGTCGCCGCGGCCCTCGCCACCATCGGGCTCAAGTCCGCCGCCTATCTCGTGACGGGCTCGGTGGGTTTCCTGTCCGATGCCGTGGAGTCGGTTGTCAACCTGGTCGGGGCCGTGATGGCCCTGAGCATGCTGACGGTGGCCTCGCGCCCGGCTGATGAGGATCACTCCTACGGCCACAGCAAGGCCGAGTACTTCGCGAGCGGCGTTGAGGGCACCCTCATCCTGGTCGCGGCCCTGAGCATCGGCGTCGCGGCCGGGCGGCGCCTGCTCGCGCCGCAGGCGCTCGAGCAGGTCGGCGCCGGCCTGGCGATCTCGGTGGGCGCGTCGCTCGTCAATCTCGCCGTTGCGCTGCTCCTGAGGCGCGCCGGCAGGCAGTACCACTCGATCACGCTCGAGGCGAACGCCCAGCACCTGTTCACGGACGTCTGGACGTCGGCGGGCGTCCTCGTCGGCGTGACGGCGGTGGCAGTTACGGGCTGGCTGCGCCTCGACCCCATCGTCGCCCTGCTCGTTGCGGCCAACATCCTCTGGACCGGGACCAGCATCGTGCGCCGGTCCGTGCTCGGCCTCATGGACACGGCGCTCCCGCCTGAGGAACTGGCGGCCGTCACGGCCGCGCTCGACAGGCACCTGAGCGTTGGCGTCGAGTATCACGCGCTGCGGACACGGCAGTCGGGCGCGCGCCGCTTCGTCTCGTTGCACGTGCTCGTGCCGGGCGAATGGACCGTGCACCGCGGCCACGAACTGCTCGAGGATGTCGAGGCCCGGATCCGTGCGGCCGTTCCGAACGTCACCGTGTTCACGCATCTCGAATCGCTGGACGACCCGGCCTCGTGGGACGACCAGCACCTGGATCGCGCCGAACCCGAAACCGCGGCGCGGAGGGCCGGACGCCAGCGAGGATAACGACGGGTTCCGCCGCCGGGATTCCCGGCCAGCAGGTGCGCGTACCAGGCCAGGGCCGGAGTGAAAACAGACGTACGCCCGCGCGCCCGCAGGACGCGGGCGTGCAGGCGGTTCCGATCGCGAAGGCTTACCTAGGCGGGCCGGACGTTTTCGGCGCGCGGGCCCTTCGGACCCTGGCCGACTTCGAACGACACCGAGTCTCCCTCGCGCAGGGCGTCGAAGGGAGTCTGGGTGCAAGCCGACTGATGGAAGAAGTACTCCTTCCCATCACCGGCCGCGATGAACCCGAAGCCTTTGTCGCTGATCTTCCGTTTGATCGTTCCCGTAGCGCTCGCCATACTCTCTCCTCGTGTGACCGCCTTCGATGCTGCACCACCCTTCGTCAACACGGTAGAGACGGCGAGGGCACGCGGGCTGTGCGATAGGCACAGACGTTCGGCGCATCGACGCGCATGCTGGCCCATAGCGTAGCACGAATCCGGAAAAAATGTGCGGAAAAGGCGCACTTTCGCCCTGTTGCCGCGCGCCCTTCCAGCCGAACATATAGTGGATAGCCGCAGGCGCCGCCGATGCCCGACCCTGAGCCGGAAGAGACTGACGACCCGTTCGACGAGGATGCGCCGCCTCGCCGGCCGCGCGACCGCGCCCGGGCGCTGCGGGCCCGGGCCGAAGGGGCCGACCCCGCCGCCGCGTTCAGTCTGGGCTGGTGCCTGGCGAGCGGCCAGGCGGGCGGAGGCGACGAAGAGCAGGGCCTGGCGTGGTACCGGACTGCCGCCGACAGGGGCCACGCCCTGGCGCAGTATCGCCTGGGGCTGCTGCATGCCGAGGGACGCCTCCTGCCCGCGGACGACCGGCTGGCGGCCGCGTGGTTCCTGCAGGCAGCCGAGCAGGGCCTGCCGGAAGCGGCCTACATGCTGGGTGTGCTGTACGCCAGCGGCCGCGGTGTTGAACGGGACCCGGCCCAGGCCGTGGTCTGGTGCCGGAAGGCGGCGGCGCGCGGACACCCGGAGGCGCAGTTCACGCTGGGCCTGATGTGCGCCCGGGGCGACGGCATGCCGCGCGACGGGTGGCAGGCCGTCTCGTGGTGCCGGAAGGCGGCGGCTCTCGGGCACGCGGAAGCGCAGCACACGCTTGCCGTCATGTACGCCAGCGGCGACGGCGTCGTCCAGGACGCGGCCCAGGCCGTGCACTGGTACCGCTTGGCCGCGGAGCAGGGTCACGGGCGGGCCCAGTTTGGCCTGGCTGAGGCGTACGCGTCCGGCAGCGGCGTGGCCAAAGACAGTGGCCTGGCGGCGGCGTGGTACAGGAGAGCTGCTGAGGAGGGGCATGCGACGGCCCAGCTCGCGCTCGGCCGCCTCTTCCTGGAGGGCCGAGGTGTGCCGCTCGACCGGCAGCAGGCCACGGCGTGGCTCGAACGCGCCGCCGCGCAGGGCGTCGACGCGGCGCGGCGGGAGCTCGACGCGGCGCTGACCCCGAAAGGCGTGAACCCGGCGCTGACCGCGTCCGCCGACGGCCCCGCTGGACAGAGTGCCCCGCCGGAAAGCGCTCCGGCTCCCGCTGGACCGCCTCGCCTCGAGCGCAACTGGCCTCCGGTCCCGGTCTCCGATGAACGACACGCCGCCGGCGGGGACGACGCCAACGGGCGCGGCGGCGAGTCGTGGCGGACCGCAGACAGCCTGGCGCTACTGCGACAGGCCGCCACAGCGGGTGACGCCATCGCCCAGTACCGCCTGGCCGGGATCTGCGCGTCCGGCACGGGGGTGTTGCGGGACGTGGCCGCGGCGTTGAGCTGGTGCCGCCAGGCGGCGGAGCAGGGCCTGGCCGAGGCTGAGTACAACCTCGGCGTCTGTCATGCGGGCGGCGTCGGCCTCATCGCCGACCCTGCCGCGGCCGCCTCGTGGTACCGCAGGGCCGCCGAGCACGGTCATGTCGCGGCCCAGTTCGAGATGGGCGTTCGCTATGCGACCGGCAGCGGCGTTCCGCGCGACGATCGCGAGGCGACGGCCTGGTACCGCCGCGCGGCTGAACGCGGTCATGCCGGCGCGCAGTTCAACCTCGGGGCGCGCTATGTCACCGGCCGCGGGGTGGAGGAGAACAGCGGCCTCGCCGCCTGGTGGTACCGGCAGGCTGCCGACCAGGGCCACACCGCGGCGCAGTTCAACCTGGGCGTCCGCCACGCCCACGGGGAAGGCGTGCCGATGGATCTCGTCGAGGCGTATTGGTGGATTCACCTGGCGTCGGTGCGGGCCTCGGGCGCCCAGCAGGCCAGGTATGCGGAGTCGCTGGACGAGCTTTCCGCCCAGATGACACCCTCCCAGCTGGAGCAGCGCACGCGGCGCATCCAGGAATGGTCCGACGCGTTCGAGCGCCGTAGCCGCCGGTAGCCGTCACCCGCTGGCGGCCTCAGCCGGCGCCCTCCGGCCGCCTACGCCAGGGCGGCGAGCACCCCCCGCAGGTAGCCAATCGACTCGGCGGAGCCCGGCAGCGGGTCCTTGGCGTCCTTCTGGTACTCCAGCGCCAGCGTCCCCTTGAACCCCAGGCGCTTGAGCGTCTTCAACAGCTTCGGGGTATCGATCACTCCGCGGCCGATCTCGACCGTCTGGCCCTGCGCCGTCGGCGCCGACACGTCCTTGATGTGGATGTCGAACAGGCGGTCGAAATACTTCTCGGCCGACTCTGCCGGATCAACGCCCGAGCGCTGCGTGTGGCCGACGTCCATGCAGAGTCCGAGGCGGCGATCGAGCGAAGCGATGCGCTCGTACGCGCTCTGGGGCGTCGGGAAGAGCGGGTTATCGGGCCCGTGGTTGTGGATGGCCACCGGCATGTCGTACTCCTGCACCTTCTTGTTGGTGTACGGGAGCAGTTCGTAGGTCGGCACGCCGATGATCATCTTGAAGCCCGCCGCCTTCGCGTACACGAAGGCGCGGTCGACTTCCGCCTCGCTCTTCATGTAGATGACGCCGCCCGCATAGAGGTCGAGGCCCGCCGCCTTCACCTTCGCGACCGTATCGGCGATGACCTCGGGCGCCGCATCCAGCTTGAGGTGGAAGTCCTTGAAGCAGATGCGGGTCAGGCCGAGGCGCGTGGTCATCTCAATGGCCTGGTCGACGGGGAACTGCCGGAGCGTGTACGACGCCATCCCCAGCGTGAACGGCACGGCGACGGCCGGCGCTTCGGCTCGGCCCATGGCCAGCGCGAGGCCCGGGGTAATCGTGGCGCAGGCCGCCGCGCCGGCGCCTGCCGCCCTCAGGAAGTCCCGCCTGTTCGATCCGCTCGTCATCGCCTGCCTCCTTGAACCACGCGATTCTACCTGAGGCCGAGCGGTTGCGCCGCGGCGATGTTGATGTACGCTTGCGCGGAGCACTCGACCCGGGTCGTCGCGGCGCGCGGGGCGCGGCGGCACGCCGGGCCTGATCGCGTACGAAACGGAGACAGGACGTATGGCGACACCACTCAAAGTCGGGCTGGTCGGCGGCGGCAAGGGCGCGTTCATCGTGCATGCGCACCAGAAAGCGATTCACTTCGACGGCACGCGCCGCGTCGTGGCCGGCGCGCTCTACCCGGACCCGAAGGTTGCGCTCGAGGAAGCGGCGGCGTGGCCCTATCCCATCAAGGGTTATGGTTCGTACGACGAGATGATCGCCGCCAACGCCGCGCTGCCGGCGGAGGAGCGGCTGGACTACATCCTGATCGTCACGCCCAACCACGTGCACTTCGACCCGGCGATGAAGGCGATGAAGGCCGGCATCGCGGTGTTCTGCGAGAAGCCCCTCTGCCTGAACCTGAAGGAAGCGTCGACGCTGGTCCGCACCTCGCGCAAGCTGGGCGTGCCGTTCGGCGTGGCCCACACCTACCTCGGCCATTGGACGAGCCGCTTCGCGCGGTTCATCGTGCAGCGCGGGCTCCTGGGCGACGTGCGCTGGGTGGACAGCTACTACCTCCAGGGCTGGCTGGCGACCAGGCTAGAAGCAACGGGCCAGCAGCAGGCGACCTGGCGCGTCGACCCGAAGCGCGCCGGGGGCTCGGGCTGCGGCGGCGACATCGGCACCCACGCACTGATGCAGCTCCGCTACGTGACCGGCCTCGATGTGACGCACGTCGCGGCCCAGCTGGAGACATTCGTCGAAGGGCGCCCGCTCGACGATCACTTCACCGTGTATTGTCGGCTGTCGAACGGCGGCAAGGCGCTCGTGCGCGCGTCGCAGATCTGCATCGGCAGCAAGAACGACCTCGGCCTCATGATCGCCGGCACGAAGGGCACGCTGCGCTGGCGCCAGGAGGAGCCCGAGGGCCTCACGATCCTCCTGCCCGGCCAGCCTGATCGCACGTACTGGCGGGGCGCCGTCACGCCCGGCGACGGGTTCCTCCCGAAGGACGTCCCGGCGGACCTCATGACGGAGCCGACCATTCCATCCGGGCACCCGGAGGGGTTCCACGACGCCTTCGCCAGGCTGCACAGAAACTTCGAGCGCGACGTCCGGGCCTGGAAAGCCGGTAAGGCCTTCACGGGCGACCCAGCGAAGTACGCGCAGGTGGAGGACGGCTGGGTCGGCATCGCCTTCCTCGAGACCTGCCTCAAGAGCAGCGGGAAGAAGGGCGCCTGGACCGCGATGCCGAAACCGGTCTGAGAGCCGAGCCTCCCTCAACGAATGGGGCCCGGGAGCTTCCCCTCCACGGTGCTCCGGGCGGGCAGGCCCCGGGAGGCCAGCACACCGCGACGCCCCTGTCGGCGTGGCGCGCCTGCAAGTAGGCGCGGACGGCATCAATGACGACGTCACGCCCTGCGATGCGTTCCGCCCACGTCGGCTGCGCGAGTACCTGCGGCTCGAGACTCGCGGGATCGCCCTTGGGGTCCCGCACTCATCTCGTTGTCCAGTAGTGCAGCACGAGGCCGGAGTACGGAAGTGCAGCGGATTGCTGCTCGCCAAAGGAATTCGGCTTGCCCCCCGTGGGGCTCCCCACAAGGATCGCGTTCGTGCGGTTGTTGAAATCCCGTGCGGCCCGCAACCCGGATGAGCACGTGCCCGCCCCGATCAGGACGAACAGCAGATGACTGTCCTGAGGCGTCGAGGCGGTGATGTAGGCTCCGTCGGCCGGCAGCAGGACGCTGATCGGGTACACCCGAGTGGCGTATCTGCCGTGAGGATCGCCAAGGGTGGCGTGGGCGTCGCCGACCATGGCCACCAGCCGTCGCATCTCGAGCACGATCTCGATCCTGCGACGCGATCCGCGCGGTCCGTCTGCGGCGCAGTGGTGTTGGATGCTGTCGGGTCGGATTGGGCCAGAGCCGGCGAGGTGACCACCCCGAGCACGATCAGCGTGATCCCGACTTGGGCAAGCCGCATGCTGAGGTCCTGACGTCGAAGGCAGGCCGGCGAGGCCATCGGGCAACCGGCGGCCTGCTATGCTAGGGTGGCTGGAGCCGATGAAGGTCCTCGTCCTGTTTGCGCATCCCGCGTTCGAGAAGTCGCGAGTCAATCGCGCGCTCGCGGAGGCCGTGCGAGGCCTCCCAGGCGTCACGTTCCACGATCTCTACGAAGCCTACCCGGACTTCGACGTCGACGTGCGCCGCGAGCAATCGTTGCTGCTGGAGCACGACCTGCTGGTGGCGCAGCATCCCTTCTACTGGTACAGCGCGCCGGCGCTGGTAAAGCAGTGGGAGGACCTGGTGCTGGAGCACGGCTGGGCGTACGGCACCGGCGGGACGCGGTTGCACGGAAGGGTGTGGCTGTCGGCGATCACGACCGGCGGGCGCGAAGCGGCCTATCAGCCTGACGGGCTGAACCACTTCACGATCCGCGAGCTGCTGCGTCCGATCGAGCAGACGGCGCGCCTCTGCGGGATGACGTTCGTCCCGCCGTTCGTCGTGCACGGCACCCACCGGCTCGACGCGGCGGGCATCTCGGCCGCCGCGGCGGACTACCGTCGCGCGATCGAGTCGCTTCGGGACGGCCGGATCGATCTGGACGCGGCGCAGCACCACCCGCGTCTCAATGCCAACCTGGACGCCATCATCCGCCCCTGACCGACGGCCATGCACGCTGAAGGGTTCTTCGCACAGGCGTTTGTGTACCTGCTGGCGGCGGTCATTGCCGTCCCCGTGGCACGGCGGCTCGGGCTGGGCTCGGTGCTCGGCTACCTGCTCGCCGGCGTGGCCATCGGCCCGTTCGGCCTCGGGCTGGTCGGGCAGGAGGGCCAGGATGTCATGCGCTTCGCCGAGTTCGGCGTGGTGATGATGCTGTTCCTGGTCGGCCTCGAGCTGGAGCCGACCCTGCTCTGGCGGCTGCGGGCGCCCATCCTTGGCCTGGGAGGGCTGCAGGTCGCCGGCACGGCCGCGGCGGTAACGGCGCTCAGCCTGCCGCTCGGCCTGTCGTGGCAGGCGGGCCTGGCCGTGGGCCTCACGCTCGCGATGTCGTCGACGGCCATCGTGCTGCAGACGCTGAACGAGAAGGGCCTGATGAAGACCTCGGCCGGCCAGAACTCCTTCGCGGTGCTCCTGTTCCAGGACCTCGCCGTCATCCCGATCCTCGCGGTGTTCCCGCTCCTTGCGGCCGGGGGCGCGGCCGCGGCCGGCGCGCACGGCGGCGGGCATGCGTCCACATGGACCGGCGACCTGCCGGGCTGGGCGCAGACGCTGGCCGTGACCGCCACGGTGGGCGCCGTGATCGCAGCGGGCCGCTTCCTGGTCCGCCCGGCGTTCCGGTTCATCGCGCGCGCGCGGCTGCGCGAGCTGTTCACGGCGGCGGCGTTGCTGCTCGTCATCGCGATCGCGCTGCTGATGAGCAAGGTCGGCCTGAGTCCGGCGCTGGGCACCTTCCTCGCGGGCGTCGTGCTGGCGAACAGCGAGTACCGCCACGAGTTGGAAAGCGACATCGAGCCGTTCAAGGGCCTGCTGCTCGGGCTCTTCTTCATCGCGGTCGGCGCGTCGATCGACTTCGCGCTGGTCGCGTCGAGGCCCGGCCAGATCGCCGGGCTCGTGGCCGCGGTGATGGTGGGGAAGGTGCTCGTGCTCGCCGGACTGGGCGCGGCGTTCCGCATGGGCGCGGACCAGAACCTCCTGTTCGCGCTGGGCCTGTCGCAGGTCGGCGAATTCGCGTTCGTGCTGCTGTCGTTCGCGGACACGCAGGGGGTGCTCGGGCGTGACGTCACCTCGCCGCTGGTCGCGGTGGTGGCGTTGACCATGGCGCTGACGCCCGTCGTGCTCGCGCTGCATGAGCGAGTCATCCAGCGCCGGGTTGCGACGAGGGAGCGCCCAGCCCGGGACGCCGACGCCGTCGACGAAGAGAACCCGGTCATCATTGCCGGCTTCGGCCGGTTCGGCCACATCGTGGGGCGCCTGCTGCGTGCGCAAGGCGTGCGGCCCACCGTGCTCGACGTCGACTCGGACCGCGTCGAGTTGCTGAGGCGCCTGGGGCTCAAGGTGTTCTACGGCGACGCCTCGCGGGAAGACCTGCTGCGCGCCGCCGGCGCCGCGAAGGCGTCGCTCCTGGTGCTCGCGCTGGACGGCCCGGAGAAGACCCTGGAACTGGTGCGCCTCGCGCGCGCGCACTTCCCTCACCTGACGATCCTCGCCCGCGCCAGCGACCGCGCCGACGCGTACGAATTGCTCGACGCCGGCGTGACGCACATCTACCGCGACACGCTGGACACCTCCCTGCGGATGGGGGTGGACGCGCTGCGCCTGTTGGGGGTGCGCGCGTACCAGGCCAACCGGGCCGCGCGCATGTTCCGGCGGCACGACGAGGAGTCCGTGCGGATGATGGCCGGCCTGCGCGGGGACCGCGCGCGGTACATCAACACGGCCCGCGAGCGCATCGAGGATCTGGAGCGCACGCTGCTGGACGACCTGAAGGACGCCGGCCTGGAGCGCGATGCCGGCTGGGACGCCGAGTCGCTCCGGCAGGATTTCGGCCGGGGATAGCCCGGCCCGCAGCGGCCCTGTGCCCGGGCCCGGAGGGAGCGCCCGCGGCGTCCGATGGCGGGTGTTACGTCGACGAGGCCCCGGGAGGCCACCGCAGCTCGACGCCCTGTTCGACGAGGCGCTTCTGGAAGTCGCTGAGCAGTGCGGGAGTGTCCCTGACGGCGCGCAGCCGGACGCCACGCGCGGCCGCGAACGCCGCCAGCGCGCCCGCGGCTTCGCCGATGTTCCACTCGACAGGGTGCAGCCGGTAGCAGCCGTTGGTCACGTGCGTCGTGCCGATGTTCTTGCACGCGGCAATCACGTTCTCCGTGCGCACGGGCAGCAGGGCACCCAGCGGAATCTGGAACGGCAGCGACGCGAAGTCGATGTAGTTGTCGCCGGCCGACGTCGGATGCAGGTCGATGCGATAGCTGCCGATGCCCACCGAATCCGGATACTCGAGCGCCGCGACCTCGGCCGCCGGCCGTCCCGTTTCGGCCGCGCGCGCCCCGGTGCCGCAATGCTGCTCCAGCACGGTCGTCACGGCCTTGATGCGCCGCGCCTCCCGCACGTACGGGTACTTCGCGAGGCCGTCGCCGGTGCCGACGATGTCGCCGCGGAGCCGGAGCTCGTGCCAGCCGGCCTTGCCATCCGGACGAGGAGCCTCGGTCTGCAGCCAGTAGAGCAGCGACAGGCTCAGCTGCTTCGCCGCATCCACATGGCGGTGCCGTTCCTCGCCGGAGACCCCGACGAGGTTGCCGAGCATGTAGTCGTTCTGCGGCCAGTTCACCGTCGACAGATCGCCCGCGTACGTGCCGGGCAGGAAGTTCGCGCGACTCGCAATCCGCCGGTAGCGCCACAGGTTGAACAGCTCGCTCTTCTGGTCGCCGACCGGATCGAAGGCGTACGGCCGCGGCGCGAGGGTGATGGGATGGCTGCTGGCGAGCGCGAGCAGCCGGCCCGGCCACGGAGGCGTCAGCCGCGGCACGTGGTCGCGCCAGAAGGCATAGTCCCGCGGCTTCTCGATGGTCTGGTCCGAGCCCGGGACGAAGTCCATGACGAAGACCGCCGTGAACGCCTGCTGGTTCGCCGGGTCAGCCTTCTCGGGCATGTGCAGCTCGCCGGTCACGGCCCGGCCTTCGCAGCCCGTGACGAACTCCGTGCCGGTGAGAGGCAGCAGGTCGCCCAGCTCGGTCGCATCGACGAAGCAGGGAGCTTCGAGATCCCGCACGGCCCCGGTCCGTAGATTGCGCACCGAGAGCGAACGGACGCGGCTGCCTTCGACATCGGCCGCGGTCACCCCGTGCTCGAGCAGCAGCGTCAGGCGCCCGGTCGCGATGTGCGGCGCCAGCAGCCCTTCGAGCACGGCCAGCGCGACCCTGGGCTCGTGACACAGGCGTGACACCGCGCCGTCGCCGGGGTTCAACTCCGCGCGCGCCTGCGCCTCGTCTGTGAGCGGGTAGTAGCGGCGGTAGTAGTCGCGGATCCCCGTGCGCAGGTCGCGGTACGAGCGGGTGGCGCCACGGGTTTCGATCCACTGGTGCTCGTCGGGCGGCACCGCCTGTTGCGTGAGCTGGCCGCCGATCCAGTCGGTCTCCTCCGTCAGCGCTACCCGCAACCCTGCCCGCGCGGCCGCGAGGGCGGCGGCCACGCCGCCAAGTCCGGCGCCTGCCACGACGAGATCGAACCGGTTCGCGTCCGAGGCGGCGGCCTCCACCGCCAGCCGGTCGAGGCGCGGGAGCCTCAACACGGCGCATCCCGCCGCGCCGCATGCCGTCAGCCTCAGGAACTCGCGCCGCGACGCACTCATGCCCGCCTCCGCTATCTTGCGCCTTTCGGGACCTCGGCCCACATCCAGCCGCGGAGATCACCGGGCGCGAATCCCGTGGCGCGATCCTGGGGATATGCCGCCGCGAGGGTTGCGCCGATATTCCGGTGAACCTCGTCGGCCGCGCCGTGGCACTTCGTGCATGCCTCGGCGGTGCCGATCGGCCTGAGCACGCCCACGCGATCGCCCAGGTCGAATACCCTCAGCCCTTCTGAGGCGGCATTTGAGCCGGCGGCCGCGTCGACGGCGGGCCTGGCCCAGGCGCGCGGGGCGTTTGCGGGGTTGCGCAGCCGATGACTCGTGCGGCCGAGCTCCAGGCCCTGAGCCTTCGCCACCGACTCGGCGATCGTGCGCGCGTCGGTGCGACAGACTTCCACGGCGGCGGCGGGGCCCCCGCTGGTCATCGCCGCCGTCAGCCTCGTGAGCAGCGCGCGCTGCAGCTCGTTCATGGCCTGCTCGGCTCGCGCGGATTCGGCCGGGAACGGCTTCTGCGGCAGCGCGCCGGCAGGCAGCGCCGCCGCAAGCGCCAGCGCGATCGCCGCCGGGAAGGAGACGGCGACCAGCGCCCGGGAACGCCTGGATTGCATCCTCATGGCCATCGACTCCGTTCGGGGGCATCCGCCGCGCGAGTTCAACGTCCCGGCGGCGGCCCCATCATGGCACAGGCGGCTCCCTTCAGAACGTCTCAGGGCCTCTTCACCCCACGCTCAGGACATTTGCGCCAGGCGGGCCTATATCGAGTACCAGAACAGTCCGACGCGAGGGGTCACCATGCCCGCATCCGCCATGCGGCAACTGCGCTACTACGCGCCCTATGCGTGGAGGTTCGCCGTCCTCCGGCGGTCGAGCCCGCTCATCTACGGCCTGGCCATCACCGACCGCTGCACGCTCGCGTGCGAGGGCTGCCGCGTGTCGCACACGGGGCGGCCCGACATGAGCTGGCGGCAGATCACCGAGGCGCTGGCGAGCGCGTTCGCCAGGGGGTGCCGCGATCTCTACCTCTCCGGCGGCGAGCCGACGATTCTGGCGCGACGGCACCCGATCGATGGACGACATCGTCCACGAGGCGAGGCGTCTCGGCTTCTTTCACGTGCACGTCTACACGAACGGCCTGCAGGGTCTCGAGACGTCGGCCGACATGGTCTGGGTCAGCATGGACGGGTTGCCGGCCACGTTCGAGACCCGCCGGGGCCCGTGCTTCGACCGGGTCGAACGCGCCGTCCGTGCCGGCGCGCATCCGAGAGTCGCGTTGATCTACACCGTCGACCGGCGCACGGCAACCGGGATCGCGCCCTTCCTCCGCTGGGTGCGCGACTCGGCCCTGCCGGTGGTCGGCGTGATGTTCTACTTCCACACGCCGTATTACGGGCGCGACGACCTGTTCCTCCCGGCCGCCGAACGCGCCCCGTTCATCGACGAGCTGCTCGGTCACGTCAGGGACGGTCTGCCGGTGCTCAACTCCAGGAGCGGCCTGCGCGCCCTGCGGTCGAACCGCTGGGCTCGGCCGATGGGGTGTGCCCTGGTCGCGGACGTGGACGGCGAGTGGATGTGCTGCCGGGCGTCGGCCGCGCCGGGAAACGTCTGCGCCGAGTGCGGGTACGCCGCGTGCACCGAACTGGTCATGGCACAGCGGCTCCGTCCGAGCGCCGTGCTGAACCTGCTGAGGTACTGGTGATGGCGCGGCCGATCCCGCTGAGGAGGCTGGCGACCGGCCTTGTCCGCCGCGCGCTCGTGGGGCCGGGCCAGCGCTGGCAGTTCGACGCGCCCCCGCGCGGATGGATGCCGCCGCCGATCGATCGGACGTCCCTGTACCTGCATGTGCCCTTCTGCCGCCACGCGTGCCCGTACTGCCCCTACACGAAGATCCGGTACGACGAGGCGCTCCTGGACGGCTTCACCAACGCCGCGCTGTCTGAAGTCGACTGGTGGGCGCAGGCGGCTGGACCGTGCGAGATCACCAGCGTCTACGTCGGCGGCGGGACGCCGACCCTCGCGCTCGAGAGCGTTGCACGCGTCGTCGATCGGGTGCGAAGCCGGTTCAAGGTGAGCGGCGACCTCGCCATCGAAACCAGCCCCGCGGATCTCGATGAGGCGGCCGTGTCGCGGCTGAAGCAGATGGGCGTCGCGCTGGTGTCGCTCGGCGTGCAGTCCTTTCAGGATGCGCAGCTGAAGGCCATCGGGCGGAGCTACGGGCCACGGACGGCCGAAGACGCCCTCGGCCGTCTGGCTTCAGCCGGTTTCGCCTCGGTCAACGCCGACCTGATGTTCGCGCTGCCGGGGCAGTCGGCCGCCGACCTCGTCGCGGATCTCGACCGCGCGGCGGACCTCGGCGCCAGCCAGGTGACCGCCTATCCGCTGTTCACGTTTCCCTACACGCCCGTCGGCCGGTACCTCCGGTTGCACGACGTCAGACTGCCGAACTTCCGCGCACGGCACGCCCAGTATCGGGAGCTGTGCCGATGGGGCGCCCGCCGCGGGTTCGATCGCGTCTCCGTCTGGGGATTCACGAAGGGCAGCGCGCCCCGCTATTCCTCCGTGACTCGCGCCGGCTACATCGGCATCGGCCCGGGCGCCGGATCCCATCTGCCGGGCGGATTCGCCTTCAACAGCTTCGACTACGGCACGTGGGCGCAAGCGGCCGCCCGTGGCGACCGGTCCGTCGCCCTATGGCTTCCGTTCTCGGCCGAACTGGCCGGCTGGTGGTGGCTGTACTGGCGGCTCTACGACACTCGCATCCCCCTCGACCAGCTCGGCGACACCCTGGGACCGGACGCGCCCCGGGTCCGGTCCTGGCTGCGGCTGGGCGAGTTGGCCGGCCTGGCCTCGAGCCGCAACGGGACCGTGACGCTCACCGACGGCGGCGCCTTCTGGCTGCACCTCGCCCAGAACTACTTCGCGCTGGACTATGTGAATACGCTCTGGACGGCCGCTCGCCGCCAGCCCTGGCCGGCCGCGATCAGCCTGTGAACACAGGACCTCGGCCGCGGGCTGACCCGGGCCGCCTGGGGCCCGGCATCGCTGCAGGCGGACGCGTGGTAATATAGAAAATTCCGTCAATCGAGCAGGAGGAGTCCCCCCAATGAAGCGATTCACCGTCGCCGTTGTCGCCTTGAGCCTGTTCGCCGCCGGGTGCGACGAGACACTGAACCCTGTGGCCCCGACCGAGGGTCAAGTGGCCCTGGCGTCGAACCTGTCGGCTGCCGCAGAGGTGCCGCCCACCGGCCAGCAGGGGAACCCAGCCGGCGCGCTTGAATCAGGCGCCACGGGCGGATTGTCGGTCACCATGGTTCCGTCGGGCGGCGGCGCGTACAAGGCCGACTTCACGTTTTCGATCGCCAACCTCATCAAGGGTGGCGTGCTGCCTGCGCCCCTCGACTCCGGGTCCGTCATCGTCGCCGGGCACATTCACTCGGGTGCCGCCGGCACCGCGGGACCCGTGGTCGTGCCGCTGCCGATTTCGCAGCAGGCCCCGATCGTGTCGCCGACTGGCAGCGTGACGCTCACGATTGCCAATGTGGCCGTGAGCGCGGATGCCGCGACTGCCATCCTGGCCAACCCCGGGGCGTTCTACTTCAATCTCCACTCCGCGCTCAATCCCGCAGGCGTCGTGCGCGGCCAGTTGGTCAAGCAGTAACCCGCCGCTGAGCTATACTCCCGCCGGCCGCGCATGGCCGGACCCTCCGGCCGCGCGTCGCGGCCGGGAGGCACCATGCGCGCGCTGGCCGGCATCTCCGCTCTTGTCGCCCTCCTCGGCGCCGGGACCTACGCCCGGACCCCGCCGCCTGGGTCGGCCGCGCCCCTGAAGTGGTACAAGGGCAACACCCACACGCACACGCTGAACAGCGACGGCGACAGCGCGCCCGAGGACGTGGTGCGGTGGTACCGTGAGCAGCGCTATCACTTCCTCTTCCTCACCGATCACAACCTGGTGACGCCTGTGGACGGTCTCAACGGTGTCCACGCCATGCCCGATCGCTTTCTGCTCATCCGCGGCGAGGAAGTCACGGACCAGGCCGTCGGAAAGCCCGTGCACCTGAACATGCTGGGCGGGCAGGGCGTCGTCGCGCCGCAGGGCGGCGCGACGGTTGCCGACGCGCTGCGAAAGAACGTTTCCGCCATCGCGGCGGCAGGCGGCGTCATGTCGATCAACCACCCCAACTTCGGGTGGGCCATGACGGCTTCAGACCTCGAGAGCGGCCGCGGTGCACATCTCCTGGAAATCCATAACGGGCACTTCATGGTGAACAACGCGGGCGGCGGCGGATTGCCCGGCGCGGAGGCGCTGTGGGACAGCATGCTCGCCGCCGGCATCCGCGTCTTTGCCGTGGCGAGCGACGACATGCACCAGCTGAAACAGCCGTGGGCGAAGGCTGCCGCCCGTCCAGGCCAGGGCTGGGTGGTGGTGCGGGCGCCCGCGCTCACCGCCGATGCCGTGCTCGCGGCGCTCGCCTCGGGCGACTTCTACGCGTCGACGGGCGTCGAGTTATCGGACATCCAGGCCACGCCACAGCGGCTATCCGTGACGGTCAAGGCCCAGGACTACGCGAAGTACACGATTCACTTCGTCGGCCGGGGCGGCCGCATGCTCACGGAAGCGATCGCCAGCCCGGCGACGTACGAGATCGCGGGCGATGAGGGCTACGTGCGGGCGCGGATCCTGGACTCGAACGGCCAGGCGGCGTGGACGCAGCCTGTCTTCGTCGCGCCGCGTGCACGCCCGCAGGCGAAGTCGGCCAACGCGGTGGGCGTGTTCCTGCGCTGCACGGGACTCAATGACCCGCTCCAGGCCCTGCGGGCCGCGAAGTCCCTCGGCGTCGATACGGTCCAGGTCAGCAGACTGCCGGACCGCTTCTACACGCCCGAAGGCGCGGCCGAGTTTGCGGGCATGATGCGCTCGACGGGCATCCGGGCGGACTCGGTCGTCGCCGTGTTTGCCGGGGAGAGCTATGCCGACCGCGACACCGTCGTCCGCACGGTGGGATTCCGTCCGCTGCATCTGATCAACGAACGCCTCGAGTACCTGCGGAAGTGCGTAGACTTCGCCGACGGCATCGGCGCCAGGATCGTGACGTTCCACATGGGGTTCCTTCCCGAGGACCCCGAGGACCCCGCGTACAGGGCCATGCTGGCGGCGGTGACCGACATCGCCGGGTATGCCGCGAAGAGGAAGGTCACAGTGTCCCTGGAGACCGGGCAGGAAACGGGCCAGCAGCTCGCCGCCTTTCTCGACCAGATCACCGTGGCCCGCGTCGGGGTCAACTTCGATCCGGCGAACCTGGTCATCTACGGCGTGGACGCTCCTTCGCAGGCCCTGAAGCACGTCGTCGGGCGGGTGACGTCGGTGCACGTGAAAGACGCGCTGCTGCCCGCGGCGCCGGGCGCGATGGGACGCGAGGTCCGGCCTGGCGAGGGACGCGCCGAGCTGGCGGAGTGCTTCCAGATGCTTCGAGCCGCCGGCTTCAGCGGCGCGCTCGTCATCGAAAACTACGTCGCGCGCGGGCTGAACACCGATCCGATGGACGAGTTGAGGTTCGCGCAGGCGTTCCTGCAGAAGTCCGGGTGGTGATCGGCGGGCGCTGGTCGTCGGTCCGCCTTCACGAGGCCGGCGCTGCGACATTGGCGAGGCCGAGCCGCGCCAGGACGGCCTGGAACCGCTCGTCCCTTGCCAGTGCGGGTACCAGGGGCTCTGTGTAGATGTGCAGGAACACGATCAGGGAATCCCGCTCCTCGATTCCCCGAGCGAGCCACTCGAGCGCCTCGTCGATGCGGCCCAGCACAGCCAGGGCCCACATGATGCCGACCGACGACACATTGCTGTGCGGCTTCTGCGCGATCATCCCTTCCACGATCCGGCGGGCCCCGTCGCGATCCCCGCGCTCGAGCCGGATCCGCGCGAGCATGGCTTCCGCCCACCCTGGATGCGCCGCGATGCGCGCCCCGGCGTCGAGCGTCGTCTCGGCTTCGCCGAACATGCCCTTCGACGCGTACGCGTAACCCGCGTGGAAGTAGGGCAGGCCGAATGCGGGGTCGATCTCCCGGGCCTTCCCGAACATCCGCAAGGCCTCGTCGTACAGTCCGGCAGCCGCGTGCAGGCCGACGGAGAAGGCGTAGTAGAGAGGCATCAGGGGATCGAGACTGAGGGCGACTCCAATCTCGTGGAGGCTCTCCTCGACGCGGCGGCGGTTGGACAGCAACCAGGCGTAATCGGCGTGGGTGAACGCGTCACCGGGCTTGAGCGCCAGTGCCCGGCTGTATCCGGCCTCCGCGGCGACCCAGTCCCAGTCGTACCAGAAGGCCACGGACGCCGCCATCGTCTGAGCCTCGGGCAACTGGTCGTCGATGGCGAGAGCCTGGCCGACTGCCGCCTTCGCCTTGCGCCACGATTCGGCAGGCGGTGCGAAGTTCAGGTTGCCGAGTATGCCGTAGACGAGGGCGATGCCGGCGTGCGCCTTCGCGAATCCCGGGTCACGGGCGAGGGCCTCGCGGAAGAACCGAAGCGCCGTCTGAAGCAAGTCAGGGCGGGGGCGGGCGGCGAGATACAGGCCTTTCAGGTAGAGGTTGTAGGCTTCGTGATCGACGGTCGACCGTTTCTGAAGCGCCTCGCGCTCGCCGACGTGAAGCGTGACCCTCAGGTGGTCGACGATAGAGAGCGAGAGCTCGTCCTGGATGGCGAAGATGTCGCCGGCGTCGCGGTCGTATCGTTCGGACCAGAGAGGGAAGCCGTCGGCCACGCTGACGAGTTGCGCGGTGACACGCAGCCGGTTACCGGCCGCCCTGACGCTGCCCTCGAGAACGGCGCCGACACCGAGGACCTGGCCGATCTCGCGGACATCCAAGTCCTTGTCCTTTAGGGCGAACGCCGACGTGCGAGCCACCACGTGGAGGCCTCGGACGCGCGTCAGCGCATGAATGAGTTCCTCGGCGATCCCCTCCGCGAAGTAGCCCTGGCTCCTGTCCGGGCTCATGTCAGCGAATGGCAGCACCACGATGGACGGGACGCGCGGCAGCGATGGTGGAGTCCCCGTGCCGGCCGCCGCCTCGAGGCGCACCGACCGCAGGTCGCTGAGCACGGAGCCGGCATGCGGGTACCGATGCCGGGGGTCCTTCTGGAGGCAGCGTTCGATGATCGCCACCAGTTGCGCCGGTGACTCCGGCCGGTATTCCCCGATGGGGCGCGGGGCCCCGTGCAGGAGCGCGTGAACGTCCACCTGGCCCGTTCCCGTCGAGAACGGCGCGCGGCCCGCAAGCATCTCGTAGAACACGCATCCCAGCGACCACACGTCGGTCCGCGGGTCGGTGCTGAGGCCCTGGGCCTGCTCGGGCGACATGTAGGCCAGCGTGCCGGCGATGCCCGCGGTTCTGGTGCTCTCGCCCGATCCCTCGATGTGCGCGAGCCCGAAATCGGTGACCTTCGCCGCGCCGTCGCCGGCGAGCATGATGTTGGCCGGCTTGATGTCCCGGTGCACGACCGCCCGGCGATGGGCCTCGGCGATGCCCTCGGCATCTGCCGCGCGATCGCCAGCGCGTCGTCCACCGTCAGCGGGCCCGCGGCGAGCCGGTCTCGCAAGCTCCGCCCCTCGATGTACGCCATCGCGATGTAGGCGCGCCCGTCGGCTTCTCCCGCCTCGTACACCGTGCAAACGTGCGGACTGTCGAGTGCGGCGGCCGCCTGGGCCTCGCGCAGGAACCGGGCCCGCGCCGGGGCCTCGGCGGCCTGCTCGGCGGCGAGGAACTTGAGCGCGACCGGCCGCTTCAGCCGGACGTCCTCGGCAAGCCAGACCACACCCATGCCCCCGCGGCCGAGTTCACGGAGGCGACGGTATCGTCCCGCGAAGAGACCGGGGGCGTCGACGGAGCCGGGCCGCGTCTCCGATGGCGCCGGTTGCGGCCAGCCGCAGGCGGGGCACGCGCCGCTGTCGTCGGCCAGGCCGCGATGACAGGAGGGACAGATCACGATCACGCTCCTCGGGGGCGAGGCTCCGGGATCGGGACGTTGCCCGAGTCATAACTCCGCTGGGCTACTTGAGGCGTTCCGCCGCGATCGTCCGCTTCAGCACGCGCTCGGGGATGACGCGGGTGCCGAGGCCTGGCCCCTCCGGGATGTCGATGAAGCCCTCGTCGTCGAGGACGACCGGGGGATCGACGATGTCCTCGTCGAAATAGTTGGCCGTTTCCGACGTGTCGCCGGGCAGCGTGAAGCCCTCGGCGGTCTGCAGGTGGATGTTGACCGCGCGACCAATCCCGGTCTCGTCCATGCCGCCCGACCAGACGTCGATGCCGAGACCCGCGGCGCAGTGCGCGATGCGCATCGACTCCAGCAGGCCGCCGACCCGCCCCTGCTTCACATTGATCACACGGCAGGCGCCGATCGAGATCGCCGAAGCGGCGTCAGCCAGGCTGTGGATGGACTCGTCGAGGCAGAGCGCGGTCTTCATCCGCCTCTGCAGCGAGGCGTGCTCGATGATGTCGCTGTAGGACAGCGGCTGCTCGACCATCATCAGGTCGAAGTCATCGAGACGGCGCAGATGGTCCGCGTCCTCGAGCGTGTAGTCCCCGTTGGCGTCGACCATGAGCGGCACGCCAGGGTAGCGGTCGCGGACGGCGGCCACCCAGTCGACGTCCTGGCCTTTCTTCACCTTCATCTTGACGCGGTGATAACCCCTGGCGACGGCCCGTTCGACGGCCGCGAGCAGCTCCTGTGGCGTGTCTTTCAGACCGATGCTGATTCCGGACGGGATTCTCTTCGCCGGCCGGCCGAGCAGTTCGTGGAGCGGCACGCCCCGCTGCATGGCGATGAGAATCAGCAGCGCGTTCTCGACCGTGGCCTTCGCCATCCCGTGGCCGCGCACGCGGCGAAAACGCGCCTCGAGTTCGCCGAGCGGGATGCCCGGCTCGACAAGGGGCAGCAGGAAGTCCCTGATGATGTGCCGGGCGGTCGCGTTGGTCTCGTACGCGTAGAACGGGTCGGGATCGGAGACGCATTCGCTCCAGGCCGTGACGCCGCCCGACTCGAGCCGCATCAGCATCGCGTCCTTCACGGTCCACACGTGGACGCTCGTGCCGAACGGGGCGAGGAACGGCAGGCGCACGGTGACCAGATCGACATGGTCGACCGCGGGGAGGACGAGCGACTCGAGTGCGGCCGTCGGGGAGGGCCGGTCCCTGGGAGTCATGCGGGGCGCCCCTCAGCGCTTCGGCCGGAACACCGGCCCGGGGAAGGCGAAGACCGCCCGGCCGGCGACGGGATTGATGAGCAGCGCGAAGGCGATCCACAGCGAGATGGCCGCTAGGGCGATGGTGCAGATGCCGATGAACACGCCCAGCCACTCGCCGCCGCCGAGGTGCCTGGCGATGCGGGCGATGTACAGCAGGTCGATGTCGACAAGGAACGCCATCAGCAATGACGAGAAGAAGCCGAACCCGTACGTGAACGCGAGAAAGATGATCAGGAAGCAGACGTCCACGGCGAACACCACGGTGGCGTCGGGCACCTCGCCGCGCGACAGGCTGTCGAGCGCCCACCAGTTGATGATCCAGTTGAAGGCGAATGACGTGAAGAGCGTGCCCCCGTAGACGTTCTTGTTCAGCAGGCTGCCCAGGCCGGCGATCAACTGGCCGCCCGCACCGAACAGCAGGCAGAACATCGCGGCCGTCTTCAGGCCGGCAGGCGTGAGGCCGGCGCCGAACGCGATCGGCACCAGGGCTGCGCACCCGATGGCGAGGCAGATCAGGCCAATGGGTGTCGGGTCTGCGATGGGCAGACTCTGGCTACTCTGCGGCCCGGCGACGTGGGACATCGATCCTCCCTGCGATTCGGCGGTGTGGGACGGCGGGGCGCCTGATTATACCGCCCGCGTCCGGAGGCGATGCTCGGGCCTGCCGCCGGGCGCCCGATCCTGCAGCCCCGACAGGCTGTGGAACCGTTCCTCACCACGGACCGTAGTCTCAGTCGATCCACCTCGCCCCCGAGGACCCGGACATGCGCACCAGGCACCTTTCATCCATCGTCTGGTTCTCCGCGCTGCCGTTGGCGCTGTGGCTCCTCCAGTCCGACGTGATCGTCCAGGTCAGACCAGCCGACCTGGCGCAGGCGCACGCCGGCATAGCAGGAGTCTATGAGGTGACCCTGCCCGGTGCAGGGCCGAGGGCCGTCCAGGTCTATTTCAAGGACGGCACGCTTCGGACCGTTGCGGCGGGAGACGCGACGTCTACAAAGTTCGACCCCGTCGAAGGCCCCGGCCTGAGATTTGCCCGCTCCGACAGGTCGAGCGGGCGGGTCCTCATCGAGTTTCTCGACGATGGGGAGGGGCGTTACACGCGGTTCCGGGTCGTCGACGAGTCGGCGAAACTGGATGTCATCGCCACCAGAACGGCCGACCTTGACGATGCTGGCGCCAATCCCGCGTCGCCGAGCGACCGCCAGGGCTACTTCGAGCGTCACTACCGGAAGTCCGAGCACCGAATCCCGATGCGCGACGGCGTCCGGCTGTTCACGCAGGTCTTCAGCCCCGTCGATGCGTCCGAGGATCATCCGGTCATCCTGTTTCGGACCCCTTACGGTATTCCCCCCTACGGCGAGGACTTCCCGAACACGCCGGTTCCCTCGCTCTTCTTCGCCAAGGAGGGCTACATCATGGTGTTCCAGGACGTTCGGGGCGCATTCATGTCCGAAGGGGAGTTCCGCTACTTCCGCCCGTACGTCGCGCACAAGCGGACGTCCGCCGACATCGACGAGAGCAGCGATGCCTACGACACCGTCGACTGGCTGCTGCGGCACGTCCCCGGCAACAACGGCAAGGTCGGCGTGTGGGGCCCCTCGTACGCCGGCTTCACGGCGGCGATGGCAGCCATCGCCGCGCATCCGGCCGTCAAGGCCGTGTCTCCGCAGGCGCCGATGGCCGACCTCTTTCTCGGAGACGACGGGCACCACAACGGGGCGCTATACCTGGCCCATTACGTGAACTACCTCTACATGATGGGCCAGCCGCGCGCCGGGCCGCCGGCGCCGCTGCCGCGGCTCAGCTATCCGACACCGGACGGCTACTCGTTCTTTCTCGGGCTGGGCCCGCTGAAGCACTTCGCCGGGAGGGTGTTCGACAACGCGAACCCGCTCTGGGACGAGACGATGGCCCACGAGACGTACGACGCCTACTGGCAGGCGCGTTCGATCTACCCGCACCTCGAGGGGATCACGCCGGCGCTCCTGTTCGTCGGGGGCTGGTACGACGCCGAGGATCTGTCAGGGCCGCTCCAGGCGTACCGGACCGTCGAGCGGCGGAACCCCGGGCTCCGGAACACCCTCGTCATGGGCCCCTGGCGGCACAGCGGATGGAACTTCTACGCCGGGGTGAACGAGAACCGCGGCGTCTTTCCGTTCAGCGGGACGATCAGCTACTTCCAGGAACGGATCGAGTTGCCGTTCTTCAACTACTACCTGAAGAGCAAGGGTGCGCTCACCGCTCCCGAAGCGCTCGTCTTCGAAACGGGCACGGACCGCTGGCGCGCGCATGACGCCTGGCCTCCACGGGAGGCCCGTGAGCAGACGCTCTTCCTTGCCGGCGGCGGACGGCTCACGTCGGAACCTCCGCGCGCTCGGAGTGGCGCCATGTCAGACGATTTCCTCAGCGATCCCGGCAAGCCGGTTCCATACACGCAGGAAACGACCGCGCGGTACAACCGGGAGTATTTCGTCGAAGACCAGCGGTTCGCCGCGTCCCGCCCGGATGTGCTGACCTACGCCGGCGATGTCCTCTCCGGGGACGTCGCGATCACCGGGCCGATCAGGGCGACGCTTTACGTGTCCACGACGGGCACGGACGCCGACTGGGTCGTCAAGCTCGTCGACGTCTACCCGGACGATGCCCCGGATCCCAAGCCGAACCCCAGAGGCATCCGGATGGGAGGCTACCAGCGGCTCGTGCGCGGCGAGATCATGCGCGGAAAGTTCCGCGACAGCCTCGAAAAGCCCAAGCCGTTCATCCCGGGCCGGGTCACGAAGGTCGAGTTCGAACTGCCCGACGTGCAGCACGCGTTCCGGCGGGGGCACCGGATGATGATTCAGGTGCAGAGTTCCTGGTTTCCGCTCTTCGACCGGAACCCGCAGACGTTCGTCAACATCAGGACGGCCGGCGAACGCGACTTCCAGCGAGCGACGCACCGCGTCTACAGGACACCCGAATATCCCTCGGCGATCACGGTGAACGTGCTGCCGGGCGAACCGGGCGGAAAGGACTGATCGTCCGGGTATAATGAAGTCTTGCCTCACATCGCCGGCGCATACGGCCCCGGCAGCGACAGCCCAAGGAGCCCCCATGAGCAGCACTCTCGGATACGCAGCGCACAGCGCCACGACACCGCTTGAGTCACTCTCGTTCGACCGCCGCGAGCCCGGGGCGAGCGACGTCGAGATCGACATCCAGTACTGCGGCGTCTGCCACTCGGACCTGCACACAGCGCGCAGCGAGTGGCCCGGGACGGTGTATCCGGTGATCCCTGGCCACGAGATCGTCGGCCGCGTGAGCCGTGTCGGCGGCGGCGTGCAGGGCTTCGCGCCGGGCGACCTCGCGGCCGTGGGCTGCATGGTCGATTCCTGCGGCACGTGCCCGGACTGCCGCGAAGGCCTGGAACAGTATTGCCAGAGCTTTCCGATCCTCACCTACAACAGCCCCGACAAGCACCTCGGCGGCATGACCTACGGCGGCTACGCGAAGCGCATCGTCGTGGACGAGAAGTTCGTCCTGCGCGTCCCAGCCAACCTGCCGCTGCCGGGCGCGGCGCCGCTCCTGTGCGCGGGGATCACCACCTATTCGCCCTTGCGCCACTGGGGCGTCGCCCGCGGCAAGAAGGCCGGCATCGTCGGGCTCGGCGGGCTCGGCCACATGGGCCTGAAGTTCGGTCACGCGCTGGGTGCCCACACCGTCCTGTTCACCACCTCCCCAGGCAAGGAGGCCGACGCGCGGAGGCTGGGAGCCGACGACGTGGTCATCTCGGCCAACCCCGACGCGATGAAGCGCCACGCCGGGAGCTTCGATTTCATCCTGGACACCGTGTCGGTCCCGCACGACCTGGACGCGCTCACGGCGCTGCTCAAGCGCGACGGCACGCTGTGCCTGGTCGGTGCGCCGTCGCAGCCGCACCCCTCGCCGGCGGTGTTCAACCTGGTATTCAGGCGGCGCCAGATCGCAGGGTCGCTCATCGGCGGCATCCGCGAAACCCAGGAGATGCTCGCCTTCTGCGGCCAGCACGGCATCACGTCGGACATCGAGATGATCCGGATGCAGGACATCAACGTCGCGTACGAGCGGATGCTGAAGAGCGACGTGAAGTACCGCTTCGTGATCGACATGGCTTCATTGGAACCGGCCTCGTAACCTGCGTAGGGCGGCTTGCCCGAGCCGCGGGAACGGGTTTCGAGGCCGGCTGCCGGCGCGCTCAGGGGCCTTTCGACATGCGCAACATCCGTGTCGCGTCAGTGCAGTTCGAGCACGCCGCCGGCGACAAGGCGGCCAACCTCTCGAAGATCGGGCGGTTGGCCGCCGAGGCCGCCGCACGGCGCGTCGAGATCCTCGCGTTCCCCGAGTGCTGCGTCACCGGCTATTGGTTCCTGAGGAACCTCACGCGCGAGCAACTGCTGGGGCTGGCCGAGCCCGTGCCGGACGGGCCGTCCACGCGAGCGGTGCTCGGCCTGTCGCGGCAGCACGGCATGACGATCGGCGCCGGCCTGGTCGAGATTGACGAAGCCGGCCTGATGCACAACACGTACCTCGTGGCCATGCCCGACGGCTCGTGGCGGCGGCACCGCAAGATCCACGCGTTCGAGCACGATCACATCGTGCCGGGATCCGAGTTCACGGTCTTCGACACCCCGCACGGCTGCCGCGTCGGCGTGCTCGTCTGCTACGACTGCAACATCAACGAGAACGTGCGCATCGCCGCCCTGATGGGGGCGGAGATCCTGCTGGCTCCGCATCAGACCGGCGGCTGCGCGTCGAAGAACCCCCACCAGATGGGCCTCATCGAGCGCCGTGTCTGGGACGCGCGGCGAGAGAACCCGGCGGCGATCGAGGCGGAACTGAAGGGCGACAAGGGCCGCGCGTGGCTCATGCGCTGGCTGCCGTCGCGCGCGCACGACAACGGCATGTTCGTCGTGTTCAGCAACGGCGTCGGCATCGACGATGACGAGGTCCGCACGGGCAATGCGATGATCCTCGACCCGTACGGGCGAATCCTCGCCGAGACGTGGGCCGCCGATGATGCGATGGTGGTGGCCGACCTCGATGCGGGCCTGCTCGCCAACACGACGGGCGGCCGCTGGATCTCGACGCGCCGCCCCGAGCTCTACGGCCCGCTGACCGTTCCCACGGGCAAGGAGAAAGACACCCGGGCCGTCCGGTTCGACGAGGTCGGGGGGTGACGCCAGGCCAGGTCGCTACAGCCTGGCCACCCGCATCTCGACCCGCCGGTTCCTGGCCCGATTGGCCTCGGTGTCGTTCGGCGCGACGGGACGGTCCGGGCCGTAGCCGTGGGCGATGACCCGGCCGCGATCGACGCCTTTCGAGACGATGTAATCCTTGCAGGCCTTCACCCGCCGGTACGAGAGCGAGCGGTTGAGCGCGGCATCGCCCTCCGACGAGGTGTGTCCGGACAGCTCGATCTCCGCCTTCGGGTTCGCCTGCAGGAACGCGACGACCTTGTCGAGTTCGGGCCTGGACTCGGGTCTGAGATCGGCCTTGCCCTGGTCGAAGAGGATGTTGTTCAGCGTGACGGCGTCGCCAACCGAGACCGGCTTGGCGTCGAAGACGGCCTTCGCGCCCTTCTCGAGGTAGATCGTCACCGGGGGGTTGTCGTCGCCGGGTCCCACGTCGGCCGTCCCCGTGCCGTCGTTGTATCCGGGGGCCGACGCGCCGACGACCTCGAAGCCCGTGGGCACGCCCTTGAGGGTGAAGCGGCCGGACCGGTCGGTTTGCGTGCCGGTCCCGTCGGCAAGGGACACGCGCGCCTTCGCCACGGGCCGGTCGCCGTCGCGCTCCAGCACGACACCTGCGACCGTGCCCGTGCAGGTATTCTCGCGTTTCCGGTTCACGAGCAGCCGGACGAAGTCGACGGCGAACCCGTCGGCCGCACCGGTCGTCTCGTCAATCGTCACGGACAGGGTCGCGCCGGCGGTCAGGGCCTCGAAGAACTCCTCGGGAAGAGGCAGGGACACCAGCTTCCCGACCGGGCCGGTCTGGTCAATCGCGTTCAGGACCTTCTCGCACTCGACGCAGCGCGCGCCGTTGAGGGTGACCTGGAACGTCGAGCAGACTGACGGCGCCTGGAAGTCGTCGATGAACAACTGCAGGAACGCGTTGCTGACCGTGGCGCCCTTCAGGATCGCCGTCGGGATCGCGTAGGCGATCGGCTTCGAGGCGCTCGGGTCGTAGGCGCCGCTGTACCCGTCGCCTCCGCAGGGCCGTTCCGCATCCGGCTTGAACCGCGACGACAGCAGGATGCGATCGAGCCCCGGCACGTCACCCTTCACCGGTTCCCAGGGGTACGCGTGGGCCTCGGTCATTCGGCCGCAGAACGGATCGAATCCGGCGGGCCATCCGAAGCCGAGATTGTCCACGTCGCCGACGCGGATGACATACTCCGCGTCCTGCACGTCCTTCAGGGCGACCGACTGCCGGGGCCAGTCCTTGTCTCCTGACACGGTTGTCTGCTGCGCCCAGGCAGGCTGCGCGAATACGGTCGCGAGCATGACGGCAGCGACCAGCACGAGCTGACGGTGCATGGAAACCCTCCGCTTGAGTTCGACTACCCTCCCCCGCGCAGGAACGCGCGATGGAAGCGCTCCATGAACGCCGCGGCTTCCGCCTCCGAGCCTGCCTCGAGGACGATCTCGACGCGGTGGCGAGGCAGTGCGACGCTCCCCAGGCGGCGGTCCGCCAATGGACGCAGACGAATGGTCCGGCGGCGTCCGCCTTCGAACCACGACACCAACTCCCCGTCCACGTGAGATGCCATCTCCCCCGTCGGCAGGAACCGGAAGAAATCCTCCCGGCTGATGCTCATCTCGACCGTGTGACGGAAGTCCATTCAACCGCCTGCGATCGGCGGCCAGATGGCCACCACCTCGCCGTCGGCCAGCGCGCGGGCGGCGCGATCGGGCCGCGCCACCCAGTGCCCGTCGACGAGCACGATTGCACACAGCGCCTCCGGCACGCCCTGAGCCCGGACGAGATCGAGGACCGTGGTCCCTGGCGGCACATCGAGCTGAAGCAGGTGGCCCGCCCGCGCCCCGGCGGGGAGGTGCGCGGCGAGCGAGGCGAAGAGCTTCAGCGTGACCGTCATGCCGTTCCCGCGGCCGCGAGATACGCCGGCATGATCTGCGAGGGATCGGCCATCAGCCGCCGCTTCCAGACGCCGAGGCGCAGCCGCCCCTCGATGAGGCCGCGCAGCGCGCCGACGTGGTCGGAGAGGCCCACGCAGTTGGCGCCCACCAGCCGGTCGCCGTCGAACTGCAGATTCAGGTAGCGGTACCGGCCCGCGTCCAGTACCTCGGCCGACTCGCCGCCTTCGACACCCTGCCACTCGCCGAACGACGACGACGGGAGGCCGAGCGTGGTCAGGACGTTGAAGACGAATCCGCCCTTGAATCGCGCCGGATGCCCCGCCATGTTCAGCGCGGCGATGCGGCCCTGCTCGACGGCGTTCGGCTGGATGGCATTCAGTTCCTGCTTGCCGGTCAGCACGTTCGCCGACTCGGCCACGTCGCCGGCGGCGTACACCCCGGGCACGCTGCTCTGAAGCGTGGCGCCCACGCGCACGCCGTGGCTGATGTCGATGCCGCTCCCGGCCAGGAACTCGACGTTTGGATCCACGCCGACGACGCTCAGGTAGATGTCGGCGGGAAGCGCGCGGCCTTCGCCGAGGTCGACGAGCAGCGCCTCGCCGTCGCTGCTAATCGCCAGCGGCTGCGTGCGCGTGAGAATCTTCACGCCCTTCGACTCGCACCAGCGTTGAATCAGGCCGCTGGCCGTGGGGTTCATCATGCGGCGGACCATGTAGCCGCTGCGGACGAGAATCGTGAGGTCGACGCCGCGCGCGAGCAGGCCCTCCATGATGATGCAGCCCACGAAACCCGCCCCCATCTGCACGACGCGCGCGCCTGGACGAGCCTTCTCGATGATGGCCCGGGCATCGTCGAGCGTCCAGCACGTCTGGACGCCGGGCAGATCGATGCCCGGGATCGACTCGCGGCTCGGGCGCGAGCCCGTGGCGATGAGCAGGCGATCGAAGGGCAGGCGCCGCGCGCCGGTGACGACGACCTGGCGTGCCGCCGGGTCGACGCCCTGGGCGCGGCCGTGAACCAGATCGATGCCCCGCTGCGCGAAGTGATGGGGGTCTTTGCGGATGTAGGTGCCCGCTTCGCCGATGTCACCCTTGAGCAGATACGGGATGGCCATGCGGGCGTAGGGCACTTCGCCTTCGCCGCAGAGGAGTGTAATCTGCGACGCCGGATCGGCCTTCCGCAGGGTCTCCGCCGCGACGACCCCGGCGGGGCCGCTGCCGATGATCAGGTGCCTCATGGTCATGCCGCAGCGTCCAGGTTCCGTGCAGGCCCCCCGCGGATGCGCCCAGCGCGCACGCGGGCGCCGCTCACACCCCGAGGCGGGCCAGCGTGGCCGGCGTCGGCACACCCTCGGCCGTCCATCCGCGCGCCGCGTAGTACTCGGGCAGCATCACCCCGAGCTTCGACACCGCGCCCTTCTGTGGGCCGCCCTTCGCCGCTTCGTTGAGGAGGCGCGGCGGCAGCGTGTCGTCCCTCCCGCTGAGACCCGCGGCCAGGTTGAACTGCCGCTCGAGGTTCCAGATGCGCTCGCCGATCTGCAGCAGCCGCTCCTCGGACCAGTCGCCCTCGCAGGCGGCCTGGATCTGGGGCTGGATGTCTCCGAGTCCCCAGGCAAACGTGGTGAACAGGCACAGGCCCGACGAGTCCACCACGCCGGTCAGATCCTGGAAGGCCTTCAGCATGGCGGCCTTGCCCTCGGTGGCCTGCGGATCCATCTTCACCGGGATGCCCAGCACCTCGGGCGAGACCATGTAGCCGCGCAGGTGGCAGGCGCCGCGGTTGTTGGTGGCATAGGCGAGGCCCATGCCCTGCAGAGCCCGGCCGTCGTACGCCGGGAACTCGAGGCCCTTCACGCTCATCGAAAGCTCGGGCCGTCCGTACTTCGCGCAGAGCCGCCTCGACCCGAGGCCGAGCTCGCGCCCGAATCCTTCGCCCCTGGCGGTGAGTTCGACGAGCGTGACCAGGGCTTCGGCCGATCCGAACGGGATCTCGAGGCCGACCTCCTCCTTCTTCAGGATGCCCAGGTCGTAGAGCTCCATCGCCGCGCCGACCGTCGCGCCGAAGGAGATCGGGTCGAGGCCGTCCTCGTTGCACACGAAGTTGGCGTAGGTGAGCGCCTCGAGGTCCGCCACGCCGCTGGCCGCGCCGAGCGCCCACGCGGCTTCGTACTCCAGCCCGCCGGAGGCGCCCTGGTACTGCGGCTTGTCCTTGATGCTGAAATGCGCCGGGTCCATGCGCGAGATCCGGCCGCAGGCGATGGTGCAGCCGAAGCAGGCGCCCTTGTTGACGAGGTTGGGTTTCCCGTCGGTGGGCCGCTTCTGGTGCATGGCCTCCCCGGAGATGGCCGCGGCGCCCTCGAACTGCACGTCGCGGTGGTTGCGCGTCGGCAGCGCGCCCAGTTCGTTGATGACGTTCATCAGCACCTGCGTGCCGTATGTGGGGAGCCCCTGCCCGGTCACGCCGTTGGCCGCCAGCGCCCGCTTCCCGGCCTCCGTGGCCGCGAGGAACGCCTCCGGACTCGCGATCCGGAACGCGTCGGTGCGGGTGCCGCGCACGGCGACGGCCTTGAGGTTCTTCGATCCCATCACCGCGCCCACGCCCGACCGCCCGGCCGCCCGGTGCAGGTCGTTGACGATCGCGGCGTAGAGCACGCGGTTCTCGCCGGCCCGCCCGATCGCCGCCACGCGCATCTGCGGGTCCTGGTGGAACCGCTTGATGTGCTCCTCGGCCTCCCAGACCGTCTTGCCCCAGAGATGGGCGGCGTCCACCAGTTCGGCGTGCCCGTCCATGATGAGCAGGTAGACCGGTTTCGGTGACGCGCCTTCGACGATGACGAGATCCCAGCCGGCGAACTTCAGTTCCGCGCCGAAGTGGCCGCCCGAGTTCGAGCAGGCGATCGCGCCGGTGAGCGGGCCCTTGGTGATGACCGAGTAGCGCCCGCCGGTCGCGGCCATCGTGCCGGTGAGCGGGCCGGTGGCGAAGATGAGCGTGTTGCCTGGCGAGAACGGGTCGACCGCCGGGTCAATCTCCGACACCAGGTACTTCGTGGCGAGGCCGCGCTGCCCGAGGTAGTCGCGGGCCCACGTCATGTTCAGCGGCTCGGCGGTGCAGGTGCCGGCCGTGAGGTTCACGCGAAGGACGTTCTTGGTCCAGGCCATGGCAGTCGCTCCTCACACCGTCGCCACGTTCGTGTCGGTCTTGCCGGCCCACTGCCGCATCTTGCCGAGGCCGGTCCAGTCCGCGTCGATGTAGGTGATGGCGCCTGTCGGGCACGCCGCCGCGCAGGCCGGCTTGCCCGCGCACAGGTCGCACTTCTGCACCTTGCCGGTCTGCGCCACGTAGTTGATCGTGCCGAAGGGGCAGGCGATCGTGCAGACCTTGCAGCCCACGCAGGTCGCGTCGAGCACGATCTTCGCCCCGGTGGCGCGATCGACCTGGATGGCGTCCACCGGGCACGCCAGCATGCACCACGCCTCGTCGCACTGCGTGCACGTGTAGGGCACGAAGCGCCCTTCGTGATGGAACGTGAACACCTTGATGCGCGACTTCGCGGTGGTGAAGCTCTGGTAGTTCTCCCAGGTGCACGCCATCTCGCATTGAAGGCAGCCCGTGCACTTGTTGGGATCGAGGTGGAGGGACTTCTGCATGGCGGGACCTCCTGGGACGCTCTGCCGGGGGCGAACACGAGGGGGCTGGCTCGTCGGTACGGCGGGATCATAGATCCGATGGCAGCCGGCGGCGGGGATTTCTTCCCGGGGACGCACGGACTGCCTGCGAGGGCCAGCCAGCCACGCTGGGATCTCTACTTCTTCCGCATCTGGATGGCCGCCGTCCATTCTTGCGTGCGTCGTTGTGCCTCGGCGATCTGAGCTGGGGTCATCTGCTGGGCGAGCCTGTCCCTGGCCGCCGCCGACTCCTCCAGCCTAGCGGCGAGACTCATCCACTTGTACGCTTCGACGTGGTCCTGAGCGACGCCCTGTCCCTGGCCGTACAGCGCACCCAGGTTGAACTGTGCCCGCGCGATCCCCTGTTCAACCGCCCTGCGATACCACTCGACAGCCTGTGCGTAGTCCTCGGAGACGCCTTGTCCGTTGGCGTACATGAATCCCAGGGCGCTCTGCGCACGGGCGTGTCCCTGCCCGGCAGACCTGCGCCACCACGTCACGGCCTGTGCGTAGTCCCGATCGACCCCTTTGCCCTCGCGGTAGCTGACGCCCAGGCTGTACTGCGCATCCGTGTCTCCCTGCCTGGCCTTCTGGCGAAGCTTCTGCAAGCCTTCCTGCTCCGCTGTCCGCCCGAGCGTCGTCAACTGCTCCCTAAGCCTGACGGACTCTTCAGGGCTGCCTGCGTTTCTCGCGGCGTGCGCGGGGCGTTCCTGCATCCCGTGCCGGCCGTTGTGGCGATGATGCCGACGACCGAGAGCGTCGCGAGGAGCACACGACTGGTGCGTGAGCGTGTCCAAAGGGGGACGCCGCCGTCGGCCGCTGGGGTGTCGGGCATCGCTGGACCTCGGGCGATGGGCGGATTGTACACGACGCTTCAACAGCGCAGGCGCCATGACGCTCACTCACGCCTACGGTGAGTAGAGGTAGCCAAAGCCGAGCAGCAGCCACATGAGAAAAGCGACAGCGAGCATCACGTGACGCCAGTCGCGGGGACGACGGGGACGCACCCCGAGCAGATATGGCAGGAGCACGCAGATGGTGAGCAGCCCGACGAACCACCAGGCGGCAGGCGTCATTGGAGCACTCGGGCAACTGGTGGGACTGGCGCGAAGACGCCGCCGATCCCGCCGTCAGGCCTCAGCCTCACGACGAGGGGATTCTACCGCTGCGGGTCCGCGTGCGTCTGGACAGCGAGATGCCGGCCCCGGTCGGAGAGACCTGCGCAGGAGGGGGCCTCGAACCCCCACGCGCTTGCAAGCGCCAGCCCCTCGATCTGGGGAAACAGGTGGGCAGACGTGATCAGATGCGGACGGTGTGGACGGACATTGATCACACGTGAGCACCAGCGCGCGCCCGGCCTGTTCGGTTGTCCTCAACTGGAAGCGCCTCATCGGTCCGTGAATCCGCCCTGGCGGCCTTGTCGTGTTCGCCATGCGTGGATCAGTTGACCACGGCAGGCGCGCGGTGGGATAATCCCACCATGATTGTGACACTGGACGCGAAACGCCGCCTCACCGTTCCCGCCTCGCTGGCTCCGGCGTCCCCTGGCGAGTACTTCGACGCCCGCTTCGACCCGGAGGAAGATGCGATTGTCTTCCGCCGGCTCCCCGCCGCCGGCGACTGGCTCACCATTCTCATGGAATGCCCCGTCAGCATGGATGACGTGCCCGCGAGGCGCCGCGAGCCCGCCCGGAGGAGGAAGCTGTGAGCTGGCTGCTCGACACCGACGTGCTCTCGCAGCCGGCCAAGCGTCAGGGCGATCGACGAGTGATCGCCTGGCTCCAGCGCGAGAAGGACCACTGCTATACGAGCGCGGTGGTCATCGCGCAGTTGGCGTACCGGGTTCGCACGAAGCAGGGACGTCAGCGAGAACAGCTGCAGGCGTGGCTCACGCGACTGATTGACGCGATGCAGGGCCGCATCCACGGCTTCAACGTATCGGTCGCGCACGTCTGGGCGGAGCAGGAACACCAGCTTGCGAAGGCTGGCCGTCGCATGCCCGTGGAGGACAGCTACATCGCTGCGACCGCCCGCCGCCACGGATTGACAATCGTCACGGGAAACGTTCAGGACTTCCGTCGGCCCGGACTGAAGGTCTTGAATCCCTTCACGGAGCTCCCGGACGAGAAGTAGGCGCGAGGCGAATTGAAGGGTGCGGAAGGGGGGATTCGAACCCCCACACTCTTGCGAGTGCCAGCCCCTCACGCGGCCGTGGTAGACGGTCGACTACTACTGATACAGCGCTTAGCGTTGTGGGAGGACTTGACACGCATTTGACACACAGTCGCGGTAGCTACTGCCTGTCCCAGACCGCCACACCTTCAACGGGACTCCCCTGGGCGTCCATAGTCGTGATTGTCATCGTCTTCCCGTCGCTGGACACGACTTCGGTTTGGATGAAGATGACCTTCCCGTCCCGCTTCTGGACGAGTCTCACCGTATTGGGATCGAGACGAGTCAGAGCCACGACACTGCCAACCTGTCCGCTGCCCGTGACGGGATTGTCCTTCCCATCGTAGTCTCCGCTGAACTCCAGGTTGGGCTTGATCCGTTTTGGTGGACACAATCCGTAAGGGGGATACGATGTCCACGATGACCAAAGACGCGAAAGGCCGGCGTGTGCGCCGGGTGTTCACCGACGAGTTCAAGGCGGGCGCAGTCCGGCTGGTCCTCGACGAGGCCAAGACGGTGGGCCAGGTGGCCCGGGACCTGGACCTGACCGAGACGGCGCTCCGGGAGTGGGTGCAGCGGGCGCGGGCGGACCGGACGCACGGGCGGTCGGGCCTGACGACGGCGGAGCGGGAGGAACTCGCCCGGTTGCGGAAAGAGAATCGCATCCTCGCGGAAGAGCGCGAGATTCTAAGAAAAGCGGCGGCATTCTTCGCGAAGCAGAGCCGGTGAGGTTTACCTTCATCGCGGCGAAGAAGGCCGAGCATACGGTGAGTATTCTCTGCCGGTGTCTGCGGGTCACCCGCAGCGGGTTCTACGCCTGGCGGCGGCGTCCCGAATCGACGCATACGCGCCGCGATCGCCAGCTGCGCGTCCTGGTCCACGCGTCGTTCGACGCGAGCCGCCAGCGCTACGGGAGTCCGCGGATTCACGAGGACTTGCGCGCGCAGCACGAGCCCGCCAGCCGCAAGCGCGTCGTGCGGCTGATGCAGGAGGACGGGTTGGTCGCGCGGGCGCGGAAACGGTACAAGTGCACGACGATGAGCGACCACGACCAGCCGGTCGCCGCGAATCTCCTCGATCGCCAGTTCGAGGCGGCCGCCGTCAATCAGCGCTGGGTGGGCGACACGACGGAGTTCCTCATCGGGGACAGCGGCAAGCTCTACCTGGCGGCCATCTTGGATCTCTGCTCCCGGTTTGTCGTCGGCTGGGCGCTCAGCGCGGTGAATGACCGGCATCTGACGATCCGGGCGCTCGAGATGGCCATCAAGCGGCGGTGTCCCGAGGTCGGGCTCCTCCATCACTCGGACCAGGGCTGCACGTACGCCAGCGACGACTACCAGGCCGCCCTGGAGGCCCGTGGCATCGTCTGCAGCATGAGTCGCCGCGGCAATTGCTACGACAACGCGGTCATGGAGAGCTTCTTCTCCACGGTCAAGTACGAGCTCGGGGATCGGTTCGACAGCCACGGCGTGGCGAAGATGGCCTTGTTCGACTACATCGAAGTGTTCTATAACCAGCGGCGGCGGCATTCGACGCTGGGCCAGATCAGCCCCGCCGCCTACGAACGTCGACTCGTCGCGGACGCTGTGGACGCCGCCGGAGCCGTGGACGCGCCGACGCGCCCACCGCTCCTTGGAAAACCGGGCGGACCCGGTTTCCCACAGCGCCCACAGCCTTCATCATCTCAGTGGTTCACAGAAGGACCGACCGAAGGCAGAACGGCGTAGTCAACCTGTCAACGGGATCGGATCACGCCCACTATCGAAACACGCCTTGAACGTTCGCGACAGTTGGTTTTCCTGTTGGTGGCTGGCGAGGGCGCCGAGGGTTCCGAAGAACGGCGCTGTGGTCATGGTGTGGCAGGGCATTCGTTTCTCATTGCTGATTGGATCGCCGCTCTAGCCAGCCCGCGGACTTCTTCCCGCTACGCGAGGATGACGACTGGCCGACCCTCGGCATACTGACGATTGGCCTCTCGCACTCGGTCAATCACCTCTGGCGACAATGACACCGCCACCAACATCAGACTGTGCCAGTGGATTGCAGTAGCGTGCCCCCTACGAAGACGACTGTGAATGTCGAGGAACACGTCAGAGAAGGTTCGAAAGCGCCGTTGCGTCTGAAACACACTGACCACCGTGTCTGGAGATACCGCGTCGAGAATCCCGTCCACGTCCGAGTAGAGGACGTGCTTTTCGGACGCTCCGCTCGCGGGTTCAAACCCGTTGTCTGGGTCGAGGAACAAGACTTGATCTACACCAGCATTGGGCAGGCCCTTGAAGTAGGCGTAGCGTTTGTCGTGGCTGAAGGGTTCGTCTGGCCTATGAAGGCTGACCGCGTAGTCGGCCCCTGTTGTCGCAGGAAGCTCGGTCAGAAGCGACGGCTGGCGCGTTGATCGGAGCCGCTGACAGAACTTCACAATCTCTGGTCGAGCAGGGAACAACTCGGGCGGCGTGTTCCCGTGCTTGCTCTCATCGTTAGGCGTCATCATCCAGGCTACGGTGAGCGCCTCGCATCCGAGATCCTGCACCAGATAGTGGTGATAGTCCCACTTGAAACTATCTTTCGAGTCACCGAGATACTGACGCTTCATCTGGACTATTCGCTCAGGATATAGGGGGTCTCCGACGGTCTGCGTCGTCTGTCACCAATCCGATTCGCACCTACCGTCCTCTGCTGTCAGCCTCAAGCCACGCGTCAATCCATTCGGCGCGGAATCGCAGACTCCTACGGCCGCCGACCTTCACGCCTCGCAAACGTCCAGCCCTGACTTCGCGGCGGATCGTCCCTTCGGAACATCGGGCGCGCACCGCGGCCTCATGCACGGTCAGCCACGTCGAAGCGACTCCTGAGGGCGATGAGGGCGGCTTCGACGGGAGCCGTTCGACGCTGGTCGCCGTGTGTCGTTCTCGATAGTCCCGCACTAGCGCCTCGGCAAGGGCATTGACGACGGCCTCGAATACGTCGGGCGGTAGAGTCGGCGGATGCATCGCCACGGCTGGGACTCCTTGGCGTCTCACGACTGGTCCGTTTGCTCAAGTGTGGCGAAGAAAGCGTTCCATTCGCCTTCGAGGTCCTGCTCTTCGAACTCTGTTGGAATCGCCATTTGCAGCGGGAATTCGCTCAGAGCGCGGATGCTCTCGACTCCGAATGTCTGGCGCAAGCCCATTCGGAGCTTCGAGAGGGCGATCTTCTTGCCATTGCGGTCGCTTGGCGTCGAGGCCACCACCCAGAGGAAGTTGCGATCACCGTCGGTGAACGTGACTTTGACGTGCTTGGACTGTTCGATATTGGCGTTCAGGCCGAACTGACGTCTCACATATCCCGCGACAGACGCCGCCCATTTGTGTCCTTGTGCTCTTGGACTCATGAGGAAGACCCCTCGCGCACACTCTGACTACCGAGAGATGTAGCCCCACTTGCCCGTCAGTTTATCCCCGATGCGGACGGTTGCGCGCCTAGGCTCCGACTTCCTTCACATATTTCGGGAACACCGAGAGGAACTTCTCCATCTCGCGAAGCAGCCATTCGAAGTACTCAGGCCAACAGTCTTTCTTGGCAAGCTCTCCTTCACGATTCAGCCGTATCCTGCACGCCTTCTTCTCTGGCAGCCCCATCCACTGCAGTGTCGAATTGCCCAGGTCATGCTCGATGGCGTCCTTCTTGGCGAGCAGCCGAGCGAATAGATCCTTGTTGTCGGGGATGTAAATCTCGACACTGAAGAGATTGTCGCGAGTGTTGATCGCGCAGGCTGCGTGGGCTTCCGCACTTCCGATGCTGATGTCGGTCCAGTGTTGGGGGTGCGATTTCTGAAACCGCAGCTTGGTCTTACGCTGCTGCCCGAACTCTTTGAATTGGGTCCAGAACTCTAACTGAGTCAACTGGACTGCCGACAGGTCCCCAGTCGATTCCTTCACAGCCTTTGCCCAGTCGTTCGGTTTGCAGATAACGTCGAACTTCGGCGCGTAAGGCGAGCCAGCAATCTGCCACAATTCGATCTTCACTAGGAAGAACCCGATGGCGTCGTCGGTGTGGTTGTTCAGCCAATCAAGCGCCTGCCGATGCTCCTCACGAATGTCCCTTACGACCCAGACGATCACGTTCGCGTCATAGCCTGACGCGTAGGTGATGATCTGGCCGAGGTGACGGTGGTCGGTGCTCTCAAGCTGGTTCTCAATGATGATCTTCCGATGCGTGTTCTCCTCTTCCGCGAGGATGTCCGCACTGAAGTCTCCGACCTCTGCCTCCACCTGAAGCAGTTTCAACTCGATCCCTATTTCGTCCGCAAGGAGGCGGAGGTTGTCTTCCTCTGCCAACCACTTCGTGAAGTCGTTCGCCTCGTGCTTCCAGGCTTCCCGCAAGTCGATCTTCTTCAGTGTTCCGAGTGCCATAGTGTCCCTCGCGGCTCAATGCCATCGTCACTGGAGACTCGTTCGAATACTCTCAAGGTCCTGCTGTGCCAGCGGGGCCTTGTAGAGTTCATTGACCAACCATAGACCGCTCTCGCGGATTCTCGCCTTTGGGGAGTATCTACCAAGCCACCCCTCCGATGGTTGGCATTCCTCGCACAAGGAGAGCGTCGATATCGTCTTGGATTCCAGCGCCAGCCGACTGTCCTTGTCGTCACAGCGGAAGACGACGAACGTGAAGCGGGCCTGAAGCTCCCTCGTCACCGCTGCTTCAACGGCCTGTAGCTTCGTAAGGTCCACGAACACGGCTTGTCGCGCCGCTCGCGTAGTGCGGTCGATCTCCCAGTCGGCCAGAAAGGGATCGCCCGCTCGGTTCAGCAGCGCCCTGCCGATGTTCTTGCGGAAGATGCTGCGGTCCTTGTTCTCGTTGACGAAGTGCTGAGTCAGACGCGAGGGCAATTGGCGTTCGCCCGTATGCGTTCCGACCCGAACAATTCTCTCCCCGCCGTGAGAATGTTCCCCTGACTCAAAGAGGGCGTAGATCCCATTGAGCTGTAGGCGAGCGCGGTCGAATGGGAAGCGCTGCCGTGTTCCGCGTCGAGCCAGATCGTGTAGAGCCGCACACAGGGTGCTCATGCTGGCAGATCTTCGCGGAACGGTGTGTTCTTGGCAATCAGTTCCCCAACCAAGCGTAGGAATAGGGGGGCAAACCCCTGGTTGCCGTTGATGTGCCGAAGCTCGACAGACACTCCGTCGAACGCTTCTCTGACGTGTTGCCAGTAGACGTCACTGCCAAGCACACCCACCGTCTTGAACCGACCCAACCCTTTCGTCGCGACTTGTTGTCTCAACGCAGGGACGGCAATGGCATCGGGGTGGTAGAAGCTGCGATTGTAGTTCTCAGGAATCGAGAACTCGGGTTCGATCAACCCGTATTTCGCCGACAGAATCACCCACTGGTCGGCAAAGCGTTCGGCGTAGCGGCGCCCTGCCCTGAACACAGAGCTGGTATAGGCGTTTCGGGCTTGTGTGGGGCCGACGTGCGGATGCCTGTCCCAGATCTTCTCCTTGCCGCACGACACGACAACGAGGAAGCCAGGAATGGCAGAATCAGCCACAGCGTGTCACCTCCAGGCAAGAGACGATTTCCCGCAGCGGGGAAGTGGGATGTGCCCGAGGGGGAAGGGAGGGCGGCGCCGTGCGTCCCTATCGTTCGCTAAGCGTGTGGCAGAATCGGGGCCGCGCGACCGTTCCCAACCCTGCCGCCACGGCCACTACTTCCCGTCTACCTTCCACGTCAGGATAGCCAGATCCGCCATCTTGGCTTGGCGCCCGTTGATTGTCTCTGCTGTCCAATCTGGTTCGTCCGCAATTGTCTTTGTCCATTCGTAGGGCGTGTCAGTGTACACTTTCTCTTCTCGACGAAGGGTGCGCTATGAAGGCTGGAGTTCTCCTTCGCCTTCAGGAGCGTCATGTTACCTACTCGCCTGTAGTAGGCCGCCACGCCCTCAGGTGTGAATTGTGGCCAATTGCCGCACGGCTTCTCGGGTAGGACATGTTCCAGGTTGATCACACTCTGGTCATCGTTCGGAACGGAGAACGGCTCCGAATTCTTCGCAGCAGCCATCTCCAGCGACCGCAGGTAGTAACGCGCAAAATGCGCCGCCGACACCGTCGCGACTGCAAACTCTTCACTGAACCGAGCATCTGGAGGGATCACTCTTCCAAGGAATGCAACCAGGGCGTTGGCTGTCGTGATCTCGCCGTTCGGAGATGCTTTGAGCCGCTGCCGCCAACGTCTCCTCCACCGATCCACTCCGCATGCCACCTACGATCAATTACCGAACCGACAGGCTGACCAGCATTCGGAAGGCGCGGTCAGCCTCCTGAGTAGCCATCGCCCGAACGATAGACAGCATTAGAGGACGCATCGGCCTTGGAAGTCTAAGCACCGCCAGTGTCTGAATAGCGCGCCTCAGACCAGGGGATAATCGTTCCACTTCTCGTGCATCAGGTTCAGAAGGGCGACATAGTCCGCAGCGCCTGTCTCCAGACTCGTCAGTAGCTTCAGCGATAGACTCGGCCCCTTCGCCTGTTTCTGAACGCGTTCGTAGATCTCCTGGTCCTTCAGATATCCGAGTTGCGATATCAACAACTGGCGCATGAAGTTAATCGTGAGTTCTTGGTCGTCGCCAACGGATTCCAACATGAACTTCATGGACGTCCACTTCTGCTGCGCCTCTGGGAGTCGGTCACCTGATTCTCCGAACAAGTAGTTCTTCACGAGGTCCGCTTGCGAAGTCCGCAACCCACGGTCATTGAGCGTCTCGAACATCTTGTAAGCGTTCGCCTCAGTCGGGACCTCCAAGAGAATGACGATTGCACGATGTTCGAGGAACTCCACCCATCGGTTGAGAACGTCTCCGTAGTCCTTCTCATTGCAGGGCTGAAGCACCTGCGATACATGCTGCCGTGCAAGCGTCATGGCTTCATCTATCAGCCGATGCGATGCGGCGGTCGGTTGAACAGGATCGCCTTTCAACACGGTGCGGTCGAAATACAACGCATCAGTCATGTTCAGACGGATACGTGGCACTCGCTCTCTTGCATACGGATCGATCGTGGACAGAAATGTGTTCTCGATCCGCTCGACAATGAGGACGTCGGCCTCCCGCCCCTTGAGTGCGTCTCGGATCGCCGCGAGGAGAATGGCGGTTGTAGCAAGTCGTTGTTGTCCGTCAACGATGTCCAATACGCCCACGGATTTCGGAATCGCAACGATGCTCCCGAGAAAATACTCCGTCGCGTTCTCCGATAGTGCGCGATGCAGATCCTGAAAGAGTCCGCTGACCTCACGTTCTCTACCATGTAGTACTCGCGCTGGTTTGGCGGCACGTGAAGGGTGTGTTGGCTGAGTACGCTGCCGAGACCGATTTGAACGAACCCGATCTGGTAATGTGATGCACCCATGAGTCTATCGCTCTCTCTCTGTGGCCGATGGCGACGGTTGCCCCGATGCGGCCCTAACGTGTTGCCGTCCATAGCGCATGTGACTGCGTCTCACGAATCACGCTAGGTGTAGAATTGCCCCTTCTGGTATTTCTTGTGTGCCACGAAGAGTGTCCGCTCAACGTCCCGCGCCTTGACGCCGAACTCCTTGGCAAAATACCGAATGACCATTAAGAACTGATACCAATTCGCAAAGCTGAACCCAATGCCTCTGGGGTTCTTCGTGACCGTCCCGATCTTGTAGAGAAGCTGCCAAACCCGAATGTCGATCACCCCGTATCGCTTCGGGTAGAGCAGCATCAGGATTGCAGATGCCATCGGCACGGACACGCCCCGCAACTCTCGAAGTGCGGCGAGTCGCTCCCGCTCGCTTTTGGTGGCGAGCGCCCGTGTGGTCGCACTCCGAACTCGGTAAGCCGTGTTGCTCCTGATCAGTTGAAGAGCGCGAGGCGACTTCCAGCGGCGCACGTTTTCAAGTTCCGAAGGCGTCAAGTAGCCGCGTAGTCGAGCAGGTCGAAGTCCGCGAATCAGCGCCGCGGCCGATTCTTCTTCTTCGGTCGACAGGTAATCGCGCACAAGCGGTGCTAGCTTGGGATACGGGATACTCTTCAGCGTCATCCCTCTTGCCCTCGTTCCGCCAAGTGTTCGGACAGGTGGTCCGAATCACAATGTGGTCGTATCTATAGTCAATGGAATCGCAGGCTCTCGTTTGTGAAGTTCCTTGACCAGGGCTCGGAAGAACGCCTCCCCTTGAGCAGCCGTGGCAGCGGGATCAACTACACGCGATCCCATTGGCTTGTCTGACTCGAAGCGAATGAACCAGAACCCCTCAAGCAATCCTTGGTTCCAGAGCGGAGCCCGCCGAATCGCAATTCGTCGAATGGAGTCCTCAAAATGCACTGACCATGTCCGTCCATCCTCCTGACGAACGGAGTCTTGGGTTGCGTCGAAGATGAGGATGTATCCAATCACCACTTCGGGCATGAACTGTTGAACGTTTGCGACCTCGCCCATGAGATCGTCAAGGCGATTTGGCACCGTGCCGCCGATGTTCTTCCACATCGACTTGAGTGAAATCAAGAGACGGAACTTGCCAGCGAATTCGAAAGCAACGTCCCACGCTTTCGTGCGTCCTATTCCACTAACACGAAGTTCGCCCGAATCACCGCCCCGCACCCCTGGCAGGCCGAGTCGCTCCAAGTCCTGTTTCGCGTAGTTGGCCAGCGGCGAGAGACGCCCTGAGTCCTTGACGTGTCTCGATGAGATGTCTTCGATCACCTGTTCGAGAGTCATGGGCGTCCGAATCAGGGGGCCTTGCGGAAACGCTACCAGCCTGAGGCTGCTCTCTCAGACGGCAGAAAAAGACGCAGCGTGTGCCCGCAACGAGCGAGCGAAGTTCTTGATTCCGATTTCCTTGGCGGGCTCTGAATACGAGCCCTTCTTGCCGTCTCGCGAATTCGACGTGACGAAGCACGCCGCGTCGTAGAGTCGCTCTCGGACCAATCTCCTGCACACCTCTTCATACTTGGCGGCGTAGGACAAGCCCTGAAACGCTTGATCGACCGAGAACGGCGAGAATCAAGGGGGCGGGTCGGCGCGATGGAGGTTGGTTCCTCTTCCAGCATGAAGAGGTAGCCCAGCCACGGACGGGCCGAGGGGCTGTAGATCCCTTTGGTGTAGGCAGCCCAGAAGTCCGACGCGTTGCCGATAGCCTCTTCAACGCGATTGTTGAAGTTGTTACCGAAGCTACCGACCTGGGACTTCACCTCAACGGCCGCAAGGAGCGTGTCATCGAAGGAGACCACCAGGTCCCACTCCTTGGCGGGACGGTAGTAGCCAGGAATCGTCCTGCTCTTCTTGGAAGTCGTATGGATGTTGAAGTCATCAATGCCAGCGTCGGCGATGATTTCGGCGACGAGCTTGACGAATCCGTCGGCGTGTTTCCCACCCGTGACGGCGCTTCGATTGCCAGCGTCTTTGATGCCTGTAGCGGAACCCTGTCGGAGACTCTGGTCGCTGCGGGTCGACCAGAAATGCTGGACAGCCTCGGACAGGAGTCGCTCGACTTCCACCATGGATTGGGGCCCCTCTACTGGGACGGGTGGCGCAGTCGAGATTCGAGAGAATAGCTACCGACCGCGTTCGTCCGCGCTGAAGTGTAGCCGAGTTGTGGCGTATAAGTCAGCAGTCTCCCTCACCAACCTCTCGCGCATAAGCGTGTAGTAGTGAGAGTCGAGTTCGACGCTGATGCTATTCCTAGCCCAGCGAGACGCAGCCAGCGTGGTCGTGCCCGTACCTGCGAACGGATCGAGAACCGTGTCGCCGACGAAGCTAAACATCCGTATCAGTCGTTCTGCTAACTCGACGGGATATGGTGCTGGGTGCTGCTTCGTCGATGCGCCCGTGAGTCCACTCCAAATCTGTTGGAACCACTTCTGGTAGTTGTCAGAGGAAATCACGCTCATCACGCGTGTTGCCACCGAAGGGCTTCGGTAGCCACCGTGCTTCCGCTGCATCAGGATGAACTCGATGTCGTTCTTGATGACGGCGTTCGGCTCATACGGCTTGCCGAGGAACCCTGAACCGTTCTCGACTTCATAAACGGCGTTGGCAATCTTGTGCCAGATGATCGGGGCCAGATTGTCGAAGCCGATAGTTCTGCAATGCTCTTGAATAGAAGCGTGAAGGGGAACCACGACGTGCCGACCGTCGTTCTTTCGCCTCGACAAACACACGTCGCCGACGACGACGACCAGGCGCCCGCCTGGAACAAGGGCGCGGTAGCAGTGCGACCACACCTCGTCGAGTTGTGTCAGGAACAGGTCGTAGTCGGCGACGTGACCGAGTTGGCCCTCAGAATCGCGGTATTGCTTGGTGTCCAGTAGGGCGGCGAAACAGACAACGAGATGCACACTTTCTGGCCGCAGGAAATCCATGCGGCGAGCATCAGCGCAATGAACGTCGTGCGACGTTGGTATTTCGCGGAGTCGGGCCTCGACTAACGCCGTCAGTCGCGGATCGCGGGCGATGCGCGGCAAATCTGTCTGGGGGTTCTCAAGCTCGGCGAGTTCCCGAGGGACGAACTGGGAAATCGGATCGCTCGACGCAGGCTTCGCATCTGCTGACTTCGGAGCGCGTTTGGCGGTAGAAGCCGCAGCCTTGCGCTTGGGTGACTTACGAACTTCAGCTTCCATCTTGTGGCCTCAGTTTAGCCCACGGGGAGTGGGACAGGAAAGCGTGTCAGGACGGCGAGCGAGGAATCCGTCTTCCGCCGCTGCGTCAGGCAGCGGTAGACCGTGTTGTGCGAGATGGCCAGCCCGCGCTTCTGCATCTCTGCGCGATAGCGCGACTCGACAGCCCCTCATCGGACAACTGCCGCATCGTGGCAAGGTGCCTCTCCCAGTTCCGATCCGCTCGCAGATTGCCGTCCGCATCGACCGTGAAGCCCGCCGCGACCGCGCCGCCCAGATAGCGCCCCTGCTTGCGGAGGTGGTCCTTGACGGACGCCACCCGCTCCCCGATCCGCTCGCTCTCCATATTCGCCACCATCATGAGGATGCCGAACACCAGCCGGGAGACTGACGAGTTGAGGACGGGACCGCCCATGTCCATCAGGTGAAGCTCGACCCCCTTGTCTCGGAGCGTCTCCGCAATCTCCAGAGCGTTCTTGGCGCTACGGAACAGACGGTCGCCACGGGTGACGATGATGTGGTCGCCCTTGCGGAGCTTGCCGAGCATCCTGGCCCCTGCCTCGCGCTTCTGAAGGGAGACGGTTCCGCTGGTGCCAGGGTCGGTGAAGTAGTCGGACGGAGCGGGGAGGCCGTGGGCCTGGCAGTATCCAGCGATGCGGGACTTCTGGTCGGGCAGGGAATGTCCCTCGGTCGCCTGCGCCGTGGTCGACACTCGGCAGTAGCCCAAGTCCTCGGCGCTTCCTCGGTCTGGGCTTTGCGGCGGGTGGTCATCTACTTCGCTCCTGTAATAGTCATGGTAGTCACTATTACAGAAGAGTCAAGGCAAATACCCGTGTAACGGTGCTACGACAGCATTACAGGCAATACCGTAGAAACCCTCGTGGTAGTTCGATGTTGCACGTCTCTGTGAGCGTGATGGGGAGGGGGTGTCCATCGACAAGCACGGAACCGATCGGCTCAGACGCGCTTGTGGCGCGTGGATACTTGAGGAGCAGGGGCAGAGAGACGGGGCGAGCGGGGAAACCCGCCGACCTGGACGAGCGCTGGAGCGTCGGGCAAGCGTCCGGTGGAACGGTGACGGAGCGAGGACGCAGTGGCAATCCCTCCGAACAGGGCGGAGCGAGACGCCCGTGTGCGATTGCTCTGGCGTTTACAAAATCCTTTACAAAGAGGGTCGAAACCACCCTACTGACACCGGCTGATCCCACTTCAACGAAAACGGCTCGGATATCACCGAGCCGTAAGTCCTTTATGAATCAATGTGGTGCGGAAGGGGGGATTCGAACCCCCACACTCTTGCGAGTGCCAGCCCCTCAAGCTGGTGCGTCTGCCAGTTCCGCCACTTCCGCAATGAGGGCCGAACGACGAACTCTTACTTGGCCGGCGCGGCAGGCGGCGTGGCCGGCGCGGTCGGTGCCGCGGGCGTCTGCACGCCGCTCACGACCGACGACGGGGCCTTGCGCCACGCGATGGCCAGCCCGATGGAGCCGATCATGAAGAGCGCGGCCAGGACCGTCGTGGCCCGCGTCAGCATGGTCGCCCCCGTCCGGGCGCCGAACACCGTCTGGCTGCTGCTGCCGCCGAACGCGCTCGCGATGTCACCCGCGCGGCCCTGCTGCAGCAGAATGGCCACGAGGAGGAACAGGCACACCAGCACGTACACGGCAACCAGCAGGTAGTACAGCATCCCTCTATTATACAGCAGTCGTGGCGCCTGTCACGATCGCGAAAAACGAGGGCACCGAGAGACTGGCGCCTCCCACCAGCGCCCCGTCCACGTCCTCCAGGGCCATCAAGTCCTTGATATTGTCGGGTTTAACGCTGCCGCCGTACAGGATGTGGCAGGCCTGTGCCGCCTCCGGGCCGAAGGCCGCCGTCAGCCTGGCGCGGATGTGGGCATGCGCCTCGCCGGCCTGCGCCGGCGTGGCGTTGCGCCCGGTGCCGATGGCCCACACCGGTTCGTAGGCAATCACCAGCGATGCGACCTGCGCGGGCGTGACGCCCTCGAGCGCCGCGTCGATCTGCCGGTCCAGGACGGCGAGCGTCTGGTTGGCGTCGCGCTCCTCGAGCGTCTCGCCGATGCAGACGATGGGCGTCAGATCGGCGGCGAGCACCGCGAGAGTCTTGCGGTTGACCCAGGCGTCGAGGTCGCCGAAGAGGCGGCGCCGCTCCGAATGGCCGATGATCACATAGCCGGCGCCCGCGTCCTTGATCATCGCGGTGCTGATCTCGCCGGTGAATGCGCCCTCACGCTCCCAGTAACAGTCCTGCGCGGCGATGCCGACGTTGCTGCCCTTCGCGGCGTCGGCGGCCGCGCGCAGCGCCGTGAACGGCGGCGCGACCACGATCTCCGCGCCGCTCGCGCCGGCCGTCAGCGCGCAGAACTCGCGGAGGTAGACCACCGTCTCGTCGACGGTCTTGAACATCTTCCAGTTGGCGGCGAGAAATGGTGTGCGCATGGGTGATTCTCGTCAGGGGCATGGGGCATGGGGCATGGGGCATGGGGCATGGGGCCTGTCCCATATCCCATGTCCCTGAAGGCTACTTGTCGGTGAGGGCCGCGACGCCAGGAAGCGTCTGGCCGCCGAGGAACTCGAGCGACGCGCCGCCGCCCGTCGAGATGTGCGTGATCTTGTCGGTCACGCCCGCCTTCGCCACCGCCGACACCGAGTCGCCGCCGCCGATGATGGTCGTGCCCTTGACGCCGGCCACGGCCCTGGCGACGGCCGTTGTCCCCGCGTCGAACGGGCTGGTTTCGAACACGCCCATCGGGCCGTTCCACACCACGGTCTTCGCGGCGCCGACGATCTCGGCGTACTTCGCGGCGGTCTTCGGCCCGATGTCGAGGCCCATCCGCTCGCCGATCGCCGCATCGTCAACGGCCAGCGTCGCCGTCGGAATGCCGGCCTCGATCTTCTCGGCCACGACGTGGTCGACGGGCAACTCCAGGCGCACGCCCTTCTCGGCCGCCTTGGCCACGACACCGCGGGCGGCATCGAGCTTGTCGTCCTCGACGAGCGATTTGCCGACGGGCAGGCCCTTCGCCTTGAAGAACGTATAGGCCATCGCGCCGCCGACGAGCAGGGCGTCGACGCGGCCGAGGAAGTTCTCGATGACCTCGATCTTGTCGGAGACCTTGGCACCGCCGAGGACGGCGACAAACGGCCGCTCCGGCGACGCGAGTGCGAGGCCGAGGTACTTCAGCTCGTCTTCCATGAGGAAGCCGGCCGCCGCCTTCGGCAGGAGCTTCGCCATGCCCTCGGTGGACGCGTGCGCGCGATGGCTCGATCCGAACGCGTCGTTCACGTAGAGGTCGGCGAGCTCCGCCAGCTGCTTCGCGAACGCGGGATCGTTGTTCTCCTCTTCCTTGTGGAAGCGGACGTTCTCGAGCACCACGAGGTTGTGGCCCTGGGCCTGCGCCCGCTCGATGGCGTTCTTCGCCGGCTCGCCGATGCAGTCGGTGGCGAAGCTCACCGCCTGGTCCAGCAGCTTCGCCAGGTGGGCGGCCACGGGCTCGAGCGAGAACTCGGGGCTCGGCCCGCCCTTGGGCCGGCCCAGATGCGACGCCAGGATGACGGTGGCGCCGTGCTCGAGCGCGTACTTGATGGTCGGAAGGGAGGCCCGGACGCGCGTGTCGTCCTTGATGCGCCCCTCCTTGATGGGCACGTTGAAATCGACGCGGATGAAGACCTTCTTCCCGCGCACCTCGAGATCACGGATCGACAGCTTCGCCACGGCAGTTCTCCCTGACGGGGGCGGAGGAAAGCCGGGATTCGGGACTCGGGATTCGGACATCCCGCCGCCACGGCGATCTTCCGAGTCCCCAGCCCCGAGTCCCGAGCCCCGAGTCCCGAGCCCCGAAGAAACTAGATGCCCTTGCTCGCCATGTAGAGCAGCAGGTCGACGCAGCGCTTCGAGTAGCCCCACTCGTTGTCGTACCACGAGAGGACCTTCACGAAGTCGCCGTCCATCACCTTCGTGTACGCCGAGTCGACGATCGACGAGTTGGCGTTGCCGCGGAAGTCGATTGACACCAGCGGCGCGTCCTCGACGGCGAGGATGCCCTTCAGCGCTCCGGCGGCGGCCGCGCGGAACGCGGCGTTCACCTCGTCGGCGGTCGTCTTCTTCTCGACGATGACGGCCAGGTCGACCACCGAGACGTTCGGCGTCGGCACGCGCATCGCGAAGCCGTCCAGCTTGCCCTTGAGCGCCGGCAGCACCTCGCCGACGGCCTTGGCGGCGCCGGTGGTGGTCGGGATCATCGACAGCGCGGCCGCGCGGGCGCGCCGCAGGTCCTTGTGCGGGAGGTCGAGGATGTTCTGGTCGTTCGTGTAGGAGTGGATGGTGGTCATCCAGCCCTTCTTGATGACGAACGCGTCGTTGAGCACCTTCACGAACGGCGCCAGGCAGTTCGTCGTGCAGGACGCGTTCGAGATGATCACGTGCTTCGCGGGGTCGTACAGTTCGTGGTTGACGCCCATCACGAACGAGCCGTCCGGGCTGGTGGCCGGCGCCGTGATGATGACGCGCTTCGCCCCGGCGGCGATGTGCTTGGCCGCGTCATCGCGCTTGGTGAACTTGCCCGTGCCCTCGAACACCACGTCCACGCCCAGGTCCTTCCACGGCAACTGGGCCGGGTCCTTCTGCGACAGCACCTGGAACTTGTCGCCGTTGACGGCGATCCAGCCGTCGCCGGCCTCGATCGCGGCGTCGAGGTTGCCCAGGATCGAGTCGTACTTGAGCAGGTGCGCGAGCGTCTTCGTGTCGGTGATGTCGTTGACGGCCACGAAATCGATGGCCGTGTTGCCCATCGCCGCCCGCATGATGTTGCGGCCGATGCGCCCGAACCCGTTGATGCCGACCTTGATTGCCATGATGGACTCCTTCACCGGAAAATCCCATTCTAGTGAACCGGTTGCGGAGTGGTCAAACCCGCGTGGTATCTTGGTGCGGCCTATGTACGTGCTCTACAGCCTCGCGACGCTGCTGCTCTTCGTGGCGGCGTCGCCCTACTTCCTGTACCAGGCCTTCCGCCACGGGAAGTATGCCGGCAGCCTGACGGCACGGCTGGGGCTGCTGCCGGTGTCGCTCAATCTCGACCGCGATGCGTCGATCTGGCTCCACGCCGTCTCGGTCGGGGAGGCCCTCACCGCGCGGGCCATTGCCGACGACCTCAAGGCGCGGTACCCGCACCTGCGGCTGTTCGTGTCAACCACGACGATGACCGGGCAGCGGGTGGCGAAACAGAGCGTTCCGCAGGCCGACGGCGTGTTCTTCTTTCCCATCGACCTGGGGTTCATCGTCCGCCGCGTCCTCGACATCGTCAGGCCGCGCCTGTTCGTGATGATGGAGACCGAGATCTGGCCGAACCTGCTGCGCGAATGCCGGGCGCGCGGCGTGAAGACCGTCGTGATCAACGGGCGGATCTCGGCGCGGTCGTTTCCGCGGTACATGCGCGTGAGGCCGCTCTTCCGCCGCGTGCTCGCGCTGGTCGATCGGTTCTGCGTGCAGGGCGAGGAGACCGCCGGCCGGCTGCGGGCACTGGGCGCGCCGCCGGATCGCATCACGATCACCGGCAGCCTCAAGTTCGACGCGCTCAAGGGGCCCGGCGCCGGTGCGGCGCGCGGCGGCGCGGACCGCGTGCTGCGCTACCTCGCGGTGGCGGAGGGGCGCGCGGTCATGGTCGCCGGCAGCACCATGCCCGGCGAGCACGAGATCGTGCTGAACGGGTTCGAGCGCATCCGGACGCTGGCGCGCCAGCCGCTGCTGATCCTCGCGCCTCGCAAACCCGAGCACTTTTCAGAGGCCGCCTCGCTCGCCCGCCAGCTCGGCTTCCGGACGGTGCTGCGATCCGAGCTGCCCATCGACGAAGAGGTCAGGGCCGATGTCGTCGTGCTCGACACGATCGGCGAGCTGGCGCAGGTCTACCAGGCGGCCACCGTCGTGTTCGTGGGCGGCAGCCTGGTGCCCACCGGCGGGCACAACATCCTCGAGCCCGCCGTGTATGGCAAGCCCATCGTGTTCGGCCCGCACATGCAGAACTTTGCCGAGATCGCGGAGACGTTCCTGGCGGCCCGCGCGGCGGTGCAGGTGAAGTCGGGACGCGAACTGGAGGACGCCCTGATCGAGCTGCTGTCGGTGCCGGATGCCCGCGCCGCTCTCGGGGACCGCGCCCGTGCGCTGGTGGAAGCGAATCGCGGCGCGCGCGCGCGCAGCCTGGACGCGATCGCCGCGCTGCTGCCGCTGCCTGCCGACGGGCCGGCCAACGTGCTCGCGTTCCCGGCAGGGCGGTGAGGTCGCACGCGATGCTGGCCTCCCTCTACGCCGCCTCCGCGAGTGCCCGTCGGGCCTACTACCAGGGACCCGGGCGGCAGCGGCGCCTGTCGCATCCGGTGGTCAGCGTGGGCAATCTCCGCGTGGGCGGCACCGGCAAGACGCCGACTGTCGCGCATCTTGCCCGCCTCCTCATCGACATGGGCGAGCGGCCTGCCATCCTGAGCCGGGGGTACGGGCGCCGCTCCGCGCCTGACGGCGTGGTGGTGGTGTCGGACGGCCGGCGGATGTCGGCCGACCTGGACCGCAGCGGCGACGAACCCCTCATGCTGGCGCGCGCGGTCGAGGGGGCCCGCGTGCTCGTCTCGGGCGATCGCTATCTGGCAGGCCGGCTCGCCGAATCCCACCTCGACGCCACGGTGCACCTGCTCGACGACGGCTTTCAGCATCTGACCCTGGCGCGGGGCACCGATCTCCTGATCGTGGGGCCCGAGGACCTCGCCGACGCCCGGACGCTGCCGGCCGGGCGGCTGCGCGAGCCGCTCTCGGCCGCCTCCCGCGCGCATGCCGTCCTCGTGGAGGCCGACACCGACGAGCAGGCCCGCACGGTGGCCTCCAGCCTCGGGGTGCGCGACGGCTTCAGGCTCGTGAGGACGGCCGGCGCGCCGCTGCGGCTCGACGCGGTGCGCGCCACCGCGCCGATGGGCGGCGCCGCTCCCGTGCTCGCGGCAGCCGGCATCGCGCGGCCGGAGCGGTTCTTCGAGGAGTTGCGGGCGGCCGGTTGGGACGTCAGGGAGGCGATGGGCTTCCCGGACCATCATCGTTACAGCCGGGACGACGTGGCACGCCTGGCCGACCGCGCGCGGGCGGCGGGCGCGAAGGCGATTGTCACCACCGAGAAGGACCTGGTCCGCCTGCTGCCGTTCAGGCCGATGCCGTGGCCCGTCGCGTGGGTGCCGCTCGAGGTGTGCATCGAGCCGGCGCCGGCGTTCCGGGCGTGGCTGGCCGCGCGCCTTGACGCGGAACGCGGGCGCCCCCGCGAGGCGCACGCATGAAGGCACTGCGCCACCCGCTCGAGTACGGGCTGGTCCTGTTCACCATGCATGCGGCGCGCCTGTTGCCCTGGCGCGCGGTGCGCGCGATGGGCACAGGCCTGGGGTTCTTCTTCTACGCCCTGGATCGCCGGCACCGGCGCATCGCCATGGAGAACATCTCGGCGGCGTTTCCGCGCAAGCCGGCGGCCGAACGACGGGCGATCGTCCGGCGCGTCTTCGGGCACTTCGGCCGCCTGCTCTTCGAGTTGCTGAAGTTCAGCGGGCTCTCCCATGACCAGGTCCTGGCACGGGTGGAGATCGACGGCGGCGACCGGATGCGCGACGCGCGAGCGAAGGGCCGGGGAGCCCTGCTGTTCACGGGCCATTTCGGCTACTGGGAGATCAACGCGATCGCGCACGCGGCCGCGTTCGCGCCGATGGGCGTGCTGGCGCGCCCGCTCGACAACCGCCGCCTGCACGAACTGCTCGAGCGGATGCGAGGCTGTCAGGGCAACTACGTCATCTACCGGCGCGGCGCGCTGCGGAGGGTCCTGAAAGCCCTCGGGGCGAACGACGCCGTGGCCATCCTCATCGATCAGCACATCCAGGCTCCGGATGCCGTCACGGTCAACTTCTTCGATCGGCCGGCCGCCACGACACTGGCGCTCGGCGTGCTCGCCCTGCGCACCGGCGCCCCGGTCATCCCGGTCTTCGCACTGCCAGACGGCGTGGGCCGCTACCGGCTGATGTACGAGCATCCCGTCGATCCGCCCGCCGACGACACGCCCGAGTCCATCCGCGCCTTCACGCAGCGCTGCACCGACGTGCTCGAGATGCACGTGCGCCGGCATCCCGAGCTGTGGCTGTGGATGCATCGCCGCTGGCGCGACTCGCCCCTGCCGGATGGCGGCGACCCGGGCATGTTCCCGTCCGCCGCATCCGAAGACCCTCCCGGCACCCTGCGGGACGACGCATGACGATCCTGCTGGTCTCGCCCAACTGGCTCGGCGACGCGGTGATGGCGCTGCCCGCGGCCGCCGACGTCCGCCGGCACCAACCGACGTCGCGCCTCGCGGTGGCCGCGCGCTCGAGCGTGGCCGAGCTCTGGTCGATGGTCCCAGGCGTCGACGAGGTGCTCACGCTTCCGAACGGGCGGGGGCTGAAGCGGTGGGCGGCCGTCCGCGAAGGCGCCGAACGGCTCCGGGCGCTCGGGGCCGGGGCGGCGATCCTCCTCCCGAACTCGCTGCAGTCGGCCGTGACGGCGCGGCGCGCCGGCGTCCCGGAGCGCTGGGGCTACCGGCGACGCCTGCGGGGCGTGCTGCTGACCAGGGCCGTGCCGCTGCCGCGCGGCCGCGTGCATCAGGCGGACTACTATCGCCATCTCGTCGCAGCGCTCGGGTATCCAAACGGCGACCGGGTGCCAAGGCTCGACGTTCCTGCCGCCGCCGTTGCGGCCGCTTGCGACCTGCTCGCCGCAGACGGATGGCCGGCGGACGCACCGCTGCTGGGCATCGCGCCCGGCGCGGCGTACGGAGGCGCGAAACGATGGCTGCCGGAGCGATTCGCCGCGGTGGCCTCAGCCCTGGGGCGCAGCCACGGCCTCCAGCCGGTGCTCGTGGGGGCCGCCGGGGATCGAGGAACCGCGTGCGCAATCGAGGCCGAACTCGATAAGATCAGAAGTCCGGGCACCAGGCCGGCGATCAACCTGGCGGGCAGGACCAGCCTGGCGCAACTGGCGGGCGTCCTCGCGACGTGCGCGGCCTTCGTGTCGAACGACTCGGGGGCGATGCACCTGGCGGCCGCCGTCGGCACGCCGGTGGTGGCGCTGTTCGGCGCCACCGACGAGCGAGTGACGGCCCCGCTGGCCGCGCGCGCGCGCGTGGTCACCGCCGACGCGTGGTGCCGGCCGTGTTTGCTGCGTGAGTGTCCGCTGGACCACCGCTGCATGCTCGGCCTCGAGGCCGGCGCGGTGGCCAAGGCGGTGGGAGACCTGTTGTGAGCGAGAAGCGGCCGGCGGTGTTCCTCGATCGTGACGGCACCATCAACCTCGACGCCGGGTACATCGATCGCTTCGAGCGCTTCGAGCTGTATCCCTTCGCCATCGACGCCATCCGCCTGTTCACGCAGGCCGGCTACCTCGTCGTCGTCCTCACCAACCAGGCAGGCGTCGCCCAGGGTTTGTACGGCGAGGAGTGGGTCGGCACGCTCGAGCAATATCTCAAGGACCGGGCGAGCGAGGGCGGAGGCCGGATCGACGGCCAGTACCTACTGCCCGCACGCCCCCGACGCTGCCGTGCCGGCGTACCGCACCGACTGCGATTGCCGCAAGCCGAAGCCCGGAATGGCGCTTCGCGCGGCGCGGGAGCTCGGCATCGACCTGGAGCGGTCCGTCGTGATCGGCGACCGCTGGCGCGACGTGGCCGTGGCGAACGCCGTCGGATGCCGCGGCATCCTCGTGAAGACCGGCTACGGGGCAACCGAGGCGCTCAAGCCGCAGCCCGGCGTGTCGGCCGACGCCGTGTGCGACGATCTGATCGGCGCCGCGGTCTGGTTGCTCGATCACCCGGTGCCCTGACGTCATGGCTGTGCTGATGACGCTCGACGACCTGGCGGCCGCCATCGCCGCCGACCGTGCCCAGGGACGGACCATCGCCCTGGCGAACGGCGTGTTCGATCTGCTCCACGTCGGCCACATCCGGTATCTCGAGGGCGCGAAGGCGGAAGCCGACCGGCTCGTGGTGGCGGTCAACGACGACGAGTCGGTGCGCGCGCTCAAGGGGCCCGGACGGCCGGTCATGAAGGAGTCCGACCGGGCCGAGCTCATCGCCGCCCTCCGCTGCGTCGACTACGTCGTCGTGTTTTCGGGGCGAACCGTCGCCGACGTCCTCCTGCGGCTCAGGCCGGACGTGCACTGCAAGGGCACCGATTACACGGTCGAGTCCGTGCCCGAGCGTCCGATTGTCGCGTCGTACGGCGGGCGGACGGCCATCGTCGGCGACCCGAAGGGGCACTCGACGCGCGATCTCGTGTCGCGGCTGACCTCATCCTGAATGCCCAGATCGATCCTCGTTGTCCGGCTCGGCGCCCTCGGCGACCTGGTACACGCGCTGCCCGCGGCGGCCGCGCTGAGGGCCGAGTGGCCGGACGCCCGCATCGACTGGCTGGTGGATCGCCGCTATGCCGCGCTGCTCGAACTGGTGCCCGTCGTCGACCGCGCCGTCGTGTTCGGGCCGCCGGAGGGAGCTCCGCTCCTGACGGTCCTTCGACAACTGCGCGCCGCCCGCTACGATGTTGCCATCGACTTCCAGGGGCTGATGAAGTCGGCCGTGCTCGCCCGCCTCTCGGGCGCGCGCGCCGTCGCCGGCTTCGTGGCGCGTCAACTGCGCGAGCCGGCTGCCGGGTTGTTCTACACCACGCGCATCGAGGGCGACGACCGCGCCCATGTCGTGCGCAAGAACCTCTCGCTTGTCGAGGCCCTCGGGGTGACTGTGCGCGGCGTCGCATCGCCGCTCAAGGTGTCGCCGTCGGCCGTGCCGGACCAGGTGCGCCAGCTGCTCTCACTCGGCGCCGGCGGCCGCTTCGCCGTCGTCAACCCGGGCGCGGGCTGGCCGAACAAGCAGTGGCCGGCGCTTCGCTACGGCCGCATCGCCGAGCACGTGCGATCGAGCCACGGGCTGCCATCGATCGTGACGTGGGGACCGAGGGAGCGGCTGCTGGCCGACGAAGTCGCGGCCGCCTCCGGAGGCGCCGCGGTGCCTGCGCCGTCGACGACGCTCGCGGACCTGGTTGAACTCTGCCGCGCGGCGGCGTTGGTCATCGGCGGGGATACCGGCCCCCTGCAGCTGGCCGCCGCGGTCGGCACGCCGATTGTCGGCGTGTTCGGGCCGACGAACCCCGTGAGGAACGGACCGTGGAGCGGTGCCGATCTGTGCGTGTCGCGCTTCGACGACTGCGAGTGCCATCACAAACGGCGCTGCCGGCGCGACACGCCCTGCATCGACACGATCACGGTGGAAGAGGTCGCTCACACCGTGGATCGCCGCCTGGCCGGGGGTGGCGCCCGTGCGTGACCCGTTACGCTGGGTGGCCAGGCTGCGAGTGCCGCTGGGGTTCGTGGCGGGCCTCCTGGTGCTCTGGCTCGCCAGGCCGACCTGGCCCCTGCTCGCAGCCGGCTCTGTCGTCGCCGCGATAGGCGAGTGCATCCGCGTGTGGGCCGCCGGGCACCTCGAGAAGAGCCGGGAGGTCACGCGCTCAGGGCCGTACCGCTGGACCCGCCATCCGCTCTACGTCGGATCGGCGCTGATGGGACTCGGCGTGGCCATCGCCGGCAACGCCCTGATCGCGGCCGCTGCCACGGGCCTGTACGTCGCCCTGACGTTCACCGCCGCAATCCGCACGGAAGAGGCGTTCCTCCGCCAGAAGTTCGGGGCCGAGTACGACGACTACTGCCGCGGCACCGGTCCCTCGGTCCAGCGCCGATTCAGTCTCAGGCGTGCGTGGCGCAACCGCGAGTACCGCGCCATCATCGGCATGGCGGCCGTCTTCACGGTTCTGGCAGTTAAGACGCTTCTTGGCCAGGGGCTAGGCGCTTGGCGCTAGGGGCTAGTCAGTCTCCGTGCCACGACCGCGACTGACATAGGCCATGCGAGCCGCGTCAGACTAGCGCCAAGCGCCTAGTCCCTGGCGCCTGGCTCCCAGTGTGATACGATCCCTGTAACTCTCTGCCTCCCATGAGCTTCCGCGAAATCGTCGGTCATCGTCGAGTGAAGCGGCTGCTGGCCCGGGCGGTCCAGTCGGGGACCCTCCCGCCGAGCCTGGTGTTTGCCGGTCCCAACGGTGTTGGCAAGCGGCAGCTGGCATATGCGCTGGCGCAGGCACTGAACTGCCCGGCACCCGTGCAGACATCGGCCGACCAGCGCGACGGGTGCGGCACGTGCCCCTCGTGCAGCCGGATCGCGCGCGGTCTGCACCCGGATGTGTTCACAATCCGGCGGCCCGAGGACAAGAGCACGATCGCCGTGGCGCAGGCGCGTGACCTCGTGCGCCAGGTCGGCTATCGGCCGTTCGAGGCGCAGCATCGCGTGGTGGTCATCGACGGCGCGGACGAGCTTGGCACCGACGCGCAGGACGCGCTCCTGAAAACGCTGGAGGAGCCGCCGCTGCGGAATGTGTTCGTGCTCGTCACGTCACGGCCGAACCTGCTGGCGACAACGGTGCGGTCGCGCTGCTGCGTCCTGACGTTTGCGCCACTCGCGGCGTCTGAGATCGCCGCGGCGCTGGCAGAGACGCGCGGCATGCCGGAGGCCGAGGCTCGGGCGGCGGCGGCGCTGTCGGGCGGCAGCTTCGCGCGCGCGCTCGGCGAGGAGGCCGGCCAGCGCGCGCAGGCCCGGGCCGTGGCGGCTGCGGTCCTGATGGAGACGGCGCGGACCTCGGATGTCCGCGCGAGGCTGGCCGTCTCGGCTGCGCTGCTCAAGACGGCCGGGCGCAAGACGAAGGAGCCCGGCAACGCTGCTGAGAAGGACGGGAAGAGCGGAGGCGCCGACCGCGACACGGTGGCCGTGCGCCTGGGTGCCATGGGCTCGCTGCTGCGAGACCTGGCCGTGTTGACAAGCCGCGCGCCCGAGACGGCGCTGGTCAACCTCGACCTCAGGGCGGATCTCGAGCCCCTGGCGAGGCACTACGACCGCGACCGGCTCGCGCGTGCGTTTTCAGCCGTCGGGCGGTCGCTCGCCGCACTGGATCGCAACGCCAGCCCCAAGATCGTGGCGGACTGGCTCGTGCTCCAGCTCTGAGCGCGCGTCGCGGCGGTGATAGATGGCGAATCCTATGAGCGCTGGAGCGCCCGGCGCCTTCGTGGCGGTCAAGGGCATCACCGGCGGCTGGATCCGCGCGGTCATCGCGTGCGACGCCGACCCGCCGCTCGCCGACGGCGACCTCGTGGTGGTGCAGTCCGACTCGGGGCCGGTCCTCGCCTCGGTGCTGGTCCGCCCGGCCGCGCTGCTGGCCCGCCACGCGCCCGGTGAACCGGCGACGCGCGTGCTGCGCCGGGCATCCAGCCAGGACCAGTCGCTGCGCGCCCGCCACGAGCACCGGGAGCGCGAGGCGTTCCGCCTCTGCGTCATGAAGATCCGCGAGCGTGGCCTCGCCATGAAGCTCGCGCGCGTCGAGCAGCTGTTCGACGGTTCGCGGCTCGTCTTCTTCTTCACGTCCGAGGAGCGGGTGGACTTCCGCGAGCTGGTGCGGGAGCTGGCCTCGGAGTTCAAGACCCGGATCGAACTCCGCCAGATCGGCGTGCGCGACGAAGCGCGGCTGCTCTCGGGCTACGGCACCTGCGGGCGCCCGCTGTGCTGCAGCATCTGGCTGAAGTCGTTCGAGCCGGTCTCGATCAAGATGGCCAAGCAGCAGGACCTCGCCCTGAACCCGTCGAGGCTCTCGGGACTGTGCGGCCGGCTGAAGTGCTGCCTGCGCTACGAGTTGAACCATGGGACCGCAGGCGCCGCCCGCGGCGAAGCGCATCCCGGCAGCGGGGGGGAGTTCCCGGCCCAGCCTGGCGGATGCGGCGGATGCGGGTGCGGGGCGGGCGGCTGCCGATGACATTGCCGCGGGTGGCCATCACGATCGGCGATCCGGCCGGCATCGGGCCGGAAATCGCGGCGAAGGCCGCGGCGAGCCCCCGCGTGCTCGAGGCGTGCGTGCCGGTCGTCTACGGGCGGATCTACACGCCGGGCGTCGAGACCGGGAAGCTGTCGGCCGAGGCCGGCCGCACCGCCTACGGCGCCATCGTCGCCGCGGTCGAGGACGCGATGGCGGGCGCGGTCGATGCGGTCGCGACGGCGCCGATCTGCAAGGAAGCGTTCGCGCTGGCCGGCCTGCCCTGGCGCGGCCACACCGAGCTGCTCGCGCATCTGACCGGCGCGCCGTCGGTGGCGATGATGTTCCACGCCGACGCGTTGCGCGTGGTGCTGGCGACCATCCACGAGCCGCTCTCGGCGGTGCCGCGCCTGTTGACGCGCGACCTCGTCGAGCGCGTGATCCGGCTGACGGCGCGCGAACTGCCGCGGTTCGGTTTCGCCGCGCCGCGCCTGGCGGTTTGCGGCCTCAACCCGCATGCCGGGGAAGGCGGCGTGCTCGGCGACGAGGAGCAGCGCGTCATCGGCCCCGCGATCGCGGCCTGCGCGGCCGGCGGCATCGACGTCCGGGGGCCGTATCCCGCCGACACCCTGTTCGTGCGCGCCACACGCGGGGAGTTCGACGCCGTCGTCGCCTGCTACCACGACCAGGGGTTGATTCCCGTGAAGCTGCTGGCGTTCGGCACATCGGTCAACGTCACGCTCGGCCTGCCGATCATCCGCACCTCCGTCGATCACGGCACCGCGTTCGACATCGCCGGCCGGAACGCTGCCGACCCCGGGAGCATGATCGCCGCCGTCCGGCTGGCCGCGGCGCTGGCCGCGGCGGGCCGAGGGGAGCCGGCCGCCGGCGACGGGCCGCGGCCATGAGCGCCAGGGACACGGCCGCGAAGGCCGAGCGGAAGAAGGCCGAGCGCACCATCGCCGAGAACCGCAAGGCCCTCCACGACTATCACCTGCTAGAGACGTTCGAGGCCGGCATGGCCCTGGTCGGCACCGAGGTGAAGGCGATCCGCGAGGGCCGCGTGAACCTGCGCGACAGCTTCGCCCGCGTCGAGGGCGGCGAGATCTTCGTGCACCACGTGCACGTCGGGTCCTACAGCAGCCGCGGGTACGCCGACCACGAGCCGCTGCGGCCGCGCAAGCTCCTCCTGCACCGCCACGAGATCCGCAAACTGGTCGGCAAGACCACCGAAAAGGGCATGACGCTGGTGCCGGTGCGGATGTACTTCAGGAACGGCCGCGTGAAGATCGCGATCAGCCTCGCGAAGGGCAAGAAGGACTACGACCGCCGCGAGACGATCAAGCGCCGCGAGATCGACCGCGAAACGCGCGCGGCGGTGAAGGAACGCGGCCGCTGAGTGGCGGTCCGGCTGGCTTGCCGCCCGTCCGTGCCGGGTGCTAGCATGCAGGGATTTCTGGCGCCCGACGCCTCGAAGGAGGGATGGTTCTCGTGCTGACGAACAGGAAAGTGGTCGCTGCGCTGGCGGGTCTGGCCGTCGTGGCGGCGGTCGTGGCCTTCTGGATGCTCCGCGAGGGCGGCGGGCCGCCTACGATCGACCTGATCAGCCTGTTGCCCGAAGCGCAGACAGTGTCGCATTGGAAAGAGCCCGGCGACGCCCCGTTCACGGTCAAGGACGTGACCCTGGCCGGCGAGAGCCACAAGGCCGTCTTCGCACCGGCGTTTTCGCGGATCCGCTGGAAGGTCTCGGTGCCCCGCCGGGGAGTCCTGCAGGTCTACTACGGCCTGCGCGACGATGCGTGGACGGGCGAGGGTGACGGCGTGGTGTTCAGTATCGGCGTGTCCGACGGTCGGTCGTTCGAGGAGTACGTGCGCGAAACCGTGAGCCCGAAGGACCACGATCGCGATCGGCGTTGGCTGTCGGCCACCATCGACCTCGCGCCGTACCAGGGGCAGGTCGTGGAACTCAACTTCAATACGTACTCCGGCCCGCGGGGCAATGACGCCGACACGCGCAATGATCTCGCCCTCTGGGGCGATCCCCGTGTCGTCGGCCAGTAGGAGCGTCGGCGGAGCGAGGGACATTCCCATGTCGGAGAAGGGTACCAGTCAGGCGGCCGCATCCATGCAGGTGCCCATGCTCGACCTGCAGGCGCAGTACCGCCCCATCCGCGACGCCATTGTCGATGTCGTCACCCGCGTGTGCGACAGCCAGCGCTTCATCATGGGACCCGAGGTCGAGGGCATGGAGCGCGACATGGCCGCGTTCCTCGGCGTGGCGCACGCCGTCGGGGTGTCGTCGGGCACCGACGCGTTGTTGCTCGCGCTGATGGCGCTCGGCATCGGCCCGGGCGACGAGGTCGTCACCAGCACGTATTCCTTCTTCGCCACCGCCGGGTCGGTGGCACGCGTCGGCGCAACGCCGGTGCTGGTCGACATCGATCCGGTCACGTACAACATCGACCCTGCCGCGGTGGCCGCCGCGATCACGCCGAGGACGCGCGCGATCATCCCGGTGCACCTGTACGGGCAGAGCGCGGACCTCGACCCGCTCTGCGAGATCGCCTGTCGGGCCGGCGTGCCGATCATCGAAGACGCGGCACAGGCGATCGGCGCCACGTACAAGGGCCGCACCGTCGGCGGCATCGGCCGGGCCGGCTGCTTCTCGTTCTTCCCGAGCAAGAACCTCGGCGCGTTCGGCGACGGCGGGCTGGTCACGACCGACGACGCGGCGCTGGCGGCCGAGCTTCGCCGCATGCGCGTGCACGGGGCCGACCGTCAGTATCACCACCAGGTGATCGGCGGCAACTTCCGGCTCGACGCGCTGCAGGCGGCCGTGCTCCGCGTGAAACTGCCATACCTGCCCGGCTGGACCGAGGGGCGCCGGCGCAACGCGGCACGGTACGCGGAGCTGTTCGCCGAGTTCGGCCTGGCCGATCGCGTCGCGATACCGGTCGAGGTGCCCGGCTGTCACCACATCTACAACCAGTACGTGGTGCGCGTGCCGGGCCGTGACGCCGTCAAGGCCCATCTCGAGTCGCGGCACGTCGGATGCGCGATCTACTACCCGGTGCCGTTCCACGAGCAGGCCTGCTTCACCTACCTCGGGTACCGCACGGGGGAGTTCCCGCACGCCGAGAGGGCCGCTCGCGAAACGCTGGCGCTCCCGGTGTACGGCGAACTGATGCCCGACCAGCAGCGATACGTGGTTGCTGTCATCGCCGAGGCGCTGAACCGCGCCGCCTAGAGACCCCGCACCCGTGCAGGCGATGTTCCTGAAGGAGTCCGCCCCGTGAAGGTTGCCAGGCCCGACGCGACGCCCGCCGCGCCCGCTCGCCGCAGTCGCCTGCCCGGGGTGACGACGCAGATCTTCATCGGCCTGTTCATCGGTATCGCCGTGGGCTACATCTGGCCCGCCTTCGGCGTCAGCATCAAGCCCCTGGCCGACGCCTTCCTGCGCATGATCAAGATGATCATCGCGCCGCTGCTGTTTTCGACGCTCGTCGTCGGGATCGCGGGCACCGGCGACCTCAAGGCGATGGGCCGGATCGGTCTGAAGGCCATCATCTATTTCGAACTCGCGACGACGATCGCGCTGTTCTGGGGCCTGGCGCTCGTGAACTGGTTCCAGCCTGGCGCCGGCCTGGCCGTGCCCATCGGCGCCGACACCGGCGAACTGGCCGCGCTCGCGAAGAACCAGCAGGGCGCCTGGGACATCTTCCTGCACCTGTTCCCGACGTCGGTCGTCGACGCGGCCGCCAAGGGCGACATCCTGCAGCTGGTGGTGTTCTCGACGTTCTTCGGCATCGCGCTCGCCGCCGTCGGCGAACGGGGCAAGCCGGTGGTCGAGGTGCTGGAGAGCACCGCGCAGGTGATGTTCAAGTTCACCGGCCACGTGATGCGGTTTGCCCCCCTCGGCGTCTTCGCCGCGATCGCGGCCACCGTCGGCGGCAAGGGCCTCGGCATCCTCTACACCCTCGGCAAGCTGGTCCTGCTGATGTACGGCGGCCTGTTCGTGTTCGCGATCGTCGTGATCGGCGGCGTGGCCTGGCTCATCCGCGTGCCGTTCTTCAAGTTCGCCAACGCCATCCGCGAGCCGTTCCTGATCGCGTTCACGACGGCCAGCAGCGAAGCCGCGCTGCCCAAGGCGCTCGAGGTGATGGAGCGCTTCGGCGTGCCCAAGAACATCGTCGGGTTCGTGCTGCCGACGGGGTACAGCTTCAACCTCGACGGGACGACCCTCTACCTGTCGCTCGCCAGCGTCTTCGTGGCCCAGCTGGCCGGCGTCGAGATGACGTTCGGCCAGCAACTGGTCATGATGCTGACGCTCATGCTCACCAGCAAGGGCGTGGCCGGCGTGCCGCGCGCCGCGCTCGTGGTGCTCACCGCCACGCTGAGCCAGTTCAATCTCCCTATCGAGGGCGCCGCCATCCTGCTGGGCATCGACCAGGTGATGGACATGGGCCGCACGGCGGTCAACGTGATGGGCAACTGCATCTCCACGGCCGTCGTGGCGCGCTGGGAAGGCGTGTTCGACGACGAGAAGATGAGAGCCTTCACGGCCGGGAACACCCGGGCCTCGTGATGCGCCCGCGGGTGCTCGTGACCGGGGCCGCGGGTCAGCTCGCCCTCGCCGTCGCCCGTGTGTTCGAGCGTGATGCGGATGTGCGTGCCCTGTCGCGCGCCGACCTCGACATCCGCGACGATGGCGCCGTTTGCGACGCGGTCGGGGCGCATCGGCCCGCCGTCATCGTCAACTGCGCCGCCTACAATGATGTGGATGGCGCGGAGTCGGACCCGGTCGCCGCGCTCGAGGCGAATGCGTTCGCCGTGCGGGCGCTCGCGCGGGCGGCTGCCGGCGTGAGCGCGACGCTCGTGCACTATTCCAGCGACTTCGTGTTCGATGGCGCCGCGTCGCGCCCGTACACGGAGGAGGACCGTCCCAACCCGCAGGGCGTCTACGCGGCCTCCAAGCTGCTCGGCGACTGGTTCGCACTCGAGGCGGGCCGCGCCTACGTGCTCAGGGTCGAAAGCCTGTTCGGGGCGCCAGCCGGCGCCGGCACCAGGAAGGGGAGCCTGGCGGGGCTGGTGGACGGCATTCTGGCGGGCCGCGAAGTCCCCGTCTTCGTGGATCGCACCGTGTCGCCGTCCTACATCGTCGACGTGGCCGATGCCACGCGCCGGCTGGTCGAGTCGGGCTCGGCGTTCGGCCTCTACCACTGCGTCAATGCCGGCGCGTGCAGCTGGCACGACATCGCGACGGAGATCGGCCGGCTCCTCAATCGGACCGCCGTGCTCAAGCCTGTCACGCTCGAATCGGTGGCATTGCGCGCGCGCCGCCCCAGGTACTCCGCGCTCGACTGCCCGCGCCTGCGCGCCGCGGGCATCGACATGCCCGCGTGGCAGGATGCGCTGCGGCGATACCTGCGGCAGGCAGTAGCCAGTAGCCAGTAGTCAGCATTCAGTAGAAAGGCCAGTCACGGCGCGGGGTGTCCAACCGGCTCCTGGCTACTGGCTACTGGCTACTGATCACTGTCGTGTTCCTGCACTCCTGTCAGAGCAGTCCCGCGACCATCCGTCCGACCGCCAGGCATGAGGTGAGCCCGGGCGAGTTGATGCCCGCCGCATGGATCACCCGCGGGTTGCGACGGTCGTGCCGGATGAGGAAATCGGCGAAGCTCTCCTCCGCGGCGTTCAGGTTGGGCCGGATGCCGCAGTCGCCGAGCCTGAGGTCGCCCGGGCCGAGCTCGGGGAGCAGCCGCCGCGCGGGGTCGAGGAACGCCGATGGCGGTAGGCGGCTCGACTCGTAGTCGTGCCGGCTGTCCTGGTGGCGCACCGTGGGCCCGACAAGGACGGTGCCGCGCGTGGTCCGGGTGAAGTGCACGCCGAGGCCGTGCCCCGACGCGTTGGGCAGCGGGTAGATTAACGCGTTCACGAGGTGCGCGCGCGACGGGGCGAGTTCCGCGTACTCTCCTCGACAGGGGTGAATGCGGAACGACTCGCCGCCCAGCATGGCCGACACGTGGTCGGCGAAGAGGCCGGCCGCATTCACCACCGCCGCCGCCATGATGGACTCGCGCTCGGTGCGCAGCAGCATGCCGCCGCTGGTCAGGTCGGCCCCTTCGAGGCGCGTGCCCGTCAGGAGATAGCCGCCCGACTCGGTGAGGAGCCTGGCCAGCGTGTGCACGAGGGCCTCGGGTTCGACGATGCCTGTGTTCGGCGAGACGAGCGCCGCCCAGCCCGCCGCATGCGGTTCGCGGCGCCGCAACTCGGCCCCGTCCACGATGGCGAGGCCTTCTGCGCCATTCGCCTCTCCCTGGGCCTTCAGCGCCTCGAGGCCGCCTGCCTGCCCCTCGTGCTGCGCGACCACCAGCTTGCCGCAGCGCGCGTGGGGGACGCGGTGCCGCTGGCAGAACCCGTAGAGGTCCCGCGCGCCCTCGACGCACAGGCGGGCCTTCAGCGAACCCGTCGGGTAGTAGAGGCCGGCGTGGATGACGCCGCTGTTCCGCGTGCTGGTGTCCCGCCCCGGCCGCGGATGACGCTCGAGCACGCACACCTCGCGGCCGGCGGCGGCAATCGCGGCCGCGGCGGCCAGGCCCGTGACGCCGCCCCCGATGACGACTACGTCGATGGTCTCCAACGGCGGCCGCTCCTTGCCTCCTCGCACAGGAACCTAATACGATAGTCAATTCGGGCCGATAGAGAGGCGAACGCATGCCGAAACGCGCCATTATCACGGGAATCTCGGGGCAGGACGGGTCGTACCTGGCGGAGTTGTTGCTCGACCAGGGCTACGAGGTCACCGGGATCATCCGCCGGCTCAGCCATCCGAACCTCGACCGGATCTCGCACCTGCTGGATCGTGTCAGACTCCACCCGGCCGACCTGCTCGACGGGTTGTCGCTCATCCGGGCGATCGAGGAGAACCAGCCCGACGAATTCTACAACCTCGCCGCGATGTCGTTCGTGCCGGCGTCGTGGGACCAGCCGCTGCTCACCGGCGAGTTCAACGCCCAGGGCGTGACGCGGGTGCTCGACGCCATCCGGCGCGTGAACCCGAAGATCCGCATCTACCAGGCGTCGTCGAGCGAGATGTTCGGCAAGGTGCGCGAGGTGCCGCAGACGGAGCTGACGCCGTTCTATCCGCGCAGCCCGTACGGCGTCTCCAAGGTCTTCGGGCATTACATCACGGTCAACTACCGCGAGAGTTACGGCCTGTTCGCGTGCTCGGGCCTCCTGTTCAACCACGAGTCGCCGCGACGCGGCATCGAGTTCGTCACGCGCAAGGTATCCGATGGCGTCGCCCGTATCAAGCTCGGCCTCGAGAAGAAGCTCTATCTCGGGAACCTGGAAGCGCACCGTGACTGGGGCTTCGCCGGCGATTACGTGCGTGCGATGTGGCTGATGCTGCAGCAGCCGACGCCCGACGACTACGTGGTGGCCACCGGCAAGAGCCACTCGGTCCGCGACCTCGTCGAGGTCGCGTTCGGTCACGTGGGCCTCGACTGGAAGCCGCACGTCGAGGTCGATCCGAGATTCCTGCGGCCCGCCGAGGTCGATCACCTCGTCGGCAACGCGGCAAAGGCCCGACAGAACCTCGGGTGGGCGCCGTCGGTCGACTTCGCCGGCCTGGTCGGCATGATGGTCGAGAGCGACATCGAGCGCCTGTCCGGCATCAAACCCGCAAAGCCCCGCTAGAGGATGAGTATGAGTCTGCTCGAACGCGTCAAGAACCGGGATTGCAACGTCGGCGTCATCGGCCTCGGCTACGTGGGCCTGCCGCTCGCGGTTGAACTGGCCCTCGGCCGTTTCCACGTGACGGGCTTCGACGTCGACGAGTGGAAAGTGGGCGAACTGAACGCCGGGCGGAGCTACATCCCCGACGTGAAATCCGAGGACCTCGTCAAGGTGGTGGCATCGGGCCACTTCCGCGCGACCACCGACATCGCGGCGCTGGCCGACATGGACTGCATCGACATCGCCGTGCCGACGCCGTTGCGCAAGACGAAGGACCCCGACATGTCCTTCGTCGTGCAGGCGGTGGAAGCGGTGCGCAAGCACCTCAAGAAGGGCCAACTGGTCAGCCTCGAGTCGACGACGTATCCGGGCACGACCGACGAACTCGTCAAGCCGATGCTCGAGGAGACGGGCCTGAAGGCCGGCCGGGACTTCTATCTGGCGTTTTCACCCGAGCGCGTCGACCCGGCCAACCCGCAGTACCTCACCAAGGACATCCCGAAGGTGGTCGGCGGATACGACCAGGCCAGCACCGACATCGCGTGCGCGCTCTACGGCTCGGTCGTCACGAGGACGGTCCCGGTCAGTTCGACGGTCGTGGCCGAGATGGCCAAGTTGCTCGAGAACACGTTCCGGTCGGTCAACATCGGGATGGTGAACGAGCTGGCGCTGATGTGCCATCGCATGAACATCGACGTGTGGGAGGTCATCGACGCCGCCAAGACCAAGCCGTTCGGCTTCATGCCGTTCTACCCGGGGCCCGGCCTCGGCGGCCACTGCATCCCGATCGACCCGTTCTACCTTTCGTGGAAGGCGCGCCAGAGCGGCTTCGAGGCGCGCTTCATCGAGCTGGCGGGCCAGGTGAACAGCTCCATGCCCGAATGGGTGGTGACCCGCATCGCGGATGCGCTGAACACCGTGAAGAAAGCCGTGAACGGCTCGCGGGTGCACGTGTACGGCGTCGCCTACAAGAAGAACGTGGGCGACATGCGCGAATCGCCCGCGCTGGATGTCATCGAGCACCTGATCCGGCGCGGCGCGTCGGTGAGCTACAGCGACCCCTACGTGCCGTCGTTCAAGGCCGACGGCCACGCGTTCACGGCCATCAGCACCGCCGAGGCGTTGGCGAGCACGCCGGACTGCGTGGTCATCACCACCGACCATGACGTGTTCGACTACAAGGCTCTCGTCGAGAAGGCGCCGCTCATCATGGACGCGCGAAACGCGCTGAAGGCGTTCACCGCGCCGCACATCCACAGGCTGTAAACAGAAGCCAGAAGCCAGAAGAAGACTCCCCGGTGCGGCGTGTCCTCTTCTGGCTTCTGACCATCGTCAGTGAGCCCTGCTGACTTCTGGCTTCTTCCCCGAGCCCCGGATCAGATCCGCCGTCCCACCACCGCGTAATCCAGGTACGAGAACATCACCGCGTTGGCCTTGTCGACGTTCTCGTTGAAGGCGCGGGCCAGGGCGGTCATGGCCGGCGTGCGGGCGTCGGGCGGCAGCTCGATGTGCTGCAGTTTCGCGTCGGCCGGGTAGGGTGAGAGCCACTGCAGATCCACGCGCTGGAAGCCCGAGGCGACGACCAGGAACTTCAGCGTCTCGGGGTGCAGCGGCCACGCGTGTGTGACGTCGCGGATGTACGCCTCGAAGAAGGCGAACCAGCACGCGGGGTTGAGCGTTTCGAGCACGATCGCCGAGCCCGGCCTCAGCTTGTGGTACGCCGTGTCGAGGAACCGCGCGAGATAGGCCGGCTGGAAATGCTCCACGACCTGCACCGCGATCAGGCCGCCGAGCGACGCGTCGGGCAACGTCGCCAGGTAGGCGAGAGCATCGCCTTCGTGAGCCTCCAGGCCGGCGGCCCGGCAGGCCTCCACCATCTCGTGATTGATGTCGAGGCCGTGGGCCCTGATGCCGCGCTCGCGCAGCAGGGCAAGAAACTCGCCCCGCCCGCATCCCAGGTCCAGCACGTTGTCCGCGCCGTCGAAGACATCGACGTACGGCAGCAGCCGCGCCCGGATGTCCGCCTCCGATCCGCGGAACCGGCTCTCGAAGGCCACGTACTGGTCATCGGCGAGGCGAGCCGGCGGGGCGGCTGGCGTTCCCGTGCCGGCCGGCGGCGGGACTGCGGCGGGCGTCGCCCCCGGGGCCGCCGTCGGCGATCGAGGGGCCACACCCCGCTCGAGTTCCCGTTTCAGCATCAGCCCCGTCTGCTGGACGCTCGCCAGGCTGGTGCGCAGTTCGTCCACGGCCGCCACGTAGCGCTGTTCGCGCGCCGTCATCGCCTCCCGGTGCCGCCGGAACTCCCCGGCCACCGTGCTGACGCCCGTCTCGAGCATGTTCGTCAGGGACGCGATGTGCTCGCTGCGCACCTTGGTGTCCACAAAGGACGTGATCGACTGCAGGTACAGCATCAGCCTGGTGTGAAACGCCTCGAGCTTCTCCGGTTCGCCCCGCATCGTGCCAATGGTCTCTTCGATGGCCTCGCGGTCCGCTCGATGGGTGGCGACGTTGCGGTTCAGGTGATCCACCAGCGCCGCGTTGAACGACTGCTGGCGCTCGAGGATCGGCCCGACGAGCCTCCAGATCATCAGCCCGGCCCGGCGCCGCCAGCCAGTCAGCCCAGACGTCGGGTCACCGGTGACGATGCGCCAGCGATCGTTGATGGCGGGCAACTGGCTCTCGTCGTAGGCCACCGGCGGACGCGGCAACCCGGGCACCTTCGGGATCGCCTGGTCCAGCGCCGTGAGCGCCTCGTTGTAGGCGCGGTCCGCCGCCTCGCGTTCGATCCGGCGTCGCTCGATGTCTTCTTCGGCAAACATGTGCGGGTCCCCTACTCCCGGATCTCCTCGGACTTCGGTTGAGCCCGCTCGCTCCGGGCTGACGCAGGCTGCCGTCGACGTCGCTCAGGCCGGGAGAGCCTGCGGGCTCCATCCGGCGCATGGCCAACTCGAGCGGGCGCCGGTGTCATTCAGCTCCGCCCGTCGCCGGGCCGGTCGAGCGGAAACGGCACGCCCACCTCGGCGGCCAGCCGTCGCGCAGTGGCCGTGCCGTCGGCGAGCAGGTGCGCGGGCCACCGCGCGGGCAGGGCCGGGTCAGCGGCCATCCGCGCGGCCTCCAGCAGGCCCTCGTAGTCGCGGGCCATCAGCTCGGTCGTGCCTTCCGCTTCCCAGTGACGGCGCGCGGCGTTCCCGAGTCGCGCGCGCAAGCCGGCGTCCTCGGTCAGACGGCGCAGGGCCAGCCGCAGCATGTTGACCTCGTCGTCCAGATCGACGTGCACGCACACCGGCTCGTGCACGCCCGCCAGCGTGCAGGCGGTTGCCATGGACCGAAGGTCCAGGCTCGGCATGTCGGTCGTGTGCGCGAGGTCGGTCACAATCGTCGGCTTGCCGGCAGCCGCGCACCGCAGCCACGCCGCCGACGTCTCGCGTCCCGTCGGCCATCTCAGATTCAAACAGACATCCGCCCCATTCAGGTAGCTGGCGAGGTCCTCGTCGGGCACGTAGCCCGCCTCGACGACGCGATCGGCGACGCCGTGCTCGCGCGCCTCGGCCATCAGGTCGTAGTGCGCGGCCGGGCCGCCGACGGTCAGCAGGCGTAGCGAGGGCAGCGACGGCGCGACTTGGGCCAGGACGCGCAGCACCGCGCTCAGGCCCTTCTCGGGCGTGACCCGGCCGAACGAGGCGAACACCACCGCACCGTCCGGGATCCCAAGCCGCGCGCGGATCTCCGACGCCGGCACGCGCACGCCGGCCAGCGGATCGGCCACGCCCATCCGAATGCGCCGGATGTCGGCGCCGGGGAACTGCGCGCCGAGCTCGGACGCCAGCCAGCGGTTGTGGACCGCGACCACCCGCGCCGCCTGCACCGGCACGTGCACCATGGGCCAGAAGTAGCAGAGCGTCGTGCCGAGGCCGGCCACGACGATGTCGGCCGCAGCCGGCGAGGCGCCGGGACAGCAGTATGCGAACTCGGTCCTGAAATCGGCCTCGCGCCTCTGGCGGATGAGCGCCCTGGCCCGTGCCTGGTGCAGTTGCCCGTCGTGGAGGACGACGAGCCCGTGGTACCGCACCATGTAGGGCCAGAGGTAGTCGTGCGAGGCGTCGTTGCCGACGTGATAGACGATGACGTCGTAGGGCCGGCGGGCGTGCCGCCACGGGAAGTCGTGGGCGCCGCGGATCGTCACGCCCTCGATGGGAGGAACCCGCGCAGGCGCGTCCTGCCCCGCGCCGTCATCGATAAACGCCTCGATGTGGTGCCCCGTCAGCCGGGGCAGCAGCTCTGCGCAGTACGCGGCGATACCCGACCGGTTCGGGGGGAGCGGGCTGAACCAGGCGATCCGCATGGGCCCCATCACGGTACCACATCGACCCCGCGGCCCCCAGTCCCTCGCCCGGTCCTCGTCGTTTGTCTTGCCCCCTCTCCCCCTCGTCCGTTAGCATGAACCTCACCTATGCAGAGCTGGCTCTCCATCCTTCTGCTGACCCTCCTGGGCGTCGCCTTCGCCGCGGGGTCCATCGTCATGGCCTTCTTCCTCGGCCCGAGGAAGCGCACGGTCGAGAAGGAAGCCCCCTACGAGTGCGGCATGCCGCCGGTGGGGGATGCCCGCGAGCGCCACTCGGTGAAGTTCTACCTGGTCGCGATGATCTTCCTCCTGTTCGACATCGAGGTGGCCTTCCTGTATCCCTGGGCGATGGCCATCCGCGACCTCCGGTGGGTCGGGTTCGTCCAGGTGCTGGTGTTCTTCGTGATCCTGGTGGCGGGCTACGCGTACGTGTGGAAGAAGGGCGCGCTGGACTGGAACCGGACCACCTAGGCCGACCATAGCGGGCGCGGGCTGGAAACGGCACGCCTCTGGACAGACAACGGATGGCACCTGACTTCGAAATCCCGATCCTGACGACCACCGTCGACAAGATGGCGCAGTGGGCCCGCCGGTCGTCGATCTGGCCGGTGACGTTGGGCCTGGCGTGCTGCGCCATCGAGATGATGTCGATGGCGGCGTCGCGGTACGACATCTGCGCGGTTCGGCGCGGAGGTGTTCCGCGCCTCACCCGCGGCAGGCCGACCTGATGATCGTGGCCGGCCGGTTGTCGCGGAAGATGGCGCCGGCGTGCGCCGCATCTACGACCAGATGCCCGAGCCGAAGTGGGTGATCTCGATGGGCGCCTGCGCCTCGTGCGGCGGTGTGTTCGACAACTACGCGATCGTGCAGGGCGTCGACCAGGTGCTGCCGGTCGACGTCTTCGTGCCCGGCTGCCCGCCCCGGCCCGAAGCGCTGCTCTACGGCATCATCTCGCTGCAGCGGAAGATCGACCAACAGAAGGCGTTCGGATACGCCCGCAGCTAGCCCGGCCGAACCATGCACGCATCCGCGATCATCGACGCGCTGGAGAGGGCTGGTGCCGGGCTCCGGCGCCCAGGCGCTCGCCAGCGTCGATCAGCCCGCCATTCTGGTGCCGGCAGACCGGTTGCCGGCCGTGTGCGGCGCGCTGCGCGACGACCCGGCCCTCCGGTTCACGGCCCTTGTCGACATCGTGGGCGTCGACCACCTGCCGAACGAGCCGCGGTTCGAGGTGAACTACAGCCTCGTCGCCGTGGACGTCCCGGCCCGGCTGCGCGTCAAGGTGCGCGTCGGCGGCGACGAGCCGACGGTGCCGTCGCTGGTGGGCGTCTGGCCGGCCGCGGGGTTCCTCGAACGCGAGGTCTGGGACCTGTTCGGCGTGGTGTTCGACGGGCACCCGGACCTGCGGCGCCTGCTGACGGCCGAGGACTGGGAAGGCCATCCGCTTCGCAAGGACTACCCGGTGCAGGTCGACGTGCCGGTGACGTTCGCGGCGCCGACGCAGGTGACCGAGGAGCAGTTCAAGGCAGACCATGAAGCGGGACAGACGCCTGCGCGGGGAGACGGGGCTGATGGCCGGCGCACGCGCCGGGTTCGTGGAGCAGTTGCTGGCCGAGGCCGCGCGGCTGCACGAGGCGTCGATGCCGGCTGCCGGGCCGGCGGCGGCTGCCGTCGACGCCATGCTCGAAGCGCTCAGGGGCGGAGGGCGCATCCTGGCCTGCGGCAATGGCGGCAGCGCGACCGACGCCCAGCACTTCGCCGCCGAACTGGTCGGGCGCTTCGAGCGCGAGCGCCAGGCGATGGCCGCGATCGCGCTCACGACCGACACGTCCGATTCTCACGGCGCTCGCGAACGACTACGACTACCGTCGGGTCTTCGCGCGCCAGGTCGAGGCGCTCGGGCGGCCTGGCGACGTCGTCCTGGGGATTTCGACCAGCGGCGGCTCGGCGAACGTCCTGGCCGCCTTCGAGTCGGCGAAAGCCGGCGGCATGACGACGGTGGCGATGACGGGACGGGACGGCGGCGCCGCCGGGCGGGCGGCCGACATCCACATCAACGTGGCGACGCCCTCGACGGCGCGGGCGCAGGAGGTGCACCGCACGCTGCTGCACGCGATCTGCGCCCTGATCGAACGGGAGCTGTATGCCTGAGCTGCGCACCGAAGTGCTCACGGTGAACATGGGGCCGCAGCACCCCAGCACGCACGGCGTGCTGCGGCTCGTGCTCGAGCTGGACGGCGAGACCGTGCTGTCCATCGTCCCCACGATCGGCTACCTGCACACGGGCATCGAGAAGACCGCCGAGCAGAAGAAGTGGCAGCAGGTGATTCCGCTCGTCGAGCGCATGGACTACCTCAGCTCGCACTCGAACACCCTGGGGTACGTGCTGGCGGTGGAGAAGCTGCTCGGCCTGGCGATCCCGGAGCGGGTCACGTGGATCCGCGTGCTCCTGGCGGAACTGCAGCGCCTGAACAGCCACCTGGTGTGGCTCGGCACGCACGTGATGGACCTCGGCGCCATCACCGTGATGCTCTACACGTTCAACGAACGCGAGCGCATCCTGAACGTGAACGAGCTCATCGCGGGCTTCCGCATGTTCCCGAGCTACATCCGCGTCGGCGGGCTGCGCGAGGACCTCCCGGCCGGGTTCCACGACGCGGTGCGCGACATCCTCGATCGGCTGCCGGGGCAGATCGACAAGTACGAGGACCTGCTGACGAAGAACGAGATCTTCGTGAAGCGGACGCGCGGCGTCGGCGTCCTGTCGCGGGCCGACGCCCTCGCGTACGGGATGGTGGGGCCCATCGCCCGCGGCTCGGGTGTGGCGTACGACGTGCGGAAGGCGTTCCCGTACTGCGGCTACGAGACGTTCGACTTCGACGTGCCGATCGGGGCCGCCGGCGACGTGTTCGACCGCTACATGGTGCGCGTGAGCGAGATGCGCCAGAGCGTCCGCCTCTGCCGCCAGGCGCTGGACCGGATCTCCCCGACGGGCGCGCACGCGGCCGACGACCCCCGTGTGGTGCCGCCGCCCAAGGACAAGGTCTATACCGAGATGGAAGCGCTCATCCAGCACTTCCTGATCTACTCGCAGGGATTCACGGTGCCCGCCGGCGAGGCCTACGTGCCGGTGGAGGGCCCGCGCGGCGAGCACGGCTGCCACGTCATCTCGGACGGCGGCAACCGGCCCTCGCGCGTCAAGATGCGGTCGCCGTCGCTGATGGCCTGCCAGGCCCTCGAGACGATGGCCAGAGGCGGGCTCATCGCCGACGTCGTGGCGGTCATCGGGTCGAGCGACGTCATCATGGGAGACGTGGACCGGTGACCTTCCACCCGAAGATGCCCTACGACACGGGGCTGCACAAGTCGGCGAGGCAGCTGCCCGATCCGGGCGAGCCCTTCGCGTTCACGCCCGAGCGGCGCGCGCGCCTGGAGGAGATCGCGGCGCACTATCCGCCCGAGCGCCGGCGGTCGGCCCTGCTGCCCGCGCTCTATCTCGTGCAGCACCAGCAGGGCTACGTCAGCGCGCGCGCGATGGAGCACGTGGCCGAGGTCATCGGCGTCACGCCGGCCGAGGTCGAGGACGTCGTGTCGTATTACACGATGTTCTATGCGCAGCCAGTGGGGACCTACGTCCTGCAGGTGTGCCGCACGCTGTCGTGCGCCCTGAACGGCGCCGAGCGCGTCACCGACGTGCTGGCGAAGAAGCTGGGCATCAAGCCGGGCGAGACCGATGCGACCGGGATGTTCACGCTCATGGAGGTCGAGTGCCTCGGGGCGTGCGACCGTGCGCCGGTGGTGGTGGTGAACGAGCACTGGCACGAGTGCGTGACGCCGGAGGCCGCCGAGCGCCTGGTCGACGACCTGCGCGACAAGGGCCCGGCGGCGCTGAGCGGGTGTCATCTGTGCGTGGAAAAGCAGCCAGTAGTCAGTAGTCCGTAGTCAGTAGGTTTGGACACGGGAGACAAATCGGGCAGTTCGGCGGTCGGTGGCAGCGTTCCAATGGCCTCTCTCCTGGCTACTGGCTACTGTCTACTGGCCACTGATCGATGCCAGTGACCATCATGGTCGAACCAGTACTGACCAAGTTCGTCCGCGAGCCGAACAGCTTCACGCTCGACGTGTCGCTGGCGCACGGCGCCTACGAGGGGCTGAAGAAGGCGCTCACCATGCCGCCGGGCCAGGTGATCGAGGCCGTCAAGGCGTCGGGCCTGAGGGGCCGCGGCGGTGCCGGCTTCCCGACGGGCATGAAGTGGGGCTTCGTCCCGAAGGACTCGCCCAAGCCCAAATACGTCTGCTGCAACGCCGACGAGAGCGAGCCCGGCACGTTCAAGGACCACGTGCTGATGGAGCGCAACCCGCACCTGGTCATCGAAGGCGTGATGATCGCGTGCTACGCGGTCGGCGCGAAGGCGGGCTACATTTACATCCGCGGCGAGTTCTGGCACGTGGCCGCCGTGCTCGAGCAGGCCATCGCCGAGGCCCGGTCGCGCGGGTACCTGGGCCGGAACATCTTCGGCAGCGGCTTCGACTGCGAGGTCCACGTGCACCGCGGCGCCGGGGCGTACGAGGCGGGCGAGGAATCGGCGCTGCTCGAGTCGCTGGAAGGGAAGCGCGCCCAGCCGAGGCTCAGGCCGCCGTTCCCGGCCGTGGTCGGCCTCTACGGCTGCCCGACGATCATCAACAACGTCGAGACGCTCGCGAACGTGCCGCTCATCATCACGAACGGCCCGGAGTGGTTCTCGGCGATCGGCCCCGAGAAGAACACCGGGCCGAAGCTGTTCTGCGTCAGCGGCCACGTGACCAGACCCGGCGTCTACGAGGCGTCGATGCACACGACGCTCAGGCAGCTCATCTACGACTACGCGGGCGGCATCCGCAGCGGGCGGCAGCTCAAGGCCGTCATCCCCGGCGGGTCGTCGACGCCGGTGCTGCTGCCGTCGGCCATCGACGCGCCGGCCAGTTTCGACGGCGTGGCGAAGGCCGGGTCGATGCTGGGCTCGGCCGCCATGATCGTCATGGACGAGACCACCTGCATGGTCTGGGCGGCCGAGAACCTGATCCACTTCTACCGCCACGAGTCCTGCGGCAAGTGCACGCCGTGCCGGGAAGGCGCGGACTGGATGCTGAAGATCCTCCACAAGATCGAGCGCGGCCAGGGCGAGCTGCGCGACCTCGACCTGCTCGAGAGCGTGGCCCGCAACATCAACGGCAAGACGCTGTGCCCGTTCGGCGAGGCCGAGGTGGCGCCGGTGCTCAGCACGCTGCAGCACTTCCGCCACGAGTACGAGGCGCACGTCCGCGAGGGCCGCTGCCCCCTGCACGCGGACTGGAGGCGCGGCGCATGATTCCCGTCTACGTCGCCCAGTTCGGGATGGTCCTGGCCGTCTTCGCGATGCTGCTGCTCTCGGCGGCCGTGATGGTCTACTCCGAGCGCAAGGTGGCCGCGTTCATCCAGCAGCGCTACGGTCCGTACCTGGTCGGCCCGAGCGGCATGCTCCAGCCGATCGCGGACGTCATCAAGCTGATGTTCAAGGAGCCGCTGCGGCCCGTGGCCGCCGACAAGGTCATCTTCATGCTGGCGCCGATCCTGTCGGCGACGGCGGCCTTTGCGGCGTTCGCGGTGGTGCCCTTCGGCGCCGAGACGACTTTCTTCGGCCTGCTCGAGGAGCCGATCAAGCTCCAGGTCGCCGACGTCAACGTGGCCGTCCTGGTGATCTTCGCCATCACGTCCATCAGCGTGTACGGCATTGTGCTGGCCGGCTGGAGCTCGAACAGCAAGTACTCGCTGCTCGGCGCCCTGCGCTCCGCCTCGCAGATGATCAGCTACGAGCTCAGCTACGGCCTGTCGCTGGCGGCGGTGCTCGTCCTCGCCGGGTCGCTCTCGCTCACCGACATCGTCAACGCCCAGCAGGGCGCCTGGCTCGGGTTCATCCCGCGCTGGTTCGTGTTCGTGCAGCCGCTGGGGTTCGTCATCTTCATGATCGCCGGCGTCGCCGAGACCAACCGCGCGCCGTTCGACTTCCCGGAGGCCGAGCAGGAACTGGTCGCCGGTTACCACACCGAGTACAGCAGCACCGCGTTCATGATGTTCTTCCTCGCGGAGTACATCAACATGGTGACGGCGGCGGCCGTGGCCGCCAACCTCTTCCTCGGCGGCTGGCACGGGCCGTGGCTGCCCGAATACCTCGGGTGGATCTGGTTCCTCGTGAAGATCGCCGCGATCCTCTTCTTCTACATCTGGATGCGGTGGACGCTGCCGCGGCTGCGCTACGACCAGCTCATGCAGTTCGGGTGGAAGGTGCTGCTGCCGCTGGCGGCGCTCAACCTCATCGTGACGGCGGCGGGGGTGATCTACCTTGGCAACTGAGCTCCTGCTCTTCTACCTCTTCGCCGCCGTGGCCGTTGCCGCGTCGCTGGCGGTGGTGCTCGGCCGCAACCCGATGCACAGCGTGCTGCTGCTCATCGTGTCGTTCGGCGCGCTGGCGGCGATCTACATCGGCCTCGACGCGCCGTTCGCCGCGGTGGTGCAGATCATCATCTATGCGGGCGCGATCATGGTGCTCTTCCTCTTCGTGGTGATGCTGCTCAACGCGCACCGCGAGGGCGAGGGCCCCGAGGCCGGCCTGCGCCTCACGCACGGCCCGGTGCGCCTCGGGGCGGCGGTGGCGGTCCTGCTCGTCGCCGAACTCGGCTGGGCGCTCAGCCGCGCGGCCGGCGGCGGCATGCCCCTCGATGCCGGCCGCGGCGCCCACCCCGCCGCGCTCGAATCGGTCCGAGCGATCGGCAACGTGCTCTTCACCGACTACTCGCTGGCGTTCGAAGTGACCTCGATCCTGATCATCGTCGCCATGGTGGGCGCGGTCGTCCTGGCCAGGAGGGAGGCGTAACGCGATGGTGCCGCTGGGCCACTACCTCTTCCTCTCCGCCATCCTGTTCGCCGTGGGCACCATGGGCCTGTTCCTGCGGAAGAACGTGATCACCGTGCTGCTCTCGATCGAGGTGATGCTGAACGCCGTGAACCTGGCGTTCATCGCCTTCGGCCGCACGTGGGGGGCCGTGGACGGCCAGGTGATCATGTTCTTCGTCGTCACGGTGGCCGCGGCGGAGGCGGCAATCGGGCTGGCGCTGGTCATCGCGCTCTTCCGGCACCGCGAGTCGCTCAACCCTGACGTGTTCACCAGCCTGAAGTGGTGAGGGGACCAGTGCTGCTCCTCATTCCGTTGCTGCCGTTCCTCGGGTTCCTCGTCAACCACGCGTTCGGGCGCCGCCTGTCGAAGTCCGCGTCGGGCGGTGTGGCCTGCGCGGCCATGCTCGGCGCCTTCCTGGCCGCGGCCTCCTCCGTGTGGTCGCTCCTGCAGATGCCGCCTGACGCACGCGGCATCGTGCAGCAGGTGATGCCCTGGCTCGAGTCCGGCAGCCTGTCGGTGCCCTTCACGCTGCGCCTCGACCCGCTCGGGGCGGTCATGGTGCTGGTCGTCACCGGCATCGGGCTGCTCATCCACGTGTACTCGACCGCCTACATGCACGACGAGCGCGGCAGCGAGTACGCGCGCTACTTCTCCTATTTGAACCTGTTCGCGGCGTTCATGCTCGTGCTCGTGCTCGGCGCGAGCTTTCCGGTGATGTTCGTGGGATGGGAGGGCGTGGGCCTCTGCTCGTACCTGCTCATCGGGTTCTGGTTCACCAAGCCGTCGGCGTCGGACGCGGGCAAGAAGGCGTTCATCGTCAATCGCGTCGGCGACTTCGGGTTCCTGCTCGGCATGTTCGTCGTGTGGAGCCAGTTCGGCAGCCTCGACTTCCAGGAGGTCGCGCGCCAGGCCGGGCAACTGCCCCCCGAGGCGACGTTCGGCGCGCTCTCGCTCGCCACGCTGCTGCTGTTCGTGGGCGCCACCGGGAAGTCGGCGCAGATCCCCCTCCACGTCTGGCTGCCGGACGCCATGGAGGGCCCGACGCCCGTCTCGGCCCTGATCCACGCCGCCACGATGGTGACGGCCGGCGTCTACATGATCGGGCGCAACGCGGTGCTCTTCAGCCACGCGCCCGAGACGCTGGCGATCGTGGCGGGCATCGGCGTCGCCACCGCGCTCATGGCCGGCACCATCGGTCTGGTGCAGAACGACATCAAGCGGGTGCTCGCCTACTCGACCGTGTCGCAACTCGGCCTGATGTTCGTGGCGATGGGCGTCGGCGCGTTCGCGGCCGGCATCTTCCACCTGTACACGCACGCGTTCTTCAAGGCGCTGCTGTTCCTCGGGTCCGGCGCGGTCATCCACGCCCTGGCGGGCGAACAGGACATCCGGCGCATGGGCGGGCTGCGAAAAGAACTGCCCGTCACCTACTGGACGTTCCTCATCGGATCGCTCGCCATCTCCGGCGTGCCGCTCCTCTCCGGCTTCTTCAGCAAGGACGAGATCCTCTGGAAGACCTTCTCGGGCGGGCACACCATCGTCTGGGCCGTCGCCGTCGTCGCGTCGCTGCTGACCGCCATCTACATGTTCCGGCTGGTGTTCCTCACGTTTCATGGCTCGCGCTTCCGCGCGAGCCATGACCGCGCCGTAGCCGGGCACGATCTCGCCGGCGGAGGCGGGTCACACGGTCACGCCGGCCACGCCCACCCCAGCGGAGGCGGACACGGTTCGCACCTCCACGACGCGCCGCCCGCGATGGCGATCGTCCTGATCCTCCTGGCCGTCGGGTCCGTCGCCGCAGGCTACGTCGGCGTCCCGGCGGTGCTGGGCGGCAGCAACCACATCGAGCACTTCCTGGCGCCGAGCTTTGAGGTGCCAGGCGGCGCCTCGGGGCATGCAACGCCTGCTGGCGCACGCGAGGCGCCAGCCCTGAGCGAGCGCCCGATCGCGGGCGAGTCGAAGGGCGCGCACGAAACTGATGGGCATGGTGAGGACGCCCACGCCACCGAGCTGGGCCTGATGGCGTTCTCGAGCGGCATCGCGGTGGCCGGCATCGGCATCGCGGCCTACTTCTTCCTGCGCCGGAAGGACGCGGCCGATCGCGTGGCGGCGAGCGTCGCCGGACTGCATCGCGTGCTGCTGAACAAGTACTACGTCGACGAGCTCTACGACGCGGCCATCGTGCAGCCGATCAAGCGGACCTCCGAGCGCGCCCTGTGGCGGGTGTTCGACGCGGGGGTCATCGACGGCGCCGTCAACGGCGCGGGGTCGTTCGTGAACGGCGCCAGCGCGATCCTGCGCCGGCTGCAGACGGGGTCGATGCGGGCCTACGCGCTGTCGGTCTTCGTGGGCGCCGTCCTGATCCTGGGATACTACGTATGGCGGTAGGGCCCATTCTCTCCGCGCTGATCGTGCTGCCGCTGGCCGGGGCGGTGCTGCTCCTGTTCGTCCGCAACCGCGAGCACGAGCGCGACGGGTTCATCCAGCGGGCCGCCCTCGGCATCTCGCTGGCCGAGGTCGCGCTGTCGCTGTGGATGTGGTACCGCTTCGACCCGTCCCGCGCCGATTTCCAGATGGTGGAGCGCGTCGACTGGATCCCGGCGTTCGGCATCCAGTACGCGGTCGGGGTGGACGGCATCAGCCTCTTCCTGGTCGCGCTGACGGCGTTTCTCACCCCGCTCGCGCTCCTCGGGTCGTGGCGCTCGGTGCACGAGAAGGTGCGCGAGTTCTCGTTCTTCATGCTCGCCCTCGAGAGCGCGATGATCGGCGTCTTCCTGTCCCTCGACATGTTCCTGTTCTACGTGTTCTGGGACGCGATGCTCATCCCGATGTACTTCCTCATCGGGATCTGGGGCTACGAACGGCGCGTCTACGCGGCGGTGAAGTTCATCCTGTACACGATGGCCGGCAGCGTGCTGATGCTGGTCGCCATCCTGACGGTGGCCTACCTCCACAGCGCCGCCACCGGGTCGTACAGCTTCGACTACGAGGCCTGGCTGAACCTCGCCGTGCCGCGGCAGACGCAGGTGTGGCTCTTCCTCGCCTTCGCGGTGGCGTTCGCCATCAAGGTGCCGCTCTTCCCGTTCCACACCTGGCTGCCCGACGCGCACGTCGAAGCGCCCACGGCGGGGTCCGTGATCCTGGCGGGCATCCTGCTGAAGATGGGCACCTACGGCCTGCTGCGGTTCGCGTTCCCCCTGTTTCCGGACGCGGCCGTGTACTTCGCGCCTTACCTGGCCGGGCTCGCCGTCGCGGGCATCGTCTACGGTGCCCTCGTGGCCATGGTCCAGCCCGACATGAAGAAGCTGGTGGCCTACTCGAGCGTGAGCCACCTCGGCTTCGTCGTGCTGGGCATCACCGCGATGAACGTGCAGGGCATCCAGGGCGCCGTCTACCAGATGCTGAGCCACGGCATCTCCACCGGCGCCCTCTTCCTCATCGTCGGCATGCTGTCGGATCGGCGGCACACGCGCCTGATCGCGGAGTTCGGCGGCCTGAAGCACGTGGCGCCGAAGCTGGTCGCGGCGTTCTTCGTGGTGACGCTGTCCTCGATCGGCCTGCCCGGCCTCAACGGCTTCGTCGGCGAGTTCTTGATCCTGTTCGGGGCGTTCCAGTGGAGCCCCCTCCTGACCGCCGTGGCCGCGACCGGCGTCATCCTGTCGGCCGTGTACATGCTCTGGATGTTCCAGCGGGTGAACTACGGCGCCGTGACGAACCCGAAGAACGAGGGGATGCAGGACCTCGACACGCGAGAGAAGTTCGTCCTGTGGCCGCTCATCGCCATGGCCGTGTTCATGGGCGTGGCGCCGTGGGTGTTCCTGAAGCCGATGACGCCGGCCGTGAACCGCATCGTCGCGCGCATGGCGGAAGCCGAGCCGGCGAAGGTGGTCCGCGTCGCCGCGCCGGCGGGCGCCGAAAAGGGGACAGGCCCCTTTTCCGCTGAGGTGGCTGAGAAGGGGCCCGGCCCCTTTGCTTCGAGCAGGTGAGCAGCGTGAGCATGATCGGGCCCGCTCTGAACGGCATCATCCCTGTCCTGTGCGTGACGCTGGCCGGCCTGGCGTGCATGCTGGCCGAGGCCTTCCGCCAGAAGGGCGAGCGCATGCCGATCGGCGGCCTCGGCGCCATCGGGCTCATCGGCGCCGGGGCGGCCATCGTGCTCCTCTGGGGGCGCCGCGCCGAGAGCTTCGGCGTCGTCCGGGCCGACGACTTCGGCCTGTTCGTGCAGATGGTGCTCGTCGGCGTCGGTCTGCTCACCCTGGTCTTCTCGCCGAAGGCCGTCGATCGCGACAACCTGCCGGCCGGTGAGTACTACGCGCTCACGCTGTTCGCGATTGCCGGCATGATGCTGATCGCGGTCGCGACCGATCTCCTGGTGATCTTCCTGGCGCTCGAGGTGTTTTCGCTGGCCCTCTACGTGCTCACCGGCCTGCGCCGGCGCGAGGTGTCCAGCACCGAAGGGGCGTTCAAGTACTTCCTGCTCGGCGGGTTCGCCAGCGCGTTCTTCCTCTACGGCATCGCGTTCACCTACGGCCTGGCGGGCAGCACGCACCTCGACAGGGTGGCGGCGGCCGTGCAGGCCCAGGCGCTCTCGGGCAACCCGCTGCTGCTCGTGGCCATGGGCCTGCTCCTGGTCGGGCTCGCCTTCAAGGTGGCGGCGGTGCCCTTCCACATGTGGACGCCAGATGCGTACGAGGCGGCCCCCACCGTCGTCACCGGTTTCATGTCGACGGCGGTGAAGGCCGCGGGTTTCGCCGTGTTCGCGCGCGTGTTCCTGCTGGCGCTCGGGCCCCTGCGCGCCGAGTGGACGCCTGTCCTCTGGGTGCTCGCGGTGTGCACGATGATCCTGGGGTCGGTCGTCGGCGTCGCGCAGACCAATCTGAAGCGGATGCTGGCCTACTCCAGCATCGCGCACGGCGGATACCTCCTGGTGGCCCTGGCCTCCGGCGACGGGATGGGCCGCGCCTCGATCCTGTTCTACCTGGTCGTCTACGCCGTGACGAACGTCGGCGCCTTCGCGGTGCTCGCGCTGCTCGGCACCCGCGAGAAGCCGATGGAGAGCCTCGACGAGTACCGGGGGCTGTGGCACTCGAGCCCGGTCATGGCCGGCCTGCTCACCGTGTTCCTGCTGTCCCTCGGCGGGTTTCCGCCGACGGCGGGCTTCGTGGCCAAGTGGTACGTGTTCAGCGCGGCCGTCAGCGCCGGCCAGCTCGGTCTGGCCATCATCGGCGTGCTGACCAGCGTGGTTTCGGTCTTCTTCTACCTTCGCATCGTGGTCATGATGTACATGACCGACAAGAGCGACGCCGCACCGATGCCGGCCGTCACGCGTCCGGCGATGGTGGCGCTGTCACTGTCGGCCGTCGCCCTCTTCTATCTCGGCGTCCTGCCGACGCGCCTGCTGGCTCTCGCCGCGCGGTCTGTGGCGGGGATGTTTTAGAGAAGAAGCCAGAAGAAGACCGACCGGTGCTGCCTGTTTTCTTCTGGCGTCTGACAATCGTTCGTGGGCCCTTCTGACTTCTGTCTTCTGACATTCGTCGGTGGATCCGTCTGGCCGCTTGCGTCCGACGAGCGCCAGCGGGCCGGTCTCGCCGCTTCTTACGCGACGGTCCGCAACCCGTGCATGAGCGCGGCGTCTTCGTCCTCGAAGACGGTCCGCAAGTCCAGCACCAGGCGGTCGCGTTCGATGCGGGCGATGACCGGAGGGTCGAGGCGTCGCAGCGCCGCTTCGAGCGCGGCCGCGGAGTAATCGCGGCGGCTCACCGCGAGCAGTCTCGTGGGCAGCGTGAGGCCGGGCGTCGTGCCGCCGCCAATAGTCGAGCGGCCGTCGACGATGTCGCAGTCATAGAGACCCGACTGCACGAGGGCCTCCGCAACGGTCCGGGCCCTCGACTCGATCGACTCGGGCGTGCGCGTCAGCATGCGCAGCACCGGCACCGTGTCGCGGGCGCGCCCCGCCGCGTACTCCGTCAGCGTGCCGGCCAGCGCGGCATAGGTCATCTTGTCGGCGCGGAAGGCGCGCATCAGCGGGTGTCGTCGGATCCGGGCCAGCGGCTCCTCGCGGCCGAGGATGATCCCGGCCTGCGGGCCTCCCAGGAGCTTGTCCCCGCTCACGCAGACCACGTCGACGCCGGCCGCCACGCTGGCCTGCGTTGTCGGTTCGTCGCGCAGGAACGGCTCGAGCCACGGCAGGCCGGCCGCGCGAAGGCCCGCGAGGTCCGCGGACTCGGCGAGACCGCCCGCCAGGTTCCCGCTGCCCAGATCCTCGACCACCAGCACGCCGCGCCGGCGTCCGATCTCGACGAGTTCCTCGAGCGTCGGCTGCTCGGTGAACCCTTCGATCGTGAAGTTGGAGCGATGGACCCGGAGCAGGATCGCCGTCCGCTCGCTGATGGCGGCCTCGTAGTCCGACGCGCGGGTCCGGTTGGTGGTGCCCACCTCGCGCAGAAGGGCGCGGGACTGTTCCATCACGTCGGGCACGCGGAACCCGCCGCCGATCTCGACCAGTTCTCCGCGCGACACGACGACCTCTCGGTGCGCCGCGAGCGCCGCGAGGATCAGCATCGTCGCCGCGGCGTTGTTGTTGACGATGACCGCCGCCTCGGCGCCCGTGAGGCGGCAGAGCACCTGCGCCGCGTGCGCGTCGCGGTGGCCGCGGCCGCCGGCGCCGAGATCGTATTCGAGCGTCGAATAGCGGCGGCTGACACCCGCCACCTGGTCGAGCGCGGCATCGCTCAGCGGCGCGCGGCCCAGGTTGGTGTGCACGATGACGCCGGTCGCATTGATGACCGGCCGGAGGCTGGGCTGGAACATCGCCTGCAGCCGGGTCTGGAGGCCCGACTCAATCATCGCGGCAGCCTCGTCGGACGTGGTTGGCAGATCGATCACCGGCTCGCCCTCGGTCGGCGCAGCCGAGGACAACAACCGGCGAAGGTCGGCGGTACCGGCCCGGAGAGCCTCGACGAGGGCCGCATGGCCGTACCGCTCCTGCAGCGCGGCCACGCGAGGGCGCTGCCGGAGCTGTTCGATTGACGGGACGACGCGGTAGTCGATCATGGACGCCCGGAACGCAGAGGCCAGAAGACGCCAGAAGTCAGAAGCCCGAAGCCCGAAGCCCGAAGAAGGACCACCGTTGCAGCTTGTCTTCTTCTGGCTTCTGACAATCGTGAGTGAGCCCTTCTGGCTTCTTGCTTCTGACCAGCGGCAGTGGGCCCTTCTGGCTTCTGACTCGTCGAGGCTGACGCCTCGACTTTCATTTGCCCCTCGTCGCGCTCTCAGGATACCATCAGCAGGATTTCAGCGCCGTGGTGGTCACGGCGGGATTCGACACCTCGATGGCCGACGCATCACCCAGCGCGGGCACCGGCCCACAGCCTCCGGATCCTCAGGGCGCTCGCGAGCCAGCCTTCAGGCCACGCGACCAGTTCTGGCCGTACGCCGACCTCGAGGAGGAGCCCTCCGACGAGGAACTGGCGAGGCTCGATCCGGATCTGCAGGCCGCCCTGCTGGAATACCCGCCGGCCCGGGCGTTTTCCTGCACGCTGGTGTTCTCGCCCTTCGAGGGCCCGGACTACGAGGCGGCACTCGCGCTGGCGAAGACCAGCCCGGACTACCTCGAGACCGGGCAGGGCGCCGGGCTTCGCCATCGTGCGCGCTTCACGCCCGACCGGGTGGCGGCGTTGCGCGACCTCTGGCAGATTGTCGGGCGCTTCGACTCCAGCGACGTGCTCGTGGACGATCGGCCCCTGCCGTTCGCGCGCGAGTTGTGGCTCCCGCTGCTCTGGTATCTCCTTCCACGCTAGTGGCACGCGGATCCGACATCGAACAGAGCCTCCACCGACTGGAGGCTGATCTGCGCAAACTGGAGGCGGAGTACAACATGTTCTTCGCCGGCCAGTTGCCGCGCCCGCCCTGGGAAACGCGCGCGCACGTGGAGTCCACGGTCAAGCGCCTGGAGCGGGCTGGCGCCACCGCGGGCACCTACGCCGATCGGTTCAGGCTGCAGACCCTGCAGTCGCGCTTCGCCACGTTCATCGATCTGTGGGACCGCGGCCTGCGGGCGAGGGAGGAGGGGCGGTCGGGCCCGTTCACGCGCAAGGGGCGCACCGAGGCGCCGGCGCGGCCGCACGGCGATCGCACCGTGCATGTCACCGTGTTTTCCGATCCCGGGACAGAAATGGAGCGGCTGCAGGACCTCTACGAGCGCGTCGCCGAAGCCCGCCGGGAACTGGGGGAACCCCAGGTGCCCTTCCACAGGTTCGCGGGGCTTGTCCGCGAAAAGGTCGGCGCCTTCAAGAAGCGGGGGGCGCCCGAGGTCGCGTTCCGCGTCACGGTCCATGACGGCAAGGTGACCTTCTCCGCCCGAGGCCTCAAGGGCACGACGGGTCCGTAGGCGCACGCGGCCTCCAGCGGCCGGCCGCCCCGGGAGCGCGTCTGGAATGTCCGGGGAAGAACCCGGGGCGGCGAGGCCGCCCCGGGTGAAGTCAGGAAGGGCGGCTAGATCTTGACGACGTTGCCGGCCTGCGGGCCCTTCGGGCCGTCGACGATCTCGAACTCCACGGCCTGGCCCTCTTCGAGCGAACGGAACCCGTTCCCGGTGATGGCGGAGTAGTGGACGAAGACGTCGCTCCCGCCTTCACGTTCGATGAAGCCGAATCCCTTCGCGTTGTTGAACCACTTCACCTTGCCTGTAATGCGCATGCTGATCCTGCCTTGCCTCTGTGCGGCGTCTCTGGCGCCGCGCGTCTTGCCTGCCCCCGCCGGTGGGCGGGGAGATTCCCAGACACCGCTCGTCAGTAGCGGTTGATGCTGGCCCTACAGCACCTTATCGGCATGTTACCGGCCGACTTTGCGGGGTGTCAAGGCGCGGAACGGCTTATACTCTCTGGCGGCCGCGCCAGGCAGGCGCGGGCCGACGTGATGACGCGGGGGCCTTCATGCGTGCCTTGATCAGCGTGTCCGACAAGAGCGGCCTCGTCGAGTTCGCGCGGGGCCTGGTCGAGCGGGGATTCGAGATCGTGTCCACGGGCGGCACCGCCAAGGCGCTCGCCGGGTCCGGCCTGCCGGTGCTTCAGGTGTCGCAGGTGACGGGCGCGCCGGAGATGATGGACGGCCGCGTCAAGACCCTCCATCCGTTCGTGCACGGCGGCATCCTGGCCCGGCGGGATCATCCCGGCGACCGCGAGGCGCTGGCGCGCCACGGCATCACGCCGATCGACATGGTCGTGGTGAACCTGTACCCGTTCCGCGAAACGGCCGCGAAGCCGTCCACCACGTTCGACGCGCTCATCGAGGACATCGACATCGGCGGGCCCTCCATGATCAGGGCCGCGGCCAAGAACTTCAGAGACGTGCTCGTCGTCACGTCGCCTTCCGACTACGCGCCCGTGCTGGCGGCGCTCGACGAGCCCGGCGGGCCGCCGCTGGCCGTCCGCTTCGGCCTGGCGAAGGCGGCGTTCGCGCACACGGCGAGCTACGACACGGCGATCGCCGCCGAGCTGGAGGCCGTGGCCGTGCACGACGCCGACTGCGCGCGCGTGGCCGAGCGCGAGCCGCTGCCGCCGCGCCTGGTGGTCGCGGCCACGAAGCACCGGACCCTGCGCTACGGCGAGAACCCGCACCAGCCGGCCGGGTGGTACGTGCCCGAGGACGCCGCGGACGCCGATCTGCCGGCCGTGCTCCAGGGCAAGGAGCTGTCGTTCACCAACCTGCTCGATGTCGACGCCGCGGCGCGCATCGCGTCGGAGTTCGCCGAGCCGGCGGCCGTGGTGATCAAGCACACCAACCCGTGCGGCGTGGCGACGGGCGCCTCCCTCGAGGACGCCTACGTGTGCGCGCGCGACGCTGACCCGCTGTCGGCCTTCGGCGGCATCGTCGGCTGCAACCGCGAGATCGATGCAGCGACGGCCCAGGCCATCGCCTCGACATTCATCGAGGCCGTGATCGGGCCGTCAATCACCGAGGCGGCGCTGGCGGTGCTCGCGGCGAAGAAGAACCTGCGTGTGGTCATCGCGCCGAACCTGTTCGACGCGGCGGCGGCGCAGGGGCTGGGCCCCGCGCGGCTCGACCTGCGGACGGCCCTCGGCGGCGTGCTGGTCCAGGCGCAGGACCGCGTCGTCGAGGCGTGGGAGGCGTGGCCTCGCGACGGCGGCCCCGAGGTGGTGACGAAGCGTGCGCCATCGGCCGCCGAATGGAAGGCGCTGCGCTTTGCGTGGCGCGTGTGCGCCCACGTGAAGTCGAACACCGTGATCTTCACTGGGGACGACCGCACCCTGGCCGTCGGGGCCGGTCAGATGAGCCGGGTGGACGCGGTCAACGTCGCGCGGATGAAGGCGGAGTCCGCCAAGGTGTCGCTCGCCGGGTCGGCAGCGGCCTCGGACGCGTTCTTTCCGTTCAGGGACGGCCTGGACGCGGTGGTCGCCGCCGGCGCGACGGCGGTGATCCAGCCGGGAGGGTCGGTGCGCGACGCGGAAGTCATCGCAGCCGCCGACGAGCACGGCATCGCGATGGTCTTCACCCGACGCCGGCATTTCAGGCACTAGTCCGGAATGACCTCGGTCTTGAACGGCACGAACCCGCGGTCAAGGTAGTTCGGGAGCGCGGAGGGATGGTCCTTCGTGCACGTGTGCAACCACACGCGGCGCGCGCCGAGGGTGTACGCCTGCTCGACAGCCACGCTCAGCAGGTGCTTCCCGAGGCCTCGCCCGATGAACGCCGGCAGGAGTCCGAAATACGCGATTTCCGCCGAGTCCGCCGGCTCCATGCTGAGCTCGAAGTAGCCGGCGGTTGCGCTGCCGACGGTCAGCACCCACAACGACACCGCCGGGTCTTCCAGGTGGCGGGAGACGTCCTGATCGGACCAACCGAGGCGGTCGACCCAGCCGTACGGCCGGCCGACCTCGGCGTAGAGCCAGCGGAACAGCCAGATCGAACAGTCCGGCACCCGCCGGACCTCCACGCCGGGCTGGCCGGTGCGTTCCGGCTTGAAGCCGCTCCGATCAGCGATCTCGAGCCACGTCTTCGTGACCGGCATGCGTCGCCTCGAAGCTCGGATGCGGCGATGCTGCGAACTCGCCCATCAGCTCGGCTGGCGACACCGTGGCGGGACCGAAGCGCCCGACGACGATCCCGGCCGCGTGGTTGGCCAGCTGGGCCGCCTCGGCCAGGCCCGCTCCAGCCGCCAGCGCGAGGGCCAGGGTGGCGATGACCGTGTCGCCCGCGCCGGTCACGTCGGCCACCTCGCGGGCGACGGCGGGGTAGTGCGCTTCGCCGGCGGGGTCCACCATGGACATGCCGTGCTCGCCGCGCGTGATGAGGACGCCCCGGCACTTCGCCCGCTCGATGAAGGCCTTCGCGGCCCTCCTGGCATCTTCGTCGGTGCGGATCCGCATGTGCGTCGCGGTCTCGGCCTCGTGGTGGTTCGGCGTCACGACGGTGGCCCCCGCGTAGTAGTCGATGTGCGGGATCTTGGGATCCACGAGCACCGGCACCCTCCGCGCGCCGGCCGCCTCGACGATGGAGGCCACCAGCGCGCGCGTCACGGCGCCCTTCAGGTAGTCCGACACGATGACCACGTCGGCGTGGGCGATTGCCCGCCTGGCGCGCTCGATGAGCGCCGCCTCGAGGTCGCCCGCCGCCTCCGTATCATCCTCGAAGTCCACGCGCGCCACCTGCTGGTTGCGCGTCGTGACGATGCGCTGCTTCGTCGTGGTCGGCCGCGCGGGATCGACGACCAGTCCGTCGGCGCCCATGCCGTGGGCGATCATCTCACCGCGCAGGCGGCGGGCGGCATCGTCGCGCCCGATGATCCCGACCAGTTCCACGTGCCCGCCGAGCGCCCGGACGTTGTGGGCCACGTTGCCGGCGCCGCCGATGCGGTAGTCGTCGTGGTCGTGTTCGACCACCGGCACCGGGGCCTCGGGCGAGATGCGGCTGACGCGGCCGATCACGAAGTGGTCGAGCATCAGATCGCCGGCCACGAGCACCGACATCGTGTGAAAGCGTGCGGCGAGCTCACGGGCCCGCGCGCGCGACAGCGGAGGTGAAAGCGTCACGATCGCACTCCCGGGATCACGCGGCGGCGCCCGAGGCGCCGGCGCGCTCGGACGCGAACGGCAGCGTCAGCAGAATCAGGAACAGCATCAGGAACTCGGAATCGCCGAAGTTGTGCTCGAACAGGCCCGCGCCCAGCATGGCGGCCACCGCGCCGAGGCCGCAGGCCGCCAGGAAGCGGTGGCGGCCGGCCCGAAGGAGCCCCCAGAGGCCGGCGGCGGCGCTGCCGACGAACCAGAGCCAGGCGCCGAGCGCGGGCAGGCCGCGTTCGGCGGCGATCTGCATCGGCACGTTGTGCAGGTGCGGGTTGACGCGCTCGACGGCCTCGGGGTCGCGGAACCGGACGTACTGGCGCTCCACCATGTTCGGACCCATGCCCGTGAAGGGGTCCGCGGCGATCATCCGAACGCCCTCGCGCATCATCGCTACCCGATCGCGGCTGGTCGGGTCCTTGAGGTTGAACATCGAGTAGAAGCGCTGGGTGACCTGGGGCGGCGCGAGGGCGATGCCGATGGCCAGTACGACCGGCAGCGCGCCGATGAGCCGGAAGTCCTTCAGGAGCAGCAGCGAGGCGATCCCGACGCTGACGCCCACCCAGGCGCTGCGGGTGAAGGTCAAGGCGAGCGCCACCAGCAGCGCTGGCATCACGAGCGCGGGCCAGACCCTGTCGCGCGTCTCGAACAGCAGGCGCGCCGCCGCGGCCACGGCCGCGAGCATGAGCAGGCCCGAGTACGTCATGTAGTGGCCCATCGACCCCTGGGGGCGCTGGCCGAGATTGTCGTAGTGCAGGATGCCGTACTGCACGATTCCGTACACGGCCGTCACGGCGCCGAGGGTGATGATGAGGTGGACGAGGACGCGGGCGCGGGCGCCGCGGGCGAACTGGTACACCGCCGGCACGATCAGGAAGAGGAGCAACTGCTTGTCGTCGGCGAAGCTGGCGCGCGGGTCCCCCGAGAACACGCTCGCGACCAGCGTGAGCAGCGCGTAGACGAGCAGCGGCCTGAAGAACGCGGGTGCCGAGAAGGCCGCCTTGCCCGAGGCGAGCATCCACAGCCAGCACAGCACCACGACGCCGAGCAGCACCTGGGCGGCGGCAATCGACACCTGGAGCGCAGCAACGAAGCCGAACAACGACCACAGGCCCACGCGACTCACGGAGAGGTGTCTCATACAGGATCCGCGCCGGTCCGCCCGCCAGGCGCCATCACGCGCCGCGCCGCCGCGGCAACCGTGGCCGCGGCCAGGCCGCGCAGGCAGCGGAAGTCGCCCGGCTCGCACACGCGCTGATCGCACGGCCGGCACGGCAGCGGGCCCGCGTCGACCACCGCGGTGGCGGCGCCGGGCCGGCGCCACGGTCCCCAAACCTCCGGTGTCGTCGGTCCGAACAGCACCACCATCGGCGTGGCCGTCGTCGCGGCGACGTGCGCCGGACCGCTGTCGCCGCCAAGGAACAGCCGCGCGCGGGCGACGAGGCCGCGCAACTCGTCGAGCCCGAGATCGCACACCGCCGCCAGCGCGTCCGGCGGCGCCCCACGCGCAAGCGCCAGCCGTCTGACCTCCTCCGCCCTCGACGCCTGCGCGGGCCCGGTCGTGAGGATGATACGACGATTCGGCCGTTCGGAGGCCAACGATGCGACGACGTCGGCGAACGCCGACTCGGGCCACGTCCTGAACTCGTTTCCGGCGCCGACGTGGACGACGACCAGCTCGTGGGCGGGCCCGATGGCCAGGGCGTCGAGCCTGCGGCCGACGCGGCCGCCGGTTGCCGGGTCCTCGCCCATTTCGACCGGATCGGCGTCGGGCGTGGGCCTGCCGATACCCGGCAGCAGCGCCTCGGCCAGGTCCCACTGGTTCTCCACCGAGTGGCGGGGGCGATGTCCGCGCGGCCTCGGCACCCGCGTCGTGTACATCCAGCTTCGGCCGGCGATCGTGTAGCCGATGCGCCGCTGCGCACCCGACGCGAATGCGAAGAGCGAGCTCCGGGGGCCGCCATGGAAGTCGATGACGGCGTCGTAGCGCTCGCGCCTCAGGCGTCGGACCACCGCCGCGTCCTCCCTCAGCCGGGCCGCGCCTCGCAGGAGCGGCGTCACGATCACGTCGTCGAGATGCGGATTGGCCGTGACCACCGGCGCGGCCTGCGGCTCCACGAGGTAGGAGAGCCGCGCGAAGGGCCTGGCGCGCCGAATCGCCCGGATGACCGGCGTCGTCAGCACGACATCGCCAATCAGCCGCAGGCGGATGAGCAGGATCTTCAGACTTGACGCCTCAGGCGCTGGCCGACGCCGGGTCGATGGTGGCTTCGTCGATGAGCATCACCGGGATGTCGTCCTTGATGGGGTACACCCGATTGCAGCGGCTGCACTTGAGCCCCGTGTCGTTGTTGACGAGTCGCACCGGCACGTCCTTGCAGGCCGGGCAGACCAGGATCTCGAGCAGTTCGGGACTGACGGCCATCGAGGCCCTCCTTCACGTGTACGCACTATAACAGAGGAGCCACGCGGCCGGCTGACACGCACCGGCGATTGTGAAACAATCGCCGTGTGACCCAATTCATCCTGGTCGCGGCGCTGTGTGCGGCGGTGCCCGGGCTGCCGGGCGCGCAGCCCGCGACCGAGGCGGCCCGGCAGGCCGCCTCCAACTCGCGCGCCGGCGCGTCGACCCAGCGGCCCGCCGGTGCGGCGACTGCGGTCGGCGACCCGCTGGCGCGCGCGTACGCCGAGTTCGTGCTGGCCCGCCAGCTCGAGGACCAGGGCGACGTGGACGGCGCGGCGGCCGCGCTGCAGCGCGCGATGGCGCTCGACCCGCGCTCCGCGGAGCTTCCAGCCGAGCTGGCCGGCCTGTACGCGCGGCAGAGCCGGGTGCGCGAGGCGATTGACGCCGCCAACGCCGCCCTCGCCATCGATCCGGGACACGGCGAAGCCAACCGCGTCATGGGATCGATCTACGCGAGCTTCGCCGAGCGTGATCCGGCTGGAGCGCCCGCAGGCGGCGGCCAGAAGGGATACCGCGAGCTGGCCATCGAACACCTCGAGCGCTCCGTCAAGGCACTGCCGCCTCCGGCGGCGGCCGGCGCGCGGCTGACGATGGCGCGTCTGCTGATGTCGACAGGTGCGTTCGACAGGGCGATCCCCGTGCTCAGGCAGTTGCTCGCCGACGAGCCGTGGCTGCCGCAGGCCGTGGCGATGCTGGCGCAGGCGTACACCGCGTCGGGCCAGACGGGAGACGCCATCACCCTCCTGCAGGAAGCGGCGATGGTCGAACCGGCGTTCCATGAGACGCTCGCCGAGGCCTACGAGAAGGAGAACCGCTGGTCGGATGCGGCACGCGCCTACGAGCGGGCCGCGGCCGACAGCCCGCGGGACATGGCGCTGAAGACGCGGTGGGCCTTCGCGCTGTTGAGCATGCCCGGCGCTTCCGGGGCCGCCCGCGCCCGCGACCTCCTGCTGGAGGTGACGAAAGCGAACCCGACCGAAGGCTGGCCGCTCTACCTGCTCGCCCGCGCGGAGCGGGCCGTTGGCGATCTCGACGCGTCGGAGGCCACCGCACGCCGCCTGCTGGCGATCAGCCCAGGCAGCACGTCCGGTGCGCACGCGCTGGCGCAGGTGTTCGAAGCGCGGCGCCAGTGGCCGGCGCTCATAGAGGCGCTCGAGCCGGTGGCGGCGGCGCCGGCGCGCGGGCGTAACGGCGACACCGCCCTCATCCTGACGCATCTCGGGTTCGCGTACCTCGAGGTCGGGCGCCCGGCCGACGCGGTGTCGGCGTTCGAGCGGGCCGCCGCGCTCGACCCCGGCGACCGCGACGCGCGCGCGCACCTCGCGCGGGCGCTAGTCGCCGCGAAGCAGTATCAGCGCGCGCTCGACCTGGTGCGCGCCGAGCGCCAGGCGGCTTCCAGGGACAGCGGGCTCGCCCGCATCGAGGCGGACGCCCTCAAGGGGCTCGACCGGTTCATCGAGGGCACCTCCGTCCTCCTGAGCCTGGCCAACTCCGACGTGTCGGCTGTGCAGAACCTGGCCGAGTACTACGCCGAGGCCCGCTTGTACGCCGAGGCCGCGGCTGTGCTGGGCAACGAGATTGCCAAGGCGGAGGCCAACCGGACTCCCGTCGACACGGGCGTGCTGTTCCAGTACGGCGCCATGCTCGAGCGGCAGACGCGCTGGGCCGATGCCGAGCGCGTGTTCCGGCAGGTGCTCGCCCGCGACCCTGATCACGCCCCGACGCTGAACTACCTGGGCTACACGCTGGTGGAGCGCGGGGGGCGTCTGGACGAAGCCGTGACGCTCATCAAGCGGGCCGTCGCGCTCGACCCGCACAACGGCGCCTATCTCGACAGCCTCGGCTGGGCCTACTTCAAGCAGAACCAGCTCGACCTGGCCGAACCGCACCTGCGCGCTGCCGCCGTTCAGCTGCCTCGGGACTCCGCCGTCCAGGATCACTGGGGTGATCTGCTGGCGAAGCGCGGCCGCTACGCCGAAGCCGCCGAGGCCTGGCGCCGGGCGCTCTCCGGCGACGGCGAGCAGATCGAACGCCAGAAGATTGAACGCAAGATCAGCGACGCGCTCAACAAGCTCGGCAGACGCTGAACCATGGGTTTGTCACGCGCGCTGCTCGTGGCCCTCGCGCTTGGCGCCGCGGCCTGCGCGACGGCCGCCACGATCCGCCTGCCCGACGGCCCGTGGACTGACGAGCCGTCCGCGGCCGGCGCGTTCGAGTCGGCGTCGGCCGCCTGCCGCGGCGTCCGCACGCTGACCGCCGAACTGGGGGTGCGCGGGAAGGCCGGCCGGTCGAAAATCCGGGGCCGGGTGCTCGCCGGGTTCGAGCGCGGCGGCTCGCTGCGCCTCGAGGCGCCCGCGCCATTCGGCGCGCCGGTCTTCATCCTGGTGTCGCGCGCCAACCGCGCCACGCTGCTGCTGCCCCGCGATCGCCGCATCCTGCGCGATGTCGCGGTTGACGACGTGCTGGACGCCATCACCGGCTTGCGGCGCTCGAGCGACGACGTGCTCGCGCTGCTGGCGGGGTGCCTGGCCGCCGACGCCGCCTCCGCCGGAGCGGGGCAGCGTGCGTCCGGCGGCTGGCTGCGCGTGGGTCTCACCGGCGGCGTCACCGCGTTTCTCGCCCCCGACGGGGACCGCTGGCGGCTGGCCGCCGGGCAGGGCGGGGCCGGGGCGGCTGGCGTCGCGTGGTCGGTGTCGTACGCCGCCTTCGCGTCCGGTTTCCCGGGCGCGGTGACCATCAGGCAGGAGGCCGGCTCCGGCGCGGCGGAGACGGCGCTCACCTTCCAGGTGTCCCAGCTCGAGACCAACGTGCCGATCGATCCGCGGGCGTTCGATGTGATCGTGCCGCCGGACGCCCAGCCGTTGACGCTCGAAGAACTCCGCCAGTCGGGACCGCTGGCCGACAGGGGGAACACGCCGTGATGCGACCTCGGCCGATTCGCCGTCGAGCATATGCGAAGATCAACCTGGCGCTGCGCGTCGGGGCGGTGCGGGCCGACGGCTTCCACCCGCTCGAGACCGTGTTTCAGTCGCTCGCGCTGCACGACACGCTGGAGGTCACACCGCGCCGCGGTCCGCTCACGCTGACGTGCAGTGATCCCGCCCTGCCCGTGGACGGCCGCAACCTCGTCGTGCGCGCGGCCCGTGCACTCTGGCACGCCCTGGGGCGGCAGGGAGAGCCCGCAGGCGCCGCGATCCACCTGACGAAGCACATTCCGGTGCAGGCCGGCCTTGGCGGAGGCAGCTCCGACGCGGCGTCGGCGTTGTCGGCCCTCGCACGCGTCTGGCAGCCGCGCGGTCCGCGGCCGGACCTCGCCCCCATCGCCGCCCGGCTCGGCTCGGACGTGCCGTACTTCCTGATGGGCGGCACCGCCCTCGGGCTCGCCAGGGGTGAGGATCTCTACCCTCTGGAGGACCTGCCGGCCTTTCACGTCGTGCTCGCGCTGCCGGCGTTCGGCGTGTCGACATCGGACGCGTATCGCTGGTTCGACGAGGACACCGCCGGACCTGCTGCCGGGAGGCGGGACTCGGGCCGGTCGATCCCGGCCTGGCGCGGCCGCCGGCTGGCGCTCGTCAACGACCTCGAAGCGCCGGTCACGCGGCGGCATCAGGACATCGGCGCGGCCCGGCGCGCGCTGGAGGGCGCCGGTGCCGAGGCTGCGGCCATGACTGGAAGCGGGTCGGCGGTGTTCGGCCTGTTCGCGGCCGAATCCCGGGCCCGCCGGGCGGCCAGGGCCGTTGCCGAAGCGGGGTTCGTGGCCCTGCCGACACGGACCGTTGACCGCCGCACGTGCCAGCGTGTACACTTTTCGTTTGCGTCATCCTCACCGCGCCACGCCTAGGCCCGGCGCTCACTGGAGTTGACGATGCGTCGGGATGGAGCCCGCGGGCTTCAGCCCGCGTGAGCCGGGGCGAAGGTGGGTAGCCCGCGCAAGCCCCGGCGTCAGCGGTGCCTTCCTTGCTAGGACAGCGGGATGGATCGCCCGGGGAGCCGGGAGCGGGCGGGGACAAGGGTCGAGTGGTGGGGCGTCGCCAAGCTGGTAAGGCACGGGACTTTGAATCCCGCATCCGAAGGTTCGAATCCTTCCGCCCCAGCCAGCCTTTGTGAACGACATGCGTCAGGGCCGTATTACGGGCGCGGACATGAAGATCTTCTCCGGCAGCGCACATCCGGAACTGACCCGCGGGATCGCCGAGGGTACTCGGCGTCGCGGTTGGGCAGGCGAAGCTCCGCCGCTTCCCCGATACCGAGGTGTCGTTCCAGATCGAGGAGAACATCCGGGGCACCGACGTGTTCGTCGTGCAGCCCACGAGCCCGCCCGTCGACCAGCACATCATGGAGCTGCTGGTCATGATCGACGCGTTCCGGCGGTCGTCGGCGGCGCGGATCACGGCGGTGATCCCCTACTACGGCTACGCGCGCCAGGACCGCAAGGACAAGCCGCGCGTGCCGATCTCGGCCAAGCTGGTGGCGAACATCCTGGGCGCGGCCGGCGCGAACCGGGTGCTGACGATGGACCTGCACAAGGCGCAGATCCAGGGGTTTTTCGACATCCCGGTGGACCACCTGTTCGCGGCCCCGGTGATCATCGATCACCTGGCGCGGCAGCAGTTCAGGAACGTCACCATCGTGTCGCCCGACGCGGGCGGGGCCGAACGGGCGCGCGCGTACGCCAAGCGGCTCGACGCCGAGCTGGCGATCATCGACAAGCGCCGTGCGGCCGAGGACGGCCACCCGGAGGTGATGAACGTCATCGGCGAGGTGCAAGGCCGCACCTGCATCATCCAGGACGACATCATCGACACCGGCGGCACGATGGCGAACGCGGCGCAGGCGCTGATGGAGAACGGCGCCGAGCGGGTGTGGGCGTGCGCGGTGCACGGGCTGTTCTCGGGGCCGGCGATCCAGCGCATCGAACAGTCGGCCATCGAGAAGTTCATCGTGACCAACACGATCCCCCTGCCGCCGGAGAAGGCGGGGTGCAAGAAGCTCGTGACGCTGTCGGTGGCCCGGCTGCTCGGCCAGGCCATCCGGAGCATCCACGAGGAAACGTCGGTGTCGTCGTTGTTCGTATAGGCGTGAGCCCGGACGGGCGGCGGGCTCCGGCCCCCGCGCCCGACGCGAGACGCAAGGACAGGTAGCATGGAAGCCAGACTCGAAGCGGTCAAGCGAGACACATTCGGCAAGAACGAGGCGCGGCGGCTGCGCGCCAAGGGCAACATCCCCGCGGTGCTGTACGGCGGCACCTCGGCGGACGGCACGCCGCAGGCGACGCCCATCGCCGTGGACCCGAAGGCCCTGATGAGCCTCCTGCGCGGCGAGTCGGGCGTGAACACCCTGATCGGCCTCAAGGTGGGCAGCGAGGAAGTCAAGGTGCTGATGCGCGAGTACCAGGTGGACCCGCTGTCGCGGCGCCTGCTGCACGCGGACTTCTACCGCATCGCGATGGACAAACTGCTGGTCGTGAAGGTGCCGGTCACGGTCAAGGGCGAGGCGAAGGGCATCAAGCAGCAGGGCGGCCTGCTCGATATCGTCCACCGCGAGGTGGAGGTCGAGTGCCTCCCGGCGAACATCCCCGAGCACATCGAGGTGGACGTCACCGAGTTGATGCTGGGCCAGGCGATCCGCCTGCGCGACGTCGCCTCGAGCCCGACCTGGAAGCCGGTGACCGACGGCGACGTGATGCTCGTGCACATCGTCGCCCCGCGCGCGGTGGCCGAACCGGCGGCGACCGACGCGGCAGCCGCGGCGGCGACGCCCGCGGCGGCGGCTGAGCCCGAGGTCATCAAGAAGGGCAAGCCTGAGAAGGCCGAAGAAGAGAAGTAGTGACTATCGTCGTCGGGCTGGGGAATCCGGGGCGCCGCTACCGGGGGACGCGGCACAACATCGGGTTCGCCGTGGCCGACGAGGTGGCGCGCCGCCGGCAGGGGGTGTTCGAGAGCGGCCGCGGAGAGACGCTGGCCGCCCGGTGCGGCCGCGGGCCCGATGCGGTGCTCGTCGTCAAGCCGCTCACGATGATGAACCTCAGCGGCGAGGCGGTGGCGGCCGTCGCGGGGTTCTACAAGGTCGATCCGGCGGCCATCCTGGTGGCGGCCGACGACGTGAACCTGCCGCTGGGGCGGCTGCGCCTGCGGGCGCGCGGCTCGGCGGGGGGGCACAACGGGTTCAAGTCGATCATCGGGTGCCTCGGCACGGAGGACTTCCCGAGGCTGCGGGTGGGCGTCGGACGCGGCGACCCCCGGCGGGACCTCGCGGATCACGTGCTGGCGCGGTTCGACGACGACGAGCGCGACGAGGTGGAGCAGGCGATAGCCCGGGCCGCCGACGCGGTGGAGACGTTCCTCGCGGAGGGCATCGAGGCGGCCATGAACCGGCACAACCGAGCGGAGGAACCGTCCTCCTGACTCCTTGCCGCCGCGGCTGCGCGGCGGCCGTTACTTGTCCAGAAGGAGCACGCATGAGTCACGCCAGACAGTACGAGCTCGTCTACATCCTGTCGCCCGACGCGACCGAGCAGGAGATCGCCGATCTGCACACGCAGATCGAGGCGATCGTCGCGCGGTACCAGGGCGAGATGGTGAAGACGGAGAACTGGGGACGCCGCAAGCTGGCGTTCCGCATCGGCAAGCACCGCGAGGGCACGTACGTCCTCGAGGTCTTCAAGGGCAGCGGCGAGCTGACCAAGGAACTGGATCGCCGCCTGAAGGTCATCGACCGCGTCATCAGGCACCTCTGCGTCCGGGTGGACGAGGAGCTGCGCCTGGCCGAGCGGACGCGCGCGCGCCGCGAGGCCGAGACGCAGCGCCGCATCGATCGCGGGCTCCCCGTCGGCGGGCGGTCGCGCCGGTCGGAGGAGGATGGCGGGGACGATGACCAGGCTGATCGGGCGGAGGTGTAGCGATGGCTGAGGAACGACGCGGACGGGGCGGAGCGGGATCGAAGGCGCGCGGCAACGGGCGGAGCGGCGAGAAGGGCGGCCCGCGGCGCGGGATGTTCCGCCGCCGCAAGGTGTGCAAGTTCTGTGCGGACAAGGTGGATTACATCGATTACAAGGACGCCAAGATGCTGCTGCCCTTCGTGCCGGAGCGCGCGAAGATCCTGCCGCGGCGCATCTCGGGCGTGTGCGCCATGCACCAGCGCAAGCTGCAAACGGCGATCATGCGGGCGCGGCAGCTGGCCCTGCTGCCTTACTCGACGGACTAGGTGGACCGCCATGGAAGTCATTCTTCGTGATCACGTGGAGAACCTCGGGCGCCGCGGCGACGTCGTGAAGGTCGCCGACGGCTACGCCCGCAACTATCTGCTGCCGCGCAAGCTGGCGCTGCCCGCCACGCCGGGCAACCTGAAGATCGTCGAGCGGCAGCGCAAGATCGTCGATGCCGCCGAAGCCGCCGAGCGCGCCGGCGCCGAGGCGCTGGCGGCGCGTCTCACCCAGGCCGAGTGCGTCATGGCGCGCCGGGTCGGGGAGCACGAGGCCCTCTACGGGTCGGTCACCGCGGCCGACATCGCCGAGGAGCTCGCCGCCAAGGGCTTCGAGATCGACAAGCGCAAGATCCAGCTGGCCGAGCCGATCAAGCAGGTCGGCGAGTTCAGCGTGGCGATCAAGCTCCACCGTGACGTGGTCGCCCACGTCCCGGTGAAGGTCACGCCGCTCGAAGGCGCCCCGGAGGCGTAGCAATGAACTCAGAGTAGAGATGGTTTCATAACCTGCGTGGGGCGGCCGAAACGGGCCGCGAGAACGGGTTATGAAACCACTTGTAGTCAGTAGCCAGTCAGGATTCAGTAGAAAGGCTCGCCTCGCGGCGGCGTGCCCAACTGCTACTGGCTACTGGCTGCTGGCTACTGGCTGCTGGCTACTGGCTGCTGGCCTACTGTAAGGTGCTCCTGTCATGGCGGATCCTGCCGTCGATCGCCCGCTGCCGCACAACCTGGAGGCCGAGCGTGCAGTGCTCGGCGCCGTCCTGCTCGACGCCGAGGGCATCCACCGCGCGGTCGAGTTCGTCAAGGACACCGACTTCTTCCGCGACGCCCACCGGCGGATCTTCGCGAGCATGCTGGAGCTGTCCGAGCGCGGGCAGGCCATCGACTTCATCACCCTCAAGGACGAGCTGTCCCGCTCGGGCGATCTCGACGCGGTGGGCGGCCCCGCGTACGTTGCGTCGCTGGTCGACGGCCTCCCGCGCGGCGTCAGCATCGCCGACTACGCGCGCATCGTGAAGGAGAAATCGTCGCTGCGCAGCCTGATCCAGTCGGCCAACCGCGTTCTCGCCAGCGCCTACCAGGCCGAGGACGATCCCGGCGCGATCATCGACGAGGCGGAGCGCGAGATCTTCGCGATCGCGGAAGGATCGATCCACCAGGGCTTCGTGTCGATGCGCGAGCTCGCCAGCAAGAGCTTCGCCGTGGTCGAGCAGGCCCACGCGCGCAAGCAGCTGGTCACGGGCGTCCCCACGGGGTTCATCGAGCTCGACGAGATGCTGGCCGGCCTGCAGCCGTCGGACCTCGTCATCGTCGCCGCCCGGCCGTCGATGGGGAAGACGAGCCTCGTGCTCAACATCGCCCAGCACGTCGGCACGAAGACGAGCATGACGGTGGGCTTCTTCAGCCTCGAGATGTCGAAGGAGCAGCTGTTTCTCCGCATGCTGACCTCGGAGGCTGGCATCGACGCCCACCGGCTCCGCACCGGCTTCCTCAGCGAGCGCGATTTTCCGAAGCTGACGCACGCCATGGAGGTGCTGGGCGGCGCGCGCATCTTCATCGACGACTCGGCGGCGATCGGCGTCCTCGAGATGCGCGCCAAGGCGCGCCGGCTCAAGGCCGAGCACGGCCTCGACCTCATCATCATCGACTACATCCAGCTGATGCAGGGGCGCGGCCGCTTCGAGAACCGCGTGACCGAGGTCGCGTCGATCTCGCGGGGCCTGAAGGGACTGGCCAAGGAGCTCGGCGTGCCCGTCGTCGTGCTGTCGCAGTTGAGCCGCGCGCCCGAGCAGCGGCCCAACAAGCGGCCGCAGCTCTCCGACCTCCGCGAGTCCGGCGCCCTCGAGCAGGACGCCGACGTCGTCGTCATGATCTTCCGCGAGGACATGTACGAGGCGACCGAGGAGAACCAGGGCGTGGCGGAGCTCATCATCGCCAAGCAGCGCAACGGCCCGACCGGCACCGTGCGCCTCGCGTTCATCCGGGAGTACACGCGCTTCGAGAACCTGGAGCGCGGCGCCGCGTCGTGAGCCGCCCCACCGTCGCGTACGTCGATCTGGAGAACCTCGCCCACAACGCCCGCGCCATCCGTGCGCACCTGGCGGAGTTGCGCGGCCTGTCCGCACCCTCGCTGATTGGCGTCGTCAAGGCCAATGCCTATGGACACGGGGCCGTGCCGGCGGCGCGCACGCTGGTGGACGCCGGGGCGGCGACGCTCGCCTGCGCGGACATCGACGAGGGGCTCGAGCTCCGCGCCGCGGGGATCGAGGTGCCCATCCTCGTGTTCGGCGCGTTCAGCCTGGGCGACCTCGACGGCCTGTTCGAGGGCCGCCTGACGCCCACCGTGTCGACGCCGACCGCCGCACACCGGCTGCAGGACGCCGCGGCGCGCAGGGGCGCGCGGCTCGCCTACCACCTCGGCATCGACACCGGCATGCTCCGGCTCGGCCTGCGCCACGACGGTCTCGCCCGGACGCTGCCCGCGATCCTGGCCGCGCCGAACCTCCGGCTCGAAGGGGTGTACACGCACTTCGCCACCGCCGACACGCCAGGCGACGAGCTGTTCGCCCGCCAAGGCCGCAACTTCGAGGCGGCCGAGCGGGCCCTCGCGGCGCTGGGCGTGCGCGGTTATGTCCGCCACGCCGCGAACAGCGGTGCGCTGCTCGCTGACCCGGCCACCTGGCTGGACGCCGTCCGGCCGGGGATCCTGATGTATGGCGTCGCGCCCGGCGCGTTCCAGGGCCGGATCGACGTCAGGCCGGTGATGAGCGTCCGCAGCCGCGTCGTGGCGGTGAAGGGCGTGCGGGTTGGTGAGACCATCGGGTATGGCGGCCGTTTTGTCGCCCGCCGCCCGACCACCATGGCCGTCGTGCCCGCCGGCTATGCCGACGGCATGGACCGCCGGCTCGAGGGGCGTGGAAGGGTCCTGCTGCGCGGCCGCCGCGTGCCCGTCGCCGGCGCCGTCTCGATGGACATGCTCGCGCTCGACGTGACGGGCACCGACGTCGACACCGGTGACGAGGTCGTGTTCACCGGCCGCCAGGGTGAAGAGGAGATCACGATGTCCGAGATGGCGGACTGGGTGGGGACGATCCCCTACGAGCTCCTGTGCCGCCTCGGCAACCGGGTGGAGCGGATTTACTGCCGGCCATGAAGACCCCCAAGACCGTCTTCGCCTGCCAGGAGTGCGGCTCGCAGTCGCCGAAGTGGCTCGGACGCTGCCCGGACTGCGGGGCGTGGAACTCGCTTGTCGAGGAGCGGGCGCCTGAGGCGCCCCCCGCGTCCGCGAGCCGCTACGTCGCGCCGTCGGGCGGCGGCGCCCGGCTCTACGCGGACATCGAATCGAGCCAGGCCTCCCGGATCACGACGGGCATCGACGAGTTCGATCGCGTCCTCGGCGGCGGCATCGTGCCCGGCTCGCTGGTGCTGCTCGGCGGCGAGCCCGGGATCGGCAAGTCGACGCTGCTGCTGCAGACGGCGGCGTACATCGCGCGTGCCACCGGGCCCGTGCTCTACAGCTCGGGCGAAGAGTCGGAGCACCAGGTGAAATCGCGGGGCGAGCGCCTCGGCGTCGGAGACGCGCCGCTGTACCTGCTGGCGGAAACCTGCCTGGAGCGGGTGCTCGAAGAAATGGCCCGCCTGAAGCCGGCGCTCGTCATCGTCGATTCGATTCAGACCGTGTTCTCGCTCAAGATGCAGTCGGCGCCCGGCAGCATCGGCCAGGTGCGCGAGGCGGCCACGCAGCTGCTGTTCGCCGCGAAGGCGCAGAACGTGCCGGCGTTTCTCGTCGGCCACGTCACGAAGGAAGGCAGCCTGGCCGGGCCCAAGGCCCTCGAGCACATCGTCGACACGGTGCTGTACTTCGAGGGCGAGCGCCAGCACGCCCATCGCATCGTGCGGGCGGCCAAGAACCGGTTCGGGGCCGTCAGCGAGCTCGGGGTCTTCGAGATGACGTCGGCGGGCCTGAAGCCCGTGCCGAACCCGTCGGCGATGTTCCTGGCGGAACGGCCGGCCGGCAGCCCGGGCTCGGCCGTTCTGTGCTGCATCGAAGGGACGCGGCCCATCCTGGTCGAGGTGCAGGCCCTGGTGAGCACGAGCGCCTACGGATACGCCAAGCGGACGGCGGTGGGCCTCGACCAGACGCGGCTGTCGCTGCTGCTGGCGGTCATGGAGAAGCGCGCGGGGCTGGCGCTCGGGGGCGATGATGTCTACGTCAACCTGGCCGGCGGCATGAGCGTCGACGAGCCCGCCGTCGACCTGGCGGTGGTGGCCGCGGTGGCCTCGAGCATGCGCAACCGGCCGATCGCGCCCGGCACGGCGGTGTTCGGCGAGGTGGGCCTGGCCGGGGAGGTCCGCGCAACGGCGCAGGCCGCCCGGCGGGTGCGCGAGGCGGAACAGATGGGGTTCTCGCGGTGCGTCATGCCGGCGGCGAACGTCGATCCCAAGGACCCCGGGTTCGCGGGGACCTCGTGCTCGCTGGTCGGCGTCCGGACCGTGCAGGAAGCGCTCGAGCATCTCCTTGCCTGATCCGGGCCGGACGCCGGTATAGTGCATTGATACACGGAGGCCGCATGGCCTGGTTCATACTTGTCCGGCTCCTGTTTCTCGTCGGCGCGAGCTACTCGGCGGTCACCATCCAGCCGCTGCCGTGGGGGTGGGCGGCGAACGCGGCGTTCGGTGCGGCGCTGGCGGCCGCCGTCATCGCCTTCGAGTGGCGGATGCGCGACGTCAGCGTCCCGCACCTGCTCGGGGCGGTGATCGGCGCGGCCATCGGCGTCATGTTCGCCGGCCTGGTCGACCGGGCGATGGGCGTCAGCGCCGACGCCCGCTGGGTCTTCTTCCACCGCGTGATCGACCTGGTGTTCCCGTACATCGGGCTGGTCATCGGGGCCCGGCGCGGCGAGTGGCTGGAGCCCTCGCGGCTCGTGACGCTGTTTCGCGCCGCGGCGCCGCAGCGGCGGCACAAGATCCTCGACACCAGCGTGATCATCGACGGGCGTGTGGCGGACATCTGCGAGACCGGTTTCCTCGACGGGACGCTGGTCGTGCCGCAGTTCGTGCTGAAGGAGCTGCAGCAGGTGGCCGACTCCAGCGACACGATGCGCCGCAACCGCGGCCGCCGCGGGCTCGACATCCTCCAGAAAATCCAGAAGATGACGGGCGTCGAGGTGGTGATCTCGGACGTCGACTTCCCCGAGGTGCGCGAGGTGGACCTGAAGCTCATCGAGCTGGCCCGCGCGCTGCAGGGCAAGATCGTGACCAACGACTTCAACCTGAACAAGGTGGCGCAGTTGCGGGGCGTGGGCGTGCTCAACATCAACGAGCTCGCGAACGCGATGAAGCCCGTCGTCCTGCCCGGCGAGGTGATGAAGGTCTTCATCCTCAAAGAGGGCAAGGAACTCAACCAGGGCGTCGCCTACCTCGACGACGGCACGATGGTGGTGGTCGACAACGCGCGCCGGATGATCAGCAAGACCATCGACATCGTCGTGACCAGCGTCCTCCAGACAACGGCCGGCAAGATGATCTTCGGCCGGCACATCGAGGCGGGCGCGTCGGCGGCGCCGCAGGGCGCCGACCGCGATGACGCGAAGAACAGGACCAGGCCGGCCGGGCCCCCGCCGGCACCCCAGCAGCCGTCGTGAGCATTCCGCCGTTCCACTGGTGGCGCACCGTCTGCTTCCTGATCCCGGCGATCGGCTCCTACACGATCGTCCTGGGAGCGATCTCGGTGGCGTCGAGCCTGTTCGACCGCTCCGGGCGGTTCGCGCACGGATGCGCCCGCCTGTGGTCGCGGCTGATCCTCGTGACCACCGGCGTGCGCGTGCGCGTCGAGGGGCGTGATCGGCTCGAGCCGGGCACGACGTACATCTTCGTCTCGAACCACCAGAGCTTCTACGACATCCCCGTCGTCTTCTGGTGGCTGCCTCACCAGCTGCGCATCATCGCGAAGGAATCGCTCGGATCGTTCCCGTTCATCGGCTGGCACCTGCGGCGGACCGGCCACCTGCTGGTCGATCGGCGCAATCCCGATCGGGCGGGCATCCTGAAGACGTGGCGCGGCCTCGTCGTCGACGGCCTCTCGCTCATCATCTTCCCCGAGGGCACGCGCAGCGCGGACGGTCGCGTGGGGCGCTTCAAGGCCGGGTCGTTCATGCTGGCCATCGAGGCCGGCCTTCCGGTGGTGCCGCTGTCGATTGTGGGCACGCGGTTCGTGATGCCCAAGGGGCGGCTGTCCGCGGCGCCAGGCGAGGTTGTGCTCTGGGTGCACCCGCCCATCGAGACGGCGAATCGCGCCGAACCGCCGACCATCGACGATGCGAGGGCCCTGGCCGGCGAGGTGCGCGCCATCATCGGCGACCGCGTCGAGGCGCTCGAGCGCGAGCGGGGCACATGGCCGTCCGAATAGAGGTCGAGCGGCCGCTGGAGGCGGTGGTCCGCCTCGGCGTCGTCGCGTGCGACGTGGGGCGCGTGGAGGAGCGCGACCTCGCCCTCGACGGCCCGCTGAGCGAGGCGGCGGCTGCGGCACGGTCAGGGGAGGTGGCCGGCATCGAGGCGGCCCGCGCGCTCTACCGCGCCTTTGGCATCGATCCGACCAAGGCGCGGCCGTCCTCGGAGGCGCTGCTGCGGCGGGTCCGCCGGGGCGAGGCGCTGCCGCGCATCAACACCGTCGTCGACGTGTGCAATTGGTGTTCGCTCGAGGTCCAGCTGCCGTACGGGCTCTATGACGCCGGCGCGCTGGAGCCTCCGTTGTCGCTCCGGCGCGGCGGGCCGGGCGATGAGTACGCAGGCATCCGCAAGGACGTCGTGCATCTGGCCGGCCGGCTCGCGCTCTTCGACGCGCGGGGCCCCTTCGGCAACCCGACGTCGGACTCGGCCCGGACAATGACCGGCGTCGGGACGCGCGCCGTGATCGCCGTCGTCTTCGCGCCACGTTCCTTGACGGCCGACCGCATGGCCCGGGTGCTCGACGTGACAGCCGCGCGCCTGGCCGAGTACGCTGAGGGCCGGGAGACGGACCGCTGGGTGAGCTGACATGCGTGTAGTGGCCATCGTGGCCGCCGGCGGCCGGGGGGCGCGCCTCGGGGCCGGCGTGCCGAAACAGCTGCTGACGATTGGCGGAGAGTCGATCCTCCGCCGGTCCGTCAGGCTGCTCGCCCTGCACGAGCGCATCGACGAGGTCGTCGTCGTGCTGCCGCCCGGTCTCGCCGCCTCGGCACCGCCGGATCTCGACATGCCCGGCGCGCCGCTGACGATCGTGGCCGGCGGCGCACGGCGGCAGGACTCGGTGAGGCTCGGGTTCGACGCGGTCCGGGGCCGCGCGGACATCGTCGTCATCCACGACGCGGCGCGCCCGTTCGCGAGCGCGGACCTCGTGTCGCGGACCATCGACGCGGCCGTGGCGTCGGGTGCGGCCCTCGCGGCGCTTGCGGCCAGCGATACGGTGAAGCTGACGCGCCCCGCCGCCGATGGCGCTGTCGTCGTCGAACGCACCGTGGCCCGCGAGCGCGTCTACCTGGCGCAGACGCCGCAGGCGTTCCGCGCCGACCTGCTCGCCGCGGCCCTCGAGTGGGGGCGGGGCGATGCCGTCGCCACCGACGAGGCGGCGCTCGCGGAGGCCGCGGGGATTCCCGTCCGGATCGTGGAAGGCGAGCCCACCAACCTGAAGATTACGACGATGACGGACCTGAAGGCGGCGGAAGCCATCGCTGGACGTGGGACGGACTTCGCGGCCCTCCGCGTCGGCACGGGATACGACCTGCACCGGCTCGTCGAAGGGCGGCCGCTCATCCTCGGGGGCGTGACGGTGCCATCCGAGAAGGGACTGGCGGGGCACTCGGACGCAGACGTGCTCGCGCACGCCGTCACCGATGCCATCCTTGGCGCGGTCGCCCGGGGCGACATCGGCCGCCACTTCCCGGACACCGACCCGCGATGGAAGGGCGCGTCGAGCATGGCGATGCTCGCCCACGCCGTCGGGTTGGCCCGCGACGCCGGCTTCGACCTGGTCAACGTCGACGCCGTCGTGATCGCCGAGCGGCCGAAACTGGCGCCGCACCTCGACGCCATCCGCGCGAGCCTGGCCGGCGTGCTGGGCATCGAGGTGGCGCGCGTCAGCGTGAAGGGAAAAACCAACGAGGGCGTCGATGCGATCGGCCGCGGCGAGGCGATGGCCGTGCACGCGGTCGTGCTGGCCGCCGGGCGCGGGTAGGAGGCGGGGACATCCATGAGGCTGCGCTTCGCACCAAGCCCCACGGGCCTGCTGCACGTCGGCAACGCGCGCACGGCGCTGTTCAACTGGCTGCTGGCCCGCGGGCAGGGCGGCACCTTCGTGCTGCGCATCGAGGACACCGACGTCGAACGCTCGACGCGCGAGTCGGAAGCGGGAATCCTGGACGACCTGCGATGGCTGGGCCTCGACTGGGACGAGGGGCCGGATGTCGGCGGGGCCTTCGGGCCGTACCGCCAGTCGGAGCGCCTCGATCTGTACCGTTCGTACGCACACGAACTCATCGAGCAGGGGCACGCCTACCACTGTTTCTGTTCGGCCGGGCAACTGGACGTCGACCGCCGCGCCGCGCTCGAGTCGGGACGCCCGCCGCAGTATGCGGGCCGGTGCCGCGGCCTCGACCCGCAGGCCGCCGTCCGGCGCCTCGCCGCCGGCGAACCCGCGGTGGTGCGCTTCCGCGTTCCGCAGGACCGCACCGTCGCTTTCGAGGATCTCGTGCGCGGGCGGGTCGAGTTCTCGACCGACGTCATCGGCGATCCGGTGCTCGTCCGGTCCGACGGCCATCCGGCCTACAACTTCGCGGTGGTGATCGACGACGCGCTCATGCACATCACGCACGTGGTGCGTGGCGAGGACCACATCTCCAACACGCCGCGCCAGGTGCTGCTCTACGAGGCTCTCAAGTTCGACCCGCCCGTCTTCGCGCACCTCGCCCTCGTGCTCGGGCCCGACCACACGCCCCTCTCGAAGCGGCACGGCGCGACGTCGGTGTCGGAGTTCAGGGCCCGAGGCTACCTGCCCGAGGCGCTGGTGAACTACCTCGCGCTGCTGGGCTGGTCGCCGGGAGGCGGCGACGAGGTGCTCCCGGCGCCGGAGCTGGCCCGCCGCTTCGCGCTGGAGACGGTCGGACACAGCGCGGCGGTGTTCGACGTCGAGAAGCTCGCCTGGGTGAACCGGCACTACTTGCGCGGCGCGGACCCGGCACGGCTTGCCGTGCTGGCCCTCCCGCACTTCCTGGCGGCGGGCTTCGTGCGGGAGGACCGGGCCGCGGCCCGCGCCTACCTGGCGCGAGTCGTGCCGCTGGCCAGCGGATTGGTCGATCGAATCGAACAGATCGCACCGAGGCTCGCGTTCCTGTTCGACTTCGATCCGGCAAAGGCGTGCCGGCGGGCGGACGTCCAGGAGGTGCTCGAGGAGCCGGGAGCCCGGGCGGTGATTGCCGCGTTCGCCGCCGAACTGGCCGCGGAGCCGCGTCTCGACCGGGAGCGGTTCCGGACCGCGGCGGGGCGGGTGAAGGCGGCGACCGGGCAGAAGGGCCAGGGCCTCTTCCATCCGATCCGGGTGGCGCTGACTGGCGAGGCCGGCGGGCCGGAGCTCGATCTCGCGGTGCCGGCGATTGACGAGGGCGCCGAGCTGCCGCCGGCGAGCGGCGTGGCGCCGATACTCGGCTGTCGTGAGCGCGCCGCTCGGTTCGCGGAGTGGCTCGCGCGGGAGTCATCGGGAAGTCGTCAGTAGCCAGTAGCCAGTAGGAATGCCTGTCCAGCTGCCGACCAGCGTGACGCCGTGACGCTGTCCTTCTACTGACTACTGGCTACTGACGACTTCAGAGATGAGATGCTGATATACGGAATCAACCCCGTCCTCGAAGCGCTCAAGACCGGACGCGTGCGCGAAGTGCGCGTCGATGCGTCGCAGCGCGACCGGGCGCGCCAGGTGCGCGCCGTCGCCGAGGCGCGCCGGGTTCCCGTGCGGCTGGTCCCGGCGCAGGACCTGGATCGCGCTGCCCGTGGCGGTGTGCACCAGGGCGTCGTCGCCGACGTCGAAGACGCGCCGGCCTGTTCGGTCCAAGACCTGGTGGCCACGGCAGAGGGCCCGGCGCTCATCGTGGTGCTGGACGGTATTGAAGACCCGCACAACGTGGGCGCCATTCTCCGCACCGTCGACGCGGCAGGTGCGCACGGGGTGGTGCGCCAGGAGCGCCACGCCGCGCGCCTCGACGGGGCGGCCGCCAAGGCCTCGGCAGGGGCGGTCGCGCACGTGATGGTGGCCACCGTCGTCAACATCGCCCGCGCCATCGGCGAACTGAAGGAGGCCGGGGTCTGGACCGTCGGGCTGGCGGCGGACGCGGGCGAACCCTACGACCAGATCGACTTCACCCTCCCGACAGCCCTGGTCCTCGGCGCCGAGGGGCAAGGGATGCGCCGGCTGGTCCGAGAGTCCTGCGACCGGCTCGCGTCGATCCCGATGCGGGGGCACGTTGACAGCCTCAATGTCTCGGCGGCTGCGGCGGTGGTGCTGTTCGAGGCCCTCCGACAACGCCGGGCCGGGGGGATCTGACGCCCGATCCTGCCTCTTCCCATTCGGAGTCGGATCAACGCTATAATGAACGATTGCGCCCCTGCAGGGGGACCCGGGAAGGATCCGTCGGCCTGCTGACCGAAGGGTCCGGAAGGGCCGCCGGGGCGGTTGAGTGTTGGCACGTAACGTGCTACACTTGCAGATTCGTCTGGCTGGCGTAGCTCAGTCCGGTAGAGCGGCTGATTTGTAATCAGCGGGTCGTGGGTTCAAATCCCTCCGCCAGCTCCACCGCAGCGAGCGGCCGTCGGGCGCGCGATCGGCGTCGGGGAGGTTGCAGAGCGGTCAAATGCAACAGACTGTAAATCTGTCGGCCCAGCGCCTTCGGAGGTTCGAATCCTCCCCTCCCCACCAGCCTTCGCTCACGATGCGCGCGAAGGCTGTCGCGACGAAGCAACGGGAGGAACGGGGCGGGCCGGACCGTTGCGAAGTCGGACCGCATCGCGAGCTTCGTCTCGGCTGGCCAGGCGGCGTGTGGTGGCGGTGTGGGGGCGGGTGTCGGGTGCAGTTGGCGGGAGTAACTCAGTGGTAGAGTCACAGCCTTCCAAGCTGTTGGTCGCGGGTTCGATCCCCGTCTCCCGCTCCACGTTTTACGGGTTCGTCGTGCCGATGTAGCTCAGTCGGTAGAGCGCGTCCTTGGTAAGGACGAGGTCACCGGTTCAATCCCGGTCATCGGCTCCACTGCTTCGAGGGTATTCGGGACCAGGGTCGCCTCCGGCGCGAGGCCGCAACTTCAGAGCGACGGGACACAGCCATGGCGAAGGAAAAATTCGATCGTTCCAAGCCGCACGTGAACGTGGGCACGATTGGGCACATTGACCACGGGAAGACGACGCTGACGGCGGCGTTGACGAAGGTGGCGGCGTCGAAGGGGTGGGCGAAGTTCGTGCCGTATGACGAGGTGGCGAAGGCCTCGGAGTCGCAGGGGCGGCGGGACGAGACGAAGATCCTGACGATCGCGACGTCGCACGTGGAGTACGGGACGCCGAAGCGGCACTACGCGCACGTGGACTGCCCGGGGCACGCGGACTACATCAAGAACATGATCACGGGCGCGGCGCAGATGGACGGGGCGATCGTGGTGGTGGCGGCGACCGACGGGCCGATGCCGCAGACGCGGGAGCACGTGCTGCTGGCGCGGCAGGTGGAAGTGCCGTGCATCGTGGTGGCGCTGAACAAGGTGGACGCGGTCGACGACCCGGAGCTGCTGGACCTGGTGGAGCTGGAGGTGCGGGACCTGCTGAAGTCGTATGGGTTCCCGGGCGACGAGGTGCCGGTGGTGCGGGTGTCGGCGCTGAAGGCGCTGCAGGGGGACCCGGAGGGCGAGGCGGGGATCCTGGCGCTGATGGACGCGCTGGACTCGTATGTGCCGATGCCGGAGCGGCAGGTGGACAAGCCGTTCCTGATGCCGATCGAGGACGTGTTCTCGATCTCGGGGCGGGGGACGGTGGTGACGGGGCGGGTCGAGCGGGGCCGGGTGAAGGTGGGCGAGGAAGTGGAGATCGTGGGGTTCCGGCCGACGCTGAAGAAGGTGGTGACGGGCGTCGAGATGTTCCGGAAGCTGCTGGACGAGGGGACGGCGGGGGACAACATCGGGGTGCTGCTGCGCGGGACGGAGAAAGACGACGTGGAGCGCGGGCAGGTGCTGGCGAAGCCGGGGTCGATCACGCCGCACACGAAGTTCAAGGCGGAGGTGTATGTGCTCACCAAGGAAGAGGGTGGGCGGCACACGCCGTTCTTCAACGGGTACCGGCCGCAGTTCTACCTGCGGACGACGGACGTGACGGGGTCGATGTATCTGGGGGAGGGCGTGGAGATGATCATGCCGGGCGACAACACCCAGATCACGGCGGAACTGATCACGCCGGTGGCGATCGAGAAGGGGTCGAAGTTCGCGATCCGCGAGGGCGGGCGCACGGTGGGCGCCGGCACGGTGACGGAGATCTTGGCCTAGGGACTAGGTCCTAGGCGCTGGGCGCTCGTCAGACTCGCCGCGAGCGCCTAGCCCCTAGCGCCTGATCAGGGAACGCTGAAATGAGAGACATCATCACCCTGGCGTGCGGCACCTGCAAGCGCCGGAACTACAACACGACGAAGAACAAGAAGAAGACGACCGATCGTCTCGAGATGAAGAAGTACTGTCCGTTCTGCCGGACGCATACGCCGCACCGGGAGACGAAGTAGGGCACAGGCCAATAGCTCAACTGGTAGAGCACCGGTCTCCAAAACCGGGGGTTGGGGGTTCGAGTCCCTCTTGGCCTGCCAGATTCAGCAGTCGGGCCGTCGGCCGCCGGGGCCGCGTGTCCCGGGAGAGACGCGGGAAGAGGGCATGCTCGACAACGTGAAGGCGGCGCCGACAAAAGCGCTGGGCGGGGTGACGGGGTGGTTCGGCAACATGCGGACGTTCCTCGGAGAGGTCCGCAACGAACTGAAGCGCGTCACGTGGCCGTCGCAGAAGGAAGTCTACGCGACGACCGTCGTGGTCATCGTGACGTCGATCTTCTTCGGCCTGTATCTGTGGGGGCTGGACCTGGTGTTCGAGCGCAGCGTGCTGGCGCTTTTCCGCTTCTTTGGTGCGAAATGACGGACGTGGTCGCGAAGCAGTGGTACATCGTGCAGACCTATTCCGGCTTCGAGCGGAAGGTCCAGGAGTCCCTGCTGCAGCGCGTGCAGGCCTACGGCCTCCAGGAGGAGATCGGCGAGGTCCTCATTCCGACCGAGGACACGGTCGAGATGCGCGGCGGGCGCAAGGTGGTGACCCCGAAGCGCTTCTTCCCCGGCTACATCCTCGTCGAGATGGCCATGACCGACAACGCGTGGCACGTCGTGAAGAACACGCCGAAGGTCACGGGCTTCGTCGGGGCGGGCGCCAAGCCCACGCCGCTCACCAAGGAGGAGGTCGACCAGATCCTGCTCCAGGTCTCGGCGGCGGCCGAGAAGCCCAAGCCGAAGTACTCGTTCGAAAAGGGCGACCCGGTGCGGATCAACGAGGGGCCGTTCACCAGCTTCAACGGCGTGGTCGAGGACGTGAACGTCGACCGGAACACCCTGAAGGTGATGGTCACGATCTTCGGCCGGTCGACGCCGGTCGAACTGGACTTCCTGCAGGTGGAGAAGATCTAGGGGCTGGGGACTGGGGGCTAGGCGCTGGTCAGCCTACTGGCTACTGGCTACTGACTACGGGCTACTGAAAGTCGAAAGCAGCAGATATGGCGAAGAAAGTACAGGCGGTCGTGAAGTTGCAGATCCCGGCGGGCAAGGCGACGCCGGCTCCCCCGGTGGGCACGGCGCTCGGCCCCCACGGGGTGAACATCATGGGCTTCTGCAAGGAGTTCAACGCGAAGACGGCGAGCCAGGAGGGCCTGATCATCCCGGTGCTCGTGACGGTGTACGCGGACCGCACCTTCAGCTTCATCACGAAGACGCCGCCCGCCGCCGTGCTGCTGAAGCGCGCCGCGAACATCGCGAAGGGGTCGGCCGAGCCGAACAAGACCAAGGTCGGCACGGTCACCGCCAAGCAGGTCGAGGAGATCGCCAAGACCAAGATGCCCGACCTGAACGCCGATTCGATCGAATCCGCCATCAAGACGGTGGCGGGGACGGCCCGCTCGATGGGGCTGGACGTCATTCAGTAGGAGCGGCGCGCGCGGCGCGCGCCCCGGCCGGACCGGCCGGGATGCCCGCCGCCGCTGCCGTTTGACAACCCGATGCGCCGCCCGGCTGGCGGCGTGCCTGGTGGGAGGGTCCGACGCGCGGGCCCGGTTGGACCACGGAGGAGTCCATGCGAAGAGTAGGCAAGAAGTTCGCCGCCGCCCGGGAGCAGGTGCCCGACAAGCCCCTGACCCTCGAAGAGGCGGTCCCCCTCGTACAGAAGCTCAAGTACGCCAAGTTCGACGAGACGGTGGAGCTCTCGTTCCGCCTGGGCGTCGATCCGAAGCACGCCGACCAGATGGTGCGCGGCACGGTGGTGCTGCCGCACGGTCTCGGCAAGACGAAGAAGGTCCTGGTCATCGCCGGCAGCGACAAGCAGAAGGAAGCCCAGGAGGCGGGCGCCGACACCGTGGGCGGCGAAGAACTGGTCGAGAAGATCCAGGGCGGCTGGATGGACTTCGAGGCCGTCGTGGCCACGCCCGACATGATGCGGGCCGTGGGCAAGCTGGGCAAGGTGCTCGGGCCGCGGGGCCTGATGCCCAACCCCAAGACCGGCACGGTGACGCCCGATGTCGCCAAGGCCGTCCGCGAGATCAAGGCCGGCAAGGTCGAGTTCCGCGTCGACAAGACCGGCATCGTGCACGCGCCGGTCGGCAAGGTGTCGTTCGCCACGGATCTGCTGGTGGAGAACGCGCGGGCGCTGGTCGACAGCATCATCCGCGCGAAGCCCGCGGCGGCGAAGGGCAAGTACATGAAGAGCGTCACCATCTGCTCGACGATGGGGCCCGGGATCAAGCTCGACACGGCGAGCATCGACGCGGCGCGACGCTAGCCGCGGAATCAGGATCAGAGGGTTATGGCACTCACGAGAGCTGAGAAGCACACCGAGCTGGCGGCGCTCGAGTCCGAGCTGCGCTCGGCGCAGAGCGCGATCCTGCTCGACTTCAAGGGACTCAACGTCCCGCAGGTGACCGAGCTGCGGCGGCAGGTGCGCGCGGCCAAGGGCCGCTACCGCGTCGTCAAGAACACCCTCGTCAAGCGGGCGCTGAAGGGCACGGCCTTCGAACCGCTGGGCGACCAGTGCGTCGGGGCGACGGCGCTGGCCTACACCGGCGGCGACCCGGTCGTGCTGGCGAAGGTGCTCACCACGTTCATCAAGACCACGCCCGCGCTGAGCATCAAGGCGGCGGTCGTCCAGGGCAAGGCGATCCAGGCGGCCGAGGTGACCGACCTGGCGGGCCTGCCGGGCAAGCCCGAACTCTACGCGAAACTGCTCTTCGTGCTGCAGGCCCCGATGGTGCAGTTCGTGAGCGTGCTGAATGCCGCGCCCCGCGATCTCGTCAACGTGCTGGCGGCGGCCGAGAAGAAGCGCAGCGAATAACGTCCACTGGTAGAGGAGATAGAGAGCAATGGCCGAACTGACGCAGTCGCAGGTGGTTGAGTACATCAAGAACATCACGGTCCTGGAGCTGTCCCAGCTCGTGAAGACGCTCGAGCAGGAGCTTGGCGTCTCGGCCGCCGCGGCGATGCCCATGGCGATGCCGATGGGCGGCGGCGCGGCGGCTCCGGCGGCGGCGGCCGAGGAGAAGACGGAGTTCGACGTCATCCTGACGGACTTCGGCGCCAAGAAGATCGAGGTCATCAAGGTGGTCCGCGAGGTCACCAGCCTCGGCCTGAAGGAGGCGAAGGACCTGGTCGAGGGCGTGCCGAAGCCGATCAAGGAAGGCGTGGCGAAGGCCGAGGCCGAGACCATCAAGAAGAAGTTCGAGGACGTCGGCGCCAAGGTCGAGATCAAGTAGGCGCCGTTCGGAGTGCGGGTGCGCGCCCCGTCGGGGCGCGCACCCGGCGCGTTGGTCGCTAGGTTGGCAGGCGAGGCGTCCGCCCGTGCCCGCATGCCTGATGGCCCCCAGGCCCTAGTCCCGAGAGCAGCATGTACAGCCTTCCGAAGAACGTCTATCGCGAGCGCATCGACTTCTCCAAGATCAAGACGACGGTTCCGATCCCGAACCTGATCGAGATCCAGCGGAAGTCGTACGAGCGGTTCCTGCAGATGGACCGGCTCCCGAACGAGCGGGAGGACATCGGCCTCCAGTCGGTGTTCAAGTCCGTGTTCCCGATCAGCGACTTCCGCGAGAACTCGTCGCTGGAATTCATCGAGTACTCGATCGGCAACTGGGAGTGCAAGTGCGGCAAGCTCCAGGGCCTGCAGCACATGCGCCAGCCGTGCACGAACTGCGGCAACACGCTGGTGGCCGACCCCTACGGGGAGCACGACGTGCTCTGCCCGCGCTGCGGCCGGGCCAACGAGGCCCGCGGCGACGTCTGCGACATCTGCGGCACCACGGTGTTCCTGAAGGACAAGTACGACGTCGCCGAGTGCCAGGAGCGCGGCATGACGTACGCCGTGCCGCTCAAGGTGACCATCCGCCTGGTGGTGTGGAACAAGGACCCGGAGACGGGCGCCAAGACGATCCGCGACATCAAGGAGCAGGAGGTCTACTTCGGCGACATCCCGCTGATGACCGACAACGGGACGTTCATCATCAACGGGACCGAGCGCGTCATCGTCTCCCAGTTGCACCGCTCGCCGGGCGCGTTCTTTCATTCCGAGGACAAGTCGCTGTACGTGGCCCAGGTGATCCCGTACCGCGGGTCCTGGGTCGAGTTCGAGTACGACGCCAAGAACCTGCTCTACGTGCGCATCGACCGCAAGCGCAAGTTCCTCGCGACGGTGTTCCTGCGGGCCCTCGGCCTGCGCGGCGCCGACGAGATCCTGCGGACGTTCTTCTCGGTCGACCGCCTCTACCTGCGGCAGGGCGGCATCTACTGGGGCGTGGCCGACTCGATCATCGGCCTCCGCGCCGGCGAGGACATCCAGATCCCCGGCTCCGACACGGTCATCGCCAAGGGCCGCAAGATCAACGCCGCCGCGGTGAAGGCACTGCGGGCGGCGGGCGTCGAGGCGGTGCGCGTCGACGAGGCGGAGCGCGAGGGCGCGGTCGCCTCGGCGGACGTCGTTGACCCGGCGACCGGCGAGATCGTCCTGGAGGCGAACGAGGAGGTCACGCACCGCGTGATCGCCATCGCCCAGGAGAAGGGCGTGGACCGCATCGAGGTGTTCTTCCCCGAGCGCGACGAGGTCGGGCCGACCGTCTCGACGACGCTCAAGAAGGACCCGGTGCACACCCACGAGGAGGCCCTCATCGAGATCTACCGCCGGCTGCGCCCGGGGGACCCGCCCACGCTGGACAGCTCGCGGTCGCTCTTCGAGAACATGTTCTTCAACCCGCAGAAGTACGACTTCTCCCGGGTGGGCCGCCTCAAGCTCAACACGAAACTCGGGCTGACGACGCCCCTCGAGGAGAAGATCCTGCACCCGCAGGACTTCTACGAGGTGATCCGCTACCTGCTGAAGCTGCGGAAGAACCCGGCGTACGTCGACGACATCGATCACCTCGGCAACCGGCGCGTGCGGTCGGTGGGCGAGTTGCTCGAGAACCAGTTCCGCATCGGCCTGGTCCGGATGGAGCGCGCGATCAAGGAGAAGATGTCGGTCTACCAGGAAATGGCGACCGCCATGCCGCACGACCTGATCAACGCCAAGCCGGTGATGGCGGCGATCCGGGAGTTCTTCGGCTCCTCGCAGCTCTCGCAGTTCATGGACCAGACCAACCCGCTGTCGGAGGTCACGCACAAGCGGCGCCTCTCGGCCCTCGGGCCCGGCGGCCTCTCGCGCGAGCGCGCGGGGTTCGAGGTCCGCGACGTGCACCCGACGCACTACGGGCGCATCTGCCCCATCGAGACGCCGGAAGGCCCGAACATCGGCCTGATCTCGTCGCTGGCCTCCTACGCGCGGATCAACGAGTTCGGCTTCATCGAGTCCCCGTACCGCAAGGTGAAGGACGGCCGGATCATCGACTACGCGGTCATCACCAACGCCGGCACGAGCAAGCACAAGATCGGCGACGTGGTGCTCCTGTCGGAGATCGTCGAGGAGTCCGCCGGCAAGCGGCGCGCCAAGAAGGGCATCGAGTACGAGCCCTTCCCCTTCTACCTGTCCGCCTGGGAGGAAGACCAGTACATCGTCGCCCAGGCCAACGTCGCCGTCGGCGAGGACGGCCGGCTCGTCGAGGACCGCGTCAATGCCCGCCAGGCCGGCAACTTCATCCTGGCGCAGCGCGACGCGGTGCAGTACGTCGACGTGTCGCCCAAGCAGCTGGTGTCGGTCGCGGCGTCGCTCATCCCGTTCCTCGAGCACGACGACGCGAACCGCGCGCTGATGGGGTCGAACATGCAGCGCCAGGCGGTGCCGCTGCTCCGCGCCCGCGCGCCGTTCGTGGGCACGGGCATGGAGTACATCACCGCCCGCGACTCGGGCGCGTGCGCGGTGGCCCGCCGCTCCGGCACGGTCGACTACGTCGACTCGCAGCGCATCGTCGTGCGCGTGGCCGGCGAGGACGACGCGGTCAGCCGCGAGATGGGCGCCGACATCTACCCGATGACGAAGTTCAAGCGGTCGAACCAGAACACCTGCATCAACCAGAAGCCCATCATCCGCGTGGGGCAGAAGGTCGACAAGGGGCAGGTGCTGGCCGACGGCCCGTGCACGGAGCTGGGCGAGCTGGCCCTGGGGCGCAACGTGCTCGTCGCGTTCATGCCGTGGCGCGGCTACAACTTCGAGGACGCGATCCTCGTGTCCGAGCGGATGGTGAAGGACGACTACTACACGTCGATCCACATCGAGGAGTTCGAGATCGAGTCGCGCGACACGAAGCTCGGCCCCGAGGAGATCACCCGCGACATCCCGAACGTGTCTGAGACGTTCCTGCGCGACCTCGACGACAGCGGCATCATCCGCCTCGGCGCGTCGGTCAAGGCGGGCGACATCCTGGTGGGCAAGGTGACGCCGAAGGGTGAAACCCAGCTCACCCCCGAGGAGAAGCTGCTGCGCGCGATCTTCGGCGAGAAGGCCGGCGACGTCCGCGACGCCTCGCTCATCTGCCCGCCGGGCGTCGAGGGCATCGTCGTCGGCGTGAAGATCTTCTCGCGCAAGGGCATCGAGAAGGACGACCGTGCCAAGGCGATCGAGGCCGAAGAGCTCGAGCTGATGGAGAAGAACCTCCAGGACGAGGTGCGCATCCTCTACGACGAGATGAAGAAGCGCGCCTCGCAGATCGTGGTGGGCCAGACGCTCCGCTCGGACCTCTACGACGACGACGGGCGGGAGAAGCTCCTGAAGAAGGGGGCCGTGCTCACGGCCGACGCGCTGGCGGCGCTCCCGTACACGGCGGTGTCGCGCGTCCGCGTGGCCGGTGACGACCCGCGCATCGAGAGCGACCTGCGCGACCTGGACGAGCGGACCAAGCGCCAGATCGAGGTGGTGGGGCAGCTCTTCGAGGAGAAGAAGGAGAAGGTGCGCCGCGGCGACGAGCTGCCCCCCGGGGTGATCAAGCTCGTGAAGGTCTACGTCGCGATGAAGCGCAAGCTGTCGGTCGGCGACAAGATGGCCGGGCGGCACGGGAACAAGGGCGTCATCGCGCGCATCCTCCCCGAGGAGGACATGCCGTACATGCCGGACGGCACGCCGGTGGAGATCGTGCTGAACCCGCTGGGCGTTCCGTCGCGCATGAACGTCGGCCAGATCCTGGAAACGCACCTCGGCTGGGCGGCGCGGGCGCTCGGGCTCTACTTCGCGACGCCGGTCTTCGACGGCGCGAACGAGCGGGAGATCAAGCACTGGCTGGAGCGCGCCGGGCTCTCGGGGTCGGGCAAGACCCGGCTCCACGACGGCATGACGGGCGAGGGGTTCGAGCAGGACGTGACGGTGGGCTACATCTACATGCTCAAGCTGTCGCACCTGGTCGACGACAAGATCCACGCCCGGTCGATCGGGCCGTACTCGCTCATCACCCAGCAGCCGCTGGGCGGCAAGGCGCAGTTCGGCGGCCAGCGCTTCGGGGAGATGGAGGTGTGGGCGCTCGAGGCGTACGGTGCCGCGCACATCCTGCAGGAGCTGCTCACCGCGAAGTCGGACGACGTGACCGGCCGCGCGAAGGTCTACGAGTCGATCGTCAAGGGCGACGCGTCGTTCACGGCGGGCCTGCCCGAATCGTTCAACGTGCTCATCCGCGAGCTCCAGTCGCTCTGCCTGGACGTGGAGCTGCTGAAGACCAAGAAGAAGCCGCAGCCGCCGGAGGAGACCGCCCCTCCGGAGGAGCCGGTGCTGCAGGAAGCCTAGACGCCCATGAGACCAAGCTTCGACGCGAAGGGCTCGTTGATGCCCGATTTCGACGCCATCCGGATCAGCCTGGCGTCGCCGGACAAGATCCTGTCGTGGTCGCACGGCGAGGTGACCAAGCCGGAGACGATCAACTACCGGACCTTCAAGCCCGAGCGTGACGGCCTGTTCTGCGCCAAGATCTTCGGGCCGATCACGGACTGGGAGTGCCTCTGCGGCAAGTACAAGCGCATGAAGCACCGCGGCGTCATCTGCGACAAGTGCGGCGTGGAGGTGACCCAGGCCAAGGTGCGCCGCGAGCGCCTCGGGCACATCACGCTGGCGACGCCGGTGAGCCACGTCTGGTTCTTCAAGGGCCTGCCGAGCCGCATCGGCCACCTGCTCGACATCGCCCTGCGCGACCTCGAGCGGGTGCTGTACTTCGAGGCCTACGTGGTGGTGGACGCGGGCGACACCGACCTCAAGCCGAACCAGCTGCTCAGCGAGGAGCAGTTCCGCAAGGCCCGCGAGGACTACGGCTTCCGCTTCCGCGCGCAGATGGGCGCCGAGGCGATCAAGGAGCTCCTGAAGCGGATCGACGTCGAGAAGCTCTCGCAGGAGCTCCGCGACAAGATGAAGGGCGAGCCGTCGGCGCAGAAGAAGCTGAAGTACGCCAAGCGGCTCAAGGTGATCGACGCGTTCCGCCGGTCGACCAACCGCCCCGAGTGGATGATCCTGGACGTGATCCCGGTGATTCCGCCCGAGCTGCGGCCGCTGGTGCCGCTCGACGGCGGGCGCTTCGCGACCTCGGACCTGAACGATCTCTACCGGCGCGTGATCAACCGGAACAACCGCCTGAAGAAGCTCATCGAGCTGAAGGCGCCGGACGTGATCATCCGGAACGAGAAGCGCATCCTGCAGGAAGCGGTCGACGCGCTGTTCGACAACGGGCGGCGCGGCCGCGTGCTGCGCGGCGCGAACAACCGCCCGCTGAAATCGCTGTCGGACACGCTCAAGGGCAAGCAGGGCCGGTTCCGGCAGAACCTGCTCGGCAAGCGCGTCGACTACTCCGGCCGGTCCGTCATCGTCGTCGGGCCCGAGCTGAAGCTGAACCAGTGCGGGCTGCCGAAGAAGATGGCCCTGGAGCTCTTCAAGCCGTTCATCTACAACAAGCTCGAAGAGCGGCAGATGGTCCAGACCATCAAGCAGGCCAAGGAGATGGTCGAGCAGTCGCGGCCCGAGGTGTGGGACATCCTCGAGGAGGTCATCCGCGAGCACCCGGTGCTGCTGAACCGCGCGCCGACGCTGCACCGCCTGGGCATCCAGGCGTTCGAGCCGGTGCTGGTGGAGGGCAAGGCCATCCGCATCCACCCGCTCGTGTGCACGGCGTTCAACGCGGACTTCGACGGCGACCAGATGGCGGTGCACATCCCGCTGTCGCCCGAGGCGCAGATCGAGGCCTCGGTGCTGATGATGTCGTCGAACAACGTGCTGTCGCCGGCCAGCGGCGCGCCGATCGCGATCCCGTCGCAGGACATCGTCCTGGGGATCTACTACCTGACCAAGGCGAAGAAGGACGCGAAGGGCGAGGGACGGGCCTTCGCGAGCATCGACGACGTGCTGCTGGCGCTGCACGCCGGCGAGGTCGAGATGCTGACGCCGATCCGGATGCGGTACAGCGGCGACCTGCTGGATCTGACCGCGTCGCGCGACAACCAGGACGTGCTGCGCACCGAGCTGCAGACCGTGCACGGCAAGGTGATCAACACCACCGTCGGCCGCGTCATCCTGAACGACGCGACGCCGGCGTGCATGCCGTTCGTCAACGGCCTCCTGAAGAAGAAGGGCCTGCAGCAGGTCGTGCAGGACCGCTACCTGCACTTCGGCCTGCAGCGGACCGTCGAGATGCTCGACTCGCTGAAGGACCTCGGGTTCCTGTCGGCGACCCGGTCGGGCCTCTCCATCGGCATCGACGACCTGATCGTGCCGCGCGACAAGGAGAAGCTGGTCGACGAGGCGCGGCAGGAGGTGATCCGGGTCGAGCAGCAGTACCTCGAGGGCGCGATCACCAACGGCGAGCGCTACAACAAGGTGATCGCCATCTGGTCGGACGTCACCGAGAAGATCGCCGACCGCATGTTCGGCGGCATGCAGTCGCTGGACAAGGAAGTGGGCGCCTTCAACGCGGTCTACATCATGGCCGACTCGGGCGCCCGCGGCAGCAAGCAGCAGATCCGCCAGCTGGCCGGCATGCGCGGCCTCATGGCGAAGCCCTCGGGCGAGATCATCGAGACGCCGATCACGTCGAACTTCCGTGAAGGCCTCACCGTGCTGCAGTACTTCATCTCCACGCACGGCGCCCGCAAGGGCCTCGCCGACACGGCGCTGAAGACCGCGGACTCGGGCTACCTGACGCGCCGACTGGTCGACGTGGCCCAGGACGTGATCATCCACGAGCCCGACTGCGGCACCCTCGACGGCATCGAGGCGCAGGCCATCATCGAGGGGGGTGAGACCATCGAACCCCTCCGCGACCGCATCATCGGCCGCGTGGCGCTCGAGCGCGTGGCCGACCCGTTCACCGACGAGACGCTCGCCGAGGCGAACCAGGAGATCACCGAGGATCTCGGCGCCGCGATCCAGGACGCCGGCATCGAGCGCGTCAAGATCCGCTCGGTGCTCACCTGCGAGAGCCGGCGCGGCGTGTGCGCGCGCTGCTACGGGCGCGACCTCGCCACCGGCCGCCTCGTCGAGATGGGGCAGGCCGTGGGCGTCATCGCCGCGCAGTCGATTGGCGAGCCCGGCACGCAGCTGACCATGCGGACGTTCCACATCGGCGGCACGGCGTCGCGCGTCGCCGACCAGTCCACGCTCGAGTCGAACCACGCGGGCACGGTCCGCTTCCACGGCCTGCAGATTGTCGAGGGCCGCGGCGTGACCTTCGTGGTCATGAACCGCAACGGCTCGGTGGTCATCCAGGACGAGAAGGGCCGCGACCGCGAACGGCACCAGCTCGTCTACGGCGCCCGCCTCATGGTGAAGGACGGGCAGCACGTCGAGTCGGGCACGGTGCTCGCCGAGTGGGACCCCTACACCGTCTCGATCCTCAGCGACGGCCCGGGCCTCGTGCGCTTCAAGGACATCGTCGAGGGCCTCACGGTCCACGAGGAGGTCGACGATGTGACGGGCCTCTCGCGGAAGATCATCATTGACTCGGCCGACGAGAAGAAGCAGCCGGCGATGGAGATCAAGCGCAAGGACGGCACCACGCGGCGCTTCCACATGCCGTCGCGCGCCCACCTCATGGTCGACGACGCCCAGGAGGTCATGGCCGGCGACGTCCTGGCCAAGATCCCGCGCGAGACCACGAAGACCAAGGACATCACGGGCGGCCTCCCGCGCGTGGTGGAGCTGTTCGAGGCGCGCAAGCCCCGCGATCCCGCCATCATGAGCGAGATCGACGGCGTGGTGAAGTTCGGCGGCATCGTCAAGGGCCGCCGCAAGGTGCTCATCGTCCCCGAGACGCAGTCCGACTCGCGCGAGTACCGAGATCCCGCGCGGCGTGCACGTCAGCGTCCAGGAGGGCGAGCCCATCCGCGCCGGCGAGCCGCTCATGGACGGCCCGCGCAACCCCCACGACATCCTGGCCGTCCTCGGCGAGAAGGAGCTGCAGCGCTATCTCGTCAACGAGATCCAGGAGGTCTACCGCCTGCAGGGCGTCACGATCAACGACAAGCACATCGAGACGATTGTCCGCCAGATGATGCGGTGGGTGAAAATCGAGGAGGTCGGCGACACCGAGTTCCTCGTCGAGGACACCGTCGACAAGTTCCGGTTCCGCTCCGAGAACGAGCGCGTCATCATGGAAGGCAAGATGCCGGCGAAGGGGCGCCCCGTGCTCCTCGGCATCACCAAGGCCTCGCTCTCGACCGAGTCGTTCATCTCGGCCGCGTCGTTCCAGGAGACCACGCGCGTGCTGACCGAGGCCTCGATCTCGGGCAAGATCGACTACCTGCGCGGCCTGAAGGAGAACGTGACGATGGGGCGGCTCATCCCCGCCGGCACGGGCTTCGAGTTCTACAAGACGGCGCACATCCCGCCCGACGAGCCGCCGCCTCCGCCGCCGCCGAGCGAGGAGGAACTGGAGCTCGAGCGCGAGATGGAGTACATGGTCGAGCCGGACGGCGCGCTCAGCTTGCCGGCCGACATCGACGAGTAGTCGCGGCCGCCTCTGCGGTCGTACGCATCACGGGCGGCAGCCGTCAGGCTGCCGCCCTTTTCGTTCATCGCCGACTGTTCGGATCGCGGCCGTGGCCGGGCGCCTTACGGCGCCTTTGGCGGGAAGGGCAGGCCCACGTTGAACCAGCAGGGCACCGTCTGCCCGTCCTTCTTCGCGGGCTTGAAGGTCCACTGACGTACCGCGGCGATCTCGGCCCCATCCAAACACGGCACCCGACGGGGCTTGCCGCTCATCGCAGCGAGCCCAAGAATGTCATCCGGCTTATGGTATCTCGCTTGAGCAGCACGTTCTCCCGTTGGAGCCGATCAGCCAATGGCACGTCAGGCGCAGCCGACGTCGCCGCGACACCATTCCGGCTCAGACGTTGCTCGACTGCCACTTCCCTCCAGATCGCCCCACGCGGGGTGACGTACAGTGGCCCCCGAGGACCATCGGCTTTGACCATCGGTGCGAAACGCGAACTACCCCCGGGGTCCAGCGACCCGTAAACCCAAACATAGCGGGCGTTGACGGCGCTGAACCGCTTCTTCAGCGAGGCGGACACCTCCTCCAATCGCAACGCCTGAGGCCCCTCGTTCGTGGCCATTGCTGTTTCCAGAATCCAACCTTCTTTCGAAACGCAAACGCTGTACACGGGGGTCCCGGCGCGCCGGTCATCGAGCCGAACCCTGTAGTAGTCGAGCTGGTCCACTTCAGATCGAACGTCGATCACTTCCCCCACAACCAGCGAGCCGTCACGCATGCCGAGTCGCTCGTAACCCGGGACTTCGTCGAGGTGGGATTGGCTGACGCCCCAGGCAATGTTCGCTGCGATGTCCGCGGCTCGGCTGGATTGCGGATGAGGCGGGAGACGAGGCACGGAGCGCTCGCTGACCTGCGTGGTGTCTTCAGACACACGTAGCCTAGTCTCAGCGTGGCGCGACGTTCGCAGCCCAGGGTTGTACCCACTGCTGTTCAAACGGTTACGATGCGGCGAAGATCCAAGGCCGGCGGCGGTGGGCGCGATGACAGGAGGTACAGACGAGCTCGCGATAACCCGCGGGCTAGCTGCGATCGATGCCAACACCCCGGTGAGGCCCCATCGATTCCATGCACCTGCGTGGGCCGTCGACGAGGAAAGCGATGCAGTCGCCGGCTCACACTGATCGGGTCCCGAATCGTTCGGATCCCAGTAGCAGCCTCCGATCCCGTCGTCTTTCCACCTACCGCTTGGCGGGGGGGCGGGCGAGCATTGATCGGGGCCTGAGTCGTATTGTTCCCAATAGCACCCGCCGGCGCCATCGTCCTTCCACCGCCCGTCAGGCGGTGCTGGCGGGCTCGGGTCCCCGTAGTAGGTTCCAGCGGCATCGTCGAACGCAGCCAGCTCGTCCGCCGCGATGCCATGGCCCGAGTGGGCTGTGTCAGCGAAGTGAACCGGCCTTCTGTTGACGTTGACAGCGTCGCTGAACCACGTTGCGACGCTCCTCGTCCGGTACCTGCCCACTGATACCCGATTGGTTAGTCGGGTCGTGTACCGAGGACATAGTCTTTCGATGGCTGAAGAGTCGCAGGCAGCTGCTGCCACGACGTCCCGAGGAATAGCACGACGTGGGTACCCTCGTTGACCAACACCATCGTGGGCGAGCCGAGGTGCAGGGCTTTATCGAGGTCGGCCAAGGCGAGGCGTTCCTCACCGACCAGATACTCTGATCTGGAGATGGAGATCCCCGTCCAGTAACTCGCCAAGCTGGCTGTGTAGTGCTCCAGGACGCCGATTGCTCCGTTTTGCCACGCTGTCCAGCCCCGGGAGTCGGCGTAGCTGAAGATATCGTCTTGCCACGGGACGTCATCAAACCACGGTGGTTCCAGGTAGTCCTTCCACATCAGCACCGTTGCTGGCACGCAGTAAGCCTTCTGCGGCACCGTACTCTCGCGAGGATAAAGCTGTCTGTGATACGGAACGCTAAGCCGGTACGAGCCTGGTGCGGGCGTCGGCGACAGCCTGTCGAATACGCATCCGCCGCCAGGAACTCCGGGCGAGACTGCAAGTGCCACCGACACGGCTAGCAGCGCGTTCTTCACCAGTGGGCTCTCCTTCCTTCCAGTCCCCCAGATGCTCGTGTGCTCGACCGGGGTCCAGAGCCGCTGGACGCGTGTCCGTTCAGAACCGCGTGGGCCGTTCGAAAGTTCCTCGCGCCCGGCAAGGTAGACGTTGCCGCCAGGCGCGGCGCGGTACGACGCGTGTCGATTCGCTGATGCTCTCGGCGGCTCAAGAGCAGAATCGCCGGGATGGTACAAATGCGGTGGTAGCCTGTCAAGTAGCCGTTTCACGCCTGTATCGCGCCGCCTGCAGTGTGATCGAAGCGAAGAGCATCATTGCAGCCCCATCGGGCTGCCCGAGGCCCGAGAAGCGGAGGAGGGGCTCAGTCCGGACTTCCAGGTGGGCCGGCCTTCAGCGTCGAGACGGCGCTGTCCCTCGATCGTAACTCCGCCCGCCGCCCAGGTCAGGATTCATATCGAGCCGCCGCCTCCGCCGCCGCCGAGCGAGGAAGAGCTCGAGCTCGAGCGCGAGATGGAGTACATGGTCGAGCCGGAGGGCGCCATCAGCCTGCCGGGCGACATCGACGAGTAGCAGCGGGCGCCTGCGCGGGCGCGGCAATCAGGGCGGCGGCCTCCGGGCCGCCGCCCTCGTTCACGTACGGACCCGGCGCGTGGAACGGGCGGCTATGGCTTCTTGGGTGGGAAGGGCACGCCGACGTTGAACCAGCAGGGCACCGCCTGCCCGTTCTTCTTCGCGGGCCTGAAGGTCCACTGCCGCACGGCCGCCATCGCGGCCTCGTCGAGCGACGGGGCCCTGCGCGACCCGCGAAGCACCTTGATGGACTCGGGCCGGCCGGCAGCGTCCACGAGCACCTGAAGGACGACGACGTCCTGGACGTTCTGCTTCGCGGCGGCTTCCGGATACACCGGCGGAACCTGCGCGACCACCTCGGGCTTCACGTCGACGTCGAACGTCTGGTACACGCGCGACGCCGGCGCCGGCGCGGCCGGCGCCACCGGCGCAGCGAGCGGCGGGAGGGCGGCCGCGCCCGTCCCCTGTGCCGCCGGCGTCGGCTGCGCCGGCAGCGGCTTCGTGCCAGCCTTCGACGGCGGCGCGCCGGGGACCCGCGGAGTGGATGCGCCTGCACCCCGCCCGGCGGCCGTCCCTCCCGCCGGCGGCACGGCTGCCGTCGTTTGCGACGCCGCCGGCGGCGGGGCCTCGGGGATGGCCACGGCGCCGGCCGGCTCAGGCATCGGCTGCGGCGGAGGCTCGACCACGCTTGCGGCGGGGTCGACAACCGGTCCGCCCGCGCCGCCGCGCAGGAAGAGCGCACCCGCGATGCCCGCCCCGACAACGAGGACCGCGATGGCACCCACCGCCAGGCCCCGACGGCTGCCGCGAGCGGGCCTTGACGATGCCTTCGCCTGCGATTGGGCAGGTACGACCTGGGCGGACACGGGCGGAGCCGCCGGCTCCGGCGGGAGCGGAATGGCGGGCAGCTCGACGCCCGACGCCATGGCGGCACCCGGGGCGGCTGCCGCGAGCACGGACTCCGGAATCGGGGCGAGGCCTTGTGCGCCCGAACCGTCGCCGGCAGGCGGCGCCGACCTCGTGGTCGGAATGGCCGGGGCCTCCGGCACGCCGGCGCGTTGTTGCGCGGCTGCGTCACCCGGATGCACGAGGGGCATCACGATGGGGGGCACCGGCGGGGGAGCGGTGGCCAGCGCGGCGAGTGCGGGCGACGGACCTCGCGCGGGACCGAGCGCCGCGGCGGTCCTCAACTCCGCGACCAGGTCAGCCCCTGTCTGAAACCGTCCGGCGGGGTTCTTGGCGAACGCGCGCTCGAGCACCGCGGAGACGGCTGGGCCGATGGCCGGATTGTAGTGCGTGGGCGGCGTCGGCGGTTCGTGCGCGATTCGGTACATCGTCGTCGCGATATCGTTGCCGGCGAAGGGCCGCTCGCGCGTGATCATCTCGAAGAAGACCACCGCGGCGGAGAAAGAATCCGACCGCCCGTCGAGCGAGAGGCCCTTCACCTGCTCCGGCGACATGTAGCTGGGCGAGCCGAGCACGGTGCCGGCCTGCGTCATGGTCGAGAGCGCCAGGCGGGCCACGCCGAAGTCGGTGACCTTGGCGCGGCCGGCGGAGGTCATCAGGATGTTCGCCGGCTTGATGTCCCGGTGCACGATGCCCTGGCTGCCCGCGTAGTCGAGCGCCGACGCGATCTGGTCGAGGACCTCCACCGCCAGGTCGACCGGCAGCGGCGCGCGCTCGGCGATGATCGCGGCGAGCGACCGCCCCTCGATGAACTCCATCGCCACCGCGGTCAGCCCGGCGTCCTCGACGATGTCGAAGATCGTGACGATGTTCGGGTGGGACAGGGCGCCGGCGGCCGCCGCCTCGCGGTAGAGCCGTTCGCGGAACTCGCGCGCCTGCGGGTCGGAGGTGTCGATGCTGAGCGTCTTCAGCGCGACCGTGCGGCCGATGAGCGGATCGAAGCCGCGGTAGACGACGCCCATGGCGCCCCGGCCCAGTTCGCCGAACGCGCGATACCGCCCGATGGTCCGGACGACCGCCGTTTCTCCGGGGTCTGCAGCCATGCGACTGAATATTATCTCACCGACGTGTCGCCGGGCGCCAACACCGGCCCGGCCGCCGCATGCTAGGATGGCCTGCGCCCATGAGTCTCGTGGCCCGAGCCCGCATCGTGCTGCGTCACGAGCTGACGCGAGTGACGCTGGCGCTGTCGGCGATCACCGCCGCGTTCACCTTCCCGCTGATCCTGAGGGTCACCGACGCGCTGCCGGGCGATCTCGGGGATCCACTGCTCAACACCTTCATCCTGGCGTGGGGCGCGAGCCGCATGCCGTTCGGGTTCAGCGGCGTCTGGACGGCGCCGTTCTTCTTTCCGCTGACCGACACGCTCGCGCTCTCGGAACACCTGCTCGGCATCACGGTGTTCGCGGCGCCCATCACCTGGGTCACCGGCAATCCGGTGCTCACCTACAACCTCGCGTTCCTGGGCTCCTACGTGCTGGCGGGCGTCGGGATGTATCTCCTGGCGCGTTCGCTCTGGGGGCGGCGGGACGCCGCGTTCCTGGCCGCGCTGGCGTTCGCGTTCGCGCCCCACCGGCTGATGCACGTGCCGCACCTGCAGGTGCTGTTCTCCGGCTGGATGCCTGTCGGGCTGTGGGGGCTCCATCGCTACTTCCAGACGGGTTCGCGGCGTGCGCTCGGCGTGTTCGCAGGCGCATACGCCCTGCTCGCGCTCTCGAACGGGTATTTCCTGTACTTCTTCGCCGTGCCGGTCGCCGTTGTCGCAGCCGGAGGGCTGATTCGCGCGGCCATCGTGGCGCGCGGGCCGCTGCGCATCCGAGTGCCGTGGCGCGATCTGGCGTCGCTCGCGACAGCGGCCGCTGCCGTCGGGGTCGCGATCGCCCCGGCGGCCGTGGCCTACCTCCGTGTGAGGCAGGCATACGGCTTCCGCCGCTCTGTCGACGAGATTGCCGCGTTCAGCGCGGTCTGGTCCGACTACGTCCGGATCCCCCCGGGCCTCTGGGCCTGGTCCCGCGTGCTGACGGTGGGCGAAGGCGAACGGATGCTGTTCCCGGGAGTCACCATCGTCGTCCTGGCCGCGATGGCGCTCGCGGGGTGCCGCCGGGGGATCCAGGCGCACCCGGCGCTGCCGCCGGCTGAGTGGCGGTGGAACGCTGGGCTCTACCTGGCGATCCTGGCGCTGGCCGTGTGGTTGTCGTTCGGCCCGGCGGTGCGAGGCCCCTATGACGTGATGCTCGCCGTGCTGCCGGGTCTTGACGGTCTGCGTGTGCCGGCCCGTTTCGTGGCGGTCGCCTCCCTGGCGCTCGCCGTACTCGGCGCGGGCGGCGCCGCGTGGTGGTTGTCGTGCCTGCGGCCCCGCGCTGCGCGTGCGGCCGCCGTCGGTACTCGGCGCGGCGATCACCCTCGAGGGCTACGGCGGCCCGATGTACCTGGAGCCGTTCCGCCACGACCAGCCCGCCCGCGGCCGGTTGAACGCGTGGATACGCAGCGGTCCGCCGGGAGGCGTGCTGGAACTGCCCGCGGCGGGGCCGGAGTTCGCGCCCTTCACGCTGGTCTATCAGTACAGCGCCCTGCGGCACCGGCATCCCATCGTGAACGGCTACAGCGGGTACGGATACGCCCTTCAGGACTTCCTGGGCGGGCCAGGCTCTCCCGTGAACGAACCCGATGCGCTCCCGGGGCTCATCGAGGGGCTCCGGGCCATAGGCGTGCGGTATCTCGTGCTCAACCGGCCGGCCTATGCAGAGAGGCCGGAACTGGGCTGGCCCGACCCGAAACGGCTGGAGGAGCTGGTGGACGGAGCGGCGGGCAGCGAAGGGCGGCGGTTCAACAGCGTGGTCGCGTGGCACCTGGGCGACCCGCGCCTGCCGCTCCCGGTTGACGAGCAGGCGCTCCGGCGGATAGAGGCGGTCGAGATGCACGTCACGGCGTCGGCCATGCAGGACAGGGTGCGGTTCGCCCTCGACGGGAGTCTCGACACGAAATGGCTGACGGGAGCGCCCCAAGGCGGCGCGGAATGGCTGCGGATCGCGTTCGACCGGGAGGTGGATCTCGGACGCGTGACCGTCGACACCAGCCGGTTCGGCGTGGGCGACTACCCGCGCGGCCTCGTTCTCGAGTCCGAGACCGCCGATGGGAGCCGTGCACCGCTCTTCACGGGCTCGTTCCTGCCGGCCCTCATCCGGGGATTGGCATCCGGCCGGCCGGGGGCGCCGGCGGTGCTTGATCTGCCGTCGAACCGGACCCGCGCCCTCTGGATTCGCCAGACAGGGCGGTCGGACCGGTGGCAGTGGGCCGTCCACGAATTGCGGGTGTACGAGCGCCGCCGCGGGTCCCAGCCGAAGCCGTAGGGGCTCGGCGGCAAGGAGGGGGGCTTGCACAACCGGGGGCCGCGTGGTATCTTTGACAGGTTCTTCGGTTGCTAGGACACCCTATCTAGCAACCGCCGCCTGGTAGGCAATGCGGAAAGATCCGCTCCTCGGCGAGTAAATACCACTCTTAGGGTCACCACTCTCGGGTGCCAAGCGGCCGCGTCTGCGGCCCCTTCTAGGCCCGAGGGGGCTTCCGGCGGTCGGCGGGCGTGACGGTTCGCCCCGTTGACGCGGGAGTCGCGGCCAGGATGTGACGGCGGGCGTGAGCGCCGGTAGTCGGCGTGGAGCGTTGCCGTCGGTTGTGTGTTGTACGGAGCAGCCGTGCCGACGATCAGCCAACTCGTTCGCAAGGGGCGCGACAGACTCGTCATCAAGACCAAGAGTCCCGCGCTCCAGGACAATCCGCAGAAGCGGGGCGTGTGCGTCCGCGTCTTCACGCAGACGCCCAAGAAGCCGAACTCGGCGCTCCGCAAGGTGGCGAGGGTGCGCCTGACGAACGGGATCGAGGTGACCACCTACATCCCCGGCGTCGGGCACAACCTGCAGGAGCACTCGCTGGTGCTCATCCGCGGAGGCCGCGTCAAGGACCTCCCGGGCGTTCGCTACCACGTGATCCGCGGCACGCTCGACGCGGTGGGCGTCGCGGGCCGCAAGCAGGGTCGATCGAAGTACGGCGCCAAGAGGCCGAAGCAGTAGGACCGACGCTATGCCACGCAGACGAGAAGTTCCCAAGCGCGAGCTGCTCCCCGATCCCGTGTACGGCAATACGCTGGTCACCAAGTTCGTCAACACGGTGATGAAGGGCGGCAAGCGGAGCACGGCGGAAGCCATCATCTACCGCGCCTTCGACATCATCAAGGACAAGACCGGCGACGACCCGGTCAAGGTCTTCAAGAAGGCGGTCGACAACGTCAAGCCGACGCTCGAGGTGAAGTCGCGCCGGGTGGGCGGGTCGAACTACCAGGTGCCGATCGAGGTCAACCCGAACCGGCGCCTCTCGCTGAGCATCCGCTGGCTCGTCCAGTACTCCCGGTCGCGCGGCGACGGGAAGACGATGCACGAAAAGCTGGCCAACGAGTTCATGGACGCGGCAAACCTGCGCGGCGGGGCGGTCAAGAAGAAGGAAGACACCCACCGCATGGCGGAGGCCAACAAGGCCTTCGCGCATTTCCGCTGGTAGGCGAAAGGCGAGACGGTTCGTATGCCCCGTAGCACTCCACTCGCTCGGACGCGGAACATCGGCATCATGGCGCACATCGATGCCGGGAAGACCACGACCACCGAGCGCATCCTCTTCTACACCGGCATCACCTACAAGCTGGGTGAGGTCCACGAGGGGACCGCCGTGATGGACTGGATGGAGCAGGAGCAGGAGCGGGGGATCACGATCACCTCGGCCGCCACCACGTGCTTCTGGCGCGATCACCGCATCAACATCATCGACACGCCGGGCCACGTCGACTTCACCGCCGAGGTCGAGCGGTCGCTGCGCGTGCTCGACGGGGCGGTGGCGGTGTTCGACGCCGTGTCGGGCGTCGAGCCGCAGTCGGAGACGGTGTGGCGCCAGGCGGACAAGTACCGGGTGCCCCGCATCTGCTTCGTCAACAAGATGGACCGGATTGGTGCGGACTTCAAGGAAACCGTCGCCCAAATCGTCAGCAAGCTCCAGGCGAACCCGGTGGTCATCCAGTTGCCGATTGGCGCCGAGTCGAATTTCGGGGGCGTGATCGACCTGGTCCGGATGAAGGCGCTGACCTACAAGGACGAAACGCTCGGCGCAGACTACGAAGTCGGGGAGATTCCGGCGGAGTACAAGGCCGAAGCTGACGCCGCGCGTGAGCACCTGATCGAGAAGGTGACCGAGGTCGACGACCGGCTCCTCGAGAAGTACCTGCACGGCGAGCCGATTACCGAGGACGAAATCAAGGCCGCCATCCGGAGGCGGACCGTCGAGTCCGTGCGCCACGAGAAGGCGCCGTTCGTGCCGGTGGTCTGCGGCTCGGCGTTCAAGAACAAGGGCGTGCAGCCGCTGCTCGACGCGGTGGTCGACTACCTGCCGGCGCCGACCGACATCCCCTCGGTGGTGGGCCTGGTGCCCGGCAGCACCGAGGAGCAGCTCGAGCGGCCCTCGTCCGACGACGCGCCGTTCTCGGCGCTGGCGTTCAAGATCATGACCGACCCGTTCGTCGGCCAGCTCTCGTTCATCCGCGTCTACTCAGGCGTGATGCAGTCGGGCAGCTCGGTGTTCAACTCGACGAAGGGCCGCACCGAGCGCGTGGGCCGCCTCCTCAAGATGCACGCGAACAAGCGCGAGGAGATCAAGGAAGTCTACGCGGGCGACATCGCGGCGGCGGTCGGGCTGCGCAGCGTGACGACGGGCGACACGATCTGCAACGAGAAGCACCCGATCCTGCTCGAGTCGATGGACTTCCCCGAGCCGGTGATCGCGCTGGCGATCGAGCCGAAGACGAAGGCCGACCAGGAGAAGCTGGGCCAGGGCCTCGCGAAGCTCCAGGCCGAGGACCCCACGTTCCGCGTGGCCACCGACGTCGAGACCGGCCAGGTGGTCATCCGCGGGATGGGCGAGCTGCACCTCGAGATCATCGTCGACCGCCTGAAGCGCGAGTTCAGCGTCGAGGCG
>CAVOWJ010000009.1:0-99562 GCA_963700065.1 uncultured Acidobacteriota bacterium | reverse complement strand
TGTGGGCCGTCCGCAAGCAGGCGTTTGCGGCTATCGCCCGCACGCGATGGAACCAGAGCGTGGCGCTGGTGGTAGGCCAGCTGGGTTTCGGCGCGGCCGGCATCGGCGGCATCGGCCTGCTGTTTGCGGATCTGATTGGCCGTTTCACCGGCATCGGCACCCTCGCGGCCCTGGCGTGGAGGGGGAACCCGCAGGCGATGCGAGCGGTGCGCCTCGGCGAAATGCGGGCTGCGGCCTCCCGGTATCGGCGGTTCCCCCTCTATTCGTCCTCGGCGGCGGTGATCAACAGCCTGCATGTCGCAGTCGCGCCCCTCCTGCTGGCAGCGCTGTACGGCGCGAGCGTGGCCGGGTGGTTCGCGCTCGCGCAACGTGTCGTCGGCACCCCGCTCACACTGGTCACGACCTCGGTGGGTCAGGTCTACACCGGAGCGTCGGCCGAAGCTGCCCACAGGACGCCGGAGCGGTTGCCGGGCCTCCTCTGGAAGGTCATTCGCGGCATGAGCGTGGTGGCCGTGCCTTACGCGATCGGGATTGCGCTCGTAGCCCGGGCCCTGGTCGTTGTGGTTTTCGGCCAGGAGTGGGAGACGGCCGGCGTCTACATGCAGGTGATGGTGCTGGCCAGCCTGTTCGAGGCGTTGGCGAACCCGACCGGTGGGGTGCTCGACATCCTGGAGCGGCAGGACCTTCACCTCGTACGGGAAGTCACGCGGTTGACCCTCGTAGTCGGCGCGGTGCTGGTGGCCAAGGCCACAGGCGCAGGCGCGCTCACGGCGGTCGGCCTGCTGAGCGTTGGCGGCGCGCTGAGCTACCTCTGCTACCTCGGTATCTCGGTCTATGCCGTGCGCGCACACATGGCGGCGCGCGGCCTCGCGCGCGCGGGCGGGATCTGATGAGGACGGCACGGCCGGCGCCATGGCCGGCGCACCGCCGCAGGCAGGAGTGAGGCGGTGACGCTTTATGTCACCTCGAACTGGGTGCTCTGCGTGCTGACCGCCGCAGGGCTGGCGGCCATCTTGCGCTGGCACCGCTTCCTGGCCGTCAAGCCAAGCCTTGTCGTCGTTCTGGTGCTGAACGTGACGATTCAATGGGCCGCGGCGGCGCAGGCGCGCGAGATCGAGCGCAGCCTGAAGGACCCGTGGGTCTTCCTGCTTCTGGCACAGGGCGTGCCATTCCTGGTGTTGCTTGGCTCGCTCTTCACATTTCGGCGGACGGCTTACGCGGTATGGACGCGTGTCGGACGGCGGGCGGCAGTGGCGCGACCCGGCAGGCGCCGCTCGATGGCCGTGCTCCTCGTCGGCATGCTGGCGTTGGTGGCGATCTATCTGCGCTACCTCCCGCTGTCGTCGACGGGACTGTACGCGATCGTCACCGACCCGGTCTGGCTCGACGCGAACCAGGTGCGGGAGGAATCGATGAAGTTGCTCGACAACCCCGTCCCCCGGTACGCGTACTCGTTCGCCGCGAACGTGTTCGCGCCTTTGCTGGCCGCGTTCGCGGCGCTGCCGCTCGCCGACGATCTCCGCCAGCGGCGCTTCCTGCGTGCCGCCGCCGGCGCCGCGCTGCTGCTGTTCGTCCTGGTGACGGTCAGCCTCACCGGGGCGCGCGCGAACGCCGCCATGGTCCTGCTGGTGGTCCTGGCGGCGCTGGCGCTCCGCGCTGGCCTGCCGATCAGGCCGCTGTGGTATCTCGGAGCCGGTTTCGCGGTGCTGGCGTTGCCGACGTTGCTCACCGTGCTGCGAGAAGGCCAGCCGCTGAGTCTGTCGATCTTCTGGCGCTACCTGACCACCGGCATCGCGCAGCGCGTCTTCGTCATGCCCATGCAAATGGGCCTCTGGCATGTCGACTACGCGCAACGCAACGGCTTCTTCGGCATCGCTGGCGTGCAGCGACTCGCCGGGTGGTTCGACGTGGAGTTCGTGAACGTCGCCAACGTGGTAGCGAACGTCTATAGCCCGAGCGTCCTGACGTCTTCAATCGCCAACTGCAGCTACATCTTCTCCTATTACGCCTACTTCGGCATGGTGTCGGTGGCCATTGCGCTTCTGGGCCTTTGGGTGCTGGATATGGTGTTAATCGTCTACGCCCAGCTTGACGACGAGTGGCTCCTGCCGTGCGTCGCCGCTGTCTCGGTGACAGCCACCGCGTTTGCGCTGGTCGACTACACGCTTGTCTTCATCACCAACGGGTTTGCGCTCCTGCCCCTGGCGGCCTTTGCGCTGGATCGGTTCGGCCGGGTGCGATTCCGGTGGGAAACGCGGGGCGCCCGAGGGAGAGCCTGATGGACTATCGCGACGCGTACGTCTTGGTCACAGGGGGGCTGGGTTTCGTCGGCAGCAATCTGGCGATACGACTGGTGGAGCAGGGCGCCCGGGTCACGCTGGTGGACTCGATGCTGCCGCTCTACGGAGGCAACCTGTTCAATATCGAGGCCATTCGGGACAAGGTGCGGGTGGACTATTCCGATATCCGAAGCACCAGCTCGATGGACCACCTCGTGCGCGGACAGGACGTCGTCTTCCACCTGGCCGGGCAGGTGAGCCACGTTGACAGCATCACGGATCCCTTCACCGACGTGGATATCAACATCAATGGGACGCTCTCGGTGCTGGAGGCTTGCCGCAAGCACAACCCCGGCGTGAAACTGGTCTTCACCGGCACGCGCGGCCAGTACGGGCCAAGCACGTCGCTCCCGGTCGACGAACAGGCTCCCACCAATCCGCTCGGGATGTACGCCATCACGAACCTGACCGCCGAGAAGATCGTGCTGATGTACCAGGACGTCCACGGCATCAGGGGCGCCTGCCTGCGCATCACGAACACCTTCGGCCCGCGGCACCAGATGAAGCACAACCGCTACGGTGTCGTGAACTGGTTCATCCGCCTCGCGCTGGACAACCAGACCATCCCGATGTTCGGCGACGGCTCGATCCTCCGCGATTTCCTCTACATCGACGATCTGACGGACGCCCTGCTCAGGGTCGGCGCGACCGAGGCCGCCTACGGCAGCGTGATCAACGTCGGGCGCGGCGTGCCCGTGAGTTTCCGAGACCTCATCGCCACCACCGTCAGGCTCTGCGGCAGCGGCGCGTTCCAGTCCGCCCCATTCACGGCCGAACGCAAGGCCCTCGAGCCCGGGGATTACTGGACGAGCATCGACAAGATCCGGGCGCTCACGGGCTGGGTGCCCCGAGTCTCCCTCGAGGACGGCCTCGCCACAACGATTGCCTACTACCGCCAGTACCGATCGCACTACTGGACGGCTGGCGACGTCTGGAGGGGATAGCCGATGTCGCTCGCGCGCGTGTCCGCGGATCTGATCGCCCTCGGGCCCGATTGCCTCGTCGATTCCACAGCGGTGGTCGGCGAGCGTCCCGTCCGCGAAGTCGCTGACCTCAGCCTGCGGATCGGGGCCAACGCCTGCATCCGAAGCGGTACCGTGATCTACGCGGGCTCCGCGATCGGGGCCCGATTCAATACAGGACACCACGTCGTCGTCCGTGAGGAGAACCGGATCGGCGATGACGTGGCCATCTGGGGCCAGTCCACACTTGACTACGGCTGCACCGTCGGCAACCGCGTCAAGATTCACACGGGCGTCTACGTTGCGCAATTCACCGTGCTGGAAGACGACGTGTTCCTCGCGCCTGGCGTGGTCATCGCCAACGATCCGCATCCCGGGTGTCCACGAGCCAGGGAATGCATGCGTGGTCCCCGGATCTGTCGGGCAGCTCGCATCGGAGTCAACGTCACGATCGTCCCGTTCGTCACCGTCGGCGAAGACGCGCTGGTCGGGGCCGGCGCTGTCGTGACCCGCGACGTGCCAGCGCGCGCCGTCGTCTACGGCAATCCGGCGCGCGTCATCACGACGATCGACGAGTTGGAGTGCGTGGTGACGCCCAGGCTCGTGGAACGGCCCTATCCGCCCCGTACGTAACCCACGCCGCTGACATGGCCAGGACCTCGTGCATCTCGTCTATCTGACGCAGTTCTTCGAGACCGGCAGCGACACCGGGTCCGATCGCCACTTTTATTTCTGCCGGCACTTGGTGCGCCGCGGACATCGTGCGACGGCGATCACGAGCAACGTCGACTACAAGCGCGCCGAGGTCAGACACCCGGGCGCTCGCGGGACGGTCCTCCGCGAGCAGGACGGCGTTCGCATCGTGTACGTGTATTCGTACAGCAGCTTTCGCGGGAGCTTTTTCAGGCGTTTCTGGTACTTCTTGACCTATGTCGGCGCCGCCATGGGCGCTGGCCTGAGGGTTGAGCGGCCCGACGTCGTCTACGCGGTGTCCACGCCGCTCACGGTGGGGCTGCTCGGCTACCTCCTGAGCCGCGCGCGCCACGTGCCGTTCGTCTTCGAAGTCACCGACGTGTGGCCCGACGCCGCGCTGGCGACGGGGGTCGTGAGGGACGGGCTCCTGGTTTCCGTCGCCCGCTGGCTCGAGGCGTTCTGCTATCGCAAGGCGGCGCTGATTGTCGCCCTCACCGCCGGAATCCGCGAAACCATCATCGGGAAGGGTGTGCCGGCCTCGAAGGTGATGCTCGCGACCAACGGGATCGACCCCGCCCTGTTCCCCGAGGAGGACGCCGCGGGGCGCGACGCCGCGCAGGCCATCCGTCGCACGCTTCACGCCGACGGCAAGGTGGTCTGCATGTACCTCGGCGCCCACGGCGCCTACAACGCACTCGGGACGATCCTGGACGCGGCCGAGGCACGACGCGACAACCCGCGCCTGCTGTGGGTGCTTCTGGGCGACGGAGACGAGAAGCCGCGTCTGCAAGCGCGAGCCGCCTCGGCCGGACTCTCGGCGGTGGCCTTCGTACCGCCGGTTGCCCGGACCGCCGCCGCCGACTGGCTTCGCGCGGCTGACGTACTGCTGATCCCGAACCGGCAGGGCGCCTTCTTCCGGATGAACCTGCCGAACAAGCTCTTCGACTTCCTCGCCTCGGCGCGGCCCATTGTCGTGGCTGGTGAAGGCGAGACGGCCGCCGTCGTCACCGCAGCCGGCGCCGGCATGGCGGTCGGCGCAGAAGACGGGGCCGCGATGGCACGGGCGGTGGATGCACTGACGGAGATGTCCGGACAGGCACGAGCCGAGATTGGCGCGGCGGGCCGGCGGTGACGTACTCCGGCACTTCGATCGCTCGGACATCAGCGACAGTCTGCTCGCCAGGCTCGAGCAACTCGTGACAGGATCGAAGGGCGGAACGCGATGATCCGGCCAATGCGTCCGGACGACGTGCCGCGGGTGGTCGAGATCCACCTGGCGAGTTTCCCCGGGTTCTTCCTGAGCGTGCTCGGAGCCCGTTTCCTCGCGCTCCTCTACACCTGCATCCTGTCCGATACTCGCGGGATCGCCCTGGTCGCGGCAGACGACGGGAGCCGTCTGGTCGGCTTCGTCGCTGGCGTGACGCGGCAGGAGGGCTTCTACAGAAGCTTGCTGCGCCGCCATCTGGTGGCCTTCGCCTTCGCCTCCGTCGGGGCTCTGGTTCGGCGGCCACGGCTGCTCGGCCGGCTGCTGCGGGCCCTGCGCCGCCCGGCGGAAGCGGCCGCATCCTCGGCGGAGGCCTGCCTGATGTCCGTCGCCGTCGCTCCGACGACGGAAGGGCGCGGAGTCGGCCGGGCCCTGGTCGACGCCTTTTGTGGAGCCCTCGCGGCGCGCGGCGTCGACGCCGTCTGCCTGACCACCGACAGCCACGACAACGACCGTACCAACCGGTTCTACACCGCCTCTGGCTTCACGCGGGCTCGGAGCTTCGTCACCGCAGACGGGCGCGCGATGAATGAGTACGTCAAGCACCTGAACACACCAGACCATGCGTAAGACATTTCTTCCGTTCGCCGTCCCCGACGTCGACGATCGCGAGCTGCGCGAAGTCGAAGCCGTTATCCGATCGCACTGGTTGACGACCGGCGCCAAGACGCGCGAGTTTCAGGAGGCGTTCGCAGCGTATGTCGGCGCCAAACACGCCATTGCCGTCAACTCGTGCACGGCCGCGCTGCATCTGGCGCTGGAGGCTATCGGCGTAACCGAGGGCGACGAGGTGATCACCTCGCCGTACACCTTCGCGGCAACCGGGGAAGTCATCCGCTACTTCAACGCGAAGCCCGTGCTGGTCGACGTGGATCCCGAACACCTCTGTATCGACCCGGCCCTCATCGAACGTGCGATCACGCCGAAGACCCGGGCGATTGTCCCTGTGCACATTGCCGGCCTGAGCGCCGATATGGATCCGATTCTCGACATCGCCCGCAGCCGGAAACTCCGCGTCATCGACGACGCCGCGCACTCGCTGCCGACACGGTACAAGGGCCGGATGGTTGGCCGGCTGGCCGACCTGACATGCTTCAGCTTCTACGCCACCAAGACCCTGACGACGGGCGAGGGCGGCATGATCTGCACCGAGAATGACGAGTGGGCGGAGCGCTGCCAGATCATGAGCCTTCACGGCATCAGCCGCAGCGCCTGGAAACGCTACACCGCCGAAGGGTCCTGGTTTTACGAGATTATCGCGCCCGGATTCAAGTACAACCTGACGGACATCGCCTCCGCGCTGGGCGTGGCGCAGCTGCGCAAAGTCGACGTCATGCGGGAGCGCCGCCGGGCGATTGCCGCACAGTACTCCGCAGCGTTCGGATCGATACCATCACTTCAGACACCCGCAGACGGGCAGCCCGACGAACATGCCTGGCACCTGTACATGTTGCGGTTGCACCTTGATCAGTTGACGATCGACCGCGCCGGATTCGTCGACGAACTCAAGCGCCGCCTCATCGGCGTGAGCGTCCACTTCATCCCGCTGCACGTCCATCCGTATTACCGCGATGCCTACGGGTACCGGTTCGAGGATTTCCCGGTGGCGTACCGGGAGTACCAGCGCGAGATCTCGCTGCCCATCTACTCCGGCATGTCGGACGCGGACGTCGCCGATGTCGTCGACGCGGTGACGGACATCGCGGCGTCGGGCCGGCGCTGAGGCGGCGTGGCGCAACGAGTGTTCGATCTGGTCGTGGCGACCGCGGCACTGGTGATCCTGTCGCCGCTGCTGCTCGTCCTGGCCGTGGCCGTGCGGATCGCATCGCCCGGGCCCGCGTTCTACCGTGGTCTCCGCATCGGTAGGGACGGGCGCCCGTTTGCCATCTACAAGTTCAGGAGCATGGTGCTCGGCGGCCACGTGCAGGGCGCCGGCATCACGACCCGGGACGACCCGCGCGTGACGCCGCTCGGCCGCCTCCTGCGTTCGTCGAAGCTCGACGAGTTGCCGCAGTTGCTGAACATCGTCATTGGCGACATGAGCATTGTCGGACCCCGCCCCGAGGACCCGCGCTACGTTGCCTTCTACACCGCTGAGCAGCGGGAGGTGCTTCGCGTGCGGCCGGGTATGACCAGCCCCGCGTCGGTCGCGTATCGCGATGAAGAGTCGCAGTTGACGGGCGAAGACTGGGAACAGCACTACATCCACGTGGTGATGCCGGACAAGCTCGCAATCGAGCGCCGGTATCTGGCGACTCGGACCTTCGTCGCTGATCTGGGCGTCATCTGGCAGACCATCCGCGCGGTGATCACCCGGGCGGTGTGACGGCCCGATGCGGCGGGCGGGCGGCGTGCCCACGTCTCGGGCCGTCCGCATGGCCGATGCGGGTCGGCCCGGCGCGACACACAGGGCGGTCCTTCTGCGCATCCCCACGGCGACTGGCGCCGTGTCTGACGGCCACCGTCGAGGCTGGATGCCGATCGCCGGCTGAGGATCCGAAATCATGATCGTCGTCATCGACTATGGGATGTGCAATCTCGGGTCCATCGTCAACATGCTCCGCAAAGTCGGCGCCCAACCCGTGGTGTCGGCGGATCCGGCCGTCGTGGAGCAGGCCGCGAAGCTGGTGCTTCCTGGCGTCGGCGCCTTTGACAACGGGATGAAGCGGCTCCGCGAGTCGGGCCTGGTCGGCGTTCTCACCCGGAAGGTGGTGGACCAGCGGACGCCGATCCTGGGCCTGTGCCTCGGCATGCAGCTCTTCTCGCGAGGCAGCGACGAAGGCGTGACCCCGGGGCTGGGCTGGCTGGACGCGGAGACGCAGCGGTTCAAATTCCCGGCCGGCTCCGACAGCCTGAAGATCCCGCACATGGGGTGGAACGCCGTGCACATCGAACGACCCAATCCACTCTGGACGGACATGTACGAGGACCCGATGTTCTACTTCGTGCACTCGTATCATGTGGTCTGCCGAGACGCTGCCGACGTCTCGGCCTCGACGGAGTACGGTGTGACGTTCACCTCGTCGGTGGCTCGCGGCAACATCCTGGGCACGCAGTTCCACCCGGAGAAGAGCCACAAGTTCGGCATGCGTTTGTTCGCCAATTTCGTCGGACGGTTCTGATGAGGACGCGAATCATCCCCTGCCTGCTGCTGAAGAACCGCGGCCTGGTGAAGACCGTCCGGTTCGCGTCGCCGACCTATCTCGGGGATCCCGTCAACGTCGTGCGCATCTTCAACGACAAGGAAGTCGACGAGATCGTGCTGCTCGACATCATGGCGACGCCAGAGCGGCGGACGCCGAACCTGGACCTCGTCGCCGAGATCGCCAGCGAGTGCTTCATGCCGATGGGCTACGGCGGCGGCGTGCGCGACCTGGACACGATTCGCGCCGTGCTGGCCACGGGCGTCGAAAAGGTGATCATCAACACGAAAGCGGCCGAGGACCCGGACTTCGTGCGACAGGCCGCCGACCAGGTGGGGTCGCAGAGCCTCGTCGTGTCGATCGACGTGCGCAGGACACTGCTGGGCGGGCAGCAGGTCGTGACCCGGGGCGGGCGGACACGCACGCGGCGCGAGCCGGTTGAGTATGCGCTGCAGATGGAGGCGTCGGGCGCCGGGGAGTTGATGGTCACCTCGGTGGACCGCGATGGCACCTTCACAGGCTACGACCTCGATCTCATCCGCCGCGTGTCGCAGGCTGTCCGCATCCCCGTCATCGCGTGCGGCGGCGCCGCGACCAACGACGACCTGCGCGCGGCCGTCCTCGACGGTCACGCGTCGGCGGCGGCGGCGGGCAGCATGTTCGTGTTCCAGGGACGCCACCGCGCGGTGCTGATCACGTACCCCGGCCCAAAAGAGCTGGACCGGACCTTCGTGACGGCGCCCGCCTCGGCGGAAACCCGCTAGGCGGAAGCGGCGGCCCGGCTCCCGGGCTGGCGACGATTAAGGAGGGTCATGAGCGACAGCTATCGCCTGTGCACGCAATGCGTCATGGACACGACCGTGCCCGACATCCGGTTCGACGAGCACGGCGTCTGCAACCACTGTCACCAGTATCGGCGGCGCGTGGCGACGGAGTTGCACGACACTCCGGCCGGCCGGGCAAGCCTCGAGGCCCAGGTCGAGCAGATGAAGCGTGAAGGGCACGGGCGCGACTACGACTGCCTGATCGGGGTTAGCGGCGGTGTCGACAGCACGTATGTCGCCTACCTGGTCAAGAAGGAGCACGGGTTGCGGCCCCTGGCTGTCCATCTCGACAACGGGTGGGACTCGGAGTTGGCGGTCGCCAACGTCGAGCGGACGCTGAAGCGGCTCCAGATAGACCTCTACACGCGAGTGCTGGACTGGGAGGAGTTCCGGGACCTCCAGATCTCGTTTCTCAGGTCGTCGATCTCGAATGCCGAGATTCCTACTGACCACGCGATCTGGGCAACGCTGGCGCGGACAGCCGGAGCCAAGGGCATTCGCTATCTCGTGTCGGGCAGCAATATTGTCACCGAGTCGGTCATGCCGGAGTCCTGGCTGTACGGGTCGAAGGACGCGAGAATCATCAACGCCATCCACCGGCAGTTCGGCCGCGTGCCCCTCTCGACGTTCCCCCAGCTCAACACGTTCGACTTCGTGAAGTACTTTCTGCTCAAACGTATCCGGTGGGTGCCGATCCTGAACTACGTGACGTTCGTGAAGGCTGACGCGAAACGCCTCCTGATGGACGAGCTCGGGTGGCGGGACTATGGCGGCAAGCACTACGAATCGGTCTACACGCGGTTCTTCCATGCCTATTATCTGCCCAGGAAGTTCGGCATCGACCTGCGCCGCTCGTACCTTTCGGCGCTCATCCTCTCCGGACAGATGACACAGGCCCAGGCGCTCGCAGAGCTCGAGTGCCCGCCCGCACCGCCCGAGCAGCTCGAGGAGGACCGGGTGTTCGTGATCAAGAAGCTCGGCCTGACCGAAGCCGAGTTCAACGCGATCATGGAGGACCGCCCGCGGTCGTACGCGGAGTATCCGAACAGCAGCGGTCTCTGGGACCGGCTTGCGCCCCTGGTCTCCGCGATCCGGCAGCGGGTGATCCGCGTCGGTTCCTAGGCATGGCCAGTCCCGCAGGTCCCCGCGTAGGCCTCAACCTCCACATCTACCCGACGACCTTCAGGCACGAGAGCCGGATTCTCAAGGAGACGGAGAGCCTCGTCCAATCGGGTACGGTGGGTGACGTGCGTATCGCGGCAGTCTGGGACGAAGGGCTCCCCGAGCACGAGGTCATCGATGGCCGCCGCCACGTCTGGCGCGTGCGGCTGTGGTGCGGCGCCAACCCCTCTTCGCCGGCGCTGAAGGCGCTCCGCCTGATCGAGTTTCAGTTCCGTGTGATCGCCGCCTACGTCCGAGCGCCGGTTGACGTCGTGAACAGCCACCTCCTGTCGGTGCTGCCGGCCGGTGTCGTGTTGCGCGTGCTCCGCGGCGCCAGGCTCGTCTACGATACTCACGAACTCGAGACCGAAACGCTCGGCGCCGGCGGACTCAGGAAGCGCCTCGCCAAGCTGGTCGAAAGAACGCTCATCCCGTTCTGCGACGCGATCATCACGGTGAACCAGTCCATCACGCGCTGGTACGAGAACACCTACCGTCTCACCAACGTGTATACGGTGCGCAATGTCCCGCGCCGCGTGACGGGCGGTCGGGCCGCTCGCCCGTCAACGCTCCGGCGGGACCTCGGCATCCCTGACGATGAACTGGTGTTCCTCTACCAGGGCCTGCTCGGTGAGGGCCGCGGGATCGACGTGCTGCTGGACGTGTTCTCCAGGACCAGTGCGCGCAGACACCTTGTCCTCATGGGGTTCGGCGGCCGTGAGGCCCAGATCAGGGAGAAGGGCCGGACGCACCCCAATATTCACTTCCATCCAGCCGTACAGCCCGACCTCGTGCATGACTATACCCAATCGGCCGACGTGGGCCTCTGCCTCATCGAGAACGTCTGCATGAGCTTCTACCTGTCGCTGCCGAACAAACTCTTCGAGTACGTGATGGCGGGTCTACCGGTGATCGTGAGCGACTTCCCGGAGATGCGCCGCGTGATCGAGGAGGGGGGCTGCGGCTGGCCGGTGCCTGTCGATGCCGAGGCGCTCTTCACGCTGATCGATGGGTTGTCATCAGACGAGATCCGGGCGCGGCGCGATGCGGCGTTGCTCTACCGATCCACCATCGGCTGGGAGGACGAGGAAGCCGCTCTCGTGAGGCTCTATCAGGCACTTCCGCTCCGCGCGCGCCAGGCGCTCGGCCCGTCAGTACACTGAAACAGGTACGCGTGTTGTTTTCGCCGGTGGTCACAATCCTCCGATCCCATGAACAAGACTCCTTCGCTTGAACCGACACCAGATCCCGCCAGCTCGTCGATGGCGGTCTACGAGGTGGACCTCGCGCAGCACATTCGGCACTTGTGGCGTGTCCGCCTGCCGATTCTCGCAACAGCCCTGGTGTGCGCTGGCGTGGCGCTCGCCTGGACCCTGCTCTCGGCCCCCGTGTACGAAGCGGCGGTCGCGATGAGCGCGACACGCTCGAAGCTCGACGAAGCCTCTTTGGCCGAGCCGTCGACGGCGAGCTACCGGCCGTTTATCGAGAACCTGTCGCTGGTATCGAAGGTCGTACGCGAGTTCGATCTCGCCAAGCCGCCGGCCAGCCTGACCGCAATCGAGTTCTTGGAGTCCAGGCTCTCCGTTCAGGAGGTGCGTAACTCGTCGGTGCTGCTGGTGAAGTGCCGGTTGCATGATCCCAAGCTGGTCGCTGCCGTCGTCAATCGCGTGGGAGATCTCGCGTCCGATTCCGTCCTTCGATTCAGTCAAGACCAGGCCGTGAGGTCGCGCGACGAAGTCAAGAAGGAGTACGACGGAGCGATAGCATTCTTGGGTGAGGTGGAAGCGCGCCTTCGTCGGTTCAAGGAAATGAACCAGATTGATCTGCTCCGGAACGACGTCGACGCCATGCTCGGCCAGCGCGGCAAACTGCTTGCGCTCTTGATCGAGATCGAAGCCGAGAAGGCCAAATTGGCCAAGGCGGAGCAGGAACTGTCGCAGAGAACCCGAATCGACACCGTGAAACGGTCGATCGACTCGGAGCCCGCGCTGCTCGAGGCGGCGCGCACGCCGTCGAGCTCCCCAGCTGAACTGCTCAGTGTGACTGCCAAGAGCGAGTACATGAATCCCGTGTACCAGGAGCTCGATCAGCAGGTTGCGGAGATTCGCACCAATCTGGCCTCGCTGGAGCAGCAGAAGGTCCAGATGGTGGGTGTCCGCAAGCTGGACGCCGTGCAGTTCTCGGCTCTCAACGGGCTCTACAAGGCGGATGCCGAGCTGAAACGGCTCCAGGTGGAACACGAGCTTGCCCTCAAGGCCTACTCGGAAGTCGCCCTCGCCTATCGGACCGCGTCGTTGAGGATCTTCAGCCGCCGGATTGACCTCCAGGTTGCCGAGCGGGCCGTCGAACCCGACCAGCCGCTCGCGCGCCATGCAGGCCGGAACGGGGTCCTGGGGCTGGCGGCCGGACTGCTGCTTGCGTCGATCGTCGTGCTGGCCCGGAACGCCCTCGCCGCCGCCCGCTAAGTGCTGCGGCCGACGCCAGCTGGCGTCGGTCGACGAGCTTCAGTCCATGATCTGGATCTTTCTCCCCGCGTACAACGAAGCCCAGGCGTTGCCCGTTCTCCTGCCCAAGCTGCACGAGGCCATGACGGCTGCCGGCCATGCATACCGGCTGGTCGTCGTCGACGACGGCAGCGAGGACGGCACCGCGGCGATCCTCGATTCGTTCCGGGACAGGCTCCCCCTCGACGTGATTGCACATCCCATCAACCGGGGCCTTGGAGAGACCGAGCGCGACGGCTTCGAGTTCGCGGCGGCCCGGGCCGGGCGCCACGACGTGATTGTGCGCATCGAGGGTGACAACACCCACGAACCCGAGTACGTCTTCCAATTGCTCGAGACCCTCGCGCTCGGTTTCGACGTCGTCAACACGTCGCGCTTTCAGCCCGGCGGCGGACAGCTCGGCGTCAACAGGTTCCGGGCGTTCGTGAGCCGAAGCGCCAATCTCTTCATGCGTGCGGTGTTCGGTATCCCGGGTGTCCGCGACTACTCCTGCGGATTTCGCGCGTATCGCGCTGCCGTCGTTCAGGACGCCATCCGGATTTTCGGAAACAACTTCATCCAGCTGCGGGGCCTCGGCTTCACGTCGACACTCGAGATGATCGTCAAGCTGCATCTGCTCAAGTGCCGGTTTGCCGAAGTGCCGTTCGTGCTGCGATACAACCAGAAGGAGGCCGGGAGCAGCAAGATGGTCACCAGCGTCACGATGATGGGCTACATCACGATGGCGATTCTCTACCACTGGCCGTGGGGCGGATGGCGCCGCGCCTACCGGCCGCTGGGCCGCGCGTACCGGGAGGACCCGGACGGAACGGTCGCTCGTTTCGGAGCAGGCCGGCGGGCGCCTGGCGCCGTGAGCCGGATCGGCTTCTGACGTGTGCGGCATCTGTGGCGTCGTCTTCAGCGAGCGGGATCGCCCGATCCAGCCCGATGTGATTCGGCGGATGACCCGCTCGCTCGCGCACCGGGGGCCGGACGGCGAAGGCATCGAATGCGAGGGACACGCCGGGTTCGGTCACCGGCGCCTGGCGATCATCGACACCTCGCCGATGGGCCGCCAACCGATGACCAACGAGGACGGCCGCTACTGGATCGTCCTGAACGGCGAAATCTACAACTACCTCGAACTGCGCGCTGAACTGGTCGCGCTCGGCCACGCGTTCCGGTCGCACACCGACACCGAGGTGGTCCTGCACCTGTTCGAGGAGGAAGGGCCCGATTGCGTCCTGCGCCTGAACGGCATGTTTGCCTTCGTCATCTGGGATCGCCAGCGGCACGAGTTGTTCGCCGCTCGAGACCGCCTGGGCGTCAAGCCGTTCTACTACGCCGAGGTCCCCGGGGGGTTCGTCTTCGGATCCGAGATCAAGGCCATCCTCGCCAGCCAGTTGGTCTCACCCGCCATCGACGACGACGGCCTGGCTGACTATCTGACGTTCCAGTTCTGTCTCGGGGACTCCACCTTGTTCGCCGGCGTGCGCCGCCTGTTGCCCGGCCACTGCCTCGCGCTCGGCTCCGGAAGGCCGCTGGCGATTCGGAAGTACTGGGATCTCGACTTCACGGTCGATCCCTCGCGATCCGAAGAGGATCTGCGCGAGTCGCTGCTCGCGCTGCTCCGCGACTCGGTTCGGCTCGAACTCCGGGCCGACGTGGCGGTCGGCGCGCACCTGAGCGGCGGCCTCGACTCCTCCGCGGTGTGCTGCCTGGCCGCCCCGCTCTCCGCGCCTCCCCTGCACGTCTTCAGCGGAGCGTTCCGGGGGGGGCCGGCATTCGACGAAACGCGCTACGCCCGGGCGGTCGCCGCGCACATCGGAGCCCGGCACCACGAAGTCTACCCGACGGCCGGCGATTTCGTCCGCGTGATGCCCAGCTTGATCTATCACATGGACGAGCCTGCGGCCGGGCCAGGTCTGTTTCCGCAGTTCATGGTGTCGGAACTCGCGAGCCGCCACGTGAAAGTGGTGCTCGGGGGGCAGGGTGGCGACGAACTCTTCGCGGGTTACAGCCGATACCTGGTGGCCTACCTCGAGGAGTGCATCCGAGGCGGCATCGACGGCACGCAGGAAGACAGCCGTTATGTGGTGACCTTCGGGACGATTGTCGACAATCTGCCCCAATTGCAGGGGTACCAGCCCCTGATGCAGCACTTCTGGCGCGAAGGCCTTTTCGAACCGCAGCACCGGCGCTACTTCCGCCTGATCGACCGCAGCGCCAGTCTGGCATCGCTCGTGACGCCCGATGCGTTCGAGCCGGCGAGCGGCTACCGGCCCTTCGATCGCTTCCGTTCGATATTCGACGAAGGGCACGCGGTGTCCTATATCAACCGGATGACCCATTTCGATCTGAAGACGTTGCTGCCGGCGTTGCTGCAGGTCGAGGACCGCACGAGCATGGCGGTCTCCATCGAATCGAGAGTCCCGCTGCTCGACCATCGGGTCGTGGAGCTGGTGGCGTCAATGCCACCGCGCGTGAAGTACCAAGGCGGGCAGTCGAAGCACGTCTTCCGTCAAGCCGTCCGCGGCGTTGTGCCTGAACAGGTGCTGGGACGGAAGGACAAGATGGGCTTTCCCGTTCCGCTCGATCGGCTGTACCGGGAGGAACCCGCCCGCAGCTTCGTGCTCGACACACTGTCGAGCGCACGAGCACGCCAGCGGGGCCTGTTTCGAGTGCCGGACCTTGACGGGCTGCTGGGATCAGAACGGGCGTTCGGCCGGGGTCTTTGGGGCGTCCTATCACTCGAACTCTGGATGGAGAGGTTTCTTGACGCCTCCCAGTGACATCGAGTCGGCGGCCAAGGCGGCGTGCCGGCGCCTGCTGGGCGAGGTCGATCGCGATCCCCTGTCGCCGACGCGCGGCTGCTTCGATCGCCGGTACTGGGCCTGGAAGCTGGCCGACATGCCTGAGGCGACGCTGCAGCGGAACGTCTTCGCGCTCGGGTGGTGGCGCGACCGCCTCGACCCGCGAGAGGGAGTCAGCCGCGACCTGCTGACCGACACTCTCCTGGCGGGCTTGCGGTACGCGGCGGCGATCCAGCACGCCGACGGGTCGTTCGATCAGGCGTTTCCCAACGAGCACAGTTTCGGCGCGACGGCGTTCCTGCTGTTCGACCTCGGCCGCGCGGCGGGGCAGGTGTCGGACGACGCCCAGGACCGCGACCGGATAGCCGCGGATGATCTCTGCCGGCGGGCGGCCGGGTTTCTATGCACGCACGACGAGCGGCACGGCTTCATCGCGAACCACATGGCCGGTGCCGCCGCCGCGCTCACGCTCGTGGCCGACAAGGGAGAACCGCGCGCCCAGGCGCGCGCAGATCAGTTGCTCGAACGCGTGCTGGCGAGCCAGTCGGTCGAGGGCTGGTTCCCCGAGTACGGAGGCGCGGACCCCGGCTATCAGTCCCTCTGCCTCTACTACCTCGCCTGGATCTACCGGCGGCGGCCGGATTCGCGGCTGCGTGACGCACTGGGCCGAGCAGTCGAATTCCTGTCGTGGTTTGCCCACCCAGGGGGCAGCTTCGGAGGCGAGTACGGCAGCCGTCGAACCGCGCTCCTGCACGCGGGCGGATTCGCCCTGCTGCGCGCCGAGTACCCGCAGGCCGACGCGATGGCCCGGTTCGCCGAGCGGGCCATCGTCGCGGGACGCGCGCCGACGCTGGCCGACATCGATTCAGGGAACGTGGCGCCGTTGTTCATGAGCTACGCTGCGCTGGCTGACCACCCGGCCGCACTGGGGTCGTCCCCCGCACTGCTGCCCTTCGAGCTTCCGCATGCGGCGCGTTCGTTCAGCGGTGCCGGCCTCGCCGTTCAATCGACGGACCGGTACTTCGCCGTGCTGGGCGCGTCCAACGGCGGCGTGCTGAAGATCTTCCGCCAGCCCGACGGCGCCTGTATTGGCGACGACGGCGGATACGCGGCGGTCCTGGCCGACGGCCGCATCGCGACGACCCAGGTGCCGCATGGCAGAGCGACATGGTCGTTGGACGGTGCGCACGCGGACGTGCGAACGCCTTTCTGCCTGCTGCAGCGGGAGCTTCCCACGCCTTGGAGATTCGTCCTCGTCCGGCTCTTCGGCCTGGTGATCGCCTGGCTGCCCCCGGTCCTGCAGACGTTCTGCCGCGAGTGGTTCAAGCGCGCGCTGGTCACGCGGCTGATTGCCGGCAGCCGCACGGTGCCAATCGTCCTTGAGCGGCGAGTTGCCTTCATGGCCGACGCGGTGAAGGTGGATGACGTCGTCCGAGCCACGCGCCCGCTTCGAGTGACGCGTCTCGAGCGGGGCGCCCCGTTCGTCGGCATTCACATGGCGTCGGCGCGATACTACCCGGGGTTCGCTGACGCCTGGCCGCCGCCGGGTCGCGCCGCCCTCGACGCCCTGCCACTCGAGTCAGCGGGCGAGGTGCGCAGCGGCATGGTGGTGCGGTGAGTTTGCTCCAGGGCGCCGTCAGCGCCGATGTCGATACGCTGGCGTGCCTCTACAAGGGCCGCGGCTGCCGTCGTCCAGGCGGGTATTCGTACATCGATCTCCGCGCCGGCCTCGAGACCATGTCCCGGTTCCTCGAACGCTATCAGGCGCGCGCCACCCTCTTCATGGTCGGGCGGGACTTCGAGCCGCCGGCGAACCACGCTGCCATCCGAGCGACCGCGGGTGCCGGGCATGAGCTCGCCAATCACAGCATGACGCACGCCCAGGGATTCCGGCTGCTGGCCCCCGCAGCCCAGGCCGCGGAGATCGCGGGCATGGAGGAGGCCTGTGTGCGCGTGGCGGGCCGCAGGCCCGTGGGATTCCGCGCGCCCGGATGGAACGTCGGTGATTCAGCGCTGCCGATTCTGGTTGCGCGGGGCTACGGGTACGACTCGTCCGTGTTCCCGACAATCGCCAGCCCCGCGCTGAAGGCGGCGCACTGGTACGTGACCCGTGGCTGTCCGCGGATCGAGCGCACGACGATGGGCCGCCTGTCGTACATGACCGCTCCGGTACTTCCGTACCGGACGACGCGGAACGGCCTCGGGCGGCGCGGCCGTGACGGCATTGTCGAGATCCCGATCACCGTGCTGCCGTGGACGCGCCTCCCGTTCTCCGCCACGTTTCTCGTCGCAACCGGGTTCGACATCTTCAGACGGTCGTACCTGGCACTTCGAAACCGAGGCCGTCCACTCCAGTTTCAGTTCCACCTGTCGGACTTCGTGGACTACGGCCAGCGGGACCTCGCCGACGAATTGCCGCGCGACGGCGAGGGATTCTACATCGCGAAGGCCCTCCGCATGCCTCTGCCACGCAAGCTCGAGCTGTTCACCGCGGCCATGGATCTGATCGCGGAGGACTATGCATTCTCCACGCTCGCGGACTGGGCGAAGCGTGTGCCGCCAGCAGCCGTTGGCACCCTCCGAGGACAGTGACGTGCGGACGCATCACGCGATTGGGCATCGACTGCCACGCGTGATCTCTATTCCGCTGTTCGGGGACCGCGCACAGTTCGGGCTGGATGTTCGAAGCGACGACCCCGACTGGCAGGCGTGGCAGCGGATCTTCATGGAGTTCTATCGACACACCCAGCAGGCCGGCATCGGAGCGCGGGTCAACGACGCCGGGTATCGTGTGCTGCGTTCGGTCGATCTCCACGGTAAGACCGTGCTTGAACTGGGGCCGGGCAGCGTGCCTCACATGAGACACTGGTGCGGAGTGCCGGCGAGTTATACGGCCGTCGAACAGAACCCGGAGATGTGCGCGATGGCCCTTCGCCGGGTGCAGGATCGCGGTGTTCCGGCCGAAGGCCTCGCCACGATGCCCCAGGGCGACGGCCGACGCTACGACGTCGTCCTGACGTTCTTCTCGCTCGAGCATCTGCGTGGCCTGGAGGAGTACCTCCATCGCTTCAGCGAACTGCTGGTGGATGGGGGACTGCTCGTCGGAGCCATACCTGGGGAGGGCGGCCTCGCGTGGGGCCTGGGGCGGTGGCTGACGTCGCGACGGTACATCAAGCGGCGCTCGGGCGCGAATCCGGACAAGATCATCTGCTGGGAACACCCCAACTTCGCGGACACGGTGCTGTGTGCGCTGGATCGCCGTTTCGACCCGGTCCTCGTGCGCTACTGGCCCTTGAGACTGCCGCTGCTCGATCTCAATCTCGTCGTGTCGTTCATCTACCGGAAACGCACTGCCTCGCAAGGACCGACGCGATGATCCCGCGGTTGGGACCGTACCTGGGAATGGCGGAGCTTGTGCGCGTACTGCTGCCCGTGCTCGACGGGGATCGCGTCGGTGCCTTCGAGACGGCGTTCGGACGCACGTTGGAAGCCGGGCATGCGATTGCATTCCCGTACGGACGCAGCGCGCTGTGGGCCTTCTTCAAGGCCGTCGGTATCGAACACGCCGAGATCATCCAGCCGGCGTACAGCTGTTCGGTTGTGGCGCATGCGACCGTCCTCGCGGGCAACACCCCGCGCTTCGTCGATATCTCGCTCGCCGACTACAACATGAACCTCTCCCAGGTCGAGGCCGCGATGTCGCCGCGCACGCGAGCGGTCGTCGCGACCCACCTGTTCGGGTACCCGCTGGATGTCGACCGCCTGTCGGACGTGGTGGCGGCCGCAGAGCGCCGATACGGGGGGAAAATCTGGGTCGTGCAGGACTGCGCGCACGCCTTCGGAGCCCAGTGGCGGGGCGAGCCGGTGTTCAGGCGTGCGGATGTCGCTCTATTCGGCCTCAACGTCAGCAAGATGATGACGTCCATCTTTGGAGGCATGCTCTCGACCACCGACGCCGCGCTCGCGGCGAGGGTCCGGTCGTGGCGTGACCAGCACTTCCGCCGTCCGCGAGTGTCGAAGTCACTTCGCCGACGGGTCTATCTCCTGGGGGCAATGGCCGCGTTCGACCGGCGCACCTGTGGCGTGGTCGACTGGTGTGAACGGCGGACGTCGTGGCTCGACTCCGTGACCAGGGCCTACCACCGCGACGGACAGATCCGGTTCCCGCCCGACTACCTGGACGAGATGTTGCCGATCGAAGCGACAGTCGGCCTCGAGCAGTTGCGAAAGTACCTCGGATATCGTCTGCCGTCGCAAGGCGCACGCCTCCGCTTACGACCGGGATCTCGCACACAAGCCCGGCGTGGAACGGCCGCCTCTGATCGACGGCGCCACCTACTCCCATTACGTCGTGCGCGTGCGCGACCGCGAGCGCGTGACGGCCGCCATGCGCCGGCGCGGCGTGCTGGTCGGACGAGTGATCGACTACTGCGTCCCCGAACTGGCGGAGTACCGTGAATCGGCCTCAGGCGGTACGTTTCCGAACGCCCACCTGAGCAGCGAACAGGTCATTAACCTGCCCGTCCACGCCAGGCTCTCGATGCGCGGCCGGACCCACGTGATCGAAGCGCTCCTCGATGCCGTGGCCGATGTCGACGCGGGGGCGCGACGTAGGGGGCCACGCGCCTGATGGATGAGAAGCACTTCAGCACAGCCAAGGCCGCATCGTCGAAGGACGTTCTTGGCTTCTATGACCGCTACGCGGACGAATGGGACTCGCGATTCGGCTCTGCCCGCAGCGTGGCGGCCTTCCATCGGATTCGACTGGCCAGTTTCCTGCGCGTGGCCCGCCTGAAGCCCGCAGAGCGAGCGATGGAACTGGGTGTCGGCACGGGCCCCTACGTCGACGCCATTGCGCCCCTGGTACGCCGGTTGGTTTGCGTCGACGGCAGCGTGAAGATGCTGGAACGATTCCGAGCGGAGCACCAGTCTCTGCGGAACGTGACTACGCTGCGGCTTGACCTCGAAGAGCCAATCTGCACCGACGAGGAACCCGTGGACGTGTTGTACGCCTTCGGTCTGTTCGAGCACATCGTCGATGTCGATGCGTTCCTTCGGAATTGCAGGGTACTGCTGCTCCCCCGGGGCCGACTGATCATCGTCGGCGTGAATGGGCGCTCCTGGTGGTACGGGTGGATGAGGCGTCTGTGGCGTGCGGGCCGCCACTGCTCGACGGACCGCTACTACACGAAGGAGGCGCTCGACGGCCTGCTGACGCGGCACGGCTTCGTGCCTGACTCGTGCCACTACTGGGGGTACTTCCCAGCCGGCATCGGCAGCTTCGCCTACTGGCCGCTCCGGCTCATCGGCGCCGTGGTCGACCGGACGCCATTGCGCGTCTATGCGGGCGGACTGACGGCGTCCTACGTCCTCGCCCCAGACCCGGCCGACGTGCCGTGACAGACCTGACGCTGCTCGCCGTCGTGGGGGCCAGGCCTCAGTTCGTCAAGGCAGCCGCCGTGCTGCGTGCGCTGACTCGCCGTCCGGAGTTCGGACGACTCCGGCATCTGCTCGTCCACACCGGCCAGCACTACGACGATGGGATGAGCGGGGTGTTCTTCAGAGACCTCGGGCTGCCAGAGCCCGATTTCCACCTCGGCGTCGGTTCGGGCCCGCACGGCGCCCAGACAGGGCTGATGCTGGCCAGACTCGAGGAGGTCTTCAGGGCCGTTCGTCCCGGGTACGTTGTGGTCTACGGAGACACGAACTCGACACTGGCGGCCGCGCTGGCAGCGGCGAAACTGCTGATTCCGGTGGTGCACGTTGAAGCTGGTCTGCGGAGTTTCAACCGCGCCATGCCCGAGGAGGTGAATCGGGTCCTCGTTGACCACGTGTCGACCCTGCTGTTCTGTCCGACTCGGAACGCCGTGGAGCATCTGTCACGCGAGGGCATCACCAAGGGCGTTCACCTCTCTGGAGACGTGATGCACGAGTCGGCCCTGCACTTCGGCGCCAGGGAGGACGCTGCGCCGGACGTATTGCAGCGGCTGGGACTCGCACCCGGAGCCTTCGCGCTGGCCACCGTGCATCGGGCCGAGAACACGGACGACCTGCGCCGGTTTGCGGAGATTGTCCGCGCGCTCGAACGCATCGGCCAGTCGTGCCAGGTTGTGTGGCCGATGCACCCTCGTTCACGTCTCGCGGCTGCTGCTGCCGGCATCGACGTCGGAGGGTCGACGCCGGACGCGGCCGGGCCGGTCCGTGCTCTCGAGCCGCTCCCGTACGGCGACATGCTCCGATTGGAGCGGCATGCACGGGTCATCCTCACCGACTCCGGCGGCGTCCAGCGGGAAGCACACTGGTTCGGCGTGCCGTGCGTCACCCTGCGAGGCGAAACGGAGTGGCCGGAGACGATGGACGCCGATGCCAATCGCCTCGCCGGGTCAGGAATGTCCGACATCGTGGCCGCCTTCGAGGCCGCCATCCAGCACGGACGCTCGCGCCTCCATGAGCGAGCCGAGCCGGCTGCGGATCGGATCGTGGAGGTCCTCCTGAATCACGCCCGTCGGCTGGACCCTCCCGGTCGGCCGTAGGACCGGCAGAGGCTGCCGGCCTGCCGATCCGAGGGAGGGGCACTTCGAAATGCACAAGTTTGCGACGGGGGCTCGCGCCTGGTTCGACGTCCTCCGACGATCCGCGGCGAGGCCGCTGACGCACCCGGGCTATGCCCTCGGGGTCGTGGTGGCAGTCATCGCGGTGGCGCGGGTGGTTTCTCTTCCGGGCCTCAACCATCGCCTGGCCTGGAGTTCATTCGACAACCCCGTCTTCTACGCCGTCCGACATGCCGACCCGACACTGTTCCTCAACGATCCGGTTGGTTCCATAGGCCGGGAGGTCTACGTCTACCTGTCGCTGACGCACCTGGTGCCCGCGATTGGCCTCGGCCATTTCGGGATTCCACCCGAAGTGTTCGTGTACGCCGAGGTGTTCCTCGCGGATCTGTTCCTGGCGCTCGCCGTGTTCTCGCTCGCGCAGGTGATCGTGGGCCGTGCCTCGGTGAGTCTGACGGCGTCGCTCATCGCCGTCGCGGCCCGCGTCACGAACTGGAATCTGGCGACCTACGGCTACATCGGACACATGGTCCCGTACGCGGGGAACATCGCTCTGTCGGGCGTCGTAGCGGTCATTGCCCTGTGCGCCGCTGGACACGTCGGCCCGGCGCTGCTCACCGCCGGCATCGTCGGGTTGATCCACCCGAGTCATGGCGTGTACGCCGCGGCGATCGTCACAACCCATGTGCTGATCTCCGTCCGCCGGCCGGACCGCGGGCTCTGGGTCTGGGCATTGTCGGGTGTGGCCCTGCTGGCGCTCAGTGTCGCCCCCGCGCTCTACTTGAACGCTGCGGTTCTCACGAAGCCCATGCCGCCCGACGACTGGTGGGCGTTCGCGTTGCAGAACCAGCACTTCGTGCCGTGGAACGGGTGGTGGGCGTGGCAGTGGTTCGTGCCGTTTGCGCGCTGGACGGTCTTGTGGGTGCTGTCGCTGCGGGTGCTCGGCGACCTGAGGCCGGATCGACGTCGGCTGCTCATGGCAGTCTGGCTGACCGTCCTTGTGGCGTGCCTCGCTGGATTCGCTGGCGTATCGCTGAGATCCGAGGTCGTCACACGGCTTGCTCTCTTCCGGATGACCGAAACCTTCAACCTGGCGGCCTTGCCACTGGTGGCGGCCTACGTCTGGCGGCACATGTCGGGCGGGACGTGGTGGGCAAGGGCCGCGGCGCTTGGCTGCGTGAGCGCGCTGGCCTACTTCAGACAACCGCCGTCCCTGCTGGCGCTCGCGCTGCTGGCCACGGCCGACCTTGCCGACGGTCGGCTTTCCGTCTTCGCGTTCACGCTGCCGACGCCCGTCCGGCGATCGCTGTCCGCAGTCGGCGTGGTCCTTCTCATCGGATGCGTGCTCGCCATGGCGCAGTGGTGGTGGCCGACCTCGGCGCTCAGCCGCGTCTCGGTGTTCCAGCAAGGCCTGACATGGCCTGCGACGGCCGGTCCCGGAGCCGCTGCGGCTGGCTCGTGGCTGGTGGTGGTCGGCGCAGGCACTCTGTGTCTGATGATGGCCTCCGGCAGCAGTGGGCAAACGAAGTCGGCCTCGTTCCGGCCGGGAGACCCTGGCCTTGCAGTCCTGCTGCTGTTTGCGACGATGCTGGCTCGTCCTGTTCTGATCGAGGCGACAGCTGTCGGGCAGGAGCAGCGGTCGCCCCCGTATCAGGCATGGACCGCCACGAACCTGTGGGCTCGCGACCACACGCCGCCGTCGGCGACGTTCATCGGCTTCCCAGAGGGTGTCTTCCCCCAGGAGTGGCGGACCATCTCGCACCGGAATAGCGTCGATCTCGCGTTCCATGGATTCGCGGCCTACTTTCCGGACCAGTCCCTGCACGACGCCGACTTGCGCGGCCTTCACCTCCTTGGCGTCGAGACGACGTCTTTCCCGTCACGTCTCCAGATCAGCATCGAATCCCAGCAGCGCTACCGCGCGCTCAACGAGGCCGAGTTCCTGCGCATCGGGGCTGCCACCAACGCGCGGTACGTGCTGAATCAGAAGCCTCGGACACTTCAGTTCGAGACGGTCTACCAGAACGAGTTCTTCTCCATCTACGATCTGGAGAAGCCGACGCAGGAGGTCATCCCGCATCGCGAGCAGTTGCCCAACGGCGGTTTCGAGGCATTCTCCGCCGCCGATCGACCCTTGCAGTGGAGCGTCGATGGACTGTCCGTTCGTCGCAGCGCGCGCCCGTCGGAAGGCCGCGCTGCAGCGCGCGTATCTCTCGCGGCCGGCCAGGCGTCCAGTGGATGGCTCTTTACCGGCACGGGAGCGCGGACAACCCCCCCTGAAGCGGATCACTACCGAGCGTACCCCGGGCAGGAGTACCCATTCACGTTTCGGGTACGCGGCGACGAACAGTGTGCTTTGATGAGCTTCTGGATTCTCGAGTTCGACGAGGCCGGTGCGGTGACGGAGACGCCGCTAGGCACGCAGCAGTTCTTGGACCAGCGCTACATCCGGAATCCCGGGCTCTACACCCCGCAAGTCGCGATCCACAGAGCCGGGGCCGCCGCCCGCCACTACCGGTTCGCGATTCGCGTCGACCAGCCGGCCTCACTCCGCGGCTGCACGTTCGATGTCGACGACGTAGCGGTTGAGCGCTTCGAGCGGCGGGCCGTCACACGTCCAGGCGTCAAACCGCCATGAGGCCGGCGGCGCGGATCACGCCCCAGGCGTTCTGGACGCCCGTTGGCCGCCTGCCGGCACGCCGGCAGCCCCTTGCCTCGGTTCCGACACCAGGCGTCGCGGCAACCCCTCGCTGGCAGGCACTCCCCGGCGCCGGCGCATATGCCGACACGCGCTTCGAGTCGACGCGGCGGGCGCATTCGGCACGGACGCGCGAGGGGCCATTGCGATTGGTCCGGCCAGCGGTGCTGATCCCGGGCGCAGGCAACCCGCCACCTCCTCTTCCGCGCCTTTGGTCAGCGCTTGCCCGCTTGTCGCCGTCATGCTGCTGCGTGGTCCTCGCGCTGCTCACGCCTGCGCCGACACTGAACAGAGAACCGCGATTCGGGATCGTGGCGCGCCACGCTTCACCGAATCGCGATCGCCTATTGAGAACGAAACGTGAGGGCGGACTGCCGTCGACGGCGCCAACGCGACGCATTGAGTGGGTGCCTTGGGTAGCGTGATCGATTTCGGCCGTCGCCTGGCATCTCTCGCGACGCCATTCGGCGCGGCAGCCGTTCGCGCGAGCGTCCTGGTGATCGCGGTCCTGGCGGTGCTGTCGTTCTTCTCGTCCTCGGCCAATCCGGTTGCATTGAAGATGGTCGTGGCAGGAGTCGGGCTGCTGGCGGCGGCCACGCCTGGCTGGGCGTTGCTGGCCCTCGCCGCCATCGTCCCCTTTGGGCGACTCATCTCCACGCTGGTGTCTCCCCAAGCGCCAGTGGGGATCACCGAGGCAGTCACGCTGGCATACCTCGCGGGATGGGCTGCCGGCCGGTTTCGCGGGCGCGTCCATGGAGGGCCTCAGTCGCCTGGGTTGCTGCTCCGGTATGGTTTCGTGGCGGTCGTGCTGGCATCGTTGCTGGTCGAAATCGGGGTCTATCGCTACTGGAGAGACTACTGGCAACCGTTTCTTGGGCAGTTGCTGACCTACTTCGCCCTTTACTTTTTGGACCCCGTCATCGAAACGCGCCCATGGGTAACACCTCTTGGCATCCCTGCCGCCCACACGGCGGCGATCTTTCTCGAGGGGCTCGCCCTGACGAGAGCGGCACAGGTGTCGTGCGCGGACAGTCCGACATTTGGCCGGAGGCTGCTATGGACGCTCGCGGTCGGTGGTGCCGTCACGGCGACGCTCAGCGTCGATGCAGCGCTCTCATTAGCGAATGAGGGGGGCCGAAGCATACTCTCGGTCCTCCGAACGGACCGGATAGCTGCTCATGTTTCCAAGGTCAACACGGCCGCGTCGTATTTCGTGCTGCTCATCCCCGTCCTGATTGGATTGGGAATCGGGTCGGCGCCGTCCCGCTCGCGCCCACGAGCGGTCGCGGTGCTACGCTGGACAGTGACAGCGGCAGGTGCCGCGCTGCTGTCATTGGCCCTCTGGATGACGGGCACCCGCACAGCGCTGGTAGCTGGAGCCATGGTGATCGTTGGGGCCTCCAGCCATGCGGTGATGAGAGGGCGCCCGGGCAAGAGGACCTGGCGCTGGGGGATTGCCGTTCTGACGGCCTGCGGCATCGTGTCTGCGATGCTGGCGCTTGGGTTCTACATGAGGACGGCAGCCCTCGAAGCCACCTCGAGGACCAGCGGTTCTCTTCCCATGCGCGTCCTGATGTGGCAAGCGGCGGTACGAACGCTGGCCGCGCGCCCTGCCTTCGGGGTGGGCATCGGGCAGTTCCAGTATCGGGTCGCGGAGTTCGACCCGGACGCGGTTCTGCCGGCAAACGTCGGACTGGGCCGTTTCAACGCCCACAACCAGTTCCTGGAGATGGCCGCTGAACTGGGCGTGATTGGCGGTGTGCTCTTCGTCGGGATGTTCGCGGCGATGCTCTGGCGCGCATGGAAGGCGTTCCGCACGAGCCACGACCCGGCACTGGGCGGCGCCATCGCGGGCGTCGTGGCGTTCCTGATCACGTGCCTTGCCGGGCAGCCGCTTCTCTACAACGTCGTGGCGTTTCCGTTCTGGATGGTCCTGGGCGTGCTTGTGGCCGGCGGAGACATGTCCGCCGAGGCGGCCCATACCCAGCCCCCGCCGGCCAGCCGCCGGCTCTGGTCGCGCGTCATCGCGGCGTTCATGATTGTCCTGGCCGTGTCGATCCCAGTGCGGGTCTGGCTGGGGAAGGAACGCGTCAATTTCGCGCTGGCCAGGTATGGTTTCTCCCGATTGCATGAACCGGGCGATGGACCGCGCTACCGCCTCGTTCGCGGTGACGGCACGTTCTTCACGTACCCGCACGCGCGCTGGCTCAAGCTGCCGATGCGACGTGACGACGAGGCCGGCCGGAACCGCCTCGACGTCGACGTCTCACTCGACGGCCGGCTCGCGCGCACGTTGACCCTCGCAGACGATGAGTGGCACACGGTGGAGTTCATGATCCCCGCCGACGCGAGCCGCCGCTTCAGGCGGGTTGATCTCTCGGTCCGCGCACCGGCAGGAGTCTCCGCCCAGGTGCGCGTGGCGCCAGCTGAGATCACGGAAGACGAAGCCTACGAGCGGGGCCGATCCCGCTGACAAGCCGCATCCGCCCGCCGCCCACCGCAGTATCCCTGCCTCAGTCGCCTCTCAACACGTAATTCATGTCGGTCACGAGGATGTCGCGCACAAGCGGCGCGGCAGCCACACGGCCAACGGCCCGTCCCGGCAGCACGCGCTTCGCCAGCCCGGCGAAGGCAAAGTCCTCGTTGACCACGCGGAACCCCGCCGCCGCGATGTTCTGCCGCAGGTTTCGCACCGTCACGCGGTAGAGCAGATCGTCCGACTTCACCTCGCCTCTCCGGGCTGCCGTCAGAAACGACGACCCGTCCGGCGGGGCGTCGAGCGCTGCGGGCAGACGAAGAGCCAGCCAGCGGGCCAGGCGGAACGAGATTCTGCGCCCCAGGAACAGATAGTCCGGCACTGGAACCTTCAGCCGCGGCAGGTGCGCCCCGGACGGTGCCAGGTACGGGGCGGTCTGAAGGAACACCCATCCGCCTGGCGTCAGTACACGCCGGATCTCGCGCAGGTACGCGAGCGGATCGGCGACGTGCTCGATGACGGCGTGCGAGAACACCGTGTCGAAGGCGTCGTCTCGAAACGGGAGCGCCTGCCCGTCGGTCCTTGCGAAACTGACGTTGGCGACGCCTTTCTCGCGGGCGAGCACGGTCCCAGCCGCGGCAAACCGATCCGACAGATCGATGCCCACCACCGCGTCGCATTCCTCGGCGAACGACACGGTCATCCCGCCGCCGCCGCACCCATCGTCCAGCACCCGCCCGAGACGCGTCACGCCGCACCGATCGAGGTGGCGCAGCACTTTCGCGCTGCGCCAGTACTCGAACACGGCGTAGTGGTACTCGGACCTGAACCGCACGGCGCCGTGCGCCCGAATCGCTTCGTTGTTGACCGTTCTCACGCTGACCTGCAGTGGACGTCGTCCAGCGATTATACCCGTTCGCGCCGGCGGGCTCCGGCCGCCGCCGCACGGGTATAAGATGAGCGGGTCCGTTCACGTCGAGGTCTTTGTGCACGTATGCATGGTCACCCCGCACATGCCGCCGGAACAGGCGGCCAATGCGCTGCTGCCCTCGGTGCTCGCCCGGGAGTTCGCCCGTGACGGCCACCGCACGACCTTCCTGACGCACGCGGCGCAGGGATCACCGCGTCCGGCGCCCGCTGGAACGGTGTTCGTGAGGCGGCGAGGACGGGGCGCGCTGGCGCGTTCGCCGCTCGGGGCCGTCTCCACGGCAGCGAGGATTGGCGTGGCGGCCGCCATGGCGTTTCGCGGCGTCAATCTCGTGCACCTTCACAGCAACGGGTTCATCGTCGACGTGGCCGGCTGGGCGGCCGCCCTCCTGAAGCGCCCGAGCGTCATCACGCTCTACGGGACCGACATCTGGCACTTCGACGCGGCGCGCCACAGGCGGTTCGAGACCGTCGTGCGCGAAGCCGCCGGGCGCGTCTTCTACAGCCGGGCTCTCCGTCACCGTGCGGTCGAACTTGGGCTCGCCGCGCCGGAGGATCCCGTTGTGTACGCGCCGGTCGACGAGATGTTCACGGCGCCGGCAGACGACGCACGGGAGGCGACCCGTCGGGCCCTCGGCATCAGCGGGCCCACCCTGTTGACCGTCAAGCGATTGCATCCCGTGGGGGGGTACGACGTCCTCCTGAGAGCGTTCGCGGTCCTGGCACCGCGCGTGCCCGACGCCCGACTGTTCATCGCCGGAAGCGGAGAACTGCGGCCGCAACTCGAACGCCAGGCCGAGGCGGCCGGCATCGCGTCGCGCGTCCGCTTTCTCGGGCTGGTCGACAACCGCGAGCTCCCCGGCTACTACGCTGCAGCGGACCTGTTCGTCCTGCCCTCGCGGCTGGAGTCATGGGGCACCGTGATGCTCGAAGCGCTGGCCTGCGGCACGCCGGTGGTCGCGACGGCCACGGCCGGGGCCGTGGAGGCCCAGGGGTTCTTTGAAGAGGATCTCCAGCTGACGCCTCTGGAGGATGCTGAGGCCTTGGCTGCGACGGTGCAACGTGCGCTTGAATCGCCGCGGAGGGTGAGCCCGCGGACGCACGCGCGGATTGCCTCGACATTCACGCCCGCCGCTTGCGCGCAGGCCTACCGCGAGGTCTACGCCGCCGCACTGGACACGTTCGGCAGACGCCATCACTGACGGGCTGTCGGCGTTGCTCTCATCCTGGCCGCCAGCAGGCGAACGGCGTGGCGCACGGATGCCATTTCGGCGGGAGTCAGAAACCGCCAGGCCCACAGGAGGGCCGGGTACGACAGCGTGACCGCGACCGAGCTGGACAGATCGGCCACCGGCGCCCCTCTTCGCAGGACCATCGCCAGTCCGAACAGGAGCACGGCGGCGACGGCGGCCTTCACGAGGCGACCGGACTCGTACGGAATTGGAAAGCTCAGCTGCGCAAGCCATGCCGTCGAGACGGCAAAGACGATCTGGCCGCACAGCACGCCATAGGCGGCCCCCATGACGCCGAAGCGGGGGACGAGCAGCAGGCTGCCCAGCAGGCTCCCGGCTGCCCCCATGCCTGCCGCCAGCGGAATCCTCGACGTGCGTCGCGCCACGTTCAATGATGTGCTGACGAAGCTCGTGGTGGCCTGAATCGTGATCCCGAGCACCAGGACCGGGATCACGAATGGGGCCTGGTGGTACGCAGGCGGCAGGACCAGCTCCACCAGCGGGCCGGCACACGCCGCCGCACCGAGCGCGGCGAAGCACATCACGGCAAACGCATAGCTCGCCTGCCGGGCGAACATGGCAGGCGCGTCGGCCCGGCCGAGCGAACTGAAGGCGAACGGCATCCAGGCCGACGCGAACGCCACGGGGAACAGCTTGAGGACCGACGCCATCGTGATGGCGATCGAGTAGACGCCCACGTCCTGCAACGACAGGTAGAGACCCAGCACGTACCTGTCTGTCATCGCCATCGTCTGTCCGAGCACGCCGGCAGGGACCTGCGGCCAACCATAGTGCAACGCCGCGTCCGCGCGGCTTCGAGACCAGGCACCCCCGCTGGTCATCCGCCACAGCGTCGGCGAGAGGACCGCCACAAAGACCAGGGTGACGAGGACATCGGCCAGCGCCAAGCCGTACACACCCTTCTGGAGCCCAACCACGAGCACGAGTCTGGTGACGATGGTGGCAAGCGAGCGGAGAAAACTGACCGTGCCGACGAGCGAAGAACGCTCCTGCGCCCGGAAGAGGCCCGTCGGCAGGAACAGCAGGTTCGCCAGGGCCGTGTTGACGGCAACCAGCCAGAACGCGGCCACGTACTCCCCGGTGCCGAGCAGCAGCGCCGTCATCCACGGGCTGGCTGGCCACAGCAGGGCCAGCGCGGCGCCGTTCAGCGCGAGGACAACGAGCAGGATCGTCGCGGCCAGGGACTTCCGTCCTGCCTCGGATGATTCGTCGAAGTACTGCCTCAGAGTACGCGCCGTCGAGGCCGCAACGGAGAACCGGTTTCAGAAACGCCTCGAACACGAGCAGCAGGGTGAGCGCGCCGTATTCGACGGGCGAAAGCACGCGCGTGTAGATCGGCAGCAGCAGGAAATTGATGGCGAGGATGGAAACGTCGGCGGTGCCGTAGGCGATGAGCTGCCGTGACACCCGACGCACGTTGTCGAACATCGGACGATTATACAGGCCGATCGTGGAGCCAAAATGCCGGCCACGTGGCGCCGGCGCTGACCGGCGGACATCCCGTGCCGCGGTTGTGCCGGGTGCCCGTGAAGGCCGATGGTCGAGGTATTCTAAAGAACAGCGCGCCAGCCATCGGGGCGCCCTCGAACGAACCCCGGGAAGCCGCTATCGCATGGACAGACACGTGAAGCGACCCTCGTCGGACCGCCATCGCATCGACGCGCTCCTGGTGTTCCTGCTGACCCTCGTCCTCTATCTGGCCACGACCGGCGGCAGCATGGCGACCGACATCATGTCCTACGAAGTGGCCAAGAGCATCGCCGAGCACGGGTCTGTGGCCATGTCGTTCAACGTGCACGACATGGACGCCCATCGTGGCGTCGATGGGAGGTACTACTCGCCGTACGGCCTCGGGCACCCGCTGTACGCCGTGCCATTCTACCTGGCCGGGCGAGCCGCCGAAGCGGTCACGGGGCTTGGGGTTGGCAAGCCCGAGGCGATCCGCAAGGCCTTCTTCGTCATCGGCAGCGCGTTCGCGGCCGCCGCGACGGTCTGGCTGACCTGCCTCTTCGCGCTGCGCCTAGGCGCTTCTGCGCGCGCGGCGGCGGCAACCGCGCTGGCCCTCGGGTTCGGCACCTTGTTGTGGCCGTACGCCAAGATGGGCTTCAACGCGCCGGTGGCGGCCCTGACGCTGTTTTGGGGCGTGTATCTGGCCTGGACGGGGGTCAGAGATGCGCGCCCGGCGATGCTCTGGCTGAGCGGCGTCGGCTTCGGCTGCGCGATGCTCGTGCGCCATGAACTCGTTCTGGCGACACTGCCGGCGGGGCTCTGGGTCCTGATCGAATCGCGGGGGAACGTGCGAGCCGCGATCAGGCGGATCGTTCCCGTGGCCGTCCCTGTGGCGGCTGCCCTGCTGCTGACGCTCTACTACAACCACGTCAGGTTCGGCAACGTCCTGGATACCGGCTATCTCCGCGACAGCACCGCGGCGTTCGGGCCGGTGTGGGCCGGCCTGGCGGGCTTCGTGGCCAGTCCGGGCCGGTCGTTGTTTCTGTTCGCGCCAGTCACGGCGCTTGGCCTCGCGGCCTTCCCGTCGCTCTGGCGGCGGGACCGTGCGACGGCCGTGTTGCTCGTCGGCACGGTGGCCGTCCTCACGCTCTTCTACGCGTCGAACCTCTACTGGGACGCCGATCGATCATACGGCCCGCGCTACCTGGTGCCTCTCCTCCCGTTCCTCTGCCTGCCGCTCGCGCCATGGTTCGACCTGCCGCCGAAGTCCGCGCGGCGGCGCCTGCTCCTGGCCGTTGTGCTCGTGAGTGTGCTTGCGCAGGCGCCAGGCGTGCTCGTGGACTTCTCCAAAGCCGGCTACCGGCCCGAGCAGGCTCACCTCAACTATCAACGGCGGCTCTGGACCTGGGAAGGCTCAGGGTTCACCCTGAACGCGCAGGCGGCGGCCAGGCTGATCCCGCTCAACGTGGAGTACCTCGCCGGCAGCCGGCCCCGTCCGGCCATCCGGACGGCCGAGTACAGAGCTACCGATTTCGCCGAGCAATTCGCCTTCAGCCTGGATTTCTGGTGGCTCTACCTGTTCCACGCTCGCGCCATCTCCGCGCCGGTCGCGTTGGGGGCTCTTGGAGCGGCCATGCTCGTCGCCGCGGCGCTGGCGCTGGCCCTGTGGCGACGCTGCGGCCGCGACCCGCGCAGTTCGCGGTTGTTCGGCCCGTCGGACCGGTCGGGGCCGACGACGTGACGGCCCGCACGCGATCACGAGCCCACCACAGGTACTCGGCTCCCTGCGGCAGCCCCAGCGGCGTGCCGCGGAACCGTGAAAACCGTCTGCCTGGACAACGAAGCCTGCTTCACTGTTATGATCGCGACCATCATGGGCGCCCCGGAGGGGATGATCACCACTCCCAGGAGTGAACTCGAACTGTCGGTCGTGATGCCGGTCTACAACGAGGCTGACGCCGTCGGACCGGTGGTGTCGGCCTGGATCGAAGAACTGGACCGCCTGAAGATCCGCTACGAGTTTCTCGTCTACGACGACGGCTCCCGCGATCGTACGGCTGATGTCCTGCGCCAGATCGCGAGCGAGAGGCGCCAGGTCGCTGTGAGGAGCCACGCGAACATGGGGCACGGGCCGACGATCTGGAGAGGCTATCGGGAGGCGGTCGGGGCGTGGGTGTTCCAGGTCGACAGCGACGACGAAATGAGCCCGCCCGCGTTCGAGCAGCTCTGGACTCGCCGGGCGGCCTACGACCTGCTTCTCGGCTGCCGCCAGGATCGAAGTTCCACCGCCGCCCGCCGCCTCATCAGCTTCGGGTCGCGGACCACCGTCAGGCTGCTGTTCGGCGCAGGCCTGTGGGACGTCAACACGCCGTATCGACTCATTCGGAGATCCGCGCTTGCGGCGATGCTGACCAGAATCCCGGCTCGCGCGTTTGCCCCCAACGTCATCATGTCGGGACTTGCCGTGCGCGACGGGTTGCGCGTCTATCAGGTCAGGGTCCCTCACCAGGCGCGACGGGCGGGAACCGCCTCGATTGCCGGATGGCGGCAGTGGCGGACGGCGCTTCGCTGCGCGACCGAGACGGCGTCGGTGGCACGTCGCGAACGCGCGGCCGGGCGTCGAGCGGTTTCCGCCGGGCGCGGCGATGACTGATCCCGGCCGGGTGCTGATCATCGGCGCCGGGCCGACAGGCCTTGGCGCCGCCTACCGCCTCCACGAGCTGGGCGTCGGGGACTTCGTCGTTCTCGAGGCAGAATCCACGCCCGGGGGCCTGGCCGCCAGCCATGTCGACACCAGCGGGTTCACGTGGGACATGGGCGGCCACGTCCAGTTCAGTCACTATTCATACTACGACCGGGTGCTGGACAAGGCGCTCGGCGATCGGTGGTTGTGGCACGAGCGCGAATCGTGGATCCGGATCAGGAACCGGTTCGTGCCTTATCCGTTCCAGAACAACATTCACAGGCTCGACCCGGCCGACCGCGATCGCGCGCTGGGCGGATTGGAGCAGGCCCGGTCGAGGCGGGAGGGAACGGGCCGGCCAGCCAACTTCGCCTCCTGGATCAATCAGACCTTTGGAGACGGCATCGCGGGGATGTTCATGCATCCCTACAACTTCAAGGTGTGGGGGTATCCGCTCGATGAGCTCGATGCGGGCTGGATAGACGACCGCGTTGCGCTGCCGGACCTCGATCGGATCAAGGACAACATCGCCCAGGGCCGCGACGATGTCTCGTGGGGGCCGAACCGCCGGTTCAGGTTTCCTTCCGAGGGAGGCACCGGCGCGATCTGGTGTGGGGTCGCCGGGCTGCTGCCCGCTGAACGCCTCAACTTCGGGCAACGGGTCGCCCGGATCGATCTCGACGCGCGTCTGGTCCGGCTCGAGGACGGGCGGCAGCACCGGTTCGACGTGCTCCTGTCGACCATGCCGCTCGACCTCCTCACCGCCATTGCCGGGCCGCTGGCGCCCGAAGTCCGACAGGCCAGCCAGTCGCTCCGCTACAGCACGGTGCACGTGCTGGGCGTCGGGCTCCGCGGGCCTCGCCCGGACGAGCTCGCAACGAAGTGCTGGATGTACTTCCCGGAGAGTCACAGCCCGTATTACCGGGTCACGGTGTTCTCAAACTACTCGCCCCGTAACGTGCCGGAAGGCGACACCTACTGGTCGTTGATGGCCGAAGTGTGCGAGTCACCGAAGAAGCCGGTGGAGGCAGAGCGGCTGCAGGAGACGGTGCTCACCGCGATGAGGCGAGACGGCCTGCTCCCGGCCGGTACAGACGTTGTCAGTTTCTGGCACGGCCGGGCGAGCCACGGGTATCCCACGCCTTTCCTCGGGAGAGATCTGGTCCTCGATCAGGTCCTTCCCGCGCTCGAAGCCAGACGGGTGTTCTCGAGAGGACGGTTCGGCGGCTGGAAGTACGAAGTGTCGAACCAGGACCACAGCTTCATGCAGGGCGTCGAATGGGCCGACTTCATTGTCGGCGGTGTGAGCGAGACCACGTATCGGGACCCGCACCGCGCGAACTCCGGCGTGTTTCTCCGGGCGTAACTGTCGACACAGGGTGAAGAGGGTCGTGGCTGCGGAGGAGTCCAGCGCACGCATGACGATCGCCCCTCGGGCCATGACGGCACTCCGGTCGGTGCTCGCCGCCGCCGTACTGGCCGCGGTTGCGCTGGGCATCGGGTGGCGGTCGCTCGACTACGAGTGGCATTGGGACGACCTGCATCTCGTCCGCCCCTATTCGGCAGTCGAGGTTGCGAAGTCTCTCGTCGGAACATGGGATCCCGACAACATCGAAACGAAAGGATTCCGGCCCGGCACCGTCGTCTTCAACGACATTCGCGCGCGGCTGTTCGGCGAATCGGTCCGCGGGCATCGCGTGTTCCTGGCGCTCCTGTTCACGATCTACCTGGTCTCGCTCGGCGCGCTGGTCGGCCGGCTCGGCGGGCCCTGGTGGGTCGGCCTGCTGGCGGGCATCCTGACGCTGTGCAGCAAGAACAGCTTCTATCACTACGTCTGGATCGCCGACGGCATTCATCTCTTGCCGGCGCTGGCCTTCGTCGCCGCCGCCCACCTGCTGCTCGCCTATCTGGATCGTGGAGCCAGAGCGCTCGCCGCGCTGTCGGCGGTGCTCATGCTGCTGGCCCTCGCCGCACGCGAAGACTCGCTGGCGCTGTACCCGGCGCTCGTCGTCATCGGCGTCGCGTACCTTCATTTCGTCGGGCGGCCTCGCGAGGCCTACGTGCGCCTGGCGCGGTACGCGGGGCTGCTCGCGGTCACGTTCCTGCTGATCTGGGGATGGCGTCTCATGACGGTGCCGAGCGCGCCGAATTTCCGAGTCAACCGGCTGGTTGTCGACGGGCTGTTGACGCACGTTCACTGGACCGTGTGCCTGTCCGGCCAGGCCGGGGCGGCGCCGAACTGGTTCGTGGCGGCCTGTGCCATCCTCTGCGTGGCTGCGATGTTCCTCCCTCGCACCCAGCGGCTGCACAGCCTGATGTGGCTGGCGCTGGCCGCGATCGCCTGCCTGCCAGGTGCCGTCCGAATGCGCGCGAACCTCCTGTTGTTTCCGATCTCGTTCTACGCCATCTTCGTCGTGCTGGTTGTCGCGGGCATCGCGCGATCGTCGCGGGCGGCTGCAGCCGTGGCCCTGATGATCCTCGCGATTGCGGCGGGCGTGTCAGTGAGAGCGAATCGGCTCGAACAGCTCGCGCTGCATCCGATGTCGTCTGATCACATCTTCCGAGACTGGCAGGCGGTGTACAGCAGGATACGCTTCTCGAGCATCCCGCCGGACCGTGAGCGCGCCACCAGGGCCGCGCTGGCCCGCTTCGGCATCGTGGACGACACCTTCGACTTCAAGCGCTGGGAGCGCGACCTGCGGCGGCAGGGACGAGTCGGCGTGATTGAGGACGGGGGCGCATTCGTTCCCGAAAAGTACTTCCTGACGCCGTAAGCGATCGGACTCCCTGCCATCCGGGGGGGACAACGTCCTGGCCGCTCACCCGCGGGGGGCGGATCGAGGACGGGGCATCACCCCGACATCCACCGCCACAGAAACTGGAATGGCAGCCACAACCGGTCGAGAAAGATCTGCCTGGCGGTCTCCGGGTACGGCACGAGGTCCCGCATGCCACGCATGAACAACTGGTACTGGAAGAGAAACAGCACGTTGTAGGTAATGGCAGAGGCGCTGAGCCACTTCACGACACCCGGGCGCCTGACCAGCTGCGGCAGCGCCATGAGGGCGGACAAGCCGAGCGCGAAGCACACACCGTCGCCAACGAACCGCCGCGCACCGAACGCCTCACCCGCCCACCAGTCCCGCACGGCGGCGTTCACGTAGACGGAGGCGGCCAGCACCGCCACCGTCGCCCAGCCCACCAGCCGGTCGCGCCTGATGAGCAGGGGCAGTCCCGCCACGGCCGGCAGCAACGCCGGCGCCCACGAGAACAAACCCCGCTTCAGCGAGAACAGCACGCTGAGAACGGCGGGGCTGGTCCACAGCATGAAGCCGGCTCCCTGCGGCATGACCACCGGCGTGCCGTAAATGGCCTGCCACGCGAGGAACTGCGGGGCGAACACGATCCCCGCCGCGACACACAGCAACCCGAGCCTCATGGTCACCGCCGCGACGCTCGCCTGGCGCCGCCCCAGCACGGCGAGCGCTTCCACGACAGGCAAGAGCAGGACCAGCGAGTCCTGCCACCTGACGAGGGTCACGAGGCCAGCCACTGCACCCAGAAGGAGCGTCCTCGCGAATCCAGTCTTGCCGCGGGTGCGGAGCCAGACATACACGAAGAGCGAGACCGCGAAGAGGGACGTGGCGTGCGAGTAGGCCGGTGACACGGACGAGTAGTAGAGGGCGGGGCCGCCCAGCCACACGACGAGCGTGGCCCAGAACGCCGCCCTGCGAGGGAAGAGCAGCGCGCAGGCCAGAAACGTCAGCCACGCTCCAACCGTGGCGTAGAAGATGCCCGCCACACCGACACTGGCGTACAGGATTCCGTCGGCCCGCTCTCCCGGTGCCCAGGCTCTCAGGACAACTCGCGTGCCCACGTAGAAAGGCGACCACAGGATGGCCGGGCCCACCGACATCATGTTCGGCACGCGTCCAATCGGCGTCCGGCTGCGCAGCCAGACGTTGGTCTCGGGATCGGCAGTCCGGTAGAGCTGGCGGTAGTCGTTCGAGAGGTCCAGATCGCCGTCGACGACGACCGACTGGAGGTAGGCGAAGTACTGGATCGCGTCGCCGTTGATGATGCGCCCGGAACCAGAAGGAAACACCAGCACGCCGGCTAGATAGGCAAGAGCGAACGCGAACCCGACCAGGGTGAACGCGGCCGCCGGCCGGGCTTCAGCCGCCCGAAGCGCGGACGCCGGCACATCCCGCAGACGCGTGCGAGTCAGTTCGCCGGCCGTCCCATCGTCGGCCGGTTCTGCCCGCTCGCTCCGATCCTGATCGTTGTCCGTCGTCATCGTCCGGAGTCCAGCAATTCCCGAGCGGCGGCAAGCACCGCATCGACGCCGATGCCGTCCAGGCAATCCGGCACGTGCCCGCGGCAACGGTCGGGCGGAAGCCGAATGCGATTGCAGGGGCTGCACGGGAGGTCGACGCGTACCACGCGGCTCGCGGTCGTGAGCGGAGCATAGCGGGCCGGGACCGACGGCCCGAACAGCGCCACCACCGGCGTGTCGACGGCAGCCGCGAGGTGCATCGGACCGGTATCGCCGGTGACGAAGACCGCGATCCGCTCGAGTACCGCCGCAAGGTCGAGCACGCCGCCCTGCCCGCACAGGTTCAGCACGCGCACGCCGGCTGGAATACCCGCTTCAACCTCCCGGACGATGGCGGCGTCCGCCGGGGCGCCTGTCAGCACGATCGTCGCACCGTACTCGCGGCCGAGGGCCGTTGCGACTTCCGCGAACCGGCCCGGGTGCCACTGCTTCACCGGGCGCCCGCCGCTCGCGTGAATGCCGACGCACACCGCGCCGGCTGCGGGCGCGAGGAGGCCGCACGCGCGTTCGCGGGCGGCGTCGGGCACGCGCAGTCGTGGCCGAGTGGGCAGCGCGTCCGCGCTGGCGGGCGCCGCCAGCGCGATCAGGCGCCTCGCGTTGTCGTGCGTGTGGAGCGCCTGGTTGTACGCCGCCGGATCCGTGAGCAGCGGCCCGCCGCCGCCGGTGAAATACCCCGCCCGGCGTACCGCGCCAGACCACCAGAGCAGGAGATTGCTGCGGATATCGGGCTCGAGGTTGATCGCGAGATCGTAGCGGTTCCGCCGCCACCCGCGTGCGTGATCCCGGAGACGCGACCACGATGCGCCAGGCTGATCTCTGGCGAGCCACGGCGGATCGAGGACGTCGACGCGATCGGCAACTGCCAGGGCATGGGCCAGCGACTCGTTCCAGCTGGCCACACACAGATCAATCTCGGCGTGAGGGACACGCGCGCGCAGGTCGGCGAGTGCCCCGAACGTCATGAGGAGATCGCCGATCCGCTCCAGGCGCAGGACGAGAATCCGCCGGGGCGGCGCGCCGGGCCGGGGAGCACGCCGCATGCGCGCGGGCGCCGTGGCGAGGCGAAGCCAGGCGTCAGCAAGGCCGACGGCCCATCGCTCTCGAGCGTCGTAAATCTGCAGGTCGTCGAACACCGGACTCCGTCCGCGGCCACCCGCCCGGTCAGCGCAGTTCCACGCGCGTGACCATCACACCCAGGTTTCGATCATCGGTCGTGCCGAGCGTGTCACGGGGATTCCATGTCGGCGTCTCGAGCCGGACCAGGAGGAACCCCTCACCTTCGGCAGCTTCGTCGACCGCTTCCAGCGGAAGCGGGAACTCGTATGCGTCAATACTCGAGGTCGCCACCAGGGCCGACCCGATCTGGCGGCCTCCCGCGAACACGGCGACCCGCGCCTGGGGAGCGCTGGCGGGCCGTCCCCCGTTGCCCATCCAAATCGTGAGCATGGAAATCCGCTTCGCGGGGAGCCTGAGGCTGACAGACGATCTCTTGCCCGTCCAACGGAAGCGTCGCTCGCTGTCCCGCTCACGGGTGTAAAAGCCCGTGACCGCGAGTTCGTCGGCCACACCCACGTCGACGCGGGCCTCTTCGGGAAGTCGGCTGAACGGCACCAACTGGAACAGGGTGAACACAAAGGACTTCCACCGGCTGGCAGCGGGGAAGTGGCCCCAGGACCGTTCGTACTCGGGGACCCGGATCACCTCCTCCCCGAGCACCCGGGCGTCAAGCGTCCGGTTCAGGAGCCGCGAGCCGCCGCCGCCCATGTAGATCACCCGCGAGAAGCGCTGCATCGCCCAGTCGACGAACCGGGTGACGGCGGCCGTCTCCGGCAGGTCCGTGCCCAGCACGACGACGTTCTTCGCGTAGATGTACGCCAGCGGCAGTCCGAGCGTGTGCACGTCGGACGCACCGCGCGACTCGATGATCACGAGGTCGTCGTCATGTATCTGCGCCGCGACCGCCTCGAGGCGCGGAATGACGTTGGCGTACTCGATGTGCGGCAGAATCGGCCTGGTCTGCTGAACGAAGTGCCAGCCCGCCGCCAGCAATACGGCCACCCCGGCCGCCTGCCGCCCGCGTGCGAGCCAGCCCCGCCCTCCCTGCGTCGCCCGCCACGGCGGGAAGAACGCGGCCGCCCCGGCAAACAGCAGCATCGAGGGCAGAATCACCGGCAGGAACCGTCGCGCCACCCAGAAGTGCTCGGCGACGATGCGGATCTTGTAGAAGAAGAAGGCGCAGAACACGCTGACCAGCAGCGGCATCCACGGGTGCGCCCAGAAAGCGCGGGGCACCCAGATGGCGAACCCGGCAAGCGCCGCCGCCAGCAGGTACGGCGTGAAGTAGTTCACCGTGAACGAGCGCAGGGCGTACGCATCATGGGGCGCGAGCGAGCCGCCAGGCTCGCGGAGGAAGTAGGCATACCCCGCCGCCGCCAGCACGGCCAGCACGATGGCCACGGGCAGCCAGCCGGGCGGGGAGATGCGACGCCGGCGCAGCCACGCCACAAGCAGCGCCAGTCCCGACAGGCCCAGCGCGCTGAACGCCCAGTGCAGCGGCGTGAGGTTCTCGACGAACCCGATCGGCATCTGCATGTACGGCCGCACGAACGCCAGGAGATACGCCGAGCCCAGGCTCGTCCAGAGCCCGACTGCGACGACGAAGTACCAGCGGACCCGCCGGCCGACGGCGAACTCCAGCAGGAACGCGCCGGCGATCGTGAGGATGACGATCATCGCATCGACGCGCAGGAACAGCATCATCCCGGCAAGGCTCGCCGCCACCAGGCCGAAGTACCGCGACCCGGTCGATTCCATGCGGGCGTAGGCGAGCAGCGCGGCGAAGATCATGGTCTGCATGGGCAGCTCGGCGTTCGGCGTGCGCGCGAACCACACCTGCGCAACGTGTACGCCAAGCAGGCCGGCCGCGGCGGCGGCCGCCGCCCGACCGAAGTACTGCGATCCCGCGAAGTACACCGCCAGCAGACCGAGGATGCCCCACACGCCCGTGGTGCGGCGCACGCCGGTCAACCCGTCGACCCCGTAGCCGATGGCCATCGACGCCGGGTAGAAGTGCGGAAACTGGCCGATCACCGTCTCCGTCTTCGAATCTTCGACCAGGAACCCCATGAATCGACGCCGGTACCCTTCCTGGGCCGGAGGCAACACCAGATCCACCGCCCCGGGCGGTAGCGACGCGACGAGTTCGTCAGTCGGGTTGAGCGACCCGCGCTGCGCGAGTCGTACACCTTCGTTCGTATAGACGCCGGGATCGCGCCCGCCGAGCACCCACTCGGCCGGCGGGAAGAACAGCCACAGACCCAGGGCGATGAAGGCCAACGGGATGAGTGCCGTCCACCCAGGCCGTGCCGCGCACGGTCCCAGGCGGAGCTTGAATCGCGATCCGACGATCAGCGCAGCGCAGGCTGCGCCCAGGCCCCAGAGGAGCCGGCTGAAGGTGTACTGGCCAAGGGCGCCCAGGAGGAGGGCGAGCATGCAGGACGTCGCCAGGCTCAAGATGACCGCCCAGAAGGCACGTTCTTCGGCCGGCAGTGCGGCTCGCGCCGGGCGGCCTGCCGACGGCCAGCGGAACATCAGGGCGCCGGGCAGATACCCGACAAGCGCCAGCGCAGCCAGCATCCTGACCATTATCCGGGCCCCTCGGCCTGGGGACCGGCGGAACCGCGGGCCGCGGCGTGGTCGTAGAGGCCTTCGAACCGGGCGGCGTACTGACGCCACGCGCACCGCGCGCACACGTCGCGCCGCCTGCGGTTCCGCCTACACTCGGGGCTCACGGCCACGATAGAACTCGATGACCCGCCGGAGCGTCTCGTCCAGGTCGACTCGCGGCCGGTATCCAATGAGCGCGGCGAGCTTGGAGATGTCCGGCACGCGCCTCGGCATGTCCTCGAAGCCGGCTTCGTACGCCTCGTCGTAGGGGACGTTGATGATGGGCGATTGGCTGCCGGTCAGCGTCCTCACGCGCTCCGCGAGCCGGAGAATCGTGACCTCCTCCGTGTTGCCGACATTGAACACGCCTCCCACCGCCCCGGACTCCTGCGGCAGCGACACGAGCGCCGACACGACGTCGCTCACGTCCGTGAAGCACCGCGTCTGTGTGCCGTCCCCGAACACGGTGAGGGGCTCGCCCGCGAGGGCCTGCTGCACGAACGTCGGCACCACCATCCCGTAGCGGCCTGTCTGCCGCGGGCCGACGGTGTTGAACAGCCGCACGACGACGACGGGCAGCTTCTTCTCCTTCCAGTAGGCGAGCGCGAGAAACTCGTCGAGCGCCTTGCTGCAGGCGTACGCCCAGCGATGGCGGCTGGTGGCGCCAAGGGCCAGGTCGCCGTCCTCCCGGAACGGCACGTCTGAGCTCTTTCCGTACACCTCGGACGTGGAGGCGACGAGCACGAGCTTGCTTTTCTTCGCGGCCTGCTTCAGCACCACCTCGGTGCCATGCACGTTGGTCTCGATGGTGCGCACCGGTGCTTCGACGATGAGCCTGACGCCGACGGCGGCGGCCAGGTGGTAGATGGTGTCGCACTGGTCGACCAGCTCGGCGAGCACAGGCTCGTTGACGACGCTGTCGATCGTGTACTGGAATCCCGGGCGGCCCTTCAGGTGGGCGATGTTCTCGAAGGAGCCCGTCGACAGGTCGTCCAGGACGAACACGGTATGCCCCGCTGCCAGCAGCCGATCCGCGAGGTGAGACCCGATGAACCCCGCCCCACCCGTAATCAACGTGCGCATACGTCAGCGTCTCCTGTTCGTGGATTCAGGCCTGCGTCCCGAAGCGCCGGACGGCCGCCGCGACCGTGTGGACGTCGGCGTCCGGCATGCCGGGGTGCAACGGCAGCGACACGACCTGGGCGCAGACCCGGTCGGCCACCGGGCAGTCGGCGGGCTGCTCGCTCCGCACCGCCGGCTGGAGGGGGATCGGGACGGGATAGTGGATCAGCGTCTCGATCCCCTGCTCGAGCAGCCGCGCGCGCAGGCGCTCGCGCTCGGCCGAGAGGACGGGAAACAAGTGGTAGACATGGCCCGGATCGCACTCGGCCGGCACCTCGACGGCGGCGCCGTCCAGCAGCCGCCGGTAGAGCGCGGCGCGCGTCCGCCTGGCCTCGGTCCAACCCCGCAGAAACGGCAGCCGCGCACCGAGGATCGCCGCCTGCATCTCGTCGAGGCGGCTGTTCACCCCCATCTCGCCGTGGTGGTACCGGTCGGTCTGGCCGCCGTTGCGGACCCGCTTCATCTTCGCGGCGAGCGCGGCGTCGCGCGTCGTGATCGCGCCGCCGTCGCCGAGGGCGCCGAGGTTCTTCGTGGGATAGAAGCTGTAGGCCGCTGCCACGCCGAACGAACCCACGGGCCTGCCGTCGCATGTCGCCAGGTGAGCCTGGCAGCAGTCCTCGACAACCGCGAGGCCGCGCGCCTCCGCGACGGCCACGATCGCGCGCATGTCGGCGGGCTGGCCGTAGAGATGCACCGGGAGAATCGCGGCCGTCCGCGGCGTGATGGCGGCCTCGATCGCCGCCGGGCTGATCGTCAGCCGGTGCGGATCGATGTCGGCGAAGACCGGCCTGGCGCCCACCATCATGCACGCCAGCGCGGTGTACGCGGCCGAGACCGGCGTCGTGATCACCTCGTCGCCCGGGCCGATCCCCAGCCCGCGAAGGATGACCGCGAGCGCGTCGGTCCCGGTCCCGACGCCGACGGCGTGCTCCGCGCCGCACGCGCCGGCGAAGCTCTGCTCGAAGGCCTCAACCTCGGGCCCGAGCACGTACCAGCCGCGATCGATGACACGCCGAATGGCGGCGTCGATGGCGGGACGGTCGTCCCCGGGGACCAGGCGCATGAACGGGACGCGGAGTGTGGTCATGGTGCGGTCGGTCCGGTGTCGAGCGGGTCGAGGTAGTGGGCCAGGTGCTCCCGGTAGTAGGCCACGGTCCGGGCGAGCCCCTCGCGCAGCCTGACGCGCGGCTGCCAGCCGGTGGCGGCCCTGAGCTTCGCGGAGTCGGCGTAGAAGCTGCCGATGTCGATCGCCTTCTTCTCCTCCGGCCACTCCACATGGCGGACGCTCCCGGTGCCGGCCACCTCGAGCAGGAGATGCACCAGGTCGCGATGACTGGTGGGCTCCGCGCCGCCGACGTTGAACACCTCGCCGTTGCAGGCGTCGGACGCTCCCGCTCTCAGGAAGGCGTCGGCCGCATCGTCGACGAACACGAAGTCGCGCAGTTGCGAGCCGTCGCCGTAGATCTGCAGCTCGCGGCCCTCGACGGCCAGCCGGACGAACCAGCCGATGAAGCCCTGCCGGTTGTGCTTCACCAGCTGCCGGGGCCCGTAGATGTTCGTGAGGCGGAGCGAGCAGGCCCGCACGCCGAAGACGTTGTTGTAGACGAGGTGGTAGTACTCGCCGGCCACCTTGTTGATGCCGTTCACGTCCGTCGGCCTGACCAGGTGCTGCTCGGTCACCGGCAGGAACTCGGGCTTGCCGTAGACCTGGCGCGTGCCGGCGAACACCACCTTGACGCCCGGGTTGTTGCGGCGGCAGGCCTCGAGGATGGACAACTGGCTCCGGCAGTTGATTTCGAGATCCGTGTAGGGATCCCGCATGCTGTCGATGTGGCTGACCTGGCCCGCGAGATTGAAGATGACGTCCACGTGCCGCACCAGGTAGCTCATGGTGCTCTCCTGCCGCACGTCGGCGATGTTCATCCGGGCGCGGTCCTCGATGCCCTTCAGGTTGTACAGGTTGCCGCCGTAATCGGGAATCAGGGAGTCGACCAGCAGGACGTCGGCACCGAGGGCGACCAGCCGGTGCGCGAGGTTGCTGCCGATGAACCCGGCTCCGCCCGTGATCATGACCGGGCGGCCGCGATAGAAGGCCTCGTGGTCCATGCTCACGCTCCCGGCCCGCGCGGCGCCTGCGGCGGGGACTGGCGGCGCACGATGAGCTCCCACCACAGCTTCATGACGTCGACGGCCGTCCGGGTGACACGCGGGACGTTGAAGAACTGCGACTTGCCGTACGCCCGGTGGTAATGATGGACCGGGGCCTCGGCGATCGTGAAGCCAGCATGCTGGATCTTCGTCATCATCTCGAGGCAGATGACGCCGCTGTTCTTGGTGAGCATGACGCGGTCGAAGATCGCGCGCCGCATGAGGCGGAAATCGCAATCGACGTCGCGGACCTTCAGCCCGAACAGCAGCTTGACCGCGTTGTGGTAGAGGCGGCCGATGAGGATGCGGTGGAACGGGTCGGAGCGGCTGATCTTGTAGCCGTTCACCAGGTCGATGCCGGGCGCCCTGCGCTCCCAGAGCACCGCCATCTCCCACGGGTCGTACTGGGCGTCGCCGTCGGTGTAGAAGATCCACTCCTTCGTCGCGTTCGCGAACCCGCTCCGCAACGCGCCGCCGTACCCGCGGTTGCCCTGGTGGTGGACGACCCGCACCTGGGGGTACACGCGGGCCAGTTCGTCCAGGATGAGCGGCGTCGCGTCGCGGCTGCCGTCGTTGATGACGATGACCTCGAAGTCCGCGGTCAGGCGGCTCGCGGCCAGCACGGCGCTCACCACCATGCTCGCGATGGTGCCGCTGTCGTTATAGGCCGGGAAGAAGACGGTCAGCCCGGGTGTCGTCGCGGATGCAGGCATCTTCGAGATTCTAGTCTGTCTTGCGCCGGCCGTCAGCCCGATCGGCGGCCCGATTGTACACCTGCTCGAACGCCTCGGCGACGATCTCCCAGGTCCGCCGGCGCAGGACGTCGGTCCGCGCCGCCGAGCCGAGCCCGGCGCGGACATGGCGATCCGCCAGCAACTGGTCGAGGGCCGACTCGAGAGCGCCGGCGTCGCGTTCCGCGACGAGCCAGCCCGTGCGCCCGTGCTCGATGACCGAGGGAATCCCGCCGACGCGCGTCGCGACCAGGGCCGTGCCGGACGCGAGGGCCTCCATGACGGTGTTCGGCAGGCCGTCCACGTTCCCCGCCTCGTCCCGGACCGACGGCACGACGGCGATGTCGGCGGCGGCGAGGTGGGCGGCGACCTCGTCCTGGGCGAGCACGCCGGGAAGGCTGACGCGTGCGGCGATGCCGCGCTCGACGGCGCGCGCGCGGAGTTCGGCCTCGAGATCGCCTCCCCCGCCGATGACGAGCCGGAGCCCGGGCCATCGGGGCGCCAGTCCCGCGACGGCGTCGATCAGGTATTCGAATCCCTTCTTGCGGACGAACCGCCCCGCGGTGAACACCACCGGGTCGCTGGGGCCGGCGCCCATGGCCCGCCGCCCCTCCGCTCGCAGCGCCGCGTCGGGCCGGAACCGCTGCGCGTCCACGCCGTAGGGAATCGTCGTGGCCCGGGACGGGTCGGCGCCCAGCGCAATCATGCGATCCCGGAGGTCGTCGCTGCACGCCGTCAGCCAGTCGAGGCGGCGCAGGGCGGCCTGCGCGGCGACGCGCGCGGCAGCGTGCCGCTCGGCCACGTACACGTCCGACCCGTGCAGGCTGACGACCACCGGCAGCCCGCCACCGGCGGCGGTGACCACCGCGCCGCTCGGGATGATCCAGTGGCCGTGCAGCAGCGTGGCGGAGACCTGCGCCGCGACGCGGCGCACCGCGCGCCAGGACGCGGCCAGCGCCAGCGGCGCGGAGACCCAGGCGGCCGCGCGCAGGTTGACGTCAGCCTGGAGCGCGGCCGCGTATCCGAACACGTTGAGACTTGGATGCGGCGCGTACCGGAACGGGTGGAAGTGCACGCCATCCTCGACGGGGCCCCTGGCCAGGCGGGGGTGCCAGGGCAGGACGACATGGACCTGGTGGCCCCGTGCGGCGATGCCCCTGGCGATGGGCTCCATGAAGGTGCCGATGGTGTCGCCGGGGAAGCGCGGGTACGAGGTCGTGAGCATCACGACCACGTGGCGGTGCGTCACTGATCCTGGCCCTCCACGGGGCGGCGCACGCGCCCGCGGTTCCGCCACACGAGGCGCCACGGCATGAGCATCGACTCGAGCAGCACCGGCCCGGACATCTTCGATGCCCCGACGCGACGCTCGACAAAGATGATCGGGACCTCGCCGACCCGCCCCCCGTGTCGCGCCACCTCGAAGACGGTTTCCACCGTGAACGCGTAACGCTGGGAGATGAACCGCTCGACGCGCAGCTTCGCCAGGGCGTCGCGGCGCCAGCAGCGGAATCCGCTGGTGGTGTCGCAGGTGGTCAGCCCGGTGATGGCGCGCACGTACCGGTTCGCGAACCAGCTCAGCAGGATTCGCCTCAGCGGCCAGTTGATCACGCTGACGCCGTTCAGGTAGCGCGAGCCGAGCACGAGGTCGTACGTCCCGGCCGCCTGGACGAGATCGGGGAGGTACTTCGGGTCGTGCGACAGGTCCGCGTCCATCTGGCAGACGAGGTCGGCCTGGTGCTCGAGCGCCCAGCGGAAGCCGTCGATGTACGCCAACCCCAGCCCGCGCCGGCCCGTCCGGTGCAGCACGTGCAGGCGCCCGGGGTACTGCTGCGCCAGTGCATCGGCAACCGCGCCGGTGCCGTCGGGCGACTGGTCGTCGACGACCAGGATCTGGTACGGATGCGGCTCGAGAATCTGCGGCACGATCGCCGGGAGGTTCTCGCGCTCGTTGTAGGTCGGGATGATGATCAGGACCTTCATGCTGTCACGCCCGCAGCGCCCGCGAGGAGGCCGCCATCACGAGGAGCGTCGGGTCCACCACCGGGATCCTGAAGCGCTCCTGGGGAAAGAACACCAGGCACACGAGGAGCGACGACGCCGCCAGCAGCAGCAGCGGGACGGGCAGGCGCCGGGCGCGGGCCAGGCGCGCGAGGCCCAGCAGCGCGAAGGGCAGCACGGCGAGGTACGACAGCACCGAGGCGCCGAAGTAGAGCGAGGAGTGGAGCCGGTACGACGGCCCGACGGGCACCACGGTGTAGAACGCCTTGCGCACGAGCAAGGCCGCCCACGCGCCGGGCTGATCGCGGATGAACTGCAGCGCCTCGCGGACGTAGATCGGCTCGAGCTGTTCGGGCGTGAGTCCCGGATGGCGGGCCCGCAGCGCCACGTTCTCGCGCTTGAGTTGCGGATTCGCAGCCATGTCGCCCTCGCCGACGGCGAGCGGATGATTGCCGGTCCAGAAGGTGATGCCGCCCTCTGACGCCACGAGCACGAAGCGGCCGTACTCGCGCGCATTCCGCACGGTCCACGGGAGGACCACCAGCGCGCAGGTGATCGACAGCAGGGCGACGCCCCGCCATTCGCGCCGCCAGGCCAGCCAGAGCGCCGCCAGCGGCAGGAAGAACAGCATGGCCGGGCGCGTCAGCACGGCAAGACCGGCCAGCACGCCGGCGGCCACGTATCGGCCGGGCCGGCCTGGCTCGAGCGTGAGGACGGCCACGCAGCCAAGGGCCAGCACGCTGAAAATCGTCTCGCTCCAGATGAACGCCGGCGTCCACACGAGAGGAGGGTAGACGGCGGCCAGCCAGCCTGCGGCCGGGGCGGCCCGCGGGCCCGCCGCCCTCGCGGCGAGCCAGGCGACGAGCCAGACCAGCGCCCCGCCCAGCAGGGCCTGGCCGACGCGGATGGCGCGAAGCAGGGCCACGTGCTCTCCGGCCGCCATGCCGGTCAGGCGGACCACGCCGGCGAGGAACGTGGGGTAGAGCGGCGCGCGCCCGAAATGCTCGCCGGGCGCGGGCGTACCGTCCGGCTGGACATGCACGAACCCGCGGCCTTCCGAGACGTTCCGCGCCAGAAGCAGATACTCGCGTTCGTCGTGGGTCAGCGGCTTGTCGACCCAGTATCCCAGCGCGAACGCCAGCCGCGCCGCGACCCCCACGGCCACCGCCAGCCACACCGCGCGGGGCACCCGGGGCGTCACGCGCACTCCGCACGTGGTGTCACGACCCATGCTGGCGGCCCGTTCGGGCCGCCGCGGGCAGGTGTTGAGACCATCCCTATGTTCGTCCCTCGAAGCGCATGGCGGCGATCTGCTCCGACACGAGGCCGACCAGGAACACGATCACCGCCAGCATGATCAGCAGCACCGACGAATTGGTGACATGGGACTGCGTGGCGATGGTCCACACGGCGTAGCCGGCGCCGAGGAGGAACGAGGCGAGGCTGATCGGCAGGAAGACGCGGAACGGGCTGAACAGCGTGATGATCTTCATCACGATCAGCAGGAACTTCACGCCGTCGCGCGCCAGCCGTATCTTCGACTGCCCCACACGCGCGGCGGCGTCGATCGGCTCGAAGCGGACGTTGTAGCCCGCCTTGATGAACGCGAGCGTCGTCGTGGTGGGCGTGGAGAAGCCGTTGGGCAGCAGGTGGATGAACTCGCGGAGAAGCGACCGGCGCGCGCCCCGGAAGCCCGATGTGAGATCCGGGACCTGCCGCTGCGTGAGGTAGCTGGCGAGCCAGTTGAGGGCCGCGTTGCCGAACAACCGCGCGTGCGTGGCCTGCGTGTCTGTCGATCGCGCGCCGATCACGAGGTCGTACTCGCCGAGATGCGAGACGAGCCGGGCCGCGTCGGCCGCCCGGTGCTGGCCGTCCCCGTCCACGATCAGGACGAAATCGCCGGAGGCGCGCCTGATCCCGGTCTTCACCGCGGCCCCGTTGCCCTTGTTGTACGGATGGCGCACGACGGTCGCGCCGGCGCCGCGGGCCTTCTCCGCGGTGGCATCCGACGACCCGTCGTCCACGACGATGATCTCGTGCCAGGCCCCGCCCGCGCGCAGCGCCTGCACGAGAGGGGCGATGGCAGGCTCCTCGTTGAACGCCGGGACGATGATCGAGACCGATGACGGGTCCGCCACGGGCTAGCTCCTGTCCGCGCCGGCCGGCGGGACCGTGTCAGCCGGCGCACCCTGCCGCAGTTCCATGCGCCGCACGCGATAGAGGAGATCCTCGAGCAGCTTCCGGTTGCCGGAGATGACGTCGGCGACCAGGCCGATGAGCGCGATCTGGAAGCCGACAATCAGCAGCACGGCCGCGAAGATGAGCGACTGGACGTGCCCGAGCCCCTCGCCGATGAGGAAGAAATAGACGAAACGCAGCGACACGGCGAGGCCCCCGGAAAAGACCAGCAGGCCGATGACGCCGAACACCTTGAGCGGCTCGTACATGGCATAGATGCGGATGATCGTCGCCGCCGAGGCCTTGACGTACGTCCACACGCTCGAGAACAGCCGCGACGACCGCGTGCGGGGATTGCTGCGGATGGGCACGTGCGCAATGGCCATCCGCCGCTTGCCGGCCTGGATGATCGACTCCAGCGTGTAGGTGAAGTCGGACACAATCGTCATGCGCAGCGCGGCGTCGCGCGTGTAGGCCCGGAAACCGCTGGTCGTGTCCGGGACCTTCGTGTCGGAGACCTGCCGCACCACCCACGACCCGATCCCCTGCAGCCGCTTCCGCGTGGCCGACATGTGCGCGAGGTCCTGCACCTCGCGATCGCCAATCACGATGTCGGCCTCCCCCGTGAGGAGCGGCGCGATGAGCTTGGGAATGTCCGCCCCGGCGTACTGATTGTCGCCGTCGGTGTTGACGATGATGTCGGCGCCGAGCTTGAGGCAGGCGTCGATGCCCGCCGAGAATGCCGACGCGAGGCCCTTCCGCTGCGGAAACCGCACGATGTGGTGCGCGCCGTGGCGGCGCGCGACCTCCGACGTCCCGTCGCGCGAGCCGTCGTCGATGACCAGGATCTCGACCACGCCGATGCCGGGAATCTCGCGCGGGACGTCGGCCAGCGTCGCCGGCAGCGTCTGGGCCTCGTTGAGGCACGGGATCTGGACGATCAGTTTCTTCACGGGCACCATCATGAAGAGCAGTCAGTAGCCAGTCGTCAGTATTCAGTAGGAATGCCAGTCACGCTGCACGGTGTCCAACTGTACTGGCTACTGGCTACTGGCTACTGGCTACTGGCTACTGGCTACTGGCTACTGGCTACTGGCTACTGGCTACTGGCTACTATTCCCCCACAAGTCGCTCAATCACCCCGTCCCACGTCACCAGCCGCGCGCGATCGTACCCCGCGTCGCCAAGCGACCGGGCGCGCGCGCGGTCCGCGTGCAGCCGGCTGAACGCCGCGGCGACGGCCGCCGGATCCGGCTCGCAGACGAACCCGTTCGTGCCGTCCTCGACGAACTCGAGCGTGCCGCCCGAGTCGCGGGCCGTCACGACGGGCTTGCGGGCCAGAAACGCCTCCAGCGTGACGTACCCGTAGTCCTCGTCGAACGGCGCGTACACGACCGCGAGCGCGCCGGCGAACAGGTCGACCAGCCGCTCGTCGCTGACCGCGCCCTCGAAGTGCACGCGGCCGGCCACCGACAGGTCCTCCGCCAGGCGGCGCAGGTTGGCGTCCTGCGTGCCCTCGCCGACCACCACCAGCCGCAGCGGGCCGCCGGCCTGCGCCAGCGCCCGGATCGCGAGGTCGTGGCGCTTCACCGTTTCGAGCCGGCCGACCGACAGGAGGTAGTCCCCGGCGGGCCCGGCCGTCAGCCGATCGGCGAGCCTCGGGGGATGATACAGCGGTTCCGCGCCGAGGCCGTTGAACTTCCGGAGGCGCGACGCCGTGTTGCGCGCGTTGGTGAAGATCCGCCGGCACTCCCCGAGCATCGCCGTATCGAGATCAATCAGCCGGCGCCGCAGCCCGACGTCGAGATCCGCGTGGGCGAAGTCGCTGTACTCCGTGCCGCACAGCTCGTAGGCCGCCCGGTACTGGTGGATGAGCCACGCCACCTTGTTGGCGTGCCGCGCGAAGTACGACGGGAACTTCGTGGCGATGACCAGGTCGATGGGCGTGCCATTGCTCTCGGAGAGATCGAGCAGGCGCCACGCGGCCGCGTGGGAGAGGATCTCGTCCTTCGGATACCACTTGAAGGGCACCGAGAGCAGGTCGGCTTCGTAGCCGCGCGCGCGCAGGCGGTCCACGAGCTGGCGCACGTGGATCTCCGCGCCGCCCCGCACCAGCGGCACCTGCGCTTCACAGACGAGGATGGTCCGCACGGCCATGCGCGCCGCTCACCGCCTCACGTGGCGAACCTGACATTGATGATGTCGCCGTCGAGGACCGTGTACTCCTTGCCCTCGAGGCGCACCTCCCCGTGATCGCGGCACCCGGCCATCGATCCGCGGGAGATGAGGCGGTCGTAGGCCACGACCTCCGCCCGGATGAACCCGCGGGCCAGATCGGTGTGAATCTCGCCGGCCGCCGCCTGGGCCGCCGTGCCGCGCGGGATCGACCACGCGCGGCACTCGTCGTCGCCGACGGTGAAGAACGAGATGTAGCCCAGCAGCTCGTAGCTCGCGCGGATGACGCGATCGAGCCCCGACGCCGTGAGGCCGAGATCCGCAAGGAACGCGGCCGCGTCGGCCGCTTCCAGTTGCGCGATTTCGAGCTCGATCTTCGCGCACAGCGCCATGGCCCGCGTGTCCGGGCCCGCGGCGAGGTCGGCGATGCCGTGCCGCGCCAGCAGCGGGTCGAGCCCGCCGGCCAGATCGCCCTCGTCGACGTTGAGCACGAGCAGCAACGGCTTCGCCGACAGGAACTGGAAGCCCCGCAGGCGGCGGCGAGCGTCGCTCGGCAGATCCAGCACCCGTAACGGCGCGCCGTGCTCGAGGTGCGGCTTGCAGCGGAGCAGGACCTCCTGTTCCTTCTCGAGCTCCGCCGTCCGCGTCTTCTTCAGATCCTTCGCGATCCGCTCGAGCCGCTTTTCGACCACCGCGAGGTCGGCGAGTATCAGCTCGTCTTCCATCGCCCGCGCGTCGCGCCGCGGATCGACCGAACCTGCGGCGTGCGCCACGGCGGGATCGGTGAACGCCCGCACGACGTGCACCAGCGCATCGGCGTTCCGGTACGCCGCGACGTCCAGCAGCGCGTCCGCCCCCGTGCCGGATGGGCGCCCCGGGATGTCCGCGAACTCGACCGTCGCGGGCACCCGCTTGCGCGGGTTGAACATCGCCGTCAGCACGTCGAGCCGGGCGTCGGGCACGCGGGCGATGCCCAGCGTCGCCTCCAGCTTGCCGTGCGCCGCCCGCGGGGCGTCGTGCGCCTCCGTCATCAGCCTGAACAGGGTGGTCTTGCCGGTCGCGGGGTATCCGATAAGCGCGGTGCGGAGCATCCTGATGTCTTCCCGGTGGCCGGGCCGGAGCCCGGTGTCGTCGTGAAGAGCCAATGCTAGCACGCGCCCCGGCGGCGCCGTGCGTCCAGTTTCGCCCGACAGGCGAAACAAAAGCGTAGACCCGGCGGGCGCAACTTCAATCCTTGCAAGGATTTTGACGTTGACAAGGTCAGCCCGCTTCTCTAACATCCGAGTGGTCTCTGGTGGAGCAAAGTGGAGCAGATTTCCGTCCTTCGGGGGAATGCGCCGGCCCGGATTGATGACAAGGGCCGACTCAAGATTCCCACCGCGTTCAAGGCCGTCGTCGAGGCCCAGTACGGCCGCGATCTGTTCGTGACGAGCCTGACGGGCGAGTCTGTCCGCATCTACCCGATGCCCGTGTGGATCGAGATCGAGCGCAGGCTCGCGCAGATCCCCTCCACGCATCCCGCCCGCCTGCGGTTCTTCAGCCGCGTCAACTACTACGGACAGGCCGCGGAGTTCGACAACCAGAGCCGGGTGCTCATTCACCCGCGGCTCCGGGAGTCGGCGGGGATGGCCGGCGAGGTGGATGTGTTCGGGCAGTATGACCATCTCGAGGTCTGGAACCACGAGCGATTCGTGACGAAGCTGGCGGACGATCCCTATACCGACGCCGACGCGCGGGCGCTGGCCGAGTTCGGGATCTGACGCCCCCGGGGAGCCGCCGCGATGTCCGCCCACGTGCCCGTGATGACGGACGAGGTGGTGACGGCGCTGCACCCGGAGCACGGAGGCGTGTTCGTGGACTGCACGGTGGGCCTCGGCGGCCATGCGCGCGCGCTGCTGGCGGCGGGCGCGACGCGGCTGGTCGGGATCGACCGCGACCCGGCGGCGCTGGCCCTCGCGGCGGCGGCGCTGGAAGAGTGGGGCGGCCGCGTCGACCTGGTGCACGGCGACTACCGGGACGCGCCGCGGTTCCTCGATGAGCGCGGCATCGACGCGATCGACGGGGCCCTGGCGGATCTCGGCGTCTCGTCGCTGCAGCTCGACGGCGCGGGACGCGGATTCAGTTTCCAGCGTGACGAGGCGCTCGACATGCGGATGGACACCAGCCGGGGCCCGACGGCCGCCGAGCTGCTCGGCGAGGTCGACGAGCGGGATCTGGCCGACGTGATCTACCGCTACGGCGAGGAGCGGCGATCCCGTGCGGTGGCGCGCGCGATCGTCGCGGCGCGCCGCGAGGCGCCCCTCCGGACGACGGCGCAGCTGGCGTCAATCGTGCGGCGGGTGGTGGGCCGCCACGGTCGCATCGACCCGGCGACGCGGACGTTCCAGGCGATCCGGATCTGGGTGAACGGCGAACTCGACGGGCTCGACCTCTTCCTCCGCGCCCTGTGCGCCCGGCTGCGTGCCGGCGCGCGTTTCGCGGTGGTGACGTTCCACTCGCTCGAGGACCGGCCCGTGAAGCACACGTTCCGGGCGCTGGCCGGCGAGGGCGGGGCGTTCCGCCTGGTGACGAAGAAGTCGCTGGTGCCCGGCGACGGGGAACTCCGCTCGAACCCGCGCGCGCGGAGCGCGCGGCTTCGGGCCATTGAGCGCGTGGGGTGATGGCGATGGGACGTCCACCGTCGGCGCCGGATGCAATGGCGTTCAGCGTGCCGAAAGACATCCAGAACCACCCGGTCCGCAACGTCGACCGCGCGCGGCAACGCGAGATGTGGCGCTCGGTGGCGTGGGCGTCGCTGCTCGTCGGCGCCCTGCTCCTGGTGGCGTGGGAGCACTCGCAGTGGACCGACGCCGGCTACGAGGCCACGCGGCTTCAGCAGGCGATGGCTGCGAGCGACGCCGAGCACCGGCACCTGAAGCTCGAACTGGAGACGCTCCGGGCCCCGCACCGGATCGAGGCGCTGGCCATCGAGAACCTCCACCTGGTGGCGCCGACGCAGACCGAAGCGGTGGTCCTGGACCTGGTGCGCGAGGCGGCAGCGCCGACGCGCACGCTCGTGGCGCGGCGGTAGCGCGGCGGAGCTGACGACGATGAAGGAAGCCGACCCGAGGGCGTGGCAGCGGGCCCTGCGCGGCCGCGTCCTGATCGCGGCGGTGCTGTTCGCGGCGTGGGCCGCCGGCATCCAGGCGCGGCTGGTCTGGCTGCAGGTCTTCCAGCACCGGGCCATGCTCTCGAGAGCGAGCGCCCAGAAGGACCGCACGTTCAGCATCCCGCCGCGGCGCGGCGACATTGTCGACCGTCACGGCCGCCTGCTCGCCACCAGCGTCGACGCCGTGTCGATCTGCGCGATCCCGAGGGAGGTCGCCGACCCGGCGGCGGTGCTCCAGGCGGTGTGCGAGGCCCTCGGCGACTGCACGGCGAAAGAGCGCGAGCAGGCGGCGCAGCGGCTCTCGCAGACGTCGCGCAGGTTCGCGTTCCTCCGCCGCCAGGTGCCGCTGGAGCAGGCGGCGCGGGTCACCGCACGCATCGACGCGCTGAAGCTGCCCGGCGTGTTCACCGAGTCGGAACCCAAGCGGTACTACCCGAACAGCCGGCTGGCAGCGCACGTGCTCGGCTACATGGGCATCGATCACGACAGGGGGCTGGCGGGAATCGAGCAGTCGTACAACTCGAAGATCAGCGGCAGGCCGGGCACGGTGATGGTGGAACTCGACAGCAAGCGCGTCGTCTTCGACAGGCGCGTCGAGCGGCCGCCCGTGCAGGGCGACACGATCGAGCTGACGCTGGACGCCCAGCTCCAGCACATCGTGGAACGCGAGCTCGAGAGCGGCGTCGCCGCGCACCGGGCCGACGGCGGCACCGCCATCATCATGGACCCGGCCACCGGCGAGGTGCTGGCGCTGGCGAACGTTCCTCGGGTGGACCCCAACCGCTACGCCGAGTTCCCAGCCGAGCAGTGGATGAACCGGGCGGTGCAGGGCATCTACGAGCCCGGGTCGACGTTCAAGATCGTCACGGCGTCGGCGGCGATGGAAGAGCGCGTGTTTTCGCCCGGGGACATGATCGACGCCAGCGCGGGCGTCTGGCGCAGCGGCTCGCGCCTGGTCACCGAGGCGAAGAACCACAACTACGGCGTCCTGAGCTTTTCCGACGTGCTCGTCAAGTCGAGCAACGTGGGCGCGATCAAGATCGGCCTCGGCGTGGGCGCCGAGCGCCTCGGCCGGTACGTGCGCCGGTTCGGGTTCGGCGAGCGCTCGTCGGGCGACCTCCCGGGCGAGACGCGCGGGCAGCTGGCCCCGTCGGGCAACTGGAGCGTGAGCACGCTGGCGTCGGTCTCGATGGGCTACGAGATCGGCGTGACGCCGCTCCAGATGGCGGCGGCCGTGTCGGCGGTGGCCAACGGCGGATCACTTGTGCAGCCGCGGCTGGTGCGCGCGCTGCGGCGGGGGCCGTCGCGCACCGAGGTCGTGCCGCACGAGGTGCGCCGCGTGATCACGCGGGAAACGGCCGCCGTGCTGGCGGGCATCATGGAGCAGGTCGTCGAGCGCGGCACGGCGAAGTCGGCACAGATTCCCGGATTCACCGTCGCGGGAAAGACGGGCACCGCGCAGCAAGATCGTGAACGGCCGGTACTCGAACACCGAGTACCACGCGTCGTTCGTCGGGTTCGTGCCGTCGCGCCAGCCGGCGTTCACGATCCTGGTGGTGGTCGACTCGCCGCACGCCGGCCAGCACTACGGCGGGAGTGTGGCGGCGCCCATCTTCAAGCGCATCGCCGAAGCGGCGCTCCGGCACGCGGGTGTCGCCCCGACGATCAACCCGCTGCCGCCGGTGCTGCTCCAGGCGGCGGGCGCCCAGGCGCCCGCCGCCGACCTGGTGCGGGCCAGCGCCACGGCCGGCCCGCCGCAGATCAGCGTCCTCGCCGGGCCGCCCACCATGCCCGACGTCCGCGGCCTCGGCGCGCGCGAAGCGGCCCGCCGCCTCGCGCGCCTCGGCCTCGTTCCCCGGCTCACCGGCGATGGCATTGTCATCGACCAGGATCCCGTCGCCGGCGCCGCGCTCGAACCCGGGTGCCCGAGCCGGCTGTGGCTCCATCGCGTCGTCCTGGCGCCCGCTCCGTCGCTGCCGCCTCAATGACCCTGTCAGCGCTCCTCATCGTGCTCCGCGAGAACGGGCTCCTGACGCGGCCGGTGTCGTCGGCCGGCCCGGCCGCCGCGCCAGACCCGGCCGTGGCCTCGATCGCCTACGACTCGCGGGCCGCGGCGCCCGGCTCGGTGTTCGTCGCGCTGCGGGGGTTGCAGGCCGACGGGTCGAGGTTCGCCGGCCAGGCCATGTCGAGAGGGGCGATCGCGGTGGTGGCCGAGGCCGACCCGCCGCCGGGATGCCCGGTCCCATGGGCCACGGTCAGCGACGGGCGGCTCGCCCTCGCGCTGGCGGCGTCGGCGTTCTTCGGCCACCCGAGCCGCCGCATGCGCGTGGTGGGCATCACCGGCACGAACGGGAAAACGACCACGTCGTACCTCGTGCAGGCCGCCGTCGAGGCCGCCGGTGTGCGCTGCGGCCTGATGGGAACGGTGCAGTACCCGGACCGGCGCCGAGGTGCGCGACGCCGCGCGGACGACGCCGGAGGCCCCGGACGTGCAGCAGATGCTGCGCGAGATGCTGGACGCCGGCTGCGGGGCATGCGCCATGGAAGTCTCGTCGCACGCACTGGCGCTGAAGCGCGTAGACGGCACGCGTTTCGCCGCGGCCGTCTTCACCAACCTCACGCGCGACCACCTCGACTATCACGAAGACATGGACCGGTACTTCGCCGCGAAGCGCCGGCTGTTCGAGTTGCTGCCCGCCTCCGCGCCCGCCGTGGTGAATACCGACGATCGCCGCGGCGCCATCCTGGCCGGCGAGGTGCCGCACTCTGTGACCTATGGCGTCGACAGGCCCGCGGACGTCACGCCCGAGGCCCTGCCCTCGTCGCTGGTGGATCTCGCGTTCGTCGCCCGCACGCCCGCAGGGCCGGTGCACGTGCAGTCGAAGCTCGCCGGCCGCTTCAATGTCTACAACCTCCTCGCCGCCGTGGCCACCGGCGTGGCGCTCGACCTGCCCGTCGCGGCGATCGAGGCCGGGCTGGCGAGCCTCGCGTCGGTACCCGGCCGGCTGCAGATCGTGACGGAGCCGGGCGACGACGTCACCGTGATCGTCGATTACGCGCACACCGACGATGCGTTGAAGAACCTGCTGGAAGCCGTGCGCCCCATCGCCGCCGCGCGGCTCATCACGGTGTTCGGCTGCGGCGGCGATCGCGACCGGAGCAAGCGCCCGCTGATGGGCGCCGTGGCCGCGCGGCTGAGCGACACCGTCGGTCTGACCTCCGACAATCCGCGCTCGGAGGATCCCGACCGGATCCTCGACGAGATCGAGCTGGGCATGGCGCCCCCGCAGGAGCGCGGCCGACAGGCCGGCGGCGGCGCCACGACGGGCGCCGGGCTCCGCTGGTGGCGCGTCGCCGACCGCCGTGCCGCCATCGATCGCGCCGTTGCGGAGGCCGGGCCGGGCGACGTGGTGGTGATTGCCGGCAAGGGCCACGAGAAGTACCAGGTCATCCGCGACCGCGTCCTCCCCTTCGATGATGTGGCCGAAGCGCGCGAGGCGCTCGCGCGCCGCCGGCTGCGGAGGGCGTCGTGAGCGCCGTCGCCGTGCGGCTCACCGCCGCCCAGGCCGCCGCCGCGATGGCGGGCGCGCTGCTGGCCGGGCCGGCCGACGCGGCGCTCGGCGGGTTTTCCATCGACACGCGGACCCTCCAGGCCGGCGACGTCTACATCGCGATTGTCGGCGAGCGGCTCGACGGCCACCGGTTCGTCGGCGGCGCCCTGCACGCCGGGGCCGCAGGCCTGGTCGTGTCGGACCCGTCCGCCGTGCCCGCCGGGACCGATCCTGGCGTCGTCGTCGTGCAGGTCGACGACACGACCCGGGCGCTCCAGCGCCTCGGCCGCTCCATCCGGCGGGAGTCGCGCGCCCAGGTCGTGGCGATCACGGGCAGCGCGGGAAAGACGACCACGAAGGAGCTGACGGCCGACCTGCTTGCGGCGCAGTACCGCGTGTTTCGCAACCGCGGCAACTTCAACAACCACATCGGCCTGCCGCTGTCGCTCATCGAGTTGCGTCACGGCCCCGAGATTGCCGTGGTCGAGCTCGGCATGAACCACCCAGGCGAGATCCGCACGCTGGTGGGTCTGGCGGAGCCGGACGTGCGCGTCTGGACGATGGTGGCCGAAGTGCACGCGGCGTTCTTCGCGTCGACCGACGCGATTGCCGACGCCAAGGCGGAGATCCTGGAGGGCGCCACGCCGCAGTCGCTGGTGGTCGCCAACGCCGCGGACCCGCGCGTCATGGCGAGAGTGACCGCGTCGCCGGCCCGCCTCCGCACCTTCGGGATCGGCGTGCCGGCGGATGTGCGGGCCGAGGACGTCGTCGAGCGCGGGCTGGCGGGCACCCGGGCGGCGGTGACGACGCCGTGGGGATTGGCGGCGCTGGACCTGCCGCTGCTGGGGCTCGGCCATCTCGGCAACGCGCTCGCGGCCATCGCCATCGCCGGGGAATACGGCGTGCCGCTCGGCGACATGACCGCGCGGCTCGGGGCGGCGGCGCCCGCGGCGCGAAGGGGCGAGGTGTGGCGCCTCGCGTCGGGCGTGACGCTGGTCGACGACTCGTACAACTCGAACCCGCGCGCGCTGCAGCGCACGCTCGAGGCCCTGGCGGCCGAGCGCGGGTGCACGCGGCGCGTGGCGGTGCTCGGCGAGATGCTCGAGCTTGGCGAGCAGGCGGTCGCGCTGCACGAGGCGTGCGGCCGCTCGGCCGCCGAGGCCGGGCTGGCGATGCTCGTGACCGTCGGCGGCGAGCCGGCGCGGGCGATGGCCGGCGCCGCGGTGACCGCCGGCATGCCCGCGGCGTCGGTGCACCACGCCGCGACCAGCGCCGAGGCCGCCGACCTTCTCGTGCCGAGCCTGAGGGCCGGCGACGTCGTGCTGGTGAAGGGATCGCGAGGTGTCCGCACCGACATCGTGGCAGACCGGGTGAGGGCCGGCGGAGCATGAGCGCCTTCACCGTACGCGGGAAGCGGGTGGTGGTCGTTGGCGGCGCCGCCAGCGGGGTGGCCGCCGCGCGCCTGCTCGTCGGGCGCGGCGCGGCCGTCACCCTGACCGACCTGCGGCCGGCGCTCGACGCCGCCGGCGACCTCGCCTCAATCGGCGTGACGCTCGAGCTGGGCGCCCACCCTGAGGGCCTGTTCACGGGCGCGGACCTCGTCGTGGTCAGCCCCGGCGTGCCGGCGGGCCAGCCGGCCGTGGCGGCCGCGCGGGCCTCGGGCGTGCCGGTCATCGGCGAAGTGGAGCTCGCCTCGCGCTGGCTCCGCGGGCGCATCGTCGCCGTCACCGGCACCAAGGGCAAGTCGACCACGACCGCCCTGACGGGCCGGATCCTCGAGGCGGCAGGTCGGCCCGTGGCGGTTGGCGGCAACATCGGCACGCCGCTGTCGAGCCAGGTGGAGACATCGACGCCCGAGACGCTGCACGTGGTCGAGGTGAGCAGCTTCCAGCTCGAGACCGCCGACACGTTCCATCCGTGGATCGCGGCCCTGCTGAACCTGACCGCCGATCACCTCGATCGCCACGCGAGCGTCGAGGAATACGCCGCGGCGAAAGCGCGCATCTTCGCCCGCCAGACCGGGGCCGACGTCGCCGTGGCCAACGCCGACGACGCGCGGTCCGTGGCGATGGCGGGTGCGGGCCGCGCGCGGGTCGTGCGCTTCGCGCGCGACGCGCGGATCGATGCGGGCGTGACGGTGGCCGGCGGCTGGATTGTCGACCGGGGGCCCGGCGGCGAGACCGCGCTGGTGCCGGTCGCCGAGGTCCGGCTGATCGGACCGCACCTGCTGGCCGACGTGCTGGCTGCGGCGGCCATCGCCCGGGCGGCGGGCGTGAGGCCCGAGCCGATTGCCGGGGCGGTGCGGGCGTTCACCGGCCTCGAGCACGCGATGGAGCTGGTGGCCGACATCGGGGGCGTCCGGTTCGTCAACGACTCGAAGGCCACCAACGTCGACGCGGCGCGCCAGGCCATCGAGACGTTTGGCCGCGGGCTGGTGGTGATCATGGGGGGGCGCTTCAAGGGAGGCGACCTCCGTGCGCTGCGGCCGGCGCTCGCGTCGCGGGGCGCGTCCGTGGTGGCGATTGGCGAAGCGGCGCCGCTGCTCCAGGCGGCGTTCGACGGCGCGGCCGGCGTCCGCGTGGCCGCCACGATGGCCGAGGCGGTCCAGGCGGCGATGACCGCGGCCGGGCCTGGCGGCAGCGTGCTGCTCGCGCCTGCGTGCGCGAGCTTCGACATGTTCGAGAACTATGCCGCGCGCGGCCGGGCCTTCAAGGCCGAGGTGGCGGCCCTGCGGCGCGGGGAAGGGTAGCCGGAGGGGGCGGAGGAACGCATAGACGGCCGTGTGAGCCGTGAGCAGTCGTCAGTCGGTTCTGCGCGGCATGGAGCTGGCTGCTGGGACCCTGCGCGGCCCCGCGCGGGGAGCTGGTGTCCATGCCCAGGGACCGACTGATGACTGCTGACGGCTCACACTCCGGGCCGGGAGCCCGGATCGTCGGGCGGCGCTTCCTGTGTCGGCGCGGCGGACGCGGAACTTTAGTGAGCCGGGGCGAATGTCACCAACCGACGTGCGCTCCGGCGTGGGAGACGATTTCATCTGCTGCGCAGGGCGGCTGACACAGGCCGCGAGCACGGGTGACGAAACCACTTGCAGGGTGATACGAGGATCATGGCGCGCAAGCTGAAATTCGACCAGTGGCTGTTCCTCACGACGCTCGTGCTGCTGGCCGTCGGCATCGTGATGGTGTACAGCGCCACCAGCCTGATGGGGGCCGGGACGGCCGAGCGTCCCAATGCGTTTCCCGTCAAGCAGGGCGCGTTCGCGCTGGCCGGCCTGATCGCGATGCTCGCAACCATGAAGATCGACTACGCCCGCTACCGCGAGCCCCGCGTGATACTCGGGATCACGGGGCTGACGCTCGCGGCCCTGCTGGCGGTGAGGATCGTCGGCCCCGAGATCAACGGCACCCACCGCTGGTTCGCCGTGGCCGGCGTGGGCATCCAGCCGTCAGAGCTCGCCAAGCTCGCGATCATCCTCTTCACGGCCGCCGTGCTCGAGCGCCGCATGGATCGAATCGGGGAGCCGACGTACGCCCTCGGCCCGGTGGTCGTCGTGCTGGTGCCGATGGTGGCCCTGATTCTCTGGCAGCCGGACTACGGCAGCGCCGTCGCGCTGCTGGCCATCGTCGCCGTGATGGTGTTCGCGGCCGGCCTGCCCTGGCGGCACATCGTGAAGGGCGGGCTCGTGGTCGTGCCCACCGTGGCCGTCCTGGCCATTCTCGACCCGTATCGCGTCCGCCGGCTGACCGCGTTCCTGGACCCCTGGAGCGACAGTTCCGACTCGGGCTACCAGGTCGTCCAGTCGCTCATCGCGGTCGGTTCGGGCGGCGTGACGGGCCGCGGGCTGGGCTACAGCGTGCAGAAGCTGGGGTACCTGCCGTACGCCCACACCGACTTCATCTATGCGGTGATTGCCGAGGAACTCGGCCTCATCGGCGCCTCGGTCCTGCTGGCGGGCTTCTGCATCATCACGTGGCGCGGGCTGCGGACCGCCTCGCGGGCGCCGGACGGGTTCGGGGCGTTTCTCGCGCTGGGCCTGACCGCGATGATCGGGATCCAGGCGTTCGTCAACATGAGCGTGGTGCTCGGGCTGCTGCCGACCAAGGGCATCACGCTGCCGCTCATCAGCGCCGGCGGGTCGTCGCTCATCATGAGCCTCGCCGGCATGGGCGTGCTGCTGAACATCTCGCAGCGCGCGTCGGCGACAACCTAGGGGAGGAACGGTGCTCGGCCGCACGCAGCGCGTCCACTTCGTCGGGATTGGCGGGATCGGCATGAGCGGCATCGCCGAGCTGTTGTCGAACCTCGGCTACGCCGTCAGCGGGTCCGACCAGAAGCTGTCGGAGGTCACGACGCGCCTCCAGTCCCTCGGGGTCCGCGTGGCGGCGGGCCACGACGCCGTCCATGTGGGCGGCGCCGACGTGGTGGTCTACTCGTCGGCCGTGCGGCCCGACAATCCCGAGATCGCCGACGCGCACCGGCGGCGGATTCCCGTGATCCCGCGCGCCGAGATGCTGGCCGAGCTGATGCGCCTGCGCTCAGGCATCGCCGTCGCCGGCGCCCACGGGAAGACGACCACCACGTCGATGGTGGCGCTTGTCCTCGAACGGGCCGGCCTCGATCCGACCGCCGTCATCGGCGGCAAGCTCTCCGCGTTCGGCAGCAATGCCCGCCTCGGCCGGGGCGAGTACATGGTCGTCGAGGCCGACGAGAGCGACCGGTCGTTCCTCCGGCTGACGCCCACCGTCGCCATCGTCACGAACATCGACGAAGAGCATCTCGAGGCCTACCGCGATTTCGAGGATCTCCAGCAGGCGTTCCTCGACTTCGCCAACAAGGTGCCGTTCTACGGCGCCGTGATTGCCTGCGCCGATGATCCGCACGTGCGCGCGCTCCTGCCGCGGATGACCCGGCGCGTGATCACGTACGGCCTCGGGCCGGCCGATGCCGACGTCCGCGGCACGCAGGTGGCGCAGGCGGACGGCATGTGGTCGTGCCAGGTGGTGCCGGGCCCGGGGCTCAAGGACGCCGCCGGGCTCCACACGCCGCCCGCGTCGCCGCTGTGCACGCTGCGGCTTCCGATCCCCGGCCGTCACAACCTCCAGAACGCGCTGGCGGCGGTGGCCGTCGGCCTCGAGCTGGGCATCGAACCGGCCGTCGTGGCTGACGCCCTCGCGTCGTTCCGCGGCGCGGATCGCCGCTTCGAGCGGCTCGGCGAGGCGGGCGGTGTGCTGGTCATCGACGACTACGGCCACCACCCGACCGAGATCCGGGCGGTGCTCGACGCCGCGAGGGCTTCGCTCGGCCGGCGCCTCGTCGTCGCGTTCCAGCCGCACCGGTACTCGCGGACGGCCCGGCTCATGGACCGCTTCGGGCCGGCGCTCGCGCAGGCCGACGAGCTCGTGCTCGCCGACATCTACGCCGCGAGCGAGGACCCCATTCCCGGCGTGACTCTCGAGGCGCTGGCGGAGGCGATCCGGCCGTCTCTCCCGGGAGGGCTGCACCTGGCGCCCTCGATCGACGAGGTCGTGCGCGTCGTCACCGGGCTGGCGCGGCCGGGCGATGCCGTCATCACGCTGGGCGCGGGATCGATTGGCACCGCGGGCCCGAGGGTGCTCGACGCCCTCAGGCGCCGCGACGGAGGGCCGCGCTGACATGTCAGTCACCGCCCCGGCCGATCGCCGCTTTCTCCGCAGTCAGTTGCCCGCCGGGCGCCGGCGCCACCTGCGGGCGCGCCCGTGGTGGCGCGCCCTGCGGGTGCTGGCAGTTGCGGGCGCGCTGGCCGGCGCGGCGTGGTGGGCCGCCGCGGCGGCGGCGGACCTGCCCTGGCTGCGCGTCCAGCACATCCGTGTGCACGGCAACCAGCGCGTGCACGCGGGCGAGATCGCGGCGTTGCTGGAGGGCATGACCGGGCAGAGTCTCGTGTCGGCAGACCTCGAGCGCTGGCGGTCGAGGCTGTTCGCGTCGGCGTGGGTGGCCGACGCGACGCTGCGGCGCCGGCTGCCGGGCACCATCGACGTCGAGGTGCGCGAGCGCGTGCCGATGGGCATCGCGCGCGCCGGCACCGACCTGTTTCTGGTCGACGCGGCCGGCACGGTGATCGACGAGTACGGGCCGCGCTACGCGGACTGCGATCTGCCGATCATCGACGGTCTCATCGTGACGCCCGTGTCGGCGCCGCCGGCGGTCGACCGGGCGCGGGGCCAGCTGGTGTCGCGCCTGATGTCGGAGCTGCGCACGCGGCCGGACCTGGCGCGGCGGGTGTCGCAGATCGATGCCGGCGACGTGCACGACGTGCACGTCATCCTCGACGGCGACTCGGCGGTGGTGCGGCTCGGCGAGACGCGGTTCGCCGAGCGTCTCGAGTCGTACGTCGGCCTGCAGGCGACGCTGCGGGCGCACGTGCCGGACATCGACTACGTGGACGTGCGCTTCGGCGACCGCGTGTATGTGGGCGTCGCGCAGACGGCCGGCGCGCGGCCCGAGCCGCGCAGCGTGCCCGTGCCCGCGCGCCATTCGGGCCAGCGGCCGCAGCGGTGACGGGAGGACTGGTGGGACGCAAGGAACGGCACCTGGTGGGGCTCGACCTCGGGACGTCGAAAGTGGCGGCCATTGTCGGCGAGGTCATGGGCGACGGAGAGGTCGAGATCATCGGGCTGGGCGTGGCCGAGTCGCAGGGCATCCGCCGCGGCGCGGTGGTGAACCAGGAAGCCGCGGTCGACTCGGTCCGCAAGGCCGTCGAGGCCGCCGAGCTGACGGCGGGCATCGAGATCGACAACGCGTACGTGTCGCTGTCGGGCACGCACATCAAGGGCTTCAACAGCCGCGGCGTGGTGGCGGTGGCGGGGCGCAACCGGGAGATCACGCGCGACGACGTGCGGCGGGCGATCGACGCGGCCCGGGCGGTGAGCCTGCCCGGCGGCCGCGAGATTCTCCACGTGCTGCCCCAGGACTTCGTCGTCGACGACGAGGACGGCATCGGCAACCCGATCGGGATGACGGGCGCCCGCCTCGAGGTCAACGTCCACATCGTGACCGGCGGCACCACGACGACGCAGAACATCGTGGCGTGCGTGAACAAGGCCGGCGTCAACGTCCAGGAATCCGTGCTGGAGCAGCTGGCGGCGAGCGAAGCCGTGCTCTCGCCGGACGAGAAGGAGCTCGGCATCGCCGTCATCGACATCGGCGGCGGCACCACCGACATCGCCATCTTCGAGCGCGGGTTCCTCTGGCACACCGCCGTGGTGCCCATCGGCGGCGATCACTTCACGAGCGACATCGCCGTGGGACTGCGGATGCCGATCCCGGAGGCGGAAAAGCTGAAGCGGCGCTGCGGCTGCGCCCTCTCGTCGCTCGTCGGCGACGACGAGACGATGGACGTGGCGAGCGTCGGCGGGCGGGCGCCGCGCACGATGGCCCGGCGAATCCTCTCCGAGGTGCTGCAGCCCCGCGCCGAGGAGATGTGCCACCTCGTGTGGGACGAGATCCACCGGGCCGGCTACGAGAAATCGCTCAACTCGGGCATCGTGCTCACCGGCGGGGGCGCGAACCTCGACGGGCTGACGGAGATCGCCGAGCAGATCTTCGACATGCCCGTGCGGCGGGGCGCGCCGGCCGGCCTCGGCGGGCTCGCCGACCACGTCGGGAACCCGTCGTTCGCCACCGCCGTCGGCCTGCTGCTGCGCGCGCAGCGGCTGCGCGCGCACGAGATGACGCAGGCCTCCGGCAGGGGCATCGGCCGCCTGACGGAGCTCGTCAAGGGCGTGTTCAAGGAACTGCTTTGATGCCGGTTTCATCGCCTGCGTGCGGCGGCTCAGACGGGCCGCGAGAACGGGCGCTGAAACCGCCTGTCGACACGCGATAGACTTCGGAGAACTGGAGACCATCGATGCCGAACCCGATCGACACCCGGCCCACCGCCGCCTCACGGCCGTCCGTCTCACCGTTCCGGATGACCATGGACGACGGGTCGCACACCGGCGCGCGCATCAAGGTGATCGGCGTCGGCGGCGGAGGCAGCAACGCCGTCAACCGCATGGTGCGCGAAGGCTTCGAGGGCGTCCAGTTCGTCGTGGCGAACACCGACGTGCAGGCGTTGCGTATGAACGCCGCGCCGATCAAGGTGCAGCTCGGCGAGAAGCTGACCAAGGGCCTCGGGGCCGGCGCCGACCCGGCCGTCGGCCGGCACGCCGCGCTCGAGGACACCGACAAGCTCATCCAGGCCATTGACGGCGCCGACCTGGTGTTCGTCACCGCCGGCCTCGGCGGCGGCACGGGAACCGGCGGCGCGCCCGTCATCGCCAGCCTCGCGAGCGAGCTCGGCGCGCTGACCATCGCGGTGGTCACGCGCCCGTTCACGTTCGAGGGCCGCAAGCGCGCGATCCAGGCGGAGAAGGGCCTCGAGGAGCTGCGCGACTGCGTCGACAGCGTCATCACGATCCCGAACGAGCGGCTGCTGAACACGATCGATCGCAAGACGCCGCTGCTCGACGCGTTCGCGACCGTCGACGAAGTGCTGCGGCAGGCCATCCAGGGAATTTCGGACCTCATCCTTCTGCCGGGGCTTATCAACCTCGACTTCGCCGACGTCAAGACGATCATGACGGGCATGGGCGTGGCGGTGATGGGGACCGGTGTCGGGAGCGGCGAGAGCCGTGCCGTCGACGCGGCCCGGCGGGCGATCTCGAGCCCGCTCCTCGAGGACGCGTCCATCGACGGCGCGCGCGGCGTCATCATCAACGTGACCGGAGGCTCCGACCTGTCGCTCGTCGAGGTGCACGAGGCGTCGACGATCATCCACGAGGCGGCCCACGAGGAGGCGAACATCATCTTCGGCGCCGTCATCGACCCGAGGCTCGAGGGCCAGGTCAAGCTGACCGTGATTGCCACCGGCTTCGACCGGCCGGGGTCGAAGGCCGTCGTGCCCGGCGGCGCCGGCCAGACGCCGGTCGACCTGCAGAACTACACCTCGTGGCTGCAGGGTGAGGGCGCCTCCCGGCTGACGATTGCGCGGCGGCATGGGATCGGCGTGGCCGCCCCGGCCGGCCCGTCGCCGCTCGCGATGACGCTCGATGCCGCCCTGGCCGACGAGATTGCCGCGCCGGCCGACGCCGAGGCCGCGGTCGAACTGGACGTCCCCGCGTTCATGCGGCGGGTGAAGCAGGCCTGACCTCGTCCACGTGGTACAGTGCGTACATCCACGGCATCCTCGACCGCCGTCGCCTGAGCGCGAGATTCCGCAGCGCGGGCGCCGGCGGCGCGGGACCGCCGGCTGACGGCACCAACACGCATGGGCAGGACCTCCCGCCGCGCTTCCGCATCACCCCTCCTCGATCGCGAGGTCGGCTACGTCCGCAAGCCCCACGCCGGGCGCCTGCGCGTGGCCCTCGCGTTCCCGAACACCTACTACGTCGGCATGTCGAACCTGGGCTTCCAGACGGTGTACCGCCTGTTCAATGCCCTCGACGACGTGGTGTGCGAGCGTGTCTTCCTGCCCGGGCGCAGCGAGCTCGCGGCGGCGCTCGACCGGGGCGGTTCCCTCGTCACCCTGGAATCGGGCACTCCGGTCCGCGACTTCGACGTGCTGGCCTTCTCGGTGTCGTTCGAGTGGGACTACACCAACCTCGTCAGCCTGCTGCGCCTGGCCGGCCTGCCGCTCTTCGCCGCGGAACGCGACACCCGCCACCCGCTCGTGGTGATCGGCGGCGCGGTGACGTTCGTGAACCCGGAGCCGCTGGCGCCGTTCGCCGACGTGGTGGCCGCGGGAGAAGGCGAGGTGCTCGTGCCCGCGCTCGTCGGCCGCATCGCCGGCGCGACGGACCGGCGGAGCTTCCTCGAAGGGCTCGCCAGCGAACGCGGGTTCTACGTGCCGTCGCTGGTCGACGTGCGTTACGCGACCGACGGCACCATCGACGCCTTCGTCCCCGCGCCAGGATCCGGCGTCGTGCTGCCCGTGCGCAAGGCGGCGCTCGCCGCGTCGGCGGGCGGCGACCCGCCGTCTACGATGATCTTCACGCCCGACACCGAGTTCGGCTCGCGCCTGCTGGTGGAAGTCGTGCGCGGCTGCGCCAATCTGTGCCGGTTCTGCTGGGCCGGCTACAACTACCTGCCGGTGCGCGCGTTTCCGGCCGACCGGATACTCGAGATCGCCCGGGCCGCCCGGCCGCACGCCACCCGCATCGGCCTCGTGTCGATCGCGCTCTGCGATCATCCCGAAATCGAGCGCCTGCTCACGGAGTTGCTGGCCCTGGGCTATTCCATCAGCCCGGCATCGCTGCGGCTCGATGACCTGACCGAACCCGTGGTGCGCCTGCTCCGCCAGAGCGGCGAGCGCTCGCTCACCATCGCCCCCGAAACCGGGTCCGACCGGCTCCGCCGGGTGATCAACAAGACGATGACCAACGACGAGATCGTCGACCGCGCCGATCTCATCTTCCGATCGGGCATCGACAACCTGAAGCTCTACTACATGATCGGCCTGCCCACGGAAACCGACGAGGATCTCGTGGCCATCCGCGACCTCACCGTCGCCATCAAGGACCGCATGATGGCGCACGGCCGGCCGCGCGGGCAGGTCGGGCGCATCAGCGCCAGCGTGAACCCGCTGGTGCCGAAGCCGGGCACGGCCTACCAGTGGCTGCCGATGGCCGACCCCGCGTCGATCGATCGCGCCATCGCGCGGCTGCGCTCGCTCACCGCGGGCATCGACAACGTGTACTTCTCGATCAAGTCGGAGCGGCACGCGTTCTACCAGGCCCTGCTGTCGCTGGGCGACCGGCGCGTGGCGCCCGTCGTCGTGGCGGCCGAGCGCAACGGCGGCCAGTGGCGCGCCGCCGCGGCCGAGGCCGGCGTCGACCCGTCGTTCTACGTGTTCAGGGACCGCTCGCATGACGCGGTGTTGCCGTGGGACATCATCGACGGCGGGGCGAAGTCGGCGTTCTACCGGTCCGAGTTCGACAAGGGCCTCCGCGAGGAGTGGACGCTCCCGCCGAAGCGCGCGGCGGAGAACGTCCGCCTGCTTCCGATGGCGCCGTGACGGGGCGCCCACCCCATGACTGACGCTCCAGCCCGAGCCGGCCGTTCCCTGTGGCTGCTGGCCGGCGCGGTCGGCGCGGCACTGCTCGCCCTCGGCGCCGCCGTGGCCGCCACCGGCGGCGCCGACTGGGCCGTCGGCCCGCTGCGCGTCCGCGCCCATGAGCCCTGGCGCCTGATCGGGGCCGGCGTCCTGCTGCTCGGCGTGTCGGCCTGGCTCGGTGGTCGGCGGTTCACACGCGCGCTCGAAAAGGCGTGGGCCGCCCGTGATCGCCACGCCTTCATCGCAGCCGCGGCGGCGGCGGTGGGGACGGCAGCCGTAGGGCTCGTGTGGGCGACCCGGGTGGCCGGCGGCGCGGACGCGTACGGCTACGTGAGCCAGGCGCTCTTGTGGCTGGAGGGCGTGCCGATCCAGCCCCAGCCGCTCGCGGCGGAAGTGCCATGGCCGCAGGCTGACTGGAGCCTGTCGCCGCTCGGCTACCGGCCGGGCGTCCAGGCTGGTGTGATCGTGCCCACCTATGCGCCCGGCCTGCCGCTGACCATGGCGCTCGCCGCAGCCCTCGGCGGGCCCGGCGCGGTGTTCATCGTGGTGCCCCTGCTCGGCGCCGCCGCCGTGTGGCTGGTCTATCTCGCGGGGCGGCAGTGCGCGGACGGCGCGAGCGGGGCTGCCGCCGCGGTGCTGCTCGCCACCAGCCCCGCGTTCCTGTACCAGGTGGTGCAGCCGATGAGCGACGTGCCTGTCACCGCATGGTGGCTGCTCGCGCTGTGGGGCGCTGCCGCCCATCGTCCGCTCGTGGCCGGCACCGGAGCCGCCCTCGCCGTGCTGACCCGGCCAAACCTCGCCCCGGCGGCAGCCGTGGTCATGCTCGCGGTGCTGGTCCATCCCTGCTCCGGCACGCCCGGCGTTCGCTCCCGGGCCCGGGCCGCGCTGCTGTTTGTCGGCCCGATCATCCTGGCGGCGGCATTCCTCGCGTGGCTGAACACGCGGCTCTACGGCTCGCCGCTCGCGTCGGGCTACGGGGCCGCGTCCGAGCTGTTTTCGTCCGCCAACGTCTTCTCGAACGCCGTTCGCTACGCCCGCTGGCTGATCGAGACGCACACGCCCCTTGTGCTGCTTGGCCTGGCCGCTCCGCTCGCCGGCGTGGTCGCGAAGCCGTCGACGGCCGCGCCGATGCCGCTGCGGCATGCGTGGATCGGGCTCGGCTTCGCGGCGGCGGTCATCGCGTGCTATCTCCCGTACGCCGTGTTCGAGGAGTGGTGGTACCTCCGCTTTCTGCTGCCGGCCATCGCGGTCATGCTCGTCCTGTCTGCCTCGATCTGCCTCCGCCTCGTGTCGTTCGCGCCAGCCGTGGTTCGCGCGCCGCTGTTGGTGACCGGCGTGGGACTGCTGGCGGCCTTCTACGTGTCGACGGCCGTCGGGCGGGAGGCCTTCGACCTGCGCCGCTTCGAGAGCCGGTACCTCGCCGCCGGCGCATGGGCTTCCGACCGCCTGCCGGCCGGCGCCGTCCTGCTGAGCGTGCAGCAGAGCGGACCGCTGCGCCTGTACGGCCGCCGCACGACGGTGCGGTTCGATTACATCGGCCCGACCGGCCTCGACGCGGCTGTCCGGCACCTCGACAGCATCGGCCGCCCACCGTACTTCGTGCTCGAAGCCTGGGAAGAGGCCCAGTTCCGCGACCGGTTCGCCCGGCACAGCTCCCTGGGGCTTCTCGACTGGCCGCCCGCCGCGGAGGTCGGCCAGCCGGTGAAGGTGCGGTTCTACGATCCTCGCGACCGCGCGCGCTTCCTGGCGGGCGAACCCGTGGCCACCGCGCGCGACCGAATCGAGCCGGCCGCGGCCCGCTGACGAGCGCTACTCCGCGGTGACGAGCTGTTCCTCGGTACTCCGCGTACGCCTGCAGGATGAACTCGCGCACCCGCTCCTGCGCCGCCGCGTCGACCACCGGGCGGAGCAGCGCGAAGCTGCGGCGTTCGCCGTTCACCGAGTACTGGCGGGCGGGGAAGGTGACGTTGCGGCCGTTGCCGTTCTTCCGCTCCCAGATCGCGAAGCCGATCAGCTTGAGGCCGTCGAGCGTGCCTTCGCTGAAGTGCAGTTCGGCGTCGGCGAGTTTCCCTGGCGGGTTCCCGCGGTCGTTCTGCGCGAACTTGACTACCATGACGTGCTCCTCGGTCCGCGTCCCTGCCGCGCCCGGCCGACGGAAGTCGGGGTGGTCGCGGGCCGGCGGGGTCGGTGGACCCGGGCGCAGGAAGCGGCGTGCTGGAAGCCGGCTCGCGACACGCGGGTGAGCAGGGCAAGGCCGGTGCCGCACGGGGCCGCCCGCGCGGCGCGCGCTCAAACGCCAGAAGGACCGTGAGATGCCGCCCGCTCCGGGCCGCCCGTCGCGGCGGGAGGGGACTCTCGGCGCCGTTCCGACAACCGGGGTTGCGCGCGCGAGGTCAGTCGGCCTTGACCAGCATCACCTGTGCGAGGGCGAGCGTGTCGGCGTGGGTAATCGTCAGGAGCGACGAGGTCGCGCCGTGCCGCTGGAAGTGCGCGAGAGCCGCGCCGCGGAAGACGATGCGCGGGGGGCCGCCGCCGCGGACCACCTCGATGTCCCGCCAGGTGACGCCGCGGGTGAGCCCGGTGCCGAGCGCCTTCATGGCGGCTTCCTTCGCCGCGAAGCGGCCGGCGTAGTGCGGTGCCGGCCGGTGCTTGGACGAGCAGTAGGCGATCTCGGCGTCGGTGAAGATACGATGGAGGAATCGGTCGCCGTAGCGCGCGATGGCCCGCTCGACCCTCTGGATGTCCGTGGCGTCGAGGCCGATGCCCAGAATCGTCATAGGATTCCAGTATGCCTGAAGTTCCCCTGCCCGACGCGTTCGAGTGGGCCCGGTATCCCTGGGGCCCGGCCATCCGCTGCCGTCCGCTGGCGGCCGTCGCCGATCACTGTTTCACCACGCGCGCACCCGTGCTCGGCACGGGACCGCCGACGCCCGGCGACGGCTGGCACCGCGTGGCATTCTCGATGGGCGTTCCGGCCCGCTCCGTCGTGCGCCTGCGCCAGGTGCACGGGACACGCGTCGTGAGCCTCCAGCGGCAACAGGCGTTTCCCCCTGCGGCGCCCGACTGGGACGTCGCCGACATCGCGGCGAGCGACGCCGCCGCCCTGGCCCTCTGCGTGAAGGTGGCCGACTGCGTGCCCATCCTGCTCGCCGACAGGCGGCTGGGCGCCGTGGCCGCCGTTCACGCGGGATGGCGCGGCACGGCCGCCGGCGCCTCGCAGGCGGCCGTGGAAGCCCTGGCCGACGGCTTCGGTGCGGCGCCGGCCGACATCGTCGCGGCCATCGGGCCGAGCATCGGCCCGTGCTGCTACCGGGTCGGGCCGGACGTGCGTGCCGCGTTTGAATCGGCAGGGAGGTGGGGCGGCTCGCTCAGCGCCTGGTTCAGCGACGTGCCGACTGCCGAGGCCAGGCGCGGCGTGCCCGGCACCGACCCGGCCGCGAGCGGCGGCGCGAGCGGCTTCCTCGACACCTGGACCGCGAACACCGATCAACTGCGGGCCGCCGGCGTGCCGCCGTCGCAGATTCACGTGTCGCGCCTCTGCACGTCCTGTTACAGGGAGACGTTTCATTCCTACCGCGTCGACGGCGAACGGGCGGGTCGGATGATCGGCGTCATTCGCGCGAGGCAGGATTGAGTTGAGGACAGAAGCCAGAAGCCAGAAGAAGACCGACTGGTGCGGCGTGTCTTCTTCTGGCTTCTCCTAAGAAACAGCTCAGATTCTGGCCTGTTTCTGGGATGTCGAGTCGCGCGGTCAGCCGCGCGTGACCCGCTGACAATCGTCAGTGGGCCCTTCTGGCTTCGCTTACACTAGCGCGGTCCTGACCTGATGCGCCACACCGCGGATGTCGTCATCGTTGGAGGCGGGTGCATGGGCGCGAGCGTGGCGTACCACCTCGCGCGCCGCGGCATCACCGACATCGTGCTCGTCGAGCGCGAAGCCCAGTTGGGCGCCGGGTCGACCGGACGCAACGCGGGCGGCGTCCGCCACCAGTTCTCGACCGAGCAGAACGTCCGGCTCTCGATCGAGTCCATCGCGGCCTTCGAGCGGTTCGAAACGGAGATCGGCGCCAGCATCGATCTGCACCAGGACGGCTACCTGTTCCTGCTCTCCCGTGAAGCCGACATCGAGGCGTTCCGGGCGAGCGTGGATCTTCAGCGCCGCCTGGGAGTGCCGGTCGAGTGGCTCACGGCGGGGGAGGCCGCCCGCCTCGCCCCTGGCGTGTCCGTGGACGGCGTGATCGCCGCGACCTACTGCGCGAAGGATGGAATCGCCGATCCCAACAGCGTGACGATGGGATTCGCCCGGACGGCACGCGACGCCGGCGTGGAGATTGTGCGCGCCACCGAGGTGACCGGCATCGACGTCGTGAACGGGCGCGTCGCGGGCGTGCGTACGACGGACGGCACCGTTGCGACGGGAATCGTCGTGAACGCCGCAGGCGCGTGGGCGGGACAGGTCGCCGGGATGGCGGGGCTCGAGGTGCCGGTGAGCCCGCTGCGCCGGCACATCTTCTTCGCGCAGCCGGCGGCCGGCGCGTCATGGGACGATACGCCGCATCGCGGTCAGGTTCCCGCCACGCGCATCCTCGTCATCGACTTCACCACGTCGTTCTACTTCCACCGCGATGGAGGGCAGTTGCTGTTCGGCATGGGTGATCCCGCCGAACGGGCGGGGTTCGACACGACCGTACGGTGGGACTTCCTTCCCGAGGTGGTCGAAGCCGGGGTGGCGCGGCTGCCGGCCCTGGCCGACGCCGTCGTGTCGCACGCGTGGGCCGGGCTCTACGAGATGACGCCGGACGCCATGCCGATCATTGGTTCCGCGCCGGGCTGCGACGGCTTCTACGTCATCGCGGGCTTCAGCGGCCACGGCTTTCAGCACTCGCCCGCGGCCGGGCGCGTGCTCGCCGATCTCGTCACCGGACGCGATCCCGGCCTCGACGTGTCGCCGTTTGCCCTCGAGCGTTTCGCCGCCGGCACGCAGGCGGCGGAACGACACGTCGTGTGATGGGAAGCAAGAAGCAAGAAGCAAGAAGCAAGAAGCACATCCACCGGTGCGGCTTGTCTTATTCTTGCTTCTGACAATCGTCAGTGAGCCCTTCTTGCTACTTACTTCTGACCATCGTCAGTTCCCCCTTCTGTCCTCTTCTTCCCGTCCATCGCCTCGTTCGCCAGGCGGTCGGCGTCGGTGTTGAGCTCGCGCCGCACGTGTTCGAAGCGCACGCGGCCCAGCTCCCAGACGAGTCGGCGCGCCTCTCCGTGGAGCGCCTGCAGGCCGGCGTTCTTCACCTTGTACTCGCCGCGCATCTGGCAGACCAGGAGCAACGAATCCGATCGGACCGTGAGGTTGGTGTAGCCCCGCTCCTTCGCGTACCGGAGGGCGGCCAGCAGGCCGCGGTACTCGGCGACGTTGTTGGTGGCGACGCCGATGGCGTCGCCGAACTCGGCGACCACCGACCCGTCAGGGCCGGTGAAGCGGACGCCGTACCCGGCCGGGCCCGGGTTGCCCCGGGATCCGCCGTCGATGTTCGCGATCATGCGCGGGCTACTCCGTGGGGCGGGCGGCGTCGGCGGTCTGGGGCGCGTCCTCGTAGTAGAGGATGCGCAGGCAGCTCTCGCACTGGTAGATGATCTCGTTGCGGCGAAGCTCGTTCACGGTCTGGGGCCGGACCAGGATCTGGCAGGTGGAGCAGCGGCCCGCGCGGACGGGCGTGACGGCCGCGGTCTTGCGGTACTTCAGCACGCGCTCGAACAGGGCGAGGATGGGCGGGCTGATCCGGGCCGCCAGGGCGGCGCGCTCGGCCGCCAGCGTGCCGATGGCGGCGCCGGCCTCGGCGAGCTGCGCGGCGAGCGCCGCCCGCTCGGCGTCGATCGCGGCCTGCTCCCGCGCGAACGCCTGCTCGGCCTGCTTCACCTGGCCGGTCACCTCGTCGAACTCGATCATCTGCTCGAGCAGGCGGTCTTCCTGCTTCCGGATCTCGTGCTGGGCAGTTTCGATCTCCTTCTGCATCGCCTGGTATTCGCGGTTGGTCTTCACCTCCATGAGCTGGTCCCGGAACTTCGAGAGCCGGGCCTGCTGCATGGCCAGCTCCTTCTCGGCCTCGCGCCGCGCGGCCTGGTTGGCGGCCAGGCGCGCGCGCTCGTGCTCGAGGGCCAGGCGCGCCGCGTCCAGCGCCGCGGCGAACCGCTGCTGGCGGGCGGGCTCGTCGGCGATGGTCCGGCGCGCCCGCTCCGCGGCGTCCTCGATCTGCTGGAGGTGGATGACCCGTTCGAGATCAGGATGCATAGTGTGTGGTGGGCCCACCAGGATTCGAACCTGGGACGGGCCGGTTATGAGCCGGCGGCTCTTACCGCTGAGCTATGGGCCCGCATAAGCTTACTGCGAAGACCGCCCTTCGAGAAACGCCCGCAGCTTGCGGCTGCGCGACGGGTGGCGCAGCTTGCGCAGCGCCTTCGCTTCGATCTGCCGGATGCGCTCGCGGGTCACCGCGAAGCTCTGGCCCACCTCCTCCAGCGTGTGCTCCGAGCCGTCCCCGACGCCGAAGCGCATCTTGATGACCTTCTCCTCGCGCGGCGTCAGCGTCTTCAGGACCGAGTCGGTCTGCTCCTTGAGGTTCAGGTTGATCACGGCGTCGGAGGGCGACACGACGTTGCGGTCCTCGATGAAGTCCCCGAGGTGGGAGTCCTCCTCCTCGCCGATGGGCGTCTCGAGGGAGATCGGCTCCTGCGCGATCTTGAGCACCTTGCGCACCTTGGACACGGGGATGTCCATGCGCACGGCGATCTCCTCCGACGTCGGCTCGCGGCCCAGCTCCTGCACGAGCGACCGAGAGGTCCGGATGAGCTTGTTGATGGTCTCGATCATGTGGACCGGGATGCGAATCGTGCGGGCCTGGTCCGCGATCGCGCGCGTGATGGCCTGGCGGATCCACCACGTCGCGTAGGTGGAGAACTTGTAGCCCCGCCGGTACTCGAACTTGTCGACGGCCTTCATGAGGCCGATGTTGCCCTCCTGGATGAGGTCCAGGAACTGCAGGCCGCGGTTCGTGTACTTCTTCGCGATCGACACGACAAGGCGGAGGTTGGCCTCGACCAGCTCCTTCTTCGCCTGTTCGGCCTGGGCCTCGCCGCGGCGGATGGTCTCGAGGGTCCGGCGCAGGTAGTCCGGCGTCTCGCCGAGCAGGTCGGCCTGGCGCTTCACCTCCGCCCGCAGCTCCTTCATCTTCGCCGCGAGCGCCCTGCGGTCCTCGTCCTTGAGCTTCGCCTTCTTCGCCTTCGCGTTCAGCTGGCGGTCGATGCCGTCGGCCTCGCGCACCACGCGGCCCATGCGCTCGACGGCCTCCTTGATGTCCTCGATGAGGCGCCGCTTCACGGGCTCGGTGAACTCGATCTCGCGGATGGCGCGCGACACCAGGATCCGCGCGCGCATGGCCTTCCAGCGCGCGCGCAGGTGCTTGCGCTTGTCCTTCTTCAGGGTGCCCGCCAGCTTCTCCTCGGCCTTCTCGTACACCTGCCGGGCCTTGCGGACGGCATCCGTCTGCTTCAGCACCTCCCGGGCGCGCTCCTCGAGCCGCTCGTCGGTGATCTCCTCGTCGTTGAAGATGACCAGCTCGCGGACGGTGCGCTGGCCCGCCTTGAGGCCGTCGCCCATGGCGATGATCTTCTGGGCCACGATCGGCGTGCGGGTGATCGACTTGATCACCGCCAGCTTGCCGCGCTCGATGCGCTTGGCGATCTCGACCTCGCCTTCGCGCGTGAGCAGCGGCACCGTGCCCATCTCGCGCAGGTACATCCGCACCGGGTCGTTGGTCTTGTCGAGGGTGCCGGGCGTCAGGTCGAGCTCGACGTCGTCGCCCTCCTGCTTCTCTTCCCGGAACTTCTGGTCCGAGTCCACCACCTCGATGCCCGCGCTGCCGAACGTGCTGAACAGGTCGTCCAGCTCGTCCGACGAGGTGATGTCGGCCCGGAGCAGATCGTTCACCTCGTCATAGAGCAGGTAGCCCTTCTCCTTGCCGATGATGATGAGCTGCTGCACTTCGTCGAACTTGTCCTCGATTGACAAGGCGTCCTCCCTCAGGTGCCCGTGATCTCCAGCGCCGCGATGCGCCGGAGCAGTTCGTGTTTCTGCTGCCACAGCCGGTCGATGTCGTTGGCGCGCCCCGACTGCTGGACGCGGTCGATTTCCTGCTGCACGGCGGCCCCCTCGCGCTCGAGGCGCAGCCGCTTCAGCTCCAGCGCGCACGCGTGCGCCGGCGCCGGGGGGGCGGGGGCGGAGGCGATGCCCGTCACCAGATGGGCCTCCTCCTTGCTTAGACGCGCGAGGAAGGCCACCGGTGAACGGGCGGCCCCCGAGGTCTGCGCCCGGACCGCCTCCTGCAGGATCCCGCCGGAGGCGAGCCCCTCCAGGTCGCGCCCGTCGAGCGCCCCGAGGGCGTCGGCCGCGTCGTCGGGCTCGTTCATCAGCGCCCAGAGCAGGCCGCGCTCGGCCATCTTCAGCTGGCCCAGCGCCGGCATCTCCCGCGCGCTGACCTCGGTGCGCCGCTCGACGGCCGCCTTCCGGATCTCGTCGCGCACCACCGACTCGGTAATGCGCGCCCGGTGCGCGATCCGGTCCGCGAACTGGTCCCGCGCCGCCGCGTCCGGGATCCGCGCCGCCACCGCCAGCATCTCCTGCAGGAAAGCCCGCCGCCCGTCGTCGGTTCTCAGATCGTGGACGCCGGCCGCCCGGTCGAGGAGGTAGTCGAGGTACGGTTTCGACTGCTGGAGCTGGGCGGCATACTGGCGGCCCGTCCGGTTGCGGATGAAGGTGTCCGGATCGTCCCCGCCCGGCAGCACCGCCACGTTCACCTGGAACCCCTCCGAGACCAGCAGGTCGCAGGACCGCACTGCCGCGCTCTGTCCGGCCGCGTCGGGATCGAAGCTCAGGACAATCTTCGAGACGAACCGGCGGAGCAGCTGGGCCTGCTGCGGCGTCAGGGCCGTGCCGCACGTCGCCACGACGGGCAGCCGGCACTCCTGCAGCACCTGCGCGAAATCGAAGTAGCCCTCGACGAGCACGACGAACCCCGACTTACGCAACAGCGGCTTCGTGTGGTTCAGGCCGTAGAGCGTGCGGCTCTTGGAGTAGATCGGCGTTTCGGGGGAATTCAGGTACTTGGGCACCTGATCCGGGTCCATCGACCGGCCCGCGAAGGCGACAATCGAACCCGAGTCGCGGGCAATCGGGACGATCAGACGGTTCCGGAACCGATCGACCACCTGGCCGTTGTCGCGCTCGACGACCAGGCCGCTGCGGAGAAGCAGCGGCGCCTGGAACCCCTGCTCCCGCAGGTGGGCGAGCAGCAGGTCGCGCGACGGCGGCGCGTAGCCCAGCCCCAGCGCCTCGATCGTCTCGGCCGTGATGCCGCGCCCGTCCAGCTGCTGCCGGGCACGCGCCCCGGCCGCCCCGGCCAGCTGCTGGCGGAACCATGCCGCCGCCACCTCGTGGATTTTCAGCAGCGTCTCGCGGTCGCGCTGGTCCACCTCGGTCCCGTCGGGCCCGGTCTCGGGCACGGTCAGGCCGAACTTGCGGGCCAGCTGGCGCACGGCGTCGGTGAAGCCGACCTTCTCCTGCATCTCGACGAACTTGATGACATCGCCGCCGACGCCGCAGCCGAAGCAGTGGAAGAAGCCCTTCTCGCGGTTCACGTGAAACGACGGCGTCTTCTCGCCGTGGAAGGGGCAGAGCCCCTTGTAGCTCGTGCCGGCCTTCTTCAGCGACACGTACTCCTGGACCACCTGCACGATGTCCGCGCGCGCGCGCAGATCCTCGACGAAGGCCGCAGGGAACAGGGCCACTAGTCCTTCAACTCCGCCACCGTGACGCCACCGCCGCCGTGATCGTGCGGCGCGGCCTGGTGCGTGGCCACCAGGGGATGCCGGTCCAGGTATTCGCCGATTGCCCGGCGCAGCTGCCCGGTGCCGAACCCGTGGATGATGCGGATCTGGCGCTCGTCGGTGAGCAGCAGGTTGTCGAGGAACCGCTCGATGCGCCCGAGCGCTTCGTCGACCGAGCAGCCGATCACGTTGATCTCGGTGGCCGACCCGTCACGGGCGGTCACCATCAGGTTGACGTTCACCTTCGACGGCTCGGCGTCGGCGGCCCGGCCCAGGACCTGCAGCTCCGCCAGCCGCGCGCGCAGCCGCTTGCCGCGCACCTCGATGTCCGCTTCGCCCGCCTGCAGGGCAACCACGCGCCCCTCCATGCCGAGGGAGCGGAGCAGGATGCGGTCGCCCACCGCCGCCGCCGGCCCTTCCGCGGCCGGCGCGGCCTCGGCCGCGCGGCCTGGCGACTGCACCCGACCGGCCACCTGCTCGAGGGCCGCCTTCGCCTGCGCGCGGGCCTCGCCCGCTTCGCCGGTCGACAGCGGCCGGCCGTGCAGCGCCCGGCGGTTCGCCTCGGCCGTCAGCCGCTCCACGTCGCGCCGAAGCTCGCCGACGACCTTGTCGATGTCCTCCCTGGCCTCGCGGACGCGCGAGGCGATCTCCTCGTCGGCCCGCTGGCGCAGGCGCTCTTCCTTCTCGCGCAGCGCCTGCTCGCGCGCCTTCATCCGCGCTTCCGATTCGCCCAGCGCTTCGCGCTCGCGCGTGACGAGGCGGCGCTCGTGGTCCAGGGTCCGCAGATCCGCGTCGATCTTCGCCAGGTGCTCCGCCAGCTGCGCTTCCCGCGCCGACACGTTGCGCCGCGCCTCGTCGAGGATCGCCGGGGAGAGCCCCAGCCGCCCCGCGATCTCCAGCGCGAGGCTGCGCCCCGGCGTGCCGTACTTCAGCGCGTAGGTCGGGGCGAACGTCTCCGGATCGAACCCGAACGCCGCCGACGCCACGCCCGGCGTGGTCGAGGCGTACGACTTCAGCGGCTCGTAGTGCGAGGTGGCCACCACGTGGGCGCCGCGCCGGCGGAGATGGTCGACAATCGCCAGACCGAGCGCGCCGCCTTCCACCGGATCGGTGCCCGCGCCCACTTCGTCGAGCAGCACCAGCGCCGGCAGCGCCAGCGTCCGGTCCACCTGGACGATGTTCGACATGTGCCACGAGAAGGTGCTGAGGCTCGCGGCAATCGACTGCTCGTCGCCGATGTCCGCGAACACCGACCGGAACACCGGCACCCGCGACCCGTGCTCCGCCGGGACGTGCAGCCCGGCCTGCGCCATCAACGCCAGCAGGCCGGCCGTCTTGAGCGCCACTGTCTTGCCGCCCGTGTTGGGCCCCGTGACCACGAGCACGGTTGTGCCCGGCAGGAGCCTGACGTCGACCGGGACCGGGCCCTTGTCGGGAATGATCGGCGGCGAGCCGCCGTCGCCGGCCCGTTCCCCGGCCGTCCGTGCGTCGGACAGCCGCTGCGCAATGGCGGGAATGAGCAGCGGGTGCCGCGCCGCGAGCAGCTCGAACGCCCCGTCGGCGGAGAGCGTGGGCTCGACGCCTCCCACGATCGCCGACAGCCGGGCCTTGGCCTGGATGACGTCGAACTCGGTGGCCGACTCGATCGTGCGCTGCAGGTCGAGCGCGCGGCGGCGGTACTGGTCCGTCAGCGCCAGCAGGATTCGCCGGATTTCCTCGGCCTCCTGCTGCTCGAGGGCCACGATATCGTTGTTGATCTCGACCGTGCTCAGCGGCTCGAGATACAGGCTGGCGCCGCTCGACGAACTGCCGTGCACGATGCCGGGGATGGCCGATTGGTGCTCGGCGCGCACCACGAGCACGAACCGGCCGTTCCGGTCGGTCACCACCTGGTCCTGCAGATACTTCGCCGTGTCGCGGTTCCTGAGGAACGACTCGAGCGTGCCCTTCAGCCGCGTCCGCTGCCGCCGCAGGCGCTCGCGCACGGCCTTCAACTCGGGGCTCGCGGCGTCGGCGACCTCGCCCGACGGCTCGATCTTGTGCCGCGTCTCGGCAATCTCGCCGCGGAACGACGCGCCGCTCTCCGCGAGCGCCTTCAGGATTGGAAACGGATGATCGGTCCGGCGGATCGCGGCCCGCGTCTCTTCAACCGACTCGAGATAGTCGGCGAGGCCGAGCAGACGCAGCGGCTCGAGCGCCCGGCCCTCGATGGCCAGGCCGCCGAGAATCGCCGGCAGGTCCGGCGGCGCCGCCAGGGCGAAGCCGCCCGCCAGTTCGTTGAACCGCACGCCTTCGGAGGTGGCCGCCAGCAGGTGCGCCGCCTTCCGCGGGTCGGCCGACGGCCGCAGGGCCGCGAGGCGCTCCGCCCCCAGCGGGGTGACGGCGCACCCGCGCAGCACATCGACGATGTGCGTGAACTCGAGGGCCTGGATACGGCTGTCTGCATACCGGTCGGGGTCGCCGCTGGAGAGGCCGCGTGCAGCCGGACGCCGGCTGTACACACAAAGGGCTGCAACCTTCCAATATGCTCCCCGGAGGGATCTCTGTCAAGCAGAAAACGCTACAAGTGGTTGATTTGGCTGGCGATGCAGGCTGCGCCGAACCCGTTGTCGATGTTGACGACCGCCACGCCGGGAGCGCAGGAGTTCAGCATGCCGAGCAGCGCCGCCAGACCGCCGAAACTGGCGCCGTAGCCGACACTGGTGGGCACGGCGATCACCGGTGCCCGGACCAGGCCGCCGACGACGCTCGGCAGCGCGCCCTCCATGCCCGCCACGACAATCACGACCCGCGCGGCGTCGAGGCGTTCCCGCTCACTCAAGAGACGGTGCAGGCCGGCCACGCCGACGTCAAACAGCCGGTCGACCGGGTTGTTCATCACCTCGGCGGTGATGGCGGCCTCCTCGGCCACCGCGAGATCGGAGGTGCCCGCCACGGCGACCAGGATGGTGCCGGTCCCTGGGGCGATCTCGCCGGCGCGGCGCTCGATGATGCGCGCCTGCTCGTGGAAGACTGCGTCCGGCACGGCCTGCTGGACGGCGGCGAAGGCCTCGGCGCCGGTCCGGGTGATGAGCAGCGTGTGGCCGTGCGCGACAATCCGGCCGGCGATGGCCGCGACCTGGGATGGCGTCTTGCCTTCCCCGAACACGACCTCCGGAAACCCTTTGCGGGCGCTGCGGTGATGGTCCACCCGTGCGAAGCCCAGGTCCTCGAACGGCTGGGCGCGCGACTCGTCGTCGATGGCGGCAAACGCCGCCTCCCGGGCGACGTTGCCGAGGCGCCACTGCTCGAGCACGTGCTGCAATCGGGCTGACGGCACGAGGTCACAAGTATCACGATCGCGGAATCCTGCCAAGTCCGCCGCCGCCGCCGCTTTCGACGCCACCGTCTGTTTCTTTGCCGGCCTCACGCTCACGGGTCTCGCGCAGCGATCCCCGACATCCACGCCTTCGCGTCGCGTGCGGCGCCGCGGAGGCTCGTGTCCTGTCGTGCAGACGCGTGCCGCGCATCGAGGCAGGCGCGGAGCGCCGGCGCACCGGGCGCAAACAGCGCAACACGTTCTACTACAACAACTTGCCTTGCTGACAGCCCCTCGGACCAGGTCTTGCTATGAAGCAACGCGCGGGGTCGTGTTCCCGTGACGATTGGGAGATGAGGATGCGCACACTCTTGGGTTCACGCCAGCACTGGGGTTCACGGCTCGCCGTGGCCGCTCTCGTCCTGGCATTCGTCGGCGTCACACCCGGTGCCGCCCAGGCCCAGCCCGTGCGCGACAAGCTCGACAGAGGCGTTGCCGAGTTGATTCAAGCGGCTCGAGACGAGTCGCCGCTCCGCGTCATCATCAGGGTGGCGCCCGGCGCGAGACGGGGGATGTATGCCAAGCTCCGGGCCCACGGCGCAAGGGTCAACGCCGACCTCGGCATCATCGAGGCGCAGGCTGCCGAACTGCCGCCGGGGTTGATCCGCAGCCTGGCCAAGGACAAGGACGTCGTCTCCATCTCCACCGACGCCATGGTGAAGGGCGACGGCGTCAGCGGCGGCGTCACGGGAACCGCGATCGGGAGCGCCTTCACCCTGCGCCGCACGCTGGGCCTCGCTTCCGTCGAGCGCGTCACGCGCCTGGGAGCGGCGAGCGCGTTGTATGGAAAGGGTTCTACGGCGACGTTCACGTACGCGAGCGGCGCAGGCTCCAACCGCCTGATGCTGGTTGCCGTAGCGATGCACCCCGATGGCAACGCCTCGCGCGCAGCCACGAGCGTGACCTATGGCAGCCTGTACCTCACGCGCGTCGCGTCCTCGATGGACGCCTACGCCCGGACACGCGTGGAGCTCTGGCGTCTGACGAACCCGCCGGCCGGGAGCGCCAGCCTCAAGGTGACGTTGAACGGCGCGGCCAAGTCGATGATCATCGGCGCTGTCACTTATTCGGGCGTCGACCAGAGCGCGCCACTCGGCACCGCCGCCTCGGCGAACGCGGTCAACGGTAGCCCGAGTGTCCAGGTCGTCTCCGACATCGACGGCCTCGTGTTCGACACGGTGGCCCGGGAACTGGGCGGCAGCGTCACGGCGGGCGCGGGCCAGACGTCGGTCTTCGCGAAGACGAACACGCAGATCACCGCCGGCGGCAGCGAGGAGGCGGGGTCGTCGTCGGTCGCGATGCAGTGGACCCCGGCCGACAGCACCCAGGAATGGTCGCAGATCGCGGTGCCGGTCAACGCGGCGAAGTCCGAGTCGGCGCTGACCGGCGCGGGCGTCACGGTGGCCATCGTCGATTCGGGCATGCTGCAGGATGGCGGCGGCTCGGCCCGCATCAAGACGACGCGCGACTTCACCGGCGGCAGCCCGAACCCGCCGCACGTCGCGCCGGTGGACGGCTACGGCCACGGCACGCACGTTGCCGGCCTCATCGGGGGCGACAAGGCCGAGGTGAAGGGCGTGGCGCCCGGCGTGTCCTTCGTCAGCCTGCGCGCGCTCAACAGCATCGGCACCGGCTACACGAGCCACGTGATCGCGGCGATCCAGTGGGCGGTGGCGAACAGGGACGCGTACGGCATCGACGTGCTCAATCTCTCGCTGGGCCACCCGATCTTCGAGCCGGCGGCGAGCGATCCGCTGGTGCAGGCCGTCGAAGCGGCCTCGCGCGCCGGGATCGTCGTCGTGGCCTCGGCCGGGAACATCGGGTTCAATCCGGACACGCAGACGGTCGGCTACGCCGGCATCACTTCGCCGGGCAACGCGCCGTCGGCCATCACCGTCGGGTCGGCCCGGCCGCAGGACACGAACACCCGCACCGACGACGCCGTGGCCGACTACAGTTCCCGCGGGCCGACCTGGTACGACGCCTACGCGAAGCCAGACGTCGTGGCACCGGGGCATCACCTGCTCGGGGCGGCCGCTGCGGGCCAGTTCCTCTACGAGATGTTCCCCGCCTACCGCGGCCCGGCCTATGGCGGCCGCGCCTACATGTACCTGAGCGGCTCAAGCATGGCGGCAGGTGTCGTGACGGGCACCGCGGCGCTCATGATCGAGCAGGCACGGAACCAGTTCGGCGTGGCGCCGACGGGCAACGCGCTCAAGGCCATGCTGCAGCACACCGCGTTCACGCTGACCGACGGCTGCGGCGTGGCCTACGACGTGCTGACGCAGGGCGCGGGCGCCGTGAACCCCGGGGGCGCGTCGGGCCTCGCCGGCGCCATCGACCCGAGGCTTCCGGTGGGGTCCTCCTGGCTGGTGTCGAGCCTGGCGCCGGCGACACTGGTAGACGGCCAGACGATCGCGTGGGGCCAGAACATCGTGTGGGGCGACAACATCGTCTGGGGCGATGCGATCTACACGAACCGCGCGTCGTGGGCCAGCAACATCGTCTGGGGCGACAACATCGTCTGGGGCGACAGCCTGCGCACGTTGACGTCGGCGTCGAACATCGTGTGGGGCGACAACATCGTGTGGGGCGACAACATCGTGTGGGGCGACAACATCGTGTGGGGCGACAACATCGTGTGGGGCGACAACATCGTCTGGGGCGACTTCTTCACCGACTTCGAGGTGTTCGGCTCGCTGACTGCGGGTGCGTCGTGCGGGTCGGGGATCATGAGCCCGGCGCCGGAGCCGGATAGCGTGCAGTGAGTTGAAGGGACGTGGATAGCGACAGTTTCAAGGGGACCAGATGAAGGCCATGAACACCAACTTCAACTTCATGTCACGCATAGCCCCGGGTCGGGCCAGGTCGAACACATGGCGCTGGCGTACCGGGCTCGTCGCGGCTCTTGTGCTGGTGTCGCTCGCGTTTGTCGCGATGCCGGCCGCGGCCGGCCCGCAGGATGCGTCCACGCGCAAGCTCGACCAGCACTTGCAGGCGATGCTGCAGAAGGCTGACAAGAGCGCCCAGCGCGTCATCGTGCAGGCGGCGCCCGGCGCCGGCCCGGCGGTGGCGGACGCCGCCCGCAAGAAGGGCCGCAGGGCGGACCAGGTCGGCAGCAGCGCAGGACCTGCTGTCGATGACGGTGTCGGGCGATGAGCTCGCCGAACTCGCCAGCCGCCCCGACATCGCCCACGTCTCGAGTGACGCGGTGGTCAGGTCGCACGGGGACGTCCCGGCGGGCATCGGGACGTCCAATCATCTGGTGGACACCCTGGGCCTGACCCGCAGCGTCTGGAACGGCGCGTCAATCGGGGTGGCCGTCATCGACTCCGGGCTCGCCGCGAACTCGAGCTTCAAGTGGACGACCGGGTTCTGGGACTTCACGCGGACGGACGCGGCCGGGAACCCGGTCGCGCCGAAGAAGAGCAAGCCCTACGACGACTACGGGCACGGCACCCACGTGGCCGGTCTGATCGCCAACAAGGGCAACTTCGCCGAGGGCGTCTACCGCGGCGTGGCGCCGTACATCACGCTCTACGGGCTGAAGGTGCTGGACGGGGAGGGCCGGGGCCTCACGAGCAACGTGATTCGCGCGATCGACTTCTGCGTGGCCAACAAGGACAAGTACTGGATCGACGTGATCAACCTGTCCCTGGGTCATCCAATTTTCGAGCCTGCCGCCGCGGACCCGTTGGTGCAGGCGGTGGAGCGCGCGGTGCGCGCCGGGATCGTGGTGGTGGCCTCGGCCGGCAACCTCGGCCGCAACCCGGAGACGGGCATGGTCGGGTACGGCGGCCTCACCTCTCCCGGCAACGCGCCGTCGGCGATCACGGTCGGCGCGATCGACACTTGGCAGACGACGACACGGGCTGACGATGTGATCCCCGACTTCTCGTCGCGGGGGCCGACATGGTTCGACGGCTTTCAGAAGCCCGACCTGGTGGCGCCGGGGGCGCAGCTGGTGGCGGCCGTCAGCAGCAGCTCCTCGCTCTACCTGGCGAATCCGAACCTCGTGATCGACACCATCACAGACAAGGACGGAGCGGCGTACATGCGGTTCAGCGGGACGAGCATGGCGGCGGCCGTGACCACCGGCGTCGTGGCGCAGTTGCTCGACGCCAACCGGCAGACGCTGACGAAGGGCTGGGGCCGCAATGGCGCGAACGTCGCGCCGGGCCTGTCGCCCAACGCGGTGAAAGCGATCCTGCAGTACACCGCGGTGGACATGCCCGGCTACGACACGCTGACGCAGGGCGCCGGCGCACTGAACGGCGAGGGGGCGGTCCGCCTCGCGGCGGCGATCGACACGCGCGCGCCGGTCGAGGCGTGGTGGGCCAGCCCGACGGTGGGCCCGGCCTGCTCCACGATTGGGACCACGACCTATGCCTGGTCGTCGCGCGTCATCTGGGGCGACCGCGTCATCTGGGGCGATGCGCTGTTTGTCAACGATCCTGCCTGGGCCCAGCGCGTGATCTGGGGCGACCGGGTGATCTGGGGCGACCGCGTCATCTGGGGCGACAGCCTCGTCTGGAGCGACCCGTCCGCCTGGGCCACGCGCATCGTCTGGGGCGACGCGCTCATCGGCTACGACACTGGCGAAGGCGTGCTCTGGGGCGATAGGGTGATCTGGGGCGATCGCGTCATCTGGGGTGACCGCGTCATTTGGGGCGATCTCAGCCAGTCCCTCTTCTCCCTGGGGCTGATTCAGTAGCGAGCGCGGCGCGCCGCGCGGCCATCACGCACACGGGGCCAGGTATGCACCAGTCACACCGGCGACCGCCGGTCCGCCGAGCTCGACCCTCTCCCGCCGTGGCGACGTCCGGCCCGCGCCGCTCGTCGCCGCGGCGGACCTCTTCAGGAGCCCCGGCCTCCGCTTCCGCTTCGCCGCCCTGCGCGCGCTTCCCGTTTCATCCTCCGGCCCCCCTGGTCGCTCCGTCAGGCCGCCGTTCTGCCGCTCGGACGGTGGGCACCGTCGCCGGGCCTGCGCGGCGCTGAGCTGGCTCGTGCCTCGCCATCCGGACACATGCCTCGAATCGCGGCAGAAGGGGAGCGCAGCCGCACCGGGCCCAATCGACGCAACACATTCTGCTCCAACAATTTGCCTCGTTGACAGCTCCTTGGACCAGGTCTTGCGCTGCAGGATGGCGCGGGGGCGTATCCCTGCGACCATTGGGAGACGACGATGATTCAGTCCTTCACCACACGCCGACACTGGGGTTCACGGCTCGCCGTGGCCGCTCTCGTCCTGGCGTTCCTCGGCGTCACGCTCGGCGCCGCCCAGGCGCAGCCGGTGCGCGGCAAACTCGACAAGGTCGTGCGCGCAGGCATTGCGGCGGCCCGAGACGACGCCCGCGTTCGCGTGATCCTCACGCTGGCGCCGGGAGCCAGAAAAGGGCTCCTCGCCAAGCTGCGCGCCCACGGCGTCGAGGTCAGCCACGACTTCACCCTCATCGAGGCGGTGGCCGGACAGCTGCCGGCGAAGCTGATCCGGCAGCTGGAGAAGGACAAAGACGTGGTCGCCATCTCCTACGACGACGACGTGACATCGTCCGGCATTTCGAGCACCGTCACCGGGACGGCGCTCGCCACGCCGTACACACTGCGGGCGACGCTCGGCCTCGACCAGACCACCTTCGGGACGGCCACGATTGCCGGGTCGTTCGACACGACCACCCGCGCCACGGGCGTGAAGAAATCGAGCATCACGTGGACGCACACGGTCGCCGACGGGGCCAACCGCATCCTCATCGTCGCCACGGCCCACAAGGACCTCACGAAGTCGGTCTCGACGGTGACCTACCGCGGCCTCCCGCTCTCGCTCCGGATGGGCGCGGGAGGGGGAACGGGAGACAAGGGAAGTGGTGTAGGGCTGTGGTACCTGGTGAACCCGCCGGTCGGCACGGCTTCCGTCGTGGTCACGATGAGCACGTCGGCCGACGTCGCGGCGTCGGCCACGACGTTCATGGGTGTCGATCAGACCACGCCGTTCACGCCCGGGGCGGCGGGCGGGATGACGAGCGCCACGGCGTCGGTGTCGCTCCCCAGCGCGGTGGGCCAGGTGGTCCTCGCCGCGGTCGCCGCGAACGGCGATGCGAAGACGCTGAGCCTGACCGGGAGCGGGAGCGACCTGTGGGTTGACGGAACGGGCACCTCGAGTTCCAACGTCCGCGGGGCGTCGGCGACCCGGTCCGGCGGCGGGACGGTGACCGTGGGCTGGACGCTGGGCGCCTCGAAGGCCTGGGGTCTGGTTGCCACGTGCCTCAGGCCGGCGTCGGTTCCGGTGGCGACGCCGGCGACGGCCCTGACGGGCTACCGTTCGGCGATCGCCGTCGTGGACTCCGGGCTCTATGAGGACGGCACCGGCAACCCGAGCCGCATCCGGACGACGCGCGACTTCACTGGCGGCGTCGCCAACCCTTCGCCGATCAGCTGGACCGATCCGTACGGACACGGATCGCACGTGGCCGGGCTGGCTGGTGGCAACGGAACCGATGGCGAGATCAGGGGCGTAGCCCCGGGCGTCTACTACGTCAGTTTGCGGGTCCTTGACGCGAACGGCCAGGGCCAGACCAGCAACGTCATCAATGCGCTTCAGTGGGCGGTGAATAACCGGGCCACCTACGGCATCGACGTGCTCAATCTGTCGCTCGGCCACCCGATCCACGAGCCGGCCGCGACCGACCCGCTCGTCCAGGCCGTCGAGGCGGCGGTGCGCGCCGGCATCGTGGTCGTCGCCTCGGCCGGCAATGTCGGCGTGAAGCCGTCCACCGGCCTGGTCGGCTACGGCGGCATCACCTCGCCCGGTAATGCGCCGTCGGCCATCACCGTCGGTGCGGTGAAGACGAACGACACCACCGCCCGCACCGACGACGTGATCGCGGACTACAGCTCGCGCGGGCCCAGCTGGTATGACGGCTTCGCGAAGCCGGACCTCGTCGCGCCCGGCCATCGGTTGGCGGCCTTCGCCACCGACTCGCAGTACCTCTATCTCAACTACCCGGCGCTGCGCGCGCCGATGGTCGGTGATCGCCGGTACATGCGTTTGAGCGGCACGAGCATGGCGGCCGGAGTGGTCAGCGGATCCGTCGCACTGATGATCGAGGCGGCGCAGGCCGAATTCGGCGTCAAGCCGACGCCCAACGCCATCAAGGCGATGCTGATGGCCTCGGCGCTCCCGATGACGGACGCCAGCGGCCAGCCCTATCACGTGCTCGCGCAGGGCGCCGGTTCGCTGAACACCGCAGGCGCCATCGCGCTGGCGGCGTCGATCAACCCGACCATGCCGGTGAACAGCTCGTGGCAGGTCACGGGCGTGCCGGAGTCGACCACGATCGACGGCCAGAACATCGTCTGGGGCGACAACATCGTCTGGGGCGACAACATCGTGTGGGGCGATGCCATCTACAAGAACCGCGGCGCCTGGGCGCAGAACATCGTCTGGGGCGATGCCACCAACATCGTCTGGGGCGACACCCTCGTCCAGCCGAACGCCCGCAACATCGTCTGGGGCGACAACATCGTCTGGGGTGACAACATCGTCTGGGGCGACAACATCGTCTGGGGCGACAACATCGTCTGGGGCGATGCGTACAACATCGTGTGGGGCGATGCCACCAACATCGTCTGGGGCGACCTCTCGTTGAGCAGCGCATTCGGCGCGTCGCTCAGCGTGCTCACCACGATCAGGTAGGCCACCGTTCTCCTTGTGAAGGTGCATTGCTGTGAAGGCTCACATTGAATCCAAGCGGCACGGAGGCCTGGTGGCCGCACTGGCGCTGCTGGCGCTGGCCCTCGTGTCGGCGTTCAGCCCGGAGCTGGCGAGTGGGCAGCAGCCACCCGCCGCCACGCTGTCCGGCAAGTCGATGGATAGCGTGCTGCGGGACGCCCTGGCCCAGGGGCGCGTCGGCGTGGTGCGCGTGATTGTCCGCGCGCAGCCCGGGCAACTCCCTGCCGTGGCCAAGGACATCAAGGCTCTCGGAGGGCAGGTGCTGGCGCAGCATCCGCTGATCAATGCGCTGACGGCGCGCATGGAGCTTCGTCTGCTGCCGGCGCTGCTGGCGAAGACGGCGGTGGCGGGCCTGTCGAGCGACGGAGCGATCTCGTCGTCGTCGCACACGCCGCCCGCGAAGCAGGCGAAGGTCAGGAAGCCCACGGCCAAGACGGCGGCACCGACGAGCACCCCGGCCACCACGCCGACGTCCACCACGACGTCGAAGGGGCCGGCCACACCTGGAACGACCGCGGATGCGGTGGACACCGTCACGCTCAGTCCGACAGCGACGCTGACGGCCATGCTGCAAGGCCTGTCGTCCTATTCGACGCTGCTGCCCAAGACGCATCTCTACCGCACGCTGGGCATCACCGACATGTCGCTCACCGGCGCCAACGTGGGTGTGGCGATCGTCGATTCCGGCCTGCTCTCGACGGTCGGGTTCGTCACCGCGTTCTATGATTTCACCATGGGCACCGGGCCCGTCGCGACGCAGCCGTACGATGATTACGGACACGGCAGCCACGTCGCCGGGCAGATCAGCGACCCGGGCCTCGAGACGGCGGGCGCGTATGGCGGACTGGCGCCGGGCGTCCGGCTCATCGGCCTGAAGGTCCTCGACAAGAACGGCGTGGGCCGCACCAGCGACGTCATCAGCGCTATCGAGTTTGCCGTCGCGAATCGCATCACGCTCGGCATCGACGTGATCAACCTGTCGCTCGGGCACCCCGTGTGGGAGCCCGCCGCGACCGACCCGCTGGTCCGGGCCGTCGAGAAGGCGGTGGCTGCGGGGATCGTCGTGGTCGCCTCCGCCGGCAACAATGGCACCGACCCGGCCAGCGGCCAGGTGGGGTACGCGGGAATCAACTCGCCCAGCAACGCGCCCTCCGCCATCACCATCGGCGCGGTCGACACCCTGGGGACCGACAGCCGGCTTGACGATGTCGTCGCGCCGTTCAGCTCGCGCGGGCCGACGTGGTACGACTTGCAGGCCAAGCCCGATCTGGTGGCGCCCGGTCGTCGCCAGATTGAAGCGGTACCCGCCGCCAGCACGCTCTCGGGCGTGATCACCGTCAAGCCGTTCTGCACCGGCATCCTGGAATCCCGGTGCTATGTCAGCCTGAGCGGCACGAGCATGGCGACTGCGGTCGCGACCGGGGTGGTGGCGCGGATGATCGAGGCCAACCGCAACGCCCTGGGCGTACCGACGACGCCCTGGACGCCGAGCGCGCTGACGCCAAACACGGCGAAGGCGATTCTCCAGTATTCGGCGACGGTCATGAAGAGCCCCGACGGCACCGAAGTGGATCTGCTGTCGCAGGGCGCCGGCGAGATCAACGCCGCCGGGGCTGCGGCGCTAGCCGCGCTGATCGTCCCGACCGTGCCGGCAGGCACCGTGTGGCTGAGCGGCGGGCTCGACCGGAGCACGACGTTCGGATCGGCCGCGCAGGCCTGGGGCACCCGGGTCATCTGGGGCGACCGGGTCATCTGGGGCGACCAGGTCCCCATCGACGTCAACGCACGCGTTTGGAGCCAGCGGATTGTCTGGGGCGATCGGATCGTCTGGGGCGATGCGGCGCTGGCAGCCGGCGAGACCCCGAGCGTGCTGGGCGACCGGGTGATCTGGGGCGACCGGGTGATCTGGGGCGATCGGGTGATCTGGGGCGACCGGGTGATCTGGGGCGACCGGGTGATCTGGGGCGACCGGGTGATCTGGGGCGACGGGACGTTGGACCGCACCGACCCGAACCGGGTCATCTGGGGTGACCTGGCGAAATCGCTCGGCGCGGCCTCGACCGCCCTGGCATGGGTGACCTGTTACATCGACCAGTAGGGCGACTGACACGAACTTGGTGCCGAGTGTGAGCCGGTAACCCCGGCGACCGGGGGTCCGCCGAGTCCGTTCGAACCTCACCCGCCGTGGCGACGTCCAGCCCGCGCTGCTCGTCGCCGCGGCGCACCTGTTTCGCCCGCTCTGACGGCGACACGACATCCCATATAGACCCTGTGGAGGCTCTCTTGGCTCGCGCCTCAACTCCCATCAGCGGCGGCCACGCCAGTAGGACGGCCGCCTCGTTGATCTCGGTCTCCGCGGTCTCGTGGGTCGAGCAGGCCGGACTCATCCCCGGCGCGCTCGCACACGGGCAAGCACGTCGTCCGCAAGATACGCTCGGGCCGCCCCGCTGTTCAGTTCGTCGTCTCGAACGATGGCCGCGTCGAGCCACAACGTCCAGCCCTTCTTGCGGCGCTGCCCCCTTTCCCTTCGCCCTACCGTCCGGTCTTCTTCTACTCATCCGACTGGCCCTGTGATTCCTCCAGACGGCACCCTCTTTCTTATCAAGCGCAGCGGTCGCCGCGCGGCGGGCTTGCGCTGCCGAGTTCACGGCCCGCATGCGCCCCCGACCAGTTCATCGAGCTGCACCGCCAGGACTTTCGCGAGCTTCTTCAGCAGGGACACCGACGGCTCACCCTTGCCGGACTCGAGCTTGGGGCGTGATCTGAACGGCCGACGCGAGCATGGCGGCCGTCATGCCGCGATGTTCACGCCACACGCCCAGCGGGTGCTCTCCCGCCAGCAACCGGTCGACGACAGCGACGGGATCGGTTTCGACCTCGCCTCTCGCATAGCGCCTGGCAAAGCGCACCAGCGCGGCGGCATCTTCGGCATCGTCGGCCAGTTCGCGCAGCGCTTTGTACTCGGCATACGGCAGCACGGCGAAGGCCGGTTTGCCGTTGGTTGTGAGAATCTGGACCCTCATCGGTACACCTCACCTCGTTGTGCGATCCGGACGACCTGGATCACGATGCGCTCCTGATCGAGCAGGTAGACCACCCGCCAATCGCCCACCCGCAAACGAAAACCCGGATGCTCAGTCAATCGTGTCAACTTTAATGCCAGTTCCAGCCGCGGCGGGCGGCGACGCGCTCCCGTCACGCCGTGTCTCGTTCTCCCCGCGGTGTCTCGTCCCGCGACAGTTCCCGCCTCCCTGCACGAATTCGCCCAATAATCCCAGCCTCCCGGGCTCTTCCGCCCGTCGTGCCTTGCGCGCCGCCGAGCCTCCCAGCGCCGACCCGTGCCTCATCGCGAGGCATGCCACCATCGGTTCTGGCGGCGGCAGAGATGCCACAAACCGAATGACTGGAATTACTTACGCCATATCAGCCCGTGTGGCGCGGGCCTTGCTGGTCATTCGGGCGCGGAGCCGTATTCCCGTGCAGGTTGGGAGATGACGATGATCAAGCGCTTCACGGCACACCAGCACTGGGGTCCACGGCTCGCCGTGGCCGCCCTCGTCCTGGCGTTCCTCGGCGTCACGCTCGGCGCGGCCCAGGCGCAGCCGGGGCAGAACAAGTTCGACAAGGTCGTGCGCGCCGCGCTCGAGACGCCCTCCGACGACGGGCTGATTCCCGTGATCGTGACGCTGGCGCCCGGCGCGCGGCCGGGAATCCGGGCTTTGCTCCGGGCGTACGGCGCGGAGGTCTCGCGCGAGTTCGACCTCATCCAGGCGGTGACCGCGGACCTGCCGCCGGGCCTCATCCGCGTGCTTGCCGCAGTCAAAGACGTCATCGCTATTTCCGGCGACGCCGAGGTGACCTCCTCGGGCATCACCAGCCTCGTCGTCGGGGCGCCCTTGAACACACCCTACACCTTGCGCAAGTCGCTGGCCCTGGCGGCCAATCCGACCTACAAGGGCACCGGCGTGACCGTCGCGGTCATTGACTCGGGGATCTACAAGTCCTCCGACTTCGGCACGCGCATCGTCCACGCCAGAGACTTCACGCAGGGCGGCATCGCCGTCTCGCCCAGCGACCCCTACGGGCACGGCACGGCGGTCGCGTCGGTCATCGGCGGCGCCTCGCCCAACTTCGCGTCCGACCAGGCCTGGTGGGGCGTGGCAACCGCCGTGAACTTCGTGAGCCTGCGCGTGCTGGGCGCGGACGGCTCCGGCTCGACCTCCAACGTGATCAACGCCCTGCAGTGGGCGGTGGCCAACAAGGTCGCCTACAAGATTGACATCATCAATCTCTCGCTCGGCCATCCGATCTACGAGCGGGCGGCCACCGACCCGCTCGTGCAGGCGGTGGAGGCGGCCGTGCGCGCGGGCATCATCGTCGTGGCATCGGCGGGCAACGTGGGCGTCAGCCCGGTGACCGGCCAGCCGGCCTACGGTGGCATCCTGTCGCCGGCCAACGCCCCGTCGGCGATCACCGTGGGGGCCGCCGACGACCAGCAGACGACCCGGTATACCGACGACCTCGTCGCGCCATTCAGTTCGCGAGGCCCGACGTGGTACGACGCCTTCGCCAAGCCCGACCTGGTTGCCCCGGGGCGCCGGCTCATGGGCGCGCTCGATCCGACGGCGTATCTCTGGTCGAGGACGACGGGTAACGTGCGGTACTGGACGACGGACGGCTACGCCAACTTCAATGGCACGAGCCTCTCTGCGCCGGTGGTGACCGGCACGGTGGCGTTGATGGTCGAGGCCACCAAGAAGGCGTTCGGCGGCGTGAAGCCGACCCCGGCCACCGTCAAGGGCATGCTGATGCAGACGGCCTTCCCGATGTCGGATGCGGCAGGCGTCCCGTACGACGTACTGACACAGGGCGCGGGCCTGCTGAATCTGCAGGGCGCGACGGCCCTGGCCAAGAGCATCGACCCGCGCAAGCCGCTCGGCACCAAGTGGCTCGTCAAGACCGTCGCGGAGAGCAACGTGGTCGACGGCCAGACGATTACCTGGGGCCAGAACATCGTCTGGGGCGACAACATCGTCTGGGGCGATTCGATCTACACGAACAAGACGTCGTGGGCCGCGAACATCGTGTGGGGCGACAACATCGTGTGGGGCGACAGCCTGCGCACGATGACCAGCGCCAGCAACATCGTCTGGGGCGACAACATCGTCTGGGGCGACAATATCGTGTGGGGCGACGCCTACAACATCGTCTGGGGCGACAACATCGTCTGGGGTAACGTGTCGCTGAGCCAGGCGTACGCCCAGTCGCTGTCGGTGCTCACCATGAGATAGGCGTGCGGTCAACCAGCAGAAGGGAGGAGACTGTCATGATGACCGCACGCTTCGCCGCCGCCGGACGCCACGCTGGCCAGCGCAGCTCGCCCACGCGCTTCGAGAAGTTCATCTGGGGCTGAGCCCGCGGGGCCACCTCTCGAGACCGACCCGGGCCGGGCGCCGACCAGCGGCGCCCGGCCTTCCTTCTGTACCGCGTCGGCCAGCCGCGCAGCCCGCCCGCGCCTGCAGCGGCGGCGCGGAGCGCCGGCTGCTGCAGGCCGTGATCAGCGAGTTTCACTCTTCCGGGTCAACCAGCGTCAGTATTCGAGCCGTCACTTCCTGCATGACGGAGTCGGGAACGGACCCCAGGGGCGAGGCCTGCCGCACCCGCCAATCGAGACTCTTGAGCTGATCGCACAGAATTGCGCCCTCCGCTCGAAGGCCTCGAGGAAGTTCCACTTCGAACGGATACCCCTTCACACGCGACGTGATCGGGCACACGAGCGCCAGCCCCACCCTTCGGTTGTACGGCCTGGGCGAGATCACCAGCGCGGGGCGATGGCCGGCCTGCTCGCTTCCCGCCTGGGGATTGAACTCAAGCCACACGACATCGCCCCGCTCAGGTGCGCGCGGCGCGCCCACTACCAGACCTCCCTGCCGACCGCGCCGCCGGTGTCCACCTCGTCGTGGAGGTTCTTGGCCGTGACCTTGCCGAGCAGCTCCTTCAGCCGGTACGTCTTGCGCCTCCCTGGCTTCACCACCAGGTCGCCGTCCCGGAGGGACAGGTCGACCTCGGAACCGGCCTCAACCCCTGCCTCTTGCGCGAAGGACCGGGGAATCCGCAGTCCCAGACTGTTACCCCATCTCTGGATTCTCGTGTGCACGAACGCCTCCATGGATATACATTGAGTATACGCCCGACGGTGTGCGGTGTCCAGGGCCGGTCGCGCTGATGATCGAGACGGCGAAGGCCGACGTCGGCGCCAAGCCGACGCCCAGCGCCATCAGGGCGATGCTGATGGCGATGGCGCTGCCGCTGAGCGACGCGCTCCCGTCACGCCGTGTCTCGTTCTCCCCGCGGTGTCTCGTCCCGCGACAGTTCCCGCCTCCCTGCACGAATTCGCCCGGTAATCCCAGCCTCCCGGGCTCTTCCGCCCGTCGTGCCTTGCGCGCCGCCGAGCCTCCCAGCGCCGACCCGTGCCTCATCGCGAGGCATGCCACCATCGGTTCTGGCGGCGGCAGAGATGCCACAAACCGAATGACTGGAATTACTTACGCCATATCAGCCCGTGTGGCGCGGGCCTTGCTGGTCATTCGGGCGCGGAGCCGTATTCCCGTGCAGGTTGGGAGATGACGATGATCAAGCGCTTCACGGCACACCAGCACTGGGGTCCACGGCTCGCCGTGGCCGCCCTCGTCCTGGCATTCCTCGGCATCACCCTGGGCGCCGCCCAGGCCCAGCCGGTGCGCGACAAGCTCGACAAGGTCGTGCGTGCGGGACTCGCGGTTGCCGGTGACGACGCGCCGCTGCGCGTGATCATCACGGTGGCCCCGAACGCCCGGCAGGGCGTGCTCGCAAAGCTGCGTGCGCACGGGTCCCAGGTGACGCACGACTTCACCCTCATCCCGGCCATGGCGGCACAGCTGCCGGCGGGGCTGATCCGAAGCCTCGAGAAGGACAAGGACGTCGTCGCCATCTCCTACGACGATGACGTGGCCGCAGACGGCATCGCGACCGCTGTGACCGGCACTGCCGAGGCCCAGCGCTTCACGCTCCGCCGGACGCTCGGCCTGGAATCGGCGACGGTCGTGAAGCCGGTGGCCACCACGAGCGCCGCCGGCAAGGCCGTGACGAGCCTCTCGCAGCCGCACACCACAACCGCCGGCAACAATCGCCTGATGCTCGTCGGGGTGTCGATCTACGCCGGTGACAGCTCCAAGGCGGTCAGTTCGGTCACCTACGCCGGCTCGAGCTTGACCCGAGTAGGAGCTGTCAAGGACAGCGCGAATCAGACCCGGACGGAACTCTGGCGGCTGGTGGCCCCCCCGGTCGGCTCGGGCACCGTCACGGTGACCGCGAACACCAAGGTCGACGGACTCGTCGTCGGCGTCACCACCTTCACGGGTGTCTCCCAGTCCGCGCCCCTTGGCGCGGCGGTGACGGCCATCGGCCCATCGTCGGCGATACAGGGCACGGTCAGCACCACGCGCGACCACGTGGTCTTCGGCGCGGTCACCATCAAGGACGCCGTGACGTTGACGCCGGCCGCCGGCCAGTCGACACGGTGGGATCGTGCCGACTCCGGGAACAAGGTCCGCGGCGCGAGCAGCATCGCCTCCGGAAACGCAAGCGTCACGCTGGCGTATTCTGCCTCGGCCGCAAAGGAATGGTCCGCGGTGGTCGTTCCGATCGCCCCGGTGATCACCGAGACGGCGCTGACGGGCGCCGGCGTCACCGTGGCCGTCATCGACTCGGGCCTGTTCGAGGACGGCGGCGGCACCGGCCGCATCCGCACGACCCGCGACTTCACCGGCGGCAGCAGCAACCCGTCCGATCGCACGCCGGTCGACGCCTACGGGCACGGCACGCATGTGGCCGGCCTGATCGGCGGAGGCAAGCCGGAGGTCAAGGGCATCGCGCCGGGGGCGAGCTACGTCAGCCTGCGCGCGCTGAACGATCAGGGCCAGGGACAGACGAGCCACGTGATCGCCGCGGTGCAGTGGGCGGTTCAGAAGCGTTCCACGTACGGCATTGACGTCCTCAACCTCTCGCTCGGCCATCCCATTCATGAATCGGCCGCCACCGACCCGCTTGTTCAAGCCGTCGAGGCCGCCGTGCGCGCCGGCACCGTGGTCGTGGTCTCGGCCGGCAACGTGGGCACGAATCCCGACACCGGCCTGGTCGGCTACGGTGGCATCACCTCGCCGGGCAATGCCCCGTCGGCCATTACCGTCGGCGCGGTCAAGACCCAGCAGACCACGTCTCGCACCGACGACCTCATCGGCGACTTCAGCTCGCGCGGGCCCAGCTGGTACGATGGCTTCGCCAAGCCGGACCTGGTGGCGCCGGGCCACCGGGCCGTGGCGGCCGCCACGACCGCGCAGTACCTCTACATGACCTACCCGGACTTGCGGGACGAGCCCGTCTCGGGCCGGGCGTACATGAAGCTCTCCGGCACGAGCATGGCCGCCGGCACGGTCAGCGGGTCGGTGGCGCTGATGATCGAGGCGGCCCGCACGGCCTACGGCGCCGTGCCGCCGCCCAACGCGCTGAAGGCCATGCTGATGGCCACCGCCTTCCCGATGACCGACGCCGCCGGGCAGCCCTATCACGTGCTCGCGCAGGGCGCGGGTTCGCTGAACACGGCAGGCGCCATCCAGATGGCCCACGCCGTGAACCCCACCGTGGCGGTGGGCGGCACCTGGCTGGTCGGGCCCGCGGACGGCTTCAGCACGGTGGACGGCCAGAACATCGTCTGG
>CAVOWJ010000008.1:0-662899 GCA_963700065.1 uncultured Acidobacteriota bacterium | reverse complement strand
GGCGCGCTGGCGGCGATCGCGCGCGGCCGGGCACGGGTCAGCGCGGCACGCCCGGCAACCCGTAATGGAGATTCAACCCAATGCGGCGATTCCTGAAAGCGGCTCTCTGGATGGTCGTTGCCCTTGCGGCGATCGTCGTGGCTCGCGCCCTGAGCGTTGGCGCCTCGAGCGGGGCGCCGACAGCGCGGGTGACGTTCGCGATCGATGAGAGCGGCGCCATCACGCGTTTCCAGCAGGCCCTGCGGTTCCGCACGATCAGCACCCAGGACGGCCGCGTCGACACCCAGGCGTTCCTGGACCTGCACGAGTTCCTGCGCACCGCGTTCCCGCTGGTTCACCAGCATCTCGCTCGCGAGACGCCTGGCGCCCTGGGTCTCCTCTATCGGTGGCCGGGACGCGACGCGACGAGTCCGCCGGTCGTCCTCATGGGGCACCTCGACGTGGTTCCCATCGCGCCGGGTACCGAGCAGTCGTGGGCGCACCCGCCGTTCGACGCGGTCGAGGAGGGTGGATGGATCTACGGGCGCGGCACGCTAGACGACAAATCGACCGTGATGGCGGTGCTCGAGAGCGTCGAAGCTCCGCTGAAGTCCGGCTTCACTCCTGAGCGCACCGTCATTCTCCAATTCGGTCAGGACGAGGAGGTCGGGGGGCTCGATGGCGCGAGGCCGACCGTCGAGAAGCTCGTGGCCGAAGGCGTGCGTCCCGGACTGGTGCTCGACGAAGGCGGCGCCTTCGTCTCGGCCACGGCGCTGGGTGCCGAAGGGATGGTGGCGCTGATCGGCGTGGCTGAGAAGGGCTTCGCTTCCATCTCGCTTTCGGTCAGCGGAGACGGCGGGCACTCCAGCGCGCCGCCCGGGATTACGCACATCGGGCGGCTGGCGCGCGCGATCGTCGCGCTCGAGGAGGCTCAGTTCGAGGCGCATCTCGATGGGGTCGTGCGCGAGATGCTGGAACGCTCGGCGTCGCACGTCTCCTTCTCTCGCCGGCTCGCCCTGCGCAACCTCTGGCTCTTCGAGCCCCTGGTGAGGCGCGCGATGCTCCTCGATCCGCGGCCCGCATCGATGCTGCGCACCACCACCGCGGCCACCATCTTCAACGCCGGCAACAAGGAGAACGTCCTGCCGCCCGAGGCGCACGCCACGGTCAACTTCCGCATCCGGCCCGGCGAGACCGTCGAGTCGGTGCTCGAGCACGTCGTGCGGGTCATCGCGGATGATCAGGTTCACGCGAAAGTGGACGGTTTTCGCTCCGAGCCTCCGTCGCCCTCGCCGACCACCGGGCCCGCATTCGACGCCGTCGGCCGCTCGGCGCGCCAGGCTCTAGGAGAAGCGCCGCCCATCGTCCTGCCGTTCCTCGTGATGGGCGCGACCGACGCGCGCTACTGGGCCCCGCACGCGACCGCCGTCTATCGCTTCAACCCGTTCCCGATGGAGGAAGACGCTCTGGCGCGAATTCACGGCACCAACGAGCGGGTGTCGAAGGCCGGCTACGTCAACGGCATCCGGTTCTACATGCAGCTCATCAAGAACGCCCAGACGCTCGAGCCCTAGCTCGCGGCGCAGCACGCGCCGGCCCCCGTTGCCTCGTTTCTTCACCGGCACGTCCCGCGCGGGACATCGCGGCGGTCGCTCCGGCTCACAACGCGTCCACCCGCTTCACGGCGTTGAGCAGCACGTACACGCCGTGCACCACGTCCTCGGCCTTGGAGAACGCCTTCGGAGAGTGACCGACCCTGCCGATGCTCGGAATGACGGTCGTACCCGTCGGGCAGATGTGCGCGACCTTCGCATCGTCGAGGTCGCAGACGTCCACGGTAAGTTCGACGCCTCCCTCGGTCACGTCGCGGTCGTTGGGCGTCGGCTGCAGGCGGCCGACGATTACGACGTAGCGCCCGGGCTCCCTGCAGATCGTGTCGTTCACCGCGACGGTGAACTTGGCCGCGGTGAGGATCGCGCCGTGTCGCTGGTCCATCGACGTGGCGCCCGCGTGGTTTGCGAAGCGTGTCTGAGCCGTCCGGGTACTCTGGGCATCCGGTGCCGGGCTCCGGGCCGGCCGATCACGGGCGTCACGGCAACTCGGACCCCGCTAGTGGTTCCCATTGACGCGCCGGCTGGCTCAGGCTGGTCGTGAGGTCGGGCAAGACGGGCGCGATCGGTTCGATTACCGTGCCGATTGCTTGCCAGCCCAATTCGGCGCGGTCATTGCCGGCGGCGTGCCCCTATTCTTCGGTCTTCACCCGGGGATTCTCGGGAGCTGGGCGTCCGTCCTCCCTATCCGTCCCGGGAAGCTGCCGCAACGCGGGTGGCAGGAGCAGCCAGTACGACGCGAGCAGGAGGACGAAGTCTGCCCAGAACGAGGCCCCGTAGAAGCCGTATGAGCGGCCCCCGACAAGACAGTAGAACGCGTCGCTGGAAAGCACGATCGACACCAGAAGCGCGCAACACGTCACCGTCGTGCACGCGCGATGCCCGCTCTCGCCGGACCTGCTGCGGGAACCCGCCCGCGCAGGACCGGCCCCGGGGGCCGTGCTCTCTCCTTCGAAGATCAGCCACAGCAGAAACGCCTGGGTGAAGGAGAGAAAGAGGAAGTCGGCCGGCCACGACGTCTTCAGGATGAAGGGGACTGTCAGGAACAGAAGCTGGAAGCTCCAAAGATCGGCGTGGCGCATGCGCGCGCGCTGGACCAGGCAGACGAGTCCCGCGTTGGCGAGCGCGACACCGTATGAGATCCACCGCAGGAGTGGCAGATGGGGACTGCCGCCAGGTCCTGCCGGGTCGAGCAGACGAAGGACGACATGGGGGAAGAACTGCGACTGCGGATTGGTGACGACCCAGTCCGAATGACGGAACGCGTCGAGCAGGGCGCCGTAGAAGCGCAGCGTATCGCCGGGGCCCAGGAGAACCCCGGGAACGGCCAGGAGCAATGCGCCACACGCTGTGGCAGCGACGAGCACGAAGCGGGCGTCGCGGCGGGCGGCGAACGGCAGGACGAAGATGACGGGATAGAACTTGAAGCTCGCCGCGAAGGCGAGAAGACCCGCGGCGGCCGCGCGCTGGCCGCGCTCGTTCGCAATGAGGACGCCCAGAATCGCCGCTGTCGTGAAGACGCTCACGGACCCGCCCATGAGATTCAGCAGCGGCGGGTAGGAGGAGAGGAAGAGGGCGGCGAAGAGCAGCTGGACCGGCAGCCTCGCCGGGACAAGCCGGCGGAAGACGAGCACGTAGAAAGAAGCGGCAAGGGCCTGGAGGATCCCCCAGATGACCAGCGATGCGCCGAGCCCCAGCGCAGGGAGTGCCGCCAGGAGGACGGCGACAAACGGCGAGTAGAGAAAGCCCTCCACGGGGAGGCCCGTCCGGAATACCGTTTCTCCCGTGGGGTAGTAGTAGTCCACGAAGTCGCAGAAGGGCTTCGGGCAGACGCGCACGAAGTCCGCGAAGCTCGGCCAGGTGCGGGCGTAGCGGGTGAGGAGCAGGAGTCCGATTCCGGCGGCAACCGCAACGGATGACACTGCGCGCCAGCCGGGCCCGGTGCGGCTCTCGGCGGACTGCGAAGACCTCGTCTGCTCGTCGTCGCGCGGAGTCACGAACGGCACTCCTGGCTGGGATCCTACCCCAGGCCTCCGGTTCCCGGTTTCCGCGCCGTCCGACAGGGACGTCACGTCAACGCGGCCCCCGCAAGGTCTTCCCGTTGGCGCCCCGTCGTCGTGAGCGCTATTGTTGGCGACGGCGGCCGACCACGCTCGCACTCCCAAGACATCTGGCGTATCACTTGCGCATCATACGCGCCGGCGGGAACCGCCACATACGCGTGTGCGGACGCGTGTGCGGCCGCGACTACGCGGAGTTCCGAGGCTGCGCATCCATGTAGAATGACGCCGTCGATGCAGGAGGAGACACCGTCATGGCCATGACCCGACTGTTCGCGCTCGCGGGAATCGTCCTGGCACTATCGGCGACTGCGACGACGGAGGCGGGCCGCTCCGACAGCATCAAGGCGCTGTTCGCGCATCCGCCGACCGGGTACAGCACCGCCCCGCTGTGGGTGTGGAACGACAGGCTCACCGACGAAATGGTGGTCGGCACGCTCCGGGACCTCGCGGCGCAGGAGGTCAAGCAGGTCTTCGTCCACCCCCGTCCGGGCCTGATGACGCCCTACCTGTCGCCGGAGTGGTTCCGCCTCTGGAAGACGGCGCTCAACGAGGCAGCGCGCCTCGACATGACGCTCTGGATCTACGACGAGAACTCCTACCCGTCCGGGTTCGCCGGGGGCTTCGTGCCCGACGCGATGCCGGAGTCGCGCGGCCGCGGCGTGGGCTTCGAGGAAACGGCCTCGCCGACGTGGTCCGACGCCACGCTGGCCGTGTTTCGCGCCAGCGACGGCGGCTACGAGGACGTGAGCCCGGGGGTGAAGGTGGGAACCGCACAACCGCCGTCGCGCTACCTTGTGGCCTCGCTGCTCCGCGCCAGGCCCGGCCCCTGGTACGGCGGCGAGTCTTACGTCGACCTCCTGTATCCCGGCGTGACCGAGAAGTTCCTCTCGATCACGATGGACGCCTACAAGCGCGAGGTCGGAAGCGAGTTCGGCAGGCGCATCCCCGGCGTCTTCACGGACGAGCCGCACTTGCGCCCGGCCGGGGGGCTCCCGTGGACCGACGGCCTTCCGGCGCTCTTCCAGCAGCGCTGGGGATACAGCCTCACCGCCAACCTGCCGGCGCTTCGCGAGCCGCTCGGCGACTGGAAGAAGGTGCGGCACGACTACTACCAGCTCCTGCTCGAGCAGTTCATCGAGCGGTGGGCCCGGCCCTACTACGAGGTACCTGCGAGAGGAACGGCATCGAGTTCACCGGGCACTACTGGGAGCACGAGTGGCCGGGGAGCGGCAGCGTTCCCGACAACATGGCCATGTCGGCGTGGCAGCAGCGCCCCGGCATCGACACGCTCATGAACCAGTACCAGGAGGACACGCACGCGCAGTTCGGCAACGTGCGCGCCGTCAAGGAGGTGTCGAGCGTCGCCAACCAGCTCGGCAGGGCCCGCACGCTGTCGGAGGGCTACGGCGCCGGCGGGTGGGACCTGCGGTTCGAGGACATGAAGCGTATCGGAGACTGGCTCTACGTGCTCGGGATCAACACCTTGGACCAGCATCTCTCCTACGTGACGCTGCGCGGCGCCCGCAAGCGCGATCACCCGCAGTCGTTCTCGTACCACGAGCCGTGGTGGGACGACTACCACGCGTCCGCGAGCTACTTCGCGCGCCTGTCCGTGGCGATGTCGTCGGGCCAGCAGGTGAACGACGTGCTGCTGCTCGAGCCGACCACGACGGCGTGGATGTACAACGCCGCGGGCACCAGCCCAGCCGAACTCCAGAAACTCGGCGACTCGTTCCAGAGGCTGGAGGTCGCGCTCGAGCACGCGCAGGTCGAGTACGACCTCGGCGCCGAGGACATCCTCGCGCGGCACGGGTCGGTGCGGGGGCGCGCGTTGCGCGTGGGGCGCCGCGACTACCGGATCGTCGTGCTGCCGCCAATGACGGAGAACCTGAACGGCGCCACGGCGGATCTGCTCGAGCAGTTCGTCAAGGCGGGGGGCACCGTGCTCGCCTGCGCGCCGTCGCCCGGCCGGATTGACGGCGCGGCGTCGGACCGGGGAGCGGCGCTGGCGCTCCTGGCGGGATGGAGGGCCGTGGACCAAGCGCAGTTGCCCGCGTTGCTCCTGTCGCAGGCGCGGCCAGGCTTTGCCGTGACGCGCACTCCCGGCGACCGCGGTCTCCTGTTCCACCACCGCCGCCGGCTGGACGACGGCGAGTTGCTCTTCCTCGTGAACACGAGCGCGGAGTTTCGCTCGGCTGGGACGATCGAGACCTCGGCTCGCGGTGTCGAGGAGTGGGATCCGGCCACCGGCGTCAGCCGGCCGTACGTCTTCGAGGCGACCGCCCGGGGCGCCCGTGTTCGATTCGATCTGCCTGAAGCAGGGTCGCTGCTGCTGTTCCTGTCGCCGGCGAAGCTGCCCTCCGCGCCGGCCGCGGCAGACACGAAGACGGCGATCCAGCCAGCCTCGCCGCCCGCGGCGCGCCGGGTCGGACCGAACGTCCTCGTCATCGACTACCTGGACGTGCGCGCCGGCGGAGAGGCGCGCGAGAAGACGTACCTCTACCAGGCTTCCCAGTTCGCGTTCACCAGGAACGGAATGGACCGCAATCCGTGGGACAGCGCCGTGCAGTTCAAAGACGAGCTGACTGCGCGCACGTTTCCTCCCGGCAGCGGAGTGGAGGCCACCTATCGGTTCGTCGTCAAGGACCGGGTTCCCGCCCGGCTGACGGCGGTGGTTGAGCGCCCCGACCTGTACACGATCGTGTGCAACGGCACGCGCGTCGAGGCCGCGAAGGGCGAGTGGTGGCTCGACAGAGCGTTCGGCAGAATCGACATCACGCAGGCGGCGCGCGCCGGCGAGAACGAGCTCGTCCTGAAGGCGGCGCCCTTTACCATCTATCACGAACTCGAACCGGTGTACGTGCTCGGCGACTTCGCCGTCGACGCCTCGGAGAGTGGTTTCGTGATCTCGGCCGACCGGGCGATGAGCCTCGCGCCGTGGAGGGATCAGGGACAGCCGTTCTACAGCCAGGGTGTCTCGTACGCCGAGACGTTCCAGGTGCCGAAGAAAGATGGGGAGTACCGCGTGCAGCTGAAACGCTGGTACGGCAGCGTCGCCCGCGTGCGGGTCAACGACCAGAACGCCGGCCTCGTGATGTCTGCGCCCTGGTCCGTGGACGTCACGAAATGGGTCAAGCCTGGGGCCAACAACGTCGAAGTGATCGTGATCGGGACGCTCAAGAACACCCTCGGGCCGCATCACGGCAACCCGGCGCTCGGAACCGCGTGGCCGTCGATGTTCCAGAAGGGGCCGAGCCCGGGACCGCCCCCCGGGTCGCGGTACTCGACGGTTGGCTACGGCCTGTTCGAGCCGTTCGTCCTGGTCCAGACCACGCGCTGATTCTCGTCCGCCTCGAAGTCAGGTCCTGCGTATCGGCCGGACCGAGGTCGTGCGGGTAGTCCCCCGGAGCAGCGTGCGCTCGTGTCGTGGCCGGAAATGCGCGCCAGGAACCGCAATGCCTCTGACTGCGGGCACGCGGCTGGGCCCATACGAAGTCCTCCTTTCTCCAGACGGCAAGCGGATCGCCTTCCGCTCGGAGCGCGAGGGCGGGGGGATTCTCATCAGGGGCACCGCGTGAGTGGCATCGGTGCGCCACCCGACACGCACGTCAACCTGGCTGCCGAAGTCACGGAGTCCTGGCGTCAATGACCGGCCGGCGGCGGCGCATCCGTGCCGTCCGGGCGCAGCCCGAACAGCCAGTCCTTGGCCGCCCCGGCCAACCAATTGGCCGCCACCGAGGAGCCCTCCAGACCGGCGTCCGAGGAATTGGGCGCAGAATCGCACAACGACCCTCTGGACTCCGACTTGCAACTGTCCCATCGTCGTGCGGTTGGTCGCGAGTCGGGAGTCTCCCTTTCGTACGCTTGTGGCTAACAGACCGCCGGAGCGAGGCGCGGGATCAGCCACCTCGCAGTCAGGTACGTCGCCTAGTAGCCTCCTCCATGCGTCCCGGATCGTTCCAAGGGGTTGCCATGAAACGCCCACTGCTCTCAATCGTGACGGTCCTATTCCTCTCGCTGGCCGCGGGGGCCGTGCAGGCATCGCCGCTGCTCTATGTGTTCCAAGGCACGGTGACAGCGAACGGATGTCTGTGGGTCGACCGCTTAGCTGATGGTGGGGCGTGCGGCGTGCCGCCCGGAACCGACATTCCAGAGGGCACTCCGGTGGCCTTTCGCATCATCATCGACTTTGACAGGGGGTTCCGCGAACCCGGAGTGGATACCTTCTACGCTCAGTACCTGTCTGGGCCGTCTCCGTGGGCAAACCTCCCGTCCTGGTCCAGCACCCTTGGTGCTGACACCGCTTGGCCAGGGTCGACGATTGAGCCGCAAGGGTGGCTGTTTGGTGGGTGGGATGGGGGCTGGCCCTACTGGCACAACAAGGGTGTGTTCCGACTGTACACCGAGGGTGGACAGCGGATCTCGGACATGAACGTGTCCGATCAGATACGGGGAGTGGATGTGTTCGAGTACCGACTCAGGACCGTACATTCGTTACGACGATCTCAGGTTGACCAGCATCTCAGCGGTGCCGGAACCCGCCTCGTTGCTGCTGTTCGGCTCGGGCCTCGTTGGCCTGCGGGCGTGGCTGAAGCGGCGGCAGTAGGTCACCTCAAGTAACGTTTCAACGGCGGGAGGCCACCATCGCGGTGGCCCTTCGTACCGTTCTATGCAGCCACCGCGCCGTCAGCGCTGACTCAGCGTGCTGCCCATGGTGAACCGACCTGCTATTCGTGACGGCGCTTCCGGACCTGGCCGGTCCCTTCCAGCCGCCGACGGGCCTCACGCTTGCCGATCTTCTGAATGCCCGCGAGGGCCGCGAGATTCGCGCTGCGCATCCGAACCCGGCTGCCCTTCCTCTCCCAGTAGAGCACGGCCTGGCCACTGACGCCCAGCAGTCTCCCGAACTCGACCTGCGTCAAAGCCAATCGGCGGCGGAGCCGCACCAGGCTCTTCGATGACGGCCGGAGCGTGGCCGCCTGTTCCGTCGCCACCTCCGCCTCGTTGGTGGCCACTACCTGCGTGACCCTGGCCAGCAACTCACGGCTGGTACGCGTCAGCGCCGTCAGCTCGCGACGGAGGTCTGTAACCTGCTTCTTCAGGCGGACAGTGTCGCGTTTGATCGGCGCCAACCCCGCCTTGACCTGGCGCTTGGCAAGTCGCTGAACTTCTTCTCTGAGTACTCTGGCGACATCGGGCATGAGCGTGATGACTCCTCGGGGCTGGTGACCATTGACCCTTGCTGGTGGGGGAGGGAGCGTCGGCTCGGGTCCTTGGGCATCTTAGATCAGGTGATGGCCGGTTCGCAGTCGCGTGATGCCTGCACGTCCATCCAGCGCACCGTGTCTGAGCCACCCGGGTACGCCGGGCATCCGGTGCCGGGCTCCGGCTCTTGCCCTGGTCTGGTCGTTCTGCGCGCCGCCAGATAGTAGTCTGCCTCGAAGGCGACATTCACTCGACATCGGTCGACGGACTCCAAGGCGGGTGGGCGCAAGCCGTGGCATCTTCGACACTGCGGCGCAACTCGCCAACTCTGCTATTCGGCGCGGCATTTGCGTACGTGGCCCTGATTTGGTACGCGCGCGAGCCATGCGCTCATTGCGGCGGCCCCCCACGTAGCGCACCACTGCCTCTGGAGGCGCAACATGCGAGGACTACGAGGACTCACCCTGGTCGTGGCGATGGTACTCGCGGGGTCGATGGCAACGGCCCACGCCGGCCCCCTGACGTTCAACGCCTCGAACCCTGGCGACAACGCTGCGACGCGCGCCAGCTGGCTCGCTGCGGCGGGAATCGTCTCACCGCAGTACCTGGTGGATTTCGAGGCGGGCTTCTCCGACCTCCAGAACGTATCCGGCATCGCCGGTCTCTTCCCCGGCAGCCTGGTGATCACCGACACGTCCAGCGCCAGGCAGGCCATCGTCCGCACCGGAGCTGGCGTGATCAATGGTTCGAACCCCGTCGGGGTCTTCTCTCTGACGCACAACGAGTTGGCATTTCTTGAATTCGACTTCTCGGCGAGCCCGATCGACTACCTGGGGTTCCTGGACATCGACCAGGCCGGCACGACCGGCGTCGCGCTCCTGACGGACGGCAGCTCCGTGTCGTTCGGGTTCGAGACGACGGGAGTGGGCGGGGACAGTGCCGAGTTCTACGGGTTGTTCCGAAACGACCAGCCGCGGATCGTGCTGGTCAAGTTGGATGCGTCCGGGGACGGCCGTTGGGGTATCGACAACATCGAGTACGGGACGATCCCGAGCGACGCCGTTCCGGAGCCCGGTTCCCTGATCCTGCTCGGCACTGGGCTGGTCGTCTTGGGGCGTGCCTGGCGGAAACGACGGTAGCAGTCAGGCCCGTTAGAAGCGGCGATTGCCCGAGAGCCACCAGCGCGGTGGCTCTCGTTGCTGAGGAACCACTCCTCCCTGCACCGGGTCTACACCTCACCGGAATTGCGACCAGACCACCCCGAGGCCTCGTCTGCGGCGCGGAGGCGCGAACCGCAACGTCGCCGCGCCGTTCAGCGCCGGCGTGGAACCCCGGTCAGGAAGCGGACGGCCTCTCTGCCGGTCTGCGGATCCGGGGCCCGCTTATGCCCGGCGCCCCTCCGGTGTCCGGAGATGACGCTGGCCGCTGCACCGCCTACGGTGTGCCTACGAGGACATTCGCCAGAATCTGGACGACCCCGTCCTGCCTCGCCACGGCCGACACCTTCAGGCTGCGCAGGAAGACCAGGGGCGTCGGCCGCCCGAAGGTCAGGTTGAAGCCTTGAAGCCTCACAGGACCTGGTGGCGAGGGCCCGCGAGACCTACCGTTCGGGCGGCGGGACCGTCACCGCCCACAGCCCCTGGCCCGGTTGCAGGACGCTGGTGACATCGCCCGCGTCGACGTAGCCGAACCCTCTGTCGCCCCAGCCGGTACCCCAGTTGTTGGCGAACTTGAAGCGGCGCGTCGCGGGATCGTAGCCGACGATCGTGACGACCGTTCCCCTGGGGCTTCCTGCGCCCGCGGCCTGGATCACCCCGGTACGGGTTGCCGCGTCCGTGATCCACGCGTCCGTCACGACCGCCGTGACGAGGACGGGCGTCTTCTTGTCGAGTGCGGGCAGCACGGCGTCGAGATCCGGCAGCTGCGTGAGCCTGGCCCTGTAGGCGGCGGCGGCCTCGTCGAGGTCGCGCCAGCTCACCCCCTTCGGCAGCTTGCGGGCGAACTCGCGGTACGGCCATAGCGCCTCCGGCGGGGCGCCAAACTGCGTCGCCACGTAGATCGTGGTCTCGAGAAACGTGCCTTCGCCCGCGACCTCGTCGTGCCGCTTGGCCTTCTCGTAGATGTAGCGCATCGCGAGCGGCATCGGGCGGCCCTGCGCGGCCAGCGACGCGCCCATCGCCGTCGCGCACGCCGCGGCGGTGACGGTGCCCTCCTGGCCCACGTCGCGGATTGTCACGAACGGGGTGAGGTCAATGGCTTTCGGATCCGCCACGGTCAGGGACACGGCGGTGCCCTTGCGCACGGCCGCCCGGGTCGCGGGGTTCTGCCCGAGCACCGTGCCGGGCGGCTGCTCGTTCGTGGAGGCCTTCGACACGACGCCGACCTGCAGCCCCGCGTCGGCGATCACCCGGCTCGCCTGGTCCAGCTTGAGCCCGGCCACGTCGGGCACCGCAGCCCGGCTGCCGCGCGCGTAGACATAGGCGGAGTAACCCCCGGCCGCCACCGCCAGGAGCAGCGTGATGGCGGCAGGCAGGCGGTGGCGGCGGAGACTCTCGCGCCACGACCCCCGCGCCCGGCGCAGCTTGATGTCCCTGCAGAGGCGCGCGACATCATCGCTCCAGGAGCCGTCGCGCAATTCCGCCATCTGGCGCGCGGCCAGCGCGCGGATGTTCTCGGGCAGCTCGGTGACCGCGGGCAACCCCGCCCCGTCGACGAGCACGGGGATGACCAGAACCCCGGCGCGCAGCGAGCTGGCGATCTCGGTGCGCACCCAGTCGTCGGGGTTGTCGAGGCGGCGGAGACCCGCGGCGTCGGTGAGCGTGAGCCACCGCTTCCCAACCACGGCCAGCAGCACGTCCGCCTCCTGCAGCCGTGCCGTCAGCGTCTCCGCGAACGAGTCGCCGCGCTGGATGTCGTCGACGTCCATGAAGACGCCGTCCGCGCCGAACACCCGCGAGAGATGATCGAGAAGCCTCCCCGCGTGCCCGGCCGAATCGGCGCGACGATAGCTGATGAAGATTCCTGCCATGGCGATCGTCCCGAATCCCGCATCCCGCCTGCCGCGCCGTAGCCCGCCGCAGGCTGGCGAAGGCGGGAGTCCCGAATCCTACACGCTCGGCAGCGGCCTCTCGGCCATCAACTGGTCGAACCACATCCCGGCGAGTTTCTCCTTCACGGTGTTCTGGCGCAGGCGCGCCGACAGGTTCGGGAAATCCACCCGGTCCATGTGCTGGTCCTGGTTGAAGCACGTGAAGATGATGGTCTCCTTGCCGGTCTTCGGATCGACGTGGCGCTGCAGGCACTGGGCGCACACTTCCTTCATCATGCACTGCATGGGCGAGTTGACGCTCGCAATCGCCACGTGGTCTTCCTTCAGGTACGGCTCGAGCGTCGTCAGGCGCGCCAGCTTGATGGCGGCCATCATGCGGTCGGAGCCGATGGCGATGATGCGGTCCACGGTGTTGAGCGGCACCAGCGGCGCGGCCAGCTCCCCCTTGGCGTAGGCGATCATCGCCTGCACGATGTTGCCGCGGTAGTGCGCGTCCTGCGGCCGGCTCGGCGGGATCTCGACGCCGGCGTCGGTGGTCCAGACGACCTGGTCGGTGGCCGCCTCCACCTCCTCGCGCTTGAAGAGATCCTCGCCCTTCTTGTAGCCGGCAAAGTAGATCACCTTGTTGCCGCTCGCACGCAGGGCCTTCGCGATGGAGAAGAGCACCGCGTTGCCCAGCCCGCCTCCCGCGAGCAGCACGTTCTCGCCGCGCGGGATTTCGGTGGGCGCGCCGGTGGGGCCCATCACCAGCACGAGCTCGCCCGGCTTGAGATACGCGCACTGCCGGCTCGACACGCCCATCTCGAGCGCAATCATCGACAGCAGACCGCGTTCCTTGTCGACCCACGCGCCCGTGAGCGCCAGGCCCTCCATGAGCATCCGGGGCCCGTTCGCGCCGGCCCCGAGAACGGGCGCCGTCGTTTCGAAGTTCTGGAGGCGGTAGAACTGGCCGGGCTGGAAGTGCCGGGCGGCGGCGGGCGACTTGACGATGACTTCCACGATGGTCGGCGTCAGGCGGACTACGCGCTCGACGCGCGCCAGGAAGTCGTGGTCGAGGATGGCGGTGAACTCGTTCCAGCCGGCATCGCGGTCGGCCTGCTCGGCGGCCGACACCGGCCCTCCGGCGCCCGGGAAGAGTCCCACGACATGCGGATAACCGTCGCGCGCCGAGGCCATGGCCTTCACGACGTTGCCCGCGTACTTCGGGTGGTTGTCGCCGTAGTAGGTGACGTACTTGCCGTCCCGGCTGTACGAGGTGAAGAAGCCTTCGGACGCGGGCACCAGGGCGATGGCGCCGTCGGGGGACCGCTCGGCGACGTGCGGCTTGAAGAACCGCCGCTTCTCGTCCATCTGGAACGTGCCGGGGTATTCGCGCTCGTAGGTGACATTGGGCGTCGTGCCGGCGGCCACGAACACGGACCGCGCCGGCAGCGTCACGACGAGGTCCCCGTCACGCCATTTGCCGCCGTCATTGATCTGCTCGCGGAACCGCACGGCCGACACGTGGCCGTACTCGTCCGGGATGGCCTCCTCCGGGTTCATGCGCTCGACGAACACGATGCCTTCCTCGAGCGACTTGGTGATTTCCTCGTGGTTGAGCCGGTAGGCGGGGGAGTCGAGCATGCCCTTGCGGTAGACAAGCGACACGCCGCCCCAGCGCTGCATGAGCGGCACGAACTCGGGCGGCGCGCCGGCCGCAGCGGCGCGGGCTCGCTCGGCGCGCACCTCGTGCCCGTGCGCGAGGAACTCGTCGAGCAGGCCCTGCTCCTCTTCGTCGAACGCCTGGCGGATGGCGGCCTCGCCGGACTGCGCGCACAGCGACTCGTAGCGATCGAGGATCTTCTCCACCTGGAGCGGGTAGAAGGCCATCACCTCCGTGGCGGTGTCGATGGCCGTCAGGCCGCCGCCGATGACGACGCAGGGCATGCGCACCTGGAGATTGGCGAAAGCGCCGCGCTTGAACGCGCCCGTGAGCTGCAGCGCCATCAGGAAGTCGCTGGCCTGGCGGATGCCGCGGAGCAGGTTGTTCTTCATGTCGACGATCGTCGGCTTGCCGGCGCCGGCGGCGATCGCCACGTGATCGAACCCGTACGCCCACGCATCGTCCATGGAGAGCGTGCCGCCGAAGCGGATGCCGCCGTACATGCGCAGTGTCGATCGGCGCGCGAGCGTCAGGTGGAGCAGCGTGAGGAAGTTCTTGTCCCACCGGACGGTGATGCCGTACTCGGAGACGCCGCCAAAGCCCTCGAGCGGGCGCTCGTCGAGGGGGCTGTAGATGGCCGCCCAGTCGCGGACCGGCTCGGGCGGCGCGCTGTCGGTGCCCGTGATCGACTCGGGCAGCGGCTCGATCTTCAGGCCGTCGACGCCCACCACGCCGAAGCCTTCGTTCACGAGGTAGTGGGCCAGCGTGTAGCCCGCGGGACCCATGCCGACGACGAGCACCTTCTTGCCGTTGTAGGGGAGGGCGTAGGGCCGCCGCACGTTCAAGGGATTCCAGCGCGTCAGCAGGCCGTAGATCTCCACGCCCCACGGCAGCCGCAGCACGTCGGTGAGGATGCCGGTCTCGATTTGCGGGATGTTGACCGGGTCCTGCTTCTGGAAGATGCAGGCCTTCATGCAGTCGTTGCAGATGCGGTGGCCGGTGCCCGCGCACATGGGGTTGTCCACCGTCACGAGTGCGAGGGCCCCCACGGCGTCGCCGCGCCTGCGGATCATGTGCATCTCGGAGATCCGCTCGTCGAGCGGGCAGCCCTCGAGCGGGATGCCGAGCGGGTTCTCCTGCACCTTCCCGTCTTTTCCGAAGAGCCCCGTGGCGCAGGAGTCCTTCTCGCGTTCGTGGCACAGGACGCAGTAGTTGATCTCGCTGAGCACCTCGCGCTCCGACATCCGCGGGTCCGTGAGCGTGAAGCCGTCGCGCCGGCGGAGGTGCAGCTCCGGGCCTTCCATGGCGGTGGGCAGATCGGGATGCCTGTGCTCGACCTCCACCAGCTTGAAGTAGTCGACGTTGCCGGCGAGCTTGAAGACGACCCACCCGCGGTGCGCCTCGTCGTGCATGTGGGCGGCGCACCACTTCCGCATCGCCTCGATCGCCGACGCCACCTCGGCCTTCCCGGCGTCGTCGCCGCTCTTGGCGGCCGCGATCTCGCGATCGAGCAGCAGGCATCCGGCGCGCGCGAGGGCCATCTCGCCGTCGCTCGGATGCTGGCCCCGGACGAGCGACTCGACGAGCGCGTCTTCGGCGGCGCTGACCGCGACAGGCTGCCCGCCCTTCAGCAGCGGAACGACGCGGCGGCGCACGAAGTCGGCCTTGAAGCGGAAGAGCACATCCTGTTCCGCCGTGGCCGAGGCGAGGCTCCTGACCTCATCCTCGATGCCGAACAGCCTGGCGAGGAAGCGGCTGAGGTAGGGCGCCATCCGCACGTACAGCAACGACACCTCTGGCGCGGGCCTCGGTGCGTCCGGGCTGGCCCGGGTACTCGTCCCACCGGCGGCGCAGGTCCGGGTCGGCCTCGCCGACCTCGCGCAGGAAGGCGTCGTGCAGGTCCCGCAGGCGCTCGGGCCGGTACAGGTCGGCGTACGCGAACCCGGGAACGCCCAGGGCCAGGACGTCAGGCGTCGAAGATTCGCTCATAACCTATCACCGTACCTCCGGCGGCTGCGGCGGGGCAAGCCCGGCCGGTCACCCGCCCCTTGATTGTCGTACGACCCGGGCGTAGACTGCGCGCGATCGTTGCAGCAATCGCCCCGGGAAGGCCCCGCGGCCAGCCTTGGGGTCCGATGGCGCCGCGTGTGCTTTGAGGAGGGTACACCCATGGTGCGTGTCTCGCGATCGATCATTGCCGCGTTGCTGCTCGTCGTGTTCGGCGCGCCGGGCGCTCACGCGCAGACCGCTGCCTCCATCTCCGGCGTGGTGCGCGACGCCGGCGGCGGCGTCGTGCCCGGCGCGACGGTGGTCGTCGCCTCCGAGGCCGGGGGCGTGACGTTCGAGGTGGTGACGGGCGCGGACGGGAGCTACCACGTGCCCGCGCTCCCGGCGGGCTCCTACACTGTGACGGCGTCGCTGTCGGGATTCAAGGCGGCGCAGGCCAAGGACGTGCGGGTGGCGCCGGGCCAGCCGGTGACGATCCCCCTGACGCTGGAGGTCGGGGCGCTGACCGAGACCGTGGTCGTCTCGAGCAGCGCCGAGCTGATCAACACCGAGACAGCGGCTGTGGCGGCCACGCTGAATGCGGACCAGCTGAACCGCATGCCGACGCCGACGCGGAACGCGCTGAACGCGATCACGTTCCTGCCGGGCGTCAACACCGCCGGGGTCAACCGCGACTCGACGATCAACGGCCTGCCGTACGCGTTCCTGAGCATCACGCTCGACGGCGTGAGCAACAACGACAACTTCCTGCGGTCGACCGACGGGTTCTTCGCGTCGGTCACCCCGCGCCAGGACGCGGTCGAGGCCGCCTCCGTGACGCTGGCGGCGGGGGGTGCGCAGATCGGCGGCGGCACGGGCGCCGTGACGATGGCGTTCCAGACGCGATCGGGCAGCAACCGCTTCGCGGGCAGCGGCTACGAGTACTGGCGCGACCCGGCGCTCAACACCAACTACTATTTCAACACGGTCAACAACCTCGAGAAGAACGACGTCAAGCTCAACCAGTACGGGGTGCGGGCGGGCGGACCCATCGTGATTCCGGGCCTCTACGACGGCCGCAACAAGGCGTTCTTCTTCGTGCACTACGAGCAGTTGCGCTATCCGAACAGCTTCACCCGCACGCGGACCGCGCTCCACGAGCGGGCGCTGGATGGCTGGTTCCGCTACCAGTTCGGCTCCGACGTGCGAGAGGTCAACGTACTGCAGCTGGCTGCGGCGAACGGCCAGATCTCGGCCAAGGACCCGACGGTGATGGCGATCCTGCAGAAGATCTCGCAGTCGATGACAACGACGGGCACGCGCAGCGCGGCGGCCGACCCGCTGCTGAACCAGTACGTGTGGCTGAGCCCGGGCGAGCTGTTCGAGCACCAGCCGACGGTCCGTCTCGACTACAACCTCACGAACCGTCACCGCCTGAGCGGGTCGTTCTCTGTCATCAGCGCGACGCGCGATCCGGACTACCTCAACGGGTACGACGTCCGGTTCCCCGGGGCGCCGAACTTCGCGAAATTCTCGTCGACGCGGCCCATCCTGTCGGCGTCGCTGCGGTCCACGTTCGGCAAGAACGTGGTCAACGAGCTGCGCGGCGGCGCGACGACGTTCTACGGCGCGTCGCGCTTCGGCGACACGTCGACGAACGGGCCGCAAAGCTACGCCGACCAGGACGGCTACGCCATCGACTTCGACGCGAACATCGGCCTGACGAACTGGTGGGTGCGCAACGCGCCGACCTGGCGATCGGCGCCGGCCTACAGCATCGAGGACACCGTGACGTGGCAGCGCGGGACGCACAGCCTCAACTTCGGGGGATCGTACCTGCGGTCGACGGCCGAGGAGTTCGGCCAGCAGATGGTGCCGGGCGCGAACCTCGGCATGAGCACGCTGTTCGATCCGGCGATCGGGCTGTTCACCACGACGTACTTCCCGGGCGCCTCGTCGGGCCAGCTGGCGGACGCGCGGGATCTGTACGCGCTGCTGACCGGGCGGGTCATCAGCATCACGGGGCAGGCCGCGCTGGACGCGGAGACGAACAAGTACGTCGCGTTCGGCCCGCGCGTCCGGGCGGGCCAGATCAGCGTGTTCGGCATGTTCGCCCAGGACTCGTGGAAGGTTACCCCGACGCTGACCGTCACCGGCGGCCTGCGGTGGGACGTGCAGACGCCGTTCTCCGCGTCGAACGACGTGATGTCGGCCGCCACGCTCGCCAGCGTCTGCGGCATCTCGGGACTCGGTGCCGGCGGCATGTACAGTAAGTGCAACTTCCTCCAGCCGGGCGCGTCGGGCGGCGTGAGGCCGGAGTTCATCCAGCTCAAGCGGGGCACCGAGGGCTACCAGACCGACTGGAACAACGTGGCGCCGTCGGCGAGCGTCGCCTGGCGGCCCAACGTGCAGGACGGGTTCCTGCGCACGCTGCTCGGCGATCCTGAGCAGGGCACGATCCGCGCCGGCTGGTCGGTGGCGTACGAACGCCAGGGCCTATCGGAATTCACCGGCATCTACGGCCCGAACCCGGGCAGCACGCTCTCGCTGACGCGCGACACCAACACCGGGCTCGTGCCGCCGGGCGAGTCGTGGCCCGTGCTGTTCAGCCAGAAGAACCGTCTGTACCAGGCGCCGTTCCCCGAGTCGCCGACGTTCCCGATCCCGGCGCGCGAGAACCGCGCCGACAGCATCTACGCGTTCGCCCCGGACATCCAGGTGGGCCGCGCCCAGACGTGGATGATCGGCTTCCAGCGGTCGATCACGCGCAACATGGCGATGGAGATCCGCTACGTCGGCACCCGCGGCAGCAACCAGTGGTCCGACCTCAACTGGAACACCATCCGGGGCGAGAACATCGTCGCCAACAAGTTCATCGACGAGTTCCGGCTGGCGATGACGAACCTGGCGGCGAACAACGCGTCCGGCGTCTCGAGCCGCGCCGGGTCGTTCGCGTATTTCGGCCCGGGCACCGGCACGAACCCGCTACCGATCTATCTCGCGTACTTCAACGGCAGCAGGGACGCCGGGAACCCGGCTGCGTACACCGGCGGCACCACCACCTGGACGAGCGCGACGTTCGCCAACCGCCTGTCGCCGGCCTCGCCGGCTCCGATCACCGCGGCCGGCGATCTGGACGGCAACGCCACCCGCCGCGCCAACGCGCTGGCCGCCGGCCTGCCGGCGAACTTCTTCGTCGTCAATCCCGACGTCACCGACAACGTCGTCTACGACAGCGGCGCCTTCAGCGACTACCACGCGCTGCAACTCGAACTCCGCCGGCGGCTGTCGAAGGGCCTCGCGTTCAACGTCAACTACCAGTACGCGCGCGAGGCGGGGTCGGCCTTCGACGGCTTCAGCTACGGCCGCGCGATGGTGGCCCAGGGCGGCGTGCGGCACGCCGTCAAGATGCAGGCGGACTGGCAGGTTCCCGTCGGCAAGGGCAAGCGGTACGGCCGCGACCTGCACCCGGTGCTCAACGGCGTCGTCGGCGGCTGGAGCGTCAACCTCGTGGGCCGCGTGCAGCAGCGCGTGCTGAACCTCGGCAGCGTACGGCTCGTCGGGATGACGCTGGACGACCTGCAGGAGATGTACAAGTACTACTTCCGGCCGAACCCGACGAGCGGGCTCACGGAGGTGTGGATGCTGCCGGAGGACGTCATTCTGAATACGCGCCGGGCGTACAGCGTGGCGACGACCACGCTCGACGGCTACTCCACCAGCCTCGGGCCGCCCGAGGGGCGGTACATCGCGCCGGCGAACACGAAGGACTGCCTGCAGATCAAGGGGGGCGACTGCGGCGTGTCGCGCACCAACTTCCTGAGCGCGCCGTGGTTCGGCCGGTTCGACCTGGGCTTCACCAAGCGCTTCGACATCCGCGGGCCGATGAACATCGAGGTCCGCTTCGACCTCTTGAACGCGTTCGACGCGGTGAACTTCGATCCGGTGGCCGCCGCGGGGTCTGGCGCGACGATCTTCCAGGTGACGACGGCCTACCGCGACCCGAGCAACACGTACGATCCGGGTGGGCGGCTCGGTCAAATCATGATCCGCTTCAACTGGTAGCGGGGGAGTCTCCCGGGCCGGCTCGCGCGCCGGCCCGTCACGCCCGGCCGGTGGCGCAGCCTGGCGGTTCCACCGGCCGGCTCTCTCGGAGAGCGGAGGCGCATGCGACTCGGACGTCGGTGGGGGCTGGTGTGGTGCGGGCTGGCCGTCGCGGCGCTGGCGCACCCGCGGCACCCGGAAGCCCGCCAGGCGCGGCCTGCGAGCGAGCATCCGCCGGGCCCGATCGTGGACTTCATCGCGGTGGCGGAAGACGGCACTCCCGTCGCGGCGCTGCAGGCCTCCGAGATCGAGGTGCGGGTCGACGGCCGGATCCGGACGGTCCGCAGCCTGCGCCGCATCGCCACCGCGCCCGTGCCGGCCGGCTCCGCGCGCCTGCCCCGGCCCTTCGGCACGAGTGCCGACGTGTCGGTCGGACGGAACTTCGTGCTGCTCGTCGACGAAGAGTCGTTCGCGGCCGGGCAGGAGCCGCTGCTCAGGAACGCAGTCGAGGGACTCCTTGCGGCGTTCACCGCAGCGGACCGCGGCATGGTCGCCGTCCTGCCGTTCGGCGGCGTCACGGCGGGCTTCACCGGCGACACGGCCCGCCTGCGTGGCGCGATTCAGGCTGTCGCGGCGCAGGGCACGCGCCGCGAAACCGGGTCGGACATGGCCTGCCGGACGCGCCGCTTCCTGGAATCCCTCGACGGCTTCCTGACGGCCCATGCCGGCCGCCCCGCGCCGCTTACGGTCGTGCTGTTCACGGCCGGGCTCGCCGCCCCTCGCCGCGACGCGCCGATGGCCCTGGCGCCGGGGATGTGCGAGCTGCTGGTCAACCACTTCGAGCGGATTACCGCGACGGCGGGCGCCGCGCGGGCGAACGTCTACGTCCTGCAGCCGGCGGACATCGCGATGAGCGCCAGCGGGTGGCGCGAGACGATCAGCGGGCGGGACTACCTCGGGTCGGACAACCCGCTCGAGGGCATCGAGCACTTCGCCGGGGCAACCGGGGCCGCACGCCTGGCCTTGGACGGCACCGGCTCCGCCTCGCTCTTGCGCGTCGCGCGGGAAAGCGCCGCCTACTTCGAGGCCGAGATCGAACCGGAGCGGCGTGAGATTGTCGGCCGGAGCCGCTCCCTTTCCGTGCGTGTGCGCCGCGCCGGCGTCACGGTGCGGGCGCGGCCCGAGATCATGTTCGCGGCGCCGCGGCGCGCCCGCGACGCGGCCCGGCTGGCCGTGACCGAGCTGCTGGCCGCACCGGCCCCGTCGACGGGTCTCGAGCTGCGGACGGCCGGCTTCACGGTGCGGGAGCGCGGCGGGCAGCTCCGGGTCGGCGTCGTGGTCGAGCCGGCCGGGCCAGCCGCCCTCACCTCGCTGGGCGTCGTGCTGCTCGATCGGGGCGAACTCGTCGGCCGCTGGTTCGCTGCGGACCCGGCCGAACGGCCTCTGCTCGGCGCCATCGCCGCTAGGCCCGGGCGCTACCGCCTGCGCGCGGCAGCTGTCGATGATTCCGGCCGGTTCGGCGTGGCGGAGGACGACGTCGATGTGGGGCTCACCGCAGTGGGGCCGCTGTCGCTCGGGTCCCTGATGCTGGGGGTGTCGCGCGAGGGCGGTGTCGAGCCGCGGCTGCAGTTCGGCGACGAGCCGACGGCCATCGCGTCGTTCGACATCTACGGCGGCAACGCGGGCATGGGGCTCTCGGCCGTTGTCGAACTGGCACGGGACTTGGAAGGGTCCGCCATCGCCGCCGTGCCGCTCGCGTTCGCCCGCGCCGAGGAGGACCGGGTGGTGGCAACGGCGGCGGTGCCGATCGGTGCGCTCGCCCCCGGCGACTATGTGGTTCGCGGCGTCATCAGGCTGGAAGACGGCACGACCGGCCGGGTGGTGCGGACGCTGCGCAAGACCGGGCGCTGAAGCACCCCCGCACACCCGGCCCGGAGCCTCACAGGGCTGCACTATAATGACGCGTCCCGGGGCCGGCCGGGACGCCCATGACCGAATCACGCACCTACGTCGTGTCTGGCCGCGTGCAGGGTGTCGGCTTCCGCTGGTTCGCGTGGGACGCGGCCGCGCGCGAAGGACTGTCGGGGTTCGTCCGCAACCTGCCCGACGGCAGCGTCGAAACCGTCGTCGAAGGCGACCGCGACGCGCTCGACCGCTTCGAGTGGACGATCTCGAGCGGGCCGAGAGGCGCGCGCGTCGATCACGTCGACCGCGAGACGGGGCCGGCGACGGGCCGCTACCAGGGTTTCTCCATCAAAGGATGACCGTACTCATGTCACAGCAGGGCGCGCCAGCCGATTTCCTCAAGAGCCGCATCCGCGAAGTCCCCGACTTCCCGAAGCCCGGCATCAACTTCTACGACATCACGACGCTGTTGCGCGATCCCCAGGGGTTCAGGGCCGCTATCGACAGCCTCGCGGCGCCGTTTGCCGGCGTGGGCGTCGACATCGTCGTGGGCATCGAGAGCCGCGGGTTCATCCTCGGCGGGGCGGTGGCCGACCGGCTCGGCGCGGGATTCTGCCCGATCCGCAAGCCCGGCAAGCTGCCGGCGAGGACGTTGCGCGAGTCGTTCAGCCTCGAGTACGGAACGGACGCGATCGAGATCCACACCGACGCCATCCAGCCGGGCCAGCGGGTGCTCGTCGTCGACGACGTGCTGGCGACGGGAGGGACGGCGAGAGCCGCCGCCGCGCTGGTGACGCGCCTCGGAGGGACGCTGCACGGCCTCGCCTTCCTGATCGAGCTGGACTTCCTGAACGGCCGGGAGAAACTGGCCGGCGAGCAGGTGACAAGCGTCCTGCATTACTAATCCGGGGCTCCGGGGCAGAGCACGTTCGCCCCGGCTCACGCGGGCTGAAGCCCGCGGGCTCCATCCAGGCGCTCCGCCAAGTGAGCGCCGGGGTGAGCAATTCCGCGCAAGCCCGCCAGTTTCGCGCAGGATCGGCCGAAAGGTACGGAGTGATGAGGATCCGAACGCTCGTCGCCATCGCTGCCGCCGTCCTGGTGCTCGTTGCGCCCGCACGCGCCGCGGGCGGCTTCAGGGCGATCGTCTACCCGGACCGGACGCAACCCGGCCTGTCCGTGTTCGTCGACGACTTCCGCATCAACGAGACGGTCTGGGACTACGGCGGCGTGCAATACGTCTGGGTCAGCGGCCCGGCGGGTCACTTCCAGCTGCCCTTCGGCCGGGTCCGCCAGATTGAGTTCGTGCGGTACATCGGGCGGGACTACTCGCGCGCCGACTGGACCTGGTACGAGGTGAAGGTGACGGGCACCGGACCCGGTGAGTCGTACACCGGCCGGCTGGAGATCCGCGTGCTGCGCGGAGTCGCCGCCGGCGTCCCGTGGTACCTCTTTCCGTCGACGGAAGCGGACAGGGGCCGCGCGCTGTACCGCATCGTCTTCGGAGACTCGGACTTCCCGCCGACCCTTCCCTGGGAGCCAACGGCTGTCGCTCCCGCGCCGCAGCCGCTCGCGGTCGTGGTGCCCGAGCCCCTGCGGCCGCCGCAACCACCCGAGCCGCCGGCTCCAAGCGAGGAGGATCTCTTCGCGCGGATGAGCCTCGACGACCTCAACCGGCAGAAGCCGCTCGACGACGTGTACTTCGACTTCGACAAGTCCGACTTGCGCCCCGACGGCGAGGCGACCCTTCTGCGCAACGCGGCGTGGCTTGGAAAATGGACCTCCGTGAAGATCCGAGTCGACGGCTGCGCGGACCCCAGAGGCACCAACGAGTACAACTTCGGTCTCGGGATGCGCCGCGCCGACGTCGTTCGTGCGTTCCTGGTGTCGCAGGGCGTCGCGCTCGACCGCATCGAGGTCGTCGCCGTTGGCGAGACCCAGCTCGTCTGCACTGAGCAGACCGAGCAGTGCTGGGCGCGCAACCGGCGCGGGCACTTCCTGATTACGGCGAAGTAGGTCCGATCGCCCGCACCTGCCGGAGGGCAAGCGCAATGCGCCTCTCGTCGAGGGATTCGCCGAGCGAGGCGGGCGAGCGGATGTCGGAGTATGCGAAGCTGACTCGCACCGTTCGTTCCTCCCCGGCCGCCACGTTGTCGGACAGGACCAGCCGGTAGGCCCTCGGCTCCAGGTCCATCGCGACCTGCCACGTGGTGGCGAGCTGGCAATCCACCGACACTTCCACCCGCAGGGGTGGACCCGGACGGACGGGTGCCGTGGCGGCAAATTCGAGGGCCGACACCGGGCCCCGCACGCGAAGATTGAGCGTGGAACGCGGGCCGTCGCTCCACGTGCCCCACGGTTCGGAGTTCGACCAGCCGCTCGAAAGGGCCGCCTGGGCACTCGACTCCGCCACGAACTCGAGGGGCGCGGTCTCCGGAGACAGGATCGGACAGTCGAGGCGGACCTCCCCTGCGTACCGCTCACCGAAGCGGGTCTTCCAGCCGGGCATCAGCACCCAGAAGCCGTCCACCCACGCGAGCTGGTCGCGTTGGGGGTCGAGCGCGCAGGGCGCACGCCGCGCCGTGCCGCCCTGCAGGATGTAGAAGCTCTGCCGATCGAAGGTGCCATCGGCCAGCCTGGCCATGGTGTCGTTGAAGAGCGCCATCGCGCGGTCCCGGTCGACGCGGGCCGAGTAGATCGCGTCAGTGGCCAGGCCCTGCCGTGCGGCGTAGTCCGCAATGACGGCCCAGTTGTCCATGACGTTGCCCGGCGGGACCAGCCTGACGCGACGGTAGAGCGTTGGGGCGTCGTACCAGTAGGCGCTCGTGAGCGGCGAACGGACAGCTGTCTGCCTGCGGAGCTGCGGCTCCTTTGGATTCCGCCACCCGGCGGACGTGTCCACCACCTGAACCGCCACCGCCGCGATCAGGAGGCCGAAGCTCACGCGCGCGGGATACGCCCGCGCGATGAGCGCGACGATGGCGAGGAGCAAGGCGTAAAACGCGGGCCAGAAGAGGCGGCCCGACGCGCGCACCATGCCTGCCGCCGGCCAGAGCCAGGGCGGAAGCGGATAGGAGAAGCCGTGCAGGCCGAAGCCGACGTTGTTCGACGCCGCGACCACCGTGAACCCCAGAAACACGAGGCCGAGCGGCACCCACTCGCGAGGCAGCGTCAACGCCCCGCGGGCGCGCAGCCGGAGGGCGGCATGCACTGCGATGGCGCCGGCGAGCAGGGCGCCCAGACCGAGGAACGCGAACCCCTCATAGTCGTCCGGCCGCCACGCAATGTCCGGCAGCACGAACGACCAGCCCATGGCGTTGACGGGCGCGACGAGGTTGAAACGGAACCCGCCGAATCCTCCCGCGCCTTTCCCCTCGCCGACCGCGAAGAACCCGGCCTGCCACATGGCCGTCAGAATCGCGACCGGGACGACAGCCATCTCCATGGCGAGCGCAGGCCGACGGCGCGCGCGGCACCAGGCATCGCCTGCCCAGGCACCGAGCCAGATGCCCGTCACCATGAGCAGCAGGTACATGTGCACCAGGGCCGCGCCGGCCCCCAGCAGGGCCCAGTACGCGGCCTGGCGCCGGCGCCCGGGCCGGAGCGCGAGGACGAGCGCGGCCAGGATCGTCCAGTGACCGACGAGTGCCCAGTGTCCCGCGAGCCGGAACAGCATCGGCGGCGCGAAAGGGAACAACGCGCATCCGGCGAGCCGGAGCGAGGTTCGGCGCGTGGCGAGCCCTATGAGAATCCAGCCGAACAGGGCCTGCAGCACGAAGCAGGCGAACAGCCACAAGCCGGAATACTGGAATGGCTCCGGGAGCCACGGCGACAGCGGCTTGAAGATCAGCGCGAGCAGAGGAATGGAGTCGCTGTACACGATGGAGCTGCCGAGTTCCAGGCCGTAGCTGGGATTCAGGCCGAGCGGCATCGTCCACGGCGAATGGCGGAAGAACACCCATCCCACGTAGTGAGTCATGGAGTCGGGGCGCACCTTGAGCCAGCCGACGTTCGTCGGGCTCAGGACGCCGGGACCCACGACGGCGAAGAATGCCGCCGCTCCGATAAGGCAAGGCGGCACCCAGGAGAGCCGGCGGAGGAGGTTCCTCATCAGGCGTCAGTCAACGCTTCCGCGTGAGGCAGCACGCGGCCAGGTCTGCCAGTCCGTTTGCCCGGAACGACGGCAACCCCAGCCGGCAGATCGGTTCAGCGCCCTCCCCTCGGGCAGTCTATACCGCAACTTGTGGCCAAGGAAGACGTCGTGGCCGCTTCACAAGCAGCGAAAGCCGGCACGGTGATCACGACGCGAGCGCCGCGCGTCACCTTCGCGACGGAGTCCGCCAGCCGCCGCATCGAGCTGTGTGGCCGCCCGTGCTACACTTTCTCGTTGCTGCCCCTGTAGCTCAGGTGGATAGAGCAACGGTTTCCTAAACCGTAGGCCGCCCGTTCAAGTCGGGCCAGGGGCACCACCGCTCACTCCCGCGTGCCTGGCGCACACACAACGAGGGCCACCCCGATGGTGGCCCTCCAGGATCGCGCGTCCCACAGCCTCAGACTAGCCGCGCCGCTTCCTCCATACACGGCCCAGGCCGAGGAGGCCAGTGCCAAGCAAGATCATCGAGCCGGGTTCGGGGACGGGGCTTGCCACCGTGTCGGCACTCACCGTGAGGCTGCCGACGTTGCTCCACCAGCCGAAGCCGTCCATGGTGCCGAGGAACAGACGGCTCGCGCCCGCCGGCGCCTGGAAGGTCTGCACCGTCGTGAGATCGTTCATCAGGCCGTCGCCGATGAAGAACGGCTGCTTCAGTTGCGGCGCGAGCGCGGCGAAGTTGCGCGACGCCGCCGTCGAGAAGTCGAGCACGGCGCCCGGGGCAGGCGTCAGGTTCGGCTGGCCGGCGCCCAGGAAGACGCCGATCAGCGAATCGATGGGGGCGAAGACGTTGCCGATGCCGTTCTCGGCACCTCCCAAGTGGCCCGTCCAGCTCTCAAAGGGGTCACCTTCCGCCGGCGCCAGACCGCAAGCGCCGCCGGTGCAGTGGTCGGTCGAACCGGTGGCCGAGAACCACAGCAGACTGCCAGGCGAGAACGCCAGGCCCAGGACCTCGACGGGCGACTGCGCCGGAGCGACATCGCCGGATGAAGCCGTTGAGCCGTTCGGCATCCCCGCCAGCCAGGGATCCGAGGTGCCAGGAACCGAGACGATAATCGGTCCAGCCTGCGCCGCCGTCCCTCCGAGCAACGTCAACATCAGGACAAGGGTGAACGCGAAGTGTCGATTCATGGTCGGGTCTCCATCAGGCAAAGAAGCAGACAAAGCTGCAACGTTCATGCCTCTCGCGAGAATGCCCGTCGCCGGGCGCGGAGCAGCGGTGCGCGGTCGCGGCTAAACCATGGGCGTGCAGCAGTTGGCGCACGTGGGTGAGTGAATTCCGGTGCCACCGGGCTGAACCCTCGGTCACATGAGTCTGCCTGGACGGCGACTTTGTTCTTCCTCCCAATAGGACGGGACAACTCGCTGGTCCCGGCAGGAGCAGCAGCCAAGCCGGGGCGGATAACGCGCTCCGGCCGACCCCCGAGTTCGGCGAGATCCTGCAGCGAGCCGAGTCGCCTTACCGTTCGGCGTGTGCGGCGTTCAGCGATGCGGGCGGAGAGCAGTTGCTCGGCGTCGGCATCCCGGCAGGCGGCGTCTGACTCAGGGGCGCGGCAGACGGCCCGCGGGCGCGGACCCAATCTCGACTTCTCGCCGGATTCACCGTTAGAATAGGAAGTTCACACAGAAGGGACGCCAGCAGCATGAAGCGCACGGAACGCCATCACCTGAAGGAAAACGAGTTCGCCGAGTGGCTGCTCGGGGCGAAGAACTGGTACGAAGCCAACAGCAAGACCGCCGGCTACGTCGGTATCGCAGCCGCACTCGCGCTGGCGGCCGTCATGGGCACGATGGCCTTCCGGCAGTGGAGCGCGGGGAAGGCGAACTCGGCCCTGGCCGAGGCCTTGACCGCAGCCGAGGCGCCGGTGCTGCCGCCCGCCCCGGCGGAAGCCGGGAAGCCGCCGGTTCAGCGGCCCGGCACGTTCCCGACGGACCGCGCCCGCCTCGAGGCGGCGCTGCCGAAACTGCTGGCGGTCGCCGCGGCCTACCCGGGAAGCGACGCCGGCGTCATGGCGCGATACCGCGCGGCCGCCGCGTTGGTGGCCATCGGACGCACGCAGGAAGGCATTCAACGCTACAAGGAAGTGGTGGAGAAGGGTCGGGGGGCCTACCAGGCCATGGCCCGCCTGGGCATCGCCGAGGCCCAGATGATGGCGGGGCAGTTCGACCAGGCCATCGCGTCGTTCAAGGAAGTGGAATCGCTGAAGTCGGACGACGTGCCCGCCGACGGCGTGCTGATGCAGCTCGCACGCGCCTACCGGCTCGCGGGGAAGGCCGAGGACGCGAGAAAGACCTTCAAGCGCGTCGTGGACGAGTTCCCGCAGTCGCCGTACGCGCCGGCCGCCCGTCGAGAAGCCGAAGAAACCGGCGCGTAGCCGCCGCGCGTCCCGCGCACTAGCGCGCGAAGAACCGGTAGCCGATGAGCTTGTAGACCAGCCTGGCGGCCAGGAAGTTGGGCGCGACCAGGCCCGGGATCGGGCAGAGCTCCACTACGTCGGCCGCCACGACGGTCTTCTTCGTCATGACCAGCTTCAGCAGGGTGAGGAGTTCCCGCCAGCTCAGCCCGCCAGGCTCCGGCGTTCCGACCGCCGGCATGATGGCCGGGTCGACGCCGTCGCAGTCAATCGTGATGTAGACCTTGTCGCCGAGCGCGTCGACAATCCGCGTGATCCACGCGGGGTCGTCGCGCATGTTCCAGTCGTAGAAGACGGTCGTGTTCAACCCGGGAATCGCTGCGGCTTCAGGCGCCGACAGGTTGCGGATGGCCACCTGCACCGCCGGCGCGTACTCGAGCACGCGGCGCATCGCGCTCGCATGGCTGTGCGGATCGCCCATGTAGCTCTCCCGCAGGTCCGCGTGCGCGTCGATCTGCAGCACCGTGACGCCCGGGTGCACGCCGGCCACGCCGGCCACGAGCGGCGCCGTCAACGCGTGTTCGCCGCCCAGGGCCACGAAGAACTTCCCGGCCCCGGAAAGCCACGCCGCCACCCGGCGCATCTCGGCGAAGGCGTCGTCGGTAGACGCAAAAGGCGATTCCATCGCCGGCAGCGTGTGGATGCCGATGTCGCAGATCTCGCGGCCCAGCTCCTCGTCGTACAGCTCGACCTGCCCGGAGGCGGCGATGATCTCGCGCGGGCCGTTCTTCGTGCCGGGGACATACGAGGTCGTGCGTTCGAATGGCACCGGCAGGACGACGGCCGCGGCGCGATCGAACGACTCGGCGTCCTGCTCGAGCGCGCCGAAAGTGAACGGCAATTGGGCGTGATAGGGCAGTTCGTGGGCCATCCGGGGATTCTACTAGGGGACGGGGCGCAGGGGACAGGGGACAGGCGAGCGGGGACGAGGCGGAGAGGCTTTGCGTCGTGATCAGCCAGGCCCCGAGCTCGGAGCCCCGAGTCCCGGACGCCCGAGCCTGAGGGTGTTCGTGTAGATTGCCATCCCCACCACCGCGTCGACGCCCATCGCGTCGAGGGCGTGGATTTCGTCCCATGTCGTGATGCCGCCGGCGGCCGAGAGGCGGTGCGATGTGGCGTCGCGCACGCTCCGGACGGCCTCCATGTCGACCCCTCCCATCAGTCCCTCGGTGTCGATGTGGGTGTAGAGCACGCCCCCGCACCATGGCTCCAGTTGGCGAGCCGCGTCGGCGGGGCTGATCGCGAGCGTTTCCTGCCATCCCTTCACGGCGACGCGGCCTCCGCGCGCGTCGACGGCCGCAATCACCCGTGACGCGCCGCACGCTTCGGCGAGCGACGCCGCGAACGCCGCGTCCGCCCCGCCGGCCGTGAAGAGCGCCGACCCGACAATCACTTCCCGCGCGCCAGCCTCGAGGGCCAGGACCGCGGCCGCACTCGTCCGCAGGCCGCCGCCGACGCGGCAGGGCAGCCTCCGGCAGATGTGTGCCACGAGGCTCCGGTTGTCGCCCGTGCCCATCGCCGCATCGAGGTCGATCAGTTGCACCCGCGGAAACGGCGCGAACCGCTCCACCCACTCGAACACATCGTCGAAGGCCAGGGCCTGGCGCTGTCCCTGAACCAGCTGAACGACTCGGCCGCCGCGAAGATCAATCGAGGGTATCAACATGGGGCCTCACAGGCGGACCGGCAGCCCGTGTGATCGCAGCGCCGCCTTGATGGCGCGCACGCTGCACGTTTCGTCGTGGAAGATGGAGGCGGCCAGGGCGGCGTCGGCGCGACCGGCCGAGAAGACGTCGACGAAGTGGGACGGCGCCCCCGCGCCGCCCGATGCAATCACCGGGATGCCGACCGCGCCGGAGACGGCGGCCGTCAGCGGGCAGTCGAAGCCGCGGAGCGTGCCGTCGGCATCGATCGAGGTGAGCAGGATCTCGCCGGCGCCGCGGGCCTGGGCCTCCCGCGCCCAGGCGGCGGCGTCCCACGAGGTTGGCGTGCGGCCGGCGTGGCTGCAGACGATGAAGCGATCGCCCTCCCGCTTCGCGTCGATCGCCACCACCACCGCCTGGCTGCCGAAGCGGTCGGCGATGCGCGAGATGAGCCCCGGGTCGCCGAGCGCCGCCGTATTGATGCCCACCTTGTCGGCGCCGGCGTCGATCACCCGCGCCGCGTCTTCGACCGATCGGACCCCGCCGCCGACCGCGAGCGGGATGAACACGTTCGCGGCCACGGCGGACACGGTGCGCGCGAGGGCGAGACGATCTTCGGCGGTCGCGGTGACGTCGAGCACGACCAGTTCGTCGATCCCTTCGGCGTCGTAGCGGGCCGCGAGGGCGCCAGGATCGCCTGCGTCGCGGAGCCCCTCGAAGTGCACGCCCTTCACGACGCGGCCGGCGCGGACGTCGAGGCAGGCAATCAGGCGGCGGGCAAACGTATCGGGTGCGGGTCTCGTCACCGGACTCCTCCGACGAAGGCGCCGAGCACGGCCAGCCCGTCGGCGCCCGACTTCTCCGGATGGAACTGGACGCCGCAGACGAGGCCGCGCCTCACGGCCGACGCGAACGGGCTGCCGTACATGGTCGTGGCGGCGGTGGCCTCGGTGACGGGCGCCGCGTAGGCATGCGTGAAATAGAAGGTACGCGCCGTCGCGCAGGCCCGGCACCCGGCTGGGCCCCGCGGCTCGCGCGACGTTCCAGCCCGCGTGCGGCACCTTCAGCCGGTCGCCTTCCGGCGTGCGGTCCGTCAGGCGCGTGATTCGGCCGGGCAGCCATCCGAGACCGGGGACCGCCGGGGCCTCGTCGCTGCCCTCGAACAGCCACTGCATGCCCAGGCAGATGCCGAGGAATGGGACGCCCGCCTCGAGGCGCAGGCGGATGGCCGCCCGCCAGCGCTCGCCGAGTGACGCGGTCGCGGCGAAGTGGCCCACGCCCGGCAGGACAATGGCCGCCGCGCGATCAAGATCGGCGGGCCCGGCCGGCTCGAGCACATCCGCGCCGCACGCGCGAAGCGCCTTGCGCACCGAGGCGAGATTGCCCGCGCCGTAGTCGACGAGCGCGATCACAGCAGCTCCTTGGTGCTCGGCAGCACGCGCGCCAGGCGCCGGTCGCGGGCGCATGCCGCGCGCAGCGCCCGCGCGAAGGCCTTGAACGACGCTTCGACGCGGTGGTGACTCGAGCGCCCGTAGAGGACCTTCACGTGGACGTTGGCGCGCGCGCCCAGCGCGAAGCCCTCGAAGAAATCGGTGACCAGCTCCGCCTGGAGGTCGCCGACCATACGCGCGCGGACGCCGGTGTTGATGACGGCGTGCGGCCGGCCGCCGAGGTCGATCGCCGCCACGGCCAGCGTGTCGTCCATCGGCATCACGAAATAGCCCGCGCGGTTGATGCCGCGGCGCGAGCCGAGCGCCGCCGACAGGGCTTCGCCGAGCGCCAGGCCCGTGTCCTCCACGGTGTGATGCTGATCCACGTCGAGATCGCCGTCGGCCGACAGGCGGAGGTCGAACCCGCCGTGCCGCGCCACGAGCTCCAGCATGTGATCGAGGAAGCGAATCCCCGTCCTCACGTCGTGGCGCCCGCGGCCCTCGAGCCCCAGCCGCACCGCGATCCGCGTTTCCCGCGTGTCCCTCCTCATCGCCGCCCTGCGCATACCACCTCCTCCAGGGCCGTCACGCAGGCCTTCGTGTCGTCGACGATACCCGCCGTGATGCGGATGCAGCCCTCGCAGCCGGGCGCCCCGGACCGGTCGCGGACGTGGATGCCCCGTGCGGCCAGAGCGGCGCGCACCGCCGGCGCATCGCCGACCCTCACGAGCACGAAGTTGGCCGCGCTTCGCCAGAAGGGCAGGCCGAGGCGCGTGCAGGCGTCGTAGAGGAGTTCCCGCGACGCGCGCACCTGGCTGATGTACCACTCGACGTGGCCGCGGTCCGCGAGGGCCGCCTCGAGCGCGGCGGCCGCGAACACGTTCACGCTGAACGGCGCGATGGCGCCGCGCAACTGCCGGATGACGGCGGGCTGGGCCACGAGGCAGCCGATGCGCATGCCGGCCAGGCCGTACGCCTTCGCGAACGTCCGTCCGACGACGAGGTTCGGCGTGCCTGCCACGTCGCCGATGGCCGACTGGCCCTCGAAGTCGGCGTACGCTTCGTCCACGAACACGGCGCCGCCAGGCGGCAGGGACGCCGCCAGCTGCCGGATGCCGTCGGCTGGCACGACCGCCCCGGTCGGGTTGTTGGGGCTCGCGAGGAACACGAGCCGCGTCGCCGGCGTGATCGCCGCCCGCACGGCGTCGAGCTCGAAGCCGAGGCCCGGCGGGGGAGTCGTCGGCACGACGCGGGCGCCGGCCAGGCGCGCGGACGGGCCGAACATCCCGTAGGCCGGCTCGACGACGATCGCCTCCGCCGTGGCGCCGCGCGGCAGCCACGCGAGCGCCACGGTCACGATGCCCTCGTCCAGGCCGTTCGTCAGCAGGACGGCGTCGGCCGTCACGCCAAGCGCGGCCGCGCAGCGGTCCGTGGCCCGGGCATAGGCGGGATAGACCGAGATGTCCTCGCGCGTCAGGCGCCTGATCGCGCGAAGCACGGCTGGCGAGCAGCCGCCGGTGTGCTCGTTGAGATGGAGTCTCCGCCCCGATTCGATGTCGGGCAGCGGTTCGTACAGGTAGCCGGTGCTCATCTCACCCTCGCCTCAATCGATGCCGCGTGGGCCGTCAGCCCCTCGACGCGGGCCATGGCGACGGCCGGGCCGGCGATGCCGCGCAGCCCCGCGCGGGTGACGCGCTGCACGGCCACCACGCGCACGAAATCGGCCGCGGTGAGGCCGCCGCGGAAGCGCGCCGCGCCGGCCGTGGGCAGCACGTGATTGGAGCCCGTCGCGTAGTCTCCGGCCGCCGGAGGCGCCCAGGCGCCGACGAAGATGGTGCCTGCGGCCGGCCGCTGCGCGATCAGCCACGCGTCGTCGGTCGCCAGGTGCTCGGGCGCGATGCGGCTGACGATCTCGAGCATCTCGCGGCGCGATTCCGCGACCAGCGCCGCGCCGTTCCGCGCGAGCGCTGAGGCGGCCGTCGCCATGCGCCGGCGTGAGCCGCACGATCTCGTCGCGCACGGCGTCGGCCTCGCGGCGAGACGTGGTGACGAGAAACGCCCGCGCGTCGGGATCGTGTTCGGCCTGCGCGATGAGATCGCGGGCCACCCACTCGGGCCTCGCGCTGCGGGTGGCCCAGACGAGTTCCGTGGGCCCCGCCTCGAAATCGATCGGGCAGTCGGGTGCGACGAGCGCTTTCGCGGCCGCCACGTAGCGGTTCCCGGGCCCGACGATCTTGTCGACCCTGGGCACGCTCGCGGTGCCGTACGCCAGCGCGGCGATCGCGTGCGCGCCGCCCAGGCGAAACAGCCGTGTGACCCCCGCCTCGATGGCGGCGGCGGCGATCGACGGCATCGACGCGCGGGCAGGCGGCGACAATGTCATTGACGCCCGCGACGCGTGCCGGAATCGCGGTCATCAGAAGCGACGACGGCAGGGAGAATCGTCCGCCCGGCACGTAGCACCCGACGCGCCTGAGGGGCGTCACCGTGTGCTCGATGACGACGCCAGGCGCCACCGCGATCCGGGCGGCGCGCGGCAACTGCGCCCGGGCAACGATGCCTGATGTGGCGCGCGCAGGCGGCCACCGCCCGTCGCACGTCCAGGGGCGCGGTGCCCGCGAGGCGCCGCACCTCCTCGATCGGCAGTTCGATGTCGCCGTCCAGACCGTCGAATCGCCGGGCGTAGCGGATCAGGGCCGCGTCTCCTCCCCGGCGCACCGCGGCGACGATTGTCCGCACCCGGCGGACCAGTCCCAGGTCGCGCGTCACGCGGCGATCCACGAGCGCAAGGGCGTCGGCAGACGAAGCGGGGATGACGCGCATCATCAGTCCCTCCTACAGCACGATCTTGTTGAGGGGATACTCGACGATGCCCTGGCCGCCGGCGGCCTTGAGGCGCGGAATCAGGTCGCGCGCGGTCTTTTCTTCGAGGATGGTGTTCACCGCCACCCACCCCTCGTCCGCCAGCGGCGACACCGTGGGCCGGCGCAGCGCCGGCAGCAGCTCGAGGATGGCGTCCAGCGCCGCGCGCTCGACGTTGAGCATCAGCCCGACGCGGCCGTGCGCCTCGATGGCCGCGCGCAGGAGCAGGGCGAGGTTCTCGAGGCGTGTGCGCTTCCACGCGTCTTCGAAGGCCCGCGGGTTGGCGATGAGCTGCGTGTTCGACTCGAGGACGGTGTCGACGATGCGCAACCGGTTGGCCCGGAGGGTCGACCCCGTCTCGGTGGCTTCGACGATGGCGTCGGCCAGCATCGGGGGTTTGACCTCCGTGGCGCCCCACGAGAATTCGACGTTCACGCGGACGCCCTGGCTCGCGAACCAGGCCTCGGTGACCTTGACCAGTTCGGTGGCCACCGTGGCGCCTTCCAGGTCGCGCACCGAGCGCACCGCCGACTCCTCCGGCACCGCCAGGACCCAACGCACCTTGCCGTAGCTCTGCTTCGCGTAGACGAGGTCGGCCACGGGCACCACCGGGCCGCGGCCGTTCGCCGCCGCCTGCTCGGCCACCCAGTCGAGGCCCGTCAGGCCGGCGTCGAGCACGCCGTCGGCCACGTAGCGGGCCATCTCCTGCGCCCGGATGAGCATGCATTCGATCTCCGGGTCGTCGATGGCCGGGAAGTAGGAGCGGGGATTGACGTAGATGTTGTACCCCGCGTGGGCGAAGAGCTGAACCGTCGCGTCCTGCAACGATCCTTTGGGGATGCCGAGCTTGAGCGTCATCGGGCACCCCCGGCCATCTCCAGTTCGGTGTTGAAGCAGCTCCGCGCGCCGGTGTGGCAGGCGTTGCCGTCCCCCAGCCGCGTGACGCGCACGACGACCGTGTCCTGGTCGCAGTCGGCGAGGATGCGCCGCACGGCCAGGCGGTTGCCCGACGTGTCGCCCTTCACCCAGAGCGCCTGGCGGCTGCGGCTGAAGAACGTCATGTAGCCGGTCCGGCGCGTTTCCTCCAGCGCAGCTTCGTTCATGAATCCCACCATCAGCACTTCGCCGCTTTCGTCGTCCTGGGCGACGGCGGGAATGAGCCCGTTCAACTTCGAGAAGTCCATCGTTGAGTCCTTGTTCGATGCGTCCGCGCGCGAAGCCCCCGGCTGCGCGCGAGCCGGGGCTCGCGCCGGGAACACTCCCGTGGCAAACAGGGCGGTCCTGGCCCGCCGGGTCCGGCGAGCTGTGAAGGGCGTTGGAAGAGAGGGTCTAGTTCGTCGCCAACGCGCGCAGCATCGCCGGACCGCCAGGATGGCGGGGATGGTGGTGGCGATGCGTGTGGAACCGCGCGGGAGACATGGAGTGCTCAGGATAGGCGCTGTCCCGTCGAATCTGTCAACTTCGAGGGTGGACGCCGCGGGCACGCCGGCTGGGGACGCGCCGGCCCGGTCCCGCTCACGCAGGCCGGCAAACGCAGCTCCAGGGCGCTGTCGGCGGCAGCGTTGGGCCCCGGTCACCCAACGCGGACCTCGGCCCCTACGCCGCGGTTTGCGCACTGACGGTCAGCGGTCTGGTTCGAGGGCCCGCCCGGTCGCGTCCCCAGCCGGCCGTAGTATCCGCCATCGCCCAAAGACCCGAGTCGCCGAGGCCCGAGTTCCGGCAGCGCCGGAGTGGCCAGCCCCCTGTGCTAGGATTGAGTATTTGGGGAAGCCCCCGCCTCGAGCACAGTGGGGCAGCAGCGCCGATGAGCGACCAGATCGGGCCCGAGACGACGGGGATCGTCGTCCGCGGAGCCCGTACCCACAACCTGAAGAACGTCAGCCTGGAGCTGCCTGCCGGGCGCCTGGCCATCATCACGGGCGTCAGCGGGTCGGGGAAGTCGTCGCTCGCCTTCGACACGATCTACGCCGAGGGCCAGCGGCGTTACGTGGAGTCGCTCTCCGCCTACGCCCGCCAGTTCCTGGAGCGGATGGAGAAGCCCGATGTCGACTCCATCGACGGGGTGTCGCCGGCCATCGCCATCCGCCAGAAGAACAGCATCAGGAACCCGCGGTCGACCGTCGCCACGACCACCGAGATTCACGACTACCTGCGCCTGCTCTACGCCCGCGTGGGCCGCACCCGGTGCCGGCAGTGCGGCCAGGAGGTGATGCGCGAGACGGCCGAGGTGGTGGCCTCGCGCCTCGCGGCCCTGCCGGCTGGCACCCGAATCCTGCTCGGCTTCGACGTGGCGGTGATGCCCGTCGGGCCCGCGGCCGCCGAGCCGGCCGATTCGGAAGAGGAAATCGCCGACGTGGCGCCGGGCGCCGACGCGGCGCCGGACCTCGACTCCGCGAAGACCGCTGACGGCGGCGGGCACGGGAACGGGAATGGGAACGGCAGGGCCGGCGGCGGTCGCGGCCACGCTCGAGTCGCTTCGCAAGAAGGGGTTCGGCCGGCTCCTGGTCGACGGCCGGGCGACGCCGTTCGACGATGTGGATGCCGCCGCGCTGGCGGGGCGGCCTGAACTGCACGTCATCGTGGACCGGCTCGTCGTCGAGCCCGGCATCGAGAGCCGCCTCACCGACTCGATCGAAACCGCCTACGCCGAGGGCGGCGGCGCGGCGTTCGCGGTGGAGCTGCCCGACCGGCTGCACGCGTTCTCGGAGCGCTTCGAGTGCCGGGCCTGCGGCATCACGTACGAGGACCCGCAGCCGCGCCTGTTCTCGTTCAACAACCCCTACGGCGCGTGCGGGTCGTGCCACGGCTTCGGCAACATCATCGAAATCGACATGGATCTCGTGGTGCCCGACCCCACGAAGACGCTCAACCAGCACGCGATCGAGCCGTGGAGCAAGCCGCACTACCGCACCTACCTCGCGGAACTGAAGCGGGCCGCGAAGGCGGCGGGCGTCCGGCTGGACGTGCCCTGGCGCGACCTGACGGCCGACGAGCAGCGCTTCGTCGCTCGACGGCGACGGCGGGGAGTTCGAAGGCATCCGCGGCTTCTTCCGCTGGCTCGAGCGCAAGAAGTACAAGGTGCACGTCCGCGTGTTCCTGAGCCGGTACCGCGGCTACCTGACCTGCCCCGAGTGCGACGGGACGCGCCTGCGCCGCGAGGCGCGCGACGTCCGGGTGGGGGACCGCACGATTGACCAGGTGTGCCGGCTCACGGTGAAAGAGGCGGAGCGCTTCTTCGCGGACCTGGCGCTCGGCGAGAAGGACGCGGCGGTGGCCGGCAAGCTGCTCGGCGAAATCCGGCGGCGGCTCGTCGTTCCTGAGGGATGTCGGGCTCGATTACCTGACGCTCGACCGGCTCTCGTCGACGCTCTCGGGCGGCGAGTCGCAGCGCATCAACCTGGCGTCGGCGCTCGGGTCGGCGCTGGTCGGCACGCTCTACGTGCTCGACGAGCCGTCGATCGGCCTGCACCCCCGCGACAACCGGCGCCTCATCGACATCCTCCGGCAGCTGCGCGATCAGGGCAACACGGTGATCGTCGTCGAGCACGACGCCGACATGATCCGCGTCGCCGACCATGTCGTCGACCTCGGGCTGGGCGCCGGCGAGCAGGGCGGGCGCGTGATCTACAGCGGCGGCCTCGAGGGCCTCATGCACGAGCCGCGGTCGCTGACCGCCAAGTACCTGCGGGGCGAGCTGTCGATTGCGGTGCCGGCGGTCCGGTTCCGCGGGGCCGGGCAGCGCATCCGGGTGTATGGCGCGGCCGGAACACAACCTGCGCGACATCGACGTGGAGATTCCGCTCAACACGCTGACCGTGATCACCGGCGTGAGCGGGTCGGGCAAGTCGACGCTCGTGCACGACATCATCTACCCGGCCATCAAGCGGCTCAAGGGCAGCGCCGGAGCGCCGCCAGGGCGCGCACCGGAGACTCGAAGGCGCCGAGTACGTGAGCGACGCCGTGCTGGTGGACCAGACGCCCATCGGCCGGTCGCCGCGGTCGAACCCGGTCACCTACCTGAAGGCGTTCGACCCGATCCGGGAGCTGTTCGCGGCCACCAAGGACGCGCGGGCGGCGGGCCTCACCGCCAGCCACTTCTCGTTCAACGTGCCCGGCGGCCGGTGCGAGGCCTGCGAGGGCGAGGGCCAGGTGCGCGTCGAGATGCAGTTCCTGGCCGACGTGTTCGTGCCCTGCGACGTGTGCGAGGGCCGGCGGTTCAAGCCCAGGGTGCTCGACGTGAAGCTGAAGGGCAGGAACGTGCACCAGGTGCTCGACCTGACCGTGCGCGAGGCGCTGGCGTTCTTCAGCGCGGCGCCGAAGGTGCTGCGGCGGCTGCACGTGCTCGACGAGATCGGCCTGGGCTACCTGCGCCTCGGCCAGCCGGCCACGACGCTCTCGGGCGGCGAGGCGCAGCGGATCAAGATCGCGGCGCACCTGGCCGCGTCCGGCAGCGAGCGCCTGCTCTATATCCTCGACGAGCCCACAACCGGGTTACACTTCGACGATATCGCCAGGCTGCTCGCCGCGTTCCGCCGCCTGCTGCAGGCGGGCCACTCGCTGCTCGTGATCGAGCACAACCTGGACGTCATCAAGACCGCGGACTACATCATCGACCTCGGGCCGGAGGGCGGCGACGAGGGCGGGCGCGTGGTGGCCGCCGGGACGCCGGAGGAGATCGCGTCCATGCCCGGGTCGCACACGGGCCGCTACCTGCGCCAGGTGCTGACGTCGAGCCGCCGGGCCGAGGAACTGGGAGCGTAGGCATGAGAGAAGCACGTCGGAATCCGGCAGTCGCGTCCGGGCTGGCGGTGCTGGCCGCCGCCGCCGTCCCTGACGGCCGCGCCCGCCTGGGCCCGGGGGCAGGATGTGCCGTTCGAAACGGTGCATCGCCGGCCTGAAGAGCCCCGACCCGAGCGCCCGCATCGGCTCGCTCGTGCTGCTGCGCCAGGCCGCGTACCTCGATGCGGCGCCGGCGATTGCGCCGCTGCTCACCGATCCGGACCCCACGGTCCAGGGCGCCGCTGTGGAGACGGTCCTGGGTCTCTACCTCGTGGACCCGAAGTACACCTGGGACTTCGGCAAGTCCCTCATCAGGGAGAAGGGCGCCACGCTGGCGCTGTTTGCCTTCGTGCAGGGGGCTGGCGCGACGATCGCCAATCCCGCTCCTCCCGAGATCATCCGCGGGCTGGTCGGGGCGACCGGGTCCAGCACCCCGACCGTGCGGTTCGATGCCGCGTACACGCTGGCGGTCCTGGGCAGGCTCCTCGCCCTGCAGGGCCGCCTCCCTGACGCCAGCGCGGTCGTCGACGGCCTGATTGCGATCCTGCGGGAGTCCAACCCGGTGATGAAGCAGGCAGCCACGAACGCGCTGGGCCGGTTGCTCGGCGCGGCGAGCGAGAGCGGGCTCCCCAGCGCCAGCCTCGCCTCCCTGCGAACGGAGGCCGGCGACCTGATCGTGGGAGGCCTGAACGAAGCCGACCTCGACCTCCGGCTGGCGTCGATGGGGGCGCTGGGCGAGATGCGGTACGAACGCGCCGTGCAATCGCTCACCGACCTCTTCAACTACCACAAGAAGGGCCCCGAAGCGTTCGCAGCCTTCGACGCGGTGGCGAAGATCGGCCACCCGGGCAGCCTGCCGGTGTTCCTGGCGCAGCTCGCCAACCGCGAGGCCCAGGTGCGGCGCCTGGCGATTGAAGGCATCGCCCGCACGGGCGACGCCGGGTCGATGGTCCAGGCGAAAGCGAAGATGGAGGGGGACCAGTCGGCGTACGTGGGCCACGCGCTGGCGTTCGCGAAAGCGCGCACCGGCGACTTCAGCGAGATGACGAAGCTCGTGCAGGGCTTCAAGTACTCCTCGCTCGAGTCGGACACGTTCTCCTATCTCGTCGAACTGGGCCCGGCCGCCGCCGGGGAACTGGCGGCGTTCTCCACGCACGGGGAGGCGAAGGTGCGCGCGGGCGTGGCCGAGGTCCTCGGGATCGTCGGCACCCAGACGTCGCTCGGCTTGGTCGAGGTGCTGATGCGCGACCGGAGCAAGCTCGTGGCCGAGGCGGCGGCGCGGTCGCAGAAGCGCCTCGTGCCGCGCGCCGGCGCGGCCGCCCGCAGGCCGTGAGCCCGTCGTCGCGGCGCGGCCGCCGCGCGCTGCCCCGGTCCTTCTACGACCGTCCAACCCTCGACGTCGCCCGGGATCTGCTCGGGAAAGTGCTGGTCCACCGCACGGCGGACGGCCTGACCGCCGGGACGATTGTTGAAGCCGAGGCGTACATCGGCGAGTCCGACCCCGCGTGCCACGCGGCGCCCGGGCCCACGCGGCGCAACGAGCCGCTGTACGGCGATCCCGGCCACGCGTACGTCTACTTCACCTACGGCATGCACTGCCTGTTCAACGCGGTGACCGAGCGGCGCGGGTTTCCGGCGGCAGTGCTCGTGCGCGCCCTCGAGCCGCTGGAGGGCGGCGCGCTGATGCGGCGCCGGCGCGGACCCGCGGTACCGGCCGACCACGACCTGTGCCGGGGGCCGGGGAACCTGGCGCGGGCGCTCGGCATCACGCTGGCCGACAACCGCACCGACCTCACGCGCGTCCCGCGCGGCGGCGCCGGGCTCTGGATCGAAGACCGCGGGCTCGAGGTCGACGAGGTTCGATGGACGCCGCGGATAGGGCTCCGCGTCGGGACAGATCGCGCCTGGAGATGTGTCGTCGCGGGGAGCCGGGCGGTGTCGGGAAGGCGAAGCGCAGCGATCAGTAGTAAGTAGCCAGTAGTCAGTAGTCAGTAGAAGAACGTCCCGAGACGGCGTCTAACGTACGGCTACTCAGGCTACTGGCTCTGCTACTGGCTACTGGCTACTGGCTACTGGCTACTGGCTACTGGTTACTGACGAGCTACCGGCTGTCTCATGGCCACCACCGCCGGGCGGAACTCGATCTTCCGGCCGTCGCGGTAGGCCCCGACCGTGACGGTGCTGCCGATGGGCGCGTCGGCGACGAGGCGGAGCATCTGGCCCACGTCCTCGATCGTCTTGCCGTTCACCGACACGATCAGATCGCCCGGGCGGATGCCGGCGTCGTACGCCGAGGAGTCGCGGGCCATTCGCTCCACGAGCACGCCCTTCGAGACCGGCACCTCGAGGCGCTGCGCGAGGGCCTCGTTCATCTCGCGCACCACCAGGCGGCCCAGCGTGCCGCGCCGCACCTGGCCGAACTTGATCAGGTCGTTCATCACCTTGCGGGCCAGATTGCTCGGCACCGCGAAGCCGACGCCCTGGTAGCCGCCGCTCTGCGAGTAGATGGCCGTGTTGATGCCCACCAGCTCGCCGCGGCCGTTGATGAGGGCGCCGCCGGAGTTGCCCGGGTTGATGGCCGCGTCGGTCTGGATGAAGTCCTCGTAGGCCGCTACGCCGACGTTGGTCCGGCCCATCGCCGACACGATGCCGAGCGTCACCGTCTGGTTCAGCTGGAACGGGTTCCCGATCGCCAGCACCCACTCGGCCACCTTCAGCTTCGCCGAGTCGCCCCAGGGGATCACCGGAAGTCCCGTGGCGTTCACCTTCAAGAGCGCGATGTCGGTCCACGGGTCCGTGCCGACCACGCGCGCGCGGAGCTCGCGCTTGTCGGCCAGGCCGATCGTGAACTCGCCGCCGTTGTCGCCGACCACATGGTTGTTGGTCAGCACGTAGCCGTCGCTCGTCACCACCACCCCGGAGCCGAGCGGCACGTCGCGGATTTCGCCCCCGCCGAACATCTCGGGCTCGTCGCCGAAGAAATAGCGGAAGAAGGGGTCGTTGAAGAACGGGTTGTTGGCGGTCCGGACCGCCTGGGTCGACGAGATCTTGGTCACGGCGCTCACAGCCTGCCCGGCGACCCCGGTGAAGTCGGGCAGCCCGGCGAAGGTCCGGCCGGTGTCTGCGGCTTGCGCCCGGACCTGGCCCGACTCGCCGGCGGCGGCTGCGGGCGGCGCGCCCGCGGCGGCGTCGCTCGACTGCGACGAGTGCAGCCGCCCGGTGAGGACCAGGCCCGCCGCGAGGCCGACGGCGATCGCAAGCGTGGAGAACAGGAATCGTTTCATGTCACTCCACCGGGACGCGGCGCGAGGGCGGCGCGACCTTGGGGATGACGACCGTCAGCACGCCGTCGCGGAACTCGGCCTGCACGGCATCGGCGTCCACCGCCTGCGGAAGGGAAAACGTGCGCGTGAATGGGCCGTGGCCGCGTTCCACCCGGTGAAACTGGGCGCCCTCTTCGTGATGGACGGCCCGATCGCCGCGGACCGTGAGGATCTCGTGCTGCAGCTCGATCTTGATCTGGTCGCGCTTCAGGCCGGGCAGTTCGATGCTGAGGACGAAACGGTCGAGGGTTTCGTAGAGATCGACGGCCGGGGTCCATCCGGGAGGGTCGTCCGGGCCGAGGCGGTTCATCCGTTCCTGCTGCGCGAGCAGGTCGTGCAGCGGATCCCATCGTGAAAAGGCCACGAAATGCATCGTAGCACGATTGGCGGTCGCCAGCCACATGTGCTACGATTGTAAGGATTTACGGCCGCCAACCGCCCTTGCATGGGCGCCTGTGCCCCTCTCGGGGCGAGCGTGGAAGGAAGATGAGTTCGATTCAAGCGACGCGCCTCAAGAAGGGGAACCTGATCGTGCTGGACGGGGAGCTCTACCGCATTCTCGAACTGCAGCACGTGACGCCCGGCAACCTCCGCGGCTTTGTCCGCGTCAAGCTGCGCAACATCCGGAACGCCGCGCTGAACGACCAGCGTCTGCGCTCGGAAGACGTGATCCAGCGCGCGAGCCTCGATGAAGTCTCCATGCAGTACATGTACAGTGATTCCGCCGGGCATCACTTCATGGACACGAGCAGTTACGAACAGATCACCCTGTCGGATGAGGTTCTGGGCGACGCGGTGGGCTATCTGGTGCCCGAATCCGTCATCAAAGTCGAGTTCTACGGGACCGAGCCGGTGGGGATCGAGCTGCCGCAGACCATCGACCTGACGGTCACCGACACCGCCCCGGCCATCAAGGGCGCCACGGCCAGCGCGCAGCTCAAGCCCGCCACGCTCGAGACCGGGCTGGTGGTCTCGGTGCCGCCCTTCATCAACATCGGCGACAAGGTGCGGGTGAACACCGAGTCGGGCGAGTACCAGAGCCGGGCGTAAGACAGGCGAGAGGGGACAGGCGGGAGGCGAGGGGGCGCCAGCAGGCGATGGATACCGAACGCACGCGGCACACGGGCTGGATTGAGGTGGTCTGCGGCAGCATGTTCAGCGGCAAGAGCGAGGAGCTCATCCGCCGGCTGCGCCGCGCCCAGATCGCCCGCCAGAAGGTGCAGATCTTCAAGCCCCAGTTCGACGCGCGCTACGCCCACGACGAGATCGTCTCGCACAGCGAGATGCGCATCCCGTCGCGCAACGTGAGCTCGTCGGCCGAGCTGCTCAACGTGATCGACGACGACACCGAGGTGGTGGGCATCGACGAGGGGCAGTTCTTCGACGCCGAGCTGCCGGCCGTCTGCAACACCCTGGCGGACCGCGGCAAGCGCGTGATCGTGGCCGGCCTCGACCAGGACTACCTCGGGAAGCCGTTCGAGCCGATGCCGCAGCTGCTGGCCATTGCGGAGTACATCACCAAGACGCTCGCCATCTGCATGGTGTGCGGCAACCCGGCGAATCACACCCAGCGCCTCGTCGTGAGCAGCGACCGGCTGCTGCTGGGCGCGCAGGGCACGTACGAGGCCCGGTGCCGCCGGTGCTTCGACCCGGCGCTGTCGTCCGGCGGCGAGGCGCATCGATAGGCCCTGCCAGGAGGCGGAGTGGACGACCCGCTCGGCACCCTCTTGTTCCTCTTCGGTGCGGGGTTCCTGGCCGCGAACCTCGTCACGGCCTGCGTCTGCATCCAGGACTGGCGGCGGCGCAAGCAGGCGATCCTCGCGTGGCGCATGCCGCCCACGCGCTACGCCGCGCTGCCGGCCGTCATCTCCGTCGCCCTCGGCTTCCTCATCGTCTACAAGCTGGCCGTCCTGGAGTGGCCCGTGTCGCGCCTGTTCGGCGAGGCGATGATGCTCGCCTACTACGGCTACCTTTACCCGCTGAGCCAGCGGCTGAAGCGGGGGTTCTACGAGCGGGGCGTCCGCTTCGACCGCGGGTTCGCGCGGTGGGAGGACATCAAGGGCCTGACGTGGCACCACGAGGGGCCGCCCGTGCTCGTCGCGGCGCACGGGCGCCAGCAGGCCGGCCGGCTGACGGTGCCCCTCGAGTGCCTCGGCGCGGCCCGGCGCGTCCTGCGCGACCGGATCGCCGCCCACCAGATTCACTTCACTCCCGGCCCCCTCGACCTCGGGGGGCACGACGAGAGGGAGGATGTGTGAGGGGAAGTAGTCAGTAGACAGTAGTCAGTATTCAGTAGAAGACAAAAGACAGAAGACAGAAGAAAAAAAGAAAAGCCTGTCAAGCTGAATGCCGTGTGGTGGCTTCTCCTCCCTACTGACTACTGGCTACTGACTACTGACTACTGACTACTGACTACTGGCTACTGACTACTGACCAGTAGTGTCCGGTTAAAAGTCCAATAGACTCAATTGGTTATGGGTTACGCCCTCGCCAGTGTTCAGGTCGGTCATCGAAAGAGCCCGATTTATGGGCGTTTTCTCGAAGAGCGAGACGCTGAGGATCTGCAGGATTGTGTAGAGATTCAGCTTCAGCTGGAGGCGTTGCCGGGCGATCGCGACCAACAAGTAGCTGCAGACCGCCGTCCACACTTGCGTCTTGACGGCGTTCTCCGACGTGCCGTAGAAGGCTTTGATGCGCAAGTGCTGTTTGATCCACTTGAAGAACAACTCGACCTGCCATCGGCAGCGGTACAGCTCGGCGATGACGACTGCGGGTTGCGTAAAGTTGTTCGTCAAGAACACCAGACGCTTGCCCGTCTGCGGGTCCCGATACCGGATCCGCCGCAGGTCGCCGGGGTACCCGCGCGACGAGTAGAACCACACCAAGCGGATCGTCTGATCGCACTGCACCCCCGTACGCTTGTCGACCGATCGGGACTCGACGCGCTCGAACCGGAAGTTCTTGCGGGCGCGCGTCACGAAGAACGCGCCCGCCAACGTCCAGCGGAACAACCGTTCGAAATCCAGGTAGCCGCGGTCCATCACGTAGAACGCCCCGGCCTCCGGCATAAGGTCGTCGAGGACGTTGACATCGTGGAGGCGCGCCGGCGTAATGCGGATAAACGTGGGGATATTGCCCCGGAGGTCCAGCAAGGTGTGCAGCTTCATCGCGTGCTGCGTGCGCTTGTAGTGGGCCCACGGAAACAGGGACATGCAGAGATCGATCGTCGTCGAGTCGAACGCATAGACCGTCTGCGCCAGGTCGACCCCGAACGGCTCGCCGACATAGAGGCGCCGGGCCTCGCGAATCAGCACCTGGGCGAAGTCGGCATAGATCCGCCAGTCGCGCGCTTCGTTCGCATCGGCCAGCGTGCTGCGCGAGACCGTGCCGCGAATCCCCATGTGATACAACCGACCGTCGACGGCGCGCAGACACGCGACGATGTCGCGCAGGCTCTCGCGACACGTGAGCTGCGCGAACACCAAGCAGAGGAGTTGGTCCAAACACGAGAAACTCCGCAGGCGATGGTCCCCACGGTAACGCGCCACGCATTTCTGAAACTCGTACCGGGGGAGATGCTGCACCAACTGCGCGAACAGGGTCCGTCCCGTGTGCATTCAGCCACCTTTCTTGGAAGACAGCTGAACCGAACACCGGGAGCGATTTCAAATCGAAAAAACTCACAACTCGATTTAACCTGCGCATGAACAACAACTTGCTGTTGTTGTCCGTGCGCTTAACCGGACACTACTGACTACTGACTACTGGCTACTGGCTACTTGAAGAGCGACTGGATGAACCCCCCGCTCTGCAGGGCCATGGGATCGCCGAGCCATGCGGGCGAGGTCAGCCAGATGAAGGCGAGGATGAGAATCACCATCACGTCGTATTGCCACGAGCCCCGCTCGTAGGTCCAGAACAGACCGCGCCAGATGATGATGACGGGCAGCTTGAGGGCGCGCTCGACGACGCCCGGCTGCGTCGGCGGGATCGGCGGCGGCGCGGTGCCGGCCTGGACGGCAGCCAGGCTGCGGCCAGCCTTGAGTTCGCGCCAGGTCATGTAGATCCGGTCCAGCACGGTCACGGCGGAGAGGACGAGCATCACCCAGATCACCGCGGCCATGCGGTTCGTGAACGCGCCGATCATGAACAGGACGATGCGCTCGGGGCGCTCGAGGAAGCCGACCTTGCACTTCTCGATCAGGGACTCGGCCCGCGCGCGGGTGTAGCTGGTCATGACGGCGAACATCATGGCCAGCGACGTCGTGAGGACGTAGTCCATGCGGCCGGTGCCAATCCGGTTGTAGAGCGCGATGAGGCCGATGAAGAGCGTGATGTCCGAGATGCGATCCATCACCGAGTCGAAGAAGGCCCCGAACTCGGTCGCCATGTTCAGCTCGGTGGCCACCTTGCCGTCGATGTAGTCGAAGACGTTGGCGGCGACCATCCAGAACCCGGCCGGGACGAACCGCGCGTGGGCGAGTTCCCAGGCGGCGATGACGTTGATGACCACGCCGGTAAAGGTGAGGATGTTCGGGGAGATCTTCAGCTTGACGCACGTCCAGATGATGGCGCGCAGCGGGAAGTTGAAGATGAAGCCGATCAGGCCCGTAAAGGTCATCGGATCCGTATAATCGAAGGTGGCCGGCGTTTCACCGCGAACGCATCAGTCTAGTTCATGCCGATTCAGGACCTCAAGCAGGAGATTGCCCACGCGCCCGAGCAGCCCGGGGTCTACCTGTTCCTGGGGCGGGGGGGCGACACGCTCTACGTGGGCAAGGCGGCGGTGCTGCGGGACCGGCTGCGCAGCTACCTCGGGGCCTGGGGGGCGTCGCCGCGCCTCGACGCGCTGCTCACCGATGCCGAGGCGCTCGAGTACGTGGTCACCGACTCGGCGGTGGACGCGCTGGTCCTCGAGAACAACCTGATCAAGCAGCGCCTGCCGCGCTACAACATCCGGCTGCGCGACGACAAGAACTACCCGTTCCTGAAACTCACGACCAGCGAGGCGTTCCCGCGGGTGATGGTGGCGCGAAGGGCCGAGCGCGACGGCAACCTGTACGCCGGGCCCTTCCTGCCCGCGAGCCTGGCGCGCCGCTCCATCAGCCTGGCGCACAGGCTGTTCGGGCTGCGCTCGTGCAACGAGGAGATCACCGGGAAGCGCGACCGGCCCTGCCTCGAGCACGACATCGGCCGCTGCCTCGCGCCGTGCGTCGACACCCTGTGCTCCCCGGGGCGGTACCGGGCGGCGGTGGACCGCACGCGGCTCCTCCTCGAGGGCCGCAGCGCCGAGCTCATCGGGCGGCTCGAACAGGACATGCGCGAGGCGGCCGAGGCCGAGCGCTTCGAACACGCCGCCCACCTGCGTGACGCGATGCGCACGCTGGGCCAGCTCCGCGACCGCCAGCAGCAGATGTCGTCCACGCGCCTCGGCGACCGCGACGCGCTGGGCGTGAAGACGGGCCCGACGGGGAGCGTCATCCAGGTGTTCCAGATGAGAGGCGGGCGGGTGATCGAGCGCGTCGAGCTCGTGGCGGACTCGGAGACCGGGCAGACCGAGTCGGAGCAGGACGTGCTCGAGGCCGCGATCCCGCAGTTCTACGCGGACCGCGAGGTGCCGCCGGAAGTGCACGTGGCGTGGTCGCTCGACGCGGCGCCGGTGCTCGAGGCGTGGCTCTCGGCGCGGGCCGGCCGCAAGGTGGACGTCCTGGTGCCGCGCACGGCGGAGCGTCGTGGCCTCCTCGACCTGGCCACGCGCAACGCGGGCATCGCATACCAGTCGCGCTTCGGCGGCGGCGCGATCGCGAACTACGAGGCGCTCGACAAGCTGCGCGAGGTGCTGGCGCTGCCGTCGTTCCCGCGGCGCATCGAGTGCGTCGACATCTCGACGCTGCAGGGCACCGACACGGTGGCCTCGCTGGTGGTGTGCGAGGACGGCCGCATGCGGAAGGGCGAGTACCGCAAGTTCCGCGTCCGCGGGGCGCCGCTGGACGACGTCGCCTCGATGCGCGAGGTGGTCGGCCGCCGCTACGCGCGCCTGCTCGACTCGGGGGCCCCGCACCCGGACCTCATCCTCATCGACGGCGGCGCCGGCCAGCTCTCGGCGGCGTACGACGCGTTGCGGGCGCTGGGCCTCGCGAATCTCGTGGCCGTGGGCCTCGCGAAGAAGGAGGAGCTCATCGTGACGCGCGACCGCGCGGTTCCGATCGCGCTCGCCGCGCACCACCCCTCCCTCCTGCTGCTCCAGCGCATCCGCGACGAGGCCCACCGCTTCGCGGTCACCTTCCAGCGCCGGGCGCGGCGCCAGCGCGACCTGCGGTCGGACCTCGACAAGGTGGCCGGCATCGGCCCGCGGCGCCGGCGAGCGCTGCTCGAGACGTTCGGCAGCGTCGCGGGCGTCCGGCGGGCGAGCCGCCAGGCGCTCTGTGCCGTCGTGGGCGCCAAAGCGGCGGACGCCGTCCTTGCGCACTTCGCCCGGGAATGCTAGCGTGATGCAATTGTCCAGGATGGTCCCGTGAACGCTGTCAAAGCACGCGTCGTGTCCGGCATGCGGCCCACCGGGCGCCTGCATCTCGGCCATCTCGTCGGCGCCCTGCGCAACTGGGTGCCGATGCAGGACCAGTACGACTGCTTCTACTTCGTGGCCGACTGGCACGCGCTCACGAGCGAGTACGGCGCCACCGAAGACATCGCCGGCTTCGCGATTCTCGAACGTCGCCGACTGGATCGCCGCGGGCCTCGACCCCCGGAAGAGCACGATCTTCGTGCAGTCGCTCGTTCCCGAGCACGCCGAGCTGCACCTGCTGCTCTCGATGATCGTCCCGGTGCCCTGGCTCGAGCGCGTGCCGACCTACAAGGAGCTGCAGGACCAGCTGGCCGAGAAGGATCTCTCGACGTACGGCTTCCTGGGTACCCCCTCCTCCAGACGGCCGACGTCGTCATGTACAACGCCCACTACGTGCCGGTGGGCGAAGACCAGGTGCCGCACCTCGAGCTGTCGCGGGAGATCGTGCGGCGATTCCACAAGTTCTACGGCGAGGCGTTCGTCGAGCCCCAGCCGCTGCTCACGCGGTTCCCGCGCCTGCCGGGCCTCGACAACCGCAAGATGAGCAAGAGCTACGGCAACGCCATCGATCTGGCCGACGACGCGGCGACGGTGCGGACGAAGGTGATGTCGATGTACACGGACCCGGCGCGCATCCGGGCCGACATCCCCGGCAACGTCGAGGGCAACCCGGTGTTCACGTACCACGATGCCTTCAATCCCGACGCCGCCGAGGTGGAAGAGCTGAAGACGCGCTACCGGGCCGGCAAGGTCGGTGACGTGGAGGTGAAGCGCAAGCTCATCGCGGCCCTCGAGCTCACCCTCGAGCCGATGCGCCACCGGCGCGCCGAGCTGCTGGCCTCGCGCGGCACGATTCGGGACATCGTCGCCGACGGGTCCCGCAAGGCCCGGCTCGTGGCGCAGGAGACAATGGCGCGCGTCCGCGAGGCAATGAAGCTGTCGTACCGCTGATGCAACCCCAGCCTGTCGAACCCGACTTCGAGCCGTCGCCCGACGCCTACACCGTCAGGCTGGACCAGTTCACCGGCCCGCTCGACCTGCTGATTCACCTCATCAAGAAGAACGAGGTGAACATCTACGACATCCCCATCGCGCTCATCACGGCGCAGTACCCTCGAGTATCTCGAGCTCATCGAGGAGCTGAACCTCGACGTCGCCGGCGACTTCATCGTCATGGCGGCCACGCTCATCCACATCAAGTCGCGGACGCTGCTGCCGCGCCCGGACGCCTCGCAGGAGGACCCCGAGGAGGACCCGCGCGCGGTGCTGGTCAGCCGGCTGCTCGAGTACCAGAAGTTCAAGGCCGCCGCCAGCCTCCTGCACGAGCGGGAGGAGTGGCGCAGCGCCCAGTGGCAGCGCCCCGATCAGCGCGTGGCCGACATCGCCGGCGAGGAGTACGAGACCGAGGTCGAAGTCGACCTGTTCAGCCTCATGGCCGCGTTCAAGGCCGTCCTCGACCGCGCCAGGCAGCGGCCGAAGGTGGCGATCCCGGGCGCGCAGATCTCCATCGAGGAGCGGATGGCGCAGCTTCTGGCCAGGCTCTCGGAAACCGAGGCCTGCGGCTTCGAGGACCTCTTCTCCGACGCCCACACGCGCCAGGACCTCATCGTGACGTTCCTGGCCCTGCTCGAGATGATCCGCACGCGCGCCGTGCGCGTCTTCCAGGCAGGGATGTTCGGGGCGATTCGTGTGTACAAACGCGCCGGGACTCGGGACTCGGGATTCGGGACTCGGGATTCGGCTGCCCACCCAGAAACGTAGAAGTCGAATGGCAAAACGGAAGAAGGACACGTCGGTGACACCGGCGGAACCGGCCGCCGCGCCCGGGGATCCCGCCCCGTCCGCGGCCGGGCAGGACGCCGAATCGGTGGCGCTGTCCGACATTCCCGGCATGGCCATGCAGTTGGCCGACGAGGGTGGAGCGGGACCGGCGCCGGCGCCGGACGAGCCGCCCGTGTCGACCGGGCTCAAGGCTATCATCGAGGCCCTGGTGTTCGCTTCTCCCGAACCGCTGACGGCGAAGGCGCTCTTCAAGCTGCTCGACTCGGAACCGCGCGAAGACGTCGAGCGGGCCCTCGCCTCGCTGAAGGCCGACTACCGTCCCGAGCGGGGCCTGCAGATTGTCGAGATCGCGGGCGGCCTGCAGATTGTCACACGGACCGACCTGCACGAGTGGGTGCGCCGCCTCTTCCACGAGCGCAAGACGGCGAAGCTCTCGGTGCAGGCCCTCGAGACGCTTGCCGTCGTCGCGTACCGGCAGCCCGTCACCGCGGCCGAGATCACGGAGATTCGCGGCGTGAACACCTCGGGCGTGCTCGGCACGCTGATGGAACGCAGGCTGGTGAAGATCGCGGGCCGCAAGCCGGTGGTCGGGCGGCCGTTCCTCTACGCGACCACGCGCGAGTTCCTGATGCGGTTCGGCCTCAACGACCTCACCGACCTCCCCAAGGTCGAGGACATGGCGGACGTGCTCGGGTTCGAGATCCCGGGACTGAGCGAGGCCGGTCCGAGCGAGCAGCTGCTGCCGCTGGACCTTCCCGAGGCGCCGGGAGGGGAGCCGGCGGCCGCGGATGACCTGGAGAGTCGGGCGCCGGGCCAGTACCGACGGGGGCAGCGGCGGAGAGCCCGTTCACTGAACCCGCCGCGTGCCGCACCTCCATGACCGACCGGGACCTCCACGCGGGCAGATGGCTCGGGGCCGCCGTCCTGGTCGGCCTGATCCTGCGCGTCTGGGGATTGTGGTTCGGCCTGCCGCACGCGCAGGCCCGCCCGGATGAGGTCGAGGCCGTCTCGTATGCGCTGAAGATCGCCCAAGGGGATCTGAATCCCCACTTCTTCAACTGGCCCTCGCTCCACCTCTACATCCTGGCGTTCCTCTTCCGCGCCGACATGATCGTGCGGGGCGCGCCTGGCCCTGCCGGCGCCGCGCCGACGTTCGAGCAGCTCGTGCCGCTCGGGCGCGCGTACGTGGCTGCGGCCGGCGTGCTGACGATTCCCGTCCTCTTCCTGCTGGCCCGGCGCGCAGCCGGCCCGCTCGCGGCAACCGGCGCGGCGGCGCTGCTGGCCGTCGCGCCGCTGCACGTCCGGGATTCCCATTTCGCCACGACGGACGTCACGATGACATTGCTCGTGACGGCGTCGCTCTGGCTGATTGTCGAGGGCCACGTCCGGCTCGAGCGATCGCGGTCGGCGCCTGGGACGCCCGATCCCTTTCGCGGGTTGTCCGTGATGGCCGCCGCCGGGTTCGTGGGCGGGCTGGCGGTCGGCACCAAGTACAGCGCCGCCGCCGTCGTGGCGGCGGCGGCCCTGTCGCCGCTGGCGCTGGCGGCGGCGCCGCGGTCCTGGCGACGAGCGTCGACATGGACCCCCTTCCTGGCGTTTCTGGCCAGCGGCGCCGCCGGGTTCGTGATCGCGACGCCCTATGCCGTGCTGGACTTCGCGGCCTTCCGCGCGGACCTGCTGTTCGAATCCGCCCACCTGTCCGGCGGACACGGGCCCGACCTGGGACGTGGATGGGTCCGTCATCTCGAGTTCTCGCTCCCGCACGGTCTCGGCCCGGCTGCCTTCGTCGCCGCGTGCGCCGGCAGCGTCGCCGCGCTCGTGCGGGGCGGGACGCCGCTGCGGATTGTCGTCGCGTTTGTCGCGGCCCTCTACCTGGCCATCGGCAGCGGCTTCACCGTGTTCGCGCGATACGCGCTCCCCCTCGTGCCGGCGGGATGCCTGCTGGCGGCCCTGGCGGTCGCCTCCGCCAGCCGGCTGGCCCGGCGCGCCGCGCCGGTGTTCCCGGTGCTGCTCGCGGCGGTGGCCGCGCCCTCGCTGGTGAACAGCGTGTGGCTCGATGCGCTGCTCGCGCGCACGGACACGCGTGTCCTGGCCGCCCGCTGGCTCAGCGAGCGCCTGCCGCCCGACAGCACGGTGTTCGAGAGCGGCCGGGAGTATGTGAGACTCGACATCGCGTCACCACGCCTGCACCAGTGGCGCTACGATCCGGCGACGGGGCACTTCGCGGGGGCGACGGCGGACAGGCTGCCGGGGTGGCTCGTCCTCCACCGCTCGCCGCTGGCCGAATACACGCCGGTGCCGGAGCCCGTCGAAGCCCTCGCGCGGCGGAGCTACGTGCCGGTCCGCGAGTTCGCGGGCACAACGGATGCCGTGGATCCGGGGGCATACGACCAGCAGGACGCCTTCTTCCTGCCGCTGACCGGCTTCCGGCACGTGCGGAGGCCGGGGCCGACAATCACGGTCTACGCGCGGCGAGACCTCGGGGCTGAAGGCGGGCGAGGACCCTGAGTCCGCGCGGGGGGACGGGCGCCCGACGTGGCGCCGGCCCCCGCCGCGGCCTGCCTGAGCATCGCCACCTCGCGCGGCGTCAGGTCGCGATGCTCGCCCACCTTGATGGTCCGGTCGGCGATCGGGCCGAAGCGCACGCGCTTGAGGCGGACCACCGGGTGGCCGATGGCATCGCACATGTCCCGGACCTGGCGGGTGCGGCCCTCGTGCAGCGCAATGGAGAGCAGCGACTGGTCCTCGCGCGCTCCCAGGCCGCTCGCCACGAGCCGCACGACCGCGGACGCGGTCCGGCGGCCCGCGATCACCACGCCGCGCCGCAGCCGCTCCAGCGACTTCCCATCGGGCACGCCGCGGACGCGCGCGTGGTACTCCCGCTCGACCTCGTGGCGCGGGTGCAGCAGGCGCGCCGCCATCTCCCCGTCGTTGGTGAGCAGCAGCAGGCCCTCCGAGTCGTAGTCGAGGCGGCCCACCGGGTAGATGTACTCGCGCACGTCGGGCAGCAGGTCGAGCACCGTCGGCCGACGCTCGGGATCCTTCCTCGTCGTCATGTAGCCGCGGGGCTTGTTGAGCAGGATGTAGCGGTGCCGCCCTGCCACGCGCACGCGCTGGCCGTCGACGCGGATGTCGTCGCGGGCCGGGTCGGCCCTGGTGCCGAGTGCCAGGACCGTGAGGCCGTTCACCGACACCCGGCCGTCCACGATCAGCTTCTCCGCCGCCCGCCGCGACGCGACGCCGGCGGCGGACAGGATCTTCTGGAGGCGATCGCCGGTTGGTGCTTTGTTCATGACAGCAGCCAGTAGTCAGTAGTCAGTAGTCAGTAGCCAGTAGAAGCCAGAAGCCAGAAGCCAGAAGCAAGAAGGCAGCACGCAAGATGCTGCAGTGACGGCCCCAATCCCGGCAGGCCAGTCAGCTCGCCGGGATTGCCGCGCCGAAGCCCCGCCAAGAAGGCCACTCGCCGAGTCGAGGGCGAAGGCGGGCGAATCCCGAGTCCCGACGCTACCTCCGCAGAAGGCTGGCGAAGAAATCCACCAACGCCCAGATCTCCCGCCTGTCCTGCTCCGAATTCAACTCCGCGTGCGTGATGATCCGGCTCAACAGCATGCGGGTCCCCGTGCGCCCCGCGAGATAGCGTCCAAGCCACTCCGACTCGACCGCCGGCACGACGTTGTCGTCCGCCCCGTGGAGGATGTAGACGGGGCAGGCTGGCGCCGGCGACCGGTCGGGCGAGAGGGCCGGCGAGTGCGAAGCCTGGCCGATGAACGGCAGCAGCGTCGCGCCGAGGCCTTCGACGTCGCGGTCGTTCACCTGCTTCATCAGGGTATGCGCGGGCTCAGGCAGGGCGTCGGCCATCCTCCGCGCCTCGGCGAACGTCTCCGCCGCTTTCCGCTTGTCGATCAGCTCGTAGTGCGAGGCCCGCAGGAACGTGAGGATGGCCGCACGGAGCAGGTCCGCCTGGCCGGGCGGCAGCAGCCGGTCCGCGCCGCCGAGCAGGATGATGACGACGCCGTAGTCGTGCGGGCGGCGATGCCGCTCGGCGGAGGGCGACGAGCCGCGGTCCGTACCCGGGGGCGCCGGCTCCAGGCCCGTGCAGAGGTACCTCAGCACCCGCTGAAAGTTGGCGTGGCCGCCGAACGAGAACACGAAGGCCGCGCGGTTTCGAAGCGCGGGCCGTCCTGCGGCCACGATCGAAAGCCCGCCGGCGAAACTGATGCCCGCCAGGCCGACCCGGCCGTCACGCGCCAGGCGGGGCTGGCCCGAGAGCCAGACGGCCGCGTCTTCGATCATGTCGGTAGTGCGCGGCGTGATGTCGTAACGCTGGAGGTCGGGGAGTTCCGGCGTGAGGACGGCGTAGCCGACGTTCGCCAGTTCGTGCGCGAGGCCGTACAGGCGCGGCTCGTCGATGCCCAGGGCGTTCACGCCCGCCACCAGCACGAGCGCACGGCGGAAGTGGTCCGGCACGTAGAGGCGGGCCCTCAGGGCCCCGTGCCTCGACGGCACCTGCGCGTCATACGCCGCCACCGGCTCACGTTCCCACTCCAGCGCGCCGGCCACCGGACCCGTCAGGCCGGCCATGCGCACGATGAGCGCCGACGCTCGCGTGTACGAACGGAAGAACGGCGCGGTCACCGCCACCGCCGTCACGACGACGACGCCCGCCACCGCCAGGGTCCGGAGGCGCATGGGGTGACATGTTACACTCTCACGGACTGCCGGGACTCGGGGCTCGGGATTCGGGATTCGGGATTCGGGAGCGTAGAACAGAGCATGCAGTGTGGTCCAGCCAGTGTCGAGGCGCCAGGGTGCGGCTTCGTGCAGCGCCCGAACCCCGAATCCCGAATCCCGAATCCCGGACAATGTTCACAGTCATAGCCATCGACGGCCCCTCGGGAGTGGGAAAGGGGACCGTGGCGCGGGCGCTCGCCGCCGCGCTCGGGTGCCGCCACGTCGACACGGGCGCCATGTATCGCGCCGTCGCGTGGCGCGCCCAGCAGCTGGGCGTCGACCTTGACGACGAGTCGGCGGTGACGGCCGTGGCGCGGGAGGCCGCTTTGGAGGTGGACGGGAGCCGCGTCGTGATTGACGGCACGGACGTGTCGGCCGCGATCCGCACGCCGGAGGTCGATCGCGCCACCACCCGGGTGGCTCGCCTGCCGCGGGTCCGGGAGGAACTGGTGGCCCGCCAGCGGGCCCTGGCCGAGCAGGGGCCGGTGGTCATGGAGGGCCGCGACATCGGGACGGTGGTCTTTCCGGGCGCGGCGGTGAAGATCTACCTCGACGCTTCGCCCGGGGAGCGCGCGCGGCGCCGCGCCCACGACCCGGCGCACACGGCCGCGGCCACGCAGGACCTGGCGGGCATCGCCGAGGCCATGCAGCGGCGCGACGAGAACGACCGGACGCGCCAGGCCTCGCCGCTCAGCATCGCCGCAGACGCCACGGTGGTGGATACCACGGGCATTCCGGCCGCCCGGGTCGTGGAGCAGGTGCTGGCGATTGTCCGGTCCCGGGTTTCTTGACCCGCGCGGGTTAAGTGTCGTACACTCAACTGCTTGTGGCCACACCAGATGGCCGCAACATCCTCAGCCCGCCGGCGCTGAACCCAAGACCGGCAAATCTCGAAGTGCAGGAGGACGCGCAACGCATGGCGAACGAAGACAGCGGTAACAGCCCAGACCTGGCCACACAGGCGGGACGTCCCACCGGCCAGGCCCACGGGGCTGGGCCGGTGCGCTCGATCAAACCCAGAGCAGGCTTCGCCGAGGAGATGGACCCGGCGGAATTTGCCGCGCTGCTGGATCTTTACGACACCAGCTTCCGGAACATCTCGGAGGGTGAGGTCGTGAAGGGCACCGTGCTCAAGGTGACCGCCTCGGAAGTGGTCGTCGATGTCGGGTACAAGTCGGAAGGCATCATCCAGGTCAGCGAGTTCCTGGACGAGAACGGCCAGGTCACCGTGCAGCCCGGCGACACGGTGGACGTGCTTCTCGAGCGGACGGAGGACCGCGACGGCTACGTCGTACTGTCCCGCGAGAAGGCCGAGAAGATGAAGATCTGGGACGAGATCGAGAAGGCCTACGCGGATCGCAAGGTCGTCATCGGCCGCGTCATCGAACGGATCAAGGGCGGCCTGGCGGTAGACATCGGCGTGCGGGCGTTCCTGCCCGGCTCGCAGGTGGACGTGCGCCCCGTGCGGAACCTGGACGCGCTGAAGAACCAGGAACTGCGGATGCGCGTCATCAAGGTGAACAAGAAGCGCGGCAACATCGTGCTGTCGCGCAAGGTGCTCCTCGAAGAGGAGAACGCCGAGAAGAAGAAGTTCACCCTGGCGACGCTGGCCGAGGGCAAGGTGCTGCGCGGCGTGGTGAAGAACATCACGGACTACGGCGCCTTCATCGACCTCGGCGGCATCGACGGGCTGCTGCACATCACCGACATGTCGTGGGGCCGCGTCGGCCATCCGTCGGAGATCTTCAAGGTCAACGACGAGATCGACGTGGTGGTGCTGAAGTACGACCCGGCGACCGAGCGCGTGTCCCTGGGCCACAAGCAGCTGGTGGCCGACCCGTGGAGCAACGTGACCGATCGGTACCCGATCGGCGCGCGCGTCGCGGGCAAGGTGGTGAGCCTGACCGACTACGGCGCCTTCATCGAGCTCGAAGCGGGCGTCGAGGGCCTCATCCACGTCTCCGAGATGACGTGGAGCAAGCGCGTGAAGCACCCGTCGAAGATCCTCAACCAGGGCGACGCGGTCGACGCCATGGTGCTGGGCGTCGACCCGGCGGCGCGGCGCATCTCGCTCGGCCTGAAGCAGATCGAGTCGAACCCGTGGCACGACCTCGCGTCGAAGTACCCCATCGGCGCCCGCATCGTCGGCAAGGTGCGCAACCTGACGGAGTTCGGCGCGTTCGTCGAAGTGGAGGAGGACATCGACGGCCTCATCCACATCTCGGACATGTCCTGGAGCAAGCGCATCAAGCACCCGTCCGAGGTCCTGAAGAAGGGCGACAAGGTCGAGGCGATCGTGCTGAACATCGACGCCGAGAACCAGCGGCTGTCGCTGGGCCTGAAGCAGCTCGCCACGGACATCTGGGACGAGTTCTTCTCGCAGCACCAGGTGGGCGACACGGTCGAGGGCAAGGTGGTCCGGCTGACCAACTTCGGCGCCTTCGTCGAGCTCGCGGAGGGCATCGAGGGCCTGATCCACGTGTCGGAGTTCGACGACTCGCAGGAAGAGAAGGTCGAGCTCGAGGTGGAGAAGACCTACCCGATGAAGGTGATCAAGCTCAGCCCGTCGGAGCGGAAGATCGGGTTGAGCATCCGCGCGATGCGGGTGGACCAGGACCGCGCCGACTGGCAGGCCTACGCCGACGGCGGCACGGGCCGCCCGCAGGCGACGCTCGCCGACCACTTCCGTCAGCAGCAGCGCGAGGATTAGCAGTCCGCCGCGGCCCGGGACAGGCGCGTCCCGGGCCGCGGCCTTCTCCCCGGTGGGGCCACCATGACGAAAGCCGAGCTCGTCGAGGAAGTCTCGCGCGTGTCGGACCTCACGAAGAAGCACTCCGAGGTCATCGTCGATACCGTCTTCCGCAGCATCATCGTCGCGCTCCAGCGCGGCGAGAAGATCGAGCTGCGCGGGTTCGGCAGCTTCCGCCTCCGGAAGCGTGAGCCCCGAAAGGGCCGCAACCCGAAGACCGGCGCCCGCGTGGAGGTGCCGCCGAAGCAGGTGCCGTACTTCAAGCCCGGCAAGGAACTGAAGGACCTCATCAACGGGGCGGAGATCGAGACGCCGGGGGCGGCCGCACCTGCGCCGCTGACCCCCGCAGAGCCGGCGCAGGGATAGAACTCCGGCGCCGCCTCTGTATCAGTAGTTGGTAGCCAGCAGGCAGTAGAAGCGCCTGCGCGCCGAACGCCGTCCCGCCCTACTGACTACTGACTACTGACTCTGACTGCTGTTTCCGACGAGGATCAATAGTGGACCGTCTCTGGTCTCCGTGGCGACTGCAGTATGTGACCAGCACCGGTGACGCGCACGGGTGCGTGTTCTGCGAGGCCCTGTCGTCGGAGGAGGCCGGTTCGCTCGTCGTGCACCGCGGGCGCGACTGCTACGTCATCCTGAACCTCTACCCCTACAATTCCGGCCACCTGATGGTGGTGCCTCACCGCCACATCGCCACGCTCGCGTCCGCGACCCGCGAGGAGCGCTGCGAGATGATGGACCTCACGCGGCTGGCCGAGGAGGCGCTGACCGAGGCGTACCGGCCGCAGGGGCTGAACGTCGGCATGAACCTCGGCCGGTCGGCCGGCGCCGGGATTGTGGATCACATCCACGTGCACATCGTGCCGCGCTGGAGCGGCGACACGAACTTCATGACGGTGGTCGGCGAGGTGCGCGTGCTGCCCGAGGACATTGCGCAGACGGCAGAGAGGCTGCGCGAGGCGTTCGCCAGGCTTGCGCAAGGTCAGTAGCCAGTGGTCAGTAGCCAGTAGTCAGTAGTCAGTAGACGAAAGACCGACTCCGAAAGACCGACTCCGGCTTCTCTCCTTCGCCGTTCTTCTGTATCCTGATCCGTGCCGCAGGCCTTGGCCTTTCTACTGGCTACCGGCTACTGGCTACTGCCATGAACCTGGATCTCACCCCCGACCAGCGTCTGTTCCGGCAGGAAGTGGCCGCGTTCGCGCAGGCGCACGTGGAGCCTGTGTCGGCGCGCATCGACGAAACCGGCGAGTTCCCCTGGGCGCTGGTGAAACTGGCCGGCACGCACGGGCTCGCGGGCATGACGGTCCCGGAGCCCTGGGGCGGCGGCGGCCGCGACTACGTCAGCTACGCGCTGGCCATCGAAACCGTGGCCCGGTCGAGCGCCACGCTCGCCACCATCCTCATCGTGAACAACTCGCTCGTGGGCGAGGTGCTGGCGCGGTTCGGCAGCGATGCCCAGAAGGCCCTGTGGCAGCGGCCGCTCGCCTCCGGCCAGGCCACCGGGGCGTTTGCGCTGTCGGAAGAGCACGCGGGCACCGACGCGGCCAACGTGGAGATGACGGCCGTCGAGGTCGACGGCGGAACAGCCTACAGGCTGACCGGCCGCAAGATCTGGGTGGCCAACGCCGAGGGCGCCAACGTGCTGCTCGTGTTCGCGGCCACGCGTCCGGGCATGCGCGCCCACGGCATCACGGCGTTTCTCGTGCCGATGAGCACGCCGGGCATCGATCGCACGGCCCGGGCCGACTCGCTGGGCGTTCGCGGCCTCGGGTGCATGGACCTCGCGTTCACGGGCGTCCGGGTGCCGGCCGACCACGTCGTCGGCGCGGTGAACGACGGCTTCAAGGTGGCGATGTGGGCGCTCGAGGGCGGGCGGGTGGCCATCGCCGCGCAGGCGCTGGGCATCGGCGAGGCGGCGCTCGAGGACGCGCTCCGGCATGCGAAGGCGCGGCAGACCTTCGGGAAGCGGATCGCGGAGTACCGAGGCCGTCCAGTTCATGCTCGCGGACATGGCCACGGAGCTCGATGCCGCCCGCATGCTCACGCACAAGGCCGCGGCGCTCAAGCCCTTTCAGGCGAGCATTGCGCAGGAGGCCGCGCAGGCGAAGCTCGCGGCATCCCTCGCGGCGCACAGGGCCGCGGACACGGCGATGCAGATCCTGGCGTCGGCGGGGTACCGGCGCGGGTCGAAGGTCGAGCGGCTGTTCCGGGACGCGCGCGCGACGGAGATCTACCAGGGCACGTCGGAAGCCCAGCGGATGGTGATTGCCGACCACATCCTGGGCATTCCCCGGCACGGCTAGAGAGCCAGGGATCTCGGGGATTCGGGGCTCGGCCCTTCGATGAACTCAGGGCCGCCCTGAGCAACGTCGAGGGGCGGGGTTCGGGATTCGGGATTCGGGACTCGGGACTCGGGACTCGGGATTCGACTGCCCCCGACAAGACGGCCGGCGGCCCGGAATCGCGGTTTCGTACCTGGTGTCCCGAGTCAGAGGTTCGGTGACAAATAGTCCGGAGCGCGGCGCCCGGATCGCCAGGCGCGATGACCGAGAATATCGGGAATATGCGAGGGAAGAGCAACGCAGCGAGGCGGGATGCCCCGCCCGGAATATGTCGGCGAATCTCTGACTCGAAGACACTAGCCGCCCTTGCGCTTCAATATCCGGCGCAGGAACACGGTGGCTGCCACGACGGCCGTGATGGGCCAGTAGAGGACCGCCAGCAGGGCACCCGCCATGGATGTGCCCACGCTGCCGGGCGCGATCAACGACACCCAGAAGGACGCGAACGGGTTGTCGTTGACCAGGTAGGTCCAGGTGGACGCCGGGCCGCGCAGTCTCAGCTGCTCGAGATCGATCCGGCCGCCCGCGGCGCGCAGCGATCGGAACCGATCGACCACCTCGGCGCGCAGCCCCTCCATCATCGCGGCGTAGGCGTCGATGATCTGGCGCTGGAATTCCGTCAGCGGGTCCCGTCCGCCGTACCGCTGCAGGTGAATGCCCTCGCGGATGTCCTCGATCAGCCTGAGGTGGTCGCTCCACCGCCGATCGAGCAGCAGCAGGGTGAGGCGGTTCTCCGCCCGCGCCACCTCGCCGGCCCCGACGGCCCGGGTGAGTCCGGCGTGGTGTTCCGGGGCGTCCTCGGCGCCCGCCGACGGCTCCGACGTGTTGTGCAGGAGTTCGTCCCGGCGCGCGTGCACCTGGGCGCGCTGCTCCTCGACCATCGCCGAGTATCTCCACAGCGTGCGGCGGATCTCGAAGTTCTGACCCTCGATGATGCGCTGCGCCCGGGCGATCTCGCGCGCGACGATCGGGTCGTCGACCGGCGCCTCCTGCCGCGGCGGGCGGCGCGCCCGCGGAATCAGGCTCACCACCCCGTAACGGCTGATGAGGTCGTCCTCCAGGCTGATGAAGAACCGGCTCGACCCGGGATCGCCTTGCCGTCCGGCCCGGCCGCGCAGCTGATCGTCGACGCGCCGGCTCTCGTGGCGGTTCGTGCCGACGACGTAGAGGCCGCCGAGCGCCGCGACGCGTTCACGCAGGGCCGCGTCGCCCCCGCCGAGGACGATGTCTGTGCCGCGGCCGGCCATGTTGGTGGAGATCGTGACCGCGCCGGGCATGCCGGCCCGCGCGATGATGACGGCTTCGCGGGCATCGTGGCGGGCATTGAGCACGCGGCACTTGACCCGCCGGTCGCGAAGGGCGCGGAAGAGCGTCTCGGACTCCGCGACGTTCGCCGTGCCGACGAGTACCGGACGGCCCGTGGCCTGCACGCGCGCGATCTCGGCGGTCAGGGCCTGCAGCTTGGCGCTGCGGTGGGTGAAGACGACATCGGGCTCGTCCACCCGGCGGCACGGGCGGTGCGGCGGGAAGACCGCCGTCGTCAAGCCGTAGAACTCGCGGAACTCCTCGGCGGCGGGCACGGCCGTGGCGGTCATGCCGGAGAGGCGCGGCCAGAGCCGCACGAAGTGCTGGATGGGGATCGATCCGAGCACGGCGCCGTCGGGGCGGACCTCGACACCCTCCTTCGCTTCGACCGCGGGCTGGATGCCGTGCGGCCAGCGCCGGTTGTCGGCCACACGCCCGGTGAACTCGTCGACGAGCTCGATGCGGCCGCCCCGCACGATGTAGTCGCGGTCGCGGCTGAGCAGCACCTCGGCGTGCAGGGCGACGTGAATGGCCGCGAGCGTCTGGTGCTCGTCGGGGGCATGGAGCGGGCCGCATCCCAGCGCCGCCTGCGCCTGCCGGAAGCCGGCGTCGGTCAGCGCGACGTTGCGCTCGTGCGCGTCGACGCGGAAGTCCGTGCCGGCCTGCAACGCGCGGACCGCGCCGGCGATCTTCTGGTAGGGGATCGGCGGCGCCTCCGTTTCACCGGCGATGACCAGCGGCACGCGCGCCTCGTCGATCAGGATGAAGTCCGCCTCGTCGACGATCGCGTAATGAAAGGGCCGCTGCACGGCGTGCGCCGGGTCGGTCACCGTGTGATCGCGGAGGAAGTCGAAGCCGGCCTCCTTGGCCGTGACGTACGTGATGTCGGCCGCATAGGCCGCCCACCGTTCCGCGCGGTCGAGGCGCTGCGTGACCGACGCCACCGAGAGCCCGAGGAAGCGATAGGCGGCGCCCATCCAGGACGCGTCGCGCCGGGCGAGGTAGTCGTTGGCCGTCAGCACGTGCACGCCGCGGCCCGCCAGCGCGTTGAGCGCGGCCGGCATCACCGCGACGAGCGTCTTGCCCTCGCCAGTCGCCAGTTGGGCCAGCTTCCCCTGGTGAAGGGCGATGGCCGCCATCATCTGCACGTCGAACGGCCTCATGCCGAGGGCCCGGGCGCACGCCTCGCGCGTGAGGGCGTAGACCTCCGCCAGCAGCGCGTCGGCGTGGCGGCCGCCCGCGGCGTCGCGCCGGGCAGCGTCGAACCGCGACTTCAGACGGGCGTCGGACAGCGCGTGCGCGCCGGCGGCGTCGATGCGATCGAGCTGGTCCTGGCAGGGGCGCAGGTCGTGCTCGACGGGAACGCCCGAGAGCCGCATGTAGCGCTCGCGGATCGTCGCGCTCCACCTCTGACCCGCAGCCATGGCCGAGGCGTCAGGACACGACCGTGTAGCCCATGGCGCCGATGCGCGCCCGGATCTCGTCGGGGGAGACCCTCGAGGGATCGAAGGTGACGGCCACCTTCGCGTCGGCATGCGACGCGGTCACCTCGCCGATGCCTTCGAGCCTGGCCAGCCCGCGCGCCACGGCGTTCTCGCACCCGCCGCAGGTCATCCCCGTCACCTTCAGCGTGAGTGTTTCCATCATCTGCGGCACCGTTTTCGAATCAGTAGTCAGTAGTCAGTAGTCAGTAGCCAGTATTCAGTAGGAATACTCGCAAGCTGAACGGTGTCTCAGCCTACTGGCTACTGGCTACGACGCTTTCAATCCCGGGGCCCGAGAGCGTCTACCCGAGCAACTGCTTCGCGATCGTCACCAGCTGCATGTTGGACGTGCCCTCGTAGATCTGGCCGATCTTGGCGTCGCGCCAGAGCTTCTCGACCGGGTAGTCCTTCACGTAGCCGAAGCCGCCGAAGAGGTTGATGGCCATCGAGGTGACGCGTTCGGCCACCTCCGACGAATAGAGCTTCGCCATGGCCGCCTCGGTGAGGAACGGCCTGCCGGCGTCGCGCAAGCGGGCGGCGTTGTAGACGAGGAGGCGCGCGGCCTCGACCTCTGTGGCCATGCGGGCGAGCTGGGCCTGCACCAGCTGGAACTCCGCGATCGCCTTGCCGAACTGCTTGCGTTCCTTCGTGTACTTCACCGCGTGGCCGAGGGCGCCCTTCGCGAGGCCGATCATCTGCGCGCCGATGCCGATGCGCCCCTCATTCAGCGTCTCCATCGCGACCTTGTAGCCCTTGCCGACCTCGCCGAGGACCTGGGCCCTGTGCACGCGGCAGTCCTCGAGGATGAGCTCGCAGGTGCTGCTCGCGCGGATGCCGAGCTTGTCTTCCTTCTTGCCGACGCTGAAGCCCGGGAAGCCGCGCTCCACCATGAACGCGGTGATGCCGCGGTAGCCGGCCTCCGGCTTGGCGTTGGCGAACACGATGAACACGCCGGCCTCGTTGGCGTTCGTGATCCACAGCTTGCGGCCGTTCAGGACGTAGTGATCGCCGTCTTCGGCGGCCCGCGCGGCCATCGCGAACGCGTCGCTGCCGGAACCGGCCTCCGAGAGCGCGTACGCGCCCACCGTGTCGGCGGCCAGCCTGGGCAGGTAACGCTGCTTCAGGTCGGCGGAATCCCCACCGCATGACGGCGTTCACGACGAGCGTGTTCTGCACGTCGACGAGCACGCCCACCGACGGATCGACGGCCGACAGCGCCTCGACCGCGAGCACCGAATGGAAGAAGCGCGCGCCGGCGCCGCCGAACGGCTCGGGAATCTCGATGCCCATCACGCCGAGGTCGAACAGCCCGGCGAGCAGGTCCTTCGGGAACTTCGCCTGCTCGTCCATCTCGCGCACGTGGGGCCGGACCCGGGCCTCGGCGAACTCGGCCACGCTGTCGCGCAGCAGGATCTCGTCCTCGGCGAGGCTGGTCAGGGACGGCAGGGTGTCGGTGTGCTCCACGGTGAACTCCTGGGCAGGACCGGTTCCATGACCTGCGCACGGCGGCCGATTGCGGCCGCGAGAACGGGTCATGGAACCGCTGTCTGCAGTCGGGCCGCAATCCAGCGCTGATGTTATCATCGAAGCATGGGTATCCTCTCCCGGTCCGTGCGCGCGGCGGCCTGCGCTGCCGCCCTCGGCCTCGGTGCCGTGGTCTTCGCCGGCCAGCCGGCAGGCCAGCAGCCGCCGCCCACGCCGCCCGCCGGCGCTCCGGGCGCGCCGCCGGGCCAGGCCCAGGGCCAGGATCCTCAGCAGCGGCCGCCGGTGTTCCGCGCGGGCGTCAATGCGGTCCGGGTGGACGTCATCGTCACGGACAAGAGCGGCACGCCCGTCAACGACCTGACGGCGGCCGACTTCGAGGTGCAGGAAGACGGAAAGCCCCAGGACGTCGATCTCTTCAAGCTCGTCAACTCGGACGGCAACGTCGGGCCCGGCGCCGAACCTCCTCGCCCCATCAGGTCGGCCTCCGACCAGGAACTCGAGGCGGCGCGGGACGACGTGCGGCTGTTCGTGATCTTCCTTGACGACTACCACGTGCGCCGCATCAATTCGTTGCGCATGCGGGAGGTCCTGGCCCAGTTCATCAAGACGCAGCTGGGGCCGCTCGACATGGTGGCGGTGATGTACCCGCTGATGTCGGTGCAGCAGGTGACGTTCACGCGGGACCTCGACGCCGCCGCCGCCTCGGTGCGGGCGTTCGAGGGGCGCAAGTACGACTACCGCCCCCGGAACCCGTTCGAGGACCAGTACGCGAACTACCCGGCGCAGGCGGTCGAGACCGTGCGGAACCAGGTCGTGATGACGGCGCTGCGCGGGCTCGCGGTGAAGCTGGGCTCGCTGCGCGAGGGGCGGAAGGCCATCATCTTCGTCAGCGAGGGCTTCGCCTCGCTGCTGCCGCCGCAGATGCGCGACCCGAACGCGCAGATGCCCGGCCTGTGGAACCCGGCGGCCAACAACCCGAACGCGGGGAGCGGTGTCGCCGAGGATCGCGCGCGCTTCCGCTCCGATTCCGAACTCTACAGCGACCTGCGCGTGGTCTTCGACACGGCCAACCGGCACAACACGGCCATCTACGCCATCGACCCGCGCGGGCTGGCGACCGGCGAGTTCGACATCAACGAGAGCGTGGGCGGCAAGCTGGACCAGGACTTCCTGCGCGCCACCCAGGACACGCTGCAGGTGCTCGCGCTCAACACCGACGGGCGGGCCATCGTGAACCGCAACGATCTCGAGAAGGGCCTGCGGCAGGTCGTGCGCGACACGAGCGCCTACTATCTGATCGGCTACAACTCGTCGGCGCCGGCCGACGGCAAGTTCCACGAGATCAAGGTCCGCGTGAAGCGGCCGGGCGTGCAGGTGCGATCGCGCAGGGGCTACACCGCGCCGACCCCCGACGAGGCCGCCAAGGCGAGCGCGCCGCCGAAGCCGGCCCCGCCGCCGGCGGTCGAGAAGGCGCTCGCCAACGTCGGGACGCGGCAGCGCGATGCCTTCATCTCGACGTGGCTCGGCACCGGGCGCGGCAGCGGCGGCCGCACCCGCGTGACCTTCGTGTGGGAGCCGCTCCCGCCGATCCCCGGGGAAAAACGCCAGGATGCGGCGCGTGTCCAGGTGCTGGCGAACAGCCGCGGCGGAGAGGAGTTCTACCGCGGCCTGGTCCCGCCCGAGGACGCGGCGCCGCCCGCCGGCGCGGCCGCCGCCCCCTCGCCGCCGGCGCTGCGCGCGGGATCGAAAGTGTCGTTCGACGCCCCGCCGGGCCGGATGCAGGTCCGCGTGATCGTGCAGAACGAGAAGGGCCAGGTGCTCGATTCGTTCCAGCAGGAAGTCTCGGTTCCGGACTACTCCGGCACCGAGGTTCGCCTGTCGACGCCCGCGGTCCTGCGGGCCCGCACGCCGCGCGAGTTCCAGGCGCTCTCACGCGACCCCGATTCCGTACCCACGCCGCTGCGCGAGTTCCGCCGCACGGACCGGCTGCTCATCCGCTTCGTCGCCGACGTACCCGGCGGGGCCTCCTCGGCCGAAATCGGAGCCCGGCTGCTCAACCGGGTGGGACAGAAGATGGTGGACCTGGTGGCGCAGCCGCCGGCCGACCCATTACAGCCGTATCAGATCGACCTGCCGCTCGCGGGCCTCTCGCCGGGCGAGTACGTCATCGAGATCCAGGCGAAGGGCGTGTCGGGTGAAGCCACCCAGCTTGTCGCGATCAAGGTGATCAGCTAGAAGTCCGTAGTAGCAAGTAGCCAGTAGTCAGTATTCAGTAGAAATACAAGGACGCCGCACGGTCTCCAACTGCTACTGGCTACTGGCTACTGGCTACCGGCCTCTCTCTAGGCGAGGTATCCCAGCGCCTCGTTCTCCTCGGCGTTCATCGCCACCTTCAGCAGCGGGCCGCCGGTCGCGGCGGCGACGTCGATGACGCGGATGGCCCGGCCGAGATGGGCGTACTCGGGCACCAGCGCCGCGAACTGGTTTGCGGCGCCCGTCAGGAACGCGCGGTTCAGCACGCCCCCGTCCTCGCCGGGGTAGAGCGGCAGGTACCGGATCGAGGCCTCGACAAGGTCCTGGAAGAAATGCGTGCCGAAGGAGAGCTCCGGCACCAACCCTTCGCGGCGTGACGCGATCTCGATGAGCAGCGACGTATTGCTGATGTCCGAATAGGTGACCGGCACGCCGAGCTTGATGTCGCCGCGGCTGCCCCATCGGCCCGGGCCCATCAGCAGGAACTGGCGCCTCGGCAGCAGCCTGTTGAGGCGTCCGACGGCCCGCCCGACGTCGCGCAGCGCGTCCTCGTTGCCCAGGGCGGAGTAGGCCTCCGGGTCGACGAACACGATGTGCGTGATGTCCGGCACGCGGCCGTTCGACACGAACCGGCGGGCCGCGAAGATCACCCGGTCGTCCGGAACGTCCTTCGGGACGGCCACGGGCGACGCATCGTCCTGGGCCGACTGGGGCCGGCACTGCAGCAGGTACAGGTCGGTCCCGTCGTGGGCGAACTCGAGGTCCACCGGGCCGCCGATCTTCTCGCGGAGCACCCGCAGCAGCGTGCGCATCTGGGCCAGGAAGGGACTGTTGCCGGCCAGGCCTTCGAAGCTCGCCACGAGGTTGTCGGTCGAGCCGTCCCAGTCGAACCCGCCCACGGGGTGCAGGCCGTCGTCGTCGACCGCGGAGAAGACCTGCTTGAACAGCGGGTACTTCGACCCGGTACTGCTTCAGCAGGTCGGCGATGAGCACCGTGGCGAAGCGGTTCGCGTCGAGATTGATGAGGTCCACCCGTTTCGGCGCGTAGCGCAACTGCTCCTCGGGCGTGACCTTCGCCCGCAGGCCCGGCTGCCCCGGCGAGAAGAGCACGGGGTAGTCGTCGCTCAGGCGGTCGACGGCGCGCGTGCCCAGGCCCGGCACGACGCGCACGAGGCCGTCCTCGCGGTTGATGCGCGGCGACCAGCGGAACTCGTTGAGGCTGAACGCCACGCCGCCAAACGCCGGCAGGAAGTAGCGGCCGACCTGCGTGCCGACCACTTCCTGGATCATGATGCCCATCTCCTCGTGGAGATCAAGCAGGCCGCGTTCGGCGCGGTACTCGATGGGGTCCGGGCTGAACGTGCTCGCATAGACCTCGGCGACCGCGTCGCTCACCGCGGCCAGCCGGTCGCGCTTGCTGCCGCGGTTCGCGAGGAACAGGCTCTTGTACTTCCCCGAGAAGGCCGACCCGATTCGGTCCTCCAGCAGGCTGGAGCTTCGGACGATGAGCGGCTTGTCGCCGATGTCGTCGAGAGCGACGGCCAGGCCCTTCATGACCTCCTTCGGCAGCTCCGAGTTCTTGAACGCCTGGACGATGTGCGGGTATTCCTTCCGGACCTGCTCGACCTCGAGATACTTGCGGTTGTGGATGTCCTGCAGGTGGTTGTGGTCGAGGAACGCCAGCAGGCCGTCCGACGTGACGTACCACGTCTTCGGCATCTTGAGGCCGCCGATGGCGTCGGCGTACTCCTCCGACCGCCGCACGATGTGGTACGCGAGCAGGAGGCCGGAGCTCTTGCCCCCCAGCTTGCCGCGCGAGCCGGCAGGCGAGACCACGCGCTGCACGATGTCGCAGAAGTCGTACACGTGCAGATAGTTCTTCGCCGTGTTGATGTACTCGAGGTCGTCGGTCAGGAAGCGGCGCACGAGCGACACGCGCAGCCCGACCAGCACGGAACGGGACAGCTCCTTGTCCGCGATTCCCATGCGCTGAAACCGCTCGAGGGCGTCGGCGATCTCGGTGAGCGACGTGCGCTGGTTCTCGACGGCCTCCACGAGGAACCCGCACCGGTCGTCCTTCACCCACTGCTCGATGACGTGCACGATCTCGTCGTCAGTCAGGTTGCTGGCCGCGACGCGAAAGGCCGCGTTCGTCACGCGCATCAGCGCGTCGCTCCCGGCCCGCTCGAGGGGGCGGTTTTCGTCCGACACCTCCCGGTTCCGCTGGTTCGCGCCGAGGTGTTCGAGCAGGTCCTCCGCCTCGTCGATGCCGGCCCACACGAGGTAGTTGATCATCCGGCGCGAGACGCGCGTCAGCAGGTGCGGGTCGGTGCGGCGCAGGAAATCGATGATCACGCGCCAGTCGCGGCGGTCGTCGGCAGGCGCCTGCTCGATGGTGTCCTTCCAGTTCCGCATCAGGCCGCGGAGCCGCCGCTCGGTCAGGAACTGGCCCAGGCGCACGCTGATGTGATCGAGCAGCCGGCGCTCTTCCTTGAGGAACGGTCCCTCGTCGGCCTTCGCGAAGTGCGCTTCGTAAAAGACCTCGATCGCGCCCGCCGGCTTGCCCATCACGAAGACCGGCGCGCGCAGCACCCACGGCGTTTCGGTGCGGTCAGCCGGCTCATAGACGCTCGACTCGACGGTGATCTTGGCCCAGCAGGCGTCGGGGTGCTGCCAGCCCGGCGGGATGACGTCGACCAGATCCCGGCACACCTCGTCAGGCGTACGCTCGGGGTCCGCCGTACGGTCCAGCACCTGGTAGAGACAGACAAGTTCCTTGGCCCGCTCGAACAGCAGGGCCATCAGGTCGAGCGGGCGGTCGTCCTGGCTGGGCATGGGTACAGGTTACTATGCTGCGGGACGATCGGGATTCGGGATTCGGGGTTCGGGATTCGGGACGCACGCTGACGACGAAGGCCGGGCGGTCACCCACCCGGCCTGTCGTGTCGCGCGCTGGTTCAGCGAGGGATCACCTCGTCGGGCACGCATGTGTTGAGGCGTCACTCGCGTGAACCGCAAGCCCCCGAATCCCGAATCCCGAACCCCGAGTCCCGGCGGTGTCTACACCCACCCCCGCAGCTGGCAGGCGCTGGCGACGCGTCTGATCGCGATCACGTACGCCGCGTCGCGGGGGTAGAGGCCCTTCGACTTGGCCAGCTCGGCCACGGCGTGGAACGCCTTGGTCATCTGCGCGTCGAGCTTGCTCAGGACCTCTTCCTTCGACCAGTAGAAGTTCATGTTGCCCTGCACCTGCTCGAAGTAGCTGCAGGTGACGCCGCCGGCGTTGCACAGGAAGTCGGGGATCAGGTAGATGCCCCGCTCCTGCATCACCTTGTCGGCCTCGGGCGTGCTCGGCCCGTTGGCGCCCTCGGCGACGATCTTCACCTTCTTGTGGAGGCGGTTCACGTTGTCCGCGGTCACCTGGTTCTCGATGGCGGCCGGGATGAGGATATCGACCTCCTGCTCGATCCATGCGTCGCCCGGCAGGATCTCGTAGCCGAGCGCCTTCGCCTTGGTCTTGTCGACGGTGCCGAACTTGTCGGTGATGCCGATCAGCTCGTCATAGGTCACGCCGGACAGCTTGCGGAAGGAGTAGGTCTTCTGGTCCGCGTTGTCCCAGCAGGACACGCACGTCACCGTGCCGCCGTACTGGGTGAACAGCTGCACCGCGAACTGGGCGACGTTGCCGAAGCCCTGGACCGACGCGGTGGTGGCCTTCGGCTCGAGGCCCATCAGTTTCAGCGCCTCGCGCACGGTGTAGATCGCGCCGTATCCGGTGGCTTCGGTGCGGCCGAGCGACCCGCCGATGCCCACGGGCTTGCCGGTGATGAAGCCCGGCTCCTTCTGGCCGTGGATGACCTCGAGTTCGTCCATCATCCAGACCATGTGCTGCGGGCTGGTCATGACGTCGGGCGCCGGCACGTCCTGCAGGTAACCGACGTTCTTGGACATCTGGCGGGCCCAGCCGCGGCGAGATCGCCTCCTGCTCCCGCATGCTCAGGTGGTGGGGGTCGCAGATGACGCCGCCCTTGCCGCCGCCGAGGGGGATGTCCACGACGGCGCACTTCCACGTCATCCACGTCGCGAGCGCGCGGACGGTGTCGAGCGTTTCGTGCGGGTGGAACCGGATGCCGCCCTTGTTCGGGCCGCGGGCGTCGTTGTGCTGCACGCGGAACCCGCGGAACACCTTCACCTTCCCGTCATCCATGCGGACCGGAATGGCGAACTGGAACTCGCGGAGAGGCCAGCGCAACAGTTCGCGGGTGCCCTGGTCGAGGTCGAGGATGTCGGCGACCTTGTCGAACTGAGCCTGGGCCATCTCGAAGGGATTGAACGGCTTGGACACGACAGCTTCTCCTCTGGCGCCTGCGGCGCCTCAATGAATGCGGTTCACGGACACGGATGATGCGTTACGGTGTCGGTACTGAACGTCTCCTCCTTGGCCCGCCTGGTCCGGAGCCCCGTCCAGGCGCGCCCCTGGTTCCCGGCAATGCACGCCAGTGACCCGGGACGGTCCGTTTCACGGCCGTCTTCAGGCGTACATCCCGCGCATCCGAGTGACGGTAGCCACCCGGTCGATGGCCACCGCGTAGGCGGCTGTCCGCAGGTCGACCCGGTATCGCCGCGCCGTCTTCACCACCGTTTCGAAGGCCGCCATCATCTTGGCCTCGAGCCTGTCGTTCACGTCCTCTTCGGGCCAGAAGTACCCGTGGCGGTTCTGCACCCACTCGAAATACGACGCCGTCACGCCCCCCGCGTTCGCGAGGATGTCGGGGACGACGAAGACGCCGCGCTCGTGCAGGAGCCGGTGCGCCTCGGGCGTGGTCGGGCCGTTGGCGCCCTCGATAATCACGCGCGCCCGCACGGCGGCCGCGTTCTTCGCGGTGATCTGGTTCTCGATGGCCGCCGGCACGAGGACGTCGACGTCGAGCGCAAGCAGGTCCTCGTTGGACAGGGGCTGGCCGGCCGGGAACGCGTCGACGGTCTGGTACTGGCGCGCGTGCTCGACCATCGCGTCCACGTCGAGGCCCCGCTCGTCGTAGACGCCGCCCTTCCAATCGGTCACGGCCACGATGCGCGCGCCCATGCGCCGGAGCAGGCGGGCGGACACGGACCCCACGTTGCCGAACCCCTGCACCGCGACGCGCGCCCCGTTCAGGGCGAACCCGACGTGGCGCGCCGCTTCCCGCGCCACGATGCTCACGCCGCGCCCCGTGGCCTCGCGGCGCCCGGCGGAATCCGCCGAGCTCCAGCGGCTTGCCGGTGACGACGGCCGTCGTCGTCGCGCCGGTGTGCATGCTGTAGGTGTCCATCACCCACGCCATCACCTGGTCGTTGGTGTTGACGTCGGGCGCGGGGATGTCCTTGTCGGGGCCGATGGCATCGACAATCTCGGCGATGTACCGCCGGGTGAGCCGTTCGAGCTCGCGCCGCGACATGCGGGTGGGGTCGCAGGCGACGCCGCCCTTGCCGCCGCCGAACGGCACCTGGGCCACGGCGCATTTCCACGTCATCCAGGCGGCCAGGGCCGTCACCTCGTCCAGGGTGACCGCCGGGTGGAACCGGATGCCGCCCTTGGCCGGCCCCAGGGCGATGTTGTACTGCACGCGGTACCCGGTGAAGACCTCGGTGTCGCCGCTATCCATCTCGACCGGGCAGGAGACGACGATCTGACGCTTCGGGCTGGTCAGCACCTTCCAGAGGCCCGGCTCGAGGTCGAGCAGCCGCGCCGCCGCGTTGAACTCCTCCAACATGGCGCCGAAGGTCGCGCCATGGCCGGGGAGCTCCGTGCCGCGAGGGACGCTGGCATCGCTGTCGCTCAAGGGAGTCACCATCCAGTCGGGTTCCCCCGCGGGGGGCGAGGGACGGGCAAACAGCCCCGACAGGCAGGGGCCAGCGTACCCATACGGGCGAGGCTAAGTCAAGGCAGGGTATGCGTTAACGGGAGGCGGGTATACACTGTCTCCCATGGATACCCCGACCGCCACGATGGGGGAAGGCCGGCCCCTCAAGCGGCACTACACCGCCGGCGATGTCGCCTCGATCGACTACGCCCGCGAGGTGAACGACCCGGGCGGGTTCCCGTATACCCGGGGCATCCATCCGACGGGCTACCGGGGCAAGCTCTGGACCATGCGGCAGTTCTCCGGGTTCGGCACGCCGCAGGAAACCAACGGGCGCTACAAGCACCTGCTGGCGGCGGGCGGGACGGGCCTCAGCGTGGCGTTCGATCTGCCGACGCTGATGGGACGCGATCCCGACCACGAGCTGTCGCTCGGCGAAGTGGGGAAGTGCGGCGTCAGCATCGCCTCGCTCGCCGACATGGAGGTGCTCTTCGAAGGCATCTCGCTCGCCGACGTCACGACGTCGATGACGATCAACTCGCCGGCGTCGATGATCTTCGCGATGTACCTCGTCGTCGCCGAGCAGCAGGGCGCCGACTGGAAGACGATCTCGGGCACCATCCAGAACGACATCCTGAAGGAGTTCATCGCGCAGAAGGAGTACATCTACCCGCCGCGGCCGTCGATGCGCCTCATCACGGACGTATTCGGGTTCTGCGCGAAGGCAGTTCCGAAGTGGAACACGATCTCGGTGAGCGGCTACCACATCCGCGAGGCCGGCGCCACGGCGCTCCAGGAGCTCGCCTTCACCCTGCGCGACGGCATCGAGTACGTCCAGTACGGCATTGACGCCGGCCTCGACGTGGACGAGTTCGTCCCGCGGATGTCGTTCTTCTTCAACGCGCACAGCGACTTCTTCGAGGAGATCGCCAAGTACCGCGCGGCGCGCCAGTTGTGGGCCACGGTGATGAAGGAGCGCTTCGGCGCGCGGGACGAGCGGTCGTGGAAGCTCCGGTTCCACACGCAGACGGCGGGCGTGTCGCTCACGGCGCAGCAGCCGTACAACAACGTCGTGCGCACCGCGCTGCAGGCCCTGAGCGCGGTGCTCGGCGGCACGCAGTCGCTGCACACCAACTCGCTTGACGAGGCCCTCGCGCTGCCCACCGCCGAGGCCGCCACGCTGGCGCTCCGCACGCAGCAGGTGATCGCCTACGAGAGCGGCGTGGCCGGCGTCGTCGACCCGCTCGGCGGCTCGTACTTCGTCGAGGCGTGCACGGCCGACATGGAGCGCGGCGCGCGCGAGTACTTCGACGCGATCGACCGCATGGGCGGCATGGTGGCGGCCATCGAGCGCGGCTATCCGCAGCGCGAGATCGCCGAGAGTGCCTACCGCTTCCAGCAGGCCGTCGAGCGCAAGGATCGGATCATCGTCGGCGTGAACGACTTCGTCGAGGAAGATGCCCGAGGCGTGCCGACGCTCTACATCGACGAGGCCGCCGCCGGGCGCCAGACCGAGCGCGTGCGGCAGTTGCGGAAGGACCGCGACAACGGCCGCGTGCGCCGGGCGCTCGACGAACTGAAGCGCGCGGCCGAGGGCACGGGCAACACCATGGTGCCGCTCCTCGAGGCCGCGCGCGCGTACGCCACGGTAGGCGAGATGTGCGACGCCCTCCGCGACGTGTGGGGGGAGTACGTGGAGACGCCCACGATCTAGGCGAGAGGGGATAGGCGAGAGGACCCATGGCGAAGATCAGGGTAGTGATCGCGAAACCGGGCCTGGATGGGCATGACCGCGGGGCCAAGGTGATCGCGCGCGCGCTGCGCGATGCCGGCATGGAGGTGATCTACACCGGCCTCCGGCAGACGCCCCACCAGATTGTCACCGCCGCGCTGCAGGAAGACGCCGACGTCATCGGCCTCTCCATCCTCTCGGGCGCGCACAACCAGATCTGCCCGGAGGTCGTGCGCCTCCTGCGAGAGAAGGGGCTGAACGACGTGATCGTCGTGCTGGGGGGCATCATCCCCGACAGCGACCTCCCGGGACTGGCCGCGCTGGGCATCACCGGCGTCTTCAGGCCCGGCACGCCCATGCGGGACATCGTCGACTTCGTCACCCGCCACGCCCGCCGCAGGGCCGAGGCGGGGTAGCGCAGGAACCGGCCTAAACCAGGCGGCTCCTGCTGCCGATAACCTCCTGTGTCCGCTTGACTTCCCGGAAACCGGTGACTACGCTTAGTCCCCAGGTGGCTCAGCTCATGCCGCACAAGCTCCTGCTCGCCGACGACAGCGTCACGATCCAGCGCGTGATCGAGTTGACCTTCGCGGACGAAGACGTCCAGGTCATCGCCGTCGGCGACGGGCAGAAGGCCATCGAGCGCATCGAGGCCGATCGCCCGGATATCGTCCTGGCCGATGTCGGCATGCCCGAGCGGGACGGGTACGAGGTGGCGGCGTTCGTGAAGAACACCGCGCACCTGGCTCACATTCCCGTGCTGCTGCTCACCGGGGCGTTCGAACCCGTCGACGAACAGCGGGCGAGCGCCGTCGGGTGCGATGGCGTGCTGGCGAAGCCGTTCGAGCCGCACATGGTGATCACGCGGGTGAAGGAACTGCTCGCCGGCGGCGCGGCACCGCGGGCGCCGGAGCGCGCGCCCGGCGCCGTCGGGGAACTCCCGGCGGCGGCCGCAGCCGACGCCGGTGAGGGAGCGGGCGAGCCGGCGTGGCCTGCACGGGCGGACCTGGCTGAAGCGCCGGTGATGCCGTCCGGATTCACGCCAGAAGCCCAGGTGCCGCCGATGGCCGCCCAGGCGGCCGACGCGGAGCTCAGAATCAGCCGCCGCACGCCCATCGCCGTGCCCGGGTTCGGTTCACCCGCGCCGCCGTCCGAATCGCAGGTTGCAGCGGTCGACGAGTACCTCGATCGCCTCGACGCCGCGTTCGCGACGCTGCAGCAGGCGCCGGTCCCCCCTGCCGGTTTGGGCGCGGCGCCGCCCGTGCCCGAGGAGGACGCCTTCTCGAGAGTCCAGGGTGGAGAGACGCCAGAACCGGCAGCCGGTCAGGAGCCGCCCGAGGCCGACCGCGAGGCCGTCGCTCAGGCCGCCGCCGCAACCGACGCGCCCGCGCCGAAGGCGCCCTCGCAGGCGCCCGGCATCGCGCAGGCCTTCTCGGCGCTGTTCGCCGCCGAGCGGGGCGAGACCGCCGCCGAGATTCCCTCCTTCGTCGGCCCGGCCGCCATGCCGCAGGCGTCGGTCGACGACCTCGTCGAGCGGGTCACCCGGCAGGTCATCGAGCGCCTCAGCGACCGCATTGTCCGCGACACGGTCACGGATCTCGTCTCCCAGGTCGCCGAGCGGCTCGTCCGGGACGAGATCGAGCGCGTCAAAGCCACCCTGAAGTAGGTGTCGGTCGGCGCCCGGCGCGCGCTGAAGAAAGGGGTGCGCGTCTTGCCGCCCCGCCGCCGGTGCGGTTACGCTGTACACGTCACGATTCGAAGGAAGTCATGTCCGATCTGCCGAAAGTCTTCGACCACCAGAACGTGGATGCGCGCTGGGACAGTTACTGGGCGTCGATCGGCGCGTTCAGGGCGCAGCCCGAGTCCGGGAAACCCGTGTTCAGCATGGTGCTGCCGCCGCCCAACGTCACCGGCTCGCTGCACATGGGGCACGCCCTGAATCACACGCTGCCCGACATTCTGGCGCGCTGGAAGCGGATGCTCGGGTACGACGTCCTCTGGCTGCCCGGCACGGACCACGCGGGCATCGCCACGCAGAACGTGGTCGAGAAACAGCTGGCCCTCGAGAAGAAGTCGCGGCACGACCTGGGACGCGACGCGTTCGAAGCGCGCGTGTGGGACTGGGTCAAGGCGTCGCACGAGACGATCACCGGCCAGATGCGCAAGCTCGGCGAGTCGGTGGACTGGTCGCGCGAGCGCTTCACGCTGGACCCGGGTCTTTCGCGGGCGGTGCGCCGCGAATTCGTGTCCCTCTACCGTGAAGGCCTGATCTACCGCGACAAGTACATCGTCAACTGGTGCCCGCGCTGCCGGACGGCCCTGTCGGATCTCGAGGTGCAGCACCGGGACACCGACGGCAAGCTGTACTACGTGAAGTACCCGGCGGTCGGGCACGGGCCGGGCGTGACCGTGGCCACGACCCGGCCCGAGACGATGCTGGGGGATACCGCGGTCGCGGTGAACCCGGACGACGAGCGCTACCGGCACATGATCGGCACGCGGGTGAAGCTGCCGGTCGTCGGGCGCGAGCTGCCGATCATCTCGGACGCCTTCGTGGATCCGGCCTTCGGGACCGGCGCGGTGAAGGTGACGCCCGCGCACGATCCGAACGACTTCGCGATGGGGAAGCGCCACTCGCTGCCGAGCGTGGCGGTGATCGACGAAGACGGGCTGATGACGAGGGACGCCGGCCCCTACGCCGGGCAGGACCGGTTCAAGGCGCGCAAGGCGCTCGTGGAGCAGCTGCAACAGGAAGGCCTCCTCGAGAAGATCGCCGAGCACCGCCATGCGGTGGGCCATTGCGACCGCTGCAGCACCGTGGTGGAGCCGCTCGTATCCACGCAGTGGTTCGTCAAGATCGGCCCGCTCGCCGCCGAGGCCATCAGGGCCGTGGAAGACGGGCGCGTCGTCTTCCTGCCGGACAACTGGACGAAGATCTACTTCGAGTGGATGACCAACATCCACGACTGGTGCATCTCCCGGCAGCTGTGGTGGGGCCACCGCATCCCGGCGTGGTACTGCGACAGCTGCGGCCAGACCCTGGTGCTCGAGGAGGACCCGTCGGCGTGCACGTGCGGCGGCGCGCTGCGGCGGGACACCGACGTGCTCGACACCTGGTTCTCGTCGGGCCTCTGGCCATTCAGCACCCTCGGATGGCCGGACCGGACGCCCGACCTCGCGCGCTACTACCCGACGACGCTGCTGCTGACCGGGTTCGACATCATCTTCTTCTGGGTCGCGCGCATGATCATGCTCGGCCTGAAGTTCGCCGGCGACGTGCCGTTCCACACGGTCTACATCACCGGCCTGGTGCGCGACGAGCGCGGCCAGAAGATGAGCAAGTCGAAGGGCAACGTGGTGGATCCGCTGTCGGTGATGGACGACATCGGCGCCGACGCCCTGCGTTTCACGATGGCCGCGATGGCGTCGCCCGGCATGGACATCCCCCTCTCCGAGGGGCGGATGACGGGCTACCGCCAGTTCATCAACAAGATCTGGAACGCGTCGCGGTTCGTCCTGATGAACATCGGCGAGTTGCCGGCGCGGCCCGTGCTGCCGCCGGTCACCGAGCTGAACCTCATCCACAGGTGGATCCTCAGCGGCGTGAGCCGGCTGGCCATCGACGTGAACGACGCGCTCACGACCTACCGCTTCGACCAGGCGGCCGACCGCCTCTACCACTTCTTCTGGCACGAGTTCGCCGACTGGTACATCGAGTTCGTGAAGGTGGACCTGCAGCAGACCGGACCGGTGCGTGAGGCGGCGGTGGCCGTGCTCGTCGAGGTGCACGACCGGCTCATGCGGCTGCTGCACCCGTTCATCCCGTTCATCACCGAGGAGATCTGGCAGAAGCTGCCGAAGCGCGAGGGCGAAGCGCAGGCCGTGACGCTGGCAGCGTTCCCGGCGGGCGAGGCGGCGTGGGCCGACGCGGAGGCCGAGCGCGACGTGCAGTACATCCAGGAAGTCGTGTCGACCATCCGCACGGTGCGGTCGGAGCGCGGCGTGCCGCCCTCGAGGAGGATCACGGCGATGGTGGAGGAGAGCGACCCGGCGTCGGCCGCGATGCTCGGGCGCCAGGCGGCCTACATCAGGCAGCTGGCGGGACTCGAGGCGCTCGAGTTCCGGGCCGACGTGGCCCCCGGGGCGGACACGGTGAAGCGCGTGCTCGAGCACGCCCACGTCTACATCCCGCTGGCCGGGATTGTGGACCGGACGGGCGAGGTCGCGAAGCTGCAGAAGGAGCTGGCCGGCGCCGACAAGGAGGCTGCGAGCCTCGCGGCGAAGCTCGCCAACGAGCGGTTCATTGAGCACGCGCCGGCCGCGGTGGTCGACGAGGCCCGCGCGCGGACGGCGCAGCTCGCGGAGCGGCGCCAGAAGCTGCGGGCCACGCTCGCGGAGCTGGGCGCGTGAACCCGCCAACGCTCGATCCGGGGCTCTATCGTGAGGTCGTGCGCCGCGCGCTGGCGGAGGACCTGGGCTGGGGCGACGCCACCAGCGCGCTCGTGGTGCCCGAAGGCGCGCGCGCGACGGGGGTGCTCGTGGCCAGAGCCGACGTGGTGCTCGCGGGGCTCGATGTCGCCCTCGAGGCGTTCCGCCAGCTCGATCCTGCCGTCAGCGTCGAGATCTACCGGCGGGACGGCGATCGCTGCCGCCCGCGCGACCCGATCGCGGTCGTCACCGGGCTGGCGGCGCCGATGCTGACGGCGGAGCGGACCGCGCTGAACTTCCTGCGGCACCTCTCCGGCGTGGCGTCGGTCACCCGGTGGTGCGTCGAGGCCAGCGGCGGGACGCTGCGCATCGCCGACACCCGGAAGACGCTGCCGCTCCTGCGGGCCTTGCAGAAACACGCCGTGCGCGTCGGCGGCGGCGTGAGCACGCGCCAGTCCCTCGACGAGGGCATCGTGATCAAGGCCAACCACGCGCGAGCCGGCGGCGGGCTTGCCGCAAGCGTGGCGCGCGCGCGTGCGGCCAGACCCGATGCGCCGATCCACGCCGAGGCGTCGACCATCGAGGAGGCCGGCGAGGCCGTCGACGCCGGCGCGGCGGTCATCGTCTTCACGGGAGCCTCGCCCCCGAGCTGGAGCAGGTCCTGCGGCGGTGCTCGGGCCGCGCCCGCGTGATCGTGTCGGGGCAAGTCCCCTTCGAGCGTCTCGCGGCGTTCGCGTCGGCCGGCGCGGATGTCGTGGCGATCGGGGCCATCACGGACTCGGCCCCAGCGGCGGACATCACCTTTGAGCTCAGACCCGAGTGACCTGTTCCGGGCGGTGGATTCCGCCTTCCGACATCGCCGACGCCCTGGCCGCGTCGCGCGGATCGCCGCGGCGGCTTCGGCGCGCCCCTGTTCTACTTCCCGGCCATCGGGTCGACCAACGACGTGGCCGCGCGCCTCGCTGGCGGCGGAGCACCCGAAGGGACGACCGTGACCGCGGAGACCCAGACCGCGGGACGGGGCCGGCTTGGCCGGACCTGGTTCTCGCCGCCGGGCGCAGGCCTCTACGTGTCGATCGTGATCCGGCCAGACGCCGGGGGCCGGGCCGGACCTCGCGGCACGGTGGCCGCCGGGCCGGGGCTGCCGGCGGTGTTGACGCTGGCTTCCGGCGTGGCGCTCGCCGAGGCCATCCGGGAATCCACGGGGCTGCCGGCGGAAATCAAGTGGCCGAACGACCTCGTGCACGCGCGGCGCAAGATCGCCGGCATCCTGGCGGAAGCGTCGGCCCAGGGCCCGGAACTCGAGTATGTCATCCTCGGCTTCGGCGTGAACATCAGGCCGGTGGCGTATCCGCCGGACGTGGCGCGCCGGGCCACGTCGATCGAAGCGGAACTGGGGCGGCCCGTCGATCGCGGCCTCCTGTTCGCGCGGGCCCTGGAGCGGATGTCGGCGTCGCGAGAGGCGCTGCGGGCCGGCGACATCGCCGGCGTGCTCGACCGGTGGCGGCGCATGTCGCCGAGCGCGGTCGGCGCGCAGGTCGAGTGGCAGGCGCCGGGCGGGGCCGTCACGGGGCGAACGGCCGGCCTCGACGCGGATGGCGCCTTGCTTGTGGAACGCGGCGGCCGCATCGAGCGCGTCGTCGCCGGCGAAGTCATCTGGCTGTAGGACGCCATCATGCTGCTTGCCATCGACATCGGGAACACGAACATCGTCCTCGGCGTGTTCGAGGGAACGGCGCTCGGCCGGAGCTGGCGCCTCGCCACCGCGCGCGAACGGACGGCGGATGAGCTGGGCCTGATGGTCAGCGACCTGCTGGAGCGCGCGAAGATCGCGCCCTCCGCCATCGACGGCGTCGTGCTGGCGTCGGTCGTGCCGCAGCTGACCGGGCCGATGATGGAGATGTCGCAGCGGTACCTCGGCCTCACGCCGCTCAACGTCGAGGCCGGGATCGATCTCGGGATGCCGAACCTGTACGCGCATCCCTCGGAAGTCGGGGCCGATCGGCTGGTCAACGGCATCGCCGCGTACGAGGCCTACGGCCGCGGGCGGGGCGAGCCCCTCGTGGTGCTGGATTTCGGGACGGCGACGACATTCGACGCCATTTCGGCGAAGGGCGAGTACCTCGGCGGCGTGATCTGCCCGGGGATCCAGATCTCGGCCGACGCGCTGTTCCAGCGGGCCGCGCGGCTGCCTCGCATCGACGTGCGGAAGCCGGAGAGCGTGATCGGGCGGACCACGGTGACCTCCATGCAGTCGGGGCTCTTCTTCGGCTACGTCGCCATGGTGGAGGGGCTGGTCAACAGGCTCCGGAGAGAACTCGGGGGAAAGGCGTTCTGCGTGGCCACGGGCGGCCTTGCCGACGTGATCGCCCCGGAGACCGATGTCGTCGACGCCGTTGACCGCGACCTCACGCTGCAGGGGCTGAGAATCGTCTGGGAGCGGAACAGGAAGTAGAAGGCGAGAGGGGAGAGGGAAGAGGCGAGAGGGGACAGGCGAGAGGGGATAGGGAAGAAAGAGGCGCCACTCCTGCGCGTGCTTCCGTGATGAGTTCGTGCATCGTCCCTCTCGCCTCTCGCCTCTCGCCTATGCCCTGTCCCCTGAACCCAATGGACACCGACCAGTACTGCCGCGACATCGAAGCGCACCTGTGCCGGCGCAATGCGGGACACCTCGTGCGCATCGCCGGGCCCGCATTCGATCTGGTCCGCGGCTGGGCGGATCGGGGCATTCCGCTCACGGTGGCGCTGCAGGGCATCGACCGCTACGTCGACCGAACGAACGCCCGGGGCATGCGCCGCCGGCCGGCTCGCGTGGAGTTCTGCGAGGCCGACGTCCTGGACGCGTTCGACGCGTGGAGGCGCGCGGTGGGCATCCGTCGCGCCGAGGCCGATGTCCCGTCCCAAGGGGAAGAAGACAGCGCTGGAGGCAGCGCCGAAGCGGACGGCGAAGCGGCCTCCCGCCCGCGCAGCCGCGAGTCGCTCTCGACGCATCTCGATCGCGTCATCGTCCGGCTGACGTCGCTGCGGACGGGCGAGGTGCCGGAGGCGTGGGATGCTGTCCTCGAGGAGTTCGTGCGCACGCTCGACGCCATGCATCCGGCAGCGCGGCGCGCGAGGGGCGAGGCGCGGGTGCGCCTGCTGGCCGGCCTCGAAGCGCTCGACGCGCGCCTGATGGAGCGGGCGAGAGAGGCGGCAGGGGCGGACCTGCGCGCCGATGCCGCGCGCGAGGCCACGGCGGAACTCGAACCGTTCGCCGCGCGGCTCTCACCGGCGGCCTATGCGGCCGCGCACCTGCGCTGCGAGAACCGGGCGATCCGGGAGCGCCTTCGGCTGCCCACCCTCATCCCGGAGTGATCGACCAGTCGTCATGCGCCAGGACGATCTCGTCACGCTCGTGCCGGAAAGGCCGGCGGCCGGCGGACGCATGCTGGCCCGCCACGAGGGCATGGTGGTGCTCGTGGCCGGCGCCATTCCGGGCGAGCCGGTGCGGGTGCGCATCGAGCGCGTCGAGCGGTCGCTGGCGTTCGCGCGCGTGGTGAAGGTGGTCGAGCCTCATCCCTCGCGCCGCGCGGTGGACGGTGACCCGCGGTGCGGTGGTTCGGTCCTTGCGCACATCGCGTACGGTGAGCAGTGCCGGCTCAAGGGCGAGATCATCCGGGACGCCCTGGCCAGGGTCGGCCGGATTCCAATCGAGGGGCCCGTCGCGGTCGTTCCGTCGCCCGAGACGGGCTACCGGATGCGGGCCCGCCTGCATGTGCGGGGCGGGCGTGCCGGCTTCTTCCTCGAGGGCACACACCAGGTGTGCGATGCCGGGACGACGAGGCAGCTGCTGCCGGAGGCGGTTCGAGCCGTAGGCGAGCTGGCGGGCCGCCTGGCGTCAGCCGGGTTCGCCGCGGATGCCGACATCGAGCTTTCAGAGAATCGGACAGGCCTCCAGCGCGCGATGCACCTCGAGTTGCTCGGAGAACGCCCAATCGCCGCGGTCCCGGCGCTCGAGCCGGTTGACGCCGTCACCGGACTGACGTGGTCCGCGGCCGGGGGCGCTCCGGCGCACAGCGTGTTCGGGCAGCCGTACGTGGAGGATGCGGTGCACGGCGTGCGGCTGCGCCGGCACACGCGGGCTTTCTTCCAGGGCAACAGGTATCTCCTCGACGGACTCGTGTCGGCCGTGATGGCCGCGTGCGAGCCCGGGCCTGTCGTCGACCTGTACGCCGGCGTCGGACTCTTCGGCCTGTGCCTCGCGGCGAGCGGCCGCCACCAAGTGGTGGCCGTCGAGGGCCACGACGCGTCTGCGGCCGACCTCGTGGCGAATGCCGGCCCCCTCGGCGATGCCGTTCGAGTCGAGAGGACGGCTGTCGAGCGATTTGTCGCCAGGCCCCTCGTCCACAAGCCCGTCACGCTGGTGCTCGACCCTCCGCGGACCGGGATGACGCGCGATGCCGCAGCCGGGGCGGTTGCCATGAAGGCGCCGCGCGTCGTCTTCGTCTCGTGCGATGTGGCCACGCTCGCGCGCGACCTCCGGAAGTTCCTGGACGCCGGATACCGCCTCGACTCGGTTCAGGGCTTCGACCTGTTCCCCAACACCGCCCACGTCGAAGCGCTCGCCGTTCTCACGCGCCCATAGCGAACGCGCCAGGCGCCTTTCAGATTCGGGCGGCGGACACGAGGCCGGCGAAGAGGGGAAGGAACGCGCGGGACGCGACGAAGTTCTCGGGGTGCCACTGGACGCCGACGCAGAACCGCGCCTGCGGCAGTTCGAGGGCCTCGATGACGCCGTCGGGTGCGACAGACGTGACCACGAAACCATCTGCGATGCGCCGCACGGCCTGGTGATGGCGGCTATTCACCGCCAGGCGTCCGCCGCCGGCGGCCTCACCCATCATGCCGGCCAGGCGGCTTCCTGCAACGACGCCGACGTCGTGGGCGATGGCGTCCTTCGGCTGCGAGATCTGATGCGGCACGGCGGGGCCGACCTGCGACGGGATGTCCTGGATGAGCGATCCGCCGGCCGCGACGTTCATCACCTGCAGGCCGCGGCAGATCGCCAGCACGGGCAGGTCGGCAGCCAGCGCGGCCCGAACGAGGGCGATCTCGTACTCGTCGCGCGCCGCATCGACATCGGTCACGGTCTCGTGGCGCCTCTCGCCGTAGTACGCCGGATCCATGTCGGCGCCGCCGGGCAGCAGCAGGCCGGCGCAGGACCTCACGACGGCGTCCGCACAGTCGGACGCGCAGTTCAGCTCCCACGGTTCACCGCCGGCAAGCCGGACGGACTCGAGGTAGTCGGGCATCTTGCGGCACGGGGCGACGGCAATACGCGGCGGCATGGTCAATCACCTGATCCAGAGTGCGCTACATGCGGGAAGGCACGTCGATGCCCATCAGGTCGAGCGCCCTCGTCATCTGCACGCGGAAGTACGCGACGCCGGCGGCGCGCCAGAGTTTCGCGTCCAGGCTCTCTTCGTTGAGCACGGGATAGCGGTGATAGAACGCGTTGAACAGCTGCGCCAGGCTGAAGGCCCACTTGGCCAGGCCGGCGAACTCGAGGGACCGCACGGCCTGCTGCGCGATCTCGTCGAGGCGGGACGCGTCGAGCACGAGGGCCCATAGGCCGTGGTCCTCGTGGCTCGCCGCCAGCTCCGCCGCATCGATCCCGCCGAGCCTCGCCAGCACGTCCGCCTCGTCCAGGCCGTCGCGCTCGCGCAGCTTCTGGAGGATGTTCTTCGCCCGCACGACGGAGTACTGCAGGTATGGGCCGCTCTCGCCCTCGAAGCTCAGCGCCTCGTCGATGTCGAAGGCAATTACCTTGCCCCGCGAGAACCGCACCATGAAGTACCGCACCGCGGCGACGGCGATCATGCCCGCCGTGCGGCGGCGCTCGTTTTCGGGAAGCTCGGCGTTCCGCTTGGTGACCTCGGCGAGGGCCTTCTCGACGAGGGTGTCCACGAGGTCGTCGGCCTTCACGCCGAGGCCCTTGCGCCCCGACACTTCGACAAACGGCCGCCCGGCTTCCTCGGCGTCTGCCGGATAGCCGAGCTGCCTGGCGGTCTGGTGCGACAACGCCACCATCTCGTACGAGAAATGGATCGACCGTTCGGCCTCGCCGGGGTGACCGGCGGCCGCCAGGGCCTGCGACAGCAGCCGCTGCAAGTAGGACTGCCTTACGTCGATCACGTTGTAGATCGTGTGGCCGCGGCCGAAGGCCGGGCGCTCGGCCTCCTCCTCGGGCGTCGGTGACGACGAGGTCGCCCACAGGGGACCGTCTTTCCCCTGTTCGCCGAACAGGCGGTAGTGGAAGTCTTCGCCGAGCAGGCCGAACTTCCAGAACTGGTACGCCATGTCCTTGCCGACGTACGTGACCGTCCCGTTGGACCGGACGATGACCTTTTCGGCCTGGTCGTCTTCGGCGGTCTCCCCCTCGTCTCCCTCGGCCTTGGGCTCGGTAGGGACGTCGGCGGCGCGCGCCTCCCTCGAGCGCGTGCTCGACGCCGTCCTCGATGCGCATCACCCAGCACCCGGCCAGGCGGCCGCTGTCCTGGTAATACACCGTGCCCTGCGCCTTCAGCCGCTCGAACGCCTTGTTCCAGAAGCGCAGCCGGAGGATGTCGCCCTCCCAGGTCAGCAGGTCGTACTCCACATTCAGCCGCGCCATCGTCTTCAAGTGGCACCGGACGATGCGATCGGCGACAAGGCGGCCGATGGCCGCCGCGTCGCCCTCGCCGCGCTCGATCTCGTGCAGCGTGGCGGCGCGCACCTCCATGCGCTCCCTGCTGCTCGTCGTACCAGCCCGTGACCTTCGCGTACAGGTCCCAGCAGTAGTAGTCGAAGCGCGGTTCGCGGGCCAGGGCCTCGACCTCGGCCGCGCTCCTGCCCTCGAGGTGGCGGAAGCCGACCACCACGTCGGCCACCTGCACGCCGGTGTCGTCGATGTAGTTCTGAATCTCGACCGGATGGCCGAGGAACCGCAGCGCGCGCACCAGCGTGTCGCCGAGGGCGGCGTTCCGCAGGTGGCCGATGTGCGCCGCCTTGTTCGGATTGATGGCCGTGTGCTCGACGATCATCTTCTCGCGCCCGACCTGGCCTGACGGGCCGATGCGATTCGACAGCCGGTCGGCGAGGTAGGCCGGCCGCTCGAGGTAGACGTTCAGGTAGCCGTTCGCCGCGCACTCGATACGCGCCACACCGGGGATGGCCCCGAGCGCCGCCGCGATCTCCTGGCCGATGACCTTCGGAGCCTTGCGCAGGCGCCTGGCCAGCTCGAATGCCACTGTCACCGACAGATCGCCCAGCCCGCGGTTGGGCGGGATGGCGACCGGCACCTGTGGCAGCTCGGATGGCGGGAGGCCGTACGTCCGGGAGATGGCGTCAATCACGCGGGCTGCGAAGGTCTTCCTGGGTCGGCAGAATCATGGTCTGGGCATCCGGCGCTCGTTGACTCGGCTTCGAACAAGCATCTACGATGGACGATTGGCCCGCGCGGCATCCCGTTCCCGGGCGGCCCGCTGGGCGCGGACCAGGTCGTCCGCGGTGTTGACGTTGAGCAGCAGCAGTCCGTCCGGGTCGAACGGCGCGATCTCGTCCGGACCCAGCTCTCTGACTTGGACGTCGGCCAGCAGATCGACCACCTTCAGGGCGCCCTGCTCGATGCGCCTGCGAAGAGGGCCCGCGCAGGAGGGCGCGTAGTTCGCGCACAGAGGCTGGTAACCGTCGAGCCCGCGCGGGATCGCGATGTCCGCCTCCCGCCCGGCCTCGATCAGCCGGGCCAGGAACGGCGCCGTGACAAACGGCATGTCACAGGCGAGGATCAGGACGGGTCCCCCGGCGTCCTCTACGGCCGTAGCAGATGCCGCCGAGGCTGCCGCATCCGGGCACGGCGTCGGCCAGCACGGGCACGCCGGCGTCGGCGAACTGCTCCGGGGCGTTCGCGACAATGACGATGCGGGGCACCAGGCGGCGGAGCACGTCGAGTTGGCGCTCCAGGATGGTGCGCCCGCCGACGACGAGCCGGCTCTTGTCGCGTCCGCCGAGGCGCCGGGCACGGCCGCCGGCGAGAATGGCTGCAGTCTGCATGTGGCCGCACGCGGCTCCAGGTAGAAGTCAGGTACGTTAGCAGAAAAATGACGCCGACGGTAATCGGACGGATTCTGGCGACGAGCCTCTACCAGGCGATCTCGGAGCAGCTGCCGCTGCGCGTGGAGTTCTACGAGTCGTGGCTGAGCGCGAAGGGATTCCAGGCACGGCGCATCTACGTGTCCGGCGTGCGGGCCGTCTTCAGCTTCCTCAGGCGCGAGCCGGGCGGATACGATCCCATCGTCCGGCAGGCCGGCGACCTGGCCGCCAACTGGCTCTTCGACGACCTGCCGCCGATCCGCCGCCGGCTGCTGCGCGCGCTGCCGCGGGCCCTGCGGCTCCGGGCGGCCCTGTCGCTGGCGGAGAGCCTCGTACGGGAAACATGGGACACGTCGAGGGTCAAGGTCCGCTGGCGGCGCGAGGCCAGCACGTTCACGATCACCGGGTCGATATTCTGTGACGTGCGCGGGGCGGCGCCCGCGGCCTTGTGCGGGTTCTACGCGGCCGGGCTCGAGGCGTGCCTCCGCCGCCTGCAGGTCGACGCGGACGTGCGCATCGACGCGTGCGCGGCGCAGGGCGGCGACGCCTGCCGACTGTCGGTCACCCCGGCGCCGGTGCGGACGGCCGTGGCGCCGGCCGCGGTTCTGGCCGTGCTGCTCGCGGGCGGCGCGGCGGCTGGCGCGCCGGCGCAGGCGCCTGCGCCCACCGGCGCCGGCCGCGTGCTCGTCATGCCGTTCGACAACGCCTCGAAGCAGGCCCGGCTGGCGTGGATGCGGGAAGGCGCGTCGATCCTGCTCACGGCCGAGGTCGAGAGCCTCGGCATCCTCGTGCTGAGCCGCGACGAGCGGCTTCGGGCCCTCGAGCGATTCCAGGTGCCGCCGCTCGCGACGCTGAGCCGCGCCACCGTCATCCGCATCGGCGAAATGGTCGGCGCCGAGGATGTCGTGGCCGGGTCCTTCGGGCTCGAGGCGGATGTGCTGACGCTGCGGGCCAGGCGGATCAACCTGGCATCCGGCCGGCTCGATCCCGAGGTCACCGTCCGCGGCGCGCTCAACGTGACGGCGGAACTCTTCGCCCAGCTGGCGGCGCGGCTGTGGGAGGACGACGAGGGCGTGCGGGGTCCCGGCGCCCGCCCCTCGCAGGCGGTCTCGCTGCCGGCATTCGAGCCGTACGTGAAGGGCCTGCTGGCCGAGACGCCGTCCGCCCAGGTGCCGCTGCTCGCCAAGGCCATCCAGATCAAGCCTGACTATGCGGAGGCCCGCATCGCGCTGGCGCAGGCGCATCTGGCGGCAGGCGACTACAAGGGAGCGATCGCGGCGCTGGCGCCCGTCGGCGAGGCGTCGCCGCTGAAGGTCGAAGCGATGCTGCTGGGCGCGGTGGCGCACGTGCACCTGCGCGAGCATGCCGCGGCGTGGCAGGCGCTGACCGCCCTCCACGCCCGCGCGCCGTCGGCGGTCGTGCTGAACGACATGGGCGTGGTGCGGCTGCGGGCGACGACGCCGCTGCCGGACGCGGGCCGCGCAACGTGGTACTTCAGCCAGGCCCGCACGCTCGACCCGCTCGACCCGGATTACCTGTTCAACCTGGGCTACGCCTACTGGCTCGATGGGGACCCGTCGGCGGCCATGTACTGGCTCCGCGAGGCGGTGCGGCTGGGCCAGACCGACGCCTCGGCGCATGCGCTGCTCGCGCAGGTGTTGCACGCCGGCGGGCACACGACCGAGGCCGCGCGGGAGCTCGCTCTGGCGCAACGGCTCTCGGCGGCGTTCGAGGGCGTCGAGCTCCAGGGCGGGCCGGCGTCGGCGCCGAAGGGGCTGGAGCGCCTCAAAGAGGCGTTCGAGCCGCCGCGGGCCCGGCGCATCGACGCGGCGTTCGAAATGGTGGGGCAGCGGCAGCAGCGCGAGCTGGCACGCTTCTACCTCGAGCGGGGCCGGCGGCTCGTCGACCAGGAGAACGACCGCGAGGCCGAACCGGAGCTCACCCGCGCTCTCTATCTCGCGCCGTACGACGCGGAGGCGCACCTGCTGCTGGGCCGCAGCTACCTGCGCACGGGCCGGCTCCGCGAAGCCATCGACGCGTTCAAGGTCTCGATCTGGAGCGAGGACACAGCCGCCGCCCGGGTCGCGCTCGCCGAGGCCTACCTCGAGGCGCGCGACAGCACGGCCGCCCTCGAGGAAGTGCAGCGCGCCCTCGAGCTTGATCCGGCGTCGATACCGGCCCGGAAACTGCTCGAGCGGCTCCGCAAGCCCCCCGCCGGTCGGCTATAATACACGTACGCTCGCGTGTCTGGGCGTGAGGGGGCTGCGCGATGGTTGCTGTCCTCGAAGCTGACGTGCGAGGCCGCCGGGCGACCCGCATCCGTGGGGGCGGCGCCCTCCTGATGGCCCTGGCCCTTCTGGCCTGGGCGACGCTTCCCGTTTCCTCCAGCGAGACCAAGCCACTCGTGCTCGTGGCCGACGTGAACGCGCTTGTCCACCCGGTCTCGGCGGAGTACATGGTCGAGGCCATGGACCGCGCCGACGCCGAGGGCGCGGCGCTCCTGGTGTTCGTCCTCGAGACCCCTGGCGGCCTGGTCGATTCGACGCGCACGATCGTGACGCGGATGCTGGCGGCGAAGACGCCGGTGGCGGTGTTCGTCGCGCCGTCGGGCGCCCGCGCGGCCTCGGCCGGCTTCCTCATCACCCTGGCGGCCGACGTGGCGGCGATGGCGCCGGGTACGCACATCGGGGCGGCCCACCCGGTGTCGGGGCAGGGCGAGAAGATGGACGAGACGATGTCCAAGAAGGCCGCCTCCGATGTGGCGGCCTATGCCAGGACGCTGGCGGCCGGGCGCGGGCGCAACGTCGAATGGGCCGAGCAGGCGGTGAACGAAAGCCGCGCGTTCACGGAGACCGAGGCCCTGAACGCCACGCCGCCGCTCGTCGATCTCGTCGCCTCCGACGTGCCCGACCTGCTGGGGCAGCTGGACGGCTGGGTGATCAAGCGGTTCGACGGGCGCACGGAAACCCTCTGGACCGCCGGCGCCAGGGTCGAGTCCCTCGCGATGAGCTTCCGCCAGCGCGTGCTCAGCACGCTGGCGCATCCCAACATCGCGTACATCCTTCTGAGCCTCGGCGTGCTGGGCCTGACGATTGAGCTGTGGTCGCCTGGCGCGATCCTGCCGGGCGTGGTGGGCGGCATCTGCCTGCTGCTGGCCTTTTTCACCTTCCAGGTGCTGCCCGTGAACTACGCGGGGGTGCTGCTGATCCTCTTCGGCCTCACGCTGCTCGTGCTCGAGATCAAGGTGACCAGCTTCGGCCTGCTCGGCGCGGGCGGTGTGGTGAGCCTGCTGCTCGGGTCGATGATCCTCATCGACGCGCCGGCGCCGGAGTTGCGCGTGAGCCTCAGTCTCATCCTGCCCGTGGTGGCCGGGCTCTCGGCGATTCTGCTGTTCCTCGTGCGCCTGGCGGTCATCTCGCAGCGCCGGCCGTCGGTGACGGGGGCGTCGGGGATGGTGGGCGCCGCCGGCGTCGCGCTCACGCCGATTCCCGCCGGCGGGACGGGCCGGGTGTCGGCGCGCGGCGAGATCTGGACGGCCCGGTCGGCCGACGCGATTCCCGAAGGTGAGGCGGTTCTTATCAGCGGCCTCGACGGGCTGATGCTTGACTGTCCGGAGAGGACCAATTCAGGAGGAGCACACGCCATGATGCCGCATCCGCTGCTCATCGTCGCCGTAATCATCGTGATGTACGTGGTGGGGTCGATCAAGATCCTGGCGGAGTACGAGCGGGGCGTGATCTTCCGCCTGGGCAAACTGCTGCCGGAGCCGAAGGGCCCCGGCGTCATCCTCGTGTTCGCGCCGATCGATCGCATGGTGCGGGTCGGCCTGCGCACGGTCGTGATGGACGTGCCGCCGCAGGACATCATCACGCACGACAACGTGTCGGTGAAGGTGAACGCGGTGGTCTACTTCCGCGTCGTCCACCCGCAGAACGCCATCGTGCAGGTGGAGAACTACCACTACGCCACGTCGCAGCTCGCCCAGACGACGCTGCGGAGCGTGCTGGGCCAGGTGAGCCTCGACGACCTGCTGTCCGAGCGCGACCGGCTGAACGCGCAGTTGGCGCAGATTCTCGACCAGCACACCGACGCGTGGGGCATCAAGGTGTCGGCTGTGGAAGTAAAGCACGTCGACCTGCCCGAGAACATGCAGCGCGCGATGGCCCGGCAGGCCGAAGCCGAGCGCGAGAAGCGTGCTAAGATCATTCACGCGGCCGGCGAGCTCGAGGCGTCGGAGAAGCTCGCGCAGGCGGCGCACGTCATCGCGTCGGCGCCGGAGGCGATGACGCTGCGGTATCTCCAGACCCTGACCGAGATCGCGGCGGAGAAGAACTCGACGATCATCTTCCCGCTGCCGATCGATCTGATTCGGGGCATCCTGAGCAAAACGTAACCACGCGTTCGAGGCGCTTCGATCCATGGCCGACGACGAGTCCCGCGGCGTGCACCTGAGCGACAAGCAGGTCGTCTTCGCGTTCATGGCGGGAACCGTCGCGGCCGTCGTCGTGTTCCTGTGCGGCGTGCTGGTCGGTCGCGGCGTGCAAGGGGCCCGCGGGCCGCTCGAAAACGCTGAGATGACGGCCGCGGCCGCGCAGGAGGTGTCGGACGGCGCGGCGGCGGAAGCGCCGGGCGCGGGCGCCGTACTCCGGGAGGGCAGCAGCGGGGTCGGCCCCGACGACCTCTCGTATCCGTCGCTCCTGGGGAAGACGCCGCCCGCCGAACAGCTGAAACCCGTGCCGCCGCCCGCGGGCGACGCGGCGCGGGCGATCGCTCCGCCCGACATTCCCGCGGAGCCGGTGGCGCAGGCTCCGGCGGCCGCCGGCGGAGCGGCCGCGAACCCGGCGGGTACCTCCGCCGCCGCCTCCGCCGAGGCCCGCTACACCGTGCAGGTGGCCGCGGTGACGCGCCGCGACGAAGCCGATGCGATCGTGAAGCGTCTGAAGGCGAAGGCGTTCGAGGCCTTTGTCCTCGTGCCGGACGACGGCGACCCCCGTGGCAAATTCCGCGTCCGGATCGGGTCGTTCAAGAACAAACGGGAAGCCGACGTGCTCGCGGAGCGCCTGCTGCGCGAAGACAAGCGATTCAAGCCCTGGGTTACCCCCTACTAGCCGTCCTCTCCGGCGTCCTGCTGGCCTTCAGCTTCCCGCGATTCGGCCACCCCGCGGTCGCGTGGGTCGCGCTGTCTCCGTTGCTGGTGGCGCTGATGCGCCCGGAGGGCGTGCGTCCGCGCCGCGCGTTCGGGCTCGGCCTCGTCGCCGGCGCCCTCTACTTCGGGGGCACGCTGTACTGGACACCCGACGTGCTCCGGACGTTTGGCGGCATCAGCCTGCCGCTCGCCGTGGCGGCCGGGAGCCTGCTCGTTGCATACCTCGCGCTGTTTCCTGCGTTGGTGGCCGTCGTGGTGGCCCGGGTGTGCGAGCGGGTCGGGCCTGCCGGGGTGCTCGTGGCGCCGGCGGCGTGGGTGGCGGCCGAACTGGCGAGGCGCTGGATCCTCGGCGGCTTTCCCTGGGTGCTGCTCGGTTCGAGCCAGGCCGGCGTGACGCCGGTTGTGCAGACCGCCAGCCTCGCGGGCGTCTACGGCCTGTCGGCGCTCGTCGCGTTCGTCTCGTCGGCGCTGGCGCTTGCCGTCGCCGGGCGGGGCCGCGCGCGCTGGGTGGCGCCGGCCGCGGCCGCATGCCTCGTGGGCGGGCTGGCAGCCTGGGGCGCGTGGCGGGTTCAGGACGGCGCGCTCACCCGCGGCGGACAGCCGATCACCGTCGCGCTCGTGCAGGGCAACGTCCAGCAGAACGAGAAGTGGGACACAGCGCGCGCCGCCGGCATCCTGAACCGGTACCTCGCCATGACGACAGAGGGCGCAGCCCGCGGCGCGTCGCTCGTCGTCTGGCCCGAGTCGTCGACGCCGTTCATGTTCGAGCACGACCCGGCGGGCAGGTTCGCGATCACCCGGCTCGCGCAGGAGCTGGCGTGGCGCTGCTCTTCGGCAGCGACCAGTACGAGCCGGGCAAGCCGGCCCGCTACTACAACTCGGCGTTCCTCGCTCGGTCCCGATGGGCTGACAGCCGCGGTGTACCGGAAGATGCACCTGGTGCCGTTCGGCGAGTACGTGCCGCTCAAGCGCCTGCTGTTCTTCGTGACGCCGCTGGTCGAATCGGTCTCGGATTTCTCGGCCGGCGAGGAGCCGGTGGTGATGCCGCTCGGCGCCAACCGCCTGTCGACGGCCATCTGCTACGAGGTGGTCTACCCGGACCTCGTGGCGGCGTTCGCCAGACGCGGCAGCCAGCTGCTGACCACCATCACGAACGACGCCTGGTACGGCCACTCGTCGGCGCCGCACCAGCACTTCTGGCAGGCGACGCTGCGGGCCGTCGAACAGGGACGGTACCTCGTGCGCGCCGCCAACACGGGCATCAGCGGGATCGTCGACCCCTACGGCCGCGTCGTAATAAAGACGCCGATCTTCGAACAGACCGTGGTGACCGGCGAGGTGCGCTACCTCGACGGCAGCACCCTGTACGCCCGCACCGGCGACGCGTTCGCGTATGCCTGCGGCCTCGTGACGCTGCTGGCGTGGTGGATGGCCGGGAAGCAGGCGACACGGCCAGCCCGGCCGCGGTAGTATAAGCGATTGGCGTTCCCGACATCCTCGCCGAAGGGCGGCCACTGTGCATCCCGCATGCCGGTGGCGGGCCCCTTCTCGAGCGAAGGATTCGCCGGAAGACGCGGGAGGCAACTTCGTGGCACTCGAACTCGACGAACTGGTCCGGCGGCATGACGACCTCGCGAAGCGATCGGCGGAGCTTCGGAGGCATCTTTGAGGCCGGCGGCCCCCGCCACGAAGTCGAACAGCTCGAATCCCTCGTCAGTCAGCCCGATTTCTGGAAGGACCAGGCCGAGGCGCAGCGTGTCCTCCAGCGGCGCCGGCGCCTTCAAGACGACGTCGACCTGACGGAGTCCCTCGCGAAGCAGGAAGCCGACCTGGTGGTGCTGGTGGAATGGGCCGGCGCGGGCGAGGACGTCGCGACGGATCTCGCGGCCGGCCTCGACCGCCTCGAAGAACAGGTGGAGGCCGCCGAGACCAAGCGCCTGCTCGGCGGCGAGCACGATCGCGCGAACGCCGTCCTCACGATCCACCCTGGCGCGGGCGGCACCGAGTCGCAGGACTGGGCCGACATGCTGCTGCGCATGTACCTCAAGTGGACCGAGCGCCGCGGGTTCAAGCGCGAGATCCTCGACTACCAGCCCGGTGACGAAGCGGGCCTTAAGAGCGCGACGCTGACGGTGACGGGCGACTACGCCTACGGCATGCTCCTGGCCGAGGCCGGCGTGCACCGTCTGGTCCGCATCTCGCCGTTCGACCAGGCGGCGCGGCGCCACACGTCGTTCGCCTCCGTCTACGTCTGGCCGGAGCTCGAGGACGATGTCGAGATCGCGGTGGACGAAAAGGACCTCCGCGTCGACACGTTCTGCGCCAGCGGCCCGGGCGGGCAGGGCGTGAACACGACCTACTCCGCCGTGCGCATCACGCACCTGCCGACCAGCATCGTCGTCTCCTGCCAGAACGAGCGGTCGCAGATCCGCAACCGCGACGCCGCGATGAAGGTGCTCAAGTCGCGCCTCTACGACATGAAGATCAAGGAGCAGCAGGCGAAGATCGACAAGCTGGGCGGCGAGAAGAAGGACATCGCGTTCGGCAGCCAGATCCGCAGCTACGTGCTTCACCCGTACCAGATGATCAAGGACCACCGGACCAGGACTCAGGTGGGCGACGTGACGCGCGTGCTGGACGGCGACATCGACGCCTTCATCCAGGCCTACCTCAAGGCCAAGGCCAACGGCACGCTCGGGCAGGGGGGCGGGGCGGAGGACTGATCTCGGGGCCCAGCGATCAGTAGTCAGTAGTCAGTAGACAGTAGCCAGTAGGGCGGAACGGCGTTCAGCTGGCAGGCATTCCCACTGAATACCGGCTACTGCTACTGTCTCGGGAAGCCGATGCCGGGCTGGGTGCCGGCGATGAAGGCTTCGTTCAATGCCCCGGGCGCGGACCCGTCAACCGGCGCACCGGTCGCCCGGTCAACCGCCATGAAGACGATGTTGCCCGGCGGCTCGAACACCGGCGGGTTCTGGCGGTCGCCGTACCGGTCGATGTAGGCCTTCATGAAGGACATCCAGATCGGCAGGGCCGCGGCCGCGCCGGTCTCGCCCGGCCCGAGCGGCTTCTTCAGGTCGAAGCCCACCCACACACCAACGGTGATGTTCGGGTCGAAACCGACGAACCACGCGTCGGTGTAGTCGTCCACGGTCCCCGTCTTGCCCGCGAGCGGCCAGTCGAGGGAGGCGGCCTTCGCGGCCGTGCCGCGATCCACGACGCCCTTCAGCATGCTCACCAGCACGAACGCCGTGTCGGCGCGGATGCCCTCCCGCGGCACCGGCAGGTGCTCCTCGAGGACGGTGCCGTCGCGTTCCGCGACCTTGACGATGCTGTAGGGCTGCATCCGGACGCCCTGGTTGGGGAACGTGGAGTACGCGCTGGTCACTTCGAGCAGCGTGGCTTCGGAGGCCCCGAGCGCCGTCGACAGGTAGGGCTGGAGCGGCGACTCGAAGCCGAGGCGGCGGGCGTAGCTGACGACCTGCGCCGGCGTCAGCTGTTCCATCAGCTTCACGGTGGGCACGTTGCGCGATTGCTCGAGCACGCGGCGCAGGGTGATGGTGCCCTCGTACTTCCGGTCGTAGTTCTGCGGCGCGTACGGCGGCTGGCCGGGCCCGGCGCTGTACGACACCGGCGCGTCCACGATGAGCGACGTCGGCGTGTAGCCCCTGTCGATCGCCGCCGCGAACACCATCGGCTTGAACGCCGAGCCAATCTGCCGCGGGGCCTGCACCGCGCGGTTGAACTTGCTGCGGTCGAAGTCGAAGCCGCCGACCATCGCGCGGATCTGGCCGGTGCGGTTGTCGATGGCCACCAGCGCGCCCTCGACGAGCGGCGTCTGTTCGAGCGCCACGGACACGGTGCCGGCCGCCTCGTCGACGGCGGTCACTTCCACCTCGATGAGGTCGCCGGCCGCCACGAGTTCCGACGCCGACGCCCGCCGCGTCCACTGGAATCCAGCTCTCTCGAGGACGCCTTCGGTACTTCCCGACGCGCACCCGCGCGGTGCCCGGCGGCAGGGCCCGGCCGCTCTTCCCGGCCGTGAGCGCGCGAGCCCTGGCGGTGCCGGCGGCCACGTCCATCACCACGGCGGGCACGACGTCGCCCGCGCGGATCGGGCGGTCCCACCGGCGCTCGCGGTGCTCGCCGGGCGTCTTGCCGCCGGCCGCGACGTTTTTCAACGGCTTGCGATAGCCGCGGCGCTTGTCGAGGTCTCTCAGCCCGCGATCCAGCGCCCTGGCCGCGGCCGCCTGGAGGTCGTAATCGAGCGTCGTCTGGACCGAGAGCCCGGCCTCGTAAAGATCCCGCGCGCCGTACTGCCGTTCGAGGTGCTGCCGGACTTCCTCGGTGAAATAGGGCGCGATCGTGTTCGACGGGCCGGGCAGGCCGGCGAGCACGATGGGCTTCTTGCGCGCTGCCTCGGCCTGCGCCTCCGTGATGAACCCTTCCTCGGCCATGCGCCGCAGCGTGTAATTGCGGCGCTGGGTCGCCCACTTCTGGTTGACGTACGGGCTCTGGCGCTCCGGCAGCTGCAGGATGCCCGCGATCGTCGCGGCCTCTTCCAGCGACAGGTCCTTCACCGGCTTGCCGAAATACACGCGCGCCGCGGCCTCGACGCCATACGCGCCGTGGCCGAGGTTCATCTGGTTGCAGTAGAGCGTGAAGATCTCCGGCTTGGTGTAGCGCTTCTCGATCTGGAGGGCGAGCACGACCTCCTTGACCTTCCGCTCGAGCGTCTTCTCCGGCTTGAGGAAGAGCTTGCGCGTGAGCTGCTGCGTGAGCGTGCTCGCGCCCGCGTAGAACAGACGCCGCTCGTACACGAGGTTGCGGACGACCGTCACGAGGAGGCGCATCGGCCGGATGCCGACGTGATGCTCGAACTCGGCGTCCTCGGCCGCCAGGATGGCTTGGCGCATGAGCGGCGGGATCTCCTCGGTACTTCAGGATGACGCGCCGCTGCGTCGCATACTCGCCGATCACGCGTCCATCGCGGGCGTGCACGCGCGTGATGGTGCTCGGCTTGTACTCGTCGAGGGCCGACACCTGGGGCAGGTCCCCGGTGTAGGCGACGAGGACGCCGGTCAGGATTCCCAGCAGCGCCGCGAGCACGAACAGCGCCACCACGGTGGCCTGCCGTGCGAGCGAGGCGCGGGAGGACGACTTGGATCGGGCCATCAGTCAGGAGCGCCGCCACGACGCCGCGGCGGCGGAGACGGCGAGCCTCCGCTGCGCGGCTGTGACGCGCCTGACCCTGGATTGTAGCGCGGAGGCGGCGGCGGCGGCGAAGAACCGCTCGGGCCGCCGCGCCGGACCGCCGGGCCAGCGGGCATGCCGCCGCCGCTCTCGCGAGGACGAGCCGACGGTGGAGGGGCGCTGGCCCCGTCTCCGCGCGTGTACGGATTGTCACGCGGGGCCGGCTGAACCGGCGGGTCGGCTGCGCGGGGGTACGCGCGGCGGTCGGCCGTGCCGGCACCCCCGCCGTTCCCGCGGATGTACGGGTTCTGACGTACGGCCGGCGGCGGCGACCACTCGCCCGCTCCGGCCGGCTCCGACGACGGACTCGCACGCGGATATGAACGGGGACGCGCACCGCTCCCGAACGCGGCCGGCGCGCCGTTGCCGAACTGAGCCGGCGCGCCGTTACCGAACCGGGCGGGCGCGCCGTTTCCAAACTGAGCCGGGGCGCCGTCGCCAAACGCGGCCGGAGCGCCCGTGCCGCTGTTCTCGCGCAGGGCCGGCGATGATGGATTGCGACGGTTCCCGAATGCGGTCACGTCGGGCGTGGCAGATGGAGCGTCGGTTCGCTGGCCGAGGCTGCCGAGCGGGGGGGCAGCAGGGAACGTCCGGCGCGTGGCGGTACCGGACGGGCGGGCCCCATCGCCGGCAAGAACGCGCGCGGCCTCGCCGGGACTCAGCCTCGCGCGGCCGTCCGGCAGCGCCCGGGCTCCGAATGCGCGCGTCGGCGAGGCGGCTTCGCCGGACCCAGGCGGGGCGTAACCGACGGGTCCGCGCGGCGCGGCCGTTCCACCGCCGGCGGGCGTGCGAGGCACCGCCAGCCCGCCCGCCGCCGGCCGCGGTACTGCGCGGTCCGGGCCAGCGCCCGAACGCCGCACGGCAAACGCGCCGCGCTCGGCGGGGTCGAGGCGGCTGCCGTCGACCGCCACATGGTGCATGGGCGTTGGCCTCCCGTAGTGCTGCCGCGGCACCACTGTCCACCCGCGCCACGGGTCGACGTGGGTGCCGTAGTAGTGACCGCGCATGCCAAAGTGGCCAAACACCGGATAGCCGTACCGGCCGAGCGGACACCAGCTCACGTAGCCCGGCGAATAGGCCCAGGAGACCCAGGCAGGCCCCCAGACGGTCGCGGGTTTCCAATACCAGCCGAAGCTGAAGGAGAAACCCCAGTGGCCGTAGTGATGCGTCGGCCATCCCCAGGGGTCGCCGCCGATCCAGAACGAACCCCACGTGGGATAGGTGTGCCAATAGCCGACGGAGTACGGCCGCCAGTCGGCGGCTACCGTGGGGTACCAGACCGCGCCTTCCTCCGCGTCGCTGCGCCACGTGCCGTATCGGTCGAACGTGCTGGCGTACACGGTGAGATCCGACGGCAGATACTGCGCGGAGTCCGCGCCGAGGAGCTCGTCGCGCCGCGCGGCGCTCCAGCGATCGAAGGCGTCCCAGCGGGCGGAATTGAAGTACTGCGGGACACTCGGCGCGAGGCCGTCGCGCACGATCGACCGTTCGCCGGCGCGCAGATCCTGCACGCCATGGTTGCTGGCAAGCGTGGCCTGGCCGCGGAAGACCGCCAGTTCCACTTCGCGCCCGCGCGCACTCTCGGCGGACCACACCCTGAACTCGCCGGGCCCGCCGGTCTGCACCGACGCCACCGGGGCGTCGATCTGGTAGCGGACGGCTCGCTGCGGATCGCGGGCGCCGCGGACGACCACATAGACGCGGCCCTGCAGCAGCCGGAGGAGATCTGCCGCAAGCACGTCCACCGTCGTGTCGCGGTCCACGTGGAGCAGCGAGCCGTCCGGGAGAATCACTTCAACCCGCCCGTCCGCGGTGCGAAGCCGGTCGCCATCGAGGAGCGGGAGGTTCGCGACAGCCGGGTCCGACCGGCCTTCACGATCGATGTAGGCCTGGCCTTCGATGATCGAGAGATGAGCGGGCGGAGGCCCCGGCGTCTCAGCGGGGTCCGTCTGCGCGAGCCCGCCGGAAGCCGGCAGCAGCAGGAGACACGACACCCACAGACTTGCACGCCACGTAGTGGTCATTGGACCCTCGGTGATGTATCGACGCCCCATGGCAAATGGGACCTCGAGTCTGTAGGCAGGCACCTCCAGTATAGCACCGGACGGCCTGAAATCAACTGACAGGTCTGGACTTCCGCGCCTGGTGCCGGAGCTCCTTGGCGGCTGGAAACTTGACAAGCAGACGCTTAGATAATATTCTGATGCTCTAGTAAGGCCGCCTGCCTCCAGTTACTGGTCTGGGGCGCTGGCCGCCTGGCGCAGAGGGACACGAACATGAGCAAAATCATCGGCATCGACCTCGGCACGACCAACTCGGTGGTGGCCGTCATGGAAGGCGGCGAACCCGTTGTCATCACCAACCCCGAGGGCGGGCGGCTCACGCCGTCCGTGGTGGGTTTCAGCAAGACCGGCGAGCGCCTGGTGGGGCAGGTGGCGAAGCGGCAGGCGGTCACCAACCCGGAGAACACGGTCTTCTCGATCAAGCGCTTCATGGGGCGGCGCTTCGAGGAAGTGAACGAGGAGATGAAGATGGTGCCGTTCCGGGTCGCGCGGGACGGGGACCACGTGGTGGTGCAGGTCCAGGCGGGCGGGAAGGACGAGCGCCTGCCCCCGCCGCAGATCTCGGCGATGGTGCTGCAGAAGCTGAAGAAGGCCGCCGAGGAGTACCTCGGGCAGGCCGTCACGAAGGCGGTCATCACGGTGCCGGCGTACTTCAACGACGCGCAGCGGCAGGCGACGAAGGAAGCGGGCACGATCGCCGGCCTCGAAGTCATGCGCATCGTCAACGAGCCGACGGCGGCGGCGCTGGCCTACGGCCTCGACAAGAAGAAGGAAGAGACGATCGCGGTCTACGACTTCGGCGGCGGCACGTTCGACATCTCGATCCTCGAGGTGGGCGAGGGCGTGGTCGAGGTGAAGTCGACCAACGGCGACACGCATCTCGGCGGCGACAACCTCGACCACCGCGTCATCGACTGGATCATCGCCGAGTTCAGGAAGAGCGACGGGATCGATCTGGGCAAGGATCGCATGGCGCTGCAGCGGCTGCGCGAGGCCGCGGAGAAGGCGAAGATGGAGCTCTCCACGGTGATGGAGACCGAGATCAACCTGCCGTTCATCAGCGCGGACGCGAGCGGGCCCAAACACCTGCAGATGAAGCTCACGCGGGCGAAGTTCGAGCAGCTGGTGGAGGACCTGCTGCAGAAGACGGTGGGCCCGGTGAAGCAGGCGCTCGCCGACGCGGGCCTGCAGCCCTCGCAGGTGCACGAGGTGGTGCTGGTCGGCGGGTCGACGCGCATCCCGCGCGTCCAGCAGATTGTCCGCGACCTGTTCGGCAAGGAGCCGCACAAGGGCGTCAACCCCGACGAGGTGGTGGCCATCGGCGCGGCCGTGCAGGCGGGCGTGCTGGCGGGCGAGGTGAAGGACCTGCTGCTGCTCGACGTGACGCCGCTGTCGCTCGGCATCGAGACCCTGGGCGGGGTGCTGACGACGCTCATCCCGCGCAACACGACGATCCCGACGCGCAAGAGCGAGGTGTTCTCGACGGCGGCCGACAGCCAGCCGAGCGTCGAGGTGCACGTGCTGCAGGGCGAGCGGCCGATGGCGCGCGACAACCGCACGCTGGGCCGGTTCCACCTGGACGGCATCCCGCTCGCGCCGCGCGGCGTGCCGCAGATCGAGGTCACCTTCGACATCGACGCCAACGGCATCGTGAACGTGTCGGCGAAGGACAAGGGCACGGGCAAGGAGCAGAAGATCACCATCACCGCGTCGAGCGGCCTCAGCAAGGACGAGGTCGACCGGATGATGCGCGATGCCGAGTCGCACGCCGCCGAGGACAAGCGCCGCAAGGAGGAGGTCGAGACGCGCAACCAGGCCGACCAGGCGGTGTACGGCGCCGAGAAGATGCTGCGCGAGATGGGCGAGAAAGTCCCCGCCTCCGACAGACTGGCGATTGAAACGGCGGTCACCGACGTGAAGAGCGCGATCGAAAAGAACGACGCCGTTGCCATCAAGGGCGCCCTCGAGCGCCTGACGGCGGCCCAGCACAAGCTGGCCGAGAGCCTCTACCAGCAGGCTGGGCACGCCGGCGGCCCTGGCGCCGGAGCCGGCCCCGATCCGGGGGCGGCCCAGGGCGGCGGTGCGCCGAAAGACGACGTCATCGACGCCGAGGTGGTGGACGACGGGAAGAAGTAGGAAGCAAGGAGCAAGTAGTCAGTAGCCAGTAGCCAGTAGCCAGTAGGAAGACAGAAGACAGAGGCAAGAACGGAGTTTCAGGGAGCAGGCGGCAGGAAGTACGGGGCCGCCGGTAGCCGGGGATGGGGGCTCGGGTGCATTCATCCGAGTCCCGAATCCCGAGTCCCGAATCCCGACTGAATCGTGATGGACCTCTACGAACTGATCGGCGTGCCGCGCAGCGCCGGGCTCGACGAGATCAAGCGGGCGTACCGGCGCCTGGCCAGGCGGCATCACCCGGACATCAACCCGGGGGACCGCGCGGCCGCCCTGCGCTTCAGGGTCGTCGCCGACGCGTACGAGATCCTCGCCGATCCGGAGCGGCGGCGTCAGTACCGACGCGTACGGTCTGACGGCGACGGTCATCGAGGGGACCACGACGTTCGGCTTCGAGGGGTTCGATTTCTCGGTGGAGTCGGCGAGCGGGCCGTCGGCGTCGACCTTCGGCGACCTGTTTGCGGACGTGATCCACGAAGCGGTGGGGCGTACGGCGGAGGCGGGCGTCGACGGCGCCGACCTCCACGCGTCGGCGTCGATCGGCTTCGACGACGCCGTCCGCGGGGTCGAGAAGGGCATCTCGCTCGTCCGCCTCGCCACGTGCGGGGGCTGCGGCGGCGCGGGCGTGGTGCCGGTGGCCGAGAGCACGTGCCCGGCCTGCCGCGGCGCGGGGACGCTGCGGTCGCAGCGCGGGCACATGGTCTTTGCCAAAACGTGCGAGCGGTGCGCCGGGACCGGCCGGCAGCGGCACGCGGGCTGCCCGGCGTGCGCCGGCGCGGGCGTGGCGCCGTGCAGCCAGACGGTGCCGCTCGCGATACCGGCGGGCACCGGCGACGGCGACCGCCTCCGCGTGGCCGGCCTCGGCCATGCCGGCGCGCGCGGCGGCCGCCCGGGCGATCTGTACGTGACCGTGCACGTGGACACGCACCCGCTGTTCCGGCGGGAGGGCGACGACCTGCACGTGACGGTTCCGATCGGGGTCCACGAGGCCGGCCTCGGCGCACGGTTCGAGATCCCGACTTTCGACGGCCCGGTCCGGCTCCGGGTGCCGCCGGGCACGCAGTCGGGCCAGCGGATCCGGCTGCACGAGCGAGGCGTCCCGTCGCGCCGCGACGGCCGGCGCGGCGACCTCGTGGTGGAGTTCCGGATCGTGCTGCCCGCGGTGCTCGACGAGCGGTCGAAGGAGCTGCTGCGGGACTTCGGCGCCACGAACGTGGAGGACGTGCGCGCGCTCTGGTGGCGCGACGCGCCCCGCGCGTAACGCAGGCGGAAGGACGGACCTGGATGGCGAGCAGGAAGAGCACCGGCAGCGCCTCGGGCAAGGCGTACTACATGATCAGCGCCGTGGCGCAGAAGTACAGCATCCATCCGCAGACGCTGCGCCTCTACGAGCGGGAGGGGCTGCTGAAGCCGTCGCGGACCGACGGGAACACCCGGCTCTACTCGGACGAGGACCTCCAGCGGCTCGAGACCATCCTCTCGCTGACGCGCGACCTCGGCGTCAACCTGGCCGGGGTCGAGATCGTGCTGAACATGCGGCAGAAGATGGAGGACATGCAGCACGAGGTCAACGAGTTCATGGCCTACGTGAAGGGGGAGCTCGCGCGCGGCCTGGGCGACTGGGAGCAGCGCCTGAACACCGCGCTGGTCCGCGCGACACCCGCCGACATCGTGCGCCCGGTGCCGCCACCGGAGCCGGCCGCCGGCGCGGCGCCCGACACCGATCGCAAGGACCGGTAGCGCGGGGTCCGCCTGCGCGGATTCCGGCCTCCCCGGGGCCCGGCCGGGAGTATCATCCTGCCGTGGCGAAGCGGCCCATCGACCCGTCGGCCGACGCCGAGACGCTGCGCGCGTATCTCGGCGAAATCGGGAAGATCCCGGCGCTCACCGTCGAGCAGGAACGCGAGCTCGGCGCGCGCGTCCGCCAGGGCGACGAGGCGGCGCTCCGAGCGCTGGTCGAGGCCAACCTGCGGTTCGTCGTGAGCTACGCCAAGCGCTACCGCGGCCTCGGCGTGGCGTTCCTCGATCTCATCCACGAAGGCAACCTCGGGCTGATGGAGGCGGCGCGCCGCTTCGATCCGACGCGCAACGTGAAGTTCATCAGCTACGCCGTCTGGTGGATCCGGCAGGCGATCCTGCACGTCCTCTCCGATCAGAGCCGCATCATCTCGGTGCCGCCGAAGCTGTCGGGCCCGGCCTCGAAGCTCGGGCGGCACCTCGCGGCGCTCTCGACGCAGCTCGACCGCGACCCGACGACGCAGGAGCTGGCCGACGACCTGGACATCTCCGAGGCGGACGCGACGGCGCTCATGCAGATCAGCGGCGAGGACGTGTCGCTGAGCGACCGCGTGGGCGGCGGCGGGCGCGACGACCGCCGCGAGGTGGAGGACTTCCTCGAGCAGGTGATGATCCCCGCCGTCGACGAAGCGCTGGTGCACGAGGCCGTGGTGGACCAGCTGCGCAAGGCCGTGGCCGAGCTGGGCCGGAAGGAGCGGGAGGTGATGCGGCTGCGCTTCGGGCTCGACGGCGGCGAAGCGATGACGCTGCAGGAGGTCGGCGATCGCCTCAAGCTGTCGCGGGAGCGCGTGCGCCAGATCGAGTCGCGCGCGAAGGAGAAGCTGCGGCAGTCGACGCGCCTGCAGGGCGTGAAGAGCTCGCTGAATTGATGGTATCGTGGTATGCGCATGACCTGTCCAGTGTGCGAGGGAACCGGGTGGAAAGCCCGCGAGCGCGACGGCGTCCGGCGCGTCGAGCGCTGCGACTGCTGGCGCGAGCAGGTCACCGCGCGCCTCTTCGCCGACGCCCGCATCCCGCGCCGCTACCAGCACTGCGACTTCGCGAACTTCCGCGACTACAGCGAGTCGCTCACGCGCGCGAGGACGCGGGCCGCGAAGCTCGCCGACGCGTTCCCGGCGGTCGACCGCGGCCTGTTTCTCGAAGGGCCGCCGGGCGTGGGCAAGACCCACCTGGCGGTGGCGGTCCTGCGGCACGTCGTCGCGGCCACCAGCGCCCGCGCGCTCTTCTACGACACCCGCGACCTGCTCCGCGTGATCCGCAGCACCGTACGACCCGGTGGTCCGGACGACCGAGATCGAGGTGCTGCGCCCCGTGATGCAGGCCGACCTGCTCGTGCTCGACGACCTCGGCGCCGAGAAGACGACCGAGTGGGTCGAGGAGACGCTCAACCTGATCGTCAACACGCGGTACAACGAGCGGCGCGTGACGATCTTCACGTCGAACTACCCCGACATCCCGGACGAGACGGACACGAACTCGCTGCTGTGCCGGATCGGCTTCCGGATGCGATCCCGCCTGCACGAGATGTGCGACTTCCTCGAACTGCGCGGCGCGGACTTCCGATTCGCGCCGGCGAACGCCACCGACAAGGAACTGCTCGCCCTGGCGGAGATGGCGAAGGAGAAGGGCAGCCGCGGCGTCGGCGCCGTGCGCCCGGCTCCGGCCCGCGCCCACCTCCGCGAGCCGCACGCCGACCTGAAGTGGCCGGGCGGGCGCGCCGGCACCTAGGGTCCCTCCTCGTGCCGCCCCTCGGGCTCTACATCCACGTCCCGTTCTGCTCGGCCATCTGCCACTACTGCAACTTCAACCGCGGCCTCTTCGACGAGCCTCTCAAGCGGCGCTACGTCGAGGCGGTCGCCGCCGAGATCCGCGGCGCGCCAGGCCGGTTCGGCTGGCTGCCGCGCGGCGCGCAGGCCGACACCATCTTCTTCGGCGGCGGCACGCCGTCGCTGCTCGAGAGCCGCGAGGTGGCGGCGATCCTGGGGGCCTGCCGCGAGGCCTTCGACGTGGCGCCGGGCGCCGAGGTGACGCTCGAAGCGAACCCGGAATCCGCCGCCGGCGCCTACCTCGAACGCCTCCGCGAGGCCGGCGTCAACCGGCTGAGCCTCGGCGTGCAGTCGTTCCGGCAGCCGGAGCTCGCGCGGCTGGGCCGCATTCACGACGTGGCGCAGGCCCGCCGCGCGGTGGCCGGCGCCAGGGCCGCGGGCTTCGACAACCTCAGCCTCGACCTGATGATGTGGCTGCCCGGCCAGTCGGTGCGCGAGTGGCTCGAGTCGGTGGAGGCCGCCATCGCCCTGGGGCCTGAGCACCTCTCGCTCTACATGCTCGAGCTCTATCCGAACGCGCCTCTGCGCGAGGAGATGGCCCGCGCGAACTGGTCGCAGGCGCCCGACGATGACGCGGCCGACATGTACGAGGCGGCGATGGCGCGCCTCGAGACGGCGGGCTACCGGCAGTACCGAGATCTCGAACGTGGCGAAGCCCGGGCGCGAGTCGCGCCACAACCTGAAGTACTGGACCGACGGCGAGTGGCTCGGGTTCGGCCCGGGCGCGCACTCGACGCTCGCGGGGGCGCGCTGGAAGAACGTCGCCGCCACCGACGACTACGTGGCGCGGGTCGCCGCGGGCCTGCCGCTCGAGACGGATCGGCGCGACCTCACCGCCGAGGAGCGGTGGCAGGAGGCGGTGATCACCGGCCTCCGGCTGCACGACGGCATCTCCGTCGGCGCGATGGCCGCCACGTACGGCGTGGATCTCGACGCCCGGTTCGGCGACGATCTGCGGCGGTTTCAGGAGGCGGGCGCCGTGGAGCGCGACGGGGACCGGCTGCGCCTGACCCGCCGGGGCATGCTGGTCGCCAACGACGTGCTTGACGTTTTCATCTAGGCGGCAGGTACGCTACAGTATCGGGACCTCACTGGTACGTGTTCGTATCCATCGGCAAGGAGGCTCTAGCATGTTCTCGACGTGGACCTCAGCGACTGCCGTGCTCCGGCGTCTCGGCATCGCCCTCATGCTCATCGCGGTCGTCGTCCTGGCGTCGGCCGGTCTGGCCTCCGCCCAGGCCGCGCCGGCCGCAGCAGGCTCCCGCCGCCGCGCCCGCGCCGCAGGCCCGCGTGTTCACCGGTGACGTGGGGATCATGTTCAACGTGATCAAGCCGGACAAGACCGCCGACTTCGAGATGGTGATCGGCAAGCTGAAGGAAGCGCTTGCGCAAGAGCGACGACCCGGTCCACAAGCAGATGGCCCAAGGCTGGCGCGTCATCAAGAACCCCGAGCCGATCCAGGGCGGCAACTACCTGTACGTGTTCCTGGTCGACCCGGTGGTGAAGGACGCCGACTACACGGTGTCGAAGGTCCTCGCCAAGGTGTTCCCGGCCGAGGTACAGGAGCTCTTCAAGGTGTACGCGCGTGCTTCGCCGGCGGCGTCACGCTGCAGAACTACACCACCATCGTCAACATGAAGTAGGCCGGCGTCGAGCCTGGCCGACCGAACGGGGCGTTCCGTCACCGGGATCGCCCCATTCGTGTCTCTGGGCGACCCGGGCGCGGGGCCGGAGCGGAGGACGGGTGAGCAAGGGCCGCTACTACGCGGCGCACGCGGCGGCGTTTCGTGCCGACCTCGCCGCGGCGGTGCCGAAGGACCTCGTCCGCGACTGGCACCGCCGGGAGCCCGTGCGCCACTTCGCGGTGGCCGTGCGGCAGTTCGTCCTGCTCGGGCTGGCCACGTGGGCCCTCGTCCGGTTCACGCATCCGGCCGTCTGGATGCCGGTCGCCCTCGTGCAGGGCTTCACCGTGTTCAACTTCACCGTGCTGCTCCACGAGGTGGTGCACCACGCCGTGTTCGCCGGCCGGCGCCCGCTCCTCGAGCGGCTGCTCGGATACGCGTACGCGATCCCGAGCGGCATCTGTGCGTCGCAGTTCACGCGGTGGCACCTCGACCACCACGCCGAGCTCGGCTCGTCGGAGGACGACCCCAAGCGGCGGCACCTCTCGCCCAAAGTCAACGCGCGGTGGCTGAAGCTCCTCTACTGCACGCCGGCGCTCTTCCCGATCTACTTCCGGGCGGCGAGGCGCGAGACGGCGAGCTACGGCGAGGCGCTCCGGCGCACGATCGCGCGGGAACGCCGTGTGTCCGATCGCGTGCCCATCTGCTGGCGCTGGCGTCGCTGGCGTGGTTCTTCGGATGGGGCGCCGCCGCGCGCGCGTACGTCGTGCCCGTGTTCTTCGTATTCCCCGTGGCCTTCACACTGAACCGCCTCGGCCAGCACTACAGCATCGACCCGAACGACCCTGCCGGGTGGAGCACGCTGATGCGCGGCCACTGGTTCTGGGACGTCGCGTTCCTGAACTCCAACTACCACCTCGAGCACCACTACTTCCCGGGCGTGCCGTTCTACCGGCTGCCCGAGGCCCAGAAGGCGCTCACGCCGTACTACGCGCGCAAGGGCCTCCCCTGGCGGACCTACAGCCAGCTCCTCCGCGGCTGGTTCGTCGACAACCGCGCCCCGCACACGGACTGGGGGAAGTAGACAGTAGCAGTAGACAGTAGCCAGCAGGCGAGAGGCGAGAGGCGAGAGGCGAGGGGCGAGAGGCCGACGAGGCGAGGGGCCGAGCAGGCGAGAGGCGAGAGGGCCCTCCCGCCTCCGCGCCTAAGCCCTAGTCCCTGTCGATATGCTACATTTCCAGATCCCATGGATTTCCGTCCCACCGAACAGCAGCAGGTGCTGCGCCGCGCCGTCCGGGAGTTCGCCGAGACCGAAATCCGCCCCTTCGTGCGGGAGTGGGACGCCGCCCAGGCGTTTCCGCGTGCGCTCGTCGCGAAAATGGCGGCGCTCGGCCTGATGGGGATCCAGTTCCCCGAGGAGTACGGCGGGGCCGCGATGTCGGCCATCGACTACTGCATCTGCGTCGAGGAACTGGCGCGGATCGATCCGGCGGTGTCGCTGTCGGTCGCGGCGCACAACGGCCTGTGCGCGTCGCATCTCGCGATGTTCGGCACCGAGGCGCAGAAGCGCCGCTATCTCGTGCCGCTTGCCACGGGTGCGTGGATTGGCGCCTGGGCGCTCACCGAGCCCACGGCGGGGTCCGACGCGGCGCGGATCCGGACGTCGGCCGCGCGCGACGGCGACGGCTGGGTGATCAACGGAACCAAGACCTTCATCACGCACGGCAGCATCGGCGACGTGATGGTGGTGATGGCCGTCACCGACAAGAGCGCGCGCTCACCGCGGCATCTCGGCGTTCATCGTCGAGCGGGGCAACCCGGGGATGTCGCCAGGCCGCAAGGAAGACAAGCTCGGCATGCGCGCCAGCGACACGAGCGAAGTGATCTTCCGCGAGTGCCGCGTGCCCGCCGACGCGCTCCTCGGCGCCGAGCACGAAGGCTTCATCAACACGCTGCAGGTGCTGGACGCCGGCCGCATCGGCATCGCGGCGCTCGCCGTCGGCCTCGCGCAGGGCGCGTACGAGACCGCGCGCCGCTACGCCCTCGAACGCACGCAGTTCGGCCAGCCGATCGCCTCGTTCCAGGCGATCCAGTGGAAGCTCGTGGACCTGGCCACGCGCATCGAGGCGGCGCGCCTGCTGACCTACCGCGCGGCCTTCCTGAAGGACCTCGGCGTCCGCACCTCGCGCGAATCGGCGGAGGCCAAGCTCTTCTCGAGCGAGGTGGCCGTGCGCGCGGCCGAGGACTGCGTGCAGATTCACGGCGGCTACGGCTTCGTGAAGGACTACCCGGCCGAGAAGTTCTTCCGCGACGTCAAGCTGACGACCATCGGCGAAGGCACGAGCGAAATCCAGCGGCTCGTGATCGCCCGCCAGCTCCTGGCGGCGTCGGCCTAGCGCGCCATGGCGGACCCGGCGATCACCCCGGCGGCGTCCTCCCTCGCGCAGCGCGTGCGCGCCGGCGAGGTGCGGGCCATCGCGCGCGCGATCTCGCTGATCGAGGACGACGAGCCCGGGGCGGCCGCGCTGGTGCGCGAGCTCTTTCCCGCGACGGGCGGCGCGTACCTCGTCGGCGTCACGGGCCCGCCGGGCGCGGGCAAGAGCACGCTCGTCGATCGCCTCTCGCTTGGCGCTGCGCGAGCGCGACGAGACGGTCGGCATCATCGCCGTCGATCCCACCAGCCCTTACAGCGGCGGCGCGATCCTCGGCGACCGGGTCCGCATGCAGGCGCAGGCCGGCGACGACGGGGTGTTCATCCGGAGCATGGCCACGCGGGGCCACCTCGGCGGGCTGTCGCGGGCGACGCACGAGGCGGCCTACGTCCTCGACGCCGCGGGCAAGGACTGGGTCGTCATCGAGACGGTCGGCGTCGGACAGGACGAGGTCGACATCGTCCGCACGGCCGACATCGCGATTGTCGTCCTGGTGCCGGGTACCGGGAGACGAGGTGCAGGCGCTCAAGGCCGGCATCATGGAGATCGCCGACATCTTCGTCGTCAACAAGGCCGACCGGGAAGGCGCCGACCGCCTCGTGGCGTCGATCGAGGCCATGCTCGCGCTGGGCGACGGGGAGCCCGGCGCGTGGCGGCCGCCCATCGTGCGCACGCAGGCGACGACGGGGCAGGGCGTGCCGGACCTGCTGGCGGCCATCGAGGCCTTCCGGGCGCGCACCGCGCCGGCGCAGCACGCGCGGCGGCGGGTGCGGCATGCGTTCCGGCTGCGCGAGCTGCTGGCGGACCGGTTCATGGAGCACGTCGACCGCCACGTCCTGGCGCCCGGCGAGCTCGACGACGTGCTGGCGCGGATCGCGGACCGCGGCCTCGACCCCTACACGGCCGCGAACGGGATTCTCGACCGGGCCCTCGGAAGGGACAGGCCAAGGTGAAAGCGACACTGGATCACATCGGCATTGCCGTGGGCGATCTCTCGCAGGCGCTGGCGTTCTACCGGGACGCCCTCGGCCTCGAGGTCGAGCCGCCCGAAGAGGTGCCCTCGCAGCGCGTCCGGGCGCACTTCGTGCCCGTCGGCGAGGCGACCATCGAACTGCTCGAGCCGACGTCCGCGGATTCGCCGATCGCGAAGTTCATCGAGAAGCGCGGCCCAGGCGTGCACCACGTCACGCTGCGCGTCGACGACATCCGCGACACGCTCGGGCGCCTCAAGGCGCGCGGCGTCCGCCTCATCGACGAGGCGCCGCGCGAGGGGGCCGAGGGCGCGCTGATTGCGTTCGTGCATCCCGCCAGCACCCACGGCGTGCTGGTCGAACTGAAACAACGCCTGAAGGACTGACCCATGGCCTGTGAGATCGGCATCATCGGCGGATCGGGCCTCTACGACATGGAGGGGCTCACCGACCGGCGGGAGGTGACGCTGGACACCCCGTTCGGCCAGCCCTCCGGCCCGTATGTGACGGCCACCCTGCGCGGGCGCCGCGTGGCGTTCCTCGCGAGGCACGGCGCGGGCCACCGCATCCTGCCGGGGGAGCTGAACTTCCGGGCGAACATCTTCGGGTTCAAGCTGCTCGGTGCCGAGCGGATCCTCTCGGCGAGCGCCGTCGGCAGTCTCCGCGAGGACTACAAGCCGCTCGACATCGTCGTGCCCGACCAGTTCTTCGATCGCACCAAGGGCCGCGTCAGCACGTTTTTCGGCGGCGGCATCGCGGCCCACGTCGGGTTCGCGCACCCGGTCTGCGGCGAACTGGCGGGCCTGGTGGTGGAGGCGGCCACGGCCGTCGGCGCCCGCGTGCACGGCTCCGGCACCTACGTGTGCATGGAGGGGCCCGCGTTCTCGACCCTCGCCGAGTCGAACACCTACCGGTCGTGGGGCTTCGACATCATCGGCATGACGAACCTGCAGGAAGCCAAGCTCGCGCGCGAGGCGGAGATCTGCTACACGACCATCGCGCTCGTCACCGACTACGACTGCTGGCATCCCGATCACGACTCGGTCACCGTCGAGTTGATCATCCGCACCCTCGTCGAGAACGCGTCGACCGCGCAGAAGATCATCGCGGAGGCGGTCGGACGCATGCCGGCCGCGCGGGGCTGCGCATGCGGCCGCGCTCTGGAGAGCGCCATCATCACCCGGCCCGAGCACGTGCCGGCCGACGTCAAGACGGCCCTCGCGCCCATCATCGGCAAGTACCTCCCCGCATCATGAGAATCATCGTCACCGGTTCGATCGCCTACGACTACCTGATGTCGTTCCCGGGCAGCTTCACGGAGCACCTGCTGCCCGACCACCTGCAGCGGGTGAGCCTGAGCTTCCTCGTCGACTCGATGGACAAGCGGCGGGGCGGCTGCGCGCCGAACATCGCCTACACGCTGGCGCTGCTCGGCGAACGGCCGGTCCTGATGGCCACGGCGGGGCAGGACTTCGACGACTACCGGCGCTGGCTCGACGGCGCGGGCATCGACACCTCCCTCGTGAAGCAGGTCGACGGCAAGTTCACGGCGTCGTTCTTCTGCAGCACCGACAAGGCCGGGAACCAGATCGCCTCGTTCTATACCGGCGCCATGGCGAACGCCGGCGAGCTGTCGTTCCGCGACGCGGGCGGCTGCGATCTGACCATCATCTCCCCCAACGACCCGGCGGCGATGGTGCGCTACGCCCGTGAATGCCGCGAGCTGGGCATCCCGTACATCTACGACCCGAGCCAGCAGGTGGCGCGCATGGGCGGCGACGAACTGAAGGTCGGCGTGGTCGGCGCCAGGATCATCGTCTGCAACGACTACGAGTACCGAGATCCTCCGCGAGAAGACCGGCCTGGATGCCGCCGCCATGCTGCAGCACGCCGAGGCGGTCATCATCACGAAGGGGGAGAAAGGGTCGAGCATCCTGCTGCGCGACCGCACCATCGAAACGCCCGCCGTGGCGCCGGCCGGCGCCGTCGATCCGACCGGCGTCGGCGACGCGTTCCGGGGCGGACTGATGAAGGGCCTCTCGGCCGGCGCGCCCTGGGAAACCTGCGGCCGGCTCGGCAGCGTGGCGGCGACCTACGCCCTGGAGCACGTGGGCGGGTCGAGCCACCGCTACTCGTGGTCCGAGTTCAAGGCGCGCTACGAGTCGCAGTTCGGGCCGCTGCACATCTAGCGGCTCTGGGAGGCCGGGACGTCATTCATGCGCGCCGCACTCGCCATGCTCGTCGCCGCCGCGGCTGTGGTTTGGGCGAGCTGGCTCGCCGCGGCCCCGGCCCTCGCGGCGCACCTGCACTCATCGCCGGCCGTGTGGGCGTCCGCCATGACCTATCGGGCGGGGGCCGTCATCTGCCACCAGCAGGATGCCCGTTCGCTCCACGCCGGCGGCGTGCGGATGCCGGTGTGCGCGCGGTGCTTCGGCCTGTACGCCGGCGGGGCAGCCGGCGCGCTGGCCGCCGCGGTCTGGATCTTCACCGCACGCCGTCCGCCCAGGCTGGCGCTCGCGCGATCGCGCTGGGCCGCGGTGGCGTGCGGCCTGCCCACGCTGGCCGCGTGGGTTGCCGAACACGCAGCCGGCCTGGCGGTGTCCGGCGGGGCGAGGGCGCTGCTGGCGCTCCCCCTCGGAGCGGCCGTGGCGGCCATCGTCGCCCTGTGGGCCGGCGGCGCGGCCTTCGACGACACGCCCGCCGGGAGTGCGCTACACTCTTAGGATGGCTGCACGCTCGTCATCCAGGCGTCCCCCTCGCCCCGCGGCGCCGGCGCCGGCCGCTTCCCCTTCAGTCAGACCCCTCGGCCTGGTGTACCTGCTCGGCTGGCTGATCCCCGGCGGCGGCCACCTCTGGCTGGGGAGGACCGCCAAGGGCCTGGTGTTCCTCGTGGTGCTGCCGCTCATGTTCGTGATCGGCCTGGCGCTCGAGGGCCGGCTCTTCCCGTTCACCCCCGCCGAGCCGCTCGTGGCGCTGGCGGCCATCGCCAACGTCGGCTCAGGCCTGCCGTACTTCATCGCCCAGGCCCTGGGTGCCGGCGCCGGGCGAGCGGTCGCCGTCACCTACGATTACGGCAACGCCTTCCTCATCACAGCCGGGCTGCTCAATGCGCTGGTCGTCATCGACGCGCACGACATCGCCCTGGGGCGCAAGTAGGAGCCATGCACACCACGAGTCACCTGCTCCTCATGGCGCTCTTCGCCGGCTGCGTGGCGGTGGCCGGCGGCGTGCTGCTGAAAGACACGCTGCGCCAGCAGGCCCGCTCGGCGGCCGAGATCTTCGGCAGCCTCGTCGGCGCGGCCCTCGTCCTCGGCTGGATCCTCTACTTCCTCCCGCTCTGAGCACGGTGACACGCTCCGTTTCCGGGGAAGAGCGGGGCGAAAAGCAACGCCTCACCGTGGTCGGCGGGCGCTGGGCCGTTGTCGCCGCCTACATGGCCGCGCTCTTCCTCGCCTCGTCCGGCCCCGGGGCGGATCTTCCTCCCGGGCGGAACCTGGACAAGCTGCTGCACGCCGGCGCGTACGGGGTGCTGGCCGCGCTCGCGGCCTGGGCGATCACGGGGGGCCGGCTGCGATCGGCGACATGGCGGGTGCTGGCGGCCGCCTGGATCATCAGCGCGGCGTACGGGGCGACCGACGAAGTCCACCAGCTGTTCGTGCCGGGACGGCAGGGCGATGCCGCCGACTTCGCAGCCGACGCGCTGGGCGCCTTGGCCGCCGCGGGCGCCATTCGCGCGTGGGGTATAATCTCGCGCGGGAGCGTGTGACACGATGCCGTACGAACACCTCCTCGTCGAGATCGACGGGGCCGTCGCGACCGTCACGGTCAACCGGCCGAAGGTGCTCAACGCGCTCAACGCCGCCACGCTGACGGAACTGGGCGGGGCGATGCGCGCGCTGCAGGCCGACGCGTCCGTGCGCGCCATCATCCTGACCGGGGCCGGCGGGAAGGCGTTCGTGGCCGGCGCGGACATCAACGAGCTCGCCACGCTGACGCCTGACGCCGCCAAGGCCCACGCCGAGCTGGGGCAGCGGGTGTTCGAGCTCGTCGAGCGGCTCGGCAAGCCGGTGATTGCCGCCGTCAACGGATTCGCCCTCGGCGGCGGATGCGAGCTGGCGATGGCGTGCACCGTGAGGCTGGCGGCCGATACCGCGAAGTTCGGCCAGCCCGAGGTGACGCTCGGCCTCACGCCCGGGTTCGCCGGCACCCAGCGCCTCCCGAGGCTGGTCGGCAAGGGCCGGGCGATGGAACTCGTCCTCGGCGGAGGCATGATCGACGCGGCCGAGGCGTTCCGGATCGGGCTGGTCAACCGCGTCGTGCCGGCGGCGTCGCTGCCCGACGAAGCGCGGGCGCTGGCGCAGGCGTGGGCGGCGCACGCCCCCATGGCGATGCGCTACTCGATGGAGGCCATCTCGCACGGCCTCGAGACGTCCTTCGCCGAAGGGTGCTTCGTCGAGGCGTCGTTGTTCGGCCTGGCCTTCGCCACCGAGGACATGCGGGAAGGGACCCGCGCCTTCCTCGAGAAGCGCAAGCCCGAGTTCAGGGGCCGGTAGGATCATGCACCTTCAGGGCACCACCGACGCGAACGGGCTGCGCATTGCCATCGTCGTGTCCCGGTTCAACGACTTCGTCACCGACCGCCTGCTCGCGGGCGCGAAGGAGGCCCTTGGCGCCGCGGGCGCGGACGCGGTCGACACGGTGAGCGTGCCGGGCGCATACGAAATCCCGCAGGCCGCGCGGGCGGCGGCGTCAACGGGGTCCTACGATGCGGTCGTCTGCCTCGGGTGCCTCATCAGGGGGAAACGCCGCACTTCGAGTACATCTCGGAGGCGGTGGCCCACGGCATCATGTCGGCCTCGGCGGAAACCGGCGTCCCGATGAGCTTCGGCGTGCTCACGACGAACTCCGCGGAGCAGGCCCTCGAGCGGGCCGTGCCCGGCCGCGCCAACAAGGGCTGGGAGGCCGCGATGGCCGCCGTGGAGATGGCCACGCTGCGCCGCGCGCTGCGCGCCGGCCCGGGAGCGTGACGGCGTGAAGGACGGTCCCCGTCACCACGCGCGGCAGGCGGCGCTCCAGATGCTCTACCAGTGGGAGATTGGAGGCGTTTCCCCCGAGGAGGCGGCGGCCCGTCACTGGGAAATCGAGCAGGAGGGCCCGGAGCTTCCGGCGGCCGGGCGCCAGTTCGCCGAGGACCTGGCGGAGGGCACGATCACCCACCTCCCGTTGATCGACGCGCGCATCGAGGCGCAGGCGCAGCATTGGCGCCTCGAGCGGATGGCGGTCATCGACCGGCTGATCCTGCGGATGGCGGTTTACGAGTTCCTCTATCGCCCGGATACGCCGCGGGCGGTCGTGATTGACGAGGCCATCGAGCTGGCGCGCACGTTCAGCGAGCCGGACGCGCTCCGGTTCGTGAACGGCGTGCTCGACGGCATCCACCACACCCTGGCCGCAGGCGGCACGACGGACGCATGAGCGAAGACAACGAACTCTACCAGCAGCGCCTCGCGAACCTCGCCGAGCTCCAGCGGATCGGCGTGGAGACGTACCCGCGCACCTTCGTCCGCACCGACACGGTCAGCGCGCTCGTCGCGGCGCACGGGGATCGCCCTGCCGCCGACCTCGAAGCGCTCCGCCCGGAGACGATCACCGCCGGACGCATTCTCGCGGTCCGCACGTTCGGCAAGGCCAACTTCCTCGTGCTGTCGGACGGCGTCCACCGCATCCAGGCGTACCTCCGCCAGGACAGCCTGCCGGAGCGGGATTTCGCCACGTTCAAGCTGCTCGATTTCGGCGATTTCGTCGGGGTCCAGGGGCGCGTGTTCCGGACGAAGACGAACGAGCTGACGATCTGGGCGTCCGGCCTCACCTTCCTCGCGAAGTGCCTCCGCCCCCTGCCCGAGAAGTGGCACGGGCTGCAGGACGTCGAGATTCGGTACCGCCAGCGATATCTCGACCTCATCGTGAACCCCGATTCCCGCCGGGTGTTCGAGGTTCGCGCCCGGGTGGTGGCCGAGATTCGCCGGTTCCTCGACGCGCGCGGGTTCCTCGAGGTCGAGACCCCGATGATGCAGCCGCTGGCGGGCGGAGCGCTGGCTCGGCCGTTCGTCACGCACCACAACACGCTCGACATGAGGCTCTACCTGCGCATCGCGCCCGAGCTGTACCTGAAGCGGCTCACGGTCGGCGGCGTCGAGCGTGTGTTCGAGATCAACCGCAACTTCCGCAACGAGGGGATCTCGACGCAGCACAACCCCGAGTTCACGATGCTCGAGTTCTACCAGGCGTACGCGGACTACCGCGACCTGATGGACCTCACCGAGGAGATGCTCTCGACGGTCGCGCGCGAGGCGACCGGCTCGGACACCGCGACGTTCGGCGGCGAGACGATCAGCTTCGCGGCGCCGTACCGCCGCGTGTCGCTGCGCGAGGCGGCGCGCGAGGCGGCATCCCGGCAGCTCGGCGAGAGCGTGGCGCCCGAGGACCTGCGCGACCGCGACCGGGCTGCGGCGCTGGCCGACCGGCTCAAGGTGACGTACCCGGACGGTGCCGGCGCCGGCAAGATCGCCACGGCCATCTTCGAGGCGCTGTGCGAGGCGTCGCTCGTGCAGCCGACCTTCGTCTACGACTTCCCGACCGAGGTCTCGCCGCTCTCCAAGCAGCGGCCCGACGACCCGGACACGGTCGAGCGCTTCGAGCTGTACATCGGCCGCTTCGAGGTGGCCAACGCCTTCAGCGAGCTGAACGACCCGGCCGAGCAGCGCCGCCGCTTCGAGGCGCAGCTGGCCGACCGGCAGCGCGGGGACGCCGAGGCGCACGCCATGGACGAGGACTACCTCCGGGCCCTCGAGTACGGGATGCCTCCCGCGGGCGGCGAAGGGATCGGCATCGACCGCCTCGTGATGCTGCTCACGGGCAGCCCGTCGATCCGCGACGTCATCCTGTTCCCGCTCATGCGGCCGCAGGCGGAGTGACGTGACCCAGCCGTTCGAAGTCCATATCGCGCTGCGCTACCTGTTCGCCCGCCGCAAGCAGGCGTTCATCTCCGTCATCTCGCTCGTCTCGACCCTCGGCGTCATCGTCGGCGTGATGGCGCTCGTGCTGGCGCTCGCGCTGATGACGGGCATGCAGGGCGAGCTGCGCGACCGCATCCTCGGCGCCACGGCGCACCTGTTCGTCTGGAAGCACGGCGGCATCACGGACTACCGCGCCGAGTCGGCCGCGCTGCGCGCCGTGCCGGGCGTCACGGGAGCGGCGCCGGCGATCATCGGCAAGGCCCTCATCAGTTCGGGCCGCGGCGAGGCGTTCATCACGCTCAAGGGCGTCGACCCGGCGCTCGAGCGCGGCGTGACCGACATCGAGCGGGCGATGAAAAGCGGGCAGTTCGACGCGATCGCGGCCGAACGGGACGACGAGCTGCCGGGGATCGTGATCGGAACCGACCTGGCGCAGACGCTCGGCGTGGTCGAGGGCGACGAAGTGACGCTGCTCACCCCGCAGGGGAATCTGACGCCGATGGGCATCTACCCCCGGTCGAGGCGGGTCCGCGTCGCCGGGCGGTTCTCGCTCGGCCTCTTCGAGTTCGATTCCGCGTACGGGTTCGTCTCGCTGCGGCTCGCGAGGCGCATGCTGGACAGGGCCGACGTCGATGTCATCGAGCTGCGCGTCGCCGACATCTACCGCGCGGGCGAGGTCCAGGCCGCGATCCCGGCCACGCTCGGCGCGAAGTACTTCAGCCAGACGTGGGCGGAACTGAACCGGGCGCTCTATCAGGCCCTCTGGCTCGAGAAGATGGCGATCGCGATTACCATCGGGCTCATCATCATCGTCGCCGCCCTCAACATCGTCGCGTCGCTGGTCCTCCTCGTCATGGAGAAGAGCCCCGACATCGCCATCCTGAAGACGATGGGCGCGTCCGCGCGCAGCGTGATGGCGGTGTTCATGCTGCAGGGGCTGCTCATCGGCGCCGTCGGCACGCTCATCGGCGCCTCGGCCGGATGCGCCGTGGCGACCATCCTGGATCGGTACCAGCTGATCCGCGCGCCGATGGAGGTCTATCAGATCGCGTACATCCCGTTCGTCATCGAGTGGGGCGATCTGGCCGTGGTCGTCGCGAGCGCCATCGTCATCTGCTTCGTCGCCACGATCTATCCGTCGCGGCAGGCGGCCCGCCTCGACCCGGTCGACGCGCTGCGGTTCGGCTAGGACTGACATGGCGTTCCTCGCTGTCGCGGACCTGCACAAGAGCTACACCGTGGGCGGCACGCGGCTGTCCGTCCTTCGCGGCCTGTCGCTCGACGTCGAGGCGGGCGAGATGGTGGCGGTCGTCGGCGCCTCGGGCGTGGGCAAGAGCACGCTGCTGCACCTGCTCGGCGGCCTCGACCACGCGGACTCCGGAGAGATCCGGATCGGCGACGCGGCCCTGCACCAGCTGCGCGATCGCGAGATCGTCGCGTTCCGGAACCGCCACGTGGGGTTCGTCTTCCAGTTCCACCACCTGCTGCCGGAGTTCGACGCGGTCGAGAACGCGGAGATGCCGCTGCGCATCGCGAGGCTGCCGCTGCCCGAGGCGCGAGGCCGCGCCCGGACGCTCCTCGAGCGGGTCGGCCTGGCGGGGCGCCTGGCCCACCGGCCGGCGATGATGTCGGGCGGCGAACAGCAGCGCGTGGCCATCGCCCGCGCGCTCGTCACGCGCCCGTCGCTGCTCCTGGCCGACGAGCCGACCGGCGACCTCGACGAGCAGACGGCCGACGCGCTCCACCTGCTCATCCGCGAGATGCACCGGGAGCACGGGTTGACCTCGGTCATCGCCACGCACAACCCGCGGCTCGCGGGCGTCTGCGACCGCGTCCTGCGCCTGGCCGACGGCGTGCTCGCGCCGGCATAGGCCCGGCAGCTGCCCGCGCCCGGTCCGGCGCCGGGAATGCAGCCCGCGGGGAGGGGCGGGTCTTTTCTGTATAATTAGATCGAAGTACCTCCGCAACTGCCTGTCGTCGGCGATTGCCGCGGGTGGCCTGATGTTCGAACGCTACACGGAAAGGGCCCGCCGGGTCCTGTTTTTCGCCCGGTACGAGGCCAGCCAGCTCGGAAGCGTCTCCATCGAGACGGAGCACCTGCTGCTCGGCCTCATCCGGGAGGGGAAGGGCCTCACGAGCCGGATCTTCGCGCGCTCGGAAGTCGTCCTCGATTCGATCCGGAAGGAGATCGAGGGCCGGACGGTGCTCCGCGAAAAAGTGTCGACCTCGGTCGACATCCCGTTCAGCGCCGAGACCAAGCGCGCCCTGCAGTATGCCGCCGAGGAGGCCGACCGCCTCCTGCACACCTACATCGGGACCGAGCACCTGCTGCTCGGCATCCTGCGGGAAGACCGCTCGCTGGCCGCGTCGATCCTGATGGGAAAGGGCCTGCGGCTGGACACCGTGCGCGAGGACCTGGTGTCGCTGCTCAACGAGAAGTCCGCCGCGGCGCCGCGTCCGAAGGAAGCGCCGCTGCTCGCCGAGTTCAGCCGCGACCTGACCGACGCCGCGTCGCGGAAGGCGCTCGACCCGCTGATCGGCCGCGAGGAGGAGGTGGAGCGGGTCCAGCAGGTGCTGTGCCGGCGGACGAAGAACAACGCCGTCCTCATCGGCGAGCCCGGCGTCGGCAAGACCGCGATTGTCGAAGGGCTGGCGCAGCGGATCGTCGCCGGGGGCGTGCCGCGATACCTCGCCGACAAGCGGATCGTCGCCCTGGACATCTCGCTCATCGTGGCGGGCACGAAGTACCGCGGGCAGTTCGAGGAGCGGCTCAAGGCGATCATGAAGGAGCTGGTCGAGCACCCGAACATCCTCGTGTTCATCGACGAGCTGCACACGCTGGTGGGCGCCGGCTCGGCCGAGGGGTCGCTCGACGCCGCCAACATCCTGAAGCCGGCGCTGTCGAGGGGCGAGATCCGGTGCATCGGCGCGACAACGCCCGCCGAGTACCGGAAGTACATCGAGAAGGACCGGTCGCTCGAGCGGCGCTTCCAGGCCATCAAGGTCGAGGCGCCCGACGAAGCCCGCACCATCGGGATCCTGATGGGCATCAAGGACCGGTACGAGGCGTTCCACGCCGTCGAGTACACGCCGGAGGCGATCGAGGCGGCGGTCTACCAGAGCAGCCGCTACATCACCGACCGGTTCCTGCCGGACAAGGCCATCGATCTCCTCGACGAGGCCGGCGCCCGGGCCAAGCTGCGCCACGCGGCCCCGGGGGGCGGTCCGGGAAGCGGCGTGGCGGTGCGCGACTTCGAAGGCCCGCAGCACTACCGGCAGCTGGATCCCGCCGCCCGCGATGGCGGGGCGGAGCCGCCCGGTCCCGCCGGCCCGCGCATCGTCGTGGGCAAGAGCGAGATCGACGAGGTGGTCGCCAAGTGGACGGGCATCCCGCTTGCGTCGGTGACGCTGGACGAGGGGGAGAAGCTGCTCCGCATGGAGGCGGCGCTGCACGAGCGGGTCATCAGCCAGGACCAGGCGATCTCGGCGCTCTCGCGGGCGATCCGCCGGTCGCGCGCGGGCCTGAAGAGCCCGAACCGCCCGGTCGGCAGCTTCGTGTTCCTCGGGCCCACGGGCGTCGGCAAGACGGAGCTGGCGCGGGCGCTGGCCGCGTTCCTGTTCGGCAGCGACACGGCGCTCGTGCGCTTCGACATGTCCGAGTACATGGAGAAGCACGCGGTGTCGAAGCTCATCGGCTCGCCGCCGGGCTACGTCGGCCACGAAGAGGGCGGGCAGCTGACCGAGCGCATCAAGCGCAACCCGTACTCGGTCATCCTGCTGGACGAGATCGAAAAGGCGCACCCGGACCTGTTCAACATCCTGCTGCAGGTCTTCGAGGACGGGCACCTGACCGACGGGCTCGGCAACCGGGTGAGCTTCAAGCACGCGATCATCATCATGACGTCCAACATCGGGGCGCGCTTCATCCAGAAGCGCGGGGCGATGGGCTTCCAGTCGCCGGACGCGCATGAAACCGCCCGCAGCGTCGCGGACACCGTGATGGGGGAGGTCCGCCGCACCTTCAACCCCGAGCTGCTGAACCGGATCGACGAGCTCATCGTCTTCGACGCGCTCACCGACGACGACTTGCGGCTCATCCTCCAGTTGCTGGTGCAGCAGCTGAACGCGAACATGAAGGACCGGCGGATCAGCGTCACACTGCTGCCGGACGCCTTGGACTGGCTCATCAACGTCACCTGCCGGGACCGGTCATACGGGGCGAGGCCCCTCCGGCGGGCCATCCAGCGGTACATCGAGGACCCGCTGTCCGAGGAACTGATCCGGGGACGGCTCAGGAGCGGGGCGATTGAGGTGTATCTGGACGGGGACGCCTTGCGTTACCGGGCGGCCGGAACGGCCGATTCCGGCCACGCGCTGGCCTGAGGCGTCCAAAACCTTGTAGACTAGATGGATCGTGGTGTGCCCCCGGCCACGGCATGGCCGGGCGCGCCGTGGCGCCGCGGGCGGCTGGCGCCGGAAGACGGAGACGATGCGGATTCGGACGGGTTTCGCGCTGGGTGTGCTGGGGGCGTGGCTCTGCGCCGCGCCGGCCGCGGCGTCCCCGCCTTTGCCCGGGCTTCGGGGGACAGGGGATGCCGCAGGCGTCGCCTGGCCGGCGGCCCATGGGGCCTTGCTGCCGGGGCCTGAATCCACGGTTCTCAAGGCGCTGCGGGCGCCCGCGGGAGGTGCCCCCCCTTCGCCAACGGACGCGGCTTCGGCGGGTCAGGCGCCTGCCGTGCCGCAGCCGGCGCCGATCCTTCCTCCGGCGGGGTCGCCGCCCCTCCTGCGGTCGATCCGCCTCGAGTTCCCCACGCAGGGCAACGTGTCGGTGATCGAGCCCCAGACGTATCTCTTCTACATCCAGACGCGCCCGAGCCGGCCGAGCGACGGGGTCTGGGTGCCCTATGACGAGGCGGTCGAGAAGTCCGCGCTGGAGGACTTCAAGCGGCTGTGGGCCACGAATTTCCTCGACAACCTCTGGATCGAAGTGCGCGACGTGCCGTACGACAACGGCGTGATGGGCAAGGAAGTGCGCTTCAACATGGAGGAGCGCCAGCGCGTCAAGATCGTCGACTACACGGGATCCAAGAAGATCGAACAGTCGAAGATCGAGGAGAAGCTCCGCGAAGAGAGCGTGTCGATCCGGCTCGACTCGTTCATCGATCCGGCCCTCATCCGGCGCGTCGAGGGCATCATCCGCGGCATGTTCTCGGAGAAGGGCTACGAATTCGCCCGCGTCACCCACGCCATCACCGAAGTGGCCGGCGGCCCGAAGCTGGTCAACCTGACGTTCAACCTCGACGAGGGCCCGCGCGTCAAGGTCCGCAAGATCGATTTCATCGGCAACAAGGCGGCGTCAGACGGCAAGCTCGAAGGCCAGATGAAGAGCAACCGATCCGAGTGGATGTGGTCCTGGATCACCGGGCGCGGGACGTTCCAGGCCGCGAAGTTCGAGGAAGACGCCGACGCCATCGTCGAGTACTACCGGAACGAAGGCTACGTGATGGCCAGGGTCGGCCAGCCGGAGCTGCGCTACGTGGACGACTCGGCCGACCGGCGGACCCGCTACGTGGAGCTGCGCGTGCCGGTCACCGAGGGCGAGCGGTACCGGGTCGGCGACTTCACCTTCGACGGCAACACGGTCATCAAGAGCGAAGGCCTGCAAGGGGTCTTCCGGGTGAAGCCGGGCAGCTACTACAGCGAGAAGAAGATCCGGAAGTCGCTCGAGAAGGCGCGTGAGGTCTACGGGTCGCTCGGCTACTACGAGTTCACCGCCTACCCCGACATCAAGCCGCGCGAGCCGGCGTCGCCCGACGAGGCGGCCCTGGCGCCCCGGCCCCCCGGCCCGCCGACCATCGACGTGACGATGCGCGTGCAGGAGGGGAAGCAGTACTTCGTGAACCGCATCATCTTCGTCGGGAACACCACCACGCGCGACAACGTCATCCGGCGCGAGATTCGCCTCTTCGAGGCCGGGCGTGTTCAACACGGAGGCGCTGAAGTTCAGCGTCAAGCGGCTGAATCAGCTCGGCTACTTCAAGCAGCTCGAGGGCGGCAGCAAGGACCTGACGATCGACAAGACCCCCGGCAGCGACAACCAGGTCGACGTCAAGATCAAGTTCGAGGAGCAGAACCGCAACCAGCTGACGTTCGGCGCCGGCGTGTCCCAGTACGAGGGGTTCTTCGGCCAGCTCACGTTCCAGACCTCGAACTTCCTGGGCCGCGGCGAGACCTTCACCGTGTCGCTGCAGCAGGGGTCGCGGGCGCGGAACTACCAGGTCGGCTTCAGCGAGCCGTTCCTCTTCGACCGGCCCATCACCCTCGGCACCGACATCCACCGGCAGCAGATCCGCTACCCGTACACCTACACGCAGAACAACACGGGCGGGTCGCTGACCGTGGGCTTCGCGGTCCGGGCGTTCTCGCGGGCCTTCGCGACCTACAGCTACGATCGGATCACCATCCAGGACCTGAACGAAGCCTTCCTCGGCCCGCCGATGATCACGCCCGACAACCCGAACTTCGCCGTGCCGCCGCTGGGCGGCGTGGAGACGGACCCCTCGGTGCCGGGGACGGGGAACCCGTTCTACGACGACATGCTGCTGCTCGGAACGGGGGGCAAGCGCACCATCAGCAAGGTCACGCCCAGCTTCGTCCACAACACCGTCGACCACCCGATCTTCCCGTCCGCAGGCCGGCGCCTCACCGCGTCGATCGACCTGGCCGGCCCGGGCGGCAACACACGGTTCATCAAGCCGACGCTCGAGGGCGTGTACTACCGCCCCCTGTCGCGGCGCATGACGGTCGGCGCCCGCGGCCAGTTCATCTACATCACGCCGGTCGGCGACACGACCATCCTGCCGATCTTCGAGCGGCTGTTCCTCGGCGGCGAGTACAGCGTGCGCGGGTTCGACATCCGCACCATCGGCCCGCGGGACCCGATCTCGGGTCTCGTCATCGGCGGGAACACGAGCATCCTGTTCAATGCCGAGTACCTGATCCAGATTGCGGGGCCGGTGCGTCTCGTGTTCTTCTATGACGCGGGGCAGGTGCTCCTGAAGCAGCAGAACCCGTCGTTCGACAGGTTCAAGACGTCGACGGGCGCCGAAATCCGGTTCTTCATGCCGGTGCTCAACGTGCCGTTCCGCCTGATCGCGGCGTGGAACCCTCAGCGCAGCGGCGTGTTCGACAACCAGTTGCAGCCCCAGAAGGCGTTCACCTTCAGGTTCGCCGTGGGAACGACGTTCTAGGTTCGATTATTCCGGGGCCCCCGCGGCGTCCCGGTGGTCGCAGTGGCTACGAAGAGGAAAGGGACAGGACGAATGAAAGCCTTGACGGTTGCCGTTGTTCTCGGGTGTGTGCTCGTGGCTGGCGTCGCGTACGCGCAGCAGCCGCCGGTCCAGCAGACGCCTCCCCCGGTCCAGCAGACGCCTCCTCCGGCCCAGCAGACGCCGCCGGCGGCCCCGCCCGCCGCAGCGCCCCAGGCGGCGCCGCCCCCGGCGGCGAAGTTCCCCGAGGGCGCGAAGTACGCGTTCATCAACATCCAGCGCATCGCGTCGGAGTCGACGGAGGGCAAGACGTCCAGCAGCCGGATCGAAGCCCTTCGCGCCAAGAAAGCGGCCGACCTGACCGAGAAGAACAAGGCCGTCGAAGGCCTGCAGGCCAAGCAGCGCAGCGCGGTCATGAGCGAAGCGGCCGCGGCCCAGGTCCAGAAGGACATCGACAAGGCCCAGGTCGACATCCAGCGCATGACGCAGGACGCCCAGGCGGAACTCCAGGACCTGCAGAACGAGCTGCAGCTCGATTTCCAGCGCAAGGTCGGTCCGGTAGTCGAGGCGGTGGCGCGCGAGAAGGGGCTCCAGCTCCTGTTCAGCCAGACCGACTCGGGCCTCGTGTGGGCCGATGCGGGCCTCGACCTGACGGCCGAAGTGATCCGGCGCCTCGATGCGGCGAGCGCGGCGGCGCAGAAGCCCGCGGCGCCGAAGAAGTAGCTGTGGCCGCTGGCGGCCAGGCGATGGACGTGGCCGCGGTCCTCGACCGCCTCTGCCACCGTTACCCCGTCGGGCTCGTGGACGCGGTGTCGGCGTTCGAGCCGGGGCGGCGGATCTCCGCGGTCAAGAACGTCACGATCAACGAGGCGTTCTTCCAGGGCCACTTCCCCGAAGTGCCCCTGATGCCGGGCGTCCTGCTGATCGAGTCGCTGACCCAGGCGGCGACCCTGCTGTTGTTGTACGACGGGGAGCACGTGCGCAACGCGCGCACCGTGCTCCGCCGCGTGACCGGGACGAAATTCCGCCGCCAGGTCATCCCCGGCGACAGGTGACGCTCGACATCGAACTCCGGCGCCGCCGGGGCGCCATCGCGCGCCTCTCCGCGATCGCCAGCGTGGCCGGCCAGGTCGCGGCCGAAGCCGAGCTGCACCTGGCGGTGGTCGAGAACGCCGCCACCATCCACCCGACCGCCATCGTGCACCCCGCGGCGGTGCTCGGCGCGGGCACCATCATCGGCCCGCACGCCACCATCGGTCCCCACGTCCGCCTCGGGCGCAACAACCGCGTGGGCGCGTCGTGCATGATCGACGGCCACGCCGAGTTCGGCGACGACAACGTCCTGTACCCGTTCGGGTCCCTCGGGATGGCGCCGCAGGACCTCAAGTACAAGGGCGAGCCGACGCGCCTCGTCGTCGGCAACGGCAACACCTTCCGCGAGTTCGTCACGATCCACCGCGGCACCGCCGGCGGCCGCGGGGCGACGACCATCGGGCACCGGAACTACCTGATGGCGTACTGCCACGTGGCGCACGACTGCCTCGTCGGCAACGACGCGATCCTGTCGCACGGCACCACGCTCGGCGGGCACGTGGACGTGGACGATTTCGCCATCCTCGGCGGGTACGCGGGCGTCCACCAGTTCTGCCGGGTGGGGAAGTACGCGTTCATCGGCGGGTTCTCCGCGTGCACGAAGGACGTGCTGCCGTACTCGAAGACCGTGGGCAACCGGGCGCTCATCTACGGCCTCAACACGATCGGCCTCGTGCGGCGCGGGTTCCCGCCCGAGACCGTGCGCAAGCTGAAGGCGGCGTACCGCTACCTGCTCGTGTCGAAACTCAACGCCACGCAGGCCCTCGAGCGGATCGAGCAGGACCAGCTCCTCGACTGCCCGGAGGTGCGCTACCTCGTGACCTTCATCCGCGAGGCCAAGCGCGGTGTGGTGCTGAAGCGCCCGGCCCGCCGGTCCGGAGAGAGCGCGTCGGACGAGTGAGGGGCGGCGCATGCGTCTCGGCCTGATTGCCGGCAACGGCGCGTTTCCCTTCCTGGTGCTGGACGCGGCGCGCCGCCTCGGGCACGCCGTCACCGTCATTGCCGTCCAGCACGAAGCGCTGCCGGACCTGGCCTCGGCCGCGGCACGGGAGCCGCGGGCTGAGTTCCACTGGGTGCCGCTCGGCCAGCTGGGGCGCGCCATCGAATTGATGCGCGCCTCCGGCGTGACGCAGGCCGTCATGGCAGGACAGGTCAAGCACACGAGCATCTTCTCCGGCGCCATGCCCGACCGGCTGCTCCTGTCAGTCCTGCTCCGGCTCCGCTCCAGGAACACCGACGCCCTCATCTCGGCCGTCGCCGAGGTGCTGCGCGATCACGGCATCGAGCTCATCGATTCGACGGCGTTCCTGACGCCGCTGCTCGCGCGTCCGGGGATCCTGACCTCGCGGCCGCCGACGGCGGACGAGCGCGAGGACTTCGACTTCGGGTACCGCATGGCGGACCAGATCGCCGGTCTCGACATCGGCCAGACCATCGCGGTGAAGAGCGCCGCCGTGGTCGCGGTCGAGGCCATGGAAGGCACCGACGAGGTGATTGCGAGGGCCGGACGCCTGGCGGGCCCCGGCACGAGGATCGTCAAGGTGGCGAAGCCGAATCAGGACATGCGATTCGACGTGCCCGTGGTCGGCCTGGCGACCATCGAGGCGATGCGGGCCGCGGGCGCGACGGCGCTGTCGGTGGATGCCGGCCGCGCGCTGCTGATCGACGGCGGCGAGGCGATCGGCGCGGCGGACGCGGCCGGGATCTGCGTCGTAGGAAGGCCCGTCGAGGGCCAGCCGGGAGGGCGGCGTGAGTGACCAGGCCCTGAGAGCGGCCGTGATCGGCGTCGGCCATCTCGGCCGGCACCACGCGCGAATCCTGTCGTCGGTGGACGGCGCGAGGCTCGACGCGGTGGTCGACCTGAACGAGCCGCGCGCGCGGGAGATCTCGTCCGGCGCAGGCGCCCGGGCGCTGACCAGCGCGCGCGATCTGCTGGGGACGGTCGACCTCGTGTCGATCGCCACGCCCACGGAGACCCACGCGGAGATCGCGTGCCTGTTCCTCGAGCAGGGCATCCCGGTGCTGGTGGAGAAGCCCCTCGCCCGGTCGGTCGCGGAAGCCGACGCGATCATCGGCGCGGCGGCCCGCTCCGGCGCCACCCTGGCCGTGGGGCACACCGAGCGGTTCAATCCGGCCGTCATGGCCGCGCGTCCCGCCGTGGACCGCCCGGGATTCATCGAGGTCCATCGGCTCGGGACCTTTCCGGAGCGAAGCCTCGACATCGACGTGGTCTTCGACCTGATGATCCACGATCTCGATCTCGTGCTCTCCATCGTGCAGTCGGAGATCGAGTCGATCGAGGCCGTCGGCGTGCCGGTGCTCACCGACCGGTTCGACATCGCCAACGCGCGGCTGCGCTTCGCCTCGGGCTGCGTCGCCAACATCACGGCCAGCCGGATCAGCCGCGACCGCACGCGGAAGATCCGCTTCTTCCAGCGCGACGCCTACATCTCGATCGACACCGGCGCGAAGGAGGCGGAGGTCTACCGCCTCGTCAGGCACGCCGGCCGCCGGCCGGCGATCGAAGGCGGGAAGATCCCCGTGCCCGAGGGCGAGCCGCTTCGCCTCGAGCTCCAGGACTTCGTCGACGCGGTCAGGTTCGGGCGCCCGCCGCTGGTCGGCGGCGAGGACGGCCGGCGCGCCGTGGCGCTGGCGGCCGAGATCACGGAACGGATGGCGGCATGCATACGGATCTGAGGGCGTTCATCGACGATCTCGACCGGCGCGGCTGGCTCAGGCGGGTGGCCGAGCCCGTGAGCCCCGACCTCGAGATGGCGGCCGTCATCGACCTGGCGAGCAAGTCGCCGGGGGGCGGTCCGGCGCTGCTCTTCGAGCAGCCGTCCGGCTTCAGCATGCCGGTGGCGGCGAACCTGTTCGGGTCGCTCGACCGCATGTGCCTCGCGCTGGGCGTGGCGTCGCTCGACGATCTCGCCCGCGAAATCGAGAAGCTGATGACGCCGCCGAAACCGGCCGGCATCCTCGACGCGATGAAGCTGCTGCCGATGGTCGGGCGGCTGAGCGACCTCCTGCCCAAGACGGTGAAAGACGCTCCGTGCCAGGAGGTGGTGACGCTCGACGGATCGCTCGACGAGATCCCGGTGCTGCGCACCTGGCCCGAAGACGGCGGCCGCTACATCACCTTCCCGCTGGTCATCACGAAGGACCCCGAGACGGGCATGCGCAACATCGGCATGTACCGCATGCAGGTGTTCGACGGCCGCACGACGGGCATGCACTGGCAGCGGCACAAGGGCGGGGCGCAGCACTACCGGATCGCGGAGCGGATGGGGAAGCGCCTCGACGTGGCGGTGGCCATCGGCGCCGAGCCCGCCCTGTGCTACGCGGCCACGGCCCCGATGCCTGAAGGCCTCGACGAACTGCTGCTCGCGGGGTTCCTCGCGCGGCGCCGGATCGAGCTGGTGAAGGCGCGGACGGCCGATCTCGAGGTCCCGGCGCAGGCGAACATCGTGCTCGAGGGCTACGTCGAGCCGGGCGAACGGCGGCGCGAGGGCCCCTTCGGCGACCACACGGGCTTCTACTCGCTCGCCGACGACTTCCCGGTCTTCCACATCACCGCCATCACGATGCGGAAGCAGCCCGATCTACCACACGACGATCGTCGGCGTTCCGCCGATGGAAGACGTGTACCTCGGCAAGGCGAGCGAACGCATCTTCCTGCCGCTCATCCGGAAGACGCTGCCGGAGATTGTGGACATGCACTTCCCGCCGGAAGGCGTGTTCCACAACATGGTCCTCATCTCGATCGACAAGCGGTACCCGGGCCACGCGCGCAAGATCATGAACGCCTGCTGGGGGCTCGGCCAGCTCATGTTCTCGAAGTGCATCGTCGTCGTCGACAGGGACGTGAACGTGCAGGACGCCGGCGAGGTGGCCTGGGTGGCGGGCACGCGCGTCGACCCCGAGCGCGACATCCAGTTCACGCGCGGGCCGATGGACGATCTCGAGAACGCGTCGGACCTGCCGGCGTTCGGCAGCAAGATGGGCATCGACGCGACGCGGAAGTGGCCCTCGGAGGGTTTCACCCGCGAATGGCCCACGCGCGTGGTGACCAGCGAGGCCGCCGGCCGTCGAGCGTCCGAGATCTGGGCCCGTGTCAATGGCGCCCGCAGCGCGCGCGACGAGAGAGGCTCGCGGCCATGACCGACCGGCTGGAAGGCCTGCTGGCGAGGCTGGCGGCGGGAGCGGCGATCGGCGACGGCGATGGGGCCCTGCTGGCTTCGACCACCGACATCCTGACGCTCGGCATGCTCGCCGACGAGGCGCGCCGGCGCAGGCACGGCGCCGACACGACCTACCTCAGGGTGGCCGACGTGTCGCTGCCTTTGGCGGGCGGGCCGCTGCACATCCCGCCCGCGGCCCGCGAAGTCCGCGTGAGAGCCGACGCGGCGGAGCTCGCGTCGCTGCTGCCGGCGCTTCGCGACGTGGCGGCCACGGCTGGCGGGGTCCCCGTCTCCGCCTTCTCGCTGGCCGATCTTCAGGCGCACGCGCGGGCGTCAGGGACGCCGCTGGTGGACCTGCTCCACGTAATCCGCCACGCCGGCGTGACCTCCATCGCCGAGGCGCCCATCGACGTCCTCGACGAGGCGGAGCCTGCGCTCGAGGCGGTGCGGCAGGCCGGCCTCGGCCTCGCCCGCCTGACGGTCCAGCGGCAGGCCGACGCCGAGGCCCGCATCGCCCTGATCAAGCGGGCCGTTGAGCTGCAGCATGCGCTCGGCTGGCTGGCGAGCTTCGCCCCGCTGCCCCGTTCGTGGTCCGCGGCATCGCCGACCACCGGTTACGAGGACGTGCGCCAGGTCGCCCTCGCGCGCCTGCTCGCCGACAACATCCCGTCGATCCAGGTGGACTGGTCGCTGTACGGCCCGAAGCTGGCGCAGGTGGCGCTCACCGTAGGCGCCGACGACCTGGACGCGGTGCCGGCCGTGGACGATGAGTCGGAGGGACGGCGGCGGGCGACCCTCGAGGAGGTCCGCCGGAACATCCGGGCCGCCGCGCTCGTGCCGGTGGAGCGGGACGGCGTCTACGGGCGGATTGGATGACGGGCCGGCTGCGCCTCGGCGCGGTCGAGTACCTCAACGCGCGCCCGCTCGTGTACGGGCTGCATCGCCGCGCCGACCGGTTCGACGTCCGCTTCGACGTGCCCGCCCGCTGCGCGGAGCTTCTCCACGGCGGCCAGGTGGACCTCGGCCTGGTGCCGTCCATCGAGTACCTGAGAGGCGAGCCGTACGTCGCGGTACCCGGGGTGGCCATCGGCTCCGACGGCCCTGTCGCCTCGGTGGCGGTCTTCAGCCATCAGCCGGTCGACCGCGTCCGCTCGGTCGCCCTCGACGCCAGTTCCCGCACGTCGGTGGCGTTGTTCAGGGTGCTCTGCGCGCGGCACTTCGGCATCGCGCCGCAGGTCAAGGTGATGGCACCCGAGCCGCGGCGTATGCTCGAGGCCTGCGATGCCGCGCTGCTCATCGGCGACGTCGCGCTGCTGTTCGATCACGAAGCGGCCGGCGTGCAGAAGACCGATCTCGGTCTCGCGTGGAAGGCCTATTCAGGGCTGCCGTTCGTCTATGCCTTCTGGTTCGGCCGGCCGGGTCTGCTCACCGCCGGCGACGTCGCGGCGCTTGGCGAGGCGTGCCGGCTCGGCATCGAGCACGCCGAGGACGTCGCGCGCGAGCACTTCCCCGGCGACGCGGCCCGCGCGGCCATCGGGGCCAGGTACCTTCGTGATAGTGTGGATTTCGGGTTTGCCGAACGTGAACGGGCGGGGCTGACCCGCTTCTATCGCGACGCCGCGGACCTGGGCCTGGCGCCAGGTTTCCGGGAGCCTGTGTTCTGCCAGCCGACATCATGACGACCGCAGCACTCGCTCAGAAGGTCCGTGCCGGCGGGCGGTTGTCCGCCGGCGAGGCGCTCGAGCTGTACCTCGGCGCGCCGACCCACCTGCTCGGCAGGCTGGCCGACGACGTCCGCCGGCGCCGCCATCCCGCGCGCACCGTCACGTACATCATCGACCGCAACGTCAACTACACGAACATATGCGTGGCCCGCTGCTCGTTCTGCGCGTTCTACCGGCCAGTCGGCGCCGAGGGCGGCTACGTCCTCGGCTTCGAGGAGATCTTCCGGAAGATCGAGGAGACGATTGCATTGGGAGGCGGCCAGCTGCTGCTCCAGGGCGGCCACAATCCCGACCTGCCCATCGAATGGTACGAGGACCTGTTCCGCGCGGTGAAGCAGCGCTACGCCGGGTTCAAGCTGCACGCGCTCTCGTCGCCGGAGGTCCTGCACATCTCGCGGCTCTCGCAGCGGCCGGTGCCCGAAGTGATAAGGCGCCTCGTCGCCGCGGGCCTCGACAGCATCCCCGGCGGCGGCGCCGAGATCCTGGTGGACCGTGTTCGCCGGCTGCTGCACTGCTACAGCAAGGCCACCTCCGACGAGTGGCTCGACGTGATGCGCCACGCCCACCGCGCAGGCCTCCGCACGACGGCAACGATGATGTACGGCTCGGTCGAGACGCCGGCAGAGCGCATCGAGCACCTGATGCGCCTGCGCGAACTCCAGGACGAGACCGGGGGCTTCACGGCATTCATCGCGTGGAGCTATCAGCCCGAACACACGGAGCTCCAGGGCGTGGAGGCGACGGGCGTCGAGTACCTGCGCACGCTGGCGACCGCGCGAATCGTGCTGGACAACTTCGACAACCTCCAGGCATCGTGGGTCACGCAGGGCGGCAAGGTGGGGCAGCTCAGCCTGTCGTACGGCGCCAACGACATGGGCAGCGTCATGATCGAGGAGAACGTCGTCCGGGCTGCGGGCGCCGCGTACTGCATGGACGAAGTCGAGATCGTGCGCAACATCGAGGACGCCGGGTACGTGCCGAAGCGGCGCAACATGCACTACGAGATCCTCGGCGAGCCCGTGTTCCGCGAGCGAGACGTGCCGCGGCTGCTCGAGCTGGCCACCGCCCGCCCCGGCGGCGACACCTCGGTGCCCGCGGAGCTGATCAACTACCCGGCTCGCAGCCCGGCCGAACGCGAGCGCCGGAGTGGACGGGTGTCGTGAGCCGCGAGCACGGGCCAGTACGCCGCCCTCGCAGGACCGTGCCCGCCATGCAGACAGTCAACCTCGCACAGAAGCTCGCGCTCATCACCGAGTATTGGAGCCCGAAGGCCGTCGGGGCGCTCCATGGCTTCCATGTCAAGCTGGTCAAGCTGAAGGGCGAGTTCGTCTGGCATGCGCATGAGTTCGAGGACGAGTTGTTCCTCGTCCTCGCGGGAACGCTGCGCATGCAGCTTCGGGATCGGGAGCTGGTCGTCCGGGAAGGGGAGTTCCTCGTGGTGCCGCACGGCACGGAGCACCGGCCCGTGGCCGACGACGAGGTGCACGTGCTCCTGCTCGAGCCAGCGTCGACGGTGAATACCGGCACGGCCGGGGGCGAGCGGACACGTGTGGTGGAGTGGATCTGACGTCGGCCGCTCGGCCGATCAGTGGAGGACAACATGCCCAAGGACGTGATCGAGCGCGAGATTTCAGGCGCGGGCAAACTGTCGGCGGACGAGTTTCAGGCCATGTGGCAGGAATCGTGCGGCGTCGTGGGGAAGATGGGGCCGGTCATGGTCGCGATGTTCGAGGATGCCTGTGAAAACCTGGTTCAGATGGCCCAGCAGTGACCGCCTTGCCTGAACCTACGGTCGTGCTGCGTCCGTGGCGGCCCTCCGACCGGGAAGCGCTCGCCGCGCTCGCCAACGATCGGCGCATCTCGATCAACCTGCGGGACCTCTTCCCGTATCCGTACGGCGTGGAGGACGCTGACCGTTTCATCACCATGGTGCAGGGCCTGGTGCCGCAGACGTCCTTCGCGATCGAGGCGTCGGGGCAGCTCGCCGGCGGCATCGGCTACACGCTGCACACCGACGTCGAGCGGGTCGCCGCCGAGGTCGGCTACTGGATCGGCGTGCCGTTCTGGGGCCGCGGGATCGCGACCGAGGCTGTGCGCCTCGTCACGGCAGCGGCCTTCTCGCGGCACCCGGACCTGCGGCGGCTCTATGCGCTTCCGTTCGCCTCGAACCCGGCGTCGGCGCGGGTGCTCGAAGAAGGCCGGTTATCAGCGCGAGGGGGTGATGCGCCAGAGCGCCATCAAGGACGGCGTCGTGCAGGACCAGTGGCTGTACGCGATCCTGCGGCACGAGGCCGCTCCCCCGGACGCCCGCTGATTCCCGGGGCACGCCGGCCGCCGCTTTCCGCTATGATCGCGGCATGACGGACCCACGCTATCCCATCGGCGCCTTCACGCCGCCGCCGGCGTTCACGCCTGACCTGAGGCGCACGTACATCGACCAGATCGCCGCCGTGCCCGACCGTCTGCGCGCGGCCGTCGACGGACTGACCGAGGGCTACCTCGAGCACCCCTACCGGGAGGACGGCTGGAGCGTGGCCCAGGTCGTGCACCACGTGGCTGACAGCCACATCAACGCCTACGTCCGCTTCAAGCTGGCGGTGACCGAGGAGAATCCGCCGGTGAAGGCCTACAACGAGGCCTTGTGGGCGGCCCTGGCCGATGCCAGCGCCGCGGACGTGCGGGTGTCGCTCGACCTGCTGGCGTCGCTGCACGGGCGCTGGGTCGCGTTTCTCCGCAGCCTCGGCGCTGCGCAGTTCAGCCGCACCTACAACCACTCGGCGATGGGGCCCGTGACCCTCGATCACGCGCTGGCGCTGTACGCGTGGCACGGGCGCCATCACACGGCCCACATCACGGCGCTGCGCGAACGGATGGGGTGGTAGGACAGGGCGTTCAGCCGCACGGTTGCCCATGGCCACGGCGCTCATCCGCAACGGCACGGTTCTCACGGACTCAGGGCGCGTCGCCGCCGACGTCCACGTCGAGGGCGGCATCATCACGCGCGTCGGCCAGGGCCTGCCGCCGCGGGCCGACACGGTACTCGACGCATCGGGGCTGTACGTCATGCCGGGCGGCATCGACGCGCACACCCACCTCGACATGCCGGCCGGGGACATCACCTCGACCGACGACTTCGAGACCGGGACCATCGCGGCCGCCCACGGCGGCACGACCACGATCATCGACTTCGCGACGCCGGAACCGGGCGAGGGCCTGCGCGCAGCCGTCGACACCTGGAAGGCGAAGGCGGAAGGCAAGGCCGTCATCGACTACGGCTTCCACGTGGTGGTGCGGGAGTGGGGCCCGCAGACGGCGGCCGAGATGACAGACCTCGTCGGCCGCGAGGGCGTCACGTCGTTCAAGATGTTCATGGCGTACCCCGGCCGCCTGATGGTGGACGATGGGGCGATCTTCAGGGCGCTGCTGGCGGCGCGCGACGCGGGCGGTCTGGTGATGGTGCACGCCGAGAACGGCGGCGCCATTGAGGTGTTGGCCGCCGAGGCGCTGCGCCGCGGCCAGACGGCCCCTGGGTTTCACGCCCTGACGCGCCCTCCCCGCGCCGAAGCCGAGGCCGCGGCGCGCGCGGTCGCGCTGGCCGAGATCGCGGGCGCGCCGGTGTTCATCGTGCATCTCTCGTCGGCCGAGGCGCTCGAGGCGGTCAGGGCGGGCCGCCAGCGCGGCGTCGCGGTGTTCGCCGAGACGTGCCCGCAGTACCTGTGCCTGTCCGACCAGGAGTACGGGCGCGGCGGGTTCGACGCGGCGAAGTTCGTGATGTCGCCGCCGCTGCGGCCTGCGCCGCACCAGGACGCGCTCTGGCGCGGGCTGGCCGCGCGGGAACTCGACACGGTCGGTACGGACCACTGCCCGTTCGGTTTCAACGACCCGCCGCACAAGCAGCGGGGCCGCGGCGACTTCTCGAAGATCCCGAACGGCGCGCCGGGCATCGAGACGCGCCTCATGCTCCTGTGGGACGCGGGAGTCCGCACCGGGCGGATCACACCCGAGCGCTTCGTCGAGATCACCGCGGCCGCGCCCGCGAAGATCTTCGGCCTGTGGCCGCGGAAGGGCGCGATCGCGGAGGGCTCGGACGCCGACATCGTGCTGTGGGACCCTGACAGGACCGTCACGCTGTCGGCGGCCACGCATCACATGCGCGTGGACTACAGCCTCTACGAGGGCCGGACCGTCACGGGAGCGCCGGATACCGTGCTGTCGCGCGGAGAGATCATCGTGGGCCGGGGCACCTTCTTCGGCCGCAAGGGCCGGGGCCGTTTTCTCAGGCGGGCGGCGTCATCGCCCGCTGCCGCCTAGCGGGCCGCCGCATGCACGTATGCCGCGCGTCCTGGGTGCTTCCCGTCTCTGCTCCGCCGATCCGCGAAGGGTGGGTCGCCCTGGAACGCGGCGTCATCGTCGATGCCGGCGGGCCGGGGGAGGGGCCCGGCGGGGACGGTGCGGCGGACCGCACGGTGACCGACTTCGGCGACGCGGTGATCATGCCCGCGCTGGTCAACACGCACACGCATCTCGAGCTCTCGTGGCTCCGCGGCCGCATCCGCCCGGCGTCAGGCTTCCTGGGCTGGGTGTCCGGCATGATGCGCGAGCGCCTCCAGTCGCCCGACGGGCGCGACCAGGCGCTGGTGCGGGCGGCCATGGCCGCCGCGCTCGACGAAATGAAAGCCAGCGGCACGGGACTCGTCGGGGACGTCTCGAACTCCCTCGCGCATCTCGATTTGCTCGACGCGAGCGGCCTCCAGGGCGTCGTCTTTCACGAGGTGATCAAGTTCCGGGCGACAGACGCCGAGGCGTTCGTCGACGAGTCGTGCCGGCGGATCGAGGCGATGGAGATCGGGGCGGCGTGGCGGCTGGCCCTCGCGCCGCACGCACCCTACTCGGTGGCGCCGTCCGTCTATCGCGCGCTCGCGGCGGCGAGGCCCCGTCTGCGCGAGGCGAGGATGTCCGTCCACGTGGCCGAGTCGCCGGAAGAGGTGGAGTTCATCGGGCGGGGGAGCGGAGGCTGGCCGGAGCTGCTGAAGCGCCTGGGCGCGTGGGACCCGGACTGGCGGGCGCCGCGGTGCAGTCCGGTCGCGTATCTCGAGCGCCTCGCGTTCTGGGACGAACGGACGCTCGCCGTGCACGCCGCGCAGGCTGGCCCGGAGGATCTGGCGGTGCTGGCACGGCGCGGCGTCACGGTGGTGACCTGCCCGCGGAGCAACGCGTGGGTTGGCGCCGGCACGCCGCCCACCGAGGCCTTCTACCGGTCCGGCGCCCGGGTCGCCATCGGCACGGACAGCCTGGCCAGCGTGGCCGATCTGAACCTGTTCAGCGAGCTCGCGGCGCTGCACCGCATCGCGCCCGGGGTGAAGCCCGCCGACCTGCTGCGCAGCTCGACGCTCTCGGGCGCGGAAGCCCTCGGGTTCGGCGAGACCCACGGCGCGATCTCGCCCGGGCGCCGCGCCGCCCTGATTGCCGTCGAGGTTCCGCCCGGCACTGCGGATGTGGAACAATACCTGGTGTCGGGTATCGGGCCCGAACGGGTCCGTTGGATCAACGAGGGCCATTCCCATTCCGCGTGAAGTACCCCGCTTGCTGACACGCCTCCGCACGTACGCGTCGTTTGTCCGCATCTCCCATTCGGTGTTCGCGCTGCCATTCGCGTTGACCGGGGCGCTGCTGGCGTCGCGGCACGTCCCGCTCACCTGGGGCCGCGTCGCCTGGATCGTCGTGGCGATGGTGGGCGCGAGAAGCGCGGCGATGGGGTTCAACCGGCTCGTCGATGCGGGCTACGACGGCCTGAATCCCCGGACGGCCGGGCGGGAGCTGCCGGCGGGCCGCATGAGCCGGCGCGAAGCCATGCTGTTTGTGGCGGTGTCGGCCGCGCTCTTCGTCTTTGCGGCCTACAAGCTGGGCCCGATCTGCCTGGCGCTGTCGCCCCTCGCCCTGGCGATCGTCTTCTGGTACTCGCTCGCGAAGCGCTTCACCTGGTCCACGCAGGCGTTTCTGGGGCTCGCGATGGCGGTCGCTCCCGTCGGAGGCTGGCTCGCCGCGGGCGGGCGGGGCGGCGCGGAGCCGTGGCTGCTGGCCCTGGCCATCGGGACCTGGGTAGGCGGGTTCGACGTCCTCTACGCGTGCCAGGACCTCGCGTTCGACCGCGCGCACGGGCTGAAGTCGATTCCGCAGCGGTTCGGCGTGCCCGCGTCGCTCGCCATTTCGCGGGGGCTGCACGTCGTGGCGGTGGCGGCGCTGGCCGCCCTCGCGTGGGTGGCGCCGCTCGGACCGATTTACCTGGCGGGCGTGGCCGGCGTGGCCGCACTGCTGGCGTTCGAGCAGTCGCTCGTGAGCGCCACCGACCTCTCGCGCGTCACGCTGGCGTTTGATCTGAACGGCTGGGTCGGTATCCTGTACTTCGTCACGACAGCTGCCGCGATTTATGTCCACTGATGCCTCACCCCGCGTTTCCCGCTACACCGTGGCCGTCACCGGCGCGAGCGGCGCGCTCTACGCCGTCAGGACCGTGGCGGCGCTGCTCGAACAGGGCTTCGAACTGGATCTCGTCGTCAGCGACTACGGGCGCCGCCTGCTGGTCGATGAGCTGGGCCGGGAGGCCGCCCTCGAGCGGTTGATGCCCTACCTCGAACAGAAGTACGGCGAAGGCGTCGGCCGGGGCCGCTTCGACGTGATCAGCAACCGCGACCTCGGCGCGACGATCGCGAGCGGCAACCGCCCGACGAAGGGCATGGTCATCGTGCCCTGCTCGATGAAGTCGCTGGCGGGCGTCGCCAACGGCCTGTCGCGGAACCTCGTCGAGCGCGCCGCCGACGTCATGCTGAAGGAGCGCAAGCCCCTCGTGCTGGTGCCGCGCGAAACGCCGATGAGCCTCCCGCAGCTGCGCAACATGGTGCGGTGCGCCGAGGCCGGCGCGGTGGTGCTGCCGGCCATGCCGGGCTTCTATCACCTGCCGAAGACGCTCGACGACCTCGCCGACTTCCTCGCCGGCAGAATCCTCTCGGCGCTGGGCCTCGAGCAGCGCCTGTGCGCCGATTGGACAGGGCGGGTCGAACGGTGACCGCAGCGGGCGGGAGCCTCGGCCGCGACAAGCAGCCCGAACGCATCGCCAGCATGTTCGATGCGATCGCGCCGCGGTACGACCTGCTCAATCACCTGCTGAGCGGCGGGCTCGATCGCCGCTGGCGCACGAAGGCCGTGCGGTCGCTGGCACTGCGCGGAGGCGAGACGGTGCTCGACCTCTGCACGGGCACCGCCGATCTCGCCATCGCCTCGGCCACCGCCTCGCCGGGCGCGGCGGCGGTGGTGGGCGTCGATTTCGCCCGGGGGATGCTCCGGTTCGGCCGCGAGAAGCTCGCCCGGCGCGGTCTCGCGTCGCGCATCCGCCTCGTCCAGGGCGATGCGATGCGCATTCCGCTGGCCTCCGCCTCGGTCGACGCGGCGACGGTGGCGTTCGGCATCCGGAACGTCGAGCAGCCTGAAACGGCCTTTGCCGACGTGTTCCGCGTGCTCCGGCCGGGCGGCCGCTTTGCCATCCTGGAGTTCGGCGTGCCGCAGGTGCCGGGCGTGCGCCAGGCCTATCTCGCGTACTTCCGCCACGTGCTGCCGAGAGTCGGCTCGCTCATCTCCGGCCATGCGTCGGCATACACCTACCTTCCTGCCTCGGTGGGAACGTTCCCGGAGCCGGCGCGGGTGATGGCATCGCTTGCCGCCACAGGATTTTCACAGGTCAAGGCCGACTCTCTGAGCCTGGGCATCGTCTATTTGTATAGCGCCTTGAAGCCAGACCAGCGCTGACCTGCCCAGCCCTGCCTGACGCGCCCAGCCGCCGCGGCGCGGATGTTATAATCGAGTAAGTTCCTGATGTACTTCAACTTCGACGATCGGCAGCCGGACATCGAGCACATCGACAGCGCCATCTCCTGGCGCGAGGGGCTTCTGCTGTCCCTGGTCGTGCACCTGCTCGCCGTCCTGGCGATCGTGATGCTGCCCGACGCGCTGCCCGGGCTCTTCGCGTCCCTGGCGCCCGACACGAGCGCCCTCGAAGAGCGCCTGGCCGCGAGGCGTCAGCAGGAGGCGAACGAGCGCCGGTTCGTGTTCGTGCAGCCCCGGGCCGAGTTCGAAGCGCAGCGGCCGCCGCAGAACCCCGAGTTGTCCGACCGCGACCGCAGCATGATGACGCCGCTGCAGCCGCCCCGGGAGCCCACCAACCCGCTGCCGTACTCGAGGGGCAACACGACCGAGCGCATCGACCAGCCCGGCTCACCGGAGCCGCCGAAGCCCGCCGAACGGCCGAATGAAAGCGGCAGCAACGCCCGGGAGCCCGGCTCGCCGGCGCCGGGTCCGCCGGCCGAGGAGCAGCGGCAGTTCGACGATCCCGTGCTGCGCGGTCTGCGCGGCCCGCGCCCTCAGGCGCAGTCCGGAAACGACGGGACGGGGACCGGCGGCGGTCTGGCGAGCGCCCTCCGGGACGTGGCGCGCTATGCGCCGCAGCAGGTGTTCGACAACCCGCAGGGCGCAGGGCAGTACGGGGAGGCCATCCAGTTCGACACGAAGGGCGTGGAGTTCGGCCCGTGGGTGCGCCGTTTCCTCGCCCAGGTGCGCCGCAACTGGTTCATCCCGTACGCTGCGATGTCGCTGCGCGGGCACGTGTCGGTGTCCTTCAACGTCCACAAGAGCGGCGCGATCACCGACGTGGCCGTCGTCGCCGCGAGCGGCGTAGACGCGTTCAACCACTCGTCGTTCGGCGCCATTGCCTCGTCCAATCCGACGATTCCGCTCCCGCCGGATACCCCTCGGACCGGGCCTTCATCACGGTCACCTTCTACTACAACGAGACGCCTCCCTCACGCTGATGGCGATGCCCACCCGGACACAGCAACTCGGCTGGCTCCTCCTGCTGGGCGCGCTGGCCGCCTGGGCCCTCGTCAAGCTGGCGGGCTGGGCATGACGGCAGGCGGACGCCCGCCGGCCGTCGTCGCCGTCCTCGGCCCCACGGCCAGCGGGAAGAGCGCGCTCGCCCTGGCGCTCGCGCGGCGGTATGACGGCGAAATCGTGGCGTGCGATTCGACGGCCGTCTATCGCGGCTTCGACATCGGCACCGACAAGGTCCCGGCCGGCGAGCAGGAGGGCATTCCCCATCACTGCGTCGACATCGTTGATCCGGCGGCCGACTACACCGCGGCCGACTACGCGCGCGACGCGATGGCGGCGATCACCGGGATCCATGCGCGGGGCCGCCTGCCGATCCTCGCGGGCGGCACGGGCCTGTACTATCGCGCGCTGGCGAGGGGCATCTTCCCGGGGCCCGGGCGGGACGACCGGTTCAGGGGGCGCCTGGACGCGATGGCGGCACGGCGGGGACCGGAGCGGCTTCATCGCCTGCTGAACCGCATCGACCCGCCGTCGGCCGCACGCATCCGGCCCCGCGACCGCATGCGGATCGTGCGCGCGCTCGAGGTCTACTTCCAGAGCGGCCGCACGCTCACGGAGCACTTCGCCGACACGCGCGCGCCGCTTGAGGGCTGGACCATCGTGGGCATCGTGGTGCGTCCGCCGTGGGAGGAGATCGTCGGCCGCATCAGCCGGCGAGTCGATGCGCAGTTCGCGCGCGGGATCGAGGACGAGGTGCGCGCGCTGCTGGCGCAGGGCGTGCCGCCGGGCGCACGGCCCTTCACCGGTTACGTCTACCGGCGCGTGCTCGAGGTCGTGCGCGGCGAACGCGATCGCGCATCGGCGCGCGAGCTCATCGTCACCGAGAACCGGCACTACGCGAAGCGCCAGTTGATCTGGTTCCGCAAAGAGCCTAATCTAGTGTGGATTCAGCGAGCGGGTGAAGACGACGAGACCCGGCTCGAAGCCGGGCGCCTGATCGACGCGCGGCTCGGGCCCGCTTCGCACGCGCATCCGCGAGGGGAGCATCCGACGCATGCCACAGAATCCTGACGCGCGGCCGTCCGCCGAGCCGAACGTGCAAGACGCGTTTCTGAACCTGGTTCGCCGCGAGCAGCAGGCGGTCAGCCTGCGCCTGATGGACGGCACGGAACTCGAAGCGCGGGTGAAGGGCTTCGACCGTTTCGCCGTCGTCCTCGAGCAGGACGGCGCCGACCGGCTGGTGTTCAAGCACGCCATCGCGTCCATCTGCGCTTCGCGTCACGCGCCGCGCTAGCGTGGCGCGGGCCGATTACTCGGGCCCGTTCCCAGCACACACGCCCATGTTCACCTCACCGTTCACGCGCGTGTTCGCCATCGTGATCGACAGCCTCGGCGTCGGCGCGCTGCCCGACGCGGCGGCGTACGGCGATGAGGGCAGCAACACCCTCGGCAACATCTCGGCGCAGGTGCGGCTCCGCATTCCGAACCTGCACGTGCTCGGAATTTCGCGCGTTGTCCCGGTGGCCGGGCTGCCGCCCGCCGAGGCACCCCTGGGCGCCTACGGCCGCATGGCCGAAGTGTCTCCGGGCAAGGACTCGGTGACGGGGCACTGGGAGCTCATGGGGCTCCAGCTGGAGAAGGCCTTCCCGACGTTTCCGGACGGGTTCCCGGACGACGCCATGCGGGAGTACGAGCGCCGCATCGGCTGCCGCACCCTCGGCAACATCGTCGCCTCCGGCACGCGGATCATCGACGACCTCGGGCCCGAGCACATCAGGACGGGCTGGCCGATCATCTACACGTCGGCCGACAGCGTGTTTCAGATCGCTGCGCACGAAGACGTCATCCCGATTCCCGAGCTCTACCGGCTCTGCGGGATTGCGTACGAACAGTTCGTCGACGGCATGGGCCTGGGCCGAATCATCGCCCGGCCGTTCGTCGGTGAACCCGGGTCGTTTCGCCGGACGGCGAACCGGCATGACTACGCCATCCCTCCCTTCGCGGACACGCTGCTGGATCGGCTCACGAGGGCCGGCATCCCGGTCCTGTCGATCGGCAAGATCGCGGACCTGTTCGCCGGGCGGGGGACCGGATTGTCCGTGAAGACTGCCTCCGATGCGCTGGGCATGGACGCCTTCGAGCGCGCAGCCGCCGAGGCGCCGCCGGGGCTGGTCTTCGGGAACCTGGTCGACTTCGACGCGATGTACGGGCACCGCAACGATACGGCCGGGTACGCCGCCAACCTCGAGCGGTTCGACGAGCGGCTCGGCCGGCTGCTGCCGATGATTCGCGAGGACGACCTGCTCCTCCTGACCGCCGACCACGGCAACGACCCGACCACGCCGAGCACGGACCACTCGAGGGAATTCGTACCGGTCCTGGCCTACGGTCCGCGCGTGGGGGCGGGAGTCGCGCTTGGCGACCGCGGGACCTTCGCGGACCTCGGCCAGACCATCGCCGGCGTCTTCGGCGTCGGCCCGCTCGCCTCCGGGCGCAGCTTCCTCGCGGAGTTGACGGCGGCCGAACGGTAGCGCGGATTCCGCCACCCCTTTGTGCGGCGTGATCAGGCCGCCCTGCGGAGGTGACGACACCGGTCCTTCTGGAGCCCGAGACCCATGAGCACGATTCGAGAGGACCAGGAGCGGCGCGAACTCGAGTCGCTGGCGCCCCAGGCCGCGCGCAGCGTCGAGACGCGAGGCCGGCTCCGCCCGGAGCCCGAGGACGACGTCCGGACGGCGTTCCAGCGGGACCGCGACCGCATCATCCATTCGAAGGCGTTCCGCCGGCTCAAGCACAAGACGCAGGTGTTCTTCGCGCCGACCGGCGACCACTACCGGACCCGCCTGACCCACACGCTCGAGGTGTCCCAGATCGCCCGGACCATGGCCAAGGCGCTGGCGCTCAACGAGGAACTGACCGAGGCCATCGCCCTCGGCCACGACCTCGGGCACACGCCGTTCGGGCACCAGGGCGAGCGCGTGCTGGCCTCTCTCATGCCCGGCGGGTTCGAGCACTACGAGCAGAGTCTCCGGATCGTGGACGTGCTCGAGCGCGATGGCGCGGGGCTCAACCTGACCTGGGAAGCGCGCGACGGGATCGTGAAGCACTCGAAGGGCAAGCGTGGCTCACCCGTCGGCCCCGACGTCCCGGTGAAGGCCGCAAGCCTCGAGGGGCAGATCGCCCGCGTGGCCGATCTCATCGCCTACGTCAATCACGACATCGACGATGCGATCCGAGCCGGGATTCTCAGGGAGGCCGACCTGCCGGCGGCGCCCCTCACCGTCCTCGGCGCGACGCACTCCACCCGCATCGGGCGCACGGTCAAGGACGTCGTGCTGGAGACCAGGGGGGCCGGGCTGCGCGAGATTGCCATGAGCGCGCCGGTGCTCGACGCCATGCTCGACCTGCGCGCGTTCATGTATGCGTCCGTGTACGAGAACGAGCTGTCCACGGCCGAGTTCAAGAAGGCGGCTGGAATCCTCGGCGGGCTCTGGGAGAAGGTGCACGACGCACCCGAGGAGTTCCTCGACCGGCGGACGCTTCTCGCGGAGGGCGTCGATGCCGCGGCGCGGGACTTCCTTGCCGGCATGACCGACCGGTATGCCGTGGCGCTCTACGAGCACCTCTATATCCCGAAACCCTGGGTCAGCCTGGCGGGGCGCTGGTCGTGACGGGCGACGCTGGCTACGGGTGGACCACTTCCACCGTGTAGGCCGTCGCCTCGGCGAGGCCCTTGGTGTCGTACACCCGGACGCAGAGCTGTCCAGCCGCCGAGACGGTCGAGCCGAGTGGAAGAGTCGCGACTGCGTTGTCGTTGGCGGCGGCCAGGTTGCAGGCGATCCCCGTCCAGTTGCCGAGGGCGAGGCCCACAATCAGGGTGTTGTCCGACCCGACCGCGGTGAGCGTGGCGGTCACCGGCCCTTGCCCGATACCACGAAGGCGTGGGTCGCGCCGCCGTTCGGATTCAGGGTGCCGGAGAACGTCTCGACAACCGTCTGGGAGGGGCCGGTTTCCAGGTCCGTCAGGGAGTCGCCGCATCCCGCCGCGGCCAGCGCGGTGAGCGAGACGAACAATCCGAGGGTCAGCAGTCGTCGCACGAGCACTCCTTGCCTGGCTTCACGGGCGCCTCTCCGGTCCCGAGCCAATCACCTCATTGTAGCGCACCCGGCGCCCCCGAGGTATTCTCCCACCTTTGGACGCGGGCGGGCGCCGGCCGGTCGGACCGCGCCGGCCGCGGCGACCCCCGGCTACCCCGTGGTATACTTGGGATTCTGTGCCTGCACGAGAGACGGCGCCCGATGAGTGAGCTCCTGCTTGACGTCGGCCAGATGCGCGACCCGGAGGCCCGGATCGAGCGGACCTTCGCGGCCGGCGTGCTGCCGACCGACCCCACGATTTGCCGCATTGCCGCGCCGGTCGCGCTGAGCGTGGTGGTGCGCAAGGACCGCACGCAGTTCCGGCTGGTGGGCCGGGTCGAGACCGCCATCGAGCTCACCTGCAGCCGGTGCCTCGAGGGATTCGAGATGCCGGTGGCCGAGGCGTTCGACGTCCTCTTCCTGCCTCACACCCCGGCCGGGACGGCCGAGGAGCGCATGATCGAGGACGACGACCTCTCGACGGCGTTCTACGAAGACAACGTGATCGACCTCGGCCAGCTGATGCAGGAACAGTGCTACCTGGCCGTGCCGATGAAGCCCCTGTGCCAGGAGGGCTGCCTGGGCATCTGCCCGGACTGCGGCACGAACCTCAACACCGCTTCGTGCGTGTGCCAGCGGACGTGGGTGGACCCGCGGCTGGCGGTGCTCGAGCAACTGCGCAAGGACAAGTAACGATGCCAAATCCAAAGCGACGACACTCGAAGGCCCGGACCGCGAAACGCCGGACCCACGACGCGCTCAAGCCCGCCTCGCTGGGCACGTGCCCGCATTGCCACGAGGCCAAGGCGGCGCACCAGATCTGCCCGCAGTGCGGCTACTATCATGGCCGCCAGGTGCGCGAAGTCAAGGAAGCGTAGTGCCGGATGCGCGTGGCGGTCGACGCGATGGGAGGCGACCGCGGCCCGGCCGTGCTCGTGGAGGGCGCCGTCGCCGCGGCGCGGCATGCTGACGTCGGCGTGACGCTCGTCGGGGCCTCCGCTGCGCTGGGCGCCGAGCTGGCGCGCCATCCGGACGCGGCCCGGCTCGACCTCCTCGTCGAGCACGCCTCCGACGCCGTGGGCATGGGCGAGCGGCCGGCCGAAGCCCTCCGGCGCAGGCCCCAGTCTTCCATCCGCGTGGCGGCCGACCTCGTGGCCCGTGGCGCCGCCGACGCGCTGTTCAGCGCCGGCAACACCGGCGCCACCGTGCTTGCCGCGTACACGGCCTTCGGGCTCCTCCGCGGCGTCGACCGCCCGGCCCTCGCGGCCGCCGTGCCCACGACGCGCGGGACCGCGATCCTCCTCGACGTCGGGGCCATCGCCGACTGCCGCCCCCAGCACCTGGTGGCCTTCGCCGCGATGGGAGCCGTCTTCGCCCGCGTCGGCCTCGGGGTTGACGACCCGTCGGTCGGGGTCCTGTCGATTGGCGAAGAGGAGACCAAGGGGAACGAGCTCACGCGGGAGGCCTACCGGCTTCTGCGCGAAACGCCGCTGCGGTTCGTCGGTAACGTCGAGGCCCGCGACCTCTACTCCGGAGCCGCCGACGTCGTCGTCTGTGACGGGTTCACCGGCAATGTCGTGATCAAGGTCAGCGAGGGCGTCGTCGGGATGGTGGAACTGATGCTCGGCGAGGAGTTCGCGGCGATGGCCGGCGAGAGCGCCCGGCTGGCCGTGGGCGCGTTCGGGCGTTTCCGTTCGCGCGTCGACTACTCCGAGTACGGCGGCGCGCCGCTGCTCGGTGTCGGCCGGCCGGTCGTGGTCGGACACGGCCGCTCGTCGGCCAAGGCCGTGACGAGCGCCATCCTGATGGCGGCGCGGTTCGCAGGCGAGGGCCTGGTGCCGCGCATCGAACAGGAACTGGCGCTGTTGAAGGGAGATCGACCGTGATTGCATTCCTGTTTCCTGGGCAGGGCTCGCAGGCCGTCGGGATGGGCAAGGCGCTCGCCGATGCCTTTCCCATCGTGCGCGAGACCATGGCCGAGGCCGACGAGGCGCTGGGCGAGCATCTGAGCCGCCTGTGTTTCGAGGGGCCGGCCGAGACGCTGGTGCTCACCGAGCACACACAGCCGGCCATCCTGGCCGTGAGCGTGGCGTCTTACCGCCTGCTGGCGTCGACCGGCGTCCTGCCGGCCTTCGTCGCGGGGCATTCACTCGGCGAGTACTCGGCGCACGTCGCGGCGGGGACCATGACGTTTGCCGACGCGCTGCGGACGGTGCGGCGCCGCGGACGCTACATGCAGGAAGCCGTGCCGGTGGGGCAGGGCGCGATGGCGGCCATCCTGGGCCTCGACGCGGAGAAGGTGGCGCAGGCCTGCGCCGAGGCGGCGCAGGGCGACGTGGTCAGCCCTGCGAACCTCAACGCGCCGGGCCAGGTGGTGATCGCCGGTTCGAAGGACGCCGTCGCGCGGGCGTCGGAGCGCGCAAAACAGCTGGGCGCCAGGCGCGCGATCCCGCTGCCGGTGAGCGCCCCGTTCCACTGCGCCCTCATGAAGCCCGCCGAGGCCCGGCTCGCGCCTGAACTCCGCGCACTCGCGGTCTCCGACCCGTCGGTGCCGGTCGTGGCCAACGTGGACGCCGAGGTGAAGCGCACCGCGGCCGAGGGCATCGAGGCGCTGGTGAAGCAGGTGTCGGCGCCGGTCCGCTGGGAAGACGTGATGCGGCGGCTTGCATCAGAGGGCGTCCGCAAGTATGTTGAAGTGGGTCCTGGGACGGTTCTGACGGGCCTCGGCCGGAAGATCCTGGAGGACGCGGCGTTTGCGAACATCGAGGATCCTGCTGGACTCGACGCCGTGGCCGCCTTGGCGGGTTAGTGCGCCATGTTCGACTTGACCGGAAAGGTGGCTGTCGTGACGGGAGCCGGGCGGGGCATCGGCCGCGCCATCAGCCTCGCCCTCGCGTCGCGCGGCGCGGTGGTGGTGCCGACCGACGTCGTGAACCCCGGGCCGGCGCCGCCCGGGCCTCCGGCTGAGGGCGCGGGTCGCGTGACCGACGTCGTCGTCATGAACGTGACCGACGCCGCGGCGGCGGAGGCCGCCTTCGGCCGGGTCCTGTCGGAGCACGGCCGCATCGACATCCTCGTGAACAACGCCGGCATCACCCGCGATCAGCTGCTGATGCGCATGAAGCGCGAGGACTGGAACCTCGTGCTCGAAGTGAACCTGGGCGGCGCCTTCGTCTGCACCCAGGCCGTGCTGCGGCCGATGATGAAGCAGCGCACGGGGCGGATTATCAGCATCAGCTCGGTGGTCGGCCAGATCGGCAACGCCGGGCAGGCGAACTACGCCGCGTCGAAGGCGGGGCTCATCGGGTTCAGCAAGTCGGTCGCCCGGGAAGTGGCGGCGCGGAACATCACGGTCAACGTCGTGGCGCCGGGGCTCATCGACACCGACATGACGCGCGCCCTGCCGCCTCAGGTGCAGGCCGAGTGGCAGTCGAAGGTGCCGCTCAGCCGGTTCGGCACGCCCGAGGACGTGGCCGCGGCGGTCTGTTTCCTGGCGTCCGACGAGGCGTCGTACATCACCGGACAGGTTCTCGCCGTCAACGGCGGGATGTATACGTAGGAGGATGAATGGCTGGCGTTGCTGACAAGGTCAAGAGCATCATCGTGGAGCAGCTCGGGGTGGACGAGGAAGAAGTCACCATCGACGCCTCGTTCGTCGACGACCTGGGCGCGGACTCGCTCGACACGGTCGAACTCGTGATGGCGTTCGAGGAGGAGTTCGGGATCGAGATCCCGGACGAGGATGCCGAGAAGATCACGCGCGTCAAGGAAGCCGTCGACTACATCGAGGCCCATTCCAAGAAGAAGTAGGCGCATCACCACGGCCGGTTTCAGTGCCTGCGTCCGGCGGCCTGCCTGCGCCGCGAGAACGGGTTCGGGACCGGCGTGTTTGGAGGCCGCGTGAACAGGCGCGTCGTCGTAACGGGCATCGGTCTGGTGTCGGCGCTCGGGGTGGGCACCGAGGCGACGTGGGAGGGCTTGTGCGCCGGGCGCAGCGGCGTCGGGCCCATCACCAGGTTCGACGCCACGGCGTTTGCCGCCCGCATCGCCGCGGAGGTCAAGGGCTTCGATCCCCTGCAGTTCGTGGACAAGAAGGACGTCAAGAAGATGGACGTCTTCATCCACTACGCGATCGCGGCGTCGACGTTCGCCGTGGCGGACTCGGGGCTGGTCATCGGGCCGGAGAACGCGACGCGCGTCGGCGTGTTCATTGCGTCGGGCATCGGCGGGTTCGGCACCATCGAGCGGGAACACCAGGCCCTGCTCGAGGGCGGCCCGCGCAAGATCTCACCGTTCTTCATCCCCGCGGCCATCATCAACCTCGCCTCCGGGCAGGTGTCGATCCGGGTCGGCGCCAAGGGCCCCAATATGGCGACGGCGACGGCCTGCGCGGCTTCCGCGCACGCCGTGGGCGAGGCCTTCGAGATGATCAGGCGCGGCGCCGCCGACGCGATGATCGTCGGCGGGTCCGAGGCGGCCATCACCCCGATGGGCGTCGGCGGCTTCGCCGCCATGCGCGCGCTGTCCACCCGGAATGACGAGCCCGCGCGCGCGAGCCGCCCCTTCGACAAGGAGCGGGACGGCTTCGTCATCGGCGAGGGCGCCGGCGTCCTCGTGCTCGAGGAACTGGAGGGCGCGCGGCAGCGAGGCGCCCGGGCCTACGCCGAGGTCGTCGGCTACGGCGCGACGGCCGACGCCTACCACATCACCGCGCCGTCGGACGACGGCGACGGGGCGATCCGCGTGATGGCGGCGGCGCTGGCATCGGCCGGCGTCCGCGCCGACGAGGTGCAGTACATCAACGCCCACGGCACCTCCACGCCCTTCAACGACAAGCTCGAGTCGCTGGCGATCCGCACCCTGTTCGGCGCACACGCGGACAGGGTCGGCGTCTCGTCCACCAAGTCGATGACCGGCCACACGCTCGGCGCGGCCGGCGGCATCGAGGCCGGCATCACCGCGCTGGCCGTCTACCGCCAGACGATGCCCCCGACGATCAACCAGGACACGCCGGACCCGGAGTGCACGCTGGATTACGTGCCCTGGAAGGCCCGGACGGCGCCGATCACGTACGCGATGTCCAACTCTTTCGGGTTCGGCGGCACCAACGCCGCCCTGCTCCTGCGCCGTTTCGACGGCTGACGCCCGGAGCGTGCCGCCATGAAGATCGCTGTGTGCCTGAAGCAGGTTCCCTCGCGCGACTGGCAGCCTCGCGTCAACGACCAGAAGACGTGGGTTCGCGACCAGGACGCCACCTTCGAGCTCAATGAACCCGACGCGTACGCCCTCGAAGAGGGCCTGCGCCTCAGAGAGAAACACGGCGGCGAGGTGGTGGTCTGCTCGGTGGGCCCCGCCCGCGTGTCCCAGGCGTTGCGTGAAGCGCTGGCCCGGGGCGCCGACCGCGCCATCCACGTGGAAGACGAGGCTGCCGCTTCGGCCGACGCGTTTGCGGTGGCCGAGGCGCTGGCCGCGGCGATGCGCGACGAGGCGTTCGACCTCGTGCTGACGGGGCTGCAGTCGGACGACCAGGGCAGCGCACAGACCGGCGTGATGCTGGCCGCGCTGCTCGGTATTGCCTCGGCCACCATCATCATGGAAGTCGACGTCCAGGCGCCCGGGCTCCGCGTCAAGCGCGAGCTCGAAGGCGGCTGGTTCCAGTGGGTGGCCCTGCCGATGCCGGCGCTCCTCACGATCCAGAGCGGCATCAACCAGTTGCGCTACGCCACGCTGAAGGGCATCATGGCCGCCAAGAAGAAGGAGATCCGGAAGGTGGCGCCGCCATCCGGGCTCGCCTCGCGGCAGCAGATCACCGGCCTCTACGTGCCCGAGAAACGGAAGCAGACCCAGATGATCGGCGGCAGCGCGGCCGAGGCCGCCAAGGCTCTCGTCGCGGCGCTCCGGGACGAGGCGCGGGTGATCTCATGATTCTCGTGATCGCGGAACAACAGGACGGGACGCTCAACAAGTCCAGCTGGGAGACCATCGCCGCCGCCCAGCAGGCGGGCGGGCCGGTCACGGTCGCCGTCGTCGGCGCGGCGACGGCCGCGGCGGCGGCGCGACCTGGCGGCGGCTGACGTCGCGGAGGTGCTGCGCGTCGAGGCGCCGGCGCTGTCGCCGTACACGCTGGATGGCTTCGTCTCGGCCCTCGGCCAGGTCGTGGCCGCCGAGCGGCCCGGCGACGTCTACCTGCCGCACACGTACCAGACGCGCGACTTCGCGCCGGCGCTGGCCGTGCACCTCGGCCGCGCGCTCGTGACCGATTGCGTCGCCACCCGGCAGGCCGACGGGCGCCGCCTGTTTGTGCGGCCCGTCTTCCAGGGCCGGCTGCTGGCCGACGTCGCGTGCGACGGGCAGGCGCTCGCCACCTTCCAGATCGGCGCCGTCCGGGCCGACACCGTCGTGCGGGGCGCGGTCCCGGCGCCGGTGCGGACCGTCGCGGTGGCCGTCGATGCCGGCGCCATCCGCCAGCAGCCCGAAGCGCCCTTCCGCGAAGCGAAGCAGGCGGTCGACCTGACGCAGGCCGAGCGCATCGTCGCCGTCGGCCGCGGGATCAAGGAACTGGACAAGGTCGCGCTGGCGCAGCAGCTGGCGGCCGCGATGGGGGCCGAAGTCGGGGCGTCGCGCCCGATTTGCGACGCGGGCTGGCTGCCGATGGACCGCCAGATCGGAAGCTCGGGCCAGACCGTCGCGCCGAAGCTCTATCTCGCCCTGGGGATCTCCGGGGCCATCCAGCACCTGGTCGGCATGAAGGGCGCCCGCACGATTGTCGCCATCAACAAGGACCCCGAGGCGCCGATCTTCGAGGTGGCGGACTACGGCGTGGTCGGCGATCTGTTCGAGATCGTGCCGGCCGTCATCAAGGAGCTCCAGGGCTAGTGCACGCCACCGAGACCTGGATCTTCCGCATCCTCGTCCTCGGGTTCGCCGCCGCCTTCGCGGCGCAGGTCTGGACGCGCGCGCGGCTCGTCCTTCGCGCCCGGAACAACATTCATGTCCGTGACGACGAGACCGGGCGCCGGCTCCTGCGCTTTGTCGCCGAAGTCGTCTTCCAGTCGCGCACGATCGCCGAGCGCCCGGCCGTCGGCATCGCCCATCTGGGCGTCTACTGGGGCTTCACGGCGTTCGCGCTCTACACGGGAGTCGAGTTCCTCGCCGGCCTCGGCATCGCGGATTTCACCGGCGCACGCTGGTTCCACCTGTACGCACTGGCGCTCGTGCCGTTCTCCGTGGCGGTGGTGCTCGGCATCAGCGGGCTCCTGGTCCGCCGCGCGATCGTACGGCCGGCGGCGCTCGGCGACCACGTGTCGGCTGAGTCGGTGCTCATCGGGTTCTTCATCCTGACGCTGATGATCACCTTCCTGCTGGCGTTCCAGTGGGAGACCGGCCTCGCGGCGCGCGTGAACTGGTGGATCCACGCGATGGTGATCCTCGGGTTCCTGGTGCTCATCCCGGACTCGAAGCACTTTCACCTCGTGCTGTCGCCGCTGACGGTGTATCTGCGGTCGCCCGGCCTGGCGACCGTGCCGAACCTCGACTTCGAGCAGGAGCAGGTCGGGCTCGAGACCCTCGCCGACGTCGAGCGGAAGCAGGTCCTGGACGCCTTCACGTGCGTCGAGTGCGGGCGCTGCCAGGTGAACTGCCCGGCGCACGCCACGGGCAAGCAGCTCAACCCGAAGACGCTGATCCTCCAGAACGAAGCGGCGTTGCTCGCGGGAAGGCTCGACGCGAAGCTCGCCGACGTGCTCGACGCGAAGGCGCTGTGGCAGTGCACGACCTGCGGCGCGTGCGAGGCGCAGTGTCCGGTCGGCGTCGAGCACCTGCCGCTCATCATCGGCGCGCGGCGCGGGCTGGCCTCGAACGGGGAGGCGCCGGACGCGCTGGCGGCCGTCTACAACCACCTCGAGCGCCGCGGCAACATCTGGGGCCTCGGAGCCGACTTGCGGCAGAAGTTCGTGGACTCGGCCGGCGTCGAGATCTTCGACGCGGCGCGCCACGAGTATCTCGTGTGGCTGGGTTGCGCCGGGGCGTTCGAGGCCGACTTCCAGAAGTCCCTGCGGTCGCTGTTCGACATCCTCCGGGCGGGCGGCGTGTCCTTCGGGGTGCTCGCGAAGGAGCGGTGCACGGGCGACATCGCCAAGCGCACGGGCAACGAGTACCAGTTTCAGGAACTGGCGCGGGCGAACATCGAGGACTTCACGGCGGCGGGCGTCACGAAGATCGTCACCTCCTGCCCGCACTGTCTCCGGACGATGGGGACCGACTACCGCGAGTTCGGATTCACGGCCGAAGTGATCCATTCGGCGAGCCTCGTCGCGGCGCTGACGCGCACGATGGCCGTGCCTGGCGCCGGCACGGTAACGTTCCACGACCCGTGTTACCTCGGCCGTTACGCCGGCGTCACCGAGGAGCCGAGGGAGTTGCTCGCGCGCTTCGGGGCGGTGGTTTCCGAGCCTGAGCGCCACGGGGCGAATCCCTTCTGCTGCGGCGCGGGCGGCGGCCTGCTCTTCGAAGAACACGAAGAAGGCCGGCGCATCAGCCAGGAGCGCTTCGAGCAACTGCAGCGCACCGGGGCCTCCACCATCGTGACGGCGTGCCCCTTCTGCTCGATCATGCTGAAGGGGGCGCAGGCGAGCGCGAACACCCAGGTCGAGTTCGTCGACCTGATGAGCTTCGTGGACCGCAGGATGAAGTGCGCCGCGCCGGCGGCCGCTCCGCGACCGTGAACGACACCCCAGGCTGGCGGCAATCCCGCCTGAAGCGCCTCCAGATCGCCGCCATCGCCGCGATCGGGGCGCCCCTTGTCGGCCTGCTGGGCCTCACGCTGCGGCTGCGCATCGACGGCCGCGAGCACCTGGATGCCGTCAGCGCGCCGGGCCGGCCCTATATCCTCGCCTTCTGGCACGGGCGCATCCTGCCGATGACGTTCTTCTTCCGCGATCGCGGCATCATCGCCATCGCCAGCGAGAACTTCGACGGCGAGTGGATCGCGCGGATCCTGGGGCGCTTCGGCTACGGGACGGCCCGCGGGTCGAGTTCGCGCAACGCCCGGGCGGCCACGCTGCAGCTGGTGCGGGACGTCCGCGCGGGCCGGCCGACAGCCTTCACCCTCGACGGACCCCGGGGCCCGGCGCGCGTGGCGAAGCCGGGCGCGGTCTGGCTCGCCGGCGCGACCGGGGCGCCGCTGCTGCCGTGCCACATCGAGGCCGAGCGGAGCTGGGAGCTTCGGAGCTGGGACCGGACGCAGGTCCCCAAGCCCTTCAGCCGCGTCCACCTGGTCGTCGGGGCGCCAGTCGGGATTGCCCGCGGCATGAGCGACGAGGCGCAGGCGCAGGCGTGCCGGGATCTCGAGGCCGTGCTCGAGGGGCTGCGCCGGCGCGCGTGCGACCTCGCGAAGCGGGAGGCGTGATGGCGGTCCTCGTTTTGAACAGCAGGCGTTTCGGTGAACACACGCCGCCTCCCGGCCATCCGGAGCGCCCGGAGCGGCAGGACGTGATGGAGGTGGTCGCGGGTCAATGGCGGCAGCGGGGAGGGGCCGTGGCCGAACCGGCGCCGGCCCCGCGCGACGCACTTCTCCGCGCCCACAGCGCCCGCTTCGTCGAGACGCTGGAAGCCGCGGCCGGGCGGGCGGTCATGCTGGATCCCGACACCTTTACGTCGGCGGAGTCCTGGGAGATCACGCGACTCGCCGCCGGTGCGGCCGTGGGCGCGGTCGACGCGGTGCTGGAGGGCCGCGCGGCGCGCGCGGCCGCGCTCGTCCGCCCGCCCGGTCATCACAGCAACCGCGACCTGGCGCGCGGGTTCTGCCTGCTGAACAGCGCGGCGGTGGCGGCGGCCCATGCGCTCGCCCGCGGCCTCACGCGCGTGGCCATTGTCGATTACGACGTGCACCACGGCAACGGGACGCAGGAGATCTTCGAGGCCGATCCCCGGGTGCTCTACGTGTCGACGCACCAGTGGCCGTTCTACCCGGGCACAGGCCGGGCGGACGATGTGGGGACGGGCGCCGGACGCGGGTTCACGGTGAACGTGCCGATGGAGCGAGGCGCCACGGACGCGGACTACGAACTCGTCTTCGACGAAATCGTCGTCCCGGTGACGAGCCAGTTCAAACCGGAACTCGTGATCATCTCCGCCGGGTTCGACGCGCACGAAGAAGACCCGATCGGGGCCATGCGGATGAGCGCAGGCGGATTCGCCAGCGTGACCGGCCAGCTCTGTGCCGTGGCGGACGAGTGCGCGTCGGGCCGTGCCGTACTCGTCACCGAAGGGGGATACCACCTGCGGGCGCTGGCCGAATCGCTGGCGGCCAGCCTGGCGGCCATGGAAGCCGGCGCGGCGCGCGAACCGGTTGACGGCGCAGATTGGAGAGCTCCCAGCCGCGGCCGCGCGGCGTTGCAGCAGGCACGGGCGGTCCAGTCGGCGTTCTGGCGTGGACTATAATCAACAGGATATGAGCGAGTACACCCCGCAGGCCATCGAGCGGAAGTGGCAGCAGCGGTGGCGGGACAGCCGCGCGTTCGAAGTGACAGAAGACCCCTCGAAGCCCAAGTTCTACTGCCTCGAGATGTTCGCCTATCCCTCGGGGCACGCCCACGTCGGCCACGTCCGCAACTACATGATCGGCGACGTGACGGCGCGCGTGAAGCGGATGCGCGGCTTCAACGTGCTGCACCCCTTCGGCTGGGACGCCTTCGGCCTCCCGGCCGAGAACGCGGCGATCAAGAACGGGGTCCATCCGCGGACGTCGACCCTGGCGAACATCGCCCACATGAAGGGCCAGCTCGAGCGCCTCGGTATCAGCTACGCCTGGGAGCGGGAAATCGCGACGTGCGAGCCGGACTACTACAGGTGGAACCAGTGGCTGTTCCTGCGGATGTTCGAGCGCGATCTGGCGTACCGCCGCCGGTCGACGGTCAACTGGTGCTCGTCGTGCCAGACGGTGCTCGCCAACGAGCAGGTCGTCGAGGGCGGCTGCTGGCGGTGCCACACGCTGGTGACACACCGTGACCTGGAGCAGTGGTTCCTGCGGATCACCCACTACGCAGACGAACTGCTCGGCGCCATCGACGGCCTCAAGGACTGGCCCGAGAAGGTCCTGACGATGCAGCGCAACTGGATCGGCCGATCCGAGGGCGCGCGCGTGCGGTTTCCGCTGGTCGACCCGACCGGCTCTGGCGCCGGGGCGGACATCGAGGTGTTCACCACGCGGATCGACACGATCTTCGGCGCGACGTTCGTGCTGCTCGCGCCCGAACACGAACTCCTGGAGCGGATCGCCGCGGAGTCGGCCGACCCCGGGGCCATGCGCGCCGCGGCCGCCGCCTTCCGCCGCCAGGACCGCAGCGCCCGCCTCACCGGCGAAGTCGAGAAGGAAGGCTTCGGCACCGGCCGGTTCGCGATCAATCCGTTCACCGGCCAGCAGGTGCCCATCTGGGTCGCGAATTTCGTGCTTGGCGAGTACGGGACCGGGGCGGTGATGGCCGTGCCGGCGCACGACCAGCGGGACTTCGAGTTCGCGCGCAAGTACGGCTTGCCGGTGCGCGTGGTGATCCAGCCCGAGGGTGACGGCCTGGCCCCGCTGGAGGCGTCGACGATGGCCGAGGCGTACTCGGAGCCGGGGCGGGTCGTGGATTCCGGCGAGTACGCCGGCTTGTGGTCGACCGACGCCATCCGGGTCATGGCGGAGAAGGCAGAACGGCGCGGCATCGGCCAGCGCACGGTCCAGTTCCGGCTGAAGGACTGGGGCATTTCACGCCAGCGCTACTGGGGCACCCCGATCCCGATCATCCACTGCCCGTCGTGCGGACTCGTGCCGGTGCCGGACGATCAGCTTCCCGTCGAGCTGCCGGCCGTCGCCGAGTTCACCGGCCGCGGGGATTCGCCCCTCGCGAGCGTCGCCGAGTTCGTGCACGTGGCGTGCCCGCGGTGCGGCGGCGACGCGCGCCGCGAGACCGACACGATGGACACGTTCGTCGACTCGTCGTGGTACTTCTACCGGTTCTGCGACGCGACGAACGACGCCCGGCCGTTCGATCCCGCCGCGGTGGCCTACTGGGCGCCGGTGGACTTCTACAGCGGCGGCGTCGAGCACGCCATCCTGCACCTGATCTACTCGCGCTTCTTCGCGCGCGTCTTCCGCGATCTCGGCATGGTGAACCACGCGGAGCCCTTCAGCCGCCTGCTCACGCAGGGCATGGTGCACAAGGACGGCGCGGTGATGTCGAAGTCGAGGGGCAACGTGGTCGACCCGGACGACATGATCGCGAAGTACGGGGCCGACGCCCTGCGCCTCTACGTGATGTTCGTGGCGCCGCCCGAGAAGGAAGTCGAGTGGACGGACGCGGGGCTGGAAGGGGCGTTCCGGTTCCTCATGCGGGTGTGGCGCATCGTGCAGCAGTGGCGCGACACGGTGGCATCCGCGCCGCCGGTGGCGGGCCTCGAGGACGAGTTGACCGACGCCGAGCGCGCCCTGCGGCGGAAGACGCACGACACCATCCGCCGCGTGACGCAGGATCTCGACCCGCGTGTCCACCTGAACACGGTGGTGTCCGCGCTCATGGAACTGGTCAACGAACTCTACCAGTTCCCGGACCAGCAGACGGCCGCAGTCGCCAGCGCGAAGCGGAGCGAGGCGCGAGTTACGGAGGAGCGGCCCGGGACACGAGCCGTGATCAGAGAGGCCATCGAGGCCCTCGTTCTCATGCTGTCGCCGTTCACCCCGCACATGGCCGAGGAACTCTGGGAGGCACTGGGGCACCCCGGCGGCCTCGTGTTCGCGCCGTGGCCGGCGTTCAATCCGGCAGTCGCCAAGGCCGACGAGGTCGTCATCCCGGTGCAGGTCAATGGCAAGGTTCGCGGGCGGGTGACCGTGCCGGCCGACAGCAGCGAGGACGAGATCCGCGACGCGGCGCTCGCCGACCCGCTGGTGGCCGCCCACATCGCCGGCAAGTCGGTCGTGAAGGTCATCGTGGCGAGAGGCAAGCTCGTCAGCATCGTGATCAGGTAGTCTGGAACCGTGCGAACGACCCTGAACCTCCTGATTCTGGCAGCGTTGGCGGTGTCCGGCACCGGGTGCGGGTATTCGCTCGCCGGACGGGGGTCGTTCCTGCCGTCCTCCATCCGGGTCATCGGCGTGCCGGAGTTCACCAACCAGACGACCTACCTCGAGGTGGAGCGGCGGTTCACCGAGCGCGTACGGAGCGAGTTCATCGGCCGCGGGCGCTACCAGGTGCTGGCCCAGGAATCCGGGGCAGACGCCGTGCTGCGCGGCACCATCACCGGCCTCTCGATCGTGCCGGCCAACTTCAACGACAACCAGCAGGCGACGCGCTACGTCATCGTGGTGAATACGAAGATCGAGTTCATCGACCTCTCGACGAACAAGGCCCTCTGGGAGAACCCGTCGATGGTGTTCCGCGAGGAATACGACCTGCCGCCCGACACGCAGGCGGGCAACCCGGCGGCCTTCTTCGGGCAGGGGTCGAACGCCCTCGAGCGCGTCGCGAACGACTTCGCCCGCTCGGTCGTGAGCGCTATCCTGGAAGCGTTCTAGGCAGGGACGGTCCGCACGTGCCGAGCCGGGTCACTCCCCAGTCGTTCGAGCAGCAGATCGCCAGCGGGCGCCTCGAGCCGGTCTACCTCCTCGTGGGTCCGGACGGCGCGCTGAAGGCGAAGCTGGTCGCGCAGCTCATCGAGTCCATCGAGGAGGACCTCCGCCCGTTCAACGTCGACAAGCTGTTTCCCCCCGACCACCAGGAGGAGGCGCGCAAGCAGTTCTGGACGGTGCTGCAGCTCGCGCGCACGCTGCCCATGATGGCGCCCCGGCGCGTGATCGTCGTCACCCAGGCCGAGAAGCTCATGCCCGTCTTCAAGGCGGTGGACGACGAGGCGCCGAATCCTGCCGACGACGCGCCCGCAGCCAGGAAGGGCCGGAAGGCCGCGCGCAAGGCGGCCGGCGAAGCCGAACTGGACGCGCTCGAAAAGTACCTGGCGGACCCCTCGCCGGACGCGGTACTCGTGTTTGTTGCGGGCGAAGGGCTGAACCGCTCCCTGAAGCCCGTGAAGCTGCTCGAGAAGCTGGCCGCCATCGTCGACTGCGACCCCCTGCCGGGCGGTGGAGACACGGTTGCGTGGATCAAGGCCGAGGCGGCCGGCGAAGGCGTGCGCGTCGAGCCGGCCGCAGCCAGGCTGCTGGCCACGCTGGCCGGCGGAGACATCACCCGCCTGAGGGCCGAGCTCGAGCGCGCCGTGCTCTTCGCCTCCGGCGAGGGCATCATCACCGAGGCCGCCGTGCGCGAGATCGCGAGCGCGCCCACGACGCAGAACGCGTGGGCCATGACCAACGCCATCGAAGGCGGAGCGACCGGCGCGGCGCTGAGAGAGCTGGCGATGAAGATCGACGCCGGCGAGTACCCGCCCATGATCCTCGGTCAGATTCGCTGGTTCGTGGCGAACAGGCTGGCGCCGGCCAGGGTTCCGGCGGCCGTCGACGCCCTGCTTCGGACGGACCTCGCCCTGAAGGCCTCGGGTGGCGAGCCGCGAGTGCTCCTCGAGCGGCTCGTCGTTGAGTTGTGCGGGTAGGGAAGGGCGCCGGACGGCGCCCGCTCGGCCTTAGTTCGCGGGCGCTTCGCTTACGCGCTTCTGCAGCCGGGACTTGTAGCGCGCCGCCGCGTTCTTGTGGATCACGCCCTTGGTGACCATGCGATCAATCAGGGAGATGGTCGCCTTCAACTCGGCCTTGGCCTTGCCGAACTCGTCCTTGTCGATGAGCGCGCGGATGGACCGGAGCGATCCGCGAAGCTTGGAGCGCAGCTGGCGGTTTCTCTCGCGGCGGACGACGTTCTGGCGGTGCGCCTTCAGCGCGGATGCATGACTGGCCACAGTATCCTCTGAGTCACGTTGCCCACGGGCGAGCCCCATGCCTGCCCGTCGAATCCCCAATCATAGCATTTCACGCCATTTCGCGCGAGCTACAGAAGCGGAAGTGAGGCCCCGGTTTCGTGTGGCCCGCCTGTGCCTGGCGGCCGCGCCAGGGGCATGCAGTGCCGTAAGGGCCTGGGCAACCAGGGGAAACGGCTGCCCATTCAGGCGGGTGGTACCGGCCTTGCCATGAAGAGCGGCGAGACGCGGCCGCCGGGCGGGGCGAGTGGGCCCCGCGCGCAGGCGGGCGACAGGTCATCGGGAGCCGCATGTTTCAGACAGATCTGGGGCGGGCCGAGGCGGTGCTCGCCGCGCTCGAGGCGAAGCGGCCGGAGGCGGCGGCCCACAGCCGGCGGGTCTCGGCCTACTCGGTCAGGCTGGCCGTTCAATTCGGGTTGGCCCACGACATCGTCGAGACCATTCGCCTCGGAGCGCTGCTTCACGATGTGGGGAAGATGCTGACGCCGGAGAGCATCCTCGAGAAGCCCGGCCGGCCCAACTCCCGCCAATGGAAGGACCTGAGAGCCCACCCCGAGCTGGGCGCGGAAATCTGCCACCGGTCCGGATTCGACGACGAGGTGGCCGCCATCGTCCTCTATCACCACGAGCGCTGCGACGGCACCGGCTACCCCGACCAGCTCGTGCATCCGGCCATCCCGTACACCGTGCGAATCGTCAGCGTGATGGACACGTTCGACGCGCTGACCAGCTCACGCGACTACCGGGACCGACTGTCCGTCGCCGCCGCCCGGACGCTCATCGCAAGGGCGGCGGGTTCACACTACTGCCCGTGGGTGGTGAGCGGCCTCCTCGCGCTTCCCGTCGAGATGCTGCAGCCCGCTTGTGGCGACGCACTGGGCGTGACCCGCCGCCCGGAGGGGCCCGTCGTCCTTCCAGTCGCCGGCCTCGTCGACTTCCGGCTGCCGCACTCCGGCTCCGCCCTCCACGCCTCCCTGTGCTGAATCCTCCCGCCGACCCCGCCGCCTGAGGCAGACCGTGCGTATTCGGGCGGATTCGGACCCCCGTCTCGGCTTCCCGGGCCAGGACCGCGCAATCGGGGTCAGACCCGGGTCTGACCCCGGGACGACTCAGCGGACGATTTCGTAGGTGCCGGAGGTCGGCCGCGTGTCGGTGTAGCGGGGCACAGGCTGGCCGTCGACTATCTCGAGCGTCTTGTAGATGACGCGCCTGGCGCTGTTGACCGGCTGAGCCGGAGTGATGTTCTTGACGCGATTCACGTACTCGCGGGTTTCCCGGTAGGGGGGCACGGCGTTGCCGTGGCGGTCGACGGCCCCGGGGCCGGCGTTGTACGCGGCGAGGGCGAGCGTCTCGTTCCCGTAGCGGTCAAGGAGCGAGCGCAAGTAGGCGACGCCGCCGCGGATGTTCTCGGACGGGTCGTAGGGATTGCGGACGCCGAACTCGGCTGCCGTGGCCGGCATGAGCTGCATGAGGCCCATGGCGCCCTTGGGAGACCGCGCTCTGGCGTCGAACCCGGACTCGACCTGGATGACGGCCCGGACCAGGTCCGGGCGGACCGAGTAGCGGGCGGCTGCCTCGTCGATGATGCCGTCGTAGCGGCTGACGTTCCTGCCGGTCACCGGGCGGGTGGCACGAAGCGCCGAACCTGCCACGGCGAAGGTGCGATGCTCGCCGTTCGGCATCCGGTTGGACAGCACCGGGTTGCCGCTGGAGTCCTTCCACAAGTAGATTCTGCGCCCCCGCCGGGCGGGGGTGTGCCGCGGCGACGAGGGCCAGGATAAGCGCGCCGGCGAGTCTCGGGACAGGCATGGCTTTCTCCAGGAGTCTCGGCTCCCGGAGCGGAGAACTTTAGGGTCCGAGCAGCTGCGTGATGGCCTCCCGGCTGGCGGCCAGCAGGTCGTCGAGCTTGTCCGGCTGGCGGCCCCCGGCCTGGGCGAAGTCGGGCCGGCCCCCGCCGCCGCCGCCCACGATCGGCGCGAGCTGCTTCACCAGCCTGCCTGCGTGGACGCGGCCGGTGAGGTCGGAGGTGACGGAAATGACGAACTGCACCTTGTCGTCTGCCGCGGCGCCGAGCACCACCACCCCACGGCCGAGGGCGTTCTTCATCGAGTCGGCCAGCTCGCGGAGCGCGGCGGCGTCGAGGTCGTCGACCTTTCGGGTCAGGACGCGGACATCGCCAATCTGCACGACGTCGCCCGCCGCGGCTGAGGCGCCGCCCGCCGCGGCCTTCATCTTCACCTGGCTGATCTCCCGGCCGAGCCGTTTCACATCAGCCTGGAGGCGGTCGACGGCGTCCCCGGCCTGCGCAGCGCCGACGTTCAGACGCGACAGCACCCCGGCCAGCGCGGCGTGCTGGTCCTGGATGTGCTTCAGCGCGCCGAGGCCGGTCACCGCCTCGATGCGCCGCACGCCCGCCGCAATGCCGCCCTCCTGCACGACGACGAACGGTCCGATGTCGCCCGTGGCGCGGCAGTGCGTGCCACCGCACAACTCCATGCTGAAGCCGGGGACAGAGACCACCCGCACCGATTCTCCGTACTTCTCGCCGAACAGGGCCATGGCCCCCGCAGCCACCGCGTCCTCGGTCGATCGCACGTCGGTCTGGACCGGCGTGTTGCGGCATACCTCCGCGGTGACCAGCCGTTCGACCTCTGCAATCTCCTCGATCGTGAGCGGGGCCATGTGCATGAAGTCGAACCTGAGCCGCCCGGGCGACACCAGAGAGCCCTTCTGCTTCACGTGCGGCCCGAGCACCCTGCGAAGGGCCGCATGCAGCAGGTGGGTGGCCGTGTGGTTGCGCCTCGTCGCGTCTCGCAGCTCGTCGCTGACGTCGACGGTCACCAGGTCGCGCACCTCCACCGTTCCCTGTTCGACCTGCACCTGGTGCAGCCTTGGCCAGCCCACGGTCTTCACGACGTTCTCGACAGCCGCCACAAATGCGCCGGAGTCGGAGATGATGCGCCCGGTGTCTGAGACCTGGCCGCCCGATTCCACATAGAACGGCGTCCGGGCCAGCGCCACGAAGCCCGACGCGCCGGCAGCGAGCGATGCGACGTCCTTGCCAGACCCGTCGAAGAGTGCCAGCACGGGCACGCCCTCCAGGCGGGTCGTGGCATAGCCCTCGAAGTTGTCGCCGGCCTCCTCGAGCCGCGCGCGGGCGTTGTCGCCGGGCGTGAAGAACTCGGCCTGGTGCGCGCCCCCGAACGCGCTCCTGGCTCGGGCTCGTTCGCGCTGGGCCTCGAGCGCGCGCTCGAAGCCCTCGCGGTCGATCGTCATGCCGCGCTGGGCCGCTGTGTCCTCGATGAACTCCACGGGCAAACCGTACGAGTCGTACAACTTGAAGACATCGTCACCGCGCAATATGCCCGGCCTGATCACGACAGTCGGCCGCTGCCCACTGAGCGCCATCGAGCCGCTCGATGGCGCAGCCGATTGGTCGAGCACTTCCTCGAGGCGGGGCAGCCCGGCCGCAAGAACCGCTTCGAAGCGCACTTCCTCGGCGGCGACGACCCTGGACACGTAGTCGTGGCCCGACCTGAGCTCCGGGTACGCGTCGCCCATCTGGGCCGCCAGCACGTCCACCAGCGTGCACAGAAACGGCTCCGTGAGACCCAGTCCGTTCCCGTGACGCATCGCCCGCCGCATGATCTTGCGCAGCACGTAGCCGCGCCACTCGTTCGAGGGCACCACGCCGTCCGCGATGAGGAACGTCATGGCGCGGGCGTGATCGGCAATGACGCGGGCCGAAACGTCCGCCGGCCCCATCGTGCCGCCGTACGGCCGGCCCGAGAGCTGGCTGATCGCCTGGATCAGGGGCTGGAACAGGTCCGTGTCGTAGTTCGACAGGGTGCCCTGCATGATCGCGGTGATGCGTTCGAGTCCCATTCCCGTGTCAATCGAGGGCGCCGGCAGCGGCACGAGCGAGCCGTCCGGCTGGCGGTCGAATTCCATGAAGACGTTGTTCCAGACCTCGACGAAGCGGTCGCAGGAACACTCCACGCCGCGGCACGCCGGTTCCGCGCAGGGCAGGTGGTCGCCCCGGTAGTAGTGGATCTCCGAGCAGCGCCCGCACGGCCCCGTTTCGCCCATCGACCAGAAGTTGTCCGCGGCGCCGAGTTCGGCAATCCGGGATGACGGGAGGACCCGCAGCCAGTGCCCGTAGGCTTCGTCATCGCGGGGCACGCCGCCTTCCCCGGCGAACACCGTGGCGAAGAGGCGGTCGGCGGGCAGTTTCCATACATCGGTGAGGAGCGCCCAGGCCAGCGTGATGGCTTCGTCCTTGAAATAGTCCCCGAACGAGAAGTTGCCGAGCATCTCGAAGAACGTATGGTGCCGAAGGGAGGGCCCGACGTTCTCGAGGTCGTTGTGCTTGCCGCTGACCCTCATACACTTCTGCGAGGTGGCCGCGCGCCGGTAGTCGCGCCTGTCCCGGCCCAGGAACACGTCCTTGAACTGGTTCATCCCCGCGTTGGTGAAGAGGAGCGTGGGGTCGTCTCCGGGCACGAGCGGGGCGCTCGCGACGACGCGGTGGCCATGCTGCTCGAAGAACCCGAGGAAAGAGCGGCGCAGTTCGGTCGAGGTCATCCAGCTATTGTAGCAAGGAGGCGCGGGAGCGGTCTGTCGTAAGTAGTAGTAGCCAGTAGCCAGTAGCCAGCATTCAGTAGAAGTGCACGTCAGCTGAACGCCGTCCCGCCCTACTGGCTACTGGCTACTGGCTACTGGGTACTGGCTACTGACTACTCTTCTGGTTCGTTCCGGTGTCCCCAGTAGGGTCTGAGGGCGGCGCGGATGAGGTCGGCAGGGAAGCCGCGGCGCAGGAGCGCCGCGTACAGCCGCCGGTAGGCGGCCGGGTCGGGAATGGAGCGGCGGTCCCGGAGCTTCGCCGCCACCACCCTGTCGATGACCGCGCGCTCGTCGGTGTCTGCCAGCGCGGCCTGCACGGCGTCGCGGGCCTGGTCCTGCGTGAAGCCGAGTCGCTCGAGCTCACGGCCCACGCGGTGCCGCCCCCGCTGTCGCACCGTCACGAGGGTTCTGGCCGCCGCCCCGGCCGCCCGGCGATCGTCGAGAATGCCCGCCCCCGTGAGCCTGGCGACCACCCCGTCGATGGCATCGCCGGGAAAGCCGCGCGAGCTGAGGCGGTCGCGGAGCCGGGCGGTCGACATCTCCCGGCCGGCGAGCAGGCGCAAGGCAGCGGCCTGGGCCGCCTTGCGGGCCTCGTCGGGGTCGGCCGGGACCGGCGTCGGCGCGGGTCGCACGGGCGCTAACGCTTGGTGAAGCGCGTGATCTCGGGCGGAGGTTCGTTGCCGCCGACCACGCCGCGCGCCATCTGCTCCTGCGCCTCGTCGGAGGCGGTGGCGATGCCCTGCACCTTCAGCTTGAACTCGTCGATGTTGGTCGACCAGCGGAGCGCCTCGTCGTAGGTGACGAGGTTCTTGCGAAGCAGCCCGAGCAGCGACTGGTCGAACGTCTGCATCCCGTACTGTGACGTTCCGGCGGCGATGGCCGTGTGGATGAGATGGGTCTTCTCCTTGTCGACGATGCAGTCGCGGATGAACGGGGTTGTGACCAGCACCTCGACGGCCGGGCAGCGCCCCTGGCCGTCCGCCCGCGGGACGAGGCGCTGCGAGATGACCGCCCTCAGCACCGACGCCAGCTGGAGGCGGATCTGCTTCTGCTGGTGCGGCGGGAAGACGGCGATGATGCGGTTGATGGTCTCGGTCGCATCCAGCGTGTGGAGCGTCGAAAACACGAGGTGCCCCGTCTCGGCGGCGAGCAGGGCCGTCTCCACGGTCTCGAAGTCGCGCATTTCGCCGACCAGGATGACGTCCGGGTCCTGCCGGAGGGCCGCCCGCATGGCGTGGGCGAACGAGCGGGTGTCGGTGGAGACCTCGCGCTGGTTGATGATCGCCCTGTGGTCCTTGTGGAGGAACTCGATGGGGTCTTCGATGGTGAGCACGTGGACGCACCGCGTGCGGTTGATGCGGTCCACCATCCCGGCCAGCGTCGTGCTCTTGCCGCTGCCCGTCGTGCCCGTCACCAGGACGAGGCCGCGCTCCTCTTCGGCGATCTTCGAAATGACCGCCGGCAGGGTCAGCTCGTCGACGGTGCGGATCTGCACCGGGATGACGCGGAGCACGAGTCCGACGGTGTTGCGCTGCTGGAACACGCTGCAGCGGAACCGTCCGAGGCCCGCCACGCTGTAGGCAAGGTCGACCTCGGGCGACTTCTTGAAGCGCTCCCGCATCCCCGCGGGCACCACGGCGGCCGCCATCGCGATGGTGTCGTCCGGAGACAGGCGCTTGCCCCCGGGGACCGCGGTCAGTCCGCCTGCCACGCGCATCATCGGCACCGACCCGGCTTTCAGGTGCAGGTCCGAGGCGCCATTTTCGACGGAGGTCGTCAGCAGGTCATTGATGTGCATGGGCTAGCCCCTGATGGCCGCGGCGGCGGCGGGAACGGCCGCGCCTGCCGCGTCCTGGGAGACGTAGGTGAGCCAGTCGTGCCTGTCGGGCACCGCGCCGTTGATGATGTCGAAAAACGCCCGCTGGATGGCAGTGGTGATCGGGCCGCGCGTTCCGGCCCCGATGACGATCTTGTCAACCGATCGGATCGGCGTGATCTCCACGGCCGTCCCGGCGAAGAAGAGCTCGTCGGCGACGTAGAGGATTTCGCGCGGCAGCATCTCCTCGTGGACACGATAGCCGAGCTCCCGCGCGAGTGTGATCACCGAGTCGCGGGTGATGCCCGGCAGGATCGCTGCGGCCATCGGCGGCGTGTACAGCGTGCCGTTGCGGACGATGAAGATGTTCTGGCCCGAGCCCTCGCTGACGAAGCCGAAGCTGTCGAGGGCGATGCCCTCGGCGTAGCCGTCGACGATGGCCTCCATCTTGATGAGCTGGGCGTTCGCGTAGTTGGCGCTTGTCTTGGCGAGCGACGGGAACGAGTCGGGCACCATCCGCGACCAGGAGCTCACCTTCACGTCAACGCCGTTCTCGAGGGCGTCGGCGCCGAGATAGGTGCCCCATTCCCAGAGCATGATCGCCGCGTCGATGGGGCAGGGGAACGGGTTGACGCCGAGCGCCGCGTACCCGCGGTACACGATCGGGCGGATATAGCAGGCTGCCATCTTGTTGGCCCGGATGGTCTCGAGGACCGCCGCTTCGAGCTGCGACTGGGTGTAGGCCGGGTCCATCCGGTAGATCTTCGCCGAGTCCATGAGCCGGCGCATGTGGGCGTCGAGCCGGAAGCAGGCCGAGCCCGCCGGGGTGCTGTAGCAGCGGGCCCCCTCGAACACGGCGCTGCCGTAGTGGATGACGTGCGACGCGATGTGGATCCTGGCGTCGGCCCACTCGACCAGCTCACCGTTCATCCAGATTTTGCCTGTACCCGAAAACGCCATCATCCGCTCCTTGGAGTGCGTATTCTACTGCGCCTCACCGCAGAACGGACAGCGGTCCGTGCGGGCATGCAGGGGCTTGTTGCATTTCCAGCAGAAACGAGGCTGCGGGCTTTCCCGCGGCCGTGGCCAGGAGGCCTGGGCCGGCGGCGTCTCGCCCGGAGCCGCCACGGCGGCGTGCTCGGCGGTCCGCTTCGGCGCGGTGCGATCGGCGGCGAGCAGATCCTCGAGGAGGTCGGCGGCCCGCTGGTACCGCGCGGTGATCTCGGGCGCCATCGCCTTGAGGATGATGTCGTTGACCCGCTGCGGGATCCGGCCGTTCCGCAGGCGCGGCGGCGACACCAGTTCGCCGCGCATCAGCCGCTCGATGTCGCCGGGGGCGGGCGTCTGGTACGGCAGCGTACCCGTCATCATCTGGTACATCGTGACGCCGAGCGAATAGATGTCCGACGCGAACGTCGCCCGCCCGTGGAACTGCTCCGGCGCCATGTAGGGAGGGCTGCCGATGACGGTGGTGCCGATGGCGGCCAGCTCCAGGAACCGGGACGTGCCGAAGTCGGCCACCTTCACGAGGCCGTTGTCGGCGACCATGATGTTGGCCGGGCGGAGATCCCGGTGCAGCACGCCCTGGCGGTGGGCATGGTCGACGGCGTTGCAGATCTGGCACGTGAAGTCGAGGGCACGCGGCATCTCGAGGGCCCCGTCGCGGCCGATGATCTGCTCCAGCGTCTCGCCCGCCACGTACTCCATCACGATGAAGAAAACGTTGTCCTGCTTCTCGGCCGTCAGCACGGTGACGATGTTCGGGTGGTTCAGGCTGGCGAGGAGGCGCGGTTCTCGCAGCAGTTCGCCGAAGTTCGAGCTCTGCCGGTGGGGCACCTTCAGGGCGACCTTCTTCCCGATCCAGGTGTCCTCGGCGAGATACACGGTCCCGAAGCCTCCGCTCCCGAGGGCCGAGAGAATCTTGTACTTGCCGATGGTCTGACCACGGAAGAACATACGGACCTGCGGGGAGTATAACGTGCCTTGTCTATAATTGCGGCATGGTGCCTCGCTTCTACGTGCCCGCGCTCGACCCTCGCGACCGCTCGGTCTCCCTGCCCGAAGTCGAGGCCGGGCACCTGCGCCGCGTCCTCCGCCTGAAGACCGGCGCCGCCGTCCGGCTTTTCGACGGGCGCGGCCGCGAGGTCGAAGCCAGGATCACGTCGGTGGACCGGGCCTCCGTCGTGGCGGAGATCGGAGAGCCCGTCGCCGCCTCGCCCGAGTGGGGTGTCCGGGTCACGCTCGCCCAGGCGATCCTCAAGGGCGACAAGACCGACGACGTCGTTCGCGACGCCGTGATGATGGGCGTTTCCGGCATCCAGCCGCTGCTGACAGCCAGAACGGACGTGCCCGCGGCGGCGTTTTCCCACGGGCGGCGCATCGAACGGTGGCACCGCATTGCGGTGGCCTCGGCCAAGCAGTGCGGCCGGGCGGTCGTGCCCCCCGTGCGTGCGCCTTGCTCGCTGAAGGAATACCTCGCCGAAGCGACGGCCGGTGTCAGGATCATGCTGGTTGAGCCGGCCGCGTCGCCTTCCGGAGCGGCGTCCTGGCCGCCGGCCGACGAGTCCGGGGCGGCGACCGTGCTGGTCGGCCCCGAGGGCGGCTGGGAGGACGATGAGCTGGCCGAGGCGCTCTCGGCCGGCTGCCTGCTGGTGTCGCTGGGGCCCCGTACACTGCGCGCAGACGCGGCCGCCATCGTGGCGCTCAGCGTCCTGCAGTACGTCTGGGGACTCGGGACTCGGGACTCGGGACTCGGGACTCGACCGATAGCAGCAGGTAGCGAATAGAAGGGCCCGCGAGCGGACCGACGTTGCGCCTTACTGCTACTGACTACTGACTACTGACTACTGACTAGTGACTAGTGACTAGTGACTAGTGATTGCCGTCCAGCGCGCAGCAACGCGCAGCACCAGCCTTCCTCCTCGGCGCTCCAGTCGAGGCTGAAGCCGCCCGTGAAGGCCCGGTAGACCGCGTCGCGTTCCTCGGCGGTGATGCCGCTCAGCACGAGCATGCCTCCGGGAACGACGGTCCGTCCGAGTTCGGCCGCACTCGACGCGAGCATGCCGCCGGTGAGATTGGCCACGACAACCTCGGCTTCGAGGCCCGTCTCCTCCCGGAAATCGACCTGGCGGAACTCGACGGCCGCAGGGCTGCCATTCAGCACCGCATTGGCGCGGGCATTCCCCAGCGCGTCGGGGTCGACGTCGATGGCGAGCACGCGGGCGGCCCCGAGTACCGCCGCCGCGAGCGCCAGGACGCCTGATCCGGTGCCGATATCCAGCACGCGGCGGCCGCGGAGGTCCAGGCGCTGCAGCGCCTCAAGGCAGAGCCGGGTCGTCGCATGATGGCCGCTCCCGAAACCCATCGCCGGTTCGATCACCACCATCGTCTCGCCGGGGCCGCCGGCCAAGGCGGCGGCGTCCCACGGCGGGGCGATCGTGATGCGCCCGGCCCGCACGGCGCGCAGCGACGACTGACTGCGGCGCGCCCAGTCCCCGTCATCGACGTCCATGGGACGCAGGCCGAGCGCGCCCGGGCCGTCAGCGGCGCGGAGGAGGGCCATGGCCGCCGAGCGCCCGGCCTCGTTCCGGAAGAAGACGTGCCACGTGTCACCGGACGGTTCGGCGATGCCCACGATGTCGAGGCCGTCCAGATCGGCCAGCATGCGGTCCTGACGCGTCACCGTTCCGGTCGTGTCGGCGGCGCCCGGTGCGGGAAAGACGATTTCGACCGCGGGCCAGGCCGGCATCAGCTGAAGAGGTCCTTGACGCGGCCGAACACGCCGCGTTCGCCGCCGTCGCCTTCGCGCGTCCGCGCGGCGGTCTGTTCGCGCGGCAGCACCTTGGCGAGCTGCTCGAGGGCCGCCCGCTGCTCCTTGTTCAGCTTCTTTGGCGTGCGGGGCTGGACCATCACGTGCAAGTCGCCCCGCCCACGTCCGCTGACGCTGGGCATGCCTTTCCCGCGAAGGCGGAACACGGTGCCGGCCTCGGTGCCTTCGGGCAGGCGCAGCGGCTCCTCGCCGTCGAGCGTGGGGACCTGGATCTCGCCTCCGAGCACCATCGTGGGGAAATTGACATCGACTTCGCAGAAGAGATCGTCGGCCTCCCGGCGGAAGAACTCGTGCTCCTGCACCTGTACGACGACGTAGAGGTCCCCGGGCGGGCCGCCGAGTGCGCCGACCTCGCCTTCGCCAGAGAGGCGCAGCCGCTGGCCGTTGGCGATGCCAGCCGGCACCTTGACCGTCAGCTTGCGCTCCCGCGTCACGTGCCCGGTGCCACGGCACGTCGTGCAGGGATTCTGAATGACGTGCCCGGACCCGCCGCACTGGCCGCATGTGCGCGACACGACGAAGAACCCCTGCTGATAGCGGAGCTGGCCGCGCCCCTGGCACTGGGGGCACCGCGTCGGCTTCGTGCCGGGCGCGGCGCCACTGCCGTCGCAGGTGCCGCAGGTCTCGAGCCTCGGGATCTGGATGGTGGTGTCGATGCCGCGCGCGGACTCGAGAAAACCGATTTCCAGGTCGTAGCGCAGGTCGGCGCCCCGCTGGGGCCCGCCGCGCCGCCGGCCGCCGCCAAAGATGTCGCCGAAGCCGAACATGTCGCCGAGGCCGCCAAGAATGTCCTCGAACCCGGCGAAGACCGTGGGGTCGAACCCGCCAGCCGCTCCGCTCACGCCCTGGTGCCCGTAGCGATCGTAGGCCGCCCGTTTGTCGGCGTCGGCCAGCACGGAGTACGCCTCGGCCGCCTCCTTGAATTTCTCCTCGGCGTCTTTGTTCCCGGGGTTGCGGTCGGGATGGTACTTGAGCGCCAACTTGCGGTACGCGCTCTTCACCTCCGCCTCCGCAGCCGTCCGGGGGATGCCGAGCACCTCGTAGTAGTCGCGTTTGCTCACGATCGTGCGACCTTGACCATGGCCGGCCGGAGCAGTCGGTCGCCAATCCTGTAGCCGCGGCGGAACTGCTCGACCACTTCGCCGTCGCGGCGTTCCCCAGCCGGCTCGACCGTCACGGCCTGGTGGAGGTTGGGATCGAAGTCTGCGCCCAGGGCATCGAGGGGCACGACGCCGCGGCGGCTGAGCACGTCGAGCACCTGGCGATGGATGAGTTCGACGCCCCGCCGGTAGGCTTCCACGCTGCCGCCGCCGGCCTCGGCGTCGATCGCGCGTTCGAAGTCGTCCACGATGCCGACCAGATCGAGCAGCAGCGTTTCCACCGCGCGATCGGTGAACTCCCGCCGTTCCCGCTCGGTGCGCCTGCGGTAGTTGTCGAACTCGGCCGTCGTGCGCAACAGGCGATCGTGACAGCGCGCCAGTTCCTCGTGCAGCGCGTCGCTGTCCCCATCGCTCACCGCGCGGAGGGGCTCGGCAGGTGACTCGGCTGGCGGCGCGCTGTCGGACGCGGGATCGGCCACAGCACCGCCGGGCTGCTGTTCGAGTGCTTCGTCAATCATGCGTTGAAGTAGGGTCCGGTAATCAGGAGTCCGCCGGACGCGGGGGCCGCGCGCCGTGGCTCAAGAGCCTGGACACGCTCCCCGCGACGTGGTCCACCATCGGAATCGCCCGGGAATACTGCATCCGCAGCGGCCCGATCAGGCCCACGGTGCCGGTGACGTCCCCGTCCGAGTACGTCGAAGCCACGAGGCTGAACTGGCGGAGCGTCGGGTCCGGGTGTTCGCTGCCGATGACCACCGTCAGGCCCGGCCCGTCGATGTACTCGGTGAGCAGCCGCACGAGGCGGTGCTTCTCCTCAATCATCCGCACCAGCGTGCCGAGCGCGGAGAGCGTGATGCCGCTGTACGGCTCCGAGACCTCGTCCACCAGCGACGAGGCTCCCTCCACGAAGAGCGGGCGCGACGTCCCGACGCTCTCGAAACTCGCGCGGGCCAGGCGGAGCGCCCGGGCCATGATCCGATCGTAGAGCACCCGTTCGTGGGAGAGCCGCTCGAGGATGGTCCTGCGCACCTCGGCCAGCGGCAGGCCCGAGAACTCGGCGTTGAGGTAGCTGGCCGCCTGCTCGAGTTCGCTGGCACTGACCTCCGCCTCGAGGTCCACCACCTTGTGGGTGACCTGCGACGCGCGGGCCACGACGATGACCAGCACGCGGCCGCCGCCCAAGGGCACGAACTCGATGCGGTGAAAGGCCGCCGTCACCGACTCCGGCATCAGCGCGAACGCGACGGCGTGCGAGGCCTGGGCCAGCATGTGCGGGATGATCGACATCACCGCTTCCGCGTCGGCGTCCGGCAGGCTGGCAATCTGCTCCAGCACCTGCGCCTCAGCCTGGGCCGCGGAGCGGGGGGTCCTCGGGTGCCGGAGCAGCTGGTCGACGTAGGAACGGTATCCCAGGTCGGTCGGCACCCGGCCGGCCGACGTGTGGGGCTGGCGGAGGTACCCGAGCTCCTCGAGCTGCACGAGGATGTTCCTGATGGTGGCGGACGACAGGCCGAAGCCCCCCCGCCGCACCAGCGCCTGGGAGGCCACGGGCTCGCCGGTATCGATGTGCTCGCGTACGAGAGCCCCCAGGACCCTTCTCGTTCGTTCGCTCAAGGTCGGCAGATCGGTGGCCATAACTGGTTCAACGCGTCACCCTGACCCAGCCATTATACCAAGTCGGGGCTGCCGGCCGGCGCACGCCCCGGGGAGGCCGTAGCGTCTCGGCGCCGGGCGGCGTTCAGATGCCGGCCCTGGCCAGCAGCGCGGCGGCCTCGGCGCGGGCGTCGGCGGCGACTTCGGCCGGGTCCATGTGGACGAGGCGGGAGTCGCGCACCAGCACCTGTCCGTCGACAACCGTGTGGCGCACGTCGGTGCCGCGGGCCGAATAGACAAGCGTCGAGTAGGGATCCCGGCCTGGCGCGAGGTGCGGCCGGTCGAGGGCCACGACGATCAGGTCGGCCTGTTTGCCGCGCTCCACCGACCCGATGTCGGACTCCAGGCCGAGGGCGCGGGCGCCTTCCCGGGTCGCCATCCAGAGCGCGTCCCGGGCGGGCAGCGCGCCCGGCCCGAGCCGGACCGACTGGAGCACGGCCGCGAGTCGCATCTCGTCGAACATGTCCAGGCGGTTGTTGCACGCCGCCCCGTCGGCGCCCAGCGACACGGAGATGCCGCGCGCGCGCAGTTCCGCCACCGGCGCGATGCCGCTGCCGAGTTTCAGGTTCGAGCCGGGGCAGTGGAGGACCTTGACGCGCCGCGAGGCGAGAATGGCCTGCTCGCGCTCGTCCACCCACACGCAATGCGCGACGCACAACCGCTCCGAGGCGAGGCCGATCGCCTCGAAGTACTCGATGTTCCGCTTCCCGGTCTGGCGCTCGACGATGGCGATTTCCGCCTGCTGCTCCGAGGCGTGCGTGTGCACGAGCACGCCGCGGCTCGAGGAGAGCGACCCGACTTCCTCGAGCAGGTCGCGGGAACAGGACACGGCGAATCGCGGCGCGAACGCCGCGTGGATGCGGCCTCCGGCGGCGCCATCCCACCGGCGGTGAAGGGCCAGGCTCTCGTCGATCGCTGCGCGCGCCGGCTGGAGGAGCCGGCCGGGCACGTTCGCGTCGGCGTCCATCAGGCACTTGCCGACCACGGCCCTGAGCCCCGCGGCGGCGACTTCCTCGAAGACCGCGTCCGTGTCGTGCACCGTCTCCATCGTCAGCACGGACGTCGTGCCGCTCGAGAGCAGCTCGCACGCCGCCAGGCGCGCCGACACGCGGAGCGACGCCGGCGTGTGGGCCGCCTCCATGGGCCAGATCCGCGTGCGGAGCCATTCGATGAGGGCGAGGTCGTCGGCAAACCCTCGAAACAACGTCTGACACAGATGAACGTGCGTCTGGACGAAGCCGGGCAGCACGAGCGCGCCCGACGCGTCGAGCACCGTGTCGTGGCGCGAGGAGCCGGCGCAGCCGACCGATTCGATGCGGCCGTCCCGGACCGAGACGTCCCCCTCGACGATGTCGAGGCGGTCGTTCATCGTGAGGATGGTGCCGCCGCGGATGAGCAGGGAAGCCATGCTGCGGGCCTAGCGCCGGTCCTTCATGGCCGCGGCGGCGGCGTCGGACGGGATGCCGCGCCTCACGGCGACGAGTTCGGCGACGATGCTGACGGCGATTTCCTCGGGAGTGACGGCGCCGATCTGCAGGCCCACGGGCGCCCGAACCTGGCCGAGCCACGCCGCCGGCGCGCCCTCGCCGGCCAGCGCGTCGAAGATGCGCGCGACCTTGGCCCGGCTGCCGATCATCCCGACGTAACGGAATGCCCGGCCGGCCAGCGCTCGCATCGCCGAGAGGTCGTGCGTGTGCCCGCGCGTGACGACCAGGACGTACGAGGACGGCGGCAGGTCGGCGCCAGCGAGGAATCCGGCGATCCCGGCGACGCTGATCTCGGCGGCCGACGGGAATCGATCGCGGTTGGCGAACGCCTCGCGGTCGTCGAGGACGTGCACCCGGAAGCCGACATCCGCGGCCATCCTCGCCACATGCTGGCTCACGTGGCCGGCCCCGACCAGGAGCAGGCGAGGCGACGGATCCAGCGGTTCGATGAACACGTCCATCCGGCCTCCACAAATCAGCCCGTTCTCCTCGGCGAGGGCGTCGCTGAGATCGTAGTGCGCGACGCCGGCGTTCCTGGTCCTGATACTCTCGCGGGCCTTGCCGGCGGCGTCGTTCTCGTAACACCCGCCGCCGATCGTGCCGATGATGCGTCCGTCGGCGAACACCAGCATCCTGGCGCCCACGCGCTGGGGGGTCGAGCCCTGCGTGGACACGATGGTCACAAGCGCAGCCTCCTCGCCCTGCTCGAGGGCCCGGAGGGCGGCGGCGAAGACGGTTTCGTGCACGGGAGGATTATAGCGAGAAGGGAGAGATAGTAGTCAGTAGTCAGTAGTCAGTAGTCAGTAGACAGCATCCAGTAGAAAGGCGGGAGAGATGTGACGGCAGTTCGTTGCCCGAACCCTACTGGCTACTGGCTACTGACGCGCAGCGCCAAGCCGCGCTCAGAACCTGTGCAGCTCGCACGCCTCGGCGGGCTCGGTCCCGGCGATGAAGGCCTCGCTGAGGATTCTCGGGCAGCCGGGTTGGGCGAGCTTGCCGGTGTCGCGATCGATCGTGACGAACACGATGCCGGGAGGCGGCGCGAAGCCCAGGTTCGGCCGGCCCGCGAGGGCGGCCATCATGAACCTGGCCCAGATGGGAAGCGCGGCCTGCGATCCGCTGAGACCGACGGGCTGGTTGTCGTCGAATCCGACCCACACGACCGTCAGCAAGTCGGGCGTGAACCCGACGAACCAGGCGTCGCGCAGGTCGTTGGTCGTGCCCGTCTTGCCCGCCGCGTCATGGCTGAAGCCCATGCCGCGAGCAGACGCCGCCGTCCCCTCGTTGACCACGCTCCGCATCATGCTGGTGACCAGAAACGTGGTGTCGGGCCGCGCGACGCGGGCTGGCGGGGCCCCGGCGAGCGGCAGTTCCCGGCCTTCGCTTTCGAGCCGCGCGACGGCCCGTGGGCGGTGCATGTCGCCGCCGCTGGCGAAAACGGTGTAGGCCGACGCCACTTCCATCGGCGTCGCCTCGAACACGCCGAGCGTGATCGAGGGATACGGCCGCGGCACGGTGCTCGGCCCGAACCGCTTCCACAAGCCGGCGACCTTGTCGAAACCGACCATCTCGGCCGCCCGCACGGTTCCCACGTTGCGCGACATGGCGATCGCGCGGCGCAGCGTGATGATGCCGTCGTACTCGTCCTCGTAGTTGCGCGGCGTCCACCCCTGGTCCTCGTAGGCGAACGTGGACGGTTCGTCGTTGACGAGCGTGGCGGGCGTGATGTCCGTCCGGCCGTCGGCGGCGGCCGATTCGAACGCGGCCAGGTACACGAACGGCTTGAACGCCGAGCCGGGCTGGCGCCGGGCGTGCAGCGGCCGGTTGAACTGCGACTGCCCGTACGAGCGGCCGCCGATGTAGGCAAGGATGTCGCCCGTCCGCGGGTCGAGGGCAATCAGCGAGACCTGCGCCTGTCCCCGATCCGCTTCCTTGCCAGCTGGGCGTCGATACTGGCCGCGCCCGCCTGCACCGCTTCCTGCGCGACCCTCTGGAGGTAGGAGTCGAGCGTGGTAAAGATGTCGACCGGCCGGGCACCGGTCAGCAGGCCCGGATGCTGCTCCGACAGCGTCTGCCCGAGCAGGTCGACGAAGTACGGCGCCTCGGTTTCCATCGCCCGCGCGACCGTCTCCAGCGGCTCCCGCCCCGCGCGCTCGGCGGCCGGCTGGCTGACGTAGCCGGCGTCCGCCATCGCCTGCAGGACGACGTTCCGGCGGTCGCGGGAGCGGATCGACGACGAGAACGGCGAGTGCCGGCCCGGCGCCTGGATGACGCCCGCAATCGTCGCGGCCTCGGCCAGGGAGACGTTCGTGACGTCCTTGCCGAAGAACACGCGCGAGGCCTCGGCGACCCCGTGGATGGCGTACGACCCGCGCTGCCCGAGATAGACGTCGTTGAGGTAGAGCTCGAGAATCTCGTCCTTCGTGGCCCGTGTTTCGAGCACCACCGACAGGAACTGCTCCTGGAGCTTCCGCCGGAACGACTTCTCCGGCGTCAGGAAGAAGTTCTTCACGAGCTGCTGCGTGAGCGTGCTCCCGCCCACGAGGTAGGGCCGGTCGCCCTTGATGTTGGTGACAATGGCGCCGACGATGCGGATGGGATCGATTCCGGGATGATCATAGAACCGCCGGTCCTCGATGGCGAGCACCGCTTGGACCATCTGCTTCGGAATCAGCGACAGCGACACGCGGCGGCGCCGCTCGCGGCTCGTCGTGATGAGCGTCGTCAGCAGCGGCCGGTCGAGCTCGACCCGATCGAGAGGGTCGCCGCCCTCGACCTCGATCCGCGAGACCGCGTCGATGGGGACCGGCTTCCCGTCGGGCCCGATCGGGGCGGGCAGCCCCCGCGCCTGCGGCGCGACCTGGACGCGAAGGCGCCGCCCGATCAGATCGCCGCCCCTGGCGACGAGCGTGACGGTGTCGGCGAGGCGGGAGAACTCGCCGGGCAGACCCGGGGTCGCGCGCTCCGCGTACCCGAGGTCGTTGAGGCGGTCGACCAGCTGCTGCACCGAGAGCCACTGGCCGCGGTGGATCTCGAACGGGCGCGCGAGCACCCGCGGCAGGGCCCGGAGGCGCTCTCCCTGCAGCCGCGCGTCGACGATGCGCGCGAAGGTGACGTAGTAGTACGCAGGCCACGGCGATCGCCGCGAGGAGCGGCAGGCCGACCAGGACGAGCAGCGCGAGGCGGAGGCGGCGCCGCTTGCGGTTCCGGGGCCGTGGCGGGCGTGGCATCGGCGGCGTCTCTGACACGGCGATTCCTGCCGGGCCTACACCGTGACCACCCAGTGAGAGCCTGGGTCGAGGGGCAGGTCACGGACGAGGTGATCGATCAGCCCCGGCCCGTACCGGTTGAGAAACGACACGAAGCCGATGGTGCGCTCCTGCGCGTGCCCGTTGGGGAACGCCTGGGCCCGCGTGCGCATGAACTGCCGGCGCAGCGTCTCGTCACGGCGCTTCGCCGCGTGGATGATCTTCGTGTGCAATCCCTGCAGTTCGTGGTTGATCCGGCCCGCGGCGGATCGCGCCGCGCCTTCGAGGGTCGGATCGATGGCCGGTACCGCCTGCACCAGCGCCTGCATCGGGCCGTCGATCGCCGCCGCGGCCGCCTGGTAGGCGTGCTCGACTCCGCCCGGCAGCGCCGCCTCGAGCAGGCGGTTCAGCACGCTCTCGTCCTGCGCGTGAAGCGCCTCGAGGGCCACATCGTGCTTGTCCAGGAAACGGACGCCGGCCGAATCGAGCAGCGTCGCGGAGACGCGGGGCACCATGAGCGGCATCGGCACGCCGAAATGGGCGTACACGGGCTTGAGCTGGCCGAGGTACGCCAGCTCATTCGGGCCGGCGACGTAGGCGATGGTTGGAAACAGGGTGTCCTGCACGATGGGGCGGAGCAGGACATTCGGGCTGAAGCCCTCCGGGTTGGCGCGGACCTCCGACAGCAGGTCCGGCTGCGACCACGCGCTGTCCCCGGCGCTGAACACGCCGTTGGCGAGCCGGATCGGCTGCCGTCCGCCGTCGAGCGAGAACAGCGACAGGCCGTCGGCGTGCGCGCTCACCTGGGCGTGATACCCGAGGCGCACCAGCTGCGAACCTGCGTCGAGGGCGAGCTCGGCCGTGCGGCCCGGGAACTGGACCTCGCGGGTGAACACGTCGCGCACGAGCGGCTTGGCGGCCGGGTCCGCCGCGTCGTACACGATGAGGCCGAACTCCCCGAGCGTGAACTCGATCAGCCGTCCGAACGCTTCGCTCGTGCTCAGCCCGGGTTTGTACGACGAGCGGAGCCGCGTGAGCAGCGACGCCGTGAACTCGGTGGGCGGCAGCGTCTCCGCCAGCTGATCCAGCGCCGCGGCGACGCCCGCGTCGAGCGGCAACTGTCCGACGGGAACGGTCCCCGCGCCCGCCGGCGCGGGGAGCCGGATCGTCCGCGCCTGAGCATCGGCATCGAAGACGTCGCACGACGCCACTTCGTCCCAGTCGTGGTCTTCGGAGTCGATCCAGAACACCGCGACGGCCGGCACCTGGTGGTCCTGGCGGGTGCGCGCCGCGAGCCGGAGCGCCGTGATGGCCTTCAGCAGGGTGTAGAGCGGCCCGCCGAACGCGCCAGCCTGCTGGCCGGTCACCACGGCCACCGTGCCGTCCTGGCGCAGCCGCTCGAGAGCGGCCCGGGCTTCAGGCGGCGCGCCGCGGCGCTGCTGCTGCGCCGCGATGACGTCGGCGACCGCGTTCCGCTCGCGCGGGTGAGCCTGCGCCCGGTCAACCGCGGCCAGCCAGTCGGCAGACCGGGCGGGGTTGCCTGCGTAAAACGGGGCGAGCGGCTCGAACGCGTACGCGTAGTCGCCGGCAAGGCGGCGGATCCCCGGATAGCGCCGGATGTCGACGGGGATTCGGGCGGCGCCCGCTCCCTGGACGGTCGTCTGTGGATTCACCGGAACGCTACTGTGATCGATGCCCGCGGGCGGTGTCAAGCGGCTCGCCGCGCGAGCGGCGCCGCTCGCGTTCGCAATTGAAGCGGCGTAGGTTCCATGCTAGCATCGGCGCCGGAATGGTGTGAGGCATTGACGTCAGGCACCTCTTACTCGCCGCCCCCGGCTTTCGGTCGCTTCAAGCTCCTGCACCAGATCGGGGCGGGCGTGCTGGGGCCCGTCTTTCGGACGCACGATCCCGATCATGACCGCCTTGTTGCCGTCAAGGCGTTCACCCTCGACCTCACGCCCGAGCAGGCCTCCACGCTCGCCGCGGAGTTCGGGCGGATCGCCAGCCTCGAGCTGGACGCCCCGTGCGTGGCCGCACCATTGGCGGCCGGTGTCGAGGATTTCGTGCCGTACGTCGCCGTGCCCTACGTTCCGGGCGAGTCGCTCGATGCCGCTATCCGGCAGTACGGGCCGGCCCCGGTGGGCGACGCGATCCGGCTCATCGGGCACGTGGCCGACGCGCTCGACGCGGCGGCGCACGTCGGCGTGTTCCACGGCTCCCTTCACCCGCGCGACATCATCGTGACGCCGGGCGAGACCCACGTGACGGGCATGGGCGTCGCGCAGGCGCTCGAGCTCGTCGGGCTCCACGGGCCGATACGCCGGCCGTACGTCGCGCCGGAACGGGAAGGCGGCGACGGATGGGGCCCCGCCGCCGACATCTACTCATTGGCCGCCATCGCGTACGAGGTGCTGACCGGGCGCCGCGCGCTGCCCGGCACCGACCAACCGCTGTCCGCGCTCGCCGACATCCACGTCCACGGTGCGGCGGCGTTGCGAGAGGTGATCGAGTCGGCGCTCGATCCCGACCCCGGGCGCCGGCCGGCATGCGCCCGGGATTTCGCGGTGGCGGTCGCGACGGCCCTTTCGGACGCGGCCGCCCCGGGCGAGGCCGGCGAGCGGGCGGCCGACAGGCGCCCCAGAAAGCCGCGCGCGAGGCCCCCGAAGCTGCCGGGCCTCGACGAGCCGTTGCAGTCGCAGGAGAACACGGGTCGGGGCCGGGTGAGAGCCGGCGCGCCGGTTGCGGCGGTGCCGGCGACGCCTGAGGAGGCTCTGGCGCCGGCTGGATTGCCCCAATCGGAGGCCGGGACCCCGGCCGGCCCGGTTGCGGCCGGCCCGGGGGCCGCGACCGGCGGCATGCGCTACGTTCCGGTGACGGACCCCGGGGACGCCGGCGACTCCTCGGAGGATTTCGAACCGCGCGCGGCCTCGCCGGACGAGGCGCCGCTCGAGTCCTTGCCGGGGCCCGGCGTGGAGCTTGCCCCGCCTGACGCGCTCGGACCCGCTGGGGCGGGGTCGACGGCCGCGCCGGCGCCCGACCCGCGGTTGGCCGACGAATTGCTGGCGCGCGGCCGCGGAGCCGGCGGCACCGTGGACGCCGATCTGGCGGCGGCCCTCGACCGTCTGTCGACGGGACCGAGCGCCGGACCGACGCCGGCAGTCCTGGGCCTGGACATCTTCGGGCAGGGGCCGGAGGCGCGTTCGTTCTCCGGCGGCACCGCCGAGGCGGACACGCACCTCGATCTGGCCGCAGACACGCACCTCGCGTACCGCGTCGACGGCCACACGGCATCGCCGGTCCCGGAGGCTGGCTCCATGGAGAACGCGGCGAGCCAGCACTCGGGCGACAGTCTCGACCTCCGCCTTGCCGCGCTCGAGCCGCCGGCGGCCCGGCTCGACGAGGGCGCCTCTGGGGAGCTCGATCTGGGATCGGTCGACGCGTCGTTGCCACCAGGATTCCCCAGCGAGACGCCTTCCGAGCCGCTGGTCGGCGAGGCGGTCGCTGCCCCAGCCGAACCGCTGCGGCCGTTTGTGCGCGGACGGGCCGCCGAGCGTCGCCGCACGCCGTCGCGGCTGGGAACGGCTGAGGCGGCACCGCAGGTTCCAGTCGAGTCCGGCGAGCCGGATACCGGTATCGTTCCTCGGGCCTTCGAGCCGGCTTCGAGGCAGGTCGACGACTTCGAGGCGCTGACGCGTCCCGCCGCGGGGCGGCCATCGCTCCTTCCAGTGGTCGCCGGCATCGCTGCGGGCCTGATCGTCGGGTTGGCGGCCGGGTATTGGCTCGGTTCGCGGGGCGCTGCTCCCGCGAATGCGCCGCCGGCTCGGGCCGTGACCTCAGGCAGGCCCGCTCCTGCCGCGGCCGCGCCAGCTGAGGCACCGACTCCGGCCGGAGGTGCCCAGACGGCCGCGCCGCAAACGGCGGGGCCGGCCGGTACGGCACCATCGGTGCCGGCCCCGGCCCCGGTCCCGCCCCCGGCCTCAACCGAGAGTTCGTCTCGTCCTCCCTCGCCTGCCGCGGCCGTCCGCGGAACCATCCGGGTCACCTCGTCGCAGCAGGCGAACGTCGATCTGGACGGCGAGCGTAAGGGCCTGACGCCGCGGGACCTCACGAACCTGCCGCTCGGGTCTCATTCCATCCGTGTGACGAGGCCCGGGTATGCGCCGGAGGAGCAGACCGTCGTCCTGACGGCGGAGGAGCCATCGGCCGTCCTGCCGTTCACCCTTCGCCGTGCCGGCGGGGCCCCGGCGCCCGGCGCGGCGCAGGCTCCGGCGGTCACGTCGGTGCTCACGGTGCTCATCGACAGCACGCCGCCCGGCGCGCGGATCCGCGTCGACGGGCGCGATCTCGGTCCCACGCCGCTCCTCGTCAGGCAGATGCGGCCGGGCACGCATACGATCGAGTTGCGGCTTCCCGGCTACAAGACCTGGACGCAGCGGCTCACGGTCGCCGCCGGCGACAACCGCCGGATCATGGCGCCCCTCGAGAGGGACACTCCACGGTGAAGGCCGTTCTCGCTCTGGAAGATGGCACCTGGTTCCAGGGCACGGCCGCCGGCGCGGAGGGAACCGCGACCGGCGAAGTCGTGTTCAACACCGGGTTGACCGGCTACCAGGAAATCCTCACGGACCCGTCGTACGCCGGGCAGATTGTCACGATGACCTGCCCGGAGATCGGCAACTACGGCGTCGCGGCGGCCGACGTGGAATCGCGGGCGCCGCAGGTGGCGGGTTTCGTCATGCGGAGCGAGTCGCTCGTGGCGAGCAACTGGCGAGCGACGGGGTCACTCCGCGAGTATCTGGTGGCGTCGGGCATCGTGGCGATCGCGGGCATCGACACGCGGGCCCTGACGCGGCGTCTCCGATCGGCCGGCGTGATGCGGGGCGTCATCCGGACCGGCGAGCACGAGCCGGCCGCCCTGGTCGCGGAGGCCGGGCGCGCCCCGCAGATGGCGGGCTCGGACCTGGTCTCCGGCGTGACGTCGGCGGCGCCGTTCGACTGGCCCTGCGCCGGCGCCCAGGCGGGGAGCGGCGGCTACGACGTCGAGCCTCTTCGTGCGCCCCGGCGCCGCTACCGCGTGGCGGCGTGGGACTTCGGCATGAAATGGAACATCCTCCGCCGCCTGTCCGCGTACGGCTGCGACGTGCGCGTCTATCCGGCGTCGACGCCGGCGCCGGTCCTGCTCGCGGACCGGCCGTCAGGGGTGTTCCTGAGCAACGGGCCCGGCGATCCGGCCGCTCTGCCGTATGTCGTGGACAACGTCCGGGCGATCATCGCGGACGGCACGCCGCTGTTCGGCATCTGCCTCGGCCACCAGGTGCTGGGCCTCGCCCTCGGTGCGCGGACCTTCAAGCTGAAGTTCGGGCACCGCGGGTCGAACCACCCGGTGAAGCAGGTCGAGACGGGCCGCATCGAGATCACGTCGCAGAACCACGGCTTCGCGGTCGACGCCGCGTCTCTCCCGTCCGATGTGATGGTCACGCACGTCAACCTCTACGATCACACGCTCGAGGGCCTCCGCCACCGGCACAAGCCCGTGTTCAGCGTCCAGTACCACCCCGAGGCGTCTCCCGGGCCGCACGACGCGGACTACCTGTTCGGCCTCTTCACCGACGCGATGGAGCGCCCGTAGATGCCGCGCCGCGCCGACGTGAAGCGCGTGCTCGTGCTGGGAGCCGGGCCCATTGTCATCGGGCAGGCGTGCGAGTTCGACTACTCGGGTTCGCAGGCGTGCAAGGCGCTGCGCAGCGAAGGCGTCGAGGTCGTCCTGGTCAACAGCAACCCGGCGACGATCATGACCGACCCGGAGCTCGCGACTCGCACCTACGTCGAGCCGCTGCGGCCGGATGTTGTCGAGGCCATCATCGCGCGCGAGCGGCCGGACGCGCTGCTGCCGACCGTCGGCGGCCAGACGGCGCTGAACCTGGCCATGGCGCTCGCGAAGGACGGCGTGCTGGAGCGGTACGGCGTCGAGCTCATCGGCGCGTCGGTCGCGGCGATCGACGTGGCCGAGGACCGGCTCAAGTTCCGCGACGCGATGCGCGAGATCGGCATCGGCGTGCCCGACAGCGGGTACGCGAGGTCGGTCGAGGAGGCGCTGTCGCTTGTCCGGGCCACGGGGTTCCCGTCGATCATCCGCCCGTCGTTCACCCTGGGCGGCGTGGGCAGCGGCATCGCGTACAACATCGAGGAGTTCCAGGAGATCGTGCGGCGCGGGCTGGCCATGAGCCCCGTGCACGAGGTGCTCGTCGAGGAGTCGCTCATCGGGTGGAAGGAATACGAGCTGGAGGTGATGCGCGACGCCGCCGACAACTTCGTCGTGATCTGCTCGATCGAGAACATCGATCCGATGGGCGTCCACACCGGGGACAGCATCACCGTCGCGCCGGCGCTCACGCTCACCGACAAGGAATACCAGGCCATGCGCGACGCCGCGCGCCGGATCATCCGCCGCGTCGGCGTGGAGACCGGCGGATCGAACATCCAGTTCGCGGTGAACCCGCTCGACGGCCGCATGATCGCCATCGAGATGAACCCGCGGGTGTCGCGGTCGTCGGCGCTGGCGTCGAAGGCCACCGGGTTCCCGATCGCGAAGATCGCCGCCAAGCTGGCCCTGGGCTATCATCTGGACGAGATCCCGAACGACATCACGCGCCTCACGCCGGCGTCGTTCGAGCCCACCATCGACTACGTGGTCGTCAAGATCCCCCGCTGGAACTTCGAGAAGTTCCCGGACGCCGAGCGCACCCTGACCACGCAGATGAAATCGGTGGGGGAGGTGATGGCCATCGGCCGGACCTTCCAGGAAGCCTTCCTGAAAGGCGTCCGTTCGCTGGAGATGGGGCGCGCCGGCCTGCTGTTCGCCACCGGCGCGTGCCGCGAGGACGATGACGACGGCCTGCGGCAGCGGCTGCTGACGCCGAACGACACACGCCTCTGGGCGCTGTTCGAAGCGCTCGAGAGGGGATGGACGGCGGAGACGCTCCACGAGCTGACCCGGATCGACCCGTGGTTCCTCGCGCAGTTCGCGGACCTGGCGGCGCGCCAGGCGGCGCTGCGCGGGCGCGCGCTCTCGGACCTCGGCGACGGCGAGCTGTGGGAGCTGAAGCGGCGCGGGTTCGGCGACGCCCAGCTCGCCAGCGCCCTCTCGACCAGCGAGCGGGCCGTGCGCGAGCGGCGCGGGCGCGCCGGGATGAGAAGCGCCTACAAGCGCATCGACACGTGCGCGGCCGAGTTCGAGTCGCGCACGCCGTACCTCTACGGCACCTACGAGCACGAGTGCGAGGCCGACCCGACGCCGCGCCGCAAGGCCGTGATCCTCGGGAGCGGGCCGAACCGGATCGGGCAGGGCATCGAGTTCGACTACTGCTGCTGCCACGCCGTGTTCGGGCTCCGCGACGAGGGCTTCGAGACGGTGATGGTGAACTGCAACCCGGAGACCGTGTCGACCGACTACGACACGTCCGACCGCCTCTACTTCGAGCCCCTCGCCCTCGAGGACGTGCTCGCGGTCGTCGAGCGCGAGCGCGCAGCCGGCGCCGACGTCGCGTGCCTCGTCCAGTTCGGCGGGCAGACCCCGCTCAAGCTCTCGACCGCGCTGCACAACGCCGGCATCGCCGTGCTCGGCACCTCTCCCGACTCGATCGACCTCGCCGAGGACCGCAAGCGCTTCGCGGCGCTGCTCCGGGAGCTGGACATCCCGCAGCCGCCGAGCGGCACGGCCTCGTCGCGCGACGAGGCGCGGGACGTCGCGTCGTCGATTGGCTTCCCGGTCGTCGTGCGGCCCTCCTACGTGCTGGGCGGCCGGGCCATGGCCGTCGTGTACGACCCCGGGGCGCTCGACCGCTACATGACCACCGCCGTCGACGCGTCGCCGGAGCACCCGGTGCTCATCGACCGGTTTCTCGAGGACGCCTTCGAGCTCGACGTCGACGCCATCGGGGACGCCACCGGCGCGGTCGTGATTGCCGGCATCATGGAACACATCGAGGAGGCCGGCATCCACTCGGGCGACAGTTCCTGCGTCGTGCCGCCGTTCCTGGTCGAGGAGCGCCACATCGAGACCATCCGGCGGCATACGCGGCGCATCGCGAAGGCCCTCGGCGTGGTGGGCCTGATGAACGCCCAGTTCGCCATCAAGGGCGGCACGGTGTACGTGCTCGAGGTCAATCCCCGCGCCTCGCGTACCGTGCCGTACCTGTCGAAGGCCACCGGCGTGCCCCTGGCGCGCGTCGCGGCCAGGGTGATGGGCGGCCGCACCCTCGCCGACCTCGGGTTCACGCGCGACCTCACCGTCAACGGCGTCTTCGTGAAGTCGCCGGTGTTCCCGTTCGTGAGGTTCCCAGGCGTCGACACGATTCTCGGCCCGGAGATGAAATCGACGGGCGAGGTGATGGGCGGCGCGGCGACCTTCGGCGAAGCCTTCGCGAAGGCCCAGATGGCCGTCGGGCAGGAACTGCCCGTCACGGGCACGGTGTTCATCAGCGTGAACAACTCCGACAAGCCGAACGTGCTGCCCGTGGCCCGCGATCTCCTCGCGCTGGGATTCGCGATTGTCGCGACCAGGGGCACCGCCGCGTACCTGCGCGCGCACGGCGTGGAGGCCGCGACGGTCTTCAAGGTGAACGAGGGCCGGCCGAACGTGGCCGACCAGGTCGTCAACGGCGCGGTGCAGATGATCGTCAACACGCCGCTCGGCCGCGCGTCCTTCTTCGACGACCGCACGGTCCGGCGGGCCGCCATGCTGCACGGGGTGCCGTGCATCACGACGCTGACGGGAGCCGCTGCGGCCGTCAGCGGGATCCGCGCGCTCCGCGATCACGAGCTGACGGTGCGCGCGCTGCAGGACGACCACGCAGAATCTGCAACGCCTCCGGCCTCCTGACGCCGCAGTTTCTGCAACGGCCCGGTAGGACGCCCGCGAAACCGCCCTCCTTCCGCTGACGTCGCGCCACCAGTCGCGGAGCGGCCCGTGGCACGGGGGTTGCCTCCAGGTCCCCGTGCGTCACCCGGCCGTGCCACCGGCGATTGCCCTCCTCGCGGGCGCCGCGCTCGGCGTCTCGCACAACCCGGAGCCCGGGGCCGTTGCAGCCGCGCTGGCGCTCGGTGCGGGCCTGAGCGCGCTGGCCTGGCGGGAACGCGTCGCGCCGGCGTTCGTGGCGGCGGCGCTCTTCACCTTCGCGGTGAGCGGCCACGCCCTGTCGGCCACGGCGTCGTACCGCGCCACCCACGCGCAGTTGAGGTCCGTCCTGACCGCCGTCGCCGGGCCTCGCGCCATCTCGGACGCCCCGGGCGAACCGGTCACCCTTGTCGGCCTGCTCCTGGCGGACGCCTCACCAACCGAGTCGGGCGTCCGGCTCTCCCTCAACGTGCTGCAGGTGGTGGTGGACGGCCGTACCCACCGCGCCGAGGGCGGTGTGCTGCTGACGGTCGGCGGGGAGGCGCCGCTCGCGCTGGTCGAGGAATGGCGGCGGGGCAGGACGGTCAGGCTGCCGGCGCAACTCCGGCGCCCGTCGCGCTACCTGAACCCCGGGGCCGGGGGCGAGGAAGTCGCGCTCGCGCGGCGGGGCACGACACTCGTCGGCAGCGTCAAGAGCGCGATGCTCGTGCAGGTGGTCGGCCGCGGCCGCGCGGAGGCCGAAGCCGCCGCGGACCTCCGCTTGCGGATCCGGCGAGCCGTCGATCAATCGGTGGGCGCGCACAGCGCCCGGTCGGCGGCCATCGTCCGGGCCATCCTGCTGGGCGATCGGGCCGGCCTGGACGAGGAAACCGAGGAACGGCTGCAGCAGGCCGGCACCTATCACGTGATCGCGATCTCGGGAGGCAATATCGCGCTGCTGGCGGCGGCGCTGATGGCCGTTGCCGGGCTGGCTGGCCTGCGGGCCGGCCTTGCGCACGTCACGGTCGCCGCCGCCCTCGCGGGCTACGCGTTCCTGGTCGGCGGCGGCGCGTCGGTCGTGCGTGCCACGCAGATGGCCGTGTTGTACCTCGTGGCGCGCGCGGTCGATCACCGGGCGCGGCCGTACAACTCCATCGCGTTTTCCGCAGGGGCGACGTGCGCCCTGGAGCCGCTCGCGGTCTGCGACGCCGGCGCGTGGCTCACCTATGGTGCGACGGTCGCGATCCTCGCCGGCACGCCGCTCCTCCTGGCCCGCCTGCCCCTGGAATCGCGAGCCGTCAGGGCACCCGCCGGCCTGCTCGCCGCATCGGTCTCCGCGGAGCTGGCGCTGTTCCCGGTGAGCGCGATGGTGTTCGCTCGCGTGACGGCCGCCGGGCTGCTGCTGAACTTCGCGGCCATCCCGCTGATGGCGTTGGTGCAGGCGGGAGGGATGACGCTGGTGGCCGCGCACGTCCTGGTGCCGGGAGCCGTGCCGGCCGTGAGCTGGGCGACGCACCTGGCCGCGTGGGGGCTGGTGGAAAGCGCCAGGCTGGTGGACATCATGCCCTGGGCCGTCGCGCGAGTGCCGGCTCCGTCGCCGGGAATCATGGCCGCCTACTATGCGGCCTGGATTGCGTGGTTCGCGGCGTGGCACCTGGGGCGCGCCCCGGTCTCGAGCCGGATCGCGGCCGGATGGCTGCGCCGCGCGGCGCTGCTGGCGCTGGCGGCGTGCGGCGTCTGGATCGTCCTCACGCCGTCGTTGCGCTTCGGGCGGACGCCGTTCCTGGAGGCGACCTTCATCGACGTCGGGCAGGGCGCGGCGACGCTGGTCCGCTTTCCGTCCGGCCACGCCATGCTCGTCGATGCGGGAGGAGCCGGCGGCGGGCGGTTCGACGTCGGGCGGCGCGTGGTCCAACCCGCGGTCTGGGCGGCGGGCGTCCATCGGCTGACGCACGTCGTGGCCACCCACGGCGATGCCGATCACGTCGGCGGCGCGGCATCGACCGTCGCCGATTTCCGGCCGCGCGAAGTCTGGGAGGGCGTCCCGGTCCCGCTCGAGCCGCTGCTGCAGCAGCTCAGAGCCGTGGCGGGCCGCGCCGGCGCGGCGTGGCGGACCGTGCAGCGGGGCGACCGGGTCCGGTTCGGCGAAACCGACGTGGTCGCGTGGAATCCGGAACCGCCCGCGTGGGAGCGCCAGCGCGTGCGAAACGACGACTCGGTGGCGATCGAGATCCGCCTCGGCGACGTGTCGCTGCTGCTGGCCGGCGACGTGGAGGCCTCGGCCGAGGCCGGGATCGCGGCGCTTGTCGAGCCAGCCGGCGTGCGCGTGATGCTCGCGCCCCACCACGGCAGCGCGACGTCGAGCACCTGGCCGCTCCTGAAAGCGGCGGCTCCGGACCTGGCCGTCATCAGCGCCGGCCGCGGCAACCGGTACGGGCATCCGCACGCGGCGGTGCTGGAGCGTTACCGCGCGATCGGGGCGCGCGTGCTGAGGACCGACGTCGACGGCGCCGTCGCGCTTCGCACCGACGGTCACACCGCGGAGGTGACGACGTTCAGCGGTCGGAAGCTGACGCTGCGTCCGGGCCGGCGGGCCCCTCGCGCTCCGCCTGCTTGACGCGGCCCCACGCGTCTTCCATTTCCTGGAGCGAACACGCCGAGAGCGGGCGGCCTGCCGCCCGCAGCCGCGACTCCATGTCGGTGAACCGGCGCGAGAACTTGTCGTTGGCCTTCCTGAGCGCCGACTCGGGTTCGATGCCGAGCTTCCTGGAGAGGTTGGCGATGGCGAACAGCAGGTCGCCCATCTCCTCCTCGGCGCGTTCGCCGTTGCCGGTCGTGCCCGCGCCGACCACCCATTCGCGCAGCTCGGCCACCTCCTCCTCGATCTTGGACACGACGTCCGCGGCCCGATCCCAGTCGAAGCCGACCGCCGAGGCCCGGATGCCGATCTCGTGGGTACGCAGGAGTGCGGGCAGAGACTTGGGGACGCCCCCGAGCGCGGTGCGCTGCTCGCCCTTCGTGCTCTTCTCGCGGGCCTTCAGGTCCTCCCAACGTTCCACCACCTCGTCGGGCGTCGTCGGGAGCGGACGGCCGGCGGCGCCGTCGACCGATTCGAACACGTGAGGATGCCGGCGTACGAGCTTGTCCGAGATCGCATGGAGCGAATCGGCCACCGTGAAGTCGCCGGACTCCGTGCAGAGCTGGGCGAGCAACACACCCTCGAAGAGGAAGTCGCCGAGTTCCTCGCGCAGCGCATGCCGGTCGTCGTGGTCGAGCGCCTCGAGCACCTCGTACGTCTCCTCGAGGACGAACGGCCGCAGCGACTGCAGGGTCTGCTCGCGGTCCCACGGGCAGCCTCCCGGAGATCTGAGCACGCGGACGAGGTCCACGAGCCTGGCAAACGCGGCCGAGGCGTCGGTCGTTGAGGTCATCGGCGGTATGCTACCATGCGGTTCGGAGGCGGCACGGTGGCGGACGAACAGGATCTGGCGGTGAGTTTCAGCGGCTTCGTGATTTCGCTGACGACGACGGCGGCGGTGCACTTCGGGGACTACCCGGACCCGGTGACGGGGGAGACCAAGCCGCCGAACCTCGAGGCCGCGTCGCAGATGATCGACATCCTCGCGATGCTGGAGCTCAAGACCCGCGGCAATCTCACCGCGCAGGAGCGGTCGCTGCTCGATCAGGTGCTCTACGACCTCCGGATGCGGTACGTCGCCGCCCAGCAGCAAGCCCCGGCCCCCCGGTCGCCCATCATCCAGCCGTGAGCGCGAACTGCGCGGTCAGGTTCCTCGGCACCGGAACCTCTCACGGTGTGCCGATGATCGGCTGCCGCTGCGGCACGTGCCGCTCGCCGGACCCGCGCGACCGCCGGAGCCGCCCCTCAATCCTCTTCGAGATGGAGGGCGGCGCGCGCGTGCTCGTCGACACGACTCCCGACCTGCGCACGCAGGCCCTGGCGCACGGCCTCGATCGCGTGGACGCCATCCTGTTCACTCATTGCCACGCCGATCACGTGATGGGCCTCGACGACGTGCGCCGATTCAACGTGCTTCAGCGGTCCGCCATTCCCTGCTACGGCGACGCCAGGACATTGGCGGAACTCCGGCGCACGTTTTCGTACATCTTCGAGTCGAAGGACGAAGGCGGCGGCATCCCCCTCGTCCGGCTGTGTCCGATCGCCGGGCCATGCTCGATTGGCGGGGAGGACGTCGTCCCCGTGCCCGTCTGGCACGGGCAGCGCGAGGTCCTGGGGTTCCGGGTGCGCGACTTCGCGTATCTCACCGACTGCAGCGCCATCCCCGACAGTTCGTGGCCGCTGCTCGAGGGCCTCGACACGCTGGCCATCGACGCCCTGCGCCACCGTCCCCATCCGACCCACTTCACTGTGGAGCAGGCCCTCGAGGTCTCGGCCCGCCTGGCTCCCAGGAGAACGTGGCTGACGCACATCTGCCACGACCTGCCGCACGCCGCGACCAACGCCTCGCTGCCGCCCGGGGTGGAGCTGGCGTATGACGGGCTGCGGATAGACATCTGATGGTGGCCAGTAGTCAGCAGCCAGTAGTCAGTAGCCAGTAGTCAGTAGGAATGCCAGTCGGCTGGACGCCGTCCCGCCGCGCGCGCTCCTGGCCAGCGCAGCAGGGCGTTTCTACTGGCTACTGTCTCGGCTCCTTACTACTGATTGCACCCCCCGAATCCCGAATCCCAAATCCCGAGTCAAGTATCATTGAACCGTGGAGATCATCCGCTATCCGGGCGACGTGCGGCCGGCCGACTGGAAGATGCCGGTCCTTGCCCTCGGGAACTTCGACGGCCTGCATCGCGGGCACATGAAGATCATCGAGCGCGTGCACCGCACGGCGGCCGAGCGGGGAGCCACGCCGGTGGTGCTCACGTTCGATCCCCATCCGACCCGCGTGTTGCGGCCCGACAAGGCGCCGCGCGTGCTGATGACCGAGGCCCAGAAGGTCGAGGTGCTGGCGCAGGCGGGCATGCGCGGCGTCGCGGTTGTCCGGTTCACGGCCGAACTGTCCCGCTGGGATCCTGACACGTTCGTGCGCCTCGTGCTGGTGGAGTGGCTCGGCGTATCGGAGGTGTGGGTCGGCGCGAACTTCCTGTTCGGACACGATCGGGCAGGCACGTTCGCCGTCCTGAGAGGCCTCGGCGAGACGTACCGGTTCCGGGCCGACAAGATCGACCCCATCTGCGTCCGCGATGCCGTCGTGTCGAGCACGCGGGTGCGCAAACTCCTTGCCGAAGGCAGGGTGGACGAGGCCGGCGTGCTGCTGGGCCGCCACTACTTCATCGACGGAGAGGTGGTCGAAGGGGACGGGCGCGGGCGGCAGCTCGGCTATCCGACGGCGAACCTGCGGACCTGGAACGAAATGGTGCCGCCGCACGGCGTCTACGCGACGATTGCGAGGACGGCGGACGGGCTCCAGCCGGCCGTCACGAACATCGGCGTGCGGCCCACGTTCGACGGCGGGGGAGCGCCTGGCATCGAGACGCACCTGCTGCGCGGCGGGCGGGACCTTTACGGCGCCCAACTACGTCTCTACTTCGTGCAGCGCCTGCGCGACGAGCAGGCGTTCGCCTCGGCCGACGCCCTCCGCGCCCGGATCGAGCGGGATTGCCGGGACGCGAGGGCGCTGTTCGGGCAGCTTTCGGTTTAGAATCGGATCATCAATGACTGACACCGCCGAAACCGACGGCCCGCTGGCCTTTGACGCGAGTTTCCCGCCGGAGGAGCGGTTCGCCGCCACCGCGGCGGAGATCGCGGCCCGGCTGGCCGCGGCGTGCGGGTGCGCGCCCGGGGCGGCCGAGGAGATCCGGGGCGCCGTGGACCGCGCGTTTCGCGGTGCGCTCGCGGCGGCGGGTGCCGGCGAGGCAGCCATCGATCTCACCCTGCGGGCGGCCGACGGCGTGTTCGACGCCGACGTCGCGTCCGGCGGCGCCTCGCTCTGTCATTGCTCGAGACCTCGATCGGCCTGAACCCCCGACGACAGCACTGGCACCATGATGCGCCTCTACAACACCCTGACGCGTCGGGAAGAAGCGTTCGCGCCCCTGCGCGACAACACGGTCCGCATGTATGCCTGCGGCCTCACCGTCTACAACCGCGGCCACATCGGGAACTTCCGAACCTTCGTCTGCCTCGACGTGCTGCGCCGCGCGCTGAAGTACCAGTGCGGGTTCGGCATGCGGCAGGTGATGAACTTCACGGACGTGGACGACCGGACCATCGCGGGGGCTCAGAAGGCCGGCTTGCCGCTCCGCGAATACACCGACCAGTTCATCGCCGCGTTCCGGGAAGACGCGCGGACACTCGGCCTCGAAGATGTCGAGGAGGCGCCGCGGGCCACCGACGAAGCCAACCTGCGAGCGATGACGGACGTCATCGCGGCGCTCGAGCGCAACGGGCACACCTACCGGAGCGACGGGTCGATCTACTTCAAGATCTCGACGTTCGAGGGCTACGGGAAACTGGCCAGGCTGGACCACGAGGGCATCCAGCCCGGCGCGCGCATCGACTCGGACTCGTACGCCAAAGACGATGCCCGGGATTTCGTGCTGTGGAAGGCCACCCGCCCCGACGAGCCCACGTGGGACTACGGCCAAGGGCCTGGCCGTCCGGGGTGGCACCTCGAGTGCTCGGCCATGGCGCTGCGCCTGCTCGGCGAGCCGCCGATCGATCTGCACGCGGGCGGGGTGGACCTGGTGTTCCCGCACCACGAGAACGAGATCGCCCAGAGCGAGGGCGCCACGAAGCAGCTCTTCTCCCGCTTCTGGGTGCACGTCGAGCATCTGCTCATCGACGAAGAGAAGATGTCGAAGTCGCTCGGCAACCAGTTCAACGTGCCCGACCTCGTGGCGCAGGGCTACCGCCCGTCGGCGCTGCGCTACCTGTACATCTCGACGCACTACCGCAAGCAGCTCAAGTTCTCGTGGGCCAGCCTGCAGCAGGCCGAGGAGGCCGTCCAGCGACTCGTCGACTTCCTCGCGCGCCTCGACAGCGTCCGCGGCGGCGCAGCGCATCTCGAAACACAGGCCCGCGTCGCGATGGCCCGGGAGGAGTTCGGGGCCGCGCTGGAGCAGGACCTCAACACGGCGGGCGCGCTGGGCGTGTTGTTCGACCTGGTGCGCGCGCTCAACACCGCGATCGACTCGGGGGAGGTAGGCGAGCCGGATGTGGCGGCCATCCGCTCCGCGTTCGAGGACATCGACCGCGTGCTCGGCGTCCTCGCGCTCCGCCGGCGCGAAAACCAGGCGGCGGCCATCCCTGCCGGAGAGGTGGAGCGCTTCATCGCCGAGCGCAAGGCCGCACGCAGCCGAAGGGACTTCGCCGAAGCCGACCGGATCCGCCAGGTCCTCGCCGACCGCGGCATCGTCCTGGAGGACACTGCGGCTGGAACGCGATGGAAGGTCGTCGGGAAAGTTCAGTAGGGACTAGGCGAGAGGGGAGAGGCGAGAGCCGAGGGACGGTGAGAGGGCGGCGTTTCCCTCTCGCCTCCCGCCTGTCGCCTGTCCCCTAGCCCAGCGTTTCCACCGTCTCGAGCACCCTGATGTTTCGCTTCTCGAGTTCGCTGATGAAGTACCGGTAGTTCGGCCCGTAGATGCCGTCCTCGGGCGCGACGATGCCCTTCTCGGCGATCATCCCGAGCCCCAGCATGACCGCGCCAATCGCCGCGCTGTAGCCCGTCACGCGGCCCATCGCCGACACGCTGTGCACCGTATCCGCTTCGTCCCAGAGATGGTAGGACACCCGGGTGCGTAGGCCGTTCCTGACGCCGTCGACCGTGTTGTACATCACGCACACGTCGGTCTCTCCGGGCTCCGGGCGCAGGCGCGGCTCGATGCTGGCCAGGAGCACGTCGCGCGGGACCACCTTCACGCCGCCGACTTCGACCTGCTCGAGATCCAGCATGCCGCATTCCTTGAGCGTCTGCACGCCCTCCCAGTGGCCCGGCCACCGTACGGTTTTCTCCGCGAAATCCCTCAGCCCGGGACGGGTATAGATGAAGCTCGGCATGCCCGGCGTGATCGCGCATTCCAGCGCCTCGGCCTTGCCGAACCTGTCGAACCGGAACTGCTCCAGGCCGGTCGACGCGTCCACTTCCACCACCTGTCCGTCCTGCATCACCAGCACCTTGATGACGTACTCCCGCAGCACGTGCGAGAAGGCCCAGGTGATCATGTAGCGTAGCGGGTGGCGCGCGGCCGCTTCCTTGTTGGGCACGCCGCCGACACGCGCGATGACCGATTCGGTGACGTCGAGCTTGCGCATGCCCTCGCCGCAGGTGACGTTGCTCATGCCGGGAGCGAAGCCCATGCCGTCGAGGAAGGTGACGTGGTTCGCGAGGGCGGTCTCGTGAATCCAGTCGCCGTAGTCGTTCAGACCCATGCCCGAGGGCAGCAGCAGGCCCTCCACCTCGTGCGCATCGGGCCGGCGGTGATACTCCTCGAGAATGTCAACGAGGTTGAGTCCGCACCGCACGGCCGCATCGGCCACCAGGTAACTGGTCCGCCGGTCTGGGAGCGTGTTGACGCCCACGTCGTAGTGCCGCATCAGGGTCGTCAGCTCTTCCTTGTCGCCGACGTCGACGTGGTGGACGACCACGTTCGGGTTCCTCAGCCACGCCCGCGCGTTCTCGAGGGCACCGTAGCTGCGATCGGCGAGGCCGACCGTCGTGACCGCGTCGTTCTTCAGGAGGTCGAACGCCACCGTGGAGCCCATCTTGCCGCCGCCGCCGAATACCAGCACCCTCATGCGAAACTCCCCGTCCCGCGCACGCGCGCGTCATGTTTGCCGATGGCCGTGTGAGCAGGGGGCCCGACCAGGTGCGCTGGCCGCCATGCGGCCGCCACCAGCGCCAGGTGAACTCCCTATTATACCTTCGCCGCAAGCTCCAAGCCCGGCGCCGGAGAGTCGCGCCGGGCGGGCCAGGCCGGGAGGCGGCAGATGGACCCGTAGACCGGCAGGCCCACGGCCTGGCCGCGGGCCTGCTGCGCGGGTGGCAGCGCGGGAGGCGCGTTACGCGATGGTCTCGACCGTCTCGAGCACGTTGATGCTGCGCTTCTCCAGCTCCTTCATGAAGTAGCTGTAGTTCTCGCCGTAGATGCAGTCTTCAGGCGGCACGCAGCCCCGCTCCTTGATCATGCCGCGCCCGATCATCACCGCGCCGATCGCGGCGCTGTAGCCCGTGACGCGCCCCATCGAGGAGATGCCGTTGACCGTGTCCGCCTCGTCCCAGAGGTGGTAGGAGATCTTCGTCTTCATCCCGAACTTCGTGCCGACGACGGTGTTGTACATCACGCACACGTCGGTGTCGCCCGGCTTCGCGCGCAGCTGCGGCTCGATGCGGGCCAGCAGGAAGTCGCGCGGAGCGGCCTTGCCGCCCCCGATCTCGATCGGGTCGAGATCGAGCATGCCGCACTCCTTCAGCGTCTGGACGCCGTCCCAGTGGCCCGGCCAGCGAACGGTCTTCTCGGCGAACTCCTTCAGCTGCGTCCGCGTGAAGATGAAGCTGGGCATCCCGGGAGTGATCGCGCACTCGAGGGGCTCGTTCCGGCCGAACTTGTCGAACACGAACTTCTCGCGATCCGTGGCCGCATTCACTTCGACCAGCTTGCCGTCCTTGAGCACGTTGACCTTGATCACGTACTCGCGCAGGACGTGCCAGAAGGCCCAGGTGATCATGTAGCGGAGCGGATTGCGGGCGGCCACGTCCTTGCGCGGGATCCCCCCGACGCGGGCGACGGCCGACTCGGCGACGTCCAGCTTCCGGATGGCCTCGCCGCACGTGATGTTGCTCAGGCCCGGCGCGAACCCGATGCCGTCCATGAAGCAGACGTTGTTCTTCAGCGCGGTGTCGTGGATCCAGTCGCCGTACTCGTTCAGCGACATGCCGGCGGGCAGGACGAGGCCCTCGAGTTCGTAGGCGTCGGGACGGCGGTGGTACTCCTCCAGCATGTCGACGACGTGGGTGCCCGCGCGGACGGCCGCGTCCACGGCAAGGTAGCTCGTGTGCCGGTCGGGAAGCGTGTTGACGGCGACGTCGTACTGCTTCAGCAGCGCCACGACCTGGTCCTTCTGCTCGATGTCGATCTGGTGCAGCACGACGCGCGGGTCCTTGAGCCAGGCCCGTCCCTGTTCCAGGGCGTCCAGACGGCGCCCTGCGAGGCCGATGGCTGTCGCGTCGGGCTCGCGAAGGAGGTCGAAGGCGACTGCGAGGCCCATCTTGCCGGAGCCCCCGAAAACGAGGATCTTCATGCATTCCTCCTGTTCTCACGAGCGCCGGGATGACGCTCGCGGTCACGAACGACTCCGGGTATGGTGAGGGGCTGCCGGAGGTGGGGCGGGAGGATTATACCCGACCGCCGGACGGGGGAAGACGCGGCCGCCGGCCGGATCGGGTTTTGCAGCCTCCAGCGCATGGGATCACATGCCACCGTGGCCCTCGGGATTTCCGGCGAAAAACTGGCCTGCGAGGAGCTCACCCGCAGAGGGTACGCGATTCTTGCCACGCGCTACCGCACCCGTGTTGGAGAAATCGACATCATTGCGCAGGACGGCCTGACGCTGGTGTTCGTCGAGGTGAAGACGCGCACCTCCGATGACTTCGGGATTCCCGCCGAGGCCGTGACGTGGTGGAAACAGCGGCGCATCGTGACGATGGCCAGGTGGTATCTCAGCGAGAAGCGGCTCCACGGGTGTCTGTGCCGGTTCGACGTGGTCACCGTGCTGTGCCGCCCGGGATTGCTGCCGGTGGTGGAGGTGGTCAAGAACGCGTTCATGGCCTCTTGAGAGGACGTTCCCGGTTGTCTTGAGTCTCCGCGCGGGGCTGTGCTAACGTAGGAAGGCGGTTGGCGAGCGGGAATAACTCAGTGGTAGAGTGCGACCTTGCCAAGGTCGAAGTCGCGGGTTCGAATCCCGTTTCCCGCTCCATTTTCTCCCTTCCAGCGACGCGCAGTTTGATCGTGCTTCCCGACAGGGCGCCGTAGCCAAGTGGTAAGGCAGAGGTCTGCAAAACCTCCATTCTCCGGTTCAAATCCGGACGGCGCCTCCACCTCCAGATAGGACAATCGGGACTTCGAGACTCGGGGTTCGGCCCTTCGGCAGGCTCAGGGCCGCCCCGAGCAAGGTCGAGGGGCGGGACTCGGGATTCGTCCGCCTCCGCCAGACGGCCTGTCCGTCGGCTCCGGCGTCGTCGGGTCCGGAGCGCTGAGACGGGCGTGGCAGCCCAGGACGCTCATGACGAACGCACTCCATGCCGAATTGACACCCGGCGAGGCCCGCCATTACGCTCTATTGGGCGCCCAACCCCCGGGCTTTCAGTGGAGGCACGCACATGCGCAAGTGGTCCACGATCGTGTCCGTCATCGCAGTGGCCATGCTCATCGCTGGCGCCAGTCCCGCGCTCGGCCAGGGCAAGGCAAGCCGGCAGACGATGGCTGTTCTTGATTTCGATTTCGCCTCCATCCAGCACTGGTGGGATGGCAACTGGGACATCGGCAAGGGCGTGTGCGACATGATCGTGGACGAGCTCGTCAATGACGGCTCCTACCGCATCATCGAACGCAAGCGCCTCGACGCCATCCTGGCCGAGCAGGACTTCTCGAATAGCGACCGCGCCGACCCCGACGCCAAGGCCGTGGCGAAAGTGGGCAAGGCGCTCGGCGTGAAGTACATGGTGGTGGGATCCATCACAAAGTTCGGCCTCGAGAAATCCAACAAGGGCGTGAACGCTGGTGCCTTCGGCGGCGGCAAGTACGGGATTGGCAACGTCGGCACCCAGAAGGGCAAAGCCACCGTGGCCGTCACCGCACGCATCATCGACACGTCTACCGGCGAGCTCATGGCCAGCGCCAAGGGCGAGGGCATCTCGACCCGCAGCGGCTTGCTGCTCGGCGGTGCCGGGGGCGGCGGCGGCGCCGGCGGCGGCGGCGAGATCAGCATGGGCTCGTCTGATACCGCGACACCGTTCTCGGCGAGGCCACCGAGATCGCCGTCAAGCAGGTGGTCGCGAAGCTGATCGCGGCGAAGAGCCGCCTGGAATAGCGAGGCCCGAGTCCCTGCAGCCGGCTCCAGGAACGGCTGTCGCGCCTGGGAGCCACGAGTCCTGCGCCGGTTCCGAAGGTGTCTCTGGTCCCGGAAGGAGATCTTCGCCTCGTCGTGCGGGCCGAAAGCGAAGGGCTCCCGCCCGAGTCATGTGCCCCGTCGTCTGCAGCGCCACGCGCTCAGGGATGCCCGCACGCACGAGGTTCCGGCTGCGAGTCGAGGGGATTGTCATCCACGAGCACGCCGGCCATTCCCGGGGGCAGCGTGCCGTTGACGGGCGACAAGACCGACCGCGTCTCGTCGATCAGAGTGAGGCGGAGGCAGGAGAACCAGGCGGCTGCCGGCTTCGCGGTGGCCACGGGCTTGGGCGCCAGCTCGGCGTCATGGCCCGGGCGCACCCGCGCCACCGAAACCAGGAAGGGTACCCGGTCATGTACCACGCCTCTGCAGGGCCGGTCATCGACGTCGCGGCCAGGTAGCAGGTGGGCCATTTGACCTGGGCAAAGGCCTTCGGCCAGCCGAGCTCGACCTTCTGGTGAGCGGCTGTCTTGCCGCACTTCACTTCCTCGCGGGACATCTGAAGGACCTTGGGGGCGCGGACGCCACGGGCTGCGCCACCGCGGGCAGCACGCCAATCGGAGACGCCAGGAGAGCCAGTCGCGCGATCGAATACAGAGGTGCGGCAGAGCAGTGGCCGTCGCCGAGCACATTCCGAATTGCGGGTGACAGCCTTACTTGGCTGCCGGCGCAGGGCGGAGGCGCGAGATGTGGGCTCCGATCTCCTGGAGACGTCCCCTCCCGTCGTCCTTCCCCGTGGTATCCGCCGCCCTGAAGCGGTACGTCCTGGCGTTCGACTTGACGGTCAGCTCGTCGCCGGAGACGGCGTGAAGGAACTCGCCGTGGTTGAAGGCGAAAGCGTCCTTCGACTTGTCCTCGTCCTTGTCAGGGACGAACGCCACGCCGGCCGATGATACGGACAGTTGGCCGCGGCAGCCGCGCAGCGCGTGTTTGTGAACAACGCGGAACGAGTACACAACGGGCGTCGCGACGGACGGGCCGGGCATGGCGGCGGGCGCTTCCGCGGCTGCCGGGCCGCGTCCGCTTACGCTGCGCCTCTCTGTTTTCGCAGGCGCTGGTGAGACAGGCGCGCTGTCGGGGGCCGCGCGGGGCGCCTGCGCCGTCGGAGCCACCTGTGCGACAGCCGGTCGGGACGACGCCGGCGCCGGCGATGGAGGCTTGGCGGTGAAGCGGGCGACGAGGCCTGCCAGCGCCAGCGTGCTCAGCACCGCCGCCGATACGTATAGGGCCCTGGACATGCGGGGCCGCCTGCCGGCGGTTTCGTACGCCGGCGCACCGTCCTGCGGTGAAGCGACCAGCGATGGCGCTGCCGCACGTCCGCTTCCCGGCGAAGGCACCAAGCCCCAACGGAGCAGCTCCGCCGCGCGCTCCTCGTCGACGGGCTTCGAGAAGACGAAGCCCTGCACGTACTCGCACTCCAGAGATTGAACCATGGCCAGCTGCCCGGCGGTCTCAACGCCCTCCGCAATGACCTCGAGACCGAGCTTGTGGGCGAGCGTCGTGACAGCTCCGACGATGTCCCGGACGTCGTTCCGGCTCTCCATGTCGCAGATAAACGACTGATCGAGTTTGAGCTGGTCCGCCGGAAACTGGTGCAGGTATGCCAGCGAGGACTGCCCGGTGCCGAAGTCGTCGAGGGCGACTTTCGCGCCCATCACGCGCAGTCGCATCAGCAGTCCCTTCACCGCGGCCGGGTTCGCCATCGCCACGCCCTCGGTCAACTCCACCACCAGGCAACGGGCCGGCAGACCTGCGTCGTGCAGGGCTTCGGCGATGTCGTCAACGAGCGAGGAGTGGTTGAACTGCGGCGTGGAGAGATTCACCGACACCCAGACGTTCTCGACGGCCGGCAGGCTGTCCTGCCACGCCTTGAGCTGACGGCAGGCTTCGCGCAGGATCCACTTCCCCAGCGGCACGATGAAGCCGGTCTTTTCGGCGATCGGAATGAATTCCTCGGGTTGGACCAGGCCACGGGTCGGATGCTGCCACCTGACCAGGGCCTCGAATCCGACAACGCGGCTCGTGGCCAGGGAGACCACCGGCTGATAGAAGAGCACGAACTCGCGCCGGGCGAGCGCCTCCATGAAGTCGGTGTCCAGCTGGAGTTCGGTCTGCGCCGACCTCAGAATGGCGGTGTCGAACACCTCGCAGCGGGCCCGGCCCAGCAGCCTGGCCCTGTGGAGTGCCGTGTCGGCGTCGCGCATCACGGCCTCGGCCCGCGTGTAGCCGGTGGCGCTCACGGCGATGCCGATGCTGGCCGGAAGAAAGGCCTCGTCGCCACCGATCATGAACGAGGAGAGGATCTCGCCGAGCACGCGATCCGCCACCACTCTCGCGTCGCCGATCTCGGCGAGGCCGTCGAGCAGAATGGCGAAATCGTCTCCGCGCAGGCGCGCCACCAGATGATCGCGGCTCAGGCCGGCCCCACCGTCGCCGGCTCGCAAACAGGTCTCGAGCCGCCGGGCCGCGGCGGTCAGAACCGGGTCGGCTGCTCTCACGGCCGCCTCGTCTTCACACGGGTCCGTCAGGCCGAGGTCGATCAGCAGCACCGCGAAATGGTGCGCCGGGTTCCGTTTGGTCCGCTCGACGGCACGAGCCAGGTGATCCATGAAGAGGAGCCGGTTGGGAAGGCCGGTCAGCGCGTCGGCCACCTTCTCCGCGGTCACGTCCAAATGGCAGCCCATCAGCCGGACGGCCTGCCCGCTCTCGTTCCGAAGGACCACGCCGTGGCACGACGTCCAGCGGTACGTGCCGTCGCCGTGCAGCAGCCGGTGGGGAAGATCGAATTCGCGGGCTCTTCCCGCCAGGTGTTCGTCGATCTGGCGCCGGACCTCGCCGATGTCGTCGGGATGGACGCGCTTGAGCCACGCATCCGGTGTATTGCCCACGCGGTGCTCGTCGCTGCCCACCAGGGAGAGCCACCGGGGGGAGAAGTGGACCCGGTTGGTGGCCAGGTTCCAGTCCCACAGGCCCGAGTGGTCGTCGCGCGCGGCCAGGTGGTGAGAGTTCATGGGCATTCCAGCTGCGAGCGCACTCCAGGCCCCCTTGTGGGATAATCGGCCGCGTCGTCGCAGGGAACTAGGGCTGGCGCCCCCCGCCCACCACCTTCCGGAGGTACCGCCATGAAACGCCGCGAATTTCTGAGAACCTCGTCGCTTGCCGGCGGAGCCGTGCTCTCGTCGTGGACAGGTGGCGAGGCGCTGGCACAGGAGGCGTCGTCCCGCGAGTTCTACGAACTGCGGACGTACGAGATGCAGACCGGCAACCGGAAGGCGGTCCTGCACGACTATCTCGAGAAGGCCTGCATCCCGGCGTGGAACCGTCTGGGGTCGCGGCCCGTCGGCGTGTTCACGGTGGTCTCGGGCAGCAACGCGCTCAACCTCTTCGTGCTGGTGCCGTACCCGAGCCTCGAGAGCTTCCTCGCCGCCCCGGCGAAGCTGGCGGGCGACCCCGAATACCAGAAGGCCGCGTCGGCGTACTCGTCCATGACGATCGACAACCCGGCGTATACCCGCTACGAATCGACCCTCCTCTGGGCCTTCACGAACCTGCCGAAGGTGCGGGTGCCCGCGGAGACCGCCGGCAACAAGCCGCGGACGTTCGAACTGCGCATCTACGAGAGCCACAGCGAGACGGCCGCCCTCAAGAAGATCGAGATGTTCAACGAGGGCGGCGAGATTGCGATCTTCGACAAGGTCGGTCTCCGATCGGTGTTCTTCGGCCAGACGCTCATCGGCCAGCGCCAGCCGAACCTCGTGTACATGACGGTCCACCAGGACATGGTGGCCCGCGAGAAGACGTGGGAGGCCTTCAGGAACTCGCCCGACTGGAAAGCGCTCAGCTCGAACCCGATCTACGCCAACACGGTGTCGGCCACGACCGTGATCTTCCTGCGGCCGGCGGCCTACTCGCAGATCTGAGGCGGCCATGTCCACGCTGAAGCAGTCCGCGATCCTCGTCTTGTTGCTGGCATTCGCGCTGGCGGCCGTGCCGGCGGCGCAACGGTCGTCGGCTCCTGCGCCGGGCGACCTCGTCGTGACGGACCTGCGCACGGAGTACGCGGCGAACCCCGTCGGGATCGACGTCCGGCAGCCGCGGTTCAGCTGGCAGCTCCGTTCGGCGGCCCGCGGCGTCGTGCAGTCGGCCTACCAGGTGCAGGTGGCGTCCACCGAGCGGGCGTTGCCGGGCGCGAAGGGCCTGCTGTGGGACTCGGGCGTGGTGACATCGGCCGACTCGGTCCACGTCGCCTACGGCGGTCCTGCGCTCACCTCCAGCGCCCGCTACTACTGGCGCGTGCGGGTCTGGGACGGCGCCAACGCGGTATCCGCGTGGAGTTTCCCCGCGTACTGGGAGATGGGACTGCTTCAGCCTTCCGACTGGAAGGCCATCTGGATCGAACCCGCCATCCAGGAGGACCCCAAGACGTCGGGGCCGTCACCGCTGCTCAGGCGCGAGTTCCGGCTGAAAGGGGCAATCGAGCGGGCACGGGCCTACGTCACGAGCCACGGCGTCTACGAGATGGCGATCAACGGGCAGCGTGTAGGAGACGCCGTGCTCACCCCGGGCTGGACGAGCTACAACAAGCGCCTGCAGTACCAGACCTACGACGTCACGACGCTGTTGAAGCAGGGCGCCAACGCCGTCGGCGTCACGCTCGGCAACGGCTGGTATCGCGGCTATCTCGCGTGGGGCGACAAGCGCAACATCTACGGCAGCCGCCTCGGCCTGCTGATGCAGCTGGTCGTCACCTACAAGGGAGGGCGTCAGGAGGTCGTGGCGACCGACGCGAGCTGGAAGGCTTCGACGGGGCCGATCCTGATGTCCGAGATCTACCACGGCGAGACCTACGACGCTCGCCTCGAGAGGACGGGCTGGTCGTCCCCCGGCTTCGCCGATCGCGACTGGGCCGGGGTGGAGGTCGCCGACCACGCGAAGGACATCCTGGTGGCGCCGGCGGGGCCGCCTATCAGGCGCACGGGCGAGATCAGGCCGATCAAGATCCTCAAGACCCCCGCGGGCGACACGGTCGTCGACATGGGCCAGAACATGGTCGGTTGGGTCCGCTTGAAGGCCGAGGGGCCGGCGGGCGCGGCGGTCACGCTCCGCCACGCCGAGGTGCTCGACAAGCAGGGCAGCTTCTACACCGAGAATCTCCGCGCGGCGAAGCAGACGGTGCGTTATACGCTCAAGGGCGGCGGGCCGGAGACCTACGAGCCGCGCTTCACGTTCCAGGGCTTCCGCTACGTGGCCGTCGACGGCTATCCCGGCCCGCTCACCCTCGACAGTCTGACGGGCATCGTCGTCCACTCGGACATGGCGCCTGCGGGAACGTTCGAGACCTCAAAGCCGCCAGTCAACCAGCTGCAGCACAACATCGTCTGGGGCCAGAAGGGGAACTTCCTCGACGTGCCCACCGACTGCCCGCAGCGCGACGAGCGCCTGGGGTGGACGGGCGATGCGCAGGTGTTCGCCCCGACGGCCGCGTTCAACATGGACGTCGCGGGCTTCTTCACCAAGTGGCTGCGCGACGTGGCGGCCGACCAGCTCGACACGGGCAGCGTGCCTCACGTGATTCCCGACGTGCTCAGCGAGCCGGGCCGGCCGCAGGCCGGATCGGCGGCGTGGGCCGACGCGGCGGTCATCATTCCCTGGACGATGTACCTCAGCTACGGTGATCGGCGCATGCTCGAGACGCAGTATCCGAGCATGGCGGCCTGGGTCGAGTACATGACGCGCCGGGCCGGCGACGACTTCATCTGGAGCGAGGACTTCACGTTCGGCGACTGGCTGGCCTTCGCCAGCACGGCCTCGGACTATCCCGGCGCCACCACCGGGAAAGACCTCATCGCCACGGCGATGTTCGCGCATTCGACGGACCTGCTGGAGCGCACGGCCCGGGTGCTCGGGAAGACGGACGACGCCGCGAAGTACGCCGCGCGCCGCGATCGCATCAAGGCGGCGTTCCAGAAGGAGTTCGTGACGGCGACGGGCCGCGTGGGTGAGAACACGCAAACGGCGTATGCCGTCGCGCTGCAGTTCGACCTGCTGCCGGAAGCCGTGCGGCCCTCGGCCGCGGCGCGGCTGGCGCAGGAAGTGAAGCGCAGGGGGCACCTGACGACGGGCTTCGTCGGCACGCCCTACCTGTGTCACGTGCTGAGCCGGTATGGCTACCTCGACGAGGCGTACATGCTGCTCAACCGGGAGCAGTATCCGTCGTGGCTCTATCCGGTGAAGCAGGGCGCGACGACGATCTGGGAGCGCTGGGACGGCCTCAAGCCCGACGGCTCGTTCCAGGACAAGGGGATGAACTCGTTCAACCACTACGCCTATGGAGCGATCGGCGAGTGGATGTACACCGTCATGGCCGGCCTGGCGATCGATCCGGCCGCGCCTGGCTACAAGCACATCTTCATCCAGCCGAGGCCCGGTGGCGGATTCACGCGCGTCAGCGCCTCGCATGCGACGCCGTACGGCCGCGTGAGCTCGGCCTGGTCGCTCGATGCGCAGGCGTTCGAGCTGATCGTGGAGGTGCCCGCGAACATCACGGCGACCATTCGGCTGCCGGGAGCCAGGCTGGCCGGCGCGACGGAGAGCGGCCAGGCGCTGACCTCGGCGCCCGGGCTGTCGTCGCCCAGGCAGGACGGGCCAGACGTTGTCGTGGAAGCCGGTTCGGGGCGTTATCGCTTCTCCTATGCACTCGTGAAGTAGCGCGCGCAGCGCGCCACACAACTTTCACACTCCTGCTCCGCAGGCGTCGCCGGTGCCGCCGTCTCTACTGGTAGACGGTACCGGGACGCCTGGCCTCCAGCCGCGCATCGGGGCGGTGGGCGACCCGGATCGCCGGGCCCCGCCGGGGCGGGGCAGGAGGGCGCGGCCATGACACGGAAGCGGACGGTGCTGTGGATGCTGGCGTCGGTCGGTCTCGTCGCGACCGCAGGCGCGGGCGTGGCGACCAGGGCCTCGACGTCGGCCAGGCCGACGGTGACGACCGTCGAGGTCACGCGCGGACGGCTGGTGCAGGCCGTCAGCGCCGCCGGATCGCTCGAGGCGGTCACCACGGTGAATGTCGGTACGCAGGTGTCGGGGACGATCCAGACGCTGGCGGCCGACTTCAACGACGTCGTCCACAAAGGGCAGGTCCTGGCGAGGCTCGACCCCTCGGTCTTTCAGACGCAGGTCGAGCAGGCCGAGGCGAACCTCGTTCGGGCCGAGGCCGACGTCGAGCGGTTGAGCGTCTCGCGTGACGCCGCGAAGCTCGCGCTGGACCGGATGGTGCGGCTGGCGGAGAAGCGGCTGGTCTCGGACGCCGATTTCGAGGCGGCTCAGGTGACGCTGGCCTCCGCCGCGGCGCAGGTGCGCTCAGCCGACGCATCCGTTGCGCAGTCGACGGCGAGCCGGAACCAGGCCAGGGTGAACCTGGAACACACCGTCATCACGTCGCCGATCGACGGCATCGTGGTGTCCCGCGCCGTCGATACGGGCCAGACGGTGGCCGCGAGCATGCAGGCGCCGACGCTCTTCGTGCTCGCGGCGGACCTGACCAGGATGCACCTCAACGCCAGCATCGACGAGTCCGACGTGGGGCAGATCGCACCGGGGCAGGCGGTCAGCTTCCGGGTCGACGCGTATCCGGACGACGAGTTCACGGGGCGCGTCGCGCAGGTGCGGCTGCAGCCGGTCGTGTCGCAGAACGTGGTGACCTACGCCACGGTCATCGAGGTCGCCAACCCGGAGCTGAAACTCAAGCCCGGCATGACGGCGACGGTGACCATCGAGGTGGCCAGGCGAGACGACGCGCTGATGGTGCCGGCGGCGGCGCTGCGGTTCAAGCCGACCGCGGACATGCTGGCGGCGCTGAGTGGAGCGGCCGGCGGCGGCACGCCGTCCTGCGCGGGCGTGGCCGGCTGCGGCACGCTGTGGGTCTATGACGGGTCGGCCATCCGCGGCTCGGTGGTGCGGACGGGCATGACCAACGGCACGGCCGTCGAAGTCCTCGGTGAGCAGGTCGCGGAAGGCGATGCCGCCGTCACCGGCGTCAAGCTTCCCGGGGGGGCGTCGAGGACGATGACCACCGCGGCATCGGCCGCCGGCTCTCGCAGCCCGCTTCTCGGGGCGTCGCCGCCCGCTCCCCCCGGCGGCATGGGAGGTCCGCCCCGGTAACCGTGCTAGACTGCGCCCCCATGATCGGATTCCTGAAGTCCGCCCCCGCGATTGAACGGCTGTCCCGGCACGAGATCGATCCCGAGTACACGCGGCTCCGGCGCCAGGTGTTCATTGGCATCTTCGTCGGCTATGCGGCCTACTACCTGGTCCGCAACACCCTGGCGCTCGCCATTCCGGACATCCTCACCGAACACCCCGAGTACTCGAAGGCCGCGCTCGGCACGGCGCTGACGGGATTGTCGCTGGCGTACGGCTTGTCGAAGTTCCTGATGGGCTCGGTCTCCGACCGCAGCAATCCCCGCTACTTCCTTCCGCTGGGCCTCCTGCTGTCGGCGGGCATCATCGCGGCGTGCGGGCTGTTCAAGGGCATCTACCTCTCACTGACGCTGCTCATCCTGTTGCAGGTGGTGAACGGCTGGGTGCAGGGGATGGGATGGCCGCCGTGCGGGAAAACGATGGTGCACTGGTTCAGCACCAACGAGCGCGGGACGGTGGTGTCGGTCTGGAACACCGCGCACAACGTAGGGGGCGCGCTGGTGGCGAACCTGGCGGCCGTCGGTGTGCTGCTCTTCGGCGACTGGGGCGCGAAGTTCTACTTCAACGCCGTCATCGCGGCCGGCGTCGCGTTGATCGCCTTCGTGTTGATGCGCGACACGCCGCAGTCCTGCGGGCTGCCGCCGATCGAAGAGCACCGCAACGATTACCCGCCGGCCTACAGTGAGGCCCACGAGCGCAACTTCACCTTCCGCCAGATCTTCCTGGAGCACGTGCTCAACAACAAGTACCTCTGGGCAATCGCCGTCGCGAACGCCTTCGTCTACTTCGTGCGCTACGGGGTGGTGAACTGGATCCCGACGTACCTGCAGACCCACAAGGGGTTCTCGTTTCAGCAGTCGAGCCTGGGGTGGTCGTTGTACGAATGGGCGGCGATTCCCGGCACGATCGCCTGCGGGTGGATGTCCGACAAGGTGTTCAAGGGCCGGCGCGCCCCGGCCACGATTCTCTTCATGGCCCTCACGCTCGTGGCGGTCGTCGTCTACTGGCTGAACATCAACGGGCCGCTCTGGATCGACTACGCGGCGCTCATCGCCATCGGGTTCCTGATCTACGGCCCGATCATGATCATCGGCCTGCACGCCCTGGACCTGGTGCCGAAGAAGGCGGCGGGCACGGCGGCCGGCTTCACGGGCTTCTTCGGCTACGTCTTCGGGTCCGCCATCGCCGGGACGGGCGTCGGCTGGATCGCCGACCACTGGGGCTGGAACGGCGTGTTCGTCACGATGGTCGTGTGCTGCGTCCTGACGATGGCGTTCAGCGCGATGACCCTCGGCCACACCGCCACCAGCCACAAGCGGTCGTCGTAGCCGCGCAACCGGCGTCGGCCTCGACGACGGCCGCGGACACCTAGGCCAGGCGGAAGCAGGAGGCCGTCTCCTCGAAGGCGGCCAACTGACGGAGCTGCCAGGCGTCGTCCTCGCCAAGCTCGACCGCCATGAGCCGCGCCACCTCGGGCGCCATCTCGACGGCCGCCTTCGCGTTGAGGAACAATGCCCGGCAGCGCCGGGCCAGCACATCCTCGACCGACCGCGCCATCTCTACCCTCACGCCCCAAATCACCTCCGCTCTCGTGTAGGGCAGCGCCGGGTGCAGGCGCTCCGCGAGAGGCGGGTGAGCGCGCATCAGGTCCTGGATCGCGAGAGCGTCGGAACCATACACGTTGAGGGGACCGAACTTCTCCGCGTGGGGATGGAAGCCGTGAATATTGAGCGTTCGTGTCACGCAGGTCTTCTCGGGCAGGTGCGCCAGCATCGCGGCCTGGTTCACCGCGTCCTCGGCCATGTGGCGGTAGGTGGTCCACTTGCCGCCGGCCACGGTGAGCAGGCCCGACCGCTCGATGTGAATCGTGTGGTCCCGCGAGAGTGCCGCCGTCGACGCGGCGCCATCGGCGCGGACGAGGGGCCTGATCCCGACCGAGACGCTCAGCACGTCGGCGCGCGTCGGCGCCCGGTGCAGGTACTGGCCGGCGGTTTCGAGGATGAACGCCACCTCCTCGTCGAGCGCCCGCGGTTCGAGCGTGGGCTCGGCGATCGGCGTGTCGGTGGTGCCGACCAGCGTGTGCCCGTGCCAGGGGATGGCGAACATCACGCGGCCGTCGCGCGTGTGCGGCACCATGATCGCGCTCCGGCCCGGCAAGAAAGAGCGGTCGAACACCAGGTGCACGCCCTGGCTCGGGGCGATCATCGGCGAGGCGGACGGATCGATCAGGCGGCGAACGCCGTCCGCGAAGGGGCCCGTGGCGTTGACGACGACACGTGTCGCCACGCGGATCTCCCGCCCGGACTCCTCGTCGATCGCGGCGACACCGTTCAGAAACCCGTCCGGCTCCTGTGTGAAGCCGGTCACGCGCGCATAGTTGAGGAGCGTCGCGCCCTGCTCGGCCGCCGTCTGGACCAGGTTGACGAGGAGCCGCGAGTCGTCGAACTGGCCGTCGTAGTACACGACGCCGCCGCGGAGCCCTTCGGTCTTGATCGTCGGCAGGCGTTCGAGCGTTTCCTCGCGGGACAGGATCTGCGAGTCGCCAAAGCCGTACTTGCCGGCGAGGACGTTGTAGACCTTCAGGCCGATGCCGTAGAACGGCGCCTCCCACCAGTCGTAGTTCGGCACGACGAACGCCAGGTCGCCCACCAGGTGCGGCGCGTTCTGGCGCATGATGCCGCGCTCCTTGAGCGCCTCCATCACGAGCGAGATGTTGCCCTGCTCGAGATAGCGGACGCCCCCGTGCACGAGCTTCGTGCTCCGGCTCGACGTGCCCTTGCCGAAGTCGTGCTGCTCGAGGAGGAGCACGTCGTAGCCTCGGGACGCCGCATCGACGGCAATCCCCGCGCCGGTGGCGCCGCCGCCGACGATCACCATGTCCCAGGGCGCCCGGCGCTCGGCCACCCGGTTCAGCATCTCGGCCCGGTTCATACGTGTTCTCCCGCGCTGAGCCAGCCCTTCGCGCGCGCGAGCGCGTCGTGCCATCGTCCGCGCAGGCGCTCGACGTCCGAGGCGGCCATGGACGGCTCGAACCGCCGCTCGGCGCTCCACTGCCTGGCGATCTCGCCGGGCGAGTCCCAGAAGCCCACCGCGAGCCCCGCGAGGTAGGCAGCCCCGATTGCGGTCGTCTCGGTCACCGTGGGCCGCACGACCGGCACGCCGAGGAGATCCGCCTGGAACTGCATGAGCATGTCGTTGCGCGCCGCGCCACCGTCGACCCGCAATTCCTCCAGTGCGATGCCGGCGTCACGATGGACGGCATCCAGCAGATCACCCACCTGGTACGCGATGCTCTCGACGGCCGCCCGCGCGATGTGGCCGGCGGTGGATCCCCGCGTCAGGCCGGCGATCGTGCCGCGGGCGTACGCGTCCCAGTGCGGCGCGCCGAGGCCCGCGAAAGCCGGGACGAGGTAGACGCCGCCGTTGTCGGGCACGGAGGCCGCGAGTGCTTCGACGTCTGCGGACTGCCGGATGAGGCCGAGGCCGTCGCGGAGCCACTGGACGACGGCGCCGCCGATGAACACGCTGCCCTCGAGGGCGTACTCCGTGCGGCCGCCGACCTGCCAGGCCACCGTGGTGAGGAGGCGATTGGCTGACTCGACGGGCCGCTCGCCGGTGTTCTGCAGCAGGAAGCAGCCCGTGCCGTAGGTGTTCTTCGCCATGCCCGGCTTCACGCACATCTGGCCGAACAGGGCGGCCTGCTGGTCGCCGGCGATGCCGGCCACCGGCACGCCGGAGAGTCCGAGGCCGCCCTCAACGTGCCCGTACACGTCGCTCGATGCGCGCACCTCTGGCAGCAGACTCGCCGGGACGTCGAGCATCCGGAGCAGGTCCTCATCCCACTTCAGCGTGTGGATGTTGAACAGCATGGTGCGCGAGGCGTTGCTCACGTCGGTCACGTGCACGCGTCCGCCCGTCAACCGCCAGACGAGCCAGGAGTCGACGGTGCCGAAGGCCAGCCGCCCTTCCGCCGCCTTCGCGCGTGCGCCGTCGACGTTGTCGAGGATCCACGCGACCTTGGTGCCGGAGAAGTACGCGTCGATCACCAGGCCCGTGCGCCGCCGCACGAGGTCCTCGAAGCCGTCGGCCTTCATCCTGTCGCACCGATCGGCCGTGCGCCGGTCCTGCCAGACGATGGCGTTGCCGATCGGCTCTCCGGTCTCCCGGTCCCAGACGACGGAGGTTTCGCGCTGGTTCGTGATCCCGATGGCGGCTACGCCAGCGGCGCCGCCCGGCACGCGGGCCAGCGCCTCGGCGGCCACGGCGATCTGCGAGGCCCAGATTTCCTTCGGGTCGTGCTCGACCCATCCCGGCTTCGGGAAGATCTGCGGGAACTCGCGTTGGGCCACTGACGCGACGGCGCCGCCGTGGTCGAAGAGGATGGCGCGGGAGCTGGTGGTGCCCTGGTCGAGTGCGAGGATGTACGCCACGGTGGTGCTCCTGGGGCAATTGTGGGGGGACGCGCGGCAGAAAACAGCCGAAGGGTACCACACTCCGGGGTATACTCTGCGCCCAGCGTACGCCCGGTGTGCGCCCCCGAGCGGTAGAGGAGAGCTGCATGTCTCGAGAGACCCTACGGCAGGTGCTGGCCGAGTTCCTGGGCACCTTCGTCCTGATTCTCTTCGGCGCCGGCGTCGTGGCGCAGTTCATCGTCAGTAAACAGGCGCAGGGGAGCTACCTTGCGATCAACCTCGCCTGGGGCCTCGGCGTCGTCATGGGCTGCTACGTGTCCGCCGGCGTGTCCGGCGCGCACCTGAACCCCGCGGTCACGCTGGCGGCGGCGGTGCATCGCGGCTTCCCCTGGCGGAAAGTGTTGCCTTACATGGTCGCCCAGACCGCCGGGGCCTTCGTGGCCGCCGCGGTCGTCTACCTGACCTATCGCGAAGGGCTCACGGCCTTCGACGGCGGCGTGCGGCAGGTGCTGGGGCCGCAAGGCACCGCCGGGATCTTCGCGACGTACCCGCAGCCCTATCTGAGCACGTTTCCGGGCGGGTTCATCGACCAGGTGGTCGGCACCGCGATTCTCGTCGGGGTCATCCTCGGGATCACGGACCAGCGCAACGCCCCGGCGCCGGCTGGACTGGCCCCGGTACTCGTCGGCCTGCTGGTGGTCGGCATCGGCACCGCGTACGGCACGAACTGCGGCTATGCCATCAACCCGGCCCGCGACTTCGGGCCGCGCGTGTTCACCTACCTGGCGGGGTGGGGGAGCGAGGTCTTCCGCGCGGGCAACTACTGGTGGTGGGTGCCCATCGTCGGGCCGTTGGTGGGCGGCGTGCTGGGCGGGTGGATCTACGAGGTATTTGTCGGGAGGCACTTCCCGGCTGATCGCCGGGGCTGAAGCCCCGGCCTCCATGGGCTGATGGAGCCCGGGGTCTTCAGACCCCGGGTCTGCTTTGCGTCGCGTGCGTCTATTTCGCGCGCGGGAACATGTCGGGGTTGTCCGTGAACAGTTCGTCCACGCCGAGGGTGAAGAGGAAGTAGGCCATCTCCTCCCTCACGGAGGCGAACCTCCCGGGCTGCGAGGCGCGGAAGGTCCACGGCGTCACGGTAAGCTTCGCCGCGTGCGCCCAGCCCACGACGTCGGGCGTCTTCTCCAGGATCGCCTTGTTCGGGCCGATGCCGGTCGCCCAGGCCGCGATCTCCTTCAGCTTCTCCGGGGTGTCGATGCGCCCTGCGTCCGGGAGCGACACGAGGAACACGCGCGGTACCTTCGGCAGGTCGACTGCCGCGGCCTTCAACGTCGCATCGTCAAACGACTGCAGGATGAGCGGTGTCTTCGGGTCGGCTTCGAGCCGGTTCTTCTGCACGATGTCGGCGAAGAGCTTCACGGGATTGACCCCGCGCTGACGGTAGAACTCGGGGTCCTTGAGTTCCGGGTAAAGCCCCGCCTTCCCTTTGACCAGGTCAATCGCTTCCTGGAACGTCAGGACCCGCGTGCCGGCGAACTTCTGGTCCATCCATGAGCCGGCGTCGAGCCGCTTGATCTCGGCCAGCGTGAAGTCGTGGACGTACCACCGGCGGACCACCTTGTCGCCGATCTTCCCCTCGACGAACCTGGTGGGGAAGACCTCCTCGACGTTCGTCGTGCGTTCGAGGGTGAGATCGTGGATCGAGACGAGGACGCCGTCCTTCGTCACGGCGAGGTCCTGCTCCACGAAGTCCGCGCCCTGCGTCATGGCCAGTTTGTACGCGTCGACCGAGTGCTCGGGGGCGTAGGCCGAGGCACCCCTGTGGGCGATGAGCGCTTTCCGCGGCGCCTGGGCCTGCAAGGCGGCGAGGGCGATCGGGAGCACGGCCGCGCCGACGGCGACGGCGAAGATGCGATGCTGCATGGTCGTTGAATCCTCAGAGAGCGAACCGGAAGCGGCGCAGGGCCGCTCCCGGCATGCCCGGCGACGCGTCTAGAAGGTGACCTTGACGCCCAGCTGAATCTGGCGCGCGTCCCACGCGGCCGTGATCGTGCCGAAGTTCGCGTTGCTCCGGTTGGCGTTCAGCGTCGCGAAGTTGGTGCGGTTCAGCAGGTTGAACGCCTCGATGCGCACCTGCACGTTTGTCTGGGAGCCGACGGGGAGCTTGAAGTTCTTGGACGCCACGAAGTCCAGCTGCCAGAACCAGGGCAGGCTCACCATGTTCCGCTCGGCGTTGCCGAACGGCTTGCTCGGGTCGGTGGGCACCGTGACGGTGGTCTTGCTGAAGTACTCCGTGATCGAGTCCTTGTTCCCGTAGGGGTCGCCGCTCACGTTCGGGCGGTAGTTGTTCGATCCGCGGAATTCCTGGTTGATCCCCGACACCTGGAAGGACGCGGCCGGCGAGTAGGTCATCGTCACGGGCGCACCGGAGGTCATCGTGTTGATGCCGCTGAAGGTCCAGCCGCCGATGAACGCGTCGACGATGGCGCTGGCGTCGGCGCCCCACCGCCGGCCGCGTCCGAACGGGAGGTCCCACACGAAACTGGTCGTGTTGTTGTAAGGCTGGTTGTAGGCCGAGATCGCGTAGTCCGCTTCCCGGTTGTAGAAGTCCTGCGGCCCGGGCACGTTGCCGTTGGGGTTCTCGAGCGACCCGGCGCCGTTGTCCTTCGCCTGGGACCACGTGAACGCATTCAGGAACATCAGGTTACCCGGCATGCGGTACTCGAACTTCACCTGCAGCGCCTGGTAGCGCGACTTGCCGTCGTTCGACGTGTAGGTGATGTCGCCGTACTCCTGGATCGGGCGCCTCGCCTGGAGCGACAGTGACCCCGCCGGGTTGTTCGGCACCGCCTGGTTGTAGTTCGCCAAGGCGAGCAGGTCGTCGGCCCGGTTGCCCACGTAGGCGACGTCCACCAGCACGTTCTTCAGGATCTCGCGCTGCACGGACACGTACCAGCTCTGCACGACGCTCGAGTGGTAGTCGCGGGGCATGTAGAGGATGTTCGCGGTCAAGGGGTTGAACTGCGACGGGTCGGCGAAGCCAGCCGGGTACCCCTGCTGCGTCGTCCGGAACGTCGGGAGCGTCGGGTTCGACTGCGACACGACCGCGTTGACGACCTGCGGGCCGTTGATCGCCAGGACGTTGGCGGCGCCGATGCGGTGGAAGTGGATGTAGCTCGTGCCCCATCCTCCGCGGACGACCGTCTTCGGCGTCATGCTGTACGCAAACCCGAGGCGCGGGCCCCAGTTGTTCCGATCGGGATCCATCAGCGTCCGATCGTACATTGACCCGTCCTTCGCCTTGAGCATCGTCTTGGTGGCCGGATCGTAGTTGGTCATCAGGTTGTCTTGTTCCCACCACGGCGTGGCGTACCTGTACCGCAGGCCGAGGTTGAGCGTCAGCTTCTCGTTCAGGCGCCAGTCGTCCTGGACGTAGGCGAACTGGTACCGCTGCCTGAGATTCGCGACCAGGATGCTGCTGAGGGCGTACTGGCTGCGCAAGCCGAGCATGAAGTCCGCGAGGTTGTAGATGTTGTTGGCCGACGGGCCTGCCGGACGCGTGAAGTTCCCCGTGTACGCATCGCGACCGTACAGCGGGTTGACGTCCTGAACCTCGGTCATGACGTACTGGAACTCGTAGCCGGTCTTGAGCGAGTGCCGGCCCTTGACCCAGGTGTAGTTCAACTTCACGTTCCAGAGCTCCGGGTACTGCCACTGCGGGTTCGTGGCCTGGCGGCCGAGGTCCGAGTAACCCGAGATCAGCGTGGTGTAAAGGCCGCCGGTGATGCGCGGGTCGGTCGGCAGGCCGGTGATGCCGTACGCGTCGAGCGCAGAGGGCGTCCCCAGGCCCCACGGGTCCTTGCCTGCCTCCGTCCGCGACCAGCCGAACCGCCCCTCGAGGAGCGACGTGCCCGTGCGCGCCCACGTGAACCCCGACGCGAACTGGTGCGTCGTGACGTACGTGAATGCGTTTCCGGCGCCGCCGGACGGCAGCGGCAGCGGCGGGTCGTCGACGCCATCGACTTTGCGGTAGCCGTACCGGCCGAAGACCGACAGCGACTCGTTGATTTGGAAGTCCGCCTTGCCGCCCCACTTGTCCTGGTTGTTCTGGAAGTTCTGCAGCGTGTCGTAGTTGTTCGACGAGGTGCTGCTCGTGGGATTCGGAAGGTCCGCGAGCACCTTCTTCGCGAACGACGTCATCGGGATCTGGGTGCCGGCCGGATAGACCTCGCCCGTAATCGGATTCCGCACCTCGACCGGCAGGATGCCCTGGCGCTGCGCCGGCGTCGGGATCGTCTGGAAGATGACGTTCTTGCGGTTCTGCCTGAACAGCTCGCCGTCCGCGAAGAAGAACGCCTTGTTCTTGACGATCGGTCCCCCGAAGGCGAAGCCGGTACTGGTTCCGGTCGAGTGTGGGCTTCACGCCGGACGACGGCCTGAAGAACCCCGTGGCGTTCAGCGCGGTATCGCGGTAGAACTCCCAGCCGGCTCCGCGGAACTGGTTGGTGCCGCTCTTGTAGGCCGCGTTGATCGTGGCGCCGCCGGCGCGACCGTATTCCGCGCTCGTATTGTTGGTGACGACCTTGAACTCGGCCACTGCGTCGGGCGACGGCTGCACCGTCTGGTTCGAGAAGCCCTGGTTGCTCGTGCCGTACGCGTTGTTGTCGAGGCCGTCGAGCAGGAAGTTGTTGAACGTGCTCCGCATGCCGTTGACGTTGAAGGAGCCTTCACGGCTCGTGACGGTGCTCCCCGTGCTCAACGCCGACAAGCGGACGCCCGGGCTCAAGAGCGCCAGCGCCGAGTACTCGCGGCCATTCAGCGGGAGCTCCACCGCCTGCTTGCCCGTGATGAGCTGGCCGCGCTGGCTCGAATCGGTTTCGAGGAGTGTTGAGGTCCCAACGACCTGGACGGTTTCCGTGAGCTGTCCGGGCGCCAGCTGCAGGTCAACGCGCTGGCGGGCGCCGACGGCCACCTGGATGTTGTCAGCGACGGCCGTCGAGAAGCCCTGGAGCTCGGCCGTCACCTTGTAGCGCCCGATGCGGACGGTGATGAACTCGAAGCTCCCGTTGGCCTCCGTCACCCGGACAGTCGCCACCCCGGTGTCGAGGTTCGTCAGCGTGACGGTGGCGCCGGGCACGACGCCTCCCGTGTTGTCTTTGACCGTGCCGACCACGGTCGCCGTGTCGAACTGCGCAGACGAGGGCAGGACCGCGGCGAGGAGGCACGCGGCGGCGATGACGGTGACGAGAACGGAACGGCTCTTGAACACGATGGAGACCCTCCGCTGGCATGGGGCGAGGACGACCGACAGCCGGATTCCGGCAGACTAGACCGGAAGGCTAGACCTCCCAGGTCGGGAAGTCAAGGACGACCGCTGCCGGACGACCGCTGCCGCCCGGGGCGCGGGGGGCCTGGCGCCCCTCGCCGGGCCCCGATGACGAATTTGAAATCAGCTGGCCCCGCTCGTGAGCCCCCGCCGTGACGCCCGGAGATTCCCGTGCGATTACCCTAGCGCGGGCGCCAGACGGCCCGATAAGAGAGATCACGGGAAGCCTGTGCCTCGCCCGGGGGCTCGGCGCAGACGTTGCACCGCCAGCGGTACGCATGCGAAAAGGCTTCGTTGAACCGGTCGTCCTGCCTCAGCCGCGCTTTCGAGACGGCCTCGGGATTCGGTACGTCCGGACCGACGGGACCGACGATCCGGTCGAAGTCCTCCGCCCCCTGTGGGACGTGGGCAAGATGCAGAACGCCATCCGCCAGCGGGTTGGGCGCCTTGCCACCTTCCGCCAGGCCCGGTTCGTGCCGGTCAGGACAGCCGAGGTCCCGCGCGACGACCCCAGCACGATCGAGGTGGTCTCCGATTTCGTGTCGGGCCATCGGCTGTCGCAGTACCTCGAGGCCTCCAAGGCGGAGGCCCTTGCGATCCAGACCAGCACGGCCATCCACATCCTGCGCGAATTGCTCGGGGCCCTCGCCCTGCTGCACGAGTCGCGCGGGCTGAACCACGGCGCGGTCGGGCCGGAGCGCATCCTGATCACGCCGAAGGGGCGCGCCGTGGTGGCCGACTACGTCCTCGGCCCCGCGATTGAGCGCCTCGAGTTCTCCCGCTCCAGGCTCTGGCGCGAGTTCAGGATCCCGCTGCCCGCCGGCAAGGGCCCGGCCAAGCTGGACGACCTCGCCGACGTGATGCAGGTCGGTGCGACGGCGCTGGCGCTGCTTGCCGGCCGGCCCCTCGAGCTGGACGAGTACCCGAATGGACTCGACGCCCTGGTTGCCGCGGTCGCCCAGGCGCGGGGATCGGAAGGCCGGACGGCCGTGCCCGCGGCGCTCGTCGGCTGGGTGAAGCGCGCCCTCCAGAAGGACCCGAGCGCCGGATTCGCCAACGTGCGCGAGGCGCGGCTGGCTCTCGAGACCGTTCTGTCGAAGCAGAACGCCGCCACCGGCGGCGCCGCCGCGCTCAAGTCGATGGCCGAGTCGTTCGGCCGGTATGCGGCCGCCCTGGAAGCGGAAGCCGCGGCGGCGGCGGCAGAGGAGGCTCGACAGGCCGCGCTCGCGGCGCAGGCGGCGACGGCGGCGGAGGCGCTCCGAACCACGGCTGCCGACGCCGACGGCCACGCCGCGGCGCCGGCCGTCGAGTCGGTGCCCGCGTTCACGCTGCCGTCCGGCTCGCCGGCCGGGTTGCTCGCGGGCGCCCTCGAGGACGGGGCGCCTGCGACGGTGCCGGCTGCGGTTGCATACTCCGACCCGCCCGTCGGCTGGCGCGTGCCGCAACCGGCGCCGGTCGAAGACACCCTGCCGACGAGTCCGCTGCTCCAGTTCGCGGATGCGGCCGGACCGACGGCGATTGGCGAGTTCGACGAAGAGGTGCTGGACCTCGGGAGCCTTGCCAGTTCGGACGAAGCTGATTCCGTGGCGGCCGACGCGGTCATGGCGGTGGAGCCCGTGGCCGTCCCGGTTGAACTGGACAGGGCGCAGCCGCCAGTCGCAGCCACCCCCGAAGGCCTCGCCGGCGCCATCGTCGATTCCCGCGAGTTGGAGGCCGCCGGGGTCACAGCGGAAAGCGTGGAGCCGCGTCCCGCTGGCGTCGAATCCGCGCCGGCATCGCTTGCGCTGGCGGAGACGGAGGCCGTCGCCGCCGCCCCGAAAGTCGCGCCTCTGGAGGAGTCGATCAGAGCGGCGGCAGCCGTGGAGGCCGCGCTGGCCGCGCTCGCGGCGTTGGAGGCGCCGGCACCATCGGCGCGGCCGGACGCACTGCCGGAGTGGCGCCTGCTGGCCGACCCTCTGGGCGCGATCGCCCCGACGATCGATGTCGAGGAGCCGACGGAATCGCTGGAAGAGCTCGTCGCGGAGTTCGCGGCGAGGAAGGCGATCGAGGGTCCGCCGGCAGTGGCAGCGGGCATGCCCGTGCCGGAGCTCGACCAGCCGTCCATGCAGGAGGAGCTGTCCGCCATCGTGGCACAGCCGCCCGTCGCCATGGCGGAGGCGCCGAGTCCTGACGAGGGGCTCTCGGTCGCCATGGCGGAGGCGCCGAGTCCTGACGAGGGGCTCTCGGTCGCCATGGCAGGGCCGCCTGCCGCCCTCATGGAGGCGCCCGCGGAGTACCCGGTGCCGGGCGCCGACCAGCCGGCAGAAGATGAGGCGCCTGCTGCCGCGGCTTTCAGTGTGCTCGACGAGATTGTCGGTCTGCAGGAAGCGCAGGCCTCGGCCCAGGCTGCCGTCGAGTCCGCGGCGGCCCCGCCTGCTCCCGACCCCGACATCGCCGCCTGGAGCTTCGTCGAGGAACTGCTGCACCACGACGCACGGTTCCCCGCTCGCCAGTACCCCGAGGACGCATCGACGGGGCCCGTTGCCGATGAGCCCCCGCCGCGCCCGCCTGCCATCGAAGCTGAACCGGCGGAGGTGCCCGCCGACGTTCCGGACGCGATGGAGCCGGCCGCACTCGTTGAAGAGACCGCCGCCGCGGAAGCGCCGGAGGCCGATCAACCGGTCCCGGCCCTGCCTGCGGACTGGTTCATCGAGGTCGGGGCGCGGCCCTCCGATCAGACGCCTGTTTTCGTCAGGGAGAGAGAGCCCGAGGAGAGTCCGTACGTGCCGGCCGCGCAACTCGAGGAGCCGCCCCCGCGTGCCGCGGCCGCCCCGGATGCGGGGCCGAGCCTGCCGCCCGTCGCGCTGCACGCTGAACTGCCGGAGGCGGACGAGGACTCCAGCGGCCAGGTCTTCCCACGGGTCGCGCCCAGCATCCGCCGTGTCCGGGCGGAGGCCCGGCGCCGGAGGCTGGCTCGCATCCGCAGCAGCGTCGGTGGTAGCGTTCGGGCTCTTCTGGACGCGTGCGTCTCCGGCGTCGCGGCGGTCGCGGGAGGCACCGTTCACGTCTTCTCGTCGGCGGGCCGCGGAACGGCTGCGCTTGGCCGGGCGACGCTGTCCGTCGTCGTGGTGTCGGGCGCGGCGGTTTCGCGCGGCGTCGGCGCGACGATCCGCGCCGCCGCCACGGGCACGGCGGCGGTCGCGAACGGCGCGGCCAGGGCTGGCATCAAGGCCGCGGGTGTCACGGGAGCGGCGGTCGGTTCCGCACTCGCGGGCACGGGGCGGGGCCTCCTTGCAGTCGCCGGCGCGCTGGCGGCCGCGGCCGGCGCGGCATCCAGGGCCGGCGTCGCGATCGCGCGCGCGGGAGGCAGAGGCTTGCTGGCCGCAGCCGGCGCGGCATCCAGGGCCGGCGTCGCGATCGTGCGCGCGGGAGGCAGAGGCTTGCTGGCCGCAGCCGGCGCGGCATTCAGGGTCGGTGTCGTGATCGCGCGCGCGGGAGGCAGAGGTTCGCTGGCCGCGGTCCGCACGGCATCCAGGGCCGGTGTCGTGATCGCGCGCGCGGGCGCCGGCGCGCTGGCGGCAACGGCCCGTGCGCTGGCGGTCGGCTTGGGCGTCCTCGGGCGGGCGGGCCGCTCCGGCACCGTCGCCGGCCTGCGAGGAATGGGGCGTGCCGCCGGCGCCGCTGCGTCGTGGGCAGCGGCGGGCGCGCGCGGGGTGTCGGCCTCAACGGCCGTCGGCGGCCGCGCCGCCGGACGCGCGGCGGCGAAGGCCGGGTCGGTCGCGGCGGCGGCCGCCGGGTTGGCAGGTCGAGGTGCGGCGTTGACCGGCAAGGGCCTCGGGCGTGCGGCCGTCACGGTCCCTCGCCAGGTGTACTTCGTGGCCAGCGACATCGCCGATCACCTGCCGAGACCCGTCTTCCGGCTGTGGCATCTCGCCGCCGCGCTGGTGGTGATCGTCGCGGTGGCGGGCGTGCCGTACGCCAGGGCGCGTTTCTTCACCGCGAAACCGGCGGTGGGCCAGATCAGGGTGGAGTCGGCTCGTCCCGGCGCCATGGTGACCATCGACGGCGTGGCCCAGGGCCGGGCGCCCCTGACGGCGACCGTTCCCGCGGGCCGGCATCGCATCGAGGTCACGATCGCCGGCCGGACTCGAGCCCACGACGTCGAGGTCGGCACGGGCCGCGAGACGCTCGTGCAGGCCGCGGGTGCCGACCTCAAGGGCATGGGATCGATTCGTGTGACCTCCGATCCCGCCGGCGCCGAGGTCCTGGTGGACGGCGTGTTCCACGGCACCGCACCGGTCACGATCGAGAACGTCGCTGAAGGGACGCACACGATCCTGGTGCGCGACGGCTCGGGGTCGGTGCAGCAGACCGTGCGGGTCCGCGCGGAACAGGCGGTCATTGCGACGCTGCAGATTCGTCCGGGGTGGCTGGCGGTGTTCGCCCCGGTGAGGCTGGACATCCTGGAGAACGGCCGCCCGATCGGATCGACCGAGGGCGGGCGGGTCCGGTCCTCCCCCGGGCCGCACACGATCGAAGTGGTCAGCCAGGCGATGGGATTCCGCGAGACGCGGCAGGTGGACATCAAGCCGGGCGAGGTGACGGCGGTGACGATCGCGATGCCGCCGGTGGCGATCGAGGTCGTGGCCCCGGCAGAGGCGGAGATCCTGGTCGATGGCCAGCCCGTCGGGACAGCGCCCGTTGGCCGGATCCAGGTCGCGGTCGGGACGCGCGAGATTCTGATGCGCCATCCCACGCTGGGTGAGCGGCGGCAGGTCGTCTCGGTCACCTACAACGCGCCCCTGCGCGTCGTGTTCGAGTAGCCCCGAGCGCCGAAGGACGTCTCGCGCGTTTCACGTGCCGCTCGGAGGCGCGCGGCGAGGTCAGCTGGAGCGTGCCGTTCCGCAGGGAGTGAGACTAGCTCCCCGCCAGCCTGGCCACCAGGCCGCTCACCGTTGCCACCACCTGGGGCAGGCTGGCCTCGACCTCCGGCGACATCGCCATCTGCATGGGCTGGAGGCTGCCGACGGAGATCGTCACCAGCCGGACCTCCGGCATCATCCCCAGGATGGCCGCCGAATCGACGAGGTCCTTGAGACCGATGTCATGGGCCGCCAGGGCCTTCGGAAAATCGGCGGCGTAGCGCGGTTCGATGACGGAAACCGTGCCTGGCGGGCGGCCGTCGAGCGTGGCGTCGATCATCACGAGCACGTCGCAGCCGCCGAGGTGGGAGAGGAGGTGGAACCCGCCCGTGCCGCCGTCGAGCAACGACACGTGAGCGGGCCACTGGCGCTTCTCGAGCTGTCGGACCGCGTGCACACCGACGCCTTCGTCGCCCATCAGGACGTTCCCGACGCCCATGACCAGGATGCGCGGTACCGCCACGGCCGCGTCAGTGTTGCGGCGGCCGCTCGATGAACTTCCAGCCGCCGGCCATCGACGAGATGACGCCGCGGCCCTCCACGTAGTCGTGGTAGAACACCAGGTAGACGTGGATCACGGAGAAGATGATGAAGAACCACATGGCCATGTGGTGCCACTGCCGCACCGCGAAGTCGCCTCCCATCAGCGGCACGATCCAGGCGAACATCTGCGGCAGCCACGACTGGCTCATCGCGGCGTAGAGGCCGAATCCCGTCAGGCACTGGAACAGGAACGCCAGAAACGTCATGAAGTAGGTCCAGCCGGCGAGCGCGTTGTGGCCGATGGACTCGATCGGCCCCCGCCGCGATTGCAGGATGTCGACCTTCCAGATCTCGATGGCCTCGCGCCACTGGCGCTGGAGCAGGTTCCGGCCGAGCGGGATGAAGTTGTCCCACCGCGCGAACTGGTTCCCCACGAACCCCCAGTAGATGCGGAACAGGAAGTTGAAGAAGAACACGAACGCCGCCACGAAGTGGATGAACCGCACCCACCCGAACGAGTAGTTGAACGATGCCTCACCGGACGCCGGGTGCAGGAATGGCCGGCCGATCATGAAACCGGTCACGCAGAGCACCGCCACGCACAACGCGTTCATCCAGTGATAGAAGCGGACCGGCCGCTCCCAGACGTAGACCCGGTGGAGAATCATGGGCTGAGTCATGGCCACTTCCTCAGAACACCCGGACCTGGTGAACGTGACGGCCGCGCTCGTCGTGCAGGTGCACCGCGCAGGCGATGCACGGATCGAAGGAGTGGATGGTGCGGATAATCTCGAGGGGCTGATCGGCGTTGGCCACCGGCGTCCCGATCAGCGCAGCCTCGTAGGCGGACATCTGCCCCTGGCCGTCGCGCGGCGAGGCGTTCCACGTGCTCGGCACGACGAGCTGGTAGTTGTCGATCTTCCGGTCCTTGATGACGATCCAGTGGGCGAGGGCGCCGCGCGGGGCCTCCGTCATCCCCACGCCCCTGGCTTCCGCCGGCCATTGCGCCGGGTCCCACATGGCCATGTCGGCGGTCCGCGAATCGCCGTTCTTCAGGTTGGCGACGAGCTGGTTGTAGAACTCCGTGGCCCAGCCGCAGACGAGCTTGGTTTCGAGCCCGCGTGCGGCCGTCCGGCCCAGCGTCGAGAACAAGGCGGCCACCGGCACGTCCAGGGCCTTCAGCGTGGAGTTGACGATGTCCTTCACCTCTTCGCGCCCGGAGGCGTAGGCGACGAGCAGGCGGGCGAGCGGCCCGACCTCCACCGCATGGCCCTTCCAGCGAGGCGTCTTGAGCCAGCTGTACTTCTGCTGCACGTCGAGCTGTTCGTACGGCGGCTTCGGGCCCGTGTAGCTGAGCTTCGTCTCGCCGTCCCACGGATGCTTCGCCGCCCCGTCGCCGTCCGAGTACCTGTACCAGGAATGGGCGATCGACTCCTGCACCTGCTGCGGGTCCTTGCCGTCGACGGGCAGCACCTCGTTGAGGTTGCGGTCCAGGATCACGCCGCGCGGGAACTTGAACCTGGAGGGGTCGCGGTACCCATGCGCCGGCAGGTCGCCGTAGGACATGTAGTTCGGCAGGCCGCCGCCGACCGCGCCCCAGTCCTTGTAGAAGGACGCCACGGCCAGCAGGTCCGGCAGGTACACCTTCTCGATGAACTCCTGGCCTTCCTTGAAGAGCTTGCCGACAAAGGCGAGGCGCTCGGCGTTGATGGCGTTGCTCTCGTCGAGGTTGAAGGAGCACGGCGCGCCGCCCACCAGGTAGTTCGGGTGCGGGTTCTTCCCCCCGAACACGGTATGGACCTTGACCATCTCCTTCTGCCACTCGAGCGCCTCGAGGTAGTGGGCCACCGCCATCAGGTTGGCCTCCGGCGGCAGCTTGTACGCGGAGTGGCCCCAGTACCCGTTCGCGAAGATGCCGAGCTGGCCGCTCTCGACAAATGCCGTCAGGCGCTTCTGGAGATCCGAGAAGTACCCGGGCGAGCTCTTCGGCCAGTTCGAGATGCTCTGGGCGAGTTCGGAGGTCTTCTTCGGGTCGGCCTTCAGCGCGCTCACGATGTCGACCCAGTCGAGCGCGTGCAGGTGATAGAAGTGGACCACGTGGTCCTGCATGTACTGCGCGCAGAACATCAGGTTGCGGATGAGCTCCGCGTTGGGCGGCACGGTGATGCCCAGCGCGTCCTCGACGGTCCGGACCGAGGCGAGGGCATGCACGGTCGTGCAGACGCCGCACACCCGCTCGGTGAACGCCCACGCGTCGCGCGGGTCGCGTCCCTTCAGGATGATCTCGAATGCCGCGCACCATCGTCCCGGAGCTGTAGGCGTCGACGACCTTGCCGTCCTTCACTTCCACTTCGACGCGCAGATGCCCCTCGATCCGGGTGACGGGGTCGATGACAACACGATTCGCCATGACGGTCTCCTTTGTCCTCGCCTACGCGTCCCTACTTCTTCTCGGGGATCTGTTCGCTGCCGCGGATCTCTTCAGCGATGAGCTGCCGCTTGCGGACGTTGGTGCTGATCGCGTGCGCCGCGATCCCGGCCACCGTGACCGCGCCCACGACCGCGCCGACCGTGTCGGCCGTCGTCTCGATCCCGAATCCGGGAAGCTCGCCAGGTGCTGATAAAACGGGCCGTTGTCCCAGAACTTGGCCTCGCTGCACCCGATGCACCCGTGGCCCGACTGGATGGGGTAGCTGACGCCCGCGTTCCACCGGATGACGCCGCAGGCGTTGTAGGTGACCGGCCCCCGGCATCCCATCTTGTAGAGGCAGTAGCCGCGCTTCGCGTTCTCGTCGTCGAACGCCTCGACAAACAGGCCCGCGTCGTAGTTCGGCCGGCGGTAGCAAGTATCGTGGACGCGCCGCGAGTAGAAGGCTTTCGGCCGCCCGATGCCGTCGAGCTGCGGAATCCTGCCGAACGTGAGGTAGTGGACGACGACGCCCGCCATGACCTCGGCGATCGGCGGGCAGCCGGGGACCTTGATGAGGGGCACGCCCGAGACGACGTCTTCGATGGGCGTAGCCTTCGTCGGGTTCGGGCTCGCGGCCTGGACACAGCCGTTCGACGCGCAGCTGCCCCAGCAGATCACCGGCAGCGGCGCCGGCAGCCGCCTCCTTCACGATGTCGACGGCCGACCGTCCGCCGATGCAGCAATAGACGCCGTCCTCGGCCAGCGGCACGGACCCTTCGACGAGCATCAGGTACTTGCCCTTGTTCTTCTCCATCGCGGTCTTCAGCGCTTCGTGCGCCTGGTGCCCGGCCGCGGCCTGGAGCGTCTCCGAGTAGTCGAGGGAGATCTTGTCCAGGATGATGTCCGAGACGATCGGGTGGTTGGACCTGATGAACGACTCGCTGCAGCAGGTGCATTCCTGGAAGTGGAACCACACCACTGTCGGCCTGGGCTGGGAGTCCAGCGCTTCAACCACCCGCGGGACGCCTGACGCGTGAATCCCGGCGGCGGCCGCGATCCAGCTGCAGAACTGCAGAAAATCCCGGCGGGAATACCCCTGCAACTGGGCCTGCTCCCAGATCGTTAACGGCGGCCTGCTCATAGGACCTCCTTGGACGGTCACCGAGCGCGCTCGAAAGATGTGTTGGACGGAAAACCGGCAGCCAACGCCGGTTGGCGGGAGCGTGAGCAAAGTGCCTGCCAGCCGGCGCGCCGCGATCGGCTCGGAAACTCGCAGGTCGGCGCGTCTATTCTTACTGAGACACTATGAAATTGCCGGAGATTCGCCACCGCGCCTGCGCCGCGGAATTGCGCGTCAGGCGACGCGAAGCACCTTGGCGCCGCGGACCGCGCGGGACCTCAGATCGTGCAGCGCCCGGTTCGCGTCCTCGAGCGGGTACTCCTGCACCTCGGGCCGCAATCCTATCGCGGCGGCGGCGTGGAGGAACTCCGTGACGTCGCGCCGCGTGACGTTGGCGACGCTCTTCACTTCCTTCTCCATCCAGAGGTGCGCGGCGTAGTCGATGTGCGCGAGCGCGCTGCGGTCTGCGTGCTCCTTGCGGATCGCGTTGATAACCAGGCGGCCGCCGGGCGCGAGGCGGCGCAGACCTTCCACCACGGGCCACCACGCCGGTGTGGTGTCGATGATCGCGTCGAGGGGCGCGGGCGGCGTGTCCGCGGTGTCGCCGGCCCACACGGCGCCCAGGGCTTTGGCGAAGGCGCGCTCCTCTTCGCTCCGGGCGAAGACGAACACCTCGGCGTCGGGGTCGCGGTGCCGCACGAGCTGCAGGACGAGGTGGGCGGAGGCGCCGAATCCCGTGAGGCCGAGGCGCCCTCCATTGGGCAGGTTCGCGAGCCTGAGCGAGCGATACCCGACCGCTCCGGCGCAGAGCAGCGGTGCGGCCTCAGCGTCACTCATCGGACTCTCGGGGATGGGATACGCGAAATCCTGTCTGACCACCATCAGCTCCGCATACCCGCCGTTGGCGTCCCGGCCGGTGGCGCGGAACGCGGGGCACAGGTTTTCGTGCCCGCGCCGGCAGTACTCGCAGCGCCCGCACGCCGAGTAGATCCAGCCGACGCCAACCCTCGCTCCGGGCCGAAGGGCCGTCGGCCGCGGCCCGCATTGCACGACATGGCCGACGACCTGATGCCCCAGGATGACAGGGAGGGAGGGCGGCGGCGTGCGGCCTTCGATCTCGTCCAGTTCGGTGTGGCAGACGCCGCAGGCCGACACGCGAATCAGCATCTCGCCGGGCCCGGGAATCGGGTCGGGCACGTCGGCCAGCTCGAGCGGCGCGGCGAGCGAATCGAGGGCGCCGAGCCGGCGCAGGAGGAGAGCCTTCATGGCGCGCGCACCTTCGGCCGCATGGTACCACGACAATCCCGCGGGCGAGCCCGCGGATTGCCCGGGCGCCGCCTCCGATCCTCGGGGTGCGACATTCCTCTCGCCGTGTGACCTTCCCTGTCACACCGCCCCCTTACTCTGGCCCCAGCGCCGGAAAAGGAAAGGGAGGCCGCGATGAGGTCCGAGGCAGTCTGGAGGACGGATACAGGGCAGATGTGTGGAGTCATGCCGGTTCTCCGTGGCGGACGGGCGACGCCGGCCCGCGGGGCGGGCCGGCTGTGCCTGGCGTGCGGCGAGCGGCGCGCCCTGTTCTCCTATCGGGGGGTGGTCAAGGCCGACCGCGACCACAACCTGTGTTTCGCGTGCTACCGGGCCGAGGTCAATCGCCTTCGCGCGCGCCGGCTCGCAGCCGCCGGCGCGGGGATGGCCAACCCGCATCCGCGGCCGTCGAAGGCGTGCACCGACCGGGCGGCCCTGCTGGCGGACATCGCGATGCGCCGGCGCCGCGCGCAAATCACGGCACGGCACGCGCTGGACGAGACCGGGCGAGTGCCCGCCGGCGCGGCGCGGGCGTCATAGCTCCGCAGCCGGACAATCGGGACGCGGACAACCCGGCGTCAGAAGGGCAGGCGCCACTGGTTCGACAGGTCGAGCAGCGCCTGGGAGGTCGCCAACGGCTCCACCTGGCCGGCAGGCGCGTAATGCCGCCGGGCGCGTTCGAGTTCTTCGCTGATCTCGCGCGCGAGGGCCGCGGGCTCGACCACGCGGACCCGGTGGCCGAACTGCAGCACGAAGCTGTGCAGCCAGACATCGTCGCAGACGTCGAGCTCCAGCAGGATCGATCCGTCCGGCAGCGGCGAGGTCTTCTGGCTCCTGTGGTACTGGCGCTCCACGATGATGGGCGCAAGCTCCCGTTCGACGCGCAGGACGACGTGCGCCGTCGGGCCGTCGTTGGGCCCCAGCGAGCGGGAAAACGTGTCTTCCGACCACGTCGCCTCGTGCTCGAACCGCTCCTCCAGCACGGAGACCCGCTTGATCCGGTGAGCCGCGAACGTCAGCACCTGCTCGCGTGCCGGCACCCAGGCCCGCAGGTACATCGCGCCGTGCGTGCAGACGAACCGGAGGGGATAGACGAGATACTCGGCTTTCCGCTCGTGCGACAGGGAGTAGTAGAGCATCCGGACCTGGCGCCGCGCGACCGACGCGTCGACCATCTGTTCGACCATGCGGTCATGGGCCGGCGAGAGCGAGACCTTGCCGCCTGTCGGCCTGGCGCTCATCACCGAGGGCAGGCAGTCGAGGTACGCCTTCATCCTGGGCGTGATCTCCCGCTCGAACTTGCCGAACGCATCGCCGAGCGCCGCCTGAAAGGGGATGCCGGTCAGCGATTCGACGAGGCGCCGGCTGAGGTAGAGCGCGCAGAGCTCGGAGAGCGAGAAGCCCAGTTGCGTCAGGTGCCTGAACGGGCGCGTGTTGAGCGTCCAGTACGCGTGGTTGTCGCGGGTCTCGTCGATTAGGGGAAACCCGGCCTCCTGCAAAGCGAGGAGGTCCCGGTAGATCGTCCGCTTGGAGACGCCGGCGGCCTTCGCCAGGTCCTGCACCGTCAGGCCGTAGTGCGAGGCCTCGATGGACCGCAGCATGTTCCATTGGCGGATGACTTCGGCGTTTCGCGGCACGGCGCCCCCTCCCGGCGGCCTTGTTTGTAGCAGAGCCGCGTCGGCGGCGCAAGGCGAGGTCGCACGCCAATGGGTCCGCCGGCGCCCCGGGACGAGGTAGGGGTGCATCCCGAGAACATCGGTGCCGCCGTCTCCGTCTTCAGGTACCATGGCAGCACCTTTCCAGGAGGCCTCGATGCTAAGAAGACTACTCGTTGGGCTCGGGCTGGCGGCCCTCATCGCCCTGCCGGCGGCGGCGCAGACCGCGGACGACGTGATAGCCAGGAACAACGACGCGAAAGGCGGCCTCGCAAAACAGAAGGCCGTCCAGTCGGCGCGGCTGACCGGGCGCGCGACTGTCGCGCCAGGGGTCGAAGCCCCGATCGTGATTCGAGATCAAGCGGCCGAAGTCCCTGCGAATCGACATCGCCGTCCAGGGCCTGACCATCACCCAGGCCTACGACGGCGCGGTCGGCTGGATGCTGAACCCGCTCTCGGGCCGGACTGAGCCGGAAACGGTTCCGCCCGAAGCGCTGCGAGTCATGGAGGAGCAGGCCGACATGGACGGTCCCCTCGTTGACTACAAGTCCAAGGGCCACACCGTCGAACTGCTGGGCAAGGAGAAGGTCGAGGGCACCGACTGCTACAAGCTCAAGGTCACCCTCAAGAGCGGCGACGTCCGCACGGTCTTCATCGATACCGAGAGCAACCTCGAGGTCAAGGTCGAGGGCCGGACGATGATCCGGGGCACGGAACAGGTGAGCGACACGCTGCTCGGCGACTGGAAAGACGTCGGCGGTATTCTGATGGCGCACTCGATTGACAACGGGCAGCCCGGCGCGCCGATGCGGCAGAAGATCACCATCGACAAGATTGAACTCAACGTGCCGCTCGAGGATGCCCGGTTCGCCATGCCGGTCAAGAAGTAGGAGCAGGCCATGCGCAGCCACCTGAGAGCGTGGGTGGGCGCGGTGGTGGCGGCCGTCGCGTCGGCGGCGGCCGCGCCTGTGTACGCCCAGGGTACCGCCGTCGACTCGGACACGTTCGGCGGGCTGGCCGCCCGCGCGATTGGCCCGGCGGCCATGAGCGGCCGGATCAGCGCCCTCGATGCGGTCGCGGGCGACCGCCTGACCATCTATGCCGGGTCGGCCGGCGGCGGTCTCTGGCGGTCGGTCGACGGAGGCCTCGTCTTCAAGCCGGTGTTCGACAAGCACGCGCCGGCCATCGGCGCGGTGACGGTCGACCCGTCGAACCGCAAGATCGTGTGGGTGGGCACCGGTGAGTCGTGGGTGCGCAACAGCGTGTCGCCAGGCGACGGCGTGTACAAGAGCGCCGACGGGGGCGACTCGTGGACCCGGCTCGGCCTCGAACAGACGGAGCGGATCGCCCGGATCCTCGTGCACCCGAAGGACAGCAGCACGGTGTTCGTGTGCGCAACGGGCCATCTGTTCGACGACCATCCGGATCGCGGCGTGTTCCGGACGAAAGATGGCGGCAAGTCGTGGGAGAAGGTGCTGTTCGTGGCGCCGGACGCCGGCTGCGGCGATCTCGCGATGGATTCGCAGGACCCCTCGGTCCTGTACGCCGGGATGTGGCAGTTCCGCCGGTCGCCGTGGTTCTTCACCTCCGGCGGGCCGCGCAGCGGGCTCTATCGATCCGGGGACGGAGGCGCCACGTGGGAGCGGCTCACCAAGGGCCTTCCATCCGGCGATCTCGGGCGCATCGCGCTCGCCGTTTCGCCCGTGAAGCCGAACGTGGTCTTCGCGACGGTCGAATCGAAGAAGACGATGCTCTATCGCTCCGACGACCGCGGCGAGACGTGGACCGGCCTCAGCGACTCGAGTTTCGTCAACGTGCGCCCGTTCTACTACTCGCGCCTCCTTGCGGATCCGAAGAACGCCGATCGCCTCTACAAGATGGGCACCGTGGCCGCCGTGTCCGACGACGGCGGAAAGACCTTCAGCGGGCTCGGCGGCGGCAGTGCGACCGGGCCGAGCTATCACAGCGACGTCCACGACGCCTGGATCGATCCGGCGAATCCCGAGCGGATCATTCTCGGCACCGACGGCGGCGTCTACCTCTCCTACGATCGCGGCAGCACGTTCCGGTTCGTGGGCAGCCTCCCGGTGTCGCAGTTCTACCACGTGAGCCACGACATGGCGTGGCCCTACAACGTGTACGGCGGCCTCCAGGACAACAGCACGTGGTACGGACCCTCGCGCGCGCCGGGCGGCATCGCCAACAAGCACTGGAGGTCGCTCACGGGCGGCGACGGATTCTGGGCGTTTCCGGACCCGACCGACCCCGACATCGTCTACAACGAGTACCAGGGCGGAAACCTGATCCGCATCAGGAAGTCGACGCTCGAGGCCAAGGACATCAAGCCGTCGCCCAAGGCTGGAGAGCCGAAGTACCGCTTCAACTGGAACACCCCGATCCACATGAGCCCAAGTGCGCCGGGCACGATCTACTACGCGGCGCAGTTCCTGTTCCGATCACGCGACCGCGGCGAGTCGTGGGAGCGAATCTCGCCGGATCTCACCACCAACGACCCGGCCAGGCAGAGGCAGAGCGAGTCGGGAGGCCTCACACCCGACAACTCGACGGCTGAAAACCACTGCACGATCGTGTCCATCGCGGAATCGCCGACAAAGGCGGACGTCATCTGGGCCGGCACTGACGATGGCAACGTCCAGCTGACGAGAGACGGCGGGAAAGCCTGGTTGAATGTCGCGGGCAGGGTGCCCGGGGTCCCGGCGCGCACGTGGGTGTCGTGGATCGAGGCGAGCCGGTTCGCAGAAGGGACAGCCTACGTTGCCTTCGACGGGCACATGACCGGCGACAACACGCCGTACGTGTTCAGGACGACGGACTTCGGCGCGACGTGGACGGCGCTGGCGACGCCCGGCATCAAGGGATATGTCCACGTCGTCAGGGAAGACCCGGTCAATGCCCAGTTGCTCTTCGCCGGAACGGAGTTCGGTCTGTGGGTGTCGCTCGACGGCGGCACGACATGGGCCCAGTTCACGGGCGGGCTCCCGATCGTCGCGGTGCGGGACATGGTCATTCATCCCCGCGACCACGACCTGATCGTCGCGACGCACGGCCGGGGAATCTACATCATCGACGACATCACGCCGCTGCGGGCCTTGACGCCGGAGGTGCTGGAGCGCGACGTGGCGTTCCTGCCGGCGAGGCCGTCCCCCATGGTGACGCCCGTCTCGGAGTTCGGCTTCAATGGCGATGCCGAGTTCGTCGGCGCGAATCCCGGCGACGGGGCAGTCATTACCTACTACCTGAAGCGGCGTCACGTGCTGGGCGACCTGAGAATCGAGGTGCTGGACTCCCAGGGACAGCTGCTGAGCGCGATTCCCGGCGGCAAGCGCCGGGGCATCAACCGGGTCGAATGGAGCATGCGCGCCAAGGCTCCGCGGGCGGCGCCCGGGGCGGGGCTCATCCCGAGCCTGGGATCGCTCATCGGCCCGCGCGTGGCGCCCGGGACGTACACAGTAAGGATGATCAAAGGCAACGACACCCTCTCGTCGACGGTCACGGTGGTGCCGGAGCCCGGGTCCCGGCACACGGATGCGGACCGGGCGGCGCAAGGCCAGACCGTGCGCACGCTCTACGGCATGGTGGAGCGGCTGGCGTTCCTGGTCGACGCGATCACCGCAGCGCGCGACCAGGCCAGGACCGCCGCCGCCGGCCTCGGCGAGAAGGATCCGCTTCGCGGACGCCTCTCCGCGTTTGCCGACCGCCTCGAGCAGCAGCGCTCGGCCCTGGTGTCGTCGCAGCGGGGAGAAGGCATTTCCGGGGAAGAGAAGCTCCGGGAAGAGATCGGGCTCCTCTACGGGAACGTCAACGTATACGAGGGCCGGCCGACGCCGTCGCAGATCGGCCGCCTGGGCGTGCTCGAAGGCGAGTTGACCGCGGCATCCGGGCGTTTCGACGCGGCCATGGCGAAGGACGGCACGGCGTTGAACGCCCAACTGGCGGGAAGAAGGCTGCCGGCGATCCCGAAGCTCACGCGGGAGGAGTGGGAGAAGCGCCGGCCAGGCTAGGCCCGGCTCCCGGTTGAACCGGGCACGCGCCGGGATGAAGCCGGCGTGCGTCAGCCCGCGTGGCTACGCCGGCGCGGGAGGCTGAGCGCCGAGGTGGCCGGCGACGTGCGCGCCCAGCCGGTTCCCGGCGCGCAGGGCCGCCTCGACGTTCCGGCTTCCCAGCCACTTGACGATCCACGCGGCGTCGAAGGCATCGCCGGCCCCCGTCGTGTCCACGACCCTCACGGGGTTCGCCGCGGCGTGCCACGCGGCGCCCTCCCCGTAGGCCGAGGCGCCGCCCGGACCCAGTTTCACGATTACGAGCCGGGCCCAGGCTTCGAGAGACTCGAGAGGCCGGCCGCTCCGCAGTGCGTCGGCCTCGGCGTCGTTTGCGAGGAGCACGTCGACCGGGCCGACGCCCTCCATCAGCCTGCCGGCGCCAAACGCGTCAATCAACGCGAACGAAGAGGGGTCGAACAGGATCGGGATCCGGCGCCGCCGCGCCTCCGCCACGAGCGCGGACAGAAACGTCGTGGACCGCGCGAGGAAGATGTCGTAACCGTTGAAGAAGACGGCGTCGGCGGCGTCGAGGAGCGACGGCGGCGCGTCGCCATCCTCGAACCGCAGCACCTTGGTGTGATCGATGACGAACGAGTGCTCGCCATCGGCCGACACGAGGATGCCGACGCGGGTGGACAGGCCGCCGGGCACGGTGATGACCTGGCGGGCGACATCCTCGCTCTGCAGATGCGCATGCATCAGCTTGCCGAGGGTGTCGTCGCCGACCTTGCCGATCAGCGTCACGTCGGCGCCGAGGCGCCTGGCCCACACCGCGACGTTGGCGGCTGCGCCGCCGGGCATGACGTCCACCGTGCCCAGCACGTCCGACCCGCGCACGAGTTCGCCCTCGGGACGGATGAAGATGTCCCAGGCGATGTCGCCGACGACGAGCAGCCGGAGTGCCACGGCGCGCGGGCGCGTCGAAACGGGCCTACCCGACGAGACGGGCCTTGAGCGTCATGGGCACCGCTGACAGGGCCTTCGACACCGGGCAGCCGGCCTTGGCCTTCTCGGCGTGCTCGAGGAACACCTTCTCGTCGCAGCCGGGAACACTCGCTTCCGTGTCGAGCTCGATCAGCGTGATGGCGGGGCCGTCGCCCATGTGCACCTTGGCCGCCGTGCGAATCTCGACCGGCGGGAAGCCGCTCTTCGAGAGCACCGCGGCCAGGAACATCGAGAAGCAGCCGGCGTGGGCGGCGCCAATCATCTCCTCGGGATTGGTGCCGGGCCCCGTCTCAAAGCGCGACGCGCGCGTGAAGGGGCCTTCGTACGCGCCCTTCTCGAGCTTCATCGTGCCGTGGCCCTCGACGAGATTGCCCTTCCACACCGCGCTTGCATTGCTGATGGCCATGATGAGTGCTCCCTTTCGTCAGGTGGTTCGATCGGCTCCAGCATACCATTCGCGTCTAGGCGGGCGGGCGATCGGGGGCCGGGACCGAGGCGTAGAAGTCTTGACGGAATCGCACCGCGTACTGGTCGAGCAAGGCGCGGACTCGGGACTCGTCCGGCGACGCGACGATGAGCCCGGCGTGGTTCGCTTTCTTCACGCGGTAGACAATCTCCGGGTCGGTGTAGCCGGTGAGATCCGGCCACTCCTGTTTCGCCAGCGTCAGGACCAGCCCCGCGTAGCGATCCGCCGCCTGCGGCACGCGGTAGGCGCCGTCCTCGCCCGCGATTTCCAGTTTCGCCCACTCGCGCCACAGGTTGAGGCCGCTTTCGGCCTCGACCAGGTCGACGATGAACGCGCCGCCGACTCGCGCCGAGGTTTCCAGAAAGAGGAACCGGCCGTCGGCCGCGCTGCGGATGAACTCGGTGTGGGTGACGCCGCGCACCAGGCCGAACGTGGTCAGGACGTCGCGGTTGATGCGCTCGAGGGCGGCCCACGCCGGATCGTGCTTCGGCACCGACGTGGTCGTGAAGATCCCTCCGCCGTGCGCCACCTGGAACGGCGGATGGCCGTACTGGTGCATCGCCTGAAAGACCACGGCCTTGTCCCAGACGATCGCGTCGACGTGGAACACGTCGCCGGGAACGAAGCGCTCCAGGACATAGAACGACCGCCGGTCGCCGAGCTCGTCGAGGGCGGGCCAGAGGTCTTCGGCCCGCTCGATCTTTTTCATGCCGATGGCGGCGGCCTGGGAGCGCGGCTTGAGGATCCACGGCAGCGGCGTCTGGTCGGCGAAGGCCTTGATCTGCCCGTCGTTGACCGCGTGGACGAAATCGGGCACCAGGATGCCGAAGTTGCGGGCCTTCATCCGCTCGGCGAGCTTGTCGCGGAAGTAACGGGCCGTCGTTTCGCCCATGCCCGGCACGCGCAGGTGTTCGCGCAGGAGCGCCGCGGTCTCGACGTCGAAATCGTCGAGGGCGACGATCCGGTCGATGCGGTGCGTCCGCGCGACGTGGCTCACGCCCTTCAGCAGGTCCTCTCGGGCGATGTCCCGCGCGATATAGAACGTTTCGTCGATGGCGTCGCGCGGCCAGTCGGCATTACGGAGGCTGTCCGTCGTCAGGAGCAGCACGCGGCATCCCTGCCGCCTGCACTCCTTCATGAACTCCTGGCCCTTCTCATAAGTGGCGATACAGAGGACGCTCAGCGGATCCGGTTCGGACACGGCAGTCTCCTGGGAGTGGGCGCAGCAACCAGCTTACTTCGAACCCCGCCACCGGCTGAAGGCGAACTTGACGGCGAGTTGTGCACCGGCCAGGATCGCAGACCCCGCCGCCGTGACGACGAACGCGAACGGCGCGTTCTCGGCATTGAACAACGGCCAGACGGACCTGTTCTCGTCGTCGACAAGGCCGAGGTATAGTGCGAAGCCGGCACTCGCGATCACCGTTGCCAGAACCTGCATCCTGGTCATCAACTATCCCTACGGCCGCACGAAACACGTGCTTCTCTCGCTTCTGCCGCCGCCGCGCACGCCCGGCCGGGCTTGGCGGGCGCGCGGAAGCCCGATACGATGGGAGGCCGGGACGATTGGAGCGCGCGCGTATGTGGGACAACGGAGCGGGGACCATCCCCGCAACCGGACGGGTCGTGGGCAACATCCGGGTGCTGCCGGCGGTCGAGAGCCCGGAGCTCGGGAACGCCAGGGACATCCACGTCTACCTGCCGCCTTCCTACCAGTCGAGCGGCCGGCACTATCCGGTCATCTACATGCAGGACGGGCAGAACCTGTTCGATCCCGACCACGTCGTTCTCCGGCGAGTGGCGGGTGGACGACACCCTCGAGGGGCTCGGCCCCGATGGCGTCGAGGCGATCGTGGTGGCCGTGCCGAACATGGGGGAGCGGCGGATTGACGAGTACAGCCCGTTCCGGGACCCGGCGCGGGGCGGCGGGCGCGGCGATGCGTATGTCGACTTCATGGTCCGCTCGCTGAAGCCCGAGATTGACCGGCGCTTCCGCACGCGCCACGAGCGCACGCACACCGGGATCATGGGGTCGTCGATGGGCGGCCTCATCAGCCTCTATGGGTTCTTCCGCGAGCCGCAGGTGTTCGGTTTCGCCGGCGTGATGAGCCCGGCGCTCTGGTTCGCGAACGGCGCGATTTTCGGCTACGTGGCCTCACACCGGGATTGGACCGGCAAGGTCTACGTGGATGTGGGCACTCGGGAGGGCAGGCCCACCGTGCGAAACGCGCGGCTGATGGCGCGGCTCCTGAGGCGCACCGCCTCACACCCGCGCCTGGGCGTGATGTACGTCGAGGGGCGGGGCGCCGCGCACAACGAGTCCGCCTGGGCCGATCGCTTCGAGCGGGCCGTGCGGTTCCTGCTGCCGCGCCGGCCCGACGACCTGCACTGGTAAACGGCGCTACTTCTTCTTCGGCGGCGCTGCCGGTCGCGGCGGCGCGGGCGGCTTGGGCGGATCGAAGTGCCGCTCGTACCAGGCGATCGACCGATCGAGGGCGTCGATGACGTGCCGCGGCTCACGCAGGCCGTGCCCCTCGCGCGGATAACGGACCATCACCGTGTTGACGCCCACGTCCTTGAGTGCGATGTACCACTGCTCGGCCTCCGAGATCGGCACGTCGCTGTCGTTCTCGCCGTGGAGAATGAGGGCCGGCGTCTTCACCTTCGCGACGTAGCGCAGCGGTGATCGCTCCCAGAGCGTGTCCATCGTGTTTGACTCGTGGGGATACGCCCCGAACTCCACGGCGAGGTAGTCGTGGTAGAAGGCCGTGTAGTTGAAGCTCACGAGATTGGCGATCCCGGCCGTGGGAATCGGCGGCCTTGAAGCGATCGGTCTGCGTGACGATCCAGTTGGTGAGCTGGCCGCCGTAGCTGCCGCCCTCGATGCCCATGCGCCCCGCATCGAGCCGCGGATACCGTGCCAGCGCGGCGTCGACGCCGGCGAGCACGTCCTGAGCCTCCCTGCCGTTCTGGTCCTTTGAGATGGCGTCCGCGAATTTCTGTCCGTAACCGGTGGAGCCGCGGTAGTTCACCATCAGCGTCGCCCAGCCCTTCGAGGCGTAGACCTGCGCCTTGAGGTTGAACGCCGGGCCCTGCCGACCGTGCGGCCCGCCGTGGATGGCGACAATCAAGGGATGCGTCGTGGTGGCAGCGCGGTTCGGCGGCAGCGTGAGGAAGGCCTCGACGTCGGCCCGTCAGCGCCCTTGAACGGCAGTGGCTCGACCGGCGCGATCGATCGGGCTGCCGAGCAGGTCGCGGTTGAGTTCTGACAGCCTGCGGGGCGCCGCGCCCGGCTCGCACAGGTACAGCTCCCCCGGGCCTCCTGGCGTGGTCATCGCGAACGCCACGGCCCCGTCCTTCGCGACGGACCAGGCGCCCGACGGCGCCGCGCTCTCCGGCTGGGGGCGCGACAACCTCCGGCGTGCCGCCCGCCGCCGGCAGGCGATAAAGGCGGCTGTCGCCGCGTTCCTCCACCGTGAAGTAGACCCGGACACCGTCGGCCGACCACTGCGGCGGGCCCTGACGGTTGTCGATGGCGGCGCCAATCTCGCGGCGAGCGGTGCCGTCCGCCTTCATCACCCACACGTGCGTGTCCTCCATGGTGGTCTCGGAGGAGGTGAGCGAGCGGGTGGTCGCGAGCATCGCGATGGCCGTGCCGTCCGGCGACCAGACGGGGTGATACTCCGCTCCCTTGGTGTTGGTAATCCGGCGGACTGTGGCCCGGGCGATGTTCACGGCGAACACGTCGTAGTTGAACACGCGATCAGGGTCGGCCTCCCGGTTCGACACGAACAGGATCTCGTCACCCTTGGGCGACCAGTCGAGCGAATGGTTGTAGTAGGCGTCGCTGCGTGAGCGGGCGGGGGTCGTGGCTCACGAGATCCACCATCTGGATCTGCAGCCGCCGGTTGTCATTGAATCGGGTCTGCCCCTCCGACGCGCCTGGCTTGAAGAGATAGCGCGTGATGACCATCGGGTCGCCGTCGGCCTCGGCACCCTCGGGCCCGGCGCACCGCACTTGCGACCGCCAGGCGGGAACTGCCAGGCGACCAGGTCAGCAGGCTCCCCGTCGAGGGCAGCGGGTGGTTCGTGGCGAGCACGCGCGCCGAGCGCCAGCGCGGGGGAGCCGTCGAGCCGCTGCACCATCAGCCCCGACTCGTCGTCGACCCTGCCCGGTGAAGGCCAGCGACTGGCTGTCCGGCGACCAGCGCAGGTTCGTGCCCGAGTCGCGTTCCCCGCCAAGGCGCGCCGTCGTCCCCGCCGCGCGGTCCCAGATCCAGATCTGCGACGCCGGCCGGCCGGTCCGGCTGTTCGACTGCACGGTGTAGGCGATGCGCTTGCCGTCGGGAGAAATCCGCACCTCGCCTACGGTCCTGATTCTGAGCAGGTCGGCGCTGGTCCACGGCTGCTGTGGCTGCGCCAGTCCCGGCGGCCCGGCGACAGCCGCCATCGCCAGCGCCACGACAAACACGAGGGAGGGGTATCTGCCCGGCAACAGCTGCATGCGAGGACCTCCGAAAGAGAGATGAAGACAGAATACAGAAGACAGAAGACAGAAGACAGAAGCAAGAGGGAGGAGTAAGGAGTCAGGTAGGGATACAGAAGCCAAGAGCCAGAAGCCAGCAGACAGAAGAGCGGACGTCGCTCCCCATCCCGAGTCCCGAGTCCCGAATCCCGAATCCCGAGTCCCGAATCCCGAATCCCGAGTCCCGAATCCCGAATCCCGAGTCCCGAATCCCGAATCCCGAGTCCCGCACCCCGGCCAGCCGCGCGAGGCGTGTGCTATGCTCGCCGCGCTCTCCGGACCCGCGGCGCGCGTCGTGGCGGTGGCCCGGAGCCATCTGACGGAGTAGCGGCATGGACGCAGCAGGAAGACGACGTCGCGGGCCCGTGGTTCGAACGTGTGTCGCGATCGGCGTGGCGGCGGCGCTGACGGCGGCGTCGGCGCAGAGTCCGCCGGACCGGTGCCTGGTGCCGGCCCGCGTGCGCGAGGCCATCCTCGGCGAGTTCTCGGGCGAGCAGGTGCGCCTGCACGTGCAGATGCTCGCCGCGAACCGCAACCGCGACGCCGCCGAGTACGCGGGCCGCTACTTCGAGACCGACTACATCAGCACGGAAGCCGCGCGCGCGGGCCTGACGGACGTCCAGGTCGACTTCTTTCCGGCCGCCGACGAGTGGGACGCCGAGGAGGGCGACCTGTGGCTGGTGCAACCCGTCCGGAAGAAGCTCGCCAGCATCACGCAGGTGCCGGCGTCGCTCGCCAAGGGCAGCAGCAGCGCCGATGTCGAGGCCGAGGTCGTCTACGTCGGGGCGGGCCGCGAGGCGGACTACGCCGGCAAGGACGTGGCCGGCAAGATCGTCCTCGGCAACGCCGGCGTCGGCCAGCTGTTCAACACGGCCGTCAACACGAGGGGAGCGGCGGGCGCGATCGGCACGGGCAGCGCCGGCGTCAGCGGCAACGCCGCGGGCTTCACGCTCGACCAGCTGGGCTGGGCCTCGGTCTCGCCGCGCACCGAGCAGGGCGGGTTCGGGTTCGTGCTGTCGCTCCGGCAGATGATCGAGCTGCAGGGCTACGTCGAGCGCGGGCAGCAGATCGTGATGCGCGCGCACGTGAAGACGCGGCGCCACCCGGCAAAGATGAACGTCATCTCGGCGGTGATTCCCGGCTCGGATCCGGACGCCGGCGAACTGCTGAGCGTGGCGCACGCCTTCGAGACCATCGCGACGCCGGGGGCGAACGACAACTGCGCGGGCGTGGGCGACCACGCTGGAGATCGCACGGACGCTGGCGCGGCTCATCCGCGACGGGGTGCTGCCGCAGCCGAGGCGGACGCTTCGCTTCCTGTGGGTGCCGGAGATCTCGGGCTCGCGGGCCTACATGTTCGCCCACCCGGAACTCGAGGACCGGCTGCTCGCCGCGATGAACTACGACATGCCGGCCACGGATCTCGAGAAGACCGACTCCTACCTGCGAATGAAGATGACGCCCGACTCCGTGCCGTCGTTCCTCAACGACCTCGTCGCGAACCTGCTGCAGTTTGTCGACCAGACCGAGATCCGGACGCCGACCGGCAACAACGCGCCGTTCAACTACCGCCTCGTGCCGTTCATCTCGAACAGCGACCACATGGTCTTCCTCGCGGCCGGCATCCCGGCGATGCAGTTCAACCACTGGCCGGACAACTTCTATCACTCGAGCGCCGACACCGTCGAGATGACCGATCCGACCGAAGGCAAGCGCATCGGGTTCGTGGGCGCGGCCGCGTTCTACCACCTCGCGAACGCGGGGCCGGCCGAGGCGAAGGCCCTCGCCCGGGAGTCGGCGGCGAACGGGGCCAAGTGGATCAGCGAGGTGGCGCGCCAGAGCCTCCGGCTGGCGGTCGGCGACGCCGCGACGCTGCCGGACCATTTCGGGGCCGCGCAGCAGAAGGTCAGCGGGGCGTTCGCGCGCGGGAAGGGCGGCATCGAGTCGGTCGCCAGGATCTCCGGCGACCCGGGCGTGGAGGCGACGGCTCGAGACGCTGGTCGCCGGGCCTCGACGCCGATCCGCGACCGCCCACGCGGCGATGGTCGAGGCGGTGTTCAGGGAGCAGGCCGCCGCCGTTGGCGTTGAAGTCGCTCGACGTCGCGCCGACGCCGCGCGCGCAGGAACTCGCGCTGCTGGTCCCGCGCAAGAAGTTCAAGACCTTCTCCGCCGAGGCGCAGGCGCTCACGGCGCGGCCAGGCGGCGCCGGAGGCCGGGGCGCCGCGGCGGGGCAGGCGCGGCCGGGGCGGCGCGGCCGGGCCGGGGGCCGCGGGCGGGCGCGGCCCGGCGTTCCTCGACGGGCCTGGCCGCGTCGGAGGTGTCGGGATTCATCGACGGCAAGCGCAGCATTCTCGACATCTACAAGCGCGGTGCGCGCCGAATACGGCCACGTCAACACCGGCGTCGACGAATTCAAGTTCGCCTACGTCGTCTCGCCCGACTACCCGGACATCGACATGGAGGCCGTCGCGACCGCCATCACGAACATGGTGGCGGCGGGATCGGTCGAGATTCAGAAGGTGGAGCCGAAGGCGGTGAAGGGAAAGAAGAAGTAGGGAAAGTAGACAGAAGACAGAAGAAGAAGACAGAAGACAGTGCCCCCGCTGCGACACGGACGGCCCCAATCCCGGCAGGCCAGGTGGCTGGCCGGGATTGCCTCGCCGAAGCCCCGCCAAGGACCTGCCACCCGAGGCGAGGGCGAAGGCGGGCGAGCCCGAATCCCGAGTCCCGGCGGGCCGCGGGACGTGCGGCCGCCGCCGTCAGAGTCTCTCTATGAAGCGCGCCGCGGCCTCGATACCTCGCGCGGCTTCTCCCTGTGCGGGATGTGGCCGCAATCGTCCAGGATCAGCCGTCTCGGCTGGCCCGCCGACGTGATCGACGATGGCGTCGACCTGGCCGAGCGTGCCGAAGTCATCGTCGCGGCCCTGGATGACGAGGACCGGGCAGCGTACCTCGCGCAGCCTTGCACGGATGTCCCACGCCCGGAGGTCCGGCCGCAGCCAGTTCTCGGTCCACCCGAGGACCGTGTCCTCGACGTGATCGCCGTGCTGCCGGCGGAGGCGGGCCCGCAGGTCGCCGTCGAGGAACCTGTCCCGCGCGCGGGCGATCCCCTGAACGCCGATCTCCTCGAGCATCACGTGCGCGGCCTCCGAGATGACGCCCCGCGCGCCGCCTGGGACGGCGGCGGCGTACATCAGCGCGATGGTCCCGCCGTCGCTGTGGCCGAACAGCACCGGCCGCGTGATGCCCGCCGCGGCGAGCAGCGCTGGCAGCACGACCGCGGCCTCGGCTTCGAGGAAGTCCGCCGGCCAGGGCCGCGGCCTCGCCTCGGACCCGCCATAGCCCCATCGGCTGTAGGCGAGGAGCCCGCTGCCGGTCCGCGACGCGAGCCGGGCGGGGAAGTCCCTCCATTGCCTGGCGCTGCCGAGGCCTTCGTGCAGGAAGACGATCGACGGCCCGTCGGGGGTCTGCGGGCGGACGGTGGAGCACCTCCAGCCTGTGCCCGGCTGACATGAACGTCACGCATCGCGGCCATCGTACTCGATGGCGCCTCGGCGCAGCCTGGCGAGGCCCTGAGGTAGCGGGACGGCAGGTCGTTTCCGACGTGCGGGCCGATGAATCGAGGAGGCGTCGACGAGGGCGGCGCAGGCTGACACCGGTGTCGATGCCGAGCCCGTCCAGCATGTACACGAGGTCCTCGGTCGCCAGGTTCCCGCTCGCGCCGGGCGCGTACGGGCATCCGCCCAGCCCGCCGCAGGACGCGTCGAAGGTGGCCACGCCGGCCTGCAGCGCCGCCAGCACGTTCGCCAGGGCCGTGCCGCGGGTGTCGTGGAAGTGCAGCGCGACGCGTTCGAGAGGCACGCGGGCCGCGACCGCTTCGAGCACGCGCCAGACCTGGCCGGGGTGAGCGACGCCAATCGTGTCGCTGACGGCGACTTCGAAGGCACCCGATCTGCGAGCAGCTCATCCGTCAGTTCGGCCACGCGCGCGGCCGCAACGTCGCCCTTCGTAGGGACAGCCGAACGCGGTGGACAGATACGCCCGCACGCGAATGCCTGCGCGCCCGCGGCCTCGCTGGATCAACGCCGCGGAAGCGTCGCGAACGACTCGGCGATCGACCTGGTTGATGTTGCGCCGGCTGAACGTCTCGGACGCCGCGCCGAACACCGACACCTCGCGGAGGCCGGCGCCGACGGCGCGGGCGAGCCCGCGCAGGTTCGGGACGAGCGCCGTGTAGCGGGTTCCCGGACGCGGCCTGATGCCGCGGGCGACGGCCTCGCTGTCGGCCATCGCGGGCACCCACCGCGGGCTCGACGAACGCCCCGACTTCGATGACCGGCAAGCCGGCGTCCGACAGCCGGTCGATGAACGCCACCTTGTCGGCCGTACCGGGCAGCGATGGACTCGTTCTGCAGCCCGTCGCGAGGGCCGACCTCGACGATGGTCACGCGCGGACGGCAGCCGTCATGCGAGCTCGACGAGCGGCAGTCCGGGCTGCACGAGTTCGCCCGGCGCGCAGCGGATCGCCGACACGATGCCGTCGCGCGGCGCGCGGATGGGCAGTTCCATCTTCATCGCTTCGAGCGTCAGCAGCACGTCGCCGGCGCGGACGTGCTGCCCGACGTCGACCGCGATGTCGATGACGGTGCCCGGCATCGGCGCGGCCGAGCCGCCCGGCACGGCCCGCCTGATCGGAGCGCTGGACCTGGCCTTCGGGCTGCGCTTCGAGGCACACGGCTGGCACCGCGGGAGCTGACCCACCGCGCGTCGGGCGGGCCCGCGACGGCGCACGCGCCATGCGTTGCGCGCCGTTTGTCACGACGTAGTCGCCAGGCGCGATCGGCGTCACCGTGAACGCCTCGCCTCGTCGCCGACGCGGAAACGACCGTCCGCGAGCACCTCAACCGGCGTCGCTTCGTGTTCCTGCCGCACGATGCACCGGCGCGAGTCGGCCATGTCAGCCCCTCCAGCCGGGCAACGATGCCCAAGGGTCGAGGGGCGCCTGCCGGTTTCCAGGAGCGGCGGCGCGGCCGTCGAGCGTGCGTCGTGGGCGACGGCGGCCGCGAGCGCGGCCGCCGGCAGCGCGGCGGAGCGGCCAGCCCCGCGCCCGTCCTCGTCCAGGAACGCGGTGTGAACATCGCCGGCGCGGAACGTCGGGCTGTCGAGCACGGCCCATCAGGAAGGCGATGTTGGTCGGCAGTCCCAGGATGTGGAACTCCGCGAGCGCCGCCCGCATGCGATCGATGGCGGCCTCGCGCGTCTCGGCGTGGGCGATGACTTTGGCGATCATCGGGTCGTAATGCACCGGCACTTCCGAGCCCTCGACAACGCCCGGCGTCGACGCGGATGCCGGGCCGCACCGGCTGCCGGTACAGCGAGGATGCGTCCGGCCTGCGGCAGGAACCCGCCGACGGGATCTTCGGCGTACACGCGGCACTCGATCGCGTGCCCCCGCTGCCGCAGATCGTCCTGCGTCCAGGGCAGCGCGAGGCCGGCCGCCACGCGGAGTTGCGCGTGCACGAGATCGACGCCCGTCACCGCCTCGGTCACGGGGTGCTCGACCTGCAGGCGCGTGTTCATCTCCAGGAAGTAGAAGCGGGCGCCCTCGCCCGCGCCCTCGAGCAGGAACTCGACCGTGCCCGCGTTGCGATAGCCGACCGCCCGGGCTGCGGCGACGGCAGCATCCCCCATGCGCGCGCGAAGGGCCGGCGTCAGCGCGGGCGACGGGCTCTCCTCGATGACCTTCTGGTGCCGGCGCTGCGCCGAGCAATCGCGCTCGAACAGATGGACCGCTCCGCCGTGCGCGTCGGCGAACACCTGGATTTCGACGTGCCGCGGCTTCTCGACGAGCCGCTCGACATAGAGCGTGCCGTCGCCGAATGCGGCCCTGGCCTCGTGGCGCGCCCCGGAAATCGCGGCGCGCGAGTCCCGCGCCGTCCCGCACGACCCGCATGCCCTTTCCGCCGCCGCCGGCGGAGGCTTTGATCGAGCAGCGGGAATCCGGCCCGCCGCGCCGCCGCCGCGATCGACGCATCGGACTGATCGGCTGGCGTCTCACCGGGCACGACCGGCACGCCCGCGCGCTCCATCAGTCGCCGCGCGGAGATCTTGGACCCCATGGCGGCGATGGCCTCGGGCGGCGGGCCGATGAAGATGACCCCGGCTTCCTGGCAGGCGGCCGCGAATGCCGCATTCTCGGCCAGGAATCCGTAGCCCGGGTGGATGGCATCGGCGCCGGCGGACCGGGCGGCCTCGAGAATGCGCCCGGCCGACAGGTAGCTCTCCGCCGGCGGCGGCGGGCCGATCCGCAAGGCGTGCCGGGCCGCCAGAACGTGGGGCGCACCCGCGTCGGCGTCCGAGTAGACGGCGACGGTCTCGATGCCGAGCTCGTCGCACGCGCGCATGATGCGGATGGCGATCTCGCCCCGGTTCGCGACGAGAACCCTGCGTATCACGGCCGCCCCCGCTCCGGTCCCTCATCCGCCCGCCACGCGGCGCGGCGCTTCTCGAGGAAGGCGCGCAGCCCTTCCTGGCCCTCGGCCGACGCGCTGGCATCCGCCAGCACCTCCGCGGCAAGGCCGGTGGTCTCGTCCAGAGGGCCAGCGGCCGCGTGCCTGATGAGCGCCTTTGCCGCGGCCACGGCCTGCGGCCCGCTGGCCAGCACGCCGTCGACGGTCCGGCGCACTCCGTCCTCGAGTTCGCCGGGCTCGACGACCGCGTGCACCAGGCCGATTTCGCGGGCCCGTTCGGCGGAGAACCGCGCCCCGGTGAGAAACAGCTCGCGTGCGGCCGACTGGCCGATCTTGGCGACGACGTAGGGCGAGATGATCGCCGGCACGATGCCGAGCCGGACCTCGGTGAATCCGAAGAGCGCGTCGCGCGCCGCGATCACGATGTCGCAGACGGCGGCCAGACCCGACCCGCCGCCGAGGGCGGCGCCGTGGACGCAGCCGATGAGCGGGAAGGGCAGCGTGTCGAGGCGGCCGTACATCTGCGCGAGCGCCTCCGCGTCGCGGAGGTTCTGCTCCCGCGTGTAGTCCACCGTCCTGGCCATCCACGAGAGGTCGCCGCCGGCCGAGAACACGGAGCCGGCGCCGCGCAGGACGGCCGCGCGGATCGTGAGGTCGGCGTGCCGCGCGATCGGCCCACCCGGAGAGTTCCTCGATCATCTCCTCGTTGAAGGCGTTGCGGACGTCGGGCCGGTTGAGCGTGAGGTGCTCGACGGCGCCGTCGCGGCGGGCCAGCAGGTGGGTGAAGGCCATCGCTACATCCTGAAGACGCCGAAACGCGCGTCGGGAATCGGGGCATTGAAGGCGGCCGACGAGCCCCAGCGCGAGCGTGTCCCGCGTCTGCACCGGGTCGAGCAGCCCGTCGTCCCACAACCGCGCCGTGGCGTAGTAGGGCGAGCCTTCGCGCTCGTACTTCTCGACGATGGGCCGCCGGATCTCCTCCTCCTCGGCCTCGGTGAGCGTCTTGCCGTCACGGGCGTACTGATCGCGCTTCACCGTCGTGAGGACGCCCGCCGCCTGCTCCGCGCCCATCACCGAGATGCGCGCGTTCGGCCACATCCACAGCAGCCGCGGGTCGTAGGCCCGCCCGCACATGCCGTAGTTGCCCGCGCCGAACGACCCGCCGATGAGGACGGTGAAGGTGGGAACGACGGAGTTCGCCACGGCGTGCACCATCTTGGCGCCGTCCTTGGCGATGCCGGCCTGCTCGTACTGGCGGCCGACGATGAAGCCCGTGATGTTCTGCAGGAAGATGAGCGGGACGCCGCGAAGGTTGCAGAGTTCGATGAAGTGCGTGGCCTTGAGGGCGGACTCCGAGAACAGGACCCCGTTGTTGGCGACGAGCCCCACCAGGAACCCGTGCAGGCGGGCGAACCCGGTCACCAGCGTGGCGCCGTACCGCTCCTTGAACTCGTCGAACCGCGAGCCGTCCACCATCCGCGCGATGATCTCGCGGACGTCGTACGGATGGCGGGTGTCTCTGGGCACGATGCCGTAGATCTCGGCCGGATCGTAGAGCGGCGGCTCGGGGGTGGTGATGTCGGCCGGCAGCGACTTCGCCGTGTTCAGCGTCGACACGATGGTCCTCGCCAGCCGGATCGCGTGGTCATCGTCGTCGGCGAAGTAGTCGGCGACGCCAGACAGCCGGGTGTGCACGTCGGCGCCGCCCAGCTGCTCGGCCGTCACTTCCTCACCGGTCGCCGCCTTCACCAGCGGCGGGCCGGCCAGGAAGATCGTCCCGGTGCCGTTGACGATGATCGTCTCGTCCGACATGGCCGGGACGTAGGCGCCGCCGGCGGTGCAGGACCCCATCACGACCGCCACCTGGGGAATGCGCGCGGCGGACATCCGGGCCTGGTTGAAGAAGATCCGGCCGAAGTGATCGCGGTCCGGGAACACCTCGGCCTGGAGCGGCAGGAAGGCCCCGCCCGAGTCCACCAGGTAGAGGCAGGGCAGGCGGTTCTGGAGCGCGATTTCCTGCGCCCGCAGGTGCTTCTTCACCGTGATGGGGAAGTAGGTGCCGCCCTTGACCGTGGCGTCGTTGGCCACGACCATCACCTCGCGGCCGGACACGCGGCCGATGCCGGTCACGAGGCCGGCGCCCGGCGCCTCGCCGTCGTACATGCCCCAGGCGGCCAGGGGCGACAGCTCGAGGAAGGGTGATGCCGGGTCGAGCAGCCGCTCGATGCGGTCGCGCACGGGCAGTTTCCCCTGCTCCCGGTGCCGGGCCAGGTAGCGGGGGCCGCCGCCGGCCCGGGCGATGGCCAGGCGCTCCCGCATCTCGGCGACCAGGCCCTCGAAATGCCGCCGGTTCTCGGCGAACTCGGCGCTGCCCACATCTGCGTGTGTCGGGAGGACGTCCATAAGGGTAGCGGCGATTATACCGGTTGCGGTATGTTGTCGGCACGCGGTGGGGCACATCGCGTGAGGAGGCGGCGTGGAAGATCGGGCGCGGGTGTTGATGTCGGCGTGCCTGGGCGCGCTCATCGGAGGCGTGGCGGGCTACCTCTTCCTGACCGACGACGGGCGCCGCCTGCGGGAGCGCCTCGAGCCGGGCATGGACGACCTGCTGCGCGAGATGCGGCACCTCCGGTCGGCAGCCGAGAAGGCCAGGCTGGCCGCGGCCGAAGGCCTGATGACCGTCAACGAGCTGCGGCGGGGCGTGGCTCCCAGGCCGGAAACCGCCGTGGAGCAGTCGGCCCCCGGTCGCGTACTGACCGGCATCCGTTCAGGCCACGGCTGTGACTGACGCGGCGACGGCCTCAATCGGCGTGAGCTGGACAGCCCGGCGTCTGCGCCGGCTGGCCGAGCAGCTCCGCGACGGCGTCATCCTGATGGGACGCGCCGCCTGGCGCGGCATCCACGAGGTGGCCTTCGGCAGCGACGACCTCACGCACGCCGCGGCGATCGCGTACTACGCGCTGCTGTCGTTCCTGCCGTTCCTGCTGCTGTCGATGTCGGTGCTCGGCGCGTTTGCCGGAGGGAGCGAGGCCCGCGGCGACGTGCTCAGGCTCGTCATCCGGTACTTCCCGGCCCAGCCCGACTTCGTGGCGCAGAATCTCGACGCGTTCTGGCAGACGCGGATCCGCCTCGGGCATCGGCGGCGGGCTGGGCCTGCTGTGGGCCTCGCAGGGCGTGTTCGGGGCCATCAGCACCGCCGTGAACCACGCGTGGGCCGTCGAGCGGCCGCGCTCGTTCTGGGATCACCGGTGGTTCTCGCTGCTGATGATGTCGACGGCGACCCTGCTGCTGTTCGTCACGCTGCTCGTGCTGAGCGCATCGAAGGCGAGCGGCACGCCGTGGTCGGCGCTGCTGCTCGCCCAGATGCCGGCGCTGCAGGCCCTGTCCGGGTTCGGCAACAAGCTCACGACGTTCCTGCTGTTCGTGCTGATCGTCGGCCTCATCTTCTACTTCGTGCCGAACACGAACGTCCGGCTTCGCGACGTCTGGCCGGGCGCCGTGCTGACGGCGCTGCTGTGGCGCGGGGCCTTCGAGGGGTTTTCCTGGTACGTGCGCTCGTGGGCCCGCGCCAGCGTGCACGGGTCGATCGCCACCGTGGTGTGGTTCCTGATCTGGATCTACATCTCGGCCGTCATCCTGCTGTACGGCGTCGAGTTCACGGCGGCGATCGCGCGCATCCGGCGCGAGGGCCGGAAACCGCCTGTGCCCCTGAATGCGTCCTAGAACCTGGAACGGGAGACTCGCCGAGTCCGAGCCCCGAGTCCCGAGTCCCGAGAGTAGACGCCCCCATGCCCAATCGCCTGGCGTCGGAGAAGAGCCCGTACCTCCTCCAGCACGCCGCCAACCCCGTGGACTGGTACCCGTGGGGCGACGAGGCGTTCGAGGCGGCACGCCGCGAGGACAAGCCGATCTTCCTGTCCATCGGCTACTCCACCTGCCACTGGTGCCACGTGATGGAGCACGAGTCGTTCGAGGACCCGGCGATTGCCAGGCTCCTCAACTCGCGATTCGTCCCGATCAAGGTCGATCGCGAGGAGCGCCCGGACGTGGACCGCGTCTACATGCTGTTCGTGCAGGCCACCACCGGGTCGGGCGGCTGGCCGATGAGCGTGTGGCTCACGCCGGAGCTTCAAGCCCTTCTACGGCGGCACGTACTTCCCGCCGGACGGCCGGTACGGGCGGCCGGGCTTCGCGGCGGTCCTCGAGGAGATCAGCCGCGCCTGGCGGGAGAACCGCGACGGCGTGCTGCAATCGGCAGCGAGGCTGACGGCGCGGCTCCGCGGCTTCGCGAGCGCGGAGCCGAGACGCTCGGGCCGAGCGTCCCCGGCCCCGAGGCCCTCGCCGCGGCCGTGCGGGAGTTCGAGGCCGCGTTCGACGCCGGCGCGGAGGATTCGGCGGCGCGCCGAAGTTCCCGCGGCCGGCGGAGCTGTTCTTCCTGTTGCGCGAGTACGCGCGGACGGGCCGCGTCTCGCGCCCGCGACATGGTGCTGCAGACGCTTCGGGCCATGGCGGCCGGCGGCATGCGCGACCACGTCGGCGGCGGGTTCCACCGGTACTCGGTCGACGCGGACTGGCGCGTGCCGCACTTCGAGAAGATGCTCTACGACCAGGCCCAGCTCTCGCTGGCGTACCTCGAGGCGCACCAGGTCACCGGCGACCCGTGCTACGCCGACGTCGCCGACGACACGCTGCGCTACGTCTCGCGGGAGATGACCGATCCGCGCGGAGGGTTCTACTCGGCCGAAGACGCCGACAGCCTGCCGCCGGAGAACCGGTCCGCGACCCGGGGCGCGCACGTCTGAAGGGGCCTTCTACCTGTGGGCCGCGGACGAGGTCGATTCGCTGCTGGGCAGTCGACGCCCCGCTCGTGCGGGCACGCTTCGGCATCGAGCCCAGGGGCAACGCGCCATTCGATCCCCACGGCGAATTCACCGGCAAGAACATCCTCTACCTCGCGGCGCCTGTCGCCGAGATCGCTGGAGGTCACCGGCTGGAGACGCCGGAAGCGGAGCGCCGCCTCGCCAGGGCACGCCAGGTGATGTACGACGCGCGCGCCCGCCGCCCGCGTCCCTTGCGCGACGACAAGATCCTGACCGCGTGGAACGGCCTGATGATCGCCGCGTTCGCCCGGGGATCCCGCGTGCTGCGGAACGCGGACCACCTGGAATCGGCCCGCCGGGCCGCGGCGTTCCTGAGGGAGACGATGTGGCGGAACGCCAGCCGGACGCTCTACCGCCGCTACCGCGAAGGGGACGTGGCGATAGAGGCCTACGCGGAAGACTACGCGTGTCTCGTGTGGGGCCTGCTCGAGCTCTTCCAGGCCGACGGCGATCCGGCGTGGCTCGAGTGGGCGCTGGAACTGCAGCGGCGGCAGGATGAGCTGTTCTGGGACGAGGGCGCCGGCGGCTGGTATTCGACGACGGGCGCGGACCCGTCGGTCATCCTCCGCATGAAAGACGACTACGACGGGGCTGAGCCGTCGGCGACCTCCGTGTCGGTCGCCAACCTGATCGTCCTGGCGCATCTCACGGGCGACGCCACCTGGAGGGCACGCGTCGAGCGGACGTTGCAGGGTTCGGCCGCGAGGATCAACGGAGCAGGGCGCAGCGTGCCGATGATGCTGGCGGGGCTCTCGGCCTGGCACGCGGGCGTGCAGCAGATCGTGATCGTCGGGGCTGCCGGCGACGCGTCGCGGGAGGCGCTGGAGCGTGGGGCGGCGGCGCGCTACCTGCCGTTCGCGGTGGTCGTGCCGGTTGCGCCCGGCGAGCGGCAACGGCGCATCGGCGAGGTCGCGCCGTTTGTGGCGGCCATGCCGGCGCGCGACGGCCGGGCGACCGCGTATGTCTGCCGCGATTTCGCCTGCCAGGCGCCGGCAGATGACCCCGGCGAGCTGGCCGCCCGGCTGGCGACCTGACCCCGCGTGATCGACAGGGCCATCCGCCCCTCCGGGGCCAAGTGGGGCTATGATCGACCGAGCCCATGACGTTCCGCCTCCCTCGCGGCCCGCTCGTGCCCTCGATGGCCGCAATCGTGCTGCTCGCGGCCTCGGCCGCGGGCGCAGCCGGGCAGTCCGTGTCGCTCGTCGTCCCTCCTGCCGGGCCTGCGCGTGAGGCCTTTCAGGCATTGGAGGATGGGCGCTTCAAGGACGCGGACGCCGCCTTCGCGCGCGCGCTCGCCGCGGCGCCGGACGACCCGGCGCTCCTGCTTGGCGCCGGCCTCGCGGCTCGCCGCCTCAGCGATGCCGCGCGCGCCCGCGGGCTGCTGACCCGGGCCCTGCAAATCGACCCCGCGTTCACGCCGGCCTCGCAGCTGCTGGGCACGATGCTGTACGAAGCCGGCGACGTCGAAGGCGCGATTCGCGTCTACGACGCCGCCCTCGTTCGCGCGCCCGATCAGTCACGAATGCAGGCCCGGGTCGAGGAGTGGCGGAAAGAAGCCGCCCTGCACGGCGGCGTTCAGGCGCGCCCGGGGCGGCCACTTCACGGTGCTCTTCGAGGGGCCGGCGGAGGAAGAAGCGGCGGCCGCCGCCGTGGACATCCTGGAGGACGCGTACGCCCGCATCGGCGACCTGCTGCAGACGTTCCCGGCTGAGCCCGTGACCGTCGTCCTCTACACGCAGCAGCAGTTCCGCGACGTGACGCGGACCCCCGGCTGGAGCGGCGGTCTCTTCGACGGGCGCATCCGCCTGCCGATTCGGGGCGGGTTGGCGGACCGGCGCGAGTTCGAGCGTGTGCTGACGCACGAGTACGTGCACGCGCTCGTGCACAGCATCGCAGCCGGCGGGGTGCCGGCCTGGCTCAACGAGGGCCTGGCCGCCGCCCTCGAGCCAGGCGGCCTGGAGCGCGCCCGCCGGGACCTCGCACGGGGCCCATTGGTGCCGCTGAGCCAGCTCGGCGCGTCGTTTTCCTCCCTGCCCCCGGCCGCCGTACCTGCAGCCTACGCCGGCAGCGCGCTGGCCGTGGAGGCGATCCTCGACAGGGCCGGCGCGCCGCGATTGATGGGCCTGCTCGCCGACCTCGGGGCGGGCGCGGACTTCGGCCGGGCCTTCACGGCCTGGGTGCAGATGCCTTTTGCCGACTTCGAACGGGAGTGGCTCGACAGCCTGCGGGCTCCGCGCACGCCCCGCTGAGGCGGCGCCGCGGCGCGGCCCGGCACGGTGGCCGGGCGGCCGCTTCATCGCGGCGTGCCGGCGGCACTCGCGTCCGCCACCGCTTCTGCTGTAGATTCACCCTGCGGCCTGGGTTCTCCGGGCCGTGGCCGGAGGTGCCCATGGTGCGAAGAGCGATCCTCGTTTGCGCGGCGGCGGCGGCCATGAGCGGTGTTTCCGGCGTGGCCCAGGCGCCCGACTACCCGGCCGCGCCGGTGCCCATCTCTGATGTGACCTTCGCCGACGCCTTCTGGGCGCCGCGGCTGGAGACCGTCCGCAGCATCACGATCGGCGCGGCCTTCAGACAGAGCGAGATCAGCGGGCGGATCAAGAACTTCGAGATCGCCGGACGGGACGCGGCCGGCGAGTTCTGCTCCCGCTACGCGTTCGACGACTCCGATGTCTACAAGATCATCGAGGGAGCGGCGTACGCGCTGGCGGTCAGGCCAGACCCGTCGCTCGACGGCTATCTGGACGCGCTGATTGCGAAGATCGCCAAGGCTCAGGAGCCCGACGGCTACCTCTACACCGCGCGCACCATCGATCCGTCCAAGCCGATGGCGATGGCGGGCAAGGAGCGGTGGACGAACCTGGAGCACAGCCACGAACTCTACAACCTCGGCCACCTGTACGAGGCGGCGGTCGCCCACTTCCAGGCCACGGGCAAGAAGACCCTGCTGAACGTTGCCACGAAGAGCGCCGACCTCATTGCGCGGACCTTCGGGCCGGCCGGGCTCCGGTATCCCCCGGGCCACCAGGAGATCGAGATCGGCCTCGTGAAGCTCTACCGCGCGACCGGCGACCCGCGGTACCTCGCGCTCGCGAAGTTCTTCCTCGACGAGCGAGGCAACCCGGCCGGCCACAAGCTGTACGGCGAGTACGCGCAGGATCACAAGCCGGTCGTCGAGCAGGCCGAGGCGGTTGGCCACTCCGTGCGCGCAGCCTACATGTACTCGGGCATGGCCGACGTGGCAGCCTTGACCGGCGACCGTCGGTACGTCACGGCGCTGGGCCGCCTGTGGGACGATGTCGTGCTGCGGAAGCTGTACCTGACGGGCGGCATCGGCGCGACCGGCGCGTGGGAAGGGTTCGGCCCGGCCTACGATCTGCCGAATTCGGCGTACGCGGAAACGTGCGCCTCGATTGCGAATGCGCTCTGGAACTACCGGATGTTCCTGCTCGAACAGGACGGCAAGTACTTCGACGTCTACGAGCGCGCGGTCTACAACGCGATGCTGTCCGGCATCTCCCTGAAGGGCGACACCTTCTTCTACCCGAACCCCCTGCTTGTCGCTTGGCCAGCACGAACGCAGCCCGTGGTTCGCGTGCGCCTGCTGCCCGAGCAACCTGCCGCGCTTCATGCTGTCGATCCCGGGCCATGCCTACGCAGTAGCCGGCAGGGACGTCTTCGTGAATCTCTACGTGCAAGGTAAGGCGCGCTTCAAGACGCCGCAGGGCGTGTTCGCGTTCGAGGTGAAGACGGACTATCCGTGGAGCGGCGACGTCCGCATCATCATCACGCAGGTGCCACCATCGGGCGGACCTATCCTGCGGTTGCGCATCCCGGGGTGGGCGCGCGGCGAGCCCGTTCCAGGCGACCTGTACCGGGACGTGGCGCCCATCGACGGCGGCGTGACACTCAGTGTCAACGGCACGCCGGAGTCCAATCTGTCAAGGCGCATCGCCCGCGGGTATCTGACGATGCCGGTAGGGTCGAAAGTCGGCACGTTCTACGATCTGCGCTTGCCGATGCCGGTCCGTCGGGTGGTCGCGCATCCCGCCGTCAAGGCCGACGAAGGGCGGGTGGCGATCGAGCGCGGACCGCTGGTCTACGCGGCCGAATTCGCGGACAACGGCGGCCGGGTGACCAACCTCCAGCTGTCCGACAACGCCGCACTCAGGCCCGAGAAACGTCCCGGCTTGCTTGGCGGGGTGACGGTCGTCACGGGCCAGGCGACGGCGTACCGCACGCGCCAGGAGAAGACGGTCACTGAAACCGTGCCGCTCACGCTCATCCCGTACTACGCGTGGGCCCACCGCGGAAAAGGCGAGATGGCCGTGTGGCTCGCGCGCGAGCCGGGCAAGGCGCGGCCCGCGCCCGAACCCACGCTCGCGTCGAGATCGAAGGCGTCGAGCTCCGAGGGCGGCAAGAGCCTCCAGGGCCTGAACGAGCAGTACGAACCGACCGACTCGAACGATCACACGGCGATCTACTTCCACTGGTGGCCGAAGAAGGACTCCACCGAGTGGGTGCAGTACCGACTTCCCGGCCGAGGCCACGGTCTCCGAGACGTCCGTCTACTGGTTCGACGACACCGGCCAGGGCGAGTGCCGGGTTCCCCGGAGCTGGCGCGTCCTCTACAAGCAGGCAGACCAGTGGCTGCCCGTCGAGACGCGCGACACGTTCGGCGTGACGAAAGACGCGTACAACATCGTCCGCTTCACGCCGGTCACAACCACCGCGCTTCGTGTCGAGGTCGTTCTGCCTGCCGCGTTCTCGGCCGGCATCCAGGAGTGGAAAGTCAAATAGCCATGGACAGGGTTCAACTGGAAATCTGTTGCGGGTCGCTCGACGATGCCGTCGAGGCCGCGGCGGGCGGCGCGGACCGCGTGGAATTGTGCTCGGCGCTCTTCCTGGGCGGCCTGACGCCGTCGTACGGCGCGCTGGTCGAAGCGAAGCGGCGGCTGACGATCCCGGTGGTCTTCATGGCGCGGCCGAGGGGCGGCGGGTTCTGTTACACGGCTATCGAGATGGCCGCCATGGAGCGCGACACGGAGATGGCCGTCGCGCAGGGCGCCGACGGTGTCGTCTTCGGCATCCTGGAGGCCGACGGCCGCGTCGACATCGCCCGCACCCGCAGGCTCAGAAGCCTCATCGGGAACCGTGAGGCGGTGTTCCATCGGGCGTTCGACGTGACGCCGGACCCGTTCCGGGCGGTGGATGAACTGGTCGATCTCGGCATCACACGCATCCTGACCAGCGGGCAGTGCGACACGGTCTGGGAGGGGCTGCCCCTCATTGCGCGGCTGGTGGAATACGCGGGCGAGCGCGTCCAGATCATGCCCGGCGGGGGCATCAAGCCGCACCACGTGGACGATGTGATCGCGACGACGGGCTGCCGTCACATCCACGTCGCGGTGTGGAAGCCGCAGCGGGATGAATCGACCCGGCTTCGGCCCGAGGTGTTCTTCGGCGGAGCGTTGTATCCGCCGGAAGACCGCTACGACGTCACCGACCGCGCGGCCGTTGCGGACATGGCGCGGCGCGTCGGGCGAAGGTGACCGGCCGTTCGAAGGAGTGTGAGCGATGGCGGAAGCCAAGGGCAAGGTGTGCCACTACACCGAGGTGCCGGCCGTGGCGGTCGGGGAGCAGGGGCCCGGCGCGTCACTGCGCTGGCTCATCGATGACGCGCACGACGGAGCGCCGGTTTACGCGCTGCGGATGGTCGAGATCGAGCCGGGCGGGCACTCGCCGCATCACCTGCACGGGTACGAGCACGAGAACTTCGTCGTCGAGGGCCGGGGCCGCGTCTTCATGAACGGCGCGTGGCACGACCTGAAAGCGGGCGACGTGGTGTTCGTGCCGGCCGGCGTCGAGCACGAGTACGCCAACGCCGGCGACGCGACGTTCAAGTTCCTGTGCGGGATTCCGGTGACGAAGCTGCGGCCGAATACATAGAGACGGTCATGAGTCGCGGCGCGCCGCCTGCTCCTGTCGCTCGCAGTGGCCCTGCTCGGGCTGTCCCCGGCCCCGGCGGCGGCGCAGGCGGCGGCCGCGCCCTGCGGTCCAGGCTGTTCCCGTCGACACGGCCGCCATCGACAAGATCTTCGAGCGCTGGGATCGGAGCAGTTCGCCCGGATGCGCCGTCGGGATCCGCAGCGCGGCCAGGTGGTCCATGCCAAGGGCTACGGGATGGCGAACCTGGAGTACGGCATCCGCATCTGGCCGACCACGGTGTTCGAGTCGGGATCGGTGGCCAAGCAGTTCACCGCGGCCGCCATCACCCTGCTCGCGCAGGACGGCAAGCTCTCGATTGACGACCCGTGCGGAAGTACGTGCCCGAGCTTCCCGGACTTCGGCACGCCGATCCTCATCCGGCACTTCCTGAATCACACGAGCGGGCTCCGCAGCCAGTGGCCCATGCTCGTCGCTGGCCGGCCGGCCGCCCGGTTCGGCGGTTCACACGGTGGCCAGAGATCCTCGAGCTCGTCAGCCGCTACAAGGAGTCTGAACTTCAAGCCGGGCGAAGAGTACCTTTACAACAACACGGCGTTCACGCTGCTCGGCGTGATCGTGGAGCGCGTCTCGGGCAAGAGCCTCAACCAGTTCAGCCAGGAGCGGCTGTTCGGCCCGCTCGGGATGGCGCGGACGCAGTGGCGCGAGGACTTCACGGCGATCGTGCCCAACCGGGCGACGGCCTACCGGCTGATGCCCGACGGCACGATCCGCGCCAACATGCCGTTCACGAACGTGATCGGCAACGGCGGCCTCCTCACGACCGTCGGCGACCTCCTGCTCTGGAACGACAACCTCGACCGCCCCAGGGTCGGCGGGCAGGATCTCGTCGATCGGCTGCAGACGCGGGGGAAACTGAACGACGGTTTCGAGAACGAGTACGCGCAGGGACTCTACGTGACGCACCTACCGCGGCACGCGCGAGATTAGCCACGGCGGGTCGACGGCGCGGCTACAGCGATTCCTCGGCGAGGTTTCCCGACGAAGGGCTGTCGGTGGCCATCCTCTGCAACACGACGGGGGCGAACCCGTCGCGCTACGCGCATCGAGATTGCGGACATCCTGCTCGCCCGCACGTTGAAGGCGATTCCCGTCGTGAGGGCCGTTGCCGTGCCCCCGGAAGTGCTCGAGCGCCTGGCGGGCGTGTACCGGGAGTCCTCGACCGACGCCGTGCTGCGTCTGGTGTGGGACGCGAAGGCCCGCGTGCTGCGCGCCGGGGACCAGCCCCTCGTGCCGACCGGGCCTGGGGAGATGTACACCCAGGACGGCGCCCGCCGCTTCTCGACCGGGCGCGGCTGGCCCGAGAACTTCGTGCTGGGGCCGCTCGTGGAACGTCGAGCGCGCCAAGCCGCGCCAGTGGGATCTTCAGCGCCCGTTCACGCCCGGCGCGGAGCAGTTGGCCGAGTTCGCCGGCGACTACGCCAGCGAGGAACTCGGCGTCACCTACACGATCTACTGTCGAAGACGCCTCGCTTGAAGTGCGCATCAGGCCTGCGCAGCGGTTCACGCTGGAGCCGGTGTTCAAGGACGCCTTCGAGGTGGACGGCAACACGATCCGCTTCACGCGGTCGCCGGCCGGCGCGGTGGACGGCCTGCGCATCTACGCCGGGCGCGCCCGCCACGTCCGTTTCGTGCGGCGCTAGACAAGAGGCCGCGACTCGGGATCGCCGCGGGGCGGGCCCGACCCGCCGGCAACTCAGAATCGCGGTCTCCAATTCAGGAGCGCAGCGGGGACTCGCTCATGACGTTCGGGAACCTGATCGGGGGGCGCTGGGTCGACGGGCGCGCAGCGCTTCGAGAACCGCAATCCGGCCGACACCCGCGATCTGGTGGGGGCCTTCACGCGCGGCACGCCGGACGACATGGCGGCGGCGGTACGGGCCGCCGGCGAGGCGTTCCCGGCGGTGGGCGGCGCTCCCAGCGCCCGCACGCGGAGCGATGCTGTTCAAGGCCGCCGATCTCCTCGACGGGCGGTTCGAACAACTGGCGGCCGAGATGACGAGGGAGGAAGGGAAGACCCTCTCCGAAGCGCGAGGCGAGGTCCGCCGATCGATCAACATCCTCCGCTACTTCGGCGGCGAGGGCGCGCGGCTGCCGGGCCTGCTCGCGCCGTCAGAGCGGGATCGCGTCTTCGCGTATGCGCTCCGCAGGCCGCTGGGCGTTGTCGGACTGGTCACGCCGTGGAACTTCCCGAGCGCCATTCCCGCCTGGAAGCTCGCGCCCGCCCTCGTTGCTGGGAACACGGTTGTGCTCAAACCCGCGTCCGCCGCTCCGCTGAGCAGCTGGAGAATCGTCGAGGCGCTGGTCGAGGCGGGCGTGCCGCCGGGCGTCGTGAACTACGTGGCGGGGCCGGGCGCGGCCCTCGCCGAGGCGATGGTCGATGGCCCCGGGATGCGTGCCGTTTCGTTCACGGGATCGTGCGAGACCGGCGCGCAGCTCTACGACCGCGCGGTGCGGCGACGGCTGCGCATCCAGCTCGAGATGGGCGGCAAGAACCCGACCGTCGTCCTCGCCGACGCGGACCTGGACCGGGCAGTGTCCGACACCGTCAACGGCGCATTTGCCTCGACCGGCCAGAAGTGCACGGCCACGAGCCGCGTGATTGTCGAGGGCGCGGTGCACGACGCCTTCGTCGAACGGCTGGTCGAGCGCACGCGGGCGCTGAAGGTGGGCAACGGGATGGCGGCCGGCACCGATGTCGGCCCCGCCATCGATCAAGAACAACTCGATACCGTGCTGGACTACGTCGAGCGCGGGAGGCGCGAAGGCGCGACGCTGCTGTGCGGGGGCCGACGCCTCGACCGAGCCGCCGTTCGACCTCGGGTTCTTCGTCGAGCCGGCCGTCTTCGCGGGCGTCAGCGAGCGGATGTCGATTGCCCAGGAGGAGATCTTCGGGCCGGTGCTGGCGGTCATGAGGGCGACCGACTTCGACGATGCCGTGCGGCTCGCCAACAGCGTGGCCTTCGGGCTGTCGGCATCCGTGCAGACCAGAGACATCTCGCGGGCCTTCGAGTTCGTCAATCGCATCGAGGCGGGGCTGGTGACCGTCAACCTGCCGAGCGCCGGCGTGGAGTATCAGCTGCCGTTCGGCGGAACCAAGGAGTCGAGCGTGGGGCCCAAGGAGCAGGGCCCTCACGCCCTCGACTTCTACACGGACTGGAAGACGGTGTATCTCAGGTACTGACGCCTATCGGGATCGGGATTCGGGATTCGGGATTCGGGATTCGGGATTCGGGACTCGGGACTCGGGACTTGGGGTTCGGAAGGAGCGCTTCGCATGGATCGCATCGGGTTCATCGGCCTCGGGCTCATGGGGAAGCCCATGGCGCTCAATCTGCTGAAGAAGGGGTTCTCGCTGACCGTGCACAGCCGGAGCCAGGATCCCGTCGACGCGCTGGTGGCGGCGGGCGCCGCGGCCGCGGCGTCGCCCGCCGAGGTCGCGCGTCGGCGAGCGATGTCGTCATCACGATGGTACCCGACTCGCCGGACGTGCGCCTCGTGCTCGAAGGGCCGCGCGGCGTGTTCGAGACCGTGCGCGAGGGCAGCGTCATCGTGGACATGAGCACGATCGCGCCGGCCGTCGCCGCGGGACCTCGCCGCCAAGGCCGCCGTTCTCGGGGTGGCGATGCTGGACGCGCCCGTGAGCGGCGGCGAGATCGGGGCCATCAACGCCGTCGCTGTCAGTGATGGTCGGCGGCGATGCCGCGCGCGCTCGAGCGCGTCCGTCCGGTGCTGAACGCCATGGGCAACCCCGATCGGGTCGTCCACATCGGGCCGAGCGGCGCCGGCCAGGTTTGCAAGGCCTGCAACCAGATCTGCATCGGCGGGGCCCTGGCGTCGGTCTGCGAGGCGTTCGCCATCGCGCGCAAGGCCGGCATCGACCCCGCCAAGGTGCGCGAAGCGCTGCTCGGCGGATTCGCCGCGAGCCGCGTGCTCGAGGTGCACGGGGAGCGCATCCTGAACGGCAACTACGTGCCCGGCTTCAAGACGAAGCTCTACCACAAGGATCTGGCCATCGTCGGGCAGACGATCCACGAACTGGACGTGCCTGCCCCCGTGGCTGCCATCGTGCAGCAGTATGTCAGCGCCCTGATGGCCGCCGGCCGGGGCGAGGAGGACTATTCGTCCCTGGCGAAGGCGGTTTTCGACGCTGCCCACCTTGAGTGACGGGATCCTGACGGCCACCCTGCAACCATCCTGGCCCGAGGCCCGTAATGATCTAGAGAGAGGGCGCAGATGCTCGCACCTGGATTCCGGACGATGAGGTCGGTGGGGTTCCTGTTCAAGGCCCCGTTCATTCTGGCGCTGCTGTTCGTGATCAACCTGATGACGTCGCCCGGCCATTGGTGGGTCCAGTGGGCGGCGCTGGGCATCGGCATCGCGTGGTTCTTCGCGCTGTTCAGGGTGCTGCGCGCCGTCATCCTGGCTGGCGGCCTGGCCGCCCTCGGGATCTACCTCTTCAACCGCTACTCGACCACAGGCGGGCCGGCCTCGGCGCCCGGCGCCCAGCCGCCCGACATCCCTAGCGTGCCGCTACGGCGGGAATGACGTTTTTCACCACGTAGTCGCGCACCTCGCGGTCCAGTTGGCGCGTGTTGCCTCGGCCATCCGGGCCCACGGGTTCGGCCACCGTATTGAACGCCACCACGTACGCCGTGCCGCTTCCCGCGTTCACGTAGAAGTGGGAAATGAAGCCGTTCTGGCCGCCGCTGTGGGCGACAAAGGGCATGCCCCCATGCTCCTCGAGGAAGAAACACAGGCCCATCTTCGCGCCCGGCGCGTCGGCGCCGTCCACCGGGACGACCGGCTTCCACATCTCCTCCAGTGACGCCCGGCGGAGCACGCCGTCGTAGACGGCCTGGCGGGCCGGGTTGCCGACGAGGAAGTCCATGTACTTCGCCATGTCGCTCAGTGGCGCGTTCAGCCCGCCGTTCGACACGGTGATCCCGGTGTCGAAGTCGAATCGCGCCTCCACCGGCGCGCCGTTCTTCCAGAAGTAGCTGTGCGATCGGTGCGGCCTGAGGTGGTAGGGCGTCGTGTCGAAGTATGAGCGGAACATCTCGAGCGGCTTCAGGATGTTCTTGTCGACGTACACCTCGTAGTCGTCAGCCGTCAGCAGTTCAATCACGCGCCCCAGGAAGATGATGCCGGGATTCGAATACGAGTACTTGGAGCCCGGCGGGAACTCGATCTTCGTGTACGGCAGCATGGCCGAGACCTGCGCCCAGCCAGGGGGTTCGAAGGGGTGCCATGCCTGGTCGCCTCCCCAGGGCCAGGTCGACATCCGGAAGCCGGCGGAGTGGCTCATCAGCATCCGCAGCGTGATGGCGTCCATCGGCCCGTACGGGTTATGGACCTGCCGCAGTTCGGGCAGGTACTTCACGACGGGGTCGTCGAGCGACAGCCGCCCGCGGTCGCGGAGCTGCATGATCGCGACAGCGGTGAAGGTCTTCGTGATCGAGGCCCAGTGGAAGATCGTGTCCGCGTCGACGGGCCGCCGCGCTTGCAGGTCGGCGAACCCGAACGTGCGTGCGTGCGCGACGCGATGGTCGCGCAACAGCACGAAACTGGCCCCGACGATGCCTTGCTCGGTCAGGCGCGCGTCGAAGAACCGATCGAACGCCGGGAACGCGGCGGCTGCGCCCGTCGCGGCTCCAGGCCGGCCCGCATCTCGGGGCGGCGCCTGGGCAGCGGCGACCGCGACGACGATGGAAAGGACAACGACGAGCCAGGCAAGGCCGGTACCGGTGCGGGCCATGAGTTCGTCCCCGGAGCGTGATGAGGAGTCGCGGAGCGTCAGCGCGACGAATGCGTGCCTCGGCCCAGCTCCGCGAGGCGGAGGCCGACGGCCAGCCCGAGGTGGAACGCCGCCTCCTGCTGCAGCCAGACGTGCCGCGACTGGTTGTCGACGAGGTCGTCCACCAGCTCGTGCTGATCCTCGGTCAGCGCCTCCTTGATGGCGTCGACGTCGCGCTCCTGGCGCTCGAGGTCGACGGGCGCGAACACCTCGTCCTCGTGCAGGAGCTGCAGCATCTGCTCGAAGTCGTCGCCGCACACTTCCTCGGCGAGGGCGAAGGTCGGCGCGAAGCGCAGGTCGGGCGACAGATCCAGGCGCGAGGCGGCCGTCCGCGCGATGTCGAGCAGTTCCTCCGAAAGCGGCATGGTTACTCCTCGCTCCAGCCCTGGCGGAGCCATGCTGACCGGGCCTCGTCGGCGCTGGCCAGGACCGCCTCGACGCGTCGGAAGGGTTTCGCTCGCCAGCAGTTCGCCGCCGGCGCATTCGACGGCGAGCCAGAAGGCCCCGGGCCACTCGGCGACGAAGCAGGTGATCCAGGTATTGTGCCGCGCCGCAGGCGCCACAGGGTCAGCGCCTCCCCGTTGAACAGGCCGATCGGGGCGGGACGGGCGTGCTCGGGCTGCACGGCAATAGCATACCGTGAGACAATTCGCCGGTGACCTACAACTTCGACCCGGACCGGTGGCACGAGAACCAGCGGCGCGCGCTGGACGCGAAGCGGGATCGGGGCGAGCTGGGCAGTGACGGCTACCAGGCCGGGCTGGACGACCTGGAGCGCCGGTACGAGCAGATGACGAGCCGGCTCGACACGCCGTTCGATCTCAGCGGTACACCCCGAAGCCCAGGGCCGCCGCGCCAAGAATGATGAACGCGGGGTTGATTCTCGTGAAGGTCAGCAGCCCGAACGCCGCGACCGCGATGAGCACCTTGTCCCATTCCTGCAGCAGCGACGGCCATCCCGTCTGGCGGGCGCCGAAGACCGTCACCGCCATGTCGTAGGCCGTCCAGACCAGCAAGCCCACCACGACCGGCCGCACCGCCTTCAGCATCGCCTGGACAGCCGGGCTGTCCTTGACGCCGAAGAACATGGCCACCATCACCAGCATCAGCAGGGTCGCCGGCAGGACGGTGCCTCCGGCGGCGGCCACGGCGCCGGGCACGCCGGCCAGCTTGTAGCCCACGAAGGCCGACACCTGGGGGGCGATGGGGCCCGGCAGGGCATTGCCCACGGCGACCGCGTCGGCGAACTCCGGCGGGGTCACCCAGCCCTGGGCGGTGGTTTCCCGCTGCATCAGCGCCAGCGACGCCGGTCCGCCGCCCCAGGAGAACAGGGAAACCCGCGTGAAGACGAGGAAGATCTTCCACAGGAGCATCATGGAGGCAGAGATTACCACGGCGCGTCTTTTGCACGAATCCTGTCGGGCCGGATGGCGGTGTCGGATTTCCGGTGGCGTGCTATGCTGGGGCGTTTTCGACCCCCAGCGGCCAGCCGGCTCAGGGCAGCCGCGCCAGGTTCCGGCCGCCGCACGTGCGCGCGGCCTGGCGCAGGAGCCAACCCCCCCGCGTTGACGACGCTATGCACACCGACTCCGGCCATCCGACTGCGCTCGAGACGCTGACGGCGCCCGTCACGGTGCTGGTCGGGCATTTCGGCGCCGGCAAGAGCGAGATTGCCGTCAACCTGGCCTTCGGCTGGCGCGAACGGGGCGACGCGGTGACCGTGGTGGACCTCGATGTCGTCAAGCCCGTACTTCCGCTCGCGCCTGCTGCGCGACGAGATGCAGGCGCGCGGCATCACGCTCGTCGTGCCGCAGGACGACCGCTTCTACGCGGACCTGCCGATCGTCGTGCCCGAGGTCGCGGGGCGCCGTCGGGCGGGCCATGGCCGGGCAGGGGCGCGCCATCCTCGACGTGGGCGGCGCCGACGTCGGGTCGCGGGTGCTCGGGTCGATCCCCGGTCTCGACGACCCTGCGCTCACCGACGTCCTCTTCGTCGTCAACGGCAACCGCCCGTTCGCCGAGTCGCCCGACGCCGTCATCGGGATGCTGCGCGACATCGAGCGGGTCTCGAAGCTGCGGGTGACGGGCCTCGTGGCCAACACGCACCTGATCAACGAGACCACCGCCGACACGGTGACGGCGGGCCTCGAACTGGCCCACGCCGTGTCGCGCGGCACGGGCCTGCCGGTGCGGTTCTGGGCCGATGCTCGCGCACCTGGCCGACGGACCCGTCGGCGTTCAGCCCGCCTGCCGTGGCTTCCGCTGACGCGCCACATCACCACGCCGCTCGAGCTCCGGCCGCACGGTCGTGCGCCGCCGGTCGAGTGTCGTCTAGAGAGGAGACGCCGTGCCAACGCCGATCATCGACGCCGACCGCTGCAAGGGCTGCGAACTGTGCGTGTTCGCCTGCCCCGAGCGCGTCCTCGAGATGTCGCCCAACATCAACGCCAAGGGCTACTTCTTCCCGGACGTGGCCCGCGTCGACGACTGCACCGGCTGCCGCTACTGCCTGCTGGTCTGCCCGGACACCGCCGTGCAGGTCGAGAACAAGGGCAAGACGACGGTCCGCACCGACGGCCTGACCGAGAAGCCGACCACCTACTGCCCGGGCTGCACGCACGGCGTGATTCACCGCCTCGTCGGCGAGGTCATCGCCGAACTGGGCGTCCGCCAGCAGACGGTCGGCGTCGCGCCGGTGGGCTGCTCGGTGCTGGCCTACGACTTCTTCAACTGCGACATGCAGCAGGCGTCGCACGGGCGGGCGATGGCCGTGGCGACGGGCATCAAGCGGGGCCGGCCCGATCTCGTGGTCTTCACCTACCAGGGCGACGGCGACCTGGCGTCGATCGGCATGGCCGAGACCGTGCACGCGGCGAACCGCGGCGAGAAGATCACGGTCATCTTCGTCAACAACGCCATCTACGGCATGACCGGCGGCCAGATGGCGCCGACGACGCTGCCCGGGCAGATCGCGACGACGTGCCCGACCGGGCGCGACGTGTCGCTGGCCGGCTACCCGATCCGCGTCGTGGAACTGCTCGCCACGCTGCGCACGCCGGCGTACCTGGCGCGGGTCTCGGTGCACGAGCCGAAGGCCATCATGAACGCCAAGAAGGCCATCCGGAAGGCGTTCAAGTTCCAGATCGACAAGACGTGCTTCTCGCTCATCGAGGTCGTGTCGACGTGCCCGACCGGCTGGGGACAGCAGCCCCACGAGGCCTGCGAGTGGCTCGAGGAGCACATGCTCCCGTATTTCCCGCTGGGCGACGTGAAGACGCCGGAGGCGGCGCACTGACGCCGGCGCGGAGGGCATCATGCACAACGAACTGATCCTGGCGGGCTTCGGCGGCCAGGGCGTCCTGCTGATCGGCAAGCTGCTCGCGTACGCCGGCATGAAGGCCGGCCTCGAAGTGACGTGGATGCCGGCCTACGGCCCGGAGATGCGCGGCGGCACCTGCAACTGCACGGTCGTGCTGTCGGACCGCCAGGTGGGCTCGCCGGTCACGAACCGGCCGCACGGCGCCATCGTGCTGAACCTGCAGTCGATCGACAAGTTCGAGCCGCTGGTCCGGCCGGGCGGGATCCTCGTCGTCAACACCAGCCTGATCAACCGGCCGGCCGTCCGGACCGACCTCGTCGTCGTGCCGGTGGCGGCCAACCAGATCGCGCAACGAGGCCGGCAGCGCGAAGGCGGCCAACATGGTGGCGCTCGGCGCGTTCCTCGGCGCGTCGGGCGTGGTCGATCCCGGACCTCGTGCGCGACGTGCTCGCCGAGACCTTCGCCGGCCGGCCAGAAGATCGTGCAGCTGAACCACGTGTGCCTGTCGAAGGGCTTCGAGATCGGGCAGGCTTACGCGCCGGCGATGGCCGGCCGCTGACGCGCGGAGATCGTGTCATGGCAAAGAAACTGATGAAAGGCTGCGAGGCGATCGGCGAGGCGGCCATCCAGAGCGGGTGCCGGCTGTTCTTCGGGTATCCCATCACGCCGCAGAACGAGATCCCCGGAGTACATGTCCGCGCGGCTGCCCCAGGTCGGCGGCGTGTTCGTGCAGGCCGAGAGCGAGGTGGCCGCGTCCAACATGCTCTACGGCGCGGCGGGCGCGGGCTGCCGGTGCTTCACCTCGTCGTCGAGCCCGGGCATCTCGCTGATGAGGAAGGCATGTCCTACCTGGCGGGCGCCGAACTGCCGGTCGTCATCGTCAACATCATGCGGGCCGGCCCGGGCTGGGCGGCATCCTGCCGTCGCAGTCGGACTACCTGCAGGCCACCAAGGGCGGCGGCCACGGCGACTACCGCGTCCTGGTGCTGGCGCCCTCCACGGTGCAGGAGGCGGCCGACCTCACGATGGAGGCCTTCGACCTGGCCGACAAGTACCGCAACCCGGTGATGATCCTCGGCGACGGGCTGATCGGCCAGATGATGGAGCCGGTCGAGTTCAAGCGGCGGATCGAGCCGGAGGACCTGCCGGAGAAGCCGTGGGCCACGACCGGCAACGTGGGCCGGGCGCCGAACATCGTCAACTCGCTCTACCTCAGGGCGGAGGACCTCGAGCAGCACAACCTGGCGCTGGGCGCGAAGTACCGCGCGATGGAGGCCGAGGTCCGGCACGAGACCTATCGGACCGACGACGATCTCGACGTGCTCATCGTGGCGTACGGCACGGTGGCGCGGATCGCCCGCACCTCGATCGACGCGCTGCGCGAGAAGGGCCTCAAGGTCGGGCTGTTCCGGCCGGTCACGCTGTTCCCGTATCCCGCCGCGGCGCTGGCGGCCGCGGCCGCGCGCGCGAAGCACGTGCTGGTGGCCGAACTCTCGATGGGCCAGATGGTGGAAGACGTCCGCGCGGTCGTCGCCGGCCGCGTGCCCGTGGACTTCTTCGGGCGCTGCGGCGGCATGGTGATGACCGCGGAAGAACTGGCCGAGCAGGCCGAGAAACTGGTGGCCGTGCCCGCCGTAGGGCGCGCCTGACCCTGACGGGGAAGTGGAGCAGACCATGAGCGACAACCGTGACGCCATCCTCGAGATCGTCGGCAAGGCCTACCAGATCGAAACCGACGGCTACACGTTCTACTCCATGACCGCGGAGCGGGCCACGAAGCCTGCCGTGCAGGAGCTGTTCTCGAAGCTGGCGTCCGACGAAGTCCAGCACCAGGCGTTCCTGAAGTCCGTGGCGAAGAACTACGACGAGAAGGGCGTCGCGGCCTTCCGGTTCGACGCGAAGATGCCGGACGCGCGGGCCGTGACGTCGCAGATCTTCACCGGGCACGTTCCGCGAGCAGGCCGCCGGCGCGCAGTTCGAAATGGCGGTGCTGTCGATCGGCATGACGCTCGAGATCGAACGCCATCAAGTACTTCACGACGGCCGCGAAGCAGGCCAGCGACAAGGAAGTGCGGGAGTTCTACCAGTTCCTGGCCGACTGGGAGCAGCAGCACTACGACTCGCTGCAGAACATCTTCAGCATCGTCCGCTCGGACCACATGGCCGAGAGCGGCTTCTCGCCGTTCTAAGAAGAAGACAGTAGACAGAAGACAGAAGAGCAGAAGCCAGAGTCACACCACCGCTGTGACGGTGACTGGCCCAAGCCCGGCCGGAGAAGTGCCTGGCCGGGCTTGCCTCGCCGTAGCCCTGGGAGGAAGACATCACCTACGGGCCAGGGCGAAGGCGGGCGAATCCCGAACCCCGAGCCCCGCCTATCTCGCCGAGAACCGATACACGGTCGTCGACTTGAACGTCCTGCCCGGCTGCAGCACCACGGGCGGGAAGTTCGGGTGGTTGATCGAGTCGGGGAAGTGCTGGGTCTCGAGGCAGAAGCCGAGTGCTTCTGGTAGGCGACGCCGGCCTTGCCCGTGATCGTGCCGTCCAGGAAGTTCCCGGTGTAGAGCTGCACGCCCGGCTCCGTCGTCAGCACGTCCATCACGCGGCCCGACTTCGGCTCGCGGACGGTGGCCGACATCGCGAGCACGCCGCCGCCGTGCGACAAGCACGTAGTTGTGATCGTAGCCGCCCGGCGCCGGGCCCGGCACCTCGCTGATGCGCGCGCCGATCGGCGTCGAGCGGTTGAAGTCCATCACGGTGCCGCGCACGCTGGCGATCTCGCCGGTCGGAATGAGCGTGTCGTCCACGGGCGTGATAGCGGTCCGCCATGATCGTCAGCTCGTGGTCGAGGATGTGCCCTGGCCGTCGCCGGCCAGGTTGAAGTAGCTGTGGTTGGTCAGGTTGACGATCGTCGGCTTGTCGGTGGTGGCCGTGTAGTCGAGGCGCAAGCTCGTTCGCGTGCGTCAGCGTGTAGGTGACCGTCGCCGTCGAGCGCGCCCGGGTAGCCCTCCTCCATGTCCGCGCTGGTGTAGGTGAACTTCACGGCCGCGCCACCCGTCGCCGGACACCGGCTGCGCCTTCCACACGCGCTTGTCGAAGCCCTTCACGCCGCCGTGCAGGTGGTTGGGGCCGTTGTTGGTCGCCAGCGTGTACTCCTGGCCGTTCAGCTTGAACTTGCCCTTCGCGATCCGGTTGGCGACGCGGCCGATGGTCGCGCCGAAGTACGGGTGGTCGCCTTCGTACGCGCTCGAGCGTCTTGAAGCCCGAGCACCACGTCCGCCATCGCGCCGGTCCGGTCGGGCACGTGCAGCTCGGTCAGCAGCGCGCCGTAGGTGATGACCTTGGCGACGACGCCGTTGGCGTTCGTCAGCGTGTAGAGGTCGACGGCCTGCCCGTCCTTCGTCGTGCCGAAGCTCGACTTGTCCACGCGCGCCCCCTTGCTGCGCCGCTGCGGTCTGGGCCCGGCCTGGCGACGGCCGCGAGACACAGCATGGCGGCACAGGCGCAGCGACCGCGGCAATCCGGTGTCGTCATGATGGCGCTCCCTCGTTCGTCGAACGCGGCGACGGCCACCACCGCCGGCCGCAGCACCTCGTCGCCGATCGCATAGCCCTGCCGGATCACGCCGACGACGATGCCGTCCTGCGCCGGGTCGGTCACGGGCACGGTCGTGGCCGCCTCGTGGCAGGCCGGGTCGAACGGCCGGCCCGCGGCGTCGATGGGGCGGACGCCGTGGCCGTCGAGCTTCGCCAGGAACTGCGCGCGCACCATCTCCACGCCCTGGAGCAGGGCCGGCAGCCGGCCGCCGGCTCTGGCGGCGTCGATCGCCCGGTCGAGATTGTCCACGACGTCGAGCAGGTCCGCGAGGATGGCCTTCGCGCCGCGCTCGACCTCCTTCGCCACGTCGCGGCGCATGCGGGCGCGCGCCTGCTCGAACTCGGCGTTGGCCTCGCGATAGCGCGTGAGCGTGGCCCGCAGTTCCTCGTCCTTCGCGGCCAGGCGCTGCTCGAGTTCCTGGACGTAGCGTCGGCTTCTCGAACGGCTCGCTGGCCTGCGCCGCCCGCCGCGGTCTCCCCGCGCGCCCACCAGCGCCGATCGACCACCTGGATGCCGGTCCGCTCGTTCGTCTGCCATGGTTCCATGTCGCCGGGCGGGCGGTCCCGACCGGCATCACGCCGTCACCGGCGCCTGCGGAGGCGCTTGCGCGCGGGAGCCGCGGGCTCGCACGTGAACGTCAGCGCGTCGCCGGCCAGCCCGATCTGCGACGGTGCCGCCGTGCTCGAGCGCGCCGAACAGGATCTCGTCGGTCAGGCGGTCGCGCACGTCCGTCTGGATCACCCGGGCAAGCGGCCGCGCGCCGTAGAGGGGGTCGTACCCCTTCGCCGCCAGCCACGCCCGGGCATCGGGCTCGAGCGTGATGGCCACGCGCCGCTCGCTGAGCTGCGCTTCGAGCTGCAGGATGAACTTCTCGACGATGGTCTCCATGACGGCGGGCGACAGCGACTGGAAGTTGACGATCGCGTCGAGCCGGTTGCGGAACTCGGGGCTGAAGACGCGTTCGACCGCCTCCTTGGCGCGCGAGCTTGTTCGTCCTGCGCCGCGATCCGGACGACGTTCCCGCCGCCGAACCCGATCGTGCGCCGCGCTCATCTCGCGCGAACCGGCGTTGGAGGTCAGGATCAGGATCACCTGCCGGAAGTCGGCCTTGCGGCCCGTGTTGTCGGTCAGGGTCGCGTGGTCCATCACCTGCAGCAGGATGTTGTAGACGTCCGGGTGCGCCTTCTCGATTTCGTCCATCAGCACGACGGCGTACGGATGCGTCCGCACGGCGTCGACCAGCAGCCCGCCCTGCTCGAAGCCCACGTAGCCCGGCGGCGCGCCAATCAGCCGCGCCACGGCGTGCTTCTCCATGTACTCCGACATGTCGAAGCGGATGAACTCGTTGCCCAGGTGGATCGCGAGCTGCTTCGCCAGTTCGGTCTTGCCGACGCCGGTCGGGCCCGTGAACAGGAAGCAGCCCGCCGGCCGATCGGGCTGGCCCAGGCCCGCGCGCGATCGCTTGATCGCCGCCGTCACCTGCCGCACGGCGTCGTCCTGCCCGAACACCACGCGCTGGAGCGAATCTTCGATGGTCCGCAGCCGCTCGCGGTCCGACGCGCTGGCCTGCTTCTCCGGGATGCGGGCCATGCGCGCGGCGACGCCCTCGATGTCGTCGGTCGACACCGTGCGTTCGGCCTCGGCCGGGTCGCCGGCCGGCGCCGGCTGCATGCGAAGGCGCGCGCCGGCCTCGTCGATGAGGTCGATGGCGCTGTCCGGGAGCCGGTAGTCCCGCAGGTGGCGTTTCGCGAGCTTGGCGGCCGCGTCGAGGGCCTCGTCAGCGTAGCGGACCTTGTGATGGGCCTCGTAGCGCGTGCGGCAGGCCCTTCAGAATCTGCACGGTCTCCTCGATCGTCGGCTCGTCGACGACGACCTTCTGCAGCCGGCGCGCGAGCGCCCGGTCCTTCTCGATGTGCTTGAACTCCTCGAACGTCGTCGACCCGACGATGCGCAGTTCGCCGGCGGTGAGGACGGGCTTGATGAGCGTCGCCAGATCGAGCGTGCCGCCGGTGGTCGCGCCGGCGCCGACCGTGGCGTGGATCTCGTCGATGAAGAGGATCGGCAGCGGCTTGGCGTGCAGCGCGGCGATGACCGCCTTGAACCGCTCCTCGAAGTCGCCGCGGAAGCGGGTGCCGGCCAGCAGCGCCGCCGTGTCGAGCGAGTAGACCGACGCCCCCTTCAGGATGTCCGGCACGTCGTCGTCGAGCAGCCGCTGGGCGAGGCCTTCGGCGAGCGCCGTCTTGCCGACGCCCGCGTCGCCGACGAACACCGGGTTGTTCTTGCGCCGGCGGCAGAGGATCTCGAGCGTCCGCTTCAGCTCGACCGCCCGTCCGACCAGGGGGTCGAGCTTGCCGGCCGCGGCGCGCTCGGTCAGGTTGGCGGCGTAGGCGGCCAATGGGTCCTGAGCTGCGCCCGGCTCGTCCTCGCCCTGGCGCGGGCTCTCGCCGTCCTGGCCCTCGAAGGGGGAGGGCGGCGGCGCGGGCGCCTGCGGCACCTTGCTGACCCCGTGGGAGATGTAGTTGAGAATGTCGAGGCGGGTCACCCCGTGGGAGGCGAGCAGCGTGGCCGCAAACGACCGCGATTGCTGCATCAGGGCCGCCAGGATGTCGCCCGCGCGCACCTCGTCGCGCCCGGCGCTCTGCACGTGGAGCACCCCCGCCTGGAGGGTGCGCCGGAACGCCAGCGTCTGCTCGGGCTCCTTGTCCGATCCCGCGGGCAGCTGCTCGATGCGTTCGCGCAGAAAGGTGTCGAGGTCGCGACGCAGCCGCGGGATGTCCACCCCGCACGCGGCGAGGATCTTCTCGCCCTCGAGGTCGTGCGCCATGACGTAGAGCAGGTGCTCCAGCGTCAGGTGCGCGTGGCGGCGCGACACCGCCTCGCGGTACGTGACGTGGAGCAGCATTTCAACCGACGGGCTGAACACGGCAGCTTCCTTTCCCGGGCCCCGTTATCAGTATACAAGTGGTCGCAGAACCCGCTATCGCGGCGGAGGCGGACCGCCGCGCCATGCTCCGCAACCTCCACTCCGGTCACGCCTTCTCGATGACGGCCCGGAGCGGGAACCCCCGTTCCTGCGCCAGGGCATGGGTGGCCGCCACCTTGGTTTCGGCGATGTCCCAGGGGAACACGCCGCACAGGCCCTGGCCCTGCGTGTGCACCAGCATCATGATGCGGAACGCCTCCGCCGGCCCCTTGTTGAACACCGACTCGAGCACCTGGACCACGAACTCCATCGTCGTGTAGTCGTCGTTCAGCAGGATAACGCTGAAAAGGTCCGGCTCGCGGGTCTCCGCGCGGGTCTTCTCGAGCACGGACCGGTCGGTCTTGGGCCGATCGTCGGGCATCAAGCAGCAGTATACCGTTCCAGGGCGGCGACGGCGTTCAGGTACAATGCCCCCGCCTTCACGGGAGCCGACTGGCATGAGCGACGCGCCGACGTGGCCGCGAGTCATCGATCTGCAGTTCCTCGGCCGCGCGGGCCGGATTGCGGCGGGCGCCATTCAGACGCCCGCCGGGGCGCTGCTGGTCGACCCCGGGCCCGCCAGCTGCCTGCCCGGCCCTCATCGGCGGGCTGGCCGCAGCTGGCGTCGAACCGTGCGGCGTGCACGGGCTGCTGCTGACGCACATCCATCTCGATCATGGCGGGGCCGCCGGCACGCTGGTCCGCCAGTACCCGCACCTGAAGGTGTACGTGCACGCGCGCGGAGCGCCGCACCTGGTCGACCCGGCGAAGCTGCTGGCGAGCGCGGCACGGCTCTACGGCGACCGGATGGACCGGCTGTGGGGCGAGTTCGCGGCGGTGCCGGCCGCCGCCATCGTCGTGTCCGGCGACGGCGACGTGCTGAACTTCGGCGGCGCCCTCTTCGACGTGGCCCACACCGCGGGCCACGCATCGCATCACGCGTGCTACCGCGACCGCCGTTCGGGCGTGGTGTACGCGGGCGACACCGGCGGCATCCGCGTCGGGCCGAGCCCCTACGTGCTGCCGCCGACGCCCCCGCCCGACATCGACGTGCGCGCGTGGCAGGAGAGCCTCGCAAGGCTGCGCGCCTGGGAGCCATCCGGAGTGTTCGTGACGCACTTCGGGCTCTACCGGGACGCCGGCGCCCACCTCGAGGCGTTGAGCCGCGAACTCGAGGCGTGGGACCAACTGGCCGGGACGATTCTCGCCGATGTCCCGGCGGAGTCGCGTGCGTCGGCGTTTGTCGAGTCCGTGCGCGCGCGCGTGCGCCACCGGGTCACGCCAGAGGAGGCCGAGTCCTACCGCGACTCGATGTCTCTGGAGGATTGCTGGGCGGGACTTGAACGGTATTGGCAGAAGCCGCGATAGGACCGGTTCCGCAACGGGCGTGGAGCGGTGTGTTCCCTCCGCGAGAACCGGTCCGACGCATCACGCTGCTGCGCCTCGCGGCGGAGGAGGGGAGGCGGCTCGCCGGCGAAACGCCGCCCTTCGACAGCCAGGCCGGCTGAACGTCGTGACCGGGCGCGGCGAGGAACTGGGCGATGCCCTTGTGGCCGACCCGCGCGTCCGCCTCGTGACCGTCACCGGCGGCGTCGAAACGGGCGCCCGCATCACGCGGACGGCCGGCATCGAGAAGCTCTGCATGGAACTGGGCTCGAACTCGCCCGCGCTGGTGATGCCCGACGCGAATCTCGATCGGGCCGTGCCCGCCATCGAGGCCGGCGCGTTCGCCCAGGCGGGTCAGAACTGCCTCGGCGTGCAGCGCGTCTTCGTGCTGGCGGCGGTCTATGACGTGTTCCGCGAGGGGTTCGTCGCGCACGTCCGGACGCTGAGGGCGGGGCCGTCGACGGACGAGGAGACCGACGTCTGCGCGATAATCACCGCCGGGCAGGCCGACGGGGTCGAGGCATGGGTCCACGAGGCCGAGCGCGCCGGCGCGCGAGTGCTGGCTGGCGGGCGCCGGGAAGGGGCGCTCGTGTGGCCCACCGTGCTCGAGTCCGTGCCGGAGGGTGCGCGCCTCGATTGAGACGAGGTATACGGGCCCGCGGTGCCGCTTTATCGCGTGGCGTCGCTCGACGAAGCCATCGCCCGCGCGAACAAGGCCGACTACGGGCTCCACGCGGCGATCTTCACCGAGAGCCTGCGGGCCGTATTCGAGGCCATCCGGGGGCTGCACGTCGGCGGCGTGATGGCGAACGACTCGACCGATTACCGCCTCGACGTGATGCCGTTCGGCGGCACGAAGCTGAGCGGCATCGGCCGCGAGGGCATTCGCTTCGCGCTGCAGGAGATGACCGAGACCCGAGTCGTCTGCTTCAACCTCTAAGAAATGGGACCAGGTACAGTTTCCGCGTCTGGCAGGGGAGAATTGGACCAGGTACAGTTTCCGCGTCTGGCAGGGGGAAATTGGACCAGGTACAGTTTCCGCGTCTGGCAGGGGAGAATTGGACCTGTCACCGTTTTGGGGAGAGGGCACGCACGATGGCGCGGACGATGGCACGGCTCGCGTTGGTGGCGGCGCTGGCAGTCCCGGTCGCGGCCCAGGCTCCGCGCGTCGAGTTGACCGGGTTCGCGGTCCTGCCTCCTGACAGCATCGCCGCAGGTCCGCCATCCGGCCGCTACCTGTCGCCGGTCGCGGGCGGCGCCGGTTTCGCGGGCCAGCCCGTGCAGGGGTTCTCGTCCATCCGACCGGATCGCGGCCGGCCCGGCTGGTGGCTCGTGCTGTGCGACAACGGCTACGGCACCAAGGCGAACTCGGCCGACTTCCTGTTGCGCATCTACTCTGTAAGACCGGACTGGCGATCGGAGGCTGGCGGGAACGGGACCGTTGAGGTCGGCCGCGTGATTCAGCTGTCCGATCCCGACCGCCGCGTGCCTTTCCGTCTCGTGCGGGAGGACACGCCCGAACGCTGGCTGACCGGGGGCGACTTCGATCCGGAGTCGTTCGTGGAAGCGCCGGACGGCACGTTCTGGATCGGCGACGAGTTCGGCCCGTTCCTGCTGCATGCCGACGCGTCGGGCCGGCTGCTCGCGCCGCCATTCGACGTCGAGGGCCTCCGGTCGCCCGACCATCCAGCGGTGCCGGTGCCTGATGCCGGCGCACCCAGTACCGCGACGGTGAAGCGGTCGCGCGGGTTCGAGGGGCTCGCCATCGACGCCGACGGTTCGCGGCTCGTCGCGCTCCTGGAGTCCGGGTCGGCCGGCGACCCGCCAGACACGACCCGGCTGCTCGAGTTCGACCTGGCGGGCCGGAGATTCACCGGCCGCGCGTGGGCCTGCCGCGTGAGCTCGCCCGGGGCCAGCGTGACGGAGTTGGTGGCCTACGCACCCGGCCGGTACCTGGCAATCGAGCGCGACAACGCGGCGGGAGTCGATGCGCGCGTGAAGCGGGTGTTCGCCGTGCGCCTTGGAGAGCCGGGCACGGCGGCTGAGGCGCTGCTCGTCGCCGACCTGCTCGGCATCGCCGACCCTGGCAACCTGTCGGGCATCGGGCCGGCCTTCACGTTCCCCTTCATCACCCCCGAGGCTGTGTGGCCTGAAGACGCCCGGACGCTCGTGCTGGTGAACGACAACAACTACCCGGGCGGCGGAGGGCGTGATCCCGCCGGATCGAAGGACGCGTCGGAGTTCATCCGCCTCAGGCTTCCACAACCCTTGCCGCGCTGAGGGCCGCGCACGGGCGGGTGGGGTAGACTGGACCGGAATCAACCGGGAGCGCCGTCATGCAGGACTTCGAGAAGCTCGGAGCGTTCTACCTTGGCCGGACGTACGACCTCGCGGCCGGCAAACGCCAGGAAGACCTGGTACTCTACGACTCGAAGGACCTCGTCACGCACGGCGTGTGCGTCGGCATGACGGGCAGCGGCAAGACCGGCCTGTGCCTGTCGATCCTGGAAGAGGCCGCCCTCGACGGCGTGCCTGTCATCGCCGTGGACCCCAAAGGAGACCTCGGCAATCTGCTCCTCACGTTCCCGGCTCTTGCCCCCGGCGACTTCCGGCCGTGGGTCAACGAGGACGACGCGCGGCGGAAGGGCGTGAGCGTCGAGCAGTTCGCCGCGGACCAGGCGGCGAGGTGGCAGGCCGGACTCGCCGAGTGGGGACAGGACGGAGCGCGGATTGGCCGGCTCCGAGCCGCTTCGGATTTCGCCATCTACACGCCCGGCAGCAGCGCCGGCCTGTCGATCTCCATCCTCCGCTCGCTCGATGCGCCGCCGGCGGCGCTCGCGGAGGACAGGGAGCTGTTTGCGGAGCGCATCGGCACAACGGCGACGAGTCTGCTGACGCTGGCGGGGATCGACGCCGAGCCCACGCGCAGCCGGGAGCACACGCTGCTGACCTCGATTCTCGCGGCGACCTGGAGCGCCGGCCGCAGTCTCGACCTCCCGAGTCTCATCCAGCTGATCCAGGCACCGCCCGTGCAGCGGATTGGCGTGCTCGAGATCGAGTCCTTCTTTCCCGCGGCCGACCGCTTCGGCCTCGCCACCGCCTTCAACAACCTGCTGGCCGCCCCGGGGTTCGAGGCATGGCTGGATGGCGAACCCCTCGCCATCGACCGGTTGCTTTACACACCGGAAGGCAAGCCGCGCGTGGCGATCCTCTCCATCGCGCACCTCGGCGACCGCGAGCGGATGTTCTTCGTGTCCCTGCTTCTGAACGAGCTGCTGGCGTGGATGCGTTCCCAGCAGGGGACGACCAGCCTCCGCGCGATGTTCTACATGGACGAGGTGTTCGGGTTCTTCCCGCCGGTCGCCAATCCGCCGTCGAAGACGCCGCTGCTGACGCTCCTGAAACAGGGCCGCGCCTTCGGGCTCGGGTGCCTGCTGGCGACGCAGAACCCGGTGGACCTCGACTACAAGGGGCTGGCCAACTGCGGCACGTGGTGGCTGGGCCGCCTGCAGACCGAACGCGACAAGGCGCGCGTCCTCGACGGCCTCGAGGGCGCCATCGCCTCAGGGGGCGGCCGCTTCGACCGCGCGTATTTCGACCGCGCGTTGAGCGGCCTGAGCAGCCGCGTGTTCCTCATGAACAACGTGCACGAGGACGCGCCGGTCGTGATGGAATCCCGCTGGGCGATGTCGTATCTGCGCGGGCCCCTGACGCGAGGTCAGATCAAGGTGCTCATGGAGCCGCAGAAGGCCGCTGGGGCGCCGGCGGCACAGCCGGGATTGGGCGTGAGCGCGGCAGGGGAGGCGGCCGCGCCAGGCCGGCCTCCGGTTCCCGGGGCCCGCACTTCGGCCGACGCCGGCGACCGGCCCGTGCTGCCGCGCGAAATTCCCCAGTTCTTCGTGCCGGCGGTTTCTCCCCAGCCCGCTTCCGCGAGCCTGTGCTATGAGCCGATGGCGGTTGGCGTCGCGAGTGTTGGGTTCTCGGACGCGAAGCTGGGCGTCGCCTCGACGCGGGCCGTCACCGTGCTGGCCGGCATCGACGGGCGGCTCGGTAGCGTCGACTGGGCTGAGGGCGTCGTCCTGAACATCTCGGCGAAGGAGCTCGAGTCCGAACCCGCTGCCCCCGGCCGCTTCCTGGCCCTCGCGCCGGCAGCCGCCAAGGCCAGGTCCTATGAGGCGTGGGCCAGGTCCTTCAAGAGCTGGCTTGGCCAGAGCCAAACCCTGGTCCTGCTCAAGAGCCGCAACACAGCCATCGTGTCGGCTCCCGGCGAGTCCGAACGCGACTTCCGGGTTCGCCTCCAGACAGCGGCGCGCGAGCAGCGCGACCAGGCGGTGGAGCAGCTGCGGCGGAAGTACGCGCCGAAACTGGCGGCGCTCGACGACCAGCTCCGCCGCATCGGGCAGGCGGTCGATCGCGAGTCGGCTCAGGCCACGCAGCAGAAACTGCAGACGGCGGTGTCGATGGGGGCCACCGTCCTCGGAGCGCTCTTTGGCCGCAAGACGTTGAGCACGTCCACGCTGGGACGGGCCACGACCACCGCCCGCGGCATGGGCCGGACGATGAAGGAAAGCCAGGACATCGATCGGGCCCGGGAGGCCCTGGCCGCCGCGCGGCAGAAGAAGGCGGACCTCGACGCGCAAGTGCAGGCGGAGATCTCGGAACTCGGGAGCGCGCTGGACCCGCTCGCGGAACCGCTCGAATCCGTCACCCTGAAGCCGAAGCGCACCGAGCTCTCGGTTCAACTGGTGGCGCTGGCGTGGGCCCCCGTATGGACCGACGCGCAGGGCCGGAGCACGCCCGCCTATCGGTGAGGATTCAGTTCGCCGGCTTCGACCCGGATTGGCAGCGCGTTTTCCTTGGGCGGCAGCGGGCACGTCGCAAATGCCGTGAACGCGCACGGCGGGCTGTGGGCCTTGTTGAAGTCGAGCAGGACCTCGCCGTTCTCCGGCATGGCGGCGTAGAGGAACCGTCCTCCCGCGTAGGTGTCTGACCCCGTCGTGCCGTCGCGGAAGATGAAGAAGAGCTCTTTCGCGTCGGGCCCGTCGAGCACCGGGTGCAGCGTGAACTCCCGTCCCGCCAATGTGAAGACCGCCTTGCCCGGCGTCGGCCACGGTTCGACGACGCCCAGCACGTTGGCGATCATGATCGACATCGGCTTCGGGTGCGGGAGGAAGCGCGCCTTCACCCGGTAGTCTTCACGAATCGGGTACCAGCGCAGCCCGGCGAAGGTCCGGCGAGACGCGCTGCTCGCGTCTCGAACACGAACGCCGTACCGCTCCCCGCGCTTGATGACGAAGAACGAGATCCCTCCCACGGAGACGATGTCGTACTCGCCAGGCTGGGGCTTGAGTACCTGCGTGCGGGCCGGACGGTCGTTGATGCGGACTTCGACGCCGGGGGCGGGCGCGAAGCGAGCGGTCCCTGCCGTGTAGTCGATCGTGCCGACCTCTCGTGCGCCCCGGGGGAGGGGGACCTCAGCCGTCGGGTCGCTCCCGACGCGGTTCGCGCCCTCCTGCAGCCAGTGCAGCCCCACCAGCGTCAGCCACCCGTCGTCAGCCTTCAGGTCTGCTTCGTGCCGGGTCCGCCACGCCTCCACTGTGCGGGCGTATTCGTCGGAGCCCGCCGGGCGCTGCGCCTCCTGCACCGAGACCGGGGAGACGTGCGCGGATGCGAGTCCCGTCGCCACGAGCATGCTTGCGGCCAGCCGCGCCAGGCGAGACATTGCAGTGTGATTCTACCCGCGGGGAGTGACTCCTTGTTCGCTTCTCTTTGACAATCGGCAGACGGCCGCATACTATTCGACCAGGAATTCGAAATATGAATACGAGTTCATCCACCAGACGCATGCGCCATCGGGAAGCCGACCTTGCCGGACTGCTCGAAGCTGCCGAGAAGACCTTCAGCGAGAAGGGCTACCACGCCACGTCCATCCGTGACATCGCCCGCGAGGCCGGCTTCAGCGTGGGCGGGGTCTACCAGTTCTTCACGAGCAAGGACGAGCTCTATCTCCGCGTCGTGGAGAGCCAGTGGGAGTTCTTCTTCGGGCTGCTCGAGGCGGCCCTGAAGCCGGAGGGCGCCCGCGCCCGGCTCGAGGCCCTCACGGAAGCCATGTTCAGGACCTTCGAGGAGCGGCGCGGGTTCTTCCGGCTCTTCCTCTCGGAGCGCGGCAGGCTCACGGCGGCATTCTCCGGCCAGATTGCCGAGCGCGTCGGCGCGCACACCCGCAAGCTGCGCGAAGAGCTGGTCGAGTTGATGCGGCAGGGCGTCGAAGACGGCACCTTGCGGGCGGGCGACCCCGGGATGCTGGCCTCGGCCTATCTCGGCATGGTGCACAACTGCATCTTCGAGGCGCTCTCATCCGGCGCGTCGAGGCCGGGCCGGAGCGGCACGGAGATCCTGTCGTTGTTCCTGGACGGCGCCGCCGGCGGGGACGCGCCGACGCAAGGAGGCACGACGTGAAGACCCCGATCGCCCGCATGGCGGCCCTCGCGGCGGCGGCCGCGGTCACGGCGGCATGCGGGTCTGGCGCAAAGCCCGCAGTCGCGGCGTCGGGTCCGGCTCCGCTCGAGATCACGGCGGCGTCCGCCGCGCAGCAGCGCGTCAACCGTGTGCTCCGGGTGACCGGCACGCTCATGGCTGCGGAGGAGGCGGAGGTGGCGGCGGAAACCGCCGGCCGGGTGATCGGCACGCCGGTGGAGCGGGGAAGCCGTGTGACTGAAGGGTCGCCGCTCATCGCGCTTTCGCAGGTCGAGGCGCAGGCGGCCGCTTCCGACGCCGAGGCGAGCGTCTCGCAGCTCGAGGCCCGGCTGGCGATCGAGCCAGGCGAGGCGTTCAGCATCGATGCGGTGCCGGAGGTGGCGGCGGCCAGGGCCACGCGCGACCTCGCGGAGGCGGAATTCGGCAGGATCCGCAGCCTTCTCGATCAGAAGGTGGTGTCGCAGGCCGAGTTCGATCAGCGGCGCACGCAGGTCGAAGCCACGAGCAACCAGTACCGCGCGGCGCGGAATGCGGCGCAGCAGCAGTTCCGGATGCTCGAAGGCGCGAAGGCGCGCCTGTCGCTCGCCCGGAAGGCCCTCGCGGACACTGTCGTGCGCGCGCCGTTCGGCGGCCTCGTGATGGAGCGGAAGGTGAGCGTCGGCGACTTCGTCACCCGCGGCATGAAGGTGGCGACGGTGGTCAAGATCGCGCCGCTCAGGGTCGAGCTCACGGTCCCGGAACAGTCGGCTGGCCTCGTCGGGCCGGGCCAGGCGGTCCGCCTCCAGGTCGATGCGTTTCCCGGCCGCCACTTCGACGGCGAAGTCCGGTTCGTCTCGCCGGCCTTCCGCGCCGACCAGCGCGCACTCACGATCGAGGCCATCGTGCCGAACCCCGACGACGTCCTGAAGCCCGGCATGTTCGCCGCCGCCGAGGTGATGCTGCCCTCCTCGGCGCCCTCGGTGGTGGTGCCGGCTGCGGCCGTCGCCACGGTGGCGGGCGTGAGCCACGTGTTCGTCGTGCGCGGCGCGACGGTCGAGCAGCGCATGATCACGACCGGGCTGACCCTCGGACCCGTGACCGAGGTCCTCCAGGGCCTCTCGGCCGGCGAGATGGTGGCGACCTCCGGGCTCGGCGCGCTCTCGGACGGCGCGCGGGTCCGCGTCGGGACGGAGGCCGCGCAGGCGCCGGCCGCCAGGAAGTAGGAGCGTCATATGCAGTGGCTTGCGGCGCTCTGCGTTCGGACGGCCGGTGTTCGCGTCGGTCCTCGTGCTGACGCTCGCCGTGGTCGGGGCCTTCGGGTACTCGCAGCTCGGGGTGGATCGCTTTCCCAAGGTCGACTTCCCGACCATCATGGTGACCACGCGGCAGCCCGGCGCCGCGCCGGAGCAGATCGAGACCGAGGTGTCCGACAAGATCGAGGAGGCCGTCAACACGATCAGCGGTCTCGACGAGCTGCGCTCGACGTCCGCCGAAGGCGTGTCGATCGTGACGGCATCGTTCCTCCTCGAGAAGGACGTGGATGTCGCGGCGCAGGAGGTGCGCGACAAGGTCAACCGCATCCTCCCTCAGCTGCCCCGCACGATTCTGCAGCCGGTCATCGAGAAGATGGACATGGACGCGGCGCCGGTGCTGGGCCTCGCCGTGTCCGCCCCGAGGCCGGTGAAGGAGGTCACGGAGTACGCGGACAAGGTGTTGCGGCGCCGCCTCGAAACGGTGAGCGGGGTCGGCCAGGTCCTGGTGCTCGGCGGCCGCGGCCGGCAGATCAACCTGTGGCTCGACCCCGACCGGCTGCGCGCCTACAACGTCACGGTGACCGAGGTGGCGCGGGCGCTGCAGTCGCAGAACGTCGAAGTCCCCGGGGGGCGGCTCGAGCAGGGCCCGCAGAACCTCACGGTCCGCACGCGGGGGCGGGTGCAGTCGGTCGAGCAGTTCGGCCAGATCGTCGTGCGGGTGCGCGACGGCCACGCGATCACGGTGGCCGACGTGGCCACCATCGAGGACGGCATGGCGGACGCCGCCACGCTGCGCCAGCGTGAACGGCTCCCCGGCCGTCGTGCTCAACATCCGCCGCCAGTCGGGCACGAACGCCGTCCAGGTCATCCAGGCCGTCAAGGACCGGCTCGAGGAGCTGCGCTCGACGCTGCCGCCCGGCTACGCGATCACGATCGTCCGCGACCAGGGCGACTTCATCAAGGCGTCGATCCGCGCCGTGCAGGAGCACCTCGTCGTCGGCGCCCTGCTGGCGGCGCTGGTCGTGCTGATCTTCCTGGGCAACTGGCGGTCCACCATCATCGCGGCGATCGCGATTCCGACGTCCATCATCGCGGCCTTCGGCCTCATCTGGTACGAGGGGTTCACCCTGAACTCGATGACGATGCTCGCGCTCACGCTCTCGGTCGGCATCGTCATCGACGACGCGATCGTGGTGCTCGAGAACATCTACCGGTTCATCGAGGAGAAGGGCCAGGACCCTTTCAGGGCGGCGGTCGAGGCGACGAAGGAGATCGGCCTCGCCGTGATGGCGACGACGCTCTCGCTGGTGGCGATCTTCCTGCCGATCGGCTTCATGAGCGGCATCGTCGGGCGCTTCATGAAGAGCTTCGGCCTGACGATGGCCTTCGCCGTCATGGTCTCGCTGCTGGTCAGCTTCACGCTGACGCCGATGCTCGGCGCCCGGTGGCTGAAAGTGCGCCGCAAGGAGGGCGACGCGGCGCACCCGGCCCACACCTCGCGCGAGAGCGCGTGGTTCGGCCCGCTGGACCACGGCTACACGAAGGCGCTCGAGTGGGCGCTGTCGCACCGGCGCGCGGTGGCGATCATCGCCTTCCTGGTGCTGCTCTCGAGCGCCCCGCTCTTCATGACGCGTCAACAAGAACTTCCTGCCGGTCGACGACCAGTCGGAGTTCGAGATCGGCCTGCGCGCGCCCGAAGGCACGAGCCTGCACGCGACCGAGCTCATCGCCAGTCGGATCGCCAGCGCGCCTGCGGTCAGCGCTATCCGGAAGTCGCCTTCACGCATGGTGACCGTCGGCCGACGATTCGGCGCGGACGGCCGAACGCGGCGACGATCTACGTGCGCCTGGTCCCGCTCGAGCGAGCGCCGCCGGGACGTCTTCGTGGTGTCCGACGCCGATCCGGAAGGAGCTGAAGGCGCAGTACGCCTCGGCCGGGCTTGCGGACGGCGGTGCGGCCCATCGCGGCCATGGGCGGGGGAGGGCAGCAGAGCGCCGAGATCCAGTTCGTGGTGAACGGCCCCGACATCGGGAAGCTGCAGCAGTACGCGCAGACGGTGGCCGCGGAGACGCGCGACGGTTCCCGGCGCGGTCGACGTGGACATCTCGCTGAATCCCGGGAAGCCGGAACTCGAGGTCACGCTGGACCGCGCGAAGGCGGCCGACCTCGGCGTGCAGATCAGCGATGCCGCCGAGGCGATGCGGCTCCTCGTCGGCGGCGACCAGGTCACCACCTACAACGAGGGCGACGAGCAGTACGAAGTGCACCTGCGCGCGCTGCCGGGCTACCGCCGGACCGCCGCGGACGTCGGCAGCCTCACCGTGCCGTCGTCGCGGCTGGGCAGCGTGTCCCTCGACAACATCGCCACGTTCGCGCCGGGCACGGCCCCGGCCGAGATCCAGCGCCTGAACCGGGAGCGGCAGGTGACGGTCTACGCGAGCCTGCTTCCGGGCGTCGGGCAGACGACCGTCATGGACGCGATGCAGGCGTCCGCGGACCGGCTGAACCTCGGGCCGGAGTACCTCACGCGGTTCGCGGGCCGTTCCCGCGAGCTGGCGCGCACGGGGCGGGCCTTCGTGCTGGCGTTCGGCCTGTCGCTCGTCTTCATGTACCTGATCCTGGCGGCCCAGTTCGAGTCGTGGCTCCACCCGCTGACGATCCTGCTCTCGCTGCCGCTGACGCTGCCGTTCGCGCTCGTTCTCGATCATCGTGACCGGGCAGTCGCTCAACATCTTCTCGGGCCTCGGGCCTGCTCGTGCTCTTCGGCGTCGTGAAGAAGAACTCGATCCTGCAGATCGATCGGGCCAACCAGCTCCGCGACCACGGGATGAGCGCGCACGAGGCGGTCATCCAGGCGAGCCGCGACCGGCTGCAGGCCGATCCTGATGACGACGCTGTCGTTTGTGGCGGGCATGGTCCCGCTGGTGCTGTCGAGCGGCGTCGGATCGGGCACGAACCGCGCCATCGGGTTCGTCATCATCGGCGGGCAGACGCTGGTGCTCGTCCTCACGCTCGTCGTCACGCCCGTGGCGTACTCGATGTTCGACGACGCGTCGAAGCTGGGCCTGCTGAGCCGCGCCTACGAGTTCCTCGCTCGCGCGGGCGCCCGTCTGGCGTCCAGGCTGAAGCCCGCGAGCGCCACCGGGGCCGGCGTCCTGCTGGCGCTGTCGCTGGCGGCGTCCGCGTACGCGCAGGCCCCGGTGCCGCCGGCCGCGGCTCAGGCGCCCGGAGCGCCCGGCGCGCTCCAGCTGCGGATGAGCCTCGACGATGCCGTCCGCATGGGCCTCGAGAACAACCTCGACCTCAAAGTCGATCGGCTCGATCCCCAGATCGCGCAGGAGCGGGTCGGGCAGGCCGAAGCGGCGTTCCTGCCGGCGCTGACCTCGTCGCTGACGCGCACGAGCGCCCTCGCGCCGCCGACCAGCTTCCTCGTCGGCAACCAGGGCGTGCAGAGCACCACCGGGACCGGGACGCTGGGCGTCACCCAGCGCCTGCCGCACTTCGGCACGAGCTACGCGACCGGCTGGGATACGACCCGCAGCCGATCGACGAGCCAGTTCTCGAACTACAACCCGATTCTCACGTCGAGGATCCAGTTCACGGTGTCGCAGCCCCTGGTGAAGGACCTGGCCATCGACGCGGGCCGGCAGCAGCTCATCATCAGCAAGCGGAACCGCGAGATCTCCGACACGCGGTTCCGGGAAACGGTCGTGCGGACCCTCTCCGACGTGAAGAAGGCGTACTGGGACCTGGTGGCGGCCCGGGCGCTGGTGGACGTTCAGCAACGCTCGCTGGAGCTCTCGCGCGACCTGGTGCGGATCAACAAGGCCCGCGTGGACGTCGGGCAGGCGCCGCCGCTCGACCTCGTGTCCGCCCAGGCAGAGGAGGCCCAGCGCGAAGAGGCGCTGACGGTCGCGCAGGTCACCCTGAAGCAGGCCGAAGACCGGCTGCGCGTGCTGGTGCTCGATCCGAACAGCCAGGCGTTCTGGACCACGGCGATTGACCCGACGGATCGGCCCGCGCTCGCCGGCGAGGTGCCCGATGTCGATTCGGTGATCGAGCGCGCGCTCAGACAGCGCCTGGACCTCATCCGCACCCGCGCTGAACTCGAGAACGTGCGGACCAACGTGCGCTTCTACCGCAACCAGACCCTGCCCGACGTGCGCTTCCAGGTGAACTTCCAGAGCACGGGCCTCGGCGGCACGCGCCTCGTCCGGACGGGCGGCTTTCCGGGCACCGTGGTGGGCACCGAGCCGGTCTCGTTCGGCTACCTGATGAACCAGGTGTTCCAATCGGCGTACCCCACGTGGGTGGTGGGCGTGAATATCACCTACCCGCTCGGCCACAGCGCCGACGATGCGAACCTCGCGCGCTCGCGAATCGAAGAAGCCCAGGCGAGGGCGCGGCTGCAGAGCTCGGAGCTGAAGGCGGTTCGGCAGCTTCGCCAGTCGGCGTGGCAGGTCGACATGAACGCGCGCCGCATCAACACCAGCCGCGCGGCGAGGGCGCTGGCCGAGCAGCGGCTCGAGGCGGAGCAGAAGCGGTTCGAGGTCGGCATGTCGACGAGTTTCCTCGTCGTCCAGGCGCAGCGGGACCTGGCTCAGGCGAGGAACAACGAGCTTCAGGCCGCGCTGGAATACGTCAAGGGCGTCATCGAGTTCGAAACGCTCCAGGAGGCGGGGCCGGCCGGGAGCACGACGGGTTCGAGCGCCACCTCGTCGATGACCGTGACCGGCAGCTCCGTGACCGGCGGCACGGCGGTCCTGCAGCCGGCCGCGCCGACGTCGATTGTCCGGTAGGAGGGGCAGCCCGGGGTCTCCGGACCCCGGGGCTCCGTCACGCGCCGGCGGCCGCGTCGGCGGCCCCCGCTCAACGGGGGCCTAGACGACGAGGAGTTCCTCGAGCTCGGGGATCTCGTCCTTGAGCGTCATCTCCACGCCGAAGTAGAGGGTCATCTGGGCGCTGGGGCAGCCGACGCAATTGCCCGTCAGGCGGACCTTGGCCTTGTTGTCGACAACGTCCACGAGCTCGATGTCGCCGCCGTCGCTCTGGATCAGGGGGCGGATACGATCGAGGACAGACTGCACGCGTTCGCGGGTCACCATGTGGGAGCTCCTGAACGGATAGTATACTACCCGGACATCTGGTACACTCACGGAGGACGTATCCCTCAGCCCCTGACCCATGGTGCCCGCCGCCCCCTTCACCATCGATGAAGTCGTTGTCGGCCGGAGCCCGCGCATGCGCGCGGTGTTCGATTTCGTGCGCGTCATCGCCGACTCCGACAGCAGCGTGCTCGTGACCGGCGAAACCGGCACCGGCAAGGAGATGATCGCCAACCTGATCCACCAGTCGAGCTCCCGGCGCCACAAGCCCTTCGTGCCGGTCAGCTGCGCGATCCTCTCCGAGACGCTCATCGAGTCGGAGCTCTTCGGACACGACCGGGGCGCCTTCACCGGCGCCGTCAAGGACCGGCCCGGCCGGTTCGAGCTGGCCCAGGGCGGGACGATCTTCCTCGACGACATCGACGACGTGCCGATGTCGATGCAGGTGAAGCTGCTGCGCGTGCTGCAGAGCCGCACGGTCGAGCGCCTCGGCGGGACGCGGCCAATCCCGGTCGACGTCCGCGTCATCACGGGGAGCAAGCGGTCGCTGAAGGAGATCGTCGCCGAGGGCAGGTTCCGCGACGATCTGTTCTACCGCCTCAACGTCATTCCCATCAACCTGCCGCCGCTGCGCGAGCGCCGCGAGGACGTGCCCATCCTGATGGATCACTTCATCAAACGGTACTTCCGCGAACGCAACGACGAGCCCCGCTCGATCGCCCCGGCCGTGCAGCAGGCTTTCATGCGCTACCCGTGGCCCGGCAACGTCCGCGAGCTGGAGAACGCGTGTGAGCGCATCGCGCAGACCTGCACCTGCGATACCGTCCGCGTCGGCTGCGTGCCGGTCAGCGTCCTCTTTCACAAGTACGCCGAGGACCAGGAGCCGATCGTCGAGACGCACGACCACCCGTCGGCGATCTCCCTCGACGACCGGCTGCGGGAAGTCGAGTCCAATCTCATCAGTTGGGCGCTGAAGGTGAGCGGCGGCAACAAGTCGAAAGCCGCTGAACTTCTCAACATCAAGCGCTCGACGCTCGGTGACCGGATCAAGAAGCTCGGCCTCGGCCACCTCGAGGCCGCCGACTAGCGTCGGTCCGGCGCTGCCGCCGAAATCCCGCCGGAAAACAGGGGCTGAAAGGGCGTTCGGGCCGGATTCCCGGCGATCGAGGCCTGGAATCGCCCGCCTCTGGCTGGCACCCGGGTTGCTCAGACCCTCGGCATGATGACTGGAGCGGCCGTCGGCGGCAGTGCCCCCATGCACTACCGGGTTCTCGGACCCGACACGGGGGGCGTTTCCGGCGCGGACCTCCGGCGCTTGTTCCGGGTCCAGCGCCTTACGTCGGCGCTCCGGAGCCGCGTCGAGCGGGGCAACCGGATCGTCGCCCTCTGCGGGCGCCGCGTCGTGGGCCTTGCGGCCTACAACCGGACAGACCGGGAGTTGCGCGTGGAGGAGGTCGGCGTCGACTCGGCCTCAGCCTGCACGCCGGCCGAGATCGTGGACGGGTTGCTGGATGCGCTGGAACTGGGCTGCGTGGCAGGCAGCGTGCGCCGCCTCGTGCTGCTGCTGAGGACGGCGCTGTTCGACGAGGTGCTCGAGCGGCGCGGATACGCGGCGATCGCCCGGGTTGCGGCCGGCACCTGGTACGAGAAGCGCTTCGTCTGACCCCTGCCCTGGGGCGCACCTCGGCGCCACAGGCGGGCCGGCTCCCCTCTTCCCAGACCGTCTCTACGCCCGCCGAGCTTCCGGGGGCGCGTCCGGAACGCCGTACACGTCGCACGGGAAACCGGCGAGCCGGACCCGCTGGACGATCTCGCGCAGGCGCGCGGCGGGCACCTGCTGCAAGTACGGAAACGCGGGCGTGCGGTCGATCGTGTAGACCTGGACCGCCTTCGGCCGGATGCGGTCGAGGGCCCCCACCCAGTTGATCACGGTGAGGTCGCCGGTGTTGTCGACCCGGCCCGTACGGTCCTTCACGAACATGGACTGAATCACGATGTCCGGCACCTTCTTCAGGCCGGTCACCAACTGCTCTATGGAGAGGGGCGTTCCGTTGACCGAGCGGAGAGTCGCCGTGTCGCCGGCGTCCAGCTTCATGTAGCGCTCGTCGATTTCGGCCAGCGCCTCCCTCACGTCTGCCCGGTCGAGCGTGCTGGCGTTGGACAGAACGGCGAGGGGCACCCCGGGCACCAGTTCGTCGCGCACCTTGCGGAGGGCCGCGACCACCTCCTTGAACTTCGGGTGCATGGTCGGCTCGCCGTGGCCGGCGAGCGTCAGGCGGTCGATGCGGTCGCCCTGGGCCAGCAGGGAGCGCAGGGCCGCGGCCACGGCCTTGGCGACCGTGGCGGCGCTCGGCCAGTGCTCGAACGTCGGTTCCGGCGCCCGGCGGGAATGCTCCGACCAGCCGTACTGGCAGTACGAGCAGTTGAACGAGCACAGCTTCAAATGGGCCGGGGTCAGGTTGATCCCGAGAGATCGGCCGAGACGGCGCGACCGCACCGGCCCGTAGACGATTCCCTCGTGCAGCGGCATCAGCAGCGAGGTGGCCGCCGGCTTCGGGTGCGGCGCAGCGGCCGCCGGCTTCGGGCGCGGCACCGCGGCCGCCGGCTTCGGGCGCGGCACCGCGGCCGTCGCGCTTCGCGGCCTGGAGGCGGCGGCTGGCGCTCGGCTTGGCCGCGGGGGCGGTCGCCGGCTTGGCCGCCGCCGCGCGAACCGGCGTGGTGGCGGGCGACTCTCGCGGGCCGGGCCTTGGCGGGAACCGACGCGCGGGCTCGCGAGCCGGCCGGGGCCGGCTTGCGACTCGCCGCGGGAGAGGGCTTTGCTACGACCTTCTTCACGTCAACCTCCGCCGTTCGGGAGCCTGGGCCTGGCCGTGCAGCTAGACGAAGTGCCCGTCGGGAATCCCGTCTCACGCCGGAGGACGGGGGCCAGACCGCTGAGGCGCCGGCGCGGCGCCCTTCGGGCATTATCGCACGTCCGCCGCCGCCGTGGCGGTCCGGGACTCGGCGCCGGAATCGCGCCGGGGTCAGACCCGGGTCTGACCCCACCCGTCCGGTCAGGCCGAGGGCGAGGGTCTCGAGTTCCGCCGGATTGAGGACGAGAAACCCGTCCTTCTCCGTGAGGACGATGCGTTGCTTGCCCCAGCGGCTCATGATGCGGATGCTGGTTTCGATGGTGGTGCCCGTCATGTCGGCGAGTTCCTGGCGCGAGAGGGAGACGGGCATGAAGATGCCGCCGCGCTCCGGCCGCCCCTGCTCCTGCGCCAGCTTGAGAAACAGCCGGGCGAACCGCGGCTCGACCCGCCCGCCGGTCAGCTCGGCGAGCGCGGAAGGCGAGTTCGGCCAGCCGGTGAGTGAGGCCCGACAGCAGGCCGCGGACGAGCGTCGGATGCTGTTCGAGCAACGCGAAGAAGGCGCTCCTCGGCACGAGCAGCACCTGCGAGTCCTCGATGGCCACGGCCGAGGCCGGAAACGGATGCCCGTCGTAGGCTGCCACCGCGCCCAGCGGGTCCCCGGCCCGAAGATCTCGAGGATCACGTCCTTCCCGGCCGGGGTCATCTTGAAGACCTTCACCCGGCCCTGCACGACGGTGCAGAAGTAGCCCGGCGGGTCGCCTTCGGCAAACACCATGTCGCCGCGGTGATAGAACTGCAGCCGCGCGACCTCGGCGAGCCGGCGGCGGTCGTCGATCCCCAGTCTCGAGAAGATGGGTGCGCGAAGCAGAGCCTGATCGACGTCGGCGGACATGGACACGACAATCCTACTCCGATTCGCCTCGCGTGTCGGGCTGGGGTCGCGCACTGGCGAAACTTCCGGCCGGGCTGTCGTCGTAATTGCCGCTAGACCCCCCGGACGGCCCCCGCACGCCCAGGGCCTCGCCTCGTCCTCTCGGAGATTACCGTTATGCGCCGGACCCTTGCGCTCGCTGTCCTCCTGACCATCGCCGCGGCCGGCCGGGTGGGCGCCGCCGGAGCAGAGAGGCCGACCATCACGATCCCCCGGACGACCGAGCCGCCGGTGCTCAGCCGGTACCTGGATGGCAGAACCACGCCGCCGGGAGTCCGTATCACGGGGCTCGTGCAGCGAGAGCCCGGCGACGGCGTGCCATCATCGGTCGAGACCATGGCATTCCTCTCGTACGACGAGGACCACCTGTACGCGGTGTTCATCTGCAAGGACGACCCCGCCAAGATTCGCGCGAACATGACCAAGCGCGAGGCGATCATGGGCGACGACATCGTCGGGCTGGTGCTCGACACCTACCACGACGGCCGGCGCGCGTACATGTTCCTGGTCAATCCGCTTGGGATTCAGATGGACGGCGTCTCGACGGAAGGACAGCGCGACGACTACAGCTACGACACGTTGTGGCAGTCGGACGGCCGCCTCACGGCGGACGGGTACGTGGTCGTCATGAAGATCCCGTTCAAGAGCCTTCGCTTCAGCAACGCGCCGACGCAGACCTGGGGCGTGGCGGTTGGCCGGATCGTGCAGCGCGCCAACGAGACCTCGTTCTGGCCGTACATCACGCGGCGAATAGCGGGGTTCGGTCAGCAGATGGCCACGCTCGAGGGCCTGCAGGGCATCTCGCCCGGGCGTAACCTCCAGGTCATTCCTTACGGCGACTTCGCGGCCGCACGCGTCTTGAACGATGACGGCGTGCGGGTGGAGGAGAGCTCGGCACGGGCTGGGCCTGGACGGGAAGGCGGTCATCAAGGACGCGTTGACCGTGGACATGACCGTGAATCCCGACTTCAGCCAGGTCGAGTCGGACGAGCCGCAGGTCACGGTCAACCAGAGGTTCGAGGTGTTCTTCCCTGAGAAGCGGCCCTTCTTCATCGAGAACGCCGGCTATTTCGAGTCGCCGCAAAACCTCTTCTTCTCGCGCAGGATCGCGGACCCCGGTGTGGGCATACGCCTGACGGGCAAAGCCCGGGGGTGGGCTTTTGGTGTACTCGGAGTCAACGACGAGGAGCCGGGCCGCGAATACGAAGCGGGCGACCCGCGGAGCGGGAAGCTGGCGGGCGTTGGCGTCTTCCGAGCCCAGCGCGAGTTCGCGCGCCAGTCGTACATCGGCGGCATCTTCACGGATCGGGAACTCGGCCCTGCGGCGAACCGGGTGTATGGCGCCGACGCCCGGTGGAAGTTCACCGATAACTGGACGGCGTCCGGCCAGTGGGTCGGCAGCCAGACCATCGACGAGACGGGCGACTCGACGAGCGGCACGTCCTGGGTGGCCGAAGTGAGCAGAGAAGGGCGCGGCTTCGACTACATGGGCATGTTCACGTCCAGAAGCCCCGATTTCCGTTCGGATCTCGGATACATCCGGCGCGTTGACATGCGCGAACTGCTGCAGGAAACTGACTTCTCTTGGTATCCGGAGAAGAGCCGCATCCTGCGCGTCGGCACGGATATCGAGGCCGGGGCCCTGTGGGACTATGGCGGCCAGTTGCAGGACTGGCAGTTGGAGCCGGGATTCGAGATCGAACTGCCCGGGCAGACCGAGATCGGCGTCATGTACGTGGGGGTCTTCGAGCGGTACGACGGCACCGAATTCCACCGGGGCGGCGCGATGGTGCGTGCCGACACCCAGTGGCTCTCGTGGCTCGGCGGGAACGTCCACTTTTTCCGCGGAAGCGCCATCAACTACTACCCGGCGGAGGGGCTCGAACCGTTCCTCGGCACTGAACAGAGCGTCGAGGCGGGGATCACGCTGCGGCCGTACTCACGGTTGCGATTCGACCTGTCCTATCTGTACTCCGACCTGTCCACCAGCGAAGAGAGCGCGCTGCCGCCGGGATCGTCGAGCGGGAGCATCTTCACCGATCACATCCTGCGGACGCGCGTGAACTACCAATTCACCCGGGAGTTGTCGGCGCGGGTCATCTTCGACTACGAGTCGCTCTCTCCGAACCAGGCGCTCGTCGACCTGGAGCACGAGCGGCGGTTCAACGCCGACGTCCTGTTCACGTACCTGGTGAACCCGTGGACCGCCATCTACGTGGGCTACACGGACGGGTACGAGAACCGCCCCGTCGCCCCCATCACGTCCCCGCCGCCCTCGCGGGCCGACTTGCCGCTGACGTCCACCGGCAGGCAGGTGTTCGTCAAGCTCAGCTATCTCTTCAGGTACTGAGCGGCGTTCCTGCGGCGGGGCGCGTTGGACGGCGGTGTCAGATGTCCGCTCGCGACAACCGGCGCGACGCCAGCCACAGCGGCACGGCGAGCCACAGGGCCAGCGAGCCCGCGAGCAGCAGCGCCGCGCGGGCCGGCCCGCCGGAGAACCTCAGCAGCGCGAGCGACGCCGATCCGAATGCCGCGGTCCCTTCAATCGCAAGGAGCGCCGAGGTCCGGACGGCGCCGACGGGATTGACAAGCGCCGCGGTGATGAGCAAGCGGGAGGCGGCGCCGGACCGGAGGAGCGAAGCCGCCCCGAGGGCCGCGAGATCTGCCAGCACGACGAGGACGAGCCAGACCACGAGGGCAACGGCCAGTGCCCGCGACCGCCGTCTCCCGATGTTGCCGGCCGCGATGAGGGCCGCCAGGCTCAGGCAGATGCCGGTCAGGACGAACGCGGCCGCGACGACCACGAGGAAGCCGGCCACGCCTTCCTCGCCAGCCTGCGAGTAGATGACGAGCCCCGCCGCGCCGAAGCCCAGCGCCTGGGCCGAGACGAGGGCCTGGAGGAGGCCAAGGACGCGGCCGCAGAGAATCGTGCCCCGCGACACGGGCTGCGAGAAGAGCAGTTCGGCGTTCCCGCGGTCGGAGGCGAGCGTGAGGACGCCCAGCAGGAGGGCCGTCAACGGCACGAGCAGGATGACGAGCTGCACGAGTGACGCGGCCGTGCGCGAGAAGTCCTGGACGCCGCTGCCGCCGGAAAGCACGTAGCCGGACACCGCGACCGCCAGCGACAGCGCGGCAAACGCGGCGGCGAACGTCTGTGTCCAGCGCGACCGGACCGCGAGGACCAGTTCCTGCCGGGCGCAAAGGCGCAGCGCGCGTCCGCGCGTCACCGCCGTCATCGCGTGCCGTCCGGCAGAGGGCGAGTGAAGAACGCGCTCACGTCCACCGCCGAGCCGCCCCGCGCGTCCGGGTCGGCGTCTCGGGAGGCCGCCGACGCATGTGCCACCACGTGCGAACCCATCGGCGTGTCGAGGGCAGGCACCTTCGTGAACACCGCGGAGGCAGCCGGCACCCAGTCGCCAGTCCGATGGTCCGCGACGTAGGCTGCCGCCCGGGGCGAGCGCCGCGCCTGGCTGCTGAGGTACGCGGCGAGGCAGCCGAGGTCGTCGAAGAAGCGCGGCTCCTCTCCGGGAGCGACAATCTGCGCCGCAAACCGGGCGTTCGAAACGGCCATCCGGCATTCGGCGCAGGCGTCGTTGCGCGTGTCGAGGGCGGACGGGGGGGGCGCTCCAGCCTGGCACCCCCAGGCCATGAGCGCCAGGGCCCATGCGGCGGCAGGTCTCATGCCGACTCTCCGATCAGCTCGCGGTAGAAGGTATCCAGGCGGCCTTCTTCGGCCGTGAGCCCGAGGATTTCGACGCCCGCATCGCGCAGGGCGTCGAGGGTCGCGGGCCGCAGGGACGGCGGGCCGGGAACCACCAGTTCATCCTGCTCCATGTAGCTGCCCGGCGCGACGGCCCTCACGCGCTCGGGCGGCGCCCCGGCTGAGGCGGCCAGCCTCACGCGCATCACGCCGCGGCGCGCCAGCCGGTCGTGCAGCTCCCGCTGCGTGAGGACGGCGACGAGATGGCCGGCGACAAGGACGGCGAATCGATCCGCAAGGCGCTCGACATCACCGAGTTGGTGGGACGTGAACAGCACGGTCCGTCCCTCCCCCGCGTGGCGCTCGACGACCTGGTAGAACGCGGCAAGGCCGTCAGGATCCAGCGCCGCGGTCGGCTCATCGAGCAGGAACACCGGCGCGTCCGGAAGCACCGCGACCGCCAGGCCGAGCCGCTGCATCATCCCGCCGGAGTACGTCCCGACGGGCCGCTCCGCGGCGCCGTTCAGGGAGGCGAACCGCAGGACCTCCTCGGTTCGCGATGCCGGCGCCCCGCGCAGCGCCCGATAGAACTCGAGGACGTCCCGTCCGGTCAGGGCGTCGGGAAACGTGACGCGTTGCGGCAGGAACGACACGAGGCCCCGCGCAGACGGGACGCTGGCGTTCTCGCCGGGCTCGCCGAGGACGACCGCTCCAGACGACGGCCGGATGCAGGCCCGCCGCCGCCTTGAGCGTCGTGGTCTTGCCCGACCCGTTGGGACCGAGCAGCGCGAGGGTCTCGCCGCGCCGGACCTCGAGCGTGAGGTCCGAGACGGCGACCTGCTTGCCGAACTCCTTGCGGAACCGGCGGAAGGCAATCACCGTCGGGCGTCCTTTCGATGCGCGCGCGGGCGGGCCGCGCTGACGGCCGCGCCGCCCACCCCCACCAGCCCGAGCGACAGCAGGACGCCAGGGGCGTCGAACGCACGGGCACGGCGGGGCGGGACGGGCACCCGCGGGAGGATGGCGGGCCTCGCCAGCGGACGCGGGTCCTGCACCGGAATGGCCGACAGGACCGGGAACGTCGTCTCGGCTGCGGACAACGCCGCGGCGGCGAGCCCCTGCGCGAACAGGTCGGCGGCGGTCAGGTTGCCGCGCATGTGATCGAACACGTTCGAGAGGCGATATGGCCGATCGGTGAAGCCGTCGCCGTCCAGGTCGAGTTCGCGATTGTCCGACCAGTAGTTGCCCGTCACGACGGTGTCCGTCCTGCGCCCCACCAGCATGAGGGGCGAGAGATTGGCCACGAACGAGTTGCCCTCGAAGCGGGTTCGCGAACAGGAGTCGTACAGGACGATGGCCACGTCGGATTCGGCCACCACGTTCCGCCGGAAGACGTTCCGGTTCGACCCCTCGAGGAAGATGCCCCGGGCATTGTCGGCGACGAGATTGTCTTCGGCCACCACGTCGTCGCAGGACTTGAAGAGCAGCCCGACGGACGCGAACCCCCGGTTGTGCAGGAACTGGTTGCGGCGGAACTGGATGCGGTTCGAGTACATGATGGCCGAGCCCGCCGCGGCGTACTCGAACCGGTTGTCCTCGAAGACGTTGTCGTCGGAAAACATGTAGTGCAGGCCGTACCGGACCCGGCTCGCCACGTTGCGGGCGACGACGCCGTGCGGCGACGACTGGATGTAGAGGCCGTCCCGCGCCTCGTAGACCTGGTTGTCGATCAGCGTGAACCCGTCGGTGTTCCAGACGTGGATGCCCGATCCCTTCTCGCCCGGCTCGAGGCCAGGAACGCCCTCGACGACGGTGCCCTGGACGGACGAGCCCGGGGCCTCGCGGAGGTAGCACGCCGAACAGGGCGCGCCTGATCCGGCAGTTCCTGATGGTCGCCCGCGGCGCCGCGACGTGGATGCCCGACGTGTCGCGGCCCAGATCGCCGCGGCCCATCCCGTCGACGTCGAGACCCTCCACGGTCACATCGGCCGCGCGGATCCGGATCACGCTGCCGGTGCCGGAGCCCTCGATCGTCGGCCTCCCGACCCCCACGAGGTGCATGGGTCTGTCGATGATCAGGTCGCCGCGATACGTGCCCGCCTCGACGACGACGCGGGACCCCGGCGGAGCCGCGTCGACACGCGCCTGGATCGGAGACGCGGCGCCCCGGCCCGGACGCCCCTCCAGCTGCCCCGGGGGCGTGACATGGTCCTGGGCCGCGGCCGGCGCCGCGGCCAGGAGGCACGCGAGGAGTGCAGCGGCTTTCGTCATGCGCGGGGCGGTCTCCTCCGCAGGGGCGCGCCGCCAGGCCATGAACAACGCCGCGAGCAGGAGCAGGGAGGACAGCGCCATCGCGTACGAGGCCGCCTGGGGGTACGAGTACACCTCGAAGTTGGCGAGCTGCTTGTCCCCGAACATCGGGGGCATGAACGGCGCCACCTTGACGGCGGCCGTGGGCGCCAGGTCGTGCCCGTAGACGTACATCTTGTAGCCGAACGACCACAACGCGAACGCGGAGAAGTAGACGTCGAGCACGAGCACGTCGAGCAGGCCGCCGAGGGTGCCCATGACGGCGGCGCGGAGGTACAACAGGCCGAGCGCCCCGACAGCGAACGGCAGCCACTTGAACTCGGTGAAGTCGTTGGTCGACGAGGTCCCGCATGCCGATGTAGTGGTTCAGGATGTTGATCTCCTTGACGTCCTGCCCGCCGTTCCCCCCTACAAGCTTGTAGCTGTAGATGTCGAGCCGCAGCCCCTCGGGTACTGCGGCGCGAACATCGTCAGGTTCCACAAGGGAAAGATGTAGACGGCGACGAGCAGCAACGCCGCCGCGAGGACCAACAGGCGCGGCGTGGTCCCGAGCGGACGGGCGAGCGCCTGGTTCAGGCGCGCGAAGAAGGCTTGCATCGTGCGTTCTCCCAGTCGCGGGGCCGCCGGGGGCGGCGGGCCGTCGATCTCGGGGGCGAAAACGGCGGGCGCCCGCGCGGGCGCCCGCCCCGGGGCCTAGCGAACGATCATGTAGCCCTGCATCTCCTGGTGGAGCGCCGAGCAGAAATTCGTGCAGTAGTAGGCGAAGGTGCCCCGCTTCGCCTTGAAGGTGACGGTCTTCGTCTCGCCGGGATCCACGACGATGTTGATGTTGTAGTCGAGGATGCCGAGCCCGTGCAGCTCGTCGGTCGTCTGCTCGATGTTGGTGATGGCGATGGTCACCTCGTCGCCGTCCTTCACCTCGAAGTCGGTCGGCGTGAGCGTGGAACGGACCGCAACCATCTTGACGAGCACCTTGTTGCCGTTGCGCGTGACGCCGGCGTCCTTCACGTCCCAGATGGCGTGCGGGTGCTTGTTCTCCTCCTTCGGGTAGACCTCGATCGGCTTGAGCTTGTCGGCCTTCACCATCTGCGCGTAGTGCGGCTCGGGCTCGGTGAACGCGTCGTACAGCAGTTTCATCTTCTCGTCGGAGATGTCCACGAGCTGCGACGACTCCGGCTGCGACGGGCCGACCGACAGGTGCCGGCCGTGCGACAGTTTGTTGAGGCCGACCAGGTACTTGCCGTCTGGGCTCACCGTGTCGCCCTCGGCCGCCGTCAGGTGGCCGATGGAGTACGACATGGGGATCTTGTCGACCACTTCCCAGGTGCCGAGTTTCCACTTCGCGACGGCGCTGTCCACGAACAGCGAGGTGTAGGCGTAGCCGTCGGGGCCGAACTGGGTGTGCAGCGGCCCGAGGCCCACGGGGACTTCAGCGTCCTTGATCGATTCGTACTTCAGCACCGGAATGCCGTCCTCGTCGCCGGTGAAGTCCTTGTTGCGGATGGCGGTCTGGATCTTCTCGAAATTGAACACCGTCGTCACGCCCTGGAGCTTGCCCGAGCCCACGATCCAGTTGCCGTCCGGCGCGACATCGACGCCGTGCGGCGACTTGCCGCAGGGGAGGAGGTAGACCAGTCCGGGCAGGTCCTTCGGGTTCAGCACCTTGACGCCGCCGATCAGCGTGCCCTTGCCCTCCGCGGCCGCCTTCTCGGCCATCTTCCAGTCGACCATGGCGATGTAGTCGCGATCACGCTGGGTCGAGGTGACCTCGAGCTTGCCGGTGGCGCGTTCCGTGTTGTACGACGTGAAGAACACGAAGCCGTCGGACACCTTCTTGCCGGCGTCGCCGAGGTCGTAGTTGAACGGCGGCATCAGGACCTGCCACCCGAACGACATCTCGCCGCTCTTGGGTCGATCTTGATCCCGGTAATCACGCCCTTGTAGTCGGTCGCGTACTTGGCCACCTCGACCGCCGTGCCCTTGGGGATCGGGATCGAGAAGCGCGACGCGACCACCGAGTACTCGCTGTTGGGCGTGACGAAGGCCGACGCGTGGTTGCCGGACACGTTGGGGATCGGCCCGATGATCTGCTTCGTCTTGAAGTCGCGCAGGTCGATCCGCGCCACGCGGCCGTTCATCTCGTTCACGAAGAGCCACCGGCCGTCGTAGTCGCCGTTCGTCTCGGAGAGCGACGGATGGTGCACGTCCCCCCAGGTCAGGTCGCCGAGCATCTTCTTCGACTCGTCGTCGAAGCCGTAGCCGGTGGCGGGGTAGGGCGTGAAGACCGGGATCGTCGAGAGGTGGCGCATCGACGGCACGCCGTAGACGTAGATCTGGCCGGAGTGGCCGCCGGACGCGAAGAAGTAGTCCTCGTCGAGGTCGCCGGGCGCGACGTAGGTCTTCTGCGCGGCGACCGCGATGTCCGACGTGCCGCCCGCGGCCTTCCTGGCCTCCTTCGGCGCACTGGGCGCGCAGCGGCTGACGAACAGCGCCAGCGCCAGGACGCCGATCGCGGTAAAGGCGGCGGATCGGGAGCGAATCCAACTCATGTGCGTCTCCTCCACGTTGCAGTCACAGCCGGCTCACTCGTTCGAGGAGGCACGGGACAGGCGGGCCGGGGACGGCCTGTCGCCTCCGTTCATCACGCGGCTACTTCGGGCGCCCTCCGCAGCGGCGCCAGAGGGTTCCTGCCCTCTGCCACGAGGCGCTGGTACTCGGCGAACGCCTCGCGCAGTTTCTGGATCGCGACGTCCTTCTGCTCGGGCGTCAGGACGATCTGGCGCGACAGCACCACGGACATGGTGCCGGTCGGGTTCTTGAGGAACTGGTCGACGGTCACGCCGAACCGCTTCTGCGTGTCTTCGACCGCGGTAGACAGGTCGGGGCCGATCTGCGCGGGGCTCCTGACTTTCAGCGCGGCGATCGAATGGCAGACGAAGCAGCCCGTCTGCACGAACCACGCACCCGGGCCGGTCTTCATCTCCTCTTCAGCCTGCTTCTCCGCCGGCGTCTGCGGGTCGCTGCGCAGCACGCCGGGCAGGAACGCCGCGTCGAAGGGCGCCTTGCGCCAGGACAGCACGAGCATCGCGATCGCCTGCGACTCCTTGGTGGACAGGTGGAAGTTGGGCATCACGCTGTCCTGCACGAGGGCCCGCGGGTCCTTCATGTGCGCCACGTGCCAGGCGAAAGCCGTCGTCTGGCCCGACAGGCGGCCGTAGTCGTACTGCTCCGGCGCCTTGTCGCCGACCCAGGTCAGGTCGGGCCCGATCGTGCCGCCGCGGTTGTTGATCACGTGGCACGCCCGGCAGCCCTTCTCCTGCACCAGGCGCTTGGCGAGGTTGATCATGTCGGCGCCCCTGGTCTCCCGCTCGTAGCGGTGGCAGATGTTGCAGTTCATCTGCATGAGCGCCGCCTTGTTGTCGACGAGCGAATACGCCTCGCCCAGGGGCTTGCCGAGCAGGGGCTCCTCCCAGTGGGCCACTTCACCGTGGGCGGCCTCGGTGTCGATCGCCCATCCCTGCCCGCCGTGGCAGGCGCTGCACCCGAACCGCTCGGGCGGATGCGCCTTCAGCGGTTCGACGGGATGCGTGCGGTAGGGCTCCTCGGCCGTCTCGAACCCCTTCCAGGACACCGCCTGGTGGCACGTCACGCACCGGTCCGCGCGCCGCAGGCCGGGCACCCACACCTGCTGGAGCCCCGACGGCACGGTCGCCGCCCGCTCCGCGCCCAGCCTCTCCGCCACCATGTTGCGGAAGGTGTACTGGTAGGTACTTGTAGTCGTGCTGGCGGTCGCTCCACGCGAAGAAGCGGTCGCGCCCACCAGCACCACGCCGATGGCCGCCAGGACCGGGCGATCGATCCGGGAAACGGGGAGTTGGTTCGTTTCTCCATGTCAGATCCTCCCGGGAATGCCCGGCCACGTCTCCCACGGCCAGTAGAGGTTCCAGTACGGCCCGCGCATGAACATGCCGACGAAGGTGAAGGCGAGGATGAACAGCACCAGGAGCATGAACACCACGTTCTGGCGCCGGCGGCTCTTCGGGAACCACAGCCCCGCGGCTGTCGCCGAGGATGTGTCCAGCCACGGCCAGACGGTCAGCAGCGCGACCAGCAGGCCGGGCAGGATCACCCCGCCGAGGAAGGCGCCGTTGATCGTGAACGATCCGAGGCGGACCGTGGTGTCGGTGACGATCTCCTGCAGCCAGAGGAAGTACCAGGGGGCCTTCGCCGGATTCGGCGTGATCAGCGCGTTCGCCGGCTCTTCGAGCGGCGAAGGAATGGCGCTGGCCAGGATGCTGACGAGAGCGAACGTGGCGAGCACGACGATCAGGGCGCGCCGGGTGAGATCGGGCACCGCGTTCACCGTCAGGTCGGGGGCCTCCGGAGACCGTGCCGTGACGGCAGGCGACGTGCCGCGCGCGACGCCCAGCAGGGTGTAGGTCTTGGACGGCACGGGCCCGGTGTCGCGGGCCTCGCGGCGAGGGCGGCGCGTCGGCCTTCGCGAGGCCGCCGTCCTTGCGGATGCGCCACATGTGGTACGCCAACAGCGCCCCGAGCGCGCCCGGCAGCACGATGATGTGCAGGACGTAGAAGCGAATCAACGTCGCCTGCTCGATCGCACGTCCGCCGATCAGCAGTTCCCGGATCGCCGGCCCCACGCCCGGCACCGCCGACGCGATGTTCGTGCCCACCGTCACCGCCCAGAAGGCCAGCTGGTCCCACGGGAGCAGGTAGCCGGTGAAGGACAGGAACAGCGTGAGCAGCAGCATCACGACGCCGATCACCCAGTTCCACTCGCGCCGCTGGCCCTGGCCGACGCCGTTCTTGTACGCACCCGTGAAAAACACCCGCGCGAGATGCAGCACCACGGCGATGACCATCAGGTGGGCGCCGATACGGTGCACCGCGCGGATCCACCAGCCGAAGGTCACGACGTACTCGATGTCCTTCACCGACTGGTAGGCCCGCTCCACCGAGGGGACGTACAGGAACATCAGCGGCAGGCCCGACAGGACCAGGAGGAAGAACAGGGCGCCGGAGATCGTGCCGAGCCACGCCGAGTAGTTCCAGGCGAGCGACGGCTTGTAGACCTTGGCGGGGAACCAGTGCAGCAACAGGTTCGAGACGACGGCGTCGCCGGCCTCGCGGTCCGACCGGGGGCGGTAGCTCCAGAACGGCTGCGGATGCACGCCTGGCGCGGTGTCGCCCGCGGCCGCCCTTCGGGTGAACGGGAGTCTCATGGTCGGCACCTCAAGGAAGCGTCAGGCGAAAGCTGTGGTCGACTTCGTCGGCGAGATCCACGACGAGCTGGCCGTCGTCGGGCGAGACCGTCAGCCGGTACCACGCGAGCGGCGTCGGCGCCGGACCCGACACGTTCGACCCGTCGCCGCTGTACCGTGAGCCGTGGCACGGGCACATGAAACGGTGGGTCAGCCGGAGCGGCTTGCCCCCGCACCGTCTGCTCCTCCGGGCGGGCAGGGCCTCGGCGCGGACAGTGCAGCCGAGGTGTGTGCAGACGGCGGAAATGGCGTGGAACGTCCTGCCGGTCCGGAAGACGAACAGCCGCTCGTCCGGGAGGAACTTCAGGCCGTCGGGGAACTCGCCCGGCGGCCCGACCTTGACGGTCGTCGGGGCGTCGTAGGTCACGTTCGGGACCAGCGACCGCAGCGACGCGCCCGCCTGCGCCGTGATCGCGACGAACCCGGCGCCCGCGCCGAGCTTCAGCAGGAAGTCCCGCCGGTCCGTGTTCTGGGGCTGCTTGGCGTCACTCATATCGTTCCCACCTGCGTTGGCGCACCGGCATCACGCCGGGTGCGCGACTGGACGGCACGAGGCGCTCCGTGATCGTGAACTTCTCCATCGTCATCGCGTCGGTCGGGCAGCGAATGGCGCACAGCCCGCACCGGATGCACCGCTCGTCGTCCTTCACCATCGCCGAGAGGGGAAGGCCGGCGGCCCCGGCGCGCGCGATGCAGCGCTGGCGCGTCGCCGCGTCCAGATCGAGCGCGTCGAACGGGACGATGGCCAGGCAGTGCTCCGGGCAGATGTCGACGCAGCGGTTGCAGAGGACGCACAGCTCCGGGTCGTAGATCGTCTGGACGTGGCAGACGAGGCATCGAGCGGCCTGATCGATCGCCTCGGCGGGGCCGTAGCCGGTTTCGACCTCGGCGATGCCCGGTGCGGCGGCCGAGGTCGAGCGTCGGCGGGGTCTTCCGGTCGAAGCGCTCGAAGCCGGCGATCATGCGGTAGCGGGACGTCGGGATCTTCTCGATGTCGAGGCGCGTTCGATCGACGCGGTCCCGCCGCTCGAGGTAGGCATGGATGGACGGGCCGCGCGCTTGCCGTTGGCGACGGCCTCGATCAGGTTGCGCGGGCCGAACGCGACGTCGCCGCCGGCGAACACGCCGGGCGCGGAGGTGGCCAGCGTCGCCGGATCGATCCTGATCGTGCCATCGGGGGTCAACGCCACGCCGTCCTCCGGCTTCAGGAAGGAGAGGTCGGCGCGCTGGCCGATCGCCAGGATGCAGGCGTCGGCTTCAATCGTCATGACGTCGTCGTCGTCGTACGTCGGCGCGAACCGGCCGTTGGCGTCGAACACCGACGTGACGGCGCGCAGCTCGATCGCCGACAGGCGCCCGTCGCCGATGAACCGGAGCGGGCCGCGGCGAGTCAGGAACCTGATGCCTTCCTTCCGGGCTTCTTCGAACTCCTCGTGGCCCTGGGTGGTCCGGAGCACGGGCATCTCGTCGAAGTTCTCGAGGGAGACGATGGTCACCTCGCGCGCCCCGGCCCGGATCGCCGACCGCGCCGAGTCGAAGGCTTCCTTCACGCGGGCGTCCGACTCCGCCGCGCAGTTCGGTCGCGCTCGCCATCGGCGTCGGCGGCGTATCGCGCAGCGCCGTGCGCGCCGCGTCGAAGGCGACGAACCCGCCGCCGATGACGACGACGCGCCGGCCGAGCTGCACGCGGTAGCCGCGGTTGATGTTCAGCAGGTAGTCGACCGCCTTCACGACGCCGTCGAGTTCGACGCCTGGCATCCGCAGGTCGCGTCCCGTGGACGACCCCGACCGACAGGAACACGGACTCGAAGCCGTCGCGGCGGAGGTCAGAGAGGCCGAAGTCGGGCGTGAGCGGCGTGCCGAGACGGAGCTCGACGCCGAGGGCCGTGATCTTGTCGATCTCCGCCTGATGACGGAGCGGGGCAGCCGGTACTCGGGGATGCCGAACCGCACCATGCCGCCGGGCTCCGCAGCAGCTTCGAAGACCGTCACGCTGTAGCCCAGCAGGGCCAGGTCATGGGCGGCCGCCATTCCCGCCGGGCCGGCGCCGATCACCGCGACCTTCTTCGCGGTCCTCGCGGCCGTGGCGCGGGCTGGCGCGGTGAAACGTCAGGGGCATGTGGCCCGGCGTAACGGTTGCCTTCTTCGATCGCCGTCGTCGCCAGCCGGTCCTGGGTGTCGGGCCGCGTCGACTCGACGCCGTACTGCTCGGTGACGAAGCGCTTCAGCGCGCGGATGGCAATCGGCGCGTCGATGGCGCCTCGCGGCAGGCGTCCTCGCAGGGCGCGGCGCAGACGCGGCCGCAGATCGATGCGAAGGGGTTGGGGGCGCGGGCGACGAGGAAGGCCTCCTCGTACCGGCCCTCGGCGATCAGCTGGACGTAGCGCCCGGCGTCGGTCGACACCGGGCACCCGGCCTGGCACTTGACCTGGGCCTTCCAGTGCTCGACGTCCGGCAGCCGAACCGGAATGGACATGGGAATCCCTCGCGCTTCGAAGCATCCGCTCGTTCCGGCGCTGCCGTCCTATGACCGCCGTCATAGGCGGCGGACGAACGCCGGTGGCGGCGGATGTCGCGCGCGGCCGCGGCGCTGTTCTGGTTCGAGGGGCTGTCTGATCCATAATGGGCGGCATATGGCGCTCAACGCGTGCGAACTCGAGATCGACCTCTTCTGCCGGGGCATGAGGATTCCCGCCGGCGTATCCCTCGACGGGGCACGGGGTATCTCCAGAACCCGCGCCGGTCTCGGATCCGGCCTCGAGATCACGATCCCGACCGGCTCGTGGCTGAAGCCCGAGGTCTGGGTCAACGTCCCCGTCGTCGAGCCGTTCGCGCAGCAATCGCCCTACGCCCTGTCCGGCTCCCCGTCAACCGGCTACACGCTGACCAACGAGGCGACGAAGGACCGTTATCCCGTCCGCGTGCCGCGCGAACCGGAGTGGTACGGCCGGCAGACGTCCCGCGACATTCCGATGAACCACATCGGCGTGCTGCAGGGCACGTACCTGGGCATCTACGTCAACCTCGTCTGCACGTTCTGGAACTACGACCCGGCCCTCAACTGCCGGTACTGCACGACGGGCCAGAACGTGGGCGAGAACGAGTCGGCCGACAAGGACGTCTCGGACGTGGTTGAGACGTGCTGGGCCGCGAAGGAAGAGTCGGGCGTCACGTTCGTGCACCTCAACGGCGGCTTCCAGGGCAGCCGAGGCATCCAGTTCACCGAGCCGTACATCCGCGCGATCAAGGAGGAGGTCGGGATGCTGACCGGGGTGCAGCTGGCCCCCGAGAAGGACTTCAGCCGCTACGATCGCCTGATCGATCTCGGCGTCGACCACCTGTCGTTCTGCCTGGAGTTCTGGAACCCGAAGTACTTCGCCGAGATTTGCCCGGGCAAGGAGAAGATGCTCGGCCAGAAGCTGTTTCTCGAGGCGATGGCGTACTGCGCGACAGCGCATGCCGAAGGGGGCCGTGTCCGGAGAGATCATCGCCGGCATCGAGCCCGTCGAGGACACCATCGCCGCGATCGACTACATCGCGGGCCTTGGCGCGTTTCCGACGGTCTGCGTGTTCCGGCCGACGGTCGGCGCCGACATGGAGTCGTGGCCGCCGCCGAAGTACGACGAGATGCGCGCGGTCATGCAGCACGTGTACGAAGCGTGCCGGCAGAACTGGATCCCCATCGGCGCGGCCCCCAACATCGAGGTCAGCCTCGTCGTGAACCCGGACGATGCGGCGCTGCTGGCGCCGAGGGACAGGGGATTCTGGACCTACGAGGCGTACAGGCGGACCGCGCGCGTCGTGGCCGCGCCGCTCTTCGCGTGGCGCCGGCGGGCGCGGTCGCGACGGCATTCCCGGCGTCGCTAGCGGGGGAGCGACGGCCGGACCGGCCTCCCGCGGCGATTCCGCCGCCGCCTGAGGCGAGATCCCGCGGCTTCGGTTCATTCCCCTCCCTGGCATTCCTTTTGCGTCGGCCGTGCTCAGGTGACGGGTATCTGCATGATCGACCGAGAGAAAGTCCTGGCCGTCCTTCAGAAACGGTTCCCAGGCTCAACGCTCGACCAGCGGGCAGCGGCCGCCAACGCGATCGTCGGCCTCGGCGACGAGTGGGTGGATGTGACGGCTCGGGAGCCGGAATTGGGCTATCACACCTCGGCGCAATGCGCGGAAGTCTGCTTCCTGGCGGACGAGCACCGGCAGGGCACCGAGTTCCGGATCCTGATGAAGCGACCGGCCGATTCGTGATCCGGCGGAATACCGGCAGCCAGAGGCGCTCCTGACGCGAATTGTGCCGATGACGCGCCACATCAGGGACGGGCGATCTTGATTTCATTGGATGTTCCGATTGGCACCGAGCTTGCAAGAAATCAAGGTGCATGGGCCACATCGACTGGAAGCGTGGCCCGTGGTGTAGAAAACAGGCGAGCAAACGCAACGATCTGGCCGCTCGGGAGGATCGCGCATACGACACCTCTCATACCCACCGCGGTCGGTTAGCCCATGAAACGGCCGGCCGTGACGACCTGCTCTTTTGAGTCCTTCCAGACCCTGAATCCACAGGGCGAGTCTTCCGAGCGGCAGATCAGTTGCGACAGGGAGTAGCGGCGGCCCCGAACGGGGCCGCCCGCGCGGCGCCTGCCTGGACCGCCCGAAGGAGTGCCATGAACACCGAACGGATGCCGTGGACGTGCCGCTGGAGCGAATTCCGCCCGACCTCGCCGGCGCCGATGTGGATGGACGAGTGGATGTCCCAGTGGGTCTGCCTCGCCGAGCGCCAGCGCACGGGCGCCGGCGAACTCGATCGGTGCGTGGATTGCCAGAAGTACGACGTTCGAGATGAGCGCGCCGGCCAGCCGCCGCGTGATATCGTGCTCTAGGAACCCCCGTTTCCTCCACACTTCCATGACGCGTTTGCCTGCCATCTGCTGCCGTGTTGGGCTCGCGCTGGCCGCTGCCGCGTCCGTTGCGGCGGCATCGCCCCAGAAGGCGGCCGCGCCGAAGCCCCCGAGTAACGACGACTGCCTGGCATGCCACGGCGATGCCGGCGCCGCGCGCGCCGACGGGCGATCCGTGGCGGTGCTGCCCGATACCTTCGCCGGGTCGATCCACGGGATGGGCGGTCTCGCCTGCGTGGACTGCCATGCGGACCTGGCGGCGCTGACGGATCTCCCGCACGCCGAGAAGCTCAAGCCGGCGCAGTGCGCGACCTGCCACGACAAGGCGGTGGCCGCCTATGACACCGGCGTGCATGCGCAGGTGCGGCGCTCGGGCGCCAACCTGTCGGCGGCCGCCTGCGCCGACTGCCACGGCAGCCACGACATCATGCCGTCGGCGGACCCGGCATCGCGCACGCACCATGCCCGGCTGCTCGACACGTGCGGCCGCTGCCACGGCGACGAAGAGATCATCAAGCGCGGCAAGATCGAGATCGGCAACGTCGTCGATCTGTTCCGGGACAGCATCCACGGGAAGGCCCTCATCAAGAGCGGCCTGAGCGTCGCGCCCGCCTGCACGGACTGCCACGGCAGCCACGACATCCGCCGGAAGACCGACCCGGCGAGCAGAGTCTTCCGCAACACGATTCCCGGTACCTGCAGCAGCTGCCACGAGGGCATCGGCCGGGAGTACTGGGAGAGCGTGCACGGGACGCAGGTGGCGAAGGGGAGCCCGCTGGCGCCGGTGTGCACGAATTGCCACACGGCGCACGACATCCGTCGCTCCGACGTCGAGGGCTGGCAGCTCGAGGTCATCAAGGAGTGCGGCACCTGCCACGAGCACTCGCTCGAGACCTACCGCGACACCTTCCACGGCCAGGTGACGGCGCTCGGGTACGCGCGCGTAGCGTCGTGCGCGGATTGCCACGGGGCTCACAACGTGTTTCCGAAGTCGGATCCGCGATCGACGGTGTCGGCGGAGAAGCGGGTGGCCACCTGCAAGCAGTGCCACGGGGGCGCGACCGCGAGCTTCGTGGAGTTCGACCCGCACGCGGATCCGGGAAACCGCGAGCGGAACCCGGTGCTCTACTTCACCGCGAAGTTCATGCACATGCTGCTGCTGGGCGTGTTCTCGTTCTTCGGCCTGCTCATGGCCCTGTGGCTGGGACGCAGCGTGCAGCTCAAGGCGGCCGGCGAGTGGCGCCGTCGCCGAGACGACGATGCGACGGAGGACGGCGAATGAGCGCGCAGGTCGCGGACGCGGGACGGTTGCCGGCCCGCACGCACTACCGGCGGTTCACCCGGGAAGAGCGGCTGCTCCACGGCTTCCTCATGTTCAGCTTCGTGGGCCTGGCGTTCACCGGCCTGCCGCTGCTGTTCAGCCATGAGCCGTGGGCGGCGACGCTCGCGAGATTCCTGGGCGGGTTCGAGAGCGCCGGCACGATCCATCGCGCCTGCGCGATCGTGATGATGGGCGTCTTCACCGTCCACCTGAGCCGGATCGTCCGCCGGCTGTTCCTGCAGAAGGACCTGACCATTCTGTGGGGGCCGACGTCGATGGTGCCGCAGCCGCGCGACGTCCTCGAGATGGTTGCGCACATCCGGTGGTTCGTCGGCGCTGGCCCGCACCCCCGCTTCGAGCACTTCACCTACTGGGAGAAGTTCGACTACTGGGCGGTGTTCTGGGGGATGGGCATCATCGGCGGCTCCGGGCTCATCCTCTGGGTGCCGGAGACGGTCGCGTACGTGCTGCCGGGCTGGGTATTCAACATCGCCTCCCTGATCCACGGCGAGGAGGCGCTGCTTGCCGTCGTGTTCATCTTCACGTTCCACTTCTTCACGGGACACCTCCGGCCGGAGAAGTTTCCGATGGATTCGGTGATCTTCACGGGCCGCGTGACGGTGAAGGAGATGGAAGAGGAGCGCCCCGACGAGTACGAGCGCCTCACGCGGAGTGGCCGGCTCGACGAACTCGCGAGCGAGGCGGCACCCCGCTGGGTGTACCGCCTCGGCCGCACCGCCGGCGGCACGGCGGTGGTGCTCGGGCTGCTGATGGTCGGCTTGATTCTGTTCGCGGTGCTGAAGTAGCGTTCGGGAAACGGTCGCCATCCCATGAGTCCAGCCCAAGCCCGCTTCTCGCTGTTCAGGAACGCCATCACGATTTTCGGCGCGGCGCTGACGACGACCGGCGCCCTCCTTTTTCTGGCGTTCTTCCTCCTGGAACTGGCGGGCATGCATGCCAACCCGTACCTGGGGATGCTGTTCTTCCTGATCTGCCCAGGCCTGTTCGTCGCCGGGCTGGTGATCATGCCCGTCGGCATCTGGCTGGCCCACCGCCGGGACGCAGCCGGCCTGAAGGCGTGGCGTCCGTCCTGGCCGCGGATCGATCTGAACGACGGCGCCCAGCGTCGCGCCACGGCGATCTTCGTCGCGTCGACCGTTGCCAACGTCCTCATCGTGTCCGTGGCCGCCTATTCCGGCATCGAGTACATGGACTCGCCGCAGTTCTGCGGCCAGTTGTGCCACGAAGTCATGGAGCCGGAGTGGGCGGGCTACCAGGAAGGCCCGCATTCGCGCGTGGCGTGCGTGCAGTGCCACATCGGGCCCGGCGCGCCGTGGTTCGTCAAGTCGAAGATGTCGGGGCTCCGCCAGGTATACGCGGTGACGTTCAACACGCACTCCCGGCCGATTCCCTCGCCGGTGCACGACCTGCGTCCGGCCCGCGACACCTGCGAGCAGTGCCACTGGCCCGAGAAGTTCCACGGCGACAAGATCCGGACCGTCCGCACCTACGCGGACGACGAGGCGAACACCGAGGCGGTGACGACGCTGCGGATGCACATCGGCGGAATCAACCGGGTCGACAAGACCGCCACCGGGATCCACTGGCACGTGTCGCAGATGAACCGCATCGAGTACATCGCGACCGACGACAAGCGCCAGGTCATCCCCTACGTCCGGCTCGACGACGGCAAGGGGAACGTGACCGAGTTCTTCGCGGACGGGGTGACCGACGCCGCCGCGCTGACGGGCGAGCGGCGGGTGCTCGACTGCGTCGACTGCCACAACCGCCCGTCGCACACCTTCGCGTACTCGGCCGAGCGCGCCGTCGACGAGGCGATCACCGCCGGCGGGTTCGACGCCACGATGCCGTTCATCCGGCGCGAGGCGGTCAAGGTGCTGAAGGCCGCATATGCCGACAAGACGTCGGCCTTCAAGGGCATCCAGGACGGCCTCGCGTCGTTCTACAGGGACTACCCCAGCGTGCCGAAGGACGCGCTCGACCTCGCGATCGCGACCGCGAAGCGTCTGTACGAGCGCAACGTGTTCCCGTCGATGAACGTGTCCTGGGGGTCCTACGCGAACAATGTCGGTCACAGCGATCCTGGGCCAAGCCCGTTCCCAGGGTGCTTCCGGTGCCACGACGAGGGCCACAAGACGAAGCAGGGCAAAGCGATCTCGCAGGACTGCAGCCTCTGCCACACGATCGAGTAGTCCAACTCGCGGCGCCTCAGCCACCCGACTCGCTGCATCTGTCACGGTCGCGGCCTGTCGACGGTCCCGCAGAGCAGGGCCTCTCGTGACGAGAGTCCGTCGTTCCGGCGCCTGTCTCCACGCATCCGCGGGGTGGCGCTGGTCGGGGTGGCGGCCGCCTGGCGCTCGCTCGCGGGGTGGCGGCCCTTTCCTGTGCGCGGAGTCCGGCGCGGGCCCCGGGTTTCTGGTAATATGAGGGTGTTGAGACTGAATCTCATTATGGCAACGGCCATGGCGAGGTTCGGCCACCGCTCGCCTTCATGTGAGGCACCGGATGTCCTGCGCCCAGGCTGCATTTCGCGATCCGGCAGCCGACTCCGCTCTCACCCTTCGCGCCCGCCCGCGCCGCATCGCGCTTGTCGGTAACGCCAACGTCGGCAAGAGCGTCCTGTTCGGGCGCCTGACGGGACAATACGCGGTCGTCTCCAACTATCCCGGCACCACGGTCGCGGTCACCACGGGACGCGTGGTGCTCGGCGGGGAAGTCTGCGAGTTGATCGACACGCCGGGCGTCACGGCTCTCGACGGGGCCCTCACGGAAGACGAACTCGTCGCGCGCCGCATTCTCGGCGCCGGAGAGGCCGACCTCGTCATCCAGGTGGCCGACGCCAGGAACCTCCGGCGCGGCCTGATGCTCACCTCCCAGCTCTCGGCGATCGGCCGGCCGATGGTGCTCGTCCTGAACATGATCGACGAAGCCCGGGTGCACGGCATTGTCATCGACGCGGCCGGGTTGTCGGCATGCCTGGGCATCCCGGTGATCGAGACCGTGGCCACCGAGGGACGCGGCATCGCCGAGCTTCGCGGCGCCCTCGGGCGCGCGGCGGTGCCCGTGTTCGACGCCGCTCACCGCGGCGATCATGCGCGCCTCGCGCACGACCTGGCGGTCCAGTATCGCCGCTACCGCCGGCGATCGGCCGCGCGCGTCCAGGAACGCCTCGGGCGGCTCGTCCGCGAGCCGGCGACCGGACTGCCGATTCTCGCGCTCGTGCTCTACGGCATGTATCTCGCGGTCGGTGTCTTCGGGGCGCAGACGCTCGTCGGACTCATCGAGGGCGGGCTGTTCGAGAGGGTGATCAACCCCGCCGCCGCGGCGCTGGTCAACCGCGTGCTGCCGTGGGCCGTCGCGAGGGACTTCCTCGTCGGCGAGTACGGCCTCATCACGATGGGGATGACCTACGCGATCGCCATCGTGCTGCCGGTGGTGGCCACGTTCTTCTTCGTCTTCGGCTTCCTCGAAGATTCCGGGTACATCCCGCGGCTGGCCATCTTCAGCGACCGGATCTTCCGCAGCATGGGCCTCAACGGCAAGGCGGTGCTGCCCATGGTGTTGGGGCTGGGCTGCGACACGATGGCGACGATGACGACGAGGATCCTGGGCACGCCGAAGGAGCGGCTGATCGCCGTCCTGCTGCTGGCGCTGGGCGTCCCGTGTTCCGCGCAGCTCGCCACAATTCTCGGCATTCTCGGCGGCGTGTCGTTCTCGGCCCTGGTCACGCTGTTCGCCGTGGTGCTGATGCAGATGTTCCTGGTCGGGTTCCTCGCGGCGCGGGCCCTCCCGGGAGAGCGGTCGGAGTTCATCATGGAGCTCCCGCCACTCAGGCTGCCTCAGCTTCGCAACATCGTCCGCAAGACGCTCTTGCGTGTCCGCTGGTACCTCGGGGAGGCCGTACCTCTGTTTCTGATCGGAACCGGGCTGCTTTTCGCCTTGAGCCGCCTGGGTGCGCTCACGAAACTGACGGCCGCAACCGAGCCCGTGGTGGTGGGCCTGCTCGGGCTTCCCCGGGATGCGTCTGCGGTCTTCATCATGGGATTCCTCCGTCGCGACTATGGCGCGGCCGGTTTGTTCCAGATGTCGAAAGCGGGGGAGTTGGACGGGGTCCAGGCGGTGGTGGCGCTGACCGTCATGACGCTCTTCGTGCCCTGCGTGGCCAACTTCCTCATGATGGTCAAGGAGCAGGGCCTGAAGGCGGCGCTGGGCATCCTCGGTGCGGTAACAGTCATCGCGCTCGGGACCGGCGCGGTGCTGAACGTGGTGCTTCGGGGGCTGAATGTCGCCTTCTGAGAAGACGCGCCGCCTATCGCACATGGCCCCGGGTGAGAGCGGGAAGGTGGTTCGCGTGTCGCGCGAGAACCCCGATCGGGCCGATAGGTTGATGGCTCTTGGGGTGACGCCGGGGGCGCCGGTGACCGTCCTTCAGCGGTTCCCGGGTGTGGTGTTTCTCTGCGACCATACGGAGCTGGCCGTCGAGCCGGCCGTGGCCCGAGCCATCGTCGTCGAAGTCGAGTAGGCGCGGCCAGCGTCAGCCATCCCCTGCCACGGCGGCGCGCCGCGAGGTCACGCCTCCCGCGTCGGCATGCAGCTTGCGAGTCTTTCGCCAGCCCCCTGCGTATGCCGGGATTCCGCAGGCATCCCCCTGCCCCAGCGCACGTGAGCCCGGCGCGGTTCCGGTCGGCAGCCTGCAGGCGCGGAGGTCAGCGCTCCGGACACGAGTGGAGAGGCTCGACATGCGATTCCTCGACGTCTTGATGGACGAGCACCGCGGCTTCATCTCGATGCTCGACGTGCTCGACGCCGTCGCGGGACGGCTGGAACGCGGCGCGGACGTGCCGATGGCGATGGTCGTCGATGTCGTGGACTTCTTCGAGAACTTCACGGACCAGCACCACGACAGAGAAGAGGAGCTGCTGTTCCCCCTGTTGGCGACGCACGGCATCGGGCCGGACCAGACGGTGGTGAGTGTGCTCATGTCCCAGCACGACGCCGGCAGGGTCTACGGAAAGAAAATGCGCAACGAGGTGAAGCGCTTGCAGCAGGGGGACCCGGCGGCCGGCGCCGCCTTGGCGGCCGACGCGCGCGGATACACGGAACTCATCCGTGAGCACATCCGGATCGAGGATGAGTATTTCTACAAGCTCGCGGACCAGGTGCTGACCGAGGCGGAGCACGCCGCGATCGTGGAGTTGTTCAGCGGGAGCCCGGGCAACCGCGCCGCCCACCCGCAGCGTGAACGCTACCTGAAGATGCTGGACGTGTATCCGGGCGTGGCCGCGGCTTGGCGCACGCAGCCCTGATGGGGCTCGAGCCTCAGGCCTGGTTCCGTTCGCGGGGGCGCTTCTCGTCGGGACGTCGAGACTCGACGTCGCAATTCCCGCTCATTCAGGTCGGCACCCCCAGCCTGGGCAGGACCCAGGCGTTCAGCGCGACCCACACGGCCAGCACGGCGATCGGGATGAGGTACTCCACGGCTAGGACCCCTCCGGGGCGCGGACATTTTCAAGGGCCTTCAAGGCCCGGCGCAGCCGCTCGTCGGCCTCGCGCGCCACGTCCTTGAGCGCCGGGTTGCCGCCGACGATGCCCATGGCGGCAATCGGAGCCATCGCCGACACGGCGCTCCGGCCCGCCTCGGTCTCGTAGACGACCACGTTGCACGGCAGCAGCAGGCCGATTTCGAGCTCGGCTTCGAACGCACGGTGCGCCAGCGGGGGGTTGCAGGCGCCGAGAATGGTGTACTTGCGGAAGTCCTTGTCGAGCTTCTGCTTCAGCGTCCGCTGGACGTCGATGGTGGTCAGGATGCCGAAGCCCTCCTTCTTCAGCTCCTCGGTCGCCCGCTCCAACGCCTGCTCGTACGGCAGCGCCACGTCGACGCCCATTCCGTATCGTGATTCCTTCATGCTGGCCTCCGCCGGACCATCGTAGCCCATCACGGCCTGCAAGCGTGCCGCCAGGGGCGCCGCGGACCGAGCCTGTTTCACAGATGCGGATTCCGGCGAAAGGTGACACCCGGGCGGCCACGACCGGCCCTGGTCCCGGATCAGGCTACAATGTCGCTTGCTGTGACCAAACGCGCGGAATCGAATCCCTCTACCAAAGGCCAGGACGGCCGCGGCACCGACTACGCGGCACTGTTGCGCGCGGCGCAGGGCGGGAACCACGCGGCCATGGAGCGGCTCCTGATGAAAGCCCAGGAGATTGCGTACCGCTTCAGCCTGCTCGTGTGCGGCCACGCCGACGACGCCGATGACGCGATGCAGGAGGCCCTGCTGAAGACGTACCGGCACGCCGCCCAGATCAAGGAACCGGCGGCATTCAGGACGTGGCTCTACCGGACCGTGAAGAACGCCTGCCTCATCAGCCGGCGGCGGCGGGTAGACGAACCGGCGCGGCTCCAGTCGCTCGACGAGGTGTCGATCGCGGAGGATGGCAGCCCGCAGCGGATCGACGTCGAAGACCAGGGCCGGCGGCCGGACGAGGTGATGGAGAACTCGCGCCTCCGGGAGGCGCTACACCGGGCGCTGCAGACGCTGTCGCCCGAGAGCCGGCTGATTGTGTTTCTGCGGGAGGTCGAAGGCCTGTCCACGCGCGAGGTGGCCGCGGTGGTTGGCATCTCGGAGGCGAACGTGAAGACGCGTCTGCACCGCGCGCGGCTGAGCCTGCGCCGGCACCTGGAGGCCCCATGACGACGCCGGCGCCGGATCGCTGCCGCGCGCTGCTCGAACAGCTCTCCAAGTACATCGACGACGAGCTGACGCCGGCCGAGCGGCGCGCACTCACCGCGCACCTGCGCAGGTGCCCGTGTTGTCAGACCATGGCCGACAGCCTCAAGCACACCGTCGACGCCTGCCGGAAGGCCGGGACGTCCCGCTTGCCCGCCGATGTCCGGCTGCGGGCGCGGGCCCGCATCGCCACGCTGCTCGCCTCAGGACCCACTCGCCGGGCCCGTACGTAGTCCGAGGACCGGGGACGGGTTCAGTCCGGCGTATCCCGCCGTACCGGTACCTTGTCCCCGATCCTCAATCTCAGCGCTCGGCGTGACGGACGCTTCCCGAGTCCCGAACCCCGAACCCCGAGTCCCGGACAACTATCCAATCTGCATCTGATACGCCGCCAGCACCTTCATGTAGTTGGCGCGCTCGAACGCCGCCGGGTTCGGGCTCCGCTCGAGGCTCATGCTGCCCATCGCCTGCTTGAGCGAATCGTACTCGTGCTCCTCGAGCCAGGTGCCCATGCCGTCGACGAGGCCCTTGACGTGCTCGGGCCCGTTCTTCAGGAGGCTGGACACAACCTGCACGCCGCCGGCTCCCGCCATGACGGCCTTGAGGGCATCGGCCGGCGTATGCACGCCGCCGGTGACGGCGAGGGTGGCCTTGACGCGGCCGAAGAGCACGGCCAGCCACCTGAGGCGAAGCAGGAGGTCGTTCGACGTCGAGAGGCTGAGGTTCGCCGTCACCGCAAGCTCCTGCAGGTCGATGTCCGGCTGGTAGAACCGGTTGAAGAGCACGAGTCCTTCGACGCCCAGGGCATCGAGCTGCGCCGCGAGGTGTGACACGGAGGAGTAGAAGGGCGACAGCTTCACCGCCAGCGGGATGGTCACGGATTCCTTGACGGCCCGGACGATGTCGACGACGCGGCGCTCGACGGCGGCGCCGGTCTCGCGGGGGTCGGCGGCGACGTGATAGACGTTCAGTTCGAGCGCGTCCGCGCCGGCCTGCTGGATGAGCTTCGCGTACTCGAGCCAGCCTTCCGGGGTCGTGCCGTTGAGGGACGCGATGACGGGCAGCTTCACCGTCTGCTTCACGAGGCGGATCTGCTCGAGATACTGGTAGGGCCCGAGGCGGAATTCGCCGGCCTGCGGAAAGTAGGAGAGGGCCTCCGAACTGCCGTGGTCCAGCAGTTCCATGTGGTAGACCATGCCCAGCTGCTCGCGCGTAATCTGCTCTTCGAACAGCGAGTGCATCGTGATGGCCGCGGCCCCGGCGTCTTCGAGGCGCTTGACCAGGTCGAGGTGATCCACCATGGGCGAAGCGCCGGGCATGATCGGGTGCGGCAGGTTCAGTCCGAGATACGTCGTCGAAAGATCCATGGCCAGTCTCCGTCGCCCGGCGCCTCAGGACGGTGCCGGGCTGGTTGGTGGTGCGGTGCCGGTTACGCCTTGGTCACGGGGAACGCCAGCTTCGCGAGCTGCTCGTACACGCTGAACCGCATCGCCACTTCGCGCTGGGCGTGCTGCGACAGCATCTTGAAGCGGGCGGGATCCATCTGCTCGACGACCCGGAAGCGCGTCTCATTCCCGGTGTACTTCGCGAGGTCGATCTTGGGCGCGGGCGAGTCCAGCATGAGCGGGCTCTCGCCGGTCGCCGCCCGGCGCGGATCGAAGCGGTAGAGCGGCCAGTACCCGGTATCGACGGCCAGCTTCTGCTGGTCGAGGCCCCTGGCCATGTCGTAGCCGTGGGCGATGCAGTGGCTGTAGGCGATGATGATCGACGGCCCCGGATACGCCTCGGCCTCCTGGAAGGCCCGCACCGTCTGCACGTCCTTGGCGCCGAACGCCACGTGCGCGACGTAGGTGTTGCCGTACGCCATGGCCATCATGCCGAGGTCCTTCTTGCCCGTGGCTTTGCCGGCCATCGCGAAGCGCGCCGACGCGCCGAGGGGCGTGGCTTTCGACGCCTGGCCGCCCGTGTTCGAGTACACCTCGGTGTCGAGCACCAGGATGTTCACGTCGCGTCCCATCGCCAGCACGTGATCGAGGCCGCCGTACCCGATGTCGTAGGCCCAGCCGTCCCCGCCGACGATCCAGACGCTCTTGCGGACGAGGTACTCGGCCAGGCGTTCCAGCCGGCGCGCCTCGAGGCGGTCGAGGCCCTTCAGTTTCTCGAGGAGCGCGGCGACGCGCTCGCGCTGTCCGGCGATGCCCGCCTCGGTGGACTGGTCCGCGGTGAGCAGGGCGTCAACGAGGGAGTCGCCCAGCGCGGAGCCCAGGCCCGTCAGGAGTTCCTGCGCCTGCTCGGCGTGCTTGTCGAACGCGAGGCGGTAGCCGAAGCCGAACTCGGCGTTGTCCTCGAAGAGGGAATTGCACCACGCCGGCCCGCGCCCGTTGGCGTCGACCGCGAACGGGGTCGTCGGCAGGTTGCCGCCGTAGATCGACGAGCAGCCGGTGGCGTTCGCGACAATGGCGCGATCGCCGAACAACTGGGTGAGCAGCTTGACGTACGGCGTCTCGCCGCACCCGACGCAGGCGCCCGAGTACTCGAAGAGCGGCTGGAGGAACTGCACGCCCTTGAGGTCCATCTTGACCTTCGTCCGGTCGACTTCGGGCAGCGCGAGGAAGAACGCGTAGTTCTCGCGCTCCGCGTCGCGCAGCGGGCGCTGCGGGTGCATGTCGAGGGACTTGTGCTTCGGGTTCGCCTTGTCCTTCGCCGGGCACACCACGGCGCACAGCGTGCAGCCGGTGCAATCCTCGGGCGCGATCTGGATCGTGTACTTCAGCCCCTTGAACTCGCTCCCCTTGAAGTCGACGCCCTTGAACGTGGACGGGGCGCCCTTCAGGAGATCGGATTCGTAGACCTTCGCCCGGATGGCGGCGTGCGGGCAGACCATCGCGCACTTGTTGCACTGGATGCAGATGGAGGCATCCCACACCGGGATGTCCTGCGCGATGTTGCGTTTCTCCCACTGGGCGGTGGCCGTCGGCCAGGTGCCGTCGACCGGGAAGGCGCTCACCGGCAGCAGATCGCCCTTGTTGGCCAGCATCACCGCGGTGACACGCTTGACGAAGTCCGGGGCCGCGTCCGACACGATGGGCGGCAGCGCGCGCGCGGCCGTGGCCGCGGCGGGCACCGCGACCTGGTGGAGATTCTCCAGCGTCTGATCGACTGCGGCGAAGTTCTTGCGCACCACCTCGGCCCCGCGCTTGCCGTAGGTCTTCTCGATGGACTTCTTGATCTGCTCGATAGCCTCGTCGCGCGGCAGCACGCCGGAGATCGCGAAGAAGCAGGTCTGCATCACGGTGTTGATGCGGGTCCCCATGCCCGTGTCGCGGGCCACGGCGAAGGCGTCAATCACGTAGAAGCGGAGCTTCTTCTCGATGATCTCCTGCTGCACCTCGCGGGCCAGCTGGTCCCAGATCTCGTCGGGCCCGAAGGGGCTGTTCAGGAGGAACACGCCGCCCGGTGCCGCGTAGCCGAGCACGTCGTACTTGTCCATGAACTCGTACTGGTGGCAGGCCACGAAGCCGGCCTGCTTGATCAGGTACGAGGACCGGATCTGACGCTTGCCGAAGCGCAGGTGCGAGATCGTGATGGCCCCGGCCTTCTTCGAGTCGTAGACGAAGTACCCCTGCGCGTGGTTGTCGGTTTCCTCGCCGATGATCTTGATCGAGTTCTTGTTCGCGCCCACCGTGCCGTCGGCGCCGAGGCCGAAGAACACACCGCGGTGCACGTCGTTCGGCTCGATGTCGAGGTCGGCGTCGTAGGGGAGCGACAGGTGCGTCACGTCGTCCATGATGCCGATCGTGAAGTGGTTCTTCGACACGGGCCTGGCCAGCTCGTCGAAGACCGCCTTGACCATCGTCGGCGTGAATTCCTTCGAGGACAAACCGTAGCGGCCGCCGATGACCTTCGGGTCGACGGCGAACGCGGACTGCCCGGCGTCCTTCGCCTCGCGCAGCGCGGTGACCACATCGAGGTAGAGCGGCTCGCCGAGGGCGCCCGGCTCCTTCGTGCGGTCGAGGACCGCGATGGCCGTGACCGTCGGCGGCAGCGCCTTGATGAACTGCTCCAGCGGGAACGGCCGGAACAGCCGCAGCTTCAGGACGCCGACCTTCGCGCCGCCGGCGTTGAGCCAGTCCACCGCCTCGTGGGTGACCTCGGCGCCGGTGCCCATCACGACGATGACGCGGTCGGCCTCCGGGTGCCCCACGTAGTCGGCCAGGCCGTAAGCGCGGCCGACGACTTCGCTGAAGCGGGCCATCGCCGCTTCCACGTGCGACGGGCACTCCGTGTAGAAGCGGTTGCACGCCTCGCGGGCCTGGAAAAACGCGTCGGGGTTCTGCGCCGTGCCGCGCAGCAGCGGGCGGTCCGGCGTCAGGGCGCGGCTCCGGTGCGCGGCGATGAGGTCGTTGGGCAGCAGCTGCAGCAGCTCGTCGTCCGAGATCGAGACGATCTTCGCCACCTCGTGGGACGTCCTGAAGCCGTCGAAGAAATGCAGGAACGGCACGCGGGCCCGCAGCGTCGCCAGCTGGGCAATCGCGGTGAAATCGTGGGCTTCCTGCACCGACCCCGACGCCAGCATGCCAAAGCCGGTCTGCCGGCAAGCCATGACGTCGGAGTGGTCGCCGAAGATCGACAGGGCATGCGTGGCGACGGTCCGGGCCGATACGTGCATGCAGAACGAGGTCAACTCGCCCGCGATCTTGAACATGTTCGGGATCATCAGCAGCAGGCCCTGCGACGCCGTGAACGTCGTCGTGAGGGCGCCCGCCTGCAGCGCGCCGTGGACGGCCCCGGCGGCGCCGCCCTCCGACTGCATCTCGGTGACCTGCGGGACCGTGCCCCAGATGTTCTTCATGCCCTTGGCGGACCATTCGTCCGCCCATTCCCCCATGTTCGAGGAGGGCGTGATGGGGTAGATCGCGATGACCTCGTTGGTGCGATGGGCGACGGAGGCGACTGCCTCGTTGCCGTCGATGGTGATGTGCTCCCGTGTCATGTGTATGCAATCTCCGATGGAAGACCGGGCAGATCCGTGGAAGTGCCTTCGGTGTGTCCCGGGGCGGGCCTGGTCGGACCCCCTGTTGTTACGCAACCTCCGTGCCCTCCGGAACGGCCGGGAATTGCGCGCATTCCAAGCCGTTTCGCCGGGCACCGTATCCGGCTGCCGGAATACCGGCAGCGCGGCCTTTCCGGCCGGTCAGACTGCGGTGAGATGCAACGTCAGGCCAGACGGATGTACGGAAGCCGCAGCAGGTGATGGAGAGGGGGCGGGAAGGGGGCCACCCACGCGGGAGCCGGACGCTCACCGACAGCCAGCAAACAGTACTACGGGACCGGGCGTTTGTGAAGCGGCCGCCCTTCGAGGGAGGATAGAGGAACAGCGGGGTGGTCGTGCGACAAGGACTCTCGCCGCGGCCCTGGGCCGCCATGCTGATCATCGGTGCCGCCGCCGCGTGCGGCCGCGCGCCCGTCGAGCCTGTGCGCCCGAACGCCGGCGCGCCGCCGGCCGCAGCGGCGGCAGTGCCGTCGACGCCCAGGGTCGTGTTTCTCGGAGACAGCCTGACGGCCGGGTACGGGCTCGAGGCCAGTCACGCGTACCCGAGCCTCGTACAGCAGCGGCTGCGCGAGGCCGGCATCGACGCCGAGGTCATCAACGCGGGCGTGTCGGGCGACACGTCGGCCGGCGGGCTTCGGCGGCTGGACTGGTCGCTCGATGGCGACGTCACGGTGCTGGTCGTCGCCCTGGGCGGCAACGACGCGCTGCGCGGGCTGAGCACGGACGAACTCCGGCGGAACCTCGCCGCCATCATCGAGCGCGCCCGCCGGCGGAGCGTGACGGTCGTCCTCGCCGGCATGGAAGCCCCTCCGAACCTGGGGACGGCCTACACCTCGGCCTTCCGCCAGGTGTATAGCGACCTGGCGGCGCAGTACCGCCTCGCGCTCATCCCGTTCCTGCTCCAGGGCGTCGCGGGCGATGCCACGCTCAACCAGTCCGACGGCATCCATCCCAACGCGGCCGGGGCGCGGAAGGTGGCCGATCTCGTCTTTCCGTCCGTCGAACGGGCGATTCGCGAGGCACCAACCCGATGATCGAACTCCAGCAAGTCACCAAGACGGTGCAGAGCGGCGGGCGGCCGTTGACCATCCTGCATCCGCTCGACCTGACCGTGCCACGCGCGCAGTTCCTCGCGATCACGGGGCCCTCTGGAAGCGGAAAGTCGACGCTGCTCGGCCTGGTCGCCGGCCTGGACGCTCCCACCGCGGGCCGCATCCTGATTGCCGGCCGCGACATCACCGGCCTGGGGGAGGACGACCTTGCCCGGCTCCGCCGTTCGACCATCGGGTTCGTCTTCCAGTTCTTCCACCTCATCCCCTCGCTGACGGCGCTCGAGAACGTCATGGTCCCGATGGAGATCGCGGGGCGGAAAGACGCCGCGCCCCGCGGCCGCGACCTGCTGGCGGAGGTCGGGCTCACCGACCGGGGACACCACTACCCCTCGCAACTCTCCGGCGGCGAACAGCAGCGCGTCGCGATTGCGCGGGCGCTCTCGAACGACCCGCCCATCCTCCTGGCCGACGAGCCGACCGGCAACCTCGACCTGGCCAACGGGCAGCACGTGATGGAACTGCTGCTCGACATCAGGCGGACGCGCGGGGCCACGCTGATGCTCGCCACCCACGACACGACGCTCGCGTCGCTGGCCGACGCCCGGCTCCGGCTGCGCGGCGGCCTCGTCGACACCGGCGGGGGGTGACGCGATGTTCGTCGTCCGGATGGCGTGGCGGGAAATGCGGTGGGCCTGGCGGCGCCTGCTGTTCTTCTTCCTCTGTCTGTCGATCGGCGTCGCCTCGATCGTCACCTTGCGTTCCGTCGTGCAGAGCGTTCGAGGCGCGCTTCGCGCCGAGGCGCGCACGCTGCTGGGCGCGGACCTGGCCCTCTCGACGAGCGGTCCGTGGAGTCCCGAGGCCCTGCGCGTCATCGAGGGCCTGGTGCGGGGAGGAACGGACCGAACGAGGCTCAATCTGGTCGAGACGCTGACGATGGTCCGGCCCGCCGACCCCGCGAAGGCGGTGTCCCGGCTCGTGGAACTGCTCGGCGTGGGCCGGGAATACCCGCTCTACGGATCGCTTGCGCTCGAAGGCGGCCGTCCCTACTCGCACCGTCTGCTCGAAGGGCGGGGCCTGCTGGTGCGTCCGGAGCTGCTTGCCCAACTCGATGTCTCGGTCGGCGACGACGTCATGATTGGCGAGGCGCGGTTCACGATTCGCGGGGTCGTTTCGGCCGAACCCGGCCGCCGGGCCGGGGCGTTCAGTTTCGGGACGCGCGCGTTCGTCGATCGCCGCGATCTGGAGGACGCCGGCCTGCTGGGATTCGGGAGCCGCGCGACGTATCGCCTGCTGCTGAAGATGCCGGACGGCGACGCTGAGCAGCTGGCGCGCGAGCTGCGTCAAGCGCTCGGCGACCAGTTCGTATCGGTGCGGACCTCTCGGTCGACCGGGGACCAGATTGGGCGGGAGCTCGGGCGGGCCGAGAACTACCTCAGTCTGGTCGGCCTGGTCATCGTGGCGCTCGGCGGCGTGGGCGTCTGGAGCGTCATCCGCGTCTTCGTGCAGCAGAAGTTGCGCAGCGTGGCCATTCTCAAGTGCGTCGGCGGCAGCACGCGGCAAATCCTGGCCGTGTACGTCGCGCAAGTGGCCCTCATGGGCCTGACGGGCAGCGCCATCGGGGTGCTCCTGGCGGCGGGCGCCGTGGCCTGGCTGCGGCCTGTCGTCGCGGCGGCCACCGGGATCGAAACGGGCGTCGCTCTGAGGGCGAGCGCCGTGACGCAGGGTGCGGGCATCGGCCTGGTCGTGGCTCTGCTGTTCGCGATCGTACCGCTCCTGGACGTCCGCCACGTGCGCCCCTCGATGCTCCTGCGCGCTTCGGAGGCCGCGCCGCCGCGCCGAGACCCGGTGTGGTTCGGCGCGGCGCTGGGCATCGGCGTCCTGCTCGTGGCGGTTGCCTCCTGGCAGGCCGGGTCGTGGCGCGCGGGAGGCATCCTCACCGGAGGATTCGCTGGGATCTCGCTGGTGCTGCTGGGGGCCGGCGCCCTGCTCGTGCGGGCCATGCGGCCTCTGCAGCGCAGCCGGCATCTCGCCATCCGGTACGCCGCGCGGCGGGTCGGCCGGCCCGGGAGCCAGTTGCGGCCGGTCCTGCTCGCCGTAGGACTCGGGGTCTTTCTCGTCGTCGGCGTGCGCCTGGTTCAGAAGAACCTGCTGCAGGCGGTGGCGATCAGCATGCGGCCGGATTCGCCCGACATGTTCCTGATCGACGTGCAGCCCGATCAAGCCGACGGCGTTCGCGCGCTCCTTCGCGCGGCAGGCGCCTCCGCCGGGCCCGAGCTGATCCCGGTGCTCCGCGCACGGATCACGGCGATCCGCGGGAAGGAGACCACGCTCGACAGCTACGACGACGTCCGCGGGCGGGGGCGCGGGCTCGGCCGGGAGTTCGTCGTCACCTACCGTCCGGACCTCGCGGGCAACGAGAGGGTGGTGACGGGGGAGTTCTGGCCCGCCGCGCCGGCATCGAGCGCGCAGGTCTCGGTCGAGCAGGGCCTCGCGGAGCGCGAGCGGCTGCAAACCGGCGATGTGATCCGGTTCGACGTCCTCGGCCGGGCGATCGAGGCGACGATCACCAGTGTGCGCACGGTGGATTGGTCCGACGCGCGCGCTGGAGGGTTCATGTTCGTCTTCCGGCCCGGGGTGCTCGAGTCGGCGCCGGCAACGTTCATCGCTCCGATGAGAGGTCCGCCGGGAGCCGCGGATCGGGCCCGCTTCCAGCGGGATCTCACCGTCCGCTTCCCGAACGTCTCGGTGATCGACGTACGCGAGATCCTCGGAGGGGTCCTGCGCGTGCTCGGCAACGTGACGGTGGCGGTCACCGTCGTGGGGTCGCTGGTCCTCGCGAGCGGCATCCTCATTCTGATCGGTTCGATCTCGATGACGCGGTTCCAGCGCATGTACGAGGCGGCCGTGCTGAAGACACTTGGCGCCACCTCGGGCCACATCGCCGCGATGCTGGCCGTCGAGTTCGGCCTCGTCGGCGCGGCCTCAGGCACCATCGGCGCGGCCGGGGCGCTGGGATTGTCCTGGGCCGTCGGCCGGTACGTGCTCGATCTGCCCTGGGACCCGGCGTTCGGCACGCTGGCCGTCGCCGTGCTGGCCGCGGTCCTGCTGGTGGCGGCGGTGGGCGTCGGCGCCAGTCTGGACGTCCTTCGCCGCAAGCCGCTGGCGACCTTGCGCGCCGAGTAGCGGCCCGGACCGCCCAAAAACAGACGTGCTATGATGGGCTATTGGTCGGGTCGCAGGTGACGCAGGAGTAAGCGTAATGTCCGAAAACTACCGCGAAGCCCTCGGGCGGAAGAAGGCTGAAATCCTGACAACCGGAGGCGTGCGCCCGCTGGCGGCGACGATGGAGAACAACTCCCGCCAGGGCGACATGGCCGACCAGGCCGACGGCAACAACGAGGTTCACATTCAGCTGAAGCTGAAGCAGACCGACGCCAAGATCCTCCAGGCGATCGAAGAAGCGCTGGCCAGGCTCGACAAGGGCACGTACGGGATGTGCCGGGACTGCGGGGAGCCGATCTCGCCCGCCCGCCTCCACGCGATTCCGTGGACGCGCGTCTGCATCACGTGCAAAGAGAAGCAGAACTCGTGAACCCGACCGACCGGCTCGCCCTGCTCCAGGAGTTCTATCGCGAGAAGGCCGCCCTCGCTCGCCGTCACGAGGCGGGGGCCGAGCGCGTGTCGGCCTACGACGGCAACAACGCCTATCAGTACGTGCTGGCCCGCGAAGACGCCCACCTGGAGTGGCTGCGGCGTGCGATCGGAGAAGCCGGGGGCGCGGCCGACGAGGCGGCGGCAGCCTTCACGCTGCCGGAGGGCGGAGCCGACGCGGCGCGCGCCGTAGCCGACGACGATGCGCGGACGGCGGCCGAGTTCCTGGCGCGGTGGCAGCCTCGCGTGGGCGCCATGACGCATGCGCGGGACCGGAAGATGCTCGAACTGGTCCTCGGAGAGGTCGCGGAGCACCAGCGGTTTTTCGCTCAGGCCGCACGCCAGAGTCCTGACCTCCTCGGCCGCCGGCCCGCGAGCGCGGGCACCGGCGGCGGTGTCCTCCCGCGGCGCTGGGTGGAGTAGCCCCATGGTCCGAGCCGCCATCGCCCTGGGCAGCAACCTCGGCGATCGACAGGCGGCGCTGCAGGGCGCGGTGGTTCAGCTGGCCAGGCACCTGGCCGGCCTCACGGTCTCGAAGTTCCTCGACACCGAACCGGAGGGCGTCGGCGACCAGCCGCGCTTCCTCAATGCCGCGGCGGTGGGCGGCTGGGACGGCGGCGCGCGGCCCCTGCTGGGCGTGCTTTCGGCCATCGAACGCGAGGCTGGGCGGGAACGGCCTTTTCCCGGTGCGCCCCGGACACTCGACCTCGACCTCATCCTGCTGGGCTCCACGATCGTCGACGAGCCCGGCCTGGTCGTTCCACATCCCCGGTTCAGGGAGCGGGGGTTCGTGCTCGCCCCGCTGAGCCAGGTCGCTCCCGATCTCGTCGACCCTGTCTCGGGTCGCACGGTGGCCGAGCTGTACCGGTCCTGGCGGGAGAGGTAGCTGCATGCGCATCGCGCTCGTTCAGCACGAGGCCGGCCGGAACCGCGCGGAAAACGTCAGGCGGGGCCTCGACGCCGTTCGCGAGGCCGCGGGCCGGGGCGCGACGCTGGTGGCGTTCCCCGAGCTCGCGTTCACGCCGTTCTTCCCGGCCTCGCGCTGCGGAGGGCCGCCGCCGCTGGAACTGGCGGAGACGGTGCCCGGGCCCACGTCGGACGCTTTTTCCGGGCTTGCCGCGGAGTTGGGCGTCGTCGTGGTGCTCAACCTGTACGAGCGGGAGGGCGGCCGCGCGTTCGACAGTTCGCCGGTCATCGACGCCGACGGGACGGTGCTCGGCACGACCCGCATGCTGCACGTCGCGCAGATGGCGCACTTCTACGAGCAGGACTATTACACGCCCGGTGACCATGGCATGCCCGTGTACGACACGGCCGCCGGCAGGATTGGGGTCGCGATCTGCTACGACCGGCACTACCCGGAGGTGATGCGCGGTCTCGGTCTGCAGCGGGCTGACGTCGTCGTCGTTCCCCAGGCCGGCATGGCGGGGGAGTGGCCCGACGGGCTGTATGAAGCGGAGCTTCGCGTGGCGGCGTTCCAGAACGGCTACTTCACGGCGCTGGCGAACCGCGTCGGGGAGGAGCCGTCGATGACGTTCGCGGGCGAGTCCTTCGTCTGCGACCCGTCCGGGAGGATTGTCGCCAGAGGGCCGGCCGCGGCCGAGGCGATCGTGTACGCCGACCTCGACCTGGCGCAACTGGCATCGTGCCACGCGCGGCAGCTGTTTTTCCGGGACCGCCGTCCCGACATCGTGCCAGCGCTGTTGGATGTGAATGGTTTTCGCCCGGATGCTGAAGCGGCGGGCGTCGGATCCGTTCCCCGAGCCCCGAATCCCGAGCCCCGAATCCCGGAGGCGTGAGTACCCAGATGGCCCGAGGTTTCGACAGCAAATCAGTCGAGTATCAGCAGGAGGAGGCTCTGCGGAGCCGCCAGGAGAAGAAAGGGCGGCCGCTGTCTGAGGAGGAGCGCGCCCGTCTTCAACGTCGTCAGACGCTGAAACTGGCCCGCGCGAGGACAGCGGCCGATCTCGCGCGTGCCGCGTCGCCCGCCCAGCAGCAGATGCTCGGGCGGGCGCTCGCGGCCCTCGATGCGGAACTGAAGGGGCTCGGCTAGGCCTTCTTGAAGACGAGCTTGCGGGTGGTCTCGCCGTTCGGGGTCTTGCGGACGGTCACTACGGTCATCGTGCCGTCGGCCTCGAGGTTGCGGGTCTCGGTCGACTCGATCGTGACCTCGTTTCCCTGCATGTTCATGGTCTGGACGCTCTTGGTGACGAGTTTGGCCCCGTCCCAGGCGCTCTTGCTCTTGACCTCGCCGCCGCGGCCGCCGGGATTGACGCTCTCGCTGCCATCCAGCTTGTACACGGACTTCATCACGCCGTTCGGCGTCTCACGCTCGATCGTGAGCTCGGTCGCCGTCTGGGCGATCGTGTAGCTCTGCGGGCCTGCGGGGCCCCTGCCGCCGCCGCCACCCATGCCCTGGGCCGGCGGATCGCTCTTCTCCATGTCCTGCGTCCACTTGCCCGAGAAGTTGGGGGTCTGCGCGATCGCCATGGCGGGAACCGCCAGGAGGAACGCGAGGAGGACAACCAGCACGGACTTCCTTGTCATACCGAACTCCTTGTTGCGGGTTACTCGAAGCGCAGCGCCTCGATGGGGTCGAGCTTGGCGGCCTTCGTGGCCGGGTAGAACCCGAAGAAGATGCCGATCATCGCGGAGAAGCCGAACGCCAGCGCCACCGCGTCGGAGGAGATGGTCGTCGGCCAGGTGAGGAACTCGGTCACGCCCCAGGAAATCGCGAACCCGAAGGCGATCCCGATGCCGCCGCCAAAAAGGCTCAAGACGACGGCCTCGACGAGGAACTGCATGAGCACGTCCGAACCGCGGGCGCCGATGGCCATGCGCAGGCCGATCTCGCGCGTCCGCTCGGTGACCGACACCAGCATGATGTTCATGATCCCGATGCCGCCGACAAGCAGCGAGACGCCGGCGATGCCGGCGAGGAGCGCGGTCATCGTCCGCGTCGCTTCCGTCCGCATCGCGGCCATTTCTTCCAGCGTCCGGACCATGAAGTCGTCGGTGTCGCCGGGCATGATCTTGTGGCGGGTGCGGAGCACCTCGGTAATGGCCTCGGCCGTGGCGGCCACGTCGTTGGCCGAGACGGCCGAGACGGTGATGCCCTGGATGTGCTGGATGCCCATCAGCTTCTTCTGCGCCGTAGAGTAGGGGACCATGGCGGTGTCGTCCTGGTCCTCGAAGCCGGTGCCGGATCCCTTGCTCGCGACCACGCCAATCACCTTGAACGGCTGGTTCTTGATCCGGACGATCTGGCCCGTCGGATCCACGTCCTCGCCGAAGAGGTTGTTGGCGACCACCGAGCCCAGCACGACGACCTTGGACGCGCTGGTCACGTCCTGCGACGAGAAGAACGAGCCGTACTTCATGGGCCACGAGCGGATCATCGGGAACTCGACGTCCGTGCCCTGGATGCGCGTCTGCCAGTTCTGGTTGCCCGCGATGATCTGGTTGCGCGTCGACACGCTCGGCGCAACATACTGCGCGCCCGGCACCTGCTGCCGGATGGCGGTGGCGTCCTCGACGGTGAGCGTATTCGACGCCCCGGAGCCCTGGCGGACGCCCATCGACATGAAGTTGCCCGACATCACGTTGATGATGTTCGTGCCCGCCGACTTGATCTGGGCCTCGATCGACGACTGGGCGCCCTTGCCGAGCGCCACCATGGCGATGACGGCGGCGACGCCGATGATCATGCCGAGCATGGTCAGCGTCGTGCGCATCTTGTTGCGGTTGAGCGCCTTCAGCGCGACGCGGAGAATCATGAAGAGCCGCATCATGGCCTTAACTCCCGGCTGCCCCGGCCGCGTCGGCCCGGGGAGCTGACTTCCTCTTGAGGCCCGCCGGCGCGGCATCGGGGGCGCCGTTGACCTCTGGCGGCGGCAGCGCCGCGAGTTCGTCCTTGGCCCAGCGCCGGTGCGCATTCGCTTCGTCGCGCACGATGTGCCCGTCGCGGAACGCGATGGTCCGCGTGCCGTACTCCGCGATGTCGTGCTCGTGCGTGATGAGCAGGATCGTGATGCCGCGCTCGATGTTGAGGCGCTGGAACACGTCCATCACCTCGACGCTCGTCCGGCTGTCCAGGTTGCCGGTCGGCTCGTCAGCCAGGAGGATGGACGGGTTGTTGATGAGCGCCCGCGCAATCGCGACGCGCTGCTGCTGGCCGCCCGACAGCTGGTTCGGGTGGTGGTGCGACCGATCGAGCAGGCCGACGATCTCGAGCGAGGCCCGGGCGCGCTTGTGCCGGTCCGACGCCCTGATCTGATCGCGGCTGTACAGCAGCGGCAGTTCCACGTTTTCAATGGCGCTCGTCCGGGAAAGGAGGTTGAAGCCCTGGAAGACGAACCCGATCCGGTGGTTCCGGACCTTCGCCAGTTCGTCGCGAGACATCTTGGACACGTCCTGGCCGTCGAGCACGTAGTGCCCCGACGTCGGTTTGTCGAGACATCCCAGGATGTGCATGAACGTCGACTTGCCCGAGCCCGACGGGCCGGTGACACACACGAACTCGCCCTGCTCGACGTCCACGTCGACGCCGCGGAGGGCGTGCACCTGGATGTCGCCGACGACGTAGGTCTTCTTGAGGTTCCGGACCGAAATGACTGGCATGGCCCTAGCGGCCTCCGCCGCGTTGTCCGCCGCCGCCCTGCTGCATGGGGAAGCCCTGTCCGGGGCGCCCGCCGCCAGGGCCGCCCGGCATGAGCGGCGACCGCGAGGACGCCGCCGCGGCCTGCGCCGGCGTGACGACGGCCGTCACCAGTTCCTGCCCGGCCTGCAGCTCGCCCGACAGCAATTCGGTGTAGGTGCCGTCGGTAATGCCCAGGCGCACGCGCACCGATTTCAGCTGCCCGTTCGCCTCGAGCCACACGCGGCCGCTCGACTCGGTCACGGGCAGCGGGCCGAACAGCTGGTCGATGGTCTGCGCGTCGGCGCGATTGGCCGATGCCTGGCCCGACGGGCGGCCCGCTCCCGGCGTCGCGCCCTGGCTTCGCGGACCCTGCGCGCCCGCTCCGCCGGTGGCGGAGCCGCCGCGCCCGCCGCCCGGGTTGTTGGGGTCCATGCCGCGCTCGCGCATGCGCGCCTCGAACTGCGCGCGCGCTTCGGGAGACATGCTGGCCATGCGCTCCTCGAAGCGACGGCGCCGCTCCTCCGGATCCATGCTCTGGCCGCCGCCGAATCCGCCCTGTCCGCCGCCCGCGCCGCGCTGGCCCTGCTCCATGGCTGACACGCCGCCCTGTCCGCGCTGACCGCCCTGGCCCTGACCGGCGCCCGTGCGTGCCTGGTCCTGTCCCTGTTCGCCTCGCGTGCCGGACCGCCCGGCGGGGGCCTGGGCCTGCGCGGCCGAGGGCGCTGGCTGGGTCTGCGCCCCGCGGCTGTCGCCGGAGGCAGAACGGCCGCCGGCAGGGGAGCCGGCTCCCGGCGCGGCCGCCACGGCACCCGCCTCGCCGGGCCTGCCTCCGCCCGCGCCGCCCTGGCGGCCGGCGCCGGCACCGCGCTGCATTTCCGGCGGCACGGCCTGGTTCAGCGCCGTGAACGTGTCGGCGTTCGGCCGGAACCGCAGGGCCGCGTTGGGCACGCGGACGACGTCGTTCTTCCGGGCGATTTCGATGGTGACATTCGCCGTCATGCCGGGCTTGAGCTTCAGTTGCTGGTTCGGCACGTCGATGACCGTCGCGTAGGTCACGACGTTCTGGGTGACGATGGGCTGCAGGCGGACCTGCGAAACGGTGCCGGTGAATTCCTCGAGCGGGTAGGCGTCGACGCGGAACTTGACGACCTGCCCGGCCCGGATGCGGCCCACGTCCGACTCGTCCACGTTCGCGTTCACCTGCATCTTCTTCAAGTCCTCCGCGATGATGAACAGCGTCGGCGCGTTCATGCTGGCGGCGACCGTCTGGCCCACGTCCACGTTGCGCGAAATCACGATGCCGTCAATCGGCGCCTCGATGACCGTGTGCTGGAGGTTGACCTCGTTCTGGTTGAGCGACGCCTTGGACTGCGAGAGGCTCGCCTCCGACGACTTGATCTGGGCCTCGGCCGAGCGCACGGCGACCTGGGCGGCCTCGAAATCCTGCGCCGCCACGAGCTTGCGCGCGGCGAGGCTCTCGGACCGCTTCAGCTTCACCCTCGCGTCCTCCAGCGAGACCTTCAGGCGATCCAGATCCGCCTGGGAGCGAATGACGTTGGCGCGGGCCTGCTCGATCTGGGTCTGGAGCAGCGACGGATCGAGCTCGGCGACGATCTGGCCCTTCTTCACGATCGAGTTGAAGTCGGCGTACAGGGCCTTGATGTTGCCGGACACCTGCGAGCCCACCTGCACCGTCTTGACGGCCTGAAGCGTTCCGGTGGCGCCCACCGACTCGATGACGTCCCCGCGGGCCACCGCGAGCCTGGAGATCCTCACCTCCTCGCCGGGGCCGCGGTACCTGTAGTACGCGCCGACAGAACCGGCGACAATACCGAGCGCGATGAGCGTGATGATGAACTTCTTCATGACTTAGTCACCCGTCTGTGTCGGCGGAGCCTCGTGGTGGAGGCCGCGCCTCAGACCCTTCCAGCCTTCTTCGAACAGCGTATAGACGGTCGGCACGAACACCAGCGTGATGAGCGTCGAGGTGACGAGCCCGCCGATGACGACGCGCGCCAGCGGGGCCTGGATCTCCGAGCCCTCGCCGAGCGCCAGGGCCATCGGCACCAGGCCCAGGACGGTCGTGAGCGAGGTCATCAGGATCGGGCGCAGCCGCGTCCGGCCCGCCAGCTCGACCGCGTCGCGCAGCGGCAGCCCGTCGCGCCGCCGCAGGACGTTGGTGTAGTCCACGAGCAGGATCGCGTTGCTGATGACGATCCCGGCGAGCATGATGACGCCGATGTAGGCCTGGAGGCTGAACGTCGTGCCTGTCAGGAGCAGGGCGCCCACGACGCCGATGGCCGCCAGCGGCACCGAGAACATGATGATGAACGGGTCCTTGAGCGACTCGTACTGGGACGCCATGACCGCGTAGGTGAGGATGAGCGCCAGGATCAGCGTCAGCAGCAGCTGGTTGAACGCCTTGGCCTGCTCTTCGACCTCGGTACCGAATCCGACCGAGAAGTCCCGCGGGATGGCCATTCCGGGAATCCGCGTCTGCACGGAGCGGACGGCCTCGCTGAGCGGCACCTCGATCTCGGCGCTGACGCGGGTGATGCGCTCCTGGTTGCGCCGCTCGATCTGGACCGGGCCCTTCTGCGTGCGGACGTCGAGCAGGTTCCTGGCCTGGAGCACCTGGCCCTGCCCGGCGCTGAGCATCACCTGGTCGACGTCCTCGACGCGGCTCCGGTCTTCCTCGCGCAGGCGGACGACGATCGGGTACTCGAAACCGCGCTCCCGGAACTGGGCCGCGGTCGTGCCGGCGACGTTCGTGCGCAGCGTGCTGGCCACGTCGCTCTGGCGCAGGCCGAGCAGCGCCGCCTTCGGACGATCCACCCGGACGGCCAGCTCCGGCCGGCCTTCCTCGCGGCCGATGCGGGCGCCCTTGATGCCCGGCGTCTGGTCCATCAGCGCTTTCGCGCGGATGGCGAGGGCGCGGGAATCCTCGAGATCGTGGCCGCGGATTTCGAGGGAGAGGCGCCCCTCGCCGCCCATGTTGAACATGCGGCTCATCTGGTTGTTGCCGCCGGAGGCGCGCGGGCGCAGCACCACCCCGGGCAGGCCCGTCAGCTTGACGCGGAGGTCCTGGGCGACCTGTTCGTTCGACCGCGTGCGCTCGGCGCGGGGCTTGAGGCGCAGCGTCAGCGAGCCGCGATGGCCGGAGCCCCCCATGAACCCGCCGCCGCCGCCGTTGCTGATGAGGATGTCCAGTTCGGGCACGAGCTCACGGGCCATCTGTTCCAGCCTGAGAATCGTGGCCTCGGTCCGCTCGATGCGGGTGCCGACCGGCAGTTCGACGTCGACCTGGACCTCGCCCTCGTCGGTCTGCGGCATCAGCTCGGAGCCGATCATGGGCAGCAGGGCGACGGCCGCCGCGAACAGCGCTGTCCCGGCGAGGAGGACGGTCGGGCGATGATGGAGGGCCTTGTGCAGCAGCGCCCGGTAGCCGTCGTCCATCCGGTCGAGCAGGCGCTCGCTCCACGTGAACAGCTGCCCCATCACCCCGCGGCGCTCCTCGGCGGGAGGAGGCAGGCGCAGGAGCTTCGAGCAGAGCACGGGGACGAGCGTCACCGCCACGAAGAGCGACATGCCGAGCGAGAACATCACGACAATCGCGAGCTGCTTGAACATCACGCTCGAGATGCCCGTGAGGAACAGCAGCGGCACGAACACCGAGATGTGCGTGAGGATGGAGGCGAGGATGGCCGACCACACCTCCTCGCTGCCGTCGATGGCGGCCTGCATCCGATCTTTGCCGAGCTGCTCCATGTGCCGGTACGAGTTCTCGAGGACCACGATCGAGGCGTCGACGATCATGCCGACGCCCAGCGCGAGCCCGCCGAACGTCATGGTGTTCAGGGTGAACCCGGAGAAGTACAGCAGGGCGAACGTCCCGATGATCGAAATCGGAATCGACGTGCAGATGATGACCGTCGAGCGCAGGTCGCGCAGGAACAGGAAGATGATGCCGACGACGAGGAAGGCGCCGATGTAGGCCGCCTCCTTGACGCTGTCGATCGATCGCTCGATGAAGATGGAACTGTCGTCGAGCACCATCAGCTTCACGTTCGGCACTTCGCGGTTGATGCGCGCGATTTCCGCCTTCACCAGCTCCGCGATGGCGACCGTGTTCTCGCCCGACTGCTTGGTGACGCGCATCCGGATCGCCGGCTTGCCGTTGATCCGCGTGAACGACCGCATGTCCTCGGTGGCGTCCTTCACGTCGGCGATGTCGCGGAGGTAGACCGGGACGTTCCCGCTGGAGAGCACCACGAGATCGCGAATCTGCTCGAGGTTCTCGAACTGGCCTTGGCTGCGCAGCAGGTACGTCGTGTCGCCCTCGTCGATTTCGCCGAGCGGCGTGTTCTGGTTCTCGGAGCGGAGGATGGAGATCACCCGGTCCACGGAGAGGTTGAGGGCCGCGATCTTCTCCTTGGACAGCTCGACGTGAATCTGGCGCCTGAGCCCGCCCTCGACGCTCACGGCGGCGACGCCCGGCACCCGCTCCATCCTCGGCGACAGGATATTCTGCGCCACCTCGCGAAGCGCGACCCGATCCATGTTGCCTTCGACGCCGACGCCCATGATGGGCATGGCGGACGCGTCGAACTTGAACAGGATGGGCGCGTCCGCGTCCTCGGGCAGGCGTCCCCGCACCCGGTCCACGCGGCTGCGCACGTCGTCGGCGGCCGCGTTCAGGTTGGTCCCCCACGCGAAGTTGAGACGGACCGTGGAGCTGCCTTCCGACGAGGTGGCGTTGATCTGCTCCAGGCCGGCGACGGCGCTGACCGCCTGCTCGATCGGGCGGGTGACCAGCTCTTCCATCTCCAGCGGGCCGACGCCGCCGTAGCTCACGCGCACGGTGATGCTGGGAAAGGTCACGTCCGGCATCAGGTCGACCGGCAGCCGGACGAGCGAAATCGCGCCGAGCAGCACGATGACGCCGCAGAGCATGTACATCGTGATCGGACGCTCGATGGCGGTGCGTGGGATGCTCATAGTGTAGGTCTCATCTGCCTCGGGTTCGCTGTCGACTATGCGCCGCCGCCGGGACGCTGGCCGCCCCGAGGCCCGCCGCCACGGCCCCCCCGCCCGGCCTGGCCGGCAACCACGATCGGGTCGCCGTCGCGAAGCGAGGCGGCGCCGAGCGTGATGACCGTGCTCCCATCGGCCAGGCCGTCGGTGATCTCGACGGCGTCGCCGTCGACGATGCCGCTCTTGATCGGCTTGAAGCGGGCGGTCTTGCCGTCGACGACGAACGCGCCGCGCGTGCCTTCGAGGTCCACGATCGCATTGCGCGGGACCGTGAGAGCGTCGGACCGTTCGAGGACGACAAACTGCACCCGCGCGTACATCCCCGGCTTCAGCCGCGAGGACGGGTTCGGGACTTCGACTTCCATCTGGGCCGTGCGCGTCGCAGGGTCGAGCACGGGCGCGAGACGGGCGACGCGACCCTTGAACACCTCGCCGGGGTACGCGTCCACCTCGACCTGCGCCGGCATGTCGATGACGATCCGCCGGAGATCCTTCTCGACGAGGTTCGCGACGAGGCGCACGAAGTGGATGTCCACCACCGACAGGAACGACGAGTTGGTGCCGACGAAGGCGCCGGGGTCCAGCCGCCGGCTGCCGACGAAGCCGTCGACGGGGGAGAGGATGCGCGTGTTCGACAGGTTGATGCGGAGTTCTTCGAGCCTTGCCGCCGCCTGGGTGCCCTGCGCTTTGGCCAGATCGACCTGGGCCAGCGCGGCGTCGTATCGCGCCTCGGCGTCGTCCAGCGTCTGCCGCGCGATCAGGCTGCGGTCGAACAGATTCCGGGAACGCTGCAGGTTGCTCTGGGCGTTCTTCAGGTCGGCCTCGCGCTGCCGGACGGTGGCCTTCGACACCTCCAGCGAGGCCTCGGTCTGGTTCACCTGTTCGCGCAGCTCCCGGTCCTCCAGCGTCGCCAGCAGCTGGCCGCGGCGCACCTGGTCCCCGAGGCGGACATTCACCGTTTCCACGCGTCCGCTGACCTTGGGGACCACGTCGACCGTCACGGCCCCGATCAGGTTTCCGACCACCGTCACCCGTTCCGTGACCGAGAGGCGCCTGGTCGTCGTGGTTTCGACGGTCATCGTCGGCCTGAACGCGGCGCCTCCGCGCCCGCCCCCGCCGGGCTGGCCTGCGGCCGCCTGCGCGGGGGACACGCCGTCGGCCGCGCCGGACCTCAGGTACATCCAGAGGCCGAGCGCGACGACCACGGCCACGATTCCGAGAATGAGTGCTTTACGCATACGTCCTGCTGGTATCCCTCAGACTTTGACGCGCAGGGGCCGTTCGGAGTCCCGGCATTCCCGTCATCAGACGCCACCGGCGGTTTGCTGGACACGCTCGAACGTGACGAGCGCCTTCTGGTAGTCGAGATTCGCTCGGAGTTCCGCGATCTGGGCGTCGAGCAGGTCGCGCTGGGCCTGCACGACGAAGAAGTTGGTCGACATGCCGACCTCGAACTTGCTCTGCTCGTTCTCCAGCCGCTTCTCCTGCAGGTCCCGGGCGGCGCGGGCGGCTTCCATCCGCCTGAGTGTGCTCTCCACCTGCAGCGCCGCGTTGGTGACCTCGGTCGCCACCGTCAGTTCGAGCGCGCGAACCTGGGACTGGGACTGCTGGTACTGCAGCTTGGCACGGGCGTAGGCCGCCTCCTGCGCGCTCTTGCCCAGCGGGTACGAGAACGTCACGCCGACGGTCCAGTTGGGGTAGTCGAACCGCCGCATCATGGCGAAGGCGTCGGGCCAGCCGCCGGGGACCTCTCCCACCACGACACCGCCCTCCCGGATGAACTGGTTGCCGCCGAGGCCGCGCGTGCCGATCGTGGCCGTGGCGTTCATGGCGGGCAACATCTGGTTGCGGAGATACCGGATGTTGATGTCGTTGCTGGACAGGTTCTTCCTGGCCGTCATCAGGTCGGTCCGCTGGCTGAGGGCGGACGTGACCGCCGACTCGAGGTTGATGGTGGTCGGCTGGACCTGCACCATGTCAATCGGGTCGATCGTCGCCCTCCAGACCGGGTCGGTGGTCTCGCTGACGATGAGGCGCTTCAGCACGAGTTCCGCCGTGCGCCGGGTGGCCTCGGCCTGGGTCAGGGTCTGGCGCCGCGTCGCGGCTTCCGCCTGGGCCGAGATGATGTCCATCGGCGCCAGCGTGCCGACTTCGACGCGCACCCGGTTGTCCTCGATGAGCTTCTCGGCCAGGGCGAGCGACTGCTTCGCCGCCTCGATCGCCCGGATCGCGGCCAGGAGGTCCCAGTACGCGTTCTTCGTCGTCGCGGTGAGATTCGTCATCCGGGTCCGCAGCGTGATGTCCGTGACCTCGCGCGTGATGGTGCCCGTCAGCAGCTGGTTGCGGGTGTTGTCGATCTTGAAGTCCCGGAGCAGGGGCTGCGTGATCGTCGCGGTGAGCTGCGTCGTGAACTGCGGGTTCAGGGTCGCGAACGTGCTGGACGTGTTCGTGCGCCCGTTGTTGAACGCCGCCGTGTAGTTGGTGCCGAACCACGGCAGGGTCTGGGCGATGTTGACGTTGGCGTTCGCCGTCTCGTTGATCACGCGCTGGCCGCCGTTCAGCAAGCTGGTGGGCAACGGCATCGACGAGTTGGCGTTCAACGCCGAGTTGAGCGTCGGCCGGTACGCGCCGCGGGTCTGGGCGAGCGAGAGGTCCTGCAGCTGCGGGTTGATGCGTTCGACCGACAACTCGATGTTGTTGTCGAGCGCCATCCTGACGGCCTGCTCGACCGTCAGCTGCACGACGGGACGGGCCTCGGCGCGCTCCTCGAGCGTCTTCTGCTGGAGCTGGGCAGGCTGCGCCTGGCCGTCCGCGTACTTCTCTCTGGCGTACTTCACCAGTTCGTCAACGCGCGCCTGGTCGCTGGTGCCAGGTGTCCCGGGCCGGGCCTGGGCCGGTGCGCTGGAAGGAGCCGCGAGCAGTGCGGCCGCGGTTCCCAGTATGAGTGCAGACTTCCCGATCCTCTTCACGGAACTCCTCCCTGGTGAGGGGGTTAGCTTCTCGCGGGTCATTTCTCTGGCGAACGGCGGACCTGGCGGCGTTCCTGCTCCCAGCGCTCGTGGAGCGCGTTCATCTTCGCCCGCTGATCGACCGTCAGGATTCGGTGCATCCGGTAGATCATCAGGGTGCGGGATTTCGCCAGTTCGGCGCGGGAGTGCTCGACCTGGTCGACCATCTTCATGACATCGCCCTCGGGGGCTTCCCCTGCGGCGATGAGCTTCGACAAGCTGCTTTCGAGCCGATCCAGCTCCTCTTTGCCCGCCGTGAGCGTCGGGCGCAGGCCCTGATACACCTCTTCGAGCCGGGTGATCTGATCGGGCAATAACGCCAAGTCCGACTTGAACTTGTCGGATTGCCACCACTTGAACCCCTGGGCCCCCGCCACGGCAGGGGCCGCCACGGCAAGCACCACGCACCAGACCAGGCCGCGCCAGATAGACATGGCGGTCTTACACCTCCGCTTCGCCTATGCACTACGACCGGCGCGGGAGGAGTGTTTACCGGGGGGCGACGGGGGGATCGGCGAAGCCGGCGATCCTGAGAATCGTGGCGCCGACCGAGTTGTCAGGGGTTGAGGCCCCGGCGGTCAGGCCCGCGCAGAAGGGGCCCTCGAGGGGCATCCACCCGCGGGTGGTCACCTCGGCCTTCTGCCCCGCGGGCCGGTGCCGGATCTCATCCGGGGACACGAGGCAGGCGTCGTCGGCCACGTGGTACGTGGGGACCCGTTCAGCGCAGATCCTGGCCAGGTTGAGGGTATTGCTGCTGTTGTAGCCGCCGATGACGACCATCAGGTCGACGGGGTAGTCGTTGAGCAGGGAGACGACCGCGTCCTGGCGATCCTGGGTGGCACTGCAGATGGTGTCGAACGCCCGGAAGTGGTCCGCGAGGGCCCCTGGTCCGTATCGGGCCGCCAGCGCCTCCCGGAACATCTCGCCGACCTCGAGCGACTCGGTCATCAGCATCGTCGTCTGGTTGGCCAGCCCGACCCGGACGAGATCGCGATCCGGGTCGAATCCCGGCGAGGCTGCTTCGGCGTAGCGGGCCAGGAAGGCCTCGCGGTCGCCGCCCTCCCGGATGTACCGGCATACGTCGGACGCCTCGTCGCGGTCGAGCAGCACCAGGTAGGGGCCGCGGGGCGACTTGAGCGCCTGGGATGCCGTCGCCCGGGTTTCCTCGTGGCGGATCTTCCCGTGAATGACGGACGTGAAACCGGCTTCCGCATAGCGCCGCACGGCCTTCCAGACATTCAGCACGGATCCGCAGGTTGTGTCGACGAGCGTGCAGCCCTGCCGGTCGAACGCGGCCAGTTGCGCGATGGTCACGCCGAACGCCGGCAGGATGACGACGTCCTCGGGGCCCAACGCGCCGGCCGGCTCGCCCGGATCGTCCAGAAAGCGGATGCCGCTCGCTCGCAGCTTCTCGTTCACGTGCGGGTTGTGGATGATCTCGCCGGTCAGGTACACGCGCCGGTCGGGGAACTTCTTCCGCGACTGATAGGCGTAGTCGACCGCCCGGTCGACGCCGTAGCAGAAGCCGAACTCGCGGGCGAGGTGAAGCGTGAGCCGCCCGGACCGGTAGGTGAAGTCGGAGGCCTTCAACTCGTCGACGAGCGCGCTGCGATAATCCTCGGCGAGCTCGCCGGCGACGGCGGTCTTCAGGTCGAGGCCTTTGCGGAAAACCAGTGAGGGCATGCGCGAGCCTAGTGAATCCCTGAGCTCGCGTGCAGCGCAGCGGGATCCACGCCCAGGCGGCGGATCGCAGCTTCCCACATCTCGGCGGGCTTGGTCTCGAAGACGATTTCGGCAGCGACGTCGCTGATGAGCCACGACGATTCGGTCAGCTCCCGGTCGAGCTGCTTCGCGCCCCAGCCGGCATACCCCATCAGGAGGCGCGCCTTCTCCACCGGCGGCCCCTCGATGAGCTTGCGCAGCAGCTCGGCCGACGAGGACACGAAGATCCCCGGGCTGACCTCGAATGCGTCGCTGCCCAGCGGCTCCTCGGGCAGCAGGAGCGCGCCGCGCTGGGGCTCGACGGGGCCGCCGGTCCAGATCTCGAGGCCGCTGTCGCCCTCGAGCGGCGGCGTGAACTCGATCGCGCTGGCGGCGGTCTTGCCGGTGGGGCGGTTCAGGATCAGTCCCCAGGCCCCGTCGGCGCTGTATTCGCAGAGCAGGATGACGGTATGGCGGAAGTTCGGGTCCGCCAGCTGCGGCATCGACACCAGCATGGCGGGCGCCAGCGTCGGCCGATCCGGGAACTCCTCATCGATCACAGAACGATGATACGACAGAACCGACGGGACCGGTTTCAGAACCTGCGCGGCGCGGCAGGCTCAGACGTCGGTCGGCGAGAAGCCGTCCGACGACGGGTTCCGGAGGTAGGTGTCGATCGCGCGGGCGGCCTTGCGCCCGGCGCCCATCGCGGAGATCACGGTGGCGCCGCCGGTCACAATATCGCCGCCGGCGAAGACCCCGGCCTTCTGGGTGGCACCGGTCCCGTCGTCGGCGAGGATGTTGCCCCACTTGTTCACGGGCAGGTCCGGCGTCGTGTTGCGGATGAGCGGGTTGGCGCCCTGGCCGATCGCGAACACGACGGTGTCGACCTCGGTGTCGTACTCCGATCCCTTGATGGGCACCGGGCTCCGCCGCCCGGAAGCGTCCGGCTCGCCCAGCTCCATGCGGATGCAGCGGATCGCGCGGACGCGCGAGCGCTCGTCGGCGAGAATGGCCGTCGGCGCCGCGAGCATGACGATCTTCACGCCCTCTTCCTCGGCGTGATCGATTTCCTCGGCGCGCGCCGGCATTTCCGCCCGCGTGCGGCGGTAGATGAGGTAGGCGTTCTCCGCGCCGAGGCGCAGCGACGTGCGGACGGCGTCCATCGCCGTGTTGCCGCCCCCGATGACGGCCACGTTGCGGCCGCGGATCGTAGGGGTGTCGGTCGCGGGGAACAGGTACGCCTTCATCAGGTTCGACCGGGTGAGGTACTCGTTCGCCGAATAGACGCCGATGAGGTTGATGCCCGGGATCTTCGGGAACGTCGGGAGCCCGGCTCCCGTGCCGATGAAAACCGCCTCGAACCCGAGCTCCGTGAAGAGCTCGTCCACGGTGAACGTCTGTCCGATGACGTGGTTGGGTTTGATCTCGACGCCGATCCGCCTGAGGCCGTCGATCTCGCGTTCGACGATGGCCTTCGGCAGCCGGAACTCGGGTATGCCGTACACGAGCACGCCGCCGGCCTTGTGCAGGGCCTCGAAGATCGTGACGCCGTGGCCCATCTTCGCCAGGTCGGCCGCCACGGTCAGGCCGGCCGGCCCGGACCCCACCACGGCCACCTTGTGGCCGGTCGGGGGAGCGGGCGGGGTGTCATCCGTGAACTTGACGAAGGAGGCGTAGTCGGCGACGAAGCGCTCGAGCCGGCCGATGGCGACCGGTTCGTTCTTGACGCCCAGCGTGCACTTGATCTCGCACTGCTCTTCCTGCGGGCACACCCGGCCGCAGACGGCCGGCAGGACGTTGCGATCCATCAGCGTCCGAAAGGCGCCCTCGAAGTCGCGTTCCGCCACCTGCCGGATGAACTCGGGGATGTCGATCTCGACCGGGCATCCCGCGATGCAGGGTTCGTTCTTGCACTGGATGCAGCGCTGGGCCTCGAGGACCGCGAGATCCACCGGGTAGCCGAGAGAGACCTCCTCGAAATTGTGCGCCCGCTCGTGGGGGTCCTGGAGCGGCATGGGGTTCTTGGTCTTCTGGATGATCTTCTTCGCCATGGGTCTGGGACTCGCCTCCGTGAGGCCGCGCGAAGGTCAGCTGGCCTGGCTGCGGCACTCGGTGCGCTGGTCGAACAGGCGCAGGGACTCGGCTTCCTGCTCCCGGTAGGCGCGCAGGCGCGCGTTCAGCTCCTCGAAATCCACCTGGTGGCCGTCGAACTCGGGGCCGTCGACACACACGAACTTCTGCTCGCCGCCCACCGACACGCGGCACCCGCCGCACATGCCCGTGCCGTCCACCATCACCGGATTCAGGCTCACGGTCGTGGGTATGCCGAGCGGGCGGGTCACCTCGACGACGGCGCGCATCATGGGCAGCGGCCCGACGGCGACCACCTCGTCGAAGTGGCGGCCCTCGGCAAGCAGGGCCTTCAGGGCGTCGGTGACGAGGCCCTTTTCACCGTACGACCCGTCGTCGGTGGTGACGATCACCTGGTCCACCACCGCGCGGAGTTCCTGCTCGAGGATGACGAGGTCTTTCGAGCGGCCGCCGACAATCGCCACGACGTCGCCCTGAAGCGCCTTGATGCCGCACGCGATCGGATAGACGACGGCGGTGCCGATGCCGCCGCCGATGCAGCAGACCTTCCGGCCGGGGTGAAGCTCGGTGGGCCGGCCGAGCGGGCCCGCCATGTCGAGGATGGAATCGCCCTCGGTCATCGCGTTGAGCTGTCGCGTGGACTTGCCGACGCCCTGGACGATGATCGAGATCGCCCCCCGCGTCCTGTCCACGTCGGCGATGGTCAGCGGAATCCGCTCGCCGTTCTCGCCGGTCCGGACAATCACGAATTGGCCGGGTTTCCGCTTGCGGGCGATATGCGGCCCTTCGATCCAGAAGCGGACCACGTCAGGCGCCAGGACTTCCTTGCTGAGGATTCGGTGCACGGGTCAGACTCCGCTGTTGCAGGCCCACGAACACGAGAGGAACTGCCGGATTTCTGGCGGTCCGCTCCGACAGGCTCAGTGCACAGCAAACCGGGTACCAGGGAGGCCTTCGACGGGAAGCCCGACGCGAAGCCGGTGGCGTGATCCTGCGATAAGATCCGGCGCCGGAAACATGTCGCGCATCATCCACTGGTTGCGGTCCCTCGCGGCGTTCATTCTCCTGGCGCTCTACATCGCCATCGTGGGTCCGCCCGCGCTGGCGGTCGCCTTCCTCACCGGGCGGGCCGGACACATCTTCGCCCTCGGGCGGTTCGGCGCCTCGGCCGTTCGAAGGATGCTCGGCATCCGTCTGGAGGTGTCGGGCCTGGAGCACGTCGTCGCCGACCGGCCCACGCTCTACTGCATCAACCACCGGAGCAACGTCGACGTGGTGGCGTTCGAGGCGCTGTTCCCGCGATGTCCCCGGCTTCGCGGCCTCTACAAGACCGAAGTGGGAAGAGTCCCGGTGCTCGGCCGGGCGATGCGGCTCGTCGGGTTCGTGCCGGTGGACCGCGCGAACCGGGCGAGCGCGATCGCGTCGGTCGACGCGGCCGCGGAGCGGCTCCTGGCCGGCGACTCCTTCCTGATCGCGCCCGAAGGCACGCGCGGGCGCAGCGGCCAGCTCCTGCCGTTCAAGAAGGGCGGGTTCTTCATGGCCATCAAGGCCCAGGTGCCGGTTGTCCCGGTGGCGCTGCACGGCACGGCCGAGGCGATGCCGCGCGGGCGGTTCTGGGTCAGGCCCGGAATCGTCCGGGTCGAGGTGGGTGAGCCGATTCCCACCGCCGGGCTGACCATCCACGATCGGGACCGGCTGATGGAGACGGTGCGAGCGCGGCTGCAGAGGATGCTGGCCGGGTGACGGATCCGGGCGCACGACACGATGGGGCACGTTCCGCTCCGCGCGGGCCCGCGGGAAATCGAACGCGTCCCCGCACGTCCTATCGGTTCCCGAAGTTGTCGTCGTCCGGATCGTACTGGACCGGAGCCTGGCCGTCGGCCAGGAACACGAGCGACTGGTGGCTCGGGACCTCGAAGCGCCGGCGGCACGTGGGGCAGGTCACGAGGTCGTCGGTGCGGATCATGTAGTTGCGCAGCTTGGGGAACTGGGCGCGGTCGCGATCGTCGGCGCCTGGCGGCAGCCGGTCCTTCTTGATCCGCGTCACCCACCGAAGCTGGAACTCGTTGCGCCGCTTGCAGTGGGGGCACGTATAGGTGGCGGGCCGCGTCCCCGGCGTTTCGACATAGAAGTCCCGCTCTTGTAGCGCCATCCACGTATCATAGCAGGCGGCGCACGAGACGGCCCGCGGGAGCGCGCAACCACGGCGGATGGACTCATGATCCGGATAGGCATCGATCTGGGCGGCACGAAAATCGCAGGTATCGCGCTCTCGGCGGACGGCCGGGCCGCGGCCAGCCGGCGCATCGCGACGCCGCGCGACGATTACGACGGCACCGTACGGGCCATTGCGGGGCTGGTCTCCGCGCTCGAGTCGGACGCCGGGTCGCGCGGCACGGTGGGCGTCGGCATGCCCGGCGCCGTGTCGCCCGCGACGGGCCTCGTGAAGAACGCGAATTCCACCTGGCTCATCGGACGGGCCCTGCCGCAGGATCTCGAGCGCGCCCTCGGCCGGAGCGTGCGGCTGGCCAACGACGCGAACTGCTTCGCGCTGTCGGAGGCGTGCGACGGCGCGGCTGCGGGCTCGGACGTGGTCTTCGGCGTCATCGTCGGCACGGGCACCGGCGGGGGCATCGTCGTGCGGCGCCAGGTTCTCACCGGGCCGAACGCGGTCGCGGGGGAGTGGGGCCACAACCCCTTGCCGTGGCCGGAGCACGGGGAGTGGCCCGGCGCGGAGTGCTACTGCGGCAGGCGGGGCTGCGTCGAGACGTTTCTCTCGGGGCCCGGCCTGGCGCGTGACCACGAGTGCGTGACCGGCGTCCGGATGGGCAGCGAGGAGATTGCCGCCCGCGCGGCCGAAGGGGATGAGCAGGCCGAGGCGACCCTGTGCCGGTACGAGGGGCGCATGGCGCGCGCGCTGGCAGGCATCATCAACGTGCTCGACCCGGATGTGATCGTCCTCGGCGGCGGATTGTCGAAGCTGGATCGCCTGTACGTGAACGTGCCCGCGCAATGGGCGCGCTGGGTGTTCTCGGACCGCGTCGACACGCCGCTCGTCGCGCCGCGCCACGGGGACACGAGCGGCGTGCGGGGGGCAGCCTGGCTCTGGCCGCTGCAAGATCCCATCTGATATGCTTGCGCAGACTCGCACCGGCCGTCAGTCGTCCCCCCCGGCTGACCCGATCGATGCGGCCGCCAGGAACCCACTTGCTCCCGGGACTGCTATGAATACGGATCTCGTCATCGGAATGGCCGGCTCAGGCGGCGACGGCATCGTGTCGGCGGGGGAGTCGCTGCTGACGGCCGCCGCGCTCGAGGGTACCACGGCGTGCTGACCAAGAGCTTCGGCCCGCAGATCCGCGGCGGCGAATCGAGTTTCCGCCTGCGGGTGTGCACCCAGAAGGTCCTCAACTCCGGCGGGTCGCTCGACGTGGCGGTGGCGCTGAACTGGGACGACTTCCTCAAGTTCGGCGGCGAGCTGCCCGTCGGCGGTCACACGACCGTCATCTACGACAGCAACACGAACGTCGCGCCGGACAGGATCCCGCTGGTCGGCGTGACGCCCGCCGAGGTGCTCGCCGTGCCGATCGAGCAGATGGCGAGAGACACGGGCGGCAGCGATCGGGCGAAGAACACCGTGGTGCTCGGCCTGATGGCGGGATGGCTCGGCATCGGCCGCGCGGAAGTGATCGCGGGCATCCGGAAGCGCCTGGCGAAGAAAGGCGCCGAGCTCGTCGAGCGGGCGGAGAAGGCGTTCCACGCGGGCATCGAGTACGCCGAGCAGCATCCCCTCAAGACGAGCCGGCTGATGGCGGAGCCCGCCGCGCCGACGGCGAAGTTCGTGGTGGACGGCAACGACCTCTGCGCGGCGGCGGCGATTGTCGCCGGCTGCGACTTCTTCGGCGGCTATCCCATCACGCCCTCGTCCGAGATCATGCACTTCCTCGGCCGCGAAATCTGGAAGTACGGCGGGACCATGCTGCAGGCCGAGGACGAAATCGCCGGTGTGGGCGCGGTCGTGGGGGCCTCGTTCGCCGGCAAGAAGGCGATGACGGCGACGTCCGGGCCCGGCATGTCGCTCAAGACCGAGATGCTCGGCTTGGCCAGCATCGCGGAACTCCCGCTGGTGTGCGTGAACGTGCAGCGCGGAGGGCCCTCCACCGGGATCCCGACGAAGGGCGAGCAGTCGGACCTGCTCCAGGCCGCGTTCTCCGCGCACGGTGACGTGATTCGACCGGTGCTGGCGCCGGTCAGCGCCGAGGACATGTTCCCGATCACGATCGAGGCCTTCAATCTCGCCGAGCAGTACCAGACGCCGGTGATCGTGCTGTCCGATCAGGAGGTCGGGCAGCGCAAGGAAACGGCCGAGCCCATCGACGCCGCCTCGGTCGTGTTGATCGATCGGCGGAGGCCGACCGAGAAGGAGCTCGAGCGCTACACGCGGTTCCGCTTCACGGAGACGGGCATCAGCCCCATCAGCCACCCCGGCATGAAGGGCGGCAATTACCTGGCCTCCGGCATCGAGCACAATGAGCAGGGCGCCCCGACGGCCAACGGCGAGATGCACAGCCGCATGAACGACAAGCGGCTGAGGAAGTTCAACCCCCTCAAGCAGCGCCGCGACCTGTTCATCGTGGAAGGCAGCGCCGACGCTCCGCTCGGCCTCATCAGCTGGGGCAGCGTGGCGGGCACCGCGATCGAGGCCTTCCGCACGGCCGTCAAGCAGGGCTTGAGGGTGAAACTGCTGGTCCCGCGGCTGCTGTATCCGGTGTCCGAAGAGGTCTACCAGGAGTTCTTTGCTTCCCTCAAGCGCGGTCTCGTCGTCGAGCAGAACCACCAGAGCCAGCTGTTCCGGCTGCTCCGGATGTTCGTCGACGTGCCGCGCGGGATCGAGACCCTGGCGAAGAGCGGATCCAACCCGATCACGCCGGACCAGGTCGTCGACCGTCTGCGGCAGATTTCGCTCGCGCTGCAGCGCGAGAAGCAGCAGGTGCCCTCCGAGGGCTAGGCCCCGAGGCAGGAGAGGACGCGGGACATGAGCACGCTGACAGCGCGACCGATCGAGGATTACACCGCCAAGGACTACAAGAGCGACCTGAAGCCCATCTGGTGCCCGGGCTGCGGCGACTTCGGGGTGGTGCAGGCCATCTACCGCGCGCTCGCCAACGTCGGCCGCCCGCCGCACGAGATCGCGTTCATCTCCGGCATCGGCTGCTCGAGCCGCATCCCGGGCTACACGACGGCGTACGGGTTCAACAGCGTGCACGGACGGTCGCTGCCGATCGCCCAGGGAATCAAGCTGGCCAATCCCGATCTCCTCGTGCTGTGCGCCGGCGGCGACGGTGACGGCTTCTCGATCGGCGGCGGGCACGTGGCCCACGCCATCCGGCGCAACATCGACATCACCTATATCGTGATGGACAACCAGATCTACGGGCTCACCAAGGGGCAGCTGTCGCCGACGTCCCGCCGGGGCCTGGCCACCGTGTCGTCGGCCCTCGGCGCGATGGAGAGCCCGGTGAACCCGCTGCTCTACGTGCTGGGGTACGGCGCGGAGTACGTGGCGCAGGGCACCCCGGCCGACATGAACGGCCTCGCCAAAGTGATCGAGGAAGGCATCCGCTACCCGGGGTTTGCCTTCATCAACGTGCAGTCGCCGTGCGTCACCTACGGGCAGGAAGATCAGATGCTCAAGGCGCAGAAAGCGACGATGCAGACGCTCGAGTCGCTCGGCCACAACCCCGCCGACCGCCTGGCGGCCATGGACCTGGCCCAGGCCTACGGCGAGAAGCTCTACACGGGCGTGCTCTTCCGTCACCCGGCGCCGGGGCCGACCTTCGAGCGGCTCGCCCGTGAGCGCCAGGACGCGCAGCGGGCTTCGGTCAAGAGCCGGGCCGACGTCCTCAACGTGTTCCGACTCAAGAAGCCGTAGGCGCTCGGGATTCGGGGTTCGGGATTCGGCCGGACGCTCGACGCCGTCACGCTGTCAGTCGATCATGACGCGGCGGAGCCAGAGCGAGTAGTGGCGAACGCGGCGCGGGGCGTGGGCGCCAACCGAGGCAAGCGCCAGCACGCCAAGCAGCAGCAGGACCCGCTGCTCCCACATGAACGGAATCAGGCACAGGACGCCGAGCTTCGCGTACACGAACAGCGCACAGATCTGGTGGGCCCAATGGGCTGTCGGGTAGAGTTCGAGCGCGATCATCACGCCGCCGGTCGCAATCGCCACCCAGAGCAGCGGCATCAGCGTCGCGGCGTCCGCGTCAAAGACGTGCCCGCCGAGCAGGATGCCGGTCGCGGCCAGGTGCACCGTCCGGGCGCCGATGTTCCACCAGCGCGAGTGGGGCAGGCGGCGCCGGGGATCGGGAAAGAGGAGCGCGGTGAGCTGGTCCAGCATGTCGTGCGCGCATTATACCGGGGGCCCGCATGCCGGCCGTCGTGATCCGGAAGGCCGCCGGAGACGATGCGACGTGGGCGGCCGGCCTGATGTCCGCGTCCGACCCGTGGGTCACCCTTGGCCGCGGGTTCGACGTCTGCCTCGCGGCCTGCACCTCCCCGCAGGACGTCCTCGAAATCGCGGAGTCTGCCGGCGAGCGCTGCGGCCTGGTCCTGATGAGGCCGGCTGGTGTGGCCGGCGCGCCCTACATCGTGTCGATCGCGGTGGCGCCGGCGTTCCGGAGTCAGGGCGTCGGCGCGGCCCTCCTCGACCACGTCGAGCGCACCTACCGGAGGCGCTCGCGCCACCTGTTCCTGTGCGTCTCCTCCTTCAATCCGCGCGCCAGGCGCTTCTATGAGCGCCACGGGTTCGAAGCGGTGGGCACGCTCAAGGCGTTCCTCATCGAAGGCGCCGACGAAGTCCTGATGCACAAGCGCCTCGCCCCTGTGGCCAGGCCGGCCTGATGGACTAGAATACACAGTTCCCCGCCGTGACCCGTGCGGCCGGCTCTCACCGGCGGGCCGCCATCGAGGCACTCATGTCTACTGACTTCCGCCGAGTCGCGATCGTGAACCGCGGCGAACCCGCCATGCGGTTCATCCACGCGGTCCGCGAGTACAACCTGGAGCATCGGACGGACATCCGCGCGATTGCTCTCTTCACCGAGCCGGACCGGCACGCCCGGTTCGTCCGCGAGGCCGACGAGGCCGTCGCCCTGGGGCCCTCGACCTATGTGGACGAGACCGACGGGCTGAGGCGCCCAACGTACCTCGACTACGGCGTCCTCGAGCGGGGCCTGGTGGAGGCGCAGGCGGATGCGGCCTGGACCGGGTGGGGGTTCGTGGCCGAGCGCCCCGAGTTCGCCGAGATTCTGCGAGCGCCTGGGCGTCACGATCATCGGTCCCGACAGCGGGTCCATGCGTCGGCTGGGCGACAAGATCTGCGCGAAGCGCCTCGCCGAGCAGGCGGGGATCCCGGTGATTCCCTGGGGGGAGGCGCCTGCCGACACCCTGGACGCGGCGCTGGCGCAGGCGGAGCGGATCGGCTACCCCGTGGCGCTCAAGGCGAGCGGGGGAGCCGGCGGGCGCGCGATCAGGCGGGTGACGTCTCCGGCGGACCTCGAGGCGGCGTTCGGCCCGCTCAGGCGGGACGCGGCCCGCGTCTTCAACGACCGCACGGTGTTTCTCGAGCGCTGGATGGCCGGGATGCGCCACATCGAGGTGCAGGTCCAGGCCGATCGCCACGGGACGATCTGGGCCATCGGGACCAGGGACTGCTCGCTGCAGCGCCGGTACCAGAAGCTGGTGTCGGAAGCGCCGGCGACCGGCCTCTCCACGGCCCTGGAATCGGCGCTCACGGACGCCGCCGTGCGCCTCGTGGCCGCGGCCCAGTATCGGGACCAGGCGAGCGTCGAGTTCCTGGTGGACCTGTCGGGACGCTTCCATTTCCTGGAGGCGAACACCCGGCTCCAGGTCGAGCACGTCGTCACGGAGCTCACGAGCGGCATCGACCTCGTGAAGCTCGAGATCGAGGTGGCGCGCGGCGGCCGTCTCGCCGCCGTGCCGCCGGCGGAGTCCGGGCACGCCATCGAGGTCCGGCTCAATGCCGAAGATCCCTACAACGGTTTCGCGGCGTCGCCGGGTCTCGTCACGCTGTTCCGGATGCCGACCGGGCCGGGCCTGCGCGTCGATACGGGGATCGCCGAGGGCAGCTCGATGCCCCCCGAATTCGGCCCGATGTTCGCCAAGCTGGCGGCGCGCGGCCACAGCCGCGACGAGGCGGTGGGACGGCTGAAGCGCGCGCTCGCCGAGAGCGTCATCGTCGTCTCCGGCGGCCCGACCAACCGCACGTTCCTCCTGCAGGTGCTGGAGCGGGCGGAGGTGCAGCGCGGCATCGTGGACACGGGCCTGCTCGATCGTCTGACGATTGGCGTGGAGTCGCTGCCGGAGCGGCACGCGAAGATCGCGCTGATCCAGGCGGCCATCGAGGTGTACGACACGGAGCACGCCGAGGAGGTCTCTTCCTTCTTCGCGTCGGCGGCGCGTCTCCGGCCCACGGCCAGGGCCGGCGTCGGTCGGCCGGTGGAGTTGAGCTATCGAGGCCATCGCTACGAGCTGCGCGTGTTCCGGACGGGCGAGGGACGCTACCGCGTGGCGGCCGGCGGCCAGCGGATCGACGCCGAGGTGGAGCGCGACGGCCCATGCGAGCGGTGGCTGACCATCGATGGCCGCCGCTACCGCGTGCTGGCGGCGATGAGCGGCTACACGCTGCTCATCGAAGTGGAAGGCATCCCGCACGCGATCTCGCGGGCCGACGAGGGCGTGGTTCGCGCCGGGTCGCCGGCGGTCGTCGTCTCGCTGCATGTCGACCCGGGCGACGAGGTGGCCGCGGGCGACCGGCTGGTGATGGTCGAGGCCATGAAGATGGAAACGGCCGTCTCGGCGCCGTTTGCCGGCACGGTCCGGCAGGTGTTCGTGCTGCCGAACAGCCAGGTGGGCCCGGGCACGCCGCTCGTGCACCTCGATGCGGCCGCCGACGGGCGGGCGCGGAGGACGGGGCCCAAGGTCGTCTTCGACGGCGCGAGGGCCGCCGCTGCGCGCGACGGCGGGCGCCCGTCGTCCCGGGGCCGCGCCCTGTTGAAAGGCGTCAAGGCCGGCCTGCGGGAGCTCAAGCGCCCGGTCCACGAGCCCGCTCCCAGCGTGCTCCCCGCCATGCGGTCGGTCATCCTCGGCTTCGACCTGGACGCCGCCGAGGTGGACCGCGTGCTGCTGGAGTACGTCCGTCTTTCCCAGGCCCTGCCGCCTGACGACGCGGACTTGCTCAGGGCCGAGGACGACCTGCTCCGGGTCTTTGTCGACGTGCGCGCGGTGTTCGGCCGGCAGTCCGCCGACGAGGACGAGGGCAGTCCGGCGCCGAGTTCGGAGCAATACCTGTTCAGGTATCTCCGAACGCTCGATTCCCAGGGCGCTGACCTGCCGGCGGCGTTTCTCGACCAGCTGCATTCGGCCCTGCAGCACTACAGCGTGGCGACCCTCGAGCCGACGCCTGCGTTGCGCGAGGGCCTCCTGGCGCTGTTCAAGGGCCACCAGCGCAGCGACCTCCAGATTCCGGTCGTCCGCGCCGTGCTCGAGCGCCGCCTCGCCGTGGCACCGACGCTGGCGCCTGGCAGCCCGGCGTTCCTGCGTACGATCGAGCGCCTGATCGCCGCGGTGCAGGGGCGGTTCCCGGACCTGGCAGACCTCGCGCGCGACGTGCACTACCGCTATGCAGAGCAGCCGGAGTTCGAACGCACGCGCGGCGCCGTGCAGGCCCGGATGCTCGATCGCCTGGCCCGCCTCGCCGCGAGACCAGCGGCCCCGGAGGCCGACGCGTGGCGCGAGGAGCTCGTGGCCTGCCCGCAGCCCCTCAGGACCGTCTTTGCGGCGAACCTCGAGCAGGGGTCGCAGGCCGTCCAGCGCATGACGCTCGAGGTGATGATCCGGCGCGACTACCGGTTCCGCCGGATTGAGGATGTCCGGCACGCGGCCGGCCGGGCGTGGCCGTTCGTGCTGGCCTCGTACCCCCACGACGGCCAGATCATCGATGTGGCGGCGACCGCCGGCCGCGTCGAGGATGCGCTGCCCCTGCTGACGGCGCTGCGGGAACAGGTGGCCGCCACGCCCCTCGATCACGAGTGCGTGGCCGAGGTGTACCTCTGGAGGAGCGACGTCGCCAACCTGGAGCCGGTGGCCGCCATGCTCGGGGACCAGCTCGAGCAGGTGGCCTTCGATCGCCCGCTGCGCCGCGTCGTGTTCGCGCTCGTGCCCTCGCCGGGAGACGGGGCGGGAGCGGACCTCCAGTTCCTGACGTTCCGGCCCTTCGGCCCGGGGTTCCGCGAGGAGAAGGTCTATCGCGGGCTTCACCCGATGCAGGGCAAGCAGCTCGAATTCGCGCGGCTGCGGCACTTCTTTCTCGAGCGCCTGCCCGCGCCCGAGGACGTGTATCTCTTCAAGGGCGTCGCCCGCGAGAACCCGCGCGATGAGCGGCTGTTCGCCCTCGTCGAGGTGCGCGAGGCCACACCGGTGCGCGACGGCGAGGGCCGGCTCATCAGCGTTCCCTATTTCGAACGGATGGCGCTCGAGGCCTTCACGGCGGTCCGCAGGGCCCAGCTGAAGAGGCCCGGCGAGGAGCGCTGGCAGTGGAACCGGGTGACGCTGTTTGTCCGGCCCCCGTTCATGCTCAGCCGCAGCGAGATCGGGGAGCTGGCGGCCCGGATGTCGACGCACGCCGCCGGCCTGGGCCTCGAGAAGATCGTCATCCGCGCCGCCATGCCGGACGAGAGCGGCGCGATGGCCGATGGCTCCGCCGCCATCGCGCTCGCCGCCGGCCGGGCGCCGGTGCTGCGATTCTCGACGCCGTCTGCTGAACCGCTCCGCACGCTGTCCGACTACGACCAGCGCGTGGTGCGGATGCGTCAGCGCGGGCTGGCGTACCCGTACGAAATCGTGCGGATGATGGCGCCCGAGCACGCCGGGCCCGCCTCCGAAATCCCGGCGGGCTCCTTCGTGGAACTCGACCTCGACGAAGCGGGCGCCCTCGTGCCCGTCGAGCGTCCCTACGGCCAGAATACCGCCAACGTGGTGGCGGGGCTGTTGACGAACCGGACGGTGACCTGCCCCGAGGGCATGACGCGGGTCGCGCTGCTCGGCGATCCGAGCAGGGAGGTGGGGTCGCTGGCGGAGCCCGAGTGCCGGCGCATCCTCGGGGCCCTCGATCTGGCCGAATCGATGGGCGTGCCGCTCGAGTGGTACGCGCTCTCGGCTGGCGCCAAGATCTCCATGGAGAGCGGCACGGAGAACATGGACTGGATCTCCCGCGTGCTCCGCCGCCTCATCGACTTCACCCAGGCCGGCGGGGAAGTGAACATCGTCGTGACAGGGATCAACGTCGGCGCCCAGCCCTACTGGAACGCCGAGGCGACGATGCTGATGCACACCCGCGGCATCCTGATCATGATGCCGGAAAGCGCCATGGTGCTCACCGGCAAGATGGCCCTCGACTACTCGGGCTCGGTGTCCGCCGAGGACAACATCGGGATCGGCGGCTACGAGCACATCATGGGGCCGAACGGCCAGGCGCAGTATTGGGCGCAGGACCTGCGCGACGCCTGCCAGATCCTCATGCGCCATTACGCGCACTGCTATCGCGTGCCCGGAGAGCGGTTCCCGCGGCGCGCCGCCACCGCGGACCCGCCGGCCCGCGACATCCGCGGGTTTCCGCACGACAACCTGCCGGGCGGATTCCCGACGGTGGGGGACGTGTTCTCCGACGAGTCGAACTCTGGGCGGAAGCGCCCCTTCGACATCCGCCGCGTCATGCTGTCGGTCTGCGATGCGGATCATGCGCCGCTCGAGCGATGGGCGGGCTGGCGGGATGCCGAGATCGCCGTCACGTGGGACGCGCGCGTGGCGGGTACCCCGTCTGCATGATCGGGTTCGAGTCGCGGACGGTGCCGCGATTCGGCGTCGTGCCCGCAGACGGCCCGGAACAGTGGACCTCGGGCACGCTGTTCCCGATGTCTTCGAAGAAGATTGCGCGTGCCATCAACGCCGCGTCGCTCAACCGGCCGATCGTCATCCTGGCGAACCTCTCGGGCTTCGACGGCTCGCCGGAGTCGATGCGGCGGCGGCAGCTGGAGTTCGGCGCGGAAATCGGCCGGGCGGTGGTGAACTTCAAGGGGCCGGTCGTCTTCGTGGTCGTGTCGCGCTACCACGGGGGCGCGTTCGTCGTCTTCTCGAAGACGCTGAACTCGAACATGGAAGTGGCGGCCCTCGAAGGGAGCTTCGCCTCGGTGATCGGCGGCGCCCCCGCCGCGGCGGTGGTGTTCTCCCGCGAGGTGGACGGGCGGACCAGGAAGGACGCCCGCGTGAAGGAGATGGAGGCCGCCCTGAAGGCGGCCTCGACCGATGCCGAGCGCGTGGCCTGCAGGTCGGCGCTCGCGGAGGTGACCAAGGCGGTGCGGTCGGAGAAACTCGGCGAGGTCGCCGACGAGTTCGACCGCATTCACAGCGTGCACCGCGCCCTCAAGGTCGGGTCGCTCGACCGCATCATCAGCGCGGCCGAACTGCGGCCGTACCTCATCGGCGCGATCGAACGGGGCATGGCGAGGGAGATGGAGCGTTGGCGGACAAGCACACACCCATCGCGGTGATTCTGGCCCGGGGACTGGGCACGCGGATGCGGCGCGCGGACACCGGGGCCGCGCTGGGCGAGGACCAGGCGCGCGTGGCCGACACGGGCGTCAAGGCCATGATTCCGATCGGCCGGCCGTTCCTGGACTACGTCCTTGGCGCGCTGGCCGACGCGGGCCTGACCGAGGCGTGCCTCGTCATCGGTCCCGAGCACGGCGCGGTGCGCGAGTACTACGCCGCGGCCGCCGGGCTGACGCGGGTGCGCGTCGGCTTCGCCGTCCAGGAACAGCCGCTGGGCACGGCGGACGCGGTAGCGGCGGCGGCGGGCGTCGTCGGCTCGCGCGATTTCCTGGTGCTGAACTCCGACAACTACTATCCGGTGGAGGCGTACCGGGCCCTCGCCGCGCTCGACGGGCCGGGCCTCGTGGCCTTCGAACGCGACGCGATGATCCGCCACAGCAACGTCCCGGCGGACCGCGTCGGCCAGTTCGCGCTCGTCCGGATCGGCGACGATGGGACGATGCTGGACATTGTCGAGAAGCCCGACGCGGCGACGCTCGCGGCGTTCGGCGACGAGGTGTACCTGAGCATGAACTGCTGGCGCTTCGACACGTCGGTGCTCGACGCCTGCCGCCGCGTGCCGCTCTCGGCGCGCGGCGAGCGCGAGTTGACCGACGCGGTCCGGCTCGCCCGGCACGAGGCGGGAACCAGGTTCCGCGTGGTCCGGATGAAGGCCGGCGTGCTGGACCTTTCCAGCCGCGGCGACATCGCCGGCGTTGCGGGCCGGCTGGCGGGCGTCGAGGTCCGGCTCTGATGGTGCCAGGGATTGCCAGCGTCGCGCGGTCGGGGCTGCGCGCGCGCGCCGCCGCGTCCAAGGAGGCGCTGTTCACGCGTGCCCGCGCCGCGCTCGGGCCGTCGCGATCCGCGGAAGCGGCGGCGTTCTTCGTGCCGGGACGCATCGAGGTGCTCGGCAAGCACACCGACTACGCCGGCGGGCGGAGCCTCCTCTGTGCGGCTGAGCAGGGCTTCTGCCTCGTGGCCGCCCCGCGCCGCGACCGCCGAGTCTCGGTGGTGAACGCCGACACCGGCTGAGCGGATCGACCTCGACTTCGCCGCGGACCTGCAGCCCGTGCTGGGCCACTGGAGCAACTACCCGGCCACGGTCCTGAGGCGGGTGGCGCGGAATTTCCCCGGGGCCGCCGCCGGCGCCGACATCGCGTTTGCCAGCGACCTGCCCCCGGCATCCGGCATGTCCAGTTCGAGCGCGTTCATGATTGCCGTCTTCCTGGCCGTGGCCGCGATCAACGAACTGGATCGGACCTCGGCGTATCGCGCGGTCATCGTCCAGCCGGCCGATCTCGCCGGGTACCTCGGGACGATGGAGAACGGCCGGACCTTCGGCCCGCTCGCCGGTGACGTGGGCGTCGGCACGTTCGGCGGGAGCGAGGATCACACGGCCATCCTGTGCTGCCGCGCGGCGACCCTGAGCCAGTACCGCTTCGCCCCGGTCCGACTTCGAGCGCGATGTGCCGATGCCGGCCGGGCACGTGTTCGCCGTCGCGTTCAGCGGCCTGCTCGCCGAGAAGACCGGCGCGGCCCTCGCGACCTACAACCGCGCGTCCCGCGCGGCGGCGAGGGTGCTGCAGATCTGGCGCGAGGCAAGCGGGTTGCCGGTCACCACCCTGGAAGCCGCCGTGGCCGGCGACCCGGCCGCCGCCGACGGCATCCGCGAGGCGATCGCCGCATCGGGCGACGCGGAATTCGGCGCCGGCCTGCTGCGGAAGCGCTTCGATCAGTTCGTGCTGGAGAGCCGGGCCATCGTGCCGGGCGCCGGCGATGCGCTGCGCGCCGGCGACCTGGCCGGCTTCGGCGCGCTCGTCGATCGATCGCAGCAGGCCGTCGAAGAATGGCTGGGCAACCAGGTGCCCGAGACCGCCGGCCTCGCCCGCGAGGCCCGGCGGCTCGGCGCCGCGGCGGCCTCGGCCTTCGGCGCCGGGTTCGGCGGCAGCGTGTGGGCGCTGGTCGCCGAGCGTGGCAGCGCGGCGTTCATCGAGGAGTGGCGGCTCGCCTACGAACGCGCGCACCCGGACGCGGCGCTGCGCGCCGTCTTTTTCGAGACCAGCCCCGGGCCGGCCGCCTTCCGCCTTGTCTGACCCGGCCGCTCAGGCGCCCGCGGGCGCGTGGCGCGCCTTCAGCGCCCGGTAGTCGGTCTTGCCGGTGCCGAGCACCGGGATCGACTCGACCGGAACGACCTGGCGGACGTAGTGCAGGGCGCTCAGTCCCGCGTCCTTGATCAGGGCGTTGACCTCGCCCCGATCGGCCGGGCGCCTCGTGAACAGCACGACGTCCGGATGGTCGGGGTGCGCCGATCGCCTCGACGGCGATCACCGGGCCGTCGTCGGCTTCGCCGAAGTGCCGCTGCAGGACGGCCTCGATCGCCGGAAGCGACACCATCTCGCCGCCGAGTTTGATGAATCGCTTGAGGCGTCCCTGGAACGTCAGCCGGCCATCGGCGCCCGCGGCGACCAGATCCCCCGTGCGATACCAGGACTTGCCGTCGAAGGTGACAAACGGCGATTCGCCGGCGTAGTTCAGGTACCCGCCGAAGATGCTCGGCCCGCGCACCAGCAGCATGCCGGTGTCTCCGGGCGCCACGCGCCGCGTCAGTTCGAGATCCACGACCGCGCCTTCCACCGACGGCATCAGCTTGCCGATGGTGCCGGGGACGGGCTCGTCCATGGGGTTCACCGCCACGACGGGTGAACACTCCGTGATGCCGTACCCCTCGAGCACGATGACCGACGGGCAGCGTGCGGCGAGCGTCGCGAAGAGGCTGTCCGGGCACTTCTCCGCGCCCGTCACGGCGAGCCGCAGGCTGGCCAGCTGCCGGTCGCCCGCCACCCGCACGATCCCGCCGAGAAACGTCGGCGTGCCGAACAGGACCGTCGCCTTGTACGTGTCGATGACCTTCGCCAGCAGGGCCGACTCGGTGGGGTTCGGATGGAACACCGTGCGCAGGCCCAGGCACCACGAGAGGAGCACCGTCGTCGTCAGGCCGAATGAATGGAACGGCGGCAGGAGCCCCACGGTGATGTCGCGCTCTTCCAGCTGCCCCATCTTGAGGATGTCCGCGATGTTCGTCAGCAGGTTGCGGTGCGTCAGCGGCACGGCTTTCGGCAGGTTTTCCGATCCGCTCGTGAACAGGACGACCGCCGTGTCCGGCGGCGATCGCCCGCTCGAGCGAGGCCCAGCTGAAGCGGCTCGTCAGGGCCGCCTGGAGCTTCTCGGCCGGGCGAACCGCTGCCAGCACGTCCTCGACGAACAGGAAGGTGTCTTCGATGGCGGCGAGGTCGATGCCGGAGGCCCCCAGCTTCGCGACGAGCGCGCGCGATGTGACGACGGTGGAGACGCCGAGCGTGTCGAGGGAATGGCGCAGCGCCCGCGTCCCCGTGGTCCAGTTCACCATGACCGGCGTCTTGCCGGCGAACAGCGCGGCGAGCAGGAACACCGACGCGCCGACCGAGGCGGGCATCATGATGCCGATGTACGGCCCGGGCAGCCGCTCGATCTTCGGCTTGAGCACGAGGACGGCCGTCACCAGGTCGCGGTAGGTGCGGGTGCCGCTCGCCTGGTCGGCGAACAGCGGCTGGCCCGGGCGGGCGGCGGCCTGGGCCAGGAATACGGCGGTCAGCGTGTCGCCCGGCGGCAGCGCCAGGACTGTCCGGTCTCCGGACGCTGCGAACCACGACGCCGGTGGCGTCTTCAGGTCGGACGCCGCCGCGGACACGCCCTGGCCGGCGGCCGCGAGGACGACGTCCGCGACGGTCGTCAAGCTCTCGGGCGTGTCCACCGAGAACCCGAACTCCTTCTGCAGCCAGGTCACCAGATCCGCGGCCGCCAGGCTGTCGAACCCGAGGTCCTTCGACAGGTGATGCTCGACGGCGACGTCGCTCCGCCCGGACTCCTCGCGCAGATGGGCGAGCACCAGGTCCCGCGTCGCGGCCGAGACGCGCGACGCATCGGCGCGCGGCGTCTCCTGCGCGGGTTCCGGCAGTTCGCGCGTTCCGCCACTCTCCCAGAACCCGTATGGCACATACGTGTTCCGCGCGGCGTTCTCGTTGTAGAAGCGCTCGAGGTACCGGTTGATCTCGGCCCGCGTTCCCGTGCGCGGGACGTCCTCGGGCTCGACCAGTTCGACCGTCATGCGCCGCCTCGGCATGAGGACGAGTCCGTTGAGCAGGAGGTACTTGATGCCGCGCGCCAGGGCCGTGCCGATGTCGGGCATCGCGCCGTTGAAGCCGAGGCTGAAGCTGCTGCCCCACAGGCCGTTGTGCCGCACGAGCACGATGCGGACGCCGGGCACCGCCTTCACGAGCGTCTCGACACCGCTCGCGCTCCCGATATCCTCCAGGTACTGGCGCTTCAGGCGGCCGGCGGGGTAGAGCAGGATGTTCTCGCCGGCCTTCAGGCCGTCGGCGATCTCCTGCAGCGCCGCGCGCGTGCGATCGCTGGCCGCGGCCCCGCTCCGCTCGAGGTTCGGGAGGATCCGGGAGCCGTAGAGCAGCGCGACGTACCCGAACACGGTCCGGTTGACCTGGTGCTCGTCGGCGAGCGGCCGCAACTGGAACGAGGGGTAGAGGTGGGCGACGATGAAGGCCGGGTCCAGGAGCGAGGAGTGGTTCGGCAGGAAGAGAATCCCGCGGCGGCCTTTCTGCCTGACGGCCTCGACGCCGCGGACCTCGATCCGGTAGCGGAGGCCGATCAAGGGCCGCGCGACGTAGGCGAAGAGCCGGGTGAAGACCGACACCAGCGAGGCGAGCATGCATCCTCCACGGGAACGTTCAGAGAACGTACCTGAGACGGCGGCCGCGCGCAAGCGCCGCGGCGGCATGTCGTCGCCCTCAGCCGCGGGTCCTGCCCGAGGCGTTTCCATCTGTCCTCGGCTGAGCTTCGTCTGTCCCGCCTGCGGGCAGATGAAAAGCGCCTCGGTCACCCGCGGCCTCGACTGTGCCCGCCACTCGACGGAGACGGAGTCCGGGTATGATGGATGGCTGTGTCGGCACCTGCCATCATCCGCACCGAAGGCCTGACGCGCACGTTCGGCGACGTTCGCGCGGTGGACGGGCTCGACCTCGAGATCCCCGCCGGAACGGTGTTCGGGTTCCTTGGCCCGAACGGGGCGGGGAAGACGACGACCATTCGCCTGCTCCTCGGCCTGCTCGAGCCCACCGGCGGGCGGGCGACCGTGCTCGGGTTCGATACCCGATCGGACGCCGCGTCGGTGCGGGAGAGATCGGGAGCGCTGCTCGAGCATCACGGCCTCTACGAGCGGCTGAGCGCGGAGGACAACCTGGCGTTCTACGCGCGCGTGTGGCGTGTGGACGGGGCCGCGCGCGCCGAGCGCATCCGGGCTCTGCTCGAGCCGCTGGGCCTTTGGGACCGCCGTGGCGAGCCGGTCGCGCGCTGGAGCCGGGGCATGAAGCAGAAGCTGGCCGTGGCGCGCGCGCTGCTGCACAGGCCCAGCCTGCTGTTTCTCGATGAACCCACCGCGGGCCTCGACCCGGTCGCCGCGGCCACGCTGCGGGACGAACTGGGCACGCTGGTCCGGCGCGAAGGCGTCACGGTGTTCCTGACCACGCACAATCTCGCCGAGGCCGAACGCCTTTGCGGCCGGGTCGCGGTGATCAAGCAGGGCAGGCTGCTGGCGGTCGGCCACCCGGACGAGCTGAGGGCCCGGAGCGCCACCCGCGCGCAGATCACAGGGCGGGGCTTCAGCGATGCGACGCTGGCGCTGGTGCGCGGGCGCCCGGGTGTCGTGCGGGCGGACCTCCAGAACGGGCGCATTGTGGTGGAGCTGGGCCAGTCAGCCGACACGGCCCCGCTTGTCGCGCTCATCGTCCAGGGCGGAGGGCAGGTGGAGGAGGTCCGCAAGGACAAGGGCTCGCTCGAAGACGTCTTCATGACGCTGATGGAGGAAGAACGGTGATCCGGGACGTGCTCACCGTCGCCTGGAAGGAGTGGCGGGAACTGCTCCAGCTCGGAGGCAGCCATCGCGGCGGCCGGTTCAGCCTCGTCATTCTGATCGCCGTCTTCGGCGTCTTCCTGCCGCTCCAGTCCGGCGCGGGATGGGTGCAGTCGCCCGCGACCGTGTTCTACTGGGGATGGGTGCCCCTGATGCTCGTCGGGAGCGCCATCGCCGACTCCTTCGCCGGCGAGCGCGAACGGCACACCCTGGAGACGCTGCTCGCGAGCCGCCTGCCTGACCGGGCCATCCTGCTGGGCAAGATGTTCGCGGCGGTCGCCTATGGCTGGGGTCTCGTGATCGTGATGCTGCTGTTGAGCCTCGTCACCGTGAACGTCGCGGCGCGCACCGGCCCGCTCCTCATGTTCCCGTGGCGGTTCGCGGTCGGGGCTCCGCTGCTGGCCCTGCTGGGGGCGGGACTGGCGGCGACGGCCGGCGTGCTGGTGTCGCTTCGCGCCCCGACCGTGCGGCAGGCGGCGCAGACGCTGAATGTCGGGGTCCTGCTGCTGGTCTTCATCCCGATCCTCGGCGTGCAGGCCCTCCCGGATTCCTGGACGTCGCAACTCGGCGCCTGGGTGATGGCCAACGGCGTCGACGGCGTATTGTGGTTCTCGGCCGCCCTGCTGGCCCTGCTCGACGTCGCGCTCCTCGTTGCCGCCTTCGCCCGGTTCCGCCGGGCCCGGCTGGTGCTGGACTGATCGGCGGCGCCTCCTGGCGCCCCGTGTTTCTGGAGGGAACGAACATGGTGAGGATCTTTCGTGTGGCGGTGGTCATCGCAGTGACGGCGACGGCGCTGCCGGGAGCGGCGGCAGCCCGGGCGGCCCAACCGGTGACGCTGGAGTCGTTCGCTGGCGCCTGGGAGGGGGCGGCACAGACGCCCGACGGCGACGTGTCGCTGCGCGCGAGTTTCAAGCTCGTTGACGGCAAGCTCGTCGCCACGATCGAGTCCTCCCTTGGCGTCATACCAGTCACGGCTGCCGCCCTCACCGGCGACAAGCTGATGTTGACGATGGAGTTCCAGGGCTCGCAGGGAACCCTCGCCTGCGCCCTGAAAGGCAGCCGCATTGACGGGCTCTGGGAGCTCGGCGGCAACAGCGGCACGTTCTGGCTCGGCCGAGCGGGCGCCGGCGCGCCGCCGGCCGGTGGCGACACCGTGACGGGCAGCTGGGCGGGCGAGGTCCAGATCGCCGGCCAGGCGATGCCGTTCACGCTGGTGCTTCGCGAGGAGGCCGCCGCGCTGGCCGGCGAGATCGGGTCGGCCGAAGGCTCGGTACCGCTCGGCGGCGCGTCGTGGAAGGACGGCACGCTCCAGCTGGCGTTCACCTACGTGGGCGGGCAGCCGGTGGCGATGACCGCCAGGCTCGAAGGCGGCAAGCTCGTGGGTACGATCGACTTCAACAAGGGCGAGGCCGCGGGCACTTGGACCGCCGCCCGCAAGCAGTAGGCCGGCGTTCAGTCCGTGAGACCAGGTGCCGGCCTCGGCACGAGGGCGGCGTCGAGATCGACGATCGCAATCACGCCGAAGCCGGGCGCCTGGCCGATGGCGAACCGCGCGTCCCGGATGATTACCCGCCGCCCGCCGCCCGGCAGCGGCCTGACTTCGTAGCTCGGAAACCGCAGCCACGCCCGCACGCCCTGCACGAACGGCGCGCCGAGCGCGGCCGCAACCGCCGGGTCTTCCGCACCGCGATCGAACACCGTCGGTTGGACCCCCGGCGAGGGGCCGGCGGTCCAGTCGACCGGCACGAACAGGTAGCGGCTGCCGGCGACCACGATGACCGACCGGCGGAGCGGCTCGGCCGGCACCGGCATGGCGGCGACGTCTTCAGCGGCCCAGCCGCGGGCCCGGCCGAGTTCCCGCACCTGCCGTTCGGCGATTCGGGACCCTGCGTACATCACGGCGATGTAGAGGCCGGCCAGCACTAGAGCCCCACGGGCGATGGCAGGCCGGCGAGAGGCACCCACGCGGGCTTTCGCCATCGACCAGATCACGAGGCCCGCCAGCCACACGGCACGCGCCCACTCGGGCACGATCGGCGTCAGCAGCACGATGGCCGTGGTCCCCGATGCGAGCGCCGCCGTGGCGATAATGCCGCGCCCGTGCGTGGTCCACGCGAGCATCGCCGCGCCGCCGAGGATCAGCCAGAGCCAGGGGTCGACGATGAACAGCGTGTCGCCGTAGAACCAGCGGTTCGAGAGGGGCATGAGGAGCCGGACGCCGTAGCTGTTCAGCCAGTCGAGGAACGGGTGGGAGAGAACGCCGAGTGCCGCGAGTCCCAGGAGGGCGCCGGATCTGGCCCTCGGGCGCTCCGGACGCCGCCGCGAGAGGACGCGGTCGAGCACCAGCATCACGGCGGTCAGGGCGACCGGGAGCACGGCGATGGCGAGCACGCCGTGCGTCCAGCCCCGGCGGAACGCAAATGCGAGGTCGGCGCTGTGCAGGTAGCACGCGCCATCCACGTCGGGGAGGTTCGCGGCGATGATCAGGGTCGACGAGGCGAGCGGGGTCAGGCGTTTGAGGCCGCTTTCGGCGAGGCACGCGCCTGCCAGCGTGTGCGCAAGTGGTTCCATGCGTTAAACGCCCATGATAGCATCTCGGGGAATGTCATCCCTTCGAAGGAGGCGCACTTGTCCGACTACACACCGTTGACACTGGGGCACCGGGTCCCGGACTTCGAGTTCGAGACCTACGATCCCGCGAAAGGGGACTTCGGCACCTTCTCGCTCGCGTCGCAGATTGCGAAGAAGCGCTGGACGGTCCTGTTCTTCTATCCGGCCGATTTCACCTTCGTTTGAGCGACCGAGTTCGCTGCTCTGGCAGAGCAGAACGACCGGTTCGTCAAGATGGGCTGTGACGTCGTCACCGTCAGCACCGACACGAAGTTCTCGCACCTGGCGTGGCGCGAACACGAGAAGGAACTCGCGAGGGTCGCCTACCCGATGGGCGCGGACCCGACCGGGGCGATGAGCCGCATGTTCGGCGTGTACGACGAGGGCTCCGGCCTCGCGCTGCGCGGCACGTTCATCATCAATCCCGAGGGCACGCTGCTCGGCAGCGAGATGAACTTCTACAACCTCGGCCGCAACATCGACGAACTCATGCGGAAGTTCAAGGCCAACATCTACCTGGCCAAGAAGACCAACGAAGCCTGTCCCTCCAAATGGAAGGATGAGGGCGACAGGACGCTGGCACCGAGCGCCAGGATGGTGGGCAAGGTCCACGAGGCCCTGCAGGACTGACGCCGGAGATCTCGAGCGGCACGCCGGCCCGTCTGGGCGGCGTGCCGCCTTTTGTGCGCAGGTGAGGGCGGGTTCGCCGGAAGGGTCGGTCATATGTTCGTGAAGCGGGTGGCGGGCGTGGTGGTCTCGGCGACAGGCCTGGCGGCGGTCGTGGCGGCGCAGAGCGGCGCGCCGGCGAAGGACCCGGTGCGCGTGAAGTCCGACGCCATTCACGCGAAGGTGCTGACGCTCGACACCCATGTGGACATGCGGAACGGCGACTACGGGGTACTCGACGCCAGGGCAGAAAGTCGATCTCGTCAAGATGCAGCAGGGCGGGGTGAAGGGCGTGTTCCTGGCCGTCTTTGTCGGGCAGCGCCAGGCGTTCGATGCCGTGGCGTACAAGGCCGCGTACGACTCGGCCATGCGGCAGTTCGACACGCTGGACACGCTGACGCGGAAGACCCGGCCCGAGATGTGTGTTTTCGCCGTGTCGCCTGACGAGGTCGAGCGGTTCGCCAGGACCGGCAAGCGCGTCGTCATGACAGGCCTCGAGAACGGCTACCCGGTGGGCGAGGACCTCGCCAGCGTGAAGGCCTTCTATGACCGCGGCGCCCGGTACATCTCCCTGACGCACAGCGGGCACAACCAGATCGGCGACTCGTCGAGCGATCGCAACCCGCCCCGCAGCGGCGGCCTTTCGGCGTTCGGCAGGCAGGTAGTGGCCGAGATGAACCGTCTCGGGATGATGGTGGACGTGTCGCACTCGGCGGCGACGACCTTCTGGGACGTCGTCAAGATCTCGAAGGCGCCGATCATCGCGTCCCATTCGGGCTGCAAGACCGTCAACGACGTCGACCGCAACCTCGACGACGAACAGCTGAGGGCCGTGGCGAAGGGCGGCGGCGTCGTGCAGATCGTGGCGCTCGGGTCGTACCTGAAGGCGGACTCGCCGGAACGCGCCGAGGCCGTGCGGAAACTGCGGGAGGAGATTGGCATGCAGCCCGGCGGCCGCGGCAGGACGGGCGGCCCGCCCGCGCAGCCCCTGACGCCGGAGCAGCAGGCACAGGCGCAGCAGCGCCGCGCGGCGTACATGGAGCGCATGAAGGAGATCGACGCGACATTCCCGCCCGCCACGCTGAAGGACTTCGCCGATCACCTCGACCACGCCGTGAAAGTGGCGGGCGTCGATCACGTCGGCATCGGCACCGACTTCGACGGCGGCGGCGGCATCCTCGGCTTCAACGACGCGTCGGAAGCGCCCAACGTGACGGAGGAGCTCGTTCGCCGCGGCTACTCCGAGAAGGACATCGCGAAGATCTGGGGTGGCAACCTGCTGAGGGTCTGGCGCGGTGTGGAAAAGGCGGCCGAACGGGAGCAGAAGGCCGGGCGGTAGACGGCCGGCCCGGGGCGCGGAGACACGGCGATGGACCATCGATTGCTCGGCCGGACCGGCGTGCGCGTGTCGCCGCTCTGCCTCGGCACGATGAATTTCGGCGGAGGCACGGCCGAGGCCGAGGCGGTCCGGATGGTGCGCGCCGCCCTCGACGCCGGCATCAACATCGTCGATACCGCCGACGTCTACAACGCGGGCGACTCCGAGCGAATCGTCGGCAAGGCCCTGGCGGGCAGGCGCGACAAGGTGGTCCTTGCCACCAAGGTCCACGGCCGGACCGGGCTTGGGCCGAACGACCAGGGCAACTCGCGCCTCCACGTCCTGCGCGCCTGCGAGGCGTCGCTTCGCCGCCTCGGCACCGACTACATCGATCTCTACCAGGTCCATCGCCCCAGTCCGGACATCCCCGTCGACGAGACCCTCGGGGCACTGACCGACCTGGTGCGGGCGGGCAAGGTCCGCTACATCGGCTGCTCGACCCACCCGGCGTGGATGGTGATGGAGGCGCTCGCCGTGAGCGACCGGCTGGGCCTGGCCCGGTACGTCAGTGAGCAGCCGCCCTACAACCTCCTGGACCGGAGAATCGAGAACGAGTTGATCCCGCTCGCCGAGCGCTACGGTCTCGCGATTCTGCCGTGGGCCCCGCTCGCCCAGGGCGTGCTCGCCGGGCGGTATCCGGCGGACGGGCCGCTGCCCGCGGATTCGCGCGCGATCCGGCAGCCGGGGCAGGGCAACATCTATGCGGACCGCGTGACGCCCCGCGGGCTGGAGGTCGGGAGGTTGTTCGCCGGCCTGGCCCGCGCGCATGGCAAGACACCCGGCCAACTGGCCCTGCTCTGGTGCAAGGACCAGCCGGGCGTCACCGCGCCGATTCTCGGCCCGAGGACGGCCGAGCAGATGGCCGAGTTGCTACCGGTGCTCGACATGACGCTGTCGGCCGACGAGCGCTGCGCCTGCGACGCGCTGGTGCCCCCGGGCGGCGTGGTCACCAACTTCCACAACACCGCGCCCTGGATGAAGACCCCGATCGCATGAAGCTCGCCTTTATCGGAACCCACGGCACCGGGAAGACCACGCTGTGCTACGACGTGACCGCCGGCCTCAAGCGGCAGGGGCTCAACGCGGACATGGTGAAGGAGGTGGCGCGGCTCTCACCCCTGCCCATCAACCGCAAGACGTCGCTCGACGCCCAGACCTGGATCCTCATGACGCAGGTCGCAGAGGAGATCCGCTCCGCCAGCGCTCACGACATCGTCGTCTGCGACCGCAGCGTGCTCGACAACTACGCCTATATGGTGCTCTCGTGCGGCCGGCAGAGGGCCATCGAGCGGTTCGTCGACCACTGGATGAAGACCTACGAGGTCCTCGTGAAGGTGCCGATGATCGCGCCGGCGGCCGAGGACGGGGTGCGCGACACGGACGAGTTCTTCGTGCGGTCGATCGACCAGCTCGTCGACACGCTGCTCGCCGAGAAGAACATCGCCCATTGTCGCCTGGACGCGGCCAGCCGGGACGGCTGGGTGGCCCAGGCGATGACGGCCGTCACCAGCCATTCCAGCCTCGCCGGGCGGCTCATCTAGCCGCGAAGAACTACCCGCGCCGGCGGTGAGGGCCGGGGCGCGCCGAAGGCCCGCTTCGCGAGCCAGGGGCCGCCGGCGCGTGCCGATCCAGGATGCTCCGGAACCGCTCTTCCTTCCGCTGGCCCCCGGTCCGATGCGCGGGACCACCCCTCGCGGGCGGCGGGCCCGAAAAGCCTCTCTGATCGTCGCGCCTGGGCCGCCGGGCGGCCCGCGCCGCCGCCAGGCGCTCGCGCACCGGGATCTCCAGGCGCTCCTCGGTCTTCCTCGCGTAGTCGAACCCCGGCAACGTCACCCGTGGGAGCGGTTTGCCGATGGCTCGCTCGATCGCGCGCAGGTCCGGCTCCTCGTCCGGCGACACGAGCGTGAAGGCATCGCCGGTCATCTCGGCCCTCGCCGTCCGCCCGACACGATGGATGTAGGCGTCGGGGTCCTGCGGCACGTCGAAGTTGATGACGTGGCCCAGTTCCTCGACGTCGATGCCCCGGGCGACGATGTCGGTGGCGACGAGAATCCGCGACTTGCCCGCCTTGAACCCCTGCAGCGCGGCCGTCCGCTGGCTCTGGCTGCGATTGCCGTGGATCTTCGCGGTCGAGATGCCGTGGCGATCGAGGTAGTCCGCCAGCCTGTTGGCGCGGTGCTTCGTCCGCGTGAAGACGATGGCGTCGGCGATGATGTCGCGCTTCACCAGTTCGGCGAGCAGCGCCGACTTGAGCTCCCTGCCCACCGGGTAGACGGCCTGCGTGATGCCGACGGCCGGCGCCGACTTCCGCTCCAGGTTGATGGTGACGGGGTCCTTGAGCATCTCCTTCGCCAGCGTGGCGATCTCGCGAGGCATCGTGGCGCTGAAGAACAACGTCTGGCGCTTCGCGGGCAGCTGCCGCAGGACCCGCCGGATGTCGGGCAGGAAGCCCATGTCGAGCATGCGGTCGGCCTCGTCGAGCACGAGGACCTCGAGCCCGGTGAAGCGGGCATACGGGAAGCGCAGGTGATCGAGCAGCCGGCCCGGTGTGGCGACGACGACGTCGACACGGCTGCGGAAGGCGTGCTCCTGCGGGCCCATCCCCACCCCGCCGTACACCGCCGCGCCCGTGACCGGCGTGTGCACCGCGAGTTCCTCGAGGTGCGCCAGGATCTGGGCGGCCAGCTCGCGCGTCGGCGTCAGCACCAGCGCGCGCGTCGTGCCTCGCGGCTTCGTCATCACCCGGTGGAGGATGGGCAGCAGGAACGCGGCGGTCTTGCCGCTCCCCGTCATCGCGCAGGCCAGGAGGTCCTTGCCGGCGGCGACCGGCGGGATCGCCTGGTCCTGGATCGGCGTCGGACGCTGGAAGCCGAGTTCCCTGACGCCGCGGAGGAGGTCGGCATGGAGCGGGAATTTCGAGAAAGGCATGGTCACAGCATACTCGCTTGGGCCCGGCGTGCCTGTGCTATTCTGGACCGCCCCCGGCGGACGATTGGCCCCCGAAACCGGTAACCTCTCGGACCCCTCTTCACGGAGAAGCGGACATGCGACATCGACTGTTCGTCTGTCTCGGCCTCATCCTGGTCACCGCCGTTCTGCTGGTCCCGACGCACGCGCAGCAGGTGAGCCTCACCAGCCAGGTGATCGAGCGGACGCTGCCGAACGGCCTCAAGGTGCTGATGGTCAAGCGGCCGGAGGCGCCCCTGATCCGGTGCATCCTGGCCTATCGGGTCGGCGCGGTGAACGAGCCGCCGGGCGTCACCGGCATCTCGCACTTTCACGAGCACATGATGTTCAAGGGCACGTACTCCATGGGCATCAAGCCGGGCACGCTCCAGAAGGACCTGGAGTTCGATCGGCAGATCGACGCGCTGGCGGCGCAGATCGCGGCCGAGGAAGCCCGGGTCAAGGGCCGTGACGAGTCGAAGATCGTCGAGTGGAAGAAGCAGATGAGCGACCTGCTCAACCGCCAGAAAGCCGAGACCATCGTCAGCGAGGAGATCTGGAGCGCCTACCAGGAGGCGGGCGGCACCGGGCTGAACGCCTCGACCGGGTCGGAGATGACGCAGTACTACGTCACGCTCCCGAAGAACAAGATCGAGCTGTACCTCGCCCTCGAGGCCGACCGGATGACGAACCCCGTGTTCCGCGAGTTCTACTCCGAGCGGGATGTCATCACGGAGGAGCGCCGGATGAGCGAGAACAGCCCCGGCTTCTTCTTCCAGGAACAGCTGAACGCCACGTTCTACGCGGCGAGCCCCTACGCCAACCCGGTGGTGGGCTGGATGTCGGACATCAGCCGGGTCACCAAGCAGGAGATGATCGAGTACCGCGAGAAGTACTACCGGCCCGACAACGCCGTCCTGGTGATGGCTGGCGACGTCGACGAGAAGACCGTGATGCCGCTGGTCACGAAGTACTTCGGGGCGATCAGGTCGAAGGGGCCCTCGCCGCGGGTCAGGACCGAGGAGCCCTCGGTCGAGTACTACCGCCGGACGAACGGCCCGAACTTCAAGATCCCCTATGTCGAGAAGCGGGTGATCGGGCGCGCCGCGACGGCGCCCAGCGTGACCATCATGTTCCACATCCCGCCGATGTGGCACGACGACGCGCCGGCGCTGTACATGCTGGGCCGCGTGATGAGCGCGCGGACCGGCAAGATGTACATGGACCTGGTCAACAGCAAGATGCCCCACGCCACGGCGGTGAGCGCGAGCGGCCAGGGGCAGATGTACGACGGCGCGTTCCGCGTGTCCGCCGGCGCCCGCGAGACGCCCGCCGAAACGACCGCGGTCCCGATGGAGACGCTCGAGCAGGAACTGTGGATGTACATCGAGGACGCCAAGACGACGCCCGCCGACCCGCAGGTCCTGCAGCGCATCAAGAACTCCGTCGAGGCCTCGTTCCTCCAGAGCCTGGCGGGGACCGGCATCGCCGGCACGCTGGCCCGCACGGAGGTCGCGTACCGCTGGCAGCACATCGAGGACGAGTACAAGGCGCGGATGGCCGTGACCGCGGCCGACCTGATGCGCGTCGCGAAGACGTACCTGGTTCGTGAGAACAGCGTGACCGGCGTGATGCACCGCGAGCGATAGGACCCCGCTCCGAGGAAAGGACCATGACCATGCTGAAGCGACTTCCGGCGATTGTGCTGGTCGGCGCCCTGGGGGGCCTCATCGCGTCCCACGCCCTGCTGGCGCAGACCGCATCAACCACCAGGCCGGCCGCCCAATCCGGGCAGGCGGCCAAGGGGCCGCGTCCCGACCAGTTCAAGTACCCGCCCCTCGACTTCAAGCCCCCGAAGGCCGCCGACTTCCGGACCCTCCTGTCGAACGGCCTCGTCGTCTACATCGCCGAGGACCACGAGGTCCCCTGGTTCGAGGCCACGCTGCTCTCGCCCGTCATCTCGGGCGGCGGCGGCATGATGGGCGGGCGCGGGCGCGGCGCCTCGTCCGGGGACTGGCCGCAGGCTGGCGGCGCCGCCGGGGGCGGCGGCCGGTCGTTCCTGGAGCCGATGGACAAGCTGGGCGTCGAGAGCCTCACCGGCTCGATTGTCCGCTCCGGCGGCACGGCGACGATGACCGCCGACCAGATCAACGAGCGGATGGACTTCCTGGCGGGAAACGTGAGCGCGACGTCGCTGGCGCTGCACATCAGGCACGTGGACGAGGGCCTGAAGATCTGGATGGACCTCCTGAACAATCCGGCGTTCCCGGAAGACCGGCTGCAGCGCGAGAAGCAGGGGATGCTGCCCGGCATCCGCAACCGCAACCGGAACATCAGCAACGTCGCCAGCCGGACGTTCCGGCGGCTGGTCTACGGCGACACGTCCCCGATCGTGGCCGAGCCGAGCGAAGCCACGATCAACGGGATCACGCGCGACGACCTCGTGGCGTGGCACAAGAAGTACTGGGGCGCCAACAACGCCATCCTCGTCGTCTCGGGCGACTTCAAGAAGGCCGAGATGCTGCAGAAGCTCGAAGCCACGTTCGGCAAGTGGCGGACCGCGGAGAAAGCCGTGCCGCCGTGGCCGAAGCCCCAGCAGACCACGAAGCCGGGCGTCTACATGGTGCAGCCCCAGGGGACCACGCCGAACCAGGGCATCATCCAGATCGGCCACATCGGGCTGACCTCGGACGACCCCGACACCCCGGCGATGGACCTGATGAACTACACGCTGGGCGGCGGGTCGTTCTCGTCACGCATCACGAAGATCGTGCGGACCGACAACGGCCTCGCCTACACGGCGAACTCGTCGGTGCCCTCGCAGATCCACTACCCGGGGACGTTCCAGGCCTTCTGCCAGACCAAGAACGAGACGGTCGTGTTCGCGGCGCAGCTGATGCTGAACGAGCTCGAGCGCATGCGGGCGGGCGACGTGACGGCGCAGGATGTCGCGTTCGCGAAAGCGGCCCGGATGAGCGCGTTCCCGGCGATGTTCTCCGACGTCTCCGGCAACCTCCGCAATTTCGCGTCACTCGAACTGGAGGGGCGCCCCCGCGATTACTACGAGACCTATCTCGAGCGGGTACTCGAAGGTGACGCTCGCCGACGTGAAGCGGGTGGCGCAGAAGTACCTGCAACCCGACAAGCTGATCATCATGGTGGCCGGCAACATCGAGGAGTGCAAGGCCGGCGCCGGGAAGATGCTGCCGAACCAGGCGACGATTGACGCGATGGCGGCCGAGTTCGGCGGGCGGACCATCGACGGCCTGGCCAGGAAGTACGGCGACGGCACGGTGCACGTCGTCACGCTGAAGTGACGGCGCAGGCAGACGGGCGGCCGATCCCCGGGATCGGCCGCCCGCACCTCTCCTCCCGACAGTGCCTCAGGCGATGGCGTCGGCCTCCGCCTTGCTTCCCGACCAGAGCCGCTGCACCACGTAAATCAGGGCCACCGCGCTGACGACGAAGGTCACGAGCAGGAACACTGCGGTGCCCGTGCGGCCGTAGAGGAAGTTCCCGACGGTAAAGAGGGCCGACCAGATCATGGTGCACCCGGCCACCCAGCCGAGGAGCGCCAGCGGGATGTTGTCGCCTTCGGCGCGCGGGCCGCCCCAGCCGTCGACGAGGCCGGCGTCTTTCTGGACCTTCTTCCATCCCGGACCGAACGGACGGACCTTCACGTAGAAATCGATCAGGACCTTGCGGTCGGTCGCCGGGCCCACGAAGGCCGTCGTCACCCAGCACACCGTCGTGAAGGCGATCGTCATCAGCAACGCGGCGTGCGTGCTGAAGTGCATCCCGTTCTTCGCGAGGATGAGGAAGACCAGGGAAATCGCGAACGAGCTGACCATCGCCGCGACCTCGCACCACGCGTTGACGCGCCACCAGAACCACCGGACCAGGTAGAGCAGCCCCGTGCCGGCGCCGATCTGCAGGATGACGTCGAAGGCGTCCTTCGCCGAATCGAGCACGAACACCAGCGACGAGGACAGGATGAACAGGAGGACGGTGGCCACGCGCCCCACCATCACGTAGTGCTTCTCGCTGGCGCCCTTCTTCATGAACTGCTGATAGAAGTCGTGGACCAGGTACGACGCGCCCCAGTTCAGGTGCGTGAGGATGGTCGAGGAGTTCGCGGCGATCAGCCCGCCCACCATCAGGCCGATGAATCCCACCGGCATGAACTTCAGCATGGCCGGAAACGCGATGTCGTGGCCGATGAGGCTCGGATCGAGGTTCGGGAAGGCGGCCTGGATGTCGGACAGGTTGGGGTAGATGATGATCGAGGCGAGGGCGGTGATGATCCACGGCCACGGGCGCAGCACGTAGTGCGCCACGTTGAAGAAGAGCACCGCCCCGAGCGCGTCGCGCTCCGATTTCGACGCGAGCATCCGCTGGGCGATGTAGCTGCCGCCCCCCGGCTCGGCTCCGGGTACCAGACCGCCCACCACTGGACGGCAATGGGCATGACGAACACCGCCACGGCGATGTCCCAGTTGCTGGTGAAGTTCGGCAGGATGTTCAGGTAGTTGATCCCGTTCGGGCCCGGCGTCGCCGACAGCTTCGTGACGAGCCCGCTGAGCCCGCCGACCTGGGGCAGCGTCACCGCGAAGTACGCCGCCGCGATAACGGCCGTCATCTTGATGAAAAACTGGATCATGTCGATGACCAGGACGCCCCACAACCCGGAGTGGGTCGCGAAGACGACGTTCAGGATGCCCACGAAGGCGAGCGTCTGCCAGCGCTCGAACCCGAACAGCACGCCGGCGATTTTGCACGCGGCCAGGTTGACCGTGGCCATGATCATGCAGTTGAACAGCAGGCCGAGGTAGACTGCCCGGAACCCGCGCACCACGCTGGCGGCCTTGCCCGAGTAGCGGATCTGGTAGAACTCGAGATCGGTCATGACCCCCGAGCGGCGCCACAACCGCGCATAGAAGAAGACCGTCGACACGCCGGTCAGCACGAAGGCCCACCACACCCAGTTCCCGGCCACGCCGTTGCGGCGGACGATGTCGGTGACGAGGTTGGGCGTGTCACTGCTGAAGGTGGTCGCCACCATCGACAGCCCCGCGAGCCACCAGGGCACGGCCCGGCCGGAGACGAAGAACTCGGAGGTGCTCTTGCCCGCCCGCTTGCCGAAAAACAGCGCAGGGACGAAACAGACGAGCAGGGACAGCACAACGATAACCCAGTCAATGAGTTGCAGGTGCATATGGTCCAGTCTCCGTCCTGAGCGCGCCCGTCAGGAAACCGCCGGTGCCGCACACGATAGCACAGACCCCGGCACTTTCAGACGGCCCGGAATGGCACGCGCGCAGGGGAGTCTGGCGTAGACTGTTGGCACGGCCGACCCGGCCGGGTCCGCCCTTCGGAGGCTGCATGTCGCGTATCGACGTTCTCCGGCCGTTCATCGAGAAGAACCTGGCAGCGCTGCTCGAGGCCGAACGGGTGACGCCGGACGGCGACGGGGAGTACACCTTCCCGCGCGGCAGCGCGGAGATCACGCTTCGCCTGCTCGACGCGCCCATGCCGCTGCTGCAGTTCTCGGCGGTGCTCGTGTCGGGCATGAAGAAGAAAGCCAGGGTGCTCGAGGCGGTGAATGACGTGAATGCCGCCGAACTGGGCATCCGGGTATTCCGCTTCGAGGACCTCGTGATCGCGGCGTGGGAAGTCCCCGCCGACACGCTCGATGCCCGCCAGTTCACCGACGCCTGCCGCCGCTTCGCCGAGTCGGCCGACCGGCTCGACACCGTGCTCGCCCGGAAGCTGGGCGGGAAGACCGCGCGCGCCGACGCGGACGATGAGGCGGTGGATGCCTAGCCCCGGCGCGCGCGGAGGCCTGCTCTCGCGGTTCAGCGACGAGATTGCCGGCCTGACCGGGCACGTGCTCCGCGCGACGGTGGCGGTCTCGGGGGCGACGGCGGACGGCGGCAGCAGCGGCTCCGGCTTCTTCCTCGACAGGCGCGGGCACATCGTCACCAACCACCACGTCGTGTCGGACGTGCAGCCGCCGGTCACGGTCACGCTGCACGGCGGCGCCAAGGCCCTGGCGGGCGTCGTGGGGGTCGATCGGATCGCCGACATCGCCGTGCTCACACTGGATGGGAGATGGCCGCACGCGCTGCCGCTGCGGCGTTCGCCGGTGCGCACGGGGGAGATGTGCCTGGCCGTCGGCAACCCGCTCGGCCGCTACCCCGAGTCGGTGACGATCGGCGTCGTCAGCGGTCTCGCCCGCACCGCGAGCGCCGGGCCGGGCCGTCCGCACTATGACCTGCTCCAGACCGACTGCGACATCCACGAAGGCAACTCCGGCGGTCCGCTGGTGGACATGCGGGGGCGCGTCATCGGCATCACCACGCTGCTCGACAGCGAGTCGCCGTACATCGGCCTGGCCATACCGGCCGAGACCGTGAGGGCCATCGTGCCGCAGCTGCTGGGCGCTGGCCGCGTGGAGCGCGCCACCCTGGGGGTCTCGGTCTCGAAACGCAGCGTGGTCGTCGGCGGCCGCGAGCTGGCCGGCCTCGAGGTCGTGCGCCTGCTGCGCCAGCGCGGGCAGGCGCTGAAAGCCGGCGACATCATCGTGAGCGTCGCGCGCCAGCCCGTGCCGGACCCGCCCGCGCTGTTCGCGCTGCTGGGCGGCGATCGGATTGGCCGCTCGACGCCGGTAGACGTCCTTCGCGCCGGCCGGCGCGTGTCGGTGACGGTCACGCCCTGGCGCCTGGAGCCCTGACGTCCATGAAGAGCATCATCGTCGCGCTCGCGGCCTGCCTGGCGTGCGCCGGCGTGGCCGCCGCCCAGCACGAGGACGAGCGGTACGTCCCGGAGACCGACCGCGCGGTCCTCGCGAAGCTCGACGCCTGGCAGGACATCAAGTTCGGCCTGCTGATGCACTGGGGCCCGTACAGCCAGTGGGGCGTCGTCGAGTCGTGGTCGATCTGCGCCGAGGACGAGGGCTGGTGCAAGCGGAGCCAGGAGGACTACATCGAGTACAAGCGGCGTTACGAAGGGCTGCAGAAGACCTTCAATCCCGTGGCGTTCGACCCGGGGAAGTGGGCCCGCGCGGCGCGCGACGCCGGGATGAAGTACGTGGTCTTCACCACGAAGCACCACGACGGCTTCTCGATGTTCGACACGAAGTACACCGATTACAGGGTGACGTCGCCCGCGACGCCGTTCCACTCGAACCCGAAGGCCAACATCGCGAAAGAGATCTTCGACGCGTTCCGGGCCGAGGGTTTCCTCGTGGGCGCGTACTTCTCGAAACCCGACTGGCACAGCGAGTACTACTGGTGGCCGAACTTCGCCACGCCCGATCGCAACGTCAACTACGACCCCGAGCGCTATCCCGAGCGGTGGACGTCGTTCGTGGACTTCACGCACAACCAGGTGATGGAGCTGATGACCGGCTACGGCCGGATGGACATACTCTGGCTGGACGGCGGGTGGGTGAAGCGCCGGTCGAAGGACGAGATCGAACGGATGTACGCCGAGCGCCTCGGTGAGAGTCCGTCGGGGTTCATCAAGTCGCGCGTGGTGAACCAGGACCCCCGGATGGACGAGCTGGTGGCGAAGGCCCGGGAGAAGCAGCCGGGCCTCATCGTCGTGGATCGAGCCGTCTACGGCAAGAACCAGAACTACCTCACGCCCGAGAACCGGGTGCCCGAGAGGCCGCTGCCGTACCCGTGGGAGTCCTGCATCATCTCGGGCGGCGGATGGTCGTTCACGCCGGGCGCGAAGTACATGAGCGGACGCGAGGGCGTGCACCTGCTGGCGGACATCGTCGCCAAGGGGGGCAACCTGCTGCTGAACGTCGCGCCCGGCCCGGATGGGACCTGGCAGCAGGGCGCGTACGACCTGCTTGCGGAAATCGGCGCGTGGCTGAAGGTGAACGGGGACGCAATCTACGGCTCGAGGCCCGCCGCGCCCTACATGGACGGCAGGCTCCGCCTTACGCGGGGCAAGGATGGAAGCGCCTACTTCGTCTATCTCGCCGACGAGAAGGACCCGCGGATGCCGGCTGAGATTCGCGTGTCGTCCGGGGCGCCGGCGGACGGGGCGCGCGTGACCATGCTCGGCTCCTCCTCCGCGCTGTCGTGGAGAGCCGACGGCGGCGGCTTCGTCGTCACCCTGCCGGAGAGCCTGCGCGCCAGGGCGCCGGCCCGGCACGCGTGGACGATCAAGGTGAGCCGGATGCAGTAGGCGCGGGCGGCGTGATCCAGAACCACGCCAGCGCCGCGAGGACCGACAGGCCGGCCGCCAGGTGCAGAGCCGGCTCCCACCCGAAGATCTCGCCGAGCAGGGGCGTGAGCATCGGCGACACCACACCTCCGATGTTGCAGCCCGTGTTCATGATGGCGCCGCCGGTGCCGCTCCGCGCGCCGGCAATGCCCGCCACGGTGGTCCAGAAGGGGCTCTCGACGCTGAGGACCAGGGCCGTGGCCACCGCCAGCGAGACCGCCGCCAGCCACCCCTCCGTCGTGTGCGCGCCGATGGAGATGAAGGCGCCGGCGCCCCCCATTCCGGCGATCGGAATCAGCCGCCGGCCCCACACCGGCCCGAGTCTGCCCTGCACGAGGCGATCCGAGATGAGCCCGCCCAGGGGAATCGAGATGGCGGAAAGCACCCACGGCAGGCTGCTGACGAGCGCGCCTTCGACCAGGCTGAAGCGCCTGACCTGGACGAGGTACAGATAGAACCAGAAGATGAAGATGTAGCCGACGTAGCCCTGGAGCGTGTAGCTCAACGTCAGCAGCGCGAAGCCCGGCGCCCGCATCAGCCGGGCGATCACGCGGCCGTGAGATTCGCGCGGGCGTCCCTCGGCCTCCGCCCGGCGCAGCGCCCGCGGCACGGGCCGGGCGGGTTCCCTGACGACGAGCCAGGCAGCCGCGATGAGCAGCGCCGGGATTGCCGACGCCACCATGGCGGCCCGCCAGCCCCATGGCACCATGACGGCGGTGATGAACGGCGGGGCGATCGCCGACCCGAGTCCGACAGACCCGATCACCAGGCCGTTGGCCCGCCCGAGGGCTTCGGGCGCAGACCAGCGCGACGCCCCTTCCAGTGCGGCTGGATAGGTGGGGGAGGCCAGCGCGCCCATCACGAAGCGGAGTGCCGCGAGCGCGCCGACGACACCGAGCGCCGAGCCGGCGGCATCTCCCGGCGGCAGCGCGGCCTGGATGGCCGTGACGGCCACCCATCCCCACGCCAGCACCGACATGGCGCGTTTCGCGCCCCACCAGTCGGCCAGAAGCCCGCCAGGCAGCATGAACAGCGTGTAGCCGGCCAGAAAGGCGCTGAACACCCAGCCCATCTGCGTCTGGGTGAGCCCGTACTCTTCCATCACCAACGCGCCGGCGACGGAGATGTTCACCCGGCAGAGATAGGCTGCCGTGGCCGTGGCGGCGAGCAGCAGCACCAGGCCCCAGTGCGTCCGTGGGGGCGACGTCCCGATCACTGGCCGCTACTTCAAGCGCCAGCGCGCCGCGCAGGGGGGCCGCCGCCATCTGGTGCAGGTCGAACACGACGACGTCGTTCGCGCCCGCCTTCAGCCAGGATGCGGGGCAGTAGAGGCGTTTCTGCGGGCCGATCTCCCAGTAGCGGCCGAGATTGTGCCCGTTCACCCAGACGACGCCCTTCCGGTAGCCGGTCATGTCGATGAAGGTGTCGGCGGGCTGGTCGAGCGTGAACGATCCGCGGAAGAACGTGCCGGGACGCGGGTCGGGTGCGCCGGCCGGCAGGGCAGACACCCACGCGTCGCCTAGCGGCAGCAGGAACACCTCCCAGTTCATGAGCGTCATGCCCTGCAGCGTCACCCGATCGGTGATCCCCTTGCGGTCGATCATCTCCTGCGCGAAGTTGATGTGGCCCATGCCCTCGACGAGGATGTCCAGCACCGGCATCCGGTTGTCGGTCCGCGGCAGGTCGATGGTCTTCTCGCCGAGCCTCCGGTCGAGCGTCCCGACGAGCCTGCCGTCCACGAACACGCTGGCGTAGTCGTGCAGGTCGGTGATGACGAGGCGGCCCGATTTGCGGCCCACGAGCTTCGTCCGGTAGAGCACCAGGCCCTGATTCTGGCCGTACGACTCGAAGGGCTTCGGCTGGACCGATGCCACCGGGGCCGGCAGGTTGTTCCAGAGCGACGCGTGAGGGCGCATGGCGAATTCGGGGACGGTCGTCGAGGGGACCGGGTCGGGGACCGGCGGGAGCGCCTGGCCGGCGGGAAGGTAGGAGCCGATGAGCTTCCGCAGGGCGTGGTACTTCGCCGTCGCCCGGCCCTGTTCGTCGATGGGGGCGTCGTAGTCGTAGCTGGTCAGGTCTGGCTCGTAGCCCTTGCCGCCGGAGTTCGCGCCGGCAGTGAAGCCGAAGTTGGTGCCGCCGTGCGCGACGTAGAAGTTGAACGACTTCTTGTTGGCGAGCAGGAACGTGACTTCCTTCAGCAGTTCGTCGAGCTTCGGCCGCGCCCAGGCCTCGCCCCAGTGCGTGAGCCAGCCCGGATACGTTTCGGACGAGAAGACGGGGACGCCGGGCACGAGGGCGCGCGCCAGTTCCCAGTGGCGCTCCTCCGAACCGGAGTCGAGGCCGACCGCGGCGCCCGGGAGATGGCCCGCCTCGAGCATGTAGGGCGTCGGGCCGTCGGCCGTATAGAACGGGCCTGCGATCCCGGCGCCGACCCACACGCTCCTGAGCCGCTCCATGTACGCGCGGTCGTTGCCGTAGCTGCCGTACTCGTTTTCGATCTGGACCATGGTGATCGGCCCCCCGCTCGCGACCATCAGCGGCTTCACCACCGCCGCCAGGCGCTGGATGTAGCGCTCCGCCGCCCGCATGTACTGCGGGTTCATGCAGCGGACCTTGAGATCCGGATAACGCAGCAGATAGACCGGGATGCCCCCGAAGTCCCACTCGGCGCACACATAGGGGCCGGGGCGGAGCAACACCCACAGGCCCTCCTGCTGCGCGAGCCGCACGAACCGCGCGACGTCGCGGTTGCCGGTCGTGAAGTCGAAGACGCCCTCGGCGGTCTCGTGGTAGTTCCAGAACAGGTAGGCGCCGATGGTGTTGCAGCCCATCGCCTTCGCCATCCTGATGCGATGCGCCCAGGTACTCGGCCGGGATGCGCGCGGGGTGCATCTCGCAGCCGATGATCTGGAACGGCGCCCCGTCGAGCAGGAAGTCGACCTCTCCCAGGGTGAAGCGGTGGTTCGCCGCCTGCCCGGAGGGGGCCGGCGCGCCGGGGCGAACGTGGTCGACCGACGTGAGCTCCGGAGTCAGGCCGATGGCCGCCACCACGAGCGCCGCTGCGATCCGTTTCATCGTGTCGCTCCCGGGGCCGCGTCCTGCGGCTGGTTGGTGCCCATGCTGTAAACGCCGAGCGCCGACACGGCCGGCGTGCCGCGAGCCTGCCCGACAGTCAGCCTGATGCGCGCATCTCGCTCAGCGGGGCCGACTTGCACCTCGGGGAAGCGGAGGAGGCGCTTGTAGCCGATCGTGGTCCCGCGCGCGAACTCGCGGCACGCGCCGGCCGCGCAGACTTCGAGCGTGAACTGCTCGACGCGCTGCCCCTGCCGGATGTCTTCCTGGAGCAGCGCGACGTCGAAGCGGCGGCCGCCGGGGAGCGGCATCTCGTAGGCGGCCGCGGTCACGCCGGCAGCCGCCTGCTTCCCGAACTTCGCCTCGGCGACCGGCGACGCGAACGCGCGGTCGAGGATGGCGCGCATGCCCTCGAGGGCCTTGACGTCCGCATCGGCGATTCGGCCGCGGGTGTCCGGAGGCACGTTGAGCAGGAGCACCCCGTTGCGTCCGACCGAGCTGAAGTAGATGTCGACCAGTTTCTCCGGCGCCTTGACCTGCGCGTCCTGCTTCGCGTGGTAGAACCAGCCCGGCCTGATCGACACGTCCGTCTCGGCGGGGTACCAGGCGAGCACTGGCGCGGTTCGAATCGCCTCACGGCTGCCGAGGTCCGGCGCCGTCAGGTCGCCCGGCACGAAGGCGTCGTCCAACGGATGCGGCGCGTCGGGGCGCAGCGCGGCGCCGTCGCGCAGCTTGAGCGGCACGACGCTCCACTCGGTCTCCCGGCCGTAGCCGGACTCCGTGCCCACCCAGCGCACGTCCGGCGCCATCCCGAAGATGACCGCCTTCGGCTGGAGTTCCCGGACGACGCGGTAGTAGGAGGGCCAGTCGTAGACCTGGCGCTTCCCGTTGGGGCCTTCACCGTTCGCGCCGTCGAACCAGACCTCCGCGATCTCGCCGTAGCGTGTGAGCAGCTCCCGGAGCTGCGATCTGAAGAACTCGTCGTAGCGGGGGGAATCGCCATAGACGGGCTCGTGCCTGTCCCAGGGCGAGACGTACACGCCAAAAGCCAGTCCGGCCTCACGGCAGGCCCGCGCGACCTCGGCCACGACGTCGCCGTTCCCGTTCTTCCACGGGCTGCTCTTCACGCTGTGGGCGGTCGTGGCCGTCGGCCACAGGCAGAACCCGTCGTGGTGCTTGGCGGTCAGAATGAGCAGCTTCATCCCGGCGGCCTTGAAGACCTGCACCCACTGGCGCGCGTCGAAATCCGCCGGGTTGAACAGGGCCGGCAGTTCCTTGCCGTCTCCCCATTCCCGATCGGTGAACGTGTTCATGCCGAAATGCGCGAAGGCGATGAACTCCCGCTCCTGCCAGGCAAGCTGGTTGGGCGACGGCACGACGCGGGACGCCTTCGCGACGATGGTCTCGAGGGGATCGCCGGGGGCAATCGTGACAAAGCGCACGTGCCTGGCTGCGTCCGGCGGACCCTGCGGTTGGGCTGCGCGGGCCGAGACTAGGCCGGTCGAGACGAGCGCCGCGGCAGCGACCGCGAAGACAGCGAAGACCGCGATTCGGAGACGATCGCCCGTCAGCCGCGGGTCCTGTCCGAGCCGTTCCCATCTGTGCTCGGCTGACCTTCGCCTGTCCTGCCTGCGCGCAGATGGGAAGCGCCTCGGCCACCCACGGCCGACGAACCCGAATCGCGGTCGTCCATCTGACAAAGGAGTCTTTGGTGTGGTCATGCGAATTGTCCTGCCACCCAGCCCGAAGACCAGGCCCACTGGAAATTGTAGCCGCCGAGCCATCCGGTTACATCCACGACTTCGCCGACGAAATAGAGCCCGCTCACGTCTCGGGCTTCCATCGTCTGCGAGGAGAGCGCGCTCGTGTCCACGCCCCCGAGTGTGACTTCGGCCTTCTTGTAGCCGAGCGTGCCGCTGGGCATCAGCGTCCACGCGTTGATGGCCCGCGCCATGGCCTGGCGGACCGGGGCGGCGTACTCGTCGATCCGGCCGGTCCATCCGTGCAGGCCGCACCAGCCGTGCGCGAGGCGGCGGGGCAGCACCTCGGACAGCAGGTTGGGCAGCACGGCGCGGCTGCCGGCGCGCTCCGCGAGCCATGCGCGGGCGTCGCGGCCGGGCAGCAGGTCGAGCGTCACCGGCGCCGTCGGGCCGCCGGCGCGGCGCTGGAACTGCCAGTAGCTCGAGATCTGGAGGATGGCCGGGCCGGACAGCCCCTGGTGGGTCACCAGGGCGCGCTCGACGAACCGCGGCGCGCTTCGGGCCGTGCCGCAGCGGGCTTCCGCCTCGAAGCCGACGCCGGCAAGCGGCGCGAGGGCCGCCATGTCTTCCGGCGCGAGGGCGAGCGGTACGAGTGCCGGCTGGGGCGCCACGACGGGGATGCCGAACTGCTCCGCCACCGCGTAGCCGAACGGCGTCGCGCCCAGCATCGGCACGGCCAGCCCGCCCGTGGCGATGACGAGCGATTCGCACGGCCAGGCGCCGCGGTCCGACTGCACGGTGAATCTCGCCGCTCCCGGCCGCGGTCCAGGGGGGCCGCCCGCCGACAGGCGTGCGACGCGGGTGACGGCGCACGGGTGCACGAGCCGCACGCCCGCTTCGTCGCATTCACGCCGGAGCAGCCCGATGACGTCCTGCGAGGACCGATCACAGAACAGCTGGCCGTGGTCTTCCTCGTGGTAGGGAATCCCGCGCCGCTCCAGCATCGCGGCGAACCGGGCGGGCGGGAACCGGGCCAGGGCCGACTGGCAGAACCTGGGGTTCCGGGAGAGGTAGTGCTCGGCCCCGGCTCGCCGGTTCGTGAAGTTGCAGCGCCCGCCCCCGGACACGCGGATGCGCTCGCCGATCCGGCGCCAGTGATCGACCAGCACCACGCGCCGGCCGCGGCGGGCGGCCTGGGCCGCCGCCATCATGCCGGCCGCGCCGGCGCCGATGACGACTACGTCCACGTCCATGGCGAAGCGCCGCCGATGGTAGCACGCGTGCGCGCTTGTCAGGCCAGCCCCCATCGCGTATTCTCGAAAGGTGCCCCTGACAACGGAGCCCCCGGCGATGGACCAGCAGACGTCGAGAACCGCATCGGCGGACCTCTCCAACGAGATCTACGCGAATCCTCCCGATCCCGAGGTGCTCGAGCTCGAGCCCGTGCACCCGGGCATCGGCGACGAGGCGTATGTAGCCAGGCGCCATGAGCTGTTCGCCCTGTGCCGCGAGCACCGCCTCGGCAATCTGGGGCCGCCCCTCATCGAGTACATCCCGGAGGAGCAGCGGATCTGGCGCGAAGTGTCGCCCAAGCTGGACGAGCTGCACCTGCGCCACGCGAGCCGGATCTACCTGCAGGCCAAGCAGGACCTCGGGATCAGCGCGCAGGGGATTCCGCAGCTGCGCACGCTGAGCGGCCGGCTGCAGCAGATGAGCGGCATGCACCTCGTGCCGGCCGAAGGGCCCATCGTGTACCGGATCTTCTACTCGTACATCGCCGGGCGCGGGTTCCCGTGCACCCAGTTCATCCGGCACGGCTCGAAGCCCGAGTTCACGCCGGAGCCGGACATGATCCACGACTGCCTGGGCCACGTGCCGCCGCTCGTCAACCACGACTACGCGGAACTGCTGACCACGATCGGCAGGGCCGCCGTGCGGGCGGCATCGGGCGACCACGTGCTCGCGCTGAAGCGGCTGAGCTGGTTCTCCATCGAGTTCGGCCTCATCGAGGAAGCCGGCGAGACGCGCATCTTCGGCGCCGGCATCCTGTCGTCGACGGGTGAGATCCCGTTCTCGCTGTCGAAGAGCGTCGAGCGCCGGCCGTTCGTCACGGCCGAGGTCATCGAGACCGATTACGACTGGTCGAAGATGCAGGAACTGCTGTTTGTCATCCCGTCGTTCGGCTTCCTGCGGCGCGAGGTGTCGGACCTCGTGGCCCGCATGGGCATCGACGTTTCATAGGAACTCCGCAATGCATGTCCGTCGTGTGACGCGCTCCGTTCTCGCAGCCCTCGTGATTCACGCCGCCGGCTCGTACGCGGCCGCGCAGACGGCCGTCCAGCCGCCGGTGCGCAAACCGGCGCCGATGACGGTGGCGCCGCTGCCGTCCGCCTCGGAGCGGGTGCCGGTCGACGCCCGCATCACCATCGGCCGGCTCGAGAACGGCCTGCGCTACTACATCCGGCGCAATCCGCGTCCGGGCAAGCGCGCCGAGCTCCGCCTGGTGATCAACGCCGGGTCCGTGCTCGAAGACGACGATCAGCTCGGGCTGGCGCACGTGGTCGAGCACATGGCCTTCAACGGCACGAAGCACTTTCAGGGCCAGGAGATCACGGGCTTCATGGAGTCGATCGGCATGCAGTTCGGGCCGAGCCTGAACGCCTTCACGACGTTCGACGACACGACGTTCGTGCTGAAGGTGCCCACCGACCGGATGGAGATTCTCGACAAGGCGTTTCTCATCCTGGAGGACTGGGCGCACAACCTCACTTTCGACGCGCGCGAGATCGACAAGGAACGGGGCGTCATCATCGAGGAATGGCGGCAGGGGCGCGGCGCGTCGGCCCGGCTCCAGGACAAGCTGTTTCCGATCGTGCTGGACGGCTCGCGCTACGCGGTGCGCAGCCCGATCGGCACCAGGGCGTCGCTCGAGTCGTTCTCCCACGACCGCCTCAAGCAGTTCTACAGGGACTGGTACCGGACGGACCTGATGGCCGTCGTCGCCGTCGGCGATTTCGACCCGCCCGCGATCGAGAAGCTCATCAAGCAGCGGTTCGGACCCGTCCCGGCGCCGGTGGCGCCGAAGCCGCGGCCGGCGTATCCCGTGCCGGACCACGCGGGCACGCGTTACGCGATCGCGACCGACCCGGAGCTGCCGGCCGCCTCGCTGACGATCTTCAACAAGCTGCCGATTCGCGAGCAGGCCACCGTCCTGTCCTACCGGGAGCGCATCATCGACCACCTGTACGCCGCGATGTTCAACGCCAGGCTCAACGAAGTGAGCCAGCGCGCGGACGCGCCCTTCATCGGCGCCGGCGTGGACCGGGGCATCTTCGTCCGCACGAAGGAAGTGGCGATGCTCTCGGCGATGACGCAACCGGACCGGATCGGGCGCGCGCTCGAGGCGCTCATCACCGAGGCGACGCGGGTTGAACGCCACGGCTTCACCGCGTCCGAACTCGAGCGGGAGAAGCGCAACCTGTTGAGAGTCTACGACCAGGCCCTCGCGGAGAAGGACAAGGACGAATCGGCCCCGCTCGCGGCGGAGTACATCAGGAACTTCCTGACCGGCGAGTCGCTCCCGGGCATCGCCTGGGAGCACGAGATGCACGTGAAGTTCCTGCCGGGGATCTCGCTCGCGGAGGTGAATGCGCTCGCCAGGGAGTGGAACGGGGATCACAGCCGCGTGGTCGCCGTCTCCGCGCCCCAGAAGCCGGGCCTGGCCATCCCGGCGGAGGCCGATTTTGCCGCCATCGTCAAGAAGGCCGGCGCCGCGGCGCCCACCGCCTACGTGGACGATGCCCCCGACGCGGCGCTGCTCGCCGAGCCGCCCGCGGCCGGGGCGATCGCCGCCGAGAAGGCGATACCCGAAGCGGGCATCACCGAGTGGACGCTGTTGAACGGCGCGCGGGTCGTGCTGCACCCGACGACGTTCAAGCAGGACGAAGTGTTCTTCCGCGCCATCAGCCCGGGCGGCGCGTCGCTGGTGCCGGATGCCGACTACGTGGCGGCCGCGACGTCCGCCCAGGTCGTGGCCGCCGGAGGCCTCGCCGCCTTCGACGCGGTCGCGCTCGACAAGGTGCTCGCCGGCAAGGTGGCGACCGTGCTGCCGTTCTTCGAAGAGTCGTTCGAGGGGCTGGCCGGCGGAGGCTCGGCCCGGGACCTCGAGACGCTCCTGCAGCTGATTACCTCAGGTTCACGAAGCCCAGGGCCGACGCCACCGCGTTCGGCGTGATGCAGGAGCAGCTGACGTCGCTGGCCGCGAATCGCCGCTCGGATCCCGACACGCTCTTCGAAGACACGGTGTCGGCGGTCGTCTGGCAGGGCCACTTCAGGAAACGCCCGCTGTCAGCCGAGCTCATTCGGGAGCTGAGCCTCGAGAAGTCGCTGGCCTTCTACAAGGACCGGTTCGCCGACGCCAGCGACTTCGTGTTCGTGTTCGCGGGCAGTTTCGACGTGGCCACCGTCCGGCCGCTCGTGACGCGCTACCTGGCCTCGCTGCCGGCCTCCGGCCGGAAGGAGACCTGGAGAGACACCGGCGTCACGCCGGTTCGCGGCGTGGTCGAGAAGGTCGTCGAGAAGGGCCTCGAGCCCCAGAGCCGGGTGCGCATCGTCTTCTCGGGCCCGTTCAGGTGGGATCCCGCCCAGCGCGTGCTGCTCCGGGTCCTGGGGCTGGTGCTCGAGGGGCAGCTGGGCGCGGTGCTGCGCGAGGACCAGTCCGGAACGTATGGGGTGAAGGTGACCACGGCCAGCGACAGGATCCCGAAGCCCGCCTACGCCGTGTCGATCGATTTCAGCTGCGCGCCCGAGCGGACCGAGGACCTGGTAAAGCGGCTGTTCACCGAGATCTCGCGGATGCGGATGGACGAGCTGTCCGAGTCGTACATCCGGGGCGTGCGCGAGGCGCTGGTGCGGGAGTTCGAGACGGATTCGAAGGAGAACCGCTGGGCCGTCGGCCGTATCACGGACGTGTACGAAAACGGCGACGACGTGCGGGCGGCCCTCAGCGAGCCGGGCGTGAACCGGACCCTGTCGGCGGCGATGATCCAGGAAGCCGCGCGGCTGTACCTCGACACACGCAACTACGTGCGCGTGACGCTGGTGCCGGAGAAGAAGTAAGGCTCCTGCCCTAGTTCAGTTTGAAGGTCGTGTCGCCCTTCTCGAAGAAGTTGACGATTTGCCGCGCGGCGGCGAGGCCGGCGTTGATGTTGGCCTCGGCCGTTTGCGCGCCCATCTTCTTGGCGGTGAAGCAGTAGCGCCCCTGGTACTTCGCGGCGAACTCGGCCGCGCACTCCGGCGCGACGTCCGCCCCGTACATGAAGTCCGGGCGCGCCTCCATCACCTCCAGCAGGCCCGCCTCGTCAATCACTTCGGCGCGGGCGGTATTGATGAGGGTGCCGCCCTTCTTCATCTTCGACAGCAGGCCGGCGCCGACCGACTTCACCGTCTCCTTGGTCTTGGGGAGATGGAGCGAGATGTAGTCGCACGACGCGTACAGCGCCTCGGCGGACGCCGCCGGCGTCACGCCCTCGGCCTTCATCTTCTCGGCGGGCACGTAGGGATCGAACGCGAAGACCTCCATCCCGAACCCCCGGGCGACCAGCGCCACGTACTTCCCGACGTTTCCGTAGGCGTGGATGCCGATCGTCTTGCCGCGAAGTTCCGTGCCGTCCTTCCCGCTGAAACCGCGGCGGGCCAGCGTGAGCATCAGCCCGAAGACGAGCTCGGCCACGGCGTTCGAGTTCTGGCCCGGGGTGTTCATGGCGGCGACGCCCTGCGCCGCCGCGGCCTTGAGGTCGATGTTGTCGTACCCGGCCCCGGCGCGGACGACGATCTTCAGGGCCGGCGCCGCCTCGAGCACCTCGGCGTCCACGATGTCGCTGCGGACAATCAGGCCCTCGGCGCCGGCCACCGCCGTGAGGTAGTCGGCCTTGGCCTTGTAGCTCTCGAGCAGCGTCATGTCGTAGCCGGCCTCGCGAAAGATCTCGCTGATGCCGGCGACGGCGACCTTGGCAAACGGCTTCTCGGTCGCAACCAGCACTTTTCTGGACATGGAACCTCCTGGCATGGGTGTCTCGAGGGGGCTCGGGGAGGGCAGGGAGACTATACCACTCAGAGATAGGGGACAGGGCATAGGGGATAGGGGATAGGGGAGAGGCGAGAGCGGAGAGGCGAGAGAAGAGAGGGGAGAGAGGGGGACAGGCGAGAGGCGGGGGGACAGGGTGCGGACCGCGCGAGTCCCGCTTCAGAACACGGCGTACTGCCGCCGGACGCGGACCTGAATCGCGTCGGGGACGAAGCCGTCGGCGGCGAGGATGAGGTACCCGCCGCCGCCGGCGCCGCTGAGCTTCCAGCCGTGGGCGAGGCCGCGGTAGGCGTCGATCTGGTCGTAGATGGCCTGGTTGGCCATGTTGGGGAACATCGCGACCTGCGCGTCGAACGACGCCGTGAAGGCGCGGCCGAACGCCGCGGCATTCATCGCAAGAATGGCCTTCCAGCAGGCGTCGGCCGCTTCGGCGAGCGCGCGGGCGCCCTCGGCGGTCACGCGCGTCTCGGCGAGCACGCTGAACTCGGCGGCCCTCGGCCCGAGGGGCACCAGGTGCAGGCGCCGCTCCAGCCAGGCCAGCACCTCCTCGTCCTCGACCGACTCGATCGCGTAGGGCCAGTAGGCCCCGTTGGTACTCGAGCCGGTTGAGCCCGGGATACACGATGCCGATGGCGTCCTGGGACCCCGCCACCTCCCTGGTGCCGGGCGGGTTCTCGTAACTGAACAGGAGCTTCGCCACCTGCTCCTTGTTACCCTGCGGAAGCGCTGTCCGCCAGAGTTCGATGCCCCGGTTCCGCGTGCTCGACGCCATGCCGCTGCGGTTGTTGAACTCGTGGGTCGGCTCGATCGAGATCGTGAGGACCGCGCCGGGGTGGCAGCAGGACACGAACGGCTGGTCGAGCCATCCGCCCGCCAGATCGATGCGGAACGGGATCGTGCACGCGCTGCGAAGCGCCGTCGTGCTGCGCGCCGGCAGGCCGCCGTGCGGCAGCCGCCGCAGGACGAGGTACTCGATCCCCAGCTCCCGGCAGAGCTGCGCCTTGCTCTCGTGGGCGCCGTCCTCGTTGACGACGAAGACGTCGGGCTTGATCGCGCGGAGCTCGTCCACGAAGTCGAGCAGCCCCATGCCGCGGCTGATCCGGCATTCCTTCACGCACCGCAGCGAATCGATGAGGTATTTCCGCTCGTCCTGCGGGTTGACCGGGTAGCGCCCCTTCAGGCGGAAGACGCACTCGTCGTTGCCGACCGAGACGTACAGCTCCCCGTGCGAGGCGGCCTCGGTGAGAAACGCCACGTGGCCGCTGTGCAGGAGATCGAACGCGCCGCTGACGAAGGCCTTGCGCGGCATGCGGCGCCTACCGGGACGCGCTCCTCGCGGCCTTCACCTGCGCCTCGATCCAGGGATACGTGAGCGCCAGGCCCGCCTCGAGGTCCACCTTCGCCGTCCAGCCGAGCGAGCAGATGCGCGCGTTGCTGAAGTTGCGCGAGTGCACGCCCACCGGGCCGTCGACGTGGCGGAGCGTGATCGTCTTTCCGGCCACGCGGGCAGTTGCCAGCGCCAGCTCGTCCACCGTGACGTACTGCGGGCAGCCGATGTTCACCGCGCCGTGCAGGTCCGACTGGGTCAGCGCGTAGATCCCGTCGACCATGTCGCTGACGTAGGTGTACCACCGCACGGCCGAGCCGTCGCCCCAGACGTCGATGGCGCCCCCGTCGTCGATCTCGGCGATCTTCCGGCACATGGCCGCGGGGGCCTTCTCGCGGCCCCCGGTCCAGGTCCCTTCCGGCCCGTAGCAGTTCTGGAAGCGCGCGATGCGCACCTGCATCCCGTAGCGCCGCTCGTACGCCTCGGCGATGCGCTCCGAGTAGAGCTTTTCCCATCCATACTCGTTGTCCGGATGGGCCGGGACGGCCTCCGCCTCCGTCATTTCCGGTTCACCGGGCTGCATGTCGCGGTAGACGCACACCGAGGACGAGAAGAAGTAGCGGGGCACTCCGAGGCGGGCGGCCTGGTCGGTCATGTAGATGTTGATGAGCGCGCTGTTGTGCATGATCTCGGTTTCGGCCGAGTGGATGAACCCCATCCCGCCCATGTCCGCGGCCAGCTGGTACACCTCGTCGAACGTGACGCCGCCGGCCGTGAGGGCTTCGCGGCAGTTGGCCTCGACGCGGAGGTCGAGCTGCAGGAACTCGTCCGCCCCGGCGGGCGACCACTCGTGGCGCTTGATGTCCACGCCGCGGACCCAGTAGCCGAGGCGCCCCAGTTTCTTGACGAGATGCATGCCGATGAACCCGCCCGCCCCGCACACCAGCGCTCGCTTCACGGTCGTCCTCCGGGAATAGGGTAGCAGTCCGACGCTTCGGCCGGCCCGGGCGGCGCCCGGCGCCGCCCGCAGCACGACTCACTCAGTATTCGTCGGGCGGCGACGATGTCAAGGGGTTTCCTCCGCCTGTTTCCTCCGCCATGACCCGGAGCGCGGGTGTACACTTGCGCGTTCGCGTGCACGGAGAAGCGTCGATGTTGAATGCCCCGGGGCCGCCGCAGTCGTGGCTGAACGCCCTGTACGCGCGGTGGGTTCGTGCCGCGGACCTGGCACACGCGCATCGTGCGGCCGTCCGGGCGGCGGGCGCGCCCCTCGTTGTGATCGCGCTCGCGGCGATCAATCGGTTCGTGCTGCTCGACTTCCCGAATTCCGGCGACGAGTACGCGTACCTCTATCAGGCCTCGACGATCGCGGCGGGCCGGTTGTGGAATACGCCCGTCGAGCCTGCCGACGTCTTCTTCTTCAACTACATCGTCCATGAGCCCGGCCGCGTCTTCGGGAGCTTCCCGGCGGGATGGCCGCTCGCGCTGGCCGCGGGCCTCGCGGCCGGGTTGCCGTCGTGGCTGCCGAACCCCGTCTTCGGCGCGCTGACGCTCGGGCTGGTCTGGCAGCTCGGCTCGCGGCTCTACGGCCCGCGCGCGGGAGTGTCTGCCGCGGCACTCGTGGCGGTGTCGCCGTTCTTCCTGTTCAACGGGGCATCGTACTTCTCGCACACTTTCTGCGGAGCGATGCTGCTCGGCGCCGCGTGCCTCGCTGCGCGCGATGACCGGCGGCCACCGTGGGTGCCGCTCGCGGCGGGCCTGCTCATCGGGTGGGCGGTGATCGCGCGGTATTTCACCGGTGTCGTGTGCGCGGTGCCGATCGCGTACTGGCTGCTCCGGCCAGGGGCGCCCAGGCTCCGAACAGCAGCCCTCTTCGCCCTGGGCGGTCTGCCGTGGGCGTTGCTGCTGGCGTGGTACAACACCCAGCTCAGCGGCAGCCCGTGGCATCTCACGACGCGTCCGCTGACATACTCGCTGTGGTTCGCCGACAACTTCGCGCTGCGCGGCGCCGACGTGCTTGCGACTCACGTGTTGCGCCACCTGGCCTGGACGCCCCCGGCGCTCCTTGCCGCCTACCTCGTCTGCCTGCGCACCGCGCCGCGGGAGGCGCGCCGCGGCCTGTTCGACTGGATGCTCGTGCTGACCGCCGGGTGCCTGTACTTCTACCTCGAGCGCGGCGGCAACCAGTACGGGCCGCGGTTTCACTACGAGGCGTTCCTGTTCATGGTCGTGTTCGTCGCCGGCAGTCTCTTCTCCGGCCCGCGACTGGATGGCCGGCCCCGGCGTGATCGCGTGCTCGTCGGTTTGATGGCCGCCAGCGTTGCAGTGATGCCCGTGTCCTTCGCGGTGCACGCCGTGATCGAGCAGGGCGTGATTCGCGAGCGGATGGACCCCTACGCCGCCGTTGCCGCGGCCCGGCTCGGCCGGGCGCTCGTGCTGATCGACGGGCGCGTCGGCTCCCGCCGGTCGATGGCGGGCTACGACCTCACGCGCAACGGCATCGACGCAGCCGGGCGGCCGGTGCTGTACGGGCTTCACCTGGACGGCCCCAGCAGTTGCGCCGCCGCGGCACGATTCCCGGACAGACCCCCGTATGTGTACAGGTGGGATTCGGGACGAGGGGAGAGGGGAGTTGTCGCCGCTCAGGTGCCCGTAGGGGTCACGCGGGCTGACCAGCCTCCGCCACGCCCATGGCGGACCGGCCGCGGGACGCTAGATGACGGGCCGGCCGCCGCCGCCTTTGCGGAAGAGCATCTCGCGCCGGCCGGTCTGCAGGAGGAAGGAATCGGACACGCGCAGCCCGTCGAACATCTTGATGATGTCGCGGTTCTGCAATGAGCCCCGGCGCACCAGTGCCGAGGCATGCGCGCGCAGCCGCACGTGCGAGTCGTCCAGGACGACGAACTTCGTGCAGCCGCTGCCGGCGGGATTGGCGTTGCCGAAGAACCCGAGCAGCGCGCCGTCGGCCCGCAGCAGCCGGACGAGCGTGGTCGCCAGCGCCTGCGCAGACGTCCGGTCCAGGTAGTCGTAGAGGTCCCACACCAGCACGCCGTCCACTGTGCCCTCGGCCAGCGTGAACCGCTTCGACAGGAAGGCCGGCAGCTCTCCGGGAGCGCCCTCGCGCACGTGACGCTCGAGATCCGCAAAGAGGTCCTCGACCATGAACTTGCAGTTCAGCTGCTCGCCGAAGAACGTGATGTTCGATCCCACGACGGGGCCCAGATCGAGCAGGGTAGGCGCGGGGCGGGCACGCATGCACGAGAGGAACTTCTGGAGCGCTTTCGACGAAACAAGCGCGTCGCCCTCCGGCCTGGGCCGTGAGCCGGCGTCGGGCCGGGCACCTTCCGCCTGCCGCGCGGATCCCAGGCGGAAGAGCATGGCGCGCAGACTTCGCAGCGTGTCTCCGCCCGACAAGAGCACCCCTCCACCCGGCAGGACGCGGCCGGAGCGCGTGAAGCGCGGGCCGCTCGCGTACGCGGGGGGCTACGCGCCCGCGATATGGGGGCTGGCGGGCCCCGGCGTGCCAGCCGGAAGGGGCGCGAGCTTCACCTCGGGCTTCGCGGTCTGGCCAGCGACGACGGCCGCGGCCGGCTTCTTCTGCATGTCGACGCTGCCGCGGAGGTGCGCCCCCTCCGCAATCGCGACGCGCGGCGACAGGATGTCGCCGTCCACCGAGCCGCTGTCGCGTATGTCCACTTTCTCGCTGGCCGTGATGTTGCCCACGACCTCACCGAGGACGATCACGACCTTGGCGAACACCTCGGCCTTGATCTTGCCGTGCGCCCCGACCGTCAGCACGTGCTCGCCCAGTTGGACCTTGCCTTCGACGGTCCCCTCGATGACCAGATCCTCGCTGCCGCTGAGCTCGCCTTTGATGACGACCGACTTGCCGATGTTGACAACGTCTTTGTCCATGTGGCGCATCGCCTCGGTTTCCGGTACGTGAACTCGAGGGGCGCTCGGCACTCCCGGCGCTCCGGGGGGCACGGCACCCGTTGCTTCGCGGCCACCGACAGGCGGCCGCACGACCTCGCCCCGTTTCCACATCGTTGACCTCTGTGTCGGCTCCGACAGCCCGGCAAGCGGGAGTCGGCTCGACCCCGCCAACCGAGACGGCCGGCCACACAAGGGAGCCGGCCCGGTGTGAGCGGCCGTCTTCTTTCCCGAGGTTAGCACAATGCCAGGGTCGAGCGCGTCCGGACGCGGTTCCCTTCTCGTGCCCGCGGGCAGCCGGCTCGATGACGGTCATCGTCCGCAGCGGTCCGGCGACCCGACGAGGGCACGCTCGTGCAGACATCGTGCCAAGCCGGGACTCGATGGGTTCCGCCGGCCACGGGCTCTCCCAGGGCTGGTAGATCGCCGTGCGGCGATGAAACAGCGGAGAGCGAAAGGGGCGATCGAGTGCCGTGGCTGGCGCTTATTGCCAGGGTGACCACGTAATTGTTACGTGATGCGCCGCCCGGGGTGGTAATGCCGCGCGACGGCCGTGAAGCCGTCGTGGGGGCTATACTAGAGCCGGCTTCATAACCTGCGTACAGCGGCTGAATTCGGGCGCGAGAACGGGTTATGAAACCGCTTGTGGGCACGGCGCGTCAAGGAGGGATTGAGCATGCGCGCACGTGGAGCAGTTTCGCTCATCGTGTTGTTGCTGTCGTGGCTGGCGCTCGATGACATCACGACCGACAACGCCAACCGGTTTCCGCTGGAGTACGCCATTCTCGTCTCGGCCGGGATGTGGTTCACCGTGCTGGGCGTGTCGCTGATCGCGACGCGCCACTCCTTAGGCGGGATCTCGTCGCTGGTGGCCGTGGGCCTCGGCGTCGTGGCGTTCTGGTCGCTTCCGCACCACTATCAGCCGCCTTCCCCCATCAACTATCTCGGCTACGTGCCGCTTGCATGGTTCGTGGGGTTGACGGTCTGGCTCCTCGCCGGCCGGGTTCAAGCCGGATGCGCGTAGGGGCGTTCCCGAGAAGGCGGTTCCCGTGGCCGCCTGCGTTCCTGCGCGCGGCGGTGGAGAGCGTGCGCGACCCCTATCGTGAACTCGCTCCGCTCTGCGACCTGATGGCAATCCGCAAGTCTGTCTCATGGGACACAACAATGGAAAACGAACTCGTCTTCATCAGGCTCGGGGCGAAGGTTCCGCCCGGTGAGAAGTGGAAGGAGTCCGCGCCCAGAAACCTGTCTCGGGCGAAGATCCCCGGCGGATGGCTGGTGGGCGTCGAGAGCGGGAGTGTGCGCTCGTGGGGACTGACGTTCGTTCCTGACCCCGAGCACGAATGGGACGGCGGCTCACTCCCATGAGCATTCCCCGTGAGAAAGCAAGATGATGCGCTACGAGTACCGCATGTCCGAGGGGATCATCCTGCGCCAGCCCGTCGACTCTCCCGGGAAACTGGAGGCTTGGGGGCCTCGGAGACAACGCTGGATGGTCTACCCCGAGATTGACGAAGATTGGCTGACGAATTCCTGCCGGATCCGGGAGGCAGACGTGCCGCCGGAAGCTCTCCTCGCCCCGACGAACTACCCGGAAGGATAGGAAGAAGCCGATCGCCGGCGACACGCGCAAGGTCGCCCAGCTCCAGCCGCGGTGGCGTTCGGATGCGGCGCCGGTGAATCCGCAGTCCGCCGCCTGCGTCGCATCCCGCATCGTAGGCGCCTTCGCCTTCAGCGGGCCGCTCCTCATCAGTTCCGTGAAAGACTTTCCACGTCACATATCGACCTTCTCGCGCACCGTGTACTCCCGGCATTCCAGAGACGCCAGGAGGAGGCCACTGACTATCGATTTCATCTCGTCTGTTGTGCGTCAAGCCCCCCGTGGCGTGGGCGCGAGATTGGGTATCAGAAATGCGACACCGGCCGCAGCCGAGGGACGGCGCCCCGCGCGGGGGGTGTAGACTCGACCTTGGCGGCCAGGCCGACAGGCCGAGCGGCGGGCCTCCGCCCCGCTGGCCGCCGATTCTCTTGCGGAGTTGCCAGCGGAGACAACGTTGCCCACGAAGCGCGAAATCGAGCGGCGACGGGTGGAGGATTCCCGCCGCGATGCGTGGCTCGACGAGCAGATCACCGAATGCCGCGCTCGGTTCGACTTCACTCTCACGCCTGACGAGCACGCGGACATCGCGGACGACCTCGCCCACGACCGGGACGGGCGGACTCGCGCCGCGACCGCGTCGGCGCAGCGCGAAGCGGCTCGGCAACTCGCCCGGGTCACGTGGGCCGACATCGAGGGACGGGCCATCGTCGCGCAGGTCGAGGCGTGGCAGATCATCGAGGACGCGGCGGATCGGTGTGTGCCAGCCGACGCCGGAGAGGATGCCGAGCGCAAGCTCCGGTTCTACTTGCACGCGCTCACGGTCCGGGCAGAGCTCGACGGGCGCGATCCGAATGGCGCCGTGGCCGATGCCGTCTTCTACCTGCTGGCGGGGGACCTTGCCGCCAAAGAGGTGTGGCGGCGGCTCGATGAGAAGGACGGCGGGATCGGGTTGTGGGTCGGGGTGCTGATGTCGCTGCCGTCGCAGACGGGCGCTGGCGTGGATCGAGACGCAGCGCAGACGCTCCGGCGCCTGCGAAAGGTGGCGTGGGCATATCTGCGCGAATGGGTGCGGAACGCTGCAGGGGACCCTGATGACCGGAAGACCCTCGATCATGAGCTCGATTGTGAACGCTGGTGCGAGGCCGTCGCGCTAACGAGGGGCCGCACGATGGCCGGGGCATTGGCCTCGGTGCTGGATGGGGACTGCAGCGCCCCGCATGCCGGCGCAGCGGACGACACCTCCGCACTTCGGGCGGCAGCGGAGAAGAACCTGTGCAGGCTCAAGTTCACGCTGGTCGGCGGCGATGGCGCAGGCGAGGATGGCGTCACGTCCGCTCGCCGTTCGGAGCCGCCGCGTGAACCGCGGCCGGTTCCCGGGTCAGCCCACAGTATTGAGCGGGGAGGTTTGGAACGTGCGCGATCCCTATCGTGAACTCGCTCCGCTATACGACCTGATGGCGGCCGACCCGGGGATTCAGGCCTTCTATGCCGAGTTCCGGGCGTCGATCCGCGAGGCGATCAGAGCACATCACGTCCGCCCGCGCGTGGTTGTCGATCTCGCCTGCGGGACGGGCAACACCACCGTGCCATGGGTGGCCGGGTCCGGGAGAACGGTCATCGGCGTGGACCGGTCGGAGGCGATGCTCCGCGTCGCCCGGCGCAAGTCGGCGCGGGTGCGCTGGGTGCGCCAGGACCTCGAGCGCCTCCAGCTCGACGTACAGGCGGACGTGCTCACGTGCCACTTCGACGCGCTGAATCACGTGCTCGAGGCTGACGGCCTGCAGCGCGTGTTCGTCAACGTCGCGCGCATCCTCCGCCCGGGCGGCCTCTTCCAGTTCGACATGAACACGCGGTTCATGCTGCAGTGGCTGAGCACGAGCGAGAAGCTGTTCCGGGTCGGGCCGCACGCGTTCACCGCCTACAACGAGTTCGACGCGGCGGCCGGCATCGCGGCCTTCCACCAGCTGTGGTTTGTGAAGCAGGGGCGCCTGTTCCGAAAGGTCGAGGTTTCGGTGCGCGAGCGCGCGTTCGACGACGCGGAGGTTCGCCGGATGCTGCGCGCGGCGGGCCTGCGCCTCGAGCGCGTCACCGTGCAGCGACGATTGAAGGGCCGGCCGATCCGGAAGATCTACCTGGCGATCAAGCCCCCCGGCCGCGCTCAGCGGTTGTTGCCGCTCAGGCCCTTTCCGCGGGGCGGCGTAGGCGCGGGTGCCTGACAGGGCGGGAATATCACTCAGCGTCGCGTCCCCGCCGGGATCGGAACCCAGTCGCGCCATCCCCAGAAGTGTTGGACAGGCCCGCAGAGGCGGCGCTATCCTTGCGGTAGGAGCCCTCGATGCGCAACGAATTCACGGCGATCTTCGAACGCGACGGCGAGTGGATCATCGCGTACTGTCCGGAGATCCCTGGAGCGAATGGCCAGGGACGCACGAAGGACGAGGCGCGCAAGAGCCTTGCCGAGGCCATCAAGCTCATCCTGGAAGACCGCCGCGAGGAGGGCCTGCGAGGCGTTCCGGACGAGGCCGAACGCGAGACGCTCGTCCTTCAGTGAAACGCAGTACCCTCGTTCAGCACCTCCGTAAGCACGCTCGCAAGATCTGTCGTGGCTTGGGTGTGCCCCCTGTCGGACAATCCTGAAATAAGCTGGGCAGCGGGACCGGGCAGTCTGCGCCTGACGGCTGATTCGCCTGGATGCGGCGTGGGCGCGCCGAGCATGCCAGGTGCCGAGGATGACGGAAGGGCTTGCCCAGCCGAAGCTCCCCGAGGAGAGCGGCAGGCCGGACGGGAGCGAAGGCTGGCGTCCCCGACGGGATTCGAACCCGTGTTTTGGCCTTGAAAGGGCCACGTCCTAACCCCTGGACGACGGGGACAGTCTTGGCGGGCGTTCGCCGGCGGCGCTCGCGCACCAGCGGCAAGCATGGAAAATGACGCCACACGCCCAGCCGGCCCCGCCACCGGCCGGGCCCGCACCTATCGCGTCGACTCGAAGCCGACGGTCAGATGGCTTCCGTCGCAGAACGGCTGGTTCCGGGTCCCGCCGCATCGGCAGAGCGCCACGCGATCCGCCTCCCGCACGATCTCGCCGGCGGCCGTCTGCACGCGGACCCGGCCCTGGAGCACGAGCGGGCCGTCGCTCGTACAGCGTGACGACGGTCACCGATTGGGTCGCTTCCGCCGCAGACGCGGCAGGGGCCACGCCGGGGCGTACACGACGCAGCGCCCTGGAAGGGCACTGGTCGATCGCCAGCGCGATGTCGCCAGTCAGCGGCCTTGGCGACGTCGAAGCCACTTCCGCCGCCGAACATCGAAGACCGCCGGCAGCCGGAGAGGACCTTCGCGGAATGTGAGTTCTGGCGTCCCCGACGGGATTCGAACCCGTGTTTTGGCCTTGAAAGGGCCACGTCCTAACCCCTGGACGACGGGGACATGCTTGGCGGGCTGTTCGCCGGCCGCGCTCCCGCGATCACGGCGAACATTAAATAGTACCACACGACTGACCGCCCCCGCCACCGCGCCGCGGCGCTCCGCAGCACCCGGTCGCGGAGCCGCACGCTCGATCCTCTTCTGGATGCCACCGATCCGATGTTAGAATCACCCCGCTGTTGCGCGCCCGCCCCTCGACGCCGCATCGTCCGCCTGGAGACCCGTCATGGAACCCGTCGCCACGCTCGACCCGATCATCGCTGCGCGCCTGAAGTCGCTCGAACTGCTGATCGGCAATACGCCGCTGCTCGCGATTCGCCTGAGATACCACGGGGAGCCCCGGGTCGTCTACGCCAAGTACGAACAGGTGAACATGACGGGCAGCATCAAGGATCGCATGGCGCTGCACATCATGCGGCAGGCCTACCTGACGGGTCAGATCAAGCCCGGCGACACGATTGCCGAGGCGACGAGCGGCAATACGGGTATCGCGTTCTCGGCTATCGGGCGCGCGCTCGGCCACCCGGTGACGGTGTTCATGCCCGACTGGATGAGCCACGAGCGCATGGCCCTCATCTCGAGTTTCGGGGCGTCGATCGTGCCCGTGAGCCGGGAACAGGGCGGCTTCCTGGGCAGCATCCGGATGTCCGAGGAACTCGCGGCTCGCAGCGGCCGCGTCTTTCTCCCGTGCCAGTTCTCGAACGAGGCCAACGCGGACGCGCACATGCGGACGACTGGCCCCGAGATCTGGTACCAGTTGCGGCTGCAGGGACTGACGCCGGACGCGTTCATCGCCGGCGTTGGCACGGGCGGCACGGTGATGGGGGTGGGCCGTTACCTGCGCACCAGGAACCCGGCCGTTCGCGTGTACCCGCTGGAGCCGGCCGAATCACCAACCATGAGCACCGGCTACAAGGTGGGGCAGCACCGCATCCAGGGCATCTCCGACGAGTTCATTCCGGCGCTGGTCAAGCTGAACGAACTCGAGCCGGTCGTCGAGGCGTCCGACGGCGACTCGATCATCATGGCGCAGAAGCTCGCGAGCGTCGGCTTGGCGGTCGGGATCTCGTCGGGCGCCAACATCATCGGCGCGCTCAAGGTCCAGGACGCCCTCGGCAAGGACACGGTCGTCGTGACGGTGCTGAGCGACAGCAACAAGAAGTACCTCAGCACGGACCTCATGCGAACCGAGGCGGTCAAACCCGACTACCTCGCCCCCGACACCGACGTTCTGGGGTTCGACGCGATGAAGCGCGTCTGCGCGCTCTGCTGCGACGACCCCGCGTGCTCGGAGCACGCGAAGCTCGAGGAGGAACGCGCGCGCGGGTGACTATCGCTGGACGCGGCCGCTCTGGTCGCCGAGCGCCAGGCGATCGACCTCGGCGGCGCTCACGCGGTTGAAGTCGCCGGGAATGGTCTGCTTCAGGGCGCTGGCCGCCACCGCGAACCGCAGCGCGGCTTCGGGGGCGCGGCCGCTCGCCAGCCCGTAGATGAGCCCCGCGGCGAAACTGTCGCCGCCGCCGATCCGGTCCACGAGCGTCACGTCGTAGCGCGGCGCCTCCCAGCATTCGCCCGCTGCGCCGTCATACAGCACGGCGCTCCAGCCATTGCGGCTCGCCGAATAGCTCTCGCGCAGCGTGATGGCGACCTGCGTCACGCCGAATTCGCGCACCACCCGGGCCGCAACGTCGCGATAGCCCGCCAGGTCCAGGCGCCCGGCGGTCACATCCGTACCGTGCACCTCGAGGCCCAGGCATGCCTGGATGTCCTCCTCGTTCGCGATGATCACGTCGACCTTCGACGCGAGCGGGCGCATGACGTCCCGGGCGCGATCGGTGCCCCAGAGCTTCGCCCGGTAGTTGAGGTCCAGGCTGATGCGCGCGCCGGCCGCCCGGGCCGCGCTGAGGGCTTCCGCGGTTGCCTCGGCGACGCCCGGCCCGAGCGCCGGCGTAATCCCGGTGACGTGGAACCACGCCGCACCCGCGAGGACCCGCTCCCACGCGATCTCGCCCGGCTTGATCGCCGACACGGATGCGCCCGCCCGGTCGTACACCACGGCCGAGGCGCGCTGGCTGGCGCCGGTCTCCGCGAAGTAGATGCCCAGCCGCGAGCCGCCTCGCTGCACGAAATCGGTCCTGACCCCTTCAGCCCGGAGGGCCCGCACCGCGCCGTCCCCGACGGGGTTGGCGGGCACGCGGGTCACGTAGTAGCTCTCGAACCCGAAGTGCGCGAGGCTCACCGCGACGTTCGCCTCGCCGCCGCCGAAGGTGGCCTGGAGCACGGGCGACTGGAACAGCCGCTCGAATCCGGGCGGGCTGAGCCGCAGCATGATCTCGCCGAACGTGACGCATTTCACTGCCGTGCTCATGCGGACGTCTCCCGCGCGGTCCTGACGCGCTCGACAAAGCGCCTCGCGCGCTCCGTGATGCCGGCGTAGTTCCCGGCCGCCACCAGTTTCGGATCGACCAGCGCGCCGCCGACGCCGATGGCCACCGCCCCGGCGCGGATCCAGTCGCCCGCGTTCTCCAGGCTCACGCCGCCGGTGGGCATCAGCTTCACGTGCGGCAGCGGGCCGCGAAGGTCCTTGAAATACGCCGGACCGAGCGCCGTGGCGGGAAACACCTTCACCACGTCGGCGCCGGCGTCCCAGGCGGCGAGTATCTCGGTGGGGGAGAAGCAGCCGGGCATGGCCGCCGCCCCGGCCGCGTGGCTCGCCTCGATCACGGCAGGCCTGAAGACGGGGCCGACGATGAAGCGCGCGCCGGCCTGGACGGCGGCGCGGGCGGTCTCCGGATCCACGACCGTACCGGCACCGATCACGAACCCCGCCGGCAGCGTCGGCGCGATCTCGCCGATCAGCTCAATCGCCCGCGGCACGGTCATCGTCACCTCGAGCGCGGTGATGCCGCCGGCGGCCAGCGCATCGACGACGCCGCGGAGCCGGGACCCGTCCTGGAGGCGGATGACGGCAACGACGCCGCAGGCTTCGATGCGCCTGACCGCGTCGGCCCGGAGTTCGTCATGCACGTGGTGTCTCCTCAGCGGGCAAGCCAGCCGCCGTCGACGACGAGAATGTGCCCGTTGACGTAGTCGCTGGCCGGCGAACTCAGGAACACGGCCGCGCCGCCGACATCAGCCGCTTCGCCCCATCGTCCTGCCGGAATCCGCTCGAGGATCTGGCGGCTCCGGTTCGCGTCGGCGCGCAGCGCCGCCGTGTTGTCGGTGGCCATGTAGCCGGGCGCGATGCCGTTGACGTTGATGCCGTGCACGGCCCACTCGTTGGCGAGCGCCTTCGTCAGCTGCGCCAGCCCGCCCTTGGCCGCGGCGTAGGACGGCACGAGGATGCCGCCCTGGAAGGAGAGCAGCGAGCACGTGTTGACGATCTTGCCGCGGGCCTTGCGGGCGATGAGCCGCCGCCCGACCTCGCGGCTCATGCGGAAGGCGCTCGAGAGGTCCACGGCCAGCACGAGATCCCAGTCCTCGTCGGAATGCTCGGCCGCCGGCGCGCGGCGAATCGTGCCGGCGTTGTTGATCAGGATGTCGATCGGGCCGAGCGCCGCCTCAGCGTCGCGCACGACCGCGGCCGGCGCCGCCGGGTCGCTCATGTCGCCGCACACCGTCGCCGCACGCCTGCCGAGCGCCTCGACGGCCGCCGCCGTCGCGCGCGGAGGTTCGCTTCGATCGTGCACGACGACGTCGGCGCCTGCCTCGGCCAGCGCGAGCGCCATCGCCCCTCCGAGACCCGCCGTGGCCCCCGTGACCAGCGCAATGCGTCCGTCAAGCCTGAACTGATTGCTCATCGTCCCTTCTCGAGTCCCGACGGCGCCTGCGCGAAATCCGGGTGCACGTTCACGACGCCGAACTTCCGATCCTCGCGCTCCCGGTCGGCCGCCATCACCCACAGAAACGAAATCGGGTGCCCCGGGATGGCCACGTTCGGATGGAACCCCCTGGGCATGATCACGACGTCGCCGTCGCGCACCATCTCGATGCGCTCCGGCTCGAGCTTGTCCGTGTACACGAGCTGGATGCCGAAGGCCTCGGGCGGCATGTCGTAGTAGACGTACAGCTCTTCTGCCAGGTCGGCGTGCTCGTGAGGCGGCCAGCTGGTCCAGTTGCCCGGCTCCGACCACGTGACGCCGGCCATCAGGCGGCCTGCCTCGACGTTTTTCGCGAGCAGCATGTTGAGCGTCCGCGAACTCGACGGGCCGCCGGTCCTGAAGTGGAGCCCCGGGTCGGCCGTGACCTCCGCATATGGCACGTGACGAAGCGGGTACCGGTGCTCGACCGGCGCGCGGAGTTCGGCGAGGTCGACTTCGGTGGCGGTCTGCACCACGACGCGGGAGTCCCGCGGGATGTACATGGCGTCGTACCGCCCGAGGGTGAAGGCCTGCCCGTCCACGGTGACGGTGGCGGACCCCCGGAAACAGACGAGGCCCACTTCCTCCCCGCCGGCCTCGAACGAGGCTTCGGGTACCTCGGCGTCGAGCCGGATCCGCCCATAGCTCAGGTGGCGCGTCGCGCTGTTGCCGGGCGTCACCGCGAGGTGCCGGCCCTTGCGCGCGTTCGTCTTCCTGAAGACCACCTGCCCACGGTCGAGCGATTTCCCCGTCACATCCACCTCCGGCCTACCGGCGCTGCAGATCCTGCATGGCGAGGATAGCACAAAGTGGTTTGACCACCTGGGGAGGGAACGCGGGACAGCCTTCGCTCCGAAGGGCTCGCTTGCCTAGCCGTAGCTCCACGAGGAGGGCGGCAAGCCGAAGGGGAGCGCGTAGTCCGCCTTCGCAACGCTCCGGCCCGCAATCTACCTCGCGTTGCTACGGCGGGACAGCCTTCGCTCCGAAGGGCTCGCTTGCCTAGCCGTAGCTCCACGAGGAGGGCGGCAAGCCGAAGGGGAGCGCGTAGTCCGCCTTCGCAACGCTCCGGCCCGCAATCTACCTCGCGTTGCTACGGCGGGACAGCCTTCGCTCCGAAGGGCTCGCTTGCCTAGCCGTAGCTCCACGAGGAGGGCGGCAAGCCGAAGGGGAGCGCGTAGTCCGCCTTCGCAACGCTCCGGCCCGCAATCTACCTCGCGTTGCTACGGCGGGACAGCCTTCGCTCCGAAGGGCTCGCTTGCCTAGCCGTAGCTCCACGAGGAGGAACGCGAGCCGGAGTGGAGCGAAGGCTGGTGAGCCGGGTGGGGATCGAACCCACGACCACCGCATTAAAAGTGCGATGCTCTACCACTGAGCTACCGGCCCGCCTTGCGCATTCTATCCCGAAGCACGGCGCGGAGGCGCCGGCCGCGGGTGGCCGAGGCGCTTTCCATTTGCCCGCAGGGAAGACGAGCGAAGGTCACCCGAGGACAAATGGAAACGGCTCGGACAGGACCCGCGGCCGGCGAACGACAACCCGGCTCGCGCCCGCCGCTACTTGACCGCGAACGGAATGGTCAGCTTCGTGTTCTCCCATTCCATCGTCAGGAGTCCGGCCACCGCGCCCGTGCCGGCGAGCGTGATCGTGAACTGCTCGACCGGCGCCGCTGTCGCGCCGACCTTGAGATCGACGCGCGCGAGGTCCTGGGCCTGGTCGTACTGCGTGCCCCACTGGCCGGTCTGCTTGTTGATGATGAGCTTCCACGCCTTCTCGCCGGGCAGCGTGTAGAGCGTGTACGTGCCCGCCGGAACGAGGGTGCCGCCGAAGTCGAGCGCCGCGGTCGTCTTCAGGGTCGTCGCGGCGTTCGCGCCGGTGCGCCACACCTTGTCGTAGGGCACCAGCTCGCCCATGATCTTCCGGCCCCGCATCGAGGGCCGCGCGTAGTCGATCGAGATCGACGCGGCGCCGATCGTCACCGCCGCCTGTCCCGGGGGGCTGAGCGGAGGCTTCTGCTGGGCCGCCGCCGGGGCCATCCCGGCCAGCAGCAGTACGGCAACGAGCATCGCGGTCGTGAAACGTGTCGTCATGGCTGTCGTCTCCTTCTGCATGTGGTTTCATGACCCGTTCCCCCGGTGCAATGGGGCCGCTGCGCGCAGGCCATGAAACCGTCCCTATAAGATTCTCTGACCGAGGGCCGAGAGCGCGAGATCCATGCCCAGGGTCGCGGTGGTGTTCTGCACGTCGAGGATCGGGTTGACTTCGACGAGGTCGAGCGAGGTGAGCAGGCGGGAGTCCGCGACCATCTCCATGAGGAGGTGCGCCTCCCTGAACCCGAGGCCCCCGCGCACGGCCGTGCCCACGCCCGGGGCGATGGCCGGATCGCAGACATCCATGTCGAACGATACGTGGATGCCGGCCGTCCCCGCTCCGGCGGCGGCGAGCGCCTGCTGCGCCACCGCCGCCATGCCCTGGCGATCGATGTCCGACATGGTGAAGACCCGCACGCCCGACTTCAGGATGTTCTGCTTCTCTCCCTCGTCGAGATCGCGGAGGCCCAGGAGCACGGTGCGGGACGGGTCGACGGCCGGGACGCGGGCGGCCAGGCGGGCCAGCTCGGCGGGCTCGGGCCCGATGCAGCGCCGCGAGCGGCATCCCGTGGACGTTGCCGCTCGTGGTGGACTCGGGCGTGTTCATGTCGCCGTGCGCGTCGACCCAGATGAGGCCGATCGACTGCCCGCGCTGGTGCGCCCAGTCGGAGGCCGCCGCCACCGAACCGGCGCCGAGGCTGTGATCGCCCCCGAGGACGAGGGGAATCGCCCCGTCCCGGAGGGTGCCGAGCGCGGCGTGGTGAAGCCGCTGGCACACGCGGGCAATCTCGCGGATGTACTTCTTCCGCGGATCGCCCGGGCTGCGGGTCTCGGGGATGGGCACGTGCAGGTCGCCGCGGTCGGTGACGGGATGGCCGAGGGCGGCGAGGCGCTGGTCGAGGCCGGCAATGCGGAGCGCCGACGGACCCATGTCGACGCCGCGCCGTCCCTGGCCCAGGTCGAGGGGCACGCCGATGATGTGAACCGGCCGCAGCGCCATTCACCGCTCCTGCCGCTTGACCGACACCGAGATGCCTTCGCCCGACGGCGACACGATCGCGGATCGCAGCCCCGGGTGCGTGCGGAGCGTCGCGAGGAAGTCGCCCATCTCCGACGCCTTGTTCACCACGTTGTGCGCGACGAAGAGACCGCCGTTGTCGAGCCGCGGAAACACGAGATCGAAGAACCGCTGATAGTCCTTCTTCCAGGCGTCGAGGAAGACGAAGTCGAACGTCCCGGGCAGGGCGGGGATGGCCTTGAACGCGTCCCCCGGCATCACCTGCACCACGTCCGAGAGCCCGGCGGCCCGGATGTTCGCCTCCGCGTCCTTCGCCCGCGCGGGGTCGTACTCGATGGTCACGAGGCGGCCGCCGGTCTCGCGCAGGCCGAGGCCGAGCCAGATGGCCGAGTAGCCGTTCGCGCCGCCGATCTCGACCACGCGCTTCGCGCCGGACGACACCACGAGAACGCGGAGGAAGCGGCCGTCCTCCTCCGACACGGCGAGCAGATTGGTGTCGGCGGCCTTGATGCGGTTCAGCACCGACGCGGCGGCCTTCGGCACCGGGGGGTCGGCCAGGGCGGGAACGGCAGCGAACAGGAGAACGGACCCCGCCACCAGGGCGGGCCACAATCGGCGCGGCATCGGATCTCCGGACACGCGAAAGGCGCCGGAGGCCGACAGGCGAGCGGTCGGGTCTACGCGTGTCCCTCTGGCGCGAGATGAACCATTCTATCAGGGCTGGGCGGGCTCATCGCGAGGGCGCCGGCAGCGGTCAATTCGGCCACGGTGGACGCCACTTCCCAGAGGTGGGTGCGGCACTGCGAGAGATCCCGCCGCAGATCCGGGGGGATGCCCGGGCGGAGCATGGCGAGGTCGAGGGTGCCGAGCGCCGCGGCCAGCGGCGCGCTGATCTCCTCGCAGACGGCGGCGGCGATCTCGGTGATGACGCGGAGCCGCTGGTCGTGCAGCCGGGTGGATTCCTCGGCGCGGGTGGCAATCAAGCGGCGGAGCCGGGCCGCCAGTTCGCGGGCCGGCACCGGCTTGACGAGGTAATCGTCGGCACCGGTCTCGAACCCCTGGAGCTTCGACGGCGTGTCGCCCAGGCCCGTCAGCATGACGATCGGGATGCGCCTGGTGGCCTCGTGCTCGCGGAGCGCCCGGCAGACGGCGAATCCGTCCATCCCGGGGAGGCGCACGTCGAGCACGATGGCGTCCAGGTGCGCCGACCGCGCCGTGTGAAGCCCGGACGGCCCGTCCGGCGCGCAGGTGACGCGGAATCCCTGGAGCGCCAGCAATTCCTGGAGGCCGTGGGCGGCCCGCTCCTGGTCCTCGACGAGCAGGACGTGCGGCTGCGACACCTGGGAAGCGGGCGCGGGGGAGGATCCGATCGGGTCGGGCATGGGCAACTCCACTGGGGTGTATCGGCGCATCCCGCCACCGCCGGTAGAGGAAATGCCGGCGCCTGCACCCGCCTGCCCGCCGCTGCACCCGCCGCACCCGCGCCGGTCCCGCCCGCGGCGCGGTTTTCGTGCTACACTCTAGCGCCTTTCCGGAGGCGCGTCAGCGGCTCTACCCGGAGGAGGGCGCCTTGAGTCCGATCCTCGTACGGCCCGTCCGCGAACAGCTCGAGCACGACCGGGTGATCCGCCTGCTCCAGCCTCGCTACAAACGGCGGTTCACGGTCGCCGTCAATCCCGGCGCAGAGCAGACCGCCCCGGTGGGGGCCGGACCCGACGCCCAGTTTCCCGACCTGGTGCTGACCTCGCCGGGGACCGGGAAGAAGCTGGCGGGGGTCGTCGAGGTCGAAACCAGCGAATCGGTGAACCAGCTCGAGGCGATGGCTCAGTGGGCGCGGTTCGGCCGGTTGCCGGTGGAGTTCATCCTCTACGTGCCGTCCGGCGTGGCCGGCGTGGCCCGGCGCCTCTGCAGCGACCACGGCATCGGCGTCACGGAAATCTGGACCTATCACGCCGTCGGCGATCAGGTGCGGTTTGCCCAGGTGCATCGGGCCGCGCTCGCCGAGAAACTGTCGGCCGCGCGGGCGGCCGCCGCCGAGGCCAGGCGGACCAGCGCGAGGGAAGCGGAGGCCGCCAAGGCGCCCGCCTCCCGTGCCAAAGCGCGGCCGAAGCGCGCGACCGCGAAACCCGCTGCGAAACGCCAGGCGAAGCCGGCGGCTCGAACCGTCAAGCGGGCCGCGAGCAAGAAACGATAGGGCGGCCGCGGCGTCCCACCAGACGTCTAAACGGCCAGGCGCCAAGCGGCGCCCCTGCCGGAGGTCCGCCGGGCGGAAACCGGCCGGCTGCGGTAGAATGAGGATGTCCGGTTTCATGGCTGGCGTGAGTGAGCTTGTTCACTCCAGCAGGAACGGGATGTAGGACCGCTGTTCGGGTGCGAGAGGACTTGCCCATGACGCGCGTTGCCTTTCGGTTCCCGGCGCTTGCATTCGTCGCGCTGGCCGGATCGGTGCTGATGGCCCAGGCCCCCGGAGCGCCCGGGCAGGCCGCGCCGGCGGCGCCTGCCAAGACCGACCAGCAGGGGCAGAAGCCGACGTTCCGCGTCACGGTCGATCTCGTGACCAACGACGTGATCGCCCGGGACGCCCGGGGCCAGTTCGTGGCCGATCTCACGCTGGATGACTTCGAGATCTTCGAGGACGGCGTGCCGCAGACCATCGCGTCGATGGTGCTCGTGCATGGCGGCCGGGTGTCGAATCTCGCGCTGCCGCCGCCGGCCGCCCCTCCGGAAGGCATCATCCTGCCGCCGGCCAGGCCGAGCAACGACGCCTCCGGGCGCATCTTCATCCTGTTCATCGACGACCTCCACCTGGACTTCAAGAACACGGCGCGCGTCCGCGACCTGCTCAAGAAGATCAAGGGCACGCTCATCCACCAGGGCGACATGTTCGGGATCGTGTCCTCGGGCACCTCCTCGATCGCGATCGACCTCACGTACGACCTCAAGCGCATCGACGAGGCGCTGAAGAAGGTGATGGGCGGCGCGCTCAAGCCCACCGACATCATCCAGGGGCCGGAAGGGCAGGAAGGGCCGACCGAGGTCCGGTACCGGGCGCACGTGGCGTTCGCGTCGGCTGCCGAGCTCCTCGACAACCTGTCGAAGGTGCACAACCGGCGCAAGGCGCTCATCTACGTGAGCAACGGCTACGACTTCAACCCGTTCGAGAAGTCGCGGAGCGGCCAGGCGGAGTTCTTCGAGAACCGCTTCGGGACGCAGGCGAATACGTCCGCGGCCAACACCAGCGGCGACGGGACCGACACCACTGCGGGATCAAGCTCGGACATCAACGACCCGTCCCGGTCCGGGGCGAAGTTCGCCGACGCGGACCTGGTGCGCGAGCTGGCCGAACTGACGCGCGCCGCGAACCGCGCCAACGCGACCATCTACACGATCGATCCCCGTGGCCTGGTGGGCATGCCCGACCTCGACGACAACGTCGATCCGGTCGAGTTCCAGGAGTACTCTCGAACTCGATCAACAGCCTGCGGGTGCTGGCGGAGCAGACCGGCGGCATCGCGGTCGTGAACCAGAACGACTTCGACAAGGCCCTCAAGCGCATCGACGCGGAGACGAGCGACTACTACATGATCGGGTACTATTCGACAAACCCCGATCCCCTGAAGCGGACCCGACAGATCGACGTCAAGGTGAAGCGCAAGGACGTCGACGTCTGGGCCCGGAAGTCCTACAGCATCAAGTCCCGGCCGAAGAGGTAACCACTAGCCGTAGTGGGTTCGGCGGCATTGCCTACGAAATGTTGCGCGGGCGAAATACCTGGAGCGATGGCGTTCTGGTATACTCGTCCGGCTCGGGTCGGGTGCCGACTGGCGACCGGGCGTCGCCACCTCCTGTCGCATCCCTCCGCAGAGGCGTTGAGTGCCAATCCCAGTGTCACTCTTTCGGGAGATGAACGAATGCAGCAGCGATTTCGGATCGTGTTCGGCGTGCTCGTGGCATGCGCCCTGCTCTGGCCGGCGGCCGGGGCGTACGCGCAGGGCGTCACCACGGGGTCCATCAACGGGGTCGTGAAGGACGCGCAGGGCCTGGCCGTGCCGGGCTCGACCGTCCTCGCGGTCCACCAGCCGTCGGGCTCGACCTACGAGGCCGTCACCCGCGAAGACGGCCGCTTCTCGATTCCCGGCATGCGCGTCGGCGGTCCGTACACCGTCACCGCGTCGCTCGAGGGCTTCCAGCCGTCGGTCACGAACGACGTATTCGTGAACCTCGGCGTGACCAGCGACCTGACGCTGACGCTGAAGACGCTGGCGGTGAGCGAGGAAGTCACCGTCGTGGCGCAGTCGGACGCGGTGTTCAGTTCGGCGCGCACGGGCGCGGCGACGGCCATCTCGCGCGAGACCATGGCGACGCTGCCGACGCTCACGAATCAGCTGAGTTCCTTCACCCGCCTGACGCCGCAGGCCGCAGGCAACTCGTTCGCGGGCATGGACAACCGGATGAACAACATCACGGTTGACGGGTCCTACTTCAACAACTCGTTCGGCCTGGGGGGCGCGCCCGGCGAGCGGACCGGCGTGGCGCCGATTTCGCTGTCGGCGATCGAAGCCGTGCAGGTCAATATCGCGCCCTACGACGTGCGCCAGGGCAACTTCATCGGTGCCGGCGTCAACACGGTGACCCGAAGCGGCGCCAACGCCTTCCACGGCTCCGCGTTCTACCAGTGGCGCAACGAGGGCCTGGTGGGCACCGAAGCGAAGGGTCTGGCGTACAACCCCGGCACGTTCGACTTCCACAACGGCGGCGGCTGGGTGTCGGGCCCGATCATCAAGAACAAGGCGTTCTTCTTCTTCAACTTCGAAGACGAGTCCACCAGCCAGCCGGGCACGACGTTCAAGGCCAACGCGGGCGGTCAACCGGTCGGAGGCAACACGACGCGCGTGCTCGCGTCCGACCTGCAGGCGCTGTCGTCATTCCTCAAGTCGAAGTTCAATTACGAGACCGGCGGCTACGAGGACTACCCGTTCGAGACGCCGGCACGGCGGTATTTGATCCGCGGCGACTACAATCTCAATTCCACGAACAAGATCAGCGTTCGCTACAACCAGCTCGATTCGGATACCGACGTCCTGCTGTCGAACTCGTCGTCGCTCGGGTTCGGGAGCCGGCGGAGCAACACGACGGGCCTGAACTTCGAGGCGTCGAACTACCAGATCATGGAGAACATCCGCTCCTTCATCGGCGAGTGGAACGGCGCGATCGGCGGCAGCATGTCCAACACCCTGATCGCGGGGTACACCACGCAGGACGAGAGCCGGAACGTGCGGTTCCCGACGCTGTTCCCGTTTGTCGACATCCTCGAAGGCGGCTCGGTGTACACGTCGTTCGGCTACGAGCCGTTCACGCCGAACAACGAACTGCGTTACAACACGTTCCAGCTGCAGGACAACTTCTCGATCTACAAGCAGGGCCACACCTTCACGTTCGGCGGCAGCTACGAGAAGTACCGGTCCGAGAACGTCTTCTTCCCCGGCAAACAGAGCGCCTACGTCTACAACTCGCTGGCCGACTTCTACACCGACGCGAACGACTACCTCGCGAACCCGAACCGGACGGTGTCCCCGGTGACGCTGCGGACGTTCCAGGTCCGGTGGAACAACATACCCGGCGCCGAGAAGCCGCTGCAGCCGCTCGAGGTGCAGTACGCGGGCGCGTACGCCCAGGACGTGTGGCAGGCGAAGAGCAACTTCTCGCTCACCTACGGTCTCAGGTTCGACGTGCCGGTGTTTGGTGATACGGGGTACCAGAACGCGGTCGCCGACGCCATGACGTTCATGGACGAGGACGGCCAGATGGTGCAGTACTCCACCGCGAAACTGCCGGATCCGAAGTTCCTCTGGTCGCCGCGCGTGGGCTTCAACTGGGACGTCTTCGGCAACCGGAACACCCAGGTCCGCGGCGGCACGGGGATCTTCACGGGCAAGCCGCTCTACGTCTGGATCTCAAACCAGATCGGCAATACGGGCGTGCTGACGGGGTTCGAGGCGATCTCCACCACCACAGCGCGGCCGTTCAACCCGAATACCGAGAAATACAAGCCGGCGACCGTGACGGGCGCGCCCGCGTCGAGCTTCGAGCTGGCGCTGACCGACCCGGACTTCAAGTTCCCGCAGGTCTGGCGCACCGGCATCGGCATCGACCAGCGGCTCCCGGGAGGCTGGGTCGGGACGATCGAGTACTTGTACAACAAGGACGTCAACGGCATTTACTACATCAACGCCAACCAGACGAACCCGAACACGACCTTCGCGGGCGCCGACACCCGGCCCCGCTGGTCGCTTGGGGGCACGAACAACCGCATCAACCCGACGGTCGCGAACGCCATCGTGCTGAAGAACCAGAACGTCGGGTCCGCGTGGAACATCAGCGGCAGCCTCGAGCGGACCTATCGGGCCGGCCTCTACGTCAAGGGCGGGTACCGGTACGGCGTGTCCTACAACACGGTCGACCCGGGGTCGATCGCGTTCGGCTCCTGGAACAGCAACCCGCATTCATTCAACGCGAACAACCCGGGTGTCGGATATGCGAACTCCTCGCCTGGTCATCGCGTGTTCGCGGCCGGGTCGTACACCTTCGACTGGCTGAAGGCGCTGTCCACGACGGTCTCGATCTTCTACGAGGGGTACACCAACGGCAACACCAGCTACTACTTCTCGGGCGACCTCAACGGCGACGGCGGCACGAGCAACGACCTGCTCTACATCGCCCGCGACCAGTCCGAGATGAACTTCCAGGCGTTCACGTCGGGGACCCGGACCTTCACGGCAGCGGAGCAGGCGGCGGCCTGGGATGCCTACATCGCTCAGGATGCCTACCTCAGCGAGCACCGCGGCGAGTACGTGAAGAAGTACGCGGTCTTCCTGCCGTTCGTGAATCGCCTGGACCTGAGCGTGTCCCAGGACGTCTTCAAGAACCTCTGGGGCAGCCGGCACGCGGTTCAGTTCCGCGTCGACATCGCCAACTTCGGCAACCTCCTGAACAGCGATTGGGGCGTCGGGCAGCGGCTGATCAACAACACGCCCCTGATCGTGCCGACCTCGGCCCAGGGCGGGCCGGCTGACGCGTCCGGCCGGGCCCAGTACCGGCTGCGCGTCGTCAACAACGAGTTGATGACGAAATCGCTTGAAACGACGGCGAGCCTCAGCGACGTCTGGCGCGTGATGTTCAGTGTCAGGTATCAGTTCTGAGGGAAGAAGACAGAAGACAGAAGACAGAATCAAGAAGTAAGAAGTAAGAAGTAAGAAGTAAGAAGACGGCAGGCGGTGGGCGCGGACGGCGTGCTCACCGCCTGCCGCGTTGTACGAGGGGAACGCGGCGAGGCCACGCGGAGACGAGAGGTCGAGTCAGCCGGCGAGGGTCAGCAGCAAGGGGAAGGGCAGACGCTCGGGGGAATAGTACGCCGCGGCGGGTGGCGCCCGGCCGGGCGGCCCGCCTGGGGCTGGGTCCGCTGCCCGTCAGGAAGCCTGGGCCTGGACGAGTCGCGTGTTGGCCGCGGTCGTCAGGCGGCTGGCCTGAATCGTGTGGTTCCGGCGGTGCCCGTGGGCATCGCAGGTCTGTCCTTTTTCCTCGACGTACGACAATTCCCGGTTCGTGGCGAGCTCGCGATAGCGGCCGACCACGCACCCGCACGAGAGAGTTGTGAAGCCGAGGAGCCGTACGAGGCTCATACCGTTCTCCTGCTTGAAGCCTTTGCAAACGGCATGCCGTCGGCCCTTGAGCGTGCGATCTCGAAACACCCACCGGATCCCAACGAGTTTGCGCAGCCCTCGTGTAGTTTCTCCGCGAATTCCTTACACAATGACCAGGATGCCGGCCGTTCCGCTCTGGTGGATTGGATTGTCCATCCCAACCGTTGGATCGGCACTTCGGGACTGCGACCGGGTGTTGACACATTCTGTCAATCCCGCGACACTGTTGCGACACTTCGAGCGGTTGGCAGGTGCTCGTGAGAAACAAGTTCTACACCATCCCAACGTGTCCGCACTGCCGGAGGGCGCGTGAGTTTCTCGTCCAGAGAGGCGCGGACTTCATCGAGTTCGACGTCTCGACGAACCTCACGGCGCTCAGGGCGATGCTGACGATGACCGCACGAGCAGAGGTGCCCGCCATCATCGCGGGCGACAGCGCCGTCGTGGGCTTCAATCCGGAGTCGTGGGACGCACTGCTGAAGCGAACAGAGGAGCTCCAGGCCCACGATCCGTACAAGCTGCCCGAGTCGCTGGGCCCGGATCCCTACGAAGGAGTGGACTGAAGTTCCCGCCGGCCCCGGCCGATACTCCACGACGGGGGAGGTTTTTCGTTTGCCTGACGGGCGGGTTCTGCTAAACTTCCCCACCAAGTGCTTGCGCAGCTTGCTGATACGAGGATCCGGCGTGGCCATCGGTAAACCAGGGCAGAGAGCGGGCGTGCTCGGGGCGATTTGCGTCGCCGCGGCGATCGCCGCCGTGTCTCCGCCCCCGGCCCTCGCTCAGTCGGCTGCGAAGACGGCCGCGGCGAAGAAGGCGCCCAGCGCTCCCGCCTCCAGGAGCAAGGCGATCCTGGCCGCCAAGCCCGCCCCCGGCAAGTCGACCACGGTCACCAGGAGCTCACCCAAGCCCAAGCCGACCTACTCGGCCGCCGCCGCCAGGGCGCGCCGGGCGCGCCTGGCGCGGGCCCGCTCGGCGGCCTACCTGGCGCAGCCCCGGTTCAAGACCGATGCGAACGGCGCGATTGTCCCCGATATCCGGGCGGAAGCCGCGATTATCTACAACCCCGAGACCGGACAGGTTCTCTGGGAGGAAAGGGCTTTCGACCAGCGGTCGATTGCCAGCATCACGAAGGTGATGACGGCCATCTGCCTGTTGGAGGACAACCCGGACCTCACGGAAGAGTTCATGGTGGACCGATCGGACACCCGGGGGTCGTCGGTCACTTACCTGCGGGCCTACGAGCGGGTGTCGCTCAACAACCTGCTGCACCTCGCGCTCATCGCGTCGGACAACGCGGCGGCGAGGATGGTGGCTCGGGTTTCGCCGCGGGGCCCGGCAGGGTTCGTGGCTCGGATGAACGAGAAGGCCGCCGAACTTGGCCTTCGGGACACGCGGTATGTCGATTCGTCGGGCCTTCTGGCCACCAACGTGTCGTCGGCGTACGACATGGCCCGGCTGATATCGTACGCCGCCGCCGACCCGCTCATCTCGGGCATCATGCGGACCGAGAAGTACTCATTCCGGACGAGCCGGCGGCCGGTCAGCATCCACAGCACGAATCAGCTGCTCCGCACGGCGAACGTCGATGTTCGCGGCGGGAAGACCGGCTTCATCAGCAGCTCGGGGTACTGTCTCGCCTCGCTCCTCCGCCTTCCCGAGTTCAACCAGACTGTCGCCGTCGTCGTGCTCGGCGCCAGGTCGAACGCCGGCCGGTTCTGGGAAACGCGCCACCTGCTGAACTGGGTCAACGCCCGGGCCAAGCTGCTCATGAGCAGCGACGGCGGCCAGGCTCCCCAGGACAACCAGTAGCCCCGGCGAACCAGCTTCTACGACAGGTACCCGCGCTGCAGCGCCGCCGCGTCGAGCGGGAGCGTGGCGATCGTGTCGACGTCGAGCATGAATGGCCGGTCGGCCTTGCGCGCGTCGAACGCCTTGATGTACCGCCGGCAGGCCTCGCAGCCGATGAGGCGGTAGCAGCCGTCACGGCTGGCGAACGACTTCTGGTAGCCGGGGAGGCGGTTGTCGCAGTGCGGGCAGGCGTGGTCTGGGAATGGCCAGACGCCCGTGCAGCGCCCGCAGGCGAGCCGCGTTTCGCCCGGGCGAAGCAGAAGGGCCAGCTCCGCGTCGCCGCCGCAGAACGGGCAATAGGGGCGCGTCCACGGCGCAAGGTCGACCCGCTGGTGCAGGGTCTCCACGGTGCGGGCCAGGAACGGACGAGCCGCCAGGGCGAGCACCTGCCCGACGGTCTCGGACTGGCCCGGCATGGCTGACGGACGGCCATGCAGGCGGGTCGCCGTGCCATCATACCAGGCCGAGATATCCTCTCTCGTCGGCCGGCCGGCCCGTATCAGCCGCTGCACCTCATCCTGATCGACCTGCTCGAGGAGGTCGGTACCGGCGCAGGATCTCGGACGCCTGGCGGAACAGGGTGCGGAACTCGCCCCAGTCGAACGGGATCTCGTCGAAGCGGAGAATGGGCTGGCCTTCGGCGAGCTGGCGCGCCAGCCACACGGCATCGAACTCGAGCCAGGGCGTCGAGAGGCGCGCCTGGACGCGCCGCTGCATCACGAAGAGCTCGACCTGCATGTCGACGGCGCCCGCGAGTTCCGGCTGGGCGGCCTTGAGCCGCCTGAAGGCCGCGAGCTCGGGCGAGTCGGCGCGCTCGGGCCGCGGGCGGTGAGGCTGGGTCATCGGGGAAGTGTAGCACTGGGACGAAGGCGAGAGGGGATAGGGGAGAGGCGAGAGGGAAAGGCGGAAGGGGATAGAGGACAGGGGATAGGGACGAGGGCCGTAGCCCCCGCGAATGCGGGGGGAGAGGGGAGAGTGCGGTCCCGCTGTACAAAAGAACGCCCCGGGGAAACGGCCCCCGGGGCGTGTGCGAGTCGGAGCGATGCGCGGGCTAGAAGCTCCAGCGCCCGCCGAAGCTGATCTGCCGCGCTCCGATGACGGTGGTCGGGCCGTCGTAGAGCACGACGTTGCCGGAGATCGTGCGGCTCGGGTAGCGCGTCTGCCGCCCCGTGACGATGGACGCGTTAAACAGGTTCCCGGCGTCCATCCACACCATGAAGCGGTTGGCCCCGACCTTGAACGTCTTGTCGACTCTCAGGTCGACAATGCTCTGCGTCGGGTAGCGATGGGTGCCGAGGGGCTCGAGGTTCGGCCTGAGCGAACTGAACCAGTTGAGCGCACTCGCCGACACGGAAGACGACGGGAAGGACGTGTACGTTCCCCCGCTCACGGACCGGATGAACGCATTGATCCCGATGTCGATATTCGGGATGTTGTAGCCCGCCATGGCCTTGAACTCGTGCGTGCGGTCGTTGGTCAGGAGACCGTCGGTGTTGACCAGCGCGACCGTGGGGTTCTCCCATCCCGAGCCGCCGAAGCCGGACCGCCCGGCGTTATTGATGTTGCCCTTGGTCTCGGACCAGACGTACGAGAACTGCCCCTGCCAGTTGTTCGACAGCGTCTTGGTCAGCACGAACATCGCCCCGGTGTACTTGCGGTACGGCGTTGCGCCCGGGATCGGGTTGTTGCTGGCATCCAAGAAGCGATAGCCGTCGAGGTTCTGGATGAGGTAGTCGTTCCCGGTGGTGGTCGCAGGCCTGTTCGCCCACTTGTAGAGCGTCATGACCTGCCCGGTCTTGGCGTTGTTGTACGGGAAGGGCGACCATCGGGCCGCGGGCAATGTCGACCCGAGAAAATTCATGTAGTCGCGCCAGATCCCCGTGACGGTGAACCGCATGTCGCGCCTGATCTGCTGCTCGAAGCTGAGGTTCGTCTCGTCTACGCCGAAGTGCTTCGGGCTGTCGGCCATACGATAGATCAGCGAGGTGCTGCGGTCGAACTCGATGTACTTGCCGCCGATGACCTCGTAGGAGACGAAGTCCTCGAAGCCGCCGACCGCATTGGCGAACGGGCTGAGCGACGTGCCCTCGAAGTACCGGCCCCAGAACGCGCGGACGACCGAGTTGCCGCTCCCGGTGAGGTCGAACACGCCGCCGATGCGCGGGCCGACCGACAGTTCGGGCTCGTAGACGTTCTGGTTGCGCGTCACGCTGTGGCCCCGGATGCTGTCGAGCCGGAGGCCCAGGTTGACGGTCAGGCGCCCCTTCTTCCAGGCGTCCTGCGCGTAGTACGACTCGCGCCTGTTCTTGCCGTTGACGTCGTAGTTCAGGCCGCTGTACGCGTAGTACGGCACGCCGCTGTACTGGACGATGTAGCAGGCGCCGATCGTGCCGCACGAGGAGTACTCGGAACGGCTGTGCGACGTGCTGCGCTCGATCTCGATGCCGAACTTGAAGTTGTGCGTGCCGAACGCCTCGGCGTACTTCGAGAGCGACACGTTCACCTGGTTGCGATCGCGGTCGGCATAGTAGTAGTAGCCGGCCCCGCCGAAGTATTCACCGGTGTCGTTGTCGATGACGATCGGCGACTTGTTGATCGGGTCAGTGTAGTAGTAGCCCCAGTACCCGGTGTACTTGGCCTCGAGGAACGTGCTCGAGTTGAACACTTTGCGGTACTGGACGTTCCACACGGCCTCGGGCGAGTCCTGTTCCAGCGTCTGCTGGTCGCTCGAGAGCGTGGCGCCCGGATAGCCTGTACGCCCCGTCTGGTTGTAGTTGTCGTACTGGAAGCTGCCGATCAGGGAGTCGTTCGGCGTCAGGTTGAACGTCAGCTTGCCGTTGTACCGCGGGCTAACCTCCGTGTGAATTGTGCGGAGGCCCGCCGGGTCGTCTTTGACCGAGTAGCGCTGCACGCTCGCCCACCAGAACGCCTTGTCCCGCGCGATCGGACCGCCGAGCTGCACGGTGTAGTCGGTCAGGCGCTCCAGGACCGTGGCTTCACCGAGAGCTGGATTCTGCTTCCTGAGCTCGTCGGTGATGTTGCTGCTCGCCAGGTCCTTGTTGGTAAACCGCCCCTCGAAGAGGCCCGAGTAGCGGTTGGACCCCGACTTCGTGATCGTGTTGATCACCGCGCCCGAGAACCCGCCGTATTCGGCGGCTGCGCCAAGGCCGGCGACCTGCACCTCGTCGATGATGTTGTAGTTGTAGAACACCCACGCGGAGCCGGCCTCCGGGTCGCGGGTGTCAACACCATCAATCAGGAGCGCGTTGCCGTACGCACGAGTCGCCGCCGAACGCGGAGCTGTTGTTGATGCCGGGCATCTTGTCAAGGAGCTGCGTGGCGACGTTGAACGTGCCGATATTGAGCGGCATCGACCCGAGCAGGTCCTGAGAGATCGAGGTTTCGGTCGACGGGCTCGTCAGGTCGATCGTCGACGCGCTCGTGACGACGTCGATGCTCTCGGTCAGGCCGCCCAGTTTCAGGGTGAGGTTGACGGTGAGCGTCCTGGCGAGGCCGACGTCGAGGTTCCGCTCCGTTCTCGGGGCGAAGCCCGAGAGCTCGGACTTTACCTCGTACATGCCCGGCGTGAGGCCCTGGAAGCGGTACTCGCCCTTGTCGTCGGTGACCTGCGTCTGGGAGCCCTGGCCTCCCGTCAGAGTCACGGTGACCCCCGGCAGCACCGCCCCTTGCTCATCCACGATCCGGCCGATGATCGTGCCGGTCTGTGTCTGCGCTGAGGCGCTCACCGCCGCCAGCAGCGCGACGAGCGCGATGAGGAGTGTGATTCTCGGCTTCATCACTTGGGCCCTCCTCCATACGGCACGTTGGGTGACGTCACCCGATCGTTCGACGTCGAGTAGAACGCGTAGCCGGCACCGGCGCCGAGGAGCACGAGGGTGATGATGCCGGCCTTGGACTTGAAGAAGCCCCCAGACGAGGTGTCACCTGGCGCGCTCGCGCCAGCCTGACGCGCGGCCTTCGGAGACACCTTCGCGACTTTTCCCGATTCCTGCTGCACAGCCTTCTGGATGGAGGCTGAGAGCGTAGGAGCGGACTGCGGCGGACCGGCTGGCTCGCCGGCCAGGCAGTTCACCGGGGCGGCTCCCACGGCAAGCGCCAGCACCAGCAGCCGCGCCACCGTGCGCCGCCAGGGACGCAACAGGTACTTCACGTTTCCTCCTTTGAGGGACGGACTCGGCGATGCCGCACAAGTCGGCCGGCGTGGCCGAAGTCGCATCGCGGCCGAAGTATATCAAAACTCAGGCGTTGACGAGCCCTGCGAACTTCAATCAGGATGGCAGGAGGTATGGGAAGCGGCACGCGAGGCAGCCAGCACGGGCCCAAAGGCGACCAGGGGCGGACATCCGCCGGGGCCGGGGATCAGACAGGCCGCCAGTCGGCCGCAAGAGGCGCCTCGTCCCGTGCCGTCCGGGCCACCGGAGCTGTTGCGCTCACGGCCGTGGCCGCCGCGGCGGGCTGGTGGCTGCTCAGACCGGGTCCCGACAGCGGCTCGCCCGTCTCCGGGCGGGGCGGCCGCCCGCCGCTCAACTTGGTCGTCATCACCCTCGACACGACGCGCGCCGACCACGTCGGCGCGTACGGCTCCCGGGAGGTTGAAACCCCGGCGCTCGATCGGCTCGCCCGCGAGGGGGTGCTGTTCGAGCAGGCGATGACGACGGCGCCGCTCACACTCCCCGCGCATGCGAGTATCCTCACCGGCCGTTTTCCTCCCGAGCACGGCGTTCGCGACAACGGCGGGTTCTTCCTCTCGCCCGACCAGACGACCCTGGCCGAGATGCTGCTCCCGCGGGGATTCAAGACCGGCGGGTTCGTCGCGGCCTACGTGCTCGACGGCAAGTGGGGGATCGGCCAGGGCTTCGAAACCTACTTCGACGACTTCGATATGAGCAAGTCGCGAGGACGGTCGCTCGGCGAGATCCAGCGGCCGGCGAACGAAGTCGTCGACAAGGCGCTGCCCTGGATCGACTCGGTGAAGGAGGGGCCGTTCTTCGCCTGGCTGCATTTCTACGACCCCCACACGCCGTACGCGCCGCCCGAGCCGTACCGCACGAAGTACAAGGGGCGTCCGTACAAAGGCGAGGTGGCGTTCACCGACTCGCAAGTCGGGCGTGTCGTCGAGTTCCTCGAGGCGCGCGGCCTGCTCGAGCACACCGTCGTTGCGGTGCTCGGCGACCACGGCGAGAGCCTGGGCGACCACGGCGAGGATGCGCACGGCTTCTTCATCTACGAGGCGGCGACGCGGGTGCCGTTCATCATCCGCGCGCCGCTCGACTCGTCCCGGGGCCGGCGCGTGGCCGACCCCGTGCGGGTGGTCGACCTGGTGCCGACGGTACTCGACTTGATGGGCCTGCCCCCCGCGCAGGGAGTCGCCGGCCGAAGCGTCGTGCCGCTCATGACCGGCGCAACGGTCGAACTCGGCCTCGAAGGGTATGCCGAGGCGATGTACCCGTTGCATCACTACGGGTGGAGCGACCTGCGCGCCATGCGTTCCGGCCGGTTCAAGGTGATCGACGCCCCGCGCCCGGAGCTGTACGACATCGAGACCGACCCGGGTGAGCAGACCGACATCTACCAGCAGCGGCGCACCGTGGGCGACCAGATGATCGCCAGATTGCGCGCGATGGAACAGGCGTTCGAGAAGGTCTCGGCAGCGCCGCCGCCTTCCGACGTCGACCCCGAAGTCCGGGCCAGGCTCGCCGCGCTCGGCTATGTCGGATCGTTCGTGGCGACCGCCAACGACCCGCGCACGGACAGGGCCGACCCGAAGGACAAGTTCGCTCTCTTCAATCTGCTCGGCGAGGCGCGCGACCTGGCGCCGACCAAGGGGTCGTTCCCCAAGGTGACCGCCATTCTCCGCAAGGTGCTGGCGGAAGACCCCCAGGTGATAGACGCCTGGTTCTCGCTCGGCAACGCGTACTTCAAGGAACGGCGCCATCGGGAGGCCATCGAGTACTTCAAACGCGCCCTGGCGCTGAAGCCGGACTACGACCTGGCCGTCATCAACATCGCCGCGGCCTATCGCCAGCTGGGCGACGATGATGCGGCGCTCGCCGGCTTCGAGCATTACCTCACCATCGACCCGAAAGACGCGTACGTGCGGTACCAGATGGGCGAGATCTGGCTCGACCGCGGCGAGCTCGACCGCGCGGAGCGGCTCTTCCGCGAGGCGCTCGAGATGGACGATCACGTGGCGGCGGCGAAGAACGCCCTCGGCGCGATCGCCTTCAAACGTGGCGACCTGGAATCGGCCGGCCGGCTCGCCCGCGAAGCGCTCGCCCTGCGGGCCGACGTCCGCCTGGCGCACTACAACCTGGCGCAGATCGCCGAGGCGCGCGGCGACCTGGCCACCGCCGAGCGCGAGTACCTCGAAGAGCTCGACCTGCATCCCGAGACGTTCAAGGCGGCCTTCAACCTGTCGAGGGTCTACGCGCAGATGGGCGAGAAGCAGCTCGAGATGGAGGCCCTCCGGCAGGCCATCGACGGGAACCCCAGGTTCGCGGACGGCCACTTCTTCCTGGCGAGAGCAGTGCTGGCCTCCGGCGGCAGCCTGGATGAAGCCGCGAACCTCGCCCGGAAAGGCCTCGAACTGGACGCGAAGACCGAGATGGCGCCGCTTGGACACTACGTCCTCGCGGACATCTACAATAGGCGAGGCCAGCCCGGAGCGGCTGCCAGGGAAGTCGCGATCGCGCGGAGCCTCGAGGCGAGACGCCCGGCGTCTCGTTGAAGGGCCTCGAGCCGGCTCAGCGGGAGTAGACAAGATGCTCGACATCCTCATGGTCGTGTCCGAGGCGAATCCGTACTCGAAGACCGGCGGTCTCGGCGACGTCGGCGGCGCGCTCCCGTCGGCGCTCGCGCACCTCGGGCACCGCGTCACGGTGGTGACGCCGCGCTACCGCGGCATGGAGGAGGGCAAGGCCGTGGCCTCGTTCGGGCGGGGCGCATGGCTGGGCGCGCCCGACTTCCGCGTCCTCGAAAACGTCCATGACGATGGCGTGAGGTTCTGGCTCGTGGATTGTCCGGCCTACTACGATCGCGAGGAAATCTACGCCGGACCGGACGGGGACTATCCCGACAACTACATGCGGTTCTCCCTGCTCTCGAGGGCCGCTCTCGAATGCGCCGTCAAGGCCGGCATGCAGCCGTCGATCGTGCACGCGCACGACTGGCAGACCGGACTCGTGCCCGCCTACCTGAGAGAGCGATTCCGGTGGCATCCTGCGTTCGCCGGTGCCGGAACGGTGTTCACGATTCACAACCTCGCGTACCAGGGCATCTTCCGCAGGGAAGTGCTGCCGATGCTCGACCTGCCGTGGGACGTCTTCACGGGCGAGGGCCTGGAGTTCTGGAACAACGTCAGCTTCCTCAAGGCCGGCATCAACTTCTCCGAAGTCGTCACCACCGTGAGCCGCCGCTACGCGCAGGAGATCCAGACGGCCGAGCAGGGGTTCGGGTTCGAAGGCATCCTGCAGCGCCGGGCCGCCGTCCTGGTCGGCATTCGCAACGGTATCGACACGCGCGTGTGGAACCCCGAGACACGACCCCCTGCTGCCCGCCAGGTTCAGCGCTGCCGACCTCGCCGGGAAGAACGAGGTGAAGCGGGCGCTGCTCGCGCGGTTCGGCCTCGACGCCCCCGGGCAGTGGGCGAGGCCCGTCATCGGCATGGTGTCGCGCATGGTCGATCAGAAGGGCCTCGACCTCATCTTCGGCGCCGTCACTACGGGGGCGCTGCAGGCGCTCGACGCGTCGTTTGTCATCCTGGGGACGGGCGCGCCGCAGTACGAAAAGATGTGGCGCGACCTGGCCGTCGAGCATCCGACAGCGCGTGGCGGTCACGGTCGGGTTCAACGAAGAGCTCGCCCATCTCATCGAGGGCGGGTCGGACATCTTCTTCATGCCCTCGCGCTTCGAGCCGTGCGGCCTGAACCAGATGTACAGCCTCCGCTACGGCACGGTGCCGGTGGTGCGGGCGACCGGCGGCCTCGACGATACGGTGCAGGACGTCGACGAGGCGACCGGCGAAGGGACGGGGTTCAAGTTCCGGGCGTACACGACCGAGGCCATGATGGAGGCCCTCCATCGCGCCCTGGCCTGGTACGCGAGGCCGGCCGCCTGGCGGCGCATCCAGCTGGCCGGCATGGCGCAGGACAACTCCTGGGAGGCCTCCGCCCGGGAATACGTCGAGGTCTACGCAAGGGCCCGCGAACGGGCCGGCAGGGGCTGACGGGGCCCGGTTGAAACCAGGTACGCGGAAAGTGAATCATGCAGAGAGGGCTGGCACGGAGCCGGCTCGCTTAAGGCGTGTAACAAGAGGGAATCATGGCATCTGAAAAAGTGTTGACGCTGACCGAGGGGAATTTCGACGCGACGCTGCAGGCGTCCCCGGTGCCCGTGCTCGTGGACTTCTGGGCGGAGTGGTGCGCGCCCTGCAAGCGCCTGGCGCCGACGATCGACGCCGTGGCGGTCGAGCTGGACGGCAAGATGGCGGTCGGCAAGGTCAACGTCGACGACCATCCCGGGGTGTCGGCCCGCTTCGGCATCCGCGGCATTCCGACGATGATCCTGTTCAAGGGCGGCAAGGCCGTCGATCAGATCGTCGGCCTCGTCAGCAAGGACGAGCTGAAGAAGATGGTGGCGGGGCATCATCTAGACTGCCGGGGTCCGGGATTCGGGATTCGGGATTCGGGATTCGGGATAGAACACGATCGTCCCGCTGCACTCGATGACACAGACAGAACCCCCGTAACGAGGCATCATCTTGGATACCGCACGCGACGTCGTCATCATCGGCTCGGGGCCGGCGGGGTTGACGGCCGGCGTCTATACGGCCCGGGCCAACCTGAAACCGCTGATCATCGAGGGCCTGGGGGCCGGCGGCCAGCTCATGATGACGACGGAAGTCGAGAACTTCCCGGGATTCCGGAACGGCATCATGGGGCCCGACCTCATGGCCGAGATGCGGGCGCAGGCCGAGCGGTTCGGCGCCGACATCATCACCGGGCGACGTGACGGCGGTCGACCTGTCGTCGCGGCCGTTCCGCGTGGTGACCGAGGACGCGACGTTGACCGCGAAGGCGCTGATTGTCGCCACCGGCGCGTCGGCGCGCCTGCTGGGGCTTCCGGCCGAGCGGGCGCTGATGGGCCACGGCGTCTCCACCTGCGCCACCTGTGACGGCTTCTTCTTCAGGGGCAAGCCCATCGCCGTCGTCGGCGGCGGCGACTCGGCCCTCGAGGAGGCCATCTTCCTGACGAAGTTCGCGTCGAAGGTCACCCTCGTGCACCGGCGCGATGCCCTGCGCGGTTCGAAGATCATGCAGGACAAGGCGCTGGCGAACCCCAAGATCGAAGTCGCGTGGAACAGCGTCGTCGAGACGATCAACGACACGACGAAGGGCGAGGTGACGGGCATCGTGCTGCGCGATGTGAAGACGAACGCCCTGCGCGAGGTGCCGGTCGACGGCGTCTTCGTGGCCATCGGCCACACGCCGAACACGAGCCTGTTCACCGGGCAGCTCGACCTCGACGCGAACGGCTACATCCTGACCCGCGACGGCACGAAGACGAACGTGCCGGGCGTGTTCGCGTGCGGCGACGTGCAGGACCACACCTACCGCCAGGCCATCACCGCGGCCGGCTCCGGCTGCATGGCCGCCCTCGACGCCGAGCGCTTCCTCGAGCACGGCTGAGGAGGTCGCGATGCTGAGTCGTCAGCACGTCAGGCCGTGGTGGCCGAGGCGCGTTCCATGTGCCCGGAGGACCGGCGACTGTCAGCCTGAGGACAGATGGAAGCGCCTCGGCCAGCCCGCGGCCGACGGCGACTCGACATCGCGGTCTCCTGTTCAGTCGATCCAGCCGCCGCCGAGGACCTCGTCGCCCTGGAACACGACGGCGGCCTGGCCGGGCGTGATGGCAGCTCTGCGGGGCGTCGAACTCCACCTCCATCCGGTCGAGTCCGATCGGCACCACCCGTGCGGCAGCGGCGGCGTGACGGCTGCGAATCTGCACCTGGGCCCGGAATTCGCCCGCGGGCGCCTTGCCCGGCACCCAGTTCACGCCTGACGCGGTCAAGCCCGTCCGGTCGAGCGCGGCCCTCGGTCCCACCTGCACCAGCTCTGCGCTCCGCGTCGAGCTTCACCACGTAGAGCGGCTCGGCAGAGGAAATCCCGAGGCCCTTCCGCTGGCCGACGGTGAAGTGGTGCACGCCGTCGTGCCTCCCGACGACGCGGCCCTGTGCATCGACCACGAGGCCCGCCCGGTCGGCCGGGAGGCGCCGGTCGACGACGGCCGCGTACTCGCCGTCGGGCACGAAGCAGATCTCCTGGCTGTCGGGCTTGTCCGCCACGCGCAAGCCGCGCGCGAGGGCGATGCGCCGCACCTCGTCCTTGGGCATGCCGCCCGACAGGGAACATCGCGCGAGCCAATTGCGCCTGCGTGAGCGCGAAGAGGAAATACGCCTGGTCCTTGCGTCGTCGGCGCCGCGGAAGAGGTGGTACACGCCGCCGTCGTCGCGGACCACGCGGGCGTAGTGGCCGGTCGCGACGCAGCTCGGCATCGAACCCGACGGCCTGCTCGACCAGCGTCGAGAACTTGAGCTCGCTGTTGCAGTGCGCGCACGGGATGGGCGTGCGGCCGCTCGCGTACTCGCGGACGAAGTTCGCCACGACGACCTCCTCGAATCGCCGCTCGAGATTGACGATGTAGTGGGGAATACCGAGCGCGTGCGCCACCCTGCGCGCGTCGTGCAGGTCGTCGATCGTGCAGCAGGATCCGAAGCGCTGCTCGCCCTGCGCGGCGTCGTAGAGCTGCATCGACACGCCGACCACGTCGTGGCCGGCGTCCACGAGCAGCGCCGCCGCCACCGACGAGTCCACGCCGCCCGACATCGCCACGACGACCCGCATGCGGGCATCAGCCACGGCCGCGCCCTCGCGCGCGCAGCCTGGCGACGATGGCCGGAACGACGTCCAGAACCCGGTCGATCTCGGCGCCGGTCGTGGCCTCGCCCAGGCTGAAGCGGACCGCGCCCTCGACGCGGGAGGGCGGCAGCCCGATGGCCCGCAGCACGTGAGAAGGCTCGAGCGTGCCCGAGGAGCACGCCGAACCGGTCGAAACGGCGATGCCCTCCAGGTCGAGCCCGATCACGAGCGATTCGCCTTCGACGCTCTCGAAGCTGATGTTCGTCGTGTTCGGCACCCGCGCGCCGGGATCGCCGTTGACCGCGGTGCCCGGCACCGTTGCGAGGATGCCCTTCTCGAGGCGGTCGCGGAGCGCGGACTGACGCACCGCTTCGGATGCCAGCTGGCGAGCCGCCCGTTCGGCCGCCACGCGCAGGCCTTCGATGGCCGGCGTGTTCTCGGTGCCGGCGCGGCGCCCCCGCTCCTGCCGGCCCCCGACGGACTGGGCCTGCAGCCCGAAGCCCCGCCGCACCCAGAGCGCCCCGACGCCTTTCGGCGCGCCGAACTTGTGGCCGGCGATCGAGAGCAGATCCACCCCGAGGTCGCGCACATCCACGGGGAGGCGCCCGATGGCCTGCACGGCGTCGGTGTGAAACGGCACGCCACGCGCGCGGGCGAGCGCCCCGAGGGCCCGCACCGGCTGCACCGTGCCCAGTTCGTTGTTGACGAGCATCACCGAGACGAGCGCCGGCGGGGGTCGCCGGCGGCCTCGAGCGCGCGCGCCAGCGCGTCGACGGTCACGACGCCGGAATCGCCCACGGGCAGCAGCGTGACGGGCCAGCCGCGGCAGCCCGAGCGCCTTCACCGAGTTGAGAACCGCCTCGTGCTCGATCGCCGTGGCGATGATCCCGCGCCGCGCCCCGTCCGTCTGCGACTCCGCGACGCCGCGCACGGCGAGGTTGTCCGACTCGGTGCCGCCCGACGTGAAGACGATCTCGGAGGGCTCGGCGCCTACGAGTCGCGCCACCGCCGTGCGCGCCTCGTCGAGCACGGCCTTGGCGCGCTGGCCGAAGGCGTGAATGCTCGACGCGTTGCCGGGGCACTCCCGGAGAGCCGCCGACACGGCGTCGGCGACCTCCGCGGGCACAGGCGCGGTCGCGTTGTAGTCGAGATAGATGGGCACGGCATTTCCACGATACCATCCGCCCCCACCGGCGGCAACGAACGGGCCTGGCGGGGCGCCGCGGACCCGGTCGCGCCGGGCTCCGGTTCGGCCGTACTCACAGTCGCCCTTTGCGACCGGGCCCACGACGCCATCTCGCCTGCCGACGTCATCAACGCGGTCGCCGCTCCCGGCGCAGCGCCGAGTCCCGATTCGGCGTCCCGAATCCCGAGCCCCGAATCCCGAGTCCCGAGCCCCGGCTCTGGACATTCCTGAGAGCGGTTCCATATACTGGCGCGCAGCGAGGCCGCAACGAGGCTGGCGCAGTGGATTCGCGGCGAGGACGGACGCCAGGCGGCGCGCGCGCGGTCCCGGAAGGAGTGTGGCAATGGCGTTGGACAGGACAGCTCCGGTCGAGGCCAGGCATCCGGCCGCGGCGAGCGCCGCGCTGATCGGCAGGTCGGTCGTCGTCAAGGGCGAGCTCGAGGGCAGCGAGGACCTGGCGATCGAAGGGCAGGTCGAGGGCAAGATCGAGCTTCGCGACCACACGCTGACCATCGGTCAGGGCGGCCGCATCAAGGCGCAGGTGTTCGCGAAGGCGGTCGTGGTCTGCGGCGAGCTGGTGGGCAACATCAACGCGAGCGAAACCGTCGAGATCCGCGAGAGCGGGTCCGTTGACGGCGACATCGTCTCCCCGAGAGTGTCGATTGCCGACGGGGCGCACTTCCGGGGCAGCATCGACATGCAGAGAAAGGGTGCGGCGCCGGCGAAGGGAGTCCCCGCGCCGGATCCGCCCGCGCCCTGGAAGACTCCGCCGAGCTACGGCGCTTAACAGACAAGGAGTTGACCGTGTCGGACGGCGAGAACAACCGCTCGCTGGCCGGCCTGTGGAACCGGGCGCTCCGGTTCCTTCCGGGAGATGTCCGCCCGGAGGGGGACGGGCGGGAACCAGCCGGCGGCGGCGCGATTCACCCGTCGCGGACCCTCCAGCCGTTCCTGGAGGCGATGGCCGATACGCCGTCTCCGGTGGTCGTGGATCTCGGCCCGGTCATCGGCGCGAACGTCAGCTTTCTCGGCGCCCGCCTCGCGTGCAGACTCTACCCGGAAGACCTGTACGCGGACCTGGACCAGCCGTTCCCGCGCGGCGACGGCCTGGCATCGATGCTGGCGGCAAAGCTGAGGCAGGATCCGGGCAGCGTTGACGGCATCCTCGCCTGGGACGTGTTCGACTACCTGGGCCGGACCGAGGCGGGCGCGCTGGCGAAGCGGCTCACGACGCTGCTGCGGCCGGGCGGCCTCGTGATGGCGCTCTTCACGGCGGAGCCGCGACACGAGGCCACCTCCCGCCGGTACGTGATCGTCGATGCCGGGCACGTGCGGCACCGGCCCGCGCCCGGCGCCCGCTGGGCCCGCAAGGTGTGGCCGATGCGGGACCTCGAAGTGCTGCTGTCACCGCTCGAGGTGCGCCAGTCGCACCTGCTTGCGCATCACCAGCGCGAAATGCTGCTCAGGCGGCCGCTCGCGCCGGGAAAGGAAGGGTGAGTCACGGTGGCGAAGCCCATCATCGCGATGCTGACCGATTTCGGGACGCGCGACCACTACGCGGGAAGCCTGAAGGGCGTCGTGCTGACGCTCTGCCCGGACGCCGCGCTCGTGGACATCAGCCACGACATCCCGCCGCACGACATCCTCACGGGCGCGCTGGAACTCGCCGCCTGCTATCGCTTCTTCCCGGCGGGGACGATCTTCCTGGCGGTGGTCGACCCGGGCGTCGGTTCCGGGCGCCTTGGCCTCGCGGCCGAAGCCGGCGACTACCGCTTCGTGGCGCCCGACAACGGGGTGCTGACGGCCGTCTTCGCCGAGACGCCGCCGAAGCGCGTCGTGTCGCTGACCGAACGCCGGTACGCGCGGCCGACGATCAGCAAGACGTTCGAGGGCCGCGATCGCTTCGCGCCGGCGGCCGCCTGGCTGGCGCGCGGGGCCGAAGTGAAGGCGCTCGGCTCGGCCGTGCGCGACTACGTGCGCCTCGACATTCCCCAGCCGCAGCAGGACGGCGACTCGGATCGCCGGTGCCGTGCTGAGGGTGGACCGCTTCGGCAACCTCGTCACGAACATCCCCCGGGCGATGGTGGAGCGCCTGGCCAGCCGGGGCCCGATCCGGATCACGGCCGGGGCGACGTCCGTCGACAGCCTCGTGGAAACGTACGCCGGGGTGGCCCCGGGCGCGATCTGCGCGCTCTTCGGCAGCTCCGATCACCTCGAAATCGCCGAGAACGGCGGCCACGCGGCCGAGCGGCTCGGGCTCGCGGCGGGCGCGGCTGTCGAAGTGGCCAGGCCGTCTGAGGCTGTGCTAGGCTGAGTCACCATGGACTTCTCTTTCACCGAGGAACATCGATTGCTCGAGCAGTCGGTGCGCGAGTGGGGCGCCCGCGAAATCGCGCCGCGCATCAAGGATCTCGACCGGGAGCACCGCTTCGACCCCGACATCCTGCCGCAGATGGCGACGCTCGGGCTGCTCGGCATCTCGGTGCCGGCCAAGTACGGCGGCGCGGGCATGGACTACATCAGCCTCGGCCTCGCCAGCGAGGAACTGGAGTACGTCGACACGTCGCTGCGCGTGATCATGTCCGTTCACGCGGGGCTCAACTGCCTGAGCCTGCTCACGTGGGGCACCGAGGAGCAGAAGCGCAAGTACCTCGTGCCGCAGGCGCAGGGCGCGAAGATCGCCACCTTCGGGCTCACCGAACCGGCGGCGGGGAGCGACGTGCGCGGCATCCAGTCGGTGGCGGTCAAGAAGGGCGACCGCTACGTCCTGACCGGCGAGAAGATGTGGATCTCGCTGGCGGATGTCGCCGACCACTTCCTGGTCGTGGCGTGGAGCGACCTCGAGAAGAAGAAGCAGCGCGACCCGTCGGGCCTCACCGCGTTTCTCGTGGAGCGCGGCTTCAAGGGGTTCTCGAGCGGCACGATCAAGGAGAAGTGGGGCATCCTCGCGGGGAACACGGGCTACTTCAAGATGGACGAGATGGAAGTGCCCGGGGAGAACGTGCTCGGGCGCCCGGGCGAAGGGTTCAAGATCGCGATGTTCGCGCTCGACCAGGGGCGGTACACCGTGGCCGCCGGGGCCACGGGCCTCATCCGGGCCTGCCGTGACGCCAGCGCGAAGTACGCGAAGGAGCGGAGGACGTTCGGCGTCGAGATCGGCCAGCACCAGCTGGTGAAGGCGATGATTGCCGAGATGGAGTCCGACTACCAGGTGTCGCGGCTGCTCTGGCTGCGGGCGGGCTGGATGAAGAACGCCGGCCAGCGCACGACGCGCGAGGCGGGCCTGGCGAAGTGGTACGCCACCGTGGCCTCCGAGCGCGCGGCGGGAAACGCCGTCCAGGTGCACGGCGCGAACGGCTATTCCGACGACTACCCGGCGGGCCGCTTCTACCGCAATTGCAAGGGCGCGGTCATCTACGAGGGCACGCGCGAGGTCCACGCCGTGATGCAGGCGGACTACGTGCTCGGCTACCGCGCCGACCGGCCCACCCGCTGCGAACTTCCGCCCTTCACGGGCGATCGCGAGGCGTAGAGGGCCACGCATCCCGAGGCGGGCAGCCGCCGGAGTCCTGGAGCCATGATCGAAACGACCGACCTGTCGCTGGAGTTCCTGCGGGTGGTGGAGCAGGCCGCCATCGCGAGCGCGCACACCATGGGCCAGGGCGACCGGCCCAAGTCCGACCGGGTGGCGGTCGAGGCGATGCGCCGGGAACTGGACGCGGTGCCCATCGACGGCACGATCGTGATCGGCGAGGGCGAGCGGGACGAGGCCCCGATGCTCTACATCGGCGAGAAGCTGGGACTGGCCCAGGCGCGCACCCCGGGCGGGCACCAGATCAACGCCCGCTTCCCGGAGATCGACATCGCGGTCGATCCGCTGGAAGGCACGAACCTGTGCGCCGTCGGCGCGCCGAACGCGATGACGGTGCTCGCGGCGGCGCCGCGCGGCGGCCTGCTTCACGCGCCGGACCTCTACATGGAGAAGATCGTCGTGGGGCCGAAGTCGAAGCACGCCGTCGACCTCGACGCCCCGGTCGCCGACAACCTGGCGGCGATCGCGAAGTGCCTCAACCGCCGCATCGAGGACCTCGTGGTGGTCGTGCTCGAGCGCGATCGGCACGAGGAGCTCATCCGGCAGATCCGCGCGACCGGCGCCCGGATTCACCTCATCGGCGACGGCGACCTGTCGGCCGGCATCGCGGCGGCCGTCGTGGGGACGGGCGTGCACGCGGTGATGGGGACCGGCGGCGCGCCCGAGGGCGTGCTGACGGCGGCGGCGATGCGCTGCCTCAACGGCGAGATCTTCGCGCGGCTGGTCGTCCGCACGAAGGAGGACGAGGCGCGCTGCGAGAAGATGGGGATCAAGGACCTGAAGCGCGTCTACCGGTCGGCGGACCTCGCGCCGGGCAGTTCGATCATCTTCGCGGCGACGGGCGTCACCACCGGCGCGCTGCTGAAGGGCGTCCGGTTCTTCGGCGAAGGGGTGCGCACGAATTCGATCATCATGCAGGCGAACCCGTACCAGATCCGGTTCGTCGACAGCATCCACGTCGAGTACAGCGAAACGGTCAGGGTGCAGTTCTAGGGGCGGTCCTCGCGTCCATGGCAGACCGCGGATCGTGGCGGCGCAACCAGATTGCGGTGACCGCCGCCAGCTTCATGGGCTTCACGGGCTTCACGCTCGTGATGCCCTTCCTCCCCGTCTACATCCACCAGCTCGGCGTCGAGGACGTCGGCGACATCGCGCTCTGGGCCGGCCTGAGCCTCGGTGTCACGCCGGCCGTCACGGCGGCGCTCTCCCCCTTCTGGGGCCGGCTCGCCGACCGCTACGGGCGGAAGCTGATGGTCGAGCGGTCGCTCATCAGCTTCGTCATCGTCATGTCCGCCATGGCGTTCGTGACCCGCGCCTGGCACATCTTCGCCCTGCGCGCCATCCAGGGCGTGTTCGCGGGCTACGGCGGGCTGACGCTGGCGATGGCCGCCGAATCGGCGCCGCGCCACCGCATGGCCAGGGCGATCGGCCTCGTGCAGACGGCTCAGCGCCTCGGGCCGGCGCTCGGGCCCGTGATCGGCGCCGCCGTGGCGGAGCTGGTCGGCATCCGGCGCGCGTTCTTCGTGACGGCCGGTTTCTACGCCATCGCCCTCGCCGTCGTGTTTCTGCTCTATCGCGACCCGGTGCGGGCGGAGCCCGGCGGGCAGGAGGCGGTGCCGCGCGGCGGCGGTGTCCGGCACCTGCTCCGGGCGCCGGGGTTCCTGCTGATGATGGCGTCGATCTTCGTCATGACGTTCGTCGATCGCAGCTTCGCGCCGATCCTGCCGCTCTACCTGGCTGGCCAGGAACGGGGCGTCGAGCAGGTGGTGCTGCTCTCGGGCGTGCTCTTCTCGGCGGCGGCGGCCGGCGCCGTCGCCGGCAACCACGTCTGCGAGTGGCTGCTCGCGCGGGCGGCTCCCGGGCGGGTCATCGCGTCCGGCGCCGCCGCGGCGGCCCTGGGCCTGGCGTGGTTCCTCGCCTCGTCGAATGAGGTGCTGATGGGGCTGGCGCTGCTGGTCTTCGGCGCGGGGGCGGGTGCGGCGATTACGGCGGCCTATACCGCGGGCGGCCGCTCCGTGCCGGCCGCGTCGCACGCCACGGGATTCGGCTTCCTCACGGGAGCGTCGCTGGCCGGCCTCGCCCTCAGCCCCGTGCTGGCCGGCCTCCTCGGCCGGAGCAACCTGATCGCGGTGTTCGCGGTCGACCTGGCCCTCCTCGCGGCGATCGCCGCCGTGACCCTGCGGCGCTCGACGCCCCGAATCCCGAACCCCGAATCCCGAATCCCGGCGTCCTAGAAGAACACCAGCGTCACCAGCGCGAACGCCGGAACCAGCACGAGGCCGGACCAGAGCATGTAGCCGAAGAAGCTCGGCATCTTCACGCCATGCTCCTTCGCGATCGAGAGCACCATGAAGTTCGGGGCGTTGCCGACGTAGGTGTTGGCGCCCATCATCACCGCCCCGCACGACACCGCCTTGAGCAGCATCGCAAACTGGGTGGAGGCCGGCCCGGGCAACCCGCCGGTCAGCGCCGCGGTCACCTGCGACGTCTCGATCCCAAGCTGCCCGAGAGCCATCGCCATGAAGGTCAGGTAGGTCGGCGCGTTGTCCAGGAAGCTCGAGAGCGTCCCCGACATCCAGAAGTACTGCCACGGTTCGGTCAGGCCCGTGACGAGCAGCCGCGCCGACCCTTCCGCGCCCGCCTTGAGAATCATCAGCACCGGGATGATCGTGACGAAGATGCCGAAGAAGAGGTACGCGACCTCCTTGATGGGCTCCCACGTGAACCCGTTGTCCTCGCGCACGGCCCGGGGCGTCGACGCAATCGACGCGAGCCCGATGACGACAATCAGCAGGTCGCGCACGACGTTGCGGTATTCGAAGTGGACGCCGAACCAGGCGAGCCCGGGCGTGTGCCACAGCCCGGAGAGCAGGACCGCGCCGAGAATCCCGAACAGCAGCAGGAAATTGTGCGCCCCTTCGACCTGGAACTTCGTGCGGCGGTGCGGAGCCTCGTGCGTCGGCCGCTCCTCGATCTCCTTGCGGATCAGCCGCATGTCCAGCACGACGAACACCGCCAGGACGATGGCCGAAACGAAGAGGTACTCGGGGAACAGGCGCAGCGTCCAGAAGAACGGCACGCCGTGGATGAAGCCGAGGAAGAGCGGGGGATCGCCGAGCGGCGTCAGCAGGCCGCCCAGGTTCGAGACGAGGAAGATGAAGAAGACGAAGACGTGGGCCTTGTGCTTCCGCCAGTGGTTCGCGCGGAGCATCGGCCGGATGAGCAGCATCGACGCCCCGGTGGTGCCCATCAGCGACGCCAGCACCAGGCCGGCCGCGAAGAACGACGCGTTCAGCGCGGGCGTGGCCACGAGCGTCGCCCGCAGGTAGATGCCGCCGGACACCGTGTAGAGCCCCCAGAGCAGAATGAGGAACGGGACGTAGTCGATGAGCAGCACCTCGAGGAGCCGGATGGCCGCCAGGATGCCGGTACTGCACGAAGAACGGGCCGAAGCAGACGAAGGCCCACGCCACCGCCACCTTCTTGTAGTGCTGGTGCCAGAAGCCCGGGGCAAGCAGGGGAAAGAGCGCAATCGACAGGAGCATGCCCGCGAACGGCAGGGCCGTCCACAGCGGCAGCGCACGGGCGATGTGCTCCAGTTGCGCCTCGAAGCCGGGCGGCGCCGCGGGCAGGAGCCTGACGGCCGCGAGAGCGGCCGCCGCCGCGACCAGGGCGCGAACCGCGGCCCGGCCGCTGATCAGGGTCTGCCAGCGATAAGATGAAGGGGAGGAGTGAGTCGACGTCATGGTGGAATTCCGGGTCGAGGCAGGCCGGCCGGATCGGCACGCGCTGTCCCGTGCGGCTGCCATCCTCCGGGATGGCGGCGTCGTTGCCTACCCGACCGACACGCTCTACGGCCTGGCGGCAAATCCGGCCAGCGCGGCCGCGATGGCACAACTCTACCGCATCAAGGGACGCCCGGTCGACCGGGCGGTCCCGCTCATCGCGGCCGGGATCGAGCAGGTCGAAGCGGCGGGCGGTGCGCTCGGGCCGGCGTCGCGGCGCCTCGCCGCCTGCTTCTGGCCCGGGCCGCTCACGCTCGTCATTCCCGCCTGGCCCGGCCTCGATGCCGGTGTGCACGCGGGCCGGGGCACGGTGGCCATCCGCGTTCCGGATCACCCTGTCGCCAGGATGCTCGCCGGCGCCTGCGGGTGGCCGATCACCTCGACGAGCGCGAACAGGTCCGGCGGCGCGGCGACGATGGACCCGGAAGAGGTGAGGCGGGAACTCGGCGGGGAACTCGACGCGATGCTCGATGCCGGGCCCTCGCCGGGCGGCGCCCCGTCGACGATCGTCGACGCCCGCGGCGAGGTGCCGCAGTTACTTCGCGCGGGCGCCGTGCCGTGGGACCGCGTGCTAGAATGCCTCCAGCAGGGACGGTTTCAAGACCTGCGCACGGCGGCCGACGCAAGCCGCGAGAACGGGTCTTGAAACCGCTTGTAGCCCTTTGTCTTCTGGTGTGACACCCTGGATTCCCACGAACGCGTCGCGCTGATTGGACTGTCGCCCGGCAAAGGGCGCAGGCACGAGTCCGAGCAATCGCTCGAGGAACTCGGCGGCCTGGTGCTCGCCGCGGGCGGGCGCCCGTCGCTGCGGATGATCCAGGAGCGCCCGCAACCCGACCCGGCCACCTTCCTCGGGCGAGGCAAACTCCACGAGCTCTCGGCGGCCTGCGACGAGCAGCGCATCGACCTGGTGGTGTGCGATCACGAGCTGACGCCAACCCAGGTGCGTCATCTCGAAGAGGTGCTCCGCCTGAGAGTGATCGACCGGACGCAGCTCATCCTCGACATCTTCGCGAAGCGTGCGCACACGCGGGAAGGGCAGTCGCAGGTCGAACTGGCCCAGCTCCAGTACCTGCTTCCGCGGCTCACGGGCCACGGCACGGAGCTCTCCCGCCTCGGCGGCGGCATCGGCACCAGGGGGCCCGGCGAAACGAAGCTCGAAACCGATCGGCGGCGGATCAGGCGCCGCATCGCCACGATTGCCTCCAGCCTCCAGGCCATCCGGGAGCGCCGGGCCCGGTTGCGGGACCGCCGCCAGAAGTCCGACGTCCCCACAGTCGCGCTGGTCGGGTACACCAACGCCGGCAAGACGACGCTGTTCAACCTGCTCACCGGAGAAGAGGCCGAAGCCTCGGACGCGCTGTTTGTGACGCTGGACCCGCTGCTGCGCCGGGTGCGGCTGCCGGACCGGCGCGAACTGCTGCTGTCCGACACGGTCGGGTTCATCGACCGGCTGCCGCACACGCTGGTCGCCGCCTTCCGGGGCACGCTCGAGGAAGTCCGCGACGCCGACGTGCTGCTGCACGTGATTGACGCGTCCGCCGAGGACCGGGACCGGCGGGCGGCGGCGGTGCGCACCGTGCTGAGCGACGTCGGCGCAGACGACGTCCCGTGCGTGGACGTGTACAACAAGGCCGACAAGCTGGGCGCGGAGGAGCGCCGCCGCCTGGCGGCCGCCTGCCCGGACGCGGCGATCATCTCCGCTCTGCGAGGCCAGGGCCGGCTCGAACTGCTCGACCGCCTCGTCGCCACCCTCGGGCTCGACACGAGCCGCGTGACGCTGCGGTGCGACCCGGACAGCGACGCCGGCCGCCGCGGGATGAGCTGGATCTACCGGCACGGGCGCGTGGTGCGGCACGTGAACCGCGGAGGGCGGGCGCACATCGAGGCCGAGGTGCCGCGGCGCGAATTCGCGGCATTCCGCCGGAGGATGTCCGACGCGCCGCTCGCGGCGCTCAGCATGAGTGCGGCATGAAGTGGACCGCGGCGGCGTGCATCGTGCTCGGGGCGCTCCTGGCAGGGGCGTGCGCGCCCAAGGTCGCCCCGCCGGCGACGGCCGGCGCCCTGCGGTACCCGGACTTCGTCTTCCCGGCTCCGCCCGACAGCGTCGGCGACGCGCGCGCGCGGGCGAGCCTCGAAGCCGCATGGAGCCGGCTGCAGGCCGGAGACCTCGCGGGCGCCGACTGGGACTTCACGCAGCTGGTCCGGCAACAGCCGGCGTTCTATCCGGCCGCGGTCGGTCTGGGCTATGCCCTGGTCGCGCAGGGCAAGCCGAAGGACGCGACCGCCCGTTTCGACGGCGCCATCCGGCAGGCTCCGCGGTACGGCCCGGCGCTCGCCGGCCGCGGTGAGGCGCTGCTCGCGGCAGGCCAGAGCGACGCCGCGTTGGCCGCGTTCGAGGCCGCGCTGGCGGCGGACGCGAGTCTCGAGGACCTGCGGCGCCGGATAGACGCCCTGAGACTCGCCCGGTTCCAGGGGCGCATCGCGGCGGCCAGGCGGGCGTCCGACGCAGGACGTTTCGACGAGGCCCGCGACGCGTACGCCGAGGCGATCGCGCTTTCGCCGGACACCGCGTTCCTCTATCGGGACCTGGGGTTCGTGGAGTTGCGCCGCAAGAACCTCCCGGAGGCCGAGCGGAACCTCCAGAAGGCGCTGGCGCTCGATCCAGCCGACACCCGGGCCATCGTCGTCCTCGGCGACGTGCTCGAAGAGCGAGGGAACCTGGCGGGCGCCATCTCGACGCTCGAACGTGCCTACGCGCTCGATCCCTCGGACGCCTTGAAACAGCGCCTCGATCGGCTCCGCGAGCGGATCCAGACGAGCGGTCTTCCGCCCGAGTACACCGCCATTCCGGGCCTGGCGCAGGTGACGCGCGGCGACGCGGCGGCGCTCGTCGGCATCCGGCTGGCGGCGGTACTGGCGGCCGCCGCGCCCCGGCAGGCCGCGGTGGCCACCGACGTGCGCGGGCACTGGGCCGCCCGGTGGATTGTCGAGGTCATCGGCGCCGGCGTGATGGACGTGTTTCCCAATCACACGTTCCAGCCGAAGGCCGTCCTGCGCCGGCGGGACCTGGCGCAGGCGGTCAGCCGCGTCCTGGCGCTCTGCGGCGCCAGCCCGCGCCAGGCGGAGCGGGATCGTGTCAGCATGGCGGATGTCGGCGCGAGCCACCTGAGCTATGAGGACGCCGCGACGGCCGTCGCCTCAGGGGTCTTGAGCCTGGAGGCCGGCAACTTCCGCCCGTCGCGCGCCGTGACAGGGCAGGAGGCCGTCGACGCGGTCCGCCGCCTCGAGCGGCTGGCGGCACGGCCGCGAACCGGGAGCCGGTAGACACATGGCGCTGACGCTGGCCAATCAACTCACGCTGATACGCCTGGCGCTCGTGCCGGCCTTCGTGATTCTCGTCCTGTACGGCCGCATGGGGTGGGCGCTGGCGGCATTCGTGACGGCGGGGATCACCGACGGCCTCGACGGGCTGATTGCGCGATGGACGAACAGCCGGACCGCGCTTGGCGCGTTCCTGGACCCGATGGCCGACAAGCTGCTGCTCGTGAGCGCGTTCGTCGTGCTGTCACTGCCCGGGATCGGGCTGGTCAACCGCATCCCGGTGTGGCTCACGGTGCTCGTCATCAGCCGGGACGTCGCGATCGTCGCGACGGTCGCGATCGTGAGCCTGACGCTGGGGCCCCGGACCTTCCCTCCGTCGTTCTACGGGAAGATCGCCACGGCCCTGTACATCGTCACGATCGCCGTCGTGCTGCTCTTCAACTTCCTGCAGCGGACCTCGATCGTCGTGGACGTCCTGATCTGGGTCTGCCTGGCGATCACGCTGATCTCGGGCTTCCACTACACCGTGCACGTGCGGCGCACGCTCAACGAGCCGCCAGCTTCGCCCTGAAGTACTCGATCGTCGTGCCGAGCCCTGCCTCGAGGGAGATCTTCGGGCCCCAGTCCAGCATCGTCGTCGCCCGCGTGATGTCGGGCTTGCGCACCTTCGGGTCGTCGACCGGCAGGGCGCGATGCACGATCCGGCTCGACGACCCGGTGAGGCGCAGGATGGTCCGGGCGATCTCCTCGATGGTCAGTTCCTGCGGATTCCCGATGTTGATGGGTTCGTTGGCCTTCGACAGCATCAGCCGGATGACGCCGTCGACCAGGTCGCTCACGTAGCACAGGCTGCGCGTCTGCGAGCCGTCCCCGTACACCGTGACGTCCTCGCCCCTGAGCGCCTGCCCGATGAAGTTCGGCACCGCCCGCCCGTCGCGGACGCGCATGCGCGGGCCGTAGGTGTTGAAGATGCGGACGATCTTGGCGTCCACGCCGTGGTAGCGGTGATAGGCGACGGTCATCGCCTCGGCGAACCGCTTCGCCTCGTCGTAGACCCCGCGCGGGCCGACGGGATTGACGTTGCCCCAGTAGGTCTCCCGCTGCGGGTGCTCCAGCGGATCGCCGTACACCTCCGAGGTCGACGCGAGCACGAACCTCGCGCCCTTGGCCTTGGCGAGGCCGAGCGCCTTGTGCGTCCCCAGGGCGCCCACCTTCAGCGTCTGGATCGGCAGTTCAAGGTAGTCGATCGGGCTGGCCGGGCTCGCCCAGTGCAGGACGAAGTCCACCGGGCCGTCCACGTTGATGTAGTTGGTGACGTCGTGCTTGATGAACACGAAGTCCCGCCCGGTCAGGTGGGCGATGTTGGCCAGGTCGCCCGTCAGCAGGTTGTCGATGCCGACCACCGCGTAGCCGCGGTCCAGCAGCGTTTCGGCCAGATGGGACCCGATGAACCCGGCGGCCCCGGTGATGACGGCTCGCGGCTTGGACATGCCGTTCCTACTGCGCGGGCGATTGCTTGTAGAGGCCCAGCCCCCGCACGAGCGTGAGCCACAGGATCTTCACGTCGAGATTGAGCGACCAGTTCTCGATGTAGTAGAGGTCGAATTCGATGCGCTTCTCGAGCGAGGTGTTGCCCCGCCACCCGTTCACCTGGGCCCAGCCGGTGATCCCCGACTTCACCTTGTGCCGCAGCATGTAGTGCGGGTAGCGGTGCTTGAACTGGTCGACGAAGTACGGGCGCTCGGGCCGCGGGCCCACCAGCGACATCTCGCCCCTGAGCACGTTCCACAGCTGCGGGAGTTCGTCGATGTCGAAGCGCCGGAGGTACCGTCCGAACGGCGTGGACCGCGGGTCCTCGTCGCTCGCCCAGATGGGCCCGGTGACGGCCTCGGCCTCGTGGTACATCGAGCGGAACTTGTACACGACGAACGACGAGCCGTCGAGGCTCATCCGCTCCTGCCGGTAGAAAACCGGGCCGGGCGACGTCAGCTTGACGACGAGGGCCACGATGGCGAGGGGAATGGCGAGCAGGAACAGGCCGACGGCGGAGATGACCACGTCGATGGCCCGCTTCGCCAGCGCGCTGAGGCCCTGCAGCGGCACGTCGTTCAGGTTGATGATCGGGACGCCGTCCATGTCCTCGATGCGGGCCCGCAGGGCGATGAACTGCAGCAGGTCGGGCACGATCTTCACGTCGATCAGGTTCTTGGCGCCGGCCTCGATCACCTCGAGCATGCGGTGGTGCTCTTCGAGCGGCAGGGCGACGTAGATCTGGTCCACCCGTTCACGCTGGCAGATCTCCCCGGTCTCGGCGGTCGTGCCGAGCAGCGGCAGCCCGCGGTACCCGAGATGGTCCTTCTCGGCGCGATCGTCGACGAAGCCGACCACGTGGTACCCCAGTTCGCGGTGCTCGATGATCTTGTCGGCCACGAGCCGCCCGAGTTCGCCCGCGCCGGCAATCAGGATGCGCTTGAGGCCGATGCCGGCGCGCCACCGGCGCTCGAACGTCTGGCGGACGACCTCCCGCGAGGCGAACGTCAGGAGGACGTTCAGCCCCAGGAACAGCCCCCAGACGACCTGGGACACCTCGAACGCGCCCCGGTCCTTCATGTCCGCCGGCACGTAGTACGCCTGGAAGTACAGCGTCGTGACGACGCCGAGGACGACGGCGACCACGCTGCCGACGAACACTGCGAAGAAGTCGTCCACCCGGGAGCGGTTCCGCCGGAGGCTGTACAGGCCCTGGAAGTAGTACGCCACGGGCACGAGCAGGCCCACGAACGGCAGCACGTTGACGTACTGCTCGATGGGCGGCACGCCTTTGGTGACGGGGATCAGCTCGGACTTGAAACGGAGCACGTACGCGCCAAGGAACGCCGCGATGCCCAGGATGGCGTCCGACAGCACGTAGTACGTCGCGAGCGTCCGTTTGTAGCGTCTGACCATTCCGTTACGTCGAGGCGAGGACGCGGTCGACCTCGGCCCTGATCTCCCGTGCGAACCGATCACGCCCGAACTTCAAGGCATGGGCCCGGATGGGCTCCGCGGGCAGGCGCGCATCCAGCGTGCCCCGGACGGCGTCCGCCCAGGCGTCCGGCGCCCTGCCGGGCACCAGCGTGCCTGTCACGCCTTCCACCACGGTCTCCAGCGCGCCACCCTCGGCCACGGCCACGACCGGCCGGCCGCACGCCTGGGCCTCGAGGGGCACGATGCCGAAATCCTCCACGCCGGGCAGCAGCACGACGCCCGCCCGGCGGTACGCCGCGCGAATCTCGTCGCTGGAGATCCAACCCGAGAAACTCACTCCGGGGCCCGCGAGCTTCCGCAGGCGGGGCAGTTCCGGGCCGTCCCCGATGACGCGCAACGGCACGCCGGCCCGCGCACACGCCTCGATCGCCAGGTCGAGCCGCTTGTACGGCACGAGGGCCGACACCACGAGCGCCGACGCGACGGGGTCCGTGCCGTCCGGGCAGAAGAACTCCGTGTCTACAGGAGGGTACACCACGTCCGCGCGCCGGGCATAGTACCGCGCGATGCGGGCGGCGACGTACCGGGAGATCGCCACGAACCTGTCGGCGCGGCTCGCCGTCGCGGCGTCCCAGCGCGCGAGCCAGCTCATGACAGGCCGGTAGAGGGCTTCTCCGGCCCAGCCCGTCCGCGCGGCCCCGAAGTACTCGTCGAACTGGTCCCAGGCGTAGCGCATCGGCGTGAGGCAGTAGCAGAGGTGCCTGGCCCCGGGGGCGTGGATGACGGCTTTGGCCGCGCAGTGGCTGATGCTGATGACGAGGTCGTACTCGCGCAGGTCGAACTGCTCGATCGCCATGGGGAAGAGCGGCAGGTAGTGGCGGTAGAGCCGGCCGGCCGACGGCAGCCGCTGGATGAAGGACGTCCGTATCCGGCGCGACTCGATGAGCGGCGACACCGACCCTCTGACGTGCACGAGGGTGAAGATGTCGGCCTGCGGGTAGATCCCGGCGATGGCTTCGAGCACCTTCTCGCCGCCGCGCATGCCGGTCAGCCAGTCGTGGACGAGGGCCACTCTCATGGCGCCGGGGACCGCTGCGCGGCCACATCCATGTACACCTCGTGGATGCGCCGGATCGAGGATTCCCAGGAGAACTCCATGGCCCGGGCGAGGCCGCGCGCCGACAGGGTGCGGCGCAGGCCGGCATCGCCCAGCACCTTCTGGATGCCTTCCGCGATCGACGCCGCGCTGTACGGGTCGACCAGCTCGGCGGCATCGCCGACCACCTCCGGCAGCGACGATCGGTTCGACGTCACCACGGGCGTGCCGCTCGCCATCGCCTCGAGGGGCGGCAGACCGAACCCTTCGTACAGGGACGGAAAGACGAACACCGTCGCCAGGCGGTAGAGCGCGGCCAGCGTGTCGTCCGCCACGAAGCCGAGGAAGCGGACGTGCTTGTGCAGCTTGTGCTTGTCCACCGCGCGGCGCAGCCTCGGGTACTTCGAGATCTGGTCCCCGATGATCAGCAGTTCGAGCCGCTCGTAGCCCCCGCGCCGCACCAGATCGAAGGCGTCGATCAGCCGCTCGAGGTTCTTGTGCGGCTTGATGTTGCCCACGTACAGGGCGAAGGGCCCGTTCAGCTGATAGCGCTCGCGGACCCGTTCGATGGCCTCCATGTCGGGCGGCGCCCAGAACCGGTCGTCGATGGCGTTGTACACCACGATGATCCGATCGGCCGGCACGTCGCAATAGCGGAGGATGTCGGCCTTCGAGGTCTCGGACACCGTGAAGATCCGCTCCGCCCGCCTGGTGGCCGCCCAGAGATTCGCCCTCGCGTAGGCGTAAGCGAGGCGGTTCGGCAGGTACTGGGGGAACATCAGGTGAATGCAGTCGTGGATGGTCACGACGGCACGGCAGGGCACCAGCGGCGGCAGCACGTAGTGCGGCTCGTGCAGGAGCGTCACGTTCTGCATGAGGAGCCGCGCCGGCAGCATCACCTGCTCGGCCAGCGAGTAGGGACGCGACGGCTCGGCCACGGCCCTGAAGTTCGGGCCGAGCTGGTCGGCGACCTTCACGTCCTGCGGTCGGCACAGCAGGACGAACTCGGTCTCGCGGTCGAGGCGCGCCAGGTACTTCAGCAGGTTCCGGATGTAGGTCCCGATGCCGAAGTCGTGCAGTTTCCTGGCGTCAATCGCGATGCGCACGTGGGTGTTTCGTCTCCGGGTCCACGATACCACAGGGCTCTTGCCGGCCCCTCGCGCACACGGGGCACCACGGCCGGGCCTTCGACGCAGCGCGCGACGGCCTGGCCTCGCTCACGCCGGAGGCAGCGCGCCGCGCAGGCGTAGGTACGCGCGCAGAAGCGGCGCCCATCGCGGGTGGTGCTTCTCGTAGAACGCCACCTGGCTGCGGCGGTACGCGCGCTCGGTTTCGGCCGGGCGTTGTCGCCTCGACGCCCCGCGCAGATGCACGACCTCCGCGGCGGGCGTGAACAGGATGGAGCGCCCCGTCGACCGCAGCGCGGCGCAGAAGTCCACGTCTTCCGCGTAGAGGAAGTAGCGGTCGTCGAGCAGGCCCGCGGCCAGCGCATCGGCCCGCCGGACGATCAGGCACGCGCCGCTGACCCAGTCCGGCCGGTGCGGCCGCCGCGCCCGGCGCTCGACCCAGGCGACGGCGCCCGGCAGGCGGCGGGCGTACAGCCGCCCGAGCGCTTTCTGGCGAAGCTCGCTGAACGGCCCCATCATCGGCCCGAACGAGATCTCCGGGCGCCCGTCGGCGCCGACCAGGCGCGGGCCCGCCGCGACGGCGCCAGGGTCGGAGTCGAGCGTCCGCACGAGCGTGTCGATCGCGCCGGCAGGCACCAGCGTGTCGCTGTTCAGCAGCAGCACGAACTCGCTGCCGGCCTCCCGGATGGCGAGGTTGTTCGCCGCCGCGAACCCGAGGTTGCGATCGGAGGCGATGAGCCTCACGCCGGGCCAGTGCCGCCTGAGCGCCTCGGGCGTGCCGTCCGATGACGCGTTGTCGACCACGACGACGCGGTGCGGCACCGATGGCGGGGCGGCCGCAATCGACGCCAGGCAGGCCTCGAGTTCCGCCCTGGTGTTGAACGACACGATGATGATGGTGACGTCGCCCACGCGGCTACCTGCAGACCGACTCGAGTGCGTCCATTGTCCGGCGGGCGGCCTCGGGCCACGAGTACCGGGACAGGACCCCGGCAGCCTCGTTCAGCACCGCGGCCCGCGCTTCCGGGCTGCCGAGCAGATCGACGAGCGCGGCCGCGACGGCCCGGAGGTCGCCGGGAGGGACATACCGGGCCGCCGGCCCGCAGACCTCCCGCGCCACGGGCGTATCGAGCAGCACCGCGGGAATGCCGCTCGCCAGGGCCTCGAGCGGCGGCAGGCCGAAGCCTTCGTACTCGGAGAGGAACGCGAAGGCGGAGGCGCGCCTGAACGCGTCGGCCAGCTCGGAGTCCGGCACGAAGGATCGGATCCGGATGCGGCCGCCGGCGCCTGAAGCCCGGCACAACGCTTCGAGATCCTGGCGGGGAAACGTGCGGTTCTCGCCGATGATCTCCAGCCGGGCATCGGGCACCCTCGAGAGCACGGCGGGGAACGCCGCGATGAGATCGGGCACCCGGCGGCGGTTGAACACCGACCCGGCAAACAGGACCAGCGGCTCGCGCGGGAGCGCCGCACCGTCGAGGCGCGCGGGCGCGCCGAGCGCGACGACGCGGATCCGCCGGGCGGGCAGGCCGAGATGCGCCCGGATCTCCGCCTGCGAGAACTGCGTGTCGGTCAGCACCACCGCCGCACGGCGGGCCGACAGCCGGGTGACGGCCCGCCGCCGCAGTCCCTCCCGCGCGCCGAACCACTCGGGATGCGCGAAGAACGACAGGTCGTGGATCGTCAGCGCGCTCGGGCAGGACACCCGGAGCGGCGCGGTGTAGGCCGGCGCGAAGAACACGTCCAACCGGTCGCGGGCCGCGGCGCGCGCGAGCGTCCACTGCTCCCAGATCGTGCCTCCGCCGCCCGGCGCCACGCGCACGATCGGCCTGAGCGGCCCAACCCGCGCGGCGACGCCGTCAGGAAGGGGAGCCGGGCCGTAGAGCACGAAGTCGTGGCGGCTCGCGACGCCCGACGCAGGGTCCGCCCACGCGGCCAGCAGCTCGGCGAGGTAGCGCCCGACCCCGGTCGGGCGGCCCATCAGCTCGCGGGTGTCGACGCCGATTCTCATGCGCGCCGTCCCCGGCGCGCCGGTGGCCGGGAAGCGCCGGTGCGGGGGGCCTCTTCGTAGGCTCGAATCAACGCCCGCGCGGACTCGGGCCAGCTGAACTGCCGCGAACGGACGATGCCCGCTTCCCGCATGCGATCGGCCAGGTCCGGAGCCGTGAGGACCGATTCGAGAGCGCCGGCGAGGCCCCCGATGTCGGCGGGATCGACGAGGATGCCGGCCTCGCCGACGACTTCGGGCAGGGCGCCGCCGCTGGAGGCCACGACGGGGATGCCGAGCGCCATCGCCTCCAGCGCCGGCAGGCCGAATCCTTCGTCAAGCGACGGCAGCACGACCAGGCTGGCGCCGGCGTACAGCTCCGCCCGCCTCGCGTTCGACACGTAGCCTTCGACGGCGACGCGGCCCTTCAGTGGCGCGGATTGCGTTTCCGCGACCCAGGCCTTGGCGGCCGGCGTGACCTGCCCCGCCAGCACGAGAGGCGGCGCGGAGGGCAGTCGCCCGGCGAGCACACGGTACGCGGCAAGGAGCGCCGGGACGTTCTTGCGCGGTTCCAGCGTGCCGACAAAGAGCAGATGGCCGGGAGAAGCCGGCGAGCGTCTCGGGAGAGGCCCCGCAATCCAGGACGGCACGCCGGGCCGGCAGACGGCAAGCCGCGCCGGCGCCACGGCGAGCCGCTGCGCGATCTGCTTCTTCGAGTAGTCCGAGATCGTCACCACGAGGTTCGCCCGGGCGGTGTGCGCATGGACCAGCTTCGGGAAGTCTCGGCGCATCTCGCGGCGCATGTGGTCCGGGTGCGCGAGAAAGTCGAGGTCGTAGACGGTGCAGACCCTGAGCCCCGAGCGGGCCGGCAAGAGGAGAGGAGTCGTCGAGTGCACGACGTCGAAGCTCCGCGAGGTCAGGGCCTCGATCGGAGGCCATCCCACTCTGTTCCAGGCCCAGGTCAGCGGCCCGACGGGAACCCTGCGGTCGACGAACGTCGCGCCGTTCAACTCCCGCAGCGCCGACGGCGCCGGCCGGTCGCGCCACGAGGAACTCCAGAGGGTCAACGCGACGCCGGCAGCCGCCGGGTCTCCCTGCGCCTTCAGGCCCAGCAGGTTGAGGGCGAGCTGGTGCACCCACTCGCCGACACCGGTGCGGTCGCGCAGCGCCGGCCGGTAGTCGAGCAGCAGGTTCATCACGCGCCCAGTATCCTACCGCGAAAGACCCGGTGTCCGGCGCGGCGGCGCGCCAGATGCCGCTGACTGTCCGCAACTCGTTGATTGTCAAGAGCTTGACAGCTCATGGGCGGTATAGTAATTTCAAAGCTTTTCAGGGCGCTCCCTCTGCCATAGTCTTGAGTGGCCCCTGGAGCAGGACCTATGAAGATTGCCGTCGTCGGGACCGGGTACGTGGGGCTGGTGGCAGGCGCCTGCCTCGCGGAAACCGGCAACGACGTGATGTGCGTGGACAAGGACGCCGCCAAGGTCCGCACGCTTCGCAAGGGGCGGATGCCGATCTTCGAGCCTGGTCTCGAAGAGTTGGTGCGCCAGAACGTCGCCGAAAAACGCCTCTCGTTCACCACCCAGCTGCCCCGGGCAGTGCGCGCGGCGTCGGTCATCTTCATCGCGGTGGGGACGCCGCAGGGCGAGGACGGCGCGGCCGACCTGCAGCACGTGCTGGGTGTCGCCAGGGAAATCGCGCAGGCGATGAACGGCTTCAAGGTCATCGTCGACAAGAGCACCGTCCCGGTGGGCACGGCCCGGAAGGTGCGCGAGATTGTCCGGCGCGAAACGACGCATCCGTTCAGCGTCGTCAGCAACCCGGAGTTCCTCAAGCAGGGCGCGGCCGTCGACGACTTCCTCAAGCCCGACCGGGTGGTGATTGGCACCGAGGACGAGAAGGGCGGCGAGATCATGCGCCAGCTCTACGCGCCCTTCACGCGGACCGGCGCGCCGATCATGCTGATGGACTGCGCCAGCGCCGAGTTGTGCAAGTACGCCGCGAACGCGCTGCTGGCCACGAAGATCTCGTTCATGAACGAGATCGCCAACGTGTGCGAGCTCTTCGGCGCGGACGTCGACGAGGTGCGGCGCGCGATCGGGTCCGATCGGCGCATCGGGCCGTCGTTCCTGTTCCCGGGCGTCGGATACGGCGGCAGCTGTTTCCCCAAGGACGTCAAGGCGATCGTCAAGTTCACCGGGGACAAGGGGTACGACTTCGAGATCCTGAAGGCCGTCGAGCGGGTGAACCACCGGCAGAAGTCGGTGCTCGCGGACCGGATGGAGAAGCACTTCGGGTCGCTGAGCGGCCGGACGATTGCCGTCTGGGGCCTGGCGTTCAAGCCGCGGACCGACGACATGCGGGAGGCGCCGGCCATCGTGCTCATCGAGCGGCTGCTCGCGGCCGGGGCCCGGGTCCAGGCGTTCGATCCGGCGGCGATGCCGGTGGCCAGGCGGGTGTTCGAATCCGGCGTGACCTTCGCGCCGCGCAGCTACGCGGCGCTCGCGGGGGCCGACGCGCTCGCGGTCGTCACCGAGTGGAACGAGTTCCGGGAGCCCGATTTCGCGAAGATGCGCAAGCTGATGAAGAGCCCGATCGTGTTCGACGGGCGGAACATCTACTCCCGCGAGCTGATGCGGGCAAACGGATTCACGTATTACTCCATTGGACGCTGACCGCGACGCGATCCTCGTCACCGGCGGCGCCGGATACATCGGCAGCCACGCGGCGAAGGCCCTGGTGCAGGAGGGCCGGCGGGTGGTCGTGTACGACAACCTGTCGGCGGGCCACCGCGGCGCGGTGCGCTGGTGCGATCTCGTCGTGGCGGACCTGCTCGACGCCGCGGCGCTGGGCCGGACGATCCGGGCCTACCGCGTGAGCGCGATCATGCACTTCGCGGCGCTGGCGTCGGTCGGAGACTCGGTCCGCGACCCGTCGCCGTACTACCGCGAGAACCTCGAGGGCACGCTCGGGCTGCTGAGGGCGATGGTCGAGGAGCGGGTGGGGGCGATCGTCTTCTCGTCGACGGCGGCCGTGTTCGGCGAGCCGGCCGGGACGCCCATCACGGAGGCGCACGACACGCGCCCGATCAACCCGTACGGAGAGACCAAGCTCGCCATCGAGCGGGCGCTCGTCCATTTCGGCCGGGCGTACGGGCTGCGCAGCATCGCGCTTCGGTACTTCAACGCCGCGGGCGCCGATCCGGACGGCGAGATCGGAGAGGATCACCGCCCGGAGGCGCACCTGATTCCGCTCGCGATCTGCGCCGCGCGGGGAGGCGAGCCGCTCCGCGTCTTCGGCGACGACTATCCGACGCCCGACGGCACGTGCCTGCGCGACTACATCCACGTGACGGACCTCGCGCGGGCGCACGTGCTCGCGCTGGATCGCCTGGAAGCGGACGGGGCGTCGGCCACGTACAACCTCGGCAACGGGCAGCCGTTCTCGGTGAAGGACGTCATTGGCGCCGTCGAGCGGGTGAGCGGCCTGCGCGTGCCGTGGAGGCCGGGGCCGAGGCGGGAGGGCGATCCGTCGGTGCTCTTCGCGTCGAGCGCCGCCATCCGGCGGGACCTCGGCTGGCGCCCGGCCATCTCGTCGCTCGACGACATCGTCCGCACCGCCTGGCGGTGGCACTCCGCCCACCCGGGCGGGTTCGGGGAGCCGGCGGAGGGCTGATGTCGAGGCTGAAGGGCGTGCTGGCGGACCCGCTGCTGTCGGTGGTCATCCCCGTCTACAACGAGCAGGACACCATCGAGGAGATCCTCACGCGCGTCGCGGCGGTGCCGGTTCGCAAGGAGATCCTCGTCGTCGACGACTGCTCGACCGACGGCACCCGCGCGAGGCTCGCCGGCCTTCAGGGGCGCATCGCGTTCCGGCTGTTCCTGCAGGAGCGCAACCAGGGCAAGGGGGCCGCGCTGCGCCGCGGCTTCGCCGAGGTCACCGGCGACATCGTCGTCATCCAGGACGCGGATCTCGAGTACTCGCCGGAGGAGTATCCGCAGCTGATCTCGCTCATCTGCGAGGGCCGCGCCGACGTTGTCTACGGGTCGCGGTTCCTGGGCCGCCACCGGGTGTTCCTGTTCACGCACTACCTCGGCAACCGCCTGCTGACGCTCCTCACCAACGTGCTCTACAACACCATGCTCACCGACATGGAGACGTGCTACAAGGTGATGCGGACGGAGGTGCTGCGGTCGTTCGCGCTGCGATCGGACGGATTCGGCATCGAGCCCGAGCTGACGGCGAAGATCTTCAAGCGCGGGTACCGGGTCTACGAAGTGCCCATCACGTATGACGGGCGCGGGTACGACGAGGGCAAGAAGATCACCTGGCGGGACGGCGTGGTGGCCCTCTGGGTGCTGTTGCGGTACCGGTTCAGCGAGTGAACCATCTGCGCCGGCTCCTTCGCTACGCGCGACCCTACCGCGGGCGATTCCTCATCGCGGTGGCGGCGATGCTCGTGTACGGCGGCGCCTCGGTCTGGCTCCTGAGCCTCGTCCAGCCCATCATCGACCGGGTCCTTCCGCGGCAGGAATCGGTCGCCAGCATCGCGTGGGCCATCCTCGCCGCCTATCTGCTGAAGGGCCTCGGATCGTACGTTTCGGCGTACCTGATGGCCGACATCGGCCAGCTCGTCGTGCTGGACCTGCGCAGGGAGTTGTTCCGGCACACGCTGGGCCAGTCCGCCGCGTTCTTCAAGTCGCGCACGACCGGCCAGCTGCTGTCACGGCTCACCAACGACATCGGCCAGGTCCAGCAGGTGGCGTCGGAGACGATCGCGGATCTGGTGCGCGAGTCGGTGACCGTCATCGGCTACGCCGGCGTGCTCTTCTACGTCGACGCGGGCCTGGCGCTGGTCTGCCTGACCGGTGCGCCCCTCGTCATGTATCCGCTCGTGCGCCTGGGCCAGGTCATGCGCCGGACGACCAGGCGCAGCCAGGAACAGCTCGAGCACATGTCGCACACCGCGACGGAAGCGTTCACCGGGCACCGCATCGTCAAGGCGTTCGGGGCGGAGGGCCGCGAGGCGGAGCGGTTCGGGGCGGTGGCGAGGACGCTCTACAAGGCCAATCTCAAGGTGACGGCCGCCATGTCCGTCATGCCGCCGGTGATGGAGATCCTGGGCGGAACGGCCGTGGCGGCCGCGCTGTGGTACGGGAGCCGGGAGATCGCGTCAGGGGCGCTCACGACGGGCATGTTCGCGAAGTTCGTGGCGGCCCTGCTGATGATGTACGGCCCGCTCAAGAAGCTGAGCCGCGTGAACGCGAACATCCAGCAGGGCATCGCCGCCTCGCAGCGCATCTTCGAGCTCCTCGACACGCACACCGAAGTGGGCGAGGCGCCCGATGCGGCCCCGCTCGCGCCGATGTCCCGCTCGATCGAGTTCCGCGACGTCAGCTTCGAATACGAGGACGCCCGGGGCAAGAGCGCCCTCCGGCACGTGTCCTTCACGGTCGCCGCGGGCCAGACCGTCGCCATCGTGGGCCGGAGCGGCGCGGGCAAGACGAGCCTGGTCAACCTGCTGCCGCGGTTCTACGACGTCACGGGGGGAACGATCCTCATCGACGGCTGCGACATCACGCGCGTCGGCCTGGTCTCGCTCCGCGATCAGATCGGCATGGTCACGCAGGAGACGGTGCTCTTTGACGACACCGTCGCCAGCAACATCGCGTACGGGCGCCCGGGCGCGCCGGCGGGAGCGATCGAGGCGGCGGCCCGCGCCGCCCGCGCGCACGACTTCATCGTCGGCCTCCCGAAGCGGTACGACACGGTGATTGGCGAGCGGGGCCAGCGGCTGTCGGGCGGCCAGCGGCAGCGGCTCGCCATCGCGCGCGCGCTGCTCAGGGATTCGCCGATCCTGATCCTGGACGAGGCGACCTCGGCGCTGGACTCCGAGTCGGAGGCCCTGGTGCAGGACGCGCTGGCGAACCTGATGCGCAACCGCACCTCGTTTGTCATCGCCCACCGGCTCTCGACGATTCAGCGGGCGGATGTCATCATCGTGCTGGAGCGCGGGCGGGTCGCCGAGGTCGGCCGGCACGAGGACCTGGTCGCGAAACCGGACGGCGTCTACGCGGCGCTGCACGCCATGCAGTTCGACGAGCGCCGCCGCGCGGTCCCCGCACCGAGAAAGACGGGCGCATGATCAAGAGCATGACGGGGTTCGCCTCCGTGTCGCAGGAAGACAATCGCGGCAGCGTCGGGGTGACCGTGCGGAGCGTCAACCACCGCTACCTGGACGTGCAGATGCGCCTGCCGCAGACGCTGGCCCAGATGGAGGCCCGGCTGCGGGGCTGCGTGCAGGCGCGGGCGGCCAGGGGGCGGGTCGAGGTGGCCGTGTCGGTGCAGCTGCGGCAGGAGCCGGTCCTGAAGGTCTCGATCAACGAGGCATTCACCGCGGCGCTCGCCGAGGCGCTGAACAAAGCCCGCGACGCCGGCCTCGTGCAGGGCTCGCTCCTGCCGGGCGACCTGCTCCGGTTCCCCCAGGCGCTCACGGTCCGCGAGGAAGCGCCCGAGCTCGACGAGGATGGGCGGGCGGCCCTGGACGCGGCCGTCGTGAAGGCCGTGGAGTGCGCGCTCGACGAGCTCGACTCGATGCGGGTGCACGAGGGGGCCCAGCTCCGCGCCGACCTCGACGCACGCAAGGCGGGCGTCTTCGCGGCCGTCGAAGAGGTCGCCGCGAAAGCGGCCGCCGGTGAAGCCGTGCTGCGCGAGCGCCTCGCGAAGCGTGTCGGCGACCTCGCCGCCGAGCTGGCCACCGATCCCGTCGCGGTCGCGCAGGAAGTGGTCCGCTTCGCGGCGCGCTCCGACATCAGCGAGGAGGTGGTGCGGTTCCGCGCGCACGTGCAGCAGTGGACCTCCCTGACCGAAGGGCCGGAGCCGTGCGGCCGCAAGCTCGACTTCCTCCTGCAGGAGATGAACCGGGAAGTGAACACGATCGGCTCCAAGGCCGACGGCCAGGGGATCCCGGAGGCCATCATCGGCGTCAAAGCCGAACTCGAGAAGATGCGGGAGCAGGTGCAGAATGTCGAGTAGCCCCAGGCGCGGCCGGCTGTTCGTGGTGTCGGCGCCCTCCGGCGCCGGCAAGACCACGGTCGTGGAGCGGCTGATCCAGCTGATGCCGGACCTCCGGATGTCGCGCTCCTACACGAGCCGCCCGGCTCGCCCCGGCGAGGAGGACGGCGTCGACTACAACTTCGTGTCCCGCGACCGCTTCGAGGCCATGGTCGCGGGGGACCAGTTCCTCGAGTGGGCCGACGTGTTCGGCAACCTGTACGGAACCTCGACCGTGGACACCGAGCGCGCGCTCGCCGCCGGCACCGACCTGGTGCTCGTCATCGACGTGCAGGGCGCCCGGCAGGTGCGGCGGCAGCGGCCGTCGGTCGCGTCGGTGTTCGTGCTGCCGCCCTCCTTCGACGCCCTCGAGACCCGTCTGCGCGGCCGCAGCAAGGACTCGGAGGAGCAGGTCCGCCGGAGGCTGCAGACGGCCCGCCAGGAGGTATCTGCGGTCTCGGAGTACGATTACGTGCTGATCAACGACGAGGTTGACGCCTGCGTCGAGCGCCTCCGCGCCATCATCGTCGCCGAGCGCGCGAAGCCCGACGCGATGGGCGGCGAGGTGGCGTCGATTCTCGCCAGTTTCGGCATGATCGCCGGGGGACGCTGATCGCCGCTCGCGGGCACGGGCGGCGGAAGGGGTGAGGCCGTCATGGCAAAGGTCGCGCTGGGAATCACGGGCGGCATCGGCGCGTACAAGGCCGTCGAGGTGGCGCGCAGCCTGCAGAAGCGCGGGCACGACGTTGTGGCGGTCATGACGCGCAATGCCCGGCGCTTTGTCGGGCCCGTGACGCTCGAAGCCATCACCCGCCATCCCGTCGTCACGAGCCAGTGGAAGGCGGGCACGAACGCCGACATCGAGCACATCTCGCTGGCCTCGTCCATCGACCTCTTGCTGGTCGCGCCGGCCACGGCCAACATCCTCGGCAAGTTCGCCGGGGGCATCGCGGACGACTTCCTCTCCGCGCTCTACCTGGCGACGACCGCGCCCGTGCTCGTGGCACCGGCCATGAACTCGAACATGCTCGAGCACCCCGCAGTGCGGCAGAACATCGGTACCCTCGCGGCGAGGGGAGTCCGGTTCGTGGAGCCGGGCGCGGGCTATCTGGCCTGCGGGTGGATCGGAAAGGGCCGGCTCGCGGAACCGGACGAGATCGTGGAGGCGGCGGACCGGCTGCTGCGCGGCAACAGGTCGCTTGACGGCACGCGCGTGCTGGTGACGGCCGGGCCGACCTACGAGGATCTCGACCCGGTGCGATTCATCGGCAACCGGTCGAGCGGCCGCATGGGGTTCGCTCTCGCCCGCGAGGCGGCGCGGCGAGGGGCCACGGTGACGCTCGTCGCCGGGCCCACGTCGATCGAGCCGCCCCAGGAGGCCGAACTCGTGCGGGTCCGGAGCGCCGCCGAGATGCACCACGCGGTCATGACCAGGCTCGACGCCGCGGACATCGTCATCATGGCGGCGGCAGTCGCCGACTACGCGCCGGAGTCGAGAGACGCGCGGAAGATGGCGAAGTCGGACGGCGACCTGACCGTGACGCTCCGCAGGACGCCCGACATCCTCGCTGGCATCGGCGAGTGGCGCGCGGCACGCGGCGGCGCACGCCCGGTGCTCATCGGCTTCGCCGCCGAGACCGACGATGCCGTGAGCAAGGGACGGAAGAAGCTCGCCTCGAAGGGGGCGGACTTCGTCGCCGTGAATAACGTGCTCGAGCCCGGCGCCGGATTCGACGTCGAGACGAACATCGTGACGCTGGTCGGCCCGGACTGGGAAGAAGCGCTGCCGCTGCAGCCCAAGTCCTCGGTCGCGGCCGCCATTCTCGACCGTGCGGAACGGCTGCTCGGCCAGTTGGCCGGAGGCCCGGCATGACGGGTGCGCGATGAGCGAGCGGGACCCGCGCGAAGATCTGGCCGGCCACCTGCGCTTGTTCGCGCAACTGGGCGCCGAGGGGCTCAGCCGCGATCCGGCGTGGCGTGTGCGGCCCTCGGACCAGCCCGAGGCGTCGGCCCTCGCCGCGAACGGAGAGCCGGCGGAGACGCTGGAGCTGGTGCGCGCGGACCTCGGCGACTGCACGCGCTGCAAGCTCCACCGCCTCGGGCGGACACAAATCGTGTACGGCGTCGGAAACCCGCGGGCGGCGTTGATGTTCATCGGCGAAGCGCCGGGGCACGACGAAGACCTCCAGGGCATTCCCTTCGTCGGCCGGGCGGGGCAGCTGCTCACGAAGATCATCGAGGCCATCGACCTCAGGCGCGAGGACGTCTACATCGCGAACGTGATCAAGTGCCGGCCGCCGGAGAACCGCAATCCCGAGTCCGACGAGGTGGCCTCCTGCGAGCCGTTCCTGTTCCGGCAAGTCCAGGTCATCGCGCCGCGCGTGATCGTGGCGCTCGGCACCTTCGCCGCGCAGACGCTGCTGCGCAGGAACGACCCGATCTCCCGTCTTCGCGGCCAGGTGTTCCACTACGGCGACGCGCGCCTCATTCCCACCTTTCACCCCGCGTACCTGCTGCGCAGCCCCGAGCGCAAGCGCGAGGTCTGGGAAGACATGAAGAAGGTGCGCGCGCTGCTGCGCGGCGAGGACACCGGCGGCAACCGGTAGCGCGCCATGACCCGCCTGGCGTCTGTCGCCGTTCCCGTGCCGCACCTCGATCTGCTCACGTACCGCATTCCCGAGGGCATCGAGACTCCGGCGGCCGGCGCGCGCGTGCTCGTGCCGATGGGGACCCGCACGATCACCGGGTGCGTCATCGGCGTGGCCGAGGCGCCGGATGAGGACCCGCGCGCCGCGGCGGACGGACTCCGGGACGTCATCGACGTGCTCGACGGCGAGGCCTTCGTGCCGGCCGACGTGCTGTCGCTGGCCTCCTGGGTGGCCGAGTACTACGCCTGCGGCCCCGGCGAGGTCGTAGCGGCGGCCGTGCCGACGATGGCCTGGCTGGAAAGCCGCCGCGTGGTCTCGGTCACCGGCGAGGGGCTCCGGGCCCTGGCGGAGGGCACCGTCCCGCCGATGAGCGCGCTGGCGCACCGCGCGCTCGAGATCGCCGCTGCCGCGCGCAGCCTGCCGGAGTCGGCCCTGCGCACGCGCCTCGACCGGGCCGCCGGGGGCGCGCCGCGTTCGCGGCCGCCGCTCGCGCATGCGCTGCGCACGCTCGAAGGGCAGGGCCTCGTCGCTGTATCGCAGGTGCTCGAAGGCGAGGCGGTGGCCTACAAGACCGAGCGCGTGGTGGAACTGACCGCGCAGGGGCGTGACGTCGCGGGCCGCGCGGACGCCGCGGGGCTCCGGCTCGGCGCCAGGCAGCGCGAGTTGCTGGCGGCGCTGGCGGCGGCTCCAGCCGGCCTGACGTCTGCGGCGCTCGGCGAGCGGGGCTTCGACGTGGCGGGCCTTCGCCGCCTGGGCCTCCGGAACCTCGTCAGCATCCGGCGGCAGCCTGTCGAGCGCGATCCGTTCGCCGGGCCGTGGGGCCGCACGGCGCAGGGAGGCGCACGGGCGCTGGACGTGGCGCTGACGCCGGAGCAGGACGCGGCGCTCGAGCGGCTGCGCAGCCGGCTCGACGAGGGCGCGTTCCACGTGGCCCTCGTGCACGGCGTGACCGGGAGCGGCAAGACCGAACTGTACGCGCGGCTGACCGCGCACACCATGCGGGCGGGAAAGCGCGCCCTGGTGCTCGTGCCCGAGATTGCCCTGACGCCGGGCGTGGCGGCCGCCTTCCGCGCGCGGTTCGGCGAGCGCGTGGCCATCCAGCACAGCGGCCTGTCCGACGGCGAGCGCCACGACCAGTGGCAGCGCATCCGCCGCGGCGACGTGGACGTGGTCGTCGGGACGCGGTCCGCCGTGTTCGCGCCGCTGCCGGACATCGGCCTCATCGTCGTCGACGAGGAGCACGACGCGTCGTACAAGCAGGACGAGAGCCCCCGCTACAACGGGCGCGACGTGGCCGTGGTCCGCGGCCGGCAGCGGCGGGCGCTGGTCGTGCTCGGATCGGCGACCCCGTCGATGGAGACGTACGCGCACGCGAAGCGCGGCCGCTACGAACTCCTCACGCTCGAGCGCCGCGTCATGGACCGGCCTCTGGCTGCTGTCCGCACCGTCGACATGCGGGAGGAGTTCGCCGAGGTCGGCCCGGACGCGATCGTGAGCCGCGCGCTCGGCCAGGCCATCGGGGAGCGGCTCGAGCGACGCGAACAGGTGCTGGTGCTCCTGAACCGCCGCGGGTATTCGACGTCCGTGTTCTGCCGTCAGTGCGGCGGCACGCTCGAATGCCCGAGCTGTTCGGTCTCGCTCGTCGTGCACGGGCGAGGCCGGGCGGTCTGCCACTACTGCAATCACTTCAGGCAGGTGCCCCGGACGTGCCAGGACTGCGGCGGTCCGTTCCTCGAGCTGCTTGGCTACGGCACGGAGCGCGTGGAGGCCGAGCTGCGCGGCCTCTTCCCGGCGGCCCGGGTGGCGCGCCTCGATCGGGACACGGCGCGGCGGAGAGGCGCGGCGGCCGAGATGCTGGCCCGCTTCGGTGACGGCGACCTCGACATCCTGGTCGGCACCCAGATGATCGCGAAGGGACACGACTTCCCGCGCGTGACGCTGGTGGGCGTCATCTCCGCCGACGTCGGCCTGGGGCTGGCCGACTTCCGATCAGCCGAACGGACGTTCCAGCTGCTGACCCAGGTGGCCGGCCGGGCCGGGCGCGGCAGCGCGGCGGGAGAAGCCATCATCCAGACCGTGTTCCCGGGGCATTACAGCGTCGAGCTCGCGTGCCGCCAGGACTACGCGGCGTTCTTCGAGCAGGAGCTGGCGTTCCGGCGGGCCATGCGCTATCCGCCGGTGGTCGCGCTCATCAACGGCGTGGTCCGGGCGTCGAGCGACCGCGAGGCGATGTCGGGGGCGGGCGATCTCGTCGAACGCACCAGGAGAGCTGGCGGCCAGACGTCGTTCCTCGTGCTCGGGCCCGCGCCCGCGCCGCTGGCGAGACTGCGCGGCGAACACCGCGCGCAGTTCTTCGTGAAGGGGCTCCCGGCCGCCCGCGAGGCGATGCGCAGGGCGGTGCTTGCCGCGCTCAGCGAGCGCCCGGATCTCCGGCGCAAGACGACCATCGACGTCGACCCGCTCAACATCCTGTAGGGCCGGTTCCCCGACCTGCGTGTGGCGGCCCGTGTTCGCCGCGAGCACGCGTCACGGAACCGCCGGTCGGGTTCACTTCGGGCGGATCAGGTCCAGGGGTGTGATTGGCGCCGGCGTGAAGCAGAGCACGAACACGACAAGCGCCACCAGGGCCAGCCACATGCGCGTGCGATCGAGCGGAACGTGTTCGTCCCACGTCGGCGGATGGCGCCACCCGAAAACCGAGAGCAGCGCGATGAGCAGGGCCGTCCAGACGATCCACCAATACGAGTAGAAGCAGAGGCCGATCCCGACGCCGATCGCGCCGATCGTGATGAAGAACGCCCGCCGTCCGAAGACCGCGTAGGTGATGTGCCCGCCGTCCAGCTGCCCGACCGGAAGCAGATTGAGCGCGGTGACGAGCAGGCCGATCCACGCGGCGAACGCCATCGGGTGGAGATTGAGCGACAGGTGCGCCGGGATGTCCCTCCACACCAGCCATTCCGCGAACTTGAAGAGCAGGGGTTCGCCGAGTTCCATGCCGACGAAGACGGGCGGCAGCGGCGCCAGGTTCGACATCGTCAGGCCGAAGAGCAGCGCCGGAACCGCCACCAGGAAGCCGGCGAACGGGCCCGCGACTCCGATGTCGAAGAGCGGCCCCTTCGCGGTGATGGGTTGACGGATGCGGATGACGGCGCCGAGCGTGCCGACGATGCCGAGCGGCACGGGCAGGAAGTAGGGCAGCGAAGCGCTCACCCGGTAGTAGCGGCAGGCGAGGTAGTGGCCGAATTCGTGCGCCGTCAGTATCGAGAGCAGGGTCATCGAGAACCAGAGGCCTTGAATCGCGAGGGCCCCCAGGCCGGCCGTCACCCGCCGGCTGCTGAAGTCCGACATGAAGCCGAGCCAGTGAGACGCGCCCACGAACGTCGTGGTGGCGAGCGTCAGGAGAAAGAGCAGGATGTGGAGCCAGTACCGGTCGCGGCGGCCGGCCGGCGCGTGAACTGCGGCGGCCTGCCACGCGATGATCGGGTCCGATGGCGGGGTCGGAATGCCGGGAGACGTCGGAGTTTCAGGCACGATGCTCTCGGACCGCGGGGGTCACGGTCTGTCAGCCCAGGTGCTGCAGGTCTTTGCCCGGCTTGAACCGGATGGTCCGCCCCGGCGGGATGCGGACCTCCTTGCCGGTCCGTGGGTTACGGCCGATGCCCCGCTTGCGGGGCTTCACCTGGAAGACGCCGAACCCGCGCAGTTCGATGCGGTCGCCGCGCTGCATCGACAGCCGCATGGCGTCGAACACGGCGTCGACGGCCAACTCGGCCTTCACCTTCGTGATGTCGGCCGTTCTGGCCACTTCGTTGACGATGTCGACCTTGATCATGCCGGCGGCTCTCCCTGGCGGCAGAAGTTGCTAACTATCATAGGGAGAGAGACTTAGCCTGTCAAGGCCGGTCCGTGTGCCCCGCTGGGGGCCGCGCGGGCCCGGCGGGCCGTTCGTCGCCGTCAGGCGTTCCGGCCAAGTACTTCGACTCGTGACTACGGCCACGATGGCCGTTTCGGCGTACGTGGCCGGCTGCGCTCCCTCAGCACTTGGTCCTGAGGGCACAAGTACGTCGCCGTATTTGTGCTTCGAAGGACTAAGATGGCGAAGAAACTGAGAGAAAGCGGAGCCAGGTGCCGAAGAAGCTGCAGGCCGTCGTGCTCGTGGGACGCCCGAACGTCGGTAAGTCGACACTGTTCAATCGGATCACCGGAATCCGCCGCGCCATCGTCGCGCCGATCGCAGGGACCACGAGGGACGTGAACAGCCACAAGGCCGAGTGGGGCGGGGTGCGATTCATCCTGACCGACACGGGCGGCATGTTCGGAGCCAGCGAGGACCCGCTGCACGACATGGTCTCCGCGCGCGGCCAGCAAGCCCTGAAAGAAGCGTCGGTTGTCGTGTTTGTCGCCGATGCCGTCGGCGGCGCGCTGCCTGCAGACCAGGCGATCGCCGAGGCGCTGCGGGGCGCCGGCAAGCCGGTCGTGCTGGCCGTCAACAAGTCCGACGATCGGCGGGCGCAGGCCGGGGCCCTCGAGTTTCATCGGCTGGGTTTCGAGCCCGTGATCGCGATCTCGGCAGAGCACGGCCGCGGGATCGGGGACCTGCTCGAAGAGGTGCTTCGCCGGCTCGATGCCCGCCCCGCCGCCCCCGCCGCTTCGTCCGGGGCCGAGTCGGAGAGCGGCGCCGACGACGGCGATGCGGCGGCTGCCGGGCAGGCGCGCGACGAGCGCCCCGAGGAAACGGCGGTGGCGATTGTCGGCCGGCCCAACGTCGGCAAGTCCTCCCTCGTGAACCGGATGCTGCGCGAGGAGCGTGTCCTGGTCAGCGCTCTGCCGGGCACCACGCGCGACGCGATCGACACGGAACTGCAGTGGCGGAAGCGGCGCTTCCGGATCGTCGACACCGCCGGCATCCGGCGGCCCGGCAACATCGCGCGCTCCGGCGCCGTCGAGCGCGTGAGCGCCATGCAGTCGAAGCGCGCGATCGAGCGCGCCGAAGTCGTCGTGCTCGTGCTCGATTCGGTGGAGGGCGCCACGGATCAGGACGCCGCGATCGCAGGCGCCGCCGACAAGGCCGGGCGCGGTCTGATCATCGCCGCGAACAAGTGGGACCTCGTGAAGGAGGGCGGCGAGCCGGCCGCGAGGAAGTTCGACGACGAGCTGGCGCGGCAGATGAAGTTCCTGGACTACGCGCCCGTGATCCACATCTCGGCGCGGACCGGCGAGCGCGTGCCGAAGCTGCTCGAAGTGATCGACCGCGTCTCGGAGCGGCGGCGGAAGCGCGTGCCCAGCGCGGAGCTCAACCGGTTCGTCCGCGAGATCACGGCGGCGCATCCGCCCGCCAGCCCTGGCAGGCGGGAGGTGCGGGTGATGTACGCCACGCAAGTGGCCATCGCGCCGCCGACGTTCGTGTTCTTCACCAACGTCGCGACGACGTTTCACTTCTCGTACGAGCGTTTTCTGGTCAACCGGCTGCGGGAGGCGTTCGGGTTCGAGGGGTCGCCGATCCGGATCGAGGTGCGGGCCCGGTCCCGCCGCCGGTGATGGCGCGGCCGGCGCGGTATTGGTATACTGCGAAGAGGTTTCGTGGCTGAGACGCACGCGAGCATTCCGGACCGGCAGCTGTTCAAGGCGGCAGAAGTCTGCGAGATCGCGGGCGTGCAGTCATACGTGCTGCGGTCGTGGGAGTTGGAGTTTCCCGCCATCGGCGCGTCGCGATCGCCGGGCGGCCCCAAGGTCTACCGCCGCGCCGACGTCGAGCGCATCCTGCGGATCAAGGACCTCGTCTTCAGCGAGGGCCTGACTCTGGCGGGCGCGCGGCGGAGGCTCGAGGAAGAAGAGGCGCCGGCCGAACGTAGCGAGCACCGCGCGCCGGTGGATCCCGAGGCGCGCCAGAAGCTCGGCGAGATCAGGAACGGGCTTCGAGCGTTGCTGGACATGCTCCACGACGCGCCGTCGAAGAAGCCGGGGGCGTGGCCGCCGCCGGCGCAGCCGGCGCTGCTGGAGTTCGAGGCCGCTGACAGCCTGGCAGCGGCGCCCGCGGGGAACACGAAGAAGGGTTCGAAGAAGAAGCCGGCCCGGTCGTAGGGCGGGCGCGGTGAGTCGGCCGTCGGGATGTAGCGCAGCCTGGTAGCGCACCTGAATGGGGTTCAGGGGGTCGCTGGTTCGAATCCAGTCATCCCGACCAGTATCTCATCGGGGTGATCCTGAGCGTAGTCGAAGGATCATCCCGACCGGTTTTCGAGGCGGTAGGTGACCACCTAGGGGTTCCTACCGCCTTTCTTGCGTCGTTCTGGCCGCGCGGACTCCACGGCTTCTGCCTTGATAGCGTTCCAGATTCCCTGGCCCTTCTTCGTCAACTCGCCAGATGGCCGGGTACTGTCCGCCGGACAGAGCAGTCTCCGCTCTCGTGCGATGTGTAGCCAGTCGCGCGCCTGTGTGCCCGTGATTCCACAGGCGAGCGCCGCCAGCTGTACGGGATTCCTCGCGCCGAAGTTCTCGGCGTACGTGCCAGCAAGCAGGACGAGTCGTTCGTCTGGAATCCGCGTCCGTCCGCCCCGCTTCCCACGCGATGCTGGGCGACGAGGCCACACCTTGGCCTGCCATCCCCATGGCAGCGTTGGCGTTGTGTCGAAGACCTTGCGCAGGTAGTCGGTGGCGTTGCGTACCGCAAGGCCAATCTGGACCTCTCTCAGTAGGCGAGCGGTGATTCCCGCTCCCGGCACAGCGGCTTCGATCCCCTTGAAGCATCCCGACCACTCATCCGGCGCAAGGCCAGAGGCCTTTCGAGTTTCGGCCGGCTCTCGTGGGAACATTCGGACCTCCGCGACGGCTGGATTCCCGTTCTTTGTCGGCACGATCCGCATCGCGGCGGTCCACGCACCAATCTCCTGGGAAATCCACGTATCGGCGGTGCCGACCATGACGAGGCGGCTACGGTCATCATCGCTCAATTCGTAGGCGTCCAGACCAAGTACGTCAGCCTTTCGGCGCGACAATACCCGCTGGTCCAGCCACCCATCTAGTTGCTGCTGTTGCTTCCCCAAAACGCGCACCTTTCTGAATCTGTCAATAGCATGCCATGCCATTGCTTTATGTTTCAGCAGTCTCGTTGGAGCCGCATGGCACCGGCCTCGCCGGCCTGCGGGCGTGGCGGAGGCGCAGGCTGTAGTCCGCCTCAAGTCGCGTTTCGACGGCGGGAGCCACCATCGCGGTGCCTCTCGTCGCGTACGGCGCCACTCGGTTGTCGCAGGGCTCACGTCCTCAGCGTCCGGCGAGCGTTGGAGACTGGCGCGGGCATGACCGGCACCCGGCACTGTGACAGGAAACGTGCTGTCGAGCCTTGACACCCTCCGGCCGCGGGCGCAGATTGTGGACGGGTAGTCTTCGCCAAGACTGCCCGGCGCCAAGGAAGTACTGCAATGGTGCGCCGACCACGCGCTTTCATCGCTGCTGGCCGCAGTTTCCCGCTGCTGTGTCTGAGCCATCCGGGTACTCAGGGCATCCGGTTCCGGGCCCTGGCGGGCCGATCACGGGCGTCACGTCAACGCAGACCCCGCTTCCTATTGGCCTGTTGTCCCTTGCCGGATGCGCCCGCGGGGAGTACTCACTCTAACCAGGAGGTCTGACGTGAACTGGACGAAGCGAATGACAATTGCCCTGCTCGCCGCTGTGGCGTTCACTGGGCCAGCGTGGGCCCAGACACCGGACGTGAAGGGCAGCAAGGACCACCCCCTGGTGACCCGCATGCCGGGCTTCTACATCCGGCAGTACGACGAGAAGGAGTTCGATTCTGCGGAGGTGTATGTCCAGGACAAGGGCATCTCCGTCGAGGGCCGAAAGTACGACATCCGTTACACCTTGAACGACGGCATCAATTCGCCGAGCCGATTGCAGGTGATGCGGAACTACGAGAACGCACTCGGGAAGTTGGGTGGTGTCTTCACCTACAAGCGGGACGACAGATTCCATTGCAAGGTGGAACGTGAAGGGAAGCGCACCTGGGTCCTGCTCAACGCCTACCACCCTGCCGACTACTACCTGACGATCGTTGAGGAACAGGGAATGCGCCAGGACATTCAGGCGAAGGCGACCGAGTGGATGTCGAGCATTAACACGACCGGCCATGCGGCGGTCTACGGCATTCTCTTCGACACCGACAAGGCGGTGGTCAAGCCGGAGTCCGAACCGGCACTCAAGGAGATCGCCCGCTTGCTTCAGCAGAACCCCACACTCAGCGTTCACCTTGTGGGACATACCGATAGCACCGGACTGTTCGCCCACAACATGAAGTTGTCGGAAGCGCGGGCCGCGGCGGTGCTGAACAGCTTGGTCGGCCAGTACGGTGTTTCCGCGTCGAGGCTGAAGGCGTCAGGGGTCGGTCCGCTGTCGCCGGTTGCCTCAAACCGGACCGAAGAGGGCAGAGCCCAGAACCGGCGTGTCGAGTTGGTGGAGCAATAAGGGAATGCGGAGGGACGCCATGTCCGGTTCCGGGCATCCGGTTCTGTGTCTGAGCCGTCCGGGCCATCCGGGTACTCAGGGCATCCGGTTCAGGGCTCCTGACCGGCCGATGCCCAACTGACGAGCCAAGGTGAACCGGGCGCAACCCGAACAGCGAGTCCCGTCCAGACAAAAGCCCCCCACCGAGCAGTCTTTCAAACCGGGGTACGAGGAATCGGGCGCAGATCGCGCAACCACACTGTGGACTGCAACTTGCAGGTATCCCATGGCGGCGCCGTCTGTCGCGAGTCAGGAGCCCCCCTTTCATCCGGTTGTGCTTGACAGACCGTCGGTGCGAGGCGCGGGATGAGCCGCCTCGCCATCAGATGCGTGGCGTTGCCCTCAGCCCCTTGGACGGAGTCGCTCTACGGCTGTCGTCCGACGACGTGATGCCCCTTGGTGGCTCGCACTGATTCACCCTGTTGGTCAGGAAAGGAGTGGTCATGCAGCGGTCCTTCGTTGCGATAGTAGCGATCACGGGCCTCATGTCATTGGTGGGTTCCGGGAGCGCGCAGGCGGACCCCCTCGACTGGTCTTGGTATCTGTCAAAGGCCCAGTTGTTCGACGGGTCAACTCCGGTCGGCAGTGCCGTGACTGCGACGGGGCCAGCCCAGACAATCAACCTTCTCTGGGACCCTGCCGCCAGCAGTATCAACGTCTGGGGAACAATCGTCTACACAGGGATTGGGGAGTTGACGAACGCCGACGTCGAATTCGTGGGCGAGGGATTCTGGGCAACTCTCCCGGACGCCACGACACCTCTGGCGGGGCTTGGGGGCTTCCTGGATCATTACAGCGCCCTGAACGGCTCCTTGCCCATCGCCACCAGCCATGAGTTCGGCTTCGCGTGGTGGCTGTTCGCAGCGGCGGAGTATGACTCCGTCGCCGGATGGACCTACACGCCGATTCCGCCCACAGCGGGGATGATCCACCACGCTGAGATCAACTTCTATGACGTGCGGAACAAGCCGGTGGACATATTCAATCAGAAGATCTACGGCATGAAGACCGCCACCAACAGCGTCAGTTGGACGGTCGGGGAGGATGTCCCCGTCCCGGAACCCGCCTCGCTGCTCCTGTTCGGCACGGGCCTCGTTGGGCTGAGGGCGTGGCGGAGGCGGCGGTAGTAGTCACCTCAGCAGCGTTTCGACGGCGGGGGCCACCATCGCGGTGGCCTTCGTCGCAGAGGACGCCATTCAGGTAATAGAGAACCCGTCGCGTCAGTGAACGGTCGGCGGCGGCGGCTCCGTGCCGTCCGGCCGGAGGTCGAGTTCGGAAGCGCCGCCGGGCAAGTAGCCGCACACAACCTCGTCAGCCTGTCACGGAGCGGCTCGCACGCAAGGCCTTCCACGCCGCGGCGCCGATGATGAGGGCACCTCCGGCGAACGGCCACGGGCCGGGCGTCTCTCCGTGAAGCCACCACGCCCAGAGCGGGCTCAGCGCAGGCTCGACCAGCAGGAGGAGCGACGCCTCGACGGCCGGCACGTGGGTGATCGATCGCGTGAGCAGCACGTACGCGAGGCCGACCTGGAACACGCCGAGGTAGGCGACGCCCATCGCATCGGTCACGCTGACCCCGGCGACGGGCAGCGCCAGCGGCAGGCATCCGGCGCAGGCCAGGATGTTGCCGACGACCGCCGCGTTCCCGGCCGCGGCGCCCTTCGCAGCCGGGTCGCGTTTCTCGATCCATCGAAGCCCGAGCAGCGTCAGGCTCCAGCAGCAGCCGCTGACCACGCCAATGACGTTGCCAAGGACGCGGTTGGGAGCGCTCGCGGTGGGCTCGCTGTGCCCGAGGAAGAGCAGGACCATGCCGGCCGCGATGGCGAACAGGACCGGGACGTCCCGCCGCGGCAGGCGCTCACCAATCAGCGCCGGCGCGAGCACGGCGAGATAGAGCGGCGCGGTGCCCTGGAAGAAGACCGTGTTGGCGGCCGTGGTGAGCTTGTTCGCGGTGATGAAGGTGATGACGGTTGCGGCGTAGGCGGCGCCGACCAGCAGCGACGAAGCGGAGAAGCGGGGAAGCCGGCGCACCGCGAGCAGCACGACGATGGCGGCGATGCCGGACCGGAAACTGGCGATCTGCCAGTTCGTGAGCGACACGGCCTTGATGCCGGCACCGCCGGTCGAGAGCAGAAGCGCCGTCAGGAGGATCTGGCCCCGGGCCGGGATGCGCAGCACGGATGCCATCGTACACCGGCTGCGCGCGCCGCCGCGGCAGCGCGTTACTGGCGCAGCACCCGGAAGGCGTACCGGCCGAGCGGCGCGGGTTCCTGGCCGGACGACAGCCCCGACAGCCGGACCCAGTAGTCGCCCTCGGGCAGCAGCTCGCACGGCAGCGTCAGCCTGACCGACACCGCGCCCGCTCGTGCGACACCAGCCAGCTTGTGCTGCGACCAGACGGCTTCGCCGTTCTCGTCGTGCACGGTTGCCGCGTAGGCCGGGTACGGGTCGGGTCCAGCCGTGAGGTCCACGTGCACGATCTGACAGCCCGGTGCGGGCAGAACGCGCGCCATCTCTCCGCCCGCGCCGCGCAGCAGCCCTGGAGCGAGCGAAACCGCGACCGAGGCCGGCCGCGAGCCCGCCGGCGCGAACTGCCACAGCGCCGCGGGCACCAGCAGCACGAGCACGGCGGCGGCCGCCATCGCCCACCGGGGCACGGCCGCCGGGACGCGCAGCCATTCCGCCAGGGAATGCCGACGGGGTTCCTGCTGGCGGGCGTACGCGCTGAGCGCGCGCGCGAACTCCAGCTTGGCGCGGCGCTCGGCCGTCACGAGGAAGTTCGCGTCGAACAGGGCCTGCTCCTCGCCGTCGAGCGCCCCGCCGGCATACTCGTCGACGAGCTCGTCCTCGGCAAGGGCGATGCGCTCCCAGAACACCCGATCGTCCGAGAACAGACGCTCTTCGATCTCGCGCATGGTCTCGGCGTCGGCCGCACCCAGCAGGTATCGCCTCATCACATCACGGTTGGCGGCGTTCATGACAGGCACTCCGTTTCGACCAGCGCGTCATCGGCCCCCAGGCACGCGGCCAGGCGCCCGCGCAGCATGCCCGGCCACGCGCCGACCGGCTCCGCCGGCAGGAAGGGGACGCGGCGGGATCCGATTCCGAGCACGAGAGCCGCCTCCTCGCAGCCGCCGAACACCCTGAACACGTGGAGCAACCCGGCCGTTTCCAGCATGCGCTTGGGGCGGCGGCCCACCTTCACCAGGGCGAGAGTCGCCCGGGCTTCGTGTGCGTGCTGCCGGAACTGCAGGAGCTGCCCGATGCCCGCGCAGTCGATCTGGCTGACCTGGCCCATGTCGACCAGGACGTGACGCACGCCCTGGCCCCTCACGGCGCGCCCCGCGTCCCGCAACCACTCCGCGCCGGTCTCGACCGTCAGCCGTCCATCGAGGTGGAGAATGACGGCCGATTCGACTCGTTCCGTCCTGAGTTCCATGGCGCCCTCCATCCCCGAGGCTCCCGTGCGGGTGCCGCCCGCGCGGGGCGCCTTCTACCCCTACATGTCGGGAACCGGAGAAACGTTTCGGACTCAGGCCGGTCGGCCGGCGCCGCCGAGGGCCTCCCGGCTGCCTGGCGCAGGGGTTTCTGCGCGCAGGCGCTCGAACAGGCACTCGCGGACGGACTTCCGAATGCGATGCACCTCGATTCTCAGCGAATTGACGCTCTTGCCGACGTCGCCGGCGAGGGCCCGATGATGTTCGACCTTGGCCGCGCGGTCTTCGCGGTAATAGCTCAGGATGAGTTGCCGGGCCCGCTCGGTCAGCGCCGCCAGGCACATCCCCAGGTAGCGGTGCACGAGTTCCTGCTCCGCCCAGGAATGCGCCTCAGGAAGGTGGAGGCGCACGAACTCCGTCCGGAACGACTCCCGCCCGGCCGCGTCGGCCGACGACCGGCGTTGCCATTCGTGCAGGACGTTCCTGGCGACGCCGTAGAAGTAGCCGGTGCAGTCGGCAAAGCCGCGGCTGTCGACCTCGCGGCACTTCAGCGCCACTCTGAGCAGCGTGTCCACCGCGAGATCTTCCGGCTCCGTACATCCCCTGGCGCAGAAGAAGCAGACGAGCTTCCGCCTGATCTCCACGCACCTGGCTTCCGCCAGCGCGTTGCGGTCCGCGTCGGGTTTGGCGCGGCGGCCCGGGTCCAGAAAGTCGTAGAGGTCGTCCCACGACTCCGGGGTCAAGCTCGCGCGTGCCGGCATCGACGTCATCTTGCGGGCTCGGTCATGGGGCTGCGCTGTCTACGGCCTCGACTCGCCCTGCAACGAAAACGCCGCCCAGTAGAACGGCGACTTCCACCTCGACTGCTTCCACATGCCCACCTGCGCCTCGCGCAGCGCAGCCGCGGCCGAGAGACGGCCCTCGAACATCCCGCCGTAGAAGCGGCGCATCAGCTCGCCGGTGGCCTCATCGTCCACCTTCCAGAGGCTGGCGACGACGCGCTTCGCCCCGGCGTACATGAACCCGCGGACGGTACCGATCAGGCCTTCGCCGCTCAGCGGTCTGCCGAGCGCCGTGTTGCACGCGCTCAGGACCACGAGGTCGGCGGGCAGGCTGAGGCCGTAGATGTCATGCAGCCGGAGGAAACCGTCCTGCGGCCGGCCACGCCCGTCGAACATCGAGAGCATGATACCCGACATCCCGGGGTTGCCGTTGTCGAAGACGCCGTGAGTGGCGAAGTGCACGACCCGGTAACGGGACAGCTCGGGGCCCATGGCGGCCGCACGGCTCGCCTCGAACCCGATCCGCTTCATCGACGCGCTGGCGCCGGCAGCGGCGACGATCGCGTCGGCTTCCTGGCGGGTGGCCGCGAGGCGCGGCAGGCGGAGCGTCGTGCGGCGCGCCGCCTCGGCCTGGGACGACTGGGGTGCGGCCGTCCCCGATGCGCGAAGCGCGGCCCGCAGGCGGGGGTCGTCCTCTTCGAACACCGGGTCTGCCAGCACCGCCACCGTCCCGGCCGGAACCGCGCGGCCCGCGGTCTCGCGCCGCAGGACCGCCAGGACCGAGGCCGACGGAAGGCTGATCACCTCGTGCTCGGCGATGAGCGGCACCGGGGCCACGCCTCCGCCGGGCCTCGGCAGGGCGGCGAAGGGCACGACCTGCAGCGCCCCGTCGGCGACCACCAGGATCCGTTTGCCGGACATGGCCGTGGCGACGGGGCCGAGCAGCACGTTGCTCAGCCGCGCGGCCTGCTCCCAGTACAGGCCGTCCGACGCCTCGGCCTGGCGTCGGCGCTCCTGGAGGGTGCCGGTCAGGGTGAGGCGCGCCGTCAGCCGGGCGTAGAGTTGTTCCGCGGCCGCAGTGAGCTCGGCTCGCGACGGCAGCTCGTGCACGGAGTAGTCCGCCTTCGACACGGCCCACAGGTAGCTGCGATCCTCGCCGAGCGCGTACTCGAGCAGGAGCGTGTCGCCGTCGAGCACGAGTTGCTGAACCTGCCGGAGCGTGAGCGGCTGCGGCCTGGCCAGGGCGGCGTAGCGGGGGCTCCTGCTGCGGATCTCGCCTTCGAGCTCACCGTGGCGCGTCTCCAGATCGCGGTACTCGTCGGCGAGAGGCTTCGCAAGGGCCGGGGAAGAAGGTCCGTCCAGCGCCTGCCGCTGTCGAACGGCCCACGCGTCGAACTCCTGTCGCAGGGTCTGCTCTCGCTGCAGCAGGGCGGGGTCGAGGCCCTTGCGAAGGTCGACGCCTGCCTCGGCCAGACCGTCGAGCAGCGACCGGGCCTTCCCGCGTTCGCTGGCTTGGAACGCGGCGGCGGCGAAGCCCTGCTTCGGATGGGCCTTGTGCAGCCGCATCAGCACATCCATGTGCGTCTCGTGATACCGGTACACGGACGCGAAGTACGACGATCGCAGATCGCGGCTCCCGAGTTCCGCGCGAACCGACTCGGCCAGTTCCAGGGCGCGCTCGATGTGGTTGCGGGCCGACGCGAGGTCATTGAGATCCATCGCGACCCGCGCCAGGCCGGCAAGTCCCCTGGCTTCGCCGGCGCGATCCTGAGACTTCCTGCTGAGGGCCAGGGCCGAGTCGAACGACGCCTTCGCGCGACCGAACTCGCCCCGAAGGCGCACGGCCGCACCCAGGTCCGCCAGAGTCTGCCCCTGGAACCGGGGGTCGCTGATGTGCTGCTGCACGGCCAGAGAGCGTTCGAAGAACGTCACGGCGGCCGTCGAATCTTCGCGGTACAGGTGGACCGCGCCGATGAAACGGAGGGCGTACGCTTGCCAGAGCAGGTTGCCGAATTCCGTGCCGAGCGCCAGCGCCCGTTCGAACCGGGCGAGCGACCTGCGCGCGTCGCCTGACATCAGGTACGTCTCGCCGAGCGCAATGAGAAGGTCGACCGAGTAGCTGTTCAGCCCGGCCGTCTCATAGAACGGGAGGGCGCGCTCCCAGTTCTTGAGCGCGTTTTCCGCGTCACCCATCTGCAGATAGACCGTTCCGAGGCCTGCCAGGCTGACGCCTTCCCAGAGCGCATCGCCCATGGCGTGCACCAGCGCAAGCGATTCGACGAGACCGTTCAGCGCCTCCTGGTAGTCCCCTCGACGCTCGTGCAGCTTCGACATCTCGACCAGAGTGATGGCCGTCCCCCGTGCATCCCCGAGCGACGTCCAGAGGTGTTTCGACCGCTCGAGGCACACCTGGGCCCGGTCGAGTTCGCCCAGGTCCGAATACACACCTCCTCGAGAGAGAAGGGTCTCAGCTTGGCCCCGGACGTCGCGGAGGCGGCCCCAGAGAGGTTCAGCCTGACCGAAGAACTCGAGAGCCCGCGCGCGATCCCCACGGTGGTAAGCCACTTCGCCCAGACAGTTCAGCGCTTTCGCTTCCTCGCGAACGCCCCCTACTCGCCGGGCAATCTCGATCGCGGCTTCGCACTGCTGCTGCGCCTCGTCCAGTGCCTCCTCGCGGTCGGCCGCCAGAGCCTGCGCCAGACCCACATCGCTGCGGATGTCGCTCTCGAGGAGCGGATCGGGCGAGGCCTGCGCAAGAGACAGCGCGGCCTGGTGACCCCGCAGGGACTGCCGCAACAGCCCCAGCTGGGCGTACGTCATTCCAAGCCGCTGGCTCGCTCGAGCGGCCTGCCGCAGGTCTTTTCGCTGCGACCAGGCGGTGCCTGCGTCACGGAAGTTCGCGAGGGCCTGCAGGGTGGCGCCTTTCTCGTACTTGAGACGTAGACGCTCGCCTTCCGCGTACAGTGTCCCGGGCTCCGGGCCTGAGCGACAGCCGCTCCAGCCCGCCGCCGCCAGAAGGCTGGCGAGGAGGAGAGCTCCGTTAGTCGTCACCATCCTTTGACGACAGGTCGCGCCGTACTCACAAGCACGCAGCACCCTACGGCCAGAAATCCTTGCCGATCACTGGCGGCAGGTTCTTGATCCACGATTCGCGATCGTCGCCGTATCGGGTTCGCGGAGAGTACCTGGTCCGCGGAGAGTACCTGGTCCGCGGAGAGTACCTGGTCCGCGGACTGAACCGGCTGCGGAGAAACCGGCCGGCAAGTTCTTCCGCCACGTCGTCCGCCGGTGTATCGCTGGCTTGGACGCGCCCTGCCGCCGCGCGCAGGCTACGCAGGCTATCCTCGTTGTCCGCCGTGCGAACGAGCGCCATCAGTCGCCGGGCCAGCATCTGCTCGGCGAGCGGCGCGGGGGATTTCCGGTTGCCCGATGAGCGACGCAGCAACTGAACCAATGGAGAGGGCCTTGCCGCGGCCAGCCAGCGGCCCAGTGTGCCGACGGGGCCGGTGCCGCTGGCGAGCCAGTCCTGGAGTCGGGGAGCGTCGACGGTGCCATTCCCCGTGAGGAAACCCAGGAGTGTCTCTGCCCCGACTGAAGGAGCACCAGTCAAGACGTATCTCGGTTCGCGTCGCGTGCGCCGGATGTGTTCCCTCAGGAAGGTGAACCAACCCGTGGCCTTCGCGAAGTCACGGTCGGCGTAGTCGGGTGACACCATGGACCAGGGGAAGTAGATCGACAAGCCGTAGGAGTGCTGTGTGGCGAACCCGCAACAGCCCGATCTGAGGATGCAGTCGTCGAGCTGGGCGAGGACGCCGGTGCAGTTCCTGCCGATGGCGCTCTGCTTGCCGAACTGCTTGCGAAGTTGCTCACAGAGGTCCTTGAGATCGACGAACTGGTCCGCCTTGTACGTCTGAGCGTACCAATGGGCTAACAGGACCTTGTCGTGGGCCCGAGTCGCGAGGAGCGCATCGACCAGGTGCTTGAAGGCGTCGGTGACCGCCCCCATGTCGGCAAGGCGTATTGCCGCCAGGTCGGCAGAACGTCCTGCGGCCCGATCGTAGTCGGAGTAGTGATCGACGTACTCCTTGACGAGCGCCTTCGCGAATTGCGCTTGGAACATCGGCCGGCCGCCGTGAGAACGTCGGTGGGCCTTCGCACGGGCCAGGATCCGCCGGTAGGGCCAACCGAAGGCGGGCTCCAGCCCCTCCGCGCCAACGAGAATGGCAGCGTCGTGGCGGACCTCGTAGGCCAATTCCCCCATGCACATGTAGCACGCGTCCAGCCCAAGCACGTCGATCTTCGGTTTCACGTCCTTGAGGGCTTCGTGGAGTTCATCGAACGTCAAGGCGTCAAGCGGCGCTTCGTCCTTCATGAGGAAGTCCTCGGTCGTCCCGCTTCCATGGCCGGACAGGATCAGGATGGTCCTCATCCGCTTGCCGCCTGCGACCTCGGTCATCGCCCAAGAGATGAAGCGTTTGAGCGTTTGCGAGTTCCCAGTGTTGCTCTCCAGGCCGTCGAAGGTCTTGTCACGGTAGTCTTCGAGCGTGGCCTTGCCGGCCGAACTCGTGAAATCGTATCTCTGCGTGGCAATACCCTTGCCGCTGGGATCGAACTGCGCCACGATCATGTCGCCCTTGGGTGGTCCTTCCTCCTTGAGATCCTGCAGCGCGAGGACCATTTCCTCGGTAAGCGAGTTGTCGCCCGCCATGTAGATCATCACGAGCCACGGCCGCTGGTCTCGCGCGATGGGCCCCGAGTGGATCGAGGCCGTGGCGACGTTCGGTGCGCGCTTCATTGCTGCCGCTCCTTCCTAGCGAGGTTTCCGCGTCGCGGGGGCGAACCGGATACGCTGCGGGTCCCTCCTTTCTCGGCAGGCCGCTCGGCGCGATCACGCCGCCAGCGCCGGCCGCGACACCGCCACCAGATTCACATCGTCGGGCAGCGCAGCGCCGCGGCTGAACTTCAGGGCCTCCGCGATCAGGCGATCGATGACGTCCCGGCCGTCGCGGCCCGCCAGTCCTTCGAGCGCCTGGCGAAGGCAGTGATCCTCGAAACACTGGCCGGTCGTCTTTGTGATGGATCCGATCCCGTCGGACGCCATCAGAAGCACGTCGCGCGGCTCCAGCCGAAGGCGGCAGGCGTCATAAGCATTACCCGCCGGGCCGACCGCGAGGGCGAGGGGCAGCCCGTCCACCGGCACGTCTTCGACCAACCGCCCGACGGCGCGAACCACCAGCGGGTGGGGGAGGCCGGCGTTGGCGAGCTCGATCCCGCCGCCCTGGCGGTCGAGTTTCGCCACCGCCGCGGCCACGAACGTGCGCTCAGGAATCGTCCGCTGCAGACGCGCGTTCATGCCCGCAAGGAGCGCTCCAGGGTCGGCCGTCTCGGACGCGGTTTCCTGGAACGCGGCCTTCACCAGCATCGTGATGAGCGCGGCTCCGAGTCCGTGGCCCATGACGTCCGCCACGAGCAACAGAGCGGAGCCCTGGCTCCACGCGAGGTCGTAGAAGTCGCCCCCAAGGGATTCGCAGGGCCGATAGAGCGCCGCCAGCCGGAACTCGCCGATTGGCAACGACACATCGGGAAGCATCCGGCGCTGCACGAGCGCCGCTGTCGCAATCTGCTCGCGAAGCGGACGGCGGGTGCCGCGGTTGCGCACGGGCGCCGCGCTTGGAGCGACCGTGGCCGGGGCGAAGATCCCAGGCTCGCCGTCGACGTCTGTCTGTTCGACCGGCAACATAGCCGTGCCCCAGGGCGTGTGGCCCGCGGCCCATCCCGGTTTGTGTCAGCGCCGGCGGACCGCTTTCATCCGTACATGGCGCGGTCCGTCAGGACGTTTCGTCCGCAGCCGGAAGTGTACGCACCCCGAATGGGCCGCCCGCCGTGCGCGGGCTATCGACCAGCTGTTGCGAATGGACGGCGCCATTCTAGCGATGCGCTGTTTCGCATGCAAGCCGGCCGGCGTGTGCCGCGGGAAGTACATGATGCCGGCCTGTGCCGGCTGGCCCGGCGCGGTGGAGGGCAGGAGCGGGACCTGAACATCGGAGGCTCTGCGGCCGTCCTATTGTCAATGGTGAGAAGCTTCGTTGCGGCATGCCTGCTCGCCCTGGCGGCACCCGCCCTCGGCGCGCCGCCTCCGCGGCTCGTGGTGTTGACTCCGGCGGGCGAGACGGCCGCGGGACTGCCGCTCCTGGTCCGGCGTCCGCAGGGCGAGATCGACCGAGTCCTTTCGCGCGGGTTCTCCGGCCGGCTGCTTCGGCTCTACGCGCTCGAACAGGAGGACCTCCGCCGGGAGACCGGCACGGCCCCGGAGCCGGCCTACCTGCTGCTGTCGACGCAGCAGGGCGGCTTCCCCCGGTTCGGCTTCGTCCTGGACGGCACGCCAAAGCCCGAGGCGGGTTATGTCGATCTCCATCGCTCTTCATCAGTGGCGGGGCGCTTCGGCGCGATGGACCAGATCTTCCCCCACGAACTGCTGCACGTCATCGCGCGGCAACTCGCGGGCGAACCGAGGGAGAGCGGCGCCAACCAGGTCCACGCGATCGGCGTACGCACCGACCCGGTGATCGCATTCCAGGAGGGCTTCGCGGAGCACGTCCAGATCATGTGCGTGGACGACCCGGACGCACACCCCTCGACACGCGCGCTCGGAGGAGACCGCGACGCCCGTGCCCGTGCCGACGGCGAGTTCGCCGCATACGCCCGCGGCGTCGGCTCGCGGTACCGCCTGGGCAGTCCCGCCGAGCTGCGCTTCCTCCTGTGGTTCAGCTCGGCGGAGCAGGTCCAGCGATACCACGCGGTGAAGGCCAACCTCTTCGCGAGAGCAGCGCAGGTACCGATCGGCTGCTGACGCGAGGCGACAAGTACGCCGCCTATCTCTTTCAGAGTGTGGTGCCGGGCGCCCCTGGCGACGCCGTCAAGCCGCCGGGCGTCCTGCTCTCGACAGAGGGTGTCGTCGCACATCTCTTCTGGTCGTGGGTGACGGACCCGGGCCTTCAGCATCACTACCGCGAAGAGGGTTTCTACGGGCGGTTCGGCGTGACCGCGTCCGAAGTGGAGCCGCTCGACAACGCGTATCTGAAGATCTTTCACGCCCTGCGCGCCGGGCGGGCTGCCGACACGGTCTCCTTTCTTCGGGCCTACGTGGCCGAGTTCCCGGACGAGGCCGTGCTGGTCCAGCAGGTGGTGACGGAGGCGCTCGCCGGCCAGGAGGTTCCCGACGCCCCCGAGATTCTGGCTCGCCAATCCTGCCCTGCAAACAGGCACCAGCCTCTTCGACCAGTTCCGGGCGCTGCCGCGCGCGCACACGTTCGACGCCAACGCGGCCTCGGCGCTCGACTGGCTCTCGGTACCTGGCGTGACGCCTTCGCTGGCAAGCCGGCTGCTGCAGGGCGTGCCGTACCGCAATCTGGAGGCGCTCAGCACACGGGCTGGTGCGGATGCGTCGCTGCGGGAGCGGATAGCGTCGATGGACGCGGCAATGGGCGAACTCCGCCGCGCATCGGAGGTCGAGGAGTCTCTCAGCCTCTGGGCCGTCGTCCGGGCCTGCCTCTGGCGGCTCGGCGCCTATGCCGTGACCGCGGCGGCGCTCGGGGCGTGGCTGGCCACTCGCACGGGTGCGCTGCGCTGGCGCTGGGCGATTCCGTGCGGTCTCGTCTCTGCGCTCCTGGTGTTCGCGCTGTCGTGGGTCGTCGTCAGTCCGGCGTGGGCGCCGATCGCCGCGCCGGTGTTCGCCGGGGGATTCCCCGCCGCGGCCTGGGCCGGTTTCCGCCGGCGGTCCTGGAAGCACGCGGCACGGGCGGCGGCCGCCTGGGTGGCAGCCGCACTTCCGGCGGTCGCCCTCGGCAGCAGCTGGTGGTAGGGGCGCGCCCACGCGGGCGCGTACAAACTTCGGGGGACCTCGCGGTCCCCCGGGGTCGAATCAGCGACGAGGCGGCCGTTAGCCGTGCAGGCTGTGGTACTTCGGCCTCGAGCTGCTCGCGCGTTTCGGCGTGGTTCGGATCCTGGATGATGCAGCCGTCAACCGGGCACACGTCCACGCACTTGGAGGTGTCGAACGCTCCAACGCACTCGGTGCACTTCGCGGGGTCGATCACGTAAATCGACTCGCCCTGGGTGATGGCCTCGTTCGGGCATTCCGGCTCGCACGCGCCGCAGCTGATACAGTCCTCGTTAATCCACAGTGCCATGTCTCGTTGCCTCCAGTTGTTCGAATCCGTTCGCGTTCAATCGCGTCTCCTACCTGTATAGCAAACTCCGATCCGGCCTTCTAGGCCCTAAAGTGGTCGCCTTTCTCGCTTCCCCGGCCAGAATGCCGGTTTCCCGGCGGCCGGACGTCGAGAAGCCGCTGTCCGCAGGCTCAGATCGCGTCCAGCGCCTGGGCGAGGTCCGCGATGATGTCGGTCGGATGCTCCAGGCCCACGGAAATCCGGACCATGGAGGGCGTGATTCCCATCTCGGCCTGCCGGTCGGGCGGGATGTCCGAATGCGTCATGGTGGCCGGGTGCTCCATGAGCGTTTCGGTGCCGCCCAGGCTCACCGCCAGCTTGACGACCTGCAGCCTGTTGAGCAGCCGGAACGCTTCGGCCTCGCCACCGTGGATCTCGAACGAGAAGGTCGAGCCGGGTGAGTGGCACTGCCGCAGATAGAGGTCGTACTGGGAATCGCCCTGCGACAGGAACCCGAGGTACTGCACGGTCTTCACTTTCGGGTGGTCGGCGAGGAACTCGGCGACGTAGCGCGCGTTCTTCATGGCGCTGGTCATCCGGAGCTTCATCGTCTCGAGGCTCCGCATGAGCAGCCAGCAGGTGTGCGGGTCCGAGATCGTGCCCAGGATCGTCCGCATGCCCCGGACCGGCGCGATGACATCTTCCTTGCCCAGGCAGGCGCCGGCAATCAGGTCGCTGTGGCCGCCCACGTATTTCGTCAGCGAGTAGACAACGAAGTCCGCGCCGTGCGCCAGCGGCCGCTGCCAGAGCGGTCCGAGGAACGTGTTGTCGACGGCCACGAGGGGGCGCCGTCCCTGCTCGTCGGTCAGCGCGCGCGCGATCTCGGCGCAGCGGGCAATGTCGACGAGGCCGTTGGTGGGGTTCGCCGGCGTCTCGAGGTAGATCATCCCGACCCGGCCGAGCGCCGTCGCCTGCCCGAGCGCGTCGTCGAGCGACGGGCCGAGTTCGCCGGACCCGAACCACACGCGCCGGATTCCGAACTGGGGCAGGATGTTCTCGACGAGGAACTCCGTCCCTCCATAGACGGGCGCGCTGACCAACAGCACGTCACCCGGCCTGAGCACGCTGAACATCGTCGTCGAAATCGCGGCCATGCCCGACGAGAACACGAGGCCCGACTCGGCTTCGTCCCAGAGCCCGAGCCGGTCCTCGAGGATCTCGAGGTCCGGGTTGTTCACGCGGGAGTAGATGAGCCCCGGCTCCTCGGCCGGACGCTGCTCGCGGAGGCCATAGGCCAGTTCAAAGAACGACTTGCCGTCCTCTGCGGACTTGAAGGCGAAGGTGGAGGTCTGGAAGACGGGGCACTTGACCGATCCCTCGGAGAACTGCGGGTCGTACCCGTAGCTCATCATCAGGGTTTCGGGTTTCAACGGATGGCCGTTGATGTCGCGGTGCCGGTACTTCTTCGGTGGATGGAACATGGCGCGTCCTCCGTGTCAGCGTTGGGGGGCGCAAGTCAGCGGACAGTCAAGTCCCGAAGGCCGAAGGCGTCGGGACTGGTCCCGACCCCTTCCGCGTGCTAGGAACCCAGCCGCGTGGGGAGGTCGGCGACGACGTACCCCATCACCGCGAGGGCGGCCACACAGCGGGCGATGTCGGTCGGTTCGATCTTGTCGACCGTGTCCGCCGCCGTGTGGTGAATCGTGAAGTACAGCGAGCCGTCGACATCGAGGGACATCGAGGGCACCTTGCCAGCCTGCACGCTGGGGCCGATGTCGGCGCCGCCGCCCGAGGCCCCGACGCGCGCGGCCCCGATGCCCGTGAGCAGCGACGCCACGGCCTTCACGACAGCCCGCGCCTGATCGTTGCCCGAGAAGCCGAAGCCGAGCGGGCGGAACACGCCGCCGTCGGTTTCAATCATCAGGACGTGGTTCGCCAGTTCGTCCGCATGCTGGTCCCGATAGGCCAGGCCGCCGCGCAGGCCGTTCTCTTCGTTCGTGAACAGCACGGCGCGCACGGTCCGGCGCGGACGCAGGCCCAGCTTCTTCATCAGCCGCACGGCTTCCCACGACGCGATGCAGCCGCCCCCGTCGTCGGTCGCGCCGGTGCCGACGTCCCAGGAGTCGAAGTGGCAGCCGAGCACCACGACTTCATCGGGGCGCTCACGGCCGACGATTTCGCCGATGACGTTCGCCGATTCGGCGTCGGGCAGCATCCGGGCCTCCATCACCAGGCGGACCACGAGCGTCTGCCCGCGGTCCTGGAGCCGCTGGAGCCGATCGGCGTCTTCGTTCGCGATCGCGGCCGCGGGGATCTGGGGGACGCCGGGCGCGTAGTTGAGGGCCCCGGTATGCGGCGTGCGCAGGCCGGGCTGGCCCACCGAGCGCAGGAGCATGCCGATGGCGCCGTGCGCGGCCGCCCGGCTGGCGCCGCCGCCTCGGTAGCGCACCGTTTCGCCGTAGCCGGTCCAGGGCACGTTGTAGACGACGACCTTCCCCTTGAGCGCCGCGCCGCGGGCGTCGAGTTCGTCGAAGCTCCGGACGACGACCGCCTCGGCCTCGATGCCGCCGGGCGGCGTGCCGACGCTGTTGCCGAGCCCGAGCATGACCAGGGGATGGCGCACCGGCGCCACGATCTCCGCGCTTTCGCGGCCGCGGACCCAGTGCGGCACCATCACCTTCTCGCCGCGAACGTTCTCGAGGCCGTCGCGCGCCATTTCGCCTTGGCCCAGCCGATCGCGTCCTCGAGGGCCCTGGATCCGGAGAGCCGATGTCCGAAGGTGTCGGTCAGTTCGGCCAGCCGCGTCCACGCGGCGGTGTCGGCCAGCGCCGCGCCGATGAGCCGGGCGGCGGGATCCCGATAGGCCTCGAGCCAGGCCGGCGAAGGCAAGGTGGACTGAGCGCCACCCACGACCACCGCGGCGACAACCACGGCGGCCACGGCCGACGGAACGCGCATCCCGGCACCTGCCATGAAGACTCCGATGTGCTGGCAGCTAGATGAAGAGCTGGACTTTGCCCTTGGCCTTCAGCTGGTCCACGAACTCCTGGCTCTTCCGCTCCCGGATCTGCTGCTTGAGGTAGTCCTCGATCTGCGCCTTGACCTCTTCGTAGCCGAGGTCGCGGCTGGCCTTGGTCTCGCTGACGCGGATGATGTGGTACCCGACTGGCGTTTCCACGACGCCGCTGGTCTCGCCGGGTTTGAGGCTGAAGGCGGCCGCCTCGAACGCCGGGACCATCTGGCCCTTGCTGAAGAAGCCCAGGTCGCCGCCGTTCTGAGCCGATCCCGGGTCCTGCGAGAACTTCTTCGCCAGGTCCCCGAATTCGGCGCCCTTCTTGACCTGCGCGAGCAGGTCGTCCGCCTGCGTCTTCGCCTTCGCCCTGGCCGCGGCGTCGGCCTGCTCAGGCAAGCGGATCAGGATGTGGCTGGCGTGCACCGACTCTTCCTGCCGGAAGCGCGGCCGGTTCTGGTCGTAGAACGACCTGGCGTCGGCGTCCGAGACGATGACCTTCGGCTCGAGTTCGTTCTTGAGCATCAGGTTGACGGCGATGGTCTGGGCCGCGTCGGCGCGCAGCTTCTCCAGGGTGACCCCGCGGGCCTGCAGCATCTGCTTGAAGGCGTCCTCGCTCGGGAACTGCTTCTTGATCTGCTCCAGCTGGCCGTCGACTTCCCAGGGCGGCGCGATCACCTTGCGGGCCTTGGCTTCCTGGACGAGCAAGTGGAAACCGACGATCCGGTCCAGCACCTGCCGGTAGACCGCGTCCCGCTGCTCCGGGGGCACCGCGCTGCGGGCGCGATCCTCGAGCGACTTGACCGCCATGTCGAGCTCGGCCTTCTTGACGTCCTCGCCGTTGACGCGGGCCACGACATCGGGAATCTCCGCGGGAACGGGCTTGGCGGCGGGCACCTGCGGGGACGCGGCACCCGGTGGAGGGGCGCCGGCGGCAGGCGCCGCGGCCGGGGAGGCAGCCTGGGCGGGGGCCTTGTCGGCTTCCTTCTTGCAGGCGGTCACCGCGGCCAGCGACAGCAACGCGAGGACGGCAGTCTTCTTGATCACGAGTGCTCCCTGAACTGTGGGACGTCCCACGCTACCAGACGCGTTCACGGCGCGCAAGGCAAACGGACGGGATCGGCGGATACGATTGTTGCGCGGCGGTGCGAGGGTCTGGTAGAGTCTAGCATCGGCATCAGCCCTAAGCCTTGACAGCCCACCCTGCGCCTTCGCCACGACCGGAATCTCCGCCCACAACGCGGCAGACCGCCGCATAGCCAACGAGGTGAAATAACAGCGTGCCAGTCCGGTTGTTTCTCGGGAATCTCCCCTACAGCGCGACAGAGGCCGACCTCCGCGCGCACGTCGCCGCCATTGCTCCGCCGCTGTCCGTCGTCCTGCCGATGGACCGCGAAACGGGCCGTCCTCGGGGCTTCGCCTTCGTGGACTATCCCGATCTCGCCGCCGCCACCGAGGTCATCCGGAGGCTCAACGGGCAGCCCTTCCTCGGGCGAATGCTCTCGGTCAGCGAGGCGCGCCCCAGGGAAGAGCGGGGACTGCGGCCGCCGATGGGCGCCGGAGGCGCGCCGTCAGGTGCGCCGTTCGGCGGGCCGTTCAGGTCGGCGGCCCCGACTGGCGACCCGGCGGCGCGGCGCGAGCGGAATTTCGGGCCGCCCGCGCCCCCGAAGGGCCGGCGGGCCGGCGGGGCCAAGGGCCGCGGCGATCCCGGCCCGAAGGGCCCCATCAAGGTCCGGGGCGGCGGGCGCGTGGCGGACCTCGACGAAGAGAAGGTCGACGCCGCCCTTGCGGAGGAGTTCGACGATTTTGCGACGAGCCTCCAGAAGGACGACGAAGGGGGAGACGAGTAGGTCCCTGCATTCAGCCGGCCGGCGCCGGGCTGGCGCCGGGCGATGGCAATGATGTTCGCGGCCGGGGGGCGTCGAGCCACCCCGGCCTTGCCTGACGGTCATGCTCCGCAGCCTGCCCATGGTCGGCGCCCTCCTGATCGCCGCCGCGGCCCTCCTGGTGCTGCTCTGGGCAGGGCAGCGTTCGCTCCTCTATCTCCCGCTCGGATCCGTGCTCCCTCCTGCCGAGGCTGGCGCGGCCGGCGCCGAGGAGTTCTTCATTCGCACGTCGGACGGGCTTTCGCTCGGCGCGTGGTTCCTGAGCGCCGAGCGCCGGCCGCCGCTGGCGACGGTCATCGTGTTCAACGGCAACGCGGGCAACCGGAGTCATCGCGCGCCGCTGGCGAAGCGGCTCGCCGGTGCCGGCCTCGACGTCTGCCTGTTCGACTACCGCGGGTTCGGCGGAAACGCCGGAGCCCCGTCCGAGGAAGGCCTCCAGCGCGACGCGCGCGCCGTGCATGCGGCGGTGGCCGGCCGCCCGGGCATCGATCCGGACCGGATCATCCTGATGGGCGAGTCGCTGGGCACGGGCGTTGTCCTCTCAGCGGCTCGCGACCTGGACCCGATGGCGGTGGTGCTCCGTTCGCCCTTCACGTCGATGGCGGACGTCGCCGCGCACCACTACTGGTTTCTGCCGGTGCGGCTCCTGCTCTGGGACCGGTTCGATTCGCTGTCCCGCGTCGGTGCACTGTCGTGCCCCGTCGCCGTCATCGCCGGCGATCGGGACAGCGTGGTGCCCATCGCGCTCAGCCGACGGTTGTTCGATGCCATCCGGGCTCCGAAGACGTTCATCACCGTGCGCGGCGCGGACCACAACGACTGGGCGCTCTCCGCCGGGGACGACATGGCCGCGGCGGTTTCGTGGGCGGTTGAGTCGGCGGGGGCGAGCCTGCTCAACTCACGTGGGCCCCGCGAATAAACGCCAGGCCGTCGCCGCGAGGGCAGCGGAGCGCTGCTCCCTTGCCGCCTCCCGCGGCGCGATCATAGGATCGGGAGCGGCGAGCCAGGGTCGGGATTCGGCGAGGATGAGAATTCAGGGGCACCCGCGGCGTCAACCACACCGGCTCGTCGCGGACGCGGCGTCCATGTGGCGGTACGTCTACGCCCGGACCGTGGCACGCGTCAAACCCCGGCTCGGCAGGCGTATCCCGGATCACAGCCACGAGTGCCAGCGCTTCCTGCGGCGCGTCGTTGAATCCCAGGCCGGGTTCTCGATCCTCCAGGTCGGCGCGTTCGACGGCGTGTTCGAACGATCCGGTCCACGAGCTCATCCGGACGTTCCACCACGTGCGGGCCGTGCTCCTGGAACCGCAGCCTGCGCCCTGCGCCGCCCTCCGGCGCCTGTGGCAGGACGATGCGAGAGTGGTCCCGCTCCAGGCGGCCCTGGCCGCCGACTGCGGTGAGCGGCCGCTCTATGTCATCGCCGACAGCCACTCGCACCTGCATCCGTTCGCGGGCCAGGTGGCGTCGTTTTCACGAGAGCACGTGGAGACCGCGTGCCGGAGGTACATGTGGCGGCCCGCCGCTGACGCGGTCACGTCGGTGCCGGTGGCGACCGTCGACTGGCGGACTCTCGTGGCTCGGCACGGACCCTTCGACCTCGTCGTGATCGACGCGGAGGGTTTTGACGGCGAGATCGTCCACCTGATTGACCTGTCGGCGCATCCTCCGGGCATCATCATCTACGAGCATTGCCATCTCGCGCGCCGCATGCGCCGGCGCTGCACGACTCGCCTGCGGGGCGCGGGCTACCTGGTCAGGCAGGTGAACAAGACCGACACGCTGGCCACGCGCCTCGCCCCGCTCGGCTTCTGAGACGTCCATCGCGCGCCGTTCGCGTCGCGACGCCTCGGCCGGGCTTCCAGCGGAATGGCTGACCGGCTCGGCGCCACGTCTCCGCTATTCCGCTCCCGGTCGGCCGTCAGCCAGGCGGGTGGCCATCGACAGCGCAGGCGAAGCCGATCTGACAGCGACCATGAGCCTCTCCTGAGGACTCAGCCGCACACGGTGGCTGCGATTGCCCATCGGCTGCGCTGATGAGGCACGGCTCGCCGGCGACTACCCCGCGTGACAACGCCGGCGCGCGGAGACCTGCTCGACGAAGGTCCCCAGCCGGATTCGCTGTGAGGGCGCTTCGTCACTTCACCCTTGCCAGCACCTGGATCTTCACACGGTTCGCGTGCTCGACAACCCTTAGCTTCGGCGCTTTCAGCGTGAACAGCGGCGTGGTCACCACGGCATCGACGTAGGTCCCGTCCGCCTGTCGTTGGCCGGCCACGGTATAGGCCTGGCGACGCGTGTTCGATTCCGCGTCCACCGCGCGGAAGTAGTAGAGCTGGTCCGTGCTGCAGGGGATCTTGACGGGCGACAGCTCCACGGCGTCGAGCGTGAAGCCGGGATGGCCACCCGGGAACAGCGTCAGCAGGCCGATCGCGTACGCCCCCGTCCTCGGTGCGAGCGTGCTGATGAACTGGCGCACCGGCTTGAGATCGACGATGTAGACGCGGCCTTCGCGCGAGGTGATTGTCCGGTAGGCGGTGTCGCGCGCGCCGGTGAACGCCAGCGCCCCGCGGCGCGCCTCGTCGAACGGGTAGTCGCCGCGCAGCCGGCGCTCGATCTCGGCGCGCTCGGCCTCGGCGACGGGGACGGCGCCCGCCAGCACCGCGTCCATCGGCTTGCCCTGCTCGACCTGCTGCTGCCACCCGGGCACCAGCCGCTCGGCGAGCGCGCACTGGAAACAGCCGTAGTCGTAGCACTTCATCGTCGGGTCTTCGTGCTTCGCGGCCGACTTCAGCAGGCGCTCGGCGTACGACGCGATCAGGCGGTCCGCGTCGGCGAAGCCACGGTAGTACGGGTCGTCCGCGCCGGATCGGCCCGGTTTGAAGCCGCCCGCCCTGATGATCTCGAGCGCCCGAAGCGTCGCGTACGTGGCGGTACCCTCGCGGACGTCGTCGGCCGACTCCTCGTTCCGCTGCGTCTCGTTCATCGACTGGCGCTTCAGCGACCGGGCCACGGTGAACTCCTTCACCCGCTCGCGCGCCGCCGCCGGGTCTGCGGCCCGGTACGCCCGCTCCAGGGCGAGCCCCTCGATCTGCGACCACGTCGCGAAGTCGGCGTCGGCGTTGAAGTGGAGGTTGCCGAACCGCGTCTGGATACGGCCGCGCTGGAAGCAGTGGAAGAGCTCGTGGAGGTACATGAGGACCTTCTCCTCCGTCCTCGGCGGCTCCGCTTCCTCCGCGCCCTCGCCGACCGGCGCGCGGCGCGAGCCCAGGCTGATGTGCACGGTGTTGACGGGCGTCCCGTCGGCGGCCGCCCCGAAGTTGATCGGGCCGCCGCCTCCGCTCAGGAACGGCTCCATCTTCACGTCCGTCACTACCGATCGGTCGGCGGCGACGGTGCGGCCGCCGACGGTCAGGCCCGGCACGATTTCGAACGGCGCGGGTGGATTCGGGTGGCCGACGAGCACGCGGAGCCGGTTCTCGAACTCGAAGAAGAACGGCACGTCCCTGTAGCCCGTCCAGCCCGGCCAGATCTTCTCCGCCGTGGCGTCGAGCAGGCGGTACGTTTCCTCCAGCACCGTCAGCTCGCCGACGATGACGGGCGGCAGGGCCGCGGGGGTCTGCGCGCCCGCAGCTGACAGAGCGACAGCGAGCGCGGCCGGGAGCGCGGTCAGGCGGCGGCGCGTGACTGGCGTTCATGGGCTCACCTCCCCAACTTCTTGAACGACGGCGGCAGATCGAACGTGCCGGCGGGCGCGGCGCCCGCCTCGAGCGTCTCCACCCGCACGCGCATCACCATCGTCGGGGCGATGGCCGGCTCCTGCTGCTCCTCCGCGGCCAGCACCCATGCGCCTCCCTGCTTCGTCAGCGTCTCCAGGATCATCCGCCTGGCGGATGGACTGGCCAGCGGTGCCACGACGGCGTCGTTCGGGTTGCGGACGACCCCGGGCAGGGGGTCGCATGCCCAGAACGACACGCGCGCCTCGGCGTAGTCGGCGTCGCCCGTCGCCACGAACTCGCGGCAGGCCCGGCCGGCGATGGTCGAGGACTGGCCGCTGGCCTTGACCGACCAGTCGTAGCTCGGCACCCAGTCGTAGCCGGCGGTGCGCATGTCCACGTTCGGGCCGGCTGCCTCGGGCGGAGCCGCCGCCTGGCCGGCCGGGACGATTGTTCTCTCGGAGTAGGTGCCCTCCTTCAGGCTCGCGCGCCAGACCACGCCGAGATCCTCGCGCGTGATGCTGAGCCGGTCGCCCTGCCGGATCGCCGACTTGCCGTCCGACGCCCACCACTCGCTCGTCGTCGTCCTCGTGCTGGCCATGTACACGAACTCGGAACGAATGACGGCGTGCAGGTCGCGCGGCGGCGAGGAGGGCCACGTGAACATCCCGGCCAGGTAGACGAGAAGGAGCTCGAGCGTCATGGGTGCCTCCGCAGGCATGAGACCGGAGCCGGCAATGGGCCTATCCTACCGCCGGCCGCTCTCCCAGCGTCGTCCATCGCCGGACGTCGGGCGACCCGCGGCAGGCTCGGGGGGCAGACCTCGAAGTCCGGGCTCACAGCCGGCCGGATCGCAGGATGCCGATGACGAGCCAGATCCCGAGCACCGCCGCGGTCAGGAAGCCCGTCAGGCCGAGCGCCGGGTACCCGAACAGCGTCGGACCGGTTCCCCACCGGAAGATGAGCGACGAGCCGATGACGAGCGCCGCGATGACGATCGCGAACGACAGACGGTTGCTCGCACGATCCATCTCCTGGACGAAGAAGTCCAGGTTCCGGTGCACGAACTGGATCTGCAGGCGGTCGCGGCGGGCCTTGCGCAGGATCTCGCGCACGTCGCGCGGGATGGCCTGGAGGGCTTCGGCCATGTCGCGGCCCGCCTCGCCGATCTGCGCGGCCACGCCGGCCGGGCTGAGCCGGTCCCGCAGGACCTTCTCCAGCATCGGCTTCGCGTGCTCGAGCAACTGGAATGACGGGTCGAGCTGGCGGCCCACGCCCACGATCGTCACCAGCGACTTGGCCAGCAGCATGAGCTCCGGTGGGAACCTCAAGCGGTGCCGGGCCATGACCGAGGCCGCGTCCCTGAACACTTCGCCCAGGGCCAGGTCGTTCAGCGTAACGCCCGCGTAGCTGTCGACGATCTCCGCGACATCCCGGCGGAGCTCCTGGCGGTCGATCTCGTCGGTCGGCTCCGCGATGTCCAGCACGGCATCCGCCAGCCGGTCGGCCTTCTCGCGCACGACGGCGTGCACGGCCGACGTCAGCCGGTCGCGCATCCGGGGATCGATCCTCCCGACGGTGCCGAAGTCGAGGAAGCAGACGACGTTGCCCGGGAGCACGAAGATGTTCGCCGGGTGCGGATCGGCGTGGAACAGGCCGTGCTTCAGCACCTGTGCGAGGACGGCGGTCACGCCGCGGCGGGCGACCACGGCGCGGTCGTAGCCGTCACCCGCCGAGGCGAGGTCCGACACCTTGACGCCGTCGACGAACTCCATCGTCAGGACGGCAGGGGTGGTGCAATCCCAGTGGACACGCGGCACGAACACGGTCTCGTCGCCGGCGAAGTTCTGGCGGAACCGATCGATGGTCCGGCCTTCGCGCAGAAGGTCCTGCTCGCGCCGAATCGCCCGCGCGAACTCGCGGACCAGCCTGGTTGGCTGCAGCAGATCGGCGTCCGCGAGGTAGCGTTCAGCCAGGCGGGCGAGTTGCCCGAGAATCGCCAGGTCGCCTTCGATGACCGGGGCGATGCCCGGCCGCCTGACCTTCACGGCCGCCCGTTCTCCGGACGTCATCGTGGCCCGATGAACCTGGGCGATCGAGGCCGCGGCAATCGGCGCCGGGTCGAACTGGGCGAACACCTCGTCGACAGGCCGGCCCAGTTCGGCTGCGATCGTCGCCTCGGCCACCCCGGCCGGCAGCGCGGGCACGTCGTCCTGGAGCTTGGAGAACTCGGTGATGAAGTCCGGAGGAAGCAGATCGGCCCTGGTGCTCAGGGCCTGGCCGAACTTCACGAAGGTCGGCCCGAGATCTTCGAGGGCGAGGCGCAGACGGCGGGCCGTCGCCATCCGGGCCGTTCGGCCCTCGCCCTTGAAAGATCCGCGGCGGGCGCGCGGCACGAGGCGCAGCCTGGCGGCCGCATCCTGGAAGCCGTACTTCACCAGCACCTGCGCGATGTCGCGCAGGCGGCGCAACTGGCCCGCCGGCGGGGCGGTGGCGTCTCGCGGCATGGGCCGATCCGGCCGCTACGAGACCGGGGGCTCGGCCTGTTCGGCCTGTTCGGCCGGCGCGGCCGGCGGGGCCGGCTCGGTCTGGCCAGCCGGTGCGGCGAGCTTGCGCTCGAGTTCGGCCACGCGCGCCGCGAGCGTGTTGTAGTCGCTCAGCTTCACGTATCCGACCGCCTTGAGTCCCTTTTGCACGGATTCATCAACGAGCGCTTGCACCTTCTGGCGCTGCTCGTTCGCGCGGTCTTTCCACGAGGAGATGACCTCTTTGGCATCTTTCTCGTTCATCTCGCCGCGCTTGACGAGATCCTCGAACACCGCCTTCACCTTCTCCTCGGTGAGGTCCAGGGTGCCGAGGCCAGCGAGCAGGAGCTTCCGCAGTGCGTCAGCCACGATCGTCCTCCTTCGGCGGGGGCGGTTCTGAGAACAGGCTACCACCAATGGGTCACGGCTGCTGGAATCGGGGATTCCGCTGTGGGGATTCGGCGGTCCCGGCGCAGCGACCCTGCCGGGCGCGGTACTCGACGGTGACGTCGCGCGGCGCGAAGCGGACGCTCGGCGACGAGGGCACCACGGCCGGGCGCCGCGAGCCCGTCTCCGAGGGCGTGCGCGCCTGAATCATCGCCTTCGAGGAAGATGCGCGACCCGCGCGCCGAACATGCGCTGGACCTTGTGGCCGGCGGGGGCATAATGGGCTCTGTGTCTGGGCCATCCGGGTACTCTGAGCAGCCGGTTCCGGGCTCCGGGCCGTCCGATAGCGGGCGTCGCGTTAGCTCGCACCCCGCTTCCCGGTGGCTGGACACCAGTTCGCGCATCGGTGCCCGGTGGTCTTCGCTCGCGACACTGGTGGCGCTGGCCGCCGTCGTCCTTTCGTCCGCCCGGTGCGGAGGAACGCCGGACTCCGGCACCGGGCCGACACGACCAGATCCGCCCGTCTCCGCCAACGATCCGATCCTTGTCGGGGCCGGGGATATCGCGATGTGCCCGCTGGGTGCCCAGAGCGCGACGGCGCTGCTGCTCGACAAGACCGGAGGGACGGTCTTCACAGCCGGTGACAACACGAACGATTCGCCTTCTTCGGCGAACTACGCGGAGTGTTACGGCCCGGCCTGGGGCCGGCACCTCGAGCGCACGCGGCCCGTTCCGGGCAACCACGACTACGATTCGCCTGGCTCCGCCGCCTACTTCGCGTACTTCGGCGAAAACGCCGGCCCGAAAGGGCTCGGTTACTACAGCTACGACGTGGCAACCTGGCACGTCATCGCGCTGAACAGCCAAATCGGGATGCAGACAGGCTCGGCCCAGTATGCCTGGCTGCAGTCGGACCTGGCCGCCAACCCGGTTCGCTGCACGGTCGCGTACTTCCACTATCCGCTCTTCAGCTCGTCGCAGAATGGGCCGACGGCGTCTGTCCGGGACCTTTGGCGGCTCCTGTACGACGGCGGCGCGGACGTGATTCTCAACGGGCACGATCACGTGTACGAGCGGTTCGCGCCCCAGGACCCCACTGGCAAGGCCGACGCGGCGCGCGGCATCCGCCAGTTCACGGTGGGAACCGGCGGTGCGACGCTGTACGGTTTCGGGCCGCCTGCGGCGAACAGCGAGGTGCGGGCGAGCGTCCATGGCGTGCTGCGACTGTATCTGCAGGCGTCGGGGTATGCGTGGGAGTTCGTGCCGGTCGCGGGCCAGTCGTTCAGGGACGGCGGGACCGGAACCTGTCACTGAACCGGGCCGTGCCGCGTGGTGCGCTGCGTCCCCAGGCCGGCTGCGCTTACAATCGGAAAGACATGCGGACGCTCGCCCATCCTCGCGCTCTCGCCCGGCGGCCCGTGCGCGCCCTGCTCGCCCAGTGGCCGCTGGCCCTGGTCGGCGACATCGAGGGCATCCACCAGGCGAGAGTGGCCAGCCGGCGGATCCGCGAGCTGGTGCCGGCCGTCCGCGACCACGTCGTGCGGGAGCGCGCCGCGGCGGACCGGGCGGTGCGGGCGCGGGTCGCCCGGGTGGACGAGAACAGCTGTGTCTGAGCCATCCGCGTACTCGGGGCAACCGGTTCCGACTCCGGGCGATTCGATCAAAGGCGTCACGTCAACTCGGACCCTGCCAGTGCTTCCTATTGGCGACCGCTGGACGAACGCGAGCCGCCGACGATTGTAGAATGAATGCCCGGATCGACATGACTTCCGCGCTTCCCCAGGACCTCACGCGCCTCCTCCACGACTGGGCCGCCGGCCAGCCGCAGGCACTGGCACGCGTGATGGAGGTCGTGTATCCCGAGCTGCGCCGGATCGCCGCCAGGCACCTCAGCCGCGAATGGCAGCACCACACGCTTCAGCCGACGGCGCTGGTGTCCGAGGCGTTCCTGCGCTTCGCCAACCGGGCACCGGGCAAGCAGTGGACGGATCGCACGCACTTCTTCGCCGTCGCGGCTCACGTTGTCCGCGCGGTCCTCGTGGATCACGCGCGGGAACGAATGGCCGCCAAGCGCGGCGCGGGAGCCATCAGCGTGGAGCTGTCCGACGCCGCAGCTCAGGTGCCGGCACCTGCGGTCGACCTGCTGGACCTCGACGCTGCCCTGAGGGCGCTTGAAACGCTCGATCCGCGGCAGAGCCGAATCGTCGAATTGAGGCACTTCGCGGGGCTGTCCGTCGAGGAGACGGCTGAGGTGCTCGGCACCTCGCCTTCCTCCGTGAAGCGTGACTGGCTGGCCGCCAAGACCTGGATTCGCCGCTACATGAACGGCGAGATCACCGCGCCATGACGGCCGGCGACTGGGCCCGCGTCACCGAGCTGTTCGACCAGGCGCGGGACCAGCCGGCGGCCGAGCGCGACGCATGGCTCCAGTCGGCGTGCGACGACGAAGGCACCCGCGCGGAGGTCCGGGCGATGCTCCGGGCGTACGACGCGGATCCCGGATTCCTCGAGGCGCCGGCAGACGTCTCGGCGGCGGTCGGCCCGATCCAGCAGCGGATGTCCCGCGCGGCCGAGGGCCGGCGCATCGGCCCTTACCGCGTGGTCCGCGAGATTGGTCGCGGGGGTATGGGCGTCGTCTACGAGGCCGAGCGCGACGACGCCGAGTTCGAGCGGCGCGTGGCTATCAAGGTGCTGCCTCCGGCGTGGGCGGCCTCCGTGACCGCGGAACGCTTCCGCTTCGAACGGCGCGTGCTGGCCGGCCTCGACCATCCCAACATCGCGCGCCTGCTGGACGCCGGCACCGCGGACGACGGCGTGCCGTATTTCGTGATGGAGTACGTCGACGGCGAGCCGATCGATGCGTGGTGCCGCGCGCACGCGCCGACGGTGCGCCGGCGGGTGGAGGTGCTGCTCGCCGTGTGCGACGCCGTGGCGCATGCGCACCAGCACCTGGTGGTCCATCGCGATCTGAAGCCCGCCAACATCCTGATCACCGCGGACGGTCACCCGAAACTGCTCGACTTCGGCATCGCGACGCTCGTGTCCGAGGAGAGCGGCGCCAGCGCCTCCCAGACGCGCACGGGCCAGAGCAGCTTCACGCCCGAGTACGCGAGCCCGGAACAGGTGCGGGGCGATCCTGTGACCACGGCCACCGACGTGTACTCGCTGGGCGTGCTGGCCTATCGGCTCCTTGCGGAGCGTCCGCCCTACGAACTCATCGGCCTGTCGCCCCTCGACGCGATGCGCGCCATCTGCGAGACGGAGCCGGCCGGGCCGAGCCGCGTAGCGCCGCCCGCCCTTCGCGGCGTGCTGCGCGGCGACCTCGACACCATCGTGCTCAAGGCGCTCCGGAAGGACCCGCGGGAGCGTTATCCATCGGTGTTCGGTCTGCTGACGGACCTGTCGGCATGGCTGGAGGGCCGGCCCGTGGCCGCCGCGCCCGCCACGTTCGGCTACCGCATGCGCAAGTTCGTCGCGCGGCACCGCGCCGCCGTGGCCGTGAGCGCCGTGGCGGTGCTTGGCCTGGCTGGCAGCAGCGCCGCCACGGCGTGGCAGGCCCGCGTCGCGAGGATCCAGCGCGACCGGGCCGAGAACCGCTTCCGGCAGGTCCGGCAGTTCTCGCGGTCTTTGCTCTTCGAGGTGCACGAGTCGCTGCGCGCGCTACCCGGCGCCACAGAGCCGCGGCGCCTGCTGCTCAGCCGCGCCGTGCAGTTCCTCGACGGTCTGGCAGCCGATTCCGGCGGTGACGATCAACTGAAACTGGAACTCGCCGAGGGCTACCGGCGGCTGGGACAGGTGCAGGGCAGCGCCGTCAGCGAGAATGTGGGCGACCTGGCTGGCGCAACGGCCTCGTTCGAAAAAGCCGTCCGGCTGGGTGAAGAGGTTCTCGCCCGGCAGCGGGATTCAGTGGTCGCGATGGACGTCACCACGGGCGCCTACGATGACCTTTCCGGTGTGCTTCTCGGCGGAGGTCACACGGACGACGCCGAGCGTGCCTACGCGAGGCATCTCGCGCTCGCTGATCGTCTGGCTCGCGAGCACCCGTCGAACGCCGCTGCGCGGGTCTCGGCCGCGCAGAGTTATCTGAACCTCGGTACGTTCCGCGCGACGAGGCGGGACCTGGCCGGGGCGCGGCCGTTCTACGAAAAGGCGATCGCGGCGTTCGCGTCCCTCCCCGAGTCCCACCGGTCCCGTGACGACGTTGTCGCATCCCACGCATTCGCCTTGAAGCGGCTGGGAGCGCTGCTGCTCGTTGACGGCCTGATCGAAGACGCCGAGCGGCACTACCGCGAGGCCCTGGCGCTCGACGAGACGCTGGTTGCCCGGCATCCGCGCAACGCGCGCTACCGGTACAACCTGACATTCTCCCTTTCCGACCTGGCGCTCGCGGCCGGCAGGCGCGGTGACGTCGATACCGCCATCTCCCTGTGGACGCGAGCGCTCGAGATTCGCCAGGCGGCGCTCGCCGCCGACCCGAAGGACGTCCGGGCCATGCAGGGCGTCGCCAACCTGCAGCGGAACCTCGCCAACGCCGCCCGCGACCAGAAGCGATTCGACGTCGAGGCGTCGCGCTGGCGAGAGGAGCTGAGACTACGCGACACCCTCGTCACGGTGCTGGGCCCCCTCCCCGCCACGCTCCTGGCCCGCGGTTGGGCGAGGACGAACCTGGCCGCCAGCCTGCTCAGCCGCGCCGAGGCCGCGCCCCGCGGCCAGGGCCGGCCGATCTTCGTCGCCGAGGCCCGGTCGCTGCTGGCCGACGCCCGCCGGGATGCCGAGCGCCTTCCGCCAGGCAGCGGCACCGAGACCACAGGACTCCGCCAGGCGATCGACAGCCAGTTGGCCCGCGCCGGCCGGCGCTGACCCCTCCTCCCCCGTTTTTCCGCTTACGGATACACGGCGCCGGGGACTTGTGATCCTCAGCGCACCATTTGTGGCGTTTCACTTGAGGAGGAACTGACCCATGCGACACATCGTCGGCCTAGCCGTTCTGCTGGGGCTCGTCGTCACCGCCGCGCCCGGCAACCGGGTATCGGCACAGGGGCCAAACCCGGCGTTCAACTTCGACACCGGTAACTCCGGCATCGAAGTCATCATTCCCACGGTCATTCCCGCGTTGTTCCAGACCACGTCGCCGAACGACGCTCCGATCGTGCTGCGGGTGACGACGGTCATCACCAACGCCTGGTTTGACGCCATCGCGCCGTACCATCCGACCGCGATGGGCGTGTACTCGCGGCTCGGCCGGCGGCCGGCAGCGGAAGCCGTGACGAACCGGCAGAAGAACATCGCCATGTTCTACGCGTCGTACCGCGCGCTGAACAGCCTGCTGCCGAACTTCGCCGACACCTGGCGCGCGATGATGGCCTCCGTCGGGCTCGACCCCGACAACGCCAGCGAGGACCTCACGACGCCCATCGGCATTGGCAATGCCGCCGGACGCATGGTCGTCGCCGTGCGCGAGCACGATGGGATGAATCAGCTCGGCGACGAGGGCGGCAAGGCCTACAACCGCCGCCCGTACGAGGACTACACCGGGTACGAGCCGGCGAACACCGCCTTCCGTCTGTGGAATCCGTCGCGCTGGCAGCCGCTCATCGGCACGCCCGGCAACGGCACGTTTGCGATTCAGCAGTTTGTGACCCCGCAGTGGGCGCGCACCCGTCCGTATTCCTACGCGTCGCCCGAGCGCTTCCGCGTGGCCGTGCCGCGCGACAGCAACGTGCTGGACTTCCAGGCCTACAAGGCGCAGGCCGACGAGGTGATGGCGATCCAGGCCGGGCTCACCGACGAGCAGAAGATGCTGGCCGAACTCTTCGACAACAAGATCGCCAGCCTTGGCTTCTCGGCCCTCTTCATCACGCAAAGCCGTGGCATGTCGCTCGACGAGTTCGTGCACTACGACTTCTTGACCAACGTGGCCGCGTTTGACGGCGGCATTGCCACATGGAAAGAAAAGTACAAGTACGACGCCGTGCGGCCCGTGTCGGCGATCCGGTTCCTGTATCGGAATCGCGTCGTGAGCGGCTGGGGTGGTCCGGGGCTCGGCACCGTGGACGACCTGCCCGGCCGTGAGTGGCGGTCGTATCTGAACACCGGTAACCATCCCGAGTATCCGTCGGGTTCGTCGTGCTTCTGCGCCGCCAATGCGCAGGCCAGCCGGCGCTACTTCGGGTCGGACACGTTTGGCTGGTCGGTAGACGTCGGGGCAGGGTCATCGGTCGTCGAACCCGGCGTCACACCGGCGCAAGACCTGACGCTTGGGCCGTGGAACACGTTTACCGAGTTCGAAGCGGCCTGCAGCCAGAGCCGGGTGCTCGGCGGCGTCCACTTCGTGGCCGCGACTGAAGCAGCCCAGCGGATGTGCAAGCCGATTGGCGATCTGGCCTTCGAGTTCGTCGACCGTCACGTCAAGGGCCGCGTGCGCTAGTTCACGGCCACTACCGTCGCCCGAGCCCGTCGCCGGGCTCGGGCGACGCAGCTTTGGCCTCGACGTGCTGGCGTGTCCGCGCGGCGGCCCTTCGACGGCGCTCAGGGCCATCCCGAGCCTCGTCGAGGGGTGGCAACGGTGACGTATCCGAACGGCCAGACGTCCGCGTACAGCTGCCTGCCGGCGGGCCAGGATCACCGGCTGCAGACGATCCACCACCGGTTCCCGAACGCGACGACCCTGTCGCGGTTCGACCCCTCGACGGGGCTCGGGGTCGCCCTGAGCTTGTCGAAGGGCGACTACACCTATGACGCCGTGGGGAACATCCTGACGTGGCAGCAGCAGGCGGGGAGCGCGGCGCCCGAGCGGTGGCGGTACGGGTATGATTGGGCCGATCAGCTGACGAGTGCCATGAAGGAAACGACCGACCCGACGCCGACGGTGCGGCAGCGGTTGGCGTACGGGTACGACCCGGCGGGGAATCGGGTGTTCGAGCAGAGGGACGACAGCGTGACGGCGTGGTCGCACGATGCGTTGAACCGGCTGGTGGCGCTGGCCGCCGTCGTCCTTTCGTCCGCCCGGTGCGGAGGAACGCCGGACTCCGGCACCGGGCCGACACGACCAGATCCGCCCGCGTCCGCCAACGATCCAATCCTTGTCGGGGCCGGGGACATCGCGATGTGCCCGCTGGGTGCCCAAAGCGCGACGGCACTGCTGCTCGACAAGACCGGAGGGACGGTCTTCACGGCCGGTGACAACACGAACGATTCGCCTTCGTCGGCGAACTACGCGGAGTGTTACGGCCCGGCCTGGGGCCGGCACCTCGAGCGCACGCGGCCCGTTCCGGGCAACCACGACTACGATTCGTCTGGCTCCTCCGCCTACTTCGCCTATTTCGGTGAGAACGCCGGCCCGAAAAAGCTCGGTTATTACAGCTACGACGTGGCAACCTGGCACGTCATCGCGCTGAACAGCATGGTCGGGATGCAGACAGGCTCGGCCCAGTATGCCTGGCTGCAGTCGGACCTGGCCGCCAACCCGGTTCGCTGCACGGTCGCGTACTTCCACTATCCGCTCTTCAGCTCGTCGCAGAATGGGCCGACGGCGTCTGTCCGGGACCTTTGGCGGCTCCTGTACGACGGCGGCGCGGACGTGATTCTCAACGGGCACGATCACGTGTACGAGCGGTTCGCGCCCCAGGACCCCACTGGCAAGGCCGACGCGGCGCGCGGCATCCGCCAGTTCACGGTGGGAACCGGCGGTGCGACGCTGTACGGTTTCGGGCCGCCTGCAGCGAACAGCGAGGTGCGGGCGAGCGTCCATGGCGTGCTGCGACTGTATCTGCAGGCGTCGGGGTATGCGTGGGAGTTCGTGCCGGTCGCGGGCCAGTCGTTCAGGGACGGCGGGACCGGAACCTGTCACTGAACCGGGCCGTGCCGCGTGGTGCGCTGCGTCCCCAGGCCGGCTGCGTTTACAATCGGAAGAACATGCGGACGCTCGCCCATCCTCGCGCTCTCGCCCGGCGGCCCGTGCGCGCCCTGCTCGCCCAGTGGCCGCTGGCCCTGGTCGGCGACGTCGAGGGCATCCACCAGGCGAGAGTGGCCAGCCGGCGGATCCGCAAGCTGGTGCCGGCCGTCCGCGACCACGTCGTGCGGGAGCGCGCCGCGGCGGACCGGGCGGTGCGGGCGCGGGTCGCCCGGGTGGACGAGAACCGCTGTGTCTGAGCCATCCGCGTACTCGGGGCAACCGGTTCCGACTCCGGGCGATTCGATCAAAGGCGTCACGTCAACTCGGACCCTGCCAGTGCTTCCTATTGGCGAGGAATTCGCAGCCACCGGCTGAACGAATGAGAGCAAGTCGGTACATGCCGACGAACCCCCACGGCGGGTCGCTCAGGTTCCACTCGACTCGCGCCGCGCCCTCGCTCACTTCTCGCGCCTCCGAGTCCTGTCCATAAGGCCCCCGAGGATGCCGAAGAAGCAGGAAACGATGGCCCAGTTCAGGAGGATCGTGAAGCCGAAGACGGACAAGAGCGCTGTGCCAACGCCCACGAAACTGCCAGCCACCATCGCGACGGCCAGCGCCACCCAGGTGACGTTCTTCACCGGCAGGGGGAACCGTCGTGCCAGGAACAAGCCGAGGACGCTGAACACGCAGAACGTTACGAGGTTGCCGAGCGAGCCGTCAACCATACTCCGTCCCCTTTCTGGGTCAGGACCGCCGTCACGACACGCGGCGCTCCAACGCCTCGCAGGGGCGAATCATACACCCCGGTCCCGGCCGCCGGGAAGCGCGTGGATCGGAGTCTGAGAACGGACGTCACGTGTTCCGGCGGCCAGCTGCGCGGAGTGGCCGGGCCAGGTGGCGTCGTTTTCACGAGAGCACGTGGAGACCGCCTGCCGGAGGTACATGTGGCGGCCCGCCGCTGACGCGGTCACGTCGGTGCCGGTGGCGACCGTCGACTGGCGGACGCTCGTGGCTCGGCACGGACCCTTCGACCTCGTCGTGATCGACGCGGAGGGTTTTGACGGCGAGATCGTCCACCTGATTGACCTGTCGGCGCGTCCCCCGGGCATCATCATCTACGAGCATTGCCATCTCACGCGCCGCATGCGCCGGCGGCGGTACCAGCAGATTCAAACGCGCGTGCCGGAGCGATTGCTTGGCGTTGGCGTAGACGACTACCGCGTTGATGCCCGCACCAGCCGCTGACCCGGCGATCGGTCGGCCCCATAGGTGGCAGCAGAGCACGCGACAGACGGGACTCGGTCCGCACCGCTCGGTCCTCCTGTCGAAGCGCTTCGCTATTGATGACTGTCTATGGGCCTACGGCCTATGGGGCTGGGCTGTGTCTGGGCCGTCCCGTGCTCGGGGCATCCGGCCCCGGGGCGCCCGACAACGGGCGTCACGTCAACTCGGACTCCGCTTCCTATTGGCTGCCGACGTCGGTTACGACCCAGCGGATTCGCCACGCTCGCCGGCTCATCCGGAATCTCGCCTGCTGTCCGTGGTGTGGGATCGCCCCGCACCACAGGCCTGTTTTATGACACAGTAGTACTAACAAGCCCCCGGCTTTGCCGGGGGCCATTTAACTGAAGGATACGCAAATGGCTACAGATGTGAGACTAGACCAGGTTGACGGGAGCTTTTTGGAATTGGACGCACGCGTCGTAAAGGCTATCAGCTCTGACTTTATGCTCGACCAGCCGAGCCGACGAAAGGGCGGCGGCCCTCATCGACGAGCGCTGGTGCATGATCAAAACGATGGTTTGACCGTCAACTTCAGCGGGGACTACCCGGGTGGTGTCACGTTAGTCGGCCTAAACACTCTCCAAGTCCGCGGAGACATTACCTTTGGGATGCCCGGCATAAAGGCTACGGAACCAGGTACTGTCATGGTTCCCACATCTCTGACGGAGGAAATCAACAAGCTCCAGTCACAGATTTCAGAACTCAACGCCAAGGTAGCAGCCTTGGAAGCTAAGAAGTGACTCCCACAGCGTGGGAGCATACCTCAGAGCGGTGTTGTCGACGGGTTCGACCAGAGTTCTGCCGGCGGAACAGACTACTGAACTAATGGAGAGGCAAAGATGAATACTTTACGAGAAATAGGGGAATTCATTGGCATGAGTCCAGGGACACGCCTGCGCTCAGCCAGCGACTTAGTCATCAGCCCAGGCGAACAAATCTCCATGCGCGAGGTGATCCGACGGCTACCAAACTTGCCTTCCATAAGCTTGGAGGCGGAAGCTGAGAATACAGCCGGTGAGGCACCATTTAGAGTGGGACTTCACGTGCATTCCAGCAATGGCGTAGTTTTGGAAACGCAATCTGGTCTGTTCCGGAACGGGCAACTTGTGGGCGCGAATGACAAGGAGAAGGGTGCTCGCGCCAGAGACCTAGTTTTTCAGGTGGTGGACCCTGGTAATTACGTGCTCGAAGTGACGCGCACCGGGATCACGGGCACGGGCATTACTACGCTGAGAAAGACCTTTGATATCTTTGCGAGAGCAAAGCCGGAACCAAAGCCGGAATCAAAGCCGAAACCCATCGTCCCACCCGTTATTTCGGTGAAATCTAACGGTGATGGTAGCTTTACGGTGAGTGGCTCGAAGTTCCTGCCGAATGCAACAGTGACAATTCGCGTTGTCGATGCCGTTCAGCCACTCTCGGAAAACCTGTTTTTCACCGTTTCAGCGACTCCCGAGGGGGAGATCAAAGACTTTCCAACCGGGAAAATCTGCCAAGTTCCGGGTGGCCGAATTGCTTTCTCAGCTCAGGATGGACGTATCGATGCGGGCCAAGCCGTAACTAGTAATTTCGTCCAACAGACCTGTCCGTTTCCAAAGTGACATTGTGGCGCTCAAGAAGGCCGGAGTGAGTGACCGAATCATCGCAGCGATGATCGAGACTTCGCGAAAGTGACCACACCCGAGAAGGTCGGGACGACCCGCTCGGCAGAAACGTGGGTGGCGACGGTGCCGGACACGGGGTATCAGATCGTCAAGGGGAAGTAGACTCGGACGGCTGACAGCGTACGCGACCAGAGCCGCTCGCAGTCAGCGGAGACGTCGGCGCAGCCTACTCGCCGACTTCGGGCCCTGCCCCACCCGGCACAAACAGCAGCCGCGTCGTGGACTCCACCTGGACGCGCTCCACGGGCCGGCCGTCAATGTACGCCGCCGCCAAGGCGACCATTGGAACGCTCTTGGCCTCACGAGCCCGAAGGCTGCGCTTGATCGCCTCCTCGTACAACTCTGGCGACGTCTCGGCCAGGTAATGGAAGATGCCCTTGATGCTGCCGGATGGCAGTTTGTTCTGCCGGCCTTTGGGCCGGCCGCAACGCTTGTCGCCTCGCGTGAACGGAACGCCTTTACCTCGCATCCTAGTCTCGTTTCTCCGCGCTGTACGAATTGTAGCGCGAAGTCGCAGCCCTCGGGAGCATGGCCAGGTTGGCCCCGCCTTGGGCAAGAACGCCTTTCTTTTTCCCGACCTCTGTACTCCGGGAACCCGCGCGAAGTCTCGGTCGGATTACTCGCGCTTCCGTCCACCGTCAGAATGGCTCCAGCGCCAATCCGCGCCTCGTTGGGCGAGACACTCAAGGAAGCTCAGCGGGTGAAAGCCCTTGCGACGGATCAACCTCGCTGAAATAATGCGCGCACAGCGGATAGGCGACCGAAGGGCGATTGGAAGATTGGTCGGCACGAGCCGGTCCTTGGTTGCATCCTCCTGCAGCAACCTGGCCCAACATGAACGAGAACCTGAAAGAGCGAACTGAGCAGAAACTGCGCTACGCCCAACTACACATTGGCGAACTCGCATCCATGCCGTCTGGTCGTGGGCACGAGTTTGAACGCGCGCATCAGGAAGCAGTGCTTGCGCAACTAATCGGGGCCTGCGACGCGCTTCTCGCCGAACTGAACGACATCTTGAATTGTGACTGTGGACCCAATCACATCTCCCTTGGGAAGTTGAGAGTGTCGCTTGAGGCCAAAGGTCGCTCAAGCGCCGTTCTTGGCCGCCTACACCAGATGAAAGAAGACTCGGATTCTTGGCTGCACCACTTGTTCGAGTTGCGTAACGCGTCAACGCACGTCTCAGGGATTCCATTGGCTTTCTACGCGGGCGGGGTAGAGGGCGGCAAGACGGCTCTCAGACGTCCGACCACATTGCAGGAGTTCCCAGAGGATGCGACGGTTACACTGACGAAGTGGGTCATCGACATGCGTTCTCTGACGAACGAACTGCGAGGACTCGCCGCAGTCGAGGCGGCGGGCTAACAAGCGCATGCTCCCGACGGCCGGGGTGCTGCCCCGCCGCGGCTGCGGGTGATGCGGGGTCGTTAGACCGACGACGTACAGGACGACATGCCCATGGACCTGACAAACTCGGCGCGGGTGGTTGAACGCTTCGCGGGCCCGGGCCTCACGTCGACACTGACCGGTTTGGAGGCTGTGCTCAAGGACGCGGATCTCGCTGAAGTTAGACTCGTCCTCGACCGTTTCTCGGTCGACCCCGACCTGATGGGTGGCGCGGCCCTCATGAAGCGAATCGCAGGACAGATTAACGTCGTGATCCACGCCGTCGGCATCCTAACCTCCCTGCCGAGGATTCTTGAAGCCGACGAGCGCATCGTGTGCTTGTCCCTTGGTGCGGGTAACACAGGGCGGCCGTTCGACCTCGAAACGACTCGCATGATTGCGGAGTTCAAGTTCATCCAATGGCGTGGAGGCGCGGAGAGTATCAGGCAGAACTCCCTGTTCAAGGACTTCTTCCTGCTCGCGGAGCACGAATCCGAGAAGCCCAAGTACCTGTTCATCGTGGGTACTGCGCACGCGCTCAAGTTCCTGAATGGCGGTCGCGCGCTCTCCAGTGTGCTGAGTCGCAACGCTGCCCTAGAAGGAGCCTTCACCCGGCAGTATGGCGCTCGGTTCACGACGGTTCGAGAGTACTACCGCTTCAAGCAGGCAGCTGTAACAATCGTGGACATGGCTAGCTGGTTTCCGGACTTGGCCGCTGCAATGCCAACCGACGACGAAGAGGCGGTCTAACAACCACGCGCTGCACCCGACGGCACTGAAGAAGCGCGGCCGAGGGTGAAGGCGAGACGTTATGTCGTTGTCGACAATTCACGAACAGGCATCCTGAATGATCACTGAAGGCATCTGCCTTGACGTCGTGAGAGAACTGCATGGGCAGCGACGGACCATGCGTCGGTCCTTGAATCTTGACGATTCACCTGGGGCTCAGCCCGATCTCCAGTGCTCGACCGAAGCGCATGCCATGCCGCCAGGTCACCTCATTCGCTCGCTGCTGCCGCGACACTCTCTCTTGGATATCGAGGCTGCAATCCGCTGGCTTGAGATCGGCGAATACCTCAGCTTCTCCGGATACGGCTTTGCGCCGCGCCTCTTGATGCGGCTCACGGCGAAGGGCGTGGCTCTTGCTGAGCGTGGAGAGCTTGAAGGCAGCGAGCGCCAGTTGGTCTACCAGGAGGATCCGTACGCTGCCTTCATTGCTCGGCAATTCTCGGAGTCGGACGGCCCGCTCTTCGATTACCTTCGCGATAGTGTTCTGGCTCCGATCAGCATCAAGGCCGTCGAAGGGCGCGTGGACAACGTCGAGGGATTCCGCGGTGACATTCTGCGCAAGATTCGATCATCCCGGTTCTTCATCTGCATCCTTACTCGCCGCGAACAACTACAAGGGGGCACTTGGGCTTCAAGCGTCTGGCTGTACCAAGAAACGGGAGCGGCCGTAGCCCTTGGCAAGCGCCCACTCATTCTCGTCGAGAATGGAATGGATGAGCATTATGCTGGTGAACTCCAGAAGAGCTACGAGTACATCCCGTTTTCGCGCGAGGCGTTTCAGATGCCTTTTGATGAAGTCGGCAGACGCATACAGAACGATCTCAATGAGCACCACATTCCGCCGCGTTCGAAAGCGGCAACCTAACATGGGACGCAGCCGGCGATGCTTGGAGCAGCGTGTGCGCTGCCGCTGAACCGGAGCGTTGCGGTTCGCACGATGCGCCTCCATCGGCTCACGTTCTCCGGTGCCGTAGTCCAGAGGGGCTTCTGGCTCTATGCGGGGCGCGTCGAGCAGGGGAGCCGCGAGTTCTTCTACGTCGGTTGCGCCGGGAGGATCATGCCCCGGAGTTCGTGAACCGCTTCAGGGGGACGCCGGAGCCGTTATGCCTCGCCGGCATTAAGTCGGGAGCCTCCGAGCCGGAAGCGTGAATGTGGATTTCGCGATCCGCGCGGACGGCCCCGTATCCCCCCTCCCCGGGTAGCCGGGCGTCAGCGTCACCTGGACGAGTCGCAGCCGGCGATGGTGGGGAGGCGGACTGCTGCCCTAAAGGATGACCAGCACCAGGCAAGTCAAGTGGCCGACGTGCCTCCGCAGTCCGAAGCCGCCACGATGCTCAGCGTCAACGAGTACAGCCCCTGGAGCGCCGGCGTCGGCCTGGAGGGAGGCGTGCCGGAGTGGGTGCCGGCGCCCGGGGCGGCGCGACATCGGACCACACCTGATGTTGAGCAGCTTCGTGTGCGGGGAGAGCCAACGGCCGCTTGTCGTGGGCGTCAGGCTCAGGGGTCAGGATGCCTCCCTCGCTGGCAGAGGTGGCGCAGGGGACGCGAGCGGATGGCGCCACGATGGTGGGAGCAGGGACGACGTGGCCCCCATCAGGCGTGCTCCAGCGTCGAGGCAGCGGCGGCAACACTGGTGCAACCCTGGACAGGGGAGCGAGTGTCACGGCTGCAACCCCAGTGCAACCCCGGCGCTGGCCGCAACCCTAATATGTTCGATCTATCTGAGAATTTGTGGTGCCGAGGGGCAGAATTGAACTGCCGACACCGTGATTTTCAGTCACGTGCTCTACCAACTGAGCTACCTCGGCACTGAGGCACCGCATGGAGAGAAAAACAATATAGCATGCGGGTCGTCTCGGGCCAACCGCCGCCACCGGAGGTTGCAACAGCCCGGCGTGGTCACTTCGGGCCGGCCGCCAGCTCCACCCACGTGGAAGACGCCCCCAGGGGCACGACGTACGCGTCGCGCTCGGCCGCGAACCGCGGAACCGGCACATAGCGGCCAACGCCCGCGACCGCGGCGGGTTGCTCGATGCGCAGCCGCGCGGCGGGCGTGTGCGGCTCAGCCGGCGCCAGGGCAACGCGCACGCGCCCGGTCGCCGGATCGAACTCGAAGCGTTCGAAGCGGCCCGCATCGAGCGTGAGCCAGAGTCCGGCGGGCGCGATGTAGATGCGGCTCCGGAAGGCATCGAGCGGCGTCACGACGACGCGGCCGCGCGCGAATGCCACGTTGCCCCCGAACGCCTGCCAGCCGAACTCCGGGTGCCGAACGACGTACGTGGCCACGGAGAGCGCGTGCCCGGTGAAGTTCTGCGCGTAGTCGCCAGAAATGCCGTCGTGCCGGAGCGTGTCCGGAAACGAGTGAAACGCCGCCGCGGCAAACCCGTCTTCGTCGATGCTCGTCAGCGCCCCCATCAGGCCGCCGTAGCCGACGCGCAGCAGGTACTCATCGTCCGGGTGTTCGCGATACTCGCTCAGCACGGGGATGGCGTTCAGCCCCGATCCGTAGTGGTGCAACTGGCGCTCGATGCGGCGTGTCTTCCCGGCGTACAGGAAATCCCAGTACCGGCGGGCGCTGCCGTTGTAGCCCCAGTGGGGCAGCGTGGGCATGTAGCCGAGAATCGCGTCGATGGTGACCTGCGCCTTGGCACGGTCGCCGAAGTACTTCGTCCAGGCGTACACTTCCTCCTGGCCCGTCGAGTCCCACGGCATCTCGCTGCCGTAGGGGTAGGCCAGCTTGCTCCACACCGCCGCGCGCGCCTTCATGCGGCTTTCCATGTCCGCCGCCTGCTGCGCCCAGCCCTCGCGCTTCAGGTCGCGCAGAATCTCGAGAAAGACGGTGCCCTCCATCTGGCCGAACTGCGCATACCTGGGCGCGTGCGTGACCATCGCGACCGCCGTCTCGCAGGCGTTCGCCAGGTACCAATCCCAGGGATGATTCGTGACGAGGCCCACGCGGTTCCGCGCCAGCCGGTACATCGTCCAGTGCAGCGCGGCCACGTGAGGGTAGTTGTACGAGCGGTCGACGGCCTCGGTGGCATCCTTCTTCCAGCTGGTCCAGGTGCTCCAGTTGAAATCGTTCCGGTAGGAGCCGGCGGGCAACTGGTCGGGCTGATAGTAGAAGAGGCTCTTGCGGACGGCGTACTTGCGCGGGCCGTCGGCGCACTGGAGACCGCCCCACAGGACGCCGTCGATGAACGCCTCGTATTTCCGGACCTCGGCGGCGTCGGGCTGCCCGAGTTGCTTCATCATGCCGGTCAGCCAGGACGAGCCGCCCTCGTCGCCCAGCCCGGCGACCCACACGCGGCTGTCCTGCGTCACAATCCGGTTCTCGTCCCGGTCGTACGTCATGACCGAAGGGCTTCGTTTGAACGGGTCCGCCGGATCCTCGAACCAGTGGCGCGTCGTCAGGAAGCGGCCCAGGTCCGCAACCGCCTCGGCCGCAGGCTTGGTGACACGGTAGTGGACCGCTTGCACGGTGCCGTCGCTGTACGTGATGGCCAGCCGCGCGCGGCCCCAGCGCCTGCCGCGGATGGTGAACGACTGCCAGCCGCCCGGCGCATTGGTGTCGCGCGTGACGGCGAGGGCACCTTCCGGCTCGATCTCGGCGCTCTTGACTTGCTTCGCGTGGCGCAGAAACAGCCGGCCCTCGATGTCCATCGGAAGAACGTATCCGGGCACGCCGACGGCCACGGGCCGGTTCTCGCGAGCGAGCGTCGCCTCGATGTCGCGGATGCCGCCGGCAAGATGAAACGCCACGCCGTAGGAGACCGCCTCTCCGGGCGCGAGCGTGATCGAGGTGGGCGGGTTCCACGGCGTGACGTTCCGCCATTCATCGTCCGCGAGCGCCCGCGTGTGCACCATCCAGTCGAAGAAGCCCTCGAATGTCTGTGAGCGCGGCGTGGCGTCCGTGAACAGGGGAGCGTCGTCGCTGGGCGCACCAGGCCCGCCGGGTGCTGATGGCGCGCGCCTCGGGGGATTCAGGATCGGATTGTGCGCCTCGAACGGGGTCTTGCCGTCCGGCACCACGACAAGCGCGGGCCCGAGACCGCTGAGCCGCGTGACCTGGAGATAGCCGGCGTCCACACCCACGTACGGGTCGTAGAACACGCACGCCGCGTGCGCCTGGTCGAGCGAGCGGCCGGTGAGTACGTTGTTGAAGACCATCGGGATGCCGAGCCCGCCGATCTCCACCGGTTGCGCCGTTGTGTTCTGCAGGTCGAACCGAAGGCTGAGGCGCCCGCCGTCGGCACGCCAGGTTCGAATGACGCGCAGCGGGATGCCGGGCGCCAGTGTCGGCGCGAGGTCGGCAGACGCGAGCACCGGACCGCCGGCCGGGAGCGCCGTGACGGGCGCGCGCCGGGCCGCGGTGGAGTAGCCCTTCCACGCCTCGCTGCCGCCGCTGCGCAGGCGCAGATCGAGATCGCCGAGATGGTAGAAACCGTCGCGGGACCGCGCGGTGAGGAGGTCGCCCGGCGTGAAGTCGAGTCCTTCGGCCCCCTTCGGCCTGAGGGCGGCCACCGTTTGCGATGATCGAACCAGCTCGACGGCGAACTCGGCCGTCGCCACCCGCATCAGGCCGGCGTCGAGCATCGGGCCCGGCGAGGCCGGCGGCTTCTGGCTACGCTCCTGGCCTGCCGGGCTGGGCGCCGACGCGAGGGCGGCGAACAGCAGGCAGGCCAGGCGGAGTCCCATGGCTTACCGTCGCGCGGGAGCCGCCTTCTCTTTCTCTGGTGCCGCTTCCGGGTCCGGCGCGGCATCGCGCGTCAGGCCGAGGTCCTTGCGCACGCGTTCCTCCATGGTCTTGAACACCGCGGGGTTCTCCTTCAGGAACTGCTTGGCGTTCTCGCGGCCCTGGCCGAGCCGTTCGCCGCCGAACGAGAACCACGTGCCGCTCTTCTCGACGATCTTGCGGTCCACGGCCAGATCGAGGAGATCACCCTGCTTGGAAATGCCCTCGCCGTACAGGATGTCGAACTCGGCCTCGCGGAACGGCGGCGCCACCTTGTTCTTGACCACCTTGACGCGCACGCGGCCGCCCACCACCACGTCGCCGTCCTTGATGCTGGCGATGCGCCGGATGTCGAGGCGGACCGAGGCGTAGAACTTCAGCGCGCGCCCGCCGGTCGTCGTCTCGGGGCTGCCGAACATGACGCCGATCTTCTCGCGCAGCTGGTTGATGAACACGAGCGACGTCTTCGACTTCGAGACGACGCCGGTGAGCTTCCGCAGCGCCTGCGACATCAGGCGCGCCTGCAGGCCCATCTGCGCTTCGCCCATCTCGCCCTCGATCTCGGCCCTCGGCACGAGCGCGGCCACGGAGTCGACGACGACAACGTCCACACCGCCCGAGCGCACGAGGACTTCGACAATCTCCAGCGCCTGCTCGCCGTTGTCGGGCTGCGACACCAGCAGGTTGTCCAGGTCGACGCCCAGCTTCTGGGCATACCCCGCATCGAGCGCGTGCTCGGCATCGACGAAGGCCGCCATGCCGCCCAGTTTCTGGGCTTCGGCGATCAACTGCAGCGCCAGCGTGGTCTTGCCCGACGACTCGGGCCCGAAGATCTCCGTCACGCGGCCTCGCGGCATGCCGCCGATGCCCAGCGCGAAGTCCAGGCTGACCGCGCCGGTCGGAATGGACTCGACCGGGAGGATGGCCCCCTTCTGGCCCAGGCGCATGATGGAGCCCTTGCCGAACTGCTTCTCGATCTGGGACAACGCGACGTCCAGGGCCTTCGTGCGCTCGATGCGGTCGTCAACAGCCATGTGCTCTCCTTCGTATCTCTGCGGGCGAATCCTATTGATTCTAAATGCGTGCCGGACTCAAGTCAAGCGAAAATCACGGTCCAGAACCTTGCTAGCCTTTTGTTATCAGCACTTTGCAGGGATACAGACTTTCGCCCGTCGCCGGGCGTGATTGCGGAAACTGCAACGCCGGCTTGCGGCGGGGAGGCAGAGATTGCTACGTTGACAAGGTGCCAAGCCCAGCAGGCCATCTCCTGGCCGGCGTCGCGATCGCCTGGGCGGCCGAGTCTTTCCGGCCGCTGCGGCCGCGCGTGCAGGAGAAGGGCTCCGGGGCCGCGCCGGCGATCACGCCGCTCGTCCTGGCGTGTGCGGCGCTGGCCCTCGCGCCCGACTTCGACATCCTGCTCGCGAGCCACCGCACCTACACGCACAGCCTCGCGGCCGTGGCGATCGCCGCCTTCGCCTGCGGCGCAATCGGGCGGGCACTCGGTGCGCCCGGGCTCGCGACCGGACTCACCTGCGGCCTCGCCGTCGGAAGCCACATCCTTCTCGACTGGCTCGGCCGCGACACCAGCACGCCCAGGGGCCTCATGGCGCTCTGGCCTCTGTCGGCGTCGTACCTCTACTCGGGCATCGACCTCTTCGCCGACATCTCCAGGCGCTATTGGAAGCCGGAGGAGTTCATCCTCAAGAACGCGATCTCCATCGCCCGCGAGGTCGCGATCCTGGCGCCGCCTGCCGCGCTCGCGTGGCTCCTGCGTGGTAGAGTCGGTCAGCGCTCGCGTGGCTGAGCGGAGGCTGTCGGGATGCATGACGACGGCACGATGACCGCCACGGATCAGAACGAAGGCCCGCCGACAGCCGATGCCGTTCGTCGCCGGCTGGTGCGACTCGCACGAATGTCCGGCCGCACGCTTCCGTACGTGCTCCTCGCCCTCACGCTCCTGTTCGCGGCAGCCCTCCGCCTCGATGCGTTGACGGGAAGGTTCGGTCACGTCAGCCAGCCCGCCTGCCTGCAGGCGCTTCAACGCGGCGCGCAGACGCTCATCGTCGTGCTCCGGCCTCCGTTGGCGAACTGGGAGCCCGAACCGGAGTACCCGCACGCCGACGGCCCTCCCACCCGTTACCGGAGCGATCCCTACGGGTACCTGAAGCGCGCCAGAGAGATGAGCTCGTTCTACGGCGCGCACTATCGCGAACCGGTGTTTCCGTTCGTCGTGAAGCTCTATCTGTGGCTGCTCCACGACCAGGACGTCGCCGTGAGTTTTGCGTCGGCGACGTTCTCGGTGCTGTGCGTGCTCGCGACGTACTTCATGGGTGCGCTCGCCTTTTCGCGCTGGGTCGGGTGCGCGGCGGCGCTGGGGATGGCGATCGAAGGCGAGGTCATCTTCTGGGGTGTTTCCGGCTGGCGCGACGATGCGTTCGCGTTCGCCGTGGTGCTCTCGGTCTGTTCGATGCTGTGGCATCGACGTGCGCCGTCGGCAGGAAGCGCCGTGGCGCTCGGAGCTTCCGCGGCGCTGGCCTGCCTGACGCGAGTCTTTTCCGTGTCATTCCTGGCACCTGGCTTCCTCTACGTCCTGGTGCGGTCGGCAGGATCCTGGCGCCAGCGGCTGCGCGGCCTCATGATTGCCACGGTCACGGCGGTGGTGCTCGTGGCGCCGTATCCACTGGACTGCTGGCGGGAGTTCGGAGACCCGTTGTACGCGCTCAACTACCAGCCGCTCTACTACCTGGCGGCCGAGCATGCGCAACCCTCGACGGCGCCGGGGGCGGTCGGCTATGTCGGCCGGAAGCTGCTCAGCGCGCCGGCCCGGACGCTCGACACCTGGGTGATTGGCATGACTTCCTATCCGTTCCTGAGCAAATGGGACGGGTTCGAGCCCTGGCTTCCGGGCCTGGGCCGCTGGCTGGGAGGCGCGGCGCTGCTGGGCCTGGTCCTGCTCGCGGCCTCCGCGAACGGGCGCCTGCTGCTGGTCGTCCTGGCAGCGGCCCAGGCGCCGTTCGCCTTCACGTGGCGACTGTCCGCGGACTGGCGGTACACCGAGTTCACCTATCCGTTCTTCCTCGTGGCCGCCGGCCTCGCCATGTCGAGCGCGGTCGCGCTCGCGAGGCCTGCGCGGTGGAAGCGCCCCGTCGTGCGAACGCCGCCCCTGCGGACCGTCTGCGCGTGGGCAGCGACCCTGGGAGGCGTCGCCGCCGTCTCGTGGTCGTTCCTGAGGGTGTTGCCGGTGCTGACATTCCGCGAAGCGCTGCTCGCGGATGGGGTGGCCGCCATCGCGGCCGGCCCCAGGGACGGGCCGTTCTTCCGGGAGGGATGGTCCGGCACGGTCACGACCTACAACGTGACGGCGAGGATCGCTCGCGGCGATCGCTCGGTCGTCGACATTCCGCTGCCTCGTTCCGCCGACTACCACATCACGGTCCGGCTGGATCCTTTCCCGCCTCCCTCAGACGGCGCCGGCGCTCTGCCCTTGGTGCGCATCCTCTTCAACGGCGTGCTCCTCCGCACGGTCACCCTCGCGTGGAACCCCGAGAAGGTCGGCTCGTACGACCTGGTGCTGAGGCAGGCGTTGGTGCGACCTGGCCGCAATCGCCTCATGTTCGTGGTCGACCGCAGCCCCGCGGCGGGCGCGACAGCCGGCGGAGGTCCGCCCAATCGGAGTTTCAAGCTCTGGTACGTCCTCGTCCGGCCGGCACCTGCGAGTCGTCCCTAGTAAGCGTAGAATCCCTTGCCGCTCTTGCGCCCGAGGTGGCCCGCCGCCACCATCCGCCGCAGCAGGGGACAGGGACGGTACTTCGGGTCGCCGAGCCCGTCGTGCAGCACCTCGAGAATCGCGAGGCAGACGTCCAGGCCGATGAAATCGGCCAGCGTGAGCGGCCCCATCGGGTGGTTCATGCCGAGCTTCATCACGGTGTCGATGGCTTCCGGCGTCCCGACGCCTTCCATGACCGCGAAGACGGCCTCGTTGATCATCGGCATCAGGATGCGGTTGGCGATGAAGCCGGGGTAGTCGGCGGCCTCGACGGGCGTCTTGCCGAGCTGGACGCACAGCGCCGTGGCCGTGGCCATCGATTCCGCCGACGTGGCCTGGCCGCGGACCAGCTCCACCAGCGTCATGAGCGGCACCGGGTTCATGAAGTGCATGCCCAGCACGAGATCGGGGCGCCTGGTGGCGGCCGCCAGCGTCGTGATGGAAATCGACGAGGTGTTCGAAGTCAGCATCACGCCGGGCCGCGCGAGCTGGTCGAGCGTCGCGAACAGCGCCCGCTTGGTTTCGCGCTCTTCGAAGGCCGCCTCGACGACGTAGTCGACGGAAGCGAAGCTGTCGAGGCTCGCCGTGAACGTCAGCCTCCCGAGGGCCGCGTCCCGCGAGGCGGCGTCGAGCTTGCCCTTCTCGACGAACTTCGCGAGGCTCTTCTCGATCGCGGCCCGGGCGCGATCGAGCGCCGGCTGCGCCACGTCCTGCACCACGACCTCGAAGCCCGCCTGGGCGAACACCTGCGCGATGCCGTTGCCCATCGTGCCCGCCCCGACAACGCCGACGCTCTTGATCATCTCGCTTCTCCCTTCGGCTTCCCGGTTCCCGGTCTTCCGCCCGTCCGCCGGCGCCCTGCCGGCTTCCCGGGCCGCTGCAGTTCGAGCCGGCCGACGGCGTCGGCGCCCAGCAGGTCCTGAAGGCGGCTCAGCACCACCGGCGCGGACCGCGCCAGTTCGTCGCCGAACCGGTCGTCATCCACGACGACTTCGAGCGACCCATGGCCGGCGAGCCTCACTCGCGTCACCCTGGCCACGGCCGGGCCGACCGCGGTCCGCCAGGCGAAGAGCACCTTCTCCGGAGACAGGGGCGCCGGGCGCACCAGGCGCGCGACGGCGCCGGACATGAGGGACTGGACAGGCTCCATGGTTCTGGGCTCGGGCTCGCGGGACGCGCAAGTGTATCATTGCCGGATGCGGCTGATCCTCGCGTCGGCGTCTCCCAGGCGGACGGCCCTGCTGCGCGAGGCGGGCTACGTGTTCGACGTCGAGCCGGCCCACGTCGACGAGTCGGCGCTCGCCGGCGAGGACGCCCGCGCGTACGTGCTCCGCGTGGCCGCCGCAAAGGCCAGGGCCATTGCGGCCAGGTGCCTGGACGACCTCGTCCTGGCCGCCGACACGACGGTCGTCGTCGACGGCGAGATACTGGGAAAGCCCGTGGACGACGATGACGCGAAGGCGATGCTGGGCCGGCTTTCCGGCCGGACGCACGAAGTGCTGACCGGCGTCGTCATCACCCGGGCCGGCCGGGAGTCGTCCGAGGTGGTGTCCACGCGCGTGCGATTCCGGCGGCTGACCGCCGCCGAGATCGACGCCTACGTGGCGAGCGGCGAGCCTCACGACAAGGCGGGCGCGTATGGCGTGCAGGGACCGGCGGCCCGGTTCGTCGAGTCGGTCGAGGGGTCCTACAGCAACGTCGTCGGCCTCCCGGTCGGGGCAGTGCGCGGGCTGCTCGAAGCCGAGGGGTTCGCCCCGCGCGACCCCGCCCGCCCGGACGGCCGGACCGTGCCGCCGCCGTTTGACCGTGCTGGCGCCTGAAGGTATGCTGTGAGAGGGGTCGGACAGCCCGTAACTATCTGCTTATGAAACAGAAAGCCGTCAGAATCGGAATCACGAGCCTGGTCCTGGTGCTCGCACTGGGCGGGCTTCTTTACTCCACGCTCAGCGAGGGCACGGAGTACTACAAGCACGTCGACGAGGTGATGGCCAGCCCCGAGGCGTGGCACGGGAAGAACCTCCAGCTCCACGGCTACGTGGTGAAGGACTCGATCCTCCGGAAGCGTGACTCCCTCGAGTACCGATTCAAGGTCCAGAGCAAGGGCGTCGTCGTCGACGCGAGCTACACCGGGATCGTGCCGGACACCTTCAAGGACGAGTCGGAAGTGGTGTTGAAGGGCCGGCTCGACGCCAACGGCTTCCACGTGGCGCCGAACGGTGTGATGGCGAAGTGCCCGTCCAAGTACCAAAGCGAAGAAAGGGCTGACCGGCCCCGGCGCCTGAGCGGGGGGCCGGAGTGCAGCCGCCGCGTTTCCATCCCGCGTCCAACAGCAACCCTACCCGCCGGCGCGCCGTCCATCGAGGGGCGCGGTGGCTGGCGGCCCCTGGCAGGTGCAGGTGACATATGGCCTCTCTGGGTTCGTTCCTCCTGATGGCAACCCTGGTCGTCTCGGCGTACGCGATCGCGGTCTCGATCGCGGGCGCGAGGCGCGGCTCCCGCGGCCTCGTTGAGAGCGGGGTCGGCGCGTTCTACCTGTCGGCGGCCCTCATGACCCTCGCCTCGACGGTCATCGTGCACGCCTTCGTCACGAACGACTACTCGATCAAGTACGTGCAGCACTACTCGGACCTCGCGCAGCCGCTCTTCTACAAGATCACGTCGTACTGGGGCGGGCTCGACGGCTCGATCATGTTCTGGGTGTTCCTGCTCGCGCTGTTCGGGTCGCTCGCGGTGTACGTGAACCGCGAACGGCACCGCGAGCTGATTCCGTACGTGGTCGCGATCATCTCGGCCGTGCAGGTGTTCTTCCTGTTCATGATGATCGTGCACAAGAACCCGTTCGAGACGTTCCTCGTGCAGGCCCCGCCCGACGGCCGCGGCCTGAACCCGCTGCTGCAGAACATCTACATGGTGGTGCACCCGCCGAGCCTCTACATCGGCTTCGTGGGCATGACCATCCCGTACGCCTTCGGCATGGCCGCGCTCATCACCGGGCACCTCGACGACTCCTGGCTGCGCGCCGTCCGCCGATGGACCATGATCAGCTGGCTGTTCCTGAGCCTGGGCCTGACGCTCGGCATGATCTGGGCGTACGAGGAGCTCGGCTGGGGCGGCTACTGGGGCTGGGATCCGGTCGAGAACGCCGGCCTGCTCCCGTGGTTCACCGCGTCCGCGTTCCTGCACTCGGTCATCGTGCAGGAGCGGCGCGGCATGCTCAAGGTGTGGAACGTGTCGCTCGTCATCATGACGTTCTTCCTGACGATCTTCGGCACGTTCATGACCCGGTCCGGCATCGTGCAGTCGGTGCACGCCTTCGGCGAGGACCGCACCCTGACGTGGATGTTCGTGGTCTTCATGACGGCCATCCTGCTGTTCAGCTTCGCCTGGGTCATTCGCCGCCTGCCGCTCCTGAAGCCGCGATACGACCTCGACTCGTGGGTCTCCCGCGAAGCGGCCTTCGTCGCGAACAACTGGATCCTGCTCATCGCGGCCCTGCTCGTCCTCTTCGGCACGATGTTCCCGACGATGAGCGAGGCGCTCACCGGGAACCGCCTGACGGTGGGCCCGCCGTTCTTCAACCGCTGGATGGCGCCGATCGGCCTCATCCTGCTGCTCCTCACCGGCGTCGCGCCGCTGCTCGCGTGGCGGCGATCGACGCTCGCCAACCTGCGGGAATCGTTCCTCTGGCCCGTGGTGTTCATGCTCGCGGTGACCGCGGTGTTCGTCGGCCTCGGCGTGCGCGTGTGGTCGTCGGGCATCTGCTTCGCGCTCTGCGCGTTCGTGGCCGCGACGATCACCCAGGAGTTCGTGCGGGGCGCCCGCGTCCGCAAGTCGGCGACCGGCACCGACCTCCTCACGGCCGCCATCGGCCTCGTGATGCGCGAGCGCCGCCGGTACGGCGGGTACATCGTCCACCTCGGCATCGTGATCATGTACCTCGGATTCGCCGGCGAGGGGTTCAAGGTCGACCAGCAGGTCCTCCTGAAGCTGGGCGACGAGACCACCGTGCGCCAGTTCACGGTGAGGAACAACGGCGTGAAGGTCACCGACGACGGGCAGAAGCAGATGGTGACGGGGCACATCCTGGTCTCCGAGGACGGCAAGGCGCTGGGCACGATGTACCCGGCGCGGTGGTTCTTCCGCAAGCACGAGGACCAGCCGACCACCGAGGTCGCCATCCGGCGCTCGGTGGCCGAAGATCTCTACCTCGTGATGCCGGCCTACGACGTCAACGACCAGTCCATGAGCCTGCAGGTGGTCGTCACGCCGCTGGTCAACTGGATCTGGGCGGGCTTCGGTGTTCTCGTGCTGGGCACCGGGATCGCGCTGCTGCCCGAGCACGCCTTCGCGTATGCCCTGAGCCGCGTGCCGGCCGAAGCCAGCACCACCTAGGTCAGCGGGACAGCCAGGAGTCCGAGGATGGCGCGCAAGACGACCGACAAGCCACGGCGGCAGGGCCAGGCGGCCCCCACGGCACCGCCCGCCGCTCCCGCCCAGCCGGTGGAAGGCGGCATCAGGCCGTGGCATCTGCTGCTGGTGGCCACGCTGGTCGCCATGGCGGCCGGCGTCCTCGCCGCGCAGGGCACCTCGACGGTGAACGCGGTGGCCGTCGGCGTGGCGATCGGCACCGTGGCCTGGGTCGCGGCCACGGCCGCGCGGACGATCGCGCCGCTGGTCGCGCCGGAGATGGGGGAGCAGACCGACATGGTGGCCGGCCGCACGCGCGCAGCCCTCGAGCGCGAGAAGTGGCTCGTGCTGCGGTCGATCAAGGAAGTGGAATTCGATCGGGCGATGGGCAAGATCTCGGAGGCCGACTTCACCGACGTGGCCGGCCGGCTTCGCGCGCGCGCCGCGGGCCTGCTGCGGCAGCTCGACGCCGACCGCTCGGGCTACCGCGCCCTGATCGAACGGGAGCTCTCAACGCGCGTCGGACGCCCGCCTGTCGCCGCGGCGCCCGCGACGCCGGTTCCCGCCGCCCCCGGCACGCCGCCAGGGGCCTGCGCGTCGTGCGGCACGGCCAACGACCCCGACGCGCGGTTCTGCAAGTCGTGCGGCGCCAGAATCGAGGCGGCCCGATGAACGCGCATCAGTCGACGTTGCGGGCCGCGGTCGCCCTGTTCGCCGTCGCGGGATTGTCGGCGCTCGTGTCGGGCCAGATGCCCGATGCGCGCCAGATGTCCGGCATTCCGATGCCGACGCCGGAGGTGCCCGCCGGCAGCCTGTCGGTCCGTCTCGTTCGCGGCGACCTGGCCAACAACATCGCGGGCCACCAGGTGGAGCTGCACGCCGGCGCGCGCACCGAGACGGCGGTCACCGACGACAGCGGGCGCGCGGTCTTCAGCGGCCTTCAACCCGGCACCTCGGTGCATGCCGCGGCGGAGGTCGACGGCGAGCACATCGAGTCGCAGTCGTTCAGCATGCCGCCCGACGCGGGCGTACCGGCTCGTCCTCGTGGCCGGCGCCGCCGGGGCGCCCGCCGCTGGAAGCCCGATGCCGGCCATCGCAGCCGGGGACGTCGTATTCGCCGGCGAGAGCCGGATTCAAATCGAATTCGAGGACGACACCCTCGAGGTGTTCTACCTCTTCGACCTCGTGAATCCGTCCTCCGCGGCGGTCACGCCGCGAACCGCGGTGGTGTTCGAGCTGCCCGAGGGCGCCCAGCAGGCGGCCATGCTGGAAGGGTCGTCCCCGCAGGCGACTGTCCGGGGCCGGACCGTCAGCATCACCGGACCGATCGCGCCCGGCATCATGCCCGTCCGCCTGGCGTTCTCGCTCGGCCCGTCGGGCCCGGATCGGGTCATCGCGCAGACGCTCCCGGCCGCGTGGGCCCAGGTCCGGGTCATCATGACGCGGGCCGGCGCCGCCCGGATCAGCTCGCCGCAGTTCGTCAGCGCGAGGGAGATGACGGACAGCGGCCAGTCGTTCGTCCTCGGCACCGGCGGCGCGCTCGCGGCCAGCCAGCCACTCACGCTGACGCTGAACGGCCTGCCCAGCCGGAGCCGCTGGGGGCGCAACCTGTCGCTCGGGCTGGCCCTCCTGATCCTCGTCGCGGGCGCCTGGGCCGCCATGTCCGCGCGGAACTCGTCCGGAGACGTCTCCCGCCGGGCCGCGCTGATCGAGCGGCGTGACAGGCTGATGGCGGACCTGGTCCGCCTCGAGGAGCAGCGCTCCTCCGGCACGATTGACGATCGCCGCCACGCCGCGCGCCACGAGGAACTGGTCGCGCAGCTGGAGCGCGTGTACGGAGAACTCGATCGGCAACCCGGCGCCTCCGCAGAGGTCTAGCGTTCTTGGTGTTCGACTTCGACCGCCTCGTCGTTGACGACGTCTCGCGCCATTTCGGGCGCCGGCGCGCGCTGCACCGCGTCAGCCTCACCTGCCGCGCGGGGACCATCCTCGGCCTGCTGGGACCGAACGGGGCAGGGAAGTCGACCCTGCTGGCGATTCTCTCCACCCTGCTCGCGCCGACGTCGGGGCGCGTGAAGTACGGCGAGGCCGACGCCCGCACGGCGGGCCCCCGGCTTCGCGCGCGGCTCGGCCTGCTCGGCCACGACCTCTACCTCTACCCGGAGTTGACCGCGCGCGAGAACCTCGCGTTCTTCGCGCGGCTGTACGGACTGGCGGACGTGCGCGGGCGGGTCGACCGGGCGCTCGCGCACGCGGGCCTGCTCGACCGGGCCGACGACGCGGTCGCCGGGTTCTCGCGCGGGATGCGGCAGCGCCTCGCGCTCGAGCGCGCCCTGCTGCACGGGCCGCGCCTCCTCCTGCTCGACGAGCCGTTCACCGGGCTGGACGACGCGTCCGGCCATGCGCTGGTGACCCGCCTTCGCGGCCTCCGCGACGAAGGCGCCATCGTCGTCGCCGCCACGCACGACCTCGACCTCGCCGACGGTCTGCTCGACGAGGTCGCGGTGCTTCGCGAGGGCCGGCTGCTCACGGTCGCGCGCGCTTCCGGGCCGCTCCGGGAACGCTACCGCGAGACAGTCCTGGCCGCCACCGTCGCCGCGGCGGCCCCCCGCGACGAGCGCGCGCGATGAAGCAGTTCCTGCGCGTCGCCTGGGTCGTCATGCGCAAGGACCTCACGGTCGAGCTGCGCAGCCGCGAAATCGTCTACACGACGGTCTTCTTCGCGGCCTCGTGCGTCCTCGTCTTCGCGTTCGCCCTCGTGCGCGAGGGGCGGCCGCTCGAGGACGCGTCCGCCGGCATCCTGTGGATCTCCGATCGCCTTTGCGGGCACGCTGGCGCTCGGCCGGACCTTCGAGCGCGAGCGGCACACGGAAACGCTGCGCGCGCTGATGCTGGCGCCCTCCGACCGGCCCGCCATCTACGTCGGGAAGCTCCTCGGCATCCTCGCGCTGATGGCGATTGTCGAGGCCGTGCTGGTCCCCATGGTCGGCCTCCTGTTTCACGCGCCGATCTTCGCCCGGCCGCACTGGCTCTTCGCCCTGCTCGCCGCGGGGACCATCGGCTTCGCCTCGGTCGGGACCCTTTTCGCGGCGATGCTCGTCCGCGCCAGGAGCCGCGACGTCCTGCTGCCGGTGCTCTTGTATCCCATCACGATTCCGGTCATCATCGCTGGAGTCCGGGGCACCGCCGCGATCTTCCAGGCGACGCCCGACGAGCCGATGGCCCGGTTCTGGGCGGCCCTGCTCGTGTTCTTCGACGTGGTGTTCGTCACCCTCTCGCTGTGGACGTTCGAACCCCTCATGACGGAGTAGCGATGTCCCGCGTCTTCGTCCCCCTCGCGTTCGTCGCCCTGGTGCTGTTCGCGTCGGCGCCGCTCGTCGTGGCGAACGCGCCGTTCGAGCAGACGATGGGCCTGGTGCAGAAGATCTTCTACTACCACGTGCCGTCCGCGATGCTGATGTTCGTGTCGGCCTTCGTGTGCGGCATCGCGAGCGCCGTGTACCTGTTCCGGCGCTCAGCCGTGGCGGACCGCGTCGCCGTGGCCGCCGGCGAACTGGTGGTGCTCTTCGGCCTCATCGTCCTCGTGACCGGCCCGCTGTGGGCCCGGAAGGCGTGGGGCGTCTGGTGGGAGTGGGACGCGAGGCTCACCTCGTCGCTGCTGCTGTGGATGATCTTCCTCGCGTACCTGCTCGTGCGCCGCTTCGGCGGCCCCGGGTCCGAGAAGCTCGCCGGGGCCATGGCCCTGTTCGGCATGGCGAACGTCCCGTTCGTGTACGTGTCGGTGAACTACTGGCGCACGCTGCACCCGAAGACGAGCGTCGTGATGACCCTCGCGCCGGGCATGCGCGCGGCGTTCTGGTTCTGCGTCGCGGCGTTCGTGCTGCTGTACGTGCTGTTGCTGACGCTCCGGAAGCGTCTCGAGGATCGGCAGGCGACGGTGGAGCAGCTCTACCTCGCCATCGAGGAGTAGGACGCCGACGGGCGTCGTGAGGCCATGAGATGAAGAGAATCGTGCTCCTGCATCGTCCTGCTCGCGCTCCTGCCGGGCGCCGTGCTGGGGGCCGGGCAGCCGGCCCAGCCGCCCGCCACTCAGGAAGACTTCGTGCCGGTCGAGTACGTTCGCCGCAGGCGGAGCAGTTGCCGGCGGCGCCGCTGGTCATCGCCGCCTACGCGTTCGTGTGGGTGGCGCTGATGGTGTACGTCTGGTCGCTCTGGAGGCGGATGGCGAAGCTCGAGCGAGAGCTGGCCGACCTGCAGCGCCGCGTGCAGCAGCAGTAGGAGCGGGTGCGATGGGCGAGATGGGCGCCGGGCACTTCATCTACATCCCGGCCACGATCCTGCTCGGGATCGTCATCGGCTGGATTCTCGGATCCCGGGCCGCGAGGGACGCGTTCGCCGCGGAACTGCGCCGCCGGGAGGATGCCGCGGCGCGGGCCGCCGCCAAGGCCGCCAGAGCGCCAGGCCCCGCCGGCCTGACCGCCGGCCGGCACGTCAGCGCCCGAGGGCCAGCCGCCGGGCCAGCGCCTCGGGCAGGCCGGCCTCGCGGATCCGGGCCTGGGCCCGCTCGACCGGGTAATCGACACGATAGCAGGTGACCGTCCGGGCCTCTTCGTCCAGGACGCCGTAGCCCGCGCGCGGATCGCCGTCCCGCGGCTGGCCCACCGACCCGACGTTCACGATCAGGCGCACGCCGTCCGCCACGGTGATCTCCGCGCCCGGCGAGGCGTCCACGAACTCCAGCTCATCCGCTCTCAGCCTGGCGCCGAACGGCGCGTGCGTATGGCCGAACAGGCAGAGCGGCCGCGTGGCGGCCCGCAGCGCATACACGGCGTCCATCTCGTCGAAGACGTAGGCGTCCTCGTCGAACGGCGTCCCGTGACAGATCTCGGTGAGGGGACTGATCGCAATCGGGCCCGCCGGCAGGCCCCGGAGGTACTCGCGATTCGACAGCGTCAGCACCTGCGCGGTGAGGGCCGCGCTCGTGCGCGCCACCTCGTTGAAGGACTCCCCGTCGTCCAATCCGCAGGCGGCGCGGTCGTGATTGCCCCGGATCGCGGCCGCGATGGGCAGAGCCCGCAGCCGATCGATGACCGCGTTCGGCTCGGCGCCGTAGCCGACGAGATCGCCAAGCAGCAGGACTTCCAGAGTCGCCGTGCCTGGCCGCGTCGGCCAGCACGCTCTCGAGCGCGTCGATATTGGCGTGGACGTCGCTCAGGATCAGACAGCGCATGCGGGCTCCTACGCTCCCAGCCACTCGACGACCTGGTCCGCGAGATCGCCGACCGAGGCGCGCGAGGCATCGAGGCGGACGTGCGCCTGGGCGTACGCGAGCCGCCGCGACTCGTACAGGCTTTCGAACTGCAGGCGGCTGGCGGCCAGCGGGCGGCTCCCGTCGCGCGGCAGCCGATCGACGATCTGCCCGAGCGGCGCGTCGATCCAGAATACCGCACCGTCGGCCTTTATCAGCGCGCGCAGGTCGGGATCGACGAACGTCCCGCCGCCGGTCGCGACCACCACGTGGCGGGGCGGCAGGATCTCCTGCACGACGTCCCGCTCGACGGCCCGGAAGTAGGCCTCGCCGTCCGTCGCGAAGATCGCCGCGATGGGCCGGCGCTCGCGCGCCTCGATGCGTTCGTCGACGTCTTCGACCTTCCAGTCGAGGCGGCGCCCGAGCTCCCGCGCGAGCGAGGACTTGCCCGCGGCCATGAACCCGACCAGATAGACTCTTGTCCGCCCTCACCGGCACAACCTCTCGAGCGTGTCGAAGAACCCGGGATAGGACACCGACACCGACTCCGCGCCGCGAATCCGCGAGTCCCCCTCGGCGCCGAGCGCGGCGACGGCGAACGCCATCGCGAGCCGGTGGTCGCCGGCCGCGTCGGCGACGCCGCCCCTGAGGCGGCGCGCGCCGCACACGCTGAAAGCCGTCGCCGTACTCGTCGACATCGGCGCCGAGCGCCCGCAGACCCGCCACCAGCGCCGCGATGCGGTCGCTTTCCTTCACGCGCAACTCGCCGGCGCCCGTCACCGTGAGCCCGCCCCCATGCGTCGCGAGCGCCGCCAGCGCGGGCAGTTCGTCGATGAGGCCCGGCACCTCGGGGGGCTGGATCTCCACGTGGCGGAGCGCCTCGTGGCTGACGGTCACGGTGCCCCGCGGCTCGCCGCCCGATGCCATCGACGGCCTGCACGCGGACGCCGGCGCCCATGCGCTCGAGCACGCCGAGGAACGCGGTCCGCGTCGGATTCACGCCGACGCCCTCGATCGTCACGGCGGCCCCGGGGATCGCCGCGGCGGCAGCCGCCCAGAACGCGGCCGAGGACAGGTCTCCGGGCACCGCGATGTCGGCGGCCGCCAGCGAGCGCCGGCCCCGCACCGTCATCCTCCCGGCCGCTCCCGACACGTCGGCGCCGAAGGCGGCCAGGGCGCGCTCGGTGTGATCCCGGGTCGGCTGGGGCTCGACGACCGCCGTGACGCCCTCGGCATGGAGCCCGGCGAGCAGCACAGCGCTCTTGACCTGCGCGCTCGGGACCGGCGTCTGGTACGCGATCCCGCGCAGCCGCCCGCCCTCCACCGTCGCCGGCAGACACCCGCCGGTAGTCTCGACGCGCGCGCCCATGAGGGCCAGCGGCTCCGCCACCCGCCGCATCGGCCGCCGGCTGAGCGACGCATCACCGATCAGCGTCGCCGGGAAACCGTGGCCGGCCAGCACGCCCATCAGCAGCCGCGCCGTGGTGCCGGAGTTGCCGGCGTCGAGCGGACTCGAGGGCGCCGCGAGGCCGCCCAGGCCGCGGCCCTCCACATGCCACGCCGGGCCGCCGTCCGGGCCGGCTCCCGCGCTGATGCGGACGCCGAGCGCCGCGAGGCACGCCATCGTGGAGCGGCAGTCCCCGCCTGGCGCCAGGCCGCGGATCGTGGTCCGGCCCGTCGCGAGGGCGCCAAGGATGAGGGCCCGGTGCGAGATCGATTTGTCTCCGGGCACGCGGACGGCTCCCCCGAAGCGGCGGGCGGGCCGGACGACGCGTTCCAGGCGCGGAGTCACGTTTGCACTATAGCATCAGCCATGTTCTGGTTTATGGTATGGAGAATCACGGAGCGGGCGCCGATAACCCGGTCAGTTGACACGGCGATGCCAGAGCCAGAAACCACCGTCCGCCTGCGTTTCTCCAGCGCCTTCGAGATGCTCGACATGGTGCAGCTGGTCAGCGACCAGATCGGCCGCCGGCTGCGGTTCGACGAGGACGCGCTGACGTGGATGGAGGTGGCGGTCCGCGAGTCCGTCATCAATGCCATCAAGCACGGCAACCGGCACGACCGGGCGAAGCAGGTGACGGTCGAGTTCACGACCAGGCCGGCGCCGTCGCCCGAGGAACTGGTGATCGTCGTGCAGGACCAGGGAGAGGGGTTCGATCCCGAATCGCTTGCCGACCCGCTCGCGCCTGAGAACCTGCTGAAGTCGAGCGGGCGGGGCATCTTCTTCATGCGCAGCTTCATGGACGATGTTCAGCTGGCCAGGCTGCCCGAGGGCGGCATGGAAGTGCGCATGGTGAAGCGCCTGGCCGCCGACGCCTGATCGCCCGCCTGGCCTCATGCCTCACGATCCGCGTTTCCTCGCCACCGCCATCGACATCGTCCTGCGCGCCGGCGAGATCCAGCTGGCGCACTTCAACCGTGACGTCAGAATCGACAAGAAGGGCGCGATCGACCTCGTCACGGAAGCCGACTTCGAAGTCGAGCACATGTGCCGGCGCGTGCTCGCCGAGCGGTTTCCGTCGCATGCGATTCTCGCCGAGGAGCTGGCCCCGGAGCCGGGGCGCGGCGGGGCGTCGGATCATTGCTGGGTCTTCGATCCCATCGACGGCACGACCAACTACGCCCACGGCCTGCCGATTTTCTGCGCGTCGCTCGGCCTCGAGATCGATGGCCGCGTCGAGATTGCCGCCATCTACGACCCGACCAGGCGGGAGTTGTTCACGGCGGAACGCGGCGGGGGAGCCTACCTCAACGGCGCGCCGCTGCGCGTGTCCGGGGCGTCGGCCGTGATCGAGGCCCTGCTGGTCACGGGATTCCCGTACGACGTGCACGAGAACGCCGACGAGGTGCTCGGGCTGTTCGGCGAGTTCGTCCGGCGCGCGAGGGCCGTGCGCCGGCTGGGTTCGGCGGCGCTCGACATGGCGTATGTGGCCGCCGGGCGCTTCGACGGTTTCTGGGAGGACCGCCTCCAGCCATGGGACGTGGCGGCCGCCAGCCTGCTCGTCGAAGAGGCGGGCGGCGTCGTGTCGGGCACCGACGGCAGCCCTTTCCTCGTGCGCAGCGGGCACGTGCTGGCCACGACGCCAGGCCTGCAGCGGCCGATGCTCGAGACCATCAGCGCCTTCCGGGCCGGGCGTTCTCGAAACCGGACGCGGTGATACCTCCGCAGGACAGCCGCCGGCCCGCCGCGGCCGAAACCGCGGCGTGCCGGCCCTTCTCAGCCTGGCATCGGATGTGCTGAAGCAGTCTTCAGGTGTGCTCACTGGAGGGATGTCATGGTCCACAGAGTCGTCTTCGCGGCGCTGCTCGTCTTCGCGGTCACGGCCGGGGCGGCGCGCCCGGCGTCGGCGCAGCAGACACTCACGTTGCAGATCGGGTCCTTCATCCCGAAAGGCGAGGACGCCCGCGTCACCGGCGACGTGCTGACCATCAACCGGCAGTACCTGCTGTTCGATTTCGGAGATTTCAGCGGCTTCCTGGTCAGCGGCGACTGGGCGGTGGCGATCGGTGAGTACCTCGAAGCGGGCGCGGGTTTCGGCTTCTACCAGGAGACCGTGCCCGCCGTCTACGAGGAGTGGATCAACGAGGACGGGTCCGAGATCGTGCAGGACCTCAAGCTGAGAATCATGCCGGCGACGGCCGTGGTGAAGATCCTGCCCCTGGGGTCGAGGAGAGCGTTCCAGCCCTACGTCGGCGCTGGCCTGGGCATCTACTTCTGGCGCTACAGCGAATCCGGCGAATTCCTCGGCACCGACGGAAGCATCTTCCGCGACTCGTACGTCCAGAGCGGCACGTCGGTGGGCCCGGTCGCCGTCTTCGGCCTGAGAGGCCGCCTGTCGCAGTCGGCGGTCATCGGCATGGAGGGCCGGTACCAGTGGGGCGAGGGCCAGCTGTCGCAGGACTTCCTGGGAGAGAAGATCGACCTGGGCGGTTTCAGCATCCTCGCCACGTTCGGATACCGCTTCTAGGATAAGTAGCCAGTAGCCAGTAGCCAGTAGCCAGTAGCGCTTGGACACCGGACGGCGTCTATTGCCTTTCTACTGAATGCTGACTACTGGCTACTGACTACTCACTGCAGGAGATGCCTCACCGCCTCCTATAGAGCGCCACGCCGCCGCCTTCGGCCACGCGTGCATAGCCGGCCAGATAGCCGGGCCTGGCGCGCGACCGGACCGCGAGCATGTCGCCGCCTTCGGCCTGCTCCTCGATCAGCATCCACTCCGCGTGCGGGTCGGGATACTCCAGCGCGGCAAGCCAGATGTCGCCGTTGCCCTCGTGCAGGAAGTCCCGGATGCTGAGCCCTTCCCAGGAGAGCTCCTGCATGAAGTGGGCGAGTGAGCCCATGCTGGCCATGATGGTGTGGCCGTTCCAGTTCGCTCCGAGGTAGGCCGCCACCTTTGCCCGGCCCTCGCGGTTCGCACGGTCCCACTGCGCCTCGACCACCATGGGCGCGGCGGGATCGAGCGGCCGGGGCCCCATCGCGACCGCTGCGAGCGCCAGCACGGCGACGACCGGCCTGAGACGGCCGGCCAGTCCGACGGCGCACCCGACACCAAGTCCCAGCGCGGGGATGAGCGGGATCATGTAACGGATCCGGAACGGGTGCCCCGAGTAGAACGCATACCAGGGCAACGCGGCCACGCCGGCGAGGGCCAGGGCGGGGAGCCAGGGCGCCACGTCACGGGATCGAAGCGCCCGCACCAGCAGGATGAGGAGGCCCGCCGCCCCGATGATCGCCAGCGGGTCACTCGACAGCTCCCGCGCGCCCCACCACACCGAGGCGAACGCGCGGAAAGGCCGGCGCAGATCTGGGTTTTCCGCGATGAAGAACCCGGATTTCACGAACCACTCCCCGACGGTCGCCCGGCTCATCGCCAGGAATGCCAGCACGGCCCCCGCGGGATACGCCGCCAGTCGCCCGGCGACGACGAGCGTTTCACGAACGGCACGGCCCTGCCGCAGCGCCGAAAGCACGCCGAGCGCGAGGAACAGACCCGTGAACGGCCACGCCTCGTAGCGGGTCAGCACCGCGGCCGCCAGCGCGAGGCCGGCTCGGCGGATGGCGCCGGCCTCTCCCGACCGGAAGGCCTCGGTGCCGAGCCATGCCGCCAGCAGCGTGAACGCCATCAGGAGCGTCTCGGTCATGGGCGTCGACTGGAGGTAGAGCACGCTGGGATTGAGGGCGACCACGAGCGCGCCGGCAAGCGCCGCGATGCGCGATCGCGTGATGCCGGCCAGCAGCCGGCCAAGCACGCCGATGGACACCGCAAACGAGACGATGGACAGCGCCACGCCGAAGGCGCCGGTCCGGTAGACGAAGTCCCACTGGATAGGGATGGCGCTGACGAGATGGGGCAGGGGAAGCCACACCGCGCCGATCTGAACCCAGCCCGGCGTCAGGCTGTCGGCGATCCGCCGCGCGACGACCAGGTGCGCCTTGGCGTCGTAATGGGAGAGGGTCAGCCCGGCCCGGGCGTACCACCAGGCCGCGGCCGATCCCAGCACGAGCGCGGCCGCGCCGAACCGCAGCGGCCACATGCGGCCCCGCATGTCGGGTATAATCGGCGGGTTGGGCAAAGAGGATTCCGCGTGTACTCTGGCAGCCACCGTCAGCCTCGCATCACGCTATCGTATACCACCTCCAGGCGTGGCCCTCTGCGCTCCCGCGCCGCCTGCCCGGCGAGGACGCGAACCCGATGAAGTACGTCATCGCGTGGGCGCAGGCTTTCGCGCTCAGCATCGGCGGCCTGGGACTGTTCTTCGTCGCGTTCATCGACGCCTCGGTGCTGTCCCTGCCCGAAGTCAACGACATCCTCATCGTCTACATGGTGACGAAGAACCCGTCGTACCTGCTCTACTACGCCGCCATGGCGACGGCCGGGTCGATCGGCGGCTCGCTGGTCGTCTTCTACGTTGGCAGGAGGGGCGGTGAGGCGCTGCTCCGCAAGCAGTTCTCGCGCGAGCAGGTCGACCGCATGCAGGCCAGATTCAAGCGGTACGGCATGGCGACGGTGATCGTCCCCGCGATGCTGCCTCCCCCGGTGCCCCTCAAGCTGTTCGTGCTCGGCGCCGGGGTGGCGGGGATGCGCACAGGCATGTTCGCCCTCGCTGTCGGCATCGGACGCGGCGTGCGGTACGTCGCGGAGGGACTCCTGGCCTACTACTACGGCGCCGCCGCGTTCGAGTACATCAAGCGTCATGGCAGCGCCGTGGCGCTCTGGGGCGGGATAGCCGCGGCCGCCGTGCTCGTCGCCTACTACTGGATCCGCCAGCGGCGGCGCACCGCCGAGGTATAATCCCACCTCACGTGACGAGCCCACATCTTTCCGTCGTCATCCCCATCCGGAACGAGTCGGCGAGCATCCCGGAACTCCACCGCCAGCTCACGTCCACGCTGGAGCCGTGGGGGAGGCCGTACGAAATCCTGCTCGTCGATGACGGCAGCACCGACGACAGCTTCGAGCGCCTGGCCGCGATTCAGGCCCGCGATCGCGCGGGTCCGCGTGATCAGGTTCCGGCGGAACTTCGGCCAGACCGCCGCGTTCGCCGCCGGGTTCGCGCACGCGCGCGGCGCGCTGATTGTGACCTCGGACGGCGATCTGCAGAACGACCCGGCGGACATTCCGGCGCTGGTCGCGCTGGTCGATCAGGGCGCCGACATCGCGGCCGGGTGGCGGAAGGACCGGAAGGACCCGTTTCTCACCCGCCGGCTGCCGTCGATGATCGCCAACTGGGTCATTTCGCACGCGACCGGCGTGAAGCTGCACGACTACGGGTGCTCGCTGAAGGTGTTCAGGGCAGAGGTGGTGAAGCCTCTCAGGCTCTACGGCGAGATGCACCGGTTCCTGCCGGCGATCGCCAGCGAACTGGGCGTGACGATTGTCGAGCAGGTCGTCAACCACCGGCCCCGCGAGTTCGGGCAGTCGAAGTACGGGCTCGGCCGGACCGTGCGCGTCATTCTGGACCTGATGACGGTCAAGTTCCTGCTGAGCTACGCCACCAAGCCGCTTCAGATCTTCGGGCTGCTCGGCATCATCATGGGCGGCCTCGGGGGCGTCATCACCAGCTGGCTGGCCTACCAGCGGCTGTTCGGGTATCAGTCCATCGCCAACCGGCCGCTCCTGCTGTTCGGCATCCTGCTGGTGTTCACCGGCGTGCAGCTCATCACGCTCGGCCTGCTCGCCGAGATGCAGGTGCGCACCTATCACGAGTCGCAGGGCAAGCCTACCTACGTCATCCGCGAAATCCGCGAAACGCCGGCAGCGTAGCGGTTCCGCGACCCTGTACAGACGAAAGGCGCACGGGCCACGGGCACCGTGCGCCTTCCGGACTGCGTTGCGCTACTTGCAGCTCGGGTAAGGCGAGTACGTCGCCGGGGTGACCAGCGAGTCGCCGGGGTTCTCGCCCCACTGCAGGACCAGCGGAATGCTCGTGTCGTCGTACGCGGCTCCGATGTCAACGCCAATCCACCGGCCGTCCTTGCGGTAGGCCAGGTAGTCGATGCTCTTTTCCGGCCCGCCGCGCTTCAGGTTCCAGGCGAGGTCCATGCCCCCGCACAGGCCCGCCTCGATCATCCGGTCGCGCAGGTAGGCCATGTTGTTCTGGCGCTGCGAGAGGCTGACGCCCGCCACCAGCCGGTCCGGGAACCGGCTCGTGGCCCAGGCGACCACTTCTGCGCCCGTCTTCGGCCAGCCGCCGGGAGGAGGTCCGCTCGGCGGTGGCGCGGGCGAGGGCGGCGCTGACGTCACCTTGGGCGTGAAGAAGCTCTGGGTCAGCGACCACGCGCTCGCCACGTTGGAGTCGAACGCCCGGACCCGCCAGTAGATCTTGATGCCGGCCCTGAGTTCCTGACTGATGGTGAACTTGGTTTCGCCGGCCCGCTCCGGCACGGTCACAATCGCGACCATGGCGGTAAAGGACTCGTTTTCCGAGATCTCAAAAACGTAGGAGATCGCACCAACCGGGCCGGACCTGGCGGCGTTGCGCACCCGGAATTCCGGCGACCGGCTCGACGTGGTCGTCGCGCCGATTGGCGAGAGCGGCACCGGAGTCTGAATCTCGGCGATGGTGATGACCGCGAAACTGACCGCCTGCGTGTAGGAGCTCTCGTTAGCGCCGTCGACGGCTTTGGCCCGCCAGAAGTAAGTCCGGTCCGAGGGGAGCGCGTCAGGCAGGCGGTAGCTCGTCTTGCCGTCGCCACCGGGCTCGATGCCGTCCCGGGTCGCCACCTTGTTGCTGAACTCGGCGTCGACGGCGACCTCGAAGCGGTAAGTGATTGGCCGCTGGCCATTTGTCGTCGCGTTCTGCACGATCAGTACGACCGGCTGGTCCTTGGCCGGAATGGCGCTGCCCTGGCCCGGGGCCATCGGTGTCGGCGTCGAGATGTTGACACCGGCAATCGGGCCGGCGACCGACGGACTCGTCGGGTTGGCGCTCTTGGTGGCTTCACAGCCCGTGATCACCACCGCGGCAACCGGGAGAACCAGAACAGCCAGGCGATGTCGGGTCATGACGTGTGCTCCAGCAGTGGGCCCGCGGCGGCTTGCGCGCGCAGTCCCGCATTTGGGTATACAACGAGCGTGCCAGCGCGAGCCAGCATGCGGCACTCCGGAACGCTTATCGGCAGGAGGGCGGGAGACTTTAGCTGACCCCCGCGGCTGGCCGTCACCCGTGCCGCTCGCCCCGTCCAAACGCGGCGCCAGGTTCAGCGGGCGAGGCGCCGGGGCGGACGTCTTCACCCGAAGCGAGCCCCGGGGCCAGGCCGGCGGCATCGGCGCGCCCGGGCCCCCGAAGCAGGTAGGCGAGGGCGCCGGACAGCGAGAAGAGGATGATGAGCCCGGCACCCATGAACGACACGACGAGCGCCGACTCGATGGGCAGTCCGATCCGCGAGAAGTAGAACGTGAAGGTGGCCTCACGGACGCCGAACCCGTTCAGCGAAACCGGCGCCATCTGCACCACGAACGAAATCGGGACAACCACGGCGAGATGCCACGCCGACACGGGGATGCTCATGCTCTGGACGATGGCGGCATAGAACGCGACGAGGACGGCCTGGACGACAATCGCGCCGAGCAGGCAGGCGGCCAGCGTGCCCGGCGCATTCCTGAACTTCGTCAACGCGCCCGTCAGCCGGCCGATGCGCTCCTCGACCCACTCCTGGTGAATCCTCCTCAAGGGGCTGAGGAGCCGGGCCACGCCGGCGGGCAGCAGGACCGCGGCGGCGGATGCCGCGACGCCCGCCGAGAGGGCGAGCCACAGCATCGACGCCAGCACTGGGGGCCGGCCGCCGATATGGCTCGCGACGCTCGAGCCGGCCGCCGCGATGGTCAGCAGGCCCAGGAGGCCAAGTCCCCGGTCCATCAGGACGACGGTGGTGGCGAGCGTCTTCGATCCGGCCGGCCCAGCGGTGTCCCGAATCCTGATGACGTCGCCCCCGATGTTGCTCGGCAGGAAGTTGTTGAAGAACGTCGCGACGAGGTACGAATTGAGCAGGCGCCGGATCGGTACGCGGACGTGCTGGGCGTCGAGCAGGATGCTCCATCGCCAGCCGCTCAGCAGGATCATCACGAGATAGAGGAGCAGCGCCGCGGCCAGCCACGCGGCCGAAGCGTTCCGGACGTAGCTCCACAGGCGCGACAGGTCGGTTCGGCCAAGCAGCACGTACAGCAGCCCCGCGCTGACGACGACCTTCAGCAGCAGCGTCAGCGCCCGGCGGAGTGCGCTCGGGCGGTCGGGCTCGTCACCTGTGCGTTCCGGCATGGTCCCCTGCAGCAGTCCCGGAGGTCTTCGCAAACCCGAAAAGGGTACCATGGGGTCCGGCGGCTGTAAACCGCCGTCCCCGGCCGTCCCCGGGTTCGTTCGCCCCGGGGGCTCGACGCTGTTGCCACCGTTCGCGCCGGGGCGCCGGGGCCGAAGCCCTCGTGCTCCTTCCCGGCGGGCGGTCCGCTCAACCAGGCGCCGGGTGTAAGTCGCTCATGGCGTGGCAGTTTCGGACACATTCATTGACGGTGATCCGTCAGCACACCTAGAATACCGTGATCGGCCGTCGTGCCCGCGCGAGCGGGACACACGGGCCGGCCCGACCCATGCGCATCCTGATGATCGCCCCCGAACCGTTCTTCGAGGCCCGGGGCACGCCCTTCAGCGAATACCATCGGATCCGCGCGCTCGCGGATCTTGGCCACACCGTCGACCTGGTCACGTATCCGTTCGGGCGCGACGTCGCCCTGCCCGGCTTGAAGGTGCACCGCAGCTGGCGGCCGCCCTTCGTGCGGCGCGTCAGGATCGGGCCGTCGCTGGCCAAGGTGCCACTCGACCTCCTGCTCGCGGTGAAAGCCCTCCACGTCGCCCTGAAGTGGCGGTTCGACTACGTCCATTCGCACGAAGAGGGCGGGGCCATCGGCCTCGTCCTGTCCTGGCTGCTGCGGGTGCCGCATCTCTATGACATGCACTCGAGCCTCCCCGAGCAGCTGTCGAACTTCAAGTTCAGCCGGTCCCGGCTGCTCGCGGGCGCCTTCCGGGCGCTCGAGCGGCTCATGGTCTCGCGCTCAGCGTCGGTGATCGTGATTTGCCGGCACCTCGAGGACGTGGCCCGCGCCATCGCGCCGGACGCCCACGTCGTGCTCGTCGAGAACGCGCCGGGCTCCGGCGATGCGGACTCGAAGCCCGGGCTCCCCGATGTCCGCGCGAGCGCGGAGGTCCCCGCCGGGGCGCCGATGGTGCTCTATACCGGCACCTTCGAGGCGTACCAAGGGCTCGATCTCCTGTTTGCCGCCATGAAGCCCGTCCTGGCGCAGATGCCCGACGCCCGTCTGGTGCTGGCGGGCGGACACCCCGATCAGGTCGAACGGGCGCGCCGCGAAGCGGGATCCCACGGCATCGGCGCGTGTGCCGTCTTCGTCGGCGAACGCCCGGCGGAAGAGATCCCGGCGTACCTCGGGGCGGCCGACGTGCTCGTGTCGCCTCGCAGCCGGGGCAAGAACACGCCGCTCAAGATCTACCAGTACCTCCGGAGCGGTAAGCCGATTGTCGCGACCAACCTGCTGACGCACACGCAGGTGCTCGACGCCACGGTCGCCGTGTTGACCGATCCGACGCCCGAGGCGTTCGGGGCCGGCATTCTCCGCGTGTTGCGCGACCGGGACCGCGCCGTCTCGCTCGGCCGCGCGGCGCTCGCGCTCGCGAACACGCGCTACACCTACGAGGCGTACGTGGAACGGACCCGGGCGGCGCTTCGGCCCATCGCGGAGCGCGGGACGGTGGCAGGGGCGCTGTGAACGACGACCACTACAGCTATCGTCTCTATGCCGACCCGGCGATGGCCGACCGCTTCGACGCGATGCGGTTCAGCGGCCCCATCGGCACGCTGCTCGCCGAGGCCCAGGACCAGGTGATCGCGTCGTTTCTCGGCCCGGTCGAGGGCCGGACCGTCCTCGATGTCGGAACCGGCACGGGGCGCGCGGCCATCGGGCTGGCCCGGCGCGGAGCCCGCGTCACGGGCCTCGACGCCTCGGCCGAGATGCTGCGCGTGGCGAGGGCGCGGGCGTCGGAGGCCGGGCTCGAGGCGGCCTTCGAGGTGGGGGACGCGCACCGGCTGGCATTCCCCGACCGGCGGTTCGACTGCGCCGTCAGCCTGCGGGTCCTCATGCACACGCCGGACTGGCGCCAGTGCCTGTCGGAATTGTGCCGGGTATCCGACGATCGCGTCGTCTTCGACTATCCTGCGGCGCTCAGCGCGGCGGCGCTGCAGGCGTACGGCCGGCGCCTCGCGGCGGCCGCCGGCCGCCCCGTCGAGGCCTACCGGGTACTGAAGTCGTCAGACGTCAGGCGAGCGGTGGAGGCCGCCGGCTTCCGCATCGCGCACGTGCACCGCCAGTTCGTTCTGCCGATCGCGCTGCACAAGGCCGTGGGATCGCGGGCCTTCACCGTGGCGGTGGAGAAGGCGCTGGCCGCGGCCGGCCTCCTGCGGCTCCTCGGTTCGCCAGTCACCGTGGCGGCGGTCCGATGCGCACGCTAGTCACCGGCGCGGCCGGGTTCACGGGCGGCCACCTGGCGCGCCACCTCCGGCAACGGGGGCACGGCGTGCGCGCGTTCGTGCGGCGCGAGGACCCGCGCACGGCGGCGCTGGGGGCCCTCGGAGTCGAGCTCTGCACCGGCGACCTGACCGACCGCGCCTCGCTTGCGCGCGCCCTTGCCGGCATCGACATCGTGTATAACATCGGGGCGATCTACCGGCAGGCGGCGGCCCGCAAGGAGGAGTACCTACGCGATCAACGCACAGGCCGTCGCCGAGCTTGTCGAAACCGGTGCAGCGGCGGGCGTACGGCGCGTGGTGCACTGCAGCACCGTCGGGGTCCACGGCGACGTCGAGCATCCGCCCGCTGACGAGGACGCGCCGCTCCGGCCCGGAGACGAGTACCAGCGGTCGAAGCTCGAAGGCGAACGCCTCGGCCGCGAGGCGGCGGCGCGGACCGGGATGGAGCTCGTCGATCGCCAGGCCGAGCGGCATCTACGGGCCCGGCGATCGCCGGCTGCTCAAGCTGTTCCGGGGCGTCGCACGGCGGCGGTTCGTCACGCTCGGGCCGGGGGAGATCTTCTACCACCTCACGTACGTCGACGACCTGGCCGAAGGGTTCCGGCTCTGCGGCGAGGTGCCGGGGGCCGCGGGCCGCACGTACATCCTGGCTGGAGGCGAGGTGACCACGCTCAACGAGCTCGTGCGGAGAATCGCGGCGGACGCCGGCGTGCGTCCGCCGTCGCTCCACCTCCCGGTCTGGCCCGTCTGGCTCGCCGGCGCGGCCTGCGAAGCGTTGTGCGTGCCGCTGGGCATCGAGCCGCCGCTGTACCGCCGGCGCGTGGACTTCTTCACGAAGAGCCGGGCGTTCGACATCGCCCGCGCGCGGGCGGAGCTCGGGTACGCGCCGAAGGTCGGCCTCGACGAGGGCATCCGCCGCACGCTGGCCTGGTACCGCGAGCAGGGGTGGCTGTGATGGCCGACATTCCGAAGGCGCAGGAGCAGTTGTTCGATGCGCGCAGCTCGGCGCTCGACAAGTACGCGCGCCTCGTGATCGGCCGGCCCGGGTGGCCGGCGCTCGTCAAGCACGAACTCATCACGCTGGCGAGCCAGGCGGTGCCGGGCGCCCTTGGGCTCGTCCTCCGCAAGTTCCTGTATCCCCGGCTGCTTGGCGCCTGCGGCCGCAACGTGGTGTTCGGCCAGAACGTCGTGCTGCGTCATCCGGGCAAGATCCGGATCGGCGACAATGTCGTCATCGACGACAACTGCCTGCTCGACGCCAAGGGCGACAGCAACGGCGGCATCACGATCGGCAGCGGCGTCTTCGTCGGCCGGAACACGATCCTGTCCTGCAAGAACGGCGACATCGCCATCGGCGACCGGGCGAACATCGGGTTCAACTGCGAGATCTTCTCGGCCAGCCGGGTGACGGTGGGCGCCGACTCGCTGCTGGCGGCATACTGCTATGTGATCGGCGGCGATCACGAACACGCCGACGTTTCCAGGCCGGTGACGGCGCAGGGGCGCCGCTCGGAAGGCGTCTCGGTGGGCGACGGCGTCTGGATGGGGGCCGGCGCCAAGATCCTCGATGGCGTCCGGATCGGCGGCCATGCGATTATCGGGGCGGGCGCCGTCGTGCGCGTCGACGTGCCCGAGTACGCCGTCGCCGGCGGACGCCCGGCCCGGATTCTCGGCATGCGGGGCGATCACCAGGCGCCGGCGGAGTAGCATGAGCACGCGCGCGCTGAACATCCTGCACGTCTGCGATCACCTCGGCTGGGAGGGGTCGCGCATGCACGGCGTCAAGCGCCTGTTCGCGTGGATGCTTCCGCGCTTCGACGCGTCCCGCTTCAACGTGTCGCTCGTCAGTCTGCGCAGGAAGGACCTCTCGGAGGAGACCCTCGAGTCGCTCGGCGTCGACATCAGCTACCTGCACAAGTCGAAGTTCGACCCCGCCACGCTCACGGCGCTGCTGAAGATCGTCGACCGCAAGTCGATCGACGTCCTCCATCTGCACGGCTACGGCGCCACGACGTTCGGCCGGGCCGCGGCCGCGATGCGCCGGCTGCCCGCGATCCTCCACGAGCACGCCAACCTGACCGACACGCCGTGGTTCCAGAAGGTGGCGGACCGCGCGCTCGAGCCCTTCACCGACATCGCGATCGCGGTGTCGAAGAGCACCGCCGAGTTCGTCGTCAACGCCCGCCTCGTCCCGGCGCGGAAGGTCAAGGTGGTGTACCTCGGCGCGCCGTACGACGAGTTCAGCCGCGAGCGCAGCCCGGACGAGGTCGCCGCGGCCCGGCAGGCGCTCGGCGTGGCGCCCGCCGACTTCGCGATCGGCACGGTGACCCGCCTGCACGACTCCAAGGGCAACGAGTACCTCGTCGACGCCGCCCGCCTCGTCCTCGACGTCCGGCCGGACGCCAGGTTCTTCCTGGTCGGCGAAGGCCCGCTCCTCGCCGGCCTCGAGGCGCAGGCTGCACGCCTGCAGCTCGGCGACCGCTTCGTGTTCGCCGGGTTCGCGAAAGACGTGGCCGCCACGCTGTCCGCCTTCGACCTGAGCGTGTTCCCGTCGTTGTGGGAAGGGACGCCGCTCACCGCGTTCGAGGCGCTCGCCGCCGGCAAGCCCATCGTCGCCACCGACGCCGACGGCCTGCTCGACATCCTGCGCGACGATCACGACGCGCGCATCGTGCCCAAGCGGAATGCCCGGGCGCTGGCCGACGCGATCCTCGCGCTGATGGACGCGCCCGCCGAGCGGGCGCGCCTCTCGGCGAACGCCCGTGCGACGGGCGCCGGCTACGACATCGGCGCGTTCGTGCGGAAGATGGAGCGCCTGTACACGATCCTGCACGACGTCTCGCGCCGCACCCGCCGCCGGGGCGTGCTCGATCAGGACCTGTCGTTCCTGGCCGGAGGGCGGGCCTCGTGAGCCTGGCGGCCCCCCTCAGGCGCGACCCGGCCCCGGGTCTCATCGCCGCCGCGATCGTGCTCTGCCTCTACGGCGGCATCGGGGTGTCCGTCGACTTCTCGCGCGCCGCGTTCGGCATCCAGAGCGACGAGGCGACCTACTACATGATGGGGCACAGCCTCGCCGAAGACGGCGACCTCTCGTACCGCCGCGAGGACCTGGCGCGGGTGTGGCGCGAGTTCCCCTCCGGCCCGTCCGGCGTGTTTCTCAAGAAGGGGGCGGACCTCGATCTGCAGCGCACCGGCGAAGCGCCGTTCTTCCGGATCGAACGACGGCCCGATCCCGACGCCGCCCGGCTCTTCTACGGCAAGTCCTACGTCTACCCGCTGGCCGCCTCGCCGTTCGTGCTGCTGTTCGGCACCAACGGGTTCCTGGTGTTCCACGCCATCCTGCTGGCGCTGGTCACCCTGGCCGCCTACCTCTTCCTGAACGCGCGGTCGTCGCCGATCGTGTCGCTCGTGCTCGCCTCCGGGTTCCTCATGGCGTCGGTCGCGCCGACGTACTTCGTCTGGATCACCCCCGAGTTGTTCAACTTCAGTCTCGTGCTGCTCGGCTACTTCTGCTGGCTCTACAAGGAGGTCGCCGCGCCCGAGACATCCCCCCGCGGCACGAAGTGGCTGCTCGAGCCCGGCTCCGACCTGGCGGCCGCTGTCCTGCTGGGCGTAGCGACGTTCTCGAAACCGTCGAACCTGCTCCTGGTGCTGCCGCTCCTCGCCTGGCTGCTCGCCAGGCGGCAGTGGCGGAGGCTCGTCGTCGCGGGCCTGGTGTTCGCCGCCGTCGGGGCGGTGCTCCTCGCCGGCAACGTCGCCATCACCGGCGACTGGAATTTCCAGGGCGGCGACCGGCGGACGTTCTACGGGCCCTACCCCTTCCAGGAGCGGGGCGTGCCCTGGGCGGACGTCGGCCAGGACCGCGCGACGAACCGCGTGCTGTGGGATCACATCTTCGATCGGCGCGTGTTCTGGACGGTCTTCTCCCACAACCTCGCGTATTTCGTCGTCGGCCGGTACTCGGGCCTGCTTCCGTACTTCTTCCCCGGACTGTTCGCGGTCGTCGGCGTTCCTGCTGGCGCGCGGGAAACGCGCGCCGTGGCAGTGGCTGGTCCTCGGCGGAGCGGTGGCGGAGATCCTGCTGCTGCTCCTGTGGGTCCCCTACACCTACAACGGCGGCGGCGGGTCGATCGGGAACCGCTACTTCATGAGCACCTACGGCGTGCTGCTGTTCCTGCTGCCGCCGATCGCGTCGGCCGGCTGGGCGGTGGTGCCGTGGGTGGTGGGCGGCCTGTTCTCCGCACAGGTGACCTTCAACCCGTTCTTTTCGTCCTTCCATCCTTCGGAGCAGGCGAAGCAGGGCCCGCTGCGCTGGCTCCCGGTCGAGTTGACGCTGGTGAACGACCTGCCGATCAACACCCAGGCGAATCGCGCGCGAATCTGGTTCGGCGAGGCGAGGCGATTCCAGATCTACTTCCTCGACGACAACGCCTACGCGCGCGAGGATCTGACCTTCTGGGTGAAAGGCCGATCGACGGCCGAGTTCCTGGTCAAGACGGTCGAGCCCGCCTCGGCCCTCGACCTCGATCTGGCGAGCGGCGATGTCGCGACGTCGGTGACCGTCTCGCGCGGGTGGCGCAGCCAGCGCGTGGACCTGGCCGGCGGCGGCACGGCGCGCATCAGCGTTCCGCTCGACGACGGGTTCCCCTACATGGGCACGCGCGTCTGGCGCGTGTCGATCCGGAGCAGCGCCGGCTTCGTGCCGCGCTTCACGTCCGGCGCGTCGTCGGACACCCGGTTTCTCGGCGTCCGCGTGAAGCCGGAGCTGCGCCGGTAGCCGCACCGGCAGCAGGGCAGGGCGACTTATGAAGGTGGCCGTCGTCACGTCGAGCCCGCCGTTGGCCGAAGGCGGCCACCTGGTGATCGCCCGTTCGGTCGTCGATGCGCTGCGCGAAGCGGGGCATGACGCCGGCCTGGTGGTGACGCCGCAGAACCGGTTCGGCCGCCAGGCATCGGCCTACCTCGCCACCTGGCTCACCGACGTCGGCGTGGCCCACGACGGGTCGCGCATCGATCACGTGATCTCGTTCAGGTACCCGAGCTACGCCGTGCGCCATCCGCGCCACGTGGTCTGGCTGAACCACCGCATGCGGGAGTACTACGACCTCTGGGACCGCTTCCAGGCGACGCTCTCCTGGAAGGCGCGTCTCAAGGAACGGGTCCGCCGCGCGTCATCCACCGCGTCGACACATATCTGCTGACCCGGCGCGTCACGCGCGTGTTCGCGCAGTCGGCGACGATTCAGCGGCGCCTGCGGCGGTTCGGGAACATCCCCGCCGAGGTGCTGTACCCGCCCGCGCCGCCGCGGCCGTACCGCTGCGACGGCTATGGAGGCGGGGCTCTTCGCCGTGTCGCGCTTCACGCCGCTCAAGCGCATCGACCTGCTCGTCCGGGCCCTGGCGGAGCCGGCGGCGGCCGGCGTGCGCTGCACCATTGCCGGCGACGGCGAGGAGGCCCCGCGTATCCGGCAGCTGATTCGCGACCACGACCTCGGGGCGCGCGTGACCCTGCTCGGCGCGGTGGATTCGGCGACGCTCGTGTCGCACCTCGCCTCGTGCCGGGCCGTGGTCTTCCCGGCGTTCGAGGAAGACTACGGCCTGGTCACCGTCGAGGCCTTCGCCTCGGCCAAGGCCGTCATCACGTGCCGCGACAGCGGCGGGCCCGCCGACTGGTCCGCGACGGCGAGTCCGGGCCTCGTGTGCGACCCGACGCCCGCGTCGCTGGCAGCCGCGCTGGCGACGCTCGTCGGCAGACCAGGGCCTCGCCGAGAAGCTCGGGCGCCGGCGCGGCCGGCATCTCCACCGAGATCTCCTGGCCGAGGACCATCGATCGCCTGCTGCTGCAGGATCGGCCGCTGACGCATGCCGTACCGAAGCACGCTCGAGGCGCGACTCGCGCGCAAGGTGACGCGGGCCATCACCGAGCACCGCCTCATCGAGGACGGCGACCGCGTCATGGTCGGCCTGTCGGGCGGCAAGGACAGCTGGGCCCTGATGCAGATCCTGGACGTGCTGCGCCAGCGCGCCCCCATCACGTTCAGCCTCGTGGCGGTCACCGTGGACTCCGGCTACGAGGACTTCCGCCACGACCTCATCCACGAGGCCTGCGCCGCGCGCGGCTGGGAGCACCACGTCGAGCGGACCTCGATCGGCGCCGTGATGGACGACCTGCTGGACCCGCGCGACACGCCGTGCTCGCTGTGCGCCCGGTTCCGCCGGGGCGTGCTCTACCGGCTGGCGGCGGGCGTCGGCGCGACGAAGATCGCCCTGGGCCATCACAGCGACGACTTCATCGAGACGGTCCTGCTGAACCTGTTCTTCGCCGGCATCGCTCAAAGCCATGCCGGCGCGGCTCGTCTCCGACAACGGCCGCCACGTCGTCGTCCGCCCGCTGTTCCTCGTGCAGCGAGGATGACGCGCGGGCCTACGCGAAGGACTGCCGGCCTGCCCGTCGTCAGCTGCTGCTGCTCGGCCTGCGGCGACCTCGGCCTTCAGCGACAGCGCGTCAAGCGCCTCATCTTCGATCTCGAGCGCGAGCACGGCGGCGTGAAGGCGTCGATGCTGCGCGCGCTCGCGAACGTCGCGCCGAGCCACCTGCTCGACTCGCGGCTCTACCCGCTGGCGGAGCAGATCGCCGACGCCCGCGCCTCGGCCCCGACGTGTCGCGGGTGGAGCTCGCGTGAGAGCCGTCATCCAGCGCGTCAGCCGGGCCCGCGTCCTGGTCGGCGGAGAGACCGTCGGGGCGATCGGCCCCGGTCTGCTCGCCCTGGTCGGCGTGGCCACGGACGACGGCCCGGCGGACGTGGCGTACGTGGCGGGCAAGATCCGCGAGCTGCGCGTGTTCGATGACGACGGCGGGAAGATGAACCGGGCCCTGGCCGACGTCGGCGGCTCGGTGCTCGCGGTGTCGCAGTTCACCCTGTACGGCGACAGCCGGAAGGGCCGCCGGCCGTCGTTCGATCGCGCCGCCCCGGCCGAGACCGGCCGCGTGCTCTTCGACGCCGTGGTCGCCGAATTGCGCGCGGCGGGCGTGACGGTCGAAGACCGGCACCTACCGGGCCCACATGCAGGTGGAACTGGTCAACGACGGCCCGGTGACCATCCTCCTCGACAGCCGCAGGGAGTTCTGAGGGGTCTACCAGACCCGGTAGAAATCGCGGACGGCCTCGATCTCCGCCGCCAGCCGGCCGGCGTCCCAACCCAAGGCCGCCGCCATGATCGCGCCGCAGGCCGCCACCACCCCGTCTCCGGGATGTCCGGCAGCGCCGAGCGGCAGGCGCCGGACGACGACGTCGGCCAGCGTGCAGGCCATTTCGTCCTCGATCGCGTGGAGGATCGGCGGCGGCCGGGTACGGGACGTTCGTGGCAATGCGCGCTGCAAGCGCCGGATCCCTCTCGCAGCGGGCCAGCACGGCCCTCCAGGCGGTCCCGTGGGTGGCCACCAGCGGCACGAATCGACTCAGCGTCCAGCACGTTCTCCAGCGGCGGCCGCCGCCCGTTCCGCTTCCCCGGACACCGTCCCGAAATCCCAGAAGGGAAGCCGGGTGGTGCCGGTCCGGCACGGCGGAACCGGGGTCCCGAGCTTGTCGCCGATGAGAGCGAGCACCTGCTCGGCGACGCCGCGCGCGGTGGTGTACTTGACGCCCGCCACCGAGATCGCGCCTGCCACGCCGTCCCGCTCGTGGTCACGGATGCGGTGGTGCCCCATCAGGCCGAGCACGCCGTGCCGGTTGCGCACGGCGGGCACGACGCCGCGGTGCACCAGCGTGACATCGCCCGCGGAGAGCGAGAGCGCAGGGAAGGCCGAGTTGACCTCGCCGACGAAGTCCAGGAGCTCCTCGCGGCGCACCCGGGTGTCGGACGGATCGGCGGGCTGATCGGAATGCGAGGTGCCGATCAGCATCCGCCCGTGCCACGGCATGATGAGCAGCAGGCGGCCGCCGGACGTCGGCGCGCCCAGGGCCACCGGGCCTGCCGGGCGGCTCGTGACGAGGTTCATCGCCTTGAGCAGCGGGAAGGGCGGCCGTGCGCCGAACCGTTCCATCCAGGGCCGGCAGGCCGCGCCCGCCGCGTTCACCGTGATGCGCGCCTCGACGTCCAGCCGCGCTCCTGACTGCCTGTCGACGACGCGAACGCCGTGCAGGCGGCCGTCGTGCACCAGCGCTTCGGTGGCCTCCGCATAGTTGGCCAGCACGGCGCCGTGGGCAGCCGCAGCCTGCGCGAAGGCCAGCGTCAGGCGGTCCGCCTCGGCCATGTGGTAGTCCGACCACTGCGCGGCGCCGGTCACCCCGGCGCGGGCGTTGCTGCCGAACGCGGCGTCGTAGGCGCCGCGCCCCAGCACGCGGCCCGCGGGAAGGCGCAGGTGCGGTTCCACGCCCGCGTTGCGGTCGACGCCGAGCGCCGCGTCCAGAAGGAACCCCGCCCGCATCGCCCAGGTCGATCGCGTGAGCTTCCGCGTGGTCCCCATTATGAAGGCCAGCGGCATGACCAGGGGCGGCGCGATCCGCGCAACCGCCCGCCGCTCGCCGATCGAGAACCGCGCCTTCACGAGGTCGCCGCTCTGCAGGGAACGCAGGCCGCCGTGCACCGTCTTCGCGTGGTTGAAGGAGCTGCCGCTGCCGAAGTCGTCGCGCTCGACCAGCGCCGTGTCGAGGCCGCGCTGGGCGGCATCGTACGCCACGGCGAGGCCGTGGATGCCTCCGCCGATGACGAGCACGTCGAATCGCCTCGCCGAGAGGCTGGATACGTTGCGGATCATCATGCTGACGTGCCCGCCGGCGCATTGCCGGAAGGGCGTGAGTATTCTATAGTAAGCGGCCATGCCTGACAGGCCCGCGTCGCCGGCGACCGCCGAGGTCCGGGCGTACTGGAACCACCGCATTCACGACCTGGAGATCTCGTCGCATCCGGCGGGCTCGCCCGGCTTCTTCGCGGACCTGGACGAGTATCACTTCGACAAGCTGCATCACCTGCTGGAACTGGTCGACTTCAACGGCCATGCCGGCCGCCGCGTGCTCGATGTCGGGTGCGGAACCGGCGTGGACCTGGTGCGGTTTGTCAGGGGCGGCGCCGTCGCCACGGGCGTCGACGTCGCGGATTCGGCCATCGCCCTCGCCCGCGAGAACCTGCGGCACCAGTCGCTGGCGGCCGCGCTCTGCGTCGGCGACGGCGAGCGGCTCCCGTTCCCGGAGAACACGTTCGATTTCGTGTACGCCCACGGCGTCGTGCAGTACACGCCGGGGGACCGCGCGCTCGTCGAGGAGTGCCGCCGGGTCCTCAGGAAGGGCGGCACGGCCTTCTTCCAGGTGTACAACCGCATCTCCTGGCTCAACGCCCTGTCGCGGGTCATGAAGGTCGGGCTCGAGCACCAGGACGCCCCGGTCATCCGGATGTACAGCCCGCGCGAGTTCGCGGGCCTGCTCGGGGAATTCTCCGGCGTCCGCGTCGTCTACGAGCGCTTTCCCGTCAGGTCCCGCCTGCACGGCGGCTGGAAGGGCGCGCTCTACAACCATCTCTTCGTCGGGGCTTTCAACGCCATCCCGAAGCCGCTCGTGCGGCGTTTCGGGTGGCATCTGCTGGCGTTCTGCCGGAAGTAACGTCCGCACGGGCGGGTGAGACGGTGCCATTCGAACTGCAGAAGGCCCACGCCTACGGCAACGACTTCCTCTACCTCGAAACCGGCGACCTCGATCGGCCGGACGGGCCGGACCTGGCCCGGGCGCTGTGCGATCGCCACACCGGAGCCGGGGCCGACGGGCTGATCCTCTTCCGGCCGGCCGGCAGCGGGGCGGCCATGCGGCTCTACAACGCGGACGGCAGCTTCTCCGAGGTGTCGGGCAACGGCGTGCGCGGCCTGGCCGCCGTGCGCTGCTGGGCCGGCGTCCGGGAGGGACGGCCCGCCCCGTCATCGATGGTCATCAGCACGGATGCCGGCGACAAGCGCGTGGAGGTGCTCTCCTGCGACCCGCCCCGCTTCGTGTGCCGGACGGCCATGGGCCACCCGACCGGCATCCGGCCCGCCACGATCGACGTCGCGGGTGCCGCCATCCAGGCGGTCGTGCTGCGGGTCGGCAACCCGCAATGCGTCGTGCTGGAGGAGGCGCTCGACGAGGCGCGGTACCGGCGGCTCGGGGCGGCCCTCGAGCGTCATCCCTTCTTCCCGGAGGGCACCAACGTCGAATTCGCGTGCGTCGAGAGCCCCGGCCTCGTCCGCATCCTGATCTGGGAGCGCGGTGTGGGGCCCACGCTCGCCTCCGGCACAGGCGCCTGCGCCGCGGCGGTGGCCGCCATGACGTACGGCGGCGCGGCCCGTGACGTGACCGTCGCCTCTCCCGGCGGAACCCAGCGGGTGGAGTGGCGCGAGGACGGCCTCTACCTGACAGGCTGGGCCGAGGTGGTGTGGGAGGGCAGATGGACCCGCTGATTCGCAACCGGCAGCAGGCGGTCGAGGCCGTCGAAACCTACTCGCCGGCCGAGCAGCAGTTCAACCAGCGGCGGAAGACCATCGGCCTGGTTCGTCGCCCCGCTCCTGTTCCTGCTGATGCTCGCCCTCCCGCTGGAGTCGCTGACGCCGCAGGCGCACCGCCTGGCGGCGATCCTGGTGCTCGTCGTGGCGCTCTGGGTGAGCGAGGCGCTGCCGCTCGCGATCACGGCCCTGCTGGGGCCGCTGCTGGCCATCCTCCTCCAGGTCGCGCCGGCCCCGAAGGCGCTGGCCTCGTTCGCCGATCCCATCATCTTCCTGTTCATCGGGAGTTTCATCCTGGCGGAAGCGATGTACGCCCACGGGCTCGACCGCCGCATCGCGTTCAACGCCCTCTCGTCGCCTTTGATTGGCCGCAGCGCGGGACGCCTGCTTGCCGTCTTCGGCGGCGTGTCAGTGGCCCTCTCGATGTGGATCAGCAACACCGCGACCGCGGCCATGATGTTCCCGATCGGGCTGTCCATCGTGAGTCATCTCTCCGTGCTCCCGATCGCCAAGCACCCTCGCTTCCGTCGGTTTGCCATGACGCTGATGCTCGTCACGGCGTTCGGAGCGTCGATCGGCGGGATGGCCACCCCGATCGGGACGCCGCCGAACCTCATCGGCGTCGGCATGCTGCGGGAACTGACGGGCGCTCCCATCTCGTTCTTCCAGTGGGTCCTGATGGGCCTGCCGATCGCCATGGTCCTCTACACCGTGCTCGCCACCGCGTTCTGGCTGGCAGGTGCGCGCGGAATTCAGCTTCCGGAAGACACCGCCGACCTGGTGCGGAGTGAACTCGGGCGTCTCGGCCCGGTTTCGCGCGGCGAGCGCAACGTGATCATCGCGTTCCTCCTCACGGTGCTCCTCTGGGTGCTGCCGGGCCTGCTCGCGATCGCCGCCCTTCGGGAATCGCCATTCGGAAAGGCCTACGAGTCGTCGATGCCGGAGGCAGCGGCGGCGCTGACGGGGGCCATCCTCCTGTTCGTGCTGCCTGTCGACTGGCGGCAGCGGCGCTTCACCCTGTCCTGGTCGGAAGCCGTACGCATCGACTGGGGCACGATTCTGCTCTTCGGCGGCGGCCTGGCTCTCGGATCCATGGCGTTCTCGACGGGCCTCGCCGCCGGCATCGGCCAGGCCGTAGCGGCGTGGGTGCCGTCGCACCACCCGCTGCCGTTCACGATCCTGTTCACGTGTCTTGCGGCGGGGCTGTCCGAAATGACCTCGAACACCGCGTCGGCGAGCATGGTCGTCCCCATCGCCATCGCCGTCAGCCGCGCGGCGGGCATCAGCCCGATCGAACCGGCCCTCGGCGCCACGCTTGGCGCCAGCGTCTGTTTCATGCTCCCGATCTCGACGCCACCGAACGCGATCGCGTACAGCTCGGGGCATGTGCCCATCGGCATGATGATCAGGTACGGCGTCGGCTTGTCGGTGGTGGCATGCGTGACCATCGTCGCGGCAGTATCGCTTCTCGGGCCGCTGCTGTTCTGACGGGCCGGGCCGCAGAAACTGCGTACAGCCTGGCCGGTCATGTGTGCAAAACACGAAACGGCCCCTCGGGCGTCTTGCCGGATGCACGGGCCGCGGCGGTGCGGATTGGCCCCGACACCCGGCCGCCAGCCGCGCAGATTCGCACGAAACCCGACCTCGGCCTCGAGGGGCGAGGTCATCGTGCCCCGGCGGGCGCGTCGAGCCCGCTTCTTGCAAGCGTGCGTGATCGGAAGCGGAGGCTATCAGCGTGTCTGACACCCGAGCGCTCGACGTGATCGCCGAACGAATTCAGGCGGCCCGGGCCGTGACCGCGATGACCGGCGCGGGGATCTCCGCCGAGAGCGGCGTGCCCACGTTCCGGGGTGCGGACGGACTCTGGCGGACCTACAGCGCGGCCGACCTGGCGACGCCCGAGGCCTTCGCGCGCGATCCGGGCCTTGTCTGGCAATGGTACCGGTGGCGGCAGGGCATCATCGGACGCGCGCAGCCGAATGCCGGGCACCGTGCGCTGGCGCGCCTGCAGTCCCGCCTGGCCGCGTTCAGCCTCATCACGCAGAACGTGGATGGGCTCCATCAGCGCGCGGGCAGCTCCGGCGTGATCGAACTGCACGGCAACATCTGGCGGGCCCGCTGCCTCCGCGGATGCGGGTACGTGGAGGACCGAACCGGGCCGGAATCGTCGAGTGGCGACGATCGGGTGCCGGTCTGCCCGTGCGGCGCGTTGCTGCGCCCTGATGTCGTGTGGTTTGGCGAGGCGCTCGCCGCAGACCGGATCGAGCTGGCCGTCCAGGCGGCCCGGGGCTGCGACGTGTTTCTCGCGGTGGGCACCTCGTCGCTCGTGTACCCGGCCGCGGGCCTTCCGCTCATCGCCGGCAGGGCCGGGGGAATGGTCGTCGAGGTCAATCTCGAGGACACGCCGCTGACGCCGCACGCCGGACTCGTGCTCAGAGGCAGGGCGGCGGAGGTGCTCCCGGCGCTGGAGTCCCGCCTGTGACCCAGACGGCGGCGCGGGATCGTCCGCGCGAGAAATTCGGGCGGCTGGGCGTGGCCGCCCTCGGCGACAACGAACTGCTGGCTCTCGTGCTCGGTTCAGGCACCCGGCGCGCCGGGGCCCTGGCGCTCGCCAACCTCGTGCTCGAAGCGGCGGGAGGCGTGCATGGGCTGCCGGCCTGCGCCGGCGACGAGCTGCGGCGCATTCCCGGCGTCGGAGAGGCGAAGGCCGCCCAGGTGCTTGCGGCGGTCGAGCTCGGCCGGCGCACCCTGCTGCGGCAGCCGGCCGACCGGCCGCAGCTCCTGACGCCCGGCGAGGTGGCCATGTACCTGCTGCCGGAGTTCGGCGCCCGCCCCGTCGAGCAATTCGGCATCGTCCTGCTCGATACGAAGCATCGCCTGCTCCGGACGGCGGTGTTGACGGTCGGCACCCTCGACCGGAGCGTCGTGCATCCCCGGGAAGTCTTCCGCGAAGCCTCTTCCGCGCGTGCAGCGGGCATCGTCTTGTTCCATAATCATCCTTCGGGCGATCCCACGCCGAGCGCCGACGACGTGTCGCTCACGAGGCGGCTCGTGGCGGCAGGGGAGTTGATGGGCATCGGCGTGCTCGATCACCTCATCCTGACGGCCACGCGGTACGTCAGCCTGAGGGAGATGGGCCGCCTGGGGTGACGGGAGACGGTATCAGCGCCGGCTTGCGGCCCGGGTCCGCCGTGAGCGCGGGTGCTGATCCCGCGTGCGGGCAGCCAATGGACAAGATCCTCTATCTCGACTGTTTCTCTGGCGCATCCGGCGACATGGTGCTGGGCGCGCTGATCGATCTCGGCGTGCCGATCGACAGGTGCGGGCCGCGCTGGCGGGGCTCGTGCCTCCCGATTGCGAACTGACGGCCACCAGGGTGTCCCGTGGCGGGATCGGGGCCATCCAGTTCGGGGTCCGGGAGGGACGCGCACGGCCACGGCGCCGGGGAACACGCCCGGCACCGCGGCCTGCATGAAATCCTGGAGATGATCGCCGGGGCCGGCCTGCCCGCGCGCGTGGCGAGCCGGGCCGCCCTCCTGTTCGAGCGCCTTGGCCGCGTGGAGGCCGAGATTCACCAGATGCCGGTCGAGCGCGTGCACTTCCATGAAGTGGGCGCCCTCGACTCCATCGTCGACATCGTCGGCTCGGTGTGGGCCATCGACGCGCTCGGCGTCGACCGGATCTGCGCCTCGCCGCTCAACACGGGCAGCGGCACGGTGGCGACGGCCCATGGGCAGCTGCCGATCCCGGCGCCGGCCACGATCCGCCTGCTCGAGGGCGTGCCCGTCTACTCGAGCGGCGAGAAGGGCGAACTGGTGACGCCGACCGGGGCCCTGCTCGTGAGCGGCCACGCGACGTCGTACGGGCCCATGCCGGCGATGGTGATCCGGCGGACAGGCTACGGCGCCGGGCAGCGGCAGGTGCCGGGACAGCCGAACGTGCTGCGCGCCGTGCTCGGCGAATCGTCCGCGTCGGCCGAGCACGGCCGCGTGCTCGTGCTCGAGTGCAATATCGACGACATGAACCCCCAGTTCTACGGGAGCCTGGTCGAGCGGCTGCAGGCGGCCGGCGCGCTCGACGTCTACCTGACGCCGGTGCAGATGAAGAAGAGCCGCCCGGGCACGCTCGTCACGGTCCTCGCCCCCCTCGGCCTGCGCGACGCGATGCTCGACCTGCTGTTTCGCGAGAGCACCACGATTGGCGTCCGCTACCACGAAGCCGAACGCGAGTGCCTCTCGCGGGAATGGCACACGGTGATCACGCCGTTTGGCGAGGTCCGGGTCAAGATCGCGCGGCGCGGTCCCGCGATGATGAACGCCGCCCCGGAGTACCGAAGACTGCGCCGCGCGGGCGGCCGAGCGCAAAGTCTCCGTCCGTGACGTCCATGCTGCGGCCGTACAGGCGTTTCTCGACCACCACCAGGAGCACACGAGCCATGAGCGCTGACGAGACCCCGCCCGCCAACCCATCCGTGCCGGCCCCGGCGCCGGGCGAGCCGCCCGCAGCCGCCCCCGCCCAGGAGCCTGAGCGCGTGGGCCTCGAGGAATTCCTGAAGCTCGATCTCCGCGTCGCTCGTGTGGTTGCTGCGGAGCGCGTCCCGAAGTCCCGCAAGCTGCTGAAGCTCGAGGTCGACCTGGGATCGGAGCGCCGGACGCTGGTGGCTGGCATCGCCGAGGCCTACGAACCCGAGGCCCTCGTCGGCCGCGTCATCGGGATGGTCGCGAATCTCAGGCCCGCCACCGTGATGGGCGTGGAGTCGAACGGCATGATTCTCGCCGCCAGCGCGCCCGGCGGACTGCCGGTTGTCGTGAGCTTCGACAAGGAACCGCCGCTCGGCTCGCGCATCAGATAGGACCGGTTTCAGAACCTGCGTGCTGCGGCCTGACGGCGCCGCGAGCGCGGGTTCTGGCACCGCCTGCAGGCATGGTCGATTCCCACGCCCACCTGGCCGACGAGGCATTCGCGGCCGACATCGACGCGGTCGTGCAGCGGGCCCGCGCCGTCCCGCTCGCCGGCATTCTGTGCATCGTCGACGCGTCGGATCCCGAGGAAGGAGTCCGCGCCGGCCGGGTCCTTCCGCTCTGGGATCTCATCCGCACGACGTCCGGCGTCCACCCGCACCGGGCCGCGCCATTCGCGGCGAGACCGGCCGCTGCCGCCGAGCTGGCAGATGCCAGGATTCAGGCTGAGCCCCTCGTGAGGGCGGTCGGCGAAGTGGGCCTCGACTACCACTACGACTTCGCGCCGCGAGACGTGCAGCGGGCAGTGTTCGCCGGGCAGGTCCGGCTGGCCTGCGACCGCGGCCTGCCGCTGGTTGTCCACACCCGGGAGGCCGACGACGACACCATCGACGTACTGACACGGGAGGGGAGGGGCAAGGCCCGCGGGGTGTTCCACTGCTTCTCCGGCGACGAGCGCCTGGCCAGGCGTGCGCTCGAGCTGGGGTTCTACGTCTCGTTCTCCGGCATCGTCACCTTTCCGAAGGCCGGACCGGTCCGCGGCGCGGCGGCCATCGTGCCGCTCGAGCGGATGCTCGTCGAGACCGACGCGCCGTACCTCGCGCCCGTCCCGCATCGAGGCCAGCGGAACGAGCCGAGCCGCGTGGTCGAGATCGTCAGAACGCTGGCCAGGATTCGCGGGATCGAGACGGAGAAGGTGGCGTCGGCCGCCGTCTCGAACTACGCCGAGCTGTTCGCCCCGTGACGCCCGCGATCGCGCCGAACCCGTTGTCAGAAGGCAGTTTGGCGCGTTGACACCCGTTGGCGAATATGGTCTGATGGCTCATTGCGTGCTGATGCTGTGGAAAACACGTCGCCCACCCTTTCGGAGATCTTCGAACCCATCCGTGACGACCTCGCCAGGGTCGATGCGGAGTTCGTCCGCCACATCCAATCGAAGGTCGAGCTGATCCCGAGGATCGGGAAGTACATCCAGTCGAGCGGCGGCAAGCGCATCCGGCCCGCGGTCCTCCTCATGGCGGCCAGGCTCTGCGGGTACACCGGGGACCGCGCCGTGCTGTATGCCGCCGTGGTCGAGTTCATCCACACGGCCACCCTCGTCCACGACGACATCATCGACGATGCGGAGTTGCGTCGGGGCCGGCTGGCGGTGCACTCGCAGTGGGGCAACGACATCACCGTCCTGCTCGGCGACTACTTGTACATCAAGTCGATGGCGCTCGCGCTGACGCACGACGAACTGGAGATCATCCGCCTCCTGTGCGACGTCACGCTGCGCATGATCGAGGGCGAGCTGTACCAGCTCACCAAGAACGGCGACCCCGACGTCACCGAGGATGAGCACTTCGAGATCATCCGGCGGAAGACGGCCTACCTGTTCAGCGGCTGCTCGCGCATCGGCGCCATGCTGGCCGGCCGCCCGGCCGGGGAGGTCGACGCGCTCGGCCAGTACGGGTTCAAGCTCGGCATCGCGTTCCAGCTGGTCGACGACCTGCTCGACCTCACCGGCACGGTCCAGTCGCTCGGGAAGCCCGTGGCCAGCGACCTGCGGGAAGGCAAGATCACGCTGCCGGTGATCGCGCTGATGAACCGCGCGGACCCGGCGGTCCGCACGCTCATCACCGACGTCGTGCGGGCGCGCACGCTGACGTCCGAACGCTGGGAGGAGATCAGGGCACTGCTGGAGCAGCACCGCACGATCGACTACGCGTACGACCGCGCGGTCCAGCTCGCCGGCGAGGCGAAGGAGCACCTCCAGGTGTTCCCGCCGTCCGACCAGCGGGCGGCGCTGGAGGCGCTGCCAGACTACGTCCTGATGCGCGACCGCTGATCCCGGCGCCCGCCATGACCGACTCCGAACGCATCGCGGAGCTTCGCGACCTCATCCGGGAGCACGAGCGGCGCTACTACGTGCTCGCCGCCCCGACCATCACCGACGCCGAGTTCGACCGGCTGATGGCCGAGTTGCGAGAGCTCGAAGCGCGCCGTCCAGAGCTGGTGAGCCCCGATTCTCCGACCCAGCGCGTCGGCGGCCGCCCTGCCGAAGGGTTCGCGTCCGTCGAGCACCTGGTGCCGATGCTCAGCCTCGACAACGCGTACTCGGACGACGACCTCCGGGCCTTCCACGAACGGGTCATCAGGCTCCTCAGCGCGGGGGACGCCCCGCCGGCCGAGGTCGTGTACGTCGCCGAACTCAAGATCGACGGCCTCAGCATCGCGCTGACCTACGAAGACGGCGTCCTCGTCCGCGGGGTCACGCGGGGCGACGGCGTCAGAGGCGAGGACGTGACCGGCAACGTGCGCACGATCAGGGCCATCCCGCTGCGCCTCAAGCACGACGTGCCCGGGCGCCTCGAGGTGCGGGGAGAGGTGTACCTGCCGCGCGCGTCCTTCGAGCGCGTGAACCGGGAGCGGGAGGACGCGGAAGAGCCGGCCTTCGCCAACCCGCGAAACGCCGCGGCGGGCACGATGCGGAGCCTCGATCCCGCGGCCGTCGCCAGGCGCGGGTTGGCCGCGTTCGTGTACCAGATTGTCACCGCTGGAGAGGAGCGCGGCGAGCATGCCGCCGCGATGCAGCGGATGAGCGGCCTCGGCCTGCCGGTGGAGCCCCACTGGCGCCGCTGCGCCGGTCTCGAGGCCGTGATGGACTACTGCCGCGAGTGGGGCGAGGCCCGCCACTCGCTCGGCTTCGACACGGACGGCGTCGTCATCAAGCTCGACGACCTCGCGCTTCGCATGCGCCTGGGCGCCACCAACAAGTTCCCCCGGTGGGCGACGGCCTACAAGTTCCCGGCGCTCCAGGCCACGACCCGCCTCAAGCAGATCGCGGTCAACGTCGGGCGGACAGGCGCGGTCACGCCGTATGCCGTGCTCGAGCCGGTGTTCCTCTCCGGCTCGACCATCCAGATGGCGACGCTCCACAACGAACAGGAGATTGCCCGGCGCGACATCAGGCCCGGCGATCTCGTGATCATCGAGAAGGGCGGCGACGTCATCCCCAAGGTGGTGGGGCCGGTCGTCGCCGAGCGCCCGGAGGACGCACGGCCCTGGGAAATGCCCCGGGAGTGCCCGGCCTGCGGAAGCCGCCTGGCGCGCCCGGAAGACGAGGTGGTCTGGCGGTGCCTCAACGCCTCCTGCCCGGCGCGGCTGAGGCGGAGCCTGCTGCACTTCGCCGCGAGGCGGGCCATGAACATCGAGGGGCTGGGCGAGGCGCTGGTCGATCAACTCGTCGATCGCGGGCTCGTCGCCGACGTGGCCGACCTCTACGCCCTGCAGGCGGACCAGGTGGCCGGACTCGATCGCATGGGGCAGAAGTCCGCCCTGAAGCTCCTCGGTCAGATCGCGCGGAGCAAGGAGGCCGAGTTCTGGCGCGTGCTGTTCGGCCTCGGCATCCGGCACGTCGGCGAGCGGGTGGCCCAGTCGCTGGCGGGGGCCTTCGGCTCGATCGACGCGCTGGCAGCGGCCCCGGCGGAGACGATCCAGGCGGTGCGTGACATCGGCCCGATCGCCGCGGCGGCCGTCCGCGAGGTACTTCGATGAGCCGCACAACCTCGCGCTGGTGGGCAGGCTTCGGGCCACGGGCCTTCGTCTCGAATCCTCTGCGCCTGCCCAGGCAGGCGGGCAGGCCCTTGCCGGCGCGACGTTCGTGCTGACCGGCACCCTCGCCGGGATGACGCGCGACGCCGCCGCGGAGGCGATCAAGGCCCGGGGCGGCCGCGTCTCCGGATCGGTCTCGAAGAAGACCACCTACGTGGTGGCCGGCGCCGAGGCGGGCAGCAAACTCGCCAAGGCACAGGCGCTTGGCGTCGCGGTACTCGATGAGGAGGCGTTCTTACGCCTTATAATGGGAACGTGACCCGACGATTCACCGCGCTCACCCTCGCGCTCACGGGCGCCGTGTCCCTGCTGGTCGGCCTGATGCTGGCCGGGTCGCTGGCCCCGGCCTCGCCGATCACCGTGGCCGCCCCCTCGGCGCCCGGATCGGCGAAACCGCCGGGCGTGCCGATCCTCGTGGTCGATTTCGCCGACATCGCCGCCCGCGTCAACCCGGCAGTCGTCTACATCGAGGCCGTGAGCGCGCCGCACCGCCCGCCGCGGGGCGCGGTCCCGAACGACGAGGTGCACCGGGGCGTGCCGGCGCCGCCCGACGAGCCCCTCGAGCATGCCGATCGCGATTCCGGCAGCGGCATCCTGCTGACCCCTGACGGAGAGATCCTGACGAACCAGCACGTGGTCGCCGGCGCCCAGCGCCTCAACGTGAAGCTGGCCGACGGCCGCAGCTTGCGCGCCCGCGTCATCGGGGCCGACCCGGACACCGACGTGGCGCTCATCAAGGTGGACGGTGTCTCCGGGCTGCCCGTCGCGGCGCTCGGCGATTCCTCGGCCCTGCGCCCCGGCGAGTGGGTGTGCGCCATCGGCAACCCGCTGGCGTACGAGCACACCGTGACCGTGGGAGTCGTGAGCTACCTGGGCCGCAAGCTGTTCGACGCGAGCCTGGACGACTACATCCAGACCGACGCCGCGATCGACTTCGGCAACAGCGGCGGCCCCCTCATCAACACGGCCGGCCAGGTGATCGGCATCAACTCGGCGATCAGCTCCGAGGGCAACGACATCGGGTTCGCCGTGCCGATCAACCAGGCGCGGGAGATCCTCGGGCAGCTGCGACAGCGCGGCCGGGTGGTGCGCGGCTACATCGGCGTGAGCTTGAAGGACGTCGACGAAGACCTGCAGCGATCGCTCCGGCTCGGCACGGCCCCGGGCGTGCTCATCGAGGATGTCTACGCCGGGTCCCCGGCCGAGCGTGCCGGGCTGCGGCGCTACGACGTCATCGCGGCCGTCGACGGCCGGGCCGTCCAGGAGACCTCCGCGCTCATTCGCACCATCGCCGCGGGCGAGCCCGGCACCCGCGTCTCCCTGCAGCTGGTGCGCGAAGGACGGGCGCAAGACGTGGAGGTGTTGCTCGTCGAGCGGCCCCTGCGCGACGACCCGGACACGCCTTCGCCGCCGGCGACGGCTCCCGCGAGGGGCGACGATCGGGGCCTCGGCGTCAGCGTCCAGGAACTGACGCGACAGCTGCGGGCGAAGTGGAAGCTGCCCGACGCGCTGTCGGGCGTGATGGTGACCCGCGTGGCTCCGCTGAGCCCCGCCGACGAAGCGGACATGCGCCACGGCGACGTCATCATCGAGATCAATCGCACGCCGATCCGCACGGCGGGCGACTTCCGCCTGGTGGCTTCAGCCGCACGCCCGGGCGACGTGCTGGCCTTCTACATCTACGATCCTGGAACGGGCCAGCGCGCGCTTCATTCGCTGCGCGCCGAGCGCCAGCCCTGATGCCCCGGCCGCAGACGATGAAGGCGCGCATCCTGGTCATCGACGACGAAGCCGCCATCCGCGACTCGATGCGGATGATCCTCGAGTACGAAGGCTACGAGTTCCTCGGCGCCGCCACCGGGGAGGAAGGCATTGCCCTGGCCGACCGCGAGTCGGTCGACCTCGTGTTCCTCGACATCAAGATGCCCGGCATGGACGGTCTCGAGGTGCTCGCCAGGCTCAAGACCGTGGCCGAGCCGCTGCCGGTCGTGATGATCTCCGGGCACGGCACCGTGGCGACGGCGGTCGAGGCGACCAAGCTCGGCGCATTCGACTTCATCGAGAAGCCTCTGGCCACCGAGCGCATCCTCCTGGCCATTCGAAACGCGCTGGGGTTCAGCCGGCTTCGCGACGAGAACCAGAACCTCGCGAAGGCCATCGACCTGCGCCACGACATGGTGGGCTCGAGCCCGCTGCTCCGGGAGGTGCTCGAAGCGGTGAGGCGGGCGGCGCCCACGAACGCGACGGTGCTCATCCGGGGCGAGAGCGGAGTCGGCAAGGAGCTCGTCGCCAGGATGATTCACAAGAACAGCCTGCGCGCCCGCGAGCGATTCGTGCAGGTCAACTGCGCGGCCATCCCCGACGAGCTGATCGAGTCGGAGCTGTTCGGCCACGAGAAGGGCTCCTTCACGGGCGCCACCGACAAGCAGGTCGGCAAGTTCGAGCTCGCCGACCGCGGCACGATCTTCCTGGACGAAGTCGGCGACATGAGCATGAAGACGCAGGCCAAGGTGCTGCGCGTGCTCCAGGAAGGCGAGGTCGAGCGCCTCGGCTCGTCGCGGACGCTCAAGGTGGACGTCCGGGTGATCGCGGCGACGAACAAGGACCTGGAACAGGAGATCGAGAAGGGCCTCTTTCGCGAGGACCTGTTCTTCCGGCTGAGCGTGATTCCCGTCTCCGTGCCGCCGCTGCGCGACCGCTCCGACGACATCCCGGCACTGGTCCGCCATTTCGCCGACCAGTTCACGCGCGAGAACAACTTCCGCGCCAAACGCTTCACCGCCGAGGCGGTCGCCGCCCTCCAGCGCGCGCGGTGGAAGGGCAACGTGCGGGAACTGCGCAACACGATCGAGCGCGTGATCATCATGACGCCGGGCGATGTGGTCGACGCCGGAGACCTGCCCGAGTCGGTCCGCGCGGAGCCCCGGGCGGCACTGGCGCCCGAGGACCGCGGCGACCCGCCGGGCACCCTGCGGGAGTTCAAGGAGAACGCGGAGCGGGCGTTCCTCGTCCAGAAACTCCGCGAGAACGATTGGAATATCTCGAAAACGGCCGAGACAATCGGCACGCCACGCAGTAATCTGTACAAGAAGCTCGAGCAGTACAACATCCGCCAGGGCCTGGATTCCTAGGCGGTCACGGTTCCGCCGCAGTCAGCCAGACGACCGCTGTTTCCGGGCCAGGCCCGCAAGGGCCGATCCCCGGGAAGGGAGGAAAGTCCGAACTCCAGAGGGCAGTGCGCCGGGTAACGCCCGGTCAGGGTGACCTGAAGGAAAGTGGCACAGAAAATATACCGCCCGCCTTCGCCCTCGACCCTTCGATGGCTCGGGCTTCGGCGAGGCAAGCCCCTCTCGGGCCTGCCGCGCCGTAGCTCTCTGTGCGAAGGGTGGAGAGCGGAGGCGGGTAAGGGTGAAAAGGTGCGGTAAGAGCGCACCGCGCCCGCGGCAACGCGGGTGGCAGGCAAAACCCCGCACGGAGCAAGACCAAATAGGGAGGCGTTACGAGAGCGGCCCGCTCCAGGCCTCCGGGTCGGTCGCTTGATCCCGCCAGCAATGACGGGACCAGAGGAATGGTCGTCACCCCGGGCGACTCTCGCGCAAGCGGGGGAGACCCGGGGCACAGGATTCGGCTTACGGCTGGCTGCGGCGGATCTACAGGGGACGGCTTCACGGCCTGCGCGAATCGCGAACGGGCCGTGAAGCCGGTCGGTCGGACGGTCTCATGGCCTGCGCGAATCGCGAACGGGCCGTGAAGCCGGTCGGTCGGACGGTCTCATGGCCTGCGCGAATCGCAAACGGGCCGTGAAGCCGGTCGGTCGGACGGTCTCATGGCCTGCGCGAATCGCAAACGGGCCGTGAAGCCGGTCGGTCGGATGGCTTGACGGCCTGCGCGCGGCGGCGGCCGCGCGAGGGGATTCGATGGCACACTACCTGGTCACCGGCGGCGCGGGGTTCATCGGCTCGCACCTGGTCGAAGAACTGGTCCGAAGGGGCGAGCGGGTCCGCGTGGTCGACAGCCTGGTCACGGGATACCGGGAGAACCTGGCGTCGGTGGCCGGCCGGATCGAGTTCGTCGAGGGAGACCTCGCGCGCGCGGACGTCGCGAACCGTGCGGCGGCGGGCGTGGACTACGTGCTGCACCAGGCGGCGATCCCGTCGGTGCCGCGATCGGTGGCTGAACCGGTCTTCTGCCACCAGGCCAACGTCGACGCCACCCTCAACCTGCTCGTAGCCGCGCGCGACGCTGGCGTGCGCAGGCTGATCTTCGCGGGCTCCTCGTCGGTGTACGGGAACGTGGCCGGCCTGCCGACGCGCGAGGACATGCCGCTCGATCCGCTGACGCCGTACGCGCTGCAGAAACTCATCGGCGAGCAGTACGCCCGGCTGTTCACCTCGTTGTACGGCCTGGACACGGTGACGACACGCTACTTCAACGTGTTCGGGCCGCGCCAGGACCCTTCGTCGCCGTACTCAGGCGTGATCTCGCTCTTCATCAGGGCGCTTCTGGATGGCCGGGCGCCGACGATCTTCGGAGACGGCGAGCAGACGCGGGACTTCACATACGTGGCCAACGTGGTGGACGGCGTACTGAAGGCGTGCCACGCCCCCGGCCTCGCCGGCCACGTGCTCAACGTGGCGACCGGCGGCCGCGTGTCGCTGAACCAGCTCTTCCAGATGCTCCGGTCGTTGACGGGATCGACCGTGGTGGCCGCCTGCGGCCCGCTCCGCACCGGCGACATCCGGGATTCGCAAGCCGACATCGGGCGCGCCCGCGCGCTGCTCGGTTATGCCCCGGCAGTCCCGCTCGAAGAGGGCCTGGCCCGCACGCTGGCCTGGGCACGTGGGGCGGGCGGGGCGGGTTCGTAGACCGACCTCCGCCCGACCGCCCCGGCAACTCCAGTCGACACCCGCACCGCACCGGGCCCCCGCGGCCGCATCGCGCAAGGCGACGCACTGCCGGATCCGCGACTCCCTCAACCAGTTCGGCGAACACCCGCGGCGCGCCGCGCCCTGGCGGCGATCTTGCGATGACGGAGGCATAGCCCGGCGCTGCCGGGGGCGGCCGCGGTGCCCGACCTCCACCGGGGCTGCCACCGCAGCGTCCGGGCGTCGCGCGGCATTCCGCCGCGCCCAGGGAAAGGAGCGTCCCGTGCGTCACCTGTCCGTCGCCGCGATCGTCGTCGTTGCCGCCGCACTCACGCTGGCGGCGCCCGCCGGCGCCTCGTCCATCCAGCAGAAGGCCCCGGACGCCAAGGCCGCGCCGGCCCAGGCCGTCAACATCAACACTGCGCCGGCCGAGCAGCTCGAGAGCCTTCCCGGTGTCGGCCCGAAGACCGCGGCCCGCATCGTCGAGTACCGGCAGAAGAACGGCGGTTTCAAGAAGGTCGAGGAGCTGATGAACGTTCGCGGCATCGGCGAAAAGGCCTTCCTGAAGATCAAGAACCAGCTCACCGTCACCCCGCCCAGAGCGGAGCAGCAGTGAGGGCAGCCTCCCTCCTCCCCGCGCCGGGACGCCGGCTCGAGCGCCGACGCGGGGAGGCGGGCACGTCGCTGGTCGAGGCGCTGATGGCCGCGGTCGTGGCCCTCATCCTCGGAGCACTGTCCGTGCCGGCGCTGACCGCCCAGCGCAACGCGCTTCACGCGGCCGGGGCCGCACGTCACGTGGCCGCGCTGGTGCACACCGTGCGCGCCGAAGCGCTGAAGCGCGGCGTGCACGTCGCCCTGGTGTTCCAGGCCTCCAGAGACGGCCTCCGGTTCGCGATGTTTGCCGACGGCAACTACGACGGCGTCCGCTCGGCCGACATGGCGGCGGGCGTCGACCATCAGGTGTCAGCATGGGTGCGCATCGGCGACCAGTTCCCAGGTGCCGCATTCGGCATCGTGCCGGGCGCGGCCGACCCGGACTCGGGCTCCCCTCTGACGGGAAGTCCGCTGAAGCTCGGTGGATCCAGTCTGTTGTCGTTCGGGCCCGCTGGGGGGGCCACCTCGGGTACCGTCTACCTGCGCGGGCCGGCCAATCAGCAGTACCGCCGTCCGACTCCTGGGCGCAACAGGACGAAGCCGGCTCCTGCGCTTCGACTTCAGGGAGAAGCGATGGGTCACCGCTTGATGAACCCGGTGGAACGCCGCCAACATGCGCGGGAGATGCGGGCCTTCGACAGTGCCGGGTCCGCCGCCCGCCTTCGCACGGGCCTGGCTCTCCGGATCCTCAACGCGTCGCCCGACGGCTTGTTGGTGGAAAGCCCCGCGCGCCTGCTCCCGGGAAGACGCGTCGATCTCGTGCTCCAGAGCGGTTCAACCCAGGAACAGGCGCCATGGGTCGTCGTCCACAGCCGCGTTGGATGCATCAACGGTGGTTCGGACCTGCAGTATCGCGCGGGCCTCCGCCGTGCGACGGGAAACGACTACCCGCAGCGTCGCGAGCCGGGAACGAACGGGAACAGACTACTCACCACCGACCCGGCCGGTCGGCCCGCGAACGCGAGCAGCACTGCCGAGACGGCGCGACCCGCCGTTGGCACCGGGTTTGGAAGGCAGGATCGGACATGAGCCAGCTCGAGCCCTCGCGGTCATCGCCTCGGAGACTCCCAGCGTGCCAGCCGCGGGGCGGCCATCGCTGTTTCGTTGACGACGTACTCCGGGGAATGGCGCGGCAGTCGGGGGGAGAAGGGCGGACCCGTCCGCTGTCTGAAGCGCTCGAGGGCGCGTTGCGCCGCCAACTGGGGGCGCAGTGGGTCCGCATCCGCGCGCAGCTCGGCAGTCAGGTCCAGATCGGTGGCGGGCCGGAGGTCGAACCTGAGGTGGTCCGGGTCCCGGTGCCGCCGCGCGGAGGAGGGCTGGGCTGGATGCTCGAAATCGGCCTGGTGCCTGGCCAGGTGCTGTCCGACGAACATTGGCGGGCGATCCGCCGCGCGGTCGGGGTGTGGGAGCTCGCCGCCGAGTTCGATCGCAAGGGCGGTGCGCTGCCCAGGATGCTCCACGCGCACAACCGCGTCCGCGACGGCGCCGCGCCGCTCATCGGCTGCAGCCCGGCGATGTGCCATCTGCGCGAGCGGATTGAGCGGGTCGCAGCCACCGACTTCACCGTGCTCATCGAGGGCGAAAGCGGCAGCGGCAAGGAACTGGTTGCGCGCCAGATCCACGACGTGAGCGCCCGGCGCCGCAACCCGTTCGTCGCCCTCAACTGCGCGGCCATCGTCGATACGCTGCTCGAAGCGGAGCTGTTCGGCATCGAAGACCGCACGGCGACCGGCGTCCGGGGGAGGCGGGGCAAGTTCGAACACGCCTCGGGCGGCACGTTGTTCCTGGACGAGGTCGCCGACCTGTCGGCCTCGGCCCAGGCCAAGCTGCTGCGCGCGATCCAGGAGCGGGTCGTCGAGCGCGTCGGGGCGAGCGCCGCCCACGCCGTCGACATCCGGCTGGTGGTGGCGACCAACCGTCCCCTCCGGGAGCTGGTCCGGCTGGGGGAGTTCCGGTCGGATCTCTTCTACCGGTTGAGCGGCATCGAGTTGAAGGTGCCGCCGCTGCGAAGCCGCCGTGAAGACACGCTCGAGCTCGCCCGCTACTTCCTCGTCCGCCACGGTGGCCTGCGGACGCTGGGCCTGTCGGCGGCGGCGGAGAATGCCCTCTTCTCCTACGACTGGCCCGGCAATGTCCGGGAACTCGAGCGCATGATGGAGTCCGCCGTCGTCCTGGCGAAGGGGCACCAGATCGAACTGCACGACCTGCCCAGGGAGGTGCGCGGCGACTTCGCCGACGTGCTCGACCCGTCCATGCGGGACGGGGACACGCTCCGCGCCTGGTGCACCCGCTACGTCAAGCTGGTCCTGCATCGATGCGGCAACAACAAGCGGGCCGCATGCCGGTCGCTGGACATCAGCTATCACACGCTGCAGACGTACCTGAGGGAGGCGGGGCCGTCAGGCCTCAGGCCCGACAATGCGGCAACCTCGCTGGCGTGGCCGGAACCGTCGCCCGGTCCGCTGGTGCACGAACGCACGCCCGGCAGAAGCGGGCCGCCGATGCCCGCGGGGCCCTGAGGGCGGGGACGGCGACGGGCCAGCCGATGAGGTCGGCCCGCGCGGGGGGACCCGCGCAAGTGTACCGGGAGCCTCCGGACACACCCGGGCGAGGCAGGCCACGTGCGCATCGCGACGTGGCGGGGTTGCGCGCCGGGGTGGCCGGCGAACTCGGCGACGACCGAGGCGGCCGGCTGGAGGATGGATCGTGTCAACGCTGTGTATCGGAGGGGTGGGTCTGATGGGCTGGGTACTGACCGCATCGGGATCGCTGGCTGGCCCGCCCGGGACGCTTGAGCGGTTCAACGCGGGCCAGCCGCAGGCGGAACAGCGGCGTCTCGAACGCCCGGAAGTGATCGATGAGGGGACCGGTGCGGAACTCACGCTCACCGCTCGAGCTGGCGGAGCCCTGCGGGCGTCGCTCACGTGGCCGGACCTCGACGTCAGCAAGGTCGTCCAGGCGAACGGCGACTTTCACGCGCGCATCGCTTGGCGCGGCGACGTGTTGGAGCTGGCCCGCACGGGCAGCCGACTGCGCGTGACGAGGAGCGGACAGACAGCCGTGCTCCTGCTCGATCGGGGACATGAGGATGGCCTCGACCTCGCGCAACGGGTGCTGGCAGGGTCGCGCGCCGCGCGGGCGTTCCGCGGCGTGTTCCGCCGGCTGAGCCAGGAGAGCCGGGAGTCGGCTGCCGGGGTCTCGCTCGACAATCTGGATGCCACGCTGGGCCTCCTGCAGGGCGAACCCGCGGCGGTGGACCGGCGCGCCCCCGCGCGGCGGGACGGCGGCGGGCGGCTGTCGCGCGTCGCCTCGCCAGTCAGGCCCAGCTGCTACTCGGAATACGAGGAGGAGGTCATCCGCGCCTGGGACGACTACGTGCAGTGCATCGACGACGTGAAGTGGTTCCCGGGGCTCCAGCAAGTGTGCGCGTTCACCTGGCTGTTGAGGGTGGAATCCGCCTGGTTCCGCTTCATCGGCTGTTCGTCCATTCCCATCAGGTTCACCTAAGATGCGAACGCTCCTGCGCGAAGGGCTTGTCACGATTGCGGCGGCCGTGTGCCTGGCCGGGCCGGTGGCGGCCATCGTGCTGCCGCTGGCGCCGGCGGCCTGGCGCCGGCCGCCGCTCGTGTGGGGCATCCTGCTCCTGGCCGTGGCCGTCGTCGCCGCGATCCGCCGGCGCCGGCGAACACGGCGGTAGGAGTCGCGGCGCGCCCCGGAAGACACGCTCGAAGGCACCGTCCCCACCCCGGCCCTTCCGTGCTGTTGCTCGGCATCGGCCTCGCCGGGCTGCGTGCGTGCCGAAAGTGGCAGGCGTAGACCGGACCGGGGCGGCTGAAGATCTCCGGGGGCCACCAGCGCGGTGGCCCCCGGCGTGTACGGCGCCACTCGGTTGTCGCGGGCCGTCACGTCCTCAGCATCCGGCGTGCATCGAAGACTGGCGCGGGCGTCACCGGCACCTGGCACTACTCTCGGAAGCGTGCGGCCGAGCCTTGACATCCGCCCGCCGCGGGCACAGATTGTGGGCGGGCAGTGCCCGGCTGGACTGCCCGGCGCCAAGGAAGTGTCGCAATGGTGCGCCGTCCTCACCGCGTTCCGCCTTGCCACCATTGCCGCCCCTGTGACACCGGCGGGTTCGTCGTATCACGACCTCGCCCCCGCTCCGGCTGCGTGAGTTACTGACACGCCTCATTCATGGCGGGAGGTGCCTGTGAAACGCCTAACCTACATCCTCGTTCTCGGCCTCGTCCTGATGGCCCAGCCTGTCCGGGCTGATCCCATCAATGTCGCGAGGGGGAAAGTAGCGACCGCTAACGGCGAGTGGTCTATTGCGGTTGCGGCAAAAGCGGTTGACGGCGATGTTCTGACGTATTGGAATCCAGGGGACCATGGCCTCAGCAGTGATCCGAACTGGCTGGTTGTTGACCTCGCCCAGGTTTATTCCGTGAAGACGATTGACGTCATCTGGCAAGTGAATGATGGACTGTGGGCCGGTTATACAAACAACTACAACGTCTATAGCAGTCTGGATGGGTCGGCCTGGTCTCTCTTTGGATCAGGTGTGTTTGTTGATGAGACGGGTGTGGCTCCGGACTATCTGATGTTCGCTTCCTGGAGTTTCCCTTCCGGCTTGTCGATGCAGTACTTGAAATATGAGGTCGATGGTGGAACGCACTGGTCTGTTGTTAGCGAAGTTGAAATCTATGCGGAAGCAGTCCCCGAACCCTCCACCCTTCTCCTCTTCGGCACCGGCCTCGTCGGCCTGCGGGCGTGGCGGAGGCGGATGGGGTAGTCGTCGCCCTTGCTGTGATACGACCGGTCGGTCACATCACAAGCCGGTGTGATCAGGCGTGGTCCAGTCGCGCCGGCGGCGCGGCGCTGATGCCGGAGTGATACAACCGCCGCGTTGGCCGCCCCCCCCCATTGAAACCCCGACACATAGGAGGCGAGGCGGTGCCTACCAGCGTGATCGTGGCCTTTGTGGTCTTGGCACTCCTTGTCTATTGGGCTGGCTACGTTGTCTCCTCGTTTGTTGGGTGGTGGCGGCGGCGGGAGCGCGAAACGCAGAAGGCACTTGTTGGGTGGACGTTCATGCTCTCGGTGATGATCGGTTCTTGGTGGTTGATCCTGTTCGGCCTCGTGCGCTTCGTGAAGTGGACGAACGAGCGATACCAGAACCGTCGCCATTACGAACCCAAAACGCGGAAGCTGGGAAAAGCACGACCGCCGAGAACGTCGCCGCTGCGCTCGCGAAGTTGGGCCAGCGGGTGCTGTTGATGGATCTCGGTCCGCAAGGCCGATGGCCGATGACCTTTGTGGCGCCCCGGCGTCAGGGAGCCATTCCGCGCCGCGTACGCGTGTACGACCCAGCTCACCGGAGGCGCACGGCAGCATCCGCCCAGAGCCCGGAACCAGCTGGCGCTGGAGCTGCCGCTCGCCGGCGACGAGGACGCCGCAGACAGCCCTGATCCGGCCTGCGCTCGGCCGCTAGCATGGCCCGGAGTTCACGCGCGCACCATTCCACGCAGCCACCCGGCCGTCACTGCTGACCCTGGGTGCTGCTGAGGGTGAACCGATCCTCTATTCGTGACGACGCTTGCGGACCTGGCCCATTTTCTCCAGCCGCCGCCGGGCCTCACGCTTGCCGATTTTCTGAATACCCGCCAGGGCCGCGAGATTCGCGCTGCGCATCCGAACCCGGCTGCCCTTACGCTCCCAGTTGAGCACCGCCTGGCCACTGACGCTGAGCAAGCTGCCGAACTCGACCTGGGTCAGACCTAGTCGGCGGCGGAGGCGCACCAGGCTCTTCGATGTCGGACGGAGTGTCGCCGCCCGTTCCGTCGCCACCTCCGTCTCCTTGGTCGCCACCACCGCCGTGACCCTGGCCAGCAACTTACGATTGGTACGCGTCAGCGCTGTCAGCTCACGGCGCAGGTCGGCGACGTGCTTCTTCAGGCGGACAGTGTCGCGTTTGACTGGCGTCAACCCGGCCTTGACCTGCCGCTTGGCAAGTCGCTGAACTTCTTCTCTGAGGACTCTGGCGACATCGGGCATGAGCGTGAAGACTCCTTGGGGCTGGGTGTACTTGACCTCTGCTGATGGGGGAGTGGGCGTCGGCTCGGGTCTCCAGGCATCTTAGATCAGGTGAGGGGCGGTTCCCAGACCGGCCATGCCTACGCCAGGTGGGTCGGTAGATCGCCGATACCGCGTACCCCCTGGCGACGGCCAGCACCGGCCTCGCCCAGACCTGCTCGTAGCGTTGATCGCGGGTGACAGGCATGGGGGCAAACTAACGCCGTCCACAGGCAATCCAGCCACTTCGCCGATCACGCTGCGACCGGCCGGCCTGCGTGTGGTTGAGACAGCAGGGAGGGGGCCATGCGCAGGCGTCGGGCTCGTCGAACGGTGGAAGAACTGCTGTCGCGGACTGGGGAGGTCCGATCAGTCAGACCGTAGATCTCCGTTCACCCCGCGGGCGGGCGCGGAGAGGAACCGCTGAGACACAGGGTGGCCGGCGATGACGGGGGTGTCTACATCATCAGGTTCGATGTTGCCGCCGGCCGGTGGGAGATGACGATGTTCCAGCGGAGCGGCCGTGGGGGGCCACGCTCGAATCGTACGTGGTGGACGAAGAGCTGAGGTCGATCTCACGACCGGGCTCGCACCAGGATTCGGCGATGGAAGTCTGGGATCGGCCCGCCGACCAGACAAAAGCCCCTCACCGAGCAGCCTTCCAAACCGGCGTCGGAGGAATCTGGCGCGAATTGCCAGATCGCCGCTGGACAACGCCTTGCAGGTGCCTCACCGGACATGTAGTCTGTCGCTGGACAGAAGCCCCCCGTGCGCGTTGCGGCGTGCTAGCCCCCGAGTGTTCCCGCTTCTCCACTCGGCCCCCCTGTCAGAGGAGGCTGAGCTATGCGTTCATCCCATCGCGGACTGATCTCCGGACTCGTCGTCGCTGCTGCCGCATTCCTCATGAGCGCACCAGCGTCGGCCGACCCCCTCGACTGGTCTTGGTATCTGTCAAAAGCCCAGTTGCTCAATGGGTCAACTCCGGTTGGCAGTGCCGTGACTGCGACGGGGCCAAGCCAGACCATCAATCTCGTCTGGGACCCTGCCGCCAGCAGTATCAATGTCTGGGGGAAAATAGTCTACGCAGGAACTGGGGAGTTGAAGAAAACCGACGTCGAGTTCGTGGGCGAGGGATTCTGGGCAACTCTCCCCGATGGCACGACACCTCTGGCGGGGCTGGGGGGCTTCCTGGACCACACCTGGGATCTGAACCGATCCTTGCCCTTCACCAGCCACGAGTTCGGCTTCGCGTGGTGGCTTTTCGCAACCGCAGAGTATGACTCCGTCGCCGGATGGACCTTTCCGCCAATTCCGCCCACAGCGGGGATGATCCACCACGCTGAGCTGAATTTCTATGACGTGCTGAACAACCCAGTGGACTCATTCGGGCAGAAAGTGTATGGCATGAAGTCCGCCACCAACAGCGTCAGTTGGACAGTCGGGGAGGATCACCACGTCCCCGAACCCGCCTCGCTGCTGCTGTTCGGCACCGGCCTCGTCGGCCTGCGGGCGTGGCGGAAGCGGCGGCAGTAGTCCGAGTCGATAAGGGCTGAGAGTCTCCGAGGGCCACCAGCTCGGTGGCCTTCGGCGTGTACAGCGCCACTCGGTTGTCGCAGGCCGTCACGTCCTCAGCATCCGGTGAACATCGGAGGCTGGCGCGGGCATGACCGGCACCCGGCGCTATTTTCGGGATCGTGCTGCCGAGCCTTGACAGCCGCCCGCCGAGGGCACAGATTGTGGGCGGGCAGTGCCCGGCTGGACTGCCCGGCGCTAGAGCAGTGTCGCAATGACGCGCCGTCCTCACTGCGCTCCGCCTTGCCACCATTGCCGCCCCTGTGACACCGGCTGGTTCGTCGTATCTCGACCTCGCCCCCGCTCCGGCGGTGTGAGTTACCGGCACGCCAGATTCCTAGCGGGAGGTGCCTGTGAAACGCCCTTGCTACATCCTCGTTCTCGGCCTCGTCCTGATGGGCCAGCCTGTCCAGGCTGATCCCATCACCTTCTATGGTGTCCTTGACGGTGGTGCAGAGGTGACCGGCTCGTTCGCGGCCGACGGGTCTAGCGCCATCTTCTACCTACCGGGTTATTGGGAACCATTGAGGGTGTGGCCCGGGTGCGACTTGTGTATTTCAGGTCCCCCGTCTGTGTGGCACGGTTATGTGAGTTATGAGTTCGCGTCCTGGGTTGTTGTGCCTTGGGGTGATAGATTCGGACATTCAATAAGCCTCCGGTTCGGGCCTGATCCCGTCACCGGGGCCGGGACGTTCATAGCCGGCCATTGGAGCAATTACTCCAGTGGCAACTATCACTTTTTCATCAGTGGGTCGGCCACGCCCTATGTTTGGCCGCTTTTCCCCGAACCCGAACCCGCTGTTCCCGAACCCGCCTCGCTGCTCCTGCTCGGCACCGGCCTCGCCGGCCTGCGGGCGTGGCGGAAGCGGAGGCAGTAGTCCACATCACGTAGCGTTCCGACGGCGGGGGCACCAGCGCGGTGGCCTTCGGCGCGTACGCCGAGATACTCACTCACGCGGCCACGTAGTTGCCAGGCCCGTCGGCTTGGCCGCCGGGTTGACACAGCACCTCGAACGTGCGGAGTGGGGGCGGTTGCACCAAGCGCAGTCGCCGCGCCTGGCCTCCGAGACGCCGCAAGCGCCCAGCGCGGTCGAGGAGGAGGAACTGGAACGGCTTCGGCGCGCGCGGGACGAGGCCGACGATCGGGCCGGCACGATGCACGGCTTCCTGGCCGCGCTCTCGGTCGCGTTCGACGGGCACTACCCGCTCGTGTTGTCCCCGGACGACGTCTGGCTCTGCATCGCGCAGGGCTTCGCTCATCACCTAACGCAGAATGCCGAGGCGCTCCGGGGGCGCTTCGTCCAACATCTGGGCGAGGCCACCCTGAAGGTCCGGCGGGACGACTTCGTCAAGGGATCGCCCCACAACCGCTGGCCCGATGTCTTCGAGGAGTTCTCTCGCCAGATCGCGCGTCACGCCGGCACGGCGCACGACCTCGTGGTTGCTGATTACTCAACGACGGGTGTCGTCGAACGTGCGGCGAGTCAGATCGTGCTGATGGACGCGATGCAGGGCTACTTCAACTACCTGTTCGCCACAGTCTGTGGCATCCCACGTATCGTGCTGCGCGGGACGACGGACGACTGGCGGCGGATGCGCGAGCGCGTCGAGACGTTCCGCGCGTTCGGTCTGGATCAATGGGTCCGTGCGATGCTGCCCGTACTGGACGAGATCGTCGCCACGGCCGATGGCAAGCCGAACACCGAGTTCTGGAGGTGCATCTTCAAGAAGGACGACGGGTCGGGTGGTCCGTGGGTGACGGGCTGGTGCACCGTCCTGTTCCCCTACCTGGAGGCAGATGACGGGGCCCTCGTGTTGAGAGCCGGGTTCGACTGGCAGGCCGAGTTGGACGCGGAATGGGGCCGCGGCCTGTCCCTCGGCATCTTCCCGTCCGGGCTGTCGGTGGCGCCGTTCGTGTGGGACTACCACCTAACCAAGTACCCGATGGAGTTCATCGCGGGCTTTGCGGGCTTCGGCCAGAACGCGGACATGTCCGTGCAGCCGGCCATTGGGTGGGCGGTGCGAGATGCTAGTTCGCCGTAGACAGCGCTGGGACCCGGCACCTGTGGCCTCGATGTGTTAGAGGGGTCGAAGGGCGCCCCTCCCGATCGAGAGCGGTTCCCGGTGCCTCCGCAGGAAGACCGAGTTCGACCCGGGCGGCTGATCGCATGACCGGTGCCCACACGAGAGCCCGGCGCGGCATTCGTGGACAAGGTGTTGGCCGCAGGTCTGCCGGTTCGCGGCTGCACCGGCGGTCACACTGACGCCGCACGCGCTGACACCGCCGAACATCGGCTTGAGCGTGCGACCCGTGGGGGCGTAATAGGCCCTGTGTCTGAGCCCTCCAAGAACTCTGGGCCTCCGGTTCCGGGCCGTCCGATCACGGTTCAGTAGGGTCATCTTGGCCGTGCCTTCGTCACTACCAAATGAGCACAGTCGCCGAACCAGGCGCTCGAGTGGCGGCGGGGAAGCGTCAACGGTCTTTCGCGCTCTCAGTGATGACCCTTGCTTGGCCCTCATGCCCCCTTGGCACGGACCTAGGCCGCTTGCGGACGTCGTGCGGACGCTGGAGCGGCGGCACGGGATCGTCATCACATACGAAGACCCTCCCTACCTGCATGATAGTCAACGAGCCGATGTCACAGACGCGATTCGCCGCACGAAGGAGGTCACCAGTCCGCGGGTGTTCGTTCCACGAGGTGGCCCATTCTCGTTCGAATACACGCTGCGGCCTGAGGCCCCCAGAGCACAAATGCCCTTCGTGGTGAGCACCTTGCTGGAAGAATATCGTAGCACCCACTATGCCGGTGCTTTTCGGATGCTCAGAACGGGGGACATGTTTCACGTGGTGCCCTCCGGGAGGAAGACCAAGAGTGGTACGGAGGAACCGTATGAGGCGCTTCTGAGCACCTGAGTTTCGCCCTGAACGTCCATTCGGTGCCAAGGCAGGACGTACTCGACTGTTCCGTTTCGTGGACACCTCGCTGAAGGGCTGTGTCTGAGCCATCCGGGTCCTCCGGGCCTCCGGTTCCGGGCCCCGGCCGTCCGATCACGGGCGTCACGTCAACTCGACCCGGCAGCCCCGGCCAATGCCTATCGTCTGGTATGAGGACACCGTGCCGGACGGGGGCTGCCAGGTAGTCGAAGGGAAGTAACTCTCGGTCAAGGCTCGGAGTCGCGCCAGCGGAGCACTCGCCGGTCACCTGAACGGTGCAGCTCATACGCCGCGCGCCCGCGCGGCGGGGCGGCAGCTAGCGGCGACAGGAGTGGCTGCGCGCACCGGAAGACCGGCCCGCATCGCTTGACCGGCCCTCGGCGGCCATAGTAGTGTGGGCTGGTCTCTGCCCCTCTCGCACATCCCATGAGCCACACACCCGACGCTCCGCTGAAGCAGACACCCTTGAATGCACGCCACCGGGCACTCGGCGGGCGCATGGTGCCGTTTGCCGGATGGGACATGCCAGTGGAGTACTCCGGCCTGTCGCAGGAGCACCTTGCCGTGCGCACCCGGGCCGGCCTGTTCGACGTCACCCACATGGGCCAGGTCGAGCTCGCCGGGAAGGACGCGCTCGCGGCCGTCCAGTGGATCAGCTCCAACGACGCCTCGCGCCTGAAGATCGGCCAGGCGCACTATGCGGGCCTGACGACGCCGGCCGGGACCTTCGTGGACGACATGCTCGTCTACCGGTTCGCCGACGATCACTTCCTCCTCGTCATCAACGCGTCGAACGTGGAGAAAGACTTTGCCTGGATCGTCGAGCAGACCAGACGTTTCGACGTCGCCTCGGTGAATACGAGCTCACGCTACGCGCTCATCGCGCTCCAGGGGCCGCTGGCCCGGCAGGTGATGCAGCGGCTGAGCAACGTGGACCTCGCCGCCATCAAGTACTACTGGTTCGCCCACGGCGAGATCGCCGGCGTGCGCGGCACGCTCTCGCGAACCGGCTACACCGGCGAGGACGGTTTCGAGGTGTTCGTTCCGCCGCAGCAGGCGGTCCGCGTGTGGGACGCGATCCTCGAGGCGGGCAGAGACGAAGAGATCATCCCCGCCGGGCTCGGCGCCCGCGATACGCTGCGCCTCGAGGCCGCCATGCGCCTGTACGGGAACGACATCGACGACACGACGACGGTGCTCGACGCGGATCTCGAGTGGATCATCGGCTGGAACAAGGGCGAGTTCCTCGGCCGGCAGGCTCTGGCCGATCAGAAGGCGAGAGGCGTCGCCCGCCGCATCGTCGGGTTCGAGATGAAGGATCGCGCCATCGCGAGGCACGGGTACCCGGTGATCATCGGCGGTGCCAAGGCCGGCCGCGTGACCAGCGGCACCCAGACGCCGTTCCTCAAGAAGGCCATTGGCATGGCGTACGTGCCGGCCGCCCACTCGGCGCCGGGCATGGAGTTCGACGTGGACGTCCGGGGCCGGCTGGCCCGCGCGACGATCGTCCCGCTGCCGTTCTACAAACGACCAAGAGGGTGACATGTATCCAGCCGACTGCAAGTACACGAAAGACCACGAGTGGATCAAAGTGAGCGGCGACGCCGGCCAGGTGGGCATCACCGACTACGCCCAGAAGCAACTGGGCGACGTCGTGTACCTCGATCTGCCTCAGGTTGGCCGCACGCTCAAGGTCGGCGAGAGCTTTGGCACGGTGGAGTCGGTCAAAGCGGTGTCGGAGCTGTACAGCCCGGTTGCGGGCGTGGTGACCGCGGTCAACAGCGCGCTGGCGGAGAAGCCCGAACGGGTCAACAGCGACCCCCACGCGAGCTGGATGATCGAGGTCCGGCTTTCCAGCCCCGGCGATCTCGACCCGCTCATGTCCGCCGCGCAGTACGCGGAGCTGGTCAAGTAGGGCAGGACCCGGCCCGGCGGCGGCTGCGCCCGCGCCCGTGGGCGCGATGAGGTCATCATCCATGAATCCTGACAACACCGGTTCGTTCCAGTCGCGCCATATCGGCCCCCGTCCCCACGAGCGCGACCAGATGCTGAGGGTCATCGGCGCGCCGTCGCTCGACGCGCTCATGGAGGAGGCCATCCCCTCCAGCATCCGCCTGAAGGAGCCGCCCTCCGCGCTCGAGCCGGAGAGCGAGCACGAGTTCCTTGGCCGGCTCCGCGGGGTCGCGGGCAACAATCGCCCCGTGCGGTCGCTCATCGGCCTCGGCTACAGCGACTGCGTGACGCCGGCGGTCATCCTGCGCAACGTTCTCGAGAATCCCAGCTGGTACACGCCATACACGCCGTACCAGGCGGAAATCGCGCAGGGCCGTCTCGAGGCGCTCCTGACGTTCCAGACACTGGTCGAGGACCTCACGGGCATGCCGGTGGCGAACGCCTCGCTCCTCGACGAGCCCACTGCCGCCGCCGAGGCCATGACGATGCTGCGCCGGGTGCAGGGCGGGGCCAGGCCGGTGTTCGTTGTCTCGTCCGGGTGCTTCCCGCAGACGATTGATGTCCTGAAGTGCCGGGCGGAACCGCTGGGCATCGAGATTGTCGTCGCGGATCCAGACCGGGCGGTCTTCGACGGGCAGGTCTTCGGCGTGTTGCTGCAGACGCCCGACGAGCGGGGCGCGATGCACGACGTGCGCGACGTGATCGCACGCGCCCACGCGGCGGGGGCCCTGGTGGCCGTCGCCACGGATCTCCTGGCGCTCGTGCTGGCCACGCCGCCCGGCGAAATGGGCGCGGATGTCGTCGTCGGCAGCGCCCAGCGCTTCGGCGTCCCGATGGGCTACGGCGGCCCCCATGCGGCCTTCTTCGCTACGCGCGAACAGTATGTCAGGCAGGCGCCCGGGCGCCTCATCGGCGTCTCGGTCGACGCACAGGGCGATCGCGCCTTCCGGATGGCGCTGCAAACCCGCGAGCAGCACATCCGCCGCGACAAGGCCACCTCGAACATCTGCACGGCGCAGGCGCTGCTCGCCACGATGGCGGCCATGTACGGCGTCTATCACGGCCCGGCCGGCCTCAGGCGCATCGCCGCGCGCGTGCACGGACTCGCGCGCGAGCTGGCGCGGCGTCTGGCGTCGCTGGGCTGTACGCAGCAGAACGCCGCGTACTTCGACACGCTGGCGCTGGCCGTCCCGGCGGGCTCGCGCGACCGCATCCGGAACGCCGCCCTCGCCGCGGGCTACAACTTCCGGTTCGATGCGTCGCGCCCGGACGAAGTCGGAATCGCGATCGACGAGCCGACGTCACCCGCCGACCTGGACGCGGTCGCGGGCATCTTCGCCCGCGCCCTGGAGGCGCCGGAGCCCGCGGCCGGCGCGGCGTCCGGCGATGCGCCCTTGTGGCCGCCGCCCCTCGTCCGGACGTCGGAGTTCCTCACGCACCCGGTGTTCCACCGCTATCACTCCGAAACGTCGATGATGCGGTTCCTGAAGTCGCTGGAGCGCAAGGACGTCGGCCTCGACACGTCCATGATCCCGCTCGGATCGTGCACGATGAAACTCAACGCGGCCGCCATCATGGAAGCGGTAACCTGGCCGGAGTTCTCCGGCGTGCACCCGTTCGCGCCGGCCGACCAGGCCGCCGGGTACGCCGAGGTGATCGCCGGCCTCGAGGCGGTGCTGCGCGACGTCACCGGCTTCGCGGCCGTCAGCCTGCAGCCGAACTCGGGGGCGCAGGGCGAGTTCGCGGGCCTGATGGTCATCCGGGCGTGGCACCGGGATCGGGGCGACCTCGGCCGCGACGTCGTGCTGATCCCCTCGTCGGCCCACGGGACGAACCCGGCCAGCGCGGTCATGGCGGGGATGAAGGTGGTGGTGGTCGCCTGCGACGCGAACGGCAACATCGATGTCGCCGACCTGCGTGCGAAGGCGCGCGAGCACGCGGCGACGCTGGCCGCGCTCATGATCACGTACCCGTCGACGCACGGGGTCTTCGAGGACGCGGTCCAGGAGATCTGCCGCGTCGTGCACGACCACGGCGGGCAGGTCTACATGGACGGCGCGAATCTCAATGCCCAGCTCGGCCTGACGAGCCCGGCGGCGATCGGCGCCGACGTGTGCCATCTCAACCTGCACAAGACGTTCGCCATCCCGCACGGCGGCGGCGGCCCGGGCATGGGCCCCATCGCGGTGGCCCCGCACCTGGCGCCGTACCTGCCGGGCCACGTGCTCGTGCCGACCGGCGGCGACAGGGCGATCCACGCCGTGTCCGGCGCGCCCTTCGGCTCAGCGAGCATCCTCCTCATCTCGTACGCGTACGTGTCGCTGCTCGGCGGCGCGGGCATGACCGAGGCCACGAAGTACGCCATCCTGAACGCGAACTACATCAAGTCGCGCCTCGAGCCGTACTTCCCGGTCCTCTACACGAACGCGCGCGGGCGCTGCGCCCACGAGATGATCTTCGACCTGCGCCAGTTCAAGGCGGCGGGCATCGAGGAAGGCGACGTCGCGAAGCGGCTCATGGACTATGGCTTCCACGCCCCGACGGTGTCGTTCCCGGTGCCCGGCACGCTCATGGTGGAGCCCACCGAGAGCGAACCGCTCGACGAACTGGACCGCTTCTGCGACGCGATGATCGCCATCCGGCAGGAAATCCAGGACGTCATCGACGGCAGGGCAGACCCGAAGGACAACGTGCTCAAGAACGCGCCGCACACGATGGCGGTCGCGTCCGGCGACGCCTGGACGCACCCGTACTCGCGCCAGCAGGCGGTGTTCCCGCTGCCGTTTGTCAGGCTGAACAAGTTCTGGCCGAGCGTGGGACGAATCGACAATCCGTACGGCGACCGCCACCTGGTCTGCGCGTGCCCGCCGATGGAGGACTACGGCGCACCCGGCGGCAAGAGCTAACCCCGGCCGGCAACGGCGCTGGCCTTGAGGCGATAGGCATCGAGCAGGCGCCGGGTGATCGGCCCGGGCCGCCCGCTGCCGATCACCCGGTCGTCCACGCGGACGATCGGGACGATCTCCTTCGAGGTGCTCGTGAGGAAGGCCTCGTCGGCGCCGAAGAGATCGTCGTCTCGAAGCACGACATCCGCCGTCGGAATCCCTGTGTCGACCGCCACCTCTTCGACGAATTCGCGGGTGATGCCGGCCAGCAGACCGGCGTCGAGCGCCGGCGTGCGGACGGTGCCATCCTTGACCAGGAACAGGTTCGACTGCGAGCACTCCGAGAGCTCGCCGCGGTAGTTCCTCATGATGGCTTCGAAAGACGGCCCCCGCCGCAGCGCCTCCTGCATCGCCAGCGCGTTGTTCAGCAGGTTGTTCGACTTGATGCGGGGATCGACCGACGCGGGGTGATTGCGGACCACCGACACGAGCGAGACGGCCACGCCGCGCTCGTACGCGGCGGCCGGAGGCGGCACCAGCGCTTTGACGATCACGACCAGCGACGAGTGCGGCGACTTCGACGGGTCGTAGCTCATCTCGCCGATGCCCCGGGTCACCAGAATCCGCGCCAGCACCTCCTGCCCGGAGGCCGCGTCTCCCGCCCCCGCACGATACGCGGCGATCGTCTCGTGGACGATGCCTTCGAGGGCGCTGTCGGGCATACCGACGTCGAGGGTGATCATCGACGCCGACGCCCTCAGTCTCCGGAAGTGCCGGTCCACGAGGAACAGTTCGCCGCCGTACGTCCGAATCACTTCGTAGACGCCTTCGCCGTACAGGAACCCGTGATCGAACACCGAGATCATCGCGTCCTGCTGCGCGTGGATGCGCCCGTTCACATATGCCACTGCGGACATGCTGGCAGTCTCCCGAGTGAGGCGGGCCGCGGCCCCGCCACGCCGGACCGGTACCGGTACCTCTTGTGGTACAGTGCGCGCAAGCCGCCCGCCGCCAGCCCCGACGCGGCTCCAGGAGCCTGGCCATGCGCGTAGTGAACGGCGACCAGATGCGCGAAGCCGACCGCCGGACCATCGAGGACATCGGCGTGCCGTCGGCGGTGCTGATGGAGAACGCCGGCCGGCAGGTGGTGTCGGCCATGGAAGCCGCGTTCGACCGGCTGCCCGAGGCGCGCGTGGCGGTGCTCGCCGGCCGCGGCAACAACGGCGGCGACGGGTTCGTCGTGGCGCGCGTGCTCTGGCAGGCCGGCGTCGACGTCCAGGTCTACCTCCTCGGGGACGCAGCCGGCATCCGCGGCGACGCGCGGCTGAATCTCGACATTCTCGGCCGCCTCGGGCTCGACGTGATCGAGATCCGGACCTCCCAGGACTGGGAGCTGCACGGCGCCGAGGTGCTGCGGCGGGACATTGTCGTCGATGCCCTGTTCGGCACCGGCCTCAAGACGCCCCTCGAGGGTCTCGCGCGAAACGATCGTCCAGGACCTCAACGCCGGCGCGGTGCCCGTCGTGGCCGTCGACCTGCCCAGCGGGCTGTCCGCGGACGACCCGGCCCCGATAGGCCCCGTCGTCGAAGCCTCGCTCACCGTGACGTTTGGGGCGCCGAAGCTGCCCCTGATGCTGCCTCCGGGAGAGGATGCGGCCGGGTCGGTGGTCGTCGCCGACATCGGCATTCCTCGGGTGGTCATCGACGAGTTGCCCGGCCCTCGCATCGAGGGCGTCCTCGCGGAGGACGTGCGGCGCCTCGTGGCCGCACGGCCGCGCGATGCGCACAAGGGGGATTTCGGCCACGCCCTGATCCTCGCGGGCTCCCGCGGCAAGACCGGCGCCGCCCACCTGGGCGCGGTGGCGGCGCTGCGGAGCGGAGCCGGCCTCGCCACCGTGGCCGTGCCCGCGTCCTGCCTGCCCATTGTCGCGAGCATGGGCGCGGAGTACATGACTGCCGCGCTGGAGGAACTGCCGACGGGACCGTCTCGCGCGCCGCGGCCTCCGCGATCCTCGGCGGCGGGCACGATGTCATCGCGGCCGGCCCCGGCCTCGGTACGGGCGCCGACCAGGAGGCGCTGGTGCTCGCCCTGCTGGAACGCTGGCCCAGGCCCCTCGTACTCGATGCCGACGCGCTCACGGTCGTGTCGGCCAGCCCCATCGCGCTCCGCGGAACGCCCGACCGGCCCGTCGTCATCACGCCGCATCCGGGCGAGATGGCGCGGCTCACCGGGATGTCCGCGACCGACGTGCAGCGGCATCGTCTGACGGTCGCCCGCGACTTCGCGACGGGCCACCGTGTCTACGTCATCCTGAAGGGGTACCGGACGCTCGTGGCCACGCCAGAGGGCGTGGTCTACATCAATCCCACCGGCAACCCCGGCATGGCCACCGGCGGGTCGGGTGACGTGCTGACGGGCATGGTCGCGGGCTGGCTCGCGCAGGGCCTCGATGTCGCCGCGGCGTGCCTGCTCGCGGTCTACCTGCATGGCGCCGCCGGCGACCTCGCGGCGGCCGAACTCGGCGAGGTGTCCATGACCGCCGGCGACATCGTCGCGCAACTCGGCGCCGCGACGCTCGAGCTGACCTCGCTTCACGCGGGAGCGCGCCCCGGCTCATGATCCGCGACGTCGCCATCACCGAGTCCGAGCAGGCCACGGTGGATCTCGGCGCGCGCCTGGCCGGCTCGCTGGAACCGGGTGCGGTGGTCCTGCTGGAAGGGGAGCTGGGCGCAGGCAAAACGGCCTTCGTCCGAGGGCTCGCCATCGGGCTGGGTGCGCCCGAGGAAGAGGTGTCGAGCCCGACGTTCACGCTGATCCAGGAGTACCGAGGCCGGATGCCGTTTCTCCACGCCGACCTGTATCGGATCTCGGACGCTGAGGTCGACGACCTCGGACTGGACGAACTCGGGCGCGACGGCGTGGTCGCGATCGAGTGGGCCGACAAGCTCGCGCGCAAGCCTGCGGGCGCCGTGGAGGTGCTCATCGAGGACCTCGGCGGCGACCGCCGCCGCATCACCATCGTGCGCCCCGGAGCGGCGTGACGCCGGCCGATCCCCGAATCCCGGGAGCCTACTCCGACCTGTAGTTCGGCGCTTCCTTGGTGATCACCACGTCGTGCACGTGGCCCTCGCGCACGCCGGCGGGCGTCACGCGAATCAGGCGCGCCTCGTCGTGCAGCTGGGCAATCGTGCTGCAGCCGACGTAGCCCATGCCGGCGCGCAGCCCGCCCACCAGCTGGTGCACCACGCCCGCGACCGTGCCGCGGTAGGGCACGCGGCCCTCGATGCCTTCGGGCACGAGCTTCTCCGGGCCGCTGCCCGGCGCGTCGAGATCGAAGTCGTCCTGGAAGTACCGGTCCCGCGCGCCCCGCCGCATCGCGCCGATCGAGCCCATGCCGCGGTATTCCTTGAAGCTCCGGCCCTGGTAGAGGACCACTTCGCCCGGGCTCTCGTCGGTGCCGGCGAACAGGCTGCCGATCATCACGCAGTCGCCGCCGACCGCCATCGCCTTGGTGATGTCGCCGGAGTACCGGATGCCGCCGTCCGCGATGATCGGGACGCCGGCGGCCCTGGCGGCCTTGGCGCAGTCGAGGATGGCGCTGATCATGGGCACGCCGATGCCCGCGACGACCCGCGTCGTGCAGATCGACCCGGCGCCGATGCCCACCTTGACCGCGTCGACGCCGAGGCGGATGAGGTCGCGTGGTGGCCTGCGCCGGTCGCCACGTTGCCGGCCACCAGGTCCACGTCCGGGAACCGGTGGCGCAGTTCGGCCACCGTGTCCATGACCTTCTGCGCGTGGCCGTGGGCCGTGTCCACGACGAGCACGTCCACGTGCGCGGCCACGAGCGCCGCCGCCCGATCGAGCGTGTCCTTGCCCACGCCGACGGCCGCGCCGCACGCGCAGGCGCCCCAGGGCGTCCTTGCTCGCGTAGGGGTACTTGATCACCTTCTGGATGTCCTTGACGGTGATGAGCCCCTTCAGCATGAACTGCCTGTCGACGACGAGCAGCTTCTCGACCTTGTGCTTGTGCAGGATCTCGCGGGCCTCGTCGAGCGTGGTGCCGACCGGCACGGTGATGAGGTTCTCCTTGGTCATCACCGCCGAGATCGGCCGGTCGACGTTGGTCTCGAAGCGCAGGTCGCGGTTCGTCAGGATGCCGACCAGGCGGCCTTCCTTCGATCCGTCCTCGGTGATCGGCACGCCCGAGATCCGGTAGCGGTTCATCAGGGCGAGCGCCTCGTGGATCCGGTGGGACGGGGAGAGCGTGATCGGGTTCACGATCATGCCGCTCTCGGACCGCTTCACGCGATCCACCTCGGAGGCCTGCTCCTCGACGGTGAGGTTCTTGTGGATCACGCCGAGGCCGCCGTGCTGGGCCATGGCGATGGCCAGCCGGGACTCGGTGACGGTGTCCATCGCGGCGCTCACGATCGGCACGCTGACGCGGATGTGCCGCGTCACCCGCGTGGCGACGTCCACCTGGGTGGGGAGCACCTGCGAGTGCCAGGGCACCAGCAGCACGTCGTCGAAGGTCAGGGCCGTCGGCGGCTCGCCGCCGGCGCGCAGCTCGTCCGGTGTCACCGCGTGCACATCCATGCGTCGTCCCTCAGGCTTGGGCTCCGTGGCACTTCTTGTACTTCTTCCCGCTCCCGCACGGGCAGGGGTCGTTGCGCCCGACCTTCGGCTCGTCGCGGCGCACCGTCTTCACCGGCGCGTCGTCGCCGCCGGTGCGGGCCGGCTGCGGCGCGCGGCCCCGGCCGCCCGCCGCCGCGTCCTGGCCGGACCCGAAGAACCCGCCGGCCCCGCCGTCGCCGGGGGCCGAGAAGGTCATCGGCGCCGCGCGCCGCGGCGCGCCCCGCCGCACTGGCGCCGCGGCGTCGTCGGCCGTGGCGCGCAGCCAGAACAGGTAGCGCACCGTCTCCTCGTCGATGCGCGCCTTCATGTCCTGGAAGAGCGCGAAGCTCTCCTTCTTGTACTCGACGAGCGGGTCGCGCTGGCCGTACCCGCGCAGGCCGATGCCTTCCTTCAGGTGGTCGAGGCTGTAGAGGTGGTCCTTCCACTGGGTGTCGACGACCTGCAGCATGATGTCGCGCTCGACGCGCTCCAGCACCTCGCGGCCGACCAGCGCTTCCTTCTCGTCGTACTTCTCGCGCGCGAGGTCCCAGATGGCGTCCCGGATCTCGCCGGCCGTCCGGCCGGCGAACTCCAGGGCGGCCACCTCGGCCGGCTCGAAGCCGAAGCTCTTCGCGGCTTCCCTCCGGAGCACGTCGAGGTCCCAGTCCTCCGGCTCCTGGTCTTCCGGGCAGTAGGTGTCGATCAGGCCGTCGAGCAGGTCCTCGCCAATCCCGATCAGGTAGCCCCGCGTGTCGACGACCTCGGTCTCGTCGACCCGCACGCGGCCCTCGAGCAGTTCGCGGCGCAGCGTATAGATGCTCTCGCGCTGCTTGTTCATCACGTCGTCGTACTCGAGCAGGTGCTTGCGGATCGAGAAGTTCTGGCCTTCCACCTGCTTCTGCGCGCGCTCGATGGCGCGGCTGACCATGCCGTGCTCGATGGGCACGCCCTCTTCCATCCCGAGGCGCTCCATCAGGCCGGAGATGCGGTCGGACCCGAAGATCCGCATCAGGTCGTCTTCGAGCGACAGGTAGAAGCGCGACGACCCGGGGTCGCCCTGGCGCCCGGCGCGGCCGCGCAGCTGGTTGTCGATGCGGCGCGCCTCGTGGCGCTCGGTGCCGATGATGTGCAGGCCGCCGAGCGACACGACGTGCTCGTGCTCGGCGTCGCACTGCGCCTTGAAGTGCCCGGCCCAGCGCTCCCAGTCCGGCCGGCGGACGCGGTAGAACGCGTCGAGGTGATGGAAGTAGACGAACTCCTCGTCGTCGATGAACCGCTCTTCGCCCTTCGGCAGCCGTTCGGCCAGCTCGTCGGCCAGGCAGCGCTGGCGCGCCATGAACTCGGCGTTGCCCCCGAGCAGGATGTCCGTGCCGCGGCCGGCCATGTTCGTGGCGATCGTGACCGCGCCGAGCCGCCCGGCCTGCGCGACGATCTCGGCTTCCTGCGCGTGGAACTTCGCGTTCAGCACGACGTGCTTGACGCCGGTGCGGCGGAGCATGCCCGCCAGCTTCTCGGACTTCTCGATCGACACGGTGCCGACCAGCGTCGGGCGGCCCTGCTCCTGCTGCGCCTTGATGTCGGCGACAATCGCGTCGTACTTCTCCGGGGCCGTGCGGTAGATCGAGTCCGGCAGCTCCTCGCGCCGGAGCGTCCGGTTCGGCGGCACCACGACGACGTCGAGGCTGTAGATCTTCGCGAACTCCTCGGCCTCGGTCTCGGCCGTGCCGGTCATGCCCGAGAGCTTCTTGTACTTCCGGAAGTAGTTCTGGAAGGTGATGGTGGCGAGCGTCTGGTTCTCGCGCTCGATCTTCACCTTCTCCTTGGCCTCGACGGCCTGGTGCAGCCCGTCGCTCCACCGGCGCCCCGGCATCAGGCGGCCCGTGAACTCGTCGACGATGACGACTTCGCCGTCCTTGATCATGTAGTCCACGTCCAGGCGGAAGAGGGTGTGGGCGCGGAGGGCCTGGTTGACGTGGTGGAGCAGCGGCATGTTCGCCGGGTCGTACAGGCCGCCCGGCTGCATGCGGTGGGCCAGCAGCTTCTCGGCCTTGGCCATGCCGCTCTCGGTGAGCGTCACCGTCTTGTGCTTCTCGTCGACGAGGTAGTCGCCGGTCGCCTCGAGCCGCTCGCGATCCTCGGCCTTCGTGTCCCCTCGCGTCACCGCGCCGGCCGCGAGGCGCGGGATCATGCGGTCCACCTCGTAGTAGAGATCGGTGGATTCGTCGGCCGGGCCCGAGATGATGAGCGGCGTCCGGGCCTCGTCGATGAGGATGCTGTCGACCTCGTCGACGATCGCGAAGTTGTGGCCCCGCTGCACGTAGCGGCGCCAGCTCGAACTTCATGTTGTCGCGCAGGTAGTCGAAGCCGAACTCGTTGTTGGTGCCGTAGGTGATGTCGCAGGCGTAGGCGCGCTGCCGTTCCTCGTCGTTCAGTTCGTGCTGGATCACGCCGACCGACAGGCCGAGGAACCGGTAGATGCGGCCCATCCACTCCGAGTCGCGCCGCGCCAGGTAGTCGTTCACCGTGACGACGTGCACGCCGTTCCCGGAGAGCGCGTTCAGGTAGGCCGCGCAGCGTCGCCACGAGCGTCTTGCCCTCGCCGGTCTTCATCTCCGCGATCTGGCCGTGGTGCAGCACCATGCCGCCGATGAGCTGCACGTCGAAGTGGCGCATGTTGAGCGTGCGCCGGCCGGCTTCCCGGACCACCGCGAACGCGTCCACCAGCACGTCGTCGAGCGTCGCGCCCGCGGCCAGTTTCTCGCGCAGGAGCACGGTCTGCGCCCGCAGGTCCGCGTCGCTGAGCGCGCGCACGGCCGATTCCCTGGCGCCAATCTCCGCCACCAGCGGCGTCAACTTCTTGAGTGTGCGAGCGTTCTGGGTCCCGAAGACTTTTGCGAGGAGGGTATTCAGCATGTGAGGGTCAACGATACCAGGGGTATCCGACGATTCTAGGGGAGGGGTAACCGGTCCGTCAAGGAACCGGGCAGCGACGACGTACCGGGCGGACTAGCGGGGCCTGATGAGATACTCGACCGGGTCGATGAGCTGCCCGTTCGCGAGGATTTCGTAGTGCAGGTGCGCGCCCGTGGTGCGCCCGGTGGCGCCCACGTAGCCGATGAGGTCGCCGCGCCGCACCTTGGCGCCGGGCCTCACCGCAAAGCTCTGGAGGTGTCCATACCGCGTCTTGATGCCGAACCCGTGATCGACGACGAGCAGGTTGCCGTAGTTGCCGTTCCACTCGGCGCTTTCGACCGCCCCGTCGGCCGTGGCGATCACCGGGCTCCCCTTGTCGGCGGAGATGTCCAGCGCGGGATGCGGGCCGCGGTCCCCGGTGAACGGGTCCGGGCGAGGCCCGAACCAGGAAGACACCCAACCGACCGTCGGCCAGATCGACGGCGTGGCGGCCGCCAGCGCCTCGCGGCGCTCGACATCGGTCCGCACCACCCGAAGCCCCAGCTCGAGCCGCTCCAGCGCCCTCCGCAGCTACGCCGAAGGTGTCCTCCGGCGACGCCAGCGATGCCGCGACCATCGCCGACCGTCTCGCCGACGCCTGTTCGCCGCCCATCGCCCGGTCCTTGATCACCGCGGGCAGCTTCTGCATGGCGCGAGCCGCGGCCGGGTCCAGCTTGGCACGCACCGCGAGCTCGTCGATGACGCCCTGCAGCGACACGATCTGCGTCGCGAATTCGCCCGTCGCGAGCTTGAAGTTGGCGTTCTCCACGCCGAGGGCCTTCGCCGTGGATTGCAGGGAGGCGATCTCGGCCATCGTGGCCCAGCGGATGCCGAGGCCGACCAGCACCGGGACCGTGAACAGGAAGGCCACCGTCGCGACCGTCCACCCGAGATGGATGGTGGCCCGCCGGCCGACACCCGTGGTGCGGTCCACGAAAACGACGGTGAAGCGCCGGAACCAGAGGCTTGGCATTCGATTCAGGACTGACGGGTGCCGTGTTCGCAACGCCGACAACGCAGGACGCGAGCAAACGTCCGCCGGCCGCCGCAGACGCCGGATGGGTGAATGTAGCACACCAGCCGGCCGGCCGGAAACCCGTTTTTGACGCAGGCGAACACACGGCGAACCTCGTCAAGCCATGCGGTATTGGAGCGCCTCCGCCACATCGTCGCTGACGACCGTCGGGCGGCCCGCCAGGTCGGCGATCGAGCGGGCCACGCGCAGGATGCGGTCGTGCGCGCGGCCGCTCAGGGCGAGGCGTTCGACCGCCGAATGGAGCAGCGCCCGCCCGGCTTCGTCCGGGCGTGCGAACCGGCGGAGCATTCTGCCGGAGAGCCGGGCGTTCACCGCGGCTCCGGCGTCGGGCCATCGCGCGGCCTGACGCCCACGCGCGAGGACGACGCGATCCCGGATGCGCGCCGACGATTCCTGGCGGCACTCGTCGCCCAGCACGTCCGGCGGCAGCCACGGCACCTCGACGCGGATGTCGATGCGATCGAGGAGGGGGCCCGAGATGCGCGCCGCGTAGCGCTCGCGCTGCGGAGGCGCGCACCGGCACGCCCGCAGCGGGTGGCCGAAATAGCCGCACGGGCAGGGGTTCATCGCGCCCACCAGCGTGACACTCGCCGGGAACTCGACCGACGCCGCGGCGCGCGCGATGCGCACCCGGCCTTCCTCGAGCGGCTGGCGCAGCACCTCGAGCGCCCGCCGCTCGAACTCCGGCATCTCGTCGAGAAAGAGGACGCCCGCGTGGGCCAGGCTCAGTTCTCCAGGCCTCGGGTGTGCGCCTCCGCCGACCAGCGCGACGTCCGAGATGGTGTGGTGCGGCGCGCGGAACGGCCGCGCCCTGATGAGGCCGGCCCCGCCGGGCAGCAGACCCGCCACCGAGTGGATGGAGGTCACCTCGAGTGATTCGGCGGGCGACAGGGGCGGCAGAATCCCCGCCAGCGCCCGTGCCATCATGGTCTTGCCGGATCCCGGCGGGCCCGTCAGCAGCACGTGGTGCGCACCGGCCGCTGCGACCTCGAGCGCGCGCCGTGCCATGGACTGCCCGCGGATGTCGGCGAAGTCTCCCCACGCGCTCTCTTCGGTTTCGCCAATCTCCGCATGCCTTCCCTCGTAGCGGTGACCGTCGTTCCTGTCGATGAGCGTCTCGGCAGCCTCGCTCAGCGAGGCGACCGGCCACACCGACAGACCGGAGACGACGGCGGCCTCGGCGGCATTCGCCGCGGGGACCAGCGCCGCTCCGACACCGGCGCGCGCCGCGGCCATCGCGACGGGAAGCACGCCCCCGGTCGGGCGCACCGCGCCGTCGAGCGAGAGCGACCCCACCACGACGATGTCCGTGCACGAGCGGGAAGGCAGAGCGCCTGTCGCAGCCAGGATGCCCAGCGCGATGGGCAAGTCGTACGCGGCGCCTTCCTTGCGGACGTCCGGCGGCGCGAGATTGATCGTGATGTGCTGCCAGGGGAACTCGAAACCGGAGTTGCGAATCGCCGTCCGCACCCGATCTCGGCTCTCGCGGACGCTGGTGTCGGGCAGGCCGACGACCGTGAAGGACGGCAGCCCCGGCGAGACGTCCACCTCGACGCGCACGATGCGGCCGTCGATGCCGGCGAGCGCGGCGCTGAGCAGCGTGGCGAGCACGGCCGGCACGTTTGCAAGGCCGGATCCACGAGCGGAGCGGCGTCTTTTGCGCGGGATTGCTGCCTGCCGGGCCGGCGAGCAGCGCAGTTTCTGCAACGGGAACGGCGAGGGGACGCGGCAGAAACTGCCACGCCTGCGGGAACCGGACGTCCGCTAGCCGCCCGCAGCCGTGCGGATCGTGTAGACGATCAGCCTGTCGCCGGGAGTCAAGCGGTCGCTCCTCAGCCCGTTCCACTTGCGGAGCGACGCCACCGTTGTCTGGAAGAACCGGGCGATCGAAGAGAGCGTGTCGCCGCGCTTCACCCGGTACGTGATGCGGTTGAGTTCGCCGGCGGGAGCCCCAGCCGGCGCGGCCGCCGGCGTTGACGCGGCCGTCGCAGGCCGGGCCTGTGCCCCCACCGGCGCCGGGCGGTCGGTGCGGGCCGCCAGCAGCGTGGTCGGCTCCCGGGGGATCACGAGACGCTGGCCGGGCTGCAGCCGCGCAGTGGGCTTCAGGTAGTTCGCCTCAGCCAGATTGGTCCGGCGCACCTTGAGCTTGTTCGCGACCGACTGCAGGGTTTCGCCGCGGCGCACGGTGTGCCACTGGAGCGAGGTGACCTCTTCGGGCTGCGAATCGGCGAGGCGCTGCGAGACAATCGCGCCGGTGCCGGCGGGGACCTTCAGGATGAAGGGGTCGTTCTTCACCGGCGTGGTCAGCCGGCGCAGCTCCGGGTTGAGGCGCTGCACCTCGTCGACGGGAACGCCGGCCCACTCGGACACGCGGCGAAGGTCGACCGGCCCCGTCACCGTGACGCTGTCGGCGGCGGGCGGTGCGGCCGGCGTCAGGCTGAATCCGTAGTGCTCGGGGTTGCGCGCGATGACCATCGAGGCGAGCACCATCGGCACGTACTCGCGCGTCTCGCGGGGCAGGTACCGGCGGCCCTCGGCAAGCGGCCAGAAATCGGCCCGGCCCTTGCGCTTCACCGCGCGCTGCACGGTCCCCGGCCCGCCGTTGTACGAGGCCAGCGCCAGGTGCCAGTCGCCGTCGAACATGCCGTTGAGGAACTTCAGGTACTTCACGGCCGCGGCCGTCGACTTCTCGGGGCTCGAGCGCTCGTCGATGTACCAGTCGTACTTCAGGCCCTGCTCGACGGCCGTGGGGCGCATCAGCTGCCAGAATCCCTTCGCCTTCGCCCGCGACAGCGCGTCGGTCCTGAACGCGCTTTCCACGATGGGGACGTACGCAAGGTCCAGCGGCAGGCCTTCCGCCCGGAGCCGCTCCTGGATCATGGGCAGGTACGGCGCACTGCGCTGGAGGGCGGTCTGGAACCAGTCGCGGAGGCGGCCCTGGAAGAGGTCCACGTACGCCAGCACCTTCGGGTTTGGCGGAATCGGCACGTCGTGAGCCGTCGACTTCAGGTCACTCTCAACCGCTTCCCGCAGTGAGGGCGGCGGAGCGGGGAAGTCGAAGATCGCGAGGTCCAGCAGTTCGTCGAGGGACGCCGGCACAGTCGGCCGCTCCGCGAAGCCGTCGCCTTCGGCGAGGGCGCGGATCTCGTAGGCGCTGATTCGATCGACGAGCCGGTCGAAGTGCTCCCGGAGGCGGGCGTTCGAACGGGCGCCGCCCGGCAGTTCGAGCAGGCCGTCGAGGGCCTGGTCGAACAACAGCTTCGCTTGCGCGAGGTGCCCCAGGCGCACCTCCTCTTCGCCGCGCTCGAAGAGGCGCTGCGACTCAGCGATCGCCCGTTCAACGGGGTCGGCCTGCGGGGCCGGGGCCGGCGGGGGCGGAGGCGGGGGAGCCAGGTCGCGGACCGGCGTCGGAGCCGTGGCGGGGGACCCGACCACGCCCGAGGTGCTGCAGCCGGCGGCCAGCAGGGCCGCGATGGCCGCGGAGGTGCAGATGAGGCCAGCCTGTCGACGCATCAGCGTCCAGAACTTAGCACGCACGCTTCGGGGCGGTCAATCCTAACTCCCGCCGCTGCAACAATAGCAGCCGGATCGCCATCTTCTCGACATTGTCATTTCGCGCAGGCGGGGCTATCATGGGTGGCTCAGGCTTGCAGCCTGGCGTTCCACGATGAGGGCAGGTGCTGCGATGAACTCCCGGTTGCGTCTGATTCCCGTGCTCGCGGTCATGGCCGCGGCGTGCGGCGGCTCGCCCGATACGGCCGCCCCCCTGGCGACGCCGTCCCTGTCGGTCAACCACACGCGGGTCCCTCTGGGGAGTCCCATCGAGGTGACCTACAGGTTCCAGGTGGCGCCGGCGGCCAGCTTCGACAAGGACTACCGGGTCCTGGTTCACTTCCTCGACGCGGACGACGAGCTGATGTGGACCGACGATCATCTGCCGCCGCAGCCGACGAGCGCCTGGAAACCCGGGCAGCCGATCGAATACACCCGGACGGTCTTCGTGCCCCTCTATCCGTACATCGGCGAGGCGACGATCGCCGTCGGCCTCTACGCGCCGGGCACCAATGAGCGGGCGCCGCTCGCCGGCGAGTCCATCGGGCAGCGCGCGTACCGGGTGGCCCGCATCCGGCTCCAGCCGCAGACCGACAACGTCTTCCTGGCGTTTCTCGAGGGCTGGCACGCTCCTGAAACCGCCACCGACAACCAGTCGATCGAATGGCAGTGGACCCGGAAGGAAGGCGTGCTGCGCTTCCGGAACCCCAAGCGCAATGCCGTGTTCTACCTCCACTACGACGGCCGGCCGTCGATGTTCGACACGCCCCAGGCCGTGACGGTCTCGCTCGGCGCCGAGGTCGTCGACACGTTCCAGGTTTCGACTCCCGACGAAGCGATCCGCAAGATCGCGATCAAGTCCGCGCAGTTCGGGCCTGACGATGTGGTGGTGATCCGGATTGCGGTCGATAAGACCTTCGTGCCGGCGCTGGTCGCCCCGGGGAGCCGGGATTCCCGGGAACTCGGCATCCGGGTGTTTCACGCGTTTGTCGAACCCCAGTAGACCTCGCGGCCGACCGCGCGCGATTCCACCCGTCCGGCGCGCCCCGTCCGGGGTCTAAAGTGACGTCCGCCTTGCGCGGGAGGGTCGGATCGCGCACAGGGGTCTGCTATAATCCCCCCGCCAGGCAGCGTCGGCTAATTGCCTGATTTTCAGTGGCTTGCGATGGAGTATCGCTGCAGGCTGGGCACGGCGGGAGGCGAGATCCTGGAGGAGACTCACGTTTCCGACAGCGAGGGCCATCTCCGCCACGAACTCGAGCAGAAGGGTTACTGTGTGCTCGGGATTCAGCCCAAGGGGATGCTCGGCCGCATCTCCCTGCCCGGCCGCGTGCGCCGCAAGGTGCCGATGCGGGAGTTCCTGATCTTCAACCAGGAACTGGCGACCCTGCTCAAGGCGGGGATGCCGCTCGTGCAGTCGCTCGACATCCTTCGAAGCCGCGTCGAGCACCCCACGTTCCGCCAGGTGCTCGACGAGGTGCACGACAGGGTGCGGGCGGGCTCGTCCGTGTCGGATGCGTTCAGCGCGCACGGAGACCTCTTTCCCGCCGCGTACGGTGCCTCGCTGCTCGCCGGGGAGAAGAGCGGCAGCCTGGACGGGGTGCTGCGGCGGTATGTCGCGTACATGAAGGTCATCGGCGGCGTGAAGCGCCGCACGATGGCCGCCCTCGTCTACCCGGCGGTGCTCGTCGGCGTCGCGCTCGTCGTCGTCGGGATCATCGTCCTCAAGGTCATCCCCGAATTCTCGGCGTTCTATGAGAGTTTCGGCGCCGAGCTTCCCCTGGTCACCAGAATCATCGTGCGGGGCTCCACCTTCGTCCGCAGTCAGATCCTGCTGCTGGCGGGCGCGGCCATCCTGCTCGGCGCGGCCGGATGGAGCTGGGTCAGGCAGGCGGGGCAGCGCGCCCTGCTGGATCGGTCCGTCCTGCGGGTGCCGTGGGCCGGGTCCACCATCCGCCGGTTCGCGACATCGCAGCTGGCCCGCACGCTCTCGACCCTGCTCGGCGGCGGCCTGCCGCTCGTGAACGCGATCGACATCGCCTCCCGCTCGATGACGAACCGCTTCCTGTCGGCCGAGATGCGTGAGGTGGGGCAGCGCGTCAGGGAAGGCGAGGCCTTCGCGCCCGCCCTGGCCGCGCGCGGCCAGTTTCCGGACGTCTTCGTCAAGATGGCCGAGGTCGGCGAGTCGACCGGCGCGCTGCAGGAGATGATGGCCAGTCTCGCTGATTTCTACGACGAGGAAGTTGAAGCCGAGCTCGGCCGGTTCGTCTCCCTGGTCGAGCCCGTGCTGCTGATTGTCATGGGCCTGGTCATTGCCAGCCTGCTGCTGGCGCTGTACATGCCGCTCTTCCAGCTCACGTCGGTCGTCGGAGCGCGATACTAGGCGCGGGAGTAACCACCATCGTGGAGGCACGCCGTCCCACTCAGGTCGCCGGCCAGGCCGCGGAGGCCCATCTCGATCGAGGCCCCGAGGCCGCCGTCGACGTCGCCGCCGAACAGGCCGCCGCCCGCCACCTCGCCGAGCGGTACGGCCTCGAATACGCCGACCTGGATCGTTTCCGGATCGACAACGAGCTGTTCCGGTCGATCCCGGCCGACCTGATGCTGCGCTACGGGTTCGTGCCGTACCGGCGGGACGGCCGCGCCCTCGTGATTGTCGTCTCGGATCCGAGCGATCTCCCGATGATCGACGAACTCGAGCTGCTGCTGGCCACGCGGCTCCGCGTGATGGTCGGCCCGCGCTCGTCGATCGAAGGGATTCTCAAGAAGAGCGAGAGTTCGCAGCGCGTGCTGGAGGAGGCCACCGAGGGCTTCCAGATCCAGCTGCTCAAGGACGAGGACGGCGGAGACGAGAACCTCACCGTCGAGCGCCTGACGAGCGACATCAGCCCGATGATCCGGCTGGTGGACTCGACGATCTTCACGGCCATCCAGCGGCGCGCATCGGACATCCACATCGAAACCCAGGACGACGCCGTCGCCGTGAAGTACCGGATCGACGGCGTGCTGCAGGCTGCGATGCGGCCGATCGCGAAACAGCACCACAGCGCCATCATCTCGCGCATCAAGGTCATGGCGGAGCTGGACATCGCCGAGAAGCGCGTGCCGCAGGACGGCCGGTTCAAGCTGCGGGTGCCGGGCAAGACGATCGACTTCCGCGTGTCGATCATGCCCAGCGTCCACGGCGAGGACGCCGTCATCCGCATCCTCGACAAGGAGTCGATCAGCGAGCAGTTCACCGACCTTCGCCTCGACATTCTCGGCTTCCCGGAAGACGAGCTGCGACGATTCCGTAAGTACATCGCCGAACCCTACGGGATGGTCCTCGTCACGGGCCCGACCGGAAGCGGCAAGACCACCACGCTGTACGCGGCCCTGTCCGAAATCCGGTCACCCGAGGACAAAATTGTCACCATTGAGGACCCGGTCGAGTACCAGCTGAAAGGCATCACCCAGATCCCGATCAACGAGAAGAAGGGGCTGACCTTCGCCCGGGGCCTTCGCTCGATCCTCCGCCACGACCCCGACAAGATCATGGTGGGCGAGATCCGGGACCCCGAGACGGCCCAGATCGCCATCCAGTCTGCCCTGACCGGCCACCTGGTCTTCACCACCGTCCACGCGAACAACGTGGTGGACGTGCTCGGGCGGTTCCTGAACATGGGGGTCGAACCCTACCAGTTCGTCTCCGCGCTCAATTGCGTGCTCGCGCAGCGCCTGGTGCGCATCACCTGCACGCACTGCAAGCGCGCGGTGCAGGCCTCGCGCGCGCTGCTCGAGGAATCGGGCCTCGACACCGTGGCCATGCAGCGCCAGGTGTTCTACGAAGGCGCGGGGTGCATCGAGTGCGGCGGCACCGGCTTCAAGGGCCGGACCGCGATCTGCGAATTGTTGGATCTGTCGGACGCGATCCGGGAGATGATTCTCGCGAGGCGGCCAAGTTCGGAGATCAAGAAGGCCGCCCGGGAAGAGGGGATGCGGTTCCTCCGGGAGTGCGCGGTGGAACGCGTCATGCAAGGCATTACCACGCTGCGTGAGATCAACAAGGTGACGTTCGTCGAATGAAGCTGCCCTCGATTCTCCGCACGCCGCCGCCCCCGGTGGCGGTCGAAATCGCCGCCTCCCGGGTCACGGCCGTCGCCGTCTCCGGCAGAGGGGCGGACGTGACGCTCGGCGCCTGGGCGGTCGAGCCCCTGCCCGACGGCTGCGTCGTGCCCTCGCTCACCTCGTCGAACGTCGTGCGGCCGGCCGAGGTCGTGGCCGCGGTCCGCGCCGCGCTGGAGCGCCTGGGACAGCGGCCGAAGCGGGTCGCGCTCGCCATCCCCGACGCCGCGGCGAAGGTCTCCCTGGTGCGCTTCAAGGACGTGCCCGCCCGGGCGGCGGACCTCGAGGAGCTCGTCAAGTTCCAGATCCGCAAGGCCGCCCCGTTCCGCGTCGAGGACTCGCAGGTGTCCTTCGCGGCCGGCGACCGATCGCCGGAGGGACAGGAGTTCGTGGTGGTGCAGGCCCGCCGCGACATCGTGGCCGAGTACGAACAGGTCTGCGAGGGCGCCGGCGCCGCGGCCGGCGTCGTGGATCTCGCCACCTTCGGTCTGGCGCAGTGCGCCCTGCGAACCACCGCGGGACTGACGGGGGACTGGCTGCTCATTCACGGGGCTGCCGACGGGGCCACGATCGCGATCTACCGTGGCCGGAACCCGGTGTTCTTCCGGCGCCGCGGGGCGGACGGCGATGGCCACCTGGGCGAGCTCGTGCACCAGACGGCGATGTACTACCAGGACCGGCTCGGCGGGCTGGGGTTCGGCCGCGTCCTCGCGGGAGGCACCGCGACCTCCGGGCTGACCAGCGACGCCTGGCTGGGGATCCAGGGGCGCCTGGGTGTGCGCGCGGAGATGGTGGCGCCGGGCGGTGGCGCGCCGATCGACGCCGGCCTGGCCGACGCCATTCCGCCGGCGTTCGGCCTGGCCGCCTCATTGAGGGCCGAGGGGTAGGGCCATGGCACGCATGGATCGCATCAACCTCTCCACCCGGCCGTTCTACAACGATCGAGCGGTGCACGCGTTGCTGGCCTTCGCGGCGGTGGCCGTCCTGGCGATCTCGGCCTTCAACCTCCGGCAGGTGTACGGCCTCTCCGGGCGGCACGCCGAGCTGCAGGGCCGCATCTCGCAGGCCGAAACGAAATCGCGCGAGATGAAGGACCAGGCGACACGGATTCGCGCCGCGATCAATCCGCGCGAACTCGAAGCGACCGTGGCGGCGGCCCGCGAGGCCAACCTCCTGATCGAGCGCCGCGTGTTCTCGTGGACCGAGGTCCTGAACCAGTTCGAGACGACGCTGCCCGCCGCCGTGCGCATCTCGTCGGTGCGGCCGCGGGTGGAGCGGGACGGCAGCATGATGGTTGAAGTGGTCGTCCTGGCGCGCACGGTGGAAGCGGTCGACGCCTTCATCGAGAACCTCGAGAAGCGCGGCGCCTTCAGCGGCGTGCTGTCGAGAGAGGAGTTCGTGAACGAGGACGGGCTGATCCAGGCCAGCCTGGAAGGGCGCTACCGTCCGGCCGCCGGACCGGCACCAGCCGCCAAGGAGGACGTCCGGTGAGCGGCGGCCTGCGACGCGTGTTCCTCGAGCGCCGGGTGATCATCCTGCCGCTGGCCGTCGCGCTCCTGGCGAATGCCGCGATCTTCGCCCTGGTGGTGTACCCCTCGTCCGGCAGGGTGGCCCGCGCCGAGCAGCAGGAACAAGCGGCGTTGCAGGAGCTGGCGGCGGCGCAGCGCGAGTTCGGCGCGGCGACGCGCACCCAGCGCGACAAGGCCCGGGCCGAACAGGACCTGCAGACGTTCTACACCGACATCCTGCCCGCCGACATGGCCGGCGCGCGGCGGGCCACGTACCTGCACCTGTCCCGGCTCGCCCGGGATTCGGGCCTGCAGTACCAGCGCCGGCTGGAGGAGTCCCGCGAGCCGAAGGCGGACGACCGGGACGCGGCGACGACGCTCGCGCGGTTCGACATCACGATGGTGCTCGAGGGCGACTACGAAGGCGTGCGGCAGTTCCTGCGCGACGTCGAGGCCTCGGACGGGTTCATCGTGATCGATAACATCGGCCTGGCCGAGGGTGCGGACCGCCGTGCGAACCTCGTGCTGACGGTGAAACTGTCGACCTATTATCGGGTGGCGACACGTGGGAGCTAGCCGGCGTCAACTCGTGCTGCTCGGGGCGATTCTCGCGCTCCTGGTCGGCGTGCTGTACTGGCAGTCGGCGCGCACCGAGCCGACGCCGGAGGAGTTCGCCGCCTCGGTGCGGCAGAGCGCGCCGGGTGCGCCTGGCGCGCCGGCGACGCCGCCGGCGTCGCCGCGATCGCGGGCGTCCGCGCCGTCGCACATTCCCGCCGTCGAGCTCTCCAGCCTCGGCCTGGCACAGCCGGAGCCCGCCGACAGCGGGCGCGATCCGTTCCGGTTCGAGTCGGCCTCGGCCGCTTCCCCGCGGGGCGGCGCGCCCGGGACTGGTGCTGGAGCGCCGCCCGCGGATCAGCCGGTGATGCCAGCGGTGCCGCAGGGGCCGCCGCCGCCGCCGCCGATCTCGCTCAAGTTCATCGGGATCGCCAAGCAGGGAGCGGGCCGGTTGTATGCCGTGCTGCGCGACGATCGGGGAGTGTATTACGGCGCGGAGGGCGACGTGGTGGAGGGGCGATATCGGATTCTCCGCGTGTCGGCCGACACCGTCGACGTGTCGTACGTCGATGGCCGCGGGCGGACGAGTATCCCGCTGTCCGGGGGACGGCCCTAGGCCGTGAGGGCAAGGGAGCACAGGATGGTCGTCAGAACACGAAGAAGGCGGGCGCGGGGCGCCGCGGCGGTGTTCATGCTGATGCTCGCGGCGGGCACGTGGGCGTGCACGGCCAGCCGCGCGTTCCAGCGGGGCAACAACGCCGCGATGCAGCTCGACTGGGATCTGGCCGTGACCTACTACGCGGAGGCCCTGAAGTCCGAGCCCGATCGCGCGGACTACAAGATGGCGCTCGATCGCGCCCAGCTCGCGGCGGCGCAGCTGCACTTCGAGAAGGCCCGCGGCTACGAGCAGCGCGATCAGCTCGACCTGGCGCTCCTGGAGTACCGCCGCGTGGTCGAGTTCCAGCCCGGCAGCCAGGAGGCCCGCGCGGGGATTCAGCGCCTCGAGCAGACGATCCGTGACCGCATCGAGGCGGCCCGGCCGAAGCCCGCTGCCGAAGTGATGCGGCAGCAGGCCCGCAAGCAGATGGAGGAACCGGCCCTCAATCCGGCGTCGCGCGAGCCGGTGGTGCTGAAGTTCCAGAACCGCCAGATGAAGGAGATCCTCGACTTCCTCGGCAGCTCGACCGGCATCAACATCGCTTACGACAAGGACTTCCAGGGGACGGCGACGATCAACGTCAACATCGACGGCGTCACGCTCGAAGAGGCGCTCCAGCAGATCCTGACCGTCAACGGCGCGTACTACAAGGTGCTGAACCCGCGCAGCATCATCGTCATCACCGACAGCCCGGCGAAGCGCGGGATCTACGACGAGCAGGCCGTGCAGACCTTCTACCTCTCGAGCGCCGAGGCCGAGACGATCGAGCAGCTGCTGACCAAGGTCGTGGCGACGCAGCAGACCGGCGTCCGGCCGACGTTCGCCGCGAACAAGGCGGGCAACTCGATCACCGTCCGCGGCACGCTGCCGATGCTCCAGATGGTCGAGCGCCTGATCGTGATGAACGACAAGCCGCGCGCGGAAATCAGCGTCGACGTCGAGATTCTCGAGGTCAACCGCGGCAACGCCAAGCAGTACGGGCTCGACCTGTCGTCGTATCAGGTCGGCTTGGCGTTCTCGCCGGAGACCAGGCCCGACACCGACACGACGTCGAGCGTCTTCAACCTGAACACGATCAGCGCCGGCGTGAGCACGGCGGACTTCTACGCGGCGGTGCCCTCCGCAGTCATCCGGTTTCTGGAGCAGGACTCGGAAACCAAGGTCATCGCCAAGCCCAATCTCCGGGGCGCGGAAGGCGAGAAGCTCTCGCTCAAGCTGGGCGAGGAACTCCCGGTGCCCTCGACGACGTTCTACAACCCGTACGGCGGCGGCAACATCGCAACCACGCCCCTCACCTCGTTCACGTACAAGAACGTGGGCGTCAATCTCGACCTCGAGCCCCGCGTCACCTTCGACGGCGACATCATCCTGAAAGTCTCCCTCGAGATCAGCGCGAAGGGGCCGGACCAGAACGTGGCCGGACAGAATCTCCCGTCCTTCTTCTCTCGCAAGGTGGAGACGCGGATCCGGCTGCGCGACGGGGAATCGAACCTTCTGGCGGGCCTCCTGAGGGAGAACGAGCGCAAGACGCTCAAAGGCGTTCCCGGCATCTCGTCGATCCCCATCCTGAGAGATCTGTTCGCGTCGAACGACAAGGAAATCGTCCAGACCGACATCGTGATGCTGCTCACGCCGCACATCGTGCGCACGCACGCCCTGACGCAGAAGGACTTCTCGCCGGTGTTCGTCGGCACGTCGGGCAACCTGGGGATGAGCGGTCCTCCGCCGCTCATCCAGCCGCCGGCGCCCGCCGCGCAGAAGCCTCCGGCGGCGCCCCTGCCCGGGAGCGCCACGACGCCGGCGGGCGCGCCCGTACCGCCGGCCGTGCAGCCGCCGCCGGTACAGGCCGTGCCGCCCGCGACGCCGCCGCCGGCACAGGCCGCACCGCCCGCGGCACCGCGGGCCGCGCAACCGCCGCCGGCACAGGCCGCGCCGCCGCCTCAGCCGGATGCCCTGCGGATCATCCTGACGCCGCCCGGGGCGCCCTTGATCGTGGCCGCGTCGCCCGCCACCGTCCCCGTGTCGGTGTTCGGCGCGTCGCGGATGAGCACCGTGACGCTGTCGTTGCGCTTCGATCCGAAGATCCTCCGCGTCAGGCTCGTGCAGGAGGGCACGTTCCTGGCGTCGGGCGGAGGCGCGGTGACCTTCGCGCAGCAGGTCGATGCCGTCGCCGGACGCGTGGACATCACGCTGACGCGGTCGGGCGACTCGAACGGGGTGTCCGGTGACGGCGTGCTGGCCTCGGTGGTGTTCGACGCCATCGGGTCGGGCGTCTCTCCCCTCGGCCTGGGAGGCGTTGTCACCGGTCCTGGCGGACTGCCCATGCCTGTGCAGTTCGGCCAGGCGTCGATCACGGTTCGGTAAGTGGGAGGCGCAGGGGCACATGTACCGCCGGCTCCGCCAGGGACGAGGGTTCTCCTTCATCGAGCTCCTCGTCGTGACGTCCATCGTCCTGGTGCTGGCCGGCGCGGTGATGCCGCTGGCGCGGATCACGATCCAGCGCCAGCGGGAGATCGAGCTGCGGCGGACGCTCCGCGAGCTGCGTACGGCGATCGACAGGTACAAGGACGCCGTGGACCAGGGACAGATTGGCGGCACCGACAACCAGCTCGGCAGCGAGGGCTACCCGCCCGATCTGGAGACGCTGGTCGAAGGCGTCACGGCGGCCGGCGACGCATCGGCGCGGAAACTGAAGTTCCTCCGCCGGATTCCCGTGGACCCGATGACGCGGTCCGCTGAGTGGGGCCTCCGGTCCTACCAGGACGCGCCCGACGCGCGGAGCTGGGGCGGCAAGAACGTGTTCGACGTGTACTCGCGGAGCGACGGCACCGCGCTCGATGGGACGAAATACCGTGACTGGAATTGAACGAGGCGCGCGGCGCCGCGCGCGGGCTGCCGGCTTCACGATGATCGAGCTGCTCGTGGTCGTGTCGCTCATCATCGTCCTGGCGAGCGTCGGCATGGCGCAGTACCGCAGCGGCGTCACTCGCGCGCAGGAAGCCGTGCTCCGGGAGGACCTCTTCCGGCTGCGCGACGTGATCGACCAGTACTACGCGGACAAGCAGCAGTACCCGCAGATGCTCGAGGACCTCGTCACGGGCGGGTACCTGCGAGAGATTCCGAAGGACCCGTTCACCCGGTCTGCGGACACGTGGGAACTGGTCTCGGCCGAGCCAGACCCGGCAAACCCGACGGCGGAACTCGGCATCTACAACGTCCGGAGCGGGTCGGACAAGACGGCCCTCGACGGCAGCAAGTACTCTGAGTGGTGATGGAAGAGGGAGGCTGGCGCCTATGACACGACAATTCACCCGGCGCCGCGCGTGGGCAGCCGCCGCCGTCGGTCTGGCGGTCGGCCTGGCCGCGGTGGGCGCGACATCCTGCGACAAGATGCCCCTCTCGGCGCCCACCGACTCGGTCATCACGCTGTTCGCCAACAGCACGTCGATCGGCCTCAACGGCTCGGTCGAAATCACCGCGACCGTCATCGAGGCGGCCGGCACGCCCGTCCAGAACGGCACGGTCGTCACCTTCACGGCGACGCTCGGCACGATGGACCCGGTCGAGGCGCGCACGAACAACGGCAAGGCGACGACGCGCCTCCTGGCCGGCTCGCGGTCGGGCACCGCGGAGGTCCGTGCGTTCTCCGGAAGCGCCTCGTCGGGAGACCCGCTGACGGTCACCGTCGGCGCCGCGGCGGCGGGGAAAGTGGAGCTGCTGGCCAACCCGTCGACGCTTCCGGCCGCGGGCGGCGTCGTGCAGTTGACCGCCATCGTGAACGACACCTCCGGAAACCGCCTGGCCGGCGTGCCCGTGTCCTTCACGACCGACGCCGGCCTGCTGGCGATCAACTCGGTCACAAGCGACGCGAACGGCGAGGCGCGCACCTCGTTGTCGACGACCGGCACCGCGAACGTGACGGCCTCCGTGGCGGGTGGCTCGAGCGAGTCGGCCTCGGCGAAGCTGAGCATTCCCGTGAGGGTGGGACCCTCGGTGTCCATCTCGGCGCCGTCGGCCAGTCTGGTGCCGGGCGTTCCCGCCTCATTCACCGTGTCGGTGACGGCTGGCGGCGCCGTCGTGCGGACCGCCACGATCGACTTCGGCGATGGCGGCACGCAATCGGTGTCGACATCGGGGCAGAGTACGGTCACGCACACTTATCGCGCCAGCGGGATGTACACCATCACTGCAGTGGCCATCGACTCTGTTGGTGAATCGGCCACGGCGCTCGCGTCGGTCAGCGTGCAGACCGTCGTCGTGACGGTGAGTCTGAGTGTAACCGGCACGATCACTACAACGACGCCAGTCGAGTTCGTCGCCACGGCAACGACGATTCCTGCCGGCGCCACGATCGAGCGCTACGAGTGGGACTTCGGCGACGGCACGGCGCGGACGACTTCCAGCAACTCGACGAGTCACCTGTACTCGGTCGGCGGCGGGCGCAGGTATGTCGTGACCGTTCGGGCGGTGACCACGTCCGGCGCCTCCGGGTCCGCCCAGCGCGAGATCGTGGTGCCGTAGCGGCGCATCACGATGTGCTCTCTCCCGCGCCGGCACGATGGCGGCTACGCGATGGCCGCGCTGCTGGTGACGCTCGGCGTCATGAGCGTCATCCTCGGCATGGCCATGCCGGTGTGGCGGACCGTGATGCAGCGCGAGAAGGAAGAGGAACTCATCTTCCGCGGCCGGCAGTACGCGCGCGCCATCCAGCTCTACCAGCGGAAGTTCGCCGCCGCCTACCCGGCGAGCATCGATGTGCTCGTCGAGCAGCGGTTCCTCAGGAAGAAATACACCGACCCGATGACCAGGAGCGGAGAGTTCGAGATCCTGTACCAGGGAACCCTCGCCCAGCGGCAGGCCGCGTTGGCCGCGGGCAGGGGAGGCGCGTCCCCGGGCCAGCAGGCGGGCGCAGGCCGCAGCGCGGGCCCGGGCCCGGGCCCGCCGCTCACGCCGCCGGGGTCGCCGTTCGGATCGCAGGCGGCAGGCCCGCAAGGCGGTGTGGTCGGCGTCGCCAGCAAGAGCAAGCAGAAGTCGGTCAGGATCCTCGACGGCCGCACGGTGTACAACGAGTGGCAGTTCGTTTTCGTTCCTGCGCAAGTGCCCCGCACCGGTCCGGCGGGCGCGGTGGGGCCGGGCGGGCGCGGCATTCAGCCTGGAATGCAGCGCGGCCGGGGGCCCGGGGGGCCCGGCAGCCCGTTCTCGCAGCCGCCTATCAAGTAGCCCCTCACAACCCGCCGCCCTCGAGCAGCACGTCGTGGAAGGCCCGCCGGACGGCCTGCATCGGCTCGTTGGCGTGGGCGACCGGGTGAACCCGGTTTGTCAGCAGCACCGCGTAGACATCCAGGACAGGGTCCATCCAGAGGGACGTTCCGGTGAACCCGGTGTGCCCGAACGCAGAGGCGGACATCCGGGTCCCGCACGAAGAAGTGGGCCGCATGAGATCCCAGCCGAGCGCCCGGGAACTGCCGGGCACGGCAGACGGCGCCAGGAACCGGCGGATGGTGTCGCGCCCCGCCAATCGTCGCTCGGCCTCGCGCTCGCCTTGCAGCGCCCGCATCATCGTCCGGGCGAACGCCCCGACCGCGGCGGCCGTGCCGAAGAGGCCGGCATGCCCGGCGACGCCTCCCATGGCCCACGCGTTGTCGTCGTCGACCTCGGCGACGAGCAGCCGCTCGCGGGCGTCGCTGAAGCGCGTGGGCGCGGTCCGGCCTCGCCAGGCGGGCGGGGGCAGGAATCGAAGCAGGGAGCCTTCGCGCCCATCGGCCAGCGCGTCCCCGCACACGCGATCGAACTGATCGTCGAGCGCGGCCTGCCCGGCATGCGCCAGCACGGCTCCGAGCACGATGAAACCAACGTCGCTGTACAGGCACGTCGCCCGCGGCACGTACTTCGAGGGCCACGCCGCACGCGGAGGCGACGACGGCCTCGCGGCCGGCATGGTCCCTCCACAGCGGCGCCCACGCCGGCATGCCGGCCGCGTGCTCGAGCAGGTCCTGGACGGTGACGCCCGAGCGGTCGGGGCCGACCCACCCGGGCTCGTGCGCCGCCACGGCCGATGAGAGGTCGAGACGGCCGGTTTCGACGAGGCGCATGGCCACGGTGGCCGTCACGATGGGCTTGGTCAGGGAGGCCAGGTCGTACACGGTGTCCGCCGCGACCGGCGGCGAATCCGGCTCGTAGCTCAGCGAGCCGACGGCCGCGCGCCATCGCACCGCCTTCGCGCCGCCGACTTCAACGCACGCGCCGGGGAAGATCCTGGCCGATACGCCGTCGCGGATGACGCCGAGCGCCCGGTTCCACGTGCTCACGGATTCGGCACCGGCGCCTCGCCGGCCAGCCGGCTCGCGATCACCCCTGCCGCGTACGTCACCACCGCGCCGACGAGGACGTACCACTGCCACGACGTGAGCCCGAAGAACTTCACGGCCAGCATGACCACCGTGCCGGCCACGATGCCCGCGAACGCCGACCGCTGCCGCACGCCCGGGGCGAACGTGCCGAGCAGGAACACGCCGAGGATGATGCCGTTGGTGAAGGAGGCGATCCCGAGGACTTCGTCGACCGCGCGCGTGGAGAACTGGATCGCGATGAGCGCCACCGAGATCTGCACGACGCCCCAGAACGCTGTCAGCCACCGCGAGACCCGCAGGTAGTGTTCGTCGCTCGCCTTGCGCAACGGCATGTAGAAATCGGACATGGCCGTGGCCGACGACGAGTTCAGCGACGACGAGAGCGTGGACATCGCGGCGGCGAACACCGCGGCGACCACCAGCCCCACGACGCCAGGCGGCAGATGGCTGACGATGAAGTGCGGGAAGATCCGGTCGCTCTGGATGCGGCCGCCCATCGTGAACGCCGCCATCTCGGCCGTCGCGTACCCGGTGTAGTAGACGTACAGCATCGAGCCGATCAGCAGGAAGAGCGCGAACTGCGCGAACACGACGGCGCCGCTCGTGAGCAGCGCGAGCCGCGCCTGCCGCGTCGACGCGCTGCACAGGTACCGCTGCACCATGAGCTGATCCGTGCCGTGGGTCGCCGTTGTCAGGAACGCCCCGCCGATCACGCCGGACCAGAAGGTGTAGCTCTTCGTGACGCTCATGGTGAAGTCGAACACCGTGAATTTCCCGGCCTCGCGTCCGACGCGGACGACTTCGGACCAGCCGCCGGGAATCCGGTCGAGGAGGATGATCGCGGCCAGGCCAGCCCCCACCAGGTAGATCACCAACTGGATCACATCGGTCCAGATGACCGCGCTCATGCCGCCGAGATAGGTGTAGACGATGGTCGTGAGACCCATGACGGCCACCGACGCGAGGAGAATGGTCAGCGCCGGATCGAGGCCCGGGACCCAGGCCTTGGCCGTCTCCGCCATGCCGGGCATGGCGATCAGGAGCGCCGCCAGCACGAGTCCCGTGGCAAACAGCCGGACGCCGTCCGCGAGGCTTCGCGTGACGAGGAAGAGCCCCGCCGCCAGCCGCTTCACGCCGGAACCGAAGCGCACGCCCAGGATCTGGTAGACGGTCAGCAGTTCACCGCGGAAGTACGCCGGCACGAAGATGATGCTCACGACGATCCGGCCGACCATGTAGCCCATGACGAGCTGCAGGAATGTCCAGTTGCCCGTGAAGGCCACACCGGGCACGCTGATGAACGTGACGGTGCTCGTTTCCGTGGCCACGATCGACCCCATGATCGCCCACCAGGGAACCTTCCGGCCGCCCACGAAGTAGTCCTTGACGTTCTTCTGGCTGCGGGAGAACCAGGCGCCGAACGCCACGGTCCCCGCGAGATAGGCAACGATGATGGCGAGATCGATCAGGTGCATATGCGAGACATCCCGGGCGCCGGCTGGCCCTGAGGCGGGTTCATCACCGGTTGCGGCCGGAGTCCGCCGCTTCACGCCGGTGATGAAACCGGACCTACTGCCCGAAGGCCTGCGCGCCGATGCGTGACAGGTTGTCCGGCCCCCGGGCCGGGCTGACAAGGCTATCGTACGAGAAGAGCAGGACGCCGTCGACCCCGAGCGCGCGCGCCTCCTGGATCTGCCGGAGCGTGTCGGCGACGCTGAGCCGGTAGGCGCCGATGCCCGCCCACACCGGCCGCCCGCGCGCCACGAAGCGGGCCGACTCCACCTGCTGCCGGAACGCGCCCACCTCGGTGGCATACGACATCGGGCACAGCACGTCGATCAGGCCGGCAGCGGCCCAGGCGGGCCAGTCCTGGTACTTCGCGGCCACCGCCGTCTCCGGGTCCGGCACGACCGCGGCCGACACGACCGCCTTCGGCCGGCGCGCGGCGACGACGGCGCGGAGCCGCCGGACCAGCGCGGTCAACCGCGCACGGCGGAACGCCTCCCATCGCTGGGGGTACTTCCGGGTCCAGATGAGCGGGTTCGTGCGCTGCGCCCGCTCGAGGGCCTGCCGATCCTGGCGCGGGAGTTCCTTCGCGACGTCGTCGCGGAACGCCCGGAGCGCTTCGCGGCTGTAGTCGAAGGACGCGCCGGGATAGCGCACGTAGTCGAAATGCACGCCGTCGACAGGGTATCGGGTCACGAGATCCCGGACGACGCTGGCGACGTGATCGGCCGCACCGGAGGGAATCGGCGAGGCGAACAGCCCTTCGACCGCCGCGGACTGGCTTCGCGTCCACGAGGCCAGGGTGCGCACGAACCGTTCTCCCTTCGGGTCGCCGATCGAGGAGGCGAGCTCGATCGGCACCATCAGCCACTCCGGGTGCCGGTTCACGATGTGGCGGGGATCGGCGGGCGGGTCCCCGGCGTCCGCTACGAGGTTGATGTTGACCCAGGCATGGACGGCGAGGCCTTTGGCGTGCGCCTCGCGCAGCACGGTCGAGAGCGGATCGAACGACGCCGGCTGTGCCGCGAGGGCGGGCGGACGGGGCTCGAGGCGGCTCGCGTAATAGGCGTCGCCGCGGCCCCGGACCTGCACGACGAGCGTGTTGATGCCGGCGTCCCGGGCGGCCGCCACCATCGCCGCGATGGAGGCCGGCGAGGCCAGCGACGTACGGACGACCCAGAGCCCGCGGACCTCGCGCGGCGCGCCTCCCGCCGCGACAGCGGCGGCGGCCAGCGCAAGGATGACGAGGAAGGTGACGCGGCCGGCGCGGCTCATGGGGTGGCAGGACTGTAGCAACTGCCCCCGAACCGTGTCAACGCGCGCAGGGGCGCCGCCGGGCCGCGCGCCGGCCCCTGCCCTCAGTCGCGGCGGGACGCAGCCGCGCCGAGCAGCTCGCGCAGGCGGGGCTCGATGTCTTCGCCGGCCGCCTCGCGCACCAGGCCGTTGGCGCGGCGCAGGCGGGCGACGGCCTTCGCGTACGGCAGGCCTGTCTTCTGCATCACGATGGCCGCCTTGACGTTCGCGTGCGCGCGCTTCAGCAGCCGGCCGGCGGTTTCGTAGTCGGTGCCCGTGGCGATCATCAGGATGCGCCGGGCGCGGTCCTTCAGCTTCTCCGACGTGGGCTGCACGTCCACCATCAGGTTGCCGTACGTCTTGCCGGTCCGAATCATCGAACCCGTCGTCAGCATGTTGAGCACGAGCTTCGTGGCGCTGGCCGCCTTCAGCCGCGTCGAGCCCGCGATGACTTCAGGCCCGACGCCGAGCGCGATGGTGAGGTCCACGAAGGTCTGCAGGTCGGCGGCGGGATCGCAGGTGATGAAGATGATGCGGGCGCCGGCCTTCCTGGCGGCGGCGAGGCCCCCGCGGACGAAGGGCGTGATCCCGCTGGCCGACACGCCCACGAACACGTCGCGCCGCGACGGCTTCATGCGCGACACCGTGCGGGCGCCCTCGTCGTACCGGTCCTCCACGCTTTCGCGCGACTTGAGCACGGCCGCCTGCCCGCCGGCCATGATGCCCTGGACGAGGTCCGGGGACGTGCCGAAGGTGGGCGGGATCTCGGCGGCCTCGAGCACGCCGAGCCGCCCGCTCGTGCCGGCGCCGATGAACACCAGGTGTCCCCCTTTGCGGAGCGCCTGGGTGATAATGTCCACAGCGAGGGCAATGCGCTCCCGCTCGCGTGCCACCGCGGCAAGCATCTTTCGATCTTCAGCCAGCATCACGTCGATGATCTCGGCCGACACCAGCTTGTCGATGTTGAGGCTCGCCGGGTTGATGGCTTCCGTCGGCAGCTGCTGCCACTTGGATTGGAGAGGCATGGTGGGGCACCCCGGGTTCGCGAAAACGCGACGGCAGATACTAGCGCCGGGTCCCACCCCTGTCAAACCGCGCGGCAGGGAACCCGGGCCTCTTCCCGATGGCGAGGCGCGGCGGGTGCTCGACCAGTACCTCGATCACCTCCGCGTGGAGCGGAGGCTCGCGGCCAACTCGGTCGAGAGCTACGCCCGCGACCTGGGGCGCCTTGCCGCGTTCGCGCGGCGGGAGGGCTGCCCGATCGGCGCGCTGTCTCGCCAGCAGCTCGAGGCGTTCGTGCGCGGCCTGCTCTCGGAGGGCCTGGCCCCCCGCTCAGCCGCCCGCGCCGTGGCCAGCACGCGCGGGCTCTATCGGTTCCTCGTCAAGGAGGGCCGTCTCCAGGCCAGCCCGGCCGAGGACCTCCACAGCGGCCGTCCGTGGCCCGCGTTGCCGCGCTACCTGACGCCGGACGAGGTCGACCGCCTGATCGACCAGCCCGACACCTCGACGCCGCTCGGCCAGCGGGATCGGACGATGCTGGAGGTGCTGTACGCGACCGGACTGCGCGTGTCGGAGCTGGTGGCGCTCAAAGCGGCCGACATCAACCTCTCGGGCGGGTACCTGACCACCACGGGCAAGGGCGACAAGCAGCGCCTCGTGCCGCTCGGCGATCGCGCGGTGGACGCGGTCCGCCGCTACCAGCAGCAGTCCCGCCCCCGGCTGGCCCGGCCCGGTTCGCCGCCGCGGCTGTTTCTCAACGGCAGGGGAGGCCCCCTGAGCCGCGTCGGGTTCTGGAAGATTCTCAAGCGCCGCGCCAGGGAGGCCGGGCTTCGCACGGACGTGAGCCCCCACGTGCTGCGCCACTCCTTCGCCACGCACCTGCTCGAGCGCGGCGCCGACCTCCGGGCCATCCAGATGATGCTGGGGCACGCGGACCTGTCCACCACGCAGATCTACACCCACGTGCTCGAGAGCCGCATGCGGGCCATCTACGACCAGTTCCACCCCCGCGAGTAGCATCGGAACGCCGTGAAGCGCTGGCTGTCGCTGCTGCTGATCGTCCTGCTCGCCTGGATCGCGTGGGCCCTCGTCACGCTGCCGCCGGGCCCGTCCGCGCTCCGCCTGCCGGCCCTGGCGCCGGGCGAACCGCCCGTCGTCCGCGGCGTCTACCACGTGCATTCGCGGGCCTCCGACGGGACCGGCACGATCGACGAGATCGCCGCCGCCGCGGGCCGCGCCGGCCTGCAGTTCGTCATCGTGACCGACCACGGCGACGCGTTCCGCCGCCCGCCTGCGCCCGGCTACATCGGCGGCGTGCTCTGCATCGAGGCGGTGGAGATCAGCACGTCCGGCGGCCACTATGCCGCGCTCGGGATGTCGCCGCCGCCGTACCCCCTGGGGGGCGAGGCGCGCGACGTCGTCGAGGATGTGGCGCGGCTGGGCGGGTTCGGCATCGCGGCGCATCCGGATTCGGCGAAGCGGGAACTGCGCTGGGACGAGTGGGACGCGCCCTTCGACGCGATGGAGTGGTTCAATGCCGACTCGCAGTGGCGCGACGAGCGGCGATGGCGGCTCCTGCCGACGATCCTGCATTACCCGGCGCGGCCCTCCGCGGCGGTCGCCTCGCTGTTCGACCGGCCGGCAGGCCTGCTGCGCCGGTGGGACGGCCTCAGCGCCCGCCGCCGCGTCGTCGGCCTCGCCGCCGCCGACGCGCATGCGCGCATGGGGCTGGGAGGGAAGGCCGACCCGTACGACGAATTGGTTTACGTGAAGCTCCCGTCGTACGAGGCGGTGTTCCGGGCGTTTTCTCTCCGCCTCGAGCTGCACGAACCGCTCTCCGGCGATCCCCGGCGCGACGCCCGCGCCGTGATCGAGGCGATCAGGAACGGCCGCGTCTACACCGCCTTCGACAGCATCGCCGGCCCGGCGTCCCTGGCCTTCTCGGCGGAGTCCGGCGGGGCCGTGGCGCGCCAGGGCGGCGCCCTCGCGATTGCCGGACCCGTGCGGCTGCGCGCCGGCACGAACGGCCCGCCGCAGACCTCGCTGGTGCTGCTCCGGGATGGAGAGGTCGTCGGCCGCGCCGCCGGTCCGTCGCTCGCGTGGGAGGGCCATCGGCCTGGCGCGTACCGGGTCGAGGCGCACCTGCCGGGCGCGCCCGGCGACCCTCCGCTGCCGTGGATTGTCAGCAACCCCATCTACGTCGGCTTGCCGGCGCCGGGGGCCGCCCCGGACGCAGTGCCGCCGGCGTCGGCCCGCCTGGACTGGCCCGCCCAGACCTGGCACATCGAGAAGGACGGGCGCTCGTCGGGCAGCTGGACCACCTCGGCCGAGCGCGACGTCATCCGCCACACGCTGCGCTACCAGCTCGGCACGGGGGCCGCCAGCCCCTTCGTGGCGCTGGTGACCTTCGACGCCGGCGCCATGCACGACGCGTCCAGGTTCGCGTTCCGCGGCGCGGCGGACCGCCCGATGCGCCTGTCCGTGCAGGTGCGCCTGGTCGACGGCGCGGTCGAGCGCCGCTGGCACCGCTCGGTCTATCTCTCGCCCGACCCGCGCGACATCACGGTCGCCTTCGCCGACATGCGTGCCGCGGGCACGGGCGCACGCGAGCCCTTTGCGCCCGCCCGCATTCACTCGCTGCTCTTCGTGGTCGACTCGGTGAACGCCCGGGCAGGCGACGGGGGAGTGCTCTGGGTCGAGGGCCTTCGCACGGAGCGGTGAGGCGCCCGGCGCGGCAGGCCCGTCAGGTCCGGACCGTCAGCAGGAGATAGGCCGCCGACGCCGCAAAGAGGACGTTCGGCGCCCACGCGGCCAGCAGCGGGTGAATCACGCCGCTCGCGCCGACGGCCCCGAACACGCTCATCGCGATCCAGTACACGAGCGCCAGCACGATGCCCAGCCCGATCCCGTACATCGCGCCGCGCCGGCCCGTCGTCACCGCGAAGGGCAGCGCGATGAGCGTCATGATGATGGTCACCCACGGGAACGACACCTTGCGGTGCAGTTCCACTTCGTAGTCGGTCACGTTGATGCCGCTCGCCCGCAGCTCGACGATGTAGCGCTTGAGCTGCGCGTACGTCATGCGCTCCGCCGGCGTCTGCTCGGTCATGAAGTACTGCGGCGGCTCGAGGAACAGGTCCGCGCGCTCGACCGTCCGGTAGGCGCGCTGCTCGACCTGGCGATCGAACTCCCGCACCCAGCCGTCACGCGCCTGCCAGGCCACGGCCTGCTCGAAGCCGGTGGCCCGGCCGCTGAAGGCCGCCGTCCTGTAGAACGCCCGGCTCTGCAGGCGCCCCGCCCTGGGCGCGAAGCGGAACACGGAGAACCCGCTCAGCTCGGTGCGCTTCGGGTCGAAGAACACGTAGTTGTAGATCTCGCCCTTGCGCCCGAGGATCCAGCGCCGGTCGAGGAGGTCCACCGTCCTGGGCGAACCGCCCCGGATGACGTGCCGGAGCTCCTCCGCGCGCCGGTTCGAGTACGCCAGCACGTTCTCCTCGAACAGGAACAGGACGCCCCCCGCCACGACCGCGAACACGAGCAGCGGCGCCGCGGCGCGGTAGAGCGAGATGCCGCAGGCCCGCATCACGATGAGCTCGCTCGTGCGCGTCAAAATGCCCATCGTCACGAGGCCCCCGATGAGCACCGACAACGGGATGCACCAGTAGACGTACTGCGGCGTCTGGTACCACATGTAACTGAACAGCATCCCGGCCGTCGTCGTGCCCTTGAAGAGCTTGTCCGACAGGTCGATGAACGTCGAGATCTGGAAAATGCCGATCAGCGCCGCGAAGGTGAGGCCGAACACGCGGAGGTACATCCTGCCGATGTACACGTCGAGCACGTTGGCCCGCAGCTGCCACGAACGCGACCACCGGCTCCCGGCGTCCGCCGCGCGCCGCCACGCGCCACGGCCGCGCCCCGCGGCCCCGCGCCACGCCTCGAGCCGCGGCCACGCGCGTTCCAGGCGTGCGCGGCCCTTGCCGATCCACGGGGGCCACCGCCCCTCGCGGAGGCCGTGCCGCAGCAGCAGCGCGACGCCCAGCCCGCCGAGCAGGATGTTCGGAATCCACGTCGCGAGCCATGGCGCCACCCAGGCCCCCTTCGCCGCCGACTGGGCGTTCATGAGGATGAAGTAGTACACGTAGATGACGACGATGCCCTTCACGAAGCTCGCGAACTTGGCGTCGCGTTGGTTCGTGAGCCCGAACACCGTCCCGAGCAGCGCGAACACCAGGCAGGCCGACGGGATCGAGAACTTCTTCTGGATCTCCATCGCCGGGTTGTGGGTCGAGATCCCCTGTTGCTTCAGGGTGACGATGAGCGCCCTGAGCTCGGCAATCGACATCTCCCTGTCGCCCTTGGCCGGACCGCTCCGGGGAAACACCGTCTCGGGATCGAGGCTCAGCACCAGCTGCTCGAACCTGGCCACGCTGTAGTCCTGGGGCGCGTCGGCCTTGCTCGTGTGCTGGGTGCCGTCCTCGAGCACGAGCTCGACGGTCCGGCGTGCGCGGTCGAGGACCATGTGCCCCTGGTCGGCGAGGTAGACGACCGGGTTGTGCGGGTCGGCCGTGTCGGCCAGGAACACGTCCCGCCACAGCCCGCCGCCGGCGGGGACGTCACGCACGAACAGGACGCGGTTCGGGAAGTGGTCGAAGAAGACCCGCGGCTTGACCTCGCCCTCGACCAGCTGGGCGACGACGTTGTAGCGGATCTCGCGGGCGGCCTGGTTCGCGTCGGGCACGGCCCAGATGTAGACGTAGAGCGTCAGGCCGGTGGCGAGGACGCCCAGCGTCAGCACCGGCCGGACGAGTCGGCCGACCCCGACACCGCAGGCCTGGAGGGCGACCCATTCGCGGTCGCTCGACAGGCGGCCGAGGCCCACCAGGAGACCGACCAGCAGGGCCATCGGGATGGTGACGGCGAGCGCCTGCGGAACCAGCGTGAGCATCAGCGAGAGGACGGTCGACGCGGGAGCGCCCTTGGAGATGAGCGGCTCCGCCAGTTCCATGAGGAACGGCAGAATCAGCATGAAGGTGAAGACCAGGAGCGCCATCAGGAGCGGCGGGATCACGCTTCGGATGACGTAGCGGTCGAGGACTCGGAACATACGCTGGTGGCGACACGATACCACACGCCGGCCGGAGGACTGTGGTGACGGCGGGTGGGGACGCCAACAGTTCATCAACAGGGGGTGTTCTGGCCTGAACGAATCAACGTCTGATAATATATGTTATGTTAACTACGGCATTACGGCCAGCCGGCCCATCGCCTGGTTGCGGGCGCACGCGCCCTGTCCGACGGCCTCGGCTGGGGCCTCGCGCCATCCCATCCCGCCGACCCGGCTCGCGACCGGGACTCCGCAGCCGCGCCGTGGCGCCTGATCCGGCGCCAGGTCGCCACGCGCGCTACCGCTGCCGGCGAAGTTCGGTGATGATGGCCTCAAGCGCCGTGATGATCTCTCCGCGATCAACCTGGCTCTTGGCGAACCTGAGGTGCAGCTTGAAGGCCTTCGTGGCCGGGCGGTAACTGAAGACGTACGCGCGCGGCCTGCCGCGCTGCGGCCTGGCAGCCGCTTCCTTCCGGAGCTTTTCGCGGGTGGCGTTGCCATCCCGGGTCATCTTCTCGACCATCGCGATCATTTTCGCTCGGTCACCAAGTCTAACTATCTGTAGAAGCAACGACTTAGATGAAATGTCGGCCAGCCGACAGAGGTTCTTGACCTCCGACGGCATCTTCTGCAGAGCCAGGCTCTCGGTGATCGCGGTTCTCGACTTGCCGAGCCGTTTCGCGAGATCCTCGTGGGTGAACCCGCTCCGGCTCGCCAGCGCATGGAGCGCGTCCGCCTCCTCGAAAGCGGTCAGGTCCTTCCGCTGCAGGTTCTCGACCAGTGCCAGCTCGATGACCTCCTCGTCGTCGACATCACGGACGACGACCGGCAGGTCCTTGAGCCCGACCTGCACCGCGGCCTGATACCTGCGCTCGCCGGCGATAATCTGATACCGTCCGCCCTTCACCCTCACCACGATCGGCTCGATGACGCCCTTCTCGGCGATGGACGCCATGAGTTCGGACAGATCGCCCATGGCCTGACGGGGCTGCTCCGGGTTCGGGTCGATCTGGTCGATGGGCAGGAGCCGGCCGATCGGCGTCCCCGCCGGGGCGGACAACGTGGCGACATAGTGCTCGTCGTGACGCATCCTGATCGATTCGGGCAAGCCAGAGCGCCTAGGCACGGTCGATGACCTCCTCGCACAGCCGGTAGTACTCGGTTGCGCCGGACGACTCGGGGGCAAAGGTGAAGATCGGTTCTTTGTACGCCGGGCTCTCCTCGAGGCGCACGCTCTTGCTGATGACGGTCGCGAACACCAGGTCGCCGAACACGGCGCGGATCTGGTTCCTGATGTCCCTCGCGATCGCCGTGCGCCGGTCGTGCATCGTGATGAGCACGCCGAGCAGGCGCAGGTCAGGATTGGCCCTGGCCCTGACCTTCTCCACGGTTTCGAGCAGGTCGTCGGTGCCCTCGAGTGCGAAGTACGACGACTGAATCGGCACCAGCAGGTGGCTCGACGCCACGAGGGCGTTGGCCGTCAGCAGACCGAGCGTCGGCGGACAGTCGATGACGATGAACTCGTAGTCCTCCCGGATCGGCTCGAGCCTGTCCTTCAGCCGGAAGTGGGCATCCATCTCCCCCACCAGCTTGGCCTCGAGTTTGGCCAGCGCGATCCTGGCGGGCGCCACCGACAAGTGCTTCACGTTCGACTCGACCACGACGTCCGCCAGCGCGCACTGCGTATCGGAGAGGACGTCGTAGAGGCTGCGTTCGATCGTGCGGATGTCCAGATAGGACATCGAGCTGTTCGACTGCGGGTCCATGTCGATGAGCAGCGTCCGCCTGCCACGCATGGCGAGCGCCGCGGCCAGGTTGATGGCGGTGGTCGTCTTGCCGACCCCGCCTTTCTGGTTGGCGATTGAAACAATCATGAAAACTGGCCTGTGGACGGCGGGGGTATTCTAGGTGCCCCCCGAAGCAGGTGTCAAGAATTGACGCCGGGATGGCCGAATTCAGGCGCGGCGCCCCGCCTACATCTTGTACTTGCCGAGCTCTTCGGGATCGAGGCTCTCGAGCCACTTCTGCAGCCGATCCGAGTTCGCGGGCTCCGGAGAGAGGTCGACGGTCTTCGCATTGTCGATCACGTGATCTTCGACGAAGATTGGCGCCTGCGTCCGCAGCGCGAGCGCAAGCGCGTCGCTCGGCCGCGCGTCGACTGCCACGAGCTCCGGCCCGACCCGAAGGTAGATCAGCGCGTAGAAGGTCGTTTCCCTGAGGTCCGACACCACGATCTTCTCGACGCTGGCGTTCAGGTCCCGAATCACGTTCCGGAGCAGATCGTGGGTCATCGGCCTCGGCGTCGCGATGTTCTCGATCTGGAGCGCGATCGCGTTCGCCTCGAACACGCCCACCCAGATCGGCAGCACCCGCCCGCCGTCCTTGTCGCGAAGGATGACGATGGGCATGTTGGTGACCGGGTCGACCATCAGGCCCTTGATTACCATCTCGCTCTGCATCGTGCTCCCCAATCGCTTCGGCAGGCCGCCCGGGCGTCATGACGCCGCCCGCCTCGATGCGCGGCTGGACGCGCTTACAAGGTAGGACCAGCCTGGGGCCCTGTCAAGGACCGGACGCGGCCCCATATGCTGTGCGCCCCGGCGCGCTGGATCTCGACCATGGCAAGCGAACCCAACTGGCTCGCGTCCCCGGGGAAGTTGACCACCGTGTTGCCGGATGTCCGCCCCGACAGCTCGGTCTCGCGCCGGCGGCTCACGCTGTCGACCAGCACCTCGACCGTCGTGCCGACAGCCTCGGCATGCAGCCGGCTCTGAATCCCCTTCTGCAGCGCCTGCAGCGCCGCCAGGCGCCTGTCCTTCTCCTCCTCCGGCACATCGTCCGGCAGGCGTTTCTCGGCGAGGGTGCCTGGCCGCTCCGAGTACTTGAAGGAGAACATCGAATGGAATCCCACCGCTTCCACCAGGCTCATCGTGTCGGCGAAGTCCTCGGGCGTCTCTCCGGGGAAACCCACGATCATATCGGTCGAGAGCTGGATGCCCGGCACCCCGGCCTTCACGTCGCGCACCAGGTCCAGGTACTCCTCCCGGCCGTGGTGCCGCCGCATCGCCGAGAGAATGCGCGTGGAGCCGGACTGCACGGGGAGATGGAGGTGCTTGCACACGCGCGGCAGGACCCGCACGGCGTCGATGAGCGCGGGCGTCACGTGCCTGGGATGCGGGCTGGCGAACCGGATCCGCCGGATGCCGGCTACCCCGTCCACGGCCTCGAGCAGGGCCGCGAAATCGCAGCGCGGATCGTCGGGTGCCTGGTAGTGGTTGACAATCTGTCCCAGCAGGTGGATTTCGGTCCGACCGCTCTGGACCGCCTCGTGGACCTCCGCCAGAATCTCCGACTTGGGGCGCATCCGCTCGTGGCCGCGCGTGTGCGGCACCACGCAGAACGCACAGTAGTCGTTGCAGCCCTCGATGATCGTGACGTAGGCCTTGACCGGATCAGCCCGCCGCGCCATTCCCAGCGGGAACGACACGTCGTCGTAGGGGTTGATGTCGATCTGGCGGGATCGCGTACGCATCGCCTCGCCGACAAGCAGCGGGAGCTTCCGCTCTGCCCTGGTGCCGACCACCACGTCCACGGCCCTGGACCGGCGGAACATCGCCGCGCCGTCCTGCTGGGCGAGACACCCGGCCACGGCGATCACGGGGCCCTGGCTCGCCGGCCGGCCGTCGACCCTGAGCTCGCCGATGCGGCTGAGCACCTTGTCTTCAGCCTTCTCGCGAACGGTGCAGGTATTGAGCACGATGACGTCGGCATCGGCCGGTCCGGACGCGGGCTCGAACCCCGCGGCTTCGAGCAGGCCGGCCATCCGCTCGGAGTCGTGGAAATTCATCTGACAGCCGAACGTCTCGATGAGGTATCGCCTGGACATCTACTTTCGCTTTCGCCTTTCGCCTTTCGCCTCGGCACGACTTTCGCCTTTCGCGCCGGCTTCGCTTTCGCCCTGCCTGGCGGCCAGCATTTCCCGCGCCGTCGCCCGGGCCCCGTCGGTGACGACCGCACCCGCCATCATGCGGGCCAGTTCATCGACCCGCGCGGGCCCCCAGAGCGCCTCGACCGTCGTGTGCGTCCGGCCTGCCCGCTCGGCCTTGGCCACCCGGTAGTGAGAGTGCCCGCAGACGGCAATCTGGGGCAGGTGGGTAATGCACAGCACCTGGAAGACCCCGCCGAGCGCCTGCAGGCGCTGGCCCACCACGTCGGCCACGCGCCCGCCGATGCCGGCATCGACCTCGTCGAACACCAGCGTCTTCCCAGGCGAGTCGGTGGTGGCCAGGGTCTTGAGGGCGAGCATCACTCGCGAGAGCTCCCCTCCCGATACGATGCGCGCCAGCGGGCGGACGTCTTCTCCGGGATTGGGAGAGACGAAGAACTCGGCCACATCTACCCCGCGCGGCGTCCACCGGTCTTCAGTGACCTCGCCGCTGTCGAAACGGACCTCGAAGCGCGTGCCCGCCATCGCGAGGGCTGCCAGCTCGTCCTCGAGGGCAGCTGCGAAGCTGCTCGCCCGCGTCCGACGCTTTGCCGAAAGCGCGGCGGCCGCCTTGGAGTACTGCTCCCCCGCCGCGGCCAGCCTCCGCTCCAGGGCCGCGATGGTCTCGGCCGACGAATCGAGATCGGCCAGCTCGTCGGCACAACGAGCGCGCCGCTCGATGACGTCCGGCAGCGTCGGGCCGTACTTCCTCTTCAGACGCTCGATGGAGGCCAGCCGGTCCTCCAGTTCCTGCAGCCGCTCCGGCGCGGCTTCGATGTGAGCGCCGTACTCGCGAAGGAACGTCGCCAGGTCCCCGAGCTGCGCATCGACCGCAGCCCGGCCCTCCAGATAGGGTCCAAAGCGCGGGTCAAGGTCGCGAAGTTCCGAGACCCGCCTCCAGACCAACGCCAGCGAGCTCAACGCCGACGAGTCGTCATCGTACAGACGTCCGTACGCCTCGCCGCACAGGCGGCGGAGTTTCTCGGCGTTGGCCAGGAGAACCCGCTCGGCGGCGAGCTCTTCGTCCTCGCCCGCGCGCGGCGCCACCTTGTCGATCTCGCCCTGCTGAAAGCGCAGGAACTCGGCGCGCGCGTCCCTGTCGCGCTCGCGGGTTCGCGCGGCTGCCAGGTCGCTTCGCAGCGATGCCCATTCGGCGTGCGCTGTTTCGACAACCAGCCGGTCGCCGCCGAGGGCCGCGAACTGATCGAGCAGATCGAGGTGCACGTCGGCGTTCAGGAGGGCCTGATGTTCGTGCTGTCCGTGCAGGTCGACGAGCCTTACGCCTAATTCTTTAAGAGTTCCAGCGGTCACCAGTTGCCCGTCCACGAAGCTCCGGCTGCGACCCTGCGCGGTTACTTCGCGCCTGACTATGACCTCCCGGCCGTCGACCTCGAAAACGGCCTGGACGACGGCGGTCTCCTCCCCCGTCCGGACAATGTCCGACGATGCGCGGTCGCCAAGGAGCAGCCCGACGGCCCCGACGACGATGGACTTGCCGGCGCCAGTCTCGCCGGTGATGACATTCAACCCGGGCTGGAAGCTCACCTCCAGGCTCTCAATCACGGCGAGGTTGCGGATGTTCAGGTAGCGCAACATGGGCCCGTCCGGCTCCCGTCAAGTAGAGGTGTGACGACGCGGAACTCTCATGATATCACGGGTTTGACAGGCCATGCCCTGCATGGTACTCTTGCGGGATTATGCTTGGTGCCGACCCTGATGGAGCCGGATTCACCGACGCCGTCGACCGGCATCGGCGCATCCGAAGGGACATCGCGTGGGTGCCAATGCCAATGCCGCGGGCGGCGTGCTGGAGCTGGTCCTCCGGTCCGGCCCGGCCGCCAAGATTGTCCTCCTCATCCTGCTGGCCTTCTCGGTGGTGTCCTGGGGGATCATTCTCCACAAGCTCTGGTATCTGCGCCGCGTCCAGAAGCAGACGGCGACGTTCCGTGACATTTTCCGGCGCAGCTCGAAGTTCTCCGAGGTCCAGGCCGTGTGCCGCACGTTCGAGCAAAGCCCGCTCGTGGGGATCTTCCAGGCCGGCTACGCGGAACTGAACGCGCAGCTCAAGCAGGCGGCCCAGGAGCTGAACAGTCCCGGCGCCACGCCCGGACGTCCAACGTTGAAGAGCCTCGCCGCGGTCGACCGGGCGCTGCTTCGGGCGGCGGCCGTGGAGGTCTCCAAGCTCGAACGGCGGCTCCCGCTGCTGGCCACGACGGCCAGCATCACGCCGTTCATCGGGTTGTTCGGGACCGTGTGGGGCATCATGACGTCGTTCCAGAGCATCGCGAGCGTCGGCTCGACGAGTCTCGGCGTGGTGGCGCCCGGGATCGCCGAGGCCCTCATCGCGACGGCCGCCGGCCTGTTCGCGGCCATCCCCGCGGTGTACTTCTATAACCACTTCGTCGCCGTGGTGAAGGAACTCACGGCTTCGATGGACGACTTCGCGCTCGAGTTCCTGAACATCGCCGAGCGCAACTTCACGTAAACGCGAGCCGAGGACGCGCGACCGATGCCCAAGGTCAGCCCGACCGAAGAAGTCACGACAGGACGCACGGGCCGCGTGCGCCGCGTGACGGCGTCGATCTCCGAGATCAACGTCGTGCCGCTGGTCGACGTGATGCTGGTGCTGCTCGTCATCTTCATGGTGACCGCGCCGATGCTGCAGCGCGGCATCGACGTGAACCTGCCGGTCGCGCGCCGATCCGAGCCGATTGTCGAGGAGCGGGTCTTCATCACCTTGCCGCTCTCCTTCCGGAAGGATCGCACCGTGCGCCTCGGCACGGAGCGTGTCCGGATCGACGTCCTCGCCGAGCGCGTCCGCCAGATGATGGACGGCCGGGCCGAGAAGAAGATCTTCCTGCGCGGCGACGGTGCCATCCAGCTCCAGGAACTGATCGACGTCATGGATCGGCTCACCGAGGCCGGCATCCAGAACATGGCCATCGTCGCGCGTCTGCCCGAGGAGCGCTAGTCGCGATGGAAGCGGTCACCAGCGTCCTGCTCGAGCGCGCGCGCCACGACGCGGGCCTTCCCCGCATGGTGTCGGCATCGCTCGTGGGACACATCGCGCTCATCTCCGTGCTGGTGGCGGCGTCGGCGATCACCCGGACGCGCGGTCCGGACGAGCGCGAGATCATGACGATCTCGCTCGGCGGCGCGCCCGGTCCGAACGCGGGCGGCATGACGATGATGGGAAGCCCGGCGAGGCCGCGCGCCGAGACTCCGCCCGAACCGGTGAAGAAACCGTCGCCGGTGGTGCCCCCGCCGGCGGCGGCCAAGCCGGCGATGACGCTGCCGACGTCGGCCAGGCCGCCGAAGACCCCGCCCAAACCGGCCAGGCCGGCAGCGACGGGCATGGTCGCGCCCGCGGCGCCCACGGCTCCGGCCGCCGGCGCCCCCGGCGGTGAGGCGCTGGATGCCAATCGCGGACTGGGATTCGGCGGGCTGTCGACGGGCGGAGGCATGGGCTCGGGCAGCTACCTCGACGTCAAGAACTTCTGCTGCCCCGACTACCTGGTGACGATGCTGCAGCTCATTCAGAGCCGGTGGGACGCGCGGCAGCAGGTGACGGGCGAGGCGGTGGTGGTGTTCCGGATCCAGCGGGACGGGCGGCTCACCGACATCGAGCTGGAGCGATCGAGCGGCTTCCCTGCGCTGGACCTGACGTCCCAGCGCGCGTTGTTCCTGACCCAGCGGGTGCCGCCTCTGCCGTCGGCCTTTCCCGACGATCACCTGACGGTGCACCTGAAGTTCGAGTACAGACGGTGAACATGCCCACGAAGCAACTGGTGTCGTTCGCGATCCTCGCGCTGGCGGCGGGCGCCGCGCTCCGGGCGTGGCCCGGCGCCGCGCCGGCGGCGGCGCCCCGGTCCCAGCAGCAGTCCGAGGTGATCCTGAGCATCTCGGGCGAGCCCGGCGCGCGCCCGCGGTACGCGGTGCCGGACTTCATCGCGCGGGCGGGCGACGCCGAGACGCAGGCCGCAGCCAGGCTGATGGGCGCGGTGCTCTGGGACGATCTCGCCTTCGAGCGGGAGTTCTACATGGTGCCGCGCGACACGTACAGAACGATTCCCGCCGCGCGGTCCTTCGCCGAGATCCCCTTCGACCGCTGGCGCGAGCTCGGCGTGGACGGGCTCGTCGCGGGCGTCGTCGAGCGCACCTCCCCCACCACGTACCGCGTCGAGATCCGCCTGTTCGACGTGCGCGCGCGCCGCTCGGTGATGGCCAAGGAGTACTCGGGGACGACGGCGAACCCCCGGCTCTACGCCCACACCGCCTCCGACGACATTCACCTCCAGCAGCGGGCGCTGCGCGGGGCCGCGCGCTCGAAGCTGACCTTTTCGTCGGACCGCGACGGCGAGCGCGTGTCCAACGCGATCGCGGAGCGGGACGTGAAGGAGATCTACATCTCCGACTACGACGGCGCGAACCAGCGGCGGGTGACGGTCACGCGGAAGCTGAACATCTTTCCCCGCTGGGCGCCCGACGCGCGGGCGATCGCGTACACGTCGTACCGCCGGGACTTCCCCGATGTCTTCATCTCGCTGATCTACCAGGGCACGCTGGAGAACCCGACGGCGGGGCGCGGCCAGAACTGGCTGCCCGCGTGGTCGCCCGACGGCACGCGCCTCTGCTTCACGTCGTCGCGCGACGGGAACTCCGAGCTGTACCTGATGAACCGGGACGGAACGAACCTGGTCCGGCTGACCAGCAACCCCGCGATCGACACCTCGCCGACCTGGTCGCCGAGCGGCACCCAGATCGCGTTCACCTCGGACCGCTCCGGCTCGCCGCAGATCTACATCATCGACGCCGACGGCCTGAACCTGAACAAGATCACGGCCGAGTCGTGGTGCGACCGGCCGACGTGGTCGCCGGCGCCGTTCAACGAAATCGCCTACGCGTCGAGGACCGGTCCGGGGTACGATATCAGAATCTACGATCTGGCCACGCAGGAGCGCCGGCAGTTGACCGGGGGCCAGGGCAGCAACGAGAGCCCGGCGTACGCGCCGAACGGCCGGCACGTGGCGTTCATGTCGACGCGGACCGGCAGAAAGCAGATCTTCGTGATGGGCCGTGACGGGCAGGGGCTCAAGCAGATCACCACGGTCGGCAACAACTACACGCCCGACTGGTCAAGGTAGCCGCAGCGGGAAGGGGTCATTCGTATGCGCATCCGATCGGCATCCGTCGCAGTGCTCGCAGGAATCGTCGTCGCATCGCTCGCGCTCGGGGCCTGTGCGCCCAAGAAGCCGCCGGTCGCGCGGCCGCTGCCGCCGCCGCCGCCCACCACCCCCGAGGCGCCGCCGCCGCCCCCGCCGCCGGCCCCGATCGCGGAGAGGCCGGTCGTCGCGTCCCCGCCCCTCGTGGAGGACCCGCTGGCGACGCGCTCCATCGACGAACTCAACCGCAACTCCCCGATGCGCGTCGCGTACTACGACTACGACAGCGCGGAGCTCTCGGCCGAGGCGCGCGCGGCGCTCGACGCCAACGCGGCCGTGCTGAAGAAGTACACGTCGTGGACCGTCACCATCGAGGGCCACTGCGACGAGCGCGGCACTGCCGAGTACAACCTGGCCCTCGGCGAGCGCCGGGCCGTCGCGGCGCAGTCGTACGTGGTGGCGCTCGGCGTCCCGGCCAGCCGCGTGAAGACCGTCAGCTACGGGAAGGAGTTCCCGTTCGACCCCGGCCACGACGAGGCCGCCTGGGCCAGGAACCGGCGCGCGCACTTCGTCATCACCGGGAAGTAGTCCGGCCGCAAGCGAGACGAAGCCATGATCCGACACCTTGGGCTGTTCTTCGCGGTGGTGCTCCTCCTGTCGTTCTCGGCGACACAGACGCTCGAGGCCGCCAACAAGGAGCACCAGCAGATGATGGCGGACATCCGGATGCTGCAGCAGCAGAACACCCGGCTGCAGGCCCAGCTGGCCGCGGTGACCAAACTGCTGGAGTCCGTCACCGCGCGCCTCGAGGAGCAGGCCGCCGTCACCCGGAAGTCCTTCGCCGACCAGCGGGCCCTCGCCGACACCATGACCGCCGACCTGCGCGTCGTGCGCGAGAAGATCGACGAGTCGAACGTCCGCCTCGGCTCGCTGTCCGAGGAGGTCGAGACGATCCGCCTGGCGCAAACGGCCGCGCCGCCGGCGGCCGTGCCCGCCGCCCCGACCGACCCGTCTCCTGCCGCCACGCCCGCCACGCCTCCGGCGCCCCGCCCGGGAGGCTTCGGCGCCTCGCCGTCCCAGGCCTTCGAGACGGCACGCTCCGACTACTACATGGGCAACTGGAGCCTCGCCATCCAGGGCTTCAGGAGTTTCCTCGAAGACGTTCCCGAAGTCCGATCTGGCCGACGACGCGCTGTACTACACCGGAGAGACCTATTACATGTCGGGCCGGTTCCCTGACGCGGTCGCCGCCTACGACCTGGTGATCGAGCGGTATCCCTCGAGCAACACGCTCCCCGACACGTACTACAAGCGCGGAATGGCGCAGAAGGCGCTGGGGCAGGTCCCCCAGGCGAAGGAGTCGCTCTCGTTCGTGATCAAGACCTATCCGTCGAGCGACGCGGCCTTCCTCGCCAAGCAGGCCCTCGATCAGCTCAACGTCCCGAAGAAGTGACGGCGGCCGGGGCTTCAGGCGCCCGGCGAAAGGACTCGCATGGCGAACAGCTACAACAAAATCATTCTCGTGGGCAATCTCGGCCGTGACGGGGAGCTGCGGGCGACGCCGCAGGGCAAGCAGGTGCTCTCCACCAGCCTGGCCGTGGAGGATCCCTCGAAGAAGGACGACCGGGGCCGGCCCGGCACGGAGTGGTACCGCATCAAGGTGTGGGGGCGGCAGGCGGAAACGCTCTCGCCGCATCTGCTGAAGGGCAAGAGCATCCTCGTGGAAGGCCGGCTGTCGATCCAGACGTGGACCGACCGCGAGGGGCACAACCGCTACACCCCGGAGGTGTCGGCCGATCGCATCGTGCTGCTCGGCAGCCCGGGCGGCCAGGGCTGCGGGCGCGCCCCGCGCCGAATCGCACCCTGTTGACGAGCTCGACCAGGCGCCGAGCGACATCAACGCGGACGATATACCGTTCTGACGAAGACCAGTAGTCAGTAGACAGTAGCCAGTATTCGGTAGGAAGACCAGTGAGCTGAACGGTATCCAGCCCTACTGGCTACTGACTACTGGCTGCTGACTACTTCCCCGTCGTTCCCGCCCTCCCGTACCGATCCTCCAGCCGCACGACGTCGTCGAGTTCGGGCGTCGAGACTTCGAAGATGTCGGCGTCCTCCACCGCCGTGACGCGGTGCACGGTGCCCGCGGGGATGTGCAGGCGGTCTCCCGGGTTCAGGTCGAGCTGGCGGAGCGCCTCCCCTTCCTGGATCTCGTAGACCACCCGGCCCGACACCAGATAGACGGTCTCCGTCTTGATCCGGTGGTACTGGAGGCTGAGCGCGTGCCCGGCGTTCACGTGAATGATCTTGCCGACGTACCGGTCCGTCTTCGCCCACACCAGTTCGTACCCCCAGGGCTTGTCCACGCGAAAGACCCCTGGCCTCACTTCTGCACTCACGATTGACCCTCCATGTGCGGCCGGCCGTCGCGGCCGGCCGGCCACGTGGCCAGCGCCGGGAACCGCGCCGCGAGCAGCGCGGCGATGTCGCGCGACGTCGGCTTGTTGAGGGCCCGGCCGGCCGCTCGCCTGGCATCGCCCATCGACACCTGGCGCACGAGTTCGCGCGCCTCGGGAATGGCCGCCGGGCTCATGCTGAACTCGGTGACGCCCAGCCCCAGCAGGAGCAGCAAGGCGCCCGGATCGGCGGCCATCTCCCCGCACAGCGCCACCGGCCGACCGCGCGGCCGCGCGAGGCGGATCACGTGGCGGACGACCCTGAGGATGGCAGGGTGCAGCGGGTCGAACAGCGCCGCCACCCGGCCGTCGGAACGATCGACGGCCAGGCAGTACTGAATCAGGTCGTTGGTGCCGATGCTGAAGAAATCGGCGGCGGCGGCCAGCAGGTCCACCGTCAGCGCGGCGGAGGGCACCTCGATCATGATGCCGACGGGCATCGGCGCCAGTGTCCAGCCGGCCGCCTCCACCTCGCCGGCGGCCGACCGCAGCGCGTCCTTCGCCTCGCGGAGCTCATCCACGCTCGACACCAGCGGGAGCAGCACGCGGACAGCCCCGTGCCGCCCGGCCCTGGCCAGCGCGCGCAACTGCGTCTCGAACGCGGCGCGGTGACGCAGGCTCAGGCGAATCGCGCGCAGGCCCAGCGGGCCCCGCGACGGACCCTCGCCGCGCGCGCCCCCCGCCTCGTCCCGATCTCCCGTCCGCGCCGCCCGAAGCCTGCGATTCGTCGATGTCGAATGTCCGGATGGTCACCGGGTGGGGCGCCATCCGCTCGGCGAGATCGCGGTAGGTGCGGTACTGCGCCTCCTCGTCGAGGGCCTCGAGCGCGCGGCCGCCCAGCAGGAACTCGGATCTGAACAGGCCGATGCCCTCGGCGCCGGCCGCCCGGGCCCCGTCGACTTCCTCCAGGCGCTCGATGTTGGCGAGGAACCGGACCGCCACGCCGTCGGCGGTCGCGGCCGGTCCCGCTACCCGCGCCCCCGCGGCCCCGGCTCCCGCCGCGCGCCGCGCGCGCCGCGCGCGGGCCTGGTCGATCGCCTCCGGCGCCGGGTCGATGACGACCTCGCCGGCATCGCCGTCGACGAGTACGAGGATGCCCGGGCTGATGTGCCGCGTCACCGCGGACGCGCCCGCCACCGCGGGGATGCCCAGCGACCGGGCCAGGATGGCGGAATGGTGGGTGCGGCTCCCGGTTTCGAACGCCAGGCCGAGGATCATCGCCGGGTCGAGCTGCGCCGCGACCGACGGCGACAGCTCGTCGGCGACCAGCACGGCCGGCGCCGCCAGATCCGCGAGCCCGCGCACGGCTCCGGCCGCGGCAGGCAGCAGGTTGCGGCGGAGCCGTCCGACCACGTCGGCGACGTCCCCGCGGCGCTCACGGAGGTACTCGTCGCCCACTTCCGCGAAGACGGCGCAGAACTCGTCGAAGGCCCGGTCAAGCGCCCAGTCCGCGTTCACCCGGTCCGTCTCGACGATGTGCCGGGCCCGCGGCACGAGCAGTTCGTCGTCGAGCATGAGCACCTGCGCCTCGAACAGGCTGGCAAGATCCGCACCCGCCCGCTGCGACACCCGAGCGCGGATGGCGCGCAGCTGCGCCGCGCTCGCCTCCCTGGCCTGGTCCAGGCGACCGATCTCCCGCCCGACGAGGGCCGCGCCGATGCCGTAGCGCACGGCGGGATGCCGCTGCAGCATCAGGGCCGCCGGCCCCCATGCCACGCCTGGCGAGACCGGCAGGCCGGAGATCCGCATCACGGCTCGTCCTCGAAGCCGGCATCCACCAGGCGGCAGAGCGCCCCGATCGCGTCGCCCTCGTCGGCCCCGTCGGCGGTGATGCGGATGGTGACGCCCCGCGCCGCGGCGAGGAGCAGCAGCCCGAGAATGCTCTTCCCGTCCACGAGGCGGTCGGCGCGGTCTTCCCGGGTCACCGTGATCCGGCACTGAAACGCGCCGGCGGCGTGCACGAACCGGGCGGCCGCCCGCGCGTGCATGCCGAGGGTGTTCCGGATGGTGACGGTGCGCGCCAGCATCTCAGCTCTTGGGCTCGGCCCGGAGCAAGTCCGACGCCACGTGGATGGCGTTGCGGCCGGTCTCGCGCAGCTCGCGGGCCACGGCCAGCAGCTCCGGCTGCGCGGGCCGCAGGCTCGAGAGCTTGATGAGCATCGGCAGGTTCACGCCGGTCACCACCTCGACGCGGTCGGGCTCGACAAACGAGAGCCCCAGGTTCGTCGGCGTGCCGCCGAACATGTCGGTCAGGACGAGGACGCCGCTGTCGCCCTGCAGGCGCACAATCGCCTGCCGGATTTCCTCGCGGGCGTCCTCGGTGTCGTCGTGCCACCCGATCGAGACCGCGGCGAACCGCGGCAGATCGCCGACGATGGCCTCCGCGGCGTTGACGAGCTCCGCGGCCAGCTGCCCATGCGTGACCACTACCACGCCAATCACGTCCGCACTCCTTGCCCGCGCCGTCGCGCGGCGGCGGCCTCGCCGCCCGGCGCCATGTCGCGATGCCGCACGTGCCACTGCACGCCGGCGATGGGCCCGAGCTCCCGGCGGAGCTGCTCGGCCACGTACACCGATCGGTGCTGCCCGCCGGTGCACCCGATCCCGACGGTCAGGTAGGCTTTCCCCTCGTCCGCGTAGTGAGGAACCAGGAATCGCAGCAGAGCCGCGAGCCGATCGATCGTCTCGTGCGTGGCCGGCTGCCGTTTCATGAAGGCGGCGACCGCCCGGTCGCGCCCGGAGAGCGCCCGGAGCCTCGGGAAGAAGTGCGGATTGGGGAGGAACCTGACGTCGAACACCAGATCCGACTCGACCGGAATGCCGTGCTTGAACCCGAAACTGAGGAGCGTGACCTGCAGCGGCCGCGCCCGCGCGACGCCGCGGCCGACCGCCATGAACGCATCGCGGAGGTCGTACACCGTGAGGTCCGACGTGTCCACGATCTCGTCGGCCAGCGCCCGGATCGCCTTCAGGCTCCGCCGCTCCTCGTGAATGCCCTCGATCACCGGGCGGCGTTGTGCCAGGGGGTGCGGGCGGCGGGTCTCGCTGAAGCGGCGCACCAGAGTGGCGTCGCGGGCTTCGAGAAAGACCAGGAGCGGTTTGAGCCCCGGCATCTGCCGGATCCGTCGGAACACTCTCGGGAACTGGGACAGGAACGACCCCTCGCGGACGTCGACGACGATGGCCACCCGCTCGAGGCCTGACCCCGCGCGGCTCGCCAGCTCCGCCATTGTCGGGATGAGCGTCGTGGGCAGGTTGTCCACGCAGAAGTACCCGAGATCCTCGAGGGCGCGGATCGCCTGGGACTTCCCCGCCCCCGACAGCCCCGTCAGGACGACGAAGCGCGCCTGCGCCGCCCGCCGCGCCACCGACGGGCGCGTCGCCGCTGCCATCAGTCGCTCTCCCGATCAGCGGGCTCGTCGGGCTCCGCGATCGCGCCGCTGTCGCCGTCCCTGAGGTGCTGCTGCAGGCGATCGGCGAGCGTCCTCGCGGCGTGGTGCCCCCGCGCGCGCAGCAGCTGGTTGCGGGCGGCGACTTCAACCAGGTTCGCGACGCTGCGCCCGGGCGCCACCGGCATCCGGTTCATCGGCACCCGGAGCCCGAGCAGGTCGTAGAACTGGTCGTCCAGCCCAAGGCGCTCGGTACTCGCAGCCGGCCTCCCAGCGCTCCAGCTGGACCACGAACTCGATTCGCTTCGACGACCGCGTCGAAGCCACGCCGAACAGATCTCTGATGTTGATGATGCCCAGCCCGCGGATCTCCATGTGGTGGCGCGTGAGTTCGGGGCAGGCGCCGATGAGCACCGATTCGGCGCGGCGGCGGATTTCGACCGTGTCGTCCGCGACCAGCCGGTGCCCGCGAAGCACGAGATCGAGCGCGCATTCGCTCTTGCCGATCCCGCTCTCGCCGACGATGAGCACGCCAAGGCCCAGGATGTCCATGAGCACGGCGTGCACGATGGTCCGCTCCGCCAGGAGGTCCTCGAGGTAGCTGGTGAGCCTGGCGATGGCGATCGGCGTCGCCGCCGTCGTCCGGAGCAGCGGCACGCCCGCGCGCTCGGCCTCGGCGGCGACCTCGGGCGGCAGCGCGAGGCCGTCGGTCACGAGCACGCAGGGGATGCGCCGGGTCAGGACGCGGGCGAGGCTGGCGGCCCGCGCGGACGCCTCCTGCCCGCTGAGATAGCCGACCTCGCTGGCCCCGAACACGAGCACGCGGCCTTCCTGGAGGTAGCTGTCGAATCCCGCGAGGGCCAGGCCTGTCTTGAGGACGTAGGGGCTGGTGACCTCGCGCAGGAGCCCGGCGGCGCCGGCCAGGAGCTCGAGGCCGAGGCTCAGCGACTCTGCGCGGGCCCGTAACAGGGCGCCGATCGTGACTCCGGGCGGCGAGGGCTGCATAGAGGGAACCGGGCGAGCCCGCCTGGCCTCAGGCCTTGGGCTCGATCAGCCCGATGTCCCCGTCCTTTCGCCGGAAAACGACACTGACCGCGTCGGTGTCGGTGTTGCGGAAGACCAGGAACGCGTCCGGCGCCGGAGGCAGGGCGAGCGCCGCCTCCTCGACCGTCATCGGGTGGACCGGGTAGCGCCGCGCCCGGACGATCCGGCGGACCTGCACCTCCGCCTGGGGCTCCGGGATGATGCGCTTGACCGGCCGCGCCTCGCGCTTGCGCTCCTGCCACTTGCCCTTCAGCCGCTGGCCCTGCTGGATCACGCGGTCGACCGCGAGGGACAGGGCTTCGTCCCACGACGTGGCCACGGCCCGCCCCTTGAGCATGTGCCCGCCCCTCGCGTGCACGTGCACGTCGACGACGTGGCGGAACTTCTCCGGCCACAGCTCGACCTGCCCCGACACCGCCCGGGCGTTGAGGACGCGCTCGACCCGCGCCATCTTCCTCCCGACCAGGCGGCCGAGCGCCGGTGTGATCTCGACCTGTCTGCCCGTCAAGGTGAGTCGCATGATGGCCTCAGTAGAACACCTTGCGCTGGTTGGACGTGGGGATCTTGAGCTCTTCCCGGTATTTCGCGATCGTCCGCCGCGCCAGCACCAGGCCCTCCTTCTGAAGGATGCTGACGATCTTGGAGTCGCTCATCGGCTTGCGGGGGTCTTCGCCCTCGATGATCTTCCGGATCCGCTGCTTGATCGTCACCGACGAGACGTGGTCGCCGTACGAGCTGCTGATCCCGCTGTGGAAGAAGTACTTCATCTCGAACACGCCCTGGGGCGTGTGCATGTACTTGTTCGTGACGACGCGGCTCACCGTCGATTCGTGCATCGAGATGTCGTTGGCGACGTCCCGCAGCACGAGCGGGCGCAGGAACTCGATGCCGTGGTCGAGGAACTCCCGCTGGAAGGTGATGATGCTCGTGGCGACCTTGTGGATCGTCCGCTGCCGCTGCTCCACCGACTTGATCAGCCACAGCGCCGAACGGAACTTGTCCTTGACGTAGGCCCGCGTCTCCTCGGGGTTCTCGGTGCTCTTCTCCAGCAGCCGCCGGTACACGGGGCTGATCCGCAGCTGCGGCAGGCCGTCCTCGTTGAGCGCGGCCACGTACTGATCGTCGACCTTGACCACGTACACGTCCGGGATGACGTACTGCGACTCCCGGCGGTTGAACCGGCTGCCCGGCTTCGGGTCGAGGTGCCGGATGGTCTCGATGTGCGGCTTCAGGTCCTCGACCGACAGCCCGAGCTTCTTCGCCAGCTCGGGGATCTGATGGTTCTGGAGCATCCGCAGGTACTCGGTGACGATCCGCTCGGCCGGCGTGCCCTCGAGGCCGACGTGCCGGAGCTGCAGCCAGAGGCACTCCTGCAGGTCTCGCGCCGCCACGCCGATCGGGTCGAACCCCTGCATCAGCCGCAGCGTGGCCTCGACCTGGTCCGTGGTCCAGTTCCCCATCAGGGCGATCTCGTCCACCGACGCCACGAGGTACCCGTCGTCGTCGAGATTGCCGATGATGGCCTCGCCGATCGCCCGCGTGGGGTCGTCGGCCGACTGGAGCGACAGCTGCCAGGCGAGGTGATCGGCGAGCGACGAGGTGGTCGAGAGCGTGTTCTCGATCGGGGGAAGCTCCTTCACCTCCTGCTGCGCCCGCGGCCGGTAGCCCTCGTCGAGATAGTCCCCGAAGAAATAGGCGTAGTCCCCGTCGTCCCACCCGTCGACTTTGGCGGCCGCCTCGCGTTCGCCCTCCGGCTTGTCCGGCGCGGCCCCGTCGGCCGCCTGCGTGTCGTCGGACTGGACCTCCTCCAGCAGCGGATTCTCGACGACCTCCTGGTTGAGCATGTCCGCGAGCTCAAGCGTCGACATCGGCAGCAGTTTGATGGCCTGCTGCAGGGAGGGCGTCAGGATGAGTTTCTGGACGAGTTTCGTGTGCAGTCGTTGCTGGAGCGCCATGGGTGTTCACCCGGAGTGTAGTGCGTCGTGCGGCCTCAGTCCAGCCGGAAATCCGACCCCAGATAGACGCGGCGGACCTCCTCGTCCTCCGCCAGGCTGTCCGGTGTTCCGCTCCGGAACACCGTGCCTTCATTGACGATGTAGGCACGGTCCGTGATGCGCAGCGTCTCGCGCACGTTGTGGTCGGTGATGAGCACGCCGATGCCGCGATCGCTCAGGTGCGAGACGATGTCCTGGATGTCGCCGACCGCGATCGGATCGATCCCGGCGAAGGGTTCGTCGAGCAGGATGAACCGGGGCGAGATGACCAGCGCCCGCGTGATTTCGACGCGCCGGCGCTCCCCGCCCGACAGGGTGTAGGCCGGCGAGTCGGCCAGCGGCGTCAGGTTGAGCTCCGCCAGCAGGCTCCCCAGCCGCGTCCGCCGCTCGGCGGCCGTGAGGTCCGAGCGTCTCGAGAATGGCGAGGATGTTCTGCCGGACCGTGAGGCCCCGGAACACCGACGGCTCCTGCGGCAGGTACCCGATGCCCTTCCGCGCGCGGATGTACATGGGGTCGTCGGTCACGTCGGCCCCGTCGAGCAGCACCCGCCCGGAGTCCGGCGCCGTGAGCCCGACCGTCATGTAGAACGTCGTCGTCTTGCCGGCGCCGTTCGGGCCGAGCAGGCCGACCACCTCGCCGGAGCGCACCTCGACGCTCACGCCGCGGACCACCGTCCGTCCGCCGTACGACTTGGTCAGGGCCTCGGTTCGCAGCGTCGCCATCTATTTGCGCCCGGGCTCGCAGTTCGGAATCGCTTTCATCTGCGTGCGAAACTCGTCGTTGGGCTCGACGTCGATGTTATTGGTCGACTTGTAGAAAGTCAAAGTCCGGCCGGTCGTCTCGCGGCAGTCCGCCACGACCTTCACCGGCGAGCCGACGACCACGTAGCGCCCGTCGGCCGCGGTGTACGTGAGGCGGTCACCCGTGACGGTGCGCGCGGCATCGCGCAGCGAGACCGCCGCGTACGCCTCGAGGCGCTGGAGCCCGTTGTCCTCCTGCGCCAGGAACAGCTCGACGCGCGAGGCCCGCAGGTCGCCCTGGGGTCCGGCAACGTGCGCGCCGCCGGTGTACGTGGCCTTGCGCGGCCCGTCCTCGTAGAGGAACTCGTCGGCGCTGCCGATCGACGGGCTCCGCTGGACTTGCCCGGTCTTCTCGTCCTTTTCCTCGATGATGAGCGTGGTGGCCACCTTGCCCTTGCCGGCGAGGTTGCCCGTGGCGTCGTCCACGGTGAGCCGGTCGGCCTGGACCGCCGTGTCGCCCTGCCACAGCCTCGCCTGCACGGGCGCCTCGGCCGTGTAGACGGCGACACGCGACTCGCTGTCGTACTCGAGCGCGGCGGAGGCGGCATAGGCGGGCTGGTCCTGCTGCAGCATCCCGGCACGCCTGACCTCGCCGCCCGCGGCCCCGGGCCCCTTCGCCGCCGGCAGCATGACGCTCCGCACGTCTCCCTTCGCCGTGATGCGCCGCGGATCGGTCGTGATCTCGAGGTGCGCCGCGTCAATCGACACCTGGCCGTCGCTGACGCGCGGCGAGAGCCCCGTCGTCTGGTCCGCGCCGTCGAGTTCGATCCGGCCCCGATCGACGAGGTAGCGGGCCTGCCCTGACGCCGCGCGCAACTCCCCTTCCTCGAACCGCACGGCACCGGTGAAGCGAGCATCGGTCATCGCCCCGAGTCCCGGCGCCGTGGCGGCATCGAGCGTGCGGGACCGCACCACCCGCGGCGTGCCGCCGGGCGGCATCTCCCGGTACTCGACGTTGTCCACGAACCGCGCGGCGTTCAGCGAGGTCCCACCCTCCGCCTTTGCCGTGAGCGTGGCCGCGGTGATGGTCCGCGGCGCCTCCTTCCCCGCGGCGGGCAGCGTCAGCCCGACCGACTCGCGCACGGTGAGCCCGCCGACCGTCGCCCCGTCCGGCGCAAAGCGGACGTCGATCCACTGGCCAACGACGCGCCGCTCCCCGCCCTCGGCACCCAGCTGGATGCTGGCCCGCCCGGGCCGGGCACTCGCCAGGGTGGCGCCGGCCAGCGTCTTTCCGTCGCCGGCGAACTCGAGGTTGATGTCGTCGGCCTCCATGCCCCGAAGCGCGCCGGCGCCCTCGCCGACGCCCGTGATGCGCGACTGCCCCCGCATCTCGAGCGTCTCGACGCGCGCGCCGTCGTCGGTGAGAAGGGCCGTGGCGAGCGCGCTCGACAGGGTGCGGCTGCCGGACACGAGCGTGAAGCCGCGCTCGTACCGCACGTAGTGGTCGGCGCGGGCGAAGTACGCCGAGCCGGACGTGATGTGGACGGGCAGGTCTTCCGGCGCCTCGGGCGCCAACGCCATCGACGCCTGGGCCAGCATCGAGATGGCATCGCGGCCCTTGTCGTACGTCATCCCGACCGACGAGCCCGACATCCGGCCCCTGGTGAAGGATGCCGGACCGGGGGCCCTGAGGATGCCCTCGCTCTGGCTGTAGGTGGCCGCCTCCGTCTTTGCCACGAGGCCGTCGCTGGATTCGAGTGCCACCGCGCCTTCCAGCAGAATGGAATCCTGACCCGCGGTAACGTCGGCTTCACGAGCCCTGACGGTGAAGTCGCGGCCGCCCCGGTTCGGGACCTTCACGCGCGCCCCTTGCAGTTTCTGGCGGCCATCCGGATAGACCAGATGCTGATCGAAGTCGATCTGGAATTCTCGGTGTCGCGAAGGAGGTTGAGCAGCGTCCCGCTGGTGCTTTGCGCGCTCGCCGCCGGGTCTTCGCGCGTCACGCGTCCGACGCCCGCCGGCGGGCCGGCGGGCCTGGGTGCGCGCAGCGCCAGGAAGAGCACGACCAGGAAGCCCGCGCCGAAGACGGCGATCCCGATCCGGAGCCGCTGCTGCCATCTCATCGCGGGACCGCACCGGACGCCCGGACGTCCGCCAGAGTCAGCTCGAGCGACGTCGTAGCCGTTGAAGGTGTTCCGCTCGATCGAGTAGACCGCGTCGAGGCCGGCGCGCGCGGCGGCAATCTCGGCGGCGCGTTCGGCCGCGCGCCAGAACACGCCGCGCAGCGCCACGCCGTCCTGCCGCAGGCTCATGCTCAGATGCCGCTCTTTCATCCGCCGCGGGCCGTCGGCCAGTTGGGCCGCCGCGGTCCAGAACGCCGGCTTCGGGTTCCCGATGCCGAACGGCGCCAGCTGGCTGATCCCGTCGTAGAGGCGCGGCGTGATCTGGCGGAACCCGAGCTGGCCGTCGATCCGCAGCCGCGGCCGCAGGTCGTCCGGCCCCAGCCGGTCGTCGGCCCAGCTGGTCAGGGCGTCGCGGAACGCCCGGATCCGTGCCCGGCCCATGGTCAGCCCGGCGGCGGCGCGATGGCCGCCGAACTGGTCGAGGTGCTCCGCGCAGGCGGTCAGCGCCTCGAGCATGTCGAAGCCGGGGATGCTGCGGCACGACCCGTGGGCCGTGTCGCCGTCAATCGAGATCACGACGGCTGGCCGGTGGAAGGCGTCCACCAGCCGTGAGGCGACGATGCCGATGACGCCGCGATGCCAGCCATCGCCGGCAACGACGAGGGCCGCGCGGGCGCCGACGTCCGGATCGGTCTCCACCACCTTGCGCGCCTCCGCCAGGATCGCGCGCTCCTCCTGCTGCCGCCGCTCGTTCTCGGTGTTCAGCTGGGCCGCCAGGCCCCGCGCTTCCTCCAGCATCCCGTCGTCGGCGGCCAGCAGCAGCCGCAGCGCGATGTCGGGCGAGCTCATCCGGCCGGCCGCATTGACGCGCGGCGCCAGCATGAACGACACGTGATAGCTGTCGATGGGCTTCCCCGCGAGCCCCGCGCTCTCGATGAGCGCCCGCAGCCCGGCCTTGTGGGGGCCGTTCGAGAGCGCCTCGAGGCCGAGCTTGGCGATCACGCGGTTCTCGCCCGTGAGCGGCACCACGTCGGCCAGCGTGCCGATGGCCGCGATCTTGACGAACGCCGGCAGCCAGTTGCCGCGCCCGGCCCGGGCGGTGAGCGCCTGGACCAGCTTCAGGGCCACGCCGACGCCAGCGAGGTTCTTGTCGGGATAGCTGCAGTCCCGGCGCTTCGGGTTGACCACGGCCAGCGCCGGCGGCAGCTCGTCGTCCGGCTCGTGGTGATCGGTGATGATCAGATCGACGCCGAGGTCCCTGGCGCGCCGGGCGGCCTCCACGCCGCGAATCCCGCAGTCGACCGACACCACGACGCGGGCGCCCTCGGCGTGGAGCCGCTCGATGGCCGGCGTGTTGAGGCCGTAGCCGTCCCGCATCCGATCCGGGACGAAGTGCACGACCTCCCCGCCGAGCAGCTCCAGGGTCCGGCGGACGATGACGGTGGCCGTGATGCCGTCGACGTCGTAATCGCCGTGCACGGCGATGCGCTCGCCCCGGGCCACCGCCGTGAGCAGCCGCTCGACGGCGTCGCTCATGCCGGCCAGGCGCATCGGGTCGTGCAGGTGGTCCAGGCTGGGCCGCAGGAAACGGCCGGCGGCGTCGGCATCCGTGATGCCGCGCAGCATCAGCAGGCGGGCGATGGCCGGGTCGACGCCCGGCCGAGCGGGCCAGCTCGCCCGCCGCCGCGTCGTCACAGTCCTCGTGCTCCCAGCGGTACGGCACCATCAGCGCGAGCGGGAGGCGCGGCCGGGCGGCTTCGCCTCTCCGGTCTCCGCGGCGGTATCCGAGAAGTCCACCCCGAGCCGCCCCATCTGCCGCAGCCTCCCGTAGCGGTGATCGAGGCGCGCCGCCACCGGCATGGCGGATACCTCGGCCAGCGCGCGCCTCAACGCCTCGTCGACGAGCTGCCCGGCCAGCACCGGGTCCTGGTGCGCGCCGCCGACGGGCTCGGGCACGATCTCGTCGACGATGCCGGCCTTGAGCAGGTCGGGCGCCGTGAGCTTGAGCGCGGCGGCCGCCTCGACCTTGCGGTTCGAATCGCGCCAGAGAATCGCGGAGCACCCTTCCGGCGGGATGACGCTGAAGATGGCGAACTGCTGGATGAGCACGCGATCGCCGACGGCGATGCCGAGCGCGCCCCCGCTGCCGCCCTCGCCGCACACGACGACGATGATCGGGACCTCGATGACGGCCATCTCGCGCAGGTTGAACGCGATGGCTTCGGCGACGCCGCGCTCTTCCGACTCGATCCCCGGGTACGCGGCGGGCGTGTCGACGAAGACGACGACCGGCCGCCGGAACTTCTCGGCGAGGCGTATGGCGCGCAGCGCCTTCCGGTACCCCTCCGGCCGCGCGTAGCCGAAGTTGCGCGCGATCTTCTCCTTCGTCGTCCGGCCCTTCTGGTGCCCCACGACGAGCACCGGCTCGCCGTGGTACGCCGCCATGCCGCAGACGATGGCCGGGTCGTCGGCAAACCGCCGGTCGCCGTGGATCTCCACGAAGTCGGTGAAGAGCCGCTCGATGTAGTCGAGGGTCCCCGGCCGGCCGGCGTGCCGCGCGACCTGCACGACCTGCCACGGCGTGAGGGCGCCGAACAGCTCCGCGCGCAGTTGGTCGACGCGGCCGCGGAGCCGCGCGATGTCGGCCGCGCGCGCCTCGGTCTGGGGCATCATGCCCAGGGCGTCGATCTCCTTGAGCAGCACGCCGATCGGTTCTTCGAAGTCGAGAAGCTCTGCCGCCATGGCTCTCCTGCGTCGCCCTGATCCTACCGCACCGTCACCGATCCCGGCCCGCAGATCCGCTCGAGGTCGGCGACGAGCTGCTCCGAGGGCCGCACGCGCACCTGGCCGGCGACGTCCACCCGGACCCGCAGCGGCGGCTCGGTCGACGTCGTCACGAAGAACGACACGCGGCGGTCGCCCTTGTGCCGGCCCAGCACGTCCGACACCGCCTCGAAGGTCCGCCGGTCGTGGCGCGGCGTGCATCCAGCGTCACCACCACCTCGCGGGCCAGCTGCTCCCGCACCTTCTCGATCGGCAGAATCTCGGCCGCCAGCAGCCGCGTCGAGTCCTCGTCGCGCTCGAAGCGGCCCTTGACGAGGACCAGGGCGTCGGTCTGCAGCAGCGAGGCCGCCTTCGAGAACGCCTCGGGGAACACCACGACTTCGACGGTGCCGTGCGGGTCGTCCAGCATGAAGGCGGCCATGCGGTCGCCCTTCCTGGTCTTCAGCGGCCGGATGGAGGCCACGATGCCGCCGACGGCCACCTCTTCGCTCGTCCGGCCGGGGGTCCGCCCGCCAGTGGCCGCGCGCCTCCTCGTCGTCCGCCACGGCGGGCTCTTCCTGGGCCGCGAGCAGGTCGGCGAGGCTCCTGGCGCCGTACGCCGCGAGGTCGGCCTTGTGCCGGTCGATCGGGTGGCCGCTCAGGTAGAGCCCGAGCGCCTCCTTCTCGAAGGCCAGCTGCTGCGAGTCGGTCCAGGGGGCCGCCGGCGGGAGCGGGGCGTCGGCCTGCGAGTCTCCGTCCCCGTCGCCGCCGCCGAACAGCTGTGCCTGGCCCTTGTCCCGATCGCGCTGGTGGCGGTTGCCGTAGTCGACGGCGCCGTCCAGGGCGGCGAGCAGCCGCGGCCTGAGCGCCGAGGACGCGGGCGCCGCGCCGGGTCCGCCGGCCGCCAGCGAGTCCATCGCCCCGCTCTTGATGAGGCTCTCGAGCACCCGCTTGTTGACCAGGCGGAGGTCGACCTCCTCGCAGAGGCGGACGAGCGACGCGATGCGCCCGGCGCGCCGCGCGGACCTGCAGGATCGACGCGATGGCCGCCTTCGCCGACGTTCTTGACGGCCCCGAGCCCGAAGCGCACGCCCTCGGGCCGCACGGTGAACGCGAGCTCGCTGCTGTTGACGTCCGGCGGCAGGATCGGCACGCGCAGTTCGCGGCACTCGTGGAGGTAGGTCGCCACCTTCGCGGTGTTCTGCGACTCGATGGTCAGCAGCGCCGCCATGAAGTGCCACGGGTAGTTGGCCTTCAGGTACGCGGTGTGGTACGCGAGGAGCGCGTAGGCCGTCGAGTGCGACTTGTTGAAGCCGTAGCCCGCGAACTGCTCCATCAGGTCGAAGACGCGGGCGGCCTTCTTTCCGCTGATGCCGCGGCCCGCCGCGCCCGCGACGAACTTCTCGCGCTGCGCCTGCATCAGCGCCGGGTTCTTCTTCCCCATCGCCTTGCGCAGCAGGTCGGCCTCGCCGAGCGTGAAGCCGGCCAGCTCGCTCGCCACGCGCATGACCTGCTCCTGGTAGGCCATGACGCCGTAGGTGTCCTCGAGGATCGGCCGCAGCTGCGCCAGCTCGTACCTGACCTCGACCCGGCCGTGCTTGCGGTTGATGAAGTCGTCGATCATGCCGCCCTTGATGGGCCCGGGGCGGTACAGGGCGTTCAGGGCGATAAGGTCCTCGAACTTCCGCGGCTTGGCCTGCCTGAGGATCTGGCGCATGCCCGAGCTCTCGAACTGGAAGATGCCGAGCGTCTGGCCCTCGCAGAACAGGTCGAACGTCTTCGGGTCGGTGAGGGGCAGGTCCTCCATCACGAGCCGCGTGCCGGTGGTCGCCGCGATCTGCGCGAGGGCGTCGTGGATGAGCGTCAGCGTGCTCAGGCCCAGGAAGTCCATCTTGAGCAGGCCGATGCGCTCGATCTCCTTCATGCCCCACTGGGTCGTGATTTCGTCGCGGCTCCCCTTGTAGAGCGGCGCGAACTCGGTGATCGGCCTGGGCGCGATCACGACGCCCGCGGCGTGCACCGACGCGTGCCGGGCCATGCCCTCGAGCCGCTTGCGCGACGCCGAGCAGTTCGGCGACGCGCGCGTCGTTCTTCTCCATCTCCCGGAGCGCGGGGTTCTCCTCGAGCGGCCTTGTCGAGCGTCATGTCGAGCGCGGCCGGGATCTGCTTGGCCACGCTGGTCGACGTCGGCGTAGGACATGTCCATCACGCGGCCGACGTCGCGCACCACGGCCTTCGCCTTCATCGTGCCGAAGGTGATGATCTGCGCGACGTTCTCGCGCCCGTACTTGCGCGTGACGTACTCGATCACCTCGCCCCGGCGGCGCTCGCAGAAGTCGATGTCGATGTCCGGCAGCGAGATGCGCTCGGGGTTGAGGAAGCGCTCGAACAGCAGGTCGAACTGCAGCGGGTCGACGTCGGTGATGCGGAGGCAGTACGCCACGAGGCTGCCCGGCCGCCGATCCGCGGCCGGGCCCGACCGGGATGCCCTGCTCGCGCGCGTAGCGGATGAAGTCCCAGACGATCAGGAAGTACCCGGGTACTGCATCCGCTTGATGACGTCGATCTCGGTACTGCAGGCGCGCCCGGTACTCCTCGATCGCGTGGCGCAGCGAGCCGGCGGCGCGCAGCTCCTGCAGCCGCGCCAGGCGCATCTCGAAGCCCTCGCGCACGACGTGCTCGAAGTAGCCCTCGAGCGTGAACCCCTCGGGCACCTGGAAGTTCGGCAGGTACGGGCCCCGTGTCGGACAGGTCGACGTTGCACCGCTCGGCGATCGCCACCGTGTTGCGCAGCGCCTCGGGCACGTGGCCGAAGACCGGCCGCCATCTCCTCGGGCGTCTTCAGGTAGAACTGATCGCCGTAGTACCGCATCCGCGCCGCGTCGTTCACCGTCTTGCCCGTGCCGATGCAGAGCAGGATGTCGTGCGGCCGGAAGTCGTCGCGGCGCAGGTAGTGCACGTCGTTCGTGCAGACCAGCGGCATGCCGAGCTCGCGCGACAGCGGCAGCAGGCCGTTGTTCACGATCGCGCTGCTCCTCGATGCCCTGGAACTGCAGCTCGAGGAAGAAGTTGCCCGCGCCGAGGATGTCGCGGTAGGTCGCGGCCGCCTTCGCGGCCGCGCTCGCACTGGTCGGCGCGCAGCGCGCTCGGGATCTCGCCCTTCAGGCAGCTGCTGAGCCCGATCAGCCCCTTGCTGTGCCGCGCCAGCAGCTCCTTGTCGATGCGCGGCTTGTAGTAGAAGCCCTCGGTGTAGGCCGACGAGGTCAGCTTGACCAGGTTGCGGAACCCCTCGTTGGTCTCCGCCAGCAGGATGAGGTGGTTCGCCGTCTCGCCGATCGGCCCGCTCTTGCGTCAGCCGGCTGCCCGGCGCCACGTACACCTCGCAGCCCAGGATCGGCTTGATGCCCCGCTGCCGCGCCTTGTCGTGGAACACGATCGCCGAGAACAGGTTGCCGTGCTCGGTGACCGCGAGCGACGGGCATCTTGAGGCGCTTGGCCTCGGCCAGCAGCTCGCCGATGCGGCACGCGCCGTCGAGCAGCGAGTACTCCGTGTGCAGGTGCAGATGGACGAACTCGGCCATGTCTACTCCCACTCGATCGTCGAGGGCGGCTTCGAGCTGATGTCGTAGACGACGCGGTTGATGCCGCGACCTCGTTCACCAGCCGCGTCGACATCGTCGCCAGCAGGTCGTGCGGCAGCCGCGCCCAGTCGGCCGTCATGCCGTCGCGGCTCTCGACCGCGCGGATGGCGATGGTGGCGTCGTAGGTCCGCTCGTCGCCCATCACGCCGACGCTGCGCACCGGCAGCAGCACGGCGAAGCTCTGCCACAGCCGGCCGTACCAGCCCGTGCCGCCTGATCTCGTCCACCACGACCGCGTCGGCGCGCCGCAGCAGGTCGAGCCGCTCGCGCGTCACCTCGCCGACGATGCGCACGGCCAGCCCGGGCCCCGGGAACGGCTGCCGCGCCACGAACTCCTCGTCGAGGCCCAGCGCGCGGCCGAGCTGCCGCACCTCGTCCTTGAACAGCTGCCGCAGCGGCTCGACCAGCTTGCAGCCGCATCGTCCCGGGCAGGCCGCCGACGTTGTGGTGGCTCTTGATCGCCGCCGACGGCCCGACGACGGACGACCGACTCGATGACGTCCGGGTAGAGCGTGCCCTGCCCCAGGAAGTCGAAGCCCGCCGAGGCGCGACGGCCTCCTCGTCGAACACCTCGATGAACACGCGCGCCGATGATCTTCCGCTTCTGCTCGGGATCGGTCACGCCCGCGAGCGCCGACAGGAACCGCTCCGAGGCGTCGACGGTCACCACCGGCAGCTGGTACTTCTCGGCGAGGCGGCGCGTCACCTGCGCGGCCTCGTCGAGCCGCAGCACGCCGTTGTCCACGAAGACGCACGTCAGCCGATCGCCGATCGCCCGGTGGATCAGCAGCGCCGCGACGGTCGAATCCACGCCGCCGCTGAACGCGCAGATGACGCGGCCCGCCGCCGACCTGCGCCCGGATGCGCGCCACCGCCTCGTCGGCGTAGGCGCCGATGTCTCCAGTCGCCCCGGCAGCCGCACACGCCGTACGCGAAGCGCCGCAGCATCTCGGCCCCTTGCGGCGTAGTGGGCCACCTCGGGGTGAAACAGCACGCCGTAGCAGCCGCCGGGCGGCATCTTCCATCGCCGCGACAGGCGCGTTGGCGCTGGTCGCCGCGACCCGGAACCCCGGGCGGCGCCGCCGCCACGAGGTCGCCGTGGCTGGCCCACACGTCCAGCGACGCCGGGAAGGCCGTCGAACAGCGCCCCGCGCGGCTCGACCGGACTGCACCGCCGCCGGCCCGTACTCACGGCTGGGCGCCGCCTCCACCTGCCCGCCGAGCAGGGCCGTCATCAGCTGCATGCCGTAGCAGATCCCCAGCACCGGCACGCCCGGATTCGAACAGCGCCGTGGTCGCAGCGCGGCGCCCCGGGCTCGCGCACGCTTCGCGGCCCGCCCGAGAGGATGATCCCGGCCGGCGCGCGGGCCAGGATGCGCGGGGCGGGCTCGTGCCACGGCACCACCTCGGATACACCGACAGCTCACGGAGCCGCCGGGCGATCAGCTGGGTGTACTGCGAGCCGAAGTCGAGGACGAGAATGGTCTGGTGCGTCACAGGACCGGGTTCATCACCTGCGTGCGGCGGCCTGCTCATTCCGCAAGAACGGGTGATGAACCCGCCTCCATGACCGGCGTCATCGCCTGGACGCGCCGGCCTGCTCATTCCGCAAGAACGGATGATGGACCCGCCTCCATGACCGGTGTCTTCGCCTGGCTGCGCCGGCTGAATTCACCGCGTGGAAAGGCTCTGCAATCGCTTCTCACGTATTATACCGGTGTGCTTCGACGGGCGGTGAAGACATCTTCCAATCGTCGTGCCCGCATGGCCGAGTGCTCGAGGCGGGGCACGAGGCGCGGTGCCGGCGTCGCGGCGGCGCTCGGGGTCGTGCTGCTGCTGCTCCCAGCGGCCCGTGCCCAGGAAATCGCGTTCCCCGGCGGCGTGATTTGGCAGATCCGCGTCGATCCTCCCCCGATGCAGCTCCCCGCATTCGACACGCACAGCGCCTACCTCGTGCTGCGCGACGGCAACGTGCGCGCGATTGATCACGCCACGGGCGAGACGCGGTGGACGGCCCCCGCGACCTCCACGGTGAGGCCTGTGGCGTCGGGGCGGCACCTCGCCGGCGCGGATGGCAGCACGGCGTGGGCGCTCGACGCGCTGACGGGCCGCTCCGCCTGGCGAGGCGACCTCGGCGCCAATGCGGCCGTGCCCCCGGTCGCGGTCCCCGCCGGCGCCGTATTCCTCACCGATGGCGGCGACCTCGTCCTGCTGGACTGGGACGGCGGCCGCGAAGCGTGGCGGGCGCGCATGCCCGCCAAGGTATCGGCGCCCCTCGCCGCCGGCGGCGACCGCGTGTGGGTCGGACTCGACGACGGGCGGATCCTGGCGATCCGGTCCGCCGACGGCACGGTCGCCTGGACGAGGTCGCTTGGCGCGGGCGTGCTCGGCATGACCGCCATCGACGACCGCCTGCTCGCCGGGTCCTCGGACAACTTCCTCTACGCCCTGAAGGTCCGGGATGGCAACCTCACCTGGCGCTGGCGCACGGGCGGGGACGTGACCGGCCAGGCGGTCGCCGACCAACGGCGCGTGTACTTCACGTCTCGCGACGCCATGCTGAGGGCCGTCGATCGCCGGCACGGCGACCTGCGATGGCAGCGGCCCCTCGCGACACGCGCGGTCGGCGGGCCCCTGCTGGCGGGCACCAAGGTGATCGTGGCTGGCGTCTTGCCGCAGCTGGGGGCCTACCGGGCGAGCGACGGCGGCCTGACGGCGTCGGTGGCGCTGCCCGGGCGCCCGCTGCACGGGCCGTTCCTGGCGCCCGAAACGGCTTCGGCCCCGGCCAGGCTGGTGGTCCTCTGCGCCGGCGGACACCTGATGGCGATCGGCCAGACGGTGGAACCGATGCTCGTGCCCCTCGACGTCATTCCCGGAAGGAAGCTCCCGCCGGAAGTGCTCCCCGTGATCAAACGGTGACAGGTACCGTTTCCGGCTGGCACGGACCGGAAATCGTATCAACGGTGCCGGGTACGATTTCCGGCTGGCACGGACCGGAGACTGTACCTGTCACCGTTTGTAGCGGCGGTAGAGCGTGAGATAGGCGCCGAGCGCGCTGAGGCCCAGGAACTGGAACGCGAGGCCGCGAAACAGCCACGCCAGCAGCTGCAGCGGCACGACGGCCAGCCCGACAAGGGGTACGAACGCGATCAGGCCGAGGCTCGTGGTCGCAATCACCGAGACGATGGTGGCGCCGGCCACCAGCAGGAGCACCACGCCGAACACGCCGAGGGTCAACCGCGGCTCGGCCCTGAGAAACCTCCCGACGCGGCGTGTCGCGGACCGCACGCCGCAGTCCTCCACGACGACGACCATCTGAATCAGGAGGTAGACGAAGTTCACGAGGGTCACCCACAGCACGAGCACGGTGGAGGCGATGCCGGCGATGGCCGTCCACCCGAGTTGGCCCCCGTCAAGCCAGTCCGCCCCGCGCATCAGCAACGTGAGGTACGCGGCGGCCGACGCCACGTACACCAGGATGAGGATGAGACCCAGGCGCACGAACCGCCGCAGGAAGCGCCGGCAGCCCGTCTCGTATCGGCTCACCGAGAAACGCGCCGCCGACCAGAAGGGATCGAGGCGCAGCGGAGGTTCTTCCACCGCGGCCGCTTCGCGCTCGGCCGCGGCGAGCACGGCAACGGTGCCCCCTTTGAGCAGGAACATGAAGGCCGACCCGGCGAGCGCGACAATGGCAAAGGCCAGCAGGAAGGAGATCAGGGCCGGCGGTTCCGCGGCCAGCGCGGTGGCGACGAACGTGATGCTCTCGCGGATGTCTGGAGACAGCAGCTCGGGCAGTTCGCGGCCCAGGACGAGCACGACCAGCAGCAGGCCGCCCACGACGGGCACGCTCAGCAGCATCTTGAAGGTCGATTCCGCCATGAACTGGATGACCGTGACCTGCCAGTTCGCGGCCGCCACGAGCGCCCCGCGTTTCAACACCGTCCGGACGTCGACACCAGCCAGCATCCCGGCTCCGATTTATAGCATGCTTCGCGCCGCTCCGCCGGCGGCGGCGCTTGTCCGGCCCGCCCGGCGGGGCTATGCTGCAGACAACCGTGCGCGTGACGCTTCGACCCCGACCGTGGCGCCTCCTGGCCTGGTTCACTGCGGCCTTCGCGCTCGTGTGGGTGTCGGGACGGGCCTGCGAGCACCGCTTGCTCGGACGGACCGACGAGGAGGGCCGGCGCCTCGTCGCCGACGGCGTGCGGCAGGAATTCGGCGCGCTCCGCCTGGCGCTCGAACAGGCTGCTGCCGCCGCCTCCCGGCGCCTCGACCTGATGCGCCGTGCGCCCGGCGACCTCGCGGCTACGCGCGACCTGTTCGCCGCGCTTGCCGGAATTGGCGACTCGGAAGTCGCGATTTCGGTGTACGGCAGCGATGCGACCCCGCTGGCCTGGTCCGGGCGCCCGTCGGAGCTGCCTGGCGCCAGGGTCAGCGGCCCCGCGGCTTTGCTGGTCGCACCCGGGGCGTCTGGACTCAGGCTGGTATTGGTGCATCCCGTCGCCGCCGACGGCAACGAGCCCGGGCGCCCGGCCGGCACCGTCGTCGCCGAAGCCGCCCTTCCGACCAGCCGGTCGTCCCATCGCCTCGGCCCGGCGGCGCTCACGTGGACCGGCGCGCCCGTGACGGTGTCGCTCCGCCCCGGATACGAGGGCGGCGGCGAGTCGCGGTCGCCGGAAGCGTTCGTCCTAACCGACCTCGCCGGCCGGTCGCTCCTCGAGGGCCAGGTGCGCACCGTCGATGTCGCGACTGCCCGGCGCACCATCCGTGACCGGACTCTGGCCGCGCTGTTCGGGCTGATTGCCCTGTTCCTGGCGTGCCTGTCGGTTCCCATGATCGCCTGGCGTCGCGAGGCGCGCACGGCGCGAGCGGTGCTCGCGCACTCGGCGGGGCTCGTCGTGATCATCGCCGCCGCGCGGGCGGTGGCGTGGACCGCCGTGCCGCTCGCCGGAGCGGTGGCGCCGCTCAGCGGCGCCCAGGGCCTGAACCCCGCGGCCCTGCTGTGGCTGCGCTCGCCAGTCGATTTCCTTCTCACGTCGACCGCCTGCCTCGCCTTCGTCGTCCTGGCAGGCGATCTCATGGCGCGCGTGCGAGTCGGTCTGCGCCGCGTGAGGGTGTCGCCGGCAGACACCTGGCTTGGCGCCGTGACGTTCCGGCTCACCCACCTGGCCGCCGGCGTGGCCGTGGCCGCCCTGTTCGTGTGGTATCTCGGGCTCGGCAACGCGCTCGCGAGAATCGCGGGCGTCGACTGGCTGCGCTTCTCGCTGCACCCGTGGGATGGGGCCAGGCTCGCGCTGGCCGCGGGCCTGGTCGTCATGCACGCCGCCGCCGTCTGGGGGGCGGTCACCATCCTGCGGTTCGCGGCGGCGTGGTGGAGGGTCCGCCCCACGGCCGCGGCTCACGCCGGCGTCGCCGCCGCCTGGATCCTGCCTGTCGCCGTGGCGGTCGCGATCCCCGGCGCGACGAGCGTGCCCTATCCCGCCTGGGTCCTGCTGCCTCCGGCGCTGCTGGCGGTCGCCCTCGCGTGGGGGGCAACCCGGCTGCTCCACTGGCGCCGGCATTGGTCTCAAGCCGCGTCGCTGCTGGCGCTGTTTCTCGGCCTGGCCCTGCCGGCCGTGACGTTCTACCCGGCCGCGGTCGCCCACGCCGACAGGGCCAAGCGCCAGATCGTGGAGACGCGGCTGGCGCCGCAGGCCATCCGCCAGCGCGATGAAGTGCAGGCCACGGTCAGGCGGGCCATGACCCAGGTGGATGCCGTCGCCGGCCTCGCCGACCTGGTCCGATCGCAGGCGCCTCCCACCGCCGGCCAGGTCCCGACGGAGTACGCCTTTCTCGTCTGGTCGCAGACCGACCTGGCCGCATACCGGCTGACATCGGCGATCGAGCTCTACGGCGAGAGCGGGGCGATCACGAGCCGCTTCGCCTTGAACCTGCCGGAATACACCCAGGCGCAGCAGCGGTGGCAGGAGGCCAGCTGCGACTGGGAGGTTTTCGAAGAGGTGTCGCCGTTCGGGTCCGAGGAGCGGCGCCTGCTGCACGCGGGCCGCGGCCTCTGCGTCGACGAGGCGGGCACGGCGCGGATGGTCGGCACGATCGTCATCCACGCGATGCTCGACTACAGCTCCCTGCCCTTCATCTCGTCGCAGAACCCGTATGTCGAGCTCTTCCAGAGCCGGCCGTCCTTCGAGGCCGAGAGCGCGCTGGACCGCGATGTCGGCTTCGTCGTGTACGGCTGGAGCTTGCGGCCCATCTACGCGTCGAGCCCGACGACGTGGACGCTCGACGCGGACACGTTCCGGCGCGTCTATGCCTCGCGAACACCGTTCTGGACGAGGCAGGCCGCCGGAGGGCGGCGCGACCACGTCTACCTCGCCAACGATCGCGGCGGCATCTACGCCCTTGGCTACCCTGCCATCTCCGCGGTGGGCCACCTGGTCTTCCTGGCGGAGCTGGTCACGCTGGCCGGCGCCGTGTTCGTGGCGCTGATGCTGCTGCGATCGGCGGCGATGGCCGCCGCCGGCGTCAGGGGCGAGCGCGGAAGGGACCTGCTCCACGAGATCCGCGCGAGTTTCTACCGGAAGCTCTTCCTGGCATTCGTCGCCGTCGCCGTCATCCCCGTGCTCACGCTGGCCTTCGTGGCGCGGGCCTACATGATGGACCGTCTTCGCGCCGACGTCGAAGAAGCGGCCATCCGCACGACGACGGTGGCGCAGCGGTTCGTCGAGGACTCCAGCCGGATCCAGGAGCGGGGCGTCGGCGCCGCCATCACCCTGGACGACGATGCCATGGTCGGCATCTCCCGCGTGATCGACCAGGAGGTCAACGTCTACGACGGCCCGCGCCTGGTGGCCACGAGCGAACGCGACCTGTTCGCCTCGGGCCTCCTGCCGACGCGGACCGCCGCCGACGTGTACCGGGCGATTGTGCTGGACCGCCGCGCGGCCTACGTGGGCGAAGAGCGATCAGGCCAGTTCCCTTACATGGTGGCGGCCGCGCCGCTGAGGATCGCGGGCGTCAACGGGCTGATCACCGTTCCGCTGACGCTGCGGCAGCGCGCCATCGACCGCGAGATCGACGACTTGAACCGCCGGATCCTGCTCGGTGTCCTGGCCTTCATCCTGATCGGGTCCGCGCTCGGGTACTGGATGGCGGAGCGGATCGCCGACCCGGTCAACCGGCTGCAGCGCGCCACGGCGCGCCTCGCGCGCGGCGATCTCGATGCCCGCGTCGCCGTCACCTCGTCGGACGAGCTCCGGCGCCTCGTCGAGGCGTTCAACAGCATGGCCGCCGAGCTGCAGCGCCAGCAGGGCGCCCTCGAGCGCACGCACCGCCTCGAAGCGTGGGCCGACATGGCGCGGCAGGTGGCGCACGAGATCAAGAACCCGCTCACGCCGGTGCAGCTGTCGGCCGAGCACCTGCGGCGCGTGCACGCCGACCGCGGAAAACCCCTGTCGCCGGTGCTGGAGGAGTGCGTCGAATCGATCCTCGGCCAGGTGCGCCTGCTCCGGCAGATCGCGGCCGAGTTCTCGAGCTTCGCCTCCTCGCCGACGCCGCGGCCGGTGGCGACCAGCCCGGCCGAGCTGGTGGCGGAAGTCGTGGAGCCGTATCGCGCGGGGCTGCCCGCCGGCGTGTCCCTTTCCGTCGACGTCCCGGAGAACCTGCCGGATGTCAGTGCCGACCGCAGCCTGCTGGGGCGGGCCCTCACCAACATGATCGAGAACGCGCTGCACGCGATGCCGCGCGGCGGCGCGCTCGAGGTCAGCGGGCGGCTCTCGGCCGACGGGCGGGCCGTCCGGTTGCAGATTCGCGACAGCGGCGTGGGCATGGACCGCGCCGACCTGGACCGCATCTTCGAGCCTTACTTCTCGACCAAGGCGGTCGGCACGGGCCTCGGCCTCACCATCGCGAAGCGCAACGTGGAGCTCCACGGCGGCACCATTACCGTCGACAGCGCGCCCGGGCGCGGAACGAGGGTGAGCGTGGAGATCCCGACGACCGGGCCCGCGCCGCCGCCGGCGTCCTCAGGCTGAAGGCGGCGGCGCCGCGCGCCGCCGGAACCGTGCCCAGACCGCGCCGGCCAGCCCCGCCAGCATGTAGGAGTATGCCAGCCCGAGCAGCACGATGCTCGGGTGGAAGTAGATGACCGCGATGACGAGCGCGACCAGCGCGAGCACCTTGTACGACCGCCGCTGCTGCGTGTCGATCGTCTTGAAGCTGTTGAAGCGGATCGTGCTCACCATCAGGAGGGCGGGCAGCACCATGACCGCCAGCGCAATGAGCGCCCACCAAGGGTCCCGGAGCCCCTCGGGGTAGAAGAACACGGTGGACGCGGGCACGGCGGCCGCCGCCGGGCTCGGCATGCCGACGAACTGGCGCTTGTCGGTCGACGCGACGCTCTGGATGTTGAACCGCGCGAGGCGGATCGCGGCCGCGCTGAGGTAGATGAAGCCCGCCGCCCAGCCGAGCCGCTGCAGCGGCTGGAGCCCCCACATGAACACCAGGACCGCCGGCGCGATCCCGAAGGAGATGACGTCGGCGAGCGAATCGAACTCCACGCCGAACGCCGTGGCCGTCCCGGTCATCCTCGCGATGCGGCCGTCGAGCATGTCCAGCACGACGGCGACGCCGATAAGCGGCGCGGCCACGTCGAACTGGCCGCGGATCGCGTAGAGCACGCACAGGTAGCCGCAGAACATGTTGCCCATCGTGAGCAGGCTGGGCAGCAGGTACACCCCGCGGCGCGGCTTTGGCCGGCGCTCGGCCCGCCGTTGCCGGTAGCTCAACAGGTCGAGCTGGTCCTCGTCGCCGTCCCGCCGCGCGTCGCGATCCGGGTTCACCATGTGGCCACGACCGTTTCGCCGCCGCGGACCCTGTCTCCCACGGCCACGCGCAGCGTCGCGCGCGGCGGCAGATACAAGTCGATCCGCGAACCGAATTTCATGAGGCCATACCGCTCGCCGGTGCGCACCGTGGCGCCAGGGGTGATCCGGCAGACGAGGCGCCTGGCGAGCACCCCGACGACCTGGCGGCACACGACCGCCCCGCCGTCGCGCTCGATCCAGACGTCGTTGCGTTCGTTCACCCGGGCCGACTCCGGCCGGTAGGCCGCGAGGAACCGCCCCGGCGTGTAGTCCACGCGGGCGACGCGCCCGCCGATGGGGATGCGATTGATATGCACGTCGAGCGGTGACAGGAAGATGCTGATCTGCTTCCAGGCGCCGGGCGGCGCCGACGCCGGCTCAGCCTCTCCCGCCATGAGCACCCGGCCATCGGCGGGCGACACGACGGCATCGGCCTGGCCCGGAACGACGCGATCGGGATCGCGGAAGAAGTACACCATGAAGAGCGCCAGCAGCGCGAAGGCGGCCGCCAGCCAGGGCAGGACCAGGGCCAGACCCAGCGCAGGCCCCGCGGCCCCGAGGACGAACGGCCAGCCTGCCCGATCGATCTTCATAGGGTGCCTATTCTACTTCGGCCGCCAGGCCCGGGCGCCGGCGGCCCCCAAAACGCCAACAGCCAGCGCCCGCCATCGGGGCTGCTGGCTGCTGGATCTCGCCGCGGGCCGGTGCCCGCGCAAGCGCTCCGCCTAAGCGGGCCGCTTCGTTTCGACGACACGCCGCACGATGTCTTCCATCCGATCCTTGAGCTGGAGCTTCCGCTTCTTGATCGTGGCCTGTTCGAGGTGCTCGGGTTCGGTCAGGTGGGCCTTGCCGGAAAGATCTGCGAGACGCTGCTCGAGTTCCTTGTGCCTGGCGGCCAGTTCCCGGAACTCATCGTCGGTCTGGAGAAGCATGGAGCGGTGGTCCTGCACGTTAACGGTCATGCTTTCCGCCTCCTTGTGAAGGGGCTTTCGAGAAGCGCGTGAGTGAGCCTGTGAAGAAGCATGAGGAACCTTGCGGCCGGCGATCGGCCGAAGGAGTCACAATCGATTCATTCCCTAGGCGAACGGTAGCACAAGGGTCAGACCGATTCAAGCCGCCGGATCTCCTTCAAGTTTCCGGACGTCTCTGGCCAGGACCAGCGCGTCCTCCTCGGGATGGCTGTAGTAGCGGAGCCGCTCGCCGATCTGCACGAAACCGAGCCTGAAGTAGAGTTGCTGCGCCGGACCGTTCGACCGCCGTACGTCGAGCAGCGCGGTTCGGGCGCCGGCGGACCGCCCGTGGCCGAGGGCGGATTCCACCAGGGCCCGGCCGCCGCCCCGCCCTCGGAATTCCGGCCTGACGGCCACATTGTGGATCTGCAGTTCGTCCGCGACGAGGCGGTAGGAGCAGTAGCCGGCCACCGGCGTCGTGCCGGCCCGGAGCACGATGATGAAGGCCGTTTCGGGATGTCGGAGTTCCTCCTCGTACATCGCCCGGGTCCACGGCGACGGAAAGCTGAGGCGATCGACCTCGAGAACGCCGTCCAGATCGAACGGCATCGCCAGAGGTTCGACGAGGAACGGCTCGTTCACGGGCTCACCCGCCGGCGGTCGCGGGCCAGCTCGGCGTCGGGGCGGCGCACGTAAAGGGGCCGTATCGCATGCGGCAGGGTGCTGTCTCCCGCCAGGGCGCGCTGTTCCGCGACCAGCGCGATTGTGGCGGCGAGCAGCGGCGGGGCAATCACCGAAACGGGCGCGCCGGCCGCGTCGGAGAGCAGGTCGTGGTAGCGCACGGCTCCGTCCCCGGCAACCGGGCACCAGGCGTCGCCCATCAGAGGATGCCAACGCCCGGCGGTCGCGGCGGGGTCTCCGACGGCCGGCCCCTCGATGGCCTCGAGACCCGCGTGCGGCCCCGCGCCGCGCAGGCCGTAGAGCGCCGAGAACACCTCGTGCCGCTGGGCGTCGATCCACACGCCGACGCGCCGGATCGGCCCGCCGCTCCAGGCGGCCGAGGCCGACAGGGCGAGCGCCTCGAGCGCCGAGACGCCGACCACCGGCCGGCCCGTGGCGAACGCGCATCCCTGGATGGCCGCGATGCCGATGCGCAGGCCGGTGAAGGACCCGGGACCGATGGCCACGGCGAAGACATCAACCTGGGGCAGGAGCACGCCCGCCCGGTCGAGCGACCGCAGGAGGTCGGCGGGCACGCGCTCAGCGTGCGGGCGGGCGGGGTCGCCGGCGAGGAGGTCCAGCACGCGGCCGTCCCTGGCCACGGCCACACTGCCCCCCCGCGTCGTGGTGTCGAGGGCCAGCACGAGCATGCCGAGATTGTGCCCCAGAGCGGTGGGGTGATGCTATATTCCGAATCGTGTCTCCTTCCGATCGATCCGCGTCTCCGACGGCCGTGGCGAACGCCACGCCGGCGATGCGCCAGTATTTCGACGCCAAGCGGCAGTACCGCGACGCCATCGTCTTTTTTCGGATGGGGGACTTCTACGAGATGTTCTACGAGGACGCGCTGGTGGCCGCCCGCGCCCTCGACCTGACCCTCACCTCGCGCAGCAAGGACGCCGACGGCGGGAGCATCCCGATGTGCGGCGTGCCCTACCACGCCGCGGAAACCTACCTGACCCGACTCGTCAAGAAGGGTTTCCGCGTGGCGATTTGCGAGCAGGTGGAGGACCCGCGCAAGGCGACGGGTCTGGTGCGCCGCGACGTGGTGCGCGTCGTGAGCCCCGGCACGTTCACCGAGGGCGGCTATCTCGACGCGCGCGAGCCCGCGTTCCTGATGGCCATCGCGCCGGCCGGCTGGGCCGCCGAGGGGGGTGAGCCGCAGGCGGCGGACCGGTCCCGCCCGCAGCAGCCGCCCGCGGACGGGGCGACGGTCGGCGTGGCCCTGCTCGATCTGTCGACCGGGGAGTTCCTGACCGCCGAGTACCCGGGGCGGCACGGGCTGCAGGCGCTGCGGGACGAGCTGTCCGTGCTCCGTCCGCGCGAGATTCTGGTGCCGTCCGATCTTCCGCTCGAAGATCTGCTGCCGGCGGCCGCGCGAGGGTCCGCCAGCGTCACGCCGCTCGACCCCTGGGCGTTCGACGCGGCGAGCGCCCGGCAGACGCTCCTCGCCCAGCTCCGCACGCAGTCGCTCGAAGGGTTCGGCCTCGAGGGCCATCCGGCGGCGATCCGGGCGGCCGGCGCGCTGGTCCACTATCTGAAGGACACGCAGAAGACGGACCTGACGCACCTGCGGGGCATCGCGTTCAAGGAGCACGCCGACCGGCTGGTCGTGGACCCGCTCACGCTCAAGCACCTCGAGATTGTCGAGGCGATGGACGGCAACCGCGCGGGCTCGCTGCTCCACGAGCTCGACCGCACGATGACGCCGATGGGCGCCCGCCTCCTGCGCACCTGGCTCATCCGCCCCCTGCTCTCGCTCGAACGCATCCGCGATCGCCTCGATGCGGTCGAGGACTTCGCGTTCCGCACGACCGAGAGGGGGAAGTTCCGGGACGCGCTGCGCACCGTGCACGACATCGAGCGCCTCGTCGCCCGGACGGCGCTCGGCACCGCCGGGCCGCGCGATCTCGTGGCGCTCCGCACGTCGCTCGCGGCCGTGCCCCGCCTCCGGCAGCTGCTCTCGGGATTCCAGGCGCCGTTTGTGTCGAGCCTCGCGGCCGAGCTGGACGATGTCGTGGAGGTGCGGGAGGCCATCGAGCGGACGCTCATCGACGAGCCGCCGGCGCTCGCGCGCGAGGGCGGCTGCGTGCGCGACGGCGTGGATCCGGAACTGGACGAGCTGCGGCGCATCTCCAGGTCGGGCAAGCAGGTGATCGCCGAACTCGAGGAGCAGGAACGCGCCCGCACCGGCATCGCGTCGCTCAAGGTGCGGTACAACCGCGTGTTCGGCTACTACATCGAGGTCTCGAAATCGAACCTGCACGCGGTGCCGCCCGACTACCACCGCAAGCAGACGATCGCGGGCGGCGAGCGCTTCGTCACGCCCGCCCTCAAGGCGCACGAAGAGCGCGTGCTGGGGGCCGACGAACGGATCCTCGAGCGCGAGATCGAGATGTTCGAGGCCCTGCGCGCGACGGTGGCCGCCGAGGCTCCGCGCCTCCAGGACACCGCGCGCGCCGCCGCCACGCTCGACGTGCTGGCGGCGCTCGCCGAAGCCGCCGCGCAGCACAACTACGTCAAGCCGCAGGTCCACGAGGGCGACGAGCTGACCATCCTCGACGGACGCCACCCGGTCGTCGAGCGCTACAGCCCCGACCCCTTCGTCCCCAACGACACCCTGCTGGACGGCAGAGAACGCCAGCTCGTGATTCTGACCGGCCCGAACATGGGCGGGAAGTCCACGTACCTCCGCCAGGTGGCGCTCATCAGCGTCATGGCGCAGGCCGGCTCCTTCGTGCCGGCCCGCGATGCGAAACTGGCGATCCTCGACCGCGTCTTCGCCCGCGTCGGCGCCTCCGACAACATCGCCCGCGGCCAGTCCACCTTCATGGTGGAGATGCAGGAGACGGCGAACATCCTCCACTCGGCGACATCGCGCAGCCTCGTCATCCTGGACGAGATCGGGCGCGGCACCTCCACCTTCGACGGCCTGAGCATCGCGTGGGCGGTCGCCGAGCACCTGGCCACGAACGCGCGCGCGAGGCCCAAGGCGCTGTTCGCGACGCACTACCACGAGCTGACCGAGCTGGCCGACACGCTGCCGGGCGTCGTGAACGCGCACGTCGCCGCGCGGGAGTGGCACGACGACATCGTCTTCCTGCGGAAGGTCGTCGCCGGGCGGTCCGATCGGAGCTACGGCATCCAGGTGGCGCGGTTGGCGGGGCTCCCGCCGGCGGTCATCGGGCGCGCGCGGGCGATCCTCGACGCCCTCGAGCAGGACGCGCTGGCCCGGGGGGGCCGGCCGACCGTGGCGAAGGCCGGGCCCGACGCGCGCCAGCAGCTCGCCCTGTTCGAATCCGTGTCGCCCGCCGACGCGATCGCGCGGCGGCTCAAGGACGTTGATCTCAACCGGCTGACGCCGCTCGAGGCCCTCGCGCTGCTGGCCGACCTGCAGCGGGAGGCCGGCCTCTGAACCCCGGACGGCCGTGACCCGGTTGCGACCCGCCCTGACCGCGCTGTGCTCGGCCGCGTTCATCGTCGCCGCGACGTCCAGCTTCGCGGCCGGCCGCTACGACGCGAAGCTCCGGTTCCGCGTCCTTCGCACGTCCCACTTCACCATCTACTATCACCAGGGCGAAGCCCCCATGGCGGCGCGCCTCGCCGCGATTGCCGAAAGTGTCCGCGACGATCTCGCCAGGCGCACCGGCCTCGATGCGCCGCCGCACGCGCACGTGGTCCTCGTGGATCAGTCGGACATCGCCAACGGATGGTCCACGCCCGTCCCGTACAACCTGATCGAGATTGCCGCGATTCCGCCGCCGCCTTCCTCCTTCCTCGGGCACCACGACGACTGGCTGCGCATCGTGTTCACGCACGAATACGCGCACGTCCTCCATCTCGATCGCGTCGGCGGCGTGATGAAGGGCGTCAGGTGGGTGCTCGGGCGGAGCCCGGCGACGTTTCCCAATCTCTTCCTTCCCCAGTGGCAGGTCGAAGGGCTGGCGACGTGGGCCGAGAGCGCGGTGACCGGGTTCGGGCGCGTGCACGCGGCCGATGTCGCAGGCGTCGTCGCCGCCATGTCCGCGCGCGGGAGCGCTTCCATCGACCGCGCCAGCGGAGGACTGGTGGCCTGGCCATCGGGACACACCCCGTACTTCCTCGGCGGAGACTTCGATCAGGCGCTCGCGGAGCGCTACTCGCCGCACGCCCTCGGCGATCTCGTCCCGCGAGACGGCCCGGCGCCTGCCATTCCTCGGCGGCGGAGCGTATCGCAAGGTGGTGGGCGAATCCGCAGGCGCGTTGTGGAAGAAGATCTTCAGCGCGCGGCCCCCGCCGGCCGCGGTGCCGGCAGCCGAAGTCAGACGTCTGACCTTCGACGGATTTGCCGTCAGCGGCCCGCGCGTGGTCAGCCGACGCAGCCCGGCGGGCGCGGAGTCCGAGGCGGTGTACTACAGTTCGCAGGGCCCCCATCGCTTTCCCGACATCCGGATGGTCGGCCTGACTGGCGGCGCCGCGGCGCATGTCGTGTCGCGGTTCGACGGGCAGGCCGTCGCGAGCGACGGCCGGTGGCTCTACTTCGACCAGCTCGAGTTCGACGGCCCCGTCGCGATCGTCTCGGATCTCTATGCGCGCGATCTCGAATCGGGCCGCATGCAACGCCTGTCGCACGGCGAGCGGCTCAGCGACGCAGACGTCGACGCCTCCGGCACGCGGCTGATTGCCGTGAGGACCCGGGACGGCGTGAAGCAGCTGGCGGTGTGGCGCCTCCAGCGAGCGGCGGGCGGTGCGCCGGCACTGGCGAGTGCGCCGGAACGTGTCGTCGGCTCTCCACGCTGCCAGTACGCGGCGCCCAGATGGTCGCCCGACGCCGCCCTGGCTGTTGCCGTCCGCCAGTGCGTCGGGTCGCTTCCGGAGATTGTCGAGATCGCGGCCGCCGACGGCACCGAACGCGTGATCGCATCAGGGGGGCGAAACCTCACGCCGACATGGCTGCCCGGCGGACGGGCCGTGCTGTTCGCGTCGGATCGGGAGGACGGGCGCTTCAAGCTCTTCGCCCTCGACAGAACGGATGAGGCAGGGCCCGCGGCGGCGCCGGCGCTCGTGCTCGACGCGCCGGGCGGCGCGTTGTGGCCCGACGTCACGGGAGACGGAAAGACGGTCGTCTTCACCAGCCTCACTGATGGAGGCTACGACGTGTTCGCGGCGCCGCTCCGGCAGGGCGCGGGCCGCCTTGCGCGGCCTCAGCCCGGGCCTGCAAGGCCGGCCGATCCGCCGGAACCATTACCGCCGGTCCAGGACCGAAGCCAGGCCCCTGACGCGGACGCGCCGATCTCGAGCGCGTACTCGCCCTGGAAGACGCTGCTTCCCCGGGCATGGTCGCCGCTTCTCACGGTGAACGGCGGCGATGTGGACATCGGGGCGACGACCGGCGCGTCCGACGTCCTGGGATACCACGAGTACCGTGCCTCGGCGATGTGGCGCGTATCGGGCCAGGAGGCGGACATCGCCTTCGACGCGCCGCCCGTGAGCTGGAGCGTCTCCTATGCTTACAACCGCTGGAGACCGTCTCTTCTGTTGTCGGCGTGGCACATCGTCGAGACCGTTGCCGTCTCGGCCGGCGGGTCGAGCGTCACCCAGCTCGCGCAGGAGCGCAGCCAGGGGCTCTTCGCCGGTGTCCTGGTGCCCTGGCGGCGCGTCCGGCTCGCGCAGAGCTGGCTCGCCGGCGTGGACGTCGATGAGCGGCGCCTTCCCGATGCCGCCGGCGTGGCGGATCGGTCGCGCAACGCCGTTCGCGCGGGCTGGGCCCTGAACAGTTCCCGCGAGTACCGGGTACTCGATCAGCCGTGAGGACGGCGTCTGGATGGCGGTGAATCTCGAACGCGTCACGCCCGGGCTCGGGGCGGACGCGAGCGCGTTCTCGCTCACCGGGGACTGGCGCGGGTACGCGCCGGGATTCGGGCAACATCACGTCGCCGCGCTGCGCGTTGGCGCGGCGTCGAGCACCGGGGACGCCGGGATGACGCGCTCGTTCAGCCTGGGTGGCAGCGGCCTCTCGTCCGCGCCGTTCGCGATGGGGCAGCGCGCGGTCGGGCTTCTCCGAGGGCTGCCGCAGGACGAGCGCTTCGGGTCCGCAGTGCTGGTCGCCAACCTCGACTACCGCATTCCGCTGTCGCGCGTCGAACGCGGCATCAGCACCTGGCCCGTCTTCCTCCGCGACATCCATGGCGCCCTGTTCGCCGATATCGGGTCCGCCGGGAGCGCGATGGACGCGCTGCCCGCCGCCGCCCTCTCCATGGGCGGCGAGCTCGCGGCGAGGATCACGCTTGGCTACAGCTGGAACCTCAGCCTCGCGGCCGGCGCTGCGTGGGTCCGCGATCCGGCCCGCCCCGGCCAGCGCGATCGTTTCGCCGCCTTCGTGCGCACCGGCTACGCGTTCTGACATCGGGCCTTCGGCGCACTCTCTCGCCTCTCGCCCTCCCCCTATCCCCTGCCCCCTCTCGCCTCTCGCCTCCCGCCTCTCGCCTCTCGCCTCTCGCCTCTCGCCTCTCGCCTAGAACAGGTTCGTGTACTTGCTCCAAAGGTCTTCCGCCAGCTTCCAGTAGGCGTCAACCGCTCCATTCGCCATGTCGTGGGAGTACTTCGTCAGGTAGGCGCGGGCCTTCGCCGGATCCTGCTTGTAGAGCGCCACGGCTTCGGCCTCGATCTGCGCCTGGTCGGCCCAGGCCTTCTCCTCGATGGGCCGCCACACCTTCTCGATGTCCTTCACCATCTCCTGCCATCGGAAGAACGCGAGCTGGCTGACCTGCCGGTACGCCCACCACGCGCTGTCGCGGCGGAACTTCGCCCGGCCATCCACCATGTAGCTGGCCGGCATCTGATCGATGCCGATGTAGAACGGCGTGTGCGGGGTGGTCATCGGGTTGTCGTACCCGAGCCAGACGACGCCGCCGACGGGGTCCGGCAGCCACTTGCGCGACTGGGTGACCGACAGGTAGGTGGCGCGCTTGCAGGCGATGGTCCGTTCGGAGGGCACCTTCAGCAGGTCGAGGTAGTCGTTGTTCATGAACGGGTTGGCCACCGGGCTCTTCACGGCCTTCCCGTCGCGGTCCACCTTGAGGAGCGTCCGCGTCATGTCGTACGGCGTGCCCTCGTAGGTGTCGCGGAAGAGGTCGAACACGTCCTTCACCGAGAGCTTCTTCTCCGGCCTCACCGACAGCGGGTAGTGCTCGGCGTTGGGGTCGAGGCGCAGCGACGGCGCCAGGCGGCTGAGCGCGCGCCATTCGCGGCGGCGGCTGCCCAGCGCGTTGCGCGAGCCGTACACCGTGCAGAACTCGAACGGCTCCCCGCTCTTCGCGCTCCACCACCCCAGCTCCTCGGCAAGCGAGTGGATGTTCGCCGACGCCATGTAGCGGTCCGGGTCCTTGAGGTCGACTTTCCGGATTCGCGGCGCGTTCGCCGACACCGCTACTTCATCGTCTGGAATCCGCACGGCCGCCCACACGGCGCCCTTCTTGCCGCGGCCCGGGCCCATGATCTCGAAGAACCAGACCTCGTCCTTGTCGGCGAAGGTGAAGGCCTCGCCGTAGTCGTTGTAGCCATAGAGCTTCGTCAATTCGTCGGCGATCTTGATGGCCTCGCGCGCCGTCCTGGCCCGCTCCAGCACCAGCCGGTAGAGCTCGGGGCAATCGATGATGCCCACGTCGCTCTTCAACTCGCGCTTGCCGCCGAAGGTGGTCTCGCCGATGGCGAGCTGGTGCTCGTTCATGATGGGATAGGCCGCGTTCAGGAACTTGTAGGTCCGCGGCACCTGGGGGATCTCGCCGGCCGGCACCCGATCCGGGTCGTTCGGGCCCTTGGTCTCCTTCGGATCCATCCAGAGCGTGGCCATTTCGCCGGGCTTGTGGGTCTGGGCCGGCACCATGTCCATCCACGTCCGGTCCGTGGTACTGTCGCACGAGTGCGACGTCATCGTGGAGCCGTCCACGGACGCGGCCTTCCCCACCAGCACGCTGGTGCAGCCTTCGCATTCGCACACCGGGCCGTCGGATTCGCCGAGCGTGGCGGCCGGCGGCGCCGCGGCCCTGGCGCGGGCCAGGGACTGACCGCCCTCCTGCGGCGGCTGCACGGCGAGCCCCGGCTGCAGCCAGAGCAGCGCGGCGCACACGACGAGAAGAGCGGACAACCTGCGGAGCGTGGCGAGGTGCAGCATGGGTGTGGGTCCTGTCGGGAGCGAGGGTCGCTGGAACGGGGGCTGGTCTCTCGCGGGGAGGATACCACAGAGCCAGTCGCCGAGCTCGGCGCCAGCCGCCCCTGGTGTCATCCGCCCCCGGGAGCCGGTAGTATAGGCCGCGTCAGGAGGACAGCCCCGTGCGTGTGCATGCGTATCTGCCGCTCGTGCTCGCGGCTGCCGTGCTGTGGCCGGCGGCGCAGCCGGGCGCTCCCGATGGCGCGGTCGTCGCCGCCGGCCTGCGCTGCGAGTCCCGTGTCGATCCGCTCGGCATCGACGAGGCGCACCCGCGCCTGAGCTGGGTCCTGCAGTCGGCCCGGCGCGGCCAGGGGCAGACCGCCTATCAGGTGCTCGTCGCGGGAAGCCCGGCCGCTCTCGCCGCGCACCGCGGCGGCCTCTGGGATTCCGGCAAGGTCGTCAGCAGCCAGTCCGTGCAGGTCGCCTACGGCGGCGCCCCTCTCGACAGCCGGGCCGTCTGCTACTGGAAGGTCCGCGTGTGGGACGCCTCGGGCCGCGTCTCGCCGTGGAGCGCGCCGGCCCGCTGGGAAATGGCGCTCCTCAGCCCGCGCGACTGGACCGCCGTGTGGGTGAACGACGGCAAACCCAATCCCGCCTCCGACGACGGTTTCTACGAGGAGGACCCTGCGCCCCTTTTCCGGCGGGAGTTCACGCTCCGGGCCGCGGTCGTTCGGGCGCGGCTCTACATCACGGGCCTGGGGTACTACGAAGCGTCGCTCAACGGCGCGCGGGTTGGCGACCACGTGCTCGACCCGGGATGGACGGCGTACGCATCGCGCGTCTACTACAGCACCTACGACGTCACCCGGCACCTTCGCCAGGGGGGCAACTGCCTCGGGGTGACCGTTGGCAACGGCTGGTACAACCCGCTCCCCCTGCGCATGTGGGGGCGCCTGAACCTGCGCGATCACCTGCCGGTCGGACGGCCCCGGTTCATCGCGCAGCTGGAAGTGGATCTGGCTGACGGCTCCCGGCACTCGATCGTGAGCGGCCCCGACTGGCGGGTCGCCGACGGCCCGCTTCGTTCGAACAGCGTGTACCTGGGCGAAGCGTACGACGCCCGGATCGAGCCGGACGGCTGGACCCGGCCCGGATTCGACGACGCCACCTGGCGCCGCGCCGCGGCGGCGCCCGAGCCGGTCGGCCGGCTTCAGGCGCAGCCGCAGCCGCCCATCCGGGTCACCACGACGCTGGTGCCGACGCGCAGGCTCGAGCCCGGACCGGGCGTCTTCATCTTCGACTTCGGGCAGAATTCCGCAGGCTGGGCCCGCCTCACGCTCACGGCGCCGCGCGGCACGCGCATCACGCTGCGATACGGGGAACTGCTGAACGCCGACGGCACGCTCAACCCGCTCACGAGCGTGGCCGGCCAGATCAAGGGCCGGCGGACGGCCAAGGACGGCGTCTCACGGCCGGTCGGCGGCAGCGGCTCGCCCGACGTCGCGTGGCAGGCGGACACGTACGTGGCGCGGGGAGGCGGCCCCGAGACCTACACGCCGCGGTTCACGTTTCGCGGGTTCAGGTACGTCGAGGTCCGGGGCTACCCGGGCAGGCCCGCGCTCGACGCGCTGCAGGGCTTGCGCCTCAACGCCGACGTCGAAGCCGCCGGGGCATTCACGAGTTCGAGCTCGCTGCTCAACCGGATCCAGGAGATGACGCGCTGGACGTTCCTGAGCAATCTGTTCAGCGTGCAATCCGACTGCCCGCACCGCGAGAAGTTCGGCTACGGCGGCGACATCGTCGCCACGAGCGACGCCATGATGCTCAACTTCGACATGGCCGGGCTCTACGCGAAGTCGGTCGTCGACTGGAGCGACGCCGCCCGCAGCGACGGGATGCTCACCGACACCGCGCCGTTTGTCGGGATCCAGGTACTGCGGCGTGGGCTGGGCCATGGTTCACCCGGTCCTGCAATCGCAGCTCTACGCGTACTACGGTGATCGGCGCCTCATCGAGCGGCAGTACGAGACATCGCGCCGATGGCTGGACCTGGTGGCCGCCGCCAACCCGGGCCACATCGTCAAGGACGGGCTCGGCGATCACGAGGCGCTGGCCGAATCGGCGCCGGAGCTTCTCGTCACGCCGCTGTACGTCGAAAGCGCAAGGCTGGTGGCACGCCTGGCGACGATCCTCGGCCGCCGCGACGACGCGGCCCGCTACTCCGTGCTGGCCGACGCGGTGGCGGCGGCATTCTCGGACTACCGCCGGAAGGCCGAGGCCGCGGCGCCGGACTCGCGCACCCAGAGCACGACCGCCTACGCGCTGCACGCGGGGCTGGTGCCGCCCGGCGAGCGCGCGGCCGCCGTCCAGTGGCTGCTCGACGACATCCGCAACGCGCGCGGCGGCCACCTCGCCACAGGCATCTTCGGGACGAACTTCGCGCTGGATGCGCTGTCGCGCGAAGGCCACGCGCAGGCCGTGTTCGACGTGGTCACGCAGGAGACGTTCCCCGGCTGGGGCTACATGCTGGCCGGCGGCGCGACGACGCTGTGGGAGCACTGGGCCTTCAGCGACAACACCTATTCGCACAACCACCCGATGTTCGGCTCGATCAGCCAGTGGTTCTTCAACTGGCTGGGCGGCATTCAGCCCGCCGCCGACGCGGCGGGCTTCGACCGCATCGTCATCCGGCCGCAGATGGTCCGCGGGCTCGACTGGGTGCGATCGTCGTACCGGTCCGTTCGCGGGTTGATCGTGTCGGACTGGTCGCGCACGGCGGACGGGACCGAATGGCACATCACGATCCCCGTCAACGCCACGGCGCGAGATCGTCCTCCCGGCCGGCGCGATCGAGGACCTCCGGGAAGGGGCGGGGCCCGGCGTGCCGGTCGGGCGCGCGGACGGCATCCGCGACGCGCACATGGAGGGCGGGCTCGCGGTGGTCACCGCGGGCTCGGGCACCTATCGCTTCGTTTCGCGGCCGAGGGCCGACTAGGAGACTGGCGCTGCTCACCGCCTGAACAGGTACGCGAGCTTCACGAAGAAGCCGTCGGTCGTGCGGGTGTAGCTGGGGGTGTCGTACAGCAGCGGGTCTTTCGCCAGGCTCGCGCCGTACCCGAAGAAGACCACGGTGCCCGGCGTCGGTTCGAACGAGAGGAGCAGGTCCGCGCGCAGCCCGTTGGACTCCTGCGGCCCGGCCGGCGCTCCTCCGATGTAGATGGGTGCGCCCGTCGCCGGATCGAACAGCGCATCGCGGCGTTCGAACCGGTACTCCGTCACGACGCGGAAGAACAGCGACCGGCGCGGCTGGTACTCGACCTTCAGGCGCGGAATCGTGGACTGCGCGTACTCCGACCCGTCGCGTTCGCGGGTGATGTGCGTGGCGGCCAGGCTGCCCTCGATGCGCACCGACGCGGTCGGCCGCAACCGCAGCGAGGCGGTCGTCCGCAGCTGCTTGCCGTCCGACGCCTCGGCGTAGATGGGCGTGCCGCCGTAGCCTATGCTGACGCTGCCGTTGAACCGCTGGAACACCGGCGTCGTCAGCGAGTAGGAGCCGGTCCAGTTCGACACGCCATCCGGCACGGCAAACGGCATCAGTCCGCCGCCTGGCTGCTGCACCTCGTAGCCCTCGTACATGTCCGGGTCGAATTGGACGAAGCCGCGGCTGAAGGACGCGCCCGCGTTCCAGCCGCCTCGCAACTGGCTGTTGAGATTCAGCGAGGCGTTGCCTTCGAGGGCCCCGGCGCTGCCGAAGTCGGCGTACTTCCAGATGCCGTTGAAACTGAGGAACCCGGTGAACGACTCGACCGCCGACCCCCGCGCGCCGTAGTAGGTGAGGCGGTTGCTGGCGCGCCCTTCCACGATGTTGTTGCGGGGCACGTAGCCCGACTGCGTCTCGAAGTTCTCGCCGAAACCGGTAAGCTTGTAGTTGAAGCCCCACGTGCGCGCCGTGCGGTCGAATTCGCCCTGCCACATCGGCGAACTCCGCGTCACGCCGTCGCGCTCGGTCCATGACCCGCCGGCCTGGCCGAGGACGTAGTAGAGCTTCTTGAACACGATGCGGGCGTCGGCCGCCAGCGACGCGGTTGAACCCGCCGGCCTCCGTGCGGTCCGTATAGGTCAGGCCGGCGAGCGAGTCCCTGCCGACGTCCTGCCGCAGACGCGCGACGTTGAACCACGCGCGTCGCGTCGCCCGTGTCGTCGGCGGCCGACAGGAACGCTACGCCGGTCTTCCCGACCTTCCCCGTGACCTTGCCCCCGCCGATCGGGTCGCCGATCTGCCTCGTGTAGACGAGCTGATTGGGCGTGGCGAACAGCTCGATGCCCTCGAGGAAGAACGGGCGCTTCTCGGGATAGAAGAGCGCGAACCGCTCGTTCACCGTCACCTGGCTGGCGTCGGTCTCCACCTGGCTGAAGTCGGGGTTCACCGTGGCGTCAATCGACAGGTTGGTGAACCCGAAGCGCAGGTTGGCGCCGGGCTCGACGTCGGTCGAGCCGTACGCGTAGCTCGCCGTCGTCCTGCCGCGCACCCGTCGACCGACGCGGTGATGAACGGCTGGAGCTCGGTGACGACGCCGCGCTGCAGGTCGTGCAGCCCTTCCATCGTGCCGGCCTGGGCGAGGAAGCTCGCGACGCGCCTCGCGTCGGTCCACGTGTCCTGGCGGCCCGGTGCGCTGCGTCTTGCGCGCGACGTTGATGCCCCAGCGCAGCGCGCCCGCCGCCGGGTAGCGCAGGCTCTTGAACGGGATCCGGATCTCGACGACGTAGCCGTCGTCGGTGACGCGCCCCTTCGAGTCGAACTGGTAGTCGGGGCTGAGGTCCACCTGGCCCGACATCATGCCGCCGAAGCGCCGCCCATGCCGTGCATCTGGCCGGCGCTGAAGCCGCCTTCCGTCTGCACGCCGTCCTCCTGCACGCCCAGCGGGTTGACGCCGAAGATGAACGCGCGGCGCCGGTCGTTGAACGTGTCGAGGTAGACGCGCACCCAGTCGTCGTTGCCGATGTTGTCGCGCTCGGCCACCGTGGCGCGCACCGAGCCCGGCACCGAGTCGTAGGCGATGACGCCGACGTGGAGGGCCTTCGGCGAGAACCAGATGAGCACCTCGGTGCGCTCGCTGGCCGGCTGGCCGTCGACCGGCTGGTACTCCGAGAAGCCCCCGAGGCGCGTGGCCTTCGACCACGCCGGCTCGTCGAGCCGGCCGTCGATGACGGCCTGTTCCTCGATGCGCGGCACGCTGAACGACGGCGAGCCCTTGCCCTCAACGGCAGGCGCCGCGGCGGGCGCCGACACCGGCGCGGGAGCGGGCGGCACGGGATCTTGCAGGAGAGCGAGACACAGCAGGAATGGGATCATCGCGAAACAGTCTGGCGATTGGCGCCGCGGGAACCACCGGGCGGGACGCTTCAGTCTACGTTATCTGCCGTCGCCGCGGCGAGCGGGTATTCCCGTGCGGTGGGTGGCCGCGGCGCTTCTCATCTGCGCGCCCTTCGGCCCTTCGACGAACTCAGGGCCGTCCCGAGCAAGGTCGAGGGACCGCAAGCTCAGCGCGTCCTGAGCCCCGCCGCACGGCGCTCACCCGGCAACGGCACGAAGCCCCACCGCCTGCACGACGCCGACGGCGGCGAGATTGACGACGTCCTGCACCGTGCTGCCGTATTGCAGCAACTGCACCGGTAGCCGCGAGCCGGTGAGCACGGGCCCCACCACCACGGCCTCGCCGAGGTGCTGCAGCAAGTGCAGCGCGAGGTTCCCCGACTGGAGGTCCGGGAACACGAGCACGTTGGCGTCCTTCTCGAGTTCCGAGAACCGGAAGACCCGCCGCCGGATCTCGCTGTCGACGGCCGTCGCCAGCTGCATTTCCCCGTCGACGACGAGGCCCGGCGCCCGCGCCTTCACCAGCTCCGTGGCCCGCCGCACCTTGCGCGCGAACGGATGATCGACCGCGCCGAAGTTCGAGAACGAGAGCATGGCGACGCGCGGCTCGATGCCGAGCAGCCTGACGGTGCGCGCCGTGAGCAGCGCGGTCTCCGCGAGGTCCTCGTCCGACGGGTCGATGTTCACGGCGCAGTCGGCCAGCGCGTACACCTCGCGCTGCAGCAGCACCAGGTAGTAGCTCGAGACGCGGTGCACGCCCTCGGCCGTGCCGATCGTCTCGAGCATCACGCGCAGGGAGTCCGCGTAGTGCTGCTCGAGGCCGGCCATCAGCATGTCGGCGTCGCCGCTGTGCACCATCATGGAGCCGAAGTACTCCGTGCGGCGCAGCCGCTGCCCGGCCGTCGGCGGCATCACGCCGCGGCGCTGCCGGATCTTCAGGTACTCGGCCGCGTACGCGTCGCGCCGCGGGCTCCTGGCCGGATCGACGACCGCCAGCCCCGTCGGGTCGAGGCCGAGGCGGGCGATCCCGTCGCGCACCTGGCTCTCGTCGCCGAGCAGCACGGGCTGCGCGATGCCCTCCTCCGCCAGGATGGCCGCCGCGCGCTGGATCGTGTCGCTCTCCCCGTCCGAGAAGGCGATGCGGAGCGGCTGCTGGCGCGCCTTCACCATCAGCCTGCGCAGGGTCTCCCGACCCGGCCCCAGCCGGATCACCAGGCTCTCCTGGTAGGCCGCCTCGTCGAGCGGCCTGCGCGCCACGCGGTCGGCCACGGCCTGCCGCGCCACCGCGGCCGACTCCCGGACGAGGATGCGCGGGTCGATGGGTTTCGGCAGCAGGTACTCGGGCCCGAAGCTGAACCGCTCGTAGTTGTACGCGCGGCTCACCTCGTCGACGACGTCCTCCCGCGCGAGTTCGGCCAGCGCCTTCGCGGCCGCCACAAGCATCCCGTCCGTGATCCGCTCGGCTTGGACGTCGAGGGCGCCGCGAAAGATGTACGGGTAGCTCAGGTGATCGGCGATGGCGTTGGGATCCTGGGTCAGCGCCGTGGCGACCATCACGTCGCGCCGGCTCGCCCGCGCCTCCTCGTAGCCGATCTCCGGCTCCGGCGTCGCCAGGGCGAAGACGATCGGATAGCGGGCCATCGATCGGATCATCGCCTGCGTGATCACGCCGGGCGCCGACGCCCCCACGAACACGTCCGCGCCGCGCAGGCCTTCTTCGAGCGACGCGGGCGCGCCCGCGTGCGCGAGCCGGCGTTGATGCCCGTTGAGGTCGGTCCGATCCGGGTGCAGCAGGCCGTTCACGTCGTACACGAACAGGTTGGCCGGCGCCGCGCCCATCAACAGGAACATCTCCGCGCAGCCGAGCCCGACGGTGCCCGCGCCGCAGATGACGATGCGCGCGTCGGCGATGGCCTTGTCGGCGAGGTCGAGCGCGTTGGTCAGCCCGGCGGCGGCCACCACCGCGAGGCTCTGGTAGTTCTCGTGCATCACGGGGATCCGCAGCTCGTCGCGCAGGCGCCGGAAGATGTCGAGGCCCTCTGGCGCGCGGATGTCCTTCAGGTTGATGCCGCCGAAGGTGGGCTCGAGCATGCGTACCGTCTCGACGAACCGGTCCGGGTCGCGCGTGTCGAGCTCGAGGTCGAATCCGTCGAGATCCGCCAGGCGCTTGAAGAGCACCGCGGCCCCTTCGAGCATGGGCTTCGCCACCGTAGGCCCGACATCGCCCAGGCCCGGCACCGCCGAGCCGTTGGTGATGATGCCCACGAGGTTGCCCTTCGCCGTGAACCGGAACACCGCCTCCGGGTCGGCCTGGATGGCCGCGCACGGGAACCCCGCGCCGGGCAGGGCCGCCAGGCGCATGTCGCGCGCCGTCAGGCAGCGTTTGATCGGCCGGACCTCGATCTTCCCCGGCCGGTCGGCCTCGTGGTACGCAAGCGCTTCCTCGCGCCGGATCATGGCAGCCTCTCTTTCTCGCCCGCATGGGGGGCCAGTGGGAATCGCGCACTCGTCTCATTCCATACGGCGAGACTGGCGGGAACCGGCCGCACCTGCAGCACGCGCAGGTGCGCCGCTTCGAACCCGAACTCGATGTCCACCGGGTGGCCGTACGCGCGCTCGACGCGCAGCGCCACATCGACCAGCTCGCGCAGTTCCGGGTACTCGAGGGCGGGCCGGAGCCGCTGGTGCGCAAGCGTATCGGCGCGGATCGTGCCCTGGCCGAAGCGCTCGTCGAAGACCACGCGCTGGCGCTTGTCGGCCGTGAGGTAGTGGAAGCGCAGCGCCAGATCGCCTGGTTCGCCCTTCGCGACGGTCACCAGGTCCGCTGCGACCGCGCCCGAGACGATGCCCTCGCCGAGGCCGAGGCCGACGTTGATCACGATTTCGAGCGGGCGCGACTGCGCCGCGTTCACCGTCTGCATCACGCCCGACACCCGCGACTGGACCATCCGCTGGATGACGACGCCGCAGTGCGGCAGGAGCATGCCGCCCGGGTGGCCCGCGCCGGCCAGCGCGCGTTCGGTCCAGAGGCCGCTCCATGCCAGCTTCAGGTGATCGACGACCGACGCCTCGCCGCGCACGAACAGGAACGTGTCGAACTGGCCCGCCCGCGATGCGCGTTCGGTGTCTTCATCGCCGGCCGACGACCGCACCGCCAGGTAGCATTCCGGGCCGAGCGCGCGGCAGGCCGTCGTCACCGCCTCCGACTCCGGCTCGGGCAGCGTCAGGCACTCGAACGCTCGTCTGATGGCGGCCGCGCGCGCGGCATTCGTGGCGGAGGCCTCCCGGAGGATGGCCTCGATCGCGGCGCGCAGCGCCGGGGCGCCGTCGGCGGGGGACGCCGGCGAGTCGAGGGCGTCCTGGAACGCGCGGTCCGTGACGGCGAACCACGCCGGCACGGCCCCCTCGCCCAGCATGCGCGCCACCTCGGCGAGGTTCGCCGCCTTCGCGCCGGCCGCCGCCTCGAGCTCGATGCCGCCTCCGCGGCCGTCACGACGTAGGGAGAGCGGGACTGCAGGCGAGGGCGAGAGGCGGGAGGCGAGAGGGAGAGCCCGGCGTGACTATCCCGAGCACCTCCTCGATCCTGCCCAACTGCACCATCCGCGCCTGGCGCCCTCCCCTGGGCGACTCGCCGCCCACGCTGCGCGCCAGTTCCCCCCGGAGTTCCAGCAACCGTTTGCACGCCACGGCGTCGAGGTCCTGCTGTCCGCTGGCCGAGACGATGCCCGCGTCGAGCCCGCCCTCTTCCAGCGCCGTGGCGATGCGCGTCAGCGTGTCGTGCAGGCGCAGCACCGCGAGCCGCAGCGCGAGCACGTCGTGCGCCGTCGCGGCCGCCGGGATGTGCAGGGTGGCCTGCGCTCTCGCCTCCCTCACCCGCCCCGCCAGCCTCGTGGTCACGTTCCGCATGGCCGTGCGCGCCGCGTCGGAGGTCGCCTCGCGCGCGGTCAGCTGGCGCAGGAGCGCCACGCCGTCGCCCAGCGCGCGGTCCGTGGCGGACCATGCCGGCGCGAGCAGGATCTCTTCCACGGCGAAACGGACCACCGCCGGCTCCGACACGCGCGCGGCCGCTTTCTCCACCTGGTGCCGCGTGCGGAGGTGATGCCCCCGGGCCACCAGCGCCTCGTCTTCGCCGGCGCGCTCGAGGCGTTCGCTCGCCGCCGCATGCTGCCGCAGGGCCTCGTGCAGCGCGAGCGTGGAGGCATCGTGGCCGAGGAGCGTGAGAGTGCCCTGGCTGGCGTCGACGACCACGACGTCGCCATCGTGGATTTCGTGAGCGATTTCCCGCTGCCGGGACCGCTCGACGAGGCGGTACGGCCCGATGTGGCGCTCCCGGCTGTCGTACTCCTCGGTGGTGAACGTCAACACGGGCTCGCCGCGGGCCGTCGTCTCCCATCGGCCGTTGATGATGATGGCGGGCTTGCCCGACTCGACGGCGAGCAGGCCGAGGTGGCTGAGGATGCCGCCCCCGGTCGCCACCACGGCCGCCACGTGCATCAGGCAGGGCGCGTCCTTCGGATCGAGGCCGGCCGCGACAAGCACGGTGCCCGCAGGTCGCGCGGATCCCGCCGTTCCGCACCGAGACGGGCGATGCCCGCCGCCCGCCCTGGTGATGCGCTGACGCCCTCGGCGACCCGCTCCCCATCGAAATGCGCGAGTGACCCATCAGCCCTGGGCACGCGGAAGATGCGGCGCAATTCGGAGGCCAGCGACGCCGGGTCCGCCGCCAGTGGTTCCGGCGCGGCTCCGAGCACGTTGTGCCGCCGGAGCAGCGCCATCACCGTTTCCGCATCCAGGCCGGCGTTCTCCTCCCACTCGTCCTCGTCGCGCTCCCGCCTTCTCCACCAGAAGGCATCCTCGGTTGCGCAGGCAAGCCGCGGCATCCCCATCGAGTCGCGCAGCACGTACAGCGTGACCACCGTCTCGCCCAGCGGCACGCGGGCGTGCTCGACGGGGAAGCCGTTGATGCTGCCGCTCGCGCGGAAGCGCACGTGCCGTTCGATGAGGGGCACGACCTGCGCCAGGTGCGCCGCGGCGGCCATCGCGTCCGCATCGGATTCGACGAGCGACGCGAGCCGCTCCACCTCGTGCACGCGCGCGAAGCAGGATGGCGGGCGCCGCTGCAGCCCGACGGCGCGCCGGCGATTTCGCCGCGGGCGATGGCCGCGCGCACCGGCGCCAGCACCTTCGCGTCGAGGGCGAGCTGGCCCCGGAGGTCGAGGCGTTCGATGGGCGCGGCCGGCTCGATGCCCAGCGACACGACCCGCGCCTGCAGCGCCGCGGCCGCCTCCGCCGGCACATCGGCCGAGAAGCGGTCGCGGTAGGGCCCGTGCGCCGCCCATCGCACCTCGCGGACGCCTTCGGGCCCCATCTCGAGGCCCGCGAGGATGCCTGCGCGGTCGCGCGTCATGAACTGCCGGTATGGCAGCACGCCCCAGCGCCCGAAGAACGACGCCCACGCCTCCGCCACCCGGTCGCGCGCCTCGTCGCTCATCTGCAGGGAGCCGATCGTCCAATCCACGTCCATCAGGTACGGCACCAGGTGGAACAACAGCTCCGCGCGGCGGTGCAGCTCGTCGAGCGTGACCGCCCGCTCCTTGTCGTAGCGGGCGTGGATGCTCGTGGCGTCGATTGAGACGATGAAGTCGAGGTGGCGGAAGAAGCGGCGGATGGCGTCGAGCGAGAGGCGGGGATGCACGTCGAGCTCGTTGTTGCTGACGCCCAGGTATTGCAGGTCGATCATGCCGCCGCGCAGGGGCGGCGAGTAGTCGATGCGGATGAACGCCGGGTGGTTGCGGAACCGCGCGAAGTAGTGGACCTCCGTGCCGTAGCAGAAGACGCGGACGTGCGACGGGATCGGCTGCGCGTGGAGCATCTGGCGCGCGAACGCCTCCACCACGAGGCGGACCGGATGCGGAATGGCGGGCGCGCCGCCCGCGCCCGGGAAGCCCTCGAGGTCGACGAACTCGATGTGCCGGCCGACTCGAGCGTGCGATCCGGCGCGACCACCGCCAGGTCGATCGTCTTCGTCGTCTTCGGGCCCGCGCCGACCAGCGCGAACGCCAGCTTCAGGCCGCGCTGGTGGAGATAGCGCTTCAGGCCGTGGAGCGTCCTGATGCCGCCGGGCGCCGCCGGGTCTTCGAAGGGCTGCACGAGGCGGCACACGTCCATCGGCAGCGGGTCGGTGGCGGCGCGGCCGAGCTCCTCGATGATGCGCGCCCGCAGATTGGCGTGGACCCGTACGAGGGCCTCCGCCTCGGCGCGGGTTGCGCGGTCCGACGAACCGCCGAAGAGCGCGTCGAAGTCGGAGACGAGGCGCGCGGTCTTCTCCAGGATCACGTCGAGCCGCGCGCGCGTGAGCGGAGCCACGTCGAGGATTTCGGAGAGCAGGTCGGCGTGGACGACGTTGTAGGCGCGGAAGCGGGCGAGGGTGTCGGTGAGGCGCCGCCCGAACCCTCGGCCTCTTCGCCCGCGGCCCCACCGCCGGCGGCGACGACCAGGTGGCGCTCGAACACACGCCTGGCGCCCGGCAGTCCGCCGATGAGGGACGCCTCGTCTTCGGAGAGCAGCAACGGGAACGAGTCCGGCAGGCTGACGCCCACCACCTCCCGCGCCTCGATGCCCAGGTTCAGGCGCGGCCAGCCCAGGGCGGCGACGACGTCGCACATGGCCCGCTCGCCGAGCGCCGCGGCCGTCCGGCGGATCGACTCGAGGACGGCCGGGCTGCGCGCCGCCGGCAGCAGCGCGACCAGGTCCATGTGCGTGGCGCGCGTGAACGCCAGGTACGGCGCCAGGAGCGCGGCCGGCCCGTCGCCGAGCATCCGGCGCACCACCTCGTCGGAGGGCGGCGTGCCATCGAGGTCGAGGACGCGCGCGGCAAGGCGCTGCACGCCGCCCGTCCCCGCGCTCGTCAGCAGGCGCAGGGCCGGGTTCTCGGAGTCCGGGGAGGCCGGCCCGATGATCCGCCCAATCTCGCGGAGCCCGTCCTCGGTCGCGAGCCCGCTCCCATCCCGCTCTGTCGCCTCCGCGAGCGTCTCGATGATTGCGGGGCCGACGACCACGCGCTGTTCGCCGACCGCGCGCGCGATCGCCCGCAACGCCCGGCGCTGAAGCGTGCCGTCCTGGGCGCCCAGCATCGCGTCCAGCAGCGGCCACGCATCCGGCACGTCCGCGGCCCTTTCCTCCATCCACTCGAACAGCGGGACGACGATCGCGCCGGTGCGCTTCGCGAGGAGGGGCAGCAGCCGCGCGAGCCAGGCCGGCTGGCTGACCGCAGGTGCAGCCGCCACCTCGCGCCTGAGGATGTCGCAGGCCGCCGCGACGCGCTCGGGGTGCGGGAGGTAGCTGGCGAACTGGGATTCGATGTCGGCGACCGCGGCTTCTATCGCGGCGCCGGAGGCAGGCGGCTGGTCGGTTGGCGCCGGGCGCGTTCCTGCCTTTGGCACGGCCGCACTCCCCAGGGCACAGGCGAATCGCCTGCGGGGGCTTGCCGGCCCGAGTATACACCGCTCGCCGCACAGGAATTCGTGGCTCCGCCGTCCGGCCCTCGCACTACTATAGGGCCGGTTGCGCCATGTCATACCGCCTCCTGGCCGACGCCGTCGTCGTCCTGCACCTCGGGTTCGTGGTGTTCGTGGTGTGCGGCGGCCTGCTGGTGCTGTGGCGCCGGTGGATGGCCTTCATCCATCTGCCGGCCGCCGCCTGGGGCGTCTACATCGAGTTGAGCGGCCGCCTCTGCCCGCTGACGCCGCTCGAGAATCACCTGCGGGCCCTGGCTGGCGACGCCGCCTACTCGGGCGACTTCGTCGAGCGCTACCTGATGCCCGTCCTCTACCCGCCCGATCTCCGCCGCGATGTCCAAATCGCGCTCGGCCTGTTCGCGCTCGCCGTCAACGCCGCGGTCTATCTTTCGCCTGGCGCCGGGCGCGCTAGGCCTTCCCCAGGATGCGGCAGACCCGCTCGGCGTTCTCGCGCACCTCGTCCTTCACGCGCGGGAACATGCCCACGAACACCCCGTCGGTGGGCTTGATGCTGCCGTACGCCGTCTTGAAGGCCTCGTCGGCCGCCCGCTCGCTGATGCGCCCCGCGGCCATGATCTTGTAGGCGAAGCACGGCTTCGACGTCTGGCGCATGAACGCGAACATGCGCGCGGGGTCGCTCTGCAGGTAGATCTCGGACGGCATCTCGAGCAGTTCGCCGCCAGCGCCTTTCGCCACTCGGCCTCGGTGCGCGTGATGTTGTAGACGCAGCCCGCGTAGAAGTCCACGTCCCAGCCCTCATCCTCGACGAGCGCCAGCACCTCGGGCTTGTGGCTGCCCACACCCACGATGCAGCCGAGGTCGCGCACCTGCTTGCACCAGTCGCGGACCGTGGCGATCTTGCCGTCCATCCAGGCCCTGTCCGTGCGCCCGCCGTGGTGATACATCGCCAGCGGCTTGCGCGCGTTGTAGAAGGCCACCGGGTCGCCAATCCCCTGCACGATGAGGTGCATCTAGCCGCCTTCGGCCACGAACCGGTCGAGGTCCTGCCCCGCCCGCCCGAGGTCCACGTAGTTGTACACGTTGATGCCGAACCGCGCGCACTGGTGCAGCACGTCGCACACGCGCTCCGCCGTGTAGTACTCGCGCATCACCTGGGAGAGCGTGTTGTTGAAGTGCGAGAAGCCGTAGAAGGGGTTGCAGCCCACAATCAGCCGGCTGATCTCCGCGTCGCCGAAGCGCATCTTCGGCACCTGGATCTCCGTGGCGGGCCGGGGGGCTTGGCGGGTCTCTGCGCCCTGCCCGCCCGGGACCGGAGGAGGCCCGCCCTGCGCGAGCGGCGCCCCCGCCGCGCCAATCGCCATCGCCGCCGACTGCAGGAACGCCCGCCGGTCTGTGCCATGGTCGCCCCCGCCCTCTCGTCCTCTCGCCTATGGTGGCCGCGGCGCTTTCCCTCTGCGCGCAGGGAGGACAGACGAAGGTCACCCGAGCACAGATGGAAACGGCGCGGCAGGACCCGCAGCCGGGTCACCCGCCTACCTCATTGGGGCCGTCTGCTCCGCCGTCGCCATCCCCGGCGGCAGTTCGAGTAACCGCGCGTTGCGGAAGTGGATCTCCGATCCTTCGGCCTCCATGCAGAGGTAGCCCTTCCGACTCGACGACTGGCTGATGCCGTTCACGACCTTCCCATTTACCGAGAGCTTGACGACGCCGTCGACCGCGACCACGTCGTAAGTATTCCATTGCCCCTTGCCGACGACGCGGTTCTCGAACGCCATGCTCCGCTCGCCGCGCGGGTTGTCGGGCACGATCTTCACGCCGTTCACGCCGAACAGCTCGCCGTGCACGTAGGCGATCGGCGGCTCCACCCCGTTGCTCGTGTTGAGCTTCACCCACTCCAGGTCGAGCATCTGGACCTCGACCCCGTCCGGCAGCCGGCTCTTCGGGTTCGGGTCCGCGTTGCTCCAGATGAAGAAGCCGGAGTTGCCGCCCGCCACCATGTGCATCCACTCGACGTGCAGCACGAAGTTCTCGTACATCCTGTCGCTGCACATCACGCCGATTGGCAGCCCCGTCGTCACCACCATCCCGTCGTGCCAGGCCCAGGTGCCGGGATCGCCGTTGATCACCTTCCAGCCCGCGAGGTCCTTTCCGTTGAACAGGTTCTGGAACTGCGCCGGCGCCTGCGCAATCAGCTGCACGGAGATTATTCCGGCGATCAGTGCCCCGAAAAAGATACGTCTCATCTGGCTCTCCCCTCTTCCTCCCTATCCCCTTCCCCTGTCCCCTGTCCCCTCTCCCCTTCCCTGTTCCCTGTTCCCTCTCCTCTCGCCTATTCCCTTGCACGATGCTCCATCCCGCCGTATCTTACACGCCATGGCCAGCACCAATCGACCCACTCGCCGTAGATTTCTCAAGTCGGTCGGCGCCGTCGCCGCCACCTGGGTCAGTGGCCCCGCCATCCTGCGCGCCCAGGCCGGCGACAAGCTCCGCATCGCCATGATTGGCGTGGGAGGCCGCGGCCGCGCCAACCTGAAGGGCGTGGCCGCCGAGCACATCGCCGCCCTCTGCGACGTGAATGCAACGCCCTCGACGAGGCCGCAGCGTTGTTTCCCAAGGCGCGGGAGGTGACTTCCGCAGCTCTTCGACCTCCCACCGAGTTCGACGCCGTGCTCGTCAGCACCTGCGAGCACACGCACGCGTTCGCCACGCTGCCCGCGCTGCAGCTGGAAGCACGTCTATTGCGAGAAACCGCTCACGTACGACGTGTGGGAGACGCGCATCATCCGCGAGGCCGCGGAAAAGGCCGGAGTGGTCACGCAGATGGGCACGCAGGTTCACGCCAGCGACAATTACCGCCGCGTGGTTGAACTCATTCAGAGCGGCGCCGTCGGCAGGATCAGCAAGTGCCACGTCTGGGGTGGCGCGCGCTTGGGGCTGGCACGCCACCGAGGCCGAGGCCACCGAGTTCAAGGACATCGTCTTCGTGCAGAACCGCCCGGAGACTGTCAATCCTGTTCCCGCCGGCGT
>CAVOWJ010000007.1:0-1044172 GCA_963700065.1 uncultured Acidobacteriota bacterium | reverse complement strand
TGGTTTCCATCATCGAGAACGGCGCCGGATCGGTCGACGTGTCCGCCCGCCCGGCCTTGCCGAAGACGGTCACCACTTCGGGGAACGACTTCAGGATGCGGTCCTGCGTCTGCAGCAGGCGGCCCGCCTCCGCCACGGAAATCCCGGGCAGCGTCGTCGGCATGTAGAGAATCGAGCCCTCGTTGAGCGGGGGCATGAACTCGTGGCCGAGGCGCTGGTAGACAGGGATGGTGCTGACCACGATGACGAGCGCCGCCGCGATGGTCGTCTTCGGGAACCGCAGCACCGCCCGGCACGCGGGCTCGTAGAGGGCGAAGAGGACCCGGCTGATCGGGTGGCGCTCCTCGGGGTAGTAGCGGCCGACGGTGACCTGGCCGACGAGCCACGCGAGCGGGCGCGGGCGCCACGCGGGGAAGTCCATGCGCGTGAAGAGCATGCGCAGCGCCGGGTCGAGCGTGAGCGCCAGCAGCGCCGCGATGAACATGGTGAGGTTCTTCGTCCACGCGAGCGGCGTGAAGAGCCGGCCTTCCTGATCGACCAGCGTGAACACGGGCAGGAACGCGACGGCAATCACGAGCAGCGAGAAGAACACCGACGGCCCCACCTCGAGCAGCGCTTCGAGGCGGATGGCGTGGTAGTCGCCCTTGCGCCCGCCGTTCTGCCACAGTTCGAGCTTCTTGTAGGCGTTCTCGACCTCGACAATCGCGCCGTCCACCAGCACGCCGATCGAGATGGCGATGCCGGCCAGCGACATGATGTTCGACGAGATCCCCATGAGCCGCATCGGGATGAACGCCAGCAAGACGGCCACCGGGATCGTGATGATCGGTACGATGGCCGACGGGATGTGCCAGAGGAAGAGCAGGATGACGAGGCTGACGATGACGATCTCGAGCACGAGCTCGCGACGCAGCGTGGCGATCGACTGGTCGATGAGCTCGGAGCGGTCGTAGGTGGTGACGAACCTGACCCCCGCCGGCAGCGACGGCTCCAGCTCCTTCATGCGGGCCTTCACCCGCGAGATGACCTCGCGGGCGTTCTCGGCGTGGCGCATGACGACGATGCCGCCCACCGATTCGCCGAGGCCGTCCAGATCGGCGATACCGCGGCGCATCTCGGGCCCGATCGCGACCGATGCCACGTCGCGCACCAGCACGGGCGTGCCGCGCTGGTCGGTCTTCAGCACCACCTGCTCGAGATCCGCCTTCGACGTCACGTACCCCCGGCCGCGGACCATGAACTCGCGGCCCGCCAGTTCCAGCAGGCGGCCGCCCACCTCGCCATTGCTCGCCTTGACGGCCTCGGCGACGTCCATGATGCCCAGGTCGAAGGCCCGCAGCCGGTTCGGGTCCACCGTCACCTGGTACTGCTGGACGAACCCGCCGATGGACGCGACCTCCGCGACGCCCGGCACCGACTGCAGGCGGTAGCGCAGGTTCCAGTCCTGCAGCGTCCGGAGATCCGCCAGCGACCGCGTGCCCGAGTCGTCGACGAGGGCGTACTGATAGATCCAGCCGATGCCTGTCGCGTCCGGCCCCAGCTCGGTGCGCACGCCGTCGGGCAGCACGGGCTGGATCTTCGAGAGGTACTCGAGCACGCGGCTGCGCGCCCAGTAGATGTCGGTGCCGTCCTCGAAGATGACGTAGACGAAGCTGAAGCCGAAGTCCGATAACCCGCGGATCGTCTTCACCTTCGGCGTGCCGAGCAGCGCCGAGACGATGGGATACGTGACCTGGTCCTCGACGATGTCGGGGCTGCGGTCCCAGCGCGAGTAGACGATCACCTGCGTGTCCGAGAGATCCGGGATCGCGTCCACGGGAATGTGCTGCAGCGTATAGAGGCCGTAGGCCACCACGCAGGCCGTGGCCAGCAGCACGAGCATGCGGTTCCGGGCGCTGAAGCGGATGATGGCGCGTACCATGGCCCGCTCCTCAGCGCTTGCCGGCGGCGGGCGCCGGCGCCGGCTGCGCGGGCGCGGAGAGCGCCGCGAGCGCCGCCTTCAGGCTCGACTCGGAGTCGAGGAGGAAGTTGGCCGACGTCACCACGCGCTCGCCCTTCGCGAGGCCTCGCAGCACCTGGTAGCCGCCGGCCGTCTTCGCGCCCACCTCGATGGCGCGCGGCTCCACCGTGCCGTCGGCTCGGTCGATCAGCACCAGCCGCCGGTCGCCCGTGTCGATGACGGCGCCGTCCGGCACGACGAGCCCGGTCCCGCTGCCGGCGTCGAGCAGCACGTCGCCGAACATGTCGGGCTTCAGTGTGCCGCCGCGGTTGGCCACGTCGATGCGTACCTTCACCGTCCGCGTCATCCCGTCCACCGTGGGCGCGATGTTGGCCACCTGCCCACGCCACTCGCGCCCGGGCTCGTACGGCAGCGTCACCGTCGCTGGCATGCCGAGCCGGATGCTGCGCAGGTCGGATTCGTACACGTCCGCCAGGACCCACACCTGCGACAGGTCCGCGATCTCGAACACCGTGTCGGCCGGCATCACGCGCATGCCCTGCACGACGCTCTTGGCCGTGACGAACCCGCTGACCTCCGCGTGGAGGTCGAAGGCCCGCCGGACCGTGCCGGTGCGCTCGAGCTCGGCGATGTCCGCCTCGCCGATGTCCCAGAGCCGGAGCCGCTCCTTCGCCGCCTCAGCCAGGCGCGCGCCGCCCTCGGCGACCGAGGGAATCTGGCTCGTGCCGAGCTGTTTCTGCGCGCGCAGCGCCAGCAGGTACTCCTGTTGCGTGGCGACCAGCTCCGGGCTGTAGATGGCCAGAAGTGCGTCGCCCTTCTTCACGTACTTGCCCGTGAAGTCGACATAGAGCTTCTCGACATAGCCCTCGAACTTCGTGTGCACGTGCGCGAGGCGGCGTTCGTCCGCCGTCACGCGGCCGACGGTGCGGATGGCGCGATCGATGCGCGCCTCGCGCACCTCCTCGCTGCGCACGCCGAGCAGCGCCCGCCGCTCGGCCGACAGAACCACCGGCGCGCGGCCCGCCACGCCGGCGGCGGGACTGGCGGCGGCCGCATGGCCCCAGCCGCTCTTGAGCACATCCGGGATCGGCTCCAGGTCCATCTCGCAGATGGGGCAGGCGCCCGGCTTGTCCGACACCGTCGTCGGGTGCATCGGGCAGAAGAAGACGGGCGGCGCGCCGCTCGGCGTCTTCACATCGCCCGTCAACAGCGCCGCCGGCACCGGTTCCAGTTTCATGCCGCACTTCGGGCAGTTTCCCGGCTCGTGGCTGACGACCGAGCCGTGCATCGGGCAGAGGTACTTGCCCGATGCTTTGGCCGGCTGTGCCGCGGGCTTCGGCCCGGGCTCGCCGGTCTTGATCGGCACGAGCTTCATGCCGCAGATAGGGCAGTCGCCGGGCCTGTCCGACACGACCGTCGGGTGCATGGGGCAGTGGTACTTCGCGGCGGCTTCTCCTGCGGCGCCGTGATCATCCGACGACCGGCATCCGGCCAGAGAGCCGGCCGTCGCGGCGATCAGGAGGACGGCGAGAACGGCGATCGTGGTGCGTGTGGCTTTCGTCATGACGTCACTCCCTACTTCCCGTTCATGCCGCCGGGCATGCCGCTCGACGCTCCGGCCCGGGCGGTCACCGGCGCGGACGCCGCGCCTCCGGCCATCCCGGCACTGTCGTCCAGGTTCGCTTCGCGCAGGCTCGCCCGCAGCCTCGCATGGTCGGCCACCAGGCCGGCGCGCGCCCAGCGGTCGGCGTAGAGCGCCGTCATGGCTTCGAGCACCGATACGAACGGCACCTTGCCAGCCTGGTAGTTGGTGAGCGTCGCCTCCACGGTCATCCGGTTTTGCGGGACGATACCGCCGTCGTAGAGCGCGACGAGCTTCTCGATCGCCTTCGCGCGCGTGTACCGCTCGCGCGTCCGGTAGGCCAGCTGCAGTTGCATCGATTCGACGACGTGGCTGCCGCCCTTTGCGCGGATTTCAGCTTCCGCCACCGCGCTCTCGCGGGCCTTCTTGTTGAACGGCCAGGTGATGCCCACGCCGGCTAGCCACATCGCGTCGAGGCCGCCGCGGTTCATGTAGCCGCCCTGCACCGAGAAGTCGGGCTTGAGGTCGCGGCGCGCGACGGCGGCAGCCGCGGTGCTCGTCTCGATCGCCAGGGCCGCGCCCTTGAGTTCCGGGCTGACGGCCCGCGCGCCGGCGATCGCCTCGTCGGCCGAGTCCCGCAGCGGCACCACCGCCAGTGCCGCGGGCGTCGCCACGGGCGTCTCGAGCGGGCGGGCGAGCAGGCGGTTGATTTCGGCCAGCCGGACCTCGGCTTCGGCAGCCTGCTCGACGGCCCGCAGTTCGATGCGCGTCAGCTCCGTCTGCACGCGCAGCACATCCGGCTGGGCGCCCTGTCCCACGGCGTAACGGGCGCGGGCCAGCACTTCGATCTGCCGCCACAGTTCGCGCTGTTCGGCCGTGAGCGCCTCGAGCTCGCGCGCCAGCACCAGGCCGTAGTAGGCGCGCCGCACGGCGCCTTCGAGCGCGAGGCGGACCCGCTCGAACGCCGGTTCAGCCTGGCGGGCCTGGCTGGCCGCCAGTCCCGCGCGCAGGTCCCGCTTGCCGGAGTACGGCAGCGGCTGGCTCACCATGAACCCCAGCGTCGTCATCGGCATGCTGCCGAGGCTCGGCGCCCAGCCGTCGTTGGTGTAGGTGACCGACACCATCGGGTCGGGCAGCGCGCGGGCCCGTTCGGTGGCCGTCCGCGCGGCGGCGATCGCCGACTGCGCGGCGTGCAGGTCCGGATTGCGCGCCAGCGCCTCGTCGATGAGCGCCTGCAGCAGCGGATCGTCCTCGGCCGCGGCGGTCGCCTGGCCTCGCGCCGGCGCTGGCAGCAGGCCGAGCGCGCAGAGGAACGCGACCACGAGGAGCGTGTGACGGACGACTGACACCATAACGCCTCCACGACGGCCGCGCGGCGAACGCGCCACGCGGCCCGTATCTCACTGGAACACTCGTCGACACCCGGGTTTGCAGACGCCGGGCTCCATACCATCTGGAGGCCGGAGCTTCAGCCCTGGCGCACCCGCGGCAGCCCTGAAGGGCCGCCCCCCAGATGCGACGCCTGGAGGCCAGGGCTCCCGCCCTGGCGAACCCACGGGTCGCCAGGCGACATCGCGAGCCGGTCTAGATTCGGAGGGCGAAGATGGGTGGAGAAGACGAGGCGAGAGCCGCTGCGACAACCGGCAGCGAACCGGCAGTACACACCGCGAGGGCGACGGGCGTGAACACAGCCGCCGGCGGAGCCAGCTGAGCCGCGGCGACGGGGGTGGCCGACGCCTCGGCCGATTCGATCTGGCAGCAGGAGGCCGGCCGCTCGAGGGTGGTTCCGGCGGCCGCCTGGGGTCCGTGACAGCACGCGGCGGACCCCTGGTCAGCGCCGGGCGCAACCGGGCCCCGGTGGCAGAAGCACAGCCCGGCCGACGCGTTCAGCAACGCGACGGCCAGGACGGCGACGCCAAGGGTCCGGAGCAGGGGCTTCATGAAGATGTCTCTAGCATGAACCGGCGAGGGGGGCGGACTGCAACCCCTCGCCATTGTATCGGCTCGGCCACATGAACCGCCAGCGACCTGTCGAGCGAAGATGGAACGCCTGTGCTCAATCACGGCCGGCCAGGCGGTTTTCCGAGGGCCGTCTCCGTCGCGCTCCCCGCGAGTGATGTCCCCGGTTCGCATGGAGTTGGACGTTGGGCCTAAGTTCTGGCGGGAACGGCCGATACTACCAAAGTAGGACGGTTCCGTCCGTCCGCGTCCTCATGCCTGCCGTCCCAGCGCCGCCGTCTGTGTCCCCGCAGGTCGTCCGCGACGTCACGGCCTTCGTACGCGCGCTCTTCTCGGCGTTTCGCGGACAGCAGATGTACTCGGCGGGCCATTCCGCGGTGGGCCGGGCGCTCGAGCGCTGCCGGGCGACGATAGCCCCGCTGCTGGCGCACGACGGGCTCGCTATCGGGTTCTCGCCGGACACGCTGCTGATCAACGGCGAACCCGTCGCCACCGACCCGCGGACGCGCGAGGCCTGCGCCCTGCTCAATGCCCTCGACATCGTCCGCCTGCGGGTGCTGATCCAGCCGAGCATCCGCGAGCTCTCGGATTTCCTCCAACTGCTCACGATGGGCGGCACGACCGTTCGTGATCGCGGCGGACCCGTGCGCGTGTGGGAGCAGTACGATCACCACTGGCTCATGATCGATCAGATCGATTACGAGCGGCTGACCACCTCGGCGTCGGGCGACGCGAAAGCCGGGGTCGCCGAGGCCGCGGATGCCCGGCGACGGAAGGTCCTGCAGCGTGACAACGCCTGGCGGACACTGGTGCGGGCCATGGCCGGCGGCCGGGCGCCGATCGACGGCCTGGCACGAAGCCGGCTGCTCGACATCGCTCAGTCCCCGGAGGCCATCCACGAACTCGCATGCGACGCGGCTGCAGCTCAGTCCGGCGAGGGGGCCGCCAGGGAGGCGGCCCAGGCTGCGGCCGTGCTGATGACCTTCCACCGGCTGTCGTCTTTCGTGCGCCTCGAGGCTCCCGGGGACCTGGAGTCCGTGTCCGCGAACATCGCCGAGGCTGCCGCGCAGGTCGAACCGCACCTGTTGATGCGTGCCGTCAACGAGACGGCCGAGTCGGGCCTCGGCACGGAAGTCGTCGACGCGATCGCCAGCCGGTTCGACGACGAGGAGACCGCGAAGATGCTGGCGGCCGCGCTGGCGGCCGAGGGCAAGGCATCGACGCGCATGGCGTCCGCGCTGGCGACGCTCGTCGGCGACGAGGAGCGCCGCAAGCGCATCCTGCGCCTCGCGCGGCTCCACGCCGACGCCATCGTGCCGGGTGGTCCGGAGGCTGTCACGTCCTTCTGGACGACGTTCGAGCGGTTGCTGGACGGGCCGGCCGACGCGATGTTCGTCTCGAAGCTGTACGGGGAGAGCATCGAGCAGGCCGCTGCTCGGGCGGAACGCCTGCGAACCGATGCGCCCGCCCAGCTTGGCGGGTGGGTCGCGTCGGTCTCGGCCGAATCCGTGCGCACGCTCTCGGCCACGGTCGTACTCGACTTGTTCACGCTCGAGCGGGACCCGACGGCCTTGGTGGAAACCGCACACGACCTGGCCGAGCTGGCCGACGACTTCCTGTCGGTGGGAGGCGCCGTGGATGCCGCGCGCGTTGCCGATGCGCTCAACCTCGCCGCGCGCGACGGCGAGCCGGCGCGTGCCCGGGCGGCCGAGGCGGGCCTTGCCGACATCGCCACGTGCGCGGGCGTTCGCGACGTGCTCACCTCGCTGGACGACGTGCCGGCGCACGAGGCCGACGCGGTCGAACGCCTGTGCCAGACGCTCGGGCCGCGCGTCGCCCTGGTCCTGGTCGAGATTCTCTCATCGATGCCGCCGGGCGCCGCGCGCGACCGAGTGCGGGGCTTGCTGGGGAGTCTCGACGACCGCGCCCTCGACATCCTGGTGGCGTTCGCCGAGCAGGCACCGCCGGCGCAGGTTCACGAAGTCGTCCTGGCGGTCAGTCGGATCGGCGGTCCGCGGGCATCCCGGGAGCTGCGGGCCTGGGTGCGCGGCGGCCGGTTCGACCTGGCGCGCGAAGCGGTCATGGCCCTGGTGACCAGCAGCAATCCGACAGCCGCCCAGGCGCTCGCCGCCCTGCTCCGCGGCGGGACGGCCAGTGCCCGATCGGCCGCGGTGGAAGCCGTCGCCGAGAGCCGCCACCCGGCCGCCGCCGGGGTGCTGGCGGCGCTGCTCGGCGAACTCGACGTGTTGCACAACGACCACCGGCTCGGCATGCAGGTGCTGGCGGCCCTGCGCGGCATCGCTGGCGCCGACGCCGTTCCGGCCGTCGCACAGGCGTCGGCGGTCTGGTCCTGGCGCGCCTGGCGACGGGCCGGACGGGTCAAACAGGCGGCCGTCAACGCCCTGGCCGAGACGCCCGGCGAGGATGCCCGGCACGCGCTCGAACAACTGGCCCGCCAGGCCGACTTCCGCGTGCGCGGCCTGGCCCGCGCCGCCCTCACACGCGAGAGGATCCGATGAACGAGATCCTGTCGGTCGAAGATCTGGTCAAACAGCTGGCCGTCGCCCTCCGTTCGGCCGCCATCTACGGCGTCGAACACCCGATCGCGAGCCGCAGCCTGAACGCCCTCGGCGATCTGTTCGAACGCCACTTGCGCTCCACCCGAGAGATCACCATGGTGTTCCTGGGTGACGATGTCGTGGTCGGGCGGACACGGCTGCGGGCATCCGCGAATCTCCAGGGTCTGGTTCGGCAGTTCCGCGAATTGAACATCGACAAGATCACCTTCGATCGCGAGTGCGGACGTCCGGATCTGAGCGGGTTCGTGCGGGCGCTCTCGGATCGAACGGAACGTTCGCTGGGCGACCACCTCACGCGTCTCGGCGTGCACGGCATCAAGCTCGGGCTGTTGGAATGCGACGAGGCCGAGCTCGCGGGCGAACTGGGCGTTCTGGCCGCCCGCCGCGTGTACTCGGCGGCCGTGGCGGCTGCCGAGCGTACCTGGGCCTCAGCGCTGACCGGCGAGGTGCCCGACGCCGAGGCGGCCCGGGCCATCATCGATACGCTGGCCAAAGCGCTCACGCAGGATCGGACGTCGATGCTCGCGCTCACGACCATCAAGACGCACGATCCGTACACCTTCACGCACATGGTGAACGTGTCGCTGCTGGTGATGGCCCAGGCGCGATCGCTCGGCCTGCCGGCGCCGATGGTGCGCGAGTTCGGACTGGCCGGCCTCATGCACGACGTCGGCAAGGCCCGCATTCCCGCCGAGATCCTCACCAAACCAAGCACGCTCACGGACGAGGAGTTCGGGATCATCCGGCGCCACGTCGTGGACGGCGCCCAGATTCTGCGGAAAGCCCCGGGGATGCCGGCGCTGGCCCCGGTGGTGGCCTTCGAGCATCACCTGCGGCTGGACCTCAGCGGGTACCCCGAGAACATCGGCACCAGAGAGCTGAACTTGTGCACGATGCTGACAAGCATTGCAGATGTGTTCGATGCGCTGCGCAGCAACCGCGCGTACCGGGAGGGCCTGCCCACGGATCGCGTGCGCAACATGCTGGCGCAGCAGTCCGGCACGGCCTTCGAGCCCACGCTCCTGCGGCGGTTCATTACGCTGATGGGGCTCTTCCCCGTCGGCACCTCAGTCCGCCTCACGACAGGCGAAGTCGGCCTGGTCATCCAGGAGCACTCGTCAATCATCGATCGGCCGGTGGTGCGCCTGCTGAAGGACTCCCGTGGCGATCTGATGGAGACGCCGATCGCGGCCGACACGGCTGAGCGTCGAGACACGGGAGCCTATGCGTGCAACGTCCTCGAAGCGGTCGATCCGGACGCTGAAGGGATAGCGCCTCTGGCGGTTCTGAGCGCATGAGTCCGATCCACGAGGTCTGGGGGGGGCCAGCGTTCGAGCGGCGCCCTCACGCCCGCACCGGCAGACAACGCCCGGCCCCTAGCCCCCAGCCCCCGACTTCGCCCCGGTCCAGCCTCGCGCCTAGTCCTTACCCCTTGAACCCCTCCGGCTCCCAGCCCTTCTCGTAGGTGCGGCCCCAGAGCGCCTGGGCCTTGGGGTCGTTGACGACGTGGCCGTTCTTCGGGTCGCACTGGATCGTATGGCCCACGCGGTAGGCGATGTTCGCGAGGTGGCACAGCATGACGCTGCGCTGGCCCTCCGCGATGGGCGCGTTGGGCGTCTTCCGCGACCGCATGCAGTCGATGAAGTTGCCCATGTGAAACGCGTCGAGGCGGTCGCCCGGGCCGGTGGTGTCGATGGTCGACTGCTCGGACTTGTCCTCGACCTTCTTCACGACCTTCATCCTCTGGTCGTACACGGTGTACGCGTGGTCGTCGATGAGGACGCTGCCGTTCTCGCCGTGGAAGGTCACGCCGCGGGCCAGCCCCTCGGTCCGGAAGCCGTTGCAGCTGCGGCCTTCCCAGATGAACGACTTGTTGCCCTCGAACGTGAACGTCGCCACCTGCGTGTCGGCGCACTCCCAGTCGTCCTTGAAGTGGTAGCGGCCGCCGGCCGACTCCACGCGCACGGGGTAGCCGACGTCCATGCCCCAGCGCATCACGTCGATCTCGTGGTTGCCGTTGTTGCAGGCCTCGCTCGTGCCCCAGTGCCAGAACCAGTGCCAGTTGTAGTGGATGACGTTGTCCTTGTAGGGACGCCGGGGCGCCGGGCCCTGCCACAGGTCGTAGTCGAGGCCGGCCGGCACCGGGGCGTCCTTGCCGACGCCAATCGACGCCCGCGTATTCACATACCAGCCGCGGGCGAAGTACACGCGCCCGATCAGGCTGCCGTCGCGGATCTGGCGGATGAGCTCGATGATGTTGGGCCACGACCGCCGCTGGCTGCCGACCTGGAGGACGCGGGTGCCGTAGCGCGTCGCGGCGGCCGCGAGCAGCTCCGTCTCGAGCGGGTTGTGGCTGCAGGGCTTTTCGACGAAGACGTCCTTGCCGGCCGCCAGGGCCAGGATGGCCGCCGGGGCGTGCCAGTGGTCCGGCGCGGCGATGAGAACGCCGTCGACGTCCTTGCGTTCGAGGACGCGCCGGAAGTCCTTTTCCGCCTTCGCGGGGTTCGCCTGCGAGGGCGACACCGCCTTCAGGCCCTTGGCGAGGGCTTTCTCGTCGGGATCGCAGATGAAGCCGACCTCGACGCCCGGCATGCGGCTGAACATCTTCGCGTGCTGCGCGCCGCGGCCGTTGGTGCCGACGACCGCGAGGACGATGCGATCGTTGGCGCCCTGCGCCTGCAACGACGCGGACCCCGCCACGCCGAGCCCGACGGTGGCGGCCGCCGTGGTCTGGAGGAATGCCCGCCGTGAAACGTCTTGTGGACTCATCGAGCTGTCTCCGGTCTGAAACGGAAAATGCCCGGGCGGGGCTGCCGAAGCCCGGCCCGGGCAGTGTCGGTGGCGCGTCCTAGAAGAGGAAGCGGAAGCTGAAGCGCATCTGGCGCTCGTTGTAGGCGCTCGTGATCCGGCCGAACTGCGAGTTGAGATACGTCCCGTTCGGGTTGCTCATGTGAATCGTGTTCGGCAGGTTCCAGACGTCCAGGCGGAACTCGCCCGCCCGGCTGCCGCCGAACCCGAACTGCTTCACGAGGCTGAAGTCGAGGTTCGTGAACCGCGGTCCTCGGATGTCGCCCATGTTGCGGGTCCTGGTGCCGAACGTGTTGGCAGCGGGCGAGGTGAACACGGACGTGTCGAACCACTGGAGGTACGTCTTGTCGGCGCTCATCTCGTTGATGACCTTGACATCGCCGGTCTGGTTCGGCCGCTGTGTGTTGTCCGGCGTGTTGAGCGCGGCGTTGCTCATGGTGATGTCCAGCGGCTGGCCGGACTGATAGGTGTAGATCCCGGAGACCTGCCAGCCGCCGAGGACCCAGTGCAGGACCCCGGCGTCGGTGGTCTTGAACCAGGGCAGCGACCACACGAACGACGACACGAAGACGTGCGTCCGGTCGAAGTTTCCGTAGCCCCAGCTGCGCTCGGGGTCAGCCGGCGTGCTCGGGCCTCCGTTGTCGTTGGCGTAGTCCCGCGCTCTCGAATAGGTGTAGGAGTTGGTCACCAGCCATCCGTTGCGGAACCGGCGGTCCAGCTTCATCTGGAGGCCGTTGTAACGGGTCTTGCCTTTCCACGCCAGGTTATTGATGCCCGCGGTCTTTCCGTACCTGGAAGAACGGCCGGCCGGCGTTTCCGGCGCCGACCACCATGCCCGCGTTCATCGGGAAGCGGTTGAGCGAGTCGTTGTTCATGTTCCCGACGTAGGCCACTTCACCCGTCAGGCCCCAGTTGATCTCCCGCTGGAACGCCACGTTCCACGAGTAGAGCGATCCCTGCTGGAGGTCGTTCGGCACGTAGAAGAGCGACTGCCCGAGCACCGCGTTGGCGTTGATGATCCCGTTGTCCGGGACCTGCACGAACGTCGGCGCCGGGAAGCCCGTACCCATGTTGAACGGCGTCGGCGAATACGGGTTGGGCGTCTGGTAACTGTTGTTCTGCTTGACCGGGTAGTTGAACGCGTACGAGTTGTCTGGGAACGGCATGGTGCTGGCGCCGAAGCCGCCGCGGAGGACGGTCTTCTCGTCGAGGCGGAACGACGCGCCCAGACGCGGGCTGAAGTTGTTGAGGTCCTTCTTCAGCCCGAAATCGTTGGCGATGTTGCCGTAACCCGACACGAGCAGCGAGTTGGTGGCCGGGTCGTAGTTGGAGAGCGACCCCTTGCCGGCGATGCCGATGATCGGATCGTAGTACTCCCAGCGCAGCCCGAGGTCCAGCGTGACCTTGTTGGAAACCTGCCACTTGTCGTGCACGAAGCTGTACACGGCCCAGTGCTGCGATCCGACGTCGTCGATGACCTTCAGATCGCGCGCCATGCCGCTCGGCAGGTCGAGCAGGAACGACGCCATCGAGTTGGCGATGCCGCTGTTCGCCGCGGTGTCGGCCGTCGAGCCGGTCTGGGCGCCGCCGAACGAGAACCCGCCGCGCGGGCCCTGGTTGTCCTGGGTCTGCAGCAGCTTGTCGCTGTTCTTGCGATAGCTGCCGCCGAACTTGATCGTGTGGTTGTTCAGCACCTTCGTCAACGTGGTGGAGACCTCCCACGTCCGCTCCCAGCGATCCCAGGGCAGGCTGCCGACGTACCCCAGGACGAAATTCCCGTAGCCGTTCGCGATATTGATGGTCGTGGGCCCGCTGGTCCACTCGTCGAGGTTGACGCCCTTGATCCCCACCTGCTCGGCGAGGTTCTGGCCATTGGCCGTCGTCAGCGCCTCGTTGTGGTAGTAGCTCGTGCCGCCGCGGACTTCCATGAGGAAGGTGTTCGAGAACGTGTGCGTCCAGTTGGCGGCCGTGCTGTACGTCTGGTTGGTGCCGGTGGCCATGAAGCCGCCGCCAAGCGGACCTCCCCAGTCGCCGTAGCCGTCGGCGGGCAACTGTGTGACTTCAGGCCGCTGGTAGCTGAACCGAGCCGAAATCTGGTTCGAGTCGTTGATGGAGTAGTTGACCTTCGTGTCGAAGCTGTCGGTGTTCTTGTCGCGGTAGCTATTGACCTGGTAGTTGGACTGTCCCAGCGGGACATCCAGGTTCGGCAGCGGGATCTTCGAGAGGAGGTTCAATGCGATCGGGCTGATGCGGTTCGACGGGATCTGGTTGTTCGCGAACTGGGTCCGGTTGTTGCCGGCCGAGTCGCCCGTCGCCGGGTCGTAGACCTTCGTGGGTGCCGCGCTGAAATCGCCGTTGCGGAACGCCGCGGTCGGCACATTGAACCGGTAGGCGGTGCCGAGACGATCCTGCGTCCGCTGGTAGTCGCCGAAGAAGAAGAACTTGTTCTTCTTGATCGGCCCGCCGATGGTGAACCCGAACTGGTTGTAGGTCGTCGGCGGCTTGGTCCGGGTCGCCGAGAAGTACGTCGACGCCGGCAGGGCGTTGGTGGCCTCCGTGTTGCCAAACCAGAAGGCGCTGCCCCGAAGCTGGTTCGTGCCCGACTTCAGGGTGACCGACGTGACGGCGCCGGCGGCCCGGCCGAACTCGGCGTCGTAGTTGCTCGTCGTCACGCTGACGGCGTCGATGGCCTCGGCCGGCGGAATCAGCACGGTCAGCAGACCGGTCCGCTGGTTGTTGTCGAGGCCCTCGATCAACACGTTGTTGGACAGGCGCGACTGGCCGTTGACTTCCGTCGCCAGGCTATCCTGCGAGTTGAAGAACTCGGAGTGCGGCTTGTAGGGCCGGCTGGCGCCGGGAACCGTGGCCATCATGCCCTGGAAGTTCCGGTTGAACGACAGGGGCATCGCGGTGATCTGAATGCTCTCGAGCACGCGGCCCGTGTCGGTCCGGTCCGTCTGCAGCAGCGGCGTCTCACCGGTGACGGTGACCGTCTCGGCCAGTTCGCCCACCGACAGCGCCAGGTCCACGCGGATGCTCGTGTTCACCGCCAGACGGATGGCTTCGCGCACGACCGCCTTGAACCCCTGCAGCTCCGCCTTGATGTTGTAGATCCCGTCCGGGATGTTGGGGAACGTGAAGTTGCCCGTTTCGTTCGTCACCGTGTCGTACCAGACATTGGTGCGCGTCTCGGTGGCGACCACCGTCGCGCCCGGCATGGCGGCGCCGGTCTGGTCGGTGATGGTGCCGAGAATCGTGCCGCGCGTGGCCTGCGCGTGGGAGACGGCCGGAATGCCGGCCAGCACCAGCGCGGCCAGCATCGCCACGGCGAGCCATCGGAAACTCAATCGCGTTCGCATGTCGTCAATCCTCCCTAGACTACGACGGGTACCGGGCGGGGGGTAGCGGGGCGAACCGGGCGACCAGCCAGTCGTGCGGTCCGACCACCTCGCGTGCTTTCGGACGGCCCTTCAAGGGGCCGGCCGAGATCCTAGGCCCGTTTCAGGCCCCCTGTCAACACGAAATGGGCGCGAACTTGTCATAATCTCGGCATATTCTGGCGGGGCTTCCTTCGAGAACGCGTTTCCGGCGCAAAAGGCGATGGTCTGACCTTTTTTGCCGGATTCCCGAGTGCCCGGCGCGGCGCCGCGCGTTATGATACGGCCCGGCACGGCAACCGCCCGTGTGAACGGCTGCGCACGAAGGAGATCCCGCTCGTGAGACCAGTCCGGACCCGCTCGTCCGCCCCGCCAGGCAGGCGGCAGTTCATCGCATCGTCGATCGGCACCGCCGCCGCACTGGCGCTCGGCGGTCCGTTCGCGCGCGCGCTCGCCCTCCAGCGCCCGCGCGCCGTCGTGCCTGCGGACCGCGCGCTGCGGCTGGCGTTCGCCGGCATCGGCAACCGCGGCCTCGAGATGATCAAGACGTTCGCCACCACCGGCCTGACGACGGTGACGGCGCTGTGCGACGTGGACCTCGACGCGCCCCTCACCAGGGAGGCGCGCGACCTCTACCCGTCGGCCCCGCGCTTCAGGGACGCGCGGAAGATGATCGACGAGGCCGGTTCGACCTTCGATGCTGTTGTCATCGCCACGCCCGACCACTCGCACTTCCCGCTCACGGTGCACGCCATGGCCGCGGGCAAGCACGTGTATCTCGAAAAGCCGATGGCCCGCACCTTCGGCGAGGTCGAGCTGCTCATGGCCCTGGCCGAGCGGACGGCCGTCGTCACGCAGATGGGCAACCAGGGACATTCGGGCAACAACTACTTTCAGTTCAAGGCATGGACGGAGGCGGGCGTCATCGCCGACGTGACCCGCATCGTGGCGTTCATGAACGACACGCGCCAATGGCACGGCTGGAAGGTGGACGGCTTCCCGGAGGGCGCGCCGCTGCCCCCCGGCCTGGACTGGGACCTCTGGCATGCGGCCCGCCCCGTGCGCCCGTACAGTCCCATGTATCACCCGAAGAAGTGGCGGGGATGGTTCGCCTACGGGACCGGGGCCCTGGGCGACTGGGGCGCGCACATCATCGACACGGCGCACCGGTTCCTGGCGCTCGGCCTGCCGACGGTCGTCGAGGCGGTCATGCTCGACCAGCCGAGTCCGTACATCTACCCGCAGGCCAGCACCCTGCGTTTCGAGTTCCCGGCGCGCGGGTCGAAGCCGCCGGTCGAACTCAGGTGGTACGACGGCCAGGCCAACCGCCCCCCGCTTCCTGCCGAACTCGGCCCGGGCGCCGGGCTCTCCGAATTGGGCGGCAAGTTCATCTTCACGAAGACGCTGGTGTTCAAGGGCGGGACGCACGGCGACACGCTGCGCATCATTCCGGAGTCGCGCATGCAGGAGCTGGCGCCGACACTCCCGAGGATCACGGGAGGGTTCTCGGACCACGCGACGAACTTCGTCCTCGCGTGCCAGGGCAAGGAAGAGGCGCGGTCGCCGTTCAGCGTGGCCGGACCGCTCACCCAGGTGCTTCAGCTCGGGACCATCGCGCAGCAGGTGGGAGGGCGCCTCGAGTTCGATCCGGTGCACAAGACGTTCCCCAGGAGCCCTGAGGCGACGGCGTTGCTCGCACCGCCGCCGCCGAGGGAGGGGTGGGAGAGGTACTACAGGGGCTAGGGACTAGGCGCTAGGCGCTAGTCTGATACGGGACTCGGGACTGGGGGCCCGGGACTCGGGGCTGGGCATGCCACCGAGCGGACCCTCGAACCAAGCCGACGAGCGTTAGAGGACAAAACGCGTCGAAGGGGCCGAAGTCCGGCTGGGGTGACGAAGTGGGGCCCCGGCCTTCCGCCGACAACCACCCCGGAGATGCGTTTTGCCGGTTTGCGTGAGCGGGGACGCACGGAGGCGTGCCCAGCGCCGGCACGCGACACCAACATGAGACTGAAGTCAGCGACCTGAGGTGGCCATGAAGGCAAAGCGCTTCATCCTATCGGCGATCATCATCCTCGCGCTCGTGCCGCTGATGCTGGCGCAGGCGCCGGCGGTGCAGACAAGGCCCGCCGCGCAGGCAGGCCCGGCCGCGACGTCACCCGCCGCGTTTCCGGTCGCGTCACCCGAGTCGGCCGGCATGTCGAGCCAGCGGCTCGGCCGGCTCGACGCCGTGCTGCAGGAATACGTCGATCAGGGCCGCATCGCGGGAATCGCGAGCGTCGTCACGCGCGGTGGCAAGCTGGTCCACTTCGGCACGTACGGGAAGATGGACGTCGAGAAGAACCTGCCCATGCGCAAGGACGTGATCCTGCGCATGGCGTCGATGTCGAAAGCCGTGACGACCGTCGCCGTGGCCATCCTCCTCGAAGAGGGCCGGCTGCTCCTGTCTGATCCCGTCTCGAAGTACCTGCCGGCGTTCAAGCAGACGACGGTGGCCGTGCCGCCGCCGCCGGGCACGCCGGGCAGCGGCCGTTACGGGGTGGTGCCGGCGAAGCGCGCGATCACGATCCGCGATCTGCTGACGCACACCGCGGGGATCTGGTACGGGCAGGGGAGCCTGGCGGAGGCCGAGTACAAGAAGGCGGGCATCATCGGCTGGTATCTCGCCGACAAACCGGAGCCGATCGTGCCGCTGATGGAGCGGCTGGCCGCGCTGCCCTTCGACGCGCAGCCCGGCGAGAAGTACGTGTACGGCTTCAACACCGACATCCTCGGCGCCGTGGTCGAGAAAGCGTCGGGCATGCCGCTCGACCAGTTCTTCAAGGCGCGGATCTTCGACCCGCTCAAGATGCCCGACTCGTCGTTCTTCCTCCCGCCCGAGAAGCGCGACCGGCTGGCCACTGTCTACTCGGCCGGCCCCGACGGCCGCATCGTCCGGGCGCCGGAGGGCGGCACGGGCCAGGGTGATTACGCGAACGGCCCGCGGGCGTGCTTCGGCGGCGGCGCGGGGCTGCTGTCGACGCCGACCGACTACGCCCGGTTCCTGCAGATGCTGCTCAACGGCGGCGAACTGGACGGCGTGCGCGTGCTCGGCCCGAAGACGGTCGCCCTGATGACGGCCAACCATGTCGGCGCGCTCTACAACGACGGCAACATGGGCTTCGGCCTCGGCTTCGAGGTCATCGAGCACCTCGGCAGGACCGGCCGGTTCGGATCGGTCGGCACGTATGGGTGGGGGAGCGCGTACTTCCAGCGCTACTTCGTCGATCCCGAGGAGAAACTGGTGGCCGTTTTCTACGCCCAGCTCATCCCGGCCGGCGGCCTCGACATCCAGGAGAAGTGGCGGGACCTGGTGTACGCCGCGATTGTAGGACCGCCGACACCGGCCGCCCCGGCGTTACCTCAGAAACGCTAGGACCGGGGCGGCTCCTGTGGCTCGGGGCACGACGGTCAGTAGTAAGTAGCCAGTAGCCAGCATTCAGTAGAAAGGCCCGTCCGCTGGACGCCGCGCAGCCGCCTTCCCCTACTGGCTACTGTCTACTGACTACCGGCTACTGATCACCGGCTACCGACGATGGGCGCGGTTCGTCGTACCTTACGCCCCAACCGTAAACGCAACCGTCGCGACCGTCTTCTCCCACGCCAGCGCCAGCGCGCCGCCCTGCTGCGTCATGTTGATGAAGGCGATGGTGAACTGCTCGATCGACGTCGCCCCAACCGAGGTCTGCATCGGCACGCGCAGCGCATCGAATTTCGGGTCGTACCCGTCCGAGCCCCACGTGGCGACCTTGTTGTTCGGGTCGTACTTCGTCTGGTGCGGCTGGGTCGAGAAGATGAGCGTCCACGCGCCGGGCTTCAGCTCCACGAACAGGCTGTACTCGCCGGCCGGCAGGGTCTTGCCGGCGAACACGAGCGGCGCCTCGGTCTTGAAGCGGGTGGTCTGGTTCGCGCCCGCGCGCCACACCGGCGCCCCGGCGTTGACCGCCTTGCCGTACTCGGCGTCGGTGCCGAAGACGTCGGTGCGGCCGCGGAGAATCGGGCGGCTGTAGTCCACGACGATCCACTTGCCTTCACGGTACCGTGGCGCGGTGCCTTCCTTCTCGACGACCCACTTGCCGCCGACCTGGGCGGCCGCCGCCCCCCGCGGGCTGGCGGGCATGGGCGCCGGCGCGGCCGCTTGCTGGGCGAGCGTGATTGCGCCCGCGAGGGCGATCGCGGCTGTGGTGGTCACAACGATGGCTTTCATGACATTCCTTTCCCGTCGCACGGACGGCGCGGCCATACGGGCCGCCATTGGGCTGATTGGGTGACCCTCCCATGATACGAGGGGGCCGGGAGCGAAGCCAGCAGGAAGAAGGGGCATGGGGCAAGGGACATGGGGCAAGGGGCCGGGCGTGCCACCGAGCGGACCCTCGAACCAGGCCGATCCGCGTCAGGGGACAAAACGCTGCGCAAGGGCCGAGGGCCTGGTGGGGTGACGAAGTGGGGCCCCGCCTGCCGCCGACAGCACCCTGGAGCCGCGTTTTGCCGGCCTGCGTGAGCGGGGCCGCGCGGGGGACATGCCCGGCTCCGGGCAAGGGACATGGGGCAAGGGGCAAGGGGCCGGGCGTGCCACCGAGCGGACCCTCGAACCAGGCCGATCCGCGTCAGGGGACAAAACGCTGCGCAAGGGCCGAGGGCCTGGTGGGGTGACGAAGTGGGGCCCCGCCTGCCGCCGACAGCACCCTGGAGCCGCGTTTCGCCGGCCTGCGTGAGCGGGGCCGCGCGGGGGACATGCCCGGCTCCGGGCAAGGGACATAGGACATGGGGCATGAGGCATGGGACATGGGGCATGGGACAGGAGACCCAATCCCGGATCCCGAGCCCCGAGTCCCGATCCCCGAGTCCCGATCCCCGATCCGTTTGTCGTATGATGTCGCGAATCGCGCGGCTTCCGGCCGCGCCGGGTGGGAGGATGGCCATGCGCTTCGTCAACGGCTACCTGGGTACGGCGGGCCTGCTGGCCCTCATCGCGATTTCCGGCATGCTGTCCACGGGCGCGTCGGCCCAGCGGACGGCCAAGCCGGTGCTGCACGGCCGGCACTGGATGGCCGTGACCGGGAAGCCGCTGGCCGCGACGGCCGGCGCGGCGATCTTCCAGAAGAAGGGGAACGCCGTCGACGCGGCCTGCGCCATGATCGCGGCCACGTCGACGATGTGGGACACGCTGGGGTGGGGCGGCGAGACCCAGGCGCTCATCTACAACCCGAAGACGAAGAAGGTGATCGGTGTGAACGCCCTCGGCGTGGCGCCCAGCGGCGCGACGCCCGAGTTCTTCAAGGCGAAGAAACTCGAGTACCCGCCCGCCTACGGGCCGCTGGCGGCGGTGACGCCCGGCACGCCCGGCGGCATCATGGTGATGCTCGCCGAGTTCGGCACGATGAGCCTCAAGGACGTGCTGGAGCCCGCCATCCAGATGGCGGACGGCTATCCCATCGAGGCGCAGCTCGCCGGCGCCATCGAGCGCCAGAAGAAACAGATCAGGCAGTGGCCGTATTCGACATCGGTGTTCCTCACGCACCCCGGCGAGGCGCGCGAGGCGCCGGAGGCCGGCGAGGTGTTCAAGCAGCCCGACCTCGCCGCCACGCTGCGCGCGCTGGTGGAAACGGAGCAGCAGGCGCTCAAGGCCGGCAAGTCGCGGAAAGACGCGATCATGGCCGCCTACGACCGCTTCTACAAGGGCGACATCGCCCAGGAGATCGTCCGCAGCACGCAGGAGCAGGGCGGCCTGTTCACGATGGCCGACCTCGCCAACTGGAAGGTCCACCTCGAAGAGCCGGTGATGACGACCTACAAGGGCATCGAGGTCTACAAGCTCACCACGTGGGTGCAGGGCCCGGCGATGCTCCAGGCGCTGAACATCCTGGAGCAGACCGACGTGAAGGCGATGGGCTACAACAGCCCGAAGTACATGCACGCCGTCTACCAGGCGATGAACATGGCCTTCGCGGATCGCGACTTCTACTACGGCGACCCGTACGTGCCGCCGGTGGAGCCGATCAAGGGCCTGCTCTCGAAGGACTACGCGAAGGCGCGGTTCGCCGCGATCGACTGGGAGAAGAACGACCCGAACGTGAAGCCCGGCGACCCGTATCCGTTCCAGGGCGGGACGAACCCGTACGCCGCGTTGCTCGCGAAGTGGACGTCGAAGAAGGGCCTTGCGTCGGCCACCCCCGCGCACGACATCCGCACGCCCGAGGAGGGGTTCTACGCGGGAACGACCTCGGTGCAGGCGGCCGACGAGGAGGGGTGGGTCGTATCGGTCACGCCGAGCGGCGGGTGGGTGCCGGCGGTCATCGCGGGCAAGACGGGCATCGGCCTCAGCCAGCGCATGCAGGCGTTCGTGCTCGACGAGGCCGACTGCCCCTTCAACGTGGTGCGCCCCGGCCAGCGGCCGCGCTCGACGCTCACGCCCAGCCTCGCGCTCAAGGACGGCGCGCCGTACCTCGCCTTCTCGGTGCAGGGCGGCGACAGCCAGGACCAGAACCTGCTGCAGTTCTTCCTGAACATGGTCGAGTTCAACATGAACGTCCAGCAGGCCTGCGAGGCGCCCAACATCAACAGCTTCCAGATGCGGAGCACGTTCGACCAGCACCTGTCCGAGCCCGGCCGGATGCTGGTGGCCGAATCCACGCCGCCCGAGGTGCGCAAGGCGCTGCAGGCCATGGGCTACACGCTGGCGTTCGAGCGCCTGACGTCGGGCCCCATCACGGCCATCATGCTCGACCGCAGGCACGGCACGATGTGGGGTGGCGCGAGCAACCACGGCGAGGACTACGGCATCGGCTGGTAACGGCACGCGGGAAGACGCATGACGCTCAGAACGCTCACACTCGCGATGGTGATCATGTCCGTGACGCTCGGCGCCCAGCAGGGCCCCTACAAGTACCCTCAAGCCAGGAAAGTGGACCAGGCCGACGACTTCTTCGGCACGAAGATCGCCGACCCGTACCGCTGGCTGGAGGATTCGGACGCGCCCGACACGCGCGCCTGGATCGACGCGCAGAATGAACTGACGTCCGCCTACCTGAAAGGGATCCCGGAACGGGAGCGGATCGGCAAGCGCCTGTGGGAGTTGTGGGATTACGAGCGCTACGGCGTGCCGTCCCGCGAGGGCCGCTGGTACATCTTCAGCCGCAACACGGGCAGGCAGAACCAGAACGTCATCTACAAGGCGGCGTCGCTCGACGCGCCGCCCGAGGTGCTCATCGATCCGAACGCCCTTTCACCCGACGGTACGGTGGCCCTCGGCCCGATGGCCTTCACCGACGACGGCCGGTACGTGGCCTACGCCGTCTCCTCCGCGGGCTCCGACTGGCAGGAGTGGCGCGTGCGCGACGTCGCCACGGGCCGCGATTTGCCCGACCTTCTCAAGTGGTCGAAGTTCAGCGGCGCCTCGTGGCTGAAGGATGGCTCGGGCTTCTATTACAGCCGCTACGACGCGCCGAAGGACGGCACCCTGCTGCAGGCGGTGAACAAGCACCAGAAGCTGTACTTCCACGCCGTCGGCACACCCCAGGAGCAGGACGTCCTCGTGTACGAGCGTCCGGACAAGCCAGACTGGGGGTTCAGCGGCGAGGTGACCGACGATGGCCGGTTCCTGCTCGTCTATCAGACGGAAGGCACGGAGAACAGGAACCGCGTCTTCCTCCGCGATCTGAAGGCCCCGCAAGGGCGGATTGAACCGTTCCTGGACCAGTTCGACGCGGCGTACACCGTCGTGGGCAACGACGCCGACACCTTCTACGTGCTCACCAACAACGGCGCGCCGCGGTACCGCCTGGCCGCCATCACGCGGGCGGACCCCGCGCCGGCGGCCTGGACCACGATTGTCGCGGAGGCCGGGGGCACCGCCGTGCTCGACAGCGCCACGCTGGTGAACGACCGGTTCGTGACGCACTGGATGACCGACGCCCGCTCGGCGCTGCGGGTGTTCTCGCGGGCCGGCGAACGGCTCGCGGACATCGCGCTGCCGGCCATCGGCACCGTTGCCGGCGTCAGCGGCCGCCGGGCGCACACCGAAGGTTTTTACGCCTTCACGTCGTTCACCTATCCGACCACGGTCTTCCGGTACGACTTCACGAAGAACGTCAGCACGGTCTTCAGGCAGCCGGCCGTCGACTTCGACGCCGCTCGGTTCGAGACCGTGCAGGTGTTCTATCCGTCGAAGGACGGCACGAAGATCCCGATGTTCCTGACCTTCCGCAAGGGGCTCGCGAAGGACGGCCGCAACCCGACCTATCTCTACGGGTACGGCGGGTTCAACGTGCCCGTCCTGCCGGCGTTCTCGCCCGCCATGATCGCGTGGCTCGAGCTGGGGGGCGTCTATGCGGTGGCGAACCTCCGCGGCGGCAGCGAGTACGGCCAGGCCTGGTACGACGCGGGGCGTCTCGCGAAGAAGCAGAACGTGTTCGACGACTTCATCGCGGCCGCCGAGTACCTCATCCGCGAGCGCTACACCTCGACGCCCAGGCTGGCCATCGCCGGCGGCAGCAACGGCGGCCTCCTCGTCGGCGCCTGCATGACGCAGCGGCCGGACCTCTTCGGCGCCGTCCTGCCGGCGGTGGGCGTGATGGACATGCTCCGCTACCACAAGTTCACGATCGGCTGGGCGTGGACGTCGGACTACGGCAATCCGGACACGAAGGCAGGCTTCGACCTCAACATCCGGTACTCGCCGCTCCACACCATCAGGCCCGGCACGAAGTACCCCGCGACGTTCGTCACCACCGCCGATCACGACGACCGCGTGGCGCCGCTGCACAGCTTCAAGTTCATCGCCGCGCTGCAGGCGGCGCAGGCCGGGCCGGCGCCCACCCTGATCCGCATCGAGACCAAGGCCGGCCACGGCGCCGGCAAGCCCACGGACAAGATCATCGAGGAGCGCACGGACATCTTCGGCTTTCTCGTGCGCGAGCTGACGATCACCCTGCCCCCGTCGTTCGGGCAGAAGTAGCCGGGCGCGCCGGGGCGTATAATGATCGGCGCCCCGCTTCAATCGACGTTGCTGGCCCCGCCGCCGACCGGGACGCGCGCGGGCAGGGCCGCTGGCAGGAGGATGGATTCCATGCGCAGGTCGCTCATTGCCGGTCTCACGATGTGCCTCGTGCTCGCGCTCGCCGTCGGCCTCGTCGCCGACATGAAGTCGACGCACAAGACCCAGGTCAAGTTCGAGGGCATGCTCGGCAAGGTGATGGGCATGTTCGGCGGCAAGGCCGCCAAGGAAGGCGTCGTCAGCACGGTCGCCATCTCGGGCGACCGCATGATGACGGTGACCGGCCAGACGGGGGAGCTTGTGGACCTCGCCCAGGAGAAGGTCTACGACATCAACTTCAAAGGCAAGAGTTACGAGGTCAAGACCTTCGCCCAGATACGGAAGGAATGGGAAGAGGCCAAGGCGAAGATGAAGGAACAGGCCGCCGAGGCGAAGGAGGAGCCCAAGGAAGGCGAGGTGCAGTACGAGGTCGACTTCAAGGTCGACCGGACCGGCCAGCGGAAGGCCGTAGGCGGCTACGACTGCCAGGAAGTCATCATGACCATCGCCATTCGTCAGAAGGGCAAAACGCTCGACGAGGGCGGCGGCATGGCGATCACCTCCGACATGTGGATGGCGCCGAAGATCGCCGCCATGCAGGAACAGATCGACTTCATGCAGCGCTACATGAAGAAGCTGTTCGGGAACGACACCGAGACCATGGCTCGCGACCTGGCCCAGGCGCTGGCGATGTACCCGCAGCTGAAAGACGGCATGGAGCGGATGAAGAAGGAAGCCGTCAAGCTCGACGGGACCGCCATCCTCACCACCATGAAGATCGAGACGGTGATGTCGCCCGAACAGGCGAAGTCGCAGCCGGAGGGCGGCGACAAGCCGAAGATGGGGATCGGCGGCATCGCCGGCGGCCTCGGCGGCATGTTCGGCAAGAAGAAGAAGGCCGACGAAGCGCCCAAGGGCGAGCAGGCCCCGGCCGGCCCGAAGAACCGCGCCACCTTCATGACGAGCACCACCGAGTTGCTCGAGCTGCAGACGTCGGTCGTCCCGGGCGACGTGGACATCCCCGCCGGCTTCAAGCAGAAGTAGGAGATCGACGCGCAGATGGAACCCCGCCCTTCGACCCGGCTCAGGGCGGCCCTGAGCTTGCCGAAGGGCCGGGGCTTTAGCCCCGGGGGCACGGTCATCCCCGCGGCCTGCCGATGCTGTATTTCTGCTGGGCCGCGATCCGCGACAGGGCCGCCCGGGCGCGCGACGCCGTCCCCGGGTCGGGCTTCAGGTCGAGCGCCTCGAGGAAGTGCTGGTAGGCCGGCGCGACCTGGCCGAGCTGGTCGAGTTGCACGAGGCCCGCGCCCACGTGAGCGGCCGCCGCCGTCTCGTGGCGCGGATAGTCGCGGAGGTGACGGCGGTAGACGACCAGCGCCGCCTCGCCATGGCCGTTCGCGGCCAGCCAGTCTCCCATGGCCAGCGAGTCGTCCGGCGGCAGGGCCTTGCGGGCCTGGTCCGGCGGCAGGGCGAAATAGGCCGCGGCCGCGCGCGCCATGTCACCCTGTTCGACGGCAGCCTCCGGCGCGTCACCCGGCGCGCCACCTGTCGCGACATCCCCCCGGTAGGCGGCGGTCCCTGAGCGGACGCCGCGCTGGTCGAGCAGCCAGGCACCCGCCAGGCCGGCCACGAACCCGCCGATGTGCGCCCCGTGCGCCACCCCGCCCCCGCCGCCGGTCGACACGAGGAACGGCAGCACGTTGTCGAGGAGCAGGTAGATGCCCAGCACGATCCGCGCGCGCACCGACACCACGTTCATGAAGAACGGGAACAGGAACACGAACATCCGGACCGTGTTGCGGGGAAACCAGAGGAAGTAGAAGCCCAGCACGCCGGAGATCGCGCCCGAGGCGCCGACCAGCGGCACCTTCGAGCCGGGGGCGAACAGCGAGAAGAACAGCGTGGCCGCGACGCCGGTGGCGAGGTAGGCCGCGAGGTAGCCGAGGCGTCCCAGCCGGTACTCGACGTTGTCGCCGTAGATCCAGAGGAACAGCATGTTCCCGAAGAGGTGCAGGAACCCGCCGTGGAGGAAGAGCGAGTAGAAGAGATCGGCGGCCTGGGGCTCGGCCGGCTTGTACCCGTGCTCGAACACGTAGAGGTCGTAGGCCGACGTGCCCGCGAGCGCCGCGCGCAGCGGCACGCCGGGCGGCAGCTGGTCGCGCACCACCTCGACGTAGGCCTCGAACGCCGCGCTGGAGGTGTCGGGGGGCTGCGCGCCCAGCGGGAGCGACACCAGCGCGTAGACCAGGATGTTCGCGGCGATGAGCGCGTACGTGACGTACAGGCCGGCCGCCCGGGTTTGGCGCGTCGCTGAGCGGAAGGATCAACCTCTAGACCAGGTGCTTCTTGATCTGGCGGTTCAGGCCGTGCATGCTCCGGCGCACCGCCTTGAGCTTCTCGTGGTCGCCCGCCTCGAGCGCCGCGTCGCGGTCCTTCTTCAGGGCGCGCATCTTCGCCTTGATGGCGGCCTTGTCGATGCCCGCCGCGTCGTGGTGCTCGTGGAGCGGGATGTTGAGCGCCGTGCAGAGCGCGACGAGCAGGTGGTCCTTGTTGAGCTGCGTGTACCCCTGAACGGCCTCGTGCTGCACATCCTTGGCGATGTCGCGAAGCTGGCCGATGGTCTTCGCTTTCAGCTCGTGGTACGTGAACGCCATGGGCGGAGACTCCTTCCGCGGGCATTCTACCCGAACTGCCCGGCGCCGATCCTGTCGTATCCTGAGGGCCGGGCCCGCCGGAGGCCCCTGAAAGGACTCCGGCATGAAACGCCTGCTCGTCGTGCTCGCGCTGTCGGTGGCGATGCTCGCCGCCGGGTTCGTCCTCCGGGGCGTCGTCGGGGCGGCGTCCGCGCCAGGGGCCGTGCCGTCGGTCGCCACCAGCGTGGACTTCATCCGCGACATCGGCGAGCTGCACGTGCTGCGGGCGTCGGTGAAGGAAATCGTCACCTCGGACGTCGGGGAGGCCAGCTGGATCCGCACGCCGGGCAAGCTCGCCATCATCTGCCACTTCGACATCAAGTACAAGTTACAACCTCCGCAAGGCCCAGGTGGTGGCCGGCGGGCGCCCGGACGGCACGCGCTACTGCGTCATCCGCCTGCCGCGCCACGAGTTCGAGGTGTCGACCGGCGACATCAGGTTCTACGACGATCAGGACGGCACCTGGCTCGGGTTCACGCAGAAGACGCCGCCCGACGAGCGCACCCGGGCGCTCGAGGCCGCGCGCCGGCAGGCGGAGACGCAGGCCCAGGCGTTCCTGGGACAAATGGAAAGCGAAATCCAGGCCTCCGCGCGGTCCACGGTCACGCAAATCGCCAGGGCGTTCGGCTACGCGGACATCCGAATCGAGTTCGACTAGGACCGCGGCCCCCGGAATCGGCGCCCGGCCCCTTGACAGACCGGCCTTCCAGGCAGAGACTGATACCGGACTCCCTCGCGTCTCGTCTTCCGAAGCCCCGACTTCTGCCAGGAGGACGCCATGGCCCATCATCTGCCGCACATCAACGTCCGCGTCTTCACGGTACTGGTCATCATCAGTCTTCCGCTGTACGCGCTGGCCGCCGTCATGGTGCTCGGCACGGGCCAGGCGCAACTGCGCGACGCCTTCGGGCTCCAGTTGACCGACCAGGCCCAGCAGGCGGCCGCCACCGTCGATTCGTACGTGTTCCGCCGGGTCATCGACGTGAGCATCCTGGCCCGCGTGCCGGACGTGCAGGCGGCGGCCGCCGCCGCCAGCAGGGTTGCGCTGGACGTCGCCAAGGCCCGCGAGATCGACGCGGCATGGATCGCGCAGCCCGGCGCGACGGCCGCGCGCCTGGCACTGCTCGACACGCCCGCTTCGCAGTTCCTGCGGGAAATCGTCAGCAACGACCAGGTCTACCGGGAGATTGTCGTGACGGATCGCGAGGGGCGCCTCGTGGCGGCGTCCAGCGCGAGCTCCGACTACATCCAGAGCGACGAATCGTGGTGGAAGGAAGCGTTCAATGACGGGTCACGCGGTCTCGTCTCGGTCAGTGATGTGTTGTGGGACGAGAGTACGAAGTCGCATGCGATCGAGATCGCGGTGCCTGTCACTGAGCGGCCCGGCGAGCGGCTCGTGGGAGTCCTGAAGGTCGTGGCAGATGCGCGCGAGCTGCTCGCCGTGGCCGCCGGCGTGAAGTCGGGCACGTCCGGCGAGGCGTTCCTCATCCGCGAGGACGGGTCGATTGTCTTCAGCCAGCGCGGCGTGGGCGGCCAGGCCCAGTTCTTCGCAGCCGACCTGTTCCGCGAGCGGATGAAGAACTACAAGGCCGGTGACCCGGAGTTCCGGCTCGATTTCAGCGCGCGCGACCAGAACGGCCGGTCGTACCTGGTCGGCGTCGCGCCTTGCCAGCTCGGGGCCAGCTACCCGCACATGGCCTGGATGATGGCGGTGACCCGGTCCGAGGACGAGCTGTTCGCCCCGTCGCGGGCGCAGATGTGGCGCCTGCTCGGCGTCTTCGGCCTCATCGCGGCCTTCGTGCTCGCCATCGCCGTGTGGTTCTCGGTCCGCCTCGCGGCGCCGCCTGTCGGCAAGGACACGCACATCACCGAGCACCCGGAGGTGCCGAGGATGGAGGAGGAGTCGACGTAGCCGGGCGGGCCGCTTGGCGCGGCCCGGCGATTCAGCTAACGTACCTGCCTGAGGTCCTATGGTCTCCAGGCGGGATGTTCTGAAGGGCGCGGCGGCGGCGGGCTTGTGGGCCGCGGGCCGCGCCCGTCTTCATGCGCAGTTGGCGCCGCCGCCCCCTCCGGCCGCCGAGCCGCTCGTACCAGTCACGTCGACCCGTTCATCGGCACCGGCGGCGCCGGGCGCACGTTCCCGGGCGCCTGCGTGCCGGGCGGCCTCGTGCAGCTCAGCCCGGACACGACCGGCCGCGGGCGCGAGTCGGGCGCAGGCTACCACTACGCCGACGCGGAGATCGCCGGCTTCAGTCACACCCATCTGAGCGGCATCGCCGGCGCCGATCTCTGCGACCTTCTCGTCATGCCCACGCAGGCGGGCGCGGACATGCCCGGTTCGGTCGCCTCGCCGTTCTCCCACGACAGCGAAAAGGCCTCCCCAGGCTACTACTCGGTCGACCTGCGGGCGTTCGACATCCGCGCCGAACTGACGGCCACGCGCCGCGTCGGCATGCACCGCTACGCCTTCCTGCGGCCTGGCTCCGGCCGGCAGCCCGCCGTGCTCTTCGATCTCGGTGCCGCGATCGATTCGGACGAGGCGGTCGAGACGCGGCTCACGCTCGAGGGCCCGACGACCATCTCCGGCTACCGGTTTTCGAGGGGCCTCGCGCGGGACCAGCGCGTCTTCTTCGTCGCGCGGTTCTCGACGCCCTATCAGACCTGGCTCGTGGGCGATCCGGACGGGTACTCGGGCGAGCGCCGCGAGGTGACATCGGCGCGGTCGCGCGGCCTGTTCCGTTTCGTGCTGCGGCCGGGCCAGCCGCTCCAGCTCAAGGTGGCGATCTCGCCCGTGAGCGTGGACGGCGCGCGGCGCAGCCTCGAGCGTGAGACCCCCGGCTGGGAGTTCGACGGCTTCCGCCGGGACGCCGTCACGGCCTGGGAGCGGAAGCTGCGGCGGCTCCGCATCGAGACGCCGGACCGCGCGCGCAAGACGGTGTTCTACACCGCGCTCTATCACTCGATGTTGGCGCCGACCACCTTCGCGGACGGGGACGGCAGCTACCGTGGCTCCCGTCTCGATGTGCAGCCGGCGGCACCGTTCCAGAACCACACCGTGTACCCGCTGTGGGCCACGTTCCGCGCCCTGCACCCGCTGATGACGCTCATCCAGGCCGAGCGCGTCGACGACCTCGTCCAGTCGCTCATGGCGGTCTACCGCGAGAGCGGCCGGCTCCCGGTGTTCCCGCTCTGGGGCAATGAGACCGATGCGGCCATCGGGTACCACGCCGTGCCCGTCATCGCCGATGCCATCTTCAAGGGCCTCACCACCGTGAACCGGGGCGACGCGCTCGAGGCCATGAAGGCCAGCGCGCTCGGTGACGACCGGGGGCTGACGTGGCTGAAGCCGCCCGAGACCGCCGGGTTCGTTCCCGCCGACCGCGAGCCCGCCTCGGTGTCGAAAACGCTCGAGTACGCCTTCGACGACTGGTGCATCGCGCAGCTGGCGGCGAAGCTCGAGCGCGTCGACGACCGCAGGTTCTTCGAGGCGCGATCGGGCTTCTACCGCAACGTTTTCGATCCGGCCACGGGGTTCATGCGCCCGAAGCTCGCCGATGGCTCGTGGAAGGCGCCCTTCGCTCCTCGCGCGGCCGGGCGAGGAGCCGCCGACTACGCCGCGGGCAACGCGTGGCTGTACACATGGTCGGTCATGCACGATGTCCGGGGGCTCATGATGCTCCTGGGAGGGCCGCAGGCGTTCGTGCGCAAGCTCGACGAGCTGTTCGATCAGGCGCCGCTTGTCGAGGGCGAGCCGGTGGCGGCCGACCGCCTGGGCGTGATCGGCCAGTACGCGCACGGCAACGTGCCGAGCCACCATGTCGCATCGCTCTACGCGTACGCCGGCGCCCCATGGAAGTCGGCGGCCCGGGCGCGCCAGATCGCCTCGACGCTCTACGCCACCGGGCCCGAGGGGCTCTGCGCCGGCGAGCAGGGGGGACAGTTGTCCGCCTGGTATCTCTTCGCCGCGATGGGCTTCTACCCGGTCAATCCGGCCGAAGGCGTCTACGTGATTGGCGCGCCGCAGGTCGACAGGGCGGAGATCGACCTCGGCGGCCAGCGCACCTTCGCGATCGAGGCGCAGGGCCTGTCGCCGGCGCACACGTACGTCACCGGCGCCACGTTGAACGGCAAGCCCCTCGATCGCTGCTGGCTGAGCCACGCCGACATCGCCGCCGGCGGCACGCTGCGCGTCACGATGGGTCTCGAGCCGAACACCGCCTGGGCCTCCGCGCCCGACGCCGCCCCGCCGTCAATGACGAAGTGAATCAGAACGCCGCCTCCGTCGTGGCGGGTTCTATCACCCACGCGGCGACCGCCATCCCGGCGCTCACCGCCAGCAGCGAGATGCCGGCAGCCTGGTGGTTGGCGACGACGCGCGAGGCGGCCAGCGTCACGATGATGGCGACGGCGAGGTCGAGCCGGCGGAGCCACGGGCCCGAGCGCGCGAGCTGCCGCCGGGCGTCCCCGGGCGTCTGCCGTTCCACGAAGAGCAGGTGCACGCGCATCGTGCCGTCGGCGACGCACAGCGCCAGCACCGCCGCGAACAGCGTGTAGCGCAGCGGCGGACCGACCCACGCCGCCAGCCACCAGCCGCCGATGGCGATGACCGACAGCAGCGCGACGAGGACCACCTGGTGAATCCGCCAGAGCGCGCGCGCCGGCGCCTCGGCAGCGTTCACCGCCCGCGGCGCGCCGGCCACTGCGGCGGTCGCGCCTCGGGCCAGGGTGTCCAGAAGCGCGTCGAGCTCGTCGGCGACCTGGGCCGCGCTTCCGTAGCGCCGCGACGGGTCCTTCTTCAGGCACATCGCGACCAGGCGGTCCAGCGCCCGAGGAAAGAGCGGGTCCAGCGTGCTCGGCGGCGCAGGCTCGACGGTCAGGATCCGTGCCGCCGTCGACGAAGGCGTCCTGCCCTGGAAGGGATTGGCGCCGGTGACCAGTTCGTAGATCACGATGCCCAGCGCGAACAGGTCGCTGCGCGGGTCGCCCGACCTGCCCTCGAGTTGCTCGGGTGCCATGTACCCCGGCGTGCCAACGAGCATGCCCGTGGCTGTCAGGCGCGGTCCGGCCGCGTCGGCGGCCGTCTCCCGCGCGATGCCGAAATCGAGGATCCTGACGGTGCCGTTGTCGCCGACGAGAATGTTCTCGGGCTTCAGGTCGCGGTGAACGATCCCGGCGCGGTGCGCCGCCTCGAGGCCCCGCGCCACCTGGCGCGCGATATCCAGCGCCTCGCCGACGGGCAGCCGGCCGGCGGCGTCGAGGCGTTCGCGCGCCGACTTGCCGGGCACGTACTCGGCCACCAGCGCCAGTTGGCCGTCGATCTCCTCGAGGGCATGAACCGCGGCGACGTTGGGGTGGGCGAGGGCCGCGGCCGCGCGCGCCTCGCGCCGCAGGCGCTGGCGCCGCCGCTCGTCGGCGACCTCTCCCGGATGCAGCACTTTCAGCGTGACGGGCCTGGCCAGGCGCGTGTCCTCCGCCAGGTACACGGCCCCCATCCCGCCGCGGCCAAGCGGGCGGAGGATGCGGTACGGGCCCAGGGCCGTCCCCGGCGCCATCGCGCCAGCCTCATCCTCGAGCAGCAGCGACGCCACGCTCGGCCCGCCGGCGGCGAGGAACCCGGAGGCGCCGGAATCGGCGGCCAGCAGCGCCTCGACCTCGGCTTTGAGCGCGCGATCGCCGCCGCAGGCCGCGTCGAGGAAGGCATCGCGCTCGGGCGCCGGCCGCTCCCTGGCGTCGTGGAACACCTCGGCCGCGCGCAACCAGCGTGCGGAGTCGTCAGTCATGAACGAGCGTCCGCGGCGCCCGGGCCGGCGCGGCTCCACTCTCCAGCTCGCGGTAGAGCCACGCGCGGGCGAGGGTCCATGCGCGCTTGACGGTGGCGGGGGAGAGGTCCAGGGCTGCCGCGGTTTCCTCCACCGAGAGCCCGCCGAAGTACCGGAACTCGACCACGCGGGCGTGACGCTCGTCCAGCCGTGCAAGCCGCTCGAGCGCCTCGTTGAGGGCAAGCACGTCGACCGGCGGCGCCGCCACGGAAGCCGTGAGGTCATCGAGCGTCAATCGCACGGCGCCACCGCCGCGCTTGCGTGCCCCGCGCCCGCGGGCATGCTCGATCAGGATCTCCCGCATCGCGCGCGCGGCAATCCCCAGAAAATGCGCGCGGCTCTCGAACGACAGCGACGCGTCCTTCAGGAGCCGCAGATACGCCTCGTGCACGAGGGCCGTCGTCTGGAGCGTGCGCCCCGGCCGCTCGCGGCGCATCTCGCGCGCCGCGATCCGCCGCAGCTCGGCATACACGAGCGGGAAGAGCTCATTCGGGTCTTGCGGCACGCTGCCTTCGGGCTCCATGCCCATGTTCAGCGTCCCTCGACGATGCGCAGGAGCAGTTGCTGCGCGCGCTCATACGTGGGCGCGGCCTCGAGCGCCGCGAGCACGGCCTGCTTGGCTTCGGCGCGTTCGCCCGATTCGAGCAGCGCTTCGGCGAGATCGCACTGGGCCGGCACAGGATCCACGGGCCCCGCAGCGACGGCGGCGCGGAACTCGCGCACGGCCAGGGGGAGGTTGCGCGTCGCGCGGGCCAGTCCGCCATAGGCCGAGTGCGTGGCGGCATCGAAGGGATCCAGCGTGACGATGCGGTCGTATGCGAGGGCGAGGGCCGCCTGATCGCCGAGGCGCCTGGCGAGCGGGACCAGGCGGCGCGCGGCGTCGATGTTGGTGTGATCGTCGGCGACGAGCGACGTCAGTTCGCGCAGCGCGCGGGGGAAGTCGCCGGCCCGCTCGGAGAGCGCGGCCATCTGCGCGCGCGGGCTCCAGGCGCCGACCGCCGACGGCACCAGCGCTGCCGCGCGTTCGAACGCGGCGATGGCGTCGGCCCGTGCGCCGGCGGCGGCGAGCGCCTGCCCCGCGGCCATCTGCACGGGGTAGCTCCCGCCGTGCTTCGCCGCCAGTGCCCGGATGGCCGCCACGTCGCCTCCGGGCGGCATCTCGAGACCGTCCGGCGCCTGGAGCGCCTTTCCGAGCGCCGCGTAGCGTTCCGTCAGCATCGCGTCGACCGCGCGCTGCCACTCGGCGGTGCCTCCGTTGGTGGCCCGGCGGAAGGCGGCATCCGTGTCGGCGCCGTCGGCGAACGCGCGCAGCATCGCGGCGAGCGCGGCGTGCCCGTGCTGCTTCGCGATGAGCGCCACCACCAGCGACGCCTGGAAGTACGCCAGCTCGATCGTGTCCGGCCTGGTGAACCCCGCATTGAGCTCCGCGAGCGTCAGCACCTTCCCGTCCGCCCACGCCTTGGCGAAGGCGAGCTCAGAATCGCGGGCCCACTCGGGCCTGCGCAGGCCTTCCTCGTAGACGGAAATGCCCTCGGTCAGCCAGCGCGGCACGCGGTACCCGGAGAGCTGCATGGTGAAGACGTGCGCCATCTCATGCCACAGCGTGGCCTGCCAGTTGAACGTGCCGGGCGGACGGGCGCGCGGGGAGTCGAGCGTGACCACGCGGCCGAAACAGGCGCCGAGCGCGCCGAGCAACCCCGGCAGGCCGAGCGTGCGAACGGCGAAGTCGTCGTGCTCTGGAAAGACCTCGACGAGAATCGGCCCCTGCGGATTGAATCCGTAGCGCCGGCGCATCTGCGCCATCGCCTCCTCCACCAGCGGGCACGGCGTAGTGGCGCAGGGCGGGCGCCTCGTCAGGGTCGAGCCTGACGGCGACGCCGCCGGCGTCGATCGACTCGAACGCGTCGAGCTCGTCGAGCATCCGCAGCAGGTTGTAGGTCACCAGGTCGTAGGCGTCGCCGCGGAAGGCGGTTTCGAGCGAACGCCGCGCGCCGGACTCATCGCCCACGCGCAGCAGGTGCAGGCCGAGATCCGCGTGGGCGGCAGGGCTGTCGGGCTCGAGGGCGACGGCCTTTCCGTGCCAGGACCACCGCCTCGTCGTAGCGGTAGTTGCTCGCCGCCTGCGACGCGACGATCCGGTAGAGGCCGCCGTAGGCGGGATTCACGGCGAGCGCCTTCGCGGCGGCTGCCTGGTACTCGGCCGTGCGGCCGGCGACGTACTCGATGGCGGCGCCGTACGCATGTGCCTCGGCGCTCCCGGGATTCGCGCTCAGCGCGCGCGCCAGGTGGCCGCGCGCATCGTCGATTCTGTCGGCGTCGAGAGCGGCTCGCGCGAGGACGACGTGGGCGGCGGTGAGCGCCGGATCGATCTCGACCGCGCGCGCCGCGGCCGCGGCGGCGGCGGGCGGATTCTCGCGCGCGAGGGCGCTGGCCAGCCCGGCATGGGCCGGCGCCCAACTGGCGTCGGCGGCCAGCGCGGCACGGAAGTGGTCTGCGGCCGGTCCGGGGTCGTGCGCGTCGAGGTAGAGTTCGCCCCAGGCCGCGTTCGCGGCAGCGATGAGCAAGGCGTCCTTGCCCGCGGCCGCCACGGCTTCGCGGAGCAGCGCATTGGCCGTGCGCACGCTGGCCGAGGGCGCGCGCGGCTCGGGCCACGCGCACGAGGCCGTCGGCGCCGGACGCGCTGCGCGCGCCGGCCGCAACCGGGGCGAGCACGCGCCGCGCCTCGTCCTTCTTGCCCTGCTCGAAGAGGATGAGTCCCCACTGCAGGGCCGCTTCTCCCGAAGGGGCTGCCGCGCTTGCCGGCGCCGCGAGCGCGGCAGCCGCCTCGTAGTCGCCGCGATCCGCGGCCAGCCGCGCCCGGACGGCCGCGCCGGCCTCGTCGCGATCGCCGCGCGCGCGCGCCAGCGCCTCGGCGTCGCCGCGCTTGCCGTGAGCGATGGCCTGGCCCGCCGCGCGCAGGAACGCGGCCCGGGCCTCGACGCGTGCCGCTTCGACTCTTGCGGCCGCCGCTCGTGCGGCCGCGTCCTGCGCCGGATCCGCACCGGCGGCCGCCTGCGCGGACGCGAGGCCGGGGACCGCGGCGGCCAGGGCCGCGGCGAGCGCCAGTCTCAGCAATGTCATGACAACCCTGCCCGCGATTGTATCCCCATTCCCTGACGCCTGACCCCGGCGTGTTATTCTCGCCAGAGGGACGTCAGCACAGCACAGGGACGGTTGCATCACCTGCGTACGGCGGCTGGATCCGCCCGCGGGAACGGGTGATGAAACCGTTTGCAGGGACCCGCGCGCGAGACCTCCGGTAAACGGGGGCGTCGTCGCGGCGGTATTGTCTCGACAGGACGCACGTCGGGTCGTGAACGGAGCACCGGTGCCGGAACGCCTGTTCGAACTCGTCTTCAAGTACCGCCCCGTCGTGTTCGAACAGGGCGAATTCGGGTTCAGTCCGCCCTGGCCGGCGGCCATCGCGGTGGTGGCGGTGCTGGCGGCGATGGGCGTCGCCGTGCGGGTGTATTGGCAGTCGCCGCGCACCACCGGCTGGCCGCGCGCCGGCCTCCTCGCGCTCCGGCTGGCCGCGCTCGGTCTCCTGCTCCTGGCCCTGCTCCGCCCCGTGCTCGTGGTGCGCACCGTCGAGCCGCAGCGCAACGTGCTGGCGATCCTCGTGGACCAGTCCCGCAGCATGCAGGTGGCGGACGTCGAGGCGAAGGCGCGGGGCACGTTCGCGCGCGAAGCGCTGGGCCCCGCGAGCGCGCTGCGCGACGCCCTGGCGCGCCGGTTCACCATCCGGGATTTCGAATTCGACGCCACGGCCGGCCGCGTCTCCGGGCCGGCGGGGAAGGAGCCGTCCGGCACGCGCTCGTACATCGGCCGGTCGCTGCAGCGCACCGCGGAGGAACTGGCGGGCCTGCCCGCCTCCGGCATCGTGCTCGTCACCGACGGCGCCGACACCTCGCGCGAGCCGATGGTGGACGCCATCCGCGCGCTGAAATCGGCAGGCCTCCCGGTGTTCGCGGTCGGGCTCGGGCGCGAGACGCTCGACCGCGACGTGCAACTGGGCCGCGTGGACCCGCCGCCCACGGTGCTCAAGGGCGCCACGCTCGTGGCCGACGTCGTGGTGACCCAGTCCGGCTACGCGGGACGCACCGCGCCGCTGGTCGTCGAGGACGAAGGCCAGGTCGTCGCCTCGCAGGACGTGACGCTGCCGCCCGACGGCGAGCCATCAACGACGCGGGTGCGGTTCACGCTGGCCGAGCCCGGCCCGCGCGTCCTGACGTTCCGCATCGGCGTGCAGGATGGCGAGCAGGTCACGCAGAACAACGCGCGGCAGGCCCTGATCACGGTGAAGGACCGCCGCGAGCGCGTGCTTTACGTCGAAGGCGAGCCGCGGTTCGAGATGAAGTTCCTGCGCCGGGCCGCCGCCGGCGACGCGAACCTGCAGGTCGTGATGTTGCAGCGGACGGCGGACCGGAAGTTCCTGCGACTCGACATCGACGCGCCCGACGACCTGGCCGGGGGGTTCCCGAAGACGCGTGACGAGCTCTTCGCGTATCGAGGCCTCGTGCTCGGCAGCATCGAGGCCACCGCCTTCACGGCCGACCAACAGCGCATGATCGCCGACTTCGTGAATGTGCGGGGCGGCGGGTTGCTGGCCCTCGGGGGCCGGCGCGCGTTCGCCGAAGGCGGCTATGCGGGGACGCCTGTCGCCGACGCCCTGCCCCTTCAACTGGACGGCGGCCGGGCGGCGGCGGATTTCGTCGAAGAGATCAAGGTGAGCCCCACGCGGCTGGGCCGGACGCACCCGGCGACCCAGATCGCCGAGACCGAGGCGCTGTCGGCCGAGCGCTGGGCGGCGCTGCCCGCGCTGACCACGGTGAACCCGGCGACGCGCGTGAAGCCCGGCGCGGCGGTGCTCCTCGAGGGCAAGGGCGCCGCTCCCGGGTCCCAGGTCGTCCTGGCGTATCAACGCTTCGGCGCGGGCAAGGCACTGGCCATGCCGGTGCAGGACTCGTGGATGTGGCAGATGCACGCCTCGATTCCGGCCGACGACATGACGCACGAAACGCTCTGGCGGCGGCTGCTGCGATGGCTCGTGGACGGCGTGCCCGAGCGCGTCATGGCGTCGGTCGACCGCGATCGCGTCGAGGCAGGCGACACGGTCACCGTGACGGCGACTGTCCGCGACGGCGGGTACCTCGGCCTGAACGGCGCCGAGGTGTCGGCGGCGATCACCGGCCCCGGCGGCGCCCGCCGCGACGTCCCGATGCGCTTCGTCGTCGACCGCGACGGCGAGTACCGCGCCACGTTCGTGGCCGAGGCCGACGGGCTCTACGAGGCCGCGGTGTCGGCCACGCGCGGCGGCGAATCCGCCGGCGCCGACACGGCCTACGTCCGCGCGGCGCCCGACGACGGCGAGTACTTCGACGCCGCGATGCGGCCCACGCTGCTCAGGCGCATCGCCGAGGACACCGGCGGCCGCTTCTACACGGCGGCCGACGCTTCGTCGCTGGCCGATGACATCACCTACCTCGGGCGCGGCATGACGGTCGTCCAGGAGAAGGACCTCTGGGACATGCCCATCGTGCTCGCGCTGCTGATGGGCCTGCTGGGCGGCGAGTGGTTCCTCCGCCGCCGGGTGGGGCTGCCGTGACGGGGCGCTTCCCGGGCAACTGGAGCTCGAGGCTTTCCTGGCCTGAGCGACGTCGAAGGCAGCCTCGCCGTGCGGGTGGCCGGGCGCCTCGTTCGAGTCGTCTCCGCCGCGGTGTTGTTCGCGCTGTCGCTCGCGTTTTCTGCGCCGGCGTCTGCGCAGGGCAGCCACTGCTCGTCATCGTGGGCCTCGGAGGCGATCACGAGAATGCCGAGCGGTTCCATCGCTGGGCGTCCGCCATCGTGGACGCGGCGAAGGACCGCTACGAGCTTCCGCCAGACAGCATCGTGTATCTCGGCGAGGATCCCGCGCGCGACAAGGCCCGCATCAGTCGGCCGCTCGACGCGCGAGGCGATTGATGCAGCGGTGACGAGGCTGGCCGCGCAGGCCCGGCCCGGCGATCGCGTGTTCATCGTCCTCATCGGCCACGGGGCGTCGGCCACGGGCGAGGCGCGGTTCAATCTGCCGGGTCCGGATCTCGCGGCGGCGGACTTCGCGAAACTGGCGGGCCGGTTCGGCGCGCAACAGGTCGTCTTCGTCAACACCGCGAGTGCCAGCGGCGGCTTCGTGGCGGCACTCTCCGGCAAGGACCGGACCGTCATCACCGCCACGCGCACCGACGGCGAGCGGAACCAGACGCGGTTCGGCGAGTTCTTCGCCGACGCGCTGGCTTCCGACGACGCCGACATGGACAAGGACGGCCGGGTGTCGATGCTCGAGGCGTTCACGTGGGCGCGGCGGCGGGTGATCGAGTTGTACGAGCGCGACGGGCAACTGCGCACCGAGCACCCGGTGCTCGATGACGATGGCGACGGCAAGGGGGCCGAGGAGCCGGGCCAGCCTGGAGGCGACGGGGCGTTGGCGCGCACGCTGTTCCTTTCGGCGGGGTCGCCCCGCGATCTGCCTGGCGCCGACGCCGACCCGGAGGTGCGCGCGCTCATCGAGCAGCGCGGGTCGCTCGAGGAACGCATTGCTGCCCTGAAGGCGTCTAAGGAGAAGACCGACCCGGCGGCCTACGCGGCAGAGCTCGAGCGATTGCTCATCGAGCTGGCCCGCACGAACGCGTCGATCAAGGAGAAGGTGAAGCGATGAGGCGCGTCGTTCCGCTCGCGTTCGGCCTGGCGGCGGCGCTGGCCGTGGCGGCCGGCGCGTCGGCGCTGCAGCAGCGGCCGGCCGAGCCGCAGGGCACGGTGCGCCTGCCGTCGGTCCAGTTCCCGCCGCCGCAGGGGCCGCCGCCGGGGCTGCCCGGCGAGGGCGGCCGGCGCCAGCTGCCGCCGTTCATGGGCCTCGAGCGGGATCGCGGGGAGGCGGCCAATCTCGACGCGGCCCAGCTCCCGTACGACGGGCGCTTCACCTTCGCCCGGTTGCGGTACACGCAGGGTGTTCCGGCCGGCGAGCTGGCCGGCGGCCGCTTCGGGCGGCGCGGGTTCGGGCGCGGCGGCGGGCCGCCGTGGTCGCACGATTACCCGCGCGCCGAGCGCAACTTCATGAAGATCCTCGACGAGATCACGACCATCGCGCCCTACACCGGGCCGATCGGCGGGGTGATCCTCGACATCGGATCGCCCGACCTGATGAAGTTCCCCGTCGTGTACATGGCCGAGGCGGGGTACTGGACGCAGACCGATGAGGAGGCGGCGAACCTCCGCGCCTACCTGCTGAAGGGCGGGTTCCTCATCTTCGACGACTTCCGCGGCGGCGACTGGGCGAACTTCGAGGCGCAGATGAAGCGCGTGCTGCCCGACGTGCGCATGGTCGAGCTGGACATCAGCCACCCCATCTTTCACGCGTTCTTCGACGTGGCCACGCTCGACTTCGTGCAGTTCTACGGCCGCGGCGAGAAGCCCTACTTCATGGCCGCCTACGAGGCCAACGACCCGTCGAAGCGGCTGCTGTTCATCGCGAACTACAACAACGACGTCGGCGAGTACCTGGGAGTTCTCGGACACCGGCTGGACGCCGATCGACCTGTCGAACGAGGCGTACAAGCTCGGCGTCAACTACATCGTGTACGCGCTCACTCACTAGGCGCTAGGGACTGGGCGCTAGGGACTCGTGGGTGGCGTGTTGACAAGGAAATCTGACTAGCGCCTAGCGCCTAGTCCCTAGCCCCTGTGGAGACTCACGTGTCAATGGTTGAGAACCCAATCCTCGACGCCGCAGACGATGTCGCCCTCGCCGATCGCATGAAGCACAGCCGCGACCGCATGGTGGCCGAGCTTGGCAAGGTCATCGTCGGACAGGCGGCCGTCATCGAACAGGTGATGCTGACGCTGTTTGCCGGCGGCAACAGCCTGATTGTCGGCGTGCCGGGCCTGGCCAAGACGCTGCTCGTGCGCACGGTGGCGGACGTGCTCGACCTGAAGTTCGCGCGCATCCAGTTCACGCCCGACCTGATGCCCTCCGACATCACCGGCACCGACATCATCCAGGACGACCCCGACACGGGCCGGCGCCACATGGTGTTCTCGCCCGGGCCGGTGTTCACCAACGTCCTGCTCGCCGACGAGATCAACCGCACGCCGCCGAAGACGCAGTCGGCGCTGCTCGAGGCGATGCAGGAGCACCGCGTCACCATCCAGGGCCGGACGTACACGCTGGACGAGCCGTTCCACGTGTTCGCGACGCAGAACCCGATCGAGCTCGAGGGCACGTACCCGCTCCCCGAGGCGCAGCTCGACCGGTTCATGTTCCACATCGTCATCGACCATCCGCCCGAGTCGGAGGAGATCGAGGTGCTGCGGACGACCACCGCCGTGCTGGACGCGAAGGCGGAGCGGGCGGTGACCGGCCCGGAAATCCTGGCGTACCAGAGGCTCGTGCGCCGCGTGCCGGTGGCGGAGCCGGTGATGTCGTACGCGTTGCGCCTCGTGCGCGCGAGCCGGCGCCACCCCACGGGCACGCTGGACTTCATCGAGAAGTGGGTCTCCTACGGCGCCAGCGTGCGCGCCGCCCAGTACCTGATCCTCGGCGCGAAAGCCCGGGCGGTGACGCGCGGGCGGTATCACGTCAGCCTGGACGACGTGCGCGCGCTCGCGCACCCCGTGCTGCGCCACCGGGTGCTCACGAACTTCCACGCCGAGTCGGAAGGCGTGAAGACCGATCACATCATCGACCGGCTGCTCGACGCCGTCGCGGCGCCGAAATCGGGGATGTAGGGATGGACCGGCGCGGCGCGGGAACCGCCATGCGGGGCGCGCAGTTCGTGGACCCGTCCGCCCTGGCGCGGATGGGCAACCTGGAGCTCGTGGCACGCACGGTGGTGGACGGCTTCATCAACGGCCTCCACCGCGCGCCGCACATGGGGTTCTCGCTCGATTTCGCCGAGCACCGCGGCTACGAGCCGGGCGACGACCTCCGCCGCGTCGACTGGCGCGTGTTCGCGCGCACCGACCGCTACTACGTCAAGCAGTTCGAGGCCGACACCAACGCCAACTGCCTAGTGGCGCTCGACGTGTCGGCCTCGATGCGGTTCGGTTCAGGCGGCATCACCAAGCTCGACTACGGCCGCTTCCTCGCGGCCTCGCTGCTGTACTTCTCTCACCAGCAGCGCGACCGGGTTGGCCTGGTCACGTTCGACGACCGCGTGCTGGAGTACGTGCCGCCATCGGCGCGCCACCTCGAGTTCGCGCTCTATGCGCTCGACCGGGTCGGCGAGCCGAAGGCCGGCGCGCTGGCCGCGCCCCTGCTCACGCTCACCGAGCGCCTCTCGCGCCGCGGCATCGTCATCGTCATCTCGGACCTCTACGATGAGCCCGAGCGCGTCGCGCAGGCCGTGCGGCCGCTGCGCTTCAGCGGCCACGACGTGGCGGTGTTCCACGTGCTCGATCCTGCCGAGATCGACTTTTCGTTCGACGAGGCGGCGAGCTTCGAGGACCTCGAGAGCGGCGACCGCCTGCCGATCGTGCCCGAGGCGCTTCGGACAGAATACCGCGCACTCGTGCAGGCGCACATCGCGGAGCTGGGGCGCCTGTTCACGGACAGCCGGATCGATTACGCGCTGTTCAACACCTCGGTCCCGCTGGACCACGCGCTGTTCCACTACCTCGCCACGCGCGAGCGCCTGAGGCGGGTGCGGTGATGTCGTTCCTGGCGCCAGCGCTGCTCGCGGCCCTCGCGGCGATCGCCATCCCGATCGTGGTGCACCTGGTGCAGCGCGACCGCCGGCGCGTCGTCGAGTTCCCGTCGCTGATGTTCCTGCGCAAGATCCCGAACCAGACGGTGAAGCGGCGCGCCATCCGGCACTGGCCGCTGCTGCTGCTGCGCGTGGCCGCCTTCGTGCTGCTGGCCCTGGCGTTCGCGCGGCCGTTCCAGCGGGGGGGCGGCGCCGCCGCGGCGGCCGGCGCGGCGCGCGAAGTGGTGGTGCTCGTCGATCGCTCGGCCAGCATGGGACACGGCGGGGTGTGGGCGCGGGCCCAGGAGGCCGCGACGAGGGCCGTCGGCGGGTTGGGCCCCGGCGACCGCGGGACCATCGCGTTTTTCGACGACGACGTCGAGGTGGCGGTGCGGTCGGCGACGGAGCGCGCGGCGCTCTCCGCGGCCGTCAGCCGCGCCGTGCCGGGCGCCGGCGCCACGCGCTACGGGCCCGCGCTGCGGGCCGGGGCCGGCCTGCTCGAGTCGTCGGCCTTGCCGCGCCGCGAACTCATCCTCGTGTCCGACTTCCAGCAGTCGGGCTGGGATCGCTCGCAGGATGCGCAGCTGCCGCCTGGCATTCAGCTCACGCCCGCGCCGGTGGGCGACGCGGCCGCGGACAACGCGGCGATCGTGTCGCTGACATTCGCGCGCCAGGGCGGGCCGGGCGGCGAGCAGATCACGGCCAGCGCCCGCATCGCGAACCGATCGGGCTCCGCGCTCGCCGATCGCGAGGTGACGATCGAGGTCGACGGCCACCGCGAAGACACGCGGCGCGTGTCGGCGGAGCCGCAGGGCATCGGGGCCGTCGAGTTCACGCCCTTCACGCTCGCCGATAAGCCCGCGCGCGTCACCGCCCGCCTGGCGCCCGACACGCTGCCCATCGACGACACGCTCCACGCCGTCGTCGCTGCGGGCGGCCGGATACCCGTCCTGATCATCGAAGCGTCGAACCCGGGCCCGGACGCCAGCCTGTACCTGGCCAGGGCGCTCGCCGTCGGCCGTGACCCGGGCTTCGAAGCCAGCGTGGCGGGCGTCGATCGCGTGAGCCCCGAGCAGGTCGACGCGGCGTCGGTTGTGATCCTCAACGACACGCGCCCGCCGTCCGGCGCGGCGGGCCGCGCCCTCGAGGCGCGCCTCCGGCGCGGCATGGGACTGCTTGTCGCGGCGGGCGACCGCACTGCCTGGCCAGAGGGCTCGCCGGACCTCCTGCCGTGCGTGCCGGGAGCGCCCGTCGACAGGTCGGGCACGGCCGGTGGCGCCCTCGGCTACGTGGATTACGGCCACCCCGTGTTCGAGATTTTCGCGGCGCCGCGCAGCGGCGACCTGACGGCCGCCCGCATGTTCCGCTATCGCACCTGCCCGCTCGCGGCAGGCGCAACCGTGCTCGCCCGCTTCGACGATGGCGCGCCGGCGCTGGTCGAGCGGCGATCCGGTTCCGGCTCCGTGCTGGTGTGGACGTCGTCGCTCGACAGTTACTGGAACGACCTCGCGCTCCGGCCCGTGTTCGTGCCGCTCGTGCACCAGGCGATGCGGCATCTCGGGCGGTATGCGGAGGCGAAGGCGTGGAGGACGGTTGGGGAGACACTCGACACGGCAGAACTGACGATGGGCCGGGGGGCGGCATCAGGGACTAGGGGCTGGGCGCTAGGCGCTAGTTCAGACGGCAGTGACGCTGTCACGCTGCGGCGCCCGATGGTTCTTGCGCCGTCGGGGAAGGCGGTCGAGTTCGCGGACCCTGCGCGGAACACGTTCGAGCTGAAGGAGACCGGGTTCTACGACGTCCGGCTGGAGGGTGAACCGCCAGGCGAGGGGGCGTTCGTCGCGGTGAACGTGCCGCCGGCGGAATCGGATCTCACGCCGTTCGATCCGGCCGAACTCGTCACCGCCGTGACCGGCGGCGCGGGCCAGTCCGCGGGGGCGTTGGCGCAAACGCCCGCGCCCGAAGACGACGAGCGCCGGCAATCCGTGTGGTGGTTGCTGCTGGCGGCAGGCGTGGTCCTGCTCGCCGTGGAAGCGTATGTCGCGGGCCGGTTCCCGCGCCTCGCGCAAGGATGACGGCCATGGCACCTGCCCTCCAGGCTCATCGCGAGACCCTGCTCAGCACAATCCGCGGCGTCCGGACGCGGTGGCGCTGGAAGATCGTCCTGCGCAGCCTGACCGTGCTGCTGGGCGCCGGCGTCGGCACGATCCTGGTGGCCGCGTACGGGCTCGAGCAGTTCCGCTTCAGCCCCGGCGCCATCATCACCGCGCGCATCGTCACGTACCTCGCGCTCGCGGGGCTCGGGTGGTTCTTCTTCGTGCGGCCGCTCGCGCGCCGCGTCACGGACCAGCAGGTGGCGCTCTACCTGGAGGAACACGAGCCGTCGCTGCACGAGTTGCTGCTCAGCGCGGTCGACGCCGGATTGGCCGTGCGCGGCCCGGAGAAGACCGGCGAGTCGGCGGCGATGCTCGAACGGCTCGTCGAGTCGGCCATCGCGCGCTGCCAGGAGAGCGATCTCGGGCGCGGGCTCGAGCGCGGCAGCCTGCGCCGGTCCGCCGCAGTGCTCGCCAGTATTGCCCTCGCGGCGGCGGCCGTGTTCACCCTCGGCCCTGCGTACCTGCGGCAGGGCGCGCTGGCCGTGCTGGTGCCCGTCTCGGGCGTGGAGGCCGCCAGCCCCTACCGCATCGACGTGCAGCCGGGACACGCCACCGTCGCCCGGGGCGCGGACGTGACGGTGACGGCGCGGCTCTCCGGGTTCGCGGCCACCGAGGTCGACATCTTCACCCGCGCGGGCGAGGGCGCGCCGTTCGAACGAGCGGCGATGATTAAAGCCGGCGACGACGGCTCGTTCGAGACGATCTTCTTCGGCCTGCGGCAGTCGCTCGACTACTTCGTCCAGGCCGCCGGCGTGCGCTCGCCCGTGTTCCGCCTCGAGGCGGCCGAGTTGCCGTTCGTCGATCGGCTCGACCTCGAGTATGTCTTTCCCGCGTACACCGGCCTCGAGCCGCGCCAGGTGGAAGACGGCGGCGACATCGCGGTGCTGCGCGGCACGACGGTCCGCCTTCGCGTCACCTCGACGCTGGCCACGACAGGAGGCCGCGTCGTGCGCGACCGTGGCGAGGCGGTTGCATTGACGGCCGGTGACGGCGGCACCCTCGGCGGCAGCTTCGAGGTGCGCGAGGACGGCACCTACCGGATCGATCTGGCCACGGCTGCCGGCGCGTTCGTGAGCGCGTCGCCGCAGTACGCCATCGACGTGCTCGACGATGAGCCGCCGGTGGTGGCGTTTTCGAAGCCGGGCCGCGATCTGCGTTCGACGAGCATCGACGAGGTGTTCGTCGAGGCCCAGGCCGACGACGACTTCGGCGTGGCGCGGCTGGAGCTCGTGTACTCGGTGAACGGAGGGGTTGAGAAGAGCCTGCGCCTGGCTGCGGGCGGCGCGAAGCCGGCGAAGCAGCTGTCGGCCGGCCACACGTTCTTCCTCGAAGAGCTTGGCCTCCAGCCCGGGGATGTCGTGTCGTACTTCGCGCGGGCCGCCGACAACGACACCGTGTCGGGCGCCAAGACCGCCACGAGCGACATCTACTTCCTGCAGATCCAGCCGTTCCGCAAGGACTACCGCGCGGCCGAGAGCCAGGCGGGCGGCCAGCAGCAGGACCGGGGCAGCGGCGGCGGCAACGATCCCTCGGCCCTCTCCGAACAGCAGCGCCGTATCGTCGCGGGCACATTCAACGTGGTGCGCGATCGCGACCGGATGGGCGCCGAGAAGTTCCGCCAGGACGTCGTGTTCCTGGCGCTCACGCAGGGCCAGCTGAAGGAGCGCGCGAAGGGGCTCGCCGCGCAGATCGTGGCGCGCGTCGGCCAGGCGGACCCGACGATGAACGTGATTGCCGGCCACCTCGACGCGGCGGCCGAGTCGATGGCGGCGGCCGAGCAGAAGCTGCAGGCCCGCGATCCGAAGAACGCGCTGCCGCCGGAGCAGCAGGCGCTGGCGAGCCTGCAGCGCGCCGAGGAAGCGTATCGCGACGTCCGCGTGCGCATGGACCGGCAGCAGGGCGGCGGGGGCGGAGGCGGCGGCGGGCGTTCGGCGGCGGCCGACGAGCTGGCGGATCTCTTCCAGCTCGAAGCCGACAAGCTGCGCAATCAGTACGAGACGTTCCGGCAGAGCCAGCAGCAGTCGGCCGACAACAAAGTGGACGAGATGCTGGAGCGGCTGAAGGAGCTTGCGCGGCGCCAGGAGCAGGAAGCCGAGCGGCAGCGGCAGCTGGCCGGCAACCGGCAGCAGGCCGGCGGCGGAGGCGGCGGCGCGTCGGGCGCGCGGCAGCGGCAGCTGGCCGACGAGACCGAGGAGGCGGCCCGGCAGCTCGAGCGGCTGTCGCGCGACGAGCAGCGCGGGGATCTCGCGACTACTGCGCAGGGATTGCGGCAGGCGGCGGAGGCCATGCGCCAGGCCGCGGCCAGCGGCGATGCGAGCGCGTTCGCGCGGGCGCGTGAGGCGGCCGAGCGGCTGTCGCAGGCGCGCGACCGGCTCGACCAACAGCGCACCGACCGCATGGCGCGCGACATCGAGCAGGCGCTGTCGCAGGTGCGGCGGCTCGCGCGCACGCAGCAGGAGGTGGAGCAGGACGTGCGGGAGCTGCCGGCGGCGGGCGCCGGCCGGCAGGAGCAGGTGAAGGAACTGCTCGAGCGCAAGGAGCTGCAGGCGGGCGAGGTAGACGGCCTCGAGCGGCAGCTCGACCGCACCGCGTCCGACTTCAGGCGCGAGCGGCAGCAGGCGTCGCGGAAGGTGCAGGAGGCGGCCGACGCAATCCGCGACAGCCGCTTGCGCGACAAGATCGGGTACTCGCGCGGCCTCGTCCAGGGCGCGCCGCCCGAGCAGGCCGCGACGTTCGAGGAGCAAATCGGCGCCGACATCGGCGCCGTCGAGGCGAAACTGCGCGAGGCGGCGGGTGCCGTGGCCTCGCCGGAACGGGATGCGCGCGCAGAGGCGCTCGCGAGAGCGCGCGGGCTCGTGCGCGGCGCCGAGTCGATGAGCCAGCGCCTCGACCAGCAACGGCAGCAGACGGGCGAACAGCCCGGGACTCGGGGCTCGGGACTCGGGGCTCGGGGCGAGGCCGGGCAGCAGGGCCGAGGCGAGCAGGCCGGAACTCGGGGCTCGGGACTCGGGGCTCGCGGTGAGGCGGGCCAGTCCGAGTGGAGGTCGGGGCTTCAGCCCAGACCGGGGGAGCAGGGCGGCGGCGGGCAGGGCGGCCGCGCAGGTGGCGGCCGTGAGGGTGAAGGTGGATGGAGGCCAGGGCTTCAGCCCTGGCAGGGTGAGCAGAGCGGCGACATGACGGGCGGGAGGTTCGAAGGCGGCGGCCAGTTCGATCCGCGGCAGTTCCAGCGCGAGGCGCGCGAGCGCCGCTCGGAGGCGGAGGCCCTGCGCCGCGAACTGCAGGCGCTGGGTGTCGATCCGCGCGAGCTGGACGCGCTCATCAACACGATGCGCGCCCTCGACAACGCGCGCGTCTACACCGATCTCGACGAAGCGGCGCGGCTGCAGACGCAGGTGGCCGAAGGCTTCAGGCGCTTCGAGTTCGACCTTCGCCGCAAGCTCGGCGCTGCAGGCGCGGATCAACTGCTGCTTGGCGCGTCAGACGACACGCCTGCCGCGTACAAGAAGCTCGTCGAGGACTACTACCGGGCGCTGGCGAGGGAGCGGAGGAAGTAGGCGGTCCGCCGATCCGCGGCCTGCGGAAGCCGCGACAGGCGGCTGCAGCTGTGAGACCGCCACCGCTCGTTCACGCGATCCCGAGCCAGCGCCGCAGGCCGTCGTCGACGGCCTCCGCCTCCCGCGCGTCGCATTCGCCGATTTCCGAGGTAATTGCCTGGCGCGGCACGCTCACGATCTTGTCGATCATCACTTGAGAAACCGTCCGCAGGCCCGTCCTCGGCCCGGGCGGCAGCGTGAGCCGGAACAGCGGTGCGTCGACGCATTCCGACGTGATGGGGCAGACGGTGATGCTGCTGTGCGTCGGGTTGAACAGATCGGATTGGACGACCAGAGCCGGGCGCGGTTTGCCGGTGTACGCCCCACGCGCGGCCACGACGACAATGGCGCCGCGCTTCACCGCCAGCCCCGCGTGTCGGCGGCGTGCTCGATGAAGGCGAGGGCCTCGCGCTCGGAGCCGCGGCGACTGACCAGCAGGGACTGGCGGCGGGCCTCGCGCGCGGGGTCCTCGGGCGTCGGGCCGTCGGCGAACGCCTGGAGCAGCGCGTCACGCAGCACGGCGCTCTTCGTCTTCCTGGCCCGGCGAGCCTCGCGCGAGATCCGGCGATCGAGATCGGCCGGGACCCTCAGGGTCAGCACGGTGGTTGGTTCAGGCGCGCTCATCGGGCCTCGCTATGTGTATTCATCAATACACTACAGTATACACCCGTCACCAGAACTCCCGTCCTCGTGGCGGCCGCCCGGGCTTGGCGCGCCGGCGCGCGCCTCCGTTCAGCGCGATGACGGCCCGGCGCTGACCTCGCCCCACAGCGCCGCCAGCGCGATCTCGATCGCCTCGAACGGCTCGGCGCGCACGACGTCGTCGCCTGCGTGCGTGGCGAGGATCGTCCAGCGGGCGTTCTCCAGCTTCAGCACCTCGAGTGTGCGGGCCAGGGGATCGATGAGCCACGCCCACTGCACGCCCTCACGCGCATAGAGGGCGAGCTTCTTCGCGCGATCGAACGACGAGGTCGATGGCGACAGAATCTCGCAGAGCCAGTCGGGTGCGAGCGTCGCGTACGCCGTCTCCGGCCGGTGGGGCATCCTGGTGCGGCGCCACCCTCCCCAGTCCGGCACAAGGACGTCGGCCCCCAGGTGCAGCTCGGGCTGGTACACGATGTACCAGCCGCCGGGGCCGCCGCGACCACTGTGGAATGGCGGGACGATCCAACCGCCGAGCACGGCTCCGGCTTCCGCGTGAGGGAACGCCGGCCGTGGCGAGGCGTGCAACTCTCCATCGGCGATCTCCGCCACCAGGTTGTCGGGCAGCTTCACCAGATCGTCGTACGTCGCCGGCCGATCGAACGGCGGCACTCTCGGCACGGCCCGCATTCTGCATCGTCGTCTCGCAGGCGGCGTGCCGGAAGGCGGCTTGAAGTTCTTGTCGGAATTACGGGCCGAAACACTCGGCCTACGACCGCGCGTACGCAGGTACCGCACTGGCATCGGCCGGGCGATGCGGCGAAAACTGCCACGAAGGTCGCTGCCGTTGCCGGGCTTTTTCGCCACCCCCTTGACAATGTATTAGTATACTCATACATTATAGTACCAGTATGGAGCGCGAGCGAATCAGATCGGCCCCGTTCTCACCCGCGCTGGATCTCGCCACCGGCGTCCCGGCCTACCGCCAGATCATCGACCAGGTCCTCGGGGCCATCGCCTCCGGCACCCTGAGCGGAGGCGACCAGCTTCCAACCGTGCGCCAGCTTGCCGTCGACCTCTCCATCAACCCCAACACCGTCGTCCGCGCCTACCGCGAGCTCGAGATCCGCGGCATCCTGACAACGCAGCAGGGGATTGGGACGTTCGTGACAACGCAACCCGTGCCGGTCGACGAGGCCGTGCGCCAGCGCCAACTCGACCAGCTCATTGGCGATCTCCTCGCCCGGGCCGGCGCCGCGGGGCTGTCGGCCGACGAGATCGTGGCCAGGCTCCAGGAGTTCATCAACGAACAGAGGGGGATCTCATGATGCCGTCGTTGAACCTGTTCCGCCAGGCGTCGGCCGAGGCGGACGCTCGCTCGGAGCTGAGCCACGTCGGGATCGCCCTGCTGGTCCTGGGCCTCATCGCCGGCGCCGCGCTGTGGCAGCTGGCAGGCCCGCGCTGGTTCGTCGCGATACCCATTGTCGCGGGCGTGTACTTCGCCTACGCCCTCAAGGTGGCGGCGCAGTGGCAGAAGGCCGCCGTGCTCCGCCTCGGCCGCTACCGGGGCCTGCGCGGGCCCGGGCTCTTCCAGATCATCCCGGTGATCGACTCGGTGAGCCAGTTCGTCGATCAGCGCGTGCGAGTCACCGATGTGCGCGCCGAAACGGCGCTCACCCGCGACACCGTGCCGGTGAACGTGGACGCGATCGTGTTCTGGGTCGTGTGGAACGCGGAGAAGGCGATTCTCGAGGTGATGAACTTCGGGGAGGCCGTGAAGCTGAGCGCCCAGACGGCGCTCCGCGAGTCGATCGGCCGCCACGAACTGGCCCAGATGATCACGGACCGCGAGGCGCTCGGCAAGGAGCTGCAGCGCATCCTCGACGAGAAGACCAATCCGTGGGGCATCACGGTCCAGTCGGTGGAGATCCGCGACGTGCAGCTGCCGAAAGAACTGGAGGACGCCATGTCGCGACGCGCCCAGGCCGAGCGCGAGCGCCAGGCGCGCATCATCCTCGGCACGGCCGAGACGGAAATCTCCGAGAAGTTCGCCGCCGCATCCGTCGTCTATCAGAACAACCCCGTGGCGCTGCACCTGCGCGCCATGAACATGCTCTACGAGGCCATCAAGGAACGCGGCTCGATGATCATCGTGCCTTCGTCAGCGGTGGAAACGATGGGACTGGGCAGCATGATGGGCGCGGCCTCGCTGGCGGGGGCGAAGGTGCCCGCCGGCGAGGCCGCGCAGATCGAAGGCACGAAGTAGATCCGCTCGGTCCGGAACGGGCAGTCGGACACGGAGGATGCCATGCGCGCACACGACATTTCGCCAGCGCCATCCCGGAACCTCGGCCTGCACCCCGGGATCAACTTCTCACGCATGGACGTCGGCGGCGACCTCGGCGGCCTGGTGTTCACGGTCGGCTCGGTCGTGGCCGTGCTGATCGGGCTGCCATGGATCGCTCCGCTCTACCTGGCATCGCTGGCGTGCGGCCTCGGCGTGGCGGTGCTTCTCTTCGAGTGGCACCGGCGGCACCCGGGGCGGTGAGCGATACCCGGAAGGGAGCCCTGACCCGGACGCCGATCAGGGCGATGAAGGTGCGCCTTCGCTGATGTCACCCCAGAGCGCGGCGAGTTCCAGCTCAATCGCCTCGAACGGCTCGGCGCGCACGACTTCGTCGCCTGCGTGTGTGGCGAGGATCGTCCAGCGGCCGCTCTCCAGCTTCAGCACCTCGAGCGTGCCGGCAATCGGATCGACGAGCCACGCCCAGCTGACGCCGTCGCCCGCATAGACCGCCAGCTTCTTCACGCGGTCGAACGACGCGGTCGACGGCGACAGGATCTCGCACACCCAGTCGGGTGGCAGCGTGAAGAAGGAGACGTCCGGGACGACAGGCATCCGCTCGCGCCGCCAGCCAGCCAGGTCCGGAACCACGACGTTGCGGCCCATGTGAAGCTCGGGTTCGAGCAGGATGCACCACCCGCCAGGTCCGGCCCCTCGCCGGTCGAATGCCTGGACGAGTGCGCCGCCCAGCCTGGCGTAGGCCACCGCGTGCCTGGCCGCCGGTCTCGGGGACGCATGGAGTTCGCCGTCAGCGATCTCCGCCACCACGTGGTCCGGCAGCCTGACGAGATCGTCGTACGTCGCTGGCCGATCGAACGGCGGTACTCTCGGCACGGCCCGCATTCTACATCGTCGTCCTGCACAGGTTGTGCCGGATGGCGCCAGTCGAATCGCCTCGGAATCACGGGGCGAATTCCGCGCTCCGCGTTGGGGCGCACGCGGGAACCGCAACGAGCCGGGCCGGATGCCATGGCGGATTCTGCGACGGCGCAGCTCGGGCTGCGCGGATCCCAGGCCCGGTCCAAGGGGTCTAACGGATTGCGGGACAACACGATGCGGGCTGCTGCGCCGGCCGGCATCGGCGGGCCGGCGCCAAGCGGGCCCGGACGGGCGCGAGGCGCCGGTGGCCCGGTCAGGCTATAATCAATCGATACGCGTGCAGCGATATCCCTGAGGAGTTCCCCAATGGTCAACGTGTCCACCTCGGCCGCCAGCAAGATCAACGAGCTGCTGACGGAAGAGAAGAAAGCGCAAAGTGGCCTCCGCGTGTTCGTGCAGGGCGGCGGCTGTTCCGGGTTCCAGTACGGCCTGATGATCGAAGACGAGCCGGGCCCCGGCGACCAGTCGATCGAGTCGAACGGGGTGAAGCTGTTCATCGACCCGATCAGCGCGCGGTACCTGGACGGCGCGGAGGTCGACTTCGTCGACAGCGTCACCGGCGGCGGCTTCACCATCAAGAACCCCAACGCGAAGTCGACGTGCGGGTGCGGGTCGTCGTTCAGCGGGTAGTCAGGGCGCGTCTCCCTGATGGCCGCCGGCACCGCGCCTGCCGTTCCTGATGTCTCCCGCCTGCACCCCGCGGGCGGGAGGCGTTCCACCAAACGGGAACGCATCCTCGGCGTCTTCCTCAAGCACGAGGGGCACCTGAGCGCCGACGACCTGGTGGCGCTCATCCACCGCGAAGACGCGCGCATCAGCCGCGCGACCGTCTACCGCACCCTGCAGTGGATGGTGGACGCCGGCGTGGCGCGCAAGGTCGACTTCGGCGAGGGCCGGTTCCGCTTCGAGCACTCGTACAGGCACCCCCGGCACTTCCACCTCATCTGCAAGTCCTGCGGCCGGTCGTTCGAGTTCCTCAGCTCCGACATCGAGGGGTTGATCGAGGAGATCGCGTCGGCGCGCGGGTTCGCGGCGCGCCAGAGCGTGCTGCAGATCTACGGCACCTGCGAGGAGTGCCGCGCGGGCAGGACGGCGCAGCCCGAGCCGGCGACGAGCGAGCTGGTCTTCGCCCGCGACGCGATCCGCATCGCCATCGCCACCGAGCGCAGCGGCCTCGAGTTCTATTCGCGCGCTGCGAGGGCGACGAAGCACGTGCGCGGCCGGCGCGTCTTCCAGAAACTCGCCGACGAGGAGCGCGACCACCTGTCGACGCTCGAGGCGCGCTACCGGCTCCTGCTCGCGCAGGACGCCCAGCTCGAGTCGCGGCCGACGTTCCTGTTCTTCAAGGGCGCCGCCAACGGCCTGTTCGCCGCGGGCGCCGACGAGATCTCGCAGGGCGTCGACGACCGCCAGGCGCTCAAGATCGGCATCCGGTGCGAGCGCATGTCCCACCAGTTCTTCAAGCGGTACGGCAGCCGGTTCGAGGACTCCGAGGGCAAGCAGATCTTCCTCGAGTTCGCCGACGAGGAGCGCCGCCACCTCGACATGCTGCTGCGCGAGTACATCCTCCTCACGAAGAAGGGGAGCAGGAAGAAGAAGACAGAAGACAGAAGCAAGAAGCAAGAAGCAAGAAGTAAGAAGTAAGAAGTAAGAAGCCAGGACACTCACTGCTGCAGCTTCTCTCCTTCTGGCTTCTGAGAATCGATAGTGGGCCCTTCTGGCTTCTTGCTTCTGACAATCGATAGTGAACCCTTCTGACACTCGGCTGTCATCGAAGCCGCCAGCCGCACCGATGATCGATCTGCACCTGCACACCACCGCCTCCGACGGCACGGACACGCCCGCTGAACTCGTGCGCGCGTGCCGGGGAGCCGGCATCACGACCATGGCCGTCACGGACCACGACACGGTGGCCGCGCTGGCCGAATCGGCGGCCCAGGCGGGCTCGGCGGGCATCGCCTTCGTCGCCGGCATCGAGATCACCGCGGCGTGGCAGCGGCGCGACGTGCACATGCTCGGCTACTTCATCGATCCCTCGTCTGCGGCGCTCGGCGCGTTCCTGCGCGCGCAGGTCGACGATCGCCTGCGTCGCGCACGGGCCGTCGGCGACAAGCTCGCGGCGCTTGGCGCGCCGATCGACATCGAGGCGTTGATCGCCCGGCTGAACGGCCAGCCGCTGCTGCGGCCCCACATCGCCGCGGCGCTCGTGGAGGCCGGCCACGTGGCCGACGGCGTCGAGGCCTTCGACCGCTACATCGGCGAAGGCCGCCCGGCCTACGTGGGCCGCCGGGGCGCCACGCCGGCCGACATTGTCCGCATCATCCGCGACGCGGGCGGCTTGTCGTCGATGGCCCACCCGGGCGTGACGCGCGCCGACGAGTTGATCCCGGCGCTGGCTGACGCGGGACTCGACGCAATCGAGGCCTATCACACGGACCACGCGCCTGCGGACACCGCTCGCTACCTGGCCCTGGCGAGGCAACTCGGGCTGGCCGTGACCGGCGGCTCAGACTTCCACGGCTTCCGCTCGGACCGCTCGGGTGGCTTTGGCACGGTGCAGCTTCCGGCGAGGGATTTCGAGGAGTTCAGGAGGCGGGGGCATAGTAGCCAGTAGAAGCCAGAAGACGGAACTAGCGCCTAGCGCCTAGCCCCTTGTCCCCAGCCCCCGCGCCGCACGCTACAATCGCCCACATGAGTGGTCTTCTGTCCGGCCCGAACGTCTCACCGTTTGTCGCCCAGTGGCTGCCGAGGATCGTGGCCGGGTTGAACGGCCGCCCCGGGCCGAAACGCGCGCTCGATCTGGCCATGGGTGAAGGCCGCCACGCGATTCCCCTCGCGGAAGCGGGACTGGTGACCTACGGCGTCGACGTCGCCGTCGATCGCCTCGTGAACGCGCGGCGCTCCCTGGCCGTCCGCGGGCTCGACGTGCTGCAGTGGGCCGCCGACCTCGAGACGTACCCGCTCCCGGCCGGCCGGTTCGACCTGCTCTTCTGCACGCGTTTCCTGCTGCGCGCGCGGTGGGACGACCTGAAGCGGTGCGTCAGGCCCGGCGGATTCGTGATGTACGAAACGTTCACCACGGGCCAGATCGCGCGAGGATTCGGTCCTTCCTCCCCGGACCATCTCCTGCACCCGGGCGAGCTCGAAGCAGCGTTCAGCGGCTGGACGGTGCTCCACTCGGAAGAGGTACACGAACCGGCCGCGATGGCGCGCCTCGTGGCACGGAAGCCGGGGGGCTGACGCGTGGCGGACGCGGCCATCGCCGTGAGCGGAGTGACGAAGAACTACGGCGGCCTGCGGCCGGTCCGGCTGGCGTCGCTCGCGGTGCGGCCGGGCGAGCGCGTGGCGATCACCGGCGTGGACGCGCCGGCCGCCGAGGTGCTGGTCAACCTGCTGACCGGCGCCACACTGCCAGACGAAGGAGAGGTCCGGCTGTTCGGCCGCGCGACGGCCGCCATCTCCGATGCCGAGGACTGGCTCGCGACCCTCGATCGCATCGGGATGGTGTCGCCCCGTGCGATGCTGGCCGACGAGCTCACCGTCGAACAGGGCATCGCGATGGCGTTCACGCTGTCGCTCGAGCCGGTGCCGGCGGCGGTTGCGGCCGATGCCGCGCGGCTCGCCCGCGAGGCCGGAATCGGCGAGGCCGACCTGCACGCGAGCCTCGCCGGCGCGACGCCGCTTGTGAAGGCCCGCTGCCGGCTCGCCCGAGCGCTCGCCACGTCGCCGGCCGTGCTCGTGCTCGAACACGCGAACGCGCTCGTCCCCGAGGGCGCCGGCGCCTGGGGCCGGGAGATCGCCGCGGTGGCTGGGGCCCGCGGCATGGCCCTGCTGGCGCTCACCGCCGACGAGCGGTTCGCGCGGGCGGTGGCCGACACGGTGTTCGCCCTCGACGCGGCGACGGGCCGGCTGACGGCCCGCGGCGGTTGGCGCGGCTGGTTGGGACTCACGCCATGAGACTGCTGCTCTTCGACGTCGACGGAACGCTGGTGCTGACCGGCGGCGCGGCCGTGCGCGCGATGGACGACGCGTTCGACGAGGTGTTCGGCGTGCGCGGGGCCTTCGATCACGTGCCGATGCCCGGGCGCACCGACGGCGCCATTCTCGCCGATGCGTTCACGCGCGCCGTGCCGCAGTCGCAGATCCTCGCCGACGCGATGTCCGCGGCGGGCGTGCGCCCCGTGGACGGCGAGATTGCCCGCTACAAGCAGGTCTACTTCGACAGGTTCGCAACGGAAATCCTCAAGCCGGTGCACGAGGATCCGGCACGCCCGGGCCGGCACCGCTTCAAGGGCGTGCTGCCAGGCGTGCGCGATCTGCTCGACGCGCTGCAGCCGAGGCCCGACGTCTTCCTCGGCCTGCTCACCGGCAATTACGAGCAGGGCGCCCGCATCAAGCTGGAGTACTTCGACCTGTGGCGCTATTTCCGCTGCGGCGCCTACGGCGACGACAGCCTCGACCGCCACGCCCTGGTGCCGGTGGCCGTCGCGCGGTCGCGGGATGCGGGATGCCCGGTGGTTGACCCCCGTGATGTGGTCATCATCGGCGACACGCCGCTCGATGTCGCCTGCGCGCGCGACGCCGGCGTCAACTGCCTGGCCGTCGCCACCGGCGGCTACGGCGCGGACGCCCTCCGCGCCGCCGGCGCGAAGACGGTGTTTCCATCGCTCGCGGACACAAGCGCCGTCGTGAAGTGCCTCACGTGCCCCGGGGTCTGAAGACCCCGGGCTCCATCCGTTGAGGCTGCCTTCGACTTCGCTCCCTTCGAAGGGCTCAGGGAGCCCCGAGCCAGGTCGAGGGGCTCAGGCCAGGGAAGCCTCGACCTCCACCTCGACCGTCAGACCCCTAATCCCGAATCCCGAATCCCGAATCCCGAATCCCGGCACGGCGGTCGTCAGAGCGCCGACGTGCAATTCGGGCACTTCTTCGCCGCGACTGGAATGGCCGTCGCGCAGTGCGGGCAGTCCTTCGTCGTGGGCGCCGCCACCGGTTCGGGCCGCTTCAGGCGGTTCACCTGCTTCACCACCATGAAGATCGCGAAGGCCACGATCACGAACTCGATGATCGTGTTCAGGAAGATCCCGTAATTGAGCGTGGCCACGCCGGCCTTCTTCGCGTCCGCCACCGTGGCGAAGGTGCCTTCGCCGAGCGTCACGAAGAGGTTCGCGAAGTCGACGCGCCCGAGGAGCAGCCCCAGGACCGGCATGAGCACGTCGTTCACGAGCGACCCGACGATCTTGCCGAACGCGGCGCCGATGATCACGCCGACGGCCAGATCCATCACGTTCCCGCGCATCACGAATTCCTTGAATTCCTTGAGCATCGGCTTTCTCCTTCTTTACCGAATCCCGAATCCCGAATCCCGAATCCCCAATCCCGAATCCCGAATCCCCAATCCCGAATCCCGAATCCCCAATCCCGAATCCCGAGTTCCTAGTCCCTAGCCCCTGCCCCCCGGCCTGTACGGCGTGTACGCCGGCTCCCACTGCGCCCGCGCGATCGCCTGCTCGTACTGCTCGTCGCTGAGCAGGCGGCCGAGTCCCGAGTCGCGCGCCTCGAGGGCCACGGCCTTGGCGACGGCCCTCGACACGCCTCGGATGTCGGCCATGGGCGGCAGCAGGTATCCCTGCGCCTCCTGCGCGGGCGTCACCAGCGCGCTGAGCGCGCGGCTCGCCGCCGTGAACATCGCGGGCGTCACCCTGGGCGTCTTCGCGACGAGCGCGCCCAGGCCGACGCCGGGGAACACGTACAGGTTGTTGCACTGCGAGGTGACCAGCGTCCGGCCCTTCCAGCCGATGTCCGCGAACGGGCTGCCCGTGGCCACCAACCCGCGGCCGTCGGTGGCGCGGGCCACGTCCTCCGGGGTGCACTCGCACCGGCTCGTCGGGTTCGAGAGCGCCATCACCACGGGCCGCGGCTCGTACGACGCGATCGCCGACAGCACGTCCGCGCCGAAGAGGCCCGGCTGCGCCGTGACGCCGATGAGCACGGTGAGCTTCGCGTTGCGGATGGTGTCCAAGAGCGTGATGCGGTCGGTGGACGCCACGGTCCAGCCCGCCACCTCCGATCGCTCGCGCGCGAACGCCCGCTGCCACGTCGACAGCCCTGCCATGTCGTCGCACAGCAGGCCCGGCACGTCGCCGGTGTAGATGCGCGCGCGGGCCTCCCGGTCGCTCAGCCCCTCCGCCTTCAGCAGCGTGAGCACGTTCTGGGCGATGCCCACGCCCGCCTGGCCCATGCCGACGATGCCGATGCGCTGGTCGGCGAGCCGGCTCTGCTTGATCCGCATCGCGGTCATGAGCACCGATGCGGCCACGGCCCCGGTCCCCTGGATGTCGTCGTCGAACGACGGCACGCGATCGTGGTAGCGCTCCAGCAGGGTGAACGCCTTGTGCTTGGCGAAGTCCTCCCACTGGACGAGCGCCTCCGGGAAGTTCCGCCGCACGCCGAGCACGAACCGCTCGATGAAGGCCCAGTACTCGTCGCCCTCCAGGCGCGGATGCCGCCAGCCGAGGTAGAGCGGATCGTCGAGCAGCCGCGGGTTGTTCGTCCCCACGTCCAGCGTCATCGGCAGGCAGCACGCCGGGTGCAGGCCGCCGCCGGCGACATACAGCGTGACCTTGCCGATCGGGATGCCCATGCCGTCCGACCCGAGGTCGCCGAGGCCGAGAATGCGCTCGCCGTCGGTGACGACGATGAGGCTGACGCTCGGCAGGGAGGACACGCCCTGGAAGATCTGGTCGATGCTGGCGATGTTCTCGGGGCTGAGGTAAAGGCCTCGGTAGCGCCGCGTGATGTGGCTCAGCTCCAGGCAGGCCTGGCCGACCGTCGGCGTGTAGACAATCGGCACCATCTCGGTCAGCTTGTCGCAGAGCAGCCGGTAGAAGAGCACCTCGTTCCGGTTGAGCAGGCCCTGCAGGAAGATGTACTTCTCCAGGTCGTCGGGCTTGCGCAGGAAGCTGTCGTACGAGCGCTGCACCTGCAGGTCGAGCGTCGAGACGCCCGTGCGCAGCAGGCCCGACAGGCCGAGCGACAGGCGCTCCTCCTGGGTGAACGCCGACGCCTTGTTGAGCAGGGGTTCGTTCAGCAGTTGCTGGCCACGGAGATTGACCTCCCAGTACTCCTCGTTGGTCAGCGGGTCCACTTTCAGCGAAAACGTCTTCATGATGCGCTCCGGTCCTGCCCATGCTGCTTCGCGCGGAGAGGGGAGTCAAGCGGCCGGCGTGACCTGACGGTGAAACCCCTCCCGCTGCGCTAGAATCCTTCTACACAGGCATATCGCCTCAGGAGCCCTGATCCCCGTGGCCGATTCCCCGACGCCCGCCCTCGCTCAGCCGATTCTGGCCAGGCCTTTCTGGCCGATGCTCGGTCTGGCTGTCGCCGCCGCCGCCTTCCTGGTGGCCCACAGCCTGCTGCACGCGACGGCGGCCGACGAGGTGCTCCTGGTCCTGGTGGCGCTCACCGCGCTGGTGGCCGGCCACGGCCTGATGCGCAACCGCGCGCGGCGCATCGCCGCGGAGCACGAGGCGGCCCGCGCCCGCGAAGAGCTCGCGCTGCAGGCGCGCGTCGGCGAGTGCGAGCAGCGGCGCCAGAGCCTGGCCGCGTTCGCCAAGCTCGCCTCCCACGTGGCGCACGAGGTCCGCAACCCGCTCAGCTCGATCCTCCTGAACACCGAGCTGCTCGAGGAAGAGGCGGCGAAGTGCGGCTGCGACAGCGCGCCCGAGGCTGCCGCCCTGATCGCCTCGATCAAGAAGGAGGCGGAGCGCCTCCAGCACCTCACCGACGAGTACCTCGCGTTCGCGCGCCCGCCGCGCCCCTCGGCCGCCCATCAGAGTCTCAACGCCGTCGCCGAGGAGCTGGCACACCTGGTGCGCGAGGAGGCGCGCCGCTCGGGCATCACGGTCGAAACGCAGATGTCGCACGACTGCCCGTGCGCCGTCATCGACCCGCACCAGATCAAGCAGGCGGCCCTGAACCTCGTCCGCAACGCGATGCAGGCCATGCCCGGCGGAGGCCGGCTCACGATCGCGACCGAGGTGCTGGCCGGAGGCGCGGTGGCCCTGCACGTGGACGACACCGGCCCGGGCATCCCCGAGTCCCTCCGCTGCCAGATCTTCGAGCCGTTCTTCACGAGCAAGCCCGAAGGGACCGGGCTCGGCCTGCCGCTCGCGGCGCACATCGCGCGGGACCATGACGGCGAGATCGACTTCGGCCCGGCGCCGGGCGGCGGCGCGCGGTTCACCATCAAGCTGCCGGCCTCGCGCGCCGAATCTGGCCCGTGCGCCTGCGCGCCGCGCCAGCTCGAGCCGGCCGGGGCCGCCACGCCGTGAGCGCCCGGGTCCTCGTCATCGACGACGAAGAGGCGCTGCGCACCTCGGTGGCGAAGATCGTCTCGAAGCTCGGCCACGAGGTCGACACCGCCGGCACGGCCACCGAGGGCTTGGCCCGCCTGGCCAAACAGCCCTACGAACTGGTCCTCACCGATTTCCGGCTGCCGGATTTGGACGGCCTCGAGGTCATCGAGCGCGCCCGGGCGCTGCGGCCCGGGACGGAGCTGGTGCTGTTCACGGGCTTCGGCAGCATCCCGCTGGCCGTGCAGGCGATCAAGCGCGGCGCCTACGACTTCGTGACCAAACCCGTGAAGCGCGCGGACCTCGAGCGCGTGGTGGCCCGCGCGCTCGAAAAGCAGGCCCTCGCGGCCGACAACCGCCGCCTGCGCCAGCAGCTCGACGACCGGCCCGACACGCCGCTGGGCCGCATCATCGGCCAGAGCGACGCCATGCGCGCCGTGCTGCGCGTGGTCGAGCAGGTGGCGCCGAGCACGGCCACCGTCCTCATCGAGGGCCCCAGCGGCACGGGCAAGGAGCTGGTGGCCGAGGCGCTGCATGCCCTGAGCCCGCGCCGCGACCGGCCGCTGGTCAAGGTGAACTGCAGCGCGATTCCCGAGACGCTGCTCGAGGCGGAGCTGTTCGGCCACGAGCGGGGCGCGTTCACCGGGGCGCTCGCCCGCAAGGACGGCCGCTTCGCGCGGGCAGACGGCGGCACGCTGTTCCTCGACGAGGTCGGGACGCTCGGCCTGCCCATCCAGGCCAAGCTGCTGCGGGCCCTGCAGGACGGCACGTTCGAGCCGCTGGGCGGCACGCGCACCCTCCAGGCCGACTGCCGGATCATCGCCGCCACGAACATCGACCTGGCGGCGGCCGTCCGGGACGGCCTCTTCCGTGAGGATCTGTACTACCGGCTGAACGTGATCCGGATCGCGCTGCCGCCAGTGAAGGAGCGGGCCGACGACGTGCCGCTCCTGCTGAGCCACTTCCTCGCGTTCCACGCGGCGCGCAACAACCGCCCGATCGAGGGGTTCGAGGCCGACGCCATGCGCGCGCTCCGCGCCTACGGCTGGCCCGGCAACGTCCGCGAGCTGTCCCACGCGGTCGAGCGCGCGGTCGTGCTCGCCACGGGACGCACGATCACGATGGACTGCCTGCCGGAGGACATCCGCCAGGCGGCCGGCCCCGGTCCCGGCCCGGAACAGGGCGAGAAGGTGATCGCCGTGCCCGTCGGCACGCCGCTCGAGGACGTCGAGAAACTGGTCATCACCGAGACGCTCAGGCACACCGGCGGCAACAAGGCCCAGGCCGCCGGACTGCTCGGCATCTCGGCCCGCACGCTCTACCGGCGCCATGCGGCCGACCTCGAGGGCCCCGGCGACGAGGACGACGGGGGCCCGCCAAAAACCCCGCCGCCCGCCCCCAGATAGGGTAGGCTAGAGGACGCCTTCGGGCGGCCCCGCCAGGCCGCCCGGCGGCTCGTAGACCTGTCCCCCGCATCTGGCGTACGGCCATTCATTCCCCGCGAGGCGCAGCCATGATCAAGATCACCGACGAAGACGTCTATGAGTACCACGAGAAACCGCGGCCCGGTAAGCTCGAGGTGGTCACCTCGAAGCCCTGCATGACGCAGCGCGATCTCTCGCTGGCGTACACGCCGGGCGTGGCGCGGCCGTGCCTCGCGATCGAAAAGGACCCCGAGCTCGCCTATAAGTACACCGGCAAGGGCAACCTGGTGGCGGTGATTTCGAACGGGACGGCGGTGCTGGGCCTGGGCGACATCGGGGCGCTGGGCGGCAAGCCGGTGATGGAGGGCAAGGGCGTCCTGTTCAAGCGCTTCGCGGGCATCGACGTCTTCGACATCGAGCTGAACGAGAAGGACCCCAAGAAGATCGTCGAGATCGTGAAGGCGCTCGAGCCGACGTTCGGGGGCATCAACCTCGAGGACATCAAGGCGCCCGAGTGTTTCTACATCGAGGAAACGCTCAAGGAGATGTGCGACATCCCGATCTTCCACGACGACCAGCACGGCACGGCGATCATCTCGGGCGCGGCGCTGGTGAATGCCCTCGAGCTGGTGAACAAGAAGATCGACCAGGTGCGGGTCGTCTTCGCGGGAGCGGGCGCGGCGGGCATCGCCTGCGCGGACCTGTACCTCAACCTGGGCGTGAAGCGGGAGAACATCCACTTCGTCGACACGGTCGGGGTCATCTACAAGGGCCGCACCGAGAAGATGAACCCGTACAAGGAGCGCTACGCGGTCGAGACGAAGGAGCGCACGCTGGCCGACGCGCTGAAGGGCGCCGACGTGTTCGTCGGGGTCTCGGCGAAGGACCTCGTCACGCCGGAGATGCTCAAGACGATGGCGTCGAACCCGATCGTGTTCGCGATGGCGAACCCCGATCCGGAGATTCCGTACCCGCTGGCGGTGGCCACGCGCAAGGACGTCATCATGGCGACGGGCCGCTCCGACTTCCCGAACCAGGTGAACAACGTCCTCGGGTTCCCGTTCATCTTCCGCGGCGCCCTCGACGTGCGGTCGAAGGCGATCAACATCGAGATGAAGATGGCCGCGTCGCACGCCCTCGCGAAGCTCGCGAAGGAGGACGTGCCGGAGGTGGTGCTGAAGGCCTACGGCGTGAGCAGCATGTCGTTCGGGAAGGAGTACCTGATCCCGAAGCCGTTCGACCCGCGCGTGCTCACGTGGGAGGCGCCGGCGGTGGCCAAGGCGGCGTGCGACACCGGCGTGGCGCGCAAGCCCATCACCGACTGGGACGCCTACCGCGAGCAGCTCGAGCGGATGCTCGGCCCGTCGCGCAAGGTCATGCACTTCGTCATGCGGAAGGCGCGGAGCGAGGCGCCGAAGCGCATCGTGTTCCCCGAGGGCGAGCACGACTCCATCATCCGCGCCGCCCGCGACATCATCGACCAGAAGATCGGCATGCCCGTCCTGCTCGGCAACGAGGCGGTGATCCGCGAGACGGCGGCGAAGCTCGGCATCGAGCAGCTCGAGTTCGAGATCGTCAACCTGCCCAACGCGGAGAAGGGCGCGGCCTACGCCCAGGCGCTGTACGAGCTTCGCCAGCGCAAGGGCGTCACCCTGCCGGCGGCGGAAGACCTCGTGAAGGACCCCACCATCTTCGGCCTGATGATGGTGCAGACCGGAGATGCCGACGGCTTCGTGGGCGGCATGTACCGCGCCTACCCGGAGACCATCCGTCCGGCCATCCAAATCCTGGGCCTCAAGCCCGGCGCCTCGCGCGCCTCGGCGGCCCACATCCTGGTGCTGAAGGACCGGATCTTCTTCTGCGCCGACACGATGGTGAACATCGAGCCGACGGCGGAGGAGCTGGCCGAAATCGCCCAGCAGGCGGCGGACCTCGCCACCAACTTCGGCGCGGAGCCGAAAGTCGCCATGCTGGCCTTCTCGAGCTTCGGGTCGGTGTCGCACCCGATGTGCCGGAAGGTGGCGGAGGCGGTGGACATCGTCCGCGCGAAGAACCCGAAGCTCGTCATCGACGGCGAGATGCACCTCGACACCGCGGTGGTGGAGGAGATCGTCGCCAAGAACTACCCGCACTCGCGCATCAAGGGCGACGCCAACGTGCTGGTGTTCCCGGGCCTGGCGTCCGGCAACATCGGCTACAAGCTGGTGCAGCGGCTCGGCGGCGCCGACGCCCTCGGCCCGATCCTGCTGGGCGTGCGCAAGCCGGTGAACGTGCTCCAGCACGGCATGACGGTGGCGGAGATCGTGAACGTGGCGGCCATCACCGCGATGTCGGCGGAATAGGCCGCGTCAAGGGCCCTCGGAATGGACACGGGAGGGGCGGGCAGATCGATTCTGCCCGCCCTTCTCGCGTCACACCAGCGCCGCGAGGAACCTGGCGGCCGGAACGATGCGCACGCCGTCGATCGACGATGTCCCGCTGTCCGTCGAGCACTACCTGGTAGGCCCAGGGAATCCGGAGCCGCTCTTTGAAGAACAGCAGAGACGGATCGGGTGTGGTCTGCGACAGCTTCACCTCGACGGCAAACCACGGCTTCCGCCCGGCCGTCACCAGGAAGTCGACCTCTCGCCCGTAGTGGTCGCGGATGTAGTGGAGCGCCACCGGATGGCCGTCGACGTCCTCCAGCAGGTGGCAGAGCTTGAGCAGGTGAGCGGCGATGAGATTCTCGAACCGCGCCGCCCGGTCGGACACGAGGCTCCAGTCCCATAAGTACGCCTTCGGGAGCTTTTTGAGAACTCGCGCGCCGGGGCCGCCGTAAGGCCGCAAGCGGAATGCGTAGTAGAGGCGTTCCAGGACGTCGATCCAATGAGTCAGCGCGCGGTGGCTGACCTCCAGGTCCTCGCGGAGCGCGTTGAGCGAGAGCGGAGACCCGACGCGGCCGGGCAGGAGATCAGCCAGCAGCTCGAATGACGACAGGTCCCGGATCGGCTCGAGGTCGCGGACATCCTCCCTGAAGAAGCGTTCCAAGTGCGCCTTCTGCCAGCGCCGGAGCGTCCGCGCGGATTGCGCAAGGAATGGCTCCGGGAAGCCGCCGAATTCGACCAGCCCGGCGAGGACGTCCTGGCGGCCGCGAGCCGGAATGGCGAGTTCGGTGCCCGGTTCCGGCGCCGCCTGTTCAGCAGGCGCCTCTGCCTCGCGGAGCGAAAACGGATGCAGGCGGTAGTGGTGATAGCGGCCTTGGAGGGAGTCGCCGCCCCTGCGATAGACGTCCAGCCTTGCGCTGCCCGTCACGAGGAAGCGCACGTGTTCCCGGTGCTTGTCGAACTCGCCTTTGAGCCAGCCCTTCCATCCCCGCCACTTGTGGATCTCGTCGAGCACGACGAGCGCATTGCCGCCAGGCCAGCGGGCCGTGCGGATGTCCCTCCGGTCGCCGCGGTTGTCCCAGTTGAGGTAGGCGCCACGGTCCCACCGGGAGAGGAGGCGGCGGGCCATGGTGGTCTTGCCGACCTGCCTCGGCCCGGCAACCAGCACCATTTTCGAGGCGAGGTCGCGAGCGATCGGTGCTTCGAGATAGCGGGGCGTCATGTTGGGCTTATTGTGCCTATAAGCAAATAAAGTTGCAACTTTATTTGCCTATAGGCGAGTTGCGCGCCCGCACGGGCGGGTGCCGAGCAGAAGAAATGGGGGATGCCCGCGGGGGGCATCCCCCTCTTGACGTACAGCCGGTTCGCCGTGGCGCCGAGCCGTCGGGCCCTATTTCTGTTCGATCGTCACCTTGGTGATTCTGCCGGCGAAGGCGTTGGCGCCCTGCTTGTAGTCTGGGGACACGTTCGTTTCGCCGTCCACGCCAACGTCCGCGCCTTCGTCCCCAGAGAAGGCGAAGGGCTGGGTCTTGGGGATGTGGCCTTCGGCGACCTTGCGGCCGTCCACGCTCAGGATCGACTTCCCTCCGGTCCCTGGCTTGGCGGCGTCCGGGATGAACTCGTAGAGAATCGTGTGCCGGCCAGGCGGGAGCGCCGCGCTCCCGGCCACGTTCGTGCGTTCGAGGGCGAACCAGTTGTACTCGTGATGGACCCTGCCGTCCTTCATGTAGAGCACCCAACCGCCGAAATAGCCAGCCTGGGCCAGGATCACACCGCTGGTCTTCGCGTCCTTCAGTTCCACCTCGGCTGTGATCGTGTGGTGCACGCCCTTCACGTTGATAAAGACGTTCTCGGGCATGCCCGTCATGCCTGGATAGACGGTCAGCGACTTGCGGCCGCCCATCAGATCCGGGCGCCCGGCGATGGCCGCGCTGAAGCGTTCCGCGCGGCGGTCGTCAATCGGAAGGACGTTGTTCCTCAGCGCTTCCTTCGTGAAGACGTCCTGAAGCTCCTTGAGCTTCGCGGGATTCGACGTGGCGAGGTCGTCCGCCTGGCTGAAGTCCTCGGCGACGTGGTACAGCTCCCACACGTCGTTCGCCAGAGGCGGGTTCTGCCCCATGAGCCAGGGAATCGAGTGGCGTGTGGCGGCAACCCAGCCATCATGGTAGATCGCCCGGTTGCCGAACATCTCGAAGTACTGGGTGGTGCGGCGATCGGGCGCGGCCTGCGCATCAAGCGTGTACACCATGGACACGCCGTCCATCGGTCGCTGGGTCACGCCGTTCACGGTCTTCGGCTGCGGCAGTGTCGCGGCCTCGAGCACCGTGGGCGCCACGTCCACGACGTGGTGGAACTGGCTCCGGATCTCGCCCCTCGCCTTGATGCGGGCCGGCCAGTGCATCACCATGCCGTTGCGTGTGCCGCCGAAGTGGCTGGCCACCTGCTTGGTCCACTGGAAGGGCGTGTTCCCGGCCCACGCCCAGCCGATGGCGTAGTGTGGAAACGTCGTCGGGTCGCCCCAGTTGTCGATGTGCCCCATCATCTGATCGGCCTTGCCGACGATGCCGTTGAGGGCCATCATCTCGTTGTAGGTGCCTTCCGGGCCGCCCTCGGCGCTGGCGCCGTTGTCGCCGACGATATAGAAGAACAGCGTGTTCTCCAGTTCGCCGATGGCCTCCAGTTGTGCAACCAGGCGTCCCACCTCGTAGTCGGTGTGTGCCGCGAAGCCCGCGAACGTCTCCATCTGACGCTCGAAGAGGCGCTTCTGCCCGGCCGCCATGCCGTCCCAGGCCGGGATCTCCTTCGGCCTCGGCGTCAGTTTCGCGTTCGCAGGGATCACACCCAGCTTCTTCTGCCGCGCGAACGTCTCCTCCCGGAGCTTGTCCCATCCGCCGCTGAACTGGCCCTTGTACTTGGCGATCCACTCCTTCGGCACGTGGTGCGGCGCGTGCGTCGCGCCCGGCGCGAAATACATGTAGAAGGGCTTGTCCGGCGTCAGCGACTGCTGGGCGCTCACCCAGTTCATCGCCTGGTCCGTCATGTCGGTGGTGAAGTGATAGTCGGGCGACGCCGGGTGTTCGACCCGGACGACGCCATCGAAAATGGCGGGCGCCCACTGGTTGGTCTCGCCGCCGATGAACCCGTAGAACTTGTCGAACCCCGAGTGCGTCGGCCAGCGGTCGTACGGCCCCGAGGTCGACACTTCCCATGGCGGCGTTTCGTGGTACTTGCCGAACGCTGCGGTGCTGTAGCCGTTCTGGCGCAGGATCTCAGCCAGCGGCGTGATGGACCGCGGCCTGACGCCCGTGTTGCCTGGGAACGCCGTCGCCAACTCCATGACCGCACCGGCGTTGTTGGCGTGGTGGTTGTGCCCCGTCAGGAGCGCCACCCGCGTCGGGCTGCACAGCGCGGTCGTGTGGAACCGGTTGTACCGCAGCCCCTGGTCGGCCAGTCTCTCGAGCGTCGGCATGGCGATCGGCCCGCCGAACGCGCTGCTGTGGCCGAAGCCGATGTCGTCAATCAGCACGATGACGACGTTCGGTGCGCCCGCCGGGGCCTTCAACTCGAAGCGAGGCGGCGCGGTCGCGTTGCGCGCGTCCAGTTCGCTGACCGGCGGATAGCTGGGTTCGTGGATCGGCAGCGCCGTGCGGTCCAGGCCCGCCTGGGCGGCGCCGGCGGCTGGCGCGCCCTGCGTCGCGGGCGCCTGTTCCGTCGTTCCCGAACTGCACCCGCCGGCAGCCGCGACGGCGCCCGCGAGCAGGATGGCCACCCAGAAGCGAGACATGATCCTCATGCTGACGGTTCCTTTCTAGCTCTACGCCGAGCCCGAAGTCCTGCTGCCCGCGCCGGAAGGCGTCCCTAGCTGGCTCGGCGTCGAACTGACACCAGCAGGTCGAACGGCTCGATCCGGTTGCGTCGCCTCAACGGTTGATGTGGCTGTACGCGAATCGAAGCGGATCGGCTGAGACCCGAAGCAGGCCGTCGAACGGCCCATTCATCTCCAGTACCAGGAACAGCGCGCCGCCGATCGACACCGCGCAGACGAGGAGGACCGCGATCACCGTGGCGTTGCGCGGCGCGAACATCCCGAAGCTGACGAAGGCCACCGTGAGCCAGAACAGCAGGATCACGAGGAACGGCGTGGGCACGGACTCCTCAGCACCGGCCATGACCACCCATCGGTCCTGCAGCATGCCCTCCGCCAGGTCGACAGCCCGGGCCTGGAGCATGCGCTGCGAGTCGTCGCGCGGAACGAGCGCACGAAGCGCGTCGGCAAGTGCCTCGACGCGGGACGCCATCCCGGCCGCGGTCGCATCGACGGCGATGGATCGGGACGAATCGCTCGGCCACACCATCTCGATGCGCTCGCCGATCACCTGCTTCAACTGAGCGCGAAAGTCCGCCGTCTCCGGTCCGTACCGCGCGAGGACACGGTCCAACGCCAGCACCCGCACGGCGGATTCCTTGGCCGCGGCGTTGACGGCATCGAACGAACTCTTGGCGGAGGCCGTCACAAGCCCGAGAACAAGCGCGGTCATCGTCGCGACGAGCCCGATGCCCCGCGTGATCACACGTTCCGATGGCTTGTCGAGATGGTGCGTGGGCAGCCTGCGGCGCAACCACAATCCGACCACCACGCCGCCGAAGGTGAATGCGAACGCGATGACGCCGATCTTCGTAGGGTTCATTCGGGCGGTGACTCCTCGCCTCGCCGCAGTGCTGGCGGAGCGGCTTCCCTCACGGCCGCAATGTACTCCAGCCCGCGGACATCAGTCACTGTCCTGATCTCAATCGAAGGCGGGGAAGCCGAGGCGGTTCCTGAGTCCGGCAGGTCCCTGGACAGATGGTGACATCGGGCTCAGTCTGCCACAGAGGCCGCGATTCCACCGTCAGTGTTCTATTCAGCCTGACGAATCGGAACTTCTGGCCGAAGGACGCGGCGCTCGATGGCAGCTACGCGGTTCCGCCTGTGATGAAGGTACAGTGAGCGGAGCGGCAGAGTTCAAGGGCTTCCTCCCCAGGTTCTACCCGGGGAGCGACTCCGGCCGGCCTTGAACCCTGCGTGCATCACGCGGTTCACAGGCCACGTCACAACCACGCGGTAGAGGCGTTACGGCATACAGACGTCGGAGGTCGGGATGAAGAGGACACACATCGTTATCGCAGGCATCGTTGTCCTGCTGCTGATTGCGGCAGCCGTCATCTATTCCAAGGCCGTGAAGCCAGCCCCGCCGGACAACGCTCACCTTTCGGACCTCAAGTTCGAAGGTCTCATGGGCAGCCGCTACACCGAGATCCTCGTTGTGTGGGGCAACGCCTTGACCGGCAGCTACGTGGCCGGCGTCTACAACACGGTGGGCCTGAACGGCGCCAATCCAGGTGGAGGCGGCGACAGCTCTCCCGCGGCCATCCTGGACCAGGTCGACATGAAGCAGGTCCAGTCAGACAACGCCGCGCTGAGCACCGTGAAGAACGGGCCGCGCCTCTGGACGGTCGACCATATCGGCGTGCAGGCAGGCACGGAGCGCGACTTCCAGGGCCTCAAGGCCCGCTGGGTCACGTGGTTTCTCATCCCCGACGAGCTGCGCGAAGGCAAGGAGCTCTCGTACGCGATCATGCACGTGAAGCGTGACACGAGCATGGGCATCAACAAGGGGTCTCGCGCTTACATCCTGGACGATCCCGAAGGCAACTCGTGGGTCATGAAGTCGGCCGGCCTGATCAAGGACCCGAACCAGAAGTTCGAGGATCTGAAGGATCTCGGGTCGCGCCTGAAGCTGCCCCCGGGCTGGAAGTTCCGCTCCCCCACCCTCGAGCAGGACCTGGTCTTCATGACCGACAACGGCAATACCATGATCACGCAGGACGAACTCGGCAACACCTACGACCGGGTCGGGGGTCCCTACAGCAACTACAAGCCGTAGCAGGGACGGAGGTGTGCGATGCAGAAGCTCACGATTCTCTCCGTGTGCGTCCTGGCAGTCCTGGTGGCTGCGCCGGCGCAGGCCCAACTCAACGGCAGCCACCTGCTCGGTGATACGGGCGTAAGCTCCGGCACGCAACCGGCGCCGGGGTTCTACACCGCGCTCCTGTACTACCGCTACGACACGGACACTCTGAAGGACCGTGACGGCACAACGGTCGGGCCGTACCCTGGTGATCCGACCAGCGTGGCCCTCAATGCGTATGTGCCGCTCATCTGGTATGTCAGCCCCAAGAAGATCCTCGGGGCCAACTTCGGCGCGTTCGCGACATTTCCGTTCCTCAATGGGGCGCTCGAGGCGCCCGCCTTCTCGTTCGGCGAGACGATGGCGACGAAGTACACGGACATGCTGGTGCGTCCGATCGACCTGGGCTGGCACGCCAAGCGGGCGGACGTGGCGGCCGGCTTCCAGTTCTACGCGCCCACGGGGACGTACGAATTCGGGGGCAGCGGCAACAACGGCAAGGGCATGTGGACGTACGAGCCCTTCCTCGGGACGACCGTCTACTTCGACGACAAGCGAACCACGAGTCTGGCCACCACGGCCTACTGGGAGATCCACGGCAAGAAGAAGGACACGGACATCAAGGTCGGCCAGATCCTGACGCTGCAAGGCGGCCTGGGGAAATCGTTCCTCGGCGGCGGGCTGGTCGTCGGCGCGGCGTATTATGCCCAGTGGAAGCTGACCGCGGATGCGTTGGGCACGTACCCGCTGCCTGGCGGGTCGACGATCTCGCCGACCCTCGGTGACATCAAGCACCGGGTGTTCGCCTTCGGGCCTGACGTGACGCTGCCGATTGCGAACAAGTCGAAGCTCTTTGCGCTCGTCAATATCCGCTACCTGTGGGAATCAGGTGCCCGCTCGAAGACGCAGGGGCAGACGCTGCTCGTGACGGCGACATTCCCGGTCCCGAGCGTGAAGCTGAAGTAGAGGCCGGCTGCCGGTCTCTACGCCCGGCGGGCCTGCGAGTCGCGCACGGCGTTCATGAGGTGAGTGGCGATGAAGGTGTGGCGCGCCGCAGCCATGTGCGGTCTGCTTCTTTCGAACCCGGCGGAGGCGCGGGGGCAGTCCAACCTCCAGCTCTGGGGCAACATCACCCTCGACTGGGTGAAGAGCGATCGGCTCACCTACGAACTCGACTTCGAACCGCAGGTGCTGCTGGCCGCACCGGAGGGCGATCCGGCCTGGCGCAGCTTCAATGCGACGCCGAACGCGGAGTACGCGGCGAAGCGCTGGCTCGACTTCGTCGCCGAACTGCCGCTCAGCTACACGAAACAGACCGACGACATGAACACGGTCGAGATCACGGGCCGGGCTGGGGCGCGCTTCCATCTCTTCTCCCGTGGCGTGCCGACTCTCGTGCCCGGCCGGCCTGTTCAGAAGGAACTCCCGCCCGCGCGGCGCATCGTCGTGCGCGACCTCGTCCGGGTCGAATCGCGGAACTTCTTCTATACCGGCTCCGGCAGCGGCACGTCATCGAGCGTGCGGTTCCGGAATCGACTCGAACTGCTGGCGCCGCTGAACAGGGAGAAGCTCACCGACGATGGCGCCCGGTACCTTCTCGCGGATTGGGAGTGGTTCATCCCCCTCGATGAGCCGGATGAGCGTTTCGCGTCGAAGCAGCGCATCAGGGCGGGGTTCGGGTATCGGCACAGCTTCGCCTGGAGGTTCGAGCTGCTTTACATGTGGACCCGGTCGCGTAACACCATCGACGAGGACTTCACGACGAACGACAACATCATTGATATCCGCATCAAGCGGGTGTTCTGAGGCGGGCGGCGCCGGCGGGCACGCAGGTCAAGAAAAGGGGGATGCCCGGCCGGGCATCCCCCTCGCCGTCTACGAGCGGTTCGTGCGCGGAACCGTCCTACGCCAGCTTCCGGCCGCCTTCTTCAGCCCACTTCTCGAGCATCGCGGTAGTGACCGACTTCGGCCGCTCGATCGCGTAGCCGAGGCCGCGGTCCCAGGTGATGTTGGCCATGCAGCCCAGCGCGCGGCCGACGCCGAACAGGACCGTGTAGTAGTCCCATTCCTTCACGCCGTAGTACCACTGGATGACGCCCGACTGCGCGTCGACGTTAGGCCACGGGTTCTTCGTCTTGCCGTGCTCGGTGAGCACGCCCGGCGCCACCTCGAAGATCATCGACACGAGCTTGAAGAGCGCGTCGTCCTTCAGGCCGGGCGTCGCGAGGCAGAACTCGCGCTGCGACATGTAGCGCGGGTCGGTCTTCCGCAGCACGGCGTGGCCGTAGCCCGGGATGACCTGGCCGGCGTTCAGCGTGTCCCACAGCGCTTTGGTCACGAGCTCCTTCGTGGGTTCCTGGTTCGCGCAGTACTTCTTCTGGAACTCCATCGTCCAGCTCAGCACCTCCTGGTTGGCCAGCCCATGGAGCGGGCCAGCCAGGCCGTTCAGGCCGGCCGAGTACGCGTAGTAGGGATCCGACAGCGCGGAGTGCACCAGGTGCGTGGTGTGCGCCGAGACGTTGCCCGACTCGTGGTCCGAGTGCAGGATGAAGTACATCCGGGCCACGTTCTTGTAGTCCTCGCTCTGGCCGATCATGTGCGCGAAGTTGGCGCCCATGTCGAGCTTCGGATCGATGGCAATCTGCTTGTCGCCCCGGTACTTCAGGTTGTAGATGAAGGCCGCGACCACGGCGATCTTCGCCACGATGTCGCTGGCGTCCTCGTACACGTACTCCCAGGCGGCCATCTTGTTGAACTTGCCGGAGTTGTAATAGGCGAGGAACTTCGAGTCCTTCTGCAGCGCCAGCAGCCCGATCGACAGCATCGTCATCGGGTGGGTCTCGCGCGGCAGCGCGCGCAGCGCGTCGAACACGTACTGCGGCACCGCCTGCCGCGTCTTCCACTCGGCCACCACCTCATCGACCTGCGCCTGCGTCGGCACGTCGCCCGTCAGCAGGAAGTACCAGAACGACTCGACCGTCGGGTAGGTGGAGCCGGGCGCCTTCGGCAGCGCCTCGAACGTCTCGGGGATCGTCTTGCCGCGGAACCGGATGCCTTCCTGCGGATCCAGATAGGAGATGTCGGTGACGAGGCAGCGGATGTCGCGCGCGCCGCCGATGGCCTGATCAATCGTGACCTGGTCGATCACGATCTTGCCGAACTCCTTCGTGAGCCGGGTGGTTCGTGGGCGGAATTCCTCGATCTTCTGCTTGAGGGTGTCTTTCAGGGCCATCTGCGTCTCTCCTTCGCGAGGGAAGTCGGGGATGTAAGAGTCCGCGAGTGCGCCGATGATACTCCATCCGTCACTCGTTGAAGATGCCAATGACGGCTGTCCGCGGCAGGCCGGCGAACAGGCCCAAACGAGAAGGCAACCGTGACACGTTGTCACGGGCGGCGCCGTCAGGGGTGTGAGGACCTGTGACAAGTTGTCAATCCGCCCTGGAACTGACCCGAGGCCGCGACGAGTATTCGGCTCGCAAGTGATTGTCAAAGAATCATTTATCAGACTGCGTTCACTTCACTCTGGCGGAACTGGATCCCGGCACTTCGCTTGCAGCCGTTCCGCCCGGACCCGTGTACCCACGTCCGCGGGCCCGGAAGTCTCTCATTCGTTCGAGGCCCGGAGGGGCAGCAGATGGCATTCATTCACGGTTTCATGATCGCGGCCGTCACGGTCGTTGGGGCCGCGTCGCCCCAGCAGCCGGCCGCGCCCGCCGCGCCCGCCGCGCCCGCCGGCAAGGAAGTCTGCGCCGGCTGCCACGACCAGGTGGTGGCGCAGTACGACCGCTCGGCCCATGCGGCGGTGGTGCTCAAAGAGGGCGGCACCCAGATGGCCGGCTGCGAGGCCTGCCACGGCAACGGCGCGAAGCACGCCGAAGCCGGCGGCGGCGCCGGCACGATTCGATCGTTCAAGAGCCTCTCGAGCGCCGACGAGGCGCAGGCGTGCCTGACGTGCCACCGCACGGGGCACGCGATGGAGTGGGCGGGCGGCCCGCACCAGATGGCCGGGGTCTCCTGCCTCGATTGCCACAAGATCCACCAGTCGCGGACGGTGGCGGGGACGCTGACCGGTGTCGAGGGCATGGCGGTGTCGCACGCCACCGCGCCGGCGGCCCGGGGCTCGCTCGCCAAGCCGCAGACGGAGTTGTGCCTGGACTGCCACCAGCAGATCCGGACGAAGCTCATGCAGCAGTCGCGGCACCCGATCCGCGAGGGCCGGATGAGCTGCAGCTCGTGCCACGACTCGCACGGGGCCGGCATCAAGGGGGTGAAGTCGACCCAGCGCATCAACGACCTGTGCCTCTCGTGCCACGCGCAGTACCAGGGCCCGCACGTGTTCGAGCACGCGCCGGTCGAGGAGAGCTGCATGACGTGCCACGACCCGCACGGGGCGATGGCGAACAACATGCTGAAGCAGAACGAGCCGTTCCTGTGCCTGCAGTGCCACGAGATGCACTTCCACGCGGCGCGGCTCGGGCAGACCACGCCGTACCTGAGCCCGTCGGCGGGCCTCATCGCGAACAAGGGCGGGACCACGGGGTTCATGCAGGGCTACAACACGCGCTGCACGAACTGCCACATGAAGGTGCACGGGTCCGACCTGCCGTCGCAGGGCGTCACCGGCAAGGGCAAGGCTTTTTCCCGATAGCGAGGACACCACCATGCGCATGCGTCTCTTCGTGAACGTGACGCTGGGCCTCGTGCTGGTCGCCGCCCTGTCGGGCCGCCTCCTCGCACAAGCGCCCCAGCCCAAGACCGAGGGCATCGTGACTGCCGGCGCCGTCGTCGGCAGCAACGAGGGCAACCAGAACCGCCTCAGCGAGTACGAGGTCGCCAAGGACGGCACGCTGGGGCAGTTCGGCGCCCAGGTCTGGGGCAACAACGGCTCCTTCACCTACGACCTGCTGGCCAACTACGGCGGCGACAACCGCGACCAGAAATACGGCGCCTACTTCGCGGCGTTCGGCGGCCGCCTGAAAGCGTCGGTCAGCTTCGACCGCTTCCTGCACCGGCTCGACCACGACCCGCTCGACTACATGGGGGCGGGGATCGGCAATTTCGTGGTGCGCGCCACCGACCACGATCCCGGCACGGAGTACTCGACGGCCAACGGCCTGCTGAACACGGACGTCGGCTTCGCCGTCAACCGGAACGTCGAGTTCTTCGTGAGCCACAAGATGGTGATGCGCGACGGCGTGCACCAGGGCCTGACGATGTCGCACTGCGCGAACTGCCACGTCGAGTCGTATGGCCGCAAGCTGGACCAGACCACGAACACGCTGGCCGCCGGCGCGCGGGTCAACGCCGGCCGGTTCACGATGGACTACACCTTCGAGAACCGCAACTTCGAGGAGAACGCGCCGACGCCCACCAAGGTGTACGACAACGCCATCCACCCGGTGACGCTGGCCGACGTCTTCCTGAGCCGCGTTCAGTACCGACGACGGCAGCGGGCCGCTGACGTTCGACCTCTTCCCGACGTTCAGCAAGCAGACCAGCACCGTGCGGGCGGCCTACGCCCTGCCCGGCGACGGCGCGGTCTCGGGCAACTTCACCCACTCATCGTCGAACAACGATTACTCGGATTTCGGATCGACGTTCACGGGCGGCCACGCGAGGGTGACCATCCCGCTCGGCAAGCGGGCGTACCTCAAGGGCCTGTTCCGCAAGTACGAGATCGAAACCGAAAGCGTGTTCGTGGATGTCGTCGAACTCGTCGCGCCGGCGGGGCCCGCCGCGGGCCTCACCTACGCGCAGCAGTATCCCGCGATGCTGCCGCTCGACTACAACACCGAGTCCGCTGCGTCGCGCTCGCCCACCGAGATGGCCCTCGAGCTGGCCTTCCGGCCGGGCAAGCGGTCGTCGATCAACCTCGGCTACGAGTACGAGGAAATCACCCGCGAGACCTTCCACGTGGAGAAGTCGACGACGAACCTCTTCAAGGCGTCGGCGTACTGGCGGCCGGACAAGACGCTCAACCTGCGCGCGCGCTACGAGCAGGCCATGACGTCGGATCCGTTCGCCAACATCCACGCCGCCAAGCCGGCCGCGCTGCAGCTGGTGCCGACGCCAGGCGGGCTCCCGTTCGGGCCGCAGTCGCTGCAGTACTTCGAAATGTACAACTCGCGGATGGCGAACCTCTCGTCGTACCCGACCGACACCCTCTTCCTCGAGGGCACCGCCACCTGGTCGCCGTCGCAGCAGGTCACGGTGTCGGGCCACTACCGCTACCGCGACCAGGAGAACCACGAGCTGAACTACTCGACCTGGGGCCACGCGATGCACATGCCCGGCGTCGAGATCTACGTCGCGCCGTCGCCGCGCTTCACGCTGGCCGCCGGGTGGGGCTACCAGAAGGACACGCTGGACACGGTGTTCAGCACGCTCAACTTCGGTGGTTGAGCGGGCGGCGTCACCGGGACCCAGTTGGGGTCCGTGCTCGACCAGGCCGGCTACGACACCGAGAACCACAACGTCTTCCTGAACCTGCAGTTCCTCGCCGGCCCGCGCGCCGAGGTGTTCGCGACGACGATGTACAACAGCGGCAACTCGACCATCAAGGACTTCGTCTACGACGCGTCGAACATCATCCCGGGGACGGCGCTGCCCGCCGGCGCGCTCGACTTCCCGCTGATGTCGTCGTCGTTCGCCGGGTTCTCCGATCTCGACTACCGCACCATCATCCAGACGTTCGGCGTGAACTACCGCGCCACGAACAACCTGCTCGTCAACACGTCGATCTCGATCGGCGACCTGAACGACGCGAAGCCGTTCCTCTACGACACGACGGGCAGCCGCGTGGGCTTCTACGCGGGCCTCAGCTGGGTTTTCTAGACCGTCTATCGGCGGAGTTGACGAAGGGCCGGCAGCTATCTGCCGGCCCTTCGTGTCTCTGCGCGAGCGTGCCGCGGGTCAGTCGTACGTCTCGCCAGGGGTGACGCGGAACTCCCACCCGCAGTGCCCGTCGGCCTCGGGGTCGGGAGGGCATTGCAGGCACGTGGTCACGATGCGGGGGTCCACCGTGCGGGCGAACGTTTCGAACTCGACCTGGCCCACGCTCTTGCACGGAAAGCGGGGAAGGCCTTTGCGGCGCCTGGTGTCCTGCACGCGGCAGGACTCCATGAAGAACCTCAACCCGTGCCCGTCGGGCGCGGCCTCGGTCCGCCAGGGATTGATGAAGCTGTACATCCGGTAGGCGAGGGCCCGCCGGAGCGACTCGAGACCTCCGCCGGGCGGGATGCCGAACGCCGCCATGATGCGCCGCGCCTCGGCCGCCGCGAACCGCCGCCACGAGGCGGCGTCGAGATCCATCGCCGTCTCCATGCCCAGACGCTCTTCGGCCGCGAGGAACCAGCACCCGTCGTGCGCCAGCCAGTTGGCGGCGAACACCTCCATCGCCCGTAGCAGACCCGCCCGATCGAGCGAGGCGAACGCGGGCGACACTCCACGTGTCTGCGGCACGCGCAGCACGCTGATGTCGTGCAACTGGCCAGCCGTCCGCTTCTCTTCCACGAACCCCAGGCCGCCGCACAGGAAGCCCCGGGCCCAGTCCATCGTGACCGGGCCCTCGGGGTGCACGCGGCCCTCCGTGGCATGCACGCGCCGCACCAGATCGAAGCCCTCGCGCGAGAAGTCGGCGAGCACCACCGCGCCTCCGGGCTTCACGACACGCGCCAGCTCCGCCAGCGCGGGAAGGCCGGCCTCCAGGTGATGCAGCACATCGACGGCCACGGCCGCACCGAAGTGGCCGTCCGGAAACGGCAGCGATGCGGCGCTGGTTGCCATGAACCGTATGCGTGAGCGGTGCGCCGGCTCCTCCGTGAGCGCTGCCGCCACGGCCTGGTCCTCCGCGTTCGGGTCGATGGAGATCACCTCCAGCTCCCGACCCGCGAGCCCGCGGGCGGCAATCCCCATGCCCGTGCCGACATCCAGCACCGGGCCGTCGAGCGGCCCCGCCGTCTCAAGGATGAAGGCGACGGCCGCGAGCCTGTCGTAGCCGAGGCTCGCGTAGTAGGCCGTGCGTTTCCAGAAGTGGTGTTTCTGCCGCGCCAGATCGTCGGTGGTCATCGTCATGGCTTGCCGCGCTGCTTCGCCAGGAATGCCCGGTGGTGTTCAGATCCCGCCGCCGACGATGCCCTCGACCGGTTCACCCGCAAGGGCGTACCAGCATTATCCGCTGTTCCCTTCGGATCCCGATGGCCCCAACCCGGCGGTGCCGGCCCATTAGCGTCCGCGGTCAGTCGACCATACGGTCGATCCTCTCGACGGCCTTGTCGAGGCCCGGGGAATCGATGGGCCGCCTGTCACCGGACGGCGTCAACAACCAGACTGTCCGCAGGGGTTTAGCGGAACGCCACGCTCGACGCCGCGTGTGGCCCGATACTTGAAGAGACTGGAGTCAGCGACCACGAGCCTGACATCTCGCAGACAGGTGTCGTGCGCAGCACCCGGAGTCAATCATGAAGCGTACACCTCGCACGTGCTGGGTCGTCTTGACCTCAGTGCTGCTCGGCGCGTCCATCACCGCTGCCAGCGCCGCCTGCAGCGACACCGCCGCGCCCGCTGCGCCGACGGCAGGCACCAGCGTGACCTCGCCGGCGGTGAGTGTGTCCGCTCTCGAACGGACGCTCATCGACGGGTTTCAGGACGAGAACCACGCCTACTGGGTCTACCAGCGGGTGATGGCGGACTTCGGCAGCATCCGGCCATTCTCGAACATCGTCTACGCGGAACAGCAGCACGCGAACGCCATCGCGAGCTTGCTGAGCGCGAGGGGGTGGACCGTTCCGCCCAGTGCGTGGTCGCTCGACCATGCGCCTCGATTCGAGTCGGTGGCCGCTGCGTGCCGTGGCGCGGCGCAGGCCGAGCGGGACAACATCGCGCTCTACGACGAGCTGTTGAAGCAGGATCTTCCGGACGATGTCCGCACGGTGTTCCAGAACAACCGGGCGGCCTCTTTCAACAACCACCTGCCGGCGTTCTCGCGGTGCGGATGACTGCGGCCGGGTCAAGGCTGCCCGGCGGACGGGACGATGGCACGATCGCGCAAACAGGAGGGCCGGCACGGTGCCGGCCCCCATCCGTCTGAGCGATCGCGTTCGCGACTGGCAGGTGCGATTACTTCTCCATCTTCGGCTGCCAGACCTGCCACACGTTGCCCACCAGCGCCGGCCCGGGCTTGAGCGTGAGCTGCCCGGGTTCCCATCCGGCCGGCGTTGCCTCGGTGCCCTTGCTGGACCGGACGTGCTGGAACGCCATGATCTGGCGGATTGTCTCCGCGAACTTCCGTCCCACCGGCGGTGTCAGGACTTCCATGGCCTGAATCACACCGTCCGGATCGATGATGAATCGGCCCCGGAGTTCGATGCCCTGGTTCTCGTCCCACACGCCGTAGGCGCGGCCGACGTTGCCGGCCTGGTCGGCGACCATGTGGAAGGGGACGCCGCCCTCGACCATCTTGACCAGTTCGTGGTCGTTCCACATCTTGTGGACGAAGTGGCTGTCGACGCTGACCGACAGCACCTCGACTCCAAGCTCCTGCAGAGCGGCGTACTTGTCGGCGACCGCCGACACTTCCGTCGCTCAAACGAAGGTGAAATCACCCGGGTAGAAGCACAGCAGGACCCACTTGCCGAGGTAGTTCGACAGCTTGATGTTCGTGAACGTGCCCTTGTAGTAGGCCGGCGCCTCGAAATCCGGCGCTTTCTGTCCGACGCGAGCGTTCATACGCGGGGTCTCCTTCCGGGGCTGCGGGGAATCGCTCTGTGGTGCGGCAACGGGCTGCTCTCCCACGACGGCGCCCGTTGTGCGGGCGCAACCGGCAGGCGGGTCTGCCATTTCGGCTCCTGGTTCCGGGGGCTGGCTGGTGTCGAGGGGCGTACGGTGCTTGAGAATACCTCCCGCGCGGCCGTTGTCAAGCCCGCACCGTAGCATGCGCCGGACACAGACGGCCGACTCCAGGCGTTCCCGCGCACCCGCGCGGCCCGTCGGGCTATGCTGGAGCCATCAGCGGACAGACTTGGAGGCCGGCATGCGACGTCTTGCGGCGGGAACCTGCGGAGCAATGCTCTGTTTCGTGTTGACGGCGATCGGCGCGCAGGCGCAGAACCCGCCGGCTGCGCAGGAACGCGAGCCCTGGCTGGTCACGACGGGGTGGCTTCAAGAACACCTGGGCGATCCCGGCCTGGTGGTGCTGCAGATCGCGGCCACGCGCCGCGAGGACCCGTCAGGGCCACGTTCCAGGCGCCAGGTTCCTCTGGTCGCAGTCCTACGCGCCCTCGACACCGGACGGCAGCTACGACCTGATGACGCTCGAGCAGGCCGCGGCGCTCGCCACGGAGCTCGGCCTGCGGCCCGACTCGCGCATCGTCCTCGCCTACTCCGGGCTGCAGGTGCAGCAGACGGCGCGCGCGCTGCTGACCCTCGAGCAGTACGGCCTCGGCCGCCGGGCATCGATCCTGAACGGGGGATTCGATGTGTGGAAGGCCGAAGGGCGGCCGGTGTCCACCGAGACGCCTCAATTTGCGGCCGGCACGGCCCGCCCGACGACGGGCGGGCGCTTCGTCACCGATGCGGCGTACGTGCAGGGCCGGATGAACCAGCCGGCGACCACGATCGTCGACGCGCGCGAGGCGAGGTTTTACAAGGGTGAGGGAGGCGGGCAACCGCGCCCGGGCCACATCCCCGGCGCGGTGAACGTGCCGTACGTCTCGCTGCTCGACGGCAGCCGCATCAAGGACGAGGCTGCGCTTCGGGAGGTCTTCACGGCGGCGGGCGTGAAGCCGGGCACCGAGGTCGTGTCCTACTGCCACATCGGCCAGCAGGCCAGCCTCGTCTGGCTGGCCGCCCGCATCCTGGGCCACGAGGCGCGGCTTTACGACGGATCGTTCGAAGACTGGAGCGGGCGGGACGACCTGCCCGTCGTCAACCCGTCGGCCATCGCGAAGTAGCCGGGCGTCAGTCCCGGTTTCGGCCCGCGCCGGGCCGGTGCTCGGACGGCGACGGCACGGTGCCGTCCTCGCCCACGATGATCTTGGCGATGTCGATGGGCGTCTTGCCGCGCGAGGTTGCCAGTTCGCGAATCGCGGTGCTCGCGGTGGCGTCGATGCCAGCCGCCCGAAGGCGCGCCACGCCCGCGTCAAGCGGCACATCGAAGCGCTCGCACACCTGCTGCACGTTCATGCGGCCCCAGCCGCCGCCCTCGGCCAGGCTCACCTTCGGCTTCGCGTCCTCGCTCTGGATCTTCTGGTAGACCTGCTGCGGCGTGAGCTGGTTCTCGTCCGCAATCTGCTGCACGGTCATCGTCGGCCCTGCCACCTTGATGCCCTGTTTCTCGAGGTTGGCCACGGCCTTGTCCGCCGGGATCTTGACCGTTTCCGAGAGCTTCGCCACCGTCATCAACTCCGCATGCGGGATGGGCGGCTCGCTCGACGTAGTGGACCAGGAGTTCTTGATGTCCTCGCCGACGTCCATCACCGTGCCGAACGGCGGCACGCCGGTGATAGAGACGGCCAGGATCGCGGCGCCCGCCAGCGACGCCGCGGCCAGCTCGCGCTTCATGCGGATGCCCGTCTGCAGCTTCGACTTCACGTAGGCGACCAGCACCTTCCAGTTGAAGTAGATGTGAAAGCTCGCCGCCACGAGAAACAGCAGGGCGACGATGGTGTGCACGGCCTGCCACTGCGCCTTGCTCAGGAGCAGCAGCCGCCACACCGACCAGTTGGCGATGCGCCCCGGGGGCGAGACATATAGCACGATCCCCGACACGGCGAGCGCGAGGAAGGAGAAGACGACGTAGAAGCTGACGAACACCTTCCAGTGGAACTTGTTGCTGGCGGCCATGGCGTGCCTCACTTGGACCGACTTCACAACCTGCGGACCGCGGCCGGACACACCCGCCAGAACGGGTTGTGAAGTCGCCCCCAATGTGGAGCCCCGGGGCTTCAGCCCCGGGGGCTAGTAATGAACCGAGAAGCCCAGGGCGAAGCCGTGGGACGTGTAATCGTAAAAGGCGTCGTTGGACTGCGACGCCAGGAACCGGTAGCCGAGATCGACCGACAGCTCCGCGCGGCCGGTGCGGGAGCCGAACACCGGCTGGCTCCAGACCACGGCGCCGCGCCAGACGCGATCCTGGCGCAGCGGAGAGCCCGCCAGTTCGTTGCCGTCCGCGTCGAACGCGGGCGTGCTCGTGTAACGGCGATCCGCGTAATTCACCACGGCCGCGAGTTCCGCGCCCGACTTGAACGCGCGCGTCACGCCGCCCTGTCCCGAGAGCGCGTCGCTCGCAAACGGGTCGTCGTACACCCCGTCGTCGAAGAAGCCAGCCGGCGTGGTCACCAGCGCCGGCGGCACCGCGCCGAACGTCTCTCGGAAGGCAAACTGGCCGTGCACGCCCGTCATGTCGGACAGGGACTGCGCCACCCGGAACAGGCCCGCCACCAGGCCGGCCGACCCGCTCTGGTCCTGCGACGCGCTCACGTAGTGCGTCGTGGCCGGGCGCCACGTCGGTCCCATCCCCATGCCCCGGCCTCTCGCGGTGACGGCCGCCGTGTCGGGCGCCGTGACGGCGACCGGATCGCCCATCACCTGGCCATCGGTACAACTTCGCGCCGACGTTGACCTCGGCGATGAGCGTGGTCTTCGTCTGGAAGTTGGCCAGCGCGCTTGCGAACACGCGCTGCTCGAGCTGCGTGAGCGCCGTCATGTCGGCAAACGAGCGGTAGTCGGCGCGGTAGCCCGTGCGCACCGTGAGATGGCCCTTCGGGTGGAACTCGCCGTTGAGGCCTCCGCCGAGCGCCGAGTAGTCGGCCGCCGCCCACGAGTCGCCGTTGCGCCGCACGACGAAGGAGCCGTTCAGGTAGAGCTTCCGGGCCTTGTCGTCCTCGCCGCCGAAGCGGTAGGTGACACCGGCGGTGTTGAGGTAGTACGTCCAGTCGCCGGGCGAGTCGAACGTGCCGCCGTCGAAGTCGTAGTACGCGCGGCCGCGCTCCTCGTTGAAGAGGTGCTCGAACCCGGCGGTGGCGGCCACGTCCTGGCGCCGCGTCGACGCCGCCGCGCCCTCGCTGAACGACGCGAAGCTGCCGCCGACCGACGTATTCAACGACGTCTGGGCCGGCGACGACGACGCGGCCGCTACGAGCAGGCCGGCCGCGATGAGCAGTGTCAGTGGTTTCATGGCGTGCATCTCTGGGTGGCGTGCCCGAGGGGACTCGGGCCGGCCCCGGTACGGGCGGGCACGCCAGTTTGCGCCCGCACCGGGAATGCGCCGGCCCGCGACTGCGGCGTCATGACCCGTGCCCGCGGAAGGCTGCGCCCCGCGGCCCGCAGACCATGACGCCGTTCCATCTACTTGCGGGGCCCGCGGCCCTTGCCCTTCGGGCCGGTGCCGTCGCAGATCCCCGTGCCGGTGCCCGCGCCAGCCGGCGCGCCGTAGCCGCTGCCATCCTGCGGCCCGAGCCGCTTGCCGCGCTGGGCCTTGCCGCCGCCCTGCCCCTGCCGGTTGCCCGACTGGTTCAGGTCGCAGATGCCGTCACCGTTCGCGTCGACGAAGTTCGCGCCGACGCGGGCGCCGGACGGCGGCTGCGGGGTCGTGGGCGACTGGGCGAAGGCCGCCGAGGCCGAAAGAACCAGGATGCCGAGTGCGAGAATCCACGTGCGCTTCATTGCCGTGCTCCTTTTCGAGTGCTTGCCATCTATCTGTCATCCGGCCACCTCGACCGGCTGCCATCACCTACTTCAAGGGCGATGCCAGGTTCGCAGGCAGAGGGCTGGTTCAGCTAAGTAGCTGACCAGAAGAGAGATGTGTTGGACTGTCGATGTCGAGTGGTGCCGGCGTTGGCGGCGAGTCTCGACCCGGCGGTCGAGGGGATCGACCATTTGGTCGAGGCGGCGGGACTTCGATGGCCGCCTCAGGTCAGAAGCAAGAAGCCAGAAGGGCCCACTGACGCGGGTCAGAAGCAAGAAGCCAGAAGGGCGAACTGACGGTTGTAGGAAGCTAGAAGAAGACAAGCTGCACCGGTCGGTCTTCTTCTGGCTTCTGACTTCTGACTTCTACTGGTTCGGGATCCCGTGCTTCTTGAGCTTGTATCGCAGATGCCGCTCGCTCATGCCGAGCAGGGACGCCGCGTGCGTCTGCACACCGCCGGCGCGGGCCAGCGCGTCGACGATGAGCGCGCGCTCGAATTCGGAGACGCGCTCGACAAATGAGGTGGCCTCCTCGCGGCCCTCGCCTTTGAGCTGGCCGAGATGGATGGGGACGTCGGTGGTCGAGAGCAGCGGGCCGCGCGCGAGGACCATTGCGCGGTGCATGAGATTCTCGAGCTCCCGGACGTTGCCGGGGTAGTCGTACTTCAGCAGGAGGTCCATCGCTTCGCGCGAGACGCCCTCGACGCCCGCCGGGGCCTCCTCCGCGAACCGCCGGAGGAACACATCGACCAGGAGCGGGATGTCCTCGCGCCGCTCGCGCAGCGGCGGCAGCTCGATGCTGACGACATTGAGGCGGTAGTAGAGATCCTCGCGGAACTCGCCCGTGCGGATCATCGCCGGAAGGTCCCGGTTGGTGGCGGCGATCATCCGCACGTCCACCTTGAGGGTGCGCGAGCCGCCGAGCCGCTCGAATGTCTGCTCCTGCAGCACGCGGAGCAGCTTCACCTGCGCCGTCTTTGGGAGGTCGCCGATCTCGTCGAGGAAGAGCGTGCCGCCGTCGGCCAGCTCGAACCGGCCCCGGCGCTCGCGGTCGGCGCCGGTGAAGGCGCCGCGCTCGTGGCCGAACAGCTCCGATTCAATCAGCGTGTCGGGCAGGGCGCCGACGTTGACGGCCACCAGCGCGCTCTTCGCCCGCGGGCTCGCGTAGTGGATGGCGCGGGCCATCAGTTCCTTGCCCGTGCCGCTCTCGCCCCTGACGAGGATCGTGGCGCGGCTGGCCGCGGCGCGGGCCGCCGTGTTGATGGCCTCCGACATCTTCGCGTTGGCTGTTTCGAGGCCCGCCAGCCGGTAGCGCGACGCGAGCTGCTCCTTGAGCAGCGCGTTCTCGGACGCGAGCGCCCGCCGCTCGAGCGTGCGCGTGACGAGCACGTCCAGCTCGTCGAGATCGATCGGCTTGGTCAGGTAGTCGGCGGCGCCGCGCTTCATCGCGTCCACCGCGCTGGCGACGGTGCCGAACGCCGTCATGACGATCACCGGCAGCTCGGGATTGATGGCGCGCAGGCTGTCGATGAGCGTCAGCCCGTCCTTGCCCGGCATGTTGAGGTCGGTCAGCACGAGGTCGATCATCCGGCCCGACACGATCTGGACCGCCTCGTCGACGCCCGCGGCGGTGACGGCCTCGAGCTGACGTTTCCGGAGGAAGCCCGCCAGCACGGTCCGCTGCGCGGGCTCGTCGTCCACCACCAGCACGACGCGCTCAGCCACGGTCTGACGCCTCCTCACCGGCCGGGATGCGGAGGCTGATCGTCGTGCCCCGCCCCGGCGCGGAGTCGACGTCGATGCGGCCCTGGTGGGCCTCGACGATCTGGTTCGTGACGGCGAGGCCCACGCCCGTGCCGTCGGCCTTCGTCGTGAAATAGAGATCGAAGATCTTCGGCAGGACGTCGGCCGGGATGCCCGGTCCCTCGTCGCGGACCTCGATGACGTGGTGGCTGCCGTCCCGGCGCGCGACGATGCGGACCGTGGCGCCTTCGGGCGAGGCCTCGATGGCGTTGCGCAACAGGTTGTCGACGGCCTGCCTGAGCTGGTCCGGATCGACGACGGCCTCGCCGGCGAGATCGGCGCGGCTCTCGATGGTGACGCGCCGCGTGGCCGCCTTCGCGCCGAGCGCCTCGGCCGCCGAGTCGACGAGATCGCGGAGGCTCGCCGGCCGGAGCGCCAGGCGCGGCGGCCGGGCGTAGTCGAGGAACTGCTGGACGATGCGGTTGATGCGTTGCGTCTCGCCGCCCAGCACGTCGAGCAGCTCGGTGAGCTCCGCCTCGTCGTGGCCGCCGCCGGCCGCGGCCGTTCCCGTGCCGAGGAACTCGCGGCGCAGGCGCTGTGCGGTCATGCCGATGGCGTTGAGCGGGTTGCGCACCTCGTGCGCGACGGTGGACGCCAGCTCGCCCATCGCCGCGAGGCGGTCGCGCCGCCGCAGCGCCTCCTCGGCGCGCGCGTGCTTCTCGGTGAGGACGCCGGTACTGCTGCCGCAGCACGACGAAGGCAATCATCACGACGCCGAGCGCGAGCGCCGCCGCCAGCGAGAGCGTGAGGCGCGTCAGCGTGCGGCGTTCGGCGCGGCGCAGACCGTCGAGGTTCAGGCCGAGCCGCAGCGTGGGGCTGCCGGCCCGCGCCGCGTCTACCGGGCCCGTGAATTCGAGCACGGGCGTCGCGCCGACGACGAACTCGCCGGCGGCCAGCCCCTCGAGCGCCGCCGGCAGGGGGATCGCGCGAAACCCGGCGCCCTCCGGCGTGGGCGCGGCCGTCGCGGGCTCCGCCAGCGGGCCGAACGCCAGGCGTTCGGCGCCGTCCTCGAGCACGACGTACGCAATCTCGGGCGCGCGCGTCGCGATGTCCTCCAGGAGGTGGTCGAGCGAGGCGCGGCGCGACAGCTCGGCGATCTCGCTCGCATCGACGTTCAGGACGATGGCGCCGCCGTTGGCGCGGCGGACGCCGGCCGAAAGGCGCCACCCGCGGTCCCAGCGCGAGCCGTGCACGTCGCTCACGGCCTCGGTGTCGGTGCCCGAGAGCAAGCGATCCGCGAGCGCGCCCATGCTGCCGGGACCGCCGGCCGCCCAGGCGGGCGATTCGACGGCGCCGCCCCGTCCGCCGCCGGGTCCGCGTCCCTGGCCACCGCCAGGCCCGCGGCCGAGTCCGCCCCCGCCAGCCCACCCGCCTCCGCCCGCGCCAGGCCCGAAACCGCGACCGGCTCCGGGCGGGGGACCGCCCGTCCCGGCGCTCAACTCGCGCTCGCCGGCCGGCGACAGCACCGTGACGCGGAACAGCCGGTTCGCGCGAGCCACCTCGTCGAGTTGCGCCTGCGTCAGGCCGCCGCGCGCGTCCAGCACCCGGAGCAGGCGCGCGTTGTCGAGCAGGCGGGCCGAAACGGCTGCCTGCGTCTGGGCGCTGGCCGCCTCGCCCAGGCTCGCGGCGGCGGCCACCGCCTGGCGCATCGACGCCGCCTGGTCGACCAGCAACGTCAGCAGCTCGTTGCGCGTGCTCGTGTAGTCGTACCATCCGACGGCCGAGAGGCCCGCCAGGAGCACGAGGCTCGCGGCGGCGATTCGGGCAAACGAGGCCTGGCGTTTCTCGTCCATCGAAGGCAACGTCTCTGCTCCCGTGGAAGGATTCACGGCAGCTCGTATTGGATTCAGTAGCCCGTTCCGGGCGGCACCACTATAGCGCAGGGCGGCGGACCGGCCCGGGGACTGTGCTATTCAAGTCCCGTGCCGATATACTGTGAGGGAGAGTTCCCCCGGTTCACCTTCTGAAGAACGCGTGAGGTTGCGAAAGACGCATGTCGGATAGCGGCGAAGGATTGGTCGACGCCAGCAGCAGGCTGGCCGAGCGGATGGACGAGCTCGAGGAAGAGCGGCGCCAGGCGCGCAACGGCTCGCGGCGAGTGGACCCTGTCCGCGCTCGCGCCCTGGAGTCGTTGCGCCTCGCCAAGGCCGACATCGGCCGGCAGTTGGCCGCCATCTCCCACGAAGCCCGGAGGCAGCAGCTCACCCTGGCGCTGGCCGACGTCGAACGGCGCCTTGCCGATCTCGAGAAGTCCGCCTAGATCCCCGCCGTGCCCGCGCGCGACCCGCTGGCGATCGTTCGCGAGTACCACGAACAAACCAAGCACCACTTCAACCGGTTCGCCCGATCGGTCGGCTATCTCGACTGGGCGACACAGCCGGACCCGTTCCGGACGTTTGTCCCCTGCCGCCGCATCGATCTGATCGACGTGCTGCGCGCCGCTGAGAAGCCCGGCGGCCCGCGCGACGCGTCGTGGCGCGACACGGCCTACGACGCGCTGTTCGACCCGGTGCCGCCGGCCGAACCCGTCGAGCCAGGACTCGCCGCCGTGTCGGTCTTCCTCCGCTTCAGTCTGGGGCTGTCGGCGTGGAAGCAGGCCGGGCCGTCGCGCTGGGCCCTGCGCGTGAACCCGTCGAGCGGCAATCTCCATCCCACCGAGGGCTACATCCTCTGCGGGCCGGGCATGGCCGGCGCGGAGCCGGGCGTCTACCACTACGCGCCGGATGCCCACGCGCTCGAAGAACGGAGCCGCCTCGACCCGGCCGCGTGGAGCGCGGCGTGCGCAGGGCTTCCCGGCGGGAGCTTCCTCGCGGCCATCAGTTCGATTCACTGGCGCGAGGCGTGGAAGTACGGCGAGCGCGCGTTCCGGGTACTGTCAGCACGACGTGGGCCACGCCGTGGCGGCCATGCGCGTGGCGGCCGGCATGATGGGCTGGTCGTGCGCGGTCGTGCCGGGCTGGTCGTCGGCGGCGCTGGCGGCGGTGTTGGGGACCGATCGGGACGCGGACTTCGAGGGTGCCGAGCGCGAAGAGCCGGCCTGCCTCATCGCGGTGGTGCCGGGCGCGGCGTCCGAGGCGGCCCGCGCATCGGCGATCGTCGCGCGCGCCGCGCAGGTGCTGGCGGACGCCGCGGGCCGCGCCGCGTGGTCTGGGCGGGCGAACAGGCTGAGCAGCGACCGCGTGCAGTGGGACTGGATTGACGCCGCCGCCGAGGCGAGCCGCGACATCGGGAGCGCGGACGACGGCACGGCCCTGCCGAACCTCGTCGGCCTCGCCCGGCGCGCCGCCGCCGGGGACCCGTCCCCCGGCCGCCCGATCTCCGCTGCCGCGCTCGTCCTGCAGCGGCGCAGCGCGGTGTCGATGGACGGCAGGACCGCGATGGGCCTCGACGGCTTCGTCCGCCTGCTGCGCCGGCTTCTGCCCGAGGCCGGACCGCCCTTCGACGCCTTCCCGTGGACGCCGCGCATTCACCTGGCGCTGTTCGTCCATCGCGTGGAAGGCCTCGAGCCCGGCCTCTACGCGCTGCCGCGGACCGTGGCGGGCATGGGGGTGCTTCGCGGCGCCTTCAACCAGGACTTCGCGTGGCTGCGTCCGCCCGGGGTGCCCGATGACCTGCCGTTCTTCCTGCTCGATCACGCCGATTGCGGCCGCATCGCGCGCCAGTTGAGCTGCGGCCAGGACATCGCCGCCGACGGCTGTTTCAGCCTCGGCATGCTGGCCGAGTTCGACGCGGCGCTCGGCGAAGGCGGCCCCGCCGCCTACCGCCGCCTCTTCTGGGAAGCCGGTGCCGTGGGGCAGGCCCTCTACCTCGAAGCCGAGGCCGCGGGCCTCCGCGGCACGGGCATCGGCTGCTACTTCGACGACGGCGTGCACGAGTTGCTGGGCATCCGCGGTCATGCGCTGCAGAGCCTGTATCATTTCACCGTCGGCGGCCCGGTGGAGGACAACCGTCTCACGACGCAGCCCGGTTATTCCTGGGAATCGCGCTGAGACCATCGGCACCGGGCCTGGCCGGACGTGTCACAGGCACAGCGAGTCAGCCCGAATCCCGAATCCCGAGTCCCGAATCCCGGGAGAGTACCTGCCCCCTGTTTCCGGGTTAAGCTTGAAGGATATGGCACTCGAACAGGCCCAGATCCTGCAGGCGCTCACCGCGGTCAAAGACCCCGATCTCCACAAGGACATCGTCAAGCTCGGCTTCGTGAAGGACGTCGCCATCGACGGCGGCAAGGTGTCGTTCACCATCGAGTTGACGACGCCGGCGTGCCCTGTGAAGGAGCAGCTGAAGGAACAGGCGCGCGCGGCCGTGCTGCAGTTGCCCGGCGTGAGCGATGTCGACATCACGATGACGGCGCAGGTGCGGGCCGCCATTTCGCCGGACATCGCCAAGGCGCCGATTCCCGGGGTGAAGAACCTCATCGCGGTCGGCGCCGGCAAGGGCGGCGTGGGCAAGACCACGGTGGCCGTCAACCTGGCGCTGGCGCTGGCGCGCACGGGAAGCCGCGTGGGCATCATCGACGCCGACATCTACGGGCCGAACGTGCCGATCATGCTCGGCCTGCAGGGCCAGCTCGGCACCGACGGCGAGAAGATCGTGCCGCCCATGAAGTACGACCTGCAGGTCGTGTCGATGGGCTTCCTGACGTCGGACGACGCGCCGGTGATCTGGCGGGGCCCGATGCTGCACGGCGTGATCCGGCAGTTCCTCAACGACGTCCGCTGGGTCGACCTCGACTACCTGGTGGTGGATCTGCCGCCGGGCACCGGCGACGTGGCGCTCAGCCTGAGCCAGTCCGCGTACATCGCGGGCGCGATCGTGGTGACCTCGCCGCAGCAGGTGGCGGTGGCCGATACGCGCCGCGCGGTGGCGATGTACGAGAAGCTCAACATCCCCGTGCTCGGCCTGATTGAGAACATGTCGTACTTCGCCTGCCCGAAGTGCCGGCACGAAAGCGACATTTTCGGCCGGGGCGGCGGCGAACGCCTGGCCGAGGAGCTGAAGTTGCCGTTCCTCGGGGCGATTCCGATCTCCGAGCCGCTGCGCCGGGGCGGCGACACGGGCACGCCGATCATGCTGTCGGATCCCGATTCGCCGGCGGCGGCGGCGTTTGTCGCGGCGGCCGAGCGCACCGCGGCGCAGGTGTCGATTCAGAGCTTCCGCGCGCCGGTGATCCCGCTGAAGCCCGTGAATTGACACGCGGTGGCCGCTCGGATACCGTTCGCGCGGAGACGCACGGCGGCGTGAACCTCGCCCATCCCACCGAAGACGGCAAGCCCCGCCAGCCCGCCTACAGCCTGGCGGAGGTCGTCGGCCTCTACACGCTCGTTCGCGAGGACCACCTGAGGTCGCTCCAGAAGTGCAAGCTCATCGACCCGCCGCTCGTCGTGGACGGCGACCGCTACGTCGGCTTCGCGGATGTCGCCGTCATCCGCCAGGTCAACGCCGAGCTGCAGCGCGGCGCGCCGTTCCGCGCGGTGCTGCGGGCGTCGCTCGCGGGGCGGTCCGGCCAGCTCGCGTTCGACTTCCAGGTGGATCGCCAGCCGGCCAAAGTGCTCGCCCTTCGCAAGCCGCCGGCCCCGTCGCCCGGCGCAGCCAGGCGCGGCGGACCCGCGACCCTCCCGCCCGATCGGGCGCCTGCCGATCCCGCCGACGCGGAGCAGTACTTCGCCATCGGGTCGTCGCTCGACGACGGGTCGCCGGAGAGGCGCGGCGAGGCCGCCGCGGCCTACCGGCGCGCGCTCGAGATCGACCCCCGGCTGGTGCCGGCGCTCATCAACCTGGCGAACATCCACTACGGCCAGGAGCACCTCATCGAGGCCATGGCCCTCTACGAGCGCGCCATGCTGCTCGAGCCGGACGTGTTCGAAGGCCATTTCAATCTCGGGAACATCCATCACGACCTGGCGCGCTATCGCGAGGCCGAGCAGTGCTACCTGCGCGCGCTGGCCGTGAACCCCCGGTACGCCGACGCCCACCTCTACCTGGCCGTCGCGCTCGAGAAGGACGGCCGGCCCGAGGAAGCGAAGCCGCACTGGCGGGCGTACGCCACGATGGCCCCCGATGGCGAATGGGCGGACCTCGCGCGCGAATTCTCTGACTGATCTCAGCCGGGGACGTGTCCGAGGCGGGAAAGAGGGGACTGTCCCCCTGTCTACAAGCGGTTTCATAACCCGTTCTCGCGGCCTGTTTCAGCCGCCCTGCGCAGGTTATGAAACCGTCTCTAGTAGTACCGGTCCTCGGGAGAGAACTCGGGCCGCTTGCGGGGATTGCGGCGCACCTTGTAGTGACCGCAATCGGGGCACCAGGAGTCCGCGGTGAAACCGGTGGAACCGGTAATGGGATGGACGTCCCGGTGCGTGCAGTGGTCGGGCGTGCCGTTTTCAGCCGGCTTCCGCCATCGGCAGCTCTTGAAGCGCTGGACGGCCGGGGACAGGTCCTGGGCTGGCTCGGTCCCCGGAGCGGTCGGTTCCGGCGTGCCAGCAGGCGTCGCGATCTCGCCGGACTCTGGTTCGTGGCCGTTCATGACAAAGATTGTGCCACATTGGGACCGGCACCGCAACATTCATAAATCGTGCCGGATTACAGCGCCGTCACCGAATCGCGCAGCCGGCCTGCCAGGGCTTCGTAGTCGTCGCCCTCAAAGACCATCGGCGCCCCGAAATGCACAGCCACCGGTCCCCGCCGCGCCATTCTCCAGGACGGATGCAGCACCCGATCGACCCCATCCAGTCTGACCGGCACGACCGGCAGGCCGAGGCGGCTGCCGATCATCGCCACGCCCGGGCGGAAGGGCTTCAACGTGCCGGTCTCGCCTCTGGCGCCCTCGGGGAAGATCAGGATTGAGTAGCCCGCCGATGTCAGCCGGCCGATGTACCGCAGCGTATCGCGCGCGCCCGCCTCGCGCTGGGGCAGCGGAAAGGCGTTGAAGGCCAGCGCCGCCAGCACGTAGAGCGTGGAGGCCGTCGTTCGCTCGCGGAGCGTGGCTTCCGCCGGGTGGAAGTGAGCCCGGAAGAATTCCTTGACCATGGCCGGCGCCACCGTGCGGCGCAGTTCTGGAGGCAGCGCCGCCAGAATCACCGGCGTGTCCATGTGGCTCTGATGGTTCGACGCGAACACCACCGGACCCGCCAGACCACGCAGGTGCTCCGCGCCGTGCACGGTGATGTTCGCGAAGATCCGCGTGAGCGGCAGCACCAGCGCGCCCTGCAGCACGCGCCGGGCCGCGCGCGCGGGCCAGGTGAGGCTCCATGCGGGCACGTCGATCGCCCTGGCCTCGCCTGGGCCGGCCGCCGCCGCGCCACCCTCGACGATGGCGCGCAGATCGGCCACGGTCTTGGCCGAGGCGAACGCCGACTCGTCGAACGACGTCTGCATCCGCTGTTCGAGGGCCACCATCAACTCGACCCGATCGAGCGAGCTGAGCCCCAGGTCCTGGATGCTGGTCGACGCGTCCACCGCCCGGCCGTGCGACAGCCGCGCGAGGACGGCCTCGACGGGATCCTCGGCTGCCGGCGCGGCGCTCGCCGCCGAGCCGTCCTGGGCCCATCGCCTGATCTCGACGCGCTTGAGCTTGCGCGTGCCCTCGGTGCGCGGCAGGTGCTCGCCGGGCCAGATCGACACGGTCCGCACCCGCTGGTGGTCGGCCAGGTTCGCGTTGGCCGCGCGCGTAATCCCAGCCGCTTCGACGCCCGGCTCGACGACCAGCACGGCGTGCACGCGCTCGCCCGAGCCGTCCTTCAGCCCGACCACGGCCGACTCGCGCACGCCCGCGACCGCATCCAGCGCCCGCTCCACATCGTCGGGGAACACGTTGAGGCCGTCGGCGAGGACGATCATCTCCTTCTTGCGGCCTCGCACGTAGAGCCGACCCGACTCGTCGACCTCGCCGATGTCGCCCGTCCGCAGCCAGCCGTCCTCGAACGCCTCAGCCGTGGCGTCGGGCGCGTTGAAGTAGCCCTGCGTCACGTTGTCGCCGCGCACGAGAATCTCCCCGTCGGCGGCGACCTTCACCGTCAGGCCGTGGATCGGTTTGCCCACCGACCCGCGCCGCATGGCGAACGGGTGATTCACGGTGACGACCGGCGCCGTCTCGGTCAGGCCGTAGCCCTGGATGACGGCGAACCCGAGCCGCGACCAGTAGGTCTCGAGGTCCGGGTCGAGCGGCGCCGCGCCCACCACGAAGCTCCAGAACTTCGGGCCGAACAGCCGGTGCACGTCGCGGTGGATCCACCAGCGCTTCACCCAGTGCACGCCGGGGCCCGCAGGCTCGGCGGCCGTCGGCGCCGCGTGCTGCACGTGGGCGCGCAGCACGTCGAGCATCTTCGGCACCGACACGAGCACCGAGATGCGGCGGTCGTGGATCTGCCTGACGATGTCGTGCGGGCTGAGGCTGCGGACGAAGACCGTGACGCCGGGCAACATCGGCGGGATGAACGTGGCCATCGCCTGGCCGAACATGTGGCTGAGCGGCAGCAGGTTGAGGAACCGCAGCGGGAAGAACGGCCGCCCGTACTTCCGGGTACTTCCCGACTTCCCGCTCGATGGGCACCGTGTTCGCCAGGATGTTGCGGTGCGTGAGCACCACGCCCTTCGGCTCGGCCGTGGCGCCCGAGGTGAAGATGATCTCGGCCGTGTCTGCGGCGGCCGTCCGCACGGCGGGCATCGGCGCATCGCCGCGCCAGTCGAGGGCCGCAAGCCGCCAGACCGCCGCGCCGTCGATCGATCCGGCGGCGGCGAGGCCCGCGCCGGCGTCCACCGGCAGGTCGTCGCCCGCGAGAATCACCTTCGCGTCCACGATCCCGCGGATCCGGCGCACGAAGTCGAGCGAGCTGCGGTAGTCGATGGGGACGGCGACGATGCCCGAGATGATCGCGGCCCAGAGGGCGGCCACCCACTCGGGGCGGTTCTCGCCCCAGAGGATGATCCGATCGCCCGGCACGACGCCCTGCGCCGCGAGGCGCGCGGCCAGCGCCCGCGCGGCCCGGCCGACGTCGCCGTACGAGCGCGAGACCGACCGGAACCCGTCGTCGTAGACGAGAAACTCGCCGCGCGTGGCGGCGAGATCGGTGAACACGTCGACGAGGGTGTCGCGGGTCATTGGCAACTGTGACTGTCCAGGACGTCCCTCTCCACCCGAGATGGAGCCCGGGGGCTTCAGCCCCCGGGAGCGCTTCCGCCGCCCGCTCCGATGATGGCGCACGCTTCCGCCTGCGCGGACTCGAGGTCGGTGACGGCGCCGTCGAGCTGCCGCTCGTACACCGCCTTCACGATGCGCCCCACCGCGGGCCCGGGCGCGAAGCCCATCGCCAGCACGTGCCGGCCCAGCAGGATCGGGGCCGGCGGCCTGTGCTCGACGCCGAGGGCGCGGGCGCGCTCGACGAACCAGTCCATGGCCGAGCAGTCGAACTCGCCGGAGCGGCCCTTGCAGTCGGCGCGGGCGAAGCGGGCGAGCAGTTCCAGGTCCACCTTCTGCGCCAGCCGGCGGAACGCCCCGTCGCCGACCGGCGACGATGCCTTGTGCCACATGCCCGGGGCGAGGTGATACGCGACCAGGCCCGCCACCTGGTGGCGCACGTCGAAGCCGTCGATCGTGTGGAGGTTCAGGCGGTCGAGCCACGCGAGCGTGGGCGCGACGCCTTCGGGCTCGTGGCCGGGCGAGCGGATGCGGCCGTCGATGAGCGCGGTGGTGAGCGGCTTGCCGAAGTCGTGGCACACGGCGCCGAGCATCATCGTGAGCTGGCGCGGGCGGTCGAGGTCGTCAATGGCCGCCCGCGTTTCGTCGACGACCAGGAGCGTGTGCACCCAGACGTCGCCCTCCGGGTGCCACTCGGGCTCCTGGGGGCAGCCGACGAGCGCGGCCATCTCGGGCACCAGCGCGCCGATCACCCCCAGTTCGAGGCCGAGCGCGAGGCCGATCGACGGCCGCCTCGCCAGCAGGAGGAGCTTCTCGAACTCGCCGAGCACGCGCTCGCTCGGCAGGTCGTCGAGGGCGATGCCGCGGCAGACGCGCTTCGTGTTGTCGTCGATCGCGAGCTCGAACCGCGCGGCGAACTGCAAAGCGCGCAGGACGCGCAGGCTGTCGTCGGCGAACGTGCGCGCGTCGACCATCCGCAGGACGCGCTGTGCCAGATCGCGCCGGCCGTCGAACGGATCGAAGTGCTCGCCCGTGAGCGGGTCGAACAGGATGGCGTTGATCGTGAAGTCGCGCCGCCGGCAGGCCTCCTCGACCGACATGTGCGGGTCGCCGGTGACGTCGAACCCGCGATGGCCGCGGCCCGCCTTCGACTCGCGGCGGGGCATGGCGACGTCGACGCCGGCCACCTTGTAGACGGTGAACGACTCGCCGACGGCGTCCACGCGGCCCACCGCCTCGAGCAGGCCGCGCAGCGTGCCGGCGTCGATGCCGTAGACCTCCATGTCGATGTCCGGGGAGGCCGTGCCGAGCAGCCGATCGCGCACCCACCCGCCGGCGACGAGCGCGCGGCCGCCCGCGGCCCGCGCGGCGCGCGCGATGGCCAGGGCCGGCTCGGGCAGCGGCTGGACAGGCTCCTTCACAAGCTGCGATGATACCTCTTCGGGACCATCACTAACCCCGGAGCTTACGTCCGCTGGGCCGTTCGCTCCGGGCTCACGCAGGCTGAAGCCTGCGGGCTCCATCCGGCGCATGGTCGACTCGAGTGTGCGCCGGTGTAGGCTTTCAGGGGGAACACACTCCGTGCGCACACCATCTGTACGCGTTCTGGGTTTCGCGGCCGCCTGCGCGGCGGGTGCCGCGGTGCTGGCCGCCGGGGCGGCCGTGCCGGGCCAGGCGCCGGCGTCGGCCGTCGCGCCGCTCAAGGGCGAGGCGCGCCTCGCGAATGTCCGCCAGCTCACGTTCGGCGGCGAGAACGCCGAGGCGTATTTCTCGTTCGACGGCGCGAGGCTCGCGTTCCAGGCGAGCAAGGGCCCGGGGACGTGCGACCAGATCTACACGATGAACGTCGACGGGTCGGACGTCCGGAAGATCAGCGACGGCGGGCGCACCACGTGCTCGTACTACACGCCCGACCGGAAGAGCGTCGTCTACGCGTCCACCATCAAGGGCGGGCGCGAGTGCCCGCCGGTGCCGTCGTTCGCCCAGGGCTACGTGTGGCCCATCTACGACACCTACGACATCTACGTCGCGAACGCGGACGGCTCGAACGTGCGGCCGTTGACGACCACCCCGGGGTACGACGCGGAGGCCACGATCCGCAAGGACGGCCGGATCGTGTTCACCAGCGTGCGCGACGGCGACATGGAGATCTACTCGATGAACGCCGACGGCAGCGACGTGAAGCGCCTCACCCGCCGCGAGGGGCCGGACGGCGGGCCGTTCTACTCGGCCGACGGCCGGCAGATCGTGTTCCGCGGGCGGGCGCTCCAGGCCGGGCCCGAGCTGGACGATTATCGGGCGCTGCTCAAGAAGGGGCTGTGGCGCCCCACATCGCTCGAGATCTTCGTGATGAACGAGGACGGGTCCAACCTGCGGCAGGTGACGAACCTGAAGGCCGCGAGCTTCGCGCCGTTCTTCACGCCCGACGGGAAGCGGATCATCTTCTCGACGAACGTGGGGGACCCGAAGGGCCGCAACTTCGATCTGTACCTGATTAACGCCGACGGGACGGGCCTCGAGCGGGTGACCTACAACGACACGTTCGACGGCTTCCCGATGTTCTCGCCCGACGGAAAGAAGCTCGTGTTCGCCTCCAACCGCTACGCGAAGGCGGAAGGGGAGACCAACGTGTTCATGGCGGACTGGAGGTAGCGGCTAGGGACTAGGGACTAGGCGCTGGGCGCTAGTCGGCCGCGGCGCCCGCCGCATGCGTAACAGCTCGACCGGCTGCCTGACTAGCCCCTAGCCCCCAGCCCCTAGCCCCTAGCGCCTAGCGCCTAGCGCCTAGCGCCTAGCCCCTGTCACTCAAGATGCCCTTGAGCACGAACCCGACGTTGGCGGGGCGCTCGCCGAGCCGGCGCATGAAGTAGGGGAACCACTGCTTGCCGAAGGGCACGTAGATCCTCATCCGGTAGCCGTCCGCCACGAGCTGCGCCTGGAGATCCCGGCGGATGCCGAAGAGCATCTGGAACTCGTATCCGTCCTTGGGGACGCCCTGCTCGGCGGCGAAGGCCTTCGTCGCGTCGATCATCTTCGGGTCGTGCGTGGCGATGGCCGGGTAGGTGCCCTCGGCGAGCAGCACCTTCATGATGCGGACGAAGGCGGCGTCGACGTCGGCCTTGGCCTGGTGGGCGAGGGCGGCCGGCTCCTTGTAGGCGCCCTTCACCAGGCGCACGCGCGCGCCCATCTTCGACACGGCCCTCGCATCGTCCTCGCTGCGGAAGACCGCCGACTGGAGCACGACGCCGGCGTTGCGATAGCCGCCGGCCCAGACCGACGCGAACATGTCGAGCGTCTTCTGGATGTAGGGCGTGTTCTCCATGTCGATGCGCACGAAGAAGTCGTGCTGCCTGGCCAGCTCGAGGATGCGCGTGATGTTGTCCACGCACACCGCCTGGTCGATGTCGAGGCCGAGCTGCGTGGGCTTCACCGAGATGTTGCGGTCGATGCCCGCCGCGCGGATCGCCTCGACCAGCGCCAGGTAGACCTTCGTGGCCGCCTCGGCCTCGGCCAGCGTCGTGATGCTCTCGCCGAGCTGATCGAGGGTGAGCCGCATGCCCCTGGCCTGGATGGCCTTGGCGGCCTCGATGGCCTCGGCGGCGCTCTCCCCGGCGATGAAGCGCCGCGCGAAGCTGGCGGGCGTGGCCATGCCCACCCGCGAGGCCAGGCGTTCGAGGCCCTTGCTGCGGGCCAGGGCGTGGAAGAACGACTTCGACAGGGCGTCGATCATGATGGCGTCCTAGCGGGCGGCTGCCGCGGGCAGCAGGTGCTGGATCGAGCGGGCGTAATAGCGCAGGACGTTGCGATCGCGCACGCGCAGGCGATCGCCCCCGGCCTGGATGACCCCGCGATGATCGAGGCGCGCGACCCCGTCCTCGACCACGTGCTTCGCGTCGCGCACCGCGAGGTTCGCGCCCGCCGCGGCCAGGTGGTCGAGCGCGGCCGCCACGCGCGCCTCGAGGTCGGCGGCGGCGATGGACGGCCGCATCGCGTGGGCCACGATGGCCGTGGGCAGCACCTTGACGATGCGCCCGGTCGCCTCCCTGAGGGCGTGCGCGAGATCCAGCGCGTCCCTGCGCGACTCGGGGTCGTAGGCGCCGGCCGCGATCGGCGCGCCGAACACGGTGAACGACCGCGCGTGGTAGCCCACGGCGAGTCCCACCATCTCGGCCAGCTCGCGCGTGAACGGGCGCTGGCGGCGCTTCACGCCCTGGCTCGCGATCGCGCGGTCCTCGAGCACCAGGTCGTACGTGATCGAGGCCGGCACGATCAGCAGGTCCTTGACGCCGGCCTGCAGCGCGGCGTTGAGCAGGCCGGTCTTGTAGGGCTTCAGCTCGCCGTTGTAGCTGCGCCCGCCCTCGGGATACACGAAGAGGTCGTGCTCGCGCAGCTGCTCGGCGACGTAGGCCTTGAGCGTCGTCAGGTACACCGGGTCGCGGGTGGCGCGCCGGATCGGGATCGCCCCGGTGACGTGCTTGTGGATGAGGCCCAGCGGCCCGCCGAACAGGTTGATGCCGGCGGCGATGAGCGGCGGCCGCAGCCCGTGGTCGTCGAGCGCCAGCGGCTGCACCAGGTAGTCGATGTGGCTGCGGTGGTTCGACGCGTAGACGACGCGGCCCGACGCCACGGCGTCGCGGGCGAGATCGATGCGCTCGACGTGCCGCGTGATCTTCCGCAGGATGGGGTAGAGCGGGTGCTGCAGCGCCCGGTACAGCGGGTACCGCTGCGTCGTCCGCAGCTCCTCGAGGTACGCGAGCACCTGCGCGCGCACCTGCGCGGGGTCCTGGCCGTGGCCGTGCTGGATCAGCCGCTCGATCTCGGGGCGGGCCAGCACGGCGGCCGTCACGTCTTCGGTCAGCTTCTGCTTCGGCATGGGTGCATCGCTACGCTGGCTGGGCGGGCGCCGGGCCCGCGTGCTCGATGTGGCGGCAGATGGCGTCGGCGAACTCCATCGTGGTCGACGAACCGCCGAGATCGCGCGTGCGGACCTGCCCCGCGGCCAGCACCGCGTCGAGCGCGCCGCGCACCGCGTCGGCGCGCGAGGTTTCGCCGATGTGGCGCAGCATCATGATGGCCGACATGAGCAGCGCCGTCGGGTTGGCCAGGTTCTTGCCCGCGATGTCGGGCGCCGTGCCGTGCACCGCCTCGAACACGGCGGCCGAGTCGCCCATGTTGCCGCTGCCCACCACGCCGAGGCCGCCCACCAGCCCCGCGCAGAGGTCCGACAGGATGTCGCCGTAGAGGTTCGGCATCAGCAGCACGTCGAACTTCTCGGGCGTCATCACCAGGTGCATGCAGGCGGCGTCGACGATGCGCTCGTCGTACGTGAGGTCGAGGTACTCGCGGGCGACGGTGCGTGCGCAGTCCAGGAACAGGCCGTCGCCGAGCTTCATGATGTTGGCCTTGTGGATGGCCGTCACCCGCCGGCGGCCGTACAGGCGCGCGTGCGCGAAGGCGAAGCGGGCAATCCGCGTGGACGCGGCCTCGGTGATGATCTTGAGGCTCTCGACCACGCCCGGGACCACCTCGTGCTCGAGGCCCGAGTAGAGGTCCTCGGTGTTCTCGCGTACCAGCACCAGGTTCACGTTGTCGAAGCGCGTGGGCACGCCCGGCAGGTGGTAGACCGGCCGGAGGTTGGCGTAGAGGCCGAGGGCCTTGCGCAGGCCCACGTTCACGCTGGTGAAGCCCGCGCCGATGGGCGTGGTGAGCGGCCCCTTGAGGCCCACGCGGTTGCGCTCGATCGAGTCGAGCAGCGGGTGCGGCAGCGTGGTGCCGTGGCGTTCGAGCGCCACCATGCCGGCGTCGTGCCGTTCCCACTCGATGGAGGCGCCGGCGGCGGTGAGGATGCGGACCACGGCCGCCGACACCTCGGGGCCGATGCCGTCGCCTGGAATGAGGGTGATGGTGTGCGTCATGCCGCCCCACATTATAGGGCCGGATTCCGTGTGTTAGACTGCCGGAACCCGGCCCGAGCCCCTGCCAGGACCAGACACCATGACCACACCCGCGCTCCACCCGCTGTCGAGCCTGGCCGCCGCGCAGCGGCGGCGCAACGACGACCTGCTGGCTGCCACGCCGCTGATGGGCGAGCGCCTCGTCTCGCGCGTGCTGCCGTTCGCGCTCGACCCGGCGGCCTCGGCGCTCGAGCCGGCCCAGGCCGAGGCGCTGTCGGCCCTCGAGAAGACCGCGGCCGCCACGGCCATCCGATCGCTGGCGTCGCTCGCCCGCGCGGGCGACATCGATCACCTCGGCGGCGGCCTGGAGCTCATCCCGGCGCTGCTGATGACGCTCGGCGTGACCGATTACGACGCCCGCCACTTCACCATCGAGCACGGGCACACCAGCATCGGCTACTACGCGGCCCTGGCGGCGCTCGGCTTTCTGCCCGAGGCGCGCGTGGTGGAGGCGTTCCGCCGCAGCCTCGACATCGCCGGGCACGTCTCGTTCGTGGCCGGCGGCACCGAGTTGAGCTCGGGCCGCCTGGGCGCCATCGTGCCGGTGGCCGCCGGTCAGGCCCTGGGCCTGCGGGCGCGCAAGGGGCCCGACGCAGCCGTCATCTGCCACTGCGGCGATGCCGGCTGGGTGTCGGGCCAGTTCCTGAACGGCTGCATCGCGGCCAGCCAGCACGGCGCGCCGCTGGTGCTCGTGATGCACCGCAACGGGATCCAGCTGTCGGCCCCCACGGCGAAGGTGATGGACCGCGACCCGCGCCCCGTGGTCGCGGCCCTGGGCCTCGAGGTGATCGAGATCGCGTCGCTGCACGACCGGGCGGCGCTGTTCGGGGCCTATCGCGACGCGCTGGCGCTGGCGCGCACGGGCCGGCCCGCGATGATTGTCCCGACCGGCTACCGCACGTCGGGCCGGTCGCGCATCACCGTCGGCGTCTTCGGCGAGATGTACGGGATCGAGGGCGAGGTGGCACGCTTCGCCGCGGCGCACGGCGTGGCCGCCGACACCGAGATCTGGATCCCGGGCTCGCTGATGAGCTTCCGCGACGCGCGCGCGATGTGCGAGTGCCTCTTCTACGTGAACGGCCTGCCGGGCGGCGAAGGCCACCACGACGGCGGCATGAAGGGCCGCGACGAGGCCGCCGTGCTCGCCAGCCCGCTGCTGCAGCTCGATGGCGACGAGCGCGCGGCCCTCGACCGACTGCGCGCGCAGCCGGCGCGCGTGGTGGTGACCGCCGCGCGCCCGCCGAAGGGCGCGCCGAACCTGCTGCTCGACGAGGGGGCCGTGGCGGCCATCACCCTGCCGGGCCCCGGCTCGTCGGTGTCGCCGCGCGCGGGCTCCGAAGCGGCCTACGACGCCGTGGCGCGCGCCCACCCGGAGCGCTGCTTCTTCGTGTCGTGCGACCTCGATCCGTCCACCAAGCTCGGCAAGGCCGCCGGCCGGGTGCCGCGCGACCAGCGCTTCGAGATGAGCATCCAGGAGCAGGCCGCGTCGCTGCTGGCCAACGGCCTGTCGTTCAGCAGCCGCGAGCCGCAGCTGAACGTGTTCGCCACCTTCGCCGCGTTCTTCGAGGGCATCGCGCGCGAGGGGTTCGAGTTCTGGCGCTACCAGCGCAACCTCACCGGCGCGAACGAGGGCCTGAACGTGGTGATGCACCTCTCGCACGTGGGCGCGTGCACCGGGCGCGATCACTTTTCGGGCTGGAGCCTCGACTGGATCAACCTGGCGCTGGGCTACCTGCCGTACTTGCGCCGCTTCTACGCGCCCGCCGACGCGCGCGCGGCGTTCATCGCGGTGCGCGACGCCGCCGCCGGCCGCGGCGGGCACATCGTGGCCATCCCGCGCGACAACCTGCCGGTGCTGGCGCGCGCGGGATCGAACCAGCCGCTGTGGAACGCGGGCGACGCGTGGGCGCCCGTCACCGCGTACCGCGAGCACCCCGGCGCCTCAGTGGCCGTGCTCGCCGTGGGCGCGCCGAGTTACCTGGCGGGCGCCGCCGCCGACAAGGCCCTGGCCCGGGGCGTGCCGGCCGACGTGTTCATCGTGAACGGCTTCCCGATCGACGACGGGTTCCTCGAGGGCCTGGCCGCGCGCTACCGCCGGGTGGTGACCATCGAGGACGGCCTCATCGGCGACCCGCACTCGGGCACGCGCGGGTTCGCCGGCGTCGTGGCCACGGCCCTGTCGGGCAGCGGCGTGCGGCTGGCGCACCTCGGCATCTCCGACCCGCGCGTCGCGCCGTCGGAGCACTTCGTCAAGGTGTGGGAGCACTTCGGCATCACGGAAGACGCCGTGCTGGCGGCAATCCTGTAAGAGTCGGGGCCCGGGACTCGGGACTCGGGGCTCGGGATGGAGGTCGAGGCCTTCCGAAGATCGGGACCGCGTCCCCGGTCACTTGATCTCTTCCGCCGTCGTCACCTGGAACCGGCGGATCCTGTCGTACGTCGCGATGCCCTCGATGACGGTGGTGTCACCGCCGATGCGCCCGAGCTGATCGCCGCCCTCGGTACCATTCCCACATGACCGCGGGCACCAGGATCGGGAGGTCCTGGTACGGCTGGAAATCGACGCGGATGTACGAGCGGCCCTCGTTCGATCGGCGCTCGAAGCGCAGCTCGGTGCGCCGCACCCGCCCGTCGGCCTGGTCGAGCCAGACGCGCCCGTAGATGAAGATGTTGCCGCCGCGGGGCGTGCCGAGCAGCGTCGGCACCTGCTTCTCGGTGTACGTGAGCACGCGGCACGGGCGCCCGCCGATGGTCTCGTCCTTGTCGCGCTTGAACAGGAAGCGCGGGTGGTTCGGCCGGCGCAGCAGCGACAGCGTCACGGTGGGCAGGTTCATGTCGCGCCGCAGGTCGCCCAGGTTGTAGCGGGCGCTCTCGTGGTTGATCCGCCGGAACTGGTCGGCGCGATCCGCGCCCTTCGAGAGCAGCAACTCGCGCACGCGGTCGGTGCGGCCCCGCACCGGGTCGCCGTCCACCTCGGCCACGTCGCGGTAGCTGAGCCACTGCCCGTCCACCAGCTGCACCATCACGACGTCCGAGACGAGCTGGCGGCGCGCGATGATGGGCCCGCCCTTCTTCTCCGGCGCGCCGGGCTCGCGCCAGGCGAGCGCCGGCTCGCCCTTGACGCCGCTCGGGACGCCGCGCCACGGGTGAATCACCTGGACGTAGCGCTCCTCGGCCACCACCGCCGAGATCTCCCGCTCGAACAGCTCCGCGTAGTCGGCCATCCGGTCGGCCATGTCGCCCGGGTCGACGCCCACGGGCTCAGGCGGAGCCGGCGGAAGCGCGAGCGCGGCGGGCTGCGGCATGGGCAGGGCGGGCGCCGGGGCGGGGCGCGGCGCGTTCGCGTCGATGCGGAACGACTTCCTCGCCCTCACGGCGCTTCCGAAACCGAGGTCGCGCACCTTGACCGAGATGTCGTGGTCCTTCCCGTCGCGGTCCTGCGGCTGGGTTTCGAACACGAGCACGTAACCGGCCGAGAGCTCCTGCTCCAGGCGATCGAAGCCGACCTCTCCGGACGTCGGCGTGAGCGCGAGGCCGCCGGTGGTGCCGGCGAGCATGTACGCGGCCGACGTGGTCTGGTCGATGTCGGCCGGCGCGGCGCGCATCTGGTCGGTGCGCGCGCGGTAGGAGGGGTCCGGCACCTGGAGCGCATGAATCGTGACGCGCGCGAGGCCCGCGCGCGCGCCGAGGTCGGCGATGTCGCGCATGTTCTCGAGCGTCGTGACCGGGCCGCCCGTCACGAGCACCAGGTGCTTCGGGCCCTCCACCCGGCCGAGCGCCTCGACGAGCGAGCGCAGCTGCGCGACGGCCGCATCGGCACGCTCGCGGGCGTCCTGGGCCGTCTGCCTGGCCTGCGCTTCCACCTCGGCCGGGCAGTTCGGGGGCTGCCTGTTGCACTCGCGCGCGATGATCGTGGCGAGCACCGCTCTGCCGTCGGGCGCCTCGGTCTGGATGGCCTCGTCGCGCCCGACGACCCACGGGCCGAACACCGGGCGGTATGTGCCGACCGCGAGGCGGATCCGCTGTTTGAGCAGTCCCCGGTCCTCTCCGAACCGCAGGGCCGTCGAGGAGTCGGGCAGCGTCCACATCCCCACGGCATCGCCCGGCGGCAGGTCGTCGACGAACGTCGCCGCGGCCTGCAGCATCTGCTGGCCTTCGCCCGCGTAGATGTGATCGCGGTCGATGACGAGCACGAACCGGCGGCGCGCAGCCGCGTCGACCGCGGCCGCCGGCGCGGCCGGGTCCTCGGGCTTCGCGTCCAGCGCGTCGGCGGCACCGGCACGCGGCGCCTGCACGCGGCGCATCGACACGATCGGCCGCGGCGCGCCGTCCACGAGCAGCGTGAAATCCTCGGCCTTCAACGTGGCCACGGGCTGGCCGTTCCTCGACAGCACCGTGACGTCGACGGTCACCAGGTCGATGCCGGACCGGAACGAGGGTGGCTGCTGGGGGGGAGCCTGCGGCGCCGGCGTCTGCGCGCCGAGGAGCATCGAGGCCGCGCAGACGACCGCGGCCGAGGACAGCAGGCGTCGAACTCGCGTCATGCCCGTCTCCAGGAGGCAGAACTCGGGGCTCCGGACTCGGCCCGCCTTCGCCGCACCTCGGTCCGAGCCATTCCGGGGTGCGGCTTCTGCGAGGCAGCGAGGGCGAGCTATCCCCTCGCTGGCTCGAACACCGGCGGCAGGCGGCGCTTGTGCTCGCTGGCGCGCACGAGCCGCTCGATCCTCATGGCCGTTGCCGGCGCCACCGCGTCGGGGCCGCGCAGCAGGTAGTCCTCGAGCGCGGCGTAGGTGAATCCCATTTCGCCTTCGTCGGTCTGGCCGATCCACAATCCCGCGCTTGGCGGCTTCTCGATGACCGGCGCGGGCACGCCCAGCTCGCGCGCCAGGGCCCGCACCTCGCTCTTCACCAGCGCGCCAAGCGGCAGCAGGTCCACGCCGCCGTCGCCGTACTTGGTGTAGTAGCCGATGGCGATCTCGGTGCGGTTGCCGGTGCCGGCCACGAGGTAGTTCAGCCGGTTCGCCACGTAGTACAGCGTCGTCATCCGCAGCCGCGGCTTGAGGTTGGCCTTCGCGAGGCGGGCGGACTTCCCGTCCTCGGGCGAGGCGCCGGGCGGCCACGTGCCGAGGCCCTGCTGGGCCTGCACGAGCAGCGCGTCGAAGGGGCGGGAGAGATCGATCGTCGTCACCGGCAGGCCGAAGGCTTCGGCGACGAGCCTCGCGTCCTCGGCGTCGCGGGGATCGCTCTCGGCAGGCATGATCACCGTCATCACGCCGTCGGGGCACGCCATCTGCGCCACGCGCGCGACGACGGCCGAGTCGATGCCGCCGCTGAGACCCACGACGATGCCCCGCGCGCCCGCTTCGTGGACGCGCGCCCGCAGCCATTCTGCCATCGACGATGCCGTTGAGCGCATGGGACGACTATAGCTCACGCACCCGGGATTCGGGTTTCGGGGTTCGGGACTCGGGGGGCGGCGTTGATGATCGCCTCGGCCGACGGCGACTCGGGCCAGAGGGGTTCCGGGGCGGCGGTGTAGTCGGCGTGCGCGAGCGAGCGCTGGAAGAGGGCCGTCTGCGAGGCGAAGAAGGCCAGCTTCAGCGCCACACGGCCCAGGACGACGAGGCCGATCGCCAGCCAGTTCCCGGCCGCCGGCATCAGGCTGTGCCGCCCGCTGGTGAGGACCGCGATCACGCCCCACGCGAACACGCCGAACGCCGCCGCGTTCAGCAGGTAGAGGCCGAACGTCTGCAGCGGGTGCATGGTGGCGAAGCGCCAGCCGGCCACCAGCGCGCCCAGCATGCTGCGCCGGTCTTCCACGACGGCGCGGATCCGCGCGTAGTCGACCACCGCGCTCCAGCAGGCGGCAAACAGCAGGAAGACCGAGTACACGGGCGCCGAGAGCGGCGACACGCGCGCCGCGGCCTCGTCGCCCACGAACGGGTACTCCGCCGGGAACAGCAGCGGGTGCACCGCGCCGAAGAGCACCCAGTAGCCGATGGCGGCGACGATGCCCAGGCGGAGGAAGCGGAAGAAGCACACGCCGCTCGCCCCGAAGAACGCCTGCGCGCGGGTGGGGCGCCGGCGCGCGTAGCGATCGAGGATGCCGCCGAGCAGGAACGTCCAGACGATCAACGTCGTGGCCGCGGCGGCCACGAACGCGGCCGGGAGCTCGCCATCCGCGAGAAAGCCGCGCAGGTACTGGAGGAACCGCCCGGTGCCCAGCAGGGTGGGCGTGTAGGCCGGCGAGAAGCCGGCGGCCGGCCCGTAGACCATGAGGTCGAAGAACCCCTCGCCCAGGCCCTGGCCGCCGCGGGCCTGGAGCGCCGGCAACGCCGCCATCAACGTGACGGCGAACACGCCGGCGAGGATCGCGGGCGCCCGGAGCACCCGGCCCCAGCCATCCCAGAATGCCGCGAGGACTTTGGTCATGGCGATCCTGTGCTGCCCGGAATCGTAGCATACCGGGCGCGCGGGCTTGACGCGGCGGCGCCCGGGGCGTAGAACGGCAGCAGGAGAGGGTCGTGGCGATCGTGACGACGATCACGGCGGCGGCGCCGGTGCGGACATGCGACTGCGGCGGGTGGACCGACACGTGGTTCGCGCGGCGCGGCGCCGTGTTCCACGTGGCCGTCAACCCGGGCGTGCGCGTGAGGGTCGAGGCGCGCGAGGCGGCCGGCAAGGGGCCCGCCCCGCTGACCGTCCACGCCGAGAACTACGGCCACCGCTACGCCTTCGTACCCGGCACGCGGCCCTGGGCGAGGCACCCGCTCATCGAGGCCGCGATTGAATCGGAGGGTGTGCCGCCCGGGATGGCGATCGAGGTGTCCGTGCGGTCGGCCGTCCCGCCCGGCGCCTCGACGGGCACCTCGGCCGCCGTCTGCGTGGCGCTGGTCGGCGCGCTGCGGGCGTTGCGGGGTCTGCGGATCGAAGCCCGCGACGTGGCCATGGCGGCTCATCGCGTGGAAGTGGACCTGCTTGGCCAGCAGTCGGGCGTCCAGGATCAGTACGGCGCCGCGTTCGGCGGCGTCAACTACATCGAGATCACCGGCTACCCGTCGGCCGAGCGCCACGAGGTGCGCGTGCCCGACGCCGCGCGCGCCGCCCTCGACCGGCAGTTGCTGCTCGTCTATCTCGGCCGCACGCACGACTCGTCGGCCATCCACGAGGAGGTCATCCGCGGCCTCGATCGCCCGGGCTCGACTGGCCGCGAGGCGCTCGACGCGTTGCGGGCGGCGGCGGCCGCGGCGCGCCGGGCCGTCGAATCGGGCGATCTCGAGGCGCTCGGCGCGGCCATGCGCGCGTCGACCGAAGGGCAGCGGCGCCTGCACCCGTCGCTCGTCAGCGGGGACGCGCAGCGCGTGATCGACGCGGCATCGGCGCGCGGCGCGCGTGGCTGGAAGGTGAACGGCGCGGGCGGTGACGGCGGGTCGCTCGCGATCCTCGGCCCGCCGGGGGAGGCCGGGCGGGCGGCCATCATCGCCGCCGTGGCCGCGGCGCTGCCGGCATGCCAGGTGCTGCCCACGACGATCGCACCGCGGGGGCTCGACGTCACCATCGATCACCTCCCCGTCGCGGGGCCGCGCGCATGACCGCCGCGCTCCGCGCGCGCGACCGCCTGGCTGGACGCACGATTGCGGCGCTTGCGGCCCTGCTTGCGGCCTCCGCCTGCAGCGCGCCCGCGTCGCCGACGCAGGCGCTGTCGGGCCAGTTTGGCCTGCTGCCCGGCAACTACACGCTCACCTTCTACGTGCCGAAAGGCGAGGCCGGCAAGCACGTGATTTGCGTCGACGACAACCACGTGCCCGACACGGCGTCGATTCCGGTGACGGTGGTGCTGGCGGACCGCGTCTACCGCGTCACGCCCGTCGGCGACGCCAACCTCCGCTTTCAGCTGCTGCTCGAGATGAGCGGCCCGACGATGGTGTACGGGCCCGTGCTCGGACAGGCGCGCGACCCGGCGACGGGCGTGGTCGTCACCGTGTCGCCCCCGTTGGACCCGAACTACCCGACCTCGGGCGACGCGATGCTGTCGGGCCTGCTTGCGTCCCGCACCTTCGCGGCGGGGTCGGTGTATGGCAGCGTGCAGTTCGCGCTCGACGGCGCCGCGCGCTGGTGCCAGCCGAACAACTGGTACCTGAAGCCGCGGTAGAAGACGGGCCCGCGTGCGCGGGCCCCCGGGGCGGGAGTTATCTGCCGAACCGGACCGCGAAACTGCCGGTGAACCCGCCGATCTGGTCCTCCCAGCCGTTGGCCCAGCCAATCACGCGGTAGCCCGCGCCGCCCACGAGCGACAGGCCCGGCGCCACCCGCACGGTGACGTTCACCTGCGGCTCGAAGATGAAGTACCCCTGGTCGGCGTAGTAGTAGTAGCCGTAGGAGGGCGGGGGATAGCCGGCCCCGTGCTTGGGCGACGGCCCGGGCTCGAGGATGTAGGCGTAGTCGTCCCAGGCCAGCGAGGTGATGCCGCCGCCGACGAGCCCGCGCACGCTGAGGCCGAAGCCCGGGGTGCGCAGCGGGAACCACTCGATCATCACGCCGCCGTAGCCGGTGGCGTCGTGGTAGCCATCGTAGTCGTCGTAGCCGCCGCACCCGTTGTAGCAGTCCCCCCAATAGTCGTCGTCGTAGTCGTAATAACCATCGTAGTCGTCCACCTGCCAGTAGCCCGCGCCGCCGATGAACAGCCTGTTGTCGAAGGTGTAGCCCAGGTATCCGCCCAGCAGGTAGGCGTCCCAATCGTTGATCTCGGTGAACTTGAACTCGACGCCGAACGCCGGCCCGTTCTCGACCTTCTGCACGACCAGCGCGCCCGGGGCCTGCGAGAGCGACGGCGGCGGCGGGCCGCTCGCGGCCTGGGCCATCGCAGGGAGGGAAGACGCCGCGATGAAACACGCGGCCGCAAGCGCCGCCGCCGGGAACCGGAACCTGACTCGTGTGTGGGTCATCTCAGAACCTCGCGAGGCTCACGTTGAGGGGCGTGGTTTCTCCGCGCCGCACCTCGATGGCCGTGACGAAGCTGTCGTAGCCTTCGCGGCGGATCTCCACGCGGTGCGTGCCGGGCGCGAGCGACACCACGAGTCGCTCGGAACCGTCGGGCGCGCGCCACGCCTCGCCGTCGATGAGCACCTCGGCGTCGGCGGGCTGCACCCGGATGGCCAGCTGGCCGTATCGGCCGTCGGCCGGCGGGGGCGGGTACGACTCGGCCGCCGGGGCCTGGGGCTGCGGCGGCGGCGGATACTGCGGCGCGGCCTGGTACTGCGAGGGCAGCCGCGCGTCCACGTCGCCGCTCGGCGGCGCGGCCGGGCGCATCGGCCGCGGCTCGTTCGGCTCGCCTGGCGCGAGGGGCACCATCACGCCCTTGATGCGCAGCGTGGCCCCCGGGCTCAGGTAGAGGCGCTGCCGCAGGCTGCGGAAGCCTTCCTGGTAGACCGTGATCTCGTGCTCGCCGGGCTCAAGCGACAGGCTCTGGAACGTGCCGTCGAACTGATCGACGATGCCCGCCAGGTAGCCATCGACGTAGACCTCGGCCGTCTTGGGCTCGACGTTCACCTTCAGGTTCGAGCCGCCCTGCGGCGAGTCGTAGCCGTAGCCGTAGCCGTAGTCGTACCCGGGATAGCTCCAGTAGGCCGAGTAGAGCCACGGGCTGTAGTAATACGGGCCGTAGTACGCGCCGACGCCCCAGTAGTAGGGCGCGTAGTAGCGGTAGCCGTAGTAGGGGTAGTGGCGATAGCCGTGGTCCGGATAGCGGCCGCCGTGGCCGTAGACGGGATAGTGGGAGGCGCCGCCGCCGGGCCGGTAGGGAGGCCTGGCCACGGCCTGGCCCGTGACCGGGGCGCCGGCCGGCCGGGGTCTCGCCCCGGGGGGCGCACCCTGCGGCTCGCGCGGCGCCCGTCCCGGCCCCTGGGCGCGGGCCTGGCTCGAGCCGCTTGCCGCGCGCGGGGCAGATGCCTGGCCGCCGCCGCTTGGCGCGGATCGGGGAACGGCCCTCGCGCCGGAACTGCCCGACGAACCGGAGCGCTTGCGGCTCTGGGCATCGGCGGGCATCGCCGTCACCGCCATCAACAGGCACACCGTCGCGAGCGCGCCCACCCTCTTCAGCGTCGACATGTTCGAACCCTCCAGGGTTCTACCCCTTATACACGCAAACCTGATGCCGCCGTGCTCATGCCAGATTCTGGCCGGAAACCACAAAGGTGGGGACCCACGCGTCCGCCGCGCGTCACCTGGAGCCGGGCGGGTGTCACCCAGGAGAGACGTGGCGCCTTTCCCAGATCGAGATCGAAGAGAGCCGCGCCTCGCAGTCGTCGCGCTCCAGGGAGGCGCGGTGTCAGCCCACGGGCCCGCGCCAGGGAACGAGCATCGGCACCTGCCGCTGGTAGCGGCGGTATGCCTCGCCAAGGTCCGCGACCAGGTCGCGTTCCTCGAGGAAGGTGCCTGCGACAATCCAGGCGCTCCACAGGACCGACAGCAGGAGGCCGTCGGCCATCATCCCCGGCCGGAGCCAGAACAGGGCGAGGATGCACGAGTAGAGCGGGTGACGGACCCAGCGGTACGGGCCCTGCACGATGATCGGCATCGAGGGCAGCGACTCCCCGCGCCAGTGCGCGCGCACCGGCCGGACGCCGAGGAAGTCGATGGTGCGCCGGACGGCGTAGCCGCTCATGATCAGGAGCGCCGTGACGAACATGGCCAGGGCGGCGACGATCCCGCGCGCCGCTCCCTCGAGCCGGTACACGGGAATGTCAACGCGTTGCCAGAGAACCACGACGAGCAGCAGCGCGACGCCCGACGCGATCGCGTAGGCCAGCCCGCCGTAGCGCTCGGGAAGCACGCGGGCGAGCCGCGCGCGGAACGGCCGGCGCACCATGGTGCTGTGCTGCGCGAAGAACAGCAGCGAGAGGCCCGCGTCCCACGCCAGCGCGTCGCGCGGCGGCCAGCTCAGCGCCACCAGCGCCGGGCGCGCGTCCCAGGCGAAGAGGCCGATGGACACGGCGCCGAGCGCGGCGGCTGCGGCAATGGCCACGCGATCCGCGGTCTTCGACGCCGCGCCGGCCGTCATTGTCATGGGGACTCCTGTGGCGGCCATTCTACGCGCCAGCGGCGTGGCCGGCCTCGCGTTTTTCCCTTGGCGCAAGGCCGGCACAGGCGTATGATTTCCACCTACTGTTCAACTCGGCAATTCGGTCCAGGGCGGCCATCGGCGCCGGGCGGCGCCTGTCCGCTGCGCCTACGCCGTCCCGCGGGCCGCCTTCACGAAAGGCCGCTTCCATGAAGAAGACCGCCCTCGCGCTGGTCGCGCTGGCCGTGGCGTGTGCCTCGGCGTGCGCCCCCAAGGTGAACGACCCGGCGGACGTCCAGGCCGTGAAAGACACGGCGCCCGCCTACGACAGGTTCGCGAACGCGGGCGACGCCGCGTCGCTGGCGTCGGAGTTCTACGCACCCGACGGCATCCGCATGGACCCGAACCTGCCGGCATCGGCGGGCACGGCCGCCATCCGCGCGACGCTCGAGAAGTCGTACGCGCAGTCCACCGAGAGCGTGCGCAACGTCATCGACGATGTCCGCGTGGCGGGTTCGATCGCGGTGGCGAAGGGGACGTTCGACGGGACGAGCACGCCGAAGGCCGGCGGCGCCGCGGTCCCGGTGAAGGGCAAGTTCGTGACGCTTTACGAGCGGCAGGGCAGCGGGCCGTGGAAGGCCGTGTGGGACATCTACAACAGCGACCTGCCCGAGGCGGGGAAGTCGGCCGACGGCGCCGACGAGGCGGCCATCACGAAGATCGAGCAGGACTGGGCCGCCGCGATGGTCACGGGCGACGTCTCGGTGCTCGAGCGCAATCTCGCGAAGGACTGGACGCTGACCGAGGACGGCCAGACGACGACGCGGGCGCAGGCGCTCGGCGCATTCAAGAGCGGCGCCTACAAGGTGGAGTCGGCCACGCTGCGCGACCTGCGCGTGATCGTCGCGGGCGACGCGGCGATCGCGACAATGGTGGTGGAGACGACGGGGACGCTCATGGGCAAGCCGGTGCCGCCCCTGTCGCGCAGCACCGATTTCTTCGTGAAGCGCGACGGCGCGTGGCAGGCCGTCAGCACGCAGAACACGGCGATCAAGTAGCAAGCGGACTACCGAGCCGGACGCTGCCGCGCCAGGCCGACACGTCGGACAGGCGCGGCGGCAGCCGGCCCAGGTCCCGGATCAAGGCGCGAGGCTGACCTCGTATTCCTCCCGCACGGGCGGGGCGGCCAGCACGTCCTTCATCTTGGCCACCTGCTGCTGGTAGAAGCCGCTGACCTCGGCCGCCCTCATGTCGGCTTCCGTTTCCCAGAGGGAAATCGTGAGGCCCTTGTTCGTCTTGTGGTCGTGCAGCTGGTACAGCCCCTTGAATCCCTTCTGCTGATTGCAGGCCGGCACGATGGAGTCCCGTTCGATGCGCAGGACATCGTCTGTCTTGCCGGGCAGTGTGGTTGCAACCGTCACTCTGGCGTACACGTCTTGCCTCCTTGCTTGAACACCGCGCGACTCGGATGTGGCAGGTGTTGATCGGGCGGACCGCGGGCGGGTGCAGGCCGGGCATGGCGCGTCATTGCGATACTTCCTTGGCGCCTTACGTTCGAGGGGAAATTGTCAGCCCGAGTGTGCGCCCGGGCGGGCAGGGCTGTCAAATGGGCGGCCCTCGACTGGCTGGAACGGGCGTACCAGCAGCACGGCGCGCTCATCGAGTACATCGGGATTTCGCCCGAGTTCGAAGACCTGCGTCCCGCTCCCCGATACCAGGACCTGCTGCGCCGCCTGCACCTCGCCGACGATCAAGTCGCTGGAAGCGTTCGTTGAACGTCAGGCGCAGTGTGCCGGTACCTCGAGAAGTCCCCCGCGTTCGAACCCAGCGTGCATAGGCCGAGAGGATCAGCAGGTCTCGTCTTGTGCCCTGAGCGGCGCGCCAACCAGCGCGACGCGGCATGCGAAATCGGGCTTCCACCCAATCCGTCAACGGGGCACCCGCGCGTGCGCAGACCAAAGGCGTGTCTCGCATCCAGAAAAGGCCGAATCCATGCAGAAGACCGCCCTCGCGCTCCTCGTGCCGGGCGTGGCGTGTGCCGCGGCGCTGGTCAAGGGCGGCCTGTATGGGCAAGCCGGTGCCCCCTGTCGCGCAGCACCGACTTCTTCGTGAAGCGCGCCGGCCTCCTCGTTCACCCGCGCAGGATGGCGAAGGCGGCCACGACGAGAAACACGGCGCCGACAATCGTCATGGCCTTCAGGCCCGTGTAGAGGCGGCGGAGCGCGGCGTACTTGGCGTCGTTGATTCTGGCCAGCGTGTAGATCTGCCCGGCGACCTCGGCGTTGAGCTGTCCGATGCGGACCTCCTGCCACGCGGCCGCATGCGCCTCCGGGTCGCGCGTCAGGACATCCGCGAAGAAGCGCAATCCAAGCGGACGGTCTTCCCCGGCGCCGGCGCTGCCCGGCTGCCGCGGCCCGAACCGCCGCGGCCGCAGCGTTTCAATGGCCTGCACGAAGAAGTACGCGGCCAGGAGCGCGTACGCCACCACACCGACGCCGAGCCACGCATGCGCGCGCGGCGGCAGGACGCTCAGGAGTTGGGGACGCGTCGCGACGATGAGCATCACCGCGTTGAGCGCGCCCAGGATGACGAGCGCGAACCGCGCCTTGTGGTCGGCCAGATCGACGAGATCGTTCGCCTCCTTGAGCGCGTCGCACAAGGCGCGGTAGCGCTCCCATGAGTCGAGGGGGCGGCGGGCGTCCTCGGCGAACTCCCGCGCCTTCTCCGCGCGCTTGCGGGCCTTCTTCTCGGCCTTCGTTTCTTCCTGCGTGCCCCCGCTCCCAGCCGGCTCGTCACCGTCGCCGCGCGGTCCGCGTGTCACGACGTCAATGTCCGGTTCATCAGCCATGGGATGCGACGCTCCTCTTCTGCGGTCATCGCGCCCGCCGGCGCCACTCCTCCAGCTGCTGCCGCAACTCCAGCTCCCGGCTCGCGTGCGACGGCTGCCCGGCCAGGTTGCGGATCTCGCCGGGGTCGTCCCGACGATCGAAGAGCTGCCGGAAGGCGAACTCCGGCCACTCGACGTACTTCCAGTCGCGGCCGACGACGGCCTCGGAGGTGGGGATGCGGTTCTTGCTCGTGACAGTCGGGTGCTCGTAGAAGAACTCGTCGCGCCAGTCCGGCGCCCGCGCGCTCAGATAGAGCGGGCCGAGATCGCGCCCCTGCATCACCGCCGGCACGGCAAGCCCGGCGGCGGCGACCAGCGTGGGCGCAATGTCGAGGTTGAGCGCGAACTCGCCGCGCGTCAGGCCTCGCCGCGCCGTCGCCAGCCGCGGGTCGCGCACGACGAGCGGCACCCGCATCGACTCCTCGTAGGGGTACCACTTGTCGGCCAGGCCGCGATCGGCCTGGAAGTAGCCGTTGTCGCCGATGACCGCGATGAGCGTACTCTCGTACACGCCCTGGGTCTGAAGTTCGGCGGCGATGCGGCCGATGGCGTCGTCGACTTCGGTAATCAGCCGGTAGTACCGCGTCATATACGCCTGATACCGCTCGGGCGTGTCGAACCGCCAGTGATAGCGGACCCGGCCCTCGTTGGCCTCGTTCGACAGGAACGGCGGCAGCGCCGCCAGGTAGGCCGGGTCGCCGCGCAGGGGCGGCGGAATCGTCACGCCCTCGTAGAGCTTCGCGCTCCAGTCCTGGGGCAGGTACTGCTCCGGCGCCTTGTCCTCGGCGTGTGGGGCGAAGAAGCCGACCGTCAGCGCGAAGGACTTGCCCTTCGGTCGTGCCTGCAGGAACTCGATCGCGTCACGGGCGTTCTTCTCGGTCACATGGATGCGCTCGCCGCCGGAGCCGGCCATCCAGTGCGTGCCTTCGTACGCGCGCAGGAAGTCGAAGTCGGCCGGCCGGGGCTGGCCGATGCCGTACTTGCCGACGTAGCCAGTCCAGTAGCCGGCGCGGCGGAGCAGGGCGGGGTAGGTGTGCGCGAACGGCTCGGGGGCGATGGCGCGGCCGAACTCGGTGATGCCGTGGCGCGACATGTACTGCCCGGTGAGCAGCGTTGCCCGGCTCACCATGCAGATCGCCGTCGTCACCCGCGCCTGCTCGAAGCGGATGCCCTCCCGGGCCAACTGGTCGATCCGCGGCGTCCGGACAATCGTGTTGCCCGCGGCGCCGAGCGCGTCCCACCGGACATCGTCGATGATGAGCAGCACGACGTTGAGCGGCCGGCGTGCGTCGCCCGCGGTCTGCCCCGGCCCCGGCGCGGCGGTCAGCGCCACGAGCAACGCCGCCACTAGTGCCGTTCGACGAACAGTCACTGTCACCTGGCTCCGCGCGCACTCCGGCCCATCCGCGCCGCCGCCACCGGCACCGCTCCGTCGGTCATGCCGGCCCGTCTCCGGTGCTGGCCTGCGGCGGCGGGCCCGATCGGACGTCACCGGTCACGAACGTCTTGTCGCTCGTCTCGGTGGCGAACACCGGCACGTCGAAGACCGCCGAATAGTCCACGCCCGGCAGGCTCGCGGCGATCGAGAGCAGCCAAGTGACGCGCATCGTGCCCGCCGCGGGCATGCCGGGCAGATCGCTCTCCGGGAGGTTGAACGGGATCCTGAAGGCGACCGGCACGCTGGCCCCCGTCATCACGGTCGCTTCTTCCTTCCACACGTCGTAACTGAACCGGCTCGATCCGGTCGAGTTTCGCCAGCAGAGCAAGCGGACCCGCGCCTCGCACCCGCCCGGCACCTCCTCGGGCATTGCGATGTTGCCGCGCAGCCAGCCGCCGAGCACACCCGGCACGCTGCTCATCTCGAGCGTGGAGGGGCCGAACTTGCGGCCGGCGATCGCGAAGTAGATCGTGCCGGCGACGAGCCCGAGGCCGATGAGGCCGAAGAGGCCCAGAAACACCAGGACCGTCGGGTCCGATCGGAGGTCGTCGCGCCCGCGGGCCAGAAGCGCCGCTCCGATGACGGCGCCCAGCCAGACGAACGCGAACACACCCAACCCCGCCGCGGTCTGTTTCGCAGGGGCATCCCGGATCCGGCCCTGGTCCCACTCTGCAACGTGCAACCACGGCCGGTCCGGGCTCTGCGCAATCCGGGCGGCGATCTCCGCCCGTTGCCGGTTTACACGCGCGGCGAAGACGGCGAGGGCGGCCAGCAGCGCGGCGACGAACCCGATGACGATCGCCGGCAGAAGCTCGGTCCAGTCGGACCCGGGCTGCGAGTGATAGCGCGTCAGGCCCGCGGAGGCGACCATCCAGGCCAACACTCCCACCAGCAGGGCGAGCGTCGCCAGGATGAACTGCATCACGCCGTATCCGCGTTCGGAATCTGCGGAGCTGTGCACCTGGGTCCTCCCTGCGGCTGCGTCCCGCAGCAGGCCCGCGCGCGTGGGGCTGGCGTACAATACTCCAGTCCAGCTCCGGAGCGCGACGCGCGGCGGTTCGGAGCGAGAACCGCACGGATCATCCGACCATGGCAGGCGAACGCAGGCTCCTGACGATGGACGCTCGGAGGCGGCCGGAGACCATCGCGCGCCTCTCCGCGCGGCCGCGTTCAGGCTGCTCGGGTGACGCGGCCGTGGTTCAGCAGGCTCACCACGCAGCAGGGCGCGCCGGCCCCGCCGACACTCCGCCGCCCGTCACGGGCGACAGCCGGCGCACCCGGACGTTGTCGCGATCGACGATGTAGTAGCCGCCTCCGGGGAGGCTGGCCATGCCGGCGCTGAGCGTGAAGGCGAACGCCGTGTCCAGCGCCGGACGGCCGTCGCCGTTGAAGCCGCTGATCCCGCCGCCAATCGTGGCGATCAGGCCGTCGGGCGTCACCTCGCGGATACGCGGTGTGAAGGTGCCAAGATCGTACTCGAGAAACGCCACCGTCCCGTCGGGGTCTACAGTGAGGCCCGCCACGGCTCCGATGCGCGCTTCGAGCGCCGGCCCGCCATCGCCATCCGAGCCGTGCTCGCCCGTGCCCGCAATCGGCGTGTGCATGCCATTCGCGTCGATGCTGATGAGGCTGGCATAGCCGCCGACGACGACGCCGCCGCGGGGATCCGCAGCGAGCGCGTACGCGAAGTCGGTGACCCGATTGACCCAGGCGGCTTCCCCGGCGGTGCCCGGCAGGAGCTTTGCCACGTAGGTGGCGGCGCTCACGTAGAAGCTGCCCGCGCCGTCGACGGCCAGCTTGGCCGACGGCGAGCACCGGCCCCGGATATCCGTGCCCTCCCAGGTTGCCGCCACCGGGTCCTCGGCCTCGGCTGGCGCGAGCCGGCGCACGCGGATCGCGCCGTATCGTGCCCCATCGCCGCAGGAGCCCAGCACATCGCCGTCGGTGTAGTAGACCGCCCCGTCAGGCCCGACGGCAATCGACGGCCCTTCGTCTCCCGGCCCGGGCTCGGCGAACGCGCGGGCTACCGTCAACGTTCCGCCCGCGTCCACCCGGAGGATGCGCAGCGCCTCGGCCACGTAGAACGAACCGTCCGGGGCGACGGCCACCTGGCGGGGATCGAAGAGCTCCGCCAGTATGGCGGGCCCGCCCTCGCCGCCGCGTCCCGCCACGCCCGAGCCCGCCACGGTGTCCACGACGTAGGCCGCGGGTCTTTCCTTCGGCGCGGGCTCGACCGAGACGGTCAGGCTGGCCTGCGCCGTGGCGGCGCCGTCGGAAACGGTCACCGTCGCGTTGAAGGCGCCGGCATCCGCGTACGTGTGCGCAACCGACGCGCCCGCGCCGGCCAGGCCGTCGCCGAACGACCACGTGTAGGTGAGCGCGTCGCCGTCCACGTCGGTGCCCACGGCCTCGAACGCCACGTCAAGGGGCGCCGTTCCCGATGAGGCGGACGCGGTTGCCGTGACGGCGGGCGGATCGTTGACCGGGGAGATGGTGACGCTGACCGTGCCGGCAGCCGTCAGGCCGCTGGCATCGGCCACGGTGTAGCTGAAGGTGTCGGCGCCGTTCGCGTCGCGGGCAGGCGTGTACGTGACCGTACCGCCGGGACCGACCGCCGTCGTGCCGAGGCGCCCGGCACCGGCCGAAACAAGGCGCAGGACATCTCCGTCGGGATCGGCGTCGTTGGCGAGCACGGCAATCGTGACCTCGACGTCCTCGGACGTCGATGCGGCATCCGGCTTCGGGTTCGGAGGCCGGTTGGCGGGCTTCTCCCGCGCCTTGTGCGCCTCGCGGAGCACGTACATGAGATCGAGGCCGTCCACCCGGCAGTCGCGATTCAGGTCGCCTGCGAGGACGCGGCGCTTCGCCGAGCAGCGCTCGCCGAGATGGCGGGCGACGAAGAAGACGTCGCGCACGTCGATGGCGCCGTCCCCGGTGACATCCGCGCTCGCCCACACCCGCGTCTCCGGAGCGAGGCCCGTGTGCGCCCAGGCATCGCGTGGGGCGGCGCCGGCGGCGATGACCACGACGGCGCTCAACAGGACCGAAACCGTGAGAAGCGGGTGGCTGCGCATGGCTGGACCTCGCTTGGGATGGATGCTCTGGTCGATGCCGGTCGGCGGCTGCCGACAATCTCGCCGCGCGGATTACAGGCCACGCCGGTGAGAGAGCCGATTCCGGCTTCCAGCCGCGAGGCGCTGCACGGACCGTGCCAGGCCGAGGACGGCGGCCGAGGGCGGCGACCGAGGACAGCGATCGCCGCCGCGCGCCTCGGCCCCTTTGTCCTGGCAGCTCGCCTCGACCGCTCGCCCGCAGATGCCTAACAGGCCGCCCATCACCGAACCGTACCCGGGCGAAAGGCCCGGCAATTGGCCCATGCCCGAGCTGTGGAGGCCACGAGCACGCGCTTCCGGCTCGTCGTCATCGCTTCCTCCTCGAGTGTGGCCGAGATGGATTCCCGTGGCCGTCGAACACCGACCCATGACAGGGACACAGGGAAGCGGGATGACTTACTCATGAGCCAGGGAAGGCCATCACTGTCTGCCGGCGGGGCACAGGCGTGTCTCGATTCGATACCCACGTCTTCCGGCAGGCTGGCGTTCACCTCCGCCTGCCCTCGAGAGAGGACCGCCCGCGCCCTACTTGGCCCCAAGAAGTCTCGCGTCAGTTTCGAACCGGCGGAAGTTCGTGTACGTCGCCGTGCCTGCGATGGCGTCCGACGCCGTCTCGTAGGATTCCCGCATTTCGACGGGCACCCACAGCCGGAGACGCTCGTCCGGCGCGTAAGCCGTGGTGATGCGCGCCGCGAGCCCGCGCTCGATCTGCGGATCGAGCCGGGTCTTCAGGACCCGGCCCGTGTGGGGATCGATCCACGCGAGCCCTTGCGTCCTGACGTCCCGCCCCCCTGGCGTCCTGATGCGCGACGGCCGCGCCCGCTCCTCGAAGGACACCACCCAGGCGCGCACGCCATCGACCGTCTCCTCGGCCGCCTTCCTGAATCTCGATCGCCGCTGCGCCGCCGTGTCGAGGAACTCCAGCGCCAGCGTGGGGACGTTCACGGTGCGCACCATGTCCCCGATGTTGTAGCGCGCGCTCTCGAGGGCGATCGCCCGCGCCTGCGCCAGGGCGTTGGCGGGCGGGCCCAGGAACAGGCGCTGCAGGCGCTCCTGCCGGTCGCGGACCGCGCGGCCGTCCACGCTGACCACGTCGCGGAACGCGAGCCAGAGCGTGCGCTCGTCGTCCTCGACGCGGACCAGCGCGAACTCGGAGACGAGCACGCGGCGCTCCGTCGCCGCGCCGGCCGTGAGTTCCTGCGAGTAGCGCTCGTCGGCGAGCAGGAGCGAGAAGTCCCGCTGATACTTCGCGACATAGGCGCCCGCGCGGGCCATGACGGTCCGGAGATCGGGCTCCTGCGCGGGCAGGGCGGGCAGGGCGGCGATGAGGAGCGCGAGCGGCATGGCGTTCCAGCTGTCAGCCGACAGTATTGATCAGCGCTTTGGTGCTACTCTCATCGCATCATGGAGCGCGGTCCGGGCGCTCGATCGGCCTGCGTGCCCGACAGGAGGCCGGCAGTGACGGGTCCCGGGCATCAGCGGCAGCCGGGCAGCCAGCCCGATGGACGGATGGCCGGCGCGCTTGCGGCCGTCCTGCTCGCAGGCTTCCTCGTCCGCTCACTGGCCACGCTCCTCCCGCCGCTGCCGGTGGGAGAAGACGGCGCGTACTACCTCGTCCAGGTCCGCGCGATCATCCGGGACGGCGCGCTGGTCTTTCCGGATTTCCCGCTGCTGTTCTACGTCCAAGCAGGCGTGGCATCTCTGCTCGCGCTCGGGATGGAACAGCGCGCCGCGATCGTCGGGGCGGTGCGTCTCACCGACACGTTCCTTCCGCTGGCGCTCGCCGTGCCGATATTCCTGTTCGCGCGCGCGTTCGTGCGGCCCGGTGAGCGTGGGGCCCGGGGCGCCGTCGCGGTGGCGCTGGTCGGACTCGTCGCGGTCGCGTCGGGCAGCTCTCTGCTCATGGCCGGGGGGATGATCAAGAACGCGACGGCCCTGCCGCCCAGCTTCTTGTTCGCCTTCGCCGCGTACCAGTGGCTCCGCGAAGGCCGGCCAGGCTCGCTGGCGTGGGCGGCGGTCTGGTTCGTCCTCGCGTCGCTCACGCACATGGGCGGGTTCGCGCTGAGCGCCGCTTTCGGCGCGGGCATTCTCGCCGCGGGTCTCGCAGCCTCCGAAGTCCGCTCGCGCGTCTGGCTGCCGGCCGCCGTGCTGGGGGCATCCCTGACCGGCTGCCTCGCAATCGTGGGCGCACTCGACCCCGCCCGCGCGGGGCGGCTCGTCCACGCCGTGCTCGCCCCGGGCTGGCTGTTCGCCGGGTCGCCGGCTGTGGCCTGGCTGCTCGGTTCGTCGGGCCAAGCGCTCCGGGCGCTCCCCGTGCCGGAGCAGGTGTTGCTCGGCAACGCGCTGGGCGTGCTGGGCGTCATCGCCCTCTGGCGGCACCGCCTGGCGATGGACGCCTCCACGCGCGTCCTCCTCGCCGCCTCGACGCTCGTGACGCTGGCGTTCTCGTCGCCGCTCCTTCGCCCTGAGGTGCTCGAGCGTCTTGCCCTCCTCGCGTACGTGCCGGGGACGGTCCCTCTCGTGTACCTGCTCTGCCGAGAGGCCGGTGCCGCCGTCGTCGTCGCCCCGCTTGCACTGGCGATGCTGCTGCACGGAGCCCTGGCGGTGAAGACGCTGCGCCAGACGACCCTTGTACCCGCGGCGCACGAGGAGCTCGCGCGCTTCAGCACGGTTCTGCCTCCCGGGCGCGTCATCGTGATCACGCGGCCGCTGCTCAGATGGTGGGTGGCGTGGACGATGGAAACGCATTTCTCCACGCGGGTCGAGCCGGCACTGGCCGCGCGCGGCGCGAGCACCTACGATGCGGTGCTGGTGCTCGACGAACTCCGCGGGGGGGTCTTCGGCATGGCGCCTGGTCCGGCGCGGATCGGCGGGCTGGCCGCTGGCGTGCGGGACGCCGACCTCCTGCGGTCGGAGACCGTGAGGATCCTGGCCGGGGGCGCGTACTTTCGGCTGAGCGAGGTGGCGACGGCTCGATGATTACCCCGGGAAGATGCTGCCCTGAAATCAACGTGATCAACCTGGGAACGCCGGCGGGATCGCAGGTCGGGGTCAGACCCGGGTCTGAGCCTCGGCGGAGCGCACATCAGCGGAAGCCCTCCACCAGCAGGAGATCGGCGCTGGTGTGAACCACCGTCGTGTAGAGCAGAGAACGGCCGTCGCTCGACATGGACAGACCGCCGCCTACGTCGTTCAGACCGATCACCATGCTCCTCGTTCCGGTCGCGAGGTCGAGCCGCTGGAGGTGATAGCAGCCGGAGACGACGTCGCGCTGCGGAATGAAGTAGATGCTTTCACCCAGCATGGCGAAGTTGCCCCGGAAGACCTCTGGCAGCACCAACTGCTCCTCGCCGCCAGGCAGCAGTCGCCGCCCGCCGCCCGGGCCTACCGTTTGTACGTCGGGTACGCCGGCCGTTTCGGCGCGGCCTTCGGCGCCTTCGCCAGCGCCGCCATCACCACCTCGATGGCCTTGTCGAGTTGCGGGTCCTTGCCCTGCCGGACGAGCGCGGGGTCCTGCTCGACCTCGATGTCGGGCGCCACGCCCGTGTTCTCCGCGATCCACTCGCTCTTCGCCGGGTCCCACACCGCCGATGATGGCGCGCCGACGAAGCCGCCGTCCATCAGCGGCACGCCGGCGGCGCGGCCCACCAGGCCGCCCCACGTCCGCTTGCCGATGAGCGGCCCGAGGCCGGCCTTGCGGAAGTACCACGGCATCGCGTCGCCGCCAGACCCCGCCATTTCGTTGATCAGCATCACCTTCGGCCCGACAATCGCGCCCTGCGGCTGCGCCTCGTTCTCACCGTCGCGTGTGGCCACCATGCTCATGAGCGGCCGGCCAAGGATCTCGGCGATGTCGGTGGCGAGATTGCCGCCGCCGTTGAAGCGCTCGTCGACGATGACCGCGTCCTTGCCGACCTGCGCGTAGAAGTAGCGGTTGAAGAACGTGTAGCCGCCGGCGGCGGTATCGGGCATGTAGACGTACGCGACGCGCCCCTGCGTGACGCGGTCCACGTGGCGCCGGTTGTCCTCGATCCACGCGAAGTTGCGCAGCGGCTGCTCGCTCGCTACCGGCACGACGGTCACGTCGCGGGCGCCCTCGCCGGACGGCTGCGGGCCGACCCTGATCACGACGCTCTTGCCGACGGTGCCCTCGAAGAAGCGGTACACGCTGTCGGCCGCCGTGAGCGGCCGGCCGTTCACGGCAAGCAGGTAGTTGCCGGCGGCGACGTTGACGCCGGGCTGCGTGAGCGGCGCGCGCAGTTGCGGGTTCCAGTTCTCGCCGTCGTACACGCGCGCGAAGCGGTACCGGCCGTTCTCGATCGCGTAGTCGGCGCCGAGCAGCCCCGTCTGGACACGGCGCACCTCGGGCATGGCGCCGCCGCCGACGCCGAGATGGCTCACGGTCACTTCGCCCAGCATGTCTGAAAAGAGGTAATTGAGATCGCTGCGCGAGGCCACGCGTGCGAGGAACGGCTCGTACTTCTTCTCGGTCGCCGCGACGTCGAGGCCGTGGTAGTTCGCGTCGTAGAAGAACTCGCGCTGGATGCGCCAGGCCTCCCGGTACATCTGGCGCCACTCGGCGCGCGGGTCGACGCGCACCTCGAGGGCGTCGGTGGCCAGCGCGCCCGTCGAGGATGCGCCACCCGGCGCGGGGCCGGACGGCGCCGGCGCGCCGGGCGCCGCCATCGGCCGCAGCGCCGCCAGGAACCAGCGCTCGCCCTGGCGGTAGAGCGCCTTCTCGCCGTTGCGGGCGATCTCGAAGAACGTCACGCCGCTCAAGGCGACGTCGGCCCGCCGCGTCTTGAGGTCGTAGCGGTGCACGGTGAGCCCCGCCTCGCCGCTGCCGCCGAACGGCGCCGGCGTCTCGACGGCCAGCAGCGTGCCGCCCTTGCCGGCCTGGAGCGACCCGTAGCGCCGCGCGGGCATCGGCATCGCCAGGATCCGCTGCAGGACGGCGGGGAAGTCGATCTTCACGACGACTGCCGGCTTGGCGGGCGGCCCTGCGGGTTTCTCCCCGGCGGGTTTCTCGCCCGTGGGCTTCTCTCCCGCGGGCCTGTCCGCCGCGGGCTTCTCGCCAGCCGGCTTCTCGGCGGCCAGTTTCTCGCCGGCTGGCTTTTCGCCAGAGGGCTTCTCACCGGCGGGCTTCTCCTCGGCCGGCTTCTCCTCGTCGCTTTCCGGCGCGAACGGCGACGGGTCGTCCTTCGACAGCACCACGAGGTAGATGCTGCGCGACACGGGCCGGCTGAAGCTGTGGATGTCGGGCTGCAGCGACGCGCCCGCGTCGGTGCTGGCGGCGAAGTACAGGTACTTGCCGTCGGCGTCGAAGACCGGCGTGCGCGCGTCGCTCATCCCGTCGGTCACCTGCGTGCTCTTCCCGTCCGCCGTCGAGTACACGAAGACCGCGCCGAGGTAGTTCGGCAGGCGCTTCGCGTAGGCCAGCCACTTCGAGTCGGGCGACCACGCCGGCTGCAGGATGTCTCCCGATCGGCTCCAGTAGCGGTCCTTGTCGACGCGCGCGGGCTTCTTCGCGTCTACGTCCACGCACCACAGCGTCTGGTGGCTGTCGATGTACGCGATGCGCCTGCTGTCGGGAGACCAACGGGGCGTGAAGTAGATGGACGGCTTGTCGCCGAGGGCGATCTTCACCACGTCGCCCGTGCCCCCCTGCGGCCGGATGTGCAGCGCGTATTCGCCCGACTCGTCCGAGAAGTAGGCAATCGACTTGCCGTCGGGCGACCACGCCGGATCGCGCTCCATCACGCCGGGCGTGTTGGTCAGGTTGCGCGCGTCGCCCTTTTCCGCCGGCACCGTCAGGATCTCGCCGTGCGCCTCGAACACGGCCCGCGCGGCGGTCGGCGACGGATGACCGTTGGTCAGGCTCGTGCCGACGCGCACGAACCGCTCGCGCACCTCGGGGAAGTCGCCCGCGATGGTGATCGGCACCGTCGTGCGCCGGCCCGTCCTCAGGTCGTAGAGCCCGATCGATCCGAACTGCTCGTAGACGATCGCGCCGGGCCCCGCCGACGCCGACTTCAGATCGAAACCGTCGTTGTCGAACAGCTTCGCCGTCTTCCGGGCGGCGGTGTCGTACGCGTACAGCGTGGTGCGTCCGTCCCGGTCCGACAGGAAGTAGACGGTGCCGCCGATCCACATGGGATTGAAGTCGTTCGAGTTGTCGCGCGGCACCTTCTCGATCGTCGAATCGGCGATCGCCGCGATCCAGATCGGCGTCGTCGTGCCCCCGCGGTACCGTTTCCACGTGGCGAACGCGCGCTGCAGCGGCACGTAGGCCACGCGCCGGCCGTCGGGCGCGTACGCGCCCTCGGCCGCCATGGGGAGCGGCAGCTTCTCGGGCAGGCCGCCGGCGATCGCCACGGTGAACAGCTCAGAGAACCGCGAGTAGGCCGTGCGCGTCGACGCGAAGAGCACGCGCGAGCCGTCGGGTGTCCATCCCTGCACCGTGTCGGCGGCCGGGTGGAACGTGAGCCGCCTCGGCTCGCCGCCCGACGCCGGCATCGCGAACACGTCCACGTTGCCGTCGTACTCGCCGGTGAACGCGATCTGCGATCCGTCGGGCGAGAACGCGGGGCTGGTCTCGATGCCGGGCCCCGTGGTGAGCCGGACCGCGGCGCCGCCGTCGCGCGGCACGCTCCAGAGGTCGCCGCCGTACGAAAACACGATGTGCGTGCGGCCGAGCGCGGGCCGCTGCGCCAGAAGCCGGTCGCCGCCCTGGGCCACCGGCCCCGCCACGATCAGCAGGGCCGCCACGAGTGCCAACGCCACCACTCTCATGACCGTCGTCCTTTCATCTTGCCGGGATGCCTGCAACGGACTGGATGATCGGCGCGAGTATACGCCCGAACGTCGCGGGGGGCGGCGAGGCCCGATGAGGAGCGCTGCCTCCATCGGCGTCAGAACCGTGAACGGGAAAGCGTGCATGGGGATCTCGGACGGCGGCTGGAGTATGCTGAAACCAGTCACCCGACAACTCGCAGCCAAAGGAGCCCCCGATGAAGTACATGGTCACGTGGAAGATCTCTCCGTCGAACTACAAGGCAGCGGTCAAGCGATTCCTCAAGACCGGCGCGCCCGCGCCGAAGGGCATGAAGACGATTGGCCGCTGGCACACCGCCGGCTCGACCAGGGGCTTCCACCTGGTGGAGGGGTCCGACGCCGCGCTCGCGGAGATCAACGCCGAATGGGCCGACCTCCTGGACCTGCAGGTGGTGCCGGTCGTTGAAGACGACGTGGCCGCTGCGGCCGCCGCAAAGGTCCTCGGGAAGAAATAGGCGCTGCTGACCAGGGGAGCGCGCGATGGTCGTCTCGACCGCGCGCTCCCGCTGGTGATCGCGATGGCAACCGCCGCCGACGGTGCGTGATGCACTCCGGCTCCATGGCAGTCTGAACTGAAGACTTCCCCTCGCCGTCGCACCGACGGGGAGAGCCGCCGCTTGTCCACCAGACCCGCGTATCCATACTGCCCATACCGCTCACGCCACCAGTCGCGTCCCGGCGCTTGTGCCCGAGATGTTCGCCGCCCGAAACCAGTGGATCCTGCTGCTCAACGCCTTCAACACCACGTCCTGCACGGTCATCGCCCGCTCCCACGCGGCCACCGCATACCCCACCGCGCCTCCTCCGCTACCTGGGATCTCCAGCCGCCTCTCGAGCAGTCAGATCATGAACTCCCTACACCCCTGCAGCCACGGCTTGCAGCGCAATCTCAATGCGGCAAGAACGCCGGCGAGCGCAGCCGCCAGACTGAGATCGGAGCCAAACACACGGTTGTGCTGAGAGAACGCCGAGGGAGAGTGCGAGATAGTCGTCAGTCGGTCCGACGAGTACGGCAGAGAAACGAAGCGACTGGAGGCGTGCCTGGAGCGGACGGACGCATTCTACGTGCTCATCGAACGCGGGTACTTTCAGGAAGGCCACCTCCAGCAGCCCTGCCGAGACGCGCCGCGCCGTCCTTCGTGTCCCAAGCTCTTCGCAGTCGCCACGTGCGAGACGTTCTCACCGAATCTCACACCAAGGACGTGTTGGAGGTTTTGCTTGCCGAAAACCGACATGACCGACGGGGCCGTTGAAGTCATTCATTCCGAGTTCCACAAGGACATCGCCTGCCAGATCGGACGAGACCGGCAGTTGACTGAAGATCGCGTGGTACCTGCGGACATCCAGGAGTTTCACGGGCCCGTCTCGAGAGTGAGGCTCCATCGCATCGCCTTCGACACGGGCGTCAAGGGACGTGCCAAGGGCATTCGCGGATTGCACACGAAGTGAGGACCTGTAGATTCTCTGTGCAGTCTCTTGACCCGCACTCCGCACCGGCCTAGATTCTATGCGGTTCCTGACAGATTCACGTGATCGCATCAGGAACGGCACGAGCAGTTCGTGGTGCGTCGCTTCCCGGTTCGAGGGTTGGCATGGCTGCGGCCTTCGACGCTCCAGGGCTCCGGGACCTCCTGCCTGGCGGCCCTTCGCGTAGCCCGCCTCCGCGGGCGTGCGCGGCGGTCCAGCGCGTCTCTCCCGGTCAGACACACCGTCACGAGATGGCGCACATCCAGCGTCGCCAGACATGCGGCGCATGCCTGTCGTGGCGCCACGCGTTCGGTCACGAGGTTCACGTCGGACCGCGCAGGTTCCGTAGAGCTGGCAGGCCCCGGCCGTCTCAGGGTCCGAGACCCAATCCTCGTTGGTCGCGGCAGCAGACGTCCGGAGCCGGCTGAACGGCTGGCGTGCGCACCCTGCGCGAGGCAGAGCGGAAACAAGCCGAGACGGCGTGCCCTCGGGCACGCAGAGGGAGGAGCCCTGACGGTCCTTTTCGATCCGACCGTAGAGGAGACGGCGGCACCGGAGGCAGCGGCCGACGAGGTCCTGGAGGCGTTGCGGGACGCCGGCGTCGGTGGCGGGGCGACGACCGATGCCGCCGCTGTTGACGCGCCTGAGATGGCGGCGGCACTTGCGCCAGCCGCGCCCGGGCCGGTGCTCCTCAAGCGGCGCGTCAGCGGCCGGTACCGCAGCGGCGGTGGCGGCTATCAGCTGGAGCTACGGGTAGACGTCGATGGAAAACGTCCAATGAAGCGCGTGAGCGGGGACTTCTTCCAGACCTCCGGCGGCACCACGGCGTACTTCGGGTCGTTTGTCGTGCACGCTGCGAGCATCACGTGGAGCGCCGCGGAGGTGAAGATCGAAGGGTTGGGGGCCTTCACCTGGCACGCGGGGGCGCCGTTCGTACGCGTGACGATCCCCCGGGTCGCCATCCTGTCCCGGCCCAAGCCGGCGACGGTGCAGTTTGTGACCCCGCCGAACACCCCAGGGGCCGCCTACCTGTGCCCGTTCACCTCCACCGCCTTCCGGGCCATCCAGTGGGAGCAGGACTCGGTGGCGGGCGCGGTGCCGTTCATCTCCTACGACACCGGCTCGCTCCCTCAGCCGCCGGGCAGCCCTGCCCGTGTGCTGACCGTCTCCAAGGCGTACTCCGAGGCAGGCCTCGACCTGCAGGCCGCCGGCACGCCAAACGTGATACCCGTGGGCGCCGCCGGTCCCGGGCCGGCCCCGACGTGGAGCGACAGCGAGCTCCACAGCGCCATGGTGAACCACTTCAGTCTGTTCGCGAACGTTCCCCAGTGGCGCGTGTGGCTGCTCGTGGCGACCAGCCACGACGGCGGCTACCGCGGCATCATGTTCGACTACGCGGATGCCTTCCAGCGGCAGGGCTGCGCGGTGTTCTACGACGCCATCAAGGGTGCCGACGCGGGAAGCCGACGGGCGCAGCTGCGCACCTACGTGCACGAACTCGGGCACGCCTTCAACCTCCTCCACTCCTGGCAGAAGAACCTGGCGAACCCTCCGGCGCCGCTCGGTCCGAATGCCGGCCTGGGGGATCTCTCCTGGATGAACTACGCGTGGAAGTACCAGCCGCCGCCGCCGGCCCCTGGAGGCGAGGCCGCGTACTGGGCGAACTTCGCCTTCCAGTTCACCGACAACGAGCTGGTGCACCTGCGCCACGGCTTCTACAAGCACGTGATCATGGGGGCGAACCCCTTCGGCACGGGTGCGGCGGAGGTCGACCCGGAGGCCTTCGACGCCCCGGAGACCGACAACTCGGGTCTGGCGCTCGAGCTGCGATCCAAGGGCGCGTTCGAGTATGGCGAGCCGGTGGTGGTCGAGATCAAGCTGGGCACGACCGACACGCGTGGCCGCGAGACGCACGGCTACCTGCACCCCAACGACGACTTCGTGACCATCGCGATCCGGCAGCCGTCGGGCCGGACGGTCCTGTACCGGCCGCTGCTGCGGCGGTGCGCGGATCACAGCGTCACGATCCGCCTGGACAACGACCAGCCCGCCGCCTACGATAGCGCGTACATCGGCTACGGACGGGACGGCTTCTACTTCGAGCAGCCCGGGTCCTACGCCGTGCGCGCGCAGTACATCGCGGGAGACGGCTCGCGCGTGTTCTCGCCCATTCACAGGCTCCGCGTCCGTCCTCCGGTCACGCGGAAGGACGTGGAAGTGGCCGAGCTCCTGCTGGGCGACGCGCAGGGGCAGCTGCTGTACCTGCTCGGCTCGGACTCGGAGGCGCTGAAGTCCGGCAACGAGGCCCTCGACCTGCTGGTGGACAAGCACGGGACGCACCCGCTCGCGGTCTACGCCCGCCTCGTGAAGGGCATGAACGCGGAACGGGACTTCAAGGACCTGACCGCGGACAAGCACGTGCGGATCCGCAGGGCCGAGGCGGAACGCAGCATCGATCTGTTGTCGGCGGTCGAGGAGGCCTCGGTGAAGCTGGCCGGCGTCGACAACATCACGCTCAACATGGCCATGCGCACCCTCGCGCGCGCCACGGCCAAAGCCGGCAAGCCGAAGGAGGCCATGCGGGCCGTGGACCGCATGGTGGAGCTGTTCCGCGGCAAGGGCGTCAATCCGAGCGTGCAGCGGATGGTGGCGAAGCAGGCCGCGGAGGCGAAGGCGAAGATCGCGGAGTTCAAGTAAGGGGCAGCCAGCGATGGTCGTGCTCGCTCTGCGCGGACCGGCTGGGCCGCAGCGCGTGGGCCAGCCGGTTCGCATCGACGTGGAGGTGCGGAACGCCGGCACAGGAGAGATCTGGCTCGTGGGCGTGGTCGATGGCTCCGAGGACGGAGCGCGCTATCCGCACTACAGGCCGTCGGTGAGCCACGGCGGTGTCGTCGTGGCCGCGCCGCCCCCGCCCGAAGACCCCCTCGTGTCTCCCCTGCGCCCGGCCGACTTCCGGCGGCTGGCCGGCGGCGAGCCGTTCGACCCGACGCTGAGCCGGGAGGGCGCGGCCTACCTTCCGCTGTCTACGTTTGCCACGTTCCGTCCCGCCGCGCCGGGGGTGTACCGCTTCTCACTCACGCTCTCGACCGAGAGCGAGACGCCGGAGCTGTGGCTGGGGCGCTTCGGCCAGGACGCCGGACGAGGGGCCGTCCTCGCCCTGATCTCGCGCGTGCCGCGTGTCACGATCACCTCGACGATTGACGTCGCGGTTGGGTAGCCTCAGAGGGCATCACGACAGGAAGACGGCGCCGGCGGCTCGGCCGAGGGGCCGAGGGGCCGCGCCGGAAGGAGGACTCCCATGTCGCCGCAGCTCTTCTACGTCTTGTGGGGCGCATTCGCCGGCGTCGCAGTTGTGATCCTCCGGCTGGCGGGCAAGGGACGGAGCAACGCGCTCATCGACGAGAGGAACCGCTACAGCCTGACCCGGTTCCAGCTCCTCATGTGGACGCTCATTCTCATCCCAGCCTTCGCGGCGCTCTTCTGCGCCAAAGGGTTCAGCCTTCCGTCGATGAGCGACGAGTTGCTGGGCCTGCTCGGCATCGCCGCCGGCTCGGCCACCGCGGCCGGCGCCGTGAAGAACTCGAAGGACATCCAGGCGGCCAGTGCGGCGGCGTGGAAGGCGAATGCGGCGGCGCGTGCCGCGGACCTGGCCGACGTCCCCGCCGGGCTCCGGACTGCCGCCCTCCGTGCCGCGGCCGAACCGGCCGTCCCCAGCGTCCCTACGGACAAGCGGCCTCACTTCATGCAGATCCTCCTGGAGGAGGAGGGCGACGGGGCCGACCAGGTCGTGAGCGTGACGAAGTTCCAGTGCTTCATCCTCACGTTGGTGGCGGGGCTGTCGCTCGTGGTGCTGATCGTCGCGCAGCGGACGCTGGAGCTGGAACTGCCCCGGGAGTTCCTCTGGCTGATCGGGATCAGTCAGGGGACCTACGTCGGCGGGAAGATCCCGAACAGGGCCGTGCGTGCCTAGTGCCACGGCGGTGTTTGAGGAGAGGATGGCGTCGCGGCAGGATGTGGGCCGGGAGGGCGCTGCGTTCCGTGAGAGCGTGCCGGACATCGACCATCAGGCCGTCAAGACGGACCATCTGCCAGTCAGGCCTCGGCGCCGCGTCAGCGGATCGGTTGCCTACGACAGAGGCCGGTCGGCGGCACCGGCGAGACGCGACTCTGACCCCGTCCGCGCTTCACCCGGGCGGTTACCGCGGCACGAGCAGGTTGAACAGCGGATCGACGGTGTGCCGGAAGTAGGCGCCGATCGGGTCGACCTGGAAAAGGGCGGGCACGCCCCACAGCAGCGCGATGAGCAGCGGGAACGCGTAGCGCTGCAGCCGGTAGTAGGTGTAGAGTCCCCGGTTCGAGAGGAACAGCGGCAGCACGCTCGAGCCGTCCAGCGGCGGGATCGGGATCAGGTTGAAGAACATCAGCACCAGGTTCACCTCGGTGAACGCGGCGCCGATGAGCCACAGCCAGATCATCGCGCCCCCGTCGGTTGCGCCGGCGAGCCGCGCCGCCCACGCCACGCCGGCGCCCAGGACGGCCAGCACGAGGTTCGCGGCCGGCCCGGCCAGCCCGGTTGCCAGCTGCCCGTGCCGCAGGTCGGCGTAGTGCGCCGGGTTGACGGGCACGGGCTTCGCGTAGCCGAACACGGGCGCGCCGGCGCTCCACAGCAGCAGCGGCAGCAGGACCGTCCCGAACGGATCGACGTGCCGCAGCGGGTTGAGCGACAGCCGGCCCGCGTCGCGCGCGGTCGGGTCGCCGTGGCGGAGCGACACGTAGCCGTGGGCGATCTCGTGCAGCACCACCGCGGGAATCAGCAGCGCGAGCGTGAACACACCGAACGCGACAGACGACACCGGCAACTCCTCTCGCGGCCGCGCGGGCCGCTCCCGCGCCGCCACGCGCCCTGCCCAATCCGGGCGGGCGCTGGTGCGAGCGATTGTAGCGCGTGACGGGAGCTCGGCGGCCGCCGCCGGCGCGAGTTACCATCTACCCTTGAACGCTGAGCCCCCGCGGCTGCGCGTCACCTCCGGCTGAACGAGGCGCATGCTGCCGGGTGGGGTGGCGCGCCAGCACACCAAGGAGAGCCCTGATGATCGTCGATCACGAGAAGGCCAGCCAGATCGCTGAAGCCTATACGGCAGCCTGGAACTCCGGCTCGCCCGACGCCGTGGCATCCTTCTATGCGCCGGACGGGCAGATTGTCATCAATCGCGGCCGGCCGTGGATCGGTCGCCAGGGCATCGCGGACATGGCCGCGGGCTTCTTCGCCGACGTGCCCGATCTTCGGCTGGTGTGCGACCAGGTGCGGTGCGCCGGCGATCACGTCGCGTATTCCTGGACCTTCACCGGGACGCACGCAGCCACGAAACGCCCGCTTCGAGTGGTCGGCTGGGAAGAGTGGGATCTCGATGCCGACTTGAACGTCGTGGCCTCGCGGGGCTGGTTTGACGCCGCCGACTACGAGCGCCAGACCACGGGCGGGTGAATTGAAGGCGATTCGCCCTGGCGGCGCCGGGCGCCGCATGCTCATTCCCCACGGCGCCAGGACAGGCGCATGTGTAATCACACACGGTTGCTTCGCGCGGGCCTCATCGACCGGCTGCATCTCATGACATTCCCGGTCGTGCTTGGCAGCGGCAAGCGGCTTTTCGGCGAAGGGACACCCGCTGGGGGCATGAGACTCGTGAACAGCGTCGTCTCGACAACGGGCGTCGTGATTGCCGCGTATGAGCCTGCAGGCCAGGTGCCCAGCTCATCGCTCGAACCCGCAAGCCCCAGCGCCGCAGAGATCGCGCGCCGTGAGCGCGTGAAGCGCGAGGGCTGAGCCTTTCACCAGGCACTCGGAGGCACTCATGCGATTTCCGGCTCGACAGGACGGCGTCCTGTATCTCGCCGAAGGCGGGCAGGAGACCGAGATCATGTACAAGTTCGGGCACGATCTGCCCGAGTTCGCCCTGTTCACCCTTCTGGACAAGCCGGATGCCATGGCGACGCTTCGGGGGATGTACCAGCGCTACCTGGACGTCGCCGCCCGTCATGGGTTCGTGGCCCTCATGGGCGGCCTGGACTACCGGGCGAGTCCCGACTGGGCCGGCAAGCTCGGATACTCCGCCGGCGCGCTCCGCGACGCGCAGTCGGGCGCCATCGAATTCCTGCGCGACGTTTCTCGCCCGTACCGCTCGCACCTTCCCGGCATTCTCTACGTGGGCATCGTCGGGCCGCGCGGCGACGCGTATGCGTTGAACCGCACGATCACGGCAGCGGAAGCCGAGGACTATCACGGCGTGCAGGTGGCGGCGCTGCGCCGGGCGAATGTCGACCTGGTGAGCACCCTGACCCTCAACAGCGTCGAGGAGGCCGTCGGCATCTCCCGCGCCGTGCACGCGGCCGGCTTGCCGTTGTCGTTGTCATTCACGCTCGACAGCACGAGCCGGCTGCAGTCCGGCCCGAGCCTCCGTGACGCCATCGAGGCGGTGGATGAACGAACGGGCAGTGCCCGGCCGGACTTCTACGGCATCAACTGCTCCCATCCGGCGGAGTTCGAACCGGCCCTCGAACCGGGGGACTGGATGCTTCGCGTCCGCAGCCTGCGCCCGAACGCGGCGAAGATGGACAAGATTGCGCTCTGCACGCTCGGCCATCTCGAGTCGGGCGACCCGGGCGAACTTGGCCGTGAGATGGGCGCGCTGGCGCGGCGATACCCGCACCTCGACGTGTGGGGCGGGTGCTGCGGCACGTGGGACACGCATCTTGACGAGATCGCCAGGCTTGTCAGGCGTGCGCGAGCCTGACAGGCGCGCTCACACGCCGGGCCTCCCGGAAGCGGGGGGATGCGAGCCGTTGGTTTGCGGCGCCGGGCCTCGCGCGGGTACCATGCGGCCCACCATGTCATCCGATCCCGGTTCGAGCCCGCCCGACGTGTCGCGCCGCGCGTTCCTGAAAACGGCCGCCGCGGCTGCCGCAAGCGCCCCGCTCTCGACCGTGCTGTCCGCGCAGCAGGGCGGCGGCGCGCCGCTCATGGCCTATGTCGGCACCTTCAGCTCGCCGCTCCGCGACGTGCTGCCCACGCAGGTGGACCTGCCGCCGGGCAACGGCCGCGGCATCCACGTGTTCCAGGTGGATCGCGAGACGGGCGCGCTGGCGCCGCGCGGCAGCTTCGACCTCGGGACCAGCCCCAGCTGCCTGGCCGTCAACGCGCCCGGCACGCGCCTCTACTCGTCGAACGAGACAGATCGCGTGGGCGACGCGAAGGAAGGCTCGGTGAGCGCGTTTGCCGTCAACCGCGCGGACGGGCAGTTGACGATGATCAACACCGTGGTGTCGGGCGGGGCGGGGCCCACCTACGTGAGCGTGCACCCGTCGGGGCGCTTCCTGCTCGTGGCCAACTACTTCGGCGGCTCGGTGGCCGTGCTGCCGATTCTCGCCGACGGCCGCCTCGGCGCCGCGACCGACGTGAAAGTGGATGCCGGCACGGTGGGGCCGAGACGCTCCGCCAACGCGCCGCCGGGGAGCTTCGCGTTCAGTGGCCACGACCGGACGCACGCGCACATGATCCAGGCCGACGCCTCGGGCCGCTTCGTCCTGCACGTGGACCTGGGGCTCGATCGGATCTACGTCTGGAAGTTCGACGATGGGCGCGGCGTCCTCACGCCCGGCGACCGTCACGTCGTGGGGTTGCCGCCCGGCGACGGCCCGCGGCACTTCTCGTTCCACCCCAACGGGCGCTGGCTCTACTCCATCCAGGAGGAAGGCTCCACCATCGTCCTCTTCGACTGGGACGGCGCGGCGGGGCGGCTCGCTCCGCGGCAGACGATCTCGAGCCTGCCGCCCGGGTATGCCGGCAGCAACTTCTGCTCGGAGATCCTGGTGTCGGCCGACGGCCGGTTCGTGTACCGGGGCAACCGGCTGCACGACAGCATTGGCGTCTTCGCGGTGGGGCGCACCGGCGATTTGACGTTCGCGGGCTACGAGTGGACGCGCGGCAACTATCCGCGGAGCTTCGCGTTCGAACCGGCGAACCGGTTCCTCTACTGCTGCAACCAGCGCGCCGACCACGTCACCGTGTTCCGCGCCGACGCGAAGACCGGCGCTCTGGCATTCACCGGCCAGTACACGCCGGTGGGCAACCCGTCGCACATCGTGTTCGTGGATCTCGCGAAGGCCGTCTGACGCGGCAACACCGCGAGCGCGGGCGGGCGCATGAGGCGCCGCGCGATCAGCGCCGAGCCGTCACTGGAACCTGACGTGGTGCGTCGCCGCGGCCTGCAGCGCCGAGTCCCTCACCGTGATGTTCCCGCCGCTGGTCGGCCACGGCGAGGTCGGCGACAGCGCCCTCACCCGGTACCGAATCACCGCCGACCCGACGCCGTAGCGGTCGTCGGGCCCGCCGCTGCCGCCTGCGGTCATGCTCACCGTGTCCTCCAGGATGCTGTCCCTGGACGCCGTCCACCCGCAGTTCGCCGCGCCCGCCGTGATGGTGAATTCCCCGGATCCCTCGCCGCCGCCCGTGAACGTCAGCTCGGCCGGCGATACGGTGAACGTGCATCCCGAGCCGCCGGTGCCGGCCTGGTCCACCGTGATCGTCTGCCCCGCTACCGTCGCGGTGCCGGGTCGTCTCGCGGCATCCGCGTTTGGCGCGACGACCACGATCACGCTCCCGGGCCCCTTTCCGGTGGGCCCGGTGGCGTCCCCGTCGGTTTCGACCGTGATCCACGGATCGTTGCCCGCGTAGGTCCACGTGCAGTTCGAACCCGTGGTGACTCGCACGAGGAGGTTGCCGCCGGTTGCCCGCATGGGAGAGCCCGGGGGGACGACCGCGTAGGAGCAGGACGGTTTCGGGGCACAGCGCTTCTCGGGCACGACCGAGAGCCCGATCAGCGGGACCAGCAGGCAGGCAGCGGGTGACAGGATTCTCATGGCGCCTCCTCTCGTCTTGCCGTCCAGGAACGGCGCGGCCGCGCTCGCGCGGCGCAGCGCGCGCCTACACGACCGCGCTCTCGAGCATCGTGCTTGTCCCCGAGTCGGCATCGATTTCCGCCTGGACGCCGGGCGGCACGGTGAGCTGACGGTCCACGCGGCCGATTATAGCGCCGGAGAACGCAGCCGCCCCGAGGGCCCCATGCCACGCCCCTCGCCTGGCCGGGACGCCGGCCAGCTTGAATGGCGTGAGCAGGCAGTCGAGGCCCAAGGGGCCGCGGCCTGTCCGGATACGAGGTCGCTATGGACGGCCGCTAGCGGCTCTTGCCCGGAATGGCCCCGACGTCCCGGATGCGATTCGAGGCCGCAGGGCCAAGCTCGCCGCGCTCGGCGACGAGCGCGCGCGCCGCGTCGAACGCCAGGGTGTCGAGCGTGACAGCATCCAGCACCGGTATGATCGTCTTCACCACGGCAAGTACGCCTTCGGTGACGGTGACGCTGTATGAGCTGTCCGCCACGAGCTTCTCGTCGCCGACGAGCACTGAGTCGACCAGGATCTGGCTCCCCGGCGCCAGCCTCGAGTCGTACTTCAGCCGCAGGCCCGACACTTGCGGGAAGTAGTCGCCACCGAGGCCGATTGTCGCCTGGAGGACGGCGATCAGCCCGGCGCCCGTCGTGCTGAACGTGACGAGCCGGTAGGGCCGGACGATCGCCACGGGAGGCGTGCCGACTGCGGCAGGCAGGCCGAAGGGCATCGAGCGGAAGACATCCGCGCCGACAATCGGCCCTCGCGGGAGCGCGTCGCGCAGATAGGCTGATGCCTCGAAGGCCACATCGGTGCCGGTCAGCGCGCGGTAGGCATCCGTGAACAGGTTGCCAAGCGGCGTGTCGCGCTTCGCCTTCGCGGGGTCGGGCTCGCCGACGATGTCCTGGCCCGCCCAGCCAAGCTGCTGATGGTACACGTCGCCGTAGCGGGCGACGATCGGGCCCTTCAGGTCCTCGACCGCCTGGTGCACCCAGGCCAATGGAGCCGTGTCCGCATCGGCACCGAGAAGCGCGTAGTCGACGAAGCTCACTGCGGTCCCGTCCACCTGCAGCCGCAGGCGTCCGACATACCGGTAGTAACAGCCCGCCGAGACGATGAGCGTCGTGCCGCCGCCCGATTGCGCGACCGCTTCAGGCTGCTCCAGCACCGCGTTGTCGTGGCCGTTGACGATGACGTCGATGCCGGGCACGCTCCCGGCCAGAGCGCGCGCAGCATCCATGCCGAAGTGGGTCACGCCGATCACGACCTGCGCGCCTGCCGCGCGCAGCGCTTCGACACACCCCTTGGCAGCCACCACAGGGTCGGTGGCCTGCGCTCCCGTCAGGCCGCAGAACCCGATCTTCACGCCGTTGGCGTCCTTGATCGAGCGTCTTGGTGACCCATGGAAGGAGCGCCGCATAACGGTCGGGCTTCAGATTCGTTCCAAGCATCGGCACGAGGCCGGCGCCGCCCGGCCACGTCGAGTTGAGGACGCTCTTCAGAAAGGTCGTGCCAAGCATGAACTCATGGTTCCCGGGCACGAACGCGTCGAGCCCGAGTGACTGCAGCAACTGCAACTCCTTCACACCCCGGTACTCGCTGAAGAACAGGTCGCCAGTCATGAAGTCGCCGGAGTGCACGAAGAGAGCGCCCGGGTTGGCCGCCCTCTCGGCCGCGACGATGGCGGCCGCCTTGGGCAACCCGCCCAGCGTCCCGTCGAGGCCGGCGTCCTTCGGCCCCCAGGCCTCGAGGTGGGAATGGGTGTCGTTGACGTGCAGCAGGGTCACCTGCTGGGGCGCGGCGGCCGCGCCCGGGCCGCTGCCTACGGACAGCACGGCAAGAGCCAGGAACGCGACGAAGATTGTGATGATCTTCCGGCGCATGGTCACACCTCCGTCGAGATCATCGCCGCGCCGCCGAGAGCGCCCAATGGCCGCCGCCTTGTCCCGGGCATGTCTCTACCATTCCGCGCAAGTCGCTGAGCGACAAGCACGTTAGCGTTGACGGTGCAGCGTGCCGGGCGTAAGCTGTGCCAGGCGGCCATACCCGGAAGACAGGCGATGTCCACCCTGATCCGCTTCGACGGCTTCGAGGTCGACCTGGCCGCGGGTCGACTCCTGAAGGGCGGGTCGCGGATTCGCCTGCGCGAGCAGTCGTTCCAGGTGCTCGCGATGCTGCTCGAACACCCGGGCGAGGTGGTCACGCGCGAGGACCTGCGCCAGCGCCTCTGGCCCACCGAGGTCTTCATCGACTTCGAGAACAGTCTGAACGCGGCGGTGGCCCGGCTGCGCGAAGCGCTCGGCGATTCGGCCGATCGGCCCCGCTTCATCGAGACACTGCCCAAACGCGGATACCGCTTCATCGAAACGATCTCGGGCGGCGTTCCTCCGCTGGAACCCGCGGGACGGGCGAGGAGGCGGCTGCTCGTACTCCCCTTCACCAACCTGACAGGCGATGCGGCCCAGGAGTACGTGAGCGACGCGTTGACCGACGAGGTGATCACCGAGTTATCGGCGCTGGCGTCCGACGCGCTCGCCGTGATCGCCCGCACGACGGCCATGCGCTACAAGGGCACGCAGAAAGACGTCGCCCGAATCGGCCGCGATCTGAATCTGGATTACGTGGTGGAGGGCGCCGTCCGCCGGTCCGCCGACGGGGTCGCGATCAACGTGCAGCTCGTTCGGGCCGGCGACCAGGCGCACGTCTGGGCGAAGCGATACGATTCGCCGCCTGAAGCCGTCTTCAGCATCCCGGGTCCGGTCGCGCAGGCGGTGGCGGGCGCCCTCGACATCACTGTTCGGTCAGTTCGAGGGGCAGCCGGGCCGACCGGCGCACACAAGAGGCTCTCCTCGGATTCGGTCGCTTGCGGCGAGTACCTCCAGGGCAGGCACCATCTCGATATGGGGGTCGATGTGTCGGACGGATGCCCGCAGGCCAGGACGCACCTCGAGAAGGCCATCGCGCGGGACCCCGGCTTCGCGCTCGCGCACGAGGCGCTGGCGCACATGTACTGGATGCTGGGCTACACGGGGTCCATGCCGCCCAGGGACGCCTTCGCCGCGGGCATCTTGCACGCCGTTCGGGCGCTCGAGGTCGACCACTCCAGCGCCGAAGCCCGCGCGCTCGTCGCCCAGTACTACAAGCAGCTCGACTACAACTGGTCGGACATCGAACGGGAACTGTCGGGCGCGCTGGAGCTGAACCCGGCGTCGCCGCTGGTCAGAATGCTCTACGGCGTCAGCTGGCTGATGCCGCAGGGGCGAATGGGCGAGGCGATCGCCGAACTCGAGCGTGCGGCGGAGTGGGATCCGCAGTCCTACCAGGTGCAGATGTGGCTGACCATCGTCGTCGGACTGTCGCGGGACTACGATCGCCTCATCGAACAGGCCCGGCTGCTGATCGAACTGGAACCGGCCGGCGCCGCCGGCCACTGGCAGCTGATGGGCGGGTTGCGCGGAAAAGGGATGATCGAGGAGGCGGTGGCGAGCCAGCGGAAGGCGGTGGAACTCTCCGGCGGCGCGCCCATCATGGTCGGATGGCTGGGTCTCATGCTCGGCATGAGCGGCAGGGCGGACGAGGCGCGCGGCGTTCTCGATCGCCTGGAGACGATGGCGCGCACCAGGTACGTGCCCCCTTCGATGTTCGCGTTCACGTACCTGGGTTTGCGAGACGTGGACCGCGCGTTCGAATGGCTCGATCGCGCCGTGGACACGCGCGATCAGCTCATGATGCCGATCAAGAGCTACGTGTTCTTCGATCCGATCCGCGCCGACCCGCGCTTCCACGCCCTGTTGAAGAAGATGAAACTGGAATAGGGAGTGGGGTCAGGGCCGGGGACCGGACTCGGCCGGCGGCGTCCTCGAGATCGCCGAGGCCGCCACGACGATCTGCGCGGGCCCGGAGACGAGAAGAGTAGATCGATTTCGAGAAGACGCAGCGGCTGTCGCAGCTGATCTACGCGGCCGCGCCCGAGCTGGGCAGGCGGGATGCGTCAATCAGACCGGCGGCCCCCGCCAGCGAGCGAGGCCCGGGCTGATTCCCTGTGAGACACTGGTGAACATGTCGCGACCTCGATGGTGGCTGTCGTGCTGGGCCGTCCTCGTGCCGCTGGCCGCCTCGGCGCAGCCAGGCGCCGGACCGGCGGACCGCCCGAACATCGTGCTGATTCTCGCCGACGACCTCGGCTGGAGCGACGTCGGCTATCAGGGCACGGACTTCTACGAAACGCCCAACCTCGATCGGCTCGCGAAAGAGGGGATGGTGTTCACCCAGGCCTACGCGGGCGCGGGCAACTGCGTGCCCAGCCGCGCCGTGCTGTTGTCGGGGCAGTACGGGCCTCGTCATGGCGTGTATGCGGTCGACAGCACCGAGCGCGGGCCGAAGGACCTGATGCGCCTGGTTCCGATCCCCAACAAGAGCGGTCTCGCGCCGGCCCAGGTGACGCTGGCCGAAGCGCTGCGGGCGGCGGGGTACGCGACGGGCATCTTCGGCAAGTGGCACCTCGGCGGCCCGGAAGGCGCCCCGCCCGGCCAGCAGGGCTTCGACACGGTGTTCGATTCGCGGCCCAACCCCAACGTCCGGCGCGACGAGCCGGATGATCCAAAGGGAATCTACTCGCTGACCCGCGCCGCCACCGAGTTCATCGAGACGAACCGGGGCCGTCCGTTCTTTGCCTATGTGGCGCATCACGCGATCCACGCGGCGCTCGAGGCGCGCCCGGCCTCGCTCGCCAGGTTCAAGGCCAAGCCGCCCGGCGCGCAGCACCGCGCGGCGCTCTACGCGGCGTGCTTGTACGATCTGGACGATGCCGTCGGCGTGTTGATCGAGAAGCTGAACGCCCTGGGCCTCGAGAAGCACACGCTGGTGATCTTCACGTCGGACAACGGCGGCACCCCGCAGTCGTCGCAGGAGCCGCTGCGCGGCAACAAGGGCGGCTACTACGAAGGCGGCATCCGGGAACCGTTCATCGCCTGGTGGCCTGGCGTGGTCGGCCCCGGCGCGCGAAGCACGGTGCCGATCCACAGCGTGGACCTGTACCCGACGTTCCTCGCCGTCGCGCGAGCCGAAGCGCCCCGCGGCACGGTGCTCGATGGCGAGAGTCTGTTACCGCTCCTGGAGAAGGGCGCCGGCGGGCTGACGCGGCAGGCCATCTTCTGGCACTTCCCTGGCTACCTCGACACTCCGGTGACGCGAGGCCGCGACGCGGTCTTCCGCACACGGCCCGTCAGCGTGATTCGCAAGGGCGACTGGAAGCTGCACCTCTATCACGAGGAATGGCTGCTCGACGGCGGCCGGGAGATGCTGGGCACGAACAACGCGGTCGAGCTCTACAACATCGGTGAAGACATCGGCGAGCGGCGCAACCTGGCGCCGGCGAACCCGGCAAAACGCGACGAACTGCTCGGCGATCTGCTGGCGTGGATGAAGACGACGCAGGCGCCGTTCCCGACCCAAGGGGCGAGCCGCCGCCCCTGACCGTCGTCGTGCCGCGGCCACGCCTCTTCCCGCTTCCGGATACTGTCCGGTACGCCCTGCGGCCGATCGAGCCTTGACTTCAGCCCGTGGCAACGGGAGAATCCCGGCACAGCACCATTCTGCGCAACAGCGGGCGGCGTTGCGGCCGGTTCGCCATCAGGGGACTGCGAAGGGGACTCCTATGGGCGTCTGCTTCAGAAGCATGGGCGGCAAGCGGTGGCTGGCAGGGTTGTGCTACTCGGGCTTGCTGCTCGGGCAGTTCCCGGCGGGCGGGATCCCGGGGCCCTGCACGAGCCAGCAGGCGCGCGAGTATCCGGGAGAGTGGATCAGGAAGCCCGATGATGTGACGGAACTGGCCATCGCCGGGCTGAACACCGCGCAGCGGGCCTCGATTCTCGCGAAGACCGACCAGGTCCTGGCGATCCTGCGGAAGGCGTATCCGGCTCCCCGTGGCGTGGATGTCTGGCATTACCGGTGGGCCTATCGAAGCCTGTACAAGACCCTCCCGGTACCGATGAGCACGAACCTGATCTTCATGGAGTACTGGTGCTACGCGCGGCACTACGAAAGCGGACAGCCACGCCTGGTGGTGATGAAGAACAGCGATGCGTGGGTCCAGGTGGAGTTCAACACACTGGGACAGGCGCTCGCGGGCGAATTGCCGGAGGGATTCGAACTGCCGACCGGGAACGCGATCTACGCGAGCCCGATCGAACTGGGCCCGGCGTTTCGCGGCGTGCCGACGCTGAAGGGCACCATCGAAACCAACACCACGGTGCTGCTGCTGGCACGAGACGACCGGCTGCCGTTGCGTCCGGTGACGCAGGAGGAGATCCTGCGCGTGCATGCGGCCTATTGGCGAACGCGGAAACAGCAGGAGGCAGAGCAGGCGAAGAAGGACCTGGCGGGGGCCCAGAAGGCGCTGGCCGAGCACAAGCGCGAGGCGGGGCAGAGCGAGGAGCTGTTCGCGCGCAACGGCGTGGCCCTCAGAGAGAGGGTCGAGTGGTACACCGCGCAGCTGGCGAAGGCCAGTGAGGAGATCGTGAGCCTGCCGCAGAGGGCCGAGGCCCAGCTCGCCGCGATCCCGCAGGAACAGCGCCAGAGCCAGGCGGTCGTCGGCCCGATCAACGCGGGCTCCTACGCCGATCTGCAGTTCGGGCCGGGCAGGATGAGCCGCCCGCTCTGGACCATGGACGGGGTGTTGGACGCTTCGCTGCCCCGCAACGCGGTGCACTACATGACGGTGTTCTGGCGGCGGGTGCCGAGTTCACCCGCGTACGAGGCGGCGTTCAACGAGTTCCTCGAGCAGGTGGATTTCGACGCGCTCAGGGCGCTGCTGGACAGGTAACCGGACCCCGCCCCGGGCCACCTTGGCGTGGGAGCCGGCGCCCGACCCCATGACCAGCTTCATCATTCCAGCCCACAACGAGACGCGCCTGATCGGCCGCACGATCGAGGCGCTGCACGCGGCCGCACGCGCCCACGGCGAACCGTACGAGATCATCGTCGTCGACGACGACTCGACCGACGGCACGGCGGAGGCCGCCGCTCGCGCGGGCGCGCGGGTCGTGTCCGTGCAGGCCAGGCAGATCGCGGCCGCGCGCAACGCCGGCGCCCGCGCGGCGCGTGGCGATCGGTTCGTGTTCGTGGACGCCGACACCCTCGTGCCCGCGCCGGTGGTGCGGGCGGTGGGCGAGGCCCTGGCCGGCGGGGCCGTGGGGGGAGGGGCCCCGGCGCGATTCGACGGCCGCGTGCCGCTGTGGGGGCGGCTGGGCCTCCGGACGTGGCTGGCCCTGCAGAAGGTCGGCAGGCTCGCATCCGGCTGCCTGCTCTTCGCGACGCGCCAGGCGTTTGAGGCCTGCGGAGGGTTCGACGAGACACGGTTCGTCGGCGAAGACGTCGACTTGAGCTGGCGGCTCCGGCGGCAGGGGCGTTTCGTCATCATCCGGGAGCCGGTCGTCACGTCCGGGAGGATGATGCGCACCTACGGAGCGATCGAGGCGCTGGGTCTGCTCGCCGGCCTGTTGCGCCCCGGGTCCGACCGCCGCCGCTCGGGCCACTGGTACCGCAAGCGGCGCGACGATCCCGGCGCACGCGACTCCTGACAGCTGTATCGGAGCCATCCGGGCACTCTGGGGAAGCGCCCTGTGCCGCTTGTGCAGTCCGTTCCGACAGGAGTAGTGTCAGGGCACCTTGTCAGGCAACTGTCCCGCCGGGCGGAGATTCGCAGTGCTCTGCGTGCTCGTTATCCTGCACGCGATGCCCGCAGCCGATTCGCGGCTCGGCGCCGCCCCGGGCCCCCTGGCCGCCTTGGCGTGGGAGCCCGCGCCCGACCCCTTGACCAGCTTCATCATTCCGGCCCACAACGAGAGGCGCCCGATCGGCTGCACGATCGAGGCGCTGCACGCGGGTCGGAGTCCCGCCGTTTGGGCCGTCGGCCTCGCCGCTGGAGTGCAGCTTGCGTCCCCTGCGCGGTGCGCGGTCCTTCGGCTGCGGCTCGGTATCGCAACCGATCGATCTGGGCGCACCCTGACCGACCCGTAGACGCTGAGGGCAGCCATGAATCGCCCGTTCCCGCTCTCGGACTCAGCCGTCTTCAGCCGCCACTGAATCGTCGGAAAAATTGACAAATTGCCGTTTCGCAGCATGACCGTCATCGCCCACATTCCATGAAGTATCTACTGTGATGTAAGGAGTTGGGACGATTCATGACGTCGGCGCCAAGTCCAGGCGCGATGTTTGCTCATCGAACTATAAGCGCGAGCTTCGACGTCAATTCGACCTTCCAGACCTTCACGCTAGGGGGTTCACGAATCTCGTGAGCCTGACCTTCCAAGACTCGCAGTCGGGAGCATTCCTCGGAGCGCCAGGTTTCGGTATCGACAACATCGCTCTGGAACCTTCGTCTGCCGTCCCTGACCCCGGCGCGTCGCTGCTCCTGTTGGGCATGGGGCTCGTTGGCCTGCGGGCGTGGCAGAAGCGGTTGCAGTAGTCCGCCTCTGACGGTGCATCGACGGTGGGGGCCACCCTCGCGGTGGCCCTCGTTGCGTACGACCGGGACTTCAGGCAACGCGTCGTAGCAGCCCGCCAACCCGGCCCGACATACGCAATCCGGTCCAGGAGGATGATGCTCACCTGCCGAGCGTTCGAGGCGCTGGGTCTGCTCGCCGGGCTGTTGCGCCCCGGGTCCGACCGCCGCCGCTCGGGCCACTGGTACCGCGCGCGGCGCCGCCGATCCGGGCCTTGTCACGCCGCGCCCGCCTCGCCGCCGTCACTTCTTGATGGTGATGACCGCGTCGGTCAGCACCTGAAACCGGCGGAAGTTCGAGTACGTCGCCTTGCCCTGGAGGATCACGCTCTCCGGCCGGCTCGGCGAAAGGCGGGTCGTCCGGTAGGTCTCGCGCATTTCCGAGGGGACCCGCATGCCGAGATTCGGGTCGAGGCGGAACCGCGCGACGATTTCCGTAGAGGTATCGCGATTGCCGGTGCGGAGCACGGATTCCACCACGGCGCCCGTCGCTTGCTCCACGAGGAACCAGCCCGACGCCGGGACGTCGCCGTCCTGCCGGTTCGTGATGATCGTCGGCCTCGCCGTTTCGGTGAACTCAATCCGCCACGTCCGGACGCCGCCCGACTCCGGCCGCCCCGTGATCTTGAAGCGGGAACGCGTCCGGTGCTCCGGCCTGAGGAACTGGAGCGCGAACAGGGGCAGGTTGATGTTCCGGTCGACGGACCCGATGTTGTACCTCGCACTCTCTTCCTTGATGCGGACCAGTTGCGCGTAGGCGTCGGGGCTGGGTGCGAGGAAGAGCTTCTGCAGGCGGTCCTCACGATCGCGCACCGGTTTGCCGTCGGCCTCGAAGACGTCGCGAAAACTCACCCAGCCCTCCGTCGACTCCTGGTTCACGAGGAGGAAGTCGGACCGCAGCCTGACGGACCGCCGGCCGGCGGACTGTTCGTAGTCCTCCTCGGCGACCAGCGCCGAGTACCTCCGCCTCGTACGCCTGGACGTACTCGACGACCCGGTCGAGCGCGAGGTCGAGTTCGGCGTTCCTGTCGCGTTCGACGCGGTCCGTCGCCTCGGCCTGACCGGCGCGCCAATCCGCCGTGGCGCGCTGCGCGGCGGCCGGCGGCGGTTCCGTCCCGGCCTCCGGCTGCTGGTCGCCGCGCTCGGGCGACGGCAGCAGCCACGCCGGAGCCCGCAGGACCAGGTCCGGGCGTCGGCTCTCCACGCGAACCGCGCGGCGGGTGCCGTCCAGATCGCCAGGAGTCGGCGCAACGCCGATCACCTGGACGGACGTCAGCGCATCCATCACGCGGTCGAACACCTGCTCCGGCTTCTTGCCCAGGACGGTGGCGGTGCCGCCGGTGCTCGCCGCCAGCGCCTCCAGCGTGGCCGCATCGAACCGGCGGGCCTCCCAGCCGCTCTCTGGCGCCGGCAACTGAACGCCGTACACCGTTGCTCCGGCGGCGATGGCCGCGGCCGACGCCTCGGCGAGGGCTTGCGCCGGCGCGGCACCGAACCCGCGCGAGAACAGCGCGACCACCTTGCGGCCCGGAATCGACTGCAACGACCGGAGAATGTCGGCGATGGCGGCAAGGCTCGCGCTCGCGCCCGCGGCGCCGGCCTGCAGCGGGCCGGCGGCCATCCGCGGGGGTACAGCGGCCTGCGCCGACGGTTGCGATTCGGACAGGCGACCGGGATCCGACACCGCCGCGCGCTCTCCCGACGCCGCCTGAGGATCGGTGCGCGTCTGGATCGACGGCGCCAGCAGGCCGCGCACCTGCCCGAGGGCTTCGCGGTGCGCCGGCCGATCTGTCGTCAGGTCGACGCGCCGATCGCCGTCGAGCGGCACGCGGACCACGCCGGCGCGATCGCCGATGCCGAGCCGATCGAGCAACGCCCGGCCTGCCTGGACGGCCGTGTGCTCGGCGCCGCGGGGAATCGATGCCTGGTCGACGATGACCAGAACTCTGCGCACCGGCTCGGCGGCGAACTGCCGGCCTGGCCCCGCGGCGCGCAGGCGGCGCGCCGCGTCTGCCGCCGCGCCGGGCCCGCGGCTGACGCGCCGGGTGTACAGGATCTCGCGCGGCGCGCCGTCAATGGTGACGCTGACGTCCTGCGGATCGAGCGTATCGATGCAACGCCCGTCTTTGCCGAGTGCGACGACCTCGATCCGGGTCTCAGCGGTCAATGCCTGGGCGGGAGGCGGCTGCCCGGCGGCGTGGCCCAGAGCCGGCAGCGCCAGGAAGACCGCGGCGGCCACCAGCGTGGCGGTTCGTGAGCGCGGCGTGGCGGCCGGGGCGTCTGGCATCGGACCCGCCTGCTCCTTCGGGGCTTTCAATCTGTTCCGGCGCCCCCGGGTTGCTCTGCTCGTTATCGCGCCCATGTTGCGCCACGGCCCCGCCCTTGTAAAGGGGGGCGTGGTACCCCGCAATCCCCCTCATCGGCCATGCCTCACGCGCCGCGTGACGGCTCAGGCGTACACGACGAGGGCCACCTCCCTCCAGAAGGCGACGACGGGGAACATCGCGCTCGCGGGTTAGGAACCGCCTCGCTGAATGCCGCGAACTCCAGCCGGAGAGAGTATCTTGTTAGGCTGAGCCGACGGCTGCACCGCGGTGGCCGCGCCGTCTCCACGGGTGGCCCCCACGCGAGTGACACTTCGTCGCCCTTCAGGTGTCTGTAGGTGCGCATGGCGGAAACGCCGTCCGATCTGGAACAGCTGTGGGACCGCTACGGGCCCCTCGTGCTGCGCCGGTGTCGCCAGCTGCTGCGCGACGAGGAAGACGCGCTGGACGTGTGCCAGGACGTGTTCGTCCAGCTGCTCCGGCGCGGCGTGGCCGACGTCCGCTTCCCGTCGAGCCTCATCTACCGGATCGCGACGAACCTCTGCCTGAACCGCATTCGCGACCGCCGGCACTGGCCGGACCTGCCGGGTGACGAGCAGTTGCGGTGCATTGCGCGTTTCGACGACCCGGACCCGGCCCTGCACGCCAGGTCGCTGCTCGACCGGCTGTTCGGGCGGCACCAGGAATCCACCAGGGTGATGGCCACGTTGCACTTCGTCGACGGGCTGACGCTCGAGGAAGTGGCGCGCGAAGTCGGGATGTCCGTGTCCGGCGTGCGCAAACGCCTGCGCGCGCTGCGAGCCACGCTCGTGGAACTGGAGGCGCCATGACTGCACGGGAGACGCACCCTGCCGAGGTCTCCGACCTGCGCCTGGAGCGGTACCGCCTGGGCGAGCTTCCGCCCGGCGAGCTTCAGACGCTGGCCACGGTTATTGCCGCCGACCCTGAATTGCAGCGCCGGCTCGCGCAGCTGGAGGCGTCGAGCCGGGACATCCAGACGGCCTATGAGCCGCGGGAGATGGCCCGCCGCATCCGTGAGCGGGCGCGCCAGAGCGGCGAGCGCCGCGAGCAAGCGGAAAAGACGGGCCGGCGGCGCTGGTGGCTCGCGCCCGCCGGCGTCGTCGCCACCTGTCTCTGCGTGGCGGCCGTGGGAGCGTCGCTGTGGCTCGGCCGGCCCGCCGGCGATGACACCACCATCAAGGGCGGCGAGCCGTCGCTCGTCCTGCATCGGCGGTTGAGTCAGGGCAGCGAGGAACTGACGCCAGGCGCCGTGGCGCGGCAGGGCGACGAAATCCGGATCGGCTATCGAGCCGCTGGACGTCCGTACGGCGCGATCCTCTCGATCGACGGCCGCGGCGTCCTGTCGCAGCACCTGCCCCGGACCGGCGAGCGTGCCGTGGCGCTGCAACCCTCCGGCACGGCCTTGCTCGACTTCTCCTACGAGCTCGACGACGCGCCGCGGTGGGAAGTGTTCTATCTCGTGACGGCCGACACCCCCTTCGATCTGGAGCCGGTCCGTCAATCGGTGCGTGCGGCGGCGGCCCCCGGCGACCGCGTACCCGCCGGGCTGGCCTTGCCGCGCGGGCTCTCGCACGCGGCGTTTCCGGTGGTGAAGGACGGCCGACGATGACGCGCAGGATTGCAGTGGCAGTGGCGATGGCGGTGGCGGCATCCGTGGCGACGGGTGCGGCGCACACGCCGCCCGTGCAGGCGCGGCCGGCGCAGACCACGGTCCGGCGTTTCGTGCTCGTGGCCGCAGCGAACAGGGGCGGCGAAGATCGCCCGCGGTTGAAGTACGCCCTGTCGGATGCCGAGCGCTTCAGTCGGGTCATGCAGGCGCTGGGAGGCGTCGATGCGGCCGACGTCGTGGTGCTCGATCAGCCCAGGGCCGGCGACCTGGACGGCGCGCTCATCGGGCTCAGGCAGCGCGTCGTGGCGGCCCGCCGCGCCACCCAGACAGGCGAGGCGGTCCGGACGGAGGTGTTCTTCTACTACTCAGGGCACGCGGACGAGAAGGGGCTGCTGCTGGGCGACGACCGCCTGTCCTACGTGACGCTCCGCGAGCGGCTCGACCAGGTGCCCGCCGACGTGCGCATCGGCGTGCTCGATGCGTGCGCGTCGGGCGCCGTCACGCGCCCGAAGGGCGGCAAGGCTGGCAAGGTGCGCAGCCCGTTCACGATCGACCAGTCCTCGGACATGCGCGGGGAGGCATTCCTGACTTCGAGTTCCGCCGATGAAAGCGCCCAGGAATCCGATCGGCTCGGCGGCAGTTTCTTCACGCACTACCTCATCTCAGGCTTGCGGGGCGCCGCCGACGTGTCAGGCGACCGCCGGGTCACGCTCAACGAGGCCTACCAGTTCGCCTTCAACGAGACCCTGAGCCGCACGGTGGGCACCAGAGGCGGGCCCCAGCACCCGGTGTACGACATCACGATGACGGGCACGGGCGACGTGGTGTTCACCGACCTGCGCCAGACGACGGCCGGATTCATCGTCGCGGCCCCGATCGACGGCCGGTTCTACGTCCTGGACGACCGGAAGCGTCTCGTCCTCGAGTTCTACAAGCCGGCGGGGCGCCCCGTCGACATCGGCCTCGAGGCCGGCGTCTACGAAGTCCGGTTCGAGCGTGAACCGCGGGCGCTTGGCGGCCGACTGGAGATCAGGGACGGGGAGCACCAGGTGCTCGACCTGTCTCGCTTCGGGCCGGCGAGCCTGGAGTTCACGCGGCTGCGTGGCGTCGATACCGGGCCGGAGTACGTGCTCAACGGCCGGCATCACGTCGGCGTGGGGTTCGGCATGTGGAGCCCGTCCGGCGCGGGCGGGGAGCCGGCCACGCCGCAGCCGCCGCTTGTCGGGGCCTACGTCAGCGCGGGCAGCCTGTCTGCCAAGGTCGAGTATCTGAAGTTCGTGCGCGACGACTTGGCGCTCGGCGGCGGAGTGCACATCCTGGTCGACAGTGCCGAGGCGACGTCGTTCAGCGACGAATCGTCGCTGCGCGACCGAGCGGGCGTCGGCGTACCCTTCATCGTCCGCTGGAATCCGCTGCGGCGCGTCACGTCGTGGAGAACGGCGGAACCGTACGTGATCGGTACCGTCGGCCCGCTCCTGGCCGCCTACAACAGCGTGAGGCTGGCCGCGATCGATTCGCCCTTCAAGGCGGTGGCCAGCGAGACCGTGATGGAGGCCACCGTGGGCGGGAGCGCGGGCGGCGGCGTGGACCTCCGGCTCGGCCGATCGTGGACCGCCGGCGTGACGGCTGCCTACCGCTTCAGCGGTGACGTCCAGGTGATCGGCGCCGGGACGAACCGCTACGCCGGCTGGGAACTGACCTTCGGCGTGGGAAGGCTGTTCGGCGCCCCGAAGCCGTCGCGCCGGTAACACCTGCGGCCGGTTCGCGTGTCTCAAGGAGCAGGAACCGACAGGGTTCCCTTCTTGAGAAAGGACCGGCCATGATCGTCACCACCGCACTGCTCCTCACCGCCCTCTGCGCGGGCACCCCGCAGGATGCTGCCCGGCCCGTCAGCCCGGTTTCCGCGCCGGCTGTCGAGGAACAGCGCATCTCCACGGGCATCATCCTCGCCTCCACCGTCGAAGGGCGCATCGCGATCTTCGACAGCCAGGGGCGTCTCGTCGTCGAGCTCGACAAGCCCGCCGGCCGCTCGGTGGAGGTGGCCCTGGAGCCGGGCGCGTACGAAGTCAGGTTCCAATCCGTGCCGCCGGTCGTGCGCTTCCAGGTTCGCGAGGGCGATCGGTTCGTGCTGGAGCCGCCTCGCGGCGGAGTTCCGGCGCCGGTGCCGCCTCAGCCCGCGCCACCGGCGGGCGCCGTTCCGGCCCCAGCCGCGCCGCCGCGCGCGCTGGACGCCCGGCATCGCATCGAGGTGCGCTTCGGCGGGTGGGCCGACGGCTGGGCCGGCGACTACGATGACTGCTGCTATTCCGGCTCGGCGCACGGGGCGTTCGGCGTGGAGTATCTGTACTTCCTCCGCAACGACCTCGGCGTGGGCGTGGCCGTCACCGGGTACGGCACCGCGAACGGGTGGAGCTACGCCCTCGACGGCGAGGGCACCTCGCAGGCGCTCGTGAGCCTGCCTGTCGTCGTGCGCTGGTATCCGGTGCGCCGGCTGACACAGGTGCGGGCCGTGGAGCCGTACGTCACGGCGGGCATCGGCCCGGCCTTCGGCGTGAACTCGGCGTGGGTGGACTACGGCCTGCCGCATGGCGGGACTGACTGGAAGGACTGGCGCAACTGGCCCAACTGGGACGACTGGGACGACTGGGATCACGGCGTGTCGAGCACGCGGGTGTCCACGGCGCTGGGCGGCCGGATCGGCGGCGGGGTCGATTTCCGGCTCGGGTCGGTCTTCACGCTGGGCCTGTCCGGTGCGTGGAACTGGAGCACCGGTTTCGCCGACGACCTCTGGTATCGTCCGGACCCGTCGGGCGGCGAGTTCACCGTGACGATGGGGTGGCAGTTCGGGCGGTGACGCCCGACGCGCGGCGCCAGGGCATCCAGCGTGCAAGCCCTTGACGTGAACAACGTCGAAAGCGTCAAATCTGGCCCAGTATGAAGACCCTGCTGGTTCTCAGGCACGCCAAGTCGAGCTGGGACGACGCGGCGCTGGATGACCATGAACGGCCGCTGAACACGCGTGGCCAGCGGGATGCGCCGCGGATGGGATCGCTGGTGCGGGAGCACGGCCTGATACCCGATGTGGTCATCAGCTCCGACGCCGTGCGGGCGCGGCTGACGGCCGAGGCGTTTGTCGAGGCGGCTCGCTATGGGGGAGAGGTCCTGCTGGACCGGCGTCTGTATCTGGCCGGCCCGGCCGATATCCTCGCGCTCCTGCGAACTGCGGGCGGGAAGGCCGAGACCGTGATGATCGTCGGGCACAATCCCGGGCTCGAGGAGCTGGTCGCGCAGCTGACCGGCGAGCAGCAGGACCTGCCGACCGCCGCCCTCGCGCAGATTGCCCTGCCGATCGAAATGTGGCGCGATCTCAAACTGTCGACCCGAGGGACGCTTGTGGGCCACTGGGTACCGAAGGAACTGGCGTAGTCGACACAGTGTGTCGTGGCGCGCGCCGACGGGGTCGAGGGTCACGGGCGCCGGGGCGCCAGCGCCATCTCGACCGGGCCGCTGTTCGCGCCCTTGACGTCCTCCCAGCGCCCCTTCAGCGTGGCGCCCTGCATCGTGAGGCGCGTGCGGATGTCCATGCCGCCCTCGAGAGGAATCGTGAAGGTGAACGCCAGCTCGCCGCCAATCCAGGCGAAGGGGCCCGTCTTCGTGCCGGCGGGGATGAGGCCGAGGGTGTCGGCGAGCGTGGCTTCGTAGCCGGCGTCGCGCTTCTCGATGACCAAGGTCACGACGTCGATCTGCCCGTCGTTCACCCACATGACGCCCGACCAGGTGCCGGCGAGGTCCGCGGGGGCGGGCCGGTCCAGGGCGGCGACATACTCGAGCCGCCGGTTGGTGATCGCCGCGTCCACTGTCTCCTCGGCGGCCTCGAGCGCCAGCTCGAAGTGGCGCCTGGCCTTCGCCCGGTCGCCCGTCTTCAGGCTGGCTTCGGCCACCATCACCGCGGCCTTGCCCGAGCGCGGATGGTCGCGCAGGTCCGACTCGAAGAGCGCGAGAGCCTGGGGCAGCATGCCCGCCTCCATGAAAGACGAGGCGAAATAGCCGACCCAGCCTCGCTCGAAGAGGCCCGGGTGCTCCCGCCGGAGCCGGTCGAGCTCGCTCACCGCCGCAGGGCCTTTCTCCTGCACGTCCCACACGAAGCGGTAGAGCGGGGAATCGTACGGCCGGTAGTTCAGGGCGACGGCGCCGAGCGCCTGGCCGCCCACGCTGCGCGCCACGAGCGCGGAGGTCACGCCCAGGCCGTAGAAGCTGTTCGTGAGGAACACGACGCCCGTCCGGCTGCCGGGGTACGCGATCGCGTAGTTGCGGAAGATGCCGTAGTCGCCCCATTGCCAGAGGGCGAGGCCGTTCGCGTCCGACTGCGTGCCGAACCCGAGCGACCAGCCAAGGATCTTCGACGCGCCCATGTCGATCCGGGGCGCGATCATTTCCTTCAGCGTGTCGGGCGCGAGGCCCTCGCCGTTCAGGACGGCGCAGAGGAACGTGGCGTAGTCGGCGGCCGTGGTGTAGAGGCTCGCACCGGCATGCGCCTCCGTCCTCCGGCGCGCCGCCTCGGGCCGGCCAAGCAGGCCGTGGCCCGACGCCATCACGGGCTCGAACCCCGGCTTCCAGATCATGGCGCTGCGCGTCATGCCCAGCGGCTCGAGCACCTCCTGCTGCATCAGCGCGCCGAGCGTGCCGCCCTTGAGGTGCTCGACGACGCGCTGGAGGTAGAAGTAGCCGTCGGCCGAATACTTCCACGTCGTACCGGGCTCGAACGCGAGGGGAAATGGCTTGCCGGATTCGCCGTGCGGGAAGCCGCCCGAGTGGCTGAGGACGTGCCGGGCCGTGACCTTCTCGAACCAGTCGCGGCGGAAGCCCGGCTCGTCGAGCGGGTGGCCGAGGATCGCGGTGATCTTCTCGGGCGGGAGGTACTCGGCAAGCGGCCGATCGAGGCTCAGCACCTTCTGGCCGGCGAGCTTCATCACGTAGTACGCGAAGAAGGGCTTCGTGAGGGAGGCGGCCTCGAAGATGGTGTCGTCGGTGACAGGCGCGCCGGTGTCCGTGTTGCGAACGCCGAAGCTCCCGCGCCACGCGACGCGGCCGTCGCGGACGAGCGCGATCTGCAGGCCTGGGATGCGGGCCTCGGCCATCAGGGAGGGGATGAACGCGCGGAGGCCGGCCGCGACAGCACCCGCGTCCTTCTCGGCGAAGAGCGGCGGCACGGGGTCCTGGCGGGCGAGTTCAACGGTCGAGCCGAACGCTGCCGCCAGCACCAGGGCGAGAACGACGGGGGCGCCTCGACGCGGGTTGGCCATGGGCACTGCTCCTTGGCCGAAGGCGGGTGTTCGCCGGTGTCCGACGTTCTGGACTACGCCGCCGGAAGCAGAAATGTTCCAACGAAGACGCCCCTGGCGGCTGCGCGTGGCGGCGGCGCTCTACCACAGGAAGATCGCGCCGACCGTGGTTCTCTACAACGACCGCTACACGCGCGGCCCGGTGAATCTCGCGCAGCTGATGAAGATCGGGCTCATGTCGCTCGGCGTGCCGGCAGCGAGCCTGAAGGCGGTAGGGCGAGGGGAGTACCGGCGGCTGGCGGACGTGGCCAAGGCGTATGCGGGCACGTCGGCTACGGTCATCACGACGGCCGTCGGCGGCGAGCACCTGGCGCCCGAGACCGCGCCGAAGTGGAAGGTCGTGTTCGTGCAGTGACCCCGGGGAAGGGCCCATCCGGATGAATCGCAAGGCGCCCGTTCCCGGGAGCGCTCGCCGTCAGTGTCCGCCGGGCCGGGAAACACCTGTGCCAGGTAGCGCGCCGGCTTCCGCCCCCTCGCTCGAACCGAGGCCGGCTATTCCCTCTCTTGGAATCTGCGTCGCTGCGGCGATTTCCACCGTCAGAGGCCACACGGTCCGCATGGTGAAGTTGGCAATGCCTTCGACGCGGACGAGTTGCACGACGGGTTTGTCGGGGAAGACCTGGGAAACCGTCCTGACGGCCGATTCGCAGCCGACCACGCCAATTGCGTCGAAATCGGCCCCTGCGCGTCTGAACTTCCGGGCCAGCGCGGTTGACCACAAGCAGGCCGCCGATGCGCGCGACGTCCGGAACACCACGCTTCGCTGGCCGCGACGCTCGGCGTCCAGTTGCAGCTCTTTGAGATAGCGGTTGAAGCTATCTTCTCGCCCCAGCAGCATCGCCGGCGAGCACAGCCGCTCGTGGTGCTCCCACGCGAAGTGCATGCGCGGACACACGTTGCAGGCGACGAACATCACCGAGCCGCACCCGTCGAACTGCCGGTCAATCGGGACGAGACTCAATGCGAGAGGCATGGGCTGACCCTCCGATCGGATGGGGCGCCGCGCACGTCACGGCTGCGCGCGGCAGCGGACGTGTTGATACACTCGCTCATGGTGCTCGGCGATAGGCAGCATTGGCGACCTGCCGGCGCGCCTGGTGTAGCGGGGGGCGCGCAACACAACGCCCTTGCTCAGACGCGGAACCTCAGCGTGCCGCAGCCGGCGCGGCGGCGGCGACTGAGCGAACAGCACGCACGAGCCCAATGTTGCGCCGTTGCGTTCGCGTGTCAAGGCTGACGTCGCGGGCTGAAGTCAGCGGCTGAAGTCGCAGGCTGGCGCCAGAGGCGTCTCCGAGGGGAACGGGCCCTCGTCACGCCTGCAGGCGCTGCCCCTTCGCGTTCGCGACCTTCACCGCCGCCTCCGGTCCCGCCTCCTGCCCACCGCGCCGAGCCGCTGGCAGATACTCCTGAACTGCGGGGTGAGGTCGCTGGCGCGGAAATCGGGGCGCGCAAAGGAACGGGCCTCTGACGACGAACCGGACGTAGCGGCGCCTATCGTGACTGCGGCTCGGCGTGCCATACTCGCGGCATGCACATGACGTTCGTGTTCCTCCTTGCGTCTGCATTGGCCACGCAGCTCCCGGCGCCGGTGGCGTCCGACGAAATACGAGTGGCGACCTCCGCCCTCCACACGCTCGTCATTGCGCCTGATGGGCGCGTGCTGTGCCAGGGCCGCAACCAGTACCGGCGTGTGCGGCGTGGATCAGGCGACAGCATTTGTGGAAACGCTCTCACCGGTGCCCGGCCTCCCCAGGGGACGCGCGGTGGCGGTGGCCGACGGCTGGACGAGCATGGTCCTGGGCGACGACGGCAAGGTCTACGTGTGGGGCAAGAACGACTTCGGCCTCTTTGGCGGGACGGACCGCGGGCCGACCTACGTTCGGCCGGAGCCCACGGCAGTGGCGGGGCTCGACCGCGTCGTCGGGATCGCGGCGTTCGAGTACGGCGGTGCGGCGCTGCGCGACGACGGCACGGTGTGGATGTGGGGGGAGGACCGCGAGGGCCTGCTGGCCACTGGCGTGCTCACGCTGTCGGGACGGTCGGGCCAGCATCAGTACACGCCGCGGCGTGTGGCGGGCCTCGAGGCGGTCACGCAGATCGCGGGCGGTTCGAAGCACATGCTCGCCCTCAAGTCGGACGGCACGGTGTGGGCCTGGGGTGCGAACAAGTATTCCCAACTGGGCCTCGGCGACACCGATCCGCGCGCCAGCCCGACGAGGATTCCGTCGCTGGCCGGCGTGTCCCGCATCCACGCGGGCGCGGCGATGTCGGCGGCGCGGCAGGCCGACGGTTCGTGGGTGGTCTGGGGGGTAGCGCCGTCGACACAGCCACCGACACGGGATGTCTTCGGCGGCGTCCTGGATGACATGCCGCCGATCCGCACCCCGTCGGCGCTGCCCGGCCTGCTGCGCGACGCCAGCGACGTGGCGGTCGGCGCCGTCGCGTTTCGTGACGGCAGCGTGCGCACGTGGGGCAGCAACTCGTTCGGGACGCTCGGTACGGGCGGCAGCGTGGACGCGGTCGCGCCGCGCGGCGTGCTCGTGCGGACGCTCTCGGGCATCGTGCGTGTCTGGGCCGGCGTCAACCGCGTGCTTGCCCTCAAGTCGGACGGCACGCTCTATCTCTGGGGCCCGGCCGGTACGGCAGACGACCGTGTACTCCGTGTGCCCACGGTGATGACGACCTTCGCGGTCAGCGCGCCGCGCACGCCGTAAGGACCGCGTCGTCGCGGCGCATGATCAGGCCCATCGCCTCTCCGGCACCGTGCAACCCCGTCCACAGGCCGCGTTCGTGGCGGGCCGCGCTGATGGCCTCCGTCGCGGTGGCGGGGTTGTCGAGGCGCTGGCCGTATTCTCCCGTGCGAAGCAGAATGGGCACGGCGGGGCGTATAATCCGCCGCGGAGGCCGTCACCATGAGCCTCGTCGCCGGGACTCGCCTCGGCCCTTACGAAGTCCTCGGCCTGATCGGCGCCGGGGGCATGGGCGAGGTCTACAAGGCCCGCGACACCCGCCTCGACCGCACGGTCGCCATCAAAGTACTCCCCACTGAGTTGAGTGCCGACCCGGAGCGCCGCGCGCGCTTCGAGCGCGAGGCGCGGGCCGTGGCCGCCCTCAATCACCCCCACATCTGCACGCTCCACGACATCGGCGAGATTATTCCGTCGGGCCTTGGCGAACCAGCGCCTAGCGCCCAGCCCCTAGCGCCCGTGCATTACCTCGTCATGGAACATCTGCCGGGCCAGACGCTCGCGGACCGGCTGCTGAAAGGTCCGCTGCCGCTGGTGCAGGCACTCGACATCGCCGCGCAGATCGCCGAGGCCCTCGACGCCGCGCACAAGCACGGCATCATCCACCGCGACCTCAAGCCCGGCAACGTCATGTTGACCACGGGCGCCGCTGGGCGCTCGGGCGTGACGACGGCGAAGCTGCTCGACTTCGGACTGGCGAAGCTGGCCCGTCACGGCGAGCGGCCGGCGCTGGTGTCCGAGACGCACGCGGTGACGGAGGCCGCTCCACTCACCGCGCGCGGGACGATCCTCGGCACGCTGCAGTACATGGCCCCGGAGCAGCTCGAGGGGAAGGAGGCCGACGCGCGGACCGACCTCTGGGCGCTTGGGGCGATCTTGTACGAGATGGTGACGGGGCGGCGTGCGTTCGAGGGCGACAGCCAGGTGAGCCTCATCGGGAACATCATGAACGCGGCGCCGGCGGACCTTGCCACGCTGCAGCCGCTCACGCCGCCCGCGCTCGAACGCGTGGTGAAGAAGTGCCTCGCCAAGCACCCGGACGACCGATGGGACGGCGCGCACGATGTCGCCGACGAACTGCGGTGGATTGCGCGCGTGCCCAGCGCGGGCGAACGCCCGCCACTCCCGCGCCCCCGCGCGATGACGCTCGCGGCGGCCGCGGCCGTCGCCCTCGGCCTCGTCACACTGGGCGCCGGCCTGATGTGGTTGCTGCGTCCGCAGGCAGCGTCGGTCCCGCCGCTACATCTGAGCCTGGACGTGCACCCCGCAGACGAGTTGAACGGCGGCGGGGTGGCTGATGCCCGCACCACACTCACGCCTGGGGGGTCGCTTACGTCGCTGACCTGGACCCCGGACGGGCAAGCGCTTGTCTTCGTCGGTCGCCGGGGTGGTGTGCAGCAACTCTACGTGCGGCGGCTCGACGCCGCCGAAGCGCGCCCGCTGGCGGGGACCGAGGGTGCGCAGGTGCCGACGGTGGCCTCGGACGGCCAGTGGGTGGCCTTCTGGGCTGGAGGCGCGATCAGGAAGGTGCCGTTCGCTGGCGGCCCGGTCATGGCTCTGGCGTCTGGCGTTGGCGGACCGCCGAATGGCCTGGTCTGGGACGCCAGTGGAAGATCGTATTTCGGCGGGTTCGACGACCCGCGCATCTGGCAGATCCCGCCCGATGGAGTGCCCGTGGCGTTGACGGAGCTGGGTGAAGCGGAGCGGGCGCACGTGCTCCCCCGGCCCCTCCCCGGCGGAAAGGCCGTCCTCTATACCGTCCGCAAGCGCCAATGGTCGTGGGGCGACGAGGAGATCGTCGCGCACACCCTGGCGACCGGCGCACGCAAGGTGCTGCTCACAGACGCCGCCGACGCCCGGTACCTGCCCAGCGGCCATCTCGTCTTCCTGCGGCGCGGCACCCTGTTCGCCGTTCCGTTCGCTGTGGAGGCGTTGGAGGTCGGGGGACCCGCCGTGGCCGTGCTCGACGCGGTGGCGCAGGCGATGGTATCGGGCCACGGCGCGAACGTCACGGGCGCCGGACAATTCGACGTCTCGCCAACCGGAACCTTGGCGTGGATTCGCGCACCGATTACGCCGCATCAAGAATGCGAACTCGTCGCCGTGGATCGACGCGGACAGCCTGCCCGGCTTCCTGGACCGGTTCGCGCCTACACTCCCAGCGTGCGTCTCTCTCCCGACGGGCGGCTGTTGGCGGTTACGGTCCGTGCCCTCTCGGGGGTAGACCTCTGGCTCCATGACGTCGACCGCGGCTCATCGAGGCTGCTTGCCGGGGGCGGGGAGGCACAGTGGCCGGTCTGGTTCCCGGATGGCCGGCGCCTGGCGTTCAATTGGCTGAAGGACGGGCGGCAGTCGCTCGCGATGCAGTCCGCCGACGCTACGGCGCCGCCGCAGGTGCTTCTGGAGGACAGCCCACATCCGTCGTCCTGGACGCCCGATGGACGGCGCCTCGCCGCCGAGCGGCGTGGCGACATCGTGATCGTGTCGCTCGACGACGGCAAGGCGAGCGCCCGGCCGCTGTTCGAAACTGCCCACGGCGAACTCTGGCCCGAGTTCTCACCGGACGGCCGGTGGCTGGCGTACGGATCCGACGTGTCCGGGCGCGATGAAGTGTACGTGCGGCCATACCCCGGTCCTGGAGTGCCGGAACAGGTGTCGATCGACGGCGGAGGCCACCCCGCCTGGAACCCGAGTGGCAAGGAGTTGTTCTTCGTCAGCCCAGCAAACGCGGCGGGCAGGCGTTCCATGATGGCCGCCGATATCGCGACGGCGCCGTTCCTTGGAGTCGGGCGCCCGAAGGCACTCTTCGACTTTGACCCGACAACCCTCGGCCTGGCCTGCGTACCCGTGCGCTGCTACGACGTGTCGCCCGACGGTCAGCGCTTCTTCACCACGAGGACGCTGCCTGCCCCGCCCGTGACTCCTGTCACGCACATCAACCTGATCCTGAACTGGTTCGAGGAGCTGAAGGCGAAGGTGCCGGCGGGCGGGGCGAATTAGGCAGGCGGCAGCGCCCCGATCGATCTCACGGGCGCCGGGGCGCCAGCGCCGGCTCGACCGGGCCGCGCCTACTGCACGTCGATCTGGATCCCGCCCACGAAGCCCGCGGCCAGGTTGTAGAGCCACGCGGCAATGACGGCCACGACGAGCCCGAGCACGCCGTAAAACACCGGCAGCACCAGGATGGCCCCGATGCCCACCATCCCGCCGGTGAGCGCGCCGAAGCCGCTGTGGCCCGAGAAGCCGCCGATCATGGCCGCCAGCGACACGATGAACCCGACGACGAGGCCCATCGCCGCGTAGAGGACGCCCGCCACCTTGCCGACCGAGATCGGATCGAAGCGCCTAATCACCATCGCGGAGTCTCCTTGTTACGGAGACTATACTGCCTGCGCCTGCCCAACGATGAGCCGCGCCGTCGATCGGGCCGACCTGGAGAACCGCCGGCACGCCCGACCGCAGCACGATGAGCGACGGGAACGAGCAGCGCCGCAATCCTGGCCCAGGCGGACCAGACCAACGGTTCCGGCTGGTTCAACGGCGACGACGCCGTCGTGCTGCGGAAGGCCACGACAATCATCGACGTCGTCGGCCAGATCGGCGTCGACCCCGGCACAGAGTGGGGCGCGGGCCTGACGTCGACCGCCGACAACACGCTGCGGCGCAAGGCCGCCGTCTGTGCGGGCGATCCGAACGGCAGCGACGCGTTCGATCCTGCCTCCCAGTGGGACGGCTTCGCCACGGACACCTTCGGGGGCCTCGGCGCGCACGCCACCGCGTGCGGCAGCACCAACCAGCCGATCGGCATCACCTGCGGGGCCCCGCTGTCGCTCCTGCAGGGCGAGACCGCCGCCCGCGTCGTGACCGCCACCGATCCGGACGGCACCGTGACCAGCCTCGCCCTGACCAGCGTCACGCCGGCGCCGGCCACGGGCACCATCAGCCGCACGGCATTCACCGCGGCGTCAGGCCCCGGCGGAACGGCCACGGCCACAGTCACGGTTGGTGCGGGCGTTGCGGCGGGCAGCTACGCCGTGCTGATGACGGCCTCGAACAACGACGCCTCTCCCCAGACCGCCACCTGCACCCTGACGGTGAGCGTGACGGGGCCGAAGGAAATCTGGGAGATCCAGGGCAGCGGGCCCGCCTCGCCCCTGGTGGGCCAGCGCATCCGCACCACCGACAACATCGTCACGGCGATCGGGTTCAGCGGCGGCGCGCCCAACGGCTTCTTCATCCAGACACCCGACGCCCGCGCGGACGGCTCGGACCAGACATCGAACGGGATCTTCGTCTTCACCGGCGGGACGCCGGCAGTCGCCGTGGGCGATCAGGTCGACGTGACGGGCACGGTGGCCGAGTTCTCCAACATGACGGAATTGACGGGCCCGGCTTTCACCGTCGATTCGTCGGGCAACCCGCTGCCCGCCGCCGTGCTCCTCACACAGATTGGGCCAGGGGTCTTCGTGCCGTCGCACGACCAGCCGTGGCCCGTCAATGAACTGGAGCGCTTCGAGGGCATGCTGGTGCGGGTCGAGAACGGCCGCACGACCGCTCCCACGGACCGGTTCGGCGACATCGCCATCGTCGCCGACGACACGCGCGCGTTCCGCGAGCCCGGGATTGCGTACCCCGGAGACGTCGGTCATCCGATCGTCTGGGACGGCAACCCCGAGATCTTCGAGATCGACCCGGACAGGGCGGGCTTGCCAGGCGTGACGCTGCCTGCGGGATCGGCCGTCCACGTCGCGGAGGGCCCGCTGGCCTATGCGTTCAACGACTACCAGATCTGGCCGACGACGTTCACCTACACCGAGCCGGCCCTGCCGCGAGTTGCGCGGGCGCGGCGCCCGGGCGAGATGACGGTGGCCAGCCAGAACCCGCTGCGCTTCTTCGACAGCGATCCGGCCGTCGGGCCGGACGACCCCCCCGTCACCCCGGAGGAGTACCAGGCGCGGCTGGCCAAGGCCTCCCTGCACATCCGAAGCGTGCTCAACGCGCCCGACGTGCTGTCGCTGGAGGAGATCGAGAACGTCGGCGTGCTGCGCGATCTGGCGGCCCAGATCGCCTTCGACGACCCGTCGCTCGCCTACACCGCGTACCTGCTCGAGGGCAACGACGTCGGCGGCATCGATACCGGTTTCCTCGTGCGCAGCACGGTCGCCGTCGGCAGCGTCACGCAGGTCGGCCTCTTCACCACGCTGAGCCTCGACGGCAGCCTGCTCAACGATCGGCCGCCGCTGGTGCTCGAAGGCAGCTACGTCGCGAACGGCGCGGCGTTCCCAGTCACCGTCATCGGCATCCACGGCCGATCGCTCACGGGGATCGAGGGCACCGGCAGCGCCGCGAACCGCGTGCGCCAGAAGCGCCTCGAGCAGGCCCTCGAACTGGCGCAGTACATCCAGGGCGTCCAGGCCGAGGACCCGGCCCGCCGCATCGTCGTGACGGGCGACTTCAACGCGTTCGAGTTCAGCGACGGCTACGTGGACGTGGTCGGCCTCATCAGCGGAGATCTCGACCCGAACGGCGCGATCCAGCCGGGCCATGCCGACCTGGTGGCGCCCGATCTGGTCAACCACGTGAAGGACCTGCCGGGGGCCGAGCGCTACTCCTTCATCTTCGGCGGCAGCGCCCAGACGCTCGACCAGATGCTGACGACGGCGAACCTGGCCGACTTCGTGAGGGGCTTCTCGTTCACGCGCGGCAACGCCGACGCCCCGGAGGCGCTGCAGGCCGATCCGTCCACGCCGCTGCGCACCTCCGACCACGACGCCGCGGTGCTCTTCCTCATGACCGACTACGACGCCGACGGCCTGCCGGACGACGTGGACAACTGCGCGATTGACCCGAACCCGGGCCAGCAGGACTACGACGGCGACGGGATCGGCGACGCGTGCGACCCCGACGATGACAACGACGGCGTGCCCGACGGCGCCGACGCGTGCCGGCTGTCGGCGCCGCTGGCGCCGTTTGTCCTCATCGGCACGTGCGACTCCGGCGTCGCGGACCAGGTGCTCGCCTCGGGCTGCTCGATCACCGAATCGATCGCGAAGATCGCGGACGCCAGCTGGAACCATGGCCGCTTCGTCAGCCAGACGACCCAGTTTGCGACCGGCCTGCGAAAGGACGGGCTGATCTCGAACAAGGACAAGAGCGCCCTGACCCGCTGCGCGGCCTGGGCCGACGTCAAGTAGTCGTCGCGTCCGGGTCGAAAGGGCCTCAAGGCTCCTTGCCCGGGTCATCTCCTCGAGATCTGCGCGCACCGAGGTAGCGAACCGATCCGAGGCGACCGAAGCAGGCTGCCGATTGGCGTACTCGCGGCGGCGACGCGGGCGCCCGGCTATGGAGTTCTTTCCTTCGCCGACCCGGAGCGCCTCTCAGTCGTGGCTCTGAGGTCCCAAGGGAATACCCTGTTTCAGGGTGATGCGGCCGGGGAAGTCCAGCGTCGTCAGCTTGCGTTTGACGAGCGTGACGCCGCGGGTACCGATCGACCCCGTCCACTGGCATTGGGCCAGTTGAATCGAAACCACGCGTCCGTTCTTCAGGCCGAGCACCAGCCCTTTGATCTGGGTAGCCAGCGTCACGTCGAACGTGATCTTCTGCAGCATCTTCGGGCCGAAGAACACCTCGACATAGGGATGCAGGGTCGACTTGATCGTATGTTCGGCCAGTCTGCTGAGCACGACGGCGTCGGGCGATTTGCGGCTTTCTTCGGCGTCGTTCTTCAGGTCCTGACACTTCTTCCAGGCGGATGCCCAGGCATCCAGAAGGCTCGTGTTCAGGGCGGCGGCTATGACGCTGGACGTCTCGCTCTGCACGCGACTCCAGGGAATGGGTTCGGACAGAGACGAGATCTTCTTCTCAATCTCCTGGAAGTCCTTCGCCTCCAACCCGGCAGCCACATCCGCCGGGCCATCGGGGGACAGCGCGAACAGTTCCCCGATCGTCAGATCTTCCAGGCCCTGGTTACCGGTCCCATGGTCAGGCACGATGCTCCTCCTGATCTGATGCGGCTGCCGGCCCGGAGAACACCACGTCGTGAGCGGCCGAGTCCATTCCAGGCCTCAGAATCAGTGGTGGATGCGAGACGGACCCCTCGGCCCGCACCAGTTCGTGCGCGCTCGAGCCGCTGAAGCCCGTGACGTGAAGTCCGGGCGGTCGCGCTGGCCCCTTCGGCTTCTTCAACCAGCGATACAGGGTCCCCGCGGCGGCTCCAGCGGCCAGCACCAGCAACCACTCGCCGCCGGTGAGCGGCCACAGCGCGCGCCTGACTCCCACGATGAGGGTCTGCTGCAGCGGGGCAGGGAAGGGCTCTTCGGTCGATGCCGTCACCCGCACCGTGTATCGTCCTGGTCTGGCGTAGCGGTGACTGGCCATCCCCTCCATTCCGACCTCGTCAGGCGGTGACTCGTCGCCCCAGGTGAACTGATAACGCACCACGTTCTGTGGCGGATTCAATGAGGCCTTCACATCAACGTTGCTGCGGGTGGCCGGGTCCTGACTCAACAATTCGACGGTCAGAGCTGGGGAAGAGGCCTGGCGTATCGCCAATGGAATTGGAGCACTGTTGACGGCTTGATCGCGGCCGTCGATGGAGACAGTCACCCATGGCTGGAAGTCGCCTTCGCGTGCGTAGGCGTACACGACCTCGTTGCGAAGCGAATCCTGCCTGTTTCCATCGCCGAAGACGAATCGGTACTGCGCCGAATCGGATTGCGGGTTGAGGCTGACCGTGAACGTGATCGGCTCCCCGACGCGCGCCTCCTGGTGGTCGGCAGCGAGGGTGGCCACGGGTTCAGGCGGCGGCGTCGCGACCCGGATGGTGAGCTCATTGCTGACAACTGGCGATGGTGGGTCGTTGGTGAGTCCTGCTGCCAGGGGACTCGCCGTCACGCGCACGGCGTACACACCGTGCGCCGAGTACGCGTGGTCGGCCTGCGGAACCTTGGTGTCTATGATTTGCCCGTCACCCCAATCGAAGCGGTACGCGACTTGAGGCATGTCCCGGTTCCACGACGCCGTGAACCGCACGGCGTCTCCCGGGAAGGGAGTCGGGTTGTCTGCGGCAAGCGTCAGAACGGCTGGGGGACGCTGCGGGTCCTGTCGGTCTGGTCGGACTTCGATCGCCAATGCGTTGCTGGTGATTGGTTGCGCCGGACCTCGCCTTCCTTCGCTGGCGGCGGTCGCGACAAGGCGTACGACGTAGCGCCCCGGCGCGGCGTACGCATGGTCGGCTTGCGAAGTCTTGCTGTCGGTACGCTGCCCGTCGCCCCAGTCGAAGCGGTACAGGACACCGGCCACCCTCCGGTTCCAGGAGCCGGTGAAACGCACGCTCTGCTCTGCCTGAGGGGTCAGGGTGTCGGCGGCGAGCGTCAGGACGGGTGGTGGGAGTGGCGCCTGGGGAGGCGGCTCCTGCCTGGGACGTGGAACGACGTTGATCGTGAGATTGACGATGACGGGCAGTCGCGTCCGCCCTGCGGTGGCTGGGCTGACGGGGACAGCAGCGAGACGAACCGTGTACTCACCGGGCGCCGAGTACGCGTGGTCGGCCTGCGGGACCTTGGTGTCCAGGGACTGCCCGTCGCCCCAATCGAAGCGGTATGCGACTTGAGGCATGTCCCGGTTCCACGTCGCCGTGAACCGCACGGCGTCTCCCGGGAAGGGAGTCGGGTTGTCTGCGGCAAGCGCCAGGACGAGTGGTGGGAGTGGCGCCTGGGGAGGCAGCTCCTGCCTGGGACGTGGAACGACGTCGATCGTGAGATCGACGATGACGGGCAGTCGCGCCTGCCCTGCGATGGCTGGGCTGACGGGGACAGCAGCGAGACGAACCGTGTACTCACCGGGCGCCGAGTACGCGTGGTCGGCCTGCGGGACCGTGGTGTCCAGGGACTGCCCGTCACCCCAATCGAAGCGGTACGCGACTTGAGGCATGTCCCGGTTCCACGTCGCCGTGAACCGCACGGCGTCTCCCGGGAAGGGAGTCGCGTTGTTTGCGGCAAGCCTCAGAACGGCTGGGGGACGCTGCGGCTCCTGTGGGTCTGGTAGGACATCAATCGCCAGCTCGTTGCTGGTGATTTGTTGCGCCGGACCTCGCCTTCCTTCACTGGCGGCGGTCGCGACAAGCCGCACGGCGTAGCGCCCCGGCGCGGAGTACGCATGCTCGGCTTGTGGAGTCTTGCTGTCGGTACGCTGCCCGTCGCCCCAGTCGAAGCGGTACAGGACACCGGCCACCCTCCGGTTCCAGGAGCCGGTGAAACGCACGCTCTGACGTGACTGAGGAGTCAGGGTGTCGGCGGCGAGCGTCAGGACGAGTGGGAGCGGCGCCTCCGGAGGCAGCTCCTGCCTGGGACGTGGAACGACGTTGATCGTGAGGTTGACGATGACGGGCAGTCGCGTCCGCCCTGCGGTGGCTGGGCTGACGGGGACAGCAGCGAGACGAACCGTGTACTCACCGGGCGCCGAGTACGCGTGGTCGGCCTGCGGAACCTTGGTGTCCAGGGACTGCCCGTCACCCCAATCGAAGCGGTACGCGAATTGAGGCACGTCCCGGTCCCACGTCCCCGTGAACCGCACGGTGTCTCCCGGGAAGGGAGTCGGGTTGTTTGCGGCAAGCGTCAGAACGGCTGGGGGACGCGGCGGGTCCTGTGGGTCTGGTCGGACATCGATCGCCAGTTCGTTGCTGGTGATTGGTTGCGCCGGACCTTCCTTCTCCGTGACGGCTGCGGTTGCGACAAGCCGAACGACGTAGCGCCCCGGCGCGGCGTACGCATGGTCGGCTTGCGAAGTCTTGCTGTCGGTACGCTGCCCGTCGCCCCAGTCGAAGCGGTACAGGACACCGGCCACCCTCCGGTTCCAGGAGCCGGTGAAATGCACGCTCTGACGTGCCTGAGGAGTCAGGGTGTCGGCGGCGAGCGTCAGGACGAGTGGGAGCGGCGCCTGGGGAGGCAGACGCACAGCCGGTGGATTCGGCTGGAGCGGCTCTCGGAGCGACTTCGGGGCCTCAGGTGCGCGAGCCCGCGACGGTGGCGGCTGTGCAACTACGGTGATGGACAATTCGTTGCTGGAGATGGGCGTCGCCACCTGGGCCGCGGTCCCTTTCACGGGCCTTGCGGTGAGGCGCACGGTGTAGGAGCCCTCACGTGCGTACGCATGGTCAGCCGCTGGTTCCTGCGTATCGGCGGCTTGGCCGTCTCCCCAATCGAACCGGTACACCATCTGAGGCATGTCCCGGCTCCAGGCCGCCGTGAAATGCACCGGCTGTCCCCGCAGGGGATTCAGGTTGTCAGCGCTGAGGGTCAGCGCAGGCAGAGCAGGCTTCTGGCGCGGAACCTTGGCCGTCGTTGTTTGCGGCGTCGAGACTGAAGGGTTCTGAGGAGTCGTACTCGCGGGCCGCGATCCACCCGACGATGGCATCGCCTGGGCGAGCCAGGGGATCGAGACGGCCAGAGCGACGACCATGCGCGCTGAAGCCCGGCTTGTCATCGGCGCACCGCCAGAGCCCGCGGCGCGGGCTGCTGCTGAACCCTGGTACAGCCTGCGCGCGCCGGCGGGATTGTTCAAGGCTTTTCCCGCACCATGCGCGGGCTCTGAAAAATCCGAGGCAGAGTGCGTTTCGAGGCACGGACTTTGCGTCGAGTGGCGCCGCCATTGGTCATGGAAGGACTCGAGCGGGTTCACCAGCTTCTCCTTCCCGGAGACTCTCTGTGCAATTCGTGTTGACACGATCTCCCGGGAGTCGTAGCTTTAGCCTCAGGGACTCCGACTCGACAGGGAAGGTCGAACTCTGCGCCGCGCGCAGGCATGCACGACTGAGGCATGGCCGCGGCGGCAAGGCAGCAGGCGTGTATGGCGCGGCGACGCGTCCGTAGTTGACATCAACGGTAGCGCAATTGGCTTGGCGACAAGGTGCATCATGGCAGACGATGCGCCGGCCGCTGCCTCAGCGGCCGGCGTCGGTACAGAAGGCCGGATGACACGCCTCGAGCAGGCCGTGAAGGACGTCCGCCCGAAGACGAAGGACGTGTGGGACCGGCTGCAGGCGATCAGCCCGCTGATTTCCGGCGTGCTCGTGGCGTTCGTCGGGTACCTGTTCACAGGTTCCGTCAACAACGCCATTCAGCGCCAGCAGCTGCAGCTCTCGAACGCCAAGGAGATGCGCGAGCTGATCGTGCAGCTCAACTCGGGCAACGCCGACGAGGCCCAGTCGGTCGCGTTGACGCTTTCCGCGTTCGGCGGTCCGGCTGTGCCGCCCCTGATCACCGTCCTCGTGTCGGGCGACGACGAGCGCGCGTCCGCCGCCGAGCAGGGGCTTCGCGCGATCGGCCTCGGTGATTCGAGCGCCGTCTGCGACCCGGCCCGCAGGATCCTCGACAACCGGTCCGGCCTCGTCTCCTGGGTTGCGTGCCTGTCGGTCGTCCGGCTGCTCGGCGACATGGAGTGCACCAGTGCCCGCCCCTCCGTGGAGGCGTTCGCGAAGGCGCTCGAGGCGGCCGGCCAGCCACCCGGCTCCAGTCCGCCCGGCTGGCGCGTCGCTCCCAAACCCCCGTTGGATCCCATCGTGCTCGGGCAGCTCAAGGTCGAGCTCGAGCGTACACTCACGGTGCTTCGCCCATGAACACGTCGCTGTGCTGGAGTCGGCCTGGCCGATCGGGTCGGCCCGAAGCGAGAGCCCTGCTGGCGCTCGTCGAATTGGCGGCGGTGAGCACGACCCTTCTGCTCGCGCTGGCCGCACCGGCTGCCGCCCAGCTCGAGGGCTGCCCGGGCATCGCCACGGAGACCGGGTTCAAGATTCTGCTCGACGACATCTGGGAAGAGGCCGAGGGCAAGAAGACCACCTGGCCGTTGATGTCGTCGCTCAGGAACGTCGTCTTCGCGAACATCGAGCAACTGCGGGTGGAGTCGGGCCTCCCGCTCAAAGTGATTCGCTGCGAGAACCGTCGGCCGCCCGATTCCGTCGGTCTTCAACCAGACCCGCATCCAGCGGCTCCATCTGCAGACGGTCATCCTGGAGGTGTGGGGCACGACGGCCGAGGCGACCGACGCAACCGGCGCGTCGATCCAGGAAGCGACCGTCGGCTACGTCCTCGTGCCGGTGCGCTTCGACGAGTTCACGCAGGGACAGCCGTCCGGCGCGTTCACCCTCTCGCGGCAGGCGAAGTCCAAGACCTCGCTGGAGGAGCTCGTGCGGCTCGTGGACCAATCCGGCGAGCTGGCGGCGTACGTGGCCCTGAGCGCCGGGGTGAGACTGCTGCAGTCCAAGATGTACGACCAGGCGCGGGCGCAGCTGTGCCGGGCCGAGAATCTCCTGGCGCGTGCGGCGGGCGCCGCGCCCGGCGCCAACACCGAGGCGCTCGTCGGCTACGTGCGAGGACTCGCCTCCGATGTCGTGCGCCAGGCGAAAGCGGACAAGACGTACACAGGGGCCCTGAAGGTGGTGCCCGCCAGCCCCGGAGGCTGCCGATGACTGCTCTCGCCGTCTCGCGGGCCGTGGCATCGCTCCAGTCGGGCGCGGCCATGCTCGCCGTCCTGGCGCTTCTTGCCGGCAGCGCCAGCCTGGCCGAGGCGGGTGTCCAGAACATCCCCTGCAGGCGGCCGTTCGTCTTCCAGGGGGCGGCCGTCAACGTCGTCGTGCTCCCTTACCAGTCGGTGCCGGAGCTGACGGGCGGATCGGGCATCGGCGAGCGCCTCCCGGCGCTCGTGCAGCTCGAGGTCTTGCGGTCGATTGCGAAGTTCGGCAGCGTCGGGGCGGTGCACATGGTTGGGCCGCCAAACGAGTGCGAGCCGGACCTGGTGGTCGCGAAGCTGCTCGGGACAGTGCCGGGCGCGGCGACGACACTCGGCAAGGGACAGGGACTGGTCGTCGTCTGGGGCCGGTTCTTCACCGAAGGCGGCGTGGTCTTTGTCCAGACCTTCTGCCGGCTTCTGCGTGTTGGCGTGGACGAGACCCTTGATCTCGTTGCGGCAGGACAGCGTTTCTCGGGACAGCTCTCGGCGCAGGCGTTCGCCTGCGCGCCGCGCAAGGTCACGATCGAGGATCTGAGGAACTTCGAGCGGCAGTTCTCCGACTCGATGATGGTGCGCGCCGAGCCCAGTGACGGGGCGAGCGGGTCCCGGATGCCGCCCGAACCCGTCCCGTACTGGATCTCCGACAGCCGTGGCGACTGGATGAAGATCGACTCGCAGGGCGGCCCCAAGGGGTGGATCCGCCTGAGTGGCGCGAAGGACGCCTGGTCGCTGACGCGCTGGCTGTCGGAGCTGGCCTACCTCGAGGGGATGGTCGGTTACCTGCGGTACAGAATGGCCGCGTGGCCATCTGGACCGGCCGGTTCGCAGCAGGCGGCCGGGAAGCCGCCCGACGCGGTCGAGCCGGGAAGCGCGAATCAGTCATCGCGTCCCGCTCGTGCGGCGTGGGTCGATGCGGCCTCGCGCGCGTTCGCCGACTACGAGCAGCTCGTCCCGGCGCCAGCCGCCGGCGCCACACCCTCGATGCCGTCGCGGACGGCGCTGGCGGACGCCGTGCTGCTGCAGATCCGCGGCATCCTGGTCGCCATGAAACCAGGCGCCACGGTCGTCGACCGCCTGAACGCGCTGAAGCTGTTCGAGAGCGCAGCCAGTGCGCTGCCTCACGACGCGAACGCCAGGAACCTGGTGGCGATGATGCAGCTGTCGCTGGCGCTCGACTCAGGCCGTTCCGAGTTCTCGCCCAGGCAGGCAGCCTCCGACCTTCTCCAGGCGCTCGGCTCAGACCCCGGCAACCGTCGGGTGCTGGCCAATCTCCAGAGCGCGTACCTCGCGCTCCTCAGCCCGCCAGCGGCAGGCGCCGTGGCGTTGACGGAGGACGAGCGTCGTTCTCTCAGCGCGCAGTTGGCGGCGCTCCAGCAGATTCGCTAGGCGGCCGCGCTTCGGCGGGCCGTCTCGTCCCGAGGAGGTCGACGATGCACGACCGGTTCACAGCGGCGTATCCCCCTGACCTTCGCACCGCGGAAGCTGGCGCCGTGAAACGCCGGCGAGACAAAGTGGCCGCGCTGTTCGGCGGAACCGAGCGGCGCGCGGACGTTGAGGGCAACGTGCTTCCACCCGACGCGGTGGGCGTGGCGCTGTCCGGCGGCGGCATCCGCAGCGCCACCTTCTGCCTGGGCGTCTTCCAGGCGCTGGCGCGGCACGGCCTGCTGCGCCACGTGGATTTCCTGTCCACGGTCTCGGGCGGCGGGTTCTTCGGCGGGTTCCTGGGCGCGATGATTTCGCGGCCCGCGAAGGGCGGCGCGGCCGAAGGGGTGCGCCGGGCCGAGCAGGTGCTCAGCGAGCCGGGCTCGCGCCCGGTGGCCTGGCTGCGTGAGAACGGCCGCTACATGGCGCCGAACGGGACCGGCGACGAGTTCCTCGTGTTCTCCATCTACCTTCGCAACCTGGCGGCGGTGCACGTCGTCCTCGCCGCGACGCTGTTGCTGGTGTTCGGTGCCCTGTGCCTCGTTCGGGCCGCCGCGTGGGGCGCGTGGGGGCAGCCCGGCGCAGGCCCGTGGTTTCCCGGCTGGCTTGCGGGGTGGACGACCTCGCACGTCTGGTGGAGCCCGTACCTGGCTCTGCCGACAGCGCTGGTGACGTTCGTGTCGTTCCCGCTCGGGTGGGCCTACTGGCTCGTGGGCAGGGAGAAGCGCGCCATGCGGACACGGTCGGACCGCATGGGCTGGATGACCGCGCTCGCCGTCCTGTTGGCGGCGGCTGCTGTCGCCGGAACCTCTGGGCCCGGCTCCCCGGCGTTCGTGCCTTCCATCGTCGTGGCGAGCGTGTCGGCCCTCGCGCTGTTGTGGTGGCAGCTTGGCCGAGCGGCGTACGACAAGGACCGGGCCCGGCACCCGTCCGCGGGCGACGACGGCGACGTGTTTCTGGATCGAGAGCGGGTGGCGCGTAGTAGCGTGTCGCGCTGGCTGTCGGCATCCCTGTGGGCAGCTCTCGGCATGTTCGTGGTGGCGGTCATCGACTCGCTCGGCCAGACCCTCTATGCGTGGTCCTTCGCGAGCCCGATGAGCGATCTTGCCGCGATGGTCACCGGCGGCGGCTTCGTCGCGCTGCTCGCCGTCATCCGCAAACTCGGCCTCGGCTTCGGGCAAGACCCGAGCGGCCGGAAGACCTCGCTGCCGCGGATCGCGGTTGCGGGGCTGGCGGCCGTGCTCCTCGCGGGGGCCCTGCTGACCGCGGCCTCCGTCGTCGCGCATGCGGCCGGGTGGGGCGGGGCCGAGCCGCCGCAGAGCCCGTGGGCGGGGGCGGGAGCGGCCGCTTCCGGCGCGACCATGGCATGGGCCCCGCTCGCGGTGCTGTCGCTCGCCGCGCTGGCGCTTTCGCTCGCCTTCGGCCACACGTTCAAGTTCATCAACCAGTCTTCGCACCAGGCTCTGTACGCGGCGCGGCTCGCGCGAGCCTACCTGGGCGCGTCCAACCCCCTGCGGGTGCCGGAGGGGTTGCGTGTTCCCGCCGCGGAGGGCGGTCGCACGACGGGCGACATCACCGAGCCGCTTCCTGGCGACGACATCGGCTGGGGCCTCTACAAACCGCACGAGAGCGGTGGGCCGCTGCACGTGGTGAACGTCACGCTCAACGAGACGGTCGTCGGGGAGTCGCGCATCGAGCAGCGCGACCGGAAGGGAATCCCTCTCGCGGTCGGCCCCTGCGGCCTGAGTGCCGGCGTGCGGCACCACGCCCTCTGGGGCGCGTGGAGCGACAGCGTCGCGCCCCTCGGCACGATGCAGGACGGGTTCCACGTGTTCTTCGGCGAGCGTCCGAAGGAGCATCCCGTGGAAGCGCTTTCGCTGGGCACGTGGACCGCGCTTTCCGGTGCCGCATTCACGACCGGCCTGGGCCGCCAGACCACTCCGAGCCTGAGCATGCTGCTCGGTCTGGCCAACGTGAGGCTCGGCTATTGGTGGGACAGCCACGTCGAGCCCGGCGACCGCGGCCGCGGCGCACGAGGCGACCGCTTCGGCCGACGGTTGAACCAGGTGTTCCCCGTCCAGACGTACCTCTTCCAGGAGCTGCTGTCGCGGTTCTACGGGCCGCACCGCCGCCACTGGTACCTCTCCGACGGCGGCCATTTCGAGAACATGGCGTGCTACGAGCTGATCCGGCGCCGCGTCCCGTTCATCGTCGTGTGCGACGATGGCCGCGACCAGCGCTACACGTTCGAGGATCTGGCAGCGCTGGTCAGGCTGGCCCGGATCGACTTCGGCGCGGAGATCCACCTCCTGACGCGGGACGAAATCGACCGGCTCGTGGACCCCGCCGTCGCGCGCTTCATCGGCACTGTCGAGGATTTCGGCCTCACGACGCCCGACGCTCCGGGGCGCCTCTCAGCCGGTTGCTGCCGTGCCCACGCACTGCTCGCGTGGGTTCGCTACGACGGTAGCGCCGATCCCGGCAGCCTCATTCTCTTTCTGAAGCCGAGCATCATGGGAGACGAGCCGCTGGACGTGCTGAACTACCGGCAGCAGCACACGGGCTTCCCACAGGAGTCCACGATCGACCAGTTCTTCGACGAGGCGCAGTGGGAGTGCTACCGCCAGCTCGGCCAGCACGTGGGCGAGGCCCTGTTCCGTCAGGGCGAGCATCCGGGCCGCTGGTGCCCGCGGGACATGGCCTTCCCCCGAGGATTCGCGACCTGATCCTCGGGTCACCGATACGGTGTGTCGGCCGGTGCCGCGTAGACCGAAGCGACACAGAGAACCCGTGAGACCGATTGGCGGTCACGTTTTCGGGGGAACGTCAGTTACTCACGAGAAATGCCGTTCTGTGGACCGACGCGACGAACGGTGTTCTCGCACCACATGGCGCCCGGGCATCCAACGTGCAAGCCCTTGACGTGGACAACGCGGAAGGCGTCGAATCTGGCCCAGTATGAAGACTCTGCTGGTTCTCAGGCACGCGAAGTCGAGTTGGAACGATCCGGCGCTGGATGACCATGAGCGGCCGCTGAACACGCGTGGCGAGCGGGATGCGCCGCGGATGGGAAAGCTGGTGCGGGAGCACGGCCTGATACCCGATGTGGTCATCAGCTCCGACGCGGTGCGGGCGCGGCTGACGGCCGAGGCGGTGGCCGAGGCGGCTCGCTGTGCGGGAGAGATCCTGCTGGACCAGCGTCTCTATATGGCCGGCCCGGCCGACATCCTCTCGCTGCTGCGAACCGTGGGCGAGAAGGCCGAGACCGTGATGATCGTTGGGCACAATCCCGGGCTCGAGGAGCTGGTCGCGCAGCTGACCGGCGAGTGGCAGGACTTGCCGACCGCCGCGCTTGCGCAGATTGTCCTGCCGATCGATCAGTGGCGCGATCTCAAACTGTCGACCCGAGGGACGCTCGTGGGCCACTGGCGGCCGAAGGAACTGGCGTAGTCGATACGACGGGTCGTGGCGCGCGCCGACGGGGTTGAGCGTCACGGGCGCCGAGGCGCCAGCGCCATCTCGACCGGCCCGCTGTTCGCGCCCTTGACATCCTCCCAGCGCCCCTTCAGCGTGGCGCCCTGCACCGTGAGACGCGTGCGGATGTCCATGCCGCCCTGGAGAGGAATGGTGAAGCTGAACGCCAGCTCGCCGCCGATCCAGGCGACGGGGCCCGTCTTCGTGCCGGCGGGGATGAGCCCGAGGGTGTCGGCGAGCGTGGCTTCGTAGCCGGCGTCGCGCTTCTCGATGACCAAGGTCACGACGTCGATCTGCCCGTCGTTCACCCACATGACGCCCGACCAGGTGCCGGCGAGGTCCGCGGGGGCGGGCCGGTCCAGGGCGGCGACATACTCGAGCCGCCGGTTGGTGATCGCCGCGTCCACTGTCTCCTCGGCGGCCTCGAGCGCCAGCTCGAAGTGGCGCCTGGCCTTCGCCCGGTCGCCCGTCTTCAGGCTGGCTTCGGCCACCATCACCGCGGCCTTGCCCGAGCGCGGATGGTCGCGCAGGTCCGACTCGAAGAGCGCGAGAGCCTGGGGCAGCATGCCCGCCTCCATGAAAGACGAGGCGAAATAGCCGACCCAGCCTCGCTCGAAGAGGCCCGGGTGCTCCCGCCGGAGCCGGTCGAGCTCGTTCACCGCCGCAGGCCCTTTCTCCTGCACGTCCCATACGAAGCGGTAGAGCGGAGAATCGTAGGGCCGGTACTTCAGGGCGACGGCGCCGAGCGCCTGGCCGCCCACGCTGCGCGCCACGAGCGCGGAGGTCACGCCCAGGCCGTAGAAGCTGTTCGTGAGGAACACGACGCCCGTCCGGCTGCCGGGGTACGCGATCGCGTAGTTGCGGAAGATGCCGTAGTCGCCCCATTGCCAGAGGGCGAGGCCGTTCGCGTCCGACTGCGTGCCGAACCCGAGCGACCAGCCAAGGATCTTCGACGCGCCCATGTCGATCCGGGGCGCGATCATTTCCTTCAGCGTGTCGGGCGCGAGGCCCTCGCCGTTCAGGACGGCGCAGAGGAACGTGGCGTAGTCGGCGGCCGTGGTGTAGAGGCTCGCACCGGCATGCGCCTCCGTCCTCCGGCGCGCCGCCTCGGGCCGGCCAAGCAGGCCGTGGCCCGACGCCATCACGGGCTCGAACCCCGGCTTCCAGATCATGGCGCTGCGCGTCATGCCCAGCGGCTCGAGCACCTCCTGCTGCATCAGCGCGCCGAGCGTGCCGCCCTTGAGGTGCTCGACGACGCGCTGGAGGTAGAAGTAGCCGTCGGCCGAATACTTCCACGTCGTACCGGGCTCGAACGCGAGGGGAAATGGCTTGCCGGATTCGCCGTGCGGGAAGCCGCCCGAATGGCTGAGGACGTGCCGGGCCGTGACCTTTTCGAACCAGTCGCGGCGGAAGCCGGGCTCGTCGAGCGGGTGGCCCAGGATCGCGGTGATCTTCTCGGGCGGGAGGTACTCGGCAAGCGGCCGATCGAGGCTCAGCACCTTCTGGCCGGCGAGCTTCATCACGTAGTACGCGAAGAACGGCTTCGTGAGGGAGGCGGCCTCGAAGATGGTGTCGTCGGTGACAGGCGCGCCGGTGTCCGTGTTGCGAACGCCGAAGCTCCCGCGCCACGCGATGCGGCCGTCCCGGACGAGCGCGATCTGCAGGCCGGGAATGCGCGCCTCGGCCATCAGCGACGGGACGAAGGCGCGGAGGTCGGCTGCGACGCCGCCCGCGTCCCTGTCCGCGAGGAGCGGCGGCACGGGGTCCTGGCGGGCGGGCTCAACGGCTGAGCCGCCGGCGGCCGCCAGCACCACGGCGAGAATGACGGGGGCCGGTCGACGCGCGGTGGCCATGGGCGCTTCTCCTTGGCCGAGGGCGAGAGTCTGCCGGTGTCCGACGTCCTGGACTACGCCGGCGGAAGGAGAAAGGTTCCAGGGAAGGCACCCTGTGCGACTGACCGGGTGTGCCGCGGCGGGCGGCTGGTTCCTGGACCTGCCTTGACGGCGTCCGCCAGCCTCAGGACTGATGCGCCCTGAAGGGCCTCCAGGCGCTTCGGCGCCGTCCGGTCCCTCAGGATCACGGTGTTCGGCTGGTCCATCGCGTCCGCCATGGCCGCCTCGTCGTTCACGAAACTCGACGCCGCGCCATCCTTCGTCCGGAGCACGACGACATCATCGGCTGGTGGCCGAGCGCATACGAGAGTAAGACGCTATACGAAGGGCGGCGCCGCAGGGTGGAAGTCGGAACCTCGAATCAGAGGCTGGTGTGCGAAGGTCCAGCCGAGTGAAGACCCGACATTCGGAGCGAGCGAGCCTGCTCGGAAACGAACCGCGTGCCCAACCCCCGGCGGCCTCCTGCCGGTGCCCTGAGTCAGGAGACAATCGCGCCCTTCCCAAAGACGCCGCGCCCGTTTCGACAAACGCGGCCTTGTCGAGGCGGCCCGCCGGGCGCAACTTCTTCGCAGAAGCGTATGTCCGCACACCCGTACATCCAGTGCGGATGGTTGCCGGGCACGAACTCGTACTCGACTTCCTCGTGGCCATCCACGCCGTAGACCAACCGTCGATCGACCACGGGGCTGTACACCGTGGCCGTCGGGCTAAGAAACGCCGCCCACCAACTGAAGGATGAGTTGGCGCGGAAGATCGTCCGCGCGAAGTACAGCGTGAGGAAGTCCTCGAGCCAGTCGAAGATCACCTCGGGCCCAAGGTACTCGGAGCCAGTGGGGTACGACCACCCGCCACGGATGGTCACAGCCCGGTCGGTGTGCCAGCGTCTCGAGTAGTCGTCGGAGATCCACTGAACGCCCTCCGGCGCGAAGCCGTAGCGCGTGAATGCACTGACATAGGCGCTCTTGGAAAGCACCGAGTGGCCTTGCACCTGAACGCGATTGAGGGCCGGGTCACTGACGTCGTCGCGTCGCAGGTGCGCCACGTCGTAAGTGCCCTGGCGATCCTCGCACCGGCGGAACAGATCGGTCCGCCGGACTTCCTCACTGAACCGAAAGCGGTCCTTCAGCCGCACGCCGGACATCCCGTTGAAGATGGCCGCGTGGTAGGCGCACACGCTATCGATGAAGATGGCCGGCTTCCCAGACCACACCTGCTCGGGAGAGTCGGGATTGGCGTACTCGAACTGGGCGCCGGTGCTGTCGTTGTAGCGGGCGATCGCAGCCGCCCGGGCAGGCAGGTTGTCGAGCGACGGGTGGGTTTGATTCAGGTACAGGCGAAGCGTCGGGTCGGCCACGATTGTGTGAGGCTGCTGTTCGAACAGGTGGCAGCCTTCCCACTCCGACGGCAGCAACAGCGGCACCTCGAACCGGTACGCATACTCAGACGCGTACGCATATTGGTGCAGGCGATTACCGAACCGGCCGTTCCAATGGCAAATCAGCACCCCGCTGCCACCGCTCTGCATCGACTGCCTCCTCGCGCTGATCCCAGCAAGATCGGGGCCATTGACGGCATTGCACGGAAAACACGGCGGTTTCCGCCTGGGGGATTGACGGGCTGGTGGCGGCACGGGATACTGGTTTCCTCTAACTTCAATCATGACGCTCGTGTCGCGAGCGAGCCAGGCCGGCCGACGATGCGGAGAGCGGCGGAGCTCGAATCAGCCGTACGCGTGGTGGTCGTCGGATCCGAGCAGCCTCTCGGCTGTCGGGTCCGCGATGCGCTCACCGATCTGGGTGTGCGCTTCGACCCTCATGACCCCGACATCGTCGTGGTGATCCAGGCAGACGGTGATACGGCCACCAGCCTGTCGGCGATCCGCCGGCGCTTCGACGCCACGCCCATCATCGTCATCGCCCAGCCCAGTTCCGAGGCCATGGCGGTTGAGGCGTTCCGCGCCGGCGCCGACGACTACCTGGCGGCGCCGGTCGCCGGCGAGGCGCTGGCGGCCAGCCTGGCGCGGCTAGACCCGAGAAAGCCGGGGCGCGGCGGCGCGGTGCTGATCGGCGAGAGCGAGGCCATGGTCAGCCTGCGCGCGGTCATTCGGCGGATCGGCGCGACGCCCTGCAACGTCCTGATTGAAGGTGAGACCGGCACCGGCAAGGACGTCGTGGCCCGGCTGCTCCACGAGGCGAGCCCGCGCGCCGCGCACCCGTTCGTGGCCATCAACTGCTCGGCCGTCCCCGACACGCTGTTCGAGAGCGAGCTGTTCGGGTACGAGCGCGGCGCCTTCACAGGGGCGCACGTTGCGTCCCCCGGACGGCTGCAGGCCGGCCACGGCGGCACCGTGTTCCTCGACGAAGTCGGCGAGCTCGGGATGACGCTGCAGCCCAAGCTGCTGCGCGCCATCGACCAGCGTGAGGTCCAGCGTCTCGGCAGCCGCCGGCACGAGACCATCGACGTGCGCTGGGTGGCGGCCACCAATCGCGATCTGCAGCAGTCGGTGCGAGGCGGGGCGTTCCGCGCGGATCTCTACTATCGCCTCAACGTCTACAGCCTGGTCATTCCGCCGCTGCGCGATCGGCCCGAGGACATCCTCACCCTGGCCAGGGCCTTTCTCGACGAGATCGGCCCGGCCTACGCCCGCGGCGCCGCCGCGTTCACCGACGACGCGATGGCGCGGCTGGTCGCCTACGACTGGCCCGGCAACGTGCGCGAGCTGCGCAACGTGGTGGAAAGCAGCCTGCTCAACACTGAAACGGATGCCATTCGGCCGGCGGCGCTGCCCGCCGCCATCCGCGGCGCCGACATCTCCATGCGGCAGCCCGCCGCGGTCGAGCGGGTGCGCGTGGTCGAGGCCTTGCGCGCGGCCGGCGGCAACAAATCGGAAGCCGCCCAGCGCCTGCAATGGTCGCGCATGACGCTCTATCGCAAGCTCGCCCGCCATCGCATCGATGTCACAGCAGAGTGTGACAGTGTCACGCTGAAACCCCCGGCGCCGTGACACCTTGCGCCCCTGCGGCGCGTCAGATCGCGCGGCAATCCCGCGTATTCGTTCTCCGCAACCCGACGGCGCGTTTGTTGCTGTGGCGCTCCGTGTGCCTGACGACCGCTACGTGCCGGGCCCACGCCGCTACGCGAACTGGCTCGACGTCACGTTCGGCGCCGACGATTTCGTGCTGGACTTCGGTCAGCGCTTCGATGACGAGGGCGCGACGCTCCGGCACTCGGGCATTGTCGCGACGCCGAGTTCGGTGGTGGCGTTCGTGGATGTGCTGACGCGATCACTGGCCGAGCACAGGCGGCGGCATGGCGGCGCCGGCAACGAGCCGGAACGGCGAGGCGCCGATGATTGATGTCGCGCTGAAGTTCCTCGTCGCGGAGCTCAACGGCTTCCTCTTCGCGCGGACCGGCGCGACAGGCGTCGCCGACCTGAGCCGGATCGTGGACGAGGCCGGCAAGATCGCCATCCCGTCGGCGAGCCTCGGTGTCGCCCTGATCAACATCGACGAAGAGCGGGTCCTGCAATCGCACCTCCCGACGACGGCCCTCATCGACGGCAGGCACGTGCTGCTGCAGCCGGAACTCAAGCTCAACCTGACGTTCATCATCGCGGCGAACTTCGCGAAGTACCGAAGACGCGCTGCGGCTGCTGTCGTGGGTGCTGACCTTCTTCCAGGCGCATCCCGGCTTCACGCGCGACCGGTTCCCCGGCCTGGATCCGAGAATCGAACGCTTCGCCGTCGAGCTGTACTCGCTCTCCTTCGATCAACTCAACCAGCTGTGGTCGTGCAATGGCGGCCGTCAGCTGCCGTCCGCTGTCTACCGGCTGCGTCTCGTGGCGGTTCAGGACATCGAGCCGACGGCGATCCAGCCGCCGGTCACCGAGATCGGGACGGCGGTGCACGGGTCATGATCACGCGCTTCTCGCCGCTGTGCACGCTCGACGTGACGCACACCTATTACGGCGGCGCCTGTCGCGACTTCGTGTATGTCGTGCCCGCCGACACGGCGGCGCTGCTCAAGCGCGCAAGGATGCTGCTGCGGGTGATGGACGGACGCGTGCATGTCCTCTTCGAGGCGGCCGAAGACGGCACGCCGCTCCTGACGCTGCCGGGGGCGCGGCTGCGGCTGGGCCTGCGGCTGGCGAACCCCTCGTTCTTGAACTTCACGATCCTGCCGATGACGCCTGGCGCGGAAGTGGCGGTGTATGCGAACCGCGCCGCCGCGACGGCGTTGGTGCCGCCGGTAGCCGCGGCACTCACCGGCCGTGTGCTAACGCGGACCCTGAGCCGCACCGATCGGCCGGTGACGGTCACCGCCGTCAATGCCGACAACAAGGGGCCCGAGCCCGTGACCGTGAGCCAGGCCGGCCAACCGTCGATCTCCTTCGACCTCGACGGGTTCGCGCCCGGCCTGTTCACGGTGAAGGAGGACTACCACGGCGTCCCCATCACCGTGACGACGACCCACTACGCGGATGCCGAGCTGTCCCGCGAGGCGCTGTTCGGGGTGATCGAGATCGAGGTGGCCGCCGCGTTCTACACCACGGCCGCGGCGTTCACGATCGCGTTCGACGCGCCGGCCGAGACGCTCAACTACTACGTCGTCGCCGCCAACTACACCGACACCGAGTTCAGCCAGCTCGATGTCGCGCACTCAGCGACGCTGGCCGCCGACGCGGGCGTCCCGGTGATCACGTTCAGGAAGATCCCGTCGAGCGCGTTCACCGCCGCCGAGCTGCCGATCAGCGTGCTCGGCGGCGATTCGGGCCGCGTCGTGCTCTTCCGCTCCAACGGGCCGGTGAGGCGCCGCAACGGCGGTTATCCGGGTGTCCAGCTGACCCGTGACGGCGCGGTGATCAGGAGCAGCCTGCCGCAGGCGGCTCCCGATCGGCCGAGGGCCGATCAGGTGGTTCATCTTCTGAAATCGAAGCCCTAGCGAATTGGAGGTCAGGCAATGCCAACGTACAGGACGCCGGATGTGTACATCGAGGAGATACCCGTTTTTCCGCCGTCGGTGGCCGAGGTCGGGACGGCGATTCCGGCGTTCATCGGCTATACCGAGAAAGCCAAGAAGACCGGCGACAACGATCTCCGGCTGAAGCCGATGAAGATCTCCTCGTTCGCGGAGTTCGAGCAGCATTTCGGCGGTCCCGTGCTTCAGCGGATTACCGTGTCGTTGACAGCTGACGCGCTGGAACCGAGCGGGTTCAAGGCGGTCTACACGCTGGGCACGACCAGGGTGGCGCCGCCGACGCCGGCGCCCCCACCGACGCCGACGGCCACCCCAACGTCGACGGCGACGCCGACAGCGACACCAACACCGACGGTCACCGCGACCTCGACGGCGACGCCGACAGCGACGCCAACGCCGACGGTCACTGCGACGCCGACCGCCACGCCGACGCCCTCGCCAGTCAGCGCCGGAACGCCCGGCACCACGCCGATCTACTTCCTCTACTGGTCGGTCAAGCAGGTACTTCGACAACGGCGGCGGTCAGTGCTACATCGTGTCGGTCGGCAGCTACGACGACGCGATCGTCATCGGGACCACCACGTCGGGTCTGCTGGGCGGGCTCGAAAAGGTGGCCCTCGAGGACGAGCCGACGCTGCTCGTCATGCCGGAGGCGACCAGGCTGACGCTCCCGGAGTACAAGCAACTGGCGCAGAAAATGCTGGACCAGTGCGGCAAACTGATGGACCGCTTCGCGATTCTCGACGTCTGGGGCGGCTACATCGGCATCAAGGACGAGGTCTTGGACGGCGGCACGACGAAGGAGCTGATCGTCGCCAACCGCGACGCCTGGGGGCAGAACCTCAAGTACGGCGGCGCCTACTACCCGTTCTTGAGGACCGCGTATAGCGACTACCTGCACCCCACCAACCACAATCTCACGGTGACGCTCGGCGGGGTGGAGCAGACGGCGGACACCAAGGCCTTCAACGCCGGTCGGGCCGCGGTCCAGGATCACTTCATCGTGCTGCCGCCGAGCGGCGCGGTCGCGGGCGCGTACGCGGCGGTGGACGGGGCGCGCGGCGTCTGGAAGGCGCCGGCCAACGTCGCCCTGGCGTCGGTGCTCGAACCGGTGGTCAAGATCGACAACGACAAGCAGGCCGGGTTGAACGTGGACGAGGTGGCCGGCAAGTCGATCAACGTGCTGCGCGCCTTCGCCGGCAAGGGCACACTGGTCTGGGGCGCGCGCACGCTCGCCGGCAACGACAACGAGTGGCGCTACATCCCGGTCCGCCGCTTCTTCAACATGGTCGAGGAGTCGGTCAAGAAGTCGACCTACTTCGCCGTGTTCGAGCCCAACGACGCGAACCTGTGGGTCAAGGTGCGCGGCATGATCGAGAACTACCTGATCGACAAGTGGCGCGAGGGCGCGCTGGCCGGCGCGCTGCCCAAGGACGCCTTCTACGTCAAGTGCGGACTCGGCACGACGATGTCCTCACAGGACATCCTGGCCGGACGATTGCACGTCGAGATCGGCATGGCCGTGGTGCGGCCGGCCGAGTTCATCGTCCTCAAGTTCTTCCACAAGCTGCAGACGTCCTAAGGAGTATCAGCGACCATGCCTCAATATCCACTTCCGGTCTTCCACTTCACCGTCGAGTGGGGCGGCTCGCGGGTCGGGTTCTCCGAGGTGACCGGCCTCACGCAGGAGAACCAGGCGATCGAGTACCGCGACGGCTCGTTCCTCGAGTACTCGTCGATCAAGATGCCCGGCATCCGCAAGTTCGCCAACGTGGTGATGAAGCGCGGCATCGTGAAGGGCGACAACCAGTTCTTCAAGTGGTTGAGCACGGTGAAGCTCAACACCGTGGACCGCCGCAACCTCGTCATCAGCCTGCTCAACGAGGAGCACCAGCCGGTGATGGTGTGGAAGATCATGAACGCCTTCCCGGTGAAGGTCGAGGGACCGCAGCTGAAGGCGTCGGGCAACGAGGTGGCCATCGAGTCGATCGAGGTCGCGCACGAGGGCCTCGAGCTGCAGAACGAATAGCCCGCGATGCCCAACTACTACCCGCCCGTCTCCTTTCACTTCCGCGTGGAAGTGCTCGGCCTGTCGAGCGACAACGACACGCGCTTCGCCGAGGCGGGCGGGCTGTCGCTCGAGGTCGCCACCGAGGAGGTGGCCGAGGGCGGGGAGAACCGGTTCCTGCAGCGCTATCCGACGGTGCCGAAGTATTCCGACCTCGTGCTGAAGCGGGGTCTGCTGACGCGGTCGGCGGTCTTCGACTGGGTGCGCGACTGCCTCGAAGGCGATCACGTGGAGCCGAAGGACGTCGACGTGACGCTGCTCAACGGGCAGCACGAGCCGCTGATGACGTGGCACGTCATCAAGGCGTTCCCCACCAAGTGGGGGATCAGCGACTTCAACGCCACCGGCAACACGGTGGTCATCGAGACGCTGCAGTTCGCGTACCAGTACTTCACGGTCGACCGGTCGTGAGCCATGCCGATCATCGTCGATGAAGTCGTGATCTCGGTGGAAGTCTCCAACCAGTCCGCGGGTGGGGCTGGGGCCGGGGCGGCGCCGTCGCCGACCCAGGACAAGCAGACGGTGGTGGCCGAGTGCGTGGAGCGCGTGCTCGCGATTCTGCGCGAGCGGGAGGAACGGTAGGTGGGCGAGCGGGGCACGCTCGAACGGCTGACGATCAAGGCGTACGAGGCGGCCGACTATTCCGGCAGCCCGGTCGCGACGTTCGAAGCCTATGTCAACCCCAACGAGATCACCCTGGGCTACGAGATCGAGTACGACGCGGCGCAGGGCGCCGGGACCACCGGCAGCCGCATGAATTTCAAGGCCATGAAGCCGGGCGATCTCTCGCTGACCTTCTTCATCGACGGCACCGGCGCCAACGGCCGGGCGATCGACGTGCAGGAGCGGGTCGAGCAGTTCCAGACCGCCACCGGCTACAACGGCAAGATTCACCGGCCCAACTACCTGAAGGTCGTGTGGGGCACGCTGCAGGTGAAGCGCTGCGTCCTCAAGTCGGCGTCGATCGCCTACAAGATGTTCAAGCCCGACGGGGTGCCGCTGCGCGCCGTCATCACCGCCGCCTTCGCCGACAACTCCGACGATCAGACGCGCGTCGCGCTGGCGCAGGATGAATCGCCCGACCTGACGCACGTACGGCTCATCAAGGACGGCGACACGCTGCCGGCCCTGTGCCACGCCATCTACGGCGATCCGCTGCGCTACCTGCAGGTGGCCAGCGTCAACGGCCTCGACGACTTCCGCCGCCTGGCAGCGGGCACGCGGCTCGTCTTCCCGCCCCTGGAGAGATAACCCATTCCTGCCACCCGCTCGCTGCCGATTCCCGCGGAGCACCGAGAGCTCACCGTCAAGGCCGACGGCACCGAACTGCCGCGCCAGCACCAACTGCTGGCGGCGACGGTGGTCAAGATGGTCAACCGCATTTCGTCGGCGCGGCTGGTCTACCTCGATGGCGCCGCTGCGGCCGGCGACTTCCCGCTGAGCAACGCGGCCACGCTCATTCCCGGCAAGGCCGTGGAAGTGCTGGCCGGCGCCGGCCGGGGTCCGGTCTCGCTGTTCAAGGGCGTCGTGATCCAGCAGGCGTTGAAGGTCCGGGACCACACCGCGCCGCAACTGATCGCGGAATGCCGGCACGAGGCCGCGAAGCTCACGGTCGGCCGCAAGAACGCGTTCTTCGTCGACCAGACGGACAGCGACATCATCTCGTCCCTCATCAGCGGCGCGGGGCTGACCGCCGACGTCGAGGCCACCACGGCCACGCACAAGCAGCAGGTGCAGTACCGATCGACCGACTGGGACTACCTTCTGGCCCGGGCCCGCGCCAACGGCAAGCTGGTCTTCACCAACGACGACACGGTCACGGTGCGAGCGCCGGCAGCGAGCGGCGAACCGGCGCTGACGCTGCAGTTCGGCTCGACCGTGCTCGAGCTGGATGCCGAGATCGACGCGCGCCTGCAGTACGCCGGCGTCAAGGGGATCAGCTGGGATCCGGCGCAGCAGGCCGTGGTGACCAGCGAGGCCGCCAGGCCGAGCGCCGCCAGCCCGGGCAACCTGTCGAGCGATGACCTCGCCGCGGTGGTCGGCCTGCCCGGCGTCGATCTCCGGCACGCCGCGATCGGCGAGGACGAGGCCAGGGCGTGGGCTGAAGCCGAGTGGCTGTGCTCGCAGTTGAGCAAGGTGAGTGGCCGCGCCAAGTGCGAAGGCATCGCCACCGTCAACCCGGGCGACGTCGCCGAACTGGCGGGTGCCGGCGATCGCTACAACGGCAGGGTGCTGGTCACCGGGGTGCGCCACGACTTCGACCAGGTGCAGGGCTGGAAGACACACGTGCAGTTCGGCGGCATCGCCGGTCCGCGCGCCGAGGATCCCGACCGCTCGGCGCCGGCGGCGGGACGCCTGCTGCCCGCCGTGCATGGACTGCAGGTGGGCATCGTGACCAGCAACGAGGATCCCGACGGCGAGCACCGCGTGCGCGTGCGGCTGCCCCTGGTCGACGATGCCGGCGACGGCATCTGGGCGCGCGTGGCCAGCCTCGATGCCGGCGACGACCGTGGCTTCTGCTTCCGGCCGGAGATTGGCGACGAGGTGGTGGTCGGCTTCTTCGACGACGACCCGCGCCGCGCGGTGATGCTGGGCATGCTGCACAGCAGCGCCAAGGCCGCGCCGCTGGCCGGGTCCGACGACAACCACGAGAAGGTGTACCAGAGCCGCTCGAAGATGAGGGTGTCGTTCAACGACGACACCAAGGTGCTGGAGCTTTCGACGCCGGCCGGCAACAGGGTCACCCTCAGCGAGAAGGAGAAGACGCTGGCCATCGTCGATCAGAACGGGAACAGGATCGCAATGACGCCGGACGGGATCACCATCGAGAGCTGCAAGGCGCTGACCCTCAAGGCGAAGACCGACCTGGCGCTCGACGCCGCCAAGGGGCTGGACGCCAAGAGCGGCCAGGCGCTGAAGCTCGAAGGCACCGCCTCGGCCGAGATTTCCAGTTCCGCGTCCACCACCGTCAAGGGTGGGACAGTGCAGATCAACTGAGTGTGCGACCGGGAGCGACAGATGCCACCAGCGGCGCGCGTCGGCGACACCACGGTTCACGGTGGGACCATCACCGGTCCGGGCGTGGCCACCGTGCTGATCGGCGGGCTGCCGGCAGCGGTAGCCGGCGACCTGCACGTCTGCGTGCTGCCGCCGAGCGGCCACGCGCCCACCGTGAGCCCGTTTCCGACCGGCAGCGCGACGGTGCTGATCGGCGGGCGGCCCGCGATCCGCACGACCGACGCGTGCATCTGCGGCGCCATGGTGGCCGTCGGCGCGCCGACGGTGATGATCGGGGGTTGACGTGAACGGGTCCGGCACGCGCGCGTCGTTCCTCGGACGGGGCTGGAGCTTCCCGCCCGAATTCAGCGACGCCGCCAACGACGTCTTGATGACCGAAGGCCAGGCCGACATCGACGCCAGCCTGCGCATCCTGTTCGGGACCGCCGCGGGCGAGCGCTTCCTCGTGCCCACCTACGGCCTCGACATGCGCGAGCTGCAGTTCGAGCCCATGAGCACGTCGATGCGGACCTTTCTGCTCGATCGGATCAAGACCGCGATCCTGATCTTCGAGCCTCGCATCACGGTCCTGTCGCTCGACGTGCGCAACCCAACCGAGCGGGACGGCACGCTGCTCATCGCGCTCGAGTACATGGTGCGCGCCACCAGCTCGCGCTTCAACCTGGTCTACCCGTTCTACTGGAACGACGCGAGCGAAGTGGCGATGCCGGGCGGAGGCGCCTAGCCGTGGCGGACGATCCGATCCTGCAAGACGCAATCGTGCAGCCTGGCCAGAGCCAGGAAGAGCGGCTGCCGCGCGAGCTCGGCGTCCACTTCGCCGACGTGGACGAGCGGACGCCGGAGGCGCTCCTGGCGTACGCGCGCGCGCTCGCGGACATCGTTCCCTTCGTCAAGCCGGCCGGACCCGGGCCCGAGCCGGCGCGGGTCACGACGGCCGGCGGCTGGAAGCCGTTCTTCCAGGCGCCGGCGGCCGCCCAGGAGCAGGGGGCGGCGCAGGCCCTGTACGACACGTTCCTCCACCTGTACGACCAGGGCCCGCGGACGGCGATCAACCGGCTGACCGAGGAACACCTCGACTTCCTGTACCAGAAGGTCCTCGGCTTCCGGCGCGGCCCGGCCGTCCCCGACCGCGCGCACGTGATCCTGACGCTCAAGAAAGGTTCGCTGCCGGTGCAGGTGCTGCCGTCGCACCGGTTCTCGGCCGGCAAGGACGCAGCGGGCGTCGAGCAGTTCTACACGCCAACGACCGACGTCATCGTCAACACCGCGCGCGTCGCATCGCTGCGATCGATCTACGCCGACCCGCTGCCGAACGGCAAGGTCCACGTCGCGCCGACAGCCAACTCGGCCGACGGCCTGGGCACCCCGTTACCGGCGGACGCGCCTGGATGGAAGCCGTTCGGCCACGCCGGCCTCCCTGTCGCCGACGTCGGCTTCGCGCTGGCGTCGCCCGTGCTGCGGATGCAGGAAGGCCAGCGGACCATCACCGTCGTGCTGGCGCTGGAGGCGGCCACGTCGCTGACGACGGGACAGGTGGCGGATTCCTTCGACGCGTACCTCACCGGAGAGAAGCAGTGGGTCGGGCCCTTTCCGGTCGCCGCGGCCCTCGCCGCATCGGGCGAGCTGACGCTCACCATCGTCGTCGACGAGACCGTGCCGGCGATCGCCGGCTACGACGTGGCCGTGCATGCGCAGCGCTTCACGACCACGGACCCGGTGTTGCAGGTGCTGCTGAAGGCGGACGCGTTGATCGCGTACAACGATCTGAGCGCGCTGAAGGTACGGACGGCGGCCGTCACGGTGGACGTGGACAAGGTGACCGCCGTGACGCTCGAGAGCGACGCCGGCCCGCTCGATCCGAAGAAAGCGTTCCTCCCGTTTGGCCCCCAGCCCGCCATCGGCTCGCGCTTCGTGATCGGCTGCGAGGAGGCGCTGTCGAAAAGCCTGTCGCGGCTCGACCTGACCCTGCAGTGGAAGGGCGCGCCCGGCAGCCTGGCCTCGTATTACACCGGCTACACGCCAGCGGTGGTGAGCAACGACCGATTCTCGGTCTCGGCGGTGTTCAGCGATCGGGCGTCGGAGCACACGTCCACCGAAGGCCTGTTCGACACCGCCAACGCTGCCGAGCCGAAGGTCATCCGCCTGTTGTCGTCGGCCGACACACCCCCATCCCGCTTCCGTATCGGGTCCTACGTCTTCGCGCTGGCGCAGCTCGGGACGACCTGGGGGCTGCGCGAGGCCGATCAGCAGGTGGCGAAGCACCGCATGGCGCAGTCCTTTCAGCAGCGGCCGCCCGAGCCGCGCACGGGGGTCGTGATCCTGACGCTGAACCGCAGCTTCCTCCACCAGGAGTTCCGGCAGCAGTCGGTGGCGAAGATCATCCAGAAGATCAGCACGCCGGCAACCGCCCTCCTCAACGAGCCCTATACGCCGACGCTGCAGAGCCTGACGCTGGCCTACACCGCGCACACCGCGGCGGTGAACATCTCCTCGGCCGAGCGAGAAGACTTCGCCGATCTCGACGTGCAGTTCTTCCAGGTCGGACCGTTCGGCGAGCGCCGCGATCACGGCCATCAGCGCCTGGCCCTCGGGTTCGTGGACGACACGCAGGTGCCGCTGGTGCTCCCCCATCCGCACCAGGGCGAGTTGCTCATCGGCCTGAGCGGATTGAACGCCGGCGACAGCGTCAGCCTGCTGTTCCAGGTGGCCGAAGGCAGCGCCAATCCCGAGCTTCCGGCCGAACGGCCAGAGTGGGCGGTGCTCTGCGACAACTACTGGAAGCCTCTGGGGGCCGAAGGGATCGTGCGCGACACCACCAACCAGTGGCTCACCAGCGGAGTCGTCGGCGTGGTGATCCCGGCAGAGGCCACCACCGCCAACACGCTGCTGCCGCCCGGCCTGGTCTGGTTGAAGGCGTCGATCGCCCAGTACGCCGACGAGGCTTCGCTCCTGGTCGACGTCGTCGCGAACGCCGTGGAAGTGCGGTGGGTGATGGACGCGGAGGATGCCGCGGCGGCGCACCTGGCCACGGCGCTGCCGCCGGAATCGATTGCGAGGCTCGCCACGCCGATCGCCGCGGCGAGCAAGGTCAAGCAGCCCTACGCGTCGTTCGGGGGGCGGACCCAGGAGAGCGGCGACGCGCTGCGCACCCGCGCCGCCGAGCGGCTGCGTCACAAGGACCGCGCGATCACGCAGTGGGACTACGAGCGGCTCGTCCTCGGCGCGTTTCCGTCGGTGCACCGCGCCAAGTGCATCCCGCACGCGAGCGCGACCTCGTGGATGGCGCCCGGCAACGTCATGCTGGTCGTGGTGCCCGACCTGCGCAACCGGAACGCCCCGGACCCGCTGCAGCCGAAGGTGGACGCCGACACGCTCGCGCGGATCGACCAGTTCCTGGCGGAGCGGGCGCCGGGACCCGTGGCCCGCCTGGTCAAGAACCCCGCCTATCAGCGCCTGCGCGTCTCGTGCCTGGTGCGCTTCCGCGTCGGCCGGGAGTTCAACGTCCATCGCGCGGCCACCGTGCACGAGCTGATCCGAGCGCTGTCGCCGTGGGCATTCGACCAGCGCCAGCCGTTGCGTTTCGGCGGCCGCGTCTACGCCTCCACGCTGCTCAACTTCATCGAAGAGCTGCCCTACGTCGACTACGTCACCGACTTCAAGCTGCTGACCGACGACGAGACGGGCATGCTGGCCCCGGTCGAGCACGCGGATCCACGGACGCCAGATGCGATCCTCGTCTCGGACGCGAGCCACGACATCGGCGAGGTGACGGCATGACGACGCGGCTGGCGAAGGACCGTCCGCGGGAGTTCGGCCTCGACCAGCCGGCGCTGTATGCGCGCGGGCTCGACCGGCTCCGCGCCGTCGTCGGCGAGTCCTGGACCGATCACAACCTGCACGATCCCGGCATCACCATCCTCGAGCTCGCCGCCTACGCGCTGACCGATCTCACGTATCGCGCCTCGATCCCGCTGCCGAACCTGATGGCCACCGGCGAAGCGTTCGGGCCGTGGTCGGCGCGGAAGATGCTGCCCAGCCGGCCGCTGACGCTGCTCGACTACCGCAAGCTGATGATCGACGTGCCGGGCGTGAAGAACGCCTGGCTCGAGCACGAGCCGCAGCCGTGCGCGGTGAACCGTGAAACCGGAGAGGTCGTCACCAAGAGGCCGAACGGGCCTGGCTTCAAGGACGCGCTGATCGCCGGCGTGTATCGGCCGCGAATCGAGTATGCCGCCCGCGTCAAGTCGAACATCGACAAGAAGGCCGTTCGCGTCGAGGTGCTGAAGCAACTCCTGGCCCACCGCAACCTGTGCGAGGACTTTCTCGACGTCGAGGCCGTCCAGACAGAGGGATTCCTGCTCTGCGGCGAAATCGACTTGGATCCCGACGCCGACGTCACGCAGGCGCATCAGACGATTCTCGAGCGCGTGCAGGCCCACCTCGCGCCCGGCGTCACACGCTACAGCCGCGATCAGATGCTGGCGAGGCGCCACCCGGACGGCACCCCGTACACCGCGGCCGACCTGTTCGACGGCCCGGCGCTGGCGCACGGATTCATCGACAGCCAGGAGCTGCGCGCCGCCGACCTGCGCTCCGAGGTGCGGCTCTCCGACATCATCAGCATCGTGATGGACGTGACCGGCGTGCGCGCGGTCCGCGAGCTGCTCGTCGCGCCAGAGAAGAAACCCGGCGATCTCACACCGGTCGAGAACCGCTGGGTCGTGCCGGTCGGTCCGGGCCGGCAGCCGACGCTCAATCCCAGGAGATCGCGGCTCGTCTACTACAAGCGCAACATGCCCGTGGTGCCCGCCCCGGTAACCGCGCTGCCGTCCGAGCCGGAGTCCGCCGCCATTGTCGAAGACATCGCGATTCCGGAAGGGCGCGTCCGCGATGTGTCCGCCTTCACGCCATTCCAGCGCGACTTTCCGGCGCTGTACGGCGTCATCGGCAACGCGCTGCCGGCCACCGCCTCGTCGCGGCGCCGGATCCTGGCCGACCAGCTCAAAGGCTATCTCCAGTTCTTCGACCAGGTGATGGCCAACTACTGCGAGCAGCTGGCGCACGTGAAGGACCTGTTCGCGACGGCCGAAACCAACCCGTCCACGCCCACCTACTTCACCCAGATCGTCAGCGATGATCCTGAGTACCTGGCGCTCTACGGGACGGCCACGCCGACGCAGATTGAGGACCGCCTGCGCCAGAGCCTCGAGGCGCCGGAGCAGCGGCTGGAGCGGCGGGCGCGGTTCCTCGACCACCTGATCGCGCGGGTGGCCGAGCGCTTCCACGAGTACATCGGGATCATGCGATCGGCGTTCGGCGTCGGCGCCCCGCGCCTGTTGCGGGATCGCTCCGCGTTTCTCGGGGAATGCGCCGCGATCGGCCGAGGCCGTGGCGGCGGGTATGACTACACCGACGCCGCCACGCGCTGGGATACCGACGCGAACGTCTCGGGCCTGGAGCGTCGGGTGGCGCGGTTGCTGGGAGTCCCGGATCACGCACGCCGCGACCTGGCCGGGACCATCACGCCCGCCGCCGGCGCTGTCGTGACCAGTCTCGCCGCGGGACAGTCTGGGTTCACGGTGGAAGACACGAGCGGCCCGGCGCCCCGGCTGCTCGTGAAGGAGAACGCGCCCGCCGCCACCTCAGCGCTTGCGGGCGCGCAGCTGCGCCGCGTGTTCGAGCTGGGCCTGCTGTCGTCGTCGTATCGCCTGGTCGGGACCAACGGGTTCACCATCGCCGAGGCTGACGGCACGCCCGTCGGACGGAGCCCGGACTTCGCCGATGCGCGGGAGCGCGACGCCGCCATCCTGGCCACGCGGTCGTACTTCCGCACTCACGATTCACGTGAAGGGCTCTTCGTGATCGAAAACCTGCTGCTGCGGCCGATCGCGAGCGGGGAGGCCTCGCTGCGCGCCTGCGTCGAGCCCGGCTGCGACGAGTGCACCGGCGAGGTCTACTCCTACCGCATCCACGTCGTGCTGCCCGCCTATGCCGGGCGATTCAACGACATGAACTTCCGCCGCTTCGTCGAGCAGACGATCCGCGAGGAAGTGCCAGCGCACATCCTGCCGAAGATCTGCTGGATCTCGGAGGCGCAGATGCAGGACGTGCAGAAGGCCTGCCACGGGTGGCTGGAGGTGCTCGATGGCGCGGCCGCCGCCGACCGCGCACCGCGGCTGTCGGCGCTGGTCGAGGTGCTGACGCACCTCAAGAGCGTCTATCCGGTCCAGAAGCTGGTTCCCTGCAGCGACGGCAGTGAAGACAAGTTCATCGTCGGGCGCACGGCGCTCGGCACGAAACCCGTGTGACGCCGACGGCGGACATTCCGGAGTGACTCGTCATGGCCAAGGTGATTCAGCATCTCGCGACGGCGCCCGCGACGGGCTATACGGTCTTCGAGGACAACCAGGTCCTGACCAAGGAGCCCCTCAATCGGCTGGTCGACTACCTCGACGACCAGGGGCGGCTGACCCGCGTGTCGTTGCTCGGCGTCGGGATCTTCTGCGGGCTGCGCCTGTCGGCGGACGCGGGAGGGGTCGTGCTGACCAAGGGCGTCGCCGTCACCACCGACGGCGATCTGCTGCGCGCGCCACAGGACCTCACCTACACGCGCTTCCGCAAGTACGGCACCGAGGCGCCCAAGTACGACCCGTTCTACGACGGCGCCAACATGCGCTCGGTGTTCGAGCTGGTGGGCGAGGAGGTGCGCACCGCCGACCCGCTGGCCACATTCGGGCATGGCGGCAGGAAGGTCACCGACATGATCGGCGTCCTGCTGATGGAGAGTTTCCAGAAGGACGCGGATCTCTGCACCGGAGGCGACTGCGACAACAAGGGCAAGGACGCGCTCGGCAACGTCAGGCTGCTGCTGATGGCGCCCGCCGACGTGGCGGCGCTGCGCGAGTCGCTGCCCACGTTCAGCAGGGCGTCGGGGCTGATTCCGCCGATCTACGCGAAGCGGGTCGTTCTCAACGCCGGCATCGACTCGGCCGCCAAGCTGGCCGCGGCGTATCGATCCGCGGCCGCAGTGACGCGCGGGCGCCTGCTGGAGACGCTGAAACAGCTGCTCGCGGTCGCGGGCCCCTTCCTCGGCGATGTGTTCGCCAAAGACCCCTTGGGCGACTGGACGACAAAGCTCACGGTCGCCCATCCTGATGGCGCCGCCGAGCAGTACTTCGATCACCTGGCGGACGTCGTGGACGCCTGCAACGCGTTCGGTGCCGCGCTGGCCGGCGACACGGCGGTGTGCTGTCCACCGCAGGCGGCGTTTCCGAAGCACGTGCTGCTCGGCGCGGTCGGCGCCGTCCCCCTCGACCTGGACGCCGATCGGACCGGGTGCTATCCCTCGCCCCTGGTCAGCGCGGGCCGGCAGGCGTTCGATCGCGCGCGGTTCATGCTGCGGCGCATCGACACGCTCATCATGGGCTTCACCCCGATCCCCCAGGCGCTGCCGGTGACGATCACGCCAAGCCGGACCGACGATCGGCCACTCGACGAACGCGCCATCCCCGCGCACTACGGCCCGGCCCCGGCGGCCAGCCGGCCGATCCACCGCGCGTGGAGCTACGACCTTGAGCGCCGCGGGCTCGCCGAGTTCAACTACTCGGCGAGCAAGACGGTGTTCACGCCGAAAGGGGCCGCCGGCGAACCGCTCGTCGCCTCGATCGCCGCGGCGACGTTCCTGCGCATCGAAGGCCACGTCGGCCGCGACGTCCAGGCGGCGATGAACGTCATCAACACGCACATCACGGCGTCGCACCTCCCGTTCGCGGTGCGGGCGGTCCTCCTCCACGCCGACCGCACGAAGCTCACGGTCAAGCCGGGCATCCGCTACAACGATCTCCACCGGATCCACGAACTGCTTCGCCACGACCTGGCGCGCCAGATCGACGACGTCAAGGCGCAGACGGTCAACTACCACATCGACGTGGCCGAGGCCGTCAAGAACAAGGTCTTCGACAACACCGCCCTCGGCGACGACGTGTCGATCACCAACACGGCGCAGCAGGCGATGGAGAAGGTGTCGAAGTCGGCGGATGCCGCCGTCGCCGGGCTGGACATGAAGTACTCGGACTACCGCGCGACGTCCTGGAAGCAGAACGCGGACGTCGTCGTCGAGCAAGCGGCCGGCATGCGCATGACGCTGGGCGACATCACCAAGGCCGAGGTTGGGTGGCCCGTCGATTCGCTCTACACGACGTGGAAGCCCGTCTGGCCCGAGTGGCTCGACACGATCATCGGCCACAAGAACGACGATGAGGACGACAAGCTCCTCTTCAAGAGCTTCATCGCGCGCCATCCGGCGGCCGAGCACCTCGGCGGCGTGGCGCGCGGCGGCACCTTCGTCCTGATCTACGTCGAGGGCGGCACGGTGGTCGGCGATGTGACGCTGCCGTATCACTGGCCGGAGGACGCCGAGCCCGAGCCGGCGCCGCGGCCGCTGCCGAAGCCGCTCCCGCTGCCGATCCCGAAGAAGCCCTGGAAGGTGCGCAAGCCATGGGACCTGCGTTGGAAGGTGGACCTCGGCGAGTTCAAGTCGCTGGAGCTCGAGCCGTTCAAGCAGTCGACGCTGAAGTTCCCCGAGACCTACTTCAAGGCATTGCAGCAGTCGACGGAGATCCTCAAGAAGACCACCATGCCGACCTCGCAGGCGGGTCCCCGGACGCCGGCGTTCACCGACAAGCAGCTCGGCGCGGCGGTCGAATCAATGCTCGGCAGATCGCAGAGTCTGGCGCAGCAGCGTCAGTTGTTGCTCGACCCGGCCCTCGACCCGGCCAGGCAGAGGGAGATCGCGACCGGAATCCTGCGGCAGGAGGCCGAACTGGCCGAGGCGATCACGGAGGTCGGGCGCGTCGTCACGGGACCGAACGTGGACGCCGCTACCGACGGCGCCGCAGCGGTGTCGCTGATGGCCGGGGCGACGTCCGCGCTGAGCGGCCGGGCGGCGGCCGCCGTTGCGGCGAAGCTCAAAGAGACCGTGGCGCCGACCAGCGTCAGGCCGGAAATGAAGCACATGATCGGCGGCCTGCTCAGGGGGCTGCAGCTCTAGGCCCGGGGGATGCCGGCTGCACATCGCGTCCGCCGCCTGCGCTGGCGCGTCCGGGCCGGATCCCGCGACGCGGCGTTCGAGGTACGCGCGCGCCTGCGGCAGCTGCACCAGCGGGACCTGCTCGCCGTGTTCGAGCGCGCGTTCGATGCCGCCGGCCCCGGCGATGCCGTCGTTCATTTACCGCGCCTCGAGCTGGCGGTGATCGTGCCTGACATCGACGGGATCGGCGCGGCGCTGGCGCAGGCGCTCGCCCGGCCGGACGTGTGGGACACGCCGGCTCGTGCGGCGCCGCCGGGGCCGGCCGAGGATCGTGCATCGCGGCCGGCGGCGGAACACGCACTGGCTGGCATCGACGGGCTGCTCGACTATTTGCGCACCGGCGTCCTGCCGTGGCCGCTCACCAACCTGGACAGGACCGCCACACGCGACCACGTGATGAGCCTGGCCCTCGCGCATCGCGACCGCCTGGCGACGGACATGCCTGCGTCCCTCGACGCTGCGGTGGCCTACGCGTTCCGGTGGCTGCAGGTGTCGCCGCCCGCGGAGTGGACGGCGATCGCCCGACTGGTCGGCGGCCCGCCGCCGGCGCCGGATGTCGTCGAACCGCTCGCGGCGCTCGCCGCCGTCGCTGCGGGATCCGGCCCGCGCCTGGCGGGCGCGGCACCGGGCACAGTGGCCGCGGCCATTCTGGCGGTGGCGCATCTGGATCGACGTGCGGTGCCAATCGCACTGTCGCAGCTCTCCTCGCTCTTTGCGCCGATGACCCCGATTGCGGCCAATGGGCCCGGCGCCGCACTCGCGTCTGCGCGGGCCCTCCTGCCCGCACCAGTTGCGGCGTGGACGGCGGCCCGGCTCATGGACCTGGCGGCCGAGCGGCCAGCCGCCCCGCGCACGGGATCGCCGGGCACACCGCCGTCATCCTCGCGCCCCGCACCGCCGGACGTGGCCGTGCGACCGCCAGAGGTATCCCCGGCCGGTCCCCTCGAAGCGCGGGCAGGCGACGTCGCCGAGGACGACGACCTGCCCGGCCTCGTCGTGGACCATGCCGGGCTCATCCTGCTCCATCCGTTCCTGCCTCGCCTGTTCGAGCGCCTCGGAGTCGCGCCTCAGGGCGCACGCGCGCTCGATTCCGGATCGTTGCCGCGCGCGGCGGCGTTCCTGGCCTACGCCGCCCTCGGCGACGACCAGCCGCTCGACTTCGAACTCGGGTTGATCAAGGTGCTGCTCGGCGTGCGTCCCGAAGCGGTCGTGCTCACGCCGGCCGGGACACTGAGCGCTGCCGAGCGCGGCGAAGTGGACGCCCTGCTCGAGTCGGTGGTCGAGCACTGGCAGGCGCTGAAGCACACCTCGATCGCCGGCCTGCGCGGCTCGTTCCTGCAGCGCCGGGGCCTGCTGACCGCGATCGACGGCGGCTGGCGCCTGCGCGTGGAGCCGGATTCGTTCGACATGCTGATCGATCGCCTGCCCTGGGCCCTGGGTCCCATCAAGCTGCCATGGATGACCACGCTGCTGTTCACGGAATGGGCGCGGAGCTGATCGCCAACGCGCGGGATCTCGAGCGGGACCTCGAGTGGTTCGCCACCGTGCTCGAGGCGCGCCTCAAGGCGTACTTCGACCGCGCGGCGGACAACGGCCATTCCTACCTGCCGCCGCCGGCCCTGGAGGGAGCGTCCCCCTACGCGAGCTTCCTGGGCCAGCACCAGGTGGATCCGCGCGTCCGGCTGATCGTGTTGCTGGCCCTCATCCCGCACGTCCGGCCGCAACTGCTCGACGTGCTGTGCACGCGAAACGAAACCACCCAGCGCGGCTTCGCGGAGTTCGGCGGCCTGCACGCCGCGAGCCACGGCGGGTTCCTGCCCACCGGGGAGACCGCCGCGTTCCTGCTCGCCGGCGACGACCTCGCGGCGCGCTTCGAGACCATGCGCCTGTTCGCCGCCGACGGGTTCCTCGCCCGGCTCAACGTGGTCCACCTGGCGCCGGTCGGCCCGGGCGAGTCACAGCTGGCCGGGCTGCTCACGATTGGCACCGACTTCCTGCATCGTTTCACCAGCGGCGCGCTGCGCAAGCCCGGGTTCCGCGGCGACTTTCCGGCGCGCCTGATCCGCACCGAGCTCGACTGGGACGACCTGGTGCTGCCGGCGGCGACCCGCGCCGAGCTGGACGAGATCCGCAAGTGGGTGCAGCACGGGCGGACCTTGCTCGGCGATTGGGGCCTGGGCGCGAAGCTGGCACCGGGGTTCACCAGCCTGTTCGTCGGCCCCCCGGGCACCGGCAAGACGCTGTCGGCGTGCCTGGTCGGCAAGCACTGCGGCTGCGACGTCTACAAGGTCGATCTCAGCCTGATCGTGTCGAAGTACATCGGCGAGACCGAGAAGAACCTGTCGCGGATCTTCGACGCGGCCGAGCACAAGGGCTGGATCCTGTTCTTCGACGAAGCGGACGCGCTCTTTGGCAAGCGAACGCGCGTCGAGGACTCCCACGATCGGTACGCCAACCAGGAGGTCAGCTTCCTGCTGCAGCGCATCGAGGAGTTCGACGGCGTCGTCATCCTGGCCTCGAACTTCCGCGCCAACATCGACGACGCGTTCGTTCGACGGTTCCAGTCGGTCGTGCAGTTCCCCATGCCGAAGCCGCCCGAACGCCTGCGCATCTGGCGTGATGCGTTCCCGCGGCACGCGACGCTCGACGACCGCATCGATCTCGGCCGCATCGCCGAGCGGTACGAGCTGTCGGGCGGCACGATCATGAACGTGGTCCGCTACGCGTCGCTGATGGCGATCAGCCGCGGCGGCGCCGCCATCGCGCTCGATGACCTCGAGGACGGCGTGCGCCGCGAGTTCCTCAAGGACGGCCGCGCGCCGTAGGGACGACATGGGCGCGGCGCTGCAGCAGAAATCCATCGGCCGTACCGGGGCGCCGGCGCCCACGCCGCCGGTGGTGCGCGCCGCCGCTGCGCCGCGGCTGCAGGCGGCGGCCGCGGTGCGCGTTTCGAAGCCGTCGGATCCCGAGGAGAAAGAGGCCGAATCGGCCGCCAGGAAGGTGATGCGCATGGCCGCGCGCGAGGCGGCCGTGGCTCGGTCGTGGGAATCGCCGTACACCGCGCGGTTCGCGCACCTGCAGATCGGCCGCGCGGCGCGGTCGGTCGCACGCAAGGCCGACGCGGCGCCGGCGCAGGCAGGCCCCGGTTTCGCGGCGGAGCTGGCGGCGGCGAAGCTGGCGGGCCGGCCCCTGCCGGAGCGCGTGAAGCGCTTCATGGAGCCGCGCTTTCGTGCCGACTTCGGCAAGGTGCGCGTCCACACCGGCGACAAGGCGGCCGCGCTCACCCGGCAGGTGGGGGCGCGCGCCTTCGCGTTCGGCAACCAGGTGTTCTTCGGCAAGGACCGCTTCAGGCCGGAGACCGCCGAAGGCCAGGAGCTGATCGCCCACGAGCTGACGCACACGATTCAGCAGGGTGCGGCGGTGCAGCGCAGCGAGGACGTGACGGTCTCCCACTCGACGCCCGAGATGATCCAGGGCTCGTGGCTCAGCGAGGGGCTGGACTGGGTGGCGGGCAAGGCCAACGACATCCCGGGCTTCCGGCTGTTCACGATCATCGTTGGCGTCAACCCGATCAACATGAGCGCGGCCGATCGCACGCCGGCCAACGTGCTGCGCGCGCTGATCGAACTCGTCCCGGGCGGCGGGCTGATTGTCCGCGCCCTGGACAACCACGGCATCATCGACAGGGCCGCGGCCTGGTTCATGGCGCAGATCGCCACCCTGAAGTCGCTCGGCGGCGCGATTCGCGATGCGATCGTCGGCTTCATCAACAGCATCGGCGGCGACGACATCCTCCTCAGCCCGTTCAAGACCTGGGAACGGGCCAAGAGGCTCTTCACGGGTCCCATCGACCAGGCGAAAACCTTCATCGTGGGGCTCGCCAGCGGCTTCATCGAGCTGATCAAGGACGCGATTCTCCGGCCCCTCGGCGGCCTGGCGCAGGGGCTGCCCGGCTACGACCTGCTCAAGGCGGTGCTCAAGAAGGACCCGGTCACCGGCGAGTCGTACCCGCGCACGCCCGATACCGTGATCGGCGGCTTCATGAAGCTCGCCGGCCAGGGCGACGTGTGGGCGAAGATGCAGGAGGCCAATGCCGTCTCGCGCGCCTGGACGTGGTTCCAGACGGCGATGGAGCAGCTGGGCGGGTTCGTCAGGGAGATCCCGGCGCTCTTCATCAAGGCGCTCACGTCGCTCGAACTCGCCGACATCATCCTGCTGCCGCTGGCGTTCGTGAAGGTCGGCAAGGTGTTCGGCGACTTCGTCGGCCGCTTCATCTCGTGGGCTGCCGACACCGCGTGGAAGCTGCTGGAGATCGTCTTCGACGTCGTCAGCCCGGGCGCGTGGGGCTACGTGCAGCGGACCGGCGCCGCGCTGAAGAGCATTCTCAAGAACCCGATCCCGTTCGTGGGCAATCTCGTCGCCGCGGCCAAGGCCGGGTTCACCGGCTTCGCCGGCCGCTTCCTGCAGCATCTCAAGGCCGGTCTGATCGAGTGGCTCACCGGGTCGCTGCCGGGCATCTACATCCCGAAGGCGCTCACGCTGCCGGAGATCGCCAAGTTCGCGTTCTCGGTGCTCGGCCTGACGTGGGCCAACATCCGCCAGAAGCTGGTGAAGGCGACCAGCGAAACCGTCGTCTCGGCGATGGAGAAAGGCTTCGACATCGTCGTCACCCTGGTGACGAAGGGCCCGGCGGCGGCGTGGGACAGAATCAAGGAGCAGCTGGCCAATCTGAAGGACATGGTGATTGGCGGCATCACCGACCTGGTGGTGGATGCCGTGGTCAAGAAGGCAGTCCCGAGGCTGATCGCCATGTTCATCCCCGGCGCGGGCTTCATCTCGGCGATCATCTCGATCTACGGCACGGTGATGGTCTTCGTGGAGAAGATCTCGAGGATCATCGAGGTGGTCAACGCCTTCATCGGCTCGATTGTCCAGATCGCCGCCGGCAACATCGGCGCCGCCGCGGCGAAGGTCGAGTCGATCCTCGCCGGGCTGCTGTCGCTGGCGATCAGCTTCCTGGCCGGCTTCGCCGGCCTGGGCAACGTCGCCAGCAAGATCATGGGCGTCATCGCGAAGATCCGCGCCCCGATCGACAAGGCGCTGGACTGGCTGGTGAACTTCATCGTCAACCTGGCGAAGAAGCTGGGCAAGTTCCTGCTCCAGGCCGGTGTGCCGCAAGATCCCGGCAAGCGGACCGATCTCGCGCTCGGCGCGGCGGTCACCTCCGCCAGAGTGCTGGGCAACCGCTTCACCAAGGCGCTGCTGCAGCCGGCGCTCGCCGGCATCAGCGTCCGCTACCAGCTGAAGTCGATCAGCGCGTTCGAGCGCGGCGGCTCGTGGTGGGTCGAGGCGTCGGCCAGCCCCAAGAAGGAACGCAACCTGGGCATCAAGGTGGTGACCAAGACGCCGGTTGCCGCGCCGGGCGAGGATGTGCCGGAGCCCAGCACACTGAAGCCGATGAAGCTGGTCTCGATTCCCTTCGACTGCAATCTGAACAAGTACGTGCTGGCCACCTACCAGGCCCAACTCGATGGCCAGGCGTCGGGCCTGAACGCCATCTCCGTTACCGACTGGCTGAAGAACCGCGCCGCCTATGCCGATCAGGGCCGCGGCTCGGGCGTTCCGCAGGACGAAGTACGCGATCTCTATCGCAAGGACCTGGCGGCTCGACATCCAAAGAAGACGGCGCAGGAAGTCGAGGACGAGCTGGAGCGCCTGGCCGCGCTGCACGAACCGGATCTCATCGCCGGCGGGTTCAATGTCATTGCCAAGCTCGGTTCGCGCTACATAAACTCTTCCATCGGTTCCCAGTGGAAGACCAGGGCCACGAAGCTGCAGGGCGCCGTCGATGCCCTGGACGAAAAAGACAAGCCGAAGCGACGGATCAACGTCACACTGATAGCCAAGGGCTTCACGCCGTGACAACGGTTCGCGAAAGGGGAGAATGCGATGGGGCAATTCCAGGACTTCGAGCAGCGGTACGGACCGCCGGCGGAATGCCAGACACCGGGCGAGGACGCATACGAGGCGTTTCAGGCCGCGCTACCCGAGCAGTTGATCGCCCAGTGGCGCGAGGCGGGCTGGTGTTCGTACGGAAACGGCCTGCTCTGGCTGACCGATCCGCGCCAGTTCGACGGCATCCTCGAAGACTGGATCGAAGTGACGGCAACGAAGCCGCTGGTCTTCCTTCGTACCGCGTTCGGTCATCTCTACTTCTGGCACAACGGCGCGGTCTACAGCCTGGATGTGCACGGGGGGAGCATCAGTGAAGTGACAAAGCGGATCCACCGCATCTTCACGCTGCTGTGCGACAAGGAGATCGCGGAGAAGATCCTCCGCGTGTCCCTGTATCGCGAAGCAGTCGCCCGGCTCGGGCCGCCGACGCGCGACGAATGCTACGCGTTCGAGCCCGCGCTGGCGCTCGGCGGTCCGGGAACCGCGGATACCCTGCGCCGGGTCGCGGTGCGGGAACACCTGGGGATTCTGGCACAGCTCACTCGGTAGCCGGTCACGGAGGGTGGCTGGCGCGAGACGATTGGTTCACCGCCTGGCGGCTAGCCGCCACGGGAGGCCCCCGGCGCTGCCGGGGGATCGTCAGCGGCGGACGACGACGCGATAGCTGCGCTCCACGATGGCGGCCGGCTCCCAGGACCGCTTGAGCGCCATCCGGATGGTCGTCGTGCCCGCGGCGAGCGCCTCGAACACGAACCGCGCGGTGCCCCCGGCGCCGAACGCGGGCCCCTCGCCGTCCGCCTGCCGTCCGCCGCGCAACAGTTGGCGGCGGACCAGCCGGACCTTCTCGGGGCTGAACACGGGTTGCCATTCGTAGCCGGTCGTCGGGTTGGACTCGAGTTCGATCGTGAACTGCGTCCCGGCCGCGGCCGTCACGGGTTTGTCGATGGGAGTGGGCACGGCGACCGCACCTCGCGGCTCCGGGGGCAATCGGAGCAGCGCCCGCCCGGCCCCCGGACCGGGCGGGCGACAGGTTCAGAACGAGATCGTGATCTTCAGTCCCGGGTGCCGCTGCAGGGCGGCGACCAGCTCGTCGAGCGCCGTGGCCGCGGGCGTCTCGAACTCGGCGAACGCCAGTTCCTCCTCCGGGCTGAGTTCGCTCTCGGCCAGGGCCTGCTCCAGTTCTCCGCCCTCGTCGGCCGCCACGGCGGCGCTGAGGTCAGCATCCAGGGTCTCGAGCGCGGGAATCTCGGCGAAGGCGGTGACGCCGCCCTCGAAATCCCCGGTACTCGAGTGCGCCGAACTCTCCTGCCGGATCCAGCAGCAGGATCTCACTCGTATCGGACATGGCTGGCTCCTTCCCATTCGGGTTTCAACCGCCGCGTCAGCTCAAGGCTACTCCAGGCCTCTGCAGAACGCGAGCCGGTACTGCGGGCACTTCCTGAGGATGGCCAGCACGGCGCGGACCACGTTGAGATACCCCGGGTTGCAGATCGGCCGCGGGAGCCGCCGGCAGACGTAGTATCGCAGGCACGCGCGCAGGCTCGGGTTGGTCCTGGCCGCCTGCAGCACGCGCACCAGGTACGGCATGTACTTCCGGCAGTCACCGCCGTCCGGGCACTCCAGGCTCACGTCGTAGAACGCGAAGCTGGTATCGATGCCGCACTGGCCGTAGCCGATGCGGAACCAGCCGCCGTCGCCCCAGGTCGTGCCCCAGCTGTTCTTGCAGATCCAGCACTCCTGCGCATTGTCGTAGCCGACGACGCTGATGGCGTGGTAGCCGGACAGCCCGCCGCTGACGTGCCGGTAGACGCCCGCGCGGTAGGCGAAGAAGTCCTGGTAGACGGCCATGCCGGCCACCATGGGTCCCTTCGCCGCCAGCACGTTCTTGCGGTCGGTGACGGCGAGGACGGCCGACCAGCCCGTCAGCTTGATGTACGGCGTCAGCCCGGTCTTGCAGGGCTGGTTCCCGGGCGTGTACGGGAACGCCGACTCCTGCGCGACGCCGGTGTTCTTGCAGAAGTCGAGCGCCGGCGGGAAGTTCCACCCGTTGTTGCAGCAGTTCCCGCACCCGCAGTAGAAGAGGTGCGCCTCGGAGAGGTCGGGCATCATCGACGCGCTCTTGCACGCGATCTTGATCCGGGCCTCGAGGGTGCCGCAGGTGCCGAACGCCACGCAGCTCCCGCAGCTCGCCTGGTCCTTCACCGGCGTCGTCCAGTTGCCGCCGTTGTTGCGCCAGTCGATCGCCGCAGGGGCGGTGACCGCCTGGAGCGCCGCGAACGCCGTCTGCGCCTTGATCGCCGCGGCCGTCGCTTTCATCTCCTCTTCGGTGACCGACAGGCCGAGGTAGGAACGCTGTTCCTTCACGCTCAGTCTGGCGAGGGGCTGGGCCTCGTCAACAGCCCAGTCGTAGCCCTTGGCGCGAATTGCCGCCAACAAACCTTGCGCGCGCTTCTGTGGCATGTCTCACTCCTTCCGGGACTGCGCCGGACCGCTGGGGCTTTGCAGAACGGTGACGCCGGCGCCGGGCGAATTGGGAGGCCGGCCTCGACAGCCGAGTCCGACGGGGCGGCGCCCGGCGCTGGCCGGGCTGACCGCGGGTCGGACGCAGGGCGGCGCCGGGAACGCCGTCAGGCCATCTGCCGATGCCCGGATTCCCGCCCTGTGCGTGCCGCACACGATCTGAGGCGAGGGCGTCGCGTGCCCGCTGCCGCGCGCGCCGGGACTGCCGGCCTGAACGGCCGCCGCGAGCGCCTGCCGCCGAACCGGCCGACGCCGCGTCCCGCGCGAACTGCCGAGCACGGCATGCCCATGTTGACCTCGGAGAGCGAGTACAGTATCCGGCGCGCGATCGGTGTTTTCAAGCGACTGCACAGTGAATTTCCGCTCCGCGAGTCAGTGTGCAATCCGCGACTTCACTGGCATGCCTCTTGTCGCCACGCGCGATGCAGGCGCGCGAATTCCGGTACCTGGCAATCCGCCAGCGCGGCCGCGCGGCGCCGCTTGTGACAGGCACAACCCCCCGGTATACTCCGCACGAGCCCGGCTGATTCTCGCGCGCGCAGCTTCTCGGCCGAACGCGGCCTGCCGGGCAAGCGGTCACAACGAGCCATGGCGCTCTACTGGTTCATGCTCGGGGTGCTCGGCGTCTGGCGGATCACGCATCTGCTCAACGCCGAGGATGGGCCGTGGGAGATCGTGGCCCGCTTCCGCCGCCGCTTGGGCACCGGACTCGGAGGAACCCTGTTCGCGTGCTTCTACTGCCTCAGCCTCTGGGTGGCCGCTCCGTTTTCCCTGATGCTGGGTGAATCCTGGCGTGAGACCTTCCTGCTGTGGCTCGCACTATCGGGAGGCGCGAGCCTTCTCGAACGTTGGAGTGCGCGCAATGAAGACGTTCTGGCAGCGCCGTACTCCGAGGACAAGGAGGCCGACGATGGCGTGTTGCGGCCGCGCGACGATGTCGGTTCGGCAGGCTCCTGACAGACCGTTCGCTGCGGCCGGCGACACCGGCCGCACGGCTGGGCCCATTCCGCCGGGGCGGCAGGCGCGGTTCGAGTACGTCGGCCCGACGGCGCTCACGGTGTTCGGGCCGTACACGGGCCGCCAGTATCGGTTCGAGCACCAAGGGTCGCGCGTCGTCGTGGATGTTGTCGACGCGCCGTCCCTGACCGCCGTGCCGAACCTGCGGCGCGTGCGCGCGCGCCCCTCCCCGGTCTAGCGGCGGCAGCCCGGCCAGGCGGAGTACAGGCGAGAGGTTCGCCGGAGACGCGTGCCCGGCGTCTGCTGATGCGTGTCTTCCTGGAGGTGACCGATGGCTGTGAAGTACGTCGCTGCGGACACCACGCCTCTCTACGCGGCTCCCGCCGGCAAGGATACGCTGCTCGAGCTGCTGTGGGGCGATCATGTGATCGTCGTCGACAACTCGGGCCCGCGCGTCAAGGTGCGGGCGCGGGGCAAGCTGGGGTACGTCGACAGCGGGGCGATCGGCGACCAGTCGCTCCTCGAGCTGTATTTCATCGACGTGGGCCAGGGCGACGGCGTCCTCATCCGCACGCCCGACAACCGGCACGTGCTGATCGACGGCGGCTACACCCGCGCGAGCCAGCCGACGGGCAAGAGCGCGGCGGACTTCGTGGACTGGAAGTTCGCGAAGGACTACGGCGCCGACACCATTCATCTCGACGCGATGATCGCGTCGCACAACGACGCCGACCACTACGGCGGCCTGAACGACCTGCTCGACACGGCGCAGGACGAGGAACTCGACGCAGACCAGGTCCACGTGGACGCCTTCTACCACGCCGGCGTGGCGTGGTGGGTCAATCCGGCCACCGGCAAGCGGTGGCTGGGCCCGCCGTCGGCCGACGGCCGTTTCCTGACACAGCTGCTCGGCAAGCGGCCCCAGGTGCTGGCGGCGCTGAAAGACGACGGCGAGCCGAAGCTGCAGGGTGAGTGGGCCGGTTTCCTCCGCAAGGTCACCACGGCCCGGGGCGGAGACGGCAAGCCCACGCCGATCGCCCGCCTCAGCGAGCGGGACGGCTGCGTGCCCGGGTTCGACGGGGCCGGCGGCGGCGTTGCCCTTCGCGTGCTGGCGCCGGTCGATCAGGAGGCGAACGGCCAGCCGGCCGTCCGGCGGTTCTCGTCCGACTCGAAGAACACGAACGGCAACAGTCTCCTGCTGCGGCTCGACTACGGGCGCGTCCGCGTCCTGCTCACGGGCGACCTCAACGCGGAGAGCCAGCAGGCGCTGCTCAACGACTACACGGGCCGGCGCATCGAGTTCCAGTGCGACGTGGCCAAGGCCTGCCACCACGGCAGCGACGACGTGTCGTACGAGTTCCTCAGCGCGATGCGCCCCGCCGTCACGATCATCTCCTCCGGCGACGCCGAGGGGCACGACCACCCGCGCCCCGCGGTTGTGGCCGCCAGCGCGACGACCGGCTACCTGGCCATCGACAGGGACCGGATCGTGAGCCCGCTGGTGTACTCGACGGAACTGGCCAGGAGCATCAATCTCGGCGAGCCCAAGAAGGTGACGGTGACGCAGAGCGGCCAGACGTCGGAGATCACCGACCTGCGGTCGGTCGTGGTGCACGCAGAGGTGACCAAGGCCGGCGACCTGCGGCCCACGCGTGTGCAGCGGTCCCTGGCCGACACGTTCATCGTCGCCGGCCTGATCTACGGCCTGGTCAACGTCCGCACCGACGGCGAGACGATCCTGTGCGCCACGCTGAACGAGAAGCACAACACGTGGCAGGTCAGGAAAGTCCGGTCGCGGTTCTGATGACGGGCGCCTGCCGGCTGTGGCGCCAAGGGCGGCCGCGTCGGCGGCCCGGGGCCGGCCTCACCGCGTGAGGTCGATCAGGAACATCTGCCTCGTGCCGTCGGGCGCGATGCCGGGCACGACGATGGCGTCGCTTGTCCGGTTCCAGGCCGGGGCCGGATCGAGCCGAAGCGGGCCGCTGTTCCACGTGGACAGGAATACGGGCGGCGACGTGATCACCCGGCCCGTGCGCATCTCGAGGAACGTGTAGGAGTGGTGCTGGCCTTCGCGATGGCCGTTGACGAACCAGCTGCCGTCGGGGCTCAGCGAGATGTCGCCCTCGGGCGCCTTGAACACCTCCGGGCCGCCGAGCGATCGGACCACCTGCCGGCGCGCCGTGTCGTACACCGCCTGGCGGCCTTCGCGCGAGCCGATGATCTCCCGGGCCCCATCCCCACTCCGGGTGCCCCCCGATGAACACCTCGTGGCGGGTCAGCTCGGATCCATCCGGGCGTACGGTGAAGACCGCGTTGACGCGCGGCCCGTCCACCTGCTGCTCGAAGTCGGCGCGGCAGAAGAAGTAGATCAGATCGTTGTTGCGGTTGTTCAGGGTGTGGTTGATGAAGAAGTGCCTGGCGTCGAGGTTCTCGACCGTCCCGCGAAGCGCCTCCTTCAGTTGCGCGAAGGAGACGATGAGCGTCTTCTGGCCCGTGCCGACGTCCACGCGGAACACCCCATCGTCGGCGGGCGCGCCCACGCCCTTCGTCCAGTCCCACGCGTCGCGGTAGCCGGTCACCGGACGAAGCCGGGCCATCCGCGCGTAGTTGATCGCGGTGAAATAGCCGCCGTTCTGCGCCACGCCGGCGTTGGCCGCCGGCGTGTCGTCGAAGCGGTACTCGCGCACGCGCCCGCCCCGGCCGCCGTCGGCGCTGATGTCGAACAGCACCGTGAACACCTTGCCCGTGGCCGGGTCGCGATCGTTGAAGAAGAACTGCGTTTCCGGGTGCTCGGGGTTCCAGTAGAACATCGTGCCCTGCTGGGGGTTCCAGCCGAGCGTGCGGTCCACGACCCGCACGGCGTAGTTGTTGCGCGTGTCGATCAGGCACACCTCTGCGGCATCGCCGGCGCCGGGCAGCCGGTCCTGGTAGGGCACCTGCAGCGCCAGCAGGTAGCGGCCGTCGGCGTTCCACGGCACGGTGCGGCTCTGGCCGATGTACCCGAAGTAGTGATGCAGGGGGCCGTGCGTGATCTGTGTGACCCTGGCGGACTGTTGAGCGGCGGGCCCGGCCGAGGCGACCACGGCGGCGGCGACGACGAGACACCCGAGCCCGCCGCGGACGGGCGGCCGGCCAGACCGGGCGTGTGACAGGCGGCAAGGCGTCTTCATGTTGACCTCAGGGAGCACCGGACCGCCGACGCCTCCCGGCGCGAGCGGGCGCGGCGGCATTGTATGATCCCTGCCTCCCGCGCTCCAGGCGGCGTTCTTGGGACGCACGCAACGTCTCGAGCCAGACACATCGCCGATGATTGGCTCCATCCGGCCAACGCGTCGATTCCCAACTTCTGCTGCCGGCGGCAATCCGCAGTCGATGCGCACCAGGACACCCTGAAGCTCCCGCCGGGAAAGCACTTGTTGGCAACGTCACCTGGGGCGAGAATGTCGTTGACCACCGCCATGCTCGGACAGCCCATGCGACCGGTCGCCCACCGGGAAACTGGCGCCAACTACCTGTTGCGAGGCGTTCCGCGAGGCGGCGGGATGACGCAGAGCCAGGAGGGTGTTCAGCATGGGCAATCCCGACGGCATCCCTGAGCCCCAGCGTCGGTCACTGAACGACATCGCGGCAGAGTGGCGGGAGCGTTCGAGCCGGCGCTCAGATCGGGGCGCCTCCGCCGATGGCACCATCGCGGCTTGCCTCTTCGTCCTGTTCGTCGGCCCGAGCGGCCCCGGCAAGACGATGGCGGCTGAACTGCTCGCACTCCGGCTGCGCCTCGAGCTCCACCGGGTCGACCTCTCCCTCGTGGTGAGCAAGTACATCGGCGAAACGGAGAAGAACCTGGCGCGGCTCTTCGAGGAGGCCGAACGCACCGGGGCCGTTTTGTTCTTCGACGAGGCCGATGCGCTGTTCGGCACGCGCACCGAGGTGAAGGACAGTCACGATCGCTACGCCAACCTCGAAATCGGCTATCTGCTGCAGAAGCTGGAAGCGCATGAGGGCATAGTCATCCTATCCACCAATCGTCGGGAAGACATCGACAGCGCCTTCCTCCGGCGGGTGCGGTATGTGGTGCCGTTCCCGGGCCCGGTTGGGGGGCGATAGGTCGGAACTAAACGCCTGACGCCGAGTCGGCCAGGGGTTTGGCTGGTATCTCCTGATTGCGGGCACTGCCAGAACAGCGCAGGTCTCACTGCAGTTCATCTGACCGGGGCTGGTTCCAGACGTCAGGCAGCGTTCTCGGGACGCACGCAGCGTCGTGGACCAGACTCATCGCCACAATTGGCTCCGCCCAGCTCACCCCCCTCATTCCTGAGTCGAATCGCCGGCCGCGCGCAATTCCAACATCCAAGAATACCTACGTTCCCGGCAGGGCTCCGGGCAGTGTTGTTGAGACTTGGACGCTCGGCGCGGTGCACGGCAAACGTATGCCCGACGTGCCCGCCTTCGCTCACGTCAGATCATCGCGGCGGGCCGGCGATTCGCGGGGAGGGCGGGCCGCTGCGGTGCCTGGTCCTGTCCATCCGTCGCTGGTTTGGCTGGCTGAGGTGCCGGCGCACCCTCCGCGATGGTGCCAAGCGATCCAATGACGGCATAGATTGCCAGGCTGATAATCACGACCTTTGTCGTGACGATGAGCACTCCCGCCGAAAAAGGCGTGAGGACGCCGGCCAAGTCCAGCTCCCGGAGGAACATGCCGATCAGCAGCATCTGACCGAAGGCCCCCCACAGCACGATCAGCGTCGTTCCCAGAAAACTGACGACGTATCCGTCACCCTGCGCGGGCCCGGAGGCCGGCCGGGACAGTCCATACAGCGCCGCGCCCAGAGGCACGAGGGCGGCGAAGAGAGCGGCGAGCACGCCGTACGACGAGCTGTTAGTCGAATAGCGATCCGCCGACAGAATCGCGGTGGTCATGAGCGCGGTAATCAGTCCTCCGCCGACAGCGAGGTTAGCGGCCCAGCTGTTCTTGAGGTCGAACGGCACGGCCGGCATCGGATCCCAGAAGTTCGTGGAGCTGCGGAAGACGAATACCACGCAGAGCAGCGTCACGCCCGACGCCAGAATAAGAGAGGCGAAGAGGACGCCGGTATCCAGGCCCGACGGCAGCGGAGGATCGAGGAGGAGCGGCAGGGCCGCGCGGCTGATCAGCGTCATGCCCTTCACGCAGCTCGTGCCATTGTTCTCGTTCTTGAGCTCTCCCGGCGCCGAATGGCGCGTGAGGAGAAGAATGCCGGTGGAAGGCAGATGTCCCGTCCAGTGGCCGTAGTTCATCGGCGCGCTGCGGAGCGCGCTCCACGCCAGGTCGAACCAACCCTGGGCTGGACCGCTCGCCAACGGTGGGGCGATCGTGACCCTGAAGAGGTCGGCCTCTCCCGGCGTCAGCCGCCACTGTCCGGCTGGCTCTTGAGGGACTTCGGAGGGAACGGGATTCCGCTCGACGCGCGTCACGACGGAATTTACTCCGAGCCGCTGGCGGTTCCGATCGAGGATCAGCACCGAAAACGACACGACCTGATCGGAGCATTCCGGGTTCGTCACGAAGAAGTCGGAGACGTAGGCGCCGCCGACCATGCGGTTGAGCGTCAGCCTCGCGTCGCCAAATCCCACGCGCCCAGAGAAGGAAACGCCGGTCAATCCGGGAGTCGCGCCGGCGGCGCCTGGCACTGCCGGCGCGCTCGATGGAACCGGCGGAACGTCGGATCGCGCGGTGCCCTTCACAATCTGCAGCTGGTTCTGGCCGAGGAGGGCTGCCGTCGCCATGCCCACCACGACTGCGCCGGGTGCAAGGATGTCGCGAATCGGCATGGCGCCCTCGCAACTAACGGAAGCGCTCGCGCAGGCGAACGGGGTCGATGCTCAGCGAGAACCTGAACGCCGATCCCGCCTCGATGCCCTCAGAGGCGCGGCTCGCGTACGTGTGGGCCACGGGGATGGTGATGCCTGCTGCGACCGGAATCGTCACCTTGACCTGCGTGCGGACCAGCCAGTCGGCGCCCGACTCCTTCGACGCTTCGGCAGATCCCGCGATGAGGACCGGCGCTGCGCTCCACACCTGGCTGCCGCGACCGGTCAGCTTCGCTTGGAACTCCGTCGCAAGCCGGCCGCTGTCCGAGTCCTTCATCTCCGCCTTCTTCCGATCCTTGTGGTCGTAGCTGCCGTTCACGGTCCAGTTCAGGCGATCGCTCAGCCCGTAGTCGAAGATCAGCTCGAGACGATGCTCGTTGGTGCCCTCGTCCTGGCGCTGCTTCGTGAAGTACGCGACCGACAACTGCCGCGCCTTCTGAATTCGTTCGACAGCCTCGGCCACACTGTCGAGCGCGATCACCTTGGCGGCAGCAATGCTCTCGACGATGCCGTTGACGGCGGCCATCGCGTCGGCGTGCTTCTCGAGCGCGGCGCGGTTACTCGGCCATTGCGCCAGGTCGAACGGATTCGTTGCCAGGAACGCGGCGAACGCCGTCGCGTCGGTCGTCCGGCAGTCTGGGGTGGAAACCACGCGTCCGGTTACCGCGCGGAAGATCACGCATTCGAGCCGGTTTCTGTCGTTGAGTTCGAGTTGCTGAAATACGCCGACCGCAGCGTCCATCGTCTTGAATTCGTCCTTGGCGTAGGTGCTGTAGACGTCGCGGCTGTTGATGATCAGGAACTTGGCACCGATGTTCGTCGAAGGCTTGTCGGTGAAGACGTCTTCGGGCTTGGAGGCCTCGGATCCGATCGTGAGAGCAAGGCGACGCCAGTTCGTCGCATTCTTGTAGAACTCCGGGTCCGTCAGCCCGACGCCCTTGATCCCCGCCGCGAGGCTGTAGGCCGTCACGGTGATGGAGCCCGATTTCGGCTTCGACTCGTCGTCCGCTGTCGGTGTCAGGCCGGTAAGGCTCAACGCCAGCGAGACGAAATCGCTCGCGGCGCTGTTGTCCACGAGAGACGTCGACGCGCTGTCACTGCTCGGCGCCTCCTTCTGATTGGCGATTCCGTTGCCGTTGTCGCCCACCTTTTTCTTTTCCGCGGCGGCCTGTGCGGCGGCCTTTTTCGCCGCGATGGCCGCCTGCACGCGCGCTTCGATCCACGTGACGAACGTGTCAGGCGTGGCCGGCTGTGCTGACGCGGCGCACGGGAGGAGCGCGGTTACGCACATGACGAGGGCCGCGGCGGCGGAGCAGTGCAGGTGTTTCATCATCGCGCCTCTCATACGATCAGCACGCGAAAGACTTCGGTGTCGAAGTCGGTCGCGAGCCCCGAGTACGAGACGTCGACGACAGTCCGGATCGTCCCGCCCGCGCCCCGCTGCTCGACGATGTAGCGGTAGTCGGAATTCGCGGCGAACAGCAGCGCGACCGACAGGAGCTCGAACTGCTGAACGTCGGACGGATCGCGGAGATACGTCCACTCATACAAAGGCGCGGGATCTGAGGGGAACATTCCCTGATTCAGCATCTGGCCCTTTACATCGCTCGTGAATTGGAATCGGGGCATCGGCCCGTTCGCCGTGATGCGGAAGAAGAGGAACTCGCCGCGCGACGGCGACACCGCGACGCTTCCGGGGTTGGGAACGTGGTGTACACGAGTTACAGCCATATCGAACCTCACGCGTGCGGGCACCCGTGCCCGATTGTCCGACATTGCCGACTTGGCTTTCGAGGATCGGCCACATCATACACTCGCTCGCCCTTTCCCGCTCGAACGTTCCGGTCGCCGGGGTCACGCCTCATGACGCCCGCCACGGTGACCTGAATTGGGACGCCGAACCTGCCACCGCCCGCAGTTCTCAAACACCTCTTCCGCATTCCGCATTCTCCTCGCCGCAACGGTCTCGTGTCGCTCGGCGCCCCGGTGCAGCCCGGCGAGGCGTTTTCCACGGTGTAGGAGACGGTGGCGCGGCGCGCGCTGCAGTCCGCGCCAGGCACGCTGATCGTGGCCGCGGCGGGGAACGAGAGCTGCGACCCGGTGACCGACCAGCGTCTCGAGTCGCCGCGCCCGGTGGGCCGCCCGGCCAACTGCCCCTCGATCCTAGCGATGGCGTCGCTCGATTCAGCGCTTCGCGTCTCGCCGTTCTCGAACGGCGGGATCAACGCGAATGGCGGCGGCGTGGACATCGCCGGCCCCGGGTCCGCCGTCTTCTCGTCGGTGCCGTACCCGTTCCCGGCGTCGGTCCAGCCGCAGGGCCCGGGCCGGCCGTGGCCGGCGCGCTATCACACGACTTCCGGCACCAGCATTGCGACGCCGCACATGGCAGGCCTCGCGGCGCTGTGGCTAGAGGCGAAGGGCGACGGCACGACCGCGGCGGCCCTTTGGCCGTTGGTCACGTCGAACGCGCGGCGCCTGACGCTGGTCAACAGGGACGTGGGCGCGGGGTTGGCGCAGGCGCCGGTGTAGGGCGCCGGTGCGGGGCCATTCCTCCGCGCACCTCTGCGAGACTGGCAGTACCGCCCCGGCCGTTTCCGGGGTGGAGACTTCGCCTTCAGCCATGGCAGCGACGAAGCTCATCGACGTCACGGTGCTCGTGGACGACGCTCACAGGGACGACCTGCCGGGCATGGCGCGCACGTTGATGGCGAAGGGGTTCCGCCTGAAGCAGACGCTCCCGGCCGTCGGCATCCTCACCGGCAGTGTGCCAAGCGCTGGAATTGCCGCGCTCTTCAGCGTGCCCGGCGTGACCTCCGACGAGCCCGAACGCACTGACTACCGCACGCAGTAGCCGCGCCAACGACGACGCACCCCGCGCGGACGCCTCTCGTCAGCCGTCTTCGCGCGGCGATTCCATCCGTCGTCGCTCGCGCTCCATGTCCTTGCTCCTTCACCTCGGGAACTCGGAAACGGGGAGGGGAGCGGATCTCGTGGAATGGCGTTAGAATCGCGTCATACACCGCCAGTGGCGAGGCCATATGGATGAACAACGCCAGCGGCCCGACGGTTCGAAGCGCCTCTTCATCAGCTACCGGCGCGAGGACAGCGCCGGCCACGCGGGCCGGCTGTTCGACTTCTTCGCCGAGCGGCTCGGCACCGACAGCGTGTTCATGGACGTCGACGGCATCGAGCCCGGCGTCGACTTCGTGGTGGCGCTGGAGAAGGTGCTGGCCGGCTCCGAGGTGCTGGCGGTGATCGGCCGCGACTGGGCCAGCGCCGCCGACGGCGACGGCCGCCGCCGGCTCGACGACCCCGAGGATTTCGTGCGGCTGGAACTCGCCACTGCGCTGAAGAAGGACGGCGTGCGCGTGGTGCCTGTGCTGGTGCAAGGCGCAAAGATGCCGCGCAGCGACCAACTGCCGGACGACCTGAAGCCGCTCGCGCGGCGCGCTGCGTTCGAGATCTCCGAGGCGCGCTGGAACGACGACTGCGGGGACCTGCTGCGCGCGCTGCTGCATGATGCCGCCGCGGTTTCGGCCGGCGCGCGGGCGCAAACCACCGCCGGCAAGGCGCCCGCGGCCGCGAGCTTGGGAGGAACGAGTTCGTCCGCCGCGGCGCCGGCGCAGGGCGGCGCCGAATGGACGCTGCAGCTCGCCGCCGACGGCGTGGAGCCGCACGTGCTGGAGGCGCTGCGGCTGGCCGCGCAGCTGGCGGGCGGCGACCCGGTCGGCTGCGCGCAGGTGCTGGCGGCGGTGGCACAGCTGGCGCCGAGGGTCAAGTCACCGGCGTTCGTGCGACTGGCCGAGCTGCTGGGCAGCCCGGCCACCGGCGCGCCCAGCGTGCCCAAGATGGCAGCCGCCGCGCTGCAGGCGCTGCTGAGCCCGGCGCTGCGCGATGCGCTCGCCTGGGCGCAGCGGCCCGCCGCGCCTGGCGACAAGCCGCAGCCGCTGTGGGGCCGCGACCTCGTGACCGCGGCGCTGCTCGGCCCCGATGCCGAGGTGGCCCCGGCCGTCGCCGCCGCCGACCGCGACCTCGCCCGCGTGCGCGACCAGTGGTACGCGTTCGCCAGCGCCGACATCGCGCATCGCAGCGCAGCGCAGTGGTCGGCGTGGTGGCAGCGCGCCGGCGTGCCGCTGCCCGGGCCGCGACGCGCCGGTTACGCGCTGGAGACCGACCAGGGCGACGACAAGCTGGGGGTGGAGGCCGAGGCGAGCGCGTTCGCGCGGCTGATCCTCGACAAGGACGTGCATCCGCCGCTGTCGATCGGCCTGCTGGGCGACTGGGGCTCGGGCAAGTCGTTCTTCATCGAGCAGATCAAGAAGTCGGTGAAGGCACTGCAGGACGAAGGGCGGCCGGAGTTGCACCAGCGCGTGGTGGAGATCGAGTTCAACGCCTGGCACGCGTCTGACGCCAACCTGTGGGCGAGCTTGATCACCGAGATCTTCGACCGCATCTGGGACGCGGTGCGCCCCGCGCAGGACACCGGCGAGGATGCGCGCGAGCTGCTGCGCAAGATGATCGAGGAGGCGCGCGGCGCCGTGCACCAGGCCGAGGTGCAGGTGCAGGCGGGCGAGAAGGCGCTCGAACTGGCCGAGGAGGACCTGAAGAAGAAGCAGGAGATCCTGGCGCTCAACGGCTACCTGCGGCAGGAGGGGCTCGACAAGCTGCAGGCGCTGGTGCGCGCGACCGGCTGGCACCAGTCGATCGACACGATCAAGGACGTGGAGACGGCCGCGCGCGAGCTGGCCGCCTCGGGCAGCCGGCTGCGCACGCTGGCCACCGTGCTGCTGAACAAGCCGGTGCGCCACATCGCGGTGCCTACCGCCGGCGTGCTGGCGCTGACGGCGGGGGTGTGGCTGCTGGTGGATGCCAGCATGCTGCAGGACTGGGAGGAAGCCGCCTCCAAGGCGCTGGTGGCCGTGGCGGGCTTCGTCGGCACGCTGGTGGCCCCGCTGGGCACAGCGCGCCAGAAGCTGGATGCGCTGGCCGGCGAGCTGGCCAGCGTGAACCGCAAGTACGACGAACAGCTGAAGGAGGCGCGCACCAGCAAGGACCAGGGCCGCATCGACAAGGCCGAGGCGGTGGACAAGGCGCGCCGCGAGCTGGAGAGCGTGCAGGCGAGCGTAAAGACCGCTAGGGCGCGGCTGGCCGAGCTGCTGACGCAGCAGGCCGCGCTGCAGCCGCTGCAGCGGCTGGGCGCGTTCATCCGCGAGCGCGTGCAGTCCACGCAGTACCGCTCCCAGCAGGGAATCATTTCGCTGGTGCACAAGGACTTCCGCGAGCTGGCGCGGGTGATGAAGGAACTGCGCGATGCCGCGCGCGGCGAGTCGCCCAGTGACGGCAAGCAGGCCATCCGGCCGATCGACCGCATCGTGCTGTATGTCGACGATCTGGACCGCTGCCGCCCGGCGCACGTGGTCAACATGCTAGAGGCGGTGCACCTGCTGCTGGCGCTGGATCTGTTCGTGGTGATCGTGGCGGTGGACTCGCGCTGGCTCACACGCTCGCTCGACGTGTACTACGCCGACCTGCTCGGCGCCGAGGACGACCGCCACAACGGGCGTGACGAGCGCGACGGACTGCGGGCGTCGACCGCGCAGAACTACCTGGAGAAGATCTTCCAGATCACCTATGCGCTGGCACCAATGAACCAGAAGCACTTCCAGGGCTACGTCGACTTCCTCACGCAGGACAGCCAGGCCGTGCCTGCGGTCGCTGCGCGGGGTGTCCCCGCACCTGTACCGGCACCCGGCGCGGACCGCGGCGGCTCGGCACTGCCGACGCCAACCGGCTCGACCGGGTCGGCGCCGACGGTCACGGGCACGCCGCCGCCCACGCCGTCAACGCAACCCGCGGTCCAGCGCAAGGACGCCGGCCGGCCGCTTCCCGCCTCCGCACCGGTGCAGTTCAGCGAGGACGAGCGCGAGTTCATCGGCCAGCTGCTCCCGCTGCTGCCCACGCCGCGCATCGCTAAGCGGCTGGTCAACGTGTACCGGGTGCTCAAGGCCAGCAAGTCGGTCGAGTCGCTCGAGGCCTTCGAGCGCGCCGGCCGCGTGCAGCCCTGCCTGCTGATGCTGGCCGTGCTGTTCGGGCGGCCGGCCGTCGCGACCGAGTTGCTGCGCGGGCTGGCCGAGCAGACCGCGCCGTTCGACAAGGAGGGCGTGACGCTGGTAAAGGCGCTGCGCACGCCGGTCGCGGACGCCGCCGGCGAGGCGGCCGGGCCGTCCGCGGAATGGATCGGGCTGGCCGACAAGCTTGGGGCCATGGGTATCAAGGCCACCGTGGGCCAGTGCGCAAGCGAGGTGGCGGAGGTGGCGCGCTACTCGCTGGTCACCGGTCATGAGTGGCACACCTGGCGACGGCTGCAGCGCAAGGCGTCGGAGCGGGAGGCCACGGCCTGACGACACCGCCCCCGGCGGAGTCGCCGGCGGCGGCCGCCGACGTGCTGCCGCTGCTGATCCGCCCGCGCTGGCTGGCCCGCGCCGACGATGGGGAAGACCCGGTCGAGGCGGCGCGGAGCGACGTGGCGGATGCGCTGCGCGCCGAGCTGCGGCTGCTTCCGGTGCTGGTCGACGGCGCCGCGCCCGTTGTCCACGGCGGCAGTGATGGAGATGGAGCGTCGGGCCTTCCGAATCCCTGGCGCCACGGACGTACAGTTGCGCGATTGGGAAAGAGCCGAGTCAAAGTGGCGGGTAGGATGCCTTGGCTGGGTTGCTTCACGATCCGGGGCCTGCTAGCACCGCTGGGCCACGTGCCGCTGGCGGAGTGCGAAGCGCGTTACTATGAGCAGGCCAAGGTAGCCTGACTCACAGAACCCGCCCTCCGAGATTCCCGGTACGATTCACTCGTACCGCTCGGCGCCGATTAGACCGGCCACTTCGCTCTCTATCAACGCCTGCGACAGCACCCGGATGCCCTCTCGGAGTACATCCCCGTCCTGCTCTTCGAGAAGCTTGCCAACGAACGCACTCAGATCCGATCCTAGGCTTGGCCATCGGCATCTCCCTCCGTGTGTGTCCTTCCGCCAAAGAGAACTCACGGAACGATGCCCGATGGCCGCGTGCCCTGTCTAGACTCAGCGGCCTACCAAATCTCCACCATGTGCAGGGACTCCAACGGGCGGCATCTCGGATGAAGCCTGAAACAGAGTCAATTCCTCAAGGGCCAACCCCTGCTCCTCCTTTTGGAGGGCAAACCGATTTCCTGCGCGATGATGCCCCCCGCGCACAACTAATGGCTCGATACGGGCACTTGATTACCAGGAAGTTAAGAATGAAAATACACAGAATATCAATCTACTAAAGCGGCGACGACCCACCATGCCCGACCAAACGCTTCACGCGAGGTCCCTTGCTTCCGAGGGGAGGTTTCAGGCGGCGATTGACCTCCTAAGGCAGCATCCGGTGGCCAGCGGACCAGGATCTGGCTCGGGCGATAGGCTGCTCATGGCTGAACTGCTCGAGAGAACAGGTCACCTAGCCGAGGCGCGGGTCCAGATCAACGCTCTGCGGAAGACCCCACGACTCACCGAGTCCGATCGAATTCGGTGCATGATGGTCGAGGGGCTAGTGTCGAAGCAGTTGGGACACCTAGATGACTCGGTGCGGTCCTTCCGGAGAGCCTACCAAATCGCAGAGCAGATCGACTCACCCGAACTCCGAGCTTGGAGCCAGCTTCGCCTCTTGAGCGTCTCCGCAGATCTCGATGGCAGAGATCTCGATGTTGATGTTCTCTCTATTCTTAGATGCAACGTAGAACAGGCGGCTGTTCCGGCCGTGTCGATCGCCCATCAGATCTTCTTTGCTGAGTACTACGCCAAGCGGGGAGACTTGGACACGTCGAGACATCATACCGATATAGCATGTTCGCTTCTCAGGAGTTTTCCTAACCACTGGCTCCGGGGCCTTCTGGATCTACACGAGTCCTGCCTCAACTACTTGGAGGGGCGTTACCTCGACTCGCTCGATGCCGCGAGGCATGCACTGGCTTCCTCTGCAGAGTCCGGCCACGCGCTGACCGGCGTGATTGCCTTAGCTGACATGGCCGCGGCGTACTTGGCGGTCGGGCAGGCTGCCCGGGCAACGACCTGCCTGTCCGTCGCTCTCCGCAAGCCGAGCAAAGAAGAACAGGTCTGGGGCCTGCTCCTTGAAACGCTCGCCGAAGCCCAGCTTGTCAGCGGTGACGTCGAAGGTTGTGCGGCTTCGCTGAAGACTGCGCACGAAATGAGCACACGTCACTCCCAGTTGAGGTCCGCATGGCATCGAAACTGGAACCTGCGCACCGAGGCGCGCCTCCTCCAACGGCTTGGCCTCTGGCAGGAGTCGCTGGAACTCATTCGCACCGCCGAACCGCGTGAGCATCTGCAATCGCGTTCGTTCCCGCGAGTTCAACTGGGCGCCCTGGAGGTCCTGGCGCTTGCTCGGCTGAACAAACGAAGTGGCGCGCGTTCGACTGTTGAAGCCTACCTGCGCTCCGACCTGGAAGCACCGAAATCTGGTCCGACGGTCACCCTGTCGGCTACTCACGCAATGCTGGCCGCCGCCGCGGGCGACCGGGGGGCGGTATCCCTCAGCATCCAGGCACTTCGTGTGGTAGGAGCTACCGGCGAGGCAAGCAGTGTCGTCGAAGCGGTCGACCAGTTATTGGAGTTGGCGGGCCGGCTTGGTTCTCAGAGCGCTACAAGGAGCGCGACTGGCGCACGAGATTCGGTTTGGAAACCAACTATCATACGTTGCCATCTTGACGCGACAAGTTCCGTTCTTGGTCGACCGCACTGCGAGACAGACGACCTTGCGACGCTGCTTTGCTCACTGATGGACCTTGCGACAGATCCGTTGTCCTTGGGTGAGGAAGCACTGAGGAGTCTGGTCTCCATTGGGTGGATTCGCTCGGGAGCGGTTCTCGAGACGTCGGGCACGATGGTCTCGCCAGTTTCTACGTGTGACTATCCAGTCACGGCGTCGGCTCCAAGCAGCTTGGAAGTCGGACGACCTGAAGGCACCATCAGAATCTGCTTGGGTTCACGACAATCCCATAGCTATGACTTGCTGATCTCGCCGGCCGACTCCGATAGGTCCCTGAGTGGTTGCTATGGCTTGGCTAGGTTGTTGTCGGTCATTCGACGGTCGAGAGTGTCAGAACAGCGGGTATCAATACGAGTCGGCGAAGAGAGCAATCGGTCCCACTCCAGCGACGCAGAGGGCCTGTTTCGTTCCCCGGCGATGCTCAACTTGCTCGCATCTGCAAGACGGGTTGCACCGCTCGGCATAACTGTCCTGCTGACGGGTGAAAGCGGCACCGGCAAAGAGGTGATTGCCCGAAGCATCCATCGGGCGTCGGGAGAGTCGGACGCTCGTTTTGTAGCGTTCAACTGCTCGACTGTGCCACGCGACATGGTGGACAGCCAACTGTTCGGGTATCGAAGGGGGGCGTTCACAGGAGCGGCCCAAGGATTCAAGGGAGTGATCCATGCAGCAGAAGGTGGAACGCTGCTGCTCGACGAGGTGGGGGAGCTCCCGCTGGAAACCCAGCCGAAACTTCTCCGTTTCTTGGACACCGGCGAAGTGCAAGCTCTTGGAGAAGCCGTTCCGCGGAGAGTCAAGGTCCGGATCATCGCCGCCACAAACGCGAATCTCGAGGCTCTGGTAGCGGAAGGCCGCTTTCGCGAAGATCTATTCTACCGTCTGAATGTAGTGCGCTTCCGCTTGCCGCCTCTCAGGGAGCGGCGTGAAGAGGTAGCTCCGTTGATTGCGATGTTCCTCTCGAGGTACGCCTCTGAGTGCGGGAAGCACAGGATTAGCCTTTCAGAAGCGGCGATGGAGCATCTTCTGTTGTACCCATGGCCCGGCAACGTTAGGGAACTCTCGCACGAGATTCGCCGCCTCGTGGCGTTGGGTAACTCGGATTCGGTCATCGATGTCATAGACCTAGACGCGAGGATCAGGGGGCACTCACGGGAGCCAGTTGAACAGCCAGTCTCTGGAGTGCCGACTATTACCGTTAGGATCGACAGGCCACTGGAAGTGAGTCTTCAAGCAGTCGAACGCGCGGCCATCACGTATGCCTTGGAATGCTCTGAAGGAAGATTGGATGTTGCAGCGAGGAGACTCGGACTCTCGCGGAAGGGGCTGTACCTGAAGCGTCAGCGGCTCGGGTTTCTCTGGTACGGCTAGATCGAGTCGCTGCGCCTATTGCTTAGCACTTGCGGGTTCCGAGAATTCTGATCACGCCTCTTCAGGGAATTCTGACCACCTTTCCGTAGCGTTCTCCGGGCGGAGAATCGCTGGAGACTCCATCTCCGGCGAGAACAAGGAAGAGATAACGTACCGATTCCTTCGCACTTTTGAGTGGTGACCTTCTGTCTGGTTCAATGGTGTTCGCCAAAACGCCCATGACCAGACCCGAGAGGAGGCCACCGTGCAGGACGATACCACTACCCGGCTCGAGGCGGTATCCGTTGACGAGACGAAGCTCAAGGTGCGCGTCGATGAGGTCGTGCTCGGCATTGCGGAAGAGACGCTGAATACGCATCTTGGATGCGGAAGCCGATCGCATCTGCCGCGCCCAGCGGTACGAGCGGTCACCGGAACGGGTGGACACCCGGGCCCGTCATTACGAGCGGCAGCTCGAGACGATGGCGGGCGAAGTCACCCTGAAGGTGCCGAAGCTGCGCCGGCTCGCCTTCGAAACGGCGATCATCGAGCGGTACCGCCGTCGAGAAGCCTCGGTCGAAGAGGCCTTGGTCGAGAGGTATCTTGCTGGAGTCAGTGTGCGCCGGGTCGAAGACATCACCGAAGCCCTCTGGGGTACGCGGGTGAGCTCCGGGACCGTCCGCCGCTTGAATCAGCGGATCTACGCCCAGACTAAAACCTGGCGCACCAAACCGATCGATGGGAGCCATTTCTAGGTGTTCCTCGATGGGCTCGTGCTGACGCGGAGCTGGCCCGGCGAAGTGCGCAACGTCTCGGTGCTGGTGGCGATCGGCATCGGGATCGATGGCTATCGACACATCCTGGGCGTTGCCGAGCGCGACAAGGAAGCCGCAGCGGCTGGCTGGGGTCCCGCCGGCACCTCAAAGACCGCGGGTTGAACGGCGTGCAGCTCATTGTCAGCGATGCCTGCGTCGGCCTCGTGGATGCCGCCGCGGAGGTCTTTCCCGACGTGCGGTGGCAGCGCTGCGTCGTGCACGGGTACCGGAATGTGTTCAGCCTGATCCCCGATGGCAAGTTCGCGGATGTCGTCCGGATGCTGAAGGCGATTCACGCGCAGGAAGACCGGACGGCCGCGAAGGCCAAGGCGAAGGAGGTGGCATCGAAGCTCGAGAGAATGAAGCTGGGCAAGGCGGCCAAGCTCATCCAGGAGGCCGTCGGCGACACGCTGACCTACGATGCGTCTCCCTGCACGCACTGGCGCCAGACACGCACCAACAACCCGCTGGAGCGGATCATTCGCGAGATCCTCCGACGGACACGGGTCGTCGGGGCGTTCCCGAACGGCCAATCGGCCTTGATGCTCGTCGCCGCGCGTCTGCGGCATGTGGCCGCGAGGCGCTGGGGATCTCGACGCTACCTGACCGCGGCATTGGTGTTTACCGACGAGGCTCGTGCCAAGATCGCGTTGCAATCAGGCAGAGGTCACCGCAGAGAGTGCGAAAGATCGTTGACACTTCCAAGGATGATCTAGATGCTCAAGCGACGCGAAATCCAGGTGCTGCGGCGGGCGGGGCACACCCTGACCGAGGTGGCGGCGCTCAGCGGCGTATTCGTCGGGACGGTCCGGCGGGTCGTGGACGAAGCCGCGGTCACGACGGTCGATAACGATGCGGAGCGGGACCGGCGGCAGATCGGGCGTCAGCCCAAGGCGCAGGCGTATCTCGAGGTTTTCTGGGGGGTGTTGGCGGAGGATGCGACGCTGCGGACGATCGAGTTGCTCCACCGCGCCCGCGGAGCAGGCTACACGGGCGGCGAGACGGCGCGATATGCCTTGGCGCAGACGTTGCGCGGCCGGGTGGTGACGCCGCTGGTGCGGTTTGAAGCGCTGGCGGGCCAGTTCTCCCAGCACTACTTCGGCGAGGTGATCGTCCGGTATCAGGACGGCGGGGAGGAGAAGGTTCACTTCTTTGCCTCGCGGCTGGAGTACTACCGGTGGGTCGAGGTGACGCGGGTGCCCGACGAGCGCGTCGAGACGCTGGTGCGGACCCTCGTGGCCCATCTGGCTGCTTTCGGCGGCATCCCCTTGGTCGCGGTCTTCGACCGCCCGAAAACCACCGCGCTGCGGTGGGGTCGGGACGGCAGGCCCAGCCGCTCCAGCCCGGTGCGAAACACGGTCGTCGTGCCATAGTCGACGTCGGCGACCACGGCCTCGATCGTGAAGCCGGCCTTCACGACCTCGCGAATGTGCGCCAAGACGATGGACCATTTCTCGCGGGAGCGGACCATGCGCGGCAAGCGCGCCTGGTCGAGCTGGTCGGGATCCACCGCCCAGTCGACCGCCAGGTACAACTCGCAACTCGTCGGCCACACGATCGCTGGCCCAACTAAGGGGGTCGACACGCCGACCTGGCAGTTGCCCGTCTTCCCAAGCGCCCCGCAGTAGTTCCGCCTCACGCCCACCGAGTGCGTGCCCTGTTTCGGGAACCCCGTATCGTCGAACGCGAGAATGCCGCTGCGGTCCGCGATCGCGGCGCGCAGGCGCGCCCTGACAGGACCGACGGCCCACTGCTAGTGCGTAATGAAGTGCTGCAGTGCTTGGTACGACCCCGCGTCGCTCGACCGGCCATGCATCGCCTGCATTGAATTGCGCGCGCTATCGTTGACGAGGCCCGCCAGGTAGCGACTCGCCTCATCGCGCTGCATGTGCCGACCGAAGCAGGGCGCGAACCGTTCTGCAACGGCGCCGAAGCGTTGCAGCACCGCGCGGGCTTCGACCTCCGTCACGCATACAATCGTAGAGAATTCGCGTCATTTGTACCAGTAGCCAACATCGGATTGCGTGGTATGAAGGATCGAGTCTGACGAAGTAGTGCTAACCCTTGAGGGCTAGCTCAGTAGGAGAGCCTATTCCCCCGAAGCGAGGCAGTCGCCCCAGATGATCCGGTCACCCCAGATGATGCGATCGCCCCAGATGATGCGGTCGCCCCAGATGATGCGGTCGCCCCAGATGATGCGGTCGCCCCAGATGATGCGGTCGCCCCAGATGATCCGGTCGCCCCAGATGATGCGATCGCCCCAGATGATGCGATCGCCCCAGATGATGCGATCGCCCCAAATGATGCGATCGCCCCAGATGATCCGGCTCCCGTGCAGGATGTCCTTCAGCCCGCTCTTCTTCCCGCTCCAGAAGAGCACCCCGCTGCCCGCAATCTCGTCCACGTCGATGAGCGCCTTGGGCACCTTCGGGCTGGGTCCGTTCTTCGCCATCCACACGGCCCCCGCCGCGTTCAGGCTCCCCGACCCGGCGACGAGCACGCCCTCGGGCATGAACTGCGCCGAGAGCTGCAGCGCCATCTTCACGTGCCGCTGGCCGAGCGACGGGTTGGCCTCGAGCATCAGCGCCACGACACCGGTCACAACGCCCGCCGACACGCTCGACCCGCTCATGGCCACCATGGGCGTGCCGTTCGGCGACGGCATCTCGGTGCCCGCCGGCGCGGTCTGGTCCACGGTGCTGCCAGTCACCAGCGCGCCATACACCTTGTTGCCCGGCGCCACGAGATCGGGCTTGATCACCCGGTCGATCGCGCTCGGCCCCCTCGAGCTGTACGTCGTCACCTGATCGTCGAACCGGTTGACGGTGCCCCTGGTGTTGAGCGCGCCCACGGTGATGACGTCGGGCAGGTTGCCCGGCGACGAGATGCCGCCATACACGGGCACGTCCTTGCCGTCGATGGTCACCTTGCCGTAGTTGCCCGCCGAGGCCACCACCACCAGGCCCGCGTCGATGGTCTTCTGCACGGCCTGCGCCAGCGGGTCGTCCTTGTACGACTGGAACACGGGGTGGCCGAGCGACACGTTGACCACGCGGATGTTGAGGCGCCGGGCGTTCTCGCGCACCCACCTGAGGGCGCGGATGACGTTGCTGGTCTTGCCCGAGCCGTCGGCCTCGAGCACCTTGAGCGAGACGATGCGCGCGCCGGGGGCGACGCCGCCGTAGTTGCCGCCCAGCTCGTTGCCGGCAATCACGCTGGTGAGGTGCGTGCCGTGGCCGAAAAGATCGTTGTCGCCGGTGGCGGTGAAGTCGACCGTCTCGAGCACCTTGCCCGCGGCGGCGGGATTGGTGCGATCGACGCCCGAGTCGATGACGGCCACGACGACACCGCTGCCGGTAACGCCAGGCACGCCGCCGAAGCCGCCGTAGGCGAGGTCGGCGCCGATGGTCTCGCGCGTGACGGCCATCTGGCCGCGCACGTCGGCGTCGAGCGAGAGGCGCGCGATGTCGGGATCGCCGGCGGCCGCGTCGACCTGGTTGGCCGAGCCCTCGAGAACCGCGGCGCCGTCGAGCATCTTCGTGACGCGGAAGCCGTAGCGCGCCGCCAGCGTCTTCACCCGCGCGTCGTCGCCCTCCACGATCACCTGGAGGGCCGCGCGCGTGGGCGATGCCAGCTCGGCGGCCAGGTCTTTCGACAGCCGCGCCCGGTGCTGCGCCGAGGCGGGCAGCGCCAGCCCGGCGACGAGGGCCGCGCCCAGTGCCAGGGTCACCGCCCGCCGCACGATCGAGAACCTGCCGTTCATATCGCTCCTCCGCGGGCATGCGCCCACAGGTGCCCGTGCGAAACTCATCCAGTTGTCTATCGACCCGGCGCTAGTGCCGCTGCACCCAGCTGGCCTTCAACGAATCGAGCAGCACGCGCTGAGAGCCCATCGAGGTGCGCCGCGTCTTCAGGCGGCCCCGCTTGATCCAGTAATAGAGTGTGCGGCGCGAGACGCCGAGGGCCTCGCTCGTCTGGGCCAGCGACAGGCTGCGGATCGTAAACTCCTTGAGAGTCTGGACTTTGTTGTTGTGGCGGTCCACCCGACACCTCCACCCGGCGTGGTAACGCAGCGAAAATGGTGCCAGTGGGAGCGGCCGGGATCGTCGAGGCCGGGCGGCCGAAAGTGCGTCAGGCTGAGGCAGTTAGCGTGGAGAGTGCCGGCGAGGGTCGTGCTTGGTTAACTGCATGCCGGACAACGAGTTGGCCAGTAGGACAACCGGTCAACCGGCGCCGGGTGCGCGCAACTGCGCACGGCGGCGAGGTTTCGTGCCGGGCGGCCAGGATTCGGCGTAGAACTGTGCATCCGAGTCCGGATCGAGCGGGTCCTATTTCGCTTCGAGCAGGCGGATGCTGCTGTCCATGGGCGCCACGGCCAGCGTGCGGCCGTCGGGGCTGAACCGCACGCCGTACACCTGGACGGGATAGGGAATCGTCAGCAGGTGCGCGCCCGAACCGGGCTCCCACAGCCGCACGCTCTGATCGGTGCTCGCCGACGCGAGCCGCGCGCCGTCGGGCGAGAAGTGCAGGTCGTAGACGAGTTCGGTGTGGCCTTCGAGCGAGCGCACGGGTGTGCCCGACGGCATCTCCCAGAGCGCAATCACCCGGCCGCCGCTGCCGGTGGCCAGCACTCTGCCGTTGGGATGGAACGCCACGGCCCAGACACCCCCCGCCTGTATCGGAAGGCCGACGATGGGCGCGCCGGTGGCCCGATCGAAGACGATGGCCTCGCCGCCGGTCCAGCCGAGAGCGACGAGCCGGCTGTCGGGCGAGAACGCGGCGTCGTAGATCTCGCCGGTGCCGCCGGTGAGCGTGTGCAGCACCTGGCCCGTGGCCGCGTCCCACACCTTGCCCGTGGGGCGCGACGACGGGCAGAAGACGGTGCGGCCGTCGGCGCTCCACGCGATGGCGGCGGCGCGGCCGTCCTTCACGGTTTCCCACGTGGCGATGACGGCGCCGTCGGCCGCGTTCACCAGCTGCAGCCGGCCGTCGTTGCCGCCGCTCACGAGGCGCGCGCCGTCGGGGCTGAAGGCCACGGCGTTGGCCGAGCTCTGGTGAATCGGCTTGCTCCAGCGCTCGCGGCCGGTGGCGGTGTCCCATAGCTTCACGGCGCCGCCCCAGGACGCGGACGCGGCCAGCCTGCCGTCGGGCGAGAACGCGAAGCCGTAGACGTCGCCCTCGTGCGTCCAGCGATCGCGCGGCGACCCGGCCTTCGCCATGTCCCACCAGCGGAGCGTGCCGTCGGCGGCGCCGGTGACGGCGCGCGCGTGCTGCGGCACGACGGCCACGGCATTGACCGACGCCGTGTGGCCGCGCAGGACGCGCCGCTCGCGGCCGGTGGCGGCGTCCCAGATGCGCAGCGTCTCGTCCGACGACCCCGACGCCAGCCACGCGCCGCCAGGCCCGAACGCCACGGCGTTGGCCCAGCGCGGATGACCGCGCAGCTCGTGGCGCAACCCGGCGGTGCGCGCGTCGTAGAGGCGGACCATGTTGTCCTTGAACGCGACGGCCAGCGTGTTGCCGTCGGGCGCGTACGCCACGGCCTGGACGGCAGGGTAGGAGCCGTCCACCGCCGTCTGCTTCGCCTCCGCCGCCGGCTTGCCGCCCCCGTCAACGGGGAACACGCCCACCCATCCGTCCCACGTGCCCGCGGCGAAGCGCGTGCCGTCGGGATGGAACGCGAGCGACACGATCGGCTTCACGCCGTACTCGGCCTTCCAGAGCAGGGCGTTCTTTTCGAAATCCCAGAGATGCAGCCAGCCCTTGACGCCCGCGCCGCGCTCGAAGGTCCACGTGGCGGCGGCCAGCAGCGCGCCGTCGGGGCTCCAGGCCACGGCGCCCATGCCGTTGCCGAGCTTCTCGTACGCGCGGGCTTCGCGCGCCTCGCGCGCGTCGGCGACGGACCACACCCGCACGGCGCCGTCCGACCCCATCGTCGCCAGGTGCGCGCCGCCCGGCCGGAAGGCGGGCGACCACGTGGCGGCGGTGTGGCCGGCGAGGGTGGCGACGGGCGCGCCCGATTGCGCGTCCCACAGCTTCACCGACTTGTCGGCGGAAGTGGTGGCGAGCAGGCGGCCGTCGAGGCTGGCGGCGAGGCCGGTGATGACCGCGTCGTGCGCCTTGCGCGCGGCGACGCTCTCGTCGGCCAGGCCGTTCAGGTAGCGCCACTCCCAGCCGCGGTGCGCGGCGGGCGCGTCGGCCAGCCAGCGCTTGGCGTCGGAGGTTTCGTGCAGGCGCAGCGCGCCGCTGGCGGCGGCGATGGCGGCGCGGTAGAGCATCCAGTCGGACGCGGGCTGGGCGGCGCCGAGAGAAGCGAGGGCGAACAGCGTGACGGCGGCAATCGCGGCCGCGGCGCGGCCGGCCCGGGTGGCGATGGTCATGTGAAGGCTCCCGTTCCGGGTAGTGTAGCCGGTTCGGGGGCCTGTTGAGGCGCCTCGCGGAGGCGCGGACGCGGGGCCGCCGGCTGGTGCGGCAGGCGCGTGCCCCGGCGTTGGCATCCGCACGGCCATGGGATAATCTGAGGCGCATGGCAGGCCCCGACAGCGCCCCGTCGATTGTGATCGCGGCAGCGCCGATCCCGCCAGAGCAGCTGCGTCGCCTGGTCGCCGCGTGGTTCGGCGACATGGTCAAGATCGTCGTCGACGTGCGGCGCGGTCTGGTGGCCGCCGGCGGCGAGCTGCACGCGGACGCCGAAGCGCTGCTGCTCGACCGGGGCAGCAGGCAGGAAGATCTGTGGGGCGCGAACTACTTCCCGGGGCTGGGCCCCGAGCGATGCGTCGAGTACACGGCGCTCATCAACATCCGCCCGGGCCAGGGCAACCGAAGCATGGAGATCCAGAGCCAGGACGTCCGGGAGCAGGTCCGCCGCCTGGTGGAAGGCCTGATCGGGACGGGCGAGGCTCTGTGACCGCGCCGCAGCACCGGGGGCTCTCGCCCGAACGATGGCGCCAGTTTCCCTTTCCCACGCAGGTGCTGATGATCGCGAACGAGATGAACCGGGCGTCGTCGCTGCTGGCCGGGCCGGCGGTCGATCAGGCGCGCGGGTGCTACGAGCGCGTGCTGCAGTTGACCGATCTCACGGTGGCGGAGGCGACCTCAACCCGCCGGAAAGAGCTGCTCCGGTGGCGCGACCTCGTGGCGGCCGAGTTCATCGCGCCGTCTCCCGACCTCGGCGCGCACCGGCAGGCATTCCGCGCCCTGCTGCTGATGACGCCGGAATCGGCGAAGCAGGTGCCGCTGTTGCTCTGACCGTTGTAAGCGCCTTCAGAGCCCGCGCTCGGATGCCTGCAGGCCCTGACTGCGGTCTTTCAGTCGCCCCAGATGATGCAATCGCCCCGGATGTGGCCGCCGAATCGTCTGTGCGGGAGACGGTGCCGAACGTGTTCAGCGCGGCCGCGGTGGTGACATCGGGCAGGTTGCCCGGCGACGAGACGCCGCCGAACACGGGCATGTCCTGGCCGTGTGCGAGTGGACGCCCCGGGCCTCGCCCGCGGCCGTCCACCGGGGCTATGGGCTAGCGAGCAGACTCCTTCACGAATACCGACTTCGACGTAAAGCGAGTATTGCCGTTGTCTCGGGTTTCCGTAACAAGCAGGGTATTCCCGTCCGCCGAGCGTTCAACCTCTACCCTCAACACAAGCGTACCGCCGCCGGGGGTTTTCTCCGCTCCCTCGATGACAAGCGTGTCCTTCTCCCATCTTGCCTTGCCCACGGTCTGACGCCCGATCGAACTCGTCGTCGAGATCGGAGAGCCGTCGAAACTGTACGTCGAAGTTATCGACTTGTCTCCGCTTCTATGCTCCATCGTCAACCGATCGGCGTCCTGCTGAACGATCAGCACGACAGGGAGCTGACCTGCGGGGCGGGGTCCGCCCGATTGTATCGGGTCCAAGCGCCAGGTCCCGGAGAGATCGTGCGGGGCCTGTGCCGCGAGCGGAATACAGGTAACAAGGACTACCACCAGCTTCGCGATCGCTTTCATAAGAACTCCTTGGATGCGATCCTACCAACTCCACTCTACGGTTTGCCGGATTGGTGCCATAGCGCCTACTGACGGAGCATTGGAGGTGACACCGTGACAATGCAGTACCGCGAGCACCGCTCCCGTCGGTGCGGTACTTCCAGCCAATCCGGACGAATCCCGACGCACGCCTGATGCGCCCCGAGAGACGGCTTCGTTCCTCGATGGCACTCGTCCTCGGTGTTGCATGGTGAAGCAGTTGTACCGCCACACCGACACAGAGGGTCACTACCGCGGCGTCCGCTGCGAACTGCGTTGCCTTCGACAATGTCATGCTGCACCCGTCGGTCTCGACGCGGGGTGATGTGCCCCCGTGACCTCGCTTGAATCCCCGCGCGCAACATGACGGTGCCAAGCGCGACGAGTAACGCACTCAGTGCCCGGTCGCAAGACAGCAGCCCCTCAGTCGCCCCAGATAATCCGATCGCCCCAGATGATCCTGTCGCCGTCGACGATGTCGCGCAGGCCGGTCGTCTGGCCGGTCCAGAACAGCACCCCGCTCCCCGCGATCTCATCGTCGCCGATAGGCGCCGTGGGCAGCTTACACTCATTCGATCCGGATGAGACGACACTCGCCATCACACTCGTAGTACCACCGCGTACCGCGACCCGAGCTTGTGCCCGAGCAGAAGTTCGACCCCTGCTGGCAATGCGTGATCGGATCCGGACCAGCCGGATTCGGGGTCCAGGCGCAATGCTTCGAGGCCGTTGCCGGGCGGCACGCGTAGGCCAGGGGCCGGCTGGCAGACAAACGAACGCCGCAACCGCCGGCCGAAAGATGAAGAAGCACCGGCGGGTGCGGCGTGAAGAGCAGGGCTACGCCCGGTCAGTCGCCCCAGATGATGCGGTCGCCCCAGATGATCCGGTCGCCCCAGATGATGCGATCGCCCCAGATGATCCGGTCGCCCCAGATGATGCGATCGCCCCAGATGATGCGGTCGCCCCAGATGATGCGGTCGCCCCAGATGATGCGGTCGCCCCAGATGATGCGGTCGCCCCAGATGATGCGGTCGCCCCAGATGATGCGGTCACCCCAGATGATGCGGTCGCCCCAGATGATCCGGTCGCCCCAGATGATGCGGTCACCCCAGATGATGCGGTCGCCCCAGATGATCCGGTCGCCCCAGATGATGCGGTCGCCCCAGATGATCCGGTCGCCCCAGATGATGCGATCGCCCCAGATGATCCGGTCGCCCCAGATGATCCGGTCGCCCCAGATGATGCGATCGCCCCAGATGATCCGGTCGCCCCAGATGATCCGGTCGCCCCAGATGATCCGGTCGCCCCAGATGATCCGGTCGCCCCAGATGATGCGATCGCCATCGACGATGTCGCGCAGGCCGCTCTTCCTGCCGGTCCAGAACAGCACCCCGCTCCCCGCGATCTCATCGCCGCCGATGAGCGCGGTGGGCACCTTCGGGCTCGGGCCGTTCTTCGCCATCCACACGGCGCCGGCCGCGTTCAGGCTGCCCGAGCCGCCTACCAGCACGCCTTCCGGCAGGAACTCGGCCGACAACTGCAGTGCCATCTTCACGTGCGCGTGGCGCAGCGACGGGTTGGCTTCGAGCATCAGCGCGACCACGCCTGCGACGACGCCGGCCGATTCGCTGGTGCCGCTCATGGCGATAAGCGGCGAGCCGTCGGGCGCGGTGCCCAGGTACTGCTCGGGAATGCCGCCGGGCACGGTGGTGCCGGCCGCCATGTACGCCCAGAGCTTGTTGCCGGGCGCCACCAGATCCGGCTTGAGCACCTTGTCGAACGCGCTCGGGCCCTTCGAGCTGTAGGTGGCCACCGAGTCGTCGCCGCGGTCGACGGTGCCGAACGTGTTCAGCGCGCCCACGGTGATGACGTCCGGCAGGTTGCCCGGCGAGGAGATGCCGCCGAACACGGGCACGTCCACGCCGTCCACCTTCACCTTGCCGTAGTTGCCCGCCGAGGCCACCACCACCACGCCGTCGTCGATGAGGCGCTGCACAGCCTGCGCGAGCGGGTCGTCCTGGTACGACTCGAACACGGGGTGGCCGAGCGAGAGGTTGACGACGCGGATCTGGTAGCGGACGCGGTTCTGGCGCACCCAGTCGAGGGCCGCGAGGACGTCGCTCGTCTGCCCGCTGCCGTCGGCCTTGAGCACCTTCAGCGACACGATGCGCGCCTCGGGCGCCACGCCGCCGAAGTTGCCGCCGTGCTCGGCGCCGGCGATGAGGTCCACGATGTGCGTGCCGTGGCCGAACTGGTCGTCGAGGCCTGTGCCGGTGAAGTCCTTGCTGTAGACGAGGCGGCCCTGCAGGCCGGGGTAGCCGGCGTCGATGCCCGAGTCGATGACGGCGATGGTGACGTTCTTGCCGGTGTAGCCGCGCTCACGCACGAAGTTGCCGTAGACCAGCGAGGCGCCGATGGCCTCGCGGGTGACGGCCATCTGGCCCTTCACCTCGGCGTCGAGCGAGAGGTGACCAACCTCGGGATCGGCGGCGGCGGCCTCGATCTGGCCGGCCGAGCCCTCGAGCACGGTCCCCGACTCGAGCACCTTCTTCACGCGGAGGCCGAGGCGGGCCGCCAGCTGCTGCGCCTGCGCGCTGTCGCCCTGCACAATCACCTGCAGCGCCGCGCGGGTGGGCGAGCCCAGCTCGTCGGACAGGTCCTTCGACAGCCGCGCCCGGTGCTGCGCCGCTGCCGGCATCGCCAGCGCCACCAGGAGCGCCGCGCCCAGCACCATCGCCAACCACCGCCGCACCATCGAGAATCCGCCGCTCATCTCGTCCTCCGTGCCCCGGTGGCGTCCAACTGGTCCGTCCGGGTCTGCTGGACCCGTGGGCGCCTCCCGGGATGGAAGACGCTACACGAGCCCCCGCCCCGCATTGAGCGAAGACGATGCCAACTGCAGAGAAATCAGGGATTTCCCGTCGAGGGCGCGAACTGTATCAGAATGAGACATTTACGGGGAGAGGCCCGGCGGGGAGGCCGGGGCGGGCTTCGCGAGACCGGCCAAGATCCTGGCCGGTCGGCCAAGGGGCAATCCGCAGGCCCGCATCCGGGCGGCGGCCGGCGGTCGGTGGCACCGAAAAGGGGACTGTCCCCTGCCCGGGTAAAGGGGACTGTCCCCGTCGCTGCCGAGCGGCAGGATCCGGCCCTTGACCTCCCGACCCTTCGCGTCGGTCACCCAGATCGTGTCGCCCGGCCTGAGCCGGGTGTTCGGCCGGCTGAAGTTCCGCTGAAACCGTGCGGGAACAGGGCGGTTGCGCCGATACATCGACAGCGAGGTGTCGAGGATGACAACTGTGTCTCGACTCTGGGTGGCTGTGGCGATGGCAGGGCTGGTGGCCACCACCAGCGGGCCGAGGGGGTGGTACGGCGCAGCGGCGCACCTGGAGGTCGAGGCTTCCTCGGCCCGAGCGGAGTCGAGGGCAGCCTCGACGCGCGTCGACCCTGAAGGGTCGACCTCCATCCAGACCGCACCCGCTCGCGGCGGATCGCTCGTCGCGACCATGCGCAGCGAGCCGCGCACGTTCAACCCGCACGCCGGCCGCGACTTCGCGTCCACGCTCGTCGTCTCGCTCACGCAGGCGCGCCTGCTGCGCGTCAACCGCGCCACGCAGGAGGTGGAGCCCTGGCTGGCCGAGTCGTACACCTGCTCGCCCGATGCGCTGTCGTGCACGCTGAAGCTGCGCCGGGGCGTGACGTTCTCGGACGGCGCGCCGTTCACGTCGGCCGACGTCGTCTTTTCGTTCCAGGCGGCGTACGACGAGAAGACGGGCAGCCACCTCGGCGACGCCCTGCTCGTGGGCGGCAAGCCCATCGCGGTGAAAGCGCCCGACGCACAGACGGTGGTGATGACGTTCCCGTCGGTCTTCGGCCCGGGCCTGCGCCTGCTCGACATGCTGCCGATCCTGCCGAAGCACAGGCTGGAGGCCGCGCTCAAGGCCGGCACGCTCCGCCAGCAGTGGGGCCCGGCCACACCGCCTTCCGACATCGTGGGCCTCGGGGCGTTCGTCATCGAAGCCTACCAGCCCGGCCAGCGCCTGGTGCTCGCGCGCAACGCGAAGTACTGGCGGAAGGACGGCGCGGGCACGCCGCTGCCGTATCTGGACCGGCTCACGCTCGAGATCACGCCCGATCAGAACGCCGAACTGCTGCGCGTGCAGGCCGGACAGGCCGATCTCACCCAGAGCGAGATCCGGCCCGACGATTACGCCGCGCTCAAGCGTGACGCGGCGGCCGGGAAGCTGCGCCTGGTGGATGCCGGCACGGCCTACGACGCCGACGCGTTCTGGTTCAACCTGAAGCCCGGCGCGAAGGCGCACGAGGGCCGGCCGTGGCTCTCGCGCGTCGAGCTGCGCCGCGCCGTGTCGCACGCCGTGAACCGGCGCGCCTTCGCCGACGAGGTCTTCCTGGGCGCGGCCGAGCCGCTGTGGGGGCCGATCACGCCGGCCAACACGGCGTGGTTCGCGCCGGAGGGCGCCATCACCCGCGAGGCCTACGACATGGGCCGCGCGCGCACGCTGCTCGCCGGCCTCGGCCTGCGCGACGCGAACAGTGACGGCATGCTCGAGGACGCCGCCGGCGCGCCCGCGCGCTTCGCGCTGGTGACGCAGAAGGGGAACACGGCGCTCGAAAAGGGCGCGGCCCTCATCCGCGACGAGCTGAAAAAGGTGGGCCTCGCCGTCGACGTGGTGCCGCTCGAGGTGGGCGCGCTCGTCGATCGCATGACGAAGGGCGACTACGACGCCCTCTACTTCCGCTTCCTCACCACCGACACCGACCCGGCGATGAGCATGGACTTCTGGCTCAGCTCGGGCGGCGCGCACGTCTGGAACATGGAGCAGGCGGTGCCGGCCACGCCGTGGGAGAAGCAGATCGACACGCTCATGACCCAGATGGCCGGCGACCGCGACCCGAGCCGCCGGCGCCAGCTCTTCCTCGACGCGCAGAAACTGCTCGCCGAGCACCTGCCGATCATCTACTTCGCCGTGCCGCGCGTCTACGTGGCCACGAGCACGCGCGTCGCCGGCGCCACGCCAGCGCCCGTCCGCCCGCCCATCCTCTGGAACGCGGACGCCGTCGGCCTCGCCCGGTAGTGGCAAGAGGCCAGAGGAGATAGGGGAGAGGCGAGAGGCGAGAGGCGAGAGGCGAGGGGCCCTTTGACTCGCTACCGCTCGCTCAGGGCAGGCAAGGCCTGCCGCGCCCGGTAGCGGGCGGCCAGGAAGAACGCCAGGCCCACGGCCAGCGGCAGCACGGACCCGGCCAGTAGTTTCACCTCGTACCACGCCACGTTGGACACGTCGTTGCCGGGCACGAACGCGGCGATCATCCCGGCCACGCTCACCAGCAGTCCCACCACGCCCGCCGCGCGCTTCCACTCGGGCACGCCATCCAGGAAGGTCAGCACGAGGAACATGTAGCTGAACGGGATGAGCGTGGTGACCACCGACGATCGCAGCAGCACCTGATACGCCTCCCGCACGGTCGACCCCCACATCGTCAGCGCGATGAAGCCGAGCGTGAGCGCGCCCTGCGTGAGGAGCGCCACGTAGGGCGATCCCCATCGCGGATGCACGCGGCCGAGCGCCGCGGGCAGCGCGTGATTGAAGCCCGCCACGAACGGGATGCGCGTCGAGCCGGCGTACCAGGCCGCGAGGCCGCCGGCGAGCGACACGGCCATCACGCCGGCGAGCGGGGCGGCCAGGCGCTCGAGGCCCAGGCGCCTCACGCCGAGATCGACGCCCTGCAGGATGCCTTCGATCGCCCCGATGTCCGACGCCGGCAGCAGCTGCTGCAGCGACCACGTGACGGCGAGGTAGATGCCGAGCGTGGCGGCGCCGGCCGCCATCGCCGCGCGCGGCAGGTCGCGGTCCGGGTGCCGGATCTCGCTGCCCATCGACGACACGAGCTCCACGCCCATGAACGCGAAGCACATGACGCTCAGCCCCGAGAAGACCTCGCCGGCCGACGGCAGGTCGGGCCTCGGCGGCGCCGCGGCGCCCGCTTGCCACGCCACGACACCCGCGCCGGCGATGAGCGCGGCCGTGAACGCCGTGCAGACGGCGCCGACGTTCGGCAGCCACTTGCCGACGCCGAGGCCGACGAAGTTCAGCACGGTCACGAGCGCCAGCCAGGCCACGGCCACCGCGGCCACGAACGTCTTGTCGTCCACCAGCGCGCTGGCCGATCCCTGCGCGGCGTACGCCAGCACGCCGGCCAGGTAGACCAGCTGCATGGGGAAGTAGAAGAGGTTGCCCGTCCAGTAGCACCAGCCCGACACGAACCCGTGCGCCGGGCCGAACCGCCGTTCCGCCCACGTGTAGATGCCGCCCTCCTCCGGATACCGCTTCGCCAGCGTCAGCACCGCGACGACCTCGGGGACGAAGAACAGCGCGAACGCCGCCAGCCACAGCCAGAGCGCGGGCCTGCCGAGGCTGGCCGACGGCGTGAGCAGGCTCACGTTGACGATGGCCACGAGCTTGAAGAGGAGGAGGTCGCGGAAGGTGAGCGTGCGGGGGAGCTCGGGGGCGCGCTCGCTCATCCGCCGGATCCGTGTGGCTTCACGACGGAGCATTCTACAGGGAACCGGCGGCCTTATAATCACCGCGTGCCCATCTGGTCTCGCGTGCTGGTTGCCCTCGCCGCCGCGAAGGTGGTGCTCACCTACGCCCTTTATCTCTCCGACCCGGCCGCGGCCGGCGTGCGCCCGCCCCTGCCGCTGGAAGTCTACGCGGCGCTGGCGGCGACGTTCTGCGTGGTGGGCCTGACGCTGGCGGCCGCCAACCGCCACGACGCGCGCGCCTTCTGGCTCGGCGGCGCGTTCGTCCTCGCCGCCACGCAGCTCGCCACGCCGCTGCTGCGGGGGTCGGCGGCCCGCGGCTTCGAGTGGCTGCTCAGTGTTCGCGTCGACGCGTTTCTGCCGGCCCTGCTGCTGCGCTTCGCGGCCGAGTTCCCATCCCGGTTGACCGGGCGCGCCGAGCGGGCCGCCCGCCTGGCGTGGCAGGCGGCGGGGGGCGTCGGCCTGGCACTGCTGCTCGTGAACCTCTCGGCATTGGCGTGGCCGCTGGCGCCTCCAGACTGGCGCGGTCCGTTCATCCGCCTGGTCGGCGCGCAGAGCTACTACTACCTGACCGTCTACGCCTTGAGCATCGCCGCGCTCCTGTGGCTGGTCCTGCGCGCGTGGGGCGCCCGCGCGCAGGAGCGGCATCGGGTGTTGGTCTTCACCGCCGGGCTCGTGGGCGGGTCGCTGCCTCTCATCCTGCAGGTGCTGCTGGAGTCGATCCCGTCGTACAAGGCATTCTCGCACCGGCCTGGCGTGGAGCTGGCGGTGGGTCTCGTGCTGTTTGGCGCGCTCGCCGCGGTACCCCTCGTGACAGCCTACTCCGTGCTGTTCGATCGGGTGGTCGATCTGCGAGTCGTCCTGCGCGCGGCTCTCCAGTACGGCCTCGCGCGGTACACCATCCTCGGCGTCACCCTGGTGCCGTTCGCGGCCTTCGTCCTGGTGCTCGTGGAACACCGCGAGCAGCCGCTGGCCGAACTGCTCACCGGGCCCCGGACCGTGGCGCTGGGCCTGACCACCGCCGCAGGGCTCGCGGCGCTCCGGTTGCGGCGCGGCTGGCTGGCCGCGCTCGACCGCCGGTACCTCCGCGACCAGCACGACGCCCGCCTCACCCTCGAGCGGCTCACCCACGAAGCCCTGCGCGTGGTTGACACGCGCGACCTCGCCGGGCGCCTCCGCGACGCCATCGAGCGATCCCTGCACGCGGAGGCATCGCTCTTCGTCGCCGACGAGGCGCGCGGGCGGTTCGAGCGCCCGGGCGGCGGGCCGGACGTGATCGCCGAGGACGCCATCCTCGTCACGCTCGCCGCGGCCGACAGGGAGCCGATGGATGTGGACCCGAGCAACGATCGGTCGCCCTTCAGGCGGCTCGCGGAGCAGGAGCAGCGCTGGCTGCTCGATGGCGGGTTCAGGCTGCTGCTGGCCCTCAGGCGGCCCGACGGCCGGCCCAGCGGCCTCATCGCGCTCACCCAGAAGCGCAGCGGCCTCGAGTACACGGAGGAGGACCGGCAGTTGCTGGCCGCCGTGGGCGCGGCCACCTCGCTGGCGCTCGACAATCTGCGCCTGCGCACGACGCCGGACGCCGCGCCGGCGCCGAACGCGCGCGAGTGCGAGGTGTGCACGAGGCTCAGCCAGCCGGACGCCGCCCTGTGCCAGTGCGGCGCCAGGACGGTACCGGATCCGCGCCCTACATGCTCCGCGGCGTCTATCGCCTCGAGCGCCGCCTCGGCACCGGGGGGATGGGTATTGTCTACCTCGCCCGCGACCTCGAACTCGACCGCCTCGTGGCTGTCAAGACGCTGCCGCGCGTGACGTCGGAGGGCGCGGCCAGCCTCAGGGCCGAAGCGCGCGCGATGGCTGCGGTCACCCACCCGAACCTCGCCGTCGTGTACGGCGTCGAAACCTGGCGCGGAGTGCCGTTCGTGATCGAGGAGTACCTGCCTGGCGGCACGCTGGCAGACCGCCTCGTGGACGGCCCGATCGCGATCCCGGCCGCGCTCGATCTCGGCCTCACGCTCCTCGACGTGCTGGGCCGCCTGCACGACCGCGGCATCATCCACCGCGACGTCAAGCCGGGCAACATCGGCTTCACGCAGGCCGGCATGCCCAAGCTCCTCGACTTCGGCGTGGCGCAGCTTGTGCAGGCCGCCGAGTCCGCATCGGAGGACACGACCAGGGGCGGCGACGCCCGCCGCCACCGCAACCGCGCCCACGCCGTGGTCGGCACGCCCGCGTACATGTCGCCGGAGGCGCTGCTGGGCCAGCCGCCACGGCCGGCCTTCGACCTCTGGTCGCTGTCGGTGGTGCTCTACGAAGCCCTCACCGGCATCCGGCCGTTCCCGGGCCCGAACGACGGGATCGTGGTCATGCCCGAACTGGCGGCGCCGCCGGGGACGCTGCGCGAGAACGTTCCCCCCGAGGTCGACGCCTTCTTCGCGCAAGCCTTCAGCCGTGAGCCCGCTGGCCGCCACGCCGACGCCGGGGCTGTGGAGAAGGAACTGCGCGATCTGCGGGCGCTGATCGGCTAGAATGGCGGCGGCGCGCACACCTGCCACTCCAGCACCCGTATTGACCGGTCGCTCTGCGATCCAGGAGGACGCTATGGCGAAGAAGAAGGCCGCGAACCCGACGGTGAAGTCGATTCTCAAGGAGCTCAAGGCGGAAGTGAACAAGGGCCTTGGAAAGAAGAAGATGAGCCCGCCGGCCCAGAAGTACTGGGTGGAGCTGTACACGAAGGCGATCACCGACCGGCTCGCTGCGGGCGGCGACTGGGCGTCGGCGAGGAAGCGGGTCCTGAAGGCCGCGAAGAAGCTCGGCGCCGTCGCGCGCGTCCTGACCGACGGGAAGCACGTCAGCAAGGTGACGGCCCAGCTCGCGTCGGACACGATCGCGCGGTACCCGGGCTGTCCCGGGCCTGGCTCCGGGGAATGGTGTCCGCCGGCGGGTGAGGCGCCGGGCCAGTAACCATTCGCCCCGGCGGAATGACCCGGGATTCGGAGCACAGCAATGTCGAAAGATCTTGGCGTCGGCTGGCTGCCGCAGGAGCGCGGCTACTTCTGCGGCCCCGCAGTGGCCCAGATGGCCCTGACCTCGTTGGGAGCGGCCGACCCGGGCCAGCCTCCAACCTGGCAGGAGCGGCTCTGGGACGAGATCCAGACCGAGACCAACGCGAAGCGTCCTTCGTCGGCCGACGACGACGCGTCAGCCTGCCCCCCGTTCCCGGAACAGAAGTGCGATCGGTACGAGGGGGACTGGTTCTGCTGGTCGACGACGCCCGACGCGCTCGAGCGGGTGCTCGGCATGCGGCAGAGCAAGGCGAGCTACGCCGTGAGCGCTCACGAGTACGAGCGCGATGCCACCGCCGAGCTGCGACGATGCGTCGATAGCGGTGTGCCCGGGGCGGCCCTCGTGTACGGATGGCAGCACTGGGTGCTCGTGGACGGCTACCTCGCCGACTCGGCCGGCGAGACCACCCACGTGTGCCTGCGCGACCCGCTCGACAAGAAGTTCGGCGACACCCACGAGGTGGCGATCGCGGACTGGAATCTCGGCTACCTGTCGTTCGTGCCGGCCGGCCGGTACCGCGACAAAGTGGTCGTTGTCGGCGGCGCCGGGAAGGTGCCGGTTGGCGCCTTCCCGGCGCCGGCGCCCCGGCCGGGCGTGGGCCCCGGCGCGCCGCCGGTGCGCAAGGCTGACGAAAAGCCGCCGGCGGGGAACGCGCTCATCCCGGCCGAGGCGGCAAAGAGGGCGGCCGACCGGGAGGTGAGGCGGATGCTGGAGCGGCCCGAGCGCTGGGCGCCCGCGTTGACGGACGCGGCAATGGCCCGGTCGGAGCCTCTGCTGGTGGAGCGCCTCGACCGCCACGACACCTACTTGTACATCGTCACCTACTACACCGGCCAGCGCGCGACGGCGCGCATCCTGATCGATGCGCGCACCGGCCGCTTCTCCCAGGCCGCGGGGGCCAACCAGGAGCGCGGGGAGCTGGCGCCATTTGTGGATCCCGAGGGTGCGATCGACAGGCTGCAAAGCCGCGGGCCCGAGCTGCGCCGCGTCGGGACACGGCTCGTCCGCCGCGAGACCATCGGGCGCCATCCGGTGCTGGTCTGGAAGCCGTGCCGCGAGTCAACATCGCCGAGCATGCCCTTCTACCAGTTCTCGGTCGGAGACCGCTTCGTGTACCTGCGAGCGGATGGGGCCTGGTTCGACGAGTTGACCACCGGGCCTGCGTAGCCGCCGGCCGCTCCGTCGTTGGGCGTGTCGCCCGCCCGGCGCGCTCGCCGAAATGGGCCCTGCCGCCTGTGCTCTGCTGCGGGACGAGGTTGAACGCCTGCGGCCGGCCGGGTGCTGCGCGCGCGGCCCCGGGACCGTCGCAGCCATGCGTCAGCGCGGCGGCGTGCGCAGGGCTTCCGGCAGGTAGACGACGGAGAGGTCCCATCGGCGGCCGCCGTCTTTCCGCTCGGCGACGGCAATGGCGCGCCCGTCGTCGGACCAGGCCGGCAGCGTGTAGTCGCCGCGCAGAAGGCGCTGCGGCTTCGCGCCGTCGGCGCGCGCCACCCACACGTCGCCCTTGGCGTCGACGTACGCGACGCGGTTCAGCTCCGCCGGCGACCACGAGTACGTCTCGCCGTCGTAGGGCGGCTGGTCGCTGGTCCGCTCGAGCAGGATCAGACGGTCGATCCTGAGCACGTGGCGCTGCTGCACGCCGCCCATGTCGGCCGCATCCCTCAACCGGCGGTCGAGGGCGCCGACCCCCATGTACGGCATCTTCGAGTCGGTCACGGAGGTGATCCGGCCGAGCCCGGTCGGGCTCACGCGGCTCGCTTTCCGCCTCCAGTACTCCTCGGCCGCAGTGTTCGGCCCGCCGAGGCGCCTGATCCCGGTGCCCTCGGCAGGAATGACGTAGTAGTCGGCCTTGATCTGGCCCGACGCGTCGATGAAGGCGCCCTGCACGATCAGTTGGCCGTCGACCCAAATCAGCTCGGCGACGATGCCGTTCTTGATCTGATCCGAGCCGATCGACACCACCCGCTGCTTCTCGACCCCCTGGGCGTCCGCGGCGCCCGCGCCCAGGCCGGCGGCCACCAGGATCAGCAGGGGACCTGTCACCTTGCCACCGCTACCTGATCAGGTACAGTGCCCGCGGGTAGCCGTCCACCCAGCGCGCGGCGCCGCCAGTGAAGACGGCTTCGTCTTCGAAGCCCGTGGACACTTCGACGTTGTCCCATTCCGGGATGTCGGCCGCCACCGAGAACTCGATCGAGTAGACCGTGTCGGCGTGAAGCGGGTGCTCGCCCGTGCCGGGCACGGACTCCTGCTTGTCCGGCATGCCGATCATGGTGCCCGACCCGTGGCCGTACGGGCCGATGGGGTGCGTGTAGACGGTCGGCAGCAGGCCTTCCGCGCGGCCGCGCTGGAGGATCGCGCGCAGGATGTCGTTGCCGGTCCGGCCCTCGCGCATCTCCGCCAGGTGAATCTCCTGGAGCCGGATGCCCTTGCGCAGCAGTTCGCGCAGGCCGGCCGGCGCCTCGGTCTCGCCCAGGCGCAGCACGTAGGCGTTGTGCTGCATGTCGGTCGTCAAGCCCAGGTAGGAGATGCCCACGTCGCAGTGCAGCAGATCGCCGCGGCGGATGACGGTGTCGCGCTCGCCGTAGCGCTTGCGGTCGGCCGGCGACCGCTTGATGTCGATCGACGGGTGGAACCACGTGTCGAGGCCCAGCGTGGTGATGCGCTGCCGGATCCACCACTCCACGTCGTCGGCCGTCGTCACGTCGGGCGTGATCGCGCGGTTCGAGAAGAACTCGGCGATGAGATCGTGCCCGATGCCCGCGAGGTGGCGGTAGAGGCTCAGCTCGCGCGGGCTGCGCGTCTCGTACCAGCCGATCGCCACCTTCTCGGCCGAGACGAGGCGATCGACGTACTTCCTGTCGAGGGCCTGCTCGAGCTTCGCCTTGTGGAAGGCCGAGAGGCCGTTGCCGTGCGCGAACTCGTCGTGGTAGTCGAAGTGCGGCGCGTAGTTGATGCCGATCGTCTTCGGATCGTGCTGCCGGATGTAGTCGGCGACGACGGTGAACTGGTGGTTGGCCCCCTTCGACCGGTCGGTGAAGATGTTCGTGTACATCGGCCCCGACGTCGACGTGCCGTGCCAGTTGGCGGTGAGCTTGCGGAACCCGTCCTTGCTGTCGTGGAAGAGGAGGATCGAGAGCCGCCGCGCCGAGAACATCGGCTGCGCGACCAGCGACATGTAGACGGGGTCCTCGTCGGTACTCGAAGTTGACGACGAGCCACAGCTCGAGGCCTTCGCGGCGCATGATGGCGGGCAGAACGTTGTCGAGCCGCCACTCGAGGATCTCGTTCTGCACGCGGGCGCGGTCGCGCAGCGGCAGGATGCGGTTGATATCGCCCGAGCGCGACATCTGCCAGTTGAGCGCGGGCTTCTGGTCCGCCGCCTGGGCCCGCGCGGCCGGGGCCTGCGAGGCCGGCTGCGGCGCCTGGGCCAGCGGCCCGGCGGAGGCGAGCGGCACCAGCGCGATCAAGGCAGCGAGAAAGACGAGGCGTGGCGTGCAGGCGTTGGGCATGGCGTCACCAGGTTTGAGAGCGCGGCCGGAGGGCACAAGTCCGGCGGGCGTGGCGGAATTATACGCTCGGACCGTCGCCCGGCCGGCCGTGCGATTACAATACCGTTGCTCGTCGAGCGTCGCGCACGTAAATAGACCCGACCCCTGCAGGAGGAACTGATGAGAAGCAGGCTGAAGCTCGTACTCGCGCTCACGGGCGCCGCGACGGCGGCGGCCGCGTGCGTCTCGCTGCTGGCGGCCGCCCCGCCGAAAGTGCAGTTCTCCGACACGCGCCTGAAGAACGGCCTCCGCGTGATCATCGCCGAGGACCACTTCGCCCCGGTGTTCTCGATTGCCGTCACCTACAACGTCGGCTCGCGCAACGAGCGGCCGGGCCGCACCGGCTTCGCCCACCTGTTCGAGCACATGATGTTCAAGGGATCGCCGAACGTCGGCAGCGGCGAGCACTTCCTGCTCGTCTTCAACAACGGCGGCGACATGAACGGGACGACGAACAAGGAGCGGACCAACTACTTCGAGCGGCTGCCCAGCAATCAGCTCGACCTGGCGCTGTTCCTCGAGTCGGATCGCATGCGCGCCCTCGACATCAACAAGCAGAACCTCGACAACCAGATCGCCACCGTGTCGGAGGAACGCCGCCAGGGCGTCGACAACCAGCCCTACGGCAGGACCTCCGAGGTCCTCGAGGACCTGGCCTACAGGAACCCCGCGTACCGCCACTCGGTGATCGGCTCGATCGACGACCTGCGCGCGGCGACGGTCGACGATGTGGCGGCGTTCTTCAAGATGTATTACGCGCCGAACAACGCGGTGCTGGCCATCGCGGGCGACGTCAGGACGGCCGACTGCCTGGCGAAGGTCCGCCAGTACTTCGAGTCGATCCCCCGGCAGCCCGATCCGCCCCCCGTCGACATCACCGAACCGCCCCAGACGGAGGAGCGGCGCGCGACGATCGACGACCCGCTCGCCAAGCTCCCGCGCGTCGACGTCGTGTACCCCATCCCGCCGTCGATGACGCCCGATGCCGACGCGCTGTCGGTGGCCGCCACGATCCTCTCGAGCGGGCGCAGCTCCCGCCTCTACGAGAACGTCGTCCGCCAGAAGCAGCTGTCGTCGAGCGTGATGGCGTCGGCGGGCGAGAGCCGCGGGCCCGGGCTGTTCCGCCTCGGCGGGATGGCGAACCCCGGCAAGGCGATCGCCGACCTCGAGCAGGCGATCTACGCCGAGATCGAGCGCCTCAAGGCCGGCCCGATCGAGGCGTGGGAGATCGAGAAGGCGCGCAACATCGCGAAGCGCGGTTTCGTCGGCAGCCTCACCAGCTCGATGTCGCGGGCGGTGATGCTCTCGCAGCTCGCGGTGTACTACGACGATCCCAATCTGATCAACACGAGGTACGAGCGGCTGTCGGCGGTCACCGCGGCCGACGTCCAGCGCGTCGCGAACCGGTACTTCGGGCCGCGGAGCCGGACCGTCGTGATCACCAATCCGAAGGCGCCGGCGGCCGGCGCCGCGAAGGGAGGCCTGCGATGAACGCCGCCAGAACGCTTGCCGCCGCCGCCGCGATCGCCGCGCTGGGCGCGCTGCCGCTTGTCCTCTCGGCCGCGCAGGTGCCGCCCGGCCAGGCCTCGCCGACCAAAGGGGTGGTCCAGAAGGGGAAGGCGCCGGTGTCGAACGACATCCTGAAGGTGAAACTGCCGCGCCCGCAGGAGGCGGACCTCCCCAACGGCATACACATGATGGTGATCGAGGATCATCGCGCCCCGCAGGTCTCGGTGCAGATGATCATCTCGGGCGCCGGAGGGCTGTTCGATCCGGCCGACGCGCCCGGCCTCGCCGCGTTCACCGCCGCGATGATGAGCGAGGGCACGGCCGCGCGCACCTCGCAGCAGATCGCGCAGGACCTCGAGGCGATGGCGTCGACCGTGTCGGTGGGCACCGGCGGGACCAGCGAGTTCGCGCTGGTCATGGCGAGCGGCCTCACCGACAACCTCGACCGGACGCTCGACCTGGCGGCCGACATCGTGCTGACCCCGACGTTCCCCGACGCCGAACTGGCCCGCTACAAGACGCGTCAGAAGGCACAGCTGGTGCAGGTGCGCTCGATGCCCCAGTTCCTGGCGGCCGAGCGCTACGGCCGCGCGATGTATGGCGACCACCCGGCCGGTCGCGTGATGGCCACGGCCGAGTCGATCGACAGGGCCACGCGCGACGCGCTGGTGGCGTTTCACAAGGCGCGGTACACGCCCGACCAGACGATCGTGGCCATCGTCGGCGACATCACGCTGGCCGAGGCGCGCAAGAAAGTCGAGGCGCGGTTCGGCGGCTGGAAGAAGGCCGGCGCCGCCGTGGCGCCCGCGCCGGACCCGGCGCCCGCCGGCGCCGGCAAGGTGTTGCTCGTCGATCGGCCCAGTTCCGTTCAGACCAGCCTGGTCGTCGGGACGCAGGCGATCAACAGGAACAGCCCGGACTACGAGGTGATGACGCTGGTCAACGCGATCATCGGCGGCGGCCCGACCGGGCGGCTGTTCCTCAACCTCCGCGAGGAGAAGGGGTGGACGTACGGGGCGTACAGCGGCCTCAACGCGCCCCGCTACCGCGGCGACTGGTCGGCGCAAACCGAGGTCAAGGGAGACGTGACCGACAAGGCCGTCGGCGAAATCCTGGGCGAGGTGAAGCGAATCCGCACCGAGCCGGTTCCCGACAACGAGTTCATGGACAAGAAGCGGTCGCTGGTGGCGAGCTTTGCGCTGTCGCTCGAGACGCCCTCGGCCATTCTTGCCAACTACGTCACGTCACGGCGATTCAACCTGCCGGCCGACTACTGGGACAGGTACCCGGAGCGGCTGATGGCGATCACCAGGGAGCAGGTCCAGGCGGCCGCCGTGAAGTACCTCGATCCCGCGAGGCTGCAGATCGTGGCCGTTGGCGATGGCCAGAAGATTGGCGGCGGGCTCAAGCAGTTCGGGACCGTGGAAATCTACGACGCGGACGGTAAGCGCAAGGCGCCCTGACGCGGGAGGGGCGCCGCTCGGCGGTCCCCGGGGCCGTCCGCATGGCGCGGGCGGCCCTTGGTCTTTCCGGGGAACCCTCGGGTCGGCGATTACAATGTTGTCGCTCATCGAGCTTCGCGCACGTAAATAGACCCGACCCCGGGAGACTGAGATGTCCACGAGACGCCTGGTAACGTTCCTGCTCGGCCTTTGCGCGATCGCCGTCTTCTCGGCCGCGCCGCTTGGCTCGCAGGAGGCGCCGCCGACGGGCGCCGCCGCGCTGCTCGGCGCGCCGGCGTTCCGCAATCTCGGCCCGGCGCGCCAGAACGGCCGCATCCTGCACGTGCTCGTCAACGAGCGCCAGCCCTCGACCTTCTACCTGGCGCCTGCCACGGGCGGCCTCTGGAAGACGGTGAACAACGGCACGACATTCGAGTCGGTCCTGCCCGACAAGAGCGCCGTCTCGATCGGCCACGCGGCGCTCGCGCCCTCCAACCCCGACATCATCTGGGTGGGCACCGGCGACGCCGCGTCCGGACGCATCCCGCTGCGCGGGTTCGGCGTCTGGAAGTCGGCGGACGCGGGGAAGACGTGGGCCCACATGGGCCTCACCGAAACCCGCCACATCGGCCGCATCGCCATCCACCCGCGCAACCCCGACATCGTCTACGTGGCGGCGGTCGGCTACCACTTCTCGAACTCTCCCGACCGCGGGCTCTACAAGACGATCGACGGCGGGAAGACCTGGGCGAAGGTCCTCGACAAGGGCGACCGCGTGGGCGTGGTCGACGTGGTGATCGATCCGAAGAAACCCTCCACGGTGTTCGCGGTGACCTACGACAAGACGCGCATCCCCTGGGACTTCGACGAGGGCGGGCCCGAAACCGGCGATCTACAAGTCGACCGACGATGGGAAGACGTGGCGGCGGCTGGCGGGCGGGCTGCCGACGGGGAAGCTGGGGCGGAGCGGCCTCGTCATCTACCCGAAGAACCCCAAGATCATGTACGCGGTCGTCGACAACCTGAACCCGCGCCCGGCCGCAACCGAGAAGCCGGCGACGGGCGGACAACCGGCCGGCGCGCGCCCGCAGGCCCCGCGCCCCGTTGGCGGCGAGGTCTACCGCTCCGAGAACGGCGGCGAGACGTGGGTGAAGACCAACTCGGCCGACGAGAGCATCGGCGGCGGCAAGTGGTACGGCTGGATCTACGTCGACCCGAACAACGACAAGACGGTGTACGTGCCGAGCGTGAGCTTCTACCGCTCGCTCGATGGCGGCAAGACATGGGGGAAGAAGGGCCCCGAGAACCTGGCGCGCTCGTTCCACGTGGACTACCACGGCTTCTGGGTGGACCCGCGCGACTCGCGGCACCTGATCCTGGCAAGCGACGGCGGCCTCGCCTTCTCGTGGGACGGCGGCGACACGTGGGACGTGGTCGATCACCTGCCGCTCGCGCAGTACTACGCGGTGGGCGTCGACATGGAGGAGCCCTACAACGTCTACGGCGGCCTTCAGGACAACGGGTCGGTGAAGATCCCGTCGAACGGGCCGCGCGGCTCGATCACGCGCGACGATTGGGTGGCGGTAGGCGGCGGCGACGGCATGTACAACGTCGTCGATCCGGAAGACAGCCGGTGGCTGTTCAACGCCTCGCAGCTCGGCGCGATCCAGCGCGTGGACCAGCGCGCGGGCACCTCACGATCGATCCGTCCGCCGGCGCGACGATCGGGTGCGCCGTACCGCTTCCACTGGACGGCGCCCATCCATCTCTCGCCCCACAACCCGCGTATCGTCTATCTGGGCGCGCAGGTGCTGCTGCGCTCGGTGAACCGCGGCGACAGCTGGCAGGAAATCAGTCCCGACCTCACGACGAACGACCTCGAGAAGCTCAAGGGCAACATCGAGTTCTGCACGCTGACGACGATTGCGGAGTCGCCGATCACGCCGGGCCTCATCTGGATAGGGACCGACGATGGGAAGGTGCAGGTGACGAGAGACAGCGGCGGCGCGTGGAAGGACGTGACGGCGAAGATTACGGCGGCCGGAGGCCCGGCGGATCATTACGTGACGCGGGTCGTCGCGTCGCCGCACAAAGAGGGCACGGCGTTCGTGCTGAAGACCGGCTGGCACCGCGACGACTACACGCCGTTCGTGTTCCGCACCGACGACTTCGGCGACACGTGGACGGCCATCGGCAAGGGCCTGCCCGACGGCACGGTGTACGCCTTCGCGCAGGACCGGAAGAACGCGGACCTGCTGTTTGTGGGTCCGAGATGGGCGTGTTCGCCACGCTCGACGGCGGGAAGACATGGGCGCCGTTCGGCACGGGCCTGCCGCCCTATCCGATCGTGCACGACCTGCTCATTCACCCCCGCGAGCACGATCTGGTAGTGGCCACGCACAGCCGCGGCATCTTCGTGACCGACATCACGCCGCTGCAAGAGGCGACATCGGCGGTGATGGCGAAGGACGTGCACCTCGTCGCGGTCGAGCCGAAGATCCAGTGGCCGCGCCGGGCCATCGGCGGCACGATCGGCGGCGACCGCCAGTTCGTGGCGCCGAACGAGCCGGTTGGGTTGACGGTGAACTACTTCCTCAAGAGCGAGGTGAAGGACAAGGTCGCGATCCGGGTCACGAACGCGGCCGGCGACCCGGTTGCCGTGCTCGAGGGCAAGGGCGCGGCCGGCCTCAACTCGGTCGTGTGGGATTTCAGGCGCACCGGCGCCCAACCGCCGCCGCAGGCAGCCGGGGCGCAGACACAAACGCCCGCCGCGCCGGGCCCGCGCGTGCAGGCCGCGCTCGCGCCGCCGGGAGAGTATGTCGTCGTCCTGGAGATCGGAGAAAAGACGTGGCGCACCCGCGCAACCGTGCGCCGGGCGCCGGAGCGAAACTGAGAGCAGGCGATTCGGGGCTCGATCGGCCCCAGAAGCTCGCCATCTACGCGCGTGAAGGCGTGGAACATGCCCGGCTGGTCGATCCCGACGCGCAAACGCTCGAGGTGCCGCGCCGCATTGTTGATCCAAGGGCGGGATACACCGCGGACTCCAGCTAGCTAGTACGGCTTCGTTAGATCCCTGCCTGGTACCTGATCTGGCCACGCCCGCTTGACAACGCTCTTCGGGGTGCAAACAATTCACCCGCGGTCACAGGACCCCGGTGAAGCGTCGGGGTTGTGAGCTCTCCTGTCACACTCCAGGCCAATGGGAGGCGGTACGATGTCTGGCTTGTCGCAAGTCGCTGTCGTTCGATTCGCGCTGGCGATGTCGGCGGTCGTGGCCTCTGGTCAGGCCGCGTGGAGCCAGCCACGCCTCGCCGTGAACGGCGTCGATTCGCCAGCCGGTGTCTCAGTGGCTGCAGGCTCTGTCGCGAGCGTGGCGGTGTCAGACGGGCCGGCGAACACGACCGACTGGATCGGGTTCTACCCCGTCGGCGCCTCGGACACGGCGTACCTCGTGTGGTACTACCTGAACGGGGCCACCAGCGCGCCGCCGACGGGGTTGGCCAGCGCCGCCCTCAACGTGGTCGTTCCCGTGAGCCCGGGCACGTACGAGGTCCGGCTCTTTGCCGCGAACGGGTATGCCAGGCTTGCCACGAGCGGCACGATCACCGTGCAGCCCTCGAGTGCGACCATTCGGGTCAACGACACCGTCCCCCCGGCCGCCCTTCAGATGAGTCCGGCGAGCCCGATCGCGGCGACGATTGTCAACGGGCCAGGAAACCCTGGCGACTGGGTTGGCCTCTTCGCCGTCGGCACCGCGGACACGTCGTATCTCAGTTGGCAGTATCTCAACGGTGTAACGACGCTTCCGTCGGCTGGGCTGACCACCGCCACGCTGCAGTTCTTCACTCCGAGTTCGCTCGGGACCTACGAGCTGCGGTTGTTCGCCGGGGGCGGCTATGCGCGGCTGGCCGTGAGTGCGACGCTCGTTGTGGGACCGAGCCAGGCCACGCTGTCGGTCAACGGGGTGACGCCACCTGCGCCGGTGACCGCCACGGCCGGGTCGGTGGCCGCCGTGACCGTTGCGGGAGCGCCAGGCAACTCCACGGACTGGATCGGCCTCTACCCCGCAGGTGCCTCCGAGACGGCCTATCTCCAGTGGCGGTATCTGAACGGCGCGTTGACGCCGCCGGCCACCGGCACCAGCGACGCCTCCCTGTCGTTTCTGATGCCGACGGCGCCGGGCGACTACGAATTCCGTCTCTATGCACATAACTCGTACGAGCGCCTTGCCAGCAGCAGCATCGTCACCGTGCCGGCGTCATCCGCCCACGTGGCGGTGAACGGCGTCGATGCGCCTGGGGCGGTGACCGTTTCCGCAGGGACACCTCTGACTGTCGCGCTGACCAACGGGCCAGCCAACCCGTCGGACTGGGTGGGGCTGTTTGCCGCCACCGCCGCCGATAGCGCTCCAATCGCGTGGTCCTATCTTGACGGTCGCACGATGCCTCCGGCTGAGGGTCTCGTGGCGGCCGTGCTCCAGTTCCTCGCGCCCGTCACGCCCGGCACCTACGAAATCCGAATGTTCGCCGCGAACACGTTCAACCGGTTGGCGGCGAGTGGCCCGCTGTCGGTCAGCCCGAGCCCGGCAACGATTGCCGTCAACGGCACGACTCCGCCGACGGGCGTCACCGTGCACCGGCGTCGACTCTGGCCCTTCAGGTGACCGGCGGCCCGGGCAACCCGACGGACTGGATCGGACTCTACCGGGCGAGTGATCCCGACGTGGCGCCGCTGACGTGGCAGTACCTGAACGGCCTGACGGCCCCGCCGGCCGCCGGACTCTCGGCGGCGTCGCTGACGGTGACCTTGCCTGCCGACACCGGTACCTACGAAGTCCGGCTCTTCGCGAACAACAGCTTCCATCGCCTCGCCACGAGCAGCGCTATCTCTGCGGGCGCTCCTGCCGTGACCGTCACCCTGACGAGCCCCTTCCCTGGGACCGTGTTCCCGGCCTCGATGCCCATCGCGCTGGCGGCGTCGGCGTCGGCGACATCGGGCACGGTGGCGCGGGTCGAGTATGAGGTGGACGGGGCGGTGGTGGCGTCCGCGAGCGAGCCCCCGTACAGCGTCGTCTGGACATCGGGTCTGCCCGGCATACACGTGGTGGTGGCCGTTGCGATCGACAATCTCAACGGCCGCACATCCTCGGTGCCCGTCAGCATCGCCATTGCCGCCACCGGACTGGGTACGCTGGGCCCGCCACTCATCACGCCTCCGGGTGGCACGTTCGGCGCAGACCAGCCGGTGACCATCAGTGCGGCGCCTGGCGCGACGGTGCGACTCACCGTCGATGGAAGCGAGCCGAACGAGACCTCGCCCATCTACACCTCGGCTCTCGCCATCCACGCGGACACGACCGTCACGGCCCGAGCCTTTCAAGCCGGTTGGCTGGCGAGCCCCGCCGCCTGGGCCACGTTCCGGATCGACCACGATGGCCCAACGATGACCGCGTTCGTGCTGCCAGCGCCGAACGCCTCCGGCTGGAGTCCTTCCGACGTGACGGTGAGGTTTCGGTGCGAGGATTCTCGCGGGCGTGGACTCGTGCTCTCCGCCGACGCAGGTCACGGTCGAAGGAACGAGTGTCGTCGAGGGCGTCGGCACCGATAGGGTGGGAAACCTGACTACGGCGAGGGTGACCGTGAACATCGACCGGACCCCGCCAGTCGTGACCTTGACGTCACCCGCGGATGGCCAGTCGACCGCCAACGCTTCGGTGACGCTCACCGGGACCGTCACCGACGGCGACTCCGGCGTCGGCCGGGTGACGTGTAACGGAGTCTCAATCCAGGTTGGCCAAGACGGCGTCGTGTCGTGCGTGGTGGGCCTGACCCCAGGCCGAAACGCAATTGCCCTGCAGGCCAGCGACCGGGCCGGCAACAGCGCGTCAACTGGGATTCGTGTCGCCCGGGTTGGCACGCGGATGTCCATGGTGATTACTCCGAGTGCTGTCACGATGGTCGTGGGACAGGCGCGTACGTTCCGGCTCGTCGACGAATATGGACTGCCCGTGACCGATGCGACCTGGACGGTCGATGATCCCGCCACACTGAGCCAGACCGACGACACGAACCCGGTGTTCCGTGCGTTGCAGACCGGCCAGACACAGGTGACCGCGACGTGGCAGTCGGTGAGCGTGAGCGCCACGGTGACCATCGTCGCCGGCGTGAGCTTGGCGCCAGGCACAGTGGCGTGGACCCTGCCAGCGCGGCCGGGAGGAGGCTGGAACCGGCTCGTCTATGCGAATCGAGTGGCCCCGGATGTGCCGGATGCCTACCTGTTCGAGGGCGGGATGGTGCGCGGGGTGACGGCGTCCGGCGAAGAGATCCTGGCCGAAGCGCCCGCGGTGAATCAGGCCAGTGCCTGGGTTTGGCCGATCGTCGGCGACAGCCACGGCGGCGTGCTGTTACCCACGTCCGACGTGAATACCGGGTCGTTCGCGCTGGTGCGGGCGCCTGGGCCTACAAGCGGCGTGCCGTGGCGTTGGGAGTCGGCCTATCGCGTCGAACACGACATCGCGCAAGCACCAGATGGCACGGTCTTCGTCGTCGAGCGAAGCGATGACGGGTACACGTTCGTCGCGGGCATCGACGGAGCGACCGGGCATACCCGTTTTCGTCACCGTCTCTCGGCTGTATCCACGTCCACAACCTTGAACATCGATTGCTCGCCGGGATTCAACTCCGAGTCGGAGCGGGGTCCGACCACGAACAGCCCCGTGGTCGGTGCGGACGGGGCCCTCTACCTGGAGGTCCACTCAGAAACGCGCACATGGGATTACGAACCGTGTGGAAACGGATCTGGCGCGGAACACCTGTTGGTGGAGTTACTGCGCATCGACTCGAACGGCGGCGCGTCGTCACAGGTTCTGCAAGCGATGGACCGGGCGCTCGCGATGGACGCCCCTCTCTACGAACTGGTGGTCGGCCAGGTGCTGCCCGACGAGGGTGGTGGGGTGCTGGCGACGTGGTTTGTCAATCGGTCTGATGCGGAGAGCCAGCACGTGGCTGCGTATGTCCAAGGAAGCGCGGCGACGACCTACATGCTACCCGGCAGCGCGACGGTGTCCATGGTGGGGGCCGACGGCGTGGGGCTGCTGTCGTCGGACGAGGGGCTGGCCGCGTTCGACCTGGCCAGCGGCGGCGTGCGGTGGAGTGTCGCGATGGCGGGCCAGCCGGTGGCCGCGCTGGCCGACGGTGGGGCCGCCGGACCTGACGACCGACGGGATGCTCTACACGGTGGACGGCACCGGCCAACCGGATGGCGGCACCGCCATGCTGGGAGGGATGGTCCCACTGCATTACTGGGGCGTGGGGACGTGGCTCGCGTACGACGGTGCCACGCTGACGGGCCTGGCGGAGAACGAGATTGACGAAGCCTTCGTGTCGTTCATCCCGTACTACGGGAACCGGCAGGCGCAACGCGGACTGAGCAGACCCGCGATTTCGACATTCCTGCCGGTGGAGCATCTGCAGACTCCCCCCGTCGATCCGGATTTCACGACCTCGTCGCAGTTGGGGATCTGGCTTGAGTCTGAAGCTAGCTCGGCGGTCGTGACCAGCACGTTCATTCAGACCAAGGCAACGGTCGAACGTTTCCTTTCCGCAGTTTCCTCAGCGGCTGTGGTCGCATTTGTTGGGCACTCGATAGTGATTCACGACGATCCCCCGGGAAGGCCGCCCTTCTCCGTGGGCATGAGGTTCTTCGACAAGGACTTGATCAGACTCCGTGAGCCGATTGACGGAGCTCAGTGGATTGGCGGAGGTCGGGGGGAGGCAGACACCCGTCGCGAATGGCGGCTCACCAGCCAGGCGAAGATCGTGTTCATCGCCTCTTGCTATATCGCCCAGGAATTCAAGGACCTCTGGGGTATCACCGACACCACTCCGGGGCGCATGCTCATCGTCCCGGTGGATCAGGACGCACAGACGGACTTGCTACTCGGCGGCAAAGTCTGGCGCTCCATAGCGGATTCGCTGAGCCGAGGACTCACCGTGGGACAGGCGCTCGAACGGGCGAACGGCGCACTGCCGTCGAACAAACGCTGGATGCGGATTGGAGGGAACGATGGTTTCCGGCTTGTCAAACCGCCGCCCCAATAGGACTCTGCTGGCGGTGAGCATCGCCGCGTGGGTTCTGACCGGCAGGATCGCGAGCCCCGCAGCGGGCGTGCCGGCACCGGTGCGCTCCGACGCCGTGGCTCAAGTGCAGGCACTGGCCAGGGCGATGTACCCGTCGTTGGCGGGTCAGAACCTCCGGGCGCAGGTCGTGTCCGACCTGTATTTCGATGCAGAACCGCTCCCGTTGACCTCGTTTCTATACTCAATCATTGCGGGCCCTGAAGGAAGCCCGCGGAGACTGCTGGCAGTAGATGTGTTCAGGCTCGACGAGGGGGGGCGGCTCAGCGTGTGTGCTGCCGTTGGGGAGTTCGTGAATACCGCGAAGAACCGCGAGCTGCTATTGAAACTCGGGTCTCACGAAGACTGGCTCGAGGAGCAGGATAGCCGGGCGTTGCGCGAGGCCGGGGCTGAGTTCGGCCCCTGGAATAGGACCGGGTTCATTCGGCAGACTCTTGAGCATCTGGCAACGCTCGGCCCCCATTGGGGACGGCTAACGAAATGGGAGACGGAGTTCGAGGGGCGTTACCGCGAGAGTGGCAATGCCGAGCCCCGCATGGTGTGGAGAATGAGGGCAACGATGGCGTCGAGCTTCGGCACCCAAAGGTATCGCCTCACATTTGAGCCGTTTGAAGGCAAGCTGATCCACTTGCGTTCGGATTGAGCAACGCCCCATCTGCGTGGCCGGAAGACCCCGCTGCAGGCCGTTCCTACCCCTCCGTCCGAGCTGGATCGCGCAGGCCGCGACGGTGATGGCCCGAGCCTTTCAAGCCGGTTGGCTGGCGAGCCCCGCCGCCTGGGCCACGTTCCGGATCGACCACGATGGCCCAACGATGACCGCGTTCGTGCTGCCAGCGCCGAACGCCTCCGGCTGGAGTCCTTCCGACGTGACGGTGAGGTTTCGGTGCGAGGATCTCGCGGGCGTGGACTCGTGCTCTCCGCCGACGCAGGTCACGGTCGAAGGAACGAGTGTCGTCGAGGGCGTCGGCACCGATAGGGTGGGAAACCTGACTACGGCGAGGGTGACCGTGAACATCGACCGGACCCCGCCAGTCGTGACCTTGACGTCACCCGCGGATGGCCAGTCGACCGCCAACGCTTCGGTGACGCTCACCGGGACCGTCACCGACGGCGACTCCGGCGTCGGCCGGGTGACGTGTAACGGAGTCTCAATCCAGGTTGGCCAAGACGGCGTCGTGTCGTGCGTGGTGGGCCTGACCCCAGGCCGAAACGCAATTGCCCTGCAGGCCAGCGACCGGGCCGGCAACAGCGCGTCAACTGGGATTCGTGTCGCCCGGGTTGGCACGCGGATGTCCATGGTGATTACTCCGAGTGCTGTCACGATGGTCGTGGGACAGGCGCGTACGTTCCGGCTCGTCGACGAATATGGACTGCCCGTGACCGATGCGACCTGGACGGTCGATGATCCCGCCACACTGAGCCAGACCGACGACACGAACCCGGTGTTCCGTGCGTTGCAGACCGGCCAGACACAGGTGACCGCGACGTGGCAGTCGGTGAGCGTGAGCGCCACGGTGACCATCGTCGCCGGCGTGAGCTTGGCGCCAGGCACAGTGGCGTGGACCCTGCCAGCGCGGCCGGGAGGAGGCTGGAACCGGCTCGTCTATGCGAATCGAGTGGCCCCGGATGTGCCGGATGCCTACCTGTTCGAGGGCGGGATGGTGCGCGGGGTGACGGCGTCCGGCGAAGAGATCCTGGCCGAAGCGCCCGCGGTGAATCAGGCCAGTGCCTGGGTTTGGCCGATCGTCGGCGACAGCCACGGCGGCGTGCTGTTACCCACGTCCGACGTGAATACCGGGTCGTTCGCGCTGGTGCGGGCGCCTGGGCCTACAAGCGGCGTGCCGTGGCGTTGGGAGTCGGCCTATCGCGTCGAACACGACATCGCGCAAGCACCAGATGGCACGGTCTTCGTCGTCGAGCGAAGCGATGACGGGTACACGTTCGTCGCGGGCATCGACGGAGCGACCGGGCATACCCGTTTTCGTCACCGTCTCTCGGCTGTATCCACGTCCACAACCTTGAACATCGATTGCTCGCCGGGATTCAACTCCGAGTCGGAGCGGGGTCCGACCACGAACAGCCCCGTGGTCGGTGCGGACGGGGCCCTCTACCTGGAGGTCCACTCAGAAACGCGCACATGGGATTACGAACCGTGTGGAAACGGATCTGGCGCGGAACACCTGTTGGTGGAGTTACTGCGCATCGACTCGAACGGCGGCGCGTCGTCACAGGTTCTGCAAGCGATGGACCGGGCGCTCGCGATGGACGCCCCTCTCTACGAACTGGTGGTCGGCCAGGTGCTGCCCGACGAGGGTGGTGGGGTGCTGGCGACGTGGTTTGTCAATCGGTCTGATGCGGAGAGCCAGCACGTGGCTGCGTATGTCCAAGGAAGCGCGGCGACGACCTACATGCTACCCGGCAGCGCGACGGTGTCCATGGTGGGGGCCGACGGCGTGGGGCTGCTGTCGTCGGACGAGGGGCTGGCCGCGTTCGACCTGGCCAGCGGCGGCGTGCGGTGGAGTGTCGCGATGGCGGGCCAGCCGGTGGCCGCGCTGGCCGACGGTGGGGCCGCCGGTACTGACGACCGACGGGATGCTCTACACGGTGGACGGCACCGGCCAACCGGATGGCGGCACCGCCATGCTGGGAGGGATGGTCCCACTGCATTACTGGGGCGTGGGGACGTGGCTCGCGTACGACGGTGCCACGCTGACGGGCCTGGCGGGGAACGAGATTGACGAAGCCTTCGTGTCGTTCATCCCGTACTACGGGAACCGGCAGGCGCAACGCGGACTGAGCAGACCCGCGATTTCGACATTCCTGCCGGTGGAGCATCTGCAGACTCCCCCCGTCGATCCGGCCGCAACCGCGTTTCAGGTGGCATTCTACCTGTCCGAATACTCCGGCTACGTGAACATTGACACGAGGAGGGCGTCCAGCGCGACGGTCGGAGGTTTCCTTGGCGCCATTTCCTCCTCTGCTGTGGTCGCGTTCATCGGACACTCCGTCTCGATTCCCGATGATCCACCGGGCAGGCCGCGCTTCTCCGCAGGCATGAGCTTCTTCGACAAGGACTTGATTAAGCTCCGCGAGCCGGTTGACGGACCGCAGTGGGTTGGCAAACGGGGGGAGGCCTACGCCCACCGCGAATGGCGGCTCGCCAGCCAGGCGAAGATCGTGTTCATCGCATCATGTTACATCGGTCCCGAATTCCAGGACCTCTGGGGCATTACCGACACCACTCCGGGGCGCATGCTCATTGTCCCGGTCGATCAGAACGCGCAAACGGACTTGCTCCTCGGCGGCAAGGTGTGGTTGTCCATTGCAGACTCCCTGAGGCGCGGGCAGACCATCGGGCAGGCGCTAAGCACGGCCAACGGGCCGCTCCCACCCATGCAACGCTGGAAGCGGATTGGAGGGAATGATGGTTTCCGACTGCTCAAACCGCCGCCGCATTAGGGGCCTGCTGGCGGTAAGCATCACGGGGTGCGTCCTCGCTGGCAGGATCGTGAGCCCGGCGGCGAGTGAGCCGCCACCGGTCCGCTCCGATGCCTCGGCCCAAGTGCAGGCGCTGGCCAAAGCGATGTACCCGTCGCTGGCGGGTCAGAACCTCCGGGCGCGGCTCGTGTCTGACCTGTATTTCGACATCGAGCCTCTGCCGCTGACCGTGTTCCGCTATTCGATCCTGCCCATAACCAATGCAGACCAGCGGGATCTTCTGACCGTGAACGTAGAGCGCGTCGACGATGACGGGAAGATCGGGCGCTGTTCGGCGACAGGCCCATTTATGAACACGGCCCGTCACATGGCACTCCTCGAGAGACTGTGGCAGCACCCGGACTTTTCCGAGGTGCAGGACACCGAGGCTCTGCGCGAGGCCGGGGCTCACTTCGGACCCTGGAATCGGGCGGAGTTTCTCGCTCAGGCGCTCCCACGGTTACGGGCGTTAGGGCCCCACTGGGGGCCCCTGACGACATGGACGGCGGAGTTTGAGGGGCGGTACCGCGAGGGTGGTCAGGCCGAGCCGCGCATGTCGTGGCGGATGGAGGTCGTCTTGCGATCTGCCCGCGGCACCCGGCGCTATCGGCTCACCTTCGAGCCGTTCGAGGGAAAGCTGATTCACCTAATGTCGGATTGACCAGCGCCCCACCCGCACGACCACGACTCGAGTGAACGACGCCGTTCCCGGTCTGTACGTGCTGGAAGGCACGGTATCCGGGTCTCAGCGCTTGCAGGGCGTCTTCCTCGACGGCACGCTGGCGACACCGTGGGATGTGTCACCGTCGCAGCCAGGAACGTCCGACGTGTGGCTGACGTTGGCAGACCGGGCCGGCGGCGTCGTGCTCGGCACGCAGGACTGGAGCACCGGCACTGGAGGTCTGGTGCGGATTCCCGGGACGCCCGACGCCGTTCCCTGGCGTTACGATTCCCCCGCCTCTGCCTCGACGGTGGTCGGCCAGAGTCCGGACGGGACGATCTACCTGCTCGAATACGTCGGTCAGTCCTGGGAGGTGGTGGGCCTGGACGGCGACACGGGTGCCGTCAGGTTCCGGCACACTCCTGCCGGCACCAGTCATTACGCCCTCTACAACATCGACTGCCACGCGGGGTATCACTCGATCAGCGAGTCGGGTCCGGAGCTGAGTCGCGGCGTCGTCGGGTACGACGGCGCGCTGTATGCCATCGTCCGGACGTCGACGTCGGTCTACGACTACTACTCGCAGGAGGGCTGCAACCAGAGCACGGCGATACCAAGTGATTACCGCGCGACCGTCTCAGTTGTGCGGGTGACGGCAGACGGCGCCGGCAGCGTCTACGAACTCCAGACCAAGGCGGGCACGACCTCGGATGCGCTGAATCTCCAAGGCGATACGCTGGTGCCCGATCCGCGAGGCGGGGTCCACGCGCAATGGAACTCGATCACGATCGTCGATTGGAGCACATATGAGCGGACCGGGGACGCCCGCCACGCGCGGGTCGGCGCGGAGTCCTCCGGCGGGCAGCAGATTGGTGTCCTGCCCTTCGATCGGATCGGCGACGGGGTGGGGTTTGATGTGAACGGCGTCGCGTACGACTTGGAGTCGACGGCGGTGAGCTTCAGCCCCGCGGTGGCAGGCACGTTCGTCACCGCGTTGGCCGGGGGCGGTGTGGCGGTCACGGACGGCGAGACGGTGACGACGCTCGACGAGGACGGCCAGGTGGTCGACACGCCCTCGCGGTTGCCGAGGAGCGTTATGTCCGGGCTCCCTGCGACCTTCGGAGGCGGCGATTTGTGGCCCGTCATCGAGGGCGAGAAGCTAAGTTTCCTTGCCGGCAGGGCGCTTCCGAACGAACCGGTAGTCTACCCCGCCTCGTCCGGAGGTCGGGAGCCGAGCGGCACGCGACGCGTGGAGGTGGGCATCGATTTCTACTGGGACCGGGATAGCACTGGGTCGGAGGGCTTGTCGCTGGACGAGTTGGCGTTGGTGAAGACCGTTGCTCTCCAGACACTACAAGGCGCCTTTTCTGGCTACCAGGTCTACTTCAGCGAGGACCGGACGGAACTGCCGCATCACATCAGGGTGCGAGACATGCTTCTGGGAGGGCAAGGAGAGACTGATTTCTTTCGTACTTCCCGATTGAGCTATGTCAATTTCCCCACTGTGGCAAGCACGCTGAGGACCGTTGTTGACTGCAGGGTCGGCGATTGGGATGCCTGCGCACGGAAGCTGAACTGGTCTCGCGCAGACATTGCCCGCGCGCTCGGAAGAGGAGTCGGGGTTACGGCTGCACACGAGCTTGGGCATCAAGGCGGGCTCAGTTTCACGCGCCACAAGGGCGGTTTGGACAACTACGACGGATTCTACGACATCCCCCGAGATGGTCCTTACCCTCCTCAGTACTGGGTTTACTATCTCGGCCAGATGACTTGGTCGGACGACGCCAAGAAGAGAATCGAGGCGATTGTGGCGCCGGTCAAATAGACGGTTTCGTGCCGTCTCCCGGGGACCAGCGCGGAGAGCCGGACACGGCGTTCAGATCGCGCCGACGGTGACCCGCGACTGTCAGGGGTCGCTCGACGCCGGGCGAACTGTCGCCGCGATGAGTCGCTTCCTAGAGGAGGAGATCCGCATGGACGGCTGGCGCGATTCAGAAGAGCCGGATAGAAGGGGATGGATACTTGGCAGGCGCCTGGTGATGTACTACCTGATCACTGGAGCAGTGTTGGCGACCCTGCGCATCGCGCTGATCGTGTGGGGGAATCATCATCATAGAGAGTTCTATAGTTGGGGCGTCTATTGGGTCATGTACCCCGAGAATCTGCTCGAATTGACTAGTTTCCGCCCGACCGGGCTCATCAGGAGGACCGCACTCTTCGTCGTTGGCAGCTACGTCATTGCGACCCCGGTACTGGCAGCGGGCTGGTTACTGCACCGACCGAGACTTGGCAGGCAGGTGGTGGTGGACTACCTGAGCTGTGGAACGGCCTTGGCGATCGCGCGCATCGTGGTGCTCGTGTTGGCGAACGAGACGACCAAGGCGCAATGGTACATTCCCTGGGTTCTCTACCCCGAGGCCCTGCTCATGATTCACACTCGCCTCAGCGACCTCGTTCTGGATGACTTTGGTTTCGTCTTCGCGGTGCTCCTGGCTGTTGGCAGCTTCGTCCTGACGACGCCGATACTACTGGTGGGTTGGCTGTCCCGGAAACGTCGGTAGTCCCCGTGGGCGGACGTCGCGCACGGCAGCCGCCCGGCAGGAGGAGCACCCACAAACCGGGAGAACCGGTTCTGAAGCATCGGGCGTCCCTGACCAGTTCGTCGAGCGCACGGCGCTGCTCCTTCGCCCCAGAGACGCCGCGGTCGGTACATTCCGCGGCCTCCCGGCCGCGGGCCTGGGCGTAGCGTCGAAGCTCCTGAAGCGGGTTCTCGGGTTCCTGGCCAAACGTGCCAACCCGAGCGACCATCCGGTTCAATCAATTGATTGCTGAGACGCGCGGTGGCGTCGCACGCCCGCAGGATCTACCTCAGGACCGAGACGAGAGTGGGACGCGATTGCGTGACGCGGCTGTTCGCGTCGCCGCACAAAGAGGGCACGGCGTTCGTGCTGAAGACCGGCTGGCACCGCGACGACTACACGCCGTTCGTGTTCCGCACCGACGACTTCGGTGACACGTGGACGGCCATCGGCAAGGGCCTGCCCGACGGCACGGTGTACGCGTTCGCGCAGGACCGGAAGAACGCGGACCTGCTGTTTGTCGGGTCCGAGATGGGCGTGTTCGCCACGCTCGACGGCGGGAAGACATGGGCGCCGTTCGGCACGGGCCTGCCGCCGTACCCGCTGGTGCACGACCTGCTCATCCATCCGCGCGAAAACGACCTCGTCGTGGCTACGCACAGCCGCGGCCTCTTCGTCGCCGACATCACGCCGCTGCAGGAGGCGACATCGGCGGTGATGGCGAAGGACGCGCACCTTGTCGCCGTCGAGCCGAAGATCCAGTGGCCGCGCCGGGCCATCGGCGGCACGATCGGCGGCGACCGCCAGTTCGTGGCGCCGAACGAACCGACGGGGCTGGTGGTGAACTACTTCCTGAAGGCGGAGACGAAGGAGAAGGTCGCCATCCGGATCGCGAACGCGGCCGGCGACACGGTGGCGGTCGTCGAGGGCAAGGGCGCGGCCGGCCTCAACTCGGTGGTGTGGGATTTCAGGCGCACCGGCGCCCAGCCGCCGCCACAAGCCGCGGCCGGCCAGGCGCCCGCGGCGCAAGGCCCGCGCATGCAGGCCGCGCTCGCGCCGCTGGGCGACTACACCGTCGTCCTCGAGATTGGCGACAAGAAACTGACCACGCGGGCCACGGTGCGTTCGGCGCCCGTGCTCGACTGACGGGCGGCCCCGGACAGATTGAGGCCGGTGAGGTCGGCGTGAGGGCCGGACGCGGCGACGCGGCGAGTTCGTCCGCGGCGTGAAATCGGACTTCACAACTGGACGTTCGTGTGTAACACGACGAACTTCCTCGTCGCGCCGGTCGCTGCGAATCCCTGCGAACACTCGGCTGGCAGCTTGCGCGTGACCGTCGTGTTTCCGTTGAGCCTCCCGGTCTGACAAACGTCCGTTTCGGGCGCCTGGCCGGGACGAAGGCTCGCGACCCGGACTGAGGTGTCGACGACGATCACCGGCGGCCGCGGGCGGGCCGGTGTCGCGGAGGCGGTCGTTTGGGTTTATGCTGACAGCGTGAGCCCGACGGTGCTGCGGGTGGGCGGCTTCCGCTTCTACTTCTTCTCCCGGGAGGAAGCGCGACCGCACGTGCACGTGCAGCATGCTGAAGGCGAAGCGAAGTTCTGGCTGGAACCAACTGTCGAATTGGCCGTCAACTGCGGACTCCGGGCCGATCGCCTCACGGAAGCCGCGCAGTTGGCGGAGGAGCATGCCGATGACATCCGCCGTGCCTGGCTCAGCCACTTCAGCGGTTGAGGTCACCAACGTCTCGCCTCACGGATTCTGGCTGTTCATTGGCGAGCGCGAGTACTTCCTGCCGTTCCAGGAGTTCCCGTGGTTCCGCGACGCCTCGATCGGGGCGATCGTCAACGTCCACCAGCCGAGTCCCCACCACCTGTACTGGCCCGACCTCGACGTCGACATCGCCGTCGAGTCCATCGAGCACCCTGAACGGTACCCGCTCGTCAGCCGGGCGTCTCACGAACGCAGCTAGAACGACCCGCCTACTGTCCCGGCCGGCGCGCAAACGCGCGTGACCGCGCCGAGCCGTTCGCCGAGATCGCCATCGAACTGCAGGCGCTCTGGGCCGACTGACCTGCCGGACGGCGGCGTTGACCGCCGGCGGCACGCGCCGCGAATGCGGTGCAATACGGTGCGTGGCGGACATTGACGCGCGGGCGGGCCGGTGGAGCAGACGCCGGTCGCGTCAACCGTATGGAGCCCCGGGTCTTCCGCCTTCGCTGGATCTACGGCGGACTCGCCGAAGCCTTGGCGGAGGCGGTCAGACCCGAGGTCAGCGGCCGACGAGCGTCTGGAAGCGCGAGTGATCGCGGTGCGAGTCCCAGGGCGGGTCGAGCCGCGGGACTGGCGCGGCGAGATCGAGCGGGATCGACATCAGGTACTCCAGTTGCGCGACGGCGGGAAGACGTGGTCGCCGTTCGGCACGGGCCTGCCGCCGTACCCGCTGGTGCACGATCTGCTCATCCATCCGCGCGAGAACGATCTCGTCGTGGCCACGCACAGCCGCGGCATCTTCGTGGCCGACATCACGCCGCTGCAGGAGGCGACATCGGCGGTGATGGCGAAGGACGCGCACCTCGTCGCCGTCGAGCCGAAGATCCAGTGGCCACGCCGGGCCATCGGCGGCACGATTGGCGGCGACCGGCAGTTCGTGGCGCCGAACGAGCCGGCGGGGCCGGTGGTGAACTACTTCCTGAAGGCGGAGGCGAAGGAGAAAGTCGCCATCCGGATCACGAACGCGGCCGGCGACACGGTGGCGGTCGTCGAGGGCAAGGGCGCGGCCGGCCTCAACTCGGTGGTGTGGGATTTCAGGCGCACCGGCGCCCAGCCGCCGCCACAGGCAGCCGGGGCGCAGACACAAACGCCCGCCGCGGCGGGCCCGCGCATGCAGGCCGCGCTCGCGCCGCCGGGCGAGTACACCGTCGTCCTGGAGATCGGCGACAAGAAGCTGACCACGCGCGCCACCGTACGCCCGGCTCCCGAGCGCGACTGACCGCGCGCGGAAGGACCTGCCCGCCGAACCCGCAGCTGTGGTGTCGGGTACTCGGGAATTGCCACGCCGAACGCTGGCCGGCGTGGCAGTTCCTGCCACGTGCAGAACCGCCGGACTCGAACCCCGTGAATTCAGGCCGGAAAGCACGCAGCCCGTGCATCGATCTCGGGCACGCCTCGTGCGAGACGACGATGTATGATGCCGCCGATGCCGCGTGTTCCGCCCTTCGACCGGCCCGCCACGTACGACGACCTGGCGAAGCTGCCGGACAATCTCGTTGCCGAAATCGTGAACGGCGAGTTGCACGCCTCACCCAGGCCGGCTGCGCCGCACACTATCGCCGCGTCCGTGCTGGGCGGGTGGTTGGTTCCGCCGTTTCACGAGGGCCGCGGCGGCCCGGGCGGGTGGTGGATCCTCGACGAGCCCGAACTCCATCTATCCGGGGACGTGCTGGTGCCGGACCTCGCGGGATGGCGGCGAACGCGCATGCCGCGTCGGCCCGAGGCCGCGTTCTTCCCGCTCGCGCCCGATTGGGTCTGCGAGATCCTGTCGCCGTCGACCACGTCTATCGACCGCGTGCAGAAGCTGGCGATCTACGCGCGCGAGGGCGTCGGCCACGCGTGGTTGATCGACCCGACGCGGGGACGCTCGAAGTGCTGGGCCTGGAGCGCGGCCGCTGGACCATCCTCGTGACGCACGCCGGCGCCGAGGTCGTCCGCGCCGAGCCGTTCTCCGAGATCGCTATCGAGCTGCAGGCGCTCTGGGCCGAATGACGTGCCGCTTGGCGCCGTTGACCCGGGGACGGGGAACGGCGTATGATCCAGCTAGACTGTCAGTACTGTACCACCCACGGGAGGCGGCCGTGCACGATCGCTGGCAACTGCAGGAGGCGAAGAACCGCTTCAGCGAACTGGTCGACACGGCCCTGCGCGAGGGGCCGCAGATCGTCACCCGCCACGGCGCGGACACCGTCGTCGTGGTCCCGGTCGACACCTACCGCGGGCTCACCCGGCCCCGCGGCAGCCTCCTCGAGTTCTTCGCCCGCTCGCCCCTGCGCGGCGCCCGCCTCGACCTCGCCCGCGACCGCGGCACCGGCCGGAGCGTCCGCCTGTGAGGTACCTGCTCGACACGTGCGTCGTGTCGGAGTTGAGCAGGCCGCGCCTCTCGAGGGCCGTGGCCGCATGGCTCGCGGAGCAGCGCGAGGACGACCTGTACCTCAGCGTGCTCACGCGCGGCGAGATCCAGAAGGGCATCGCCCCGCTGCCGGAGGGCCGCAGGAAGGCGCGGCTGCGGGCCTGGCTCGATCACGATCTCAGGGAGCGCTTCGCGGGGCGGATCGTCGGCATCACCGAGGAGGTGGCCCTGGCCTGGGGCCGCATGTCCGGGGAATCAGCCGCGCGCGGCCGGCCGCTGCCGGTGATCGATGCCCTCATCGCCGCCTCGGCCGCGGCCATCGATGCCACCGTGGTCACCCGGGACGAAGCCCCCATCCGCGAGGCCGGCGCGAGGACGTTCAATCCCTGGAGCGACTGAGCGCGGCGGCCCTCGCCGTCTGTTGACGACGCCTGGGCGCGACCTGGATCGCGCCGGCGGCGAACGCCGGCGGCATGGCCGTGCGATCGGGGTGGGCGTCTGGATGATTACATCATAGTGGCTGATAGTTATGTTATAATGGCATCATGGTGCGGACGCAGATTCTCCTGACGGAAGCCCAGGCAGCGGAGTTGCGCAAGCTCGCCGCTGCTGAACATCGGTCCATGGCCGATCTCGTCCGCGACGGCGTCGACGCACTGCTCGAGTCCCGGGCAAGCGGCGGACGGGAACACGCCAAATCCAGGGCGCTCGCGGCCGTTGGGCGTTTCCGCTCCGGCGTGCGCGACCTCGCGACGAGACACGACGACCACCTCGCCGACGCATGGAAGCCCTGACCACCTTCGTCGACACGTCCGCCTGGCTCGCGCTGCTCGACGCCGACGAGGCGCGCCACGGTGAAGCCGCCGCCGCGTGGCGATCGCTGCTCGAGCGTGATACGCCGCTTGTGACCACCAACTACGTGCTGGTGGAAACGTACGCCCTCGCGCAGAGGCGCCTCGGTCAGGCAGCCGTGCGAACCCTCGCCGACGATCTTCTCGCGATCGTCGACGTCGAGTTCGTCGACCGCGAGGCGCACGACCGGGCGGTCGCCGCGATCATCGCGGCGAACCGGCGCGACCTGAGCCTTGTCGATGCGGCGAGCTTCGACGTGATGCGCCGGCGCGGGATCTCCCGCGCCTTCGCGTTCGACCGCCATTTCGCCGAAGCCGGGTTCGCCCCGGCCGGCCGTTGACGCGGTGGCGCCGAAGGCGTACAATCTAGCTAGACTGTCTAGATTGTATTACCCGCGGGAGGCGGCCGTGCACGATCGCTGGCAGCTGCAGGAGGCGAAGAACCGCTTCAGCGAACTGGTGGACACGGCCCTGCGCGAGGGGCCGCAGATCGTCACCCGCCACGGCGCGGACACCGTCGTCGTGGTGCCGGTCGACACCTACCGCGGCCTCACCCGGCCCCGCGGCAGCCTCGTCGAGTTCTTCGCCCGTTCGCCCCTGCGCGGCGCCCGCCTCGACCTCGCCCGCGACCGCGACACCGGCCGGAGCGTCCGCCTGTGAGATACCTGCTCGACACGTGCGTCGTGTCGGAGTTGACCAGGCCGCGCCCCTCGAGCGCCGTGGCCGCGTGGCTCGCGGATCAGCGCGAGGAGGAGCTGTACCTCAGCGTGCTCACGCTGGGCGAGATTCAGAAAGGCATCGCGCCACTGCCGGAGGGCCGCAGGAAGGCGCGGCTGCGGGCCTGGCTCGACCACGACCTCAGGGAGCGCTTCGCGGGGCGGATCGTCGGCATCACCGAGGAGGTGGCCCTGGCCTCGGGGCGCGTCTCCGGCGAGTCGGCCGCGCGCGGCCGGCCGCTGCCGGTGATCGATGCCCTCATCGCCGCCTCGGCCGCGGCCATTGATGCCACCGTGGTCACCCGGGACGAAGCCCCCATCCGCGAGGCCGGCGCGAGGACCGTCAACCCCTGGGACCAGTGACCGGACCGCCGGAGCGACCGCCCCGAGCGCGGCCGCGACGAAGGCTCACGACGCAGACGACGCTATCGACGACGATTACCGGCGGGCCCGGGCGAGCCGGTGTCCCGGAGGCGGCCGTCTGGGTTTATGCTGACAGCGTGAGCCCGACGGTGCTGCCGGTGGGCGGCTTCCGATTCTACTTCTTCTCCCGCGAGGAAGCGCGACCGCCCGTGCACGTGCAGCACGCTGAAGGCGAGGCGAAGTTCTGGCTCGAGCCAGCCGTCGAATTGGCCGTCAACTACGGGCTCCGGGCCGATCGCCTGAAGGAAGCCGCGCAGTTGGCGGAGGAGCATGCCGATGACATCCGCCGTGCCTGGCTCAGCCACTTCAGCGGTTGAAGTCACGAACGTCTCGCCTCACGGATTCTGGCTGTTCATCGGCGAGCGCGAGCACTTCCTGCCGTTCCAGGAGTTCCCGTGGTTCCGCGACGCCTCGATCGGGGCGATCGTCAACGTCCACCAGCCGAGTCCGCACCACCTGCTACTGGCCCGACCTCGACGTCGACCTCGCCGTCGAGTCCATCGAGCACCCTGATCGGTACCCGCTCGTCAGCCGGACGTCTCACGAGCGCGGGTAGAAGGACCCGCCTACTGTCCCGGCCGGGGCGCAAGCGTGCGTGATCGCGGCGAGCCGTTCACCGAGATCGCCATCGAACTGCCGGCGCTCTGGGCCGACTGACCGGGTCGGTCGACGGTCGTTGGACCGCCACCAGAAGCGCGGGCGCCGATCAGGCCCCCGGCCGCGATCCGACAAAAGGCGCCGCGAGCACGGATACCAGCAGCCGAAGCGCGCCTCCCCGCGGCAGGCGGGTCGCGGCATACGCCCGCCTCAGCCGCTCGGCTTCATCGTCGGCGCGGCCCTCGCCGAGGGCCAGCCCGACCACCATGCTGCCCGCGAGCACCGCCGGCATCAATGCGTGGAAGCCGGCGACGTCGATCACGCCGGGCATCGTGCCGGAGGGCGCGACAACCGGAGCGAGGTTCGGCGTGGCGCTGGTCGTGCCGCCCCACGACGTCTCCAGTTCGACGCCGGCGAGCCACGGCAGGCTCCTGCGAAGCGTCGCCTTCAGCCTGAACACCTGGCGCGCGTCGATCTCGGGCGTGGTGTCGGCGGCCTTCAGGACGCGAGCCGTGCCGCCGAACAGCAGGCGGCCGTCGTGGACGCGCCGGTAGCTGGCCGGCGAGAAGACCTCGCTCACGCAGCACCCGTCGCCGCCGAGGCGCGCGGCGTGCTCGGGCGGGAGCGGCGCGCTCGCCACCATGTAGGTGGCCACCGGGCGGATCTCCGGCCGGCCCGGCAGCTGCAGGCTTGACGTCCAGGCGCCGGCGCACACGACGGCGGTGCGCGCGCGCAGGCTTCCGCCCGATGCCGTCTCCACGCGGACCCCGCCCCGCGGGTCGGTGGCGATGGCCGTCACGCGCGTTCCGGCGTGGATGCGCGCGCCGGCCTCTGCCGCGTGCCTCGCCAGCGCCTGGACCAGGCCCATCGGATCTGCACAGTAGCCGTCGAACGCGAGCGCGCCGCGCCCGCACGCGCCAGCCGCAGCCTCGGCCTCGGCGGGGGAGAGCCAGGCCGCCGGCACGCCGGCCGCGTCGAGGCGCTCGACCGCGCGGCGCAGCACGCCGGCCGCCAGGCGCGAGGTGGCGCCGACCAGGATGCGCGCGGGGCGGAGGTCCGCGCCGCGCGCGAGTGCCGACAGCCACTGCACCTCGCGATCGACCCGGCGGCGCAGGCAGCCGATGGCCCAGCGGGCTTCGGCAGGCGGCAGGGCGCCGTCGACGAGCCAGCTCGGCATCAGCAGCGGCGCCTCGATGATGCCCGCATTGCGGCCGCTCGCGCCGAAGCCCGGGTGGCGCGCCTCGAGCACCGTCACGGCCAGGGTGCGGTCGGCCTCGATCAGCCTCGCGGCCGCGGCCAGCCCGGCCAGGCCGCCGCCAACGATCGCGACGTCGGCCTTCGCGTCGGAGACAAGCGACGGCTCGGCGGCCGCCGGGTCGGCCTGCCAGTACGTGAGCGCGTGAGTCATGGCGGCTCCTGCCGCCGCCGGCGCGCGCCCGCGCTGCGCAACAGCCGGGCGGCGGCGGCGCGGGCATCGGCCGTGCGGCGCGCGCCGATGCCGAGCGACCGGAACGTGGCGTGCTGCTCGGCGAGGCACATGACGGCATAGGCCGCGCGGCGCGCCTCCCGGGGCGCGGCGTGCGGCCAGGCGTCCACGATGACCCGGTAAACGGCGTGCTCGAATGCGCGGTACATCCGCCGCAGCGATGCGCGCACGGCCGCGTCCCGCGGCGAGGCGGCCAGCAGGGCGTCCACGGCGGCGTCGGCCGAGGCGCGGGCGGTGAAGGGGCCGCCGAACAGGTAGTCGAGCAGCGCCGCGGGGCGGCGCGACGCCGGCACGCCGATGGCGAGGGCGCGGTAGTCGTCGCGATAGGCGGCGGTCAACTGCCCGACGGCGGCGGCGAGCAGGGCTGCGCGATTGCCGAAGTAGTGGCGGATGAGCGGGCGGGCGACGCCCGCCCGCGCCGCCACGTCGGCGAGGGTCGTGGCCTCGTAGCCGCGCGCGGCGACGGCGGCGACCAGGGCGTCGATGATCTGGCGGCGGCGGGGCTCGGCGAGGCTCGGACGGCCCATGGGCCTCCTCAATAAATTATCACTTAGACAATAAATGATCGCCCGTGCGGCCGTCAACCCGGCCCGGGCGCCTCCGGCCCGGCCCGTCGATCTCGTGCTCCTGGACGACGCGCCGCCGCTGCGGCGGTTCGAGATCGCCCGGGGGGGCCAGGTCCTCGTCGAACGCGTGCCGCACGCCTGGGCCGACTTTCGCGCCAGAGCCATGATCGACTGGTGGGACTGGGCGCCGACGGCGCGGGCGATGCATCGCGTGATGGCCGAGAGACTGAGGGAGGAGGCGGCGGGTGGTCCGGCGTGAGGTCGTTGCCGCGAAGGTCGGTCGAGCGCGCGCGCGGCTCAACGACGCCGCGGTGCCGCTGCTCGGGCCCGAGGAGACGTACCTGGCCGATCCGCAGCGCCGCCGCGCTCGATACAGACGCCGGCCGGCGCCGCCGCGACCGACCAGGACGGCGGCGTCTCCGACTCGATGTGAGCGGGCCTTTGCCCTGTCGCCGAAGCCGGGTTCACCCCGGCCGGCCCCGTCAGCGGCCGACGAGCTTCTGGAAGCGGGGGTGGCCGCGGAGGGAGTCCCAGGTCGGGTCGAGCCGCAGGCCGGGCGCGGCGAGATCGAGCGGGATCGACATCAGGTACTCCAGTTGCTCGACCGCCGCCTCGCGCTCGCCGACCATCGCATAGATGCGCGCCATCTCCTCGGCGCGGAGCGCGCCCCGGTACGCCTCCTTGGCGACCGGCATGAGCTCGAGCGCCCGTTTGCCTTCCCGCACGGCGTCGGCCTTCCTGCCCAGCCCCGCGTACGCGATGCCCAGCGACGCGTGGAGCCGCGCATCGTCCGGCGCGGTCCGGATTCTCTCTTCGAGCAGCGCCGCCGCGGCGCGGTAGTGGCTCAGTTCGGCCTCGCGCTGGCCCAGCAGGCCGTACAGCTGCGCCTGAAGCACGGCCCTGGGCACGAACCAGAGATGGTGGTCGGTGGCCTCGCGCGGCCACTGTGACAGGCGATCCAGCCCGGCCCGGTAGTCGCGGGCGAACAGATCGTGCAGAGCGGCCGCATACGCCACCTCGTGATTCTGCGCCAGCGTGAGGTTCGCGGCCGAGGCCAATGTCGTTCCGGCTGCCGCGACGTCGCCGGCGATGCGGAGCAGGTAGCGGGCCTTCAGAGCATACGGGCGCGCCCCATCGGGCGTCAGCGCGATGCTCCTGTCGAGGTAGCGCACCGCTTCGGCGACGTCCCTGGCCAGCCCGAGCGAGTCGCCCATGCTCGTCAGGAGCACGGCATCCTGGGGGTTCAGTTCGGCCGCCTGTTTCAGGACGGCCAGCGCCTCCTGGAACCGGCCCTGACGCCTCAACACGTAACCGATACCAGTAAGGATGTCGCCGTCCGCGGGCCTTGCTTTCCGCGCGACGTCGAACGCCTCCAGGGCGCGGTAGTAGTCCAGGTGACACCAGTAGTAGTAGTACCCGAGCGCCGTGTGTACCTCCGGGCTGTCGGGCTGAAGCTGAACGGCCCGATCTGCGGCCGCCTTCGCGAGGGCCACGCGCTCGGGCGTGCGGTCGTAGTGCATCCACCACACAAACGAGTGCCCCCTGGACAACCAGGCGTGCGCAGCGGCGAACGTCGGATCCAGGCTGACCGCGCGCTCGAAGGACGCGACGGCTGCCCGGAAGTCGACTTCATCCATGCTCCGCCTGGAGAAGCCCACGCCCCTCAGGTAGGCATCGTACGCCTCCGGGTTCCCGGTGGGGCGACGCTCGACCGACTTCCGCACTTCCGGCGTCATCGCCGTCTCGAGCGCGCCGGCGATTTCCAGCGCGATGCCGCTCTGGACGGCGAAGATGTCCGCCAGTTCGCGGTCGTACGGCTGTGACGCCCACATCACCTGGCCGGTTCCCGTGTTCGTCAGCCTCGCCGTGACACGGACGCGGCTGCCCTCGCGCCGCACATCGCTCTCGAGGACCGCCGCGACGCCGAACTCACGGCCGACCGAGCTGGAATCCGAGGAGTCTCCCTGAGCGCGCCGAATAGACACGACTTTCAATCCGGGAATGCTCACCAGGCGGCTGAGAATCTCCGCCGCCATGCCGTCGCTGAAGTAGGCGTTCTGGGGGTCACCGCTCAGATTCTCGAACGGCATGACGGCGACGGAGCGGACCTCCGTTTCGGTCACTTCGCCAATCAACTGGTCCCGCCAGCCGCCGACGTTCAGCGCGACGAGTGTTCCGACGACAACGAGCAGGGCGACGCCGGCGGCCCGAGCCCCCACGCCAACCGCCGCCCGCGCGACTGCCGCCGCCCCGGCGCCACTGCCATCGCCTCAGGCGGCGTGCTCGGCGCGGCCAGCCGGCGCAGGTCCACCCCCAGTTCCTTCGCCGACTGGTAGCGGTTGTCCGGGTCCTTCTCCAGGCACTTGAGGACGATGTCCTCGAGCCGCTGCGAGAGCTCGGGCCGGAGGCGGGTGGGCGGCGGCGGCGCCGCGTGCAGGATGGCGTCGGCGAGCTCCGTCGTCACCCGCCCCTGGAACGGCCGCCGGCCCGCCGCCATCTCGTAGAGCACAACGCCGGCCGCGAAGATGTCGCTCCGCGCATCCGGCGGCTGGCCCCGCAACTGCTCCGGCGCCATGTACGGCACCGTGCCCCCCGTCGCGCCGATCTCGGTCGCCGACCGCGTGGCGTCGGCGTCGTCGGCCGGGTGCAGCAACGCCGCCAGGCCGAAGTCGAGCACCTTCACCTGTCCCCTCGGCGTCACCTTGATGTTGGCCGGCTTCAGGTCCCGGTGCGCCACGCCGAGGCCGTGCGCCTCCTCGAGCGCGGCCGCCAGTTGCTGGCCGAGCCGCAGCACCTCCGGCTCGTCGAGCGCGCCGCTCATCAGCCGGTCGGCCAGCGTCGGCCCGGGCACGTGCTCCATCACCAGGAAGTCGACCTCGCCCTCGCTGTCGAAGTCGTACACGGCCTCGATGTGGGGATGGTTGAGGCGGGCGAGCGCGAGCGCTTCGCGCCGGAGGCGCTTGCGCGCCGTGTCGTCGCCCAGGGTGCCGGCGGGCAGCACCTTCAGCGCGACGTCGCGGTCGAGGCGCTCGTCGTGGGCGCGATAGACGACGCCCATGCCGCCCTCGCCGATCTTCTCGAGGACGCGGTAGTGGCCGAGGGTCTGGCCGATCATGGGCAGTGGCAGTCCAGGCGCATGGTAGGGCCGGGCCGCAGGCAAGGCAAACGGGGCAAGGCCGCGCCGGGCACGCCGCGCGCGACGTTCATCGCGACCTCGTCAGGCATCCGGCCTGCCCCTGACCGCGGAAGGGTCGTTCGCCGGTCGTGCGGCTCCTTCCATGACTTTTCCCCACCGAGAGGGTATTCTGGGACAAAAGATGGGGGCATTGCCGTGACCGAAATGGTCTTTCTCGTCGAGGAAGCCGCGGAGGGCGGGTTCACTGCCCGCGGTGTCGGAGAGGCCGTGTTCACCGAGGCGGACACGCTGGAGGAACTCCGGCAGGCCGTCCGCGACGCGGTCCGCTGCCATTTCGATCCAGGCACCGGACCCAAAGTCATTCGCCTGCACCTCGTTCGTGACGAGGTGCTCACGACGTGAGGCTGCCCCGCGATGTGTCTGGCGAGGACCTCTCGACGCGCCTGGGCGTGCTGGGCTACCGCATCACCAGGCAGACGGGCAGTCACCTGAGACTTACGACCGAGCAGGGCGGCGAGCACCACATCACGATCCCCCGGCATGCGGCGCTTCGAATCGGCACGTTGTCCGCCATCATCTCGGACGTGGCGCACCACCATCGTCTCGACCGCGACGCACTCCTGGTCCTGCTCTCGTTCTGACGGTGGGATCGTCCGCGCCGATTCTCCACGCGTCCCCTCATCCCGCATGTCGAGGCGCCTCGTCCAGAAGTCCGCGCGCGGCTTCGCTGCCGCCCAAGGGTACCGGTCCCGGGTGCGCGGGCCGGCGCATGGACGCCGACAGCACGGTCGGCCCGCTTTACTCCCCGCGGCGGGATGTGGTTCGATCGGGCGTTCGATAATCGTCATCCGAAGGAGCATCACGATGAGGAACGGGTACCGCCGGTTCGTCTCGCCGTGGGCCGCGCTGGCCGCGGTCGCGTTGATGGTGGCGGGAGCGTACGCACAGCAGGCCGCGCCGAAGCTGGACTATCCGCAGACGCGCAAAGTCGATCACGTCGACACCTACCACGGCGTGCAGGTGCCCGACCCGTACCGCTGGCTCGAGGACGACAACTCGGCCGAGACGGCAGCCTGGGTCCAGGCGCAGAACAAGGTGACGTTCGGCTACCTCGAGAAGATCCCCTACCGCGCGGCGCTGAAGACGCGCCTCGAGGCGCTCTTCAACTACCCGAAGTACAGCGCCCCGTCGCGCAAGGGCGAGTACTTCTTCTTCAGCAAGAACGACGGCCTGCAGAACCAGAGCGTGCTCTACGTCCAGAAGGGCCTCGAGGGCACGCCCGAGGTGCTGATCGATCCGAACACCTGGTCCGCCGACGGCACGTCGCGCCTGACGGTGTTCTCGCTCTCGAAGGACGGCAAGTACGCCGTCGTCGGCGTGTCTCGCGCCGGATCGGACTGGCAGGAATACGGCGTGATGGAGGTGGCCACGAAGCGGATGCTGGCCGACAAGCTCGAGTGGGTCAAGGTGTCGGGCGCGTCGTGGAAAGGCGACGGCTTCTTCTACAGCCGCTACCCGGCCCCGGCCAAGGGCAAGGAGCTGTCGTCGGCGAACGAGAACCACCAGGTCTACTTCCACAAGGTGGGGACGCCGCAGTCGGCCGACCAATTGGTGTTCCAGGACGCGGCGAACCCGCAGCGGTTCCACATGGTGGGCACGACGGAAGACGAGCGGTTCGCCATCCTGAACGTGTCGGACCGCGGCAAGGGCAAGAAGGGCAACGCCCTCTTCGTGCGCGACTTCTCGAAGGGCGAGACCGCGTTCAGGCCGCTCATCGGCGAGATCGGCGACGACTCGTTCGGCATCGTCGACAACGTCGGCGACAAGCTGCTCGTCGAGACCGACGAAGGCGCGCCGAACGGCCGGGTGGTGCTGATCGATCCCGCGAGCCCGGCGGACGCGAACTGGAAGACGGTGCTGCCCGAGCGGCAGGAGGTCCTGCAGGGCGCCGGCACGGCGGGCGGCAAGCTGTTCGTGAGCTACCTGAAGGACGTGGCCAGCGTGGCCGAGGTGCACGCGCTCGACGGGACGCTCGAGGCCGTGGTCCAGCTGCCCGGTCCGGGCACGGCCGGCGGCTTCGGCGGCGAGCGCGACGACACGTTCGTCTTCTACACGTTCACGAGCTTCGACGTGCCGCCCACGATCTACCGCTACGACATCGCCACGAAGAAGAGCAGCGTGTTCCGGACGCCCGAGATCCCCGGGTTCGACGCCTCGAAGTTCGAGACGAAGCAGGTGTTCTACACGAGCAAGGACGGCACGCGGGTGCCGATGTTCCTCGTCTCCCGCAAGGGCCTGAAACTCGACGGCACGAATCCCACGCTGCTGTACGGGTACGGCGGGTTCAACAGCACCACGGCGCCGTCGTTCAGCGCGCTGCGCATCGCGCTGCTCGAGCAGGGCTTCGTGTACGCCTCGGCGAACATCCGCGGCGGCGGCGAGTACGGCGAGACGTGGCACGAAGCCGGCATGAAGCTGAAGAAGCAGAACGTGTTCGACGACTTCATCGCCGCGGCCGAGTGGCTCATCGCGAACAAGTACACGTCCGCGGAGAAGCTCGCCGTCCAGGGCGGGTCGAACGGCGGGCTGCTCGTCGGCGCGGTGATCAACCAGCGGCCGGAGCTGTTCAAGGTGGCCATCCCGCAGGTCGGCGTGATGGACATGCTCCGGTTCCACAAGTTCACGATCGGCTGGAACTGGATCGCCGACTACGGCTCGAGCGACAACGCCGACGAGTTCAAGGCGCTCTACGCCTACTCGCCGCTCCACAACATCAAGGCGGGCGGCAAATACCCGGCCACCTTCATCACGACGGCCGACCACGACGACCGCGTGGTGCCGGCGCACTCGTTCAAGTACGCCGCGACGCTGCAGGAGAAAGCCGGCGGCACCGCGCCGCTCCTCATCCGGATCGAAACCCAGTCGGGCCACGGCGCGAGCAGCACGAGGAAACAGATCGAGGCGCTGGCCGACATCTACGCGTTCCTGTTCCGCAACATGGGGATGACGCCGAAGCTGGCGACGAAATAGGGGCAGGGGGATAGGGGACAGGGGATAGGGGAGAGGGACGAGGGACAAGGCGCCAGGCGCCAGGCGCTAGTCAGGGCAGAGACCGAGCCTGGCTCCGCCCGTCACCTGCGATCCGCGCGCTACCGCCGCCGTTCGTACGGATTGCTGTGCTGCACGTAGCGCAGCGCCCGGCCGTCGGGGCCCATCTCGAAGGTGATGGTCTCGGCGAGCACCTCGTCTTTCCGGACGCGGCGAAACGTGTGGTCGCCCACCTTCCGGATCTTCACCAGCGCCGCCACCGGGTCCGTCGTCGGCAACGGAAGCATGGCGAGCCCGTCCTCCCAGAGCACGACGGCGGTCTCGGTGCCGCTGAAGGCGCTCGCGTACGAGCCGGTGTAGGCCGCGAGCGACGGGTCGGGCACCTTCGGCTTCGCCTCCTTGTCCTTCTCCTTCGCCACTGCCGCGACGGCGGGGCCGACGATGTCGTAGAGGCGCTGGGCGTACTGGGTGGCGTTCACGCCCTGCGCGTTGGCCATGAACACCGTGGCCAGCTTCTCGTCGGGCTTGAGCAGCAGGTGCGACCGGAATCCCGGGCACGAGCCGCCGTGGCCGACGAACGTCTTCTCGCCGCTGCGCCAGACGGAGAACCCGAGGCCGTACGAGTTCGTGAAGTCCGTGTCGATCCAGTGGACGCGGTGCATCTCGCGCAGCGTGGTCGCGGAGAGCACCTCGGTGCCGCCCTTGGCGAGCAGCCGGAACTGCCACGACGCGAAGCGGGCCAGGTCCTCGACCGTCGAGGCGTAGCCGGCGGCCGGCGCAATGCCGTTGGCGGCGAAGAACGGCACCGGCTGTCGCGCGCCTTCCCGCCCCAGTCCGCTGTAGCCCGTGGCCAGGCGCTTGCCGCGCTGGTCGCCTGGCATGTCGGGCGTCGTGCTCCGGAGGCCGATCGGATCGAGGATCGACTGGCGGACCAGATCAGCGTAAGGTTTCGCCGCCGCGGCCGCGGCGACCTCGCCCGCCAGCGTCAGGCCGAGGTTCGAATACTGGAAGAACGATTCGGCCGGGTAGAGCATCTGCTGGTTCGTGATGCGCTCGACGATCTGCTCACGCGTCGGGAAGGGGAAGCCGGCGGCCGTCCAGTACGGGAAGTCGGATTCGCGCGGCAGCCCAGAGGCGTGGGTGAGCAGGCCCTCGACGGTGACTTCCGCCGATTCGCCTTCGAGCGGCCTGATGCGGAACCAGGGCAGGTGGCGGCTGACCGGGTCGTCGAGGCGCACCTTGCCCGCGTCGCGCTGCTGCATCACCGCGACGCTCGTGAAGAGCTTGGAGATCGAGCAGATGCTGTAGATCGTGTCGGGCGCCGCCGGGCGCTTCGCGGCGACGTCGGCCAGGCCGTAGCCGCCGGCCCACAGCACCTGCTGGTCGTGGACGATGGCGGCCGAGACGCCCGGGATCTGGTCGTACGCGCGCTGCGCTTCGAGCCAGATGCGCGCCAGCTCGAGCGCCTGCGCAACGCGCGGATGCGGCGGCGAGGCCGGCGCGATCTGCGCGGAGGCGGTCCAGCCGAGGGCGGCGGCGACGAGAAGAGCGATGGCGGCTGCGCGGACAAGTCGCATCAATGGCTCCTTGGGATCGGCACGGGTGGCCGCATTATACGCGGCCCGCCGGCGCCCGTTACCGCGACGCGGGCAAGAGGATCTCGAACGTGGTGTCGCCGGGCTCGCTCGTCACGCTGACGCACCCGCCGGTACTGGCTGACCAGGGCGTGGAGCGTGGCCAGGCCGAGGCCGCCGCCGTCCCCGTCGCCGGGCTTGGTCGAGAAGAACGGCTCGAACAGGTGCGGCAGCAACTCCTTCGGAACGCCCGACCCGGTGTCGCGCGCCCGCAGCCGGGCGTAGCGCCCCGGCCTGATGGCGAGGCCGAGCGCAGCGTCCGGGTCCAGGTCCACCACGTCCGTCTCCAGGCGGAAGCGCCCGCCGGTCGACATCGCGTCGCGCGCGTTGGTGGCCAGGCCGAGCACGATCGCGCGCAGGTGCGCGGGGTCGATCATGGTGAGGGCCTCGCCGCGCGCCACCACGGGCTCGACCAGCACCGCGGGCCCGACCGCCTGGCGCACCTGCGGCAGGAGACTGGCCACGGCGGCGCCGAACTCCAGCGGCACCGGGTGCCCGCGGTCCCGACGGCTGATGGCCCGGAGGCCGCTCACCACGTCCATGGCGCGCTTCACGTGCCCGGCGGCTCCAAGTGCCTCCTGGCGCAGCGGGTCGCCGGCGGCGAGCGTGTCGAGCGAGCGGTCCACGAAGCCGCCGAGGGCCTTGATCGCGCCGCCGGCCTGGTCGGCCACGCCGGCCGCGAGCCGGCTGACGGCGTCGAGCGATCGGGCCCGTTGCACGCGCTCCTCGAGCGCCGCTCGGCGGCGCTCGGCGGCCACGTGCTGCCGCTCGAGGTACAGGAACGCCGCCACGGCCAGCAGGCCGAGCGAGAGCAGCTCGACGACGACGATGCCCTGCTGGACGACCGCGAGGCGCAGGTTGACGGGCAGCCACGTGTGCAGCGCGACGTGCACCAGCGGGAAGCTGAACGCGCTGGCCACCAGGAAGCTGCCGACGCGCACCGGGTCGAGGCCCGCGACGGCCTCGCGCTCGCCGGTTGCGCGATCCACGAACCTGGGCAGCGGGGCCTCGCGCAGGCGAAACGCGAGCAGCAGGAAGAACGGCGGGATCGCCCACAGCAGATCCGTCGTGGCGCCGCCGGGCAGGGCGAGCCACCCGAGCGCTTCGGCCAGATCCAGCGTGTCGGTCAGCAGCAGGGACGCGCCGGTGAGCGCCAGCAGCCCGTAGAGCACCCGCCACCGCGTTGATCCGCCCGTGTGCGCGCGCCACGCGAAGCGGAGGATGACGGCCCCGTCAAGCGTGATGAACAGCAGCGACGACGGCAGCATGGTGGCGAACAGCGCCGGATCGGCGAGGGCGGGGGCGACGACGAAGAACAGGTACCAGCCGCACACGAGCAGGGTGACGCCGGCCCACCGCAGCTGGCGCTCCACCAAGCGCCTCGGGCCGACGGCGGCGAGGTGCGGCGTGCACGCGGCGGCGAACAGGATCGGCGAGTAGAAGAACAGGTACGCCGCGTCCGCCCACACACTGTCCACCCACCGCCACTCGGCCGCCGGCACAAGCGCGATGGCCACCAGCGTCGCCACCCAGAAGACGCACGCCCAGGCGAGGATCCGCCAGAACAGCCGCTCCTCGGCGTTCACGACGCCGCCGAGGCCGTAGAAGCCGGCCATGGCGGCCGTCGCGACGAACGGGACCTGGAACGGCGACGCGCCGAACGCCGTCAGCGTGCCCGCGTCGAGCATGGGCAGCGAGTAGATGAGCCCTTCGGTGATGGCCACCGCGAAGTAGAGCAGGACGATCGCGTCGCGCGAGAGCGCGTCGAGCAGGGCCGACCGGACGGGGAATCGAGACACTTCGGGCATGCCTGTCTGAGGCAGACTATCGGCCGACAGGCCTGCGGCCGTGAGGCGCGGGGACGGAAAGCGTGCCAGAATACGCCGGGCGACCGTTTCCGGGCTGCCGATGCTGAGATACCTCGCCAGGCGACTCGCGTTCTCGCTGCTGCTGGTGGCCGCGGTGTCGTCGGCGGCGCTGCTGCTCACGCTGGCGGCGCCGGGCGACATCACGTCGGAGCACGTGGGCTCGGGCGCGACCGCGCAGTCGATCCAGGCCGAGCGCGCCCGCCTCGGGCTGGACCGCGCGCCGCTCGAGCAGTACGGCGCCTGGCTGGCGCGCGCCGCGAGGCTCGACTTCGGCACGTCGCTGTTGTACGGGCGGCCGGTGACGGGACTGGTCGCCGAGCGCGCCCGCAATACGCTGCTGCTGGCCGTGGCCGCTCTGGCCATCGCCCTGCTCGCCGGCGTGCCCCTCGGCGTCGTGTCGGGCAGCCGCCGGGGATGGGCGGCGGGCGCGATCCGGGCCTGCTCGGTGGCCGCCGTGTCCATGCCCACGCTGGTCAGTTCCCTCGTGCTCGTGCTCGTGGCCGCGCGGACGGGATGGCTTCCCATCGGCGGCATGACGTCGGCCGGCGCCGACGCCGCGCGCGGCTGGCTCGCCGCCGCCGGCGACATCGCCTGGCACATGATCGTGCCCACGCTGGCCATCGCGATCCCGCTGGCGGCCACGATCGAGCGGCTGCAATCGGAGGCGACGGCCCGGACGATGGGGGAGCGGTTCGTGATGGCGGCGCGGGCGCGAGGCGTGCCGCCGCGCCGCGTCCTGTGGCGCCACGTGCTGAAGCCCTCGCTGCGCCCCGTGGCGGCCGTCGCCGGCGTGGTCTTCGGCCACCTGCTCAGCGGCTCGTTCGTGGTCGAGATCGTGTCGTCGTGGCCGGGCCTCGGGAAGCTGATGTTCGACGCGCTGCAATCGCGCGACCTCTACCTCGTGGCGGGCTGCGCGGCCGCCGCCGGCGTGTTCCTGGCCGTGGGCGCGCTCCTGTCCGACGCGGCGCTGGCGGCGGTCGACCCGCACCTCAGAGGCCGCGAGGAGGTGCGCGGATGAGCCGCGCCGGCCTCGCGCTGGTCGCTGGCGTGGCGCTGGCGGCCGTGCTGGCCCCCGCCCTGGCGCCGAACCCGCCGCACGCGCGTTTCCCCGACCGATCCTTTGCGCCGCCGATGCCGATCCGTGTGATCGACGACGCCGGCCGATGGCGCACGCCCTTCGTCTACCCGATCCGCCTCGCCGATCGGCTCGAGCGGCGGTACGAGGAGGACCGATCGAGCCCGGTTCCGCTCACCTGGTTCTCGCGGGGCATCGTCGCGCAGGTGAGCGACGCGCAGCGAGGGCCGTGGCTCCCGCTCGGGGGCGACAGCGCCGGCCGCGATGTCTTCGCGCGCGTCGTCTACGGCGCGCGCCTGTCGCTGGCGGTCGCGCTGGCGGCCACGCTGGGCGCCCTGCTCGTCGGCACGCTCGCCGGCGGGACGGCCGGCGTGGCGGGCGGGCTGGTGGACGAGGCGCTGATGCGGCTGTCCGACTTCGTCATCGTGCTGCCGGCCATGTACGTCGTGCTCGCGCTGCGCGCGGCGCTGCCGCTGGTGCTGCCGCCGGCGCAGGTGTTCGCCCTCGTGGCGGGCATCCTCGCCGTAGTGGGCTGGCCCATCGTCGCGCGGGGCGTGCGGGCGATTGTCGCCTCCGAGCGCGAGCGCGACTACGCGCAGGCCGCCCGGGCGCTCGGCGCGGGCCGCGTGCGCCTGCTGGTGCGCCACCTGCTGCCGGCCGCCGGCGGGTTCCTCGCCGCCCAGGCGGCCCTCCTCACGGCGGCCTTCATCCTGGCCGAGGCCACGCTGTCGTACGTGGGCCTCGGCTTCCCCGACCCGTCGGTGAGCTGGGGCGTGATGCTGCAGGAGGCCGCCAACGTCGCGGCCGTCGCCGACGCGCCCTGGACGCTGGCGCCGGCCGCGGGCATCTTCCTGCTGGTGCTGGGCGTCAACCTCGCCACGGCGACCGCGGCGCGGCGGCCCGACTGAAAAAGGTGCCTGGCCTTATTTCCGGCGCGATCAGTAGCAGAACGCGTACTGGAACTTGACGAGCAACTGGTTCGAGTCGAGCTGCCAGCGGTCCGAGTAGTCGCGCACGTTGTGGGTGTAGATGACGAAGAGGTCGCCGGCCGACCGCACGGTCCACCGCAGGCGCGTGTTGGTGCCGATCGACCGGCTGAGCGTGTCGTACTGCACGTAGCTCGACGGTGACGAGCGATGCGCTCGGCCGGCGCGTGGCCCGGCTGGACCAGTCCCGGATGCGCGAGGTGTGTTCAGCGCTCGCCTTCGCCCTGGGGTGCGACGGCTGACGATTCGATCGCGCGGCATGATGCACGTACTGCCGGATGCGGCGCGGCGTATAATGCGCCGCGGAGGCCACGATGTCCCTGGCGGCGGGCACGCGGCTCGGCCCCTACGAGCTTGTCGCTTTGCTCGGGGCAGGCGGCATGGGCGAGGTCTACAAGGCCCGCGACACCCGCCTCGACCGCACGGTCGCCATCAAGGTCCTCCCAGCTGAACTCGCCGCCGACCCGGAGCGCCGCGCGCGCTTCGAGCGCGAGGCCCGCGCCGTCGCCTCCCTCGCGCACCCGCGCATCTGCGTCCTCTACGACATCGGCGAGGCGGTCCCTGCCCCTTGCCCCATGCCCTTGTCCCTGTCCATTACCTGGTGATGGAGTACCTCGAGGGCGAGACGCTCGCGGAACGCCTGCGGAAGGGGCCGCTGCCGCTCGTGCAAGCGCTCGACCTCGCGGCGCAGATCGCCGAGGCCCTCGACGCCGCGCACAAGCACGGCATCGTCCACCGCGACCTCAAGCCCGGCAACGTGATGCTGACGACGGGCGGCGCGGGACGGTCGGGCGTGCCGACGGCGAAGCTGCTCGACTTCGGTCTGGCGAAGCTCACCGGCCACGGCGAACGGCCCGCGCTCGTGGGCGGCGCGACGGCGCCGACGATGACCGCGCCCATTACCGAACGCGGCACCATTCTGGGCACGCTGCAGGTACATGGCGCCGGAGCAACTTGAGGGTAACACTACTTTGTCATCTTCGTAGGGGCGGATTGCGCTGAAAACTGAGCGCGAGGTTGAAGAGTTGACGGTTGCCCGCAAAGTACTGCAGCGCGACGATTTCCCGCATCCACGCTCGCACGGCGGGCAGGGTCGGACGCGGCGCGTCCGTCGATCGACGCCGTTCCAATTGCAGGAAGGTGAACGCGGCCGCGGTCAGCACGGTGTGGTGGGCCCAGCCAGGGTAGGTGCGGCCCTCGAAGTGATCCAGCCCCAGTTCGTCCTTCAGTTCCCGATATTGCTGCTCGATCGGCCAGCGGCTGCGCGCCAGGCGCACCAACTGCCTCAGCGACGCGGTTGCGTCCAGGTTCAGCACGTAGTACCTGCGCGTGTCGTCGGCGAGCGACCGCTCGAAGAGCACCCACCGGTCGCCGCGCCCGTGACGCAGCCGGACCCGCCGGGCGACGAAGCGCGCGGCCAGCGGGCCCTTTGTGCCCTGCGCCCAGGTGACGCGGCGCCAGGCCTGCCGCGGCAGCGCGCGGCCCAGCGCCTCCAGACTGCAGGACGTCGACGCCCCCGGCGTCCACGCGTGCAGCAACCCACGCACGGCGACCGCATAGCGCAGGCCCAGCCGCTCCAGCTCGGTGCGAAACGCGGTCGTCGTCCCATAATCGGCGTCGGCCACGACGGCCTCGATTGTGAAGCCTGCCTTCAAGAGTGTGCGGATGTGCGCCAGGCCGATGCGCCATTTCTCGCGGAAGCGGACCGTGGTCGGCACGCGCGCCCGGTCGCGCCGCTCGGGGTCGCCCGCCCACTCCGCCGGCAGATACAGTTCGCAACTGGTCGGCCACACCAGTGTCGGCCCAATCAACGCGGTCGACACGCCGACCTGACAGTTGCCCGTCTTGCCCAGCGCCCCGCAGTACTGCCGCTTGACGCCGACCGACTGCGTGCCCTGCTTGGGAAACCCGGTATCGTCGAGCGCCAGGATGCCGCTGCGGTCTGGAATCAGGGCGTGCAGGCGCGCCCAGACCGGCGCCACCGCCCAGGGCGAGTGGGTGATGAAGTGTTGCAGGGCCTGGTAGGAGCCCGCATCGCTCAAGCGCCCATGCATCGCCTGCATGGACTTGCGCGCGCTGTCGTTGACCAAGCCCGCCAGGTAGCGACTCGCGGCGTCGCGCTGCACATCGCGCCCGAAGCAGGACGCGAGTTGATCGGCAAACGCACCGAAGCGTTGCAGCACCGCGCGGGCGTCGGCTTCCGTCACGCACGCAATCGTAAAGAATCCGGATCATTTGTACAAGTACAAATGTTGGATCGCGTTGTACGAAAGATTGAATCTGACAAAGTAGTGGTAAGGAGGCCGACGCGCGGACGGACCTATGGGCACTCGGAGCGATTCTGTACGAGATGGTGACGGGCCGGCGGGCGTTCGAGGGCGACAGCCAGGTGAGCCTCATCGGCAACATCATGAATGCGGAGCCGGCGGGCTTGGCGACGCTGCAGCCGTTGACGCCGCCCGCGCTCGAGCGGGTCGCCAAGAAGTGTCTCGCCAAGCAGCCCGACGACCGCTGGGACACCGCGCACGACGTGGCCGACGAACTGCGGTGGATCCTGCAAACAAGCGGCGCCTCATCGCCGGCGGTGCTGGGTGTCCAACCGGGCCGCCGGCGCGGGCTCCGGATGGTGCTGACGGTGGCGGGCGTCCTGGCCGCCGCGGTGGCCGGCGCTGTGGTGATGTGGCTGCTCCGGGCGCCCGCCCCGCGGGCTTTCGTGGCGCGCCCGAGCGTTGACGTGCGCCCGGCCGAGGAGCTGAACGCCGGCGGGTGGTTTCCCAGTGCCGTTCGCACGCCCGGTGGATCGCGCACCGCGCTGGCCTGGAGCCCGGACGGGCAGGCGCTGGTCTTCGTGGGCCGGCGGGGCGGCGTGCAGCAGCTCTACGTGCGGCGGCTCGACGGTACCGAGGCCCGCCCCCTCCCCAACACCGAGGGCGCGCAGGCGCTGGCGGTCTCGGCCGACGGCCGGTGGGTGGCCTTCTGGGCGGCGGCGGCGATTCGGAAAGTGCCACTTGGCGGGGGCCCGGTCATGGATCTCGCGTCAGGTCTCGCTCGTCCCCCAAAGGGACTGGCGTGGAGCCCTGGCGGCCAGCTGTTCTTCGGCAGGGATGACGGCCGCATCTGGGCGATCCCGCCCGAAGGGGTGCCGGCGGCGGTCTCGGCGCTGGGCGAGGCGGAGGTCGGCCACACGCTTCCGTGGCCGCTGCCCGGTGGGCAGGCCTTCCTTTACACGGTGCGAAGACGCAACTACTCATGGGGCGACGAGGAGGTGGTCGCTCAGACCCTCGCCACCGGCCAACGCACGGTGCTGCTGCGGGACGCGGCCGATGCGCGCTACCTGCCCAGCGGCCACCTCGTGTTCCTGCGCCGGGGCCAGCTGTTCGCCATGCCCTTTGACGCCGAGCGCCTGGAGAAGCGCGGCCCGGAAGTGCCCGTGCTCGACACGGTGGCGCAGTCCCTCACGGCGGGCAATCACTACGACGTCACGGGCGCTGGGCAGTTCGCCGTTGCCGCGACGGGCGCCCTCGCTTGGGTGCCCGGCCCGGTCGTGCCGTACGGGAATCTGACACTCGTCACGGTGGACCGCCGCGGGCAGATCGCCCGGTTGCCGGCGCCCGTCCGCAGCTACGGCCCTGGTCTCCGCCTTTCTCCAAAGGGCCATCAACTGGTCGTGCTGGTGTACACGCTCACCGACCGCGGTGTCTGGATCTACGACTTGAGTCGTGGCACGCTCACACCGCTGACGCTGAACAGCGAGGCATACGGTCCCGCGTGGTCCCCGGACGGGCGGCGCATCGCATTCGGCTGGCTCAGAGACGGCCGCCGCTCGCTCGCGGTGCAGCCCGCCGACGGCACGGCGCCACCGCGGGTCCTCGTCGAGGGCGAGTTCGTTCCCTCGTCGTTCACCCCGGATGGGCGGCAGGTGGCGGCGTCGCGGGGCCTTAACACTACTTTGTCAGATTCAATCTTTCGTACAACGCGATCCAACATTTCGTACTTGTACAAATGATCCGGATTCTTTACGATTGCGTGCGTGACGGAAGCCGACGCCCGCGCGGTGCTGCAACGCTTCGGTGCGTTTGCCGATCAACTCGCGTCCTGCTTCGGGCGCGATGTGCAGCGCGACGCCGCGAGTCGCTACCTGGCGGGCTTGGTCAACGACAGCGCGCGCAAGTCCATGCAGGCGATGCATGGGCGCTTGAGCGATGCGGGCTCCTACCAGGCCCTGCAACACTTCATCACCCACTCGCCCTGGGCGGTGGCGCCGGTCTGGGCGCGCCTGCACGCCCTGATTCCAGACCGCAGCGGCATCCTGGCGCTCGACGATACCGGGTTTCCCAAGCAGGGCACGCAGTCGGTCGGCGTCAAGCGGCAGTACCTGCGGGGCGCTGGGCAAGACGGGCAACTGTCAGGTCGGCGTGTCGACCGCGTTGATTGGGCCGACACTGGTGTGGCCGACCAGTTGCGAACTGTATCTGCCGGCGGAGTGGGCGGGCGACCCCGAGCGGCGCGACCGGGCGCGCGTGCCGACCACGGTCCGCTTCCGCGAGAAATGGCGCATCGGCCTGGCGCACATCCGCACACTCTTGAAGGCAGGCTTCACGATCGAGGCCGTCGTGGCCGACGCCGATTATGGGACGACGACCGCGTTTCGCACCGAGCTGGAGCGGCTGGGCCTGCGCTATGCGGTCGCCGTGCGTGGGTTGCTGCACGCGTGGACGCCGGGGGCGTCGACGTCCTGCAGTCTGGAGGCGCTGGGCCGCGCGCTGCCGCGGCAGGCCTGGCGCCGCGTCACCTGGGCGCAGGGCACAAAGGGCCCGCTGGCCGCGCGCTTCGTCGCCCGGCGGGTCCGGCTGCGTCACGGGCGCGGCGACCGGTGGGTGCTCTTCGAGCGGTCGCTCGCCGACGACACGCGCAGGTACTACGTGCTGAACCTGGACGCAACCGCGTCGCTGAGGCAGTTGGTGCGCCTGGCGCGCAGCCGCTGGCCGATCGAGCAGCAATATCGGGAACTGAAGGACGAACTGGGGCTGGATCACTTCGAGGGCCGCACCTACCCTGGCTGGGCCCACCACACCGTGCTGACCGCGGCCGCGTTCACCTTCCTGCAATTGGAACGGCGTCGATCGACGGACGCGCCGCGTCCGACCCTGCCCGCCGTGCGAGCGTGGATGCGGGAAATCGTCGCGCTGCAGTACTTTGCGGGCAACCGTCAACTCTTCAACCTCGCGCTCAGTTTTCAGCGCAATCCGCCCCTACGAAGATGACAAAGTAGTGTTAAGGACATCGTGATGGTGGCCGTCGAGAGTGGGCAGGCCCGAATGCAGCCTCTGATCGAGACGCCCCAGAACGTGGGCTGGGCGGAGTTCTCGCCGGACGGCCGCTGGCTTGCGTACGCGTCGAACGTCTCGGGGCGGTTCGAGGTATACCTCCGGCCGTACCCGGGCCCTGGACCGACGGTACAGGTGTCAGTGGAGGGGGGCCGGAACCCAGCCTGGAGTCGGAACGGGCGTGAACTGTTCTTCCTGAGCCTCTTCGATCCGGCCGGCGCCGACACCCAGCGGATGATGGCGGTGGACGTCGCGCCCGGGCCGCTCCCGCCGATCGGCTCGGCTCGCGGCGGCCTGAGCGCAGTCGAAGGGCCGCGCATCGGCCGCCCGCGGACGCTCTTCGAGTCCGACTGGCGCGACCTCAACCTCGACTGCTACCCGTCGCGGTGCTACGACGTCGCACTCGACGGGCAGCGGTTCTACGTGACCCAGACGGCAGCGCCCCCGCCCCCGCCTTTGGTCACGCACATCAATCTCATCCAGAACTGGTTCGAGGAACTGAGGGCCAAGGTGCCCGCTAAGTAAGGACACGCCCTTCGACTCGCCGCTCTCGCGGCTCGCTCAGGGCGAACCCGCGAGAATCCAGGCGGGTTCGGGGCAAGGGGTACGGGACGCGAGCCTGCCGCTACGCGTCTTCCCATTCTGGCCTTGTGACGACGGCCTGCCTGAGGATCACCGCGAGCAGCCCTACGCCGATGTCACCGCGATGGGGGTTCGGGATGGTGACAACGAGTTCGCCCCGCACCATGAACTCATGGCGGCCCCCGGAGAATGGTCCCGTGAAGCCGAGGCGGCGCAATGCAGCGATGAGCTTCCGGCGGCTGATTGGCCCCCAGGCCGGCATCAGCTTGCCCGCTTGACCTGGACCGTGGCCGTGCCGAGGCGTGGAATCCTCAGGCCCCGCGAGACACGCACGAGCAGCCACTCCTCGATGACCTCGACCAACTGGTCGCGGCAGCCCTCGAGCGTCCGGCCGGTGGCGACGACGCCGGGCAGGCCGGCCACCGTTGCGCAATACAGCCCGTTGTCGACGATGCGGTACTGAGCGCGGTGGAGTGCTTCGGCGATATACCTGGTGATCACCCGGGATCCCTCCTCGAGGGAGTCGCGTTGCGAGCGCCTATCGATCGCCCGCAGTATACCGCGACACGGCGGGCGCCCGATTCCTCAGGCGTTGCCCCGCCCTATGCGGACAGCCACGCGTCCACCCAGGCGCGCATCCGCCGGACGTGCGACCCGTCCCAGTACACGCGGCGGCAGCCCGGGCATTCCCGGAACTCACGGTAGTACGCCCGGGTGTCGGGCCGCAGGCGATCCTCGACCTGCTCCCGGCCCGCAGGCAGCAGCACGCCGTTGCACGCCATGCAGCGGGAGAACGGTGCGATCGCCTCGGGCGCGCCGAAGCGGTGGAGCACCTCGGGCACCTGTTCCATCGGATCGGTGGCCCGGACGACGCCGCCGTGCACGACCGCGCGCCGCATCAGGAGCCGCTTGTCGCGCGACAGCAGCACGCGGTGCTCCTCCACGGAGACGCGCGCCACCTCCTCGTCGGGAAAGAGCGCGCGATGGACGCAGTCCAGGCCCAGCAGCCGCAGATACGCCGCCAGCCGCGCGAGGTGCTGGTCGAGCACGAAACGCCCTCGTGGATACGGCGGGCGCAGCGGGCGGGGGTTCTCGACGACGGCCGTGAACGGGTACACGCTGATGCGGTCGCCGTCCTGCACGCGATAACTGAAATCCACCGGCGCGGCGTTCGCCTGGATGAATTCGACGTCCGTGTGGGGCACGCCCTGGGCCTCGATCCGGTCCTTGACGCTGGCAGGCGCCCGGAAGGCGTGCGCGAGGTCGCGCTGGCGCCACGGCCTCGGCAGCAGATCGTTGAGCTCCGCGTAGAACCGGAACGTGGCCGTCGCCATGGTCGCGATCATAGCGAAAAGATGCCTGGCACCTTTGCAGAGTCTGCACACGGTGAACGCCGAGGATGTGGCAGAAATTGCAGCCGCCGATCCGCGGCGGCACGGGAGCCCCTGGTTTCGGCCCGTGTGTGCCGCGCTCTTCTTCACCCCTTCGGATCGCCGCCCGTTGGCGCGATTCTCGCATCGATCTCCGCCAGACCGACGCCAGCCGACGATGGTAAAATCGCCGCGAGATGGCGCTCCGGAGAAGCCGCATGAGTCCGGCGTTGCAGGCACCGCATCGGTGGACCTATAGCGACCTCGTCGCGCTCCCCGACGACCAGTTGCGGCACGAACTCATCGATGGGGAGCATTTCGTGTCGCCATCACCCGCCACGGCCCACCAGGAGATCTCCAAACGGCTGTTCCGGGCCCTGGACGCGCACGTCGAGCGGCACCGCCTCGGCGAAGTGCTCTACGCGCCGTTCGACGTCAAGCTGTCGGCCTGCACCGTTCTCGTGCCTGACCTGGTCTACTTCACCGCGGCGAGGTTCGCCGACGTGGTCAACGAGAAGCACGCGGTGGCGGCGCCGGACCTGGTGGTGGAAATCCTGTCGCCCGGCACCCGCCGCCGGGACCTGGGCCGCAAGCGCGCCGTCTACGACCGCGACGGCGCGCGCGAGTACTGGATCGTGGACCCGGCAGCCCGATCGATCACCGTCCTGCGGAGGCCCCGTGCAGATGCCGGGCTCACCGACGTCACGAGGCACGCGCTCGCCAGCGACGACGTTGTCGAGTCGCCGCTCTTCCCCGGCCTGAAGCTCCGCCTGCGCGACGTTTTCCGCTCCGCCCGTCACCGGACGCCTGGCCGGGTCTGAATCCGGGCGACGCTGTTCACCCCAAGTGGGCCCAGGCGCGGCGCCATCAGTAGCGGAACGCGTACTGGAACTTGACGAGCAACTGGTTCGAATCGAGCTGCCAGCGATCGGTGTAATCGCGCACGTTGTGGTTGTAGATGACGAAGAGGTCGCCGGCGGAGCGGATCGTCCAGCGCAGCCGGGTGTTCGTGCCGACCGACTGGCTGAGCGTGTCGTACTGGACGTAACTTGACAGCGTCAGATCGGGCGAGAGATTCAGCCGGAGCCGCGCGCCCGCCACCGTATTGTCGAAGTCGCCCGCGTCGAGGCGGCCGGCGTCGTACTCGCCGCTCAACTCGACGGTGACCAGCGGCGCCGGGTTCCACGCGGCAGCCCAGATCACCTGGTGCAGGGTGCCCTCGTAGAAGCCGCCGAACCACCACGTCAGCTGGGTGCTGAAGCGGCGCTTCGACGCCGACTGGCCTTCGAGGCGGTAGCGCGTCCAGTGATACGACCCCGGGGGGATGACAACGCCCGGGGACACGGCGAAGGGCCGGGTCAGGTGCTCGCCGGTGGGCACCCAGTTCACCTCCACCCGGTCGCCGCTCTCGAAGCGCCAGTTCACCGGCGCCACCCAGATGCGGTAGCTCTCCCACTGCCCCTCGAGATCGGTCACCAGCGAGTTGCGGAACTCGAAGAACATCTGGCGGATGTTCCAGAAGTCGGGGCGCGGCATGTACTCGGTGTTGAACACGTAGGCATGCACGCCGGTCCGCGCCACGAAGCCGAGCGACGGATCGAAGTCACGCCCCACCCGCCAGTACTTCACCACCGTGTCCCAGAGATCGTTCGGATAGTCGACGGTGACGCCATACGCGTTCGCGTCGGCGCCCACGTCGTCGCGGCCCATCGCGACGCCCCAGAGCCCGACGAGGAAGTTCTTGTCGCCCTTGAGGCGCGACGTCTGGTACGTGGCGTCGCCGCCCAGGAGCCAGCTTCCGGTGCGGCCGCGCGGGTCGCCGGCGGTGGCGATGACGCCGATGGACGATTCCGCCAGCACGTTCTGTTTCACGCGGACCACGCCCATCGTGGCGTCCGGCGCGACCAGGTCGACGTCGCTCGTCCGCACGATCTGCGCGCCGATCTTCGTGTCCGACACGCGGCCATTCACCTTGCCGCCCGCGAGGATCGGAACCTCGCGGCCCGCGACCAGGCCGATGCGGCGGCTGTAGTAGGGCAGCATCTCCTGGCCGAGGCCGAGGCCGAAGGCGAAGATGTCGGACCCTTCGAGGAAGAAGGTGCGCTTCTCGGGGAAGAACAGCGGGAACCGTGTGAGGTTGGTGCGCCGCGTGTCGACCTCGGTCTCGGCGAAGTCGGTGTTGAGGGTGAGCGAGCCGAGCAGGTTGGAGCCGAGGCGCTGCGTCACGTCGAGGCTCGGCTGGAACGACGCCTCCGCGTCGGCGTCCGGCGCGGGGACGCCTGCGCCGGTCGTCACGGCCGGCCTGACGGTGAGGCCGACGCCGAGGTCGAACTCGGGCAGGGCGCTCAACTCGCCCGCGTGGCTCGTCTGGGTGACCGTGTAGTCGCGGCTCCAGCCCGACCACCGATCGACTTCCTGCAGGCGCTGCACCCGGCGCTCGACGTTGAAGTACCAGGCGGAGAGGCCCTTGCCGAACGCCAGCGTGCTCACGGGGATGCGGATCTCCGCCGACCATCCGCCCGCGTCGCGTGAGGTGGCGGCTTCCCACAAACCGTCCCAGTTCGGGTCGGCGCTCTCGCCGCCGGGGTTGACCAGCGCGTCGTAGCGCGCGCCGCCGGGGTTGACGGCGAACAGGTACCCAGACCGCCCATCCCGAAAGGTGTCCAGCACGATGGCGACGTGGTCTTCGTTCTGCAGCGACCCGTCGCGCGCCTTGGTGAACGACACGATGCCGGCGGGATCGGGATCCTCGCAGCGCACGCCAATCACGATCGCCTTGCGGCCGGCCAGCACCCGGACGATGGTGCGGCCGGCCGGGGCCGCGCCGGGCGTCGGCTCGCTCATCGTGAGGTTGTCGATGAGCGGCGCGCCCTGCCAGGCGGCCTCGTCGAGCCGGCCGTCGAGCCGCATCGATCCGTCCAGCGCGCCGGCGTCCACCGCTGGGCGCGCGTCACCGGGCTCCGCGGCACGGTCCGGCCCCGGCGCGGCCGGCGGCTGCGCGGACGCCGCGAGACAGGAGGCCAGCAGCAGCACGGCGGCCGGCACGCACGACGACGGGCGGGATCGACGCGGCGACACGATTCAACGGATTCTGCCACAGGTGTGCTACAACTGCGGCGAAAAGCCTCTCCGGGGAGACACGCCGCTGGACCAGCATCACGCGCCCGCTGCCGCGACGACCACGCTGCGCCGCGCCCTCGGCCGCTGGGATCTCGCCGCGATCGGCATCAACCAGACCATCGGGGGGGCGGTCTTCCTCATGCCCTCCCAGATCGCGGCCGTCGTCGGCGCGTGGAGCCCGATCGCGATTGCCGCCGGTGCGCTGGTGACCATGGTGGTGGCGGTGTCGATCGCGGAGGTGGGCAGCCGCTTCGACGCGACCGGCGGGCCGTACCTCTACGCGCGCACGGCGTTCGGGCGCTTCCCGGCGTTCGAGGTCGGCTGGATGCAGTGGTTCGCGCGCGTCTCGAGCCACGCGTCGGTGGCGAACGGCCTGGCGCTGGCCATCGGCTACTACTGGGCGGGCGCGGCCGAAGGCGCGGGGCGGGCCGCCGTCATCACGGCCATCACGGCCGCGCTCACGCTGGTCAACGTCCTCGGCATCCGGCAGGGCGCCCGCACGATCAACGTGCTGACCGTCTCGAAACTGGCGCCGCTCGCCCTGTTCATCCTCGTCGGCGTGTTCTTCATCAGCCCGTCGCGGTTCACCGTGCTTCCGCCGGTCACGCTGGAGCAGGCGTCGACGGCGGCCCTGCTGACGATCTTCGTGTTCGGCGGCTACGAGGTCCTGACCGTGCCGGCCGGCGAATCGACCGACCCGCGCCGCCAGGTGCCGTTCGCGCTCATCACGACGGTGGTGGTGGTCGGCGCCGTCACGGTGCTGTGCCAGCTCGTGGCGGTCGGCACGCTCGACAATCTCGCCGCGTCGAAGACGCCGCTGGCGGACGCGGCCGCCGCGATCATGGGCGGGCCGGGCGCGCTGCTCATCGGCATCGGCGCCATCGCGTCGATGACCGGCAACCTGGCGGGGCAGATCCTGACGGGCTCGCGGATGATCTACGCGCTCGCCGAGCAGGGCGATCTGCCGCGCGTGTTCGGGCGTGTGCACGCGCAGTACCGCACGCCGGTGGTGGCCATCCTGTTCACGGCGGGGGTCGCGCTGGCGCTGGCGCTGTCGGGCACCTTCGCCTGGCTGGCCATCGCGAGCGCGCTCGCGCGGCTGCTGGTGTATGGGGCGTCGTGCGGCGCGGCCGTGGCGCTCGGGCGGCCCGGCGCGGCGGGCCGGGCAGGCGAGGCGCTGTTTGTGTCGCCCCGCTCGCCGCTGCTGCCGGTGCTGGGCATCGCGATCGCCGTCGTCCTCGTCGTCACCGCGTCGCGCGCGCAGCTGCTGGCGGGCAGCGCGGCGCTGGCGGCCGGCGCGCTGCTGTATCTCGCGAGTCCCCGCGGCCGGTGAACCCGGGCCGGCCGTTGGCCGTCTCAGTATGTGGCGATCCCGGCGCCGCCGGATGCGCTATGCTCTCCCTTGTCAGGCCCGCATTCTTCATGGTTGGAGGCACCTCGGCATGGACTTCAAGCGATTGCTCACCGGCTTCTTTCTGATTCTCGTGGCGGCATCCATCGCGGCCGGGCAGGGGACGCCCACCGGCAATATTTCGGGCAAGGTCACCGACCCTGACGGGCTGGTCTTGCCCGGGGTCACGGTGACCGCCGCGTCGCCCGCCATGCAGGGCGTGAAGACCGCCGTCAGCTCGGAGAACGGCGACTACATGATCCCGTTCCTGCCGCCCGGCGACTACACGGTGACGTTCGAGCTGTCGGGCTTTCAAACCTCGCAGCGCAACGTCGTCGTGGTGATCGGCGAGACGCTCAGGGTGGACATCAAGGTCGGGATCGCCTCGGTGTCGGAGACCGTGGTGGTCACCGGAACGTCGTCCAACGAGATCGCGCCGGCGCTGACCGTTGCCGCCACCTACAAGTCCGAATCGCTGGAGCTCCTGCCGGTGGGCCGGGCGCTGGACAGCGCCGTGTTGCTCGCCCCGGGCGTTCAGGACAACGGCCCGAGCGGCAACATCATGATCTCCGGCGCCATGTCCTTCGAGAACCAGTTCCTGGTCAACGGCGTGGTCATGAACGAGAACCTGCGCGGCCAGGCCGTGCTCGCGTTCGTCGAGGACGCCATCCAGGAAACGAAGGTGTCGGTGGGCAGCCTGTCGGCCGAGTACGGCCGCTTCCAGGGCGGCGTGGTGAACATGATCACCAAGTCGGGCGGCAACCGGTTCAGCGGCTCGTTCCGCACGACCTTCACCAACGACTCCTGGGGGGCGCTCACGCCCTACCCGGGCGACTCCAACATCGACAAGCTGGTGCCCACCTACGAGATCACGGTTGGGGGGCCGATCTTCAAGGACAAGCTCTGGTTCTTCGGCGCCGGCCGGTTCGAGAAGAACGAGCAGAACATCACGCTCGATTACACCGCGTACAACTACGTACGATCCGACGACGAGAAGCGCTACGAGGGCAAGCTGACCTAGGCCCTCAACCAGAGCAACACCGTCAAGGGCGCCTACACGAAGCGCCGGCTCGACACGCTGAACAACAACTTCGGCACGATCATGGACGAGAAGTCCTTGTACGACAACGCCAACGAGGACATCCTGTACTCCTTCAACTACACGGGCGTGCTCACGGCCAAGTGGTTCCTCGAGGCGCAGTATTCCAATCGTCAGAAGAACTACATCGGCACGGGCGGCACGACGCAGGACCAGTACGCCGGCACGCCCATCTGGGATCGCTCGCGCGGGCAGGCGAGGTTCAACTCGCCGACGTTCTGCGCGGTGTGCGGCACCGGCCTCGAGGAGCGCGACAACTGGAACACGCTCGTCAAGACCAACTACTTCCTGTCCACCGAGTCGACCGGCTCGCACAACCTCGTGGGCGGCTTCGACCTCTACCAGGAGATGCGCAAGAACGACAACTACCAGTCCGGCAGCAGCTACCGCGTGCAGTCGACAACCGCGATCCTCCAGGGCGTCGACATCTACCCGGTGTTCCGGACCGGCGGCACGACCTACGTCGAGTACCTGCCGCTGGTGGAGCCCACCCAGGGCAACGACATCCGCACCTACTCGTTCTTCGCGAACGACACCTGGCGGCTGAACAACAGCTTCACGTTCAACCTGGGCCTGCGTTACGACCGCAACAAGTCGAAGGACCAGGCGGGCTCGCAGGTGGTGGAGGACTCGGCGTGGAGCCCCCGCCTGGGCGCGACGTGGGACATCAGGGGCGACGGCCGGTGGGTGGCCAACGGCGGCTTCGCGCGGTACGTCAGCGGCATCAGCACGGCGATCGTCGATGCCGGGTCGGCGGGCGGCCGCACCGCGACCTTCAGCTATGCCTACATGGGCCCGGACGTCAACACCGACGCCACCAAGCCGTTGGTCGCCAGCGAGGCCGCGCTGAAGGTGCTCTTCGACTGGTTCTTCGCCAACGGCGGGACCAACCGCGCCACCCGGACGGCACCGAGCGTCCCTGGCGTCACGGTGAAGGTGGGCGAAGGGCTCAAGGCGCCGAACTCCAACGAGTACATGGTGGGCCTGACGCGCCAGATCGGCAGCCGCGGCACCGCGCGCGTGGACTACCTGTACCGCGAGTTCGCGGACTTTTACGGCGACTTCCGCGACACGAGCACCGGCAAGGTGACCGACCCCACCGGCCGCGTGTACGACCTGACGGTCGTCAGCAACGACAACCTGGCCAACCGCACGTACAAGGGCCTGAACTTCCAGGCCAGCTACCGCTTCGGCCGCGCCTGGCAGGTGGGCGGGAACTACACGCTGTCCTGGCTGCGCGGCAATTTCGAGGGCGAGGACACCGGCAGCGGCCCCATCCGCTTCAGCGGCCACGACCAGCCGGAGTACCGCGGCGAGTGGAACTACCCGACCGGCTACCTCAACGACCAGCGCCACAAGGTGCGCGGGTGGTTCCAGTATGAATTGCCCTTCGGCGAGCGGTTCGGGCGCTGGAGCCTGGGCCTGGTGCAGCGCGTGGACACCTCGGACGCCTCGAGCGCGGATGGCACCATCGACGTGCGCCCGTACGTCACCAACCCCGGCTACGAGACGGCGCCCTCGACGGTCACCTACTTCTTCGGGCCGCGCGGCGACCAGCGCTACGACACGATCTGGCGCACCGATTTGTCGCTGAACTGGAACCTGCCGCTGCGCGGGCTCGGCCGGACGGAGATCTTCTTCAGGGGCGTGCTGCTCAACATGTTCAACAGCTCAGGACAGGACGGGGCGAACGAGACCATCTACACGGTGACCAACAACCCGAACAACTTCCCGTACCAGCGGTTCAATCCCTGGACGACGACACCGCAGCTCGGCGTGCACTACGACTTCGGCCCCAGCTACGGGCAGGTGACCGGCACCGGCGATTACCAGGCTCCGCGCGAGTTCAGCTTCTCGGTGGGGTTCAGGTTCTAGGGAAAGTAGACAGTAGTCAGTAGACAGTAGCCAGTAGAAAAGACGCGAAAGCAGGGGCCCGGCGGTAACGACCCGCCGGGCCCTTGTCATTTGGCGCGCAGCCATGTGACGGTTGGTTGTATTCTGTCCTCTGTTCTCTGTCCCCTGTCTTCTACTGACTACTGACTACTGACTACTGACTACTGACATGATCCTCCCCGGCATCTATCCCCCGATCGCCACCCCGTTCGCAGACGACGAGGTCGACTACGCCGGGCTGCGGCACAACGTGGACCGCTGGATGAAAACGGGCCTTCGGGGCCTGCTCGTCCTGGGGTCGAATGGCGAAGCCGCCTCGGTCGACGAAGACGAGGCCGAGCGGATCGTCGCCACCGCGCGCGAGGGCGTGCCGCGCGATCGCGTGCTGCTGGCCGGCACCGGGCGCCAGTCCACGCGCGCGACCATCGGCGCGACGAAGCGGGCCGCGCGGGCTGGCGCCGACGCGGTGCTCGTCCTCACGCCGTTCTATTTCAAAGCCCAGATGACGCCCGAGGCGCTCACGGACCATTACCGGGCGGTCGCCGACGCGTCGCCGGTGCCGGTGCTGCTCTACAATTTCACGAACGTGACGGGCCTCAACATGACGCCCGACACGGTCGCCGCCCTGTCAGCCCACCCGAACATCGTCGGCCTGAAGGACTCGAACGGCGACATCGCGCAGGTGGCGGCCGTCGTGTCGCGGGTGCCGGCGTCGTTCACCGTCCTGGTGGGATCGGCGGCGACGTTGTACCCGGCGATGATGATGGGCGCCTCGGGCGGCATTGTCGCCGTGGCCAACGTCGTCCCCGAGGTGTGCGTGAAGCTGTACGACCTCGTGCGTGCAGGGAAGCACGACGAGGCCCGCGCGCTCCAACGGCGCCTGACGCCGCTCGCCAACGCGGTGACGGCCGGTCATGGCATCGCCGGGCTGAAAGTGGCGATGGAACTCGCCGGCTACACCGGCGGCGGCGTGCGGCGGCCGCTCCGGCCGGCAAAGCCCGAGGCGCGCGACGCCCTTCAGCGCCTGCTCGAGGAACTGACGCAGTAGGGGCATGGGACATGGGGCATGGGGCTCTGGGTCCGACTTCTGGCTTCAAGCTCCTTGCTTCTTGCTTCTTGATTCTGTCTCCTGACTTCTGACTTCTGTCCACCGAGGGAACCATGATCCGTCTTCCCGAGTCTGAACGCATCCTCCTCGGCCCCGGGCCGAGCATGGTCTCGCCGCGCGTGATGCGGACGATGGCGGCGCCGGTGCTGAGCCATCTGGACCCGGACCTGATGGCGATGATGGACGAGCTGCGGGGGCGCCTGGCGTGGGCGTTCCGGGCGCCGGCCGGGGCGTTCTCGTTCGCGGTGTCGGGCACGGGCACCTCGGCGATGGAAACGGCGGTGGCGAACCTCGTGGGTGACGGCACGCGCGTGCTGTCGATCGTGGGCGGCTACTTCGCCGATCGGCTCGCGGGGATGAGCGAGCGGCATGGCGGCACGGTGACGCGCCTTGCCTGCGAGTGGGGCAGGGCCGTCGATCCCGAGGCGGTGCGGCGCGCGTTGAAGGAGACGCCTGCGGACATTGTCACCGTGGTGCACGCGGAGACGTCGGCCGGCGTCCTGAACCCGGTGGAGCAGGTGGCGCAGATCGCGCGCGAACACGGCGCGCTCACGATCGTCGATGCGGTGACGTCGCTCGGCGGCCATCCCCTCGACGTGGAGCGGTGGGGCATCGCCGCGGCCTACAGTTGCGCGCAGAAGTGCGTGGGCGCGCCGTCCGGCGTGGCGCCGATCACGTTCTCGCCGTCGGCCCTCGAGCGCCGCGTGAAGGCGCGCAGCTTCTACTTCGACCTCGCGCTGCTCGAGGACTACTGGGTGCGCCGCAAGTACCACCACACGGTCTGCGCGTCGCTGCTCTATGCGCTCCGCGAGGCGCTGCTGATGGTGGAGGAAGAGGGGCTCGAGGCGCGGTGGGCCCGGCACCGCCGACATCACCTCGCGCTGGCCGCCGGCATCGGCGCCATGGGCCTGTCGCTGCTGCCGCCCGAGGGCGAGCGGCTCTGGACGCTCAACGCGGTCCGCGTGCCGGACGGCGTAGACGAGGCGGCCGTGCGCAAGCAACTGCTGCAGCAGTTCGACATCGAGGTGGGCGCCGGCCTCGGTCCCCTCGCGGGCCGGATCTGGCGCGTCGGCCTGATGGGCGCCAGTTCGACGCCGGCGATCATCCTGCTGTTCCTCGGGGCGTTCGAGTCGGTGCTGCGCGCCCAGGGCGCCCAGGTGCCGCGCGGCGCCGGCACGGCCGCCGCCCTCGACGTGCTGGGGGACGGAAGTGGCCGTTAGGAAGACCGAAGACTGACGACAGTCGCGTGGCGCGCGGATCGATGCAGCAGGCCGGATTCACGCGGCTCGCTGGCCTGATTCCTGCAAGGGATCGGGGCGTGTCATCCGTCTGGCGGCCAATGAGACGCCGCCGGCCGGCCAACGGATCAAGATTGTCATCGCCGGGCAGCAGTCCGTCATGGTGAAGCGGCTCCTGCAGTGGACGGCGGCCGCGGCCGCCATCGGGTTCGCGGCCTTCGCGTACCTTTACCTGACGCTGCCCGACGTCCGGCCCCTGCGCGACCGGAACCCGGAAACGACGGCGTTCATGGAGCTTCGCGCCAGGGAGGCCGATAAGGCCGGGAGGAAGGCGCGCAAGGCCCAGCAGTGGGTGGACTACGAGCAGATCTCGCCCGCCCTGAGGCGGGCCGTCATCGTGGCCGAGGACGCGGCGTTCTTCTCGCACGAGGGCGTGGACTTCGACGAGCTCGAGAAGTCGTTCCAGGACAGCTGGACGACAGGGAAGCGGATGCGCGGCGGCAGCACGATCACGCAGCAGCTGGCCAAGAACCTGTACCTGTCGCCGTCGCGGAGCCCGGTGCGGAAGCTCGAGGAGCTGCTCATCGCCCGCCGGCTCGAAGCCGAGTTGTCGAAACGCCGCATCCTGGAGTTGTATCTGAACGTCATAGAATGGGGCGACGGGGTCTGGGGCGCCGAAGCGGCGGCGCGGACGTATTTCCAGAAGCCGGCGTCGGCCCTCGGGGCCGCCGAGTCGGCGCTGCTGGCGGCCGCGATCATCAATCCGAGGCGCTACAGCCCGGCCCGGCCGTCGAAGTTCCTGCTGCGCAGGCAGCAGCTGATCCGCCAGCGCATGGGCGACGTGGAGCCACCGCCGCCGTCGCCGGCGGCAATCCTGGAGGACTTCCGTGATTGGTCGCACCGCCATCCTGCGTACCGCGGCTGCCGCCGTCGTGATGGCCGCGCTCGCCTCTGCGCCGCGCGCCGCGTCGGTGGTGGCGCCCACGTTCGAGGGCCTCGTTTCGCGGGCCCGGACCGTGTTCGTGGCCGAGACCGTCGACGTCAGCTCGCGCTGGGTCTCCACCGGCTCGGGGCGGGCCATTGTCACGGTGGTCACCTTCAAGGTGCTGCGCACGCTCAAGGGCGAGCTCGGCGCACAGACGCAGCTCGAGTTCCTCGGCGGCACCGTGGGCGAGTATCGCCTGGAGGTGCCCGGGATTCCGCGGTTCCGGGTCGGAGACGAGGACGTGCTGTTTGTCGACGACCGCGGGCAGCCGGTGAGCCCGGTGGTGGGCTTCATGCACGGCAGGTTCCGCGTGCTGGAGGAGCCGGGCACGGGCCGCCGCTGGGTGGCCCGCCATGACTTCTCGCGCTTGAGCAGCGTGGCCGAAATCGGGGCGCCGGCGACGGCCGCGGCCCCGGTGCGGCAGCGCCCCTGGCCGTCGCTGGCCCTCGCGGACTTCGAACGCGAGATCGAGCGGGCCGTGCGCGGGCAGCGCGAGGCGCGGTAGGAGGGCATGATGCGCCGCGCCATCCTGCTGTCGCTCGTGCTCGTGGCCGCCGCCGTCGGCGCGTCGCAGTCCTACTGGCTCAATGGCCCCGCCTGGCCGAGCGGGGTCGTGCCGGTGCATATCCAGCTTGGCGCCTCGCCGGCGCTCACCGACGGCTGCGCCGACTGGTCGTGCGCGGCCGGCGGCGCGATCGATCGCTGGAACCTCTTCATGGGGCGCATCCAGCTGCGGGGCGTTCCCAACTCGACCGCGGTGAAGGGCGAGCGGAACGGCCGCAACGACATCTTCTTCGCGGCCGACATGTACGGCAAGGCGTTCGGCCAGGACACGCTCGCGCTGACGACCTGGTGGTACCGCAACGACGAGCTGGTCGAGGCCGACATCGGGTTCAACATCGGCAAGAAGTGGGACTCGTACCGCGGCACGACGCGGCCCGGCCTGATCTACGACCTGCGGCGCGTCGCGCTGCACGAGCTGGGCCACGTGCTGGGGCTCGGGCACCCGAGCGATCACGGTCAGACGGTGGTTGCGATGATGAACGGGACCATCGGCAACCTCGACAGCCTGACGGTGGACGACATCGCCGGGATCGAGGAGCTCTACGGCGCGCCGGTCGGCAGCCCGGGCAGCGGCACGGCGGGCGGCTCGAGCGGCGCGACGATCGGCTTCCCGCCGCGCAACGAGACGTACGACTTCCGGGGCTGGCTCGAGTCGACGTACGCGCAGCGGCTGGGCCGGCCGGCGGGCCTGTCGGTACTCGGACGTCGAGGGCTCGGTGGTGTGGGTGCAGGAGTACCTGCGGTACCGGCTCAACACGTGCAGCCACGAGCAGGCCGTCGAACGCGTGCGCATCCAGATCGCGGGCGGCGGCGTGCCCGGCGTGTGCGGCACCCCCGCGTCGGCGTCGGTCATCACGTTTCCGCCGCGCAACGAGACCTACGGGTTCCGCCTGCTGCTGGAGGAGTTCTACCGCGTGGATCTCGCGCGGCAGGCCGTCCGCACGAGCGTGGACGCCGAGGGCGACGTGGTCTGGATCCAGGAGTACCTGCGCTACCGCCTCAACGGGTGCACGCACGCCCAGTCGCTCGACAGGGTGACGCAGCAAATCGACGGCCGGGGCGTGCCGCCCGTGTGCCAGTGAGCACGGGCGCGCAGACCCGCGCTAAAGCCTGAGGCGCGGCGCGCCGAGACACCGGAGCGGAGACGCGCACGGACCCAGGGGGGCCGGCGCGTCGGCCCCTCCTGCATGATCGACTACACGCTCCACGTCAGCCGCCTCATCGACGACATCCTCGCGCGCGTGCCGGCGCTCGCCCACATCGACGCCGGGCAGCTGCTCGTCTTCGCGCGCGTCGGCCGCACCCACACCCACGGGCCCTTCGCCACCTGCCATTCGCTGATGCTGCCCGCGAGCGAGCCGGCGTACTACTTCTGGCGCGACCGCCGCACGGGCGCCCTGTCGCGCCGGTCCGAGTGGTTCGTCACGCGGTCGCCGGAGGTGCGCGTCGGCGGCCGCCGCATCTCGCACCTCATCTCGATCGCGCTCCCGCGATTCTGCGACCAGACCCTGAAGGACACCCACAAGGCGCGCGTCTATGACCGCGGCGAGACATGGATGGCGAAGCTCGACACCATCGTGCACGAGCTGTATCACGTGGACCCGCACGAGGGCGGCATCCGCCGCGCCCTGACCGCCGACGGCCGGCCCGCCGCGCAGACGCACACGCCGAGGTTCCTCAGCGACGTGCAGCGGATCGTGCGGGAGTACGTCGAGAGCCGGCCCGACCCCGCGGTGCACGACTTCCTGTCACTGGACTTCGACGGCCTGACGAAGGGGCACGGGGGCGTGGCCGGCACGGTGTTCCGCGACTTCCCCGCGTTCCCGCAGCGCTACCGCGAGCGCCTGGCCGATCAGCCGCGCGCGCCCCGCGCCGCCCAGATCGTGCCGCTGCCGCCGCGCGCGCCCCGGCGCCTGTTCACCGAGGCCGACCTCGTGATGCGGGAGTTCCTCCGGAACTCAACCCGCCGGCTCTGAGTCGCGCACGTCGAGGCTCCCTTCGACCCGCGATTCACACGTTCGCCAAGCGCAGGAAAGCCTCGACCTCCAGTTCGTCACGCGGCCAATCTCGGAATGGAGGTCGACCCTTCAGGGTCGACCTCACGGGTGCGCCCCGGGACGTACGATCCTCCGCGCCGCCACGAACCTCGACGCCCAGTAGGCCGCCGACAGCGAGTCCACACGCACCACGTCGCCGCTCTTCGGCGCGTGAATGAACCGGCCGCCGCCGATGGCGATGCCGACGTGCGTCGGGCCCGAGCCGGTGGTGGCGAAGAACACGAGATCGCCGGGTGCGACGCCGGCGCGCTCGACCGGCGCGCCCGCCGAGGCCTGGCGCCGGACGTCGCGCGGCACGGCGATGCCATGGCGGGCGAACACGTAGGTGACCAGGCCGCTGCAATCGAACCCGTCCGGCAGCGTGCCCCCATCGCGATAGGGCGCGCCCAGCAGCGTCTCGGCCGTGCGGGCGAGCGCCGCCCCGGCGGCGGCTTCCGGCGGAGCCGGCCGTTCGACGCCGCCCGCCGGACCCGGGCGCGGCGGCAGCACGCGCACGCGGGGCGCGCTCGACGCGCACGCCGACGCGCAGGCGGCGGCCAGCACGAGACACACCAGAGCCCGCGGCGGCGTCATCATCCGTATCAGGTTATCGGCTGCGGCCTGCGCTGCATAGAGGGGCGCGATGGCTCCCCCGGCGGCGGCGCGGCGGTCCTGCTGTAGAATACGGGCATGGAGCAGACGCTCCTCCTCAACGCGTCGTTCGAGCCGCTCAAGGTCGTCCACTGGCAGAAGGCGGTCACGCTGCTGTGCCAGGGGAAGGTGGAGGTCATCTCCGTCTACGACCGCGAGGTCCGCAGCGTCTCGATCACGTTCAAGCTGCCGTCGGTCATCCGCCTGCTCCGCTACGTCCGGATCCGCCACCGCTTCGACTACGTGCCGTTCTCGCGGGCGAACATCTACGCGCGCGACGAGCACACGTGCCAGTACTGCGGCCGCGCGCACCCGACCAGCGAGCTCACGTTCGATCACGTCGTCCCGGTGGCGATGGGCGGCAAGAAGGACTGGGAGAACATCGTGACGTGCTGCGTCGCGTGCAACCGCCGGAAGGGCGGCCGCACGCCGGCCGGCGCGGGCATGCACCTCATCCGCCTGCCGAAGCGGCCCGAGTCGGCGCCGGCGCTGCGCATCACCATCGGGCTGCGCCAGGCCCCCGAGAGCTGGCGCGACTACCTCTACTGGAACGTCGAGCTCGAGGACGATTAGAGCCTGTTAGCGAACGGAAGTCACAGCGTCTGTTTGCTTACAGGCTCTTATGGCGGGCCCACAGGATCAAGATGAGACCTTCATTCGCTTCCAGCGCCTTAGCGCCCGCGCCGCGCGAAGCCACCCGTGCCTGATTCCATCCAACGCCGCGTCGACGCCGTCGTGCCGTCCGCCTCGCTCGTGGGGGCGCGCGTCACGGTGCACGGGCGCGGCCTGACGGGCGCCGGCGGGGAGGTCCCGGCGGCGCGCGTGGGCGGGGTGCCGGCGCAGGTGGTGATGGCGTCGCCCGCGCGCCTCGGCATCGTCGTGCCCGGCGGGGTCGCGCGGGGCCGCCAGGCGGTGACGGTGGACGGCGCCGACGGCGGCGCCGATCTCGACGTCGGCACGCCGGTGGCGAGCGGCGTGCACCAGGTGGACAATCCGGCGTTCGGGGCCGACGGCACGCTCTACGCGACCTTCAGCGGCTCGCGCGGCCAGCGGACGCCGGTGTCGGTGTTCCGCGTCCAGGGAGACGGCGAGAAGACGCCGTTCCTCTCCGACATCACCAACGCCACGTCGATGGCCTGCGACCGCGCGGGCACGCTGCACGTGACCAGCCGGTTCGACGGCACCGTGCGGCGGGTCCACGCCGACGGCACCTCCGACGTGGTCGCGCACGATCTGGGCGTGGCGTGCGGCCTCGCGTTCGGATCGGACGGCACGATGTTCGTCGGCGACCGCGGCGGCACGGTGTTCCGCGTGGGGGCGTCGGCGCACGTGGTGCCGTTTGCGTCGCTGCCGCCGAGCCTGGCGGCCTTCCACCTGGCGATGGGGCCGGGCGACGCGCTCTACGTCGCGGGCCCGACCATGGCCACCTACGACCACGTGTACCGCGTCGACCGCCTGGGCGGCGTGTCGATCGTCTCGTCCGAGTTCGGCCGGCCCCAGGGGATGGCGGTCGACCAGGCCGGCGACCTCTACGTGGTGGACGCGCTGGCCGGGGGCGCCGGGCTGTACCGGGTTCGGGCGGGCGCGCCCCGGGAGCTGGTGGTGGCCGCCACGGCGCTGGTCGGCGTGGCGTTCGACCCGCGCGGGGGGCTGGTGGTCGCCTCGAACGACACCCTCTACCGCCTCGACAACGGGCTGCGGCCCTGGAGAGCCTGATGAAGCACCTGTTCGCCATCAAGTCGCTCGACCAGATCACGAAGGACAGCGAGGCGCCGGGCCAGCAGCTGAAACGGACGCTGGGCCCCATCCAGCTGACGGCGCTCGGGATCGGCGCCATCATGGGCGCCGGCATCTTCTCGACGATCGGGTCGGCGGCGGCCGGCGGGGGCTCGCACCTGGGCGCCGGGCCCGCCATCATCGCGTCGTTCATCCTGACGGCGGTCGCGTGCGGGTTCGCGGCCCTCTGCTACGCTGAGTTCGCCGCCATGGTCCCGATTTCCGGCTCGGCCTACACCTACGCCTACGCGACGCTCGGGGAGGCGGTGGCCTGGATCATCGGCTGGGACCTCATCCTCGAGTACGCCGTGGGCAACGTCGCGGTCGCGATCTCCTGGTCCGGGTACTTCCGCGAGCTGCTCGCGGGCTTCGGCGTCACCATCCCCGGGTGGCTGTGCACGGACTACCGCTTCGCGTCCACGGCCGCCGGACAGGTGGCGCAGCTGCAGGCCCAGGGCGGCGACGTGGCCAGCCTCGGCCTGGCCGTGACCCGCGCGGCGGAGGCGTTCGCCGCCGCGCCGCACGTCGTCGGCATTCCGGTGGTGCTGAACCTGCCGGCGTTCCTGATCGTGATGGGCATCACGTGGGTCCTGGTGGTCGGCATCCGCGAAAGCGCCTGGCTGACCGGCGCGCTGGCCGCGTTGAACGTGGCGATTCTCATCTTCTTCTGCATTGTCGGCGCGTTCTACGTGGAGCCGTCGAACTGGGTGCCCTTCGCGCCCAACGGCTTCGCGGGCATCTCGGGGGCGGCGGCGATCATCTTCTTCGCCTACATCGGCTTCGACGCCGTGTCGACCGCGGCCGAGGAAACGAAGAACCCGCAGCGCGACATGCCCATCGCGATGATCGCCAGCCTCGTCATCTGCACGGTGATCTACATCGCGGTGGCGATGGTGCTGACCGGCATGCTGCCGTGGAGGCAGCTCGGCACGGCCGAGCCGCTGGCCACCGCGTTCTCGGCCAACCACATCACCTGGGCGTCGGGGATCATCGCCTTCGGCGCCGTCTGCGCCACCAGCGGCGTCCTGCTCGTCTTCCAGCTGGGCCAGCCGCGCATCTTCTTCTCGATGGCGCGCGACGGCCTGCTGCCGAAGTGGGCCGCGAAGGTGCACCCGAAGCACCGCACGCCGCACGTCACCACCATCCTGACCGGCGTCGTGGTGGCCGTGTGCGCCATGTTCATGAACATCAACGAGGTGGTCGAGCTGACGAACATCGGCACGCTGTTCGCCTTCGTGCTCGTCTCGATCGGAATCCTCATCCTGCGCAGGACCGACCCCGGGCGGCCGCGGCCGTTCCGGACGCCGCTCGTGCCCTGGGTGCCGCTCATCGCCATCGCGATGTGCTCGTACCTGATGATCCAGCTGCCGCTGCTGACGTGGGTGCGGTTCGTGCTGTGGCTCGGGGCCGGGCTGATCGTCTACGTCCTGTACGGGATGCACCACAGCATCCTCCAGAAGCGGCTCGCCGGCCGGGCCTGATCGGCCCGGAACGGCCCCGCCGCCGCTCGCCGGGCCATGCGGGCGAGCGAAGGCGGGAGCCTTGACAATCGGGTGACGGAGGGGCATCGTTGAGGTCGGGCGCGCCTGCCGCGCCGGGAGCACCACCATGCGCAACAACCGCGGTTTCACTCTTATCGAGCTCCTGATTGTCGTCGCCATCATCGGCGTCATCGCGGCGGTGGCCGTGCCCGGCCTGCAGCGCGCGCGCCAGTCGGGCAACGAGACGGCAGCGATCGGGTCGCTGCGTGCCATCACGGGCGCGCAGTCGCTCTACGCCGCGGCCTGCGGCAACGGGTACTTCTCACCGTCGCTGCCCAACCTCGGCACCCCGCCGGCCGGCGGCCAGGCCTTCATCAGCCCCGACCTGAGCACCGGCATCACGGTCAGCAAGAGCGGCTACCAGGTGACGATGAGCAGTTCGTCCGGCGCCGCGCCGGACGCGCCGCCGACGTGCAACGGCCTCGCCGCGGGCGCCGCGATGCAGGGCTACTTCGCCACCGCCACGCCCTCGCCCGGCGGCGGCAGCAAGGCGTTCGGCACGAACACGAACCACACCATCTACTGGGCCACGCAGATGGCGCCGCTCGCCATGACCGACGACACCTCGCCGGCGGGCACGTACTCCATCCAGTAGGCACGGCGCCGGACCTCCCGGCGCCCGCTCCCGCGGAGGGGCTTCCAGACGGTTTCCCGACCGGGACGTGCCGCCGGTGTGGATTCCTCCGTATACTGTGCGGCGGAGGATTCAGGCGATGTCGGTGATGAACCACGACCAACAGCCCCGTTCTGGGGGCATGGGCAAGCTCCTCCTGATCGGCGCGGCGGCCCTGGCCGTCGTCGTGCTCGCCTACCTCGGCGCGGTCTGGCTGATGACACCCGCGCCGAAGCCGGAGCCGGTCCAGACGACTCGGGACGCGGCGCCGCCAGCCCCGGCCGCGAAACCCGCCGAGCCCGCGCCGGCCGCCGAAGCGCCCGCGGCGCGGCGGCCGAGGCCGAAGAAGGAGGAGCCGAAGCCCGTTGAGCCCGCGCCCCCGCCGCCGCCCGCCGGCCCGACGTTGATCATCGAGAGCGACGTCCCGGGCGCGGCGGTGTTCATCGATCGCAAGTTCGTGGGCATGACGCCGCTGCGCACGACGGAGGTGGCGGGCGGTTCGCACCAGTTGAATGCCTCGGTGACGGGGGAGGAAGGCCTGGCGCAGACGATCGAGATCGCCGAGAGCGGCGAGACGTCCATCTCGCTGAAGTTCAAGGAAGTCAGGCTCAACGCCACCGTGGCGGTCGTGCACAAGCACAGCATGGGCCGGTCCTGCGAAGGCACGCTGGCCGCCACGCCCGAGGGCATGCGCTACGTGACCGCCAACAAGGGCGACGCGTTCGCGTTTCCCTTCAGCGCGCTCGAGGCGTTCGAGATCGACTACCTCAAGAAGGAGCTGAAGGTGAAGCAGAAGGGCGGCAAGACCTGGAACTTCACCGACAAGTCCGAGAACGCGGACAAGCTCTTCGTCTTCCACCGCGACGTGACCAAGGCCCGCGAGAAGATGGCCGCGCAGGGGAAGTAGGGGCAGGGGACAAGGGGCAAGGGACACGGGGCAAGGGACAGAAGGGCCGGCGACTACTGCGTGTCTCGCCAGAACTGGGCGAGCAGGCGCGCGGCGACTTCGCGGCGGTAGGCGGCGGTCGAGCGGACGTCGTCGATGGGGCTGATCTCGGTTTGGAGGATGCGCTGCGCCTCCACCAGTGTCCCCCCTGACGCCAGCGCGTCTTCGGTGCGCCGCGCCCGGACGACGGTCGGCGCCACGCTGCCGAGGGCGATGCGCGGGTGGTCCGCACCGACGCCCGCCATGACCACCTTCGAAATGGACTGGGCCGCGCGCGTTCCAACTTTGCGGAACCACTGGCGGCCCTCCACGCGCGGCACCTCGATGGCCGTGACCAGCTCGTCGGGCCGGCGGACGCTCGCGCGGTAGCCCGTGTAGAACTCCGTGAACGGGACCTTGCGGGTCCAGTCCACGCTGCGCAGCTCGACCAGCGCGTCGGCGGCGGCCAGCACGGGCAGCGTATCGCCGGCCGGCGACCCGTTGGCGATGTTGCCGCCAATCGTGCCGCGGTTCTGGATCTGCACGGCGCCGATCTCGCGCGCCGCCGCGGCGAGCATGGGCAGGCGGCGCCGCACGTCGGCGGACCGGATGATCTCGCGGTAGGTGGTGAGGGCGCCGATGCGCAGCACGCCGCCGCCGCCGTCGATGCCGCGCAGCGCGTCGAGGCCCCAGAGGTTCAGAAACCGTCGGCCGGAGAGCGTGCCGAAGTTGAGGCCGACGTAGAGGTCGAGTACCAGCCGGCGAGCGGCGCGAGCGGCCCCTCCTCGCGCAGCATCCGCAGCGCCTCCCGCAGGGAGCGCGGCTGCAGCAGCACGAGGGGTGAGACCGCCGTTCTCATCGCCGTTTCCTCTTCGCCTTCGGCGACCCCGGGGCTGAAGCCCCGGGGCTCCACGCATCGTGCCCTCTGCCCCTTGCCCCTTGCCCCTTGCCCCTTGCCCCTTGCTTTCGTATGGCCCTGTAGATTCCCTCGTACCCCGTGCACCGGCAGATATTGCCGGCGAGGCCCGTGCGGACCTCGTCGAGCGTGGGGCGCGGGCCCAGGGCGGCTGCGGCCATGATCATCCCCGGCGTGCAGATGCCGCACTGCGCGCCGCCGTGCTCCGCGAACGCGCGCTGCAGCGGGTGGCGGCCCCTGAGGCCTTCGATCGTCACGACCTTCGTGCCGGCGGCCTGGGCCACCGGCACGAGGCACGAGTTCACGGCGCGGCCGTCGACGAGGACCGTACACGCCCCGCACTCACCTTCACCGCAGCCTTCCTTCGTGCCCGTGAGGCCGCAGTCCTCGCGCAGCACGTCGAGCAGGCGTTTCATCGGGTGCACGCGCAGCGACGTGCGCGTCCCGTTGAGCGTGAACACGATGGGGCGAGGCGCGGCGGTCATCGCGACATCCCCGGGTCTGAAGACCCGGGGCTCCATGACGTAGCTGCCCGTCGTCGTGGCCGACGCGTGATCGACGAATCCCGAATCCCGAGTCCCGAGTCCCGAGCCCCGAGCCCCGAGTCCCGAGCCCCGAGCCCCGAGTCCCGGGTCCTTGGCGCCGCCATCACCCGCTCCGGCGTGGCCGGCACCTCGCGGATGTCGATCCCCAGGCTCCTGATCGCATTCACCACCGCCGGCGCGACGCCGTCGAACGGCATCTCGCCCACGCCCTTCGCCCCGAACGGGCCGTGCGCGTACGGCTTCTCGACCAGCACGACGTCGATAGGAGGCGTATCCATCGTTGTCGGCACGATGTAGTTGGTCAGCTGCGCGTTGACCATCGCGCCGTCGCGCATCACGACCTCCTCGGTGAGCGCGTAGCCGAGCCCCTGGGCCGTGCCGCCTTCGATCTGGCCGCGCGCGCCGATCGGAAAGATGGCTTTGCCGATCTCCTGCGCCGTCGTCACCCTGATCGGGCGGATCTCCTCCGTGACCGGGTCGCGCTCCACCTCGATGACGTCGCACGCCCAGCCGAAGGTCCCGTACGCCGAGCCGCGATACGCGTCGTCGTCCCAGACCAGGCCCGGCGGCGGCTCGTACTGCCGCGTGATGACGAGGGGGCCGTGCGTGCGCAGATACGCTGCCGGGGTGAGGCGGCCGAGGCGCTGCTTCATCTCCGACGCGCACCGGCGCAGCAGGCCGCCGACGATCATGGTCGTGCGCGACGCCACCGTGGGGCCGCTGTCGGGCACCCGGGCGGTGTCGGCCACGGCCACCTCGACGGCGTCGTAGGGGATGCCGAGCGTGTCGGCCACGATCTGCGCGTGCGCCGTGCGCTGGCCCTGGCCGATGTCGGTGCTCGCGACGAGGACGCGGACGCCGGATGCCGTCAGCTCGAGCGAGGCCCGCGACTGGAGCTTCACCTCGCCGCTGCCCGTGAAGCCCGCGCCGTGAAAGAACAGCGAGAGGCCGATGCCGCGGTTCGTGCCGCGATACGCGCGCCGCTTGCGGCGATAGCCGCTGCGCGCGGCGGCGGCGCGGAGCACGTCGAGCGCCGCGGCGTCGCGGCCGAGCACCTGTCCGGTGGCGGTGGTGTCGCCCGGCCGCAGCGCGTTCGTCTCGCGCAACCGGAGCGGGTCCACGCCCAGCTCCGCGGCAATCCGATCCATGTGCGCCTCGACGGCGAACAGCGTCTGCGGCGCGCCGAACCCCCGGAAGGCGCCGTTCGGCGGCGTGTTCGTCATGACCACGCGGCCGTCCACGCGCACGTGATCGCAGCGGTACGGGCCGGTGGCGTGCAGGCAGCCGCGCGAGAGGACGACGGGGCTCAGCGTGCAGTAGGCGCCGCCGTCCATCAGCACGTCGATGTCCATCGCGGTGATGCGGCCGTCGCGCGCCACGCCCGTGCGGTGCCGCACCACCGACGGGTGGCGCTTCGTCGTGGCGAGCATGTCTTCCACGCGGTCGTACACCAGCTTCACCGGCCGCCCCGACTTCAGCGCCAGGAGGCAGGCGTGCCCGGCAATCATCGACGGGTATTCTTCCTTGCCGCCGAACCCGCCGCCCGTCTCGGCCTGCACCACGCGGACCTTGTCGTCGGGCAGGCCGAGCAGCACCGCCAGCGCGCGATGGACGTAGTAGGGGCACTGCAGCGAGCCCACCACCGTGATGCCGCCTCCCTCCGGGATGGCCAGCATGCCGTTGGGCTCGATGTAGAGGTGCTCCTGGTGGCCGGTCCGGTACTCGCCCTCGATCACCCGATCGGCCCCGGCCAGCCCCGCCTCGATATCGCCCTTCGTGATCGCCACGTGCTTGAAGACGCGGCCCGACCGCTGCGCATCGAACACCGGGCCCTCCGGCCGGTAGTCGATCTCGACGCGAGCCTCGAGCAGGCGCTCCCGGTCTTCGTGCGCCAGCAGCAGGATGGGCTCGGCCGCATGCCGAACGCGGCCGTCGGCCAGGCACGGCTGGTCGTCGGTGATGAGCGACACCACGTTGCGGCCGGGGATGTCACGTGCCGAGACGATGGTGAAACCGGTGGGATCGAAGGCCAGGCGAAGGCCGGTGATGGCGCCGCAGGGAATGGCCGACCGGATGGTCCGGGCGTGCAGCATGCCCGGCCGCGCCAGGTCGTCGACGTAACGCGCGGTCCCGGCGGCCTTTGCCGCCCCGTCCTTGCGAACGACATTTCGCCCGACGGCTCGGCTCATCTGGACCCCGGGGGGCAACCTGGGAGATGGAGCCCGGGGGTCAGCCCCCGGGGGACGGCCCGGCCCGCAGGCCGTGGTGCGCCGATTATAGCGCCCCCGCATGGTAGAATCTCCTATTTGGGCGAGGCCCGAAAGGGGCCGCAGGGGCAAGGGACATGGGACATGGGGCACGAGGCGAGAAGCCGGTCTTCCAGCCCCACTCCCCAATCCCCAACCCCTGGTCTCGACTCCCGAATCGAACTGAGAGTGAGCCACCGCCAGATCTCCGTCCGCGGCGCGCGCGTCCACAACCTGAAAGGGATCGACGTGGACCTGCCGCGCAACCAGCTCGTGGTCATCACGGGGCTGTCGGGGTCCGGCAAGTCGTCGCTCGCCTTCGACACCATCTATGCCGAGGGGCAGCGGCGCTACGTGGAGTCGCTGTCGGCGTACGCCCGGCAGTTCCTCGAGCAGATGGAGAAGCCGGACGTCGATTCGATCGAGGGCCTGTCGCCGGCGCTCTCGATCGAGCAGAAGACGACCGGGGCGAACCCGCGCTCGACGGTCGGCACGGTGACCGAGATTTACGACTACCTGCGGCTCCTCTTCGCCAACATCGGCGTGGCGCACTGCCCGAGCTGCGGCCTGGCCATCACGTCGCAGGCGACGGACCAGATCGTGGCGCAGGTGATGCTGTACCCGCACGACACGCGGATCAACGTGCTGGCGCCGGTGGTTCGCGGGCGGAAGGGCGAGTTCAAGAAGGACCTCGCCGCGTGGCGGCAGCGGGGCTTCCTCAAGGCGCGCGTCGACGGGCAGTTGCGGTCGCTCGAGGACGACATCGCCCTCGACCGCCGCCGCAACCACTCGATCGAGATCGTCGTCGATCGGCTGATCGTGAGGCCCGGCATCGAGCGTCGCCTGACCGACTCGATCGAAATCGCGCTGCACCTGGCCGGCGACGTGGTGCTCATCAACAGCCTCGACGCGGGCGACCGCCTCTTCTCGCGCACGCTGGCGTGCGTGAACTGCGGGCTGAGCATCCCCGAGATGTCGCCGCGCGCGTTCTCGTTCAACTCGCCGCACGGCGGCTGCCCCGAGTGCCAGGGGCTGGGCGCCCTGTGGGACTTCGACCCCGAGCGCATCGTGCCCGACCCGGCGCTGTCGCTGATGCAGGGCGCCATCGCGCCGTGGGCGGCCGGCGACCAGCACCTGGTGGCCGAGGCGGTCACGGCCCTCGGGCGGAACTTCGAGATCGACGTCACCATGCCGTTCGGCAAGCTGCCGAAGCGGTCGCGGGACCTGCTGCTCCACGGTCCGCCGGCGGGGGCGCGCCCCCTGTCCGCCGCGGCGCGCCAGAAGGACCCGTACGGCAAGGGCTTCGAAGGCGTCATGCCCAACCTGCGCCGCCGCTACGAGCAGGCGACGTGGGTGGACCAGGCCGGCATCGAGCGTTATCGATCGCTGCGGCCGTGCGCGGGGTGCCACGGCGACCGCCTGCGGCCCGAGAGCCGCGCGGTCGAGGTGAAGGGCCGCACGATCCCGCAGATCGTCGCCCTGCCGGTCGCCGACGCGCTGCAGGCGTTCGAGTCGACGGTGCTCAGCGAGCGCGAGGAACTCATTGCAGGCCGGATCCGCCGCGAGATCATCGATCGGCTGCGCTTCCTCGTGGACGTCGGCGTGGGCTATCTCACGCTCGGCCGCAGCGCCGCCACGCTCTCGGGCGGGGAGGCGCAGCGCATCCGCCTGGCGACGCAGATCGGCGCCAACCTGCGGGGCGTCCTCTACGTGCTCGACGAGCCGTCCATCGGCCTGCACCAGCGCGACAACCGCCGGCTGCTGACGACGCTCCGGCGGCTCCGCGACCTCGGCAACACCGTCATCGTCGTCGAGCACGACGAAGAGACGATCCGGTCGGCCGACTATCTGGTCGATCTCGGCCCCGGGGCCGGCGAGCACGGCGGGCGCGTGATCTTCCAGGGCACGCCCCACGACCTGCTGCACTCGGACCGCGAGTCGCTCACCGGCCAGTACCTGCGGCGCGAGCGGATGATCGACGTGCCGCCGGTGCGCCGCGTCCCGCTGCGCGGCGAGCTGGTCGTCCGCGGGGCGAGGGCGAACAACCTGAAGAACCTCGACGTGCGCATCCCGCTCGGCCTGCTCACCGCCATCACCGGCGTGAGCGGATCGGGCAAGTCGACGCTGGTCAACGACATCCTCTACCGCGCACTGGCGCGCACGCTCTACCGCGCGAGCGACGAGCCCGGGCCGCACGACCGCATCGAGGGCATCGAGCTCATCGACAAGGTGATCGAGATCGACCAGTCGCCCATCGGCCGTACGCCCCGCTCGAACCCGGCCACCTACACGGGCCTGTTCACGTTCATCCGCGACCTGTTCGCGCTCGTGCCCGAGGCGCGCGCCCGCGGCTTCAAGGCCGGCCGCTTCTCGTTCAACGTGAAGGGCGGCCGCTGCGAGACATGCCAGGGCGACGGCGTGATTGCCATCGAGATGCACTTCCTGCCCGACGTCTACGTCACGTGCGAGGAGTGCAAGGGCCGGCGCTACAACCGCGAGACGCTGGACATCAGGTACCGCGGCCGCTCGATTGCCGAGCTGCTCGAGCTCGCGGTGGACCAGGCCCTGCCGCTCGTCGAGCACTTTCCGCCGGTGGCCAACAAGCTCCGCACGCTGCAGGACGTGGGCCTGGGCTACATCAAGCTCGGCCAGTCTGCGACGACGCTCAGCGGCGGCGAGGCGCAGCGCGTGAAGCTGGCGAAGGAGCTGTCGAAGCGCGGCACCGGCCGCACGCTCTACATCCTCGACGAGCCCACCACCGGGCTGCACTTCGACGACGTGAAGAAGCTGCTGGACGTGCTGAACAAGCTGGTCGACCAGGGCAACACCGTCGTGGTGATCGAGCACAACCTCGACGTCATCAAGACGGCCGACCATCTGATCGACCTCGGCCCGGATGGCGGCGAGGCCGGGGGGCGCATCGTCGCCCAGGGCACGCCTGAAGAGGTTGCGGCTGTCCGGTCGTCGTACACTGGGCAGGTGCTGGCTGAGGTGCTGCCCTCCGGGGCGGGGACTGTCCCCGCCGTGAGATGTGGCTGAACAGCCACACTTCGGGTCGAATCCGCCGTGGTCGTATGGCCACAGAACGCTTGTTCGGTGGCCCATTCTGAGTTGGCTGTTTCGTTGTAACTTACTATTTTTATTGGCTTTATAGGTTTGTCTGCATTGCGGGTGCCGCCGGTATACGGATTGCTTCGCTCTTCATGACTCCACCCGCGGAGCCTCCGAGAGGACGATGACCTTTCAACGGACACTTCGACGCCAGGTAGCCTGTGCCGGTATCGGGCTTCATTCTGGGCACAAAGTCAATCTGACGCTGAAACCAGCCGCCGCCGACACCGGGATCCGGTTCCGGCGCAGCGACCTGGGTGTGGACATTCCCGCGTCGGTGGACCACGTGGGCGGCACGAACCACGCCACCTGCCTGTCGGTCAATGGCGCGACGGTGGAGACGGTCGAGCACCTGCTGGCGGCGATCACCTGCATGGGGGTCGACAACGCCGTGGTCGAGCTCGACCACCGCGAGGTGCCGGTGATGGACGGCAGCTCCGCGCCGTTCGTCTACCTGATCCAGGAAGCCGGGCTGCGGACGCTGGCGACGCCGCGCCGTTTCCTGAAGGTGACGCGCCCGATCACGCTGTCGCGTGGCGACAAGCTGATCTCGCTCTACCCGTCGGACTACTTCAAGGTCACCTACAGCATCAGCTTCGACCACCCGCTGCTGCGGCACCAGTCGCACACGCTGCGGGTCGATGAGAACGCGTTTGTCGACGACATCGCGCCGGCGCGCACCTTCGGGTTCCTGCACGAGGTGGAGATGCTCCGCCAGCAGGGCCTCGCGCTCGGCGGGTCGCTCGAGAACGCAATCGTATTGAGCGAGACCGGGGTGCTGAATCCCCAGCTACGCTACGAAGACGAGTTCGTACGTCACAAGATCCTGGATGCCATCGGGGACCTGTCCCTGCTGGGCTATCCGATCATCGGGCACCTGGTGGCCCACCGGGCCGGCCACGCGCTGCACACGGCCTTCGCGAAGCGGATTCTCGAAGAGCGCGACGCGTGGAAGGTGGTGGAACAGGTGCCTGAACAGGCAGCCGGGTTCGTGCCGGCGGCCGTCCCGGTGAAAGCCGGGTAGTCTCTCCTCCTCCCTCCTCCTAGAGGGCCCGGGGCCGCGGCGTGAGCAACCGCGGCCCCGGGTCTGTACGGGCGATCGCAGTCCCTCGATTCGAGCCAGGTCCCTCGGATCTCCTGTCCCGCCCAACGGCCATGGCTGTCCGCTCCGTCCCGAGCGCCGGCCCCCGGCGACGGCCCGAATGTCGGAGGACCTGACGGATTGCACACAACGGCACGATGACCCTCGCCGACCTCCAGTGGTGTATGCCCCTGGCTTCCAAGCGGTTGCGAGGTTCACAACGGCCGCGTTCAGGTCTGGAACGGCGTTTGCAAGCCGAAGAGCCTCAATCCACCTCGCTCCCTGACCAGTTAGCGGTAAGTGCGCCCGAGCGGCGCCCGGAGGATAGCGTGAACCCAGTGTCAACCGTTGAAGTGATGAAGACGATGCGATGTGTGTTGGCGATTGCGCTGCTGGTGGTGTTGCCGGCAGCCTTGGCCCATGCCGCCCCGATCACCTTCAGGACGCCCCTCGGACCGGAGGCGTCGGGAGCGACCGGCTCCGGAACGGTGCAAGTGGTATACGACGACGCGGCGCGAACGCTTTCGATCGACACCCTGTGGTCCGGCCTGTCTGGCGACACGACGGTGGCGCACATCCACTGCTGCACGTCGTCACCTGGGACGGGCACGGCGGGCGTGGCGGTCACCCCGGGCACGCTGCCCGGCTTCCCGGCTGGCGTGAGGTTCGGCTCCTACTCGACCCTGCTCGACCTGTCCCTGACTTCGACATACGCCAGCGGCTTTCTCGCCGGGAGCGGAGGGACGGCCGCGGGTGCGGAGGCCAGGCTGGTGGCCCAGATGATGGAAGGCAGTGCCTATTTCAACATCCACTCCACCACCTTCCCTGGCGGCGAGATCCGCGGGTTTCTGGCGCCCGTGCCCGAGCCCGGCTCTTCCCTCCTCCTGCTCGGCGTTGGCCTCGCCGGGCTGAGAGCCTGGAGGAAGCGGCTCGGGTAGGCGTCCTCTGGCGGTTGCAGGACACTGAGGGCCACCGTCGCGGTGGCCCTCGTCGTGTACGGGCGTCTCAGTGGGACGGTCTGCGGCTACGCCCAACAGAACTGACCGGTCCGCGTGATCCTCTACCCAAGTGATGACATGTAGTCCGCGTCGTTGGAGGATGGACTCGCGGGAGCGTGGCCACCTCTGCGAACGGGAGTCCGCCTTCTGCCTCCTTCCAGACACAGGACGTTCGACGCACGACAACGGGAACGATTGGACCGGGACCGCGCATGGCGGACTTGAGGCCAGCTCGAGCGGTGGTTATACTACTGGTATGAAAACAGCGGTGTCGATTCCCGACCAAGTCTTCGAGCAGGCGGAACGCTTGGCACGCCGGACTCGCAAGTCGAGAAGCCATATCTTCAGCAGTGCCCTGCGGGAATACGTCGCTCGGCACAGCCCCGACGAGGTCACCGACGCGATGGACCGCGTCTGCGATCAACTGAGCGAGCAAGGCGACCTGTTCGTTGCTCGCGCGGCGCGGCAGACGCTGGAGCGCAGCGAATGGTAGTCGGGCAAGGAGAGGTGTGGTGGGCGGACCTCCGGGCTCCGACCGGTTCGGAACCTGGGTTTCGACGACCCGTCGTCGTGGTCCAGGGGGACGCGCTGAATCGGAGCCGGCTCGCGACGGTGGTGTGCGTGCCGCTGACCAGCAACCTCCGATGGGCGGACGCCCCGGGCAACACGGCCCTGACCGCGCGCGTCACGGGACTTCCGAAGGACTCGGTCGCCAATGCGTCGCAGGTTGTGACGTTGGACAAGACCGTACTCACCGAACGCGCGGGCCGTCTCCCACGGGCCAAGCTTGAACTCGTGCTTGCGGGAATCGACGTGATTCTGGGAAGGTGAAAGGCTGCCAGAGGCACCGATCGTCGTCGAACACCGCGCTGGAGCCGACGGCGCGAGGACCACTGCGCCACCCGCCGCGGTTCAGCACGCACGTTCGGCGGACGGAGCCGTGGTGATGGTGTGATGGTCGATCTGGTCCTGACGGAATGGGACGAACTTCGGCGTGAACTGCTCGCCCTCGCCTCCGACGACAACCGCGTCCGCGACAAGCTGGCAGCGGACGGCTCGCTGTTCGCGGGTTACCACCCGCGCATGGAAGCCGTGCATCGTCACAACGCCGCACGCTTGACCGCGGTGCTTGATCGACATGGGTGGCCGGGCCTGTCGCTCGTCGGCGCCGAAGCCGCCGAGGCGGGCTGGCTGCGCCGTGCAGGCTGGCGGCGGTGAACGCTGTGTGGGACGCCAGAGCCTCTCACCCCCGGGGGCCGAAGACTCGGGGCAGCAGCAGCCCCGTGCGCGCCTTGTACGCAGGCCACCCGGGATGCCGCGCGAGCGAGACCTCCTGCGCCGCGATGTTGGTCATGAAGACCGACGTCCAGATGAAACCGAGGATCGCCCACGGGATCCAGTGCCGCACCATCAAGGCGAACGACGCGTAGATCAGCATCTCGCCCAGGTAGTTCGGGTGACGCGTGCGCGCGTAGAAGCCGGTGGTGATGAGGCCCGGCCGCGCGGCGAGGGTGGCGTTCTTCTGGGCGTCGGCGCCAACCATCAGTGTGAGGCCGATGGCGAAGATGACCACACACGTCGCCATGAGCGCGGGCGTCGGCTGGGGATGGGCCGGCCCGAGGACGCCTGACACGAGCAGCCATGGAAAGACCCAGTAGGGCCCCAGCACGAGCAGGAACGAGAGCAGGGCGCCGCCGAAAGTGACGCGCTGCTGCCATCCGCGATCGGGCACCACGAGGTCCTTGATGAACCAGGCCAGGCCGTAGCCGCCGTGCAGGCCGAGGTACACCCAGGCGGCGGCCGACGTGTTCCCGTACCACCACATCAGCGCCGCGATGCAGGGGATCGTCCCGGCCTTCTGCGCGTTGATCACCCAGGCGAGCTTGAGCACGCGCGGCCCGCCGAACGCGTCGCGGCTGAGGTACCGCACGGCGCGGTTGACGCGCACGGCGAGGCTCAGCAGCGGGGTTGCCACGCTACCACACCCTCAGCGCCTTCATCGTCGTCTCGGACCCGCAGGCCTCGAACCAGTCGATGCCCTCGCTCACGAGATCGAACTTGAGCTGGTAGCGGCCGGGTTCGGCAGGCGCGGGGATCTCGATCGTGACGTCGGCCGAGGCACCGCCATCGATGGTGTGCGGCAGCCAGGCCCGGGCGTAGTCGCGGTCGACCACCGTGCCGGCGGCGTCGCACAGCTGGGCGCCGAGGCGCACGAGGCGGCGGCCGTAGCTGGCCTCGCGCGGGAAGGGCCGTGTGGAGAGATTGTGCACGCGCGTGCGCACCGTGAGCGTCCGGCCTTGCCGTACGACGAGCGGAAGCCCCGGCAGAAGACCTGCGACGTCGATGCGCGCGCGGGGCATCGTGCCGGGAATCGCGTTGCCGAGGTTGTTGGTGTCCCAGATCTCGTACCGGATGCGCGCGTAGTCGGGCGAGCCCGGCGCGAACCGCCGCGAGAATGCGTCCTCGGGATGGTCGGTGATCTCCCACGTCAGCCGATCGACGCCGATCTCCGACGCCATCTCCCGCGCGCGCTGCATCTCCTCGTCGCTGTCGTTCCAGGTGAAGAGAATGTAGCGCCAGTTGAGGACGGGGACGTCGCGGCCGGCCTTGCGCTTCTCGTCAGCCATGGCGCGCAGGTTGGCGATGGCCGCGTCGAACCGCCCGCGCTGGCGGTAGCGTTCGTACGTCGCCTGCGACGCGCCGTCGATCGAGAAGGTGACCTCGTCGATCCCCGAGTGCACCAGGCGCCGGGCCGACGTGTCGGTGAGGGCGAGGCCGTTGGTGCTGGTGTAGAGGTAGATGTGCGGGAACGTCGCCTTCACGTACTCGCACATCTCGACGGCGCGCTTGTGCAGGAACGCCTCGCCGTAGTTGAAGAAGTCCACGCGCCCGAGCGAGGGCCCCGCCTCGTCCATCACGCGCGTGAAGAGATCGACGTCGAGCATGCCGGCCTGGCGCGTGCGCGTGATGCCGGTTTCGGGCGCGCAGCAGGCCTGGAAGCACGAGATGTTGCAGGCGGCGGTGCACTCGACGTACAGGCGCGACGGCTGCGGCGCCACGGTGAGATCGCGCTGCGGCGGTTCCTGGCCCTTCTGAAGCGGCAGTTTCAGGGGACAGTCCCCGCAGAACCTCGAGCCGCCGCGGTTGAGATCCTCTCGCAGCCCCGACACCGTCGGCCCGGTCCAGATGTCATGCAGGGAGGCCGTGCGCGCGTCGCCGAGCACGCGTTGGCCGTACGGATCGGCGCAGCCGCAGACGATGCGGCCGTCGCAGAGCATGACCAGGATGTTCCAGGGCCAGGAACAGGTGAACCGCGTCGCCAGGTGGTGGAGGGCCATGCGGGGGAATGGCGGTGAGGCGGTGCGTCGAAACCGTTGCTAGAGGACTTCCCGCTCCAGTCTCCGGACGTACGACCCCAGCCGCTCGTTCTCGTAGGTGACGCTGTTCAGGAAGAGGCTCTCCTGCAGATAGGTGTCGCGCTCGTCTGGTGTCATCTGGCTGACCAGGTGCGCGATCTCCTTCGCCATGTCCTCGAACGACCGTTCCAGCGCCTTGCGGGCCGTCACCTCGTGATACAGGGTCTCCATGACGGTCAGCAGGTCGCCGTCGAGGGGCAGTGTCGCGCCGGTGGTGGTCTTGATCGTCCGCATGGCTACCCCTCGAAGCTGGCAAGCGCCGCGGCCTCGTCGGCGAACAACGGGATGAAATTGTGCGCCCCGGTCATGGTCAGCATGGTCTCGACCCGCTTCTGGACGCCGGCAAGCTTCAGCGCTCCGCCGGCCGCGGCCGCCTGGCGGTAGAGGTCCATCAGGCAGCCTATCGTCGCGCTATCGATATAGACGACGGGAGCGAGGTCGACGATCACTTTCCGGTCGCCGGCTCCGACCAGGCCCGTCACGGCCGCGGAAAAGTCGGACAGCAGGGGGTACATCAAACGGCTTTCGGCGACGCGGACAACGGCGATGCCGCGGACGTGGTCGATGGTCAGCTTCATGCTCATGCTCCAGAACGGCTGCCTGACTGCCCGGCGGCCGATCGCGGGCCGAGGCCCTTCTCTCTGAGACGGGTAATCTGCCGCGCAAGTTCGTGGCGGCCGCGGTTGATGCGTGATTTCACGGTGCCTTCCGGCAGCTGCAGCCGGTCGGCGATCTCCTGGTACGACAGCTCCTGGATGTCCCTCATGACGACGGCCGTCCTGAGCGACTCGGGCAGCTCCTGCAGCGCCCGGCGCAGCTCCTGGGCCAAATCCAGGCGCTCCAGCACGATGTGGGCGCTGACCTCGACCGACACGGGCGACAGGTCGTCGGCGTTCACGTCGCGGTCGATCGTCTCGCGCTCCTTGCGGACGCTGCGGTAGTGGTCGATGCAGAGATTCCGGCTGACGCTCACGAGCCACGTCTGGAAGTTCGCCCGGCGGTCGAACGTGTGGAGCGACCGGAACACCTTGAGGAACACGTCCTGCGTGAGATCTTCGGCCTCGTCGTGGCGGCCGACGAACTTGTAGGCGACGTTGAACACGCGCCGCCAGTACTGGCGGACAATCTGCTCCCAGGCCTGCTGATCGCCCTGCAGGCAGCGCTCGATGAGCACGTCGGAGTCGGTGGGCGGCGGCGTGGGTTCCATGGGCGTCATGCGGGCGCAGTAACGTCGCAGAATACCGTGACGGCGGGGGGGTGTCAAACCAGCGACACGTCGGATAAGATGCCGGGATTGTGACTGGTTTCACCTGGGCTGACGGACACCTGCGCTGCGACGGGATCCCGGTGGCGGACATCGTCGGCGCCACCGGCACGCCGGTGTACATCTACAGCGCGGGACTGGTCCGCGAGGCCCACGCGTCGCTCGAGCAGGCGTTCGCCGGCTACCCGCACGCCGTCCACTACGCGCTCAAGGCGAATTCGAACCTGGCCGTCCTGCGCCTCCTCCGGGGCCTCGGCACCGGCGCCGACGCGAACTCGGGGGGCGAGATCGAGGCGGCGCTGCGGGCCGGGTTCGAGCCCTCCGCGATCGTGTTCACCGGCGTGGGCAAGACGCGCGAGGAGCTCGACCACGCCGTGGCCATCGGCGTGAAGGCCATCAACATCGAGTCGGACGGCGAGGCCGATCGCCTCGACGCCCTCGCCCGCGCCCGCGGCGTGCAGGCGCGCGTGGCGCTGCGGGTGAACCCGGACATCGAGGCCAACACCCACGCGCACATCTCGACGGGGCAGCGCTTCAACAAGTTCGGCGTGCCCATCGAGGCCGCCGCCCCGCTGCTCGCGCCGGCTGGCCGGCAAGGCGGGGCTGCGCGTGGTCGGCCTGCACGTGCACCTGGGCTCGCAGATCCTCGACGTCGAGCCGCTCGGCGCCGCGGCCCGGGCGCTGGCCGGCCTCGCGCGCGAGGTGCGCGACGCCGGGCTGCGGCTGGAGCACCTCGACCTCGGCGGCGGCCTCGGCATCGGTTACGACGGCAGCCCGCACGGCAGCCCGGCGGAGTACGCGGCGGCCGTGCTGCCGGCCGTCCGCGCGGCGGGCCTCCACCTGCTGCTCGAGCCCGGCCGGTTCCTGGTCGCGCCGGCCGGCATCCTCGTCGGGCGCGTGGCCGACACGAAGGCGTATCCGGGGTGCCCGCGGTTCGTCATCCTGGACACCGGCATGACCGAGCTCATCAGGCCGATGCTGTACGGGGCGTTCCACCGAATCGTGGCCGTGGCGCCGCGCGCGGGCGAGACCCAGGAGTCCGAGGTGGTGGGGCCGCTGTGCGAGACCAGCGACACGCTCGGCCACACGCGCGCGTTCGGGCCGATCGAGGTCGACGATCTGATCGCCGTGCTCGATGCGGGCGCGTACGGCCTGGTGATGGCCTCGAACTACAACCGGCGCCGGATGCCGGCCGAGGTGCTTGTCGACGGCGGCCAATGGCGCGTGGTGAGAACGCGGCAGAGCTACGCGGATTTGTTTCGGCATGAAGAGTAGTCCGGCGGTCGGCTTTCAGTAGCCAGTAGCCAGTAGCCAGCATTCAGTAGAAATGCCCGCGAGCGGCGTGTTGGTTTATCCTACTGTCTACTGACTACTGTCTACTGTCTACTGTCTACTGACTGATCATGAATGGAATCCTCATCGTCCTCGAAGGCCTCGACCAGAGCGGCAAGGCAACCCAGGCGCGGCGGCTGCGGCAGTGGTTCGAGTCGCGCGGGCGGCAGGTGGACTCGCTGGCATTCCCGGACTACGCCACACCCATCGGCCGGGAGATCTGGAAGGGCCTGCACGGCGAGCGCGAGTTCGGCCCCGACACGATCCAGCTGCTGCTCATCGCCAACCGCCACGAGTGGAAGCCGAAGATCCAGGCATGGCTCGCCGACGGCCGCGTCGTGATCTGCGACCGCTACCTCGCGTCGAGCGTGGCGTACGGCGACGCGCAGGGGCTCGATCCGCACTGGCTGTTCAACGTGCAGGCGTACCTGCCGCAGCCGGACGTGACGGTGCTGCTCGACATCGCGCCCGAGGTGGCGGCGGCGCGCAAGGCGAAGAACCGTGACAGGTTCGAAAGCGACCTGCCGATGCTCGGCCGCGTCCGGGCGAGCTACCAGCGGCAGGCGGCCGACCTGCTCTGGGTCGTCATCGACGCCGCGCGCTCCGTCGACGAAGTGGCCGCCGACGTCGCTAGCGCGGTGGAGCGGCGACTCGGGCAGCGGTGAGCACGCGCACCTCCCGGACACCGGCCTCGCGCAGCACCCGGGCGCAGGCGTCTCCCGTTGCTCCCGTCGTGCTCACATCATCAACCAACACGGCAACCAGTCCCGAGAGCGGCTGTGGCGCGAGCCCGGCAGCGTCCAAGACGCGGGGCCAGCGGTAGCGCCACGCGAGCGTGAACGCGCCGGCCACGTTCGAGTGGCGTTCGCCGGCGTGGAGGCCGGCCTGCGGGCGTGTCCGCCGCCGGCGCCGCAGCGCATGGCAGGCGGGGAGCCCGAGATGCCCGGCGAGGAGCGCCGCCTGGTTGAATCCCCGCCGCCGCCGTCGCCACCAGTGGAGCGGCACGGGCACCACGACGTCGGCGCCGTCGAGGATGTCGCGGCCCGCCTCGCGCATCAGCGCGGCGAGCGGTTGCGCGAGTGTGCGGCGGCCGTCGTACTTGAACGCGTGGATGATGTCGCGCAGGCGGCCCTCGTAGGGGCCGGCAGCGGCCGCGCGCCGGTCCCGCGCCCCGCCAGTGAAGCGGTGAACGGCCGCCCAGCAGTCCCCGCACACGGGGCCCCGCGAGGGCTCGTCCAGCGGCTGCCCGCACGCGGCGCAGTCCGGCGCGATCACGACGGCGGCCAGGGCATCGAGCGCCCGCCGCAGCCGGAGCATCAGGCCGCGCCGGACGGCGCGGGCCCCGTCAGGCGGCGGGGTCGGGCAGGGCCACGCGCCCGGCGCTGCCCCAGAGCCGCTCGATGTCGTAGAACGCGCGGGCGTCTGGCGCGAAGACGTGGACGATGAAGGTGAAGTAGTCGAGCAGGATCCAGTTCGCCCGGTCATACCCTTCAACGTGCGCGGGCTTCTGCCCGTCTTTCGCGAGCGCCGTCTCGATGGCGTCGGCGATGGCCTTCACCTGCCGGGCGTTCTGGCCCGTGCAGATGAAGAAGAAGTCGGTGAAGGCCTGCACCGCGCGCAGATCGAGGGCGACCACGTCGGCGGCCTTCTTCTCGTACGCGACTTTCGCGGCCAGCGTCAGGTCCGCCGGCAGGCCCGTCTGGCCAGCCGCCGCGCCGGCGGCCTTCCTGGTCCTCCGCTTCGGGCCTGGCGCCGGGCCGTCGGTCGTCTTCTCGCGCACGCTCTTGGGTTCAGTCATGCAAGTTGCCGGCCGCGGGCCTGCCTGCGGCCGCGGCGCCGGGATCGGCGCCATACAGCCCGTGGCGGCGGATGTGGTCGTCGACTTCGGGCGGCACCAGGCCCGCGAGGGGCCGCCCTGCACGCGCGCGTGCGCGGATGTCGGTGGACGAGATGTGGGGCGTGGCGCAGTCGAGCAGGAACACGCGTGTTTCCGGGCTCCGGACCGCGAGGATCCGCCGGAACTCCGCATCTCCCGTGTGGAGCCCCGGGTCTTCAGACCCGGGGTGGATGAACGCGGACGGCACGGGGATCATCCTCGGCGCAAGCTCCGGTAGCCGGGCCGCGAGCGAGCTGGCGGCCACGCCGGCGCGGGAGCACACGACGAAGTGCGCGAGATCCAGCACGCCCGGATATTCGCGCCAGGTGGCAATTTCCGCAAACGCATCGGCCCCGGAGAGGAAGAAAATCTGCCACCGCTCGATCCCGCTCGCGTGCAGGGCGCGCAGCGTGTCGGCGGTGTACGACGTGCCCGCGCGCCCGAGCTCGACGTCGCTGGCCGCGAGCCGGCGGTCCGACCTGGCCGCGAGCGCCGCCATCGCGAAGCGGTGGAACGTCGAGGCCGACGGATCCACGGGGCGGTGGGGCGGCGTCCGGGTCGGCAGCAGCAGGACGCGATCCAGCGCCAGGGCATCGGCCGCCTGCACGGCCACCGATAGGTGGCCGGCATGGATGGGGTCGAAGGTGCCGCCCATCACGCCGATCCGGGGCGCCATGGTCACGCGTCGGCCGGGGCCGGCTGAAGGCCGGCCCACATGGCCTCGACCAGCGCCGGCACGCCGGCGCCCGTCACGGCCGACACCTTGTGCAGCGGAATGCCGCGCTTCTTCAGGTGGGAGGCCAGCCGTCTCATGACCTTCGCATCCGAGGCGACGTCGATCTTGTTGGCGGCCGCGATGGCCGGCTTCCCGGCCAGCTCGGGGCGGTAGAGCTCCAGCTCGCGCTGGATGGTGTCGAAGTCCTTCACCGGGTCGCGGCCCGACTCGCCCGACACGTCGATGAGGTGCACGAGCAGGCGCGTGCGCTCGAGGTGGCGCAGGAACTGGTGCCCGAGGCCGAGGCCGCGGTGGGCGCCCTCGATGAGCCCCGGCACGTCGGCCACCACGAACGATCGGTCGTCGCCGAGCGCGACCACGCCCAGATTCGGCGTGAGCGTGGTGAAGGGGTAGTCGGCGATCTTGGGTTTCGCGGCCGAGATGCGCGAGATGAGCGTCGACTTGCCGACGTTGGGGAAGCCCACCAGCCCGACATCGGCGAGCAGCTTGAGCTGCAGCCGCAGCTGCCTGATCTCGCCGGGCACGCCCGGGTCGGCCCGCCGCGGCGCGCGGTTCGTCGCCGAGGCGAAGCGCGCGTTGCCGCGGCCGCCCTGGCCGCCGGCCGCCATGCGCACCTTGGTGCCGTCTTCAACCAGATCGGCCAGCTGAACGGGCTCGCCGCCCTCTTCCGGCAGCTCGAACACCACCGTGCCGATGGGCACTTTGATGACCAGGTGCTTGCCGTTGCGGCCGTGCATGTTGGAGCCGAGGCCGTGCTGGCCCTTTTCCGCCCTGAAGTCGGGGTGGAAGCGGAAACTGACCAGGGTGTTCAGGTGCGGGCTGGCGACGAAGAAGACCGACCCGCCGTCGCCGCCGTCGCCGCCGCTCGGGCCGCCGCGCGGTACGAACTTCTCGCGCCGGAAGGCAATGCAGCCGCGCCCGCCGTTGCCGGCGGCCACGCGAATCTCGACTTCGTCGACAAACATCCGGCACTACGGTAACACAGGACAGGAAACGGGCGGGGCCAGACGCTGGTCTGACCCCGCCGGCGGGCGGACGCTAGAAGTTGACGCGGAAGCCGAGCTGGATCTGGCGCGGCGGCGCCACGGAGCTGATCGAGCCGAACCCCGCGCCGGTCAGGTTCGTGGCCGGCGTGCGGTAGTTCAGCTGGTTGAACGCGTTGTAGAGGGTCGCCTCGATCTGCCCCCTGACCGAACCCTTGATGGGAATCTGCTTCCGCACGGTGATGTCCCAGAGCTGATAGCTGGGCGACCGGAACTGGCCGCGCAGGCTGTTGCCGCGGCGGTCGGCCGGCGCCGGCGCGAAGGCCGCCGGGTTGAGCCACATGATCGATCCCGGGACGAGGGTGCTCCGCTGGTCTTCGGGGACGTACGGGTCCACGCCGTCGATGTAGTCGGCGCGCCGGCCGCCGATGGCGGTGTTGGCCGTCACCGTCAGGGGCTGGCCCGACTGGTAGCGGTAGATGCCCGAGACTTCCCATCCGGACGCGAGGCGGCCGGCGAGGCTCTTGTCGTTCCGCATGAACGGGATGCGGTACGTCCACGTGCCGACGAAGATGTGGGGGCGATCGAAGTTGCTCGGCCCCCAGTTGTAGTCCACGTTGCGGTAGTCCTCGGGGTCGTCGCCGTTGCCGCTGGCGTTGTCGTACGAGGTCCCGTAGGTGTAGTTCGCCGTGAAGTTCAGGTTGCCGCGGCGCTTGCCGAGGTAGATCTGGAGCGAGTTGTACTCCGACGTGGCGTCGCTCAGCCGCATGCGGATGTTGGTGTAGCCCTTGAACGGCCGGAGATAGTTGACCGACACCTGCTGGGACGGCGGCAGCGCCGCGTTGGCGCTCAGCAGCTCGAACGGCACCTGGTTGACGTCGGGCTGGCGCAGGAGCTGGTCGCCCCGGTTGCCGACGTAGGCAATTTCCCCGAACAGGCCCCAGCCCCACCACGGCAACTCGCGCTGCACGCCGATCGAGTAGCTCCACACGCGCGGGATCTTCATGCCGGGATCGAGGGAGTCAATCGAGGCCCACGGCCCGAGGGCCGCCGCGGCGCCGCCGCCGGGGTTGCCGAGGTTGCCGTTCTGGAACTCCGAGCTCAGGGCGAACGGCGGGTTGTTCACGAGCGAGAAGTACAGGTTGCCCTCCGGGCGGTCGTAGAACAGGCCGGCGCCGCCGCGGATGGACGTGCGGCCGTCGTTGAAGGGCGCCCACGCGAAGCTGAAGCGCGGCGCGAGCAGGTGCTGCCCCTCGTAGTAGCCCGAGCTGGTGGCGAAGGGGATGGCCTTCACGAACGGGCTCTCCGCGTTCGGTACGTTGCCCGCCTGATCCGACGGCACGTCGCCCGGACGCGTGAGGCCGTTGAAGCGGTTGCCCGTCCCCGGCACGATCGTGCCGTTGGTGTTCATCGTGACGGCCTTCGCCGGGTCGTAGAACGCCGGGTCGAAGCTGGTGGTGTTGTTGCCGAGGGTGTAGGTCGGCATCTGGTAGGCGTACCGCACGCCGGCCTCGATGCTCAGGTTCTTCGAGAGGCGCCAGGCGTCCGACACGAACGCCTCGTACTGCCAGAACCGGAAGTAGCCGATCGGGTCGAGCTGGGCCTCCCGGTAGGTGCGGAAGTTGCCGAGGAGCGCGTCCGCAAACGCGTTCGTCGTCGTGTTCGTGTTGCTGGCCGTGGAGAAACTGACGAAGCCGGGATACTCGGAGCGCCCGTTCTGGTCCTTTTCGTTGTAGACGACGAGCACGCCGCCCTTGAGCGTGTGGGCGCCCTTCATCCAGGTCATGATGTCGCTGAACGAGTAGTCCCAGGTCGGGGAGAGCAGCGACGCGTTGGCGCCGCGGAACGTCGAGAAGCCGCTGATGTCGACGTTGGGAATGCTGTTCTGGTACTCGCCGCCGCCCGCGTACAGCTGCGGGAACGCGAACCCGTACGTCTCGCGCTTCCACGTGTCGCCGACCGGCGGGATCGTCTGGCCGTTGCCCGAGTAGTTGAACTTCGCCTCGTTCACGACAGAGGGCGTCACCGTCCAGAAGTGGTTCGCCTGGATGTTGCGGCCTGGGCGCATGCGGTTGGTCGGCACCGTCGGCAGCTGCGAGTTGATGAACGTCCCGCCGGGCTCCACGAGGTTGTAGTGATCGAGCAGCAGGCGGAACGTCACGCGCTGGGACCGGCTCATCTGCCAGTCGAACCGCAGGTTCTCCTGCCGGAAGTCGAACGGGTTCTCGTTCTGGAAGAGCGCGTTGTTCGACCTGACGACGTCCTCGTAGCTGGACGCCTGCGCGGCCATGGCGGCGTACACGGCCGCGATGGCCTTGCCGTCCGTGGTAATCCGATCCGCCGGGATGATGTTGCCCGGGAACGGCTGTCCGGTGAGGGGATCCCGGATCGGCGTCGTCAGCATGCTGAAGTTGCCGGCGCGCTGCTGGCTGTTCGGCAGCGTGCGGAACGTGGGGCTCGTGAACCGGCGGATCTTCCTCCACTCGAGGGCGCCGAAGAAGAACAGCTTGTCCCTGATGATCGGGCCGCCGACGGTCCCGCCGAAGTTGTCGTATTTCAGCTCGGCCTTGGCGACGCCGCGCGCGTTGGCGAACGGATCGTTGGCGTCGAGTTCCTCGCGGCGCATGTACTCGTACGCGCTGCCGCGCAGCCTGTTGGTGCCGCCGCGGGTGACGACGTTGATGGCCGCACCCGAGTTGCGCCCGTACTCCGCCGAGAAGTTGGACGTCTTGACGCTGACTTCCTGGATCGCGTCGATGTTGACGTTGCTGATCTGGCTGTTGTTGCTCCCGGAGTCCATGTTGAACCCGCCGTCGACGGTGAGCAGGTTCGCGTTGGTCCGGCTCCCGTTGATCGACGTGTTGATGCCCAGGCCCGTCATCAGGTCGAGGGCGTTGTCGTTGAGCACCGGCACGCCCGGGATGAGCGTGGTCAGCTGCAGGTAGTTGCGGCCGTTGAGCGCGAGGTCCTGCACCTGCGCCTGGTCGACGGTGCGGGACACCTCACCCGACACGGTGTTCACCGTCTCCGACTGGGCCGTGACGAGCACGGTCTCACTGAGGGTGCCGACCTCCATCTTGAAGTCCGCCGTGATGCGGCCGTCGGCCACCAGCACGTAACCCTCCCGGACGACCGGCTTGAAGCCCTGCAGGTCGGCCGTGACCTTGTAGTTGCCGATCGGCAGGTTGACCAAGACGTACGTGCCGCGCTCGTCGGTGGCCGTCGTCTGGGTGAACCCCGTGCCCTCCTCGGTGACGGTGATCGTCACTCCCGGCAGGACGCCGCCGGACGGGTCGATGGCCGTCCCGGAAATGCGCCCGGTGATGGTCTGCGCCGTGGCGGCCGCCGGCGCGACCGCCAGGATTGCCGCGGCAACGAGCAGCAGGATGACAGCACGCGTACTCATGCGCTCCTCCCTGTGCGCCCGCCCGTCAGGACCGGCGCCAGCCGCCGTGCAGGGCGGCGGCATCATTCCGATTGGGTGCGATTGGACTGACCAATGACTGGGGGCTCCAGGCAGCGGCTCATCCCGCCAACCAGGGCGCATTGATAACATGGCAGACAACTGTGGTCAAGGCGATTCTGGAGGCCGCCCCAGCCGGAGCGAACCAGACATTGGTCAGACCCTTTGACAGGTGCCTGCGACACAGGTATGGTATGCCTGCCATGAACCCCGCGAACCAGCAGCCGCCGTCAGAGGTATCCGCCATGCCAGGCCCGACCGGCCGGCACCGGCGCGTCGCCGTCGACGGCGTCACGGCCTACATCCGCGGCCGGATCGAGCGCGGCGAGCTCAAACCTGGTGACCGCCTGCCGCCCGAACGGGACCTTGCCGCGCAGATCGGGGTCAGCCGGCCCACCGTGCGAACGGCGCTGCGGTCGCTGGCCACCATGGGCGTGGTGCAGTCGAAGCAGGGCGCCGGCACCTTCATCACCGACGGCCCGCCGACGCTGGCGAGCGAGCCGCTGGGGCTGATGGCGGCGCTGCACGGCCTGAGCAGGGACGGGCTGTTCGAGGCGCGCCTGGTCCTCGAGGTGGGCAGCTCGGCGCTGGCGGCCGACCGCGCGTCGGGCGACGACCTGGCGGCGATGTCCGAGGAAGTCACGGGCATGTTCGCGTCGATCGACGAGCCGCTCACGTTCCTGCGGCACGATGTCCGGTTCCATCGCGCCATCGCCACCGCGTCGCGCAACCCGGTGCTCGGCGTGCTCATCGACATGCTCGGCTCGCTGTTCTACGAGCGGCGCAGCGAGACGATCCAGCGCGCCACGGATCTGCGCGAGACCGCCGATGCCCACCGGAAGATCTACCAGGCCATCCGCGCGCGCGACCGCGACGCCGCCATCGCGGCCATGAGCCTGCACCTGCGCGTCGCCCGATCGGCGCAGACCGACGAACAGGCGCATTAGCCCCGCACGAAACCGTCGGACGCCTGGCCTTCCGCGGTAGAATGGACCAGTCCCCGCAACTGATCGCGCTGCGACCGAGGGTATCCCGTGTCCGACTTCGATCGTGTGTTCCTGCGCAAGGCCCCGTTCGTGCCCGCCCGTGACGAAGCGCCCGGCGATCCCGACGTCGATCACCGTCCCGACGGCGAGGCGCCGCCGGCGGGCCGCGAAGGCCTGCCGCCGACGTTCCGCATGCGCGCCGACTCGCACTACGTGGATCTGCTGGCGTCGCGCGCACCGGTGCCGGCCGTCCGGGCGATCGCGATCAAGGACATCGCCGCCGAGCCGGTCGAGACGGGCGACCTCGCGCCGCTGGTCGCGTCGATCAAGTCGCTCGGCATCGTCCAGCCGCTGATCGTCCGGCGCAGGAAGGGGCAGTACCTGCTGATTGCCGGCGCGAGGCGGCTCGCCGCCGCGTCGGCCGCCGGGCTGACCGAAGTGCCGTGCCTGCTGCGCGAGGCGAACGACGAGCGCGCCCGGGCGCTCGCCGAGGCGGAGAACCTGCGCGCCTGGGCCGACGTGCCGGGCGCGGCCGAACAGGCGCCGGACACCGGCGTGCCGGCCATCGCCGCGCGCCAGATCATCGACAGCCTGGCGACGATCGAGTCGTGCCTGAACCTGTTCCTCGTGCGCGACCGCCCGCTGCGGGAGCGCGTGGCGGTCGGGCTGGTGAAGGCCGAGGCCCACCGCGCGCGCTGGCTCGCCGAGGCCTACAGCCTGCTCGGCGGCGAGCCGGCCGTGGTGCGGCGGACGTTCAGCGCGCAGGGCCTGGTCGGCAGGACGCTGCAGGGCCTGGAGGCCGAGGGCCGGCTGTCGAACGTGAAGCTGGCGCTGACGGTCGACGAGCCGACCCGCCCCGTGAGCGCCGACGAGCGGCTCCTCTCCGTGGCGCTGACCGGCGTGGCCTCGGCCATGCTGGGCCTGGTGCAGGGGGCCGCCGACGCCGTCATCAGGGTCCGCGTGGGCACGCACCCCGCAACGCGGATGCTCACGATTCAGTTCTCGCAGGATCTCGTGGCGGCACCACCCGAGATCGGGCCGGCGCCGGCCGGCCGCGCGCTGCCCGACTGGCCCGGCGGCCATGGCGCGGCGCTCGGCCTCGCGGTGGCCCGCCGCGTGATGGCGCTGCACGGCGGCCACGTCGAGATCGCCGCCGGGCCGCGCAGCGGGTGCACCCTCACGCTGTCGCTCCCCGCCGGCGACTAGCCCCGGAGCTCACGTCGGTCGGTGACGTTCGCTCCGGCTCACGCAGGCTGAAGCCTGCGGGCTCCATTCCGGCGCATCCTCAACTGAAGCGAGCGCCAGTCTCCCGTGCTGACCGGGGTCGGACTCGCGCCTGCGCGAATCCGACCCCGGCCGTGCCTGCTACAGCCCGGCGTTCTTCATGACGGCGTTGATGTCGTAGGCCGCCGAGCGGGGCTTGCGCGCGCGCATCGCATTGGCCGCATCGTTGTCGAGGAAGACTTCCTTCGCGGGGTCCCACTTCAGGCGCCGCCCGATCTTCATGCCGATCCATGCGGCCGCGCACGCCTCCAGGCTGCGGGCCGCCTGGTCGACCGGCGCGATCGGGTCCTTGCGGGAGACGATCGCCTCGAGCCAGTTGCGGTAGTGGTCGTCGCTGGCCGGCCAGCGGATGTCCTTCGGCCCGTACGGCGCGGTCAGGATGTCGAGCTTGCTGGCGTCGAGCGACTTTCGCGCCGGCTCCTTCTGCGCCGCCGCGCCCGGGTCGCTGCTGGTGACCAGGCCGGCGCCGCGGGCACAGAACACCCAGCCGTCGGTGCCTTCGAACCGGATCCCGTTCGGGAACCCGTTGTCCATGATCACGCGCACGTCGCCGGGGTACGTCATTTCGACGTGGTACGTCTCGTGCACGGTCCAGACATCGTTCTGCATGAAACTGGCATGAGTGTCGATCGAGAGCGGGCCTCCCAGCTCCTGCCCGAGGCCCCACTGCATGATGTCGATGTGATGCGCGCCCCAGTTGGTGATCATGCCCAGGCCGAAGTCCTCGGTCGTGATCCAGCCCGGACGGTCGAGGCTGTTCTGGGGATGCACCCGGTTCTCCATGTACGGCTGCTGCGGCGCCGGGCCGAGCCACGTCTCGTAGTCCAGGTTCGGCGGCACGGGCTGCGGGGTGGGCGGCACGCCCTTCGGCCTGTCCTGGCCGATCCCGATCTTCACCGTCAGGATCCGCCCGATGCGGCCGTTGCGCACGGCCTCGGTCGCCACGCGGAACGTGTTCCACGGCTTGGCCGAGCGCTGCTGGCTGCCGGTCTGCAGGATGCGCTTCTTCGCGCGCACGGCGGTCCGCAGGGCCATCGCTTCGTTGACGTCGTAGGTGAGCGGCTTCTGGACGTACAGGTCCTTCCCCGCGACGACCGCCTCGACGGCCACGATGGCGTGCCAGTGGTCGGGAGGCGTGACGATGACGGCGTCGATGTCCGGCCGCGCGAGCACCTCGCGGTAGTCCTTGTACGCCTTGACGTCGACGTTCGCCTCGCCCTTGTCGGCGTAGAACTTCACCACCTTGGCCTTCGCGGCGGCCACTCGCTTCGAGTCGAGATCGCACACGGCGACGACGCGGCAGAGATCCGTGTGCTTGATCGTGCCGAGCATGTCCTCAGTGCCCATGCGGCCGCACCCGATCTGGGCGATCTGGATGCGGCGGCTGGGCGAGGCGCCCTGGCCGTACAGGAACGAGCCCGGGAGAAACGACGGCGCGACGACGAGGCCCGCAGACCCGGCGATCGTCGTCTGGATGAAGCGGCGGCGTGAGGTCGACATGGTTACTTCAACTCCCGGATCTTGATGCTGCGGAACGAGACGACGTTGCCGTGGTCCTGCAGCAGGATGCGGCCCGTCGGCCGCTCGCCGAAGTTCGGCCAGACGGTGTACTTGCTGTAGTTGACCAGCGCCCGCCACATCTGCGTGCCGCGCTCGTACTCGACCGTCTTGAACCCGTTCAGCCAATGTTCCACGTGGCGGCCCTTGACGACGATCCGGGCGCGGTTCCACTCGCCGATGCCGTTGAAGCGGATGTTGGCGGGCGGGATGAGGTCGTACAGCCCGGCCAGCGTGCGGTTGCCCTTCACGCCGGCCTTGGCATCCGGGTGCACGGCGTTGTCGAGCAACTGGTACTCGCATCCGATCGACGACCCGGTGCCCTGGTTCAGCTCGGTGTCCACGAAGTACTTGATGCCGCTGTTGGCGCCCGTGGTGAGCGTGAACTCGACCTCGAGCTCGAAGTCGCCGAACTCGTCGGCCGTGACGATGTCGCCGCCGGCCGCCGCCTCGCCGCCGCCGGTCTCCGCCACCATGAGCGCGCCGTCCTTGATGGCCCAGCCCTTCTCAGGGAACGTCTTCAACTTCGCGCCCCGCCACCCGGCGGTGGTCTTGCCGTCCCACAGGAGCTTCCAGCCGTCCTTCTGCTCGCGCGCGCTCAGCGTGTTGGGCACGTAGTTGAACTGGGGCGTGTCGCCCTTGTCCGGCGTCTGGTACTTCGGGAGGTTCTGCGTCATGATGCGGATGCTCCGGAACCGCACCGTCTGGCCGGCCCTGGCGGGGTCGTCGCCGACGCTGTGCACCTGGAGGGCGATGAACCCCTTCGCGGTCTGGCCGTCGATCACGTTGGCCACCGGGACCCCGTTGACCCACGATCGGATCGAGGTGCCGACCGCCTCGACGCGGAACCGGTTCCACTCGCCCATCTTGAACGCCTTGCGCGCCGCCTCCGGCCCGTAGACCGGGTGCAGCCAGCCGGTGCGGGCCTCGTCGTAGAGGCCGCCCGTCCACGCGCGGTCGCTGGGGTCGATTTCGATCTGGTAGCCGCGCACCCGCCCGTTCTGAACGTCCGGGCTGGAGATGCCGCGGATCTGGACGCCGCTGTTCATCGGCGCGTCGAGCCTGGCCTCGTATTCGAGGATGAAGTCGCCGAACTCCTCCTTCGTGGCGAGGAAGCTGTTGGGCGACTTGACGACGGTGGTGCCGACAATCGCGCCGTCGACGACCGTGTACGGGGCCGTGCCGTTCAGCTGCGCCCAGCCGTCGAGCGTCTTGCCGTTGAACAGCGGCCGCCAGCCGTCCTGGGCCGAGGCCGAACCCACGGCCGCGGCCACCATCGCAACCGCGACGAGGTAGCGTTTCATCGAGCCCTCCCGCATTCCGCAAGGAATCACAATGGACTGACCAATGCATGGCGCCGCCAGGACCTCGGTGGGCGGCAAGGGGACAGTAGACACGAGATTCATAGGCCTGTCAAACGGACGGCGACATCCCGCCACGTCGCGCGGTCAGACCAAAATCCAAGATGCCCCATCGTTACTTGGCGATCGTCACCTTCCAGGTGCCCTGCTGCACCGCCTCGCGCGGGGTGAGGACGATGCGGTTCAGGTGGTCGCCCCACGACGGGGTCAGCGCCCGGTCGTCGAGGTCGATGCGTTCCACGCGGGCCTGCTGGGCGCGCGCGTCGAACCGCGCGAAGACGACGAGGTCCGGCGTCCCGCCAATCCTTCCGCAGGCCATCCGCAGCGTGCCGGGCTCGGGTTCGGACACCTCGCACGGCGTCATCAGGTTCATCGACAGATCGCGCGAGGGCGCCTTCAGGACGAACGCGTCCGACAGGACCACCTGCCGCCCGCGCTCCAGTGTCGCGATCCGGGTCCATTCACGGATCCCGGCCGCCTCCGGGTACACCGGCGCGATGTCCAACATGAGGCTGGCCGCAGCCTCCCTCGCCTGGTACACCACGTTCTTCGCGGCGAACGCCCGCCCGTCCTTCTGCATCTGCCCGTTGATGGTCGGCAGATTGTGAAAGGCCGACTGCATGGCCCAGATCTCGTAGCGCCTGGCGCTGAAGGTCTGCGACGTGTAGGTGGGGCGCCCGGCATCCACCAGCACCGGCGCGCCGTCCGCGAACACGATGACATTGCCGACGTCGTTGTGGTTGTGGCTCTGCGCGTTGTGCGAACCCCACGCCGCCACGAACAGGCCGTCGGCCGAGCCCTCCCGGTCCCGCGCGGCCATCAACTGCATGTCGTCGCTCGGGAACCACGCGTCGCGCGGCAGCGGCGCGACCGCCCCCCGATCGGCCAGCAGCGCGGCCGCTCCGAACAGCGAGAACAGCGTGCGCCCGATCGAACGGTCCTCCAGATCGAAGCTCTCCTCGGCCGCGCCAGACGCTCCCAGCGCCGCGAGCCTGGGATCGCCGATGGCCCTGCCGTACCGGAACACGAGTCCGCGGTCGATGCCGACCTTCGCGCCGCTGTCGCCGACGTCGACGAACCAGGTGTCGGCGATGCGTACGCGGTAGATGTAGCGTCCGATATCGGCGACGACGGGGTTCGAGAAGTAGTTCATGGCGCCCGAAGAGGCGGACTGCAGCAGTTCGAGGCACTCGAACAGGCTGGCGCCGGCGCGCCCCCAGTAGGACGGCCCTTCGTCGCACCCGCCGTCGGCCGGATAGGGCCCGAGGAACGCGTCGAGGCTGCGCAGCACCTTGTGCGTGAGTGCGGCCCGCCTGCCAGGGTCCGGTTCGACGAGCAGCGCGGCCGCCAGCAGGTTGGAGTTGATCCACGGGTTCCAGTTGTTGGGCCTGCCGGCGCGCTTCGCGAACCCCATCCACCCCCAGTCCTCGCGCGCCTCGTACGGCGCGAGCACGCGGCGCTCGATCTCGCGGAGCATGCGCGGCCCGACGAGCGGCGACACCTTGTCCAGGCGATCTCCGAGCAGGTACCAGGTCCACGCCAGCGTGTGCGCCGTCTGCGCCGAGAAGAGATCGACGATAGGCTCGGCGGCGTCGGGGAGGCCGTTCGGCGCCTTCTGCGCGCCCTGGTGCGCGGGCACGGTCCACGACGACTCCTCGGCGATCGCCCACACGGTATCGACGATCGCATCGAGGAAGCGCCCGCTGTCCTCCACGCATTCGGCCAGCACGAGCGCGTGCAGCCGGTCGCGCCGCCCGAACATGGCGCTCTCGAACCGCCCGCGGTTGCCGGTGCGCGTGTAGTCCAGGAACAGCGTGGCGGGCAGCGCGGGAACCGGGTCCTTCAGCGCGCGCTCGCCGCGTGCCACGAGACGGGTCCGGAGCCCCGGTGCGACCCGCGCCCATCCGTCGCGGTCGTTGATAGCGGGCACCGGATCCCATGCGTCGCGCGCCGGCAGCGCGCGCTCGAGTCTCGCCGCCGGCCAGTCCGCAGCGAGCGTCGGCGCGGCCTGGGCAGGCGGTCCCTGGGGCGCCGCCGCGATCGGTCCGGACCAGGCGAGGCAGGCGCACCCGATGGCAACGAGGACACGGCAGAGCGGCCTGGGCATCATGACACTCCTATCGCGCGCCGGCGCGAGAGTAGCCTACACCAGTTCGGAGGCACGCCAGATCGAGTCGAGCAGGAAGAGGCTGCCTGCGGCATCGGCGAGGAGGCAGGATTGCACTCCGGACCGCGGTGCGCCTTGCGCCGATCCCCTGGGTGGTTTCGGTCCGGGCAGATGGGCTAGAGTGGGGGCCACGGTGTCGAGGGGCGACCTCAGCAGACCCGCCGCGGCGCTGCCGCTGCTGACGATTCTCACTGTTGGCGTGTGGGGATGGTCGATCGGGAACGAGTTCGTCTACGACGACCTCGCCAACATCCTGCGCAACACCTGGATCAAGGACTGGACACTCCTGCCGCAGGCCTTCCGCCACCACGCCGCAGGCTTCGATCCGAGCTACAGCACGAGCTTCTACCGGCCGATGATGCACGTGCTGTACGCCATCGCGTACGCGGCGGCGGGCGCTCAACCGTGGGCGTACCACCTGCTGAACGTCGCGGTCCACCTGCTCAACGTCCTCGGTGTCTACATGTTGGTTCGAGCCGTGGTCGCGCGGTGGAGCGACCCGGCGCGCCATCCGTACCTGCCGCTCGTTGCCGCGATCGTCTTCTGCGTCCACCCGGTGCATACGGAACCAGTGCTGTGGGTCGCGGGGATCACGGACCTGTCGTACTCGGCCTTCGGCCTGCTGGCGTTGATCTCCGGAGTGCGCGCGTTCCGCAGTCCGGCGTTCGCGCCGGCCGCGGGAGCGCTGCTGTTGGGCTCCCTGCTCTCCAAGGAAACGGCAGCCGTGATCCCGCTCCTGATGATTCTGTTCGAGTGGATTGAACGACGGCGCGGCAGTTCGTGGACGCCGCGAGCCGCCTTGCTGCGCCTGGCTCCGGCCCTGGCCGCCCTGGCGGCGTACCTCGGCCTGCGGCTGTCAGCGCTGGGATCGTTCGCTCCAAGCGCGGCCCAGCATCCTCAGAGGGCGGTCGAACTCGCGGCCTCGGCGTCCGGGCTGTTCGCGCGATATCTCGCCACGCTGGTCGCGCCGGTCCGGCTCACCGTGATGCGCTCGATCCGCCTCGAGGACGGTTTCACCGAACCGCTCGCCGTGGCCGGTCTTGCCGCCGGCGCGGCGCTCGCCGTGGTGACGTTTCGCTGGCGTCGATCCGCCATCGTCGTGCTTTCGGTGGCGTTCGCCGCGCTGCCGATCCTTCCAGTCCTCTACGTTCCCGCGATTGAAAGCGGGCAAAGCGTGTTCGGCGAGCGCTATCTGTACCTGCCGGTGCTGGGAGTGGGCCTCGCACTCGGACTGGTGCTCGAGGAGGCGCGCCGGCGGTTCGCGTGGGGCCTTACCGCTGCTGTCGGGGTGATGACGCTCTTGGTCGGCTGGGGGGCTGCGGCCGCGGTGGTTCGCACTGGCGTCTGGTCCAACTCGGTCAACCTCTGGACCGACGCCGCGAGGAAGTCGCCGGACAGCGCTGCCGCCCAGGAGGGGCTCTGTTTCGCCCTGTACAGCGCCAAACGCATCACGGAAGCCCTCGACGCCTGCGGCCGTGCGCTCGCCCTCGACCCTTCCCGCGCAGACGCCAGGATCAACCGCGCGACGGCGCTGCTCGCGCTGGGACGGGCGCGCGAAGCCAAGGATGAGTTCGATGCCGCGCTCGCGATTCGCCCCGACTCGCCCGACGCCCACGTCAATCGCGGCCTGGCGTGCATGGTGCTGGGTCAGCCCGAGGAGGCGATGCTGTCCTACCGGCGGGCGCTCGAGGCCGACCCGGGCTTCGCCGAAGCCCACAACGTCATCGGTGTGGCGTTGGCCCGTGCAGGGCGGCGGAACGAGGCCCTCGCACACCTCGAGCGAGCCGTGCACCTGGCCCCGGAAAACCAGGAGTACAAAGACAACCTGCGCTTCCTCCGGGACGAAAGTCCGCGGGACTGACTCCCGCAGCAGTTCACCGGTTCCTGGCCCTTTCCAGGTTCGCTCGGAACGCGGGGTCCTTCGGCTGCCGCCGGACGGCTTCCTCGAGGTGTTTGATTGCCTGGTCCCGCTCACCCATGGTGAAGTACAGGATGCCGATGTTGTTGTGCGCGTCTGCCGCGGTCGGATCGCGAGCAAGAGCCGCCTGGTACTCGGCGACCGCCATCGCGGCCTGACCCTGCTGCTCGTAGAGCACCCCGAGGTTGTAGTGGGCCGGTGCCGAGCGCGGGTCCATGACCAGGACGGTGTGAAAGGCCAGGATGGCTTCCTTCGAACGTCCGGACTGGGCGTAGTTGACGGCGCGCCGCATGTGACGCTCCACGAGGAGCGGTGCAAGGCTCACCCCGCGCTCAACATGACGCCGCCCGGACTCGGTCTGGCCTGCGCTCATCAGCGCGAAGCCGTAGTTGAGATTCGCCATTCCGCTTCCCGGGGATCTCACGACGGCGTCTCCCCAGAGCGAGAGCGAGTCCTTCCACACGGGATTGCGCTGGACGGTCACCGCCGCGCCAAGCACCCCCAGGGCGGCGAGCCCCGCGGTCAGCGCCCGGGCAAGCCGAACGCGCCGTGGCTCGAGGGCCGCGACGGCCCATCCTGCCAGGAGTACGACGCCGAAGGACGGGAGGTAGACGTAACGCTCCGCGAAGGCGTTCTCCAGGCCCTGGTTCAGCGATCCCAGCAGCAGGGTTGGGGTCAGCGGCAGGACCGCAAAGGTCAGCCCGACGGCAGGCACCAGCGCCCGGCGGCGCAGCGCCCAGGCGAGGAGGACAGCCCAGGAGGCCACCGTCACCAGGGCAACGACTGCCTCGGGGGACCAAAGACTCTCGACGGGCGCGAACACATGCCAGAAATTGAGCTCGGCGGGAAACACCTGCGCCCTCAGGAAGCGGCCGAGGAGCGCAGCAGCGGTGAGTACGTATTCCCCCGGTGAGAGGCTGATCGTGGAGGTCTGCGGGGCGACGCTGCCCAGCACCAGGCTCCGTACCACGAGGTAGGCCGCCGACACGACCACCCACGGCGCGACCCGCCTCGACAGGCCCCGGATGCCGAGCTGGCGGCCTTGGTACAGGGACCAATAGACCAGCGCCACCGCCGGAAGCGTGATGGCCGGCTCCTTGCTCAGGAGCGCGGCGGCATAGGCTGCGAGCGCCATCAGGATCCAGCGGGTCCGGCCGCGGCCCCGGATCAGGACGTAGAAGGCGAGCAGGTAGAAGAACGCATACGACAGATCGACGACGCCCGCTGCCCACGCCACGGGTTCGGTGTGGATCGGGTGCACGGCGAAGAGCAGTCCAACGAGAAGGGCAGGCGCGCGCCACCATGGAGGGCGGGCGTCGAGGGGCTCCAGCAGCGCTCGAGCGACGAGGAAGGCCAGGATGGACGCGCCCGTGTGAAGGACGACGTTCAGGAGATGGTAGGCCCACGCCGCCGTGCCGGCGACGGCGTAAACAAGGCTGTAGAGGACGTACATCATCGGCCGGTAGTAGCTCGAGATCCGGCCGTCGAAGTCCCACACGCCCGAGGAGAAGATGGTGGGGAGGTTCCGGAGGCTCCTGATCCAGGGATTGGTGACGATCTGGTACTGATCGTCGACGTGCAGACCGTTGCGGAGGGTGTTTGTGTACACGGCGACCGACACCGCCCCGATAAGCAGCACCATGAGCCATGTCCGCGCCTGGGCCGCTGAGGCGCCGTCGCCTGCCCGCGAGCGCTCCGAGTTCGCGCCTGGTTGCTCGTCGACCATTCAGCACCGCCCCGCGGGCAGACGCGTCTCCCGCGACGCGCCGGCCGATCACCGGGTCAACTGGAACACCTGAACGCGGCTGTTGTCCCGGTCGGCGATGAAGACCTCGTCCTTGTCGTTGATGCACATCTGGGTGGGATGGTTGAGCTCCCCCTCCTCCCACCCCAGGGACAGCTGCCGCGACAGGAACGAACCATCCTGTCCGAATCCGAGGATCGTGCTGCCGGTGCCTTCGACCACGAAAATCACGCCTTTGCTCGCGGCGATGCAGGTCGGCATCGTGGTGAGGGACTCGGACAAGTCTCCGCCGATCGGCGTGAAGGCACTGGCGTCCTTGGCGGAGGAGAACAGCCTCCGTTTGATCGAATCGATCAGCAGCACGTTGCCGGAGGCATCGACCGCCAACGCCGTCGCGAAGCCGATCCCATCCGGCAGCGGCAGCGCGCGCTGGAACTTCCCCTGGGCATCCAGCGCCACCACGCGCCTGCCGAAGGCGTCGAGCACGTGGATGACGTCCCCCGGGCCGATCGCGAAGCTCCTTGGAACGACGGTGCCCGGCGGCGTAACCCCATCGAACGCCAGTGAAGCCTTGAACTCGCCTTCAGCGCTGAGGTGAACGATCCGCCGCTGCCTGCTGTCGAGGGTATAGATGTCGCCCTTCGAGTTCAGCTGGACGACTGAAGGTGCCAGCACCTGTGGAATCTTGACGACCGTTCCGCCGCTCAGTTTGCCGTCCTGATAGGCGAAACGGAGCAGGCGCCCGTTGCCCGTGTCGCCGACGACGAGCCGGCCCGCGGGGCCGCAGGCCACGCCCTCGGGGAGCTTGAGCCCGATTCCCGCGTCGTCGAAGTACACCGAGGCGAGGTGCCGAAGCCGGGCGGCCTGCGCGGTGACGGGCCCGAGGTGCCCCGCGACGAGGGCCGCCGCGACGAGGCAGGCGATTGGGGCTGACTTCATCGATTCACCTCGTGAACTTCTTGTGACACCGCGTGCACAGTTCCAGATTCGTCGCGTTGAGAAGCATCCACTTGTGCGCCGTTCCATGCCCGTTGTGGCAGCTCAGGCAGTCGACGCGCAGGTTCTTGTTCCTCGGGTCAACGGCCTTGTCCTCAATCGGGTGGGCGGAGTGCTTCTCGTAGTCGTGACACGTGGTGCAGAGCTTGACGATGGACGGCTGATCGACCAGGTACACGCCGTCCGACCCGTGCGGGGAGTGGCACCCCACGCACGCGCCTTCGACCACAGGCTTGTGGCCGACCGGCGTGGCCGCGATCCGCTTCAACGTATCCGCGTGGCAGCCTCGGCACAGTTCAGCCCCCGGCGACTCCAGCAGCTTGTCGTGCTTCGCCGCGTGGGGGCTGTGGCAGCTGACACACCCCCGGCCGTCCGCCACGGGCCAGTGCAGGCGCCCCTTCGCCAGGGTCGCATTCACCATGTCGCTGTGGCAGCCCCTGCAGAGCTCGAAGCCCGGCCGCTTCGTGGCGAAGGGCGTGGCTGATGTCGGGGCCTCGTGGCACGCATTGCACGTCCGGTTCGCGACCGGGGCGTGCACGCTATTGAGAAGCAGTGCCGGCTGATTGGAGCCGTGCGGGTCGTGGCAGGAGGTGCAGGAGGCCCTGGCCACCGGGTAGTTCATGTGGCGCGACTGGAACGCGGCGGTGTCCGGCTTGTGGCACCCCACGCACACGGCCGGCTCCACGGTCTTCAGGAGGTCCGCGCCCTTTGCGGAGCCGTGTGGATCGTGGCACGTCACGCAGCCCTGTTGGACAGGGCTGTGCCCGTACTTGGCCTTGCTGACGGCCTCGCCGAGTTCCTTGTGGCAGCTGAAGCAGAGCGTGTTGCCTTGCGACAGGAGGATCGCCTTGTGATCGGACGCATGAGGATCGTGGCATTTCCGGCACTCGCCGTCGGCGACGACCTTGTGAACGCTCTTCGCGTTGGCGGGAACGACGGACTCGTGGCACCCGGCGCAGATCTGGCGCGTGTCGGCTGACAGCAGGCTGGCGTGGGACGACACGTGGGGGTCATGGCATCCCGAGCACGCGCCGTTCTTCACCGGGGCATGGACGAATGCTCTCTTCAGCTTCTGGTCGAAATCCCCGTGGCAGGCGAGGCACGACTTCTTCTGGTCCGGCTCCTTCAGCCGGTAGGGGTTCTGCTGCCCGCTGGCCGCCACGTGCAGGCCGACGAGCACCATCAACGACACACCGACGATCATCAGGCGCGGGCCCATAGCGGTCTCCTCACTTCCTGGCTCGCGCCGGCAGGTGGCAGTCCTGGCACGACCTCATGGCGAACGGAGGATGGACGTTGCTCTTGAAGAACTTCGTGTCCTTCGACGCGTGGGCGTCGTGGCAGCGCTCGCACCGCATCCGCTCGGGGTCTATGTCCACGTGCGCCTCGCTGAACGAAGCCGTCCGCACATCGTGGCACTCCGAACACAGCGTCCGGACGGGCTTGAGCAGCAGCCCGTTTTCCCCGGCAGCATGGGACGCATGACAGCGGAGGCAGTCCCTGGCCGCCGGCGAGTGTACGCGCCCTCCGTCTCCGGCCGACATGATCGTCTTGTGGCAGGACACGCACAGATCCGGGCTCTTCGCCAGCATCAGCTTGTCGAGCGCTGTCTGGTGCGGGCTGTGGCACGCCGTGCACTCGCCGGCCGCCGCCGGCCGGTGCTTCGACTTGCCCGCTTTGAGCGCCTCCGGCACGTCGGCGTGGCAGGCCCCGCACAGCGCGCCGGGACTGTCGGACGCCATGCCCTTGACGTTGCTGCCGTGAGGGTTGTGGCAGCTGAGGCACTCGCCTTCGACGAACGGCGCATGCCTGGCGCCGCCTTCGATCGGCTTCATGAGGTCCGCGTGGCACGATGCGCAGAGCTTCGGCCCGGCGGCTTTCAGCAGCGCCTTGTCGTTGGCCCCGTGCGGCTCGTGGCACGACGCGCAGGCGCCGTCCCGGACCGGCGCGTGGGTGTAGGTTCTGATGAACTTCGCTTCGGCGTCTGTGTGGCAGGCGTAACAGACGCGGTCCATCCGGTCCTTCAGGATGCCCTTGACGTTCGATCCGTGGGCATCGTGGCAGGTGATGCACTCGCCCGCCGCGGCGGGCGCGTGAGGCGCCTTGGAGGCCCGCACCGCCTCCGCCGTCTGCGCGTGGCACGAGAGGCACAGCGGCCCGGCATCTGCCGTGAGCAGGCGTTCCCGGTCGGCCGAATGCGCCGCGTGGCACGACAGGCAGCCGCGCTCGCTTGCGACCGGGGCGTGTGTGAAGGCGAGGGCGGCGGCCTTTTCCTCGTGGCAGGTGGCGCAGAGCCCGTTTCCCGTCCCCGTCAGCAGTTTCGGGTTCTCCGAGGCATGGGGCGTGTGGCAGAGGAGGCACTGTCCGTCCTTGAACGGCACGTGCTGCACCTTGCCGGTTCCCTTCATGCCGGCGGCGTCGTGGCAACTGGCGCACAACGCGCCCCCCTCCTGGTTCACCGCGAAAGGCTTCGCCGAGGTGGGCGCCGCGTGGCACGCCTCACACTGCGCCCCCGCGACGGGCGCATGCACGCTGCTCTTGAGGAGCCCCGCTTGCGTGGAACTATGCGGGCTGTGGCAGCTCGAACACGACACCTGGTCGACCGGGTACCCGCCGTGCGCCGTCTTGAACGCCGGCTCGGACGCGGCGTGGCAGCCGAGGCAGAGGGCCTTCTGCTCCTTGACCAGGAGGTCCGGCTGCGCCGCCCCATGCGACGAGTGGCAGGCCTGGCATCCGTCGGTCTGCAGGACCTTGTGGACGACCTTCTGCTCGTAGTCCTTCCGGTCATGGCACTGGTAGCAAATCTGGGTGGGTTCGGCCGCGAGCAGGTGGGGCGCGGTGGAGGCGTGCGGATTGTGGCACTTGACGCACTGCCCGTTCTTGACGGCCGTGTGGATGTTCGTCTGGCCCAGCCCGAGCTTGTCCTTCGGATGACAGCTGTAACACAGCTCGTTGCCATCCCGCTTCATGGCCCGCTTTGCCACGAGCCCGTGACGAAGATGGCACTGTTCGCACTTGCTCTCCCGGACAACCGCATGGACGTTCTTCAGGCCCATGTACTTGTCCGCGAACGCCTTGTGGCACCCGCCGGCCAGGCAATCCCGCCCTGCGAGGCCCGGCTTGGAGGACTGCGGCGCTCCTCCGAGCGTCCGCTTCGGCGGCTCCTGGCCGTGGGACAGCTGGAACGTGGCGCACAGCGCGAGGAGGGTGCCGCACGCCAGCGCCCTGGCTCGCGTCCATCGTGTCAGCATTACTGCACCTTCTTCAGATAGACTTCCACCTTCGAGCGGGCCTGCAGCTTGGCGGCGTATTCCTCGATGTTCTTCGAGAGCTTCTCGGCGTACAGCTTCTTGGCGATCTCGTCCCGGACCTCCTCATACGGCCGCGGTTTCGGCGCCACGACCTGCTGGATCGCCAGGGCGTAGTAGTGGCCCTGGGGGCTGGCCCACAGCCGGACGTCGTTCGCCCTGGCGCCCGCGACCGCCTTCTGCAGCCCCTCCGGCATGCTGGTGGTCATGAACGGCTGCCCGTCGAACGCCAGCAGTCCCGGCGCCCCTCTGCCCACCTGGCCCGACGCGTTCGCGGTCAGCCAGCCGAAGTCCGCTCCCTCGCGAAGCTGCTTCACGGCCTTCTCCGCCGCGGGCCTTCCCGTGAACGCCAGGCTCCGAATCCTCATCATCTCGGGGCTCGAGTACTCCTTCACGTGTCCGTCGTAGTAGCCCTTCACCTCGGCTTCCCGCATCTTGCTGTCGGGAGCAACCACCTTCTGCACGAAGGCGTCGAAGACGAGAGACTCTCGATAGCCGGTGGCGCGATCCCGGTACTCGGCGGTCTTGTCGATGCCCATCCTGATGGCTTCTGCGTTCAGGAGCCGCCGCCCGACCATGGCGTCGAGCGCCTCCTCCTTCTTCTCGTTCATCCTCCGACGCTGAGAGTCTCTGTCGCTTCCATGAAAGAACTGAAACCGCAGGTAGTCGGTCAGGTCGCCCACGGTCACCGGCGGAACGCCCTTGATGTCGGCGACGGCCCGCTTGTCCTTCAGGAGCGCGTCGATCCCGGGCTTCACGGCCTCGTAGTCGACGCTCTTGAGGACGGCCGCGTTGACGACCGCGAACTGTTTTCGCAGTTTCTGCTCATGGGCCCTCATGAGGGCCAGCTGCTGCTGATCCAGCACCTGCCGTCGCGCCTCGGCCCTGGCGGCGGGGTTCTCGGGATACCGGACGTCCACCACCCGGAAGACGACGAACCCGGCCTGCAGGCGGATGAAGGGGCCCAGCTGCCCGGCCGTCAACGTCGACAGCGCTGCGGCGATCGGCGGGAGATAGTCCTTCTTCGGGTGGAACGCATCGTCACCCTCCGCCCGTGCCGCCTTCGCGGCCAGCGCCCGCGTGGCCACGTCGGCGAACGGCGCCCCGTTCGCGATCTCCATGTGCGCGCGCCTGGCTGTCGCTTCGTCCTGAAAGAGCAGCGACGATGTCCTCCACTCCCTGACCATCTCCCTGAAGAGCTTCTCGATGGCGGCCGGATCCGGGGTGACGTCTCTGACGAGCCGTTCGAAGCGCACTTCTCTGAGGATCTCGCGCGAGGTGACCTCGACCTGCCTCTGGATCTCCGGCGTCTCATCGAGGCCCATGGTTGCCGCCTCCTGCATCACGAGCTTGATGTTGACCAGGCGGCTGAGCACCTCGAAGTCCGTTACGGTGCCAAGCCCCTGCCGGAGGCGCGCCCTGTCCGCGGACGGCCCGGCTTCCCGCACGAGCTCGGCGAGGTAAATCGCGTTGCCGGCGACCGACGCCACCGCCGGCCGGCCGTTCTTCAGGGGAAGGCCCTGGGCAGCGGCGGGGACCCACATCGACACCACCAGGAAACCCGTCACGAGTAGCAGTAGATAACGCATGCGTTCCTTCTGCGCGGCTGCGCCGCGCTGCCGATCTCAGCGGCCGCTGCCGGCCATCATCTCGGTCGTGCGCCTGACCATCTGCGTCGCCATGGCGTGGGCCGTTCTCGTGGCTCCCCACTCGAAGAAGACGACACCATCGCGTCCTTCGTTGTAGCTGTCCGAACTCCACACGACCTTCCGGCTCGTTCGTTCGATCAGCACCGCCGAGAACTCCACGCCGGCCCGACCCGAGGGCCCGTCGTAGTCCTCGTAGCGGAGCACTCGCCCTCCGAGCACGAAATCGGCGTCGAGCAGCGCCGCCACCGTCTCGGCGTCGCTGAGGGAGATTCCACCATCCATGATAATGCGGGCGTCGAGGAGCTGTCGCCTGGCGACGCCGGTGTCGGCCACGCGAAACCCCGGGGCCGCCGACAGGTGCCTGATGAACAGCGACGCCAGGACTTCTCCCGCATTCCGCCGCCCGCTCGCGTTCACAAACGGCAGCACCGCGACGGAGTACGTCGTGCCGGGTGCGAGCGCGAGCGCCTTGTGGTAGAACTTCGGCTGGAACTTGGCCGCACGCGCTGGCGTGGTCCGATCCTGCCCGGTCTTGAGAAAAGCCACGAGCGAGTTCCCCAGGCGGTCCAGCGCTCGTGTCAGCAGCGTGTCGTAGTCGTTGACGACGCCCAGTTCGTACAGCCCCGGCGAGTCGTCTCCCGCCATCCCGACGTCGTCGGCCCAGACCACCACCGGCGAGGCGCCGATCGACACGAGTCGGACGAACAGCGCGACTTTCGGCGGAGCCACGGAGCTGGAGAGCTCGACCGACGCGAAGACCACGCCGTCGACACCGGTTTCCTGCCGCAGCAACCCGGCGGTGGCGGCATCGATGCCAGACGTGTACCTGACGCGATGGCGCGTCACGAACGCCGCGAGCGCTTCGTCGTCAAGCACGCGAATCCCCTCGGCCGTGAGCCTGCCGACGACCGCCTGCCTGATGGCGTCCGCCGGAATCCTGCCGGCGCTCCAGTTGTCCACCGGGAAAACGGCCACGGCCGCCATCGGCTCGCCGGGGCGCGCGCTGCCGCCTCCCGCCCCGATGAGGAGCAGGACGGTTCCGACGACCGGCAGCAGAAGCACGCGCCGCATCATGAGGGCCCTTCGATCCGGGAAACGGCTACGATCCAGGCTGCGCAGCCTGCAGCTTCGAGACAATGACCGCCTTGATTCTCACGAGCGTTGCCGCGGCCGGCGGCAGGCCCTGGCCCCGCTCGAGCGCGGCTGCCGCCTCCTGCCGGTACGCCGCGCTGACGGAATCCATCACATCGGCGGCGAGGCGCTCGGCCCGTCCGTCCCGGCCGTAGTCGTCCACGTAGACCTGCCCGAACACCGTCCTGGCACGATTGTCCACGAACATGATCGCGGCCCGCGTCCCGCTCACGGGCACGAGGACCGCGGCCAGGTTGACCTCCGCCGCGCGCTCATTCTCGGTCATGAACTGCAGGGTGGCCTGTTGCAGCAGGCGGGGTTCCAGGGCCGCGGCGGTCTGGTGCTCGGCCCACAGCGCCTTTCCGGGGGCGTACCACGGGTGCTCGAGGTTCAGCCGGCGCAACGACTGTACGAACGCCGGGTCGGTCGGGCTCCCGCCGAGGTACAGCGCGAGAGCCCTGTCGCCCATGCGCCCCGCGGCCACCTGGAGGCTCCATCGCTCCGTCTGGGCCTGGCGGCCCGCCGGGTCCGCATCCGGCTTCAGGTTGGGCAGGATGCTCTCGCGGTGAGCCGCGATGGCGGCGACGTTGGCCGCCATGACCGCCGAGGTGGCAATCGAAAACGGGGCCGAGAACTCCAGGTACAGATGGTCGTCGGTGTTCAGGACGCCCCCGCTGGCGAACCGCGCCATGCCTGCGGTGCCCATGACGAAGTAGCTCAGGAAATCCGCCGCCGACCCCATATGGACCCGTCGCAGATCGCCGGCGACCTCCGGCTCCGCGATCCGGCGATCCATGTCCGCTTCGTCGATCAGGAACGGGGCGTTGCTGCCCACGATGACGGCATCGTAGTGGGTGAGCCACATCATGGTGTGCGCGAAGTGCCGCTGGAGCGTCTTGACGACCGACGCGAGGTCTTGCGGCGTCAGCTCGTAAATCGGCAGCCACTGGGCAATCACGCCGCCCGGCCTGAGGTGCCGGGCGGCCAGCTCGAAATACTCGCTTGCATACAGGTACCCGGCGCCCCTGAACCAGGGGTGGATCGGGTCGGCCGTGATGACGTCGAACATCCGGTCGGTGGTCGTCAGGAAGTTCCGGCCGTCGTTCAACACGATCCTGACCTTCGGATGGTCGAGGAGCCGGTGGTTGTACCGCTCGAATGTCCTGGCCACCCCGAGCACCTGCCGCTCGATCTCAACCAGCGTCACCCGCTCGACGCCGGGGTGCACGGCGGTCGCCCCCGCGGTCATCCCGCTTCCCATCCCCACGACGAGGACATCCTTCGGATCCCGGTTGAGCAGGACCGGCAGGTGCCCGAGGGTGAACTGCACCTGCTGCGCTTGCACGTGCGACGAGGCTTCGACCCGCCCGTTGGTGATGAACGCCTGCTCGCCGCCCTTGACCCTGATGACACTGACGATCGATTCGACGCCCTCCGCGTAGTAGAGGACGTCGGTGTTCTCCACCGCCTCGCGCACCTTCTCGGGCGTGCTGAACGCATTGGGCTGGTTGCTCCGGAACACGGCGAAGTACTTCCGGTCCCAGATCCTTCCCACGTCCTGATTCACCGCCAGGAACGCGAGGACGGCCACCGTGCCTGCGGCGGTCGCCGCCGCAGGCCATCGCGGCTTCCCCCGGCGGGCGAGGACGACCAGCCCGAACCCGACGTTGACTACCGCCAGCATCTGGAGCGACCGCTCGATGCCGAAGGCGCGAATCATCAGGAGGCCGCTCGCTGCGGCGCCCAGGATGGCGCCCACCGTATTGGCGGCCAGCACGTCTCCGACCGCCCGACCGACCACGTTGCGGTGTTTGGCCACCGCCTCGCCGGCGAGTGGGAATGCGGCGCCCATGAAGAGCGCCGGGACCACCATGTACAGGAAGGCGAGCGCGAAGCTGGCCCAGACCCTCGCCTCGAAGGACATCTTCCCGGCACCCACGAAGACGTTCTGCAGCCACACGGCGTTGGCCGGGATGTCGCGCAGGTACACCGTGACGAGGAACGCGGTGACCCCGATGGCGACCTGCGTCATCCCGAACCAGGCGACGAGCGTGCTCAGGCCCGGGTCGGCGATCTCTGAAGACCTTCACCGCCGCGCCGTAGGCCTTGCTGCCCAGCGCGATGCCGGTCAGGAAGGCCACGAGAATGATGGTGAAGCCGTACACGCTTGCACCGACGGCGATGGTGAGAATGCGCGTCCAGAGCACCTCGTAGCCCAGGGCGCAGAACCCGCTCAGCCCGACGCCCCAGAGCACCCAGGCGATCGGGAACTCGGACCGGCCCTCATTCACCGCTCCGCGCGACACCGCGTCCCCGGCCTTCGCCGGCGCCACCGCGCCGGCGGCGTCGGCGGCGTCGGCGGGAGTTGGAAGCCCCGCGAACCGTTCCTGCAGCAGGATGCTGACCAGGCCGATCAGCACGTTGGTGACGACGGCGACGTAGAGCGTGGTGCTGACGGAGTACAGCCGAAGCAGGACGAAACCGGCGAGCAGCGCACCGAAAACCGCGCCGAGTGTATTGAAACCGTACAGAAAGGAGAGATGGCGGCGCAGGTGTTCGGGCTGCCGGGACACGAACCGCGAGAGCACCGGCAGCGTCCCGCCCATCAGCATGGTCGGGATGATCAGGGCCACCACCGAGAACAGCAGGCGAACGGCGGTGAGGTAGAACGCCGAATCGTCCCGGCCCCGGGCGAGCGCCACGTAGATCGACGGGTAGAGCGCCATCAACCCCGCGAACACGACGGCGAAGGCGGCGATGCCAAGCTCCAGCAGGCCGTACAAACGAAGCGGCTTCTCGACCCGGTCCACGCGCCTGCCGACGACGTAGCCGCCAGCGGCCAGCCCGCCCATGAAAATCGACAGGACCGCGGTGACCGCCAGGTGCGACCCGCCGAAGACCAGCGTCAGGGATCTGACCCAGACGACCTGATAGACGAGCGCCGCGGCGCCCGACAGAAAGAACATCAGGTAGATCACTGGCTGAAGTGCGCGCAGCGCCATCGTCTCCGCCTACTTTCCAGGTGGGCCGAGCAGTTTGTCCATGAGCGCGTCCACCGCCTCTTCGGTCACCTTGTTCAAGGGCTGGCCGCCGCCGCCGAACAGGCGGTTCCAGAAGCTGATCCCGCCCTTCGTGGACGATGCGCTCCACACGATCTTCCCGGTCCCGGCCTCGATCATCTGGATGCTCATCGAGATGACGTTGGCGGCGCTCGAGCCGGACCGCACCTCGCCGTACTCCCTGACGACGCCCGTGATCACGGCATCGGCCTTGAGCAGGGCCCCGAGCTTCACCACCTCCTCGGGCGTGGGCGACGACGGGCTCTGCAGCTCCAGTTTCGCGATTCCCCGCGCCACCTCGCCAATCGGCAGGACGTAGACGGCTTCGGAGGCCAGGAGGCGGTTGATGAACACGTCGCGCACCCGCTCGGCAACGACCTGGTCGCGGGCGAGGTTGGCGAACGGCGTGACGGCCACCGTCCGGATGCTGCCGAAGTCCATGTTCGGATCCCTGTAGACGTCGGTCACCTGCGCCGTGGCGAGCGAAGGCGCCAGGGCGAGGATCGAGACGATCGCGATTGCCAGACCGGGCGCTCTCTTCATGCTGTCGCCTCGCGCTGAATCACAGGAACAGCTTCACGTCGACGCTGAGGACCTTCGTCCTGGTCGCCTGAAAGGTGTACTCGCTCCTGATATTCTGATATGAAAAATCGATGTACGAGCGGCTGGTGACGTTCCACCGCACCCCTGCCCGAAGGACCTGCTCCGTGCCGTACTCGAGGGATCGCAGGGCCTCATCATAGGTGAAGATGAACTGGAGCGTCCCATCCGGGAATGGCGCCCAGTTCGCGCCGATGTCGGTGGTGGTCCTCGTGCCTTCACCGAGCCCGGTGATCACTTCCTGGCCCACGACCAGCCGCAACGTCCGGGTCGGATCATAGGCCACGGTCAGGTAGCCCCTGCTCGTGAGGGACTCCGGGTCGCCGGAGAACGCCCCCGAGCGCGTCGTCCGCGCGCCGCCGTAGGTGAAGGTCACCGTCAGGTCCTGCCGTGGAGCGATGCTGGTCGTGACATTGAAGAGGTCGTCGCGCAGCTGCTCTCCGGTCACCCGCGTGGTGAACGTCCAGCCGCCGCCCAACTGGAGGTCGACTCCGCGGTAGAGCTGGGAGGTGGTCTGCACGAGGAGGCTCCGGCGATCGTTCAGCAGGTCCCCGACCCGCTCGTCCAGCCCGGAGTAGAGCAGGGAGCCCGTGAAGGTCGGGAAGGGGGTGTAGGTCAGGGTCGCGCTCGAGACGTTCGCGACCCGATACCCGAATCGTTCCGACCCCTGCTCGCGCGCGTACCTGCCGAAGACGGAGACCGTGGGGTTGAAGGCATGGGTGATCGACACCCCGTTTGACAGGGTGTCCCTCTCCACGCCGTCGGGGTTCACGTCGGTCATCCAGTAGGAGCCCTCGTAATAGAGCGAGGGCGTGTCGAGCAGCCGCATCCTGACGTCGGTGTTGAAGATGTGCGACGTCCGCGTCGCGCTGTCGCCGACGTCTTCCGCCGCGCGCCGGAGAAGCGCCTGCGCCTCGGTCACCAGGATGTCGGGGAAGCGGGACGCCTCCGGCTGGACGGGGGACAACGGCCGCGTGACGGCCTTGATGTACCGCGCGGTGACGTCCGGGAAATCGAGCTCGAAGCGGTTCTCGAACGGGCCGAACGGGGCCGCCGGCAACTGGGCCTCCCGCCTCCAGACCAGGTTGTCCGGACTGCTGTAGAATCTCCCACGAGAAGGCGTTGGCCACGCCGATCGGGAGTTCCCGGTCCACCCAGATCAGCAGCCGGTTCACCGCCGTCGGATTCACGAAGTCGAGGCCGATGTTCCTCGCCTGCGAGTCCTCGCCGGGGCCAGGTGGCCCGAGGTCGATGCCGGCGCTGGCCGCGAGGTTGGCGTCGATGAGCAGGGGATTCGGGGACAGCTGCGACGAAACCGGGAAGTCGCTGCTCGAAGCCAGCCCGGCGACGGGCGTCACCGGGAGTGCGACCTCGGCGCCCTCCCCGTCGGCCACGGTCGTCACGTCCTGGTAGTCGATGTTGTAGCTCGTGTTCCAGAGGAGCCGGTTCGCGAGGAACGACTTCGAGTAGTCCACTCTGGCGCCGTGAGACCACAGTTGGGTCTCGAAACGTCGCAGGTGGTCGGTGGTACCGAGAAAGGTCCCACGGTAGTTGACGCCGAGATCGTTGTAGGAGTAGCGGGAAAGGATCGAGCCGAAGTCCTTGGTGGTGTCCTGGAACGCCCGACCCTCGTCGAAGGTGTTCGTTCTGATGAACTGAAAATCGGAGCGGGGCAGCCCCTCCGGCTTCCACCCGAGGTACGCCGCGTAGTCCTCGTTGACGAAGGTCAGGTCGGCCGCTCCCCCGGTGCTCACTCCTTCCTCCCGCCTGAAATACCCAATCCCCGGCGACAGCACCGGGTTCGTCGATCTCAGCTGGAACCAGGGGTTCAGCTTGGTACTGGTCGTGTCCCGGCCGACGCCTTCGATCGTGAAGAGGGACTCGCTGAACTCGATCTCGGCCCCGGCGATCAGCCTGAGTTGGGGGTACAGGAGCGTGCTCAGGTTCAGTGTGAGCCGGGGGTTCAGATTGTCCGTCTTCGTGCTGACCATACCGGATGCCGTGGTGGTCGTGGTTGAGACGGCGCTGGCGCGCAGGTCCAGTATCGCGGTGAAACCCTGGAGAATGCCGTCCTGGGCCGAGGCCGATCCCGGGACCAGGGCGAGCCACGCCGTGACTCCCACCCGGAGTACCGACCGCCGGGCGGCGCAACTACCGCTCTCCCATGACCGCAACCCAGAAGGGGCCGTCGCCGACGTCCATCTCCGCCACGACCCTGCGATCGGCGAGACTGGCGACGACCACGCTCTTCGAGTCGGGGCTCACCCCGTAGAGGCGGTTCTCCTGGTCGTCGATCGTCAGGTAGGACACAGCTCGTCTGAGTTTGATCGTATCGACAGGCACCAGCGCATTCGGGTCGTAGACCTCGACCATCGTGTCGTGGCGTCCGCCGACGTACAAGAGGCCTCTCCGGCTGTCCACCTTGACGGCGCTAATCCCGAGCCTGAATCTCGCCCGCCTGAGCACCGCCAGTTGCCGCGGATCGACGACCGTGACATACGGAGAGCGCTCGTGGATGACGAAGAGCCTGTCCCCCGTCGCGCTGAACTGCCCTCTGAGCGGCGCCGCGTCGGTCGAGATCGTCGCCACGAGGCTTCGCGTGGCGACGTCGACGACCGAGATGGTGCTCGATCGCGCATTGAGCGTGAACACCCGCCTTCCCGCCGGATCGACCAGTACCGAGCCGGGGCCGCTCCCGACGGCGATCCGTTCCTGCCGGCTGAGCGACCCGGCGTCGAAGAACGTGATGCTGTCCGAGGCCGTATTGACCGAGACGAGGGTCCGGCCGTCGGGGGTCAGCGCAAGTTCGCGAGGGCCGTCGCCCGGCATGAGCCTGGAACGATCGACGATTTCGCCCGCCGCCGCGTCGATCGCCTGGATTTCGTCGTCCCGCGAGCACGCCACGTACAAACGGCCTGACCGCTGGTCCAGCGCCATCCCGGCGGGCCCGCCGCAGGTCGGAATGACCGCGGCGACCTGGTAGAGCCTCCTGTCGAAGACCGTGATCGCGTCCGCGTTCGCGTTGGACACGAACCCGGCCAGGCTGGCAATCGGCCGCGGCGCCATCCTCGCCGAGAAGACCGGACTGAACGCAACGCCGTTCGAGACCGAGTGCTGGTAGTCCAGGGCGAGCCAGATGACCAACGCCTTCTGCCCGGTCACGACGAAAGGAAAACCGAGCGTGACGGGCTTCTCGGGCACCTCGAGCGCCCCTTCACCCTGCTCGCCCTTCAAGGCGGCCCGCCTGAGCGTGAAGGCGAACCCGGCGTAGCTGCCGGCTGGGAGCCGCCCAACGGCCAGGAGCCGTTGCCGGCTGGTCTCGGCCGCCTCGATCGCCGGGAGGCGCACGTCGAGCGGGTGCTCGGCGCCGGTGCTCGTGAGTGCCGACACTGAGGCTAGGGCGAAGGTGAGCCTCGACGCGTCCGACGGGAAAGGCTGCACGTAGACATAGACGTTTCCGTCAGCGGCGCCAGCGACGGCGGGGACCAGCAGACAGAGGAGCGGGAGCGTCAGGCGGATGTGCGACACGGGCTCGGCTCTGAAAACGCGCCTGCGCGGACCGGACGGCCAGGCAAGCGGGCACAGCGTGCCAGACCATTCTATGAATGGCGAGGGGAAAGAACAACCACCGACAAAAGAGGGGCTGGGTGACCCCAGCCCCTCTCCAAGGTTGGACTACTGACGCGGATGCCGAACTAGTCCTTCGCGTGGCACTTGTTGCAGAACACGCGCTGGTAGCTCGCGAACACGGTCACCGGACGGTCATAGTACGCGGCCCGGGTTTCGGCGGCCAACCTGCCGCGGGCGAACTGCGGAACCTCGGGCGTCGAGTCGGTGCCGGGATACAGGCTGTTGACGGTCATGAACTCGCCTTCCATGTTCCAGCGCAGGGCGTACTCCCAGCCGGAGGCGTGGGCGCGGTGGCAGGACAGGCAGGACACGCGGTCACTGGAAGCCGGGCCGTTCAGGAACGTGCCGTCGATCTTCGCGTGGGTCGCCAGCAACGCGTGGTCGTTGGTGTTCTCCATGAACGGCGCGAGCGAGGAGAACGAAGTGCCGGCCACACCGGTCAGGTCGCCGGTCTTGACGTAGGCGCCGTACAGGCCGGCGACGGTGCTTCCCAGCGTCTCGTCCACCGGGTGGACGTAGTTGCCGCTGGAGTGCATGTCCCCGTGGCAGGTGGCGCACCACTCGCCCCAGGCCGTCCTGCCGCTCGCCGTCGAGGAGTGGCCGTACGCCACGCGGGTCTGCTGTACTGCCTCGGTGCGGTTGTACGTGTTCGGCGCCTTGGCTGGCGGGACGCCGGGGAAGGCGGCCTTGGCGTAACCAGCACCGGCGAGGAGGCGGTAGACGCCCAGCGCCAGGCCGGCGGCAGGGGGATCGGTGTAGCCAGGAGTCGTGCTGGTGGCATACGACCCGGACGCCAGGATGGGCGCGCCGGTCGGGGCAATCGAGCCATCCGGGAGACGGCGGTACTTGCCGTGCGGGTCGTGGCAGCTGTTGCAGGCCAGCTGCGCGGACGAGTACGTGCCGCCCGGGGCGGTGGGGTTCACGCCGTCGACGGCGTAGGCGAAGTCAGCCGCGATGATGTTGTGGCCGTGGGTGTCGCCGTCCTCGGTGAGGGTTGATCCCCGCACGGTGAACGTGTAGTCCTTCTTGATCCAGCCGAAGTCGCCGCCGGGCGACCTCTGCAGAGGGGCCTGGCCGGGGCCCAGGCTGCCAGGGGCCGTCGACACGTGATAGCTCGAGGGCCCGGTGTCGGCCGCGTTCTGGTGGCACGTCAGGCACGCGGAGCTCGCGTCGGTTCCCACCAGGAGGAACGTACCTCCGGCTTTCGGCGAGTGCATGCTGTGGCAGCCGCCGCACTCAGCGACGCCGCCCGAGTGGAACGCCTGGGGCGCGCCACCAGCCAGCAGCAGCACGAAAGCTGCCGCCGCCAGGAAGGCAATACCGATTCTCAATGATTTCATTCCCATCCTCCGGAGTCATGAACAGCCAAGCCGAGGGTCAGCCCCAGCCGCTGGCCTTTCTCGTAGCAATTCCGGATCCAGGCCACTCGACGGCGACGATACGTCGTAAATCTCTTGTTTATATAGACTTGCAGAGAAGTCAGCCGCGGGGATTACTACCTGAGGGAGCCTTGGGCGTGTGTGAAATTCCCCAAGCCGGGTGAAATGACCCACGCCGCCAGCGCTAGCGGGCGTGGTCCAGCGCAAAGACGCTGACGCCTCGGCGGCGCATCTGCGTCACGTAGACCCGATCTCTGCCGTCGATGACGAGGTCCTCGGGCACGATGAGGTTCTCGGGCCTCGACCCCCGGTACCCGAACTCCGTGACGAAATTGAAGTCCTTGTCGAACACGATGACCGCGCACTTGAGCTTGTCGGTTACCAGCACGTTGCCCCTGCTGTCGGCCGCGACGCCGGAGACGACACCGAACTTCCCCGGCGCGGAACCGGACGTGCCAAACGAGGTCACCGCCCCGTCCGGTGAACGCTTGAAGACTCTGAAGAGGACCGGGACGGTGAAGAAGACGTTGGCGGCTCCGTCCACGTCGAACCCGAACACTTCCGCTCCGGTGCGCTGCCGCTCCTCCGGCGCCATGTGCGACAGCAAGTCGACGCGCTCGCGGAACTCCCCGTTGGCATCCGTGACGATCACGCTCGCGCTGTTCAGCGACGCGAAGTACAGCAGGCCGTTTCGGTGGACGACCCGGTTGGCGCCAAAAACCACTCCTTCAGGCAGGTTCGTGATCTCGATAGGGCCGACGGGCTCGCCCCTGAAGTTGCAGCGCGTCACGAGGGAGCGCGAATCCTTGTACCAGAGCACGACAAGGTCGCCCTGGCCGTCCACGTCAAGGTCGAGAACCTGGCCGAGATCCAGGTCGTCGCCGAAGCTGAAGACCTCCATGCCGCTCGGACTGTAGACGCGGACGATGTTCTGGTAGATGACGTAGCTCTCGTTCCGCTCCCGATCCACACTGATTCGGGCCGTGTCGTCGCGGAGCGGCCCTGAGAAGCTGGCCAGACCGTAGAGGTACGCCGCCCTGATCTGACCCTGCAGCGGTTCGGCGGCTGCGAAAAGCGCGCACGCGATCAGCGCGACGCACAGGGCGGTCACGCGAGTCAGCCGTGCCGATGGGTTCCGGCGCACCGCGGTCACGCTTCCAGTGTATCGTCGCCGGCCCACGAGCGGGAATGGGCGATGTGGGCGACCTCTTCGAGATCGAGGGGTTTTCCCAGGATCTCCGTTTCTGGCCCGCACGCGCGCCGAAGCTCGCCGATGCTGTCCTGGTCGGCGAGCAGCACCAGGTGGGTGTTCGGATGGTACTGGCGGACGAAGGCCACGATGTCGGCCGCGTTGCCGGACACCGAGGACACCGCCACGAGCGCCAGCGAGAACGTCCCCCGGAGCAGCCAGGCGGAGGCCTCGACCCAGGTGGCCACGGCTTGGACCTCGAACCCTTCGGCCTCGAGCGCCCGCGCCAGCGCCCACCGCCCGAGTTCCGTGTCTTCCGAGACCAGCGCGAACGACTGCCGTCTTGCCATGGACACACTAGAGCCTCAATGCGGCGTGTCCATTTTTGTATCAATCGCCGTGCCAGCGTCGAGTGGCGGGAACTTGCTCATTCTCAGGGGATTGAGGGCGTCGGCACGGGCGGGGACTGCGTCAGCCGGGGCAAATGCCGCACCGCTGGGTGAGATGCCCCAATCAGGATTCGACGCCGAACTTCTTGAGCTTGTAGCGGAGTGCGTCGCGGGAGATGTCGAGCAACTGCGCGGCACGGGTCTGATTGCCGCCGGCCAGCCCCATCGCCTGGCGCACGAGGGACTCCTCGACGCGTTCGAGCGACACCCCGCCCTGCGGCAGGGTGAATTCGCCGGACGGCCCGGCGGCAGTCTGGGCCTCGGGCGCGCGCACCAGCTGTTCGGGCAGGTAGGCCATCGTGAGCTCGTCGCCGTCCTCGAGGATCACCGCGCGTTCGATCGCGTTCTTCAACTCGCGCACGTTGCCCGGCCAGTCGTACCTCGTCATCGCGTCCATGGCCGCGTTCGAGACGCTCATGACGGGCTTGTGGAACCTGAGCGCGAACTGCCGCAGGAAGTGCTGCGCCAGCGCCGGGATGTCCTCGCGGTGCTCGCGCAGCGGCTTCATCGTCATTTCGATCACGCGCAGGCGGTACAGCAGGTCGCGCCGGAACTCGCCCTGCGCGACCGCGGCGTCGAGGTCGCGGTTGGTGGCGGCGATGACGCGGACGTCGACGGTGATGTCGCGCGAGCCGCCGACCCTCCGGAAGGTGAGCGTTTCGAGCACGCGGAGGATCTTGGGCTGGAGCGAAGTCTTCAGCTCTCCGATCTCGTCCAGGTAGAGCGTGCCGCCGTCGGCGAGCTCGAAGACGCCCTTCTTGAGGTACCGCGCGTCGGTGAAGGCGCCCTTCTCGTGGCCGAAGAGCTCCGACTCCATGAGCGTGTCGGGGATGGCGGCGCAGTTGACGGGGAAGAACGGGCCGCCCGACCGCGGGCTCTGGTGATGCAGCGCGTTCGCGAACAGGTCCTTGCCCGTGCCGCTCTCACCCGTCAGGAGCACCGTGCTCGCGCCGCTGGCGGCCAGCTTGCGCACCATCCTCACGCTGTCGGCGATGGCCGGCGAGTCGCCGACAATCGTCGTCTCCGCGGCCTCGTGATCGGCCGCCCGCAGACGCTCCACCTCCGCGCGCAGGTGACGGGCCTCGAGGCCGTAGCGCAGCGTGACGCCGAGCGCGTCGAAGTCGATCGGCTTCGAGAGGTAGTCGAACACGCCCAGCTTGAACGCCGCGACGGCCTCCTGGACGCCGCCGTGGGCCGTGACCATGATCACGACCGCGTGCGGATCGACGGCGCGGATCTGCCGCAGCACGTCCACGCCGGTCTGATCCGGCAGCTGCAGGTCGAGCAGCACCAGATCAGGCAGGTGGCTCGTGAACGCCTCCAGACCGGACTGGCCATCGGCGGCCTCGATCACCTCGTAGTTCCACCCGGTGAGGTGCTTGCCCATCGCCCACCGCTGGAGCGGGTCGTCGTCGACGACGAGGATGCGGTCCCGGGCCATCCGGTCAGGCTCCGGCCTTCGCGTCGGCGGTGAACGCCGGCAGGGTGAACGTGAAGCAGGCGCCGGGCGCGCCCGGGTTCTCGAGCCAGAGCCGGCCTCCCTGGAGTTCGATGAGCCGGCGGCTCGTCGCAAGGCCGAGCCCCGTGCCGCGGGGCTTCGTCGTCATGAAGGGACGGAAGATCGTGCCGGCCCGATCGGCGGGGACGCCCGGCCCGTTGTCCCGGACGCTGCACGCGGCCTGCCCGTCGCGGGCGCCGGCCGACAGGACGATGCGGGCGTCCGGCACACCCTCGGAGGCCTGGAGCGCGTTGAGGAGCAGGTTGACGATCACCTGCCGCACCATGTCGGCGTCGGCGAGGACGTCCAGGGGCCCGGCCCCACCAAGCACCTCCAGGCTGGCCCCCTGGGCGGCCGCGCGCGGCCGGGAGAGCATGACGGCATCATCGAGCAGCGCGCGCAGGTCGGCCTTCGCGAGCACCGGCGCCTTGGGCCTGGCGAAATTGAGTAACTGGCGGACCACGCCATCCACCCGCGCGAGCTCCTCCGACACGTGACGGAGAATGCGCCGCGGCTCCTCCGCCTTCTCCTGACCGGCCAACACGTCGATGGCGGCCTTCGTGCCGGACAGGGGGTTGCGGATCTCGTGGGCGAGGCTGGCCGCCATCTCGCCGAGCGTGGCCAACTGCTCCACACGCGCCATCTGGCCGCGCTGCGCGTCCTCTTCGACCTGCCGCGCCCGGCGCAGCCTGACGACCATGTCGTTGAATCCCGTGACGAGGTCGTCGAGCTCGGCGGTGCCCGTTGGCGGAGCGGTCACGTTCAGGTTGCCGTGCTGCACCTGGCTCATGCGTTCGGAGAGGCGCCGGATTGGCCGCACGACGATGAGGCCGAGAATCAGGGCGACCCCGACGCCGATGATCGCGAATTGCAGGGTCGCGGCCGCGGTCGCTATCTCGCCCCAGGTCCGCATCCCCGCGCTCTGGCGCGTCATGCTGATGTCGACGTCAATGAAGGCCAGAATCTCCCGATCCTGGGCGTGGCACGGCCCGCAGCGGCTCTGGTTGAAGATCGGGCCGGCCGCGTGAAGGAGGCCCTGCCGGTCCTCCACGGTCGGCGAGGCGCTCTGGCGGTTCGCCGGCGGGGACAGCGGCGGCAGGTGGCCCGGCATCATCTGCCCGACCTCGGCCGTCTTCGAGGAATACAGCACCTTGCCGGAGGTCGACAGGATGCGGACCGCCTGCATGTCCGGGCTGCCGCCGAGGCGCTCGAGGACGCTCTGCAGGCTGCCGGCGCGATGCGCCATCATGACATGCTCGACATCCTCCACCCGGCTTCGCGTATACGCCAGCCCGTAGAGCGCACGCTGCTCGGCCACCAGCCTGACGCCCTCGCCCATCGCCCGCATCGCGATGAACGACACGATCGCCATGGCCGCCAGCACCAGGGCGGCGATAGGAAGGAAAACCTTCAGGTACAGGCTGCGGATGTGCAGGGGCGCCATGGGTACCAATCATCCCGTCGGGGACGGATGGGCATCGAGGCAGGCTCGCCCAGCCGCTTCGAGCGAGTCTAGCACAACCACAAGGGGGCCTATGGGTTGCGGGCGGAATGGTCCGCACGCAGAGAGGCCGCGAGCGAGGCCGCCGGCTACCGTCCCGGGACGCCGGCAATCCGCGCCACGTAGTGGTCGAACTTCCCGAGGTAGTACAGCCGTGCCAGGTCCTTCTCGAGCGCGTCGAGCGTGGCGGCCTGCGAGGGTTCCGCCGCGCGCGCGGCTTTCAGGCGCGAACGGATCTCGCGGAAGGCCTTCTCCTTGATCCAGTACGCGTTCGCGTGGCGCTCGGCGACGGACCCGGCATTGGCCAGCCTGTCCATCTCGGGCGTCGTCAGGCCGCGCCTCCAGGCCGCGCGGTAGACGTCGAGGGCCTCGAGCCACGACTGGTTCGCCAGCTTCGTATACGCGTCGTGCAGGCCCTTCCAGCCGGCGGCGCGGGTGTCGATGAGCGGCGCCTGGTCCGGCGCGGGCCCTCCCGGCGTCCTGTAGTCCAGCAGGGAGACCCGGAAGTCGAACGCGCGGTCGCCGTCGTAGTCGAACTCGACGGTGTCGAGGAACCCGTTGCCGTCGGTGTCCGTGTACTTGACGACCTCTTCGACCTTCTTCGCCAGGGGCTTCAGTGACGGCGTCTTCCAGCCGCCGTGGAACTCGGCGTTCCTGTCGACGGCCCACGCGCCCCACTCGGCGCCCGCCAGGTGCAGCTTGCGGTCGAACACGCCGGCGTAGAGCTTTCCGCCGCCGGAGTTGTCGCGATCGAACTCGCCGCGGTCGCCGAGCGAGTCCGCCTGCGGGTGCCCGCCGAGGCCGGGCTTCTCGTTCGCCTCGGCCATGTAGAGGCGGGCGTAGTTGCCGGACGGGCCGTCGCGCCACTTCTTCACCGACCAGATGTCGATGTCCTCGGGCCCGCCGAACCCGTGCATCGGGTAGTACATCTCCACCCGCTCCCACCGGTGGTCGTCATCGTCCTCGTCGAACACCAGGTAGGTGGCCGCCCAGCCGGCGGTGAAGAACGCGTCGTAGCTCCTGTCGTGGGGCATGTACTTGAGCTCGTCGATCTGCCGCCAGTTGCCCCACTGGAAGCAGGCGTCGAACTTCGGGTTGCCGCGCAGGGCCGGGTACTTCGTCACCATGGACTGATAGGGCACGCCCGGCCCGCCCGAGCCGCGCAGCGACAGGTCGTAGTCGATCTCGTTGCCCTTGCCCGAGTCGTTGTCGAGATCGACGGTGAGGAACGCCTCGTTGAGGACGCCCGAGAGCGGCGCCAGGCCTTTCACCACGGGCTGCTGCGGGTCGAGCCAGCGCATGCCCATCTCGGTGAGGCCGTCGCCGTCGGTGTCGTAGAAGGCGAAGGGATTTTCCCAGTTCAGGCGGGGATCGGGCAGGGCCTGCGGGGGGCGATGGATCTTCAGGAACAGCGCGTCGCCGTGGTAGTCGGGCAGCCAGTCGTGCGTCCCGGTGTAGTCCCAGTTGGAGTTGCCGAAGTTGAACGTCTGCCAGTCCTGCCAGCCCAGCACGCCGTCTTTCTCGACGTCGAGGAAGAGCATCCAGTGCGACTCGCTGGTGCTCCACGTGCCCTCGCTCCACGTCGGCGGCTGCGTGGACCAGGCCTGCACGTCGGGGCGGCCGTCGCGGTCGTTGTCGGCCCACTTGATGCTCTGGTCGGTGACGCCGTCGTACCAGCCGTCGCCGTTCATGTCCACCTGCATCACGTCGGCCACCTGGTCGCCGCGGGTGTCGGTGGCCGAGAGGTCGCCGTTCTCGTCAAGCCATCGCACCCGCTTGCCGTTCCACCAGCGCTCGACGATGTCGGGCTTGCCGTCGCCGTCGATGTCGAGGCGGACGATCTCGTTCGACGGCGATGTCGTCGCGAGCGCGGTGCGGCGCAGGTCGCGCGTGGCAGGGGCCTGCGCGGCGAGCGCCGTGCCCAGGCAGCATACCGATCCCAACGACCTTCAGCGTCATGATGAACACCTGTCTGATCGCATGTCGAGGCTGAAGCCTCGACCTCCATGAACTGATGGAGCCCGGGGACCTCCCGGTCCTGAGCCCGTCGAAGGCAGCCCCCGGGTCGGGGCCTGGCGATTGGGCGGCAGTGTAGCAGGAATCTGCGACAATGGAGGGGGTGTCCCGCCTGAACGGAGGCAGATGATCCGAGGCTACGCCGGACGCGTGCTCGACGTGGACCTGGCCGCGCGGGCCTTCGCCTTCGGGCCGCTCGATGAGGACACGGCCCGCCTCTACCTGGGCGGCAAGGGCTACGCCACGCGGCTGCTGTACGACCTGACGTCCGCGGGCGTCGACCCGCTCGGGCCCGCCAACCCGCTCATCTTCGCCACCGGGCCGCTCAACGGCTCGGTGGCGCCGCAGTCGAACCGCTTCGCCGTCGTCTGCAAGAGCCCGCTCACCGGCGCCATCGGCAACGCCGCGTGCGGCGGGTCGTTCGCGTACGGGCTGAAGCGCGCGGGCGTGGACGTGCTCATCGTCCGCAACCAGGCGGCGGCGCCGGTCCGCCTCGAGATCGACGGCGACGCCGGGCACGTGGCGTTCATCGACGCCGCCGACCTCTGGGGCAAGGGCACGCACGAGACGCAGGAGATCCTGGGGCGCAAGAAGCACCACGCCGTCGTCGGGCCGGCGGGGGAGCACCTGGTGCGCTTCGCGGGCATCGCCTCGAACGAGCGGATGGCGGCGCGCACCGGCGTCGGGGCGGTGATGGGGTCGAAGCGCCTCAAGGCGATCACCGCCGGCGGCTCGCGCAAACTCGAGATGGACGACGAGGAGGCGTTCAAGGCGTATACCAAGTGGCTCGGCGCCATGTTCCGGCGCCACCCGGTGCTCGGCGAGCGCCTCCGGCAGGTCGGCACTTCCGGCATCGTCAGCACGACCAACCCGCGGAACATTCTGCCGACGCGCAACTTCCAGCGCGGCCACCATCCGGACGCGTTGAACGTGTCGGGCGAGTTCATGGCGGACCACGCGCTCACCGGCGTGAAGTCGAGCTGCATCCACTGTCCCGTCAGCTGCGGGCGCGACGTGACGATCCCGGGCAGGGGCCGCGTGAAGGGGCCCGAGTACGAAACGGTGGCGATGCTCGGCACCAACCTGGACATCCCGGACCTGGCGCGCGTCAGCGAGTGGAACCACCTGGCCGACGACCTGGGCATGGACACGATCAGCCTGGGCGTGGTCATCGGCTTCGCGATGGAGCTGCAGGAGCGGGGCATCCTCGACGCCGGCGTGCGGTTCGGCGACCCGGCGGGCGTGGCGGAGCTGGTGCAGGACATCGCGTTCCGGCGCGGCATCGGGAACGATCTGGCCGACGGCGTGAAGCGGATGAGCGCCAAGTACGGCGGCACGGCGTTCGCGATGCATGTCAAGGGCCTGGAGCTGTCCGCCTACGATCCGCGCGGCTCCTTCGCGCAGGGCGTCGAATACGCCACGTCGAACCGGGGCGGCTGCCACGTCCAGGGCGCGAGCATGTACCTGGAGTCCACCGGGCCGCTCACGATCAACCCACAGAGCCTCCGGCTGAAGGCCGATCTGCCGGTCGTCATGCAGAACCTGGCGTGCGCGATCAACTCGATGGTGCTCTGCATCTTCACCACGTACGGCATGCTGCCGCGGTTCGTCCACCAGATGAGGCCGGATTCGCGGGCGCACCGTGCGCTGACGTGGGTGTTCGAGCATAGCGGCCCGCTGCTGCGGCTGGCCCTCGGCGCGAAGGTGGCGCCGATCCTCTGGTTCGAGAAGTGGCTCACCTACATCACGGGCGAGCGGTTCACGGCCGGCCGCCTGCAGGAGATCGGCGCGCGCATCTTCAACCTCGAGCGGATGTACAACCTGCGCGAGGGCTTCACGGGCGCCGACGACACGCTGCCCGGACGGATCCTCGACGAGCCGACGTTCCCGGGCATGGCGGCGGGCCACCCGCTGCCGGCGCTGCTGCCGCGCTATTACGCCCTGCGCGGATGGGACCCGAACGGCGTGCCGACGGCGCGGACCCTGGCACGGCTGCGGGTCCGGGTCTGACGGGGGAGGCGCCCCATGGGCATCACGGTCGAGCTGACGTACGAGATGAGCAAGGCCCTCGGCACCGGGCGGTTCGAGGTGGAGGGCGCCGCCACGGTGGCCGACGTCGTGCGGCTCGCCCGTGAGCGGTTCGGTGAACGGGCGCTGGCGTTCGAACGTCTAACCCGGGTGGCGGCGGTGTCGGTGAACGGCGTGCTGGCCAACCACCGCCGGGGCCTGCGCACCCCCGTGACCGACGGCGACCGTATCATGTTCGTAAAATCTTCCGCCGGCGGGTAGTCCCCGGGGACGCGGCCGGGCGGCGTTGCAGTAGGATGACAGGCGTTCCATGCTCGAAGCGTTCAAGGGGCCGTTCGTGAACGGCTCGCAGATCACGGCGACCGAGATCTTGTTCCGCCTCTGCCTGGCCACCGTGTTCGGCGGCCTGGTGGCCTTCGTGTACCGGCGGTCCCGGCACGAGATCGACATCACGCCGACGTTCCCGCCCACGCTGGTGCTGCTGAGCATCCTCATCGCCATGGTCACGCAGGTGATCGGCGACAACGTGGCCCGGGCGTTCAGCCTCGTGGGCGCCCTGGCGATTGTCCGCTTCCGGACCGTCGTCCGCGACACGCAGGACACGGCGTTCGTCATCCTGTCGGTCGTGGTGGGCATGGCCGTCGGCGCCAGCGCGCCGTGGGTGGCGATGATCGGCCTGGCGCTGGTGGCCGTCGTGGCCATCGCCATGAAGCCGCCGGCGACCGGCGACTACATCACCGGCCACCTGCCGCTGCTGGTCAAGATCCGCATCGGCCTCGGGCAGGACGCCGAAAGCCTGCTCGGCAGCACGCTGGACGTCTACTTCTCGCACCGCCGCATGGACTCGATCGAGACCACCAAGCACGGCGTGTCGATCGACGTGGCCTACGAGGCGAAGCTCCGCGACCCGGGCACGCCCGAGCAGCTCGTGCGCGCGCTGAACCGGATCGAAGGCGTGCAGAGCGTCCGCGTGGAGCGCAGCTCCATGACCGAGGAGTAGGGGGGCGATGGGCCACTCGCACAGCTCCCGCGAGACGCGCGACTGGGCGCGGGAGCTGAAGTTCCTCGTCGACCAGCGCCAAGCGCCCGCGCTGCTCGAGTGGGCCCGCGCGCGCCTCGGCCCCGACCGCTTCGGGTCGGGCCCGCACGGCGACCACTATACGACCACCAGCCTCTACTTCGAGACGCCGGCGTTCGACGTCTATCACCGGCGCGGCTCGTACGGCCGCAGCAAGTTCCGCATCCGCCGCTACGGCGAGGCCGACATCGTGTTCCTCGAGCGCAAGTTCCGGACGAGCCGCCTGCTGGCGAAGCGCCGCACGACGGTGCCGATCCGGGAGATGGACAACCTGGAGGCGCCCGCGCCCGCGCGCGGCTGGCCCGGCTACTGGTTCCACCGCCGCGTGCTCGTCCGGCGCCTGAGCCCGCTCATCCAGATGTCCTACGATCGCATCGCGCGCGTCGGCACGGCGCCGACGGGGACCATGCGGATGACGATCGACACGAACCTGCGGGTGCTGCCGATGCCCGACCGCGCCTTCATCCCGAACGTCGGGTTCCCGCTCATCGAGGGACACTGCATCGTCGAGTTGAAGTTCCGCGCCCACGTGCCGGCGCTGTTCAAGGAACTGGTGGAGACGTTCAATCTCACGCCGAGCCCCGTGTCGAAGTACCGCATCGGGCTCGGCGTACTCGATTACGCGCCGCTGAACGCGGAGCCGGCCGCCGTACCTGGGGCGTGACGGCCGGAACCGGGACGACTCCGGTGACTCGGGCCCCGTGCGGGAGGGACACGTGATGGTGGCTCGATTCCTCGCGGCCATGTCCACCGCGGCGCTCGCCGCCGCCCTGTTCGCCGTCGCCCCGACGGCGGCGCAGGCCCCGAACGACGGCCAGGCGCCTGCCGCCGCCGCCGCCGATCAGAAGAAGCCGAAGCCCCCCAAGGTGTGGCCCCCGGACGCCAAGGCGCTCGAGAAGCGCCGGCTGGAGGCCGAAGCGCTGCCGCTGTTCCAGGGCGAGGAGCCCGTGGAGTTCGTCCTCACCGCGGACTGGAAGGCCGTGCAGCACGACCGGGACGTCGACAGCGAGAAGCTCTTCCCGGCGACGCTCGCGATCGTGACGGATGGCAAGCCCGGCGACCCGATCCCCCTCGAACTCCGCACGCGGGGCCACGTGCGCCGCAACCCGCGCGTGTGCTCCTTCGCGCCGTTGCGCCTCGAGCTGCCCAAGAGCCGGACGAAAGGCACCGTCTTCGACGGGCACGGCAAGATCAAGCTCAACACCCACTGCCACGGCGACAGCATCTACGAGCAATACACGCTCAAGGACTACCTCGCCAACCTGCTGCACAACGCGCTGACGCCGCGGTCGCTGCGCGTGCGGCTGGCCAAGGTGACCTACGCCGAGACCGCGGGCGGCAAGGAGCCATTCACGAAGCTGGGCCTCCTCCTCGAGGACGTCGACGACATGGCCGCGCGCGTGGAGACCCGCGAGCTCTCGGTGCCTCGCCAGACGTTCCAGTACGTCGATCAGCGGCAGCTCCTGTTCATGTCGCTGTTCCAGTACATGATCGGCAACACCGACTACTCGATCGCCCGGCTGCACAACGTGATCATGCTCGACGACACCCAGGGCGTCCGCTATACTGTGCCATACGATTTCGACTACGCGGGCCTTGTCGGGGCCCACTATGCCGTCCCGGCGAAGGATCTCGATCTGCCGTCGGTGAGCGAGCGTATGTACCGGGGCCCGTGCAAGACGCAGGCGGAGTTCGACGAGGCCCTCGCGCCGTTCCGGGAGAAGCAGGCCGAGTTGCTCGCCCTGCCCGCCACGCTGACGCGGCATGGCCTCACCGGCGGCGAGCGGAAGGACGCCGAGAAGTACCTCAACGAGTTCTTCGACCTCATCGGCAAGCCCGACAGGGTCAAGCGGGTGTTCGTGACCGACTGCAAGCCCATCGCCGGGATGTAACCGGCGCCGGTCGCCGGGCGGCCGGTCCACCACGTGGCAGGGAGGAGACGTGATGCTGGCCAGGTTCCTTGCGGCGATGTCCACCGCGGCGGTCGTGGCCGCCCTCTTCGCGGGCGCCGCGGCGTCGGCGCAGGCCCCCGCGGCCGGGCAGGCGCCCGCGGCCGCCGCCGATCAGAAGAAGCCCAAGACGCCGAAGACCTGGCCCCCGGATGCCGCAACGCTCGAGAAGAACCGGCTCGAGGCCGAGGCGCTGCCGCTCTTCCAGGGTGAGGAGCCCGTCGAGTTCGTCCTCACCGCGGACTGGAAGGCCGTGCAGCGCGACCGGAAGGTCGACAGCAAGAAGCTCTACCCGGGAACGCTGACGATTGTGAAGGATGGCGTCGCCGGGACGCCGTTTCCCATCCAGCTCCGCACGCGGGGGCACGTGCGCCGCAAACCCCAGATGTGCGGGTTCGCCCCGCTCCGCCTCGAACTGCCCAAGGACAAGACGAAGGGCACGATCTTCGAGGGGCACGGGAAGGTCAAGCTCGGCACGCACTGCCAGAACGACGGCGTCTACCAGCAGTACACGCTCAAGGACTACCTCGCCAACCGGCTGCACAACACGCTGACGCCGCGCTCGCTGCGCGCGCGGCTGGCGAAGGTGACCTACGCCGAGACGGCCGGCGGCAAGGAGCCCTACACCAAGCTCGGCATCGTGTTCGAAGACGTCGACGACATGGCCGCGCGCGCCGAGGCCCGGGAGCTCCCGGTTCCGCGGCAGATGTTCCAGTACGTCGATCAGCGGCAGCTCATGTTCATGTCGATGTTCGAGTACATGATCGGCAACACCGACTACTCGATCCTCGCGCTGCACAACGTCATCATGCTCGACGACGCGAAGGGCGCCCGGCTCACGGTGCCGTACGACTTCGACTACTCGGGCCTGGTGGACGCGCACTACGCGGCGGCCGTGAAGGAGCTGAACCTCTCCTCGGTGGAGGAACGCCTCTACCGGGGGCCGTGCAAGTCCGAGGCGGAGGTGAACGAGGCGCTCGCGCCGTTCCGCGAGAAGCAGGCCGAGCTGCTCGCGCTTCCCGCCACGCTGACGAAGTACAGGCCTGAACGAGGGCGAGCGGAGGGACGCCGAGAAGTACCTGAACGAGTTCTTCGAGCTCATCAGCAGGCCCGACAAGGTGAAGCGGACGTTCGTGACCGACTGCAAGCCCGTCGGTGGGATGTAGCCCGGCGCGCACCTCGTCAGGCGTCGCCCCGGTACCGTGCCGCGCGCACGCCTGTCGCGCCGCTGACGCGCATCGCTACACCCGGACGTCCACGTGGCAGGTGTCCAGCGGGCGGTGGCGCAGCAGCTCCCACCAGAAATTCCGGCTGTAGAGGCGGAAGACCGCGCCCACGCCGTGGGCCCGGAATCGGCGCGCCGACGTCAGCACGCGGCGCCGGGCGGACAGGCGCACACGGCCGATGCGCGTCAGGCGTCGGCCGAGGTTCGTGTCCTCGCCGTGGAATTCGATCGACGTGTCGAAGCCGCTGATCGCCTCCAGCGCCCATCGCCTGACGCAGAAGGCGCCGCCGTACAGGACGGCGCCGATGCCGAGCACGTGATGCACCAGCAGGTGCGTGAGCGGCGCCACCGTCAGGTCGTAGACACGGACGAGGGCGCGGCCGCGCCGGTGCCAGTCGTAGTAGCGGAACGCGCCCGACATCGCCACCATCCCGGGCCGCCGATCGAAGACCGCCTCAACGTGCGCGAGCCAGCCGGCCGGCAGGCGTGAGTCGGCATCGAGGTACACCAGGAGGTCCCCGGTCGCGCGCCGCCGTCCCGCTTCGCGGGCGTGGACCAGCCCGCGGCGCCATTCGTCCACGACCGTGACGCCGCCGACCCGTCCGGCGATCGCCCGCGTACCGTCGGTGCTGGCGTTGTTCACCAGCAGCACCTCGTCGGGCGCCCGCGACTGGCTCAGCACCGACTGCAGGCACGCCGCGACGTAATCCTGCTCGTTGTAGGCGCACACGACGACGCTGATGCGAGGCCGCCGCCCGCGCAAGCCCGCGCTTCGGATGGAGCCCGATCGCGTCATCCCTCCCCCTTCAACCTGATCACGCCGCCGCCGGCGTCTGATGCGGTCGGCGTCGGTTCGCGAGGCCGGCGCTGACGAGCCGCGCCAGCCACGACAGGTCTCCACGGCCGTGCCCGCGGAAGTGTTCGCCGCGGCGGTGGCCCTGCAGGCACTCCTCGTACGCGTCGTAGACCCGCTCGAACACGCGCGACCAGGTCACGTCCCGAACCGACCCGCGCGCCGCGACGCACATGGCGACCGCGCGCTCCGGATGCTGCATGACCTCGCGGATCGCGTCCGCCTGGCCGATGACGTCGGGCCTGATGAACCCGTTGACGCCCTCCTTCACGAGGTAGCGCGGCCCGCCGCGTCCGGTGACAATCACGGGAACGCCCGAGGCGAACGCCTCCTGGATGACGTTGCCGTACGTGTCGGTGTCGGACGGGAACACGAAGACGTCGAAGTTCGCGTAGGCCGTGGCGAGGGCGTCGCCGGTGAGCACGCCCGGGAAGTCCGCGCGCGTCATCCGCCCCGCGAGGCTGGCCCGTTCGCTGCCGTCGCCGACGATGACGAAGCGGAAGGGCGGCGTCCCGCGCCCGACCAGGATGCTCTCGAGTGCCGCCAGCTGCTGGACGTTCTTCTCGGGCGACAGCCGCCCGACGCAGCCAATCACGAAGTCGCCGCCCGTGCGCGTGCGGCGCCGCGGGGTGAACAGGCGCGTATCGACGCCACGCGCCATGAGGCGCACCGGCCGGTTCGTCGCGCGGCGCAGGAGGTCGGCCAGTTCGTCGTTCGGCGCGAGGAGCACCCGCGCCATCCGGTAGAAGTCGAGCACCAGCGTCAGCGAGTGACGCCCGGCCGCGGCCGACAGGCGCCGCGCGGGACCGGCGGGCGCCCAGCGCAGCAGCGCCCGAAGCCGGGCCTCCGCGAAGTCGTGGACGTTGGTGTGCCACGAGGCGACCAGCGGGATGCCCATCGCGTGGGCGAGATACGCGCCCAGCTGGCCGACATCGCTCGGACCGGTGAGGTGGATCACGTCGGGCCGGAACGCCTCGACCTCGGCCCGGACGAAGCGCGCGTGCCTCCAGAGGCGCAGATCGAATCGCAGGTCGCGTTCGAGGCCCCAGGACAGGCGGCCGCGCTCGAGCTCCACCCGTGTCACCTCGCCGGTAGAGGGAATCGCCCGGGTGGCCGGGCCGGCGTGGACGCAGAGCATCGGCAGGGCGCGGTCCTTCGCGAACCCCACCAGCTGCTGGCTCGTGCGGGCCACGCCGTTGATCTCGAGGAACGAGTCGGTGAAGAACGCCACGCGTGGAGCGGTGCTCACAGCAGGCCTCCATCCTCGACGGGCAGTCCCAGCCGGAGCGCCTGCCTGGTCCGGTCCCTCCCGAGCGCGGCCGCGATGGATGCGCACACGCGCAGGGAGATCGGCGTTTTCGGGGCCCAGTACTCCGCGAGACTCTGGTGGCGCCCGTCGTCCCGGACGACGAACACGCGCTGCGTCCAGTGGCGCTGGAGCGGATCGCCGAGGCCGTTGTCGCCGAGCACGTCGGCGACGACGGCCATTACGCGCGTGGCCGTGTGCTCACGGTATTCGGGCATCACCACCGTGTGCGCGGTCCCGCCCCGGCGCACCTCGTCCACGAACGCGTCGAAGGTCGCCGACGCCGTGAGGTTGAGCATGGCGTTGCCCGCCCGGCCGTGGCGATCGCCGCCCGCGAGCACCGGCAGGTTCCACTCCCATCCGAGGCGGATGACCGCCTTGTTCTCGGCGTGGCGGCGGTAGCCGTTGATCTCGGTGGCGTGCAGGTAGCGGCGGTACGCCGCAACAAACGCGGCAAGCGCCGTCGTGCTCTGGTCGACGTCGAGCCGGGCGTTCCACAGCGGGTGGTTCAGGACGATGAGCGTCGACGGCGCCGAGTGGACCCAGGCCAGCAGGTCCTCCAGCAGCGGCTCGGCCGGGTTCGCCGTGAACGCCCGGAACTCGTGCATCATCGCGGCGGCGGATTCCGGCGGCAGGTTGTGGACGCCGATGTGAAAGACGCTGCCCCGGTAAGGCACGGTCCATTCCGTCGAGATCGGACAGCACCCGCCGAGACCCGTCGCGGCCAGGGCAAGGTTGGCGGAAATCTCGTCGTGATCCGTGATGGAGACCAGGGCCGGCGCACCGAAGCGATCCGCGGCCTGCGCGGCCTCGGAGTCGAACACCTGCTTCGGCGAGAGCGGCGGGCGCCAGTACCCGCGGGTGAGATCAACGGCGCTGCCCGTCTGCCCTTCGTGACGCCGCAGCTCGCGCCGCACGAGGAACCTCGCGACGGGTGTGCGGGCGGCCCATCCGGGCAGGAACGTCAGGACCTCGCGCGAGTGGCTCGTGTGGCTGTGCAGGGAGACGACGGTCCGCGCGTGCCGCGCCTCCGCCGCCTCGTACTGCACGATCCGTGTCTGGGCCATGGCTCGTTCCTCCTTCCGGTGCGATCACGATCGGAAGCCGGGCTCGGGCCAGCGTAGTGGGCGCAGGTGAAGCGGGCGTTTCCGCGCAGTTACCGCGGCGTTATTTCGCGCAGGCAGGCGCGGGGCATGTAAACGCGGCGTTTCTGCATGGTGAAGGGGGTGTTTCGAGTGTTCGAGGCCGCAACTGCCCGTGCCCGCACTCGCCCCGCGGAGTATCATGGCGGGCGACGAGGTTTCCCATGCCCGCACCTGACCGCGCGGCCGACGACGATGTCTACCGCGCGCTGCAACGGCACCTCGACCGGATGCCGGTGCCGTACCCGGCCACCGAGTCTGGCGTCGAACTCAGCCTCCTCAGGCGCCTGTTCTCGCCCGAGGACGCCCGCCTGGCCCTGCTGCTCGGGATGATCCCGGAGCCGCTCGCGACGATCCACCGCCGCGCGAGCCGGAGCACCCCGAAAGCCGAGCTCGCGGCCGCGCTCGATGGCATGGCCGAGCGCGGGCTCATCCAGCGCGTCACGACGAAACGGGGCCCGCTGTACGGAAAAGCGCCGCTGGTCATCGGGTTCTACGAGTCGCAGGTCAACCGGCTCACACCCGAGTTCCAGCGCGACTTCGAGCGATACGAGGACGAGGGCTTCGCCGAGGCGCTGGCGGCGCAGACACCGCAACTGCGCACGGTGCCCATCAACCAGCCCATCCCCTTCGAGCGCGTCGTCGGCCGCTACGACGACATCCGGGCCTTCGTGCGCGCCTCGCCGGGGCCGTTCGCGGTGATGAACTGCATCTGCCAGCAGGGGAAGGACCTTCTCGGCCAGCCGTGCCGGCAGACCGGCGACCGGGAGCACTGCCTCACGATCGGCGCGGCGGCCGAGTCGCTCGCCGGCCGGGGCACGGCGCGGTTCATCACGAAGGACGAGACCCTCGCGTTCCTCGACCGCGCCGACCGGGAAGGCCTGGTGGTCGAGCCCCAGAACACGCAGGACCCGATCTTCATCTGCTGCTGTTGCGGCTGCTGCTGCGGCGTGCTGACGGCCGCGAAGAAGCTGCCGCGGCCGGTCGCCGCGTTCGCCACGAACTATCATGCGGCGGTTGACGCGACCGCCTGCAACGGCTGCCTCGCGTGCGAGGGCCGCTGCCAGATGGGCGCCATCGCCTGCGACAATGGATCGGCGGCCGTGAGCCTGGACCGCTGCATCGGCTGCGGGCTGTGCGTCACGACCTGCCAGACCGGCGCGCTGTCGTTGATGATGAAGCCGGATGCCCACCTCCCGCCGAAGGACATGGCCCGCCTGTACGGCAGAATGTACCGCGAGCGCTTCGGCCTGGCCGGGCTGGCGGAAGCGATCGGGCGGCGACTCGTCGGCGCGAAGCAGTAGGGCGGCGCCGCCGGCATCCGCCGATCCCGGGGGGAGACGATGACACCAGGCGACCTGCTGTATCTCTCGCGCGCGGACGTCGAGGCCGCTGGCGTGGACATGGCCACCGTCATTGCGTTGGTAGAAGAGGGCTTTCGCGAGAAAGCGGCGGGCCGCGTCGAGATGCCGCCCAAGCCGGGCATCCACCCGCAGCCGGATGCGTTCATCCACGCCATGCCGGCCTACGTCGCCGGGATGCGGTCGGCGGGCGTGAAATGGGTCGGGGGGAACCCGGCGAACCCTCCGCGCGGCCTGCCGTACATCTCCGGGCTGATCATCCTGAACGACGCGGACACGTGCGCGCCGTACGCCGTGATGGACTGCACGTGGATCACCGGCCACCGGACCGGCGCGGCGACGGCGGTCGCCGCAAAACACCTGGCCCGCCCGGAAAGCCGGACCGCCGGCATCATCGCGTGCGGCCTGCAGGGGCGCACGAACCTGCTCGCCCTCGCCGAGGTCTTCACGCTCAGCAGGGTGTATGCCTTCGACACCGACGACAACGTGCAGCGCCGCTTCGTCGCCGAGATGTCCGTTGCGCTCAATCTCGAGGTCATCGGCGTGCGCGGGGCGCGGGAGGCCGTCACCCCCAGCGACCTCGTGGTGACGTCGGGGCCGATCCTGAAACACCCGGCCCCCACGATTCGACAGGGACTGGCTGCAGCCGGGCGCCTTCGCGTCGGCCGTCGACTTCGACAGCTACTGGACGCCGGCCGCGCTCGCCCAGTGCGACCGGATCGCCACCGACGACCACGCGCAGTTTCAGTACCTACCGGCGCGTCGGCTACTTCCAGCAGACGCCGGACCCGTATGCCGACCTCGGCGAGCTGGCCGGCGGGCAGAAGCCGGGGCGGGAGCGCGCGGACGAACGGACCATGGCCATGAACCTCGGCCTGGCCCTGGACGACATGGCCGTGGCCCCCGAGGTGTACCGGCGCGCCCTCGCCCGCGGGCTCGGCACCTGGCTGCGGCTGTGAGCCGGTGAGGCGGTCCGCATAGGCGTGATGGTCCTGCCTGTGGCAGGATCTGCGGCATGACACATCGCCGCCTCTCCCCGCTCGTCGCCTTCCTGGCGCTGGTCCTTCTCGTGCCGGCTGCCTGCACCAGCCGCACGGCACCGCCGGCCACCGCACCCGGCGCCCCGGCCGCCGCCCCCGCGACGGCGGCGCTTCCCGACTCGGTCGTCTGGTTCCGCACGTCGGTCGAGTACCGGGCGGTCACCACGCAGGCCTACCGGCTCGCGACGCTGATGCTCGATCGCGCGCTGGCGGACAAGACGTGGACTGCGGCGCTCGAGCAGACCGGGGACTTCGCGTCCAGGCCGCCGGCGGTCATCCTGGACGTCGACGAAACGGCGCTCGACAACAGCGAGAGCGAAGAGCGCAACATCCGGGAGGGAGCGGCGTACAACGAAACGCGCTGGGCCGCGTGGTGCAACGAGCGGAAGGCCACGCCGATTCCCGGCGCGCTCGAGTTCACGCGCGCGGCCGCCGCAAAAGGCGTCGCCGTGTTCTATGTGACGAACCGTGACCGCGCCCTCGAGCAGGCCACGCGCGACAACCTGTCGAAGTTCGGTTTTCCCCTCGACGCGGCCCGCGACACGGTGCTCACCCGCGCCGAACGGCCCGAGTGGTCATCGTCGGACAAGTCGTCGCGGCGGGCCATGGTGGCGCAGGACTTCCGCATCCTGCTGCTCATCGGCGACGACTTCGGCGACTTCGTGGCGGGGGCGCGCGGCACGCTGACCGCGCGCAGGGCGCTCGAGGAGGCCAACGCCGCGATGTGGGGCGTGAAGTGGATCGCGCTGCCGAACCCGCTGTACGGGTCGTGGAAGACCGCGGCGGGGCAGTAACTGTTCTGCGGGCCGCCGGCGCGCGCGAAAAAAGAAACGGGCGCGGGGAGCTCGCTGCTCCCCGCGCCCTCGTCGTCTCGCGCGTGCCGCCCGCTACCGTCCGAAGGTGTAGCGGATGCCGCCCCACAGCTGGTAATTGTTGTCGATGCCGTTCGGCGCATCGAAGAACAGGCGTCCCTCGGTAATGAAGTAGATCGTGTTGCCGTTGGACGTCTTGGCCACCGGGAAGCCCGCGTCGACGATCCACGACACCGTGAAGTGGTCGCCGTCGAACAGATCCCAGAGGCCGATGCCCGTGCCGAGGTACGCCCTGTTCCCGAAGTGGTAGTTCACAACGCCCTCGGCCAGGAACGACGCGTTGTTGTACTCGTTCTCGCCGTAGTCGTAGTCGCCGAGATCGCCGAACATGAACGCCATGCCCACGGCGGGCTCGAAGCTGGCCTTGCCGTCCGAGAACCAGAACATCGGCCCGAACTTGACCCCGAGCATCGGGTCGCAGAAGCCCGGCTCGATCGTGGCGGTGGATGGCGCCGCCGCCGCGAGTTCGTACTGGCGGCGCTGCTTCCCGAAGGCGCCGTCGACGAAGTACTTGGGCAGCGTCGGCTCGGGCACGACCACCGTCGACTCGCACGAGCGCGGCTCGGCGGCCGGATTGACCGGGGTCGTCCTCGCCTTGACCGTGTAGGTGCCCGGCTTGGCCTTGGGCACGCTGAACGTCGCGGTGAACGGCGCCGACAGCGTGACTTCCGTCACCGGCTTGCCTTCGTAAACGAACGACACTGGCGCGCCGTCGGGCCCGACGATCTGCAGGACGCCCTTCGACGCCGGGGAACCGCCCCGCCCGCTGGCGCTGGCGTCAACGGCGAAGTCCCAGCCGCCCTTGCCCTTCACGGCGGTCACCAGCGCGCCGCAGGACGTCGGCGGGGGTGGCGGCGGCGGCGGCGGCGGCGCCGGGGCGGCGCACGCCTCGACGACGTAGTCACGCTCGCAGGTGCCGAACTCGCGGCCGTACTTGTCGGTGGCCGCGAAGGTGTAACGGCCGGGCTGGAGCGGGAACGTGCCCTTGAAGCCCGAACCCGGCAGCAACTCACCCACCTGCTTGCCGTCGCGGAGCACCTTGACCACCGTGGCCTGGTTGCTCGTGATCGCGGTCCCGGCTGCGGTAAACGTCACCTGCTTGCTCGCGCAGTCGCGCGCCATGGTGATGCGGATGCACTCCGGCATCGGCTGCTCGGTCTGGGAGACCAGCGACAGGTTGCCGCACGCCTTCGGGACGACGAAGTTGTAAATCTTCGCGCCGTCCTCGATCGTGAAGGCGAAGGCCTTGAAGGGCTGCTTGCCCGCCCAAGCCGCATCGAGGAGGATGTCCGGCTTGCCGCCGCGCTTCAGCGCCATCCAGCGGATGGCCGTGCCCGGCGCGACCGACGTTTCGGTGACCTTGCCTTCGGTCAGTGCAGCCAGCACCTGCGGGGTCAGGGACGCCAGGCCGGCCTTGTCGAGCACGAGGCCGACGGCGGTCTGCGCGCTCTTGGCCTTGAAGGCCTTCTGCAGCGCAGGCACGGTGTTCACAGGCGGCGTGAACCGCGTTGCCGGGTTTCCGAGCCGCGTCATCTGGCGCTGGGCAAACACGTCGGTCGCGGCGCCCATCAGCGCAACTGCCGCAACCAGAGCGATTACGGGGCCCGCCTTCGTCCCTCTCGTATACATCGTTCCTCCTCGTATCCCGAAGATTGCAGTCGTAATTACGCAGACTTATACCACGAAACGGGCGGTGGGTCGACGTGCGGCGCGCTCCGCAGCGCTCACCCCGAGGCCTGCCCACGGCCCTCGCGACGGCCGGCCAAATTGTATCACCGTCGGCGGCGCACGGGCTGTCCGCTTTGCGCCAGAGTGGTTAGTACGTCATCTGTCCGGGGGAATGAGGACGCCATCGGTCCGGTCCGGGGCGGGTCGGGTAATGCCGGGGGGCGTCCATGCGGAATTATCCGGGACCCGCGGGCGGTCGCGGAGGCGCGCGAGCCGAGCCCCGGAGAAGCCCCTGAAGCTCCGATGTGGGTATGCAAATTGAATATTCAATATTCAATTTGACAGACCTCACCGGCGCGAGTAGACTGCGCGAATGAAGGCTCGGGCACTCGCCCCGAAGCTCCGCGCGCTGGCCTCCGCCTTCCCCGCCGTCTACCTCGGCGGGGCGCGCCAGTCGGGCAAGACCACGCTGGCGCGCGCGACGTTCCCGTCCCATCCTTATGTGTCTCTGGAGGACCCGGACCAACGAGAGTTCGCGGCGACCGACCCCAGGGGCTTCCTGGCGAGATTCCCGACCGGCGCCGTCCTCGACGAGGTGCAGCGGGTGCCATCGATCCTGTCCTATCTGCAGGGCGTCATCGACGCGCACCGCACACCCGGCCGGTTCATCCTGACGGGCTCCCAACAGTTCCTGCTGATGCGCGGCGTCAGCCAATCGCTGGCTGGCCGCGTCGCCGTCGTCACGCTTCCGCCCTTCAGCCTGGCGGAACTGGTGGGTGTGCCGCAGGTGGAGGCGGCCCGGTTCGACACGACCAGGCAGGCACGGACTCATCCGGCGTTCAGCCTGGAATGGCTTCTGCGCCAGGGGCTGTACCCGGCCGTTCACGACACCGGGGCCGACGCGTCCGACTGGATGGCCTCGTACTACCGTACTTACGTCGAGCGCGATGTGAGGGATCTCCTCGCCATCGGAGACGCCGACGCGTTCAGCCGTTTCGTGCGGCTGAGTGCCGGCCGGTCCGGGCAGCTGCTGAATCTCTCGTCGCTCGGGTCCGACGCCGGCGTGAGCCATACGACCGCGCGGCGCTGGCTCTCCGTGCTCCTCACCAGCGGTCTGGCCATGCTGCTCCAGCCGCACCATGCGAACTTCTCGAAGCGCCTGATCAAGAGCTCGAAGCTGTACTTCCTCGATACCGGGCTGCTGTGTTACCTCCTGCGGATCACCCGCGACGCGGACGTGGCGACCCATCCGCTCCGCGGAGCGATCTTCGAAACATTCGTGGTCTCCGAGCTGTTCAAGGTATTTGCCGCCGAGGGGCAGGATCCGCCGCTGTTCTTCTGGCGTGATCATTCCGGACACGAGGTCGACGTCCTCGTCGAGTCGGGCGGCCGGGTGGTGCCTGTGGAGATCAAGTCGGGCGCGACGATTGCCGCCGACTTCTTCTCGGGGTTGAACTTCTGGCTGCACCTGCCCGGCAACGTCGAGCGCCGCGGCATGCTGGTGTACGGGGGCGATGAGCCGCCTCATCGGCGTTCCGGACACCTGGTGCGACCGTGGTTCGCGTGCTCGTGACCCGGGCCTCCCGTCGCCCGAGACCTCGTCGTCACCCTCTCGTCGGAGGGAGTTCGAGGCGGAGTGACCCGATGTGGCGAGTGCTACGGCCAATCGCTCTGGCGTGCTGGGCCACGTGGGCGACGGGCCCCGCCGCGGCGCAAACGGGGCAGGCTCTCCTGCCCGGCCCGGAACTGAACCCGACGCTCACCGCGCCCATCGCGACGTGGGACGAGGCCGTGCCGCTCGGCAACGGACTGATGGGCGGGCTGCTCTGGGGCGGCGACTCGACGCTGCGCCTGTCGCTGGACCGCGGCGATCTCTGGGACGAGCGCCCCGCCGACGGCATGCGATGGGAGCTGTTCACCTACGCCAACCTGATCCGGAAGGTGGCCGAGCAGGACTATAAGTACATCGACGACGTCTTCGACCGCGCGTATCGCGACTCGCACCCGAGCAAGATCCCGGCGGGCCGCGTCGAGATTTCACTCGATCCCGGACAGCGCCTGGAACGATTCGAACTCGACCTTGCGAGCGCCGAAGGCCGCGCGCACTTCGCCGGTGGCGCGCGTGCCGAGGCGTTCTTCAGTGCCGCGCAGCCGGTCGCCCTCGTGCGCATACCAGGCGCGACACCGCGCTCGGCGCGCCTGCTGACGCCGGCGATGGTGGCGAGCGGGGGAGTGACCTCCGCAGGCCCGGACAGCCAGGGCGTGGCGAAGCTGGGCTATCCGCCCGCGGTGTTCGGAGACGAGCCTGGCCTGCAGTGGTACGTGCAGGAGGCGGCGCTTGGGATGCGCTACGTGGTCGCCCTGGGCTCGCGGCGCGCCGGCGGCAGCACGTTGTACGCCGTGGCGGCCACGGCGACGATGGACGATCCCGATCCGCTGGCGCTGGCGAAACGCCGCGTCCGCGCGGCACTGGATACGGGGTGGGACCTGTTGCGCGAACCGCATGCCGCGTGGTGGGCAGGGTTCTGGACCAAGTCCCGGATCAGCGTGCCCGACGAGGCCATCCTGCGCCACTACTACCTGGTCCGCTACTTCCACGGCGCGGCCTCGCGGCGCGGAGCGCCACCGATGCCGCTGCAGGGCGTGTGGACTGCCGACGCGGGCAGCCTGCCGCCGTGGAAGGGCGATTACCACAACGACCTCAATACGCAGATGACCTACATGGCCTACCAGGCGGCGGGCCACTTCGACGAAGGGCTGAGCTATCTCGACTTCCTCTGGGACCGGCGCCCGCGCTTCCAGCGTTTCGCGCGCGAGTTCTACGGCACAGGCGGCCTCGCGACGCCCGGCGTGATGACGCTGGCCGGCGAGCCGCTCGCGGGCTGGGTCCAGTACAGCCTGTCGCCCACGATGTCGGCGTGGAGCGCGCACCTGTTCTACCTGCACTGGCGCTACACCATGGACGAGGCGTTCCTGCGCGAGCGCGCCTATCCGTGGGCCAGCGACGTCGGCACGTGCATGCTGGGTTTGCTGAAACCGGATGCGAACGGCCGCCTCGTCCTGCCGCTCAGCTCGTCGCCGGAGATCTTCGACAACTCGCACAAGGCGTGGCTGCGGCCGAACAGCAACTACGACCTGATGAGCCTGCGGATGCTCTTCCTCGCCCTGGCCGAGATGGCCGACGCGCTGGGCAAGGGGGACGAGGCAACCCGCTGGAAGCGGGCGTCTGACCAACTCGGCCCGTATCACGTCCGCGCGGACGGCACGCTCAGGCTGTCGGCTGACGCTGACTTGGCGGGCAGCCATCGCCATCTCTCCAACCTGATGGGCCTGCACCCCTTCAACCTGATCACCGCCGAGGGCGGCGCCGCAGATGCGCGGACGATCAGCGCCTCGCTCGCCGAGTGGGACGCGATGGGGACGAAGGCATGGTGCGGGTACAGCTTCAGCTGGATGTCGGCCCTGCGCGCGAGGGTCGGGCAGGCCGACGAGGCACTGCGTCTGCTCGAGATCTACGCGAAGGCGTTCATCCTGCGCAACGGCTTCCACGCCAACGGCGATCAGACGAAATCGGGCTACTCGAACTTCACGTACCGGCCGTTCACGCTGGAGGGCAATTTCCTCGCGATGCACGCCGTACACGAGATGCTGCTGCAGAGCTGGAGCGCGACGCCGGGCACGCGCGACACCGAAGTAATCCGTCTCTTCCCGGCGACCTCCGCGCGATGGAAGGACGCGTCGTTCGACGACCTGCGGGCCGAGGGCGGCTATCTGGTGTCGGCCAGGCGCGAGAACGGCGCGACGAAGTGGTTCCGCATCCAGGCCAGCCGCGCCGGCACATTGCGCGTGCGCGACAACTTCGGCGGCCGGGTGCCGTCGTGGAACCGCGGCGGCGTGCGGAAGGCGGGGGCGAACTTCGAAGTGGCGGTGAAGGCGGGTGACGTCATCGAAGCGACGGTCGCCGGCGCGGCGAGTTCATCGGGGCCAGACGCCCGACGCTGAGTGTCCGGCCCGGCCGCGGCCCGCCAGCCCCATCAGCGGCGCTGGTCGGCCGGCCGCCAGCCCAGAACATTGCGCAGGATCGACCAGCGGGGGCCCCGGTTGTCGGCGCCCTTCCCGAGAATCCAGTAGTCGTAGGCCCGGGTGACCATCCCTTCGCTCAAGGCGAAGACGATCCACTCGTTCACCGCGTCAGCGATGTCCTCGGCGCCGTTCGCGGTGCCGAACGCATACGGGAGTCTGACCGGGTCGGGCTGCGGCACCACGACCGTGTACTCCGGATGGAGCAGCGTGAAGGCGGCGGCGCTCTCGGCCGGCATCATGAACGCGTCGATGTCGGTGTGCATGCCCTCGAAGAACGCCGCGCTCGAGTCGAACGTCACCAGTTCCACGCCCTCTCCGCCGAAGTAGCGGCCCCTGCTGACCTCGAGCAGCGCGGCGTCGATGGGGACGCCGACCTTGAGGCCCTTCGCGCGCCTCAATCTGGCGATGTCGGCGAACTCGTCACGCCTCTCGTCACGCACCATCAGGCCCACGACGCCGGTCAGGTACGGCTGCGACAGCTGGACGGACGAAAACCAGTACGGGCGCACCCACATGCCAGGGATGACGTCGCACGCCCCGTCCGCGAGCGAGTGGGCCACATCCGCCCGCTCGACGGGCACGAACTCGGCGGTCAAGCCCATCGACCCGGCCAGCGACTGCGCCAGCTCGATGTCGAATCCAACCAGCTGCCCGTCGGCGTTGAAGAAGCTGAACGGCACTCTCCCAGGAAAGTACCCAACGCGCAACGTGCCGCGCTGGCGCGCCCGGTCGAGGACGCCGCCGGCGGCGGCCGGGACAGTCTCGAACGACGGGCGCTCCCGGTGGACGACAGCCCGCGGCATCTCCCGGGAGGCCTGCATCCGCCGGAGCTGATTGTCCCCGCGGTAGGTCGTGTCGACGAACGTGCCCAGGACCACCCGCGCGCCCGCCACGGTCAGCACCGTCGCACCGACGATCAGCAGGAAGGACGCGACTAGGCGCCGGCGTGTCACGACGAGAAAGCCCCCCGCCCCGCAGGCGCCGAGCAGGGCGAACACGAGGAGGTTCATCGCGGTCACCATCGAGTCGAACTTCCCGGTGATGATCGTGGTCGGGATGTAGAGCTGGAACAGGTCGTGCGGCAGCCGGAACAGGTCCAGCAGGAAGGGCAGCGCCACCTGGGCCTTGGCGAAGTAGCTCGGGATCCCCACGGCCGCCAGCATCCCGAAGTCGCTCGCCGGCAGCGGGCTGCCGGCCAGCCACGCGGCGAAGGGCACGAACAGCAGCGTCAGCAGCTTCCCGGCATTCGGGAAGTTGAAGAGGATGGGGACGAGGAGATCCGCCGCGGAGTCGCTCTCGGGACTGAGCAGCCCGCGCTTCGCGAGCAGTGCCTTGGACTGCTCTGTGAGGATGGGCAGCACGATGAACGCGTTGCTGGCCACGAACGCGGTGAGCAGCGCATCCCGCGACACGCCGACGACCTCGCGATACGTGAACGGCGTCATCGCCGTCACCATGAGCGGCAGGATCCAGAAGGCGAGCAGGAGCGCGGCCGCCGAAAACGCGACGAAGTACACTTCGAGCCGCTGCAGCGCCTCGCCGGTCATGGTGCCCGCCGTCACGGCGACGATGGCGAAGACGCCGACGGGCGTCAGGGCGATGACGAACTTCGTGATGCGGACGACCGCGGCGTTCACCACCCGCAGCGGGGCCAGCAGGCGCTCGCGCTCGTCGATGCCGATCAACGCGAGGCCCAGCATCGAGCTGAACAGCACGACCGCCGGCACCACGGCGTTGGCGAGCGAATGGAACGGGTTGGCCGTGAAGTAGAGGTCGGGAATCGAGAAGGGCTGGCCGGGCTCCACCAGCGCGTTGCTGAAGAACGAGGCGGTCGCCATGTGGGGGAACGACGACGGCATGACGGCAATGACGGCAAACGTCAGGCCCCAGGTGACGGCCAGCAGCGCCCCGGCGCGCGACGCCATGCGTCTGGCCTGGGTGGCCTGGAGCTGCCCGAATCCGATGACCAGCGCCAGCACGAGGTACGGCAGCACGGTCATCTGCATCAGCCGGATGTAGACGTCGGCGACGGGTTGCAGGGCCGTGGCGGCGTCGCCGACGAACAGGCCGGTCAGCACGCCGAGTCCCAGGCCGATCAGGATCCTGGCGGAGAGGCCCAGCCGTCTCAGGTTCATCACGGGTCCCATGATACCGCGCCGGGCACGGCAAGGCCGCGGGCTCCCGTGCCACGAACGGCGCGCGATGCCCGTCCGCCTTGGTCATCCCGTCCGGTAACGGGTATCCTATCGACGGGAGTCGCCGCCATCAAGGCGATTGGGCCGAAACGCCGGTCTCGACCCGGAGGAACGACGATGCGCGTGAAGAACGTGGCCTTCGTGCTGGCAGGCGCGGTGCTGACCGTAGCCGCCGTGGCCGCTGCCCAGGAACAACGGACAGTCACCGTCGGCCCTGAGTACGCCGCCGGCGGCGGGCACCGCTACTGGCTCGGGGATGGCTACCGGGATCTCTGGACGATGCCGGTCGCCCTGCCCGTGCTCGATCTTCAGCGCGAGGCGGGAGGACTCACGCCGGTGCGGCAGGTCGGGCAGGCCCAGAGCGTCGGCCTCGCCATGAAGGGCGCCGATGGCCGTTCCTACACATTCCGTTCGCTCCACAAGGAGCCGGATCGCATGCTGCCGGAGGTCCTGCGCGACACCTTCGTGGGAGTCATCGCCCGGGACCTGACGGCCGGCACGAACCCGGCGGCCGGGGTGATCGCCCCCGTGCTCGCGGAGGCGGCCGGCGTTCCGCACCCGTCGCCGCGGCTGGTCGTCATGCCCGATGACCCCGCGCTCGGCGAGTTCCGGGCCACCTTCGCCAATCTCATCGGGACCCTCGAGGAGTACCCGCTTCCGGCCGGCGGCGGCAATCCCGGCTTCATGGGCGCGACCGAGATCCTGCCCTCCACCCGGATGTGGACGAAGTGGATGGAAGGCCCCGAGAACCGCCTGGACCACCTCGCGTACCTGCGCGCCCGCGTCCTCGACCTCTGGGTCGACAACTACGATCGGCACCGGGGCCAGTGGCGCTGGATGAAGCTGCCCGGCAAGGACGCCTGGCAGCCGCTGCCCGAAGACCCGGACTTCGTGCTCGTCCACCGCGACGGCATGGTCGCCAGGGTCATCCGGACGAGGGTGCCGCAGTACCTGGAGTTCTCCGAGAAGTACCCCAAGCGGCTCGACGGCGCGCTGCTGAACTCGGCCGAAATGGACCGGTGGGTGCTATCCGGGGCGAGCCGGGACGACTTCGAGGCGGTCGCTCGCGATCTCCAGGCGCGCTTCACCGACGAGGTGATCGATCGCGCGCTCGGCCAGATGCCAGCCGAGTGGTACGCCCAGCGCGGCGAGAGCCTGGCGGCGGCCCTCCGCGCGCGGCGCGCCGGCCTGGTCGACTACGTTCTGCGGGTGTACCACTACTACGCCAAGGCCGTGGACGTTCAGGCCACCGATCGCAACGAGCGCGTCACGGTGGCGCGCCACGACGACGGCTCGATCGAGGTCGCCATCGGGCTCGCCGACGGCGGAGGGGCGCCGTACTTCCGCCGCCGGTTCGTCCCGTCTGAAACCGACGAGGTCCGGATCTTCCTCCGCGGCGGCGATGACAGGGTCGAACGGACCGGCCCAGCGGGTGGGGACATCGCCGTCCGCGTCATCGCCGGCGGCGGCCGCGACATCGTCGACGACTCGAAGAGCGGAGGCACCGATGTCTGGCGGGATGCGGGCACGCTCGAGGTGGATCGCGGCCGGGGCACGCACGTGCGGGACAGGGTGTGGCCCAATCCCGTGCCGGTCAAGGACGCTCCCTGGATTGAACCCCGCAGCTGGGGGAAGTGGGCGGTGGGCCTGCCGGTGTTCGGCTACGCCCCGGACGTCAATGTGTACGTCGGCTGGGGCATCTCACGCACGTCATGGGGCTTCAGGACATTGCCGTCGAAGAGCGTCCAGAGCATTCAAGGCGCCATCTCCCTGGGAGAGGGCCTGGGCAAAGTCGCGTATTCCGGCATCTTCCGCCGGCCGGCGTCGCGGCTCGGCTTTCAGGTGAACGCGTTCGGATCGGGCGTGGAGAGCTACAACTTCTTCGGGCTGGGCAACGACACGCCGGAAGTCACCGACCGGTCCCGCTACCGGACCGAGGAGAGCATGGTCGACGTCATTCCGGCGCTTCGCTATGAACTCGGCAACCGCTTCAGCGCGTTCGTCGGGCCCGCGATGCGGTTCTCGCGGACGCCGACAGACAGCGGCACCATCGTGGCCGAGCAGGCGCCGATCGGCGTCGGCGATTTCGGGTTGTTCGCCGTTCGAGGGGGGCTGACGTACGATTCGCGCCTGACGCCGTTGGTCGCGGCCAAGGCCGACTACACGAAGAACGAGGTCGGCGCCGGTCAGGCGATGGGGGGCGTCGCGGGCGGAGGCGGTCCGGCGTTGGGGGTCAGCGGCATCAGGCTCGAGGCGTCGGGGTTCTACGTGCCGAAGGCCTGGGATGTGGAGTCGGAGTATGGCGGCGTGGACGGCGAGATCGCGGCCTACATCGGCAACGCCCGCCGGCACCTTGCGCTGCGGGTCGGGGGCCGGTCGGTGTGGGGCGACTACGCCTGGTTCGATGCGGCGGTCATCGGCGGCTCGAACAGCCGCGGCTACCGCAGCGACCGCTTCGCGGGAGACTCGTCGCTGTACGGCAGCGCCTCGCTGCGCGGGTGGTTCGGGAGTGTCGGCCTGAACGTGATCTCGCTGCGGCTCGGCGGGGTTGTCTTCAGCGACGTTGGCCGTGTCTGGCTCGCCGGCGAGGAGTCCGACACCTGGCACGCCTCATACGGCGGCGGCGTGCTCATGCAGCCGGACGGGCTGCCGATCACGCTGAATACCACCATCGGCACGGGCACGGAGGGCCTGCGCTGGTACTTTGGGTTCGGCTACCCGTTCTGAGGGTGCCCGGCGGGCCCTGGCACTCTCGCGTCCGAACCTGAACTCCGCCTGGCGCCCGCGGTCCACCCGCACGGACTACTCGTCAGCCTTGGCCGCAGCCAGCCGGCGGTTCTCGCGCAGGACGAGGGCCGCGAGTGCTAGCCAGGCGAGCACGAACACGACATTCACGATGGCGAACCCGCGCGCCCCCAGCGCCAGCCAGCTCGTGCCGGCGAACACGACGAACGCCGCCGTCAGGTCGCCGAGGCGGACGAAGAAGCTGTCCACGGCCTGCTTGGCCTTGTACTTCTCTTCGCGCGAAGTCGGCAGCCACAGCAGCTGCCTCGCGGTGTTCATCACCGAGTAGTCCGTGGAGTTCTCGGCGGTCTTCGCCCAGCGCACGATGGCGATGGTGGCGCCGAGGGCCACGAACCCGTACGCGCCCAGCGCGATGAACGGCAGCGCAAACAGCACGCCCGCCAGCCCGAAGCGTTTCACGAGGCGCGGGGCCACGAGCATCTGCAGCAGCACGGCGGCGATGTTGACCCAGAGGAAGTAGCTGCCGTAGAAGGCGCCGATGTAGGCATTCTTGTCGAACGAAGAGTCGGCCGCGGCCGCCGCCGCCGCCCGCTCCACCACCAGGTCGCTCAGGATGTACTCGCCCACGGTGTTGACGATGTTCAGCAGGATGAACAAGACGACCATGAGCTGGATGTACCGGCTCGAGAACACCAGCGAAAAGGCGCTCTTGCCTCCTATCGCCGCCTTGGCCGCGGTGGCCTGCCGCGCCGTCGATCCCGTGCGATTGCTGACGAAATAGAGGACGGCCGTCGACGCCAGCAGCGCGGCCGCCAGGTAGAGCATGAGGTGCGGCGACAGATGCGCGTCGAACATCTGCCCCGCGATCCAGGCGCCGACGGGGCTGCCGGCCGTCATCCCCACGCCGATTACCGGGAACAGCCGGTTGCCGGCGTCCTTGGTGTAGATGTCGTTCGCGTACGACCAGAACTGCGCGACGATCGACAGGCTGAACAAGCCGACCCAGACGTAGTAGAAGACGCCGATGTGCTCGACGCCCGCGTGCACGGCCAGGGCGAACAGCACGATGTTCGCCACGAAGAACGCGGTGACGCCGTAGACGAGCTTCATCCGGTCGACACGTGAGGCGAAGGCGCTGTAGGCCGGCACGAACCCCATCAGCATCAGCGCCTGGCCGGCGGCGGCGTACGTCTTCACCTCGGCGGGCCCCGCGATGCCGAGCGCCTTCAGCCACTCCGGCACGTCGGTGGTCAGGATGAGCGGTTCCCTGACGGTCTTGATGATGTAGTAGCTGACCAGGATGAGGAAGATGTTCGCCAGCATGATGAGCGCCCGGGCGCCCTCGCCCTTGTGGACGTCGGTGAACAACCCCATCAGCCGGTCTGCGGGCCCAGGTCTCGCAGCCGTGTCGGTGGTGGCGGTCGCGTGCATCGTCTGGTGCTCCCTGCGTGGCTGGATGCCTACCAGAATACGGCACCCCGCGGGGGGATCACCAGACAATCTCACGACGTTTCGGGACGAGGCAGGAACCGGATAGTATGGCTCCGGGGGCGACTTGATGCTCGACTTGCAGGCCTGGCTGAAGCGGACCACGATCACGTGCGCGACGATGTCCGCGCTGTGGGCGCCGCCGTTTGCCGCGAACGCGCTCGCGCAGGCAGCGGCCGCGCCGCAACCGGGCGGCGACGCCTCGACTCCGCCGTCGCGCGACGACGGCCGGCGGACGTTGGGGAAGTTCGTGCCCAACCTGCTGCGAGGCACGGTGGGCGTCGTCAGCACCGACAACATCAAGCCGCTGCTCATCGGAGGAGCGGCCACCGGCATCGGCGCGATCTTCGACGATGAGGTGGCGGACTGGATCGCCGACCCGGATCACAGTTTCGGGACGACGCTCGAAGACGGCGCGGCGCCGGCCGTGGTCGGGGGCGTGGTCGCGGTGCTGTTCGCGACCGGCCGCGCCGTCGACGCGCCCCGCTACCGCGCGATGACCTATGACTGGATGCACGCGTTCCTGATCAATGCGGGCTACACGACGGCGATCAAGTACGCGGTCCAGCGGGAGCGGCCGAACGGCGAGGACAACCTGTCGTTCCCCTCGGGCCATGCGTCCAATGCGTTCACGCTGGCGGCGGTGGCCGAGCGCCACTACGGGTGGAAGGTGGGCCTGCCGGCGTACACGTTCGCCAGCCTCGTGGCCGTGTCGAGACTGCAGCGGAACAAGCACCACCTCAGCGACGTCATGGCCGGAGCGACGCTCGGCTACATCATCGGGAGGACGGTCGTGCGCGTGAACGGACAGCCTCTCAAAAACCCGCGGGAAGCGCACTTCAGCCTCTCGCCGATCCTCTCGAAGCGGACGCGGGGGCTGGTCGCGCATGTTGAGTTCTAGGACCGTGGCACGGCGAACGAGCGTTCCCCTCATGCTGGCGGCGCTGCTCGGCCTCGGCGCACAGCAGGCGACGCTCGGTGACGCGCCCGTCCGGTGGGCGTGGTCGGGCGGCGTGACCTCGCGCGGCGCCGTCGTGAAGGCCCGCGTCAGTCGAGGCGGCAGCCCGGTTCAGATGACAGCCGAGCGTCCGGATGGGCGGGGCCCGGGCCGCGGCCTGGCGCTCGGGTCCCTGTCGGGTGCGGACGGCATCGCCGCCTTCGAATTGACGGGCCTCGAGCCCGCCACCGCGTATCGGTATCGCGTCCAGGCCGCCGGAGCGGCGCCCCTTGACGGGACGTTCCGGACTCTCGGGGAAGGCCCGTGGAACTTCCGCCTCGCGTTCTCGGCGTGCGCCGAAACCGGCTCGGCGAGCCCGGTCTTCGACGCGATCAGGAATGCGAAGCCCGATCTCTTCATCCACATGGGCGACATCCACTACGAAGACATCACGCGGAACAACCCGGCGCGGTTCCACCGGGCGTTCGACGCGGTGATGGGATCGATGCCGCAGAGCCGGCTCTATCGAAGCGTCCCGATCGCCTACACCTGGGACGACCATGACTTCGGCGGCAACGGCTCGGACTCGACCTCGGCGGCGCGGCCCGCCGCCATCGCGGTGTACCGCCAGGCCGTGCCGCACTACCCGCTGAGCGACGAGGGCAGATCGGGCATCCACCAGGCATTCGCCGTTGGGCGCGTGCGCGTCATCCTCACCGACTCGCGGTCCCAGCGCACCCCGAGCGGGCAGTCACCGCAGGCGCGCACCATGCTCGGCGCCGCCCAGTTGCGGTGGCTCAAGGACCAGTTGTCTGCGGCGGCATCCGCGCCGCTCGTCATCTGGGTGAACACCGTCCCGTGGATCGCGAAGGCGGGGTCCGGCTCTGACAACTGGGGGTCGTACGCGATGGAACGCGAGGACCTCGCGAACCACATCGACCGGCTGGGGCTGACACGCCGGCTTCTCATGTTGAGCGGCGACGCCCACATGGTCGCGATCGACGACGGCACGCACTCGAACTACGCAACCGGGCCGGGCCGCGGGCGGCCTGGCTTCGTCGTGATGCACGCCGCGCCGCTCGACCGCAGGACCAGCGAGAAGGGCGGTCCCTACAGCCACGGGATTTCGCGCCAGCGCGGGCAGTTCGGCCTGGTGGACGTGGCCGACGACGGGCGGCAGTTGACCGTCGAGTTGACCGGCCGCAACCAGTCGGGCGCGATCATTCCAGGCATGCGCTTCGCGCTCACCTGCACAGATGGAGCGTGCAGGGCCAAGTGAGGAGGAGAGGATGATCAGGTGGCTGGCGTCTACTTGCCTGATTCCGCAGGCTCCCACACGAAGATGCCGCCGTCGGCCATGAGGCTCAGGTACAGCCGGCCGTCCTTCAGCAGGTAGGATCGGAAGTAAGGCGCCTGCCTCGTCACCTGCTCGTCCACGCTCGGCGGCGGGCACAGGGCCATCGTCGCGGCCAGCGGACCGAACTCGAGCCGGCCGCTCGCCGGATCCGGGCCGGCTTCGGCGGACCAGGTGCCCGTGGCGGTGTTGCAGTTGAGCCGGAAGGCGACCGAGCCGTCCGGGTTCAGGTGCATCGTGTAGAGAGCGGGATCCGCAACGCGGGTGGTGCCGACCGCATCGTCCATCGACTGGATTTCCAGGAGCCGCCACGCCGTGCCGGCCAGCGGCGTGCCCGCCGCAGCCGGTTCGGAGGCGTTCGCCGCGCCGGCCGCGGGAGCGGGCGGGGGTTGATTCGCAGGCGCGGCGGCCTTCCCGGCGGGCGCGCCGCAGCCGGCCAGGACGATGACGGCGAGCAGCGCTACTGCCAACCGGGGGAGGGGAAGACAGGGATTCACCATGGCAGTTGCGCCTTTCACCCGCCGAAGATCATCGCATCGACAACTTCGTAGAACTCGCCCGACTCGAACTTCACGACGGTGACGTCGCCCTTGCGCGACACCGCCATCTTCTCGGCGGAATCCGACGCCACCGGCTTGCCCTTGACGAAGAGGATGCGCCGCGTGATGCCCTTCGACCGAATCTCGACCGTGGCGGTGCCTTCGAAGCCTCGGCGTATGACGAACGCCTCGCATTGCTGCGGCTTGGTGTCGCCGTATGGCATCGGCAGGCAGGTGACCGGGCCCGAGGCATGGTACGGCGTGCCGGGCAGCACGGCGTCCTTCGCCCTGGAGGTCGGGGCGAGGGGGGCGCCGGTGACGCTGATGGTCAGCGTGTAATCGCTGGCCTCGTTGCGGCGTGCCGCGTTGCGCATCAGGTAGACGCGCACCTTGTAGTCGCCGTCGGCGGGCAGCATGCCCGTGTACGGCTGACCGTCCTGGGCGACGTGCATGGCGACGTCGGCGCTGCCCGGCGGCAGCACATTGAAGTAGTTCGACCGGTTCGACACCTTGAGGGAGACGGTCAGCGTCTGCCCGGCGGCGGCGCCCACGACGTAGTCGACGTCGGCGTCGCCCTTGATCTGGCCCTTGATCGTCGCCGACGAGGCGCCTTTGGCGAACGACACGCGTTCCTGGTGGGGAGGTGCGGGCTGCGCGCCGGCGGTGACGGGGACCGCGAGGACGAGCGCCGCCGCAGCGGCAAGCACGGGACTCATCGTCAGGCTCCTATCGCTTGTTGCGGTACTCGTCGCTGTTGCGCAGATCGCGGGCCACGTCGGCTTCGCTCCAGTGCTTCCGCAGGACGCCCTGCACGTAGTTCTCCATCCCGGCCGGGTCCGGATCGCGGCCCAGCACGCTGCGATAGGCCCGGGTGACGATCTCCTCGGCCTTCTGCCGCGTCATCGCGTTCTTCTGCCGGTACTCGGGGCTTTTCCGCAGCGCCTCCCTGACGTCGTGCTCGTCCCATCCGTGATCCGTGATTTGGTTCCGGGTACTGGACCAGGCCGTTGTAGTCCGGGTCGCGCCCCAGGATGTCCTGGTAGGCGCGCTTGACGATGCGGTCCGCCGAGGACTGGCTGACTTTGTCGTGCTCGGCGCTCTTGCGCAGCGCCTGGCGGACGTCCTGCTCGGTCCAGCCGTTGTCGATCATCTCGGTCCGGTAGTGCCGCAGCCCCTCCTGATCCGGTTCGCGGTGCAGGATGTCTTGGTACGCACGGCGAATGACCCTGTCGGGATCGACGTCACGGCTGCTGGAGGAGTACTTGCGATAGTCACCGCGGGACTTGAGGTCGTTGCGGATGTCGGCTTCGCTCCAGTGCTCCTCGTACATGAGGTTCCGGTAGCGCCGCATCTCGGAACCGCTCGGGTCCCGGCGGAGCACGTCGCGGAAGGCGCGCTGGATGGCCGCGTCCTGCCACGCGTAGGACTGTGAGGACGAGTCACTGCGCGCTGGCGCGGGTAACCAGGACGCACGCCTGCAACGCGAGGACCGCCGCGGTCCCGACGAGGATTGTCCGCACCGTTCTGATGCATGCACCGTCCATGGCTGTTGCCTCCTTTCTGCACACGAGAGACCGCCAGCGAGGGTCCCGGGGGCTCGTGAACGGGGTTCTTGAAGAGATTAGCATGTGAGGGGAGAAGGCGGGCAATCCGATCCCTGCCACGCGCCGTTCACGCTCACGCACCTGCCAGATATCCAGCGCGTCCCTGCCGGATGGCCTCGCCGTCGCAGGACGGACGGGAAAGGCCTCCACGGGGCCTTTGGCATCCGGCCGGGCGGCCGGATGCGGTATCCGGAGAGGGACCCCGTCCCGATCTGGTAGGCTGTCACTCGTTCAGATCATGGAAGCGCTGAGGGTCCATGGACTTTCTCCGCATCATCCGATCGCTCGAGGAACTGCTCTACGAGGCGATGACCTGGCTCGTGTTCTATCCGCGGACGATGTGGCGCATCGTGGCCACGCCGGGCCGGATGATGCGCTACTCCGACGCCGAGCAGGCCGACGCGCCCGACAGGCAGTACACCGACACGTTGAGCCCGCCGCTGTTCCTGATGCTGACAATCCTGATTGGGCACGGCATCGGGCTGGGCCTGGGCGCGCAGAAGCCCGAGGCGACGACGGCGATGGCGAAGACGCTCTTCGAGTCGGAGCAGAACAGGCTCATCGCCGCGTCGCTCCTCTTCAGCCTCTTCGCCCTGATGGGCGCCACCACCGCCGTCGCGCGGCGCGGCCTCGCGCTGGATCGATCGACGCTGCGTGGCCCGTTCTACAGCCAGTGCTACCTGACGGCGCCCTTCGCGCTGGCGATTGCGGTGGCATCGAGCCTGGCGGTCCTTCCGGCCCAAGGAACGGGGCTGGCCGCTGGGGCGACCGCACTCGCCGGCGCTGTCTGGTACCTGTGGGTCGAGACGATGTGGTTTCGCCTCGAGCTCCAGCTCGACGGCGGCCGGGCGTTTCTCGTGGCTGCCTGGGCGTTCCTGAAGGCGGCGTTGATCAGCCTCGTGTGCCTCCTGCTTCTGGCGGCACTGTTGCGGTGAAGACGGTGGCCCGCTGGACCACCCTCCGGCCGCGCTAACCGCGCGCGGCGCCGGAGCCGGGGTCGGGTCCCCGGTCACGGGCGCCGCGGTGATCTGGCAGGTGCCGAAACGGGCGTGAAGTCCATTTTGTTCATGAGCAAAATGGACTATACTCCAATTCATGCACACGCCACGATACCTCTCCCCCTCGGTGAAGCAAGCGCTGGCGGCGGGCAAGATGGCCTTCGTGGGCGGCCCGCGACAGGTGGGCAAGACCACGTTGGCCCTCGCCCTGCTCGGGCCGAAGGCCACCGAGCGGCACCCGGCCTACTTCAACTGGGACGACCCGCGAGCCGCCGCACGCCTGCGGCGTGTCGAGTTGCCGCCGCACGAGCCGCTCCTCGTGTGCGACGAGGTGCACAAGTACGCCCGCTGGCGCAACCTGCTCAAGGGCATCTACGACACCGAGAAGTCCTTCAGGCGCATCATCGTCACCGGGTCGGCCAGGCTCGATTACTACCGCAAGGGGGGTGACTCCCTCGCCAACCGCTACCGGCATTTCCGGCTGCATCCGTTCTCACTGCGCGAGCTGGACCCGACACCGTCGGCATCGCACCTCGGGACGCTGCTTCAGTTCGGGGGCTTTCCGGAGCCCCTCTTCCGCCAGGACGTGACGGAGCATCGCATCTGGCAGCGGGATCGCCTGGCCCGCGTGATCCGAGAGGACCTCCGGGACCTCGAGCGGGTCCGCGAGGTGAGCCTCGTCGAGCAGCTCGTCGACCTCCTGCCGGAGCGCGTCGGCACGCCGCTGTCGATCGCCAACCTGCGCCAGGACCTCGAGGTCGATCACAAGACCGTCGACCGGTGGCTGACGATCCTCGAGCACATGTACGTCTGTTTTCGCCTGGCCCCTTACGGTTCACCGCGGATCCGGGCGGTCAAGAAGGAGAAGAAGCTCTATCTCTGGGACTGGTCGGCCGTTGCCGATCCCGGCGCACGGTTCGAGAACCTGGTGGCGTGCCAGTTGCTCAAGTACTGCCACTGGGTCGAGGACACCGAGGGCTTCCGCATGGAGCTGCGCTACCTGAGGGACACCGACCGGCGCGAGGTGGACTTTGTCGTGCTGCGAGGCGGGCGCCCGCAGTTCGCGGTCGAGTGCAAGACCGGCGAACGCGCCATCAGCCCGGCGGTGCGCTACAGCGCCGAGCGAACGCCGATCCCGCGCTTCTACCAGATCCACCGCGGCGACCGTCACTACGGGTCTGGCAAGGTGACGGTGCTGCCATTCATCGAGTTCTGCCGGGAGCTCGAGATGCCGTGAGACGCCGCCTTGAGGTTTTCCGGAGGGCGTGTCACACTCGATGGCTGTACGGCGGGCCGCCGAATCGGCCCGTGCCGCTCGAGGTTTCCGCGGGCCGCCGCCCCTGGGCGCCGGCGCCGCTTCTGCACGAGGACACGCCATCATGAACAACGACATCGTCCAGTTGCTCGGCGACAACGCCGCCTACCTGCTCGACCACACCTGCCGGACCGTTTCGAAGGACCTGCTGCACCTGCCCGGCCCCGATTTCGTCGATCGGGTGTGGGCGCTCTCGGACCGGAACAACCGCGTGCTCGGGAACATGCAGCGCCTGTACTCGACCGGCCGCCTGGCGGGGACCGGGTACATGTCCATCCTGCCGGTTGACCAGGGCATCGAGCATTCCGGCGGCGCGAGCTTCGGGAAGAACCCGATCTACTTCGACGCCGAGAACATCGTGAGGCTCGCCATCGAGGGCGGCTGCAACGCGGTGGCCTCGACGTTCGGCGTGCTGGGCGTCGTGTCGCGCAAGTACGCCCACAAGATCCCGTTCATCGTGAAGATCAACCACAACGAGCTGCTGACCTACCCGAACAAGGCCGACCAGATCATGTTCGGCACGATGCAGCAGGCGGCCGACATGGGCGCCGCGGCGGTGGGCGCCACGATTTACTTCGGATCCGACCAGAGCGGCCGCCAGATTGTCGAGGTGGCCAAGGCCTTCGCGCGGGCGCACGAACTGGGCATGGCGACCGTGCTCTGGTGCTACCTGCGCAACAACGCGTTCAAGACGGACAAGGACTATCACGTGAGCGCCGACCTGACCGGCCAGGCCAACCACCTGGGCGTGACGATCCAGGCCGACATCATCAAGCAGAAGCTGCCCGAGAACAACGGCGGCTTCAAGGCGCTGAACACCGGCGGGTCGAGCTACGGCAAGCTCGACGAGCGCATCTACACGCAGCTGACCAGCGACCACCCGATCGATCTGACGCGGTACCAGGTGGTGAACTGCTACATGGGCCGCGCCGGCCTCATCAACTCGGGCGGCGCGTCGGGCAAGAACGATTTCGGCGAGGCCGCGGCGACGGCGGTGATCAACAAGCGCGCCGGCGGCATGGGCCTGATCTCGGGGCGCAAGGCGTTCCAGCGGCCGATGGCCGAGGGCGCCAAGCTGCTGCACACGATCCAGGACGTCTACCTGGACACGGCGATCACGATCGCCTGATCAACGCGTCCTTCGCGGAACGAGTCAGCCGCTTCAGCGCATGTTCCCGCCTGAACGCGGCTGACTTCGACCCGCACCACTCCTGATACACCACCTCCACCGGTCTCCGGCCGGAGGTGTAGCGGGCGCCGCGGCCGGCGTTGTGCGCCGCGGCCCGGGCGGCCACGTCCGTCGTCGAACCGGCGTAGTACGTGCCGTCGGCGCACCGAAGCAGGTAGACGAACCACGCCCGGGCCGGCGGCCATGACGGCTCCATGGCCGTATCGTAATCCCGGAGCGTCTACGCGGCGGCGGCGTGGGTCCGGGGAGGCGTGCGCTCCGGCCGCCAGGGCGGCTCGTCGAGGTACCGCTGGAGCCGCTCGGCCGTGCCCAGGTCGGTCCAGCCGCAGGGCGGCACCCGGAGCACCGAGAGGAACGCCGTGGCGTGCTGGAGGACATCCCGCGAGAGGTCCATGAGCGGCAGTCCCCGGTAGAGCTCCTGCGCGTCCGGGCCTCCCTCGAGCTTGCGCGAGAGGCGCTGGAACGCCCGCAGGATGTCGGGGAAGACGCGGCCGACCAGGGCCAGCAGCACGTGCGCCCGCGCCGCGAGAATGAAACTGTTGATGAGCGCGCCATCCCTCACCATCTCGCGTACGCGCATGTCGGGCGGCTTCTCGAGGAAGCAGCGGACGCCGGCAATCGGCGCCGGCGACGCCGGCAGGATCCACCCGTAGCCGCGCTGCTGCTCCCCGGGGCACATCCCGAGCAGGACCACCGGCGCGACGCCCTGCTCGATGGCCCGGACGGCCGAGGTCAGCGCGCCGTGCAGGACAGGCTCGTTGGCGACGTAGTGGTCCGATGGCAGCAGCACGACCGGGTCGGTGGTGATCCCGCGCGACTGGATCTCGACGGTTGCCCGAAGGACGCCGGCCGCGGTGCCCCGGTTCTCCGGCTGGACCAGCACGTTGCCGCGCGGGACGTCGGCGAGGGCCTCGGCCCAGAACGCGCGGTGGGCGTCTTTCACCGCCACCAGCACGCGCGCCGCCGGCGCGATGCGGCGGGCGCGGGCGAGCGCCCATCGCACCATCGGCTCCCGGCCGTCACGGGACCAGTACCTGCTTGGGGACGAACCGGCCGTCGAGGTCGCGCGTCAGCGCCGACACGCGATCGCCGTCGCCGCCGGCGAGCACAATCGCCCAGGGAGAGCCGTTCATCGTTCGGAAACGGGCCTCGGGTCCCGTTCGAGGAGGAATGGACGCTGTCTCTCTACAATTTAAGCCCGCCGGCGCCGAAGTCAAGATCGTCCGTCACGCCCGTGCCCAGGGCTCGACAGACCGGCGCCTCAGCAGCCGGTAGAGCATCACGCACGCGTTGATGGCCGTGAACACGAGGAGCCACCCGATCACGATCTTCGTCACCCGGTCGTAGCTGAACACCGGCGGCCCGGTGACGACGAGCAGCAGGATGAGGGCCTCGCCGAGCTCGAGGGCGAACTCCGCCCACCGCGTCGGCCGCCTCCACCGGCCCTGGCGCAGCACCACCAGGTTCAGGACGAACGCCAGGAACCACCACGCATTGAGCAGCGGGAGGTAGCGGTTGAACTCCGGCGCGAGCAGCGGGTACAGGTGGCCCTCGTTGCCGTGGAACACGAACAACGCCACCCACCCGGGAAAGACATTGAACGCCAGCGCCAGCACGGCGATCATGTAGAGCGCGAAGATGCGGCCGAAGTAGGAGATCCTGTCGGGATCGTCCACCGCCGGGAGGCTCGACGGGTCGAAGGCGGCCCCGGCGGCCTCGCTCTTCCGCATGGCGCGCTCCACCAGCGCGAACACCAGCGTCATGATCCCGAGGTTCACCGCCGCGCTCCACAGGAACTTCCCCGTGGCGCGGATGAGCATCGCCAGGCTGGGCGGTTCCCCGGGTTCCTGGAACCGTCCGGCGACGACCAGCGCCAGCACGAGCGCTGCCAGCACCGGAAGCATCACTTTCACCGAAACCACGTAGACCGGGTAGAGCTTCGGACCGATCAGATACTGCGGCTCAGGCGCGTACCGGGCCGCGACGTCCTTCGGCGTGCCGAATCCCCGCAGCACGGTCCCCGCCACCGCGCCACGGTCAGACACGCCTTCCGCGCGCGCCCGCTCCTCGACCGAATCCGTCAGCAGGGAACGCAACTCGGCTTCCACGTCCGCCCGCATGCGGTGGGGCAGGTGCTGGCCGACCTCGTGCACGTAGCGATCGATCAGATCCATCACGTCTCTCTCTTTCGTCAGCCAATCAGCCTGCCAATGACGCTTGCGAGGCTCCGCCACTCGGCGGCCAGCTCCTTCGCCGCCTTCTCGCCCTGCGCGTTCGTCTGGTAGTAGCGCCGGGGCCGGCCGTCTTCGACGCGCCAGGCGCTTTTGAGAAGCCCCTGCGACTCGAGCCGGCGCAGCAGGGGATAGAGCGTGCCCTCGTCGATCTCCAGGCCCCGGTCCGAGAGCGACTTCTTGAGCGAGTAGCCGTACTCCTCGTGCCGCAGCTGGACCAGCACCGCCAGCACCAGAGCGCCCCGCCGGAACTCGAGCGAGAGGGTGTCGCGCGGCGTTGGCTGTGTTCCACCTATTACCATGTTCCACACTATACCATGTGACGCACAGTATGTCGAGGAGGTTCCACGCGCCCGCGCCTGTCCGGCTCCCCTGGGCTATCTGATGGCGGAGAAATTGCCGCGCGGGCGGTAGCGGCACACCCAGACCTGCCCCAGCGACGGGCAGACCGCCATGCCGCAGCCGACTTCTTCCGTCGACGGCCACACGATCTGGGTGTAGTGGCCGCACTGGCGGCCGGGCGCGCAGGAACCCGTGACGGGAGAGTAGTCGTCCGACTCGGCGCCCCAGGCATCGACAACGCGGGAGGGTGGCACGAGGTAGAACTCGCGGCCCCCGCGCTCCTTCAGCAGGGCGCTCGCCCGGTACAGGTTCTCGCCCACGCCGCCGGGGAGCACGCCGTGCTCGAGCGCGCAATCCTGCCGGGCCAACGCGATGGCGCGGTTCTGGGCCTGGGCGGCGAGGTCGGCGGCCCAGCGGATCGGGCGCACGCCGGCGCGCGCGCGCCATGCGTTGTGCGCGTGGACCATCTCGACCGCTTCGGCGGACGTGACCGGGCCGCGGGGCGGCGGAGGCGGTGGGAGGGGGGACTGCGGCGCGCGGGCCGCGGGCGACGCGAGCAGGGCCGCGACGGCACACGACGCCATGACTCCCGCGGCCAGTCTCATGATGGTTGTATCGGCCGGACCACGTGACACAGAATAGGCGCGCAGAAGGACGGAGGGTCTGACATGCGCTGCACGCCACGGGAGTTCCACCGCCGATCGATTGCCGTTCTGGCAGGGGCCTGGCTGATTGGCGCCGGGCTTTTCGCCCATGCGCAGCAGGCGCCGGCGCCGCCCGACGCCCGGAAGGAGGCCCGGCTCGCGTGGTTCCGCGAGGCGAAGTACGGCCTGTTCATCCACTGGGGGCTCTACGCCATTCCGGCGGGCGAGTGGAAGGGCGCGCGGGTTCCGGGAATCGGCGAGTGGATCATGAACCGCGCGAAGATCCCGGTCCGCGAGTACGAGCAGCTCGCCTCGCAGTTCAACCCCGTCAAGTTCGACGCGGACGCCTGGGTCCAGCTCGCCCAGGACGCCGGCATGAAGTACATCGTCATCACGTCGAAGCACCACGACGGTTTTGCGCTGTACGCCTCGAAGGTGAGCCGCTTCAACGCCATGGACGCGACGCCCTTCAAGCGCGACATCCTGAAGGAGCTGGCGGCGGCCTGCGCGAAGCGGAACATGCGCCTCGGGTTCTACTACTCGCAGGCGCAGGACTGGCACGAGCCGAACGGCGCTGGCAACACCTGGGATTTCAAGCCGAACGCCGACAAGGATTTCGACCAGTACCTGCGCGACAAGGCCGAGCCGCAGGTGCGCGAGCTGCTGACCGACTACGGCCCCGTGGCGCTCATCTGGTTCGACACGCCGCAGTTGATGACCCCCGAGCGTGCGAAGCGCTTCACGGACGTCGTGCGGTCGCTGCAGCCGAACACGCTCATTGACGGCCGGCTCGGCGCCGAGGGCGACTATGTGAGCACGGGGGACAACATCATCCCCGGCGAGAAGCGCACCGAGGCGTGGGAGACGCCGGCCACCATCAACCACACCTGGGGCTACCGCACAGACGACGTCGACTGGAAGCGGCCGGGCGAGATCGTCTTCAAGCTCGTCGACATTGTCAGCAAGGGCGGCAACTACCTGCTGAACGTGGGCCCGATGGCCGACGGGATCATCCCCCAGGCGAGCCAGGACGTGCTGCGGGCCGCGGGCCGCTGGCTGAAGGTGAACGGCGAGGCCGTCTACGGCGCGATGCCGACGCCGTTCGGGGAGGAGCTGGGGGAGCCCAGCGCGAAGGGCACGAAGGATCTGCGCGGCCAGCCGCTCTTTCTCGTGCGCGACGAGTACCGCGTGACGGCGAAGCCCGGCAAGCTGTACTTCACGTTCTTCATGGAGCCGCGCGTGCCCTTCGAGCTGCCGTCGATGACCAACGCGGTGAAGCGGGCGTACCTCCTAGGGAACAACGCGCCGCTTGCGCTCGCGGTGAAGGACGGCCGCACGTCGTTCACGCTGCCGCGGCCGATCCTCGACCCGATGGGCACCGTCGTCGTCGTCGAGTTCGAAGGGGATACGGTAACGCGCTGACGCCCTCGTGCGTCCAGGCTAAAGCCTCGACCTCCATCGCGTCTCGCCGTCCGCCGGGTCTGAAGACCCGGCCTCCACGCACGCCAGACCTTCAGGCCTGGCCTCCCTGCGCCATGGAGCCCCGCGTCTTCAGACCCGGGGAAGACGGTCTCCGATCACGTCGCGCACGAACCGTTCGACGTCCGAGAGCGTCCGCGCAATGGTGACGCCTTCCGACGGCCGCCAGTCGACGACGTGATCGCCGAAGAAGGCGATGACCGGCTTCCCGTAACGGACCGCCAGCGTCATCTCCGACTCGGTGCCCTCATTGCCGGGCAGGACGATGACCACGTCCGACGAGAGGACGTTGATGTGATTGCGGCTGCGCGGGTCGGTCCCGCTGATGCCGCTGAGCGGCAGGTGCGTGAAGATGGCCAGCTCCACCGACGGGTTCGGATAGCCCGCGCGCGGCACCGCGATCCCATCGGGCAGGTCCGAGGGCAGCACGCCGACGACGAGGCCGTCGCGAGGCTGCACATCCGCGAACGCGCGGCTGACCGCCTCCATCGTGCCCACGCCGCCGCCGGTCAGCAGGTGCACGCCAAGCATCGCGAGCCGGCGCCCGAGCGGCTCCGCGAGATCCTCGTACGCCCGGGTGCTCGAACCCATCACTCCGACGACGGGGCGGCGGTGGCGGCCGGTGGTCATGGCGTTTCCGTACAAGAGAAGGGCCACGGGATTCTGCAACCCGTGGCCTCGAACGCGTCGCGTGCAGGCGCGCCGGGCGCGCCACGGCGCTACTTCTGCTCGACCGGGTGGATGCTGATGAAGCGGCCCCTGCCGCCGTGATCCTCGAACTTCACCACACCGGTGACCTTCGCGAACAGCGTGTCGTCCTTGCCCAGGCCGACGTTGAGGCCGGGCCGGAACTTCCGCCCGCGCTGCCGGACCAGGATGGACCCGCCGGAGACGAGATTGCCGCCGAAGCGCTTCACGCCGAGGCGCTGGGAGTTGCTGTCCCGGCCGTTGCGCGAGCTGCCCTGTCCCTTCTTGTGTGCCATGGTGGTGCTACCTGCCTAAACCTGGATGCTGGTGATGCGCACGCGCGTGAGGTCGGCGCGGAACCCGTGGGTGCGGCGCTCCTGCTTGCGGCGCTTGCTCTTGAACACCCGGACCTTCGGGCCGCGCGGGTGCTCCTCGACCACGCCCACCACCTTGGCGCCCGCCACGTAGGGGGTGCCGGTGTGGACGTCGCCGTCCTTGGACACCAGCAGGACCTGGTCGAAGGTCACTTCGCTGCCCGTCTCACCCGTCAGGCGGTCGATGGTGACGGTCGTCCCGGGCTCGACTTTGACCTGATGTCCGCCGTTCTGAACAATCGCGTACACGAGACTTCTCCTTGGCCTGCTGCCTGCCGGGACCGCTGGGGCATAGCGGGGCCGTCCCGCACCGGCGCAAACACCAATGCTACCAGAAAACCGGCCGCCGAGGCCAGAGGCACGCCTTACTGGAGCAGGACCCGGCTGCCCCTGATGGTCTGGCTGCTCAGCGTCGAGAGGAACGAGGGCAGCAGGCGGTCCATCAGCTCGAAATACGACGACAGCGCCGGCGTGCTCTGCTCGGCGTTGTAGAGGATTTCCTCGCGGAACGTCTCGGTGTAAAGCGTCTCGCCGGTCCGGCCGTCGATGAACACGAACTTCGGCCTGAGGATGAAGCCCTTGCGGTCCATGTAGGTGCGCACCGGCACCACGCTGCGCCGGCCGAACGAGTCGTAGACTTCCTGCTCCTTCTGGACGTAGCCGGAGCGCTGGTGCGGCACGAACACCACCGAGCCGGTGATGATGAGCGGGCTCCCGAACTCCTCGCCCACCTTCTTCCAGTAGTCCTTGTTCTCGAAGAGCTTCTCGTAGGGCGGCAAGTCGGGTTCGGCGATCACCGTGGCGCCGCCCGCGTCGGCCTGGGCGGCGGGCGGCGGCGCCGGCTGGTTCTCGGCGGGCAGGGGCCTGGCCGCGTCGACCAGCGGCAGCACGTCGGCCTCGATGATGCGCATGCCGCTCTTGTTCTTGAGCTGGCTGCGGAGCAGGCGCACGGTCTCGAGGTTCGTGTCGACGTCCTCGGACCCGCTCGGCAGGAACCCGGCGACGTAGACCCGCGAGAACGGCGAGGCGTCGATCTTCGGGCGGATCGGCGTCTCGACCGGGACCTCGATGAAGGTCAGGCACCCGCCGGCGGCGAGCGCTAGGGCGGCGCTAGCGAGCGTTCTGGCGGTTCGCACGGTCGTTGATTTCCTTGAAGAGGTCGATGTTCTGCTTGATGTACGTGTTCTTCGGGTCGAGCTCGGCCGCCTTCTGGTACGCCTGCTTCGCCTTGTCGAACAACCCCGCCTGCTCGTACGCGATGGCGAGATTGTTGAACGCGGCCGCGTAGGTGGGATCGAGCTCGACGGCCCGCTCCCAGCGATACGTGGCTTCGCGCCAGAGGCCGGCCTTGGCGGCGTCGATGCCGAACTTCACCTGCTCGGTGGCCGCCTTGCGGTCGGCGGCCTGCGCGAAGGTGGCAGAAATGGCTATCCCGACGACCGCCAGGGCGATCAATTTCTTCAACGCGGGCATAGACACCTTGGGCGCGGCAACGCGCCGAACGTCAACTGCGGGCAGGGCTTCTTCAACTATAGCCCCCGCTCTCCCGGTGCGCAAGGCGCTGGTACGGCCCTCGCATGGCCCGGCTGCCGTGACCAGCCAGCTCGACCTCGTCGCGCTCTCCCTGCTCTGGACCGAGGGGGCCGACCGCAAGCCTCCGCGGCACGCGGCGCCTCGGCCGCTGGCTCCCGGCACGGCTGTCGCTGACCCTAGGACGCTGACCGACCTGGACGAGGTGCTGAAGGCCCTGCGCGTCGCGGACCCGGCCGGAAAGGCCTCGGAGCTGAGACAGCGGGCGCTCGCCGCGCTGGAGGCGGCCGGGCGGCGTGGCATCGGCGTCGTGCCGCGGGGCCACCCCGAGTACCCCACCCGGCTCGGGTCGCTGGTCGACCCGCCGACGGTCCTGTGGGTCCGGGGCACTCCCGAACCCTGCCGCTTCGCGGTGGCGATTGTCGGATCGAGGTTCGCCACGCGGCAGGCCCTGGATGTCGGGTTCCGCATGGGCGAGGGCCTGGGCCGCGCGGGGTTCGTCGTGGTGAGCGGCCTCGCGCGGGGCGTGGACGCGGCGGCCCACCGCGGCGCCCTGCGCGGCGGCGGCCGGACGGTGGCCGTCCTCGGCAACGGCGCCGACATCGTCTATCCGCCGGAACACGCCGCGCTGGCCGAGGACATCGCCGGGGGCGGGGCGCTCCTGACCGAATTCGCGCCCGGCGTGCCCCCGCGCGGCTGGCACTTCCCGCGGCGCAACCGGATCATCAGCGGCGTATCGCTCGGCGTCGTGATCGTGGAGGCCGCGGCGCGCAGCGGGTCGCTCATCACCGCGAAGTGCGCGCTCGAGCAGGGGCGGTCGGTGATGGCCGTGCCCGGGGCCGTGCCCGGCGGCCGGAACCGCGGCGCGCATGGGCTGATGCGCGACGGCGCGGGCGTGGTGGAGGAGGCCCGCGACGTGGTCGAGCAGATCCTGTCGGACTGGCACGACGAGTTCGAGCGCGAGGCCCCGGGACTGGCCGCCGGGCCTGCCGAAACCGGCGGCGCCCGAGAGGAGCGGACCGGGCCCCGGCCCGGCCCGGCGGGGCCCTGGGGCGACGCGATCCTGCGGGTCATGGAGCCCGCCGAGGCCTATCGGCTGGAGGAATTGGAGGCCCGAACGGGCCTCGCCGCGGTGCCGCTGATGGCACGGCTCACGCGCCTGGAAGTCGACGGCTGGATCGAACGGGCGGAGGGCGGCCGATTCGTGAAGGCCAGTCGGAACGTGCTAAGGTAGCGGAAAAGTCGGCGATCCGGGGAAGACATGGCGAAACCGTTGGTAATAGTCGAGTCGCCCGCCAAGGCGAAGACACTGGCGCGGTTTCTCGGCGACGCGTACCGTATCGAGGCCAGCTACGGCCACGTGCGCGATCTGCCCGAGAAAGCGTCCGAAGTCCCGGCGGAAATCCGCCAGAAGCCGTGGGGCCGGATGGCGGTCGACACCGACGGCGACTTCACCCCGTACTACGTCGTGCCTGCCGACAAGAAGAAGCAGGTGGCGGCCCTGAAGGCCGCCGTGAAGGGCGCCTCGGAGCTGCTGCTCGCGACCGACCCCGACCGCGAAGGCGAATCGATCAGCTGGCACCTGCGCGAGATCCTGAAGCCGAAGATCCCGGTGCGGCGCATCGTCTTCCACGAGATCACCGAGGAGGCCGTCCGGGAGGCGGTGGCGAGCGCCCACGACCTGGACGAGAACCTCGTGAAGGCGCAGGAAAGCCGCCGCATCCTCGACCGCCTGTACGGCTACACGCTGTCGCCCGTCCTCTGGAAGAAGGTGGCCACGGGCCTCAGCGCGGGGCGCGTGCAGAGCGTGGCGGTGCGGCTGCTGGTGGAGCGTGAAGAGGCGCGGCGCGCGTTCCGGTCGAGCCGCTACTGGGATCTGGAGGCGCGGCTGTCGGGCGAGGGGCGGGAGTTCACCGCCACCCTGGCGCACGTGGGCGGCGACCGGCTCGCCACCGGCAAGGACTTCGATTCGAGCACGGGCGCGCTGGCCAACCCGAACGTGCGTCTGCTCGACGAATCGGCGGCCGGCAACCTCGCCCGAGGCCTGCTCGCGCACCTGCCGTGGGAGGTCACCTCCGTCGAGGCGAAACCCGGCTTCGAGCGCCCGGCGCCGCCGTTCACCACGTCCACGCTGACACAGGAGGCCAGCCGCAAGCTCGGCTTCTCGACCGAGCGCACCATGCAGGTGGCGCAGCGCCTCTTCCAGGGCATGGAGATCGGCGGCGGCCAGATCGAAGGCCTCATCACCTATCACCGGACCGACTCCACCACGCTCAGCGACAAGGCGCTGCACGAATCGGCGCGCGTCATCCGCGAGATGTTCGGCGACGAGTATTACACCGGGCCGCGCCGCTACCAGACGCGCGTCAAGAACGCGCAGGAGGCCCACGAGGCCATCCGGCCGACCGACTTCCGCCTGGCGCCGAAGGACCTCGAGCGATACCTCGACGCCGACGAGCTGCGCCTCTACGAGCTGGTCTGGAAGCGGACGATGGCGTCGCAGATGCCGGACGCGCGGGTGCTGAAGACGAGCGTGGAGATCACCGGGCGCGGGCCGGACGGCGACGCCTGCGTGTTCACCGCGTCGGGCAAGGCGATCGAGTTCGCGGGGTTCCGCCGCGCCTACGTCGAGGGCAGCGACGATCCCGAGGCCGAGCTGGCCGACCAGGAATCGATCCTGCCTGCGCTTCAGCCCGGCGATCACGTGGCGGCGGCCGCGCAGGGCGGTGGGGCCGCCCTCACCCTCGCCGGTCTCGACCCCAAAGGCCACGAGACGCAGCCGCCGGCGCGCTTCACCGAGGCGGCGCTCATCAAGGAGCTGGAGCAGGCGGGCATCGGCCGCCCGTCCACGTACGCGCCGACCATCGGCACGCTCGATCGGCGCGGTTACATGTTCCGGCAGGGCAAGGCGCTGGTGCCGAGCTTTTCGGGCTTCGCCGTCACGCACCTCCTGCGCGAGCACTTCGGCGACTACGTGGATGTCGGCTTCACCGCCGAGATGGAAGAGGACCTCGACCAGATCTCGAACGGCGAGCGCGACTCGGTGTCGTTCATCCGCGCGTTCTACCGCGACGGCGAGGGCGGGCATCCCGGCCTGGCGCCGATGGTGGCGCGCGTCGAGCCGGACATCGAGTACCCGGCCATCGACATTGGCGTCGATCCGCACACGAAGGAGCCGCTCCGCGTGCGCGTGGGGCGCTACGGGCCGTTCGTCCAGCGCGGCGAGGGCGGCGCGGGCAACACGGCCACGCTGCCGAAGCACCTGCCGCCCGCGGATCTCACGGTCGAGAAGGTGCTGGCGCTGCTGAAGGCGAAGGCCGAGGGGCCCAAGACGCTCGGCGAGGACCCGGCGACGGGGCTGAAGGTCTACGTGCAGCACGGCCGCTTCGGCCACTACGTGCAACTGGGCGAGACGCCGCCTCGCGAGAAGGGCAGGAAGCCCGACATGCCGAAGCGCGCGTCGATTCCGGCGGCCATCAGCGCGTCGGCCATCACGCTGGAAGAGGCGCTCAAGCTCCTCAGCCTGCCGCGCGATCTCGGCGCGCACCCGGCCGACGGCGAGATCATCGTCGCGTCGAACGGGCGGTTCGGGCCGTACGTGAAGCACGGCGACGAGTTCCGCTCGCTCGAGGACGGCGACGACGTGCACACGATCACGCTGGAGCGGGCGCTGGCGCTGCTCGCGGCGCCGAAGAAGAGCCGGCGGCGCACGATGACGCGCACCGTGCTCCGCACGCTCGGCGCGCCTCCGCAGGGCGGCGCCGAGGTGACGCTGATGGACGGCCGCTACGGGCCGTACGTCACCGACGGGCAGACCAACGCGTCGCTGCCGAAGACGGCCGACCCGGCGGCGCTCACGCTCGAGCAGGCGGTGGAGCTGCTGAAGGCGCGTGCCGAGAGCGGGCCGCCGGCAAAGCGCCCGCGAGGCCGGACAACCACCGGCGCCCGGCGCGCCGGCGGGCGAAGTGCGGGCACCCGCAGGCGGTTGACTTAGCCGAGGCACGGGCGTTCACCGAGCGGACCCTCGAACCAAGCCGATCGGCGTCAGTCCGCAACACGCTGCGCAAGGGCCGAAATCCGCGTGGGGGAGGCTCCGCGGAGTGGAAGCGGGGCCCCTGCCGGCGTGCGTGAGCGGGGCCGCGAGCGTGAACGTCCGTGCCTCGCTTCAGCGAGATCCAGTCATGCCAGGTGTCCGGATCATTGGCGGCGGGCTGGCGGGGTGCGAGGCGGCATGGCAGGCCGCGTCGCGCGGCGTCGCCGTCATTCTCCACGAAATGCGCCCCGCACGCGCCACGGCCGTGCACCGCACCGGCGGCCTGGCGGAACTGGTCTGCAGCAACTCGCTGCGCGGCGACAAGCTCGACAACGCCGTCGGCCTGCTGAAGGAGGAGATGCGCCGGCTCGGCTCGCTCGTCATGCGCGCCGCCGAGGCGACGCGCGTGCCCGCCGGCGCCGCGCTGGCCGTCGACCGCGACGCGTTCTCGGCGTTCGTCACGCGCGCCGTGACGGAGCATCCCCTGATCACGGTCGTGCGCGACGAGGTGACGGTAATCCCGCCGTCGCAAGGACCCGCCGATCCGGTCGTCATCGCCACGGGCCCGCTCACGTCGGATGCGCTGTCGGCCGCCATCGCCGAGTTCGTGGGCGAGGACTACCTGTACTTCTACGACGCCATCAGCCCCATCGTCCTGGCCGAGTCGATCGACCGGAGCATCGTGTTCCGCGCGTCGCGGTGGGACCGCAGCCTGGGGCCGGCGGACGGGCCCGACGGGCCGGCGTGCGGCGTTGACGACGGGCAGGGCGACTACCTGAACTGCCCGATGGACGCCGCCGAGTACCGGGCGTTCTACGACGCGCTGGCGCACGCCGAGAGCGCCACCGTCCACGACTTCGACAAGGCGCGCTTCTTCGAGGGGTGCCTGCCGATCGAGGTGCTGGCGCACCGCGGCGTCGACACGCTGCGGTTCGGGCCGATGAAGCCCGTCGGGCTCAACGACCCGCGGACGGGCCGGAGGCCGTACGCGGTGGTGCAGTTGCGGCAGGACTCGCTGGCCGGGGACCACTTCAGCCTGGTCGGGTTCCAGACGCAGCTCAAGTGGGGCGAGCAGGAGCGCGTGCTGCGGATGATCCCGGGCCTGGCGCGCGCCGAGTTCGCGCGCTTCGGCATGGTGCACCGCAACACCTACATCAACGGCCCGGCCGTGCTCCGCGAAACCTGGCAGACGAGGCGCCGGCACGACCTGTTCTTCGCGGGCCAGATCTCGGGCGTGGAAGGCTACGTGGAGTCGGCCGCCTCCGGGCTGCTCGCCGGGGTGAACGCGGCGGCCATGGCGCGAGGCGAGGCCTTGCGGGCGGCGCCGCGCACGACCGCGATTGGCGCCCTGGCGTACTATGTGTCGCACGCCGCGGCGGGCCATTACGAGCCGAGCAACATCACCTTCGGCATCATGGAGCCGCTCGAGGCGCCGCCGCGCAACAAGCTCGATCGGAAGACGGCGCTCTCGGCGCGCGCGCTGGCGGCGCTGGGCGCGTGGATGACGCGATGAAGGCGCACCTCAAGGCGTTCCTGGCCTACCTGCGCGGCAACCGCGGCGCGTCGCCGCACACCGTCCGGGCGTACGAGGGCGACATCGCGCAGTTCCTCGAGTTCCTGCCGGTGCACAACGGCAAGCGGCGCGACGAGCAGCAGCCGGGCGACTGCGACCTCGAGGCGATTCGCTCGTTCCTCGCCGAGCTCTACCGCACGCGCCGGTCGCGCAAGACGTCGGCCCGCAAGCTGGCGTCGGTGCGCGCGTTCGTGCGTCATCTGCGGCGCGAGGGGCTGATTGACGGCGACCCCGGCGCCCTCGTGGCCACGCCCCGCGTCGAGGAGACACTGCCGGCGCACCTCGAGATCGACGAGATGAGCCGGCTGCTCGAGATGCCGGATGGCTCCACGCCGCTCGGCCGGCGCGACCGCGCGATGTTCGAGCTGATGTACGCGTCGGGCCTGCGCCTGAGCGAGCTCGTGGGTCTCGACCTCGACCACGTCAACCTGGGCGGCCGCATGGTCCGGGTGCGGGGCAAAGGCGGCAAGGAGCGGCTCGTGCCGTTCAACACGAGCGCCGAGCGCGCGCTGCGGGCGTACCTGAAGGACCGCCCCGAGTTCGAGCGGGAGGCGCTCCGCCAGCGCGCCGGCCCGGGCCGGCCGGCGCCGAAGGATGCGCCCTCCAGGCCCGCTCCGCGCCGCGCGTCCGGTTCAGGGCCGCTCTTCCTGAACTTCCGCGGCAGCCGCCTGACCGGCCGCAGCGTCGACCGCCTGCTGCGGCGCTACGTGGCCATGTGCAGCGCCAGGTTCGGCATCAGCCCGCACGCCCTGCGCCACTCCTTCGCCACGCACCTGCTCGAGCGCGGCGCCGACCTCCGTTCGATCCAGGAGTTGCTCGGCCACGCGCAGCTGTCGACGACGCAGCGCTACACGCACGTCAGCGCGGCCCAGCTCATCGACGTCTACCGCAAGGCCCACCCGCACGCGAAGTGACGCCGCCAGCCTCGCCGTCTCCTCCAGTTACCCTCCGCTCAGGTCAGCTGCAAAAGGGGACAGTCCCCAGTGCGGCGGGGGACAGTCCCCCCGGCCGAGTCTCCCGGTGGCCGCGCTCAGGCGCGGCGGCGGAGGAGGAGGTACGACACGACGGCGGTGGCGAGGGCGGGGAGCGTGCCGCCCCAGGGGGAGGCGAGGTAGTACGCGAGAGCGCCGAGGGCCCAGGCGGCGACACCGGGCACCAGAACACCACGATACGGCCCGGACGAGTCGTACAGATCGGGCACGTGCACCGGTGCGCGGCTCAGCCGGAAGTGGGCGATCAGGACGCCTCCGACCGGCACGAGCACGCCGCCCAGCACCATCATGAACTCGGCGTAGCGATCGAGCCACGCGCCGTAGAAGAGCCCGACCGCCGTGCCGATGACGCCAATCGACCAGATCGACGCCTGGTCGCCGAACCTCGGGAACAGGCTTTTCCACGCGAGGCCGGACATGTAGATGTTCACGAAGTTCGTCGTCACCGTGGCGAGCACCATGAGGGCGGCGCCCGCCCAGCCGAGGCCGATCGCCGACATCATCGCGCCCGGATCGGCGCTGCCCGCGACGCGCGCCGCCGCGAGTCCCAGGGGCATCATCCACAGGCTGGTCAGCAGCAGCCCGAGGAACACGGCCATGCCCGCGGTCTTCTCCGACCTGGTGTAGCGGGAGAAGTCGGCGAACATCAGGATCCATGACACCTGGTACCCGGCCACGATGTCGAACCCGCGGAACCATGGGCTCGACGCCGCGGCCTGCGACGAGCGCGCCAGCAGGTTGGGCGGCGCCTGGATGACGGCCCACGTGATGACGCCGCCCACGGCCAGCAGCAGCGGCACGGCCACGCGGTCGGCGAGGCCGACGGCACGCGGGCCGAGGGCGACGACGGCCGTTGAGGCGAGGCCGAGGCCGACGACCCAGATCGGCATCGCGGCCGCCCCGCCGGAGAGCCGCGCGCCCACCGACGCGGCAATCACGTTGTTGACGCCAATCCACGCGAAGTTCGTCACGTAGAGCAGCGCCGCCACCAGTCCGGCGCCACGCACCCCGAGCGCGGCGCGCGCGGCGATGACCGACGGCACCCCGAGCCTCGGCCCGAGGACGGACAGCGCCGCCACGAGGAGCGATCCCGCCGTGGCGCCGGCGGCGATGAGCACGAGCGCGGCTTCGGGGCTGAAGTCGACGGCCAGCGCGGCGCCGACCTGCAGGGTGGTGGCGACGATGTTCGCGCCCGCGAAGATGATGAACAGATCGACACCCGACTGTTTCCGCGCGGCAGATGGAACCGGCGAGATGTCGGCTGCGTTCATACAGAGAAGAGTACCTCGGAAGCAGGCCGGCGTGTGCCCGGGAAGGGAGAGCCCCGTGACCCGACAGGAGAAGCTCGACCGCATGTTGCCCGTTGTCAGCGGTCTCGCCTGTTTCGTGAGCGCGTACACCACGCAGCAGGGTCTGGCGACGGCCACCTCCGATCTGCTCGTGTCGGCGGGCGTGGCCATCGCCGGCGGCGCGTTCCTGTTGGTCTTCTCGCTGTTTCTCATGTGGCGTTTTCCGTACGCCGACCGGAACCGTCAGCTCGGGTACGGCGCCGTCACCATCGTCGTGTTGCTGCTGGCGTTCGGCTTCTCGACGCAATGGAGCGTCATCGCGATGGGCGGCAAAGACGCCCTCTCGATCCACATGCAGCGGGTCCTCGACCAGGCCGACGACGTCGCTCTGCGGCAGCTCCGGCAGGCGTCGGTCGAGGCCAACCTCGCCCCGCAGCTGGCCAGCCTGGCGCAGCAGTACGAAGACCTCGCCAACCGCGAGACGCGCGGCGCGTTCTCGGGGCTGCGCGGCGAGGGCAGCGTGGTGGCCACGCTGCGCAACATGTCGCAGATGTTCGGCAATCTGAGCCGGACCGTGAAGGGCGTCGACGCGGAGAAGCGGGCGCTCTACGATCGCTACAAGGAACTGACCGCGGCAGCGCGCAAGGTGGCGGCCGAGACCGAGGCCGCCGACGTGAGCGAGAGCGACAAGATCCGCCGCAACAACCTGGCCTTCAGCCGGATCCTCGGCGAGATCAACGAGGTCGTCACGCGCATGGAGGAAGCGACGACCGCCTCCTACGTCCGCGTCGTGAACCAGAACATCGGCTCGCTGACGACCACGGCGCGGGCCGGCGACACGGCCGAACAGAAGGACGCCATCGAGCGGCTCGGCGGGCTGAAAGACGCCGCGGTGAAGGTGGTGGCGCAGATCTCCGGGGGGCGGACGGTCGAGGAGGACCGCACGTTCCAGACCTTCACCATGATCCCCGCGGCGCGGGCGATCTGGGTCTACAAGTGGGACGTCTTCTACGCGTGGGCCGGCGGCATCGCTATCGACCTCATCCCCACCATCTTCGTCATCCTCCTCACGCTCGGCCGGGCGCGCGAGGAAGAGGAGGAACTGGACCGCGAGGCGGCCGCCTCGGCGCAGCCCGTGCCTCGTCCCCGCAGCGTGGCCCGGGCCGGCACCTGGCCCGGCAGGCAGGTTTGAGCGGCCCCCGGCGGAGGCGTATACTCCGTACCAGAGGACACCGCCATGACTCGCCGGACATTGTGGGTGTGCGCGCTGGCGTTGCTCGTCGGCCTGCCCGGTGCGGCTCGCGCGGGCGAGGTGCGCGTCGCGTTCAAGGACGGCCGCGTCGACGTGGTGGCGCGCGACGCCACCCTGCGCGACATCCTGGTTGAATGGGAGCGCGCCGGCGGCACCAGGATCGTCAATCGCGACCGCGTGCCCGGCACGCGCCTGAACCTCGACCTCAAGGGCGTGCCCGAGGATCAGGCCCTCGCCACCCTGCTCCGTCCCATTGCCGGCTACATGGCCTCGAGGCGCCTCGCGCCCGGCGGCGGCTCGTCGGCCTTCAGCCGCATCGTGCTCATGACGGCGGCGGCCACGCCCGCCTCGTACCCGGCCGGCGCGGGGCCGTCGGCGCCGACGGCCGGCATGGGGACCCCGCGGGGCCCGGGCGGACAACCGTTCAGCCGCCCCGGCGTGCAGCGCCGCCTGCTGCCGGACGGCCGGGTGGTCACCGTGATGGATGACCCGGAAGGGAACGCAGATCCGGACGACCCGGATGAGATGCCGCAGCCGGCGAATCAGCCGGGCATGATGCGGCCGCCGTTCGGCGCGCCGCCGCGCCAGCAGGGTCAGCCGGAGACCGACCCGCCAGAGCCGCCGTCGCAGCCCGGCCAGGCGATCCCGGCGGCGACGTCGATGCCCGTGTTGCCGGCGGTGACCGTGGCCACGCCGGGCGCGCTGCCGGCCGCCAAGCCCGGCGCCACGCCCGCGCAGCCCATCAAGCCGCCCGGCGATTGATCCCGGGGCGTTCCGGCAGGGAATGGGCGGGCCCGCCCCGGGCACGCGGGCTGACGCGGGCGCGCCCCATCCCCGTCAGTTCGTGCGGTCGTCGTTCCCGGCCGGCCCGCGGCCGCGCGGGATTTGAATGCCGAGCGTCTTGATCTTGTAGTTGATGACACGCGGGCTGACGTGGAGCAATTCCGCCGCGTCCTTCTGCACCCAGTTGCACATCCGCAGCGATTCCAGCAGCGCCTGGCGCTCGATTTCCTCGAGGGCCACGCCGGCCGGCGGGACCCGGACGACGCGCCCGGCGTCGGGATCGGCGCCGAAGGCGGAGGTTTCGCCGAGCCTGAGGTCGCCGGCGGTGATGACGCGGTCCTCGGTGAGGAGGACGGCGCGCTCGAGGGCGTTCTGGAGCTCGCGGATGTTGCCGGGCCAGTGGTAGCGCATGAGCAGTCTGAGCGCGTCGGGCGCGATGCCGTCGATCTTCTTCTTCAGCTCCCCGGAGAACTTGCGCACGAAGTGCATGGCGAGGGCCTCGACATCCTCCTTGCGCTCGCGCAGCGGCGGCATCTCGACCGACACGACGTTGAGGCGGTAGTACAGGTCCTCGCGGAACTGGCCGGCCGCGACCATGGCCGGCAGGCTCCGGTTGGCGGCGGCGATCAGGCGCACGTCCACCTTGAGCGTGCGCGTCCCGCCGAGGCGCTCGAACTCGTGCTCCTGCAGCACGCGCAGGATCTTGGCCTGGGTGCTCGGGCTCATGTCGCCGACCTCGTCGAGGAACATCGTGCCGCCGTCGGCCTGCTCGAACCGCCCGACGCGCTGCTTGTCGGCGCCGGTGAACGCGCCCTTCTCGTGGCCGAACAGCTCCGACTCGAGCAGGTTCTCCTGGAGCGCCGCGCAGTTCACCTTCACGAAGTTGCGGCCCGCCCGGTTCGAATTGTGGTGGATGGCGCCGGCCACGAGTTCCTTGCCCGTGCCCGTCTCACCGTGGATCAGGATGGTGGTGTTGCTCTTGGCGACCTTGCGGACGATGCCCAGCACCTTCTGCAGCGCGCCGGAGCTGCCCACGATCGAGTCGAACGCGTAGATGTCGTTCTGCGAGTGGCGCAGGTAGTCGATCTCGTGGCGCATGCGGCGGTAGTCGAGCGCCTTGCCGATTTTGATCTCCATCTCCTCGATCTCGAACGGCTTCTGCACGTAATCGAAGGCGCCGATCTTCATCGCCTCCACCGCCGTGCCGACCGATCCGAACGCGGTCATGAGAATCACCGCGGCCGTCGGGTGGAGCGCCTTCGCCGAGCGCAGCACGTCGAGGCCGTCGCTGCCGCCCATCTTCAAGTCGCTCAGGACCACGTCGAACGACCCTTCGTGGAGCCGCTCGATGGCGAAGTTGCCGTTCGGCGCCTCCTCGATTTCGTGGCCGGCGTCGGTCAGCGCGCGCGCCAGCGCCCGCCGCAGCGCGTCGTGATCGTCGGCGATGAGAATGCGTCCCATGCGTACCCCACTGATCCGGCACGCGGGTTCAGGACCCCGTCTCGCGGCCCGACTCGGCCGCCGCACGCAGGTGATGAAACCGCTCCTAGAAGCCCAACTGCCCCGGCACGCCGACCGGCAGGTTCACGGCAAAGGCGGTGCCGCCGCCCGGCGCGGACACGACGTCGATGCGGCCGTCGTGCGCGTCGACGATCTTCCGCACGATGGCCAGCCCGAGCCCCGACCCCTGGGGCTTGGTTGTGAAGAACGGGTCGAAGACGCGATCCTTGACGTCGGCCGGGATGCCCGGCCCGTCGTCGGCGACCACGAGTTCGATCTCCGGCACCTGCTCCTCGAGCTCGGCCGGCCGCATGCGGGCGCCGATGCGCACGGCACCCTGCCCGCCCAGCGCCTCGAGGGCGTTGATGAGCAGGTTGGTCACCACCTGGCACAGCTGATGGTGGTCGCCCTGGATGGCCGGCAGCCCGTGGGGCATCTCGAGATCGATGCGCGTGCCGCCGCGCGCGATCTTGTGCTCGGCCATCGGGATCGCGTCCTCGACCACCTTCACGATCGACGTGCGGTCCATCTGCAGCCGGATGGGCCGCACGAACTCCAGCACTTCGACCACGATGGCGTTGGCCATCTTCGCTTCGCTGATGATGTCCGAGAGCAGCGCCCGCAGGTCCTCCCGGTCGGACACCTGGCGCCGCACGAGGCCCGCCAGCACCTCGATGCTCGCCAGCGGGTTCTTCACTTCGTGGGCGATCGTCGCGGCCATCTCCCCGAGCGCCGCGAGGCGGTCGCGCAGCCGCTCCCGCTCCTCGGCCTGCTCGACCAGCGTGAGGTCCTTGAAGAACAGCGCCGCTCCGTGCACCCGCATGCGCCCGTCTCGCACGAGTGACAGCGTGTAGCCGATCACCTTGCCGGTAGGCTTGAGGCGCAGTTCGGCCCGGTTGGGCAGCGTGGACATCTCGTACGCACCGGCCAGGATGCGGACCACGTCGTGGTGCTGGCGCAGGAGGTCAGAGAAATGCCGGCCCGAGTCCTCGCCATCCGGCGCGATTTCCAGGATGCGGCAGGCCTCCTCGTTGATCATCACGACGCGGCCTTCGCGGTCGATCGCCAGCACGCCGTTGCGCATGTTGGTGACCATGTTCCGGAAGAACTGGTCGTCTGCGGCCACTGCCATTGCCACCCGCCTCGTGAAGGGCGCCCTCGCCGCTGTCGGTTTCAAGATTGTAATCCCATTTCAAGCGCGTGGGCCGGCCAACGCGTTCAGCAGCGCCGTCCGCGACAAAGTCCTTTGTTTTGGGGTCCTTCCGGGGCCTCGGACGCCCTGTGTGAAGGCGGAGCAAACGGGGTGCCCGGTGCCGGGGGGGCCGCCGGCCGCGCTGTGGAGGGGCGCCTGCCCCGCCGCACACATGGCCTGCTGACGGCCGCTCCGCCTCATGCAGGCTGCCCTTAACCTCGCTCGGGCCGGGGAAGCCGGCGGGTTCCATCCCGGCGCCGCATCAACCGGGCGCCGGACTAGCGGCAGACCGGCTGGATGCCGCCGCCATTGACCTGGATCATCACGCGGTCGGCGGCCTGGTCGTGCGTGCAGCCGTTGAGGCGGTACCGCAAGTACTCCTGCGCCCACACCACGTCGCCTTCGACGTCCACGGCGCTCTGGGAAGGCTGGCGCTTCAGCTCGTCCTTGTAGATCGTCTCGAGTTCGAGCCGCATGGCGTAGGTCTCGTTCCGCGGCGGAAACGGGATCGTGCCGGCCGGAGGGAGGCCGCAGATCGAAGGCAGGCCGACGCCCTGGATCTGCTGGCGCACCTTGTCGAGGGCCCGCTGGTGGCTGCACTGGTGGATACGGTACAGCAGGTACTCGGACACCCAGACGACCGAGCCCTCCACATCGGCGTACGTCTGGCTGGGGGCCCGGCCGAAGCCGTCGCGATAGGCGGACTCGAGCGCGGTGCGGAAGGCGTAGGTCTCGTTCCGGGGCGGGAACGCCACCGGCGCGCCGCTCAACAGGCTCGACCTGAAATTGGCCACCGCCTGCGCGACGTTGCTGACCGACCGCGCGCTCTCGGCGTCGCAGGCCGGGTTGGACGCGTCGCCCGGTGTGCAGGCCTGGCTGGTGCCCTCGGGCACGCCCGTCGGTCGGCCGCCGCTGCGCACGTTCGGGTTGGAGAAGTAGGCGATGCGGGTGCAGGTCCGGCCCTGGTCGGCGCAAAGGTCCAAGTACGACATGATCGTCCGGAACCCGCCGTCGAGATCGACATGGCCGTGCGAATACCGGTAGGCGCCCGGCGACGCGGTCATGTACCAGTCGTGCTGCAGGCCCAGGTTGTGGCCGAACTCGTGCGCGAGTGTGTAGCTGGTCATGCACGTCCGTTTCACCACGCTGAAGCCGGAGGCGGCCGTCGCCGGGTTCGACGGGTTCGTAATGACGTACGCCATGCCGCAGTACTTCGGATCGGTTTCGACGACGAGCGAGACGAGGTCGGCGCCGAGGCTGTTGCGCAGCGCGTGGAGGTCGTCCATCCTGCCGTCCGACGTGGATCGGAGCGATGCCAGGTCGACGCCGAGATCCCCCCCGCCGGCGTAGTCCACCTCGGCCGTGCCCACGAGGCGCAGACGGAGGCCGATCCGGCTGTTCTGGTAGGCCTGGTTCGTCTCGGCGACCGCAGCGTCGATCATCGACAGGGTGGACGCCTCGCTGCCGCGCTTGCCCTTCACCTCCGACGTGTAGGCCACCAGGACGTCGATGAACCCGGGGTTGTCGCTGGCCGCCGGGCCGCCGCCCGACGCCGCCAGCGCCGCGCCCGGCGGCGCGACGGCGGCGGCGCGCTCCTCCGCGGCATCGTCCCCCACCTGCACCACGCCGTCGGCCAGCCTCAGCCGGTCGTCGATCTCGCGGACCAGGTGGACGCCTCCGCCGGCCGGCTGCACGTCGAACGCGCGGCCGGGCATCGTGATGCTGCCCGTCATCTCGCCGGCGACGACGGCGAGCACGACCTGGCTGTACGGCACGCCTTCGATCGTGCCGATCCAGGCCGTGCCGTGGCGGCCGGCCTCGACGCGCTGGAACGCCGCCACCAGATCCACATCCTCGAAGAGCGGGAGCGCGACGCGCCATGCGGGAGGCAGCGCACCGTGCGTGCCGCCTACCAGGTCGAGGTCGAGGGCGACCGCGCGTTGCCGGACCACGCTGACATCGTCCGGCTCGCCGCCGCGGGCCTGCGTGCCGGCGATGGGGCGGACCAGCGGCGGGGGAGCGTCGGGGACTGCCTGGCCCGGGCTGTACCCGGCCAGGTGCGCGGCCCCCGCGAGGGCGGCGGCCGCGGCGGCGGCGGCGACGAGACGCGCGTGGCGGCGCATGCGCAGGCCTCCCGCGACGGGCTTACTCGAACACGAGGCGGTCCTTCGATGCCTGGGCGGGGTCGCGCAGGTAATGGCCCACGCCGTGCTTCACGACATCCGCGTACCGGGGGATGCCCGTCGCCACGACCGCACGGCCGGCGTTGAACTCGCTCCACGTCTCGAGCGTCTGCGCCACCGACGAGGTGTGGCGGCCCACGCGGGTGGCGATGGGCCAGCCCTTGTCGTCGATGGGCGCGAAGAGCAGCCCCTTTTTGCCGGCCTTGACGACGAACTCGTCCCGGCCGCTCAGGAGGACGTCGGCATTCGTGCGCCCGCGCGTGGCGTCGAGGAACGGCTCGGGCGCCTCGAAGAGCAGCGACACCGCCTGCGAATGATCGCCGATCTCGCGGTGCGTCAGGCCGTGCAGGTTGAGCGGCGAGAACTCGGTGCCGATGTTGAAGCCCTCGAGGTCGGTGAGGGTCATCGAGATCATCGTGGCCAGCTCCTGGCCCTTCTGGTGCGTGACGATGGTGTTGATGACCGGGTACTGCAGCTCGGCCTCGTGGAGGTCGATGGCGACGTCCACCTGCTCGCGGCGGATCATCTCCATGAAGGCCCAGGTGGTGCGCTCGGTGAGCGTGCCGTTCGGGCGGCCCGGGAACGCGCGGTTGAGGTTGCGGACGTCGACGTAGGCGAGATACTGGCCGCTCGGATAGTGGATGAACACCTCCGGATCGGGCCACTGGTCGAGCGGGCTCGTGAAGCGATCGCCCATCCTGAACGTCTGCCCGCCCCAGGCGGTCGGGATGGTGTACGTGGCCGGATAGGCCGCGCTGGGCCGCGTCACGGTGGAGGCGCTGCGGTTGGCGCTGAGCGAGACGATGAGGCGGCCCCGCGTGAGCGTGGCGTGCTCGACCAGCAGCCACGCGGCCAGGCGGCCGGCCGGCTCTTCGGCGTGGGTGCCGCCGAAGACGAAGATCGTGCCGCCGGGCTCGCGGCCTTCGAGGACGTAGAGATTCGCGTCGTTGGCGGTGCCGCGGATCGTCGGGTTGTACTCGGAGAGTTTCACGACCCGTGTGACGCCGGGGCCGAGCACGACGGGCTCCTGCAGGTGCCGGTGATCGTGGAAACCCTTGCCCGCGACCGCCAGAAAGGCGGCGCCGAGCGCGGCGAGCAGCAGCTTGCGGGCGAGTCCGGTTCGCGTCATCGTCCTGGCCTCACTTGAGCCGGAGCACGCGCAGCACGAACGGCACGAGCACGATGAGGTAGAGGACCTCGCGCTCCCAGGACTTCGCCTTGACGAAATTGTAGACGAGGAGCGCGGCGGCCCCGGCCGTCATCGCGTAGTACGCGAGCGTGATGACTGATTGCAGCGTGATCATGGTTACAACCCCGTGAGCCACGCGAGCTTCGCGCTGTAGATCACCATCAGCGTGCCGGCGAGCGCGATGATGATCGCGGGCACGGCGCAGGCCTTGAGAAACGCGCCGTACGATCCCTGGTAGCCGACCATGTTCACGGTGAGGCGGCCGATGATGGCCGTCGGCGGCAGGGCGTCGCCGAGGGGCCAGATGAGGCTCATGCCGGCCAGCGCGACAATCGGGTTCAGACCGATGGTGTTGAACAGCAGCACCAGCGGCACGCCGATGACGGGCGCCGAGCCCCACATGAGCACCGCCTCCGAGAGCGGCAGCACCAGGAAGAGCGTGGCGTACACCACCGCCACCGGCAGCGTGACGGCGGTGACGGCCATGAGGCCGCGCGCGCCGGTGAGCGTCATCATCTGCACGAGGATGCCCGCGCAGGTCAGCGTGGCCAGCAGGGGCAGCAACTGCTCGATCGTGTCGCGGGCCACGCGCACGACGGGGAGCGGCACGGGCGAGAGCGCCCAGGACACCAGGGCCGCCGCGGCGAACATCAGCGGCAACCCCACTACCGGCGTCGCGTGCGGCCACTGCCGGCCCATGAACACGAAGGCGAGGAACACCGCGAACGGCGCCAGCACCTTCCACCAGGCCATGCCGGCGGGCGCCTCGGGCAGCTCGGCGAGGGCCTTGTCGATGTCGGTCGAGGTGCCCTTCCAGCCGAGCACGAAGCTGGTGAAGAGCGCGGCGAGGAGGCAGGGCAGCAGGAGCGGCCAGAAGAAGCCGACGTAGGGCATGTTCACGCCGGCGGCGGTCATCATGGCCCACAGGCTGACCGGCGGCGCGGCGGCGCTGAGCCCGGCGATGACGAAGACGATGGCCGCCACGCGCACCCGCGGGATGCCCATGTAGCCGAGGACGGTGGCCACCATGCCGCCGGCGATGAGCACCGTCACGCTGCCGGCGCCGGTGAGCGCGCCCGGCACGAGCAGCACGAGGCTGAGCATCGCGAGCAGCAGCGCGCGCTGCCGGTGGAACCGGCGCAGGATGCCGCGCACGACGAACGCCACGCCGCCCGACTCCTTGAGCAGGTTCATGAACAGCGTGGCGGTGATGAAGATGAGGTTGATGTCGAGGTAGGTGGCGGCGCCCTCCGCAATCTGGCGGGCCGGGAACCAGTAGCCGCCGGCCACGGCGCCGCCCAGGGCGGCCGCGACCATCGCCAGCTCAGTGGCCAGCTTCAGGGCGCGCGCCGCCGCGTAGACGGCGACCATCACGCCGAGGATGAGGCCGGCCTCGGTGAACATGCTCACGGCTGGGCGCTCCCGGCCGGTCTAGCGGCCGAACAGGGACTTCAGCACGCCCTCGATGTCGAGGTTCTTCTCGAACCCGATCATCGGGATGTTCTGCTTCTTCGCGATGGCGGTGAAGCGCCCGTCCTCGTCGCCGTCCTTGCGGACCAGGAGCAGCTGCGACTTCGGGCAGACGGCGTCGATCGACTGCTCGTCGGAGTTGTCGCCGGCCTCGGCGCCCTGCGAGCGGCGCGCCATGCCCTCGATGTGCGACCCGACCAGGAGCACGCCGCCCTTCTTCGCGGCGTCGATGATCGCGGCGGTCCGCGTCAGCTCGTCCTTCATCGACACCCCGGCCGCGCCCATGCCCTTCAGGCTCGCGCCCGTGACGATGATGAGCGTCTTGTACGGCTTGGCGGCCAGGTCCTTGGCGGTGGCGTCGGCCTTGTAGTCGTACTCGATGCCGAGCTTCTTCAAGAACACCGTGAGCTTCAGCGGGCCCGGGCTCTGGCCGCAGGAGGTGACCAGCACCGGCGCCTGCGCTTTCGGGGCCGCCGGCTGGGCCCAAACGCCGGACGCGACGACGAGCGCAGCGGCGGCCAGCGTGAACACGACGAGGAATCGGGTGCGACGGGTCATGGCGGGTCACCTCGGGAAGCCGCCCGGCGCGCCGCGCGCGCCCCGGGCGTGTGGGGCCGACGAAGTATGACGGATTGGGGCGGGGGAGGGCAAGAAGGCAGAAGACAGAAGGCAGAAGACAGAAGGCAGCAGATGTAGTCAGTAGCCAGTAGTCAGGTCCTCAGTAGGAAGGCGGGTCCACGTGCACGGTGTCGAACTGCTACGGGCTACGGGCTACGGGCTACGGGCTACGGGCTACGGGCTACGGGCTACGGGCTACTTGAAATCCATGCATGAATATATATCGATACAAAATGCTTGACACCGTCCCCGGCGCGCACTACGATGGGCTCCGGATGCTCCACCGGCTCAGAGCCACCCAGGCCGCCGCGATGCGGATCATGTCGATGCGAATGACCAGCACCGGCGGGGGAGCCGTGTCCGGACCGTAGCAGCCACCAGCGCACGAGAGGGACCAGCCGAAACCGCCGAGCTGCACCGCAGCCGGCGGTTTTTTATTGGGACGGACTCGCCACCTGCGTGAGGCGGCTGACAGGCGCCGCGAGATCGGGTGGCGAGACCGCAGACACGGGACGGACTCGCCACCTGGAGGACCGGCGGCGGGACCGCGAGGCGGAAACACGAGGCACGCATGTCGGCACAGAAATGGGACGTCGGGATTCTCGGGGCCACGGGCATGGTGGGGCAGCAACTGGTGCGCCGCCTCGACGGCCACCCGTGGTTCAGGCTCGCCTGGGTGGCCGCCAGCGAGCGGTCCGAGGGCCGGCGCTACGGCGACACCCCCTGGCTCCTTGGCGGCGGCACGCCGGCGTACGCGCGGGACCTGCAGATCGAGAAGCCCCTGCCGGGCCGCGCGCCGCAGGTGCTCTTCTCGGCCCTCGACGCCGAAGCGGCCGGCCACTACGAGCACCTGTTCGCCGAGGCCGGCCACCTGGTCATCAGCAACGCCCGCACGCACCGCCTCGCTGACGATGTGCCGCTGCTGATCCCGGAGGTGAACGCCGATCACCTCGCCCTGCTGCCGGCCCAACGGGCCGCACGCGGGTGGACCGGCGCCGTCGTCACCAACCCGAACTGCTCGACGATCTTCCTGGCGCTCGTCCTGGCGGCGTGCCGGCCGTTCTCGCCCCGCCGCGTGCTGGTCACCACGTTCCAGGCCGCGTCAGGCGCCGGCCACCCGGGCGTCGCCTCCTGGGACCTGCTCGGCAACGTCGTGCCGTTCATCGAGGGCGAGGAAGAGAAGATCGAGACCGAGACGAAGAAGATCCTCGGCACGCTGGCCGGGGCCTCGGTGGCGCCGGCGCCGGTGGCCATCAGCGCGCAGGCGGCGCGCGTGCCGGTGCTCGACGGGCACACGGAGGCGATCTCGGTCGAGTTCGACCACGCCCCCGACGCTGCGGGACTGCTGGCCGCGCTGGCGGGCTTCCGCGGCCTGCCGCCGGACATCGTGCTGCCCTCGGCGCCCGCGGCGCCGATCATCCACCTGGCCGAGCGCGATCGCCCGCAGCCGCGCCTCGACGCGCACCGCGGCGACGGCATGGCGGTGTGCGTCGGCCGCGTGCGCCGCTGCCCGGTGCTCGACTACAAGCTCGTCGCCCTGGGCCACAACACCATCCGCGGCGCCGCCGGCGCCGCCATCCTGAACGCCGAGCTGCTGGCCGCCCGCGGCTGGATCGGCGGAGGAGCGCCGTCATGGTCGTGATGAAGTTCGGCGGCTCGTCGGTCGCCACCGCCGCCGTCCTTGCGCGGGCGTGCGCCATCGTGTCGGCCGAGCGGCGGGACCGCGTCGTGGTGGTCTCCGCGCTCGGCGGCGTGACCGACGCCCTGCTCGGCACGGCCGCGCGGGCCGCTGCGCGTGATCTCGACGGGGCCCTCGAGGGGCTGGGCCAGATCCGCCGGCGCCACGCCGTCATGGCGGAAGGCCTCGGCGACGAATCCGGGCGGCCAGCCCTCCTGGAAGGCCTCGACGCCGGCTGGCGCGACGTCGAGGCGTTACTGCGCGCGGTCTCGATGCTGAAAGCCTGCACACCCGCGGCCTCCGACGCGATTGTCGCGCACGGCGAACTGGCCAGCAGCCGGCTCGCCGCCGCGGCCCTGAACGGCGCCGGCGTTGCGGCCCGCTGGATCGACGCCCGCCATGTCATCGCCACCGACGGACGTCACCAGCAGGCGTCCCCGCTTCAGACAGAGACGGCCGCGCGCCTGGCTCACGCGGTGGCGCCGGCCGTCGCCCGCGGCGAGGTCCCCGTGATCGGCGGGTTCGTCGGCGCCACGGCCGACGGCGTGACGACGACGCTGGGGCGCGGCGGGTCGGACTACTCGGCGTCGCTCATCGGCGCCGGCCTCGGCGCCGCCGAGATCCAGATCTGGACCGACGTCGACGGCATGCTCACGGCCGACCCCGGCGTCTTCCATCGCGCGCGCCCGGTGGATCGCCTCTCGTTCCGCGAGGCCTCGGCGCTGGCGGGATACGGGGCCAGGGTCCTCCACCCCTCGACCGTCCAGCCCGCCGTGGCCGCCGGCATTCCGGTGCGGATCCTGAACTCGCGGCGGCCGGCCTCGCGCGGTACCGTCGTAACCACCGGGCCCGTGCGCAGGCCGTCGCCGGCGGCCGGCATCGCCTCCCTTCGCGGCGTGTGCGCGATCGAGGTGGCGCTGCCGGACGGCGCGGATCGGCCGCGGGCGCTGGCGGGCGTGTTCGACGCCTGTGCCCGCGCAGGCGCCTCGCCGCGCCTCGCCGCGGCCGGCGACTCCAGCGTCGCCGTGATCGTCGACGAGGGTGCCGCCGCCGACCGCCTCCAGGAAGCCCTCGGCGCGGCCGCGCCATCGAGACGCGTCGCGCTCGCCCTCATCGCGGTCGTCGGCGACGGCCTGGCGGCCGGCGGCGACGGCGTGCGCCGGGTGCTCGGCGCGCTCGGCGGCACGCCCGTCCACCTGCTCTCGCGCACGCCAGGCTCGAACCATGTCGCGTGCGTGATCGACCAGGCCCTGCTCGCGCGGGCGGTCGGCTCCCTCCATGCGTGCCTGTTCGACGCGGAGCAGCCCGACGCGGACGACGGCGAGCCGGCCCGTGACAGCGCGGCGGGATTCCGACCCTACGGCGCCGCCGGGCGCGAGGCACGCGCATGAGCGCACGCCCTCGTCGCGTGACCGTCGCGATCGCCGGCTTCGGCACCGTCGGCCGCGCAGCCGCGCGGCTGCTCTGCGAGCAGCACCACTCGGCGCTGCGCCTGGACCTGGTGTGCACGCGGCGGCCCGAGGAGGCCCGGCGCGGCGCCCCGTGGGCCCCGGCCGACGTCCGGTGGACCGGCAGCGCGGAGGACCTGCTGCACGCGCGGACCGACATCGTGGTGGAACTCATCGGCGGCCTCGAACCGGCGCGCACGTGGATTGCCGCGGCCCTCCGGGCGGGGCGCGCCGTGGTGACGGCGAACAAGCAGGTGATCGCGGAGCACGGCCCCGAGTTGTTCGCGCTGGCGCGATCCTGCGGCGGCGCGCTCAGGTTCGAGGCCGCCGTCGGGGGCGCGGTGCCGGTCATCCGCGGGCTGCAGGACGGCTTGGCGGGCGATCGCGTCACGCGCATCGAAGGCGTGGTGAACGGCACGTGCAACTACGTGCTGGGCCGCATGACCGACGAAGGGCTGAGCCTCGACCAGGCCGTGCGCGAGGCGCAGGCGCGGGGGTTCGCCGAAGCGGACCCGGCGGCCGACCTCGATGGCCTCGACGCGCGGGCGAAGCTCGCGATTCTCGCGTCGATCGGGTTCGGCGATCACGTGCCGCCGCGCGGCATCCGCGCCGGGTCCATCCGCGGCATCGACGCCGGCGACATCGCCGCGGCCGCGTCGGTCGGCCGGGTCATCCGTCAGGTGGCCTGGGCCGGGAGGACGGGGCCGGAAACCGACCGGCTGGCCGCGGGCGTGAGCGCCGCGCTGGTGCGGCGCGACTCGTGGCTGGGGCGCGCGCGGGGGCCGGAGAACGTGGTGCTGGTGCAGGGCGCGCGCAGCGGTACGACGGTCTTCGCCGGCCAGGGCGCGGGCGGCGAGGCCACGGCCGTGGCCGTCGTGTCCGACCTGCTGGCGCTCGCCGGCGGGCGCAGCGTGCCGCGCGCATGGACGGCCTCGGCCACCGCCGGCGTGTGTGCCGACCAGGCGCGGCCTCGATACGTGCGCGCAGGGGCGGCCGCGGGTGGCACGGCGCCCGGGCCGCAGCGCCTGCTGCACGGCGCGGGCATCGCCACCAGGCAGGTCCTCTCGGCACCGGGCCTTCCCGGCGCGCGATGGGCGGCCGTGGTCGGCCCGTGCTTCCAGGAGGACCTCGATCGCGCGCTCGCGCCGATCGTGCCCGCAGGCGGCACGGACGGGACGGTGATCAGCCTGCCGTTGTTCGATGCGGAACCCTGACATTCAACCTGCCGGCTGCGCGACGCGCCGGCCGACCGTGGAGAATCGACATGCCGACCAACGCTCCCTCGCTGCGTCCCGCCACCGTCGCCCTGCACGGCGGCCAGTTGCCCGATCGCGCCACCGGGGCGCGCGCGGTGCCGATCTACCAGACGTCGTCGTACGTCTTCGAATCGGCCGATCACGCGGCGGCGCTGTTCGCGCTGCAGCAGCCCGGCCACATCTACACGCGCATCGGCAATCCCACCACCGAGGTGCTCGAGGGCCGGCTGGCGCAACTCGACGGCGGCGTGGGCGCGTTGGCGCTCGCCTCGGGGCAGGCGGCCATCACGACGGCCGTGTTGACGCTGGCGAGGCCGGGCCAGAACATCGTGTCCACGCGCTACCTCTACGGCGGCACGTACAACCTGTTCCACTACACGCTCGAGCGGCTGGGCATCGAGACACGGTTCGTCGACACGTCGGACCCGCGCAATGCTGCCGCCGCCATCGACGGGAACACCAGGCTCGTCTACACGGAATCGATTGGCAACCCGCGCAACAACGTCGACGACTTCGAGGCCCTGGCGGAGGTGGCTCACGCCGCGGGAGTCCCGTTCGTCGTCGACAACACCGTGTCGCCACACATCTTCCGGCCGTTCGACCACGGGGCCGACCTCATCGTCTACTCGCTGACGAAGTTCATCGGCGGCCATGGCACCTCGATTGGCGGCGCGGTGGTGGACTCGGGGCGGTTCAACTGGGCGAACGGGCGGTTCCCCGAGTTCACCGAGCCGGACCCGTCGTATCACGGGCTCGTGTTCTGGGACCTGTTCGGCACGCACGAGCGGGCGGTGGCGCCGGGCGCCGCGTTCATCACGAAGGCCCGCGTGCAGTTGCTGCGCGACTTCGGCGCGTGCCTCTCGCCGTTCAACGCGTTCCTGTTCCTGCAGGGCCTCGAGACGCTGCCGTACCGGATCGCGGCGCACTGCGCCAACGCCGCGAAGGTGGCGGCGTGGCTCGCGTCGCACCCCGAGGTGGCCTGGGTGAGCTACCCGGGCCTGCCGGGCCATCCCGACCGCGCGCGCGTCGAGCGCTACTTCGACAAGGGCGCCGGGGCGATTGTCGGGTTCGGGATCAAGGGCGGGCTGGACGCGGCGCGGCGGTTCATCGACAGCGTCCGGCTGTTCAGCCACCTCGCGAACATCGGCGACGCGAAGAGCCTCGTGATTCACCCCGCGTCGACCACCCACCAGCAGCTCTCGTCCGAGGAGCGCGCGGCCGTTGGCGTACCCGACGACTTCATCCGCCTGTCGATCGGCATCGAGGACGCCGACGATCTGATCGCGGATCTCGATCAGGCCATCGCCGCGGCCACGCGGCAGGCGGAGGCGGCGTAGATGGCACCCGCGGCCGGGGAGCGGCGGACCGTCGAGACGCACTACGCGCAGGTGGCCGAGGGCGGCCTCGATCTGGACTGCGGCCGGCGTCTCGAGGGCGTCACCGTGGCCTACGAGTGCTACGGCCGCCTGAATGCGGCGCGCGACAACGCGATCCTCGTGTGCCACGCGCTCTCGGGTGGCGCGCACGCGGCCGGGTGGCACGAGGGCGCCGCCAAGCCCGGCTGGTGGGACGTGCTCATCGGGCCGGGCAAGGCGCTCGACACGGATCGCTACTTCGTCATCTCGTCCAACGTGCTCGGCAGCTGCTATGGCACCACCGGCCCCTCGTCGGCCGACCCGTCCACCGGCCGCCCGTACGGCAGCCGCTTTCCGGTCGTCACGATTGCCGACATGGTGCGCGTGCAGCGGGCCCTGGTCGAGCGGCTCGGCATCACCCGGCTGCGCGCCGTGGCCGGCGGATCGATGGGCGGCATGCAGGCGCTGCAGTGGGCGGTGCAGTACCCGGACGCGGTGGCGTCGGTCATCGCGCTGGCGACGTCGCCCGCCCACTCGCCGCAGCAGATCGCGTTCAACGAGATCGCGCGCCGGGCCGTCATGAGCGACCCGAACTGGCGCGGCGGCGACTACTACGGCGGCGAGCCGCCGCGGGCCGGCCTGGCCGTGGCCCGCATGCTCGGCCATGTCACGTATCTCTCCGATCGCGGCATGGAGCGGAGGTTCGGGCGGCGCCGGCGCCCGGGCGCCCGGCCCTTCGGCTTCGACTCGGAGTTCGAGGTCGAAGGCTACCTGCAGCACCAGGGCCGGGCATTCGTGGACCGCTTCGACGCCAATTCGCTGCTCTACGTGACGCGCGCGATTGACGACTTCGATCTCGCGCCACCCGGCGGCACGCTGCGCGACGCATTCACGGCCAGCGCAGCGGAGTACCTCTTCCTGACCTTCTCCTCCGACTGGCTCTACCCGCCGCGCCACCTCGAGGCTGCCGCCGAGGCGGCGCGCGCCGCGGGCCGGACGGCCTCGTATCAGGAGATTTCCAGCGACTACGGCCACGACGCGTTCCTGCTCGAGCACGAGGCGCAAACGCCCGTCATCCGGGCGTTTCTGAACGGCGGCGATCGGTATAATCCGTGGCGCCACCCGAGCCCGGAGACGCTGCTGCCATGCCCATCGCTCCCCGCGGGATTGCCGTCGTCGCCGTCGCCTGCCTCGTAACGGCCGCTTCAACGCCGCCGGCCGCGCAGTCGGCCGCCCAGACCCTGAGTTACGCCCTGCCGGCGGTCCGGCCCGATCCCCGCCTCGACTGGTGGCGCGAGGCGCGCTTCGGCCTGTTCATCCACTGGGGCCTCTACGCCATCCCGGCGGGTGAATGGAACGGCCGCACCGATTACGGCGAGTGGATCCGCAACAACGCGAAAATCCCCATTGACGTCTACGACCGGTTCCAGGCGCAGTTCAACCCGACGAAGTTCGACCCCGACGCCTGGGTCCGCATGGCGAAGCAGGCGGGGATGCAATACATCGTCATCACCACCAAGCACCACGACGGCTTCGCGCTGTTCGATTCGAAGGGCACGACGTGGGACGTGATGGCCACGCCGTATGGGCGCGACATCATCGGGCAGCTGGCCGAGGCGTGCAGGCGAGGCGGCATCCGGCTCGGCCTCTACTACTCGATCATGGACTGGCACCACCCGGACTATCTGCCGCGGCGGGAGTGGGAGCGCGAGTCCCGGCCGGAGGCGGGCGCGAACTTCGACCGGTATGTCGCGTTCATGAAGGGGCAGCTGAAAGAACTGCTGACGAACTACGGCCCGGTCGGGGTGCTCTGGTTCGACGGCCAGTGGGAGCCCACGTGGACGGCGGCGCGCGGGTGGGACCTCTACACCTACGTGCGCGGGCTTCAGCCCTCGGTCATCGTCAACAACCGCGTCGGCGAGCGCGTCGGCGATTTCGGCACGCCCGAGCAGGTGATCCCGGCCACCGGCATTCCCGGCGCCGACTGGGAAACCTGCATGACGATGAACGGGAACTGGGGCTACAACCGGGCGGACAAGGATTTCAAGTCGGCGGACACGATGGTGCGCAACCTGGTCGACATCGCGTCGAAGGGCGGCAACCTTCTGCTGAATGTGGGGCCGACAAACGACGGCGAGGTCCCCGCCGAGAGCGTCGAGCGCCTGGCGCAGATCGGCGACTTCATGCGCGTGGCGGGCGAGTCGATCCGCGGCACGTCGGCGAGCCCGTTCCCGTCGCTGCCCTGGGGCCGCTGCACGCAACGGCGCCTCGACGCCCGCACCACGCGGCTGTACCTCCACGTCTGGGACCGGCCGCGTGACGGCGTGCTCATCGTGCCCGGGTTGCTCAACGACGTCCGCCGCGCGCGGCCGCTCGCCACCATCAATCAGCCGCTCGACCTGCCCGTCGAACGCAGCGGCGATGATGTCACCATCCGCCTGGGCCTTCAGTCGGGGCCCGGGCCGGTAACGGAGGAGGTGATCGCCCTCGACATCGTCGGCGATCCGGACGTGACGATTCCGCCTGCCGTCACCGCGAACGGGCCCATCTTCGTCGACCGCGGGGAGGTGCGCGTGATGAGCGGACGCCAGAACGTCCAGTTGCGCTACACGATTGACGGCAGCGACCCGACGGCGGGTTCCCCGGAGGTCAGCGGACCGATTACGCTGACGCAAACCGCCGTCGTGAAGGCGCGCGCGTTCCGAGGGCCACGGGCCGTGAGCGGCGTGACCGCGGCGGCCTTCACGCGCGTGACGCCGAGGCCGGCCGCGGTACTCGCCGATGTCCAGCCCGGCCTGGAGGTCGACATCGTCGAGGGCGAATTCTCCGCGCTTCCGGCCTTCACCCCCTCGCAGATCGTGGGGACCACCGCGGCGTCGGCGTTCGATCTCGCTGTGCGCCCGCGCGACACGGCGTTCGCGTTGCGCTATCGCGGTTACATCCGCGCCTACGAGACCGGGGTCTACACGTTCACCCTGATCTCCGACGACGGGAGCCGCCTGTGGATCGGCGACACCCTGGTGGTGGACAACGACGGGCTGCACGGCGCAAGGCCGGCCTGGGGACCGGTGGCGCTGGAGGCAGGCTGGCACCCGATCACCGTGGCGATGTTCCAGGCGACAGGCGGCCTCGAGCTGAGCGTGTCGTGGAGCGGGCCGGGCATGATGCTCCAGCCGGTGCCGGCGAGCGTGCTTGGCCGGCTCAAGTCACCCGCCGAAGTGATACCCTTGAACCGCACGCGATGAAGGCGTTTTCGCGCATCCTCCTCACCGGCGGAGGCACCGCCGGCCACGTGAACCCGGCCCTGGCGATCGGGCGTGCGCTCGGCGACGAGCGGACGGCCTACCTCTACGTCGGCGTGCGCGGCCGGGCCGAGGCGGACGTCGTGCCGCGCGAGGGCATCCCGATCAAGTTCGTCCGGTCGTCGCCTTATCCGGGAGCGCGGCCGTCGCTCGCCTGGCTGGGCTTCCTCTTCAACATCCTCGCCGGCACGCTGCGCGCGCTGTTCATCGTGCGCGGGTTCAAACCGGAGATCATCGTGGGCACGGGCGGCTACGCCTCGGCGCCCACCCTGTTCGCGGCAGCCATCCTCAGGCGGCTGGGCTCGCTGCCGGCCCGCGTTTACGTGCACGAGCAGAACGCCGCTCCCGGCAAGCTGAACCTGCTCGCCGGGCGCCTGGCGGACCGCGTGTTCGTGTCGTTCCCCGACACGCTCGCGTCGTTCCCGGCGAACGGCACGATGGCCGGGTATCCGCTGCGCCGCCGCATCCAGAAGACCGACCGCGACACCGCGCGGGCCGCGCTCGACTTCAAGGTGCCCGCGGGCCGCGCGGTGGTGTTCGCCTTCGGCGGGTCGCAGGGCGCGCGGACCATCAACCGCGCGCTGGTCGACGCGCTGGGCGCGCTCCTGCCGCACAAGGACAGGCTGTTCATCATCCACGGCACGGGGCTGCCGCGCGGCGACGGCGCGGCCGATCCCAGCGCCGACGTGCAGGCGCGGGTCGCGCAGCGCTACACCGAGGAGGAGCGCCGCGCCATCGCGGGGTTCCATGTCGCGCGGCCCTTCTTCCACGACATCGAGAACGTCTACGCGATCGCCGACCTGGTGGTCGTCCGCGCCGGCGCCGGCACGCTGAACGAGATCGCCGCGCTCGGCCTGCCGGCGATCGTCGTGCCGAAGATCAACCTGCCCGGCGAGCACCAGGTGATGAACGCGCGCGCGCTCGCGGCGGCCGGCGGCGCGGCCGTGCTCTACGAAGAGACACGCGACGAGGGCGGACAGGTGGTCGAGATCCTGGACGGGATCCAACTGGCCGACACCATCCTCGGGCTCGTCGGCGACCAGGACGCCCTGCGCCGCATGGGCACAGCGAACCGGGCCTTCGCCACCACCGACGCGCTCGAGGTGATCCGGCGCGCGATCGCGGGCGACGAGCCGTCGCCGGGGCTGCCGTTCCCGCCGCCGCCGAAGGCCGAGCCGGCGGGTGGCCGCCTGTTCTCCGACAGCGCGCTGCTCTATGCGCTCGAGCACCGGCGGGCGGCGAGCCTGCCGGCCGGCGTGCCACGGCCCGAGCAGCCTCGAGCCGAGGACCGTCCGTACTACATCAGCCGCGCGGCCTCGCTCCTCGCGCGGCGCCAGTGGGACGCGCGCAATCTGGGCGTGAAGCTCATCGGCCTGCTCGACGGCCGCGAGAAGCTGCCGCTTGTCGTGGCGCTGCTCAAGGATCGCCGGCCGGCCCCCTGGTATCAGTGCCTGTTCGGCGGCGACTTCGTGCAGGTGGGGTTCATCCGCCGCAACGCGCTCACGACGATCGCGCGCCTTGGCACGGTGACGCCCGAGGTCGAGGACGTGCTGGCCGCCGCCCTCTCCGACCCGTACTACGAAGCGCGGGCGGAGGCGTGCCGCGCGATCACGGCGCTCGATCGCCAGTTGACCGACCAGGGGCGGGCGCGGCTCATCGCGGGCCTCATTGCGCTCCTGCGCGATCGCTGGCTCGAAGTGGCGGCGGCCGCGGCGGAGGCCTTGGGCCACGTGGGCGGGGAGGCCGACGCGCGGCCGGCGCTGCTGGCCCTGATCGATCACAAGTACTGGCTCGTGCGCGCCGCCGCGCTCCGGGGCCTGCACGCGCTGGTGGAGCGCGGCCGGGCGGGCGACCTCGAGGCGCTCGAACGGGCCGCGCGTGGGTTCGCGCTCACGGCCACCGATTTCCGGCCCGAGTTCACGATCCGGACCGCGTACGGGCGGCTCGTCCGGGCGATCGGCACGAAGAGGAGCACGCCGTGATCCACCTCATCGGGCACCTGCTGGAAGGCGGCTACCGGGCCTGGTCGTTCCTTCGGCTCCTCGACTACCTGTCGGTGCGGGCCATCGGCGCGGCGATGCTCTCGTTCCTCCTCGTGCTGGTCGTGATGCCCCGCTTCATGTGGTACCTGCATCGCAAGGGCCTCGTCGACCAGATGCGCGAGACCGGCGTGCCCTCGTCGTTCGACAAGGCCGGCACGCCGGCCATGGGCGGCGCGGTGATGGTCGGCGCCATGCTCGCGGCGTGCGTCGTCTGGTGCGACCCGGGCAGCCGGTACGCGTGGGCCGTGGTGCTGGCCACCGTGTGGTTCGCCGCCATCGGCCTCTCGGACGACGTCGCGAAGTGGCGGTCGCGGTCGGGCAACCGCGGCATGAGCGAGGCGCGGAAGCTCCTGCTGCAAGGGGCGTTCGCCGCCCTGTTCGCCGCGTTCCTGGCCAGCCCGTGGACGCCGCTGCCCGCGCGCGAGGCGAGCACCCTGTACGTGCCGTTCGTGAAGCAGGCGCTGACCGCCTCGTGGTGGATCTACCTGCCCGTGGTGTTCGGCTTCGTCGTGCTGGTCGGCAACGCCGTCAACATCACCGACGGGCTCGACGGCCTGGCCATCGTGCCCTCGGCGTTCGCGGTCGCGACGCTGGGCCTGTTCGCGTGGATCATGGGCAACGCGATCTGGTCCAAGTATTTGTTCTTCCCGCTCCTGCCCGGCGTGGGCGAGCTGGTCGTCGTGTGCGCGGCGTTTGTCGGGGCCGCGGTCGGGTTCCTGTGGTTCAACGCGTACCCGGCGCAGGTCTTCATGGGCGACGCCGGGTCGCTGGCGATCGGCGGCTTCCTCGCCACCGTGTCGGTGCTGGTGAAGCAGGAGGCGCTCTTCCTCATCCTGGGCGGCCTGTTCATCGTCGAGGCCGTCACCTCGCAGGTGCAGGACAAGATCGGCATCAAGTGGCTCGGGCGGCGGCTGTTCTACCGCGCGCCGCTGCACCACCAGCTGCAGCACACCGGGCTGGCTGAAACGAAGGTCGTGATCCGGCTGTGGATCGTGTCGCTCATCCTGGCGCTCGCCTCGATCGCCACCGTCAAGCTGCGGTAGCGGCGGCGCCTGTCCGGAGGCGGAACCCATGTCCATCATGCGCGTCAGTGCCGCCGTGCTCGCGGCGGCGTGCGCCGCGGCCGTGACGGCGGCGGCCCAGGCGCCGCCCGCCGCTGCGGGGAAGGCCGTCTTCGACGCCGCGGCCGCGGCGCGCTTCGCCGACCTCGCCCTCGCGTGCGCGCACAAGGAGTACCCGAACAAGATCGCCCACGTGCTCAACGGCGACGCCGACGTGAAGCCGCCGCGCGACCTGACGCCCGCGTTCTACGGCTGCTACGACTGGCATTCGTCGGTGCACGGGCACTGGCTGCTGGCGCGGCTGGCGCGGCTCTTCCCCGAGGCGCCGTTCGCGCCCCGGGCTCGGGCCGCCCTCGCGCGAAGCCTCACCGAGGCCAACATCGCGGCGGAGGCGCGCTACCTCGCCGCGCCGGGCCGCACGAGCTTCGAGCGGCCCTACGGCCTGGCCTGGCTGCTCCAGCTCGCGGCCGAGCTGCGCGAGTGGCCGGATCCGCAGGCGCAGCAGTGGGCCGCGGCCGTGCGGCCCCTCGAGGCGGCCTCCGCCGCCCGGCTCGCGGAGTGGCTGCCGAAGCTCTCGCGCCCGATCCGGATCGGCGAGCACGATCAGACCGCCTTCGCCTTCGGTCTCGTGCTCGACTGGGCACGCGCGGCAGGCGACACCCGGATGATCGATCTCATCGTGTCGAAGACCCACGAGTTCTATCGCCGCGATACGGCGTGCCCGATTCACTACGAGCCCAACGGCCAGGACTTCCTGTCGGCCTGCATCGCCGAGGCCGACCTCGTGCGCCGCGTGCTGGCCCCGCCGGCGTTCGCCGAGTGGCTGCGGGCGTTCCTGCCCGGGATACCCGCCGACGGCTCGCGTGCATGGCTCGAGCCCGCCGTCGTCACGGACCCGACCGATCCGAAGCTGGCGCACCTGGACGGCCTGAACCTGAGCCGGGCGTGGATGCTGGACGGCATCGTGAGCGGGCTGCCCGCCGAGGACGCCCGCCGCGCATCGCTGCAGGCCGTGGCCGGCTGGCATCGCGAGGCTGGCCTGAAGGCCGTGACCGGCGAGCATTACGAGGGCGGCCACTGGCTCGGCAGCTTCGCGGTGTACCTGTCGTCGGGAAGAGGCCTCGCCAGCCGGCCGCTGGCCGGCGCGGGCGCGGCCCGGTGATCTGGGGCCGGCCCGCCGCGCGCGTCGACGAGCGCGACACCATGTTCGCGCGCGCGGCCCGGCAGCCGTCGACGCCGGCGTACCTCGACTACTATGGCCGCCACCCAGCACGGCGGGATGAGGACGACCGTCTGCGCGCGATGCCCGCGCTGCTCGAGCCGGGCGGACGCGCCTTCGAGGGCGCCGTCGCCGCCGGCGCCCGCGACTGGTTCGCCCGCATCGACACCTGGACGCCAGGGCCCGATGCCGCGGCGCTCGCGGGCACGCTGGAGGCCGCCGCCGATCTGACCGGCGCGCTGAAGACCGCGGCGATGTCGCTCGGGGCGGTCGCCGCCGGGTGCTGCGAGATCGATCCGGTGTGGGCGTATTCCCACAAGGGGCGCTTCGACGAGGACTACGGCCGCGAGGTCGATGCCGCGCGCCACCCGTCGGCCCTCGTGTTCCTCGTGGAGATGGACCACGCGGCGATGCGGGCCGCGCCGGGGGCCCCGGTCATCCGGGAGTCGGCGCGGCAATACTACAGGGCTGCCGTCATCGCGCGGACGATCGCCGCCGCGCTCGGCCGGGCCGGTGTCGACGCCCTGGCGCACTACGACGCCCACTACGACTATGTGCTGCCGCCGATGGCCGTCGCGGCCGGCCTCGGCGAACTGGGCCGGCACAACCTGCTCATCGCCGATCGCGTCGGCACCAGGGTGCGCATCGGGGCGGTGACCACCGAGGCGCCGCTGCGCGCCGACCGCCGCCGCAGCCTCGGCGTGCAGGCGTTCTGCGAGCGCTGCCGCAAGTGCGCCGACAACTGCCCGCCACGCGCCCTGTCGGCCGCGGCGCCCGTCATCGTGAACGGCGTGGAGAAGTGGCCCACCGGCGTGGAGCGCTGCTACCGCTACTGGCGCGTGATGGGCACCGACTGCGGCGTCTGCATGGCCGTCTGCCCCTTCTCGCACCCGGACAACGCGTTCCACTCGCTCGTGAGGCGCCTGGTGCGCGCGCTGCCCGGCCTGGCGCCGGCATTCGTCCTGGCCGACGACCTGATCTACGGCAGGGCGTGGAACGGCGGCACGTAGGGGCCTTCCCGGCCATGCGGGATCAGCGGACGCTCTCGTCGGCCGCGTGGGCCTGAAGGGCCTCCCATTGGCCCATGAGATCGCCCACCTCCCACATCAGCGCCTGGTGCCGATCGATGACCGTCTTCGACTTTTCCCGGTCTTCGTAGAAACCCGGCTCCGACATCGCCGCCTCGAGCGTCGCGATCTCCTGTTCGCGCACCGTGATGCGCCCTTCGAGATCCGTGATGCGCGCCTGGAGCTGCCGGCGATCGCGGTCCCGCTTGCGCGCCTCGGCGTCGGCCCTCTTCTTGGCGTCGTAATCCGCGACGCGCTCGGCCTTCGGCGCGCCCGCGGCCGGCTTCGCCCCTGCGGCGCCCGGCTTCGCCGCGTGCGCGGGCTTCGCGGCCGGTGCGGCGTGGGCGGGCCGCGGCGCGGGCTTCGAGGGCTTCGGGGCTTTCGGCGCGAGGCTCGCCTTGCCCAGCCCGTCCGGGAGCGCCGGGGCCTGCCCCGCGTGCGTCTTGCTCCAGTGGAACTCCTCGTACGTGCCCGGGTAGAGCAGCGCGCGCCCGTTCCCGATTTCGACGACCTTCGTGGCCAGCTTGTCGATGAAGTACCGGTCGTGCGACACGACGATCAGCGTGCCGCCGTAGTCCATGAGGGCGTCGAGCAGCACGTCCTTCGAGTCGAGGTCGAGGTGGTTCGTCGGCTCGTCGAGCAGCAGCGTGTTCGACGGCCGCAGCAGCATCCGCGCCACCGCCAGGCGCGTGCGCTCGCCGCCCGACAGCACGCCTACGCGCTTGTAGATGTCGTCTCCAGAGAACAGGAACCCGCCGAGGATGTCGCGGATCATCGGGACCATGTGGACCGGCGAGCCCGACGTCAGCGTTTCGTAGATCGTGAGGCCGGGGTCCAGGCGCACGGCCTCGTCCTGCGCGAAGTACTGCATCACCACCTGGTGCCCTGGCGTGCGCGTCCCGTGGTCGGGCGCCTCGACGCCCGAGAGCATGCGCATCAGCGTGGACTTGCCCGCCCCGTTCGGGCCCAGCAGCGCGATGCGGTCGCCGCGCTCGATGTACAGATCGATGCCTTCGAAGACGCGCGTGGATCCGTACGCCTTGCGCACGCCTTTCAGCTCGAACACCATGCGCCCGCTCTTCTCGCACGTCGGGAACGTGAAGTGCACCCGCCTGCGCTCGGGCGGCACCTCGATGGGCACCACTTTCTCGAGCATCTTCACCCGGTCCTGCACCTGCGCGGCCTTGGTCGCGGTGTAGCGGAACCGGTTGATGAACATCTCGATGCGCGCGACTTCCTCGTCCTGCCTCCGCTTCGCGTCGCGCAGGCGCTCCAGGTTCTCATCGCGCTGCACCAGGTACCGCGAGTAGTTGCAGTGGTAGTCGACCAGCTTCCGCAGGTGAATGTCCGTGATCCGATCGACGACGGCGTCGAGGAAGAAGCGGTCGTGCGAGACGAGGATCACCGTGTGCGGGTAGTCGTGCAGGTAGTCCTCGAGCCAGTTCCGCGCGTCGAGATCGAGATGATTGGTCGGCTCGTCGAGCAGCAGCAGGTCGGGCTTCGCCAGCAGCAGCTTCGCCAGGGCGATGCGCATCTGCCAGCCGCCCGAGAACGTCGCCGTCGGCTTGTCGTAGTCCCCGGGGCCGAACCCGAGGCCGCGAAGCACGGTGTCGATCTTCAGGTCGATGGCGTACCCGTCGTGCAGCCGGAACCGGTCCTGCAAGTCGCTGTAGCGGTGCAGCATCACCTCGTGCTCGCCGTCGGGCACCCCGGGGTCGGCGAGCCGCTCCTCGATCGCCTCCATCTCCTTCCGTACGTCGAGCAGCCAGTCGAAGGCGAGCGCCGCCTCCTCCTGGAGCGTGTGGCCTTCGTGCGTCAGCCCGTCCTGCGGCAGGTACCCCACGCGCAGGTCGGCGGGCTTCACGACCAGCCCGGCATCGGGCTCATCGAGGTTGGCGAAGATGCGGAGCAGGGTGGTCTTGCCGGCGCCGTTCGGGCCGCAGAGGCCGACGATGTCGCGGTCGGCGACCTGCCAGGTGACCTCCTCGAGCAGGACCCGAGCGCCGAACGACTTGGTGACCGACGAGAGCTGGATCATCGCGAATGGGGGCCCCTCGGGGCGCAGCCCGCGGAGGCCGCCACGGGCGGAACCACACGGGAGGGGGACAGTCCCCCAGCGGAGGGGGACAGTCCCCAAGTCTACTACAGGCGCCGCCACTGGGCCCTGACGGGTTCGGTAACGCGCTCTCGCTGAACGGGTTAGGGGCCTATAATAAATGAGCCCGACTGCCGGACCGCGCCCGCCGTCTAACTAGGTGAATGCGGGGCGGCCAGGCCGGCCCGCCGGATCGGCAGGAGACCCGCGGCGAACGCGTCGACATGGCCGTCACCGACGAAGAACTGGTCGCGCGCTCCATCGCGGGCGACACCGACAGCTTCAACCAGCTCATCCTGCGCTGGGAACGGCCGATCTACGCCCTGGCGTACCGCCAACTGGGCCGCGAGGAAGACGCGCGCGACGTCGTTCAGGACGCGTTCCTGCGCGCCTTCCGCGCGCTGCCCGGCTTCAAGGGCGAAGCGAAGTTCTCGTCCTGGCTGTACCGCATCACGCTGAACCTGTGCCGCGACGTGATGCGGCGGGCGAAGCGCGCGCCGTTCGTGCCCACGCCCGACGGGGTCGACGTGGGCGACCTCGTGTCGACCGAGGGGGCGGCCGCGGAGTCGATGGAAGATGTGGTAGGGCGCAAGGACCTTGGGCGGCACGTGGCCCGGGCCATGAGCCTGCTGCCCGAGGAGCAGCGCTCCGCCATCCTTCTGAAGGAGTACCACGGGCTGACGTTCCAGGAGATCGCCGAATTGCAGGGCTGCCCGTTGAGCACGGTCAAGACCCGCCTCTACCAGGGGCTGACCGTCCTGCGGCGCGAGCTTGGAAAGTCCGGCATGGGCCCCGCGCGGGCCGAGAGCAGAACGCCATGAACGACTCACGCTATTGCGGCAACCCCGACGCCCTGATGTCTTACCTCTACGAGGACGGCCCGGCCGAGGAGCGTCTCGCTTTCGACGCGCACCTCCGCACCTGCGCGCGCTGCGCCGAGGAGGCGGCCTCGCTCCGCGCGGTGCGGGACGAGATGGCGGCGTGGGCGCCGCCGGAAACGGTCCTCGACTTCCGCATCGTCCGCGAGCCGGCGACCGCCAGGAGCCGCTGGGCCTGGATGTCGGCGATGCCCGCGTGGGCGCAGCTCGCCGCGGCCTCGCTGGTGGTGGGCGTGGCGGCGGGCCTCGCGGGGCTCGACGTGCAGTACGGCAAGGACGGCCTGACCGTGCGCACCGGCTGGGGCCGGCCGGCCGATGCGCGCCAGGCCGCGGCCGGCGAGGTGGCGCCAGCCAGCGATGGCGCTGCGCCGTGGCGCGCGGACCTGGCGGCGATGCAGGAGCAGCTGCGCGGCGAGTTTGGCCAGGCTGCGGCGGCAGGCGCCGTGATGCCCGTCTCGGCGCCGTCGGGCTCGGCCGCGGGAGGCCTGAGCGATGACGAGTTCCTCGCGCGCGTGAAGCAGCTGATTGCGGCGAGCGAGACGCGCACGCAGAGGGAGATGGCGTTGCGGATGGCGGAAGTGGTCCGCGACGTCGACACGCAGCGCCGCGCGGACATGCGGCGCGTGGCGGACGGGCTGGGCGTGCTCGAGGGCCGCACGGGCGCGGCCGTGGCCCAGCAGCGCGAGATGATGAATTACCTGCTGCGGGTGTCGCAGCGATAGCGACAGGGACGGAGGCGACAACGTGACCGCTCGAACCATGCTGCGGACGATCGTGCTGGCCGGCTGCGGGATGGCCCTCGCCGGGCCCGCCCTCGCGCAGCCCCGCCAGATCCCGGTGCCGAAGCCGGATCCCCAGGTGGAGGCGCGCTACCAGCTGGCCATCATGGCCGACGTTCTGGAGCGGGCCGTCCAGCAGGGCGCGCGGCTGATGACGCGCCAGCTGCAGGGCGGCACGCCCCAGATGTTCCTGATCGACGGCGGCGCGCGCGCCAGGGGGTTCCGCCTCGACGGCTTCGGCGTCTTCTTCGACGTCGACGTGCCCGCCATGCGCCAGAGCGTGATGTGGTCGTGGCGGATGCTCGACCTGACGGGCGGCGGCCCGGCCGGCGCGCTCGACGAGCTCAGAGCGCACCTGAAGACCGTCACCGATCCCGAGCAGCGGAGGATGGTCGACCAGGCCATCCGGCAGATCGAGCTGTCGATTGCGCCGGCGGGGAGCGCCGCCGACACCGTCCAGGCGGAGAGCGCGCCGCGGCGCGAGGGCCAGAGGCCGGTCGTCGTCGCGCCCCGAGGGCAGGCCGGCGTGTCCCCTGGCCAGTCAGGTGGCGCGAACACCGTGCCCGAGTTCTCGCGGCCGTCGACCGAGCAGGAGGCCGGCGACGCGTACACGCTCGCCGTCAGGGACGCGCTGCTCGACGCGATGCTGCGCTACAGCCAGTCGCTCGCGATCGGCGCCGACGAGTGGCTGGTGGTGGCCGCGCGCGATCGCGGCGGTTCGGGCATCGGAACCGACGATCCCTTCGAGGTGACGACGATCCAGCTGCGCATCAAGGGCGCCGACCTCCAGGCGTTCCACGCCGGCCGCCTCCCCGCCGACGAGGCCCGCAAGCGGGTCGAGGTGAAGGAGTATTGAAATCGTGGAACCTCGGGCCGCCGGCCGGTGACTAACTCCACAGGGGGGCGATGATGAGGAACGCCATGGCGCGCGCCTGCGCGGTAGCGACGCTGGTGCTTGCTGTCGGCGCGGCCGGGTGCGGCACGCCGGAGATCGACATCGCGAAGACCATCAAGGTCGACGAGATGACATCCGGCTGGTTCGACGTCGGGATCGTCGACGGCCAGAACAAGCTCGTCCCCAGCGCGTCGTTCACCGTCGCCAACTCCGGCACCGAGAGGCTGAGCGGCCTGCAGGTGTTCGCCGTCTTCCGCTTCCTCGGCGAGGCCGAAGAACTCGGGTCCGGGCTCGTCGTCCTCCGCGGCAACGACGCGCTGGCGCCTGGCGCCACCAGCAAACCCATCACCGTGCGCGCCAACTGGGGCTTCTCGGGGCTGCAGCCGCGCTCCGAGATGCTGATGCACAGCCAGTTCAAGGACGCGCGGGTGGAGGTTTTTGCGAAGTACGGCCCGAAGCCCTTCGTCAAGATCGGCGAGGCGCAGGTGGCGCGACAGCTCCTCACGAAGTAGTCAGTAGCCAGTAGTCAGTATTCAGTAGAAAGGCCTGACCGCCGGACACTGTCTCGCCCTGCTGGCTACTGGCTACTCGAATTCCGTCCCGCTTCTTTACGAGGGGAACAAACCGCACGGGAATGATGCTGCGCGTGGTTGTCCTCCCCGCGGCGTCCTTCTCGATCAGCTGCAGGTCCTGCACGTCCCAGACCCGCCCGACCGGCACGATCAACCGGCCGCCCGCGCGCCAGCTGCGCCACCAGCGCCGGCGGCACCTCCTCCGGGGCGGCGGTCACCATGATGATGTCGAACGGCGCCTCGTCGGGCCAGCCGAGATAGCCGTCGCCGTTGCGCACGACGACGTTCCCGTACCCGAGGCGGCCGAGCGACGCGGCCGCCGACCGGGCCAGCGGCTCGACCAGCTCCACGCTGAACACCTTGTCCACCAGGCGCGACAGCACGGCCGCCTGGTAGCCCGATCCGGTTCCCACCTCGAGCACGCGGTCGCCCGGCGAGGGCCGGGCCAGCTCGGTCATCAGCGCGACGATGTACGGCTGGGAGATGGTCTGGCCGTGCCCGATGGGCAGGGGAGAGTCGACGTAGGCGTCGTCGCGGACCGATGCCGGCACGAACTCGTGACGGGGCACGGCGCGCATGGCCTCCAGCACGCGGGCATCCTTCACGCCGCGCGACGCGATCTGGTCGGCCACCATCGCGAGGCGCGCGCGCACGAACGCGTCCTGAGGCGGGGATTCCGGCGTGCAATCGGCGGGTGCCATCGACGCCACCATCAGCCACCCGGTGACGATGAACGCAAGTGTACCGCGGGCCACCAGCTATAATGCCACCGTGTCACAGCATCCGCGCGGACCGCAGCAGCTCGATCGCCGTCTGGGCCCGATCGACGCTGCCGCCATCGTCGTGTCGAACGTGATCGGCGTCGGCATCTTCATCACCCCGCAGATCATCGCACAAGCCGTGCCGCACCCGCTCGGGTTTCTCGGCGTGTGGCTGGCCGGGGGGCTGCTGGCGTTCACCGGGGCGCTGGCCTACGCCGAGCTGGGCACGATGCGCCCGCGATCGGGCGGCGAATACGTCTACCTGCGCGAGGGATACGGGCCGCTCGCGGCCTTCCTGACCGGCTGGACCTCCTTCGTGGCGGGTTTCGCCGGCGCCATCGCCGCCGGCGCCCTCGGCGCGGCCGACTACCTCGGGCGGTTTCTCCCGGTGGCGCGCGACGCGACGCCGCTCTTCACGATTCCCGTGCCCGGCCTGCCGCTCGTCTTCTCGCCGCGCACGCTGGTGGCCCTCTCGGCCATCTTCGGCCTGGCGCTCATTCACATCCGCGGCCTCGGCCCGGGCCGCATCGTCCAGAACACGCTGGCGGCCGTGAAGGTGGGCGCACTGGCGCTGTTTGTCGCGATTGGCCTCGGCGTTGGCCGGGGCAGCTTCGCGAACCTGTCGGCAGCGCCGGCCGCCGCGTCGTACAACCTGCCGCTCGCGTTCATCATCGTGATGTTCGCGTACAGCGGCTGGAACGCGGCGTCGTACGTCGCCGAGGAGATCCGCGATCCTGGACGCAACGTGCCGCGCGCGCTGGCCATCGGCACCGCGGCCATCGTCGTCGTCTACCTCGGCCTCAACGTGCTCTACCTCTACGCCGTGCCGATCGGGGAGATTGGGACGGCCAGTTCCGAGATCGCGATGGTGGCGGCCGACCGGCTGCTCGGCCCGGCGGCGGCCCAGGTGCTCGGCGGGCTCGTGGTGATCGTCCTGCTCGGCAGCCTCAGCGCGATGACGACGGCGGGGCCGAGGGTATATTTCGCGATGGCCCGCGACCGCGCGTTCTTCCCGGCGGCGGCCCGCATCCACCCGCGGTTCCATACGCCCTGGGTGTCGATCCTCGCCCAGGCCGTGTGGAGCTCGCTGCTGGTGCTGACCAACACGAAGGACCAGCTCGCGGAGTACACCGGGTTCGCCGTGCTGTTCTTCTCGGCATTCGCCGTCAGCACGCTGTTCGTGCTGCGGCGCCGTCATCCAGAAGAGCCGCGCCCGTTCAGGGCGTGGGGCTATCCCGTGGCGCCCGCAATCTTCGTCATCGTCTCGATGGTCATCACCGTGGCCGCCATCGCCGGCCGGCCCGGGCCCTCGCTGTGGGGCGCGGTCATCATCGGCCTCGGCGTGCCGGCCTATTTCGTCTTCAAGCGGACGATCAGGCAGGACTGAGGCAGGGACCAGGGATTAGGGATTGGTGCGCGCGAGTGGAATCCGCGTCAGTTCCGGCGCAGCAGCGCCACAAGGGTCACGACGGCGAGGGTGCCGTCGGCGGCGGCAAACAGCAGGTACGACGGCGGCGAACCGCGCAGCAGGTGATCGGCGACGAACAAGACGGCGCCGCACCCCTTGAGCATCGGGCCCATGATCCAGAGATACGCGCGGTAGCGCACGGGATCGCGCCAGGGCAGCAGGTAACCGGCCGCGATCGCCAAGGCGAACAGGCCGTTCAGATCTGCGTGAATGGGCGGTACCGGCGCGGCGACGCCAAACCAGGCGACGAGCCAACCGCGCCCGGCCAGCATCCCCACTCCGAGAAGGGCGTCGTAGACCGCCGACACGAGCGCGATGGCGCGCAACGCGCCTATGGACGAAGCCCCGGGCTTCGTTGCCCGGGGCCGTGCATGCCGCGCTCGCTGGACCGTCACGTGGCCCAGACCTACCGGATGGGCACCAACTGGCCCTCGTAATTGATCGTATCGAAGTCGCGAACGTCGATCTCGATGATCAGCGGCTCGTAGCCGGGCGCCGAGATCTCGATCTTGTGCGCGCCGAGGGCCACCGACAGCTTCTGGAAGGAATTGTCGAAATCGTCCACGGTGCCGGCGTAGTAGCCATCGACGTAGACCGACGCCGTGTTCGGTTTCACCTTGAGGCGGATGCTCCCCATCTGCTGGCCGCTGTAGGAGCCCCCGCCGCCCCCGCCGGAGCCCCAGTAGTCGCCGTAGTTCCACCCGAACGGGTTGTAGTAGAAGTAGCCGAGGCCGAACGCGCCGTATCCCCACGGGTTCCAGCAACTGGAGGGGTAGTAATAGCAGTCGTAGTAGCCCCCGTAGCCGTATCCGGGATAACCGGGATAGCCAGGGTAGCCGGGATAGCCGGGATAGCCGGGGTAGCCCGGATAGCCGCCGCCAACCCCTGGCGGCTTGCCAGCGGGCGCGTCCGGCCGCGGCACCGCGGTGCCGGTGGAGGGGCTCCCGCCTCGAGGCCGGGATACCAAGGCACGGAGGAATCCACACCCGAACTGCCAGCGCCCGTGCGCCCGCGGCCCGCCATCTCGTCGTCAACGGGGGAGCGCCGGTACGAACTGCCCTGGACGGGGCGGCCTTCCCGCTCCGTGGAGGGACTCGCGCCAGACCAACCCGCGCCGCCGGCACCCGGCTGACGGCGGCCAGCGCCGTCGGACGTACGGTCCGCACCCCTCGGCATGGCCGACATGCCAGAGCCGCCGCCCGGGCTGCCGCCGCCCGAGTTGCCGCCGCCCCAGCTGCCGCCGCCGGACGAGCCTCCGCCAGAAGGCGCGGGCGCCGACGAGACCGGCCCGGCGCCTCGCGCGCCGCCGGCGTCACCGCCGCCGCCACGGGCGCCACCCCCCGCTCCGGCCCCAGCCGCGCCCTGGCCGCCCCCGCCCCCGCCGCCCTTCGGATCCTGCGCATACGCGCCAGGGACCGAGGCCGCGACGAGCGCGACGGCGAGTGCCAAGACGAACACGCCGAGAGCCGTTGTCCGCTTCATGGCTGGTGTCCCCTTCCGCTCCCCGGTCCTGCAACTCCGCTGCCAGGGGAGACTCCCCGGACTCTCTAGGAAATCTACGCTCCGCAGCGCCAGTTGTCCAGTCCGGATGCCATCGAATTGTTGCTCCCGTCCCGTTTTCTTGACACTATTCACTGGAACGGTTTCATCGCAGGCCTGCGGCGGGTTCGAACCGGCTGCGAGGACGGGCGCTGAATCCGCGGCGTCGGGACGGGTTTCAGGAACTGGCTATGACCTCGCTTCCATGCATCCACGCGACAACGATTCTGGCGGTCCGGCACCGGGGCCGGGTGGTTCTGGCCAGCGACGGCCAGGTCACCCTCGGTGATGCCGTCGTCAAGCACGGCGCGCGCAAGATCCGCCGCCTGTACAACGACAAGGTGCTGGCCGGCTTCGCCGGGTCGGCCGCCGACTCGTTCGCCCTGTTCGCGCGGTTCGAGGCGAAGCTCGACCAGTACCCGGGGCAACCTGGAGCGATCGGCGGTCGAGCTGGCCAAGGACTGGCGGACCGACCGGGCGCTTCGGCGGCTGGAAGCCATGCTGATCGTGGCCGACGAGCGGGCGACGTTCCTGCTCTCGGGCACGGGCGACCTCATCGAGCCCGATGACGGCATCATCGGGATTGGCTCCGGCGGCAACTACGCCATGGCGGCCGCCCGGGCGCTGGCCCGGCACAGCGAGACCGACGCCCGGGCGATTGCCGAGATCGCGATGGGGATCGCGGCCGAGGTCTGCATCTATACGAACGCCCAGCTGACCATCGAGGAACTCGTTCCGGCGGGCGCGCAATAGGACGCCGGGGACGTTTCGCCGGTCCTGTCCGGCGCGCGAAGTCATCATCCATGTCCGCATACAAGCCGTTGCCGCCCGACGCCCTCGCGTCATCGCCCTCGCCCCGGCAGATCGTCGCCGAGCTCGACCGCTACGTGGTCGGCCAGCAGCGCGCCAAGCGCGCGGTGGCCATCGCGCTGCGGAACCGCCTGCGCCGTCGCCAGCTTCCCCAGGAGATGGCCGACGACGTGGCGCCGAAGAACATCCTGATGATCGGGCCGACCGGCGTCGGCAAGACCGAGATCGCCCGGCGCCTGGCGCGGCTGGCGCAGTCGCCGTTCCTGAAGGTCGAGGCGTCGCGGTTCACCGAAGTCGGCTACGTGGGGCGGGACGTGGAATCGATGATCCGCGACCTGGTGGAGATCGCCGTCGGCATGGTGCGCGAGGAACGCGTGCGCGAGGTGCGGGAGACGGCCGAAGCGCGGGCCGAGGAGCGGCTGCTCGATCTGCTGCTGCCGCCGGGCCCGCACGTGCCGTCCGCCGACGGGGCCTCGCCGGCCGACGCGCCGGGCCAGACGCGCGAGCGCCTGCGCGCGCAACTGCGGGCCGGGAAGCTCGACGAGCGGACGGTCGAGCTGGACGTGCGCGACACGTCGATGCCGCTCATGCAGGTGGTGGGCGGGACGTCGATGGAGGAGATCGGCCTGAACCTGCGCGACATGCTGCCGGGCATGTTCCAGGGCCGCCGCCGATCGAGCACGATGTCGGTGCCCGACGCGCGCGCCCACCTCATCGACGACGAGCAGCAGAAGCTGGTCGACCTGGAGAGCGTGGCCCGCACCGCCATCGAGCGCGTGGAGCAGGGCGGCATCCTCTTCGTGGACGAGATCGACAAGATTGCCGGGCGCGAGGGCGGGCACGGGCCCGACGTGAGCCGCGAGGGCGTGCAGCGCGACATCCTGCCGATTGTGGAGGGCACCACCGTCAACACGAAGCACGGGATGGTGCGGACCGATCACATCCTGTTCATCGCGGCCGGGGCGTTCCACGTGTCGAAGCCGTCGGACCTCATCCCGGAGCTGCAGGGACGGTTCCCGATCCGGGTGGAACTCGATCCGCTCGGGCGCGACGAGTTCGTCCGCATCCTGCGCGAGCCGCGCCACGCCCTGCTCACGCAGTACACGGCGCTGATGGCCACCGAGGGTCTGGAGCTCCGCTTCACCGACGAGGCGGTCGAGCGCGTCGCGGAGATGGCCGCGCTGGTCAACGAGCGGACGGAGAACATCGGCGCGCGACGGCTCCACACGGTGCTGGAGAAGCTGCTCGACGAGATCTCGTTCGAGGGGCCCGACCTCTCGGGCAGATCGATTACGATTGACGCAGCGTACGTCGACCGCATGCTCGCCGACATCGTGAAGAACGAGGACCTGAGCCGGTACATCCTGTGAGATCCGCCCGCGCCGCCCTCCTCATCGGCCTGGCCGCCGCCGGGCTGGCCGCCCCGGGTTGCGGGAAAAAAGGCCCGCCGCTGGAGCCGCTGCTGCGCGTGCCGGGCCGGGCGACCGACATCGCCGCCCTGCGTGTCGGCGACACCGTGTCGGTCACCTTCACAATCCCCTCGGCCAACATCGACGAGACGAAGCCCGCCGATATCGCGCGCGTCGATTTGTTCGCCTACACGGCCATTGAGCCGGGCGACGTCCGCGACCCGCGGCGGATGACGCTGGTCGGCAGCATCCCCGTGCGGAAGCCGCCCGAGCCGCCCGAACCGAAGGAGGCGAAGGCGGGCGAAGAGCACAAGCCCCCGAAGCCGCCCGCCCCGCCCGAGCCGGGCGAGGACCAGGGCGCGATTGTTACGCTGACCGAGACGCTCACCGCCGACATGCTGGTGCCCGTGGCTCCGGACAGGAAGCCCCCGGTCCTGCCGTCTGCCGAACCGGTCACGTGGTTCGGCGATCCCCGCGTGAGGCCGCTGGCCGGGCCCGTGCCCGAGCCCGAGCCGCGCCGCTTCTACCTGGTGTATGGCGTGAGTCGGGCTGGCAATCGCGGCGGGGTCTCGCCGCGTCCGGCCGTTCCCCTGGGGCAGCCGCCCGCCGCGCCCCCGCAGCCCTCGCTCGAGGTCACCGAAGGGGGCATCGTCGTGACGTGGAGCGTGCCGCCGGGCGCGCGCCTGCCCTACCAGGAGCCGGCGGCAGGCGACGTCCTGGCGGCGACGACGCGAGGCATGGCGGCCGCGCCGGCGCTCGCCTACGTCGTCTATCGCGTGGGAGCGGAAGGCCCGATCCGCCTGACGGAGAAGCCGGTGAGCGACCGGACGTTCACCGATCAGGCCGTCGCATTCGGCACCGAACGGTGCTACGACGTCCGCACCGTGGCCGGCCAGGGCAACGTGGCGTTCGAGAGCCAGCCGTCGCCGGCCGCGTGCGTGACCCCGGCCGACACGTTCCCGCCCGCCGCGCCGACGTCGCTCGCGGCCGTCGCCGGCCAGGGGGTCATCAGCCTGATCTGGGTCGGCGTCGACGCGGCCGACCTCGCCGGCTATCTCGTGCTGCGCGGTGACGCGCCGTCGGGAGAGCTGACGCCGCTCTTCGAGGCGCCGATTCGCGAGACCACCTACCGCGACGTGACGGCCAGGCCGGGGGTGCGACACGTGTACGCCGTCGTCGCCGTCGACAAGGCTTCGCCGCCGAACCGCAGCGCGCGCTCGAACACGGTGGAAGAGACGGCGAGGTAGCAGGGACAGTTGGTCATCAGACAGTAGACAGTAGCCAGCAGGGGACTGGGGGAGCGGCGGGAGGCGAGACAGACGAATCCCGAGTCCCGAATCCCGAATCCCGAGAGGATCGCGAGATGGACCGCATTTACCGAATCGAATGGAACGGCGAGACGAGGCACGCCGTCGAGCGTGATGGCGTGCTGTCGCTGGTGCGGGGAGACATCTACGGCCGCTGCGAGGCGGCCGGGCAGATTGCCGCCGGCTCCGGCACGTCGTTCGACCCGGCGGTGCGCGTGCTCGCGCCGGTCGTTCCGGGCAAGATCGTCGCCATCGGCCTCAACTTCAAGGATCACGCCGCCGAGCAGGGCAAGCCGCTGCCGCTCGAGCCGATGATCTTCCTCAAGCCGTCCACGGCGGTCATCGCGCCCGGCGACCCGATCCGGCTGCCGGCCGGCCTCGGCCGCATGGATCACGAGGCCGAGATGGCGATTGTCATCGGCCGGCGCGCCACGCGGGTGTCGGTCTCGGACGCGCCCGGCCACATCCTGGGCGTGACCTGCGCCAACGACGTCACGGCCCGCGACATGCAGAACCGCGGCGTCCAGTTTTCGCACGTGAAGGGCTTCGACACCTTCGCGCCGCTCGGGCCTTGCATCGCCGTCGGGCTCGATCCGATGGATCTCGCGGTCGAGGGGTGGGTGAACGGCGTGCGCCGCCAGTCGTCGCGGACGAGCCAGCTGGTGTTCTCCGCCGCCGAGCTGGTCGCTTACATTTCGGCCATCATGACGCTCGAGCCGGGCGACGTCATCTCCACCGGAACGCCCTCCGGCATCGGCGGCCTCAAGGCCGGCGACACGGTGACGGTCCGAGTCGAGGGGGTTGGGGAGTTGACGAATCCCGTGGTTGACAGAGACTAGGACAGAAGGCAGAAGGAAGAAGCAAGAAGCAAGAAGCAAGAAGCAAGAAGCAAGAAGCAAGAAGCAAGAAGCAAGAAGGAGGACCATCGGTGCAGCGCGTCTTCTTCTGGCTTCTGACCAGCGTCAGCGGGCCCTTCTGGCTTCTTGCTTCCGACAATTGAGGTACCCATGAAACTCTTCCTCGACACCGGCAACATCAAGGACATCGAAGCGTACTGCGCCCTCGGCATCATCGACGGCGTCACCACCAACCCGTCGCTCATGGCGAAGGAAGCGGGCGATCCCCGCGCCATCACGAAGCGGATCTGCGAGATCGTCAAGGGCCCGGTGAGCGCCGAAGTCCTGGCGACTGACCCCGAGGGGATGATCCGCGAGGGCCGGGACCTCTCGACGATTGACCCGCACGTCGTGATCAAGGTGCCGTTCGGCAAGGCCGGCGTGCAGGCCTGCAAGGCGCTGCGCGCGGAAGGCATCCGCGTCAACGTCACGCTCGTGTTCTCGGCGGCGCAGGCGCTGCTGGCGGCGAAGGCGGGGGCCACCTTCGTCAGCCCCTTCGTCGGCCGGCTCGACGATGTCGGCACCGACGGGATGGGGCTCATCCAGGAGATCGTCGACATTTACGAGGCACAGGGCTTCGAGACCGAGGTGCTGGTCGCCAGCGTTCGCCACCCCATCCACGTCGTGGCCGCGGCCCGCATGGGCGCCGACATCTGCACGTGCCCGGCCCCGGTCATCGAGGCGCTCTTCAAGCACCCGCTCACCGACATCGGCATCGATCGGTTCCTGAAGGACTGGGCGTCAGCCAAGGGGGCGAAATCGTGAAGACGTCGGCCGACAAGCTGGCAGACCTGGAGCGGCGCGCGGAGCTGGGCGGGGGCGAGGACCGGATCAAGCGCCACCGCGACGCCGGGAAGATGACGGCGCGCGAGCGCATGGAGGCGCTCTTCGACCCGGGCACGTTCGAAGAGCTCGACAAGCTGGTCACGCACCGCTGCCTCGACTTCGGCATGCAGGATCAGCTCATCCCGGGCGACGGCGTGGTGTCGGGCCACGGCAAGGTGGGCGGGCGCCAGGTGTACGCCTTCGCCCAGGACTTCACCGTGTTCGGCGGGTCGCTCTCCGAAACCAACGCCGCCAAGATCTGCAAGGTGATGGACCTGGCCATGCGCATGGGCGCGCCGATCGTGGGCCTGAACGACTCGGGCGGCGCGCGCATCCAGGAAGGCGTGATGTCGCTCGGCGGCTACGCCGACATCTTCCTGCGCAACACGCTCGCCTCGGGCGTGGTGCCCCAGATCTCGGCCATCATGGGGCCCTGCGCCGGCGGCGCGGTCTACTCGCCGGCGATCACCGACTTCAACATCATGGTCAAGGGCACGAGCTACATGTTCGTCACCGGGCCCGACGTCATCAAGACGGTGACGCACGAAGACGTCACGAAGGAAGATCTCGGCGGCGCGATGACGCACAACCAGCGCAGCGGCGTGGCGCACTTCGCCGTCGAGCACGACGCCGAGTGCATCGCGCTCATCCGCGAGCTGCTCGGCTTCCTGCCCGCCAACAACCTCGACGACGCCCCGCGCGTCGCCACCGACGACCCGGCCGACCGCGAGGACGCGGCCCTCGACACGCTGGTGCCCGCGTCCCCGTACCAGCCGTACGACATGCTGGATCTCATCCACGTGGTCGCCGACGACGGCTACTTCCTCGAAGTGCACCGTCACTACGCCCCGAACATCATCGTCGGCTTCGCGCGCATGGGCGGGCGCCCGGTGGGCATCGTGGCCAACCAGCCGGCCCACCTGGCCGGCACCCTCGACATCGACGCCTCGGTGAAGGGCGCCCGCTTCGTGCGCTTCTGCGACGCGTTCAACATCCCGCTCGTCACCCTGGAGGACGTGCCGGGGTTCCTGCCGGGCACGGTCCAGGAGTTCGGCGGGATCATCCGGCACGGCGCGAAGCTGCTCTACGCGTTCGCCGAGGCCACGGTGCCGAAAGTCACCGTCATCACGCGCAAGGCCTACGGCGGCGCCTACGACGTGATGGCGAGCAAGCACATCCGCACCGACTTCAATTACGCGTGGCCGACGGCGGAGATCGCGGTGATGGGGCCCGAAGGCGCCGTCAACATCCTCTACCGGCGCGAGCTCGAGGCCGCGCCCGATGCGGCCGCCCGGCGCGCCGAGAAGACGGCCGAGTTCCGCGAGACCTTCGCGAACCCCTACGTCGCGGCCTCGCGCGGGTTCATCGACGAGGTGATCCGGCCGCGCCAGACGCGGCGGAAGATCATCTCGGCCCTCGAGGCCTGCACCGGCAAGCGCCTGTCGAACCCGCCGAAGAAGCACGGCAACATCCCCCTGTAGCGGTAGAATGGCGACGGCATGCAGCACAACGTGACGAAGGTCCTCGTCGCCAACCGCGGCGAAATCGCGGTCCGCATCATCCGGGCCTGCCGCGAGATGCGCATCCGCACGGTCGCCGTCTATTCCGAGTGCGACCGCACCGCCCTCCACGTGCGGTACGCCGACGAGGCGTACGCCATCGGCGCGAACGCCCCGCGCGAGAGCTACCTGCGGATCGACACGCTCGTCGACGTGGCCCGCCGGTCGGGCGCCGACGCGGTGCATCCGGGCTACGGCTTCCTGGCCGAGAACGCCGACTTCGCCCGCGCGTGCCGCGACGCCGGCGTGACCTTCATCGGCCCCACGCCGGAAGCCATCGACCTCATGGGCAGCAAGACCGCCGCCCGCGCCGAGGCCATGGCCGCCGGCGTGCCCGTCGTGCCCGGCACCCGCGAGGCCCTCGGCCCCGACGTCCCCGACGCCGAGGTGGCCCGCATCGCCGACGGGGTGGGCTACCCGATCCTGATCAAGGCCGTGGCGGGTGGCGGCGGCAAGGGCATGCGCGCGGTCACCCGGGCGGCGGACCTGCCGGGTTCGCTCCGCGCCGCCCGATCCGAGGCGCTCTCGTCGTTCGGCGATCCCGCCGTCTACGTCGAGCGGCGGATCATGAGGCCGCGCCACATCGAAATCCAGCTGCTCGGCGATCATCACGGCACCGTCGTGCCGTTTGTCGAGCGCGAGTGCTCGATCCAGCGCCGCCACCAGAAGGTGGTGGAGGAGTCGCCGTCGTCGGTCGTCACGCCGGACCTGCGCCGCCGCATGGCCGCCGCGGCCGCTGCCGTCGCCCGGCGCGTCGGCTACCACAACGCCGGCACGATCGAGTTCCTCCTCGACGAGTCGGGCGAGTTCTTCTTCCTCGAGATGAACACGCGGCTCCAGGTGGAGCACCCGATCACCGAGCTGGTGACGAGCACCGACCTGGTGCACTGGCAGATCCGGATCGCGCGCGGCGAGCGGCTCGACCTCGACCCCGAACGCATGCTCGCGCCGGTCGGCCACGCGATCGAGTGCCGCATCTACGCCGAGGACCCCGATCGCGACTTCCTGCCGTCGCCCGGGCTCGTCACCGCCCTCAGGGCGCCGGCCGGCCCCGGCATCCGCCGCGACGACGGCGGGGCGGTGGCCGGCGTGGTGGTCCCGGTGCATTACGACCCGCTCATCGCCAAGCTCGCGGCCTGGGCCGAGACCCGGCCGATGGCCATCGCCCGGATGGCGCGCGCCCTCGACGAGTACGACGTGCGCGGCATCAAGACGACGATCCCGTTCTTCCGCTGGCTGCTGGAGGACCCGGATTTCCAGGCGGGCCGGATCGACACGACGTTCATCGACAACGCCCTCGCCGCGCGGAACGGGCGGCCGTTCCTCGAGGTGCCGGAAGACGCGGAGCACATCGCGGCGGCCGCGGTGGCGCTGCAGGCGTTCACACGGAAGGCGCCGGCGGCCGCTCAGCCCGCCGCGGCCGCGAGCCGCTGGCAGCAGGCGGCGCGCATGGGCGGCCTGCGGTAGCGCCCGGAGACGACGATGCAGCTGCAGGTCGAAGTGAACGGCCGTCTCAGGACGGTCGACGTCGAACAGAAGGACGGGATCTTCCGCGTCGTCATCGACGGCGTCGAGCGCATGCTCGATGCCGCCGCCGTCGACGCGGCGACCTTCTCGCTCATCTGCCTCGCCGACGGCCGGTCGAGCCAGGAAGTCGGGCTCTCGCCGACGGGGCTGCCGGGCGAGATCGCCGTGCACATGCCGACCGGCGTCGCGTCGGCGCGGGTGCTCACCGGCGCGGCGAGCCGGTTCGGGCGCGGCGCGGGCGCGGCGCAGGCCGCGGGCACGCAGCAGGTGCTCGCGCCGATGCCGGGCAAAGTGGTCAAGATTCTCGTGAAAGCCGGCGACCAGGTGAAGGCCCGCCAGGGCCTCGTGGTGGTCGAAGCCATGAAGATGGAGAACGAGCTCCGGTCGCCGAAGGACGGGCGCGTGAGCGACGTGCTGGTGGCCGAGGGCGCCTCGGTCGAAGCCGGGCGCCTGCTCGTCGTCGTCGAGTAGCGTGGCGGAGGCATGACCGTACCGCAGTGGGCCCGTACCGTGTGGCGGCACGCCCGGAGGGCGGGCGTGATTGCCGTGGGTGTGCTCGCGGCGGGCGTGGTCATGTCGCTCACCGTCGATCTGGCGGGCCTCGTGCCGGCGATCACCCTCGGGCGCGTCGATCTGCGGCGCCTCGCGGAGGCGCAGCTCGGGAAGCAGCTCGGCGACCGCGCGGTCCGGATCGGCGGCCTGTCGCTGCGCGTGTTCGACGGCCGCTTCATCGTGAGCGACGTCATGATCGGCGGCCTGACGCCGAAGGACGCGCCCTTCTTCCAGGCCCGGGAAATCGTCGTCAACATGCCGCTCTGGTCGCTGGTGCGGCGCGAGCTGAACATCGTCAGCGTCGAGATGACCGACTGGCGGATGACGGTGGAGACATACGGCGGCGGGCGGCACAACTTCCCCAAGCTCCAGCGGCGCCAGCCGGGCGGCAGGAGCCCCATCAAGGTGTCGGCGGCCTACGTGCGGACGCGGCGCGGCGAGTTCGTCTTCCAGGACCACGCAACGCCGTGGGGCACGGTCGTGCGCAACCTGGACATCACGGTCCTGAAGCTGGTCGGCTACCGGGGCTATTCGACCTCGTCGGGCGGGACGGTGACGGTGCAGTCCTACACGCCCATGACCGCCGACCTGCGAACGTGGTTCCGCATCGACGGCGGGAAGGTGCTGCTGGACCGCATCGAGTTGGACAGCGACGGGGCGGTCACGAAGCTGACGGGCGTGGTCGACATCGCGCGCTGGCCGGAACAGCGGTACGAGATCGACTCGGTGCTCGATCTCGCCACGCAGCGGGGCATCTGGTGGGCCCCCTACACGTTCGCGCTGTCGGGCGAGGCGAACTTCAAGGGGTACTTCCACTTTTTCAAGGGCGGCCGCGAACTCGCCGGCCGCTTCTACAGCGACGAGGCGGGGCTGGACTGGTACCGCTTCCCGCAGCTGCAGGGGCACGTGCGGTGGACGCCGACCGTCGTCGAGGTCACCGACGCGCGGTCGAAGCTCTACGGCGGCGACGCGCAGTTCACCTACACGATGCACATGTTCGGGAAGGGCCGGCCGACCGAGGTCACGTTCGACGCGGCCTACACCGACGTGGATCTGCGCGCGTTCACCGACGCGATGGAGATGAAAGGGCTGCGCCTGGCCGGCCGGATGAGCGGCCGCAACCTTCTCGAATGGCGGCTGGGGCACTGGGACGAGCATCGCGGCCACGGCACCGTCACCGCCACGCCGCCCCCGGGCATGACGCTGCAGGGGCGAGCCCTCGAGGCGGGGGCGCGCCGGCCGTCGTATGCGCATGTGTTCGGTGATCCGTTCCCGCCGCTGGGTGCGGTGCCCATCGGCGGCACGCTGCACTACCAGTTCGGGCCCGAGTGGGTGGACGTCGCCCCGAGCCGCATCGCGACCGACACCACGCATGTCGAGTTCCAGGGCCGCACGGCCTACGGCGACCGCTCGGTGATCCCCTTCCACGTGACCAGCTCCGAGTGGCAGGAAAGCGACCGGCTGCTGGCGGGCATCATCACGGCGTTTGGCTCGCCGACACGCGCCGTGGAGATAGGCGGTGCAGGGACGTTCGACGGCGTGCTGCTGAACGCGTTCAAGGCGCCGCGGATCGAGGGCCGGTTCGCCGCCACGCGCATGCGGGCGTGGGACGTCGAGTGGGGCGCCGGCGAGAGCCGCATCGTCGTCGAGAACGGCTACGTCGACGTCACCGACGCGGTGGCGCGGAAGGGCAACGGCGCGCTGCGCGCGAACGGGCGATTCTCGCTCGGCTACCCCCGCAAGGACGGCGGCGAGGAACTCAACGCCGTCGTCCGCATCGACAGCTGGAGCCTGAAGGATCTGCGTCACGCCTTCGTGCTCGACGAGTATCCGTACGACGGCGACGTGTCGGGCGAGTTCCACCTGTACGACAAGTATCTCGAACCGCGCGGGTTCGGCCGCGTCACGGTGGCCCCGGCGGTGGCGTACGGCGAGACGGTGACGAGCGCGTCGGCGTCGCTGCGTTTCGTGGGGCCAGGCGTGTGGCTCGACGCGATCGAGATTCGCAAGGGCGCGACCGGCGTCGTGCGGGGCGCGGCCCACGCCGAGTGGGCCGGCACCTACTCCTTCAACGTCGACGCGCGGCAGATCCCCGTCGAGTCGGTCGACATGCTGGCCTATCCGCAGGCGCCGCTGACGGGCACGCTCGACTTCACGTCGTCGGGCAGCGGGGCGTTCCTCGAGCCGGCCTTCGACGTGGACTTTCGCATGCGCGACCTCTTCGTCAGGGACGAGGGCGTGGGCGACGTGCGGGGGCGCCTCGAGATCCGCGGCGACGACATGAACTTTTCCTTCGACGCCGCCTCGACGCGCCTCGCGCTCTCGGGAGCCGGCAAGGTGACGCTGCTCGGCGACTACCCCGGCGACGTCACGTTGCGCGTCACCGACGCGTCGCTCGATCCGTACGTGCGCGTGTTCTCGCCGGGCCTGTCGCCGTTCGCCACCGCGGTGGCCTCGGGCACCATGCGCCTCAGCGGCACGCTGGGCAGCCTCGACAACATCGTCGCCCGGATGCAGGTCGACAGCCTGGACCTCAAGCTGTTCGACTACCAGCTCCGCAACGACGGCCCCCTCGAGGCCGCCCTCGAGCAGGGCATCCTGCGCGTGGGGCGGTTCAAACTCGCCGGCGAGGACACGCAGCTCGCGCTCAGCGGCAACGTCGACCTCGGGCAGCGCCTGTTCGGCCTCCGGGCCGATGGCGCGGCCAACCTCGGCATCCTCCAGGCGTTCCTGAAGGACATCCGCGGCTCGGGCCGGGCGCAGGTGACGGCGGATGTCACCGGCCCGATGGACCGCGCGCTGCTGAGCGGCAGCGCCGTCGTCGCCGGCGGCCGGCTGCGGCACCTCTGGCTGCCGCGCGCGATCGACGCCATCAACGGCCGCGTCACCTTCACCGGCAGCAGCGTCAGGTTCGACGACCTCAAGGCGAAGGTTGGCGGCGGCGACGTGCGCTTCGGCGGCCGCATCGGCCTCACCGGGCTCTGGCCGTCGCTGCTCGATCTCACCTTCAACGGCACGGACATGGAGCTGCGCTACCCGGCCGGCTTCCGGTCCGTCGTGGACGCGGACCTCAGCCTCCGCGGCAGCCTGGACGATGCCATGCTGGCCGGGACGGTGCTCGTCAAGCGCGCCGAGGTCCGCCGGAGCCTGGACGTGAGCGCCAGCCTGACGGAGCTGTACGGCGGCGCGGCCGGGGCGGCATCCGCGCCGGCGGCGCCCGCGTCGTCGGTGCCGGCGGTGACGTTGCCGCTGCGCTTCGACGTGAAGCTCTCGGCGCCCTCCAGCCTCGAGATGGACAACAAGCTGGGCCGCCTCACGGCCAGCGCCGACCTGAGGCTCCGCGGCACCTACGCGAAGCCGGTGTTCGAGGGCCGCGCCGAGGTCGACCGCGGCGAAATCTGGTTCGAGGGCCGGCGGTACGTCGTGTCGAGGGGCACCGTCGATTTCCCGAACCCGTCGAAGATCGAGCCGTATTTCGACGTGGAGGCGGAAACACGCGTGCGTGCGCCGGGCCAGACCTACCAGGTCACGCTGCGCGCGAGCGGGGTCCCCGCGAGGTTCGAGTGGGATTTGTCGTCGGACCCGCCGCTGCCTGAGGTCGACATCCTGGCGCTCCTGCTGGGCGAAACGCTCTCGACCGAGGACCCCGAGCTGCGGTCGCTGCGCGCCCCTGGCGCCGCCGAGCAGAGCCTGGTGGCGTCGAGTTCCGCGCGCCTGCTCGCCGGCCGGACGTCGACCAACGTCCGGAAGGTGGTCGAGCAGACCTTCGGCCTCGACTCGGTGCAGATCACGCCGTTCTTCGTCGACCCGAACCAGCAGACCGCGCGCTTCGCGCCAGGCGCGCGCGTCACGATCGGCAAGCGGATCTCGGACCGCATCTACCTCACCTACTCCCGGAGCCTGTCGTCGACCTCGCGCGACCAGGTGATCCTGCTCGAGTACGACCAGAGCGACCGGCTGTCGTGGATCGTCTCGCAGAACGAGGACCAGACGTACGCGCTCGATGTCCGCGTCCGGTACGTCTTCAAATGACGCACCGGCCGGTCATCCGCTCGTGCCTCCTGGCGCTGGCCGCGATCGCGTGGTGTGCGCCGGCGCTGCGGGCCCAGGTGCCAGAGGCGCTGGCGGGCCGCCCGGTGCGCCAGGTGGAGGTACGGTCGGAAGGCCGGCGCGTCAGCGACGCGCAGCTCGAAAGCCTCGTCGAGATCCGGATTGGACAGCCGCTTGCGGTGGACGCCGTACGCGAGACGATCGTGCACCTGATGGGCATGGGGCGGTATGTCGACGTCCAAGTCACCGCGGCGCCCGACGGGGAGGGGGTGCGCGTCGACATCGAGCTCGTGCCGCTGCGCGGTGTGCGTCGCGTCGCCTTTGCCGGCGATCTCGGTCTGGCCGAGCGCGAGTTGCGCGCCTTCGTCGAGGAGCGCTTCGGTGCCACGCCGCCACGCAGCCGGGCCGCCGATATCGCGGGGGCGATCGGGAATCACCTGGCCGATCGGGGCTACCTCCGGGCCTCGGTCGAGGTCGCGGCGGAGTCGTCGCCGGACGAAGCGGGCGATGTCGTGTTCCGGGTCGCGTGCGGCGCCAGGGCGCGCGTGGGGTCGGTGGCCTACCGCGCGGAGGATCCCGCCGACACCGCCGACATCCGGCAGCGCGTGCCGGTGCGCCGCGATGACGTCTACGACCGCCTGAGCCTCAGGCGCCGGCTCGACGCGGCGGCCGAGCACTGGCGCGCGCGCCGCTACTACGAGGCCAGCGTCACGGCGGATCCCGACGTGTCCGACGACGGCGTCACCGTCGACCTCGTCATCACCTTCCTGCGCGGGCCGCTTGTGACCGTGTTGGTGAAGGACAACGCCCTGACCCCGAAGCAGTTGGCCGAGTTCCTGCCGGCTGAGCGCGAGGGCTCGATCGACGAGGACCTGCTGGAGGATGCCGAGGCGAAGATCGAAAACCACCTCCGGTCGCAGGGCTACCGCGACGGCGACGCGTCGTATCAGCGGATCGCGGCCGGCGATGCCCTCAACATCGTGTTCACCGTCCGGTATGGGCCCCTCTACCGCGTGGCGGGCGTGCGGTTCGAAGGGGTCTCGGCGCTGGCGCCGGCCGAGCTCACGCCGCTCCTGACGGTTGCGCCCGGCAGCCCGTTCGTGCAGGCTCGCCTCGATGCGGACGTGCGCGCGGTGATCACCGCGTACCGGCAGCGGGGCTTCGGCCAGGCGTCCTGCGGCCAGGCGGTCGAGCCCGCGCCCGGCGGCCGCTCGGCGCGCGAAGCGCCCGTCGTGGTGGTGCTGCGCGTCGAAGAGGGTCCGCGCACGCTCGTCACCGGCGTCGATTTCGCCTCCGGCGGCGCGGTGCCCGAGGCGGACCTGCGAGCCGTCCTGGCCACGCGCCCGGGTGAGCCGCTGGTCGAGCTCGACGTCGAGGCCGATCGGGATCGCCTGCTCGGCGTCTATCTGAACCAGGGATTCCGCCTCGCGGCCGTCGACGCCTCTGCGGCGCTCTCGCCCGACAGGACCGGCGCCAGGGTCCGCTTCGTCATCGACGAAGGGCCGAGAGTGTACATCGACCACGTGATTGTCGTCGGCAACCACCGGATCGGCGAGGCCACCATCAGGCGCGAGCTGCTGCTCAGGCCCGGCGAGCCGATGGGCCAGCAGGCGATCGAGGAGAGCCAGCGCCGGCTGGCCGCCCTCGGCGTGTTCCGCCGCGTGACCATCTCCGAGTTGCAGCACGAGAGCGACGACCGGCGGGACATCCTCGTCACGGTGGAGGAGTCGCCGGCGACGACGCTCGGGTACGGCGGCGGCGTGGAGTTCCAGGAGGTGGAGAACATCGAGGTCGCGCCGCGCGGGTTCATCGAACTCGGCCGGCGCAACCTCTGGGGCAAGAACCGTTCGGTGAACCTGTTCAGCCGCGTCAGCCTCCGGCGTCGCGGGTACGCCGAGGTGGACGCTGACGGGCAGCCGGTGGAGGTGTCGTCCACGACCTTCGAGTATCGCATCATCGGGCTGTTCCGCGAGCCGCGGTTCGCCGGCACGTCGGCCGACCTGCAGGTGGCCCTCGGGTTCGAGCAGGGCAGCCGCACCAGTTACAGTTTCCGCACGCAGGGCGCCAAGGTGAACCTGACGCAGCGCTACCGCAGGGACTGGACGCTGCAGGGCGAGTACTCGATCTCGCGGAACGACATCTTCGAGGACCGCATCAATCCGGCCGACCAGCCCCTGATCGACCGCCTGTTTCCGCAAGTGCGCATCGGGTCGGTCTCGCTGAGCGCCCTCCGCAGCACGCGCGACGACGCGGTGAACCCTCGGCGCGGATCGCTCATCGGCCTGAACGGCAAGCTCGCGTTGCGCGCGATTGGATCCGAAGTGGGCTTCGCAAAGTCCCTCCTGCAGGCGTTCGTGTACCGGCAGCTGCCGTCGAACCCCCGTATCGTCCTCGCGGCCGGCGCGCGCCTCGGCCTCGGGACCGGCTTCCCGCGCGACGTGCCGCTGAAAACCCCGGAGGGCGACCCCATCCTCGAGCCGGACGGGACGCAGTTGACCGTCGAGGTCCGCGACATTCCCGCGAGCGAGCGCTACTTCGCGGGCGGCGACACGACGGTCCGCGGGTTCCAGCTCGATCACGTCGGCGAGCCCGACACGTTCGACAGCGACGGCACGCCGATCGGCGGCCACGCCGAGGTCATCCTGAACGGCGAGGTCCGGATGGCGGTGTGGAAGGACCTTGGCGTGGTCGGGTTCCTCGACGCCGGCAACGTGTACTCGACGGTAACCGACTTCTCGCTCGGGCGGTTGCGGGCGGGGGCAGGCTTCGGGCTGCGCTACAACTCGCCGGTGGGCCCCATCCGGTTCGACTTCGGCTGGAAGCTCGGCACGCTCCGCACGTACGGCCCGGTGCGCGAGGACCGGTTCGCGCTGCACATCAGCATCGGGCAGGCGTTCTGAAGAAGTAGCCAGTAGCCAGTAGAAGACAGAAGCAGAAGTGGAGGTCGAGGCTTTCCTGGCCTGAGCGGAGTCGAAGGCAGCCTCGACAATCAGAAGAACAATGAGTCACTCAGTCGCAAGGCAGCGAACCTGGCTCGCGCTCGTCGCGCTCGTCGCGCCCGTCGCGCTGATGGCGTGGGGCGCCGCGCCCCTGCACGGGGCGCAGGCCGTGGTGGACCGCGTCATCGCCGTCGTGTCAGGCACGGTGATCCTCCACTCCGACGCCCGGGCGGCGCTCGCGCTCGGTCTGGTCGACGCCCCGGCCGCGCGCGATCCCATCGAGGCCGCCATGCGCTGGCTCATCGACCGCCGGCTGGTCCTCGACGAGGCCGGGCGAGGCGATCGCCTGGAGGTCCCGCCCGAGGCCGTCGCCCTGGCCGCAGCCGCCGCGCGGCAGCGGTTCGCGTCCGACGCCGAGTACCGCGGCGCGCTCGCGGGGTTGGGCCTCGACGAGCGGGCCCTGGATTGCCTGCTGCGCGAGACGCTCGTGGCGCGCCTGTACGTCGAGCGGCGATTCGATGCGCCAGCGCCGCTCGGCGAAGAAGAGCTCCGCGCCTTCTACGCCAGCCACCTGGCCCGGTTCGTCAAGAGCGGGCGCCAGATGTCCTTCGAAGAAGCCTCGGCTGAGGTCTCGGAGGTTCTCCAGCAGGAGCGCCGCGACCAGGCCATCGCGGCATGGATGGACCGCTTGCGGAGGCGCGCGGACATCCTCGAGGTTCATGCGTCGTCGCGGTAGGCCTCCGAGGCGCCGGTGCGTCGGGCCGACTACTTGCCGACCAGTTTCAGAATGTGAATCTCGGGGCCGGCCACGCCCGGCGAGGGCTTGATGACCGTGGCCACGTGATAGCGCTCGAGTATCGGCGCGTACGCGGCCGGCGGCCCGAACTTCGATCCGCCCGGCGGCCGGTCCCCCCAGGCATCCGACGACAGGATGATCCACTCGACCCCCGAAGCGACCAGCTCGTTCGGGTCGCGCTCGGCCATCGGCCGCCTGGCGAAGTAGTAACGGTACTGCTCGGACGGCAAGTCGAACCTGCGGGCTTCGGACAGCACGACCGACTGGTGCCAGATGTGCTGCTTGACCCACTTCCACGCCTGCTCCTGCGTCGTCTCGGCGCCATGGAGCCGCACCCACTGCACTGATTCGATGAGCGGCGGGACGAGAACAGCCGCGACCAGGGCGACGGCGACCGTCCGCCTGGCGAGCGCCGGCCACGCCGTGCCCGCGATGCGATCGACGATCGCGATCATCGCAATGCCCGCCCACAGACTCATGAACGGCACGATGGGCATGGCGTAGCGCGCGAACAGCAAACCCCAGCCGTTGATCAGGTAGAAGTACACCCCCGGGAACACGAGCAGCAGGAGCCACCGCATCCGCCCGGGGCCCCTGGCGGTCTGGTACACCGCGAGGGCGAGCCCCGCGAGGCACAGCAGGATGCCGGGCCACCCGAAGGCGAGCCGCAAGTGCCTGGCGTACACGAGCCAGCTCGGCTCCACCGTCGCCGACCGCTCTCTGAAGGCGGCGGCCTGCGTGCCGAAGCCGTTCAGGAACGCGGGCAGATCGAAGATCGCATACGGCGTTGTGAGGAAGAACGCGGCCACGCACGACGCCACGACGACCGAGGCGGCCGCGGCGCGCGAGGGGTGGCGGCCGCGGCCGGGCGCGAACGCCGCCGCCAGCGGCATCGACACGGCCATCAGGCCGTTGTACTTGATGCCCGCGGCGAGCCCGGCGGCCGCCCCCGCGAGCAGGAACGCCCCGAGCGACGGGCGCTCGCACGCGCGCAGGGTGAGCAGCAGCGTGAGCGCCGCGGCACACGTCAGCGGCGTGTCGGTGAGCGCGAAGTGCGACTCGCGGACGTGCATGGGCAGGACGGCCATCAGTGCCGCCGCCGCCAGCGCCGCTCGCGCGCCCCAGCGCAGGCCCGCCTGGTGCACGAGGGCGATGGTGCCGGCGGCAATCGCCACCGACAGCAGCCGCGCCCCGTAATAGAAATCCCCCGGGCCCACCGGACCGACCGCCCTCCACGCGTGCTGCATCGCGCCGACGAGGAACGTGACCACCGCGCAGCCGAGCTGCACGTAGACGTAGCCGGTGGGGTACTCGAAGAAGTGGGGGTTGAAGTCTCCCGACTTGAGGATCCGCGTCACGGTGGTCATGATGGCGGGCTCGTCGACGCCCACCGCGTACGGGATGCCCGCGCCGAGGTGCGCGAGGCGCAGGGCGACGCCCGCGGCGAGCACGAGCCAGAACGCCCGCCACTGGGGCCGGTCGCCTCCGCCCGAGAGCCGTTCCATCCTCATCTCGCGGACCCCGATTCCTTCAGCAGTTCCCGGAACACCGCCAGCATGCGATTGGCCGAGCGCTCCCACGAGAACTCCGCCTCGACCAGCGCCCGGCCGGCGTTGCCCATTGTAGCCAGCCGCGGCGGATCGGCAAGCGCGATCCGCAGGGCGCGGGCGAGTGCCGCCGGGTCGGCCGGCGGGACCAGCCAGCCCGTCCGGCCCTCCTGCACCTTGTCGGGCAGCCCGCCGGCGGTGGTGGCGACGACCGGCCGGCGGTGCGCCATGGCCTCGAGAGTGACCAGCGAACTGCCTTCGTACAGCGTCGGGTGCATGAAGAGTGACGCGGCCTCGTACCACGCGTGCAGGGCACCGTCCTGGAGGCGGCCGGTCAGAATCGTGCGGCCGCCCAGCCCGAGCCTGGTGACGCGGTCCTCCAGCGCCCGCCTGAATGGCCCGTCCCCCACCACCACCCATGTCCACGGCAGGTCCATGAGCGACCCGAGCGCCTCGGCCAGCACGTGCAGGCCCTTGTTGCGCTCCAGCCGTGCCACGCTCAGCAGCACCACCTCGCTGCGGCCCAGGCCGGTCTGTTCACGCACACGGTCGCCGTCGCGCGACGACGCCAGCGCGTCGCAGACGGCGAGATCGACCGCGTTCGGCACCAGGCGCAGGCGGTCGGCGCCGACGCGCAGCGCACGGGCGAGCATGGGCTCCAGGGCGTGATCCGTGGCGATGACCCGGTCGGCCGCCGCCGCGCAGTAACGCACGGCGCGTCGAAGCGGTTCGTACCCGATCCGCTTCGAGGCCCGGCCGCCGTACGATCCATCGATGCCGCCGAACTCCTCGAGCCCCTGCGGGTTCAGGACCAGCGGTACGGTGCGCCCGGGCGCCCGGCGGCGCGCCGACGCGTAGCCGAGCACGCTCGCGCCCAGGCCGTACACGATGTCGACCTCGCCGGCCGCGGCCATGGCCGCCGCGGCGCGCCCCAGCCGGTAGCCGAACAGCGGATAGGCCGTGGACCGGTCGATGATGGTGGTGCCCGTGCGGCCAGCGCCCGGAAAGGTGCGGTAGGGCACGAAGTGGAACGCCAGGCGCTCGTGCACCCACGCGTCACGACTGGCGGCGGGCCGCGTGAACAGCTCGATCCGGGCGCCGCGCGCGAGCAGGTGGCGCACCAGGTCGAACGTCGACCGCTCGAGGCCGCCCACGCCGTGCAGCGGCGTCACGGCCCTCGTGAGGACGGCGACGCGGAGGCCGCCGGCGCCGGCGTCGCGGTCACGCACGCCCCGCCCGCCTTTCCAGAAGCTCGGCGTAGAGCGCCTCGATCCGCCCGACAACCGGCGCCGTGTCGAAGCGCGCCTCGACGTGTTCGCGCGCGCGGCGCGCCAGGGCGGCGGAGAGCGCCGGATCGGCCGCGAGCCGCGCTACATGGTCGCCGAGTTCCTCGGGCGTCGCCGACAGCAGGCCCGACACCTCGTGCGCGACGATGTCGCCCGTGCCGCCGGTGTGCATCGCGGCGATGGGCACCCCGATCGCCGCGGCTTCGAGCAGCACGCGGCTGAGCGATTCCGGCCCGTACGACGGGAACACCAAGAGCGACGCGTGGGCCAGCCACGCGATCACGCGAGGCCGGTCCAGCCATCCGAGGAAGCGCACGTCACGGTTCCGGCGCCGCGCCTCCGCCTCGAGCGCCGCGCGCTGCCGGCCGTCGCCCACCACCACGAGCGGCCAGGTCAGCGCCGCCCGATCGACGGCCGGGAGCAGGTAGTCCACGCCCTTGTTCTGCTCGAGCTTGCCCACGAAGACCGCGTAGGGCCCCTTGAGGGGAGACGCGGCGGCGTGCGCTTCGCGCTTGATGCCGGCCACGTCCACCGGGTTCGGGATGATCTCGATGCGCGAGGCGGCCAGCAGGCCGGATCGCGCGCGCAGGTCGCGGGCGATGGCGGTGCTGACGGCCACGACCGCGTCCGCCCTGGCGAGGGCGCGCTGCTTGCGGTCGAGGTTCCCGCGCATGTAGGGCACGAAGGGCAGGGCCAGCGGCCACGCCGCCCCCGCGCGCGGGCGCACGCAGCGGGTCATGGCCGCCGCCGAGCAGGAGGGGCACAGCGTCGGCGAGCCAGGATCGTGAATGAGCGTGCCCCAGTAGCAGACGGGCCAGTAATCCCGAACGGTGCAGACGACGGGCAGGCCCAGCGCGGCGCCGGCCTCGACGGCTGCCGGCGACGTCAGCACGTGCTGCGCGTGCAAGAGGTCGGCGCCGGTCTGCGCCGCGAGGGCGCGCAGTTCGCGCGCGGCGCGCGCCCACAGGCGCTCGTTCTTGACGTAGTTGCGGACAAACGGCACCGGCGGCGCCGCCAGCGCGATGGCGCGCACGCGGAACCCGTCGTAGGAGCGCCCGTGACCGGCGGGCCGACCGGCATCCACGTGCACCACCGACACGTCGTGCCCGCGGTGGCGGAGCCCGCGCGCCAGCTCGTACGTGCTCCACCCGCTGCCGCCGCAGACGGGAGGAAAGGCGTCGGTCGCGAGCAGAATCCGCATCACCGCCCCCGGCGTCTCATGACGTCGCGGATCGCCGCGTCGAGCGCGCGGCAGTGCGCCGACCAGCTGAACTCCTCGCACACCCGCCGCCGCGCGTCCTCGCCGAGGCGCCGGCGCTCGGCCGGGCGCCCCGCCAGGAACGTGAGCGCGCCGGCGAGCGCCCCCGGCGCGCGCGGGTCGTACAGCAGGCGTGCGTGCTCGGGGCCCAGGATGCGCGCGAGGCGCGGGATTGCCGGCGCGACCACCGGCAGCCCCGATGCCATGTACTCGAAGACTTTCAGCGGCGACCAGTAGAACGCCATCTGCAGCGGGGGATGCGCCGCCACGTCGAACGGCGCCACGCCGATGTCGGCCGCGGCCAGGCAGGCGGGCATGAGATCGTGCGGCACGGCGCCGGTGAACGTGATGCCGTCGATGCCCGACGCTTCGGCCTTCGCGCGTTCCAGTTCCGGCCCGTCGCCGATGAGCACTGCGTCGACCTCGCGCCGGCCGGCCGCGCGCAGTTCGCGGATCGCGCGCACGAGGCCCACCGCGCCATGCCACGCGCGGAACGCGCCCGCAAAGACCGCGACGACGGCGCCGGGCCGCCGCGCGAACGGCACGGGGCCCTCGGCGCCCGGCGAGAACCGGTCCGTGTCGGCGCCCCACTCGAGCTCCGCGATCTTCTCGCGGGAAACGAAGGCCGGCAGCACCTCCGCCGTTGGCGTCACGATGAGGTCGGCCAGGCGGCATTGCCGATCGCGCCAGCGGCGCATCGGCTCCACCAGCAGCGCCTTGTCCAGCCGGGCCTTCGGCGACCCCGGGTAGTCGATGACCGGAGCGTTCACCTCGAGCACCGCGACCGCCCCGGCGGCCGCCGCCGCGCGCATGCCCTCGCCGCCGAAGTTGTGATACCGCTCGATGACGACCTCCGCGCCCGCGCGTTCGGCGAACGCCCGGACCGCGTCGGTGCGCAGCACCCGCAGGTGGCGCAGCCCGAGTGGCGGGGCCAGCGCGTGCCAGCGGGCCCGTCCTGCGGGAAACGGCCCCGGGCCAGGCGTGGTCAGCACGTCGACCTCGTGGCCGAGCGCGGCCAGGCCGTCGGCGACGGCCATGACGTGCACCGACCCGCCCGTCGTGCCGGGCACCCGCTGGTCGAGCGCGGCGTAGACAATCCTCATGCGCCGCCGCTTTCCCCGCCCTCGCGGCGCAGCAGGGCGAAGTAGGGGCCCGACCGCACGCGCCCGAACAGCAGCAGGTCGAGCTTCATCACCCACGTCACGGCGCGCAGCCCGGCGTACGCAGGGCCGCGCCGCCCGACACGCGCCTTGGCGGCGGCCCTCGCCTCGCGCGCGGCTTCGTTGCCGTCGATCGTGCGGCCGGCGTCGGCTTCCCGCCGCGCCGCGCGGCGGGCGAGCCAGTGCTCGCCGGCGCGGACGAGGATGTTCTCCACGAAGCCGCCCACCAGCGGCGTGTAGTACCGGATGCGCTCGACGCGGAAGCCGGCTGCGGCCACCGTGCGCTCGAGGTCCGGGATGTCCGCGAGGGGATTCAGGTGATCGGACTTGCGCAGGCGCTCGCGCGCCAGGTCGACCAGCCCGTGCCGCTCGAGCCACCGCGCGAGCCGGTTGATCTGCTTCAGCCCGCCGGCGAGCGGCGAGTTCCTGCGCACGTGGCTGTACACGAACAGCCGGCCCCCGGGGGCCAGCACCCGAGCGGCTTCGCGGAGCACGTCGGCGAGGGCGTCCCGCGACAGATGCTCGAACACGTCGAGGGCAGACGCCTTCGTGAACGCGCCGTCGCCGAATGGCAGGCGGCGCAGATCGCCGAGCACGAGGTCGGCCCCCTCGCACGCTTCGAGGGCGAAATACGGGCTGACGTCGATGCCCACCTGGTAGGCGCCCCAATCGGCGTTCCACACGAGCGTGCGCCCGCTGCCGCAGCCGAGGTCGACGATGGCGTCGCCCGGCGCCGGCGCGAGCATCGTGCGCAGCACGTCGTTGCGGATCTTCGCCGAAAGCAGCGGCGGCGTCACGTGCTCGTGCCGCGCGTCGGCATGCAGCGCTTCGTCGAGGTACTTCGTCTGTTCCGCGAAGCTCACGCCGGGATGCAGGACCAGGTACGCCGCGTTCGCCGCGAAGTGCCGGTGGCAGGCGCCGCAGGCGAGATCCGGCGGGGCGCTGTCGAGCCTCCCGCCGCAATCCGGGCACCGCACCAGGTCCATCAGCCGCGAAGAAATCACGCACGCCTCCCCGCCACCCGCTCGATCAGGGCCTCGACGCGTTCCGCGCGCCGGTCCCACGACCACGCCCGCACGTCCTCGCGCGCTTGCGCCGCCAGCCTCCCGGCGAGCGCCGCATCGGCGAGCACCCGGGCCAGCCCGGCCGCCAGCGCGCCGGCGTCGCCGGCCTCGACCAGCACCGCGTTGGCGTCGGGTCGCAGCACCTCGCGCAACGCCGGCAGATCCGACGCGACAATCGGCCGCCCCGATGCCATGTACTCGAACAGCTTAAGCGGCGACGTGTAGGCTGCCGACACGCGTCCCGGCGTATTGGGCAGCGCCAGCACGTCCGCGCTCCGCAGTAGCGCGGCGACGCGCGGCGGGTCCACCTGGCCCGCGAACTCGACCCGGCCCGGCACCGCGCGGTCCGCCAGCGCCCGCACCCGCCCGAGATCCGGCTCGCCGGCCAGGCCGCCGACCACGAGCGCCCGCACGTCCGGCAGCCGCTCGAGAGCGGCGATCAGCACGTCGGGCCCCTTCCATGGATACAGGTGACCAGCGTACCCCACGACGCGGCCGCCCGTCGCCCCGGGCCGGAGCCCCACGTCGCCCACGTCGCCAACACGCGCGCCGTCCGGCACGACCGCCAGCTGAGGCCGCGGGCCGAAGCGGCCCTCGAGTTCAAGGGCGAGTGCCGCGGTGATCGTGATGTAGCCGTCCGCGCGCGCCCACACGCGCTGCTCCCGCGCGTGGAGGCGCCGGCGCTTCGCCGGGGTCGGCGCGGCGGCGGTCGAGAGCATGTCCGGCAGATCCTCGCTGACCGACGGCGAGAACCCGTGAGACTCGTAGACCACCGGCGGCCGCGCGGCCGCGGGGATGCGCAACAGCAGTGCGGCAATCGCCAGGTCGCGCGTGAGAATCACGTCGGCGCGGGACCGGCCGATCGAGCGCCTGACGCTGGCGGCGACGTACGCGGCGCGGCGCGCGGCGGGCGACGCGGGCACGCGCACGCGGTCGATGACCAGCCCCGGCACCGGTGTCAGCCCGTAGTAGGCCCAGGGATCGCGCGCCGGCGAGGCGCTGTCCGGACGGACCACGAGGCGCACCTGATGGCCCCACCGCGCCAGCGCGTGGCAGGTTTCCATGGTCTGCACGCCGTTGGCGCGCTCCAGGGGGAAGCGGATGTCGGCCAGGTAGATGATGCGCACGAAGCGACCCCGCAAAGCTACGGCGTTCCGCCCGGCGGCGCGGGGCGGTAGAAGCTGCCCCGGTCGAACAGGTACCGATACGCGATGTCGGGCAGTCGCCGAGGGACCTCGATGAACGTATTGTAGGCGTTGCGGCGGAGTTCCAGGCGCTGCCGGTCCATCAGGCCCGCGCCGAACTGCACCATCAGGCCCAGGTTCCACCACACGCACACCGCCGCCAGCAGCGCCGCGGCCGTGCGCGCCCGCGGCCTGGCCAGCGACGCGCCCGCGATTGCCAGCCCGATCACGAGCGGCGAGGTCATCGCCACGAACCGCCGCTGGCCGAACGCGCCGGCGACGGTCCAGCTCTCGACCGACCCGGCGACGTAGACCTGCAGCAGCAGGATCGCGAGCAGGCCGGCGCCGATCCGCCGCGCATTGTCCCGCGTGGCGGTGCCGCCGGCCTCGCCGCGGGCCACGGTCAGCGCGACAAGGCCCGCAACGGCAACCAGCGCCAGCGGCGTCCAGAAGAAGAACCCGTGCTCCGGTGAGAACAGCACGCCGGCGGCATGCGGCGAGCTCCACGTCATCTTGCGGCTCACGAGCGGTGAGGGGCCGATGCGGCCGTTCAGCGCCAGGTAGGCCGCCGCCTGCGGCAGATAGACGAGCGCGGCGGCCGCGGCGCCCGCGATTGCGGGGCCCGCGGCCCGCCACCGCCGCGCCTTCACGAGGTGCCATCCGAAGTCGACGGCCGGGCCGACGATGACGAAGGCGTCCTGCTCGCGGACCATCGCCATCAGCCCGGCGAGGGCACCGAGCACGATGAACCCGGCGGCGGACCATCTGGCGCGGACCACGAGCCACGCCAGCACGAAGGCCGAGACGGCGAACGCGGAAGTGGCGTGCGCGAAGCCGGGCGCGACGTACATGTAGAAGAGGAGTGGCGTGCCGAGGCCGGCGGCGGCGGCCGCGACCGCGGCGTACGGCCCCGGCGGCAGCCCCGCGGCGCCGAGCACGCGGCGCGCCGCGCACCAGGACAGGCACAGGGCCAGCAGCCCGTAGACCGCGGAGCCGATGCAGACGGCCGAAATGTACGGCGGCGAGTAGCCGTCGGCGGGCATGCCCGATCCGAGCGCGCGGGCGATGCGCACGCCCGCGTCCGCCGCGGCGTAGAACGGCGCCCACAGGATCGCGGACCCGATGGTCGCGAAGCTGCGGCGCAGCCCCGTGTCCGTCACCGGCTCGATGAACGTGGCGGCGAACCCCGGGTCGCGCGTCGTGCCGTTCGCGTAGAACTGCCGGTACTCGTTGTCGAACGAGACGTCGCGGTCGAACCACAGGGATCGCAGGAACGCGACGTATTGCACCTCGTCGGAGGCGTAGATCCGCCGCGTGACGCCGGGCAGCGTCAGGGCGGCCACCAGGCCGACCACCAGGATCGCCCGGGCGTCAGCTCCCGAACACCACGAACTGCAGAACCTGCGCAGCATTGAATCCCGCGTGACTCACGGCCGGCGCCACCGCGCTCCGGCGCCACAGGAAGATCGTGCCCCAGGCCACGCCCAGCAGCGTGGTCGCGATGGCGACATCGTAGCCCTGGATGATGTGGCCGGCGCCGAACACCAGGCTGTACAGCACGAGGCCGAGGCGCGCGCCGCCGAGCTGTTGATCGAAGCGGTGCAGGACGAACGCGCGCTGCACCTCCTCTTTGAGTCCTCCCGTGGTGATCACCAGCAGGCCGAGCACCAGCGCGTCGACACGGGATCGGAGCAGCGCCTCGAACGGGTTGGCGTCGACGTTGTGGAGCGCCGGCCACACGGTGCGCAGCGCCACCATCACGACGAGCGCACCGCCGAGCACCACCGGGACGAGGCCCGCGCCCAGCCAGGCCTCGCGCGCCACGCGGCGCCGGCCGATGAGCACGTCGGCCACGCGCTCGCCGCCCGCGCGGATCCGCCAGACGACCAGCGCGAGGAGCAGCACCGTGTCGGCCGGCATCAGCACGGCCAGGTACGCCATCGAAAGCCGGCCGTCGGCGCCGAAGGGCGACAGGCCCGCGGCCGCCAGGATCGCGCCTATGGCGAGCTGCGTCGGGAACCCAGAGGCGGCTACCACTTCGAACGCGGCCGCGGCGGGCGAGCCCGGTGCGGGGCGAGCCGCCGGGCCGGCGTGGTCCGCTGGCGCCGCCAGGCCGTCCGCGGCCTCCGCCGTCCCAGGCGGTCCCTGCTCAGCAACGACGGGAACGGCGTCCGCGGTGGGATCCTGCACGATTGAGCGACTCTATCATGGGGTCGAGATTGATGCGCAGCGGCCGGCCCGGCGGAGCGCGGCAAGCGGCGGGGGACCGCAGCCGTGGGAAACCACTCGGGCAAAAGCGAAAATAACACGAAAACCGCTGTTTTCGGCCAAAATACACACTCTATTGCGTATGACCTAAAGCGCAGACACAATATCTGGTGTATTCCCACTTGACAGACCAGGCCTTGTCGGCGCATATTAACCCCTCGTTAACAGCAAGCTACGACGAGAACCTCCCAGCTTCTCGCCAAGGCGCCGCAGCACGAGCAACAACCGGTTTCGGTCGCGAGGTCGTTCGGGTCCCTGGGTCACAAGAGTCGCGGGTGATGAACATGGGAGCCCTATCGGCTGGCTGTGGCGTTGTCTTCGGAACGCGGTTCCGGGCCTTGGGCTGGGGTTACTGGACCGTCGTTTCACACGGGGTTGCAGTTCGTGACGGGGCGCCCGAGGAGCCCGGGCGCGCCGCCGTGCCGGAGGTCGCATGGAGAGAGTAACGCAGCAGGCAGGTCACGCAGGCTCTACGGTCGGCGCGCAGGGCATGGAGTCGGTGCACCCTCCGGCGGGACAGGCTCCCGGGCTGGAGTACGCGCGGGTGTTCACCCAGGCGGGACGCCATCCCTACGACGACGTCGAGTGGGATCGGCGCGACGCGGTGATCGCCAACGAGCGTGGCGAGGCCGTGTTCGAGCAGCGTGGCGTGGAGGTGCCGAGGACCTGGTCTCAACAGGCGACGAACATCGTCGTGTCGAAGTACTTCCGGGGCGCGGTGGGGACGCCGGACCGGGAGTCGAGCGTCCGGCAGCTCATCAGCCGCGTCGTCGACACGATCGGCGGGTGGGCGCGCGAGCAGTGGTACTTCGCGGGCGAGGCCGACCTGCAGGCCTTCAGCGACGACCTGACGCACCTGCTGGTGCAGCAGAAGGGATCGTTCAACAGCCCGGTGTGGTTCAACTGCGGCATCGAACCGCACCCGCAGCTGTCGGCGTGCTTCATCAACGCGGTGGAAGACACGCTGGATTCGATCCTGACGCTGGCGAAGACCGAGGGGATGCTCTTCAAGTACGGCTCGGGGACGGGCACGAATCTCTCGAGCCTGCGGTCGTCGCGCGAAAGCCTGGCGGGCGGCGGCACCGCCTCCGGGCCGGTGTCGTTCATGAAGGGGTACGACGCGTTCGCGGGGGTGATCAAGTCGGGCGGCAAGACGCGGCGCGCGGCGAAGATGGTGATCCTCAACGCGGAGCACCCGGACCTGGTCGAGTTCATCAACTGCAAGGTCGACGAGGAGAAGAAGGCCTGGGCGCTGATCGACGCCGGCTACGACGGCTCGTTCACGGGCCCGGCCTACGGGTCGGTCTTCTTCCAGAACTCGAACAACAGCGTGCGGGCGACCGACGATTTCATGCGCGCGGTGATCGACGACGGCCCGTGGCACACGCGGGCGGTCAAGGACGCGTCGCGCGTGATGGATACCTACAAGGCCCGCGACCTCATGCGGCAGATCGCCGAGGCGACGCACGTCTGCGGCGACCCGGGCATGCAGTTCGACACGATCATCAACGAGTGGCACACGTGTTCGGCGACGGACCGTATCAACGCGTCCAACCCGTGCTCGGAGTACATGTTCCTCGACAACTCGGCGTGCAACCTCGCGTCGATCAACCTGATGCAGTTCGTCGACGCGCGCGGCGAGTTCGACGTGGAGGCCTTCAGGGCCGCGGTCCGCGTCTTCGTCACGGCGCAGGAGATCATCGTCGGCAACGCGAGCTACCCGACCAAGTCGATCGAGCGCAACAGCTACGACTACCGGCCCCTCGGCCTCGGGTACGCGAACCTCGGCGCGCTGCTGATGTCGCGCGGCCTGCCCTACGACAGCGATGCCGGCCGCGCCTACGCGGCGGCGATCACCGCGGTCATGACGGGGGAGGCCTACGCGCAGTCGGCGCGCATCGCCCGCGACCAGGGCGGGCCGTTCGCCGGCTACGCGAAGAACCGGGAGCCGTTCCTCCGCGTCATGCGCAAGCACCGCGACGCGCTGCGCGACATCAACACCACGTACGTGCCGGCCGACCTGCGCGACGCGGCCCGGCTGGCGTGGGACGACGCGGTGGAGACCGGCGAGGAGCACGGGTTCCGCAACGCGCAGGCGACCGTCCTCGCCCCGACAGGGACGATCGGCTTCATGATGGACTGCGACACCACCGGCATCGAGCCGGACATCGCGCTCATCAAGTACAAGAAGCTCGTCGGCGGCGGCCTGATGAAGATCGTGAACACCACCGTCCCGTCGGCGCTGGCCCGCCTCGGCTACCCGCCGGCCCAGGTGAAGGCCATCGTCGACTACGTGGACACCCAGGAGACCATCGAGGGCGCCCCGTACCTCAAGGAGAAGGACCTGCCCGTGTTCGACTGCGCCTTCAAGCCGTCGAAGGGGCACCGCTCGATCCACTACATGGGCCACATCAAGATGATGGGCGCCGTGCAGCCGTTCCTCTCGGGCGCGATCTCCAAGACGGTCAACGTGCCGAAGGACGCCACGCCCGAGGACATCATGCAGGCCTACGTCGAGTCGTGGCGCCTCGGCGTGAAGGCCATTGCCATCTACCGCGACGGCAGCAAGCGCATGCAGCCGCTGAACACCTCGAAGGACGCCAGGAAGGCCGCTCCCGAGGCGCAGGCGGCCCCGGCCCCGGCGCAGCCCGTGCGGCGCAAGCTGCCCGAAGAGCGCCAGGCGATCACCCATAAGTTCGACATCCAGGGCCACGAGGGCTACATCACCGTCGGCCTCTACGAGGACGGGATGCCGGGCGAGCTCTTCCTCGTCATGGCGAAGGAAGGCTCGACCATCTCGGGGTTCGCCGACGCCTTCGCGCAGGCCATCTCCTACGCGCTGCAGTACGGCGTGCCGCTGCAGGTGCTCGCCGACAAGTTCAGCCACATGCGGTTCGAGCCCTCGGGCATGACCAGGAACCCGCAGGTGCGCTTCGCCAAGTCGATTGTCGACTATGTGTTCCGCTGGCTCGCCACCAAGTTCCTGTCGGCCGACGCGCAGTACCGCATGGGGGTGAACGTGGCCGAAACGGCGGCGCAGACCGAAGCCGAGCAGCTCAAGCTCGGCGTCGTGGCGCCAGCGGCCGACCCGCAGCCGGCGCCGGCGGTGGCCGAGATGGCGACGGTCCAGAACCAGGAGGACGCCCCGCCCTGCAGCGTGTGCGGGTCGATCATGGTGCGCAGCGGCAGCTGCTACAAGTGCGTGAATTGCGGAAGCACGAGCGGGTGCGCATAGGGAAGAAGACAGAAGACAGAAGACAGAAGAGTTGAGGTCGCAGCTGCCGGGCCGGCGAGCCTTCGCCGGCCCGGCATTTTGCACCTTCTCCGCCGACCGAATCCCCAGCGCCGAGCGCCTAGCGCCTAGCCCCTAGCCCCTAGTAAGATCCCCCCGTGACCGCCGCCGTCGTCGAACGTCGCCAATTCGCCCTCGGCTCCCGAATACTCAGCTATCTCGCCACCGGAGCCGCGCCCGGCCGCCGTCTGGCCGTCTTCCTCCATGCCTTTCCGCTCGGCGCCGAGATGTGGCGACCGCAGCTCGAGGCACTGCCCGCGGGCTGGTCGGCGGTGGCGCCGGACTTCCGCGGGTTCGGCGCATCGACGCCCGATTCGCCCGGGGCGGCCCGGGCCGGCGCCTCGCTCGACGAGTACGCCGGCGACGTCGTGGCCCTGCTCGACGCGCTGGGCGCCGCGCGCGCGGCGGTCTGCGGATGCTCGATGGGCGGCTACGCGGCGCTCGCGATCCTGCGGCGCATCCCGGGCCGCCTCGACGGGCTGCTGCTGGCCGATACCCGGGTCACCGGTGACTCCGAGGCCGCACGGGCCGCGCGCGGCGCCATGCTGGATCTGCTGGATCGCCAGGGGTCCGGCGCCGTGGCCGCCGACATGCGCGCGAAGCTCGTCGGGCCGACCACGCACGCCACGCGGCCGGCCGTCGTCAGCGCGGTCGACGCCATGATGCGAGACGCCACGCCGGCGGGCATCGGATTCGCGGTCGCCCGCATCACGAACCGGCCCGACTCCTCGACGGACCTTTCCGCCTTCCGGGGCCCGGTGTCCGTCGTCGTCGGCGAGGAAGACCTGCTGACGCCGCCGGCTGAAGCGGCCGCGATGGCCGCGCTCGCGCCCGGCGCCGCGCTCGCCACGATTCCAGGCGCAGGCCACCTGTCGAACCTGGAGGCCCCTGGGCCTTTCAACGCCGCGATGCACGCCTGGCTCGAGTCGGTGGCTCGTACGCACCTATGATGGCCCGCGCCGGTGGACTGTTTACCGTGTACCCTATTCCTTGCCCCCCATACCCCATGCCCCTTGCCCCCTGTCCCTGATATCCCTATGGACCTCCAACTGACCGACAAGATCGCGATCGTGACCGGCTCGAGCCGCGGGCTCGGCCTCGCCAGCGCCACGGCGCTCGCCCGTGAAGGCTGCCGCGTCACCCTGTGTGCCCGCACGGCGGGGCGGCTCGCCGAGGCGGCCGCCGAGGTGATCGCCGCCTGCGGCGACGCGTCGCGCGTCTCGACCGTGCAGGCGGACGTCTCCACGCCGGGCGGCGTGGCGGCCATCGTCGAGGGAACCGTGGCGCGGTTCGGCGGCCTCGACATCCTGGTCAACAACGTGGGCCTCGCGCGCGGCGCGGATCTGCTGGCCACGACCGACGCCGACTGGCAGGAGGCGATTGACCAGACGCTGATGCCGGCCGTGCGCGCGTCGAGGCTGGCCGTGCCGCACATGAAGGCGCGCGGGGGCGGCGTCATCCTGATGATCGCGTCGATTTTCGGCCGCGAGACGGGCGGGCGCATGACGTACAACGCGGTGAAGGCGGCCGAGATCAGCCTGGCCAAGTCGCTCGCGCAGCAGCTCGCCCGCGACAACATCCGGGTGAACAGCGTCGCGCCAGGGTCCATCCTGTTCCCCGGCGGGTCGTGGTGGAAGCGCCAGCAGGCCGATCCGGGCGGCATCGCGGAGTTCGTGACGCGCGAGCTGCCGTTCGGGCGCTTCGGCACGCCGGAGGAGGTGGCCGACGTCGTCGCGTTCCTCGCCTCGCCGAAAGCCAGCTGGGTCAGCGGCGCCAGCATCGTCGTCGACGGCTGCCAGTCGCGGTCGCTGATCTAGCAACCCCAGGGACTGAAGTCCCGGGGCTCCATCACCATGGAGGTCGAGGCTTCAGCCTCGACGCGTCTGCGGAAGGGTTTCGATGATCGAACCACTGGATTACGAGGCCGTCGGCTTCAGGTCGGGCCTCGAAGTGCACCAGCAGCTCCTCACCACACACAAGCTCTTCTGCCGGTGCCCGGGCGGGCTCTACACGGAGGCGCACGACGGCGAGGTGCTGCGGCACATGCGGCCCACGCTGTCCGAGCTCGGCGAGTACGACGGCACCGCGCTGATGGAGTTCAAGACGAAGAAGGAGATCATCTATCTCCTGAACCACCTCAACGTGTGCACGTACGAGATGGACGACACGCCGCCGTTCCTGGTGAACCAGGAGGCGATCGACATCAGCATCGAGCTGTGCCTGATGATGCACATGGACATCATCGACGAGGTGCACATCGCGCGAAAGCAGTATCTCGACGGGTCCATTCCCACCGGCTTCCAACGCACCGCGATTGTCGGCATGAACGGGGCGCTGCCGTTCAGGGGCCGGCGCCTCACCGTCACCCACGTCAGCGTCGAAGAGGACTCGTGCCGCGAAGTGTCGGACAAGGGCCATCGCATCGTGTGGCGCACCGACCGGCTCGGCATGCCGCTCACCGAGACGGTGACCGGGCCGGAGCTTTGCACGCCCGAGGAGGTGCGCGACGCCATCCTGCTGTGCGGCCTCACGGCGCGCTCCACCGGCCGCGTGCGCACCGGCATCGGCGCCAGCCGCCAGGACGTCAACGTGTCGGTGCGCGGCGGCAGCCGGTGCGAGATCAAGGGCGTGCCCAAGGCCGCGCTCGCCGTCAGGCTGGTGCACAACGAGGGCTGGCGCCAGTTCAACCTCCTCAAGCTGCGAGACGAGCTGCACCGCCGGGGCCTGCGCGCGCCCGGCGACATCCGCATGGACGCGTGCGACGTATCGGATCTCTGGGCGGGCGTCGACCTCGGGTTCATCCGGCGCGCCCTCGAGTCGGGCGGCAGGGTCTACGCGGTCCGCGTGGCAGGCGTCGCCGGCCTGGCGCAGCATCCCACCCAGCCCGACACGACCTTTCTCGACGAACTGGCCGGCCGCATCCGCGTCATCGCCTGCCTCGATGACGCGCCCGTCGTCTTCTCCGGCGCGTTCTTCCCGCAGTTCCAGGGCCGCAACCTCGTCCTCGACCGCGTCCGGAAGCGGGCCGGCGTCGCGGCCAACGACGATGTGTTCGTCGTGTTCGGGCCGGAGGAGGACGTGCGCACGGCCGCCGAGGAGATCCGGCTGCGCTTCGCTGATGCCACCGTCGGCGTGCCGAAGGAGACCCGACAGGCACTGGTGGGCGGCTACACCACGTTCGAGCGCATTCTGCCCGGGCCCGATCGCATGTATCCCGACACCGACTCGCCGCCGACCCGCATCACAGAAGACCGTGTCGCGGCCATCAAGGCCGGCCTGAAGCCGGCGCCCTGGGCCCGGTTCGACCGCTACGGCGCCTGGGGCGTGCCCGAAGAAACCACGCGGTTTCTCATCCGCCGAGGCGGCGCCATCGCCGTGGATGACGCGGTGGCGAAGACCGGCGTGGATGGCCGGACCGCAGCCATCATCATCGGCCAGCGGGCGAAGGCCATGGCGCGGGCGGGGATTCCCATCGGGCGCCTCGGCCCGGCCGAATGGGTGGACGTGTTCGACCTCTACGCCTGCGGGCGCATTCCCCGCGAAGCCGTGCCGGCGGTGGCCGCCCGCATGGCCAACGACGGCGTCCGGGCAGCCGAGGCGGTGGCCGCGGAGGGCATTGCGCTCCTTCCGCGCGAGACGTGGCAAGCACAGCTCGGCACGCTCTCCATGGCCGGCTACCTGGCCTCCGGCGACGATGGCGCCGCCAGGCGGCTGCGGTTCCTGGCCGGCCGGGCGATGGCACAACTGCGGGGCCGTGCCCCGGCGAAGGACGTGGCGGCGTGGCTGGCGGGCCGCATCGAGGAGATGGCGCGATGAGCATCCCCATCGGCGAGCGGCTGGATCGCCTGCAAGGCTACCGGGGCCCCGCGAAGGAGGTGCTCGACCGGTTCCAGGTCGGGGTCTGGAGCGAGGTCGAGGTGACCAATGACGAGGGCTCCGTCTTCGCCGGCGTGATCCTGCCGCGCAACGAGACCTGCGACGATCTGCACATCGTCATCAAGCTGTTCAACGGCTACAACGTCGGCGTGGCCGCCGACCGCGTCGTCTCCGCGGCCGAGACCGGCTACCGCAAGGCGGTCTACAAGATCCCCGAGAAGGACTTCCCGTTCGATCCGCGCAAGAAGAACGTGACGCTGCTCGGCACGGGAGGCACGATTGCGAGCCGCCTCGACTACCGGACCGGCGCGGTGATCCCGGCGTTCACGCCCGGTGAGCTGTACGGGGCCGTTCCGGAGCTGGCCGACATCGCGAACCTGACCACCAAGAAGCTGTTCGGCGTGTTCAGCGAGAACATGGGGCCCGTGCAGTACAAGGCCCTGGCCATCGCCATCGGCGAGGAGATTGCGAAGGGCGCCGACGGCATCGTCATCGGCCACGGCACCGACACCATGGCGCACACCGGGGCCATCCTGAGCTTCATGGTGCAGCATTCGCCCGTGCCCATCGTGCTCGTCGGCAGCCAGCGAAGCTCCGACCGGCCGTCGTCGGATGCGGCGCTCAACCTGATGAACGCCGTGCGGACGGCCGCCGAGTGCGAGATCGCCGAAGTGATGCTGTGCATGTTCGGCCCGACCTCCGACAACTACGATCTGCTGCACCGCGGCACCCGGTGCCGCAAGATGCACTCGAGCTACCGCAGCACGTTCCGCACCGTCGGCGCGACGCCGATGGCGACGGTTGCCCGGTACCCGCACGAGAACGGCAGCCACTTCACGTACCTCACGCAGGACTTTGTCCGCCGGGACAAGTCGCGCACGCCCGTCATCACGCCGGTGTTCGACGAGAAGGTCACGATCCAGGTACTACTACCCGAACTTCAACCCCGACATCATCGACGGGCTGTCGGCGATGGGCTACCGCGGCATGGTCATCGCCGGCACCGGCCTCGGCCACGTGAACAAGCCGATCTACCCGGCCATCCGGCGGGCCATCCAGAAGGGGATGACGGTGGTGATGACCGTGCAGACCCTCTGGGGCTTCGCGCAGATGTACGTGTACGACACCGGGCGCGACCTGCTGGACCTCGGCATCATCCCCCTCGACAACATGCTGCCCGAGACCGCGTTCATGAAGCTCTCGTGGGTCCTGGGCCAGACCGACGACCCGGCCCGCATCCGGGAGATGATGACCACCTCCGTGAACCACGAGATCACGCCGCGCGAGCCGCACAACGGCTACCTCATCCTCCAGGGCGGGCTGCCGGAGGTGGACGCCTTCGTCCTGCGGCACTGGAAGTGACCCCCTCCCCCGGGGCTGAAGCCCCGGGGCTCCACCGGAATCGAGGGCCCGGCCCGGAGGTCGAGCCTTCAGCCTCGGCGGGCCGGCGGACTTTCGCCTCTTGATCGGTACCGGGCCGGCTAGTACCATTCGCCCTCATGCCCATGCAACCGAGACTGCCGCGGGGTGACGAGAAGCGCGATGCGGCGCTCGAGCTGGCCCTTCGCGAAGTCGTACCGGGCCAGGGCGCGATGGAGCGGGCCGACCAGCCCGAGGGCTTCATCACGGCCATCCGGAGGGTTCCCGCTGCCGAAGCGCAGTACCGAGGACTTTCCGCCGGGCATCGACCCGCGGCTGCGGGCGGCGCTCGCGAGGCGGGGCATCGAGCGCCTGTATACCCACCAGGCGCGCGCCATCGAGCACGCACTCGCCGGCCGGAACGTCGTGGTGACCACGCCGACGGCATCCGGGAAGACGCTCTGCTACAACATCCCGGTGATGAACGGGATCCTGGCGGATCCCGCCGCGCGGGCGCTGTACCTGTTTCCCACGAAAGCGCTCGCGCAGGATCAGCTGGCGGAGCTCGACCGGCTGTCGCAGGAGATCTCGCGCGCGTCCGACGTGGACGTCGGCGTCTTCACGTACGACGGCGACACGCCGCAGGACGCGCGCCGCGCCATCCGTGGCCGCGCCAACGTGGTGCTGACCAACCCCGACATGCTCCACGCCGGCGTGCTCCCGCACCACCCGAAGTGGGCCAAGCTCTTCGAGAACCTGCGCTACATCGTCATCGACGAGCTGCACGCGTACCGAGGCGTGTTCGGCAGCCACCTCGGCAACGTGCTGCGCCGGCTGCGGCGCGTCTGCGAGCACTACGGCTCGTCGCCCACGTTCGTCTGCTCGTCGGCGACGATCGCGAACCCGGTGGAGCTGGCCGAAAGCCTGGCCGAGCAGCCGTTCGAGCTGGTGGCGGAGAGCGGCGCGCCGCGCGGCGAGAAGTGGCTCGTGTTCGTGAACCCGCCGATCGTGAACAGGCAGCTGGGCATCCGGCGGTCGTACATCTCGCAGGCGCGCGCCGTGGCGCTCGAGTTCCTGAACAAGGGCCTGCAGGTGATCGTGTTCGCGCAGAGCCGGCTGTCGACCGAGATCCTGACGCGGTACCTGAAGGACGCGCACGAGGGGGCGCCCGGCGAGTCGGACGTGATCCGCGGCTACCGCGGCGGGTACCTGCCGCACCGGCGGCGCGAGATCGAGAAGGGCCTGCGCGACGGCACCGTGCGCGGCGTGGTGTCGACCAACGCCCTCGAGCTGGGCATCGACATCGGCGCCCTCGACGTGGCCGTGCTGGCGGGCTACCCGGGCACCATCGCGTCGACGTGGCAGCGGTTCGGGCGCGCCGGCCGGCGGGCGAGCCGGTCGGCGGCGGTGATGGTGGCCTCGAGCGCCCCGCTCGACCAGTTCGTCGTGCGGCACCCGTCGTATTTCTTCGACGCCTCGCCGGAGCACGCGCTGGTCAACCCCGACAACCTGCAGATCCTCGTCGATCACATCAAGTGCGCGGCGTTCGAGCTGCCGTTCACCACGCTCGAGCGCTACGGCCGCGAGGACGTGCAGGAAATCCTGAAGATCCTGTCGGAGGAGGGCTTCGTCCACCTCAGCAAGCCCGGCGCGGCCGACGATGCCACGGGGCACTGGCACTGGACGAACGAATCGTACCCGGCCGACGCCATCAGCCTCCGTACCATCTCGTCGGACAACTTCGTCGTCGTCGACAAGACGGACACCACGCGGGTCATCGGCGAGACCGACTACAATACCGCGCTCGAGATCCTCCACGAGAAGGCCATCTACATCGTCGAGGGACGGTTGTTCCAGGTCGAGCAGCTGGACATCCTGGGCCGCAAGGCCTACGTGCGCCACATCGACTGCGACTACTACACCGACGCCATCACCAACAGCCGCGTCACGCCGCTCGACACGGCAGCGACGGCCGGGGAGCGGCCCCGCGCGCTGCCGGCCCACGGCGACGTCCACGTCGTGTCGCGCGTGGTGGGGTTCAAGAAGATCAAGTTCTACACCAATGAGAACGTCGGATCGGGCGAGCTCGACCTGCCCGAGCGGCAGATGCACACGACGGCGTACTGGCTGACCATTCCGCGCGAGCTGATAACCGCGCTGCCGTACGGCAGCGACGACCGGCGCGACGGTGTGGTGGGCCTGTCGACGGCCATGCGGCAGGTGGCGCAGCTGCTGCTGATGTGCGACGCGCGGGACATCGGCGTGTCGATTGGCCCGGCCCGCGAGGCCACCGAGGACGGCCAGGCGCAGGCGGCCGCGGGGCCCGCCTCGTCGTGGAACCCTACGCTCCAGGACGGCGACGAGCCGAGGGTCTTCATCTACGACAACTACCCGGGCGGCATCGGCTTCAGCGAGCCGCTGTTCCGGATGCACGACGCGCTGGTCGGACAGACGCGCGAATTGATCGCCGGCTGCCCCTGCGAATCGGGCTGCCCGTCGTGCGTGGGGCCGCTGGGTGATGTGGGGCCGCGCGCGAAAGAGGTGGCGCTCGACATTCTCGCGCGGCTTGACAGTAGCCAGTAGCCAGTAGCCAGTAGTAAGTAGAAGACAGAAGACAGAAGATGCCAGACCGCCGCAGCCTCGGATCGTCGGCAGCAACGCAGAAGGACGCTTCACACCGGGCCTCTGTGGAGCATGCCGGTGGGGAAGCTCGCCCGCGTCCCCCCTACTGGCTACTGACTACTGACGACTGGCTACTGAACGCGACGTCTCGGCAGGCGTAGCCCGATGCCGCTCGACCCCTCCCGCCTCACCTCCCGCCTGCGCGACCTGCTGCGCAGCACGCCGCAACGCCCAGGTGTGCGCGATGAGGCGACGGCGCTCGGGGAGGCTGAAAAAACCCAGACGCCGGGCCGCGAACTGACGTACGAGCCGGAGGAGGGGAGGGCGCTCCGCGTCGAGGGCGACACCGGCTGCGTCGTGCTCGAGCGTCATTACGATGTCGAGATGGCGCACGGCCGCGAGCCGGTGGCCCGCTACGGCGAGGTCCTGGAGCGGTGCCTGCCCGCGTTGGCGGTGCTGGCCGCCGACGAGCGGGCCGCCGGAACCCGGGAGGCCAGGCCCATCCGCCTGGACTGGGGAAGCGCGGCGGGGAGGCGTGCGGCGGGCGACCGCCGCCGCCCGGGAGCGCCCACCTCCGGGCCGCTGCTGTTCTTCGACCTCGAGACGACCGGGCTCAGCGGCGGCGCCGGCACCCTGGCTTTCCTCGTCGGCTGCGGCTATTTCGACGGCGGCGGCTTTCACACCCGCCAGTTCTTCCTCAGCGGATACGAAGCCGAGCGCGAGCTGCTCGACGCGCTCACGGCGCTGGTCGGGCGCTTCAACGGCCTGGTCACCTTCAACGGGCGCACCTTCGACGTGCCCCTCATCGAAACGCGCTATCTCTTCCACCGCCTCGACTCGCCGTTCGAGCAACTGCCGCACTTCGACATGCTCCATCCGGCCCGCAAGCTCTGGCGCCGGCGGAACGTCCCGCCCGTGTCGCACCGGGACCGCTGGTCGGGCGAGCGCCCCGGCGACAGGGCCAGTTGCGCGCTCGGCGCTCTCGAAGAGGCCATTCTCGGCGTCGAGCGGTTCGACGATGTGCCGGGGTTCGAGATTCCGTCGAGGTACTTCAACTACCTCCGGACAGGCGACGTGTCACCGCTGGCCGCGGTCTTCGAACACAACCGGCTGGATCTGCTCTCGCTCGCCGCGCTGACCGCCGTGGCCGCGCGCATGGCCGGCGAAGGGCCGGCCGGGGCGCCGTCGGCGCACGAGGCCCTGGCGATGGGGCACATCTACGCGCGCCTCGCGCGGTGGGACGAGGCCGAGGCCTGTTTCTGCCGCGCGGCCGGGTTGGATGAGGCCTCCTGGGACGCGCGGTCGGTGGACGCGGAGATCCGGGCCGATGCCCTGAGGCAGCTTGCCCTCGAGCGCCGGCGCCGGCACCGCTATGTCGAAGCGGCCGAGGCGTGGGGCCACCTGATCGACGCGGGCGCGCCGCCCGCATACGCACAGGAGGCCCGCCGGGCCCTGGCCGTCCACCACGAGCACCGCGTGCGCGATCTCGAGGAGGCGAGGCGTCACGCGGAGCGGGCCCTCGCGGCGGAGCCCGACCCGGCCGAGGCCGAGGCCCTGCGCCATCGGCTCGCGCGGCTCGATCGCAAGCTCCGGCGGGGGTAGAATCCCCTGATGACCTTCCCGAGAACACGCGCCCGACGGATCACGCTGGCCGCGACCGCGGCCGTCCTGATTGCCCTGACCGCCACGAGCCTGGCCCAGCGCGGCGCGATGACGCCCGAGCTGGCGGAGCGCCGCTGGGCCGCCGAGAAGGAGCTCGCCTCCCTCGCCGTGATCGACCGCAAGGTGATGCTGCCGATGCGCGACGGCGTGCGCCTCGCCACCGACGTCTACCGCCCGAAGGGCGATGCCCGCGTGCCGACGATCTTCGTGCGCACGCCCTACAACTTCAATTTCTGGGACGTGCGCAACGGCGTGCCGGCCGACATGACCGCCGCCCTCACCGCCGTGAAGCGCGGCTACGCCTACGTCGTGCAGAACGAGCGCGGGCATTTCTTCTCGGAAGGGAACTACGACATCCTCGGGTCGCCGCAGGACGGGTACGACACGCTGGCGTGGATCTCGTCGCAGCCGTGGTCGAACGGCAAGGTCGGGACGACCGGGTGCTCGTCGACGGCCGAGTACCAGATGGGCGTGGCAGCGCTCGGCCACCCCGCGTACGCCGCAATGAACGTGCAGGGGTTCGGCGCCGGCGTGGGCCGCGTGCGGCCGTACTTCGAGCAGGGCAACTGGTATCGCGGCGGCGCCGTGCAGATGCTGTTCATCACCTGGCTCTACGGCGAGCAGAACCAGGTGCGGCCGATGTTCCCGCCCGGTACGTCTCAGGAGGATCTCATCCGCGCCTCGAAATCCTTCGATCTCGCCGAGCAGCCGCCGCGCGTCGACTGGTCGAAGGCGCTCTGGCACCTGCCGACCCAGGACATTTTCAAGGCGGTGGACGGTCCGCGCGGGATCTTCGCCGACGCCATGCCCGTCGCGACCGGCGGCCGGATGATGCAGCGCACGCCCAACGACCCGGCGTGGTACAAGGGCGGGCTCTTCCACGACGACCAGTTCCTGAACGTGCCCGGCTTGTGGTTCATGTCCTGGTACGACGTCTCGGTGGGGCCGAACCTGGCGCTCTACAACTACGTGCGGCGGACGGCCCGGCCCGACATCGCCGCCCAGCAGTGGGCTGTCATCGCCCCGGTCGCCCACTGCGGCTACACCCGCGCCGCCGAGAACACCGTGGTGGGCGAGCGCAGCATGGGCGACGCCCGCTGGAACTACCAGGAGGTCACCTACGGCTTCTTCGATCGGTTCCTGAAGAGCGAGGCGAGCCCGGCCATCGAGAAGCTCCCGAAAGTGACGTACTTCACGATGGGCATCAACAAGTGGCAGACCGCCGACACGTGGCCGCCTGCCGGCGCGAGGCCGATGACGCTCTATCTCTCCAGCGGCGGCAAGGCCAACACGATGGACGGCGACGGTGTGCTGACGTCGAAGCCGCCTGCCGCCGACGCGCCCGACGCGTTCACGTACGATCCGATGAACCCCGTCACCTCTTACGGCGGCAACGTCTGCTGCACCGGCACGGCCATCACCGCCGGGTCGTTCGACCAGCGGAAGATGGAGGTCCGGCCCGACGTCCTCGTCTACACGTCGGAGCCGTTCAAGGAGGGCACCGAGATCACCGGCCCCATCACGCCGACGCTCTACGTCTCGTCCGACGCGAAGGACACCGACTTCACCGTCAAGGTGCTCGACGTCTATCCCGACGGGCGCGCCTACAACCTCGACGAGTCGATCCAGCGCATGCGATGGCGCGAAGGCTACGAGAAGCCGCCCGTCTGGATGGAGCCGGGCACGGTCTACACGGTCACGCTGCAGCCGCTCACGACGAGCAACCACTTCGCGGCGGGCCACCGGCTGCGCATCGAGGTGTCGAGCAGCAATTTCCCGCGCTTCGATCGCAACATGAACACCGGCGGCAACAACTACGACGAGACGACGGGCGTCGTGGCGCACAACACGGTGCACCATTCGAAACAGTACCCGTCGAGCATCACGGTGACTGTGGTCCGGCGATGACAACGTCACGTGGAGACCGGGCCTTCAGGCCTGGCGCATCCGTCAGCCCTGAAGGGCTGACCTCCATCTGGCGAGTATGGAATCCCAGGGCAGTTGCGTTTGGAAACGAGATGGAGCCCCGGGGCTTCAGCCCCGGGGGCCCGAACAGGAGGTCGGCCGATGCGTTCCGTGATAGCCCTGTTGTTGTTCTGCGCGTGGGCGGCTCCGGCGGCCTGGGCCCAGCCCGCCACCGGCCCCCGTGCGTCTGACACGGCCTCGCCCGAGGCGATCATCGCCGCGCTCTACGACGTGATCTCGGGGCCGGCCGGGCAGGCCCGCGACTGGGACCGCTTCAGGGGCCTGTTTGCGCCTGGCGCGCGGCTCATTCCCGCAGCGCCGCGACAGGACGGCTCGGTTCCCGTCGCCCTGTCGCCCGACGACTACATCAAGCGCGCGAACGATGCGCTCCTGAAGGGCTTCTTCGAGCGCGAAGTGTCGAAGAAGGTGGACGGGTTCGGCACCATCCTGCACGTCTTCAGCACCTATGACTCAAGGCGCGCAGCCGCCGACGAGAAGCCCTTCGCGCGCGGCATCAACTCCATCCAGTTGATGCAGCACGGCGGGCGCTGGTGGATCGTCACCGTGCTGTGGGACCAGGAGCGGCCCGACAACCCGATCCCGGCCAGGTATCTCGAGGGGCGCTAGCATCTGACGGCGGCGCCAGGGCGGCGGCGCCGAAAGGGGAGGTCCACGGCCATGCCAGGCAAGCGTATCGGGATTGGCGTGTGTTGCGCGCTGATCGTCAGCGCGCTGACGGCTCTGCTGAACGCGCAGACGGCGCCGCCCGCTCCGGCATGGTCTGCGCAGGTGGACCGCGTGTTCGCGCAGTGGGACCGGCCAGATTCGCCCGGGTGCGCGCTCGGCGTCTATCAGGACGGGCGGATTGCCTACGCGCGCGGGTACGGCATCGCGGACCTCGAGCACAACGTCCCGATCACGCCGGATTCCGTCTTCTACGCCGGCTCGGTCTCCAAGCAGTTCACAGCGATGGCGGCCGCCCTCGCCATCGCGCAGGGGAAACTCCGCGCCGACGATGACGTCAGGAAGTACGTGCCGGAACTGCCTGACTACGGCAGGACCATTACGATCCGGCACCTCGTGCACCATACGAGCGGCCTTCGCGACGTGAACACGCTCATGGGCCTCGCCGGCCGCCGCGACGAGGAGGCCTTCGACAACGACGCCGTCCTCCGCATCGTCGCGCGGCAGAAGGCGCTGAACTTCCTGCCGGGTGAGGAGCATCTCTACTCGAACTCCGGCTACGCGATGCTCGCGCTGGCCGTCGAGCGCGCGACCGGCACGCCGTTCGCGGCGTACGCCGACGCCAGCATCTTCCAGCCGCTCGGCATGCCGGTGAGCCACTTCCACACCGATTTGGCGCGGCTCGTGCCGGGCCGGGCCTATGCCTACGAGCGCAGGCCGGACGGGTCGTTCGCGCTCAACTCGCCGGCGAACGAGCGGGCAGGCGCCGGCGGGCTGTTCACCACCGTGCGCGAGCTCGTGCGCTGGGACGGGAACTTCTACGACGCGAAGGTGGGCGGCCCGGACCTCATCCGGATGCTGGAGACGCCCGGCCGCCTCAACAACGGTACGGAGTTGACCTACGCGTGGGGGCTGACCGTCGGCTCGTACCGCGGCATGCCGATCGTCGAGCACAGCGGGTCGCTCGGCGGGTACCGCGCGCACATCATGCGATTCCGGCAGACGCATACGTCCGTGGCCATCCTGTGCAATGTGTCGGACGTCATGACCGGCTGGAGCGTCCGTCGAGTAGCCGACGCGGTGCTCGCCGATCGATTCAAGGAGCCATCACCGTTAGGCAAGGTTCCGCCGAGCGTCGTCAGCGTGATTGGCGGATACGTCTACGTAGGAAACGAACTTGCGGCCTTCGCGGGTGATTACTACAGCGAGGAACTGGAGAGCACCTACAGGTTCGTGGTCGACGGAGACAGGTTGAAGCTGCGCCGAGGCGTGCGGCCGCAGTGGCTCACTCTTTCGAACTTGCAGCCGGGCCAGTTCCTCGCCCAGGGAAGCACGATCCGTTTCCGTCGCGGCCCCGACGGCGCCGTCACCGGCCTGGTCGTGGACGCCGATCGGACCAGAGGCCTGGCCTTCGTGAAACGGTGACACGCTCGGTGTCTCATCTGCAGGAAGGAGGACGACGGTGACGAGCACGATTTCGCGGCGCATGTGGAGCGTCGTGGCGGCGCTGGCCCTCGCAGCGTTTCTGGTCGTCCCGGCTGTCGGCCAGGCGCCGGCACCCGCGCCGGATTCCCCCGCACCGGTGTTCCCGGGCGCTGACTGGGAGCGCATCGCGAAACCCGAGTCAGCCGGCTACTCGACGGCGCGGCTGGAAGCGCTCCGCGGCTGGCTGTCGTCCATCGACACGACGGCGATGGTCGTGACCGTGGGCGGCCGCGTGCTGTTCGAGTACGGCGACGTGAAACACCTGAGCTATCTGGCGTCGGTCCGCAAGAGCGTGCTGGCGATGCTCTACGGCAAGTACGTCGAGAACGGGACCATCAAGCTCGACGCCACGTTGAAGGACCTGCAGTTCACCGACGTCGGCGGCCTGCTGCCGCGGGAGCTCGAGGCGACGGTCGAAGACCTGATCACCGCGCGCTCGGGTGTCTATCACCCGGCGTCGAACGCCGGTGATTCCACCGACAGCGCACCGCCCAGGGGGTCGCAGGCCCCGGGCACGTTCTACCTCTACAACAACTGGGACTTCAACGCCGCCGGCGCCGTCTTCGAGAAGCTGACGGGGCGGGACATCTACGACGCCGTGGAGACCGACCTCGCGCGGCCCATCGGCATGCAGGACTTCGATCGCAAAGCCCAACAGAAAAGCGGCGATCCCAAGCGCTCGCAGCACATGGCGTATCACATGTTCTTCTCGGTGCGCGACATGGCGCGGATCGGATTGCTCATGTCGCGCGACGGCAACTGGAACCGGCAGCAGGTCGTGCCGCGCGCGTGGGCGCAGAAGATCCGATCGCTCGTCACGCCCATGAACGAGATGAACCCGCCAGGCTATCGCGCCCTCGGCAGCGGCCAGCGCTGGGGCTACGGCTACATGTGGTGGGTATGGGACGCCCCGAACTCGCCGGGGCCGTTCGCGGGCGCGTACACCGGCATGGGGGCCGGCGGGCAGTTCATCACCGTCCTGCCCGAGTTCGACATGGTGGTCGCCCACAAGACCGACACGCGCCAGGTATCGCCGCACGGGCCAGGCCAGCGGCGGCGGTCCGTCACCGGCCGTGAGTACGACGCGATCTTGCGGATGTTGATCACCGCAAGGCCGGCGTACGCGATGGCCCAGTAGCGGGCCGTCCGGCGCCGCGGCGCCGCGACGCGCGAGGGTCGGCCGTGGCCGGCCGTAGCATGTCGCCCCTGATGGGGCAGCCTCCAAGTGGCAGCGTGACGCGATGGAGGTCGAGGCTTCAGCCTCGACGTACCGGCGACAGCATCAACGAACGAGCAGGCCTGACGGACCAGCCGTGACGGTCAGCGGCTTTCCGGCCGTCACCGGGTATTCGGCCGTCGACCGGCCGTACCTGACGCGGACCTTCCCGCTTCGATCGGCCGTGATGACCGCTCCCGCCAGCGCGCCGTTGCGCCAGGCGATGTCCACCGTGTAGCCACCGCGGGCGCGCACGCCCTTCACCGAGCCGGACGCCCACGCCGAGGGCAGCGCCGGCAGCAGGTGCACCTCGCCACGCTGGCTCTGCAGCAGCATCTCCGCGATGCCCGCGGTGCCGCCGAAGTTGCCGTCGATCTGGAACGGCGGGTGCGCGTCGAACAGGTTCGGATACGTGCCGCCGCCCTTGTACTGGGTGTCGCCCGTGGCCGGCACATACTGCAGATGCGTCCGCAGCATGCGATACGCGTGATCGCCGTCGAGCAGCCGCGCCCACAACCCGATCTTCCACGCCTTCGCCCACCCCGTGCCGCCGTCGCCGCGCAGCTCGAGCGAGCGCTTCACCGCCGCCGCCAGCGCGGGCGTGTCGACAGGGTTGATCTGGTCGTCGGGATAGAGGCCGATGAGATGCGAGACGTGCCGGTGTTCCGGCTCAGGATCGTCCCAGTCGAGATACCACTCCTGCAGATGGCCCTTCCGGCCCACCTTGTAGGGCGGCAGCCGGTCCAGCTTCGCCTTCACCGTCGCGCGGAAGGGCGCGTCGGCGTCCAGCGCCTCGGCGGCCTGCATGACGTTCAGGAAGAGCCCGCGGATGAGCGCGAGATCGGACGTCGTCATCATCGACACGACGCCCGCGTAACCGTCGGGCGTGCGATAGCCGTTCTCGGGCGACGTCGATGGCGCCGTGACGAGGAACCCATCCGGGCCTTCCACCAGCCAGTCCATGGCGAACTCGGCCGCGCCTTTCATCAGCGGATAGCCCGTCTGGCGCAGCCACGAGACGTCGCCGCCGAACGCGAACCGTTCCCACAGGTGCTGGCTCAGCCAGGCGCCGGCCATCGGCCAGTTCGCCCACCGCGGGTCGCCCTGGCCGAAGTCGCCCACCGGGTTGCTCATCGCCCAGATGTCGCTGTTGTGGTGCACGCACCAGCCCCCCGCGCCGTAGAAGTGGCGCGCCGTCACCGCGCCCGTCTTCGCCAAGTCGCCGATGAAGCGCAGCAGCGGCTGATGGCATTCGGCCAGGTTGGTCGTCTCGGCCGGCCAGTAGTTCATCTCGGTGTTGATGTTCACCGTGTAGTTGCTGCTCCACGGCGGCCGCATGTGCGGGTTCCAGAGACCCTGCAGGTTCAGCGCGGGGCTGCCCGGGCGCGAGCCGGCGATGAGCAGGTAGCGTCCGAACTGGAAGTAGAGCGTCTCGAGACCCGGGTCCGGCACACCGGCGGCGTACTCCCTGAGGCGGACGTCGGTCGGCTTCTCGTCCTGCGGCGATCGGCCGAGATCGAGCGTCACCCGGTTGAAGAGCGCGCCGGCGTCCTGCACGTGTGCCTGGCTCAGGCTCTGGTAGGTGCGGCCCGACACGCCGCTCAGGCGATCCCGCGTCGCCCTGACGGGATCTGGGCCCTCGCCGGGCTCCCGGTCGAAGCCCGCGAAGCTCGTGTCGATGGCCACAGCGATGACGGCCGACGTGGCGCCCTCGATCGCCAGCGCGCCCGTTCCCCGGACGACCGTGCCGTCGGTCTGCAGCACCCGGGCTCGCGCGGCGAAGCGCGTGCCTCTCGGGTTCGGGCCCTCGTCGTAGACGATCGGGTTGTTGATGTTGCCGCGGTACTGCGGCTCGGCGTGAACGGGCGCGCGCCCGGCCAGGAGCAGGTCGCCCTCGCCGGTTACCGCCGCTTCGTGGCGCAACTGGCTCGTGAAACGCAGCGAGGCGGCGAGCCGGCCCGGCACCGACGACGACAGGCGGATGACCAGCAGCTTGTCGGGAGACGAGACGAAGGCCTCGCGCGTGAAGGCCACGGGGCCGGCCGTGACCGTCGTGCGCGCCGTGGCCGTTGCCAGATCCAGGTGCCGCCGATAGCCCGTGACGTCGGCCGCGGCGAGGTCGGGCGTGTCGATGTACAGGTCCCCCAGCGGCGCATACGATTGTGAGAAACGCCCCTGGAGCTTGCGCGTCAGCGTGTCGGCCGTCTTGTAGTCGCCCTTGAAGAGCGCGTCTCTGACCTTGGGGAGCCAGGTGATCGCGTCGGGGTTCATCGCCGGGTCCACCGGCCCGCCCGTCCACAGGGTGGAGTCGTTCAGCAGGAACCGGTCAGCCGATGGTCCGCCGAACAGCATCGCGCCCGTCCGGCCGTTGCCGAGCGGGAGCGCCTCTTCGAACGCGGCGGCGGGCTTGTCGTACCAGAGCACGAGCGGCGCCGGCGTCGGGGCGGGCAGCGCCTGGCCGAGGGGCCGGGCGGAATCGGACAACAGGGCCGCCGCGATGAGCAGGGCGGAGAGGATGGCAGCGCACACGCGGGTCATGCAGCGGGTTGTACCCGCTTCCCGCCCGACCGTCAAACGGAATGAGAGAAAGAATCGGGCGCCGCAGGACGCGGCGCCCGGCCTGGCGCGTCGTGCACCAGAGTCCTAGGCGGACGCCGACGAGGGCTTCTTCGCCTTCGCCGCGGCCTGCTTGCGGGCCTCCGAGGTCTGGGCGCCGAACTTCTTCGTGAAGCGCTCGACGCGGCCCTCGGTGTCCATGATCTTCTGGCGGCCCGTGTAGAACGGGTGGCAGCTGGAGCAAATCTCGAGGTGGAGCTCCTGCTTGGTGGAGCGCGTCTTCCAGGTCGCCCCGCAGGCGCACCGCGCCTCGACATCGAAGTACTTCGGGTGGATGCCTTCCTTCATGCGAACTCCTTCCGGCCTACCGGAACTTCTCATTCTAGCAGGCCAGGCCCGGCTTTAGGAAGATCCGGGCTTCGCGGGGGTCAGAAGCAAGAAGGGCCCTCTGACGATAGTCAGAATCCAGAAGCCGGAAGGCGGGTCCGGCGGAACAGGCCCTCCTTCTTGCTTCTGGAGTCTCTTTCCTATCCCCTATCCCCTATCCCCTATCCCCTGGCGCCTGGCCCCTATCCCCTAGCGCCCAGCCCCCTACGGAATCACAGTGTTCCTGTCCCACCGGTGCCGGCGCATCGCCTGCAAGAGATTGGCAGGGAAGGGGTTGCCGTCCGAAACGGCCGCGTTCTTCTCGACGTGCCTGACGGTGCGCATGCCGGGGATCACGGTCGTGACGGCCGGGTGGTGGAGGATGAACCGCAGGGCCAGATCGGGCAGGTCCATGCCGGGGGGCACGTCTGCCTGGACCCGGTCGACGCGGGAGAGCGTCTGCCTGAGATTTTCCGGCGTGAAGTAGAGGTTCCGCCAGTCGCCCTTCGGCCAGGTGTCGTCTACCGTCATCGTTCCCGTCAGGCTGCCCTCGTCGAACGGGACGCGGGCGATGATGGCGACGCCCAGTTCCTGGCAGAGCGGGAACAGCTCGTCCTCGGGCGCCTGGTCGAAGATGTTGTAGACGACCTGCACCGCGTCAATCAGGCCGGTGCGAAGCGCCCGGAGGACGTTCGCGGGCTCCCAGCGGTTGACGCTGATGCCGAAGGCCTTGATGAGCCCCTCCGACTTCAGGTCGGCCACGGCCCGCTGCCAGCGGTCGTCGCCGGCCCAGGCATCGGTCCAGACGTGGAACTGCTGGAGATCGACGCTCGAGACGCCCAGCGCGGTGAGGCTGCGCTCGGTCGAGGATCGGACGTGGTCGGCCGGGAAGACGGCGTCGAGCGGGTAGTCCGCCCTCGCGGGCCACTGACCGTTTCCGGGCGGGATTTTGGTGGCGAGAAACGGCGCCGGCCCCGACCATCCGCGCAGCACCTCGCCAATGAGCGTCTCGCTGCGGCCGTTCCCGTAAGCCCGGGCGGTGTCGACGAAGTCGCCGCCCAGATCGAGGTAGCGGCGCAGCGCGGCTCTCGACGTCTCGTCGTCGGACCCGCTCCATCCACCCATGCCCCACGTGCCGATGCCGATTTCGGCCACCGGCGTGCCGACGCGCCCAAACGTACGGTGCTTCATGCGCCCATTTTACCTGCGACGCGGCCCGCGTCATCGCAGCGCTGGCTGCCGCTGTACATAGCGAAGGGCACCGCGGCACCCCCCAGCGACGCGCTGCCCCTCGACCTCCCCGCCCACCTTCGCCTGGACCGCGGTGCAACGGGAAAGCTCGAATCTCCGGACCTGTATCAGTCCTGCGACACCCTATGCGAACCCCGTGCCGCACGTCGCGAGAGACGGCAGGTTTTGCCGCGGTGTAACCCTTTTAAATGCAGAATGTTGCAGGGGTGGTGCTGGTGGTGCTGAAAAACGGGGCGCCCGAAGGCGCCCCGTAATCCGGAAACCCGGATTCGAGATCCCGAAATGCGAATCAGAACTCAAACCGGCCCGACAACTGGACGACCCTGGCCCCTACCGAAACGCCCGTGATGCGCCCGAAGGTCGTACTGTTGATGCTGAAGTCGCCGGCGTTGAAGTACACCATGTTGAACGCGTTCAGCAGCTCGCCCTTCAGCTCGAAGCGGACCCGGTTCGTGATCCTGAACTGCTTGGCGATTGCCGCGTCGAACGACGTCACGGCGGGCCGATCGAACTGGAGCATTCGCAGATTGCCGACCTCGCCGGCCATCGGGTTGAAGAACACCTGCCCCGGGAATCCCGCCGTGTTGTTGAGGTTGTCGGCGCCCACCGCCCGGCCGGTGGCCGGATCGATGACCGCCGGGTCCAGCCAGTAGATGTTGCCATTGGGGGCCTTGGTCACCTTGAACAGCTTGTCGAGCTGCTCCTGCGTGAGCGACGTGAGGGCGGTCATGGTGCCGGAACGCCCCGCCCGGTTGAAGGTGCCGCGGCCCGACGTGATCGACAGCGGCGCGCCCTTCTGCCAGTGGACGATGGCGCTGGTTTGCCATCCGCCGAAGAACACGTCCTTCACCCCGCCGCCGTTCATCCACTTGCGGCCCACGCCGAAGGGCAGGTCGAGGATGAGGCTGCCGTTGATGACGTGTGTGACGTGGAATTCCGACCGGCTGACGTTCAGGTCCGGCCGCGCGTTGTCGAGGAACGGCTCGAGCCGGCTCTGCGCGGTACCGGCCGAATCGGTTTCCGTGGTCGACCAGGTGTAGTTGAACTGGCCGGCGATGCCGCTGCGGTAGTTCCGGCGCAGGTCGAACTGGAACGCGTGGTAATCGCTGTAGCCGCCGTTGAGGACGGCGGTGGCCGCGTAGATGCCGGCATTGTCCATGAAGTCCGCCCGTGCCTGGGTGGACGTGGACGTGATTCCGACGTAAGTGTCCGCGAGACGCGCCGCCTCGCCCTGCTGGAGCGCGTTGATCACGTTCGAATTGCCGAACTGGCCGCCGCCGTACTTCGGCAGCACCGTCAGGGGCTGGCTGCCGGGGATGCTGGGGTTGTAGGCCGGGTTGAACGAGCCCGTCGCGGCCTGCGAGAGGTAGCCGTTGCTGCGGGCGCGCAGGAAGTCGGCCAGGAACTCGCCGCCGGCGTCGATCTGGTTGTAGTCGATGCCGCGCCAGATGCCGCGCCCGAACGTCCCGACGTAGCGCGCCTCGCCTGCGAAGGCCCACGGCAGCAGGCGCGAGACTCCCACGCTCACCTGGTGCACGTGCGGCTGGGCCAGCTCCGGATCGATGCCGCCGACGCCGCCCGTGAGGCTCACCGCAATCTGATCAGCCATCGTCCGGGTCGACTTGAATGCCGGCGTGGCCACGACCGGCACGCCGTTGTCGAGGTACGCATACAGATTGGAGCTCGTCACGGCCGTGCTGAGGCCGGCGTTCGTGCCGGTGGCGTTGGTGCCGACCGTGACCGTTTCCTCGTTCACGAACGACAGGGAGTACCCGCCGCGAATCGCCGTACTGCCGTCCTTGAACACGTCCCACGCGAACCCGACCGTCGGGCCGAAGTTGTTCAGGTCGTTGTTGTAGAACTGGCCGTCCACGAACGTCACCGTCGCGTTCGGGTCGAGGAGGGTGTCCTGGAGCGACCCCTTCAGAACGGGGAAGAACGCCAGGTTGTCGGCCTCCCTCAGCGGGCTGTAGTACTCCCACTTCAGGCCCGCGCGCACCGTGAAGCTCGATTTCCACCGCCAGTTGTCCTGGACATAGGCCGCCCAGTTGTTGAACGCGTAGTTCCGGTCGTTCGGGATGCCCGCCACGAAGCCCGATGTCTGATCCTGGACCTGGAACGTCTGGGCGACCGATGTCACGGTGCCGCTGAGGAACGCCAGCATCGCGTTCGCGCTGGAGAGGTCCGCCGCGCCGATGCCGCCGGGGAACATCGACGAGGTCAGTTGCAGGTTCGACGGGGCCGTGCTGCTGAAGCCGGTCGACACGGTCGGGTACCGGCCTGCGTAGTTGTACGGGTTGACGCGGATGGCCTGCAGGCTGCCGCCGAACTGGAACTGGTGCGCGCCCGCCATGAACGAGCCGCTGTCGCTGAACTGGTACGTGTCCGTGTACCGGCCCTGCGGCTGGAACGTCGGCTCGCGGCTGGTCAGGCCGGACGAGTAGTTCAGGATCAATCCGCTGTAGTCCACGTCGCTTTCGAACTGCACGGGCGCGAGGTTCGCTCCGGCGCGGATCTCGTTCTGGAGCCGCGACGTGGGCAGCCACCGCCACGCGAACACGAACCGCTTCGGATCGGAGCTGGTGTAGACGAGCGGCCGGGGCAGCGTGACGAGATCCAGGTCGGTCCGGTCGTCGGTTTCCTTGAAATACGTGTAGATCGCCTCGAACCGGTTGGCCGGGTTCAACTCGTAGTCGACCCTGAACCCGAACTGATCGCGGTTGTTCAAATCCTGCTGGTTGAAGCGGTACCCCGCCGTGTTCAGGATCCGGTCCGCCCGCGAGTCGCCGGTGTCGTAGTTGTTCACCACGGAGGCTTTCGGCATGTTCGCCAGGGCGATCGACTGGACCTCCGTGTCGACCGGCACGCCCACCTGCTGCAGGACGTTGAGGGCGCGCACCGTTCCGTCGAGCGCGGCGTAGCGGAACACGCCCTGCCCCCAGTCGTCGCGGACCGGGATGGTGTTGTTCTGCGCCGTCATGCTCACCTGGCGGAACCCTTCGTAGTAGCCGAAGAAGAACAGCTTGTTCTTCAGGATCGGTCCGCCCAGGCGCCCGCCGAACTGGTTGCGGTTCAGGAACGGCTTCTCGACGCCGGACTTGTTGTTGAAGAAGGAGTTGGCGGACAGATCGGAGTTGCGGTTCGCCTCGAACACGCTGCCGCGGAACGTGTTCGTGCCCGACGGCGTGATCATCCGCACCGACGTCGCGCCGCCGGCCGAGTCCGCTCCCGAGATCGACGTCGTGATGCTGATCTCGGACACGGTGTCGGAGGTCGGCCGGTTCGGCAGGAAGTCCAGCGAGTTGGTCCGGATGAAGTTGTCCTGAACGTTGATCCCGTCCACCGTGACCTGCGTCCAGGTCGGGCGCCCGCCGTCGATGGCCGTGCTGCTCCGCTGCGTGATCCCCGGTACTCCTGCCTGCAGCCTGATCAGGTTCGTCACGTCGCGGCCGGGGATCGGGAGGGCCAGCACCTCTTTCTGCTGCACCGTCGTGCTGACTTCCGGCGTCGTCGTCTTGACCAGCGACACGCCCGCCACCACCTCGACCGTCTCGCTCAACTGGCCCAGTTCGAGCTTCGCCGTCAGCGAGTACTCCTGGCCGACGTTGACGATGACCTGGTTGTAGGTCGCCGTCTTGAAGCCCTGGAGCTCCACCACGATCTTGTAGGTGCCGGCCGGGACCTGCGGGAAAACGAACGCGCCCGTGTCGGCCGCGACAGCCGTCGCCACCGAGTTCGTGGCCACGTTGGTCAACGTGATCATCGCCCCCGGCAGCACGGCCCCGGACGCGTCCACGACGCTGCCCGCGACCCGGCCGAGGACGGTCTGTCCGGATGCCAGGCCGGCCGCAAGCACGACGGCCGCCAGACCAACCGCCGCCGTTCGAAGAAACCATCGGCGTTTCGTCATAACCCCTCCCCGGAAAAGGCGCAGATCATGAGCGCGGACTCTAAGTTGAGACAGTTTCGTGCGGAGTATATGCGAATTCGGTACCCGAGGCGAGGCAGATGTCGAGGCAGATGTCGAGCCAAGCCTGACGCGGCAACTGCCTTTGACGCAGAAAGTTATCGTGGAGCCGCGCCTGGGACCGGCCGGACCGCAGCCCGGCAACGCCCCCGGATCCCATCCGATGGATCCGGACTACCACCGGTTGGATCGGAGTGGTCCGGGGGAGCCCGCGCCCCAGCCCTGCGCCGGAACGGCGCACCCTGAGCGAGCGACGCGATCAAGCGCGCGTCGAAGGGCGAGCCCCGAGCCCCTAGCCCCTACCGGTTCATCGCCGCCAGGAACTCGGCGTTGGTCTTGGTCTTCGCCAGCTTGCCGAGGAGCAGCTCCATCGCGTCCACCGTCGACAGCGGGTCGAGGACCTTGCGGAGGATGTAGACCTTGCTGAGGACGTCTTTCTCGAGCAGCAGCTCTTCCTTGCGCGTGCCGCTCTTCTGGATGTCGATCGAGGGGTAGACGCGCCGGTCGGACAGCTTCCGGTCGAGATGAATCTCGAGGTTGCCGGTGCCCTTGAACTCCTCGAAGATCACATCGTCCATGCGGGAGCCAGTGTCGATGAGCGCCGTCGCGACGATCGTGAGCGAGCCCGCGCCCTCGATCTTGCGCGCCGCCCCGAAGAAGCGCTTCGGCTTCTGCAGCGCGTTGCTGTCGACGCCGCCCGACAGAATGCGGCCGGAGGTCGGCACGACCGTGTTGTAGGCGCGGGCGAGGCGCGTGATCGAGTCGAGCAGGATCACCACGTCGCGGCCCGTTTCCACCAGGCGCTTCGCCTTCTCGATCACCATCTCGGCGATCTGCACGTGGCGCTGCGGCGGCTCGTCGAACGTGGACGAGATGACCTCGCCCCGCACCGACCGCTGCATGTCGGTCACTTCCTCCGGCCGCTCGTCGATGAGCAGCACGATGAGGAAGGCGTCCGGGTGATTGGTGCCGATGCTGTTCGCGAGCGCCTGCAGCAGCATCGTCTTGCCCGTGCGCGGCGGAGCGACGATGAGCGCGCGCTGGCCCTTGCCGATGGGCGCCATCATGTCGATGACGCGCGTGCAGAGCTCCTCCGCCGCGTACTCGAGGTTGAACTTCTCCTGGGGGTAGAGCGGCGTGAGGTTCTCGAAGAACACGCGCTCGCTCTTGCGCTCGGGCGGCTCGAAGTTCACCGCGTCCACCTTCACCAGCGCGAAGTACCGCTCGCCCTCGCGCGGCGGCCGGATCTGGCCCGACACGGTGTCGCCCGTGTGCAGGCCGAAGCGCCGGATCTGCGACGGCGACACGTACACGTCGTCGGGGCCGGGGAGGTAGTTGTAGTCGGGCCCGCGCAGGAAGCCGTAGCCATCGGGCAGCGTTTCGAGCACGCCTTCCGAGAACATCAGGCCGTTGCGCTCGCTCCGCGCCCTGAGGATCTGGAAGATCAGGTCCTGCTTGCGCATGCCTGTCGCGCCGGGCAGGTCGAGCTGCCGGGCGATGGCGGTGAGGCCCGCCACGTTCAGGCTCTTGAGCGACGCCAGGTCGAGCGTGCCCACGTCTACCGATGCGGTTGCTTCCACTGTTCCACCTGTTGCGCTATCCATGCCCACAGTTCGTCGATGCCTTCCCGGGACGCCGCCGAGGTCATCAGCGCGTTCCTGCCGAACGCCTGCACGATCGCGGACGCCGCGCGCTGGCGTTCCGCGCGCGAGAGTTTGTCCGCCTTGGTGGCCGTCAGCTGCACCGCGCAGCCCTGGGCCGAGAACCAGCGCGAGGCCTCGAGGTCCGCCTCGAGGCCGGGGTGCCGCGCGTCGACGAGCAGCACCACGCCGGCGAGGGCCTGCCGCATGCCGCCCCCCTGCGGCCCGCCGAAGAAATACTCCTGCGCCAGCGTCGCGAACGCGCGTCCTTCCCGGGCGCCCCGCGCGTAGCCGTAGCCCGGCAGGTCCACCAGGTGAAACGCCGGGCCGCGCTCGGGCTGCAGCCGGTAGTAGTTGGCCAGGCGCGTCTTGCCGGGCTCGGCGCTGGTCCGGGCCAGGGTGCGGCCCGCGAGCGCGTTGATCAGGCTCGACTTGCCCACGTTCGAGCGGCCGGCGAAGGCCAGCTCCGGGAGCGGCGTCTGCAGCAGATCGGCGGCGCTTGCGGCGCTGGTGACGAACTCCGCCGCCACGACCTTGACTCGTGCCATCTTGTCAGGGTTCCCGCGGTGCTCGGTGCTGGGCACGCCGCCGCGCGTCCCCGCTCACACTCACCGACAAAACGCTTCTCCAGGGTGCTGTCGGTGGCACGCGGGGCCCCACTTCTCCTCCGCGGGAAACGCCACACCGTGGCGTTTCCATGCGCACTTGGCGACATGCCATGCCTCCAAGTGCGAAGCGGAGCCTCCCCCACGTGGACTCCGGCCCTTCCGAAGCGTTTTGCCCGCTGTCGATGAGCGGCTCGGTTCGAGGGGCCGCTCGGCGGCATGCCCAGCACGTGTTCGGCGTGACCCGTGCCGAATCCCGAATCCCGAATCCCAAATCCCAAATCCCAGACCCCGAGTCCCGAGCCCCGAGCTAGTGCGTGACCTCTCCCGGGTGCTGGATCTCTGACCGGCTCGATGTCGCCGCCCGGAATCGGCCGGCCCGGCAGCGGCGTCGCCAGCGCGATGCGCAGCACCTCGTCCATCCCTTCGACGAGGTAGATCTTGAGCACGTCGAGGACGCTGCGCGGGATGTCCGCCAGGTCCTTCTCGTTGTCCTTCGGCAGGACGATGTGCGTCACCCCGGCGCGGTGGGCCGCCAGCACCTTCTCCTTCACGCCGCCGATGGGCAGCACCTTGCCGCGCAGCGTGATTTCGCCCGTCATCGCGACGTCGCGGCGGACCGGCGTGCCGGTCAGCACCGACACCAGGGCCGTGGCCATCGTGATGCCGGCCGAAGGGCCGTCCTTCGGGATGGCGCCCTCGGGGACGTGGATGTGCACGTCCTGGCGGCGGTGGAAGTCGGGGTCGATCCCGAACTCGGCGGCCTTGGACCGGACGAAACTCAACGCGGCCTGCGCGGACTCCTGCATGACGTCGCCGAGCTTGCCGGTGAGCGTCAGGCGCCCGCGGCCGGGCATGATTGTCGTCTCGGTGACCAGGATCTCGCCGCCCACCTCGGTCCAGGCGAGGCCCGTCGCGAGGCCCACCTCGTTCTTCTCCTCGGCGCTGGTCGGCCGGAACTTCGGCACGCCCAGGAACTGGGTCACCTTCTCGGGCGTGATCGCTTCGATGTACGCCTTGCCCTCGGCGACGACGCGGCGGGCGACCTTGCGGCAGATCGACTGGATCTCGCGCTCGAGGTTGCGGACGCCGGCCTCGCGGGTGTAGCGCTGGATGATCGTCTGGAGCGCCGTGTCGGTGAACGACACGTTGGCGGGCAGGAGGCCTGACCCCTCGAGCGACTTCGGCACGAGGAAGCGCTTCGCGATCTCGGTCTTCTCCAGCTCGGTGTAGCCGGGCAGGTTCAGCACCTCCATGCGGTCGCGCAGCGCCTGGGGCACGGTGTGCAGCACGTTTGCCGTGCAGATGAACATCACGTTCGACAGGTCGAACTCGACGTCCAGGTAGTGGTCGAGGAACGTGTGGTTCTGCTCGGGGTCGAGCACCTCGAGGAGGGCCGCCGACGGGTCGCCGCGGAAGTCCATCGACATCTTGTCGACTTCGTCCAGCAGGAACAGCGGGTTCTGCGTGCCCGCCTTCTTCATCATCTGGATGATCTGGCCCGGGAACGCCCCGATGTAGGTCCGGCGGTGGCCGCGGATCTCGGCCTCGTCGCGCACGCCGCCGAGCGACAGGCGCACGAAGTTGCGGTTCATCGCGCGGGCGATCGACTTGGCGAGCGACGTCTTGCCCACGCCCGGGGGGCCGGCGAAGGTGAGGATCGTGGCCTTCGGCTTCTTCACGAGGGCGCGCACCGCGAGGAACTCGAGGACGCGCTCCTTCACCTTTTCGAGGCCGTAGTGGTCGGCGTTGAGGATGCCCTCGGCGCGCTTGAGGTCGCGGCTCTCTTTCGACTTCTTGTGCCAGGGGACGGCCACCAGCCAGTCGAGGTAGTTGCGCGACACGGTGGCCTCGGCCGACATCGGCGGCATCGCCTCCAGGCGCTTCAGCTCCTGGATCGCCTTCTCCTCGACCTCGGCGGGCATCTTCGCCCGCTCGATCTTCTTCCGGAGCTCGTCGACCTCGTTGCCCTTCTCGTCCTTGCGGCCGAGCTCCTTCTGGATCGCCTTCATCTTCTCGTTGAGGTAGTACTCCTTCTGCGCCTTCTCCATCTGCTTCTTCACGCGCGTCTGGATGCGGCGGTCCACCTGGAGCTTGTCGACCTCGGCCTCGAGGATGGCGGCGATGCGGTTCAGGCGCTCGAGGGGCGAGACCATCTCGAGCAGGTTCTGCTTCTCCTCGACGCCCACGAGCAGGTGCGCGGCGATCGTGTCGGAGAGGCGGGCGGGATCGTCCACGCGGACGGCGGCGATCATCGCGTCGTACTGCAGGTTGTTCGACAGCTTCACGTACTGCTCGAACAGCGACACGACGCGGCTCATCGCGCCCTCGACATCGCCCGCCGCGTCGCGGTGGCGGGGGAGCACCTTCACGACGACGCGGAAGAAGCCGCGGTCCTCCTTCCACTCGATGGCGCGGCCGCGGTCGGTGCCTTCGACGAGGAGCTTGATGTTGCCGTCGGGCAGCTTCAGGCTCTGCACCACGTTGGCCACGCAGCCCATCGTGTAGATGTCCTGCGGCTGCGGATCGTCGACCTGCGCGTCGTGCTGGGCCGCCAGGAACACCCGCTTGTCCTTGTCCAGCGAGTGCTCGAGGGCGCGGATCGAGGCGGGCCGGCCGATGACGAACGGCACCATCATGTGCGGGAAGACGACCAGGTCCCGCAGGGGGACGATGGGAAGGGTCTCGTAGAGTTCCACTAGCCTGCCTTTTCGATGACGGTCATCGCCGGGGCCTTGTGCTCGACGACCTCGCGCGTGATCACACACTCCCGGACCTTCTTCTGGCCCGGCAGGGTGTACATGAGCTCCAGCATGTGGTCCTCGATGATCATCCGCAGGCCGCGCGCGCCGATCTTGCGCCGCAGCGCCGCCTCGGCGATGGCCTCGAGGGCGTCGTCGGTGAACCGCAGTTTGACGTTCTCGTACTCGAACAGCTTCTGGTACTGCCGCGTGATGGCGTTCTTCGGCCCGGTCAGGATCTGCACCAGCGCCGGCTTGTCCAGGTCGTGCAGCGTGCCCACCACCGGCAGGCGCCCCACGAACTCGGGGATCAGGCCGTACCGGATCAGGTCCTCCGGCTCGAGCCGCTCCAGCGTCTCGCCCCGGTCGCGCGTGCGCGGGTCGGCGATCTCGGCCCGGAACCCCATCGTCTTCTTGCCGATGCGGCGCTCGATCACCTTGTCGAGGCCCACGAACGCGCCGCCGCAGATGAAGAGGATGTTGGTCGTGTCGACCTGGTAGAACTCCTGGTGCGGGTGCTTGCGCCCGCCCTGGGGCGGCACGTTGGCGACGGTGCCCTCGAGGATCTTGAGCAGCGCCTGCTGCACGCCCTCGCCGGACACGTCGCGCGTGATGGACGGGTTCTCGTCCTTGCGCGAGATCTTGTCGATCTCGTCGATGTAGATGATCCCCTGCTGGCACTTCTCGATGTCGCCGCCGGCGGCCTGCAGCAGCTTGAGGATGATGTTCTCGACGTCCTCGCCGACGTAGCCGGCCTCGGTCAGCGTCGTCGCGTCGACGATGGCGAAGGGGACCGAGAGCATCTTCGCCAGCGTCTGCGCCAGCAGCGTCTTGCCCGTGCCCGTCGGCCCGACCAGCAGGATGTTGGCCTTGCTCAGCTCGATGTCGTGCCGCCCGCGCGAGGCCTTCTGGATCTCGATCCGCTTGTAGTGGTTGTAGACGGCGACGGCCAGCTTCTTCTTGGAGCGCTCCTGGCCGATGACGTAGTCGTCGAGGAACTTCTTGATCTCGGGCGGCGTCGGCAGCGTGGAGCGCGGGGCCTTGGGCTCGTGGCGGTTGTCGTCGGCGATGATGTCGTTGCAGACCTCGACGCACTCGTCGCAGATGAACACCGTCGGGCCCGCGATGAGCTTGCGGACGTCGTTCTGGTCCTTGTTGCAGAAGGAACAGCGGAGGACGTCGGTGTCGCCGTTTTTCTTGGCCATGGTCGGACCCATGCCCGCGGCGCGGCCCCCGCCGGGCCGCGCGCCGCGCGCCTCAGGCGCGCTTGCGGATCACATCGTCAATGATACCGTAATCCTTCGCCTGCTCCGGGCGCATGATGTAGTCGCGCTCGGTGTCCACCTGGATGCGCTCGAGCGGCTGCCCCGTGTGGTGCTGCAGGATCTCGTTCAGGTTCTCGCGCATCCGCAGCAGCTCGCGCGCCGCGATGTCGATGTCGGTGGCCTGGCCGGCCAGCCCCTGCATCAGCGGCTGGTGGATCACGATGCGCGAGTTGGGCAGCGAGAAGCGCTTGCCCTTCGCGCCGCCCGCCAGCAGCAGCGCGCCCATCGACGCCGCCTGCCCGAGGCAGTACGTCTGCACGTCCGGCCGGATGAACTGCATCGTGTCGTAGATCGCCAGCCCCGCCGTGATCGACCCGCCCGGGCTGTTGATGTACAGCAGGATGTCCTTCTCCGGGTCCTCGGCCTCGAGGAACAGCATCTGGGCGATCGCGAGGTTCGCGATCTGATCGTCGATCGGCGTGCCGATGAAGATGATGTTGTCCTTCAGCAGCCGCGAGTAGATGTCGTACGCGCGCTCGCCGCGGGCGGTCTGCTCGACCACCATCGGCACCAGCTGCGCGCGGGCCTCGCCGGAATCTCGTGTCATGATGCCGTCACTCTCCCTCGGCGGACAGGATCTCGAGTGGAGCCCCGGGGCTTCAGCCCCGGGGTGCCGTGCCAATCTACGCCGTCGTGATGGCGGCGTTCGCCAGCAGCAGGTCCACCGTCTTCTCGCGGCGCAGGCCGCCCCGCAGGCGCGCCAGGCCGTTGTCCTTCTCGATCTGGGCGCGCACCGCCTCGGGCGTCCGGCCGCTGCGCTCGGCGAAGCGGCCGATTTCCTGCGCCAGGTCCTCGTCGCTCACCACCACCGGCTCGCGCCGCGCGATCTCGTCGAGCGCGACCATCGCCTTCACCGACTCCACCGCCGCGTCGCGCTGCGCCGTCCGGAACTCGTTCCAGTCGATCCCCGCCTTGCGCGGGTCCACCTGCTGCTCGACGAGCCGCCGGGCGAAGTCCTCGACCCGCCGGTCCAGTTCCTGCTCGACCAGCGCGTCCGGCACCGCGAACGGCACGCGCTTCGCCAGGTCGGCCAGCAGCTCGCCGCGCACCGCCCGGTCGGCCTCGTGCGCCGCCTCGTGCTCGAGATCGTGGCGCACGCGCTCGCGCAGCGCCGCGAGCGAGTCGAAGCTCCCGAGGTCCTTCGCGAACTCATCGTCCAGCTCCGGCACCACGCGCTGCTTGATCGCCTTGAGCGTGACGCCGTACCTGACGGTGCGGCCCGCCAGGTCCGGCACCCCGTGGTCCGCGGGGTAGGTGACGCTGAAGGCCTTGTGCGCGCCCGCGTCGAGCCCGACCAGCTGCGCGGAAAACCCGGGCGGGTTCGCCTCGGCGCCGAGGTCGATGGTGACGTTCTCGTGCGTCTCGGGCGCCGCGTCGGCCCCCTCCATCCGGCGCTCCAGATCCACCGTCGCCCAGTCGTGGGCGGCGAGCGCGCGGCCCTCGACCGGCTCGAACCGCGCGGCACGCTGGCGCAGCCGCTCGAGCGCCTCGTTCACCGCCGTGTCTTCCACCGTCGTGGCCGGCTTGCGGAGCGCCAGGCCCCGGTACTCGCCCGGGTCGAACTGGGGCACCACGTCGAGCGTGGCGACGAAGGAGAGCGGCTTGCCCTGCTCGACGACGACGTCGCGGACATCGGGCGTGTCGACCGGGTCCAGGTCGCGCTCCTGAAGCGCCTGGTCCAGCGCGCCCGGCACGAGGTCGTGCGCCACGTCGTGCAGGATCTCGTCCTTGAACCGCTGCCAGACCACGCGCGGCGGCACCTTGCCCGGGCGGAAGCCGGGGACCTTTGCCGACCGGCCCAGGCGGCTCACCAGGCGGTCGATCTCGGCGTCGACCCTGTCACTCGGAATCTCGATGGTGAGGCGCTTGCGCGTCTCGCTGACGTCGGCGAACTCGACCTTCATCTTTGTGACTATCGGCAGTATTCGGGGCAGGGTTCAGAACCCACCAGGTTGTCGAGGGATTGCGAAAGGGGGGATTCGAACCCCCACAGCCTCACGGCTACTGGATCCTAAGTCCAGCGCGTCTGCCAGTTCCGCCACTTTCGCATGCCGAAAGCGCCCGACCTGGTCCAACCCGACAAGCGTAGCACGAATTGAGGCAGGGACAAGGGACATGGGGCATGGGGCAGGGGACATGGCGACAGGGGAGAGGCGACAGGGGAGAGGCGAGGGGACGTAGGCAGTAGAAGACCAACACACGCCGCGCGGTGTCCAACAGCTTCTGGCGCCTGGCTTCTGGCTTCTGGCTTCTGACTACTTACCTTCCGGCCGCCGAGGGTACACTCGGTGTCATGTCCGAACCCGAGCCAGCCTCGCCGCCGAACCGACTTTCCACCGTCCCCCGCGCCGAGTATCTGCTCTGGGCCAAGCGGCGCCCGCATCCTGCCAACGACCTCGCGCGCAGCGACGTGATCGGGTGCACGCTCGCCGACATTCCGGGAGCCCGCGAGGCGCTTGACGTGACCGGGAGGAACGACGAAGGGTGGGAGCCGCTGGTCGACCACGTGGCGGCACGCTACGGCGTCGAGCCCGCGCGGGTGGCCACCGCCACGGGCACGTCGGGCGCGAACTTCCTGGTCTGCGCGGCGCTCCTGAGGCCGGGCGACGATGTGCTGGTGGAGCGGCCGGCCTACGACCCCCTCTTGGCGGTTCCGCGGCTGCTGGGCGCGAACCTCGTGCGCTTCGATCGGGCCCTGGACGACGGTTTCCGCCTCGACGTTGACCGGGTCGCGGCGGCGCTCACCCGGCGGACGCGGCTGATCGTCGTGACGAATCCGCACAACCCGACCGGCGTGCTCACCAGTGGCGACGACCTGCGGGCGCTGGCCGCCCTCGCCGAGCGGCACGGCTGCTACGTGCTGGCCGACGAAGTGTATCTGGACGCGGTGCCCGGCCCGCCGCGTCCGGTTGCGGCCACGCTGTCGCCGCGCGTCATCACCACGTCGAGCCTCACCAAGGCCTACGGGCTGGCCGGGCTAAGGTGCGGATGGGCGTTGGCCGATAGGGATGTGTGCGAGGAAATCCGCCGCGTACGGGACCTCGTCGACGGCTCCGGGTCGGTGCTTGCCGAGCGGGCCGCGGCGGCGGCGTTCGACGCGCTGCCGGCGCTGGCGGAGCGGGCCAGGGCGATTCTCTCGCCGAACGTCACCCGCTTTTCGGCGTTCATGACCGGTGAGCCCGCGCTAAACTGGGTCGTCCCGGCCGGCGGCACCGTCGCCTTTCCATGCGTGCGAGGCAGGGGTTCTGCCGATGACCTTGCGGACCGGTTGCTCAGCGATTACGGAACCGCCGTCGTGCCCGGGCGTTTCTTCGAGGCCCCGGCGCACTTCCGTGTGGCCCTCGGTATTCCGGGCGATGTCCTCGATCGCGGGCTCGACGCCATCGGCCGCGCGCTTCGGGACGAAGCCGGCATGCCGTGACGCGGCTCCCGGGCGGCGCGATGTAACCCGCGACGGTGGCGCCGGTCTAAGCACTCAGATGCACCTGCCGTTCCGCCGGAGTTCCGCCAGGCTCGCCTTCCACGCCCGACTCGCCGTGTTCGCCGCCGTGATCGCCGCCGCGATTCCCGCGCGGTTTGCGTCCGCGGCTACAACGGAACTCGCGCGGGCCGGCGATGCCTTCATCCTGCAGGAGAACGGCCGGCGTGTCTGGGCCGTTGGCAACGACAAGGTCACCTTCACGCTCGGGCTGTCCGGAAGCGGCGCGCTGACGACGCTGGGCCTTGACCGCACAGGCGCGCCAGGCCTGTGGAGGCCGGGCGGCGCGCCCGACTTCACGGTGCTGGTCGGCAACAGGCGCCTCACCCCCGGTCAGTCGACCTTCACCTTCCGCGAGGTCCGCACCTCGGCCACCGACGACACGGTCCGCCTCGAACTCGTGTTCGAGGACACGTCATCGAAGATCCGCGTCACGAGGAACTACGCGTGCACCGCGGGTTCGGGCGCGATCGAAGTGTGGTCGGTGTTCGAGGCCAGGTCCGGCGCGTCTGACGTGACCATCGGCGACATCGGCGCCTGGCGGCTTGCCATGCCGGTCGGCGCCGTGAACTGGGTTACCGGCCTGCGCGCCGGCGAGGAGCAGGGGGGACGATTCACCCGGCGGCAGCAGGGGCTGAGCCCGGACGCGCCGTTCGAACTCGGCTCCGAGTCGCGCTCCACCGAATCGGCCGTGCCGGTCGTCTGGTTCTCGGGCCAGCCCGGCAGCTTTTTCGGCGGCGTCAACTGGTCCGGCGCCTGGAGGCTCCAGGCCTCCGGGCCCGGGGAAGACGGCCGCGCCGTCATCCAGTTCTCGCTGGGGGACAGCACCGCGCCGCTATCCGGTGACGTGCCGCTCGAAGGCCCCCATGGCTTCTTCGGCGTCGCAGGCGCCGACCAGGCCGATGTCACGCTCGCGCTCCAGGCCTACTTCCGCCAGGGTATCCGGCATGGCCGTCCGCTGGCCGCGCCTGTCACCTATAACACCTGGTTCGCCTGGGGCACGCACATCGACGACGAGATTATCCGCAACGAAATGGACAAGGCCGCGCGCGTAGGCGCCGAGCTGTTCGTCATCGACGCGGGGTGGTACGCCGGCGCCGGCCACGCGTGGGACTTCTCGACGGGCCTCGGCAACTGGGTGCCGGACCCGGAGCGGTTTCCGTCCGGCCTGGGCTCGCTTACCGATTTCGGCCGCGAGCTTGGCATGAAGGTGGGCCTCTGGGTCGAACCCGAGCGCCTGGATCTCGCCGCGGTCTATGAGCTCGAGCTCGGGAGCGAGCGCATGCTCGCCACGCGCGACGGCCTCTATCACCCCGGGTTGGACAACGGCGAGGCGACGACAGGGCAGATCTGCCTCGGCGACGCGGAAGGCCGCGACTGGGTGATGGCGCAGCTGATCAGTCTCGTCGAGACGGCCCGCCCCGACTACCTGAAGTGGGACAACAACTTCTGGATCAACTGCGACCGGCCGGAGCATGGGCACGGGACCGCCGGCGGCAACTTCGCGCACGTGAAGGGCCTCTACGCGGTGCTGGCCGCCCTGCGCGAGCGCTACCCGGAGCTCACGATTGAGAACTGCGCCGGCGGCGGCAATCGCCTCGACCCGGGCCTGCTGCAGTACACCGACAGCGCCTGGATGGACGATGTGACCGCGCCCTCGGCCAGGGTGCGCCACAACTTCGAAGGACTCGGCACGATCTACCCGCCGGCCTACCTGCTGTCGTTCGTCATGGACGGCGAGTTCGAGTCGATTCACGAGAGCGCGGGCCGGTCGCTCGAGTTCGCGAGCCGGATGCCAGGCATGCTGGGGCTCGCCTGGCGCGGATCAGAGTTCGACGACGACGAGTTCGAGGAGATTGCTCGGGAGATCAACGTGGCGAAGGCGGTCCGTGCGGCAGTCCCTGGCGCCGCGGCCTTCATGCTGACCGAGCAGGTGCGCGACGACGGGGCGCTGGAAGGGGATGCCATCCAGCTGTTCTCGGTCGCGACAGGGATCTCCGCGGTCTTCGTCTACGCGACCGATTCGCTGGACCTGATGACGGTCCGCCTCAAGGGCCTCGACCCGGAAACGCGGTACGTGATCATGTCGATGCGCGGCGATGATCTCGCCGAGTCGACGGGCGCCGGGTTGATGACGGCTGGCGTCGACGTGGTGAATTCGTCGGACGCGGGCGCGGAGCTCTTCCTCGTCGTGCCTCGCCCGCCCGAGGCGTCGCAGGCGCCGTCGGTCCGCCGCTAGGCGCGGGCGCCGAGGAGCCTCGCCGGCAGCGTCAGGACGGCCCGCAGCAGGCTGAAGACGCCGTCGACGGCGATGCCGACCAGCCGGAACGGCAGCAGGAACAGCCACACGATCGGGTAGAGCACCAGCGCCAGCAGCGCCAGCGGCCAGCACAGCACGAACAGCACCAGCCACAGCAGGAACTTGATCACCTCGTCCTCCGGGACGCGCACCAGCGAGGTGCGTCATCACGTACTACGGGCGAAGGGTCCCGAGGGTTCTGCGGACCTCCGTGCGCGGAGGCACGCCCGGGGGCTGACGCCGCAGGGCTCCATCTGAAGGGAGGTCGAGGCGTCCCAGGCCCGAGCCTGTCAAAGAGCCGACTCCCAAGCTCCGAGTCCCGAGCCCAGAGCCCCGAGTCCCGAACCCGAAACTACCGCTCCGCGCCCGCGATGGCCAGCACCGACAGCGGATCGACGGCCGCCTCGCCGACACGTAGCGTCCAGTGCAGGTGCGGGCCCGTGACGCGCCCGGTGGCGCCGACGGCTCCCACCAGGTCCCCGCGGAGCACGAGCGAACCCGGTTTCACGTCCAGGCGCGAGAGGTGGGCGAGCATGGAGAACACGCCCAGGCCGTGATCGAGAATCACCGTCGAGCCGGAGAAGTACAGCGGCTCGGCCAGCACCACGACGCCACGGGCGGGCGCCCTCACCGGCGTGCCCGTGGCGCCCCGCAGATCGATGCCCCTGTGCGGAGCCCGCGCCTCGCCGTTGTAGACGCTGCGCACGCCGAACACCGAAATCACCTCGCCGTCAACGGGCCTCCCGAACCCGTCGTCCCAGAGATGTCTGGGCGAGACGGCCGACAGCACGCGATTCAGCAGGAGCCGCTCGCGCTCGATGCGCGCCTGCTCGGCCGGTGGCGGCGTGACGAACTCGGGCGCGACCTGCAGCCGCCGTGTCGCGAAGGTCTTGGTCGCCACCTTCAGCGCCAGCCTGCCGGCAATCTGCGCCCCGTCGGCTTGGCGGGCCTCGGCCTCGATTGAGGCGGGCCCTGGCTGGACGGCGAGATTGATGCCGACCAGCGCGTGCCAGGAGGTGGACGACGCGCCGGGATAGGCGGTGAAGGGCTGCCCGAACGCCGTGCCGCGGACCGAGGTCAGCGGGGCAGGCGCCGTGAACGTCAGCAGCACCGCTTCGCCCGGGACGAGCGCCCGCGCGGAAAACTCGATGGCGACCCGGCGCTGCGGGGCCTCGCGCGCCCGGCCGGCCGCCGGCCCGCCCGCGGCAACCGCGGCGCCCAGGAGGGCCGCGACCGCCCCCGCGATCCACATCATGCGCGCACGTGCCATGTCAGGAGGTTCCCCTTCAGCAACGATACATCGGCCCGGGCACGATGGCGAGCGCCGGCGAGACATTCACCACGCCGCGCTGATCGGCTACAATCACGGCGCGTGGTGCCCGAAGCCGACGCCCCCTCCGAATCTCCGGCCAGCCTCGCGGCCGCGACCCTTCGCGCGCACGCGCGGAACCTGGTTCGTCGCGCGGCCGGCAGCCCGACGTTCCGCATCGTCGGGTTCGCGATCGCGGTACGGGTGTTCACCGCCTTCATCGCCTTCATTGTCAACATCGTCTTTCCGCTGGCTCAGAAGCAGCAGTTCACGGTGCTCGATCGCACGCACCTGCTGTGGGACACCTTCGCGCGCTACGACTCGGGCTGGTACTACGGGATCGCCCGTCACGGGTACGAGTTCGTGGAGGGCGGCCGCAGCAACCTGGCGTTCTTTCCGGTCTACCCGCTCCTGATGCGGTACCTCGGGCTGGCTCTCGGCGGGGGGCGGCAGAACCTGTACCTGGCCGGCGTGATTATCTCGTGGGTGGCGTTCGTGCTCGCGATGGTGATGCTCTACCGGCTGGCCCGCACGTATCTCCCGCGCGCGACGGCCGAGCGCGCCGTGGTGTTCGCCGCCGTCTTCCCGTTCGCGTTCTTCTACGGCGTCGTCTATTCGGAGTCCGTGTTCCTGCTGTTCACCCTCACGGCGTTCTACGGCTTCCGGACGAAGCGATGGTGGCTCGGGGCCGCCGCCGGCGCGCTGGCGTGCGCCACGCGCGTGAACGGGATCATGATGCTTCCGGCCCTCGGACTGCTGGCCTGGCAGTCGGCCGGCGCGGACTGGCCGCAGCGGAAGCGCGCAATGCTGGCCGTCGCCCTCGTGCCCGCCGGGCTGGTGCTGTATTCGGTCTACGTGGATACACTGAGCGGGTCGTACCTCGAGTGGAGCTACAGCATCCAGCGGTGGAACTACGGCATCGCCGGCTCGCCCCTCAAGGGCTTCGCGGTCATCGGGACCCAGTTGGCGACGCGGCCCTACGCGTATCTCACCACCGATCCGACGGCCCCCTACGACGTGCTGCACGCCGCGACGGCCCTGTTGTTCATCGGATCCCTGCCGTTTGTCGGCCGCCGGTTCGGGGCGGCCTATGTCGTGTACATGGCCCTGAACCTGTGGCTGCCGCTCTCATCTGGGGTGTTCGAAGGCGTCGGGCGGTACTGCGCGGTGCTGTTCCCCGCGTACTTCGTGATGGCCACGGCGCGGCCGCTCGTCGTGCGGAAAGGGATCCTCGCCGCGTCCGCGGCGCTCTACACGCTCTGCCTCACGCTCTGGGTGAACCTGCATCCGATCTTCTGAGGCAGAAGCCAGAAGCCAGAAGAACAACCACGGCTGCAGCGTGTGCTCGTCTGGCTTCTGACAATCGCAGGGGACCCTTCTGGCTTCTGGCTACCGCTGCGGCCCCAGCTGAACCGTCACCGCCGCCGTCGCCCAGTCCGTGCGTGTGAGCACCGCGCCGGCGGCCGCCGGATCGGCGGGCGGCATGTCGATGCGGAGCAGGGCGCCCTCGGCCCGCGCGCCCGCCGGCGGTTCGAGGAGGACCGCGCCGTCGACCGCGCCCACGGCCGGCCCGAGCAGGCGCAGGCGGTAACTGCGGCCGCGACGGCCTTCGACGCGGAGGGTGTAGGTGGACCCGCTGAGCGTGGCGTCGATCACCCGAAGCCTCGACGAGACGTCGCCCAGTTCGAGCGGGGCGTGCAGCGGGACCACGCGGACGCCGGGCGTGGCGCGGAGCGTGAACGTGGCCGGCGCGGTGACGGTCTCCACGCGCGCGAGCCTGAGGCCGCCGGCCGCGCTGCCGGTGCCGCCCGCGGGCCGCCAGAGCAGGTCCCGCGTCAGCGGCCGCGCGCCCGGCGGCAGCACGGCATGCAATTCGATCGGCAGCGGGCCGCCCCTCGGCGTGACCCCGATCGTGAGGCCGCCCGCGTCGCGGCGGATGGCGACATCGGCGGCAACGCCCTGCCAGCGCAGGTTGCGTATCGTCAGCCGGTCCCACGACGGCGGCAGCTGCGGCGCCAGCAGCAGCCGCGCGGGCACCGGCCGGCCGTCGAGCGTGCCGGCCGGCAGGGCGTTGATGCCGACCAGGCCACGCATCAGCGTGGACATGAAGCCCGTTGTCGCGAACAGCTGGTGCGGCACGGCGGCGTCGATCGAGCGCAGGCGATCGCCGGAGAACAGCTCCGCCATGTAGCCGCGCGCTTCGATGAACGTCAGGTCGGCGGTGCCGTCGAGGTACGTCCACGCCGCGTCGGGACGGCCGTGGGCATAGAGGGCGAGGGCCGCGAACCCGGTGAGAAACGGCCACGACGCGCCGTTGTTGTAGCTGAGCGGGCCGTAGAGCGCGCTGTCGATCGAGAGCATGCGCGCGCCCCAGTCGGCGCCCACGCCGGCCCCGGCCAGATCGTCGAGCGCCCCGGCGACGGCCGGCCGCGAGGCGTCGAACACGCCTCGCCAGAGGCCGAACCCCGGCCACACGGTCGGTTCGGCCTGGCCCTTGCCGTCCTTCATGTACGCGAAGTAGATGCGGCGCCCCTGGTCGTCGAGGAAGCGGGCGTTGAGCGACGCGCGCGCCTTCCCGGCGGCGGCCCTCGCCGTTGCCGCGAACGGATCACCGGCGGCGTCGGCCAGCTCCGCGGCCGCCTCGGCGGCTTCCGTCCACGCGGCGCCGAGGAACACGTCGGTGAGCACGTCGCGCCGCCGCAGCGTGCCGGTCTCCACCGCCGCAAGGCCCGCCTTCGTGTTGTCCATCAGGCCGTCGCCGTCCTCGTCGGTGGAGGCGCAGTAGTCGTAGGCCTGCTTCATCGACGGCCAGAAGTCCTTCGCCAGCGCGGCATCGCCGCTCGCGCGCACGTAGTCGCGCACCGCGATGAGGTAGAGCGGCGTCGTGTCGGCGTGGTAGTAGCCGTACGGGAACTCCTCGAACCACCGGAGATAGCCGGCGCCCTGCGACAGCTCGTGCATCATCTTGCCGTCGGCGCGCTGCCGCTTGCGCAGGAACTCCAGCGTCTGCCTCACCGTGTCGAAGTCGCCGTAGGCCGTCATCGCCCACGAGTTGATGAACGCGTCGCCGCCGAAGAACCAGCCGAACCCCGGCCGCTCGCTCGTGCCCGACGGCCCGAGCCCCGCGATGAGGCCGCACCCGAGGTGCGGATTGCAGACGAAGCCCTTGTCCAGCGCCACCTTGCCCCACTCGAACGCGAGGTCCAGGCGGTCGTCAGGGCTGTCGATGCTCGTCATCTCCTCGCGCAGCCGCCGGTAGTGCGCGGCCGACTCCCGGTACATCGATTCGCCCGATGCCAGCAGGCGGTCGTAGGTCGCCTGCGCGCCCTTCAGGCCGTCCAGGCTCGCCGCGATGACAATCGGCACGAGCCCCCTCGCCGCCGTCTCGGGCGTGACCGCGATGGTGAACTGCGAGGGCGCGTCGGGCAGGTTGTGCGCCGGCTGCTCGGGCGGATCGATCCCGTACGGCGACCCCACCATGGCCGAGTGCTTGCCGCTCGCTTCGCCGAGCACGTACGCCTTCCGGCCGGCGTCCCAGTAGCTGTACTGCCCGCCCAAAGCCGCCGGCCACATGGGCTTCAGGTCGGGCCGGAATTTCACCACCACCCGCAGCGGCTGCGACGTCGTCACGTCGAGCAGGACGATGGCGCCCTGATCGGAGAAGGGCACCAGCCACGTCGCGTCGACCGTGAACGCCGCGTGCGCATAGCGCACCACGGAGGCTTCCGGCCGCACGTCCACGCTGGCGGCAAGGCTCGCGCCGGGAATGGGCTCGGCGTAGTCGGGCGTGCCGAACGCCAGGTGGAAGTCGTGGAGGACCTTCAGCGGGTAGACCCACGCTTCGAAGCTGCCGTCTTCACGCCCCAGCAGCGCGGCTTTCCGGCCCGAGGCTTCCATGTAGCGGGACGGGCGGGCGGGCCCGCGAAGCGCAATGGGGTTGGCGTCGCAGACGAAGCGCGCGACGACGGGCGGCGGGGCCTGGGGCGGGGCCTGGGCGGCCGGGCCGCCGCCGGCGGCGGTGAGCAGGCCGCCCACCGCGGCCGCGACGACGCGGCGAGGAATCGACCTGCTGGACATGCGCGATCCTCCGGGGCCGGCACAACGGGGTTGCCGGCGTGCGGGCCGGCCGGCCCGGATTGTAGCAGACGGGCCGAGACGCCTCTATCTAGGCATAAACTTGACAAAATCTGTTCATGGTGAGATTGTAGGACTATGCCCGCGTCCATGCTCATCACCGGCGCCACCGGATACATCGGCGGCCGCCTGCTCGCCGAGTTCGAACGGCGCGGCACGCCGGTGCGGTGCCTCGCGCGCAACCCCGGCGCCCTCAGCCCCCGCGTGGCCGCGTCGACAGAGGTCGTCCGCGGCGACGTGCTCGACGCGGCCTCCCTGGGGCCTGCGCTGGAAGGCATCGAGACGGCGTACTACCTCGTGCACTCGATGGGCGCGCCCGCCGACTTCGCCGCCCTCGATCGCGACGGCGCGCGCGGCTTCGCCGAGGCGGCCCGGGCGGCCGGCGTCCGGCGCATCGTGTATGTGGGCGGCCTCGGCGACGCGGCCGATGATCTCTCGGCGCACCTGCGCAGCCGCCACGAAACCGGCGAGGTGCTGCGCGCCGCGGGCGTCGAGGTGGTCGAGTTCCGCGCGTCGATCGTGATCGGCTCGGGCAGCCTGTCCTACGAGATGGTGCGCGCGCTCACCGAGCGGCTGCCGGTGATGGTGTGCCCGCGATGGGTGGCCATCCAGGCGCAGCCCATCGCGATCGAGGACCTGCTGGCGTACCTGATCGAAGCGCTGGATCTTCCACCGGGGGCCTCGCGCATCTACGAGATCGGCGGCCCGGACATCGTGTTGTACGGCGACATCATGCGCGAGTACGCGAGGCAGCGCGGGCTGCGGCGCCTCATGATCCCCGTGCCGCTGCTGACGCCGCACCTGTCGAGCCTGTGGCTGGCGCTGGTCACGCCGCTCTACGCGCGCGTCGGCCGCAAGCTCATCGCGAGCATCCGCAACGCCACCGTGGTCCGCGACGCGCGCGCGCTCACCGACTTTGCGGTCCGCCCGCGCGGGCTTCGCGAGGCGATCGCGCGGTCCATCGCAGCCGCCGACGGCCGGGCCGGCGCCAATCGCTGGTCCGACTCCGCGTCGGCAAGCGCGCCGCCGCCCGTGACCGCGGACCTTGCCGCGCGTCCCCTGCTCGACGCGCGCGAAACCGTCGTGGCCGCGTCGGCGGCCGCGGCGTTCGCGCCCATCCGCCGCATCGGCGGCGACACCGGCTGGTACTGCGCCAACCTCCTGTGGCACCTGCGCGGCTGGGCGGACCTCGCTGCCGGCGGCGTCGGCATGCGCCGGGGACGGCGCGACCCCGACTCCTGCGTCGCCGGCGACCCGATCGACTTCTGGCGCGTGGAAGCGTTCGAGCCGGACCGGAGGCTTCGCCTGCGCGCCGAGATGAAACTGCCCGGGCGGGCGTGGCTCGAGTTCTCCGTCGAGCCGATCACCGAATCGAGGTCGCGCATCCGGCAGGTGGCGCGCTTCGAGCCCTCGGGGTTCCTTGGCCGCCTGTACTGGTATGCGCTGCTTCCCGCGCACACCCTGATCTTCTCGGGCATGCTGCGGCGGATCGGGAACCGCGCAGAGCAGGCGGGCGTCGTAGCGGCGGGATGAAGGGAAGAAGCCAGAAGCCAGAAGACAGAAGACGAAAGACAGAACACAGACGACAGAAGACAGAAGCCAGAAGCAAGAAGCAAGACGACAGAAGTCGGAAGACAGCAGCCGGCGTCGCGGGGTGTCATCCCGTGATTGGGCCGGCGGCGCCACGTTCTTCTAGCAAGTTCTGTCGAGGTTCCGTGGCATGATTGAGCCGCTCATGAGTCCACGCACGCCCCCGCCGGCCGCGACGGCCGTCGGCAAGCTCTCGATCGGATCGCTCGCCCGGGCCACCGGCGTGCCGGTGGAGACGCTCCGGACCTGGGAGCAGCGCTACGGCTACCCGGTGGCCGATCGCAAGCCGTCCGGGCACCGCGTGTACGCGTTGTCGAACGTTCCTCGGCTGCGGCGGATTGCCGACGCCATCGCCCGCGGGCACCGGGCCAGCACCGTGGTCGGCGCCACCGAGGCCGACCTGGACCGCCTGCTCTCGGTGACGGCCGAGCCTCCCGCGCCCGGGCCCGTGCCGGTGAGTCCGTCCGAAACGTCGATTGACGCGCTGCTCGCGGCCGTGAGGGCGTTCGACGCGGATCGGCTCACCACGGCACTCTGGGCCGACTGGGGTCGGCTCGGGCCCGTCGGCTTCCTGCAACAGACGGTGGCTCCGCTCATCCAGCGCGTCGGCCGTGAATGGGCAGAGGGCCGCTTGGAGATCCGGCACGAGCACTTCGTGTCGGAGCGGCTCAGCGACGTGATGCGCGCGATCCGCCTCCCGCTCGATTTCGCGTCGAAAGGCCCGACGGTCGTCTGCGCGACGCTGCCTGGAGAATCGCACGCCATAGGCCTCCAGATGGTCGCGCTCCTGCTCTCAGCATCGGGCCTGCGCGTGCTGTACCTCGGCACCGAGATTCCACCGCCCGAACTGGGCCGGCTCGCCCGGGAATTGAGCGCGCGCGCCGTGGCGATCAGCGTGTCGGAGGCGGCCGACGCCGCCGCGGTGCGCCGCCACCTGGCGAAGCTGCGCGAGGCGCTGCCGCGGCCCGTACCGTTGCTCGTGGGAGGGAAGGGCGCGCCGGCCGGGCGGAGCGATATCGTGACCATCGTCGATTTCGCGGGCCTCGTCCGCTGGGCCGAGAGTCTGCGCAGCTAGGACCGCGTATCGGTTCGCGAGTGACCCGCGATGATCGACGTCGCCAACCCCGCCGCGGCCCCGGGCCTGACCGTCAGGCGGTCGGGCCCGCCCGACCCGGCGGGACGCTTGGTGGTCTACTGGATGCAGCGGGCGCAGCGGGCGACCGACAATCCCGCGCTCGACACGGCGATCCACGCGGCCAACGCCCTCGGGCTCCCGGTGGTCGCGTTCTTCGGCCTCACGCCCGCGTACCCGAACGCCAACCGCCGGCACTACGCGTTCCTCGCCGACGGCCTGCCCGACATCGCGCGGGGCCTGCGCGCGAGGGGGGCGGGCTTCGTGCTGCGCCGGCACCCGGACGACGACCTGGCACGCTTCTGTGACGATGCCGGCGCGGCCCTCGTGGTCGGGGACGAGAACCCTCTACGCGAGCCCGAGCGGTGGCGTCAGGTGGCCGCCTCACGCCTGCGCGTGCCGTTCTGGACCGTCGATGCCGATGTCGTCGTGCCGACGGCGCTCCTCGGCAAGGAGCAGTACGCCGCGCGGACCATCCGCCCGCGCCTTCGGCCCCTGATTCCCCGCTACCTCGAGGCGCGCCGCGAACCAACGGCACGCGTGAGCTGGCGCGAGGGGCGGGTCCAGGGGCTGCCGGCCGATTCGTCGACGGTGGACGCCCTCGACGTGAACGCGTCGGCCGCGCGGGTGGCGTCGTTCCGCGGCGGCCCGGTGCAGGCGCGGCGCGTCCTGCAGCGGTTCCTCCGAGAGCGGCTGCGCGGGTACGCAGACGGGCGGAACCACCCCGAACTCGATGCCACCAGCCAGCTCTCGCCGTACCTCCACTTCGGCCACATCGGCCCGCGCGAGGTGGCCAGGGCCGTCCGCGACGCCGACGCGCCCCGCGAGGATCGCGACGCGTTCCTCGAGGAGTTCATCGTGCGCCGCGAGCTCGCGGTGAACTTCGTGCGCTACAACGCGCGCTACGACAGCCTCGAGGGATGCGAGCCCTGGGCCCGGCGCACGCTCGAGGCGCACGCGGCCGACCGGCGCGAGCCGTCGTACTCCCTGGCCCGCCTCGAGGCCGCCGAGACGCACGACCCGCTCTGGAACGCCGCGCAGGCGCAGATGGTCGAGACCGGCTGGATGCACGGCTACGTGCGGATGTACTGGGCCAAGAAGATTCTCGAGTGGACGCGCGACCCGGCCGAGGCGTTCGCCCGGGCCGTGCTGCTCAACGACCGCTACGAGCTCGACGGGCGCGATCCGAACGGCTACACGGGCGTCGCCTGGGCCGTGGGCGGCAAACACGATCGCGCCTGGGGGCCGGAGCGGCCCGTCTACGGCACGATCCGGTACATGTCCTACGCGAGCACGTCGCGCAAGTTCGACTGCGCGGGCTACATCCGCCGCGTCGAGGAGTCGACGGGGCGCCAGATCAGGAGAAACTAGCCGCCATGCCGTCACAGGACCCTATCCGCATCGGCATCTCGTCCTGCCTGCTGGGGCAGAACGTCCGCTTCGACGGCGGGCACAAGCGCGACCCGTTCCTCGTGGACACCTTCGGCGCGTTCGTCGAGTGGGTGCCCGTGTGCCCCGAGGTGGAACTCGGCCTGGGCACGCCGCGCGAGTCGCTGCGGCTCGTCCGCAAGGGCGACCTCGTGCACATGGTGAACGGCAAGAGCGGCCGCGACATCACCGTGGAGATGCGGCGGTGGGCGAAGGCCCGCGCCGAAGAACTCGCCGGCGAGCAGCTCGCCGGCTACGTGCTGAAGAAGGACTCGCCCAGCTGCGGGATGGAACGCGTCAAGGTGTACGGCGAGTCCGGCATGGCCGAGAAGAACGGCCGCGGCCTGTTCGCCGAGGCCCTCATGGAGCGCTTTCCCCGTCTGCCCGTCGAGGAGGAGGGGAGGCTGTCCGACCCGCGCCTGCGCGACAACTTCGTCGAGCGCGTCTTCGCGTACGTCAGGCTGCGCGCGTTCTTCGCGCCCCGGTGGACGGTGGGCGGCCTGGTCCGCTTCCATACCGCGCACAAGATGGCGCTGCTGGCCCACTCGCCGCAGATGTACACCGAGCTCGGCCGCCTCGTCGCGCGGGCGAAGACGATGGATCGGGCGGAGGTCGAGGCGCGGTACCGCGAGGGCTTCATGGACACGCTGGCGAAGATGGCCACCACGCGCAGGCACACGAACGTGCTGCAGCACCTGGCCGGCTACTTCAAGGACCTCCTCGGCGCCGACGACAGGCAGGAGCTCGCCGGCAGCATCGAAGACTACCGGCTGGGCCTTGTCCCGCTGGTGGTGCCGCTCACCCTGCTCAAGCACCACGTGCGCCGGCACACAGTCGAGTACCTGGCCGGGCAGGCGTACCTCGATCCGCACCCGAAGGAACTCATGCTGCGGAACCACGTCTAGCGCCAGCTCAGCGAGAGCTCCACAACACCGGTGGATCTGACGCTCTCCTCGACGGCCTTCTCGTCGACGGCCGCCGTGTCGGTGCCCGTAATGGTGAAGCCCGTCCAGGCGGTGAACGATCCCGCCTCGAGGACGATGCGCAGCTCATCCAGCGCGTCGGTCAGGCCGTTGAGACCGTCGCCGCAGTCTTCACCGCCGCCCTGATCGAGGCGACTGCCTTCCGGTCCGACATCAATACGCAGTCTCCACGTCGTGACCTCCTCGGTCTCGGTGATGGCCGACTCGTAGGGAACCTCACACGGTGCCAGCAGGCGGTCGAACACACCAGCCAGGTTGTCGAACCGGGCGTCGATCATCACGGCGTACGGCCGCGCGCTGCGCAGCCACCGCACGTGAACGTCCTTGGCGCCGAGGACGAGCAGGCTGTTGATCATGTCCGAGTCGCCGCGCGAGACACCGTCCACGTAGCTGGCTTCTTCGGCCAGGCGGGCGGCGTCGTCGCGCTCATCCGAGCGGACGTTCTGCTCGAGGATGACCCACGTGAAGGAGCCGTCCGACCGCAGGTAGATCGTGCTGGCCGTGTCTTTCTGCAGACAGGCCGCGGTGACGAGCGCGGCGGCAGTCGCGATCGCGAGCGTGGTGCGTTTCATCGTCTTGACCTCTCGTTGCCGGCTGTTGGATGCTGCGTCATCGAATCCCGAATCCCGAATCCCGAGTCCCTGTCTGTAATGACGGCATCTCCGCTCCCAACCGAACGCGCCGCCGCCTTCGCCGCGGCGCTTCCCCGGGCGGGCCCGCAGTGGTAACGTGATGCGCCATGACCCGGGAGGAGAGCACGGTCCTGCTCCGGGAGGCCCGCCGGGGCTCCCGCGAAGCGCTCGGCGAGCTCTATTCCCGGTACGGCACCAGGCTGCTCGCCTTCATCCGCATGAGGATGGGGCGGGACCTCCGCACCCGCGTCGAGTCGCGCGACATCCTGCAGGCCACCCTGTTGAAATCGTTCCAGCGCCTCGCGCAGTTCGAAGGGGGCGACGGCGCCACGCTGATGGGCTGGTTGATCCGGATTGCCGAGAACGAAGTCCGCGACCAGGTGGATTACCAGCACCGCCAGCGCCGCGACGTCTCGGCGGCCGTGCCCATCGACGCCGGCGGTGTCGAGATCGCTGCGCATGTGAGGTCGGCGCTCACCGCAGCCGTCGTGCACGAGGAAGCCGAGCGCCTCGGCGCAGCGCTCGAGGCCCTCGACCCGGACCATCGCGAGGTGATCGTGCTCCGGAAGCTCGAGGAACTGAGCTTCAAGGAGATAGCGGCGCGCATGGGGCGAAGCGAGGACGCGTGCCGCATGCTGCTGGCGAGGGCGATGGTCGCCCTGACGCTTCAGCTGAGGGCCAGGCCATGAGCGACGGCGCCGACGCCCTGTTCGCGCGATGGGTCGAGCATCACGTCCTCCGCGACGAGGCGCTGGCCCCCGAGTCGCTCTGCGCGGAACGCCCCGACCTGCTGCCCGAGTTGCGGGCGCTCATCGCGCGGTACCTCGAGGTCTCCGGCTCGCTCGACGGCCTGCCGCCGGTCGGCGGTGGCGTGCCCGCCGGGTCGGCTTCCGCGCCGCTCCCGCACTTCGAGGGGTTCCGGACCATCGAGCGCATCGGCTCCGGCGGCATGGGCGAGGTCTACAAGCTCCACGACCTGACGCTCGATCGCCTCGTGGCCGCGAAGCGCATCAGGCGCGACCGCGGGCGTGCGTCCGCGCTGGCCGGCTTCCTGGCCGAGGCCCGCGCGATGGCCCTCTTCCAGGACCGGCGCATCGTGCAGATCCACGAGCTGCGCGACAAGGCCGAGCCGCCGGTGCTCATCATGGAGTACGTGGACGGCTTCGAGCTGGGCCGCCTGGCGCCCTCCCTGGAGTTCCAGCAGCGCGCGAGGATCATGAAAGAGGTCTGCGAGGCCGTACAGCACGCGCACGACGTGGGCGTGCAGCACCGCGACCTGAAACCGTCGAACATCATGCTCGATGCCGAGCTGCGCCCGAAGATCCTCGATTTCGGCCTGAGTTCAGGGGACCCCGCGCGCGGCCATTTTCGCGGGACGCCTCGGTACCTGGCGCCCGAGCAGCTCGACGCCTCGCAGCCGATCGACGCCCGCACCGATGTGTACGCCCTTGGCGCCGTCCTCTACGAGCTGCTGACCGGCGTGCCGCCGGTCGGCGGCCTCACCGAGGACGAAGTCGTGGCCAACGTGCGCGCCGGGGCGATCCGCCTGCCGGTCGAGATTGCGCCCGGGGCACCGGAGCCGCTCCAGGCCATTGCGCTGAAGGCGCTCGAAGCGAAACCTCAGGACCGTTACCCGTCGGCGCGCGACATGGCGCTCGACCTCGCGCGCTTCCTGGACGGCCGCCCCGTCACGGCCCGGCCGAGCCGCTACGCCAGTGTACTCACCGCGCGCATCCGCCCCCACCTCGACCAGGTCGACGACTGGCTGCGCCTCAAGCTGATCCACCCGCACGAGGCCGGGCGCATCCAGTCGGCCTATGGCGCCCTCGAACGGCGCGACGATGACTGGATCGGCGAGAGCCGGGTGCTGTCCTACTCGCAGATCGCCCTGTACCTCGGCGCGTTCCTGCTGATGTGCGGCAGCCTCTTCTACTTCTACGCGCGCCGGTTCGAACTCGACGTGAGGGGCGTGCTACAGCCCTTCGCGGTGCTCGCCGTGCCCTTTGCGGGCCTGAACGTCGCGGCCCACCTGCTCGAGCGCCGCGCGCACAAGGCCGTCGCGGTGGCCTTCTACCTCGGCGGCATCATTCTCCTGCCGCTCTTCCTCCTCATCGCGTTCAACGACCAGGGCCTGTGGGTGGAGGCGAAAGACACGGCCGGGCAGCTCTTCCTGGACGGAACGGTCTCGAACACCCAGCTGCAGGTCACGGCTTTCGTGGCGTGCGCGTGGGCGGCGTGGCTGGCCTGGCGCACGCGCACCATCGCCCTCAGTACCCGTGCTGGCCGTCCTCGTGCTGTTGTTCACGCTGGCCGTGCTGTCGGACGTCGGCCTGCGCACGTGGCTCGACGAGGAGCAGTGGGACCGCCTGGCGCTGCACCTGCTCCCGCTCGTGCCGTGCTACGTCGCCGCCGGGCTCGCGCTCGAGCGCGTGGGCTCTCCGTGGTTCGGGCGGCCGCTCTACACCGCCGCCGCCGTGCTGCTCGTCGTGACGCTCGAACTGCTCGCGCTGGACGGGCGCCTCTTGTATTACCTGACCGGCATGACGCCCGCGTTCCAGGCCGTGGGCGTGAGTGACAGGCTGCTGCTCGACACGGTCGCCGCGCTGTCCCTGAACGGCGTCGTCTTCTACCTGGTGGGTTCGCTCGCCGATGTCCGCGGCACCGCCCTGATGAAGCCGGCCGCGTGGCTGCTGTTCACCGTGTCGCCGTTTGCGATCCTCGAGCCGCTGGCGTACCTGAGCCAGACGAAGGAGTACGCCAGGTCGTTCGACTGGACCTACCTCGGCCTCGCCGTCACGATCGCCCTCCTCAGCCACCAGCGCCAGCGGAAGAGCTTCTACTACGCGGGCCTCGTCAACACCGGCGTGGCGCTGTGGCTCATCACGACGAACTACGACTGGTTCGGCAGACAGTCCTGGGCCATCCTGCTCGTCGTCATCGGCGTCGCCGGCCTGCTCGCCGGCCTCGGCCTCGACCGGCGCGAACGGCGGCGATCGCGGCCCGGCTCCTGAGCCCGGGTGCGGCGTAGCGTCCGGGATGGGGGTCGAGGCTGTCCTGGCCTGAGCCTGTCGAAGGCAGCCTCGACCGACAAGCCGCCACCGGTGGTACGATGGCGCAGTGGCCGACCGGCGGACCCTCCTGCTCGTGCTCCTCGCGCTGGCGGCGGTGCCGTACTTCGTCAACCTCGGCGCGACGTCGATCATCGACGCGAACGAGGCCTTCTACGCCGAAACGCCCCGCGAGATGATCGAGTCGGGCGACTACATCAGCCCGACGTTCAACTACGAGCCGCGCCTGAACAAGCCGCCGCTCTGGTACTGGGTGGTGGCGGCGTTCTACCACGTCGCCGGCGTCTCGCTCGGCGCGGCGCGCGTGCCCATCGCGCTGGGCGCCATGGTGATGCTCGTGACGGCCTGGCTGCTGGGCCGGCAGGCGTTCTCGGCGCGTGCCGGGCTCATCGCCGCCGTGACGCTTGCTGCCACGCCGCGGATGCTGCTGTTCGCGCGGCGCATCATCATCGACGTCTACACCGCCATGTTCCTCGGCCTCACGCTGCTCGCGTTCCTGATGGCCGAGCGTCAGCCCGACCAGCGCCGCCGCTGGCTGATCGCGATGTACGTCGCGGTGGGCCTCGGCGTCCTGACGAAGGGCCCGGTGGCGGTGGTCGTCCCGGCGCTCGTGTTCCTCGCCTACCTGGGGATCACGCGGCAGATCGCGTCCATCGGCCGCATGATGCTTCCGGCCGGCGCGCTCATCGTCGCGGCGATCGTCGTCCCCTATTACGCCGCGTTGTACGTGCAGGAGGGCTGGGACGCGATTGCCTCGTTCCTGTTCCTCGAAAACCTGGCGCGGTACACGGAGGGGGTCGGCGCACCCGACCGCGGGCCGTTCTTCTACCTGCCGGTCGTGTTCACGGACCTGTACTTTCCGTGGTCGCTCGCCCTGCCCGCGGCACTGGCCCTCGTGCCCTGGAGTGCGGGTGCGAGGCAGCGCGATGGCGAAGGCCCGGCGGCCGGGCCGGCGTCCGCGAACCGGGCCAGCGCGCGCCTGCTGCTCGGGCTCTGGATCGTCGTCATCGTCGTCTTCTTCTCGCTTTCGAACGGGCAGCAGGACCTCTACGCGCTGCCGTTCATCGTGGCCGGCGCGGCGCTGGTCGGGGGTGTGATCGACGGCTGGCTCGCAGGCACCCTGGGGCGCGGGCTCGATCGGGCGGTGACGTGGAGCGTGGCCGCCGGCGCGCTGGCGCTCGCCGTCATCGGGCTGGCGGCCGCCTGGTTTACCGTCGGCAGCGGCGCGAGGGTGTCGTTGGCGGGCGCCGCACCGGCCGGGATCCTGCTCGCCGGGGGCGCCGCCGCGGCCCTTGGCGCAATCGTGTGGCGGGCGCGGGGGACGGCGGCCGTGCTCCTGCTTGGCGCGATGATCGCCGTCCAGTGGGTACTCGTGCTGCGGGCGCTCCCCGATTTCGAACGCTACAAGCCGGTTCCGCACCTGGCGAACGCCGTGCTGGCGATCGCGCCCACGCCGTCTGCCGTGGGCACGTTCAGAATCGCGGCCCCCAGCCTGGTGTTCTACCTCCGCCGCCACGTCGACCAGCTGTTCGCCGACGAAGAGCTTGCGGCATTTTTCGCCGCGCATCCCGATGGCGTGTGCGTCATGCCCGGCGCCGACTACGCGCGCGTCCGCACACGCCTCGCCGTGCCGACGCGCGTGATCGCGAGCGGGCTGCGCGTCGAGGTCCGGGTGGGCGACATCCTCGCGCGCAAACCGTTGCCCGAGGTGGTGCTCGTCGCCCGGCACCGGTAACGGGGTCACGGGGACGGTCCCCGATTGACAGAAAAGGGGACAGTCCCCGGTTGAGTGACGGAAGGTCGGCGGGGCAGTTCCGGCAGGCGCCGGAATTCCGATAGCCCTGCCCGTCGATTCCGTGCGCGATCGGCGGGATCACTGAGGAATTCAGACGATCACGAACGCCTTCGGCTGGCACTGCGATTGCTATTGATAGAGACGTGAGCCCACCGGTTGGGCTCTGGTGGTAGCGGATGGGGGCCCGCTGCTATCGGGGAACCAGCCGGTGGGCTGTTTCTTTGTACGGAAGGCCCGACGCGACGTGATGGCCGCGCCGCCCCAGGACGGCGCGGCCGTTGAGATCAACGACGCCCAGCCGAAGCCGGTCGATCGTCATCGTCGTCTTTTTCATCATCGTCGTCGGGGATGCCCCTGACGAACCCGGTCCGTACCGGCGGCGGCATCGGGCTGGCCGCACCCTTCACCGACTTCCAGAGGATCTCGTTCAGTTCCAGTTCCGGGGCCAGGTCGGCTTCGGCGAGATACATCTTCGCCGACGCCTCGGCGCCCCAGGCGTTGGCGGCGTTCTTCTCGGTGACGTCGATGCGCGCCGGGCGCAGCACGTACGGCGTGAGGACCGGCGTGGCCTGGAAGGCGTTGTACATCGGCGTGGCCGCGGCGTCGTACTGGCTCATCGGCGCCACGCCGAGGATGAGTTCCATGGTCCGCAGCATGCCCGACGTCGTGTAGAGGGTGCTGTCGACCGCCGCGCGTTTCGTGAACGGGCTGATCACGAACGCCGGCGAGCGATGGGCGTCCACGTGGTCCGGGCCGTTCTGGGCGTCGTCTTCGAGGATGAAAATCGCCGATTCCTTCCAGTAGACGCTGTTGGAGATGGCTTCCACCACGCGGCCCGTGGCCACGTCGTTCTCGGCGATCATGGCCCGCGGCGTGGGGTAGCCCGCTCGGGTGCCGGCGGTGTGGTCGTTGCCCAGCCTGATGATGTTCAGGCGCGGCAGCTTGCCGTTCTTCTCGAACTCGCGGAACTCGCTCAGCCAGATGTCGATCCGCTTGTTGTCCGGGATCGTGAGATCGTAGGGCGGGTACTGCGGGTGCACCAGGCCCTTGAGCCCGGGCACGGTTGCCACCACCTCGCCCACGCCGGAGTCCTTCTCGCCTTCGGGTTCCGGCCCCCGCGCCACGAACTCGCCGTAGCTGCGCACGCTCACGCCCGCCCGCGTGCAGGCGTCCCAGATGTAGCCGTTCATCGGGGCCGTCACGTTGCCGTACGCGTTGCGCATCTTGCCGCCGCCCTCGCTCAGGTACCGCGCCCCGCGGCTGCCGTAGTTGGTGGGCCAGATCTTCTCGACGAAGTCGGTGGCGTAGGCGCCGGTCGAAAACGCGTGCCCGTCGTAGCTGACCTCGGCGTCGACGTAGAAGTTGTCGAGGACGACGAACTCGCGGGCCATGGCGTGGGCGTTCGGCGTCACCTCCTCGCCGAACAGGCAGAGGTTCGGGTCGCCGTTGCCGCGCTCGAGGTCTCCCAGGATCTGATCGTAAGTGCGGTTCTCGCGAATGATGTAGAAGACGTGCTTGATGGGCGATGGGTCCCCCACCTTCCGGGGCACCGGCGACGCGCCCGAGGCCGCGGCGGGCGCCAGGACGCCCGCGGCCGTCAGCGGCGTCAGCGCGTAGACGGTCTTCGTCATGGCTTGTAGCGACGCCGCGTCGGGCGTCGGCAGGATGGACAGCGATCCCTGCAGCATCGCTCCCGTGTACTGGCCGTCGCCCGAACCCGGCACGCCGGCGCTGGAGCCTCGCGGGTTCGCCGCCGACGTCAGGCCCTTGCCGCTCAGCACGAAGATCCTCGACCCGTCCTTGCTGAACTGCGCGGCCGTCGGGTACCAGCCCGTGGGGATGAAGCCCTCGACGACGCTGCGCCCGGCCTCGCGGATGTCGACCACGGCCACCGTGTTGTTGTCGGCATTGGCCACGAGCAGGCGCCCGCCATCGGGCGAGAGGCCGAGGCCGTTCGGCGTCGATCCGGGCGGCGCATTCGGGAAGAGCGCCACCGAGATCTGTTCCTTCGCCGCCATCGCGGCCATGTCGACCACCCAGACCGCGTTGGTGTTCGCGCAGGCGACGAAGAGCCGCGCGGCGTCCCTGGACCACACCATCGCGTTCGGGTGCTCGCCGACCGTGACCTCGCCCCGCTTCTCCAGCGTGGCCGCGTCGAACATCAGGACCTTCGCGCCGCCCCAGACCGACACCACCACCGTCTTGCCGTCAGGCGACACCACGCACGTGTAGGGCTCGGCGCCGACGTCCACCGTCGCTCTCACGAGGCCCGACTTCACGTCGAGCATCGTCAGGGCCTCGCCAAGCACGTGCACCGCGTAGACGTACCGGCCGTCCGGCGAAATCGCGACGCCGCCGACGAAGCTCTGCTCGACCGGTTCGGGCCGGTTGATGCCGGGCAGCGGTTTCTGGGTGTCGCGGCCCAGGGCATAGACCGCGCCCGCCGTCAGCCGCCCCGGCGTCCAGTAGAACTCGTTCACCGTCGTCTGGCCGGCGCCCGACGAGAAGACGCGGCGGCCGTCCGGGTGCCAGGCGAGGCCGAGCCAGGCGTGCTCGAGCGTCGCCTTCGAGCTGACCAGGCCCTTGCCGAGGTCCACCACCGTGAGTGTCGGCTTGGCGTAGCCGTTGTTCGTGATGACCAGGTAGTTCCCGTCCGGCGACTCGACCATGGCCAGCGGCAGGTCCCCCACCGACAGGTGGCGCCCGGCCGGCTGGATCCTCCAACCGTTGGGAAGGAGCGTGACGCCCTTGCCCTGGCTGCCGGGCCAGACCGGCGGCGCCGGCCCGCGCTGCGCGACCGACGCCACGGCGGCGAGGATGATGAAGAGGCTGATGGCGGAGATGGCGGCAAAGGACTTTGAGCGCATGCCGGGATTCTACTAGCGCCCAGCGCCTAGCGCCTAGCCCCTATCGCTTGTAGCCAATCTTCCTGAGGAACCCGATGCGCCACTCGCGGTCGGCCTCCTGCTCGACGCCCTTCGGCGATGCGCCGTCGATCACGCCGAGGATGCCGCGGCCCTGATCGGAGGCGGCGACCACCACCTGCAGCGGATTGGCCGTGGCGCCGAAGATGCGGCAGACCTCGGGGCAGTCTTTGATCCGGTTCAGGACGTTGATGGGGTAGGCGTTGCGCATGAACAGCACGAACGTGTGCCCGGCCCCGATCGCGAGCGCCGCGTCGATGGCCGCCGCCCGCAGGCCGTCGTCGGTGCCGTCGGCGCGGACCAGGCACGGCCCGGACGCCTCGTTGAACGCGAGGCCGAAGGCGGCGCCGGGCACCGACGTCACCATGATCTCGTAGAGGTCCTCGACCGTCTTGATGAAGTGGCTCTGGCCGATGATGACGTTCGCGTTCTCAGGAATCGCCACCGGAACAACTGTCAGTTCCATCGACTTGCTCCTCCGCCTCTCGCCCCCAGCTTCTCGCCTCTCGCCTTTACCTTTTTTCTTGCCCCTTGCCCCTTGCCCCTTGCCCCTACCGCCCCGCCCACCACTTCGCGAACCCCTCGCTCAGCCACGGGATGTAGGTGACGAGCATCACCGCGGTGAGCTGCACCAGCATGAACGGCAGCACCGCGCGCGTCACCTGGCGCATGGGCTTGTTGAAGCGGTAGGACGACAGGAACAGGTTCATGCCGACCGGCGGCGTCAGATAGCCGAGTTCCAGGTTGATCAGGAAGATCGCGCCGAGGTGGAGCGGATCGATGTTGAAGGCGGCCGCCACCGGCAGGATGAGCGGCACGACGACGAAGATCGCCGAGAAGATGTCCATCAGGCATCCGACGATCAGCAGGAAGCCGTTCAGGATCAGCAGGAACACCCACCGCGACTCGATGCCCGAGGTCACCCAGGCCGCGCCCTTCGCCGGGACCTCGCGCGTCGATCAGGTAGCTGGTGAACCCCATGGCCGCGCAGAGGATGATGAGCACGCCGCCCACGAGCATCGGCCGACTCGGTCAGGACCTTCGGCAGTTCGCGCCGGACGCTGACGTCCCGGTACACCACGCACTTGATGAAGAGCGTGTAGAGCACGGTGAGCGCCGCGGCCTCGACCGTGGTCGCGAACCCGCCGAACAGGCTGACGAACACGACCACCGGCAGCGCGATCTCCCACTTGGCCGCCCACAGCGACGCGGCGATCTCGCGCGGGTCCACGCGCTTCCACGTGGCGCCCTTCGGCCACGCCCTCGCGGATGCAGTACGCCGACACCAGGCCGACCAGCACGAAGCCCGGCAGGATGCACGCGTAGAACATCTCGTTGACCGGGGTCCGCGCTGGACACGCCGTAGAGGATGATCGGGAGGCTCGGCGGGAAGAGCAGGCCGATGCTGCCCGACGCGGTGACGGTGCCCAGCGAGAACCGCTCGCGAGTAGACGTCCTTCATCAGCACCGGCAGCAGCAGGCTGCCGAGCGCGAGGATCGTGACGCCCGACGCGCCGGTGAACGTCGTGAAGAACGCGCACACGAGGACGGCGGCGACGGCCGTGCCGCCGGGCAGCCAGCCCGCCAGCGCGCGGAACACGCGGACCAGGCGCTCCGGGCGTGCCGCCCCTCGCGAGCAGCGTGCCGGCCAGCGTGAAGAGCGGGATGGTCGGCAGCGTGGCCTGCGACACGATCTGCAGCGTCGCGCGCACGGGCCACGGCCATCACGGCTCATCGGCCCGCGTCCGCGAAGAACAGCACCACGCGCGAGGCCGCCGAGCAGGACGAAGATCGGCGCGCCGAGGACCGTGCGCCGAGATCACCGCCCACCAGCGGCCAGCGCCACGCCGCCACCGACGCCTCGGGCACCCAGGCCAGGCTGAACGCGGCCAGGATCGACCGCGAGCACGATGGCGCGCCTCGTCCAGGCGACGGCCGGCGGATACGGCGTCGACCGCTTCGCGTTTCGAACTCCTGGTGCGGCGGCAGCAGCCCCGACTGCCACCACATGCGGATCGCGATCAGGGCGAAGCCGATCGGCATGATCGCCTCGACGACCCAGAGCGCGGACGCCGCCCGAGAGCTCGGTCATCGACTGCCGGTCGGCGTCGACGGCGTGGTAGGCCGCCCACGCGAGGACGGCGGCCACCGATGCAGCCCACCGCCGACGCGACCAGGTCGGCGTACGTCCGGACCGACGGCGACAGGAACGTCGTCGTCGCCAGCGCCAGGTGGCGCCGGTCGCGGGCCGCGATGACGCCGCCGGCGAAGGCGACCCACAGCGTCAGATGCTGCACCCACGTGATCGAGCCAGGCACGCCCTGGTCCGAGGAACCGGCGGCCCACGATCTCGGCGATCGGCAGCACCGCCATCGCGAGGACGGCGAGGATGGCGACGCCGTTCTCGAAGCCGTGGAACAGGCGCGCGACAAGCGGCGGCCGCCGGGCCGCCGCAGCCTGGGCCTCGGGCTGCTGCGTGGTCATCGGCTGCTCCTGCCGCCTACTTCTTCACGGGCGCGGCGGCGTGGCCGGCTCCTTCTTGACGGGTGCCGCGGGCTTGGCCGGCGCCGCGGGTGTGGCTGGCGCCGCGGGCTTCTGCGCGCGATACTCCGCGACCAGGCGCCGCACTTCGTCGAACAGGTCGGCCGGCACGAGCGCTGCCGCGGATCTTCGGGTAGAACTTCTCGGCCAGTCTGCTGCCATTCCTGCTCGGCCTGCGGCGTCGGCTTCTGGATCTGCAGCCCGCGCTTGACCATCGCGTCGATCGCGTCGGTCTCGAGCTTCCGGATCTGCGGCGTGAACTTGGCGCCCGTCTCGCGGGCCAGCGTCGAGCAACGTCGGCCTGAGCGCCGGGTCGATCCTGTCCCACGCCGCCTTCGTGATGATGGTGCGCGCCCACGACCGGCGCGAACTTGATGTCCATCATGTTCTTCGCCAGGCCGAACCACTGGTTCGCCAGCGCCGCGGTCGCGGGCGCCGGAAAGGCCTCGATCATGCCGGTCTGCAGGCTCGTCAGGATGTCGGTCGGCGGCAGCGGGCACGATCTTGAACCCCGCGTCCTTGTACATCTCCTCCGACTCGGGCGTCGCCGGCCCAGGTGAACAGCTTCTGGTCCTGCAGCGCCTTGAGCGTGGGATGGGCTTCTTCGCGAAGTACTTCACCCAGCCGGCGTCGCCCCAGTTGAGGACGACGAAGCCCTTGTCGCCGAGCGCCTTCTCGAGGCGCGCGTCGAGCTTGCCGCGCACGTAGTCGAGCTCGTCGTAGTTCTGGAAGAGCAGCGGGATCCACAGCGCGCTCATCTCCGGCGTGATCGTCTCGAGGCCGACCGTCGTGAACGCGCCCATCTGCAGCTGGTCGTCGCGCATCTTGCGGATCATGTCGCGCTTCGTCGCCCTGGACGCCGCCGCCGGAAGATCGTGAAGCGCGATCGCGCCCGCCCGAGGCCTTCTTCCACTTCGCGCCGACCTCCTGGATGACGTCGTACCACGGCGTGCCCTCGGGCGCGAGCGTGCCGACCTTGATCGACGATGCGGGTCGCCGGTCTGCGGCGCGCCGGGCGTCGACCGGCACGATGACGGCGAGCCCCGTGCGCGGCGGCGGCCAGGCGACGGCGAACGAGTCGAGGGGTGCGGTGTCATTACTTCTCCTCCAGGAAGAGCGACCCGGCCATGCCCTTGAGCTGGCGCGCCCGTCTTCTGCGCCAGCAGGTTGACGAGCCGCGTCTCCGGGTACGTGTCGCAGTCGAACGCGAGCGCCTCGTCGAGCAGCGTGTCGAACTCGGCGCGGTTCTGGGTCGTGATCGAGACGTTCTCGGCCAGCGAGACCAGCGGCGAGATCCGCTTGCCCGCCGGCCAGTTCGCGTCGTGCGGTTGAAGTACGTGCGCGCGCGATCCAGGCTGCCGCCCTGGGCGTCGCCGCGGCTCTCGAACGCAATCATGAACTCGGTGAGCGAGCCCGGCGTCCCACGGCCTCGTCCAGCTCGAGCGCGCGGTGGATCAGCGCGTCCACGATCGGGCACGTCGGCGACCAGGTCCATCTGGTCCTTGCCGAGCGAGATCGCCGAGCCCCAGGCGGCCGCGGTCCAGTAGAGGTCGGGCACGTCCTTCTTCACCGTCTTCGCCAGCGCCGCCTTCGGATCCTGCATCAGGTTCTGGCGGAGGTTGGGTAGGCCACCTCGAGCGCCCGGAGGCCGTAGTCGCGCGCCCGGAGGAACATCCGCCGCGCGCGGACCTTCTTCGCGCGGGCGAGGTCGAGATCGACGTCTCTCGAGCGGCGCGGATCTCCGGCTGGATGAAGCCCGCCGAGTACGACGTGAAGCCCGCCGCCACCGAGCGCAGCAGCGGCCGGTGCGTCGGGAGCTGGGCCAGCAGGCCCTCGAGCGTCTTCAGGCCGAAGGGGAGCGCCTCCTTGATGAGCTCGGGATCGTCGTCGGTCGCGAACGACGACGTGCCCTCCGAGAGCGAGTCGGCGACCATCTTGATCGCCATAGGTCTTCGGCGAGCAGGCCGGCCCTGCCAACGCCAGGGCGAGGACGCCGATGAGCGCGAGCCAGCCGGTGCGCGCGCCGCGCCGCCGGACGGCCCGGAAACGGGGTTCAGCCATGTGCCACATCTCCCCTCACACCGGCGCTCACGCGAGCCGCCCGCGCGCCGGATTGAGCCCGCAGGCTTCAGCCCGCGCGAGTCCGGAGCGAACGGTCTCAACTGCGAAGCGCTCCGGGGCAGAGCCCAGTCGTGCATTATACCGTGCCGGTCCGGGGGCCCCGGCGCGGCGCCGGGCTGATGCCCTGCGCCACTTCCAAGGACGGCGCCGCCGCCAGGAACCGCACGACGGGCCCACGCCGATTCCTTGACAATTGGGCGCCGGCAGACTACATCTTGCCCACGCCCATGGAGCGCCACCCGTCATGATCCTCGAGTCCGCGCGCGTCGAGAACTACAAGTGCATCGACGACTCCACCGAGTTCAGCCTCCGGTCGCTGACGGCGCTGGTGGGCAAGAACGAGTCGGGCAAGACGGCGCTGCTCAAGGCCTTGTACCGGATCAACCCGATCCTGCCGGTGGACGGCAACTTCCTCGACACCGAGTATCCGCGGCGGCGCTGGGCGGCCTACCGGCAGCGGAAGGCCGAGGCCCCCGACCGCGTGGTCACCGCCACGTGGCGCCTGGAAGAGCCCGATCTGGAGGCGGTGACCGACCTGCTGGGGCCGGACGCCCTCCCCGGCTACACCGTGACCTCCACGCGCGGCTACGACAACCGCCTGCAGTGGCAGCTCGGCATCGACGAGCGGCGGGTCGTGTCGAACCTGATGCGCCGCGCCAAGCTCGACGGCGACGAACTGCGCAGCCTGTGGTCGGTCACCAACGTCGCCGATCTGGTGAAGACGCTGCGGTCGCTCGAGGCGCCCACGCCCGCCCAGACGGCGCTGCTGCTCGACGTCCAGGAACGGCTCTCCGGCGGCCCGCTGACCGAGCAGGTGGCGGCGCTGCTCGAAAAACGCCTCCCGCGCTTCCTCTTCTTCGCCGAGTACCACCGCCTGCCGGGCGAGGTGTCCATCGACGAGCTCATGCGCCGGAAGGCGGCGAACGAGCTCACGGTGGTCGACACGATCTTCCTGGCGCTGCTCGAGCTGGCCAACACGACGCCCGAGGACCTGCAGGAGATCGATCAGTTCGAGTACCTCGTGGCCGAGCTCGAGGCGGTCTCCCAGCGCATCACGCGCGAGGTGATGGAGGTACTGGAGCCAGGACCGGTCGCTCGAAGTCGATTTCCGGTGCGACGCCGCCCGCCCGCAGGACCCGCCGCCGTTCAACACCGGCTACGTCATGCGGACGCGCATCCGCAACCGCCGCCACCGCGTCACGCTGGGGTTCGACGAGCGCAGCGCGGGCTTCATCTGGTTCTTCTCGTTCCTCGTCTGGCTCTCGCACATCCGCCGCGACCACGGCACGGAGTACGTCATCCTGCTCGACGAGCCGGGCCTCGGCCTGCACGCGCGCGCCCAGATGGACATGATGCGGTTCATCCGCGAGAAGCTGCTGCCCGCCTACCAGGTGGTCTACACGACGCACTCGCCGTTCATGATCGACGGCCAGCACCTCGACGGCATCCGCACCGTGGAGGACCAGTCCGACGGCGACACCGTGCTCGGCACCAAGGTGGGCGACCGCGTGCTCAGCACCGACGCCGACACGCTGTTTCCGATCCGCGCCGCCCTCGCCTACGACGTCGCGCGGCGCGTCGTCACCGGGCCGCAGACGCTGCTGGTCGATCGGCCGAGCGACGTCCTCTACCTGAAGTGGTTCTCGCGCGAGCTCCAGCTGCAGGGCCGGGCGCACCTGTCGCCGGCGTGGAGCCTCGTGCCCGTGGGCGGCCTCGACAGCATCGCGCCCTTCGTGTCCCTGTTCGCGGGCCAGGAGCAGCAGATTGCCGTCCTGACCGACGGCCTGATGAGCCACCCCCACCGCCTCGACGGCCTGTGGGACCGCGGGATGTTGCAGTTCGGGCGCATCCTCCGGCCGGCGCTCTACACCGAGCGCGAGGACGCGCAGCTCGAGGACCTGCTCGGCCGCCGGCTCTACCGCGAACTCGTGACCGGCGCCTACGGCCTGGAGGAATCGGCGGTGCTCGACGACGGCATCGCGCCGGGAGACCGCCGCCTGGTGGCCGAGGTCGAGGCGTACTTCGCGTCGATGCCGCCGTGGGCGCCGCGCTTCGACGCGTTCGCCCCCGCGGCCTACCTCTTCGAGAACACCTCCACGCTGCGCGCGACGCTCCCCGATCTCGCCGAGGCCCTCGATCGCTTCGAGAAGCTGTTCCGGGATCTGCACAGTCTCGCGGTGCAGTGACGGCGTGACGGCGTGACACCCTGACGAGATGGAGGTCGAGGCTTCAGCCTCGACGGGCACGTCGACCCTGAAGGGTCGACCTCCATCTCCGAACCCCAATCCCGAGTGGTATGATGCGCCCCGTTGCGGGAGGCGCGATGGCCATTGACTGGAACGACATCCGATACCGCGGGGACGCGCGCGACGTCGACGAGCTGATGACCACCTACCGGGTGGCCGACTACCTCGCGACGTACGAGGAGAACCGCCGCCAGCTCGACCAGGGCGTCCGCGAGCGCCTGCTGAAGGAGGGCATCCGCCTCAGCGAGCGCCTCTCGCCGCGCATCTATCGCATCTTCAGCGACGTAGGACGGGCACTCGGCCTCGACATGCAGGCCGAGGTGTTCTGCCTGCCGTCGCCCGAGATCAACGCCTTCGCCATCCTCGACGTCCGCAAGGAGACCACGTACTCGCTGGTCGGGGTGACCGCCCGCGCCCTCGAGAAGCTCGACGATGCGGAGCTGCGGTCGATCCTGGGCCACGAGCTGGGCCACATCCTGTTCGGCAACAACCGGCTCGCGGCGCTCATCTCGACCGACGCCGCGAACCCGTCGGTGACCGTGCTGCCCGCGCTCGGCGAGAGCCTCTACCTGCGCTGGCGCAAGAAGGCCGAGTTGAGCGCCGACCGCGTGAGCGTGCTCGCCAGCCGCGACTTCCGCGCCACGGCCACGGCGCTGCTGAAGGCGACGTTCGGCCTGAGCGAGCGCAATCTCAACCTCGACATCGAGGCCCTGGTCAACCAGGTGGACGAGATCCGCGGGCGGCCGGAGCTCATGGAGGAGGTGTTCGCCTCCCACCCGCTGCTGCCGATTCGGCTGAAGGCGGTGGAGCTGTTCTCGCGGTCCGGGAAGGCCGCCCGCGCGGGCTACCCCGTCGAGGGGACGCCCCTTGGAGACGACGAGCTCGAAGACGCCGTGGATGAGCTGGTCAGGCTCACGCGGCGCTACCCGTTCCAGCCGGTGCACCTGGCCGTCATGCGCGCCGTCGCCCTCGGGGGCGCGCAGTTGCTGGCCGCCGACCGGGATGTGAGCGACGAGGAAGTGAAGATCCTCGTCCAGATCCTGCACAAGTGGTTCACCGACGAGCCGGAAGCCGAGATTGTCACCGACCGCGAGCAGATTGCCGAAAAGCTGCCCGCGGCGCTCGAGGAGGTCCGCAAGGAGGGCTCGCTCGACGACAAGGTGTTCATCCTGACGCGCCTGACCGACGTGGCGCTCGCCGATGGCGCGTTGATGGACGCGGAGAGCTCGATCATCCTCGACCTCGCCAAGCAGCTCGAGGTGCCCACCAAGATCGCCTACTCGATCATCGTCGGCTCGGCGCAATCGGTCGGGTTCAGGACCGACGTCAAGCTGAACCGCATGGCCGAGGAGATCAGACGGTCGATGGTGCTCGGGATCAAGGGGGAGGAGCCGGCGAGGAAGTAGGGGCTAGGGGCTGGGCGCTAGGGGCTAGTCGGATGCGGCTATCGCCGCATGGCTAGGTGCTCCCCAGCGTGACGGTCCAACTGACTAGCGCCGAGCGCCTAGCCCCTAATCCCTGTCCTTTCCACCCACACCTCCATCAGGTGCAGCACCGTCTCCGCCGACTTGTCCATCCACTCCAGCGGGACCCATTCCTTCTTGCCGTGGAAGTTCATGGAGCCGTTGAAGAGGTTCGGCGTGGGCAGGCCCATGAAGGAGAGCCGGGAACCGTCGGTGCCGCCGCGGACGGGGAACTTCTCGGGCGTGAGGCCCGAGCGGCGGATCGCCTCCTTGGCGTAGGCTTCCGCCCGGGGCTCGGCGTCGAGCTTGTCCTTCATGTTGCGGTACGACGTTTTGACCTCGACGGCGACGATCGCGCCCGGGTAGCGTTTCTGCATGAACGCGGCCGTGTCGCGCAGCACGTCCTCGAGCTCCTGCAGGCCCTGCTCGGTGAAGCTGCGCACGAGGAACTGGGCCTTCGATTCCGACGTGTTGCCGGAGATCGAGATGGGATGCAGGAACCCTTCGCGGCCGTCGGTCGTCTCGGGCGTGCGGTGCTGGGGCAGCGCCATGACGAACGCGCTCAGCACCCGCGCCGCGTTCACCATCTTGTTCTTCGCGTAACCGGGATGCACGTCCGCGCCGGTGACGGTCACAAACGCCGTGTCGGCGCAGAACGTCTCCGACCTCGAGCGACCCCAGGCCCGAGCCGTCGATCGTGTACGCGATCTCGGCCGCGAACGCCTTGACGTCGAAGTGCTCGGTGCCCCGTCCCACTTCCTCGTCCGGCGTGAACCCGACGCGGATGGGCCCGTGCACCCTGGCCGGGTCTTCCCGCCAGCGCCACAGCGCCTCGAGGATGACGGCCACGCCGGCCTTGTCGTCCGCCCCGAGCAGCGTGGTGCCGTCCGTCGTGATGACAGTCAGGCCCTTGCACCCGGCCAGCGCCGTTTCGTCGGCCACGCGGATCACCTGCGACGGGTCGCCCGGCAGCACGATGTCGCCGCCGTCGTAGTTCCGGTGCACCTGCGGATTGACGTTGGCGCCGCTGACGCCGAAATACGTGTCGACGTGCGCGATGAGCCCGATGGTGGGCACCCGGCCCTGCGCGGGGTGGCCGGCCGGCACGTTCGACGGCAGCGTCGCCATCACGTAGCCCCACTCGTCCATGGCCGCATCGGCGAGGCCCGCGGCCGTCAGGTCCTCGACGAGCACGCGCAGCAGGTCCTTCTGCCTGTCGGTCGACGGGTACGTCGTCGCCGTGTCGGACGACTGCGTGTCGATCTTCGCGTAGCGGATGAAGCGGTCGAGCAGCGGTTCCCGGGGAGTCATGCCTGCCTCGCAGCGGTGATGTAGGTGGTGAATGCCGTCGTGTCGACGTTGCCGCCGCTGACGACGGCGGCGATCGGGCCCGCGCCCAGGTCCGACGCCCGGGCTCCGTCGCGGGACCAGGTGGTGACGCCGCGGCCGAGCGCGCCGGCCACCGGCGCGGCCCCGCTCGGCTCGGCGGCCAGCCGCCCGTGATCGAAGATCCAGCGCAGCGCGTCCAGGATGGCCCCATCGTCAACCGTCACGATCTCGTCGACGTGTGCCTGGATGAGCGCGAAGGTAACATCGCCCGGCCGGACGGCCAGCAGGCCGTCGGCGACGCCAACGGCCCCGGGCACGGTGACCGGGCGGCCGGCGGCCAGCGACCTCGTCATCCGCGGCGTGCACGCGGGCTCGACGCCGACGATCCGGACGTGCGGCGCCAGGCTCTTGACGGCCGTTGCCACGCCCGACAGCAGGCCGCCGCCGCTTGTTGGGACGTACACGGCCGCCGTCTCCGGCGCCTGCTCCAGGATTTCGAGGCCGATCGTGCCCTGGCCCGCGATGATCCACGGGTGATCGAACGGCGGCATGATCGTGAGCCCTCGCGCCGCCGCCTCGGCCTCGGCCCGGGCCTTGCGCTCGACCGTCGTGGCGCCCTCGAAGATGATCTCCGCGCCGAGCCGGCGCGCCGTGTCCACTTTCACGGCGGGTGCCGACGTCGGCATCACCACGACGGCCGGGCAGCCGGCCAGCGACGCCGCCAGCGACATCGCGATGCCGTGATTGCCGGACGAGAAGGTGATGACGCCGCGCTCGCGCTCGGCGGGACGCAGCTGCAGCAGCATGTTGGCCGCGCCCCGGATCTTGAAGGCGCCGCTGCGCTGCAGGTTCTCGCACTTGAGCCCAAGCGCGCGCGTCCCGTCATCGACGGTCAGCAGCGGCGTGACCCGCGCATACGGCCGGATCCGGGCGGCGGCTTCACGGATGTCGCTCAGTGTTACGTGCTGGTCAGTCATCCATCACCGTTCGATTTCGCTTCGTCAGCAGCCGGTAGCCAGTAGCCAGGAGTAGAACCACCGCTGCAGCCTGTCTCCTGCTGGCTTCTGACGAGCGTCAGTGGGCCCTTCTGGCTTCTTGCTTTTGTTCCCGAAGTCGCACCCCTCACGCGCGCGGTGAGCGGCCCGTCCGGGATGTGCATCGGGGAAGGATAACACTGGGGGCTCGGCATTAGGGACTAGGCGCTAGGGACTAGGCGCTAGGGACTAGGCGCTAGTAAGTCTCGGTGTCACGCCATGGCACGCCACCTACGCGGCGACAGCCGCGTCGGACTAGCGCCCAGCGCCCAGCGCCTAGCCCCTGAAGCGCCGCTCCAGGTGACGCCCGGCGGCGCGGGTGAGCATGCGGAGGCGCTCGGGCCAGGGCAGGCGCCAGAGGTTGGTCTTCACGACGCCGCGCGTGAAGTGCGTCTTTCGCGAGTAGTCGATGGCAACGTCCACGATCACGGGCCTCCCGCCGCGTGCCACCGCGAACGCCTCGGCGAGCGCCCTGTCCAGGTGCGCATCGCATGCGCACGCCACGTACGCGGCGCCCGTCGTCCGGGCGAATGCCTCGGCGTTGTACGAAGCCACCGTGCTGTTGGCCGTGCCCGCGAGCGCCGTGCGCTGGAACTGCGCGATCTGCGCAAGCTCACCGTCGCGGAGGAGGCAGACGACGAGGCCGGCGCCATAGGCGGCCGCCGTCGCCAGTTCGAGGCCCGTCATGAGCAACGCGCCGTCGCCGGCCAGCGCCACCACGTCGAGCCCGGGATTGGCCAGCGCCGCGCCGATCGCGGCGGGCACGGCGTAGCCCATGCACGAGAAGTCGACCGGCGCCAGGAACCGCCCGGGGCGATCGAGCCTCAGATGCTCCATCGCGAGGAAGGTACCGTTCCCGCTGTCGGTCGCATACACGGCGTCGGGCGCGAGGCGCTGCAGCGCAGCGAACAACTCCGCCGGGGTGACGCGGTCCGTGCTCGTCTCGCGTGCCCACGCGCTGCGGACGAGGCGGTGGCCGTTCGCGATCTGCTCGGCCGCCTCGCCCCACTCGCCGCGGTCCGCCAGCACCGGCAGCAGCGCGCGCACGAACGCGGCCGCATCGGCCTCGATCGCCAATGCCGCCGGCACGTTGCGGCCGAAGACGTCCGGATTGATATCCACGTGAATCACGGTTGGCGGCGGCGTGAACCCGTAACTGCCCGTGCCGACTTCGGCAAACCGGCACCCGATGGCCAGCATCACGTCGCAATCGGCCATGGCCGTGCCGAGGGCCGCCGGCACCGTGGCGCCCAGGCCGTTCCAGACCCAGAGCGGATGCTGTTCGGGGAACACGCCCTTGCCCTGGATGGTGGTCGCGACGGGAGCCCCGAGCGTCTCCGCCAGTTCGACCAGGGCATGACCGGCCTCGCGCGCGCCATTCCCGGCGTAGATCAGCACCTTTTTCGCGCCGCCGAGGATGCGCGCGGCCTGCTGGATCTGCTCGGACGGAACAGCCGATTCGCCAGGGGCGGATGGCGCCGTGCGTCGCGCGGGCTCCGCCACGTCGTGGGTGAGCAGGTAGAACTCCGCGGGGATCTCGACGGCGACGGGCCCGGGCGTGCCTGCGCGCGCGAGGTCGAACGCCTGCCGCACCGTGTCGTAGATGTCGGCCGCCTGCGCCGGCCGCAGCACGGCTTTGGTCACCGGCCTCAGGAGCGCAGCCTGATCGATGTCGTGCAACTGGTAGGCGCGGCCCGTGTCGCTCCGGATGCCGGCCGCGAGGACCACCATCGGAATGCCGTCGAGCAACGCCTCGGCCACGCCCGACAGGCAGTGCGTGACGCCCGCGCCCGGCACGACGTTCACCACGCCAACGGAGGCGGATGCGCGCGAGACGCCGTCGGCCATGAACCCGGCGCTCTGCTCGTCGGTGACGAGCACCGCCTGGACCTCGGGCGATCGGTCAAGCGCGTCGTACAACTCGATGTTGTGCGTACCGGGAATGCCGAACGCGAAGCGCGCCCCCGCGTCTTCCAGGGCCCGGACGACGAGATCCGATCCGCGCACTCTCATGTGGGAGGCGATCCTCCGGGTGGCCAGTGTTCAGTAGCCAGTAGCCAGTATTCAGTAGGAATGCCGGCCACGCCGCACGGTGTCCAACTGCTACTGGCTACTGGCTACTGGCTACTGGCTACTGGCTACTGGCTACTGGCTACTTCTGACTTCTGAGATGCCCCGTGCCCCTACCACCCGTAGCAATCGAACTTGTGGTGGCACTTTTCGCAGTACCAGCAGCCCTTCACCCGGATGAGATTCACGTTGCCGCACCGCTCGCAAAGCAAAGCCGTCAGCACACCCGGCGCCGCGGGCCGCTCATCCGGGTTCTGCTCCGGCCTGGCATCGGCAGCCGCGGGGCGTTCCGGCACGCCGCCTGGGGATGAGTTGGACATGGGGAAGCTCCGACGTCATTGTACACTGTGCCCGTGAACGAGCCTGGGCAGGCTGCACCCATTGATCCGGCCGTCGCGTGGTTCGAGGCCCTCGAGGCGCGCTACCTGGCGGACCTGCGTGCCGCCGAGGTGTCGCGCGCGCTGCGGGCGCTCTCGTCGGCGTACGTCGAGCGGCGCGGCCGCCTCGCGCACGGCGCGGCGCTCGACGGCGCCGGCAAGCGCGCCGCGTTCGCGCTCTACTACGGGCCGCTCCATTTCCTCGCGTCGCGCGCCATTGTCCGCGCGATCGGCGCGGCCGCGGTGCCGCTCGACCTCGTCGCCGATCTCGGCTGCGGCACCGGCGCCGCCGGAGCGGCGTGGGCGCTGGAGTGCCGGCCGGCGTCGCGCGTGCTCGGCGTCGAGCGCCACCCGTGGGCGGCCGACGAGGCGCGCTGGACGTTCCGCGCGCTCGGCCTCGACGGCGACGTGCGCTGCGGCGACCTGGCACGCGTCCGCATGCCGGCGCGGGCGTCGGCCGTCATCGCCGCCTACACCGCCAACGAGCTGGCCGCCGAGGTCCGGGCGGGGCTCCTCAGGGAGTTGATCGCCGCGCACGCGCGAGGCTCGGCCGTCCTCGTCATCGAGCCCATCGCCAAGGCGGCCGCGCCATGGTGGGCTGGCTGGGCAGCGGCCGTGCGGGCCGAGGGCGGGCGCGAGGACGAGTGGCGGTTCCCGGCGGAGCTGCCCGGCATCACCGCGCGACTGGGCCGGTCCGCGGGCCTTGACCCTCGCGAACTCACCGCGCGATCGCTATACTTGGGCAACCGCTGATCCAGACAAGGCCACCGCGATCACGCGAGGGGAACGGGAGATGAATAGAGCCGGGCTCCTGGTCATCCTGCTGTGCTGCGCCGCCGCGGCCGCGGCGCCCGCTCCCGCACGCGCCGCCGACGACCCGGCGCCGGTGCAGGGCGATTACGTGATTCGCGACTTCACGTTCGCCGCGGGCGGGTCCCTGCCCGAGCTGAAGATGCACTATCGGACGCTGGGCCAGCCCCGGCGCGACGCCGCCGGCCTCGTCTCCAACGCGGTGCTCGTGCTGCACGGCACCACCGGGTCGGGTGCGCAGTTCATCAGGCCGGAGTTCGCCGGAGAGCTGTTCGGCGCCGGCCAACTGCTCGATGCGGCCCATTACTTCATCGTCATCGTCGACAACATCGGCCACGGCCAGTCGAGCAAGCCGAGCGACGGGCTGCGGGCCGCGTTCCCGGGATACGGCTATCGCGACATGGTGCGGGCGCAGCACCGGCTGCTCACCGAGGGGCTGGGCGTCGATCACCTCCGCCTGGTCATCGGCACGTCGATGGGCGGCATGCACGCGTGGCTGTGGGGTGAAATGTACCCCGACTTCGCCGGCGCGCTGATGCCGCTGGCCAGCCTGCCCGGCCAGATCTCCGGGCGCAACCGGATGTGGCGGCGCATCGCGATCGATGCCATCAGGAACGACCCCGCGTGGCAGGGCGGCCGCTACGCCACCCAGCCAGGTGGCCTGAGCGTGGCGGCCGGCATGCTGGCGCTGGTGAGCAGCAATCCCATCCTGCGCCAGCGCGAATCGCCGACGCTCGCCGCCGCCGACCGCTGGTTCACCGATTACGTGAGCGGCTACGTCCGCACGGCCGACGCCAACGACGTGCTCTACGCGCTGGAGGCGTCGTGGGACTATGACCCGGGTCCCGGACTGGAGCGGATCACGGCGCCGCTCCTGGCGGTGAACTTCGCCGACGACCTGGTGAATCCGCCCGAGCTCGGCGTTCTCGAGCGCGAAATCACGCGCGTGCCGAAGGGCCGTGCCGTGGTGCTGCCGGCGAGCGACGAGACCCGCGGCCACGGCAGCCATACCATCGCGGCGCTCTGGAAGCACCTTCTGGCCGAGCTCCTGTCGGCGTCCGGCGTCGCCGAGAAGCGCTGAAGGCCCATGACCGGCTGGAGCATCGCGCGGCGCCTGTTCGCGATCGACATCCTGGCGATGGCGTTCGTCGCCGCGCTCGGCGCGTCGGCGGCCGCGCGTGCCGCCCAGATCCCCGGCTGGCCGGCCGTCGCCGGCGGCTGCGCGGCCATCGTCGTGGCCGTCCCGCTGCTCGGGTTCCTGCGCACGCACCTTGACCTGGGTCCGGCGCGCCTGCTGCACGACTGGTCGTTCGCGCTGTATCTCTACGCCGTCTACCTGATGGTGCTGCTGGTGGCCGCGCAGGCGCACGACGGCCGCGTCATCGACGAGTGGCTGATCGCCGCCGACCGCCGGCTGCTGGGCGGCGACGCGACGGTATGGTGCGCGCGCGTCGCGCACCCCGTGGTGACGGAACTCCTGCAGATCGCGTACGCGACGTTCTACGCGCTGCCCGTGCTCGTCGCCGTCGAGCTGTATGCCGGCGAACGGGAGTGGCGCTTCCGCCAGTGGGGATTCGTGTGCGCGTTCGGGTTCCTCCTGTCCTATGCCGGCTATCTGAGCCTGCCGGCCGTCGGCCCGCGCTTCACGTTGCACGCGTTCGACGCGGCCGCGCGCGAACTGCCCGGCCTGTGGCTGACGCCCGCGCTGCGGGCGCTTGTCGACGCGGAGAGCCTCGTGCCGCTGGGCGCCAGTGCCGCTGAGGCGATGCGGCTCGCGCCGCGCGACGCGTTCCCCAGCGGGCAGACGCTGGTGACGCTGCTGGCGGTGGCGTGGGCGTGGCGGTACCGGCTGCGCGTGCGGTGGGTGGTGACGGTGGCAGGCCTGCTGCTGGTCGTGGCGACCGTTTACCTGCGGTACCACTATGTCGTCGGCGTGCTGGCGGGTGTGCTGCTGGCTGGGCTGACGCTGGCGCTCGGCCCGGCGCTGCATTCCTGGCTGTCGCGCCACCTGGGCACGCTCGACGCGGACCGGACGGCTTGAGCGGCCGCCCGATCCGCTGCTTTCATGAGGCTAGCCGCCTTGGCTGTGCTCGACCGCTGTTTCGACGATCGAGGTCTTCGCCTGGAGGCCAGCCCTGTCCGTCGCGGTGATCGTGACGGGATAGGTCCGCCCGTTCTTGTCCGATCCCTTGCGTGACGCCTGCAGGGACACCGTGAACGAGTAGGAGCCGTCGGCCGCCAGCGTCACCGGTCCGCTCGGCTGGACTTGCCCGTACTCGTCCTTGACTGCGAACGTCACGCCGCTTGACCGGTCCACACCGCTTCCGGCGTCGGTGACCCGGCCCGAGACGGTGACCGGTACCATGGCGCCGTTGGGCGACCAGATCTTCGAGGGATTGAGGCCGACGGTGACCGCCGGCGCGATCGTGTCACGGACGGTGACCGTCCGCGTCGCGGTTCCCCGGTTTCCCGACGGATCCGTGGCGGCGTACGTCAGCGTGTAGGTGCCGGGCACGGTCGTCTGCACCGCCCCGGACACGGTGACCGGCAGCGGGCCCGCGACCAGGTCCGTGGCGGTCGCGCCGGGATCGGTGAAGGCTGATCCCGCCTCGACCGTGATCGCGGCCGGGCCAAGGAGGGCCACGATCGGCGCGGTTCCGTCGCGCACGGTCACGGTGAAGGACGCCGTGCCCGTGTTGCCCGAGCCGTCCTGCGCCGAGCAGGACACCGTTGTCGCGCCCACCGCGAAGACGCGGCCCGACGCCGGCGCGCACGTCGTCACCGCGGCGCCGCTGATCGCGTCGAGCGCCGTCGCCGTGAACGACACGGCCGCGCCTGCCGCGCTGGTGGCCTCGGCGGTGATGCCGTCAGGCACGGTGAACACGGGGGGCACGCCCTCGACGACGGTGACCGTGACGACGAGGGTGGCCGTGTTGCCGGCGGCGTCGGTGGCCGTGTAGGTGAGCGCGTAGGTGCCGGGCACCGCGGTGTCGACCGAGCCGGCGACCGTCACCGTGACCGCGCCGTCGACCAGGTCGCTCGCGACGGCGCCCGGATCGACGAACGTCGTTCCGGCGTCGAGCGTCAACGTGGTCGTGCCGCCCGGGAACGTGATGACCGGCGGCGTGCTGTCGGCCACCCGCACGGTGAAGTTGACCGACGCCTCGTTGCCCGCGCCGTCGGTCGCCGTGCAGACGACCGACGGCGTGCCGACCGGGAACGTGGAACCGGACGGCGGCGCGCACGAGAGGCTGACGCCCGACGTGGCATCCGCCCCGGTGAACTCGTAGGTCACGATGGCGCCGGCGGCGCTGGTGGCCTCCGCGCTCACCTGGACGACCGGCCCGCTCGCCGTCGGGGCCGTGCCGTCGAGTTGCACCGATGTCGGCTCGGACGTCGTCGAGTTGCCGCCCTCGTCTGTGACCGTGCACGACACCAGGTGGATGCCGTCGCCGCGGATCGTGACGGTCAGGCCGTCCACCGTCGTCGCCGTCTCGCCGAGCGAGTCGGAGCACCGCACGGTGACGGTCGAGGCGTCGGCGACGTTGATCGTCGCCGTGACCGAGGATTCGCCGTACCACTGGCCCGGCGTGAATCCGGGCGGGAAGCTGAACCCGCCGACCACCGGGGCGACCGTGTCGACGACGGTCACCGTGAAGGACGCGGCCGCCGTGTTGCCGGCCGCGTCGGTGGCCGTGCACGAGACGGTGCTCGTGCCGAGCGGGAACGTCGCCCCCGACGCCGGCGCGCACGCCAGCGTGACGGAGGGCGCCACCAGGTCGGTGGCCGTGACGCTGTAGGTGACGGCTGCACCGCCGGGCACGGACGCCTGCACGCCTGTGATGCTCGCCGGTACGGAGATGACCGGCGCGGTCGTGTCCGCCACGGTCACCGTGAACGAGGCCGTGCCGGCGTTGCCGTCGCCGTCGGTGGCCGAGCAGGTCACCGCGGTGGCGCCGAGGGGGAAGGTCGTGCCGGACGCCGGCGCGCAGGTGGCGGCCAGCGTCCCGCTGATATCGTCCTGCGCCGAGGCGCTGAAGGTCACCAGCGCGCCTGCGGGGCCGCCCGCCTCGACGGTGAAGTCCGCCGGTGCAGAAACCACCGGCGCGACCTCGTCGGCCGGGTCGTAGATGTCGTCGGGGTTGGAGTCGTCGACGGCGCAGTTCTCGAAGGCGCCGGACCCCGGCGGGCAGTTGTTCGGCGCCTGCGAGACGACCCGCGCGGCCACGCCCGATTCGAACGGTGCGCTGGTCGGGCAGCCGGCCGCCGACGCGGGGCAGAACACGCGCAGCGTGACGAAGCCGCGGTCCGCGGGCTGCAGGAAGAACGACGCGTTGTCGCGGTACTGGTTCGGGTCGAAATCGTCGGTGATGGCCTGCGACAGATCCGGGTCCGGGATGTTCACGAGCACCTGGTTCTGGAGCACCGGGAGCAGCGGCCCGCAGCTGTTCGCGAAGTTCGCCTGCGGAGCGATGTACACGCGGCGCACGATCAGCTGGTACTTCGCCCCTGCCGGCAGGCCGCGCTTCAGCTTCGCGCGGAACGCGTACGCGGCCGTCGTGTTGCCCTTGTTGGTCACCTGCCACGTCACGTCCGTCACCTTGTAGCCGGCGAGGGCGGAGCTCGCGATGGTCGGGTTCTCGATGTCGGGGTTCAGCACCGCGATCGCTGTCGCCGCCTCCTGGCCCGACGGAGGATTGACTTCGACCACGTTGACCGTGACCTGCGGATACTGCTGGCCGGGCGAGACGATGAACACCGACCGGGCGATGCTCGACCGGCGCGGCACGAAGATCGGGCCGAGCCCAAGCGTCACCGCCGGGCTCCCGCCGCCGGCCAGCGGCGCCTCGTCGATGGGCGTGAACGACGCGAACGCGCCCGCCGGCGGCGCCGCGAGCGTCAGGCGGTAGTAGCGGTCCTGGCCCGTCGTGTTCTTCGCGAAGACGACGAAGGCCCGCTGAATCGCGCCGAGCGTCTTGTGATTGCCCGGGGCCGTGACGACCAGGCCCGGCATCAGCGTGGCCGTGTAGACGTTCTGGTTGCGGGACCCGGGGTTGGAACCCGCGTCGCAGATCGTGCCGTTCGGCCCGAGGGTGGGCGACGTGTACTTGGCCCACGTCTGGCCTGCCGGCGGGCGGCGGACGTCGCGGTTCTCGGTCCAGGCGACGTGGAACAGCGGAATGCGGGCGCCGTCGGCGGCCGTGTTGAACTTCCACTGGCGGCTCGCGTCGAGCGTGAAGATCTGGCCGGCGACGTCGATGTCGTCGCCCATGAACGGCACCGTGCCCTGGGCGAAGATCGGCAGGTTCGGCGGGTTGAACTGCATCTGCGCCAGGCCGGGCCGCGTGCCCCCGAAGCTGCCGAAGAGGTAGCGCGACACCTGCGTGGACGGCGTCGGCGACCTCGGGGAGCCGTCCTCGTCCACCGTGGTGGAGTCCGAGAACACCGGCGCCGCCGCCGGCTCGGCCATCGCGGAGCGGAGATCGACCGTGTGACGGCCGTAGGGCGCGACGCTGGCGGCCTGGAACTCGTCGACATACTGCCCATAGACGGCCGACTCGTCCTCCCGGAAGTCGTAGTAGGCAATCACCAGCTTGCCGGCGGCAAACGTCAGCGCGGGCATCAACTGGTGGCCCGGGCCGGCGTAGTTGTCCACCACCGCGCGCGGCATCGACCACGAGGCGCCGCCGTCACTCGAGACCGCCATGACGCTGCGGGCGTCGCCCGTGACGGGGTCGGGCGTGAACGACCCGAATCCGCGCGCCGCCCACGCCACGTAGATCCGGCCCGCGCCGTCCACGGCCATCGTCGGATAGGCGTTGCTGCGGAAGCTGCCGGAACTCGTGCCCTGGTCGAACGGGCGCAGCGCCGCGTCGATGACCGCGGCCTTGCTGAACGACTTGCCGCCGTCGGTCGAGCGCACGAAGAGGATGCTGCGCAGGGCCGACGGGTCGGACGGGTTCGTGAACTCGCGCCAGGCGACGTAGATCGAGCCGTCGGCGGGGCTGACGGCCAGCACCGCTCCCTGGTTGAGCGCGATCCGCTCGCTCAGCTTGGCCGGGTTGCTCCAGGTCGCGCCGCAGTTGGTCGACCTGGAGAACATGATCTTCGACCGCGGGTTCTGCGAGCCGCCGGTGAAACTGGTGCAGGCGATGTAGACGTTGCCGGCCGGGATCGTCTGGCCGTCAACCGAAGACGTGGCGCCCGTGCGGGGAATGTCGGACGCGATCCAGGGCTTGTCGAGGAACTGGCCCGCGGTGCCGGCATCGATCTCCGCCGTGCCGAAGTACCGGAACGGGTCGCCTTGTTCCTTGAGGTTGCGGTCGACGAACCGCGAGACGAAGACCTTGCCCAGGTTCTTCGAGCCGCGATCGAACGCAATGCCGCGGTAATAGAGCATGCCCGCCGGGCCCGGGCGCACCGTCGCGTCGGCGCCGGCCTTGAGGCCCTTGAGCGGCGAGGCGAGGCCCTCGGTCGACAGATCCTGCGGGTAGCCGGGAAGGAGCGTGCTCCTCCAGGTCTGGCCGCAGTCGACCGACTTGAACAGCCCGAGCCACGCGTCGCCGGTTTCCGTGTCGCCGGGCAGTCCGGGCACGTCGACCGCGCGGTAGTCGTTCGCGCCGGCCAGGATGTGGCAGGGGTTGCGCGACGACAGCCCGAGCGACGGCTCATTCTGCCGCTGCAGGAACGGGTCGCCCAGAATCCGGCCCGTCCCCGGGTCGAAACTCCAGGGCCCGCCAACCATGTTCACGTTCTGGCCGGCCACGACCTGCTGCTGGGCCAGAGCCGTCGCAGCCGGCGCGACCAGGCCCACGCACGAGAGAAGCGCGACGGATGACACCCGTCGAAAAGCAGACCACCGCAGGGCAACAGCTCACATGTGAACTCCAGAGAGCAGGGAACTCCTGCCCGGGCCGGCAAGATCACGAACCTCGGTACCGGCATCCCGGTCCGAGGCCCGGCCCGCAATAGGGCGGCTGGCTACATAGTATTAACGACTAAGAAAGTCGGATTACGTCACGAATTCAGACGCTTGCCAAGTACACTGGGGAAACACCGAGAACGGGCCAGGCGCGGGGCGGGACCCGGCCCTCAGGCGGCCGTCAGCCCGTCAATCGTCGCGATCTCCTCGCCGGACAGTCGAAGGCCGGCGGCGGCGCGCAGGCCGTCAACCTGCCTGGGGCTCCTGAAGCCGACGATGGCGCCCGTCACGGCCGGCTGGCGAAGGGTCCAGGCGATGGCCACGGCGCCCGGCGAGGTGCCGTACCGGGCGCCAATTTTCCGCAGTTCCTCCACCAGCGCCAGGTTCTGCGTGAGCCGCGGCTCCTGGTACTCGGGGTTTTTCGACCGCCAGTCGTTGGCGGGCAGGTTGAGCGCCCGCTCCCGGGTCATCGCGCCGCTCAGGATGCCCGCCGCCATCGGTGAGTAGACGATGACGCCGATGTTCTGGGCGCGGCAGTAGGGCAGGACCTCGGCTTCGATCCCGCGCCGAAGCATCGAGTACGGCGGCTGCAGGCTCGTGATCGGGGCGATGGCGGCTGCGCGCTCCATCTCCGCGACGTCGAAGTTCGACACGCCGATGTGCCGGACCTTGCCTTCCTGCTGGAGCGCGGCCAGCGTGCGCCAGCCCTCTTCGATGTCCGGCGCAGGCTCCGTCATGCCCCACGGCTTTGACCAGTGGACCTGGTAGAGGTCGACGGCATCAACCTCCAGGCGGCGCAGGCTGGCTTCGAGCTCGTTCCGCACCGACTCGGCCTTCAGGCGGTGCGAAATCGTGCCCGCCTCGTCCCAGAGGAGCGAGCACTTGGTGAAGACGTATGGCCGGCGGGCGGGCCCCAGCGTCTTCAACGCGCGCGCGACCACGCGTTCGGACCGGCCCAGTCCGTAGACCGGCGCGGTATCGACCCAGTTGATGCCGGCGTCCACCGCCGTGCAAATCGCCGCCACCGACTCCTCATCGTCCTGCGGCCCCCACCCGAAGGCATAGTCCGGCCCGCCGATGGCCCACGCTCCGAAACCGACGGGTGTGATCTGCAGGTCGCTGGCGCCGAGCGGTGTCGTGTCCACGGTCGTCTCCTGGGAGGTCGCGGCGTCAGCCTCGACGGTCCTTGATCGCGGCCAGCACCCGCGCCGGCGTCATCGGCAGCTGGAAGAGGCGCGCGCCGACGGCGTCGTAGATCGCGTTGGCGACGGCGGCGCCGAGCGGCACGATGGCCGGCTCGCCGCAGCCCTGCGCCGGCGTCTCGGGCGCGTCGATGAACACCGTGTCGATCTCGGGCACCTGCGAGAAGCGCGGCAGTTCGTACGTGTCGAAGTTCTTGTCGAGCACTTCGCCGCCCTTGAAGCGGATCTCTTCGCTGAACGTGTAACCGAGGCCCATCGTGATGCAGCCTTCGACCTGCTGCAGCGACCCGGCGGGATTCACCACCACGCCCTGGTCCTGCGCGCACACGACGCGCTTCACGCGGACGGCGCCGGTGGCCGTGTCGACGGTCACCTCCACCATGAGCGTGTCGTAGGTGCCGGCGTCGATGCCGCACGCCACGCCCACGCCGCGGCCGCTCGGCGCGGCCTTCGGCGTCCAGCCGAACTTGGCCGCCGCCGCCTTCACGGTGCGGATCATCCGCGCGTCGGTCAGGTTCTTCAGCCGGAACTCCACCGGGTCGATGCCGGCCTTCGCGGCCATGATGTCGACGTGCGACTCGCGCGCGAACGCGTTGGTGCTGGCCCCCGGCGCGCGCCACGGGCCGACGGCGAACGGGTGATAGCCCGCGACGCCCGCCCCGCTCCAGGTGCCGTACGCGAGCGTCCGGTGGTGGGGGATGTCGTAGAAGTGCGCCGCGCCGCGCTCGCCCGCGGCGTGCACCCAGGTACCTGCCACGTGACGATCTTGCCCGCCGCGTCGAGGCCCGAGGCGATCGTGATGACCGCCGCCGGCCGGAACGTGTCGTAGAAGAACTCCTCCTCGCGCGTGAAGACCACGCGCACCGGCTTGCCCGAGAGTACCGCCAGGCGCGCCGCCTCCACGGCCTGCCGCGAGGCCGACTTGCCGCCGAACCCGCCGCCGACGTACGGCGTGATGACGCGCACCTTGTCGGCCTCCAGCCGCAGCGCCTGCATGATCTGGTTCTTCACCGGGAACGGCGTCTGCGTGCCGGCCCAGACGGTGACCTTGCCGTTCTCCACCGCCGCCACGGCCGAGTGCGTCTCGAGCGTCGCGTGCGCCATGTAGCTGTCGTAATACGTCTCGGTGAACGCCTGGAGGGGAGGGCTGGCGTGGCCTGCCGGGTCGCCGGCTTCTGCCACCCGCCGCTCGGGCGGCGGGTTCTTCACGAGGTGATCGAAGATCGTCGCGTTGTCCACGGGCGGATCGTTGCGAGTAAACGTGGCCTTCACCAGCGCGAGCGCGTTCCCGGCCTCGTCCCAGTGCGGATGCAGCACTGCCACCAGGTCGCCCTCGCGGACGACCGTGACGCCCGGCGCCTTCTCGGCCGCCGAGGTGTCCACGCTGGTCAGGACCGCGCCGTGTGCCGGCGGCCTGAGGATCCGCGCGTAGAGCGCCCCGGGCGGCGCGATGTCGCCGGCGTACGTCGCCCGGCCCATCACCTTGTCCGTCGCGTCGCGCCGCGGTGCCGACGTGCCCACGATGGTGAAGGCCTTCACCGGCTTGACGGCGGGCTTGGACGCCAGCTTCCGCTCGATGCGCTTGCCCTCGGTGAGCTGGCCGTAGGTGACCGTCTTCGATGCGCCGCCCGCCACGCTCACCACGCCCGCCTTGACCGTCAGCGACGCGGCCGGCGCCTGCAGCCGCTCGGACGCCAGCTCCAGCAGGGCGCCGCGGGCCTCTGCGGCCGCATCCCGCAGCACCGGCCCGAACGAGCGGATGCTCAGTGACCCGAACGTGCCCGCGTCCCACGGACAGAGGTCCGTGTCCCCGCACACGATCTCCACCATCTTCAGATCGACGTCCAGATCCTCGGCCAGCAGCTGGCGGAGCGATGTGACGATGCCCTGGCCCAGTTCGACCTTGCCGACCAAGCACGTCACCCTGTTGTCGGCGCCGATGTGCAGGTACGCGTTGACGTCGGTGGGATACCCCTGCCGCGTGGCTTGCGGCCTCGCGGCCTCCTGGCCTGCGAGCGCGTCGGCCGAGAACCAGACGAGCAGGCCGGTGCCCGTCAGCTTCAGGAAGTCGCGCCGGTTCACCGGGAACGGCCCCGGGGTGTCGACGACGAGTTGGTTGCCGTCATCGTGGGTGCTCATCGCGCGCCTCCCTTGACACCCGCCGCCGTTTCGATGGCCTGGACGATCCGTCCGTGCGTGCCGCACCGGCAGAGGTGATCGTCCATGTGGGCGATGATCTGGGCGCGCGTCGGCTTCGGGGTCTTCTGCAGCAGGGCGTAGGCGCTGAGAATCATGCCGGGCGTGCAGAATCCGCACTGGAACGCCAGGTGCGTCACAAACGCCTGCTGGATCGGGTGCAGCGTGTCGCCCTTCGCCAGGCCCTCGATCGTGAGCACCTGCTTGCCCGCGACCTCGCCGACCGGCGTGGCGCAGGAGCGCACGGCCTGGTTGTTGACGAGCACCGTGCAGGAGCCGCACAGGGCCTGGCCGCAGCCGAACTTCGTGCCCGGGAGGCCCAGGTCGTCGCGCAGCACCCACAGCAGCATGCGGGTCTGGTCGACCGTCAGCCGCGTGGGCTTGCCATTCAGGGTGAACGAGACCACTCGCATCGGTGAATCCTCCGGCCGCAGTGATACGCCGAGCGGGCGCCGATGTCAACTGCACCGGCGCTCGCGTGAGTTGGCCCCGCGCCGGATGGAGCCCGCAGGCTTCAGCCTGCGGGAGCTCGGAGCGAACCGTCACGTGCGAAGGGAGCTCCGGGGGTCAGCGCGGCTTCTGGGTCCGGGCCGCGATCCGCGCGGTGATCCTGTCCAGCTCCCGGGGGAGCAGCGGGTTCCCGGGGAAGTCGGCGGCCAGCTGCGCCACGATCTGCCGGGCGTCCTCCAGCTTGTTCTCGCGCAGCGACGCCACGGCCAGCAGGATGCGGGCGAACGGCCCGTAGTAGGTGCCGTGCTGCGCCACCAGCTTCATCAGCTCGATGCCCTTGCGCTTGTTTCCGTCGATCCTGTCGAAGCGCACGAACCACCGGACGTAGAACGGCAGGCTGCCCACGACGTATTCGAGCGACCCCACGTTCATGTACGCGTCGTAGACCGGCGGGTCGAGGGCCAGCAATCTCTGGGCGTACCGGTTGGTGTCGCGGATGAGCGACATGCCCTTCCACTGCCGCCGCTCCACGAACCCGACGTAGTCGGCGGTCACGCCGGTCGTCATCACCATGGCCAGCAGCGCGCGCCGGTGGTTCGGATCGGCCGCGAGGATCACATTGGCCCGCGCGCGGGCGTCGTCGAGCGTGGCGAAGAGGCGCCGCTTCACCTCGGGGTCGGGCTTCTGCCTGTGCCCTTGCCCGTCCACCATGTTCTCGTCGTCGATGAAGAAGTCGGTCTCGAGAATCCTGAGCCGATCGAACTCCGCGAACAGATAGGCGGCGGCGCGGACCGAGTAGGAAAGCGGGTCGGCGGGATCGGCCCGCTGCCGCTCGTCGAGCATCGTGTGCGCCGTCGTGAAGTCGTAGTTGTAGAGGCGGTTGAAGATCGGCACGAACGGGTCGGGCGCGGCGTCCGCGGCCGCAGCCGGCTGAGACGGCGCGTTCAGCGTGGCGGGCTGCGCGGTGGCCGCGGTCTGAAACGCGGGCGCGCAGCTGACGATGACCGCGGCCACTGCCCACCGAAGCTTGAACATGCGCGGTATTCTACCCCCGCGTGCCCGCCATGCGCCTGGCCCCCGACTTCGCCTCGGTCCGGCCTCGCGCCCTCCTCCCTCGGCTACGTCGCGGCAGGCCCTAGCGCCTAGCGCCTCGCCCCGACTCTCTCGCCTCTCGCCCCTCGCCCCTAGTCCCTTGCCCCATGCCCCCTGCCCCATGTCCCATGCCCCATGCCCCATGCCCCCTGCCCATGCCCCTACTTCTTCTCCGCCTTCGCCGGCATCGCGTTCCACGCCGGCGGCGCCTGTCCCAGCAAGTGTTGCACGAAGAAGTCGTAGCGCTTCCGCTCGCCGTACGCGCCGCCCGGGCCGTGGCCCGCGCCCGGGATGACGAGCAGGTCGAAACTCTTGTTCGCCTTGACGAGCGCGTTCACCACCTGCATGGTCGACGAGGGATCGACGTTGGTGTCCAGCTCGCCGACGACGAGCAGCACCTTGCCCTGCAGGCGGTAGGCATTGTCCACGTTCGACGAAGCCGCGTACTCGGGGCCGATCGGCCAGCCCATCCACTGCTCGTTCCACCAGATCTTGTCCATGCGGTTGTCGTGGCAGCCCACGGCCGAGACCGCGGCCTTGTAGAACTCGGGGTGGAAGAGCAGGGCCCCGAGCGCGTTCTGGCCGCCGGCCGAGGTGCCGTAGATGCCCACGCGCGAGATGTCGTACCGAGGGGTACTTCGCCGCCACGGCCTTGTGCCACAGGATGCGGTCCGGGAACCCGGCGTCTTTGATGTTCTTCCAGGCGACGTCGTGGAACGCCTTCGACCGGTTCGACGTGCCCATGCCGTCGATCTGCACGACGATGAAGCCGAGTTCGGCCTGGGCCTGCATCTGGGTGAACGCGGCGAACGACTTGGGCACGAACGAGCTGTGGGGCCCGGCGTAGATGTTCTCGACGACCGGGTACTTCCTGCGCGGATCGAACGTCGCGGGCCGGTAGATTACGCCCCAGATGTCGGTCGCGCCGTCGCGCCCTTTCGCCGTGAACACCTCGGGCGGCCGCCATCCGGCCTGCTGCAGCGGGGCGAGGTCGACGCGCTCCAGCTCCTTGACCAGCGATCCGTCGGCCGACCGGCGCAGCTCCGACACCGGCCCCTGATCGACGCGTGAATACACGTCGACGAAGAACGCCCCGTCCTCCGAGAACGCGGCGGCGTGCGTGGCCTCGGCCTCGGTCAGCCTCGCGAGCCCCGTGCCGTCGAAGTTGATGCGGTAGTAGTAGACGAAATAGGGGTCCTGGCCGGGAGACATGCCGCTCGCGCTGAACCAGATCTGGCGCTTCTCCTCGTCTACGCGGGTCACCCCCCGCACGACCCACTCGCCCCTGGTGATCTGGTGCTTCACAGCGCCCGTGGCGCCGTCGAGGAGATACAGGTGGTTCCAGCCGTCGCGCTCCGACATCCAGACGACCTCGCGGCCGTCGGCGATGTCGCGCCGGTATTTCTTGCCCGAATACGTGAAAAACGTCTTCGGCTCCTCCGAGACCACCGCGCGCGCGGACCCGGTGGCGGCGTCGACTTCGATGATCCGGTACACCTCGTGGCCGCGCTGGTTGTACTCGAACGTGACCGCCGAGCTGTCCTTGCGCCACTGGAGCGGCGCGAGCTCGTATGGGTTCGGGAAGAGGGCATTGTCGACGGCGGTCGCCTTCCGGCCGTCGACGTCGAAGAGGACCGGCTGCTCGAGGTCGAGGACATCGCCCGGCTTGGCGTAGAAGCGCGTGGAGTGCTTCGGCTGCAGCTGGTCCTCGGGCGACGACTCCACGTAGTGGACCAGCCGCCGGTAGCCGGGCCTCACGCGGTAGGCCGCCAGCTTCTTCGAGTCGGGCGACCATTCCAGCGAGGCGAGTTCGTAGCAGTTCGCCTCGGAGCCGTCTGTGCTGAGCAGCGTGTGGGTCTTCGCGCCGGCGTCGCGGACGGCCACGTTGAAGTTCGAGATGAACGCCTCGCGCTTGCCGTCCGGCGCGACGCGCGGCTTCGCGTCCGGTCCCGCGGGCGTACAGGCCGGCGGCGGCTGGCGCTGCTCGAACGCGCCGACACTCGGCGCCTTGGCGCACGTGTAGTCCGCCAGCGCGCACGTCCACGTGGCGCTGTCGAACCGCGCCTCGATGGACTTCTCTCCGTTCCTGAACGTGAACGTGTTGAAGGGGAGCGTCGCCGCCGGTGATCGGCCGCCCCGTCATCTTCGCCAGGGCGGCGGCAAGCTTCTCGTGGTCGAACGCCGGGCGCTTCTCGACCGAGTCCGCGTCGACCAGCACGAACGCGTGGCCGCCCTTGACCGACCGGCGGTACCAGAAGCGGTGCGTCTTTTCGATCCACGTCGCCGGGCCAGGGACGTTCAGCGCGGCGGCCTCGTACTTCTCGCGCAAGCCGGCTGCGCGCTCGTAGTCGGCCGGCGTCTCCTGCCCGAAGACCGGCGCCGCCATCGGCATCGCGAGGAAGAGCGCCGGGAGGACGACAATCGCGCGGACCAGGATTCTCATGCGGCGGATTCTACCCGGAACCTCGCCGTCTCGGCGCACGCTGTTCGGAGCACCCGGATCCGCGCGAGGCGGCCCCGGGTGCTGCCGTGCCGCTCAGCCCGCGGGGCGGAGGGGGAGCGGGGCGAACCGCTCGGCGCGCCGCTGAGCACCCGGGGCCGCCTCGCCCGGTCCCGCTCACGCACGGCCGGCAAAACGCATCTCCGGGGTGCTGGTCGGCGGAAGGCTGGGGCCCCACTACGTCACCCCAGCCGGACCCTGGCCCCTGCGAAGCGTTTTGCGTGCTGACGATGGGCGGCCTGGTTCGAGGGCCCGTTCGAGGCGGCGCCCGGATGCTCGCAGTCTTCGCGGCGGTCCAGCGCCGCGGCGGAGCGTGCAGCGAACCATGCGAGCAAGCCGATCGCGAACTCACGGCAAACACACCGCAAGGGCCGAAGTCCACGTGGGGTGACGAAGTGGGGCCCCGCGTGCCGTTGACAGCACCCTGCAGGTGTGTTTGTCCGGCGCGCCGAGCGGTTCGCGGCACGCCCGCCGCGGCGCAACCCCAGCCGCGTTACGCCCGGCGATCGGCGGGCGTCGGCGGCAGCGGCTTGTCGATGTAGATGTCGATGGACTTCTCGATGGCGTGCAGCGTGGCCTCCTCGTCGGGCGCCACGAGCGTGATGGCCGTGCCGGCCGATTCGGCGCGGCCCGTGCGGCCCACGCGGTGCACGTAGCTGTCGGCCGAGTGGGGCATGTCGTAGTTGATGACGTGGGCGATGCCGTCGATGTCGAGGCCGCGGGCCGCGATGTCGGTGGCGACCAGCGCCGTGTGCCGGCCCGAGCGGAAGCCCTCGACGGCGGCCGTGCGCTCCTTCTGCGTCCGGTCGGCGTGCAGCGGCACGCAGCGGATGCCGCGCGCGGCCAGGCTCGACGCCAGCTGGTCGGCGCCGCGCTTGGTGCGCACGAACACGAGCGACGGCGCGTGCGTCCGGCGCAGGAAGCGCGTGAGCCACTCCACCTTCTCGCGCGCGGGCATCATGTGGGCGATGTGCGAGATTGTCGTCGCCGGCCCGCCCGCGCGGCCGACCTGGATGTAGCGCGGGTCGCGCATCACCTGCTCGGCCAGCATGACCACGTCCGACGAGGTCGTGGCCGAAAAGAGCAGCGTCTGGCGGTTGCCGGGCAGCGCCGAGACGATCTTGCGGACATCCGGCCAGAAGCCCATGTCGAGCATGCGGTCGGCCTCGTCGAGGACCAGGACTTCAACCTTGCTGAAATCGAGCACGCCCGTGTTCATGTGGTCCATCAGCCGCCCGGGCGTGGCCACCACCACGTCGGCGCCGGCCCGCAGCGCGCGGAACTGCACGTCGCCGTCCACGCCGCCGTACACGGCAATCCCCGTCAGCGTCGTGTGGTAGGCGAACCCCGTGAAGTCGTCCTCGATCTGCACCGCCAGCTCGCGCGTTGGCGCCAGCACCAGGACGCGGATCACCCCGGCCGAGGGGGAGTCGAGCAGGCGCTGCATGATGGGCAGCAGGAAGCCCGCCGTCTTACCGGTGCCCGTCTCGGCGCAGGCGATGAGGTCGGACCCCTGGAACACGATCGGGTAGACCGCGCTCTGGATGGGCGTGGTGCGGACGAACCCCCGATCCTCGACGCCCGAAATCAGGCGGCGGTCGAGGCCCAGTTCCGTGAACTCAATCGGGGTGGCGTCGTGCGGGGCGACCTCGAACGGCACTGCCGTGCGGGGCGCCAGGGCCACGGGTGGCTTGTGGCCGCCGCGCCGGCCGGGGGGACGCCCCGACCGGCGGCTGGAGTTGGACGATCGAGCTGTAGTCAAAACGCAGGTGTTCCCAGGCGGTCGTGGAGCCCCTGGTCTTCAGACCCGGGGACTGTCCCCACGATTATGACACGTCCTCGGGTTCCTGCTTGCTCTTCCACATGGCCCAGCCGATGGCGGCGGCGCAGACGAGGGCCACGACCACGCCGACCAGCCTGGAGCCGCCAGCCGCGCGCGGCGCCATCAGGTTGTAGTTGAGCACCAGGCCCAGCGCCAGCAGCGACACCATGTTCATCACCTTGATGAGCGGGTTCACCGCCGGGCCGGCCGTGTCCTTCAGGGGATCGCCCACCGTGTCGCCGGTGACCGCCGCCTTGTGCGCCTCGGATCCCTTGCCGCCGTAGATGCCGTCCTCGATGAGCTTCTTGGCGTTGTCCCACGCGCCGCCCGCGTTCGACATGAACACCGCCAGCAGCTGGCCCACCAGGATCGTGCCGGCCAGGAACCCGCCGAGGGCGTACGGCCCGAGGACGAAGCCCACGAGGATGGGCGTGCCGATCGCCAGGAAGCCCGGCCCGATCAGCTCCTTCTGCGCCGTCGACGTGCAGATGTCCACCACGCGGCCGTAGTCCGGCTTCTTGTTGCCCTGCCAGATGTCCATGTCGCGGAACTGCACGCGGCACTCCTTCACGATGTAGAACGCGGCGCGGCTCACGGCGCGCAGCAGCATGCTGGAGAACAGGAACGGCACCGCGCCGCCCAGGAGGAAGCCGACGAACACGATGGGTTCGGCCACGGTGATGCGCCCGGCCTCGGTGAGGTACTGGTCCACCGTCATCTGGCCGATGCGGTCCTCGCTGCCCACCGCGATCACCGCGATGAAGCTCGAGAAGAGCGACACGGCCGCGATCACCGCCGACCCGATGGCGATGCCCTTCGTCTCGGCCTTCGTCGTGTTGCCCACCGCGTCGAGGTCGGCCAGGATCTGCCGCGCCCGCTTGTAGCTGCCCGGCTTCTCGGCTTCCATCGCCTCGGGGTCGTAGCCCATCTCGCCGATGCCGTTGGCGTTGTCGGCCACCGGCCCGAACACGTCCATCGAGATCGTGTTGCCCGTCAGCGTGAGCATGCCGATGCCGGTCATCGCCACCCCGTAGGCGATGAACATCGGCGGCGTGCCCTGGTAGCACAGCACCGACAGCAGGATGGCGGCGCCGATGACCACGATGGCCGCCACCGTGCTCTCGTACCCGATCGCGATGCCTTCGATGATGTTCGTGGCGTGCCCCGTCGTGCAGGCCTTCGCCAGCGACTTCACCGGCGCGTGCGCGGTGTGCGTGTAGTAGCTGGTGACCTTGTTCAGCGCCACCGCCAGGAACACGCCGATGAGGCACGTCAGCGCCGGCCGCAGGTCGAGGCCCGCGATGCCGAGGTTCGCCCAGACGGGCAGCGCCGCCGGGTTGCCGCCGGGGAACCCTGCGAAGGCCATCGGGTTGCCGGCCAGGTACGGCGCGTCGAACCGCAGGTAGGCGAAGCCGGCCGCGAAGAAGCCGACGATGCTGATGACCGAGCCAATCCAGAAGCCGCGGTGCACCGTCTTCAGGGCCGTGTCGGAGGTGTCGTCGTGGCCCGCCTTCACGCTGTAGGTGCTGATGATCGACCCGAGCACGCCGATGCCGCGCACCAGCAGCGGGAAGATGACGCCCTTGTGCCCGAAGCTCGCCATGCCGAGGATCATCGCGGCGACAATCGTCACCTCGTAGCTCTCGAAGATGTCGGCCGCCATCCCGGCGCAGTCGCCCACGTTGTCGCCCACGTTGTCGGCGATGGTCGCGGCATTGCGCGGGTCGTCCTCGGGAATGTCCTTCTCGATCTTGCCGACGAGGTCCGCGCCCACGTCCGCGGCCTTCGTGTAGATGCCGCCGCCGACGCGCATGAAGAGCGCGAGCAGCGTGCCGCCGAAGCCGAAGCCGAGCAGCGCCTCGTACGCCTGGACGCCGTAGATGAGGAAGATCACCGTGCCGCCCAGCAGCCCCAGGCCGTCGGTCAGCATGCCCGTGACCGTGCCGGTCCGGTAGCCGAGCTGCATCGCGTCGCCGTAGCTGCTGACGGCCGCGGCCGCCACGCGCAGGTTGCCGGTCGTCGCGAGCCGCATGCCGACAAAGCCCACCGTCCAGCTGAAGAGCGCGCCGACGAGGAACGCCCCGGCGCGGCCCCAGCGGAACGCCGGCTCGGAGCCGGTGTAGGTGACGGCCAGCAGCACCGTGATGAGCGCGATGAGCGGCGCGATGCGGCGGAACTGCGCGGCCAGATACGAATTCGCGCCTTCGCGGATGGCCGCCGCCACCTCCTGCATCTTCGGCGTGCCGATCGGCGCCCGGTTCACCTGGCGGTTGAGCGCCCACGCGTAGATCAGGCTCGCCACGGCGATGCCCAGCACGGCCAGCAGCGCCATCTGCTCGATCGGCGTGAAGCGCGGATCGGTGAACGGCGCGAAGAAGTGGAACGTTTCGTGGCCGCCGGCGGCTTCCTGCACCGCCGACTCGAGGGCGGTGGCGGCCGGCTGCCAGAACATCGGGGCGGCGAAGCCCGCCAGCAGGGCGGCGGGCCACCAGGTGCGGAGGAACGACGGACGGGATACACGTCTGCGGTTCACGGGCGGACTACCTTCCAGGGGGCGCTGGAGTGGACTATTGCGCCGAGGCGGAGTGCCACCACTTCGAGTGGTGGATCTCCAGTTCCTCGCGCGTCGGGAACCGATAGAACTTCACGCCGGACTGGTCGCCGAGGAAGAACCCGCGCCGGATGGCGCGCATGAACCCCCGCGTCCGCGGCGTGCGTGACACCGTCTTGGTGGCCTTGCCGCTGGCGTCGGGCACCTCGAGGCTCTGGATGCAGTCCTCGATGTGCGCGACATCGGTGTAGGGCAGCCACCCCGCCAGCCGGCCCTGGGCATCGCGATCGATCTTGAGGTCGGCGAAGAAGATGCGCGGCGCGTGCACCGGGTTGCGCGGGTCGGTGATCGTCTTCGCGAAGGCGGCCGGCGCCTGCGTTGAGAGCACCATCGGAATCAGCGGGCAGAGCTCCTGGTAGAGGTTCAGGCCCGGCGCTTCCGCCGCGGTGTCGTACGGGGTTTCCTCCAGCTTCAGCACCCGCCCGTCGGACGTCGTCAGGTACAGCGGGCCGTAGACCGGCAGCGGCAGGAACTCCATCACGCGGTAGACCGAGATGTACTTGCTGCGCTTCGGCGCGCCGTCCTCGTGCGGCGCGCAGCGCCGCTCGATGTCGTCGACCTTGAACTGATCGGTGTAGGCCGGGAACCCCGGGTCGATTTCGAAGAACGCCACGTGGCCGCTGGCCAGCTTCTTCGTGCCGACGGCCATGTAGGTGCCGAAGGCCTCGGGCTCGAGGTGGGAGGCGATGAGCGCCTCGAACCGCGAGCAGATCATGTAGTAACGGATCTTCACAAGCCCCTCCATGGGGTCGGACCCCGGCTGACTGGCCTTCCGGGGTCAGACCTCAGATCGTGGGGGCGGTCTGACCAGCTCACGATATCACAAGGCCGCCCGTCAGTGGCAAGCCTCGTATTTAAAACGATTTCCGGCCAATTTGGTCCGACCGAAACAAGAATCCAGGGATTAGGGATCGGGCGCTAGGCGCTAGTCAGCCTCGGTTTGACGCTGCCCGCTCAACCCTGCGGCGGTAGCCGCCTCCGACTAGCGCCAAGCCCCTAGCGCCTAGCCCCCTGCCCATGCCCCTACTTCTTCTCCCCCCGCGCCTCCGGGTTCTTCACGTACTTGTCCAGCCACGCCGCCCAGCGCGCCCAGAGGTCGAGCAGCGTCTCGCGCGTGGCCGGGCCGTGGTCCTCCAGCGGGTAGAGGTAGAGCGCCGTCTTCTTGCCGAGGCCGTTCAGCGCGTGGAAGAGGCGCATCGAGTTGGTCGGGTCGGTGCCGACGTTCTGGTCGCCGAGGCCGTGATACATCAGCAGCGCGCCGGTGAGGTTGTTCGCGTACAGGAAAGGCGACATCGACAGGTAGACGTCCTTCGCCTCCCAGAGGTCGCGCCGCTCGCTCTGGAAACCCAGCGGCGTGAGCGTCCGGTTGTAGGCGCCGTCGCCCGCGATGCCGGCCTTGAAGAACGGCGTGTGCACCATCGCGTTCACCGCGGAGAACGCGCCGTAGCTGTGGCCGCCGATCGCCAGCCTGTGGCGGTCGATCATCGCCCGCCGGTCGAGCTCGTCGATGACCGCCGCCAGGTTGTTGCGGAGGTCGTGCTCGTAGTTGTCGTTCATCTTCCCCGTCGGGCCCACAATCGGCGCGTCGGGCTCGACGACGGCGTAACCCAGGCGGATGAAGAACTGCATCGAGCGCGTGCCGAAATTCGGCGCCTCGTTCCTGTTGTACGTCCGGATGCCGCGGTCGTAGTCCTCCTGCGCCGCGAACTCGCGCGGGTAGAACCAGAAGATGGCCGGCAGGCGTGTGCCCTGCTGATAGCCCGTCGGCAGCGTGACCGTCACGCGGAATTTGAAACCGTCCGGGCGCTCGACGATGAACCGCTCCTTGGGGGCGCGGGTGAGGTCGGGCGTCACGTCCTCGTTCTTCGTGAGCGCGGCCCGCGCCGCGCCGTCCACGCGGTAGTACTGCGCGATCTCGGCCGGGCCCTCGCGCGAGACGATGTACTTCCCGGCGTCGAGGTCGATCGGCGTCGTCACGCGCTCGAAGATGCCCTGGTTGCCGCTTTCGTAGAGCCGCGTCTTCTCCCCGGTCTTGATGGCCACCCTGTCGATGAACGTCTTCGGCCCGACCTCGAGGGGGTTCTTGTCATAGGCCGTGCCCTGCAGGTAAACGCTCGAAGCGTCACCCGATAGGAGCACGATGCCGCCGCCCGGGCCACCGGCGCCGCCGCGTCCCCCCGCAGCGCCCGCGCCGGCCCCGCGGCCGCCGCCGGCGCCGCCGCGCGCCATCATGATCGAGCCGGGATTGGCGTAGACGTCGTCGGCGCGGAAGCGGGCAAGCGTGTGGCGCGCGGCCGGCTCGTCGAGATACACGGCGTACTCGACCGTCTCCTGGCCCGAGCGCTCGCTGAAGAACACCGCCTTGTGATCGGGCGAGAAACGGTGGCCCGACATGCGCGTCGTGCTCTCGAGGAGCATCTTGAGACTGGCCTTGTCGAAGGGCGGAAGCCACTGATAGAGCCGATCGGGGCGCCGCGGGCCCTCGGCGGCGCCCGCTCCCCGGCCGCCGCGGCCTCTCCCCGTCGGCGCCTGCGCGCCGGCAGGAGCGCCGCAGCGGCCGCCGGCGCCTGGCTCGCCGCATCGACACCGCGCCCCTGGCTCGCCGTAGCCGCGGCGCCGGTTCCCGCACCCGAAGCATCGCTAGCCGGCGCCTGCGGCGAAGGCGGCGGTTCCTGTTCGAGGAACGTCAGGCCCTGGCCGTCGGCGCGCCACGCCAGCTCGCGCCGGCCCTGCTGCTGCGCCTGCGCGCCGCCCGGGCCCGCCGCCGGGTCGGGCGGCGGCTGCGTGTCGTCCTGCACGCCTTCGTTGAGCGGCCGCTTGTCGAGCTCGACCATCACCTTGCCGTCGAGAATCCCACACCTCGTCGACCGAGCCGAAGTTGCTGACCGGCACGACGTACGAGAACGGCTTCGTCACGCGCGTCACGCGGAGGTACTTCCCGTCGGGCGAGAGGTCGAGCGACCGCACCAGCTGCGGCCCGCCGATCTTCTTCATCGCAGCCGGCACCTGTTTCGGCGCGCGGCCCTTGTTGGGCGCCGGGGCCGGCGGCGTGACGTCGAGCACGGCCACCTGGCCGGTGGCGTGCCATTCGAGCAACTCGAAGTCATGGGGCGTCGCCATCAGACTCGGGAACGTCCGCAGCCGGTTCTTGTCGGCATCGTCGGCCACCTTGACCTGCGGGCCCGACGGTGAGGCCGGCGCCTTGGGCATCGGGGCCCGGCCGTCCGGCACGAGCACCGTGGCGATCCTCTTGCCGTCGGCGCTGAAGTCGAAGCTCGACACGAGGGTGGCGAGCACCGGTTTCGGCGTCAGCGGCTTCGACGCGCCGGTGGCGGGGTCGGCCACCCAGATGTGCGTAGCATCGGGCGTGTGCACGTAGAACGCGATGAGCGCGCTATCGGGAGACCAAGCAGCGTTCGAGATCCGTGCACCGGCCGGGAGTTGAATCGGCTTCACGGACCCGTCCACCGCCGAGATGACCTGCAGCCCGGCGTTGTTCCGGATCGTCAAGGGGCGCGCGCGGTTCGCCTGGTAGTCGACGAACAGCCCGCCCAGTTCATGGAACGGCTTCGAAAACACGGCCATTGTCACCGGGCCGTCGCCGACCTCGTCGAGGAACCACTTCTTGTCGGGGCTCGCGTTGGTGAGCGCCACGTTCCTGTAGCGCGGCGCGAGGACGGCATCGACCAGTTCCTTCGGCGGCGTGGCGTACGACTCCTGCTTCAGCGTGGCGTCGGTCCACTTTTCGGCTTTCGCGGGCTCGGCGGCCGCCGCCTGGGCCGGCTTCTGGACGGGCGCCTGCGCAAGCGTCGCCGCCGAGGCCAACGCGGTGAGTACCAGCAGGGCGATGAACGCGCGTTTCGGCATGGTCACTCCGTCGAATGGGAAGGGCGGGCAGGTCGAAGGCGCACAAATCCTACGCGCACGTGATTCCGGACACAAGCGGATTGCGTCGAGGGCGAAGATAAGACGAACCCGTTCGCTTTTTGACTTCACTCCGGCAGGCACTTGGCGTTAGGGTATGCGCGATCCGACAGCCCGGCCGACACGGCCTCACCCTCATGGAGACCGCCGCGCGCCGGACGGCGGACCGCCACGCACCCCCCAGTAACGCTGCCGGGCTTCGCCCCGGCGAGGATTCGTGCATTCGTGGAGGAGCAGAGATGCGTGACCCCTTTCCGCGGCTGACTCGATTCTTGCTGTTCCTGGCGCTCGCCACGGCTGTGGCGGCGGCCCCCGTATTCGCGCAGGGCGGCGCGACCTCGACGATTACCGGCACGGTGGCCGACGCCACGGGCGCGGTCGTGCCCGGCGCCGACGTGGTGGCCAAGCACGTCGCCACCAACACCACGTTCACGGCCGTCAGCGGCGCCGACGGCTCCTTCACGATCCCGGCCGTGCCGACCGGCACGTATTCGGTCACCGTCACGCTCATGGGCTTCAAGACGGCCGTGCTGAACGATGTCGTCTGCAACGTGGCGCAGGTGGCCCAGGTGAAGGCGGTCCTGTCGGTGGGCGCGCTCGAAGAGAGCGTCGTCGTGTCGGGCGCGACGGAAATCGTGCAGACGCAGGTGACGTCGGTGGCCTCGACGCTCGGCACGAAGCAGATCGCGAGCCTGCCGGTCGTGGGCCGCGGCGCGTTCGAACTCGTGAGTTTCATTCCGGGCGTCGCGACGTCGGACGGGAGCCTGCGCAACGGGCAGGTGAACGGGCTTCCGTCCAGCGCCGTGAACATCACGCTCGACGGCATGAACATCCAGGACAACTACGCGAAGTCGTGGGACGGCATGTTCACCCGCGTCAGCCCGCGCCTGGATGCCGTCGAGGAGGTGACCGTGTCGACGGCCGCCCAGGGCGCCGACATGGGCAGCCAGGGCGCGGCGCAGGTGCGGTTCGTCACGCGCTCGGGCACGAACAAGTTCCAGGGGAGCGCGTATTTCTACTACCGCCGCGACTGGATGAACACCAACACGTGGTTCAACCTCTACCGCAACGTCGATCCGGTCACCGGCCAGCCGACGCCGAAGTCGCGGCTGTTCCAGGACCAGCCGGGCGGGCGCGTCGGTGGACCGATCTGGAAGGACAAGGCGTTCTTCTTCGTCAACTACGAGTGGGTCAGCTCGCCGGGCACGAGCGTGGCGAACCGCACGATCATGAGCCCGAACTCGGAACGCGGCTTGTTCCAGTACGCGGGCGGCACGGTGGACTTGCTGGCGCTGGCGGCGAAGAACGGCCACGTGTCGACCATCGACCCGGTCGTCGCCAAGTTGCTGGCGGACGTCCGCTCGACGACGGGCAAGGGGACGGTGACGACGACGATCGATCCGCTGACGCAGACGTTCGCATGGGGGCAGCCCACCGAGAGCACGACGACGTATCCGACCGTGAGAGTCGACTACAACCTCGCGTCGAAGCACCGGCTCACCGGATCGGGCACCTACAACCACCTGGTGTCCGACCCGGACACCACGAACACCATGCAGCGGGTGTATCCGGACTTCCCCGTGACCGGGAAGCAGGACTCGGAGCGCTACTCGTGGCAGTTGTCGATGCGTTCGACGCTCAGCTCGACGATGGTGAACGAGGTCCGGTACGGGAAGACGGGCGGCGCCACGCTGTTCTCGCCCAACCTCGCCGCGCCGATGTTCAGCAACTCGGCGCTCGGCAACATGGCGGGCTACAACCTCCAGTGGGGCAACTTCAAGGGCATCAGCAACCCCGCGCCCACGTTCGACCAACAGCTCGCGGGAGGGCTCCACGACGGTGCTCGAGGACACGCTGAGCTGGATGAAGGGCAGGCACGCCCTCTCGTTCGGCGGATCGGCGACCCGCGGTGACGTCTGGCTCAAGAACCAGCGCCACGTGCCGACGGCCGCGCTGGGCTTCGTCTCGGGCGACCCCGCCGACGCGATGTTCACGACCACCAATTTCCCCGGCGCGTCGAGCACCGACATCACCAACGCGCGCAACCTGTACATGATTCTGACCGGGCGCGTGCAGTCGCTCACCTACGACGCACGGGTGGGCGAAGACGGCGAGAACTACAACCTGCTCGGCGAGAGCCTGCAGAATGGCCGCATGTGGCAGATCGGCGCGTTCGTGCAGGACAGCTGGCGATGGAAGCCGTCGCTCACCATCAACGCCGGCCTCCGCTACGAGGTGCAGCTGCCCTTCGAGGCGTTGAACAACAGCTACTCGTACGCCGACATCGACGACGTGTTCGGGACGACGGGGCCCGGCAGCGACCTGGTCGTCGGATTGACCGTGACCGGCCTGGGCAACCTCTTCAAGCCGGGGGTGTTCCAGGGTTCGCCGACCATGTACACGATGCTCGAGAAGGGCACGAACGTCTACGACACCGACTACAACAACTTCGCGCCGAGCATCGGCGTGGCATGGAACACGGGCGCCGAGGACGGGTTCTGGCGCGCGTTCCTTGGCGCCCCAGGCGACGCCGTGGTCGGCGGGGGCTACAGCATCGCTTATCAGCGCGGCGGCATGAGCGATTTCACCGAGGTGTACGGCGACAACCCCGGCATCCTGATCGACACCTCCCGCAACGCCACCAACGGCAACCTCGGGCCGCTGCCGCTGCTGTTCGCCGGCGGCGCCGGGAACCTGGGACCGCCAAGCTACCCGTCCACCCGGGTCTATCCGATGGCCGTGCCGTCGGCCAGTTCGAACGTGCGGGCGTTCGACCCGAACCTCGAACTGCCTTACGCCGGCAGCGGCCAGATCAGCCTCCAGCGCAAGCTGACCAACAACACCTCCATCCAGGCGCGGTACATCCGCACCGACAGTTTCGGCAGCCTGACGCTGCGGAACACGGAAGGCGCGCGGAACTACAACGAGGTCAACATCGTCGAGAACAAGTTCCTCGACGAGTTCAAGCTGGCCCAGGCCAACCTGATGGCCAACATCGCCGCCGGGCGCGGCCAGACCTTCGCCTACACCGGCGTCGCGGGCACGAGCCCGCTGCCCATCCTGCTCGCGCACCTGAACGGGTCGAACGCGGCGGGCGACTCGTCCAAGTACAGCGGGACCGGCTGGACGCAGACCTCGCTGGTGCAGCAGTTGTTCGCGCTGAACCCGAATCCGCAATCGATGGCCGGCACGCTGCGGACTAACTCGAGCTACTTCTCCAACATGAAGGCCGCCGGCCTCCCGGCCAACTTCTGGGTGGTGAATCCGGACGTGAGCGCGTCGACCGTCGTCACCAACGGGCCCGGCACCGCCTACAACAGCGTCCAGCTGATCTTCAACCGGCGCTACGCCCGCGGACTCCAGTTCCAGACGGGCTACACCTACAGCAGGGGCCAGAAGGACGAGTTCTATTCGTTCCGGAAGCCCTACGTGTCGGAGGTGCAGAACTTCACGAACACCGCCACCGGCAGCGGAAACGTGACGCACGCGTTGCTCACCAACTGGTTGTACGAGCTGCCCTTCGGCCGCGGGAAGAAGTGGGGCAGCGGCGCCGGCGGCGTCATGAACCGCCTGATCGGCGACTGGAGCATCATGGGCCTCATGCGCTGGCAGAGCGGCCGCATGGTGGACTTCGGGAACGTGCGGCTCATCGGGTTCTCGGAGGACGACCTCCAGAGCATGTTGTCCGTGCGGAAGACCGGCGATCCCAACAACCCCTATCGCACCCTCGTGTGGTGGCTGCCGCAGGACATCATCGACAACACCGTGAAGGCCTACAGCGTGTCGGCCACCGGCTACACCGCCGGGGCGCCTGAGGGCCGCTACTTCGCGCCGGCCAACAGTCCGTCGTGCCTCGAGACCGTGACGGGGTACGGCGACTGCGGCTCGCGCAACGTCGTGGTGACCGGGCCGCAGATCTTCCGCGTCGATATCACCATCGCGAAGCGGATCCCGATCGCGGGGCCGGTCTACGGCGAGTTCCAGTGGATGATCTTCAACCTGTTCAACAACGTGAACTTCAACCCGGTGGTCTACACCGGCAGCGTGTACGACAGTTACCAGATCACCGGCGCGATCGACCAGAGCCGCACGATGCAGCTCGCGTTCCGCATTTCGTTCTGACGGCTCGGAGCCCCGGGTCTTCCCTGCCCTGAGCGAGCTTGGCAGCTCGCGAGTCGAAGGGAGACCCGGGGCTCGCTTTGTACGCGTGACCACGGTCTAACCGAGGGGTCGACCGAGGGGTCGGGTCTATTTAGGATCAGCGACAGCCTGCAACGACAATTCTGTCGCCGGCGCCTCTCTCAGGGACGCCGCACCCGCCGTCTTCCGGAACGGCGTCCGCCTCTCCGGCCCGTACACCCTCGACTCCCTCGCGTCGGCGATTCGGAAAACCCGTCGACCCTGATTGGGAGACCTCCATCTCGCACGCTGCGCCTCGGCAGCGTGGCGGCCCAGACGGCGCGACCCGATGGAGGTCGTTGCCTTCCTGGCGTGAGCCTGTCGAAGGCAGCCACGTGCTCATGAAGCCGACGCCAGGCCGCCTCGAGGTGTTGGCCGAGCGCGAGGGCGTGAAGCACGACACCAAGACCAGGCGCGCGGTGGTGGTGGTCTTCCGCGAGCCGGCGGCCTGCGCGTCCGGTCCTTCAGACGCGGATGATCTGACCCTTGAGCGAGTACAGAATCGCGAGCACGTCCTTCTTCGTTTCCTCGTCGATCTTGCGCGTGTCGAGCGCCGCGAGGATGTCGTCCATGACGGCCAGGTATTCCTGCTCGCTGACGTTCATGCCGCGGTGGGTCGTCAGCATGTCCCGTCCCGTGTAGGGCTCAGGCCCGCCGGACCCGGCCCCGAAGAACTCCCGAGCCATCTTCTTGAGATGGTCGATGTCCTTCACCGCCATGAACCGGGCCTGTACGGCCGGATTGGCGAGATGGTTTGCCACGACATCGTCGACGATGGCGGAAATGCCGGCGGCGCCGCCCAGGCGATCGTAGAGTGATGTGCGCATGCTGCTCTCCTCCGGGGGACTTGGTGAAGCCCGCCGCGTCTCAACCGCCCGGACGACGAGTGGACATCCGGACGCGGCCGCATCACCACCCCTCGAGGGCAGTGTAATTCGTATCATATATGTCGGGAATACATTTCTTGGAGGCCCGCTACTGGGCGACCGCCGCGTGCGGCGCCCGCCGTTCGGGAACGGCGCCGGCGTGGTGCTGACACCGAGGCGCCCCGCTTACGCGCCGTTCTCCTCGATTGCGGCTGTGGCGGAGTTGGTCTATCTGGAGGTCGAGGCTTCAGCCTCGACGGACCCGTCGGCCCTGACGGGTCGACCTCCATCTCGCACGCTGCAGGTTGGCAGCGCGCCGGCCCACGTGCGGCGGGTTCCGGCTGTATGTGGTAATATGCACATATAACACATATATGTGGAGGTTCCTCATCATGCCTCAGCTTCATGCCTACGTGACCAAGCACCTGGCGGACCGGGTCGTCGCCCGCGCCAGGGCCCGGGGCGTCGCCGTCTCGCGCTACCTCGCGGACCTGATCCGGCGCGACGTCGAACTCGGCTGGCCTGACGGCTACTTCGACCGCGTCGCGGGCGGCTGGCATGGGTCCCCGCTCCGGCGCGCCCCGCAGGGTCGGCCGGAGGACCGCGAGGGCTGGTGATGTACCTCCTCGAGACCAACGCCTGCATCCGGATACTGAATGGGTCTTCGGTGCCGCTCATCGCGCGCCTCCGCCGCCATGCGCCGGCCGACATCAGGGTGTCGTCGGTCACGCGGGCCGAGCTGATCTTCGGGGCCCGTCGCAGCGCCCGCGTGGCCGAGAACCTGCAATTGTTGGCCAGCTTCTTCGCGCCGCTGGTGACCCTGCCGTTCGACGATGCGTGCGCCGAGGCATACGGCGCGATGCGGGCGGTACTTGCGGCGGCCGGCCGGCCCATCGGCCCGAACGATCTGCTCATCGCCGCCACCGCGCTCGCCCACGATCTCACGCTGGTCACGCACAACCTGCGTGAGTTCTCGAGGGTGGCGGGCCTGAAGATCGAAGATTGGGAGGATGCCCGCCAGTCGGAGCGATAATGTCCGCCTAGCCCCTTGACGACCGCACACGCCTTCTTCGCGATCGATGGTCCAAGCCGGGCGTTACGCCTTCAGGTGGAGGTCGATGCTTCAGCATCGACGGACAGAATGAAACGTGTAGTGCTACCGAGGTCTGCCGTTCGTTTCCCAGTCTGCGGCCGAACCGCCATAATGCTCGCGCTCGCTATCGTCCTCGTCAGCGCCGCGTGCGGAGGCGGCTCGGACGATGGCTCACCCGCATCGCCTTCGCCGCCGGCGGTTTCGCCGACGCTGCCGGCCGGCAGCGCGCAGGTGCCGCCACTCGCCGAGATGCTCGCGGATAAACACCTGGGGCCCGCCGGCGCGCCGAACATCGTGATCGGGTATTCCTCGCTCGCCTGTTCGCACTGCGCCGACTTCCACTCGCGGACGCTCGCCGCGCTCAAGCAGCAGTATCTCGACACGGGCGTCGCCACGTTCGTCTACCGCGACTTCTATCTCGACGCGACGAGCCTGAGAGGGGCGATGGTGGCGCGCTGCGCGGGCGACAGCCGGTTCTACGCCGTGCTCGACGTCATCTACCAGAGTCAGCCGACGTGGGCCCGCTCGGCCGACCCGTGGGGCGCGCTGCAGAAAACCCTCCGTGACGCCGGACTGTCGCAGACGCTGATGGACGCGTGCCTGGCCACTCCCGGCCTCGAGGCGGGCATCACCGCCATCCGCCAGCAGGGCATCGACGCGCACGGCATCAGCGGCACCCCGACGTTCATCGTCAACGGCAACAAGGTGGTGGGGAACGTCCCGCTGGCGGCCATCACGAGCTATTTCAAATGACACGAATCGCCATCATCCTCGCAGCCGTCATTGCGGCCACCGTTGCCGTCACCGCGATACCCGTTGTCGCCGCCGCGCAGGCCCCCGCAACCCCGGCCTCGCAGCCGCCAGACCGCGCCGTCGTGCTCAAGATCGCCTCGGGCATCATGGAGCGCGCCCGCTACTGCACCCTCGTCACCGTGGGCGCCGACGGCCATCCGCAGGCGCGCATAATGGACGCCTTCCCGCCCGAGGCGGAGATGGTCGTGTGGATGGCCACCACGCCGCTCTCGCGCAAGGTCGGGGAGATCCGCAAGGACCCGCGCGTGACGCTCAGCTACTTCGACGCGAAGACGATGGGGTATGTGACCGTGGTCGGAACGGCAACGCTGGTGTCCGACCCCGCCGAGAAGGCGAAGCGCTGGAAGGATGACTGGGCGAAGATCTATAGGGACCGCAACCGCGGCGACGACTACCTGCTCATCCGGGTGACGCCCATCCGTCTCGAGGTGTCGGCCGAGGGCGAGGGCGTGAAGAACGACCCGAAAACGTGGCGGGCGGTGGTCGTCGAATTCCGGTAGCGCGCCCCCTACCGGCTGCCGCCCGTGCGCGAGGCTGCCGGTCATCGCGCCGGGTTTCCTGCAGCGGCCGCCCGCTCGTGCCGAAACCCGGAATGACTGATATGCTCGTTCCCGACGCCCCATGCCGCTGAAGGCCCTGCTCGCGTGCCTCGCCTCCGCGTTGGCCATCGCCTGCGGCGGGTCGTCGTCTGACTCGCCGGGGCCGTCGCAGCCCGGCCCCGGCAGCCCGCCCGGCAGCCCGCCCGTCGGCCCGAAGCTGGCCTGGGACCAGTTCGCGCCGAGCGCCGACGAACTGCGCGGCTATTCGTACGTCCTCTACATAGACGGCACGGCCGTGCCACTGCCCGGCGCGGCCTGCGGCACCCTTCCGGCCGAGACCCTGATTGCCGCCTGCACCGCGCCACTGCCCGCGATGGCGCCCGGCCAGCGCACGCTGGCCATGGCCACGCGCGCCACAGTCAACGGCGTGGTGCTCGAGAGCGCGCTGTCAGAGCCAGTCAGCTACACCGCCGGAGGCACCACCGCAGGCGCGGTCACGCAGGGCGTGCAGGCGGAGGGATCGGAAGGTGAGGAGAGTCTGATGGCGGCGGCCGAGCGGCCGTATGCCGTCGAAGCCGTCGTGACGGGCCTCGACGGGCCCGCCGCGCTGGCGATGCTGCCGGACCGGCGCCTGCTGATTGCCGAGCGTGGCGGGATCATCCGCGTCGCCGATCGGGGAGGCGCGCGTGTTCCCGAGCCGGCCGGGCAGCTTCCGCACGCCGACCCCGCCGCCGGCGCGGTCGTCAGCCTTGCCCTCGCTCCCGACTTCGAAGCCAGCCGCCACGTGTACGTCGGGTACGCTACGATTGACTCCCAGCGCGCGCCAACGGGCCGGGTGATGCGGTTTCGCGAGGCCGGCGGAGCCCTCGGCGAACCGGCCGTCATCCTGGATGGCCTGCCGGCCTCGCTGGCAGCCCCGTGGGTCGCGATTGGGCCCGACGGGGCGCTCTACGTCGGCACCTCCTCGGCCGACGCAGGCGAGGCCGCGGACCTGGGGGCGTACACGGGCAAGATCCTTCGCTTCGGTTTGGATGGAGCCACCCCGGCCGACAACCCCTGGCCGGCGTCACCGGTCTACGGATTCGGCTATCGGGGAGTGCGGGGGATTGGCTGGGACGGGCAGACCGGCATCTTGTGGGCCCTCGAGACCGATAAGGAGGGTGCGGCCCTGTCGCGAGCGGAGGCCGGCGGGCCAGGCGCGCCTGTTGTGGCGCTCGGTCAGACCGGTGCGGCGAGGATGGCGTTCCTGCCGGCACGCGCCACCGGGGCGCCGGCCGTCTGGCGCGGCAGCCTGTTCGTCGCCGCTCCGGCCGAGGAGTGCCTGCTCCGGGTCAGCGGACTGTCGGCCTCGCCCGCCGTCCGTGCCGTCGAGCGGCTCTTCCAGGGGGAGTTCGGCCGCATCGGCCTGGTGCTGGCGGCCGACGACGGCCTGTACTTTGCCACGTCGAACGGCGCCGCCGGCGGAAACGCCCGCGCCGGCGACGTCGTCTATCGAGTTCGCGATCACGCTGGTTCTCTAGCCCGGAGGCCCGATTCACCATGAAACCTCAGCGATGGATCTCGTTTGTGCTCGTCATCACCGCCCTGGCGGCTGCGGCGGCCGGGTGTTCACGCAGCGCCCAGAGCTACCTCGAGCGCGGCAACGCGCAGCTCGAGCAGGGCAACGTGGACGCGGCCGTCCTCGAGTATCGCAACGCCATTGAGAAGGACGCCACGTTCGCGCCGGCGCGTGTGAAGCTGGCCGAAGTGTACCTGCGCCAGCGGAACTTCGCGGGCGCGCTCGGCGAGGTCGTCCGCGCGGCCGACCTGCTGCCGAACGACGTCGATGCCCAGCTCCGGGCGGGCTCGCTGCTGTTTGCGGCCGGCCGCGGCGAGGATGCGAAAGCGCGGGCGGAGAAGGCGCTGGCCGTCAACCCGAAAAGCGCCGACGCCATGACGCTGCGCGCCAGTGCCTTGGCCAGACTCGGCGACCTCGACGGTGCCATCGAGCAGATGCGGCAGGCCATCGCCGTCGACGCGTCGGCCGGCCGCCAGGCCGGTCTCGGCAGGCTGCTCAACGCCAAGGGCCTGACCGAGGAGGCCGAGGCCAGCCTGAGGCAGGCGATAGCGACGGATCCCAAGTCGATTGACGTGCAGCTCGCCATGGCCCGGTTCCTGATGGAGCAGAAGCGCACGACCGAGGCCGAGTCGGGCTTCAAGGCGGCGCTCGCGCTGGATCCCGCGAACCTCCCCGCCAATGCCGCGCTGGCCGACTTCTACATTGCCGCGGGCCGGCCGGCCGACGCCGAGCCCTACATCAAGAAGCTGACAGAGGCCGGCGACAACCCCGTTCCCTCGCTCGCGCTCGCCGACTACTACGTCAGCATGAAGCGCGACGCCGACGCGCTCGCCGTGCTCGAGAAACTGAGCGCCTCTCCGCGCGCCTGGGCCGTGGCGCGATCGCGGACCGCGGCGCTCCTGTATGCCGAGGGCAAGACCGCCGAGGCGCATCGCGCCATCGACGAGGTGATCGCCAAGTACCCGGCCTATTCCGAGGCGCGCGTCATCCGCGGCCGGTTCCTCATGGCCGAGGGCAAAACCGACCAGGCGCTGGCCGAGGCACAGGAGGCCGTCAAGGCCGACCCTCGCAGCGCCGAAGGGCATGCCCTGGCCGGCAGCATCCACGAAACCAAGCGCGACCTGGCGGCCGCGGCCGCCTCGTACAACGAGGTCCTGCGGCTGAACCCGAGGTCGCTGCCCGCGCAGATCAGGCTTGCCAGCCTCGACCTGCGCCTGGGGAACCTGGCCAACGCCAGCCAGCTCGCCGAGCAGGTCATCAAGCGCGAACCCGGCGCCCTCGAGGCGCATCTCATCCTGACGCGGAGCCTGCTGGGACGCGGCGACGTGACGCGCGCCGCCGCGGCGGCGAAGGTCCTTGTGGAGCGATTCCCGAAGTCCGGCACGGCGCAGACCGAGGCCGGCCTGGTGGCGCTCGGACGGGACGACCGGGCTGGTGCACGCGCGGCCTTCGAGAAGGCGCTCGTGCTCGATGCCACGCTGGTCGAGCCGCTCGTGTGGCTCGCGCGGCTCGACCTGGCCGACAAGCAGGTGGCGCGGGCGCGCGGGCGCGTCGAGGCGCGGCTGAAGGCCGCACCGAACAGCAGCGCGGTGCTCGTTCTTGCCGGTGATACCTGGGCGTCGTCGCAGGATCCCGCGAAAGCCGAGGAGTTCTTCCGCCGGGCCATCCAGGCCGACGCCGCCAATCTCGCCGCCTACCAGCGGCTGGCGTTCCTCTACATGTCGCAGAAACGGCTCGACGAGGCGCTGGTGCAGTTCGACAAGCTCGCCGCTTCGCAGCCGAAGGCGACAGGCCCCCAGACCATGGTGGCGCTGATTCTGGAGGCGCAGGGAAAGACGGAGGAGGCAGGGAAGCGGTACGAACGGATTATCCAGGCTGACCCTCGCGCGGCCATCGCCTCGAACAACCTCGCGTGGAGGCTGGCGTCGAGCGGCGAGCAGCTCGACCGAGCGCTCCAACTCGCCCAGGCCGCCAAGGCCGAGTTGCCGGACGTGCCGGCCGTCAACGACACGCTGGCGTACGTCTACATCAAGAAGCAGCTTGGGGCGCTCGCGGTCCCGCTGCTGAAACAGGCCATCGCGAAGCAGGCGGCCGACAAGCAGCCCGAGGATCCGACCTACTTCTACCACCTGGGCCTGGCGCTGGCGCAGACCGGCGACAAGGCCGGCTCGAAAGAGGCGCTCGAGCGTGCGCTCAAGCTGAAGTCCGACTTCGAGGGTGCCGACGATGCGAGGCAGGTGCTGAAGACGCTCGGCTGAGGCGGGCGGTTTGACCGATGGAGGTCGGGGCGTTAGCCCCGACGGGCCAGCCCCGGGGGTACGCAAAGAAGGGCCGGATTGCTCCGGCCCTTCCTGTGTACTTCGACGGCGGCTCGCAGAACTACGCGCGGAACCTCCGGTACAGGGCGCCGATGCCGACCAGCGCGCCGCCCAGCAGCATCAGCGTCGCGCCGCCTTCGGGAACGCTTGTGACTGCCGAAGTAGCGGGCCGACGAGAAGCCGCCAACGGGCTTGCCGCCAACCTGCGGCACATCGCTGAACGAGATGGCCGAGCCGTCGAGATGGTACGCCGCCCACCAACCGCCCCGGCCTGCCCGACCAGCGCCCCAGTGGAAGACCACGTACTGATAGCCCGCCGGGCCGGAGTAGTCCGTGACATCACCCAGCGATTCCTGATTCAAGTCGAGTGCGCCGGCCGAAGGCACGTCCGGGCTGTATACGCCGTTCCAGCGGGCGATCATCGCCGTGAGGAACGCGAAGTTGTCCGCCGGATTGTTGCTGGGCGGAGGCGGCACGAGAGGATCGTACTGGCTGCCGTCAGCGATCCCGACCAGATTCAGCAGATCTCCGGCTGCATCGACCGTGATGTTAATCGGGGCCGCCTTGGCAGAACCCGCGCCGACGCCCACGAGCAGAACCGATACCACTAATGCAGCGAGCAACCTCTTCAAATGCCTCCAGAGACCCACGCCGGGGTAGGAAAACTACTGGTCATCCACTCGCCTGAACTGCATATCACATGCCAAGTCAGCCTTTGGTTGCGCCAATTTTTGTAACTCGCCTTAGATGTTGGCCTTATGTACACGTGATCATTTCAAAACGGTCCTGAGTAGCCCCCCAGTGTTCCCCGGATGATCTGTAAAGCGGGCCGACACTCGATTGCAACTTCGGCAGTTGGTGCGGCGACGACGGCGGTGAAGGAGCAGTCTACCAACCAGTCTCAAGCTAGGGGGAAGATCACGCAGTTAGACTACAAGGGAGCGTGCGAAGGGAGGAAGATCCTGGAATCACTCCGCCGGAGTCGTCTACCCGCGGCGACCGCCTCTCGCCGCCTGGGGCACCCCGCGGCCCGGCGGCGGTGTCGCTCAGGCCGCTGCCGAGGTCCACGCTACAAAAAAAGAGAGGGCCGGACATGAACCCGGCCCTCCCTTACGGCTGATGTTGGAGTGGCTGCTACCGGCGCATCTTACGTCGGAGCGCGCCAATTCCCATGAGGGCACCGCCCAGCAGCATCAGAGTGGTGCCGCCGTCCGGAACGAACACGAGCATGTCCTGGGCGTCCGCATCGCGGGTGTACAAGTCGACTGCATAGACGCCCCACTCGGTGGCGCTGCCCCCCCTGGCGATCTCATAGGTTCCAAAGTGCGCCAAAACCGCCTGGGAGAAGGGGTTGGTCGGCTGTATTCCGAAGCCCTGCAGCCACCAGAGGGTCTGCTGCAGCGCGTAAGCGGAGTCCAGCCTGGCGGAACCGGACCACGCGTAGTCGGCCAGACTACCCATGGCGAACTGACTGTACAACCAGCCAGTCCCGCGTGAGGCGGGGGCAGTCAGCTCCCCCAATAGGTCGCGGGATAACCCGAGATGGGTTCATACGGCTCAATGCAAAACGTCTGGAATGACCCTGGAACCAGAATATCCGAAGTAATGCCGCTCCTATAGCCAGCAAGCGGCAGGAACTCGCTGAGCGGAGTCAGAGTGTACTCCCCACCCACCGAACCCTTGTCACTCGCCGTACGGCTTGTCGGCGACACCCCCATCTGGAACTGCACCGGCGCCGCTAGCGCTGGGGCGGCAATCGCCGCCAACACCAACAGTACTATTGCGGACTTTCTCATGATTCATCTCCCACGGTCCGGCATCAGCTGCCTGCCAAAGTCTTCCCTGCAACCTAAAAATAAGCATAATCTGTGCCAAGTAGACACCAAGCGGCGCGTTCGGCCGACCTGAGGTGATACTCCTATCATAAGTTGCTTAATGTCATATAGTTATGCGAAATTGAAGGCCGGCTATCGCCGCGGGAAGTGACTCAAACCTGACGGGCAAGAGGACGACCCTGCTTCGCGAACGTAAACTAGTCCGACGGTGCGTCCGGCGCACCTCCGCCGTGCTTCGGCCTGCCCGGCCCGGGGCCATCGTGAGGCGCTCTCACGCCCGTTGAGATTGCGAGCTTCTCCAGGAGTTCGTAGAACGTCGGCCTGCTGATGCCAAGCTCCTGTGCCGCGGCGGTGATCTTGCCCGCGTGCCGTCGCAGCGCGCCCTCTACGAGCTCCCGCTCCAGCCTCTCCCGCGCCTCCTTCAGCGTCACCGGCCGGGCCGAGCTCGCGGCGTCGGCCAGCTCCAGGTCGCCGGCAGTCACGCGCTTGCCGTCCGCCATGATGGCTGCCCGCTGGATGCGGTTCTGCAACTCGCGAATGTTCCCGGGCCACGGGTGAATCCCCAGCGCTCTCAGCGCATCGGGGGCAAACGCGAGACTGCCCCTGCCGTGCTGGGTCCCGAAGCGGCGCAGGAACTCGGTTGCGACCAGGAGCACGTCGTCGCCGCGATCGCGCAACGGCGGCAGCGTCACCACCAGTACGGCCAGGCGGAAGTAGAGGTCCTCGCGGAACCTGGCGCCCTCAACCGCTTGTTTCAGGTTGATGTTGGTCGCGGCAATCACGCGGGCGTCGCTGAGCAGCTCCTGCCGGCCGCCGACGCGCTGGAAGGTCTTCTCCTGGAGGAAGCGCAGCAGCTTGACCTGAAGCGCGGCCGGCAGCTCGCCAATCTCGTCGAGAAAGAGCGTGCCTCCCGCCGCGGTTTCGATGAGGCCCTTGCGGGCCGCGTGCGCACCGGTGAACGCCCCCTTCTCGTGGCCGAACAGCTCGCTCTCGAGCAGGTTCTCCGGGATGGCGTTGCAGTTGATCGGAATGAACGCGCCGCCGCGCTGCGGGCTTCTCCGATGGAGCGCCCGCGCCACCATTTCCTTGCCCGTTCCGTTCTCACCGAGAATCAACACCGGGGCACTGGTCGTGGCGGCCTTTCGGATGAAGGCGAACACGGACTGCATCCGGTCGCTCGAACCGAGGATGTCTTCGAAGGCTTCCGGGCGCGCCGTCTGTTGCACGGCGCGGTATTCGCGCTCCAGGTCGGCCACGTACACGCAGCGCTTCAGGACGAACCTGAGCTCGTCCATCTCGACCGGCTTGCAGAGGAAGTCGTAGGCACCCGCGCCGACGGCACGCAGCGCGTTCTGCTTGTCTCCCTGGCCCGACACCACGATCACCTTGGCCAGCCTGTCGAGCGCGGTCAGGCCGGACAGCGCCGCCAGCCCTTCCTCCGCGTCGTTCGGGCGCGGCGGCAGCCCGAGGTCGAGCAGGGTGACCGCCGGGCGGGAGGCGGTGAATGCCGACATCGCGGCCGGCCGGTCGCCGGCGGTGACGACTTCATAGTCGCCGGCAAGGGCCCATTTCATCTGCGTTCGGATATCCTCGTCGTCCTCGACGATGAGCAGGACAGGCTGGCTCATGGGGCGGCCTCGGCCGGAAGTGAGACGAGAAACGTGGTGCCGTGGCCGGGCGCCGTTTCGACCTGGATCGCGCCGCCGTGCGCCTCGACGACCATGCGTGACTGGTACATCCCGATTCCCAGCCCGTGCTTCTTGGTGCTGCGGAACGGCTGGAACAGCGACTCCCTGACGAACGTCTCGCTCATGCCGCAGCCGTTGTCGGCCACGGAGAGCACGACTCGTCCGCCCTTGGCCTCGGTGCGCACGACGATGCGTCCCCCGGCGCCGGCCGCATCCCGCGCGTTGAGCAGCAGGTTGACGACGACGCTCTTCACCTGCTCGCGGTCCGCATGTACGGGGGGCAACGTCGCGAGGCTGGAGGCCACGTCAAGACCCTCGAGCCCTCCCGTGCTCTCCAGCGCCTCCCTGACGACCTCGTTGAGGTCGGCGCGCTCCTTGGTCGACTGGGGGCGCTGCCCGAGGGCGCTCAAGCGGGCGATCAGTTCGTCAATGCGCGTGGCGGAGTTCCCGATGGCGCGCAAGGCATCGGCCCTGAACGCCGGGTTGTCGAAGTGCACCGGCAGGTTCTTGAGCGTGAGATTGAGGGAAGCCGCCGCGTTCTTCAAGTCGTGCACGAAGAACGCGGACATCGTGCGGAACGCCTCCATCTCCTTGGCCCGGGCAACCTCGCGCGTGAGGCGCAGGCCCAGCAGGGCGGAGGCTGCCTGGTCGCCGATGCACCCCAGCAGTTCCACCTCCTCGGGCGTGTAGGCGGCGCCGTTGACCCTGTCCGCCAGGACGACGGCGCCGAGCAGCCGATCGCCTGCGGTCAGGGCGACGCACCAGCGGTTGCCGCCCCTGTCCGGGAACGTCGTGGGGTTCATGGCCGCGAACTCCCTGGCCCAGGGCGCGTCGACGGCATCCAGGTCGAACGGGGTTGCCCGCTCCCGGAGCGCGGCAGCCAGCGAGCCCGCCCCGGCGGCAGGCAGGTGCGGGGTGCTGTCCGCGTCAGGCGGCCCCGGGGCCGAGGTCCCCGCGACGAGCCGCGCGTCGCCCTCGGCGAGCAGCCAGAGGTTGACCGACAGCGCATTGAACGTCTCGGAGGCGAACCGCGCCGCGGCCGCGCACAGGCCCGGTTCATCCGTGACGCTGGCGAGGCGCCGGGAGAGCCTGGTCCAGATCGCCACCGAATCATGCTGTGCCTTCCCGAAATGGCGCCCGACGAACCCCTGGAGCCGTTGGCGGAACCGGTCGGACAGCAGCAGCACCGCCAGTCCGGCCATGCCCAGCAGGACGACGAAGGCCTGGAACTGGAAGGTCTCGGCCCCGCCGAATCGACTGACCACCTGAGCCAGTACGCCGACGATGAAGAGGTAGCCGCCCACGATGAGGGCGGTGAGCGACGATCGCAGCAACGCGCGTGAGGGGTACACATCCGCCTCGGCGAAGCCGGCTCGCGCGTAGGCGAGCAGCAGGAAGAGACCGCCGACGAGGAGCCCGGTCGACTCCACCCCCGCCAGGGCCACGTCCTGCGCCGGGAACAGCACGCCCTGCGTGCGAACATAGAGATGAGCGCCGAAGACGATGCCGAGGCCGAGGACGACGTACTTGATGCGCCAGCGCATCGTACCGACGGCCCCCCTGAACGTCTGCTCCAGGTTCATCAGCACGAGCGCGAAGGCTATCAGCAGGACCACGTTGAATGCCCGCGCGGCCACACCGGCCCACAGCTGGAGCACCCCGGCGCCCGGGCCAACCACCGCCACTTCCAGCAGCCCGTCCCTGAACACGAGCGCGAGGCCCAGGGGCACGAGCGTGAATGCCGCCAGAGGCGCGCGCCACCGGTCCAGCGACTCGCGATAGTCCCCGCGGGAGTAGGTGAGGCTGAAGACGAGCCAGGCCGCCGGCGCGACCGCCCTCGCGACCAGGCCCAGTGTGAGCCAGCGTAGCGCGTCCGGAAGGGACGTCGCGGCCAGGCTGAGCCCGGTGAAGAGACTGTCGAGGCTGAAGGCCGCCATGCCCGCAAAGAAGGACCATGTCCCAGGGGTCGGCTTCTTCCGAAGTACGCTGGCGACGGCCAGGACGAGTCCCAGGGCGGCGGCCGCGAAGGGGACCAGGACAGAGACTGTCATTGGCGGGACGGCGTGTTCCGCTCGCGCGCCTCTCGGCGGCGGAGCCACCAGAGCAGGGCGAAGAGCGGCACCAGGGACAGCACGAAGAACGCCGGCCCCCCCTTCCGGTGGATCAGGCTGTCGATCATGTGGGGGCCCACGTGGACGCACAGCATCCCGATGACGAACACCCTGAACCCATTGCGGAGGATGCCGAGCGGGATCACGAACGCGACGAGCACGAGCCGCCGCCAGGGGCTTCGGAGGAAGAGGCTCGACGCGATCGCGCTGAGGATCACCAGCACCCAGCTCGATCGGATCCCGCTGCACTCCCGGGCGACTTCCAGGACGATGCCGGGGAGCTCGAAGGTGGTGCGATGGCGCACCAGCGGCGTGCCGGCGATCGCGAAGTAGAGGGCGGCCGCCTCGGCGGAGGCCAGCGCGGACGCCCGCTCGAGGGCGTCAACCGCGGCGTCCGGAAGCGGAACCATGAAGAGCAGGAAGCCGACCGGGAAAGCCGTGGCCCTCATCCACGTCGAGCCTTGGAAGAGGAACCCTCCGGCCGCAACGGCACTCACGAACGCCAGCGTGACGAGGGCGAGATGGTCGTTCAGGCTCAGCTCGCCGCGGACGCCGTAGGCCGCGGCCAGCGCCGCGGCGGAGACGACGCCGAGCAGCGCAGCCGGGCCAGCGGCCGGCCGGCCCGTGGGCGGCAGGGACTCGCGGCGGATGTAGAGCAGGTAGGCGGCGACCACCGGGACGATCAGGATGTGCGAGTGCAGGTCGCTGCCGTAGGCGTACGCCATGAGGCTGGAGAGCGGGCGGATGAACACCAGCGCCAGCGCGGCGATGAACACGGCATAGCGGTGACGTCGCAATTCCACTCCAGGCTCCTTCCTTCGCTTGCGGTGCCGTGCCCCCCGGCGTCCGCCGGGCCGCTTTCGCCAGGCGGCCCGCCTGCCTGTATGATCAGGTCACTCGCGCCGACGTGGATTCCCTACGGCCGAGCACTCATCATGGACGAACCGCCGCGGCTCCCGGGCTGGACTCGACACTTCGTTTATCGGGCGGAGCGGCTGAGAACCACATGGAAGCTCCGGTTCGGCGTCTTCGCCGTTGCGGCCATGGCCCTGGGACTCACGAGTGCGCACTGGACCGCGGCGATTGGGCGCAGCCTCGTGTGCGAGGCGAGCCTTGCACCAAGCGACGCGATTCTCGTTGAGAACCTCGAGCCCGACTACCTGCTGTTCGAACGGGCGGCGAGGCTGAGGCGCGCCGGCGTGGCCGCGCGCGTGATTGTGCCTGTGTGGGTCGACAGAGGCACCGACACACCCAACGACGTCTTCCTGGGCATCGCCGACGTCATGGCGAAGATATCCGGCCTCGGCGCCTACGAGGTCGTACCGGTTCGCCAAGCCGAACCTTACACGCTCACCGCGGCGAGGGACGTCGACGCCTTCCTGACGCGCGAGCACGTCCGGTCGGTCACGCTGATCAGCCCGCTCTTCCGCAGCCGCCGATCCGCGCTGGTGGCCGGCGCCACGCTGAGGCGATCCGGGATCGAGGTGCGATGCCAGCCGGTGGAGGGCACCCGCAGCGCGGACACATGGACGGCCAACTGGCACGGTATCCAGATGGTCGGCGAACAGTGGCTGAAGCTGCAGGACTACAGATTCTACGTGCTGCCCCTGGCCGACGCGGCGGGAAGTCCCGAGGGGCGCTGACCGCGCCGATCGAATCCACATACGAGAATTCGACCCGGCGTGGAGTTGCGGACTCAGGTGGTATGCAGGTTGTGCCCAGACGCTGGAATCTTCTCTGGCAGCTGCATCAGCGTCCCAAGTTCCCGGGCTGCCAGTTCCGAGTGCGTCGGGTCGATGCATGCGCTCGGCGTGAATGTCATTTCGCCGAGTATCGCGCGGCCAGACACGGAATAGAAGTCGACTCGCACGAACGGGAAGGGACGCGACAGCCTCTCCGCGGCATCGAGCATCACCTTGTATCCAGCCGGGGGGACGATGAGGCGTTCGGACGTCGCCGGCGGGTTCTGGTACGCCAGAGGTGACCATTCGCGACTGTATACTCATAGCTGGCCTTGTCGTTCGATACCCGCCCGTGGCACACGAGAATGCAGTGCACGTGTCCTCTGAAGCAATAGAGCTTGTAGTCGGTGGGCAATTCGCCAGTGCCGTCCTCGAGGAACTCCTCGCAGATGATGCGGGGTGTCATGCCGGCGTAGTGTAGTTCACCGAGGAATACTGAATGATCGGTCGCGAGCCACCGCGACAGACTCGGGCGCACGCGGGCCAGATCGAATTGCGCCCGGTCTCGGCAGAAGACGTTGCACTTGCAGCCGTCGTACACTTGAGAACAAACCGGTCCGGCACACCTAGGAGCTCAACCGCATGAGCCGCGTCCCACACGCCGTAGAGCTCTGGCAACAGGTGGCCTAGTCCGTATCCTGAGACGTAATCCCGGAGTGTGGTACTTGTCCCCGCAGCGCGTCTTTAGCGGGTGGCGCCAGTATAGGTTCAACCAGATGAGCTTCTCGTCGAACGTCTGCGGGTTGGCGAGGTCTGGCCAGCGGCCCCACGCCATGCGATAGCGCAAGCGCATGAGTAGCTCGGGAGACAGACGACAAAGGCCCCTGAAAGCCTCAGAGCGGAGGCGCCCGTAGATGTGCCGAATCGGCGCGATTCGTGATGTCTTTTGACCTGTCGGCGTAGTCACGCCCCAAAACTCCCCTCTGGCGACGCGAATCTGGGCGAAGTCGGGAGGGCGGGGCCCGACGTCATCAAGACCTCCGGTCCAAGTACGCGAACGCGCCTAAGATGCCGGCGGCCGCCCGGTCGTAGTTGAAGCCCCGCGCCGCCAGGCGCGCGGAGTCGGAGAACGCCTCCCAACGTGAGGAGTTCGACAGCAGGTCGCATGCCGCCGTTGCCCAGGTTTGCTCGTCGAGCGGCAGGACGAACCCGTTGCTCCCGTGGAGCACGAGTTCGCCGGCGGCGGCCGTCCATTCCGTGGTCATGACCGGCGTTCCGGAGATCATGGCCTCGTTGAGAACAACTCCCCAGCAGTCGCCCGATGTCGGCAGCAGTAACAGTCGGGCTTGCGCGTAGTAGTCCGGAAGCTCAGCGTGCGGAATGAACCCGGCGAACTCGCAGAAGACGCCGCGCTCGCTCCAGATCTGTCGCATGCTGGTCTTGAGCGCTTCCTCCCCCTCGCCGATCACCAGTACGCGGCAGGAGCCGAGCCTAGCCTTGATGCCTCCGCAGACCCGGGCAAAAAAGAGGGGGTTCTTCACGTTGACGATGCGGCCAGAGAACATCACGTCGTACTGGCGTGGCACGAAGCGCTCCGCCAGCCGGCCTTCGAAGTACTCGTTGTCTGCAACCAGGTGACTCAGAAAGCACTGCTCGTCGCGGATCGCCGGGTTGTAGTGTCGGTACATGGCCAGCGTCTGTCGACTCGTGCCGACGTATGCATCCCCACATCGATTGTAGACAATTCGCCTCGCCAGACGCTGTAGGCGGCCGACGCCGCGATCGCGTCCCATCCAGCTGTCGTCCAGGAGGGCCACCTTCGTGCCGAGCACCCGGCACGCTGCCATCGCCATCCAGCCGCTCGGGTCCTTGATACTCGCGAAAACCAGGGCAACGCGAGGTCGGCGCCGGACAAGGAGAGGCACAAGTCCGGGGTTGAAGAAGCGCTCCGTCCCACCGCGCGTGACAGTGATCGCGTCCAAGACCGTCTTGGGGTGGGCGCCCATAGGGAAGTTCCACAGCCGCCGCTTCTCGTTGTGCTTGAAATAGACGGTCTCGACGCCACCAGGGAGTGCCTTGTGGACGCGCTCGAACACGGGTTCCCGCCATGGCGTAGGGATATCGCTGATGATCAGGTGGTCCACGTCAGGCATTCTCGCCGGAATCGCAGGGTGGTCCGCCCAGGTGCGGACTAGTTCGGAATCGTCTCGGCGGGTGCCATTGCGCTGCTGTGGGCATGGGTCTTGGGCACCTGCTCGAACAGCGTATCCATGATGCGCGCCGTCCGGCGGATTTCGGCCATCGGGATCGGGTCTGGTCCGCCTTCACGAACCGCGCGGTAGAATAGCTCCATAAGCGTTCGCATCCCGACGTCCATTGCGAACTTCTTCCGGAGGAATTGCCGGACGTTCGCGGTGGAGTTGCGCGAATGCTCGCGGGCGTGCTCCATCGGCGCCAGGAAGTAGCGCAAGTAACTCTTGTGATGCGACGGAGGGATTCGGACAACCGTGCGATACGTGTTGTCCATCACCAGATTGCCCGCCCGGCCGAACAGGCGGAGCTCCTGGGAAGCCGCCCCGAACTGGGTGGTGAACAGAAAGTGCGCCGTCGTACCGCGCTCGTCATGGATGATTGCGCGGACCTCGTCCACGATGTCTGCCTGGCCATGCTGGACAAGGTGTGGGCTCGAGAAGCTCATCGAAACCAGCGCGAGAGTGTCGCCCTCGAGTACTCCGCGATCTTCGACACCCCGTGGCTGATCAGGTTGTGCAGCAACGATCCCGGCAGTCGTCTCACCCAGTGATTCGGGTCGCCGAGGACGGCCTTGCCGTAGGTGGGGTCGTCGTGGGAGTAGCACTGGATGGATTCGATGTGCACCGGCGGACCACCCAGAAACCCGTCGCGCACCAGCTGCCGAAGCCGGATAGCCTCTGGGGCGAACTGAAGGTTGTGCCCCACGGTGATTCGGCGTCCGACCCGGGGGGCCAGATCCAGGAGATCTCCGCTTCCTCGGCAGTCACGGTGAAGGGCTTCTCCATGTAGACGTGGCAGCCGGCTTCCAGGCACAGCCGGCCCAACCGGTAGTGGGATTGCGCCGGCGTCGTGATGTGCACGGCGTCGATACTGCCCGCGCGGAGCATGTCTGACGCATCTGTGAACACCCCTGGGACGCGGAAACGCTCCGCGAGCTGCCTTGCCATCAGTTCGTCGGTGTCGCAGGCGGCTACGAGTTCGCAGCCCGGCAGGTAACGGAGTTGGTCTGCGTGCTGGTCCGCGATCATGCCGCAGCCGACAATTGCCACTCTGGTCTTCCGATCGTCAGCCATTGTGTTGATACTCGAAGTAGCGCGAAAGCGCCTCACCCATGGGCACACGACACGTCCACCCCAGGCGCTCCTTCAACTTCCTGTTCGGATAGACGTTGCCCTTCCAGGCGAAGGCGCAGTCGCGCCGGTTGAAGACCGGGGGCAATTGGCCGTCAGATCGCTTGGCGTACCATTCCCAGAAAGCGCATAGCGCATATCCGGCGGGATAGGGAACCGGCACCGACCAGAACCCCTTCACGTTTCGCTTGTAGGCCCGGAGAATGCCCGGCTCCTGGGGAGGTCATCGTCCACGACGTTGAATACCTCGCCCTCGACTCCGGCGACGAGTCCGGCGAGAACGATGGCGTCCGCGCAGTTGTCGACATACGTCAGCGGGAGCAGGCCGTTGCCGCCCATGTGCATGAAGAAGCCGAACGTGTCGATGCCGACGAACCCCGGAATGGCCTTCTTCCCCGGGCCGAATACGATACCCGGTCGAATGATCGCGTGGGTAGGCCGTGGCGCGCGTGATACTCCTGGACCAGTTCGTCCTGCTTCAGCTTCCCGTAGATGTACGCGTCGTAACGTTCGTCGAGATTGTCTTCCAAGGGGCAGGATTCGTCCCACACAGCGCCACGCGCGAGACGGAAGTTCGAATACACGGCCAACGAACTAACGTTTACGAAACGCCTGAGGCCCCCGCGATCGAGTACCGCATCGAGCACGTTTCGGGTTGAAATCACCGAGCCTTGAAAGCAATGCGGGAAGGACTTGCCTCTGCCCGCGACCAGGTGGAACACGATCTCGGCGCCTGCCGCCAGTTCGCGGCATTCATCCCTGGAGAGCAGGTTCGCCTCGACAATGCGGCACCGGTCGGCAAACTCAGGAGCGATGGCCTCCTGCAGTAAACGCCGGTCGCTGGAGCGCCTGACGCCGCACACAATCCGCGTGAATCCCAACCGCAGGAGGGAGGCGACGACCCGCGAGCCGACGAAGCCGGCGGCTCCGGTCACAAGCACCGGGGCGCTGGTCTCTGCGATCCAGGCAGCGTAGTGGCCTTGTTCAGCAGGAGTGACGTTCATTTCCACGTGTCCGTGAGCGGAGCGGAGCGAGTGCCAGCCCGCCTGACGTTGGTTCCCAATTCAGACAGTACCAAGGTTGAGCCGGCGACCGACGCCGGAGGCGAGGTCTTCGCTGGATCGACTCCACGCCGTTCTCGTGGCGGATGCGCGCGTTCCGCCTGGCGCCAAGCCTCCGCTTCAGCGGATGATTCGCGGGTTCGCGGGCGGCAACGGTGCTCCCCCACCGAACTCGCTCGCGCCAAAGTCCGGCCCAGCGCCGGAGAGGACGACTTCGCCATCACTTCTTGAAGAGCCAGACGGGAGCCTTGTCGCTCCAGAGATCGGCGCCGCCAGCATCAGCGTGTTCTTGGAGTAGTCGATTCCGGAGATCTGCACGACATTGGCCGTGCTCCCCACCGCGATCCAATCGGGGAAGAACGTGGCCCCGCGCGCAACATCAGACCCCCATGTGCCATCTTCGAAATACATGGCGTCGTCAACGGGACGAGGGTTGTGGAGTTCGAACCCGAACCTCTGGCCAGGGTCAAGTGGACTCCTCGTCTATGGCCGCAGAAACCGCTGCAGTGTCAAGTCAGGGAGACTGACGCTGGTTGGGTCTCGAAGATCAGGATTCGTGAACTTCGGATCGCCGTTCGACGTCTGCCAGTTTCGGACGCTGGTGACAACGCTCGGGTAGTCGTTCGGGTTCCTTCCGGAGTCAACCGTGATATCGGCGCCGTACAGCGTGTCTGAGTAGTTGTTGTAAGCAATGTTGTTCTTGACGACAACATCCCGCGCCCCGGAGTCGACGTTTATTCCGGCCAACTTACCCGGGCAGGTGCTGCATCCGGGTTGCGCCGACTTCATGTACGGATAGGTGTGACCGTTCCAGAAGGTCGTGTTGTTGTAAATGCGGACCTTCAAGGGTCCTGTGCCCCCTCTACCTCTGCTTGCCAAGGCGTCCGCTTGAGCAGGGTACGTGGTGTACTTTGTGCCGATCCCAGACTGGTGTCCACCGAACGAGTAGTTGTAGCGGACGATGGTCGTGGACTCGAGATTACGTAGTTGGCGTCGCCGGGGTTATTCGGATTAGCTGAGCTGAATCCGAATCGATTGTCCTCGACCAGCACGTACTGAGTGGGCCGGGCGAAATCCTCCGTCGTTTGGAGTCCGCGATGCCCATACTTGCCGTTAGGCATTGGTGGATAGGAGCACCTCCCTCCAGAATAGTCCGGGATCACCCTTCGTTGTGCATGATGTTCCCGCGGACGACGTTGTACCCCCTGTAGGTGTCCATCACCGCGTGCCCGGCATAGGCGAGCAGGTTGTACTCAACGGTGTTGTAGTCACAGTGTTCGGTGGTGCTCGTACCTATTGCATCCGACGAGTACGCCTGCCCAATCCGGATCATGTCGGCGCCCTCGTGACACGCCGGAGCACCCGATCCGTGTACTCTTCAGGAACGTGTTGTGGTGGATCCAGTTGTGCTTGCTATAACACTGCCAGCTCGATCCGCCAACGCACATGCTACTGATAGAGAATCCGGCGGCGGCCCCAAAGTCCGCGCCAGTGTCGCTGGAGAACGTGCAGTGGTCGATCTCGTTGTGGTTAGCGTAGTTGAAGAGGCTGGCCCAGGAATAGAGATTGTGGAACGTGATGCCTGTCACGCGGATGTAGGTTCCGAAGCCAGGGCCAGTGCCCTGGTGAATCGTAATCCCACGGCTGAGTCTCGTGCCCGCATCCGCAGTGATGATGGGGTTCTCGCGCATATGCTGAATAGGTGATTCGTGCCTCGCCAGTACCGCGGTTCCTCGGGTAGATGCCGCACGTGTAGCTGCTGCCACATCCACTGGAACTCGTCTGCCTGTAGTGCCACCGCGCAAGTAGATTGTGTCCCCGGCACGTTGAAGTTCGCCGTGGCGAGCGAGCAGGCAGCGGCGCCATCGAGCGGTGTCTCGCTTCGGCAGCCGGGCCACGCGGCCTCTCCAGCGGAGCTCACCCAGTACGTGGCGGCGTGGGCGGAACCGGGCAGCACGAAGAGGCACCCGACCAGGAACACACGCAGAATGCTCGCCATGGTATACGTCAAGCGCATCGCCTCACCTTCCTCATCGTCGCCACCCCTCGATGGGGTACCGCTCCCGCGGCGCCCAGCTGCTTGGCCGTCGAACGCCAACGCTTGGAGGCACTAGCAAGAGTGGGGCCGGCAGCCGGCCAGAGCAGCAGCCAGGGTGAACCCGTTGGATTCGCGTCACGCGACCGGAAATCACCGTATCGTCTAAGACTACAACCAATCGGCGCCGCCCGCGATCGGAGCTCCACTTACAGAAACGTAAGTTGCCCGGTCGGATGTCATGCGCTGCACGGGGCGGTAGCTGGAGCCTACTCCCCATCTCCTGTTGAATCTCGTCGGTGTATGTTGGGTCGATACACGCATCAGGCGTGAACGTCAGCTCCCCGAGGACCGCTCGGCCGCCGATGCTGTAAAAGTCGACACGAACGAACGGAAACGGTCTCGAGAGCTTCTCAGACGCGTCGAGGATCTCCTGAAGTGCTTGGGGACGCGGCATAGGGCGACCTCCAGGCGGTTCGTCGCGGTAGAACAGCACGGGATTCCAGTCGGGGTCGGCAACGGCCAGGCTGGCCTTTCCATTCGGGACTCGATCGAAACAGCACAATACGTAGCCGGGCCGCCCGTTGAAGCAGTAAACCTTGTAGTCGGTGGGAAGGAAACCTGTCCCATCGTTCAGGAACTCCTCGCAGAGGATGCGTGGAGTCATGTGGCGGTAATGAGTTTCGCCGTATACCGCGAGGCGTCGGTGGCCATCCACCGTTTCAGGTCGCGCTTCGCCTGCGAGATGTCGAACGCGGCCAGATCGTCACAGAACACGTTCCATTTCGCGCCGTGGGTGCACTTGAGCACGAACCGGCGCGGGAGATATCCGAAGTCGATCGCATCCACCGGATCGAATACACCGTACTGACGCGTCAGCAGTGGGCCTAGTCCCAACCGATCCGCGTACGCCCGCATAGTGTATTTGTCGCCGCATTCAACCTTCAGCGGATGCTGCCAGTACAGATTGAGCCAGAGCAACTTCTCATCAAAGGTGGCCGGATTGATGAGATCGGGCCATCGTCCCCAGGCTTCGCGGTAACGCAGGCGGGACAGCAGGACCGGCGACATCTCAGCCAGTCGTGCCGTTAGGCGCCGCCGGGCCGAGCCATACGCAGCCTTAAGCGGCGCGATCTTCGCGAGCATAGACCGTGAGCTCATCGTCATTGCGCCGTCGCCTCCGTCGCCGAGGGCTCTCCCTCCCGCTTCACGAGCATCCGTCCGACGAGGACGATGAGCGCGAGGTTCATCACGCCGCCAACCCCTGAGAACAAGGCGACCGTCTGCAGCGCGGTCAGGTACGTTCCTCCAATCATCAGCGCCGACACACGGGCGATCAGGAGCACGATATTGAAAACGAGCACCTCCCGCTGTAGCCGGACGAGGCGCGCGAACAACACGGATGGCAGATTGCAGAACACGAACAGCAACCAGACCACGAGGTATCGGGCGAACTCGCCAGCAGTCCGCCACTGGGCGCCAAACACCCAAGCAAACAGGGCGGGTGCCGAGAATGCCAGCAGTAGCGCGGGGCCGACACCGAGACCGAACAGCACAGCCGTGCTTTTGAGGAAAGCTCAATCAGCGGACGGCCATGATGGCGCATCTCACCGGCACGCTGGAACAGTACCTGCCGAAGCGCACTCATCACAAGGCTCATCGGCGCTTCGATCAAGCGGATGCCAAACGCGTAGGCTCCCGCGACGGTAATGCCAAAATAGTGGGTCAGTAGGAGCAACGGCAAGCCGCTTGAGAGGGCATTCAACAGATTCTGCGTAGCCGATACACGGGAAATCCCGGTAGTCTGCTGCCAGCCGCTTCAGGCGCTTCCACCGAACCTTGGTGAGGAACCCGCGAACGTCACGGCGCGAGGCCACGGCGAGATTCAAACCGGCTAGCAGCTCAGCAAGCACACTGCTTACAACCAGCCCGGGTGCGCCAGTGCCTGCGATGCCGAAACAGAGCTGCAAACTGCTGGACGAAAGTCCGCGTGTCAGCTGCGAGAAAGAGGTATGTTTGAACTCCTTGTTGCGAACGCACCACGCCTGCAATGAGGAGTTGAGCCCGCCAGCCAGCACACCGAGGGCCAACATTGCCAGCAGCCAGCCGCTCTGGGAGCTGAGAAGTCGCAAGAGCTGGTCTGGGATCAGCAGGGACACGGCTGCGCACGCGCCGGTCACCGTCACGGTGGCCAGGCACGAGAGCAGTAGAACCTGGCCAGCGTCTTCACGATCCTTGGGTAGCATGACCGCTTGGGAGTAGTCCAGCGTCGCAAACGCCGCGATCACTCCGATCACAGCTCCAAAGGAGCCGAAGACCCCGAAGTCGGCCGGCGTGAACAACCGACTTATGATAGGAGAGAGCGCAAATCCAACCACCTGGGCGGCGGCCGAGCCGGTCATGACCACCAGGACGTCCCTGACGAACGACGAGGGCTTGGACCCTGCGAGCATCACTCGCGAGCCCATGCTCGCTGCGGATCTACTTTCCGTAGCCGGTCGTTGCGGGGCCCGTCTATGCTCCGAGCGATGGCATCCTCCGCGCAGGCCCGAGCGTCACTGACCTCAGGCGGCGCGCAAACTGAGTTGCCAACACCTCAGCCGCGCTTGAGTCTGTGCGTTCCGTCGAGAAACGCGGCAGGTTGTAACGGAAGTCGTGAGGAACGAGCCCGTTCGTGCCAAACGACACCTTCAGTTCCCCCTCGGCAAACATGGCCTGAAAGAAATCCAAAGACGCCCCGTTGTCGCGGTATGGAAACGCAAAGGACTGGCACTTGAATCGAAACCGTTCGGAAAGCCAGCGCATGCTCTCACGAGTCTGAGACAGCTGTTCGGCGAGGCTCAATTCGGCGAAGGGAGGATGGTCGACACTGTGCGCACCGACTGCGAATCCTTGCCGCATGAGCGCTTCGACCTGTTCGGTGCATACGTAAGGCTTATGCGTGGCGAGATAGGCTTCGAAGTCACATTCCAAGACCCGCCCCAGATCATCCAGGACATGACGCTGCCGATAGGACACTGCCCGAATGCGGGACGCAAGGTTTGACTTGAGCGATACGCCGGCCAGTGACAGCAGTCGGCTCGATTCTTCCAGCGCTGCTCGACTTTGACGCCGTGCCAGCGCGCTGATTAGAAGGCTCGCCTTCTGCGGGTGGCACATGTGCCTGTTGTCGATGGTCGATGTAATCAGGAAGAAGGTCGCTGGCGCACCCTTCGCCCGCAGCAAAGGAGCTATGACGTCGTGGATCTCGCAGAAACCGTCATCGAACGTGAGGAGAACCGATCGGGGAGGTAAGGCTCGCTCATCGTGAAGATGGCGGATGACATCCTGCTCGGTGACTGGCGAGTAGTATCGCAATAGGAAGTCAAGATCGGCGTTGAATTGCGCTACGCTCTTGAAGCGGTAGAGGGCGCTGACGTGAGGCCTGTCGGCATCACTCACAAGGTGGTAATGCGGAACTATCAAGCGGACGCGACAGACCGTGTGCCACACGTCCAAGGGGATCAAGGCACAGACGCGAGGACCCCAGTGGTCCCTGAGAATCCGGATCACGTCCTTGAAATCCTGTGCGCGGTCACAATTGGGTCTTCACTCCGACTCACACCGTCGCGGATGAGGCCGGCTGTCGGTTCCCACGCCAGGCGCGACTGCAAAGGTCCGTTTGGGACCAACCTGTCAACGACGAGGACGGGGAAACGTCCGACGTGGGGGCTCGCGGTGCTCACTCCGGCCGCGGGAGCCTCCGCGACGTCTCCAGGATACGCTCTGGCGATTTCGTCGTGATCGTGGGAGCGCGCTCGCTGGGGCATCAGGTCATCCGTGGGCGGCGCGATCCGTTTCTCGTCCGGTGAGCAGCTGATTGCTTCGCCGCGCGCATGACGTTGAGTGTCTGCGATGCCGACAAATGCCTCGCTGAGGGATCTGGTCCCAGTCGTGGTCGCCCATGGCGAGGAGCATCGCTTCACTTTCTGCTGGTCGAAAGGGTGTGGCAGATGAATCACGGTTACAGACGCAGGACGTGTAGCTTTCAACTTACAGGAAGCCCAGCATCTCGAGAGCGTCGATCACGGCCTGAATAGAACTCGCGCAGTATACAACCCTCGGACACGAGTGATTGAGGTAGTTCAGCGCGAACCGAAGAAGCTCGGCGAGAACGGCGTCGTTTCCGTCGGTCCAGAGTACGTCAGCTATCACACCGACTCGAGGTTCAGGATCGCTGGACGATCGCACAACAACAAGCCCTGCCAGTCGAGATCCGACATAGCCATAGAAGCACTCGTACGCAACACCTGGTTGATCGACGTACTTCCAGTTGAGGTACCCTGCCCACGGGCGATAGCGACACTGAACTGACTGGCCGAGGACTCCCACAGACCATCTGCCTCGGGACCGAATCGGCCGTGCACGGGTTTCACGCTCACATTCACTGGTCTACACGGTTGGGCTCGGAGGTTCTGCAGGCGCCTGAGTCGGATCTCGCAGCACTTGGCGAATACCCAAGGCGCGCCGACCGCGTCTGCCGCGCCCCAAACTGCCCACCCCAGCGACTCTCCTAGGCGCCGCTCCAGGCTGAGTCTGACCCCGCTGAACATGCTCCTAGGATCAACGGAATTCGTGAACGCGTATAGCTTCGCGTCTGGCCCATCGACGGCCCCGTGCTTCTTCAACAGGTGCCTGGATGTGGGCACCATCGCGAGAGCCAGGACGACCGCGTGATGTTCCATGGAGGCTTGAAAGAGCCTGGCTCCAATACCGGAGCCCTGATACTCCGGAAGACGTGACCATCAACGAGCCATACCGCGGGACGCTTGACACTGCCGGTTTGGCACTCGACGAACATGGCCCCGATATAGCCCACAATGTCCTTGTCGTCGAGCGCGACCCAGACTGGGACGCCGAAGTGCGGTGGGATGAAGGGATTGCTGACGTACACCATTGCCACCGCGCTGGATAGCGATAACGCGCTCTTTCCGTTCCGAGGGCGCGCGCGAAGAAACCAGGAGTGATCTCTCATCATCACGCACGAGCTGGCGAATCTCGATACCCGCCGCTGGTGTCATCACAGTCACCTCCACGCGTGACGAACCTGGTCAGGGCTGCAGGTGCCTCGAGGCCAGCACGGAAGCAAGGCGCTCAATCCAGCCGCACAGACTCAGGCATCTTCAGCCCGAGGCTGGTTCCCGTGAGGAGAACGAGTCGGGCCGGCACGCTAGAAGTCCCGTTTCTTCCACAATTCGATGCCGAAGCTCGCGCACGCCCGGCTGAGGTGATAGGCGCCCTTCTCCAGGCACGCGACGAGACGGTGCTGTCCCAGCAGCGCGCACACCGGGAGCGCCAGGGCGTAGAACACCGCCCCGGCAACAGCCTTCAGCGTCAGGAAGACCCGCCGCACCGGACCTATCGCGCGATCCGCGTAAACCTTGGCGTTGAATCCGTTGACGAACGCCCGCCTGACCCAGTACCCACGAGCCCACCTGACGGGAGGCACGACCTCGTACACCGGCGCCTCCTCGACCGCGACGAACCGGCACCCGCGCGCCATCGCCTGCCTGAAGAACTCCTGGTCCGACCCGCCGGTCCGGAAGCTCGGATCGAACCGCAAACCGTGAGCGTCGAAGACGTTGCGCTTGAGGAGCACGTTGCCCGTGCGGGTCTGGCTCCAGTGCAACATCGTGCCTGTCCTGAACGACGACAACTCGCACAACCCGGACTTCGCCAGCCAGGCCGGCGCTCCGGCATCGAAGAAGGGATGCACGGGCCCGAGCGAGCCGTCGACGCCAAAGGTCTGAATGCCGTCATACATCGTCAGCAGCCAGTTGGGCGGCGGGAACTCGTCATCGTCGATGATACCGATGTAATTGCCCCGGGCCAGGCGAAGGGCATGATTGCGGACCGCCGGAATCGTCCGCTCCCGTTCGATGGCGTAGGTGAGGTCAATACTCAGTTCGCCCCGATCTGGCGGACTGTGTCCTGCGCGTGCCCATCCGCGTCGTTGTCGACGACGACGATTGAGTAGCTGAACCGGCCCGCCGTGTTCTGGCGGGCCAGGTTTCGCAGCAGACGCTCCAGCAGTTCGTTGCGGCGATACGTGCACACGCAGACCGACACGTGATCGGCGGGCGGCCGGCTCGGATTCATGAGGCACCACCAGCGAAGCAAAGACCACCACGGCTGTCATGTGCTCGGCCAGGCTGCCAAGCGCCGACTCGGTCGTGTTATAGACGACGGCCATCAACAGGAAGCACATCGCCAGGCTCCCCAAGGCGTAATCCTTGGTTAGTGCGACGCGTAGTGTCCGGGCGCAGTTGAGCAACCAGCAGGTGAACAGGGCGAGCCCCACCACGCCGAGGTCCAGGAGGATGTCGAGGTAGCCGTTGTGCCCGTTGCTCATTTCGTAGAAATCCCGCCGCGCCGTCGTCCAGAAGCTGCCGAAGCCGGACCCGAGCAGGGGCTGGCTCCCCACGACAGGCACAAGCTGTGACCAAGTCTCAGTCCGCCCCGTCAGTGTTTCGTCCCGGCCGAACCCCGATGTCACGCCGGCCAGGTTCGACCCGCCGAGGAACGGAGCCGCGGCGCCGAAGGCGATGCAGAAGAGGATCACCGCGACAAAGATCCATGTCGGTGCGGTACGCAGCGCCCGCCGCAACATACCCATTCCCAGCCGGAGAATCCCACTGCGAAGGTGCCGAGAGAAGTCGCCGAGTATGAGTTCTCCGCACCTTTGAGCAGAACAGTGTGATCGCCAGTACCGACCCGTCGGCCAACATCATGTAGCGCCGGGACGGGCGCTCGGTATCCCGCCACTGACGGAGGAGGGCCCAGATGAGGAAGAACGCGCTGATGACGCACAAGCGCCCGAGGGTGTCTTGTGGACGGTGACGCCGATCCACATCTGCAGCCCCGACCAGCGCGTGTAGTCGACGCCCAGTGTCGGGAAGTACTTGATGAGCACGATGGAGAAGGGAATCAACTGTACGCCGACCGCCGGATCACGCTCTGCAGCCCCAGGCGTGGATCGATTTCGGTCAACACCACCAGCGCCATCAGCAGCGCAATGGCCTCACGCGTCCAACGTCGCGCCGCTATCAGCGCGATGTCGGACCACAGGGTGCTAACAAGCATGTAGCCCAGCAGCGCCAGCAGCCACGCGTGCCGCCGCAGCACGCGTGGCCAGTTCGAGGGGCGGCGGGCGAGAACCCCGATCGCCGCCGCACTCAGCCCCGCCAGCAGCAGGCGGTCCGGGAGGCTTCCGGATTCGGCGTCACCGACCGTGCCGAACCAGATGCCGAGAGGCTTGCTTGCAATCGACAGCATCCACAGCGTCGGAATCCACAGGGCACTGGAAACACCATGTGACAGCCGGCTCTCCTGACGGAGCAGCCACAGCACATAGGCCGAGCCGAGCAGGAGTGCGACCGGTGGCGGCATCAGCAGGTAATCGTCTGTGGCAGCCCGGATCGCAGCGAGTCCGAAATGGCGAACGTCACAGCGCTGGTGAGAGCCAGCGACTCGAGGGTAATCGGCGAGGGAAGTCCGTCGCGGACAGCCCGCAGGAATGCGTGGACCTCTTCCCGGTGCCCCTTGCCGGGTTCGGCGATCTTCCGGCGGGCGCCTCCGCGTAGTGCTCGCCGGACCGGAAGTCGTCAATCACGAAGCTCTGGCCGCCGCCGAAGATCTCGAGACGCTCCTTACTCACCGCCTTGTCGCCGCAAGCCAGGTAGGTAATCTGGCCCACGGAGCCGTTGCGGAACCTGATGGCGATGGCGACGTTGTCGTGATCGGGCATCCGGGCGTCGCGGGCGTCGACCGACGCGGCGTAAACGCTCACCGGCTCGGAACCGGTCACGAACTGCATCAGGTCGACGAAGTGGCACACCTCGCCGAGGATGCGTCCGCCGCCTTGGTCGGTCTGTGTCCAGTGCTCCATCGGAAGTAGACCCGCGTTGATGCGATAGGTCATCACGAGCGGCGCGGGTAGCCCCGCGAACACCTTTCTGGCCTGCACGGCGAGCGGCGAGAAGCGCCGGTTGTAGCCGACCATGAGCCGAACATCCGGACGCCGGCGCGCGGCTTCCAGAACCCTCGCGAGGTCTTCCTCGAGGATGGCGAGTGGCTTCTCGACGAATACGTTCTTGCCAGCCTCGAGCGCCGCGATGGCCAGCGAGGCATGGGTATCGTGGCGCGTGGCGATGAACACCGTATTGACGTCCGCGTCCGCAAAAGCATGCTGGGGGTCGGTCGAGCACGACGCAAACCCGAACTTCTCTCTGGCTCCCTTCGCCGAGACGCCGCGAGCGGTGACCACCGACACGAGCTGACCGCCGTCTTTCGCGAACGGAATGAGGAACTTCTGGGCGAAGCTCCCGGCGCCAATGAACGCGATGCCTGGCGTCGCGGCCGCCGCGCGTGCAGGGCGCGGCCCCGGTGCCACAGGGCGTTCCTCCGCCGCGGGGTCTCAGCAGGATTCCCAGGTGGCGCTCCCTGGTTTTGCCGGTCACGATGTCGTAGGCGCGCTCGGCGTCGTCTACATCGAACACGTGCGTAATGAGCGGGCGCACGTCGATGCTCCCACCGGCGAGCAGAGTGACAAATGCGTCCATATTCCGGTTCTCGGTCCACCGGACGTACCCGTACGGATAGTCGTGCCCGCCCTCCTCGTAGCCGGGGTCGTACCGCCCGGGTCCGTACGAGCAGGAAATCCTGAGCTCGAGCTCCTTCTTGTAAAAATGGGGCTCGCGCGGGATGTTCATCGGAACGGCGCCGACGATGACGATGGCCCCTTTGGTCCGGAGGATGGCCGTGGCGAGTTCGACCGGGTCCGTCGACTGTGCCGCCGCGGTGATGATCACCGTGTCGAAGCCTCGGCCGCCGGTGAAGGCCCCGAACGCCGGCTCGAGTCCGGGATCGGACCGGGTTCGCGCGGCGTGGCAGCTGGCCCCGGCGGCCAGTGCCACGGCAGCCTCCGAGGTGTCGAGCCCGAACACCTGGCACCCGTTCGCCCGCAAAATGTGGCCCGTAATCTGGCCGAGCAGGCCCAGCCCGATGACGCACACATACTCGCCAAGTCTCGGGTTGGCCTGGCGGACGCCCTGCATGGCAATCGCACCCAGCGTGGTGAACGCGGCCGCATCCAGCCCCACAGCGTCGGGGACCTTGACCACGAGGTTCTGCGGCACGGTGATGATGCCCGCGTGTGACGCGTACCCGCCCCCGCCGCAGGCGACGCGGTCGCCGGCCTTGAACCTTCCGTCGGTGTCCATCGACGCGAGTACCGTGCCAGCGGAGCTGTAGCCCAGTTCCTTGAGTGTCTCGAGCTTGGTGCGGACCCGCGCCAGCGTGTCGGCCAGTCCATCGCGCTTGAGGCTGTCGAGCACCTGCTTGACGAGGTCGGGACGCTGGCGGGCCTTGCCGAGCAGCGACGCCTGGGCGGTCGTGACGGTCGACCGCTCTGTACCCGCGCTGATGAGCGAGAACGCGTTGCGCACCAGCACGAACCCGCGCGCCAGCGCCGGAGCTGGAACGTCGGCGATGGAGAGCTCGCCGGTCTTGAAGTTCTGGATGACCTGTTTCATGAGTGGGTATCGAGTCTGGGGCCTGTCGGGTCCACGGCGTGCGACCGCTCCCGAGCGCGCGCCCGGCGCCGCTCCTGGTCGACCACATCGCCACCATTACGCATCCACGCCGCGAGCTGATAGAGCGCGAATCTCGAGCAACTGAACGGGACTTTCCACATCCAGCCGGTATGGAACGTGCCTCCGAACCGCTCCTTGAACCTCACGATCCCTTCGGCCTTGGAGCCGGGCTCGGGAGCCACGCGGGCGCCGAAGAAATCGTAGCGGCGTACGCCGAGGTCAGCGAACGTCCGCATGGCCTCCCACTGAAGGAGGTTCGACGCACCCGTCATCGGCTTCGCGATGCTCCCGCCGTGCATGTAGTACGCGCTGTGCTGGCTGAACGGGATGATTGCCGCGCTCTGAAGCGTCCCCTCGTGTTCCGCCACCAGTACCCGCACGTACTCACCGAGATCCTCGACGAGCCGTCGGAAGTCGCCGACGTTCAATCGGGATTCAACCCGGCGGCGCTCCAGCGTGCCGCGCGCCGACCTGACGAACGACTCCCGTGTGAGCGCGAACGCGGACTCGAGATGCTCGACGCCCGCCCGGATGGTCACGCCGCTCTTGACGGCGTTGCGGATGACGTTGCGGTGCTTGTTGTGGATCCCCTGCCAGAGCGCTTCTTCGCCTCGCGCGAGATCGACGATGATGTTGCCGTAGGGGGCCCTGATCGCGCTGTCCGGGCAGGTCTGGAAGAGACTGCTGAAAGTGGCCGGGATGATGACGTCGACCTTCATCGAACCCAGAAGAACGACGACAGCGTTGAGGAACCGCCGTTCCCGGTCGAGATCGAAGTCCGGCTTGAGCGGAATGGTCTCGACCGTGAACCGCACGACCCGCAGCAGGGGCTTCCGGACGACCACGTACGGCAGCACGCATGCCAGGTCACCCGCGTCGTCCACTCCGCCGAGCCACCCGTGCTCCGGCCCAAGGTGTCTCAGATACCGCTCGCTGGCGAAGATCGACAACTGCGGGTTCCAGTCGATGTCGACTTGGACCGCCTTCACGAGACGGCTACCTCCTTCGGGCCTGCCTCGCTGCACCGCCGCCGGACGCCTTCAAATGTCGAAACCTCGATGTGGTGCCGATCGAGGTACTCGAGCAGGCGCTCGACGACGCCCAGATCGAGAAGGTCCTTGGTGTGCCCGATAGCCACGACCGGGCGATACGTGCTGGCGTCCCGCTCGTCCTCTCGCCGCGCAGCCTCGAGCATGGCCTCCAACTCCTTGAACTCCAGCACGCAATAGTCGAACTTGACGGCCCGCCGCCACGTGAAGCCCCGCAGTCGATCGAGGACCCGCTTGGCGCTCCGGGATACCCCAGCCGACCGGCGTTCGAGGCTCAGGCGTTTGCCGGTGAGCATCCTCCACGTCGCCACCATCTCCGCATGGACGGGGACTTCGAGCATCCGTCCCGCCGGGTCCGCGATGCTCGGGTCTTCGTCGAATCGCCATGTCGGAGGGAGCTTCAGCGCCGGACGGTAGTCCTGAGAGTGTTCCCGCCAGAGCCCGCCTTTGAAGACCGACGAATCGATGCCGATTCCCCGCGACGTGAGGACGTCGACGACCGGGCCCGCGGGCTGCATCAGCAGATGTCCCGCCCGGTATGACAGCGGGGTGAACTGCTGGTCGCCGACGAGGCCACGCAGGCAACCAAGCGCGCGATCGACGCGGTCTGCGATGGTCGCCGGGGGCAAGGTACAGAGGTTGTACTGCGAGTAGTCGAGGACCCAGTCCCTGCCGTCGTGGCGCGCCTGGTGCCACCAGGGGTGGAAATGGAGGCCCACCTCGAATCCTCCGAGATGGAGGGTCCGCACCTGGGGGGCGACGCGGCCGGCGTCAGGGTCGGTCCTCGCCTCGGTGATTGCCTCGAGTTCGGCGACTTCCGGGTACAGCACGAAGCGCTTTCCCGCGGCGCGGAAGAGGTCGGCCAGTCGCTCTGCCGGCGCCAGGACATGCTCCGCCAGCGTGCCCTTCCCGCTGCCGAAGATCTCATAGTCGAGCGTGAAGACGCACGTCAGCATCGCCGGCGATCCGCGCTCAGGAGGTCAGCCGCACGCGCCTGAATCGCCGGGCTGAGCTGGGGATGGACCGGCAACGTCATCATCCGTTCCGACAGCCGGCGACTGGTCGGGCAATCGCTGCCGACGGTGGGCGGCAACACCCAGTGAACTGTTGCCGGGACGCCAGCCTCGACGAGCCGAGCCTTCCAACTGTCACGCTCGTCTATCAGCACGGGAAACCCGAAAGGACACGCGCCTTCCGGCAACTCCGGCACCACCGGCGTCCAGCCCGGGAGCTCATCGACGAGCCTCTGCCAGAAGTGGTAGTTGGTCCGCCGCCGCGCGATGATGTCCTCGAACGGTGCGTTCGCGGCGCCGTTTTCCGCGAACCAGGAGAGCGGCAGCACCCGGCCAGGCTCTCGGCCGCCGGCTCGGCCGCTTTCGGCGGAACGGAGATCCGCAACGCCTGCCCGGCTGATCGCGCCACTCTGGAAGCCCGAGAGGGCTTTCGCCGTTGCCATCAGCGAGAGGGCGTTTGAGTAGACACGCGGGTGATAATCCGCCGCGAAACCCGGTTCAGGACTTCGGAACCCCAAACCCCCGCCGTCGAACACCGGCAGGAGCTTCCGATAGCTGACGACCGACAGGTCCCCGGTATCGCCAGAGCCCTTCGTGAGGAGCGAGTGCGCGCAGTCTTCGAGGAGCGTTGTCTGCCGGGTAGCGCAGAGGATCGCGAGCTCTTGGCGCCGGGGCTGGAGGAATCCGAAGTAGTTGATGACCACAAGCAGCCGTATGCGCTTCCGGGACAACCAGTCCGCGATCTCGGCCGGGTCCACTGACAGATCATCCTGGAGGTCGTAGAAGACCACTCGGCATCTGCCTGCGAACGGCCTCAGAACCTCCTTGCAGAGGTAGGCGGGCAAGAGGACAGTGTCATCGCGTGTAAGGTCCAGGTGCGTCGCTGCGAGCGACAGCGCGTCACGCGCCATGAACGTACCGATGAAACCGGAATACGGGTTGCTTGCGGGCGCGCGAAACAGGTTGCGCAAAGCGGCAATTGTCGACGTGTCTGAGGTTACCGGCACTGTCAGAACTGAGAGTAGATGAACGGCGCTGCGTCCGTGGCGGCCAGGCTGGCGAGCACCACCATCGCAGACGCGTACGTCAAGATGCGGACCGGCACCGGTCGACAGATAATCTCCTGAGGCCAGTTCGCGTCCTTGTTGAGCAGCAAATGGGCCGCCAGCACCGCCAGGCAACCCGGAAGAATGTAGGGTGACACTAACCGGGTACCCCCGGACTCCCAGACAACGAGCCGTCCGAGAAACACGCCGGCAGTCCCGATGGACTCGCAGCGGAACAGCACCCACCCGACGAGCACCAGCGTAAGTGTCGCGAGCCTGGCGCTGGGCACCGCGACCAACCGGAACAGCCGATGTCGACCTAGCGCCTTCAGCGGCCGCCGGATCTTCCACAGGCGGTGCATCGCGAGCGCGACGCCATGCAGGCAGCCCCAAGCGACAAACGTCCAGCTTGCGCCGTGCCAGAGGCCGCACACCGCGAACGTGGTGAGAATGGCTGCCACATAGACGATGACGTCGACGCGCACGCCACCGTAGCGATCGTCCTCCAGTCTCCGCGAGAACGCGTATGCGGACGGGAGGAACAGGTAGTCTCTGAACCACGACGACAACGAGATGTGCCAGCGGCGCCAGAACTCCGTGATATTGACCGCGCTGTACGGCATCTGGAAGTTCTCGGCCGTGCGGTAGCCCATCATGCGGGCTACACCGATGGCCATGTCCGATACCCGGAGAAGTCGCAGTAGATCTGCATGGTGTATCCCGCCGCGCCCTGCAGCAACGTCAGCGCATCGAACTGTCCCGGCGCCGCGAAGATGAGGTTCACATGGCCGGCGACCTGGTCGGCAACGACCAGCTTCTTGATTGCGCCCAACCCGAACTGCACGAGACCGGATTCAACTTCGGACGCGGTGGCGCGCACGCGGCGCGCCAACTGCGGCAGCAGTTCGGCGGCACGGGCGATGGGCCCGGCAAGGAGCTGGGGAAAGAACGACACGAAGAAGAGATAGTCCGGCAGGCTACGGCAGGGCTCGATGTTCCGCCGGTGGACATCCAGCGTGTAGCTCATGCTCTTGAACGTGAAGAACGAGATCCCCACGGGAAGGATGATGTCGAGCCGCCAGCCGCTCGTGTCCACGCCGAAGAGCCGCGCCGCCCATCCGGCGTTGGCAAGGAGGAAGTTCGTGTACTTGAAGAAGCCGAGGAGTCCGATATTCGTTGCGAGACTGACCGCGAGCCAGCGCTGGCGGCCGCGGGCCGACTCGGTGGTCGCCAGCCGCCTGCCGACGTGATAGTCCACCAGCGACACGGCCAGAAGAAAGAGCACCGCCGGGGGGCTCCAGGTCGCGTAGAACGCATAGCTGGCCACCAGCAGCAGACGGCGTTCTCGGCGGATTCGAAGCCGGCACGCGTTCCGGGCGAGCAGCACGGCGACGAAGAACGCGACGAATTCGAAGGAGGCGAACGTCACGGATGGCCGCGGCGATCCCGAATCGTCGACAGCAAGGCGTCTGTCGCGATACGGCGCCCCTGCATGTTCAGGTGGACGAGATCGTAGAAGTAGTCGCGTGAATGCAGCGTCGGAATGCGGTCGAGCCGACCCAGGCGCCTCCGGGACCGCACGCATCGCGGCCCGAGCGACTGCCTCGAACCGCGCCAGGGCGGCCGCGTCCAGCAGCGCCGCAGCGTAGGGAGGCGACACCGGAAGCACGACGACGATGACCCCACCCTGCCGTCGTGCCTGGGCGAGGAGGCGGCACAGCGCCAGGTGCTTAGGGCCCGAGAACGCCGGAGTGCCCTGGAGGCTTTGCATCGAAGCCAGCCGGCGCATCAGCCGGTCCTTCGGCCAGTCGCTGATCCGGTCCTGAGAGGTGTAGTCCGCCGCCAGCCGAAGCCGCGCGTCGTCCTCTGCCTTGCTCGTCGATCCCCACGAGTTCGACGCGCTTGTCCCGCGCGCCGAACATCACGCGGTCCGCGCGCCCGCGGTGGGGAACACCCTGCGAGTCCATGTCATCGCGTACCAGCTCGCGAGACGCCGGGCAAACGCAGATTCCGCCTCGCTGTGCCACAGATCGGCGATCGTCTGGGAGAACGGCACGATGTCGGCGCGGAAGTCACACAGCCATGACTTCGTTCAGGTCGTAGAGCGAGACGCCGACGAACGTCGTCTTCGCCTGCGGCGAACGCCGCTGGAACTGCTCCCACTCTGCCGGCGAAGAACCCGGGCACCGGCCAACTCTCGATGGACAGCCCTTGGCCCCCGCCACCTCGGCCAATCGACGCCATCATACGTAGAGCGGAGCCAGAAATCAAGGCCAGCGCCGGCCATGCGCGGCCCCGAACCGTTTGTGGCCCGATGGCGGCGACCGTCTGCAGCCCCAGTGCCCGGCCAGACGAGGTGCCGATGCAAGCGCCGCGAGCGAGAATCGTCGCCGATCCGCAACGAACATCAGTCGCCGAGCCGTCGACTCACGGCTCGACCTCTCCTGCGCGGCGCTCACCAGCGGCAGCCCCACGCAGCATCCACGCCTGCGACCAGCGCATGTATGGCGTACGAATGGACAGGCCGCGGAGCACGCGGTAGTAGAAGAACCCGCGCGGGTCCCACATGTGCGACATGGCCCAGGCCAACACCGACTGCGCGAGTCGCTCGGCCTCGGTGTCGCTATCCGCGGAATGCGTGCAAGGTAATCAGGCTCTGAGCGACGCTGTGAATGTCGATCGGGTAGGTGCGATCGTGAAAATATCGGGCTTCACCGCGCGGCGTGAAGAAGTGCTCGCGGTAGAAGGCGTAGCCTCGGCGGAGCGCAGGCTCGAACTCGTCGGTCCCGAGCTCAGCGCCGATCGACCGCAGCGCGCACAGGTTGAACCCGGTGTGGAAGTTGTCGATCCATTGCTGCGTCGGGCCATCGCCGTAGACCCAGGACCCGTCGTCGCGCTGCTTCGACACGGAGTAGCGGGCCGCCCGGAGCGCCTGTTCGACGAACCGGCTGTCGCCCGTGACCCGCGCGAGCCGGCAGAGCAGTGCCGCGCCGAGGAAGTTCGCATTGTGAATCGGTATTGTTATGTCCGGCAGGGGATAGGCGAACGCGGCGCGATCGCCGTCCTCCCAGTACAGCTCCCGGGCCAGGTCCTCGCCCGCTCCGGCCGCAGGCGCCAGATACTCGTTGCCGAGTCCGGCCTCGTACGCGTCGAGCAGGCCCTCCGCGGCGAACGTGGTGCACACGAGGTTCGGCGCGTACCTGGGTACGAGCCTGGTCCGCATCTGCCACGGAAAGCTGTACCCCCAGCACCAGTGCGAGACGCCGGGCGAACGAAGTGCCAGGAGCCGAAGCGCGACGGTCCGCGCATACCGGCCGGCCATCTCGTCGCCCGCTCTGGGCGCGCCGGGCGTAGAACGACAGGAACAGCCCAAGGGCCTTGGGGTTCTGATGCGGCTTGATCCGAAGCAGCGGCCTGAAATTCACCGGGCTCCGCTTCAGGAGCTGCGTCAGCGCAAGGCGTGCGAACCGGCTCTTCGCGAACGGCGTGCTCGCAAACAGGGAGCTGTTCAGCGCGTCGTACGGATCGAAGCCGGCCCACTCGCGTTCCCTGCAGTACGCTTCAAGCGTGGCGATGGTGTCGTCAAGCGGCGCCATCGTCCTCAGCGGCGGGTTCCCGCGGCGGCAGCGGCCTCGAGGGGGCCGGCCCCCGCATGCACCAGGCCGCGAATCTCCGCCACCACCCGGGCAGCCGTCCTGCCGTCCCAGAAGGGGATGACGGGCTCGGGGCGGGTGCCGTCGCCCAGGACCTCGGCCACCCGCTCCAGCAACTCGTTGGGGGCGCAAAGCCTGTTGGTGCCGTGCGTGACCGTCACCGGCCGCTCGGTGTTCTCCCGCATCGTCAGGCAGGGAATGCCGAGGTAGGTTGTCTCTTCCTGGATGCCGCCGGAGTCGGTGATCACGAGGCGGGCGTTCAAAACGAGATTCATGAACGCCGTGTAGCCGAGCGGCTCCGGCATGAAGATGCGGCCGGCGTCCCGCCCCGCTGCCAGCAGGCCGGCAGCGTCGATGCGCTGACGCGTGCGCGGGTGCACGGGAAAGACAAGCGGGATGGAGGCTGACACGCGTTCGAGCAACCCGCAGAGTCGGCCCAACACGGCCGGATCGTCGACGTTCGACGGCCGGTGGATGGTCACCACGGCATAGCTGCCGCGGGTCTGGCCGAACGCGCTGAAGGCATCGAGTTGCTCGATTCGCGGGCGGCACATCTCGAGCGCGTCGATCATGATGTTCCCGACGAGCCGGATGCGCTCCGCCGGGATGCCCTCCGCCAGCAGGTTGTCGACGCCGTCCTGTGACGGCGCCCACAGCGCGTCGGCCAGGACGTCGGTGACCAGCCGGTTGATTTCCTCGGGCATCCGGCGGTCGCGCGACCGCAGGCCGGCCTCGAGGTGGGCCACCGTGATGCCCAGCTTGCTCGCGGCCAGCGTGGCGGCCATCGTCGAGTTCACGTCGCCGACGACGACGACCAGGTCCGGGCGCTGCTCCTGGAGGACCTTCTCGTAGGCCACCATCACCTTCGCGGTCTGTTCCGCGTGGGTGCCGCTGCCGACCCCGAGCGAGACGCGGGGCTCGGGCAGGCCGAACTCGGCGAAGAACGAGCCCGACATGTTGGCGTCGTAGTGCTGGCCGGTGTGCACGACAATCGGGTCGGCCCAGGGCTCGGCCCGCAGGGCGTGATAGAGCGGCGCCACCTTCATGAAGTTCGGGCGCGCGCCGCACACGAGGTGCACGACGGCGCGGGGATTAGCGACGTCCATCCGCGAGCTCCATCAATTCGTTGGCCGCATCCAGGATCTGGCGCAGCGCCGGCCGATCGGCCGCGGCGGCATTGCCGTCGCGCCGGCGCTTCTCGACGCGGATCCTCGACCGCACGTCTTCCTTCGTGGCCACGAGCGTCAGCCGCCCCTGGTCGGCCAGGTAGCGATCGACGGCACCGAGCCTGCCGCGGAAGATGCTGTAAACGGGCACGCCGAGCGCCGCGGCCTCGCGGTTCATGGTGCCGCCGCCGCTGACGACGAAATCGGAGTGCCACACGAGATTCAATCCGTCGAGGGCATGTTCGGGCAGGACGATCTTCCTCGTCTCGCACCACCTCGGCCACGTCGCAGTGACGAACTCACGCTGGGCGCCGGCCGTCCTGGGCAGAATCACCATGCGCACGCCCTCGGCGGCGCCCAGCATCTCCACCACCTCGACATACAGCGCTTCCGCCTCGGGGTTGTGGTAATGGGCCTCGGTGGCCGGCGGCCTGATCGTCACGAGAACCTCATCCGGCGTGACGCCGAGTTCCTCCAGGATGGACGGGTCGGGACGGAAGCCCGCCGCGTAGACGTCCTCCTTGAGCCCGTCATACGACCGCACACCGTAGCGGAAGCTGTGGGTCAGCGCGGCGCCGCTGATCGACGCGGGCGCCACGCCCATCGCGGACTTCAGCACCGGGATCCGGGTGGCGTGCTCGTAGTCGAAGAGCAGCATGCTGGGAATGCCGAGCAGGCCTGAGACGAGGACGAGCGGGCGCGAGCCGTGGGACATGGAGATGTCGGGAGTCGCCCTGAGCACGAACGGCAGCAGTTGTGCGGCGCGCCAGACGGTGCCCGCCACCTTCATCACCTTGTTCGCGCCGTAGTGGCGCCCGATGGTGGTGTGCGCCACGCCGTGGTGATCGGCGAGGCTGCACACCTGGAAAGCGTCGCGCGCGGTGACGACCACCGTGTGGCCCGCGCGCTCCAGTTCACGGATGATGGGCTGGAAAAACGGGACGTGTGGCGTATTGTCCAGATCGATCCAGATGCGCTTCGGTGACACCGTGGCTATCCGTCCGCCGGGTCTAAAGACCCGGCCTCCATCCTGAGAACGAGGGCGGCGACCTCCATCCCGGCTTCCTGCGTCGAGGCTGAAGCCTCGACCTCCATCCTCACGCGCGCACGAACGACGCGATGGCGTCGGCGGTGCGCTGCTGCTGCTCCGCGGTCAGCGTGGGGAACATGGGCAGCGAGAGGATCTCGCCGCACACGCGCTCGGTCACCGGGAAACTGCCCGTGCCGTAGCCCCAGTCGCGGTAGCACTTCTGCAGGTGCACGGGCACCGGGTAGTGCAGGCCCGTATACACGCCCTGCGACTTGAGGTGCTCGCCGAGGCCGTCCCGGTCCTTCGCGCGGATCACGTACAGATGGTAGACGGCGCGGCTGTACTCGGGCTCGAACGGCACCCTCACGCCGGGCACCTTCGAGAACAGCTCCGCGTAGCGGGCGGCGGCGGCGCGCCGGCCGTTGTTCCACTCGGCCAGGTAGCGCAGCTTCACCCGGAGGAACCCCGCCTGGATGGCATGGAGCCGGCCGTTGTAGCCCTCGAGGTCGTGGTAGTACTTCTGCGCCTGGCCGTGCTCGCGCAGCATCTTCACCTTCCTGGCCACCTGCTCGTCGCTGGTGGTCACCGCGCCGCCCTCGCCGCACGCGCCGAGGTTCTTGCCGGGATAGAAGCTGAACGCGGCGGCCGCGCCGAACGTGCCGGTCCTGCGCCACCCGCCGTCGGCGGAGTTGTACGCCGCGCCATGGGCCTGGCACGCATCTTCCACCACGAGCAGCCCGTAGCGGCCGGCGATGGCCATGATGGCATCCATGTCGGCCGGCTGGCCGTACAGATGGACCGGCAGCACCGCCTTGATCGGCTTCCCGCTGCGCCTGCCGACGGGGCGGCCGGTGGCGGCGTCTTTCGCGCAGCCCTTGAGGTAGTCCTCGAGAGCGGCCGGGCTCATGCAGTAGGTGCGCTCGTCGATGTCGACCAGCTCGGTGGCGGCGCCGGCCTGGCTGATGCCCTCGACGGTGGCGATGAACGTGTGCGACACGGTGACCACGGCATCGCCCGGGCCCACGCCGGCGGCCATCAGCGCGAAGCGGACCGCGTCGGTTCCGTTCGCCACTCCTGCACAGTGCCTGGCGCCGCAGAACTCGGCGAACTCGCGCTCGAAGCCATCCACCTGGGCGCCGCCGACGAAGGCGGCCGAGCGGAGGGCCGTGCGGAAGGCCTCGACGAGGTCGTTTTCGAGTTCACGATGGGGCGTCACCAGGTCGAGGAACGGAACAGGATTGTCTGCCATGCGAATGCTCCCGGGTGAAAGAACGAATCCGTCAGGGCTGCCTTCGACTTTGCTCAGGCCAAGGAAGCCCTGACCTCCAATAACAACGCCGCTACGCTGCCGCGTCGAGGCTGAAGCCTCGACCTCCATTTGGCCGAGCCATCACGCTGCGCATGCCTAGCCGAGATGCCTGTAAAGCACACGGCCCGTGAAATCCAGGGCCGCATCAGGCAGGTGCGCAGCCACACGCCTGGCCGCACGCGAAAGAACGTCGACGCGAGGGCCGCCAGCGGGGCGGCCGGGGATGCCGTAGTACGTCAGCGTGGAACGCGTGGCGCCGAGGTGATCCTTGAATGCAATCAGGCCGTCCTGGTCCAGATCCGAGCGGCCGAGGTCGAGCAGCTCGAGGCCAGCCGCCTGGGCCTGCTGGATGGCCCTCCAGAACAGGAGCGGCATGCCTCCGCGGGCGTGGTGGGCCGCGTCGGAGCCGCCGTACTTGTAGACCATGGTCGTCCGGAAGGTCAGCGTCAGGATGCCCGCCACGGCGACGCCTTCGTGCCTGGCGAGGTGAATCGTGAGCCGCTCGCCGAACGAGGCCAGGAGCTGCCGGAACCATGCGATCGGCTGCGGGGGCCGTCCATGCCGCCGCCGCGTCAGCCTGAGCAGGCCGAAGAACGCTTCGAGATGCGCCCGGGACCGGCCGGCGTCATACTCGAGGCCCTCGCGCTCGGCGCGCCGGATCGCGCGCTGGGTGCTGGACGCGTGAAAGCGCCTGAAGATCTCGGCCGCCGGCTGTCTCAAGTCGAGCGTGTGCAGCATGAACCGCCCAGTCTCGGCAACCCGTGAGGGTTGCCCTCCATCTCGCACGGCGCCAGGACCGTCGTCGACCCTCAAGGGTCGACCTCCATCACTCACGGTGTCGGGACCGTCGTCAGCCCTGAAGGGCTGACCTCCAGTTTCGGTACGTGGCCGCAATTCGAACGAGCGCCAGCCCCCTTTCCGCCTTTCGAGGTCCAGCCACTCGACCATGGCTGCGAGGTTCGATGGCGTCTCAACGAGCGGCTCGCAGTGGTCGGAGAAGGGCAGCGACACCAAGCGGCGCGCCGCCCACGTGCGCACCCTGCAGACCACCAGGCCGTCGTCGAGCGGCCCTGCCGCGGTTGTCGTCAGCGCGAACGGTTCGTAGCCGTAGGTCCGTTTCAGCGCGCCCAGCCACCCGCCCGTGTGGAACACCGAGGCCCGCGGATGACGGGCGACGAGATCGTCCCACCGGGGATCGGTCAGCGGGGCGAGGACGTATACGGGTGGAGACACGGTTCATTGCGCACCCGGGTCCGAAGACCAGGGGCTCCATCTGATGAGCCTGAACGCCGTCACGCTTCAACTTCGTACACGACGCGGCCGTCGCGCAGCCGCGCGAACGCCAGGCGGGCGCGCGCGCTGCCGGGGCCTTCGATGCGCCACGATGGGCCGTCGGCCACCAGGCGCATCGCGCGACGCGCGCGCCACCACCGGTCGATCTCCGAGGGCAGCGCCGTCCACACGCCCCGGTCTTCGCGCAGCGACACGAGCGTGCGCAACAGCTCGGTGTAGAGCCCGCGCGCGGCCGGTTCGATGAGGTAGTCCGGATGGGCGATGAAGCTCAGCAGGCCGTTCTCGGCGAGGACGATGGCGATCTGCTCGTTCCAGAGGCGTGTCGAGTGCTGGCCCAGGATGTGGAACACCGTGTAGTCCTGCGACGCGGTGAGCGGCAGTTCCAGCACGTGGCCCATGAAGTAGGGCATCACGGTGCAGCAGCCGCCGGCCTGGGGCTCGAGGTGCGCCACGTTCGGCACCGACATGTCGTAGGAGATGTCGAGCGACGCGAACCAGCCCTGGCGGCGGTACATGGCGCCCGACCGGAACCCGCGGCTGCCGAACTCGCGGCCCCTCGAGTTGATCGCGGCGGCGTGCCGCAGGAACTTCTCGCGATTGCGGAACAGGTAGCCGTCGTGCGTGAGGTCGTGGACGTTCACCTCGAAGCCGCGGCGCTTCAGATCGTCGATCAGCTGCCTGGCCGCGACTCTCGACGACCGCGGCGCGTCGGGCACGATCTGGAACGACGACTTGATGCCGTGCTCCTCGTCGATGTCCATCAACTGGCCGCAGAACTGCGCGCCGGCGGGGCCCTCCACATCGTGCGTCATCATCACGCACGCCGGGGCCCCGTCGGGCCAGAACCAGATGAAGGGGAACTCGGCGATCGCGCCGCGGTCCAGCAGCAGGGCCACCGACTGCTTCATGAGCGTCTCGATCGTCGTGTCGACCGGCCACCGCGGGAACGGGATCCGGTCCCAGCCCTTCCAGTGCAGGCGCTGCAGGTGCTTCCTGATGCCGACGCTGAGCAGGGGCCGCAGGCAGTAGTACGTCGCGTGCGACAGGCTGAACGACGAGATGTGGTCGATCGCGGCCTGGGCCTCCGGGTACAGTTCGTGGCGCAGGTTGTCGACGACGTCGCCCAGGTCGAACGGCAGCGTCACGCTGCCGTTCGAGGCCCCGATCCCGGCCGTCACGTCGACCAGGTCGCCATCGGGCGCAGCCGACGGCTCGCCGACGGACTGGCGGCCGTAGCAGATGGCATGGCCGAACCTGAAGTAGCCGGCGTCGGGTGGCAGACTGCCGCCTGTTCCGAGCGCCGCGAGGTGCTCGGGACAGCGGAAGTACTCGACGAGGGGATGAATCATCAGGGCCTAGGATGCGCCGGGTCTTCCTTCGACTCGCACTGGACCGAGCGCTCGCTCAGGACAGGAAAGACGCGGGGCTCCACGAGAGACGCGGGCTAACTGAGCGGGACGACCCGGCCGCGGTCCATCAGGGACTTGTCGGCCGCCTCGAGCATGCGCACCACGCGGAGGCCGGCCTCGCCGTCGTTGAACGGCGTGGCGCCCTCGCCGATGCACGTGAGGAAGTAGCCGAGCTCGGCCTTGAGCGCCTCGGTCTGGTCCACCCTGGGCGCCCAGACGTCGCCCGACCGGTAGCTGACGAGCAGGTCGTACACGCCTTCCTTGCTGGAGACGTTCACGCCCTTGTCGTACACCTTGATTTTCTCGTCCACCTCGAGGTCGTTCCACACGAGCATCTTGTCGCGGCCGCCGATGAGCGTGGTGCGCACCTTCACCGGCGAGAGCCAGTTCACGTTGATGTGCGCCAGGACGTTGTTGGGGAAGTAGACGGTGAGGAAGGCCACGTCGGCCAGGTGGTTGAAGTGGCTGCCGCCGGTGGCGACCACCGCCTCGGCCTTGTCGCGGATGACGTAGTCCATGATCGCCAGGTCGTGCGGCGCCAGGTCCCACACCACGCTCACGTCGTGCTGGAAGAGGCCGAGGTTGATCCGCGCGGAATCGAAGTAGTAGAGGGGCCCGAGCGTCCCGTTGTCGATGAGTTCACGGATCTTCTTCACGGCGCCGGTGAACAGGAAGGTGTGGTCCACCATGATCCGCAGGTTCTTCTTCGCCGCCAGCTCGACCAGCTCCTCGGCCTGCGCCACGGTCGACGTGAACGGCTTCTCCACGAACACGTGCTTGCCGTTCTCGAGGGCGGCCTTGGCCAGCTCGAAGTGCGTCCAGACGGGCGTCACGATGGCCACGGCGTCGATGGAGGGAGACGTGATGACCTCGGCCACGTCCTCGGTGACGTGCAGCCCCGGGTAGACGCGCCGGGCCTTCTGCAGCTGCGCCGGGTTCTTGTCGCACAGCGCGGCCACCTCGCACGTGCCCAGCGCGTACAGGTTCCGGACGATGTTCGGCCCCCAGTAGCCGTAGCCGACCACGCCGATACGAAGCTGGCTCACCTGGCACCTTCCTCTCCGGGGACGATGTGACGGAGCACGCGCGCCGGGTTGCCCCACACGATCGTGCGGGGCGGCACGTTGCGCGTCACCACGCTGCCGGCGCCCACCATGGAATGCTCGCCGATGGTGACCCGGGGCAGGATCGTGGCGCCCGTGCCGATCGACGCGCCCTGCTTCACCACGGTGTACTCCACCTTCCAGTCCTTCTCGGTCTGGAGCTCCCCCGACGGCGCCGTGGCGCGCGGGTAGACGTCGTTGGTGAACATCACCCCGTGGCCGATGAAGACGTTGTCCTCGATCGTCACGCCCTCGCAGATGAACGTGTGGCTCGAGATCTTGCAGCGGCGGCCCACCTTCACGCCCTTCTGGATTTCGACGCTCGCGCCGATCTTGGTCTCGTCGCCGATCTCGCAGCCGTACATGTTGATGAACTTCGAGAGCCTGACGTCCTTGCCGAGCTTGACGTCGGGAGCGATGGAATTGAAGTTGTCCATTAAATGGCGCCTTTGAACATGGCCCGCGGCGTGGCGAGCAGGATCCTGAGGTCGGTCCAGAGGGTGTGCGTCCTGGCGTAGCGCAGGTCGAGGCGCACCATGTCGTCGAACGTCGTGCGGCTGCGCCCGCTCACCTGCCACAGGCCGGTGATGCCGGGCTTGGCCTCGAGCACGCGGCGCCGGTGCCACGGCTGGTACTGCTCGACCTCGAACGGCAGGGGAGGCCGCGGGCCCACCAGCGACATCTCGCCCCGCAGGACGTTCAGGAACTGCGGAATCTCGTCCAGGCTCGTCCGCCGCAACACCTTCCCGGGGCGCGTCACGCGCGGGTCGTCCTTGATCTTGAAGAACCCGTCGCCGCCCTGCGAGGCCTTCGCGCTCTGCTTGATGAACCAGGCCATGTAGTCCTGGTGGATGCCGTGGCCCGCGTTCACGTACATCGTGCGGAGCTTGAGCATCTTGAACGGCTCGCCGCGGCGCCCGACCCGCACCTGCCTGAGCAGCACCGGCCCCGGCGAGGTGGCCTTGATGGCAATCATCGCCGCGAGCATCGCCGGGGCGAACAGCAGCATCATCGCGAGGCTGCCGGCGATGTCGAGGGCGCGCTTGGCGGCATCGCGGAAGGGACGATCGTCTTCCCGGAGGAAGGCCTCCACGAGCAGATCCACCGGCGGGAACGCCGCGCCGTCCGGGCCCGCGGCGAGCCCGTGCGCGTACAGCCGCATCGACACGGTGGCCAGCGCCGGTTCGCCGACGCGGGCCGCCAGGTCCCGCCGCAGGCGGTCCAGGACGGTCAGGGCGCCGGCGCGGGACACCTCGGGCAGCAGCACGCCGAGCACGGCGCCGTCCTCGAGCCAGCCGACGGCGTCCGAGTCGCGCTTGATCCCCGCGATCGACGCCACAATCGCCGCCCAGTAGTCCGACTCGTGGCTCGCACCCGTCCGATCGACGATGAGTACCGCGAAGGGCGCGCCGAACCTGTCGGCGCGCTTCCGCTCGCGCACCAGCGTGTCGGTGAACACGCTCTCGCCGAGGATCGGATGCCCCGGCTGTTCGTGGTCGTCATGGCTTGCCGGCGGTCCGGCATCGGGGCCCGACACCGGTTGCCGGACACTGCCGCCCACCTCGCGAAGCACGGCCATCAGCGCCTTGGTCATGCGCCGGCCGCCTTCCGCTTGTCGAGCCGCCGCGGGCCGTGCTGCGTGACGCGCACGCGGAGGTTGCGGGCCAGGCTGGCCGGGAGCTTCTTCGCGAGGCCGCTGCGAACCCGCTGCTCGATGAGTCCCGTGTCCTCGAAGCCCGCGGCGTCGTGCGGGGCGGTCAGGACGGCTCCCGCCACGCGAGGCTGCTCGTACCAGCCCATGATGTCGGTCTCACGGAGCAGGAGGCGAAGCCCGTCGAACAGCTTCGAGGCGCCCGCGGGCGGAATCTCCGCCGCCTTGCCCGGGGCCGTTTCGATCGTGACCAGCAGCAGGCGGAGGTGCTGGTTGGCCCGGTCCGCGCGTGCACGTTCGATGGAGAGAAGGTGCAGAAACGTCTCCTCGTCGTAGGCCGTGCCGGGCCGGCAGTCCAGGGAGCGGATCGGCCTGGGGCTGTTCGGCTTGGGCATGTCAGACGCTCCACCGTCCGGAGGCACCATCGCCGGAAATGGGAGCAAGCGACAGGCCAGCCCGTGTGCGGCTCGGACCCGCGGTTCTCTCGAAGGTCGTTGATGCGACTAAGGTGTGCATTTACAACAGGTTGAATCTCTGTCTCGACCGCGGATCGGGAAGGCGGTCTGATTCGACTGGCTGTGAAGTCCGTGATTCCGGTGACAATAGTCGCCATCAGGCGCGATTGCCACCGTAATAGTGGTGATAGTAGCCCTCGCCCTGCACTTCCTCGGGCTCTACCGCGTTGAGAACGATCCCCAGAATCCGTTCATGTCCGAGCGTCTCCGCCGCCGCTTCGACATCCGGGTAGAGCGTCACGCCGGCCCGCACGACCAGCAGCGCCCCGTCGATGGCTTCCGACACGAGGCGCGCGTCGGCCAGCATGCCGACCGGGGGCGAGTCCACGATGATCCAGTCGAAGCGTGCCGCCGCGTCGGCGAGCAGGTGTTTGAGGCGGTCCGAGGACAGACCGCCGAGCGGGCTTGCCTCGGGCCGTCCGGCCGGCAGCAGGGTGAGCGCCTCGTTGATTTCGACCGTGGCCACGGCGCGGCGATTGTCCGGGCTGAGCGCCTCGGTCAGGCCCGGCGTGTTCTCCACGCCGAACAGCGAGTGCAGCATCGGCCGGCGCAGGTCCGCGTCAACCAGCAGCACGCTCCGTTGATACGACTCGCTCAGCGTGAGCGCCAGGTTGACGGCCACATTGCTCTTGCCATCTCCCGGCGCGGGCGATGTGACCAGGATGCTCTTGAGATAGCGCTCGGCTCTGGCGTGGATGAGCGCGGCTGCCAGCCGCCGGAACTGCTCGACCGCCAGCGGGCCGGCGTTTGCCGATCCCACCAGCCGGTCGGCTGCGGGCGAGTCGAGCTTGCCGCCGGGCCGCGCCAATCGCCGCTCGACCCGGGCGTCCCGCTCCGGCTGCGGGCCAGGCCGGCTCTCCCTCGGTCCAGGCCCCGGTTGCGCGGCCTGTTCCCGGCCCTCGGGCGCGTCAACCTCCCACGGCGCCGGCGCCGGCGCCGGCGCCGCGGCGCCCGTGCCCTGTCCGGGGTCCATCCTCGCGCGGTTCATCGCCTCGTCTATGCGTCCCATCAGTTCACTCCCCGCCGTTCCGGCACGGTTCCGGCAGCGTTCCTACAACACGTACTTCCAGAGTCGCAGGTACCACCCGAGGGCGGCCGTGCCCACGCACGCGGCGACCACCGCCGCCGCCGCGAGCTTCTTCCGGCGGCTGGCGCGCCTCACGTCGGCTTCGGTCGAGACAAACGGCAGCAGCACCAGCACCGGCAGGTCGATGGCACCCCGCACGTCGGTTTCCGAGCGCATCGTGGTGTCGCGCACGTAGGCCAGGCCGAGGAGCAGCACGCCAATCCCGAGCCCTATGGCCGTTCCCGCCAGGTTGATCAGCAGGCGTTTCGGGCTGTGGGGCTTGAGCGGCACACGGGGCGGGTCGAGGATCCGGAACTGCTCGCCGATCTCGCGCGTCTCCAGGCTCGCGGCCATCTTCGAGTTCTCGCTCTTGGCCAGGAGCTGGCGGTAGGTCTCCTGGAGCGTTTCGTAGTCGCGCGTGAGGGCGAGCCACTCCGACTCGATACCCGGCACCGACTCGAGCCGGGACTGGTACATCGGCCATCAGGCCCCGCAGCCGTTTTTCCTCGCGCTCCTTGAAGCCGATCTGGCGATCGATGCTCTCGATCTCGGCTCTCATGGCGCGCAACTGCGCCCGCCTCCGGGCTTCCTCCGGCGTCGCCGGCGTCCCGCCCTCCTCGGCCTCGGGCGAGAGCGGCCGGGTGAGTTCCTCGGAGGCCACCTGCTTCTCCAGGTCCGCGATGACGCGCTTGAGGCGCACGACGTCGGGGTGCTTCGGGCTCAGGCGCGTTTCCATCTGTGCGAGGAGTACGCGCCCGGCGTCCAGGCGCTGACGGGGCGTGGCGCCCGCGGGCTCGCCCGCGCCCGGCGGGGCTGACGGCGTCTGGCCGCCTGCCGGGTCGGCGGTGGCGTCGGCGTAGAGCCGCTCGAACACCAGCTTGCGATCGCGGTCGCGCGCGAGCGACTCCACAATCGCCTGCAGGGCCATCTGCACGTTCAGGCTCGCCTGCATGTTCGTCTGCACCTGCGTCGGCAGCCGCCCCGAGTTCAGTTCGCGGAACGTCTTGAGCTTCTGCTCCTGCACTTCGAGGCGTCCCCGCGCGTCGGCAAGCTGCGCCTCGAGGAAGCTGCTGGTCTGGTCGGCCTGCCGGCCCCGGTCTGCCTTGTTCGTGGTCACGAAGTAGCTCGCGATCTGCTCCGCCACCTTCTGGGCGACAATCGGGTCCTCGTAGTCGAACAACACGCGGAAGGCCTCGGACTGCGCATCCCGCCTCGATGTCTGGCCCGCCACGAGCGGTTCGATGCGCACGCGCCCGGCCATCTTCACGATGACGTCCTCGAGGGGCATGCGCTGCCGCTCCTTCGGGAACAGCTCGAAGTCGGTGATGAGCTTTTCGAGCTGCGTGCGGCTCAACACCTGCTGGGCGAGGGCGCGCAGCCGGTCTTCCACCCGCTCGGTCACGGTGGCGCTGACGTAGCTCTCCGGCACGCGCTGCGGCACCACCTGGATTACCGCGTCGGATCGGTACAGGCTGGGCTGCGAGCGCGAGTAGAGCAGGCCGCCGAGGACGCCGAGGAACGCCGGCACGATGAGGTACCACCGCTTTCGTCTCAGCAGCTTCAGGAACGACTCGTAGGTGAGTTGCTGGCCAGGTAGCATGGGCGTTGCCTAGGAATGGGGTGACGACGCCATCCGAGTCATCATCGGCTCGTCGGTGACGGCGAGGTGCCCGCGAGAGGAAAGTAGAACGTCAATCCGGCGCGCACGGCGTGGCGGTCGTACTCCGCGGGGAAGCCGGCGGGCAGGGCAGCGGGGTCCGAGTAGCGATGGTAATAGTAATTGTAGTCCGCCGTCGCCGCCACGGTGCTGGAGATCAGGACGCGCACCTGCACCGTGCCGCCGTAGACGTGGAGCGTCTCGTTCACACCCGAGGCGAGGAGCGTCTGCCAGTTGCCGTAGCTCGTGCCCACCGTGAGTGTGGTGCGCGGGGCCACCGGGCCGCGGACCCCTACGAACGCGGTGTCGGTCGAGTACACGTCGTCGGTGACGCCGTAGAGGAACGAGAAGTCACGCCGGTACCCGCCGCTCAAGGACCAGTCCTGCGTGAGCGTGTAGGCCAGGTCCGCCCGACCGGAGGGCGCCCAGGTCTCGTACGGCTGCCGGGTTGCTGAACTGACCGAGGCGATATTCGTCGCCCCGGCGCTGAGTGTAAACGACAACTGGCGGAAGCGCGACAGCTGCTTCTGGACCTCGACGCCGCCCTCGACTTGATGCTCGCGCAAGGGGCGGCCGCCCTGCTGGGAATCGGTATACTCGGTGTTCTGGTACCTGTAGTCCGCCAGCGCCCTGACCCCTGCCGCGATCCTCCTGCGGTAGTCAGCCGCCACACTGTGCGTCCGGCTGTCGCCGTCGTCGTCCTCGAGGTAGTGCCGCACGGAGTAGCCGTACGACAGCGACGTCGCGTCGCTGCGGCTCCAGCGGCGGCTGAGCGACGCCGACGTATACGAGGTTACCGACTCGTTTTCGTAGAGCCCCGTGTCCGCTGTCGCCGCGCCGCCGCCAGGCGGGAGCGGCGCGCCGGCTGCCCCCTCGCTGATGACGCTGAACAGCGGGTCGTAGCCGACGCGCTCCGAGACCGTGAGGGTCGAGTCGCGCCCCAGTGCCGTGCGGGCGCCAATTGTCGCGGCGCCGCCGACCGCGGGCTGATCCAGGTTGTCCGGATACCCGGAGAGCGAGCCTCCACCGTCCATCCAAAAGGCATGCAGCCGGTTCCCGCGGGCGTAGGCGAGCGTCGCCCCCGCGGACACGACGGTTCCGCTGACAAACGCGTTCGGCGACGTGCCGGAGCCTGCGCCCAGCCCCCCAGTCAGGTTGTCGTCGTAGCCGGCAGCCACGTTCGCCGAGAGCGCCAGGCTCTGCTGCACGGGTCCGCCGTCGCGCGATTGGCGCGACTCCTCGAACGACGGCTCGCCCGCGGAGCCGGGCCGGCGTTTCGACGGGCGGGGCGTTCGCTTGCCTGGCCGCGCCGGTTGCTGAACCGGCGGCGCCGCCTGAGGCTGGGCCTCCGGTGGAGCCTGGGCCGGTTTCGGCGGCGAGGCCTGGGTCTGCGCCGGCGGGGCCTGCTGCACTTGAGCGGAGCCCTGCTGTCCCGGCGCCGCCAGCAGCGCCGCCACCAGCATCAGGGCTGAAGTCGGGCACACCACCTACCGCTCCGGCACCACCACGGTGTCGCCCGGCCTGAGCACGATGTTCTGGGCCGGTTTCTTGCCGTTGGACACGTTCTTGTAGTCGAACGGAAGTGTCTTCGTCTGCCCGGCCTCGACCCGCATCACGGAGATGCTCTTGCCTTCGGCGAACTCGGTGAGGCCGCCCGCCACCGCAATGAGCTGCATGACGGTCATCGAAGACGCCAGCGGATAGGCGCCGGGCCTGGCCACTTCGCCCGTGATGAACACTTTGCGGCTGTTCATCTGGCGTACGACGATCGTGACCGAGGCGTCGGTCACGAACTCGCTCAGAGCGGTCTGCACGCGATCGGCCAGTTCCTGAGGCGTGAGCCCCGCCGCCCGGATGTCGCGGATGAGCGGCAGCGTAATCATGCCGTCCGGGCGCACCATGACGTCGCCCGACACGTCGGCCTCGCGCCAGACAATGACGCCAAGCACGTCCTCGGGGCCGATCGTGAAGCTCGGTTCGACGGCGACGGCAGGCCCGACGTTCTGGGCGGCTGGAGCGCCGGGCTTCGCCGCGGGCGGAACCTGCGGTTTCGGCGTTTGCGTGGGTGCCGGCTCAGCCGTCTTGGGCGGCTTCGCCTGCGCGGGGGGCGCCGTCTGGGCCAGCGCGACGGCGTGGCCCGCCAGCGTCAACGCGAGAACGGTGGCCATGAGCTTTCGCATATGCTGCCTTCCTAGAAGAACCTGAACATCCGCCTGCTCTCATCCGCCGCCGGCGCGGCGCCTTCGTCGCCGGCCGCGCCGGCCTTAGGTCCGCCCGGCCCGAACGAGAACCAGCGCCGCGACCCTCCGCCCGTGTCGCCGGGCTGTCCATGCGGCGCGCCCGACGCGGCGGGCCCGCCAGCGCCTGTCTGCCGCCCGCCCGTCCCCCGCGGCGGCCGGCCGTTGCCCGGCAGGTCGAGGTCCTTGCACACCTCGGCGACAATGGCGCCGTCGACAGGCTTCTTCTGCGCCGCGAACCCGGCCAGCAGGGCGTTCTCGCAGATGACGCCGATCGTGCGCGGAATGCCCCGAGAAGCCTCGAAGATCGCGACGATGGCGTCCTTGGTGAAGACGTCGCGCGGCGAGCCGCCTGCCACCTGCAGGCGCGCGGCGATGTAGGACGCCGCGGAGCGCAACTCCAGGGGCTCGAGCGAACACCTCAGCACGACGCGCTGCTTGAGCTGGCGAAGGGAGGGGTCGTTCAGGCGATCAGCCAGCTCAGGCTGGCCGACCAGGACCAGGTTGACCAGTTTGGCCGTGGCGGTTTCCAGGTTCGCCAGCAGGCGCATCTCCTCGAACAACTGGTGCGTCAGGCTCTGCGCCTCGTCTATCACGATGGAGGTCAGGCCGCCAAGCTCATGGCGCGCAGCGAGGTCCTTCTCGAAGGCCAGCAGGAACTTCGACTTCGACCCGGCCCCCTGGGGCATGGCGAGACGGTCGGCGAGCATCTCGTAGAACTCGGCCGGTGTCAGGGTCGGATTGTTCAAGACCACGTGGCGGTGCTCCGGGCGCCGCTCGGCGTAGAGCGCGGCGCTCAGCAGGGTGGTCTTTCCGGTACCCGCTTCGCCCACCAGGACGGTGACGCCGAGCGAGGCCGTGAGGCCGTAGCGGAGGGTTGCCAGGGCCTCCCGGTGCTTCGGGCTGAGATAGAGGTAGCGGGGGTTCGGCGTGAGCTGGAACGGGCGCTCGTTGAACCCGTAAAATGCTTGATACATCAGGACTTCTGGCCGACGCAGCTTCGCCCTGTGAGTCCCATCCAAGGGACCGGACACACTACGCCCTCACGCGACAATAGGCCACTGTGGGCCTACTGTCAAGCGTCAACGGCAGACAAAAGTCGCCCTGACGCGAATCCCTCATCGCGGGCCTCCGAGGCCCGCGCCTGGGACGCCGGTTTCCCGACTGTGGACGGCTACTTCGCCGTGAATACCGCGCCGCAGGTGCGCGGTCCCTCGAGCGCGAGGGAGTGACTGGGCTGCGTCCCGCGGCAGTGACCGGTCCAGCCCGTGAACACGTACCGGCGGTCCGGCCTCGCCTGCAGCCCCAGCCAGAGGCCTGCCGGCAGGGTCACCGAGCACTGCTTGCCCTTGGTCCCACAGTCAATGCCCGCGGCGTTGACTGTCCCTCCTATCGGCCTGGTGACCGTGAGAGTGTAGGGCGCGCCCATGGGAAGGGACTGGCCGCCGTTGGTTCCGCCCGGCGTGGAGCCCGGCGGCGGCTGGGCCCCGGCGCTGCCGGCGGGGATGAAGTTCGCCGTGCAGCTGCGCGGGCCCTCGAGCGCCAGCGCGTAGCTCACGATCGTGCCCGAGCAATGGCCCGACCAGTTCAGGAACGTGTACCCCGAGTCGGCTACCGCCTGCAGCCCCAGGGTCATCGGGCCGGGCATGGTCGCCGTGCAGGAGTCGCCCTTCGTGCCGCAGTTGATGCCGGCCGCCTTGACCGTGCCGCCGCCGGGCTTCGTGATGGTCAACGTGTACGGAGCGCCCAGCGGGAGCCCGCCGCTGTCGGGCAGAGCCGCGCCCGGACGGCCGTTCGAGCGGGGCACCGCCGTGAACGTCGCTCCGCACGACATGCTGCCGTACATCTGGAGCGAGATAGTGGCGGCAGTGCCAGAGCACTGCCCGGTCCAGCCCGAGAACGAGAAGCCGGTGTCGGCTCTTGCCTGGAGGCCGATTGTCGTCGAACCCGGCAGCCTCGTCGAGCACGCCGTGCCCGCCGTGCCGCAGTTGATGCCCGGGCCCGTGACCGTGCCGCCGGCCGGCCGCGTGATGTTGAGCGTGTAGGTCGGGGCCTTCACCGTGATCGTGGTCGACGCGACGGCCGTCTTGTACCGAGACGTGTCGGCAGGCGTCAACGTCACTCGGAGCGTGTGCGTGCCGGTCGCCAGTACGGTGCCGGCCGCCGGGTTGTAGACGAACGTGCCGGGCACCGAGGCCGTGGCGTTGAGCTGCGTCGACCCGAGCGCCGTGCCCTGTTCGATCGCCGCCGGTGCCGGCCACGTCATCGTGGGCGTCGTCTTCGTCACAGGCACCGCCCCGGCCTGCGAGATCTTCACCGACTGGCCGGCAATGACCACCGAGCCCCTGCGTGACATGTTCGACGTGTTCGCCTGCACGCCGAACGGCACGCTTCCGCCGCCGGTCGAGCCCGGCGTCCAGAGCGTGACCCATGCCGTGGGCGTGGTCACGGACCACGGGCAGGCCGGGCCCGTCGTCACGGTCACCGAGTAGCTGCCGGCAGCCGCTGGCACCTGGATGCTCCCGGGGTCCAGCGCGTAGGTGCACCCGCGGGCGGAGGAGAACGTGAACGGGTTCGACGGTTCACTCGGCGCCGAACCCTCGGGGCCGACGGCGCTGACCCGCGCTTCGTAGCTGCCGCCGGGCAGCGGCCACCCAGCGACGGTGGAGGCGAAGTCGAACCGGATCTTCCCGTCACCCTCGGGCGAGGGCTTACCCATGTCAATCGTGGCGAACGGTTCCGCCGCCCCGCACAGGTACACCCCGAGTTCGTATCGCATGACCGCCGGCTGGCCGCTGTCGAGCGTCTGCCAGTGATCGGGCGACGGGTCGAACTCCGCGATGCGCGGGTCGCTCACCACCTGCGCCTGCGAGGGGGACGCAAGCGCGGTGACGACCAGGATGGCGAGAATGGCGGTGAGCACCAGCGATGCGCGGCGACGTGGGGTATGAGAGGTTGTCATGACGGCGTGTCCCGGATGCCAATGAACCCGGAGGCCGCGGCGAGACGCCTCCGGCATTGGCCCACGAGGGGCAAGAAGCATGCCCCGGCGAAACCGTCGGACTGATGCCGTTTCCTGTGCAGAAACGCGACCTGGGATCCCACGTCCGGCTTTCGCGTGGCCTGGCGCGACTCACCGTTTCGGTCGCTTCCTTACATTTCCGTCCTCGTCGTGCGAGGGCCCTTGGGCGGCTTCGGCCGCGGGCGTACACGCCGGGGACGAGAGCGTCGCTTCGGCTGACGATAGTGAGCAGGCCCGTGCAGGCGGCGGGAGCCACAGGCAGCCGCGCGCACGTCCTGTGTCGAAGGACGCTCGTTTGTCGAAGCATCCGCAGCCGCTCGGTGGTCAGGTTCTTGACGCCGCGCGGCGGCACTGCCGCTCGCGACGGCGGACGTGGCAGGAGGGGCGCTAGCGCTGTTGGTAGATCCTCACGTAGTCGACGAGATAGCGATGAGGGAAGCGCGCGTCGTCGATGCCGCGCTGGCCGCCCCACGAGCCGCCGATCGCGAGGTTGATCAGCAGGTAGTGCGGCTTGTCGAAGGGCCAGGCGGCCGGGCCGGTGCCCTCGTTCCGGAAGGTGAAGTACTTCTGGCCGTCGACGAAGATGTCGATGTGGTCCGGGAACCATTCCATCGAGTACCACGTGGAAGTCCTCCCACGGATTGGCGACATCGATCTTCGCCGATTTCTGCGTGCCGATCGCGTGGTTGTAAGCGGATGTATGGACGGCGGCTGAGATGCGCAACGGATCGAATCCGACGTTCTCCATGATGTCGATTTCGCCGCAGGCCGGCCAGCCCACCTGTCTGCGGTTCACGCCCAGCATCCAGATCGCCGGCCATGTCCCGTGACCCGTCGGGATCTTCGCGCGGACTTCGACGCGCCCGTAGAGAAACTCGAACCGGTCGAGCGTATTGATGCTGGCCGAGGTGTAGCCGAACGACTGGTACGGCTCCTTGCGCGCCTCGATGACGAGCATGCCGTTCTCGACGCGGGCGTTCTCGACGCGCGACGTGTAGTACTGCGCCTCCTTGTTCCGGATGTAGCCCGTTTCGTAGCCCCACCTCGCCGGGTCCGGCGAGCCGGGCGTGTCGAACTCATCAGAGAACACGAGCATCCAGGCCGCGGGCGCTGCCGGCGGCGCGGCAGCCGGCGACGGGGCCGCCACGCCGCCCGCCGGCTGCTGAGCAGAACACGTGAGCGCAACTACACTCATGAGAGACAGGGTAATCGTCCTGGTGTGCATTCTGTTATCCCTAGCGCCTAGCCCCCGACTTCGCCTCGGTCCGGCCGCGCGCCCTCCTCCCTCGGCTACGTCGAGGCAGGCCTTGTCCCATGTCCCATGCCCCTAGAATCCTCGGGCCCTGATCCAAAAACTCTCCTGCCACGTGCCGCCGGGCGGGATGGACTGAAGCTCCCTGTAGACGCCGCGGTGCGCGAGGTTCAGCGCGTTGGTGATGCCGGCCATCGGCTCGATGCAGATGAAGTTCGGCGTTGCCAGCGGGTTCGCGGGCGGGGGAGGCGGACCAGGCGGCGCAGCCCCGGCGCCCGGGGCGGGAGGATTCGGGTTCGGCGGCGGCAACTGGCTGCCGCGCCCGGCGCCCGCCGGGTTCGGCGAATAGACGATGAGCGCGCGGTAATTCGGGCCCTGCGTCACGTCGATCTGCTGAGTGCGGCCCTTCACCGTCGCCGTGACCAGCCCCTCCGCATCACGGACCAGGTCCGAGAACACATCGTCGATGTTGTAGTCCTTGAGGGCGCCTCTGTAGTTCGTGAAGAAGGCATCGGTGGGTTCCGTTTCACCCGTCGGCACCTTCTGCCAGTCCAGCAGCCATCGTGTGCGCGCGGGCACCGTCACGGTCCACTCCTCGCGCGGCGAGTCGGTCAGCTGCAGCCACGGGTGATAGCCGATCGCCACCGGCATCGGCTCGGCGGACATGTTGACGACCTTCGTGCGCACCTCGAGCGCGCCGCCCGAGAGCCGGTACGTCATTTCGATCGCGTGCGCGAACGGCCACTGCTTCATCCACGCCGGCTGCCTGTACGCGTCGAGCCGGCTCGTGATCCACGCGCCCGTGGCGTCGTGCGTCAGTTCGACGATCTGCCACTGATCCGTCAGGCTCATGAAGCCATGGATGGGCACCGCGCCCGCGATGTTCCCGAGCTGCATGTCGAACGGGTAGCGCCTGCCGTTCGCGTAGAACGCCTGCTCGTCGAGGCGGTTGCCCCACGGCGCCAGCAGCGGAATGCCGACGCGAGCGGGCCTGGCCCGGTAGTCCTCGATCGACGCGAAGGGGAACCGCAGGATGTTGTGTCCCTTCACCGTCATCCCGTAGGCCATGTTGCCGACCGACGTGATGATGGTGACCGCTGTCCGGGTGGCCGCGTCCTCGAGCCGGACGATGTCGCCCGTGCGGGTGGCCGAGTAGGGCTGAGCGGCGGCGGGGGACCAGGGGGCCATTCCCAGGAGGAAGGCGCCGAGCATGGAGACGGGGCAAGTTCGCATGGACGCACTCCAGACGCAGCCGGCGCGGCCGCGGCGGAGCGATCCTACCCGATTGTGGGGGTTGACGGGGCACGCGGGGCGGAGCCCGCGTGCCATGGGCAAGGAACAGAAGGCGTTCGGAGGCTGGCGACGATCAGCGGCTTCTGCGGAACGCCGCCAGGCCCGCCAGCGCCGCGCCGAGCAGCAGGGCGGTGGAGCCGGCGTCGGGCACCGCCTGGTAGGTGACCTGGCCCTGTATGCAGTCGGGCGCGGGGCACGAAGCGCCCAGGCATCGCGAATCGGGCGTCAGCCACGAGTACTTCGACACGTCACCCGAACCGAATGCCGCCGGCATCCATGCGGCGTACTGCCCGTACGAGGGGTTGGAGATCGAGAACGTGAACTTGTCCCCGTAAATCGCCTTCCAGATCAGGCCCTGGAGGGCGGCCTCTTTGGCCGAGTTCCCGGCGGCGTCGGTGGCGTAGGTGTCGAGCAGCCACGCCACCTTGGCGGCGTTGTTCACCTCCGAGCCGTTCACGTAGCCATCGTGCCTCACGAGCGTGTTCGGATAGGTTGTCCGCAGGCTGATGTAGTGATCCAGGTCCACGCAGTAGACCCAGGGGAGTGCAGCGCCGTTCAGCGTGGAGACGTCGAAGCTTCCACCGCCGACGGTGTGATTGGTCGCGCCGTAGACGATGGACACCCAGTTGGTGGAGTCACCCATGACAAAGGAATCCGCCTGCGCGGGCGTGACCGGCAGCAACGCGATCACGGCCAGCACGACGAGCAACTTCTTCATAAAACCTGCCTCGCAAAGGCTGCCGCGCGTCGGTTGGGGCGACCCGCGCCGAGCCGGAGTGGATGGCAGCAACATGCTGCTGGTCGTCACAATCAGCAAACGCTGAGCCGCTGCGTCGAAATTATCTAACTCTATGCATATGAACACGTTACGCTAGTGCTTCGGCAGAAGTTGCCGCCGTTGTCTCCCTCGGGGATGACTTTTGTCGCGGCCCCTGCGTCGCCGTCTTCACCGATTGCGGCCCCCGCATCAGCCGTCGATCGTCAGGCGCGGGCGTGGCTTGGGTCGGCCCAGTCCCTCAGGGCGAGGGTGCGGCGTGATGGAGAATGAACCCTCTCTTCGTCTCGCCTCGAACGTAATCACGTCGCAGCGGAATCTCCCGGCAGTCCATGCCCGCAGTCCGAAGAACATCGATCAATTCCGGCATCACCCCAACGTACAGGACGTACACGCTGCGCGGATGCTGGACGAGCGATGCCCTGACGCGCGAAAGGACGCGAGACAGGACGGCCGCGTTGAAGGGGCTATAGAAGAACAGCACGCTGGGAACCGGCGGCAAGTCGAACTCGACGGCGTCCTGACAGACCGACTCGATCTGGAAGCAGCGCTGCCGGGGACTCCGGTAGGAGTCGATGTTCTTCCGGGCGATGGCATGCAGTTCCCGTGAGAACTCGACACCAATCAACATGCGGAAGGGATAGTCCGAAGCGAGGAAGAGCGCCCGTCCCTTGCCACTTCCATAGTCAATGAAGACATACTGCTCGAACGGAATAGGCAACGCGCCAAGCAGTTGCCGGATGCACGAATTGGGGACCGGTTCATACCACGTCGCCGCCGTGGCGTTCTCGCTGGAGACACTCAATCTGGCGATTTCGATCTTGCCGGAGGTGTCCACGCGATGACGCAAATCGTACCAGGCATCCAGACACCACCGACCCACGGCGATCACGTGGCGCACACCGTAGCGGACCGTGCCGACGACACCCCTGCTCGACAGGGAGCGGGCCAGTTTCCTGAGGATCATAGGACGAGAGGAAGCACTGGCCGAGTCGGCCATAACGAGGCGCAGTCCACACGACCGTCGGGCGGCTCGCCGATGGGCAAAGCCTGGCCGTCCAAACGGCAACAGGGAGCCTGCGACTTTCGACACACTAGCCCTCCCCTGAACGTAAGCAAGATCGTGTCCCACTGTCAACCTCGGTTGAGGGTCTGACAGCCCGGCGAGGGGACGAGCCTCAGGCCGTCGCCACCCCCCGCCTGAGACTGGTGTAGACTACAACTTGACCCGAGAGTCGACGGCTCCGTCACCGGGTCCGAATCGTTGCGTTGCGGCTGGGGTTCCTTCAAGGAGGTGGCAGATGCGGTGCGCTCGCGGCTTCCTAGCAGTCCTCACCCTGCTCGTCCTCCAGCCAGCAGCCGCCTACGCAGGGACGATTCCCATCGAGATCGTCTCACAGTGGTACTCGACCAGTGGCTGCGAAGACTCGCGCGACATGCCAGGTAGCTGCTTCGATGTGGGCGGCGCTGGCTCTGTGTACAGTCCCTCCGGTCGGAATTGGGCGATCGGTCGCCTTCATGGAACCGAGTTGGTCCTGGAAGCGAATGTCTCGATGGGGTCGTATACTGCTCTTAGTGAAGTAAGCATGGTGTTTCGCCCAGCTGCGTCAGGTCTTGCAGACGTGTTCGTCCATTTGTTGAGCACCGGCGGTTATGGGCCCAGGGTGAAGCTGCAGGATACTTCGACGGGCGAGTGGCTGCTGGATTTCTCTGACGTCCCGACCCTCTGCGGACCTCACGTGACCTTCGAGTGTACCCGCAGCTTGCCCCTGAGCTTCACAGCCGGGCATGACTACGCGTTGACTCTTGTGGCGGACAACCCGTATTACGACTCATACAAAGCGGGCGTCACCATGCCATTCGCCGTCGTCCCCGACCCCGGCTCGACGCTGCTCCTCCTCGGACTCGGACTTGCCGGTCTGGCGTGGCGGAGGCGGCGGGACTAGCCCTGGACCGATAGCGCTTCGACAGCAGGGGGCCACCATCGCGGTGGCCCTCGACGTGTACTGGTGAGGCTCCCCGCTCGAGGTGGTCCGTTTTGGGGTTCCCGTCGCCTGACGGCCTGCATGGGCGATGGCGGCACGGTGGCCCTGTCGGATCCGCCGCTCCAGGCCCGTTCCGTCGCGGCAGCCGAGAGGATGAACGCGATCCTGACGGCGAAGGGTGCGTGACCTGTCTGGCGCAGTCGAAGCGCCCGTTTCCACACCGAGGGGTATCAGTTACCGTGTCAATTGGGCGGCGACCAGCCCGGACGGAGAAGCAGGGCGGGAATTCGTCAGGGTTTTGTGGTGAGCCGCGTAGGAATCGAACCTACAACCCGCAGATTAAGAGTCTGCTGCTCTGCCAATTGAGCTAGCGGCCCACTCGGTGTCGCGTCCCGCCGGCGATGCGTTCCGCCTGCGGGCCCGGCAGCGCGTGCCGGAGTTCTTCATTATAGCAGAACCACCCACTCGCGCCAGCACCGATTCCCCGGGGCTAAAGCCTCGGGGCTCCATCGGACACGCGGGAGCCTTCGTGCCATCGCCGCGCCGCGGCGGCGAACGCGACGACCGACAGCGTGCTCACCCCGACGCTGGTGAGCAGCCCGGCCGTGAGGCTGACGCGGTCCCCAATCATCCCGGTCATCCAGGGCCCGGGGCCGGTGCCGAGCAGGTTCGCCACGAGCAGCGCGAACGCCACCGCGCTCGACCGCACGTGCGCGGGCGCGAGTTCCTGCACGGCCGAGAGCGCGGGGCCGAAATAGGCGACGGTGGACGCGGACCAGACGAACCAGCACAGATAGAAGAGCGGGGAACCGGGCGGCAGCACGAAGAACGCCGCGCAGAACGGCGCGAAGAAGATCGTCATCAGCACGAGGCTCCACGCGCGCCCGCCGCGCCAGCGCCTGGCGCACCAGTCGGCGAACCAGCCGCCGGTGAGGTTGCCGAGGAAGCCCGAGGTCACCGACATCAGGCCGGCGGTGTAAGCGGCGGTGGCAAACGGGAAGCCGCGCTCCTGGACGAGCCACGTGATGCCGAGCAGCGCCGACGCCGAGCCGTAGACGAGCGCCGACGCGCCGAGCAGGAGCAGCGCCAGCGCGGGCCGATCGGCCAGGGTCCGGCGCATGTCGCGGACAATCGAACGGATCGAGGGGGCGCCCGGTTTCGCGGCGCCCGCTCCCGCCGATGGCGAAGCGCGGCGCGCAGGTTCGCGCACGGCGAACACGAGCGCGACAGCCGCCAGGCCGGCGAGGCCGAACACATAGAAGCACACGCGCCAGCCGAAGCGCGGCGCGACCCAGCCGGCCACCACGAGGCTGAGCGCCGTACCGAACGGCAGGCCGGCGTAGTAGATGCCGGTGGCCAGGCCCAGGCGGCGCGCGGGAAACGCATCGCCCAGCATCGAGAGCGCGGCCGGCGTGAGCGTGGCTTCGCCGATGCCGACGAACACGCGCGGCAGGGCCAGGTGCAGGAAGCCGCGGGCCGCACCCGAGAGCGCGGTCATCACGCTCCACAGCCCCAGGCCCCAGGCGATGATCGTCCGCCGCGGCCAGCGGTCGGCGGCCACGCCCAGCACCATCCCCACCAGCGTGTAGAACACGACGAAGGCGAAGCCGACGAGTAGCCCGATCTGCGACCGGCTCAGGCCGAGGTCGGCGATGAGGAGCGGCGCGAGGCTGGAGATCAGCTGCCGGTCGACGAAGTTGAGGACGTTCAGCGCGGTCATCACCCCGAGCAGCACCCATGCGGACCGGGGCACGGCATCGGCGGGGGCGGCGGGCTCCGGTCGGCGCTGGTCGGGCATCAATCTCCGATGATACCCCGGCTGATCCGGTATAAACTTCTCAAGATCGAGGCGTGCCGGGTGCCGCCGGCCTTTCGCGCAGGAGTCGCCGATGTCCGAGTTCCAGAAGCACCTCTACCTGATCCTTCATCCGAACGAGGCGCTGGTCGCGTCGCAGTTGTCGCCCGAGGAATTCGGCGCCCATTACTCGGTCGGCAGCCCGCGCCACTTCACCGGCAAGGTCATCTTCGCCGAGGTGGACATCAGCTTCCGGAACGAGTTCCTGCGCATCGACGAGTACCTGGCCCAGACCGAGTCCGGCATTCCCGGCCGGCCGAAGCGCACGAAGTTCGTGAAGTCGTACCGCGTGCTCGAGCACATCGACCTCTCGGCGCTCCGGCAGCTCTACCTCGTGACGACCGACGGCGCGGTGCTCGGCCTCGACCAGAGCGAGGAGCCCGCCGACACGGGCCGGCCGGGCCGCGTGCGCGTCTACCAGGAAATCTGCCCGCTCCGCCTCATCGTGGCGTCGAGCCTCGAGCCAAGGCAGTTCGGGGCGTACATCACGGCGGGAACCTGGTCGAAGGGCTCGCCGAAGATCTTCTTCGCCCAGTGGGACATCGACGCGGAGGCCGTGGTCAAGCGCAGCGACGTCGTGTCGTTCAGCATGGGCCCGCTGCCGAACGTCAACCCGACGAACCTGCCGACGGCGCTCAAGGAGCTGGCCGAGGACGCGACGAAGAAGACGAAGACGGTGAGCCTGAACGGCAACCTGGACCTGACCAGCTACAAGAACATCCAGCCGGGCTTCTGGTTCTCGGACGGCGACCGCACCGTCTTCTACCGGATGCCGACGATGGAAGAGCTGCACGCCAAGCACCGCGCCTGGTGGAGACACCTGTAATCAGGCCACGGGTCTTTGGACGCGGGGGCTGCGCAGCGCCTTGTTCATCCGTTCCAGCGCGTCGGTGAGCGTTGCGCGCGGGCAGCCGAAGTTGAGGCGCACGAACCCGTCGCCGCGCGTGCCGAACCACGCGCCGTCGTGCAGCGCGACGCGGGCGCGATCGAGGAAGAACTTCTGCGGGCTTCCTGTGATGCCCGACTGGCGGCAGTCCATCCACGCCAGGTACGTCGCCTCGGGTGCCAGCGCCTGAATCTGCGGCAACTCACGCTTGACATAATCGACGACGAAGTCGCGGTTGGCCTGCAGGTACGCCAGCACCTGGTCGAGCCACTCCTGCCCGTCGCGATACGCGGCGAGCGCGGCGGCGAGCCCCATGTTGTTGACCTCTGAGAAGTCCGGGTCGCCCGCGAGCCGGCGCCGAAGGGCGGGATCCGGCACGATCGCGAACGAGCAGCGCAGGCCCGGCACGTTGAACGTCTTGCTGGGCGCCATCAGCGTGACCGAGTGTCGCGCCACCTCGGGGTCGAGCGACGCGATAGGCACGTGGCGGTGCCCGTCGAAGACCAGGTCGCAGTGAATCTCATCCGAACAGATCAGGATGCCGCGCTTCACGCAGATCGAGGCCAGGCGCTCGAGTTCGGCGCGGGTGAAGACGCGCCCCACCGGGTTGTGGGGGTTGCACAGGATGAACACGCGCGTGCGGGACGTCGACGCGGCCTCGAACGCGTCGAAGTCAATCTCCCAGCGGCCATCCGGGCGCATCGCGAGCGGCGCCTCCTGGTGAACCGACCCGTTCAGCTTCGGCGCGCCGAAGATGGGCGGATAGACGGGCGGCTGCACCAGCACCCCATCCTCGGCTCCGGCCGCGGTGCGGCAGACGTGCATGAATCCGGCGAGGACGCCCGTCTGAAAGAGAATGGCCTCGGGCCCGACGCGCCAGCCGTAGAGCCGTGCCAGCCGGGCCACGATCACCTCGCGCAGTTCGGCCGGCTCGAAGCAGTAGCCGAACACGCCGTGCTCGACGCGCGCGCGCAGGGCGGCCACCACCGGATCCGGCACGCGGAAGTCCATGTCGGCGGTCCACAGCGGCAGCACGTCCGGGCCGTAGACATGCCACTTGGTGCTGTCGGAGCGGCGGCGATCGATGATCTCGTCGAAGGAGTAGCGCATTGGGTGAACTATACCCCCGGGGCTTGGGACTCGGGGCTCGGGGCTCGGGATTCGGGACTCAGGCAACAGGACGAGCCATGGAACTCATCGTCGCCCCACCCGTCTTACTCTGTCTTCTGTCTTCTGGCTTCTGGCTTCTGGCTTCTGGCTTCTGGCTTCTGGCTTCTGGCTTCTATTCAACGCGCGCCCCCGGTTGCTCGCGCGCGCAGATGATCGTATCGTAACGCCCGCGCCGCCATGAGACCATCCAGCACCCGCAGCCACGACGCCACGCATACGCCGTTCTCGCTCGCCGGCCGCGTGGCGGTTGTCATCGGCGGCACGAGCGGCATCGGCCGCGCGATCGCGCTGGCGCTGGCCGACGCCGGCGCCGACGTGGCCGCCTCGGCCCGGCGCAGCAATCTCGTCGAGTCGGTGGCGGGCGAGATCGAGGATCGCGGCCGGCGCACGCTGCGCATGAGCGCCGATGTCGCCGACCGCGCGTCGCTGGCCGCGTTGCGCGATGCGTGCCTCGCGCGGTTCGGCCGCCTCGACATCCTCGTGTCGGCCGCCGCGGTCACCAGGCGCGTGCCCTCCATCGAGATGGCCGACACCGACTGGCGCCGCATCATCGACACGAACCTGACGGGGACGCTGTACGCCTGCCAGGTGTTCGGCGCGCCGATGCTCGAACAGAAGTCCGGCCGCATCATCACCATCGCGTCGCTCGCCTCGATGGTCGGGTTCCACGAAGTGGCAGCCTACACGGCCAGCAAGGCCGCCGTGGCCGGCCTCACGCGCGCCCTCGCGGTCGAGTGGGCCCCGAGCGGCGTCACGGTCAACGCGGTGGCTCCGGGCATCATCCGCACGGACCTCAACCGCGCGCTCATCGACTCGCCGCGCGGGAAGGAGTTGCTCATGCGCACGCCGATGCGGCGCTTCGGCGAGCCCGACGATGTGGCGGGCGCGGCGGTGTTTCTCGCCTCGGACGCCGCCAGGTTCATCACAGGACAATTACTCGTGGTCGACGGCGGGTTCCTGGCGAGCGGCGTGAATCAGTAGGGGCCAGGGACTGGGCGCTAGGCGCTAGACATGGCCTGCCGCGACGCAGCCGCGGAATGCTGCTGGCCGGACCGCGGCGAAGTCGGGTCACGCCACCGCGGGCGCGCCGAAGTGCTGCTGCACGACCAGCGTGACGGCGCCGCGGAGGCGGGGCTGCGTGGCCGGATCGGTGGGCACGATCGACGTGTGCAGCATCGGCAGCGTGCGCTCCTTGACGATGCGCTCGACGATGGGGCCGACGAGGTTCCAGGCCGCGGTCACTTCGCCGACAATCACCACCACCTGCGGCGCCAGGCCGTTGATGATCGGCGCGAGCCCCACGCCGAGGTAGTGCGCCGAGCGCTCGAGCGCCTCGATCGCGCGCGCGTCTCCCGCGTCGGCGAGGCGCAGCACGTCGGTGATGGCCGGCGCCGGTGCCCCGGCCGGCGCGCCCGCCAGTTCCGCGAAACTCCGAACCGTGGCGGTGTTCGACGCGTACTGCTCCCAGCACCCGCGCTTGCCGCACAGGCACGGGTGGCCGTCCTCGACGATGGCGGCGTGCCCGAACTCGCCGGCCATGGCGTCGTGGCCGTGCACGAGCTGGCCGTTCAGCAGGAGCCCCACGCCGATGCCTTCAGACACGGTCACCGCCACCAGATGCTTCACATCGTCGGCATGCCTGCCGAACCACAACTCGGCCAGGGCGCAGGCGCTCGCGGCGTTCTCGACCGACACGGGCAGTCCGACGGCCGCCTCCAGCTGCTGCCGGAGATCGACGGCCGGCCACTGCAGGTTCGGCGCGAACACCAATCGGCCCGCCGAGTCGACGCGGCCCGCCACGCTGACGCCCATGCCCTCGCAGACGATCTCGTTGTGCGCGCGGCGGAAGTCCTGCGCGGTGCGCGCCACCTCGGTCATGAAGGCCGCGGGCGACGGCGGTGTGGGCCAGGCGGTTTCCATCACGAACCGCGCGTCGAGGCCCGCCAGGGCCACACGCGTCGTGCCCGGCCGCACGTCGACGGCCAGGATGCCGGCGCGTTCCACGTTCAGGTGCAGCGCACGGGGCCGCCGGCCGCGGCCGGTCGTACGGGTGGCCCCCTCGGTGACCCACCCTTCCTCGATCAGCTGGCCGATGATGGCCGAGACGGTGCTGCGCTGCAGCCCCGAGCGGCGGGAGAGCTGGGCGCGTGACAGCGGCTGGTGGCGCCGGATGAGATTGAGCGTGATCCGGCGGTTGATGTCGCGGGCCGTCTCGCTGGTGGCGACGGTGAAGTTGGTGAGGTCGATTTTTCTCACTTGTTGTCGCCTCGAACTATAGGAGACGGTCCGCGGGCTGTCAAGGCGGCCGGGTGTTGCAGCCGCGCCGCCGCCTGCGTATGCTGGCCCTCGCCGGCCGACCAAATCGGCGCGCGAGGGGGAGTCGTCCATGCGCATCACGTCTGGCACGGTCATCGTCTGCAGTCCCGGGCGCAACTTCGTTACGCTCAAGCTCGAGACCGAAGACGGCCTCTACGGCCTCGGCGACGCCACGCTCAACGGGCGCGAACTGGCCGTCGCGAGCTACCTCGGCGACCACGTCCTCCCGCTACTCGAGGGCCGCGATGCCCGCCGCATCGAAGACATCTGGCAGTTCCTCTACAAGGGCGCCTACTGGCGGCGCGGGCCGGTCACGATGACGGCCATCGCGGCCGTCGACATGGCGCTGTGGGACATCAAGGGCAAGAGCCTGGGCGTGCCCGTGTACCAATTGCTCGGCGGCGCGTCGCGTGACGCGGTGATGGTGTACGGGCACGCGAGCGGGGCGACCATCGACGAGACGGTCGAGGCCGTGGCGCGGTATGCCGGCCGCGGCTACAAGGCCGTGCGCGCGCAGTGCAGCGTGCCCGGCGTCCCGCATGCCTACGGCATAGGGTCGGGCGACCACTACGAACCCGCCAAGGCGGGGCTGGCGCCCGAGGAGCGATGGAGCAGCGAGCGCTATCTCGCCTTCGTGCCCGCGGTGTTCGAGGCGCTGCGCCGCGAGCTCGGTCCAGGCGTGCACCTCCTGCACGACGTGCACCACCGGCTCACACCCATCGAGGCCGCGCGCCTGGGCCGATCGCTCGAGCCGCACCACCTCTTCTGGATGGAAGATCCCACGCCGGCGGAGGACCAGGATCGCTTCCGCCTCATCCGGCAGCACACGACGACGCCGATCGCGGTGGGGGAGGTGTTCAACTCGATCTTCGACTGCCACCGGCTGATTGAAGGGCACCTCATCGACTACATCCGGGCCACCGTGACCCACGCGGGCGGCATCAGCCACCTGCGGAAAATCGCTGCGCTCGCCGAAGTGCATCAGGTGCGCACCGGCTGTCACGGGGCCACCGACCTCAGTCCTGTGAGCCTGGCCGCAGCCCTGCACGTGGATGTGAGCGTGCACAACTTCGGCATCCAGGAGTACATGCCGCACGCGCCGGAGGCGGACAAGGTGTTCCCGCACGCGTATTCGTTCGCGGAGGGAACAATGCACCCCGGCGATGCGCCGGGCCTTGGCGTGGACATCGACGAAGCGGCCGCGGCGGCGTGTCCCTACCGGCGGGCCTATCTCCCCGTGGCGCGCCTCGCGGACGGCACGGTCCACGACTGGTAGGCGCCGGGCTGCCACCCGGGCGGCGAACCCATGACGGGGCCGTGACAAAAGAGTATTTGACACGGCGCGGCGACGGAGGTATAAGAAGGCCGTCATTTTAAGTTCGGGTTCCGAACAATCGGGTTTCATCCGCAGCCAGGCTTGGTCGATCCATCAATGAGGGGGGAAGTTCCTATGTTCCGACAGCACCGCATCGGGCGCCTCGCCGCAGGGCTGGCGCTGGCGGTGGCGTTCTGCCTTGCCGCAGGCGCCCCGCTCTCCGCGCAGACGACGAGCGCGTCGGTCTCAGGCACCGTCAAGGACGCGCAGTCGGGTGTTCTTCCCGGGGTGTCGGTCGTGCTCGTGAACCAGGCTCAGGGGACCGAGCAGACCGTGATGAGCGACGAGAAGGGGGACTTCGTGTTCCCGTTCGTGCCGCCCGGGACGTACACGCTGAAGCTCAGCCTGCCGGGCTTTCAGTCGGTCGAGAAGACCGGCGTCGTCGTCAACGCCAATGACCGGCTCATGGCCGGCAACTTCACGCTCACGCTCGGCCAGCTGAGTGAGAGCGTCGTCGTGACGGGCGTTTCGTCCGACATCCAGCTGCGGAGCGGCGAACGGGCGTACACGCTGCAGTCGCAGGCGATCCAGAACATCGCCGTCAACGGGCGCAGCTTCTTCGGCCTGGCCGGCCTGGTGCCGGGTGTCATCCCGAACAACGACACGCCGACGCAGGTGAGCAACCTGAACGCGAACGGCCAGCGCTCGAACTCGAACAACATGACGATTGACGGCGTCGCCAACATCGACACGGGCGACAACGGCGGCAACATGGCCCAGACGAACCTGGATGCCATCGCCGAGTTCAAGATCCTGACGTCGGCCTACCAGGCGGAGTACGGCCGGGCGGTTGGCGCGCAGGTGCAGGTGGTCACGAAAAGCGGCTCGAACCGGTTCTCGGGTTCGGGCTACTGGTACGCGCGGCGCTCCGAGTGGAACGCCAACACCTGGATCAACAACCGCTCGGGCACGCCGCTGGCGAAGAGCTCGCGCAACGACACGGGGTTCACCTTCGGCGGGCCCATCCTGAAGCAGAAGCTGTTCTTCTTCTTCTCGCAGGAGTTCCAGCGCCGCGAGGATCCGGTGGGTGAGTCGCGCGTCACGGTGCCGACCGAGCTCGAGCGCCTCGGCGACTTCTCGCAGAGCCGCGACTCGAACGGCAACCTCTATCCCTACATCCGTGACTACACGACGGGGCTCCCGTGCAGCGCGTCCGACACGCGCGGCTGCTTCCAGGACGGCGGCGTGCTCGGCAAGATCCCCGCGAGCCGCCTGTATTCGCCGACGCTCGCAGCGCTGTCCATCTTCCCCAAGCCGAACACCAGCGGCCAGGTGGGCTACAACTACAAGAGCCAGACGCCGGCGAGCGCGCCGCTGAACCAGACCATGATCCGCGCGGACTACCAGGTGAACAACAACTGGCGCGTCTACGGGCGGTACATGTTCCACACCAACAAGTCGGAGCTGCCGTACGGCATCAGCGGCTGGTCGGTGCGCAGCAACGTCGACACGCTGAACGTCGTCTCCGACGTGCCGGGGCGCAACTGGATGGTGTCGTCGACGGGCATCCTGAACAACACCACGTCGCTCGAGATCTCGCTGGGCAGCGGGCACAACTCGCTCAGCCACACGGTCAGCAACGACCAGTTCACGCGCACCGGCGCGGGCATGTCGAACCTGCCGATGCTCTACACCACGCCGATCCAGGAAGACCTGCTGCCGCAGTTGAGCTTCGGGGGAGGCCGAATCGCGAACCAGGTGTTCCTGAACTCCGGCCAGGCGCCGTTCACGAACTTCAACACGACGTACGACTTCGTCGCCAACCTGACCAAGGTGATGGGCACGCACCAGGCGAAGGCGGGCTTCTACTTCCAGAGCAGCCTGAAGCCGCAGAGCGCGTTCACCAACTTCAACGGCAACTACAACTTCGACAACAGCGGCAACAACCCGTACGACTCACAGCACCCGTTCGCCAACGCGGCGCTCGGCATCTACAACCAGTTCAACCAGGCGTCGTCGTACCTGAAGCCGAACTGGGAGTACAACAACTTCGAATGGTATGTGCAGGACAACTGGCGGATGACCGACCGCCTGACGCTCGACTACGGCGTGCGGTTCTACTACCTGACGCCGCAGTGGGACACCTCGCTCCAGGCGTCGAACTTCCTGCCCGACTCGTACGTGAAGTCGGCGGCGGTCCGGCTGTACCAGCCGGCGGTCGTGGACGGCGTGCGGGTGGGCTATGACGCGACCACGAAGACCTCCGTCAACGCCGCGTACATCGGCCGCGTCGTCCCCGGCAGCGGTGACCGCTTCCAGGGCACGTTCCAGGGCGGCAAGGGTATCGACGAGACCCTCACCGACGGCAACAAGTTCAAGATTTCGCCGCGCGCCGGCTTCGCCTACGACGTGTCGGGCAGACAGAACATCGTCGTCCGCGGCGGCTTCGGCGTCTTCTACGACCGGCCGCAGGGCAACCAGGTGTTCGACCTGATCACGAACCCGCCCGGCCTGCAGTCGACGACGCTGCAGTGGGGGCTCGCGAGGGAAATCTCTCCCACGGGTGCCCTGTATGCGCCGGTCGGCCTCAACCCGAACGTGTACGAGTGGGAGACCCCGGTGGTCTACCAGTGGAACCTGGGCGTGCAGTGGAAGCTGCCGGCCGAGTTCGTCCTCGACGTGTCGTACGTGGGGTCCGAGTCCCGCGACCTTCTGCAGCAGCGCCAGATCAACGCCCTGCCGTACGGCACGGCCTACCTGCCGGAGAGCCAGGACCCGACCCGCGGCCAGACGTGCACGGGCTGCTCCAGCCTCAGCACCCTCCCGGGTGGCAACGCAAAGCCCACCGACCTGCTCCGTTCCACCTACCCCGGGTACGCGAACGTGCGTATGTGGGAGTTCTCGGCCTACGCGAACTACAAGGCCCTCCAGACCACCATCAGCCGCCGCTTCTACAAGGGGCTGATGTTCTCGGCCAACTACACCGCCAGTTCGGCCAAGGGCATCGCCGGCGGCGACTGGGACGGCGCCCGCATCGACGGGAAAGACCGGGAAGCCAACTACGGGCCTCTTGGACAGGACCGGCCGCACGCGTTCGTGGTGAACTTCGTCTATCAGCTCCCGCGCATGGCTGACGGCGCGCTGGGCTACCTCACCAATGACTGGCAGTTCTCGGGCGTTTACCGCTGGATGTCGGGCGCGCCCTATGGCGTCGGCTACTCGATCGCCGGCGTTGGCGCGATCAACCTCACCGGGTCCGATCAGGGCGCCCGCATCGTCCTGAACGGCGACCCGGGCAAGGGGTCGAGCGACGATCCCTACAAGCAGTTCGATACGTCGGTGTTCAGCGCGCCGAACTACGGCAGCAACGGCCTTGAATCGCCGCGGGTGTACATGAACCTGCCGCCGGTCAACAACTTCGACCTGTCGGTGGCGAAGTCCGTGCCGTTCGGCGGCTCGCGCCGCTTCGAGATTCGCCTCGACGCGTTCAACGTGCTGAACCACACGCAGTTCTCGGGCATCAACACGACGGCGAACTTCGCGAGCGCCGGCAGCACGGTGATCACCAACCTGCCGTACGACGCGGCAGGCAACCTGGTCAACCGGAACGGATTCGGGTCGATCAGCGGTGTACGTCCCCCTCGTCAGCTGCAGCTGATGATGCGGTTCAGCTTCTAGCACTGTCAGGCGCCCCGCCATCGCGGCCGGGCGCCAGGCTCAGACCGTCACGCAAGCGGTCAGGCGACGGGGCCGGCGCTCTCCTCCTCCCGGGGCGCCGGCCCCTCGCTTTGTTGGAGGCTATCTGCGCGTCGAAGGGAGCCTCGACGGATCAGGCGACAGCGAGGCACGCTCCATGAAACCAAAACGGCGCGAATTCCTGCAGGCGGTCGGCGCGGGGGCGGCGGGCCTCACGCTCTCGACCCCGACACCGTCATCCGCCCTCGGCTCGTCGGTTGCGCCGCCGCCTCCCGACGCGGACGGCCCGGTCCTGATTGTCGGCGACAACATCGCCGTCGCTGAGACGACAAGCGGCAGCGTGCGGGGCTACATCCTCCGCGGCATCCACCACTTCCTCGGCATCCCGTACGGCGCCGACACGTCCGGCGCGAACCGGTTCATGCCGCCCCAGAAACCCAAGCCCTGGACCGACGTCCTTCCCGCGCTCTGGTGGGGCAACTCGGCACCCCAGAACATGGACAACCGCTACGCGAACAAGTACGCGTCCTTCAGGGACCGCTGGAACTACGACGATGTCAGCGAGGACTGCCTGCGGATCAATGTGTGGACGCCCGCCATCCAGGACGGCAAGAAACGGCCCGTGATGTTCTGGATCCACGGCGGCGGCTTCACCAGCGGGAACGCCATCGAGCAGGACGGGTACAACGGCGAGAACCTCAGCCGGCTCGGCGACGTCGTCTTCTGCTCGATCAATCACCGGCTCGGGCCGCTCGGGTTCACCAACCTGGCCGGCGCGGGCGGCGAGCGCTTCGCGGCCTCCGGCAACGTCGGCATGCTCGACATCGTCGCGGCCCTGGAATGGGTGCGCGACAACATCGCGCGCTTCGGCGGAGACCCCGGCAACGTGACGATCATGGGGCAGTCGGGCGGCGGCGCGAAAGTGTGCGCGCTGACGGCCATGCCGTCGGCCACGGGGTTGTTCCACAAGGCCGTGGTGCTGAGCGGCGCGTCGCTCAAGATGGGCGACCGCGACTATGCGGAGAAGCTGGGCGCCTATGTATTGAAGGAGGCCGGGCTCGCACCCGCGGACATCGGCAAGCTGCAGCAGATGCCGTGGAAGGACTACTACGCCATCGCCACGAAGGCGCAGCAGGCGCTTGCCAAGGAGACGGCAGGGGCCGGCGGGGGGCTGCGGCGCGGCTTCAACCCCTTCGTCGACGGCCACGTCCTGCCGCAGCATCCGTACTCGCCGGCCGCAGCGCCGGCGGCCGCGAGGATCCCGATGATCATCTGCTCGACGGTCCAGGAGCAGTCCGCGAGCTGGGCCGACTCGTCGCTCGAGCACATCACCCTGGACCAGGTGATCGAGCGCGTGAAGCAGCGGGCGGGGTTCGGCGCCGGGTTCGGAGACAAGGCGGGTGAGGTCGTGGCGGTGTACGCGAAGGCCTTCCCGGGCAAGAAGCCGGTCGAGATCTGGATGCTCGTGAGCAGCAACCGCCAGAACGTGGTGGCCCTTGCCGACGCGAAAGCGGCGCAGGCGGCGGGCGTCTATGTGGCGTGGTTCGGCTGGCAGCCGCCGCTCTTCGACGGCCGGCTGCGCGCCTTCCACTGCGTGGACATCTGCTTCTGGTACTACAACACGGATCTCATGCTGAGCCACACCGGGGGCGGCGCCCGGCCGCGGAGACTCTCGGCGAAGATGGCCCAGCACCTGCTGGCGTTCATGAAGACGGGCGACCCGAATGCCAAGGGGCTCGCATCCTGGCCGCGCTACACGCCGGCGAAGGGCGAGACAATGATCCTCGACGACGTGTGCGACGTGAAGAACGATCCGGACCGTGAGGCGCGAAAGGCGCTGCCGCCTATGGCGTGATCGCCGTCGCGGTCTTTAGCGTCAGCGCCGCGTCTGCCGACGAGTTGCCGACCATGAGCTCTACCGTTCCGCGCTCGAGAGCCCAGGCATGGCGCGCGACGTCCCAGTAGGCCAGGTCCGTGCCGCGCACGGCGATGTCGACGCGGCGCGTCTGGCCCGCGGCGACGGTCACGCGCGCGAACCCGACGAGTTTCTTCGCCGGCCGCTCGATCGGCGAGCCCGGGAAGCGCGCGTACACCTGCACCACCTCGTCGCCATCCCGCTTCCCGGTATTCGTCACATCGACGCTGACCGTGGCCGTGTCAGCCAGCGCGACCGACCGTTTCGACACGGCGAGGTTCGCGAACGCGAAGGTCGTGTAGCTGAGGCCATACCCGAACGGGTATTGCGGCTCCACCCTGGTGTACATGTAGGTGCGGCCGTGGCGGATGTCGTAGTCCATCATCGGCGGCAGGTCGTCAAGCGAGCGAGGCCACGTTTGCGTCGTCTTTCCGCCGGGGTTGTAGTCGCCGAAGATCACGTCCGCGAGGGCCGTGCCCTGTTCCTGGCTCGCGTGCGTCATCTGGAGCATCGTGGACGCGTTCGCGGCGGCCCATGGCATGGCGACGGGGAAGTTCGCCACGACGACGACGATCGTGTTCGGGTTGGCCTCGTAGAGCCGCCTGATGAACTCCTCCTGGCCGGGCGGCAGCGTGATGGCCTTTCGATCGACGGCTTCCTTGCCCTCGCTCGGCGACGTGACGAGCGCCCATCCGGCGTTGCCCTCGGGGTGATTGCCGACGCATACCACCACGGCGTCACGCGTCTTCGCGGCCTCGAGCGCCGCCTCGCCGAACTCGCCGACCCACGTCACCCCCACCGCGCGCGAGCCGGCGGGCGCTGCCGCGCCCGCGCGTTCGAGCCCCTGGCGGGGCGACACGGCATAGGGCGGCGTGCCCGAATACCAGTCGAGCAGCACGGTGTTCCCCAGCGGCCCGACGACGAGCAGCGACCGGGTCTTCTGGCGATCGATCGGCAGCAGGCCGGCGGAGTTCTTCAGCAGGACGATCGACTTGCGCGTGACCTCGCGGACGAACGCCCGCGTCTCGGGCTTCGCCCACGGCTCGGGGTCGCCGGCGGCGCCGATGCGGGCGTACGGCACGCGCTCGGGCGGGTCGAGGAGGCCCAGGCGGAGCGACACCCGGAACAGGCCGCGCAGCGCCGCGTCCAGGTCGGACTCGGCCACCAGGCCTCGCTTCACGGCCTCCGCGAGCGGCTCCTGCTGGCGGTCGAGGAAGTGGTTGATGCCGGCTTTCACGCAGGCGGCCGCGGCCGCCGGCAGGTCGGGGAAGGCCTTGTGATCCGTGACGAGCAGGCGCAGGCCGCCGCCGTCGGTGCAGATGATGCCGTCCACGCCCCACTCGCGCATCACGATGTCGCGCCACATCGGGTGCACGTGCGCCGGCGTGCCGTTCACGGCATTGTAGGCCGCCATCAGCGCGCGCGAGCCGCCCTCGCGCACCGCGCGCTCGAACGGCCACGCGTAATACTCGTGCCACAGCCGTTCGTCGAAGTTCGACGACGAACTGTTGCGGCCGTCCTCGTTGCTGTTCGCCAAAAAGTGCTTCAGGAGCGCGGCCGTCGTCCAGTAGCGCGGGTCGTCGCCCTGCAGGCCTCGCGTGAACGCCGTGGCGAGCACGCCGGCGTGGACGGGGTCCTCGCCGTACACCTCCTCCGTGCGGCCCCATCGCGGATCGCGCGCGAGGTCGGCGTTCGGCGCACGGACGATGAGGCCCGACCGGCTGTACTTCGGGCTCTGATACAGGTAGCGGGCCTCGAGCGCCTCCTGCGCCGCGACGCGCCGGACCAGGTCGGCGTCCCATGTCGCGCCCAGCCCGTACGCCTGAGGGAACTGCGTGGTGGCCGTCGGGTTGCGCTGGCCCCAGTTGCTGGGCCCGCCCTGGGCCACGCCGTGATAGCCCTCGATGTGCGGCGATCCGACCACGCCGAGGCGCGGCACCGAGGCGCGGATGCCCATGCACTCGATCTTCTCCGCGAGCGTCATGCGCGAGATGAGATCCGTGATGCGCGCCTCGTCGGCCAGCGCGGGGTCCCGGAACGGGTAATCGTGCGCAGCGCCCTGTGACGCGAGGCGCGCGGGTGCGAGAATGACGGCGGCGAGCAGGAGGACGGTGATGAGGAGCCGGCGCATGGTGGGGAGATTCTACGACGGATGGCGCATGGCCGCAGCGGGCCTTTGCGCGGCCGCCGCCTGCGGCCTGGTGTCGCTCGTGGCCGCGCCGGCCGGCGTCCAGAGCAGACCGATCGCGAACGCCGCCTCGAAGTACGTCGATCCCTTTACGCCGCGCCCGCGCATCGTGGTGATGACCGACATTGCGAACGAGCCCGACGACCAGATGTCGCTCGTGCGGTTCCTGCTCTACGCGAACCAGTTCAACGTCGAGGGGATTGTCGCCACGACGTCCACCTGGCTGAAAACCGGGCCGCGGCCGGACGTCATCCTGTCGGTCCTCGACGCCTACGCCCAGGTGCAGCCGAACCTGATGAAGCATGCGCCGGGGTTTCCGGCAGGCGAGGAGCTGAAGCGCCGGGTCGCCGCGGGCCAGCCGGGCTATGGCATGGCATCGGTCGGGGCCGACAAGGCCACGCCAGGCGCCGAGCTGATTCTCCGCGCGGCGGACAGGCCGGACCCCCGCCCGCTGTGGGTGCTCGGGTGGGGCGGCACCAACACGCTGGCGCAGGCGCTTGTCACCGCGCGCGCGACGCGCACGCCAGCCGAGGTGGACGCGCTGGTCGCGAAGCTGCGCGTCTACGCGATCAGCGACCAGGACGACGCGGGGGCATGGCTGCGGCGCGAGTTCCCATCACTGCAGTACGTCGTGTCACCGTCGCCGCAGAACGGCGAGGAGTACTACCTCGCCACATGGACCGGCATCAGCGGCGACCGCTTCTACAGGAACGCGCCCGGCGCCGATTTCTCGACGTTCACCGACGAGTGGATCAACGCAAACATCCGGAGCAAGGGCCCGCTCGGGAAGCTGTATCCCTACCCGTGCTGCATCCACGAGGGCGACACGCCGTCGTTCCTCTCGCTGATCGATAACGGGCTCGCCGGCGCGATGAGCCCCGCATTCGGCGGTTGGGGCGGACGGTACATCTGGCGGCAGCCTCGGGGCGAGCCGCGCCCGTTCTGGACGCAGGGCGGCGACTCGTTCGCGGGACGTGACAGCTCGCGCGACACGCTCGCAGGCGCCGACGGCAGGACCTACACGTCCGACCAGGCCACGATCTGGCGCTGGCGCACGGCGTTTCAGCACGACTTCGCCGCCCGCATGGACTGGACGATCAAGCCGCCGGCCGACGCCAACCACAACCCGCGCGTCGTGGTGAACGGCCGGCCAGGCACCGAGCCGATCGTGCTCACCGCCCAAGTCGGGCTGCCGATCGCGCTCGATGCGGCCGGCACGACCGACCCCGACGGGCATGCGCTGAAGTACACGTGGGCGTTCTACCCCGAGGCGGGCACGGGCATTCCCGATTGGCCGGTGCGCCAGCGGCCGAGCCCGGGAGCGGTCGGTGCGGCGCCGGGCGCGGGTGCGGGAGGATTCGGCCCACAGGTGCCGGTTGGCCTCCGTGAGCCGCCGCCGCGGCTCGTGATCGAGAATACGTCAGGGACGCGCGCGATGATGGTGGCAAAAGCGCCCGGCGTCGCGCACGTGATCCTCGCTGTCGAGGACAACGGCACGCCGAGTCTCACCTCGTATCGACGGGTGATTCTCGACATGCACCAGGCGCCGCCGGGCGTCGAGGCGCCGCCGCCCGTCGAGTTGACGGCGGAGCAGGACCACCGCCGGATGATGGGCCTGCTCACGATCACGTCGCTCCGCCCGGGTGCAGACCCGCGCAATCCGCAGGCGCCCAACCCGGTGAACTACGACGAGGCCAAGGCCGGCCCGCACTCGAAGCTGCCCGATCCCCTCGTCCTGAAGAACGGCCGGAAGGTTGCCGACGCGAAGACGTGGTGGGAGAGTCGGCGGCCGGAGGTCGTCGAGGATTTCGATCGCGAGGTCTACGGCCGGGTGCCGAAGGTCGTGCCGAGAGTCGAGTGGCGAATCGCGTCGACGGCCGAGGAGAAGGTGGCCGGCCTTCCGGTGACGACGAAGTCGCTGGTCGGCCGCGTCGACAACTCGGCGTTCCCCGCCATCAACGTCGACATCGAGATGTCGCTCACGACGCCTGCCGGCGCGAACGCGCCGGTGCCGGTCATCATCGAGTTCGGATTCCGGTTTCCCGCCGGGCATGCCGCGGCCTCCCGCGGCCGGCGGGTGCGCCTCCGGATGGTCCCGAGCTGGCAGGAGCAGCTCATCGCCAGGGGCTGGGGCTACGCGATCCTCTCGCCGGCGACGATCCAGGCTGACAATGGCGCGGGCCTCACGAGGGGGATCATCGGCCTCGCGAACAAGGGCCAGCCGCGCAAGCCCGACGACTGGGGCGTGCTGCGGGCGTGGGCGTGGGGTGCGAGCCGCGCGCTCGACTACCTCGAGACCGATCCCGCCGTCGACGCCACACGCGTTGGTATCGAGGGCCTGTCACGCTACGGCAAGGCCGCGCTGGTCACGATGGCCTACGACCAGCGTTTCGCGATCGCGTTCGTCGCCTCGTCGGGAGCGGGCGGCGCGAAGCTGCACCGGCGGACATACGGCGAGCTTGTCGAGAACCTCGCCGGGAGCGGCGAGTACCACTGGATGGCGGGCAACTTCATCAAGTACGCGGGTCCGCTCACGGCCGACGATCTGCCCGTCGACGCGCACGAGTTGGTCGCGCTGTGCGCGCCGCGGCCGGTGTTCATCAGCGGCGGCTCGTTCGAGGTCGAGGGCGGATGGGTGGACGCCAAGGGGATGTTCCTGGCGGCGGTTGGCGCCGGCCCGGTCTACCGGCTGCTGGGCAAGCGGGACCTGGGGACATCGGAGTTCCCACCGATCGAGACCGCGCTCGTCGATGGCGACGTGGCGTTCCGCCAGCATCGCGGCGGCCACACCGCCGGGCCGAACTGGCCGGCGTTCATCGAGTTTGCAGGGAGGTACTTCGCCGCGCCGGCACGAAAGGTGCGGTAACTCGACCGCGTGGGCCCGGCCGGGCCGAGAGCGGTTGAACACTTGAGGGCGAGAGAAGCCGGGATGACGATGGCGAGACGACGAACGGTGTGGCTGGCTTGGGTGCTGCTGCCGATATTGGCAACGACCGGCGCGGCCCGTGTCAGACAGGCGCCGGGCGACCGCGTCGGACACTGGGTCGGCACGTGGATGTCGGCGCAGCAGCTGGTGGAACCCGCGAACATGCCGCCGGCGCCCGGCTTCACCGACGCGACGCTCCGGCAGGTCGTGCGCGTGTCGATTGGCGGCCGGGCGCTGCGCGTGCGGTTCTCCAACGAGTTCGGCCGCGCGCCGCTGACGCTGGTCGCGGCCCGCGTCGCCCGATCAGCCGGCGGCAGCGGCATCGACGCCGCGACTGACCGCGCCCTCACGTTCGCCGGGCGTCCGTCGGCATCGATTCCCGCGGGGACGGCGCTGGTCTCCGATCCGCTCGACTTCGAGCTGCCACCGCTCGCGCAGCTCGCCGTGACCATCCACGTCAGGGGCGCGCCGCCGGACGTGACGGGCCATCCAGGTTCGCGGACGACCTCGCACCTCATGGCCGGCGACGCGGTATCCGCTCCTGCGCTCTCCGGCGCCGTGCTGATTGATCACTGGTACTTCCTCGCGGGCGTCGAGGTGCTCGCACCGGCGTCAACGGGTGCCGTGGTGGTGCTGGGCGATTCGATCACGGACGGCCGCGGATCGACGACGAACGGCAACGACCGCTGGCCGGACGTGCTCGCGCGGAGGCTGCAGGAAACGCCCGCAACTGCCGGCGTCGCGGTGCTGAACGCGGGGATCGGCGGCAACCGGCTGCTGCGCGACGGCCTGGGCCCGAGCGCGCTCGCGCGCCTCGAACGGGATGTCCTGGCGCAACCCGGCGCGCGGTGGCTCATCGTCCTGGAAGGGATAAACGACATCGGCACCGCCTCGGGGGCGCGGGCGAAGGGGGAGCCGGGGGCCACGGCGGATGACATCATCGCCGCCTACGGCCAGATCCTCGACCGTGCGCGCGCAAAGGGCCTTCGCGTGTACGGCGCGACCATCATGCCGTTCGAAGGATTCACGTACGCGGGTTACTACACGCAGGAAGCCGAGGCTGATCGGCAGCGTGTGAATGCGTGGTTTCGGACGAGCGGGCGATTCGACGCGGTCATCGATTTCGACGCCGTAACACGGGACCTGGCGCAGCCCGCGCGGCTCTCGGCGGCTGTCGACGGAGGCGATCACCTGCACCCGTCCGCCGCGGGCTACCGCATCATGGGTGAGGCGGTCGATCTCAAGCTGTTCACGCGATGACCCCGGGGCTCCACAGCTAGTCCGCGACACTCAAAATCACCGACTGCAGATCCTCGTCGCGGGAGGATGAGCCGACCATGAGGCGGAACTCGCCGGGCTCGACGCGCCACGCCATGTCGATGTCGTAGAAGGCGAGGTGCGCCGGCGTGACGTCGAAGACAACCGTCCGCCGCTCGCCGGGTGCGAGCGTGATGCGCTGGAAGCCCTTCAGCTCCTTCACGGGACGCGTGACGCTGCTCACGAGGTCGCGGATGTAGAGCTGGACAACCTCGTCGCCGGCGCGCCCGCCCGTGTTCACGACATCGACAGACACGCGCGCCGTTCCGCCTGCCGCGATCTGACTCTTGTCGAGCCGGAGGTGTTCGAACGCGAACGTGGTGTAGCTGAGGCCGAAGCCGAAGGGGAAGAGCGGCGCGACCGAGTCGAACAGGTACCCGCGCCGCGCGGACGGCTTGTAGTTGTAGTACGCGGGCACGTGGCCGGCCGAGCGCGGAATCGTGATCGGCAGCTTGCCGCCGGGGTTGACGTCGCCGAACAGGACGTTGGCCACCGCGGCGCCGGTTTCCTGGCCGAGATACCAGAGATCGAGAATCGCATCGGCGCGCGCGGCGATCCGGCGGATCGACGCCGGCCGGCCGCTGAACAGCAGCACCACGATCGGCTTGCCGGTGGCGGCGACCGCGTCGAACAGCTCGTCCTGTTCGCCGGCGAGATCCAGGCTCGGACGGTCACCCAGGTGGTTCACCGCCCACGCCTCGCGCGAGGTCTGCTCGTTGTCCCCGATGGCGAGCACCACGATATCCGCCTGCGCGGCCAATGCGGCCGCCTCGCGGATGCTGCGCCGATTCTCGTCCGGGTCGGCGGGCGTGACCTCATCCTGCTGCCAGGATCCGCCAATCGTGATTCGGCAGCCCTCGTGATGGAGGACCTCGACGTCGGCCGGCGCACGCAGGCGGATCCCCTGCAGCACCGTATCGGCGTGCAGGGGCACGCCGCTGTAGCCGCCGAGCATCAGGCGGTCGGCGTTCGGCCCGATGACGGCGATGCGGCGTACGCGGTGCTCGTCGAGGGGCAACAACCCGCCGTCGTTCTTGAGCAGGGTGATCGTCTTGCGGGCGGCTTCCAGGGCGAGCGCGCGGTGGAAGGGGTCGCGCACGACGGCTTCGGCCCGGTCCGGGTCGACGTATGGATCATCGAAGAGGCCGAGCAGGAACTTGGCGCGCAGCATCGGGCGCACCCGGTCGTCGATCAGCGATTCGGGAATCACGCCCTCGCGCACGAGCTCGACCAGATGCGGGTAGCAGTCGATATCCGGCAGCTCGATGTCCACGCCGGCGCGTACGGCCAGCTCCGCGGCGTGCCTGCCGTCGCGGGCCACGTAGTGGCTGGTCGCATTCGTCTTCGTTTCGTTCAGTTCGCGGACGGCGAAGTAGTCGGATGACGTGAACCCGCGGAACCCCCACTCGCCGCGCAGCACGTCCTCGAGGAGCCAGCGGTTCGCGTGGGACGGGACGCCGTCGATCTCGTTGTACGACGGCATCACGCTCAGCGCGCCGCCTTCCTGGACGGCCGCCTTGAACGGCGACAGGAACGTTTCCCGCAGAACGCGCATCGACACGTTGACCGGCGCGCAGTTCGTGCCCGACTCCGGCTGCCCGTGGGCCGCGTAGTGCTTGAGCGTGGCGATCACGCGGGTCTTGTCGCGGAACGCGGCGTCGCCCTGGAAGCCCCGCACGGCGGCCACGCCCAGGCGCGCCACCAGGTACGGGTCTTCGCCGAACGTCTCCTCCACGCGGCCCCAGCGCGGCTCGCGGGCCACGTCCACCACGGGCGTGAGGGCCTGGTGCGCGCCGCGCGCCCGCGCTTCGGCGGCGGCCATGGCGTAGAGCCGCTCGACCATCGACGGGTCGAAGGTCGCCCCGAGGCCGATCGGCTGCGGGAAGCTCGTGCCCTCCTTCGCCGCGTGGCCGTGCAGGCACTCCTCGTGAAAGATCACCGGGATGCCGAGCCGCGACTCTTCCACGAAGAACCGCTGGATGGCGTTGGTCATCTCGGCCATCGCGCGGGCGCCGAGGCCGCCGCCGGCATCGCTGGGGCGCCCCACCTGCCCGAGGCCCTGACCGTGACCGAAATGCTCACGCGCCTTGGCGGCGTCGAAGCGGCCCTGCTCGTCGACGAGCATCGCCGGCTTCTTCTGCCACACGCACAGCATCTGGGCGACTTTCTCCTCGAGCGTCATCCGCGCGAGCAGGTCGGCCGTCCGCTCGTCCGCGCTTTTCGCCCGGTCCTGGTACGGGAAGTGTCCCGACACGGTGTTCATCGTGAGACCTCCACCGGCTGGTAGCGCGTGCGCCGTTCCGTGAGTTCCGCCTGGATGCGTTGGCCGAGCGCCTTCCCAATCGGGTAGACGGCCAGGCACACGAGGACAAGGGCGAGCGCAATCGCCGGATAGACGCTCGCCCCCAGCCTGATCCCCAGCAGCGCGCGATCCGACTGCGCGGCGTTCGGCACATAGCCGTAGGCGTCGATGATCCACGCGCTGAGCGCGCCGCCGAGGCTCAAGCCGGCCTTCAGCGCGAAGAGGATGCCGGCGAACATGAACCCCGTGGCGCGGCGGGAGGTCTTCCACTCCGAATAGTCCGCCACGTCCGCGATCATCACCCACAGCAGCGGCACCGTCGGCCCCCAGCCGACGGCCCACAGGATGCCCAGCCAGAAGAGCAGGCCGACGGAGGTCGGCCCGACCAGGAACACCGCCGCCGTCGCCACCGTCGTGACCGCGACGCCCGAGATGAAGACGGCCTTCTTGCCGAACCGGTCCGCGAGTGGCTTCGAGAGGATGATGCCGGCAATCTGCACCAGGCTGCCGACGACGAAGAAGAGGCTCAGGCCGACGGCGGCGGCATTGGAGTTGTCCGGCTTCACGAGCAGGCCCAGGCCTTCGAGGGCGGCCTTCCACCCGGTGGCTTCGCCGCCGAGGCCCGCGAGCCCGACCGACCCGAGGAACGCCCGGATGCTCGCCTGGTCCATGTAGTACGCGAAGAAGTAGTTCGACGAGCTGCCGCGGACGACGAGCATGGTGAACACGAGGAGCGTCAGGACGAACATCACGATCCAGGGCCGGCACGTCAGCACGTCGCGCAGGTCGTCGCGCAGCGGATGCCGTTCGCCGGGCGGGGCCTGCACGCGCTCGCGCGTGGTCGCAAACGTGATGAGGTTCAGGACGATGATGAGCGCGCCGAAGATCGCCATCGTCATGGCCCAGCCGCGGGCCGAGTTGCCGTCGCCGAACTTGGCGACCAGCGGCAGCGGCAGCGCCTGGATGATGAACTGGCCGACCAGCGCGCCCACGAAGCGGTAACTCGCCAGGCTGCTCCGCTCGCTCGCGTCGCCGGTCATGACGCCCATCAGGGCCGAGTACGGCGTGTTGTTGGCGGAGTACAGCATCATGACGAGCGTGTAGGTCAGGTAGGCGTACAACAGCTTGCCGGCCGGTCCCGCGTCCGGCGTCACGTACACGAGCCAGAAGATCACGCCGAACGGCACGGCCGTCCAGAGCACCCAGGGGCGGAAGCTGCCCCAGCGCGTGCGGGTCCGGTCGGCCAGGGCGCCGATCGCGGGATCGAAGACCGCATCGGCCAAACGCAGGATGAGGAACATCGTGCCCACCGCCACCGCCGAGAGGCCGACGGTGTCGGTGTAGAAGCGGGTCTGGTAGAGGATCATCGACTGGAAGAAGAAGTTGGTGGCGATGTCGCCCATCGCGTAGCCCAGCTTCTCTTTGACCGGTAGCCGTGTTTCAGGTTGTGCCATGGAGGCCCCTATGGGACACATGTCGCATCAGTCGCCGCCGCTGATGGGCCGGCCGCTGAACTGCTGAAAGTAGCGCAGGCACTTGTCGCGCCAGGCCGCCGCGTCCGACGCCTGCACGCGCAGCTTCGCCAGGACCGCGCGGTGGCGCTCCTCGTCGATCTTGCCGCGCAGCGACTCCCACGTGGCGACCATCTGCCCGGCCGCCTCGGCGCCCCTCCGGTAGTGCCGCACCAGGCTGTCCCAGAGCGTGCCGCCGGACGGGAGCCGGTAATCCCACGGCAGCCGGTGGAACCACAGCAGGAGGTTCTCGGGCGTCGTCTGCGGCTCGTTCCACTGCTCGCGCCACGGCGGTCGGTACTGGCCCGCGGCATTGCTCCCGCGCGTGGTGCGGTCGAACCCAATCGCCGTCGCGTCGGCGCGATGATAGTAGATCGCCGACCAGTCCGCGCGGCGCGGGTCGGGGTTCTCCGGCATCGGCGCGTAGTGGTCGCCGCCGATGAGGTGATGGAGGCCGAGCGGCATCGTGTAGTCCACGTAGGTCTCGCGCGAGGCGAGCATCATCCGACGGATGACGGCGGCGGCGCCCGCGTCGTGGGTCCACGTCATCGCGATCCAATCGTCGGCGATCACCTCGGCCGAGAGGCCCGGGTTCCACGCCAGCCGGCCGTACGCGAACCAGTTGGCCTGGCCGAAGTCGTGCCCGGTCCAGTTCGCGTCGCTGCCGGTGTTGGCGACACCCGCCAGACCCGACCGCCGGTAGCCATGCAGCGATCCGTCCACCACGCTCGCCACGGTCGAACCCGGGCCCCTGGCGTGCGTGTCCGCGTCCAGGAACTCCTTCCACATCGGTGCCAGGTAGACCAGGTGGGTCGAATGGCCCAGGTATTCCTGGGTGATCTGCAACTCCGCCGCGAGTGGCGTGCGGGGCATGGCGCCGAAGAGCGGGCTGAACGGCTCGCGCGGCTGGAAGTCGAGCGGCCCGTTCTTCACCTGCACGATCACGTTCTCGCGGAACCGGCCGTCGAGGGGCGTGAACTCGAGATACGCGCGCTTCACGCGGTCGGCATCGACATCGGCGTTGTAGACGAACGCCCGCCACAGCACCAGGCCGCCGTGCGGCGCGACGGCGTCGGCCAGCACGTTGGCGCCGTCCGCGTGGGTGCGCCCGTAGTCCTGCGGCCCCGGCTGGCCCTCGCTGTTCGCCTTGACGAGGAACCCGCCGAAGTCCGGGATGAGGCGGTAGATCTCGTCGGCCTTTTCGCGCCACCACCGCGCCACGGCCGGATCGAGCGGGTCGGCCGTCGCCAGGCCGCCCAGCGATCGGGGCGCGGCGAAGTTCGCCGAGAGGTACACGCGGATGCCGTAGGGCCGGAACACGCTCGCGATGGCGGCGGTCTTCTCGAGGTACGGCCGCGACAGCGAATCGGGCCGGGCGTTCACGTTGTTCAGCGCGACGCCATTGATGCCGATCGACGCATTCGCCCTCGCGTACTCCTGGAGGCGGGGATCCACGCGATCGGGCAGCTCGGGCCACTTCCACAGCGAGGCTCCCGCGTAGCCGCGTTCGATCGTGCCGTCCAGGTTGTCCCAGTGGTTCAGCAGCCGCAGCGCCATGCGCGGCCGCTCCACCACGTCCAGCGGCGCGATCGGCTTGCGCGTCTGCACGAGGCGCAGCAGGTGGAACGCGCCCCGGAGCACGCCCACCTCGGTCGCCGACGCGATGACGGTGACCGGTTGCCCGCCCGCGGACGCTGTCCGGATGAGGTAGCCCTCGGGGCCCGCCCGGTCGAGTGCCTCAGCCCACCCGAGGCCGGCCACCGTGCCGGAGGTCTCCGGCGTGCCGGCCAGGATGGCGCCTGGCACCGGCGCCGCCGCGAGCGGCACATCCACCCCGAGCAGGGCGCCGAGTCCGCGCTGCAGTTCGGCCGCAATGACACGTCCGGTGGGCGAGGCCGTCGACACGACGATCGCGGCAGCGGACGCGCGGTAGGCCGCGCGCAGCGCCGCATCATCGACCGGGACCATGCGCAGCCAGAGGTGGCCGCCCGATTCGCGGCCGGCGATCCGTCCCGACGGAGACAGGATGGCGGCGGCCATGGCCGCCGCCACGCAGGCGCGCCGAGCGAGGATTCCCGCGGTCACGGCCGGCCCTTCACACGTGCGCCGCCTGGGCCGGCCGCGCGGCGTGCTCGCGGGCAGCGCGCACGAAGGCGTCGATATTGGCCGTCGGCACGCCGGGCGGCATGCCGCCGCCGCACGAGAGGATGATCCGGCGCTGGCCCCGGACCTCGCGGGCCAGCGCCTCGACCGCGTGCGCGACATCGGCCGGCGTCCCCGACGCGAGCACGTCCCGGGGCGGAATGTTGCCCATCAGCGCCACCGACTCGCCGGCCCAGCTTCGGAGCTCGGTCATCGTGTGCTGCACGCCGAAGTTGAGCAGGTTCACGCCCATCTGCGCCAGGTAGGGCGCGCAGCCGCGGCACGACGCGTCGTTGTGGAAGAACTTCACCGTGACGTCGGTGGCAAACGTCCTCGTGAAACAGGGCAGCCCGAACGCCTCGAAGTCGCGCCGGCTGACAAAGCCCACGATGTCGTCCAGCACGAACAGGCCGTCAATCGACGGGAACGACTCGCGCTGCCACGCGATCCAGTCAACCAGGAAGTCGGTGACGATGGCGAGCAGGCGGTGGATGGCGTCGGGGTCGGTCTTGAGGGCCGACAGGAACTCGGTGGTGCCCATCAGGAACGACGCCACGTTGAACGGGCCCCGTGTCACCGCGAACCGGATGCGGTGCCCGGACGCCTCGATCTCGGGCTGCAACCGCGCCAGACGCTTGATGACAAACGGCAGCAGCCCGTGCTTGCGCGGGTCGGGCCGCTCGAGGCCGTCGATGTCGGCGGGCGTCCGCAGCACCGGCATCGGGAACGGGAACTCGTTCTCGCCCCAGACCGGCCGCGATCCGAACGCCGACGGCTCGGTGCACATGCCGTACTCGGACCAGAAGCCCGGCAGCATGAGCACGTCCGGAAACTGCAGATGCACCAGACGGTTGGCGTCCATGAACGCGCCGTCGTCGGTGTAGTAATCCAGGATCGTCGAGCCCGCCCAGTTCGGCATCCACGGGCTGTCGACGATGAAGCCGACGGGGGGAGGTTGAACGTCCTCGCCGGCGATGACGGCGAGCAGGGTGTCCCACTGGTGTGCGTTCATGGGGATGGCCGCTGGCTTGGCGGGGGCAAGCCACAATTTGTTTGCGTCACGAACTATATTTGGCTAACTGGGGGCTGTCAAGGGGAACCCCCGCCGTTTTGCAGGGGATTCCCCGGCAGGCCCAATTGACTACTTCTTGAGCAAATCGTTGACCTGGTGCGCCAGCAGGATGTAGTGCGCACTGATGCCCACGGTGTACTCGTTCTCGCCCCACAGGAACGGCCAGTCGTCCATGTTCTCGGGGAAATCGGGCTTCAGCACCAGCACGCCGGGCACGACGCCGCCCGCGATGAAGGAAAAGTCGGCCCGGTTGCTCCCGTAGGCCAGCTTCTTCGGCTGGGTTCCCACGGCGGACACGAACGACAGGTTGGAGTACGGGTGCGTGCCCATGATGTACGCGAGCCCGCGGAAGACGTAGTCCGGCCCCACGAGATCGGGATACGCCTTATGGAGCCGGTAGGCCGTCGTCGCCCAGCCAATCACGCCCTGGTTGCCCGCCCAGCCGCCGGTGCCAATCGGCACGCCGTAGGGATTCTGCTTCAACAGCCCGTCCATGTCGGCCTTGTACTTTTCCACGTAGGGCCTGAGCCGTTGCGCGGCCGCCGGGTCGAGGTACGGGAGGGCGGCGATGGCGGCCCGCAGGCTCATGCCGGCTGCGCGATCGAGCGCCGGCCAGATGAGCTCGTTGAAACGGTCGGCGAACGAGCGCTCCTTCGTCGCGATCAACAGCTGGAGCACGGCGGTCAGCTCGGCGCCCTGTCCGAAGGCGCCCTCGGGCCCGGTGCCGGGCGACGCGATCGCCAGCTGGCGCTCCTCCGCGTACGACGTGCGCGCGCGCGCAAGGCACTCGTCCGCGAGGGCGTCATTGAATCCGCGCAACGCCCGGCTGGCGGCGGCCAGGGCGCCAATCGACTGGTAGTTCGTGGAGGGCGTCCTCGCCGTGAAGGCCCAGCGGTCGTCCGGCGTCCCGCTGTGCGTGCTGGTGGCCTGGTACGGCTTCATCGACCGGTCCCAGATCAGATTGTCGGTCTGCGTCGACCCGTCGCCGAGGTGGTGATAGCGGTGGAGGTGGCTGTCGACGATGCCGCGGATGCCCCGGCCGAAGGCCCGGTGCTGCGCGATGACGGCCAGCGTGCCGTGCTCGATCTGCTGCAGCATGTCGGGCTTGCCGTCGGGGCGATGGAGGTCGACGAACCGCGCGGGCTGGTCGACGAGCGTCTGGTCGCGCATCGGCCTGAACGACTCCCAGGTCTCGACCAGGCTCGTGATGGCGGCCGCGTGCGACCCGGTCTGGATGTCGAAGTCGCCGGCATCGAACCAGCCGCCGATGTCGAGCCCTGGAATGCGCTCGAGCGGGGCGAAGCGGGTCTCGGTCGTCGGCCCCATCCGGTAGCCGTCGAAGTGCTGGATGTTCACCGGCGCCTGCAGGGCGTCGTCCAGGTGCGGCGCCGCGTGCCAGACCTTGTAGGCCTCGTTGACGAACATGTGGTCCATCTGCACGGGGAACCAGACATCCGCCGTCGGGTGCCAGAATCGTCTCGAACACGCCGGGCGCGATGGGGAACGCCGCCGTCTTCTGCGCGCCGTACTGGATGAAGTAGAGCCCGGGCTTGTCGATCGCGCTGAAGTCGGCCGTGGCGTAGGCATACCGGAGATACCTGCCCCACGGCTGGACCTTCACCGTAAGGCGCTCGACGGGCTTGCCGTCGGCCGGGGCCTCGAAGATCGATGCCGTGGCGAGAGGCGCGTCGTTCGGATCGAGTTCGATGACCGCCACCTTCTTCTGCGCCGGCGCGTAGCCCGCCTGCGAATAGCCGACCACCGGCGTGCGCGTCCAGTTCGGGATCGCGTGCGGCAGCACGGCCCACTCGGCCACCTTGCCGGTGGCGTTCGGCGGGAGGATCGAGCGGACGACGAACCACCCGTTCTGGGCGACGCTGCGGCCGTCAACCAGCTGCAGGTCGCCGGACAGCGCGCGGATGGTCACGTGGCGCTCGGGATCTTCGGGCGCGAACACGAACGTCTTGCCCGACGCGATCGGGTCGGGCTCGACGTACTCGTTCCGGCCGCGATCGTCGAAGGTCGAGTACCCTTCGAACTGACGGATCTGCGTGGACGCCGGCTTCACCGCGGTCGGGCCCGAGGGGTGGCGCGGGAAAATGCCCGGGCGGCCGTCCACGAGATAGGTGCGCTCGAAGAAGCGCGACGGCAGGAACTCCAGGTTCAGGCCGGCCCGGCCCTGGAGCTTCTCCGGCACGGGCTTGTCGAGGACAACGGCGATGCGGACCGCCTCGCCATCCGGCGTCACGATCAGCCGCGCGTTGAAATCGAAGTCGTCGTAGCGGAGGGTCACCTCGATGGTCCCGGCGGCCTTGTCCACCTTGCGGTCGACGAGCTTCGGGATCTGATCCCACTGCTCCGGGGCGGGCTTGAGCCGGACCGCGCCGCCGGTGGCCACGCGCACGCCGTGATGGATGAGCTCGACGCCCGCCGTCTTCTCGTCGAAGAACATGCCGTTGTACTGGCTGCTGAACACGAAGACGTTGGCGCCGCGCCGCTCCAGATACTCGCGGTCGTTGACGCGCCACACGGGTTGCTGGGCGTTGAGCGGCGCGACGGCCGCCCACAGGCCCGCCACGAGGGCCGCGACGCCGGCAGCCAGCGCGATGGATCGGGCGATGCGATGAGCGCTTCGGGACATGGGCGCGATCCTTTCTATCTGACGCCGAGCAGCACTTCGAGCGTGAGCTGGTCGAGCCGCTCGTACTTGAGGCCTCGCGCGCCGAGCGCGGCCCGGTCGAAGCGATGAGCCTTGAGCGCCTCGGCCGCGGCCGGGCTGTAGGGGCCGGCCGGCGGCAGGCCGCCGCCGGGGACGTCCGCGAGTTCCGCCAGCATCGACCGGATGTCCGGGTCCTCGCTCCACCGGCGGGCCTTCTCCTTGTAGATGAGATAGGTGCGCATCGAACCGCGGGCGAAGTCCTTCACGCCGTCGAGATCCTCGGTGCGGTACGCGTGCGAGTCGAAGTGCCGCATGCCGGGATAGCCCACGTCCTCGAGGAACTTGACCAGGTAGAAGCAGCTCTTGATCGAATGCGACCCGAACCGCAGGTCCTGGTCGTAGCGCCCGAACGCCTGGTCGTTCAGATCGATGTGGAACAGCTTGCCCGCGTCCCACGCCTGGGCCACCGCATGCATGAAGTTGAGGCCTGACATGTGTTCGTGGGCGACCTCCGGGTTCACGCCCACCATCTCGGGATGATCGAGCGTGGCGATGAACCCGAGGCACGCGCCGGTGGACGGCAGGTAGATGTCGTGCCGGGGCTCGTTCGGCTTGGCCTCCAGGGCGAACACGAGGTCGTACTTCTTGTCCTTCACGTAGCGCGTCAGGAAGTTGATGGCGTCGCGGAAGCGCTTGATGGCGTCGATCGGGTCCTTGGAGGCGTCTGTCTCCACGCCCTCACGGCCGCCCCAGAACACATAGACCTTGGCCCCCAGCTCCACCCCGAGATCGATGGCGTGCATCGTCTTCTGGAGCGCGTAGGCGCGCACGCGCGCGTCGTTCGACGTGAACGCGCCGTCCTTGAACGCCGGGTCGCCGAACAGGTTGGTGGTGGCCATCGGGACGACGAGGCCCGTGGCGGCCAGCGCCTGCTTGAAGTCCCGGACAATCCGGTCCCGCTCGGCGGCGGTGGCATCGATGGGCACGAGGTCGTTGTCGTGGAAGTTCACCCCGTAGGCGCCGACCTCGCCGAGCAGGTGGACGATGTCCACGGGGGAGAGGCCGGGGCGGACCGGCTCGCCGAACGGGTCACGGCCGCGGTTGCCGACGGTCCAGAGGCCGAACGTGAATTTGTGCTCGGGCCGGGGGGTGAGTGGGTCAATCATGCGCTACTCCGGGTTGAGGCCGGCGGCGCCGGCCGCCGCGAAATGAATGCCGCCAACCGCCGCCACGCGTGCCGCGCCGGGCGCGACGACGTGAAGGCCAAGCGCCGCGTTGCGAGGGCGCTCGAACCCCGCGGCCGCCCGCGCTTCGGCGGCGAGCGCGGGTGAAAGGCGGACGGTCACGAGATACGGGCTGTTGAGGTTCACCGCGGCCGGGCCGCTCGTGACGGTGAGGCCGGGCTGGTTGCGCCGTGCCCAGTCGTCGACGCAGGCGGCGAGCAGCGCGAAGGACTGCACCGGCCGCTTCGACCAATACTCGATCTCCTGCGGATAGGCCTCTCGCCGCAGCACCCGCTGGTAGGCGCGATGCACGACCCGGGCGTAGTCGTCGGCGTGCGAGCCCAGCCATGCGAGGTGGCCGCGCATCAGATCCAGATACGTGGCGCCTGATTCCTGCCTGCCCGCCGGCTCCGCGCCAAGCCCCAGGCCGAACGCGTCGACGGCCGCCTTGGCCGCGATCGCCTGGCGCTCGCGCTCGTCGCCGGTGATGGCCTGCCTGTGATGGGCCAGCAGTTCTGAGAATGGAGACCCGGCTGAACCGGCCCATTGCTGCGCTTCGGCAGGCGCTGGCATCCGTCCGCGCGCGAGCAGGAAGGACGCGGCGACGCGATCATCGGCCGGGCCCTGCGCGCCGGCCGCGCCCGGTGACACGACGGCGAAAAGTGCCGCAATGCACGCGATCCGAACAAACGAGAATCGCGTGCCGCAGCGGCCGGGTCGCTTACAGCGGTCGGTCTGTGGCATCATGTAGCGCCTGTCGCGGCTTGGCAAGCGGCACCGCCCGGCAGCGCGCCGGAGCCGCGCCGCCCGGCCGCGTCGTGAACCAGTTTGTATGAGGGCACAACAAATCCGGCGACAGAACTATTGCCGGGTTGGATGACGAAGTCAAGCCTCCGGGGACGTTTGCATGCGCGCTGTGATGACGGCGATCGTGGCGGGGCTGGCTGTCGGGGTGGCGGCGGGCGGGCATCCGTTCGCGGCGCAGCCACGCACGGGCGCCGCCCAGGCCACGGCTCCCCCCGTGGCCACTGTGGCGGCACCGGCCATCAAGGTCGACCAGGCCGGCTACCTGCCCGGCCGGCCGAAGGTCGCGATGGTCGTGTCCGCTGTCGCGGGCGACGGGTTCGCGATCCGCCGGGTGCGCGACGGCCAGGTCGTCTTCCGGGGCCGCCTCTCGGCGCCGGTTGCCGACGCCAACTCGTTCGACGCCGTGCGCGCCGCCGATTTCACCGCGGTCGAGGCCCCGGGCCGCTACGCGCTCGATGTGGACGGCGTCGGCACGAGCTGGCCGTTCGCGATCGGAGACGACGCCTACGCGCGCGCGTATTATCTCGCGACGCGGTCGTTTTACGGGCAGCGGTGCGGCACTGCGGTGGACCTCGGGCCGGGATTCCCGGGCTACGCGCACGAGGCCTGCCACCGCGACAGCGCCTATCACGCGACCTCCGGAAAGCCGGGCCCGAAGGCGTCGGGCCACAAGGGATGGCACGACGCCGGCGACTACGGCCGCTACGTGGTGAACTCGGGGTTGTCGACCGGCACCCTGCTGTGGGCCTACGAGATGTTTGCCGGCCGTGTGGGCAACATCCGCCTGGACATCCCGGAATCGGGCAACGGCACGCCGGACATCCTGAACGAGATTCGCTGGAACCTCGACTGGATGCTGTCGATGCAGGATGCGGATGGCGGGGTGTTCCACAAGCAGACCAGCGAGCAGTTCTGCCCGTTCGTCATGCCGGAACAGGATCGGCTCACGAGCTTCGTGATCGGCACCGGGCAGGAGCCGTACACATCGTCGTGCGCCACGGCGGATTTCGCGGCGGTGATGGCCGCGGCCGCCCGCATCTACAGGCCGTTCGACCCGGCGTTCGCCCGCACGGCCCTCGAGGCCGCGCGGAGAGCCCATGCGTGGGCCGAACAGCGCCCGGCCGTACTGTTCACCAATCCGAAGGGCGTCGCGACGGGCGTGTACGGCGATCGCGACTGCTCGGACGAATTGCTGTGGGCGGTGGCGGAGCTCTGGCGCACGACCGGCGAGGACGGGTTTCGGCAGATGTTCATCAGCCGCTACGCCACGCACCTCGGGCGCATCGCGGCGGCCGGGCCGATGAGCTGGGGCCAGGTGGCGCCGATGGCGCTGTGGACCTATGTGTTGGGCGGCGGGACGGGCGACGCCGCCGAGGCCATACGACAGGCCTCCGTCTCGGCCGCAGCGTCGATTGTCGCCCGCACGGCCGCTGACGGCTACCGCACCAGCCTCGCCCGCACCGACTACATCTGGGGATCCAACGGCGTCGCGGCCAACTACGGCATCCAGCTGATCGTCGCGAATGCCCTCGCGCCGAATCCGCGGTACGTGGAGGCGGCCGCCGACAACCTGCACTACCTGCTCGGCCGGAACACGTTTTCGCTGTCGTGGGTCACGCAGGTCGGCGCGAACCCGTTCAAGCACCCCCATCACCGGCCGAGCGGCGCCGACGCCAACGCCGAGCCCTGGCCGGGGCTGCTGGCCGGCGGGCCCAACGGGCGGCGGCAGGACCCGGCGATGAAGGCCCTGCCGGACCTGCCACCCGCGAAGATGTACCTCGACGATCAGGAGTCGTACGCGTCGAACGAAGTGGCCATCAACTGGAACGCTCCCCTGGTGTTTCTCCTGGCGAGCCAGCTGCCGGCGACGCGCTGAGCGGCCGGCCCGGAGGTGTGCAATGCGTTCGGCTTCGACACGGTGGCTGCTGGCCTCGGTGGCGGCGTGCGTGCTGTGGGCGCCCGCGTCCGCCGGCGGGCCAGCCCGCACGCTCACGAGGGCCGTGCTGGAGGACAAGATCCGGGGCGGCTGGGCCGGGAAGATGATCGGCGTCTGGTACGGCGCGCCCACCGAGTTCAGATGGAACGGCCGGATCAACGACGGCGAGCTCACGTGGTCGCCCGAGCGCGTGTCGAACGCGCTCAACCAGGACGATCTCTACGTCGGCATGACGATGGCCGAGACCATGGAGCGGTTGGGGTTCGAGGCGACGACCGAGCAGTATGGGGAGGCCTTCAAGGACAGCCAGTACCGATCTCTGGCACGCCAACGCCGCCGCGCGGCGCCTGCTGGACATCGGCATCAAGGCGCCGCTGTCGGGCCACCCGCGGTACAACCTTCATGCCAACGACATCGACTTCCAGATCGAGGCCGACTTCATCGGCCTCATGAGCCCGGGCCTGCCGCGCGAGTCGAACATGTACTGCCTGCGCGTCGGCCGGGTGATGAACTACGGCGACGGCCTCTACGGCGGCCTGTTCATCAGCGGCATGTACACGGCCGCGTACTTCGAGACCGACGTGCGGAAGGTGGTCGAACAGGGCCTGGCCTGCCTGCCGCCCGAGAGCGGGTTCGCGCGGCTCATCCGTGACGTGCTGGCGTGGTCGGCCGAGCACCCGGCGGACTGGAAGCGCACGTGGCAACGCATCGCGGACACGTGGGACCGCGACGAGAGCTGCCCGGACGGCGCGCTGCGGCCCTTCAACATCGACGCGCGGATCAACGCCGCCTACGTCGCGCTGGGCCTGCTCTATGGCCGGGGCGACTTCGCAAGGACGGTTGACATCGCGACGCGCGCGGGCCAGGACTCGGACTGCAACCCGTCGACGGCAGCGGGCATTCTCGGCGTGATGCTCGGCTACTCGGGCATCCCGGAGGCCTGGAAGAGCGGCATTCCAGCCGTGGCCGGCCAGAAGTTCGCCTACACCCAGTCGTCGCTCAATGACATCTGCCGCACCACGCTCGGGCGCGCGCTCCGCCTCGTGCAGATGGCCGGCGGAACGGTTGCGGGGGACGTCGTCACGATTCCCGCCCAGGAGCCGGCGGCCGCGCCGCTGGAGCAGTGGAGCATGGGCATTCCCGCGGCCCGCGTGGGCGTGGCGGATTCGGCGTGGCGGTTCAAGGGATTCTCCAGGCGCGCCGGGCCGCAGGGGCCTGACGCGCCGGCGCGGATGACGGCGGGAGGGCCCGGCGCGGAGGCGGTGCTGGCGTTCAGCGGCACGGCCGTGTCGATCACCGGCGGTATCTCGCCGGCCGGCGGCCGGGCGGACGTCTACCTCGACGGAAAGCCGGCCTCGCCGATCGACGCCTATGCCGGCGCGCGCACGCACGACAACGCCCTCTGGCACACCTACGGCCTGCCGCCCGGCACGCACGTCGTTCGCATTGTCACGCGCGCCGACGCAGACCCGCGATCCACGGGAACGGACATCAGCCTCTTCGAAGCCGTCGTCTATCGAGACGGGCAATGACGAAAGGAACGGCGATGAGACGCGCACATGGCACATACCTCCCGGCCTGCCTCCTGGTGGCGGCCGTTGTTGCGGCGCTGGCCTGGACCCCGGCGCCGGCGTCAGCGCAGCCTTCCGGCGGGCCCTACGGGCCGGTGCCGCAGGTCTACGAGGTGCCCAAGGCGGCGCACGTCTACTACGTGGCTCCGGACGGGAAGGCCGACGCCCCCGGCACCAGCTTGGACGCCCCCTCGACGCTGGAGTCGGTCATCCCGCGCGCGGTGACGGGCGACGCGATCATCCTGCGCGGGGGCACCTACCGCACCGGAGGCCTCGTCTTCAACCAGGGCATCACGCTGCAGCCCTACAAGGACGAAGTGCCGGTCCTCAAGGGCACGCGCGTGGCCGCGAAGTGGGAAGCGCTGCGCGGCGGCGTCTGGCGCACGCCCTGGACGACGCTGTTTCCGATGAGGCCGGCCGACTGGTGGCAGCGCGGCCGCGAGGGCATGCGCACGCCGCTGCACCGCTTCAACAACGACATGGTGTTCGTGAACGGCGAGTTCCTGCAGTCGGCCGGGTGGGAAGGCGAGCTCGACGCGCACTCCTACTCGATCGACTACGAGGGCGGGTACGTCTACATCGCGGTCGACCCGAAGGACAGGCTCGTCGAGATCACGGCATTCGACTCGGCGCTCGTCAGGACGAGGCGCGCCGTGCATGGCCGGCCGTCGGACGGGAAGGGCCCGGTCATCCGCGGCATCACGTTCACGCAGTACGCCTATCGGGCCCTGGAAGTGGAGGGCACCGAGCCGGACGCCCCGGCCGATCCCGCCACGCTCGGCAAGGACGTGGTCGGGACGACGCTCGAGCATGTCACCATCACCTACTGCTCGCGTGTCGCCGCCTATCTGCGGGGCAACGGGCTCGTCATCCGCAACTGCCTCGTCAGCGACACCAGCACCGAGGGCATCTACATCATCAGCTCGGCCGACGCGCTGCTCGAACGCAACATCTTCCGCCGCAATAACATCGAGCGCCTCACGGGCTACTACCCGTCGGCGGTGAAGATCTTCAACCAGTCCTACCGCGTCATCTGCCGTGACAATCTCGTCATCGATCATCCCTACTCGAACGGCATCTGGTACGACGTCGGCAACGTGGACGGTGTGTTCGTCAACAACTGGGTCGAGGGCGCCCTCGACGGTTTCTTCTTCGAGATCTCGAAGGGCGCGATCGCGGCCGGCAACGTGTTCGTCAACTGCGACAAGGGCGTTCGCGCCCTCAACGCGTCGAATGTGCAGGTCTACCAGAACACGTTCGTCAACTCGGTCGCCTCGTTCGAGCGCACGCCGAGAAGCGCCGTGGGGGACCACTTCGGATGGCACCCGGCCACCGGGCCGGCCGTCGACGCGCGCAACGGCCACGCGTTCGTCGGCAACCTGCTCGTGGCCAACGAGGGCTACACGCGCCCGCTGCTGAACGTGGAGCAGAGCCCGCCGCTCTGCGGCACGCTCACCGACGCGCCGCTTGCGCGGATCGACGGCAACGCCTACGTGCGGCGGGGTGAGCCCTCGGCGCGGGCACTGATTTCCTGGAGCCCGGCCGAGGGGCAGGCGTGCACCGCCCAACTGGCCACGCCCGCGGACCTGACGAAGCTGTACCCCGCGTTCGAGGCCAGGAGCCGCGCGCTGAACGGCTATTCGGGCGCCCTCTTTGTCAGCCCGGAGCTGCGCAACTATGATGTGGCCGGCGCGCTGCCCGTCACGGTGACCGGGGACCCGGTTCCCGACGCGGTTCGCCGGGCAGCGGGGTGGCAACCCGACGCCGCGCGGAGCCCCGGGGCCTACCCGCGCAAGCCGCGCGCCGCGACGCCCGCAGCCCGGTAGGGCTGGTTTCAGTGGGGGAGAGCCATGACGCAGGATGGAGTCGATCGTCGAGGTTTCCTGAAAACGACCATGGGTTCGGCCGCGGCGATGGCGGCGTTCCCGGGCGTGCTCGCGGCGGCGGACCACGGCGACACCCTGCCGCCGGTTGTCGACGACCCGCAGACCGCGGCGCGCGGCGACGCGGGGCAGACGGGCGCGCAGCAGCCGAAAGACCCGCTGCTCAGGTTCGCCGTGATCGGCGTCAATCACGGACACATCAACGCGCAGACAAACGCCATCCTGCGCGCGCGGGGAGAGCTGGTCTGGCTCTACGCGAAGGAGCCCGAACTGGTCGAGGGCTTCCGCAAGCAGTTTCCGTTCGTGAAGGTCGCGCGGAGCGAAGCCGAGGTTCTCGAGGACCCGTCGATCAAGCTCGTGGTGAGCGCGGCCATTCCCGACGAGCGCGGTCCGCTCGGCATCCGCGTGATGCAGCACGGCAAGGACTTCATGGCCGACAAGCCCGGCATGACCACGCTCGACCAGCTCGCCGAGGCGCGGAAGGTCCAGGCCGCGACCAGGCGCATCTACTCGATCATGTACAGCGAGCGCCTGGAGAACCGGGCCACCCAGCGCGCCGGCGAGCTGGTGAAGGCCGGCGCCATCGGCCGGGTGATCCAGACCGTCGGCCTCGGGCCGCACCGGATGAACCCGAAGACGCGGCCGGCCTGGTTCTTCGAGCGCGCGCGGTACGGCGGCATCCTGTGCGACATCGCCTCGCATCAGGCCGACCAGTTCCTGTTCTTCACCGGCTCGACCAGGGCCGACGTTGTCGCGTCGCAGGTGGGCAACCTGAACAACCCGCAGTATCCCGGGCTCGAGGACTTCGGCGACATGATGCTGCGCGGGGACGGCGGCACGGGATACGTCCGCGTGGACTGGTTCACACCCGCCGGGTTGCCGACCTGGGGCGACGGGCGGCTGACGATCCTGGGCACCGACGGGTTCATCGAAGTCCGGAAGAACGTGGACATCGCGGGCCGGAATCTTGGCAGCCACCTGTTCCTGAGCGACACGAAGGACACGCGTTACATCGAAACGGCGGACGTCGCGCTGCCGTACGGTGACGCGCTCGTCTCGGACGTGCTGAACCGCACCGAGACGGCGATGCCGCAGGCCCACTGCTTCCTGGCGATGGAGCTCGTGCTCAAGGCCCAGGCCCGGGCCCAGCGGCTGGGCGCGAAGGGCTGACCTGTGAAGGGAGGACAGTGCCGTGCATGAACGCAGCTCGGCGGGGCCCTCGCGTCGGGACTTCCTGAAGACGGCCGGCGGCGGCGCGCTGGCCGCCGCGGCGGTCGCCGGCTTTCCGGCCGTCGTGCCGGCATCGGTGCTGGGCCCGCACGCGCCGTCGAACCGCATCAACGTCGGCGCCATCGGCGTGGGGCGCATCTCGCGCGGCCACGACATGCCCGGCATCTGGAAGGTCGACTCGGCACGGCTCGTCGCGGTGTGCGATCTCGACGCGAGGCGCGTCGAGGATGGGAAACGCCTCGTCAACGACTACTACGCGAAGAAGACCGGCCAGGCCTCCTCCGGCGTGACCGGCTACGCGGACTACCGCGACCTGCTCGCCAACACCGACATCGACGCCGTCGTCATCAGTACGCCCGATCACTGGCACGCGCTCATCACCGTGGCGGCGGTCAAGGCGGGGAAGGACGTGTACCTGCAGAAGCCCGCGTCGCTGACGATTACGGAGGGCAGGGCGATGTCGGATGCCGTCCATCGCAGCGGGCGCATCTTCCAGATCGGCAGCCAGCAGCGCTCGTCGCCTCAATGGCGCTACGCGGCGGAACTGGTGCGCAACGGACGGATCGGCCAGCTCAAGACGGTGAAGATCGGCCTGCCGGGCGACCCGCCGGGCGGGAGCACCGCGCCGATGCCCGTGCCGCCGACGCTCAATTACGACATGTGGCTCGGCTCCACGCCGGAGGTGTTCTATACGGAGGAACGCGTGCACCCGCAGGCCGGGTACGGGCGGCCGGGGTGGCTGCGGTGCGAACAGTTCGGCGCCGGCATGATCACCGGGTGGGGCGCGCACCATCTCGACTGCGCGCACTGGGCGATGGACACCGAGTTCACCGGGCCGGTGGAGGTCTGGGGCACGGCCGAGTTCCCGAAGTCCGGGCTGTGGGACGTGCACGGCGCGTTCCGGACCGAGGCGCGCTACGCCAACGGCGTCCACATGATCGTGAGCGGCGAGTTTCCGAACGGCATCCGCTTCGAGGGCACCGAGGGCTGGATCTTCGTGTCGCGCGGCAACGAGACCGTCACGGCCAGCGATCCGCAGTCGCGGCTCAAGGACGAGCAGGCGCTGGCGGCGAGCGACCCGCGCCTCATCACGTCGGTCATCGGCCCCGACGAGGTGCACCTCTACGAGAGCCTCGACCACCACGGCAACTGGCTCGAGTGCGTCCGCACGCGCCGCCAGCCGATTGCGCCCGTTGAAGTGGCGCACCGATCCTGCACGGCGTGCCTGCTGCATCACATCGCGATGAAGCTGCCGCGCCGGCTGCGCTGGGACCCGGACAGGGAACGTTTTGCCGGCGACGATGAGGCGAACGCGTGGCTCGCGCGCCCGCAGCGCGCGCCGTACGCGCTGGGGGCGTGACGCCGTGACCCGATAGAGGTCGAGGCTTTCCCGCCCTGGGCGAACGTGCACAGGCGCGTGAGTCGAAGGCGGCCTCGACGGAGAGCACTGTGATGAATCGCCGTTCGTTTCTCTCGTTCACGGGCACCGCGTTGGCCGCGGCCGCGGCACTCGGAAGGAGCGACACTGTGGATGGACAGGCATCGGGCGGCGTTGTCGAAGCGGGTGCCAGGCTCGAGCGGCTTGCTGGCGGGTTCGAGTTCACCGAGGGCCCGACGAGCGACCGCGAAGGGAACGTCTACTTCACGGACCAGCCGAACAACCGCATCATGAAGTGGAGCGTGGACGGCACCCTGTCGACGTTCCTGCAGCCTGCCGGCCGCGCGAACGGCATGTATTTCGATGCCAGCGGCATCCTGATCGCCTGCGCGGACGAGCGCACCGAGCTGTGGGCGATCGCGCCGGAGGGTAGCCACACCGTGCTGGCGGGCCGGTTCGATGACAAGCCGCTCAACGGCCCGAACGACGTCTGGGTCCGGCCTGACGGGGCCCTCTACTTCACCGATCCCTTCTACGCGCGGTCATGGTGGGACTACACGTCGAGGCCGCAGGCGAGCGAGCAGGTGTATTTCCTGTCGCCGGACCGGAGGGCCCTGCGGCGTGTGACCGAGGATCTCGTGAAGCCGAACGGCATCATCGGCACGCCCGACGGGGCGACGCTGTTCGTGTCGGACATCAAGGCCGGGAAGACCTTCGCGTACGACATCCAGCCCGACGGCAGCCTCACGAACAAGCGCCTGCGATGCGAGCGCGGATCGGACGGGATGACGCTCGACACCGAGGGGCGGCTCTACCTGACGGGGAAGGGCGTGTCGGTCTTCGGCCCGGACGGACGGCAGGTCGATCAGATCGACGTGCCCGAGCCGTGGACGGCCAACGTGGCGTTCGGCGGGCGCGATCACCGCACGCTGTTCATCACCGCCAGCAAGGGGCTCTACGCGATCCGGACTCGCGTCGCGGGCGCGAACGCCGCGAAGTAGCCTCCTGTCGACTATCGCCCCGGCGTCCTCACGCGCACGCTGTAGAGCGATGAGCGCGCGCAGATGAACAGCGTGCGCCCGTCCTGGCCGCCGAACGCGACTTGCGTCGGGCGTTCCGGAACCTCGATCACCTCGATGAGGCGGCCTTCAGGGCTGTAGACAAGCACGTGCCCGGCGGCCAGGTAGACGCGCCCATCGGCGTCCACCGCGACGCCCTCGCCACCCTGGTGCGTGAACACGCTGAGGCCGGTGACGTTGCCGTCCGGTCCGAGCATCCCGCGCCAGGTGGTCACCTCGGACTCGCTCGTGATGTAGAACGGCTCTCCGGGCTTCGCGGCCGCCAGCCCGAAGCCCCTCAGCAGGTCAGCGCTCTTGACGCCCCACGCCGACGCGCCGGTCACGAAGTCGCGGCCGGCCGAGATGAACGTCGTGCCGTCGGGCGACAGGTAGTGGTGAGCCCGGGCGGCGGGCAGCCCCGTGGCCTGATCGCGGCCGAGGCGCCAGTCGCCGACCGGCCGCACGGCCGTCAGGCCGGGCCTGGGCACGGCGTCGGCCGGTGCGATGGGCTGGATGTCACCATACGGTGCGCCCGGCTCGAGGGCGTAGACGCTGCCGTTGCCGGCGTAGGAGACGACCATCAGGGTGCCGGCGCGATCGAAGGCCAGGTTCACCGGTTCGAGCGGCGCGTCGCTGACGGTCGAGACCTGGCGCCTCGCGTCCGACCACGTGTGAATCCGCTGCCATCGCGCATCGACGAAGAAGAAGTCGCCGGCCGGGCTGACGGCGCCGCCCGAGATGTTGAAGAAGCCCCCGGCCAGTTTCTGCACCTCCGCGCCTGGCTCGATCACCGTCGACGGTCGCGCGGGCGCCGGCGCCGGCCTGTTCCCCGACACCGTGAGCCAGGCGAACTCACGCTGGCGGATCTCGGTGCCGTGCGTCTGGTCGAACACCGCCGCGTCGAACGACACCTTGCTGTTGCTGTAACAGTGGACGTTGCGAAAGCGGATGTTCCGCGAGTTCGCCACCTTCACCGCCCACGGGAACGGCTGGGAGGAGCTGATCACGCGGTAGATGTGGAGGTTCGCGAACGTCAGGTCTCGCGAGTCGGCGATCTCGATCGGCAGCGCGAACCCGCCTTCCCCGCGCTCCTCTTCGGTCTGGAGCGCGTAGAAACTCCAGTTCGCGGCACGGCGCACCTGCACCTCGTACCGCACGTGGTGCTCGCTCGACATCTGGTACACGCGGCCCTCGGTCGTCGTGTCGCTGACGAGCAGGCCGGCCGACGCGAAGCTGCTGGGCGTCCAGATGTCGAAGAAGGTGCCGCCGCCGCCGTCGGTCACCCACAGGCTTGGGTGCTGGCTGTCCCACCGCCGGTTGGCATCGGGGTCGGCCGTCCGGTTGCTGTTGTAGGGATTCGCGCGCGTGCCGTCCAGGTTGTTCGTGCCGTGGCCGCCGAGCAGCCGCACGTCGTTCATCATCGAGGCTGCCCCGGCCATCCACTTCACGGCCACCGCGCGCGGGTTGATGCCGTTTGTGTACACCCCGATGCCGAGGATGATGTTCGTGCCGCCCTTCGGCGCCTCGATCATGGCCTTCGGCGGGCCGATGCCCTGGAACGCCTCGGTCCGGTCGAGCAGGTCGATCTGCGTCGCGAGCGGGTGCAGGCCGATGAGCACCGTGTCGGGCCTGAGCGCGAGCGTGTCGCTGATGACGTAATAGCCCGACGGAATGTAGATCGCCCGGTGCGCCGCGATGGCGCGCCGGAAGACCTCCGTATCGTCGCTCCTGCCGTCGCCCTTCGCGCCGAGCGACCGGATGTTCACCCACGTGTCCGCGGCCGGCAGCGGCAGCAGATCGGACGCGACCGGCGGCGGCAGCGCCGGCAGCGGCGAGGCGTCGGCCTTTGTCACCGTGACGCCCGCGGCGCTCATGTCGGCGTAATGCAGGCCGTGGGAGAACGCGCGCATCTCGTAGGTCGGGCCAGGCCCGGAGACCATCCTGCCGCTCTCCCTGAACCGCGCGAACGCCGGCACGTCTCGGCAGACGACGTGCTCCATGTTGATCTGCGTGCGCGGGTTGTCCTCGAGGCCGATGATGAACGCCGGCCCCGTGACGTCTTCGAGGCGGGCGTCCTTCACCCAGAGTTCGTCGTGCGACTCGGCGTCGATCGACACCGCCGTCGGCACGCGGACAAAGTGCGGGCGCACGAGCGTGAGACCAGCGGCGCGCTCGCGGATGGCCGCCTCGCGCTGGCCCTCGAAGTAGGTGTCGACCGCCATGAACTGCCAGCTCGGCGACGGCGTGCGCGTCCAGATGCCGTACTGGCCGCCGAAGAAGCGCACGTCTTCCATCACGTTGCCCGTGTCGTGCACACCGGCGATGCCCGGGCCGATGCGGAACTCCATGTGGGCCAGGAAACAGTGCTGGGCGTAGGTGCCGCGCACGCCGACCGCCCCGGCATTTCCCGCGCCGATTTCGATGTCGATGTTGCTCATCGCCGAGTAGAACGTGCCCGGGTTGGCGTCGGGCGGGCGTACGTCTGGCTGCGCCGAGGCCGGGCCCCCGGCCTGCCCGCCGCGGCCGCCCGCGCCGGGCCTCGAGCCCGCGAAGAACACCATCACGTGTTCAGCGGCCGGGTCCGTGAAGCCTGGCGTGTTCGCCGCCAGGATGAACACGGGCCGTTTCGCGCCGTAGCCGATGAGGCGGATCGCGGGCCACACATTGATGGTCCGCGTGACCCGGTATCGGCCCTCGGGCACGAACACGATGCCCTGGCCGACCGTCTCCTGCACGCGATTGATCGCGGCCTGGATCGCCGCCGTGTCATCCGCCGCGCCGTCGCCTTTCGCGCCCATCGTCTCCAGGTAGACCGCCTTCGGGTCTTCCAGGCGGATGGGGTAGTAGGACTGCGCGAGCGACGCGATCGGCGCCGCGAGCGCGAGCGCGGCGGCGAGGGCGGCCGCTGCCGGCGCGCGGTGGTGACGGCGGGGACACGGTCTCGACATGGCGGATGGCTCCAGGCGCGGGGGCGTTGGCGCCGGAAAGAGTAGCAGACCCCGCGTGTGGTATCATTAGAATCCGTGCGCCCGTAGCTCAGCTGGATAGAGCGCCGGACTTCGAATCCGTAGGTCGCAGGTTCGAGTCCTGCCGGGCGCGCCAGCCGTCGCGGCGGTCCGGGTGGACCGCGGTCCTCCCGCCGCTATGGCTCGGCAAGCCAGTTCGACGGAGCTAGCGCCCAGCGCCTAGCCCCTAGCGCCTCGTTCGTATGCGCCCGTAGCTCAGCTGGATAGAGCGTCGGCCTCCGGAGCCGAAGGCCACAGGTTCGAATCCTGTCGGGCGCACCAGACTTCGCAACCCTCCGGCCCGAACTCCTCCTCGGGTTGCTTCGTCCAGGCAGGCCGACTTCGCCACCCTCCGGCCCGAACTCCTCCTCGGGTTGCTTCGTCCAGGCAGGCCGACTTCGCCACCCTCCGGCCCGAACTCCTCCTCGGGTTGCTTCGTCCAGGCAGGCCGACTTCGCCACCCTCCGGCCCGAACTCCTCCTCGGGTTGCTTCGTCCAGGCAGGCCGACTTCGCCACCCTCCGGCCCGAACTCCTCCTCGGGTTGCTTCGTCCAGGCAGGCCGACTTCGCAACCCTCCGGCCCGAACTCCTCCTCGGGTTGCTTCGTCCAGGCAGGCCGACTTCGCAACCCTCCGGCCCGAACTCCTCCTCGGGTTGCTTCGTCCAGGCAGGCCGACTTCGCAACCCTCCAACTGGAGATCTTCCTCGGGCCGCTTCGTCTCGGCGGGCCACTCGGGACTGCGGGGGGCCTTTCGTCAGGCGATGCGCTGCAGGGCGTTCACGAACTCGCGGCCAGACATCGGTTCTGGCAGCGGTCTGCCCTCGCTCTCGAACAGCCGGACCGCGTCCTCGACGATGTCGCAGAGCTCGGAGAAGACGGCCTGAGCGTCTGCCCCATGGCAACCGCCGTAGAACAACTCGGGGCAGCTGCCGATAAAGCAGGCATCTTCATCAGACCACTCGACCAGCTTGACGTACCTGTCGCCCTTGCTCATCGGGTCGCCTCCTCGATCGCGAGCCGTACCGCCCGCTCCTGGTATCGCAGAGCGTCGTCACCGGGCTGTCCAGACACCGTGACAGGTTTTCGCACTCTCGGGTGGACGAAGTTCCGGTGGCTTCCTCTGCCGCCCCGGTCCGAGAAGCCCGCCCCCTCGAGATCTCTGACCAGGTCGCGCACTTTTCTCGGCACGCGCAGCCTCCGTCCCGTCCACACCGCGTCTTCTAATCACCTCATCATCGCACCGCCTCGCGCAAGGGGCAAGACGCGGGCGGCGCGGTCCTCACCAGAGCCAGCGGTTGTCAGGCCACAGGCGCAAATCCGGTCGGGCGCACCAGACTTCGCAACCCTCCGGCACGCGATCCTCCTCGGGTTGCTTCGTCCAGGCAGGCAGACTTCGCAACCCTCCGGCACGCGATCCTCCTCGGGTTGCTTCGTCCAGGCAGGCAGACTTCGCAACCCTCCGGCACGCGATCCTCCTCGGGTTGCTTCGTCCAGGCAGGCAGACTTCGCAACCCTCCGGCACGCGATCCTCCTCGGGTTGCTTCGTCCAGGCAGGCAGACTTCGCAACCCTCCGGCACGCGATCCTCCTCGGGTTGCTTCGTCCAGGCAGGCAGACTTCGCAACCCTCCGGCACGCGATCCTCCTCGGGTTGCTTCGTCCAGGCAGGCCATCTGCTGCCGCGCGTCCCCTTCGCGATAGAATTCCACTCCTGAGAAGCCGCTCACGCCAGCGAGGACTTCGATGGCCAGGCTGCCTACAATCCTGCTCGCCGTGGCACTTGGCGCTGCCGCCGTGCTCGGCGCCGATACCGGCTGGTCCCGCGCCAGCACGGCGCACTTCGTCGTCTCGGGCGATGCGCCGGCCGCCGCCATCGGGCAACTGGCCGGCCGTCTCGAGTCGCTCCGGGCGGTGTTGGTCGAGGCCCTTCCGCACGTCGACGATCGATCCCTCCTGCCCGCCTTCGTCGTGGCTTTCGGAAACGCCAGGTCGTTTGCGCCCTATCAGCCGGCCGGCGTGACCGTCGGCGGCTACGCGCTCCACGAGCCGTTCATGCCCTGCCTCGTGGTCCGGTCGGATCGGTCGGGCCAGTCCGACGATGGGTTCAGGACGATCGTCCACGAGTACGTGCATGTGCTCGCGGATGCGCCCTGGATGCCGCTGTGGCTCATCGAGGGCCTGGCCGACTACTACAGCACGACGACCATCAGCCGCAATGGCCAGAAAGCGGCACTCGGCGAAGGCATTCCCGCCCACCTGGCCCAGGCCGCAGAGTCGTGGGCGCCGATTGCCGAGGTCGTCGGGACACCTCGCACGTCGCGCCTCGCGAACGATACGTTCGGCCTCTCGTTCTACGCGGAGTCCTGGCTGCTGGTGCATTACCTGGCGCGCGCCACGCCGGAGAAGGGCGCGCAGATCGCCCGGCTGATCGGCCTCCTGTCTGGCGGCACCCCCGAGGATGCGGCGTTCGAGCAGTCGATTGGCTCGCCGGCGAAGTTGGAGGTCGATCTGAGGCGCTATCTCCGCGGCGGCATCCGCTACGGGGAGGAACGCCCGGTGACGCGGAGCCCGCAGGCCGGCCCGTCCCAGCCGCGTCCGATGACTGCGGCGGAGGTGGACGCCACGCTCGGGCGGCTGCTGTTTCAGCTTGGTCGAACGGCCGAGGCCGAGGAGCGGCTCGGCGCGTCGGCGCGCACCGACGCGAACCTGGCGGAGACACTGGTCACGCTCGGCGCGCTCCGGATGCGGCAGGGGCGCAGGGCCGAGGCCTTGGCGTCGTTCCGCCGGGCCATCGCGCTGGACCCCGCGAACCTGCTGGCGGCCTACCACCAGGGGCGGATGGCGCTGGAGGGCCCGCAGCAGTCGCGCGATCTTCCCTTCGGCGACGCCTATGCCGCACTCAGCCGGGCGGCCGAGGGGCGCGAGCCGCTCCCGCCCGAGCCGCTCGCCACGCTCGGCACGCTGGCCGGGCGCGTGGGCCGGCTCGACGAAGCCGAGGCGCGCCTTCGCCAGGCGAGCGCACGCGATCGCAGCCAGCCCGGCACCAGGCTCGAGCTGGCGAATGTGTGCTTGAGAGTGGGGAAGTTCCAGGAGGCGAGGGAGATGCTCTCCGGGCTGTCGGCCGGTTCCGAGCCCGGCATCGCCCAGCACGCGCGGCGTTGCCTCGAATGGCTCGGCCTGGCCGAGGACCGTGCGCGGCTGCGCTCGGAGCTGGCGGAAATCGCTGGCTTGCCCGACGCGGGCCCGGATCGGGCGATCGCGATGACGGGCACGTTCCCCATGCCGCCGCGGGTCCGAACGCCCGGCGCCGGTGAAGAGCGCCGGCTCGGCCTGCTCGACGCGGTGGACTGCGTCGGCGCCGAGTACATCGCGCGCGTGTCGACCCGGGCGGGGCCCGTGAGCGCGTCGACGGCCTCGCTCACCAGCGTCCACCTCTCCTCCGCGCGCGACGATGTGAAAGGCGCGCTGCCGTGCGGCGCACGCCCGGGCCGCGAGCCGGTCTACCTCACCTGGAAGGGCGACCGCCGACTGGTGGCCATCGAGTTCCTCCCCGCGGATCTCCAGCCGGGCCGATAGCTCCCGACTACGCTGCGGTTCGGCCAGCCGCCTCGCTCCCGCAGCTAAGTCGAGGCAGGCCTGGTCCCGAGTCCCGAGTCCCGAGCCCCGAGTCCCGGTTGTTGTAGACTGCCTTGGTGCCCTCCGAACCCCGCATGAAGAGCCTGCCCGAGTCGCACGGCTCGGTGCCAATCCCGGTCACGGGGAGCTTCTGGCGGAAGCTCTTCGCCTTCTCGGGGCCGGGCTACCTCGTCGCCGTCGGCTACATGGACCCGGGCAACTGGGCCACCGACATCGCGGGGGGCGCCCGGTTCGGCTACGCGCTGCTCAGCGTGGTCATGCTCTCGAACCTGATGGCCATCCTGCTGCAGGCGCTCGCCGTCCGGCTCGGCGTGGGCACGAGCTACGACCTGGCGCAGGCGTGCCGCGCGTACTACTCGCGCCCGGCGGCCATCGTGCTGTGGGTGCTGGCCGAGATCGCCATCGCGGCCTGCGACCTGGCCGAGGTCATCGGCTCGGCCGTGGCGCTGAACCTGCTGTTCGGGATTCCGCTCGCGGCGGGCGTTGTCATCACGGCCCTCGACGTCCTGATCGTGCTGCTCGTGCAGCAGCACCGCTTCCGCATCCTCGAGGGCATCGTCCTCACGCTGATCCTCGGGATTGCCGGCGGGTTCGCCATCGAGCTCTTCCTGTCGAGGCCCGACCTCGGCGGCGTGATGCGCGGCTTCGTGCCGAGCGCCGAGATCCTGCGCAACCCCGAGATGCTCTACATCGCCGTGGGCATCCTGGGCGCCACGGTGATGCCGCACAACCTCTACCTGCACTCGTCGATGGTGCAGACGCGCAACTACGCGGACACCGACGCCGGCCGCCTCGAGGCCATCCGCTTCGCGACCATCGACTCGACGGTGGCCCTGATGTCGGCGCTCTTCATCAACGGCGCCATCCTCGTGGTCGCGGCGGCGACGTTTCACGGCACCCAGTACGAGTGGGTGGCCGACATCACCGACGCCCACAAGCTGCTCGCGCCGCTGCTCGGGACCACGCTGGCGAGCACGCTGTTCGCGGTGTCGCTGCTCTTCTCGGGGCAGAATTCGACGCTCACCGGCACGCTGGCCGGCCAGATCGTGATGGAGGGGTTCCTGAACATCCGGCTGCGGCCGTGGCTCCGCCGGCTCATCACGCGCGGCATCGCCATCGTGCCGGCCCTCATCACGGTGATCGTCTACGGCGAGAAGGAGACCGGGCAGCTGCTGATTCTCAGCCAGGTGATCCTGAGCCTGCAGCTGCCGTTTGCCGTGTTCCCGCTCGTGATGTTCACCGGGGACCGGAAGAAGATGGGCAAGGCCGTGGCGCCAGCCTGGATGCGATGGCTCGCCTGGCCGGTGGCGGTGCTCATCGCGGGCCTGAATGTCTGGCTGCTCGTCCAGGTGGTGCGGGGGTGGCTCTGATGTACACGCGAATCCTCGTCCCGGTGGAACACTCGGACGCCGACCGGACGATCCTCGACCACGTGCAGCCGCTGGCGCGGATGTGCGGCGCCACCATCGTGCTGCTGCACGTGGCCGACGGATGGGCCGCCCGCGCGTACGACGATCTCAAGCTGCGCGATTCGAAGGAAATCCAGGAGGATCGCGCCTATCTCGACCAGGTGGCCGCCGGGCTCGAAGGGCAGGGGTTCGCCGTGGAATCGCGCCTCGCGATGGGGGACCCGGCCGCCGAGATCGTGAAGGCCGTGGACGCCGTGCAGGCCGACCTGGTGGCCATGGCCACCCACGGCCACGGCTTCGTGAAGGACATCCTGCTCGGCGCCACGGTCGACAAGGTGCGGCACCAGATCAAGGTGCCGGTGCTGCTGCTGCAAGCGCGGTGACCCCGGGTCTAAAGACCCGGCCCTTCGACAAGCTCAGGGCCGCCCTGAGCCGCGTCGAAGGGCGGGGCTCCATCAGAGGGAACTGAGCGCTACTTGTCCAGGCCGCGCTCGGCGAACAGCTGGCGCCTGGCTTCCACCCAATCATCGAACGCCTGGCCGTTGCCGCCGCCTCGATGTTCGTAGATGCTCCAGGCCCGCAGGGCGATCTCGTCGTGCGTGGGCTCGGCGGGGATGGCCGGCGCCTGCACGGGCTGGCCGAGATTCGCCACATCGCGCGCGGTCACGGCCGGAATCGCCATCGCGTCGCCTGCCGCCTTCCGGGTCCTGCGGACGGGCGTCTTCTCGGCTCCAGCCGCGGTCGAAGCCGCCCTGGGGCGGCGCACGGCTGGCTTCTTCTCGGCGGGGGTTACGTCGGTCTTTCGTGTCGTCTTCGCCATGTCCTGCTCGTCTTCCTTGCCTTGCACCCCTGGCCCGCGTGCGCGCGCCGCACGGCGGAGCCGATGGAATGATGATGATGCCCCCATGATACCACGCGGCCCGGGAGGGGCCAGGTAAACCCTGTGGAAACTCGCCGCCCATGGCGGCCCGCGGAACTCCGGCGCGGCTCTATCCGTATGAACCCGTAGGCAGTGAGGGCTCTTCCATGCGTCTGACCCGCAAGCGGATTGTGTCCACCGGCATTGTCGTCGGCATGCTCGCCATCGGCGGTTCGGCCTGGGCGGTGCTCCGGGGCTCCTCGAGCGAGATCGACTCCGCCCGCCTCGCGACGGTCGAGCGCGGCGACGTGGCGAAATCGGTGGTCGCTACGGGCCGCATCGAGCCGATTTCGAAGGTGGAGATCAAGTCGAAGGCCAACGGCATCGTGAAGGAAATCAAGGTCGAGGTGGGCGACCGGGTCAGCGTGGGCCAGGTGCTCGCGGAACTGGACAAGGACAACCTGTCGGCGCGGCTCCGCGAGTCGCGGGCGGCGCTGGCGGGCGCGCAGGCGAACGTGACGGCGGCCGAGGCGGAGTTCGAGAAGAACAAGGTGGAGGCCGAGGGGCCGGACGTGCCGTTCGCACGGCGCAACCTCGAGCGCGCCGAGAAGCTGTTCAAGGACAAGCTGGTGCCGCAGCAGACGCTCGACGACACGCGCAGCGCCCTCGAAATGGCCGTGAACCGGCAGCAGGCCGCGAAGACGCAGTTGGGCGTCGCGCAGGCGCGGATGGCGCAGGCGCGCGCGTCGGTGGCGGCGGCCCAGGCGGCGGTCGAGCGCGCGGAGGAGGAGCTCACCAACGCCACGATCCGCGCGCCCATCGACGGCATGGTCCTCTCGCGGCCGATCGAGCTCGGCAGCCCGGTCTCGTCCATCCTCAACCTCGGCGCGAACGCGACGCTCGTGATGGTGCTCGGCGACATCAGCAAGGTCTACGTCAAGGGCAACGTCGACGAGGCGGACATCGGATCGGTCCGGCTCGACCAGCCGGCGCGCATCAAGGTGGAGACATTCCGCGACAAGCAGTTCGCAGGCAAGGTCACGCAGATCTCGCCCATGGGCACCGACAAGGACAACGTGATCTCGTTCGAGGTCAAGGTGTCGATCGACAACTCGTCGGGCGAGCTGCTCGCCAACATGACCAGCAACGCCGAGATCATCCTCGAGGAGCACAAGCAGACGCTCGTGATCCCGGAATCGGCGATTGTCTACGACACGAAGCGGAATGCGTCGGTGGATCTCTACCTGCCCTCGGCGAAGACCCAGCGCGAGCGCCGGCCCATCAAGGTGGGCGTGAGCAACGGCACGCAGACGCAGGTGCTCAGCGGCCTGAGCGAAGGGCAGCGGGTGGTGCTCCAGTAGAGGCGAGACGCCATGGCCCTCTTCCTCGCCGACCTGTTGAGCCAGACATGGGCGAACCTGCGGGCGAACAAGCTCCGCACGTTCCTCACCATGTTCGGCATCGTCTGGGGCGTGATCTCGTTCCTCGCTCCTGTCGGCCCTCGGCGAGGGGTTCGCGCGCGGGAACCAGAAGGTGCTGGCCGAGCTGGGCAGGAACATCGTCATCATCCGGAACGGCCGGACGTCGATGCAGGCCGGCGGGGCGCGCGCCGGGCGGGTCGTCAGGCTCACCATCGACGACCTCCGGACGCTGCGGGCCGAGTCGAAGCTGCTCGAGCACATCAGCCCGGAACTCGCCCGGGGCGGGATCCGCGCGAAGAGCGCGTACAACGCCAGCACCGTGCAGGTGAGCGGCATCTGGCCGATCTACCAGTACATGCGGACCATCGAGGTGGACCGGGGCCGCGCCATCAGCGACGAGGACTGCCGTGACGCGCGGCGCGTGGCCGTGCTCGGCTTCGACGCGGCCAAGCAGCTCTTCGCCGACCGCGATCCCGTGGGCGCCACGGTCACGATGAACGCCGTTCCCTACACCGTCATCGGCCGCGTCCGCAAGAAGCAGCAGGACTCGAACTACCAGGGCCAGGACGACGGGCGGTTCTTCATTCCCTACGAGTCAGCGCGCAAGGACTTCCCGCTGCCGGGATCGATGAACACGCCGGACCACCTGTCGACGATCATCGCGTCGCCCTACCCGCACGTCACGGAGGAGATGCGCCGGCTGATCGAGCGCGAGACGAACATGATCAGCTTCGTCGGCCTCAACGCCCGGGGGCCGGTCGAGTCGGACGTGCGGCGCATCCTGTCGACGCGCCATGATTTCAACGCCGGCGACGTCGAGGCCATCAGCTTCTGGAACACCGCCATCGAGGCGGTGATGTTCGACAAGATGATCGCCAGCATGGACGAGTTCTTCCTGGCGGTGGCCATCGTGACGCTGCTGCTGGGCGGCATCGGCGTGATGAACATCATGCTCGTCGCCGTCCGCGAGCGGACGCGCGAGATCGGCGTGCGCAAGGCCATCGGCGCCACGGCCACGAAGATCCAGTGCCAGTTCTTCGCCGAAGGGCTGCTGCTCACCGGGCTGAGCGGCCTCATCGGCTTCGCGGCCGGGATGGGCCTGTGCGCGCTCGTCAACCTCGCCCCCATGCCGGAGCGGTTCGACGGCATGATCGTGACGTGGCAGCGAGGGCTGTTCGCCGTGGCGGCGCTCACGCTGATCGGCGTGGCGGCGTCGACCTACCCGGCCCGCCGCGCGGCCGCCCTGCCGCCGATTGAGGCGTTGAGGTATGAGGCTTGAAAAGTAGTCAGTAGTAAGTAGTCAGTAGCCAGTAGAAGAACTCGGACGCCTCGTTAGGCGTCCAACTGCTTCTGGCTTCTGGCTTCTGGCTTCTGGCTTCTGGCTTCTGGCTTCTGGCTTCTGGCTTCTGGCTTCTGGCTTCTGACGAGGATCACGTGCTGTTCAAAGAAGTCTTCACCCAGGCTTGGGACTCGCTGGTGGCGCACCGGTTCCGCGCCAGCCTGACGATGCTGGGCATCGCGTGGGGGATCCTGACGGTCACCTCGCTGATGGCGTACGGGAACGGTTTCCAGCGCGCGCTCTTCTTCGGCTTCAGCAACGCCTTCTCGAACGGCGTGGCCGTGATCTACGGCGGCCAGACCAGCATGCAGGCCGGCGGCGAGCGCGCGGGGCGCCGGGTGTACCTGAAAGAGGCCGACATCGAGCCGCTCAAGCAGCTCGGGTACGTGAAGTACGTCAGCCCCGAGATCTTCGAGACCCTGCCGCTCACGTTCGGGAACCGCGCGACCTCGGCCGGCGTGCGCGGCGTGGCGCCGGAGTACGGCGTGATGCGCTCCGAGGTCCCGGGCCAGGGCCGGTTCATCAATGCCGAGGACGTCGAGCGCCGGCGGCGCGTGGCGTTCGTGGGCACCGAGGTGGCCCGCAACCTCTTCGGCAACAGCCCCGGCGTGGGGCAGACCATCCGGATCCGCGGCCTGTCGTTCGAGGTGATCGGCGTGCTGGCCGACAAGGCGCAGCTCTCGAGCTACTTCTGGCCCGACAAGCGCAGCGTGTTCATCCCGCACTCGGTGACCGAGCAGCTGTTCCACCAGGACTACCTCGACACGATTGTCGTGCAGACCATCGCCCCGGACTTCCACGATCAGGGCATCAGGCAGGTGCGCGCGACGCTGGCCGAGCGGCACCGCTTCGACGCGCGCGACGAGCGGGCGCTCTCCATCAACGATAGCGCGGAGATCCGGCAGGCGGTCGGCGGCATGGCCGCGGGCCTCAAGATCGTGCTGGTGTTCATCGGGACCCTCACGCTGATGATCGGCGGCGTGGGCGTGATGAACATCATGCTGGTGTCGGTGACCGAGCGGACGCGCGAGATCGGCGTGCGCAAGGCCCTTGGCGCCAGGCGGCGGCACATCATGCTGCAGTTCCTCCTCGAGGCGCTGGTCATCACCGGCTTCGGCGGCATCGCCGGCATCCTGCTCACCCTCGCCGTCGTCAACCTGGCCGGCACGCGGCCGTTCCTCGCCCAGCTCATCGGCGACCCGACGCGCGGCACCGACATCCACCTCATCCTCACGCCCGACGTCGTCATCGCCACGACGGCCGTCCTGGTCGTGACCGGTGTGCTGAGCGGCCTCTGGCCCGCCCTGCGCGCCTCCCGCCTCGACCCCATCGAAGCGCTGCGCTACGAGTGAGAGGGGTCGGGTCTATTTAGGTGCACCGTCTCGCCTGGCGCACGGATTTGTCAGCGGAACCGTCCAGAGACGCGAATAGCCGGGAGGCGCGGGCCCCCCGGCTATTCCCGTAGGAGAGGGAGGATGGTTGCGAGGGAGAGGCCGGTGGGTCAGACCCGCCTCTCCCGTGGGCCACGGTGTGGAGGTCGCCACGCCGCCGCCGTCGGTCTGGAATGCTTGCGCAATCCTCGCGCCCGGTAAGAGAGCAATCCGTTTGCCAGGCCTGCGGCCGGCCTTGCATCGGCGCAACTCATTCAGCTCGCGTGGCTTGTGACGGAGCGCCCGAAACGGGCGCGTCGTGCGCCTGACAGTCTGCTGCGCCTTTTCGTCAGCCCGCTGACAAAACCGGGGACAGTCCCCGGTCCGGGCTCATTCGGGAGGTGTCCCCGCATGGGTATCGTGGTGGACGGCGGCGTGGTCTTCGAGCGACTCGAGGTGCGTGACCACCTCGACCTCCTCGTCGAGCGCCTCGGCGAGATGCCGCTCCAGCACCGTGGCCCGGCGGTGGGCGTCCCCGAGGGTGACCGCAAACGGGAACAGCAGGTGGAGTTCCACAAGCGTCCGGTAGCCAGTGTTGCGGACGCGCAGCCCGTGGTGGGCGAAGCCGAGGTCGCGTCCGAGCGGTTCGATGGCGGCCTGAACCCGCGCGGTCCGCCCGGGGTCGGCATAGTCCATCAGCCCCCCGACCGACCGGTACATGAGGTGAGCGCCCGACCAGATGATGTTCAACGCGACGGCAATCGCCACGATGGGGTCGAACGGCAGCCACCCAGTCAGGAGCACGAGGCAGAGGCCGGCCACGACGCCGACGCTCGTCCAGCAGTCGGTCAGCACGTGGCGGCCGTTGGCCTCCAGGATGATCGAGCCCGTCCGCCGGCCCGTGCGCAGCAGGTACCAGCCGAGGGCGCCGTTCACGACAGACGCGGCCACCACGATCAGGACGCCGGTGCCGAGGCTCTCGATGGCCAGGCCGTTGATCCATTTGTGCACGGCGGTCCAGATGATGGAGATCGCGGCCAGCACGATCAGCCCGCCCTCGAACCCGGCCGAGAAGAAGGCGATTCGCTCGTACCCATACGGGAACCGCCGGTCGGCGGGCTTGGCGCTCAGGTACAGGCTGAAGGCGGCGAACGCGACGGCCAGCACGTGGATCACCGATTCGAGCGCATCGGACAGAATCGCCGCCGAACCGGTCAGCAGGTAGGCCGACACCTTGCCGACGAGCATCACCACGCCGACCAGCAGCGACAGCCGCATCGCGCGCTGACTGTCTCGCCTGGCCCGATCGCGTCGCTGGGTGCGCGTCTCCACGGAGTACCGCGCCGATCCTACTGCAAGTGCGGCGGGCAAGGGCGCCGTATAATCAACTCTTCGCCAATGGGACGACTGACATGAGGACTGCCCGGGCCCCGCGGGGCCGTCGCTGGACGTGGAGGGCTGGCCTGGCGGCCGCGCTCACGCTGGCGGCAGCCGTGGCGACGCCTTCGCGCGTGCACGGCCAGGCGCCGCTCACGCCGCCGGGCGAGCTCGTCTGGGGCGGCGACGCGGAGGGAGGCTCCCCGTACGTCGAGGCCGACCCCCGCGATCCGGCCCGGGTCGTCGGCTTCGAGGTCGACGTTGCCGCGCTCATCGCGTCGAAGCTCGGCCGGCGGCCGCGCTTCCAGCCCGTGCAGTTCATGTCGATCGACGCCTCGGTCAAGCGCGGCGACTTCGTCATCGGCCTGAGCGGCATCGAGGACACGCCGGCGCGCCGCGCCACGCTGGCGGTGACGGTGCCGTACTACGAGTTCCGGGAAGTGCTCACCGTGCGGGCCTCCGACGCGCAGCGCTTCCGCGCGCTCGACGACCTGCGCGGCCGGCGCGTGGCCACGCTCGGCGGCACGATTGCCTACGAGATCCTCCTCGCCGCGCAAGGCGGCGCGGGCCTCGTCGCGGTTTCGTACGATGACGATGTCCATCCGTACAGTGACCTGGGCCTGGGGCGCGTCGACGCCGTGCTGCTCGATCACGTGCTGGCCGAGAAGGCGATGCGGCGCGAGTCGGGGCTCGTGACGCAGCCGGGCACCGTTGCCGTCGGCCACTACGTGGGCGTGCTCGACACGCGCAACGCCGGATTGCGCGATCGCATCGACGCGATTCTCATCGAGAGCATGCGCGACGGCACGCTGGAGGGGATCTTCCGGCGGTGGGGCCTCTGGAACGACGATCAGCCGGCCCTCTACGCGCGGGTGGCCGGCGGGGCGGCGGCCACGCCGGCGGCGGAGCCTCTCGTCCCGGCCGGTGGCGGGCCGCCGGCCACCGCTCCGGAACGGGCGGACGCGCTCTCGTCGGTGTGGCGTTATCTGCCCGCGCTCGTCCGCGCCGCGCTCATCACGATCGTCCTGTCGTGCCTGGCGATGGCGTTGGCAGTGGCGCTGGGCGTGGTCGTGGCGAGCGGCCGGGTGTACGGAGGCCGGCTGCTTCGCGCGGGGCTCACGGCCTACGTCGAGCTGACGCGCGGCACGCCGGTGCTGCTGCAGTTGTTCGTGCTCTACTACGGCCTCGCCGAGGTGGTGCGTCTGCCGGCGTTCGTGGCCGCGCTGCTGGGCCTCGGCCTCAACTACGCCGCGTACGAGAGCGAGATCTACCGCAGCGCCCTCGAGGCCGTCCCGAAGGGCCAGCTCGAGGCGGCCCGCGTGCTGGGTTTCAGCGAACGCCAGGTGTTCACGCTCGTGCGCGGCCCGCAGGCCCTGCGCCTCGCCCTGGCGCCGATGACGAACGACTTCGTGGCGCTGCTCAAGGACTCGTCGCTCGTGTCGGTGCTGACGGTGGTCGAGCTGACGAAGCAGACGCAGATCTTCGCGGCCAATATCGGCAGCTGGGTGGTGCCGGGGGCGCTCTGCGCGGCGCTCTACCTGGCGATGTCGCTGCCGCTCTCCCGGGCCGCGCGCCGGATGGAGGCGAAGTGGAAGGCGCCCACGCCATGAGCGCGCCGGTGCTCGAATCGCGCGGCCTCGTGCTCCGGCGCGGCACGCGCGAGGTGCTGCGCGGCGTCGACCTGCAGGTGGGCCGCGGTGAGTTCGTGGCGCTGATGGGGCTCTCGGGCGGAGGCAAGACCACGTTCCTGCGCGCTGTGGCCGGCCTCGAGGCCTTCGACGCCGGCGAGCTGTCGATTGACGGCGTCAGCCTGCCGGCGGGCCGCCGGCCGTCGGCCGCCGTCATGAAGGCCCTCCGGCGCAAGGTGGGGATGGTGTTCCAGTTCCACCACCTGTTCGAGCACATGACGGCGTTGCACAACGTGTGGCTCGCGCCGGTGCACGTGCATGGCGTCGCCCGCGAGGACGCCGACGAGCGCGCGCGGGCGCTGCTCGATCAACTGGGTGTCGGCGCGCGCGCGAAGGCCCTGCCGCGGGAGCTCTCCGGCGGCGAGGCGCAGCGCGTGGCCATCGCCCGCGCCCTGGCCGTCGATCCGCCGCTCCTGCTGATGGACGAGCCGACGGCGTCGCTCGACCCTGCGCGGCGCGACGAGCTCGGTGATACGCTGAGACGGCTGACCGCGTCGGGCCGCACCCTGCTCGCCGCGACGCATGACGACGACTTCGTGCGGGACTTCGCCGACCGCGTCATCGTCATGGCGGACGGGCGGGTGGTCGAAGAAGGCCGTGCGGCCGCGGTGCTGGCGGCGCCGTCGCACCCGGCGACGAGACAGCTGCTCAGCCAGAAGCCACGGATGGACAGGGAAGGGGAGCCGCGATGAGCGACGGCCATGTGACGCCACTCGAGCGCTGGAAGGACAACCCGTACGCCGCCGACCTGGGCGACATGGACGTGATGGCGGCGCTCGGCGACGGGCCGGCGAGGATCAAGGCGATCGTCGGCGGGTTGACGCCGGCGCAGATGGCGTCGAGCTACGCCCCGGGCAAGTGGACCGCGGCCCAGTTGCTCGTGCACCTGGCCCAGTGCGAGTTCGTGTTCGGCTCGCGCGTGCGCATGGCCCTCGCCGATGCCTCCTACATCGTCCAGCCCTTCGACCAGGACGCCTGGCTGCTGCGCGAGGCGGGCACCGACGGACAGGTGGGATTCTGGGCGTACTACGCCATGCGGCACCTCAACCTGCAGCTGTTCGAGACGATGAGCCAGGAGGACCGCCGCCGGCCGCTGATGCATCCCGAGCGCGGCCCGATGATCGTCGAGTGGATTCTCGAGTCGCTCGCCGGCCACGAGCGGCATCACCTGCCGCACTTCGAGATCATCGCCGGGAGCTAGCGTCGCATGCGGCTCCGGGACATCCGCTGGGCTTACGCGGCCACCGTCGTGGTGTTCCTCATCGCGCTGCCGCAGTACTACGGTCGCCACACGGGCTTCACGTCGCTCATCTGCTTCGGCGACCAGTTCGAGGCGGCCCGCCTGCCGGCCGTGCTCGATGCGCCTCACTTCGTGCACCATCAGTCGCCCGGCTACGACGGCCAGTTCTATGCACAGCTGGCGGTCGAGCCTCTCCTGAAGGATCGGCGCATCGACGCCGCGCTGGACAATCCGCCTTATCGCGCGCGCCGGATGCTGTTTGCCTGGACGGCGTATCTCCTCGGACTGGGCCGGCCGGCCTGGATCCTGAAGGCGTACACGTTCCAGAACATCCTCGCGTGGCTCGTGCTGGCGTGGGTCCTGACGAGGTGGTTCCCGCCTTCCGCGCCGCGCAATCTCGTGCCGTGGATCGGGTGTCTCTTCGGCGTCGGCCTCATGGTGTCGGTGCGGTTCGCGCTGACCGAAGGGCCCGGGCTGCTGGTGCTCGCGCTCGCGGTGGCCGCGATGGAGCGGGGGAGGCCCTGGCTGGCCTCCGGGCTGATGGCCATGGTCGGCCTTGGGCGGGAGACCAACTTCATCGCCAGCGGCCTCCTGCTGGACCGCGTCCCGCGAGGCGTGCGTGACAGCCTGACCCTCGGGGGACGGCTGATGCTCGCCGTTCTGCCGTTCTTCCTCTGGACGCTCTACGTCCGTTCCGTCTACCCGGCGTTCGATTACTCGAACCCGGACAGCTTCGCGGCGCCGTTCTCGGGTTATCTCACCAAGTGGTCCGTGACGCTCACGCAGCTGGCCTCGTCGGGCTGGTGGGGCTCGTGGGCGCGTTTCAATCTGGCCGCGCTCGTCGGCCTGACCGTCCAGGCGGGGTACCTGCTGGCCTGCCGCGACTGGTCCAACGCGTGGTGGCGGGCGGGCGTTCCGTACTGTCTGCTGATGCCGCTGCTCAGCTACGCCGTGTGGGGAGGCGACCCGGGCGCGATCATGCGCGTCGTGCTGCCGATGAGCGTCGCCTTCAACGTTCTGGTCCTGCGCAGCCGCTACTTCTGGCCGCTGGTCATTGCCGGCAACCTGAGCGTCTTCCACGGCATCCACATGCTCAAGGTGCCGGGCATCTCCGGACTACTCTAGCTGCTGGCCGCGCGGTGGCGAGGCGTGTCGCGAGCCGCTCGGCGCGCCGGACAAACGCACCTCCAGGGTGCTGTCGGCAGCACGTGGGGCCCCAGACACCCCACGTGGCTCTCGGCCCTTCCGGCGCGTTTGTCGTGCATTCGTGGTCGGCTTGCTCGCATGGTTCGCCACACCCCTCGCCGCCGCACGTCTCAGTAGCCCCCAGTCCCGAACCCCGAATCCCGAGCCCCGATCAGGCGCGATGGAACTCGGCGATCGCCGCACAGACTCGCGCGACCTGCGCCTCCGTCAGCTCCGGGAACATCGGCAGCGACAGAATCTCGTCCGCGATCTTCGTGGCCACCGGCAGCCGGTCTTCGCTCGCCGCCAGTTCCGCGTACGCCGGCTGCTTGTGAATCGGGATCGGGTAGTGGATGCCGGTCTGGATGCCCTTCTGGTTCAGGAACTGCTGGAGCTCGTCACGCCTGGACGTCCTGATCACGAACAGATGATAAATGTGCGCGAACTCGTCGTCTGGCCCTTTGGGCACCACGATGCCCGGGACGCCGGCAAGGCCGCGCTCGTAGAGGCGGGCGGCGCGGCGGCGGTTGTCGTTGGCCCAGCCGAGGCGGGGCAGCTTGACGTTGAGGATCGCGGCCTGAACCGTATCGAGCCTCGCGTTCACGCCCTTCTCGACGTGGTGGTACTTCTTCAGCTCGCCGTAGCTGCGAATCCGGCGCACCTTGGCGGCGAGGTCGTCGTCGTTCGTCGTGACCAGGCCGCCATCGCCCATCGCGCCCAGGTTCTTGCCGGGGTAGAAGCTGAACGTGCCGAGGTCGCCGATCGCCCCGCACCCGCGGCCCTTGTACCTCGTGCCGTGGGCCTGGCACGCGTCCTCGACCACCTTCAATCCGAACTCGGCCGCGATCGCCATCACCGCGTCGAGGTCGGCCGCCTGACCGTACAGGTGCACCGGGCAAATGGCCTTCGTCTTCTTCGTGATGACCGGCCGGATGAGGTCGGGGTTGATGTTGTAGGTGACGGGATCGCAATCGACGAGCACCGGCACGGCGCCGAGGGCCGAGACCGCGAGGGCCGTGGCGATGAACGTGTTGCCCGGGACGATCACCTCGTCGCCGGCCTGCACGCCGGCCGCCTCGAGGGCGAGGCGCAGGGCGTCGAGCCCGGTGCCGACGCCGATGGCGTGCTTCGCGCCCACCATCGCCGCGAAGCCCTGCTCGAAGGTGTCGACCTCCGGGCCGAGAATGTACTTGCCGTGCACCAGGACCTTGCTGACGGCGTCCTGGATCTGGTCGCGCAACGGCGCGTGGTGGGCGGCGAGATCAACGAACGGTACGATGTCCACGCATCACCTCTTGATGCCGAGCCCGAGCAGGAAGACGGGCCGCAGAATGCTCCACCATCCCGTGATGGGCTTCATCTTAGTGTAGCCGAGCTCGTGCGGCGGGTAGATCTTCGTGACGGGCACCTCCGTCACCTTGTAGCCCAGGCGGTTCATCTTGAAGTAGAGATACGGCTCGAGCTCGTAGCGGTCGAGCCAGGGCTGGTCCATGTCGATGCGCGGGTCGCGCAGCGCCGACAGGCGGATGGCGCGGAATCCGTTGGTCGTGTCGGTGAACCGCCGGCCGACGAACAGCGAGAACAGCAGCGGGTGCACGTAGCGCGTGGCGAGCTGGCGGTAGAACGGCATGTTGCCGAAGTCGCCGCCCTTCAGGTACCGCGAGCCCTGCACGAAATCGTAGCCGCGCTCGGTGATGGGCTCGATCAGCCGCGCGATTTCCGGCGGCCGGTCCTTGTCGTTGCCCGCCAGCACCACGATCACGTCGAACCCCTCGGTCATCGCGTACCTGATGGCCGTGCGGATGGCCGCGCCCGCGCCGGATCGCTGCGCGTGCGTGAGGATGACCGCGCCCTTCCCGGCAGCCACCTGCGGCGTCTCGTCCGTCGACGCATCGTCGACGACGACGATGCGGTCGACCAGGCCGGGCGGGAAGCGCTCGACGACGCGGCCGATCTTCGACGCCTCGTTGTGGGCGATCGACGCCGCCAGCACCCGGAGCGGGGCGCGGGAGTCCGTCACCGACGCGCCTTCGGCTTCGGCGAGACGCTTCGCGCCTTCGCCTTGGGCCTCGATGAGACGCTTCGCGGCTTCGGCTTCGGCGAGACAACGGCGCGTCTCACACCGTTATTGGCCTTCACGTACCGCAGCCCGCACGCCTTGCAGATCAGGGTGCGGCCGCTCCCGGCGAGCGGCTGACAGCACTCGCACACGTAGCCCGTGACGCGCCCCGGGTTGCCCAGCACCACAGCGTAGTCCGGCACAGGCCGCGTGACCACCGCGCCGGCGCCGACGAAGGCGTGGCGCCCGACGTGGCAGCCGCAGACGATCGTGGCGTTGGCGCCGATCGTGGCGCCTTCGCGGATCGTGGTGGCCACCGGCGTCCAGGGGCGCTTGCTGCGCGGCCGGTTGTCGTTCGTGAGCGAGCAGTTCGGGCCCAGGAACACGCGGTTCTCGATCGTGACGTATTGCCACACCGCCACGCTGTTCTTGATCGTCACCTCGTCGCCGACAACCGCGCCGGACTCGACAAACGCGTGGTCGCCGATGTTGCAGTGCCGGCCGATGATCGCGCCCTTCATCACGTGGGCATAGGCCCAGACGTTCGTGCCCTCGCCGATCTCGTCCGATTCGACGAGCGCCGTCGGGTGCCTGATGCCTCCCATGCTATCTGTCCTCCGCGGCGGCCACGGCGACCGGCGCGCCGCCCTTGGCAATCGACTCGTTGATGGCGGCGAGCACGCGGACCACCTGGGCGCCCACGCGGCCGTCGCTGCGCAGCTTCTCGGGGGCGTCCAGGGCCTCGAGAAACGCCTGGGCCTGCATGCGCAGCGGCTCGGCCGGCGGCACGCGCGGCACCGTGACGTCGCCCTCGCGCGTGAGCAACTGGAACTCGCCGAAGTCGGCGTACTCGCGCGGCTTCCTGGTCACGCCCTTGTCGAACATCATCACCGGGCCCAGCGCGGCCAGGTCGTCCCAGGTGGCCATCCGCCGGTCGCCCACCACCGTGATCTCGCGCACTTTTTTCGGGTCGAGCCAGCTCACGTGGATGGAGCCAATCACGCCGTCCGGGTAGGTGAGCGTGATGACGGCCACGTCCTGGATGCCGGGCTGCAGGAACGACTGGCCCACCGCGGACACCTGGGTGGGCTGCGCGTCGAGCAGGAAGTTGTAGATCGACACGTCGTGCGAGGCGAGGTCGAGCACCGCGTTCACGTCCTGCCGGATGGGCCCGAGGTTCGTGCGCCGCGCGAACAGGTAGTAGATGCGGCTGCCGAGCTCGCCCGAGCGCATCAACTCCTTGAGCTTCACGACGCCCGGATTGAACATGAACACGTGGCCGACCATCAGGCGCAGTCCGGCCTCGTCGGCCTGCTTCACCAGGGCGTCGGCCTCGCCGCCGGTCAGGCACAGCGGCTTCTCGCACAGCACGTGTGTGCCGGCCGCGAGCGCCTGCCGCACCACGTCGAAGTGCGTCATCGTCGGCGTCGAGATGACGACCGCGTCGGGCCTGGCGGTGGCCATCATCTCCGCCGTGTCGGTGAAGGTGGCCACGCCGGGCACGATGGCCTTCACCCGCGCGAGCCGGTCCGCCTGCAGGTCCGCCGCGCCGACCACTTCCGCGTTGGGGAGCGCCGAGAAGTTCCTGACGTGGTTCGGTCCCCACGCCCCGCACCCGATGACGCCGATCCGCCACTTGCGACCCGTTGCCACGCCAGCCTCTCTTTCGGTAGACAATCTTCGGAATCGTAGCATGGCGGCGCGTCCTGCGGGCGCGGGCCGCGCGGACCGCGCTGCCTGAAAAGCGCGTATAGTTGAAGGCCAACGCGGCGGGCCTGGCGTCTTACTCCTAAGAAGTAAAGGAGGGCCGATGAGACCATTCCTCGCGGTCGTTGCGGCCTTGTCCCTCGCATCCACCTCGATGGCCGGGAGCGCCCGGCAGGCTGCGGAGACCCCCGTCTACCTGGCAGGCGGGGACGTGTCGGCGCCGGTCCTCGTCAAGCAGGTCAAACCTCAGTACACCCAGGAGGCCATGCGAGCGAGGGTCCAGGGCGTCGTCACCCTCGAGTGCGTCGTGCAGCCGGATGGATCGGTTGGCGAGGCTCGCGTCACGAAGGCCCTGAATCCCGGTCTCGACGAGGAAGCGCTCAAGGCCGTCAGGCAGTGGCGATTCAAGCCGGGCCTCAAGGACGGCAAGTCCGTTCCGGTGCGGATCACGCTCGAGATGACCTTCACCTTGAGATAGGGAACACCTGCGGGCTCGCAGGGGTTCACAGGCGGGTGAGTGGGGTGGGTAACGGGGTTCGAACCCGCGACTTCCGGAGCCACAGTCCGGCGCTCTGCCACTGAGCTATACCCACCACGTCGCGAATCTTCAGTTTATCACAGCGACGTGGCCGAAGGCCCCGTTGGCAGCCCGCGACCCGGCGGCGGAAGCGGCGCGGGGGCTTGACTCGGCGGCGCGGGGCGCCTAGAGTCATGCCACCTCATCGTGCGCTTGCGGGCCGGTCCCGGCCCGCGGAATGGAGCTGCCGCCATGCCGCTCGTGAACGTCCGCACACGATTCGCCCTCATCACCGCCGCCGTCGCGCTTGCCGTCGCATGTGCCGGGTGCGGGCCGGGTGCGCCCGTGGGAGACATCGACAAGATCCAGGTGGTTTTGTCGCAGTTCGATATCTCGGTGACCAACACCTCAGGCAAGGCGCTCTTCGAGGTGAAAGCCGAGATCGAACCCACCGGGCCCGCCACGCACTTCACCACGATCATCCCGCGCATGGAGAACGGCGAGAGGCGCGTGCTCGCGCACAACCTCTTCTCGGACCGTGACGGCGTGCCGTTCAGCGCCCGCAACGTGAAGGCCAAGCAGGTAATCGTCACCGCCAAGGACATCGACGGGAAGGCGCTCAAAGTGGAGGTGCCCTGGAAGCAGTAGGGCCGGCATCGCGCCCCGAATCCGTCGTACAATGTCCGGGCTGCTCCTCACGAGCGCCCGTAGCTCAGCCGGATAGAGCACCGGCCTTCTAAGCCGGGGGCCGCAGGTTCGAGTCCTGCCGGGCGCGCCATTCGACTCGCCAGTCCCGAGCACACGGTCACCGCGCTCGCTCATGGCGGGCCAGCGAGATGCTCCTGCATTCTGATGGAGCCCCGGGGCTTCCCTGGCCTGAGCCTGTCGAAGGCAGCTCCGGGGTTGTCGAAGGCACACCGACGGCCGGTCACTAGTTGTCACACTGAAACACCCCGTCCGATTCCACTTCACTTCGCGCGGCTCCGATGGCAATTTCCGGGACCAATGATGACGCCGTTGCACGCCTGTCGTTGGTCACGCCCAGCAGCCCCGATGCGGGAAGGGGACGTTGAGGTTGTGACATACCCGGGCCAGGTAGTTCGGGGAGATCGGTAGCGGACGGCGACCTTCGCCATCGGGTCGGCCCAGACTTCCTCGTGCAGCCTGTCTCTGGTGACGCTCATCCGCAGAATATCGACCAGGAGTGCTAAGCGGCGCAAGCCAGGGGAGCGGCATCCCCCGCCACGTGAGCGCCAGTTGCGGTAGCATTCAGGAGTCATGCGTGTAGAGGTACGGCCAGAGCTGCTTCGATGGGCGCGCGAGCGGGCCGGATTCTCCGCCGAGGCGCTGGCCCGTCGAATTCCTCAACTGCCGGCGTGGGAGCGAGGCGACGTCCTGCCGACGCTGAACCAGGTGGAGAAGTTCGCGAAGGTGACCTACACGCCGGTGGGGTACCTGTTGCTTTCTGAGCCGCCAGTCGAGGTGGTGCCCATTCCAGATTTCCGTACCCCGGCGACGGTTCGGGTGAACAGTCCCAGCCCGGATCTGCTCGACACCGTCTACATCTGCCAACAGCGTCAGGAGTGGTACCGCGACTTCGCCCGGGCGGAGGGCGAGGCTCGGCTGCCGCTTGTTGGCTCCGCCGCGTTGGCCAGCAGCTTCCAGGAGACGGCTGCCGTGATGCGGTCGGCGCTCGGCTTCACCACGGAGGAACGTCGCACGATACCGACGTGGACGGATGCCGTTCGACGGTTCATCGAGCAGGCGGACTCGCTGGGCGTGCTCGTGATGATCAGCGGTGTGGTTGGCAGCAACCACCGGCGCACGCTGAATCTCAACGAGTTCCGTGGGTTCGCCCTGTCGGATGAACTCGCGCCGCTAATCTTCATCAATGGCGCCGATACGAAGGCGGCGCAGATGTTCACGCTGGCCCACGAGCTGGCCCACATCTGGCTGGGACAGTCGGCCCTGTCCGATGTCGATCCCGGGGCGGCGCCTTCCCACCGGGTCGAGATCTGGTGCAACCAGGTTGCCGCCGAGTTCCTGGTGCCGATGGAGGATCTTCGGACAGAGTACCGTCGCCAGTCTCCTCTGGATGATGAGTGCGCGCGCCTCGCGCGCTGCTTCAAGGTGAGCACACTGGTCATTCTGCGTCGGCTTCATGAGGCCGGGCTGATGAACCGCGACAGGATGAGGCAGGCGTATGAGGAGGAGCTCGCACGGCTCCGAGCGATGCCGCGGTCGAGCGGTGGGGACTTCTACCTGACGCAGGCCGTGCGGGTCAGCAGGCGTTTCGCCCGTGCCTTGGTCGTGAGTACGCTCGAAGGGCAGACGCTGCACCGCGACGCCTTCCGTCTGCTTGACTTCTCGAAGTTCGAGACGTTCCGCCGACTCGGGCACAACTTGGGTCTGGCCTGATGGCGTACTTGCTCGACACCAACGTGTTCATGCGGGCCAAGAACTCACACTGAGGCGGGCATCGACGAGGTGTCTGGGTCAGGCGACCGATAGCCGTGCAGGCCCCCGCGGCCGCGACCGCTTCTTCACCACGATTTCTACATCATGGCCGAGCAGGACGACAAACCGCACGAGGCGATCGAGCGAGAAGCCTGAGAGCCGTCCGCACCGCAGGGCAGACACCTTGGGTTGATCGACGTCCAGGATCTTCGCCGCTTCAGCCTGAGTCAGTCGGCGGCGTTCGATCAGCGTCGCAATCTTGTGAGCGAGTTCCGCTTTGGCCAGCGCTTCTTCGGGATGGGGAACCCGCAGATCGGCAAACACATTGCCGCTCCCCATCACGTAGTCCTTCTTGGTTGACATGGCTCAGTTCTCCCGTGCCGCATGAAGCGTGGCCGCCCGCGCGAGCCGCTGTTTCAGCAAGGCAATGTCCGGCTGCGGCGTGGCGATGCCCTTCCTGGATTTCTTCTGAAACGCATGAAGGACGTACACCCGGTCCTGAAACCGAACGGTATAAACCGCGCGAAACGTGTCGCCTCGGTGGTCGGACACGACCTCCAGGACGCCCGGGCCCAGCCCCCTGAGCGGCTTGGCGCGCAGGTGTTTCTCGCCGATTTGCGCCAGGTAGATCGCGTATCCGACTTCATCCTGCACCGTCGCCGGGAATTCCTGCAGCCGCTCCAACGAATCACCCATCCAGATCACCGGCTTCGGCGCGGGCGTGTTCATCGAGACCAGTCTAGGCCATATCTAGCATAATCTCAACTTGGTCAATCCGGACCCAACGAGCGATACGTCGCGCAATCTCGATCGTGGCCCGGGAATCGGTTATCGAGCCCACGCTGAGTAGGGCGAGATCATCCGGTTCACGGCCGATCCAGGTTCTCTCACGCCGCGTCCAGTCTCGAAGTCGATAACCGCCTTGGCATAACCGATCCGACGACGGGCCTTCTAAGCCGGGGGTCCCGCGTTCGAGTCGCGGCGGGCGCGCCATGTCCTAAGGAATTCGCCGATTTCTGTTCATCAGGAAATCCCTCGGCGAACGCAAATCGAAAAAAGTGACCGGTCTGCCGAGTCCGCGCCACATCTGCGCGGAATCTCATCTCGAGATTCCCCGAGTGATTTGGAGGATCCGGCTGCGGGCCGCATGAGTGCCACACCGGAAAGTCGTCGTGATCACCGGCCAAGAATGCCGGAGGTCGCTTTGCGACTGCCACCTGGAATGGCATCGTGTGTTCAGCATGTACGAGGTTCGCAATCTGCGCCGAACGATCGGTCTGGGACAAGCAGAGTTCGCTGCGCTCCTGTCGGTGCCTCTCGAGACCTTTCGCCCATGGGATAGCGGGCGACGAGCCATCCCTGTCGCAGTGCTGCGGCGTGCCCGCGACGTGGTCGCACACTACCAGCGACAGCATGAACTGCTGCCGCTCAGCCAACTGGCTCAGGAACTCCGCGTTCACATCCGCACGTTGCAAGCCGCCGTCCGAACAGGAAGACTCGAGGCCCACTTCGCGGTGAAGTCCGTGTTTGGCCGGCCTCGACGATTGGCCACCCGCGCCGCGGCGGAGGAGTTCATGGCCACGCACTACCGCCGATTCGGCGGACAAAAGGCGTATCCGGCGCCCTTGCCGACCGTTCCGCCCGACTACGATCAGCAGCTTCGAGCCCTTCGCCGTCGGCTCCGCCTCACGCCGGACGCTCTGGCCCGACGCATCGGCGCGGCCGGAAAGGCCGTGGTCTATCAGTGGGAGTCGAGAAAGAGAACACCGTCGCCGGTCCTTTGGCAGCAGGTTCTGCGGTTGGAACATGGCGCTGGGCAGACGGCGTTGACCAGCGACCCTCACACCGCGACGGAGCGCCTAGTCCGTCACGACGCGGACGTCCGCGTCGCGTCAACGTGGAAGGAGCACGGACCGCTGCCCGTTGTCGTTGTCGCGCGATGCCCTGCGAGTCGTGATGAGGGCTATCGGATTTCGGCGAGGGAGTAGCTGGTGCTGCGGCCCCCTCCAGGGTTGCGCATGAGGACGCCGCGCTCCACCAGTTCGAGGATGTCTCGGAGCGCGGTATCCGAGGAGCACTTTGCGATCGTCGCCCACTTCGACGTTGTGAGATGACCCTCGAAGCCTTCCAGGAGACGGTTCAGCATGAGGCGTTGTCGCTTGTTGATCGGAGCAGCCCCGAGGGTCTGCCAGAAACGCGCTTTCGTGAGCACAGCAGCGAGCGTGGTCTGCGCGCCGTCGATGGCACGACTCAGACAGGCCAGGAACCACTCCATCCAGGGCGTGGCGTCCAGGGCTCCTCTCTGGGTGCGTTCCAGGATGTCGTAATACGCTGCACGCTCCTGGCGAATCTGGCTCGACATACTGTAGAAGCGCTGCGCGCTCCGCTCGGATCGTGCCAGGGCAAGATCAGCAATCGCACGTGCGATGCGGCCATTCCCATCGTCGAACGGGTGAATCGTCACGAACCAGAGATGGGCAAGGCCCGCCTTGAGTACCGGGTCGTGTGCCGCGCCGCCGCCTTCGAACCACCCGAGAAACGCGTTCATCTCCTGTTCAAGCCGGCCTGCGGCAGGCCCCTCGTAGTGGACACGCTCGCGCCCGATCGGTCCCGAGACGACCTGCATCGGACCTGTACTGTCATCGCGCCACGTCCCCACGCGGATCTTGCGCATGCCACTGCGGCCTGCTGGAAACAGCGACGCGTGCCAAGCGAAGAGTCGGTCGACCGAGAGAGGCTGGTCGTAATGGCGTGTCGCATCCAACATCATCTCAACGACGCCTTCGACGTGGCGGTCCGCGGCCATAACGCCCCCGACATCCATGCCGAGGCGGCGCGCAACGGAGGATCGCACCTGCTGAACGTCCAGCGTCTCGCCTTCGATGTCGCTGCTCTTGACGACGTCGTCGGTCAGCGTTTGAAGAACGGCCTCCTGTTGGAGCGGGAACCCCAGCGTCTCCATCCGGCCAAGCAAGCGACCCTGCCGGTGACGGCAGGCGGCTAGTGCGGGCGTGAGTTGGGCCGAGTCCCACCGGAACTTCGGCCAGTCGGCACGTTCGTAGACGCAGAGTGATTTATGCCGCATGTTATGCGGTGATTATACGCGCCAATCGCCGCACGGCGCAACACAAGCTCCGCATACTAGGCGGTGAATAAGACGGCCCCTCACCGCAGCACATGGTGGGTGGGTTGCCCTTTGATCGCTCTGATACAGTCAGTGCGCCCGGTGTCCCTACCAGAAACTCCGTCGGCACCGGAAGGAACTCCCGGTGGCGTGACCGAGGGCGCCGGCGCGCGGATCCTTGAACTCCGACCGGGGCGTGCTGGCCGCGTCCGGGACAACAGCCATCCGGTGTAAACACACCACGACGGATCACGCCGACAGGCGGTGAGCTGTCGACAGAGCCAAGAGCGACAGTCAGGCGGCGCGACGTTCGTAGTGGTGATGCAGACCGCCAAGGTGCGGGACCTGCACGATCGCGCCCCCGTTCGGCGATTGCACAGTCCGTGAGACTGGGGCGTCCTTGTCGAGCGAGAGGTGGGTCCGCCAATCGTGGTAGCAGGAGAGGTACTGTCGAAGGTGCCGGCGCAGCGAGCGCTCGTTCCAGATGATGACGTGGGCGAGGCACTCGCGCCGCAGGGAGCCGATCCCGCGTTCCACGAACGGGTTCTGCCAGGGCGCACGAGGCGCGATCACGACTTCTTCGATGCCCATGGCCCGCATGGCCGTCTGGAATTCCGGTCCGTAGATGCCGTCGCGATCCCGAATGACGAACCCCGGTGCAGAGTCCCAGGGCCACGCCTCGCGGAGCTGCTGCGCGGTCCACGCGGCCGTCGGGTGCGCCGTGACATTCACGTGGACGACGCGCCGTCGATCGTGCAGCAGCACGACGAGCACAAACAGCACGCGAAACGTCGCAGTGGGGACGGTGAAGAAATCAACCGAGGCGAGTTGAGAGACGTGATTCGTGAGGAACGTGCGCCAAGTCTGCGACGGGGGCTTCCCGCGGCGCCGCTTGACGGTACTTCGCCACGGTCGTTTGTGCGATCTCGATGCCCAGCTTCCGCAGTTCGCCGTGGATGCGCGGCGCGCCCCACAGCGGGTTGGCCGCCTGCATCTGCCGGATGAGAGCCAGGATGTCGACGGCCACTGCCGGCCGGCCCGTCCGTCGCGGACGTGATTTCCACCGCCAGTAGAGCGCGAACCCACGGCGATGCCAGCGTACGACGGTCTCGGGCGTGACGATCTGGACGGCCTGTCGCCAGTTCGACCAGACCCGCGAGAGCACGACCCACAGGAAGCGATCGGCGTAACCGAGACGGGGGCGCCTCGGCGCCTGTCGTTGGAGGACGGCGAGTTGATGTCGAAGGGCGAGAACCTCCGCCTCGAGCTCGAGACGTGACCGAACGGTACAGCGGAGGGCGGCGAACAGGGCGATGAGCAGCGGGGGCATGCTGCGACCGACAGTATCAGTGTGGGCCCGCAACTGCTACGAGCACAACAGCTGCCGAGTGCCTGATAGGGAGAGGTAGTTTAGTCAATCGGGATCTCGATCTCTGTGAAACTGCCTGGCGCCGCTGCAGCGACCGCCGCGCTGATGATCGGCAGCCTGTTCCTGATTAGACGCCATCGGCCGTTGCCAAGCACGACGATGGCGATCTTCCGACCGGCCAGGTTCTGCTGGTAGCGGAGGTTCCGGTCCGTCGTCACGAACACGTCGAACCCGGCGGCTTCGGCGGCGTCGAGCAGTTCGCCGTTTCGAAGGGTGTCCCACCCGTGGGCGCGAGCTTCCTCGACGATGTGGTCCGTCAGGGCTGCGCCGACGCCCCTCGGCGTCCCGTTGTCGAAGAGGACCCGCATCAGCGTGCCGGGACGGGCGCGTCGAGGCTGCGGGCGGCGAACTCCAGCACGGCCTTGACCTGGCTCCGCGAAACCGGGAACTGCTCGATGACCTCGTCGATCGTCATGCCGTCCTCCATGTTCTCGAAGACGACGGCAACAGGCGTGCGTGTGCCCCGGAACACCCAGGCGCCGCTCACCTTGCCAGGGATGCTCTCAACGACGGGGCATTGCGACCAGTCAAGCCAAGCCATTGACCGCCTCCTGCAGGCCTCCAGTTTACGAGATATCGGCCGGGCCGTCACATCTGCGTATCGGCCGCTCGGTCGATCGGTTATCAGCGTCGACGCCGATTCGCGCCGACACGGGGAGTTTCTGGCCAAGATTCAGTCCGACGCGTCATTGATGGCAATCGCCGCATGACCGCCATGTCATAACCGATCGGTTTCGCAGAATCCGCAAGTCCTGGCCTGATCTTGCGGGTTTCAGACGACGGGCCTTCTATTCTGATATTCGCTCTCCATTCGAGACGCCGGGCCTTCTAAACCGATGACCACCGGCTGACTTGGCCAGTGATCGCGAGCATCGGACATCACGGCCGAGGATCGGGACGATGGGCTGACTTGGCCGGTGATCGCGAGCACCCGACATTCAGGCCGGTGATCAGGACCGTCTGTTACCCAGATCGATGACCAGGACCGCAGGCCCATGCTCGGCGCGCCCCGCCGCATTGGCCAGTATCAGCCCCAGACTCGTGAACTGTCGGCGACCGCCGAGGTCCTTGCCATTTCATCTAGAGCAACTATAATAGTTGCTAGGGGTACGTATGACAGACAAGGTCTCCACCATCGATGTGCGACAGCGGATCGGCGACATGCTGAATCGGGTGGCGCTTCGGAACGACGAGTTCATTATCGAACGGAAGGGGAAAGCCCTCGCCGCGTTGGTACCGGTCGAGCGACTGGAACAGATGCGACGCTTTGCGCGCCGTCACGCCCTGGACTTTCTCGCGCAGCAGCAACAGGGGGCGCTGACAGACAAGCAGGCGTCCGAGTTGGCGCTCGAGGCGCAGCGCTGGGCACGTAAGTCTGCCAAACCCAAGTCGAAGTCCGCGTAACGAACGTGCTTCGCGCCGTCCTCGACGCCAACGTCTTCGTGAGCGCAGCCATCCGTCCCGGTGGTCCGCCTGGCCGGATCATCGAACGGTTTCTGGGCGCGGATGCCTTCACCCTGGTATTGTCCGAGGACATTGTCCGAGAGGTCTTACGGGCTCTCGAGTATCCCAAGGTCCGGCGATACGTACGCCGCGACCTCGACCCCACCCTCTGGTTTGAGGACCTGGTGGTTCTGGCCGAGTTCGTCACCGGAATCGTTCAGGTGGCTGGTGTGAGCGATGACCCCGACGACGACAAGTACCTCGCGGCCGCGGTCGCCGGCCGCGCCTCGCTCGTAGTCACAGGTGACCCTCACCTCCTGACGGTCCGGGAATACGAGGGCGTCCGAATCATCACGCCCCGGTCGTTCCTGGACGTCCTGGGCGTTTGAGTGCCCGAAGCAATTGGGGAAATCTGGAACGTCGCTGAGGGGCGCCCAACTCGCTGCGCAGTGCTCGGATCGAGGCTAAAGTTCGACCAACAACTGCCATGGCCGGTGATCGCGAGCACCCGACATTCAGGCCGGTGATCAGGACCGCCTGCTAATCAGGGAGATGTTCAAGACCACCTGCCATGGATGCCGGGGGTCGCTTGACGGCACGCCATTCTGGGGGGCGCGCCGTGTTCAACCCGGGCTCCAGTCAATACGCTTGACGTAACGCATATATCCGTGCGACGCTACCGTGAATGATCGTCAGCTACCGAGGCAAACGGACCAGGGACTGTGTCAGCGAGAAGCGGGTCAGAGCCTTTGCCGGCTTCGAACGATCGGCTGAGAACAAACTGGCGCAGCTCGATTCCGCCACCGCGCTCGCTGACCTTCGTCGGCCGGGGAACCGGCTCGAGGTGCTGAAGGGAGACCGCAAGGGCCAGTACAGCATCCGCATCAACGATCAGTGGCGCGTGTGCTTTGAATGGCCGGACGGGTCCCCGGGGCCCGTAAACGTCGAGATTGTTGACTACCATTAGAGAGGTCGCGAACATGGCCCGTACCCCCATCCACCCCGGCGAAGTACTCGCGGACGACCTTGAAGCGCTCGACATGAGCGCGGCGGAGCTCTCGCGCCGGCTGAAGGTGCCGACCAATCGGGTGACGGAGATCCTGAACGGCCAGCGCGCCATCACCGCCGACACGGCCCTTCGGCTCGCGCACTTCTTCGGCACGAGCGCGCAGTTCTGGCTGAACCTGCAGAACCTCTACGAGTTGCGAAGAGCGGAAGAGAAGGTCGGGATGGCCATCAAGAGACTACCGACCTTGGGACGCGAGGAGCAGGCACGCGCGTGAGTGGGGGACGCCCACGCGTGGCCTCCAGATCGGTTGTCGGGCTCGGCGCCGGTTCCCGCTTCGACTCCCCACTTCCGGCCGTGAATCGACCTGGCCCGCTTCGTGCGCGCAGCCATCCGTCCCGGTGGTCCGCCTGGCGGGATCATCGAACGGTTTCTGGGCGCGGGTGCCTTCGCCCTGGTATTGTCCGAGGACATGGTCCAAGAGGTCTTGCGGGCTCTCGAGTATCCCAAGGTCCGGCGATCTGTACGCCGCGACCTCGATCCCGCCCTCTGGTTTGAAGACCTGGTGGTTCTGGCCGAGCTCGTCGCCGGAACCGTTCGGGTGGCTGGTGTGAGCGATGACCCTGACGACGACGAGTATTTCGCGGCCGCGGTCGCCGGCCGCGCCTCGTTCGTAGTGACAGGTGACCCTCACCTCCTGGCAGTCCGGGAATACGAAGGCGTCCGGATCATCACGCCCCGGTCGTTCCTGGACGTTCTCGGCGCTTGAGTGCCCGACGCAATCGAGGGAATCGGGAACCTCGCTGACGAGCGCCAACCGTGCGGCGCAGTGATCGAATTGGGGCGCAAGATCGATCACCAACTGACAACGCCGGTGATCGCGAGCACCGGACATCACGGTCGAGGATCTCGATAACGGGCTCTCACAACCGATGATCGGGACGATCTGCGCTATGGCTGGGGATCAGCGGGTGTGGGCCTGGGAGCCGGCCGGGTGTCTCGGTCGGCGGCTGAAGAAGTGGCGAGAGAGGAATCCGTCTGGAGACATCGCCATCACGTCCCCAGCCGGACCCGCTGCACTCCGACGAAGTCCAGCGTGTCAGCAGCCTCTCCCTGGACTTCAACGCAGAGTTCGATCGCCTCCTTGATGCGTGTGATGAGTTCGTCCAGAGAATCGGCCTGCGAGTGGCACCCTCGGAACGCCGGGACCGACGCCACGTAGAAGCCGCGCGCGTCCCGTTCGATGATGACCGTGAACTCTCGGTTCATCGGTGTCTTTCCTCGCCGGGTTCCCCGAGGAGAGTCCCGGCATGGCCGTACCTCATCGGCCAGATCCGAAGCACGCTCACGCGACTCGGGTTTGCACCGTCGGTTCGACGCGCGTCCACGTCGTTTGCCGGGCGACCCGAAGCTCATAGTCCGACTGCAGGTCGAGCCAGATCTCAGGCGAGGTGCCGAAGTACTTGCCGAGTCGCAGCGCGGAATCAGCCGAAATCGCGCGGGTGCCATTGACGATGGCACTGACGCGGTTCGCGGGAACGGCGAGCGCCCGCGCCAATGCGTTGATGCTGAGTCCCAACGGGCGCATGAATTCCTCCATGAGGATCTCTCCAGGAGGAATCGGATCGAGCAGCTTCGGCTTTGACGCCATGAGACACCTCTCAGTGGTAGTCCACGATCTCAACGTCGTGGGCATCGCCGTTCTTCCAGATGAAGCAGATGCGCCACTGATCATTGATGCGAATACTGTGCTGGCCCCTGCGATCGCCTTTGAGGGCTTCACGGTGGTTGCCGGGCGGGGCCTTCAAGTCCTCAAGGACGCGCGCCCGGTGCAGATAGAGCAGCTTTCGGCGGGCAGGCCGCTCGAATGCCTGGAAACGCCGGACCGGCACGTCGTGGAACAGGGCCGCTGCGTCCTTGCTCCTGAACGACCTGATCATGGGATCAGAGTATTACGCATGACGTCATATGTCAAGCCATCGAGGAGACCGGAATGGGGCGCCCGAGGCGGCCCACAGAAGCGGGAGGACGCACGTGGAGCGAGACGCGATCGGTCATCGGCCACCAGACGAACACGGGCGGAATCGACGGATTGTCGTGAAGTCTGGCAAGGTGACTGTTGTGACAAGGGGCCCGTTCGTAACGGCCTTGGCATAACCGTTCCGACGACGGGCCTTCCAAGCCGGGGGTCCCGCCGTCGCTCGCACTCAGCTCGTCCGCGAGCTTTGGCGGGGCAAGCCCGCGTTCGAGTCGCGCCCTTCGGCGGGCTCAGGGCGCCCTGAGCGTGTCGAAGGGCGGCGGGCGCGCCAGCCTTCCTCGATGTTCTCGCGGATTCCGGCGGTCAGGAGGGGTCAGACGCTGCCAGCGGCAGAGACCGAATCCTAGCGGACAATCCTGGCGCTCAGGGCGGAATGCGACGCAGTCATATTCGGATCTTCCGTGCTTCGTCATGCCCTGTGCCGCCTCTTGGCGTCGCCGTCCGCGACGGCCGCGACGTGAGTACTGGCCACCGTCATACGGCCCCCGTTCGCCGCCTGCGCGACTCGACGCGATCTGCGAGTTCCGCCTCGTCGCGCCGGGGGCTCCAGATGCCGCCCGGTGGGAGCGGCGTGCTGTTGTGTTCTTCCTTGGAGTGGCGCCGCGCGTCGCCCGTTCTGCCCGTCCACACCCCCGAACGGCGAGCGCAGCATCTGGGGAAGCGCCACGAGTCGGCTGACGTAGTAGAGGTCGCCGAGCGCGAGCGAGCCGCTGCGTCCGGGCCGGTTCATGTCGCCCTCCGGTCCTGCGTCGCGGCGCCGACGCGCGGCCCGTCGTAGAGCCAGAGCATCACGTCTTTCGGGTTGAGGGCCTTCTCGCCGCCGGCATCCGGCCGCCGACCATCCGCCGAACATCCGCTTGACCGTGCGACCCACGGGGGCATAATGGGCTCGGTGTCTGAGCCATCCGGGTACTCCGGGCACCAGGTTCCGGGCTCCGGGCTGCGCGACAACGGGCGTCACCTCAACTCGGACCCCGCCAATGAAGCGTGCTTGGTCCGCCGTGCGCAGCAGGGCTCCGGAGTCCTCCGTGTGGGGAGCACCTCGAATCCAACAGCAGTGGCGCGATTCGACAGCGGAACCGCAGTCGGTCCAGTGGACGTTCGAACAGGTCACCCTCGGGAGCTTCGGAAGCAAGCTGCATGACGTGTCGACTTCACGTTGCCCGGCTGACAGCAATCGCGCTGGCCGCATCCATCAGCGTGGCGGGTGGATGTACTGCGCGGGACGCCGCGCACCACGCGGACGACACCGATGAGCTACAGGATGTCGTTGAGACCGCCAAGCAAGTGGTCGCTGCCATGAAAGCCAAGGACGGAGCGGGCCTCGCGGCGTTCGTTCACCGCGAGCGCGGGGTACGTGTCTCGCCCTATGCGTTTGTGGACGTGGGCAGCGATCGCGTCTTGTCACGTGCGGATGTACGGAGGCTTTGGGAGGACGGCAGCGTTTACTCCTGGGGGCACGCGGACGGCACCGGGGATCCCATCATGCTGACGCCCGCCGGGTACGTTGAACGTTTCGTGATGGATCGCGACTTCACGGCGGCCACATCCGTTACGGTCAACGACTACCAGGTCCGGGGCACGACCACGAGCAATGCCGCCGCCGTCTACCCCAACGGCACGAGTGTCGAGTTCTTCCTGGAGCCTCTCGAGGGGCAGGGTGATCCAGCGTTGGAGTGGCGCGCGCTTCGCCTGGTATTCGAGAACCAGGCCGGTTCGTGGCAACTGATCGCCGTCATCCACGATGAATGGACAACCTGACTGCCGGAGGCCCGGTCTTCCGCAGGGTGAGGCGCCGCAGACGCGGCATAGGTGTTCGGTGACCACACAGTGCAGCGAGGTGAACCATGAGCACGAAGAAGCCGCCGCCACGGAAGCGCAAGCCGGCGAAGCCCAGGAGCGAACCGAATCCGCCAGCTGATGAGACGCTGGACGGATGCACGGGCGCAATTGCAGAGCAGGACGCCACGCCGGATGAGGATCTGCCTGCCGCCGAGGGAGGAGTCGCGTCACATGGCCTATGAACTCACATGGTTGCCCACGGTCCTCAAGGGTGCCGGCCTCAAGGTCGCGGAGTGCCCCGGCTGGCCCAATCGAGGCGTCGGCGAGATGGGTACCGTTCAGGGTGTGATGTGCCACCACACCGCCGGCCCGACGAACGGGAACATGCCGAGTCTCAACGTGCTCGTGAACGGACGCGCCGATCTCTCAGGTCCACTGAGCCAGCTTGGACTGGGCCGCGACGGAACCTACTATGTCATTGCGGCGGGTAGAGCCAATCACGCCGGAGTCGGTGAGTGGAAGAGCGTGACTGCCGGCAACAGCAGTTTCATCGGCATCGAAGCCGAGAATGCCGGTAAGCCAACGGATCTCTGGCCGGCCGTCCAGCTGGATGCGTACTACCGCGGAGCCGCCGCAATACTGAAACGCATCGGTCGGGACGAGGGCATGTGCTGCGGCCACAAGGAATTCGCCCTGCCGAAGGGGCGAAAGAGCGACCCCCACTCGCTGGTCATGGACGCCTTCCGAAGGGAGGTCGCCCGACACCTGAGCGGATCGGCGCTTCCGCCGTTGATTCCAGCCGTCGACTCCGACGATCGCCCGACCCTCCGCCGCGGTTCCGCCAACAATCCGAAGTACTTGGTCCAGGAGCTCCAGCGGGGTCTGGGAATGACGGGCGACAAGGTCGACGGTGTCTTCGGTCCCATGACCGAGGCGGCAGTTCGTCGGTTCCAACGCGCCCACGGGTTGGTGCCGGACGGGATCGTTGGTCCCAAAACGTGGAAGGAGCTGCTTTAGCTTCGTCTGAGCCATCCGGGTACTCCGGGCATCCGGTTCCGGGCTCCGGGCTGCGCGGCAACGGGCGTCACGCCGGCCCGGACCCCGCCGGTCGATTGGAACGGACGCTCGCTGACGCGCGCGCCGTTCAACCACAGCGTCAGAGGCCGTGATGGCGATGACCACCCCCTGCAGCGCTTCCACACCCGTGATGAATCCCGGTCGCCCGCAACGCGCCCTGCCGGTCGATCGCGCCGCTCGGCCCGACGGTCGGTTCGCCGCGCGTCAGAGGTGCTTCGAGACCTTCACCGCGAGCCGGGAGATCTTCGCCTGGGTGGCCGCCCGGTTCGGTTCGTACCCGCCGTTGCGCGCACCGTGCTGGTCGAGCTTGGCGATGGCCAGCCGATAGTGGGCAAGCGCCGCCGCCAACTGGCCGGCGCCCTCGAGCGCCTCGGCCAGACTGTCCTCCGCATTCGCCGAATCCGGGTAGAGATCGACATTGAGCTGGAAGACCTGGATGGCCTCGTCGGGCATGGCGTTCGCGACGAGCCTGTAACCCAGGGTGTTCACGGCGTTCTCTGCGGTCATCGGATCGCCCGGGCGAGCCGCTTTGGCCTGCTTGTACGCCGACACCAGGTGTGCGGCCGACTCGTAGTTGACCGTCTGCGCCCCGGGCAACCCGTAGGCAGCCCCGACGCTGGAGAGAACCTCGCCGACAAATCCACTGCTGCTGCCGGTGTTCTCGAGCACGACCGCCCCGTTGCCGCCTTCGACGGTGGCGAGCATGAAGCTGCCGAAACCCGGGTTGCCGCCACTGTGCTCGAAGCAGCGGGTGCCGCCGGACTCGCTGAGGAAGAAGCCCAGGCCGACGGGAGCGCCGCCCACAGGCGCGACCATCATCCTGGCGGTGGCCTGCGACAGGATCGACCCGCTGTCGCCCCTGAGCGACCGCTGGATCGCGATGGCGAAGTTCGCCAGGTCGGCCGGCGTCGTCCACCACTCACAGCAGCCGGACCCGCCGGACAGAAACCGGTATCCCGGGACCGGGTTGGGCAGGTGCGCCATGGAGAGCTCCACCGGAGCCGGCGGATGTGCCGGCAGGCCGATGCTGCTGTGCGTCATGCCGAGCGGCGCGAACACGCGCTCGCGGGCCAGATCGGCCAGCGGCGTGCCCGTGACATCCTCCAGCAGCTGCTGCAGCACGGTGAACCCCCCGCCCGAGTACCGGAACCCGCTGCCCGGCACCTGATCCACCCGTATCGGCGGGCTGTTGGCCGGCGGCCGGCCGTCCAGGACCTCGGGCAGCGTCGGGACCGGGGCGCCCGCGGGGTAACCGCCAAAGCCCCGGACGGTCAGGCCGGCGGTGTGTGACAACAGGCGCCTGATCGTGACCTTCTCCGTCCTGGTGTACTCGTTGTCGGGAACCTTCCAGCTCGTGAGATAGGCGTTGACGTCACGATCCAGGTCCAGCCGTCCCTCCTGGACCAGGCTCAGGGTGACGACGGCGGTGAGCGGCTTGGTGATCGAGGCCACCTGGAATCGCGTCGCCGCGGTCACGGGTTCGCCGGTCGCGCTATTGCGGACCCCATATCCTTTCGCCCACTCCACCTGGTAGTTGCGGATCACCGCCACGCCAACGCCCGGGACCTTGAGCGTGCGCATCCGCTCCAGGATCGAGCCCGCCGGTCGCCCGCCGATGGTGATGTTCGCCCGAAGCCCGTTCTCGACTCGCTCACGACGCCCGGCGACGGTGTCCTGCGAGCCCGCTGACAGCGACCACGTACTCAAGCCGGAGACGAGTGCGGCAATGACCAGTCGTCGCATGAAGCTCCCCCCATGGAGAGCGGTGTACAGGAGATGTTCGGTGTGGCGGGGGCGCTACCTGGTCGATTGGACGGGAAAGGGCCCCCGCTGGTTCAGCCGGTACGCCTTGGCGGTCAGCGCTCCGGGCGCTTCGGCTCGCAGACCAGCACGTTGCGCTGGTCGTGCTCGAACGAGCAGGCGCTTTCGAGCAAGGCGCGAAGCTTCTTCCGCGCGCGATGGAGGCGGACCTTCACCGCGCCGGCCTCGATGTCGAGCACACGGGCAATCTCGTCGTGGGAGAGCCCGGCAATGTCGAACAGGAGGATCGCCCAGCGGTCGGTCTCCGGGAGGTGGTCCACCTGGTCGCGGACGCACGCGCTCATCTCGGCGCGTTCGAGCTCCAGTTGGACGGACGGCTCGACGCGCGCGGCCGGCGCCAGCTCGGGATCGGCGGCCGCGTCGATGCGGGCCGATTGCCTGGCGCGCAGGGCGTCGATACACAGGTTGTGCGTGATGCGGAGCAGCCAGCCCAGGATCCTGTCCGGCTCGCGCAGCCCCTCGACGTTCGCCTGCGCCCGGATGAACGTCTCCTGCACCACGTCGTCGGCGGCCGCCGCGTCGCGCAGCATGGACCTGGCGTAGGCGCGCACCCGGGAGTAGTGCCGGTCGTAGAGCTCCCAGAAGTCCATCGCTCAGCCGTTGCGCGAGCAGCACGAGGGGGTGGCCGACGGGGAGCAGGACTCGGCTTGATCGAGCTGGCCGGCGCCGCGCATCGCCTCGCCGACGGCGCTCATCACCGCGATGTTCGCCCCGGCCTTGACCTTGCCAGCCAGCGTCACGGCGGCCTGGATCTCCGACGCGTCCAGGCCGAGCCGGAGCGCCTCGCCGTGGTAGTGCCGGAAACAAGGCCCGCAGTTGGCGGCCACCGCCGCGCCCAGGCACACCAGCACGCTCGTCTTCTCGTCCATGTCCGTCCCCTTTCCAACGTCGGCGCCATGCCTCATGCACCAACGACGGACGGAGGCGCCCATAGGTTACACCCTGTGCCGGGGGGATGTAACCCAACGGCCCCCGATTCCGTCTTTCTGTTGTCGCGCCAAGGAGGGCCGCGGCGGAGGGCCAGCCATGAGAGTCCTAATCGTCTTCGCGCACCCCGATCCCCAGTCGTTCTGCGCGGCGCTGCTTTCCCGCATCGAGGCCGGGTTGAGAACCGCGGGACACGACGTGGAGATAGCCGACCTCCAGGCCGAGGGGTTCAATCCCGTCTTCAACGCCTACGACGGCGCCTTCTTCGCCGACGAGTCCGTGCCGGAGGAGGTGCTCGAGCGGATGCAGCTCCGCGAACGGGTGCTCGCCGCGGCGGGCGGGCCAATCCGCCGGGCGATCGCGCGCCGGTGGCTGCGCGGACGGAGCCTGCGCGAGGTAGCGCGACTCGTCTACGCCCGCCGGCCGAAGGACGTGCTGCGCGAGCAGGCGCGGGTCCGGGCGGCCGACGGGCTGGTGGTCATCGCTCCCGTCTACTGGTTCGGGTTTCCGGCGATTCTCAAGGGATGGATGGAGCGGGTGTTCACCCACGGATTCGCCTACCGGCTGACGGCCAAGGGGTGGCAGGGCGACGTTGCCGGCAGGATCCCGCTGCTCACGCAGAAGAAGGCACTCCTCGTCAGCACGACGTTCTTCGGTGCGGACGTCTACGACTCCGGGGCAAAGGACGCCATGGAACGCCTCATCGACTCGTGGGGGTTCCGGTATCCGGGCATTCGCACGGTCGAGCACAAGTACTTCTGGGGCGTCCCCATCGTCACGGCGGAGACGCGGGCGCGCTACCTGGAGGAGGCTTACGAGCTGGGCCGGCACTACGCCGATTCACTGGAGACGGTTCCATCACCTGCGTAAGGCGGGTGAAGCAGGCCGCGAGAACGGGTCATGAGACCGCGTGGAAGGAAAGTGGCAATGAAGACCGACGCTGCATCGCTCGCACCGTGGTGGAGGGGAAGGCGAGGCGAATGGTACGTCCTCGCACAGGCGGGCCTGTTCCTGCTCGTGGCGCTGGGACCTCGGACGGCATCGTGGCTGCCCGCGTGGCCGGACGCCCTCCGGGCGGCGTCGCCGGCCATCGGCGCGGCCCTGATGGCCGCCGGGGGACTGTGGATCGTCGCCGGCGCAGCGAGACTCGGGCGGAGTCTCAGCCCTCTCCCATATCCGAAGGACAGCGGAACGCTCATCGACACCGGTCCGTTCGCCCTGGTCCGGCACCCGATGTACTGCGGGGGGATCTGGGCGGCCGTCGGATGGGCGCTCTGCACGCGGAGCCTGCTCTGCCTCGCCTACGCGGCGCTGTTGACCATGTTCTTCGACGTGAAGGCGACTCGAGAAGAGCGTTGGCTGTCGGCCGCATTCCCCGGCTACGGCGCCTACCAGGCGCGCGTCAGAAAGCTCATGCCGTTCGTGTACTGAAGGCGCTCCACGCAGCGATCCGTCATCGCGCCAGGCCCGGCCATTCACGGGAGGCCCGGTCCCGGCACGCTGCTCGCCGCCGCCAGGGCCTCCCGGGCGCTCGTCGCCGTGGCGCAGGGTCAGGAATCACTGTTTCGACGCGATGAGGTACAAGCGGTTCGCGGTGGCAACGTATAGTGCATCACCGACGAGCGCCGGAGGCGAATAGAGCGGCGCATCCATGTCGATCTCCGCCAGCAGCTGCTTTCGCCGTCCGGCACGAAGGACGGTCATGGTGCCGTCTTCGTTCCCCACGTACAGCCGGTCGCTCGCCAGCAGGAGGCATCCCCAAATGGCCCCGTGCGTCTCGTGTTTCCAGACGTGGGCTCCGGTTGCCGCGTCGAGGCAATGCACGGTTCCGCCCACGTCCCCGACGTACAGCAGGCCGTCCCTTTCGATGGGCGTTCCCACCACGCGACCGACCTCGCGGGAAGTCCAGAGGACGCCGCTCCTGGTGACGTCGCCCTGCCCGTCGGGACTGATCGCGTGAATCAACGAAGGTCCGTTGCCGTGCCCGGGACTCTGGCCCATCGCCACGAAGACCCGGCCGCCGGCCAGGACCGGTGAAGCCACGATAGGACTGCGCGAAAGGACGCCGGGGCGCGGAAGCCAGGGGGCGCCTTTCGGGTTGCCGTCAAACCGCCAGATCTCGTGACCCGATGCCGCGTCGTAGGCGCGCAGCCACCCATCTCCTCCGCCGAAGAGCACCTGTAGGCGCCCATTGACGGTGACCACCACCGGGCTCGACCACTGGCCGTGCAGCACCTGCCCGCCCGCCCCGATGGCGCGCCAGACCACAGCGCCCGAACGCTTGTCCACCGCGATGAGACTCGGGGCGCGCGGCGATGGCACGAGCGTGTGGCCTTCGTTCTGCCCGTTCGAGGTGGAGACCATCAGCAGATCGCCTGCGGGCGCCACGTCGCTGTTGGTCGCTTCGTGCGGGAACACGCCCAGGCGGCCGCACATGTCCAACTCCCAGACGATGTCGGCCGCGGCGTCGTCCTGGAAGGCCTCCTCCCGATACGGGCCATTGTTCTCGCCATCCCGGAAACCCCGCGTGTCGAGGCACCGGAGCTGGCACTCGGCGGTGACGTAGTACAGCCGGCTCCCTTCCACATACGGCGCACTGGTCGTCGAAGGCAGCAGGAACTCCCGCAGGCCGCGCTCCACCCGCGGGGCCACGTCCTGCCAGCGGAATGTGCCGTCGTTGGCGCCAAATGCCATGAGCACGCCGGCTTCTTCCGGGAAGGCAGGGTTCAGGAGCCTTGCGTTGTCGGTGCCGACGTAGACCGCATCGGCGTCCACGACGGGACGTCCAAACGTGTCGTCTCCCAACTCGACACTCCAGACGATGTTCCGGCCGGTGGTCCTGTCCCAGTCGACCGGAGGATTGCCCGTGTGGACGGCTGTCGTCTCGCGCGGGGGCCCGACGGAAGGCGCGGGCAGAGCGCGTGAGGCGGCAGGCGCTCCAGACTCGATTCCAGCGATTCGACTCAACGCCCACTCTGCTTCGCTGCGCAATGCGGGATCGAGTGCTGCCGCCCTCAGCGCCTCGCGAGCCGGCTCTGCCTTCGGCCCGATGCTTCCCAGCGCGCCGGCCGCGAAGATGCGCACATAGAGGAACTCGTCCTGCAGGGCTTCGATCAACTGCGGCACGGCGGACTGCGCAGCCGGGCCGATGCGTGCGAGGGCCTCACACGCCGCCCATCGAACGCCGGGAACCGGATCGCCCAGGGCTTCTGCGAGGGCGTTGGTCGCCCTGGCCGCGTCTGGACCGATCGACGCCAAGGCCTCCGCCGCGTAGATGCGGACGTGTGGATCGCCGTGCGAGAGCGTATCGACGAGCGCGCCGACCGAGGGGCTGGCCCTCTGGCCCAGCGCGCCAAGCGCGCGTGCGGCATCGCCCGCGGTCACCGAATCCTCGTCGTCGAGCGCCCGCCTCAACGCCGGTTGAATGGACGCGGTATGAGGCGCCAGGTCAATCAACTCACCGACGGCGCTGCGCCGGATGGAGCTCCGCTGGTGCTGCAACAGGTCCGCCAGCAGCGGAAGGGCAGGAGGGCCGATCCGCTGGATGATCTCGAACGTCACCGCGTGCAGATCGTCGTGCCCCGGGCCGAGGAATCGTCTCAACAGGGGCAGCGAACGCTGCGCCCCCTGGACCAGGGCGGCTTCGGCTGTTGCGCGGACCTTCGGGTCGCTGGCCAGCAGGCGGCTGGCCCAGTCGCGTACCACGGCCGGATCGCCGGCGACACTCGCCGCCGTCGAGGGCTGCGGTGATTGGGACAGCGGGACCGTCTGGCTGAGGCCAACCGCAAGTGTCACGACCAGCGCATGTTTCCTCAAGACCGACATCACGTAGCCCTTGCGCGCCCGACCACGCGTGGCCTGGCCAATGACGTCTCATCGTAATGCCAAAACAACCCCGACAGAGCAGGCCAGTCCTGTCGCTCCCACGCGTATAATCGGCGCATCGGCTTTCACTTCCGGCGCCCGCCTCTGCGTGTGCGCCGATCCGTAGCCATCCACCGGGAGGCGGAGCCTCCGGGCGAAGGGAGAAGATCGTGACGGATCGCAAGTGGGTAGATGCGGGGGCTGCGTCGGATCTGCGCGATCGCCCGGTGACGCGCGTCGAGGTCGAGGGGGTGGTGCTTGCGCTGTCGTGGGCAGACGGGGCCTTCGCGGCAGTCGACGCGACGTGCGCGCACAAGGGCGGACCGCTCGACAAAGGGACGCTCGCCGACGGCTGCCTCGTCTGTCCCTGGCACCAGTGGAAGTACGACCGTGTCACGGGGCGCGCGTCCGGGCGTCCCGAGTCCGTTGCGGCGTACGACGTGGAGGTGCGCGACGGGCGTGTGTGGGTCGATGTCGCGTCTCCCCGCGGCGAGACCGTCGTCGAGACGACGACGCACGCGCTCGAGCGCGACATCGTCCGCCAGGCGGGGCCCCTGCGCGTTGTCGGGATTTCGACGACGGTGATGAACCGGGACACGCCACGGTACTCGACCTCCGAGCGGCTGCTCGGCGTGGCGCTGGACCACGCGTCGTCCGCGCTCGGCGCCGAGACGCGTCTCCTCACGCTCAACGACCTGACGTTCCGCAATTGCGAGGGGTACTACTCGAAGAGCGCGCAGTCGTGCACGTGGCCGTGCACCATCACGCAGGCGGAACCCGGAGACGAGATGCAACAGGTCTACGAGGCCCTCGTGTTCTGGGCCGACGTGGTCGTGCTGGCCACGCCCATCCGCTGGGGCAACGCGAGCAGCCTGTTCTACAAGATGGCGGAGCGGATGAACTGCATCCAGAACCAGATCACGATCGCCGACCGGGTGCTCATTCGGAACAAGGTGGCGGCGTTCATCATCACCGGCGGTCAGGACAACATTCAGGGCGTCGCCGGCCAGCTCCTGACGTTCTTTTCGGAAGTCGGCTTTCATTTCCCGCAGTTTCCCTTCATCGCGCACAGCCGCGGGTGGGACGCGGAGGACATGGAACGCAACATGGACGCGGTCGAGAAGAGCGACGATCTGCGGGAGGGCGCGCGCCAGCTGGTGACGAGGGCTGTTGGCCTGGCCGGGCTCCTGCTCGGCCAGGGCGCCGGCGTGGAATCGACGCCGAGGGGTGGCCGGAAGGCGTCGCCGTTGCGGATCGGGTAAACGGAAGCGTTACGGGATGGCTGGCGTGATGCTCGCAACCACCAGGGTGATGTCGTCCTCGAACCCGCCGGTGTCCGGGCCGCGCCCGCACCAGCTCGACAGGTGACCGAGCAGGGCCCCGGAGAATGCCTCGGCCGGGCCTCCCGGGTGCGAGGCGATGAACTCCCGCAGCCGCTCGGGGTCGAAGAACTCACCCTGCCGGTTGGTGGCCTCGATGATGCCATCCGTGTAGAGCACGATGCGGTCGCCGCCCCCGATCGGATGGCCGACGGGCGTGTACTCCGCGTCTGGAAAATGTCCCAGCAGGAGGCCCGGGGCGCCCAATTCGACCAACCGGCCATCGCCCGCGCTCCAGAGCAGCACGGGCGGATGTCCGGCCGTCGCGCCGGTCAGTCGCCGCGCCTCGAGATCGATGAACACGTAGGCCGCCGTGACGAACTGCTGCGCGAGACTGCCGCACAGGATCTGGTTCACGCCCCGCAGCACGCGGCCTGGGTCATCGGCGTGATCAGCCTGCGACGAGATGGCGACCTTGACCATCGACGCGATGAGGGCGGCGGGCACCCCGTGACCGGACACGTCGGCGACGAGGATTCCCAGGCGCCGGTCGTCGATCTTCAGGACATCGTAGAAGTCCCCGCCGACGGCGGTCATCGGGACATAACGAGCCGCCAGGTCCACGCCGGGCAGCTCAGGCAGGTCCCGCGGCAGGATCGCCGTCTGGATGGCCCGCGCGGTCTTGAGCTCCTGGTCGATGGCGACCAGCCGCCGTTGCGCCTCCAGCTGGCGTAACGCGACCACGTGGCCGAGGCACCCGATGAAGACGAGGAAGCCGATCTCCTCGGGCCCTTCGCCCCAGGGCAGGAGCGCCAATCCCGCCAGGTTGTTGTTGAGGACGAAGACCGTCAAGACGGCGACTCCAAACCCGAGTACGCCCAGTCCCGGCAGCCGCGACCGCCGCCAGGCCCCGAAGTTGGCCACCATGACCGCGACGCCGGCGATGACCAGGATGTTGTTCGCCGGCATGAGCCAGAACGGGTCCTGCGCCAGGAGCGCGAGGGGCAGTCCGACCGCCGCGAACACGATCCACGCCTGGCGGACACGAGTGATCGACGATCGCCAGCCCGGCCCGAACACGCGCTCGATGAACAGGAGCATCGGGATGTTGAGGACGTAGGTGATGGCGGCATCGATGCGCCGCAACGCCAGCAGGTCGACGCCGTATAGCTCCACGGTCGTCTGTGTCAGCGCGACGGTCCTGAGGCCGTACAGGCTCGCGAAGATACCGAAGTAGACCAGCGCCACGTCGCTCGATCGGCCGAGGGCGGCAGACAGCACCAGCACGGAGAGGCCGAGTGCGATGAGGATGACGCCCGCGGCCAACTGGGGGATCTCGGACCGGAAGGACGCAACCACGTTGACGACGTCGTCGCCAGGACGTTCGGACGGGGTTGGCTGGACGACTGTCTCGGAGGCTGCTGCGGGGGCTGGCGTGGCTGCGATCGAGACGGCAGGTCCCCAGCCGATCCAGAGCGCTGCCAGGAGGATTGCGGCGCGGCGGCGCAGCGAGCATCGTCCGTGCACGCGCGCATTGTAGATCGACGGCGAGCTTCCGTTCGTCGGATCGGGTAGCATGCTGCACGCCGCGACACCCCAACAGCGGCCAGGAGGCGATCGCGATGGTGCCCGCATTCCCCGCAGGCCGGTGGCTGGCGGCTGCGCTTCTCATCTCCGGCCTCGGAGGCGTCCACACGGCCGGCCAGTTGCCGGGAGCCCCGCCCGGATCAGGCGTCGGGCCGACGACGGCCGAGGCTCGCGCCCGCGCGTGGCGGACCCACCTCGATCTGCTCGAGGCATCGCCGTTCAAACCGCTGCACTGGGAGCCGCTCGGGCCCTCGCTCCAGGGCGGGCGCATCGAGGCCATCGCGTCGGCGGGCCCGGGCTCGAGCACGTTCTACGTCGGGCCGGGAGCCGGGAACGTCTGGAAGACGACCAACAACGGCATGACGTTCGAACCCGTCTTCGAGCACGAGTCGGCGTTCGCGATCGGCGACATCGCCGTCGCGCCTTCCAACCCGGACGTCGTCTGGGTAGGGACCGGCGAGGTCCAACCCAGACACAGCGGCCCCGCCTTTGCCGGCACCGGGGTCTTCAAGTCGGCTGACGCGGGCCGGACGTGGCGGCCGATGGGCCTCGCCGACACGCATCACATCGGCAAAATCGTCATCGACGCGAAGAACCCCGACATCGTCTATGTCGCCGCGATGGGGCACTCGTGGTCGCCCAACACCGAGCGGGGCGTGTTCAAGACAACCGACGGCGGCGCGACGTGGACGAGATCGCTCCATGTTGACGACCGCACGGGCGCCATCGACCTCGTGATGGACCCGTCCGACCCGAAGGTCCTCTACGCCAGCCTGTGGCAGATTGTGAGCGGGCCGGCGAGCGGGATCTACAAAACCGTGGACGCGGGCAGAACCTGGACGAAACTGGGGAACGGGCTCCCGCCCGGGCCGATCGGCCGCAGCAACATCGATATCGCCCGCAGCAATCCGCGCGTGGTCTACGCGTTCCTGGACAACGGCGCCGCGGGGCCTTCAGCGCCGCCGGGAGGCGGGCGGGCGCGCCCGACCGTCGGCGGCGAAGTGTACCGGTCCGACGACAAGGGCGCGAGCTGGCGCCGGGTCAACACGGACGACATCTACGAGGTCTTCGGCATCTACGGCTGGAAGTTCTGCGACATCCGGGTCGCGCCGGACAACGAGAACGAGATCTACATCCTCGGCAACCGGATGTACCACTCGACTGACGGCGGCCGGACCTACACGCGCATCGGCGAGACCATCAGGCGGGTCAACCCGATCCCCGGCACCGCCATGCATCTCGACCATCACGATCTGTGGATCGACCCGGCGAACCCGGCGCGGCTCATCCTCGGCAACGACGGCGGTGTGTTCACGTCGTGGGATCGCGGCGCCACGTGGCTGCACCTGAACACGCTGCCCATCGGCCAGTTCTACTTCGTCGCCGTGGACCAGGCCGATCCGTACACGATCTTCGCCGGGACGCAGGACACCGGGGCGTTCATGGCGCCCTCGACCTGGCGGCCCGATGAGGACCCGGGGGCCAACGACGGGTGGCGGTACGTATGGCTCGACAAGTGGACCGGCGGCGACGCATTCGTGACGCTGCCCGATCCGACAGATCCGAAGTGGGTCTACTACGAGCACCAGCACGGCGCCATGCGGCGCATCGACCTCACGGCAGGCAACCCGTTTTCGGGAGGGCCGGCGACCGAGAGCGTGCGCCCGGAAGCGCCGCGCGGTGAGAAGCCATACGGCTTCGGCTGGTTCACGCCGTTCTTTATCTCGCAGCACGATCCACGAACGCTTTACGCGGGCGCAAACGTCGTGCTCAAGACCACGAACCGCGGCGCGGCATGGCGCCCGATCAGCCCGGAGTTGGGCCACCCTCCCGGCGGCGAGCGCGCCGTCGTGCCGTACGGATCGGTGACGACCCTGTCGGAGTCGCGCTTCGCGCCGGGCATGCTCTACGCGGGCACCGAGGGCGGCCGCGTATGGGTCACGCGGAACGACGGCGCGCAGTGGACGGAGGTCAGTGCAGGCCTGCCGCGCAAGTGGGTGACGCGTGTGGTCGCGTCCCGGCACGACGTCGGCACGGTCTACGTGTCGATGACGGGCTACCGCGAGGACGACTTCACGGCGTACCTGTTTCGCTCGGCGGACTTCGGCGCCACGTGGACGACGATTTCCAACAACCTGCCGGCCGAGTCGATCAACGTCGTCGCCGAGGACCCGAAGCGGCCGGGGCTGATCTACGTCGGGACCGACGCGGGAGTGTACGTGTCGCTCAACCGCGGCGATGCCTGGCACTCGCTCTGCGCGGACCTGCCGACGACGCCCGTCATGGCCCTGGTGGTGCACCCGCGCGAGGACGAGTTGGTGATCGCGACGCACGGCCGGAGCCTGTTCCTCCTCGATGTCCGGCCTGTGCAGGCGCTCAGCGACGCGGTGGAGGCATCGGACCTGCACCTGTTCGGTGTGCGCCCGGTCCGGCTCACCTGGCAGCCGGGCCGAGAGGTGCCGCCCCAGCCGCCGCGGGGCCGGGCGCTGCTGCACGTGTGGCTGAAGGCGGCGCAAACGGTGCAGGTCTCGATTCGCGACGCCGAGGATCAGCCCGTCCGGACGATGTCGGTCCCGGGAGCCGCCGGCATCAATCGCCTCGAGTGGGACATCCGGCGCGACGATGGGCGCGACGCGCCGCCGGGCGTCTATCGGGCCGAGGTGACGGCAGGAGGCCGGAAAGTCACCGGCGACATCGTGGTGGGCCCCGGCCTGAGCTAGGTGGCGAGACGGCCGCCGGCCGGGCGGGCCGCGACGTCCAGCGGCGCTACCTGGTGGCGTCGGCGAGCGCCCAGACCCAGTGCTCCGTCCGCACGAAGAGCGCATGTCCGGCCAGGGCCGGCGTGGCCATCGTGGGTTCGTTCATCGCGCTCGTCGCGAGGATTTCGAAAGTACGCCCGGCGCGAACGGTGAAGATTTGGCCATCTTCGCTGGCGATGTAGATGCGGCCGTTCGCGGCGACCGGCGACGCCGAGTACCCGCCGGGTGCGAGCCGCTGCTGGTAGATCTGTACTCCCGTGCGCGGCTCGAGCGCCGTCACAACGCCGCGCGTGGACACCACGTAGAAGATGCCCCGGTACAGCAGGGGCGTCGCCATGTACGGCCCGTCGCGTCGATTGCTCCAGGCGATCGCGTCGCTTGCGGTGGCGTCCTCCTTCAATGTGAGGTCGCCCCGGGATCCCGGCACGACCGCGTAGATCGGCTTGATGGGATTGTAGCCATTCGCGACGAAGATCAGCCCCTCGCCGACGATCGGCGTCGGCGTCGTGTTGGTGGTGCTGGGCCCCAGGCGCCACAGTTCCTTCCCGTTCGACGGGTCGTAGCCCTGGATGAGGGGCGCGGCGTTCGTGACGAGCTCCGGCGGGCCCTTGCCTTCATAGATCGCGGGCGTGGACCACGAGGGATGGGCCTCTCGTTTCGTGCGCCAGATCTCGCGTCCCGACTTCACGTCGAAGGCGGCCAGGTAGCCATCGCCCAGGGAATCGCAGAGCACGATCACCATGCCCCGATACAGGATGGGCGAGCTTGCGGTGCCCCACGTGTACTCCGGGTTGTTGTGCTTGCCGGCGTGGACGACTCCGAGGTCCCGCTTCCACCGGAGATCGCCGTTCACGCTGTAGCAGTAGAGCCCCTCCGAACCGAACGACACCACGACGTGGCGCCCGTCGGTCGCCGGTGTCGCCGAGGCGTAACTGTTGTGCGGATGGCGAGGAATCCTGGGAACGCCCTCCCAGGCCAGCCGGTCCCAGACGATCCTGCCGGTCGCCCGGTCGAGCGCGTAGAGGCGCCACTGGTGCAGGGCGGTGTCGCTGCGGAAATCCTGCTCGCCCTTGAGCACCGGCTCGAAGACCGACTTGGGATCGCTGCTGATCGCGGAGGTGAGAAACAGCCGGTCGCCCCAGACGACCGGACTCGAATGCCCGAGCCCGGGGATGGGTGTCTTCCAGACGACCCCGCGGCCGGATTCGACGTCCCAGCTGACCGGCGGGCGCTGATCGTCGGCGACGCCGGACCCTCCAGGGCCCCGGAACTGCGGCCACTGTTGGGCGGCCAGGCCGGCACAGCCCAGGATCCAGCAGGCGGCAATGGAGTGGCAGAGGCGTCGCATGGCGCGAAGCATACCACCGGACGTTCACACAGACCGTCGATCGCGCGGTAGACTCACCCATGGCCATGACACGGCGCTCAACATCGATGCCGCTCAGGTCCGCCCGGCGCTTCTCGATCGCCGCGCCATCTGTGCGGGTGCTGCCGGGGGCACTCGTCCTCGCGTTGCTGGCCTCGCCGGCGGCGCCCGGACAGGGCCCGGCGCTCCGTTCGTTCGATCGCCAGCTTCTCCTCGAGACGACGAGCGAGACGTCTGCGAGCGTGAGCCTCGGGGACCTCTATGGCGACGGCCACCTCGACATCGTGCTCGCCAAGGGACGCCACTGGCCGCTCAACAACATCCTCCTGCGCAACGACGGCAAGGGGCACTTCACGCCCGCTGTCCTCGGTGACGCTCCCGACCGCACCTACACGGCCGCGCTCGCCGATCTCGACGGCGACGGCCATCTCGACATCGTCGTGAGCAACGACCGGCCCGACAGGAAGCTCATCTACCTGAACGACGGCAAGGGGCGTTTTCGCGTGGGAGGCACCTTCGGCCAGCCTGAGTGGTCCACGCGCTATGTCACCATCGCCGACCTGAACGGTGACAGGCGCCCCGACCTCATCGTGGCCAACCGGAGTTCGAACCCGGCCAACCCGCGGCCGAGTTTCGTGTGCCTCAACGACGGCAAGGGAGGCTTCCCGTCGTGCTCGCCACTGGCGACCGAATCGGCCACGATCATCGTCGCATCGGACCTGGACGGCGACGGGCACGTGGACCTGTTCGTGCCGCATCGCGACGGCGGGCAGAACCTGATCTTCTGGAACGACGGCACCGGGCGTTTCACGGAGGCGCCATCGAAGACCGGGCCGGCGCACTCGTCGATTCGCGCGGCGGCGGCGGCGGACATCAACGGCGATGGCCTTCCCGATCTCATCGCCGGTGACGAACGGACCGGGATGTTCGTCTGCCTTGGCGGCAAACACCGCACCTTCGACCCGCCGGTCTCGCTTGGCGCCGGCTCCGGTGCGCCGTATGCGATCGCCGTGGCCGATCTCGACCGCGACGGGAGGCCTGACATCGTGGTGGGGCGCCAGGAGGCGCTCGGATCGGTGTTCTTCAACCTGGGAGGCGGCCGTGTGCCCCAGTACCGTGAAGTGCCCTGGAACGACGGCAAGGGCTCGGTCTACGGCGTCGCGATTGGCGACCTCGACGGCGACGGGTGGCCGGACATCGCCGCGGCCCGGTCCGGCGCGCCCAACGCGGTCTGGTTCAACGGACCTGCGATCCGCCCGCAACCGCCAGGCTGACGCTCGGCGGACGGCTCACCGCGGGGCGGGCGGCATGTGCTGATTCAGGTATGTGGTCATCAGGGTATAGAGGTGCATCGTCGTGCCCGGCCCCTCCGAGATGCCATGCGACCGGTTCGGATAGGACATCATCGTGAACGCCTTCCCGTTGGCGATGAGCTCGTTGACCAGCATCTCGAAGCTCTGGTAGTGGACGTTGTCGTCGCCGGTCCCGTGGACGATGAGGAGGTTGCCCTTCAGGTTCTTGGCGAAGGTGATGGGTGAGCCGTTCTTGTACCCGTCGGGGTTGTCCTGGGGCAGGCCCATGAACCGCTCCTGATAGATGGTGTCGTAGAGGCGCTGATCGGAGACGAACGCCACCGCCATGCCGGTCTTGTAGAGATCGGGATAGCGGAAGATCGCGTTCAGGGTCATCTGCCCGCCGCCGCTCCAGCCCCAGCTTCCGACGCGCTCGGCATCGACGAACGGCCATGCGGCGAGAGCGGCCCTGACCGCGGCCGCCTGGTCCGCAGAGGCGAGGATGCCAATCTGGCGGTAGACGCTCTTGCGCCAGGCCCGGCCGCGCGGCGCGGGCGTGCCGCGGTTGTCGAAGCTGGCGACGATGTAGCCCTGCTGCGCGAGCATCAGGTGCCAGAGATAGGTGTTGCCGCCCCAGCTGTCCTGGACCGTCTGGCCCGCGGGCTCGCCGTAGACATACACCAGGAGCGGGTACTTCTTCGCCGGATCGAAGTTGGGAGGCAGGATGCGCCAGGAATCAACCTGGATCCCGCCGCCGATGTCGAGCTTCGTGTACTCGACCCGCTTCCGGGTGAGGGCTTCGACCTTGGTCCGCAGGGCAGCGTTGGCCGCCAGGGGCCGGACCGTCTCACCGCCCGGCAGTCGGACGAGCTCGGTCTGGGGCGGCGTGTCCAGCGTGGAGAAGGTGTGGAACGCCCAACGGGCCGTCGGCGAGACGTCGTAGCGGTGCACACCCGCCTGCCCAGCCGGGCCGACGCGCTCGGGCTTCCCAGTGCCGTCCATGCGGACGCGGTACTGGAAGCGCGTGGTCGCGTTGTCGGGCGAGGCGGTGACATAGAGCAGGCCGGCCTTCTCGTCGATCGCGTCAACGCTCATGACGTCGTAGTCGCCCGGCGTCATCAGGCGGACCTCCTTGCCGTCGCGCGAGACGTAATAGGCGTGCCGCCAGCCGTCGCGTTCGCTGAGCCAGAACAGACCCTTGCCGCCGGCCAGCCAGACGTACCGGGTCATGTCGTCGAGCCAGGCCTCGTCCTTGTCGACGAACATGGTCCGGACTTCGCCCGTCGCCGCGTCGCCGAGCTGGACCTGGTTGGTGTTCTGCAAGCGGTTGAGCTGCTGGAAGACGACTTCCTCGGCGTTCCCCGCCCAATCGATCAGGGGAATGTAGAGGTCGCGCGGGTCGCCGGGGGCCTTCATCCAGACGACCGGCCCGCCCGCCGCCGGCACGACGCCCACGCGGACGGCCGAGTTCGGCTGGCCGGCCTTGGGATGCTTGAACGAGATTGTCCGGGGATAGAGCGCCTCCGTGTTGTTGATCATCGTGAACACGGGCACGCCGTGGGTGTCGAACTGCCAGAAGGCGATGAGGCGGCTGTCGGGGCTCCAGCGGAAGCCGTCGCGGATCCCGAACTCCTCCTCGTTGACCCAGTCGGACGTTCCGTTGATGACGTCATCCGTGCCGTCCGTGGTCAGCGCGCGGACCACGCCGTCGGCCAGGTTCTCGACGTAGATGTTGTGCTCGACGACGTAGGCCGCCATGCGGCCGTCGGGCGAGAGCTTGGCGAACATGAGCGTCGAGGGCTCGAAGCCCGGACCGAGCTTGCGGAGACGGCCCGAGGCCAGATTGTACGTCCAGAAATCGCCCCGGGTGTTCTGCCGCCACACCCGGCGGGAATTGGTCATGACGATCAGGACCTTGCCGTCGGGCGACCAGGCGTAGTCCTCGATGGCGATGGGCGCCGAGGCTCCTGGCGGCACCAGCTTGGCCGCCTCCACGAGGATTTCGCGCCTGCCGCTTTCGGCCCGATAGAGAACGAGATCGCGGCCGGGCCCGCCGCCGGCGGCCGGTTCCAAGGTCGTGTACGAATCGCCGTCCGCCATCCACCGTGCCGGTCCGAACCGCTCGGCCGCGAACTCCCGCGAGGCGAAAATCCGGTCCAGCGAGAGCAGCCCGGGGTCGGCCGGCTTCGTCTGCGCCCCTGCCTGTCCGGCGATCAGGATGAGGGCCGTGGCCCAGAGAAGCGAGAAGCGGTGAGTTCCGGAGCGCATAATCGGATTCTCCTTCGCCGACGAGAGGCGCGGTCTCGTCGCAATTCCGGCTGGCCGTGCCGGGAGCTTATCGCAGACTGCGGGGCGACAAGTAGCGCCAGCGGTGTCTGCGTTACCCGGCGGCGTTGTCCGGCTGCCAGAGCCCGCTCGGGGCACAGTGGCGCCGCCGCATGCTTGACGCGACGGCCGGCGGCGAGGCTCGTCGGAATAGGATGCTCCGCACATGAACCACACAACAGCGATCGGGCTCATGGCGTTGTCCCTGTTCGCGACGTTCTTCTTTGTTCAGTCGCTGCCCGGAGCCAGGGCCGCCAGGCCCCAAGCGGCGACCGCCGCGATCGAGAACGCGACGTTGTCCCTTCGCTTCCCGGAGCCCGGATCGGCCGTGCTCACGAACAAGCTGACCGGGAGATCCTATGCGCTGAACGCGGAGCCGTTCGTGCTCAGGCTCGAGATCGCCGGGAACCGACCATAGGAAGGATCGGTGCGGGTTCCGCTCGCCTGCCGCTCACGGGTTACCGTAAGCAAGAACCTCGGGGCGTTCGGCGACGGCGGGCTCGTCACGACGAACGACGGGAAACTGGCGGCGGAGCTTCGGCGGATGCGCGTCCACGGGGCCGACCGGCAGTATCACCACCAGGTGTAGGAGGCATTAGCGGGCTCCGAGGCCGGGACGAGTGTCCCACCGCCCAGCAGGGAACACAAGGTGCGTGCTCGGTCCTGGCCAGCGGCCCATCCGGGCCCGCGGGAGGGGCCGGAGCAGGGTTCAACGGCCACCTGCACCTGGACAGCCGCTACGCCGCCGCCGTCTTCCTGGGCCGACCGCCCCTGCGCCCGTTGGCGCGGGCGGCCCGAGTCTTGACGCGAGACCGCACGGATCCGCCCAGGCGGCCGAATTCCGACGCGGCCGGGCCCACTCCTGCAGCCTGCCGCACGGCGGCGAGCTGCGCCTGCAGGCGAATGACCTCATCGCATTCGTCGGCCGTCACCGGCGCGAATCCATCGAGCGACACGGTCTTGCCCTGCGTGGCGTGGTGGAACAGATCCAGCAACCGCTCTGGCGCACCCACCGCGCCTGCGAACTGGTGCGCCTCGGCGCAGACCTCTTCGAGGTTCTCGATTCGCGCCTTGAGGCGCGCAATGTCTCTAGAATCGTTGTTCATCGGATCTCCTTCAAGCCTGCGCGACGTAGGATACTTTTGTACGTGCCAGCCGGAATCGTGTCGGACGGGTGTCCGGCCACGGTGATCGTGTCGGCCTTCTTCGGGTGCCGCAGCTGTCGATGGCTGCCGGTCTGTCGCACGATGGCCCACCCGTCCTCGGCCAGTCGTTTCAACAGGTCCCGAACCTTGATCATCTACGTAATCTAAGCGAAGCCGTTGGGTTTAGCAACACCAGAGTACCGAAGCGAGATCACGAATACCGCCGGCTGCTGAACATCACGACTCGTTGGGCCACACATGGGCAGACGATGAGCACGCAGGGGGCCAGACGCCTAGTCGCCGACTTGACAATAGGAGGCATTAGCGGGCTCCCAGGGCGGGCCGAGTGCCTCACCGCACAGCGGGGAACACAAGGTGCGTTACGTTAACTCGCGAGCGGCAGGCGAGCGGAGACCGCTAAATGCTTCCTATAGTCGAGAGCTTGGTGAACATGAGCGTCGAGGGCTCGAAGCCCGGACCGAGCTTGCGGAGACGGCCCGAGGCCAGAATCGTACGTCCAGAAATCGCCCCGGGTGTTCTGCCGCCACACCCGGCGGGAATTGGTCATGACGATCAGGACCTTGCCGTCGGGCGACCAGGCGTAGTCCTCGATGGCGATGGGCGCCGAGGCTCCTGGCGGCACCAGCTTGGCCGCCTCCACGAGGATTTCGCGCCTGCCGCTTTCGGCCCGATAGAGAACGAGATCGCGGCCGGGCCCGCCGCCGGCGGCCGGTTCCAAGGTCGTGTACGAATCGCCGTCCGCCATCCACCGTGCCGGTCCGAACCGCTCGGCCGCGAACTCCCGCGAGGCGAAAATCCGGTCCAGCGAGAGCAGCCCGGGGTCGGCCGGCTTCGTCTGCGCCCCTGCCTGTCCGGCGATCAGGATGAGGGCCGTGGCCCAGAGAAGCGAGAAGCGGTGAGTTCCGGAGCGCATAATCGGATTCTCCTTCGCCGACGAGAGGCGCGGTCTCGTCGCAATTCCGGCTGGCCGTGCCGGGAGCTTATCGCAGACTGCGGGGCGACAAGTAGCGCCAGCGGTGTCTGCGTTACCCGGCGGCGTTGTCCGGCTGCCAGAGCCCGCTCGGGGCACAGTGGCGCCGCCGCATGCTTGACGCGACGGCCGGCGGCGAGGCTCGTCGGAATAGGATGCTCCGCACATGAACCACACAACAGCGATCGGGCTCATGGCGTTGTCCCTGTTCGCGACGTTCTTCTTTGTTCAGTCGCTGCCCGGAGCCAGGGCCGCCAGGCCCCAAGCGGCGACCGCCGCGATCGAGAACGCGACGTTGTCCCTTCGCTTCCCGGAGCCCGGATCGGCCGTCCTGACGAACAAGCCGACCGGGAGATCGTATGCGCTGAGCGCGGAGCCGTTCGTGCTCCTGCTCGAGATCGCCGGGAACCGAGCATAGGAAGGATTGGAGCGGGTTCCGCTCGCCTGCCGCTCACGGGTTACCGTAACGCCCGCTATCGGACGCCGCCCGGACAGACGCCCGCCCAAGCACAGACGTCCAGTTCTTTCGTGGTTTCGTCGGCGAGCGTGATGGACTGCTTCGCTGCCACGTCGAACGCGCTCCGGAAGGTGAAGTTGCGGTCCTGCGCCATATCGTGTGAATGAATGCGCCCGGCCCTGACGGCGGCCGCGCGAGTACAGCGTCGGGGCCTTCCACGATCGCATCGCGTTGGAGAGCCCCGGCCACAGTGCAGCAGGAAGTGCGACCATCGCTTGCCCGCCTGAGTGCAGAAACTGCGACCTGCCCACGCGCGCGGTTCAGGCTCGTGAGGACGTGATCGTCACGTCGGGAGTGTGCTGACCGGCGACAAGCGCCTGTGCGGCAACACGTTTCGAGGTTTCTTCTGTTCTAGCCGGCTCCAACCAGCGCCTTGGCAGTGGCAGGTGCGGCATGTGGCATGCGATTCGCCATACACGGAGGCGTGTCGCAACCCTCGACGACCTATGAGCCGCGGATGTCGTCGCAGGGCGTCGTGTACCAGGTGGTCCGCGATCACTTCGAGAGCTTCCGCGCGCAGGCCGCTGGCCTGCGCGACGGGCAAGGGCTGCCCCGGTTCGTCGAGCAGGAGTTTCGCGCGTTGCTGCGCTGCGGCAGCCTGGCGGGGGGCTTTGCCCGCTTCCGCTGTGATGACTGTGGGCAGGATCGGCTCGTCCCGTTTTCCTGCAAAGGGCGGGCGGCCTGCGCAAGTTGTGCCGGGCGACGGATGGCGGAACGCGCCGCGCACCTGGTGGACCACGTGTTCCCGGCGGTGCCTGTGCGACAGTGGGTCTTGACGTTCCCACATCGGCTTCGGTACCGGCTGGCGTGGGATCACGACCTGTGTCGCGCCGTCGTGGGTGTTTCCGTTCGGACCGTGCTCGGTTTCCTGCGCCACGTGGCTCACTTGACTGGGGTCGTGGACGGCCGCGGCGGTGCGATCGCGATCGTTCAGCGATTCGGCGGGGCAATGAATCTAAATGTACACGTCCATGCGCTCGTCATCGACGGGGTGTTTGCGAGAGACGGCCCGGACGTGCGGTTCTGTCCCGCCCCGTTGCTCACGGCGGCGGATGTCGCAGATGTGCTCGCGACGATCGTGCCGCGTGTCAGGCGCCTGCTCGAACGGCGGGGCCTGGGCGACGGCGAGGAGGGGGCGAGCCCGACGGACGAGTGGGCAGAGGACGCCCCGGTGTTGGCCGGTATGGCGGGGGCGTCCGTGCAGGGGACGTTTGCGCTTGGGCCCGGCGCAGCTACCTTGCTTGCCACTCCGGTACCACGTCGCCCAGAAGCTCCACGGCATGACCCTCCCACCAAGGCCCGGCAAGCAGAACGAGCGGTTCCGGGATCTGGTCGACTTGCTGCTGATGGACGCGATGCTCACCCAAGACGAAGACGCTCTCCGTCAGGCGTGCGAACTCGTCTTCAGCACGCGCAACACGCACCGCTGGCCGCCCGAACTGACCGCCGCACCGCCACACTGGGCACGGCCCTTCGCCGAACTCGCCAAGGAACTGGAACTGCCGGACACGAACGTCGAGGCGGCACTCGCCAGTGTTCGCCGCCTCGTGGCGCGCATCCTCGGCGCGGCCTCGTAGACGGCTATCTGCACCATCACTCCGGCCGGCGTGATCGCGCGGCGTCACCCGCTCCTGGCCAGGCGAGCGGAAACCGCTCCAATGCCTGCTGTCATCACACCTATTCCTGGGCGACGGAGGCGCGCGTGGAGATCGACGGCCAGTTGGTGCCGGCCGGCAAGGACCTGCGGATGGGAGTGGTGCACCGCCTTGAGGGCGACGACGTCGCCGTGTGGATCAGGAAGGACGCGACATCGCCGCTGCGCATCACCGTCGCGCCGGCCGGACCGGATGCAGCACGCCAGGAGAGCTGAGACGATCGCATCGAGTTGGAGAGCCCGGGCCACACTCCCAGGCTTCACCGCCGCGCAGCGGGGTGACGCAGGCGCTGCTCCACCCTCCGCCGCTGACGCGGAGCCAATGTCCGGAGCTCGTCGTACATGCCGCCCTCCTTTGCTGCGGAATACCCGCATTCGAGGAGGGGTCAGGCTGAGATAGGTACTTCATTCGAGGCGGATGTTCGAGGCGGATGTTCTTGACACCTTCTCCGTTCTGGCCATAATCGACCCATAGCTTCAATAACGCACGCGAGGGCGCCGGGCTCCGGCAGGAGCCCCGGCACTCGCCGGGAGGATGAGTATGGCGAAGAAGAAGTCCGACGCGCCGTTGCGCAGGACGTGTGGGGCCATGGCCGCCCACATGATGCTGCTCGAGAAACACCCGTCGTTCCGCGCCGCCCAGATGCGGCTCGAAGGCGCCACCGCCCGGAGGCGGGACCTGGGTGCCGACCTGCAAAAAGCGAGGGCCGCCACGATCAAGACGATCGTGCACGTGGTGTACAAGACCCCCGAACAGAACATCTCGAACGCGCAGATCAAGAGCCAGATCGCGGCCCTGAACAGGGACTTCCGCGCGACGAACCCCGACAAGATCCGCACCCCCGTCCCGTTCAAGGGCCTCGTCACGGACGCGCGCATACAGTTCAAAGTGGTCAAGGTGACCCGAACCAAGACGAACACGGCCTCGTTCACCACCGACGATCAGGTCAAGAAGGCGGCGACCGGCGGGATCGCGCCCATCACCCCGAAAACGCATCTCAACCTCTGGGTCTGCGCCACCAGCGGCGGCCTGCTCGGATACGCGCAGTTTCCCGGCGGTCCCCCCGCCACCGACGGCGTCGTGGTCAACTACCGGGCGTTCGGCACGATCGGGACGGCGGTCGCGCCGTTCAACAAGGGACGCACGGCCACCCACGAGGTCGGGCACTACCTCAACCTGCGGCACATCTGGGGCGACACGCCCGACTGCAGCGGCTCCGACATGGTGGCCGACACACCCAACTGCGCGGGCCCGAATTTCGGGACGCCGGCGTTTCCGACGGTCACCTGCAACAACGGCCCGAACGGCGACATGTTCATGAACTACATGGACTACACCGACGACGCGGCGATGTTCATGTTCACGGCACAGCAGGTGCTGCGCATGCGCGCCACCCTCGAGACCGTGCGCAGCGGGCTGCTGTAGGCCCGACGCCAATGGCAGGGACAGGCGGGTCCGGGCGCGGGCTGTACGCGACGACGTGGGTGCACGTCTTCGAGGAGGACACGGCGGACGGCGCCGTGTACCGGCCGGAGGACGCCGACATCCCGTTGTCGCGGCGGCCGCGCGAGCGGCTCGAGTTCGGCCGGGACGGCTCGGCCCGCCTGTTCGTCGGCGGAGACGACGACCGGCTGGTCGCGCGCCCCGCCACCTGGCGCGACGGCGAGAGTCCGCCCGCGGCGCGCAGGCCCGAGGGTGCCGACGTCCGCATCGTCCACCGGTCGCCGGACCGCCTGGTCGTCAGGATTCGAGGCGTCGGCCCGAAATTCTGAAGGCTCCTTCCCACCATGCCCAAGAAGACGCCCGTTTCCACGCCCCAGCTTTTCGAACTCAGTGAGCGAGTCGCCCGGCAGGCCTCGGTGCGCCCCTACCAGCGGGCCCGCGGCGCGCCGCTCGTGCGGCCCCTTCGCCTGTACACGCTGGACCCGTCGGTTTCGGACCGCCTGGGCGGCCTGGCCACGGCAAGCGTGCCGTACGAGAAGCTGGAGCCGGGCCCGACCGGATCGCTCTTCCAGGTGAACTGGGAGGGCGCGCCGGCGCCGCTCCGATCGGAGCCGCTGAACCTGGACGATCCCCATCTTCTCCTGTCGGGCGGCCTGGCGCCGACACCGGCCGACGGACGCTTCCACCCGCAGATGGTCTACGCGGTGTGCAGCCTGACCTACGCCGCCTTCCGGCGGGCGCTCGGGCGCGACATTGCCTGGGCCACCGCCCCGCCGCCCGCAGGCCCGCATCGTCTCGTGGTGCGTCCCTTCGGTTTCCGGGGCCGCAACGCGGGCTACAGCCGCGAGGCCGGCGACCTGTCGTTCGGCTATTTCAACGCGGGCCGCAATCCCGCCGGCTTCGTCATGCCCGGGGGGCTCATCTGCACGTCCCTCAGCCACGACATCATCGCCCACGAAACCACCCACGCGCTGCTCGACGGCCTCCGGTCACTGTTCCAGGTGCCCACCAACGTCGATGTGCCGGCGTTCCACGAAGGGTTCGCGGATCTGGTGGCGCTGTTTCTTCACTTCAGTTACGCGGACGTCGTGGAGCGGGGCATTCGCGAATCCCGGGGCGGCCTGCTGCGGGGCTCGATCCTGACCGACCTGGCGCGCGAGTTCGGCTACGCGCGATCGAAGGCGGGAAAAGGCTCCGCGCTCCGGTCCGGGGTGGACGTCGACGGGGTCGCGGCCTTCGATTCGGACGTACCGGCCTCGAGCGAGTCGCACCCGATGACGTACGATGAGGCGGGAACCGAGCCGCACGCGCTCGGGTCGGTGCTGGTCTCGGCGGTGTTCGAGGCGTTCACGACCGTCGTGCGCCGCAAGGCCGCTCGCCTGTTGAGCATCGCTGGCCTGGACGCTCGCACGGTTGGGCAGGCGCCGGCGAGCGATGCGCTCGTGAAGGCGATCGCCCAGGAGGCGAGCGACGTGGCCGGGCAGTTTCTCAACGTCTGCATCCGCGCGATCGACTACTGCCCGCCCGCCGACATGGAGCTGGGGGAGTACCTCCGGGCGCTGCTCACCGCCGACACCGAGGTGGAGAAGAGCGACAAGTGGGGCTTTCGGGAGTCGCTGATGCGATTGTTCCGGCGCCGTTCGATCTGCCCCGATCACGTGCAGTTCCTGACCGAAGACGCGATGGTGTGGCGGTCGCCCGACACGGCCCTGCGCATCCCCGCGCTCGCCTTCCGCAGGCTCCGGTTCGACGGCGAGCCGGGGCAGCCGGCCGACGTGAAGGAGTTGAGGCGCCAGGCGCGCGCCCTCGGGGCGTTCGTCACCGCCCCGGCGCACGCGCGGGTCTTCCGGCTCGTGCCCCCCGGGGCGCCGCTTCCCAAGGGCGTCGTCCAGGCGTCGCCGCCGACGGTGGAGTCGGTCCGCGTGAGCCGGCGCGTCGCCCCGGACGGACGCGTGCTGTTCGATCTGGTGGCCGAGGTCACGCAATCGTGCACGGTCCGGCGGGCGGGCGACCTGTACGACGTGAACGGCGGCAGCACCATCGTCATCGACCCGTACGGGGAGATTCGGTACGTGATCTACAAGAAGTTCGACAGCGAAACGCGGCAGGCCCGGCAGCACGCCGCGATGCGCGGGCCGCTCGCCATGTTCTGGAAGAAGACCGGGCGGCGCTTTACACTGCGGCCGAACGCGCTGCGCCTGGTCCACGCGTCGCGCTGAGGCGCCGGCGTCGTCGGTTGGCGTGGCTGGTCTCTACCTCGCTGCCGCCAGCGCCACGGACTCTTCGGCGCGCGGCGTAAACTCCTTTGCGATGCGCGACGGGCGCTGGCCGAGAAGGCGAAGGAACCGGCTGGAGCACCGACGCGGCCGGGGTAAGATGGATCAAAAGCGCCCAACCCGATCACTTGCCCCTGGAGCCCAGAGCAATGAAGAAATTGCACATGTACTGTCTCGTGCTGGGGGCAATCGTGGCGGCCGCATGCGGGCCATCGCCAGGCACCCAGCAGGCGGCGCCTGCACCCGGTACTCAGCAGGCGGCGCCTGCGCCCGGCGCCGTGGACCGGTCGGTCCTGCCGCTGGCGGAACCCACGTATCCGCCGATCACCGAGCTCGACGCTCGCAAGGCGAAGGCCCCGGCCCGCTTCGAGCCGACGGCGCCTCCGGGGGCGCCCAACGTCGTCATCGTGCTCATCGACGATATCGGCTTCGGGCACTCGAGCGCGTTCGGCGGGCCCATCAACATGCCGACGCTCGAGCGGCTGGCCGCCAACGGCCTGAAGTACAACCGGTTCCACACGACGGCCTTGTGCTCGCCCACGAGGACGGCGCTGCTCACCGGCTACAACCATCACTCCAACAACGCCGGGACCATCATGGAGATCGCGACGGCGTTTCCCGGGCAGACCGGCGTCCGGCCACAGAGCATTACGCCAGCGGCGCAGGTGCTGCGCATGAACGGCTACAGCACCGCGGCGTTCGGCAAGTACCACGAAACCCCGCCCTGGGAAGGCTCGGTGTCGGGTCCGTACGACCGCTGGCCGACCGGCTCGGGATTCGACAAGTTCTACGGGTTCATCGGCGGCGAGACCAACCAGTGGCACCCGATGGTGTATGACGGCACGACGCGCGTGTACCCGGATGTCGACGCGCCCGGCTATCACTTCACGACGGACATGACCAATCAGGCCCTGGCCTGGATGCACACGCAGCAGTCGCTGACGCCGGACAAGCCGTTCTACATGTATTTCGCCACCGGCGCGACGCACGCTCCGCATCACGCGCCCGAGTCCTACTCCGCCAAGTACAAAGGCAAGTTCGCGCAAGGCTGGGACAAGGTGCGCGAGGAAACGCTGGCACGGCAAAAAAAGCTGGGGGTGGTGTCGGCCAACACGGTGCTCGCGCCGAAGCCCGCCGACATCAAGAACTGGGACACGCTCACGCCCGACGAGAAGCGCCTGTTCGAACGCCAGATGGAGGTGTTCGCCGGATTCGCCGAGCACACCGATTACGAAGTGGGCCGGCTCGTCGCGGCGCTCGAGGAACGCGGTGAACTCGAGAACACCGTCTTCATCTACATCGTCGGCGACAACGGGTCGAGCGCCGAAGGCGGCATGATCGGCATGTTCAACGAGAACACCTATTTCAACGCGGTCCAGGAAACGCTGGACATGCAGCTCAGCCGCATCAAGGAACTGGGGACCGAGCACACCTACAATCACTTCGCCGCGGGCTGGGCGGTGGCAGGGAACACGCCGTTCACCTGGACGAAGCAGGTCGCCTCGAACTTCGGCGGCACGCGCAATGGCATGGTGTTCCACTGGCCGGCCGGCATCAAGGCGAAGGGCGAAGTGCGGTCGCAGTTTCACCACGTGATCGACGTGGCGCCGACGATTTATCAGGCCGTCGGCGTACCGGCGCCCCGGATGGTCAACGGCGTCCAGCAGCGGCCCATCGAGGGCGTCCCGATGAACTACTCGTTCGACAACGCCTCGGCCCCGGGTACGCGCAAGACCCAGTACTTCGAGATGATCGGCAACCGCGCCCTCTATGACGATGGCTGGTTCGCTGGGACGATCCACAAGGCCCCGTGGGAAGCCGCGCCGCGCCGCCCGCTGGCGGAGGACGTCTGGGAGCTCTACAACGTCAACGAGGACTTCAGCCAGGCCGAAGACCTCGCGGCCTCGAATCCGGCCAAGCTGGATGAACTCAAGAAGAAGTTCATGGCCGAGGCCGTCAAGTACAACGTGCTGCCGATCGACGACCGCTCGATCGAGCGCTTCGATCCCGTCATTGCGGGCAGGCCGGATCTGATGAACGGCCGGACGAAACTGACGCTCTACGAGGGCGCGAAGGGCATCCCCGAGAACGCGTTCATCAACATCAAGAACACCTCGCTGTCGATCACGGCGGTCGTGGACGTTCCCGCGGGCGCCTCCGGCGTGCTGCTGTGCCAGGGCGGGGATTTCGGCGGCTGGAGCCTGTTCATGACGGACGGCCGGGTCACCTACGCCTACAACTGGGTCGGGCTGGAAACCTACACGATCGCCTCGTCGCAGAAGGTCGCGGCCGGCAAGCGCACGATCACGTTCGACTTCGCGTACGACGGCGGCCGCGGCGGCGGCGGCACCGGCACCCTGTCGATCGACGGACAGAAGGTCGGCGAGGGCCGGATTGCGAAGACAAACAGCAACACGTTCGGCATCGACGAATCGGCCGACGTCGGCACCGACGAGAACACGCCCGTCGTCCTGGCCTACAAGGGCAAAGAGCGTTTCACCGGCAAGATCGGCACCGTCACGGTCGAGACGTTCCCGGGACAGAAGTAGAGCGGTGATGAACGGGTTTGGCCTGAAGGCGTGAAGGCCTGAGGGCTCGAGGAAACACGGAGGGCCGGGACGTCAGTCCCGGCCTTCTTCGTTCAGGGGCCGTTGGGTGTGACCGAGCTGCACGACTCACGGGTATACAATGCGCGGATGGTGCTGGCCGTGATTGACGATCTGATGCGGCAATCCCGCGTGTCGGCCGCCGCCAAGGCGTCCGGCGCGCAGATCCGCTTCGCCGGGAGCGAAGATGCCGCCGCCCAGGGAGGCTGAGGTGCGTCACATGCGTACGCTGTCGCGTTGGACGATGACTGTCGTGTGCGTCTGCGTCCTGGCCGGCGCTTCCGGTTCGGGCCAGAGCCCAGCCCCTGCGCGCATCTACTGGGGTGACGAGGTGCCGAAGGCGTGGAACGGGACGTGGCCGGCGCCGCTCCTGACCGTTCCCGAGCGCACGCGATTCGCGCGGACCACGTCCACGCTCGAACTGCACGAGTTCATCAACACCCTCAAGTGGCGCACCGATCGGCTGCACGTCTTCCCGGTGTTCACCACCGCGACCGGCAAGATTGCACCGGCAGTGGTGCTGGCCAGCCCGCGCGTGTCGTCGCCGGGAGACGCCAAGGCATCCGGCAAGGCCGTGATCTACCTGCAGGGCAACATCCATCCGCCGGAGCCCGAAGGCACCGAGGCCCTGCTGATGGTGATGCGCGACATCCTGTTCGGATCGCGGCAGCACCTCCTCGACAACCAGATCCTCGTCATCCTGCCCATCTTCAACATGGACGGCACCGACCTGGTGTCCACGCAGGACGGCACTCCGCACATCACCGGGTCCCGCGCGAACGCCCGGGCGTTCGACCTCAACCGTGATGCCGTGAAGCTCGAGACCCCCGAGGCCAACGGGCTCTACCAGAACATCCTGAACCCCTGGGATCCGCTGCTGTTTGTCGACCTGCACCTCATGGGCCGCGTCAAGCACGGCTACGCGAACATGTACGCCACGTCGACGGTGCCGGCGGCGCACCCCGGGCCCCGGACCTACATGTGGGAGACGCTCTTTCCGGCCGTGCGCGAGTCGGTGCGCCGCGACTTCGGCCTCGAGACTTTCACGCACGCGCTGGCCGACGACGCCTGGCCGCCCACCGTGTGGAGCCATGACAACGCCATCTGGACCACCGAGGCGAAGACCGTCGTCGGGGGCTACGGCCTGCGCAACCGGATGTCCATCATCACCGAGACGCCAGGGCATCCCACGTTCGAACGCCGCATCTATGCGCAGTACGCCTACGTGCTGGCGCTGCTGGAGTACACGAACGCGCACGCGAAGGACATGCTGAAGGTCGTCCGTGATGCGGACGAGGAGACGGTGGCGCGCGTGAAGGCCCAGGCCGAAGCCGGGACGCTGCGCAACTGGGTGGACGGCAAGTACGAATCGTGGGGCAAGGTCGAGGTCCTCGCGTACCCGGCCAACGACACCGCCTACCTGCCCGGCACGAGCGTCCGGGCGACGAAGCCGGGGCAGGCCAGCGGCCCGCCGCAGCGCGTGATGGTGGAGCATCTGACTAAGCCTGTCGGGACGAAGGACGCCGTGGTTCCGCGCGGCTACCTGCTTCCCGCGGACATGGCGGACATCGCCGCCAAACTGCGCGCGCACAACATCACGGTGCAGGCCATCACGTCGCCGCTGAAAGCCGAGGGTGAGCAGTTCGTGGTCAACCGGATGGCCAAGGCCCGGCGGGGCGGCCTCAACCTGACCATCATCGACGGCGGGTTCTTCGGGCCGTCGGTGCGCGAGTTCCCGGCGGGCTCGTTCCTGGTCGATCTGGCCCAGCCCATGGCCAATGCCGCGTTCTATTACCTGGAGCCGCAGGCCGCGGACGGCTTCGCCGGGACCGGGCTGCTGGACGAGTATCTGAAGCGGCTGGGCGTCGACGAACGCCCGGTCGTGTTTCCGGTCTTCAAGTACCGGAAGATCGTGCCGTAGTCGGCGGCCAGCGTCGGACCATCGGAAAGATCAGCGGGGTCTGTCGAGCCGAGTTGGCGTCACGCACGACGCAGCTGTCACAGCTTCACCTTCTTCGCCAGGATGATCCGCACGGGGCCGAGGAGGCCGGACGGCTGAAGCGGCGTCTCCTTCCGGGAGAGGGACGCCCGCATGTTGCTCCTGGCATACCTCTGTTCCGGAGGCAGGAACGCGTCGCCCGTCAGACGATTGGTCCAGGTGTTGGCGACCTCTACGACAAGGGTGTTGCTCCCGGCGCGGACCGCGCTCGTGATGTCGATGGTATACGGCGGTTTCCAGAGAATGCCCAGCTCCCGGCCGTTCAGCGTGACTCTGGCCACCTGCTGGACCGCGCCCAGATCCAGCTCCAGGCTGGCGCCCGCATCCAGACGGTTGCGCGGCACATCGAACGTCTTTCGGTACACGGCCCGGCCCGAAAGGTACTTGATGCCGGCATCGTCCGAATCCGTCCATGACGCCAGCTTCTCGAATGTCGCGTTCTCGGGCGCGCCCCAGCCTTTCGGGAAGCCCACCTGCCATGGGCCCGTGATCTCGACAGGCTGAGGGACGGCCGCGACCGACACGGTCCTCGACCGCCCCCTCGAGTCGTGGAGCACATACGTACCCGGCGTCCACACCTTCAGGTACCAGCTGTTCTCCCGGTCGGACCTGACTTCGGCGCCCGGATGCAGTAGCCCCAACTCGGCATCGGCGGCCGGATCGAAGGCCGTTCCGCTGGACACCGACTTCACTCGCACACCGGCGATCTCCTCCCGCCCGAAGAACGACACCTTGGACAGCCCGACGAACGGGCTGCTCCCGTCCATATAAGAGGCACCGAGATCATGGTTCGATTTGATATCGAACCGGACGTAGCGGACTCCCGGGACGGGGACGGCGATGTCCTGCCCGTAGTCCCTCTCTTCATTCTCTGGCGCGATCGTGACATCGAACACGCCGGCGGACCGAAACGTCAGGCCATCCTCGGAGACCAGGACTTCCAGGGCCTTGACGCCGTAATTCAGGTTCCCGCGCGCGTGATCGTTGTAGTTCCATATCCGGACGTTGCTCAACTCGCGGACGGCGCCCAGATCGAACGTGATCCACTGCGACTCCGGCCCCTTGGCCCCGTCGGAGAGCCACATCGGTCCGCCCGGCGTGTCGGAATTCGCGAACAGGACAGGCGTCACGCCGGCCGGAGCCCCTCCCGGCCCGTCCATGCGGGTGAAATGAGTCGTGGCCGCCGGTTTCCTGAAAAGGACGAACACCGTCTCGGCCGGCGCCAGATGCAGCCCGAGCCGCGTACCCGAGTCATCCGTCTCGTAGACCGGGAGGGCCCGCGTTTCGCCGGTTTCCGGATGCCAGATCTCGGGCTGCTTTCCCTTGACTCTGAACGCGCACTCCACGTCTTCCCAGCGTTCGTTCATGTTGCTGACGAAGTAGATGTCCTGCTCACCCGCGCGGCGATGCAGGTAGTCGATGCGCGCCCGTCCGTCGCTGCTTCGGTAGCCGAAATCCGGCCCGACGCCGGCCCGATCGAGAACCTCCGCCACCGGCCGGTTCCAGACGACGCGGCCCTTGCCGTAGCGATGTTCCTTGACGGCGACGCCGTCGCAATCGCCCCATACTCTGCCGACCAACTCGGCGATCTCCCCGTCCCGGTTCGGAGAATCCTCCAGGCTTCCGGTCCGCTCCGGCCGGGGGCCGAGCACGGTCGCCCCGCCCCGGACAAGCGACTCCAGGTTTCGCAACACCTCCAGGTCCATGTCGCCCTGATCCGGAAGGACGAGCAGCGCATAGCTCATGCCGTCGGGAAGGACAAGCCGCCCGTTCTCGACCGTCATGCGGTTCAGGATCACGTCGCTATTGACGACGTCATAGTCGAACCCGGCGCCCGGGTTGTACTTGATGTGCTTCGAGGGCACGAAGTTCGGCGCCTTGTCGCCGTAGTAATAGCAGACGTCCGCCACGAACAGCCCCTGCTGGAGCAGATACGAGCTTCGGGCCAGGTAATCCACGAACGGCCGGGCCATCGGCCACCAGACGACGTTGGGGTTGATGTGGGTGCCGGCGTGGTAGGCCCGCCCGGGAAGCCCGGCTTCGGCCGGGCTGTGGGTAAAGGTGTGGAAGGTGACGAGATTCAGGCCTTCGCCCAGGGCGATATCCGCCAGCTGTTTCAGGAAGTACGGGCCGTTCTTCCAGTGCCGCCAGCTCGTGAACGCTTCCGCGTCCACCACGGTCTTCCCGTAGATATGGGCGGCCGACGAGATTTCCTTGATCACCCGGATGTTGCGATGCTTGGGCCAGAATTCGCCGCGCAGGATATCCACCGCGCCCAGCGCCTTGAGGGAATCGACCGGGCAGGAATCCCAGACCGGCGCGCCGGGCCCTCCCGCTTCCGCGCAGAGCTGCAGGCCGTGTTCGTTCAACAGCTCGCTCCCCGTCCTGTAGTGGCTCTCGATGAACAGGTCGCTGATCGTCTTTCGCCAATCGTGGAGGAACCGCCGGCTGACGTCTTCGCTCTCCACCGTCCAGCCCTTCAGGACCGGCAGATAACGGAACGGATCGTAGCGGTGCCGCGCGACGAACTCCTCCAGGACCCGGCCGGTCCACGCGGTTTCCTCCCCCAATTCCATGCTGTCCACTTCGAGGTATTTCAGCGCCGAATCGCCGAGCTTCCCGATCTTGGACTCCAGCCGGTCCACGATGTACCGAAAATGGAAGACCGTCGATTCGGGATTCAGGAAATCGATCATCGGCCCTCCCGAATTGGGAGAAGGGACCTCCAGCTGATGGCCGGTGTTGGCCATGATCGAGCGGAAGATCGTCCACGTTCCCGCGGGCACGGCCCAGGTGATCCGTCCGTGTGAATCGAGCTTCCCCGTCAGATCGATGATCGAGGCTGCCGGAATGATCTTCCGGCCGTCCTCTTTCGGCCACGCGAAGACGGCCACGTCCGTGTAGTACGCGGGCCTCCCATCCGGATTCCTGGGGCAGTTCTTGGGCACCTCCGGAAACGGGAGCTCCCGGGCCAGGGCCGCGGGGCCCTCCACCGTCAGCTCGGAATGGAACAACCCCATCCCGGCATCCTTCGGCGTGATCCACGGGCCGCCTGCGTTCCAGCCGCTGGCCGCAACCATGCCGAGGCTCAGGCCCAGCCGGCCGGCCTGCCTGACCGCGTGGCTAATCGCCTGCAGCGATTCCTCGCCCAGAAACGGAGGGCCGGCCGGGATCGTCTTGTCAGGGTCCCTGAGGGCGCGAACATCCCAGATGTCCGCCCCGCGCATCCCCTTGTCCTTCATCTCTTCGAGTTCGTACGTCAGGCGGTCCAGGCTGACCGAGCCGTTCAGCCAGGCCCAGAACGCCCCCGGCCGGACGGCCATGGGCGGGTTCAGGAAGTCCCGCTCGACGGGGCCTTCCGGCGTCTGCCCGGCGGGCGCCATCGAACCCTGCGCCAGCATGACAATCGCGATCGCCAGCAGAGAGATCGTCGAATGTCGTGTCATGGGTGCTTCCTTCGCCGGTATCTGCGGATCACGGAAGGCCTCTCCAGCTGGCAGAAGAATCCGTCGTCGTCCTCGGATGGTCAATTCGGGGCGCCGCGTGGAGACGTTCGCTTAGGTACTTCTTCAGGCGCCGCTCGAATTCCGCTGATTATCGTCCTTGCCATCGACCTGTCAAGGAACGAAGATGGGCCCGGATCCTGAAGGAGCGAGCGATGAACTCCCTGAATCGACGGCAGTTCCTGAAGACGGCGGCGCTCACCGCCGGCGTCACCATCGTCCCGCGCCATGTCCTCGGAGGTCCGGGCTTCGTCGCGCCGAGCGACACGCTCAACATCGCCGGGATCGGCTGTGGCGGGCAGGGCGGCGGCGATCTGGGCCAGATGAGCAAGGAGAACATCGTCGCCCTCTGCGACGTCGATTGGGAGCGCGCGGCCAGGACCTTCGCCAAGTATCCCAGCGTCCCGCGCTACAAGGACTTCCGGATCATGCTCGAGAAGCAGAAGGGCATCGACGCGGTGACTGTCGGGACGCCCGATCACTTCCACGCCGTCGCCGCCCTGGCCGCGATCCAGCTCGGCAAGCACGTCTTCGTCGAAAAGCCGCTCACCCATACCATCCAGGAAGCGCGCGTGCTGGCCAAGGCCGCCCGCGAGGCCAAGGTCGCCACCCAGATGGGCAACCAGGGGCACGCCATGGAGAGCATCCGCCTCTTGTGCGAATGGATCTGGGACGGGGCTATCGGCAACGTCACCGACGTCCATGCCTGGACGCCCCATCCGGTGTGGCCGCAAGGCATGGGCCGGCCCGTCGACACGCCTCCCGTGCCCGCGACGCTCGACTGGGACACCTGGGTCGGACCCGCGCCCTTCCGGCCGTATCATCCCGCCTACTTGCCCGCGAGCTGGCGTGGGTGGCTGGATTTCGGGACGGGCGGACTGGGCGATATGGGCTGCCACATTTTCGACCACATCTTCTGGTCGCTGAAACTCGGCGCCCCGCTCAGCGTAGAAGCCAGTTCCTCCATCTTCGTCCCGGGGATCATGAACTGGGACAAACCCAGAAACACGGAGACGTATCCGCAGGCCTCGATCGTGACCTACAAGTTCCCGGCGCGCGAGGGCTTCCCGCCGCTGACGCTCACGTGGTACGACGGAGGCCTCATGCCGGCCCGGCCGGATGAACTGCCGCCCGGCGCGAAGATGGGGGACACCTTCGGCGGAGCGCTCTACATCGGCGACAAGGGCAAGATCCTCACGGGCTCCCATGGGGCCGACGGGCTCCGCATCCTCCCCGAAGAGAAGATGCATGCCTACTCGCGCCCGCGCCAGACGATTCCCCGTTCGATCGGGCACTACCGGGAGTGGATCGAGGCGTGCAAGGGCGGCCCGGCCGCCGGGTCGAATTTCGACTACGCCGCCCCGCTGACCGAGATCGTCCTGCTCGGGTGCGCGGCTGTGCGTGCCGGTGAGAAGCTGGAGTGGGACGCGGCGAACATGCGTTTTCCGAACATGCCCGCCGCGGACCAATACCTCACGAAGGATTATCGCGCCGGCTGGAAACTGGCCTGAGACCGGACGGACCCTTGTGACGCCACGCCTCTCAGAGATCCTGTCAGTAGAGGCCGCCGGCCTTGGCCCATGCCGGAGCGATGCTCCCTGATACCTGTTTCCCGGGGGGCGTCGAGCCAGGTTCCGGCGTCCAAGATGCTGACGCCATGAACCGACTCGCTGCTCTCGTGCTCGTGATCCCGCTCAGCAGCGCCGTCAACTGGGAGGTCCTCACCTTCCGCGGCATCCCGCCGCACGTAGTCCACTTCGAGACGGACGGGCTCCGGATCGACGTCGATCGGTCCGCAGGGCCCATCGTCTACCGATTGACCGAGGTGCGGCAGGTGCGCGGGCTCCGAGCCGAGGGCCGCGCCGTGGGTGCGCTGCGCACGACGGCCGCGCGGCAGGGCCAGGAGGGGGAAGACGATTATGTCCTGCGCGTGGGGCTGGTCGAAGTGGGGTCGCGACGGCTAGGCTGGCTCGAGCGCCGCATGGCGCCGGCGTGGGCCCGGCGGCTGTTCGACCTCGCGCCACCCGGCCTCGGCATTGCGGGCATCAGGTTCTTCAACGTCGGGCTCGGCCCTGACCAGATGGGCCGGTCCCGCCAGCACCCCGCCAGCGACCTGGTCGTCGAACGCGTGGTCGCCGTGCCCGACGCGACCGGCCGCTTCGCTGTTGTCGTGGACCTCGACGCGCCCGTCCGCACGGCTGCCGTCTGGATCAGCGCAGATGGAGACGACACGCAGTCACGTTTCCGGCTGACCGTCACCACACTCGAACTGCTGCTGCAGGAGGGGGACGGAGGTCAGTAGGGGGCTGCGCCGATCTGCCGAGGACGATCGCCTCGCCGATGACTACTGTCTTACTTGGTACCCGCCGCGGCGATCGCCTGCTTCGCGGCCGTAACGATCAGGTTGCGGTAGGACGGAACGCCCGCGCATTGCTCGAGGAACGGCACCGTTGACGGATCGCCGAGCTTGCCGATGGCGCGGAGCGATTCGGCCCTGACCGCGTCGCTCCCGTCCTTCGCAAAACGCTCCTTGAAGAACTCCAGCAGCGCCCGGTCCTTCAGGTCGCCAAGACCCACCAGGGCCGCGGCCCGGACGGACGGGTGCGCCTCGAAGGCCGCCTTCTTCATGAGGGCGGGACTCTCCGCGCCGCCGGCCTTGGCCAGCGCCTCGATCGCGGCGCGCCGGACGGCCCAGAACGCGTCGCGTTGAGCGCTGGCGGCGAGACCCGCGACGGCAGCCGGGTCACCCTTCAGCGTCGCCAGGTCCGCCGCCGCGGTCATTCGCCCGATCACATCGTCATGGCTCAACTGGTAGAGCAGTTCATCCCGTTGCTTCGAGAACGTGATCTCCTTGAGCAGGACGTTGTCGGGGTCGAACCTGACGAGCAGCGGCCTGGTCTCCGACGGGACCTCGAAGGTCTCCTCCCGCTCGCGGATCCACGCCTGGCTCGCCGAGCGCCCCGCGGCAGTGACGATGGCCACGGAGACGGGGACGCGGAAGACGGGGATGCCGCGGCTGAAGTCCTGCACCTGGGCGACCTTGAGCACGACGACCTTGCGGGCCGGATCCCACTCGCTTCTGACGTCGAACACCGGATGGCCCGGCTTGAAGAGCCACTGGTCGAAGAACCAGTCGAGGTTCTGCCCGGTCACGGTCTTCACCGACCGGATGAAGTCGCCCGTGTCGACGGCCTCGAAGGCGTAGCGGTGCAGGAAGTGCTTCAGCGTGTCGAAGAACGCGGCGTCGCCGAGCTGCTGGCGCAGCATGTGGAGCACGCGCGCGCCCTTCGGATAGGTGTGCGAGTCGAACATGTCGCCGGGCTGGTCGTACCGGTCCGACACGATCGGGCGGACGTAGCGCGTCTTCGCCTCGCGGAGATAGGCATCCAGCTTGCCCTGCAGATTGATGGCGCCTTCGTCATCGCCCCTGTCGTGGCGGAAGTACAGATAGTCGGAGTAGGTGGCGAAGCTCTCGTTCACCCACGCATGGGCCCAGCTTCTCAGCGTGATCAGGTCGCCCCACCACTGATGGGCCAGCTCGTGCGACACGATGCCGATGGCGGAAAACTCCGGCTCGGTCTTCTCGTCAACCATGATCCGGTGCGTCATGGCGGTGGCCGAGGTGCTCTCCGCGCCGCCGCCGGACGGCACCGAGATCTGGTCGTACTTCTGCCACGGGTAGTCGTACCCGTAGATCCGGTTGAAGAACTCCATCATCTTCGGCGTCTTGCCGTAGGTGGGGACGGCCTTCGCCGCGTCCTTCGGATACACCCAGTAGTTGATCGGCAGCGTGCCGTACGCGTCGGGCACGACGACGTAGGGGGCGGCCGCGAGGAAGATGAGATACGTGGAGTGCGGCAGGTCCTGTGACCAGTGGTAGGTGACGGTGCCGGCGGCCTGGTCTTCGGTCACCGACACGAGGCGGCCGTTCGCGCCCACCTTCAGGTTCGCGCTGACGGTCGCGACAATCTCGTTGGTCACCTTGTCGTTGGGGTAGTCGAAGCACGGGAACCAGTGGTGGACCCGATTGGGCCACGAATCCGAGTAGACGATCGCGGGATGGTCGGCGGTTTCTGCGGCGAACGTGAGGCCTTGCTTCGGGTCTTTACCGCGGTACGTGCACGTGAACGACCGGGTCTCGCCGCGTTTCAGCGGCCGCCGCATGCGCACCGACAGTTCCTTTTCCGATTGCGAGAACTCGAGCGGCTCGCCCCACTCGGTCACCACCTTCGTGACGGTGAACTCCTCGGCGTCGAGCACCACGGTCTCGAGGCCGTCGCGCAGGGAGGTCAGCGTGATGGTGGCCTCGCCGGCGAACGACTTCTCTTCGAGATTGAGCGTGATGGCGACGCGGTAATGGAGCGCGTCGTACGCACGGCTTCGTTCCGACTGCAGGGCCTTCGTCGACCAGTCCACCTGCTGGGCGGCGGCGCTGCCGGCGCAGACCAGCAGCAGGATGGCGACGCGAAGGGCATGGCGAAGGGTGTGGGTCATGTCGTCTGTACTCACCGCCAGAGCCGGATTACATGCCGGCTTTCTTGAGGAGCTGCAGAATGCCGTCCTGCTTCATCAGCGCTTCGATGTCAGCCACGGTGCGGGGCAGGCCGAGCGAGAGTACCTCGTGCCCGGTGTCGGTGATGGCCACGGTGTCCTCGATCCGGATGCCGATCTGCTCGTCGAGCCTGAAGAGCTGGATGTCGCACGCGAACACGAACCCGGGCGCCAGCACTTCGTCGGCGCCGGCGAACGCGCCCATCACGTCGTGCGTCGCCAGGCCGATCGAGTGGTTGTACCCGCCGAGCCTGATGATGCCGCGGAAGTCCTGCGCGTACTGGCTGAGCCCGCTGGCCTTGAGGTGGCTGTCGACCTGCTGGCCGACCTCGCGGAACGTCGTGCCGGGGCGGTAGTTCCGCAGGCAGACGCCGTGAACGCCCAGCGCCACTTCGTAGAGCTCCTTCTGCCGCGGAGAGAACCTCCCGGACGCGGGAAACGAGGTGGAGATGTCAACGTGGTAGTTCTCGAAATCGGGCGCGGCGTCGAGGATGAGGAAGTCGCCGTCGTTCAGCACCCGGTCGTACTGGTGGTAGTGCCCATACGCGTGGTTCTTGCCCGACATGATGATCGTGTCGTAGGCGAGGTCCTGCGCGCCGTCCTTCTTGCAGACGAACTCGAACACCGCGGCCAGCGCCCGTTCGGCGATGCCCGGCCGCGTCGACGCGATGAGGGCCTTGTGGGCCTGCACGCCGATGCGCGCCGCCTGCCGCATGATCGCCAGCTCAGCCGGCGACTTGTACTTGCGCAGGTTCCAGACAATCGGGGAGCTGTCGCGCACGTCGGCCTGCGGGAACCGCTCGCGCAGCTGCCTCACGAACTGGAGCTCGCGCGTGAGCCGGCCGTCCCACGGGCTCAGTGTCATCGACCGCTGCAGCGCGTTGAACTTCTCGTTGCTGTTCTCGCGGCCCAGCTCCTCGGGCTTGAACAGGGTGTAGACGGGGCGGCCGCGGTTGGCGAGGCCGGCGAGCTGCGCGCTGAACTGATCGGCCGGCAGCACCCGCTCGATCCCCGTGTACGCGGCGGGTGCGCGAATGAGGTCGAGGGGAATGGCCTCGCTGTCGGCCGCGGCCTCGCTCATGGTGAAGAAGAGGACGCTCTCCTTCCTCAGACCGTCGACGACGAGATAGGCGTCGGGGATCTCGACGCCGGTCAGGTAGTAGAAATCGTGCCCCTGGCGGAAGGCGTAGTCGCTCGCCGGCGTCGGCGCGCCCAGGAACACGGCCGCGCCGTCTCCGATCTTCTCCATCAGCCGGCCGCGCCGGGCCGCATATTCCGCCTTGTCGAACCCGCCGGCCGAAAACGTCGTCGTGGCCAACAGGGCCGCGGCCGCGAGCGCCCCGACCGCTACCATGAGTCGTCTCATCGCTTCCCCCGGTGTGCTCGGTGAACGCGCATCTGACATCGCCGCACGCTCACTTCCCCGACTTGCGCGGCACCCGTGTGCCGTGCATGGCCGCGTGATAGGCGTAGGACGCCATGACGACGGCGTTCTTCATCAGGTCTTCGGCCTGGATCGTGTCGAAGAAGTCGAGATTGGTGTGGCCGCCGGTCCCGGGTATCCGATCCTGGAGAAACTGGAACCCCGGCAGCCCGGCGGTGTCGAAGGGCACGTGGTCGGTGCTGCCGACCGACTGGTTCGATACCACGGTCATGCCGAAATCGGCGAACGGCGCCATCCAGGCGGTCAGCAGTGCGCGGGCGTGCTCGTTGCCCTGCAGGTAGATGCCGCGGTACTGGCCGGCGCCGTAGTCCTGGTTGAAGTACGCCGACAGCTTCCCGTGGGCCGGCTTCGCGCCGATCTTCGGGTCGTTGGGATTGCCGAAGTGCGCGGTGACGTACTCACGCGAGCCGTGAAGACCTTGCTCCTCGCCGCTCCAGAGGGCCACGCGAATCGTGCGCCGGGGCTTCACGCCGGTCGCCGTGAGGATTCGGGCCGCCTCCAGGACCACCGCCACGCCGGACGTGTTGTCGCTGGCGTTCGGGCTCGCATGCCAGGTGTCGAGGTGGGCCCCGATCATGACAATCTCGTCCCTCAGGTCGGTGCCGGGAATCTCCCCAATCAGATTGGCGGCCTTCTCCACCCGCTCTCCGATCCGGTTGCGCACCTCGATCTCCACCCTGGCCGGCACCCCGCGCTTCAGGATCCGATAGAGGCGGTTGTAGTGCTCGGGCGTGACCGCCACGATGGGCGGCGAGGCCAGCGTCGCGTCGCGCGACCACCGGTCGGCGTTCGCGCCCGGCCGGGAGAACCCTCGCACGGCGCCAATCCAGCCGCTCTCACATTGGAGCACGGCCACCACGCCCTCGCCCTTCAGGAACGCCATCCGTTCGGCCGGCGTGACGACATCCGGGTTGGGCACGGCCCTCGTGGCCGGAGGGCGGTGCGGCGCGATCACGACCTGTTCGAGCTTCCGGAGCTCCTCCTCGGTGCGGCGGGGCACGCCGTTGACCAGCGGCGCAAGGTCAATCGCGACCGGCGGAGAGACCAGCACCACGGCGCCCGCCAGCTTGCCCGTCAGCGCCGTGAGATCCGCTTTCGACTGGACGTCGGCGATCACCGCCGGCGCCGACTGCCGGCCGTTCGTGCCCGGCGTGTGCGCAAGCGGATACCCGACCATCGGGGTGTAGTCCGGCTCCAAGAGGTGCAGCGACACGTATTCGTTGTCCCAGGACACGCCGTAGTCCATGTACGGCTCGGCCGCCACGTTCACCAGGCCGATGCGGCCCATCTCGGCCAGCGCCCAGGCCTGCGCCCGCTTCATGTCCTCGGACAGCGTGAGACGCGCCCCGAGCACGTCGGTCATGTAGCTTTCGAGATCCATCACCCGCGACCGCTGGAGGCCTTCTTCGCGGATCTTCGCGACCGCCGGCCAGTCCACCTCCGGCTGCTGGGCGCCAAGCCCGGCGGCGATGGCCGTCAGCAGCGCGGGCAGGGCTATGCGGGAGAAGCGGGTTCGCATGGATCGGCTCCTGACGGTGAGGCGATGCGGACCGCGCTATCCTGACAGAGCTCGGGTGCGATGCCAAGCCCGCAGCCCGTGGCGGAACTGCGGGCCTCGGCCTGTCGGCGACTACATCTCCATGTAGGGCATCGGCGGGACGATGCCCTTGAGGCGCGCGTAGACGGTGAGCGCGCCGCGATGGTGCGCGGTGTGATCGGTGATCGCCCCGAAGACCGCCATGCGGGGCAATCCACCCATGATCGGCCCGGCGGGGAGGGGCTGCAGCAGCTCCGCGTCGCTCATGGACGTCGCCTTGGCGATGGCGCTCGCGACCGCCCGCTCGAACCAGGCGCGCGCCTGCTCCAACGAGGTGAAGCGGCCGACGATCTTGGCATGCTCCTCCCAGTTCATGTCGAACCCTTCGGGCCGGAACCCGCCCTCAATGAACCAGTCGATCGTGTGCGCCACGTGGGCCACCTGCTGGGCGGCGGTCATCATTCCGTCGGCCGGCGCGAAGGTCGAGTGGGCCTCGGTGAGGCCGCGCGTGGAGCGATTGAAGTACTCGTGGGCGGCTTGCAGTTCGCCGACGGCCTGGTGGGCAACCGACATAGGAAACCTCCTCATCCTGGGTTGAAGGTGTATGTTCGTATTTTGTTCGCTCGCCGTCAAGTCCTTCCCAGTACCTCTGTTCGAGGTCCTTGCGGCGGTCCTCAGCCACGGCCGCGCCCGGCTCATCGCCCGCACGGACGCCGGAGACGCAATGCGCCGAAATCGGCTGGTATATTCTCTTCAGGCTATAGCGCCACACAGCGGTCGCGCACTGGCGGCTCACCGCCGCCGTCGTCAGGGCCTTTCTGGAACCCTTAGACACGCGAAGGGCGAGGTCAGTTATGAACCGTTCGTGGAGTCCGGTGCGCTCAGCCCTGTCCAGTTTCCGCGCGTGCTGGCGGACGCTGGCCCTGACCGATGTCACCGCGAAAATCGGGGCCTTCGTGCTGCTGACGCCGATGGTGGCCATCCTGTTCCGCTTCCTGCTGGCGATGTCCGGCCGGACCGTGCTGGCGGACCAGGACATTCTCCTGTTCTTCGTGCGGCCGGCAGGAGGGCTGCTGGCGATCCTCTTCGGCGGGTTGCTCCTTGGCATCGTGGCGCTGGAACAGTCGGCGCTCATGGCGGTCCTCTACGCGAACCATGCGGGCCGGCGGATTGGCGTGACCACCGCGCTGCGGTTCGCGCTGGCGCATGCCTGGCCGGTGTTCCGCCTGACCGCACGGATGGTCGGCGGGACGATGCTGGCCGCCGCGCCGTTTGTCGCGCTGGCGGGCCTGACATACCTCGCCCTGCTCGGCGGCCACGACATCAACTACTACCTGAAGGAGCGTCCGCCGGCGTTCCTGGCCGCGCTGGGTATCGGCGGGGTCATCGTCGTCGCGCTCGCCGCAGTGCTGCTGCGGCTGTGGACTGGCTGGTTCTATTCGCTCCCGCTCGTGCTCTTCGAGGACGTGTCGCCGGCGCGCGCGCTTCGCGTGAGCCGGGACCGGGCGCACGGGCATCGCCGCACCATCGTCATGTCGCTCATCGGCTGGGCACTGGCGCTGGCGGCGGTGTCGGCCGCGGCCACCTCGGTCACCGTCTGGCTGGCGCGCGCGGTCGTGCCCCGCGCGCAGGGCTCGGTCCCGCTGCTGTCGCTCGCGATCGGCACCACGCTGTTCGTGTGGGCCGCCGTGAACCTCGCGATCAACCTGCTCGGCACGACGGCGTTCGCCACCGTGCTCTTCTCGCTGTACCGCCGGTTCGCCGGCACGGGCGACGAGGATGCCTCACGGGTCACCCGGTTCGAGCGCGCCGTGGCCGGGTCGCCGGTCTTCCTGACGCGGCGCCGGCTGGTCCGCTGGGCCGTGGTCGGCTTGCTCGCGGCGATCGCCCTCGGCGCGATCGCCGTGCAGACCGCGCGCCTCGACGACAAGGTCCTCGTCGTCGCCCACCGCGGGTCGTCGAAGGCCGCCCCGGAAAACAGCATGGCCGCGTTCCTGCAGGCCATCGCCGACGGAGCCGACTTCGTCGAACTCGACGTGCAGGAGACCGCAGACGGCGAAGTCGTCGTCTTCCACGACAGCGATTTCATGAAGCTGGCCGGCGTCGGCACGAAGATCTGGGACGCGACGATGGCCGACCTGGCGGTCGTCGACATCGGCAGCCGGTTCTCGCCGGCGTTCACGGGCGAGCGCGTACCCACCCTCGCCGCCGTGCTCGACGCCTGCAAGGGCAAGATCGGCGTCGTCATCGAGCTCAAGTACTACGGGCACAATCAACAACTGGAGGAGCGGGTCGCCCGGATCGTCGACGAGCGCGGCATGGCGTCGCAGATCGCCGTCATGTCGCTCGAGCTCGACCAGGTGACGAAGATGAAGTCCCTGCGGCCCTCATGGACGGTGGGGCTGCTGCTGTCGGTGGCCGCCGGGAACCTGCGGGCGAGCGGCGCGGACTTCCTGGCCGTCAACGGGGCGTTCGCCAGCCGCCGGTTCGTGAGGTCGGCGCACCTCCAGGGCATGAAGGTCCACGCGTGGACCGTGAACGACGCCGCCACGATGTCGGCGATGATTGGGCGCGGCGTCGACGGCCTCATCACCGACAGGCCGGCCCTCGCGAAGGCCGTGCTGGCCCAACGAGCCGGGATGAGCCCGGCCCTGCGGCTGCTGCTCGAGTTGGCCGGCCTCCTGGGCGTCACCCCTGACATCAGCGGCATGTAGCCAGGACACGGCGACACTGGTAACCTAGCACTTGGGGCCCGCGGCGCGGGCCCGGGAGTGTATCCATGCAAACCCCGTCCACGAATCGATTCTCCTTGTTCCCGGCAGCCGCCCTCCTCCTCATGGGCCTGGCGGGCGTCACGGCCGGCTGCGGCAGCCCGGGGACGCCTGGCGAGACGTCGAAGCCGGCCGAACAGGCCCCGGCACAGGGGACCGCCGCGCCGCAGGCGGCCGAGGATGCGCCGTTGCCGCCGCCCGCGTTCGAGACCGCCCTGCCGGAAAGCGTGCGAAACACGCTTGGCCAGCCGTTCACCGGCGACCTCGACGGGATGGTGAAGCGCCGGATGATCCGCGTGGGCGTGACGTTCAACCGCACGTTCTACTTCGTGGACAAGGGCGTGCAACGAGGCATGGCCTACGAGTTCGGGAAGGCCTTCGAAGACGAGCTGAACAAGAAGCTCAAGACGGGCCACGCCGAGAAGGTCAACGTCGTCTTCATGCCGCTGCCGCGCACGCACCTGGCGACGGCGCTCAAGGAGGGCAAGGTCGATCTGGTCATGGCGCAGGTCACGATCAGGCCCGAACTGCAGGAACTTGCCGACTTCACGAATCCCACGCGCACCAACGTCAACGAGGTCGTCGTCACGTCGCCGAGCGCCCCGCCGATTGCATCGGCCGAGGATCTGTCCGGGAAGGACGTCTACGCCCGCAAGGACGGCAAGTACTACGCGAGCCTGGTCGCGCTGAACGAACGGCTCAGCGCGGCGGGCAAGCCGCCCGCCGTCATCCGCGAGATCCCGGGGAACCTCGAAGACGACGACGTGCTGGAGATGGTCAACGCGGACCTCATTGCCATCACGGTGGTCGACGACTTCCTGGCGGAATTCTGGAAGAAGGTGTTCACCAACATCACGGTGCACGACACGGTGACCGTCCGGTCCGGCGCGACCCTGGCGGTGCCCATTCGCAAGAACAGCCCGCAGCTCAAGGCCGAACTCAACGCGTTCCTGGCGAAGTTCGGCATGGGCACGGCGTTTGGCAACATGATGGAGAAGCGGTATCTCGTGAGCACGAAGTTCGCGAAGCAGGCCGCGTCCGAGGCCGAGCGGAAGAAGTTCCAGGCGCTGGCCGAGTTCTTCAGGAAGTACAGCGACCAGTACAAGCTGGACTACCTGCTCATGGCGGCGCAGGGTTACCAGGAGTCGCAGCTCAACCAGGACGCGAAGAGCCACGTCGGGGCAATCGGCGTCATGCAGATCATGCCGGCCACGGGCGCGGACATGAAGGTCGGCGACATCACGCAGACCGAGGCCAACATCCATGCCGGCGTGAAGTACATGCGGTTCATGATCGACCAGTACTTCAAGGACGAGCCCATGGACCCGCTGAACAAGGGCCTGTTCGCGTTCGCGTCCTACAACGCGGGGCCAGGGCGGGTCCGGCAGCTGCGCCGGGAGGCGGAGAAGCGCGGGCTCGATCCGAACGTCTGGTTCGGCAACGTGGAGCAGATCGCGTCGGAGCGCATCGGTCGGGAAACCGTGACGTACGTCAGCAACATCTACAAGTACTACGTCGCCTACCGGCTGCTGCTCGAGGAGCGCGACCGCCGCGATGCCGCGAAGGCCGGCATGAAGCCGGGCGTCAAGTAGGGGCGTCGTTCCAGTCGCGGGCGGGGTTCCGGCGGCGGGGCTGGCACCCCGCGCATCACCGGAACTGCCGCAGCACCTCGGGCGAGATCGCGCACGACACGGTGCGGGCCTTGCCGACCATCTCGATCGTCACGGCGGCGGTCGGTGCGAAAGCGGCGTAGTCGAACGTGAGGTTCCCGGTCCCCCCGGACACCGTCCGCACAGCCGGCTGCACCGGCTTGCCGCCGCGCTTCACGACGACGTCGGTGAGCGCGTTCTTCGACCCGGCGACGGGCGTGATGCCGATCGTCACCCGGGTGCGCTGCGCGGCCTGATAGCTGGGCTGCGGCGCCGGTTTCTTCTTGCGCACCGCGGCCCACACCTCGTACGCCACCTGCTTGTAACCCGAATAGAAGGCGAGCGCGAAGTCGTCGTTCTTGCAGAGGCCCGTGTCCCAGAAGACGCACGCCGGGTCCTCGCCGCCCTGCTTGCCGCACTCGATGGCGTGGTAGTAGCTCTCGGAGGTGATCGCGATCATGCCCTTGTCCCAGGGAGGCGTGGCGCCCGGCCTGGCGACGGCCTTGACGGAGACCTGGGCGTCCGAGACGCCGGCCAGCACGCCGGTCGTCACGACGAGCGCGGCCGCCGCGCGACCAAGCGCCGCGGGCAGGTGGAACGTCCGGTGGATGTGCGAATCCTCGTGTGCCATCGTCGCGGGAGTATAGCGCATCAGGCCCGCGCCTCCCGCAGCGCCTCGACCATGGCCACGATGTTTCCGGGCGGGACGTCGGCCTGGATGTTATGGATGGTGTTGAACACGTAACCACCGCCCGGCGCCAGGGCGTCCACGTTGCGCCGTACGTTGTCGCGCACCTCCTGCGGCGTCCCGAAGGGCAGCACGGTCTGCGTTTCCACGCCGCCGCCCCAGAAGCAGACGTCGTTGCCGAAGTCGCGCTTGAGCGCGGCTGGCTCCATGCCCGTCGCGGTGATGTGGACGGGGTTCAGTACGTCGATGCCGATCTCGATGAGATCCGGCAGGATCGGCCGGATGTTGCCATCCGAGTGGAAGAACAGCTTCGCGCGGGGCGCCAGCTGGTGGATGCGTTCGAAGACCGCCCGCAGGCGCGGCTTGAAAATCCGGCGAAACATCCGGGGCGAGATGAGCTGCGAGGTCTGCGTGGCGTAGTCGTCGGCCTCACTGACGACATCGACGAGGTCGCCGAGGCGGGGGAGCGCTATTTCCCAGAACCGGAGCTTCAACTCCACCATCCGGTCCAGGACGGCGCAGGCGAGCGCCTCGTCGGCCGCCAGGTCCATCATCAGTCGCTCGACGCCGCGGACGCGCTGCGACATTTCGAAGATGCCGGCGAGCACGCCCTTAATCATCACCGCCCGGCCTTCGTGGCGATATGCCTGCGCCAGTTCGCGCAGGCCGGCAATCCGCGCCGGATCGCCGGTGTCGGGCCACGCATAGCCGGCGATGTCGCCCGCCGTCAGCCCCTCGCGATCCAGCGGCGACCCGACGACCGAGAAGTAGAGCCCGTCGTCCTTGGGCTGGTACTGCGTCAGGCCCCACTCGTCGACGAACGCCCAGTACGGGCCCGCGTCGCGGATGTCGATCTTCCAGTTGTGGCTGTTCAGGGGGAACAGGCCGCGCACGTCCACGCCCAGGGCCTCCACCACATCGTCGTCCGGCACCGCGAGCCCCTGGACCACGTCGCAGATGACGGGCTCGACGGCAGGCAGGCCGAGGTGCGCCCGCAGGCGCCGGTAGGCGACGGCGTGAATGCCCGTGACCTGCGTGCTGCCGAGGTCGAACGGGACGCGGTCGGGTTCGCGGTGATCGAGGGCGGTGAGGAGCCGTTCGCGTGAGGTCATGATTGCCCCATTCTCTCCGAATGCGGCAGAATACTGCCGTGCAGACGTCACGAGTCGGTCCGAAGGCCGGCATCAGCCGGCGTCGTTTCCTCGGAGCGGCAGGGGCGGCCACGGCAGGCGTGGCCGCCCCGCTGGTCCTGCCGTCGCGGCTGTTCGGCCCATCGGCGCCGGGCAACCGCGTGACGATGGGCTTCATCGGCACGGGCCGGCAGGCCATGGGCATGAACCTGCCGGAGTTCATGTCCGTGCCGGGCGTGCAGGTGGTGGCCGTGTGCGACGTGGACAGCTGGCGCCTCGGGGAGGCGAAGAAGCTGGTCGACGGCTACTACGCGAAGCAGACCTCGTCGGGCATCTACAGCGGCTGCGCGGCGCACCGCGACTTCCGGGAGCTGCTCGCGCGCGCGGACGTGGACGCGGTGATGATCTCGACGCCCGACCACTGGCACGCGATCATGGCCGCGGCGGCGCTCAAGGCCGGCAAGGACGTCTCGCTCGAGAAACCCATCACGCGGTTCATCGGCGAAGGGCGCGCCATCGCCACCCTGGCGACGAAGCACGAGCGCGTGTTCCGCGTGGACAGCGAGTTCCGGTCGCTCGAGCGGTTTCACCGGGCGGTGGAACTCGTGCGCAACGGCCGCATCGGCCGGGTGCACACGATCCGCAGCGGATCGCCGGTGGAGGAGTTCCCCGCGGAGTCCGAGGCCGTCACGGCGCCGCCGCCGGAGCTCGACTACGACCTGTGGCTCGGGCCCGCTCCGAGCGTGCCGTACATCCAGAAGCGGGTGCACGCGCCGCGCGACCTCACGAGCCGGCCCGGGTGGTTCCGCAGCCGGCTGTTCGCCGACGGCATGCTCACGAACTGGGGCGCGCACCTCAACGACATCGCCCAGTGGGGGAATGGCACCGAGCGCACCGGGCCCGTCGAGGTGAAGGCCACGGGCCGGTTCCACGAGGGCGAGGTCTGGAACGTGCTCGAACAGTTTGATGCCTGGTACCGTTTCGCGAACGGCGTCGAGATGTTCTACCGGATGGGCGAGCCGCACGTCCGCTTCGAGGGCGACAGGGGCTGGATCCAGGTCAACTACTTCAAGACGGCCGCCCACGACTTCCTCGAAGCCAGCAGCCCGGCGATCCTGCAGGAACAGCTCGGCCCGGGCGATCTGCGGTTCCCGCTCAAGAGCGAGCGCGCGGACTTCATCGAGGCGGTCAAGGCGCGCGGACGGACCCTCGAGGACCCCGAGATCGGGCAGCGCACCATCTCGGTCTGTCACCTGGCCTACATTTCGATCCAGCGCGGCGGCGCGAAACTGCGGTGGGATCCCGCCACGGAACGGTTCCCGGACGATGAGGCGGCCAACGCGCTGTTGCGGGGCCCCGCGCCTCGCTCCCCCTGGAGCCTTACATGAGGACGCTTGCAGCCATGATCCGGCGAGCCGCCGTGCTCGCTATCCTGTGCCTCCTTACGACCCAGCCGTCGGTTGCACAGTCGCCCAACACCCTGTCACCCGACGAGCGGGCCGCCGGATGGACGTTGCTCTTCGACGGCACGACCACCGCGGGGTGGCGCGGGTTCCGGAAGAACGCGGTCCCGGCCGGCGGCTGGGCCGTGGAGGACGGCACGCTGAAGTGCCTCGGCCAGAAGGGCGGCGACATCCTCACGACGGCCACGTTCACCGATTTCGAGTTCGCCTGGGAGTGGAAGCTGTCGCCGAAGGGCAACACGGGCGTGAAGTACTTCGTCGACGAGCGGCGCGGCAACGCCACGGGCGCCATCGGCCACGAATACCAGATCATCGACGACGAGGGCTACGACGCCGAGCCGCTCAGCGCGAAGCAGAAGACGGGCGGCTGGTACGACGTCATGCCGCCGAAAGCCGCGGCCGCGAAGCCGATCGGCCAGTGGAACCAGTCGCGGATCCTCGTGCGCGGGACGCACGTGGAGCACTGGCTCAACGGCACGCTGGTGGCGCAGTACGAGACCAGCAGCGCCGAGTCGGCGGCCGGCATCGCGGCGAGCAAGTTCAGGGACGTCGCAGGCTACGCCGACACGATCGCGACGCCGATCCTGCTGCAGGATCACAGCACCGTCGCGTGGTTTCGCCATCTCAAGATTCGCCCCGTGCCGGGGCGGTGAACCGGTGTCCCGCCCACACCCAGAGAAGGACAGCGACACAGCCATGACGCGACGAGACGTGATGATGATGCTCCCGGCGCTCGCGGCGGCGCAGGCTGCGCACGCCGGACAGGCGGCCGCGGCGCCCCAGGCTGCGGCGCAAGGGCCGCAGACGACGCCGCTTCCGGCCAGGGTGTATCACTCGTCGGCCATTCCATACAAGGGCGACGAGAAGAAGAAGGCCCGGAGGTTCTTCTACGGGCCCGAGGAGACGGGCTATAACCTCGAGATGCACGAAACGGTGCTGGGCCCGGGCGTCGAAACGCACCCGCCCCACACCCACGCCCACCAGGAGATCATCATTCTGATCGAGGGCACCGTGCAGGTCTCGATGGACGGCCGGACCGACACGGTCGAGGCAGGGTCGGTCATCTTCTACCATCCGGACAAGCCCCACAACCTGCGGAACACAGGGACGACGCCGGCGCGCTACTACGTGGTCGAACTGCGCGGCAGGAACGCCTGATCGCGTCTGCCGCCGCCCGGTCAGGCCCCCGTCCTGCGGTGCTATAATCCGGCCGCCGGGCCTTTCCATTTCTTGCCACGAGGGTCGAGGATGCGCAGCGCCGCCGGGTGCCGATCGCTCGGGTTCGACGACGTCCGGCAGCCGGCCGCCAGGCTCGCGGTCCGGCCGGGTGGCCCATGACGCTGGCGGCAGGCACCCGACTCGGCCCGTACGAGCTCCAGGCCCTGCTGGGCGCCGGCGGGATGGGCGAGGTCTACAAGGCCCGCGACACCCGCCTGGGACGGGCCGTCGCCATCAAGGTCCTGCCCGCCTACGCCGCGGCCAACCCCGACCGTCGCCGCCGGTTCGAGTACCGAAGCGCGCGCGGCCTCCGCGCTCGAACATCCCAACATCTGCGGGTTGCACGACATCGGCTGCGAGTCCCCCTCGCATCCGTCCGGGCCTGCCGGCAGCGCCGCTCCGCTCCACTTCCTCGTCATGGAGTACGTCGACGGCCGCACCCTCGCAGACCGCCTGCGCGTCGGGCCGCTGCCGCTGGCGCAGGTGCTCGATGTCGGCGCGCAGATCGCCGACGCGCTGGCAGCCGCCCACGCCAGCGGGATCGTGCACCGCGACCTGAAGCCGGCCAACGTCATGCTGACCGGCTCGAGCGGGGCGCCGCGCGTGAAGCTGCTCGATTTCGGACTGGCCAAACTGGGCCCGCAGATCCACGAGCTGACCGACAAGGTGCCGACCGCCGCGATTGCCGAACCGCTGACCTCGCCGGGCGAGTTCCTGGGCACGCTGCCGTACATGGCGCCAGAGCAACTGGAGGGCAAGGAGGCTGACGCCCGCACGGACATCTTCGCGTTTGGCTGCGTGCTGTACGAGATGCTGACCGGCAAGCGGGCGTTCGCCGGCGCGAGCATGGCCAGCGTGATCTCGAAGATCATGACGGACACGCCACCGTCGGCTGCGTCGTTGCAGCCGATCACGCCGTACGCGCTCGACCGTCTCGTCACCGGGTGCCTCGCCAAGGACCGGTCCGGACGCCGTGAAAGCGCGCACGATCTGGCTGAAGACCTGCGCAGCATTTCTGCCGTCGACAGCGGGCGCCTGGCGCTCCCGGCCGCCACGCCGTCGCGGGATCGCGGCGAGGCCGCTGAGGGGCGGGGATGGCGGGCGCTGCCGTGGAAGCTGCTCGGCACGGCCTCGTTGGCCGTGCTGGCCGCGGCTGTGGCCCTGTACGTCTGGTCAAACATGCGGGCCCCGGGCCATGCGCTGTTGAACGCCGTGCCGACTCAGCTGACCTACGATGCCGGCGCCCAGTCGGAGCCCGCGCTGTCGCCCGACGGCAGCCAGGTGGCATATGTCTCGGACAAGGGCGGCACGCCGCACATCTGGCTCGTGGACGCCAACGGCACCGCCACCCGCCAGCTCACGTTCGGAGACGACCCGGATCACGACCCGGCCTGGCTGCACGACGGCAGCGCCATTCTCTTCGCCAGGTCTCACGACGGGCGGCAGGGCATCTGGATGGTGCCCAGCCTGGGGGGACCGGACTCCTTGCTCGTCGCCGATGCGGCCGACCCGGCGGTGTCGCCCGACGGGAGTCGTCTCGCGTTCGTGCGTGAGGTGGCCCGCTCCGCGGAGTCGCGCGTCTTCGTCGCACCCATGCGCCGTCTCGAGGAGGCGACGCAGGTGACGACCGACGCCGACGGCCTGTGGGAGCATCGCCACCCGGCGTGGTCGCCCGACGGCCGGACGCTTGCGTACCGGGCGCACCACCAGCTGTGGATGGTCTCTCCGGACGAGGGAAAGGCCACACGACTGACGTTTGACAACGTGTCGGCACGGCACCCCGTGTGGTCCTCCGACGGCAGGTCGATCTACTACACGTCGGGGCGTGAAGGCACGGTCGCGCTGTGGAGCGTGGACATCGCCAGCCGGCGTCTGCCGGAGAGGATGACCCTGGGCAGCGGGCCCGAGAGCGATGCCAGTGTCAGCGGCGACGGCACGCTGCTCGTCTACACCACCGCCGACGAGGACTACAACACCATCGTGCGGGATCTCGCGTCCGGAGTCGAGCGCGCCGTCGGCTCGCGGCGCATCGAGCAGATGCCGAGGTTCGCGCCAGGCGGATCGGAGGTCATCTTCGTGTCGGACCGCGTCGAAGGCCGCGACGAGTTGTGGGCGCAGCGCCTCGAGGATGGATCGGAAGCGGGTGACGCGCGCCGGATCACCAGACACGATACCGGCGACGTCGTCCATCCCGCGCCGTCGCCAGACGGGCGATGGATTGCCTACTACCGCGTCGTCGAGGGCCAGCGCGACGTCTGGGTGGTCTCGGCCGACGGGGTCGCCACGGCGCAGATCACGACTGACGCCGCGTCTGACATTCAGCCCGGGTGGTCGCGCGATGGGTCGAAGCTGGCGTTCACGTCGGAACGCGGAGGGCTCTTCCACGTCTGGGTCGCGCCAGTCATCAACGGCCGCCCGGCCGGCCCGGAACGCCAGATCACGCGGGGCGCCGCGCGCGAAATGGCGCCTGAGTGGTCTCCCGACGACGCCTGGATCGCGTACACGGCCGAGCCCACCGCGAGCCGCGGAGACGTGTGGGTGACTCGGTCGGACGGCAGCGGCACGCCGCGGCGTCTCACGACGGGCGCAGGCGCGCTGCGCATCCGGTGGGTGACGCCGGAGTTGATGCTGGTCAGCGGGTCCTGGGGAGGCGCCACGCTGAGCGTGCGAACCATCGACCCCCGGACGGGCGTGATCACGACGCCCACGCCTCCCGTCGTGTTCGGTCACGAACTGGCGATGTGCGATTTCGACGTCGACACGGCTCGAGGCCTCATCGCGTTCGGCCGCGTCACGCGAAAGGGCAACATCTGGAAGCTGGTCTGGAAGTTCTAGCCCCCGCAGTCGCCACCCGGGATCCCCGGGGCGGAACAGGCTCGGCGTTTGGCGCCGGGCAGGCACGTAGAAGGAGACGGCGATGGCGAAGAAGAAGCGGAAGAGTGTGAAGGCGGGGACAGCGATCACCCTGGTGATCCCGCGGGCCAAGGGATGTCTCGCCGAGAGGATGACGAAGGTGTTGAAAGCGGGGGATCGGGTCGCCCTTGTCATCCCGACTGCCAAGAAGGGGTGCGACATCTGAATGGCGCAGATCTGATGGCGGGATCGGGGGTGGCGTCGTCGCTGAGCCTTGTCGTCTCGGCTGACTGCAATCTCCGGTGCGCCTACTGCTACCAGGACAGGAAGCAGCCGCGCCAGATGTCCTGGCCGACGATGGCACGGGCGCTCGACCTGTTGACCAGCTCGAATCGGCCGCGAGCTGACGTGACGTTCCTTGGCGGCGAGCCACTGCTTGGCTACCCGCTGATCGTGCGCGCCGTCAGGCGTTTGGGCCGGCGTCTTCCCGCGAGCCGCCGGCCCGACTACGTGATCGCGACCAACGGCCTGCTCCTGACGCCTCGGCGCCTTGCGTTTCTGGAGCGGCACGGCTTCGACATCCAGCTCAGCTTCGACGGTGTGGCGCCGGCGCAGGATCTGCGGGCTCCCGGCACGTTCGACGTGCTCGACGGGCTGCTCGATCGCCTGCGGCTGCGTCAGGGGCGGTACTTCCGCCGCAAGGTGATGGTGGCGGTCACGGCGACCGCGCCGGCGATTCCGCACCTGGCCGACTCGTTCGAGTACTTTCTGGCGAAGAGCGTGCGGGACATCGCCATCGGACCCGCCATGGGGCATCCGCGGCTGTCGGCGGCTCAGACACACGAACTCGATCGTCAGTTCAGGCGCATCTTCGCGCGGTCGCTGAGCTGCTACCGTGAAACCGGCCGGGTGCCGCTGCGGCTCTTCCGGAAGTCGGCGCCGGCGCGGAGAAAGGCGCCCGAGAGCGGACTTGCGTGCGTGGCCGCGACGGGCCGGGACCTCGCGGTCGACGTGGACGGGGAGGTGTATCCCTGCGCGCTGCTGATCCGCTCGTGCCAGCGCGTGGCCAGACCGCCGCTGGACCGCCGCCTGGCGGCCATGAGCCTCGGGCCCGTCACGGATCTGGATGCTCTCCAGCGCCGGCGCGCGCGCCTGCCCGATGCCGCCGTGGCGGCGGGCATCTTCGGGCCGCAGTCGGGGAAGCGGTCGAGTTCCGGAAGGTGCGCCGCCTGCCGGCATGCCTCCGCCTGTTTCATCTGCCCCATCGCGTGCGCCAAGAACCCCGACTCTGCCGAATCGAACCGCATCCCCGACTTCCAGTGCGCGTTCAACCAGGTGGCGCTGAAGTACCGGCGACGGTTTCCCGTTCAGCGCTGACCGCGCCGCGCCGCGCACTACAGCCGCCAGAGATACGAGGCCTTGAGGAAGAACCCGCGCCGGGTTTCGAGGAAGTCCTGCCCCGGCACATAGCGGTCGCCCTGCCATTCGATCTTCTCGTACAAGGACCCGTAACCCACGTGGAACACGGTGCCGGGGATGTAGGTGAACGACGCGAGGAGGTCGGTGAGCAGCTGGCGGCGGTAGGTGTTGTACTCGGCAATCCCGCGGAAGAACAGATAGCGGTTCCACTGGTAGGTGAGCTTGCCCCGGTAGATGCCGTAGTCGTAGAGGTGCCTGCCGTCGCTGGCTTGTGAGAAGCCCTGGTAGGTCCCCCGCAGGTCGACGAGCCACTGCTCCGATGGCTGATACAGGACGGCCAGGGTGGCCGTTGTCGAGATGCCCGGGAACGGGTTGGCCGAGTAATAGATCGCGTGCTGGTGGCCGAAGCTGCCCTGGGCCCTGAACTGCTTCGTGAGTTGCGAGCCGAGCTGCACCTGGACCCCGGAGGTGTCGAAGTCGCGCATCTCGTACACCTCGTTGGACCAGTGGTACTGCGCGGTGATGCGCGAGGCGCGCGGCAGGATCAGGCTCACGCCGCCCTGGTACCACTGCTCCCAGAGGCCGCTCTCGTCGTCGCGCACGTAGTCGGCGATGACAGAGGGCTCCACGCGGCGCACCGCGGTGCCCTTCGGGTAGAAACGTGGCGTGAACAACGCCGACGTCTGGAAGACGCCGGTGCGCGTGACATACCCGGTCCACGTGTCGAACCCGCGCGACACATCCAGCGCCTGGAGGTAGAGACTCATCTTCCGGTTGTCGTGCGTGTAGTTGCCGAGCACTGCGTGCCCGCCGTCGGTCTCACCGCCCTGCGGGCGTGTCGACGATCCGAACGCGTAGAAGCCGAGGGCGCCGGCCTGCGTCACCCGGAGCGACCCGTCGCCGCCGACCACGCGGTTGAATCCGTCGCCCTCCTCCCGGCCGGTGTAGAAGCCGCCGACGTACGAGTCGCCGGCCAGGGCGTGCTTGTAGCGCAGCACGGCGACCTGGGCATAGTCGGGGCTGCCCGCCGCGACGGCCGAGTCCGGCTGCTCGTCGACGGCGTAGATGGAGGCGAGCGTGCCGGCGGCGCCCAGCTTGCCCGTGAGCTTGGCGCCCGCAATCGGGTTCACGATCGTGCGCGTGTGGACCACCGACTGCAGGGTGCCGTAGTCCGCGCCGGCGAAGTTGAAGCTGTCGCGGCCCTCGAGGAAGAACGGCCGCTTCTCCGGATAGAAGAGCGCGTAGCGGCGGTTGATGTCGATCTGGCCGGCGTCGGCCTCCACCTGGCTGAAGTCCGGGTTCACGGTGCCGTCGAACACCAGTTCCGGCGTGAGCCCGTACTTGGCCGTCAGCCCGGCTTCCGGCCCGCTCGAGACGCGCTCGAGCGACTCGGCGACGCGCTCCATCTGGTAGTCGTAGACGATGTCGGGCAGAATCTCCACGAGCCGGTAGTGCCGGATGCCGGCGAACTCGATCGGGATGTTCTGGGTGAGGAAGTTCGGCCCGACCTTGGGATCGAGCGGCGGATACGTGCCCTGCTCCGAGCGGCGGCTGACGCGGCGCTCGAAGATGAGCGCCATGCGCACGGGGTCGGTGTCGCCGTAGCGGAGGCTCTTGAACGGGATCCGCACCTCGATGGTGTAGCCCTGCTCGTCGATGCGGCCCGCGCTGTACCAGACGGCGTCGAAGCCGAAGTCCTCGCGGCCGGCGGCAAAGCGGCTGTCGCCCTGGATCCCCAGCGGGTTCACGTACAGCGCGTACAGCGATTGCCGGTCGCCAAACGAATCCAGGTTGATGCAGATCCAGTCGTCGAGGCCGATCCCGTCGCGCGCGGCAATCGAGGCCTTGATCCGGCCAGGCTCGCTGTCCAACGCCCGGAACGCGAAATAGAGGTGCTCCGCGTCGTACGCGTAGGAGACGACGGTCTGGTCCGGCATGTCCTTGCCGTAGTCCGGCATCCACGTCTTGAAGCCCGTCACCGTCGGGGCCGACTGCCAGACCGCGTCGCCGAGATCGCCGTCGATGACGGGCGGCGTCGGCGTTCGGAGCGGCCTGAGGGGATCGGCGGCGCGCGCGGACGGCACGCAGAGGACGACCAGCGCGGCGGCCATCGCGAGCGCGCGGGTCAGCATCGAGGGTACCGACGGCGGGAGCGCCTCCGATGTTCCATCCCCGGCATACAATACCGCCATCGCCACTCCGCAGGAGATCTGGACCATGCACACCTGGTCGCGACGGTCGTTTGTCAGCCTGGCCGTGGGGACGCCCGCGCTGTCCCTCCTGACCCATTCGCCGGCCAGGGGGGAACAGGCCCCGGGGGCGGCCTGGGCCGCCGGAGCCGGGGACGTGTATCTCAGCGGCGACGGCCTGCACCTGACGCCGGCCGAGCACGCGGCGCTGCTGGTCCGGCTGACCGGCGGGCGCCAGGTCGCCGCCGACGACTACGGCCTCGGCGGCGAGGTGGCGGCGTTCGAAGCCTGGTTCGCCCGGCTGCTCGGCAAGGAGCGCGCGCTGTTCATGCCGACCGGGACGCTGGCGAACCACGTCGCGCTGCGAACGCTGGCCAGGGGTCGCTCGCGCGTCATCGTGCAGGACGTGAGCCACGTCTACAACGACACCGGCGACGGGTGCCAGGTGTTGAGCAACCTGAACCTGGTCCCGCTCGCGCCGGGGAAGGCGACGTTCACCCGTGAAGACGTGGAGCGCGCGTTGGCGCGGACGGCGTCGGGGCGGGTCGCGGCCGAGGTGGGCGCCATCTCGATCGAGTCGCCGATCCGGCGCCTCCGGGGCGAACTGTTCGATCACGGCGAGATGAAGCGGCTCTCGGCGTTCGCGCGGGAGCAGGGCATCGGCCTGCACCTCGACGGCGCGCGGCTCTTCATGGCCAGCGCGTTCAGCGGCGTGGCGCCGGCCGAGTACGCGTCCCTCTTCGACACCGTCTACGTGTCCCTGTGGAAGTGCTTCAACGCCATCAACGGCGCCGTGCTGGCCGGGCCCGCCAGCATCATCGACGGCCTGTTCCACGTGCGGCGCATGTTCGGCGGCGCGCTGTGGAACGCCTGGCCGTTCGCGGCCGTCGCCCGCCACTACGCCGAGGGGTTCCTCGAACGCTACGGCCGCGCCGCCGGTGTGAGCCGGGATTTCGCCGGCGCGCTGCACGACCCGTTCCGCGTGGAGCAGATTCCCGGCGGCTCGCACCTGTTCTACCTCCGGGCGCCAGGCGCCGACCTCGCGCGGGTCCGGCAGCGCCTGGCGGCCGATGGGATTCACGCGACCGAGCCGATCGTGCATGCGAATGAGCCCGCGCTGCTGCTCGGCGTGAACGAGTCGTGGAACCGGACCACCGGTGCCTCGCTGGCCGAGGCGTTTCATCGAGCCGCGGCATGAGCGACGACGTCAGTTCGACCGCCATCGCGGCGTACGCGGCGCTCGCCGGCCTGACGCCGGCGCTGCGCGCGCGCTTCAACGCCGGGGCGCAGATCTTCAGCGCCCCGGCCGGGACCGTGCTCTTCGAGCCCGGCTCGCCGTGCCAGGCGTTTCCGATTGTCCTCGAGGGCGCGATTCGCGTGGCCCGGCTCGCCGAGAACGGGCGCGAGATCGTGCTCTACCGCGTCTCGCCGGGCGAGCCCTGCGTGGTCACCACCCACTGCCTCCTCGGGCGGGGCGAGTATCCCGCCAGGGGGACGGTCGAATCGCCCGTGACCGCCGTGGCCGTTCCTTTGCCGCTCTTCGACGACCTGCTGGCCGGCCACGCGCCATTCAGGCAGGCGCTGCTCGCGGATTTCGCCGATCGCATCGTCAGCCTCATGACGCTCGTGGAAGAGGTGGCCTTCACGCGCCTCGACGCGCGGCTGGCCGCCCTGCTGACGGCCCGGCCGAGCCCGATCCGCGCCACCCACCAGGCGCTGGCGGCGGACCTCGGCAGCATCCGCGAAATCGTGAGCCGCCTGTTGAAGCAGTTCGAGACGCGGGGCTGGGTCGCGCTCGGCCGCGAGCGCATCGACGTGCTGAATGCGGGTGCGTTGCGGCGCCTGGCGCAGGGAGACGACGGGCGGGCGGCTCGGTGACCGCGGTCACAGACCGCACCTGCTCGGCCTGTTACCATCGGGCTACATCGTCAACCACCAACCAGGGGAACGGACATGAAAGCGAATGTCGGCGGCATCGATCGCATCGTGCGCGGCGTGGCGGGGATCGGGCTCATCGCGTGGGCCCTGACGGGCGGGCCCGTGTGGGCGTGGATCGGCGTCTTGCCGCTCTTCACGGCCGTCATCGGCTGGTGCCCGGCCTACCTGCCGTTCGGGATTACCACCTGCGCGAAGAAGTAGGTCCCGCCGTCGCGTTCAGCCGCGTGCGCCAGGCATCGGGGCAAGGTCCATCTTCCACACCCGCGCGCAGTAGTCGCGGATCGAGCGGTCGGAGGAGAACTTGCCCATGCGCGCGGCGTTGAGGATGGACATCCGCGTCCACGCCTCGGCGTCGCCCCACGCCCGGCTGACCTCCGCCTGACAGGCGACGTACGCGTCGTAGTCGGCGAGGACGAGGAACGGGTCGGTCCACAGCAGGTTGTCGGCCAGCGGTTTGAACAGCTGCGTGTCGCCGTTGGCGAGGCCTCCGGACGCGATGAGGCCGATGACCGCGCGCAGGTCGGCGTTGCGGTCGGAGTACTCGCGCGGCGTGTACCCGCCGGCCTTGAGCGCGGTCACCTGGTCAGCCGTGAGCCCGAAGAGGAAGAAGTTCTCCGCCCCCACCTCCTCGCGGATTTCGATATTCGCGCCGTCCAGCGTGCCGATGGTGAGCGCCCCGTTCATGGCGAACTTCATGTTCCCCGTGCCGGAGGCCTCCTTGCCCGCCGTCGAGATCTGCTCGCTCAGGTCGGCCGCCGGGTACATGTGCTGCGCGTTCGTGACGTTGAAGTCGGGAAAGAACACCACCTTCAACCGGCCGCGGATGTCCGGATCGCCGTTCACGAGGCCGGCGGTCGCGGTGATGAGCCGGATGATCCGCTTGGCCATGACGTAGCCCGGCGCGGCCTTGGCGCCGAACAGGAACACGCGCGCCGGGACGTCGGCCGAAGGGTCGCGCTTCAGGCGCAGGTACAGCGACAGAATGTGCAGCACGTTCAGGTGCTGCCGCTTGTACTCGTGCAGGCGTTTCGCCTGGACGTCGAACAGGGCCGCGGGATCGACGGCGATGCCGGTCCGCTGCTCGATGATGCGCGCGAGCGCCCGCTTCGCTTCCAGCTTCACGGCGCGCCACTCGGCGCGAAACGCCGCGTCCCCGGCGAGCGGCTCCAGCCGCCGCAGCTCGCCGAGGTCCTTCAGCCAGCCGTCGCCGATGGCCCCGGTGATGAGGCGCGCGAGGGGCGGGTTGCTGACCGCGACGAACCGGCGCGGCGTCACGCCGTTGGTCACGTTCGCAAACTTCCCCGGCCAGAGGTCGCAGAAGTCGCGCAGCACCGCCTGGCTGAGCAGCTGCGAGTGCAGCCGGGCCACGCCGTTCACGGTGTGGCTGCCGACGACGGCCAGGTGCGCCATGCGCACGGCCCGATCGCCGGCCTCGTCGATGATCGACATCCGCGCGACGCGCGCCTCGTCGCCCGGGAACCGCGCGCGGATCTCCTCCACGAAGCGGCGGTTGACCTCGTAGATGATCTCGAGGTGCCGCGGCAGCAGGCCGCCCAGCAGCTCGACCGACCACTTCTCGAGCGCCTCGGGCAGCAGGGTGTGGTTCGTGTAGGCCAGCGTCTGCTGCGTCACCGCCCACGCGTCCGCCCAGGGCAGCCCATGCTCGTCGACGAGCAGCCGCATCAGCTCCGCGACGGCGATGGCCGGGTGCGTGTCGTTCAGCTGCACCGCCCACGTGTCGTGGAACCGGTCGAGCGGGCGGCCGAGCCGCAGGTGCAGGCGGACCATGTCCTGCAGCGAGCAGCTCACGAAGAAGAACTGCTGCTGAAGCCGCAGGATCTTGCCTTGCGCGACCTCGTCGTTCGGATACAGGACCTTGGTGATGTTCTCGGAGGCCATCTTGTCCTCGACGGCCCGGTAGTAGTCACCGTGGTTGAAGGCCTCGAAGTCGAACGACTCCACCGCCTCGGCCTTCCACAGCCGGAGCTGATTGCAGGTGCGCGCGCCGTAACCCAGCACCGGCGTGTCGTACGCGACGCCCTTGACGACGTCGCGAGGCACCCAGCGGACGCGGAACTGGCCGTGCTCGTCGTTCCACTTCTCGGTATGACCGCCGAACCGCACCTCGCAGGCGATCTCCGGCCGCGGAATCTCCCAGGCGTTGCCCTTCTGCAGCCACTTATCGGTGATCTCCGCCTGCCAGCCGCCCTTGATCACCTGGTCGAAGATGCCGAACTCGTACCGGATGCCGTAGCCGACCGCCGGCACGCCCAACGCGGCCATCGAATCCATGTAGCAGGACGCCAGCCGCCCGAGGCCGCCGTTGCCGAGGCCGGGCTCCTCTTCCTCCTCGGCCAGGACGTCGAGATCCAGGTCCACTTCCGCCAGGGCCTGCCGCATCTCGTCCACGATGCCCAGGTTCAGCAGGTTGTTCATGAGGTGGGGACCCGGGAGGAACTCGGCCGACAGATAGGCCACGAACCGGGAGGACGGGCCGGCCATCGCACGGAGTGTCTCGACGCTGCGGTCGAGGACGCGGTCGCGCACGGTCAGCGCCAGCGCGAGGTAGAGGTCGTGCCGCGTCGCTAGCCCCGGGCCGCGCCCGAGCGCGCACACCAGGTTGTCCACGAACGCCTGTTTCAGGTCGGCCGCGGTCATCCCGTGGCGGATGCGCGACACGGTCGCCGTTCCGGCTGGCTCGGGCGTCGTCGGGTCGGTCATGGTTCGCGTCCTCGAGAAGCAGAGTATCATCGAGCCGGTCCCGGCCGCAGCCGGGCCGGGTTCGGGTGCGCTCATGAAGCATGCCGCGTCCCTCCTCGCCATCCTCGCGCTTGCGGCCCTGCCTGCGGGGGCGCAGCCGCCGGCGGCCTCGATTCCTGGCAGCCAGGCGGCCGGCGCTGCCGTCGACACGCTCCTCGACAACACATTCCGGATCGACATCGAAACGATTGCCGTCACGCTGGACTGGTATCCCGCGTCGGGATGGGTGGACGGCACGGCGAGGCTCGACTTCCGCCTGCGCCCTGGCCAGAGCCGGGCCGTCTTCAACTTCACGCCGTTTGTGACCTCCCGCAGCGCCATCAGCCGGCTGGCGATCGACGGGCGGCCGCTCAGCCCCCAGTCGGAGGCGGACGTCAGGGTCGTCACCGTGGCCGGCACGCGGCAGCCGTTCATCGAGGTGCAACTGCCGCTCGACCCCGCGCAGCCCCACACGCTGACGATCGACTACCGCCTCACCGTGCCGGCCGTCTACCCGAGGTTCTCGAGCGAGGTAAACGACATCCGCGGGCAGGGCAACGAGGCGGTCTGGCCGACGCTCAATACGCCGCACGAGCTGGCCCGGCACATCGTGACCTTCCGCGTGCACGACCGCCAGGCGTTCCGGTTCGTCGGGTCGGGCCGCAGCAGCGTCAGCGCCGATGGGGACGTGCAGCAGTGGGTGCTCGACACGCAGCGCCCGGTGTCGTCCTACTCGGTGATGTTCGTGCTGCTGCCGGCCGGCGACACCGAGTATCGCGAGTGGCTGATTGACGGGGTCACCGTACGGGTGGTGGCCTACCCGACCGTCAATCTGACGGAAGCGAAGGCGCGGCTGGAGAGCTGGCTACCGGAGCTGCGGCGGCGCTTCGGGCCGTTCCCGGCCCTGCACGGCCTCAGCATCTTCCTGTTCAACAACGCCGGCGGCGGCATGGAGTACTACGGCGGCACGATCACGTCGCTCAACGCGCTGCGCCACGAGGTGCTGCACAGCTACTTCGGCTGCAGCGTCGTCGCGCGGACCTATCCCGATTCCTGGTACGACGAAGCCGTCACGTCGTGGTTCGAGGAGACCTCGCGAGGCCCGGGCCACACGGCGCTCGCCCCGTCGTACCAGGGCAACTGGGTCGGCGCCCGATCGCCCGTGTCGATCGGGTTCAGCACGCTGGCGTACACTGACGGCGCGTCCATCATGCAGGCCATCGCCGACCGCCTTGGCGGGACCGATCGCATGACCGACTTCCTCCGCTACGTGGTGGATCGCTACACCTTTGCGCCGTTCACCACGCTCGAGTTCGCCGGGTTCCTGAAGGACTACTCCGGCGTGGACCTGCGTGCGCCGTTCGTGGACTGGCTGTACAACGGACGCGAGCCCAGCTCGGCGGCGGGCGATTCGCTGCCGGCGCGGGCCGACAGGAAGACGCTGGAGCTCGATCCACCGTGGCTGCCTCGGCGCGGCGGGCTGAAGGAAGGCCGGTGAGATGATGAGCCGCATCAGCATCCGGCGCGCATCAGCCTGTCGGAGTCTCGCCCTGGGCCTGTTCGTCGCGTGGCCGCTGCAGGCGGGAGCCCAGCCGCCGCCTGGTGCCCAGGCGCCGTCTGTCGCGCCACGCGCGTGGCAGATCGAGGCCCTCGTCGGGTTCACCCGCGTGGCTCCGGATGATCTCAACGCCCGCGTCGCGTACGACACCGCGTGGCTCGACTACCTGCGCACCCAGCAGGTCACGCAGCAGCACGACGGCGAGCTTCTCGAGGTGGGCGACGCCACGCCGTTCGCGGTGCGCGTGGCGAAGCGCATGGGCCGCCACTGGCTGGTGGGCGGCGGCTTCTCGTACTTCTCGAGCCGACAGGCTTCCGCGGCGTCGGCGTCCTATCGCTACACCGTGATCGATCCTCGCGCGCAGGAGTATCAACGCGAGTTCGCGCAATCCCTCGAGGTCGATCCGCTCGAACTGGAGGTCCGCGATTACTTCCCGCATGGACTGATCGGCTACGACCTTGGATTCGGATCGCGGCTGCGCCTCGGGGCGACGCTCGCGGCCGGCTGGGTCGTCGCCGACTGCACACTGACGCGGTCGTCGGCCTCGCTCGGAGGGTTCTACGCCACCAGCAACCGCACCGACCTGGAGATGACCGGGGAGGGCGGCGCCGTCGCTGCCGATGCGATGCTCGCGGCGCGCCTGGTGGTCACGTCTCGAGTGGGAGTGCTCGTCGAGGGCGGGTACTCGTGGCACGAGGTCAAGAACGTCACCGGCACCCGCGAATCGGTTCAGCTCATCCAGGATGGCGAAGCCACCGAGGTGGAGCGGGAGGTGGTTGGGCGCGCCGAGGGGCGCTGGATCAACCAGGCGGCCACCGTCCAGACCGCATCCGGGACGTGGCGCGGCACGGTCCCCGCAATCGGGGTCGACGGTTCGCCGTTCACACTCGGTCTCTCGGGCTGGCAGTTCCGGGTGGGGGTGTCGTTCGGGCTCTGACCCCGCGGCCATGAGGCGCCGCGTTGTCCGCTGTGGAGGTACAGCAGGAATCATGAAACGGCACCACTTCTTCACTGCGATCTTCGTCGTCGCGCTCGTCGTCGTCGCCGCCCCGCACGCCGTCGCCTACCCGCCCCTGCCCCACGCGCAGAGCGCCGCGGCGCCGCCTGACGCGCGCGCCGCTCGGGTCGAGCAGGGCCTGCTGCCCGGGATCGTGATCGCGGGTCGGCCGACGCCGGCAAGGGCCCTCGCCGCGCGAATGGCGTCCCTCAAGACGCCCGGCGTGAGCGTGGCCGTCATCAACGGCGGCGCGATTGAATGGGCGAAGGGCTACGGCATCGTCGAAGCCGGCGGCACCACGCCGGTCACGCCGCAGACCCTGTTCCAGGCCGCCTCGATCAGCAAGCCGGTGGCGGCGCTGGCCGCCCTCCGCCTGGTCGAGCAGGGGAAGCTGAGCCTGGATCAGGACGTGAACGAGCGGCTCACCTCGTGGAAGGTGCCCGAGAACGAATTCACCAAGGGCGAGAAGGCCACGCTCCGGCGGCTCCTGAGCCACTCTGCCGGCCTGACCGTGAGCGGGTTCCCCGGGTACGGGGCCGATGTCCCGGTGCCGACCCTCGTCCAGGTGCTCGACGGCCAGAAGCCGGCCAATACCGCCGCGATCACGGCCACGGTCGTGCCCGGCACGCTCTGGCGGTACTCCGGCGGCGGGTACACGGCGATGCAGCAGTTGCTGATGGATGTCACCGGCCGGCCGTTCCCGGCGCTGCTGGCCGACATGGTGCTCAAACCTGTCGGCATGACGGACAGCACCTACGAGCAGCCGCTCCCGGAGGCCAGGCGCGCGGCGGCGGCGAGCGGCCATCGCACCAGCGGCGACGTGCTGCCCGGGCGGTTCCACACGTATCCGGAAATGGCCGCGGCCGGCCTGTGGACGACCCCGACGGACCTGGCGAAGTTCCTGATCGAGATCCAGCGGGCCGCGCAGGGCCGTTCGACCGTCCTGACCGCGGCCATGGCCCGCGAGATGATCACCGTGCAGAAGGGCAGCTACGGGCTCGGCCTGAGCATCGACGGCAGCGGGTTGTCCGCCTCGTTCGGCCACGGCGGCTCGAACGCCGGCTTCAAGTGCCACATGACGGCGTTTGTCGACGGCGGCCGCGGAGCCGTCGTGATGACCAACGGGGACCAGGGAGGCCGGCTCGCGAACGAGATCATGCGGGCGGTGGCGGCCGAGTACGGCTGGCCGTCGTTCAAGCCGCGGCAGAAGACCGTGGTGGCGGTCGATCCGGCGGCGCTGGCGCCGCTGGCCGGCCGCTACGAGCTGCGGCCGGGGCGCGTGCTCACAGTCGCCGCCGAGGGCGGCGCGCTCATCGTCATCGACGGCGCCCAGCGGATCGAGCTCTTTCCCGAGTCGCCCACACGGTACTTCGACCTGGTCGAAGAGCACGATCTCGAGTTCGTGAAGGGCGCCGACGGCCGGATCATGCACATGCTCATCGACGGCATCCAGCCGGCGAAGCGGATTGGGGACTGAGGCCGCCTCCCGCGGGACGCCGGAACCGATCACTTGTTGGCGTCGCGGATCTGCGTCGCGAACTGATCGACGTACTGGGTGATGGCGCGCGTCACCGACTCGCCGTGGCCCTTCGCACCGCTCACGCTCATGCCGCCGCGGCTGAGCAGCGACACCTGCACGAGCGCCGGCCGGGAGCCGTACAGACATGGTCGCGGCCGTGTACGAGTAGACGGTGGCGTCGTAACGGGAGAAGCACGATCCCGTGGTGGTCAGCGCCGTCACCACGCGGATGTAGAGGTACGAGTCCTCGTCGGTTTGCAGGATCTTCAGGCCGGCCGCCGAGAGGCTCTTCGCCGCGGCCGCTTCGAGCGCCGCCTGCGTGAGCCCGCACGAGGCGGCTTCGCGTCCCAGTTCTTCGACGAGAATGCCGAGCGCGGACAGGCCCTTGAGCTCCGCGCCGGGCGTCTGGTCGAGGTTGGCGGGCGCCGCGCTGCCGGGCACGGCCGGGGCGGCGGGCCGCAACACGTCCGGCTGCGCGGGCGCTGGCGCCTGGGCCGGTGCGGGCGTTGGCGGGGCCGCGCCGGGCCGCTGGGACGGCAGCGGGATCACGGGCGGCGTCTGCGGCGGCGCCGGCGGCACGGGCAGCGGGTCGGGCAGCGGATCCTCGGGCCTGGCGGCGTCGTAGACCCGGACGATGGTGTCGCGGCCGCCGCGCTCGAGCAGGTCGGCCTGCACCACGAGCTGCGGCGGGCTGGCTCGGCGTGACACGGTGTAGCGCACCTCGCGGCCAGGCTCGACCTTGTAGCGGACCACGAGCCGGCCCGCCTCCCATCTCGACACCGTCGCCACCGGTGCCGCGTCGAGCGGCGTGAACGCCTCGCGTCCGTCAGGGTGGCAGGTGCGGGAGCGGCCGCGCTCGTCGGTGATGACGAGCGCGCCGCCGCTGCGCGCGATGGTCAGGCGCAGCGGAGGAGTCCGGATTTCGGCCACGAGCTGGCGGGAGTTCATGGCCTCCTCACGGCTCGCCGGCCGGTTCACGGCGAGGCCCGGGTTGCTGCCCTGGCCGACCATCTCGGCGGCCCCGGTATCGCCGGACGCAGGCTTTCCGGCGCCGGTCACGTCCATGCCGAACCCGACATCCCGCGGGAACTGGCTCAGCTCCCGGTTCAGCTGCCAGGTGCCGTCGAGAATCGGCCGCCGTGGTCGGAGGCCGGGTCTGGCCGACGAGCATCACCGCCGAGAGGACGAGCAAGCCAACCGTGACTGTGACCCGGGACATGATGGCACCTCTGCACTTACAGAATACCGCCATTGCGGGCATTCGGCGTTGTGGTAGGGTTGCGAGGATGTCCCGACGCTCCCTGTGCGCCGCCCTCGCCCTGGCGGTGATGCTCTGCGCCTCACCGGGAGCCTCCGCCCAGACCGTCGAAGTGGCCGCGTATGGCGGGCTGGCGTTCGGCGGCGAGCTCATCGCGACGCCCGGCTACGAGTCGGTGCCGCTGGAGGCCGGGCTCCTCTACGGCGGCGCGTTCAACGTCGAGTTTCGCCCGCGGTGGCGGCTCGAGGCGCTGGTCATGCGCCAGGAAACGAACGTGCCCGGGCCTGCCTACGGGACCTCCATCGACGTCAACGTCGATCGCTACATGGGCGCGATCCTGTCGCACGAACCGCTGTCGCCGAGATGGGACATCTTCGGCGAATTCATGCTGGGCGCCACGCGTTACGTGCCGCGAGGCTTCGAGGGCGAACTGTGGTTCACGCTCGGCGCCGCGGCGGGCGTGAAGACGTATGTCACGAGGAACATCGGGTTCCGGTTCGAGGCCCGAGGGTATTACACGCCTGTCGTGATCAGCGGCGCGACCGTCTGCGGCGGCCGCGGCTGCGTCATCGGCTACACCGGCACGGGCACGTTCCAGGGCGACATCTCGGCCGGCGTGATCGTCGGGTTCTGATGGCCGCGCTCCGGACGGCGGACCCGCAGTAAGCTGGAGGCCCTATGGCACATCGGACGCTCTTCGCCCCCGCGATGGTCATGGCTGCCGTCTTCGTCGCGCTGGCGGGAACGGTGGCGGCCCAGCCGGTGCCGCTCGACCAGCGCCTGCTCGTCGACAAGGTCTTCGCGGCCTTCGACAGGAACGACTCGCCGGGCTGCGCAGTGGCGATCTACAGGAACGGCGAGATCGCCTATGCGCGCGGGTACGGCGTGGCCAGCCTCGAGCACCGCGTGCCCATCACGAGCGCGACGGTGTTCGACATCGGCTCGACGTCGAAGCAGTTCACGGCCTTTTCCATCCTGCTCCTCGAGCGCGACGGCAAGCTGTCGCTCGACGACGACGTGCGGACGCACGTGCCGGAGCTGCAGCCGATGACCCCGGTCGTCACCATCCGCCACCTCCTGCACCACACGAGCGGCCTCCGCGACTACCTCACGCTGTGGGCGCTCGCCGGCATGAAGACCGAGAATTGGACCACCCAGGCGGATGCCGTGAGGCTGGCTGCACGGCAGCGGCGCGGCAACTTCCCGGCCGGTGCCGAATGGCTGTATTCGAACACCGGGTACCTGCTGCTCGGCGAGATCGTCCAGAGAGTGAGCGGCCAGAGCCTGCGCGAGTTTGCGGCGGCGCGGATCTTCAAGCCTCTGGGCATGGCGAACACGTTCTTCCTGGACTCGCATACCGAGGTGATTCCCGGGCGCGCCACCGGCTACGTGCCGCGCGACGGCGGCGGGTTCAGCGTCGACATGTCGAATTTCGAACAGACGGGCGATGGCGCGGTGCAGACGACCGTGGAGGACCTGCTGCGCTGGGACTCGAATTTCTACGATCCGAAGGTGGGCGACCGGGCGCTGCTGGAGCGGGCGCAGACTGTCGGGGCGCTCGCGAGCGGCAAGAAGCTCGACTACGCGGCAGGCCTCATGATCGGAACCTATCGCGGGCTTCCGTCGGTGCGCCACGGTGGCTCATGGGCCGGGTATCGCGCTGACCTGCTCCGGTTTCCGACGGCCAGAACGTCCATCGCGTGTCTCTGCAATGTCGGCAGCTCGATGCCCAGCGTGTTCGCCGATCGGGTTGCCGACATCGTCCTGGCCTCTCAGCTTGCGCCCAAGGCCGGGTCCGCCGCTTCCGCTTCCGGCGCGGCTGTCGCGATGGCACCGGCCTGGCTCGAGAGCCTGGCCGGGTCCTACGAGCACGCCGTGACCGGGGCCTTCCGGCGCCTCACGGTGAAGGACGGCGTGCTGCTGGCGTTCGGCCAGCGTTTCAAGGCCGTCGCGGCCGACCGTTTCTTGGGGCAGGCGGCAGGGCTCGAGCTCTACTTCCCTCCGGTCGTCGCGGGCGGCCTGCAGGAGATGCACATCATCCGCGACGGCCGGGATGCCGAGGTGTGCCGGCGCGTCGTGCCGCCAACCGGCGCGAGCCTCGCCGAGTTCGCCGGGACGTACTACTCGGACGAGCTGGATGCGACGTGGACGCTGGCCTCCCGCGATGGGCGCCTGACCGTACAGAATCCTCAGCGACCCGCCGACGCCCCTGGACATCGTGAAGCCGGATGTGTTCGTCGCCGACCAGGGACTGGTCCTGCGCTTCGAGCGGGAAGGCGGCGGGGTGGCGCGCGTGTCGGTGCAGGCCGGGCGAGTGACGAACCTGGTGTTTGCGCGCCGGTGACGGCGCCGCGCGACGCGTGCCCGCCGGCGCCGGACCGGAGGGTGCGCCGATAGGCTCCGGCGCGGAGAACCCGCATGGCCTTCGTTGCCTTCGACGTCGAAATCGCGAAGCCGGTGCCCGACGGCCCGGACATCCTGGTGCACAAACCCGGCATCGCCTGCGCGGCCATCGCCCGCGAAGGCGACGCGGCGTCGATCCTGTTCGACCCCGACGCCTCCCCTGAGATGTTCGATCCGGCCACGAAGACGATGACCCGGGAGGGCGCGCGGCGGATCCTCGGCGCGCTCGAGGAGGCCGTGGGCCGCGGCGACCGCGTGGTCACCTGGAACGGCGCCGGGTTCGACTTCCGGCTGCTGGCCGACGAGACCGGGAGCCACGCCGAGTGCGTCCGCCTCGTGATGGCGAGCGCCGACATGATGTTCCAGGTGCTGTGCGAGCGGGGACACCCGCTCTCGCTCGACGCGGCGCTGAAGGGCGCCGGTCTGCCGCCGAAGCTGGACCAGGTCACGCTCCGCGGCGGCGAATCGGTGCACATCAGCGGCGTCGAGGCGCCGCGCTACTGGCAGGCGGGGGAGTACGCCGCCGTGGCGGCCTACTGCGCCGCCGACGCCGAGCGCACGGCCGCGCTCGCAGCCCTCTGCCAGCGGAGCCGCCGCCTGGCGTGGATCAGTCAGAAGGGGCGGCCCAGCGAGGTCTACCTGCGCAGCGGCTGGCTCTCGGTGGAGCAGTGCCTCGCCCTGCCCGTGCCCGACACGAGCTGGATGACCAGCCCGATGCGCCGCGAAGACGTCCTCGCCTGGACGAACGCGTCGGCCGCCGGTCGAGGCTGAAGCCTCGACCTCCGAGTCTCAACCTGCACGGCGAGTCCCGAGGCCCGAGTCCCGAGCCCCGGCCTACGCCCCCTTGATCTCCCGAATGAAGATGTTCCGGAAGCGGATCTCGGATCCGTGCGTCTGCAGTTCGATCTGGCCCTTCGGCAGGACCGGCTGCGTGCGGTCGAAGAAGTTGTCGAGCACCTGCTCGTGCACCGTCTGCTGGCCGTTCAGCCAGATCGAGACCTTGCTGCCGATCATCCGCACGCGCAGCGTGTTCCACTGGCCGATCGGGTTGTCGGCTTTCGCGAGCGGCCACTTGCCCGGGTTGTCAGGGTTGTTGTTCCACAACGCCCCCGAGCCCTTCGGCGCCCCGTTCGCGACTTCGCGCGGGTTGCTCGGATCCCAGATTTGCACCTGCGGAAAGCTGCGCAGGTAGATGCCCGAGTCGCCGTTCGGGCTCACCATCAGCCAGTCCACGTAGAGCTCGAAGTTGGCGTACGCCTTCTCCGTGGCGAGGTGCACACCTTGGCCGTCGGACACGATCTCGCCCTTCGCCGTGTCCACGCGCCAGTGCTGGTCGCGGTCCGCGTTCCATTCGGATTGCTTGGCTGTCACCTGCTCGGGCGTGAGCTTCGCCTGCTCGTACGGGCTGTAAGTGCCCTGGCGGCCGACCCACCCCGCGAGGTCCTTGCCGTTGAAGAGGCTCGTGAAGCCCGCCGGCGGCTTGTTGAGCGGGCGATCCTGGGCGGCGGCGGTGACGGCGGCCACGGCCACGAGCAGGGCGACGACGACACGGCGGTTCATGCGGGCTCCTTCCGCGCGGGGCGGTCTGTCCTACCTCAGGTACTTGTTGAAGAACTCGATTGTGCGCTGCCAGGCCAGCTTGGCGGCCGCCTCGTCGTAGCGGGGCGTCGTGTCGTTGTTGAAGCCGTGCTGCGTGCCCGGGTACATGTGCATGGTATGGGGCACGTTCGCCGCCTTGAGCGCCGCCTCGTACGCGGGCCACCCGGCGTTGATGCGCTGATCGTTCTCGGCGTAATGGATGAGCAGCGGCGACTTGATCTTCGGCGCGTCCTCGGCGCTGGCCTGGTTGCCGTAGAAGGGGACCGAGGCGGCGAGATCGGGCAGCCGCGTGGCCAGCATGTTCGCGATGCCGCCGCCGTAGCAGAAGCCGACGGCGCCCACCTTGCCGGTGCAGTCGGGCAGGCCCTTCAGGAAGCCGTACGCGGCGACGAAGTCCTCGCGGGTCTTCGCCTGATCCAGCTTGGGAAAGAGCTGCCGCGCCTGGTCCTCGTCGCCCGGGTAGCCGCCAAGCGGCGCAAGCGCGTCGGGCGCGAACGCGATGAAGTTGTCGAGCGCGATGCGACGCGCGATGTCCTCGATGTGCGGGTTCAGGCCGCGGTTCTCGTGCACCACGAGGACGCCCGGCAGCTTGCCCTTGGCATTTGCCGGCCGCACCAGGTACCCCTTCGTCGTGCTGTTGCCCTGCGGTGACGGGAACGGCACATACTCCGCCTTGATGCGCGCATCGTCCTTGGCCACCTGCTGGGCTTCGGCGAACTTCGGGTTGAGCGCGTCGAGCATCATCGCTGCCGTCATGCCGCCGGCGGCGTACTTCGACGCCTTGTGCAGGAAGCCGCGCCGGTCGATGGCGCCGTGCACGTACGCGTCGAACAGGATCAGCACGTCGGGGTCGAAGTCACTGGCCTTCCTGCGTTCCATGTCCATCCTCCATCAATACCGCCAGCTGAGGTCCGCTCCGGCTGGCGCTGTCATCAACATCCGCTCGATCATCTTCGGAATGTACCGCTGCTCGGCGCGTTGCCCGGGAAACTCCGGCGTGCCGGCATAGCAGTGCGGCTGCCGCTTGCCGATCTCGAAACTGCCCGCGTAGTACGGGTCCTTGGTGCGCTCGAGGGACTCCTGCAGCTTGTACGTGGCTTCCTCGAGCAGGAACGTGTCCTGGTCGCCCATGAAGACGTGGATCTTGCCGACGAGCTTCGGGCCGATCGTCTTCCAGTCGCGCTCCACGATGTGGCGCAGGTCGTAGTGCTCGCGCCAGTAGTCGGCCACGGAGCGGTCGATGACGCCCGTCCACTTGTCGTAGAGGAGCTTCGGGTAGCCGTCCGGGCCGGCCGGGCCGAACGTGGCCATGAAGATGTCCATCTGTTCGCCGGAGCGTCCCCGGGTGCCCAGCACCTCTTCATAGTGGCTGGCGTCGAACTGGGACATCTGCGTCTGGTCGTCGAGGCCGCGCGACCAGGGGCGAAGCGGCGTCTTCTTCCATTCGCTGTTGGGGTAGAAGGCGTTCTCGTCCTCGTAGATGTCGACGAGTTGGAAGTAGCGGAAGTCGACCGGGTCGGGGCAGAACGTCCACGTGCCGTTGAGACGGTCGGGGTAGAAGATCTGCCAGGCGAGCGACTCCCAGCCTCCCGTCGACCCGCCGTAGGTCGTGCGCGCCCAGGCCTCCGGGATGCCCCGGAACTCCTTCTCGACGCGCGGCACGAGTTCCTGCCACAGGGCGTCGCCGTACGGGCCGTTGTTCTGCGAGTTCACCGCGTAGGAATCGTCGTAGAACGGCGTCGGGTGCTGGATGAGGACGATGATGACGCGGCCCATCTTGCCCGACACCCAGTCCTGGTAGAACCGATGGGCGGCGGCCTGCTGGCGCTGCTGGGGTTCGGGCGCGGACGCGTCGGGAGGCGTTTCGCGCATGCCGCCGAACGTGCGCGGGAAGTGGCCGTGGTTGTAGATCACGGGGTAGCGCGCGTTCGGGTGCTCCGCCCATCCCTCGGGCAGCACGGCAACGGCGCCGAGGTAGATGTCCGTGCCCCACCACGCGCTCAGCATGTCGCTCTTGAAGCGGATGTGCTTGACGTACTTCGTGTCGCGAGGGGGCTCGATGGGCGGGTTCTTTCGCGCGAACGCGATCGTCACCACCCCGCCCGCCTTCGGATCGATGCGGACCTTCTCGACGTTGGTCACGAGATTGCCTGGCGACGTCCGATAGTTCTGGCCCTCGCCCTGGTCCAGGTGCACCTTGATGGTACGGCCGTCGGCGCGGGTGACCGTGGTGTACACGTTCAGCGTGGCCTGCACGAAGTAGTCGCCCGGCGGAATGTCGCGGAGGCTCTCAACCGGCCATCCGCGCGTCGAGGCGTCGATGATGGCCGGCTGGCCGGGTTTGAGGCCGTTCACCTCGATGCCGAACATCGGCTGGGCATCAAGGCCCGTCATCCTCGCGAGCCTGGGTTCCGGCGTCTCCCGCCTCGAGATCACCAGGATCACGCGGCCGTCGAGCGCCTTCGATTCGAGGGAGGGCGGGAACGACACCTCGATGCGGAGCGGCCGGGCCGCCTGCGATTCGAGCGAGACGGTGCCGGCGGCCAGCGCCATGGCTGCGAGGAGCCCTGCGGCGACGCGAGAACGAGCCATCCAACCCTCCGCAACAGTATCCGGCGAGCGTACCACACCCCAGGGGTCGCCCTGGGGGTCGGGTCTATTTACGGATCAGGTGGGCTGGCGATTACAGGATTGTCGTTGGCGGCCAGGCGTACCGATCCCAGTCGACCCCTTGGAGCTCGAGAGTCGGCCGTCCAGGCCGACGGTATACAATTTCGTGCGTCCGCCGAGGGCCGATCCCTAAATAGACCCGACCCCAGAGAGAAGGGGGGCAGCTTGACGCGACCGTTGACGATCACCGAGGTGAGCTACGCGGAGCTCACGGCGAAGGCGGAGGCCATCGCTGCGGCTGGCGGCCGCGGGCACCTGCACACGACGCTGCCCGGGTGCCTGATCACCGGCAGCCCGCGCCGGGCGATCGTGCTGGAGGCGACCGACGAAGGCACGGTGTACGGGTTCTTCGACGACCAGCCAATCGAAGACCGCGCGAAGCCGTTGGCCATCCTCCTCCACGGCGCGGACAGCGTGCCCGGCGATCACGAAACGCTGGAACCCGCGAGCGCGGCCGTGAACGCGATGGCCGACCGCATGCGGGCGGGGAAGGGGCACTTCCACATCCTCAACCCCGTCTGCCTGGCGAACCCGAATCCCGGGCGCTGGACCATCCTGTTCGAGGACGTGGAACTCGGCGTCCTGGAGAGCGCGTCGGACGAGCGGCCGCTTGCCGACATCCGGCTCGTCGAGCGGCTCATTTACGCCTGACGGGCAGGCGCAGGCACCCCGCGCGCCCCCGGCCTCTACTTCCTCGCCGCCCAGGCGGCCAGCACCTCGCGCTCACGCTCGGGCTTGATCCCGGCGGCGAGCTTCGCTTGCCGCTCCGGCGTCTGCGCCTTGAACCACGCGAGAGTATCCAGTGCTGTCTGCGCGAGCGGCCGGAAGGTGAGCCCCGCGGCGATGGCCTTCTTGTTGCTGCGACGGGCGAAGCCGGCCATCTGCGGCGACGTGGGCACCCAGACGGGCATGTCGGACCACGCCCGCACCTTCTGCTCCTGGAGGAACGCCGCCGGTACCCAGTTCAGCCTCGCCCCGGCGGTGGTTGCCGCCCGCACGCCCAGCAACATCTCCATCATCGTCATCTCGAACCCCGGTCCGGCCCCGGTATAGACGCCGAAGGCGCGCGCCTCGGCCATGCGAATCGTCCACTCGGCCAGATCGCGCGCGTCGATGAACTGGACGTTGTCGGTACCGTCACCGGGCGCCAGGACATCGCCGCCGCGATCAAGCCGGACGGGCCAGTAGGTGAAGCGGTCCGACTCGTCGCCGGGGCCGACGATGAGCGTGGGGCGGATGATGGTGGTGATGCCGGGGAACCAGACCTCGGCTTCCTTCTCGGAGCGGGCCTTCAGCGGGCCAAAGAGGCCGCCGACGTTCTTGCGGAACGACTCCTGCGTCTCGAGCATCGGGTCGGCGCCCTTGTACTCGTGCACCGGCGCGGACTCGTCGGCCCCCACTTCGGTTTCCGACGAGTGCACCGAGAGCGACGAGATGAAGATGTACTGGCCGACCTTCCCCTTCAGCACCTGCCCTGCGTCGCGGACCCAGAAGGGCAGCGTGGTGGGATTGTCGATGCACACATCCCACTCGCGCCCGGCGAGCGACTTGAGGTCACCCGTATTGCGGTCGCCCGTCAATTCCTCGACGTCGCCCGGCCACATGTAGGGGTTGCGCCCGCGATTGAAGAGGGTGAGCTTGTGCCCGCGCGCGAGCGCGTACTTCACCTGGTGCGGCCCCGTGAAGCCCGTGCCGCCGAGGATCAGGATGCGCAGCGGCCTGGCGGCGCGCTCGATGCCGTCGGGCAGCGGGCCGGCCTGCTTCGGCAGCCGCTGGGGCGCGGCGGGAGGGGTTGCCTGCGCGAAGGCGCGGGGCGCAAAGCCGAAGCCGATGGCGCCGGCAGCGGCCGTCTTCAGGAGATCGCGTCGGGAGGTCGTCATGGTGGGTTCCTCTGGACTAGCGCTCAGGATACTCCCTCTCGCTCATGCGGCGGCCTACTCGCCAGAACGTGACGAGCGCGCCGCGAACGCGGGCGGGAGCCCCAGCCGCTCGAGCATCGCCGCGAACCGGGGGTCGGCGCGGAGCGGATCGAATCCGGGCATGCCGGCGAGCAGGAGCGTCTGCTGGCAGGTCTGTTCGACGCGCTCGAGGATGGCCCACGCGCCGTCGGCTTCGCCGAGTGCGGCAAGCAGCCACGCCTCGGCCACGTTTTCAGAGGGCTGCGCGCCGCCCAATCGCAACTCGGCAAGGACGGCCCTGGCCTGGTCCTCGCGGCCGGCCACGGCGAACGCCCAGCCCAGCAGCGCATGAACGAAGCCGCCGCGATGGGAGGGCGTCAACGCGCGTGTCAGCGTCTCGATGCCTGCCGCCGCCTGGCCCAGCATGACCAGCGCCAGCCCGGACGCCCACAGCGCCAGCGTGTTCTCCTTGTCGAAGTCCGAGGCCTGAGCGAGGTAGGTTTCGGCTTCGCGGGGCCGCCTCGAGACCAGCAAACACAGCCCCGTCATCGCCAGCGGCCACGGCGACAGCGGATTGAGGTCCCGCGCCAGCTGCAGCGGGGCCGTCGCGTCGTCGGGCCGGCCGAGGACGCCGAACAACAACGCGAGCCGGCACAGGGCCGGCACGTGATGCGGCTCGAGCGCGAGCGCGCGCTGGAGCATGCGCTCGGCGGCCGGCCAGTCGCGTTCCGCGAACGCGATCATCCCCTCGACGTAGAGCGCGGTGGCGGTTTCGCCCTGCAGCCGGGCCGCCTTCGCCAGCGCGTCTTTGGCCTGGCGGTGAGCCTCGCGCGCGGGCAGCAGCAGGTAGAACGCGCCGAGCACCTTCACCTCGGCCAGGCCCACCCACGAGGGGGCGTGCTCGGGATCGACCCCGATCGCCTGCTCGAAACTACGCGCGGCGCTGCCAACATCGTTCTTCGTGTACCGGAGGTGCCGGCCACGGAGGTAGTGTTGATAGGCGTCGAGATTCCTGGGCTGCGGCCTCGGCACGATGAGATGCCGCCCAGGCGCGAGCCTCGCCCTGACGGCCTCGACAACGCCTGCCGCGATCTCGTCCTGCACGGCGAAGACGTCGCCGGCCTCCCGATCGAACCGCTGCGACCAGAGCTGGAAGCCGCTCGCCACGTCGGTCAATTGCGCGGTGACACGAAGCCGGCTGCCCGCCGTTCGCACGCTGCCCTCGAGGAGATGGCTCACGGAGAGGACGCGCGCGATCTCCGCCACATCCTTGCCCTCGGCGCTGGCGCGAAAGGCCGATGTCCGTGAGGCCACGCGAATGGAGCCGATGGCGCCGAGGGCGTTCATGACTTCCTCGGCCATGCCCTCGCAGAGGTAGTCCTGGTCCTTGCTGGCGCTCATGTCCGCGAATGGCAGCACCGCGATCGAGACCGGAGCAGCCGCCGGATCGGCGGAGGGGACGAGGACCGGCCGGCCGGCGTCGGAGCGGAGGCCCGCCTTGCGGAGTCCCTCGACCAGATGATCGACCAGTTGCGGTTCCAGCCATTTCTCGAGCAGTTCGCGGGCGGACTGCGCGAAATCACCGTCGGACGCGGGCAGCGCGCGCAGCGTGGCGCGAGCGGCCTCCACTTCGCCGAGTTGGCCATACGCGGCGGTCAGCACGGCGGTCTTCCAGGGGCTGTCCGGCATGTTGGCCTTGACGGCTTCGTCCAACGCGCCGCGGTAGTTGGCCAGACGGGTACTCGTTGATCGCGAGAATCAGCCCGTACCATCGGGGATGATGGGGGTTCTGCTCCATCGCCCATCGGATGAGCCCGCACCCGCGCTCCCAGTCCCCGGTGAAGGTGATGAGGAAGATGGCCTCGTTGCTGCCGTCGAGCGGATTGAGCGCCAGGGCGCGTTCCGCAGCGCTCCGGCAGCCAGCGATGTCCCTCCTGAAGAACAGGGCGACGGCGAGGGCCTGCTGCGCGACGTGATTCGACGGGGCGAGATCGACGGCCCGCCGGGCCGCGGCGAGGGCGCGGTCGAGCGACCCGGGCCGAGGGTTGAAGCCGTGCGCGTGCTCGTGGGAGTAGACCCACGAGAGCATCGCCCAGCAGTCGGCGTTGGCCGGTGCCCGTTCGACAGCGCGTTCGAGCGCCACGCGCGCCGCAGCATGCTCCTCGGGTGTCAGCCGGAAGTGGTACCCGAAGCCGCGCATGAGCGCCTCGTAGGGGCTCAGCTGGTCGAGCGGCTTCTCCCGAACGGCATCGCTGATGGTCCGCGCGAGCACGCCGAAGTGGTCGGCGGAGGTGGAGACGATGCGAGGTACGAGGTCGTCCTGGATGGCGAAGATGCGATCGGGCTCGAAGGGCCTGGTGTAGGTCTCCGCCCAGAGGTGGGCGCCCGTGTTCGCGTCGACCAACTGCACCGCGACGCGCAGTTGCCCGCCGGCGTGCCCGAGGCTGCCCTCCATCACGTACCGCGCGCCGATCTCCTTGCCGACGGTGCCCGCGTCAGTCGCCGCCTCGGCGTACCGCAACGTGGCTCCGCGCGAGATGACGCGCAGGTAGGGAAAGCGTGAGAGCCCGGTGACGATCTCCTCGGTCAGGCCTTCCGCGAGGGACTCGAGGCCCCCGCCGCGGTGCCTGAACGGCAGCACCGCCACCCAGAAGCCTTCGTCGGCGCGGGTCGCGCCCGACGGCGACAAGGGGGCCTGAGGCTCGGCGATCGATGTCACCGACGAGGACGTCGGCGGAACCTCGAGGCCGGCCTTGCGGAGGCCGTCGACGAGCTGCTCGACCAGCTGCGGGAGGTACCACGTCCCGAACTGTTCGCGCGCGACCTCCGCGAAGTCGGGCTTCAGGGCCAGCAACTCCCGCAGGGCCTCGCCCGCCGCCTCGCGCTCGCCGAGCTGGCCGTAGATGGCCGCGAACAGGGCGAGCGCGTAGGTACCGGCCCGGCATCACCGCCTTGGGAATGAGGGCTCGCGCCTCGCGGTAGTCGCCCCGGCGATACGCGTCGAGCATGGGGAGCGCCCAATACCACGCCGGGTGATGCGGGTTGAGCTGCCTGGCTCTGTCTCCCAGCTCGCGGCCGCGTTCCCAGTGTCCCGCGAAGGCCATCAGGTGGCCCAGGTACTCGACCGTGAATCCGTCCATCGGGTTCAGGGCGACGGCGCGCTCCGCGGCATTGCGGAAGGCATCGAGCTCCTTTCGGAAGTAGTGCGCCTGGGCCAGCGCCAGATGCGACAGGTGATTGGACGGGGCGGCGTCCACCGCTCGTCGCGCGGCGTGGAGCGCCCGGCCGAGGGGGTCGGGCTTCACGTTGAACCCGAACCGGTGCTCTTCACCGCAGATCATCGACAACATCACCCAGGCATCTGCGTATTGAGGCGCCTCCTCGACGGCCCGTTCCAGGCCCTGCCGGACCACGGCATGCTCATCGGGCCTGACCCGCTGGTAGTAGCCGCAGCCCCGCAGCACCGCCTCGTAGGGGCTCAGTGCATCGACGGCCTTGCTTCGGACGGCTTCGCCGAGCGCCCGCGGCAGGACCCCGGCCCAGTCGGCGACGGTCGACACGATCCGGGGGACAAGATCGTCCTGCAGCGCGAACAGGTCTTCGGCGCGGAAGGGCCGGTCGTAGGTCTCCGCCCACAGGTGGGCCCCGGAGGCGGTGTCGACCAGCTGCACGGCGACGCGCAATTGCGCGCCGGCCTGCCTGAGGCTCCCCTCCATCACGTAGCGGGCACCGATCTCCCTGCCGATAGCCCGCACGTCGACCGCGCCACTTCCGAACCGGGCGGTCGAGCTGCGCGCGATCACCCGCAGGTACGAGAACCGCGACAGGCCTGTCACGATCTCCTCGGACAGCCCCTCGGCCAACGCCGTCAGATCGGCATTGGCGCCGGCGTACTTGAACGGCAGCACCGCGACCCAGAAGCCCTCGTCGGCTCGTGTCGCCGCTGCGGCATCGGAAGACGCAGGACTTGCCGCCATCGACGGGGCATCCGGCAGCGACGGCTCCGGAACGGCCAAGCCCGCCTTGCGGAGGCCGTCGAGCACGTGCTCGACGAACGGGCCCGGCCCCACCCACTTCTCGTAGTCCTCACGCGCGACCGCGGCGAAGTCCGGCTTCAGCGCCAGCAACTCCCGAAGGGCCCCCTGCGCCGCCTCCCGCTCGCCGAGCTGCCCGTAGGCCATCGCGAGCGCGGCGTGGGTGGGGAAGTAGGTGGGCATGTTGAACTTCAGGGCCACGTCCAGCGCGGCACGGTAGTCGCGTGCCTGGTACGCTTTCGAAAACGAGCTGAAGCGATACCACCCGGGGTGGTGCGGGTTGATTTGCATCGCCCGCTCGGCCAGCGCGCAGCCGTGCTCCCAGTCGCCGGCGTACGTGATCAGGTTGCCCATGTGGGCCGTCGTGCACGCGTCCATGGGGTTGAGGGCGACGGCCTTCTCGGCCGCGCTGCGAAAGGCCTGGAGCTCGCGACGGAAGAAGAGCGCCTGGGCGAGCATGTGATACGCCAGGTTGCTCGAAGGCGCGGCCGCGACCGCGCGTCGTGCCGCCCCGAGGGCGCGGCCCAGGGGATCGGGCTGCACGTTGAAACCGTGCTTGTGCTCGTCCGCGTAGAGCATCGACAGGAGCGACCAGCAGTCGGCGTGGTCGGGCGCGTCGCGGACGGCGCGCTCCAGGGCGGCCCGCGCCGCCGCGTGCTCCTCCTGGGCGATGCGCTCGTAGTACGCGAAGGCCAGCAGCAGCGCCTCGTACGGAGTCAGCGTCTCCGGGTCCCGATTGCGGAGCGCCTGGCTCATGGTGCGCGGCAGGACGCCGTTCATGTCGGCGACAGTCGAGACGATCCGCGGAACGAGGTCGTCCTGCAGCTCGAAGACTCCCTCCGGCGTAAACGGCCGGGTGTAGGTCTCGGCCCACAGGTGGGCGCCGCTGACGGTGTCGACCAGCTGCGCGGCGACGCGCAGCGTGCGTCCCGCCTGGCGCAGGCTTCCCTCCATCACGTAGCGGGCGCCGATCTCATGGCCGATGGCCCGCACGTCGAGCGCGCCACTCGCGAAGCGGGCGGTCGAGCTGCGCGCGATCACCCGCAGGTACGAGAACCGCGACAGGCCCGTCACGATCTCCTCGGACAGCCCCTCGGCCAGGGCGGCGAGGTCCGCGCTGCCGCCGCTGTACTTGAACGGCAGCACCGCGACCCGGAAGGCCTCGTCGGCGCGGGCGGCGCCGGAGTCAGCCGCCGGCGCCGGTCGCGAGGCCGGGGCCACCTCGGTGTGGATCGATGAGGACTCCGTGGGCACGCAGCGCAGCGCCAACTGCAGATCACGCGCGGCCGTGACCCGGTCGCCAGGCTTCTTCTCCAGGCAGCGCCGGATCACCTCCACCAGCCCCGCCGGCAGATCGCTCCGCAGCTCGCCCAGCGGCCGCGGCGTGTCGCGCAGGATGGCGGAGGCGAGCTCGGCCGACGAGCCGCCCTGGAAGGGACGCCGCCCGCTCGCCATCTCGTACAGGATGATCCCCAGCGAGAAGAGGTCGGTCCGGTGGTCGACCTCGCGGCCGGACACCTGCTCCGGCGACATGTAGGGCACCGTCCCCATCACGTCGCCCTCGCGCGTGCGCATCTCGGTCTGCAGCTCCGAGCCCCCCTGCGCCGCGTCGCTCGAGCCCGCGACCTTGGCGAGGCCGAAGTCGAGGACCTTGACGCGCCCGTCGCCCGTCACCATGACGTTGGCGGGCTTCAGGTCGCGGTGGACGATGCCCTTGTCGTGAGCCGCGGCAAGAGCCTCGGCCAGTGCGCCGGCGATCTCGAGGATCCGCCCGACCGCGAGCCCGCTTCGGGGGATCAGCCTGTCGAGCGGCTGGCCCTCGACCAGCTCCATGGTGAGGAAGTGGACGCCGTCCGCTTCCTCGACCGAGTGGAGGGTCACGATGTGCGGGTGGTTGAGCGCGGCGACGGCGCGCGCCTCGCGGCGGAATCGCTCGAGGCGCGCCGGGCTCGCGGCCATCTCGGCGGGAAGGACCTTCAGCGCGACGTCGCGCCCCAGCTTGGTGTCGGTGGCGCGATAGACCTCGCCCATTCCGCCGGCGCCGATCGGCCCGACCAGCCGATAGTGCGAGAGCGTCTGACCGGGGGCCAGGGTCATGACGGTCCCTCGTCGCCGGCGATCTCGAGCCCCGCCTTGCGGAGGCCGTCGATCACGTGCTCCACGAGTCCTGGATCCAGGAACTTCCCGAGCTCCGTGCGCGCATCCAAGGCGAACTGCGGCGCGAGCGCGAGCAGTTCCTGCAGGCACCTCGTCGCCGCCTCATACTCGCCGAGCTGCCCGTGCACGGCGGCGAGCACCATCTGCGTGTCGCGATAGCCCGGCAATTCGATCCTGAGTGCAAGATCGAGCGCATTGCGATAGTCGCCCTGCCGGTAGGCGTCGAAGACCAGGGGGAACCAGTACCACCCGGGATGATGGGGATTGAGGCGCAGGGCCTGGTGCACGAGGGCGCAGCCGCGCTCCCACTCCCCGGCGTAGGCGATGAGCCCACCCAGGCCCGCGACGCCGCAACTGTCCATCGAGTTGAGCTCGAGGGCACGCTTGGCGGAGGTCCGGAAGGCCGGGATCTCCCTGCGATAGAACAGGATCTCGGCCAGCACCTGGTGCGCGCGGTGATTGGAGGGATCGGCCTCGACCGCTTTTCGGGCCGCCTGCAGTCCCCGGCCCAGCGGGTCGGGCTTGCCCTCCAATCCCAAGGTGTACTCGTTCTCGATGATGAGAGCCAGCGCGGCCCAGGCGTATGAGTAGCCCGGCGCCAGCGCGACCGCACGCTCCAGTGCAGTCCGCGATGCCACGAACTCCTCCAGTGACAAGCGCTCGAAGTAACTGAAGCTGCGCAGCACGGCCTCGTAGGGGCTCAATTCCTCAGGGCTCCTGTTGCGCAGCGCCTCGCCCAGTGTACGCGGCAGGACGCCATGCGCATCCGCGACGGTCGAGACGATCCGCGGGACCAGGTCGTCCTGCAGTTCGAGAATGCCTTCCGGACTGAACGGGCGATCGTAGGTCTCGGCCCACAGATGGGCGCCAGACTGGGTGTCGACCAGCTGCACCGCGATGCGGACCTTGCTTCCGGCCTGGCGAAGGGTCCCGTCGATCACGTAGCGCGCACCCAACTCGCTGCCGATGGCGCGCACGTCGGTCGTCTCGCTCGTGTAGCGAAGCGTGGAGCTGCGCGCGATCACCCGCAGGTACGGGAAGCGCAGCATGCCCATCACGATGCCCTCGGACAGCGCGTCGGCGAGGGCGGCGATGTCGCCGCCAATTCCGCCGTGCCTGAAGGGCAGCACGGCCACCCAGAACCCCTCGTCGGTGCGGGAGGCGCCGGAATCGGGCGCGGCCGCGGCGCGCGGGGCCAGTGGCGCGGCGGGGGGAGCCGATTCAGTGTTCTGCCGGGCCAGATCGCGGAGCTCGTTGGCGACGTCGCGCGCAGTCTGGATGCGGTGGCGCGGGTCCTTTTCGAGGCAGCGGCGGATGATGCGGGCCAGGTCGCCGGGCACGTCGGCGCGCACGTCGGTGACCGCCGCCGGCGTGTCGCGCAGGATCGCCGACGTGGTCTCCGCCGACGACCGGCCCTGGAACGGGCGACGCCCCGTGACCATCTCGTAGAGCAGGACCCCAAGGGAGAAGATGTCCGTGCGGTGATCGAGCGCCGCGCCCACCACCTGCTCCGGCGACATGTAGGCCGGCGTGCCCATCACCACGCCGATTTCCGTGTGCGGCGACGACGCCAGCGTGACGTCCATCGGGTCCGCCTCCCGCAGTTCCTTCGCGAGGCCGAAATCGAGGACCTTCACGCGCCCGTCGGTCGTGATCATCACGTTTGCCGGCTTGAGGTCGCGGTGGACGATGCCCTTGTCGTGCGCGGTCGCGAGCGCGTCGGCCAGCGGGTGCGCGATGTCGAGGACCCGCTGGACCGGCATCCCGCCCTCGGGGATGGCGCTGTCGAGGGCCTGGCCCTCGATGAGCTGCATGGTGAGGAAGTGGACGCCCTCGGCTTCTTCAACCGAGAAGACCGTGACGATGCCCGGGTGATCGAGGGCGGCCAGGGCCTTGGCCTCGCGGCGGAAGCGCTCCAGGCGATCCGCGCTTGCGGCCATCGCGGGGGGCAGGACCCTTGAGCGCCACCTCGCGCCCGAGCTTCGTGTCGGTAGCGCGGTAGACCTCACCCATGCCGCCGGCGCCAATCGCGGCGGTGATGCGGTAGTGGGCGAGCGTGCGGCCGATCACCGGCGGTCTCCGTCGCGCACGCCTTCCAGGCCGACCTTCCGGACGAGCGCCGTGAAGCGAGGCTCCGATCGGAGCGGGTCGAACGTCCGATCCAGCCCGAGCCAGCCGAGCCACTCCGAGTCGGTCGCGTGGGCGCGTTCCAGCTCGCTCAGGGCGCGCGCGTGATCGCCCACGCCGAGGTGAACCAGTGCGAGGTCGAACGCGGTCGGCACGCCGCGCAGCGACTTCTGCTTGAGCGCGTCGAACCCGGCCGCGGCCCCGGCCCGATCGCCCGAGGCCCCGCGTGCGTACGCGAGCCAGGCGGAGACGAACGCCGGCGCCCCCATGGTCTCGGCCTTCTGGAACCGCGCCATGGCGACGTCGGGCTTGCCGGCCTGCAGATCGAGCCACCCGTCGATCCACGGGACCATGAAGAAGGTGGGGTCGAGGTCCGATGCCCTCCGCACCAGCTGGCGCGCCGCCTCGAACTCCCCCTTCCAGGCGAACGCCAGCGTGGCGTCGAGGGGGATCTGGGGGAGAGCGGATTCGAGCTCGGCCGCGCGCCTCCCCTCGGCGATCGCCTCCTCGAGCCTTCCCTGGAACGCGAGCCCCATGCCGAACTGGTCGCGGGCGTACGCGTAGCTCGGGTTGAGCTCGAGGGCGCGGCGAAACGCGGTCTCGGAGCCCTTCCAGTCGGTACTCGTACCAGAGCTTGAAGTTGGCGAGCGACGTGTGCGCCTCGGCGGAGGCGTCGTCCAGCTGGATGGCTCTCTCGGCGGCGGCCTTCGCCTTGGGCCGGGATTCCGAGGCGGTGAGGAACCCCTCGTTGTAGCCCGCCCAGAGATAGGCGTCCGAGAGCCCCGAGTGGGCCGGGGCGAAGCCGGGCTCGAGCGCCACCGCCTCCTCGAAGCGCGCGATCGCCTTCTGCAGGTTCTCGTCGCTCGGGCGGTTGAAGAAGTAGCGGCCCTTCAGGTAGGCGTCGTAGGCCTCGGGGTTGATGCGGGGTGCGCTCGCCAGGCGAGACTCTCCGGCGGGCGTGAGCTCGGCGTGGATCTGGCCCGCGATGGCGGACGCCAGCTCGGCCTGCAGCGCGAGCACGTCGCGCGAGCTGCGCTCGAAGCTCCGCGCCCACAGGTGCCGATCGGCCCGTGCGTCGATCAGCTGGGCCGTGATCCTCACCTTCTCGCCGGACCGCAGCACCGAGCCTTCGACGATCGCGTCGACGTCGAGCGCCTTCGCGATCTCCGGGGTGGGTGGCCGATTCGCGCCCTTGAACTGCATCGCCGAGCCGCGCGAGATCACCCGCAGCCGGCTGATGGTGGCGAGCTGCGTGGTCAGCTCGTCGGTCATCCCCTCGGCGAAGTAGTCCTGGCCCGGGTCACCCGAGTAGTTGTCCAGGGGGAGCACGGCGATCGAGCGGATCGCGGCGGGCGCCAGCGCGTCGACTGCCGCGGGCGGCGCGGGTCGCAGGAGCCCGGAGCGTGTTCCCAGGTACGCCGCCCCGGCCAGCAGGATGAGGACCGCGCCGGCGATCGGGAGGGCGTGCCTCCGCCAGGCCGGCCGGCGGCCGGACTGGGGAGCGCGGCCATCGGCCCGCGCGGACGCCAGAGCGGCGGGGGCCTCCGGTTCCGATCGGTGCCGCGCCAGATCGCGGAGCTCGTTGCTGACGTCGCGCGCGGTCTGGATGCGGTGGCGCGGGTCCTTCTCGAGGCAGCGGCGGATGATGCGGGCCAGGTCGCCAGGCGCGTCGGCGCGGACCTCGGTGACCGCCGCGGGCGTGTCCCGCAGGATCGCCGAGGTGATCTCGGCCGACGACCGGCCCTGGAACGGACGGCGCCCCGTGGCCATTTCATAGAGCAGGGCCCCGAACGAGAAGATGTCCGTGCGGTGGTCGAGCGCCCCGCCCACCACCTGCTCCGGCGACATGTAGGCGGGCGTGCCCATCACCACGCCGATTTCCGTGTGCGGCGACGACGCCAGCGTGACGTCCATCGGGTCCGCCTCGCGCAGTTCCTTCGCGAGGCCGAAGTCGAGGACCTTCACGCGCCCGTCGCTCGTGATCATCACGTTCGCCGGCTTGAGGTCGCGGTGCACGATGCCCTTGTCGTGCGCGGCTGCGAGCGCGTCGGCGAGGGCCGCGGCACTCCCGATCACGCGGTCCATCGGCATCCCGCCCTCGGGGATGAGGCGGTCGAGGGACTCGCCTTCGACAAGCTGCATGGTGAGGAAGTGAACGCCCTCGGCTTCTTCAACCGAGAAGACCGTGACGATGCCGGGATGATCGAGGGCGGCCAGGGCCTTGGCCTCGCGGCGGAAGCGCTCCAGGCGATCCGCGTTTGCGGCCATCGCGGGAGGCAGCACCTTGAGCGCCACGTCGCGGCCGAGCTTCGTGTCGGTGGCGCGATACACCTCGCCCATGCCGCCGGATCCGATAGCTGCCGTGATGCGGTAGTGGGCGAGTGTCCGGCCGATCATGAGGCCCCCTTCAGCATCGCGTCCACCATCGCGACGTGCTTCGGCATGCCGATCGTTTCGTAGGCGGCGCGGGCCTCGGCCAGCAGCGTGCGCGCGCGCGCGCGGTCACCGGGAGCGTCGCGGTCGAGCAGCATCCGCGCGTACCAGCGGCGGACCTCGGGCTGCTCGACTTGATGCGGTATCTCGTGGGCTGTGCGCAGCGCGTGCTCGAAGTGCTCCTGCGCCTGATACCAATCCCCGCCCGCGGCCGCCGAGATTCCGGCGGCCTTCTCGACCAGTCCGTAGCAAAACGTGGTGACGGCGCCGTTCTGCATCAGCTCGCACACCAGGGGATAGAGCGCCGCGGCTTGCTCCCGCTGCCCGAGCAGGCCCGCGGCCTCGACCGACGCCTGGAGCACCATCCACGCGCCGGTTCCGTTGGTGACGCCGGGACGCGGCAGCCGCGCCGACAGGCGGTCGAGCCTCGCGGCGGCTCCGGCGTCGCTCGCGTAGCTCTCCAAGAGCAAGAGGTGCGACTCCTCCGTGCCCCCGAAGCTGCCGGCCAGGGGAGAACGCATGGCCTGGTCCATGGCATGGCGTGCTCCTGGCAGGTCCCCCTGCAGGAGCGCGGCGCTTCCGAGGAACGCCCACATCACGGTCACCCACGGGAATCCCGCCTCTCCCCAGAGCCGGACCACCTGCTCGAGGCTGCTGCGCGCCGCGGCCAGATTGCCCGCCGCGATGCTGGCGAAGGCCCTGGCCAAGAAGGCGTGTCCGATCGTGCCGAGGTCTCCTTCCTGCCGTCCCAGCGTTTCGGCCTCGTCGGCGGCGGCGCTCGCTCGCTCGAACTGGGAGGTGAAGCACCAAGCCATCATCGAGAAACCCAGCACGCTCGAGAGATCCCAGGGGCGGCCGGAGCGGCGGGCCAGGACGAGCGCGCGCTCCGCGGTCTTGACCATCTTCGTCGGCTGGAGCGTGTGGTGGCATAGCTGGAGGACGTTCAACAGCACTTCGCCCCCGAGGAGCCTGTCATCTCCGAGCGCCTCGGCCATCGTGGTCGCATCCGCGAGCAGCGCTTCGCCTTGATCGAAGTTGCCCGCGAGGGTGTCGATGGTACCCAGCATGGCGAACAGCCGGCAGCGCCCCGCGCTCACCTCTTCGCCGGCGCTCTTCAAGCCGCGGGTGGCGATGATCCGGCCGAAGTCGAGCCGCCTTTGCCAGTGAGACTGGAAGGACAAGTCAAAGCAGATCCGCATGACGAGTTCGGTCCTGCCCTCGGACTCGAGCGTCGGCAGGGCCTCGAGCCAGTCCGCCTCCGCCTCGCTCCAGCGTCCGAGCGTGCGGCTCGCCTCGCCGCGCCTGAACAGGAGGTCGGCCCGCTCCGCCGGGTTCATCCCTTCCTCGAGCGCGAGCGCCTTCTTGAAGTAGCCAAGCGCCTCCTCGGTCGCGACCGCGGCGCGCGCCTGATTGCCCGCCAGCTGCAGATAGCGCCTCACCCGCTCGGGCGCCGCGGCGGCACCGGCGGCGTCGAGCTGATGGGCCAGCTCCGCGGCGTGCTCCTCGACCTTGGCGCCGTAGACGCGCTCCATCGCGTCCGCGAGGCGCAGGTGCAGGCGCTGGAGCCGCGGGGCGGATAGGGCGCTCAGCAGGGTCTGCCGGACGAGCGCGTGGCTGAACTCGTAGAGCACCTCGCGCCCGCCCCCGATCGGCCGGACCAGCTGTGCCGCCTCCGCTTCTTCCAGTTCGTCGATGACGGCGGCGGTGTCGGTCGAAGCCGCCTCCAGGATACGCAGCTCGAAGCGCAGCCCGACGCCGGCCGCGAGGGTCAGCGTCTTCACCGTGCCTTCCCTCAGCCGCTCGAGCCGCCGGGCCGTGACCAGCCGCACGCCTTCCGGGACGTCCAGGCGCTCGAGGTCGAGGTCCGGCTTCCAGCGCCCCTCCGCGTCGACGAGCGCGCCCTCCTCGGAGAGATGCCGGAAGACCTCCTCGACGAAGAACACGTTGCCTTCCGTTTCCCGGTGGATCGCCTTCGCGAGAGGCAACGGCGGCGCCGCGCCCGCGAGTGCCTGGAGCAGCGCAGCCACGGAAGCTTCGTCGAACCGCTTGACCTGCAGCCTCTCCACCTGGCGCTGGCGCACGAGCGTCGCCAGCGTCTTCGTGAATGCCGCTCCCATATCGGCCGCGGCGTCCCGGTAGGTGCCGATCATCAGCAACGGCATCTCCGAAAGACGCGCGGCGATGTGCTCCAGCAGCAGCAGGCTCGACTCGTCGGCCCAGTGCAGATCGTCGAGCAGCATCACGATCGGCGTCGTCGTGCTCGCCCGGGAAAGGAACTCGAGGACGCTCCTGAAGAGGTAGCGCTGCTGCTGCTGGGGCGGCAGTTCCTCCGGCTCGGGGATGTCGGCGAAGAGCCGCCGGAGCTCCGGCAGCAGGCGAGAGATCTCGGAGGCGTTGTCTCCCAGCATTCGGCGCAGGTCACCGGCCGGCAGCAGGCGCACCATCTCCTGCAGGATCTCGCGGCTCGTCATCCAGGGCGCCGTCTCCTCTTCGTACGCGTGACCGGCGAGCGCCAGCATGCCGCCGGCGCGGCCGTCCTCCAGGATCTCGCTCGCCAGCCGAGTCTTGCCCACCCCCGGTTCGCCGCCGAGCAGCACCAGGCCGCCGCGTCCCTGCCGGGCGGCTTCCAGCATCTGGTCGAGGCGGGACCGCTCGGCGTCGCGGCCGACGAGCGGGGTGCGAGTCGAGGTGGAGACGGAGGTTGCCGCGGGAGCGGGCGCCGCGTGCGGCGGCTCGGCGGCGAGGGCCTCGGCCTGGGCCACCCCCTCGATCACCTGCGCGACGACGTCCGTGTCCAGGATCCACAACCCCAGGGTCGGCGCCAGTTCGTCGCGGTAACCGGGCATGAGGTTCCGGAGCGCCTTGAGAGCGGCCCGGGCTTCTTCCTTCCGGCCCAGCCGGCCGCAGGCCGCGGCGGTCACGGCGTGGGTCCAGAAGTCCTCGGGCATATTCAGCCGCTTCGTCGTCTCCAGCGCCTGATCGAACTCGCGCTTCCGGTAGTGGTCGAAGAAGCGGGGAAAGTGGTACCAGCCCGCGTGGTGAGGGTTGAGCTCCATCGCGCGCTGCGCGATCTCCACGCCGCGGTCCCATTCGCCGCCGTGGCTGATCAGCACGCCCATGAAGGCCAGCGCGCTCGTGTTTCGGGGGTTGAGCGCCATGGCTCGATCGGCGGCGTGACGAAACGCCCCGAGGTCGCGGGCGAAATAGGAGGCCTCCGCCAGCGCCTCCCAGCTCGCCTGGCAGGCGGGATCGGCATCCACCGCCCGCCGCGCCGCCTCGAGTGCGCGTTCCACCGAGCCGGGCCGCGGGTTCAGCCGGAACTCGTGCTCGTGGGAGTACAGACGCGACAGGTAGGCCCAGGACTCCGCGTGCGTGGGCTCGCGCTCCAGCTTCCGCTCCAGCGCCGCGCGCATGCGCGCGTGCTCGTCGGGTCGGATCTGATGGAAGTACGCGGAGCAGCGCAGCGCCAGCTCCTGCGCGCTCAGCTCCTCGGCAGGCCGGTCGCGGACCACGAGGGCCATCGAGCGCACCAGGACGCCGTAGGGGTCCGCGACGGTCGCCACCACCCGGTCGGTGATGTCGTCCTGCACCTTGAAGATCCCCGCCCCGGCCAGGTCGCGGTCGTAGGCCTCCGCCCACATGTGCGTGCCGGTCGCGGCGTCGACCAGCTGGACGCTCACCCGCACGGCGCTGCCCGCCTGGCGCACGGCGCCCTCGAGCGCGTAGCGGGCCCCCAGCTCGCGGCCGATCGCCCGCACGTCGAGCGATCGCTCCGCGTACGGCACGGCCGACTGGCGCGAGATGACGGCAAGGTGGGAGAAGCGCGCCAGGCCGGCGGTGATGTCCCCACCCAGGCCGTCGGCGAAGGCCGCAAGCTCGGGGTCCGAGCCCTGGGTCTTGAAGGGCAGGACGACGATCCAGGGCGACTCGGCGCGGCCCGGGCTCGAAGCGGGACGGCTGCCGGCGGCCGGGGATGCCGCCCGTCCCGAGTCGATCTCCCGGCGCAGCGCGCGGAGCTCGCCGTGGAGGTCGCTCGCGCGCTGCAGCCGCCTCCCGGGCGCCTTCTCGAGGCAGCGGCTGACGACCTGGTCGAGGCGCGCCGGCAGCCCCGGCTTCGTCTCGCTCAGGGGAGGCGGCGTGTCCTTGAGGATTGACGAGAGAAGCTCGACCGAGCTCGCCCCGGCGAACGGCCGCTTGCCCGTCGCCATTTCGTAGAGCATCACGCCCAGCGAGAAGATGTCGGTCCGGTGGTCCACGGCGCGGCCCGCGATCTGCTCCGGGGACATATACGGCACGGTCCCCATCACGACGCCCTCGCGCGTGTGGAGGGCGGTCGCCATCTCGGAGTCCAGCGGCTCGTCCGGCTTCGACGAGGCGATCTTGGCGAGCCCGAAGTCCAGGACCTTGACGCGGCCGTCGGCCGCCACCATGACGTTGCCGGGCTTGAGGTCGCGGTGGACGATCCCTTTTTCGTGCGCAGCGGCGAGCGCCTCGGCGAGCGCGGTGGCGATCTCAAGGATCCGGTCCACCGGGAGCCCGCCCTCGGGGATCAGCCGGTCGAGGGACTCACCTTCGACAAGCTGCATGGTGAGGAAGTGAACGCCCTCGGCTTCTTCGACCGAGAAGACCGTGACGATGCCCGGGTGGTCGAGGGTGGCCAGGGCCTTGGCCTCGCGGCGGAAGCGCTCCAGTCGATCCGCACGGGCGGCCATCTCGGCGGGCAGGACCTTGAGCGCCACCTCGCGCCCCAGCTTCGTGTCAGTGGCGCGATACACCTCGCCCATGCCGCCGGCGCCGATCGCGGCGGTGATGTGGTAGTGGGCGAGACTGCGACCCATCACGCGCGGTGGCCTCCTTCGGGCGGCAGTTCAAGTCTTGCGAGCAGCGCCGCGAATCGCGGGTCCGCGCGGAGCGGATCGAATACGGGCAGCCCGGTGTAGTAGAGGAAGGCCTGGCACTCCGCCTCCGCTCGAGCGAGCACCTCGAAGGCGGCGTCGGTTTCGCCAAGCGCGCCGAGCAGCCATCCCTCGGAGACGACGGTGGGCGCGCCCGCCGGCCGCGCGCGCAGTTCCTCGAGGATCGTCCGCGCGGCGTCCCCACGGCCGGACGTCGCGAGCACCCATCCCAGAACGCCGAGGAAATGGGGGCCGCGTTGCGAGACGGCGACGGCGCGCTCGGCACGCGCAATCCCTTCGTCGGTCCGGCCCAGACGGACCAGTGCGATCGCCGAGACATACAAGGCGATCAGGTTGTCCTTCTCGAAGGAGAGCGCATCCTCGCAGCTCGCCAGGGCCTCCTCGGGCCTCCCGGAGCTGAGCAGCGCTCCTCCGGTGAGTGAATACGGAAAGGCGGCGAGCGGGTCGGCTTCCTCGGCCCGCTTCATGAACGGCAGCGCCTCCTGGAATCTCTGGCGCGCGGACAGACATACCCCGAAGGAGCCCAGGGCCTGAACGTGCCTGGGCTGCAGGTCGATGGCCCGGCGGTACGCGGCCTCCATCGCCTGCCACCGCCGTTCGAGGAAGGCGACGAACCCCTCGACGTACCGCGCGTCCGCCGACTCGCCTTGCAGGCCTTCGGCGGTGGCGAGCGCGGCGCGAGCGGCAGCGCAAGCCTCGCGCGCAGGGACCAGGCTGAAGTGCGCCGCCAGCACGTAGATCTCGGCCAGGCCGGCCCACGAGGGGGCGTGCGACGGATCGAGGCGGATGGCCTCCTCGAAGGCGCGGAGCGCGCCGGCGTGGTCCTCGATCGTGTGCCGCAGGTGGCGGCCTCGCAGGTAGCAGCGATAGGCCTCGAGGTTGCGCGTCGGTTGTCGGGCCGGCACGGCGTGTGCGCCCGGCGCCAGCCGGGCCTTCACCGCCTCGACCACGCCCGCGGCAATCTCGTCCTGCACGGCGAAGACATCCGCGGCTTCGCGATCGAACCGCTCGGACCACAGATGGAACCCGGTGGCCACGTCGGTGAGCTGCGCGGTCACGCGCAAGCGGCTGCCGGCGGTGCGCACGCTGCCGTCGAGGATATGGCCCACCGACAGCGCGCGGGCGATCGCCGCCACGTCGCGGCCCTCGCGCTGCGCCCGGAAGGCCGAGGCGCGCGCCGCCACGCGGATCCCGTCGACGCGGACGAGCGCGTTCATGACCTCCTCGGCCATGCCCTCGCAGAGGTACTCCTGGTCCTTCGCCTGGCTCATGTCGGCGAACGGCAGCACCGCGATCGCCACCGCCGCCGAGTCTCGGGATGTGTTTGCGGCCGCCTCCGCGGCCGGCCGCCGATGCTCATCGGTGGTTGTCCCAGCTGCCGTCACCACGGCGGGCCCGGGGATCTCGAGCCCCGCCTTGCGCAAGCCGTCGATGAAGTGCTCAACGTCTTCAGCTGCCCACCACTTCGCCAATTCGCCGCGCACGATGGACGCGCACTCGGGTCGCAGTCGGGTCAGCTCGCGCAGCGCTTTCTGCGCCGCGTTCAGTTCCCCGAGCTGGCCATGTGCTGCGGCGAGCGCCGCGTGGAAATACCAGTGGCCCGGCAGGTTGGCCTTGAGCACGAAGCCGACCGCGCTGCGATAGTCGCGCCGGCGATGTGCGTCGTAGAAGTCGACATACCAGCACCATCCGGGATGATGGGGATTGAGTTGTTTGGCGCGAGCGGCCAGCTCGAGGCCACGCGCCGAGTCTCCCGCATACGCCAGCAAGAAACCCATGAGCGCCATGAAGGCGCCGTCCATGGGATTCAGCGCAACGGTGCGCTCCGCGGCATTGCGAAAGCTCTGGTACTCCTTGTGAGCAAAGAACGCATAGGCCAGCATGCCATGCGCCATGTGGCTGGAAGGAGACGCTTCCACGGCGCGCCGCGCCGCAGCCAGTCCGGTCGCCAGCGAGTCCGTTTGCAGGTTGAAGCCCTGCCCGTAATCCTCCAAGCACAGCCACGCCAGCATCGCCCAGGCATCGCCATTCTCAGGGGCCTGTCTGAGGGCCAGCTCCAGACCCTGACGCGCGGCTGCAAGTTCGTCTGCAGTCTGGCGCTCCGAGTACGCGAAACTGCGCAGCACGGCTTCGTAAGGGCTCAACTTCGCGGGATCGCGGTTGCGCAGGACGGCGCTCATGCTCCGGGGCAGGATGCCGTTAATGTCGGCGATCGTTGCGACGATGCGCGGCACCAGTTCGTCCTGCGTGGCGAAGGCAGATTCCGGACTGAAGCCGCGTTCGTAAGTCTCCGCCCACAGGTGCGCGCCCGTCGTCGCATCGACCAGCTGCACCGTGAGGCGGAGCTTCGCCCCCGCCTGCCGGAGGCTCCCTTCCATCACGTAGCGGGCGCCGATCTCCGCGCCGACCGTCCGCACGTCGGTGGTCTGTCCGGCGTACCGGGACGTCGAGCTGCGCGAGATCACCCGGAGATAGGAGAAGCGCGAGAGGCCGGTGACGATCTCGTCGGACAGCCCCTCCGCCAGTGCCGAGAGGTCCGCACTGCCACCTGTGTACTTGAACGGCAGCACGGCCACCCAGAACCCCTCGTCGGTGCGGGAGGCGCCGGAACCGGGCGCGGCCACGGCGCGCGGGGCCAGTGGCGCGGCGGGGGGAGCCGATTCCGTTTTCTGCCGGGCCAGGTCGCGGAGCTCGTTGCTGACGTCGCGCGCGGTCTGGATGCGGTGGCGCGGGTCCTTCTCGAGGCAGCGGCGGATGATGCGGGCCAGGTCGCCGGGCACGTCGGCGCGCACGTCGGTGACCGCCGCCGGCGTGTCGCGCAGGATCGCCGACGTGGTCTCCGCCGACGAGCGGCCCTGGAACGGACGCTGCCCCGTGACCATCTCGTAGAGCAGGACCCCAAGCGAGAAAATGTCCGTGCGGTGGTCGAGCGCCCCGCCCACCACCTGCTCCGGCGACATGTAGGCCGGCGTGCCCATGACCACGCCGATTTCCGTGTGCGGCGACGAGGTCAGCGTGACGTCCATCGGGTCGGCCTGGCGCAGCTCCTTCGCGAGGCCGAAGTCGAGGACCTTCACGCGCCCGTCGGGCGTGATCATCACGTTCGCCGGCTTGAGGTCACGATGCACGATGCCCTTGTCGTGCGCGGCCGCGAGCGCGTCGGCGAGGGCCGCGGCGCTCCCGATCACGCGGTCCATCGGCATCCCGCCCTCGGGAATGGCGCTGTCGAGGGCCTGGCCCTCGATGAGCTGCATCGTGAGGAAGTGGACGCCGTCGGCTTCTTCAACCGAGAAGACCGTGACGATGCCGGGATGATCGAGGGCGGCCAGGGCCTTGGCCTCGCGGCGGAAGCGCTCGAGCCGCTCCGCACTCGTGGCCATCGCGGCAGGCAGCACCTTGAGCGCGACATCGCGCCCGAGCTTCGTGTCGGTGGCGCGGTAGACCTCACCCATTCCACCTTCGCCCAGCTTGGCGAGGACGCGGTAGTGGGCGAGTGTCCGCCCGATCAAGCACGATCTCCCGCGGGACTCGATGAATCTCCGGCCATCGCCAGGACATCCGCCGCGGTCAGGGTGCTCGCCCGGGCCACCAGCCCGTCGAGCGTGCCCTTCGGAATCGACGCCTTGAGCGCCGCGATCCGGTCGGCCACGCCGGGATCCATCGGGTGCGCCACCACGCTGCCGGCGCGCGCCAGGAACGCCTCCGCCGCGGCGGCGATCGCGACGGCACGCTCCGAGCGGCCCTCGGCGGCCTCGACCGCCGCCAGGCCGAGCAGCGCCTGGCCGGTTCCCCGCGCGCTGCCGACGCCCTCGTAGGCATGCACCGCCCGCCGGAACGACTCCGTCGCCGCGCGGGTGTCGGATGCGGCGAGCGCCGTCCACCCCATCTCGCAGTGCACGCGAGCGACCTCGGGGTAGTCGCCGACGGCTTCGAGCATCGCGAGCGCTTCGCCATAGAGGGTGGACGCCCTCCCGGGGTCGCCCTGGGCGAAGGTCATCTGGGCGAGAAAACTCTGCGCCACCCCGCCACCTTCGTGGTCACCGATGCGCTCCTGGATGCGTCGCGCGGCCTGCACCAGCGCCACGCCGGCCTCGTGCTCCCCCGTCGCGAAGAGCAGCATGGCCTGCACGCTCATCGCCAGCGCCTGCATGAAGGCGTCGGCCGGTGCGGCGCGTGCGATCGCATCGTCGAGGGCCTCAGCCGCAGCGTCGATCCGCCCGAGACCCAGGTTGCAGTAACCCATGCCCATCCGGCCCTCGGCCGCGATCTTCGCGTCGCCCAGGGCTTCGCCGTCCTCGAAGCCGCGGGTCCACTCGCCGAGCGAGCGCTCCCACTCGTCGGTCGTGGTCGAGACCATGCCGGCCCCGAGCCACGAGAGCGCGCGGCCACGGCTAGGCGTCCGATCGGCGGCGAGCGTCAGCAAGGTCGCGTAGGCCACCCGCGCTGTCTGGTGCTGGCCGCTGATGTGCCAGAACCAGTCCTGGTGGCCGCACAGCAGGAGCGCCGCCTCGAGCGCCTCGCTGTCGCCGGCGTGCGCGCGCCCCGTGAGCCAGGCAATCGCCGCGTGCGAGTTGGCGTCATCGAGGTGGGCCCGCCGCATGGCCTCGAGCTGACCCGGGGTGCGGAGGTCGAACGCGACCCGCTCCGCGAACGCGACGAAGTAGTCCGCGTGCGCATTCCGCGTGCGCTCCACCTCACCGCTGGCGTGGAGCTGCTCGGCAGCGAAGGCACGGATCGTCTCGAGGAGCGCGAAGCGCCCCGACTCGCCCACGACGCGCACGAGCCCCTTCTCGACCAGCGAGTCGAGCTCATCCAACGCCCGGTGCCGCTCGTCGGTCGTGTGGCAGACCTGCTCCATTGCCTCGAGCGTCCAGCCTTCGTGGAAACAGGAGAGCCGGCGAAGCAGCCGCTGTTCCTGCGCGTCGAGGAGCGAGTAGCTCCAGCTGATCGCCGTGCGGAGCGTCCGCTGCCGGATCGGCAGGTCGCGATCGCCCGAGGTGAGCAGATCCAGGGCGTGGTCGAGGCGCTGGAGCAGCGCCGCGGGCTCGAGGATACGCGCGCGGGCGGCGGCCAGCTCGAGGGCGAGCGGCAGACCGTCGAGCCGGCGGCAGATCTCGACGATGGCCGCGGCGTTGGCCTCGTTCAGCGCGAAGCCGGGCTTGACCTTCGCGGCCCGCTGGACGAAGAGCGCAACGGACGGGCAGCGCCCGAGCGCTTCGAGTTCCCGGGCGCCGGCCGCGGGCAGCTCGAGCGGGGGCAGGCTGAACTCGGTCTCGGCGCCGACCTTGAGCGGCGCGCGGCTGGTCGCGATGACGCGCAGCTTCGGGCAACGCGCGAGGAGCGCGGCGACGTCCTCGGCCGCCTCCAGCACCTGTTCGAGGTTGTCGAGCACGAGCAGCACGTCGCGGCTTCCGACGACCGTCCCGAGCGCGTCGAGCGCCGAGCGGCCCTGCGCCTCGGGTATCGCGAGGGCGGTCGCCAGCGTGGGCAGCACATCGGCCGCCGCGGTCACGGAGGCGAACGAGACGAAGGCCGCGCCGCCCGCGCAGCCGCTCGCGAGGCGGTGGAAGAGCTCCATGGCAAAGCGCGTCTTGCCGGTGCCGCCATAGCCGGTGATGGTGAGCAGGCGTGCCCCGCTCTGCAGGAGGCGGGCGGCGGCTTCGAGCGTCTTTTCCCGGCCCAGGAGCGGCGTGGAAGACTCAGGCGGCGGGCGGAGGATCCTGGAGACCTCGTCGTCTGCCCCCGTGCGCGCGGAGCGCAGTTCGTTGCTGACGTCGCGCGCGGTCTGGAACCGCTGTCCCGCGTCCTTCTCCAGGCAGCGCCTGATGACGCGGGTGAGATTGGCAGGCAGATCGGGCCGAACGCCCGTGACCGGTGGCACCGCGTCGCGCAGGATAGCCGCGAGCAGGTCCGCGGATGACCGGCCCTGGAACGGCCGCCGGCCGGTGGCCATCTCGTGCAGCATCACCCCCAGCGAGAAGATGTCGGTCCGATGATCCAGTGCCCCGCCCTGCACCTGCTCGGGCGACATGTACGGCGCCGTCCCCATCACGATGCCGTCGCGCGTCAGCATTTCCGTCGGCAGCTCCGTGCCGCCGCGCGCCTCATGGCTGGAGCCACTGACCTTGGCCAGGCCGAAGTCGAGGACCTTGACGCGTCCGTCGCTCGTGATCATCACGTTCGCCGGCTTGAGGTCGCGATGGACGATGCCCTTCCCGTGGGCAGCGGCGAGGGCCTCGGCCAGTGCGGTCGCAATCTCGAGGATTCGCTCCACGGGGAGCCCGCCCTCGGGGATGAGGCGGTCGAGGGGCTCACCCTCGACGAGCTGCATGGTCAGGAAGTGGACACCGTCGGCTTCTTCGACCGAGAACACCGTGACGATGCCGGGATGATCGAGGGCGGCCAGGGCCTTGGCCTCGCGGCGGAAACGCTCCAGGCGGTCGGCGTTCGCGGCCATCGCGGGCGGCAGCACCTTGAGCGCCACCTCGCGCCCCAGCTTCGTGTCGGTGGCGCGGAACACGTCGCCCATGCCGCCTTCTCCCACCTTGGCGAGGACGCGGTAGTGGCCGAGGGCCGTGCCGATCATGGCTTGCCTCCGTTGCCCAGGTTCACTCTCCGCAGCAGCTCCGGATAGCGCGGGTCGGCGCGCAACGCGTCGAACATCGGATGCACCCCGAGGTACCAGAGGAGCGGATCTCGCTCGTCGACGGCGCGCTGCACGCACGCGATCGCGTCGTCCATCTCGGAGCAGACCGCGTGAACCAGGCCGCGCGTGAGGGGGCTCTGGTAGCCGGCTCTGCCCGTTTCGCCGGCGGCGTCGACGAGCCGCCGCGCCTCATCACGTTCGCCGGCCAGGGCGAGCGCCAGCGCCAGCGCGTTGAGGGGCGCTTTCACGAACCCGTTGTCGGCGATTGCCTTTCGGCCCATCGTGACCGCTTCCGCGAACCGTCCCTGAAATGTCAGGGTGTACATGAGCTCCACCTGCACGAGGAGCTGTCCCGGATCGAGGGCGAGGCCCCGGCGGCACGTCTCTTCCGCGTCGGCGAACCTCCGCATGCACGTCAGCACGCGGCCCCTGTTGCCGGCGTAGAGCGCCGACAGGGGATCGAGCTCCACCGCGCGATTGAGCTCCGCGAGGGCCTCCTCGAACCGACCCGCCACCAGCGGACTGGACAGCCCGTACAGCTCGTGGGCCCGGGCCGACGCCGGCGCCAGCTCGAGCGCCCGCCGGTGGTAGCGCTCACACGCAGGCCAGTCCCAGTCCGTCCACATCGCGGCGATCGCGGCGGCCGACTGCGCTTCCCCGTTGTTGGGGTCCAGCTCCAGGGCACGCCCGGCGAGGAGCCTGATCTGCGGGAGCACCTCGAGCGGGTTGACGAACATGTACCCCATCATCACGTGGTAGATGGCGTGCATGAGGAGGGCGTCCGGGTAGTCGGGATCGATGGACAGCGCGCGCCGGAGACAGACGAGCGCCCGCTCGGCGGCTGCCGGAGTGAACTTGAAAAAGAAGTGGCGCGCTTCGACCAGCGCTTCGTACGCCGCGACGTTCTCAGTGGTGTGCTTCGACGGCACCGGGACGCCGAGGCTCACGTGCAGCTTCTTCACGATCGCACTGGCGATCTCGTCCTGGATGGCGAAGACGTCGGTCATCTCACGGTCGAATCGCTCGCTCCAGATGTGCGAGTCGTCGCCGACGTCCACCAACTGCGCCGTGATTCGGAGCCGCTCGTCCGCCCGGCGAACACTGCCCTGGAGCACGACGTCGACCCCCAGGGCCTCGCCCACCTTGCGCAGGTCCTGCTCGTCGCGGAAGCGGAACGCGGAGGTGCGTGCGATCACCCGCAAGCCCTGGAGCCGCGTCAGCGCGTTCATGATCTCCTCGGCCATGCCCTCGCAGAAGTACTCCTGGTCTTTCGCCGGGCTCATGTCGGCAAATGGGAGGACGGCGAGCGACTGGATCCGGGTCGCGCCGCTGTCGGTTGAGGCGGCCGCACGGCCAACCGCGGAAGTCGGCGTCACCCCAGAGGCTGGCGCGGCGTGCGGCCGCGCGCCGACCAGGACCTCGGCCTGGGCAACCCCTTCCATCACCCGCTCGACGACGTCCGTGTCCAGGATCCACAACCCCAGCGTCGGCCCCAGCTCGTCGCGGTAGCCGGGCAGGAAACGCCGGAGCGCGTCGAGGGCGGCGCGGGCCTCCTCGGTCCGGCCCAGGCGGGCGCTGGCGGCAGCCGTCGCGGAATGGGTCCAGAAGAACTCGGGCATGTTGATCCGCTTCGTCGTCTCCAGCGCCCGATCGAACTCCCGTTTCCGGTAATGGTCGAAGAACAGGAGGAAGTGATACCAGCCTGCGTGGTGGGGGTTGAGCGCCATCGCACGCTGCATGATGCCGATGCCGCGGTCCCATTCGCCGCTGTAGCCGATCAGCAGGCCCATCAGGGCGACCGTGCTCGTGTTACGAGGGTTGAGCGCCATGGCCCGCTCGGCGGCGTTGCGGAACGCACCGAGGTCGCGGGCGAAGTACGACGCCTCCGCCAGCGCCTCCCAGCCCGCCTGACAGGTGGGATCGACCTCCACCGCGCGCCGGGCCGCCTTGCGCGCCCGCTCCACCGAGTCGGGCAGCAGATTCAGCCGGTGCTGGTGCTCGTGCGAGTACAGACGGGACAGATACGCCCAGGCGTCCGGGTACGTCGGATCGCGTTCGAGCGCGTGCTCCAGGGCCGCGCGCAGCCGGGCGTGCTCGTCGGCGCGGATCTGGTGCCAGTAGGCGAAGAACCGCAGCACCAGCTCCGGGGCCGTCAGCTCCTCGAGCGGCCTGCCACGAACGGCGGCCGCCATCGAGCGCACGAGGACGCCGAAGGGGTCGGCGACGGTCGCCACCACCCGGTCGGTGATTTCGTCCTGGATCTTGAAGATCCCCGGCCCTGCCAGGTCACGGTCGTAGGCCTCGGCCCACAGGTGCGTGCCGGTGGCGGCGTCGAGCAACTGCACGCTTACCCGCACGGCGCTTCCGGCCTTGCGCACGGCGCCCTCGAGCGCGTAGCGGGCTCCCAGCTCGCGGCCCACCGCGCGCACGTCGGACGTCCGCCCCGTGAACTGCAGGGCCGAGTGGCGGGAGATGACGTGAAGGTGGGGGAAGCCGGAGAGCCCGGTGGTGATGTCCTCGCCCAGGCCGTCGGCGAAGGCCGCAAGCTCCTGGTCCGAGCCCTGCGCCTTGAGCGGCAACACGACGATCCAGGGCACGTCTCCGCGGCTGGCGTCATTATCGCTCGAAGACTGACGAGAGGCCAGAGGCGCGGACCCGGTTACCCGGCGCGATCCCTGCGGCACCATCGAGCCCGACTCGGCACGCAGCGCCTTGAGCTCGTTGAAGATGTCGCGCGCCGTCTGGTAGCGGTCGCGGCGGTCCTTCTCGAGGCAGCGGCCGATCACCCGCCCGAGGTGGCTCGGCAGATTGGCGCGGACCTCGGCGACCGGCGCCGGCTGGTCGCGGAGGATCGACGACATCAGGGCCGGCTGGCTCGCGCCTCCAAACGGCCGCGCACCGGTCGCCATCTCGTACAGCAGCACCCCGAGCGAGAAGATGTCGGTGCGGTGGTCGACGGCGTGGCCCTCGATTTGCTCGGGCGACATGTAAGGCACCGTGCCGACAATCGCCCCAACCCCGGTCAGGGCCAAGGTCTGCAGCGCGGAGGACGTGGAGGCCTCCTCCGCCTGCGCCAGCTTGGCGAGCCCGAAGTCGAGCACCTTGACGCGCCCGTCGCCGTCGACCATCACGTTCGAGGGCTTGAGGTCGCGGTGGATCACGCCCCGGTCGTGGGCGGCCGAGATCGCCTCGGCGAGCGGCGTCGCCAAATCGAGGAACGGCCCGAGCTCGAGCCCGCGCTCCGGGATGATCCTGTCGAGGCTCCGTCCCTCAATCAGCTCCATCGTCAAGAAGCGCGTCCCCGCCGCCTCTTCCACCGAGTAGATGGTGACGATGTGGGGGTGGTTGAGGGCCGCCACCGCCCGCGCCTCGCGCTCGAAGCGGTCGAGCCGCTGCGGGTCGCGCGCGAACGCTTCCGGCAGCACCTTGAGCGCCACGTCGCGCCCCAGCTTCGTGTCGGTGGCGCGATACACCTCGCCCATGCCGCCTTCGCCCAGTTTGGCGAGGACGCGATAGTGGGCGAGACTGCGGCCAATCACGCGCGCTGGCCTCCCTCGGGCGGCAGTCCGAGTCTCGCGAGCAGCGTCGCGAACCGCGGATCCGCGCGGAGCGGATCGAACCCGGGCAGGCCGGTGTAGTAGAGCATGGGATGCAGTTCGTCCTCGGCCCGCGCGATCGCGTCGAAGGCGCCGTCCGCGTCACCGAGGGCCCCCAGCACCCAACTCTCGGGAACGGGAGCCCCTCCAGGCCATGTCCGGATCTCGTCGAGCAGCGTTCGCGCGTCCTCCCGGCGACCGGCCACAGCGAGCGCCCACCCCAGCGTGCCCAGGAAGACGACGCTGCGACCGGTCAGCGCCACCACGTGTTCCGCGTCCGCGATGCCCTGCTCGAGATCTCCCAAGGCGATCCTGGCCATGCTGGAGTGCATCAGGGCGACCACGTCCTCCTTCTCGAAGGCGAGCGCGTCCTCCGCGTACCGCAGCGCGTCGCGCCGCTGGCCGATGCAGTTGAGCGCCATCGCCGTCAACATGCACGGGAAGGACGCGAGAGGATCGGCCTCCCGCGCGCGCTGCAACAGGCGGAGCCCCTCGTCGGCCTTCTGACGGCTGCAGAGGGTCATGCCGAAGGACGCCAGCGCTTGGACATGCGTGGGCTGGAGTTCGAGCGTGCGGCGCCACGCGGCTTCCATCGCCGGCCAACGCCGCTCGATCAGGGCCACGAACGCCTCGCCGTGGAAGCTGTCCGCCGACTCTCCCTCCAGCGCGACGGCCCTGGCCAGGGCCTCTCTCGCCGCGGCGCACGCATCGCGCGGGGCGATCGCGTTGAAGTGCGCGGCCAGCGGCAGGCTCTCCGCGAGACCGGTCCACGAGGGCGCATGGGTCGGGTCGATGCGGGTGGCTTCCCTGAACGCCTGGATCGCCGCGCCATGGTCTTCCTTCGCGTAGCGAAGGTGCCGCCCGCGGAGGTACCAGCGATACGCTTCGAGGTTGGGCGCCGGCGGCCGCGTGTGGACGGCGGCCACCCCGGGAGCAAGCCGGGCCTTCACGGCCTCGACGACGCCGGCCGCGATCTCGTCCTGTACGGCGAAGACGTCCTCCAGCTCCCGGTCGAAGCGCTCCGACCAGAGCTGGAAGCCGGTCCCGGCGTCCGTGAGCTGGGCGGTGATCCGCAGCCGCGTGCCGGCCGCCCGCACGCTGCCCTCGAGCACGTGGCCCACCGAGAGCGCGCGGGCGATCGAGGGCAGGTCCCCGCCGTCCCGCCGCGCCCGGAAGGCCGCGGCGCGCGACGCCACGCGGATCCCGTCGACGCGGACGAGCGCGTTCATGATCTCCTCGGCCATGCCCTCGCAGAGGTAATCCTGGTCGCGGGCCGGGCTCATGTCCGTGAACGGCAGCACCGCGATTGCCACCGCCGCCTCGGGTGAGGTCTTCGGAGAAGACCCGGAGCCCGCGTCGATCGCGGCCGCCGGCCCGGTGGACGCGGCATGCTCGTGGGCGTCTCCCGGGGCCGCTTCGACCTCCAGACCCGCCTTGCGCAGGCCGTCGATGAGACGCTCCACGTACTCCGGGTCCCACCACCTCCGCGCCCCAGCGCGCACGATCGCGGGAAGATCAGGCCGCAGTCCGAGCAGATCCCGCAGCGCCCTGCCGGCCGCCTCGCGCTCCCCGAGCTGCCCGCACGCGGCGGCGATCATCACATGCCCGCCCCAGTGGCCAGGCATATTGACCTTGCGCGCCAGTTCAACGGTGCCGCGGTAGTTGCCCTGGTGGTACGCGTAGTAGACATCGGCGTACCAGTACCAGCCGGGATGGTGGGGATTGAGCTGCTTGGCGCGCCCCGACAGCGCGAGGCCCTGCTGGGGATCTCCGGCATACGTCAGCAACTCGCCGAGAAAGGCAATCGCGTTCCCGTCCATCGGGTTGAGGGCAGCTGCGCGCGCCGCCGCGTTCCGGAAGGTGGGGAACTCTTTCTGGAAGAACAGCACCTGGGCCAGGCTGAAGTAGGCCAGGTGGTTCGAGGGCCCGTTCTCGACGGCCTTTCGCGCGGCCGACGCCGCCGTCGCCAGCGGGTCGGCCTGGAGGCGGAAATCCTGCCCGAACTCCTGGGCGCCGAGCAGCGCCAGCATCGCCCACGCGTCGGCATACCCCGGCGCCTTGCCGACGGCCAGCTCCAGGCCGGCCCGCGCCGCCGCCAGCTCTTCGGCCGTGACGCGCTCGAAGTAGCCGAAGCTGCGCAGCACCGCTTCGTACGGGCTCAACTGCTCCGCAGGACGGCTGCGCAGTTCCCCGCTCATGCTCCGGGGCAAGACCCCGTGCATGTCGGCCACCGTGGAGACGATCCGGGGCACAAGGTCGTCCTGCAGCTCGAACAGCGCGTCCGGGCTGAACGCGCGTTCGTAGGTCTCGGCCCACAGGTGGGCCCCTGTCGTCACATCGACGAGCTGGACCGCCACGCGCAGCTTCGCCCCCGCCTGCCTCAGGCTGCCTTCCATCACGTAGCGGGCGCCGATCGCCTTTCCGGCATCCCTGGCATCCGCGCCCTCGGTGACCGTGCCCAACGCCGAGCCGCGCGCGATGACACGGAGATACGAGAAACGGGACAGGCCGGTCACGATCTCCTCGCACAGCCCCTCGGCCAGCGCCGCCAGGTCGGGGTTGGTGCCGGTATACCTGAACGGCAGCATCGCGATCCGGAACCCTTCATCGGTGCGGGAGGCGCCGGAACCGGGCGCGGCCACGGCGCGCGGGGCCGGCGGCGCGGCGGGAGGAGCCGATTCCGTTTTCTGCCGGGCCAGGTCGCGAAGCTCGTTGGCGACGTCGCGCGCGGTCTGAATGCGATGGCGCGGGTCCTTCTCGAGGCAGCGGCGGATGATGCGGGCCAGGTCGCCGGGCACGTCGGCGCGCACGTCGGTGACCGCCGTCGGCGTGTCGCGCAGGATCGCGGAGGTGGTCTCCGCCGACGACCGGCCCTGGAACGGGCGACGCCCCGTGACCATCTCGTAGAGCAGGACCCCAAGGGAGAAGATGTCCGTGCGGTGGTCGAGCGCCCCGCCCACCACCTGCTCGGGCGACATGTACGCGGGCGTGCCCATCACCACGCCGATTTCCGTGTGCGGCGACGACGCCAGCGTGACGTCCATCGGGTCCGCCTCGCGCAGTTCCTTCGCGAGGCCGAAGTCGAGGACCTTCACGCGCCCGTCGGTCGTGACCATCACGTTCGCCGGCTTGAGGTCGCGATGGACGATGCCCTTGTCGTGCGCGGCCGCGAGCGCGTCGGCCAGCGGGTGCGCGATGTCGAGGACCCGCTGGACCGGCAGGCCGCCCTCGGGGATGGCGCTGTCGAGGGCCTGGCCGTCGATGAGCTGCATCGTGAGGAAGTGGACGCCGTCCGCGTCCTCGACGGAGTGGACGGTGACGATGCCCGGGTGATCGAGGGCGGCCAGGGCCTTGGCCTCGCGGCGGAAGCGCTCCAGGCGATCCGCGTTTGCGGCCATCGCGGGAGGCAGCACCTTGAGCGCCACGTCGCGCCCGAGCTTCGTGTCGGTGGCGCGATACACCTCGCCCATGCCGCCGGATCCGATAGCTGCCGTGATGCGGTAGTGGGCGAGCGTGCGTCCGATCACCAGGGTACTCTCATCATCCGCGGGCCACCACGCACCCGCGGCGTGCCCCGGGGGCGATCGAAGGCGCAGTGCCCGCGACGCCTGGACGGCAACAGGCGGAGAGTCGATGTGCTCGCAACTGTCCGAATCCTGTAATTATACCATCCGATGCGAAGCGGCGTAGAATCCTCCCGGCTGTCGCGCGTCATGTGGATGTTCTGCCTGCGGAGCCTCGTGCGGGAATACGGGTGGCTGTTCATCCGGCAGGTGGCCGCACCTCACCCGTGGCGGACGCTGAAGGCGCTTCGCGCGGCCGGCAGGATCGACGCGGCCGAACGGGGCGTCGTCGAGGTGGGCGGCGGCCCGTCGGACGTCCGGGCCGGTGAGCCGCTGTCAATTGTGGGCGCCGGGTTCTGTCTGAAGCCTTTGGACCCTCCGTGCCCTTCCGGCCGGTTCAACCACGACTGCCTGTGTCTCGAGCGGCTGGCGGGCCCTGATGGCGTGGCCGTGCCGGTGCCATGCCAATCGTGCGCGATCCGTGACATCGGGACGCGGGTGCTCCAGGCTGGATCGGCTTTTTACGTCATGACATCCGCGCGCGACATCCTGGACGACGTGTACGTGCCGGCCCTCGAAGCGCGCCAGTTCCCGACAGGGCTGTTCGTCCTGTGCCGGTACTCGTTCATGCCTTTCGCCGTGGGGCTCATGGCATCGGGCATCCGCGCGCGCCTGCTGCCGCTCGAGTCGGGTGACTGCCGCGACTACCGGACGTGGCTGCTCGCCGATCGCGGCATCAAAGGCGAACAGACAACGTTCGACGCGGCAGCCAGCGCGGATCTGGCCGCCCGGCTCGGGGGCGCGCCGCCGGTCAGGCCGCTGCGGGTGGTGCGGCGGGGCGGCGTGCTGTTCCCGGCGGCGGCTGCACCGCCGGGATGAGGCTTCGAACCCCGTGCAGATGGTCTGCGATCGGTTGTTCGCGTTCGTCACCGCCAACATGCCGTCGTGGCCGGCGCTGGCGCAGGGAGGGCCGATCGGCCTCGCGTGGTCGTTCGCAGCCTTGTGGTTCGCCGGGTGGCTCCAGCGGCGTGGTGCCCGCACCGGCTACACCCGGAAGGTCTTTCACTTCCTGATCTTCGCCACCGTGGCGGTGCTCGAATGGCGCCTGGGAACGCCCGCCGTGTGCCTCTTCGGTGCGGCGTGCACCGTGGCCGTATTCACGGCGGTCTGGATCGGGCCGGGGAGCCTGCTGTACGAGGCGATCGCACGGCCGAAGGACGCCCCGCACCGTACGCTGTTCGTCGTCGTTCCGTATCTCGCCACCCTCATCGGGGGAGTGGTCTCGAACCTCGCGTTCGGGCCCGTGGCGGTTGCCGGGTACCTCGTGACGGGGCTGGGCGACGCGATAGGGGAGCCTGTGGGGACGATGTTCGGGAAGCATGCCTACCGGGTGCGCTCGTTGTCGTCGGTGCCGGCCACGCGGACGCTGGAAGGATCCGCCGCGGTGTTCCTCATGTCAGTGGCCGCGCTCCTCGTGGCCGCCGGGATATCTCCCGCGATCACGCTGGGCCACTTCGCGGCGGGGAAGGTGCTGGCCATCGCTGGCGTGAGCGCGCTGGCCGAGGCCGTGTCGCCCCACGGCTGGGACAACCTCACGATGCAGTTCATCCCCTCGGCACTCGCCTGGGCCTGGCTCGCCTGAAAACGAGAGCGGGCGCCCCGAAGGGCGCCCGCTGAGCGTGAGACGAAGAGCCCGTCGCTTAGAAGGGGAGCATGAGGCCGCCCGTCAGGACATGGATGACCCCGTTGCTGGCGCGGATGTCGGTCGCCGCGATCTTCACGTTGTCGATGAACGCCTGGCCGCTGCGGACGCTCACGTCGGCATTGCCGCCGTCGAGCATCTTCAAGTTGTCGGCGCCCACCACATCCTTCGCGAAGAGCTCGCCTGGAATCACGTGATACGTCAGGACCGCGGTCAGCGTCTTGACGTCGAGCTGGGCCACCATTTCGGCGCCATTACGGAAGTGCAGGAGCTTGGCGGCATCGTCAAAGGCCGCGTTGGTCGGTGCGAACACCGTGAACTTCTGCGTGCCGTTGAACACCTGGACCAAACCAGCCCTGCTCAGCGCCGCAACCAGCGTGCTGAAGTCCGGGTTGCCGGCCGCGATGGCGGCGATGGTCTGGTCGGACGTGCTGGCGGCCTTGGCCACGCTCGGCGGCAGGATCACCGCGTCGATGACGTGCACAATGCCGTTGCTCGCCTGAATGTCCGTGGCGGCGATCTTCGCGTTCTGAATATAGGGGCTCCCGCTCTTCACCGCAATCGCCGCGGCGTTCCCGTCCAGCATCACGATCTGGCTGGAGGCCAGCACCGCCTGCGCGTTACGCGCATCGCCCACTACGTGATACTTGAGGACGGCGGTCAACGTCGCGACGTCGAGCCCGTTGACGAGATCCTGTCCGGTCTTGCCGGGGCCGATGAGCGCCGCCGCGGCCGCGTCGAACGCCGCGTTGGTCGGCGCGAACACCGTAAAGGATCCTGCACCGCTGAAGGTCGAGACCAGGCCCGCCTTGGACAGGGCGGAAACCAGGATGCTGAAGTTCGGGTTGCTCGTGGCGACGCCCGCAATCGATGGCAGGGACGACGAGCTGATGCCCGCCGGAGCTGCTGTAACCGGTGTCGGCGCCGTGGGCGAGTCGGCGTCGCTACACCCCACCACCGTGAACGCCAGGTACCTGCCATTGCCGCGAATCCCTTGAACCTCTTCATGACTCTCTCCTTCTTCCCTTCGAGACTTGTTGGTTATCCGCCGCCGCCGCGCCCGTGGGCGAGCCCCATGGGGCTCCAGCCGCCGGCGGCCCGGCGGCCTATATTGTCAAGTAACTGAACATATATTGCTCAGCTGTCAGGTATAACTCCGGTCCCCTGGCGTTTATTCCCGCGCCCAGCGGGGACCGTCTGTGTAGTACAAGGTGACCGTCACCGGCCCGGACGCCCCGCACACCGCCGGGCCGGCAACACGGAGGGCCGCCAATGACCACGATGACCACGCATGACGGGCTCGGTCTCCGTGTGAGGGCGGACGACCCCCCGCAGGCCCCGCGCGCCCGCATCGTGCTCATCCACGGCATCGGCGACCAGGTGGACGGCGTGCCCTACGCCACCGCGGCGGCCGCCCTCACGTCCCGGGGCTTTTCGGTCCGGCGGCTGGAACTGCGCGGGCACGGCCGCTCCGGCGGAACGCGGGTCTTCGTCGACACGTGGGCCGACTTTCGCGACGACCTGGGCCGGTTCGTGGGTTGGGTGGCCGCCGAGCCCCCGGCGCTGCCGGTGTTCCTGGCCGGCATCAGCATGGGCGGCCTCATCGTCACCAACTACGCCGCGCACCGGCCCGAGGGGATCCGGGGCGTGATCGCCCTTGCACCGGCCCTCGGGGACACGGGCGGTTCCCGCGTCCTGCTCGCGCTGCTGCCGGTGCTGTCGCGCGTGGCGCCGAGGCTGCCGATCAACCCAAAACTGGACCTCTCGCGGCTGACGCGCGATCCCGAAATGCAGCGCGCGTACCTGGCGGACCCGTTGTACCAGACGCGCGCGACACCGCGCATCGCCGCGGAACTCCTCCGGGCTGTCGCCGACACCCGCGAGCGGGCGCCGGCGTTCCACGTGCCGCTGTTCATCCTGCACGGCACCGCCGACCCGCTCACGTCGCCGGCGGGCAGCCGCGAGTTCTTCGAGCGCGCGGGCTCTGGCGACAAGACCTACAAGGCCTACGACGGCGCGTATCACAACCTGTTCGTCGAGACGAACCGCGAAGCGGTCTACGACGACATGGCGGCGTGGATCGGCGCGCGAGCGTGATCAGCCCGGGCCCCCCGCCGGCAGGCTGTATACTCGTTCGACGATGGCCCTCGAGCCCTTACTCTCGGCAGCGCAGCAGCAGGCGCTCGCCGACGAACGCGTGCTGCTCAACGACATCCGTACGGCACTGGTCCGATCAGGTGCGGACGAGTCGGCCGTCACCGAGCTCGGCCAGTCCATCGCGCAGCTGGACGAGCTCTTTCTGCTGGTCGTCGTGGGCGAATTCAATTCCGGCAAGAGCGCGTTCATCAATGCGCTCATCGGCCGGCCGATGCTCGCGGAGGGCGTCACCCCGACCACCGCAGAGATCAATGTCCTCGTTTACGGGCCGGCGGAGACCAATGAACTCCTGCCGGGGCGGGCGCGACGACTGACGGCCCCCGTCGACCTCCTCCGCGACATTCACATCGTCGACACCCCGGGCACGAATGCCGTCATCCGCGAGCACGAAGTGCTGACGACGCATTTCGTGCCGAGGGCGGACCTGGTGCTGTTTGTCACCTCGGTCGATCGGCCCTTCACCGAGTCGGAACGCCAGTTCCTCGAAGGCATCCGGTCCTGGGGCAAGAAAGTGGTGGTGGTCATCAACAAGCAGGACCTGGTCGAACGGGCGGAGGACCTCGAGACGATTCGCCGGTTCGTGGCCACGAACAGCCTGCACGTGCTCGGCGAAGCCCCGCCGATCTTCGCCGTGAGCGCCCGCGCGGCACTGCGGGCGAAACAGGGCCAGCCGGCGTTGTGGGCGGCGAGCGGGTTCGAGCCGCTCGAGCGGTTCATCCAGGAGACGCTCGACGCGGCCGGCCGCCTGCAGCTGAAGCTGCTGAATCCCCTCGGCGTGGCCGGGCACCTGGTCGACGGGCGGCTCGCGACGGTGGCGGAGCGCCTGAACCTGCTCGCGGCGGATGTGGCCACGCTCGACGACGTCGAGCGGCAGTTGACGCAGTACGAGCGGGACCTGGCGCGCGACGTGGCCCCGCGGGTCGCGGCGATCGACGCCGTGCTGCTGGAGATGGACCGCCGGGGCCAGGCGTTCTTCGACGAGACCATGCGCCTCGGCCGCATCACCGACCTGCTCAACAAGTCGAGGATGCAGGAACGGTTCGAGCGCGAGGTCGTGGCCGATGCGCCCGAGGCGATCGAGCGCCGGGTCGACGAACTCATCGACTGGCTGGTCGAGTCGGACCTGCGCCAGTGGCAGTCGGTGTCCTCGCACCTGGCGGCGCGCCGCGCCGCGCACCGCGATCGCATCGTCGGCGGCGACGGGGACCAGTTCCGGATCGACCGCGCGCGGCTCATCCAGTCGGTCGGACAGGAAGCGCAGCAGGTCGTCGACACCTACGACAAGCGCGCCGAGGCGCGCGCGCTGGCCGAGAGCGCCCGCAACGCCGTGGCGGCGGCCGCGGCGACGGGGGTCGGGGCCCTTGGCCTCGGCGCGATCGTGGCGATGGCAGCAAGCACGGCGGCGGCGGATATCACCGGCCTGGTGATGGCCAGCGTCGTCGGGGCCATCGGGTTCTTCATCATCCCGGCCAAGCGCCGCCGGGCCAAGCAGGAGATGCGCGAGAAGATCGCGGCGATGCGGACGCGCCTGTCGTCCGCGATCCGGACCGAGTTCGAGGCGGAGAGCACGCGCAGCGGCCAGCGCATCCGCGAGAGCATCGCCCCGTACGCACGGTTCGTGCGCGCCGAGAGCGAGAAGCTCACCAGCGCGAAGGCCGAACTGGGCCGGTATCGCGGCGAACTCCAGACGATGCAGGCCCGCATCGAGGCCTTGCGATAGCCGCCGGCCCCTCATGAACGCCGACGATCGACTCACACGCGCCATCGGGCCGTGGTCACTCGGCGCGAATGCCGTCAACCTCTCGGTGGGGGCCGGGATCTTCGCGCTGCCGGCGGCGGTGGCGGGCATCCTCGGTCCGGCGTCGATCCTCGCGTACCTCGTATGCGGGCTCGCCATCGCGCTCGTGCTGACGTGCTTCGCGGAGCTCGGCACGCGGATCACCCGTTCGGGCGGCGCCGTTGCCTACATCGAGGACAGCTTCGGGCGCATGGCGGGGTTCGTGGCCTGGGTCGTCTTCACGCTCGGGTTCTGCGCGGCGGCCGACGCCGCGGTGGGCGCGATCTTCGTCGACGCTCTGGCCGCGGTCCTTCCAGCGGCGGGGCAGGGAGCCGGCCGGGCTCTCGCGCTCGTCGCGGTCTATGCGGCGCTCGCTGCCGTGAATATCTACGGCGTGAGAGCTGGGTCGAGGCTGGCGGTGGTCGCCACGGCCGGCAAGCTCCTGCCGCTGCTGCTCATCCTCGGGGCGGGCGCGATGGCCGTCAGCGTGTCCAACCTCCGCTGGGGTGCGTGGCCCTCGGCCGGCCAGGTCGGCGAAGCGGCCTTGGTCCTCTTTTTCGCGTTCTCCGGCGCCGAGTGCGCGGTCACGCCCGGCGGCGAAATCCGTGACCCTTCGCGCACGGTGCCACGCGGCCTGCTGGGCGCGGCGGCCTTCCTCATCGCGCTCTACTGCGCCGTGCAACTCGTCAGCCAGGGCGTGCTCGGGCCCGCCATCGATCACAGCGGCGGCGCGCCGCTCGCGGCGGTTGCGGAGCGGCTGTTCGGGGCCGGCGGGCGGGGCCTCGTGCTGGCGTGCACGATGCTGGCCACGCTCGGCGTGCTGGCGGGTGATCTGCTCGCGACGCCGCGGTCGTTCATCCCGATGGCGGAAGACGGCATGCTGCCCGCGTCGCTGGCGTCGGTGCACGCGAAGTACCGCACGCCGCACGTGGCCATCATCACTTACGCGGCGGTGTCGTGCGCCCTGGCCGTCTCGGGCACCTTCAAGCCGCTCGCGATCCTCGCCAGCGTCTCGCTCCTCCTCATCTATCTGGCCGTGTGCCTCGCGGCGATGAAGATGCGCCGGTCCGGCCCCGCGCCGGCCGGAGCCTTCCGCGCACCCGGCGGGCCGCTCGTGCCGGTTGCCGGCGCCGCGACGGTCGTGTGGCTCCTTGCACACACCAGCCGCAGCGAGGCCATTGGCGTGGCGATCACGGTGGGTGTGGCCGCAGCCTACTATCTGATCCGCCGTCAGGCTCTGAGCCGACGGATGACGGCCGGCACGCCGGCACGCGACAACGACGAGGTGTAGCCGAGGTATGACTCCGGAGCAGGCGATCCAGGCGATGGTCGACCGGGAAACGGCGGCCTGGGACCGGCAGGATGCCGAGGCCCTGGTGTCGCTCTTCCATCCGGACATGGTGTGGCCCTGGCCTCCGGACGCCAGCAGCCATGACCCGGCCGGCTGGGTGTTCCCCCTCGGCCGCTTCAACCGGGAGCGGTGGACGGCCGGTTGGGAAGACCTCTTCCGCACGCACGAGCTGGTGCACAACATCCGGCGGACCGTGCGCATCGCGGTGTCCGACGAGGGCGACGGCGCCTTTGCCGTCGTCGATGTCGACACGCTCTGGCGGCGGCGGTCGGACGGCACGCCGTTCCACTGGAAGGGACGGGCGTGCAAAGGCTACACGAAGGTCGCCGGCCGGTGGCTGCTGGTCCACCACACGGGGCTGCTCGACTACGGCACAGCCTGATACGAGTCCTCTGCGGCCGGGTCTTGCCGCGGACCGGCTCAGGGGGTAGGATCGCTCAACTTCACCTGAGAGTTCGCCCAATGAGCCGCTTGGCACCTTGCACCAAGGTTCCGTTCCACCAGTTCGCGAGGGAGGGTAGGCCGATGGTTCGACTGCTAGGGTTCGTGCTGGTTCTGTGCCTCCTGTTTGCGCCGCCGGTGCTGGCGCAATCCCAGATCACGACGGGGGTCATCGAGGGCTCCGTCGTCGACGCCAGCGGGGCGGTGCTCCCGGGCGTCGATGTCGAGGTCCGTAACGTCGGGACGAACCTCGTGCGCAACGCGGTGACCGGGCGCGAGGGCCGGTTCGCCCTGCTGGCGCTGCCTCCCGGCAACTACACGCTGACGTTCAAGCTGGCCGGGTTCGCCACCCTGGTCCAGGAGGCGGTGCTGATCACGGTCGGCCAGACGGCCCGGATCAACGCGGTCATGAAGCTCTCGGGCGTGGCCGAAACCGTCACCGTGACCACGCAGGCGCCGGCGATCGAGACGTCGAACACGGCGTCGAGCACCACGCTCAACGAGCGGACCATCGAGACGACGCCCATCCTGGGCCGCAAGTTCGAGGACATGCTGGGGCTGACGCCCGGCGTGAGCGTCGTGCAGGGCCCCGACGGGGACGCGATCAACTTCGCGGGCCAGCGGGGCGTGTTCAACAACATCAGCCTCGACGGCGGCGACTACAACAACGGGTTCTTCGGCGAGCAGATGGGCGGGCAGCGGGCGGCCATCGACATCACGCTGGATGCGGTCAAGGAGTTCCAGGTGATCGCGACCGGCGCGAACGCGGAGTACGGCCGCACCGCGGGCGGCGTGGTCAACGTCATCACGAAGTCCGGCACGAACGACGTGCGCGGGAGCCTCTTCTACTTCCAGCGTCTCGAGGCGCTGACGGCCGACACCTCCGACGGCAGGTCGCTCACCGACTTCCACCGCGAGCAGCTCGGCGGCACCATCGGGGGCCCGTTGAAGCGGGACAAGCTGTTCTACTTCTTCGCGATCGAGGGCATCCGCGAGAACCTGCAGCGCGCGAACCTGTCGGAGCCAATCGGCACGCCCTGCCCCGTGTCGAGCCCGACGCTCGGCGCGAACGAATCGCTCATCAACGGCAGCCCCGACTGCCAGCGGCTGGCGCTGCTCGGCTTCTTCCGGACGAACCGCAACCAGGAGGAAGGCAACCCGATCGACCACAACATCGACAACAACGCCCTGCTGGCGAAGATGGACTGGTCGCTCAACCGCGCGAACAACCTGTCGGCGTCGTACAACTTCAACTACTCGAAGAACACGAACCAGACCTTCGACGTGCCGACCTACGGCAATTCCTCGAACGGCATCGAGGGGCCGTCGAAGATCAACGTGCTCAACGTCAACCTGTTCAGCACGGTGTCCGCGTCGAAGGTCAACGAGTTCCACATCACGTACTCGCGTGAGAACCGGCCGCGCTCGGCCGTGGACTCGAACGTGCCGGCGGACACCGGGATGGGCTTCGCGCCCTCGTTCCGGTTCGGCAACCCGTTCTTCCTGGCGCCGAACGTCGACGAGCTCATCCAGCGGTTCCAGATCAAGAACAACTTCTCCATCATCACGGGCCGCCACACCGTCAAGCTGGGCGGCGAGTGGCTCCACACGAACAACTACCAGATCTTCCGCGGCTTCTTCAAAGGCCGCTACCTGTTCGACAGCGTGACCGGGTTCCTCCGCTACACGTCGGCGCCGGCTGCAGGCGGGTACGGGCCCTACACCGTCGGGTGCTCGAACGGCACGTACGTGACGGCGCCGGCGGCGTGCCCGGCCGGCACGAGCGCGACGGGCGGGCCGCTGCTGTTCTACCTGCAGAGCAGCAGCCCGGACGGCGTCGCGCGCGACGTGGCCGGCGAGTCGGACATCAACAACGAAGAGATCGCGCTGTTCGTCCAGGACAAGTGGCAGATCACGCCGCGCGTGACCCTCGACTACGGGCTGCGGTGGGACGCCCAGCTCATGCCCGAGACCGTGGACCCGAAAACCACGGCCTACGCGCCGTTCCTGAACGATGCCCGGTTCCCTTCCGACGGCACGATCCCCGACCAGTGGAGTCAGTTCCAGCCCCGCGTCGGCGTGGCCTGGGACGTGACGGGGGACGGCAAGACGCTCGTCAGGGCGAGCGGCGGCATCTACTACGCCAGGCAGAACATGCTCAGCCAGGTCGGGTCGGTGACGACCAACGGCATCCAGCAGAAGAGCGACTTCCGCAACACGGGCTTCACGGCGTTTGCCAACATGCCGACGTGGCCCAGCCTCCTGCCGCCCAGCGCTACGCCGCCCGGGACGTTCCCCTCGTTCACCGGCGTCCGGGTCTTCGATCGCGACTACCAGAACCCCCGCATCACGACCATCAATGCGGCCTTCGAACGCGAACTCGCGCCGTTCCTGGCCATGTACGTCGACGTCACGTACGCGAAGGGGGATCACCTGACGCGGTTCCTGAACTACAACGTGCACGGCACGGGCGTGGCGCCCACGCAGCCCCCGAGCTATGACGTCACCACGTACACGGGGGCGAACCCCTTCGAGCCCCAGCTCGGCGACGTGTTCGTGACGAACAGCCTCGGCGAGGGCAGCTACAGGGGCGTCACCTTCGGGCTCCGCAAGCGGTACTCCAACAACTACCAGTTCGAGGCCAACTACGTCCTCTCGAAAGACGAAGACGACGACTCCAACGAGCGCGATCCGTTCACGGACCGGTCCTTCAACTTCTACGATTTGAGCCAGGACTACGGCCCGTCCGACCGCGACATCCGGCACAAGTTCAACTTCTTCGCGTTTGCCGAGATTTCCTGGGGGCTTCAGGTGAACGCCAGGGTCCAGGCCCGCACGGCGCAGCCGATCACGACGTCGCCGCGCGTGCTGAACGGCGAGGATCGCGGCCGGAACTGGGACCGGAAGGACAACGCCTACTTCTCCTTCGACTGGCGGCTGCAGCGGCCATTCACGTTCGGGGGGCGCTACCAGGTCATCCCGATCTTCGAGATGTTCAACACGTTCAACACCGACAACAACATCAACCCCCTCACGGGCGTGGCGCTGTTCAACTTCGACGGGTTCCTGCGCGCGGGGGTCGGCGACCCGAGGCAGGTGCAGCTGGCGGTGAAGATGACGTTCTGATGACACGAGGCCTGCGCCCCTGGATTGCTCCAGGGTGCGCAGGCCCCCCAACTCCGGCGGTTCGCGACGCGCACGCGGGCGGCCGCTGGTGCGCGCGAGGACCCGCTACTTCACCGGGACCGCCGGCGGCGGCATGCCGCCGTCCAGCACGCCCGCCACCCAGTCGAGATTCACGCGCGCCAGGCGGTAATCCCGCTGCGCCACCGCGAGGTTCGCGCGGGCCGCGTTGACGTTTTGCTCGGCGTCCTGCACTTCGAGCCGCGTCTTCACGCCCAGCTCGTAGCCCTTCTCCGCCAGGAACAGCAGCTGCTCGGCCTGCTTCACCGGCCCCGTCAGGGCGTTCAGCAGGGCGACGGCCTCCTGCGCGCCGTCCACGGCTGTCCGGACCTCGAGGGTGATCCCCTCGCGCAGCTTCAGCTCGTCGATATTGGCGCTGGCGAGGTTGCTCCGCGCCTGTGCCACCTGGCCCTTCGTGCGCCAGCCGTCGAAGATCGGCACCGTCGCGAACACGCCGACATCCCACGCCGTGCCGGTGGACGAGATCGACGGCAGGCTCATGCGCCGCTTGCCCCAGTCGGCGGCGAAGTCGACGCGCGGCTTGTTGCCGGAACCCGCGATCTTGATCAGCTCGGCGTAGATGCCCTGGGTGGTGCCGATCTCCCCGATCTCCGGCCGGTGCTGGAAGGCGGTGGCCAGCAGGGCGTCGTAGGTCGGTACGGGCTCTACCGCCGCGGCCAGCGCGCCCTCCACGTCGACCTCCTGGGGCTCGGCGAGCAGGAACCGCAGCTGCTCTCGGGCGGCGCGCACGGCGTTCTGCGTGCGGATGACCGCCGGCCTCGCACTGTCCAGCTCCACCTGGGCCGCGAGGACGTCGTAGTCGGTGGCGGTGCCGGCCTCGCGGCGCCTCGTCACCTCGTCGAGGCGCCTGGCCCGCTGCGCCACGTTCTCCTCGGCGATGCGGACCAGCTCCCTCGCCGCCAGCACGTTGTAGAACGCGCCCGTCACGTCCTTGATGACCGCCTGGCGGAACCGGCGCAGCTGCTGATCGCTGAAGTCGAAGCCCAGCTTCGCGGCGCGGATGGCCGCCCCCACCTGGCCCCAGGTGAACAGGACCTGCCGCACGCCGAACGTGCCGGTCAGGTTGTCCTGGCGGCCGCCGAAGATCTCGCCGAGGTCGGCGCCGTCGCCGCCGGTATCGCCGCCGTCGCCCATGAACCCGCTGAAGAGCTTGCTCATGGTGTCGTCGAACGAGCGCACCCAGCTGGTGGCGAACGTGCCGCGCGGAAGCGCAGCGGCGCGCTCCTCGACGTACTTGCCCTGGATCCAGTTCCGGTACTCAATAGCCTTCTGGATGTCGCGGTTCTGCGCCGCCGCGATCGCCAGGGCCTGGTCGAGCGTGAGCACCTTCACGCCGGCCGGCGCCGCCGCCCTGGCGGCCTGCTCGACCTGCAGGCTCAGCGACATCGTCGGCGGAGGCGCGGTGCCCGATGCCGTGTACTGCTGCGCCGCCGCCGGCTGCGCGACCGTCAACACGAGCGCCACCGACATGGCCGCCGTGCCGACGGCCACGGCCGCCTTCTTCCTCCCGCCGAACAGCCACGCCGAGACGTCGTCGAGGACGCTGTAGACGACCGGCACGACGATGAGCGTGAGCAGCGTGGAGGTGATGAGACCGCCGACGACGGCCCGGGCCATGGGGGCGCGGAACTCGGCGCCTTCGCCGAGCGCGAAGAACAGCGGCAGCATGCCGAAGATCATCGCGGTGGTGGTCATCATGATCGGCCGAAGCCGCGTCCGCCCGGCGGTGACCAGCGCCGTGCGGCGGTCCATGCCGCGCCCGCGGAGGACCTTGGTGTAGTCCACGAGCAGGATGGCGTTCTTCGTGACGAGCCCCATGAGCATGATGAGGCCGATGAGCGACATGATGTTGATCGTGTCGCCCGTGAGCCGCAGCATGCCCGCCATGCCGACGATGGAGAGCGGCAGCGACAGCATGATCGACAGCGGGTCGATGAACGACTCGAACTGCGCGGAGAGGATCAGGTACACGAAGATCACCGCCAGCAGCAGCGCCTCGGCCATGTAGCCGAACGACTCGACCATCATCTCGGTGTCGCCGCCGAGCTCCAACTTGTAGCCTGGCTCCATCCGGACGCGCCCCGCCGCCTCGGTGGCGAGGGTGCCGGCCGTGCCGAGGGGCAGCCCGTCGAGGTTGGCGTCCACCACGAGTTGCCTGGACATGTCGCGGCGGTTGATCTCGGCGGGCGATGTCGCCCGCGTGAACGTCACCAGGTCGGTCAACGGGACCAGCGCGGCCCCGGCCGGCGTCGGCACGGTCAGCTTGAGGTTGGCGACCTGGCCGATATCACCCCGCAGCTGCTGCGGCAGCCGCACGCGGACGTTGACCGCCTCGCCCTCGCTGTCCTCGTAGGTCGTGACGGCCTGGCCGCCGACGAGGACGGCCACCATGTTCGCCACCTCTCCGCTGCCGAGCCCCGACGCTGCCGCGCGCTCGCGGTCGACGAGCAGGCGGTACTCAGGCAACTCGTCCTCCATGCCCGCCTCGATGTCGACGATGCCGGGCACGGCATACAGCTCCTTCTTGATCGCCGCCGCGTACTTTTTCAGCGTGACGATGTCGTCGCCCTTGATGGCGACCTGTAACGGCTTCTGCCAGGCGTCCGGATCCTCCTGCACCGACAGCAGGACGCCCGGGATCGACTGCAGCCGCAGGCGGGCGTCGTGACGGACCTGGGTCGTCGTGCGGGTGCGGTCCTTCTTGTCGGCCAGCTTCACGAACACCGCGGCGTCGCGGACCGTGTCGGCATCGCCCGAGGCGATGGACCCGTAGGTGTACCGGACCTCGGGGAACTCGCCGAGCGCGCGCAGCACCGATTCGAGCCGCCCGCGTGTCTCGGCGATCGACGCCCCCGGGGCGCTCTTCATCTTCAGCAGGAACTCGCCCTGGTCCATCGGCGGCTGGAACTCGGCCTGCAGCGTGGCGAACACCCCGAGGCCGCCGACGAACGCGGCGAGGGCCGCGCCGACGATGATCACGCGGTGGTTGAGGGACCATCCGATGACGCCCTTGTACCAGTCGGCCAGGCGCTCGAACCAGTCGTTGAAGGCGTCGAGGGGCTTGTGCCACCAGCTGCGCCTGCCGGTCCGCTCGATGTCCGGGTCGTGCCAGCGGGAGGAGAGCATCGGGTCCAGCGTGAACGACACGAACAGGGAGACGAGGACCGCGAACGCGACCGTCATCCCGAACTGGAAGAAGAAGCGCCCGATGATGCCCTTCATGAACGCGACCGGCACGAACACGGCGATGATCGACATCGACGTGGCGAGCACCGCCAGGCCGATCTCGCTCGTGCCCTCCCGGGCGGCCGTGAAGTGATCCTGGCCGTGCTCGAGGTGCCGCACGATGTTCTCGCGCACGACAATCGCATCGTCGATGAGCAGCCCGATGGCGAGGGAAAGCGCCATCAGCGTGAGCATGTTCAGCGTCATGCCCAGGAAGTACATGACGATGAACGACGAGATGACGGAGATCGGCAGCGTGAGGCCCGTGATGACCGTCGAGCGCCAGGAGTTGAGGAAGAGGAACACGATGGCGACCGTCAGCAGTCCGCCGATCACCAGCGTCTCCTCGACGTCCGCCACGGCCTGCCGGATGAACACCGACGTGTCGCGGACGATCTGGATCTCGGTCCCCGGCGGCAGCTCGGCCTGCAGCGCGTCGACCGCCGCCCGCACGTTGTCGACGACGGCGACGGTGTTGGCCTTGGTCTGCTTCGTGACGTCGATGGCGACGGCCGGCTCGCCGTTGACGAGCGCGAGCGACCGCTGCTCTTCGATCGTGTCCGTGATGGTGGCGACATCCGAGAGGCGGATCGGCTCGGCGCCCCGGCGCCCGATGACCATCCCCGGATACTCGGCGGGATCCTTCGGCTTGCCCGAGATGCGCAGCGGCATCTCGGTCGCCCCCTGGGTCAGCCGTCCGAGCGGCGTGTTGACGTTCTCCGAGGCGAGGCCCCCGACCACCTCGTTCACCCCCATCCCGAGGGCGGCCATCCGCACCGGGTCGAGATTGACGAGCACCTCGCGCTTCGACGATCCGATCAGCTTCGCCTTCGACACGCCCGCGATGCTCTCGATCCGCCGCTTGATCTTGCGGTCGGCCAGGTCGGTCAGCTCCCGCGGCGGGAGGATCTTCGAGCGGACCGCCAGCGAGACGACCGGCATCGCGTTGAAGTCGAACTTCTGGATGACCGGCTCCTTCATGCCCTCGGGCAGCTCGCGCCGGATCGCGTTGATCTTGGCGCGCGCCTCCTGGGACACGTCGTTGACCTTGATCTCCAGGTTGAACTCGACCACCACCGACGACAGGCCTTCGCGCGAGATCGACTGCACGTGCTTCACGCCGCCGATGGGGTTGACCGCTTCCTCGATCTTCCGGCTCACCTCGCGCTCGACCGTTTCCGGCGAGGCGCCCGGGTACTCGGTGATGATCGACAGCACGGGAATCTCGACCTCGGGCATGAGGTCGACCGGCAGCCGGCGGAACGAGAACAGCCCGACCGTCACCAGCGTGAGCATCATGACCGTGGCGACGACGGGCCGCCGGATGGACAGATCCGAGAGGAACATGGCTACGCCCCCTCGCCTTTGGAGACGGCCACGCGATCGCCCGTGCGGATGTTGAACCCGCCGCGCGTCACCACCTGGTCCCCGGCCTGCACGCCCGACACCACTTCGACAATCCCGTCGGCCGAGGCGCCCGTGCCCACCGTCCGCTGCTCGACCTGCTCGCCCTTCACCACCCAGACCTCCGCGGTCTTCTGGTCGAGATTCCAGTTCTGCAGCGCCTCGCGCGGCACCTGCAGCACCCCGTCACGGTTCGAGATGACGATGCGCCCCTTGGCGAACATGCCGCCTTTGAGCGCGCCGTCCTGGTTCACGACTTCGGCGACGACCTTCGCCGACCGGCTGGCCGCGTCGAGCTCGGGATTGATGAACATGACCTTGCCGGTGAACGTGCGGCCCGGCAGGGCGTCGGCCGTGAACTCCATCGCCTGGCCCACCTTCACGTCCGCGAGCCGCGTGGAGGGGACCGCCACCGTGAGGTCGAGCACCCGGGTGTTGACGATGCGGAAGAGCGGCATGTTGCCACCCATGTTCTCGACGCGGTCGCCGACGTTGATGCCGCGAAACGCCACGACGCCGTCCATCGGCGCCAGCAGGAGCGACTTGGCCAGGCGGGCCTGCGCCGTCTTGATCTGCGCCGCGGCGGCCGCCGTCGCCGCCTCGGCCGCCTCGACCGCGCTCTTCGCGTCGTCGAAGGCCTGCGGCGTGATCAGGCCGTACTTCTGCAGCTGCTGCGCGCGCTCGTACTCGCGTGTGCGCGCGCGACTCTGCGACCCGTGACTGGGCCTCGATGGCCTTCAGCGCAGCGATGCCAGCCTCCATTTCCGTCGTGTCGAATCGCGCGAGCCGATCGCCCTTCCGGACCGGGACCCACTCGGTGACGTACACGTCGACCACCGTGGCGGTGACTTCCGACTTGACGTCCGCCGCGAACTTCGGCGCGAGGGTGCCGACCACGTCCACGTTGTTCTGGAAGGTGCCCAGCACGACGGGCGCCGCGATGACGGCGACCGCCGGCTTGCCGGCCGAGGCGCCCGGCGCCGTGTTGGCGGGGGAGCCCGAGCAGGCGGCGCCGGCCACCAGGACCGCGCCGGCGAGGATGAACGAAAGCATGCGACCTGTCCGATTCATTACCGGTCTCCTACCCACGTGGCGCGTTCATGACGCCGTCAAACAACAGATTGATCAACCGGCGGACGCCTTCGGCGCCGACCGGTTCGAAAGCCGGGTGCAGTTGCCGGTCGGCGCACCCCTCGAGAATGCCCATCACGGCGAGGGCGACGTCGCGGATCGGGACGGCCCGCAACTCGCCCGAGGCCAGGCCGTCGGCGACAATCTGCTCGATGGCCTGGCGCAGGCGCGCCTCGAATACCGTGACGTCGAACGGTGGCGCGCCGTCGGGCGGCCCGAAAAACACCGCGTGCGCCACGCGCGCCACCGGGATATGCCGCCCGAACAGGCCGTAGACGTCTTCGCACAGCGATGCGATGCGGTCACGCGCGGTTCCCGGCCGGGCAATGGCGTGGTCGACCACCACGGCGAACTCCTCCTGCGCCTGCCGGAGCACGGCGAGCAGCATGCCTTCCTTGTTGCCGAAGTGGTAGTAGAGCGCCGGCTTCGTGACGCCTGCGGCCTCGGCGATCTCCCGGACAGACGCTCCCGCGTAGCCCTTTCGATCGAACACACGGACCGCCGCGTTGAGCAGCCTTGTCCGGACGCGTTCGTCAGGTTCGGCCGGGCTGCCCGGCGGAGGAATGACGGTGTCGCTGGCTTCCATATGAAGATTCCGCCTGGCTAACGGGGGAGGCTACCTACCGGTAGGTCAATACTACCTACCGGTAGGTATATCAGCGAATACGTATTCCAGGCAAGTCTGGTTCCCGCGCAAGAAAGGGCACGGGCACCATTTTCCAGCGGGCCGGGACCGGCGTTGGTCTGTACGATGGGGGCGGGGGAGCTCGCAGATGGGGTCGCCGACTGGCATTCGTGGCGCGGGAGTCGCCGCAGCCGTGTGCGCGCTGCTGTGGGTGACGGCGCCCGCCTGTACCCAGCCCAGGGCTGACAGTCCGAGCCCCCTGGAGGTGCGACTCCCACAGAGCCCTGCGGCCTGCGGCCGCGTGAGCGCGCGGGGCACGGCGCTGGTCTGCGCCGACGGCTCGGTCTTCCGCTGGAACGGGGTGACGGCGTTCGCGCTGCTCGAACAGTTGGCCCATGGACGGCGCGGCGAAGCCGATGCCTACATGAGGTGGGCGCGCGCCGCGGGCTTCAACCTCGTTCGCGTGCTCGCCATGGCTGACGTGCTGTTCAAGCTCCCTCCCGAGGAGGGCCGCCGGCATCTGGACACTCTGTTTACCGTGGCCGCCGGGCACGGCCAGTACGTCGAAATCGTCGCGATCGCCGATTCCGCGCGCCTGGGGCAGTCGCCGGGCGGCCTGCGGGACCACGTGGCGGAGGTCGGGCGCGTGGCGGCGGCGCACGCCAACGCGATCGTGCAGATCGCGAACGAGCACTATCACCCGACGCAGATCCGGGCGCTGCACGATCCGGCGATGCTCACCGCCCTGTCGGCGCTCATCCCGCCGGCGGTGCTCCATACCGAATCGGCGTCGGCCGACGATACGGCCATGCGGCCCCAGGGCACGTTCATCACGCGCCACCTCTCGCGAAGCGGAAGCCCGGCTCAGATGCTGGAGCGGGTTCAGCTCATGGGGAGACTGGCGTCAAAGACAGGCAAGCCAGTGGTCAACGACGAGCCGATCGGCGCCGCCGAGCGGGACCAGCCGGGGCGCCGGCTGTCCGACCCGGCGTTCTTCCGCGAGCTGGCGAGGCGGACGTCAGCGGCGGGGCTCGCCGGCGGGACGTTTCACTGCGAGGACGGCATGTTCGCGCGCGTTCCGGGACCGGTCCAGCAGGCGTGCGCGCGGGCCTGGGCGGACGGAATGTCGGCTAGGCCGTCTCCAGCTGCGCGACGTCCTTGAACGTGTCGGGGCCGATGTTGTAGGCCTGGCCGAACCCGGCGATGTAGCGCCCGCGGCCGAGCGTGAGCTCATACAGATTGAAATCGCCGAGGTTCAAGGTCATCTCGGCGCCGGGAAGCCTCCCGACGAAGATCTCGCGCGCGGCGGCGAACGCCTCGCTCTCCCTCTCGAGGACGGCCACGGTGGCCTGCACCGTCATCCGCTTCGTCTGCAGCGGGTCCGCGTCGGGGGCGTCGTCCTCGTGGATCAGCACGCCGACGGGGACATCAGGCTGGAGGCCCCGCGAGTGCCGTGCCAACCCCGACGCCTGCACGTACACGGCGCCGAAGTCGGGCCGGATAGCGTAGGGCAGGAGGCTCGCCTCCGGCTCGTTGTCGACCAGCACCGCCAGGCTCAGCACGCGGTGAACGGTCATCATCTCGCGAATCGCTTCCAGCACCTGCCGATCCATCGTCGTTCCTCCGGGTTCTCCCGCAGCTTACACGATCCGCAGAAAAAGGGGCCTGTCCCCTTTGTCGTTTGACCTACGCGAGAGCGGCGGGAGGGTGGTGAGGGGGGCGCACTGCTATACTCCGCGGTCAGCAGGGAGGGACTCCGTGAACCATCGCACGATGCTCGTTGCGGCCGCGCTGCTGGCCGTCGCTGGCCGGCCTTTCGTCCAGGCGCAGGCCCCGCCATCCGCCACAGCGCTTTCTGCCGAGGATCTCCTGAAGGTGACGACGGCGGCCGTGCTCGACGTGTCAGATGACGGGCGGCACGTGGCCTACACGACTCGCCGCGCGATCGACAACGCCACCACCGACCATCGGCGCTATGGCGACCCGACGTATCTCGCTCCATCGGCCGTCCGCCTGTTCGTCGCGGATACGACGACTGCAACCAGCACGCCGGTCCTGCCCGACCTGGCCGACATCCGGCAAGCCGCCTGGTCGCGCGCCGGGACGCACCTGGCGTTCCTGCAGATTCAGCCCGGCAGCGCCTCCGGCGACCCCGTGGTGCGGCTGCGGATCTGGGACGCCGGTCGGAAGGCCCTGCGCGATGTACCGTTGAAGGGCGACGCCCGAATCGCGGTGAACTCCAGCCTCGCCTGGTCGCCCGACGGCTCGCGCGTCGTCGTCGCGCTTCGCTCGGCGGCCCGGGACGCCGAGGCGCAGCAGCGGTTCATGGCCATCACCGACGGCCCCGTCATCGTGCACTCGTCCAAGGACCCGTTCCTGGAGTGGGACGATCTCGGCCGTACCAGCCGGTGGCGCTCGCTCGCGGAGGTAGAGGTCGCCACCGGCCAACCCCGCACCATCCTTCCGGAGCGCAAGCTCTCGTCGTATGCGGTTTCGCGCGACGGCACCTTCATCTCGTTCCAGGAAGACGTGACGGCGAAGACGGACTACGAGGTGATCGGCGGCACGGAGAACGCGCTCCGGATGGTGCCGGCATCCGGTGGCGACGTGGTGACGATCGCCGAGGCCAAAGACCTGAAGGGCACGACGCTGCGCTGGTCGGACGACGGGCGCACGTTCGCCTACGCAAAGAAGGGCGAGGTGTTCGTCCAGCGCATCGACGAGAAGCAGCCGCGCCGCCTCACGCCGCCGCCGAAGCAGGAGGGCGGGAAGCCCGGCGCCGAGCCCGCGACTGACGCGCCTGCCGACGCGGCGAAGGGCGCCAAGCCGAAGGAGGAGCCCGAGAGCTTTTCGGTCGGGCCGCTCACGCGCGACGGCCGGCGGATGCTCATCACGAGCAAGAAGGGCTGGTACGTCGTCGATGTCGCCAGCGCCTCGCGCGAGCAGGTGCTGACCCTGAAGGAAGGGGAAGAGGCGAACCCGCGCATGGACGCGCTCGACTGGGCGCCTGACGGGCAGTCGATCTACCTCACCTGGTCCGAGCGCGATTGGTGGGAGCGCGGTCTGGTGCGGCTCGATGTCGGCACCAAGGCGCTCACGCCGCTGGTGAAGGACGTGCGCGTGTACTCCGGCTTCCGACAGGCGCGTGACGGCCGCTCGTTCGTCTTCTCCCTGTCGGACGGCGATTGCCCGGGCGACCTCCAGTCCGCGACGGCCGACTTCGCACGCGTCACACGGCTGACCGACCTGAACCCGTGGATGGCCGGCCAGGCCGTCCCGAGGTCCGAACTCGTCTCCTACCGGGACGCGGACGGCAAGGTGCTGTACGGCGTGCTCCGCTATCCCTCGAACTACGAGAAAGGGCAGCGCTATCCGACGGTGTTCGAGATCTACGAGACGTTCTTCGACAATGGCTTCAACGGGCGGGCGGCGTTCCTGGCGGGCCACGGCTACGCCGTCTTTCACCCGTCGGTGAACCTCGTCGTTGGCCGGCCGGGCGAGTCGTGGGTGAAGGGCGTCACGGCGGCGGCCAACAAGCTCATCGACATGGGCATCGCCGACGCCGACAGGCTCGGCGTGCACGGCACGAGTTACGGCGGCTATGCGACGGTGCTGCTCCTGACGCAGACCGATCGCTTCAAGGCCGCCATCAACGTCTCGGGCAAGGTGAACATGGTGAGCTTCTACACTGACAGCCCCCGGCTGGGCGTCCGCAATACCCATGCGCCCGAGAAGAGCCAGGATCGCATCGGCGGCACGTTGTGGGATACCCGGAACGCTACCTCGATCATTCGGCCGTGCTGCGGGCGGACCGCATCACGACGCCGCTGCTGTGCATCACGGGCGACCAGGATCCGAACGTGCCGGCGAGCCAGTCGCGGGAGATCTACTACGCGCTGCGCCGCCTCGGGAAAGAGGTGGAGTGGGTGCGCTACGTCAACGGCGCGCACCGGCCGCCGAACAGCGTCGCCGAGAGCGTCGACTTCGAGCAGCGCATCCTGGCGTGGTACGACAAGTACCTGAAGGAGCACAAGCGTCAGTAGCCAGCAGTCAGTATTCAGTAGAAAGACACGACCCACCGCACCCTGTCGCACTGCTACGGGCTACGGGCTACTGGCTACTGGCTGCATGCTACCTGATGAGGCCGCGTCGGACCGCGTAGAGGACGGCCTCGGCGATCGAGTGCAGGTCGAGCTTCTCGAACACGTGGGCCCGGTGCGTGTCGACCGTGGCGGGGGCGACGCCGAGCACGGCCGCGATCGACTTGGTGCTGTGCCCCTCCGCCATGAGCTGGAGCACCTCCCGCTCGCGGTCCGACAGCGCTTCGAAGCGGTCGGTGACGCCGCGCCGTGCGAGCGAGCGCCGGTACTCGTCCAGCAGGATCGCGGCGGCCGCCGGGCTGAAGTACGACTTGCCCTGGAACGTGACCGTGACGGCCTTCACGAGTTCGCTGTCGGCCGAGTCCTTCACGAGGTACCCGCTGGCCCCCGCTTCGACAGCCTTGGTGATGTGCACCTCGTCGGCGTGCATCGAGAGCATCAGCACCCGGGCCGACGGCACCCGCCTCGTGATCTGCCGGGCGGCTTCCAGCCCGTTCAGCTGCGGCATGCCGATGTCGAGGATGACGACGTCCGGCTGCAGCTCCGCCGCCAGCTTCACGGCGTCGAGCCCGTTGCCCGTCTCGGCCACCACCTGCCAGTCAGGCTGCTCTTCGAGGATGCGCCGGAGGCCCTGGCGCACGAGCGTGTGGTCGTCGGCGAGCAGGATCCGGATCATGGGCGGCCTCCCGGGTCTGGGGCGCCGACTCCGCCCCCGGTCGTGCTGACGCTGGCGGGCGCTGGCTGCGGAGCGCTGGCCGGCAATTCGACGGTGATGCGGGTGCCCCGGCCCGGCGCGCTCTCGATGCGGAACGTCCCGCGGGCGTCGGTGACCCGTTCCTCGATGCCCAGCAGCCCGACGCCCTCGGGCGCGCGCCTCCGGGCGTCTCCGGGGTCGAATCCCGCGCCGTTGTCTTCCACCGTCAGCAGGGCGCTTGCCGGCAGGCGCTGCAGGTACACCCGGCAGGAGGTGGCATCGGCGTGGCGGGCGACGTTGGTCGTGGCCTCCTGGACCACCCGGAACAGGCACGTCTCGACCTCCGGGGCCGGCCGCTCCTCCATCCCGGAGTGCACGAACTCGACGGGAATGCCCGTTCGCTCGGAGAAGCCTTTCAGGAACCAGTCGAGCGTCGCGGCCAGGCCCGTGTCCTCGAGCATCGGCGGGTGCAGCAGCCGCGAGATCTGCCGCGCGGACTGGAGGGCGGAGTCCGTAATCGCACGCGCCTCGTCTATCGCGCGGGCCTCCGCCTCCGGCACGGACCGGCGTGCGAGCGCCAGCTGCATCTTGACGGCGGTCAGCGCCTGGCCGACCTCGTCGTGCAGCTCACGCGCGATCAGGCGCCGCTCGTCCTCCTGGGCGCGCACGAGGCGGGCAGACAGGCGATGCAACTGCGCGGCGCTCTCCGCGTTGGCCGCCAGCTGGGCCCTGAGATTCCGCTCCAGCCGGCTCACGTGGGCCGACACGAACGCGCCGACGACCAGGCTGAGCAGCAGGGCGGCGCCCCCGGTCGCCAGGAACCGGTTGCGCGACCGCCCGTACACCTCGGCTTCCCGGCGCTGCTGCTGTTGCAGGTGCGACCGGTTGAGCGACTGCACGTGCGCGACGATGCGAAACACGTTCTCGCGGCGCGGGATGATCCGCTCGCCCAGGAGCCGCCGAAGGTCGGTCGCCCGCAAGGCCGGTGGCAGCGTGACGAGGGGAAGGACCGACGCCCAGTAGTCGTTCACCTCGCGCGTGAGCGCCGCCAGCGAGTCCGACCCGCCGAGCGGACCGCCGCTGCGCTCGAGTTCCGTGAGGCTGGCCGCACAGACCTGCTGATAGCGGCCGAGTTGCGCCAGATAGTACTCCGCGTGCTCGGGGCCTCCGCTCGCGAGCAGCGCATCGCGCCAGTCGATCGCGCCCAGCAGAACGCTGGTTCTCACGTCGGCAAGCGCCTGCTCCGACGCCAGAAACCGGTCCGTCATCCCGCCAAGCTCCCGATTGACGGCCTGATACCGGAACGCCAGGTCCACGCCCGCCGCCAGCCAGAGGACGATCGTGAGGCCGAAGCCCGCAAACAACACGGTGCCGGCCGGCGTCCGGCGGGCCGCGCCGATGTGGCCCGCGACCGAAGGAGCGAATGGCCGGCGTTCGTCCCCGAACACACCCGGAATTGTATGCCCTCGGACCCGGGGCCGTCCCCTCTAGGCAATTTGTCCGCGAAATACTGTCTTACCCGGATGGCCGGGTTCCCGGCCCGAGACCTACCATCGCTGGGGGGAGCCGCCGTGGCAGATTTCTATCAGACCGGCGTGGTGACCACGCTCCACCGGCTCGGGCATGCGAAGGTCGACCAGCTCGAACGGGATCTCGAGCGGTTCACCGTGGCTGAGCCGGTGGCCCTTGTGCTGCCGTGCCTGATCGACGAGCTGGACCGGCCGGCGCTTGGACGCATCGTCGATCACCTGCGCCAGGTGCGATACCTCGACACGGTGGTGGTCAGTCTCGGGAGGGCAACGCCGGAGGGCGTGGCCCGGGCCCGGAACCTGTTCGGCCGGTCCCGCCAGCGCGTTCGGATCATCTGGCTCGACGGACCGCGAATCGTCACGGTGCTCGACCGCCTGCGCGACGCCGGGCTGCTTCCTACCGTCGCGGGGAAGGGCTTCGCCTGCTGGATCGCCTACGGCCTGATCCTCGCCGAGGCGCGGTGCAACGTGCTGGCCGTGCACGACTGTGACATCACGACGTACGACCGCGAACTGCTGGCCAGGCTGTGCTACCCGGTCGTGCACCCGTCGCTGGGGTTCGAGTTCGCGAAGGGCTACTACGCACGGGTGACCGACCGCATGAACGGCCGTGTCACGCGCCTGTTCATGACGCCGCTGCTGCGATCGCTGCAGGTCGTGGCGGGCCGCCACCCGCTGTTGGTCTACCTCGACAGCTTCCGGTACGCGCTGGCCGGCGAGTTCGCGATGAAGGCCGACCTCGCCCGCGTCAACCGGATCCCGTCGGACTGGGGGCTCGAGGTGGGGATGCTGGCGGAGACGTACCGGAACTGCGCGCTGAAACGCATCTGCCAGGCCGAAATCTGCGCCAACTACGACCACAAGCACCAGGCCGTCTCGGCGGAGGACAAGACCAAGGGCCTGTCGCGGATGTGCACGGACATCGCGCAGAACGTGATCCGCACGCTTGCGGCCGAAGGCGTCGTCTTCACGGAAGGCGTGTTCCAGACGCTGCTCGTGCAGTACATCCGCATGGCCCAGGACACGATTACCCGCTATCACGCGGACGCCGCGTTCAACGGGCTGGCCTTCGACCGCCACGAAGAGGAGTCGATGGTGGCGGTCTTCTCCGAGGCGTTGCGCACGGCGTATCAGCGTTTTCTCGAAGATCCGCTCGGCGCGCCGCTGATTCCCAACTGGAACCGGATCACGGCCGCGATCCCCGAGTTCTTCGACCAGTTGCGCGCGGCCGTCGACGAGGATTGCCTGGAACACGCCGCGTCGTGAGCGACGAGGTTGCGCCTATGCCGCTGCTCATCGTGACGGATCTCGACGGGACGCTGCTCGACCACCACACCTACGACGTCGGGCCGGCCCGGGACGTGCTGGAACGGGTCGCGCGGGCCGGCGTCCCGCTCGTGCTGTGCTCGAGCAAGACCCGCGCGGAGATCGAAGCGCTGCAGCGGCGCCTCGACATCCACCACCCGTTCATCGCCGAGAACGGCGGAGCCATCGTCGCGCCTCTCGGCTACTTCGCCCATGTCCCGCCGAGCGCCGTGGTCGATGGCGGCCGGTTCGTGCTCGCGCTGGGCCGGCCCTACGCCGAGGTGGTCAACGGGCTGCGCGAGGCCGCCGCCGCCGAACGCGTCCGGGTTGTCGGGTTTTCGGACATGACCGTCGGCGACGTCGCCGAGGAGTGCGGGCTCCCGGTCCTCGACGCGCAGCTGGCCAAGCTGCGGGAGTTCGACGAGCCGTTCCGGCTCCTCGATCCTGACCCGGCCGCGCGGAGCCGCTTCCTGAAGGCCCTGCACCGCCGGGGCCTCAAGACGATGTCCGGTGGGCGATTCGATCACGTGACCGGCGACACGGACAAGGGCCGGGCGGTGGCGGAACTGCGGACGCTCCTCCCGGACCGCCTCGGCCCCGTCGTGATGGCCGGCCTCGGCGATGGCCTCAACGATGTCTCGATGCTCCGGGAAGTCGATCTTCCGGTCATCGTGCGCAGCGACCTCAACGGGGCGACGGGGCGGATGCTCCGCAAAGTGCCCACGGCCCAGGTGACCAACTCCTGCGGGCCCGCGGGATGGGCCGAGGCGGTGACGGCCCTGCTGGACAGCCGGCGCGAGCCCCATCCATCCGGGTGGGCGCGGTATTGGCCGGGGCGGGCATGAGCGCACCCGAGATCCTGCGGCCCGAGGTGCTCGCGCGCCTCCGCGGCATCGGCCACGCCGACATCGTCGTCGGCATTCCGAGCTACCAGAACGCCGCGACCATCGGCCACGTCGTTCAGGCCGCGCAGACGGGGCTGGCGAAGTACTTCCCCGGGTCGCATTCCGTCGTCCTGAACTCCGACGGCGGGTCGACGGACGGGACGCCCGACATCGTGGCGAACACGGTCGGGCCCGATGCCGACGTGGTGCTGGTGCCACACCCGGTGCGCCCCATCCATCGTGTCAGCGTCCCCTATCACGGACTGCCCGGGAAAGGCAGTGCGTTCCGGACCATCTTCCGGGCCGCCGAACTGCTCGGGGCGAAGGCGTGCGCCGTCGCCGACGCCGACCTGCGCAGCATCACGCCGGAGTGGATCCACCTCCTCGTGGCCCCGGTGGTCAACCAGGGATTCGACTACGTGGCGCCGTTCTACCACCGGCACAAGTTCGACGGCACCATCACGAACAACGTGGTGTACCCGGTGACGCGGGCGCTGTACGGGCGGCAGATCCGGCAGCCGATCGGCGGCGACTTCGGGGTGTCCCGTGCGCTCGTGCAGCACTACCTCGGTCTGCCGGTCTGGGAGACCGACGTGGCGAGGTACGGCATCGACATCTGGATGACCACCGAAGCGATCTGCGGCGGCTTCTCGCTCTGCCAGGCCTTTCTCGGAGCGAAACTCCACGACCCGAAGGACCCCGCGGCCGACCTGGGCGCCATGCTGGTCCAGGTGCTGGGAACCGTATTCCGGCTCATGGAGACCCACGCGAATCGCTGGCACGCGGTCCAGGGTTCTGAGCCGGTGCCCATCGTCGGTTTTCGCTACGACGTCGGGCTGGACCCGATCAAGGTGAACCCGGCGCGCATGATCGATCATTTCAAGCGCGGCGTCCGGGATCTCGAAAGCATCTGGCAGACGATGTTCGACCGGTCCGACCTTGCGAGACTGAAGGAGGCCGCCTCGAAGACCGGCGACGGCTTCGCGATCGACGACAGGCTGTGGGCGCACCTCGTCTACGATCTGGCCGCCGCCCATCACCTCCGCGTCAGCGCGCGCGACGCACTGGTGCGATCCACGCTGCCGCTCTACATGGGGCGCGTCGCGTCGTTCGTCATGGAAATGGCCGATGCCGACGCCGGGCAGGTCGAAGCCCGGCTCGAGCAACTCTGCACGATTTTCGAGCAGGAGAAGGACTACCTGCGCAGGCGCTGGGACAACGAGCGCTGACGCTGCGCCACAACCGCGTCCTGACCGGCAGCGTTACGGGCACGAACGGGGGAGGATGACATGTGGCAAGTCGTTCAACAGGTGTTCGCTCAGGCCTGGCAGCAGTTCACGGCCCAGTCCCTCGCGTTGCTTCCGAACGTGCTGGTGGGCCTGCTGTTCCTGGCCATCGGCACGGCCCTGGCCGTGCTCGCCGGGCGGGTCGCGACGTTCCTGCTGCGCCGGTCGGCCGTCGAACGCCGGGCCAACAGGATCGGACTGTCATCGTGGCTCGAGCGCGCGGGGATCCTGAGCGCCACCGCCGTCCTCGTCAGGCTGGTGCAGGTCGCCTTCGCCATCATGACCGCCGCGCTGGTGATGTACTCGCTGGATGCCGCGCTCGCGTCCGACCTGACCAAGCGGTTCTTCCTCTATCTGCCGAACCTCGTGATTGGCGTCACAATCTTCTTCGCCGGCATCGTGGCGGCCCGCGTCGTGTCGCGCAGCGTGCTGATCGGCGCCGTCAACCGCGGCTTCCCGGCGGCCAGGCTGCTGGCCTCAGGCGCGCGCGGCGGCATCGTGCTTCTGTCGAGCGCGGTGGCCCTGGAACACCTCGGCATCGGCCGCACGATTGTCCCCTCGGCGATGCTCATCCTCCTGGCCGGCGTGACCTTCGCGCTGGCGCTGGCGGTGGGACTCGGGAGCCGCGACCTCGTGGGGCGCTGGATCCGGGACCAGATGAGCCCGCCCACGCCGGCCGAGGTCGACGAAATCCAGCACTGGTAGGAGTCATCCGGCCGGTCTCGCGAGGCACGGGGCGCCAGGTCACTTCGCCAGGCCGGCCCTCTCTCTGATCCAGGCGGTGACCCTGTCGAGCGCGGCGGGCGCCATGGTCTCTTCGATCTGCCCGTACTCCGCCGGCAGACCCGTGCGGGCGGACTGGAAGAGGTGGTTCAGGCCCGGCAGCTCGAGGACCGTGTGTTTCTGGTTGCCACCCTGCACCAATGCGGCGCCGATCGCAGGCAGGTTCTGCGCGGGCAGCACCTGCAGGTCGAGCTCGCCCGCGAGCGCCAGCACCGGGCAGCGCACCTTCGTCAGCGCGGGCGCCGGGTCGTAGGTCGCGAAGAACCTGAACCACGGCGACGAAGACTGCTTCACGAACGCCGCCGAGGCCTCCTTCGGGCCGGGCACCGGGATCGCCTGCAGGCGCTCCACGATGCGCGCGGTCGTCTTCTCCTCGCGCAGGATCGCGAAGGCCTGCTGCTGGAGGGCCGTGTTCGCGGCGATGGCCTCGTCGGACGCGCCGCCGGCCTTCATGATGGCCGCGGCCTGGCGCAGCATGACCTGCTCGCCGGCGACGCCCGGGCCTGCCAGCATCACGACAAACGCGATCTCCGGATGCGCGGCCGCCAGCATCGGCGCGATGAGCCCGCCTTCGCTGTGCCCGATCAGCCCGACGCGCTTCGCATCGATCCCGGGGCGCGCGCTCAGGGCCTGCCACACGGCCCACGCGTCCGCGGCGACGTCCTCGCTCGTCGCGGACGCGAAGTCGCCCTTCGATCGGCCGACGCCCCGGTCGTCGTAGCGCAGGACCGCGATGCCGCGGCGCGACAGGTGGTCGGCGAGGACCAGGAACGGCTTGTGTCCGAAGATCTCCTCGTCGCGGTTCTGCGCGCCGCTCCCCGAGATCAGCACGACGGCTGGAAACGGCCCGGCTCCCTCCGGAATCGTCAGCGTGCCGGCGAGCACCGCCGGGCCGGGCGCGTTCGTGATGGCGACGTCTTCTGATCGATACGGGAACGGTGGCTTGGGCTCCTGCGGCCGGCTGGGGCGCGTCGGCTTGTCGACGCGCTTCAGCACGAGCGGCATCGGCATGCCCTGCGTCCATGTGCCCGAGATCTCTGCGGCCGCCGCGTTCAGGCGTCCCTCGAAGGTCCCGTTCGCCTGGCGCAGCGAGAATCTCAGGACGCCGTCGGCGAAGGTCACATCGTTCAATGGCAGCCCGTAGGCGCCCTGATCGGGACTGTCCATCCTGGCCGAGAGCCCGCCGTCGGCCTGCGCCCCGATGGTCACGCCGATACGGAGCGTGACGGCCCCGACTTCGAGCGCCCCTTCCCACGTGCCCGCGACGGACGGCGCGGGCGCCTGCGCGAACGCGACGGTGGCACCGAGAATCAACTGAAGGGCGAGCGCACATGTCCGCATCGTCGTATCCTCTTCCCCGAATCCCGAATCCCCCGCCTTCGCCGTGCTCCGGCTTGCCGCATTCCTCCCACGGCTGCGGCGAGGCAGGCCTTGTCCCATATCCCCTGCCCCCTACGGCGGCCCCTCTTTCTCCCGCCGAATCCGCCGCTTCTCCCGCCTGTCCGGCGTTCGCGCGGAGGCTTTCACGCGCGAGGTCCAGAAGTGGCGCTCGAGTTCTCGCGCGGCGAGCTCCTCGGGTGTCGGCGGTGGCGTGACATCCTCGTAGAGCAGCCGGGCCTCGGTCTTTGGGACGTGCTGATCGGCGAGCGCCTTCACCACCACCTGCTGGCGGCGTCCCGCGGCCTTGGTCAGGCGCAGGCGATCACCGACGTGAATCGCGCGGTGCGGCTTGCCGCTCTGGCCGTTCACGTCGACCTTGCCGCCCCGGCAGGCCTTCTGGGCCTCGCTGCGCGTCTTGAAGAGGCACGCGACGTCGAGCCACACGTCGAGGCGAACGGCCTCGAGCGGCGTCGCGCAGGCCCCGGCCCCGGCAGGCTTCATCACCGGAACCAGGCGGGGCGGGTGGCGAGGTGGTCGCGAAGCTGCCGGAACGCTGCGCCGCGGTGGCTGACGGCGGCCTTCTGTGCTCCGTCGAGCTCGGCCAGCGTGCGGCCGAGCGGCGGGAAGAAGAAGATCGGGTCGTAGCCGAAGCCGTGCTCACCGCGCGGCTCGTCGTGGACGCGGCCTTCGATCGTGCCGCGTGCCTCGTACAGGATGGTGGCGCCGTCCGCAACGGCGAGGGCGCAGACGAATCTCGCCGGGCACCCCAGGGCGCCGCGCGCGCTCAAGCCGGTGTAGATCAGGGCGAACTTCTCCGGGTAGGTGGGCGCCGCCTGGCCGCCGTACCGCGCCGAGTGCACGCCGGGCTCGCCGCCGAGGCCGTCGACTTCCAGCCCGGAATCCTCGGCGACGACGGTGGCGCCGAGCGCGGCGGAATAGTAGGCGGCCTTCTGCCGCGCGTTCTCCGCGAAGGTCGTCCCCGTCTCTTCGGGTTCCACGACGGGAGGGAAGGCGTCGAGCCCAATCACCCGCACGCCGGTGCCGTTCAGGATGCCCCGGATCTCGCGAAGCTTGTTGGGGTTCGTGGTGGCGACGACGATCCGGCCCCCGGCGCTCATCTAGCCGAGCGCCTTCTTCTGCATCGCCACGAGCTCGGCGATGCCGACGTCGGCGAGCGCGAGCATGTCGTACAGGCGGTCCCGTTCGAACGGTGTCGTTTCGGCGGTGCCCTGGATCTCGATGTAGCGCCCGTCGGAGGTCTTGATGATGTTCATGTCGACGTCGGCCTTCGAGTCCTCCTCGTAGGCCAGGTCGAGCAGCGGCGCGCCGTCGACGATGCCGACGCTGATGGCGGCGACGTGGTCCTGCACCGGGACGTGCGAGAGGACGCCGCGCTGCACGAGCGTGCGCAGCGCCAGCACGAGCGCCACGTAGCTGCCGGTGATGGAGGCCGTGCGCGTGCCGCCGTCGGCCTGGATCACGTCGCAGTCCATCCATACCGTGCGCTCGCCCAGCTCCTCGAGCTTCGTCACCGCCCTGAGCGACCGGCCGATGAGGCGCTGAATCTCCTGCGTGCGACCGCCGACCTTTCCCGACGCCGACTCGCGCGTGGTGCGCGTGGAGGTGGCGCGCGGCAGCATGCCGTACTCGGCCGTGACCCAGCCCTTGCCGCTGTTGCGCAGGAAGGGCGGCACGCGTTCCTCGATGCTGGCGGTGCAGATGACCTTCGTGCGCCCGGCCTCGATGAGCACCGAGCCCTCCGGGTGCATCAGGTACTGCGGCGTGATGGTCACGGGGCGCAAATCTCCGGCGCCCCGGTTGTCGATCCGGGTCATGACGTGCCTTTCTCCGCCCAGTGAGGGGCGTTCGGAAGCGGGCGCCGCAGGTCGACGTGGCCCGCGAGCGTGTCCACCTCGTGCCCTTCGATCAGGATTTGTACGGACGTCACGGCGGGAAGGTTCGCCGTCAAGGCCGAGACGATCGCGTACACGGTGAGGATCTCGCTGTCCGACCCGCCCGGGTGGTTCGTTCTCAGGCTGCCGCTGAAGTCCACGTAGGCGTCGCCGCGATCGCCGACGATACACCCCCCGCAGCTCAGTGCCGGCGGGGATGGCGGACGACAGGCCTTCGGGCGCGGGCTCGAGCAGCGCCTCGACGATCCGCCTGGCCTGGCCGGGCACGCCCTCCGCGTAGAGGACGTCGCGCTCCGAGGCGGCGAGCCGGCGCCCGTCGGCCGCGACGTAGAACAGCGTCGCCTTGATGCGGCGCGCGGCCTCGGGCCGGGCGGCCGGCGCTGTCGGCGCCGCCGCCGGGCCACGCGCGGGCCGGTTCGCAGTACCGCACCGTCAGCCACGTGCCGCCGCCGACGGCGGCGGCCGTGATCAGCATCAGCGCGACGGCGCGGGCCGTGACAGCCATGGCGTTACGGATGCCGGCCTGGCGCCTGCGCCTCGACGCGGGCCCGGTAGCGGACGATGGCGTCGACCAGCGCCTGCACGATCCGGTTCTTGAAGTCGTCGGACGTCATGTCCGCTTCCTGCTCGGGATGGCTGAGGTAGCCCATCTCCACGAGCACGGACGGCATGTTCGCCGCGACGAGCACGCGGAACGGCGCCTGTTGAATCGGGCGCGGGCCCATGTCGACGCGCCGGCGAAGCTCCTCTTCCACCAGTACCGGCGAACGCCGCCGACTCGTCGAGGTGCCGGGCCTGCGCCATGTCCCAGAGGATGAGATCGATGTCGCGCGATCCGCCGCCGAGCACGGGCACCGGCCTCGCGTCGGGGCTTTCCACCATCTTCCGCGCTTCCGAGCCGAGCCCGTCGAGGCTGAGGTAGAAGACCTCGGCGCCCTTCGCGCTCCGGCTCGGCGACGAGTTGGCGTGCAGGCTGATGAACAGATCGGCCTTGTTGTTGTTGGCGATCGAGGCGCGCTCGTCGAGCGGCACGACGCGGTCGTCGTCGCGCGTGAGCAGGACCCGGACGCCGAGTCGGCCGTCGAGCGCGCTGCGCAGGCGCCGCGCGACGTCGAGCACGAGGTCCTTCTCCAGGACGCCGCTCGACCCGCGCGTGCCCTGTTCGTCGCCGCCGTGGCCGGGATCGATCACGATCGTGCGGACGCCGGCCGACGGGGCAGCCGGCGTCGGGGCAGCCGCGTCAGGCCTGGCGGGCGCGGCTGGCGCCGCCGGAGGGGCGGTCGGCGGCGGCACTTGCGCGCGCGCGAGACCCGATGGCGGTGCCGCGCCGGCCGCCGTCAACTCGATCAGCAGCCGCGACGAGGCCGCGTCAACCGGGACCGTGGCTGCGCGGAACGTGCCGAAATCCTTCGACAGCGCGATCGCGAGCGTCAGCGGGTCGGAGGCCGACACGGACTCCACCAGCCCGCCGCCGGCGTCGATGGCCCCGATATCGAGCGCGTCGGCGTCAAACGTCACGAGCAGGCGCCGCGGCTCCTGCACGATGCTGTACGCGGCGCGCGGGACGATTTCGATGGCGATCCGCTGGGGAGGCCCCCCGGGCTCCTGCTGGACGGTGACACGCGGGACGCGGAGGTCGCCCAGGACAATCAGCCGCGAGGCCCTGCGCACATCGACGCGGACGCCGGCCACCGGCCCCAGCGCCCGGCCCACGGCGTCGGGCGGCACGAGCCAGCGGGCGCCGTCGCGCACGGGCGCCGCGCTGAGCGACAGGATCTTGCCGCCGAGCGATGCCAGTCCCTGGTCGAGTGACAGGATGACGGTGGCCGTGCCCTTCGACACCGTCAGCGCCTTGGCGCCGCGGTCCTCGCGGACGGTGAGCTGCAGCACCTGCGCGAGTTCATCGAGCCGCAGCATCTCCTGGCCGGCGACCGTGGCGGCGGCAACCTGGCGGCGCCCGTCGGCGCTCAGGATCGCATACGGGGCCGCCGCGCGCGGCGTCTGGGCGTCGAGCCCGGCGACGGCCAGCGCCGCCAGGCAGAGCGGCGCGACGACGGACAGGAAACGGGGTCTCACCAGACACTCATCATACCGCCGAACGGCGCACTACTCGTGGGGCCGCCCGCCCGGCTCGCCCGCATCGGCGGCGGCCATCGTCACCATGGCCGACGGCGTCAGTCGGACGCGCAGCGGCGACCCCGCGGCGACGGCCAGCGGCCCGGCATGGCGCGAGCATTTCATGTGCAGCGTGAGCAGGGGCGAGGCGTCGGGCGCGAGGCGCAGGTGGAGGTCTTCGCCGAGCACGACGACATCGCGCACGGTCGGTACACACCGCTTCGCCGTCGCCCGCGGCGTGGCCATCGACGGCCGGGCGGACCTCGGCATGGCTGATGGCCCAGTCGATCGGCTGCCCGGCGACGAGGCGGTCGTCGAGCGGCGCGGCCAGGCGGACGCCGTTCCAGTCGAGCCACGTCAGACGCCGATCAGGGTCGTTCGCCACGACGGTGGCCCGGAAGATGTTGCCGTAGTCCAGCAGGCGCGCCGCCTCGGCGGATTCGGGCCGCGCGAGCACCTGCTGCGTGGGCCCCGCCTGCACGAGACGCCCGCGGCGGATGAGGCAGAGATGGCTCGACAAGAGCGCCGCCTCGTCGAGATCGTGCGTGACGAGCATCACCGTGCAGCCCAGGTCGCCGTGCAGCCGCTTCAGCTCGGCGTAGAGGTGCTTGCGCGTGCTGCGATCGACGGACGAGAAGGGCTCGTCGAGCAGCAGCACGCGCGGCTCGCGGGCGATGGCCCGCGCCACGGCGACGCGCTGCTGCTGGCCGCCGGACAGCTCGTGGGGGTACCGGTGCTCGAGGCCGGCCACGTGCGCGCGCGCGAGGGCCGCCTCGGCCCTGGACGCGCGCGGCGCCGGCGGCAGGTTCAGCAGCGCGGCCTCGACGTTCTCGCGGGCGGTCATGTGCGGGAACAGCGCGTAACGCTGCGGCACGACGCCTATAGAGCGCTCGCGCGGCGGCAGGTTGACGCGGTCCGCACTTGCAAACCACGTGGCGCCGCCCAACGCGATGCGGCCCTCGGCTGGGGCCAGCAGCCCGGCCACGAGGCGAAGCGTTGACGTCTTGCCGCTGCCCGACGGCCCGACGAGGCTGGTGATGGCGCCTTCCGGCAGCTCGAGGCGCAGATCGAGCGACGGCCGGTCGTGGCGGACGTCGACGACCAGGCTCATCGCCGCCGCCTCGAGCCCGGCACCCGGCCGCCGAGGCCGTAGCTTACGGCGATGGTGACGAACGACACGGCCAGCAGGAGCAGCGACATGCGGCCCGCCGCGCCCGCGTCGAGCGACTGCGCGCGGTCGTAGATCGCGAGGGCCACCGTGCGGGTCTCGCCGGGGATGTTGCCGCCGACCATCAGCACGACGCCGAACTCGCCGAGCGTGTGCGCGAAGGTCAGCACGGCGGCCGAGAGCACGCCCGGCCACGCCAGCGGCAGCTCGATGCGCGTGAGCGTCTGCCAGCGCGTCATCCCGCAGCAGAGCGCCGCCTCGCGCACGTCGGGGTCGATGGCCTCGAGGGCGCGCTGGATCGGCTGCACCGCGAAGGGGAGGTTGAAGATGACCGACGCCACGACCAGGCCGGTGAAGCTGAAGGCGAGCGTCGTGCCGGTGACGGCCCTGAACCAGGCGCCCACCCCTGATGCTCCGCCCATGGCCACCAGCAGGTAGAAGCCGAGCACCGTCGGCGGCAGCACCAGGGGCAGGGCGAGGAGGCCTTCCACCCAGTGGCGCCCTGCGAAGCGGGACGTGGCGAGCCACCGGGCCAGCAGGATGCCCGACGGCAGCAGGACGGCCAGCGTCCACGCCGCCAGGGAGAGCGAGAGGCGAATGGCGTCCCAGTCCATCACCGCGCGGCCTCCCCGGGGGGTGGCTCGAAGCCGAAGCGGGCGAGCGTCTCGCGCACGCCGGGCCCGCGCTGGACATAGTCGTAGAAGGCCGAGGCTGCGGCGCCCGCCGTGACCGTGAGGACCATGCGCTGGCGGAGCGGCGAGTGCCACGCGGCCGGGACGATCTGGAACGGGCCGCGCGCGGCCGCCGCGGGTGCCGATGCCAGCGCAAGCGGCACCAGGCCGCCCTGGCAGGATCCCGACGCGGCGAACTGCATGGCCTGCGAGGCGTTCTCGCCGCGCACGAGGGCCGGCTGCACGCGTGCCCAGATGCCGAGCCGGGTGAGCACCTCCTGCGCCGCGCGGCCGTAGGGGGCGTGGTCGGGGTTCGCGATCGCGAGGCGGGAGACGCGGCCGCCACTCACCGCCGCGCGGAGGCCTTCCAGCGCGGGGTCGAGGGGGATCGGCGATCCCCGCGGCGTGAACAGCGCGAGGCGGCCAATGGCATAGAGGGCACCCTCGCCGCGGGTCAGCCCCTGGTCACGCAACGCGAACACGTAGCGCTCGTCGGCCGAGAGCAGCATCTCGAAGGGCGCACCCTGCGCGATCTGTCGGGCCAGATCGCCCGACGACCCGTAGGTCACCCGCACGCGCAGGCCCGTGTCACGGGTGAACGCGGCGGCCACGTCGGCGAGGGCGAACGTCAGGTCGGCCGCGGCGGCGACGATGGCGGGCCGGTCCTGTGCCAGCGCCGGACCGGCACCGCTGCCGCTCCACGCCAGCAGGCACAGGAGCGCCGCGACGCTACGGCGCATCGCCGTCTGGCGCACGCTCGGGTTCCTCCTCCAGCACGCCGTCCAGCAAGGTCCCCATCGCCGCGATGGCGACCGGGCCCACCACGAGCCCGATGAACCCGAATGCGGCCATGCCGCCGAGGAGGCTGACGAACACCAGCAGTCCGTGCATCGTCGTCCGCCCGCTCAACAGGAGGGGCCGCAGGATGTTGTCGGCCATCCCGATGACGCCCACGCCGACCGCCACCATGATGATGCCGCGCACGATGTCGCCGGTGGCGAACAGGTAGACGGCTGCCGGGCCCCACACGAGCGCCGACCCGACGGCGGGCAGGAGTGACGTGAACGCCGCGATGACGCCCCAGAGCACCGGCGACTGGAACCCGAGCAGCGCGAGCGTGAGGCCCGTCAACGCGCCCTGAACAATCGCAACCGAGAAAGTCGATCCGACGGTGGCGACCACCAGGTCGTGCGTCTGCGAGATCATGCGGTCGCGCCGGGCCGGTTCGAACGGCAGCAACTGGCGGATCATGTCGACGATCCGCCCGCCGTCCCGCAGGAAGTAGAACAGGCCGAACAGCATGACGAACAACTGAAACACCAGGCCCGCGGCGTTCTGCAGAATCGTTCCGGCGCGGGCGGCCAGATAGCTGGCGACGGCCTTGATGGCCTCGATGATCGACGCCGTGGGGTCGGCCGGGAGCGGGACCATCACCTTCTGACGGAGGCCTTCGTACCACAGCCGCAGATCGGGAGCGGCAGGCACCGACAGGGCGCCCGAGTGGGCCCGTTGAACGACCGACGTCACTTCGACGGTGAGCACTGACAACACGGTGATCGCGGGGCCGACGATGATCAGCGCTGCCAGCAGGGTGGTTGCCGCGGCGGCCCGGCCCCGGCCCATGCGCGCCTCGAGGGGGGCCTGCAGCGGGTTCAGCACCATGCCGAAGACCGCCGCCCACGCGAGCGGCGCGAGAAACGGGGAGATGATCCGGAAGGCCAGATAGCCGACCAGTACCAGGACTCCGTAGAAGATGACGAGGAGGAACCGGTCGCGTTCCGTTCCGGAGTTGTTCATCGTGGGACGAGTGTACCCCATCCGTGCAGCCTCGAATCAGGGGCAAGGGGCAAGGGACATGGGGCAAGGGACAGGGGGGCGCGACGTCAGCCAATCCGCAGCTGCGTTCGGAATGGCGTGAATCCTGTCAGGTACACGGACAGGCCATCCCACTTGGGCAGCGCGCCTCGAAGTTGTGTCCAGGTGTGTTCCACACGCCCCGGGCCAAACGTGATCGTCTGTCCGTCGAACGTGTAGCGGCCGGCGCCCGCGCGCAGCAGGAAGGCGTCAGGAATCCCCGAGACCGGTTCGACGCCCTCGAGCCGTCCGCCCCGGCGGAACGCCAGTTCCAACGCGACGGGCACCTCCGCCGTGCCATCGACGCTGAGCGACAGCGCGAATCGGCCGCCGGCCTCTTCGACGATGGCCACGGTGTCGAGCGTCTGCACGTTGCTCCGCCCACGGATGGCGCGGCTGTCGGCGGCCAGCGTGCCGTTGGGCGTGAGGTTCGGCACGACGCCTCCGGCGATCTGGTCGGCAGTGAACGGCTGGAAGTACGGACCGTCGAGCGTCTGGCGCAGGGCGTACCGGCCGCCGGACACGTCGAGCCGCGCGCCGGTGAACTGGCCCTTGCCAAAGAACGCGCTCGCCAGGCGCACGGCTTCGAGGGCGGCCGCACCCTTGCGGAGCGAGAACCACGACGCGTTGTCGGCGACGACAGTGGCGCTGAGCGCCCCGCGGCGGATGCGGGCCAGGCTGGAATGCGCGAAGACCCGCGCGTAATCGGCAGGCACCGGCGCGTCGGGCGGCAACGGCTGTCTGAACGCGGGCTCTTCCAGGAATGCCGGCAGTTCGCCCACCAGCGCCGGCTGCTCCTCGCGTTCGAGCCGGCGCGCGACGGCCGCGAAACGGCCGTCGCCATCCAGGCGGGCCATGGTTCGATAGGCGGAGTAGTAGCGGGCCAGCGTGCCGCGTTGATACCGATCCTGCCGCCGCGACGCTTCGGTGACGACCTCGCCATCCGGGTGGACGTAGTACAGCGTCATGTCGAGGTTGCGCCGCACGGGCTCCCGCAGCGCAGGGCGATCGAGGATCCGCGCCACGGTCAGCAAGGCGCGATTGACGACCGGCGAGTACACCGTGGTGCTGCGTTCGGTGTACTGGCCATCCGGGTCGATATCGATGGTCTCGGCCAGCCAGGCATCGATGCGCGAGACGTAGCGGGCGTCGGGCCCCAGGGCGTGCGCCTGCGCCAGCGCGGCACACACGACCCATCGGTGGTTCGGCGTGTGGACGCCGCCGGTCGTCAGGGCCTCCGCGGCCCGTGCGATGAACCGCCGGAGATCCGCGACGGCCGGGGCCAGCGGAGGCCAGCCGCTGCGTTCGAGGATCGCGCAGGCCGGACAGAGCGCTTCCAGCACGAAGGCCGTGTCGGGCGGAGAGTGGAAGTTGGTCGAATACAGGTCGATGGTGCCATCGTCGTGCTGGGCCTTCAGCAGGAAGCGCGCCGCCTGCTGGAGCCGCCCGAGCAGATCCGCATCGCGGTAGCCGCGTGAACCCTCGGCGGCGATGGCGCAGGCCAGGGCCGACACCAACCCCGCGGTGTCGCCGGCGGTGAAGATGCCGAACTCGTTCGGCACGCCGCCGGCCCATCGGTGCGAGGCCCCGCGCTCCTGCCGCGCCAACAGCGCGGGAATCCGATTGTCGTTGCGGCGCACGAGGTCGGCCACCAACGCCTCTTCACGGCCGCCGGAGCCGGCCGGTTGCCGGCCTTCGACGCGACGCCGCCCCATCCCCGCCACGGCCAGTCCTGCGGCCGTCGTGAGAAACGCCCGGCGACCCAACTCGTCCATGGTTTCCCCCTCGATGACGGATTCTACACGGCGGGCCTCCCCGGGCGATGACCGCTCATCGGCTGCTCACGGCCTCACGAGCACCTCTGCCGGGAGCGCGACGACCGGGCGCCGTGCGGTAACATCGGTGGACTGTGCTGATGCCTGCCTGGGTTCGCCTCGCCCTGCTCGTCGGTCTGGCTGCCACCTTGGCGGTACTCGCCTCGGCCTGCGGATCGAAGCAGAACCCGGCGGGGCCAACGCCCGAGCCGGCGGCGGTGCCGATCATGGGGCCGCCGAGACTGACCGCCGGCCAACTGGTCGCCTGGTTCAACGGCCGGCAGCCGCGGCCGTCCGGCGCCTACGGCGCGACGGTCCCCGTCGAGGCGCTGGCGCAGTACTACATCGAGGAGGGCGCGGCGGAGGGCGTGGCGGGCGATGTCGCCTTCGTCCAGAGCGTCCTGGAAACCGGCTGGTTCCGGTTTTCGCCCACAGTGCCCGGCTGGATGAACAACTTCGCCGGCATCGGCGCCACCGACACCAATCCGGCGCCGGCCGTGTTCCCGGATGCGCCGACGGGCGTGCGCGCGCAGATCCAGCACCTGCGCGCCTACGCGGATCCGGGCGCCTACGCGTGCTCGGTGCCGCCGCTCGCCAACCCGTGCGTCGATCCCCGGTTCGCGCTCGTTGTGCCGAAGGGCAAGGCGACGACATGGAACCAGATGGGAAACGGGAACTGGGCGACCGACCCCGCGTACGCGTCGAAGATCCTGACGCTCTACGCCGAAGCCAAGACGTTCAGCGGCGTGTCGTAGGCCCCGATCACCGTTCCGAATTCTCGAGCAGTGAACCCCGAGCCCCCGCCTCCGCCGAGGATAGCGGACGTGGGCGACCGCAACGCCCGCGGGCGGACGTCCATGCAGACGGGGCATGGCCACACAAGCGCCCCTCGACGTCGCAGCCGACCAGCCTTCTGCTTGGGGCATTGCTGCGGCTGCGCCGCCCGGGTTCGCTGGCCGTCCGTCACCGACCGGCCGATAACTGGGTTCAGTCGACCGGCCGAGCAGAAGGGGCGCAGGGACACCCGTTGATGCTATTGTCGGGCCGCCGGGTCATGAATCTAACCGAGTTGGGCGCAATGACGTTCCTCTGCCTCTGGTCAGGCGCGGCCACGCGGCCTCCAGCCGACGTGCCCGCCATGACGCAGGCGGCACCCGCCAAGCCTGACGGGGCACAATCCGCCATGGAGCTCGCGGACCTGTTCCAGCACTGGGTTCACTCCAGCGAGGAAGAACCGCCGGGCGGAACGGATCGGGTGTTCCGCCCCGCCGGGTCCAGGGAGTTCCCGCCGAGCCGGTTCAGGATGGCGTACAAGTTCGCTCCGAGCGGCGGGTGTGAGTACGACGTGCTCGCTCCCGACGACGCCCACCACTTCAAGGCCTGCAGGTGGAGAATCAGCGCAGACGACAGCTCGATGCTCCAGATCACCGCGGATGGACTGACGGCGTCCTTCAGGATCGTGGGACTCTCCAGGAACCGCCTGCGGCTCACGCCCGTGCAGCCCAAGCCAAGCAAGTGAGAAACGGGCGGGGCGTGTCCCGTCACGCGACTGGTATTTGTCTGCCTCGTTCCGAGGTTTTCGGGGAGATGCGCATGGGCGCTGCCGCCTGCGCATCGGCTGAGGAAGCCCAGGGCCGGGTTCTACGCCGCCGGTTGCTGCACGGGAGCCGCAGGCTGTCGTTCAGCAACGACCACGACGGTGCCGGTGTCGTGCCCGCGCACCTGACAGGACTCGCCCCGCTCATCGAACACGGCGACGACCCTTCCATCGTATGTCTCGTAGATGCCGCGGCCGCAGCCGCAGGGCAGCCGCTCGCTCGTCAGTCCCCTCAGGATTCGGGTCATCTCGACGCTCACTCTCCCTCCCGCCGGGATCACCGCCGGGGCCCGCGCCGGAGCGCCGGTTGGCGCTCCCACCGGTTGTGAAACCGCGCCCTGTTGGACCGTATCGGCGGGTGTGAGGTTACACAGCAGTCCGCTGGGGGCCTCGGGCGACGGAGCGGGGAGGGCGGCGGCAATGAGCGGTCGCCCGCCCGCTGCGTCCGACAGGTGCGGTCGAACTCGACGTCGCCCCGGATGGCGTCCGCGGGTTTCGCCGGATGGGAAGTGGCAGGCGTGATGACCGGTTCTCCGGCCCGGTCGGGCGCCGCTCCGTCTGAGTCATCCGGGTCCGGGCTCTGGGCCGGTGACCCCCGCTAGCGCTCCCTCTTGTCGTCGGCATCTGCGCGGAACGGGCGATGGTCGCGCCGCACCCGCTCGAGATCAGCGCCACGATCACGTCCGGGCTCGCGCTGGCGTTCACGCTCATGAAGCTGGCGGGCCAGCCGGCCCCTCGCCGCTCTCACGGACAGGCGTCCGGTCGCTTGGTTCCGAACGTTCCCCGGTGTGCCACAGCTGGTTCTGGAATGATGTTATACAACAAACAAATTGACTAAAAACTAATAAACAAGTATGTACAATACAAAACAGGAGTACAGTCTGTCACGAGACGAAATCATGACGCTCGAGGAGGTTGCCGACTACCTGCGGTTGCGGCCTCAGACCATCTACTCCTGGGCGCAGGAGGGCAAGATTCCCGCTGCCAAGCTCGGCAATCAGTGGAGGTTCAAGAAGTCGGTCATCGATCGCTGGTTCGACCAGCACTTCGACGAGAAGTTCCGGGATCTCTTCAAAGAGGAGTAGTCAACATGGCTCCGCGCAAGCTTCTCTCGTTCGGATTCTTCCAGAGCCTCCGCAACAATGACGCGTTCTACGGCCAGATTACCGACGAGCAGGGCGCGACACGCGAAATCGCCAACCACCTGCTGCTGCTGGTCCTGTTTGCCATGCTGTACGGCGCCATCATGGGAAGCTACAACGGCCCGCTGCAGGCGGTGTCGTCGGCCCTGAAAATGCCCGCGCTGCTCGTGCTGATCATCGTGGTCTGTTTTCCTGCGTTCTTCGTCATTCAGACGGTGCTCGGGTCGAAACTGTCGGTGGCCCAGATGACCTCCATCATCCTGGTGGGCTTCGTGGTCATGACCTGCATCATGGTCTCGTTCTCGTCCATCGTGATCTTCTTCATGATCACGGGCGACAACTACGCCTTCCTCAAGCTGCTGCACGTGGGGATCGTCACGGTAGCGGGACTGTTCGGGATGCGCGTGATCGCGGAGGCGCTGCAGTACTCCTGCGAGAAGAAGGGCGTGTACCCCGAAGACCGGGGTGCAGGTGTTCAGAGTCTGGATCCTGATCCTGGCCCTTGTCGGCGCGCAGCTGTCGTGGTCGCTGCGGCCCTTCGTCGGCAACAAGAACATGCCGTTCCAGGTCTTCCGCGAGAAGGGCGGCAACTTCTACGTGGACGTGGCCCAGTCGGTCGGCAACATGCTCCGGCAGCGATAGACGCGGATCGACGGGCCGGCTGCGCGCCAGTTCCGAAGTCCGGCCTTGTGCACCCGAGCTTCTGCTCGGTCACGCGGTGTGGCAACACGCTCAGGCCGAGCAGGATGGCTGTCGCGTCGCCGTCCGGCACCGTCTCCCACTCGCGCCCGCCCTGCAGTCACTCAGGCCCCTGGGCCCCGGCCCCGGTCCCTGGCCCCTGGAATGCGGTGTGCTCCCTCCTCCGGGTCATGTCGAACAGCGCTGATTCGTGCATCCCGAAGTGAGCGATTCACCGCGAATCGCACTGTGCACGACTCAATCCGGGGTCGATTTCGAGGCGGAGGCTCGGCTCAGCGACCAGCCGGCCCTGCCATGTCCGCGCCGCTGGCGTGGTAGGATCGAAGATTCGAGGCTCGCGCGAGGCGCCCGCCAGAGGGGGGCGCCGTGCACCGGGCGCGGCCGGATCGATGGGAGCTGTCAATGACGTCTGTCCGAATCTGCATCAGCGCGCTGGCGCTTGTGCTGTCCGTTGCCGCGAACGCGCGAGCGCAAGCGGCCCCGACTCCGCCACCTCCGCCGGCCCCGGTCCAGCCGGCATCTGCCCCGGACCCCGGTTGGGAAGTGGAGATTGCGCCGATCTTTGTCTGGGCCCCGATCTCCATCAACTCCATCGACCTCCCCGAGTTCCCCGGGCTGCCTTCACCTCCGGGAGGCGATCCGTCCAGCTCGACGGATGCCGCGCTGAATGGCGCGATGATGGCGGCATTCCGGGTTGAGAAGAACCGGTTGGTGGTGCGCGGCAATTTCGTGTGGGCGGGACTGTCCGGCGAGGTGGAGCGGCCCTCTCTGAAAGTGACGGGTGATGTGATTCTGGGCGAGCTCCAGGCCGGCTTCGAGGTGGCCAGACATCTCTATGTCGAGGGCGGCGTTCGCCGGCTTGCGGTCGACGTCGAAGCCGAACTGGTCGGGTATCCCAAAGTGAGCCGGAAGCCCGGCGTCTGGGATCCGATCGTCGGCGCGACGTACCGGGTTCCGATGGGGAGCCACTGGCTGCTGACGCTCCACGGTGATGGTGGAGGGTTTGGCGTGGGGTCCGAGGTGGACCTCGCGGCGAATCTCACCCTCGATTGGCGGGCGACTCGCCACTTCGGCATGACGTTCGGGTACGGGCTGCTGTACTTCCGGCTCCGGGACACCTTGCTCGAAGGGGCCGCAGTGGACGACACGCTCGAATTGGGCACCACGCTGCACGGCCCGATTCTCGGGCTCAAGCTCCTCTTCTGAGCCGGCGCGATCGTCGTCCGGCACGCCTACGAGAACCGCGTCCGCCGGTAGAGCACGACGCCGCCGAAGACGATGCACAGGACGGTGGCGAACGTGAGCACCGCCCCCCAGGCGGCATCGAACTGTAGGCTCGGCCTCGCCGCCAGGCTGGCCAGCCAGAGGAAGATGCCCACGGCCGACGCGGCGACCAGGTATTCCCACCACCGCCGCCCCGCCTTGCCCGCGCTGAGCGGATCATCGCCCGCCGCGGCCGCCGCCACGCGGCCGGCGTCCAGGCCGTAGCGCGTGCATTCGCGCGTCATCGCGGCGTGCCACGACGCCCGCTCGCTCGCCGGCGCCTCCGCGAAGCTGATGGCCACCGCGCCGCCAATCATGATCAGGGAGCCCGCCATCAGCATCAGCCGGCCCGTCCCGCCGAGGCCGGCGAACTCGCCGAAGACGAGCACGCCCCAGGCCAGGCCCCACAGCTGATTCGTATTGGACAGCGGAATGCCGCGGCTGATGCCGATGTACTTCGCCGCGTACTGCTGGAACAGATCGCCGATGACCCAGCAGAAGCCGCCCAGGAACAGCCAGAACAGCACCGGCTTCGCGGCGGTCAGCGCCGACACGAATCCGGGCAGCCCGCCCTCGTAGACGAGCGCGAACGCCAGCGTGGTTCCGAGTTCGGCGAACGTGAAGACCGTCACGAACGACAGCGGGTTCATCCCGCTGATGTAGGCCTTCCGGTACGGGATGTACATCGTGCCCCAGAGCAGGCCGGCCGTGATCGCGGCCACGATCCCCATGCCCGGGTGCGGGCTGCCAGGCGCCTGGTGAGAGGTCGCCAGCCCCGTCAGGCAGGCGCCAACGACGATGGCGGCGGCCCCGCCGAGTACCCTGGTTCGCGCGCGTGACCCGGCCCCGCGCAGCTCGTTGAACAGCAGCCAGCCCCAGAACAGCCCGACCAGGCTGTTGGTGTTCCACAGCGGGAACGCGACCGACAGGCCGACGTCGCGGATGGCGAAGACGGTCAGCGTATTCGCGACCGCCCAGAGCATGCCCGCGAGCAGCGCCCAGATCACCAGGTGGGGTTTCTCGCGCAGGTCGGCCCAGACGTAGTCGCTCCCCTTGAGCACCATCGGCACGGTCCACCGGGCGACGAACACCCCGGCCACCATGCCGAGCGACACCATGAAAGGCGACAGGCCGATGGTCACCAGCTTGGTCGGAGCCTCGGCGGCGCCCAGGCCGGCGCCTGCGGCCAGGCCGGAGACGACACCGAGCCAGTGGAGGGACGTGCGGCGGTGACCGGTCGTGCTGGAAGGTGTGGGCATGGCCTACCGCAGCGAGAGCAGAAGCCCCACGCCGAGGGCGAGGACGACGACCGGCACCCAGAACTGGACGTCGGTGAAGATGGCGGACCAGAAGCGCTGACGCACGAGTCGCTCCGTTCTCGAGGCCTGCCGGCGCTGCCCGGGCGGCGCCGCTGGCCGCGGAGCGTAACAATAGACCGGTTTCGCGATCGTGTCCACCTGGCCAAGCTCGCCACGCGGACGGCGGCGCCAGACGGTGTACTGGCGCATAATGGGTGAACAGCCTGGGGAGGAACGCATGGAGTGGCGAAGCCGAATCGTCGCCGATGCCAGCGTGCTAGTCGGGAAGCCCGTCATCAAGGGCACGCGGATCAGCGTCGAACTCGTGATGGATCTGCTGGCGGGAGGGTACACGCCGAGCCAGATTCGGGAACAGTACGACCATCTCACCCTCGATGACATCCACGCGTGCCTGGCGTACGCCCGCGAGTTGATCAGCTCGGAACGGATGTTCGCGGTCAAGGGATAGCCGCATGCGCTTTCTCGCGGACGAGAACATGCCCGGTCCGGTCGTTGCCGCACTGCGCGCACAGAACCATGACGTGCTCTGGATCAAGGAGTCCAGGCCCGGAGCCAGCGACGCGGTGGTCCTGGAACTCGCGCAGCGAGACTGCCGGGTACTCGTCACCGCCGACACCGATTTCGGTGAACTCGCCTTTCATGCTGGTCTGCCCGCCCAGTGCGGAGTCATCTTGATTCGCCTCGACTGGGCCCGGCCCGACCGTGACAATCGGGCGGTCGCGACAGTTCTCTCGTCACGCGAGGACTGGTCTGGAGTGTTCGCCGTCGTGGAACAGGACCGCGTGCGCATCCGGCCGCTTCCGCCCTCCGCGCGCACGATCTGACGCCACGGCCTGCCCGCCGTACAGTCCCTCGCCCGGGCTCTTCAGGCAGGCTCGGAATGACCTGCCCTGCGGGCTCCGACCCAGGCTGATGTGACGGGCCTTCGCTCAGGAATGGCCCGGGCTAGAACGCCGTGTGTTCCGTCCTCCGGATGATCTCGTCCTGCAGCGCCTCCGAGAGGTCGCAGAAGTAGTCGCTGTAGCCGGCCACGCGGACGATGAGGTCGCGGTGCGACGCCGGATCGGCCTTCGCCTCGCGGAGGAGATCGGCGGTGACCACGTTGAACTGCAGGTGGTGGCCGTCGAGCTTGAAGTACCGAACGCACCAGGCTGTGCAGGTTGTCGATGCCGCTGTCGCCCTCGAGCAGGGAGGGCGTGAACTTCATGTTGAGCAGCGTGCCGCCGGTCTTCACGTGGTCCATCTTCGAGGCCGACTTGAGCACGGCGGTCGGGCCGTGGCGGTCGGCGCCCTGGACGGGGCTGATGCCCTCCGACACCGGCTGGCCCTCACCGCGGCCGTCGGCGGAGGCGAGGCACACCTCGCCGAAGTAGACGTGGCAGGTGGTGGGCAGCATCTCGAGGCGGTAGGCGCCGCCTTTCGTGTTCGGGCGTCCGTCGATCGCCGCGAAGAGCATGCGGAACGTGCGCGTCATCAGCGCGTCCGCGTAGTCATCGTCGTTCCCGTACTTGTGGGTCTTGTTGACGAGGCGCTGGCGCAGCGGCTCCTGCCCGTTGAAGTCGGCGTCGAGCATCTCGATGAAGCGGGGGAGCGTCGCGTCCCCGCGTTCGTAGACCAGTTCCTTGAGCGCCGAGAGGCTGTCGGTGATGCTGCCGATGCCCACCGCCTGGATGAAGGTGTTGTTGTAGCGGGCGCCGCCGGCGTTGTAGTCCCTGCCCTTCGCGATGCAGTCGTCGGTGATGACCGAGAGGAACGTGTGGGGCATGCGGGTGGCGTAGAGCCGCTCGATGAGCTGGTTGCCGCGGATCTTGATGTCGAGGACGTGGCGGACCTGGGCCTCGAAGGCCTCGAACAGGTCGTCGAAGCCTGCGAAGGAGGCCGGGTCGCCGGTGCGGGCGCCGATGTACGTGCCCGTGCGCACGTCGAAGCCGTCGTGCAGGGCGAGTTCCAGCATCTTCATCAGGTTGAAGTAGCCGGTGAGGATGTAGGCCTCCTTGCCGAAGGCGCCCACCTCGACGCAGCCCGAGCAGCCGCCCTCGCGCGCGTCTTCGAGCGTCTTGCCCTGGCGGAGCTGCTCTTCGACGACCGCGTCGGCGTTGAAGAGCGACGGGAAGCCGTAGCCGTTGCGGATGACGCGCAGCGCGTGCTTGAGCACCGCGTCGGGCGTCTTGCGCGACACCTGCACGTTGCTGCTCGGCTGCAGCAGGTGCATCTCGTCGATGATGTCGAGCAGGAGGTGCGTGACCTCGTTGGAGCCGTCGCGGCCGTCGCGCAGGAGGCCGGCGAGATTGATGTTGGCGAAGTCGGTGTAGGTGCCGCTCTCGGCCGCCGTCACGCCCACCTTCGGCGGCGCCGTGTGGTTGTTGAACTTGATGAAGAAACACTCGAGCAGCTCGCGCGCCGACTCGCGCGTGAGCGTCCCGTCGGCCAGGCCGGCCTCGTAGAAGGGGCCAAGGTGCTGGTCGAGATGGCCCGGGCTGAAGGCGTCCCAGCCGTTGAGCTCGGTGATGACCGCGAGGTGGCAGAACCAGTACATCTGCAGCGCCTCGTGGAAGTCGCGCGGCGCGCGGGCGGGCACGCGGCGGCAGGCGTCCGCAATCCTCAGCAGTTCTGCTCTCCGTGCGCCGTCGCCCGCCGCCGCGGCCTTCGCCTCGGCCAGCTCGGCGTGACGCTCGGCGAAGCGGATGACCGCGTCGCAGGCGATGGCCATCGCGCGCAGCTGCTCGCGCTTGTCGAGCGCCTCGGGGTCCTTCTCGAAATCGAGGGCCGCTTCGGCCGCGGCGATCTCGGCTTTGAAGTCGAGCATGCCCTTGCGGTAAAGCTTGCCGTCGGCGACGGTGTGCCCCGGCGCGCGCTGCTCCATGAACTCGGTGAAGCAGCCGGCCGCGTAGGCGTCGAGCCAGTCCTGCGGCAGCTCGGCGAACATCTGGTCGCGCAGCGAGCGGCCGTGCCAGAACGGGATGATCTCGCGCTCGTATTCGGCGATCACCTCGGGGGCCACCGTGTATTGCGTCTTCGGGCGCGAGTCGAGGATGCGCAGGTCCTCGGCGCTGTGGCAGGTGAGCTCAGGATACGTCGGCACCGCCTTCGGCGCCGGGCCGCGCTCGCCGACGATCAACTCGCCGTCGCCCATCCACAGCGTCTTGCGATCGCAGATCGCGTAGAAGTTCATCGCGCGCAGCACCGGGAGGCTGTGCCGGCCCAGGTGCTCCTCGTAGAACGCCGTCGTGATGGCCGCGCGCTCGGCGCTGATCGAGGGAATCGCGTCCAGGCTGTCGCGGCGCAGGCGTTCGGTGCGGGCGCTCATGCGTGTCCTCCGATGGTCGTCATCAGGCCCCGCGCGCGGAACCTCGCGGCCAGGGCGTCGAGCCGGCGCTGGTCCGGTGGCGTGGTGCCGTGCAGGGCATAGTCGATCCCGAGCCGCGCGAACTTGGCCTCGCCGGTCGGGTGATAGGGCAGGAGATCGACCTGCCGGATCCCGGGCACCGAGTGCACGAAATCCGCGGTCGCTTCCATGTTGCCGTCGTCGTCGTTCACCCCGGGAATCACCGGGATGCGGATCCAGATGGCGGGGTGCACGCCGGCGAGGGCCCGGAGATTGTCGAGGATGATCTCGTTCGACACGCCCGTGGCGGCCTTGTGCCGCGCCGGGTCCATGAGCTTCAGGTCGTAGAGGACCAGGCTGGCGTGCTCGGCAGCGTCCCGGAGGTCCGGCCAGCGGCCGAACCCGCAGGTGTCGAGGGCCGTGTGCACGCCCTCGGCGCGCAGCAGGCGCAGCACCTCGGTGACGAAGGGCGCCTGCGTGAGGGGCTCGCCTCCGGAGATGGTGACGCCGCCGCCCGAGTCGTCGAAGAAGATCCGGTCGCGCAGCAGCCGCGCCACCAGGTCGCCCGACTGGACGCGCTCGCCCACGCTCTGGAGCGCGCCGGTCGGGCACGCCTCCACATCGGCCTCGGTGCGGTCGCTGCTGACCACCGGGTTGTCGAGCTCGACCTCCGTGCAGCGGCCGCAGCTCATGCACAGGTGGCGGAGCCGGATGAACTCGGGCGAGGGCGACTGGCTCTCTGGGTTGTGGCACCAGTCGCAGCAGAGCGGGCAGCCCTTCATGAACACCGTGGTGCGCACGCCCGGCCCGTCGTGGACCGAGAAGCGCTGCACGTTGAAGACGAGGCCCGTCTGCATCAGGCCTCCTGGGGGCGCCCGGCGAAGTAGTAGGCCTGGATGAACCGTTCCTGGACCGCGAACGACCAGTGCACGTTCTGCAGATGCGCGGCCGCCTCGTCTATGGCACCGCGCTCGAGGAGGCCGAGGAACTCCTCGTGCTCGACCACCGAGTGCTGCTCCCAGGCCTGCACCATCGTCTCGCGGCGCGGCCAGTCGTAGAGGCGCTGCTTCAGGAGGTGGACCTGCGCGACGAGGCGCGCGTTCTCGCTGCGGCGCAGGTAGACGTCGTGGAACGCGAGATTGGCCTCGTAGTAGCGATCGAAGTCACGGGCGGTCACGGCTTCGGCCATCGCGGCGTCGAGCGCGCGCATGCGAGTGAAGTCGGCCGGGCCGAGCGACGGGCCGGCGCCGCGAAGCGCGGCCGCCTCGAGGGCGCCGACAATCTCGTAGAAGTGCCGGATGTCGTCGAGGGTGAGGGCGTTGAGGCGGAAGCCGCGTCTGGGGAGGACGGTGACGAAACCCTGCGACTCGAGGTGGAGGAGTGCCTCGCGCAGCGGGGTGCGGCTGACGCCGAGGCGTGCGGCGAGCTCGTTGAGGTCGATGAACCCGCCGGGCTGGAGTCCGCCGCGGGCCATTTCGTCGCGCAGGAAGTCGTAGACCTGTTCCCGGAGGGAACGGGCCTGCAGGGCAGTGGCTCCTGGCCGGGATTCTCCGGCCGCGCCGGCTCGCCGATGGGTGGCCATTTCCGCCATCAGATATCTAATATATCAGAACGAGGAGAAATGGGGGTCAGACCCGGGTCTGACCCCAGCTGGGCGGCGAGCCCCAACTCGGCGGCGAGTCGGTCGGGGTCAGACCCGGGGCCGACCCCACGGACTCGCGGCAGTCTCGTGTTATGTTCCGGGCGAAGGAGTGTTCCTGATGTTCCGCCATTCTCTTCGTGGGCTTGCGGGCCCGGTCGTGTTCGGCGCGGTCTTCCTGCTCACCTGGTCAACGTCCCTCATGTCCCAACAACCCCAGTCGATGCCCTCAGTCCGTGCGAATCCACTCCTCACGAAGAGCCCGCTGCCGTTCGAGGCGCCGCCCTTCGACAGGGTCCAGGACGCCGATTTCGAGCCGGCGTTCGATGCCGGCATCAGGCTCCAGCTGGAGGAGATCGCCGCGATTGCCGGCGAGCCGGCGGCTCCGACGTTCGAGAACACGCTGGTCGCCCTCGAAAAGAGCGGCCAGTCGCTCAGGCGCATCAGCCTCGTGTTCACCGGCCTCGCGTCGGCGAATACGAACCCGGCGCTGCAGAAGATCCAGCAGGCAGTGGCGCCGAAACTCGCGGCCCAGGAGGATGCGATCTTCCTGAATCAGGCGCTGTTCAGACGTGTTGAAGCGATCTACGCCGGGCGGGGCGAGCTGCAGCTCGACGCCGAGTCTTCGCGGCTGGTGGAGTACTACTACCGGCGTTTCGTGCGGTCAGGCGCCCGGCTGTCGGATGCCGACAAGGTCAAGCTCCGGGCCCTGAACGAGCAGGACGCCTCGCTGAGCGCCAGGTACATCAGCCTGCTGCTGGCTGCCGCGAAGAACGCCGCGCTGGTGGCGGGCAGCGCCGGTGAGCTGGCCGGTCTTTCGAACGACGAGCTGGAGGCGGCGGCGCTGGCCGCGAAGTCCAGGGGGCTGGATGGCAAGTGGCTCGTCCCCTTGGTCAACACCACGCAGCACCCCGTCCTGCCGTCGCTCCAGAACCGCGCGACACGCGAGAGGTTGGTTCGCGCCTCGTGGACACGCACCGAGCTCGGCGATGCCAACGACACCCGGCAGATCATCGCGACGCTGGCCGAGCTCCGGGCCCGCAAGGCCGGGCTCCTCGGCTTCCCGAGCTACGCGGCATGGGTGCTCGAGGACCAGATGGCCAAGACCCCGTCGGCCGTCGATCAGTTCCTCGGGCGCCTCAACCCGCCAGCCACGGCCAGGGCGCGCGAGGAGGCGCGTGACATCCAGGCTCTCATCGATCAGCAGCGCGGCGGGTTCGCCCTGGAGCCGTGGGACTGGGACTTTTACGCCGAACAGGTCCGCAAGGCCAGGTTTGATCTCGATGGCGCGGCGCTCATGCCGTACTTCGAACTCGACCGGGTGCTCCGCGACGGCGTGTTCTTCGCGGCCTCCGGCCTCTACGGCTTGACCTTCAAGGAGCGCCACGACATTCCCGTCTACCACAAGGACGTGCGCGTCTTCGAGGTCTTCGACCGCGACGGGACGTCGATGGCGCTGTTCTACGGCGACTTTTTCGCCCGCGACAACAAGAACGGCGGGGCCTGGATGGACAATTTCGTCATCCAGTCGAAGCTGCTCGGTTCGAGGCCCGTCATCTACAACGTCACCAACTTCGCGAAGCCGGCGCCCGGCCAGCCGGCGCTCATCAGCCTCGACGATGTGATGACGATGTTCCACGAGTTCGGCCACGCGCTGCACGGGCTGTTCGCCGACCAGCGGTATCCGAGCCTGTCGGGCACAAACGTCGCGCGCGACTTCGTCGAGCTGCCGTCTCAATTCAACGAGCACTGGGCGCTCGAACCGACGGTGCTCGCGCACTACGCGGTGCACCACAAGACCGGCGCGCCGATGCCGCAGGCCCTCGCTGACCGGATCAGGAAGGCCGCGACGTTCAACCAGGGCTACAGCCTCACGGAGATTCTCGCCGCCGCCGAGCTCGACATGCGGTGGCACTCGCTGGCGCCAGGCCTGCCCGAACAGGCGGCCAATGCCTTCGAGTCGGCGGCCCTCGCCACGCGCGGACTCGACCTGCCCCAGGTGCCCCCGCGGTACCGCTCCAGCTACTTCCTCCACATCTGGGCGAACGGTTACGGGGCCGGCTACTACGCCTACCTGTGGGCCGAGATGCTCGACAACGATGCCTTCGCCTGGTTCACGGAGCACGGCGGGCTGACGAGGGCCAACGGCGACCGGTTCCGCCAGATGATCCTGTCGCGCGGCAACGTCGGCGACTACGCGAAGCTGTACCGAGATTTCCGAGGCCAGGACCCGAGCATCGAGCCGATGCTCCTTCGCCGGGGGATAGGGCGGCAATAGGCCGACATGTCCGACAGACGCGTGGAGCCGTGGGGTCAGGCCCGGGTCTGACCCCAACCTGGGGACGGCTACCGCTTGGTCACCGTCTTCTTGGCCTGCTTCGGGCCGACCATGATGGCGATGCCGCCGGACTTGGAGTCCCCGTGCGCGGGGCCAACCGTGAGCTGCCACGATGCGCTCGGGCGGCCTTCCGCGTCGCCGATGGCCTCGAGCGCCGACGCCAGCGTAAGGCCGCTGAGGTCCATCGTCAGTGTCTTCACGTCGGGATCCTTGCAGACGAGTTTGACGGGCAATCCCACTGATTCGGTCAAGCGCCTGCTGACCTCCTCGAGCGGCGCGTTGTCGAACGTCATGTCGCCCGGCAACGTGCGCTTGAAAGCCTCCAGGATCGCCTTCCCCGATTGCGTCGTTGCCCTGCCTTCGACGCGCACCTTCTGCTGCGTGTCGGCCGCTGAGTCCCTCACGGGTTTGACAACGAGGATGCCGTCGGCGAGGTTCCACCGGCAGCCGACGCTCTCGCACATCGCGTTGAGCGCGGTTCTGGCCGACACGTTGCGGACCGTGATGTCGACCGGCTCCGTGACTGCGGCATCGACGACGACGGTGACGCCGATGGCGTCAGCCACCGCCTTGAACGCAGCGGCCGGCGCCACGCCGTTCAGGTCGAGCGTGACCTTCCTGGCGGTGGCATCCTGAGCGAGCACCGGCGCCGAGAAGGTGACGACGAACAGCGAGAGCACGACCGCGCACCACGTACGGTTCATCGGAGTTCTCCTTCCACGAGCACAATGCCGTAGCCCTCGTCGGGCCGCCCCCGGCGCGACTCGCCGCCGGTGATGGCCGTCGAACCATCCGGCAGGGGGACGACGAGAAGCCCGTCGGTGACAAATCCAACCAAGACTGCCGTGGCCGGCTCGACATGCCGCACCGGCCGGGAAGGCCAGAACAGCACCACGGCCGCCAGGCACACAATCGCCGCCGCCGACACCGCAGCGAGCCGCCCCCGCCGCCGCGCAGCGGGGCGCGCCGCCAGAGCCTCCCTCGCGACTCGGGATGCCGCGCGAGGATCGGCCTCGAAGGCGTGCCTGAGCCGATCGTCCAGAGGTGCGTTAGGATCGTCAGCCATGTCGTTCCTCGAGCAACGCGGCAAGCCGCGCGCGTGCGCGCGACACGCGCATCTTGACCGCCGAGATGGAGAGTCCCAGCGCCGCCGCGGCGTTCGCCATCGACAGTCCGCCGGCCGCCACGAGGAGGATGACCTCCCGGTCGCGGGACGAGAGCCGCGCGAGGGCTGCTCTGACACGCGCCGACTCGTCGCGTGCGATCGCGCGCGCCTCGGGCGACGGCGCGTCTGAGCGGACCCCGAACGCCAGTTCAAGCGGCGCCCACAGCCTGCGGCGCCATGCCGCGCGGCCTGCTCGTCTGCGTGCGATGGCGAAGACGAACGCCTCCGCTGACTCAGGAGCCCCGCCGTTCCGGCACGCCCGAACCAGCGCCGCCAGGCTCTCCTGCGCGACGTCCTCGGCCAGCGCCGGGTCGGCCAGCCGTGCGTTCGCGTACCGGAGCAGGCGCGGGGCCAGTTCGGCAATGGTCCCTTCCAGGTCCACAATCACAGAAGAACCCCGAGCGCTCATCTGGTCACACTCGCGCGTCCGGCCCCCGCGTCGGGTAGGATAGTCCCGCCCGCCTGGCGGGAGGAGTCCTCATGCGCTGGGTCTTCGCGTTTATCATCGCCCTGCACGGCCTGATTCACCTGATGGGACCGGCCAAGGCGTTCGGCTACGCCGATCTTCCGCAGCTCACGCAACCCATCTCGCGCGGCACGGGCCTGGTATGGCTGTCGGCCGCGGTCCTGACGCTCGCCGCGACCGTAGCGCTGTTCGTCTGGCCGCGCGGCTGGTGGATGATTGGTTCGGCGGCGCTCGTCTTGTCGCAGGCCGCCATCTTCGCGTCGTGGTCCGACGCGAAGGCTGGCACGCTCGCCAACATCCTCCTGCTCGCCGGCGTGGCTTACGGTTTCTTCACGCAGGGGCCGACGAGCTTCAGGGCCCAGTACGAGCGGGACGTCCGCGCGGGCGTGGCGCGGCTCGTCGAGGCGGCAGTGCTGACCGAAGCGGACTTGGCGCCGCTGCCCGACCCGGTCCAGCGCTACCTGCGCGCGACCGGGATGGTCGGGCAGCCGCGCATCCACAACTACCGCATTCGATTCCGCGGCCGCATCCGCAGCGAGCCGGACGCGCGGTGGATGCCCTTCGAGGCCGACCAGCAGAGCTTTGTCGACCGCCCCGCCCGCCTCTTCTGGATCCGCGCGACGATGATGGGCATGCCCATCGACGGCCTGCACCGCCTCGCCGACGGCCATGCCACGATGCGGATCAAGCCCTTCGGCGCGTTCGCGATCGTCGACGCCGCCGGCCCCGAGATGGACCAGGGGGAAACGGTCACGCTGTTCAACGACATGTGCCTGCTCGCGCCGGCGACCCTCGTCGACCCCGCCATCCAGTGGGAACCGGTGGATGCGCGCACGGCGAAGGCGCGCTTCACGCATGCCGCCCATACAATCTCGGCCACCCTCTTTTTCGACGACGAAGGGCTACTGAAGGACTTCGTGTCCGACGACCGGCTGGCGTCGAACGACGGCAAGGAGTACAAGCGCTGGCGCTGGTCGACTCCGATCGCCGAGTACCGCGCCCATGGGCCCTACCGGCTCGCCGCGCGTGGCGAGGCCCGGTGGCATCCTCCCGCAGGGGAGTACGTGTACGCCGCGATCGACATACTGGAAGTCGAGTACAACCGCCGGCAGCCGTGACGCCGGACCAGTTGGTCCCGACACGCCAGGGCCAGCGTTGACTCCGCACCCGCTGGCGCCGGGGCGGCGGGAGAGAAGGGACGGGATCTGCAAGGAGGGGGAGCCATGCGCCAGTCGCTCACAGCCCTTGCCGCCGCGGCGGCGGTCATCGTGCTCGCCTCGACCGCCGCGGCCCAGCCGGCGTACGGCATCTTGCCCCAAGCGCCCGATGCCCGCGATCGCCAGGCGCCCATCGATGCCGTGCGACGTCAAGGCGCGGCACTGGCGCAGGCGTTCGCGCCGCACATGCACTCGAACGACAGGGGCGAGCGGATGCCGTTCCGCCTGTTCACGCCCGCGCGTCTCGAGCCCGGACGCCGGTACCCCCTCGTTGTATTCCTGCACGGCGCCGGCGGAAGCGGCAGCGACAACGTGAAGCAGTTGCAGGGAGCCAATGTCTTCGGCGGGCTGGTCTGGACGCTCCCGGAGAACCAGTCACGACACCCGGCGTTCGTGCTCGCGCCGCAGAGCGACGTGAACTGGGCCTGCACCGTCTTCGACCCGAAGAACCCGCCGAAAACGCTCGCCGATATCAAGTTCTGTCCGCCCGAGGCCCTTGGCATCGGCGCGCGCCTGGCATTCGAGATCATCGACGGGCTGGTGCGGGCGCAGTCGATCGATCCGGACCGCATCTACGTGACGGGCCACTCCATGGGCGGCGCCGGCGCCTGGCACATGATCGCGCACCGACCCCGTTTCTTCGCCGCCGCGGTACCCGTGTGCGGCCATCCTCTGCCCGCCACGGCGGCAGCCGTGAAGGACGTGCCGATCTGGAACTTCCACGGGGAAGCAGACGAGCTGGAGCCCATAGTAACGTCGCGCGTCATGATCGACGCGCTTCGCAAGGCTGGCGGCAGGCCGCGTCACACCGAGTACGCCGGCGTCGGTCACAACGTCTTCATGTGGGTCTACACTGAGCCGGCGCTCGTCGAGTGGCTCTTCGCGCAGAAGCGATGACCGCCGGCGGCCACCGCCGGGACGAACCGCCCGGACCGCGCGCCCGTCTCATCCTGCGTGACCCCGGAGGAGAGAGTATGTCGGCCAGGAGCACGGCAGGAAGACTCGCCCTCGTCGTTGCAGCGCTGACGGCAGCCGGCGCCTCCATCGCGGCGGTGACGGGCCAGGGCGTCGGCGCACCGCGAGCCCCGGCCGCCCTCGCGGCGGGCGAGGCGACGGTCTGGTATCTCGGCCACTGCGGCTTCGCGGTGCGCACGGCGACGCACCTGCTGATCTTCGACTACCAGGAGCGGCGGGACGGGCCGCAACCGCGCACGCGCGGCGGGGCGACGGGCCTCGGCGCCGGCTGGGTCGATCCGGCGGCGATTGCACACGACCGGGTGCGGGTCTTCGTCTCGCACTCACACGAGGATCACTTCGACCCGGTCGTCTTCGGCTGGCGGAAGGCCGTTGCCGACATCGCCTACTACTTCGGATGGAAGGCCGCCGAGGATCCGGCAAGTCACTACCTGGTCGGCCCCCGCGCGACGCACAGCGCCGACGGGTTGGAGATCTTCACGATCAACTCCCATCATTCGGGCGTGCCCGAGGTGGCGTTTCTCGTGAAGGTCGACGGCCTCGCGATCTATCACAACGGCGACTACCGCATGGACTACAAGGTGGATTTCCCGTACCTCCAGACTCATGCCGCGCGCTTCGACCTCGTGTTCGTGCTCGGCGTATCCGACGAGACCATCCAGTACGGGCAGCAGAACCGGGACCTCTTCGAGCGCTTCGCACCGGGCGCGGTATTTCCGATGCACGCCGAGGCGGGCGCGCGGATGTACCGCGAGTTCGCGGCGGCCTTCGGCGCGCGGATCCCCGGCCTTCCGATCATGGTTCCGGAGAAACTGGGCGACAGTTTCGAGTATCGCGGGGGACGGATTAGCCGGGCCGGGACATGATCAGAGGAACTCCCATCGCCTGCGTCGCGCTCAGCCTTGCCGTCGCAACGGGCGGCGGCGGGGCCGCGCTGCCCCTCTGCGAGCGGCCTGCACAGGCTTCGCAGGCAGCCACGCAGCCCGCGCCCGACGTCTTCGCCTTCGTTCGCGCGCTCGACGAGGCGGCGGCGCGCGGGGTGTGGCCGGGGTTCAGTCCGTCCGGCATCCCCGTGGCCCTCTTCGACGGGGAGCACACGATTCTGCTGCGGCATCCGAGCCCGCCGCCGGAGTTCTCCCCGATGCCGGCGCGCCCGGGCGTGCTCATCGCGAAGGGCCGGCACCCGGCGGTGACGGGCAACTCGACGCGCGAGATCGGCGGCGTCAGAACCGCCACGGTGATCGCGACGCCGGCGCAGGCGGTCGAGCGCACGATGCTGGCCGTCGTGGAGGAGGTGTTCCACGTCTTCTGGCTCGCCCGCCATCCGTCCTTTCGGCCGAACGAGATGGCGCGCTACGCGTACCCGCTGGACGATCCGGAGAACCTCGGGCGCCTGCTCGCCGAGGAGGAAGCGCTCGCGCGGGCGCTCGAGGCGCAGCGAATCGACGACGCAGCGGGCTGGGCGGCCGACGCGCTTGCCATCCGCCGGGAACGGGCCCCGAGACTGGCCGAAGACGTTCGCGCCTACGAGACGTCGCTGGAAATGATGGAAGGCGCCGCCAATTACGTGGCCAGGGTCTCGATGGGCGAGCCGACGTCGAGGACCGTGCAGCGCCTGCGCGCCCCGAGGCCCGCGGAGGACGTGCGCTGGCGGTTCTACGACACGGGTGCGGCGTTGTGCCTGTTGCTGGATTGGCTGAGCCCGGGGTGGCAGGCGCGCAGCGACCGCGAGCCGGCGCTCACGATCGTCGAACTCATGGACGAGGCGTTGCGCGGCCGCCAGGCTGCGGCCGCCGCGTTCTCGAAAGCCGATACGGAGGGGTTCCTGGCCAGGGCGGCCGACAGCATCGCGGACCTCGGCGCGCGCCGACAGCGCCTTCGCGCGGAGTTGCTCGAGCGCCAGGGCACCCGCCTCGTCATCGAGGTGATGCCGGGCGCCGAACCGTTCCGGGTCCAGCGCTTCGATCCGATCAACCTGATGGTGCTCGATGCGGGAGCCATCGCCCACGCCAACTACCTCACGCTCTCCGTGCCGCAGGGAAACGTCGAATTGACCAACCCAGGCTTCGTGCGCGGCACGTTCGGCGGCACGGCGAGCGTGACCGAGGCCGCCGGCCCTCACCCGTTGAGCGACGGCATCCGGCGGTTGACGATCGCCGGCATCCAGGGCGCCCCGAAGGTCGGCGGCGACGCAGGCACCGTCACCGTCGAGGCGCCCGGCGTCCGCCTGACGCTCCGCGGGGCGGAGGCGCACGTCGATGGCGCACTCGTCCGGATCGTCGTCAGGAGGCCCCGGCCGTGAGCACGACGTACCGGTATCACCATGTGGGCATTCCGACGGCCAGCCCGCTCGAGGGAATGACCCGTATCGAGCACCTCCGCATCTCCTGCACCGATCACGAGTCGAATCCGTTCGGGATCCAGTGGATGTGTTACGACGATGAGTGTCCTCTGCCCCGGCTTGTGCGCGAGGTGGCGCACGTGGCGTTCGAGGTGGACGACCTCGAGGCGGCGCTCGCTGGAAAGAAGATCATCATCCCGCCGAATTCGCCGTCGCCGGGCGTGCGGGTGGCCTTCATCGAAGAAGCCGGGGCGCCGGTCGAGTTGCTGCAGTTCCTGGACGACGCCTGATCGGCTCGCCTGCTGGTCCCGGCCGCGTCGTCCCCGGGTATGACCCCGCTGTCAGCGGGGCGGCCGTCGGGCGACGAAGAACTCGTACCCCTGGACGTGGCTATACCGCTCGTACATGTCGATCTCGACGTCGAGTTCCGCAATGACGGCGAGGCCGACGGCGTCGCCACTCCAGGCGCGCCTGAACTCCCCGAGGCGCGCCTTCAGGGGCTCGTAGAGGTACAGCGTCCAGGCGTCGTGCGGCAACGTGAAGTGCTCGATGATCTCGAGGCCCGCGCCCGTCGCGACGGCGGCCTTCTCGGCGATGGGCGCGATGTCCGGGTATTCCGCGTGCCACCAGCGGCGAACCTCATCGGGCGGCGCGTCGACCGTCCACACGACCTCGCTGGCCGCGACGTACCCGCCCGGCGTGACCAGGCGCGCGCACAGTTCGAGCCCGTTGCGAAAGCCGATGCTGTAGAGCGCACCCTCCGACCATACCAGGTCGAACACGCCGTCGCGAAAGGGCACGGCGTGCATGTCGGCGCACACCGGGTCGAGGCGCTGCGATAGCCCGGCTTCGCGCGCCGCGGCGGACTGCTGCGCGACGAACGGCGCGTGCCAATCGAGCGCGGTGACCCGCCCGCCGGTGAGGCGCGCGAGGTTCGACGAGCCGGCCCCCGGCCCGCAGCCGAGATCCAGCACGCGCGGACCCGCCGGGAGGCCTGTCATCATCGCCAGCGCGCGGCGCGTGGACGCGGGGTCGCCGGGACCGCCCCTTGGGACGCTCTCGAAGATCTCGAAGAGGCGCGCCATCCGGCGTGCGTCCGCGCGAAGGTCGTCGGTCATGCGCGGGATTGTAGTCCGACGGAGGCCGTCAGCTGGAGGCCGACAGGTCGTCGATCACGAATCCCTCTTTGCTGGCGGCCGCGCGGAGGCGATCGTCGAGCGTGACAAACGCCAGCGTGGATGGCCGTCGCTCGGCCGCCACGAAGGCTGCGGCCAGTTGAAGGGCGTCTGCCGCGCGCAGGGGGTGCACGCGCAGGAACCGCCGGGCGGCCTCGCGCACTTCGCCGCTCGGCTCGATCTCCATCCAACTCGGCGCAAGGGCGTCGAGACGGACAAACGACTCGCTGGCCTCGGCGGGGGGAAGCGATCCATCGCGCTCGAGCCGCGCGATGGCGGACGCGCACTCGACGGGGGAGCCCCACCAGACCACGACTTCGGGATCGCGCACGTAGTGCGCCTGGACCGTCGGGGTGCTCGGCTCGGCCGCGAGCAGCGGGACCAAAGCGGAACTGTCCCAGAACGTCATCGGGTCTCCCCACGCTCGGCGATGACCGCATCGCTCAGCCTGGCTCCGTTCCTGGGCCGGGGCGGCGGAGTACCTGAGGACTCGGCGTGGTGGTGGCGAGATCGCCGGGCGCAGCGCACCCTGGCGCTCGAGTCTCGCGGCGCGCCCTTCGACGCCTTGACGACCGGTGACCGCAACCGATTCAATCCGCGCCACCGGGACCCCGCGGTCCTCGATGATGATCGACTCGCCGTGGCGGACGCGATCGATCAGGGCGCTGAGGCCGTTCTTGGCGGCCGAAATGCTCGTTCGTCTCATAAGGCTATTATAGCCATATTGAATAGGCTATTCAAGCCTTTAGGGACGGCCCCCCGTCGCTACCCCGCGCCGTCGAAGGCCTGCCGGACCCAGCCGAGGAGCTCCTTGTCGATCTGCTTCGCGTCGCTGACGGCGACCCTGTACTGGCACATCCCGCCCGGCGGCAGTTCGACGAGCCGGCCGGTGCCCTTGACGCCCTTCATGTTGATCCCGATGTCGACGCGCGTCTTCGTGCCGGGCCCGATCATCGCGAACTGCTTCTTCCGCCGGAGGCTCACGTAGCCCTTCTTCGGCGCGATCTCGAACTCGCCGAACCCGGCAATCCCCGCCATGAACGCGTCGTGGATCGGCCGCAGCGCCGCCTTCGGCCCGCTGTAGATCTCGGCGAGCACGCCGTCAGGCGACGCGCCGCTGGCCGCTGCCGCGCTCGCGCCATCGGACTTGAGGACGGTGTGGACGAGCGTGTTCGCGTCGCCGTGGCCCAACCCCAGCTCGCGCTTCGCGAAGTCCCGAAGCTCGCCGTGTTTCGAAAGCCCGCTTGCGCGGAGGATGTTGCCGAGCTGGTCGAGGGTCTTCCCGGTCTTCGCCTGGATGTTCTTCAACTGGGTCTCGATCGCTCTGTCAACGACACTCATGGGGGTGCCCTCCGGGTTCGTGCGGAGCGTGACGAGCAGGCCTGCCTGGCCGCGCCCCGGCGCTTGGGTTGATTGACGATGCTCAAAACGTACCACGGCTCGGCCGCGTGGTGGTAGGCGGTTAACAATCCGGGACGGCCGGGCGTCCTTCAACAGAGGAGCAACGGCCGGGCAGGGCTGGCACCCGTCGAGGAACGCACGGCGCGCCGGGGGGTGCGGCCACGCTGGAGATGGCGTGATTGACTTGGTCATGGGGATCGGCCACGCTCGACCCGTGGATACCCCGGCACCGCCGCGCGGGCCCGACGCCCTGCTCGTCAAGGCGGCGCAGGCCGGCGACCGCGAGGCGTTCGGGCGCCTCTACGAGCGCTACGGGCCGATGGTCCACGGCCTCTTGCTGGCCCGCGTTCCGCCGGGCGACGTGGACGACCTCGTGCAGGACGTCTTCCTGTCGGCCCTGCGGCAACTGCCGTCGCTGCGCGCGCCCGAGGCCTTCGGCGGCTGGCTGGCCGCCATCGCGCGGAACCGGGCCGCCGATCACCACCGCCGCCCGACGCACGAGGCGCTCGACGAAGCGCGGCACGGCGCGGCCGAGGCGCCGCGGGCCGACGCGCTGGCGGTCTTGGGTGTCATTCAGTCCCTCCCTCCGGCTTACCGCGAGACGCTGGTCCTGCGGCTGGTCGAGGGCATGACGGGCCAGGAAATCGCGGATCGGACGGGTCTGACGCCCGCGTCGGTGCGGGTGAATCTCCATCGGGGCATGAAGCAGTTGCGCGAGGCGCTCGACGCGCGGCGAGGTATACGGTGAACGACCGCTATCTTTGGGATCGATCCGGCGACCCGGACCCGCACGTGCAGCAGTTGGAGCAGACGTTGGGTGCCCTGCGCCATCGGGGCGCTCCGCTCGACTACACCCGCCTGCCCGCCGCCGCGCCCGCGCGGCGGCCACGCCGCCGGTGGGGCTGGCGCCTCGTTCTGGCGTTTTCCGCGCCGATGCTGTTGGTGCTCGCGGCCGGCGTCTGGTGGCGCGTGTCGGTTCGGACGCCGCCGCCCGCGCAGGAGGCCGTCGCGGCCGCGGCGCCGTGGGTCGTTCTCCCGCTGGACGGGCCGCCCGACGCGGCCTCCTCGCCGGCGGAAGGCCAGGCAACCCTGCCCGCCGGGCAGTCGTTCGAAACCGGCGCGGCGTCACGCGCCCGCCTGAGCGCGCCTGGGGTGGGCGTGCTCGATGTCGGCCCGTCCACGCGCCTGCGCGTGCTGGCGGTGCGCTCCGGGGAGTACCGGCTGGCGCTGGAGCGGGGCAGCCTCCACGCGCGCATCTGGGCGGCGCCGGGCGTCTTCGCCGTCGACACGCCCTCGGCGACGGCGCTCGATCTCGGCTGCAGCTACACGCTCGAGATCGACGACCGGGGCCGCGGCCGGCTGCACGTCACGCTCGGCTGGGTGGGGCTCGGACGCGACCGCGTCGAATCGCTGGTGCCGCGTGACGCCATGTGCGCGTTGACGCCGGCCGGTCCGTCCATCCCGCACTTCGAGGACGCGCCGGCGGCGCTGGTCGACGCGCTCGCGGCGATCGGGGCGGCGTCAGACGCCGTGCTGACGCCGCTCCAGCTCGAGCGGGCGCTTCGGGCCGCTCGCCCGCGCGACGCCTTCACGCTGTGGCATCTGCTTCGCCGGACCCGGGGCGAGGCAGCCGAGCGCGTTCACGGCCGTCTGGCCGCGCTCGCTCCGCCTCCGGCCGGGGTGACGAAGGCACGGATCCTCGCGGGCGATCAGGATGCGCTCGACGCCTGGTGGGAAACGCTCGATCTCGGAAAGGCGGCACTCTTCAGGAAGTGGGGCGCGCGCACCGGGTTATGAAGACTGTGTCATCACCTGCAGCCGGCGGCTGAGTCAGGCCGCGAGATCGGGTGATGAGACCGCCTGTTGTCCGGCACGCGCGCCCCGGCGTGGAGCGTGAGTGGCCTACGATAGGTGCGAGAGATTGCGGGCGAGGAGCGCATCCCTGCCGGCGCCGGCGCGGGCGCGCTCGGCGTGCACGCGGAACGCGCCGTTGTCCCGCCGCCCGGTCATGAGCGCTGCGGCGAATTCGACGGCCGGATCAGTGGACGGCTGGCCGAGCGTCTTCTTGATGAGCGCGTAGCCGTCCGCGCTGCCAATGGCGCGGCGCAGCGCCGGGGCGCGCCCACGGAACTCGTTGATGCCGCTGTCGAGCTCGGCGATCTGGCGGTAGGTTTCGGTCAGGTAGGCGAAGTCGAACAGCGCGAGATCGTCCGGCCGCCCACCGGGCTTCTGTGACGCGCGCAGGCGGTCGCCCAGCCGGCCGTACAGGCGGCCGGCCAGCTCGCCGTCCACGCTCGCATAGAGGGCCGCCCTCCGGATCGTCTCCATGCGGACGATGACCGGCGTCGACGGCGTCAGCAGGGCCTCGCTGTCAGCAACCAGGTTCTCGAGACGGTAGTCCGCGCGGCCCTGCCAGAAGGCGCGTGTGCCGTCCCAGGGCAGCGAGCGTGCACCGCCGATGTCGAAGGGATGGCAGAGCAGGGGAGGACCGGCGACGGCCGGCGCGGCAAGCGCCAGCATGGCCAGCAGGGCGAAGGCGGTTGAACGGAATCGGTGGCAGCGGGTGTGCACGGGGGCCTCCTTGCCGCGGTCGCACGCGGCGTGATGCGCTCGGTTCGAGCGGTGTGAACAAGAGACGGGCCGGCCGGCCGCGTTGTTAACAGGAGGCGTAAGATACTCGCGTTCGCGCCCGTGACGGGCGCGACGCTCGACGGGAGGATGGCAATGAGGACACCTTGCTGCAGGCAGCCTCACCCGGGCGCGTGTGTCGCGCTGTGGCTGCTGTTGTCCCTGGCGCTGGCACCGGCTGCCGCGCAGCAGGCCGGTCCGCCGGTCACGCAGACCGCCCCGGCCGGCAGCGCGGAGGACGCCGTCCGGGCGCTCTACCGGATGGTGACGTTCGAGGCGGGGAAGAACGTGGACTGGGAGCAGGTAAAGGCGCTGTTCATTCCGGAGGCCGTGATCGTGCTGCGGGCGAGCCGCACCTCCATGAACGTCCTCAACCGGAACACGTTCGTGGACGATTTCGTCAGGTTCATCAGGGACGCCAAGCTCGAGGACCAGGCGTTCAAAGAGACGATTGTCGCGATCAAGACCCAGGAGACCGGCGACGTGGCGCGATCGACCGTCCACTACACGGCGCATATCCCCTCGCGCGACCGGCCCGCGCAGCACGGCGTCGACGTCTTTCTCCTCATGAAGACCGACGGGCGCTGGCGGATCGTCTCCATCGTCAACGAGATCGTCCGCCCGGGGGTCGAGGTGCCGGAGGAGATCCGGAAGTCGCGCCCGAGCCCGCACCCGCTGGAACCGTGAAAGGAGCGTGGGACGGTGAACACCGCCATCCGTCTGTGTCTGGCCGGGGGACTGCTGCTGTCGGCGAGCGGGCCGATCCCGCACGCGGGCACGCCGCCCGGCGATCGACAGGGCCAGGCCTCGGCCGCGAGGACCGGGGGAACGGAGGCGCTCGTCGCCCGTCTCCGCCAGCGCATGCCCGAGTTGATGACACAGGCCGGCGTGGAAGGTCTGCAGATCGCTGTGCTCAGCGGCGGGAAGACAGCGTGGCACGCGTCGTTCGGCCTGGCCAACGCCGCGACGAAGGCGCCGGTGACCGACGCCTCGGTGTTCGAGGCGGCCTCGCTCAGCAAGCCGGTGTTCGCCTACGCCGTCTTGACGCTCGTTGACGCGGGGCAGCTCGACCTGGACACGCCGATCTCGAGGTACTTGCCCGGCCGGTACGATGTGGGCGACGACACGCGGCTCCATCTGATCACGCCGCGGCACGTGCTCAGCCACCGGAGTCGGAGTTTCCGAACTGGAGACCCGGCAGCGATCCGCTGAAGATCTACTTCACACCGGGAGACCGATTCAGTTACTCCGGCGAGGGGTTCGTCTACCTGGCCGCGGCCGTGGAACGGATCACCGGCCAGACCCTCGAAGCCTTCATGCGGCGCACGGTCTTTGATCCTCTGGGCATGTCGAGCAGCAGCTATGTCTGGCAGGATCAGTACGAGCCGTTGAAGGTCTACAACCACAGCCTGCTCGGCGATCTCGCCGGCCGGCGCACGCCCTGGCGCGCGAACGCCGCGGCCAGCCTGCACACGACCGCCGGAGACTACGCGCGGTTCGTCGCGGCGGTGCTGGCCGGGCAGGGACTGCGCCCGGCAACGGCCCGCGCGATGCTGTCGCCTCAGAGCAGGCCGGATGAACGGGGCATCAACACCGCGACCGCCGCGCCCACCGGCCGCTCCGCGCCGTCGCTCGCGTGGGGACTCGGCATCGGGCTCGAACAGGAGGGCGAGGCGTGGTCGGTCTGGCACTGGGGCGACAACGGGACGACCAAGGCGTATGTCGCCGCGTCGCCAGCGCGCGGAATCGGGGTCGTCTACTTCGCCAACTCCGAGAACGGCCTGCTGCTGGCGCCGCCGGTCATCGCGGAGGTGATGGGCGGCGAGTCGCCCGCGCTCGCGTGGCTGAAGCAGCGCGGGCCGGCGCCGGCGTTTGGCCCCTTTGTTGCTGCGCTTCGCGCGACGGGCGCGGTGCAGGCCCTGGAGGCGTACCGCGCGTCCCGTCACGCGCGACCGTCCGACCCTGCGATCGACGAAGAGACGATGAACCGGATCGGCTACGGTTTGCTGCGCGGCAAGAAGGTCAACGACGCCATCGAGGTGTTCACGCAGAACGTGGCGGACCACCCGGAGTCGTGGAACGTCCACGACAGTCTGGGAGAGGCCTACGCGGCCGGGGGCAAGACCGACCTCGCCATCAAGGCCTACGAGCGGTCGCTCGAACTGAACCCCGCCAACACCGGCGGGGCCGAGGCGCTGAAGACGCTCCGAGGCGCCGCGCGCTGATCACCGGCCGCGGTCACATCTGGGCAGGCCGCGCGTCGAGAAGACAGGCGACCGACACCGCGCGCTCCCGGACGTTGGCACCCAGCGCGCAGCGCACCGTGCACGAATCGCAGTCCGTGCAGGGAATGCTGCCCGGCCTCCATCCGCGCAGGACGTGCCGGGCGTGCGCCGGCCGTCCGTGCCCGGCAAGGTACATGTGGGCCCGCATGAGCGTGGGCACGTCCGCGTGTTTCGGGCACTGGGGCAGGCACGCTCCGCACTGCTGGCAGTAGAGCCCGGAGAGGCCGGCCCGTTCGCCAAGGCGCAGGTCGCGCTCCTCCTCGGGGCGCAGCGCCGGGTCCCGGGCGACGGCCAGGTCCTCGGCGAGCTGGTCGTGGTTCGAGAAGGCCGGCACCGTCGAGTGCACGTGCTCGTCGCGAAGGACCCACCTCAGGGCGGCCTTCATGTTGATCTTCCGGAGGCGCAGCGGATCCCAGTAGACGCCCGCCTGTGTCTTCATGGCGATGATGCCGATGCCGGCCTCCGCGGCTTCGCGGATGGCCGCGCGCACCTCCTCGCGGTGCGACTGCCGGAAATTGAAGGCTGTCAGCACCACGTCCCAGAACCCGCTCTTCGCGGCCGCCCTGATGACCGCCGGTTCGTTGCGGTGCGTGGCGATGCCGGCGAACCGGATCGTTCCCGCGCGTTTCAGCGCCTCATACGCCTTCATGTACGGCTCGTGCAGCACGGTTGCCGGATCGTTGACCGACGCCAGGAAGTAGAGGTCGAGGTGCGCGACGCCGAGGCGCTGCAGGCTGCCCTCGCAGAACGGGGCAATGGTCGAGGCATCGGCCCGTGTCCCCGAATCCTCGGAGAGCCCTCCGCCCTCGACGCGGTATTCGGGGAAGTCCGGGCTGCTGCCTACCAGGAACGACTCGCGCGGGCGGCCGCGGAACACGCGGCTGAGCATGCGCTCGTGGTTCTGGTCTGCGTAGGAACCCGAGGTGTGCACGTAGGAAAGGCCAGCATCGAGCGCGGCGCTGACGAGGCCGGCTTCGTACGCGGACCCGATGCTGACGACAGGGAGCTTCAGCCCGGTGCGGCCGAGCGTTCGGGTGACCAGGGGAGCGGCCCCGGCCGTGTCCGCGTCGCGCTCGCGCTGTCGCGTGCACGCGGCGAGCCACGCCGCGCCGGCAACGCCGCCGGCCGTCAGGAACTCCCGCCGAGTTGCGCCGTGGACGCTCGCCATGGGGCCCTCCGCGCGTGCGCGCCCAGCCTGACCCCTGCTCGTCGCCTGTCAGGGTCGTATCCAGGCGCTGCCAAACTGAATGTAGAAGGCCGGGCCGTCGGGACCGCCGGCGACATCGACCCCGACGTGGATGCCGTACCGCCGGGCAAGTTCGTAGCGGAGTCCCCCGCCGGCGGCCGAGGCCCAGCGCGGCTGGGGAACCTCGGCGACGTCGGCCCACACGGCGCCGGCGCCGCCGAACGCCACCAGGCTGAGACGTTTCCAGAACTGCCAGCGAACCTCGCCCTCGATCTGGGCGAGGGTCTCGCCCTGATACCGCATCGCGGGCACGCCGCGCATCAGGACGAACGGGCGCATGTAGAACGGCGTGTCCTCCGACGTCGTCGCCGCCTGCAGCCGCGCACCGGTGAAGACCCGGCCGGGCAGCGGCTGGAAGTACATCCCGATGGCCTGCAGGCGCTGGAACGTGTCGTCGCCGCCGAGGGACTCGCTGAACAGCCCCGCCATCGCGTCCAGGTACATCCCGCGGGTGGGCGTGAACATGTTGTCACGCGCATCCACCGTGAGGCTCGGCCCGAGGCCACCGATGCGTGACACGCGTGCCGTGTCCGGTATCCCGGGCGTTTCCTCGGGGGCGTCGAAGGCGGCGGCGGTCCGCGCGAAGGCGTACGCCAGCCCCGCCCAGATCGGCGTGCGGCCGAGGCGGATCTTCCCCTGCACCAGGCCCCCGCTCGGCTCGAGGTTGTAGCTCAGGGGCTGCTCCGCCAGCGCACCGTCGTTGCCGAGGCCGTAGAAGTCGAGGTTGACCGACGCCCACACGACAGCGGCCAGCGTCTGCACCCGGCCGTCGAACCAGTAGCGCGAATCGCCGATGACGGCGCCCTTCGATCCGTTCTCCGTCCCGAAGCCGCCCGCCATCGTGATGTCCGGGCGGCCGCGGCCGATGGGCTGGCTGATGAACGCCAGCCCGCCTGCTGCACCCAGGCCCACGGCGGGCTCCGTGATCACGGTGCCGACCGGCATGAACCCGAACTTCGTGTCGAGGAACTTGCTGATGTCCGGCCATCGGTCGTCTGGGACGCCCGGCGCCGGCGGAGCCTGCGCCGGTGCGACGGGCGTGGCGGGGGCTGCGGGCGTGGTTGACTGCGCCGCGCCCGCGCCCGCGAAGACGCCCAGGGCCAGCACGGCCGCGCCAGCGGCGCGAAAGATCCGGCAGCAGCCGCGCTCGATGGCGAAGGCGGGCACGTGGCGCTTCACAGCGCCGAGGATAGCACGGGCCGGGTTGCCGCCCGCGGCCGCTACCGCAGCGTCAGCGCATACAGGTACTCTGCATTCGGATCGAGCTTGTAGGACGTGAAGCGTTCGTACGTCAGCACGTGATCCACCGGCAGCACGTGCGCCTTCGACGGATCGTCCGGGAAGTGCGCGGCGCTGATCATCGGCACCATGCCCTTGGGCTTTTGGGTGGCCCCAGAACATCTGGCGCCCGAGCTCGTCCAACTATCTGTACGCCCGACGACCACCCGGCCGCCGCCCCCGCAAGCACGGGAGAGAAGCTGATGCGCAAAGCGGTCACATGCGTCGGCGTGGCTCTGGTGCTGGTGACAGTGTCGGCCCACGCGTGGCAGGGGGCGAAGCGATCACGGGACCAGGCGGTGGTCGAGCAGACGCTTCGCGATTCGATCGGGTGGGCGCTGACGAAGGACAGGCCGCTGCTCGAACGGATCATCACCCACGATGCGGACCTCTTCATCTTCCATCCAGACTCGAAGTCCACGGTGATCGGCTGGGACGCGTTCGCGAAGAACTTCTCCTTCTGGCTGGACCCCCGGTTCAAGGCCACCAGTTTCGACGTGCGCGATCTGCGCGTGACGTTCGCGCGGTCAGGCGACGTGTGCTGGTTCTCGGCCATCCTCGACGACCTCGCCGAGTGGGACGGCAAGCCGACCGGCTGGAAAGACACGCGGTGGACGGGCGTGCTCGAGCGTCGCGACGGGCACTGGGTGATCGTCCAGATGCACTTCTCGTTCGCGTCGGACCGGCCGAAGTCCTGAAGGAGGAATGCCATGACGCGCGGCGTGGTCGGTACTCTCGCGCTCGCCGCCGGGCTGGCATCCTGGCAGGCACCCGGTGCGCCGGCAGGGTTGGAGGTGCCCCAGGGCCACACGATTCACGCCGCCGCCCGCGCGGGCGATCTCGCGACGGTCCGTGCGCTCATCGAGCAGGACGCCGGGCGGGCAGGGGCCAGGGACGAAGCCGGCCGGACGCCGCTGCACGTGGCCGCCGGCAGCGGGCGCGCGGATGTCGCCGCCTACCTGATCGCGCGCGGCGCAGACGTCAACGCCGCCGACAGCACCTTGTGGACTCCGCTCCACGCGGCCGCCGCTGCAGACCAGGACGAGCTGGTTCGCATCCTGATCGACGGTAAGGCCGCCCTGGAATCCCGCACGTCCGAAGGCGAGACCCCGCTTGCGGTGGCGGCGGGCCGCGGTGCGGCGCGAGCCGCCGCCCGGCTGCTGCAGGCGGGGGCTGCCACAGAGGCCGCAAACGCCTACGGGCGCACGCCGCTGCTGCTGGTCGCGAGAGAATCCGGCAAGGCGGGCATCGCCCGCCTGCTGCTGGACCGGAAGGCCAACGTCGACGCGAAGGACAAGTCCGGCGACACGCCGCTCACGCTGGCGGCCTGGCGGGGGTTCCGTGATGTCGTCGACCTTCTCCTCCAGTCTGGCGCGACGGTGCCGACCACAGGCCGCGTCTCGCAGAGCCTGCTCCAATCGGCCGCCGCGAAAGGTCTCGATGCGCTGTTCATGAGGGTGGCCGGCACGGGCGTGGACCTGGCGGCGCGCACCGAACGCGGCGGCACGCTGCTGCACGAGGCTGCGGCGGGTGGGTCGGTCACGATCGTCCGCGACCTGCTCGCGCGGAAGTTCGCCGTGAATGACGCCGATCGCGACGGATGGACGCCGCTCCACAACGCCGCCTTCATGGGGCGCCTCGACGTCGTGAAAGCCCTCGCGGCCGGCGGGTCCGATCTGAACGCACGCAACATCCTCGGTCAGACTGCCTGGAACCTGGCCAGCGAACACGACGCGGCGGAGGTGGCGGCGTGGCTCGCCAGCCAGGGGGCGGGTCAGGGCGCGCCGCGGTTCCCGGCGCTCCGGGGAGAGTATCTTGGCGAGGTGCCTCCGGGTCGAGTGCCGAAGGAGTTTGCCGTCGGCATCGTGGGCGGCCACTTCAACCTGCACAGCAGCCTCGCATTCTCGCCGGACGGCCGCGAGTTGTACTGGAGCGAGTCGATTCCGCCGCGCGGGGCCGGCTACACCAGCGGCCGCACGATGACCACCCGCCGCGACCGTGATGAGTGGTCGTATCCTCGCCGTGCGATGGTCGGGAGCGTGCCGCTGGAGGACGTCCCGGTCATCACGGCGGACGGCAAACACATCTACGATATGGCCAGGCGCGCCATGCCGGGCCAGGCGGGAGGCGCGAAGGAGAACATCTGGATCGCCGACCGGGCTGGCGACGCATGGGGAGACCCCCGTCCGCTCGATCCGACGGTGAATGCCCTGCCGCAGCACTGGCAATTCGCGGTGGGGCCGGACCGGGCGGTCTACTTCAACTCGAGGTGGAAGGGCGCCAGCGGGCTGTTCGTGTCGCGTCTGGTCGATGGGCGATACGCGGAGCCGGTTGCGCTCGAGGCCCCGGTGCGCGTATCCGGCACCGAGGCGATGCCCTACGTGGCGCGCGACGGCAGCTACCTCCTGTTCCAGCGCGCCTACGATTTGTACGTGAGCTTTCGTGGGGCCGACGGGTCGTGGCTCGCGCCCGTGGCGCTTGCCGCTCCCGTCAACACCCCGGGCATGGAGTTGTGTCCGGTCGTCTCACCGGACGGGCGCTACCTCTTCTTCATGCGGTCCTATCACGTGTACTGGGTCGATGCGGCAGTCATCGAGGATGCCAGGACGCGCGCGACACGATGAGCCACGCGGCAGACGATTGGGGGATCGACATGCGTACAGTAGGCAGACTCGTCGTGGCGGCGGTCGTGCTCGGAGCCTGTCCGGCCGGCGCATTCGGACAGGCACAGAGGACCATCACCCCGGACCTCCTGCACGTGCACGACGGCAAGGGCGCGCAGGTGTTCAACCGCGCGCTCACGGTCGCCACCGAGGGTGGCCGGGCCGTCGCGCGTCTCGATGCGCGGGCCGGCGACGGGGGAGTCCTGCTCGGCGGCACCCTGCTCGGCGAGGGCGTGATCGAGGTCGACCTGAAGGGCAAGGACGTCGCCCAGCAGAGTTTCCTCGGCATCGCCTTCCACGTCGTCGACTGGACGACGCTCGACGCGGTGTACTTCCGGCCATTCAACTTCCGGGCCGGCACCGCGGAGCAGCGAGCACACGCGGTCCAGTACGTGTCGCATCCCGCCAACACGTGGCAGCGTCTGCGGACGGAGCGGCCGGGCCAGTTCGAGCAGGCGATCGATTCGCCGCCGGATCCCAACGCATGGTTCCATGCGCGCATCGTGCTGGCGGGGGGCCGGGTCGACGTGTTCGTGAACGGCGCCGGGAAGCCCAGCCTGTCGGTGGAAGACCTCGGAACCGCGAAGAGCGGCGGCGTGGCGCTGTGGGTCGGGAACGGCTCAGACGGCGCGTTCGCCAATCTCACGATCACGCCCACCGCACCCGCCGGGCCGCCTCCCGCCAGCACGCAGAACATCTTTCAGGCGTCGTCGACCGGCAACCTCGCGCGTGTCCGCGCGCTGGTGGAGGCGGATCCGACGCTCGTGGCCGCGCGCAACCCGAACGGCTTCACGGCCCTCCATGCCGCCGCGCTCTATGGCCAGCGCGGGACGGCCGAGTACCTGCTGGCGAAGCGCGCGGACCTGAATGCCGTGGCCAGGCACTCGGGCACGCCGCTGGACGTGGCGTACGAGGCCGGCCAAACCGAGTTCGTCGCGTCGCTGGAGCCGCAGGGCGCGAGGTTCACGCCGCTCCGGTTCGACGTCGTGCAGGTGGCGCCGGCGATCCGCCGGGTGGCGTTTCCCTGGGGCATGATGAACAACATCGTCGTCTTCTCGGGAACCGAAGGCGCAGTGGTGATCGACACCGGGTTCTCGACGCGCGCGATTCCCGAACTGAAGCGGCTCATCGCCGGATGGTCGGCGCCCGGCATCACGTACGTCGTCAACACCCACGCGCACGGCGATCACGTGGCCGGCAACGCCCTGGCGCCGTCGCCGCAGGCCGTGATCACGGCGGCATCGCTTGCTGCCGGTCATCCGGGCCTTTCGGCCACCAGGGAGGCCGAACCGCTGAAGGGGAGGTCCGGACGCACGCTGCCCGCGCCGTACGCATGGCGGACCGGAGGCGCGGACATCAAGCTCATCCCGCGGCCCGGCCTGCACTCCGACGCGGACCTCATCGTCTACTTCCCGGCCGAGCGGGTGGTGGACCTGGGCGACCTGCTGCTGTCCGAGAGCGTGCCCGCGTCGCAGGACATCGCGGGCTACATCACGTTCCTCGACGATGTGCTCGACGTGTTCCCCGAGAACGCCACCTTCATCAGCGGCCACGGGCGCGACCTCGACGCGGCTGGCGTCGGCGCCTATCGCGACGCGCTGAAGGCGATGGTGGAGATCATCCGGACCAACGCGTCCGCCGGCCGCACGGTGGAGCAAATGGTGAAAGACGACGTCCTGAAGGCCTACAAGGCGCGTTTTTCCCTGCTGGAGTTCCTGTCTGCTGATACGCTGATCCCACGCGTCGTCACCGCGCTGCAGCAGGGCACCCTGAAGTGAGAGAGGGGGGCGGGCGACGGCTCGGTGAACGGGCGCATGCTCGGGAGCCCCGAGATGACGTCTGCCCGCGATCGCGCTCTCGCCAAGTAGCCGCAGGGACCGCGGACCAAGCTCCAAGGCGTCAGCGGCGGCGGGGGGGAAGCGGGAAGAAGGCGCTGGTCGACTCGACGTATTCCCGGTAGCCCGGCTTCGACTGGCGCATCGCGGACTCGAGCATGGCGACGCCGCTCACGCGGACGAGCAGGAAGGTCATCAGCGCGGGACTGAACACGGTCCACCAGGCACCCGCCGCGGCCGCGACGAGGTAGTGGCCCCACCAGACGGCGGCGTCGCCGAAGTAGTTCGGATGGCGCGTGTAGCGCCACACGCCGCCGGTGAAGAGCCGGCCCTTGTTCGCCGGGTCGGCCTTGAAGCGCGAGAGCTGCCAGTCGCCGACGGCCTCGAAGAGGAACCCCGTCAGCCAGACGGCCACGCCGGCGAGGTCGAGCCATCCGAGCGGGCGCGGCCCCTGCGCGGCGACGGCGGCGACAATCGGCGCCGCGACCAGCCACATGATCGCGCCCTGCAGCAGGAACACCTTGACGTAGCTCCGCCACCACCACGACGGGCCCGCTTCGTCGCGCCACGTCCGGTAGCGGTAGTCCTCGCCCTTTCCGCGGTTGCGCCAGAAGATGTAGTGCGACAGCCGAAGGCCCCACGCGGCGACGAGCCCGCCAATCAGGTACGCGCGCGGCGGGAGCGCGGCGGGTCCGGCAGGCGCCGTGACAGCCACGGCCGCCGCGACGGCCACGAACCCGACGCCCCAGAAGCTGTCGACAATGGAGCTGTCGCGGAGCGCCAGGCTGACCACCCAGAGCACGGTCATGAAGGCGGCGGCGGTGGCGGCCGCTGCGAGCCAGGGGTTCAAGGCCATGCCCCATTATGCGCCCGTCCCTGGCGCGCCGCCCGGCGAGCCGGCGTCGTCGTGGGCGAGCCGCCGGCATCCGTCCAGCGACCGATCCGTGAGATACTCTCGAAGAAGTGTCTTCGAGGGAGCAGACGTGATGGCTCGTCGTGCGCGGATTGTCGTGATGGGGATGCTGGCTGTCGGCGTGCTGGCGTTTGCGGCGGCCGGATGCGGGAGTTCTCCGTCGGAACCGTCCGACTACGCGCCTTACAGCAAGACTGACCTGGTCTTCGGCGACGGCGCGAGCGCCGAGACGGGCAAGACGTTGACGATGAACTACAGCGGCTGGTTCTACGCTCCGACGGCGGCAGACAGGAAAGGCGTGCAATTCACGGACTCGTCGCTGTCCGGGCCGATCGTGTTCGTCGCCGGCAGCGGTTCGGTGATCGCGGGGTGGGAACAGGGCATCATCGGCATGAAGGAAGGCGGCACGCGGCGCCTGGTCATCCCGCCGTCGCTCGCGTACGGGCCGAACCGGTTCAGCGCCATTCCCCCCAACTCGACGCTGGTGTTCGACATCGAGCTGCTGAAGGTCGAGTAGACCGGTCCCCCCGCGCCGCGATCAGCCGAGGATCCGGATGCGGACGCCGCCGACGATGTAGAGCATGCGCTGCTTGGTCTCGCCCTCGCCCCCCTGACGGTCGCTGCCCCGCACGTTCGCGAACCCGCCTTCGGTGAAGATGAGGCCCCGTTTCCCGACGGCGAACTCCATGCCTCCGCCGGCTGTCCAGCTCCAGCCCTGCGTGAACAGGTTGAACGTCTGGGTGCCGCCGGGGACCACCACCACGACGCCGTCGATGGTGGCCGACTGGTCCTGGATGATCTGGGTGGTCGTCCAGTGCGAGCGCGAGAACGTGAGGCCGCCGAAGCCGTACGGCCGGACCACGGAGAGCGGCACGCCCACCTTCCCGACCATGGTGATCATGTCGGTCTGAAGCGTGGTGACGTATTCGTAGGCGGCATTCACGCCGGTCAGCCGGATGTCTGCGGGCTTCAGCCAGGCCCCCTCGATGCCGAGCCAGGGCTTGTACCAGAAGGTCGCGCCGGCGGAGAACACCCATGGCGTCGTGCTCCCGCTGCAGCTCTCGCTGCCGCAGGCGACGAGGTCGACGTCCGAGATGGTGCCGATGCCGCCGGACCCGAATCCGTACAGGCCCCGGCTATTGGCGAAATCGCGCCTGGGCGCGGGCGGCTGTTCGACGTCCTGCGTCAGCCACGACGCGGGCGCCTTGCCCTGCCTGACGAGCACGGACGGCGCGGGTTCCGAGACGTTCACGACGAGCGTCGTGGTCTGGCGCACGACGTAGCCGCCGGGCACCTCTTTGCGAGGGCACTGGCCGCCGGGGAAGCCCTCCATCCCGGGCTCGATGAGAATGACGCGCCGCAGGTTGTTCTCGCAATACTCGACGAACACGTAGGCGTCGGACTCGGTCTTGCCTCCGCGGGCCTCCAGCGTCAGGGGAATGGTGGCCACGCCCGTGGGGTCGGCCGTGACCGTGGCAGCCACCGTGGAGTTCACGACCAGTTCGATGGTCGAGCCCGGCGGGGCCTTGGTCACGATCACGGTCTGGGCCGCGGCGGCGGCGGCCACGATCAGGTTCAGCGCGGCCGCTCCCACCAGCAGCCGCCAGGGTGCCCTCATGCCCGGCTCCTCGAAGACGTCACGACCCGCGCGGGACGCATATCCCCTCATGTTACTCCAGACGTGCGCCCGCGCAGTGGTCATCCTGCCGTACAATACCCGCGCTGGACCGCGCCCGGCGTTCCGGCGCGGCCCCCACGGAGGATTCCCATGCGACGCACGCTTGTTTCCGCCCTGCTTCTGGTCCTGTGCATTGGCGCCGTGGTGGCCCAAGGCCCCGCACCCGCTCAATTGCCCGCCGAGACGCCGGCCCAGAAGGAGGCCCGCCTCAAGTGGTGGACCGACGCGCGCTTCGGCATGTTCATCCACTGGGGCTTGTACGCGCAGCCGGCCCGCCACGAGTGGGTGAAGAAGTACGAGAAGACGACCGACGCGGACTATCAGAAGTACTTCGAGCAGTTCGACCCGGACCTCTACGATCCGAAGGCCTGGGCCCGGCAGGCGAGGCAGGCCGGCATGAAGTACGCCGTCATCACGTCGAAGCACCACGAGGGCTTCTGCCTCTTCGACTCGAAGTTCACCGACTACAAGGCGACCAACACGCCGGCGAAGCGCGACCTCCTCAGGGCCTGGGTCGAGGCGTTCCGCGCCGAGGGCCTGAAGGTCGGCTTCTACTATTCGCTGCTCGACTGGCACCATCCGCACTACACGATCGATCGCAACCACCCGCAGAGCCCGGCGACCGACGGCGAGTTCGACGCGCTGAACAAGGGCCGCGACATGGCGGTCTACCGCCAGTACATGAAGGACCAGGTCCGCGAGCTGCTCACCGGCTACGGCACGATCGACATCATCTGGCTCGACTTCTCGTTCACGGGCGCCGGCCGCGGCAAGGGACGCGACGACTGGGACTCGGTCGGCCTCCTGAAGATGGTCCGCCAGCTCCAGCCCGGCATCATCGTCAACGACCGCCTCGACCTGATGGACGTGCCCGGGGGCTGGGACTTCCGCACGCCCGAGCAGTTCAAGCCGCGCGAGTGGGTGACGATGAACGGGCAGCGCGTGCCGTGGGAGACGTGCCAGACGTTCTCGGGCTCGTGGGGCTACTTCCGCGACGAGACCAGCTGGAAGAGCCCGGCGCAGCTCATCGAGCTGCTCGTCGAGAGCGTCAGCAAGGGCGGCAACCTGCTGATGAACGTCGGCCCCACGGCGCGCGGCACCTTCGACGGGCGCGCGACGGACCGCCTCGAGGCGTTCGGCCGCTGGATGGCGGTGAACGGCCGGTCCATCTACGGCGCCACGCAGGCGCCCGACGGCTTCAAGGCCCCGGCGAACTCGCTGCTGACCTACAACCCGACGACGAACCGGCTCTACCTGCACCTGCTGGCCTGGCCGATGGGCGAGGTGGTGCTGGACGGCTACGCCGACAGGGTGAAGTACGCCCAGCTGTTGCACGACGGGTCGGAAGTCCGGATGAGCACGCGCAAGGCGACGACGTGGATCACCGAGGAGGCGCGCGCGGGCGACCTCGTGCTGCGGTTGCCGGTGCTCAAGCCCGACGTCGAGATCCCGGTCGTGGAGCTGAGGCTCAAGTGACACCCGATCCCGCCCTGCCCGCGCGCGACCTGGTCGTCTACGCGTCCGGCGGCGGGATGCGAGGCGTCTTCGGCGCCGGCGCGCTGCACGCCCTGGCCGGCGCGGGCCTGCGCGATCGGGTGCGCGCCGTCTACGGCATCAGCGCGGGCGCCCTGAACGGCGCCCAGTTCGCGCTCGGCTCGACCATGGCGGCCGCGGAGTGGTATCTGCACTACGTCATCGAGCACGGCATCCTCGCCAAGGCGACGGCGGCGTCGCTCCTGCGCGGCGAGGACATGGTCGACATCCCCGAGGCGGAGCGGGTGCTCGCCCACGAGCACCTCGTGGACGGCGACGCGCTCGCCCGCTGCGCATGCCACGTCTGCTTCGGCGTGGTCGAACGCCAGAGCCTCGAATTCCACTGGCTCGACGCGAGGCGCCCCGACGCCGTCCGCGCGCTGCTCGCGTCGTCGACGGTGTTTCCCTTCGTGCACGACGGCGTGACCATCGACGGCGCGACGTACATCGACGGCGGGTACCGCGAGGGCATCTGCTACCGGCGCCTCCGGCGGGCGCATCCGCACGCGAAGCTGCTGCTCGTGTTGAACGACAGCGAGTACGAGTCGGTGGTCCGCCGCATGACCGTCAGCGCGGCGCTCCGGCTGCGCGACGAGCGGCTCGCCTCGGCGTGGCTCGAGACGTTCGACCGCACGCCGCAGGAAATGGCGGAGGCCCTCGCCGATCCCGCCGCGTTCGTCATCCGCCCGGACGACCGGTTCGCCGTGCACTTCGCGACAACCGATCCCGCCGTCCTGGCGTACGGCTTCTGGCTCGGCTACCGGGCCGTGCTGACGCAGCGCGAGCGCCTCGCGCAGTTCCTGGCCGCGTAGCGCCGGCCCGAGGCTCGGCCGAGGAGGGCCGGTCTGTGCTTGCCGCCGGGCCCCGTCCAATGGATACTGAGAGGAACGGGTCCGACTTGGCGCCCCCGGGGCTCCGGGCCCGGGCCGCCCGGCGCAGACGGGACGAGCACGAGACAGAGGAGCAAACGACAGATGATCCACAAGCGCGTGATTGCAGCGGTGGCGATGCTCGCCGCCCTCGGCTTGGCCCCGGCGGCCCAGGCCCAGCCCTCCATCATGGACCAGCGGTGGAGCGTTGACGTCGGGCTCGGCTTTGACATCAGCCTCAGCGGCAACATCAACTCCGGCGCCATCGGCACGCTCAATGGTCAGGCCGTTGTCGTCACGCCCAACTCCTATTCCGACGTGTACGGCACCGGCTTCCACCTCCGGTTCGGCGGGGGATATCTGATCGACGAGATCTCGGAAGTGCGGGCCGTGTTCACGTACCAGTCGCTCAGCGCCGACCTGACGCCCATGGGCGACTTCGGCGTCTCGACGCTCTACGGCCAGTACGATCCGTACCAGAGCTTCGGCCTCGACGTGGGCTTCCGCCGCTACTTCGGCGTGGACCCCAAGGTGAGACCGTACATCGAGGGGACGTTCGGGCTCGGCTTCATCACCGAGATCGACGTGGTGCTGTCGGCACCGACGGCCAACTTCACGGGCACCGCCACCGACTTCTACGACCGCACCGCGGCGCTCTCCTTCGCCGGCAACGCCGGCGCCGTCTGGCAGATTTCCGGTCATTGGGGGGCCTACGGGCAGATCGGCCTGCGCTGGATGTCGGGCCTGTCACAGATCGACAATCTGGCCGACACCGGGCTCGAGACGATCAACGACGACAGCTCCCGCTGGACGATGCCGGTCATGATCGGCATGCGCGCCAGGTTCTGAAGCCGATTCAGGACGTGCTGCACCGGATCCAATGGGATCCGGCCTGGCGCGGCAGCGTCTTCGAGCTCGGCTATCTCGATCGCGTCGCAGGCGCCATCGTGCGCGTGCCGCTCGACGAGCCCCGGCTCGAGAGCGGCGCATCCGCCTCGTTGACGCTCCTCGATCCGGACGGCAACGCCGTCCATGTCCCGTTACACCGTATCCGCACCGTCTGGCGCGACGGTACCGTCATCTGGCAGCGGCCGAGCGCCGACCGGCTAGAATGACTGCATGGTCGCTACAGGCAGGATTGACGTCCGGACGAAGGGGCAGGGAGACGTCCGGGACCTGACGGATGCTGTCGGCCGCGCGGTGTCGTCTGCGTCCCTCGACGCGGGCACCGTGACCGTGTTCGTAACCGGATCGACGGCGGGCATCACGACGATTGAGTGCGAGCCCGGCGCGGTCGCCGATCTGGACCGCGCTTACGAGCGCATTGCGCCGCGGCGCGGCGACTACGCGCATCACCTGCGCTGGGGCGACGACAACGGCTCGAGCCACGTGCGCGCCGCGATGCTGGGGCCGTCGGTGACGATTCCTGTCGTCGGCGGGCGGCTGGCGCTCGGTACCTGGCAGCAGATCGTGCTGGTGGAGTTCGACACGGGCCCCCGTGAGCGGCACGTCGTCGTCCAGGTGATCGGCGAGGGCGGGCCATCGCGCGGGGCCGATGACGCTCAGCCGCGCATGCCGTAGAGGAACAGCGCGAAAAGCGTCGTCGACGCCAGCATCCAGGCCGCCTGCTGGCGCCTCGTCAGCGGATCGTCACTCCTGGCGCGCCAGCTCATAGACGCCGCCCGGGAGCGCCAGCAGCACCCGGCGGGCCATCAGCTCGCCGAGTACCTGCTCGCAGGTTGAGCTCTCCATCTGCCACCGGCGGGCGACGTCGGCCGCGGTCGCGCGCCGGCCGAAGGTCCTGGGCCAGCCTTCCGCGACATGCCACAGAATGGCGTCGCGCCGATCGCGCTTGGGAACCAGCCGGAACGCAGGCGCTGAACTCATCGCGCACCTCCCTCGTGCGGCGAGAGTACGGCGCGGCGGTTTCACCCGGGTTACGTGTGAGGGAAATCCACGTCACGAGTCCGGCAGTCTCACGCCGACGCTCTCGAGCGCGGCGATGACATCGGGGTGCACGGGAATCCCGTCCCGCTCGTAGTCGGCGCGGGTTCGCCATCCCCGCTCGCCCGGCAACTGCGCCTCAGGCCCGGCGGTCGTCGCCCGCAGGTGCGCGGCCAGGTGTTCGACACGATCGGCGAACCGTGCCCGGTCGCCGAATGCGCCGATGTCGAGCGCGACGAACAGCTTCGACGCGCCGCTGTCGAGTCCGGAGGCGTCGGTGCCGACGATCTCGTGGCTCAGCAGGTTCCCGCCCAGCGCCCCGGTCAGCAGTTCCATCATGAGCGCAAGGCCCGCGCCCTTGTGCCCACCCATCGGCAGGAGGTTGTGCGACTCGAGGATGGCCGCGGCGTCGGTGGTCGGTTCACCGTCGTCGTCGAGCCCCCAGCCGATGGGCACGGCCTGGCCCTCGCGCCGCGCGGTCGCCACCCGTCCAAGCGCGGCCTGGCTCATGGCGATGTCGAGCACGAGCGGCGGCTGGCCGGGTCCGCGGGGCGCCGCGATCGCGAGGGGGTTGTTGCCCAGCGCCGGCCCGGTTGATCCGGGCACGAGCATGTTCGGGATCGCGTTCGTCGTGCACAGGCCGATGAAGCCGTCCTCGGCCGCACGGCAGGCGTACGCGTGCGCCCGGCCCCAGTGCGTCGTCTCGATCACGAGACACACACCGGCGCCGGACCGGCGCGCGCGGTCCATCGCGGCGCGCATGCCCTCCACGCCCACGTAACGCCCGGGGCCGCGGTCGCCGTCCAGGACGCATGTGGCGGCCGTCTCGCGGACCACGCGAATCGCGGGATCGGCGTTGGCCCGCCCCGCCCGGATGCCGGCGATGAGCCGGGGCAGCATCAGGCAGCCGTGCGACGGCACGCCGTGCAGTTCCGCCTCGACGATGAGCTCCGCCTCGATGTCGCGGACGTGCGGCGGCACGCCTTCGCGCATGAGGGCCCCGGCCGCGGCCTCGCGGAGTGTCTCCGCTCTGTAGCGTCGATGCGGGGTCATCGCTCACGTCCTATGGCTGGAGCAGCCGGTAGCTCACGAACGCGAACTGCCGGCTGTCGGGCGACCACGATGGCACGTTGATGGTCCCCTGGCCGCCGAAGAGGCGGGCGACGACCTTCGCGTCGCCTCCGTCTCCCGGCATCATCCGCAGCACGACATCCTTGTTCGCCGGGTGGCCTTCGACGGCGCGGTCGTACGAGAGGAAGACGACCTGCTTCCCGTCCGGCGATGGATGTGGAAACCAGTCAGCATACTCCTCGTTGCGTGTCATCTGCGTCTGGTTACGTCCGTCGGGGTCCATGCGCCAGATCTTCATGACGCCGGTCCGCACCGAATTGAACCAGATGCGGCCGTCCGGCGCGTAGTCCGGCCCGTCGTCGAGGCCGGGCGCGGTCGTCAGACGAGTCTCGTCTCCGCCTGCGGCCGGAATCGTATAGACGTCGGTACTCGCCGTCGCGCCGCGCGCAATAGGCCAGCGTCAATCCGTCCGGCGACCACCCGTGCCAGTAGGACGGGCCCTTCGGCGTGACGAGCCGCGGCGTGCCCCCGGCGGCAGCCACGACGTAGATGAGCGAGGTTCCCTCATGCGCATGGCTCAGCGCGAGCCAGCGGCCGTCGGGCGACAGGCCGTGGTCGTTGTTGCAGCGCGTTGCGGTACCGGTGTCGAGGAGCCGCGGCGTCCGCGCGGCGAGCGCGAACTCATAGAGCCGGCCGCCCTGGTTGAAGATGAGCGAGCGGCCGTCGCGCGACCAGTTGGGCGCCTCGAAATGCGCGTCAGCCGACCACACGACTTCCCGCGCCCCTGTCGCGATGGAGAGGATCTCGAGGCGGCTTTCCACGCGCGGAGCCTGCGACGACGGCGCCGCCGCAAAGGCAGGCAGCAGGGCCAGGCCCGACGCGAGGACCAGCGGAACCCCGGCAGTTCTGGCGGACGCCGTCTTGCGCATGCTCATCGTCGATCCTCCGCGGGCCATCCACCCTCGAATGGCGCCCGTCGTCTGGCGATGCGGGTTCAGCGATTCACGCGGAAGTGCCGTGCGGCGAACTCAAGGTACTGCTGCCAGTCGTACGCCGTGATGTCGTGTTTGCCGGTCCGGAGGTGGTATCGCACCGTCTCGCCGACCGGCTGATCGGCCGGCGGCATGACGGTCGTGCCGATGCCCTTCTGGCCCAGAAGCTGCCAAGCCTCGCTCGCGGCCACAGCCGCCAGGAACTCGCCCTTCGGATCGGCCCACTGGTCTTCCGATGCGCTCGCCACGTACAGCGGGCGCGGCGCGGCCAGCGCGAGCAGCATGTGCGCGTCGAAGGGCATGTCGGCCTCGCGACCGCTGAATGCCTTGTAGTTGCCGCAGAACCAGTGCGGGAACCGGCTGTTCAGGTCCGCCACGGTCTCACCGAACACCCGGCGGCTGATGGCGGCGCCGCCTTCGCCGGAGTCGTTGGAGATCACGATGCCGAAGCGCGTGTCGGTGGCTCCTGCCCAGAGCGCCGTCTTGCCGAGCCGCGAGTGCCCGACAACGGCCATGCGCGACGCGTCCACATCCTGGTCCGTCACCAGGTAATCGGCGACGCGGCTGAGGCCCCACGCCCAGGCGGCGATGGCGCCCCACTCGTCGCCATCGGGAGCGGACTGTCCCGCCCGCAGGTACTTCCCTCGGACGCCGAGACCGATCGCGCCCGGAATGTCAGGTTCGATGTCGCCGTAGTACACGATCGCCAAGCCGAACCCGCGGCCCAGGATGGTCTCGACCGGCCAGCGCGACGCCGCCGACCCGCGCGACGGCTCCTGAGGGGCCTGCACTTCGACGCGGCCCGTCTCCTTGCTCTGGGCCCACGTGCCGCGCAGCGTGATCCCGGGATCGGCGCTGACGGTCTGGTTCGGGCCGAATCCGAGGCTGACGAAGACGGGAACCGGCCGGGGCGCGTTCGCGGGCAGGTAGAGCAGCAGGTGCAACGCCGCGCCGCGAACGTTGATGGCGACCTGCTTGCGCACGGCTTTGCCGGCGAGCGCGGCCCCGTCGCGATTCTCGATCATGCACAGCATGGACCCGGCAAACCCCGGGGCGCGGCCGAACATCCGGGTCTCGAGCAGCGACCGGATTTCTTCGCGCCGCTTCTCCCAGGCGGCCGCGGTGCGCACCGTCGTGCCGTCGCCCGCAGTCATCAGCGGCGGGAGCGTGTAGGCGGGGACCTTCGCTTCGTCGTAGTTCGCGGCGGGCACCTGCGCCATCGCCGCGCATCCCAGCGCAAGCAGCATTGCGAGTGTCCTCATGGTCCCTCCCCGAGACGGGCCCGGCGGCGGCTGTCGTCCGGCGCTTCCCGCGGGCGCAGACCCGCGCTATTCTACTGCGCAATCCGGCGGGCATCCGGCCCGCTGCCGACCCGGGGGGAACTCATGCTGTTGCCGCGCCGCGCCGCTTCCGTCAAAGGCCTCATCGTGCTGGCGGCGACCGCCGCAGCCGTCGTCTCGGCGTGGCCGCCCGGCGCGGCCGCGCCCATCAGCGCCCAGGGTGATGCCATGACCGTCGCGCAGGTGATGCAGATGCCGAAGATCGACGCCCACGCGCACCTCGGCGCGCCCGGGCCGGAGCAGCTGCGCGCGTTCATGGCCTTCCTCGAGAAGATCAACTTGCGGTGGCTGAACATCTGCGTCGGCGGCACGGACTGGGCCCGGCTCAGCCGGCAGATCGGGTCGGCCCAGGCGCTCCACAGCGCCTACCCGGAACGCCTGGCGTGGGCCACGTCATTCACCGTGGCGAACTGGGGCCAGGCCGACTGGGCGCGCCTCGCGAACGCCACGATCGACGACGGCTTCGCCGGCGGCGCGGTGGCGGTGAAGATCTGGAAGGACGTCGGGATGGTGCTGCAGGACCCCGACGGGAAGTACGTGATGGCCGACGACCCGCGGCTCGACGCGGTGTTCGGCGCACTCGCGAAGCAGAAGCGCACGCTCGTGGCGCATCTCGGCGAGCCGCGCAACTGCTGGCTCCCGGTGGACCAGATGACCGTGGACGGGGACCGGCGGTACTTCTCCGCCAACCCGCAGTACCACGGTCTGCTGCACCCGGAAATCCCCAACTACGAGGCCCAGGTCGCCGCGCGCGATCGTATGCTCGAGCGCCACCCGAGCCTGCGCGTCGTCGGCTGCCACCTGGGCAGCCTCGAGTACAGCGTCGACGAGCTCGCGAAGCGGCTGGACAAGTACCCGAACTTCGCCGTCGACCTCTCGGCCCGGATCGTCCACCTGCAGATTCAGCCGCGCGATAAAGTCCGCGCCTTCCTGGTGAAGTACCAGGACCGGCTGCTCTACGCAACCGACGTCCAGTTCGGACGCGGTCCCGCCGCGGAAGGCGCGGACCCGTCGAAGGCACTCGCGCGGCTGGCGGCCACCTACGAATCCGACGCCACGTGGTTCGCGACAGACCAGGAACTGGCGCTGGACAACGTGCGGGCCGGATTCAAGTCGCGCGGCGTGGCGCTGCCGGCCTCGGTGCTGCGCAAGATCTATTTCGAGAACGCGAAGGGGTGGTATCCGGGGATTTAGACTCGGGACTCGGGATTCGGGACTCGGGATTCGGGATTCGAGTGTCAAGCTGTTGGCCGGGCCTGACGGTCCGGCCCATGCCGGCCTCATCCCGCCCGGCGATTCAGCTCCTCGACCGCGCTGACACAATCGTGGCCGGCGCCCACTTCAGGTCGGAGACCCACGGGTAGCTGGGCACGCGGTGGCGGTTCGACAGCCGCGGGATGTCCTGGTTCACCGCGCCGTCGGTGAGGGCCATGAGGTTCGGCTTCGCGATGGCGGCGATGGCGGGCACCAGGTACCCGGCCTTCACCACGACGATTCTGAACGCTTTCGGGTCCAGCCCGAGCGACGTGAAGTCGGCGATCTCGTGGAACGGCCGCCGCCGGGCGGTGAGCACCACCGTGACGCCGTCGACGGCGATGACGGCCTGTCGCTCCGGGAGCCTGTCGGTCTTCGCCAGGAAGACCACCTTCGCGGTGACGTCGACGGGCGTACTGGCCTGCGGGTCGAGTGATCCGCCAATCTTCAACACCAGCGTCTGGCCGACGCCGGCCCTGTAGCAGGCCTCCGTCGCCGGCCGGTCCGCGATGCCCGCGAGCACGACGTCGCGGACCTTCATTCGGAGCAACTCGGCCAGCGCGTCGGCCCGGTCGCCCGTACCGCCGCCCGTGGGGTTGTCGCCCGAGTCCGAAATCACGACGGGCCGGGTGGAGAGCGCCTGCGCCCTGGCCATGATCTCCGCCATCGTCCCGGTCGGCACGCCGAACGCGAACTCCGACCGGGCATCCCAGGTACCTGCTGCGCGAGCGCCGCCGCGGTCTGCTGCAGGGCGGCCGGCTTCGTGCCGGTGACCACGGCCGCCGCCGTGGCGCGCGCTTCGTCGGCCCAGACGTACCCGACGAGCAGCGACACGTCCATGACGCCGTCCTGAGCGTTCAAGGCAGGCAACTGCGCCCACAGCCGCTTCGCCGGCTCGTACTCGGTGCTGCTGCGCTCGCCGGGCATCAGCACCGGGATCGGCGCCCACACCAGCGTTGGCCGGATGTCGTGGTCGAGGCAATGCACGAGCATGTCGCACGCCCGCTTGTGGGTCTCTTCCCGATCGATGTGGGGCGCCGTGCGGAACGCCGACAGCATGTCGAGGTTGTCGATGACGCGCCGGCTCAGGTTGCCGTGCAGGTCGTAGCTGGCCGAGATCAGGCAGCGGGCGCCGACGACGGCGCGGACAGCCGAGATCCAGTCGCCCTCGGCGTCTGTCATGCCGTCGACGTACATCGCGCCGTGCATCGGCAGGTACACGCCGTCGAGCGGCAGCAGCTCCCGCAGCCGGCCGAGGAACTCCGTCTTGAGCGCATCGTAGGTCTGCCGTTCCACGCGCCCGCCGGGCACCGCGCTTGCGAGGAACACCGGCAGGAACGGATGCGGGTAACCCTTCGTCACGCTGAACAGGCGGTAGTCGGCGAGCTCCTGGCCCCGGCGGACGGTGAAGTCCTCCATGCGCGACAGGATGTTGCCGTAGGTGCTGCACTCGATCTGGATGCCGCCGAAGGCGATCCGCTTGCCGGCCGCGCCCGCGCGCGCCACCGACACCCCGACTGCCGCGATAGTGGCCTGCTTGAGAAAGTCGCGCCGCTTCATAACGCCTCCGCGGCCACGATAGCACCCGGGGTGCGGCCGTGGCTACTCGGCGGCGCCGGCGATGAAGCGAAGGACGCCGGATCGGGGCAGGTACCCGTCGTGGCGCTTGATGACGCGGCCGCCGGCGTCGATCAGGAGCACGGCCGGGATGGCGGACACCTGGTAGCGCGGGCCGAGCACGGCGTCGCGGTCCGCATCGACCAGCAGCGGGACGACCGCGCGATTGACGGCAGCGGCCACCTCGGGATGGGGCCACACGTCGTGCTTCATCGCCACGCACGGCGGGCACCAGTCGGCGGAGAAATCCACCAGCAGCGGCTTGTTCGCCAGCCTGGCCTCGGCGATCGCCGCGTCGAAGTCGGTGCGCCAGGCAATGGCGGACGGCGGAGCCTCGGCGCCGGTGGCCTTGTAGTACCAGCCCTTCAGCATCGGCCACTGGATGACGATGACGGCGACGATGAGCGCCGTCCAGAACACCTGCTCGCGGTGGCGCCACGCCGTCCGGAGCGCTCGTCGAATCGGCGTGTCGGCTTGCGTCTGCGTGGTGGCTTGCGACATCGGAACTAGTCTACCCGGATCAGGGCTGCGCCCTCCTTTCCCGGGCGATTCGTCCGCGCCGCGAGAGGTGACACGCCACGGACAAGCCTCGGCCGTTCCGGGCGGGCAGGCCTCAGCGGGCCGCCTCGATCACCCGCTTGGTCGCCCGAAGCGCGGCCACCGTTCCTTTCTGGACCTCGCTCCTCGCGCGCCCCCGGACAAAGGGCCCCGTGACGCCGCCGAGTCCGTCCGACCGGCTCCGATTGACAGTGACGAACCAGAAGCCAGGGCCCCGCGACGGGTCGGCAAGGAGCGCGCGGAGCTCGAGGCCCGTCCAGAAGTAGTGGCTCGCGTACAGCATCTTGGACGCCACGGCCGTGGCGTCCGCGGTTTCCCAGATCGTCAGGTGACTGATGCGGATGGTCGGCCTCAGGCCGAACTCCGTCTCCTGCCAGTACAGGAACGACGTGGCTTCCGGAGGCGCCGACGAGGGGTAGTCCAGCAGATAGCGGCGCAGGTTCGGCATGTACGTCGCCAGTTCAGGCATCTGATCGATCATCGTGCGGAACTCCTCCGCCACGAATCTGGGCCGCGAGTGGTCTCGATAGACCGCCAGGCGTTCGTTGCCTCCTTCGAGGTATCCGTTGACGTAGAGCAGGGCGAACTGCTGCATGACACGGTCCACCGCGGTCGCGGCTCCGGGGGACTTCCAATCCACCTCCGCACGGAGCGTCTCGATGGCCCGCGCGTCGAGTTTGACGACGCAGTCTCCAATGCGGCAGGCCCGCAGGTCCTTCACGTCCTCTTCGCGAAGATGCAGGTCGGCGAAGTCCTCGAGTCTGGGAGGCGAACTGATGCGTTTGGTCACCTTGAAAGAGCGGCCACGCTCGAAGGTCTCGATGTCGGTGACGGCCTCGACGTACCGCCGGATGGGTGCCGCGATCCAGATCGCGCCGAAGATGGCGACTTCCTTGCCTTCGTCCACGGCGAGCAGCTTCGTCACCGGCGCGCCGGCCACGAGTTGCCGCTTTTGGGCTTCGGTGAGCCTGACACGCTCGGTGAGGTAGCTCTCGAGCCGCGGGGGAAAGGCAGGAGAACCGTCCAGCGCCGTTTCCGTCGTCGTCGCGACGAGAAGCGCTGCCAGCACTGCCGACGGGATGCGACGACTGGCTGCCATTCCGTCCCCCACGAGCAACTCACCTGCGGCTTCGCCGCCGGCTACGGCTTTCAGCCGGACCACGCCCAGGCGGCGCGGGATCACGCCGCCAGCAGCTTCTCCAGGCGGGCGATCGACTGAATCATGGACCGCACCGAGTGGTAGTTGATCTTCCACGAGTGGCTCATGTGGGTCCAGATGCGCGTCCCGCCGTCGCGTGACAGGAGCGGCCACCACTCGCCGACCTCCCGGTTCACCATCCTGTCGAACACGAACCGGTGCACGGCCTCGTAGGCCTTCCAGTACGGGTCCATACCAAAGTGCAGGCATCCGTCCAGCATGCCAATGAGCGTCTCGGCCTGCTGCCAGAACTCCTTCTCGGTGTCGTACGCGGGGCCGCCGTCGTGCGGGCCCTCGACGTACACGCCCCCGAACTCGTAGTCGACGCCGGCCTTCACCGCGTGATCGAGTTGCTTCCGCATGATCGCGTTGTACGGGCCGGCGGGCTCGCCGAGCACCTCGAGCGCATGGCGCAGCAGCCAGGCGAACTCCACGTTGTGGCCGTACGACGTGTTGTCGTCGGCGTGGGTCTTCGCCCCGCCGTCCGAGAAGCGGTCCCAGCCCCAGACGATGTCGAACTTGATCTGGGGCGCGACGCGCCAGTCGGCCCAGAACTGCGGGATGCCGGTGGCCGACTCCGGGTGCAGGATGCGCCGGGTGAGGATGGCGATGTCGTCCTGCAGCGCCAGGCGATGCTCCTCGCGGCGGCTGCACTCGTAGAGCGTGGTGAAGGCCTCCATCAGGTGCATGTGGACGTCGAGCGTCTTGCGGTCGCCGCCGCCGCTGCCAGGCCCGCACCTGGCCCAGTCGCGCTCGAACATCTCGAGGTAGCCGCCGTGCTCCGGCTCGGCGCAGTGCCGCTGGACCAGGTCGAACGTCCGCTGCGCGTACTCGAGGCCGCGCGCGTCGCCGGTGGCCAGCGTGTACTCGCTCAGCGCGTAGATGGCGAAGCTGAGGCCGTAGAGGATCTTCTTGTCGATCTGAACGCCGCCCTCGCGGTCCACGGTCCAGTAGAAGCCGCCGTGCTCGCGGTCCCACATCCGCGCGAGCAGGAAGTCGACGCCGTGGCGCGCGAACTCGGCGCAGACGCCGCCGCCATAGCCGGCACGGTGCGCCGACGCCATCGTGAACACGCACCGGGTCTGGGCAATCAGGGACTTCTGGTCTTCGCCGCTGTCGCGGCCGTGCTGGTCGAAGTGCGTGATGAACCCGCCGTGGATCTCGTCCTTGCAGCGCGTGAGCCAGAAGGGCAGGAGTTCGCGGGTGAGATGCCGATGGGCTTCGTGGCGGGCCGCCCGGATCGCGTCACGCGTCATGTCCGTCCCCCAGGAGCGCCAGCAGGCGCCCGGCCTGCGTGAAGTCAGGGATCACCAGGTGCGCGCCGGCTTTCACGAGGCGCGCCCGCTTGCCCGGGTCGAGGCCATAGCGGCGCACCTCGTCGCTCGCGACGCCGACCGCGGCGCCGTGGCGCTTGCGGGCCTCGCGCAGCTCCACCGGGCCGTCGCCGAAGACCGCCAGGCGCGAGCCGTCCAGGCCGTTCTCGCCGAGGATGCGCTGGATGACCCGCCGCTTCGCGTGCGGCTGGCCGCGGTCGAGCGCGCCGTAGATGCCCCCGTTGAAGAGATCGGCGTAACCGAGCGCCTCGGCCTCGCGGCGCACGTCGTCGTGGTCGGTGCCGCTGGCCAGGTACAGCGTCAGGCCCAGCTCGCGCAGGGCCCGGAGAAACGACACCGCGCCCTTGACCGTCAAGTCGTCGATGTCCAGTTCGCCGCGGCGCAGCTTCGCGAGCCTTCCGTCCACGACGCCCATGAGGGCCTCGTTGTAGATCCCCTTGTAGCCGGCCGTGTCCAGCACCTCGTCGGCCGGCACGATGCCGAACTCGCGGACCATGGTGACCAGCGCGTCCATCTGCACGAGCGTCTCGATGCCGGTGGACTTGTCGATGTAGTCGCGCACCCGGTGCGCGACACGCTGGTAGAGCGCCTCGTCGGCCGTGTCGTACCGGCCGCCGAGAATCGCCCGGATCATCATCGGCTCCATGATCCGCTCCCAGCCCTGCCGGAGCGTGCTGATCGTGCCGTCGTGATCGAACACGGCATGACGCACGCGGCCGAGGGGAGGCAGCGGATGCTCGCAGGCCTCGATCTCCGATCCGTCCAGCCGGGCGGCCTGGCGGATGTCGTCGGCCAGCTCGGGCTGGTAGACGTAGTCGGCATCGTCGCTGACGGCCATCACCTCGTCGGGCGAGGCCGTGCCCGTCTGGAAGATCTTCTGCACCGTCACCGAGGCCGCGAGGTTGGCGAAACCGGCCGCTTCGGCGGGGGTGCAGCCGGCGCCGAGGGCGAGCGCCAGGGCGGCAGTCACCGTGTCGCCGGCGCCGACGGTATCGATCTTTCCCAGCACCTGGATCCCCGGCGCGATGTGCAGGCCCGCGGCGTCGGCCGTCAGGATGCCGCGGGCGCCTCGCGTGACGAACACCGGTTTGCCCGAGGTGGTGAAGAGGTCGGCCGCAAAGGCCTCGAGTTCGGGCAGCGCGGGGTGGACACCAGGCTCGATGGCGGACTCTCCGCGCCGCGCCGCCTCGGCGTCGTTCGTCTTGCGGGACACGTGCCTGAACCTGGGACCGTAGTGGCGCGAGTCGCACAGCACGACCCGGTCAGGGTGCGCGGCGAACAGGGCGTTGAGGCCGTCGATGAACGCGTCGGAGAGGCCCCCGGGCACCTGCTGGTTGAAGATGACGGCCTCGCACTGGTCGAGCGCCCGGCGCAGGTGCTCGATGAGCGCCGCGTCGGTCGCCGCGCTGCGCTGGTTGAAGAAGCCGAAGTCGATCCGCGGATCCTCGCGGCCGTCGAGGTACCGCTTGCCATAGGTCACGGTGTCGAACCGGCCGCGCTGGACGACCATTCCGGCCGCATCAGCGCCGAGCGCCTCCAACTGCCTGAGCAGTTCACGGCCGAAGACGTCGTCGCCGACGACGCCAATGGCGCGCACGCTCGCGGGCCGCAGGGCGGCGAGGTTCGCGACGACGTTGGCAGCGCCCCCGAGTGAGTAGTAATGCCGGCCGACGGCTTGCGAGCGGAGGCCCGTTTCGGCCGACACTTCGCCTCCGCCGGGGTGGAGCATCCAGTAGGCGTCGAGGCAGAAGTCGCCGCAGACGGCCACGCGGACGCCCGTGATGCGGGCGAGAATCTCGCGGACGCGCGGTGCCGACACGGGATCTTCCTGTCGCGGTGGGACGTCGGTCATCGGGTACCTTGGCTGTCCGCGGCGAGGCCATCCCGCCGGACCGGACGGGCTGTAGGCTAGCAGCGCCGGCCAGTTGCCGCAAGGCCCCGAGGCGCGGCCCCGCAACTGGCTTCGGGGCTCGGCACGCCGCCTCGGCTATAATCAGCCGGCCCTTCGACGGCGCGCCGGGGCGGACCCCCCGGCGGCGCTTCTCGGAATCCTGAAGCAGGAGGCAGTCACCATGGCAGGTTCATCACGCACGCAGGTGTCCATCGTCGCGCTGACGGCGGTGTTCAGCCTCGGCATCGCGTTCATCATCCTGGGTGCCGTGTCGGAGGAACTCAAGACGGCGCTGGGCGTCACCAACGCCGAAATCGGCAACCTGGTGCTGACGCTGTTCCTGACCAGCGTGTTCGTCCAGCTGATTGTCGGGCCGATGGTCGACAAGTTCGGCTACAAGCCCGTGGCCATCGTCGGGTTCCTCGTCGAGGGGCTGGCGATGTTCCTGATTGCCTCGGCCACGAGCCTCGGCACCGCCACCATGGCCTGCGTGCTGCTGGGCATCGGCGCGATGTGCCTGAACACCGTGGGCAACACGCTCATCCCGGTGGTGCTCTTCGACGGCAAGGACCCGGCCCGGGCCAGCAATTTCGGCAACGCGTTCTTCGGCCTGGGCTACGTCGTCACGCCGCTGCTGTTCTCGCTGCTCGGCAGCGCCGGCGTGCCGTACGCGACCGGCGTGCTCGTGCTCGGCGGCCTGATGGCCCTGTTCCTGCTCGTGGCGTTCAGCGCGAAATTCCCGGCCAGCGCGACCGGCTACGAGTTCTCGATGGCGTTCAAGCTGCTCGGCAACCCGGCCGTCATCGTCGCGGCGCTGGCCCTGTTCTGCTACATCTCGCTCGAAGTCAGCCTGGGGACGTGGGCCAAGCCCTACATGACGGAGCTCTTCGGCGGGGCCACGAACCCGGGCGCCGTGTCGAAGGCCGGGCTCATCCTGAGCCTGTTCGGCGCCGCGATGATGGTCGGGCGCTTCGTGACGTCGACGGTGAAGAACCTGACGGCCATCGGCATCCGCCTGATCGCGGTGCTGGCGCTGGTGGCGATGGGGGCGATTCTCGTAATGATCATGACCGCGTCGGCCACCGTGGCGACGGCCGCGGTCGTGCTGACGGGGTTCGTGTTCGCGCCCATCTTCCCGACCATCGTCGGCGTGACGTTCGCGAAGTTCGAGCCGAGGCTGTACGGCAGCATCTTCGGCATCATCTTCGCCATCGGGCTGCTCGGGGGCACGTTCGTGCCGCAGATCGTCGGCAGCCTGAGCGTGGGCGCCACCATCCAGCAGAGCCTGCTCATCGTGGCGGCCATGGCGGGCGCGCTGTTCGTCATCGCGCTCTTCCTGGGCACGGGCACGAAGAAGGCCGGGCGGTAACGCCGCCCCGGCGGCTTGCAGCGGAGGCCGGTCATGGGCACGGCGAATCTGAAGTACGGCTTCGTGGGCGCGGGGTTCATCGCCAGGTTCCAGCTGGCGGCCCTGGCGCAGCTGCGCGGCATCGAGGTGGCGGGGGTCACCGCCGTCAAGGGGGCGCCGGAGCTGGCGGCGATGGCGGCGGGCCTCGGCCTGGGCAGCCCGGCCGTCTACGGCAGCGTGGCCGAGATGGCGAAGCACGTCGACTGCGTGTTCATCTGCGCGCCCAACTACGCGCGCCTCGAGATCGTGGAGGCCATTGCGGATGCCGTGAAGGCTGGTGCGCGGCTGAAGGGCGTGATTTGCGAGAAGCCGCTGGGCCGCAACGTCGCCGAAGCGCGGCGGCTGGTCGATCTGGCCGAGGCCGCCGGCCTCCGGACGGCGTACTTCGAGAACCAGATCTTCATGAAGCCGATCCGGGCGCAGCTGGCGCAGCTCGAGCCGGTGCGGCGCCAGATGGGGCCGATGTCGCTCGCCCGCTCGGCCGAGGAGCACGGCGGGCCCCACGAGGGCTGGTTCTGGGACCCGACGCGCCAGGGCGGCGGCGTTTTGTGTGACATGGGCTGCCACAGCATCGCGGTGGGCTGGTACGTGCTGACGCCCAGCGGCAAGCCGCCGACGTTCCTCCAGCCGCAGTCGGTGACGGCGGACCTGGGCCTGCTCAAGTGGGGGCTGCCGTTCTGGCGCGAGAAGCTCCTGAAGGACCGCGGCGTCGATTACGCCAAGACGCCGGCGGAGGACTTCGCCACCGGCATGATTACGTTCAAGAACCCCGAAACCGGCCAGCTCGTCAAGGCGCAGTTCACCAACTCGTGGATGTTCGAGAAGCAGGGGCTGCGCCTGCTCATGGACGGCACCGGGCCCGGGTATGCGTTCGAGATCAATACCCTGGTATCACCGCTGACCATCTTCATCGGCGACGTGGCGGCGGAGGCGATCAAGGACGCCGAGTCGGCGCTGGAGAAGTCGACCGCCTCCCGGGGCCTGCTGGCCGTGCAGCACAACGAGGCCGATCTCTACGGGTACACCGACGAGAACGCCGACGCCCTCGCGGCCTTCACCGGCGGCCGGGACGCGCTGCTGCCGTGGAGCTACGGGTTCGAGATCACGCGGCTCGTGATGGCCGCCTACATGTCCGCCGAGAAGAAGCGGGTGATCGATCTGACGGACCCGGATACGCTGCGGGAGCTCGAGACGTACGTCCCGCTGATCCAGCAGGGCCGCGGCGCGGAACAGCTGTACCAGAGGCGGGTTCAGCACCGGCGTATGGCGGCTGACACCGGCCGCGTGAACGGGTTCTGAAGCCGCCTGTCGTCAGCCGGCGAACGCGCAGAGCGCCTCGACGCGCGCGGCCGACCCGTCGCGCAGCCAGCCGTCGAGCTGCGCCTGCTCCTTCAGCTGCTGGCCGCGGGCGTGCGGCACGACGATGAACCGCGTGTCCACGTCTGCGAGCGCGCTCATGTCGCTCCAGAGCTTCTCGAACTGGGACACGGGAAACACGTCCTCCTGCCCGTGGCCCCAGCGCTTCTTCACGTCCTTCAGGGTGATGTACGTGGGCAGGCGCGCCGCCGCCTCGCGCACGGCAGCGGTGACGCGCGGCTCGTCGGCGAGATCGGCGCGCGTCAGGCCGAACACGGCCAGCAGCCGGTCGACGTGGATCCACGTGGTCATCGAGTTGTAGAACGAAAGGTCGAACTCCTGGTCTTCGCGCGGCAGGGCCAGCCCCTCGACCAGGCGGGGGCGCCCGTTCACCCGCGCGAGGCCGCCGCCCCGATCCTCGACGCGCCGCGGGATCACTTCGAACGTCAGGCAGGCGCCGGACCGCAGGTGCTGCGCGAGCAGCGCCGGGTCGACATCCGCGCCGACCGTGTCGATGTTGTGGAGCATCAGCACCTGCAGGGCGGGCCGCTCAACGACGAGCCGGCGCAGGACGCCGTTGCGCAGCAGGTTCGGCACTTCGTACCAGTGGCCCACCGGGTGCAGGCACTGTTCGGGCACGTTGTCCGTGTAGTCGCCGCCCTCGCCGGATGTTCTGGCCCAGTTGATCAGCGCCGCCTCGAGGCTCCGGCGCACCTTCTGCGCCTGCTCGTCGAGCACCTGATGGGCGGTTTCCTCCCACGCGAAGCGCAGATCGCGCTCCATCGGCACCAGCCGCAGGCCGATGGCCCGTCCGGGTGAGACGGTCACCGGCACGTGGGCCGCCACGCCGGCGTGCGCCTCCAGCCAGGAGGCAATCGCGGCGTGCGTGAGGTGGCTCGTGGTGATGACGTGCGGGATTGGGGCGCCGGCCAGGCGCGCGACCCGGCGGTTCTTCGCGAGGTGGACCTCGAGGAAGCTCCGGTGCCGGCCCGCGAGCTTCGCAAAGGGGTGGAGCGCTTTCACCACGCCGGCCCCCTGCGTCCAGCGGCTGCCGGCGCCGGCGGCGAGCGTGACAACGGCGGCGGCGCCGGCGGCGAGCAGCGACAGCCCCTCTTCGCGCAGCAGGTCCGTCGACGTGCCTCTCGCGTCGATCACGTCCTCCGCGCGGACGTCTTCGATCTGCGTGCTGGCGGGCAGCCTGTTCTGGCCGAGGCCCACGCGGCCGGCGCGGAGGTCGGCCCGGATCTGCTCGTGCTGCTCGGGGTCGAAGCCATTGGCCTCGAGCAGGGCGCCGAGGCTCTGCTGCGCCGTGCGGCCGGACGCGCCGCGCGGCAGCAGGCGGTCGAACAGCCGTTCGACCATGCCGCGCATCTCCGGCTTCTCGCGGCAGGCGGCGCCGAACAGATCCAGTTCCGCCTGCTCGGCGGGCGCCAGGTGGCCAGGCGCGGCGCGCAGCAGGCCCGGGACGCGCAGGGCGTAGTAGCCCGGCGACAGGATGGCCGCCTCGCCGCGCAGCAGTTCTGCGCGCGTGCCGGAGCCGTTGACGGCGAAGTCGTACACCACCGGGTCCATCGCAAACGGCAGGGCCGATGCCATCGCGCGCTTCGCCGACGACATGGTCTCCTGCAGATACTGCTGCGCCTCCGCTCGCCGGCCGGGATCGAAGATGAACCCCATGCCGCCGCCGGACATGCCGCCCAGCATCCAGAAACCCCAGAACGCGTCGCCGAAGTGCTGCCGGACGCTGCCGATGAGCGTTTCGGTGTAGTGGTTGGTGGCCCACGGGATGATGGCCTGGATGGGGCCCGCGAAGTTGCTCGTGGTCACGGCGCCGACGCGACGGATGTCGCCCGCTTCGAGCGCGGCCAGCACCTCGTCGAGCACGCGCATGGCCTCGCGCCGTCCGGCCCACTCGGGCTCGGACCGCAGGAGGTACTTCTCGGTGACCATCTCGAGGATGGGGCCGACGTTCTGGGCCATGCCGCCGTGCACGAGCACGAGGCTGTCCTGCAGGCGCTGTCTCGTGGCGGCACTGACCGTGACGCCGTCGAGCAGCGTGTGGCGGGGAAGGAGACGCCCGCGGCTGATGCCGAACTCCGGATCGCCGGGCTCCGCCGCCGCGCCGCAAATCAGCTTCACGCCCGGCCACAGGCCCCCCGAGTCCTGCCAGCCGCCGCCGGACCCGCCGAGCCACTCGCCCAGGATCGCCCGCGCGGCCACCTGCCGGCGATCGGCGTCGTCGAGCGCGCCGGTGAATCCCTTCGTCTGGCCCGTGGCCCGCATGCAGGCCGAAATGAGGCCGGCCAGCAGGCTGGTGGAGACCGCGAGGCGCGAGCCCTTCGGGATGTCGTTCACCTGGCTGACGATCTCGAGGCCGCGGCCGGGCCCTGCGATCTCGGTCAGCACTTCGGCCAGGCTTCGACCCGAACCTTCCATGCCGGGAGGCACGATGCCCGACGCAATCACGGCCGCCTTGAGGAGCCCGAGATAGTCGCGCGCGAAATCGAACACCTCGGCCAGGCTGTCGATGTCGGCCGCCGCCGCGAGGTCGACGCTGACCAGCCGCAGGATCGGCCGGTCGATCACGCGGAGGCTCACCTCGACCGGCGGGCGGGGCGCCGCGTCGCGCCCGTGCACGCCGAGATCGATCGAGACGTTCAGCACGCGCGCGCCCTCGGGAAAGTCCATCCCGAGGAAGAAGATGTCGCTCCACGCGCTGTGCGAGAGATCCATGCGGACCGGCGTGTATTCCCGCAGGACGGGGTAGACGCCCTGGCGCCGTTCGAGCATCTCCGGGCGCAGCCGAAGCGGATGATCGGCCGGGTGGCCCGTGCGGAACATCCACTGGTTCCCGCGCACCGAGCGGACGCTCCGGCGCACCTGCAGGGCCAGCGTCTGGAACGCGAGCTTGTGGTAGGCCTCGGCAAGGGCGCTGCACGGCCCGGGGCCGGGCCCCGACGCCCGGCGCACGGCGAGGAACCGATCGATGGCCTCCTCGAAGCGCCGGTTCAGCAGCAGGCGATAGCCGTCATACGGCACGTGCCCGCCCGCGCCGGCGCCGGCTGCCGCCGGCAGGTGAAAGCGGTGGATCGCGTAGAGGAAGAAGAGGGCGCGCACCCGCTCGTACAGGTTCTCCGCGCGCCGCCAGAACGCGTCGAGCTCGTCGCACGCGGCCAGCAGTTCCGCAGCCGACGCGCCGGCGCAGGCGGCCTCGAGCGGCGTGTCGCGAACCTCCGGCGCCGCCGACGTGATGATCCCGACCAGGTCTCTCATGATGCGGGCCCGGCGTCCGGCTCCGAGGCAGCCTCCCGCTGGGCCAGGAGTTCCACGATTTGCGCGAGCACCTCGTCGCGCTCGCGCCCTTCCATGGCCAGGGCCAGCTGCGCGGCGAACAGGCCGTAGCGCACGCCGAGGTTGTAGCGGCGTCCCGCGAGCTCGAGCGCCAGATACTTCTCGCGCCGGGCGAGCTCCGCGAGCGAGGGTGAGAGCGACACCGCCTGGCCGGCGCTGGCCCGAAGCTCGGCATCCAGCAGGTGCATGATGGCCGGCGTCAGCGCGTGAATGCCGAAGAAGCACAGGTAATGGCCGGCCCTGAGCCCCGGGACCACCAGGTGCTGTTCGGCCTGCGTCGGCGTCGGCTTCTCGAGCACGTTCTCGATCTCGTAGAGACGGCGGCTGCCCGGGACGCGCCGCCCGCCCACCGCGCCGTAGTACGGCAGCTTCGACTCGCGCGTGGCCTGCACCGCCGAGACCGCGCAGGAGGCGGCCTCCGCGGCCTCGACGACCTGGCGGGCGCAGGAGGTCGGGCCGAGGCCGATGAAAAGGTGGTCGCTCACCAGATGCAGGAAGGCGTCGCCGCCGACGAACGCGCGGGCGCAGAGCAGGGCGTGCCCGTAGCCGCGCGGCTCGGCCTGCTCGACAAAGTGCAGCGTCGCTTCCAGGCCCGCCGCCGCGCGTTCGAACGCCTCCCGATCGCCCGGGCAGACGACGAGGCAGATTTCGCGGATGCCGGCCCGCAGCACCTCTTCGAGCGTGACGCGCAGCACGGGCTTGGTGGCGCCGTCGTGATCCACGATGGCCTGTAGCGGCAGGTTCCGCTGGTCGCGGCCAGCGGCGGTGATGACGGCCTTGGTGATTTTCACGCGCACAGCCCCCGGGGAACGCCACCAGACTCTGCCAGAAACCGGTGCCCGCCGCAACCGGGCCTGCCGTCGCGCCTCCCGCGCCCGTCGCGCATTCGGCGGTTGCGGCCGGGCTCGCCCTCCCGTTACTCTAGCCCGAACCTTCTTTGCCCGTTCATTCTCGATGGGAGCCTGACGATGACGCGTGTGCTCACCCTGATCGCGGTCGCCGCCGCCCTTCTGTTGACGCAGCCTCAGACGCCGGCCGGCAGCCTGCACGCCCAGGCGCAGGCGCTGGCCACGGCGCCGGCCGCGGCCCGGACGCCGCTCGACCGCTACGTCGAGACGCCGGACCCGAGTTACCGGTTCGAGGTGGCCGGGACGCTCCAGGGGAACGGCTACACGGCGACCGTCATCGACATGACCTCGCAGACGTGGCGGGCACCCGGCGAGGTGGACCGGACGGCCTGGAAGCACTGGCTGACGGTCATCACGCCCGCCGCGGTGACGCACCGTACGGCGTTCCTGTACATCTCCGGAGGCAACAACAACAACCCGGCGCCCAGGGCTGCCGACGAGAACCTGGCGCGCGTCGCGGTGCTGACCGGCTCGGTGGTGGCCGAGCTGCGCATGGTGCCCAACCAGCCGCTGGTGTTCGCCGACGACAAGCGTCCGCGCACCGAGGACGAGATCATCGCCTACACCTGGGACAAGTACCTGCGCGGCGGCGACGACCAGTGGCCGCTGCGCCTGCCGATGACGAAGGCGGCGGTCCGCGCGATGGACACGGTGGTCACGCACTGCGCCGGCACCCAGACGGCCGTGGAGAGCTTCGTCGTGGCCGGCGCGTCGAAGCGCGGCTGGACGGCGTGGACGACTGCCGCCGTCGACAGGCGCGTGGTCGGCGTGGTGCCGATCGTCATCGACCTGCTCAACATCGTCCCGTCGTTCCAGCACCACCTGGCGGTGTACGGCTACTACGCGCCGGCCGTCGCCGACTACGAAGACATGGACGTCATGTCACGGTTCCAGACGCCGCGCTTCAAGGACTTGATGCGCATCGAGGAGCCGTTCGAGTACCGCCAGCGGCTGTCCATGCCCAAGTTCCTGGTGAACGCGACGGGTGATCAGTTCTTCCTGCCCGATTCGTGGCAGTCCTACCTGGACCAGCTGTCTGGCGGCACGTCACTCCGGTACGTGCCGAACGCCGATCACTCCTTGCGCGGGACCGACGCGTGGCTGTCGGTGGCGGGGTGGTATCACGCGTTCCTGAACCGCACGCCACTGCCCCAGTTCACGTGGCGGATCGACGCGGACGGCGCGATCCACGTGCAGACCACGCCGGCGCCCGCCAAGGTGACGCTCTGGCAGGCGACCAATCCCGGCTCGCGAGATTTCCGTCTGAGCACGATTGGCGCGAAGTGGAAGGGCACGCCGCTCGCGGCGCAGGCAGCAGGCGGGTATGTCGCGAAGGTGCCGCGCCCGTTCCGCGGGTTCACGGCGTACATGGTGGAAGTCACGTACCGAGCGGCCTGCCGCTGGTGCCGTTGACGTTCACGACCGGCGTGAAGGTCGTGCCGGACATCGAGCCGTTCAAGGACCTCACGGCGCCTGGGAAGTAGGGCGCGGCGGGCGGCGGCGCAGACGCGGCAGGACTGACAGGCCTCAACCGGGAGTGCACCCGTGATCAGCTTCGATGTCGTGGTGATTGGCGGCGGCCCCGGCGGCGAACGGGCCGCCATCCAGGCCGCCCGGGCGGGCAAGCGCGTGGCGCTGGTGGAGCGCGAGCACGTCGTCGGCGGCACGCGGGTGAACTGGGGCACCATTCCCAGCAAGACGCTGCGCGAAAGCGCGCTGTTCGTCCACGGCCTCCGGCGCAACAGGCTCGACGCGATCAAGGTGGAGATCGGGGACACCATCACGATCCCGGAGCTGATGTACCGCGAGCAGCGCGTGGTCCAGCGGGAGCTGGAACTCATCAACCGATCGCTGAACCGCTACGCGATCGAGATCTTCAAGGGCGAGGGCCGGTTCCTCGACGCGCACACGATCGCGGTGCATGGCGTCGACGGGCAGGTCCGCCTCCGCCTCAAGGGCGAGGTCATCGTCATCGCCACCGGGTCGTCGCCGAACCGGCCGGCCGATATCGACTTCGACGGCGACATCGTGTTCGACAGCACGACCGTCCTCCGGCTGCCGAGGATGCCGCGCTCGATGATCGTGCTCGGCGCGGGCGTGATTGGCGTGGAGTACGCGTCCATCTTCGCGGCGCTCGGCCTGGCCGTCACGCTGGTCGACACGCGCGCCGACCTGCTGCCGTTCGTCGATCGTGAAGTCGCCGGCATCCTGCGGCGTGAGCTGGGGCGGCTGGGCGTGGCGTTCGTGTCCAACGACCACTACGCCCGTGTCGAGCGGATGGAGGGCGCGCCGCCGATGGTCCGCGTCACCACGCGGAACGGAAACGTGCTGGAGGCCGACGTCCTGCTCTACTGCGTGGGCCGCGACGGCAACACGCGCGGCCTCGGACTGGAGGCGATCGGCATCCTGCCCGACGATCGCGGCCTGCTGACGGTGAACGAGAGGTTCGAAACGGTCCACCCGCACATCTACGCGGTGGGCGACGTCATCGGTTATCCGGCCCTTGCGAGCACCTCGATGGAGCAGGGCCGCCAGGCGATCCGGAACGCCTACAACATCCCGGGCCCGAAACTCCGGACCTCGCGGCTCCCGTTCGCCATCTACGCGATTCCCGAGGTGAGCTACGTCGGCGAGTCGGAGAAGACGCTCGTGGAGCGGGGCATCCCGTTCGTCACCGGGCGCGGGCACTACGAGATGAACCCGAAAGGGCAAATCGTGGGGGCGCCCGGGGGGCTGGTGAAGCTGCTGTTCGAACAGGGATCGCTGGAGCTGCTGGGCGTCCACATCATCGGCCACTCCGCCAGCGAGCTGATCCACATCGGGCAGGCGTTCCTCGACGCGAAGGCCGACGCGGCACACATCGCCGAGACGCTCTACAACTACCCGACGTTCTCGGACATGTACCGCCACGCGGCGCTGGTGGCGCTCATGGGGGGCGAGCGGCGGGATTCGGGCGAGTGAGGCGCCGGCGCGTGACCGCCGTGCCACCCGACGTGCGGGTGCCCAATCAGCGCCTGCCGGCCGACATCAACCGGTCGAACGCGCCGACGATGAGCGGGGCCGCCTCGGGGCCCACCGCATTCACCTCGCCGTACCAGCGCTTCTGCGCCCCGAAGGTGAACGGCGGCTGCTCGTCCCATTGCGCCTTGGGGATGATGTAGCCGATTTCGTCGTTGGCCAGGCCGAACAGCATCCGCACCGGGGCTGTCATCAAGCGCTTGAGGGCCTTCTCCTCCGGCGCATCGGGGAAGTCCGCGCCCTCGTCGCGCACGATCCCGCCGACGCTCAGCTCGGGATACAGCTCCCCGGGGACGAGCGCCGCCTCGACGACGGCCTGCTTCCCGCTCGCCAGCCTGAGGTAGCCCACCGGCGTGAACGTGGATTTCGTCACGGACATCGGCTTGCGCCCCTTGAACACCCCCGCTGCGGATCCCATCAGGTAGGCCTGGTTGGCCACCGGCACCTCGACGATCGCCTCGCGGTACTCGATCGCATCCACCGCCAGCGGGCGCGCCGCCGCGGCCGCTTCGACGACGTGCCGCGCGACGTACTCGCCCACGATCTCGGCGAACCGGAAGGTGTTGGCGGGCGCGGGCTGCTGGGTCTTGGGGTCGACGAGTGCCGTGCCGAGCGGTGACTGCATGCCTCCGATCGCGCCGTTCACGAAGAGCGCCATGCCGCCGGCGGCCTGCTCCACGTCTCTCACGAAGGCCCACGGCCAGTCGGCCGTCAGCAGCGTGTTCTTGCTCCCGAGGGCCTCGGGATGGCTGGCCCAGTTGACGAGGGTCGCGACGCGCCCGCCGCTCCGCCCGTCAATCGCCAGAACCAGCATCTCCGGATCGTTGAGGTTCGGCGGCCGGTCGTCGTCGAAGAAGCGCTTGACGTCCGCGGGCGTGACGCCGGCGGCGCGGGCCGTCGCCGGCCGCATGCCCGAGACGGATTCGACGATGGCTTCGACCGTGCGATCGATCACGAGCTGGTTGTAGGCCTCGTCGATCCCGCTCACGCCCATCTGCGGCCCCCAGAGCCCCATGGTGTCGGGGGCTTCGTGGACGTGTGTCGAGGCGACGATGACGTCCACCTCGCGGCCGAGTGCCGCGCGGGCGCCGTCGCGGACCCGCTTGACGTCCTCGAAGAAGAGGCCGATGGAGTCGACCGCGCAGAGCACGACGGGCTTCCCGCCGGCCGACATCGCCAGGCATCGCGTCCAGAGATCGTCGTGGACGCCCGCGGCGGCCCGGCCGTTGGCGAAGCCGGCCATCCAGACGCTGACGCCGGGTTTGAGTTCCGGCGTGATGCGCCGCTTGGCGGCGCCGGCGGTAAAGTCGGCGCCGGCAGCCGGGCCGACGGCCAGTGAAAGCAGGGCGGTGAGGGCGGCGAGCTGTGTGCGCATGCTCTACATCATCTCCTGAATGCCCTGCGGACGCGACCCCTGGCCTGCGGCCGGCGGGGCGGTCCGGCACGCGCGGGGGGTGACACGGGGCCCCGCCCATCCGCCGTCAGCGCACGAGGCACGGGCGTTTTCGGTCGAAGGTCCAGCCGGGCACGAGGTACTGCATCGCGACCGCGTCGTCGCGCGCGCCAAGGCCGAGCTGTTCGTAGCGCGCGTGTGCGCGCTCGACTTCGGCCGGGTCGATGTCTGCGCCGAGCCCTGGGCGGTCGGGTACGGAGATACGGCCGTCCCGGATCTGGAGCGGGTCCGTCGTCAGGCGTTGCCCCTCCTGCCAGATCCAGTGGGTGTCGATGGCGGTGACGCGCCCGGGCGCTGCCGCGGCGGCATGCACCATCATCGCCAGCGAGACGTCGAAGTGGTTGTTCGAGTGGCAACCCCATGTCAGGCCCCACGCGCTGCACACCTGCGCGACGCGCACCGAGCCCGTCATCGTCCAGAAGTGCGGGTCGGCGAGCGGGATGTCCACGGCGCCCGCCTGGATGGCGTGGCTCAGCTCGCGCCAGTCCGTGGCGATCATGTTCGTGGCCGTCCGAAGTCCCGTGGTCCGGCGGAACTCGGCCATCACCTCGCGCCCCGACAAGCCGCGCTCGGCGCCGCAGGGGTCTTCGACGTACGCGAGATGGTGGCGCCGGGGGGCGCAGAGCCGCACGGCCTCCTCGAGCGACCAGGCGCCATTCGGATCGATGGTGATCCGGGCGGCCGGGAAGCGCTCCGCGAGCGCTTCCACCGTGTCCATCTCACGCTCGCCGTGGAGCACGCCGCCCTTGAGCTTGAAGTCGGCGAAGCCGTAGCGTGCCCGCGCCGCCTCGGCCAGGCGCACGACCGCTTCCGGCGTGAGCGCCGCTTCATGGCGCAGGCGGTGCCACTCGTCCCGGGCGTCGGGCTCCGACGCGTAGGGCAGCGGCGTTTGCGCGCGGTTGCCGACGAAGAACAGGTAGCCGAGCGCCTCGACGGAGGTGCGCTGCTGCCCGTCGCCAAGCAGCGCGCAGAGCGGCACGCCGAGCAGCTGGCCCAGGAGATCGAGCAGCGCCGTTTCAACCGCCGTCAGCGCGTGGATGGCCACCCGCTGGTCGAAGGTCTGATCGCCCCGCCCGGCCGCGTCCACGTTGCCGAAGCCGTCGCGCATCGCGCCGAGCACGCGGTTCCACGCGCCGACCGGCTGACCGACGACGAGTTCGCGCGCCTGTTCGAGCGTGCGCTGGATCCGCGCTCCGCCCGGGACCTCCGAGATGCCCTGCCGGCCTGATTCGTCCGTCAGCATCAGGAGGTTTCGCGTGAAGAACGGCGCGTGCGCGCCGCTCAGGTTGAGGAGCATGCTGTCGTGTCCCGCGACGGGTACGACACGCATCTCCGCGACTCGGGGCGTCGCTCCGGCTGTGACTCTGCTCGTGCTCATCGTCGCTCCCGTGTCACATGGACTTCAGCTCGAGCCGCCTGATCTCGCCGACGACGAGCAGGTAGCTCAGGACCGCCACGATCGCGTTGGCGCCGACGAACACCAGCGCGCCGTCGAAGCCCCCGCTGCCTTTCACCAAGTAGCCGATGATGATGGGCGTCGTGATCGCGGCGGTGTTGCCGAACGTGTTGAACAGCGCGCCGCTCAAGCCGGCGATCTGCCTGGGCGAGGTGTCGGCCACGACCGCCCAGCCCAGCGCCCCGATCCCCTTGCCGAAGAACGCCAGGGCCATGATGCCGACGACGGCCCATTGGGCGTCGACGTAGTTGCAGCCGACCATGCTCACCGAGAGCAGCATGCCGGCCACGATGGGCGTCTTGCGCGCGACGGTCAGCGAGTGGCCTCGCCGGATCAACGCATCGGAGAACAGGCCGCCCATGATGCCGCCCACGAACCCGAACAACGCGGGAAGCGAGGCGACGAACCCGACCTTGAGGATGGACATCCCGCGCCCCTCCACGAGGTACACCGGGAACCAGGTCAGGAAGAAATAGGCGATCGTCGTGATGCAGGTACCGGGCGATGTACACGCCGAGCAGCATGCGGCTGCCGAGGAGTTGCCGCACGTGGGCCCACGACGGGCCGCCGGCGTCACGGGCCGCAGATAGCGGCTGATCGAGGTGTACGAGCGCGCCGCCCTGCTCGATGTACGCCAACTCCTCCCGGCTGACTCGCGGATCCTCCGCCGGGCTGTAGATCGACCGGGCCAGCCACGCGGCGAGCGCGATGCCGATCGCGCCCATCACGAAGAACACGTAGCGCCATCCGTACGCGTGCGTGATCGCGCCCATGATCGGCGAGAAGAGCACGAGCGCGAAGTACTGGGCCGAATTGAAGATCGCCGATGCCGTCCCGCGCTCGGCGGTCGGGAACCAGGCGGACACGATCCGGCTGTTGCCGGGGAACGAGGGCGCCTCGGCCAGGCCCAGCAGGAAACGCAGGCCAAACAGCACCGTGACCGCCGCCGCGGCCGGCACCACGCCGACGAGTCCCTGAAGCAGCGTGACCAGCGACCAGAGCAGGACGCTCATGACGTACACGCGCTTGGAGCCGAACCGATCGAGCAGCCATCCGCCCGGGATCTGGCCGATGACGTACGCCCAGCCGAACGCCGAGAACACGTAGCCCATCGTCACGGGATCGAGCCCGAGGTCCCGCGCGAGCGACGACCCAGTGATCGACAGCGTCGCCCGGTCGGCGTAGTTCACGGTGGTCGCCAGGAACAGAAGCCAGACCACTCCGTACCGGACCGGCATCGAGCCGCCGGGGCTGCCGATGAACGCGTGAACGGTCTGCCAGGCGCGTCGGGCGGGCACCGGTCACGCTCCCTGGCGCGGCAAGCACCGGGCCGCGAGCGCGTTGGGCGGCAGTCCCATCGCAGTCTCCATGTGGTCGTCAGAACCGCAAGGCCGCGATCTCCGCCTGGAGGTCCGGAAGCCGCTGCTCGACCACGGCGCGCTCGCTGGCACGGAAGCGGTGAAACGGCTCGGCCATGTAGTCGTCGCAGATGCCGAGACAGGAGAGGGCGCACTTGACGCCCTTGATGAACGCCGACGGGTGCCGGCCGATCCGGTAGAGGGCGTCGCCCACCCGGATCACCTGGTCGTGCAGCTGCCGGCCCCGCGCCAGGTCGCCATCCCGGCAAGCCCGGAACAGCGCCACGTAGAGCGCCGGGAAGAGGTTCGCGCCTCCGCAGACGCCGCCGTGGCCGCCCACCTGCATCGCCTCCAGCAGGCGCTCCTCTGGCCCGATGAGCAGCGTCCAGTCGGCGCGGTGTGTCAGGAGCGCGGCCGCACCGCGGAAGTAGCTCATGTCGCCGGAGCTGTCCTTCAGCCCGATGATCCGGGGCTCGGCCATCGCGTGGCGCACGGTGTCCAGCTCGAAGGGCACCTTTGTGAGGGCCGGCATGTTGTAGAGGAAGAGCGGCAACGGCAGTTCCGGCACCAGGTGGTCGAGGTACTCACGCAACTCGGGCTGGCCGCCGGGCAGGTAGTACGGCGGGGCCGCGACCAGCGCATCCGCGCCGGCGTCGGCGGCGAACCTGGCGAGGCCCAGGGCCTCGACGATGGCCGTATCGGTGATCCCGACCAGGACCGGCACGCGGCGGCGGACCTGGCCGCAGACCCGCTCGACAAGCTCGCGGCGCAGCCGATAGCTGAGGCTGGGGCCTTCGCCGGTGGTCCCGAGGACGAACAGCCCCGCCACGCCGCCGGCCAGGATGTGCTCGACGAGCCGCTCGAGGCCCGGCACGTCGAGCGCATCCCGGCCCGTCATCGGCGTGACCATCGGGGGCACGATGCCGGTGAGGGGGCTGGTCATCGCGCGAGACCCTGCCGCGACCGCCGGGCCAGGAGCAGCATGGCGGCAGCGACCATGGCCGCGGCCGCCAGATAGACGACGCCGCCGAAGGCGATCGCGTCGCTCATGTTCTCGACCTCCGTTGGCTTCTCTCCGTATTTCGAGATCCAGCCGACGAACACGGGGCCCAGCGCGCCGCCGCCCCACCCGACGGTGTTCATCAGTCCGGCCGCGGTGCCGCGCGCCCGGGGCTCGATGGCGTCGAACAGCGACGCGAAGATGCCCGAATCATAGAAACCCTTGCAGATGCCGAACGCGGTCATCGCCAGAATGAGGGTGGTGGTATCGGCGGTTCTCCCGACCAGCACCACGAAGGCCGCACCGGCCAGCAGCCCCAGCCCCTGCACGAGCATGCGGCCGCCCGCGAACCGGCGTGTGATCCGGTCGGCCAGCACCCCCGCCACCGGGACGCTCGCGGCGCTGGCCAGGTGGATGAAGACCGTGCCGGACAGACCGGCCGACGCCAGGCGGAACCCGAACTTCTCGACGAGGAACGTGGGCGTCCAGGTGAGGAAGATCGTCGCCACGAAGTTCGCCCCGACGAAGGCCAGCATGAGCAGCGGCACCACCGGCGAACGGAAGATGACCCGGATCGTCTCGCCGAGAGACAGCGTGCCCGACATCACGCCGTGCGCCGCCAGATCGCCGGCCGCCGCGTCCGCCTCGCCGCGCTCCGGTTCACGCAGGAACCTGTACAGGGCCAGCGCGAGCACCATGCCCAGGCCGCCGAACAGGTAGAAGCCGTAGCGCCAGCCGACGTGCTCGGCGAACCAGGCGCCGATCCAGCTGCCGAGGATCGTGCCGAGGTACACGCTCGACTGATGGAAGGAGAGGGCGCGGGATCGCGTCCGCTTGTCGTGGTAGTCGCTGACGAGCGACATCGACGCGGGGAAGTAGAACGTCTCGCCGAACCCCTCGAGCGCCCGCACCGTGACGAAATGCCACAGCTTCGAGCACCAGCCGGTCGTCACCGTGACGAAGCTCCAGAACAGGCATCCGCCGAGAATCAGGTCCTTCCGGCGGAAGCGATCGCAGATGAAGCCGGCGGCCGGAGCGCCGAACGCGTACACCCACATGAAGGCGGACCCGATGAGCCCGAGCTGCATGGTGTCGAACCCGAACTCCTCCCTCAGCTTGGGGAAGACGGCGAAGATGGCCTGGCGGTCTGCGTAGTTGAAGAAGCAGACCCACCAGAGCATGAAGACGACCCACCACTTGTAGCGGCCCCCGGTGCCGGCCGGCTGGCGCCGGGGCTCGGGGCTCGCTGACGGCGGCGAAGGTCCGTGGGTCTGCATGTGCGCTCAATCCGCGTGATCGCACCCGCGCCAGAGCCGCAGGAGCAGCAATCCGCTGGTGCCAATGTACGCGATGTAGAGGCCGACGAGCACGACGTTCGCAAGTTGCCAGAGGGCCGGGACGCTGACCAGGAATCCCGCGGCGACGATCATGGCGAGCAGCGCCATCGCCGCCCGTGCCGACACCCCGCATCCGCGTGCCGGGGCGCCGGGGCCTCGCACCACGCGCAGCGCGAACGGCAAGCCGACAATCGCGGCGAAGAGCCACGCGTGCGCCGCGCCGGTAGGCTCGATCCGCCGCAGTTCGCACCAGCCGTCGTACGCGCCGCCCAGCAGGATGAACGACGGCAGCGACAGGTGGAGGCCTGAGCGGGCGAGCGCCTGGCCGAGCCGGCCTGGCGGGGTCGCGCGGGCGCCGGCCGGACGGTTGAAGCGCCAGAAGGCCACGCCGAACGCGAGCCCTCCGACCAGGCCAATCGTCATCTCCCAGTTCTTCCACCAGCCGAGCTGCACGCTCGAGCCTTGCATCGTGTGCCACCAGCCGCCGACGGCGAACGGCACGGCGAACCCGAGCGCCATGGTGAGGATGAGGGCGACGGCGCGCCGATCGCCGCGGCGGAGCTCGTAGCCGAGCAAGCCCAGCACCAGGCCCACGTGCGGCGCGATGTTCCTGATCGAGCCGAGGGCCCGCACGCAGGTGCGATTGGCCGGCACGTCGTAGATGCCCTCCGCATAGTACGGGAGGAACGCCTGCGGCGCGATCCGGACGATCGCGTACGCGGCCGCGGCGCCGGCCGCGCCCCAGGCGATCCGCTCCGCCCAGTCCCGGCCGGTGAGCCGCTTCTCCGGCGCGCACCACGCCATCAGGCAGCCCGCGTTGCCTCCCCAGTGGAACCCGCAGACGAAGAGCATCGCGTAGCCCGACCAGACGGAGACCTCGCGAGCCCCGTTCGGGTAGTCCAGGTAGAACGCCCCGCGCACCCAGGCGGTGTACACGCCGTAGCCGGTGAACCCGCCGAAGGCGATGCCGGCCGTGATGGCCGCCATGATCCAGGGGCCGGTGTAGGGCCGGCGGCCTGCGCTCCCGAGCAGCTGGGAACAGGCGCACCAGAGCAGCGCCCAGCCGAAGCCGGCCAGCGTGCCGCCGGTCTCGCCTCCGAACCCGGTGGTTCCCCTGATGGCCCAGAAGAACGCTCCCATCAGGGCCATCACGGCGGCCGCGGCGGCGTAGGAGCGGCCGCGCTCGCGGTCCGTGGGCCGTTCCGCCGGATGGGGCATGGGCTCCATGCGACCTCGTCCTCGTCTACCGGACTTCCAGCGTGAGCGACCCGCGCACGTCCTCGTCGAGCACCCATCGTTCGCCCGCGCGTCGGGCACGCCGGGCCTGGCTGCCGCTGTAGACGCCGTTCGACCCCGGTGCGGCGGGCAACTCGACTCGGGCAGACATTCCCGGCGGGAGCGTCAGCGTCAATCTGAAGCCTCCGGCCTGAGCCCATGCCACGTGGATCGGCCCGCGGGGGGTTGGGATCGTGCCCTCCGCGCGCGCCAAGGCCCCCGGCCCCGGGCTGATCCTGGCGCGCCCCCAGCCGGGTACGAGCGGCCGTGCGCCCAGGACGAACCGCGGGAGCAGGTTGGCGGGTGCGGCTCCCCACGCGTGGTTCCAGTCCTGATTGGGCTTGTACTTCTGATCCCACGCCTCCCAGGTGATCGTCGTCCCGCTGTCGACCATGTGCCGCCAGCTGCGGTCGGTGGGCGCCGTCATGAGCGCGAGCGCCTCCGCCGAGGCGCCGTGCTCGAACAGGCCTTCGAGCAGGTACTGCGCGGCGTAGACCGAGCACGCCATTCCGCGGCCGGCGAGCCACTTCGCCACCCCGGGCACGTGCGCGGCCGGGACGAGGCCGAACGCCAGCGGGAACAGGTTGGCGTGCAGCGAGGCGTGCTCCGTACCCTCGCCGTCGCGATACAGCCCGCGCGCGCGATCGAACAGCGCGCGCTGGAACGCCTCTCGCGCCTGCCGCTCCCGCGTCCGGTAGCCGGCGGCCTCGGCCCTCCGGCCGAGCGCGTCGGCGAGGTCGGCCATCAGTGCCAGTGCGCGAAGGTGGAACGCGTTGACGACGGTGTTCACCGGCGTGAACACGTATCCGTCGCGCTCCGCGGCCGGCCAGTCGACGATGTCCTCGCGCGTGCGCTGCGGCTCGCCGCTCATGAGGAGCCCGTCCGGGCGGGCGCGATCGAGGAGCAGCTTGGGCTTCAGCGCGTCGTAACGTGCTGCCAGCCATCCCGCGTCGCCGGTGTGCATCCAGTCGGCGTGGGCGATGAAGATCATGTGCAGCGCCCACTCGGTCGGCCAGGTCGGGTGAGCCATCAGCCGGTCGAACGTGTCCCGCGCCATCTGGACGTCACGGTCGGTCGCATAGTGGCTGAGCTGATTCAGGTACGCATCGGCCTCGTAGGGAATGCGTTCGCGGTCGCCGTCCACGTAAACGCCGGCGAACGTCGTTGCCTTGATCGAGTAGCGGCACAACTCCCAGATCCGATCGAGCAGCGCGTCGGACGACCGGAAGGCGGCGGCGCCATCGTCCCAGGTGCTGGCGAACGCCGCCTGCCTGACCAGGTGTTCGGGCCGGAGTTCGCCGGGCCAGCCCTCGATCTCGACCCACCGGAACGGCGTGACGACGCCCCATGCCGGCGGCGTGAGGATCGCGGCGGGCTGCCGCGTGTTGCGCGGGTCCGGCGGCGGCGCGGCGACCAGGGGCGCGGTTCCCGGGAGCGTGACGCGCGCCGTCGAATAGCGTACCGAACCCGGCGGCGTGCGATTGATGCGGCCGCCGGCCAGGGCCTCGCCGAAGTGGACCGTAATCGCGCCCGAGGCGCCTTCCGGCGGGACCACGCGGAGATTGCCGAACGCCACCCGCCCGAAGTCGACGAGGAACACGCCGGGGGCGGCGGCCGTGATGCGGAGCGGCGGCTGGTCGACCAGGCGCACGGGGGCCGCCGTCACAGCGTGCACCGCCAGCGCCACGGCGCAGGCGCACGCGGCCAGCACGCGATTCATACGTCGGCCTCCGGTCCCTTGCCCACCTCTGCCTCCAGCCGCTGCCGCTCCGCGGTCCTGGCGAAGGGGAAATAGATGGCCATGGCGATGCCAATCGAGCAGGCGCCCCACAACGCCGCGCGCCAGTCGCCTCCCGACACGAGGTAGTGCCCGACAATCGGCGGCGTCGTCCACGGCACGGCCACGAAGGGCCGCTGCACGAGGCCCCAGTCCATCAACAGGTACGTAACCGTCGTGAGGATCAGCGCCGTCAGCACGTACGGGATCATGAAAATCGGGTTCAGGACGATGGGGAAGCCGAAGAAGATGGGCTCGTTGATGCCGAACACCTGCGTCGGCAGCGACACGCGGCTGATCTTGCGGTAGCCCGGCTCCTTCGACCGCAGCATGACCAGGGCGAGGCCCAGCGTCGCTCCGGTCCCGCCCACGTTGACGAAGGTGCTGAAGAACCCGGACGCGGTCACGTACGGCAGGGGCTGCCCCTGGGACAGCGCGTCGACGTTCGCCGCCAGGAACTGGAGGAAGATCGGCGCGACGATCGCGTCCAGCGTGTTGTCGCCGTTGATGCCCACCGACCACAACAGCGTGACCAGGCACGCGTAGCCCAGGATGCCCGGCAGCGTGTTGAGGGCAAACACCAGCGGCGTGAAGGCCGCCTGCAGGAGCTGGTTGATGTCGACGCCCAGCACGAAGCGCACGATCCAGAACGCGGTCACCAGGAACACCAGCGGGCTGAGCGAGAGAAACGTCTCGTAGACGATCGCGGGCACGTGGCGGGGCAGGGCGATCACCCAGTGCCGGTCGGTGAAGAACTTCTGGACCCGCACCACGACGACGGCGACGAGGATCGCCGTGAAGAGGCCCGCCGATCCGAGGCCCTCCATGGAGAGTTGCTGGCCGTCGGGCCTGATCTGGATCAGCAGGAACACGAGCGTCGCCATTGCCGCGCTGACGCTGGCTTCCTGCTGCAGCCGCCGGCCGAGGTCGTGCCCGATGGCGAAGCACACGAAGACGGCCAGCAGGCCGAAGGTGGCGGTGACGGGAAGCTGCAGCAGCTGCCGGTACGGCTCGACCAGCCGGTCCCAGCCGGGCGCGGGGAAGAACGACACCACCAGGAAGAGGCCGCCGATGATCGTGAGCGGGACGATGGCCACCATGCCGGCGCGGATCGCCGAGAGGTAGGTGTTCTCGCTCAAGGTGGTGAGCGGGGGCACGACGTACTTGGTGAGGAACGCCGTCGCCGACTTCACCCGGCCCCCTTGCGCCTGCGCGGGCGTTGCGTCGCGGCCGTGGCCGCGAGCGCCGCTCGATGCTCGTAGATCTTCTCGAAGGCGGCGGCGATGTCGTCCATGTCACCGCGGGAGCCGAGCAGGAGCGACTGCTCGAGCCAGAGTCCCTGTTCGCGGCAGATCAGATCGCTTGCCGGGCAGCGGACCTCGCGGTAGTCAGGCAGCGCGGCGCTCCGCTGCAGGTATGGGCCGAATGCGCGGTTGCGGAACATCGGCTGCTGCGGCAGCGAGAAGCCGTACCCGGCCGAGCACGGAATGCCCTCCGCGCGCAGCGCCTCGATCACCGAGGCCCGCGGCGCGCCGAACGCCTCGCCGTCCAGCCTCAGCATGAACAGATGGTAGCTGTGCCGCGTGCAGGAGGCCGGCCGCTTCTGCGGGTGCAGGCCTGGCAGCGCGGCCAGGCGCGAGGCGAGATACCGGCCGTTGCGGTCGCGCCTGTTCGTCTGCGCCTCGAGGCGGCCCAGTTGCGCGTTGAGCACGGCGGCCTGGAGCTCGCCAAGGCGGTAGTTGCCGGAGATCAGGTGGTGCTCGTACCAGACGCCGCCGGGGACGCGGCCGCAGTTGTGGAGCGATCGGCAGCGCTCGGCCAGGCCGCGGTCACGGGTCGTGATGATGCCGCCCTCGCCGCAGGTCAGGTTCTTGCTCGACTGGAACGAGAACGATGCCAGGTGGCCCAGACTGCCGGCGGGCCGGTCGCGGAAGCGCGCGCCGTGGGCGTGCGCGGCGTCCTCGATGACGGCGAGGCGGTGTGTCCGCGCGAGCCGCATCATCGCGCCCATGTCCGCCGGCTGGCCCGCGAAATGCACCGGGATGATCGCGCGGGTCCGCGGCGTGATGGCCGCTTCCACGGCGTCAGGATCGAGGGTGAACGTGTCGAGATCGATGTCGGCGAACACGGGGACCATGTTCGCCTCGACCACCGCCGACGCCGTCGAGAAGAACGTGTACGGCGGCACGATGACCTCGGCCTCGGCCGGCACCTCCGCCGCGATGAGCGCGAGGCGCAGCGAGACCGTGCCGTTGGCGACGGCAATGCCGTGGCGGCAGCCGTGCATCGCGGCGAAGCGCTCCTCGAACCGCCGGACCTCGTCGCCCTGCAGGCGTCCCCATCGGCCGCTGCGGAGCGCGCGGACCAGGCGCGTCTCTTCGGCCCTGCCGACGATCGGCCAGCGCGTGAACGGCGTGGTGCGCACCGGGCGGCCGCCGAGCCACGCAAGCCGGGGGGTCATGGCGCGAGCGTCCGGCCCATGTAGATCACGCCGTCCTCCAACGTCCCGGTGCGGGCGAGTTCCCGGAACCCGAGCTTCAGGTAGAACGCCTGCGCGCGGACATTGCGCGCGCTGACCCCGAGATGGACACCCGGTGAACCCCGGCGGCGGAGCCGGTTCATCACCTCGTCCATCATCCGGCGTCCCCAGCCATGGCCCTGGGCCCTGTCGAGCAGGTCGATGTGCAGATGCGACGGGTAGGCCTCGTAGGGCTCGGGGCAGAAGTAGTCGGGCTGGTGGTACCACGCGTGCACGGCCTGCGCCCGTGTCCAGGCCGCCGCGTTGCCCGTCGGCATGGGATAGCCGGCGCACAACTGGGGGCGCCACTCGGCCTCGTAGCGCGCATAGAACGCCCGCGAGTCGAAGGCGCCGAAGGCATAGCCGCACACGCCGCCCTCGTCTTCGAGCATGATGCCCAGGTCCGGCTCGAACGCCAGGTACGGCCCGACGAAAATGCGGCCGAGCGCGTCCGGGTCGTCCCGGTAGTACGGCTCGCCGTCAGCGCCGTGGTCGCCGGTCTTGAGGCAGACGTAGTAGGCGGCGGCCTGGTCGTCGGGGCGCGCCGATCGGATGGTGAGGGTGCTCATCGTGGTGCCCGTGACCCAGCGGTGTCGATATCGCGGCTTCCTTCCGCCTCGGGGACGAAGGCGCCGTCGGGTTGCTGCCGCAGGAGCTGGCGCAGCCGCGCCACCGCGCCGCCCCGGTACGTGCCGGGCAGATGGTAGTCGGATCGGATCGGCGCGTGCGGGTCGGCCTCCCTGATGCGGATCGCGGCCAGCAGCAGGTCCATCTCCTCCCGCAGATCCCAGACGCGCCGGCTGAGTGCGTGGAAGAGCGGGCGGTCGCGCAGGTCCGCCATCCGGGCACACACGCCGCGCAGCCGCTCGGCCTGGGCCTGGAGCGCCGCGCGCCGTTCTCCCCAGCCGGCCGGGTCCGACGCGAGCAGCCGGCCGGCCGCTTCGATGAACGCGGCCGCCAACGGCCCTTCCTCGCAGGGCAGGTAGTAGCAGTCACCGAGCAGCAGGAGGTCCTCGAGCTCGACGGGCGGGCCGACGGTGGCGAAACGCGGCAGCCAGGCCGCCATCGCCGCCAGATAGGCGCTCCGCTCGTCCCACGGCCCGCTGCCGCGGAGGAACTCCCCCAGCGTGCGCAGCGGCACGTCGTTGAGGGGCAGTTCGCAGTTCGGGTTCGAGAGGATCCCGGCGACTTCCTCGCGCAGCTCGCGCGGACGGCCGGCGTACGGGCCGCAATAGAAGCGCTGCCCGTCGTAGTCGTTCGCGTGGAGATTGTCCCAGATGACCGGTTTGCGTTTCAGGATGTCCCGCACGCCCCGGACGTGCGCCACGGAAATCTCGCGCGACACGATGTCCGGGCCCGTCCAGCAGATGTCCACGCCGGCATCCAGTTCGCGGCCGATCGTGTCGAGATATCCCGGCCCGCCGAGCTGCCGTTCGGCCATGCGCCCGCAGTAGGGCGTCGGGCAGAACAGGAACCGCGCGCCTGGCTGCCGCTCCCGCACCCGCCGGAACAGCGCGCTGGCCACCTCCGCCTGCGCGGCGGCCATGTACGGCCAGCGCGCGGCATCCTCGTGGTGCATCCGATCGGGGATGTCGTCGAAGAGCAGCGCGAAGTGCCCGCAGCCAAGCGCGGTCATCTGATCGACGCGTTGCCACAGGCGCGCCCGATCCGCCTCGCTGCTGAACCGGATGTCGAGGCCCGGGCTGATCGCGTAGATGAACCGGATCCCCCGCTCGCCGCAGCTCCGGACCAGCGCGGCCAGCGCCTCCGCTTCGTCAGCGGCGTACGTCTCGCGCCACAGCGCGCGGTGTTTCAGGTCGTCTTTGGGGGCATAGAGGTACGTGGTCAGGCCGAACGCGGCCATCCGATCGAACAGATCACTCCGCTCCTCGCGCGTCCAGGGGCGCCCATAGAACCCCTCGATGACGCCGGCCAGGAAGCCGGGGCTGCCCGGCCCGGGCGCGCGTCGGTGGCCTTCGTCCATGCGAGGTTACTCGCCGATCAGGAAGCCGTGATACCGACCCAGCCAGTACGCGAGCAGGAACGCCCCGCCGTCCGACTCGCTGCGCCCGCCGCGGCCGCCGTCGACGACGAAGGGGTTGGCGTTCCAGCGCATGACGGGCCGCTCGTCAGGGGGCAGCAGCGTCCGCGCCTCGCGGCGCCCGTGGCGGTCAGGCTCGCCTGTCCACTCGATGTCGCTCCGGTGAGCATTCCTGACGTCCCAGTCCACGAGATCGAGGGGCATCCGGTACAGCGTCCACACCGCGCCTTCGAGGTCGACCGTCGCACCGGGCCGGCCCGTCAGGTAGATGAACGTCCACGGCGGGCAGAGCTGGCGTCGGATGTTCTGCCACCAGTCGTCGAGCGCCTGGCGGTACGCCGCGAGCATCGCCGGGTCGCGCTCGTACCGGAACACGCCATAGAACGGGAGCATGGCCAGCTCCTCGTCCGAGAAGTTCAGTTCCTGCCGCACGTCGTGCAGGCGCAGGATGAGCGTCGCGTAGCCCATGTCGTGCGCGACCTTGCGGTACTCGGCCTCGTACTTGGCGTCGCCGGTGATGTGCGCCGCCGTCTTGAGGAAGCTGAGGAGCTCGAGGGCGTTCAGCGCCGAGTCCTCCGGATCATCGGCGAAGTACTTCGGCGACCACTTGCCCCACGTCGTCGGCTGACCGTCGACGTCGACGAGGTAATAGCCGTTCGAGACGATGTGATCCATGATGCGGCCGGTCGTGGCGGCGATGCGCGCCTTGAGCCCGGCGTCGGGCAGGAGGTCGTAGGCGACCGCGAACGCGAACATGTGCCCGACGATCTCGTCGGAGCTCGTGTCGCCTTTCCAGTAGATCTGCCCGTCCGCGGTCCAGTGCCATTCGCCGCTGGCCGGCATCCGGTCGCCCTTCCGGATGTAGGAGCGGGCAGGGAAGCCGCGCCGCCCGGTGACCTCCTCGAGGAAGAGCAGCGCGTCGACCGCCTTGCGGGCGTTGGCCAGCGCCTCGGGCGACTTCACGGTCGCGTATCGGAAGCACTCGGCGGCGGCGTAGATGGCCGTCCAGAGGCCGTTGTTGTCGTTGTCGAGATGCTGGTTCGTGGAGAGGTCGCCGGCGACCTCCAGCCGCGAGTCGCCCAGCATCCCGTAGCGGTCGTGGCGCAGGCGCACGTTCTGCTCCATGACCTCGGCCTTCTGGAGCAGCGTCATCGGCCGCAGCTCGATGTGCGACACGCCCGTGCGGGTGCGCACCCAGACGCCTCCGGCCGCGTCGGCCACGACGCGCTGGACCTCGTCGTCGGGCAGGTAGCGCTTGCCCGCGAAGTACTGGCGGCGGTCGCGGGCGGGCGCCTTCTCGTCCACGCGCCAGAGCCCCTGCGGACCTCCCGACCAGATCGCGCCGTCGGAGGCGCGCACGTCCGACGGCGGGCCGGCCGGCTCGCGAAGCGCCGCGGGAACGGCCGGATCGTCAGGGGCGTAGAACGTGCGGACCTTCTGCGGATAGGGTGTGAGCTTCACCGGCTCTGCGGCGACGAGCACTGCCGCCAGCAGAGCGACGATGACGGCCGCGCGCGGCGCCACCTGCCTCAGGCCGTCCATGCGCCGTCGTCCCGATGGTGGGAGAAGAAGTCGGCCATCGCGACCGTTTGAACGGCGTACTGCCGGCGCAGCCGGTCCATGTCGGCCGGCGTCAGGGGTGCCGAGAAGGCCAGCGCGGAGGCGATGTTGGACTCGAGGAACTCGAGCTTCGGCATGCCGCACACCGCGGTCGAAATCGGCAGGCTCCACGCGTAGCGGAGCAACGCCGCCGTGTCGGCGCGGCCGGCGCCGAGCAGCTTGTCCTGCCCGGTGACCTTCATCAGGATGACGCCGAGGTTTTTGCGGTTGGCCGCGGGCAGGGCGAGCTCCTCGAAGCGGAGCGCCCGCGCCGGGTTCATCGCCATCTGCACGCAGTCGAGGTCGTGGCGCTCGATGGCCTTCGCCATGACCGCACCGTCGGTGTGGCTCGTCATCCCGATGAAGCGCGCCACCTTCTGCTCGCGAAGCTGATAGAGCGCCTTGAGCGCGCCGTCGGCGGCCTCGATCTTCGCAAGGTCGGCTTCGTCGCCGAGGCCGTGCAGGTGGAGCAGGTCGACGTGGTCCGTCTGGAGGCGATTGAGGCTGGCCTCGACTTCGCGCAGGGCGGCGTCGCGGGCCCGCGCGCTCTGCGGGACCTTGGTCGCCAGGAACACGTCGCGGCGCCGCGTGGCCAGGAACTTCCCGACCCGGGTTTCGCTCTCGCCCTTGCCGTAGTCGATGGCGGTGTCCAGGTAGTTGATGCCGAGCCCGACCGCCTTCTCGAGGACGGCCGTCGCCTGGTCGGCGGGGAACTGCAGGAAACGGCTGCCGCAGCCCATGGCGAGGATCGACACGCGCACCCCGGTCCGGCCGAGCGTGCGCTGGGGCATCGCGGCCGCCGCCCCGGCCGGCTCGGCGCGGAGCAGCGCGGGGCCGGCGGCCACGGCGCCCACCGCCAGGCCGCTCCGCTCGAGGAATTCACGCCGGCTGATCTTGTCGTGGTTGGACATCGGCCTCTCCTCAGGCGGGCTTCACACCCGCCGCCGCCAGGTAGTCCGCCATGGTGTTCGCGTAATGCGGGAAGGCGACCTCCGGGTCCTCGATCTCCGGATGCCACTTCTTCTCCCACTCGAAGCTGTAGAGGCCCTTGTAGCTGGCCGCCGCGAGGACGCGCACCTGCTCCCTCACCGGCACGTCGCCCGCGCCGACGAGCACATAGCGGCGGTCCGCGCCGGCGGGCTTCGAGTCCTTGAGGTGCGTGTGCCGGGCCCACGTGCCGATCTTCGCGAACGTGTCGGCGGGCTGCTCACCGGCCGCGACGAATGAATGGTGCGCATCCCAGAGCAGCGCGAACTGCGGCGAGGCGACGCTGGTCAGGATGTTCTCGAGATCCGCCGATCGCGTGAAGTCGCCGTGCGATTCGATGAGCACCGTGACGCCGGCAGGCGCGGCATGGGCCACCATCCCGCGGAAGCCCGCGATGACCCGCTTCATCACCTCGTCTTTCGGCTCGCCCTCCGGGATTCTGTCGCCGAACATCCGGACGTATTTCACGCCCATGGCCTGCGCGAGGTCGATGAAGCGCCGGCCCTCGTCGAACTGCTGCACGCGGACGGCCGGGTCCTTCTCGTGCATGCGCGCCGACGCCCCGAGGTTGATCACCGTGAGGCCGAGGGCGGCGAGATCCCGCTTCGTGTCGGCGAGGCGCGTGCCGGTGAACTCGGGAACTTTCGTGAGGTCCATCTCGCCCGCGATGCCGCGCAACTCGATCGCGGCATAGCCGAGTTTCGAGGCGTTCTCCAGGATGGCCTTCCAGTTCCAGGCGGGGCAGCCGAGCGTCGAGAAGGCAATCGGGTAACGCGCCGACCGCGTCTGGGCGCGCAGCAGGGCGGGAGCCACGGTCAGGCTGCTGCCCAGCGTGGCGAGGAATGAGCGTCTGGTCAGGTCGGACATGGAGCCTCCGGGCCGTCGGGTTTCCCGGATTATACAGGGCCGGGACCGCCGTCGCCCCAGGGCCGGTCACCCCGGTAAACGGATCCTCCGCCGGATTCGTATGCATGGAAAAGAGGCGCTGACAGCCCGGCCAGCCCGGGCGGCGCCAACCGGCCCGAACCGCCCCTCGCCCGGCCGGGTTTCCCGCACTCATACGAGGTGTTTCATGAATCGTCGTGTTCGCCGCGGTCTCACGTTCGCAGCCGGCTTCCTCCTCGCCGCGTCCACGCTGGCCCTCGCCCAGGCGCCCAGCCTCGACATCGAGTTCCCGTTCCTCGCCGCCGAGAAGACCTTGAAGGCCGGCAGCTACTCGGTGGACATCTCCGAGAACGGCCACGTCGTGCTCGCGGCCGCGGAGGGCGGGGCAACGGTCGATGTCGTGCCGCAGAAGCAGATCAGCGACCGAAAAGTCGACCGGCTGGAGCTGGTGTTCGACGTCGTCGGGTCGGCGAAGTTCCTCTCGGAAGTCAAGGTGCCCGGCAAGGGCCACTACCTGGTCGGCCGCAGGCCCGAGGCACAGGAGCGCCAGACCGTCAAAGGGCCGAAGGCGACAAAGTAGACGAGAGGCCGCGATCGGGTCCACCGGACAACTGCCGCGCCGCCGTATAATCTCCGGCACGACGGAGGGACGGCCATCGTGTCTGCATCAGCATCCATTCGGCGCGCCGGCATCGTCATGAACGGCGTGACGGGCCGCATGGGAACCAATCAGCATCTCCTGCGGTCGATCGTGCCGATCCGCGACGAGGGCGGCATCCGCCTGGCCGACGGCTCGCGCTTCGTGCCGGAGCCGATTCTGGTCGGGCGGGACGCGGGCCGGCTCGAGGCGCTCGCGTCGCGCGCCGGCGGCTGCGCGTGGACGACGGACCTGGACGCCGCGCTCTCCCGGCCTGACGCAGCCATCTACTTCGACGCGCAGACCACCGACCGCCGGGCCGACGCCGTCCGGCGGGCGATTGCCGCCGGGAAGCACGTCTACTGCGAGAAGCCGTCGGCGGCGTCGCTGGCCGATGCGCTCGACCTCGCGCGGCGGGCGCGGGCCGCCGGCGTGAAGCATGGCGTGGTGCAGGACAAACTCTGGCTGCCCGGCATCGCGCGCCTGCGCGAGCTGCGCGACGCCGGGTTCTTCGGGCGCATCCTGTCGATCCGGGGAGATTTCGGCTACTGGGTCTTCGAGGGAGACCGGACGCCTGCGCAGCGCCCATCGTGGAACTACCGTCTGGCCGAGGGCGGCGGCATCGTGCGCGACATGTTCGCGCACTGGCGATATGTCCTGGACGATCTGGCGGGCGGCGTCAGGGCGGTCGCCTGCCGGGCCGTCACGCACGTGCCGCGCCGCTGGGACGAGCAGGGGCGGCCGTATGACGCCGATGCCGACGATGCGGCCTACGCCGTGTTCGAGTTGAGCGACGGCGCGGTGGCGCAATTCAACTCGTCGTGGTGCGTCCGCGTCCGCCGCGACGACCTGCTGACTCTCCAGGTGGATGGCACGGCGGGATCGGCGGTGGCGGGCCTTCGGCGCTGCTGGGCGCAGACCGCCGAGGCGACGCCCCGCCCGGTGTGGAACCCCGATCTCGACGTCCCGGTCGACTACAGGATGGACTGGCAGGTTGTCCCGGAGCCCGAGGCGCCCGTGAACGCCTTCCGGGCGCAGTGGGAGCTGTTCCTCAGGCACGTCGCGGATGGCGGCCCGTTCCCGTGGGACCTGATGGCTGGGGCCCGAGGCGTGCAGCTGGCGGAACTCGGCCTCGAGGCGAGCCGCGATCGCCGATGGGTGGACGTGCCTCCGATCGACGCCTGACGCGCGTCGCCGCAGGGCGTTGGCCGCGGCAATCCCCGATGAGAGGGTGGTGCAGCCATGATCGTTGCCGACCTCAGCCAGATCGCCGGCCGCGTCTTCCCGGCCCGCCGGCGCACGCAGCACCTCGCCGGCGGCCTGAGCCCGATTCAGTGCGCCAGCTTCGCGTGCGGCCACGTCACGCTCGAACCTGACGGCGGCCAGGTGCCCTGGCACAACCAGGAGCAGGAAGAGATCTACTTCATCGTCGACGGACTGGCGGAAATGTGCCTGGGCGAGGAGCGGCGCACGTTGACGTCCGGCCAGGCGGTCTACATTCCGCCTGGCGTCTTCCACCAGATCACCAACGTGTCCGACAGGCCCTGCCGCATGATGTACATCTACGGGCCGGCAGGCGACGTGGCGCACTGGCGCCAGGAGCTCGAGGGCACGCTGCCCCGGGCGGGCGTCGAAACGCCCCCGCTGCCTGACGGCGCGAGGCCCCAGTGCGCGGAGAAGCCGCAGATCTGATTGCCGTCGCTACAGACCGAACAGCCGGGCCAGCCACGACTTCTTGCACTGGCACCGGTTCGCCGGCGGGACGTCGTGGAGCACTTCCTCCACGTGGCGGCCGCAGCCCATCCACGTCGGCTTTCCGCATCGACGGCACACGATTCGATGGCACATGTCAGTTGCTCCGCGGGACAGGACGGGGATCTGACGCGTTCCCGCCGGGAATGAGCGCCTGCGCCACATCGGCGTTGAAGCGGCATTTCTCCGCCTTCAGGTTCTCGACCAGCTCGAACAGGCCGTGCCGCGCCGTTTCGGCCGATGGCCGTTCGCCTTCGCCGTTCCAGTAGTCGACCACCTGCTTGAAGCCGTCCGGCGGCGTGACCGTCATGATGCATCGGGGGTTGCTGACCTTCTTGTGGGGCCACCACGCCCAGCCGATCCCGTGCTTCTCGACCAGCGCCACGCACTCCCTGAACCAGTCGTTGGTGTTCTCCCCGCTCTCGCCGAGCCAGATCGGCACCCGGTACTTCTCCCGCAGGGCCAGGAATCGCGCGATCGCCTCCTCGGTGTTCGGGTTCCAGTACTTGTGGAAGCTCATCACGAGATTGCGGTCCGACGGATTTGGGAACCCGCTGTAGTTGTTTCCCCAGCCGTTCCCCTCCACGATGATCATGTGCCTCGGGTCCACCTCGCGGATGGCCTTCGTGATCGCCTCGTAGAGATCCCAAATCGGCTTGTTGGACACGTCCTCGCGGCCGTTCTTGTCCTTGCCTTCGAACGTCCAGTTCGGCTCGTTGAGGATGTCGTAGCCGCCAATCCACGGCTCGTTCGCGTAGCGCTCCGCCAGCTTCCGCCAGAGCGCTACTGTCTTGCGCCGGTTCTCCTCGCTCTCCCACAGTGACGGCTTGGACTCGTCGTAGTCGGAGATGTTGGCGTCCTTGCCCTGGCCGCCCGGCGCCGCGTGCAGGTCGAGAATCAGGTGCATCCGGTTCGCACGGCACCAGGCGAGCAAGTGGTCGGTCATCTCGAACCCTGTCGCCAGCCACGTGTCCTTCCCCTTCACCGGTTCCTCCTGGATCGGGAGCGTGAAGAGGTTGTAGTGCAGGGGGAGGCGGATGCTGTTGAAGCCCGACGCTGCCAGCCGATCCACGTCGGCCTTCGTCATGTGGTTCTGGCGCCAGAGCCGGTAGAACCGCTCCGTGTCCTCCTTCCCCACGAGGTCCGCGATTCGCGCCTTGATCGAGTGCTGGGTGCCTTCCTTCTTGATGCCCAGCATGTAGCCTTCCTGGAGCATCCAGCCCCCGAGGCCCATGCCGCGCAAGATCACCTCGCGACCCCGGCCGTCGACGATGCGGGTGCCGTCGGCGCGGAGAAAGCCCTCGTGGGGCGCGGCGGTCGCGGGTGCCGCAGCGGTCGCGGCCGCCGCAACGGTGGCGAGCCGCAAGGCGAGCGAGTGTGCGTTCCTGAACATGAGTCGTTCCTCAACGTGGGGGTCGTGCCACGCGTCCGGCGGGTGCCGCGCCCTCCGCCTGGCGCCGTCAACTATAGATCTCAATGGCCCTCCGATGCTTCGGGATGGCCGGTCTGGTCTCGCGCGCGGGCTTCGGGTACAGTTCTCCGGCGACGGAGGGTTGGGCCCGGTGGGCATCGGCCCGCACGAGCCTCCGGGACGGAGTCAGACGATGAGCACGCTCGAACCGACACGCCGGGACTTCCTGAAGACCGTGAGCGCGGCGGGTGCCGCCTCTCTCCTCGCGCCGCGCGGCATCGACGCGGCCACGCGGCAGCGCAGCCTCGGCGCCAACGATTGCATCCGCATCGGCATCATCGGCTGCGGCAGCCGCGGCATCGGCACCGAGATGGCCAGTGTCCACGAGCACGCCGCCGCCGAGAACCTCGAGATCGTTGCGGTGTACGACCCCTGGCGGCCGGCCAGCGAGGAAGCGGCGGGCAAGGCGAAGGAGTGGTTCGGCCTGGCGGTGCGGCAGTGCCGGAGCTCGGACGAACTGCTCGGCCTCACCGAGGTCGACGCCGTCTTCATCGCCTCGCCGGACCACTGGCACGCCGCGCAGCTCGAGGCCGCCGCGAACGCCGGCAAGCACGTGTACGTCGAGAAGCCGATGGCCAACGAGATCGGTGAGTTGAACCGCGCGTACAAGGCCGCAAAGGCATCTGGCGTCGTCATTCAGGTCGGCACGCAGGTGCGCAGCTCAGCCATGGCCATGGGGTGTCGCGAGCTGCTGAAGTCGGGCAAGCTCGGCCGCATCTCGCGGATCGAACAGGTGCGTAACGACGACAAGCCGTACTGGTACCAGTATCTCAAGCCCGACGTGCGGGCAGCCGACCTCGACTGGAAGGCATTTACCAAGGGCCGCACCAAGAAGCCCTTCGACCCGATTCTCTATTCGGGCTGGTACGGGTACTGGGAGTTCTCGCAGGGCCCGATTCCGCAGTGGGGCGTGCACTTCCTCGACACCGTGCACTTCATGGCGGGCCTGGGCATGCCCCAGTCGTGCGTGTGCCTGGGTGGCGTCTACACCTGGAAAGACGAGCACCGCTTCACCGCGCCGGACCAGGTGCAGGCGCTCTGGCACTACCCCGATGGCCTGATGATCAGCTACTCGACCAACTTCGGGAACAGCGCCGGCAATCTGACCCGGTTCGCGGGCGACAAGGGCCTGCTGAGGCTCGACTGGTCCAACGCCACGTACACCGCCGAGGGCGGCATCAATCGCGACGGCTCGATTCGCGGCGAGAACAAGGTGGGGCCGATCGAGCAGACCGACCACTGGGTGAACTGGTACCGGTGCATGCGCGACGGCAAGACCCCGAACGCCTCGCTCGACGCCGGCTATCAGCACGCCGTGGCGAGCATCATGGCCACGATGTCCTACGAGACGGGCCGCCGCGCCCGATTCGACCCGGCGAAGCGCACGATCACGACCGACTGAGCCGGGCGCCCAGGCCGGGGCTTCGAAGAGATGAGGACTCCCGATTCCGCCTCTGGTAGCATCTGCTTCCATGAGGCGCGAAAGAGCGTGCGGGCGTGAGCCCGGCAGGTGCGTGGTTGCGGCCGTCATCCTGACGGCGGCCGCGATCGGACTCACCGCCGGTCAAGGCGGCGACCAGTTTCTCGACGGCATTGGCGAGACGGCGCTCGTCGCCCGCTACCTCTTCAACGGCAACGCCGAAGACTCGTCGCGGAACCACCTCCACGCCGCGCTCCGGGGCAGCGGTGCGGCCTTCGTGGACGATGAGCGGTTCGGCCGCGTCCTCGAGTTGACGGGGAGCGGCGGCCATGTCCAGTTGCCTGGCGGCGGCCTGACCGGGGAGGATGCGCTCAGCGTCACCGCCTGGGTGTACCTCCCGACGGGCGCCTCGGGGCCCGTCTTCGACCTCGGCCGGGACGTGTCGGCCCGGCTCTTCGCCACCGTGAGTGCGGCGACGGGCTTCAGCGCAGGCGTGGCCGCGGGCGCCACGCGCGCGAGCACCGGGCCGGCGGCCGTGCCGGTGAACCAGTGGATGCAGGTGGCCGTCGTGCTCGACCCGCCGAACGGCCGGATGACGGCGTATCTCAATGGCGCGCGCGCGGGGCAGGCGGCGACTCCCGGCGTCACCGTTGCGCAGATCATCCGGCAGGGCGCGGGCGGCGAGAGCCGCCTCTACATCGGCCGGTCGCAGGACCAGGCGGCGGCGGCGTTGCACGGGAAGCTGCGCGACGTTCGCCTCTACCGCGTGGCGCTGACGGATGCGCAGGTGGCGGGCATCCGTGGCGCGGCGTCCGGGCGCCAGGGCGGCCGCGGCCGGGGCGGCACGCCTCCGCCCGAGATTTCGACGGCCTCCATTCCGAAGCAGTCGCCGCTGGCCGCGCGGCTGGAGCGCGTGCCCGACATTCAGGCCGAGACGACAGTGGGCCGCCTGCCGCGGCTGCCGCGCGAGGTCGCGGCGATCTATCGAGACCAGGCCAATGGCCCCGCGGTGCGCGTGATCTGGCCGGCGCCGAAGGATGCCCTGCAGGTGGCCGCACCCGGCACCTACGTCGTCACGGGCAAGGTGCCCGGCACGTCGTTCGAACCAAAGGCCACCGTGGTGGTGAAGCCCGCGGGCGAGCCGGCGCCGGCACCGGCGCGCACCGTGGAGCCGTTCGCGCTCGGCCGTGTGGTCCTGGAGCGCGACACCAGGGGTCGCGACACGCCATTCATCAGGAACCGCGACAAGTTCATCACGGGGCTGGCGGCGGCCAATCCCGACAGCTTCCTCTACAACTTCCGGGACGCGTTCGGGCAGCCGCAGCCCGCAGGCGCGACCCAGCTGGGCGGCTGGGACAATCAGACGACGAGGCTGCGCGGGCACGCGAGCGGCCACTACCTGTCCGCGATCGCGCAGGCGTATGCGAGCACGACGTACGACGCGGCGTTGCAGGCCACCTTCCTGCAGAAGATGAACGACCTCATCGACACGCTCTACCAGCTGTCGCGGAGGTCCGGCCGGCCCGCGACGAAGGGCGGCCCATTCACCGCGGAGCCGACACGGGTCCCGCCCGGGCCTGGCCGCGCGGGGTACGACTCGAACCTGCGCGCCGGCGCGATTCGGACCGACTACTGGAACTGGGGCGAAGGCTTCATCAGCGCGTACCCGCCGGACCAGTTCATCATGCTGGAGCGGGGCGCCACCTACGGCACGCAGAACACGCAGATCTGGGCGCCCTACTACACGCTGCACAAGATCCTGGCCGGCCTGCTGGACTGCTATGAGGTGGGCGGGAACCGCAAGGCCCTCGACATCGCTCGGGGCATGGGCGCGTGGGCGTACGCGCGGCTGCGGGCCCTTCCTGCCGAGACCCGCATCAGCATGTGGAGCCGCTACATCGCCGGCGAATACGGCGGCATGAACGAGGTGATGGCGCGGCTCTACCGGCTGACGCGCGACCGGCAGTTCCTCGAGTGCGCGAAGCTCTTCGACAACGTCAACGTCTTCTTCGGCAACGCGGCTCACGACCACGGGCTCGCGGCCAACGTCGATACGATCCGCGGCAAGCACGCCAACCAGCACATCCCGCAGGTCACGGGGGCGCTCGAGACTTTCCGCGGCACCGGCGAACGCCCCTACTACGACATCGCGGACAACTTCTGGGACATCGTGACGGGCGGCTACATGTACACCATCGGCGGCGTGGCCGGCGCGCGCACTCCGAACAACGCCGAGTGCTTCACCGCCGAGCCCGACTCGCTGTGGGAGAACGGCTTCGCGAGCGGCGGCCAGAACGAGACGTGTTGCACCTACAATTTGCTGAAGCTCGACCGGCAGCTGTTCATGTACGACCAGACCGCCAAGTACATGGACCACTACGAGCTCGGGCTCTACAACCACATCCTGGCGTCGGTGGCCGAAGACGACCCGGGCAACACGTACCACGTGCCGCTCAACCCCGGCACGCAGAAGCAGTTCGGCAATGCCGACATGAGCGGCTTCACCTGCTGCAACGGCACGGCGCTCGAGAGCCACACCAAGCTGCAGGATTCGATCTACTTCCGGAGCGCCGACAACCGCGCGCTGTACGTCAACCTGTTCGTGCCCTCCACGCTGGACTGGGCCGAGCGCAAGGTCGTCGTCAGGCAGCAGACCGACTTCCCGTATGCCGATACGACCAGGCTCGTCATCGAGGGGAGCGGCACGTTCGACATCCGTGTCCGCGTGCCGCGCTGGGCGACCCGGGGGTTCTTCGTGAGCATCAACGGCCAGGAGCAGCACGTGAAGGCCGAGCCGGGCAATTACGTCACGCTTCGCAGGACCTGGCGGGCGAACGACACAATCGACGTGCGCATGCCGTTCGCGTTCTACCTGGCGCCGGTGATGGACCAGCCGAACGTCGCCAGCCTCTTCTACGGGCCGGTGCTGCTGGCGGCCGAGGAGTCAGGGCCGCGCAGCGACTGGAGGCCGATCACGCTCGACGCCGGCGATCTGGCGAAGTCGGTCACCGGCGATCCGGCAGCACTCCGCTTCACGATCGATGGCGTGCCATTCAAACCGTTCTTCGAGACGTACGGACGCCACTCGGTGTACGTGCACGTGACGCTGAAGTAGGAGCCGGACCCCGAGCGCCTGTCGCGGTCGGCGCAGGCCGCGCGCCGGCTCCCGTCACGGCCGCCACCGGAACGTGGCCACCGATGCCGCCGGCACCGTGGCCGAGAACGTGCGGCCCCTCCACTCGACGACGAGCGGTGCCGCCCGCGAGTCCGCGTTGGCCGCGACCAGGATCAGGTGGAGTGCTGCACCCCCATGCTGCGATGCAGTCCGGCGCGTTCGGCGTTTCTGCTTCACCCACATGCGGGACGTCTCATTACCCGTCGGCCTTGCGTCTCATGAAGGCGCTGCTGCGTGCCCAGCAGTCGTCGCGCGTGGTTCCTGCGGACTGGACGTGGGCCACCAACCCCGAGCTGACTCGCTTCTGTCGGGATTGGTATGCCCTCGCCACTGCGCTGCCCGCGGATCACGGGCGTGAGGCTGCTCCGGCGGCAGCTGCGCTACCGCGCCGTGTCGGGCGGCGGGTGACGACCTGCGAGGTGACGGTCCCTGCGATGCCAAGCCGCGCGTTGTCACTGTGGACGCTCGGGCCTGGCTCATGCACCTGACGTGGGTCGGCGGCAACGGCGCGCGGAGGCTCATCGCGTACCAGCGTCCGGACCGCAAGATCTGCTGCGTGCGCTTGCCCGCCTGTGTGCAGAAACCGCCACCTGCCGCCGCGGCACTGTTCAAGCTCGCGAGGCAAGGAGCGTCACGTCGCGAGGGTGCTGCCCGGCGCCAAGCGCCTGTCAGTCAACACGTTTCGCGGCGTCGTCCGTTCTCGGTGGATTCATCCGGCGGCACGTCCGCGACGCGCGCGGGATGTGGCACGCGATTCGCCATACACGGAGGCGTGTCCCAGCCCTCGCCGGCCTATGAGCCGCGGATGCCGTCGCAGGGCGTCGTGTACCAGGTGGTCCGCGATCACTTCGAGCGCTTCCGCGCGCAGGCCGCTGGCCTGCGCGACGGGCAAGGGCTGCCCCGGTTCGTCGAGGAGGAATTCCGGGCGTTCCTGCGCTGCGGCTTCTTGGCTGGCGGGTTTGCGCGTTTTCGCTGTGACGACTGTGGGTTGGACCGGCTGGTGCCGTTCTCGTGCAAAGGGAGGGCGGCCTGCGCGAGCTGCGCCGGGCGCCGGATGGCGGAACGCGCCGCGCACCTGGTGGACCACGTGTTCCCGGCGGTGCCCGTGCGGCAGTGGGTCTTGACGTTCCCGCACCGGCTTCGGTACCGGCTGGCGTGGGATCACGACCTCTGTCGGGCCGTCGTGGGGGTGTCGGTCCGGACGGTGCTCGGTTTCCTGCGCCACGTGGCTCACTTGACTGGGGTCGTGGACAGGCGCGGCGGCGCCGTCTCCATCGTTCAGCGCTTCGGCGGGGCGCTGAATCTGAACGTACACGTCCATGCGCTCGTCATCGACGGGGTGTTTGCACGAGACGGCCCGGAGGTGCGCTTCTGTCCCGCCCCGTTGCTCACGGCGGCGGACATCGCGGATGTGCTCGCGACGATCGTGCCGCGCGTCAGGCGCCTGCTCGAACGGCGCGGCCTGGGGGACGACGAGGAGGGGGCGAGCGCGGCGGACGAATGGGCAGAGGACGCGCCGGTGTTGGCCGGTATGGCGGGGGCGTCCGTGCAGGGAACGTTCGCGCTCGGCCCCCGTGCGGGCAAGCGCGCACGTCCCTGCGGGGCCGTGTCAGTCGAGGCCGAGGACCAACTTCGCGAGGACACGGTGCCCGGACTCGGGCGCTGTCACGCGCGCCAGGAGGGATTCGACCTCGAGGCTGGCGTGTGGGTCCCGGCCGACCAGCGGGACCGGCTCGAACGGCTCTGCCGGTACGCGCTGCGGCCGACCGTCGCGCAGGACCGGCTCCGTCTGACGGCCGAGGGGCAGGTGGTGCTGCAACTCCGGCACCCGTGGTCGGATGGCACCACGCACCTCCTGTTCGATCCACTGGAACTGCTGGAGCGGCTGGCCGTCCTGATCCCGCGGCCGCGCATCAACCTCATTCTGTATCATGGTGTACTGGGGCCACGGGCGGCGTGGCGGTCGCTCGTCGTGGGTGTCGGCAACACGAGCGACGGCGGCGACGCCACCAGCGCCGACGCACCCACGGCCGGAGAGCACGTCGCCCCCCGCCAGGCCAGCGCCACCGAGTCCGCGCCCGATCCGCCTTGCGGGCGGGAGCGTCGACCGCCCCGCGAGGAGGCACGGCGCTGGGCGGACCTCATGCGCCGAACGTTTGGTCTTGATGTCCTGGCCTGTCCGCGCTGTGGCGGGCGCTTCCGGCTGATCGCGCTGATCGAAGAGGCGGCGGTCGTCGAGCGCATTCTGCGCCATCTGCACCTGCCCACCGAGGTCCCAACACCGCGTCCGGGGCGGGCGCCGCCACCACTCGGGGCCTGCTCGTTTCACCAGGACCCGGACGTCGCGGTCTTCAACCCACACGCGTGATCGGCGCGCGCAGGTGCCGCGCGGCCGGAGGTCTGCCCGATCGGCGTGCGGACGCCCGTCGTACGAGCCGTAGGCGCTGCCACTGAGGAGGGTCGGCGCGAATGTCGGCGCGAACGTCGTGCGCGGATGTCGTTGACAACTCCGGCGCAGCACCCATAATCAGCCCTGTGCCAGGGCTCGGAGGGGGCGCCGGGCGTCCGATAGCGGGGGTTACGTTAACTGGCGAGCGGCAGGCGAGCGGAAACCGCTCTAATGCTTCCTATCATCCTTTGATGAAAAGGCCCGCCATGATGGTCTTGCCAGACCCCGGATCGTCGGCAAGCAAGAACCGCAGGGGCTGGCGAGGCAGCATGGCCCCATAGACTGCCGTAATCTGGTGCGGCAACGGTTCGACCAGGGACGTGTGGACGGCCAGCATGGGGTCGAACAAGTGCGCAAGGCGGAAGCGATAGGCTTCCGATACGAGGCGCAGCAGGCGCCCGTCCCCGTCGAAGCTCCACGGTCTGCCCGCCGAGACGACGTCCAGCCCGGGTTCCCGGTCGCGGTACAGCAGTTGATGCCCGAGCAGACCTGCTAACGTCTTGTAGGTGACCTCGACGGCGGTGGATCCGAACCACTGCACGTCGACGACGGTCACGGGCCCTTCAGGAAGAAGGCCGGTGACGGATGCACCACGGGTAAGGTCTTCGAGTCGAGCTGGCACGCGCTCCTCCGCGGGGGCTGCCCCCGCCACGCGGGTTTGGCGCTAAAGACAAGACCGACAACGGCTTGGCTGGACTCTCGCCCCTGGGGGGAAGGGCGGTCTGAACGGCCGGGGTAATCGTCGTCTGGCCAGCCGTCGGTGTCAACAGGGAACGGTCGATGGACGGCCGGCGCAGCCGGGGTTTCAATGGGAGACTGCAGCGCTTCGGCCAGAATGCTCTGCGGGCTGGCGCCGGCTGCCGTCGATGTTTGGGCATCGATCCCGAAACCGGAACGCCAGCGGCGAAGCCAACGCGAGGGCAGACGACGCAGACAAGCACTCGGGATAGACACCCACCAGAGAAGTAGCTTGCGTCCGGGTTCCTGTCCAACTAGTATCCTGCTCCGTTGATGGGGAGGCGAGAGACTCTCGCCCTCCCCCCTTCCACCGTGCCCGCCGTCGTCCAGGTAGGGATTCGGCCCCACTGTGGCGAGCGGAGTCATCGAATGGGCGCAGAGGCCTTCGCCGGCACCCGAAAGGGGACGCAGATGTCTACTTCAGCGGTATCGGTCCGCCATCGACTGCGCGTGGCTCATCGGGCTGCCGCTTATGGGCTCGCCGCGATGATGATGGCCTCAGGACTCACCCTGGCAGTCGCTCAGTCGGCCCCACCAGCCCCCTCCGCTGACGCGCAACGCTTTGCGGCTCTGGAACACCGGGTCCTCTCGCTGGAGAAGGAGGCTGTTTCAGGCACGGAGGTGATTGCCTGGGCCGGAGGCTTCCTAGCGTTATTATCGGGCCTTGCGGGTTTCATCGGGTATCCCGTTGTCAAGCGGTGGGTGGCGGCAAAGGCTGAATCGATGCTCACCTCCATGGTGAAAGCCGAGGTTGAGAGCCGACTTCCTACCGTGCTTCAATCGGCGCAGCAGCGCGCGGAGGAGCAGATTCTCCGCCTCGCCAAGCTGCTGGCAATGCGAGCGAACAAGGCCTTCGACGAAGCACTGCGAGAGGTGGGCTGGACGGGTAACGTCGCGGACCTCAGGAACGAATCCCCGATCTTCCGCAGAGCCTTGATTGACTGCCTCTACAACGCAACCCAGAACCGAAAGAAGACTCGTGATGAGGCCCTGCAGGCGGTCGGCGAGCTTCTGCATGAGGATACTAGCCCCGAAACGGTCAGGCTCGCGTTGAGGATCTACGTTTCTGGCCGACGGTTCCGTGAAGGCCAGGAAGTGCTCGAGCGCCACAAGAAGATCATTCGAGTCCGACAAGGACTCCGCGATGTTCGCTGCGACGTTGCTACGGCGGGAACGACGGCTCGCCGAGGCGCTCGCCCTCGCCGAACGGTTCCGGCACTCCGGAGACATCCAGACGCTCGTGACGATCGCGGCCTTGATGAGAGAGCTCGGCCGTTTTGATGAAGTACACGACATGCTCTACCCAGAGGTCCAACGACTGACGTCGTACACCGGCGACTACCCTCCACCTGGGTGGCACAGGCTGCTCAACTCTTTTGTGGCGTGTTGCCTAGACCGGGGTCATCCGGAGGACGGAATCAAGTCAGCACACTACATACTGCGAAGTTCACCCGGAGCGGTTGAGTTACTCACTGTAGGCAGGCTGGTGCAGCGGCTGCCTGCGATGCATCCAGAGAGGTCTGAGTTACTGCTTCGGTTCAAGGCCGAACTCCCTGCGTTGCCAGACTCTGAAGCTCGTTTTCGATGTGAAGTACACCTGGCTGTGCTCGAAGGTCGCCTGGACGACGCGAAACGCCGGCTTCGAGATGTCATTGAACAAGCTGATCGGGAATCCCGCGGGGCGATGGACCAGGAGTACCTACTTCCACAGAAGCCAGCTGGCCCAGGTCCTGATTGATGAACAGCTCTATGACGAAGCGGTCGCCACCCTTCTTCCGGCGGGTCGCCAGCAGTGCGGTGGAGAAGCCGAGTACTACCTCTCGGTGGCGTACACAGTGAAAGGCCGTGAAGAGGAAGCGGTGCTGTGGCTCGGCGAGGCGATGAGAGAAGCCCCCCGCTGGGCTGCGATCGCGCGTGATGACCCGCGGCTGCGAAACCGAATGGGAATCGCAAGGCTCCTCGCCGACACCTAGCGCCACTTGTCACACGCTACTGTCGAAGAGCAACTTGTCGGTGGAGCTACTGTCCCGATCAGCGAAACCGGACCTACCGAGTTCCTGTCGAGATTGGCTCGAGGCACGAGCCGACGGGTCCACCGCGCTAGGCCGCGAGTTCCTGCCGAACCTCGTCCCGGCGACTCCACAATACGGGGACGATCTCGTAGTTTTTCAGGGCATCGACGATAGACGCTGATGGCAGTCGGTACTCGTCGTTGAGCACAGCGTAGAACTTCGAGGTAGCCGCGCGGACTTCCCGTGTGTCCACCCAAGAGAAGGCAAGCGATTCGGCTAGGTCCCTGCTGGGCCGATTCACCGCCCGTAGCACTCGCTCAGGCGCTCGACGAGACGCGGGAATGACGAAGTCGAATGTGTGATCGTATCCGCTTCGCCCGGTGAACTTAACGTTTGGGGTGAAGCGGATGTCGTGCAGTTCGAGCCAAGCAGTGACGTCCTCCAAGAACAGACTGGCGACAACGGGAACCGCCAAGTAGAACAAGTCATTGACGGCCAGAATCGCCTGAACGAGGTTGTGCTTCCGCAAGGGAAAATCGTGGGGCGTCGCCCTGACCTGGAGTGCGTCTCCCTCTCGGCGCACCCCAAACCCATTCAGCGCGACGGTAAGCAGGTCCTTGCGTTTAGAGGTTTCAAGGTCGCAGCCGGAGGCTCTCAGATCCTGAATCGTTTCGCCGCCGTCTGTGAGTACGAACCCACCGTTGTCCTTACGAACGTAGATCTGCGTGTAGTCGTTGTGCCGGTCAAGGTACGGCGTCGTGATCTCCACGTATTGCTCATTGACCTCACGCAGAATGCTCCTATCCCGGACCCATTGAGCGTACTGGTCAAGCAGGCCGCGCACCTCGTCGATCACGTGAACAGGTCCCTTCGAATGTCTGGCGGCTCAGTGATATTGACGAATTGCATGAACTCTACCAGCAGCGTCCAATAGTCGTCTGGATTACTGAATCGGTCAGCAGGCAGTGGTTCCGCCCAGCGGTCCCCGAAACCTTCGCGATACAGGTGCAGGTGCGGGCACGGAATCTCCTCATCGTCTGGGTTGCGGTGCGGTGCGCCACCAAAGTCCAGGCGGGCGAGGATAGCCACTCCTCTTGCACGGTTCTGATAGGTGCCCTTGCTCAGCTTGACTTGGTTACGCGTGATATCGAGGAAGAAGGACTCCCGCTTGTCGCGCGTTTGAAGTGGGATACGAATCCCCCCACCCAAACTAGGATACTCGTAGGAATAGTCGTCGACCCTGATCTTCTCCATCGCCAAGAGCGCGTTTGCATCCCCTTGGGACAGGTTGATATCCGCCAATTGCCACCCCTCCGAACAACATACCAATGAGGCCCGGCCCCGACGTCTAGCGGCGCTCTACTGCCGGCGCTCTATCGTACGCGTCTGGATGCGTCGTGACAAGCGCGTCTCGGATTGGCGGCAGGCACCTCGAGCAGGGCTCGTTAGTGGGGCCAAGTTGTGACCGTCGCCTGGCCACTAACTTATGTCCAGCAAGTGAGTCACAGTCCTTGCGGTGGTAAATGACGCCACCAACGATCAGGTAAACAGTATCGCTCTCGACACCTGGGTCGCCCGAGTACAGACCGGCTGCGGAGGACGACGGCGATGACGGTCGCGGTGCGCGGCTTCCGGAACTGTCAACGCTAGTAGGCAGACACCTCGAACAAGGCTCGTTAGTGGGGCCAAGTTGTGACCGTCGCTTGGCCACTAACCTGTGTCCAGCAAGTGAGTCACAGTCCTTCCGGTGGTAGATGACGCCACCAACGATCAGGTAAACGGTATCGTTCTCGACACCTGGTCCGGCCGAGTCCGGGCCGGCCTTGGAGGTCGATGGCCGTGCAGCCCTCGCCGCAGCGAGCCGCTCCCTCGCACTCGCCGCATACTCGCCGCTTGGATACTGCCGAAGAAACTCCTCAAACACCCTCGGATCATCGCTGCCTTTGACCACGTCCCAAGCGGCTTGCTCCGCCGCCAAAGCCCGGACCTCGGCCTCGCGCTGAAGGGCGTGCGCGGCGTCTGCTTTCTTGCGCTCCTCTCTAAGAATAGCTGCGATCACGGCGTCGGTGGCGTTTACCGCGCGCAGTAGTTCCTCTCGTTCGGGGGTCAGTTCAAAGGCAACTCCGCACGTCGAGATCACCTGCACTACACGCCTTTCGGACACGCCTTCGTTCAGCAACCGGGTCAGCAGCGCATGCGTCACCGGCCCCGGGCAGTTCACCGGTTGCTGCGAGGACGCAACGAAGCCTGTCCCCGCTACCAGGGCGACCAGTACGCCGCCCACGAGCACCCGACCATTCATGGCCACACCTCAGACTTGCTTCACAGTAGCGGTGACTACACGCGTAGAGGAGATGCCAGTGTGACGCACCCCCTCGCAACCTACCGGTGGACAGTCCGGAAGAGAGGATCAAACTACCCGATCCAAAGCACATCGGTCTAGTTTGGCAGATCGCGTTTCTCGGAGTCACTCGTATGGAGGCGTACCGTTCCACGCGATTCCCACCTTACTACACGCCCACCAGCGAAGTAGACAACCGAGGCGCCGTCGTCCCGCTTGTCGGGGTCCTTCCAGCGCGGCGACCCTTGAATGGCCATGACCTCTGCCATCGTCGACCCGACTCCAAACGACGTCGTGCGGGATCGACCGCTTTCTAGCAGATTGCGTTTCTCATCGTCACCGGTTCGAAGGCGTACCGTCCCTCGCGACTCCCACCTGACGACGCGCCCGCCTGCAAAGTAGACAACCGAGGCGCCGTAGTCCCGCTTCTCGGAATCCGCCAGTTCGGCGAGCCTTGAGTGGACAAGACCTCCGCCATCGTCGACCCGACTCCAAACGACGTCGTCCGGGATTGACTGCCGCTTCCAGATGGGACTTCGGGCTGCTTTGGAGCGATTTCTGACACAGCCGCGCGAATTGCCGCAAGCATGGCCTCTGTCGCGCCGGCCGCTTGGAGGTCCTCCTCAGTCTCGGACGTTAAGCTCAGCGACACCCCGCATCGGTCGACGACTTGCACGAGCCGCTTTTCGTCGACTTGTCCCGCAATCAGGCGAATCAGGTCCGGCTTCGAGAGCGGGCCGCTACACCTCACCGGAGCCTGCGCTGTCGGGGAACCGCCGGCAAGCACGCTCAGAAGCACCGCCGCGGCGAGTCTCTGAACCATGACGCACCTCGTCACCGCAATACCGGTGACTCCTCTCGCATCCACCGTCGACGGAAACGCTCCCATTAGGACAGACGACCGTCAGGGACCAATTCCCTCTTCGCAACGGAAGTCGAAAACACTTCGGCGGCGGCCAGATGTAAAACGTCGCTTCGTTCACGCCGACCTGTCAGCACACATCGGACACGGGGAACCCCACGTCGGCCTGGCGCAGCACGTAGGCGACTTGCTCCTCACTGAACTTCGACTTCTTCAAGGTCACTCCCATCCGAGGACCGTCCGAAGCCCCTACCTTGCCCTGTTTGTGGCTGTGGTCGTTTTCGAGGGAGACGTGCCTGACACTGGGACCTTGCCCTGTTCTTGCTTTCGGCCGGTTACGACGCAGCATCGGTCCTGCAAGGTTTTCTTCACCTATTCCGTAGCCGCCCCAAGAGGCGCAGTCCGGCTGGAAAGGCGCCCCACGTCACTCGGTTTCTTGACTGAAGATCAGGAGCACTGACTGTCCCGGAACGCAACCCCCGCGTTACCACGGTGGATCGCCCCACCTCTCCTGCACGGCACGGGTCAAAGCGCCTGCGTCGACATTGGCCAGGAACCTGTATGTGGTGCGATCCCCGAAGAGCTTCACGCAGAGGACGTCACTGCCCCCGAAGTTCTTGGCGCACTTGGGATCGAACCTCTCAATACGCTCCTTTCGCCAGCTGTAGTTGTGCTCGTCTCCCGCGAAAGAGAATCCGGCCTTCGTGATCTTGCCATCGCCGGCGCAACCGATCACCATGTCGGGGACATTTGGCTCCGACGAGAAGGTGCCGAGCCAGCTCCTATGATAGTGCTTAAGACCAAATGCGAACGTGGCTGCGGCGGTGCGGAGTTCAGCCAGCCTCGCCTGGGCGGCGGAGGAGTATAACCCGCCCGGGAATTTGCGTAAGAAGTTCTCGATATCCGTGACCCCGCCACTGGGTCCAATGCGGGCCCAGGCCTCGGTCTCCTCCGCCCGCACTCGCGCAGCCTCTGCTTCGTCGCGCGCACGCTTTGTGTCCGCCATTGCACGCGTATACCGATCGCCCGCGGCACGCAGCGCTTCAATCACCGAGGTCTGCGCGCCAACAGCGCGGAGGTCCTCCTCAGTCTCGGCCGATACCTCGAATTGGACACCGCACGTGTCCAGGAACTGAACAACCCTGCGTTCGGCCACCTGATTGGCCACAAGAGTCAATAGGTCCGCCTTCTTGAGCGCCTCGTTTCTCGGGCACTGGAGGGTCTGGGCCACGATTAGGCCGGGACTTGCGGCTGTCAACACCGCCACAGCCAGCATCCACTGCAGGCAACTCATCGGTCATTCCCTCCAATCTCTTCGCTGCGCGCTGCAACTTCATTTCGACGTTGCCCATGACGAAGGTATCAAGGCACATCAGCACTGTCGCCTCGCCCCCTGCCCTCGCACAGGAGGAAACACATCACCTGCTCCGGGTTCAGCGTCCCTGCGCACGGCGGCCGGACTTGGGCCGCCACCACGCCGGACCCTGGCCAGCACGACGCCGAACAGTCGTGTCCGTGTCATCTCGTCTGCTCCTCGAACCGCCGGCGACGTACGACCGCCTCATTGGGCAGATGGCACGTCCCCGGGGACCCTCAACGCCAGACCCATCACTCCCGCAGCAATACCCGGATCGGAGCGCCGATCACGACCTGTACGGTCCCGAACTGGGCGATCAGTTCCACCGTCCAGCGCGTCCCGTCGCCGACGGTGACGCGACCCTCGGCCACGAGCAACCCCGGGGTGTCGCCGCTGAAGACCAGCACCGACATCCCTGGCCGGACGTGGGCGGCGCGGTCTCAGTACTACCTCGAGCGCCAGGCCCATGGCGGCCGCCACCGTCCCATTCGCGCCGTCTGCGTCGGCCATCCGCGCGCCGAGCCGCACCATCTTCAGCAGTTCCCGAGGCAGATCCGCCGCCGATGCCGTCGTGCCCATCGCCCCGCCCGTTGCGTTGGCGATCTCGCCGAACGCCCTGACGGTCTCGGCGCCAGCGCCGGCGATCGCGATGGGGAACACGTGTGCCGGGTCCACCTCCTCGGCCGCCCGCACCACTTCGGCGAGCGTATGCCGCTTGGTGTGGGGAGGCGCGTCGCCCATCAGGATGATGACCTTGCGGACGCCGTCGCGCCATGGGCCGAGATCGACGGTGTTGATGGCATGCAGCAACGCCTGGTACACCGCCTCTGGCTCGTCCGTGTTGCTTTGCAGCTGCAGCCCGGCGATCGCCTGCTGAGTCTGATCCCGGCTCGTCGTGAACGGGAAGCCCTTCGTCACGTAGTCGCTGCCATAGTCGCGATATGCGACCAACGCCAACCGCGCCGACGAGCTGACTGCCAGCGTCTGGTCGACGATCCTCGACGCCGACGCCTTCACCGCATCGATGTCGTCCCGCATGCTGCCCGTCGTGTCGATGCAGAATATCAGGTCGATCGCATCGGGAGGAGGCCTGCGTGCCTCACCGGTGCCAGGCAGTGCGCCGGAGGCGGACGAGCCATCACTCACGGCTCGCAGGAGCGAGTCGGCCAGCGCGGCGGCGTCGTCGTTCGCCGACGCCGCATTCACCGTCTTGGCGATCCACCCCGCGAGCTGGAGCAGGTTCAAGATGGCCGAGTTGGAGGAAGCCGGATCTCCTGGCGACTGCGCCTTCATGCCGAAGGCGTTCGACGCGTACGACGTGAATCCAACGCCGAGATCTCGATACCCAGGCCGAAGATCAACTACCTGAACCCATATCGCGAACTTGGCGCTCGGGTGAAATCCGACGAGCAGGATCCGGCCGGTCGGCGGCAGATTCGCGATCTGCCACCGGCCGGTGTCGCGCCCGGCGTCGCGAGCGGTCAGCGAATGCCCGTACACTGTCTTCCGGTCGATCCCGATGGCGAAGACGTAGCCGCCGGCGATGCTGATGTTCGTAATCCCGTCGAACAGCCGCCCCGCCAGCGCGGCCCTGACCGGCTGGGGGCCGGAGATGCTTGACTGCGGAAGTGCCGCTCCGACATCTGCCAACAGCAGGGCGAGCGCGGCCGCGACCACGGTGCACCAACGAACGGCTGCCATGAGTGCCTCCTCGTAACCTCCAGCCCATCGTCAAATCGTCCGCTTCGGCCCGAACGATTCCCAAGTCGCGGCCTCCTATCTACCGCCGCCCGGTCGATGGAGGTACCGCGACGCTCACGGTGTCCTTTGCCAGCAGCACGCCCTCTTCGTCCATCGCGGTCACGATCACAAGTACTTTCGACGCATGGAGTCTATTGGGGGCCGACCACGTCGCCTCGGTCCGGTCGGTCGTCAGCAGAGGGTTTTCCGCCGCAGCGGTTTTCTGGCTCGAATCGACCGACACGCTGAATCGATACCGGGCCCCGGCGCGCGGATTGGGATACGGCGTCCATTCGCACCGCAAGTCACGCTGATCCCAGCGGCAGCGCGGGTGCAGCTGCCAGGCTTTAGCCATCGCGCCAGCAGGCGCGCCCTGTCCGGGCTGCGGTTCATGACCGGCTGGTTCAGCCGCCGGCTCAGGCACGCCGGCTGGCTGTGCGGGCGAATGCGGGGCCGGTGAGGCGGCCGTAGCGGGCGCAACGCTCTCCCGCGTCGCTGGCGAGTTGTCCGTGACGCGCGCCTGCGGGGACGACCGGCGGGGTTCGCCGACCAGCACGAGCTCGCGCACGCGCACGCCCGTTCCCGGAAGCCTCCAGTCGTAGAACACCGCCGCCGCCGCGGCGGTTAGCAACAGCGCCGATGCCAGGAGCAGCGCCGGCGCGGTGCGGTTGCGCCGACCTGCGCGCCGGGGAGCCGCTGTCGACGGAGGGCTGTCCTTATGCTGGCGCAACAGCTCCACAGGCGGCTGCGCGGGCTGCCTCGGCCCCTTCCGCGCCAGCCCGCCGGCTTCCACCATGGCGACGGTGATGTTGTCTGTCGAACCCCGCTGGAAAGCCAGAGACAACAGATTCTCAGCCGCCGTCTCAAGGGACTTCGTCCCGTGGAGCTGGGCGAACAGATCGGCGTCGTGCATCTCTCCGTGCAGGCCATCCGAGCACAGCACCAGCGCGCACGCTTCGTCGATCACCCCGACGTGAGCGGGCGCCGGGAAGACGTCGACGTCGATCTCGTCGGGTTCGCCCAGCGAGTTGGTCAGTTGATTCCGGAACGGGCTTCTTCTGGCCGCTTCGGGCGTCATCGACCCCGACGCCACTAGGCCCGCCACGTGACTGTGGTCGCGCGTGATCTGCCGGGCCTCGAAATCGTTGACATAGTACGCGCGGCTGTCGCCGGCGTTCGCGACGAGATAAGCCCCTTCCCAAACGACCGCGCAGACCAGCGTGGTGCCGACGCTGCCTTGGATGCCCTGCCGCTGCCCGTACTCGAACACAAGGCTGTTGGCGCGACGGAACAGCTGGACCATCGCCTCGCGGACGGGCGCCGCCGCGAGCGGCACGGCGGGAAGCACCGTGCCGGCGAAGGACCGTACCTCCTCAATGGCCAGTTCGGCAGCGCGGTCGCCATCCCGCATGCCGCCCATGCCGTCGGCCACGGCCAGCACTGTGGCGGGCTGCCCGCCGAGGGCGGTGCGGATGGCGCACGCGCGGTCTTGGTTCGTCTCGCGGCGACCCTGCGTCGTGACGGAGTGCGATGACATCTGCACGCCCATACTCCTCGTGTGGCGCTAGCTACCGCTTGTTGAGAAGCTCCGCTTCGGCCTTCTCCGCACGGTTGGCCCGCTCGATGCCGGCGCGGGCGGCCTTGTTAGTGGCGTCCAGGGCCAGCGCGCGCCTGAACGCGGCGCGCGCCGCCTCGTAGTCCCCATCCGCATGTGCGTTCCGACCGCGTTCCAAATGCCGTTCCACCTCAGCGCGAATCTCGGCTGGGCTCGGTCCCTGGGGCTCAGGCGGTGCAAAGGACTGCGCCGGCAGCTCAGCAGGCCGCTGGTTGACCGGCTCATAGGCTGCGGGCGGCGGCTTATGCTCCGGCTGGGGAACCGCAGCCGTCGGAGGAGGGGTGTAGGAGGGCGACGGTGTCCGGTTGCGCGAATCCGACCCTGAGGAGGCGACGATAAGCCAGACAATCCCGAGCACGGCCGCAACGCCGATCAGGAGGAACGGCGTGAGCGAAGGTCCAGACGTTCGCGTCACCGGCGGGTCGGTCGCCCGGGGTCTGGACGACGTCGTTGCCGGCCGCAGCGACGTGGCGCTCGTCATGCCGCCAGCCGTCGTGCCCGACGGCATGCCTGCGTTCTCGCTCCGCTGCTCTGTGGCCGTGCCCACGCGCGACGCTGGCTTCGGCGCCGCCGGTCGGCTCACCCGGACGGTCTGGTTGCCTGCCAGCATAGCCTTCAGTTCGAGAATCGACCTCGGGCGTTCGTCCGGGTGCTTCTTGAGGCACGCCTGCACCACTGCGTTCAGCTCGAGGGAAACGTCCGCCATCTGCGGGGGCTGCTTCGTAAGGTGTTGATGAAGAATCTCCCCTTGGTGAAACGGCGGCTTGCCAGCGAGCATCTCGAAAAAGACGCAGCCCAGGGAGTAGATGTCCATGCTGGGTGCAGGGTCCTCGCCGTTGATCTGCTCCGGCGACGCGTACTGGATGGTGAGGCCGGACGAGTGCCCGGTGATGCGCGTGTAGGTGGCCTTGAGCGCAGCGGCGATGCCAAAGTCGAGCAACTTCAGCTGCCGGCTGGGTTGGACCATGATGTTGGCCGGCTTCAGGTCACGGTGCACGACGTGCGCCTGGTGCGCGAACCCCACGGCGTCCAGAATCTGGTCGGCGAACGCGCGGAAGACGGGTTCCGGCAGGCGGCGGTTCGGCTGCTCCACCTGGAAGTAGTTCAGCGGCCGGCCTTCGACGAACTCCATCACAATGAACGGAACGTGGTCGGCCACGCGGTATTCGTGGACCCTGACGATGTTGGGGTGCTGGAGCCGCTGGCTGAGCTTGACCTCGCGCCGGAGTTCGTCGGCGGCGGTCGGATCGGACGCGAACTGCGGCAGTAGCGTCTTGATGGCAATGTACGCGCCCGTTTGCCGGTCGCGGGCCTTGAACACCTGCCCCATCCCGCCCGTCGCGACTAGTTCCCACAGTTCGAACTGGCTGTCGAGGACGTCTGTGACCTTCATCGCTCGGACTCTTCCGTTCTTGGTGCGGCCATCTCCTGGCTCTCACAGGACCCGAACACAGCGAAATCCGACGTAACCACTCCTCACCGCTTGACCACTCTGTTCCCGCGACGACACACGAAGGTAGCGGGCCTCGTCATCCATCGATCCGCCACGATTGACACGACCAGTGCCCGAGGGTGGCCTCTTTGGATCGGACAGAATCGAAGTTCGGTAATATGTGAAGTTGTACCAGTCCTGGACCCACTCCGCCACGTTACCGGCCATATCGAACAACCCGAACGCGTTAGGCGCGAAGCTCCGGACGGGTGCCAGACTCCCAAACCCGTCGTCGTATCCCTTGAAGATGCGCGGCGCGGATGACCAATGGGATCGTGACTTATACGATTCGTTCGCCACATTGGCAGCGGGCCGGCCGTTCAGCACGGGTGTCTTCGTCTGGCCCCAAACGTAGCGCTGGTTTGGCACTCCCCCTCGAGCGGCATACTTCCAATCAGCCTCCGTAGGAGGCCGCGCACCCACGGCCCTGCAGAACAATTCTGCCTCATTCCACGTGACTCGGACGACAGGGCGGTTCTCGTCCGCCGGCTCGCAATCTTGGTCCGGCGGTGTCAGACCGAGATTTCGGTATTCGCCATTAGTCACCTCGGACGCGAGCATCTGGAACGCTAGGGGCAACGTGAGGTCATGGCTAAAACGCTCATCCTCGCGGCAATCGGCGTCTCCTGCCGAACACTCCATCGCAAACGTTCCCGGAGGGATTCTCACCCACGTGAGCCCGACGATGTCGTCCAGTCGCAGGAGCACCGCCGTGGCGACCGGCGAAGAACCGAAATTGGCAAGAAACGCCCGCAACTCGGAGCCGAGTCTCGTAGTCCGGACCTTCTCCCAAGCCGCTGCCGCGGCGACTTCTCGAAGAGAGGCCTTTGCCAACTGCGCATGCGAGCCGGCCGGATAGCGGGACAGGAAGGCCTGCAGAAGACTGGCGTCGCTCGTGCCTTTGATCACCTCCCAAGCGGCGGCTTCCGCCTCTTCGGAGCGAAGGCGGCTCAGGCGCTCCTTCGCGGCGGCAGCCCGGAGCCCAGTCGGATTCACCTTTAGGGATCTTTCGAGCACCGCTTCATCCGCGCTGTCCTTGACTGCCTTCCAATCTGCCTCTTCCTCCTCGCTCCTGCGCACATCCGCGATGCGACGCCTCGGCAGTGCCCCGAAGGCCCCTTCGGGGTACTTCGCGAGGAAGCCCTCCAGCAAGCGCGCGTCCCGGCTCTCGCCGACTAGCTCCCACGTAGCCAGTTCTGCCGGCGAAGCGCGCAGTGGCGCGCCTTCACTCTGCTTGCGAATCGCCGTCCGTATCGCCTCGGGTACCTGATCCGAAGCGTTAACCGCCCGCAGGAGTGACTCGCGCTCGGGCGTCCGTTCGAAATTTACGCCGCACGTGTCGACGAAATGCAGCACCCACCGCTGGTCCAAGTTCTCCTTCAGTAGTCGGACCACTTGGGCGTGCGTCAGCGGCCCCGCGCACTTCACCGGTTGTTGCGTCACGAAAGGGACCGCCTCCAAGGCGGTGACAAGCACCGCGGTCATACCCACTCTCTCCCACAGCTGCCGCGGCCACCGCCGCTCGGGAATCGCGTCTCGTCGCGCCATCGCCTCGAGCACGGAAAGGCCTTCCCTGCACGCGGTTGCGTTCTCGCCATCGATGGAACGCGTGACGATTTAGTCTCCTACCTGCGCGGTAGCCCAAGAGCCGAAGACTCCCCCAGTTCGTGATTCACTCACACGCAATGCGGACGGGGAGGTGCTTCTCACTGAACTTGATCAACGGCTGCTTGAATCCGAGTGTGACCACGTTGTTGCATCTCCGGATCGATAGCTGCCGCTCCCAATCCCCCCACCGCACGGCGAACGACCCCACGAGGGCAGTGCCCCACCACACCCGTTTCCGGCCCTCGAATGGACCCCTGACCCAGTGATCGACGGAACCCTTAGGAGACTCGAAACGGAGCCGCGCCCCGTCGCCGTAGGCGGGTAGCTTGCCCTCGAAGTAGATTTCCAGCGACACAAGATCAGGGCTTACGCCTTCGCGGGATGCCGCATTGCCCCGCGTCGACGTCTCAAGACGGGAAACGCGCGTTCTTGCTTCGGCGGCATAGACTCCATCCGGGTACCGTTTGAGAAACTCCTCAAACACCTTCGGGTCCGTTGCTGATGCGATGGCATCCCACGCGCCCTGCTCGAGCAGCCGTTCCCGTTCTGCCGTGGCCTGGATAGCGGCCTGGGCCCGTCTCGCCTGTTCTGTCTTGATCGCCGAGAGCACCCCGGCAGTCGCGTTCACAGCCCTGAGGTTCTCTTCCGTATCCGGTGTCAGTTCGAAGTCCACGCCGCACGTGGTGATCCACTCCACCACGCGCTTCTCGGAGACCTGCTCGTTCAGCAACCGGATGACGCGCGACTGGCTGAGCGGACCCGCACAGCTCACCGGTTGCTGCGCCGACGCCGGCGGTTGCGCGGTTGCGATGACGAGTACCGCGACGCTGAGCGCGCGCCGCAATGCCCGGCGGCGTTCCAAGCTGCCCGCTGTCCTTCCTTCTGCATCTGACATCATCACCCCCGTCAGTACCTCCCGGTCGCTAAGCTCGGGCCCCGCTTGCCGTCATACTGCCGCCAATGCTCCGCGTCAAAGGCCCCGCTTGGCATCGCCCCGGGGGCTCCGCCCCCGGCAACCACCGAACAAAGGAATAGGCAACAGGATCACGGAGTACCGTCCCGGGCACACCGAAACCCGACGCCACTGTAGCCACGCGTCGAGATGTCGAACGCACGAAAGGAGACGCGGAGGACCGCCGGATTATCGTTCCAGGAGCCGCCCCGCACGACCGGATGCGTCCCCGAACTCGGCCCTGGCGGATCCGTCCCCGGCGAGCGGCCGTAGTAGTCCTTGTCATACCAGTCCGCTACCCACTCCCACACGTTCCCCGCCATGTCATACAGCCCATACCCGTTCGCCGCATACGTCCCCACCGCCACCGCGCCCCGCGCCGGGCCTTCTGCACCGCACGCCCCGTCATCATCAAACCGCGCCCCGTTCGCAGCGCCCGCCCGGCATACCGGCGCCTCGGGCCCCCATGGATACCGCGCCCCGCTCCGGGCCCCCCTCGCCGCGTATTCCCACTCCGCCTCCGTCGGCAGCCGGCCCCCCACCGTTCGACAGAATGCCGCAGCCTCCCACCAACTTACGTTCACCACCGGCTGCCGCTCGTCCCGGCTCCAACCCGGCTGCTCCGGCACCGTGCCCATCGCCCCCCGATACGGCCCCACCGTCACCTCCGTCGCCATCAGCCAGAACCCCCGCGTCAGCGTGACCCGGTGCGCCGGCCCCTCGTCCGCATTGCACTGCGTGTCGCCGGTCGTGCAGCCCATCTCACACGTCCCCGCCCGCACATACATCCACAGGAGGCCCGACCGGTACTCGCTTCTGGTCGCAGGGGGCCCTGCCGACCCCGACGCACCGCTGGCACCTCGAATCGTGGCCTCCCGGATGGCCGCAATCACCGCGTCAGTGGCGTTGACCGCCCGCAGCAATTCCTCCCGCTCCGGCGTCAGCTCGAATGCCACGCCGCAGGCCTCAATCCGGCGAATGACCGGGCGTTCGGCGACACCCTCGTTCAGCAGCCGCACGACCGACGCGTGCGTCAGCGGCCCCGGGCAGGCCGGAGGCGTCTGCGCCGCGCCCGGAGCCGCAGAGGCCAGACATGCTGCCAGTACCACCATCCCGAGTGCGCCCGACGCCTTTCGAACGTTGCCCTGAATCTGACCAGTCGATTGACGTATGGTCGAATCCTTGCGGCTCATGTCCATGCCTCTGCATTGCGAGCGGTACCAATCTCCGAATTCAGGCTCCTTGCAGCGCGGCTTCACAGGAGTCGGGGCAAGGCCAAGTCATTTGAGCCCGTCCACCTCTTTCATGACCTCGCGGAGCGCATGCCGCTCGCGGCCGAGCGAGGCCCTCAGCGTGCCAAGGCTCTGCGCCAGGTCGGTGACAGGCGCGATGATGTCGCCGACCATCTCGTTCAACGCGGCCAGTTGGGGGCGAACCAGTGCGCCGGGTGCGGTATCTGCCGCCATCTGGACACCGGCTCGAAACGCATCGGCGCGCTCCAGGGCCTGCGTGATCTGCCCATCCCACGACGCCAGCGCCGAATCCGTCTGGTCGAGGCGCGGGAGGGCGGCCCGGGCCGCCGACGCGAGGCGATCCAGCGACTCCCGTCCGGGCACGGCCAGGAATCCGCGCACCTCCTGGCTGGCCGCGCCGAGCGCCGCAGCCAAATCGGCGAGCGCCCTCCGCTGCTCGAGTCCCGTCCTCGCGAGCCCCTCGACGGCCTCGAGCGTCCGGCCGCTCCCGGGAGACGACAGTTCCAGCGCGGCGAGGACGGCGTCGTAGGCGTTGTCGGGAATGTCCGTGCCCAGCAGTTGGCGTGCGGCGGCGGTGGCCGGTCCCAGATCGCCGTCAGGCCGCACCTTGCGCCAGGCATCGATCTGGGCCAGCAGCGGCCTGAGCGAGTCGAGCACCCCGAGACTCGCTGCGATGCGTGCCGCGGTGGCTGCGTCCCGGTCGAGCGCCGACGCCAGGTCAGGCGAGCCGTGCAGATGCGCGGACATGCGCTCCACCGCTGAGTCCCACGGATCACGCAGGCCCACGGCTGCGCCCACGGAGCCCAGCGAGGAGCGCCACCCGCGTGTGCTGCTGCCCTCCCTCGACAGAAGCACAAGCATGACCATTGCGGCGATGCCGGCCGCGCCGATGAGACCGAAGGCCAGCACCCGGGCGCGAGAGAGCGTCAAGCGCGACGTGCCGTTCGGCGAAGGCGCCTGCCCCGCCGTCTGGGCGCGCGCGGCGCGTGCCTCGGCCACGAGTGCCTGCAGATCGATCTCGAGGCTACCTAGCCGCACCTGGTCGCCCGGTGCGACGCGGGCGCTCGTCACGGCGGTCCCGTTGACGAACACGCCGTTCGCCGAATCCACGTCAACGACGAATGCTGTGTTGCCCTTGTCGATGACCACAGCGTGGGCAGCGGACACCCGAGCGTCTGCAACGACGATGGCGTTGGCAGGGTTCCGGCCGAGGGTGAAGAGCAGGCGCGAATCACAGGGATGAGCGACCGACCAGCCGTGCGTGGCCCAATTGAAAAGGCACGTCGCGCCAAAACGGAGTTCGTCGGCCGGAGTGACGGTGGCGTCCGCAATCCGCTTGCCGTTGACAAACGTTCCGTTGGTGCTATCGAAATCCACAACCCGGTGGTGGTCGTCCGGACTTGGCAGCAGCAGGGCCTGGACTCCCGAGAGGCCGGGCGCCTGGAGCACGACGTCACACGCCGGGTCGCGACCGATGAGGATCATGGAAGGCTCCGTTGCCCCTCGACGCGCCCATCACGGCGACTTGCGCTGCTGGACTCTCACCTTGCCGTGTGAGTGACTGAAGATGTACCTGGTTCCGGTCCATCTTTGGGCTCATCGGCGACTCGAGAATCAAGGTCTGCTCACCTTCCGGTCTGAGAGGAATCGCCAAGCTGGACGACACGCGAGACACGATCGCTCCCGACGAGTCGTACCAGACTTCCTCAACCGAAAGACCCTGGATGTATTGGTTCGCCGAGGGATTCGCCACCTTGATGGAAGTCCTGACGACGTTCGACTGCCTGTCGACTTTGGTTTCGGGGGGCCAGACCGCAAGCACCGCCTCTCCCATGACCGGAGTCAATGTTCGCGGGTGCCCCATGGCCGGCTCGGCCGGCGGCGTAGCCCTGTTCCCCGACCGCAGGGTCGGCAGGCGAGCCAGCACCTCCGCTGGCACACCAGAGGCGCGCATCCGCTGCAGAATGTCAGGCTCCGGGTCGAACTGGATGCCGCACGCGTTCAACAGCTTCAGTTGCCGCTCGGGCGTAACTGGGGGCGGCGTAGACAGCTGATTGGAGAGGTTCGCCACGTCCCACGCGTCGAGCGGCCGACAGCCGTCACCGCCGCTGTTCACCAACTCTTCGCACGACGGCAGCAGTTCCCCGTCGCAACCTCGGCGTAGGTACTCGTGGCTCAGGCCAGTGTTGACCGGAGTCCCCTCTCCGAGTTGATAGGCCAGGCCGGCGAAGAAACACCCCGAACGGGAGCGATGCTCGCACGCCAATCGCCACATGCGCAGTGACTCGGCGACGTCCTTGGCGATGCCGTCGCCTTTGTAGATCAACATGCCGAGCTTCTGGCACGATTCCCCATCTTCTTGAGAACACGCCTTTCGGAGGAAGGACGCCGCACGCATCGCATCACGCGGGACGCCCTCTCCCGCGTCGAGGATCTCTCCGGCCAAACCGCAAGCAGGCCCGCTGCCTCCGTCGCACGCATCCGTCGCGAGGGCAAGCGCCTCTCTGGGCCGTCCGGACCGTCTCACGACTCGCACGCGCTCGGCGCACGCCTCTTGCCAGCCCGACCTGCAGGCGCGCTCCTGCAGTCGCTCGGCACGCTGGAAGTCCGATGGCGTGGGTGACGTCCCCGCTGCGCGGAGGAGGGTCTGGCCTGCGAGCCAACAGGCAGACGGATCGCCTATGTCGCACGCGAGTGTGGCTCGCTCGACCGACAGCGGCGGGTTGCTGGAGCCTAGCGCCCCTGCCTGGTTGATACACGCATCCGCCCGGCCGGCATCGCACGTGGCGGTCAAGAGTACCGAGGCGGGCGGGATCGTCGAATGCCATGGACATCGCAACGTCTGCGCACCCGGCGGGATCTCCGAGTTCACAAGCTTTCGCTTTCAGCTTCAGTGCCTCCTCCTCGTCCTCCCGGCCGCCTTTGCCCTGCCGAGCCATGTTGCTGGCTAACAAGCAACCTGTCTCGTCGCCCCGATCGCACGACGCCACCAGCATGGACCTCGCCCGCTCGTCAGTGTCTACCAAACCAGCGACACCTTCCAGATGCCAGCGTGCCAGGTTTCGGCAAGCGATCGGGCTTCCCTGCCGGCACGCCGCCTGCCAGACATCGGCAGTCTCCCGAGGAACTGGGGACGCCGTCTGCTGGGCCTGCAGAAACGCACCCAGGTTGTTGCAGGCGTACTGGTCTCCCTGCTGGCACCGCTGCCTGACGAAGCTCAGCGTTGGCGAAAACGGTGTGATGAACTCGAATCGAACCCCCTGCCGCCATGCCACCACGCGCCTAGGCGCCGTCATGTCGTCGGCGTTCAGCTTCGCGACCGAATGCTGCCTGGGTTCTGGGACAGGTAATCCCTCCAGGGACTCGACGATGTCTCCGGCCCGTAGACCAGCGTTCCACGCGGGCGACCCTTCGACGATTCTGAGCACGCGGACGCCACCGTGTTCGTGCGGGTAGCTCGCCGACTTCCGGTAGTGCGGCGAAACCATGCCGAAGACGCCCCATCCGGGCCGCGTTGGCTTTGCACTTCGATCGGTCTCGGCAAAGGGCGCCGCACCGGACCGCGCTGCTGGACGCGGTCGTACGCCCGCCTCACGAGCAGCCTTGATCGCCTTTATGAGAGCATCCGTCGCGTTGACCGCCCGCAGCAGCTCTTCTCGATCGGGCGTCAACTCGAACCCGACGCCGCATGTACCGACCATGCGCACCAGGCGCTGCTCAGACACGCCTTCGTTCAGCAATCGCGTCAGTTGGGCGTGGGTCAGGCGACCGGTGCAATTGACCGGCTGTTGCTGTTGAGCGTGCGTCACCACAGCTATCCAGACCGCGATGACCACGAGCACCGAACCTCGAAGACGGACCATCGGCCCTCCTCGACTCAGGCAGTCACGGGGCTCACACGCCAGAACCCAGACAGGCTAACGCCGCTGCGACGGCCGCACGGGCGACCGTTCGCAAGAACCGACTGGTCGTCATGGTGTGCACCACGGGAAGTTGGAAGCCGGCGGCGCTCAGATCCGCCGGCCTCTCGACTGAGCGGATCCGGCCGCCCGTGCCTACTTCTGTCTGAACTTCATCTCCACATTGCCCATCACCAAGACGTCACCGTCCTTGAGCGCGAGGCTCTCGTTCTCAGTCATTTGGCGGCCGTTCACGATTGTCGGGTTCGACGCATCGCCCGCCAGGTTGACCACGCTAAACTGCCGGCTCGAGGCGGAGTAGGCGATACGGGCCTGGCGCCGGCTGAGAGTATTGGTGCGGTCCTTGATGCGGATGCCGCTCGTGATGTCGGGGCTGTCTCGGCCTATCTCCACTTCGCCGCGGCCGGACTGGTCCGTCAGGTGGATTACGTCCGTTTCCTGCTTGTTCTCGACAACGACAAGTTTGCCGGGCAGCACCTTGGTGGTCTTGTAGACCTTCACTGTCTTGTAGTCGTCAACAGTAGGTCCGCTCGCTGTGGGGTAGACCGCCGGGGCGCCCGCTTCACGTACCGTTGGCGCCCCGGCCGACGCGGACGCATCCCACCCCGGGCCAGCGGCGGCAGCGGGCGCCTCCCTCTTCCTGGTCAACAGGAACAGCGCCGCGCTGACCAGAACGACGATGGCGACCCCAAAGCCGATCAGGAGCTTGGTCTGCTGGCTCATCCCCTCGTCAGCTGGCGGTCCGGCGGGCTCCTCCGGCGCAGCAACCGGGGCGGCGGGCGCCGCGCCCGGGGCCTGGGGCGCTGGCGCCTGCGAGGTGGAGACCGGCGGAGCCGCAGGACTTCCCACGTTGCCGCCTCCTGGCGGTATCGCCCGAAGGACGTCGCGCGTCGTCTCGGTGAGGTACACGTCGCCAGTGTCGGCGTCGCGCACAGCCACGCCTTTCACGTCGAGTTCGGAGTTGATGTCCGGGAGCTGCTGGGTGGTCCGGATCAGGAGGAAGTCGCCGAAGCGGTCCTTGATGTAGTACCCCTTGAACGTCTTCGAGAGCACCCGTTTCTCGGTGGACACCCATCCGTGCACGGCGACTAGTTCGTTCTTGTAGGTGCTGTCGAAGCTCATGCGCAACTCGCGTACGCTGACAGCGTCCTGCGCAGAAGAGGCCGGAGCCAGCAGGAGCACGGCCGCCAGGCAGATCGCTGTCCCGATCGCCAGCCTAGTTAACACGTCTCGCATGGTTCCTCCCGCGTTCGGCCAGTTGGGCGCGCCACCGAGGGGCCGACCTCGCCTAGCGCCTCGCGATTGAGGCGCGTGGTGGCACGCGTCACGACGTCGGACCAGGGAATCGGGGGCCAGACCGGCGCATCGCGTCGAGGCCCACGAAGGGCCGGCGGGAGGCATTCTACCCAAACGCCGAGCGATGGGGTAGCGTCGGATACAAAAAGAGCACTACGATCCCATAGCCTGGTACCAGAATCCTCCTGGCCGAAGCCGCTCGCGTCATTCCTGGCTCCCGGACCTCCAGCCAATACCGGCACGAACGAAAGCGTCGCGAACCCGATCGATGTCGGGATGGGTGGACCTCAACACAACGTTGTCGTACTTGTTATGCCCTTTCCACCCGAAGCAATACTTCTTCCTGCCCGAGACCTTGAAGCAGAAACGTTCAGTTCCATGCTGCTCGGCGTCACCGATCTGTTCAACAGCCACGGAAAACGAGTCCTGGCCACTCTCGGCTCTGAACTCTACGTTCCTTCGCCCTACGATCAATACACCTTTGCAGCCTGTGCCTAGGTACCCTCCATGGTCGTGCAATAGTTCAACGGTCGCGTAGGGGGCTTCAACGGGCTCGGGCTTGGGACTGCTGGCCGCCGACAACTCAACGAGCCTGTTACGCGCCGGCGAGGCATGTTGTCCGTTGGGATACTGCTTAAGGAAGCTGTCGAAAACCTGTGGGTCTCGGCTGTCCTTGATCACGTCCCAGGCGGCCTGCTCGACCGCCTGTTGGACGGCGGCCGCTGCCTCCGCCTGCGACTGGCTTTCGGCTGCCTTCTGTGCCGCCTGCTTCTGTGCCGCGTTTCGAATCATCGCGATCATAGCGTCTGTGGCCCCTGCCGCCCGGAGGCGCTCCTCCACCTCTCCCGTCACTGCGATGCCGACGCCACACTGCGCCACAAACTGACCAAACCGTCTTTCGGCGGCCTGTCCTGCAATCAGGCGAATCATATCGGCCTCGCTCAGGGGCCCCGTAGAAGGACACCTTGCGGGCTCTTGGTCTGCCCCGATGGGCGCAACGATGAACAACGCGATGAACACCGTCGCCAGCGAAACCCTGCACCGCCTCATCGTCCTCCTCCTGCGCTGGGCTGCAAAATCTCACGCTAGACCGGGGCCCTATCGACGCCTTCACGATCGTGCTGGAACCCGCGCAGTCTCGCGTCGGGTTTGAGTTCGCGATTCTTCGCATCCACGAGCGTCAGCTTGCGAAGCACGCGCGAATGTTCGGAGCCCTGGGGCGCGAACCACGTGGGGCCCACAACGTCGCCGGAGTAGCCTCTTCGGGCCCCCCGACGGCCCGCGACATGGGGCCCAAAGACTGTCGTGGCCCCGATGGGCTATGAGAATCTCGCGCGTGGGGCGGACCCGCCTGGCAATTCGGCGCGTGGGCACGGCCACCGCCCTACGCTGCGGGCCGGATCCTAGCACCAAATCCTGGCAAATCCACGTTCATCAGTCGCCCGGTGATGTACTCGTGAACAGGAGGAAGGAACCGAGTAACATCCCGTCGGCAGACCGACGATTCTCGAAGAGCTTCACGAGGGGCCAACGGTCCGGCGGACCTCGCAGGACCTCAGAGACGAGTTCGGCTACGAGGTCAGTTACGGGTCCTTGAAGCGGTACGTGCGGACGTTGACGCCCCGCCAGCGAGCGGTCGGGGCTCTTCGCTCCGCCAGGCAGCAGGGCCAAGTGGACTTCTTCCTCGGGACCCCAACCTACGAGACCGCCACGGGCGAGTAGCGGCGGCCCTGGATGTTCCGCCTGACGCCGGGCCACTCGCGGCACGGCTGCGAAGTGGCCGTCTGGGGCCATAGACTGGAGACGTTCCTCCGGCTCCACTAGCGTCCCTTCTGCGATGTGCGTGGCGTCCCGTTGGTGATCCCCATCGATTGTGTGACCCGTCCTATGATCGACGGGGACTCTGGCTGGCACGCCGCCAAACAACTCGAACGCCTGAATCAGCATATCGTAAGCGTGTTCAGCCTGCTGCCTGACCCACTCCAGACACGTAAGCGGCGCGCGTAGGCCAGCAGACTGACAGCAAGGTCGATGGCGGCGTCCACGCCGACGATCGGCCCAGAGCTCGTGCCCCAGTCGTTCGTGCCAGGGCTCGGAGGGGGCGCCGGGCGTCCGATAGCGGGGGTTACGTTAACTGGCGAGCGGCAGGCGAGCGGAAACCGCTCTAATGCTTCCTATCATCCGCGCTGCTCGATGAGGCGCCTCTCGTGACGCGCAACGTGCGTCACTTCGCCAGAGTGCCTCGCCTGCGGGTGATCGGCTACTGATTCCGCCGCCGGCGAGGGCCGCTCATACCGCTCCACGTGCTGCGCGAAAAGCTCGAGGCGCGAGATGACGCTCGGGGGTACGGCTGCCCGTCGTTCTCGAGGGCCAGCACGGGGTAGCCGCGCGCCGGCTCCCGTTACGGCCGCCACCGGAACGTGGCCACCGATGCCGCCGGCAACGTGGCCGAGAACCTGCGGCCCCTCCACTCGACGACGAGCGGTGCCGCCCGCGAACCGGGATGGGCCGCCACGAGGATCAGGTGCCCGTCCGGGTTCCGGAACGCCACGTGCGCAGGCGCGCCGGCCGGGCCGGACGACGCAACTCGTACCGAATCCCGCCGCCACGAACTTCATGAACTGCCCGTAGACGTAGTAGTCGGCCCGGTACTCGGGCTGCAGCGTGTTGCGGTTGAGCACGATGATGGTCGGGTCGCACTCGTGGAAGCCCGAGACATTGGGCTTGCCCTCGTGGTCGATCATCGTGACCCACGCGTTGTAGCTGCGCGACCAGTTGCGGAAGTACTCGATGATCTCAGCCGCTCCCCTGGCGCCGTACACCGAGCCCTCGGTGAAGTAGAGGGACTTCGACGGGAACTCGCGCTGCAGCGACGACATCGCCTCGGGCTTGCCCTCGTACAAGTGGAAGGCACTGCCTTCCACGTAGGCCGCCGCCGCCGGATCCCGCAGGATGGCCGCGGGGAACCCGGGGTTGTTGAAGTTGTGGTCGAACACCCAGATCCGGGTCGTGATTTCCCGCGCGCGGAAGAGGGGCCCGAGATGGTCGCGGATGAAGTCCCGCTGCTGCGTCGCGGTCCATCGGCAGCTCGGATAGGCTCCCGGGCCGAACTCGGGCTCGTTCTGCACCGTGATCGCGTGAATTTCGATCCCCTCGGCACGGTAGGCCTCGATGAAACGCACCAGGTACTCGGCGTACTGCGGGTACCGCTCGGGGCGCAGGCTTCCGCCGCCGTACTTCCCGTTGGTCTTCATCCAGGGCGGCGGCGTCCAGGGCGACGCGAAGAAGCGCAATTGCGGGTTCAACCGCTGCGCCGTCCTGATGGCGGGCAGCACGTACGCCCGGTCGCGCTCGATCGAGAACCGCTCCAGCCGCAGGTCCTCCTCGCCGGCGGGCATGTCGTCGTAGGTGTAGAAGGGACCTGGCGCGAAATCGGAGGTGCCGATGCAGAGGCGCATCAGGTTCATCCCGATCCCCGTGACGGGATGGACGAGGCTCTCCAGCACGCGCTCGCGCTGGCCCGGCGGGAGCAGGCTGAGGTTGTAGCACGTGGCGTGTTCGAGTGAACTCCCCAGGCCCAGCACGCGCTGGTACTCGGTCGCGTCGTCGACCACGACGGCACCCTCGGCGGGGCGCTCGATCAGAGTGACGCGGAGGTCGGCCTGCGGTGTCAGGCGGGCCGCCATGTCCTCGGACGAACTCCACCACTGGACGACGCCGGCAGGCGGCGCCTGTGGCGCGTCATGATGAGGCGCCTCCGCTGGCGGCAGCCCGACGAGCGGCGCCAGCAGCAGCGCGGCGACGACCGTGAGTCTCATGTCACCATCTTCCCGTGCGACATCCCGCCTACGGTGTGCGGCACGCGCCCCTGACCAGCTCCGCCTCGGCTGCGATGGCGCCAAAGGCCTGCCACGTTGGCGTGTCCACGATGTCCCGGAGGAGCGCACAGGCACGCGCGGTGTTGCCGTTCACGAAGTGAAAGTTCGCGACGCCGTACCCGACGCTGGCCATTCTGTTGTCCTGGGGATCCGCCCCCTCGAGCGCCTGTGCCTCCGTCAGCGCGCCCTGATAGAAGCGGAGCGCCGTGTAGTAGGCGTCGTTCTCGCCGGCGTTCATCCCTGGCGTGATGGTGGCGACGAGCGCCTTCGCCTCGTCGCTCCGTCCCGCGCGACGGAGCGAGCGGTAGAGCCAGTCGGACAGGGCGACGCGGTCGCCGTCCTGTGTCTTCGCCGCCGTGCAGCTTCGCCAGCCCTGCGGCAGCGGCCGCGGGTCGGCGGTGGCGTCGAGGCAGGAGCGGTAGGCGCCGGCGGCCTTGTCGAACTCGCCGCGCAGATAGTAGGCCAGGCCGAGGTGGTACAGCACGTCGAAACTCGAAGGCGCCAGCGACGCGGCCCGCTCCAGGTCCGCGACCGCCGCGTCGAACCGGCGCGTCGAGATGTAGCGATGCCCCCGGAACCGCAGCAGCCGGACATCGTCGGGCGCGATGGCCAGGGCGCGGGTGTAGAGATCGATCGCCTCGCCGTAGCGCCAGACCGCGTCGCGCGCACGACCGGCCGCCAGCAGCAGATCCACGTTGCGCGGGTCGGCGGAGAGCGCCGCGTCGGCCTTCGCCACGGTGCCGCCGGCATCGGTCCGCGCATGGACGGCGCGCCCGAGTGGCGTCGTGAACTGCATCGGGCCTGCGTCAGGCGGCGCCGGCACGACGCCAGGGCCGATGAACTCGCGCAGCCACTCGCGCGACGACTGGTACCAGTAGAGCGAGTTCTGCGGCTTGAGAATCCAGTGGTTCTCGTTGGGGTAGTGGATGAGCCGGCTGCGCACGCCGCGGTTCTGGAGGGTATTGAAAACCTCGATGCCGTGGTTGTCCGGCACGCGGTAGTCGTTCGCGCCGTGAATCACCAGCGTCGGCGTGGTGAAGTTGGCCGCGCCGAAGTGGGGTGACATCTTGCGGTACAGCGCGTCCTGCTTGGGGTCCCAGAACTCGCCGAAGCGCCGCCGATCGGCGCCGCCGTCCGAGCCGTACTGCGTGTAGAGGTTGTAGACCGCCGCGTGCGCGACGAGCGTCTTGAACGGATGAGGGCGGCCCAGCAGCAGCGTGGCGAGGTAGCCGCCATAGCTGCCCCCGCCGGCCGCCATGCGGTCCTTGTCGGCCCAGGGCTGCGTCGCCAGCCACGAGGCCGCCGCGATCGTGTCCTCGTACGGCTTGGTCGCCCAGTCGCTGGTGATGGCGTCGGCAAAGGCCTGGCCGAACCCCGACGACCCGTGGAAGTTGTGCCACGCGGTCACGTAGCCCCAGCCTGAGAACACCTGGGCGTTCCACCGGAAGGTGAAAGCATCCTGCACGCCGTTGTGCGGGCCGCCGTGCAGCAGCAGGTAGACGGGGTATTTCTTCGTCTTGTCGAACCCCGGCGGGTAGACCACCCACATCTGGATGTCGGCGCCGCCCGAGCCCTTGCAGGTGACACTCTCGTAGCGCCCCCAGTCGACGCTGGCGAGCACGGCGTCGTTGAACGTGGAGATCTTCGCCGGCGGCCCGCCCGCCAGATCCAGCCGCACGAGCGTCGGCGGCTCGGAGAAGCCGTCGCGGAGCGCCACCGCCGTCCGGCCGTCACGCGACAGGGCAATCGCGCGCACGCTCTGCTCGGTTGTCAACGCGGTGGGCGTCCCCGTGGCCGCGTCGATCCGGTACGCCTTCGATCGCCCCGCATCGTCGATGGCGCCGACGAGCGACGCGCTGTCGGGCATCCACACCAGGCCGCTGGCCGAACGGTCCCATCCGTCGGTGACGATGCGCCTGGCGCCGGTGGCGCGGTCGTGGACGACCAGGCGCACGCGATCGGCGTAGAAGTCGCGGATCGTCTGGCGCCCGAACGCCAGGACACGGCCGTCGGGCGAATAGAGCGGCGACGCATCGTCGGCCGGGTTGTCCGTCGTGATATTGCGCGCGGGGCCGCCCGCCGCCGCGACGAGATAGATGTCGTAGTTGGGCAGGACGCCGGTGGTGTCCGTGTCGGCGGCGAAGGCCACCTCGGCGCCGTCCGGCGAGATGTCGTACGAGTCGGTGCCGGGTTCGGCCTTCGAGAGCTGCAGGCCGGTGCCCAGCGTCACCGGCCTGGGTCGCCGCCCTCGATGCCGACGGTGAACACGTGCGCCTCGCGGTCGTCGAGCCAGTGATCCCAGTAGCGGATCGGGGCCTTGTCCCAGGTGCGGGCGGTCATCTTCGACTCGGCGCGCTCCTTGAGGCGCCGGCCCTGGGCGTCCCAGGACTCGAGGTCGCCGAAGACGCGGCTGATGAACGCTACGCGCGTGCTGTCGGGGAACCACTTCACCGACGACGCGCCTGTCGGGATCGACGTGAGGCGGCGCGGTTCGCCGGCTTCCAAGGGCAGCAGGTAGATCTGCCCGTTCGCGTCGTCGCCGCGCCTGGCCTCGAAGGCGATCCACTTTCCGTCCGGGCTCCAGGAGGGTGCGCTCTCGGCGCCCTCGTGCGTGGTCAACTGGCGCGACGCGCTGCCGTCGGTCCGAACCAGCCACAGATCGGTGGAGGGTTTCTCCTCTTTGACGTTCCACGACGTGACGGACACGACCGCCCACTGCCCGTCGGGTGAGATGGCAGGCGCGCCGAGGCGCCTGATCTGCCAGAGGCGGTCGGCGGTGAGCGGGCCGCGTGCCGCCTGGGCCTCGACGCCGGCGGCAAAAGCCATGTGGATGATGAGGACCAGCAGGATGGGCAGGGCGCGTCTCATGTGCACTCCTCCGGTGGTGTTCTGCGAATTACACCAGCCCCTCGTCACTCGGCGCTACCCCCGGCTCTCCTTGCGGATTCGCGCAGGGGTCGTTCCCAGGTGCGCCTTGCAGACGGCACCGAGGTATTCCTGGTGTCTGAAGCCAGAGCGCTCCGCAACCTCGGCCAGCGACAGATCGCTCCGCACGAGCAACTCCCGGGCGCGCCGCAGACGGGTGTGGAGAATCTCCTCGTGCAACGACCGATGGAGCAGGCCGCGGAAGCGCCGCTGCAGCACACTCCGCGACATGCCGACTTGCTGGGCCAAGGCATCGATCCGGAGGCCTTCGCACGCGTGTTCGCGGATCAGCCGGAGCACGTCGGCAATCTTCCGATCATCGATGGCGAGCACCTCGGTAGACAGGCGGGTGGTGACGCCTGCCGGTTCGAGCAAGAGCGGGCTTTCGGGGCGCTCCCGCCCCGCCATCAGATCCCCGAGCAGCCTGGCGGCTTCAAAGCCAACCTCGGCGTGCCCGGGACGCACACTGGACAAGGACGGATTGCAGACCTCACACAGCGGTTCGTCGTCGTCCACCCCGATGACCGCGACTTCGTCCGGCACGCGGGCGCTGGCCCGTCGGCAGGCTTCGAGGAACTGAGACCCGCGCTGATCGCTGCAGACCATCACGCCCACCGGCTTGGCCAGGCTGCCGACCCAGCGGGCCAGATCCGACTCCACCCGCTCCCAGGAGCTCATGTCAGCCGCGTGGCGGGGCAACTCATAGCTCTGAAACGTGCCACCCGCCTCGCGGACCGACGCCGCAAACGCGTCCCGTCGCTGCTCGGACCAGTTCTCTCCGTCAATGCCGACAAAGGCGAACTGCCGGAAGCCGCGTTCGAGCAGGTGCCCGGCAGCCATCCGGGCGATGGACGCGTTCTTGACGTGGACCAAGGGAAAAGGCGACGGCACCACGCCGAGCACGTCCACGACAGGAATGCCGAGGGCCTGGACCTGTTCGGCCAGGGCGCGATTCTGGATGCGAGCGATGGCGCCATCGCCCCGCCAGCGCCTCAGCCAGCGAGGGGCCAGTTCCTCGAGGCTGCGGGGCTCGTGATACAGGGCCCAGGGCTCGTGCTCGCGCACGAAACGGGCAATGCCGCGGAGGATATCCCGGCCCGACGCGAGGGAGGTTTCGACCAGTAACGCCACGTGGCGCCGGGGCTTCTGAACGATGCGAGTGTTCGGCATAAACGCGCGGCCGGATTTCTAAAACGTGAGAAACAGGCGATCCAACCCATGTGAGGACGCCGTAATCAACAAAACACTGCGTCGGCATTCTGGGCTGACCGGTATTCTACAGGAATTGACCCATTCCCTCATTGCGTTGAGGATGTGAACCGGTAGCATAGGGCCGAGAAAAACGGGCCCTGCGACGCCCGGCCAGGCGTCGGCTGGATCCAGGCCCCATTCGACCTTGGGGCGTTCACGCCGGTTCATTCACGCACGCAGACTCGCCCATGGCAGGAGGTCTCATGAGGCTCCTACGACTTCTCGGCGCTGTCGCAGTCTGTTGTTCACTGCTGGCACTGGCTGGCGCCCACGCGGCGGCGCAGGAGTTCCGCGCGACGGTTCGCGGCAAGATCATCGACAGCAACCAGGGCGCCCTTCCGGGTGCAACCGTCACGCTGCGCAATTCCGACACGAACGAAGTGGCGACGGCAACCACCAACGCCGAAGGCTCCTACACGGTGCCGTTCCTTCGTCCCGGCCGGTACGAGCTGACGGTCGAACTCGAGGGGTTCCAGAAGCACACCCGGTCGGGCATGGTGCTCCAGGTCAACGAGACCGCGACCATCAATGTCGAGATGGCGATTGGCGGCGTGACGGAAGTGGTCTCGGTCACGGCGGAATCGCCACTGCTCGAAACCAGCAATGCGAGCCGCGGCACCGTCATCGACGCCGCCCGCGTCGCGGAGTTGCCGCTCCAGTCGCGCAGCCCGATGGCGCTGGCCACGCTGGTCGCCGGTGTCACCTACAACGCCCAGGCCATCTACCTCCGTCCCTTCGACAACGGCGCGCTCGCCGACTGGTCGATGAACGGCGGCCAGAACCGCAACAACGAGTTCCTGCTCGACGGCGCGCCCAACAACGCCAACCAGGGCGGGAACAACATCGCCTATGTCCCCCCGGCCGAAGCCGTGCAGGAATTCAAGGTCTCGACCAACTGGTACGACGCGCAGTACGGGCATACCGCCGGCGGCGTCGTCAACATGTCGCTCAAGTCCGGCACGAACAGCTTCCACGGCGTCGGCTACTACTTCCTGCGGCGCAAGGAGCTGGCCGCCAACTCGTTCCTCCTCAACTCGCGCAATCAGCCCAGGACCGACCAGTACATCGACCAGTACGGTTTCAGCGTCGACGGCCCGATCTGGAAGAACAAGACCTTCTTTCTGTTTACCGCCGAGAAGTACCGGGAAGGCACGCCGGCCCCGCTGAACTCGACGACGCCGACGCCTGCGATGAAGAACGGTGACTTCTCGGGGCTTGTCGACGCGCAGGGGCGTCTCATCTCGATTTTCGACCCTGCGACGGGCCGCGACGTCAACGGCGTGTGGACGCGCGATCCGTTCCCGGGCAACATCATCCCCGCAAACCGCATCTCGCCGACGGCGCAGGCGATGATGCAGTACTACCCGGATCCGAACTACAAGACCGCCGGCGTCGCGCCGTGGCAGAACAACCTCGACTATCCAGAGCACTTCAACAAGGATCTGTTCTGGAACTGGGTCTTCAAGATCGACCACAACTTTGGGGCGAATGACCGTGCCTTCTTCCGCTGGGGCGAAAATGAGCGCAACGAAGTGCGGAACACCACCCCCATTCGCACCGGCCCGGCACAGAACGGCCAACTGCCCCTCTGGCGCGCGAACCGCGCCATTGTCGGCGACTGGGTGCACATCTTCGGCCCGGGGACGGTGTTCAACCTGCGTGGCAGCTACACCTACTTCCTGGAGTGGAGCTACTCCGAAGAGGGGATCGGCTTCGACTCGACGGCGTTCTGGCCCTCGAGCCTCGTCAGCCAGCTGCCCAGCAGCGCGATCGGCGGCATCTTCCCGGTCGTCAACATGGAGGAGTTCGTCACGCTCTCGCGCGGCTCGAGCCCGAACCGCAACAAGAATTACACGCTTCAGCCGAACGTGTCGATGACGCGGGGCGCGCACAACATCCGCAGCGGCCTCGACATGCGGTGGACGAACGTCTTCAACGAGAACTACAACAACTCCGGCGGCAACATCTCGTTCACGCGCCAGTTCACGCGCGGCACGCTGAACAGCACGAGCGTGCTCGAGGGGAACGCGTTCGCCTCGTTCCTGCTCGGCGCGCCGAGCAGCGGCAACGTCGACGTCAACCCGACGCCGCACTATGAGTGGCTCTTCATCGCGCCATGGATCCAGGACGACTGGCGCGTGACCAGCAAGTGGACGCTGAACCTCGGCTTCCGGTGGGATTTCAATGGCTCGGTCAAGGAAGCCGACGACATGCTGAACTACGCGTTCGACCCGACGATCGTCAACCCGGTCTCGACGAGCGTCGGCCAGCCGGTGATGGGCGGCATCCGGTTCGTCGGCGTCGACGGGGCCCCGGACCGGCCGTGGAAGTACAGACAAGAACAACTATCAGGTCCGGATCGGCACCGCCTACTCGATCAACGAGAAGACCGTGTTCCGCGCCGGCTACGGCAAGTACTTCCTCAACCCGACCAGTCAGTCGTTCAACAACGGGTTCAGCCAGACCACCCCGCTGATCGCGTCGAATGATGGCGGCCGTACGCCGACGTACGTGCTGGCGAATCCCTGGCCGAGCGGGATCCAGCCTGCCGCGGGCAGCTCCCTGGGGCCGCTGACGTTCCTCGGGCGCGGCCCGAGCTTCTCGAACCCCGACTTCATCGTGCCGAACGTCCATCAGTTCTCGGCCGGCATTCAGCGCGAGCTGCCCTACCGCATCTCGCTCGACGTGACGTACGCGGGCAGCCGCAGCTCTGACATCGAGGGGAACTTCGGTGGCTACAACGAGCCTTCGGCGGCATTCCAGGCGCCGTGTGACGTGACCCTGGGTGGCAGCCGGGCCCTGTGCGACCAGCTCCTCACGAACCCGTTCTACCAGGTGCCAGCCTTCGTGGGCACGGCGCGGTACACGAATCCCACGCTCTCGCGATTCGAGCTCGCGCGGCCCTATCCCGCGTTCACCGGCTTCAACAGGAACTCGTTGAACCTGGGAACGATGACGTACGACTCCCTGCAGGTTGTCGCCAACAAACGCTGGTCGAAGGGCTTCACGATCAACGTCGGCTACACCTGGGTGCCGCGGTGGACGGAGGAGGGCGCCAATACGACGACCGGCATCGGCAACGCCTACGTCGACGAGGTCTCGCTGCTCGAGAACAGCGGACCCTACTTCTCGCACCGCGAGCACCGCATCACCGCCTCCGGTGTGTGGGAGTTGCCGTGGTACCGCGGCCAGCGAGGCCTCGCCGGCTACCTGCTCGGCGGCTGGTCGATCGCACCGGCGTTCGTCTACCAGTCGGGCCAGCCCTGGACCATGCCCGGCAACGTCGATCTCGCTCCGGGGGTCGATCTCAAGCAGGTCGCCATGTCAGGCGAGAAGGATGGACAGTTCATCTACGGCGTGAAGCCCTGCGTCAGCCAGCGCCAGTCGAACGGGACCTACGCGTTGCTGTCCGTGTCGACGGCGTACGGGTGCACGGAGCCGTACTTCGTGATCCGCGAGACCTACCAGCGCCGCACCGCGATGTTCCGGTACGACGAGTTCCGCCGCCCGAGCTACTGGCAGGTGGACGTGAACCTCGCGAAGACGACGCCGATCACCAGCAAGGTCCGGTTCCAGCTGCGTCTCGAAGCGTTCAACCTCTTCAACAGCCCGATGTACGACGAGCGCGAATACAACCAGACGGTCACGTCGGCCGACTTCGGCCGCATCAACCGCAACCTGACGGCACAGTCGAACTTCCAGCGCTTCATCCAGCTGGGGTTCCGGCTGATCTTCTGAGTCTCGGGGGCGCCGGCGCGATCGATCGCCGGCGCCCTCTGAGCCCCCAGCACCGGGCTGCCCGCTCCTGCGGTATCCTCCTGCCGTGCGTATCCATCTCGCAGTGCTCGCCGTGTGCACGGCTCTGACGGCGGGCGGCGATCTCGTTGCGCAAGGCGGGTCTGCCGGCGTCATCTCGTGGGCCGACCTTGGCCCCCTCCAGCCGCGGCTCGAAGCGCGCGGGCTGACGGCCGATGCCTTCCCTGCGTATCTGCAACGACTTCGCGAGACGCACGCGGTTCGCGTCCGCGACGGCGATGTCGATCACCTGGTCTTCTACCTGCTCCAGTCGACGCACGTCACCCCGCTTCCGCCCCTCGAACCGGCCTTGAGCGCGAAGGCCCTCGTCGACTCGCTGTCCACGGCCGAACGGACGTCGTACCTCGGCGGGTCGGCGCTCGATCCGTCCCGCGTGCCTGCCGCGGTGCGGTCGCGGATCGCGGCCCTGCTGAAGGCGCTCGAGGCGCCGGCCGCCGACGCGCGCCTCCGCTACTTCGGCGAGCTGACGCGCACGATATTCCCCGACAGGGCACAGCGCGCCACCGAGATCGGCCGCGAGTACCTGCGGGCGATGCGCTTCGTCTACCAGAAGGAGTTCGTGGCGCAGCGCTCCGCCACGCCAGCCGACGCTGTCGCCGACCTTTATCGTTCGCGTGGCTTGAGCACGGACACCGCGGCCGAAGCCGGCTTCCTGGTCGCAACCGGCCTCGGCATCCTGAAGGCACTCGAGCCGGACCGCCGGATTCGGCGGGTGCTGATCGTCGGGCCAGGGCTCGACCTGGCCCCGCGCACGGCGCTCCGCGAGGAAGGCCAGCCCGAGAGCTATCAGCCCTGGGCCGTCATGGACGCACTCGTCGCCGCCGGCCTGTCACGCATGGCCGACTTGTCGGTCGTCGGCGGAGACATCAACCCCCGGGTCGTCTCGCACCTGCGGCGGTCGCGCGACGATCCGCCGACGCTGAACCTCGTCACCGAGATCCGGGAGTCTCCGACCGTCTCGATGTCATCGGAGTACAAGGAGTACTTCGAGGCGCTCGGCCGCGCGATTGCTGGACCCGGCGGAGCAGCCCCGGCACAGGCGACGGGGGACGGCCGACTGCGGAAGCGGGTCCGCGTCAGCGACGCGGCCGCCAGCGCCCTGTCGGCCGTGCCGCTGGATATCGTGACCGAGCGGTTGCGCGGTCAGACGTTCGACCTCGTGATCGCGACCAATATCCTGCCGTATTTCGACGACCAGGAACTGGTGCTGGCAACGAGCAACATCGCCTCGATGCTGGCGCCGGGTGGCGCCTTCCTGCACAATGAGGCGCGGCCGGCGCTCGACGGCATCAGCAGGGCGGTGGGCCTCCCGTTCGAGCACTCACGTCACGCCGTGGTTGCCAGGGTACGCGGCGCGCCCGCGCCGCTCTTCGACAGCGTGTGGCTGCACCGCAAGGCGGACGGCCCGCGCCGCTGAGGAGAGGGCGCCCGCGGCCGGCCTCGCCCGGTGCCGGAGGAAAGGTGTGCGGCACATCGGCGCGGCCGAGGCCTCTTATCAACGAACAGCGCCAGCACGACAACCCATGATCACACGCATCATCACCACACTCGTTCTCCTGCTCGCCGCATTGGATGCCCAGGCCGGGCCTGCAGGCCCGGCGCTGGTACAGCCGCGTCAGGCGGACGGCAAAGGGGGCGTGGCCATCACCGGCGAACTCAAGCAGTGGCACAAGGTGACGCTCACGCTCGACGGGCCGTTTGCCCACGAGCGTGACGCGCAGCCCAACGCGTTCACCGATCTCGCCTTCAGCGTCCAGTTCACCCACGAGTCGGGAGTCCCCCGCTATCGCGTGCCGGGCTACTTCGCGGCAGACGGCAACGCGGGCGGGACGTCCGCCGAATCGGGCACGAAATGGCGTGCGCATCTGTCGCCGGACAAACCGGGCCGCTGGACGTATGCCGTGTCGTTCACGCGCGGCAAGAACGCGGCGATCGAGGGCGGCGGACAGACGCTTGCGCCGTTTGATGGTGCCCGCGGCAGTTTCACCGTCGGGGCGAGCGACAAGACCGGCCGCGACTTCCGCGCGCACGGCCGTCTGCAATACGTCGGCAAGCACCACCTGCAGTTCGCCGGGTCGAAGCAGTACTTCCTCAAAGCCGGGCCCGACGCGCCCGAAACGCTGCTGGCCTACGCGGACTTCGATGGCACAAGGGCCGGCAAGCCGGACACGGTGCCGCTCAAGACCTGGGCGCCGCACGTCGGCGACTGGAAGCCCGGCGACCCGACCTGGCGGGATGGCAGGGGCAAGGGCCTCATCGGCGCGCTGAACTACCTCGCCGGCAAGGGCGTCAACGCCTTCTCGTTCCTCACCTACAACGCCGGAGGGGACGGCGACAACGTCTGGCCCTTCGTCGAGCGGGATGCGAAGCTGCATTACGATTGCTCGAAACTCGACCAGTGGGGGATCGTGTTCGACCATGCCACCGCCCTCGGCCTCTACCTGCACGTCAAGCTCCAGGAGAACGAACTGGACGACAACCGTCTCGGCCCGGAACGCAAGCCGGGGGTCGTTCCCGAGTCGCTCGACGGCGGCGCGCTGGGCATCGAGCGCAAGCTGTACAGCCGCGAACTCGTCGCCCGCTTCGGCCACGCGCTCGCGCTGAACTGGAACATCGGCGAGGAGAACACCCAGAGCACAGACGAGATTCGCGACATGGTAACGTTCCTTCGCGCCGTCGATCCGTACCCGCGTCACATCGTGATCCACACCTTCCCGGGGCAGCAGGACGAGGTGTACCGGCCGCTGCTGGGAGACAAAGCCCTGATGACGGGCGCGTCGGTGCAGAACTCCTGGAGCGTGGTGCACCAGCGCACGCTGAAATGGGTGCGCGAATCGTCAGCCGCCGGGCACCCGTGGGTGGTGGCGAACGACGAGCAGGGCCCGGCAAGCCTGGGCGTTCCGCCCGACCCCGGCTACAAGGGCCACAGCGGCATCGCCGCGGAAGCACCGCGAGCGGGCGCCGCGGAAGAGGGCCGCGTCCCGGCGAAGCCCTACACGATGCACGACATCCGCAAACGCACGCTGTGGGGCAATCTCATGGCCGGCGGCGCGGGGGTGGAGTACTACTTCGGCTATACCCTGCCGGAGAATGACCTTGTCTGCGAGGACTTCCGCAGCCGCGACAGGAGCTGGGACTACTGCCGCATCGCGCTCGGGTTGTTCAGTGCCGAGAAGATCCCCTTCTGGGACATGACCAACGCGAATGCCCTCATCGGCAACAGCGCGGACGACAACTCCAAGTTCTGCCTCGCCAAACCCGGCGACATCTACCTCGTCTACCTGCCACAGGGCGGCGAGACGCCGATCGACCTCGCGGGAGCGTCCGGAACGTTCAGCGTGAGGTGGTTCAATCCCCGCGACGGCAGTTGGTCCCGAGCCACCGCGACCACCATCAGGGGCGGGTCGACCTCGACCCTCCGCGCGCCCGACGGAGAAGACTGGCTTGCGGTGATTGTCAAGCAGCCGGCGTCGGCCAAGTAACCACATCCAGACCATGAAACCACGTCCACGAACGAAGGCGCGGCGCATGAAGACGCTCATCGGACTCTCACGGCTCTCAGTCGTGCTGTTGGCCTTCGCTACACCAGTGCACGCGGCCGACGTCACGGTCTCGGCGCCCGATTCGCCGATGCTCCGGTTCGCGCTGGGCAGGCTGGAATCGGCGCTCCAGGCACAAGGGGACGCCTTGACCCACAGGGCGCATCCAGCGGGCGGTCCGGCTCCAGGGATTGCCGTCACCGTCGACCCCGCAGCACTGGCCGGTGTCGGCCGGGACGGCTTTCGACGGGCCAGGGTGGGCCGGGGACTGACGATCACGGCCAGCGACGAGCGCGGGGCCATGTATGGCGTGCTCGACCTGGCTCAGGAGCTTCGCGCGGGCACGCCGCTCGACCGGGTGCCCGACCGGGCGGTGCGGGCACAGCTCGAGTTCCGCGCCATCAAGTTCAACCTGCCGTGGTCGGCGTATCGGACCAGTCCCGCCCTCGAGCAGCACCGGGAGACCTGCAAGGACCTTCGGGTACTGGGAGGCGTTCCTCGACATGATGGCCGAGAACCGCTTCAACGTGCTCTCGCTGTGGAGCCTGCATCCGTACACCTACATGATCCGGCCGAAGAACTTCCCCGAGGCCAGCGCCTTCAGCGACGCCGAGCTGGCCGAGTGGAAGAAGCTCTGGAGCGGCATCTTCGCGATGGCGAAGGCGCGCGGCATCGACACCTACCTGATCAACTGGAACGTCTTCGTGTCACCCGAGTTCTCCCGCGCGCACAACGTCGCCCCGTGGAGCGTGAGCCTGAGCCACATCGGCCAGGAGGCTGACGCCACGAGCGACCTGGTGGTGCGATACACCCGGGAGGTGGTGACCCAGGTGCTCGACGAATACCCCGACCTGACCGGGCTGGGCATCACCTTTGGCGAGCGCATGGGCGGCATGACGCCTGACCAGCGGCGCGACTGGATCGACCGGACGTTCGTCGCGGGCATCGCCGAGGCAAAACGGCCGGCGAAGTTCGTCTACCGTGCGCCGCTGTCGGCGGGCACCGGGTCGGGCGGCACGACCAGCGAGGAGAATGACCGCCGTTCGCGCGCCCAGGTCGAGTCGCTCTCCACCAACATCACCGGGCCGGTGTATGTGGAGTTCAAGCACAACTGGTCGCACGCCTATTCCTCGCCCGACCTGTTCATGGTCCACGGGGGCCCGCTGTCGGACGCGTACTGGAATCCTCCGCCCACGCGCCACAAGGTCGTCTGGACGATGCGCAACGAGGACATGTTCATCCTGCGCTGGGGCCAGCCGGACTTCGTGCGGGAGTTCATCCAGCGGCAGGGCGGCAAGGACTACGTCGGCGGCGCGCTCATCGGATCGGAGTGTTACATCCCCGCGCTGGACTACATCACGAAGGAAGGTCCGCACAAGACCTGGCGCTGGGCGTTTCAGCGTCAGTGGCTCTTGTACGCGGTATGGGGGCATCTGCTCTACGATTCCGCCACGCCGGACGCGCGGTTCGAGGCGATGTTCGACGCGCGGTTCGGCACAGGCGTGGGGAAGGACCTCCTCGCGGCCTGGAAGCTGGCCAGCCGCGTTCCGCTCCGCTTCGCCTCGTTTCATCGGGGCACGTGGGACGGGACGCTGTACACGGAAGGCTTCTCGTCCTGGATTGACAGGGATGACGGGGCGCGCACGTTCTTTGCGATCGACGCCTTCATCACGCATCCGGTGCTCGACACGAAGCGGTATGTCAACATCGCCGACTTCGTGAAGACCGGACGTGTCCCGGCGGGCGCGATGTCCCCGCTGGACCTGGCTGAGCAGCTGGACCGCGACCGCGCTGCCGCCATGACGCATGTCGCCAAGGTGCGGCAACAGGCCGCCGTTTCGCCCACGCTGGACAGCGAGCTCACGGACATCGAAGCGTGGTGTGCTTACAGTGACTACTTTGCGGCGAAACTGCGCGCCGGGGTGGCGTTGGCCACGGCCCGAGCCGAACAGGACGTGAAACACCAGCAGCGTGCGGTGGAGGAACTGGAAAAGGCCCTGGGGCACTGGAAGCGCCTGGCCGAACTCGGGGCGAGGTTCAACCAGCTGCCCGTGCTGTCGAGCTCGAGACTCCCGTTTTCGTGGGCCTCGCTCACCCCGGCCGTGGAGAAAGACATCGAGCTGGCGAAGGCGCCGCTCGCTCCACCCACGTCAACCCGCTGAACACACCCGCGATATGAACAAGACCAGAATGCCGAACCGCGGTCCCGTCAGCGCCCGCGCCGCCTGGCTCGCGGCCGCCGGCCTCTTCATAGGGCTGACGTTGCTTGCGCATGCCCAGGTGGGATCCGTCACCGGGGCGGAACGCGCGCAGATCGCGTTGAAACCGCCCCTGGGCTGGAACAGCTTCGACAGTTATGGCGTGTACCTTCACGAGAAGGCGGCCATGGAAAACCTGGAGGCCATGGCTCAGCGTCTGCAGCCCTACGGCTATGAGTACTTCGTCATCGACAACGGCTGGTTTGGCGAATACAAGCTCAAGCCCGGGACGCTGTATCCGCTCGAGAAGCACGCCAGCGACGTGAGGCTCAACGAGTACGGGCATGTGATCCCGTCCAAGGCCTACTTCCCCGGCGGACTCAAGCCGATCGTGGATCGGTGCCACGAGCTCGGCCTGAAATTCGGCATTCACATGATGCGTGGCATTCCCCGCAAGGCGTACGAGATGAACCTTCCCGTCAAGGGCACGCTCGTACAAGGCCCGTGACGTGGCGGACACCAATCCGAAGAACCAGTGCAAATGGTGCCTCTACAACTACGGCGTGGACATGTCCAAGCCGGGCGCCCAGGCGTGGTACGACGGCCTGATGCAGCACCTGGCTGACATGGGCGTGGACCTGATCAAGTACGACGACATCGTGCCGTACCCCGCTGAGGTCGAAGCCGTCGCGAAGGCTGTGAGGAAGACGGGAAGACCCATTGTGCTCAGCCTCTCACCCGGCGGCAATGTGCCTCCGGAGGCGATCGCGAGCTTCAAGATGGCCCATATGCTCAGGGTCACCAGGGATGTCTGGGATCAGGCGCAGGACCTTGACGAGTGTTTTGATGCGTGGAGGAAGTGGGCAGGCAAGCAGTCCGAAGGGTTCTGGATCGACATGGACATGATCCCGTTCGGGCAGCTGCTGCTGATGTCCCCGAAGCAGGACGCGCAGCTGCCGGGCGGTGCAAGCGCCGTGAAGCTGGCCGGCAGCGGCTGCCGCCGCTGGTCGCAGTTCTCACCGGATCAGATGCTCACCTTCATCACGCTCAGGGCGCTCGCTGCCTCCCCGTTGATGGTTGGCGGCGACTTGCCGACCCTGGATGGCTTCTCGTTGCGTCTCCTGACGGATCCGGACATGCTGGCCTGCAATCAGAACGGGGTGATGGGAACACTGGTCTCCGCACAGGACGGCATCGAGGTGTGGAAAACTCCCGAGAAAGGCCGCAACGACCGCGGCTGGGTGGGTGTATTCAATCGCTCGGATCGACTCGTCACCGTCGCCTTGACCCCGGCGTTCCTGGGCCTCGAGCCCGGGGCGAAGCTATTCGACGTGTGGAAGGGCCGCAAGGAACACCAGCTCACCGCCGCGGCGGCCACGAGAATCGATGTCAACCCGGATGGTGTGTTGTTTCTGCGCTACGAATAGCCTCACGCCGGATCGTCACGTTCCGCAGGCGCGGACGGCCGGCGCTGACGCGGGTTGGGCGCAGGCGTCTGCTCGCGGTCGGCGCGGTCGTCCGGCTCGGACGTTGGCGACCGTATAATGGCGCCATGCTGTGGCGATCCATCACCCCGCTGCTTCTCACGCTCGTCCCGCTCGCGATCTCAGCGGAATCCTCGGCGGAACCCCAGCCGCCGGGCCCGCCCAACATCCTGCTCATCCATGCCGACGATCTGGGATACGGCGATCTCAGCGTGTACGGGCAGGAACGGTTCCGGACACCGGCGCTCGACCGCCTGGCCCGAGAGGGCACGCGCTTCACCCAGTACTATTCCGGCAGCACGGTGTGCGCGCCGTCGCGTGCCGCCTTGCTCACCGGTTATCACAGCGGCCACAACTGGATCCGCGGGAATGGCGAGATCCCGCTGCGGGCCGAGGACGTCACGATCGGCGAGGTGCTGCGAGACGCCGGCTACCGCACGGCCGTCATCGGCAAATGGGGCCTGGGCATGGCGGGTACGACCGGTCAGCCGGACCGGCAAGGCTTCGAATACTCGTTCGGCTTCCTCGATCATCGCCACGCCCATCGCCAGTTCACCGATCACCTCTACCGAAACGCGGAACGCGTGGCCGTCGACCTCGAACGCGACTACGTGAACGACCTGTTCACGAAGGAGGCCGCGGCGTTCATCCAGAAGGAGGACCCGCGGCCGTTCTTCGTCTACCTGTCCTACACCGTTCCCCACGCGGAGTTGCGCGTCCCCGACGACGCCATCGCGCCGTTTCGCGGCCAGTTTCCCGAGCAACCATTCTCGAATCCGAAGGCTGACGCACGGCAGGCCGGCGCGAATCCCGACGGCGCCACGCTCGGCTATCGGTCGCAGCCCGAGCCGCGCGCGGCGTTCGCCGCGATGATCACACGGATGGATCGCGACATCGGGGCGCTCGCCGATCTGCTACGGACGCGCGGGATCGACCGCCGGACGCTCGTCGTGTTCACCAGCGACAACGGCCCGCATCGCGAGGCGGGCGCCGATCCGGTGTTCTTCAGGAGTTCCGGCGGCCTCCGCGGGATCAAGCGCGACCTCTACGAGGGGGGTATTCGCGTACCGATGATCGCGCACTGGCCGGGGGCCGTCCCGGAGGGGCGCGTCAGCGATCATGTGTGGGCGCACTGGGACATGCTGCCGACGCTCGCGGAGGTCGCTGGCGCGAAGGCACCCACCGGTCTGGACGGCATGTCGATGGCGCGCGCGCTTCGCGGACAGCCGCAGCCCGCAGCGACGCATCTGTACTGGGAGTTCCACGAGCGCGGATTCCAACAGGCGGTACGCATGGGCCGGTGGAAGGCGGTACGCCTGAAGCCCGGCGCAGCGCTCGAGCTCTACGATCTCGAGAACGACCCAAGGGAGGAGCGGGACGTCGCCGCCGCCAACCCCGACGTCGTCCGCAGGATCGAGGCCTACCTCGAGAGCGCCCGGACGGAGTCGCAGCGGTGGCCCGTCAAGAAGACGCCCGACTTCTGACGGGTCGGGCCAGCCGTTCAGGTTGATCGCTGGTTCCGTTGAGCGATCTCAGCGCTTGATGGGCCCTTTCTCGAAGTCGGTCGGGTTGACCCAGCCGGTATTGACCTTCTCGCCGCGCATGAACTTCTCGTAGAGGCCGTCGCCGCTGGTGGGGGTGTAGTCGTCGAACACGTGGCCGCGGCCATCCATGCGCGGGTCGCCCTGCGCCTTGAGCATCGTTTCCATGGACTGGCGCAGCGTGGTCACGCGCGCGGCGTGCGCGGGGTCGAGGGCCAGGTTGCGCATGCAGTCGCGGTCGGTGCGCAGGTCATACAGTTCGTCGGCGGGGCGCATCCCGAAGTTCAGCTGCCAGAAGCGGTTCGTCCGTTCGGCGCGGCCGAGATCCAGGATGAGCGACTTCGTCGGGCTGCCGTCGGTGTCGAGGTAGCCGGTCTCAGGATTGCCGGCGGGCCAGCGCGATGGCTCGTAGTTGCGGAGATAGAGATGCTCCGCGGTGACGAGGCCGCGGATGGGGTACCCCCAGTTGTTCGGCCGGCCCACGTCGGTGCGTTCCTTGCCGATGAGCACATGGTCGCGTCCGGGCTCCACGCGGCCGGACTGCGTGCTTTCCAGGATCGGGCGCCAGCTCCTGCCGGTGATGGGCATCATGCCGCTGTCCTGCCACGCGATGCCCGCGTAGTCGAGGATCGTCGGCGCGATGTCGGTGAAGTCCACGAAGTCGTCGATGACCCGCCCGGGACTCCGCAGGCCGCGCGCCCAGCGGACCGCGAGCGGAACGTGGTTCGAGTCGTGGTAGGCGTACCCCTTCACCCGCGGGAACGGCATGCCGTGGTCGCTGGAGACCACGATGTGCGTGTTGTCCAGCAGGCCGCGTTTCTCCAGTTCGGCGATCATGCGTCCGAGGTGGCGGTCCGCGTGTTCGACCTCCAAGGCGTAATCGAGCATGTCGTGGCGCACCGTCTCGTTGTCAGGCCAGTAGCCAGGCACGTCGTCGATGTCCGAGAGCTTCCTGCCGCCCTTGGTGACGCCGGACTGGAACTCGTATTCGCGGTGCGGCTCGTGGGCGCCATACCAGAAGCACCAGGGGGTGTCCTTCGGCGCGGCGTCGAGAAAGTCCGAGAAGTTCGCGGCGTAGTCGGTGTTGCTCATCGCCTTGGTGGCCGGCACGGCTTTGCGCGCGTTGAAGGGCGTGCCGGCGATGAGGCGCGGCGTGCCGTTGGCGTCGTTGGCAATGCCCGGCGCCCAGCCCTTGCCGGTGATGCCCACGTGCCAGCCCTTCTCCTTCAGGACCTCGGGCCAGCTCTTGAGCTTCGGGGGGAACCACGCCAGGTGGTTGCCGGCCTCCTCGTTCTGCCAGAGGTGACGTCCGGTGAGCACGATCGCCCGCGAGGGCGCGCACTTCGCCATCGGCGTGTAGGCGTGCCGGAAGAGCAGCCCTTCGCGGGCGATCCGGTCGAAGGCGGGGGTCTTGACCCAGCGCGTGCCATAGGCGCCCGCGTGCAGGCCCCAGTCGTCGGCGATGGCGAAGAGGATGTTCGGGCGCCCGGGGTCCGCGGCGAAGGCGTCGCCGCAGAACGCGGCCAGCAGCGCCGCACACGTAATCAGAAGCTTCTTCATAAGATTCTCTCGTTCCGCCTGGCAGTCGAACCGACGACGCGATCTGGGATAATAGACCATGAACCATGGGCCCCGGCGCGCCAACGTGGCCGGCCCCTGGCCGCGCCGACGGCTCCCGCCCATTCAACCCGATGGATGCACTCGCGTTGAGGCTCCGGGGCATGCACCTGTTCACACGATCCCAGACACCGCTCGCCGCGATCCTGGCCGCGCTCTGCCTGGCATGGCCCGCAACTGGCGACACCGCGGAACCGGCGGAGATCCCGCGCGACCTCACCGCGTTGCACGACGCCACGCGCGTCCTGGTCAATCCGCACAAGGGCTGGTATCACCACTACCCGGACAATCACGTCAACAAGTACGAGATCGCGCGCGATGCCGACCTGCTGGAATTCCCCGGCATGGACCATCTCTACATCCGGTTGGCGTGGGCGTATCTCGAACCCCGGGAAGGGCAGTTCGAGTGGGCGGTGATCGACAGGCTCGTCGACAAGTGGACGGCGCATGGGCTGGGGATCGCCTTCCGCATCAGTTGCAAGGAGACCAGCACGGACCGGATTGAGCAGCAGTTCGCCACGCCGCGCTGGGTGATGGAGGCGGGCGCGCAAGGCGGGCATTACCGGATGGGCAAGCCCACGGGGCCGGAAGGGCCGTGGGAGCCGCGCTACGACGATCCCGTGTTCCTGGAGAAACTGGAGCGGTTCCTCGCCGCCTTCGCGGCGCGCTACGACGGCAAGCCGTGGGTGCGCTACGTGGACGTCGGCAGCATCGGCGATTGGGGCGAGGGCCACCTGTGGGCCGGCAGCCGCTCGACGCTGTCCTTCGCCCTGCGGAAACGGCACGTCGATCTTCACCTGAAGTACTTCAAGACGTCCCAACTGGTCATCTCCGACGACTACGTCCACGCCGTTCCGGACCCCGCCGAGCGCGCAGCGCTCCACGAGTACATTCTGGCCAACGGCATCAGCTATCGCGACGACAGCATCATGGTGGACGGGAATTTCTCGGGTTCGAGTGACCGCTTCACGGTGCGCAGCCCGGAGTTCTTCGCGGGCGCCTTCCGGCGTATGCCAACCGTGATGGAACTCGAGCACTACGGAAAAGTGAAATCGCTCGGCAACTGGGAACCCAAGCCCGGCTCGAACGCCTCCACGTTCGGCAAAGGAAAGTCCGGGCCGGATTTCCTTCGCGGCGCGCTCGATCTCCTGCATGCCACCTTCATCGGATACCACGGCTACGCGCGGGAGTGGCTGGACGACAATCCCGCCCTGACGGGGGAGTTGCTGAACCGGTGCGGCTACTGGCTCTTCCCGACGTCCATCGAGCTTCCGTTCTCGGTGCCTGCGGGGAGCGTTGCTCCCCTCCGGGTGACGATCGAGAATCGCGGCGTCGCGCCGCCGTATCATTCCTACGAGTTACGGGTGAGGCTCTTGGGTGATGGTGCATCGTGGGTGGGCGTCGTGGGCCGGACCGACCGGTCATGGATGCCGGGCGCGCCGATCACCGTGCAGCACCGACTCACCCTGCCGGCAGACCTGACGTCGGGCCGCTACACGGTGAGCCTGGGACTCTTCGACGGTTCGTCGGGCAAAGACCGCCCCGTGGAATTCGCGCTGAAGGCCTCGGCGCGGGGTCCTGAGGGGTACTACCGCGTGGCCGAGGTCGACGTGGCCTCCACCGCGAAGCCGAAGCGATGAGACGATGAAACCCACAACACCAGACTCGGATCCGGGCACGAACCTGGAACGGCGTTCCTTGCTGGGCGCCATGGCTGCGGGGCTGGCGTGGGCCGGCCTGGGACTGAGAAGTGATCTGGCCGCGGCGGACGAACCGGCGGACTGGACGGGCATCAGGATTGACGTGAAGGCCGACCAGCCGGTCGAGACGGCGTACAGACTGACCTCCCAGGCGGATGGTTTCCAACGCCTGGCCATCACGCTGTCCAACGCAGGCAAGCGGCCGGTGACGATCGAGAGAATCACCGTCCATGTTCCGGTTCCCGAGCGCCTGACAGACGACCTGGAGATGCTCTATGGCGGCAGCTGCATGGGGCAGACGCCCTTGCTGCGCCAGAGGGCCGGCACGCGAACCGCACTGAGCTCCAGCCACATGTATGAGATGGTGCGGCTTGCGAACGGCACGTATCTGTTCGCCGGCTCGCTGTCGTGGCGGGTGTTTCTGCCGACCTTCACGCTCACTGGCAACGCGCTCGAGATCTGGTCCCATGGCGAAGGCAAGCAACTCAAGCCGGGCCAGACCATTCAGTACCGAACAGCTCGTGCTTCGGCGCGCCGGCGACTGGATCGAACTGCTCAGACAGTTCGGCACCGCCATCGCCAGGGAAAACGGCATCACGACGCTCAAGCACGCCGATTTCAAGGGCTGGGCGACGTGGGACTACTACGCCTACGTGTTTTCCGCCGACGACATCCACGGCAACGCCAACACCCTCAGGAGGCTGAGCTCCGCTGCGAATCTGGTCCAGATCGACGCCGGGTGGTATACGGCACGCGGTGACTACGCGGTTCGCGCCGATCTGGCAGGAGGGATGAAGGGCATTGCGGATCGTATCAAGGCCGCAGGGATGACGCCGGGCATCTGGCTTGATGGATTCCGGGCCAATTCAGGCGCCGAGGTCTGCAAAGCGCACCCGGAGTACTTCCTGCGCGATCAGGATGGGCGCATGATCGTCGAGGTCAGGCGGCCGGAGGGCATGGACCGGGACCGTGTCTATTTCGACTATTCGCACCCCGGCGCCCGCGACCACATCGCCCGATGCATCCGCGCGATGAAAGAGGACTTCGGCATCCCGTACTTCAAGATCGACTTCCTGCGATTCGGGCTGAATCAGGACATCCTGCGGAACAAACCCGCGATCACGAGGATCCAGGCCCATGATCCGACCATCACCGACGTGGAACGGATGCGTCTGGGGCTGCAGGCCATCCGTGACGCGGTGGGCCCGGAGAACTACCTGCTGGGCTGTTCGGCGGTCTTCGGCCCCTGCATCGGCTTCGTTGACGGCATGCGCACTGGCGGGGACGTCAGCCCCAGATATGAGGCGTTCCCCGAGCGGTGTCTGGCGAATCTCGGCCACTTCTATCTGAGCGGCACCGTCTTCAACGGTGATGCCGACTACCTCGTCTTCCGCGCGGCGGCCGATGAGGATGCGAACGTCGCCCAGGAAGCCGTCAAACACGGCGGCAGCCTGACGATGAACGAAGCGCAGATGTGGGCGGACGTCAGCAAGCTCTACGGCAACTGCCGGTTGAGCGGTGACAACCTGATGACGCTCCGGCCGGAGCGTCAGGCGCTGGTGAAAGAGGTGTTCCAGTACCCGCCGATGGATGAAACCGTGCCGCTGGATGTCTGGCGGCATGCCGGCAGCAAGGGTGACGGCTTCGAACTGGTGCTGGCCCGGAAGGGCAAGGCCATCTATCTCGGCGTCTTCAATTGGAGCGACACGCCGAAAGCGTATGCGCTGGAGGCGTTTGGCGTGTCCGGGCCCCTCAAGCTGGAAGGGCGCCATTCCGTCATCCTGACGTACGGCGGACGCGACTCGTTTGTCCAGCTCTGCCAGAAGCTCCAGTCACGATAACATCCGCGCGTCACCGTCGAGCCCGGGCGCGGGGGGCCGCCGCGGCAGATGCCGAGGCGAAGGTCCCCCGTGTTCCTTCCCGCCGATCAGAAAGTGACAGTGATGGTCTGCTGCTCGTCCGGCGGCAGCGACTTGATCCCGCGCAACGTCTGCCGCGTGGGCCCTTCGCCGACATGAATGGTGTACACCCCCTGTGCGAACACCTTGGGCCGGAAGGAACTGCCTGAGATGCGCAAGGTGTAGACGACCTGGCCGCCCTCGTCGACGACCTGGATGACCGGATCGACCGCGCCGCGCACCTGAATCGTCGGCAGGTACGCGACGGCGCGTCTGCCGTAGTTGTCCAGCTGGTTGATGGTGACCGGCCAGCCACGGTACGGCCGGGCATTGGGATCGGTGACATCGACGTGCCGCGGCCAGCATTCCATGCGGATCGAGCGGTCCTTCTTGTTCAGCCGCACCAACCCGTATCCGGCCGCGCGGTCGTTGTCGCTGCGCGGGTTGGCGTAGGCGTACATGGTGAGCTTGTTGCCGAAGCCATCCTCGTAGTCGCCGGTCATTTCCAGGTCGGCGGAAACCGGCCGGACCGACGGCAGCAGCGGCCACCACCAGCGGTTGTAGAAGTTCACGATCGAGGGCACGCAGAACGACCAGTTGGCGTCGCCGTAGTCGTCGATGCCATGGTGGATGACGGTGGCCAGGTGCTGGTCGCCCGCGATGTGCAGGGCGAAGGACTTGCGCATCAGCGAGACGGCCTTGTTCCGCCCGGCCTGCGGCCAGCCGTTGGAATCCAGGTCGGCCAGCAGCCGCCCGCCCAGGCTGCCGTGCACGTGCGCCGCGTTGGCGAAGATCGTCTGCGACAGGACCACCTTCATCTTCGCCCCGGTCCAGTCCTTGCCCCACGCGTCGAGGAAGGCTTCCTGCTTCTCGCCCAGAAGCTTCGCCCCGGGCACATCCACGCTCTTGCGGTCGTAGTTGGGATCATTGACGTGATCCGGCCGGGGGCCCTGCTCGGGAACCAGTCCCTTGGGGCCGGTCTTGAACTTCCGGTCCTCGATGACGGCGAAGCTGATCCCGCCGAGGTTGAACTGGGTGTAGTAGACGCCGATGCCGATGGGGAGCACCTGCGGCTCATACGGATCGGGCAAATGGCTGGTCTGGGCGCGTTCGACCTCGTTGACGAACTCGGGGGGCCAATGGAAGCCGCCGTCATCGCCGGCCTGCGTGGCCGCGCGTCGGGAGCCGCCCGCGCCCCAGAGGTTGCCCTGCCCGACATCGTGGTCGTCGGGAATGGTGATGGTCGGATAGTCCTTGATGATCTCGCCGAACTGCCGGCCGAACTGGAGCCAGGAGGCGTAGTGCTGGCCGTGGTCGTAGACCTGGTCGCCGGAGAAGAACAGCAGGTCGGGATCCTGGGCCTTGATGTTGCGGATGATGTCAGGGCGCGGGCCGCGGTCGTTGTTGCCGTTGCCGGTGAACGCGGCGACGACGATGGTCTCCTTGTCCACCGGGTCCTTGCGGATCCGGCCGGCGTAGACGGCGTCAGCCCCGTGCCGCACGCGGTATTCGTGGTCTTTCGTCGAATCCCACTTCTCGACGCGGAATGGCGCGGTGAAGCCCTGCTCGATCACCTTGGTGGTGGCGACTTCGACCCACTGGCCGTCCTTCTTCACTTCGAGGCGGACCGTCCGAGCCTCGCCGGCCTCGAGCGGATAGAGCTGCGCCGTCAGCTTCAAGGTGTTGTTGCTGACCGTGTAAAGGGCGAAGCAGATGACCTGGTCCCGGGACACCGTGGGGATCTCGAGCTTGGCCGGTCCGCCGGAGACTTGGGCGCCTCCGCTACCGGGCCGGGCCTGCCTCGCCCAGGCAGAGCCCGCCAGAACCGCCCCCAGGCACGCCACGCACACAATCCACCGCTTCATCATGTGTCACCTCGCCAATGCCGACATCAGCAATCCGGGGCGGGAGATCGCCGTCCGCCTCGAGGGCTGTCCAGCGCATGCGGTCTCATGCAGGGGACAGGGGAGGGGCCCGGCGGCTCCTATCGCACGCCCGACCTGCCCGCCTGTCCTTTGTAACGGATGAACACGACATCATCGGCCGGTATCTCGAAGACGAACTGTCCCGTGTCCGTCATGGTCCTCCTGCCCCAGATGTCGTAGAGAGAATAGGTCATCTCCGGGTTCAGCCCCAGGTCGCTCTTATTGAACTTGATGATCTCCATGTACGGACTGCGGTTGAAGACACCAATCCACCCTTCGTCGGCCAAGGACTTGTGCGGTGTCTTCCAGATGTCTACTTTCTCGGAGTAGCTGGATACTCGCTTCACCAGGCTGCCGGTGACCCCGTTCTGATCGCACGCCAGCATGTCCTTGTCGGTGATGAGCTCGAATGATGTCGTATCGGAAGACGTCAGGGTCCCGCCCATGAACAGCGGCGATGCCGCCATGGCGCGCTGGGTGATGAAGCTCTTCTTCTGGGCATAGGTGAAGGAGTCCATGCGCTCGTATCCCCGCGTGGACTGCAGCCGGTTCCTGGTCACGGGGTAGTTCACCCGGAGATGACCGAACGGAATCATGTCCATGTCCAGCCAGAACCCTTTGCCGGCGTAAGGCCCCAGCTTGTCCCATTGGTTGAACGATATCTCGATGTCTTCCCTCAGGTCCCAGATGTCGCGGGAGATCCGGATCATGTCGGCTCGTCGATACGTGTCGTAGAACTCGGGATTGATGTCATCGCCCGGTGAGATGCTCAGAACGATCCGCCTCCCGGTTCTGGCGATGGCGTCGGCCACGGCGTTGATCTCGCGGGGCTTGTGGACGATGTCGTCGTACTTGATGAAGTCGATGCCCCAGCCTGCGACCAATTCGGCCACGCTGTTGTAGTACTCCTGCGCCCCGGGCTTGTCCATGTCGATGCCGTAGTTCAGGACGCTCCAGCTGCACACGTCGTTGACATTGGCGATGTCGCGGGCGGAATACGGAGTGCCCTTGATGGGCAGGTTCAGTTCCACCGCCTTGCGCGGGATGCCTCGCATGAGATGCAGGCCGAACTTGACCCCATGCGTGTGGGCACGCTCAACCAGGGCCTTGAGCCCATTCGGGAACTGCACCGGGGAAGGCGTATACCGGCCGAATTCGTCGATGGCCAGGTGGGCCGGATCGCCATCGGTTGGCCAGGATTCACCCGCCTTCAGGTCGTAATGCCGGTACCAGCCGGCATCGATCACGAAATACTCGTAACCATGGGGCTTCAGTCTGTGAACAAACGCCTCGAGGTTTTCCCGGGTCAGCTTTTCATTGATGTGGGATCCGTAGCAGTTGTAACTGTTCCAGCCCAGGAGAGGGGCGGGGGTCCTGGCAGGCGGCTGCGCACCTGCTGCCCCTGCTGCGAGAAGCAGAGAGGCCACGAGCAGCGCCGGCAGCACGTGGCCCTTTCCAACGACGGGAGTATTCATGCTTCACATCCTCTGGGGCGTGAGCGCGGGGCTACTGACGCTCGAAGTACGGCAGGCGTGCCAGCGGCACTTCCATGGTCAGACGCCGCGGACCGTTCAGAATCGTGCCGTCGTCGGCCTTCCAGCGGCCGGGCGGAATCAGGACCGTGCGAGAGGACCCCTTGGTGAGCATCGGGGCCACGAGCAGATCGTCGCCCATCATGAACTGGTCATTCACCTGCTCATATCCCCCCTCGGGGAAGACGTAGGCCATCGGCCGCAAGATCGGTTCGCCCGTCGCCGCGCTGGCCTTGACCAGCTCCAGGATCTTCGGCGTGAAGCGCTGTCGCAACGCCACAGCCTGCTTGACCGCCGCCAGATGCGCGGCATCCAGCACCCGCCAGGGGGCCACCGAGAATTGCATCATCGGTGACAGCGCGTGGACCTGGGCCGAACGCACAATCAACTCCTGGTCAATGGTGCTGGTGTTCAGGAACGACTGGAATTCCCCGCCGCCGATCATGTCTGGACACACGAAGGTGTAGCCGAGCAAACCGGCCGCCACCAGGTCGGGGATCAAGACCTGGAGATCGGCCCATTCGTGGTTCTTGTCTCGCAGCCGCTGGACGAGCGGCCGGCCTGCGATCTTCCAGCTGGCACGATACTCGTTGAGCGGAAACGCCAGGCCGATTTCGGCGAACAGCCGGGTGTGGTCGTTGGCGGCCACCTGCTGATGGCCGATGTACGCCGGCTTGTAGAACCTGGGATCCCCTGCATCGAGCTTGAATCCATCCACGCCGTAGTCCGATTGGAGACGGCTCAGCTCTCCCGTGAACCAGGTTCGGGCGCCGGGATTGGTCAGGTCGAGCAGGGCGCTCTTCCCATTCCACCAGGTGACCATGGCAGGGTCCTTGGGTTTCTCCATCAGGAAGAAGCCCTTCTTGGCCAGGGCACGATAGACGTCGGAATCCGCGCTGACGAACGGGCACACCCACACCATGACCTTGAAACCAAGCGCGTGGAGTTCCTTCATCATGGCCTTGGGCTCGGGGAAGCGGCCAGGATGGAACGTCCACTTGCCGTAGTTCTCCTGCCAGTTGTCATCGATCATGAGCACGCCGGCGGGGAGGCCGTTGTCCACGATCGCGTGCGCATACTTGAGAATGTCCCGCTGGTTCTGGTCATACATCAACTCGATCCAGGTGTTGTACTGCGGCGCGGAGACCAGCGAGAGATCGGGCACCTTTCCGTCGGTGGGAAAAAAGCGCGCCGAGGCAAAGGCGTAGGCGGTCCGCAGGGTCCGCCCGGCCTGTCCATAGCTGATGACGTGGCCCGGCGAGGAGACCTTCAAGCCGTCGCTCTCGATGGAGAACGCGAAGGCCTGGTCGCACCAGATGTAGCGGCCCTGGGACGACAGCAGCAGCGGGGCCGCCTGGTTGCCGAAGTTGTCTCCGTCGAGGTTGACCGCCACTGGGGCAGATCCGAAGGGCATCTTGCGCCCCAGCGTCACGGCGCCACCCCACCAGACCTCGTTGGGCAGGAGTGTCAGCTTCAGTTCCGATTGGGCGGACGACTGCGCCAGGGCGGGGGCCGCAGCCAGGAGCATGCACAAGAGGAGAAGCCATCTGGATTTCATGCTGAATACGCTCCACCGCATAGCGGATGTCCGAGACTACAGGCCGCGCACCTGATACCGCTCGAGCAGTCCCACCAACAACGCCGCCGTCCGCGTCCGGTGGCGGTAGTGAATGTCGCGGGCCGTCGCGGCGTTGCCGCGGCGAATCGCGTCGAGTACCTGCCGGTGCTCCTCGATCGACCGGCGGGGAAGGGGCCGAAGCCTCAGGCTGGCCAGCCGTGCGCGGTGCACTTGATCCCACACGGTGCCGGCCATGGCGGCAAGCCGCTGGTTGCCGCACTGGTCGAGGATGCCCCGGTGGAAGCGCTCGTCCCACGTCGCCCACGCGAGGAGGTCGCCTCGGTCCAGCGCCGCGTCCATGGCCGCGAGCGCTTCTTCCAGCGGGGCGACGTCGCCGGCCGCCGGACGGCGCCGGGCGAGCAGTGCCACGGCCATCGTTTCCAGCGCCGTCAGCACCTCGTAGATTTCCCGCATGTCACGCGGCGCCACCGGAAGGACGCGCATGCCCCGGCGCGGCACGACTTCGAGCAGGCCCTCCTGCTGCAACCTGATGAGCGCCTCTCGCACAGGTGTCCGGCTCATCTCGAGCGCCGCGGCAATCTCGGGTTCAGTGGCCTGGAACCCGGGGCCGTACTCGTTGCGAAGGATGCGCGCCTTGATGGCGTCGTACGCCTGGGCCACGAGAGATTGCCGGCCCGAGTCGGCCCGGCTGCCGCGTCGCTTCGCGGCGCGGGCCCCGCTCCGCTCCCCGGCGGTCCGGTCGCGGCGGACGGCAGGCTGCCCGGGTCTTACCGCCTTCATGTCCACTCCCAGTGCGGCAACGGGATCCCGGCCACCGTGCTCTGCCACCCCGTGAGGGTGCGGCCGAGCAGGCAGCCGAGGTACGCCGTTCGAAGGTCAGGCCCGCCGAACGCCAGGCTGGTGACGTTCTGCAGGCGCCGGCTCCGCACCGTGTCAAGGTGCGGCCGTCCCATGGTGCTCCCTTGAAACGCGGCTTCGACCTCCTCGAGCCAGTCCGGGTCGGCATCTTCGACCACGGTGTCCTGACGGCCAGCCGCGTCAATCCGGATCACGCGATTGCTGACGGGACTCACCACCCAGATGCCACCGTCGGCGTCGAGAGCCAGCCCGTCGGGGAAGGTGCCGGCGCCGAACACGGCCACGGTCTCGCGTGGTCCCAGATCCCCGCTTGCGTCAATCCGGAAGCGAGAGAGCCGGCGCGCGAACGTCTCGTTCACATAGAGCCAGTCGCCCGACGGATCCACGACGAGTTCGTTGGTGTAGCCAAGTCCGTCGGCCGCGAGACGGGCCCCACGGTCGGTCACCACCACGACGAACCCGTCGGCGGCGGTTGGGCGGTAGCCCAGGGCCCGGGGCGCCAGGCGCGTGCTGACCGTGATCCACACGCGCCCGGCCCGGTCGCCGGTCACGAAGTTGGCGGGCGGAATTGCCCGCCCGTCGACGGCGATGCAATACGGTGACAGGCGGCCATTGCGTTCGAGGCGCCACACGCCGCCCCGTTCGCCGAGGTCTGCCAGGAAGAACGAGCCGTCGCGGTCGATGGCGATGCCGTTAGGCCGGAGGTCCGCGCCGTCCGCGGCGGTGAAGGTTTCCTGGAGGCCGTCAGCGGCGATGGCGGTGACGCCGCCCCGCCAGTCCGGGACGTACACCGTGCCGTCGCGGCCGCACAGCACGCATTCAGGCCGGTTCAGGTCGTGGCCGACGTCAACGGGCCCTGTGAGCAGCGCGGCAGGTGGCGTCATGGGCGATGTCCTGCGAGGCGGGCGCCAATCGTTGACAACGCATGCGTCAATGTATACATTGTCACCGGCTTTGTCAAAGCCCGATCGAGGATCCCCAGCATGGCACTGCTGCTTGGCGCGATTGCGGACGACGTGACCGGCGCCACCGACCTCGCCGCCTGCCTCACGCGCCACGGCATGCGAGTGGTCCAGACGCTGGGGGTCCCTCGCACCCCCGTCGTGCCCGACGCCGATGCCATCGTCGTCGCCCTCAAGACGCGCACGGTTCCGGCCGCCGAGGCGGTGAGCGCCTCCCTGGACGCCGCCAGCTGGCTGCGAGCCGGCGGCGCGCGCCAGCTGTTCTTCAAGTACTGCTCGACGTTCGATTCCACCGACGCCGGCAACATCGGCCCGGTGGCGGAGGCGTTGCTCGACCAACTCGGCGCCCAGTTCACCATCGCCTGTCCGGCGTACCCAGGCAACCGCCGAACGGTCTACCTCGGTCACCTGTTCGTGGGCAGTGCCCTGCTGTCCGAGTCCGGCATGCGGGACCATCCACTCACGCCGATGCGCGACGCGAACCTGGTGCGTGTCCTCCAACGCCAGTGCCGCGGAAGCGTCGGCCTCGTGCCGTTCGCCGACGTCGAAGCCGGCCCGGAAACGCTGCGCACGGCCTTCGAGCGCCTCCGCTCGGCCGGTACGCGCATCGCCATCGTGGATGCCCTGACGGACAGCCACCTCACGACGATCGGCCAAGCCTGCGGGCGCCTTCCGCTGGTGACTGGAGGGTCGGGCGTCGCCGCCGGACTGCCGGAGAACTTCCGCGCTGCCGGGTTGCTGCCGGTCAGACAGGGATGGGCGCCTTTGCCAGCCACGCCCGGCCCCGTGCTCGTGCTGGCGGGCAGCTGCTCCGAGGCCACGCGGGCGCAGGTGGCGGCGATGGCCTCGCGCTACCCGGCGATCCGGATCGACCCAGTCGGGCTGGCTCGAACAGGCGACGCTCTCGATGCCGCAACAGCCAGCCTGAGCGACACCTTGGCCAGCGGGCCGGCCACCCTGGTGTACTCGACAGCGGGTCCCGAAGATGTCCGGCGTGCTCAGGCCGAGCTTGGCGCCGCGGAAGCCGCGGCCGTCACAGAGCGCGCGCTGGCGTCACTCGCCGTATTTGCGGTACGCCGGGGCGTGCGCATCCTGATCGTCGCCGGCGGCGATACGTCGGGACGGGTTGCGGCTGCGCTGGGACTGACGCAGCTTCGCATCGGGCCCGAGATTGCGCCAGGCGTTCCCTGGACCATTCACGAGGGGGACCCGGGTCTGCTGGTCGCGTTCAAATCCGGGAACTTCGGGGGGCCCACCTTCTTCACCGACGCCATGGAGACGTTGCCAAAGCCATGACCACGGAATCTGCCGCGCGGGACCGGATGGCGATGCTCGGGCGTTCCTTGTACGACCGGGGGCTGTGCCCGGGAACGTCGGGCAACCTCAGCGTGAAGCTCGATGACGGCCTGCTGGTGACGCCCACCAATTGTTGCCTGGGCCGGCTCGACCCGGCACGCATCTCGAAACTCGACTGGGACGGGCGGCTCATGTCCGGCGAGCCGCCGTCGAAAGAAGGGTTCCTCCACCTCACGATGTACCGCGAGCGGCAGGCGGATCGAGGGGTCGTGCACCTGCACTGCACGGCAGCCGTTGCGGTGTCGTGTCTGGCGGACGTCGACCCGGCTGACGTGCTGCCGCCGCTGACAGCGTATTACCTGATGCGCGTCGGCACGCTGCCCCTGGTGCCGTACTTCAAGCCCGGCGACCGCGCCCTTGCCGAGGCCGTCGGACTCGTGGCCTCGAAGCACCATGCCGTCCTGCTGGCCAACCATGGACCTGTGCTGTCGGGGCGGGACCTGGAGACCGCCGTCTCCGCCATGGAGGAGCTCGAAGAAACCGCCAGGCTCTACTTCCTGCTGCGGGGCTTCCAGCTTCGCCTGTTGACTCCCGCGCAGGTCGACGAGATTCGCCGCCTGCATCCCAGTTGAGGCGAGATGTTCATTGTCACCGTCCGGTTCACCGTCCGTCCTGGCTGCGAGGAGCGCTTCCTCGAGGCGGTGCGCGCCCAGAGCGTGAACTCGCTCACGAACGAGCCCGAGTGCCGTCGTTTCGATGTCTGCGTGAGTGCCGATCGGCCGCGCGACGTCTTTCTCTATGAGGTCTACACGTCGCCTGCCGCGTTCGACGCCCACGTGCAGACGGTGCACTTCGAGCACTTCGGAGCCATCACACGGGAGTGGATCGAACAGAAGGCCGTAGACACGTGGACGCTGAGTGAGCCACGCGGATGACGGCCTACCACATTGCCGTTCTGGCCGGAGATGGCATCGGTCCCGAAGTGATCAGGCCGTGCATCGAGGTCATCGACGCCGCGGTCCGACGGACGAGGATGACCCCGCCGCGTTACGACCACCTCGACGCCGGAGCGGCGCTGCATGCGCGGACCGGCGAGTCGCTTCCCGCGCTGACGTTTGGCCGGGCCGCCGCGGCCGACGCGATCCTGCTGGGCGCCATGGGGCTGCCCGACATCCGCTACGAGGACGGGCGCGAAATCGCGCCCCAACTCGACCTGCGCGAGCGGTTGCAGCTATTTGCCGGCGTGCGGCCCATCAAGGTCCTTCGTGGCCTGCCGCTCCCGCTGGCGGATCCGAGAGCCTGCGGGATCGACGCGGTGATCGTGCGCGAGTCCACGGAAGGACTGTTCGCGGCTCGAGGGAAGACGGTTGTCGACGGCCGCCACGCCGCTCACGACACGATGACCATCACCCGGACGGGGTGTGAACGCCTGTTCCGCTTCTCGTTCGAGCTGGCCCGCCGCCGCAGGGCCGCGGGACGCCCCGGCCTTGTCACCTGTGTGGACAAGGCCAACGTCCTGGGTGCCTTCGCGTTCTTCAGGGGAATCTTCGACGAGGTCGCCCGCGAATACCCGGATATCCAGGCGGACCACTGCTACGTGGACGCCATGGCGCTCAATCTGGTGAAGCGGCCCTGGGCGCTCGACGTGCTCGTGACCGAGAACATGTTCGGCGATATTCTGTCGGATCTCGGCGCCGCGCTCATGGGCGGCATGGGCCTCGCGCCGTCGGCCGACATCGGCGCCGAACACGCCGTGTTTCAGCCGTGCCACGGCAGTGCTCCGGATATCGCGGGAAAGGGCACGGCCAATCCAACGGCCACGTTCCTGTCGGCCGCGATGATGTTCGAATGGCTGGGCGATCGCCACAAGGACGCCAGGGCCACGGCCACGGGTCGCCTGATCTCGACGGCCGTCGAGCAGGCGTTCGCCGGTGGCGATTTGGTACCTGTCGAGCTCGGTGGCTCGGCGGGCACCGAGGCGATCACCGCTCGGGTGCTGGGGCACATCCCCGGCGCCATCAATTCGCGCTTGGCCCGCGGCCACGCGGCCGACGGGCGCTGACGAGGAACCGTGCCTGTCCGGTACCTGCTGGTTGCGAGCACGTTCCTGCTCTCGATGCTGTTGTACGTCGACCGCGTCTGCATCTCCGCAGCCAAGGGCGCGGTCACTGCCGACCTTGGCCTCAGCGACACGCAGTTCGGGTGGGTCCTCTCGGCCTTCGCCCTCGGGTACGCCCTGCTGCAGACACCGGCCGGCGTGATGGCCGACCGCTTCGGGCCGAGGCGGGTCCTGACCGCTGTTGTCAGCGTGTGGTCTGCGTTCACCGGCCTGACGGCCCTGGCCCAGAACCTGTGGAGCCTCGTCGTGGCCCGCTTCCTCTTCGGCGCCGGCGAGGCCGGGGCGTTTCCGGGGTGCGCGCGCGCGTTCTACGCCTGGTTGCCCATGGCCGAGCGCGGTCTCGCGCAAGGCATCAACTTCTCCGGGTCGAGGCTGGGCGCGGCCTTCGCCCTTCCGGCCGTCGCGGCCATGATTGGCGCCCTCGGATGGCGCCCCAGTTTCTTCATCCTCGCCGCCGTGGGCTTCGTCTGGGCGGCGGCGTGGTACGCCTGGTTCAGGGATGATCCCGCGCAGCACGCCGGGCTGTCGGCGGCGGAGCGGGCCCTGATTCTCTCGTCGCGCCAGCCTCAGGGCGCGACAGGCGCGGCGCCACTCCGCCTCGGCGTGCTGCTGCGTGCAGCGAACATGTGGCTGGCGATGGGGCAATACTTCGCGTCGAACTTCACGTTCTTCTTCTGCCTGACGTGGCTGCACCCCCATCTCTCGTCCACCTACCACCTCGACCCTGTCTGGGCGGGTGTCTACGCCGGCGCGCCGCTCGTGGCCGGCGCGTGCGGGAACTGGGCCGGCGGCGCCCTGGTCGACCACCTCTATCGCCGGCGGCGGTGGCGCGCGTCACGCCGCGCGCCGGCGATGCTGGGATTCGCCCTCGCGGCGGCAGGACTCGTGGCCAGCGCGTCGGCCGATAGCGCCCTGGGCGCCGTGGTGGCGTTGTCGATTGCCGTCTTCGGCGCCGACATGACGCTGCCGCCGTCCTGGTCGTTCTGCATCGACATCGGCGGCCGGCACGCCGGCGCGGTGTCGGGCACCATGAACATGGCCGGGAATCTGGGGTCGTTCGCCACGGGCCTGGCGTTTCCCTACCTTCGGGCCTGGACCGGCTCGACCGTTCCGTTCTTCATGGTCGGCGCGGCCCTGAACGTCCTGGCCATCGGCGCCTGGGCGCTCTCGACACCAGACCGCGCCATCGAGGAGTCATGATGCCAGCGCTCAGGGGAGTGGCCATTGGAGCCGGGTACTTCGCGGGGTTCCAGTACCGAAGCCTGGATGCGCATACCCGAGGTCGAGATGGTCGCGCTCTCGAACCGGAACCTCGACCGGGCGAGACCGATCATGGAGCGCTACGGTGTACCGAAGCACTACACCGACTGGCGCGAGATGATCGCGCGCGAGAAGCCGGACTTCGTCGACATCATCACGCCGCCGGAAGCACATCGCGAGATGTGCCGCGTCGCGGGCGACGGCGGCGTCCACGTCATCTGCCAGAAACCTCTGGCGCCCAGCATGGCCGAGGCCACAGCCATCGTGGCCGAGGCGCGCCTGGCAGGCATCCGCTTCATGGTGCACGAGAACTTCCGATTTCAGCCCTGGCACCGGGAACTGCGCCGCCTGATCGACGCCGGCGCCGTCGGGGACCGGTTGCACTCGCTGGCGTTCCGCATGCGCATGGGCGACGGCTGGGGCGCCGATGCCTACCTGGCCCGGCAGCCGTACTTCCGCGACTATCCGCGTTTGCTCATCTACGAGACCGGCGTCCACTTCATCGACACGTTCCGGTACCTGGCCGGGCCCGTCGAGCGCGTGTACGCGCGCCTCCGCCGGCTCAACGACGTCATCGCCGGCGAAGACTGCGGCCTGGTCGTGTTCGAATTCACGAGCGGAGCCGTCGGGCTGTGGGATGCGAACCGTTTCAATGAACCAAACTACCCCACACCGCGCTATACCTTCGGCGAATGCCTCCTGGAGGGCAACCGGGGCGCGGCCAGGCTCTACGGCGACGGGCGGATCACGATCCAGCCCCTCGGCGAGCGCGAACGGGATCACCAGTACACCCACGAGAACCGGAACTTCGCGGGCGACTGCTGCTTCACGACGCAGCGGCACTTCATCGACCGGCTGATCGACGGCCAGCCGTTCGAAACCTCCGGAGACGACTACCTTGAGACGCTGGCCGTCCAGGAAGCCGTGTACGAATCGGCGCGGCGTGGCGTACCCGCCGCCGTCGATGACCACCGCTAGGATCGAGGGCCTTTCACCATGAGACTCCGCAGCTTCCTCCTCCTGCTTCTGCTGCCGGCCGCCGTCTCGGCGGCCACGCGCGTCGAACTGGTGTGCGACCGCGGGATCCCGGCGATTGCCTTCGCCGCCACCGAAATCGAACGCGCGGCGGCGCAGGCGCCCTCCGGCGCTCCACTCGTCGTGTCGCTCGACATCGATCCCGCCGCAGGGCTCGAGCCCCAGGCCTATCGCATCGAACGCCCGGAGGCCGGCCGCGTGCGCGTGGTCGGGGGAGGGGCGCCGGGTGCCATGTACGGCGGACTCGACGTGGCCGAGGCCCTTCGGCTCGGCACCACGGCCAGCCTCACGCCGGGCCTCCGCGCCCCGCACGTCGCGCAGCGGGGCATCAAGTTCAACATCCCCCTCGATCTCCGGACGCCCAGCTACACCGACTGCTCCGACGCCGCGCAGGCCAACATCCCCGAGATGTGGGATCGGGAGTTCTGGCGCACCTACCTCGATGAACTGGCCCGCCACCGCTACAACGTCCTCTCGTTGTGGTCGCTCCATCCGTTTCCGTCGCTCGTCAAGGTGCCCGAGTATCCCGACGTGGCCCTCGCCGACGTCTGGCGGACGCGGGTGAAGCTCGAGGACAATTTCTCCTTCGCCGGCAGGGACATGGTGCGGCCCGAGATGCTCGCCGACCATGAGGTCGTGAAGCGGCTCAGCATCGAGGAGAAGATCGAGTTCTGGCGCTGGGTGATGCGCCACGCGAAGGACCGGGGCATCGACGTCTACGTGTTCACCTGGAACGCCTTCACCTTCGGCGCCGAGGGGAAGCACGGCATCACCAACGAGATTGAGAACCCGATCACCAAGGCCTACTTCCGCGCCAGCGTGCGCGAGCTCGTCACGACGTATCCGCTGCTGGCCGGCCTCGGCATCACCGCCGGCGAGGGCATGCCGGAGAAGATGGACTCCAAGGTGAAGGAGCAGTGGCTCTGGGACACGTACGGCGAGGGGGTCCGTGACGCCCTGAAGATCGAGCCGCAGCGCGTCGTGCGCATGATTCACCGTTTCCACTGGTCCGCGCAGAGCGACATCCTCGACGCCTGGAAGGGCTACCCAGGCTACCCAGCGACCTTCGACTTCAGCTTCAAGTACTCGGTCGCCCACATGTATTCGATTCCCAACCCGCCCTTCATCAAACCGCTGCTGGAAAACCTCGCACCGGGCTTGCGCACGTGGCTCACCGTGCGCAACGACGACATCTACTCCTTCCGCTGGGGTGATCCGGACTACGCCCGAGACTACGTGGTCAACATGCCCGCGGCTGACAAGGTCGCCGGGTTCTACATGGGACCCGACGGGTACAACTGGGGCCGATCCTTTCTCGAGCGCCAACCGCCCACGGCCGGGCCGCGCCCGCTCGTCATCGAAAAACAGTGGTACAGCTTCCTGCTCTGGGGCCGGCTCGCCTACGATCCCACGCTGCCCAACGCGCATTTCGAGCGCATCCTCGCCGCCCGGTTTCCCGGCGTGCCGGCGGCCACGGTCTTCGCCGCCTTCAACGCCGCCTCCCGGGTCGTGCCCACCATCACCAGCTTCTTCTGGGGCGACATCGACCTGAAGTGGTTTCCCGAGGCCTGCCTGAGCAGCCCGCGCAGCAAGGGGTTCTACACCGTGCGGCACTTCGTGGAGGGCGTCACGATGCCGGGCTCCGGTAATCTCGACGTGCGCGAGTGGCGGCGGCGCCTGCAGGAAAAGCAGCCGATGCAGGACACGACACCCCTGCAGATCGCCGACCGCCTGCGCGGCCTGGCGCTCGAGACCGAGCGCCTCGTGGAGGCACTCCGCCCGCACGCCGCCGGATCCGCTGAACTGGCCGCCACCCTCGACGACTTCACGAGTTTCGCCCTGCTCGGCCACTACTACGCGGAGAAGATCCGTGCCGCGTGCGCGCTGGCGCTCTACGACTCGACGGCCGACCCCGCCAACCAGGCCGCCGCGGTGCGGCATCTCGAATCGGCCCTGCAGCACTGGACACGCTACGCGGCCGTGCGCGACGCCCGCTACGTGCCTGCGATGTACAACCGCATCGGCTACGTCGACATCACCGCGCTCACCGCCACGGTCGCCGCGGACGTCGACCTGGCGCGCCAGTGGCAGCCCGGCTCCGTGAAGTACGACGGCCCGCGCGGCGGCACCGAGAGAGGTTTCCGGAAGTAAGCGGTCGGAGGGACACATCATGCCCAGATTCGCCGCCAACCTGACCATGCTCTTCACCGAGGTGCCATTCCTCGAGCGCTTCGCCCTGGCCCGAAAGGCCGGGTTTACCCACGTCGAGTATCTGTTCCCCTACGCGTTCACGGCGGAAGACGTGAAGGCGGAACTCGAATCGGCATGGGCTCCAGCAGGTCCTGTTCAACCTTCCCTCCGGTGACTGGGCGGCGGGGGACCGCGGCATCGGCGCGTCGCCCGGCCGCGAGGCGGAGTTCCGGGCAGGAGTGCCCCGGGCCATCGAGTATGCCAGTGTCCTCCGCGTGCCCCGCGTGAACTGCCTCGCCGGCAAGCGCGTGCCGGGCCGCAGTGACGAAGAACACTGGCAGACGCTGGTGGAGAACGTGCGCTTCGCCGCCACCGAGCTCGCGCCGCACGGGATCGAACTGCTCGTCGAGCCCATCAATCACTTCGACATCCCGGGGTTCTTCATCAACCGCACGGCGCAGGCGCTCGAGCTTCTCGACGAAGCCGCCGAGCCCAACGTGCGCGTGCAGTACGACGTCTATCACGCCCAGCGCGAGGAGGGCGAACTGGCCGGCACCATCGGCCGGCACCTCGCCCGCATCGGCCACATCCAGATCGCCGACAATCCCGGCCGGCACCAGCCGGGCACGGGTGAAATCAACTTTCCGTTCCTGTTCCGGCGTCTCGACGAGCTGGAGTATCCCGGCTTCGTCGGGTTGGAGTACGCGCCCGCGCCCGACACGGCCAGTTCATTCGGCTGGCTGCGCGACCACGGTTTCGACGCGTGACGCCGGCTCCGAGCCTTCGCGTCCGTGCCTCGAGACATCAACGCAGGGAAACCACATGATTATTGGATTCATCGGACTCGGGATCATGGGCAAGCCCATGAGCAGGAACCTGCTCAAGGCGGGGCACGAGCTCGTGGTCTACGACATCAACCGCGCGGCGGTCGACGAACTCGTGGCGGCCGGCGCCAGGTCGGCTGCGACGCCGCGCGCCATCGCGCATCAGGTCGAGCTGGTCATCACCATGCTGCCCAACTCCCCCGAGGTCACGCAGGTGGTGCTGGGCACCGACGGCATCCTCGAGGGCGCCAACGCCGGCCTGATCGTCGCCGACATGAGCTCGATCGCGCCGCTGGCCAGCCGCGGGATCGCGGCCGCACTGGCGGACAAGGGGGTCGAGATGCTCGATGCTCCCGTCAGCGGCGGCCAGCCGAAGGCGATCGACGGCACGCTGTCAGTCATGGTCGGGGGGAAGCAGGACGTGTTCGATCGGTGCGTGCCGGTGTTCAAGGCCATGGCGGCCTCGGTCGTGCGCGTGGGCGACATCGGCGCGGGCAACGTGGCCAAACTGGCCAACCAGGTCGTCGTCGCACTCAACATCGCCGCCGTCTCCGAGGCGCTGGTCCTGGCGGCGAAGGCCGGTGTGGAGCCTGAACTGGTGTACCAGGCCATTCGCGGCGGGCTGGCTGGCAGCACCGTGATGGAGGCGAAGGCGCCACTCATGCTCGACCGCAAGTTCAACCCGGGCTTCCGCATCAACCTGCACATCAAGGATCTCAGCAACGCGCTGGACACCGGGCACCAGTGTGGCGCGCCGCTGCCGCTGACTGCCGCGGTGATGGAAGCCATGCAGGTGTTGAAGACCGACGGCCTGGGAGACTGCGACCACGGGGCGCTCGTGCGCTACTTCGAGCAGCAGGCGAAGATCGAACTGAAGCGCCCGCCGGCGCGCTGAACCGCCGGACCCTCACGGTCGATACACCGGGATCACGTACGGGCCTTCGGGGACCACCGCCACGCGGAAGTCCCCGTGGGCCCGCGCGCTCTCGAGCGCGGCCCGACCGACCGAGAGGACCGGGTCGACGCCGGTGTTGGCGAGGTCGGAAGGCCCCAGGCCGGTGGTGTACAGACACACCCGGCCCACCCGCAGCGCCTTGACCAGCATCTGGGTCTGCCACTCGTCGATGCGCGCGTGGTTGCGCGCGATGAGTTCGGCCATGAACCGCTCGGGTCCGACGCGGCAGAGCGCGCGCTGCGCCTCCACGAACTCGGGGCTGCCTAGGCCCTCCGAGCATTCGCTCGCGATGACCATGGTGCCGCCCGGCTCGAGGATGTCCATTATTCCGACCATGCCCTTGACGGTCTGATAGTAGGTTTTGTCGAGCGGGTAGCCGGCGCTGGTCGTGACAACCGTCTTGAAGCGCCCGGTCACCGGCACCTCCGCGTAGCGACGCATGAAGGCCACGGCCTCGGTGTGACTCGCCTCGACCTCGCCGAAGTTCACGAACCCGATGCGCCGCTCTTCGTCGATGACGACGTTCAGCGCGGACACGTCCCCGATCGCCCGCACGATGTGCAGCTGTTCCGCGTGCAGCGGGTTGCCCTCGACGACCGTGTTGGCCGCCAGGGGGTGGTCCAGGATCACCCCGGCGTGCAGCTTCAGGATGGTGTCCTGGTGGGCCACGCCGGGCGCCACGAGCTTGCGGCCGCCCGATACCCCGCCATGAAGTGGGGCTCGACCAGCCCGACCACGATGCGCAGGTCGGCCTCGACGAAGCGCCGGTCGATGACGATGGGAACCCCGGATGGTGTCCGGCCCAGATCAACGTGGGCCTCGCGGTCGCGGGCGAAGTGGTTGGCGATCGGCACCGACTCGAACACGTCGTCCGAGCCGACGACCTCGCGCAGTTCCTCCGACTCGTTGGGGCGGTGCAGGCCGGTGGCCACGAGAATCAGGATGTCCCGGCGATCGATTCCGGCCGCCTCGAGCTCGGCCACCAGGCCGGGCAGCAGCCTGCCGTGCGGCACCGGGCGCGTGATGTCGCAGATCAGGATGCAGGCGCTGCGGCGGCCACGCGCCAGCTGGCCGAGCGGCGGGCGGCCGACCGGCGCCCCAAAGGCCCTGGCGAGCGCCAGCGCCGTGTCGGTCACGGCCGGCATGGGGTGTTTGCGGATCGTTGTGATCTGCAACTCCTCGGCGAAGCCTCACCGCGAGCTTGCCGCGCCCGTACCACTAGTTCGACCGTCATCTGACGGCACTTCATCGTTCGGCCGACGGAGGAGGCTGCGTGTCAGCTGGCGCCGTGCCCGCCCGCGCAGGCTTCGCGTACTCGCGCAACCGTTGTCTCAGCTCGGCAACGGTGCTCGCCCATTTCGGGTCGCCCGCCAGATTCTTCGTCTCCCCCGGATCGGCCGACATGTCGTAGAGCTGTTCGCCCTGGCGCCCCTCGTCCCACGCCGTGTAGCGCCACCGCCCGGTGCGCACGCTGTATCCGTTCGATTCGCCGCGCCGTACCTGCGTGAGGGCGGCGTCCTTGACGGTCCGCGACGGGTCGGCCAGCACGGGCGCCAGCGAGGCGCCTTCCAGGTAGGCTGGCGCGGGAAGACCGGCGAGATCCGCCAGCGTCGGATAGAGATCGACCAGCTCGGACATCGCCATGGTCCTCCGGCCGTTCCCCGCCTTCCCGGGCGCCGAGACGATGAGTGGGACGCGCGCCGCTCGCTCGAACAGGCTCTGCTTCTGCCAGAGACCGTGATGGTACAAGTGATACCCGTGGTCGCTCGTGAAGACGACGATGGTCCGGTCGGCGAGACCCAGGCGATCGAGAGCGTCGAGGACCCGGCCGACCTGCGCGTCCATGAAGGAAATCGACGCCCAGTAGGCCTGGATGGCCTGCCGGCGGAGGTCGTCGGACATCTTGTCCTGCTCGGCCCTGGCGCTGGCGTAGGCCGGCGCCGGCGTGCGCTGCCGGTCGTCGGCGGAGTGGGCCGGCAGCGCGATGCGCTCGACCGGGTAGAGCTCGAAGTACTTCTTCGGCGCCACGTACGGCGTGTGTGGTCGGAAGTTGCCGACGGCGAGGAAGAACGGCCGGTCGCGGTACTGCTCGAGGAGCCCGATCGCCGCCGTCGCGACCAGCCCGTCGGTCTGCTCGAGGTCGGAGCCGTCGGCGGCCAGCCAGCTCAGGGCGCCGCCGTAGCTGCCGGGCACAACCGAGAAGACCTTGTGCTCCTCGGCCTTGTCGCGGCCCGCGGGATTGACGATGTAGTCCCACGAGGGTGGGTCGTCGAGGCCGCTGGTGCCGATTTGGCCGGGCACGCCATAGTGGTAGAGCTTGCCCACACGCGCCGCGACGTAGCCGTGCTGCTTGAAGAGCTGCGGCAGCGTCACCGTGTCGGGGATGAACTCCCGGAAGTGCGGGCTCGAGGTGTAGTCGGCCGCGACGCGCCCGGAGCGCGGGTTCGCCAGCACGCGCGTGGTGTCCGGGCGCCTGCCGGTGAGCATCGAGCTGCGGCTCGGGCTGCACAGCGGGAACTGGTTGTAGGCGCGCTCGAAGGTGACGCCGCGCCCGGCGAGGCGATCGATGTTGGGCGTCTGCACCTGGGGATGGCCGTAGGCGCCCAGGTCGGCGTTCAGGTCGTCCGCAATCAGGAACAGCACGTTCGGCTGCTCCGGTCGGGCAACCTGGCCCTCGCGTTGCGCGGCGATCGGGATCACGCCGAGCCCCGCGATGGTCAGCACCCAGGCGATCCTGGCCGGCATCGAGCACGTTCGCTTCGTCGTCATGTCTGGGACAGCCTGTGGTCAGGTCCAGCGCTCATTCTGACGGGCGCGGCCGGCGTGTCAAGCGAATTGGCGCCCCTGGAGGGAGGCTCAGCGCCCTGCACCGCCCGATCGGGGCGGATTCCTCTTGGCCGCGGATCACCACTTCGATAAGCTGTCGCCGACACGACCGCCACGACATGCCCGCGATCCTCGGCCCCGCCGGAACCTGGCCGTTCGTCATCCTCGCCATTTGTGTCGTTGCGGTGATTGTGTTGATCACCCGGTTGCGCGTGCATGCCTTCCTCGCGTTGATTGGGGTCGCGATTCTCGCAGGCGTGCTGTCGCCGGTGGGCAGTCTCCCCGGCGAGGGGGCCTCCGGCCACTGGATTCAAGCCGTCGAACTGGCGACGGTGGAATTCGGGGCGGTCTGCGGCAGGATCGGGCTGGTCATCGCGTTCGCCTCGATCATCGGCGTGTGCGTGATGGAAAGCGGCGCGGCGGACAAGGTGGTTCGACGATCCGTGGGTGTGTTTGGCGAGAAGCGCGCGGGGTTCGCGCTGCTGGCGGGCGGGTTTCCGCTGGGGCTGCCGATCTTCTTCGACACCTTCTTCATGCTGCTGATCCCGCTGGCGCGCGCATTGCGGGTGCGCACGGGCAGCGATTACACGCTGTTCGTGATGGCGATCTGCTGCGCGGGCGCGGTGACGCACACGCTGGTGGCGCCGCATCCCGGGCCGCTGGCCGTGGCGGAAACGTTGAAGGTGGATCTGGGGTGGTCGGTGATCGCGGGGACACTGGCCGCCATTCCTCCGGTGCTCGTCGGGTGGCAGCTCTCCAAGCGGGTCAATCGCCGCTGCGATGTGCCGCTGCGCGAAACCGCCGGGGTGACGCTGGCGGAGTTGACGAGCATCGCGCACACGCCTGAACGCGAATTGCCGTCGTTCGCCGCGTCGCTGGTGCCGGTGTTGCTGCCGATGCTGCTGATCTCGACGGCGTCCTTCACGGCGGCATTCGGAGGAGCGGGCCGGTTCGGCACGTTCCACGCGGTCATGGGGTTCATCGGCAACAGGAACATCGCCCTGCTGGTCGGGGCGTTGCTCGCGATGCGGCTGGTGGTGCGCCAGAAACGCCTGGCGTGGCACGGGTTGGGCGGGGTGCTGGGGCCGGCGCTGGAAACGGCCGGGGTGATTGTCTTCATCACCGCCGCGGGGGGGGCGTTCGGCGGCATGCTGCGGCACGCGGGCGTGGGAGACGCGATTCGCGCCGCGGCGGAGGGGCGCGCCGTCAACCTGATCCTGCTCGCGTGGACCGTGGCCGTGGTGCTGAAATTCGCCCAGGGGTCGGCCACGGTGTCGGTGTTGACCACGGCGGCCATGATGACGGGCGTCACGCAGGGCGTGAGCCTGCCGTATCACCCGATGTATCTGTTCCTGGCGATCGGTTTTGGCGGGCTGGGGATTTCCTGGATGAACGACAGCGGCTTCTGGGTGATCGGCCGGCTCAGCGGTTTCACCGAACGCGAAACCCTGCGCACGTGGACGGTGGTGGCGTTTGCCATGTCGTGCGCGGGCCTGGTGGAGACGTTGCTGCTGTCCAGACTGCTACCGTTCCGTTGATGCCGCGCCGATGGTCACCGCGGGCGTACGAGCATTTCCTCGACGATGACGTGCGCCGGCAGGTTGATGCAGAACACCGCGCATGCCGCCACATCGTCGGCCCGCATCATCCGCGCGCGGGCGGCGGCGTCTGGAACCACTGGACGCTTCTCCAGCAACGGCGTGTCGATGTCGCCGGGGAAGATCGCGCACGCGCGGATGCCGTTGGCGCGCTCTTCGGCGTTGATGCTCTGGGTCAGTCCGGCCAGCCCGAACTTGCTCATCACATAGCCCGGTCCGGCTTTGGGTGACGCCTGCTTGCCGGCGTCGGACACGATGTTGATGATCGTGCCGAGGCCGCGGGCGCGCATCTGGGGCAGGAACGCCTGCACACAGTAGTAGGCGCCGTGGAGATTGGTGGCGATCATCGCGTGATAATCCTCCACCGACAACACGTCGAGTGCCCGCTGCGGCGCGTTCGTGCCCGCGGCATTCACCAGCACGTCGACGTCGCCGCACGTCGCGAGCACGTGCCTGCCCATCAACGCGACCTCTTCGGCAATGCCGACATCGCAGACGTGCGGAGTGATGCGTGACGCATGCGGTCCGCTGAGTGCCGCAGTCGCGCGAAGCGTGTCCGCCCGGCGTCCAATGATCGCGACGCGCCAGCCTTGCTGGACGAGTGCCAGGGCGACGGCCTGGCCCACGCCACTGCCGCCGCCCGTGACGACCGCTGTCCCGGTCATGCCTTGTGCCACCTCACGTCAGTCCACGTCCACCCACGTGCGGGAAGCGGCTGATGCCGCCGCGGCATCCATCACCGCTTGAGCCCGCGCGCCGTCGTGGAAACTGGGAACACACGGACGCTGCTGGCGGATCGCGTCCACGAATTCCCACGCCTGATCGTAGCGGAACGTCACGAGCGGATCACCCTGGCCGGGATCGCGCGGTGCCCCGGGCAGCGTCCAGAACTCGCGCGGGACGTCGATGGTTTCCAGTCCCGGGCCGCCGGCTGCGCCGGTCTGCAGGGTGTTCCACGCGCCCGTGATGAACACGAACGACCGTTCGCTCCCGTTGACCTCCACGTAATCGAGGCTGCGCCAGCTTTCGTTGCGGCCGCTCGCCAGCTTGCTGCTCTCCAGGACGCCGCTGGCGCCGCTCTGAAAGTCCGCCATGATGGCGACCCAATCCTCGAGGTCGTTCCGCTGGCCGCCGCGCACGGGATGCCATTGCTTCAGGTTCGCGACCAGCCGCGTCATCGGGCCGACGAGCAGGTGCGCGAAGTCAATCCGATGGCTCAGCATGTCGCCAAGTTCACCCGAGCCAGCGAGCGCCCTCACCTGCCGCCAGCCGAGCGGCCGCGTGCCCCAGTCCTGCAGGCGGCACGAGCGGAAATGATACGGCTGCCCGAGATCACCGCGCCGGACCAGGTGCGCCAGGTATCGCATCGCGGGCACGAAGCGATACGTGAACGCCGCCATGTGCCGCACGCCGGCGCGATCGGCGGCTTCGGCCATCGTGCGAACGTCGGCGTGATGCAGCGCGAGCGGCTTCTCGCAGAGGACGTGTTTGCCATGGGCGATGGCGTGCAGCGCGATGGCGGCGTGTGAGGCGTTGGGCGTGGCGATGATGACGGCGTGAACGTCCTCGCGCGCCACGATGTCTTCGTGCCGGGTGGACACGGTGGCCACCCCGGTGCGCTGGCGCGCGCGTTCGAGCGTGGCGGCGTCGGCGTCGCAGAGGGCGACAACCTTGACGCCCGGGCAGAGGGCTAGGCCGGGCAGGTGGTTCTGCAGCGTGATGCCGCCGCAACCGATGAGGGCGACGTTCAGGGAGTCCATGGGCGGCATGGTCCGAGTAGTATAGCGATCCTGCGGCCAACGCACAGCCGAGCACCTACGGTGCAGGCGCCGGTGGCCGAGTTCCTCCGTCACTCCGCTCAGCGCAGGGTCTTCTCGTAGATTGTCTTGCCGTCGGTTCCCACAAACTGCACGCGCAGCGTCGTGGCATCGGCCTCGAGGACGGTGAACCCCTGCGCCCGCTCCGCCATGAACTGCACGCGAGGGTAGTCGGCCAGACGGGCCACGCGCCCGCCGGCGCCGGAGGCGCCCGACACGAAGAACTCGACGCCTCCCTCGGGCTTGAGGTGCTGGAAGAGGTGCTCGTGCCCGCACAGGTACATGTGCACGCGGTGCTCTTTCAGAATGGGCAGCAGCTTGCCGATGAGCGTCGGATTGTCGCCTCGCAGGGCGGAGTACATCTGGTAGTGGCCGTACACGACCCGCCAGCGCGCCGTGCTCGCCGCCAGTTCCTCCTTCAGCCACACGAGCTGGGCCTCGGACAGCAGCGGGGTGTTGATGACGAAGAACTGCACGGGCCCCGCGGTGTAGGTGTAGTAGGGGGCCGGCAGCCGGAACGCGGGATCGCGCTGCGCGAACGCGACGGAGGCCGCCGGGCCGTCAGGGTTGCCCCAGTCATGGTTGCCCAGCGACGCGTAGAACGTGAGCCCGAGCGACGGATACAGCCGGCTCCAGTAGGTCTGCCACCGCGGATCATCCGGTGCCGCCGGGCCATCGTCTTGATAGTTGTCGCCAAGCGTGATGCCGAAATCGAACGGCTGCTTCCTGTGCGTTGCGCGGATCGTCTCGGCGACCGCCGCCTGCTCGGCGCTCCCGGTGCCCATGTCACCGATGGCGATCACCCGGACCGGCCTGGACGGCGGCACCACCTCGAAGCGGGCCGGCGGCTGCCACCAGAACAGGGGCAGGCGTGAGCCGACGCGCTCCTGGGCGGCGCCAATCGCCCTGAGGCCGGCCGTGTCGCCGGCCGCCCGCGCGAGAGCCGCCCGCTGATCGAGGAGCGTGGCCAGCCCGGCGGCATCCGCCCGCTTGAGCGCCCGAAGCGCGGCGTCCGCCACACGAACGTCCGGGTGGCTGGCGGCCCATCGTTCGAGCATCCGCCGCACCGTCGCGTCCCCGCTCCGCGACAGCGCCGACGAGAGATGACTCACGCAGGGGAACGACCGGGGCCGATCCCAGTCCTTGGCGTTCTCGGGGCAGCGGCTGGCGTCTCCGAGCCCCGCGACAAAGGCGGCCACAGGCAGGAGCAGGGGAGGGGCCTCGGCCTGCTCGACCAGCTTGCGCAACGCCACATCCTGCGCCACGGCAGTCGGCGCGAGCAGCACCGCGCTGCCGCTGCTCTGAAGCCCGGGCGGCAGCAGCGACAGCAGCCGCTCGTCCTGGGCCGAGACGGCCGAGGCTGTCGTCTGCGCCGCGGCCGGACAGACAACCAGACCGCCCATCAGCGCGAGGGCGGCGGCGCCGCCCGCGATGACATCGAATACACGCATGCGACGACTCCAATCGACGAGCACGCCATCCTGGACGGCGCACGCCACTTCGAGAGCGTCCAGGCCTCCACGCGGCCGAACCAGGAAACGCTACCATACACCGGGCGTGGGAGCCCGCCGGCGCCCGACCCACGCGCCCGTGAACCCGCAGGTGCTTCCAGTCGTCTATCGCGCTAGGGTACGTCTGCAATCGCCGGCCGCCCACGCAAGGCGCCGTCACCAGGAGGATTCCCGATGTCACGACCAGGCCGCACGGCGACGATTCCAGCCCTCGCCTGCATGGCGCTCCTGCTGCTGGCCGGCGACGCGACGGCTCAGCCCTCGGCGTCTGCCCGGATCGACGCCATCGTCACCCGGGCGTTCGCGGCCGACCAGCCCGGCGCCGCCGTCATCGTCGTCAAAGACGGGCAGGTGGTCTACCGCAAGGCGGTCGGCATGGCCAACCTTGAACTGGGCGTGCCGCTGCAGCCCGACATGGTGTTCCGGCTCGGGTCGATCACCAAGCAGTTCACGGCGGCGGCCGTGATGCTGCTCGTGGAGCAGGGGAAGATCGGGCTGAAGGACCCGATCGACAAGTACCTCTCCGGCTACCCGATGCAGGGGCACGTCATCACGGTGGAACACCTGCTGACCCACACGTCGGGGATCCAGAGCTACACCGACATCCCCGGCTGGATGACGAGCCGCATCATGAACGAGATGACGGTTCAGGAGCTTGTCGACGGGTTCAAGAAGGAGCCGATGCAGTTCGCGCCGGGCGAACAGTACCGCTACAACAACTCGGGCTACGTGCTGCTCGGCGCCATCATCGAGAAGGTGTCGGGCAAGCCGTACGAGGCCTTCGTCACCGAGGCCATCTTCAAGCCCCTTGGCATGACGAGCACGCACTACGGCAGCAACGAGCCGATCATCCGCAAGCGGGCCCAGGGGTACACCGGCCCTGCCGACAAGGCCGCCAACGCGCGCTACCTGAGCATGACTCAGCCGTACGCGGCCGGGTCGCTGGTGTCCACCGTGGATGATCTCGCCAGGTGGGATGCCGCGCTCTACACCGAAGCGCTGCTGAAGAAGCCCGCGCTCGAGCAGATGTGGACCGCCTTCACGCTCAATAGCGGCACGAGCACGAACTACGGCTACGGCTGGGGCGTGTCGACGCTGCGCGGACGCCGCTCGATCGATCACGGCGGCGGCATTTTCGGCTTCTCGACCTACGGGCTGCGCGTGCCGGACGATCGCGTCTACGTCGCCGTCCTCTGCAACAGCGATAACCCGAAGACGAGCCCGGGCTACCTCGCCCGGCGCATCGCGGCGATCGCGATAGGCAAGCCGTTCCCCGAGTTCACGGCGGTCACGGTGGACAGCAAGGTGCTGGCCGGGCACGCCGGCGTGTACGAGGTGAACAAGGACACGCGCCGCAACGTCACCGTCGAGGGCGGCAAGCTCTACACGCAGCGAAGCGGCGGCTCGCGGCTCGAGGCGCGCCCGGCTTCGGAGACCGAGTTCTTCTACGAGAACAGCCTCACCCACTTCCGCTTCGAGCGCGACGCGAGCGGCCGGACGGTGGCGATGCTGATGTACCAGGACGGCGCCGACGAACCGGTACGCGCGGTCCGAATCGCGGACGCGGTCGCCGAACCGATGGTGGCGCGGGTGAATCCGGCGGTCTACGACGCCTACGTCGGGCAGTACGAGCTGGCGCCGGGGTTCATCCTGACGGTCACGCGCGAGGGCGACCGTTTGATGACGCAGGCCACCGGCCAGAACCAGATCGAGATCTTTCCCATCTCGGAGACGGAGTTCTTCCCGAAGGTGGTCGACGCCCGGATCACGTTCGTGCGCGGCGCCGACGGCAAGGTCGATCGCCTCGTGCTCAAGCAGGCGGGGCGTGAGATGACGGGGACGCGGAAGTAGGCGGCGCCACCGAGCGGCGTGCCGGGGCCCGCGGGCTACCCCCGGTACGGGTGCACCCACGGTGCGCGGTAGTCGCGCTTCAGGTGTCTCGCGGCGTCCGGGTCGCCGACGACCTGTTCCCGGGCGGCGTCCCACGTGACGCGGCGGCCCGTGTCGTACGCGATCATGGCCAGCTTCACCGCCGTGGACGACTTGAGGCCCTCTTCGACGGGACACCCGGGCGGGCGGCGGGTGCGGACGGCGTCGAGGAATTCGGCCATGCACAGCAGGCCCATGTCGGCTTTCGCCTCGTTCACCCGGCGCTCGGCTGACTTCCCCTTCGGGATCGTGACCCAGCGTTGGTCGGTGACGAAGATCGTCTCCTGCTCGCCGAAGAACATCAGGCCGTTGGAGACCTCGGGTGTGTACTCCTCCGCGCCCCAGAGCCGGTGGCGCCACGTCAGCGGGCAGGTCGGGAATTCGAAGTGCGCCGTGAGCACGTCCGGCGTGGTGATCGTGCCGCGGAGCCCATAGATCCCGCCGGTGGCCGCCACCGACGTGGGCAGGCCTTCGTCGAGGATCATGCGCGCCGCGTCGATCAGGTGGATGCCCCAGTCCACGAGGTGGCCGTGCCCCGTGGTCTTCTCCAGCCGCCAGTTCATGTGCCCGACCTGCGGGCTGTAGGGGATGAGCGGCGCGGGACCGCACCAGGCGTCCCAGTCGAGCGCGGGGGGCGGCGCTTGCGGCGTGGGGTCCTTCGTCCCGGCCTTGTAGTTGATTGTCGCCTCGGCGCAGACGATTCTCCCGGCACGGCCCTCCCGGATGTACTGCCGGGCGGCCTGAAACGCCGGGCTCTGACGGCGCTGGAACCCGACCTGCACGATCCGGCCGCTTCGCGCCACGGCGTCGGCCATGGCCCGGCACTCGCGCACGTCGTAGGCGAGGGGCTTCTCGCAGTACGCGTCGAGGCCGCGATCGACGATGTCGAGAAGCTGCAGGGCGTGCCACTGGGGCGGCGACGCGACAATGACGGCGTCGAGGCCCGGCAGCGCCACCAGATCGCGGTGGTGCTTGAACGTGCGCGGGCGGGCCGCCTGCATCTTCCCGATGGCGTCGGCGGCCTTTGCGAGATGATCAGCGTCCACGTCGCAGACGCCGAGCACTTCGACGCCGCCCGCCTTGAAGGCCGCCTCGACGTCCACCAGCCCGTACCAGCCGCAGCCGATGAGGCCGAGCTTGAGCGTGCGGCCCCCGGCCGAGGCGGACGGCGCCGCCTGCGCGCCTTGCCGGGCCCGCGCGGCGAGCGGGGACCGCCCGAGGGACGCGGCCCCGAGGGTGGCCGCCTGCAGGAACGATCGACGGGTGAGTGGGGTCACGGCAGGCACCTCGGGCGAATCCTACGCGCAAGGGCTGCCGCGCGGCAAGGCGGGCGCAGGTTCAGGGCGACGGGGAGCCGCGCGTATGACGGCCGTCATATCAGCGCCCGCCGCCGCGGCCTACAATCGCCCATCTGCTCTCAGGCCAGCCGGCCTCGCCCCCGGAGCAGCGATTTTCGGAGGAACCATGCGCGAACGTGTGACAACGGGAGCCGTCCTGTTGGCCGCCATCCTGGTGTTCGCCGGCGCGCGGCCCGTCGCCGCCGCTGCCTGCGTCGACTGCCACAAGAAGTCCACGCCCAGCATCGTCACCGACTGGCAGTTGAGCAAGCACAGCCAGAACGACGTGGACTGCGCCGTGTGCCATGGCGACGCGCACACCAGCGCGGCGGATGTGGCCAAGGTGAAGATCCCGACGCCGGCCACCTGCCAGGCGTGCCATGAGAAGCAGGTTGCGCAATTCAATAACGGCAAGCACGCCCTGGCGTGGGTGGCCATGAAGGCGATGCCCAGCGCCCATGCCCAGCCCGTCGCCCTCATGGACGGCTACAAGGGCTGCGGCGGCTGCCACAAGATCGGCAACAAGACCGAGGCCGAGCACGCCGAGATCCGCAAGACATCGGGCGGCTTCGGCGTGGCCGGTTGCGACGCCTGCCACACGCGGCACACGTTCTCCAAGGTCGAGGCGAAACAGCCCCAGGCCTGCCAGACCTGCCACATGGGCTTCGACCATCCCCAGTGGGAGATGTACTCGTCGTCGAAGCACGGGGTCCGGGCGCTGCTGAAGCAGACCGGTGCGCTGCCGCCGACGACGGCGGCGCCGACGTGCCAGGACTGCCACATGCAGGACGGCGATCACGGCGTGATGACCGGATGGGGCTTCCTGGCCGTGCGGCTGCCGTTGCCGCAGGACAAGCAATGGGCGGCCGACCAGGTGACGATCCTCCAGGGGCTCGGCGTGCTCGACCCCGACGGCAAGCCCACGGCCCGGCTCGATGTGGTCAAGGCCGGGAAGGTGGCGCGGCTCACGCAGGAGGAGTTCCAGGCGCAGCGCGACAAGATGCTGAAGGCCTGCAACCAGTGCCATTCCGGCAATTTCGCCAGGCTGGAACTCGAGAAGACCGACAACCTGATCAAGGCGGCCGACCGCCTCATGGCGGATGCCATCACCACCATCGCCGGGCTCTACAGGGACGGCATCCTGCCGAAGCCGAAGAGCTACGCGTACGCGTTCCCGGACCTGCTGACGTTCCACGACGCGCCGACGGCCGTCGAGCAGAAGCTGTTCGCGATGTTCCTGGAGCACCGGATGCGCACCTTCCAGGGTGCGTTCCACAACAACCCCGACTACTCGCTCTGGTATGGATGGAGCGAGATGCAGCGCGACCTGACCGAGATCAAGGAAAAGGCCGCGGAATTGCGGGCGAAGCACGGCACGAAGACGGTCGCGTCGTACGCGCCCGTTGCGAAGAAGTAGCCGGTCCGCCGAGACCACCCTACGGCCCCGCCCGCGGCGCCACGCGCGGACGGGGCATCTCCCTCGCGCGGCGGCTCCTCACGCGGCGCTTGACGGCGGCGGCCGCGCGTGGAGAATGGCGTCGTGCCCATCCCTCACGCGATCCGGTCGTTGGTGCCACGAGTCCGCCACCTGTTGCTCGCGCTGCTGCTGGCAGCCCTGGCCGCTCCAGCCCTGGCCGCCGGCCCCCCGCACATCGTCGTCATCCTCGTCGATGACATGGGCTATGGAGACCTTCGCTCCTACAATCCACAATCGAAGATCTCTACGCCTCACATCGACCGCCTCGCCGCCGAGGGCATGCGGTTCACCGACGCCCATGCGCCAGGGCCGCTGTGTCATCCGTCGCGCTACGGGCTGATGACCGGACGCTACCCGTTCCGGACCGACATCAGCAAGTGGCCGACCCAGCCGCTCATCGACGAGGGGCAGGTCACGCTCCCCTCGCTGCTCCGCAGCGCCGGCTACGCCACCGCCATGGTGGGGAAGTGGCATCTCGGATTCGCGGAAGAAGGCTACGACAAGCCGTTACGCGGCGGACCGGTCGATCGCGGCTTCGACAGTTTCTTCGGGATTCGCGCTTCGACCGACATCCCACCCTACTTCTACATCCGCGGCGACCGCGCCGTGACGCCGCCAACCGGGCACATCGAGGCCGGCGCGTCGCCGATTCAAGGCGCGTTCTGGCGCGCGGGCGGGATCGCGCCCGATCTGAAGTTGAGCGATGTGCTGCCGCGATTCACGGATGAGGCGATCTCGGTCATCGAGAAGCGGCGCGGCGCCCGCGAGCCGCTGATGCTGTACCTCGCCTACCCGGCGCCGCACACGCCCTGGCTGCCGTCGCCCGCGTTCACGGGCAAGAGCGGCGCGGGCGAGTACGGCGACTTCCTGATGATGGTCGACCACGAGATCGGCCGTGTGCTCGCCGCGCTGGAATCCGCGAGCATGATCGACAACACGTTGCTCGTGTTCGCCTCCGACAACGGCCCCGTCTGGTTTCCGGCCGACGTCGCGCGCTTCGGTCACGACTCCGCTGGAGGCCTCCGCGGGATGAAGGCCGACGCCTGGGAAGCCGGGCACCGCATGCCGTTCATCGTCCGCTGGCCGGGCACCGTCCGCGCCGGGTCCGTCTGCGATCAGACGATGAGCTTCACCGACGTGTTGGCAACGATGGCCGACGTGGTCGGCAAGACCCTCCCCGCCGGGGCCGGCCCGGACAGCTTCAGCGTCCTTCCGGCGCTCAAGGGCGGCACCTTCAGCCGTGCCCCGATCGTGATGCAGTCCGGCAGCAGCGGGCTCATGACCATCCGATCGGGCCGCTGGAAGCTCATCGAAGGCCTCGGGTCGGGCGGCTTCACCAAGCCGGCGCGGATCGAGCCCGGCCCGAACGACCCGGCGGGGCAACTCTACGACCTCGTCGCCGACCCTGCCGAGACGACGAACCGGTTCGCCGCCGAACCCGACATCGTCGCGCGCCTGCGCGCCGAGATGCGCAGGGTCGTCGAGGGAGGGCGGAGCCGCTGAGGAATGAGGCGCTTCCTGCCAGCCTCCGAAGGAACGCTCCGGCTCCGGCGGTTCCTTCGTCTCGCCCTTTCTTGGAGACGGGACGACCGCGATGAGCCACGCCAGAGCCTTCGACAGGCGCATCGACGTGGAGAGCCCGGCAAGATTGGTCGCCGGAACGCCGACTATTGTCACCCCCCAGGTTGCCGAAATCGTGACCCGCCCACGCGTGCGGCCAGGCTCGTGACAACGTTCGCGTCGCGTCGCGAGAGTGCTGACGGGAGGCAAGCGCTTGTGCGGCAACACGTTTGGAGGGGTCTTCTGTTCTTGCCGCCCGCTACCAGCGGCTTGGCTGCGGGAGGCGCGGTATGTGGCACGCGATTCGCCATACGCTGACGCGTGTCCCGACCCTCGCGGACCTGTCATCCGCGAATGTCATCGCCGTGTGTCGCGCACCAGGTGGTCCGCGATCGCTTCGAGCGCGTCCGCGCGCTGGTCGCGGGCCTGCGCGAAGCTACCGCGATTGTCGTTGACACCTCCGGCAGAGCAGGCATAATCAGAACACACGGGCTATTTCTGGATTCGGAGGGAGTGCCCACGGTGTCTGACAAGGGGTCGGCAGTCGATCTGCCGAGCGGGAGGCGGGGAGAGACTCCCGCTGGTGTTTCAAACCGTCTGGCCAGTCAAGCAATTGCCACAACTTCAGAAGGAGATACACATGTTCCGATGGAGACCGGGTTGCCATATCGCGATCTTGCTCTTGAGTGTGCTGATACTTCCGCTTCCGGCCTTGGCGCAGACTGATGTCGAGTTGGCGGGCAACTCGGCCGCCGGCTATCCGTTCTTCAGCAACGTGAGCGCCTTCAACCAGGACGCCTCCGTCAAGGTCGGCGTGGATACCGTCAGGTTTCCGGGCCTGAGCGGGCAGACCGGCGACATCTACATTGTCGAGGACAAGACGGCGGCTCAATGGGCCGGCAACCCGGCTCTGGTCGACGTGCGCGGCGTGCCGCAGACCGTCGTGTTCGCGGCATCGCTCAGCATCTTCACCGTTGCGACGCCGGGCCAGCTGCTCAGTTCAGCGGGAACGACAGGCTTCGGGAAGGGCTATGACGTGGTGGTCGACGTGGATCGCAACGGAATCCTGAATGACGGCGACCTCATCGACGGTCGCACGCCGGACGAGGGCGGGTTCTACGTGGTCCATGACATCACGACCTCGGGGCCTATGCCCGTCACCTCGGCGACCTACGCTGTCACCGGCACGACGGCGGGTTTCGCGAACGAAAAGACCTTCTACCCGACGGGCATCAGCGGGATGGGGAAGCTTCCGCTGATTATCATCAGCCATGGCAACGGGCACAACTACACCTGGTACGACTACCTGCAGGGGCACCTCGCCTCCTATGGCTATGTGGTGATGAGCCACCAGAACAACACCGGCCCGGGCATCGAGTCCTGTTCGCTGACGACGCTGCAGCACACCGACGGCATCATCGGTCAGCAGGCCACCATCGCCGGCGGAGTGCTCAACGGGCACATCGACGAGACGAAGATCATCTGGATCGGCCACAGCCGCGGGGGCGAGGGGGTGACGCGCGCCTGGACGAGGATCACGAGCGACTTCACCTACACTCCGAGCTTCTTCCAGCCCTCGGCGATTCAGCTGATCTCGAGCATCGCGCCGACCGACTTCCTGGGGACCGCCAAGTCGAATCCCGGCGCGACGAACTACCATCTCATTTATGGAGCTGCGGACGGTGACGTGGGCGGCTATCCCGGCAATCCGATCGCGGACTCGTTCATCCTCTACGAACGCGCGACCGGGAATCGTTCGAACCACTATCTCCACGGCGTCGGCCACAATGAATTCAACTGCTGCGGTTTCGCCGATGCCACCGGGCCGGCCCTCATCGGGCGGCCGGCCGCCCAGACGATCGCCAAGGGCTACTATCTCGCGCTGGTCAAGCGATACCTGGAGCAGAACATCCCAGCGAAGGACTTCCTGTGGCGCCAGTACGAAAGCCTGCGGCCGATCTCGGCCCTGCCTGCGTGCGGCTTCCCGGACCAGACGACCTGCGCCACGGTGGATCTCGAGTACAAGGATGCTCCGGCAGCGGGGAACCTCGTGATCGACGACTTCCAGACCAATCCCAGCACGACCGTTTCCAGTTCCGGTGGCACGGTGACCTGGAACACGGCCATCTTCGACATCTTCGAAGGGCAGATGCGGGACATTGATTCTTCGTTCGACTTCTTCGCATCCGACCCGATGAACGGGATGACGAGGGCGCGCACCAGCGACACGACGCAAGGCGTCGTCTTCTCGGATGCCGGTAACGGTCCGATCTTCGTCAGGTTCTCAGTGGTTCCCGGCCTTCGCAACTGGAGCGGCAAGTCCTACCTCTCATTCCGCGCTGCTCAGCAGACGAGGCACCCCTGGACCATCGCCACGCTCGGAGACACCAGCTGGCTGGTGACTCTGACAGATGCGAACGGACGCCGATCCCAGGCGCTCCGGTTCAATGCGTACGGCGGGGGCATCGAGGAACCCTATCAGCGCACCGGGTCCGGGACCACGGCGCCGGGCTGGCAGAACGAGTTCGAGACGATCCGGATTCCGCTGAAGGACTTCTTGAGTGCCTCTGCCAACCCGATCGATCTGTCCAACATCGTTGAGGTTCGGTTCGATTTCTCCAGCAATCTCGGCAGTATCTTCGCCCGAACTCGCGTTGGACGACCTCGAGGTCGTGATCCGCTAGCCGGAAGGACGAGGCACGAACCCAATCCGCTTGGAAAAGGGAAGGAACATATATGAGAATCACACGTTTTGGCGTCGTTATGGCGGGAATCCTCGTGCTGGCGGCCAGTGCGTCGGCCCAGGTGCCGCCCATTCCCACACTCCCGTCGGCAGTCGAGCTGGTCTATGCCGCCCCGTTCACCCTTCAACAGGACCTTCCGCTCCGACTGGCACAATGACCGCCCGGTCGTCGGAAGCGGATACCTGGTCGTGCTCCGCGTGAATCCCGACCTGGTATTCCCTCGGCAGGACAATCAGCCCGTGCTCTACAGCGGTCTCCAGACAGCCGAGCGAATCAACGTCGGCTACCGTTCCGGGTACGTGGTGGCGATCCTGCCCGGTCCTCTGGATCTGGCTCGCGACCGAGTCTGGTTCGGGACGCCCATGCTCCCGGAGCAGGTGACATCCAATACCGCCGCGTACGAGTTGAGGAGAGCCGAATCTGCCGGAATCTCGGCCACGCCGGCTTCCGTGCTCAACCGCGCGCTGAGGCAGACCCTCGTCTTCGCGGACCGGACGGACCTTCTGCGAAAGGCCGCAGAGCTGATCCGGCAATACGCCCCCGACGAGACCGAGCTTGCGAACAACCTGACTCCTGTCCGCTGACCCGGTTCGATTCACTAGACGAACGGCGCCGCCCCGTGGACTGTCCATCGAGGGCGGCGCCGCCGCACGCCGAATTGACCCGGCGGCCTGTTCCTGCTGACGTTCCCCCCGAACACGACGGCCGGTCGACACTCGAGCAGGGTAGGCCCCGCGCTTCACGAGTGTTTCAATCATCAGGACGTCCTCCTTTCGCAGCACACCCGTCCCTCCAGGCTGGTCGGACCACGACGGGACATTCTGGCTGCTGATCGGAGGACTTCGCTCACGCTGTCGTGCGGACGCCTATTACTGAGGCCGACACAAGATCGTCGAGGCGGGGCGGAGCCGCTGAGTGATGCGCCGCCACGTGGTGTGGATGAATGGGTTCGGACCGTGTCGACGGGCACGTGCGGCGGATCAGGAGACTGCGCCGGCTGATGGCCTGACGAGAGGCCAGTGAGGATTGAGACAGCGTCAGCAGGTTCAATCCGGCGCCCATGCCTGAGAAACCGGTGAACGTCATGCTCGATCAGGTCATCGCCTGGGGCAGTGCGTTGAAAACCCTGCGCATCGAGCCGTATGAGCCCCCTTCCCGTTCACGGCCACAAGGATGACGAGAGCGCAAACACGCCACGCGGCTCCCCGCGCATCGAACGGCCCTCTGCCCTGCGATCTGACCAGGCCAACCGCATCGTGCACGAAGCCATGAAGGTCGGGATGCGACAGCGCCGGCGATCTCGTGGATTCGCCCCAGGGCATCACTGCGGCGGGAGCGTCTTGGAAATCTCTCGCCGATAGTAGTCGGTGAACTTTGCACGGATGTCGTCCCGGATCCGCCTGAAGACCTTCATGATGTCCTCGTCGCTGCCCCTGGCAGCCGCCGGGTCCGGGAAGCCGATGTGAGCCTTGGTGCCGACCTTGCCCGTGAAGAGCGGGCAGTTCTCGTCCGCATCGTCACAGACGGTGATGACGTAGTCGAACGACTGGTTCACGAACTGCTTCACGTTCTTGGGCTGCCCCCCGGAGATGTCGATGCCGAGTTCCTGCATCACCCGGATGGCGTAGGGATTGACCGCCGGCGCCGGGGCTGTTCCAGCCGACTGGACGTCCAGCCGGGGATCGAGCGACTTCAGCAATCCTTGCGCCATCTGGCTGCGGGCCGAGTTCCCCGTGCAGAGCACCAGGATCCGCTTCGTGGTCTGAGCGCTGGCGCCGACGGCCGTTGCCAGCAGGATGACAGGGAGCGCGACGCACACCATTCGAACGATCACTGGGGACCTCCAATCACTTCAGCATCAGGCGGGACAGCGTCCCCCCCGCTTGCGGACCGCGTTCGCCCGCCGCGCATCCGCTGCCATCTCCGGGATCTCCCGCGCCGAGCTCTCCAGGCACTCGAGCAGCTTCTCCTGGAGCGCCGAGCTGGCAGGCGCCAACGAGTAGTAGTTCCACGATGCCTCTTCCCGGACGCTGACGAGGTCCGAGCGTCGCAGGTAGGCGAGGTGCCTCGAGATGGTCGGTTGCGGCAGCTTCAGCACGTCGACAAGATCGCAGACGCACAACTCGCCGGGTTGCAGCAGGCGGAGAATGCGGATCCTGATGGGATCGGCAAACGCCCGGAACAGCAAATCGACGCGAGTCGCGGCGGCAATCGTCATATTCGGATAAGCGGATTACATCAGACGTCGCCGTGTCGTGTCAACCCGTGACCGGTCGCCGACGGCCGCGGTATCCGGTCCGGGAAGGCCATGAGGGGAGGTAACGGGCGGCACGCTGACATCCGCAGCGCGCGCCCGTCGAAGCGCCGAAGCACTTCATCCTCACCCTCGAGAGTGCGACGACGATGTTACGGCGGCGCGTCGCGGCCGTTACGTCTGTGCAAAGAAGTCAGCGGCGTGTGTGGCCCTGGCGATGCCGTCCTTCATGTTGTCGATGGTGTGACCTCGACCGCCGCTTCCGGACTTGCCTTGAAGAGGCGCCCGAACCTCGAACGCACCAGAGGCGAGCAGAAGCGCCCACCTGCCGGTGCACTCGAGACGTCCCTCACTCCCAGAATGCGCGGCCCCTGAGACGGCCGAAGCCTCATCGTTGCCGAAGCAGTTCAATGATGACCTTTGCGATGTCGGTGTTGTCGATGTACGGCCCGCGCACCGGATCCGTCAGGTCCGCGCTCTTGTTGAACCAGCGCCCGTCGTCGCCCTTGGCGAAGAAGGGGATCAGCTGGTTGGTGTGCTCGCCGAAGTTCCACTGCATGCCGGGCAGTTGACCCGCGCCTCCGTTGACGACGGGAACCCAGACAGGGCTGATTGTGTCCATCGGCCCCGTCAGGTATCCGGTTTCGTGGTCGCCGGTCACGATCAGCAGGGTTTCGCCCCAGTTGCTGTTCTGCTGGACCCAGGCGACGACCGCTTCGACCGCCCTGTCGAAGTCGATCTGTTCCTCGATCATCCGGCCGGACTGGTTGGCGTGCCCGGCCCAGTCCACGGCGCCGCCTTCGACCATCAGGACGAACCCGTCCGGGTCGTTGTCCAGCACGTTCAGCGCCGCGCGGGTCATCTCGACGAGGGTGGGAACGTCCGGGTTGAAGGGGACGACGAACGGATTTGCCTTACCGTCGCCGCGGCGCGCCTGTTGAAGGGTGGTATACACCTCCGGCACGCCGACCACGTGCGCGGGGGTCTGACCAGTGGCCAATGCCTGGAAGGCTGCCCGCGTCTGGATCAGCGTCCACTGATCGAGGACGCCGTCCGAGGGGTTCTTCAGGGCCGCCCAGGTGGTCGCCCCTCCGACGTATTTGGGGTCCTTCGTCGCTGGGATGCCGCTGTCGTCGAACTCGGGGTTGCCCGCACCCATGATCACACTGAGACCGCTTCCGAGCATCTCGTTCGCGAGGGCCGCGTAGTTGTTGCGGCTGATGTTGTGAGCCACGAATCCGGCCGGCGTGGCATGCGAGAACTCGACGGACGTGACGACGCCGGCGGCCTTACTCCTCGACATGGCCTCCTGCATGAGATGCCACTGCGGCGCTCCGCTGACGTCCACGCCGATGTAGCCGTTGTACGTCTTCACCCCGGTGGACATGGCCGTGGCGGCGGAGGCTGAGTCCGTGGCGCAGGGGTGCTTCACGTAATTGAAGTCGCTCCACGCCAGGCCCGGGTCGTATCCTCCCGTCGGCGGAGAGCATGTGTAACCCTGGTCAGTCTTCTCCCTCTCCCAGGTGCTCATGGCCGTCTGGAACGGAAACCGTGTGTAGACCTGGCCTTCGGCCCTGCCGTACCTGAAGTAACTCGCCGCGTCGATGTGGTTGTGGCCCCAGCCGTCGCTGATCATGATGATGACGTGCTTGGGCGCTTTGGCTTTCGCCGACAACGACGGGACGGATGTGGTGCCCGCGAAGAGTGCGGCGACGAGCACGGCGGCGACGGCCACGAGGCCGCGCCTGACGAGTCTGCGCTGACGAACGGCTGGCATGATGGACTCCGTTTCCGGCGGGTGTGGCCGCCCTGAATGACACCGACCACGAGCATCCCAGCGCGACGAATGAGAAGGGGGCGCGAGGGGGCAGCACCGCGTGCGACGACCGGGAACAGATCGAAGCTCACCGCAGGGGCCTGAGCACGCCGACTATGACCGGGGCAGGTATCGGTGCGGTTACGAAAGAGTCAATTCACCGTGAACGACGCAGATAGCCTGAGGGAAGCCGGAGGGGTAGCAGCCTGCGCCTGTAGACACGGCGCGCGCGGCCGCGGGCTGCCGACCTGCCGGACGCCAGAGGACGACAGGAGGCGGCGGAGGACCGCCTCACGTGACTAGCGCCGAAGTCCAGATACGCATTGCCGATCACGAACACGCGCACCGGCGACGAGCGCGATGGCCGCATGTCTTCGACCAGGGTCAGGTAGAGCGGCGCCGAGAGGATCAGCCCGTGCGAGAGGAACGTCGACAGGAAGTGGAAGTGCGGGAACCCACGAGGGCCGAGGTCGGGCGTCAGCAGCGCCTGGAGCGCGCCCTGCGCCGTGGCCGGTCACCAGCCGCTGCGGCGGCCGCTTCCGGACTCGCCTTGAAGAGGCGCCGGAACCTCGAGCGCACCGGATGCGAGCAGAAGCGCCGCAGTTGCCTGAGCGCCTGTGGCTGCAGCACGGCCCGGCGTGCGCGAAATCCCTCGACCAGACGCCCGACCGAGGTCAGGACGGCGGCGCGTTCGGGATGCGCCTCCGCCAGAACGCGGCCCTCCTCGAGCAACAGCCGCTCGTGCACGACCGTGTCATTGAAGTCGCCGAGGACTGTCTGGAGCTTCTTCAGGGCGTCGATCACGTCGTCGGCGCCTCCCCCTCCCTGAACGCCGCGGGTGAGATCGGCCACATACCGCAGCTTCTTCGCCGCAATCCGGACCTGGTGCAGGGCCGTCGGCGGGGACTGGTCGGTGACCGCCGCCGCCATCTCGGCGAGTCTGCGGTACAAGCGCCACGCTCTGGATGACACGACATCGGCGAACGGCCGGCCGGCGTGTGCGGGCCCGGGCGATGCAGGGCTCGCCCGAGCCAGGAAGCGGGTCCACTCCGAGAACAGCGTGCGACACCGTCGGCTGTCGAGGTGCCCGAGCATAGCCCGGTGCGCGCGCCGGCGGCGTTCCGCGACATCCCGCCGCAGCGTCGAGATGTGACCGCCGGGGTCGTCGGGAATCTGGCGCAGGGCGAGCATGAGCACGTCGAGGTCGCGTGCCGGCCCGGTCACCACCCCGAGCCACCGCAGCTCCGTACTGAAGCGCTCGACGAGGACGGAGGGGAACACCTCCTTGAGCTGCCCGAGCAGCGAACGGGTACGACGGATCGCCACCCGGTAGTCGTGAAGGAACTCCGTATCGAGGTCGTCGCGCAGGCCTGCCTCGTTGGCTCGCATCACGGCGAGCAGCCGCCGGTGAACCTCAGCCGCGCCGGCGTCGGCCCGCAGCGACGGCGACAGGCGCAGTCCGAGCTCCGACACGTCGGGGGGAAGGGCTGCCCCCACGGCTTGCAGGCAGAGGGACGTCAGGCCCGCCCGCGAGCGCTGCAGCCCGGGGCGGCTCTCGACGAAGGCCCGCGCGTGACGGGACTCCCTCTCACGACCGCGGAGCCCGGCGACCATGACGAGCGTGGGTAGCGCGCGCCATGGGCCCCGCCTGGACCGACGGGCCCGGGCAGCCGCGATACGGACTCGCGCGACCGTCTTGCCGCGTTCATCGAGCACATCGAGCGCGTGCCCGTGCAGGTCCAGCTCGACCTTCGGGAGGAGGCGGCGGACGCCGACAATCGGCCGCAGTTGCGTCGCGATCATGCCGGCAGGCAGCTCCCACACGAACGCGGCGCGCCCGCGGAGCGAGGTCCGGACGCCGTGCCGCCCGTCGCCCGGGTGCCACTCCAGCCGCGCCGTCGTGCCTTCGCCGACCTGCATCAGCTGCGCACCGATCGCCGCGATTCGGCCGTCGAAGGTATCCAGGCAGACCACGCGATGGGGCGCCATGACGCGGGACCGGACGCGGAGGAGCCGCTCCAACTGGTGCACGAGCGTAGCGGGTTCGAGGCCCGCCGCCGTGTACAGGGCCTCATGCATCGCCGGCGAACCCCCAGGCTACTGAACGGAAGGCGCTCCCGCACGTCCGGCGTCCCTGCGATCGGACCAGGTCATCCGCCTCGTGGACAAAGCCATGCAGGTCGGGATGCAGCCGCGCCAGCGCGTCCTGCACGGTCATGAAGCGCCGGCGGCGGTGTTCGTCCTCCATCCAGGAGTCGAGCACGACCGTGACGCGCATCAGGTAGACGTCCACGTCGTAGCTGTCGCGGCGTTTCGTGTAGCGGTACCTGCCGATCGGCCGATCGGCCAGCTCGCCGAGCAGCCCCGCCTCCTCCTCGGTCTCGCGGATGGCCGCGTCCATGGCCGCCTCGCCGTCGCCGATTGAGCCTTTGGGCACGACCCAGCGCTTTCCGCCGTAGGACGTCACGAGCGCGATCTCGACGCATTCCTCGTGGACGCGATACGGGATCACCGCCACCTGCCGGTACACTCGTGACATGCTTCACTCCACGGAGCCGTGCGCCGTGGCACGGCCTGGGGACGCATCGCCGGACACGGCCGGGGGGAGGATAGCAGGCGGATGTAACCACCGTGTTACGCGTGGACAGGCGGCGCAGGCGGGTGCCGTGCGGCGGGAGGACCCGGTTACGCGACGATGGCCACGTGCGTGGTGCTGTCCTGGCGCATCATGACGACGAGACACCGGCCGAAGCGCAGCAGCCAGGGCATCTCCGCCTCGCGCGAGGGCTTCACCTCTCAGAAACTGACCTTGACGCCGAACATCATCCACCAGCGGTAGTACTCTTCCTGGATCGGCCGGTCCCAGGTGCCCTGGTAGTAGCGCAGCGGCGCATTCGTGAGATTGAGGAAGTCCACGTACACCCGGATGTTCTTCGTCAGGCGCTGGCTGGCGTTGATGTCGACCTGCACATGGTCGTCGTAGTAGACATCGTCCGCCTCGGTTTCCCCGACGGTATCGATGTACCGGCCGTGGAAGTTCCATGCGGTCCTGAAGGAGAACCCGGCCTTCTCGTACGAGACGGCCAGATTGCCCACGTGGGAGGACTGCCCCGGCAGCGTCGATTCCGCGGTCCGGGCCGGCAGGTTGGTCGACGACGTGGTGTACGTGTAGTTCGCGTACACCCCGAGCCCATCGAGAAGCCCAGGCAGGAAGCGCAGCTGGTTCTGGTACACGAGCTCCACGCCGAACAGCGAGGCGCCCTCGCCGTTGCGGGGCTCGGTGATCCGGTAGAGGTCGCCTGACACCGGCTCCTGCACGACGAAGGGGTAGATGTAGTCGTGCAGGTTCTTGTAGAAGACCCCTCCCGAGAACACACCGACCGACTCGAAATAGCGTTCGACCATAAAGTCGAGGTTGTCGGACGTCGTGGGCTTCAGATTCGGATTGCCGCGCGTGATCTCGAGGTCCTCCTCGGCGACGATCTGGTACGGCACCAGGTCGTAGTAATCCGGACGGGCGAGCGTCCGGCTGTACGCCGCCCGGATGTTTGTCGCGTCGTCGACCGCGAACTTGACGTGAACACCCGGAAGCAGGAATCCGTTCGTGTCCCCGCCGGAAACGGGTTGGGTCGACACCCAGTCGCCGCCGTCGTCGTACACCACCTGGTAGCCGGTGTAGTCGACGCTGGTCGATTCGTACCGGGCGCCCGTCAGCAGGAGGAGCCGCGGCCCCAGCTGCAGCTCCGCCTGCGCGTAGCCGGCCCACACCTGCTCGGTCGCGTCGTACACCGAGGCATCGCTCTCCGGGTCGCGCTCCTTGCGAGCCGCCGGCAGCGCGTTGTAGTAGTCGCGCGCAATCGAGGGTGAAATGCCCGGGAACGGCTTGTAGCCAGCCGGGAAGAACTCGAGAAACCGGCTGTTGTCGAACCCCGCGTCCTGAAACTGCGGAAGCAGGACAGCCGAGGTCGGGCTGCCGGCCGTTTCGTCGAACCGGCGGTCCTTGTTCTTGTCCCTGACCTTGACCCCGAACTTCACGAATGCGCTCCGGCTGCCGGATGCCGGGCCGACGGGCACGCGCACATTCAGCCCGCCCGTGAGATCCCGGTCCGTCGTATTGAAGACCTGCAGCACCTGGCTGTTGAGGCTGGCGGTGGCCGGCTCGTCCCGCGACGGATTGGGCTGGATGTTCAGCGGATCGATGTATGTCGGCGACACGTTCGGCGAGAACGAGATCCTGGACTGGCGGAATATCGTGTCGAGGCGGTCGGGCTGATCCTCCTCGGACTGCGCCCACGACACACGGTAGTCGACGGTCGTGCCGCTCGCGGTGGCGTGGTTGCCGATTGCGGCCACGGACTGGATCGTGTCGCTTTGGTTCCGGTTCTTCAGCACGTGCTCGATGCGCGAGTTCGGGGGCCGGGACCGGTACCGGTTGTTCACCTCGTAGTCGTTGAACCGGTTCCAGATGCCCTTGAACGCCATGGTGCTGTTCGGGCTGAGCCGTACGTCGGCCGACGCATTGAAGCCATTCCGGTCGCGGTCGATCTGATAGTCCCGCAGCTGGAAGTCACCGAGGTACCCGTCGCTGTAGGTCGCTTCGAAATTCTCGGAGCCGCGGTGCAGCGCGGAGCTGCTGAACCCGGCAAGGAGGCCGAACCGCCCCTCCGCGAACCGGCGGCCGGCCGTGGCGGTGAACAGCCGCTGGTTCCCGCTCTCCTGCAGCGCGTTGTATCCGCCCGACGCCGAGAAGAGCAGCGTCGGCCTGCCCACCGCCTGTTTCGTCACCAGGTTGACGGCGCCGCCAATCGCGTCGGCGTCCATGTCCGGCGTGAGCGCCTTCGTGACTTCGATCGATTGGAGCTGGTCCGCAGGCACCGCGTCCAGCTGGACCTGGCGCACGTCGCCCTCGGGCGCGGGAATCCGATCGCCGTCGATCAGCATCGAGTTGAGGCGGGGCTCCGTCCCTCGTATGAGGACGTACCGTCCTTCGCCCTGATCGCGGGCGATCGAGATGCCAGGGATCCGCGAGGCCGCCTCGGCCGCGTTCGGATCGGGAAACGTGCCGATCTGGTCGGAGGACACCACGTTGACGATGTTCGGCGCGGTCCGCTGCTGGTTGAGCGCGCGGGCCTGGCCTTCGGCGATGGGCTCGGCCGTCACCGAGACCGACTCGGAGAAGTTCGCCGGCGCCAGCTTCACCTCGACGACGAGGGTCTGGCCCGAGGTCACCGTGACCTCGGCCCGTTCGGTCTTGTGGCCGAGATACGTCGCCAGCAGCGAGTACTGCCCCGGCGGAACCGCCGCCAGGCGGAACGAACCGGCGCGATCGGTCGCGGCGAGCAGAGAGGTGCCGTCGAGCGCGATGTCCGCACCCACCAGCGGCGTGCCGTTCGCGGCGTCGGTCACCGTGCCGGAGATGGAACCCGCCCCCTGAGCGACAGCAGACCCGGGCACGGAGATGAGCATGGGGACGACGAGCACGAGGGCGATGAGGAGTCGGCGTGAAATCAACATGCCAGGCAGTCTGCAGGCCGGCCGTTGCCGAGCTGTGACGCGCGAGTTACGTCTGCGTGTACTCGCGGCCCCCGCCACTGCGTGTTAATTCCTGGTGACGCAGCCGTATCCCGAGCGCCGTGAGGCTAGAATGCCCGTCATGTGCGTGCGACGTGTGCTGGCCACGGTGATTACCGGACAGCTTGTGTGCTCGGCTTGCTCGGCTCCCGGCCTGGCTGACGATCCGCAGGCGAAGGGCGGGATGCCCCCGGCCGGCACGGTCGCCGCGCGCGCCGTCACCGAGACCGTGCCCAATGACCCGGACGATCCGGCCATCTGGGTGGACCCGGTTCTTCCGCCCTCGAGCCTCATCATCACCACCGACAAGCAGGAGGTCGGCGGCGGGCTCTACGTCTTCGGGCTTGACGGCCGATTGCGGCAGGCCGTCACCCCGATGGATCGTCCGAACAACGTCGATGTCGAATACGCGCTCCTCCTTGGCGGCGTGCCGGTGGACGTGGCCGTCGTCACGGAGCGGATGCGCCGCCGGTTGCGCGTGTTCCGCATCGACCGCTGGTCCAGGCGGCTCGAGGAGGTGACCGCCGCCGGTGGGATCCCCGTGCTCGAGGGGCAGCCTGGCGAGGCCGGTGAGCCGATGGGGATCGGCCTCTACAGGCGCGCGGCCGACGGCGCGGTGTTCGCCATCGTCTCGCCGAAATCCGGCGGAGCCCGTGACTACCTCTGGCAGTGACCGGCTTCACGACGACGGGCGCGGACGCGTGGCGGGCACCCTCGTCAGGCGCTTCGGCTCGTTCAGCGGCCGGGGGGCGGCGCCAGGTGAACCCGGCGAAATCGAGGCGGTGGCCGTGGACGACGAACTCGGGTACGTCTACTACGCCGACGAGAGGTTCGCCATTCGCAAGTGGGCTGCCGATCCCGACTCCTCAGACGCCGGCCGCGAACTGGCGGTGTTCGGCACGGACGGGTATCTGGGAGATCGCGAAGGACTGGCCGTCTACGGCCGGCCAGGCGGTGCAGGCTACATCGTCTCGGCTGACCAGGTTCCCGGCGCCGCGCGCGTTCATGTCTACTCCAGGTCAGGCGGGCCGGACGCGCCCCATCAGCATCGGCGGCTGGCGATTGTGAAGACCGGGGCAGACGACACGGACGGTCTCGAGGCGGTATCAGCGCCGCTTGGCCCGTACGGCCGCGGCCTGCTCGTCATGATGAACAGCGGTCCGAGGACCTTCATGCTCTTCGACTGGAACAGCATCGAGGCCATCGTCCGCGACGGGCGCCCGCCTTCGCCTTGACCGAGCGGCGGCTCGACGGGCGCGGTGCGTTCGTCTAGTCCGGCATGACCCTCCCTACCGCGCCCGCGGCAGCACGGGGGTGAGTGCGCGGCCGTCGGTGCCCACGGGATACAGCGCCCCGTGCCGTTCGAGCGCGCCCTTGAGCGCGGCCATCAGCTCGCCGAGCCGCGCCGGTTCGGCGGCGGCGACGTCGGTCGATTCGAACGGATCCCTCACCAGGTTGAACAGCTGATAGTGCGATCCGCCTGACACGTCCGACGGGATGTAGTGGTAGACGACCTTCCAGTCGCCGCGGCGGAATGCCGTGAAGTAATTGGTGCGGTGCTCGTGGGGGAAGTGCATCAGGAACTCGTCCGGCTTGGCGGCGTCGCGCCGCCCGGCCAGCAGCACGTCGAGCCTCGTGCCGTCCACGGCGTGCCCGGCTGGTGAGGCGATGCCCGCGGCCGCGAGGATCGTCGGGAAGAGATCGCAGACCGACGCGATCTGACCCTGCACGCCGCCGACGGCGATGGGCAGCCGGCGCTGATGGGGACTCGCGGGATCCGGCCGCGCCCACGCGGCGATGAACGGCACCCGCATGCCGCCTTCGTAGTGCGAGCCCTTCTTCCCGCGCAGCGGGGCCGCGCTGGCCACCGCGTGCTGGTGGCCGAGCGGCGCGTCCGAGCCGTTGTCCCCGAGGAACAACACCAGCGTGTTGCCAGCCACGCCCAGCTTGTCGAGGTGGTCGAGCAGGCGCCCCAGCGAGGCGTCCATGCCTTCGACGAGCGTCGCGAAGGCCTGGGCGGGCGCCGGCTTGCCGGAGGCCGCGTAGTGGGCTGCGTAGCGGGGATCGCTCTGGAATGGTGTGTGCACGGCGTAGTGCGCCATGTTCAAGAAGAACGGCTGCCGTGCGGTGACTGCATCGGCAACACGCGCCTCGGCCTCGGTCGTGAGCGCATCGGTGAGGAAGGTGTCCGTGCCGTGGTAGCGCTCGAGGTGCGGCACGGCGTGCGTGCCGCCCTTGCCGTACGCCTCCCGGCCGTAGTAGCTCCCGGGATGGCCGATCGCCCGCCCGCCCACGTTCACGTCGAAGCCCAGGTTCACCGGATCGGCACCCTCGGAATCGTTCGGGCCGAAATGCGCCTTCCCGACATGGATGGTGCGGTAGCCGGCGGCACGCAGCAGCGACGGCAGCGTGACGGCGGTTTTCGTGAGGCCCCGCCAGTTCCATTCCGGCGGCCCCTGGGCATCGCGGTTGTTCTCGGACGGAGCGATCCAGTTCGTCGTCCGGTGCCGCGCCGCGTTCTGGCCCGTCATGATCGAGATGCGCGTCGGCGAGCACACGCTCATCGCCATGAAGTTGTTGAACCGGATTCCCTGCGCGGCCAGGCGCTCCATGTTCGGCGTGCGGTAGTAGTCGTTGAGCGGATACCGCACGGGCCTGCCGTCTTCGCCGGTCAGGAAGGGCACCGAGGTGTCCATCACCCCCATGTCGTCGACCAGGAACACGACGATGTTCGGCGGGGATGGTGCGGTTGTCGGCGCAGCGGTCTGGGCGGCAGCGGGCAACGCGCCGGCGGCCGCGCTCGCGGCCAGCACAAGGCTGAGCCACACGCGCCTGGCGATCGCGCGAATCAGGGCGGCGCTGGGCCCGGCAGCAGCAGTTGGGACGTGCATCATGGCGTCCCATGATACCGAAATGGCGCCCGCTCCTGCCGCCCTGTTACCATGATCCATGCATCGACGAGAGTTCCTTTCCACCGTGAGTGGCGCGGCCGTGGCCGCGGCCATCGGTCAGCGCGCATCCGCCGCCGGGGCCGCCGAACCTTTCTGCTTCTGTGTGGCCGCAGATTCGCACTGCAATGACGGCCCGGCCAAGGGGATGGAAGACCTCGGGACCGGCGCGGACCGATTGATGCGCGTCTTCGACCACATCGGCGCCTTGCCGGAGGCCGACCGTCCGGACTTCGTCATCATCGCGGGCGACCTGCACCTGAAGGGGTTCCTGCCGCTGCTCCCGCGCTTCCCGCTGCCCGTGCACGTGACGGCCGGCAACCACGAGTCGTCAGTCGAGGACCGGAAGGCCCTGCGGGCGGCGTTCCCGCAGGACTTCGCGCGCGACGGGAAGCCCGCCGACTACTACAGCTTCGTGCACAAGGGCGTCCGTTTCGTCAGCGCCTGCACGGCGGGGCTGGGCGGCGAGCACATCGGCACGTTCACGTCCGAGAACATCCAGCCGCGCGGGCAGTGCGAGTGGCTGGAAGGGGAGTTGTCGGCGCCCGAGGCGCGCAAGGTGCTCTTCACCCATATCCCGACCGAGCGCGAGGGCGCGGACCGCGAGATGCACCTCGGCCGCAACGACTCCCGCTGGTTCAACGACCTGCTGCGGCGCACACGTCCGGAGGCGGCGTTCTTCGGCCACCTGCACCAGCCGACCGACACCTACCGGCTGGGCACGACCGACGTATGGCAGGTGCGGTCGTGCTGCTGGAACTTCAAGGGCGCCCCCGTCGGGTTCCTGCACGTGCGCGTCGAAGCGTCGGGGCTGGCCGTGCGCGAGATCATCACGGGTGCGCCGCGCTCGTAGGGACGGCGGGGGATGAGAGAAGACCGGGGTCCCCTGCTTTGCGGCGGGCCGGCTGGCGGGGCGGGAACTCGCCGGCCTCGGTGAGCAGTTGCGCCCGGGCCGGCCGCTGAGGCCGGCCCGGGCGTGGTCATCAGGCGAGGTCGAACCGGTCGAGGTTCATGACCTTGTTCCACGCGGCCACGAAGTCGCGCACGAACTTCTCCTTCGCGTCGTCGCAGGCGTAGACCTCGGCGAGCGCGCGGAGCTCGGAGTTCGAACCGAACACGAGGTCGACGCGGCTGCCGGTCCACTTGACCGCGCTCGTCTTCCGATCGCGGCCTTCGAAGGTGTCACCCGCGTCCGATGCCGGCTTCCACGTCGTCGCCATGTCGAGCAGGTTGACGAAGAAGTCGTTGGTCAACTGCTCGGGCCGCTTCGTGAAGACGCCGAGCGCGGACTGCCCCGTATTCGCGTTCAGGGCCCGCAGACCGCCCACGAGCACGGCCATTTCGGGAGCGGTGAGCGTCAGCAACTGCGCCTTGTCCACCAGCAGCTCGGGGGCGTACCGCTCGAGTCCCTTGCGGGCGTAGTTGCGGAACCCGTCTGCCGCCGGCTCCAGGACGGCGAACGAGGCCGCGTCGGTCTGCTCCTGCGACGCATCCATGCGGCCCGGCGTGAAGGGCACCTTCACGTCGTGGCCGGCCTTCCTGGCCGCAGCCTCGACGGCCGCGCAGCCGCCCAGCACGATCAGATCGGCCAGCGAGATCTTCTTGCCGCCGGGCTGCGAGCCATTGAACTCCTTCTGGATGGCTTCCAGCGCCGACAGGGCCTTCGCCAGTTCCGCCGGCTGGTTGACCTCCCAGTCCTTCTGCGGCGCCAGGCGGATGCGCGCCCCGTTGGCACCGCCGCGCTTGTCGCTGCCACGGAAGGTCGCCGCCGACGCCCAGGCCGTGTTGACCAGCCGGGAGATGGACAGGCCGGACGCGAGGATCCTGGCCTTCAGGGCCGCGATGTCCTTCTCGTCGACCAGCGGGTGATCGACGGCGGGAATCGGGTCCTGCCAGATCAGCACTTCCTTCGGCACCAGGGAGCCCAGATAGCGGGCACGCGGGCCCATGTCACGGTGCGTCAGCTTGAACCAGGCGCGCGCGAACGCGTCGGCGAACGCCTTCGGGTCCTTGTGGAAGCGGCGCGAGATCTTCTCGTACGCCGGGTCGAAGCGCAGCGACAGGTCGGCCGTGGTCATCATCGGCGGGTGCTTCTTCGACGGGTCGTGCGCGTCCGGAATCATGTGCTCCGGCTTGCAGTTCTTGGCCACCCACTGATGGGCGCCGGCGGGGCTCTTGGTCAGCTCCCACTCGTAGCCGAACAGCATGTCGAAGTAGCCGTTGTCCCAGGTGGTGGGATTCGGCTTCCAGGCGCCTTCGATGCCGCTGGTGGTGGTGTAGACGCCCTTGCCGGTGCCGAAGCTGTTCTTCCAGCCCAGGCCCTGCTCTTCGATGGGCGCGCCTTCCGGCTCGGGGCCGACCAGCTTGGGATCGCCGGCGCCGTGGGCCTTGCCGAACGTGTGGCCGCCGGCGACCAGCGCCACGGTCTCTTCGTCGTTCATGGCCATGCGCGCGAACGTCTCGCGAACATCGCGGCCCGAGGCCACCGGATCCGGGTTGCCGTTCGGGCCTTCCGGGTTCACGTAGATCAGGCCCATCTGCACCGCGGCGAGAGGATTCTCGAGGTTGCGGTCGCCGGAGTAGCGCTTGTCGCCCAGCCACGTGCTTTCGGAGCCCCAGTAGATGTCCTCTTCCGGCTCCCAGATGTCCGGACGGCCGCCGGCGAACCCGAAGGTCTTGAAGCCCATCGACTCCAGCGCGACGTTGCCCGCGAGAATCGAACAGATCGGCCCAGGAGAGCTTCCGGCCGTACTTCTGCTTGATCGGCCAGAGCAGGCGGCGGGCCTTGTCCAGGTTGCCGTTGTCGGGCCAGCTGTTCAGGGGCGCGAGGCGCTGAGTGCCGGTGCCCCCGCCGCCACGGCCGTCGGAGATGCGGTAGGTGCCGGCCGCGTGCCAGGCCATGCGGATCATCAGGCCGCCGTAGTGGCCCCAGTCCGCGGGCCACCACTCCTGCGAGTCCGTCATCAGGGCATGGAGGTCCTTGACCACGGCGTCCAGGTCGAGGCTCTTGAACTCCTCCGCGTAGTTGAAGTCCCCGCCCATCGGGTCGGACTTCTCGGAATGCTGATGCAGGATGTTCAGCTTCAGCCGGTCGGGCCACCAGTCGCGGTTCGACGTGGCCTTGTGCGTGGCTCCCGTCATCGGGCACTTGCTCTCGCCATCCATGATGCTCTCTCCTCTGGTTACAGCGTCAGCGTCGCGTCTGGGACGCGCAGTCCGGGCAGCGGCCCCAGTAGATGACCTCGGCCTCGTCTATCTCGAATCCGCATCCGTCGGCGGCCGTCAGGCAGGGCGCGGAGCCGACCGCGCAATCGACGTCGGCTGTCCGGCCGCACGTGCGGCAGATGACGTGATGGTGGTTGTCGCCGACCCTGCCTTCGAATCGGGCCGGCGAGCCGGCGGGCTGAATGCGCCGGACGAGTCCCTCCGCGGCCAGCACGGCGAGCGCGTCGTAAACCGACTGGCGCGAGATGGCGCCGATCTCGGCTTTGACGACCTCGGCCACGCCGTCGGCGGTGATGTGGGGCTGGGTGTGCACCGCGCGCAACACGGCCAGGCGCTGTGCGGTCACCTGGATGTTGTGCTGGCGCAGGAGGTCGGCCGGATCGGCGATCACGGTCCTAGAATAAATCCAATCGTGGACAATGTCCAGACGAATGGCGTAGCAGACGCGCTCCTCGGATTCAGCGGGACTTCGGCTTGCGCAGGCTCTCGAGATTGAGCCCCACCGCCGCGCGGACGAGGGCCTTCAAGTCCCGCTCATTGCCGAACCGGCCTGGCGAACACCAGGAAGTACTTGTCCGGGAACAGCTCAACCGCCTGGACCTCCGTCAGTCCGGCTGCGCTCATCCAGGCCTCGAGCTGGTCGCGCGACACCTCGAGTTCCGGGTGCCCCGGGTGCGGTCCCAGGCCCGCCTGGTAGTCGACGACGACGATGCGGCCATCCGGCGCGAGGTAGCGGGCCACCGTCTTCAGGTAGGCCGGCCGCTCCGCGATGTGATGGAGCACGTCATGGAAGAACGCGAGATCGATCGTCGTCACTGGCAGCGCCGGGTCGGTGAATTTCCCAAGCACCGTCTCGACGTTGTCGACACCCGCCTCGGCGGCTCGTTTCCGGATCTGGGCAAAGAAGCCCGTGTCGATCTCCACCGCATAAACGCGGCCCGTTGGCCCCACCGCGCGGGCGAGCGGTACGGAGAACAGGCCGGAGCCTGCGCCGATGTCGGCAACCGTTTGCCCCGGCCGGAGGTTGACCGCGGCGACCACCTCGTCGAGTCTGAGCGTGGCGACGCGCTGCGGACCGTCGAGCGTCGCAATCCACTCGTCGGCCGGGCGCGAACCCAGTTGCGCGGACGCGCCAGCCGAAGTCAGCAGCAGAAAGGCAACGGCCGTACACGCGAGCCAGCCGAGACGCACCATCGCATCGCCTCCAGTTCGTGAAGATCCAACCCTTGCGGCGCGACCTGGCCGTCAGCCGGCAGACCAAACCACTGGCCGGCCCCCGGGCAGCCCGCCCGGGCTCACCAGTTGGTCGCTCCTAGTGTGTTCCCGCTCTCTACCTTACTATCGTCGACGGCCGGATGCGAGCAGCTCTCGCGGCGGCAGTCGGCACGTTCCCGCCGCCGGGAACTCTCCGAGGCCCTCGACCGTCAACATCCTCGATCCACGGGGCGTACGGCGCTCACGCCACGCGGTGTGACGCGTGCAAAGGCAGGCCAGCCATGATGGTCGAACCGGGCAGCAGCGACGCGATCTCGGCTCTCGACGCGCTCGAGCGGGCGGTCCATGCTGCGCTCGAGACATATTCGAACGTCCACCGCGGCAGCGGCCACCATTCGCTGGTCTCGACGTCTCTCTTCGAACAGGCCAGGGGCGTCGTCCTCGACCACCTGGGACTGAGCGCCGACAAGTACTTCGTCGTCTTCGGGACGCCCAGAATCAGCCGACGCGCTGACGTCACGCCTCGAGCCGGGGAGCTACGTCATCGCCTCGAGTCGAGACATCGGTTTGCCGCTGGGCGTCCGCGCCCTGGCCGTCGAACGACGCGCACTGCCGAAGGGGCCGCCGGTTCTCAGCGGCGGCGGGACCGCGAGGCTCGTGGGTCCGGACTGGGTCATGTGGGCCACGGCACCGGGCCGATTCGAGGCCGGCACGCCCGCGATCGTCAACGTGATCGCCTTCGCGAAAGCGCTGCTGCTGAGGCGTCGACTGGGGGTCCATGCCTTCGAAGGCCGGCCCGCCGCTGTGCGAACGGCGGACGAGATCCTGCGGGTCGACCAACTCCAGCAGTACAACGGCCGGGCGCTACTGCACGAGTTGAGGCAGACCCTGATCGGCCGCGGTGTGCGCGTCCCGACCGTGGACGGGGACCAGCCCTTCGTCAATCTGGACAATGCCGCCAGCACGCCGACGTTCGAGCCCATCTGGGACGCGGTCCGCCAGGCGTGGCGGCAACCGGTGGACGTTCAACAGCGCCTCGTTCGGGATGTCAGGTCCATCGTCGCCGAGGCCGTCGGCGCGCCGCCGTCGGAGTACAACGTGATCTTCACGGCCAACACGACGGACGCCATCAACGTGGTGGCCGGATGTACGGGACGCGCCGGCGGGAACGGCGCCCAGCCGGTGGTGATCACCACGCTGCTCGAGCACAACTCCAACGAGCTGCCGTGGCGCACGGTTCCTGGCGCAACGCTGTTGCGCCTGCCGATGAATGGCGAGGGATTCCTGGACCTCGGGCAGCTGGAAGCATGGCTGCGGGCGTACAACCAGGACGGGAAGCACGGCACGGCGCGCGTCACGCTTGTCACCGTGAGCGGCGCCTCCAACGTGCTCGGCGTCTTCAACGACCTCGCCGCGATTGCGCAGATCGTGCATCGCTACGGGGCGCGCCTGCTGGTGGATGGGGCGCAGCTCGTCGCCCACCGAACAGTGGCGATGGCGAGCACGGGCATCGACTATCTCGCGTTCTCCGCGCACAAGGTGTATGCGCCGTTCGGCACCGGCGTGCTCGTCGCCAGGAAGGGGCTCCTCTCACTCGGTCCAGGCGACATGGACCGGGTCACGTCGGCGGGCGAGGAGAACGTCGGAGGCATCGCCGCGCTCGGCAAGGCGCTCGTGCTGCTGCAGCGGATCGGCATGGACGTGATCCAGGAGGAAGAGCGGGCGCTGACGGCGCGGGCGCTGGAAGGCCTCGTGCGGGTTCCAGGCGTCAAGGTCGTGGGAATCATCGACCCGGCATCGCCCGCATTCGCCTGCAAAGGCGGCGTGATTCCGTTTGGCCTGAAGGGGTTCATCGCGCACAGCGTCGCCCGGCGGCTGGCTGCGCGCGGCGGGATCGGCGTGCGTTCAGGCTGCCACTGCGCGCACCTGACGGTGAAGCGCCTCGCCGGCATCCCGCCGTGGGCCGAGCAGGTTCAGCGCCTCATTCTGACCGTGCTTCGCCGGTTCGAACTGCCCGGCGTCGTCCGGGTGAGCCTCGGCATCGAGAACACCGAGGCGGACGTCGACGCGCTGCTCGGCGTGATGGACGGCATCGCGCGCCGGCCGAAGGCCGGCCCTGCCGAGCAGGCCGTCCGGCGGCGCGTGGATGAGGCGTGCAGGCTCGCGGCCGAGCGCGTGTACGCCCAGTAGCCCGCCGGAGCGCCGGCTGGCCTGGCGCGATCACCGCCCCCTCACGACGACCAGCGTCAGGTCGTCGTGCTGGTCGCCGCCGCTGAACGCCTTGACCTCGAGGATCACGCGGTCCGCGATCTCGCGGGCCGGACGGCCGCGGGAGGACACGAGCACCTCGGCCAACCGCGTTTCGCCGAACTCGTCCCCATCGCGGTCCATCGCCTCGGTGACGCCGTCGCTGAAGACCGCGAGCACATCGCCGCGGTCGAGGACAACCTGCCCGACCGCGCCCGTCCACTCGTCCAGGAGGCCGATGGCGCTCGCGGTCACGCCCAGCCGCTCCAGCGCTCCGTCCGCCCTGACGATCATGGGCGGAAGATGGCCGCAGTTGGCGTAGCTCAGCCGCCGGGTGTCGTCCTCGTAGCGGCCGATGAAGAACGTCGCGAAGTGGTTGCGTGCCGTCGACTCGGAGAACGACCGGTTGACGTCGGCGAGCACGGACGCGAGATCCTCGGTTGCCAGTCGCATCGCCAGACCTCGGACGCTGGCCTGGAGGTGTGTCGTCAGGAGCGCCGCGTACAGGCCCTTGCCCGACACGTCGCCCAGCGCCAGCCCCATGCGCTTCGGACCGAAGTCGAGGAAGTCGTAGTAGTCACCCCCGACGGCCCGCGCCTGGACGCAGTGGCCCGCGTACTCGATGGTGGCCATCGGCACGGTCCTGCTCGGGAGCAGGCGCCGCTGTACCTCGGCCGCGATCTCGACCTCCTGCCGCGTGCGGCGCTCCGCCTCCAGCCGATCGGCCATCTCCTCGGCGAGGATCAGGTTGTCGAGCGCGGTCCCCGCCTGGCTGGCCACCGACGAGAGCAGGCGGCGGTCTTCGCGCGAGTACCGGCTCGTCGGAGAGGCGTGCGCCGACCAGGAGTACGCCGACCAGCGTACGGCGCCTGGTCAGGATGGGCACCGCGCACTCGGCATCCAGGGCGGCCAGCGCGCCGGGCACCTGGGCACCAGACGAGGCGTCGATCGGCCGGTCGTTCCGCTGGAACCGCTCCACCAGTCCCGGCGCGTGTTCGAGCACGTCGGGCCAGTCGCCTGGAACGCCGGCGAAACGCCGAAGCGCCCCGGACACATCCATGAGGTAGATGGCGATTCGCGTGGGTTGCAGCGCGTCGCGGACCTCTTTCTCCAAGAGAGACGCCAGCTCGGTCCGGCTCATCGCCATCGGCGCCCGCTGCGCGAGTTCCTCGAGGATCAGGCGGGCGTCGTACGCGCTCCGGAAGAAGGCCCGGTCGATGCGCCGCGTGACTCGCGTGGCGACGGCGCCGCCCGTGCGGAACAGCAGGAGGCCGAAGACGGTGCCGGCGGCAATCCCCGCCGGGATTGCGGCGTCAGCCGTCAGGCGCGGGAGAACCCGGGCGATGGCCGACACGAAGAGGGCCGTGACAGCGACGCTCAGCAGGAGCGCGAGCAGGACGAATCCCCGGTGGACCAGCAAGTAGCGGGCGCTCCGCCGCACCAGCACCGAGAACTCGAGCACGCGGTGCCTCACGACCGCGTAGCCGAAGAGCACCGGCATCAGCATCATCAGCAGCGCGCAGGGCGCCCAGAACCAGAAGGGCAGATCGAAGATCCCCTTCCGGAGGATCACCGCCGCCGCGTTCAGGAGCACGACCGGCACGAACCCGATCGTGAAGCTCCAGGCCGCCAATCGTGCCTTCCGCCGCGCTCCGGCCTCGACCTGCGAGCGGCAGTTCAGGAACAACGACACCAGGCCGAGGCCAATCGCCCCGAAGCTGTATACGATCACGACGACGTCGAGCAGACGGATGACCGGCACCGTCATGGCACGGACAGCCGGCCACACGCTGCCGCTGACCAGCACCGTGGTGGCCAGTGGGATCCAGATCACGCTGGCGAACACGAGCAGCGCAGGCCTCACCCAGGGCAGTCGGCGATCCAGCGGAGACCGCACGGGAAAGCGCGCGAGGAGCGCATAGAAGAACGCCGGCCCCATCCCCGAGAAGAGCAGGGCATAGGCGAGCGTCACGTTCCTGAGCGACGGGGAGACGGTCCGCTCGATGACATCGGTGGCACCGGAGGCCAGCGAGGCGAATGAGAGCGCCAGCAGCCACGCGTTCGCGTCGTGCACCCGCAGCGCAAGGACAGCCAGGCCCACCAGCACGAAGGGCAACGGGTACAGGCGCAGCGGGTAGAGCGCGAGCCGCTCGGCTGCCCCCGGGCGCTCGGCCGCCGGACGCTCGGCGAGCGCCACGTCGAGCACGGCCGGCGCTCCGCCCCGCCGCGCCACGCTCAGGCGCACGTGGTCACCCGGCCTGCCCCGGGTGACGATGTCGAAGAAGGGATTCGGGTCGGTGAGCGGCTGGCCGTTGACGGCGACGATCAGGTCGCCGCTTTCGAGGCCCGCCCCGGCTGCCGGGCTGCCGGGATTGACGCGCTCGACCAGAAGCGTCTGCTTCCAGCCATCGGTACTGGTAGGTGATGCCCAGCAGGGATTCCGGGGCGTCGTGCTGCGTGTAGTACGTCCACGTCGCCGCGTAAAGGAGGGTCGCGGCGCCGAACACGACCGCGCCGAAGACCCGGAGCCGGGACAGGATCCCGCCGGACAGAGCCACGGCAGCCCCCAGTACTACATAGACGGTCCCGGGGCCGGCGGCGTTCAGGCGGTTCCCGCGCCGACCAAGTTCGCGTGCGAGCCACGGACCGGAGCCGGGCGGGCTTAGAATGGCCCGAGCGCCGGCGGCAGACGGCGACGGCCGTGTTCGAGCCGTCCGAGGCAAGCTGAGGTCACGCATGAACGGCCGTGAACGCATACTGGCGCACCTGAACGGCCAGCCGGCCGATCGACTGGCGGTGATGCCGATCACCATGACGTTCGCCAGCGATCAGATCGGCGCGAAGTACCCGCGAGTACGCCACGGACTACCGCGTGCTGACGGAGGCGCAGCTGCGCACGGCCGAGAATTTCGAGTTGGACTACGTGTCGTCGATTTCCGACCCGACGCGAGAGGCGGCGGATTTCGGCGCGGCGGTCCGGTACTTCCCGGATCAACCGCCGTCGATCGACGAGGACCATGCGTTGCTGGCCGACAAGACGACGCTCGGGCGCCTGAAGCTGCCCGACCCGCTGGGCGGCGGCCGGATGCACGACCGCGTGAAAGCCCTGGCGCGCTTCAAAGAGCGGGTCGGGCGCGAGAAGATCATCGAGGGTTGGGTGGAAGGGCCCTGCGCCGAGGGGGCGGATCTGCGCGGCACCAGCGCGCTGATGCTGGATTTCTTCGATGATCCCGCATTCGTCCGCGATGTGTTCGCGTGCGCGGTCGAGAACGCGCTGCGTTTCGCCAGAGCGCAGGTCGAGGCCGGCGCCGACCTCATTGGCGTGGGCGATGCGGTGGCCTCGCTGGTCGGACCGTCAATCTACGACGAGTTCGTCTGGCCGTTCGAGAAACGGCTGGTGGACGGTCTGCACGCACTCGGGACGCGTGTGAGGCTGCACATCTGCGGCAATGTCTGCTCGATCCTGGAGGGGATGGGCCGGCTCGGTTGCGACATCGTGGACCTGGACTCGATGGTGCCGTTGGACCAGGCGCGGACGAAGGTAGGGCCGCGGACGTTGCTGCTGGGCAACCTCGATCCCGTGCGCCTGCTGCGCGACGGCACGCCCGGCGCGATCCGCGACGCCCTCGCCCAATGCCATCGCCAGGCCGGTTCGCGCTACATCATCGGCGCCGGCTGCGAAGTGCCGCGCGATACCCCGCCGGAGAACCTCCGCGCGTTGCTGGAATACGCCAGGTCAGCCACATGAGCCAACCTCCAACGAACCCCATCGATTCCAAGCCCGAGGCGGCGCGTGGCGTCGGCCGCCGGCACTTCCTGGCATCGGCCGCAGCCGCTTCCTCTTTTCTGGTTTTGCCCCGCCATCTGGTGGCGGGAGCCCGCGCGGCGGCTCCCAGCGACACACTCAACATCGCCGGCATCGGCGTCGGGGGCATGGGTGCAGCGAATCTGGAGAATCTCTCCTCCCAGAACATCGTGGCGCTCTGCGACGTGGATCTCAACTACGCGGCCCCGACGATCGCCAAACATCCGGGCGCGAGAATCTGGACGGACTACCGGGAGATGTTGGAGAAACAGAAGGACATCGACGCCGTCGTCATCGCCACGCCCGACCACACGCACGCGGTCATCGCGATGGCCGCGATCCGGGCCGGCAAACATGTCTTTTGCCAGAAGCCGTTGTGCCACGACATTCGCGAGGCGCGGGTGCTCGCCCAGGCGGCGGCCGCCGCGAAAGCCGCCACGCAGATGGGGATACAGGGTCACAGCGACGAGGGGCTCGCCCTGATCTGCGAATGGATCTGGGACGGGGCCATCGGCGAGGTCCGCGAAGTGGATGCCTGGTGCTCGTTGACCTACTATCCGTGGGGGCACGCCTCCTGGAGTTCGCGGTGGGGAGGGGCGCGGCCGGACGACACGCCGCCGCTGCCCGGCAAACTCGACTGGGACCTGTGGCTCGGGCCGGCGCCACAGCGGCCGTACCACCCGGCGTATCATCCCGGCGTGTGGCGTTGCTGGTGGGATTTCGGCAACGGCATGATGGGCGACCGCGGCGCCCACACGCTCGACTCTGTGGTGTCTGCACTCAGACTCGGACCGCCCGCGAGCATCGAAGCGACCTCGACCGACAGGAACCCGGAGACTCACCCGATCGGGGCGATCGTGACCTTCCGTTTCCCGGCGCGGGGGAGTCTGCCGCCTGTGAAGTTGACCTGGTACGAGGGCGTGCGGCCGCCCCGGCCGTCCGAACTCGAAGATGATCGCCCGATGCCGAAG
>CAVOWJ010000006.1:0-198049 GCA_963700065.1 uncultured Acidobacteriota bacterium | reverse complement strand
ACCCGCGGCGGCGTCACGAGCTCCCTCAACGAACACCGAACTGACCCGCCGCCGTCGGGTGCAGCCGCGCGTTAGGCGGTTGCGTCGGTTGGCAATCATGGGTGGTGGCCTTGGCCACGATGTTCGACTCGCCCCACCACGCGCCCTCCGAGCGCGAGCGCTTCCAGCCCGGCTTAAGGTGGACTTCGAATCCGCCAGCTCGCCCACCTGATCGGATTCCCAACCTATCGACCAACGCATTAGATAATGACCACGTGACGTCGTGGCGTTCCTGTCCTTCGATTCTGGTGGCCCATCCCGTGGGGCCGGAAGCGCTGATGACGCTGGGCCCGCAAAACCCAATCGACAATTCGCGGAGGAGTCCGACCTTCGGAGCAGCACGATTTACGGCGTACACCCGCATGATGCGCTCGCTGCCGGATGAAGTGCATGACGCATAGACGTAAGCTTGTTCGATATCAGCAATGAGCACTTCGTCTCGGCAGTCCGAATCCGAAAGATCAAACACAGGTTCTTCGCGGATTTGCAGCCCCATGAGGCCAATCAGCATTAGGCAGAAGCCTATGTTGAGCATCTCGCTATCCGCCTAACGATAAGGGTTTTATCCGTGCGCGTGGCCCGTCCGAGTGCGAGGCCGCCACGACAGCGCGCGGATAAGACCCGTTGAACTGAACCGCGGGGGGCGGGCGGCTCTGGGGATTGTAAGGCCGGCGGCGTCAGGGTGTGCGGGTTTCTTGCGCCAGGCTGTGCGGCTGTGCGGGACGGGCGTCGCAGGAGATGAGCGCGGGTGCAGTGTCGAAAGGCCTGTCAGTTCGACGGGCGCGTCGCGACGGGCCGGTGATTGAGCCGGGTAGACAGGATTCGGCGTAGGCGTCCGCTGCGGGGCGTGGGATCCGGCCCGCGTGCGGGACACACGTGTGGCGGGTCATGGGGGATCTGGGGGGCGGAGCGCGAGACGGGCATCGCGCACGGGCGCGAAGACCACGGTGATGCGCATGATGCCCTGGTGGCAGGTCGGACACCGATCGCGATCGGAGATCGGTGCGGCGGTGGAGGCGGACGCGGTCGGCGCTGACACGCGTGGAGGCACGCGGAGGCGTGCGCGACAGCGATCGAGCCGCGCGTGTCGACCGCGGTTGGCAAACAGGCCGGCATGCCGAATCCGGACGAAGCCCGTGGGCAGGACGTGCAGGAGGAAGCGACGGAGGAATTCGTCGGCGGAGAGCGCCATGACCTTCGTGCGGTCGTGGTCCGCGTAGTCCTTCCACCGAAAGCGCACCACCCCGTCGGCGAGATCGACAAGGCGGGCGTTGGTGATCGCCACGCGATGGGTGTAGCGCGCGAGATAGGCGAGGACCCGCGCGGGTCCGCCAAACGGCGGCTTGGCGTACACGACCCACGACTGGGCGTGGAGCATCTTGAGAAAGCGGCGCCACGTTGCGGGGTCGGTCAGCGGCGCGGTGCCGGCGGCAAAGGACAGACGGCCCGCCGCGTGGGCGCGCCGCAGGCCGTCGAGGTAGCGGGCCCGGAAGACGACAGACAGGGCCCGTACCGGAAAGAGGAAGCGACGCGGCGTCCGAATCCACTGCGTTGCGTCGCCGCTCAGCGCGCCGCCGGTCACCACGCAATGGAGATGGAGGTGTTGCGTGAGCGTTTGGCCCCACGTGTGCAGGATGGCGGTCACGCCGATCGTGCCGCCCAGATGCCGCGCGTCGCGCCCGAAGGCCAGTAGGGTCTCGGTCGCGGCGCGAAAGAGCAGCCCGTACACGACGCGCGGATTCCCCTGGGCCAGCGCATTGAGCGCGTGGGGGAGCGTGAAGACGACGTGGAAGTACGGGATGGGCAGCAACTCGGCCTTCCGGGCCTCCAGCCACCGATCCCGTGCAGCCGTCTGGCAGGTCGGACAGTGCCGATTACGACACGAGTTGTAAAGCAACCGCGTGGCGCCGCAGCGGTCACAGGTATCGCGGTGCCCGCCCAGCGCCGCGGTCCGACACGCCGCGATCGCGCGCAGAGCGGCCAGCTGGACCTTGGCGAGACGGTGCGGGCGCGTGACGGCGTCTCCGGCCACGCGGACGATCGCCGCAAGCGTCACCGGCAACCGGGTGGCGGCCGGCGCGAGGCACACGGCTTACGCCTGCGGGGGCGTGGCCGGGGTCGCCGGGGCGTCGAGGAGATCGAGTGGGGAGCGGTGGGCCAGCAGCGTCGGATGCGCGAGATGAAAGTAGCGCGACGTGGTGCTGAGGGCCCGATGCCCGAGCAGGCGCTGGATCGTGTGGACATCGACGCCGGCTTCCAGGAGATGCGTCGCAAAGGCATGCCGCAGCGCGTGAATCCCGCCGCGCTTGGTGACGCCAGCTCGACGCTTGACGACCGTGTACGCCTTTTGAATCCCGGACGGATCCGCCGGCTGATCGGTGTAACGGGACGCAAAGAGCCACGTGCGCGGTCGGGCCTGGCGCCAGTAGGCGCGCAACTCGTCAAGCAGACGGGCCGAAAGCAACGTGTAGCGGTCCTTGCCGCCTTTCCCCTGCTCGACGCGGATCGTCATTCGCGCCGAGTCGATGTCGGTGACCTTGAGATGCACCAACTCGCTCACGCGCAATCCCGCCGCGTAGGCGGTCGCCAGCATCACATGATGACGGGGGTTGGTCGCGGCAGCCAGGATGCGGCTCACATCCTCCCTACTGAGAATGTGGGGCACGGTGGCCCGTTGTCTGGGCGCCGGAATCGAACACAGCCCCCGCTCCTGCTTCAGGGTCACGTGATACAGAAACCGCAGCCCATGCACCGCAATATTCACGGTGCTCCAGGCGTTCTTCCGCACTTGCAGCAAGTACAGGAGATAGGCTTGCACCTCCTCATCCGTGATCCGATCCGGCGATCGCCGGTAGTGCCGCGCCAGACCGCTGACCGCCGCGAGATACGCCTCGCGCGTCGTCCCCGCCATGCCGCGCAGCACCATGTCGTTGTCCATCCGTCGACGCAGTTCCGTCATCACACACCTCTCGACTGGCGACGCGCCGCCCCATGCGACGGTCGTCTGCGGGGAGTGTGAACCAGATTCGAATGGAGGGATGTGTCAGCGACAGCGCAGGCCGAAGAGCGAGACGGAGGACACCACGCGAGCGAAACGAAGCTCGGCTACCGCGTAGCGGTTTAGTTCAACATCCAATAATCAGATATCCGGATTCGCTGGGAACAGCACCCCGGACCACCGAACGACGCCGCCCCCGGGCGGGCTCCCGCGCGTATTGTCCCGCGCAGGCCGGGCGAGGACAAGGCCTTTGCACACAGAAACCTGGGGCGTGCTAAGGCAGACGAGACCATGGAATCTGGATGGCGGGCTAGCGTGGCATTTCGCGTGTTTCGTGGACGGCGGGGTTTGCAGCAACCGAGCGGTAGCGGCGGTAGGCGAGAGATGGCCGACATGAGCCCGAGCGAACCAGGGGGCGCCAGACAGACGGCCATCCGACCTTCCTACCGGCAAGGACTGACGACGGCGGGTCGGGGGAGCGGCCGCAGGCTCGCGAACGGGTCCTGTCGGTCGCCCCTGCGCGAGACCGCGAACGCCCCGGAACGGTTCACCGAGTACGTACTGGAGCAAGACCCGGCCAGCCAGCGGGCGGCGTCTTACCTGGTGCGGTGGGCGCGCGACTTCCTCGTGCGGGAGGCGTCGGCGGGGCCGATGGCGCTACAGGGCCGGCGATTCCGCAACGAGCGACATCGACAGGGCCCGCTGCGTCCTGGAGTATGCCGGCGAACGCCAGCACACGCCGCGCCCGCGGGTGAACTCCGCGGCGGCTCGGACCCTATTCACGCGCCCTGTGGTACACCGCAGCGTCTTGGTCAGCACGCGGCACCAGGCGCTGGCGGCGGACTGCGCGTCTCGGAATGCTGCGAACCCCAGAGGAGGGCCATCGACACCGGGGAGGGACTGCTGAAGGACTCGAGAACGGCGTGCGAGCGGACTCGCGCCGGGTCCCGCGAGCGGTCGAGTCGCACGGCAGCGCCGTGTGATGGTGGTCAGCAGCCCGTCACGGGCTTGACCGGCCGGAACTGCGACCGGCCGGATGACCATCGGGCGGCCTTGCAGGAGCCAGGCCGACCCTGGAGGCGAATTCGCCGACCGCCGCCAGGTCGTCCTTGGTGAGCCTCACAGGGAATCCCAGCACCAGCCCCTCGACGGTGCGCGCCTCGGCGAGAGCTCTGAGCAGCGCCGGATCAATCTCGGCTTCGACCCCGAACGGCGCGCAGTCGTCGCTCGCCATGAAGCACGGGATGTTCCGGTACCGCCCACCCGGCGGCGTCAGGTTGACAGAGGTACCGTCGACCAGGAGGCTCAGCGACAACGCCTTGATTAGGACCATGGGCAGCGGTTCCGCGGCGAGCGTCACCCGCGCTGGCTGGCCTGCCGGCCATTCCGGCAGGCCATCGTAAGGATTCCGTTTCGCCACGCCCGGGAAGTTCGCGCGGAACGTCAGGCTGACGAAGGGCTTGCCCCCGGCACTGTCCTCGGGGATCAATCGGACGTACACCTCGGATCGCTTCTCGAGCTCCCAGTAGAGTCTGCGAACCTCTCGGGGTTTCCCTGGTGTTTGCGGACTGGCGGCGGCGAGGCCCAGCGCGATCAACGCGAGGCACAGCGGCGCCGCAGCATGATCCCGGCGCATGGCCTCACCCGCCCGCTTGCAAGGGCCGCGCGGGCGGACCTTCCGTCACGATCTCCATGACGCACATCGCCGCCAGGACGACGTTGCAGAGAATCGTCAGCGTCTTCATGATGGCCCCCCTCTGCCGCCGGGGCCTGGGGGCTGTCTCTTCGCCAGTCCTCTGTCTTCTGCCTTCCTACTTCCTACTTCCTACTTCCTGCTTCTTGCTTCTTGCTTCCTACTTCTTCCTTGCTTCCCCGATCCGCGGCCACATCGCATCGGCCTTGAGGGTGTGGAGCTCCCCGGCGGCGCCCCACGCGGCGTCGTCGAGGCGGTGCTGCGCGCCGGGCTTCGGCGCGCCGACGCGGCGGAGAATCTCTGCGGCCGAGGCGGGCATCGCCGGCAGCAGCAGAATGGCCGCGATCCGCAGCGCCTCGGCGACCTCGTAGAGGATCTGCCCGACGCGCGCGGCGTTGGCCTCATCCTTCGCGAGCGTCCAGGGCGCGGTCTCGGTGATGTACAGGTTCGCGGCGTCGATGAGCGAATAGGCCGCGGCCACGCCGTCCTGCAGCGCGAAGGCGTCCATCGCGGCGCGGTACGCAGCGACGGCCGCGTCGGCGACCTGCACCAGGCGCCCGGGTTCCGCCGCCGGCACGTGGAGCCACCCCCCGCAGTACTTCTCGGCCATCGTCGCGATGCGGCTGACAAGGTTGCCGAGGTTGTTGGCAAGGTCCGAGTTGTAGCGCTCCTCGAAGCGCTCCCACGAAAAGTCGCCATCCTGCCCGTACGCGAACTCGCGGACAAGATAGAGCCGCAGCGGATCCGGACCGAATTTCGACGCCGCGTCCAGCGGGTCGACGATCGTGCCGAGCGACTTGCTCATCTTCTCGCCCTTGAAGTACACGAACCCGTGGCCGAACACGCGCTCGGGCAACGTCAAGCCCCGCGCTCATGAGCATCGCGGGCCAGATGACGCAATGGAAGCGCGTGATGTCTTTGCCGATCACGTGCAGCGACGCGGGCCACCATCGCCGGAACGCCGCGCCATCGTGATCGCCGAACCCCAGCGCCGAGATGTAGTTGATGAGCGCGTCGAACCAGACGTACACCACGCTCTGCGGGTCGAACGGCAGCGGGATGCCCCAGGCCTGCCCTGCGCGGCTGATGGAGATGTCGTCGAGACCGCTCTGGATGACGTTCAGGATTTCGTTGCGCCGGACGTCTGGCTGCAGGAACTCGGGATGCTGCGCGTAGTGGTCGAGGAGCGGCTGCTGGTACTTCGAGAGGCGGAAGAAGTGGTTCTTCTCCTTGATCCAGTCGGGCTTCGTGCGATGCACCGGGCAGAGGCCGTCGACGAGGTCCTTCTCCTGCTTGAAGGCCTCGCAGGAGTTGCAGTACCAGCCTTCGTAGTGCCCCTCGTAGATGTCGCCGGCGGCCCGGATGCGCTCGACCAGCGCGGTCACGCCGACACGATGGCGCTCCTCCGTGGTCCGGATGAAGTCGTCGAACGACACGTCGAGCCGCTGCCAGACCTCGCGGAACTCCGCCTCCATCCGATCGCAGTAGGCCTTCGGGTCGAGGCCCTGCTCCTTCGCGCGGCGGAACACGTTCAGCGAGTGCTCGTCGTTGCCCATCAGGAAGTGGGTGTCGACGCCCGCCAGCCGCTTGTAGCGCGCGATGATGTCGGCGGTGATCTTCTCGTACGCCGTGCCGAGGTGCGGCCGGCTGTTCACGTAGTCGATGGCGGTCGTGATGTAGAACTTGGACATGGCGAAACCGTGTCCGGTCATCGTATCAGGTCAGGCGCCCGGCGAGGCGCGGGGCCCTGCGGTATACTGCCGTCATGCCGCTCTTCGAGTACACCTGCGCCGACTGCGGGAAACGCTTCGAGATGCTGATGCGCGGAGGGGTGACGCCGGAGTGCCCCGCGTGCCGCAGCGCGCGAGTCGAAAAACAGCTGTCCGCGTTCGCCGTCGGCGCGGCCGGCCCGAAGGCCCCGGCGATGCCGGCCGGCGGCCCCTGCGCCGGATGCCAGAACCCGTCCGCGTGCGGGTTCGGCAGCAGCTAGCACGGCGCTCCTGCCCCGGGGTCTGAAGACCCCGGGCTCCATCCTGACGGCGCAACGACTGCCAGCACCCCCGTGCGCGGGGTCTGAAGACCCCGGGCTCCATCCTGACGGCGCAACGATTGCCAGCACCCCCGTGCGCGGGGTCTGAAGACCCCGGGCTCCATCCCGACACGACGACCCCAGGGTCCGTGCGGCAGGGCCCCGGGCTACTCCCGCTCGAGTTGCGCGGCGGTGACGAACCGCGGCTCGATGTCCACCGGCACGTGGCCGAGCCTGTCGAGAGCGCGCTGCACCTCGGGCCGCACCACGGCAATCCTCTCGATCATCGCCTTCGCCGTCGCGTAGTCGCCGCGGGCCTGCAGCATCAGGATGTCTCGCGTGAGCGCCTCGACGGCGGGCTTGATCTTCGCCGCGTTGACCGCGAACGTGCCGTCGGCGGCCACCGTGAACGCGCCGGCGTCGAGCAGCGCGTTCAGTTGGACCGCGATGCCGCCCCCGTGGGCCTCGTTGATGCCGAACCGGATCGACCGGAAAGCCGACGCCAGGAACGTCGTGTACATCGTCCGCTCCATCGACGCGTCGAGCACCCCCTTGTCCACCAGGTACTGCAGCGCGAAGAGGCCGGAGATGTCGGCCTTGGCTTCCTCGATGGCGCTGTAGGTCTCCTTCAGCTCCTGACGCACGGTCGTCGCTGCGGCCCGCCACCGTGATGTCGTGCGGCCCGAGACCGTGCATCAGCTCGTGCATCAGGATGTGGGTGAAGAAGGCGTCGAACGCCACGCCCGCCTGGTCCGCCGGCGCCAGCACGACCTTCGAGATCGGCACGAGCACCTTCTGGAACTTGGCCTCCTGCATGTTCTTCAGCATCACCCGCTTGGAGCCCTTCTCGCGGATGACGCGCTCGTCGTTCGGCAGGTTGAAGGCGGCCGTCTGCACGCCGTGATTGCCGTCGCCGGCCGCCAGGACGACGTTGACGACGCGGATGGGCGCCATCGCGCCGAGCCTCGGGTTGCGGAGCGCCTCGGGTCGATCGGGCAGATGGTTCTCGATGTCCTGCAGCTCGTCGCTGAACTTCGCGAGCTTGGCCGACTCGCGCGGCGTCGCGCACGGTGATGAACGCCTCGAACGCCGCCTTGTAGTTGAACCACTCGTCCTTGTAGACCTCGTACGGGCCGATGGTCGGCTCGATGGCCGCGTCGAGCTCCATCCAGGCGACGTCGCTCTCGTAGTAGTCGTTCGACAGGAACGCGTCGGCGCGTGACTCCAGGAAGCGCTTCAGCGTCGGGCTCGGCCGTGAGGCCGGCCGCCTCGCGCAGCAACTCGGCCGCGCGCGCCAGTTCGCCCTGGTACTCGACGCTGTACGGCACGATCTGGAACCGCCCGTCGAGGCCGCGGCGAATCGTAGTGAAGAAACCCGTGGCCCGCTCGCGTTCCGCCGCCGGCAGCGTCCGCAGCCAGGCCTCGACGTCGGCCTTCGCGGCGCCGGCCGGGTAGAAGTTGGCGCCCTCGGGCTTCGCCGGCACGCCGGCGACGAACGGCGCGTTGTGGTCGAGCTCGCGACCACGGTCCCTTGTTGACCAGGAACGCGTGCAGCCGCGCCTGCCCCGCCGGTGTCGCGTCGGCCAGCAGATCGAAGAGCACCGCCTCGTTGCCGCCCCACACCTGGCGCAGGAAGAGCGCGTCCATGATGCGCCCGGCCTGGACGAGCTTCGCGAGCGCGCGGCGCTCTCCGGCCGGCAGCGCCGAGATGTCGGCGCCGATGTCCACCGGCGCGAACCGCGCCGTCATCGCCTGCAGCGCCGCGGCATCCGGCCACGGCTGTTGCGGCGTTCCCAGCACGACGGCACCCCCAAGCAGCAATCCGAGTACCGATGTCCAGAGGCCCTGGTGATTCATGATGACTTCGATCCTTCACACACGACGGCGTTCCGTTCCGTTACTCCTTGTACACCGGTTGCCCGTCGCGGCGCACCGGGATTCTTCGCCCGAGCCGGCGCCGGAGGAAGCCGGTATGATGATCCTCACCACCGGAGGAGTCTCGATGCGAACAGCCATGCGTGTAGGCGCCGCCGCCGCGGCCGCTCTCGCCGTTGCCTGCGGAATGGCGGCCACCGCCCAGTCCCCGTCGCCCGGCCGGCTTCCCCTGTCGACGCTCACGCTGCCGCCAGGCTTCTCGATCAGCGTCTATGCCGACAACGTACCCAACGCCCGCTCGATGACGCTGGGCCCGGGGGGCACGCTGTTTGTCGGCACCCGCACTGCGGGAAACGTGTACGCGGTCGTCGACGCCAACCGGGACCAGAAGGCCGACAGGGTGTTCACGATCGCCACCGGCCTGGAGATGCCGAACGGCGTCGCGGTGCGCGACGGATCGCTGTTTGTCGCCGAGGTGTCGCGCATCCTCAGGTTCGACAACATCGAGTCGGCGCTTGGGAAGCCTCCGGCCCCGGTGGTGGTCACCGACGCGTTTCCGCGGGACCGCCACCACGGCTGGAAGTTCATGGCGTTCGGTCCGGACGGCTGGCTCTACGTGCCGGTCGGGGCCCCGTGCAACGTGTGCGAGCGCCCCGACGAGCGTTACGCCTCCATTACCCGGATCAAGCCCGACGGCTCGGGCCTGGAGGTGTTCGCGAGCGGCGTCCGCAACACGGTGGGCTTCGACTGGCACCCCGCGACGAAGGAACTCTGGTTCACCGACAACGGGCGCGACATGATGGGCGACGACCTGCCGCCGGACGAACTGAACGTCGCGCCCGCGAAGAGGCTGCATTTCGGCTTTCCGTACTGCCACGGCGGCACGATCGCCGACCCCGAGTTTGGTTCGAAACGCCCGTGCTCGGAGTTCACCCCGCCTGCCCGGACGCTCGGGCCGCACGTCGCCGCGCTCGGCATGCGTTTCTACACCGGGACGATGTTCCCCCCCGCGTTCCGAAACCAGATCCTGATTGCCGAGCATGGATCGTGGAACCGCAGCACGCCGATCGGCTATCGCGTGATGATGGTCACGCTCGCCGGCAACCGCGTCACCGGCTACGAGCCGTTCGTCGAGGGCTGGCTCCAGGGCCGGAAGCCCTGGGGACGCCCGGTGGACGTGCTCGTCATGCCCGACGGGGCTCTGCTCGTCTCCGACGACCTCGCGGGCGCGATCTACCGGATCAGCTACACCCGCTGATCACGCTGGCCGGACCCGCCCCGCTGCGGGGGCCCACCTCGAGCCCGACAGCCCGCATCAGCGCCAGCGCATTGCTCCTGGTCATGATGCCAGGCCGGCACAGGTAGTCGAAGCTCATGCGGCCGCCCTCGAGGTGGTCCTCGAAATGCACGTTCGCCGCGCGCGGCGCGAGCGCGTCGGCGATCTCCGAGAGGGCGAGGTCGTGCGTGGTCACGAGCCCGATGGCGCCGCGGTCGATGAGCCAGCCGAGCACCGCCTCCGCGCCGGCGCGCCGGTCGTGCGAGTTGGTGCCGTTGAGCATTTCGTCGAGGAGGAACAGCAGCGGAGGAGACCCCTGGGTGAGATCCACGATCGCGCGCAACCGCGTGATCTCCGCGTAGAAGCGGGATGTGCCCGACTGCAGCGAGTCCTGGATGCGGAGCGTCGCGCCGACGGACAGGGGCGTCAGCGTCAGCCGTCGCGCCCGCACGGGCGCGCCAGCCAGCGCCAGCACCGTGTTGACGCCGACCGTCCGCAGCAGCGTGCTCTTCCCGGACATGTTGGAGCCGCTGACCACCAGCGCGTGTGGATGCCCGCCGCCGAGACGGACGTCGTTCGGCACACACGTCTCCCGGGGAATGAGGGGATGGCCCAGCCCTTCGGCGTCGAAGCGCGGCCCCCCGGTCGCCTCGACGATTTCCGGGAACGGATCCTCCGGGTGCTCCCACGCGTAGCCGGCCAGCGCGGCGAGGGCCTCGAACTCTCCAACCACCGCCAGCCACCGCGGCACGGCAGGCCCGGCCGCCGCGCGCCACGACTCGATGGCGTGAGCGAACTGCGTGCCCCACAGCAGCAGGCAGGAGAACGGCATGAAGATCTGGTTGCGGCGCGCGTCGAGCAGGTCGATCAGCCGTTGAAGTGTCGCGATGCGCCGCGACGGCGGTACGCCATCCGCGGCGAGCATGGCACCGAGTTCGAGCAGGCGCGGGCTGGAGAATGGCTCCCGCTCGAGGCGGGACAGCACGTGCGACAGCACGGCCAGCTCATGGGTCGCCGCTCCCAGCGCGCCGATGACATGCCGGATCCGTGATCTCAGCGGCAGCGCGAACGCGAGGTCGGCGGCGATGGCGACGACCACCGCGACGGGCGACACGGCACCGGCCCACCAGAGCGCCAGTGACACGACTCCGGCGGCGGCCAGCAGCGCGGCGGCGACCGGGATCAGCCGTGAGCGAAGCACTGGCGAGGCGGTGCCCCAGGCCGCCAGCGACCCGGGGTGGATGCCGGCGCGCACGTCGGATCCAAGCAGCGCCAGTTCCTCGCGCAGGTCCACCCTGGCCCGCAGCTCGCGTACCGCGTCCTGTCGTGCGCGCACGCCATCCGGTGAAGCGGGCGCGAGCAGCCAGGCTGCCAGGGTGTCTTCGCCCGCCTGCGTCCGCGCCGTGCAGAGCAGTTCGAACAACGAACCGCGCCCGAACAGGTCGAGGTCGGCGCCGTACAGGTGTGCGTGATCGAGGAAGCGATCGCCGGCTTCGCCTCTTCCTGCCCAGCGGTGATCCAGGCGCGCCAGGCCGAGGTCGTAGAAGTCGGCGGACCGCTCGGTCCGTCGGCGCGACGCGACGACGCGCCCGTGCACGAAGACCAGCGCGAAGAAGCCCGCTGCCGGGACCGTGACCCACCAGGGCGACACCAGGTGCCGGCCCCACGCCAGCCAGGCCAGCGCCGCCGCGGCGACGACTGCCGCGAGGCGCGCGTGCGAGATCCTGCGGTCCAGACGCGCCGCGCGGGCAGCCTGGGCCCGCCGCTCAGCCAGCCGGCGCGTGTACTCCGCACGAGGTCCGGACTCGTCGCTCATCGGCGCAAGTATAGTCGGCCCGGCTGGCGGCGGCCCGGCCCGACGCCCGGCCCGACCATTCAGGATTCGTCGCCGCGATGCTGCCGACGACGCTCCCGGACGCGTGTGAAACAGCCGGCGCACGAGACGCACCGGCCGCCCGTCGCGGACGAGCACGTGCGCGGTCCGGCCTCCGCCTCCCAGGCAGTGATTCCACGCATGGGCAGTCCTCCTTGGTTGTCCAAGGGTAGTAACCACCCGCTCCGTCCTCCACTGACGTTGCACACGAAAATGGCCGGAACGCGCAGATTCTGTGCAACCCGGGCTGAGCTACCAGGGCCGGGATCTCGCCCAGGTGACGTGCTCGGCCACTATTGGGTCATCCTGTGATGCCCGGCCGACGCTCGAAAAGGTGCCAGGCGCCAGAATGGTGCCTGGCACCTTTCCCGGAAGCAGCGCGGAAGCCCGCGAACGGCCGGCATTACCGATGGCGACGGCAAGGTTCCTGCGGAGCCCCCGCACGCCGGCACGGCGCAGCGCGGTGCCCTCGATGGCCCTCTCGAGACCCGCGTCGTCCAGGGCCCAGAGCGATTCGAGGGTCGCGTCCTGCAGCGAGGCTTTCGGTTGCCAGCAGGCATCCCGGGCGATGGGCGCCACGGCGTTGTACGGGCAGACGTCCTGGCAGATATCGCACCCGAAGATGTGGGCACCGACGCCGGCCCGCTGACCGGCCGGCATGCCGCCCTTGATCTCGATGGTCAGGTACGAGAGGCAGCGCCGCGCGTCGAGCACGTACGGCTCAGCGAAGGCGCCAGCCGGGCAGGCGTCGATACACAGCCGGCAGGCGCCGCATCGGTCGACGGCCGCCGCGTCGGGTTCGAGCTCCACGTTGCTTGCCAGAACCCCGAGGAGAATCCACGATCCGATTCCCGCGTTGATGACACAGGTGTTCTTACCGATCCACCCGATGCCGGCCCGTGAGGCATAGACCTTTTCCTGCACCGGCCCGTCGTCCACGCACCAGCGCGCTTCGAATCCCGGCCCGGCCGCGTCGCGCATCCACCGGGCCAGTTCGTCGAGGCGGCGTCCCATCGCGTCGTGATAGTCGTCGCCCCACGCGTAGCGCGCGATGCGCGCGCGGGCCGGGTCGGCCATCTCGACGTGGTGGGGACGGTCCGTATTGTAGAGGCTGGCGGCGACCACGACCGACCGGGCCGACGGCAGCCACCGGCACACGTCGGCGCGCACGCGGGCGGTACGGTTGAGGTAGGTCATCCGCCCCGCGAAGCCGAGGGCGAGCCACTCCGGCAGTCTCGCCAGCGCCTCGAGATCGCCCGCGGGCGCGATGCCGCACAGGTCGAAGCCGAGGCGCGTCGCCCGCTCCTTCACGAACTGCGCTGTCAGCATGCGTGCGGGGTCGCTGTTCCAGTAGCCAGTAGCCAGTAGCCAGTAGCCGACGTAGCCAGTAGCCAGTAGGAGTTGGACCCCTGGCGGCCTGCCTTGCCTTTCTACTGAATACTGACTACTGGCTACTGACTACTTCTTGAGCAACTGCCTGAGCACATACGGCAGAATCCCGCCGTTGCGGAACGCGACGAGCTCTTCGGGTGTGTCGATCCGCACCCGTGCATCGAACGGCTTGACCGAGCCGTCGCCTGCCGTCGCCCTGACGGTCACCATCCCGCGCGGCGTCAGCGCATCGGCGGCGCCGACGATCTCGAACGTCTCGTGGCCCGTCAGCCCCAGGGCCGCCACGGACTGGCCGGGCAGGAACTGCAGCGGCAGGAGCCCCATGTTGACGAGGTTGCTGCGATGGATGCGCTCGAAGCTCTCGGCGATGACCGCTCTCACGCCGAGCAGCGCCGTGCCTTTCGCCGCCCAGTCGCGCGACGATGCCGGACCCGTACTCCTTGCCGGCCAGGATCACGAGGGGGACGCTGGCCGCCTTGTACTTCATGGCGGCGTCGTAGATGGGCATCACCTCGCCGCCTGGCAGGAACGCGGTGATGCCGCCCTCGGTGCCGGGCACGAGCTGGTTCTTCAGGCGGATGTTCGCGAACGTCCCGCGCATCATCACTTCGTGGTTGCCCCGGCGCGCGCCGTACTGGTTGAAGTCCTTCGGCTGCACGCCGCACTCCTGCAGGTACTTCCCCGCAGGTCCGTCGGCCCTGATGTTGCCGGCCGGGGAAATGTGGTCCGTCGTGATGCTGTCCCCGAGGACCGCCAGCACGCGGGCGCCGGCGATCGGCCGGGGCGGAGGCGGTTCGAGGGTGAGCCCGTCGAAGTACGGCGGGTTCCGGATGTAGGTCGACGCGTCGTCCCACGCGAACCGATCGCCGGCCGGCGGGATCACGGCCTTCCACCGCTCATCGCCCTCGAAGACGCCCGCGTACACCTCGCGGTACATCCCGGCGGTTATCGACTCGGCGATGCACGCCTGGATTTCACGCTCGCTCGGCCAGATGTCTTTCAGGAACACGGGCGCGCCGGCCGGGTCGGCTCCGAGGGGCTCGGTCGTGAGGTCGAGGTCCATCGTCCCGGCGAGGGCGTAGGCAACCACGAGCGGCGGCGACGCCAGGTAGTTCGCCCTGACCAGCGGCTGCACGCGCCCTTCGAAGTTCCGGTTGCCGCTCAGCACGGATGCCACGATCAGTCCGCGCGCCTCGATCGCGGCTGCCACGTCTTCCGGCAGAGGGCCGCTGTTCCCGATGCAGGTCGTGCACCCGTACCCCACCAGGTTGAACCCGAGCGCGTCGAGGTACTGCGCGAGGCCGGCCTTCTCCAGGTATTCGGTGACGACCTTCGATCCCGGCGCAAGGCTCGTCTTGACCCACGGCTTTCGTGTCAGGCCGCGCTCGACGGCCTTCCTGGCCACGAGGCCGGCCGCGACGAGCACGCTGGGGTTGGACGTGTTGGTGCAGCTCGTGATGGCCGCCACGACGACCGCGCCATGGTCGATCGGCGCGCCGGACACCTCCGCGGCCGCGGGGGCCGCCGCCGGCTTCTTCCTCTCTGCCAGCATCTGCGGCAGCGCCGCGGCGAACTTCGACTTCGCCGCCGAGAGCGCGACGCGGTCCTGCGGCCGCTTCGGCCCCGCGAGCGACGGTTCGATGGTGCCGAGGTCGAGTTCGATCACCTCGCTGTAGTCCGCCTCGGGCGCCTCCTCGTCGGCGAACAGGCCCTGGGCCCGGGCGTAAGCCTCCACGAGGGCGACCGCCGAGTCGTCCCGGCCGGTCAACCGGAGGTAGTCGATCGTCATCGCGTCGATCGGGAAGACCGCGACCGTCGCGCCGTACTCCGGGCACATGTTCGACAGCGTCGCGCGATCCGCCAGCGTGAGGCTGGCCAGGCCCGGGCCGAAGAACTCGACGAACTTGCCGACGACGCCGTGCTTGCGAAGCCGCTCGGTCACGGTCAAGACGAGGTCGGTGGCCGTGGTGCCCGCCGGCAGCGTCCCGTCGAGCCGGAACCCGACCACCGGCGGAATCAGCATCGAGATGGGCTGGCCCAGCATCGCCGCCTCGGCCTCGATGCCGCCCACGCCCCATCCGACCACGCCGAGGCCGTTCACCATCGTCGTGTGCGAGTCGGTGCCCACGAGCGTGTCCGGGTACGCCCACGCCACCCCGTCGCGATCGGCGCGGAAGACGACGCGCGCGAGGTACTCGAGATTCACCTGGTGCACGATGCCCGTCTCGGGCGGGACGACGCGGAAGTTGGCGAACGCGTTCTGCCCCCAGCGAAGGAAGGTGTAGCGCTCCTTGTTGCGCGCGTACTCGAGCGCCGCGTTCAGGTGGAAGGCATCGGCCGTGCCGAAATGGTCTACCTGCACGGAGTGGTCGATCACGAGCTCCATCGGCTGCAGCGGGTTGACCCGGTTCGGATCGCCGCCGAGGCGGGCCATGGCGTCGCGCATGGCCGCGAGGTCCACCACGGCCGGCACGCCGGTGAAGTCCTGGAGCAGCACTCGCGCGGGCGTGAAGGCGATCTCCTTCTCGATGTCCGTCGAGTGATCCCAGTTGGCGAGCGCCTGGATGTCGCCGGGCTTGACCGCGGCGTTGTCCTCGTGGCGCAGCAGGTTCTCCAGCAGGATCTTCAGCGAGTACGGCAGGCGCGCCACGCCAGGAAACCCGGACTGCTGGAGCGCAGGCAGACTGTAGTACTTCGCCGAGCCCGCGCGGAACTCGAGGTCCCGCACCACGCCGAATGAGTTCTGGTATGCCATCTGTTCACTGTCTCCCGGAAATCCGACGGTTCATTATCCCGCGTTTCGGACCCGCCCCCACGCCGCCTCAGCCCCGGCCGTGCCGGCGAACCTCGCACGCCGCCAGCACCTGCTCGGCCGCCCGGCGGCTGGCCCCGTGCTCGCCCAGCCGGGCGCGCACGTCGGCAAGCGCGGCGCGCGTCCGCGCGGCGTACTCCGCATCCTCGAAGTACCGCGCCGTCTCGTCCGCCACGGCGCCGGGCGTGAACGCGTCCTGGATGAGCTCGGGCACGACGCGCCGCCCCGCCACGAGGTTGACCATGCCGTACGTATCCACCTTCACGAAGCGCTTGCCGAGGCGGTACGTCAGCGGCGACAGCCGGTAGACGATGACCATCGGCCGCTCGTGGATCGCGGTCTGCACCGTCGCGGTGCCCGACGCGGTGACCACCACGTCGGACGCGCTCAGCACATCGTCGGTGCGCCCGGCGATCTCGGCGACCCGGCTGCCGCGGACGTCGCGGAGCGGGCCGAACAGCCCATCGGGCAGATTCGGCGCGCGCGCGACGATGAACTGGACGCCGGGCACCCGGGCCGCGATGCGCGGCACCGCGGCCGCGAGCGTGGGGAGCGTGGAGCGCAACTCGTTCGGACGGCTGCCGGGGAGCAGCGCCACCGTCGGCGCCGCGCCGTCCAGGCCCCACCCGGCAGCGAGTGCCTCCCGTCCTGCGGAGGCGGGCGTGAGATCCAGCAACGGGTGGCCGACGAACTCGACCGGGATGCCGGCGTCGCTGTAGATCGCGGCCTCGAACGGGAAGATGACGAGGGCTCGCGCGACGAGCCGCTTGAGCACCTGCAGCCGCCCCGAGCGCCAGGCCCACACCTGCGGGCACACGTAGTACACGACAGGGATGCCGAGCCGGTGCAGCGACCCCGCAAGCCTGAAGTTGAAGTCCGGGAAATCGATCACCACGAGCGCGTCGGGACGAGTGCGGCGGGCCCGCTCCACCAGCGCCCGGTGCATGGCCCAGGCCCGCGGCAGCACCCGGACGGCTTCGACCAGGCCCGTCACGCTCAAGCCGCGGTAGTCACCCACCAGTTCGGCGCCGGCGCTGCGCAGGTGCTCGCCGCCAAGGCCGACGACTTGCGTGCCGGGGCTCAGGCGGCGCAACTCCCGGACCAGGGCGCCCGCGTAGAGATCGCCCGACGGCTCGCCGCACGAGATCATCACCGAGGGCATCGCGCGCTGCCTACTGGACCTTCAGGAAGAACCCGGGCGGAAACGTCACGTTGATCTGGACGTCCGTGATGGTGCGATCGAGCATGACGGCGTTGTCGCGCCGGACCACGGCGGTGAACGGGATCCGGATGCCGGCCACGTCACGATAGTCGTCGAAGCTCTCCCTCACCGTCACGCGCCCGCCGGGGGCGCCGGTCTGGTACGAGACCCAGGCGACCAGGCGCGTCCCGGCGTCGATGGCGACCCGTACCGGCGACAACTCCGTGGACCACAACTCGACCACCTGGAGCGGCCGGCCGGCGAGGCCCTTCTCCTCCGGAAGGACCCGGCCCAGCACACGGTTGTCGGCGACCGCCAGGAACAGCGCAATCCAGTCCCGGCGCAGGCCCTGGGCGAACTCGTCGCGCATCGGCGTCGGTGCGTCCCGGATGCCTCTGGGGTCCTTGAGCCAGGCTTGCCCGTCGACGTACGCCTGCACGACCTCGCCCGCAGGCAGCGTCGCATCGACGCGCATCCGTCCGGGGTACTCGACATACGTGCGGGTCGTGGCGCGCATCGGGCCTTCGGGGGTCTGCATCACGGTTCTCGCCGTGGCGCGGATCGTCTTCACCGCGCGAAGCGCGTCGAGGCCGCCAGCGGCGGCGATGGCGGGTTCAACCACGCCCCGCACCTTGTCCCACTCCTCGCGGGAGACCCCCTTCGCCGCCGAGACCAGCGGCATGGCCGGATCCAGGGGCACTGACGGGCGCCGCAGGTCGCCCGCGGCGACGTCGAGATCGGCCAGGGCGACGATGACGACCTCGCCCTTGATTCCGACGCGGTCCAGCAGGAAGAGGACCGTCGGCGCATGGCCCACGAGCACGATCGAGAGGCGGTCGGGCCGGAAGTGCGCGCGGGTGACGCGCTGGATGTCCCCGGGCGTGAGCGCATTCACGCGTTCGCGGAACGTATCGAATTCCGTGAGCGGCAGCCCGTAGTAGAGGGCGGTGAGCACCTTGGTGGCAATGTCGTCCGGCGTCTCGATGCTCAGCGCGAAGCTGCCCGCCAGGAACGCCTTCGCGTCATCGAGTTCACGGACGCCCACCGGTTGACTCTGCAGGCGGAAGAACTGACCCACCATGGCCCGGAGCGCCTCACCGCTCGCTTGCGGGGGCGTCGCGGCTTCCGCCACGATGTCGCCCGCAAGCCGGTACGCGTTGAGGTCGGCCGACGCGCCGTAGGCGAGCCCGCGCCTCGTATGCAGGACCTGCTGAAGCCGGTTCGCGCCGTCCCCGCCCAGGATGCGCACCGCCATGTCCAGGGCGCTGAAGTCGTCAGCCGTGCGCCGGGTGCCCAGGTGGCCTGCCCGGATCTCCGTCTGCACCGCATCCGGGACGTCGACGATGACGATGCGGCTCGCCGGCGCCGGCGGCCCGATCGTGAGCGGCGCCTCCACGGCCCTCGGGGCCCACCCGCCGAACGTCGTCTCGACGGCCGCCAACGCCTCGGCGGCGGCGACATCGCCCGCGACCGCCAGAATGCAGTTGCCGGGCGCGAAGTACTGCCTGTGGAAGTCGACGAGGTCGCTGCGCGTGATGCGTTCGATCGACGCCGGCGTGCCCGTGCCCGGGTACCCGTACGGGTGAAACCCGTAGACGAGACGCTCGAACACGATGGACGCCAGGTAGTCCGGGTCCTGGTACCTGATTCTCAGGGCCGACCGAAGCTGGTCGCGCTGCCGCTCGAGCTCGCCCTGGGCGAACGACGGGGATCGGACGACGTCCGACAGCAGCTCGAGGCCCGCGGACACGCGGTCCTTGAGGACGGTGATGTGCGCGAAGGTGACGTCGGTGCCCGCCCCGATGCTCACGTTCCCGCCGAGCGTGTCGTCCGCGTCCGCGATCTGCTGCGCCGTCCTCGTCGCCGTGCCCTGGTCGAGCAGCGACGCCACCAGGCTGGCGACGCCAAGCTTCGGCGGCCGGTCCTGGGCGGTCCCGGCGCCGACCAGCATCCGCAGGCTCACGGATGGCTGCTCATGGTGCTCCACGACCACGACCTTGAGTCCGTTCGGCAGCGTACGGACCTCGTACGGCGGAAGCGTCGCCGGCCTCGGCGCCAGCGGCCGCGGCGCGGACTCGGACGGCCAGTTCCTGACCTGAGCCGGCGACGGTACAGCTGCCGACACAATCGCCGCGACGGCAAGCGCTACGGCCGCGCGCCGGGCGCGCCTCATTCGGTGCCTCCCGTCCTCAGCCTCGGCAACACCGTGATCACCATGCGAGTCTCAGGCGCGAAGTACGCCTGCGCCACCCGCTGGATGTCGGGCGCCGCGACCCGCTGGAAGAGGTCGAACTCCCCGTCGGCGGACCCGACGTCGTTGCCGTGCAGCACGGAGGCGCGGCCGAGGACGCTGGCCTTCTGCTGCACGGTTTCTCGGCCCAGCACGAAGTCGCGCGTGAACTGGTTCTTCGCTCGGGTCAGTTCCCGCTCCGACACCGGCTCGGTCCGCAGCCGGTCGAGCTCCTTCACCAGCGCCTGCTCCGCCTCGGCCGGTGTGTGGCCGGGCTGTACGACGGCAAACGCCCAGAAGAGACTGGGGTGCTCGCCGAGGCTGCCGACGCTGGCGGCCGACAGCGCGATCCCGGTTTCGTACACCAGCTTCCGGTAGATCCGCGAGCTCTGTCCGTCGGACAGGATCTTCGACGCCATCTGAAGCGGGTACGAATCGGGATGCCCGTCGAAGGTCACGTGGTGGGCCACGACCACGACCGGAAGAGGCCAGCTCTCTTCGACGGTCAGCCGCCGCGGCGCCTTGCGCGGAGGCTCCGTCGGGATGTCCCGCGGCACCGCCCGGCCAGACGGCGGAATCCGGCCGAAGTACGTCGTCGCCAACTCGACGGCACGGCGGGTTTCCACGTCGCCCGCGATCACCACCGTGGCGTTGGCGGGCACGTAGTACGTCCGGTAGAACTCGCGCACGTCGTCCAGCGATGCGCCCTCGAGATCCGCCGTCGTTCCGATGGTCGGATGCTTGTACGGGTGCACGGTGAACGCGTGGCCGTTCACGATTTCCGACAGCCGGCCGTACGGCTGGTTCTCGATCCGCATCCGCCGCTCTTCCTTCACCGCCTCCCGCTCCCCGCTGAACATTTCCTTGTCGACGCGCAGCGTCGCCATGCGATCCGCTTCGAGCCAGAGGGCCAGCGGCAGGAACTGCGACGGCACGGTTTCCCAGAACACCGTCACGTCCTCGGTGGTGTACGCGTTGGCCCGGCCCCCGATGCCGGAGATGAGGGACCTGTGCTGCTCCGGCTCGACGTTCTTCGAACCCTTGAACATCAGGTGCTCGACGAGGTGGGCGAACCCGGTACGCCCCGGCCGCTCGTCTTTCGAACCGACGTGGTACCACACCTGGACGTTGACGATGGGCGTCGAGTGGTCCTCGTGCAGGATGAGCCGGAGCCCGTTCGGCAGCGCCGAGACCGTGTAGTCCAGCTTCGGCGGCCTGAGGTCCGACGCGGCGCGCGCGCCGGCCGCGGCCACGGCCGCCAGCGACAGCCACAGGCACCCGGCGGCGACACGCCGGGCCGGCCCGAAGCGGACCCTGTCGCGCCGGCGCGGATCGGAGCGTCCCATGAACCGGATTATGGCACGAGCTACTCGTGCGGGCTTGGGGGACCGGCACCGAGCCGGGCCTCGAGGCCGGCGAGGCGCCTCTCGAGCGCGGCCAGGGCCTTCTTCATCTCGGGAAGGCGGCGGAAGACGGCGGACGACTTGAGCCATTCGCGGTTGTCGATCGCGGGGTAGCCCGAGACGAACGACCCGTCGGGCAGCGAGTTCGGAATGCCGGTCTGCGCGGTGGCCTTCGTGCCCTTCCCGATGTGCAGGTGCCCTGCGACGCCCACCTGCCCGGCAAGGACCGACGAGTCGCCGATGGTCGTGCTGCCCGCGATGCCGACCTGGGCCACAAGCATCACGTTACGGCCGACGTGCACGCCGTGCGCCACCATGACCAGGTTGTCGATCTTCGTGCCCGCCTGGATCCGCGTTTCGCCGACCGCCGGCCTGTCGATCGTCGTGTTGGCCCCGATCTCGACGTCGTCCTCGATCACGACGGGCGCGGTCTGCGGGATTTTCTGATACGTGCCGTCGGGCCTCGGGGCGAACCCGAACCCGTCGCTGCCGATGACGGCGCCGTTCTGGATGACGACGCGATTCCCCACCCGGCACCGCTCCCGGATCGAGGCGTGCGCGTGGATGACGCAGTCGTCGCCGATCGTCACGCCGGCGTAGATGACCGCGTGCGGATGGACGATAGTGCGAGCCCCGATGACGGCGCCGTCACCCACCGAAGCGAACGGGCCGATGTGGCACCCGGGGCCGATGGTGGCGCCTGGGCCGACGTGGGCCGATGGCGCAACGCCCGGGGCGGGCCGGTCGTCGGGCGCCAGCAGGCCGGCCGCCATCGCGAACGTCAGGTACGGATCGTGCGCGCGCAGCATCGCGCACGGCGCCGGCGCCGCGTCGTCGGCGAGGATGACCGCCGACGCCTGCGTCGCCGCCAGTTGCGGCGCGTACTTCGGATTGGAGAAGAACGACAGCTCTCCGGGCCCGGCGGCCTCGAGCGTGGCGACACGCCCGACCTCGACCGCCCCGTCGCCGTCGAGGCGGCACCCGAGGCGCTCAGCAAGTTCACGAAGAGTCAAGCGGCGCGAGTATATCACGGGCCTGCGAGGGCCATCCGCGAGAGGAACCGTTCGAGATGCCGCAGATCCAGGCGCGACGCAATCTCGCGCGCGAGCGCCGCCTGGTCGGCCGGCTTCATGCCCGGCAGGCGCCGCAATTCCGTCAGCGGACCCGACGCCTTGTACAGTCCAGGCCACGTGTCGGAGGCCGTGGCGTGCGCCCAGCCACGAGAGGAAGTGCCCAATCGCCCGGAACGAGAAGTAGAGCGACAGTACGTTCGGCCCGGGAATCGGGGTGAGCGGCAGCGACGCCAGGTAGATGCCGCCGTCGACGAACATCCAGACCAGGTGACGGAGCCTGTCGCGGCGCAGCTCGTTGCGCACCCACCGCTCGGCATCGTCGGCCGGCATGTCGCCGGGATGGTGCGCCGTGGCCTCCCGCTCGCTCCTCAGAAACCACAGGAGGCGCTGCTCCGCGATACGCTCGGCAAGCCAGCCGAGCGCGCGGTCGCGAAGGCGCTGGAGACGGCTGCGCCGCTCCGCTGCTGCCGCCTTCGCCAGCCGCCCGTGGCGCTCCGCCTCGAGGTAGGCGAGGCCCCGGTGAAACCGCCGGCTGAGCGCCGCCCTCCAGCCAGGGCGCGCATCGTCGTCGGACCCGTGGCGGCGGTCCTCGACCTCGCAGTACAACTCGTAACCGTGTCGCCCGGCGGGAACGAGGTAGATGTCCATCGAGGGTCGGCGCAGGCCTAGCGGGCGTCGCGCCGGCGGATCTCCTGCGCCGGGCGCGGAGGCGGCTTCGCGAGGTCGGGCCTGCCGGCCTGCTCCCACGCCCCGAGGATGACGCCCGCCACGGCCGTGATCGCCTCGCTCGTGCGCCCCTCCAGGACCGGCTGCGTCGCGCTGAACAAGGCGTCGTAGTACCCGTCGTCGTACTCGGACCGGCCCTCCGCCGCACGGCGGTCGGCCGCGAGCAGCCCCTCGACGAGCACGGCGCCCGAGGCCAGCGCCTCGAACATCGCATCGCGCGTGTCGGCAACCGGCCGCGCAGCCGCGGGCGCATACCTCAGCCGCGACGCGAAGCGGGCCGGGAGTTCGTCTTCGAACCTCGCATGGATGCCGTGCTGGTTCGTCAGCTGGCCGTCGTAGTTCAGGACGGCGTGGAACGGCTGGTAGGCGTCCGCGACGTAGTGGGCGAGCACCGCCGTCAGGTAGATGGCGTTGCCCAGACCGTAGCGCTGGCCGTTCTTGTGGGCCTCGAACGCGCGGACCAGCCGCCCTCGCATCTCGGCGGCGCGCCACGGCAGCAGCCCGTTCCTGGTCACGGTCTCGGGCCCGAACTTCTCGATCGCCGCTCCGAGGTCGCGGGGCAGCGCGCCGAACGGCGGCGGCCCGTACGCGTCCATGTCGAGAAAGTGCCTCGGCGCCTCCTCGTCGAAGCCCGCGACCCGCCAGAGGTCCGGATCGCTGGCGTGCTCGGCGAGCGCCGTGCGCTCCGCGTCGAATGCCGCCCGCAGTTCCGGCGGCAGGAGCTGAATCGCGCGATCGAGGATCAGCCGGTGCCCCGCGCCGCCCCACGCGCCGACCGGGACCGCGCCGATCACAGCCGCCATCACCGCCACTGCCGCGAGCCGTCGCATCACGCACTCCTCCACCCGGCGTCGGCGTCGTCGAACACCTCCGCCTCGAACCGGCTGATGGTCGCGCCCCGCTTCCACGCGTCGGGCGGCAGCCCCGCTTTCGCACAGGTCCGCGCCAGGAAGGCATCCAGGTCCCACCCGTACTCGGTCGCCACCTGTGGCAACAGCAGGCCCCGGCGCGAACCCTGCTCGGCGATGAGGCCATGGCGCCCGACAACGATCTCCCCGGGGTCGTGCACGGCGGTAATCGGCCCGAGCACGGAGATCTCGATCACGCACCGCGCCAGTTCGCCCGGAGACACGGAATCGAACCGCGGATCGCCGGTTGCCGCCGCCACCGCGCATTGCGGCACCACGGAGGCCAGCGGCTGGTCGCCGTCGGGGTGCCCGATGCAGCCCCGGAGGACTCCGTCGAGGTGGAACGAGACGAAGACACCGGCTCGGCGCGCGAAGATCCCCTCCGCCGCTACCCTGCGCGGCGGCCGGCCGGCCAGAGCGTCGGCCACGGCGCCGCGGGCCTCGGCCAGCAGCCGGCCGCGATCGTCCGCCGAGAGCAGGGTCTCCACGCTGTTCTTCTCCTCCGTCAGGCCGCCGCGCCGAACGTGCCGAGCACCGCCGCACAGTACCCGACTACCGCGCTCGTGTCGCCGGAGACGGCGCCGGAATCCGCGTAGCAGAGTACGCGCGCGTCCGCCGCGCCGAGCGCGCGAGCCGCGCGCATCACCGACACGATCGGCCCGCCGCCGCACGCATGACCCGGATCCCGGGCGAGCGCCCGCTCGACGGCCTCGGGGTCGAACCGGTCGATCGCGTCCACGATCACCCGGTCGAGCAGCTCGGCGCGGTGCGAGTCGTGGTAGTGCGAGAGGTCGCTGCTCGCCACGAGCAGCGCGCGCCTGGAAGCCATGGCGGACGCGAGCCCCTCGGCCAGCGCGTTGATCGTCGCGCGTGACTGGTGCCCCATGACGAGCGGCACGATGGGCACGCCGGGCAGCACGCGCTGCAGGAACGGCAGCTGCATCTCGATCGAGTGCTCGCGGCGGTGCGCCGCGGGCACCTCGCTCACCACCCGGCACGACGCGATGATCATGTCGGCGTCGTCTGCCGATACCGCGATGTCGCCAAGCGGCGTTTCGAACACGCCGCGCGCCGCGACCGCCACGCCCTCGAAGCCGACGTGGTGGGAGGGCCCGACCAGCACGATGACATCGTAGGCGCGGCCCTCGAGCTGGCGGTACGCGTGTGCCGCCACGGGACCGGAGTACATCAATCCGGCGTGGGGTGAGACCAGCGCGATGATGTCTCCGGTCACCCTCTCGGTGACGCATCCGAAGTGCTGGTCGATGGCGGAGGCGAGCGTGGCGGAGTCCCCCGGGTACCAGGTTCCTGCCACGGCCGCGGCCCGGCGCGTTGGTTGCGGTGCCATGATCGTGAATGTTAGCATCGGCCATGCCCGCCGAGCGCGAGGACTTCCCGATTGCCCGCGTCGCGGCGCTTGCGCGCCTTCAGCTCTCCCCGTCCGAAGAATCCCTTTTTCAGGCACAGCTTGCAGAGATCCTCGCGTTCGTGGACCGGGTAGCGGAGGCCTTCGAATCGCCGGCGCCAGAGGGCGCCGCGGACCGCGAACCCGTCCTCGAACGGCCCGACGCGGTCGCCCCGTCGCTCCCCGCAGACGCGGCGCTCGCGAACGCGCCGGACGCCACGGCCACTCCGCGGCTCGTCCGGGTGCCGAAGGTCATTGGATGACGGAGGGCCTTTCCGGCACCGCCCGCCGCCTGCGGACGGCGTTTCTCGAGGGCGCGACCACCGCCGTCGCGATCTGCGAAGACGTGCTGGCGCGCATCGAGGCATCGAACCGGGAACTGGGCGCGATGCTCGCCGTGGACGAGGCGGCCGTTCTCCGGCGCGCGGCAGCACTCGACCGGCTGGCCGACCGCCGGCTTGCCGGACCGCTGGCCGCCGTACCTGTCGCCGTCAAGGACAACATCTGCACGGCCGGCCTTGCCACGACCGCGGGTTCCCGGGCGCTGGCGGACTTCGTGCCGCCGTTCAGCGCGACCGCCGTGGAGCGCCTCGAGCGGGCCGGGGCGATCGTCGTCGGCAAGACCAACTGCGACGAGTTCGGCATGGGATCGTCCAGCGAGCACTCCGCGTTCGGTCAGGTGCGCAACCCGTGGGATCGCTCGCGAACGCCGGGCGGCTCGAGCGGCGGATCGGCCGCGGCCGTCGCCGCGGGGCTGGTGCCGGTCGCCCTGGGATCGGACACCGGAGGCTCGGTCCGCCAGCCGGCAGCCCTGTGCGGCTGCGTCGGCCTGCGCCCCACTTACGGGCGCGTATCGCGCCACGGGCTGATTGCCTTCGCGTCGTCGATGGATCAGATCGGGCCGCTGGCGATGACGGTCCGTGATGCCGCCGCCGTTCTGCGCGCCATCGCCGGTCCGGACGCGCTCGATGCCACGTCGGCTCCGGCGCCGGTTCCCGATTGGGAAGCGGCCCTCGCCGGCGACGCCCGGGGGGTCCGGATAGGGTTTCCGCGGCACCTGCTCGATCACGGTGTCGATGCCGAGGTGGCCCGGGCGGTTGAAACGGCGATGGACGTCCTCGCGACGCGAGGAGCCGAGGTCCGCGAGATCGCCCTCGCGCATACTGACCTGGCGGTGCCTGTCTACTACCTCATCGCCACGGCGGAGGCGAGTTCGAACCTCGCGCGATACGACGGCGTGCGATACGGGCACCGTGCCGCGGGCGCGGGCAGCCTGCGCGCGATGTACGACGCGTCGCGATCCGAAGGGTTCGGCGCCGAGGTCAAGCGGCGCATCATCCTGGGCACGTTCGTGCTGAGCGCGGGCTACTACGACGCGTACTACCTGAAGGCGCAGGCGGCCCGGGCACAGGTCACCGCCGGCTTCCTGTCGGCCCTCGCCGCGGTCGATCTCATCGCGATGCCGACCAGCCCCACCCCAGCGTTCCGGCTCGGCGAGCGCCTGCAGGATCCCGTGGCGATGTATCTCTCGGATGTCTTCACCGTCGGCGCATCGCTCGCCGGGCTTCCCGCGCTCTCGGTCCCCTGCGGCTTCACGGACGGCGGGCTGCCCGTCGGCCTGCAGCTCATCGGCCGGCCGTTCGACGAGGCGGCGATCATCCGCGCCGGGGACGCCTACGAGCGGGAGACAGGGTTCTGGCGCCTGCACGCGTCAGGCACGCGTCGCAGCGGCGGGGCGTGAGAAGAGCTTCACCAGGCCCCACACCACCAGACCCGCGACAATCAGCGGCAGGATCGGCAGGAGCAGGCCGAGCAGGGCCGCCAGCCCAAAGCCGACAAGCGCGAGCGCGCCGAACACCAGGAACACGGGCAGCAGGAGCACGCCGAAGATCAGCTTCAGCAGCAGGCCGAGAGCGAGAAACGGGAGGGCCAGCAGCTTCAGCGCCAGGCGGAACGGGAGGAAGAGGAGCCAGAACACCAGCTTCAGCAGGGCGACGACGAGGCCGATGGCCAGGAGGCCGAAGAGGAGGAGCGTGCCCAGCGCCAGCAACTCGAACATGACGTCCTCGCCTTCCCGCCGCGTCTCGGGCGCGGCATTGGCGGCTGCGCCGCCGGCTGGAGCCGGCGGCGATCCCCGTCAAAGGGATCTACGAGGACGAACGGGGTACAGGTTCCAGGCCGGGTCGGGCTGGTCAGGCCGCGCGCCGGGAGTTGCCGAGCTGGTCGGTCGTACCGCGCGGCGTCGAAGGGGGCAGGTACGATTCGGGGCGCCCCAGCGCTTCGTCGAGGCTGCGGACGGTGAGCGACCTTCGACCGCTCGGGCGCAGCTTGAAGACATCGAGGGCGAGTGCCGCCCCGATCATCAGCGCCAGAATGACCACGGCCGCAACGCCCGCGGCCTGGACCGTCGCCACCAGCAGCGCGCCGACCTCGGCCAGGGTCATCAGCGTTCCTCGGCCTTCGGCTGGAGCGCCGCATCTTCGCCCAGCCCGTACTGGATGAACCCGCGGCGGACCTCTTCCATCGCGACGCGCTCGGGCTTGTGCGCCGGCGACGGCGTTTCCGACGCCTCGTCCTCGGCAGGCGGTTGAGCCAGGCGATTCAGGGCGCCGCGGCGAAGCTGCTTGGCCCGCTGCGCGGCCACTTCCACGAACAGGAAGCGGCTCTCGTTCGGATTCAGGGCGTACTTTTCGTCGGCCTGGGGCCGCTCGGGAACGGGCGTCTGGACCGCAGTTTCTTCACTCACAACCTTTTACCGTATACCACGCCAGACCAGGGATGCAAGCAGGAAAGACGGCGCGCGGGCGGCGGCGCCCTCGCGCCGCCGCCGCAGGCCGCTCTCTGGATGGCCAGAGCCAGCCGTCAGTCCTGGACGTGAATCTGGATCTGCTTCGGCTTGGCTTCCTCGCGAACGGGCAGCTTGATGGTCAGCACGCCGTTCTTGTAGTCCGCCGACACTTTCGAGCTGTCGACCGTCGTCGGCAGCGAGAAGGCCCGGCTGAACGAGCCATACGCCCGCTCGATGCGATGGCAATGCTCTTCCTTGATCGAGCTGTCCATCTTCTTCTCCCCCTTCAGCGTGAGGGTATTGTTCTCGACGGTGATCTCGATGTCGTTCTTGTCGATGTCGGGCAGCTCGGCCTTGATGACCAGCTCGTGATTCCCCGAGTCGTAGATGTCGACCGCCGGCGCCCAGGTGCCACGCCGCATCACGTCGTCGTCAGCCGTACGGTAGACGTCGCCAAACAGGCGGTTCACCCGCTCCTGAACGGCGTTGAGCTCACGGAAAGGATCCCATCTGACGATAGCCATGGTCTAAACCTCCTCTAGGGATTGCTATGTCGAGAACGCCGCGCCAAGCCTTCCCGGCAAGGCATCCTGTTCGCTGTCTACATGAACAAGATACGGCAAAGCATGATGCTTGTCAAATAATATTATTTTAGTGTCTAATGCTAATATTGTTCACCTAGAGAGGCAGCCGACGCGAGGATGTCCGTGCCGGTGTCAGCCTGGAGGCAGGGGCCGAGGGGACCCTCTCGCCCCCCGCCTCTCGCCTTTCCCCCATGCCCCGTCCACCAGCCCCTAGCCCCCGGCCCCGGGTCTTGGTATCCTGTCGGTGCCCCTTGGCGCGGCGTTTCGGCCGCGCCCGCTGGACCTTTCCCCCGGTCCCGCCGTATGTTCAACGCTCCCTGCTGACGAGGATGGTGAAGCATGTCGCGATACAAGATTGCCTGGCTGCCCGGTGACGGTGTGGGCGTGGACGTGATGGAGGCCACGCGGATCGTGCTCGATCGGCTGACGCTCGACGCGGAGTACATCCACGGCGACATCGGCTGGGAGTTCTGGTGCGCGGAGGGCGATGCGCTGCCTGCCCGGACGATCGAGTTGCTGAAGCACGTGGACGCCGCGCTCTTCGGGGCCATCACGTCCAAACCCGTGAAGGCGGCGGAAGCCGAGCTCGTGCCTTCCCTGAAGGGCACGGGCCTCGTCTACCGCTCGCCGATCGTGCGCATGCGGCAGCTGTTCGATCTCTACATTTGCCTCCGCCCGATGAAGGCCTACCCGGGCAACGCCCTCAACTTCAGCGACCAGATCGACCTCGTCATGTTCCGCGAGAACACCGAGGACCTGTACGCGGGGGTGGAATTCAGCCCTGTGCCGGCGCAGCTGGCCGGCACGCTGCAGGCGCTGGCGCCGGCGTTCAAGCCGTTCGCGGACCTCGCGCCGGACCAGTACGCGATCTCCTGCAAGATCAACACGAAGAAAGGCTCGGAGCGCATCATCGACGCGGCCTTCGCCTTCGCCCGCACGCACGGGCGGAAGAAGGTCACCATCGTGCACAAGGCCAACGTCGTGCGGGCGACCGACGGGCTGTTCCTCGAGACGGCCAAGGAGGTCGCGTCGCGCTACCCCGACATCGTCTTCGACGAAGCGAACGTGGACGCGATCACCATGTGGCTCCTCAAGAACCCCCTGAACTATGACGTGCTGGTCGCGCCGAACCTCTACGGCGACATCGTGTCGGACCTCTGCGCGCAGATGGTGGGCGGCCTCGGCTTCGCCTGCTCGGGCAACATTGGCACGAAGCTCGCCGTGTTCGAGCCGACGCACGGTTCCGCGCCGAAGTACGCGGGCAAGTACAAGGTGAACCCTATTGCGACCATCCTGACGGCGAAGATGATGCTCGAGTGGCTCGGCGAGCAGGATCTCGCGACCCGTCTCGAGCGCGCCACCGCGGCCGTCATCAAGCAGGGGCAGGTCCGCACCTACGACATGGGCGGCACGCACACGTCGCTCGAGATGGCCGAGGCCATCGCCCGGGAACTCTAGATCGGGACTCGGGACTCGGGACTCGGGACTCGGGGCTCGGGGCTCGGGACTCGGGGCTCGGGACTCGGGACTCGAAGGCCGGACGCTGACCGCTGATCCGCTGAGCAGCTGAACGATGGCGATCATCACGATACACGAAGTCGGACTGCGTGACGGCTTGCAGATCGAGGAGCAGGCCGTGCCGACCGAGCGCAAGCTCGAATGGATCGCGCGCCTCGCCGGCGCGGGCCTCCGGATGATCCAGGTCGGGTCGTTCGTCAACCCGCAGAAGGTCCCGCAGATGGCGGACACCGACGAGTTGTTCCGCCGCCTCGCGGAGGCGGAGCGCGTGCCGGGCGTCGTCTTCTCGGGCCTCGTGCTGAACGAGCGCGGGCTCGAGCGCGGCCTCGCCTGCGGCGTCGACTACTTCTGCATGGGCGTCTCGGCCAGCGAGACGCACAGCCGCAAGAACACCGGGATGAGCATCGCCGAGGCCGCCGCCCGCATCGCGTCGATGGGCCAGGCTGCGGCCGCCGCTGGCAAGGGCGTCCAGGTGTCGGTCCAGTCGGCCTTCGGCTGCGGCTTCGAGGGCGCGGTGCCGCCGGAGCGGGTGCTCGATCTCGTACGCCGGTTCCTCGACGCAGGCCTGACCACCATCAGCCTCGCCGACACGGCCGGCCACGCCAATCCGGCGCAGGTCGAGGCGCTCTTCGCTGCCGTCCGCGCGCTCGACGACCGGCTGACGATGACCTGCCATTTCCACGACACCTACGGCCTGGGACTGGCGAACGCCTACGCGGCCTGCCGCGCGGGCGTCACCTGCTTCGAGTCCGCCTTCGGCGGTCTCGGCGGCTGCCCCTTCACGGCGGTGGCGGCCGGCAACGTCTGCACCGAGGATCTCGTGCACCTGCTGACCCGCATGGGCGCCGGCGCCGGCATCGATGTCGCCGCCGTCGCCGCGGTGACGAAGGACGCCTCGGCGTTCTTCGGCCGGCCGCTTCCCGGCGTCATCCACCGCACGGGCCCCATTCCCTATCCCGCGGCCTGACCCGCGATCGAGGCGCGACCACCATGACACTGCTCGAGGGCGTGCGGGTGCTCGACCTGACCAACGTGCTGGCTGGCCCCTTCGCCACCATGCACCTGGCTCTGGCGGGCGCCGATGTCATCAAGATCGAGAACCCCGACGGGGGCGACCTCGCGCGGAGGCTCGGCAACGTGCCCGCGCTCAACCAGGAGCTGATGGGCACGAGCTTCCTCGCGCAGAACGCGAACAAGCGCTCACTGACGCTGAACCTGAAGTTCGACGAGGGCCGCGAGGTCTTCCGCCGCCTGGCGGTGGACGCCGACGTCGTCGTCGAGAACTTCAGGCCCGGCGTGATGAGCCGGCTCGGCGTCGGCTACGAGACGCTGCGCGACCTGAATCCCCGGCTCATCTACTGCGCCATCTCCGGGTTCGGCCAGACGGGCCCCGACGCGAACAAACCGGCCTACGATCAGATCATTCAGGGCTTGAGCGGCGTGATGGACGTGAACGGCGACGAGCGGCTGCACCCGCTCCGCTGCGGGTTCCCGGTGTGCGACACGGTGGGCGGCCTCAACGCGGCCTTCGCCATCATGGGCGCGCTCTACCACCGCGAGCGGACCGGCGAGGGCCAGTTCATCGACATCGCGATGCTCGACTCGATCATGCCGCTCATGGGATGGGTCGCCGCGAACCTGCTCATCGGCGGCGTGCCGCCGGTCCCGATGGGCAACGACAATTTCACGGCGGCGCCGTCGGGCGTGTTCGCCACGAAGGACGGGTACATCAACATCGCGGCCAACCAGCAGGAGCAATGGGAGTCGGTCTGCGACGCCCTCGGCGTCGCCCATCTCAAGACCGATCCGCGGTTCGAGAAGCGGGACGTCCGCAAGGCCAACCGCCGCCAGCTCACGCCGCTGCTCGAGGAGAAACTCGCGGAGCACCCGACCTCGCACTGGGTGGAGGTGCTCAACCGGAAGGGCGTCCCGTCGGGCGAGATCCTCGACCTCGGGGCCGCGCTGTCGCAGCCCCAGATCGCGCACCGTGGTACGATCCAGTCCGTGGCGGAACCGGGCATCGGCGATCTGCGCCTGTTCACTCTCACGGCGAAATTCGAGAAGACGCCGGCGTCCATCGACGCGCCCCCGCCGCGCCTCTCCGCGCACACCGACACGATTCTCGGCGGCCTCGGCTACACGGCCGAGACCATCGCCGCGCTCCGCCAGAAGGGAGTCGTCTGAGACATGGGCATGACCGTCGTGCAGAAGATCCTCGCGCGGGCCTCGGGCCTCGCTTCCGTCAACGTCGGCGACGTCGTCGAGCCGGCGGTCGACATGGCGATGTCGCACGAGAACACCGCGCTCGTGATCAACCAGTTCCTGGACGTCTTCAAGGGCACGGGCCTCGAGCCGCGCGTCTGGGACCCGTCGAAGATCGCGGTGATCTTCGACCATCGCGTGCCGGCCGAATCGGCGAAGACGGCCACGAACCAGAAGAAGGTGCGCGAGTTCGCCGCCGCCCAGGGCATCGAGAAGTTCCACGACGTGCGCGGCGACTCGGGCGGCATCTGCCACCAGGTGATGGCGGAGGAAGGGCTACGATCGCCCCGGCGCCGTGATTGTCGGCGCCGACAGCCACACGACGAGCCACGGCGCGCTGGGCGCGCTGGCCTTCGGCGTGGGCGCCACCGAGATGGCGTCGGTCTGGGCCCTCGGCCGCGCCGTGAACATCCAGGTGCCGGCCACCATCAAGGTCGTCGTGCACGGCCGGTTCCCCGATGGCGTCTCACCCAAGGATCTCATCCTGCACCTCGTCGGCCGGCTGACCGCTGAGGGCGCGAACTTCAAGGTCATCGAGTTCCACGGCGAGGCTATCGCGAGCATGCCGACGTCGGGGCGTCTGGTCCTCTGCAACATGTCGGTCGAAGCCGGCGCCACTTCGGGCATCGTGCCCGCCGATGCCGAAACGGTCCGCTACCTCCGGGAGGAGGCGGGCGTCACGGATCCCCTCGATCCCGTCCAGCCTGACCCGGATGCGGCGTACGACGGCGTGATCGACATCGACGTCTCGACGCTCGAGCCGCAAATCGCCTGCCCGCACATGGTGGACAACGTGAAGAGCGTCGGCGCGGTCGCCGGCACGAAGGTGCACCAGATCGTGATCGGTTCGTGCACCAACGGGCGCCTCGACGACCTCGAGGAAGCCGCGCGCCGGTCTGAAGGGACAGACGATCGCGAAGGGCGTGCGGATGCTCGTCTTCCCCGCCTCGTGGAAGATCTACAAGGAGGCGATGAAGCGCGGCTACATCGGCGACCTGATGGACGCCGGCGCCGTCATCATGAACCCGGGGTGCGGCTGCTGTCTGGGCGTGCACGAGGGCGCCCTCGGCGACGGCGAGACGGCGCTCTCGACGACGAACCGCAACTTCCACGGACGCATGGGCAACCCCAAGTCCGACGTGTACCTCTGCTCGCCGGCCGTCGCCGCGGCCAGCGCGGTGAGCGGCGTGATCACCGACCCGCGGAAGGAGGGATGAGCGCCATGGCCACCGTCGTCTACAAGGTCGGTGACGATGTGTCGACCGACGCGATCTACCCGGGCCGCTTCATGGCCACCGTGCTCCCGTCGGAGACGCCCCAGTTCTGCTTCGCCGACGACACGGCGTTCAACACCGCGCTGCAGCAGACGCCCTTCGCCCCGGACAGCATCATCGTGGGCGGCCAGAACTTCGGCTGCGGTTCGTCCCGGGAGCAGGCGGCCTCGACGATCAAGGGCCACGGCCTGGTCGTCATCGCCCGCGGGTTCGCGCGGATCTTCCTGCAGAACTCGATCAACCTCGGTTTGCGGACCGTCATCTGTCCCGCGATCGAGGCCGAAGTCGGCGACGAAATCGATCTCACGCCCACCCACGTGCGGAACGTGACGCGGGGAGCGGAGTTCCCCATCGTGCCGCTGCCGGCGGCCCGGCAGTCCATCATCGACGCCGGCGGGCTCATCGCCTACACCCGCGCGAGGCTGGCGGCTTCCCGGCCGACGTAGGCGGCTGCGAGGCCCGCGGTGTGGCGGGCCGACGGGGTCTGTGCGATCATGGAGGGCATGCGCCAGATCGACGCGATGCTGCCGCTCGCCGAGGTGCGGGATCTCGCCGACGAAGTGCGGCGCCTGTTCGACGACCTCGACCGCGCGAGGACGCTGGACCGGCGCCTGCTGCCCGGCGTGTTCTCGCCCACGCTGGACGCCCAGGAGACGGCGGCGGCGGTCGACATCGTCATCGACCTGCCGGGCGTCGCCCTCGACGACATCCGCATCCTCATCAAGGGCAGCGTCGTGATCATCGCCGGCGGCAAGATGCCGCCGAACCCCGGCGAGCGCGCCGAAGCCAGCTTCCACCTCGTGGAGCGCGATTTCGGACGGTTCGCCAGGGCCGTCAGGCTCGACGGGCGCGTTTCACACCGCCCGCGCGTCGGCGACGCTGGCCAACGGCGAACTGCGCGTCCGCGTCCCGAAGGTGGAGGAGCGCCGCGGCCGCGACATCGCGGTGCCGATCCGGCGCGGGCCGGACGCCTGACGCGCCGCACCACACCGGTTCCGCCACCATGCGCATCCTGTTCATCGGCGATGTCTTCGGGCGGACCGGCCGCGACCTGGTCCGCCAGGGCCTCCCCGTGCTCACCGCGCGCTACCGCATCGACGCCGTGATCGCCAACGTCGAGAACGCGGCGTCCGGCGCCGGCATCACCCGGGAGACCGGCGACGCGCTGCTGAAATGCGGCGTCGACGTCATGACCACGGGCAACCACGTGTGGGACAGGCGCGAGGCGCTCTCCTACATCGGCGTCGAGCCCCGCCTGCTGCGGCCGCTGAACATGGCGGCCGCCGCGCCGGGCCGCGGCGTGTTCGTCGCCCGGCTGGCGGACGGGAGGCCGATCGGCGTGATCAACGCGATGGGCCGGGTCTTCATGCCGCCGGTCGACAACCCCTTCGAGGCGGCCGCCGCGGCGGTCGAGCGGCTCTCGCGCGACTGCCGGCTCATCGTCGTCGACATGCACGCGGAGGCGACCGCCGAGAAGATCGCCATGGGATGGTATCTCGACGGCCGCGTGGCCGCGGTCGTCGGCACCCATACGCACGTGCAGACATCCGACGCCCGCGTCCTGCCTGGCGGCACGGCGTACATCACCGACGTCGGCATGACCGGCCCGCACGACTCGATCATCGGCATGGAGCGCGCCGGCGTGCTCGACCGGTTCGTCACCGGCCTCCCCGTGCGGATGGAGCCCGCGACCGGCAACCCGCGCCTGCAGGCGGTCGTCATCGACGCGGACGAGCGCACGGGCCTGGCCCTCGGGATCGAGCGCCTGGACTGGTCCGAGCAGGATCTGGCCGCGGCGCGGCGCGCAGGAGACGATGCCCAGCCTCTTTGACCTGCCGTTCGACGACGCCGACGGCGGGCGGCCCGGCGACGCCGCCGAACCGCCGGCGCCCCGGGTCTACACGGTCTCGGAGTTGACGGCCGAGGTGCGGTCGCTGCTCGAATCGACGTGGGCGAACGTCTGGGTCGAGGGCGAGATCTCCAACTGCCGGCTGTGGAACACGGGGCACATCTACTTCTCGCTGAAGGACGCGGGCGCCCAGCTGCGGGCCGTGATGTTCAAGGCCGCGGCCCGGACGCTCAAGTTCAAGCTCGAGGACGGGCAGCACGTCCTCGCCCGCGGCCGGCTCGGCGTGTACGAACCGAAGGGCGAGTACCAGATGATCTGCGCCGACGTCGAGCCCAGGGGCCTCGGCGCCAGGCAGCTGGCGCTCGACCAGCTCAAGAGACGTCTGCAGGCCGAAGGTCTCCTCGACGCGTCGCGCAAGCGGCCGCTGCCGGCGCTGCCCCGCAAGATCGGCGTTGTCACCTCGATTGACGGCGCGGCGCTTCGCGACATTCTCACGGTTCTCGGCCGGCGGTATCAGAACGCCCACGTGGTGATTGCGCCGGCGCGGGTCCAGGGCGACGCGGCCGCGGCCGACATCGCCCGCGCGCTCGGCCAGATCGGGCGCGTCGAAGGCGTCGACGTGGTCATTGTCGGGCGCGGCGGGGGATCGATTGAGGACCTGTGGGCCTTCAACGAGGAACCCGTGGCGCGGGCGATCGCAGCATGCCCGGTGCCGGTGATCTCGGCCGTCGGTCACGAAGTGGACGTGACACTGGCGGACCTCGTGGCCGACCTGAGAGCGCCGACGCCGTCGGCGGCAGGCGAACTCGTGGTGGCCAGGAGAGACGAGTTCACGGCGCGCATCGACCGCCTGGCCGATCGCGCAGAGACGGCGGCGCACCGTCGCGTGCAGCAGGGGCTGCAGGCGCTGCAGCGGCTGGACGCCCGGCCGGCGATGGCCGGGTTCGCAGGCCGCCTCGCGCTGCGCGGGCGGCACGTGGCCGAACTGCTGCTCGAACTGCAGCGCGGCGGGCGCGACGGCCTCGCGCGCCGTCAGCGCGCGTTCCAGGCGCTCCGGCGCCGCCTCGAGGCGCTGGACCTGCGGCGCAGCTTCGGCAGGATTCAGACACGGCTCTCGCAGGCCGATGCGCGGCTGCAGGCCGCCGTCGTCCGGACGTACCATGCGGCGGGGACGCGGCTGGGCTCGCTCGCTGCGCGGCTCGACACCCTCAGCCCGCTGGCCGTGCTCGGCCGCGGATACGCCGTGTGCTGGGACGCAGACCGGCAGCAGATTCTGCGTGCGGCCGCCGCCGTGAACGACGGGGATGCGGTGCGCGTGACGCTTCACAGCGGTGAACTCCGGTGCGTGGTCACCGGCAGGGATCTCCCGCGCGAAGAGGAACCCTGAGGCGTGCAGGACGGGATGCCCATGGATGTCAACATCAAGGACTTCGAAGGCGCCATCGCCGAGCTCGAAGCGATCGTCCGCAAGCTGGAAGAGGGCGACCTCGCCCTCGAGCAGTCGCTCGAGCTCTACGAGCGGGGCGTGCGGCTGTCCCGCTATTGCCACGCACGGCTCGAAGGAGGCCGAGCGCCGCATCGAGGTGCTCGGGGAAGGCGGGGAGATCCGTCCCGCGCCTCCATCGCTCTCGGCTGTCGGCGAAGACGACGGGCGCGCCGCAGACGCCGAGCAGGCGAAGAAGGGCCGGAAGGCGTGACGGACGTGCCGCCGCTGCCCCTCCAGGACTACCTCCGGTCGCGCCGCCTTGAGGTCGAGCAGGCGCTCGCGCGCGTGTTCCCGCCGGCTGCCGGGGCGCTGGCGACTGTGCGCGACGCCATGCGCTACAGCCTCCTCGCCGGCGGCAAGCGCCTGAGGCCGGTCCTCACGCTGACGGCGGCGGAAACCGCCGCGCCAGGCGACCCGGAGGGCGCCAGCCTCGCGATGCCCGCCGCATGCGCGATCGAGATGATTCACACCTACTCGCTCATCCACGACGACCTGCCGGCGATGGACAACGACTCCATGCGGCGCGGCAAGCCGACGCTGCACGTCGTCTACGGCGAGGGCGTCGCCATCCTCGCGGGAGACGGCCTGCTCGCCGAGGCATTCGCGCTGCTGGCCCGCGAACCGGACGACGACGGCCGGCCCGCCATCGCCACGCGGAAACTGGCGGTGATCCGCCGCATCGCGGACGCCGCGGGCGCTTCGGGCATGGTCGGCGGGCAGGCCATCGACCTGCTGGCCGTGGGCCATGCCGCCGGCCCGGAGGCGCTCGACGCCGGCGGCCTGAAGGACATGCACGCCCGCAAGACCGGCGCGCTGATTCGCGCCGCCGCGGTGGCAGGCGCCATCATGGCCGGCGCGCCGCCCGCGCGCGTCGACGCCGTGGATCGCTACGCGTCCTGGCTCGGCCTGGCGTTCCAGATCATCGACGACGTGCTCGACGTCGAAGGCGAGGGCAGGGCCCTCGGCAAGACCGTTGGCAAGGACGCCGCCGCGGGCAAGCCGACGTATCCCGCCCTGTTCGGCCTCGACGAGTCGAAGCGCATGGCGCAGGATGCCGCCGACGCGGCGGTCGCGGCCCTGGCCGACGCGCAGATCGATCGCAGCCGCCTCGCCGAGATCGCCCAGTGGGTGGTCTCGCGCACCTCGTAGCGCGGCAGCGCCATGCCCTCCACACCCCGAACCCGCCTGGACGTGCGCCTCGTGGCGGAGGGGCTGGCCGCGTCGCGCGAGCGGGCGCGCGCCCTGATCCTCGCGGGCCGCGTCAAGATAGGCGGCGAGGTCGTCAGCAAGGCCGGCGCGAACGTGCCCGACGGTGCGGCGATCGCCGTCGTGGAACCCGACTTCCCCTGGGTGGGCCGCGGCGGGGTGAAACTCGCGCACGCCCTCGAGACGTTCCGCATCGACGTCACCGGCCGCGAGGCGCTGGACATCGGCGCGTCGACCGGCGGCTTCACCGACGTGCTGCTCGAGCGGGGCGCGCGGCGGGTCGTCGCCCTCGATGTCGGCCATGGCCAGCTGGAGTGGCGGCTGCGCGAAGACCCGCGCGTCGTGGTGCTGGAGCGCCGCAACGCACGTCAACTCGAACCCGGATGGCTGCCCGCTCCCGCCGACGTGGTCACCATCGACGTGTCGTTCATTTCGCTGCGCCTGATCCTGCCCGCGCTGCCCCCCCTGCTGGCGCCGGGCGCAGACATCGTGGCGCTGGTGAAACCGCAGTTCGAGGCGGGACGCGACGAGGTCGGCCGCGGGGGCCTCGTGAAGGACCCGGCCGTCCACGAGGCCGTGCTGGCGCGCGTCACGGAGAACGCCGCGGCCTGCGGTCTCGCACGTGCGGGGATGACGCCGTCCCCGATCACTGGAGCGACCGGCAATCAGGAGTTCCTGTTGCACCTGCGGCAGGGCTGAAGCGCGGCCCCGGGTGCCTCCGGCTGTTACAATGGTCGGATGACGAATACCGTGCCGACCCCAGCGCGCTCCTCACGCCCGGTCCTCTTCCTGACGCTTGCGCTCGCCGGCATTGCCGGTGCCTGCCAGTCCAAGCCGGCTGCCCCGCCCGTGTCCGCCGACGCGTGGGCGGTGGTGAACGGCCGCGAAATCAAGCGTGACGACGTGGAGAAGGCCTACCGGCGGAATCTCCAGGCTCAGCCGGCGCCATCCGAAGAGGAGGCGGCCGCCGCGAAGCTGGAGCTGCTCGACCAGCTCATCGTCCAGGATCTGCTCCTCGCGAAGGCCCGGGAGCTGAAGATCGAGCTGCCCGACACGGAGCTCGACGCCGCGTATCTCGAGGCCCGCAAGAACATCCCGGACGAGACCTTCCAGCAGGAACTGGCCAAGCGGAACCTGACGCCCGCCGACATGCGCGAGGGGCTGCGCCGCGACCTCCTGATGCAGAAGCTGCTCGAGCGCGAGGTCACGTCGAAGGTCGCCATCACCGACCAGGAGATCACGGTGTTCTTCGACGCCAATCGCGCGCAGTTCAACCGCGCCGAGGACGCGTACCGCATCGCACAGATCGTCATCACGCCCGTCCGCGACGCTCGGATTGCCAACCGCACCGGCAACGATGCGACCACGCCCGAGGAGGCGGCGACCAAGGTGCGGATGGTGATGGACCGGCTGAAGGCGGGCGCGCCGTTCGCGGACGTCGCCGCGGACTTCTCGGAGGACCCCGAGTCGGCGCCGCGCGGCGGCGACCTCGGCTTCGTCCCGGTGTCGGCGCTGAGGCAGGCCCCGCCGCAGCTGCGCGAGGCCGTGATGACGGCCACGCCCGGCTCGGCGCGGTTGCTGAGCGGCGGCGGCGCGCACACCGTGGTGCTCGTCGTGGCCAAGGATGTTGCCGGCCAGAAGGACCTCAGCATGCCCGAGGTGAAGACCGCGATTACTCAGGGGCTGCGCAACCGGCGCGAGCAGTTGCTGCGGGAGGCGTTCCTCGCCACGATCCGAAACGACGCCGTGGTGGTGAACCTGATCGCCAAACGCCTCGTCGAGTCCCGGGGAACGATGCCGAGCGCGGCCCCGGCAGCTGCCGGCACGAAGTAGCTGCGCTGCACCGCCGCCGTCCGGGTGGCCGCCGTGCCGGCCGCGGTCACCGCATCTGCGGGTTCTGAATCGCGTCCCACAGCTGCGCCTTCCGTTCCTCCGACCCGGTGAAGACGTCGGACGGCACCTTCCGGTGCGCGAGGATGTTCCGGTAGATCAGGTCGCCGACGCGCAGGTTCACGCCCAGGCCGGCCAGGTACTGCAGCCGCAGGCTGGCGTCCCTGTTGATCACCGCATCCGCCATCCAGCCGCCGAGGTGGGGCGCGTCGCCCGCGTAGGTCGACAGCAGGTCGACGAGCGATGCATATCCCACCTCGCGCAGCGACTGCGCGACCGGCGCGTACTCCGGCTGGTCGAGGCGCGCGGCGAGCACGTCGATGTCGAGGGGGGCCGGGTCGGCCTGGCCGAGCAGGACGAGGTCGTAGCCCGCGCCGTTGTAGGTGTTCCCGAACACGATGCCCTGCGGGAACACCTCGAAGAAGGTCGCGATCTCGCTCTTCACCGCCTCTTCGTTGCTCGAGTAGAGCTGCACGAAGAGCGTGACCACGCCGCCCGGGTTGAGGCGGCGCTTCACCAGGTCGAAGAACTCGCGCGAGTACAGCATTGCCGCGCCTTTGACCCACGGGTCGAGCGGGTCGGACGTGATCGCGTCGAACCGTTCCTTCGTCGTCAGCAGGTAGTGCCGCGCGTCGTCGATCCGGATGATGACCTTCGGGTTGTTGGCGACGTCGAAGTTGTGCGCGCTGAAGTAGCGCGACACGGTGGTCGGCACGAGCGGTTCGATCTCCGCGATCGTGACGCGCTCGACGCGCGGATCGATGGACACGGCGCCCGCCGTCACGCCTGCCCCGAACCCGATCACGAAGACGGAGGCCGGGTGCTCGGGCACCAGCGTCGTGAGATGGCCGAGCATGCGCTGGAGCCGCATGTCCTGAGGCTCGCTGGAGGCCTGGACCTTGCCGGCGTTGTGGTAGTTCAACACACCGCTCCCCAGCCTCGATACCGCCACCGATGCGTTGAGGCCCTCACCCACGTAGATGAACTCGGCCTGGTTCACCCACGTCGCGGCGAATCGCCCGTAGCCCACCAGCAGCCCTGGGATGGGGGGAATCGCGCGGCCGAGCAGGACCGCCCCGCCGCCCAGGCACACGACCAGTGCGACGGTGGCGAACCGGCCGCCGGCCGTGTTTACGCTCGTCCCACCCAGCCCGGGCAGGAGCATCAGCAGCGCCGACGTGGCGGCCACCGCGATCATGAACTGCTGGGTGTCCTGGCTGCCTCTCCAGGCGACGAGCGCCCCGGCGCCCAACGCGCCGATGATGGCCCCCAGCGTGTTCGCGGCGAAGAGCCGTCCCACGACCTGCGCCTGGTCGCCGCCGGCACGCGCCACCGCCGCCAGCGCCAGCGGGAAACTCGCGCCCCAGAGCAGGGCTCCCGGCAGCACCGTCCAGAGACAGCGCGCGGCGTCCAGCTGGAAGTTGAACCACGGACTGGTGGAGATGGACGGGTCGATCGGCCAGTACGGCATTGAGCTGCCGACCATGATGCCGGCCCACGCCACCGCCGCGCACACGCCAGCCTGACACCAGCCCAGCGCGGTCGCCGGGCGCGCGAGGTTGCGCGCGAGCGCCGACCCGACGCTGCTGCCGATCCCGAGCCCGAGCAGGAACCCGGCGAGGATGAGCGAGAACGTGTACGTGGTGCCGCCGAAGAGCAGCGAGAGCAGGCGCGTCCACACGACCTCGGCCGAAAGCGCCGTGAACCCCGAGAGCGCAATCGCGAGGAAGACGGTCCGCCGCTCGACGCGCTGCGCCTGGGCCGAGGCGGGATCGGCCGCCGCCGCGCGCCGTCCCGTGCCTTCCTCCTTCTGTTCCGCCGCGGCGCGGGCGCGATGCGGCTCGTACGCGCTGACCGACGCCACCAGGAACGCGGCGGCGGCGACGCAGGCATTCAAGGCGACCGCCACGATCGTGGCGGTGGTGAGGTCGTAGACGCGGAGCAGGTAGAAGCCGGCCAGCACGCTGCCGATGACGGCCCCGGCCGTGTTGCCGGCGTAGAAGAACCCGAGCCAGGACACCCCGCGCGGCGTCATCTCGACCCAGCGCGAAAGCGCCGGCAACGTGGCGCCCATCAGGAGCGTCGGCGGAAGCAGGCAGACGCCAGCCGCCACCGCGCGCAACACGATGCCCAGCGTGCCCGATCCCGCCCAACTCGAGTAGGCGCTCCCGACGACGGGCATGGCGACAAGCACCAGGAGGCCGATGACACCGATCGCCGCCTCGAGCAGCGCGTACATGCGGAGGGGGTGATGGTGGGCGGAGGCAACCCGCGAGTACCCGAGACTGCCGAGGCACAGCCCGCCCATGAACGTGCCGAGCAGGACAGCCAGCGAGATCGCCGACGAGCCGATCACGAGCTGAAGCAGCTGAAACCAGACGACCTCGTAGATCAGCGCGGCACAGCCGCTGCCGACGAACAGGAGAAGCAGCACGGGAAGAACGCGGCGCGAGTGCATCGTCGGGACCCCCTCTGCGAGGGGACCACCCACTCGCCAGGAATGGCCGTCAGTGTATGGGCTTGGCGGCCGCGCGGCAAGCGCTTCTTAGGTAGAATGGCGCAGCACGCCAGGGGGACCAGATGATCAAGCGCGTGGGCATCGTCGCCAAACCGCGACTGACTGCCGTCAGCAAGGACCTGCCCGCCATCGCATCCTGGCTGGAGGCGCGGGGCGTCGAGCCGGTCTTCGACGAAGCCACCGCTGCGCTGGCCGAACAGGGCGGGCTCCGCCGAGTGGCGCGGGACGACCTGCCGCGGCACGTCGACCTGATCCTGCTGCTCGGTGGCGACGGCACCCTGCTCGGGATGGCCGACCGGATCGCCAAGGCCGGGTTGGAGGTGCCGATCCTCGGCGTCAACTTCGGCGGACTCGGGTTCATGACGGAAGTCACCTACGATGAACTCTACGCGTCGCTCGAGTCCACACTGGCCGGCACAGCCCCGGTCGAGCCGCGCTTGATGCTGCGAGCCGTCCTCGAGCGCGACGGCCAGTCGAGAGCCGAACACTATGTGCTCAACGACGTGACGGTCACCGGGGGCTCCCTCTCGCGGGTCGTCGAGTTCGCCGTCAGCGTGGGAGGCGAGTTCGTCGCCAGGTTTCACGCCGACGGCATCATTGTCTCGACGCCCACCGGCTCAACCGCCTACAACCTCTCGGCCGGCGGTCCGATCGTGCACCCGGCGGTGCATGCGCTCGTGCTGAATCCGATCGCGCCACACACGCTCACGAACAGGCCGGTCGTGATTCCAGCGTCGGCCGACGTCCTCGTGCAGCCTCACCCGCGAGGTGATGGGTCGGAGGTGTACGTCACGTTCGACGGCCAGGCCGGCGAGCGCCTCGACTTCACCGACACCGTCCGCGTCCAGCAGGCCGCGCGGCCGGCTCGCCTCGTGCGCGCGGGCAACCGCAGCTACTACCAGGTGCTCAGGGAGAAGCTGCGGTGGGCGGAGAGGTAGGAGGCAGGCGCTTGAGGCGAGGCCCCCGCCAGTAGCCAGTAGACAGTAGCCAGTAGCCAGTAGCCAGTAGCCAGTAGCCAGTAGCCAGTAGCGCAGTAGCCAGTAGCCAGTAGCGGTTGGACGGCGGTTGGCGTGTTTTGCCTTTCTACTGAATACTGACTACTGGCTACTTTCTACTTCTTCCCCTTCTTCCTGAAGAACGCCACCTGGTACTTCTGCACGTTGCGGTTGTGTTCGGCGAGCGTTGACGCGAAGGCGTGCGAGCCGTCGTTCCGGCTGACGAAGTACAGATAGTCCACGGCCGCCGGACGCACGGCCGCTTCGAGCGACGATCGGCCCGGCGCGGCGATCGGCCCCGGCGGAAGCCCGCGATAGCGATAGGTGTTGTAGGGCGAGTCGAGCGCCAGGTCCGCCCGCGTCAGGTTGCCGTTGAATCGGCCGCGCAGGTCCAGCGCGTAGATGACCGTCGGATCGCATTGCAGGCCGATCCGCTGCCGGAGTCTGTTGTGGTAGACGGCGGCGACGATCGGACGCTCCTCCGGCGCCGCGGTTTCCTTCTCGACCAGCGACGCCAGCGTGACGGCCTCGCGCACGGACAGACCCTGCCGCAACGCCTCCTCGCGCAGGTCGGCGGTCATCACCGACTCGAAGTGCTGCACCATGCGCTTGACCAGGTCGCCCGCCGACGCTCGCCTCGGAAGCGCATAGGTGTCGGGAAACAGATACCCTTCCAGGTTCCGCGCGGCCGGATCGAGGTCGGCGACGAGGTGCGGATCGCCTGCCGCGGCCAGGAATGCCGCCGCCGTGCCGAACCCGGCCAGCTCGTAGCGCGCCGCCATCTGGCGGATGGTCAGCCCCTCGGGGAACGTGATGCTGCGGAGGTACACGTCGCCGCGAGCAAGCGTCGCGACGACCGCACCGGGAGAAAGGGACTCCGTGAAGCGATACTCCCCGGCCTTGAGCGCCGTCGCCTGCCCGCTCTTCCACACCGCAAGCCGCCAGGTCGTCGCGTCCGACACCACGCCGGCGTCGACGAGCAGCTTCCCGATCGCCTTCGTCCCGATCCCGCTCGGCACCTCGACGAACTGCTCGGCAGCGGTGTAGCCCCTGAAGTCCGCGTCGAGCCGGACGTATTGCCGCCACCCCGCCCACGCCCCGGCGGCAACCGCAACGAACACGATGAGTAGGATCGCTCGACGCATCAGGCCTGCATGGACCTTTCCCACTTCCGCCTGTCCGCCAGGGCTGAAGCCCCGGCCTCCACCTGCAGCGTGACAGCCGTCTTCGGTCTTCAGTCTTCTGCCTTCTACTGGCTACTGGCTACTGGCTACTGGCTACTGACTACTGACTACTTTCTACTGTCCAGGTACTCCTGCAACATCACCGCCGCCGCCGCGGCGTCGAGCCGCTTCTTGCGGACCCGCCAGTCGCGCTCCCGCACGGCGAGCCGGCTCTCGGCCTCGCGGCTCGTCAGGCGTTCGTCCTGCAGGATGACCTCGAGGCCGGTCAGCCGCCTCAGCTCGGCGGCCAGCGCGCGCGCGTGGCCGGTCTGCTCGTTCGGCGTGCCGTCGAGACGCAGCGGCAGGCCCACGACGATCGCGCCAACGGGTTCGTCGCCGGACTCGAGCCGGCGGATCGCCGTCGCCACCTCGCGCGCGGCGGCGGCGGGGTCGTCGTGGCCTGCCACGGTCTCCGCCGGGCGCGCGAGCGTGCCCGTCGGGTCGCTCACCGCGAGCCCGATGCGCCGCCGCCCGTCGTCCACGCCCAGGATCCGCATCCGTGCTGGAGCGTACTATCTTCGGGCACGGTCTCCAAGGGCGTGCCGCGGCGGGGGCCGTCCCGGCCAGTACGCTATACTTTTCCAACAGCCACAGGGCCGGCTTCACGACCTGCGTACGGCGGGTACTTCACGCCGCAAGCACGTCCCACGAGGCCGCTTCAGCTCGAAGACAAAGAGAGATCACGTGAAGCCGTTCAGCGTCCTGCTCCTCTCCGCCGCCCTGGCGATTGGCGCCGTCTCCTGTCAGAAGGCGGACTCGCCGTCGGAGTACGCACAGAAAGTCGTCATCCTCGGCTTCGACGGGATGGACCCGGAGCTGACGGAGCAATGGATGGCCGAAGGCCAGCTGCCCCACCTCGCGCGGCTCGCGGCGCAGGGCGGCTTCTACCGGCTCGAGACGAGCCATTCGCCGGAGTCCCCGACCTCGTGGGCGTCGTTCGCGACCGGCTCCAACGCAGGCAAGCACAACATCTTCGATTTCCTGGTGCGGGATCCGAAGACGTACATGCCGGACCTCGGCATCGTCAAGAAGGAGCCGCCGGAGTTCCTGTTCAACTTCCTGCCCATCAAGAAGCCGGCGATCACGTCGATCCGCGGCGGCACGTCGTTCTGGGTCACCGCGGGGCAGCACGGTGTGCGGTCGAGCCTGCTCACCGTGCCGATCACCTTCCCTCCCGAGGACGTCGAGAACGGCGAACTGCTGGCCGGCCTTCCGCTGCCCGACATCCGCGGCACGATCGGGACGTTCTACTACTTCGCCACCGACCTCTCCCGGTACGAGGAGGGCAACACGGAGATGGGCGGCATCCTGAAGCGCCTCGTCATGAACAAGGGCGTGGCGCGCACCGAGCTGGTCGGCCCGCCGGACCCGGTCGTCAAGGCGCAGCAGCGGGCGATCCGGGCGAAAGGGCCGTCGCTCTCCGACGCCGACAAGGCGTTCATGGCGGAGCTCACGGCCCGCGAGGACATCCGCCTGCCAATTACCGTCCACTGGAACCGGCCGGAGCGCAAGGCCACGATCGAGATTGACGGCAAGAGCATCAGCCTCGCAGAAGGCGAATGGAGCAAGTGGGTCACCCTCGAGTTCCGGGTCAACTTCCTCGTCCGCCTGCACGGCATGGTGCAGCTGTTCCTCATCCGGGCCGACAAGGAGCTGCAGCTCTACATCTCCCCGGTGAACTGGCGGCCGGACAACCCGCCGGTGCCGATCTCGTCGCCGGCGTCGTTCTCGTCCCAGATCAACGATCGGCTCGGCTTCTTCCGGACGCTCGGCTGGGCCGAGGCGACCTGGCCGCTCAACGAGGACCGGCTTGACGAGACGGCGTTCATGGACGACCTCTACCGCGCCTTCGATGACCGCGCGCAAGTGATCCTCCACCGTCTCGACGCCCGGAAGTGGGACCTGCTTGTCGGCGTCACCGAGTCGACCGACCGCGTCCAGCACATGATGTGGCGCTTCATCGACAAGGCGCACCCCATGTACAGCGAGGCCGACGCCGCGAAGTACGGCAACTCGATCCTGCGTGTCTACCGGCGCGTCGACCAGTTCGTCGGCGAAGTCCTCGACCGCCTGCCGCCCGAGACGCAGGTGATCGTCATGTCGGACCACGGGTTCCACTCGTTCCGCCACGCGGTCAACCTCAATACGTGGCTCGTCAACGAAGGCTTCCTCGCGATCAAGGGACAGCGGACCGAGGTGAAGGGCATGAACGAGATGTTCCTCGGGTCCGGCCAGTTCTGGGAGAACGTGGATTGGGCGCGCACGAAGGCCTACGCGATGGGACTCGGCCAGGTATTCATCAACCTGAAGGGCCGCGAGGGGGACGGCGCGGTCGACCCTTCGGAGTACAAGGCGGTGGTCGACACTCTGGCGTCCCGCCTGACGGCCATGACCGACCCCAGGAACGGCGCGCGCATCGTCAGCAACGTGTACAAGCGCGACGACATCTACAGCGGCCCCTTTCTGAAGGACGCGCCGGACCTCCAGGTCGGCATGGTGGACGGCTACCGGGTGTCGTGGCAGACCACGCTGGGCGGGTCGCCGCCCGGGGACATTGTCTATCCCAACACCCGCAAGTGGAGCGGGGATCACTGCGGGTTCGACTACAAGACGATCCCGGGCCTGCTCATCTCGAACCGCACGCTCGCCGCGCAGGACCCGCGCATCATTGACATCGGCCCGACCGTGCTCAAGCACTTCGGCGTGCCCATCCCGAAGGAGATGGACGGCAAGCCCCTGTTCTGACGCCTATGCGAAGGCCCCGCCGCGCCACCGCCGGTCCCCTGCCGTCCACCGAGGGGCGGAGCCCGTCGTGGCGGAGGGCCGGCGTCACGACGGCGTGGGCGCTGCTGCTCGCCGCAGCCCTGACCGCCGGCGGCCGGCCCCAGGACCCGGCGAGCGCCGAGGCGATGGCCGCTCGGGCGGCGGCCCGCATCAAGGAGCTCCAGCGCGAGGCCGACAGCCTCGCGTCCCGCGAGCGGACGCTGCTCGAGGACCTCAGGAAGCTGGAGGTCGAGCGCGACCTGCGCGCGGAGGAGTTCACCGCCAGCGAGCTCGGGCTTGAGCGCATCGAGCGCGAGATCGACGACACTGCCAGCCGCATTGCGGCGCTCGAGCAGGACGCCGAGTCGCAGCTCCCGGACCTCGCGGCCCGCATGGTCGAGCTCTACAAGATCGGCAACGGCGGCTACCTCCGCCTGCTCATGAGCGTCGACGACCTTCGCGACATGGGCCGGGCGTACCGGTTCGTGTCGGGCCTGGAGAGCTTCGACCGCCGCCGTGTCGCTGCACATCAACGGACGCTTGCCAGTCTGCGCAAGGCGCAGGCGTCGCTCGAGGGCCGCCGGAGCCAGGCGAGCCTCGCCAAGACGGCCGTCGCCCGCGCCCGCGACGCGGCGGCCCGGGCCGTCGCGGCTCACCAGGACCTCATCAGCCGGATCGACGCCCGGCGCGATCTCGCCGCACAGTTCGTGGGCGAGCTGGAAGAGGCGCGCCAGCGGCTGCAGCGCACCGTCGCCGACGCCGCACAGGGACGCCCGGCCGGCGCGGGCGAGCCGATCGGGCTGCCGCTGCGCCCCTTCAAGGGAGGCCTCGACTGGCCCGTGACGGGCACGATTGCCGGCGGCTTCGGGCGCCAGGTCGACCGGCGGTTCCACACGTCGATCGTGTCGAACGGCGTCCGGATCGCGGCCGCCGCCTCGACGCCGGTCACGGCCATACACGAGGGCGCCGTCGCTTACGCCGCGACCTTCACGGGCTTCGGCAAGCTCGTGATCCTCGATCACGGATCGGCGACCTTCTCGCTGTACGGCTACCTCGCCGACATCGACGTCGTGTCGGGCGAGCGCGTCTCGCAGGGCCAGCGGCTGGGCAGCGTGGGCACATTCCTCGACGGCGAGCCCTCGCTCTACTTCGAATTGCGGATCGACGGTAAGCCGGTCGATCCACTACAATGGCTGAAGCGGCAGTAATCCTCATCCATGACCACGCGCACGCGATTCGCCATCATCCTGATCACCGCGCCCGTGCTCGCGTTCGCGCTCGTCGGCGGCCTTCTCGGCAAGACGATGGGAGGCCAGGAGACCTACCCGCACCTGCGCGTCTTCGACGATGTGTTCAGCCTCACGACGGGCAACTACGTCGAAGAGGTCGACGTCGACCGGCTGATGCACGGGGCCATGCATGGGCTCGCGGATTCCCTCGACGCCGACAGCGCCTATCTCACGCCGGAACAGACGAAGCTGGTCCAATCCGGCTCCGTGAACGGGGCGGCGGACGTCGGCCTCGATATCACCCGCCAGTACTACCTGCGGGTCGTCGCCGCGCGCGAGAACTCCCCCGCCGAGAAGGCGGGGCTGCGGCCGGGCGACTTCATCCGGATGATCGGCTCCCAGCCGACGCGCGACATGTCGGTCTGGGAAGGCATGCGGCTGCTGCGAGGCGCCCCGGGGACGACCGTGACGCTCGTGGTGCTGCGCGGCAACGCCGCCGAGCCTCACGAAGTGACCCTGACGCGCGAGGTGCCGGCCGCGCTGCCGCCGGCCGCGCGGCTGCTCCAGCCGAAGGTCGGCTACCTGCGCGTGGCGGAATTCGGGGACGGCACGGCGGCCGCGCTGCGCAAGGCCGCGGCCCAGCTGCAGCGGGAGGGCGCCAGAGTCCTCGTCCTGGACCTCCGCGGCACGGCGCGCGGGCCCCTCGGGGCAGGCATCGAGGCCGCCCGGGCGTTCGTGGCCGGCGGGACGCTGGCCATCCTCGAGTCGCGCGGTGAAGGCCGCCGCCCAATCAGCGCGTCGTCGGGGGATGGCCGAGATCACGCTGCCGCTCGGCGTCCTGACCGATTTCGGCACGGCGGGCGCGGCCGAGCTGTTTGCCGCCGCCGTGGCGGGCAACAAGCGCGCCGAGACCTTCGGCGAGCGCACGGCCGGCAGGGCCGCGCTGCAGCGCCTGTTCCCGCTGCCCGACGGCGGCGGCATGTGGATGTCCCACGCGTGGTACCTCACGCCGGCCGGCACCGCGATCCACGAGCGGGGCCTGCAGCCGGACGTCGCCGTGCCCCAGCCCGACGTCGAGTTCGGAACGCCCGCCCCTCCGGGGGACCAGACCCTCGAGAAGGCCGTCGAACGGCTCGCCAGCCGCATCACGTCGTGAGATTCGTGAAACACCGCGCGGAGCGCGTGAATCGTCTTGACAGGCCAAATCCCGTTGCGTATAAACGCGACGGTGCGTATGCGGGCGCTTCCCGCAGTGTGACGGACAACGTCGGAGGAGAACGTAGATGAACAAGCAGGACCTCATTGCCAAGATCGTGAAGGACACCGGGGCGACCAAGGCCACCGCGGGCAAGATGCTCGACTCGACGGTGGACATCATCGGCAAGGCCCTCAAGAAGGGCGACACGTTCGGGATTCGTGGGCTTCGGCACGTTCAAGACCTCGGTCCGCAAGGCCCGGGTGGCCCGCAACCCGCGCACCGGCGAAGCCATCAAGATCGCGAAGCGCCGCGTGCCCCGCTTCACCGCCGGCAAGTCCCTCAAGGACCTCGTCAAGTAGACCCTGCCGTCGAGGCAGGGATGTCATCCGGTTCTCGCCCCGGGGGTCGTGCCCTCCGCCGGGCGAGGCCGGGCTTCCTCGACCAGGCGCGCCGCGCGTTGACGCCCGCGCGGGCCCGTTGCTATACTGAGGTGGTCCGGTACGTCTTGTCTGGTCGCGACTTAGGCGCGTAGCTCAGCTGGTTAGAGCGCCTGCTTGACACGCAGGAGGTCAGCGGTTCGAGTCCGCTCGTGCCTACCACTTCCCCGATACCGAAGGCAGGTCGGTTGGGGTGGGCGCCAGCGCCCGCCGGAACTGAACCTGCCGTGTGCCATGGGACAGATCGCCATCACGCTTCCCGACGGTTCCGTCAAGGAATGTCGAACACGGGACCCGGATCGCCGAGATCGCGGCCGCCATCTCGCCGCGCCTGGCGAAGTCTGCCCTGGCCGGCCTCGTCGAACGGGCAGCTGGTCGACCTCTCGCACGCGCTCGACGCCGACGCGTCGGTGCGCATCGTGACCCCCGACAGCCCCGAGGCCCTCGACCTCTACCGGCACTCGACCGCCCACCTGATGGCGGCGGCCGTCGTCAACCTGTTTCCGGGCACCCAGTGCGGGATCGGCCCCGCCACCGACGAGGGGTACTTCTACGACTTCGTGGTGGAGCGGCCGTTCGTGCCCGAGGATCTCGAGGCGATCGAGAAGAAGATGCAGGAGTTCGCCTCGCGGGATCTCAAGTACGAGCGCCGCATGCTCCCGAAGGACGAGGCGAAGGCGTATTTCGCGGCCCGCGGCGAGCCGCTCAAGGTGCAGCTCATCGAGGAAAAGGGCGGCGCGACCGTGTCCTGCTACACGATCGCCGACGTCTTCATGGATTTCTGCACCGGCCCGCACGTGCCCTCGACGGGGCGGCTGAAGGCGTTCAAGCTGCTCACGACGTCGAACGCCTACTGGAAGGGCGACGCGCAGAACCAGCCGATGCAGCGGGTGTACGGCACCGCCTTCTTCAGCGAGACCGACCTGAAGGCGCACCTGCACCGCCTCGAGGAGGCGAAGAAGCGCGACCACCGGAAGCTCGGGCGCGAGCTCGGCCTGTTCACGTTCCACCCGTGGGCGCCCGGCGCGGCCTTCTGGCTCGCGAAGGGCACGACGCTCTACAACCTGCTCGCCGACTACATGCGGCAGGTGCTCTTCCCGGCCGGCTACGTCGAGTTGAAGACGCCGCTCATCTTCAACAAGGCGCTCTGGGAGACCTCGGGGCACTGGCAGCACTACCGCCAGAACATGTTCCTGGTCGAGGCCGAAGGCGAGCAGATGGGCGTGAAGGCCATGAACTGCCCCGGCCACATGCTGGTGTTCGCGAGCGAGGGCCGCAGCTACCGGGACCTGCCGCTGCGCTTCCACGAGCAGACGCCGCTCCACCGGAACGAGGCGTCGGGCGTGCTGTCGGGCCTGACGCGGGTGCGGCAGTTCGCCCAGGACGACGCGCACATCTTCGTGATGGAGTCGCAGATCGGCGACGAGGTCGAACGCCTGCTCCGCCTCGTGCAGCGCGTCTACGACGACTTCGGCCTCACGTTCGCGATGAAGCTCTCCACGCGGCCCGTGGAGTTCCTCGGCGAAGTCGCCACGTGGGATCATGCCGAGGCCGAGCTGAAGCGCGCGCTCGAAGCGGTGGGCCTGCCCTACACCATCGACCACGGCGGCGGCGCGTTCTACGGCCCGAAGATCGACTTCGACGTGATGGACGCGCTCGGCCGCAAGTGGCAGTGCGCCACCATCCAGCTCGACTACCAGCTGCCGCAGCGGTTCGACCTGACGTACATCGGCGCGGACAACACCGAGCACCGGCCGGTGGTGATCCACCGGGCGATTTTCGGCAGCTTCGAGCGCTTCATGGCGCTGCTGCTCGAGAACTACGCGGGCGCGTTCCCGCTGTGGATCGCGCCCGTGCAGGCGACCGTGCTGCCGATCGCCGACCGCCACGCGCCGTACGCCGCCGGCGTGCGCGACCGGCTGGCGGCCGCCGGGCTGCGGGCCGAACTGGACGACCGGCAGGAGAAGATCGGGTATAAGATCCGCGAAGCCCAGCTGCAGAAGGTCCCGTACATGCTGGTCGTCGGCGATCGCGAGATGGCCGACGGCACCGTGTCGGTGCGCAGCCGGGCCGCGGGAGACCAGGGGCCGGCGACGGTCGAGGCGTTCATCGAGGCCGCCCTCGACGAGGTCCGGCGCAAGGGGCGCGAGCCCCGGGAACAGTAGGAGGCTGCTATCGCATTCGATCGCTTCGGCCCACGCCGCGAAGAGCGCACACGCGTCAACGAGCGCATCCGGGTGCGCGAGATTCGCGTGATCGACGACACCGGCCAGCAGTTGGGCATCATGCCGCCCCAGCAGGCCCTGGCGCTCGCGAAGAGCAAGAGCCTGGACCTGGTCGAGGTCGCGGCGACGGCGACGCCTCCCGTCTGCCGCATCATGGACTTCGGGAAGTACCAGTACCAGGAGCAGAAGCGCCAGCGCGAGGCCCGGAAGCACCAGAAGGTCACCGAGGTCAAGGAGATCAAGTTCCGCCCGAAGGTGGACGAGCACGACTACCTGTTCAAGAAGAAGCACATCGAGCGCTTCCTCGCGGACGGGGACAAGGTGAAAGCCACCATCTTCTTCCGCGGCCGCGAAATGGCGCACCCGGAGATCGGGCGGCGCATCCTCGAGCGGCTGCTCGAGGAACTGGTCGACGAGGCGGTTGCCGAGAACATGCCGCGCAAGGAAGGCAACACCATGCACGTCATCCTCGCGCGGAAGCCGGGGTGGAAACCCCCGAAGGCCGCACCGAAGCCCGCCGCGCCGGCGGCCGGGCCCGCCGTGGCGGCCGGGGTCGGCGGACGAGGCTGAGACCGGCCGAGGAACTCGAACCGCTCGACGATCTCGAGCCGTTCGACGAAGACGAGCCGATCGAGGACGGGCCAATCGGAGACGCCGACGAAGACGGACCGAAGCCGGGCGCGAGGCCGCCCTTGAACGGGAGCCGGTGCCACGCCGGTTCTGGCAGCGCGCGCGGTTCGCCGTGCGCAGGTGACGGCCCAGTCCGACAGGAGTGGAATCAGGTCATGCCCAAGTTGAAGACCCATCGCGGCGCCGCCAAGCGGTTCAAGAAGACGGCGACCGGCAAGTTCGTCAGGAATTCCGCGTTCAAGCGTCACCTGGCGTCGAGCAAGACGACCAAGCGGAAGCGCCAGCTCGGCAAGGCCAGTGTGGCCTCGCCGGCCGACGCGGCCACGCTCGCGCGGATGCTGCCCTACAAATAGGGGCACAGTGTCGGGATTCGGGACGGCTCGGTCAGAACGGTTCGGCCTGACCGCCCGGGCACGCTGATCGGCGCCGCCGAGGCGCGGCGCCGCAGGAGCGCGGAGGCCTGGGACCCGGGGATGCCACCCCCCGGTGATCGGATCCGCCGCCAGAACGGGCGCGCAGGCGCCCCCACTGAACGTCGAGTGGCCGTGGAGTATCGAACATGCCGAGAGTGAAGCGTGGCACCGTACGGCGAGCCAAGCGCAAGCGGCTCCTGTCCCGTGCCAAAGGGTACTACCTCAACAAGAGCAAGCTGTACCGCGCAGCCAAGGAAGCGGTCGACAAGGCGCTGAACTACGCGTTCGTCGGCCGGCGGAACAAGAAGCGCGATTTCCGCCAGCTCTGGATTGTCCGGATCAACGCCGCCGCCCGCGAGAACGGCTTCACCTACCGCGAGCTGATGCAGGGCCTCAAGCTGGCCAACATCACCCTGGACCGCAAGCACCTGGCGGACCTGGCGGTCAACGACGCCCCGGCGTTCACGAAGATCGTCGAGCAGGCGCGCGCAGCCATCGCCGCGGCCGCGAAGGCGTAGCCGCGCGAATCGCATCCCGGAGCACGTATGGTGAAGACGGCACGGCCGGTCGACACGGAAGCCCTCGACCGGCTCGAAGAAAAAGTGAAGCTGCTGGTGGCCCTCATCGGCCGCATGCGCACCGAGCAGGCCCGGCTGGCGGACGAGCACCAGAACGTGTCGAAGGAGCTCGACGCCGCCCGGGCCCGGCTGCAGGAGGTCGAAGGCACCGCCGCCGAGATCGCCACGCTTGAAGGAAGAACGCGACCTCATCCGCGCCCGCGTCAGCTCCCTGTTGGAGCAGCTCGAGGGACTCAACCTCTAGAGCCCGACCATGGCCGACGGTCTGGTGCCGGTTCAAATCTTCGGGCAGCGCTATCCGATCCGGAGCGCGCTGGACCCCCAGTACGTCCAGGAGCTGGCCAGCTACGTCGACGAGCGGATGCGGGCGGCGGCCGACCAGTCGCCGGCGGGCGACTCGCTGCGGCTGGCCGTCCTGGCCGCCCTCAACATCGCCGACGAGGCGTTCCGCGTCCTGGACGCCGAGGACGGCCGGCCGGCGAGCCTCTCGGCTCGCCTGGCCGCCATCGAGCGCCTGATCGACGAGGCGCTGGCGGCCGAACCGGGTTCGCTTGACCCACCCCGGCCCTCGTTCTAAGATCAGCCCGAGAACAATCACGGGTTCCCTGCTTTGTGCGTGATGGCGCGGAGGCTCGTTTGAGCCAACGTTAAGTCCACGGAGCTGCGATGCCGTGCGGTGTGCATGCCTCCGAGTCGAGGAAGCCTGAAGCACGGCTCATATAGCGGTTCCACCTGCCCTTGGCAGGTTCATCGACCTCCCCACACGGCAAAGCGGGGCCTTATCCGGCGGCCTGCGAGCCGCCTTTTCCCTCCTTCGGTGACCTCGGGTTCCGACCCGGCCGTCCAGACTCCACGCGGCCCCCGAGCCGGACGCCCGAGCCTCGAAAGGACGCGGCATGAATGGAACCTACGTCGTCTATCTCGTGAACGCCCTGATCACGGCCGGCATCGGGGCGGCCGTGTTGTTCGTCTGGCTGGCCAACCGCAAGCGCCTCGCCGGGGAGACCGTCGGGCGGGCCGAGGAGCAGGCGGCGCGCCTCGCGAAGGACGCCGAGCGGGACGCGGAAACCAAGAAGAAGGAGGCGCTGCTCGAGGCCAAGGAGCGCGCGCACGAGATGCTGGTGGAGGCCGAGCGGCAGGCCCGCGAGCGGCGGCAGCAGCTGAGCGCCGTCGAGCAGACGCTGACCCGCCGCGACGAGAAGCTGACCGAGCGCCTGGGCGCCATCGAGCAGCGCGACAAGGACATGCGCGCGCAGGAGCAGGCGCTCGGCAAGCGCGAGAAGGGGACGGCGGAGGCGGCCGCCCGGTACGAGCGCCTGGTGGCCGAGCAGCAGCGCGAGCTGCAGCGGGTGGCGGGCCTGACGGCCGACGAGGCCCGGGAGACGCTGCATCAAGCAGATGGAGGCCGACGCCCGGCGCGACGCGGCGAACCTGGTGAAGCGCCTCGACGCGGAGGCCCGGGAAACCGCGGCGCAGCGGGCCCGCCAGCTCATCACGGAGGCCATCCAGCGCAGCGCCGCCGAGCACGCCATGGAGACGACCGTTTCGGTGGTCGACCTGCCCAGCGACGACCTCAAGGGCCGCATCATCGGCCGCGAGGGCCGGAACATCCGCGCGCTCGAGATCGCCACCGGCGTCGACCTCATCGTCGACGACACGCCGGGCGCGATCATCCTGTCGGGGTTCGACCCGTACCGCCGCGAGATCGCCAAGCAGGCCATCGAGCGGCTGATCGCCGACGGCCGCATCCATCCGGCCCGCATCGAGGAAGTCGTCGAGAAGGTGAAGTCGGAGCTCGACGAGGAGGTGCGCAGCAGGGCGAGGCGGCCGCCTTCGAGCTGGGCCTGCACGACCTGCACCCGGAGGTGCTGAAGCTGATGGGCCGGCTGAAGTACCGCACCAGCTACGGCCAGAACGTCCTGAACCACTCGAAGGAGGTGGCGTTCCTCGCCGGCATCATGGCGCGCGAGCTCGGGCTCCAGGCGGACGTCGCGGTGCGCGCGGCGTTCCTGCACGACATCGGCAAGGCCATCGACCGCGAGATGCAGGGCACGCACCTGGAGATCGGCCTCGACTTCCTGCGGCGGCACGGCGAGCAGCCGCCGGTGCTCGACGCCGTCGCCGCCCATCACATGGACATCGACTGGCCGTCGCTCGAGGCCATGATCGTCCAGGCCGCCGACGCGATCTCGGCCGCGCGCCCCGGCGCGCGGCGCGACATCCTCGAGTCGTACGTCAAGCGCCTCGAGAAGCTCGAGGGCATCGCCGACTCCTTCAAGGGCGTGTCGAAGGCCTTCGCCCTGCAGGCCGGCCGCGAGATCCGCATCATGGTCGAGAGCGAGAAGATCACCGACGAAGAAGCGGTCTGGCTGTCGAAGGACATCGCCCGGCGCATCGAGAACGAGCTCGAGTACCCGGGCCAGATCAAGGTCACGGTCATCCGCGAGACCCGCGCCGTTGAGTACGCCAAGTAGCGTCGCCGACGTCGGCGAGCACGCCCTCATCGCGCTGATCCGCGCCCGCGTGCCCCCGCCGCCCGGCTGGGTCACCGTCGGCCTGGGCGACGATGCCGCCGTCGTCGAGCCGGAGCGGAACACGCTCGACGTGGTGACCACCGACGCGCTGGTCGAGGGCGTGCACTTCGACCGGGCGTTCACGCCGCCCCGGGCGATCGGGCACCGCGCCCTGGCCGTGAACCTGAGCGACCTGGCCGCGATGGGCGCCACGCCCCGCGTCGGCCCTGCTGTCGCTCGTGCTGCCGCCGGGCCTGCTGCTCGCGGACTTCGAGGCGATCGTCGACGGCTTCCTGGCGCTGGCGGCCGCCCACGGCGTGGCGCTCGTCGGCGGCAACATCACGCGCTCGCCGGGCCCGCTCATCGTCGACGTCACCGCGGTCGGCACCGTCCGGCGCCGCCGGGTGCTCGCGCGAGCCGGCGCGCGGCCCGGCGACGAGGTCTGGGTCAGCGGCGACATCGGCGCGGCGGCCGCCGGCCTGCAGTCGCTCGCGGCGGGCTGCGCCGCGACGGGCGACGGCATGGCCGCCTGCGAGGCGGCGTTCCTGAGCCGCAGCCGCGCGTCCGCCTCGGCACGCTGCTCGGCCGCAACCGGGCGGCCAGCTCGTGCGTCGATCTGAGCGACGGCCTCGCCGACGGCCTGCACCAGCTGGCAGGCGCGTCGGGCGCCGGGCTCGAGGTCGACGGCGCCGCCGTGCCGCTGGCCGCCGAAGCGCAGGGCGTGGTTCGAGTCGCGGGGGCAGGACGCCTGCTCATGGCGGCGCTTACCGGCGGCGACGACTACGAGTTGCTGTTCACCGTGCGGCCGCGAGGCCGTTCGCGCTTCGACACGGTCCGGCGGCAGGCCCGGGGCCTCCGGCTCACGCGGATCGGGACCGTCGTCGCGAGTCCGGCGTGGTCGTCACGCGCGGAGGGACTGCTGAGCCGGTGCCGCCCGGCTACGTGCACTTCCGATGATCCAGCTGACGCGGTCGCTCGTGCGGAAGTGGATGGAGTCGCTGCTCCACATCCACGACTCGCCGCGGCGCACGGCGGCCGCCTACGCCGTGGGCGTGTTCTTCGCGCTTCTCGCCCGTTCCTCGGCCTGCACACGCGTGCTGGCGCTGCTCGTGCGCCTTCGTCTTCAACCTGAACCGCGTGGCGGTCATCCTGGGCGTGTACACCAACCTGCCGTGGTTCATCGCGCCGTACTACACGCTGACCACGATGGCCGCCGCCGAAGGCGCTCGGCGTGCAGCTGCCGCCGCAGTTCGCCGACCAGCTCGGGGCGGTCTTCGAGCTGTCTCCGCTCAGCCGCGAGTTCTGGTCCGCGCTGGCCACGCTGCTGCCGCCCCTGCTCTGGCCGTTCACGCTGGGGTCGCTCGTCGGTGCGCGTGGCGCTCGGCGCGGCGGCCTTCGTGATCGCGCGCCCGTTCATCGAGGCCGGGCGAAAGCACCTGCACCTGCACGGGCGCCTGCATCACCATCCCCCGGAGGCGCCGTGATGCAGGTCGACCGCGCGCTGGCACCACGTTCTGGCCACGGCCATCGGCGCCATCGTGCTGGCCCTGCTCTACCAGGTGACCGCGGTGGACTCGCGCTACGCGGCGCGGCAGGCCGTGCTGCGCGAGACATCCGCCGTGCCGTCCCCGGGCGCCCGCCTGCGCTTCAGCGCCACGGCCTACTGCAAGGGCGACGTCACCGCGTCCGGCGTCCGGCCGCGGACGGGCGTGGCGGCCGCCGACCCGGCGCTGCTGCCGGTCGGGTCGGTCATCCAGGTGATCGATCGGCCGCCGTACACCGGCATCTACACGATCATGGACACCGGGCCGATGGTCCAGGGGCGTCACATCGACATCTACATGTGGAGCTGCACCGAGGCGCTCGCCTTCGGCCGCCGGGCCGTCGACGTCACGGTGCTGCGGCTCGGCTGGAACCCGCGGACCAGCACGTCGGGCCTGCTGCCGTCCCGCCCGCTGCCGCTCCACCAACGACGCCGCCCGCGCCGAAGTAGCGGCGCCCCCGGACAGACCCGAACGATTGACTCGAACAGTGGCGGAACTCGTTCAACGTCATCTACAACTGGGAGGCCGATGGATCGCACCTGTACGTGATGGCCGGCATCGGCGGCCATCGCGTGCCGGCCGGCGATCACCCGGCTACAACACCATCACGTCGAACTGCTCGTGGTGCAGGTGCGGGTCGGGCCTGATCGACACGCGCTTGCCGGACAACGGCCTGCATCTCGCGCAGCACCGCCGATTCCTCCTCGCGCAGCGCCCGGGCGATGTCCGGGTTGACGCGCACCTGGACGCCCGGGCCGTCGACCTCGGCGGCGACTTTCCGCACCTCGTCGAGAATCTCGTAGCAGATCGTCGCCGCCGACCGGATCACGCCGGTGCCGGAACAGTAGGGGCACGGCTCCGTCATCACGCGCTCGAGGCTCTGCTTCACCCGCTTGCGCGTGATGATGATCAGCCCGAAGTCCGACACCTGCACGGCCTTCGACGGCGAGCGGTCGCGGCCGAGCTCCTGGTCGAGCGCCTGGGAGACCTTCTGGCGGTTCTTGCGCTCCTCCATGTCGATGAAGTCGAGGACGATGATCCCGCCGAGGTCGCGCAGGCGGATCTGGCGGACGATCTCCTTCACCGCCTCGACGTTCGTCTTGACGATGGTGTCCTCGAGGCGGTCGTTGCGCTTGCCGACGAAGCGCCCCGTGTTCACGTCGATGGCGACGAGGGCCTCGGTCTGGTTGATGACGATGTACCCGCCGGACTTCAGCCAGACCTTGCTGCGCAGCGCCTTGTCGATCTCCGACTGGACGCCGTACTCCTCGAAGATCGGGAAGTCCTTCGTGTAGTGCTTCACGCGCGGCGCCAGCGCGGGCATGAAGCGCTGCACCATGTCCTTCACGCGCCGGCACTCGGACTCGTCGTCGATGCGGATGGCCGAGTACTCGTCGGTCAGCAGGTCGCGGATGAGCTTGGCCACCAGGCCCTGCTCGCGGTACACCACGGCCGGGCAGCGCGACGACTCGACGTTGCGCCGGATCTCGTCCCAGATACGCTTGAAGTACACGAGGTCGGCGACGATGTCGGCCTCGGGCCTCGTCGCGGCCGCGGTCCGGATGATGACGCCCCCGGTGAAGCCCTCCGCGTCGCGGAACTGCCGGACAAGGCCTCGCAGCCGGCTGCGTTCCTCGCGCGCCTCGATCTTCCTCGAGACGCCGACGTGGTCCACCGTCGGCATGAACACGAGGAAGCGTCCCGCCATCGTCGCGTGCGAGGTGAGCCGCGCGCCCTTGGTCCCGAGCGGCTCCTTGACGACCTGGACCAGGATTTCCTGGCCCGCCTTCAGCAGCGTCTCGATCTTGGGCTGGTCGCCCTTCCCCTGCCCGCCGCCCTGCTCGGCGGCGTCGGCGCCGCCCTCCTCGCCGTCCTCGTCCCCGCCTTCCATGCGCTCGAACGTGTCCATCGTGTCGACGACGTCGGACACATAGAGGAAGCCGTCGCGCTCGAGGCCGATGTCGACGAACGCCGACTGCATGCCGGGCAGCACCTTGGAGACGCGGCCCTTGTAGATGTTGCCGACCACGCCGCGCTGGCGCTCGCGCTCGACCGAGACCTCGACCACCTGGTCGTCCTCGAGGATGGCGACCATCGTCTGGTGGCCATTGGAGGTGACGATCATCTCCTTGTTCACTAGTTTGTAAACCTCCGCATCCTCACGTTGAGGATGAGCCCGAAGCCGGCCAGGGTGGCGATCACCGACGAGCCCCCGTAGCTCATCAGCGGCAGCGTCAGTCCCTTGACCGGGGCCAGCCCCGCCGACATCGAGACGTTGTAGAACACCTGGAACGTGGAACTCGCCAGCACCCCGACGACGAGCAGGGTCCCCAGCCGATCCCGCGCGAGCCTGGCCGTTTCGATCGTCCGGAGCACGACGAAGACGTACAGGCCGAGGACGGCCAGCACGCCGATGAACCCGTGCTCCTCGGCGAGCACGGAGAAGATGAAGTCGTTGTGCGCGACGGGCAGGAACCCCTGCTGGCCCTGCGTGCCCTGCATGAACCCTTTGCCCCAGAGGCCGCCGGCCCCGACCGTGATCCGCGCCTGGATCTGCTGGTAGCCGGCGCCAAGCGGATCGCGCGACGGGTTGAGGAACGTCAGGATGCGCCCCTTCTGGTAGTCCTGCAGGGCGACGCTCCACACCACGGGCGCGGCGACCACCGCGACCGCGAGCAGGATGCCGGCCAGCTTGAGCCGCATGCCCGCGACAAACGCCACGGCGGCCAGGACGGGCACCAGCGTGGCGGCGGTCCCCAGGTCCGGCTGCCTGGCGATGAGCACCAGCGGGAGCGCCGTGAGCGCGCCGCCGACGGCCAGGTCGCGGCCGTTCGGCGCCCGGTGCCGGCTGTCGCCGAACAGCCGGGCCAGCACCAGCGCGAGCCCGGCCTTCATGAACTCGGACGGCTGCAGATTGAACAGGGGCAGCGCAATCCAGCGCCGGCCGCCGCCGCGCACCACGCCGAAGAACAGCACGTAGACGAGAAGCAGGATGAAGACGCCGTAGATCAGGTGCGACCGGTCGGCGAGCGACCGGTAGTCGATGCCCAGGCAGACCAGCAGCGCGACGGTGCCGAGGCCGATGGCCGCCAGTTGCGTGAGATACAGGCGCGAGCCGCCGCTGGCGCTGTAGATCATCACCACGCCGATCGCGCACAGCAGGTACACGGCGCCCAGCAGCAGCCAGTCCACGTGCAGGTAGAGCCGGCGTTCGAACATCTCACCCCAGATCGGTCATCGGCCTGCCGCCCGCGCGGGGGGCGCAGGCGGCACGGCCACGGCGGCCGCCGGCACCGCCGGCGGCGTGAACACGGGATACGGCGTGATCCCGGCCTTCTTCGCGAAGTAGGTCTCGATCACGTGCCGCGCAATCGGCGCCGCGCTCGACCCGTGCTCGCCGTGCTCGGCGAAGATCGACCCCGGCGATCTCCGGGTTGTCGCGCGGCGCGAAGAACGCGAACCACCCATGGTCGCGCAGGTCCATCTCCGTCTTCCCGGCGGCCTGCTTGGCGCCCTGCAGCGAAATCACCTGCGCCGTGCCGGTCTTGCCAGACACGTCGTGGCCGGGGACGCGGGCCCGCCCGCCCGTGCCGGCGCCGTTCACGACCAGCCACAGGCCGTCGTGCAGCGCCGCCACGGTCTCGGGCTTCAGCCGGACGCCCCTGCGGCGCCGGCGGCTCGGCGGCTTGCCACCCGCCGCCGTCGTCGTCGCCTTCAGCAGGCGGGGCGGGTAGTGAATCCCGCCGTTCGCGACGGCCGCGTAGAGCAACGCCAGCGCGATCGGCGTCACCGACACCTGGCCCTGGCCGATCGCCACCGAGATGGTCTCGCCCGCGTACCACTTCTCCCCCGTCCGCGCCTTCTTCCAGGCCGTGGACGGCACGAGGCTCTCGGACTCGTTCGGCAGGTCGATGCCCGTGCGGCCCGCCAGGCCCAGCGCGGTGGCCCACTTGTTGATGCGATCGACGCCGACCATGTTGCCGATCGTGTAGAAGTACGTGTTGCACGACTTCTCGATCGCGTGGCGCAGGTCCACCGTGCCGTGCCCGCCCTTGAGGTGGCACTTGAAGAACCGGCCGTAGAAGGTGGCGCCGCCGCGGCAGGTCACCGTGAAATCGGGCGTGATGACGCCTTCCTCGAGCGCCGCGGCCGCCACCACCACCTTGAAGGTCGAGCCTGGCGAGTAGCGGCCCTGAATCGCGCGGTTCTGCAGCGGCCGCAGGCGGTCGGTGTTGAGCTGGTTCCATGTCGCCCGGTCGATCCCCGCCGCGAAGTCGTTCGGGTCGTAGGCCGGCAGGCTGACCAGCGCGAGCACCTCGCCGCTGCGCGGGTCGAGGATCACGGCCGCCCCCTCGTAGCCCAGGCCATGGAACGCGTCCTCGGCGGCCTGCTGGAGCATCGCGGTCGATGGTCAGCTTGACCCGCCGGCCCTCGGACGCCGGCACTTCGTCGAGCGTGGTGATCTCGCGGCCGACGCTGTTCACCATGACGCGGCGCTCGCCGTCGGTGCCCATCAGCATCCGGTTGTAGGCCTTCTCGACGCCGGACTGCCCCACCACCGACCCGCTCCGAAGGCCGTCGGCCGCCATCTGCGCCTCGCCGACCTCGCCGACGTAGCCGAGCACGTGCGCGCCCAGCCCGACCGCGGGATAGCGCCGCGTCGGCACGCGCTCGACGACGACGCCCGGCAGCTCGAGGTCGAGACGCCGCGCCAGCACCGCCGACACCTGCGCCAGCGTCGCGTCGTCGATGACCACGATGGGCCGGTAGCTCGGCTCGCCGCGGTGCCGGCGGATCGTCTCGCGGACCTGCTGCTCGTCCACGCCGGCCGCGGCCGAGAGCCGCTGGATCGTCCGGTCGAGGTCGGCGCTGTGCTCGCGCAGGATCGAGATCGTGAACGCGTCCCGGTTCTCGACGAGGAGCTCGCCGTCCCGGTCGAACAGCACGCCTCGCGGGGCCCGGAGCGAGAGCCGGCGGAGGTGGTTGTTCTCCGCCATCCGGACGTAGGTGGCGTTCTCGATCACCTGGAAGTACCAGAAGCCGACCGCGAGCGCGCAGAAGGCGGCAATGACGGCCACCGAGAGCGCCGTCAGCCTCGCCGCGGCCTTCCGCCGATCGATCACCGGCAGCTCGGCCATCAGTGATACCGCCGTTTCCGCCGCCGCTCGAGCACGGCGTTCCACTGCTCGCGGGCGACGGGCATGAACTCGATCACGTAGAACAGCAGCACGCCCGCGGCGGCGTTGACGGCTGCCTGGGTGGCTACCTCGAGGAGCGGATTGTCGTAGCGGCGGAGGCCGAGCAGCAGCGACAGGCCGATGAAGCACGCCGAGTTGAGGAGGCTGGCGCCGAGGAAGAGGAACCCGCGCGACATCCACTGCGTGACGATGAACTGCGTGCCGGCGATGCCGGCGAGGTAGCCGGCCACGCACTTGCCCAGGCCGCTCAGGCCGAGCATGCCCCCGCCGAGGGCGTCCTGGAGCAGCCCGGCGGCCGTTCCCGTCAGCAGGCCGGCGACGCGGCCGTGCAGCAGCCCGACGGCCACGACCGCCACGAGCACGAGATCCCCCGTGGCGCCGCCGCCGGATCGGGCGACGGCGCTCTGGGCGAGCACCGCTCCGAGCACCAGTGCCGCCATGCGGAGGGCGCTCATCGAGCCACCTTCCCTGCCGGCGCGGCGAGAGGCGGAGCCCACACCGGAGATGGCGCCACCAGGACCAGGACGGTCTCGAGGCGAGAGAAGTCGGCGAACGGCCGGATCACGACCCGGCGGTAGGCCGGCCCGGCCCGCTCGACCTTCTCGATCCGGCCGACGTCAAGTCCTGGAGGATAGATCCCGTCGATGCCGGCGGTGACCACCGTGTCGCCTTCTGCGATCTCGGCGGTCGCGGAGAGGTACTCGAGGCGCAGCGTGCCGTCGCCGCTCCCCAGCGCGATGCCCTCGGTCCGGGTCCGATCGATCCGCACCGCCGTGGCCGCGCTGCGGTCGATGATGAGCTGCACGGCGGCGGTGTTCCCGGCGGGCAGGGCCACGCGGCCGAGGACGCCGGCCGCGTTGATCACGGGCATGTCGCGCGCGATGCCGTCGCCGAACCCCTTGTCGATCGTGATGAGGAGGTAGTCGGGCGAGAGGCTGCCTGCGACCACGTCTGCACCGGTGGTCTTCCAGGGCAGGTGCGGACGCAGCCCGAGCAGCGCCCGCATGTCGTCGGCGCCCGCCGCGTTGGCCCTCGCCTGCTGCAGCTGCACGCGCAAGTCGGTGTTCTCCCGCACGAGACGCGCATTCTCCTCGCGCACGCCGCGCAGCGCGGCGTACCCGTTCCAGATCGCGTGGAGGGCGCCGGCTGCGCGCCAGCTGGCCTCCTGGACCTCGGTGACGACGGCCACGACCGTCGTCCGCAGCAGCGACGGCCCCGCGGGCGTCGCGACCTGCGCCGAAATGAGCAGGACGTGGCCCAGCACCACCGCGACCAGCAGGGAGCGGGCACGTCTGCCGGCGTCCGCGCGAGCCATGCGTCAGTCGATGGAGATCTTGCGCAGCAGGTTGAAGTCGGCGAGCATCTTCCCCGCCCCGAGCACGACCGACGACAGGGGATCCTCGGCCATGGCGAGCGGCAGCCCGGTCTCCTCGCGGAGGCGCTTGTCGAGGTTGCGCAGCAGCGCCCCGCCGCCCGACAGCACGATGCCGCGGTCGACGATGTCGGCCGACAGTTCCGGCGGCGTGCGCTCGAGGGCCACCCGCACGGCGTCCACGATCACGTTCACGGTCTCGGCCAGGGCGTCGCGGATCTCCTCGTCGGTGATGGTGATGGTCTTGGGCACGCCCTCGACGAGGTGGCGCCCCTTGATCTCCATGGTCAGCCGCTGATCGAGGGGAAAGGCCGACCCGATCTCCATCTTGATCTGTTCGGCGGTCCGTTCGCCGATGAGCAGGTTGTGGTTGCGCTTGATGTACTGGATAATCGCCTCGTCCATCTCGTTGCCGGCGACGCGCACGGCCTTCGAGTAGACGATCCCCGCGAGCGAGATGACCGCGATGTCGGTCGTGCCGCCGCCGATGTCCACGATCATGTTGCCCGTCGGCTCGGTGATCGGCATCCCGGCGCCGACGGCCGCGGCCATGGCCTCCTCGATCAGGTAGACTTCGCTCGCCTTGGCGCGGTACGCGCTGTCCTTCACGGCGCGCTTCTCCACCTGCGTGATCTCCGACGGCACGCCGATGACGATCCGGGGCCGGACCCACATGGCGCCGTTGTGCGCCTGCTTGATGAAGTAGGTCAGCATCTTCTCGGTGACTTCGAAGTCCGCGATGACGCCGTCCTTCATCGGCTTGATCGCCACGATGTTGCCAGGCGTGCGGCCGAGCATTTCCTTGGCGGCCTTGCCGACGGCCTCGACCTTGCCGTTGATCTTGTTGATCGCCACGATCGACGGTTCGTTGACCACGATGCCCCGCCCGCGCGCGTACACGCAGGTGTTGGCCGTACCGAGGTCGATGGCCAGGTCGCTGGAGAACAATGAGAAGAGGGAACGAAACGCCAACGCCGTCACTCCTTGCGGCCCGCGTCACGCGCGCGTGGCCAGGTCGAATCCATTCTTGCCGCGTTCCTTCACGCGGTACATCGCCTCGTCCGCGGCCCGCAGCAGGTCATCGGGCGCAAGCGTCACATCGGGCAGAGTCGCGATGCCCACTGACGCCGTGAGGCGCACATCCAGGTGCAGCGCCTGCAGGAACGCGAACCCCGCCAGGCGGTCGCGCACGCGCCGCGCCACGACGATCGCGCCCTCGCTCGGGGTGTCGGGCAGCACGAGGACGAACTCGTCGCCTCCGTAGCGGGCCACGACGTCGCTCTCGCGCGCGCAGGTGCGGATGAGCGCGGCGGCTTCCACCAGCGCCCGGCTCCCGCACAGGTGGCCGTGGGTGTCGTTCACCCGTTTGAACCCGTCCAGATCGACGAAGAGCACCGACAGCGGGCGTCCGTAGCGCACCGCGCGCTTCGCCTCGCGGTGCAGCGCATCGCGCAGGTAGCGCGAGTTGTGCAGCCCCGTCAGGTCGTCGGTCACCGACAGGGCCTCGGCCTGCCGCAGCAGGACCGCGTGGTCGAGCGCGAGGGCCATCACTCCGAGCAGCGACTGCAGCAGCGGCAGCAGCCCGGCCGCCAGCTTCGGCGTCCTGGCGCTCGGCGTGCGCTCGAGGCCGACGATCGCCATCGGGTGCCGCCCGCGCGCGCCGAGCGGGAACGCCACGGCGGCGACCGGCGCCGCCGCGTGCACCCGTGGGTCGTCGCTCAGGTTGGCCGACAGCAGTTCGCGGCCCTCCGTCATGACCCGGGTGGCCACGGCCGAGAGCACCGCGTCGTCCGCGTCCACGCGGCCCTGCGAATGCAGCAGCGTGAGCTGGCCGGTGCCGTCGTCGGCCAGAAGCGCCCACGCGTCCAGCGGGAGCCAGGCTGAGGCGCTGCCGACGAGCATCCGCGCGATCCGCCCGGGGTCCATGTCGGCGTACGCTTCCCGCACGATCTCCTCGAGCGCCTCCCGCCGCCGCAGTTTCGCGCGCAACGCGCCCCCGGCGAGCCTGAGACGCTCGGCCACGTCGAGCTGACCTCCGCTCGCGCCACCCGGTTCCGCGCGGGGAGACACACCTGGTCGCTCCCGCTAAGTTCCTCAGTTCTCAGCAAATATAGCACAGCGACGCGGCCGTCAACGGGGCGATCGAGAGCCTCCGCACCGAGAGGTCCGCCCGGGACGGCCGCGGGGGCGCCTTGCCCTGCCGGCGCGGGTCTGCGCGATACGCCCTGTTGCCATCCCGATGCGCGGGGCGCTAGACTAGAAGTTTGCCCTGGATGGAGAAACAGGCACCATGACGATGCTCGACCGTATGCGGCGTCACAAGGGCTGGCTCAAGTGGAGCCTCGGCCTTGTGGTGGTGGCGTTCATCATTCTGTACATTCCGGATTTCCTGCGCGCGAAGGACCCCAGCGGCGGCGCCCTGCCGAGCGATCAGATCGCGCAGGTGAACGGCCGGGGCATCAGTGTCCTGGAGTTCCGGACCGCGTACCAGCGCCAGGTGGCGGCGTACCGGCAGGCGTACGGCGCCAACGTCAGCGAGCAGCTGCTGCGGCAGCTCGGCTTCGAGCAGCAGGTGCTGCAGCAGCTGATCAACGAGCAGGCCATGGTGGCCGAGGCCGGCCGGCTCGGCATGACCGTCGCCGACGACGAGGTCCGGCTCAGCGGATCCTGGCGATGCCCGAGTTCCAGCTGAACGGCCAGTTCGTCGGCGAAGCGCAGTACCAGGCCATGCTGAACACCGCGCGGCCGCCGATGACGCCCGCCGAGTTCGAGGCGGGCCTCCGCCGGCAGCTCCTCGTCGAGAAGCTCCGCGCCGTCGTCACCGACTGGGTCACCGTGACCGACGCCGAGGCCGACGCGGAGTACACGCGCCGGAACGAGAAGGTGAAAGTGCAGCTGGTCCACGTTCGCGTCGTCGGCCTTCCTGGGCCAGATGACGGCGACCGACGCCGAGGTCGCGGCTACTTCGAGGCCCACAAGGAGGACTACCGCGTCGGCGAGCGCCGCAAGGTGCGGTACGTGCTCGTCGACGTCGAGGCCCTGCGCCAGGGCATCGTCGTGCCGTCGCGGGAAGTCGAGCGCTACTACAACGACAACATCGAGCTGTTCTCGACGCCCGAGCAGGTGCGCGCGAGCCACATCCTCTTCAAGACCGACGGGCAAGGACGAGGCGGCGGTCAGGGCGGCTGCCGAGAAGGTGCTGCAGGAAGCGAAGGGCGGCGCCGACTTCGCGGAGCTCGCGAAGAAGTACTCGGAGGACGAGTCCAACGCCAAGCTCGGCGGCGACCTCGACTACTTCGCGCGCGGCCGGATGGTGCCGGAGTTCGAAGAGGCGGCGTTCGGCGCCCAGCCGGGCCTCATCCCGGACCTCGTGAAGACGGGCTACGGCTTCCACATCATCAAGGTGGTCGACAAGAAGGCCGGCACGACGCGCACGTTCGACGAGGTCAAGGCCCAGATCCGCGAACAGCTCGTCGGCGAGCGCGCGCAGCGTCTGGCCGACACCCGCGCCGACGAGGTGGCCAAGGCAGATCAAGACGCCGGCCGACCTCGACAAGGTGGCGAAGGCGCGCGGCTGGAAGGTGGAGGAAACGGGCTTCTTCGCCGCCGACGAGCCGATCCTCGCCCTCGGGGCCCCTCCGCAGGTGTCGGCCGAGATCTTCGCGCTGAAGGAAGGCGACGTCAGCGCGCCGCTGCGCGTCGGCCGGGGCTACGCCATCGCCGCGCTGGCCGGCCGGCAGGACCCCGCCATCCCGAAGCTCGACGACGTGAAGGACCGGGTCCGCAACGACGTGCTGCGGGAGAAGGCGGGCAAGGCGGCGTCGGCGAAGGCCGCGTCGGTGGCCGCCGCGCTGAAGATCGGCGGCCGACTTCGCGGCCGCCGCGAAGAAGGCGGGCGTCGAAGCGAAGTCGAGCGAGCTCGTCGCGCGCGGCGCGGCGCTGCCCGATGTCGGCGTGAACGCGCAGGTTGAGAAGGCCGTGTTCGCGCTCGCCGCCGGGAGTGTGGGCGAGCCGATCGTGACCGCGGACGGCACGACCATCGTCAAGGTGATCGAGCGGCAGGACGTGAAGCCGTCCGAGATGGCGGCCTCGCGCGAGTCCGTGCGGCAGGACCTGCTGGGCGAGCGCCGGACCGACTTCTTCACCGCTTACATGGTGAAGGCCCGCCAGCGCATGAAGATCGAACTCAACCGCGAGGTGCTGAACAGCATCCTCGGGTAGCGAGAGGCGAGGCGAGAGGGAACAGGCGGGAGGCGAGAGGGGGACACGGCGTTCCGGCTTTCCGCTCTCTATGTACGCGAATCCCGAGTTCCGAGTCCGCGAGTCCCGAGTCCCGAGTCCCGAGTCCCGAATCCCGAGTCCCGAGTCCCGAATCCCGTCAGCGAATGTATCCGAACGGCATCAGCGCCAGCGGCTCGCCGCGACGGAAGAGGCGGACCGGAGCGGTCAGCATCGCCGAGCGCCCGCCGGTCCCGAATGCCCAGCAGGGCCTCGATCTGCGCGCGCTCATCCATCCCCGACAACGACCCCATCAGCAGATCGTAGAGGTTCCGCCTGGGCGGATAGACCACCAGCTCCACCTGTTCGCCGGCGGGGATCTTCGCGCGATCCTTCGCGATCGCCACCGCCGTGTCGAGGCCGCCGAGCGCATCCACCAGGCCGAGATCCTTCGCCTGGCGGCCGGTCCAGACACGCCCCTGCGCCATGGCGTCGATGTCCTCCGGCTTCTTGCGCCGCGACGCGGCGGCCTTCTCGACGAACTGATCGTAGAAGGCCCGCAACTGCTCGTCGACCTTGGCGCGGTCCTCTTCGCTGTACGGCCGCACGGGAGAGTTCATCTCGGCATGCCTGCCGATGCTCACCGCCTCGATGTTCATGCCGAGCTTGCCGTAGGTGCCGCCCGTCACGATCTTGCCGCCGTAGATGCCGATGGAGCCGGTGAGCGTGCCGGGTTCGGCCACGATGTCGGGCGCGGCCATGGCGATGTAGTACCCGCCGGACGCGGCCAGGTCGGACATCGAGGCCACCAGGGGTCTGGCGCCGGGGCCCGTGCGGGCCTGCATCAGTTCGCGCCAGATCACGTCCGACGCCACGGTCGACCCGCCCGGGCTGTCCACGTGCAGCACGATCGCCTTGATGGACCGGTCCTTCGTGGCCTTGCGGATGTACTCCACGAGCGTATCCGAGCCCACGACCGCGCCGTTCAGCGGGTCGATCCCGCTGCGCCCTGAGTTGATCACGCCGTGGGCGTTGATGACGGCGATGCGGGACCGGCCGGCGAGCCCGACCGACGCGGCGCGGACCTTCGCGTACTCGTCGTCCTTGATCCGCACGACGGACTTGGCCGACGGCCTGACTTTCGCGTCCAGCTGGTCGTCATAGGCCAGGTCGTCGACGAGGCCGACCCGGATCGCGTCCTCGGCAAGGAACGGCCCGTCGTCGACGAGCTGGCGCACCTCGGCCGGCGTCTTCTTGCGGCCGGCGGCCACGGCCTGGACGAACTGCTCGAACAGGTCGCGATTGAGCGACTCGGTCATCTCCCGGTGGGCCGGGGTGAACGTCTTCTCGGTGAGCTGGTTCGGCGCGGTCTTGTAGTCCCCGATGTGCAGGAAGTCGGGGTACGCGCCGATCTTGTCCAGCGTGCCCCGGAGGAAGAGTTCGTACGTCGCGATGCCGCTCACGTCGAGCGGGCTCGTCGGCAGCAGGAAGACGCGATCGCACGCCGTCGCCACGAAGTACTCGCGGTCGCCGCCGTACTCGAGGTGCGCGACAACGGGCTTGCCGGACGACTTGAAATCGAGAATCGCGTCCCGCACTTCCTGCAGCCGGGCCCAGTAGGCTGACGTGAGCCCGACAGGCCTCACGATGACGGCCGAGATCCGCCGGTCGGCTTTCGCCTTGCGCAGGTTCTCGACGATCGCCCGTGGTCCCGTTCCGCCGCGCGCCGACGACGGACTCGAACACCGTGTCGGTCGCGGAATCGGCCAGGTCGCCCTCGACGCGCACGACGAGGACCGCATTGGGCGGGACGGCCGGCTCCCGGCCCACCGCGAGCATCAGCACGACCATCGCCGCCGCCGACACCAGGATGGCCAGCAGGAGAATCGTCAGCACCAGGCCAAGGCCGCGTCGTGTCGCCACGGAATGTCCCCCTTCTTGCAGGCGCGAGTATATCAGCCCGGCCACGACATTCCGCCGGGCGCCCGAACCGCCGAAGCCCGGACCGTCCAATCCAGTGAAAGACCTTGCCGGCCCTCGAGGCGCGGCCCGGAGACCCGCGATTCCCGCGAGGCGACATGCCGATCAACCCGTCCAGCGCGCCCCCGGACAAGCCGCTCTGGGACACCCTCAAGCAGGACTGGCGGTACGTCCGCGACGATGTGCGCCCCGGGTGGCGGGCCATGCTCCGCACGACGATGGCCGAGGTCAAGGAGTTCTACCTGACACCCGAGCACCGGCAGCGGCTTGCCGGGATGGGCGCTCTCCGGCGCGGGCTGTGGCTCGCTGGTTGGCTGTTGAAGAGCCTGTTCCTGAAGCTCACACCACTCAGGCGGTTCATCTTCCTGATCGCGCTGGTGCTGCTCTCTTCCTCGCCGAAGCTGGCTACAACCGGCAGTGGCACCAGCGTGGGCGCGGATGGCAGCATGATCGGCGCGTTCCTGCTCGTCTGCCTCCTGCTCCTGGAACTGAAGGATAAGCTGCTGGCGCGGCATGAACTCGAGGCGGGCCGTTCGGTCCAGCGCGCGCTGATGCCTGATCGCTGCCCGAGCCTGGCCGGCTGGGACGTGTGGCTCTACACGCGGCCGGCGAATGATGTCGGGGGCGATCTTGTCGATTGCCTCGAACTGGGCCCCGGCCGCGTGGCCTTCACCCTTGCCGACGTCGCGGGCAAGGCCTTGCCCGCGGCGCTGCTCATGGCCAAGGTGCAGTCCACGCTGAGGGCACTGGCTACCGATGCGCCCTCGCTGAGCGACCTGGCTGCCAAGACCAACGACATCCTGTGCCGCGACGGCTTGTCCAACCGTTTCGCGACGCTCGTGTACCTCGACGTGCGCGACAGCGACGGTTCGGTGCGCCTGGTCAACGGCGGCCACATGCCGCCGGTGCTCGTCTCGGCCGGCGGGTCCCATGAACTGCAGCGCGGCGACATGGCCCTCGGCATGATGCCGGGGGCCGCGTACCGCGAGCAGCACCAGGACGTGCGGCCCGGCGAGATGCTGATCACCTACTCGGATGGCCTCACCGAGGCGCTGAACGCGGCCGGCGAGTTCTACGGCGAGGATCGCCTCCGTGCCGTCTTCGCGGGACTGGCGCCCCTCTCGGCGAGGCAGGCGGGTGACCGGATCCTCGAATCGGTCGATGCGTTCATCGGGGCCACCCGGCCTTACGACGACCTGTCCCTCATCGTCCTCAAGCGCATCTGAATGAGAGGCCGCGATTCTGAGTGGCCGGCGGGTCGGGCCCGCCCCGCGGCGATCCCGGCTCGCGGCCTCTCGTTTAGGACGGGAGATCCAGGGGCCGGGACCAGCCGCGTGCAGCTCGCCCCGCCGATGACGATTCCGTCATTCGCGGGTCTGGATCTCAATTGCGTCAGCCGATTGAGATGCGCTGCGTAATTGGTCCCGACCCCTGCTCCTCGGGGTAAGATGCGCGCCGGAGGAGCATCGATGCGGCACACGGTGACGGCAGGGCTGGCTGGAACGCTGGGAATCGCGCTGGCCGCGGCAGGCTGGATCTCCGGAACCGCCGCGCAGGCCCCGGCCCCGCTGGAATGGCAGGATCCCGCCATCGTCGGAGTGAACAAGGAGCCTCCGCACGCCACCTTCACCATCTACCCGGATGAAGCGCTGGCGAAGGCGGGCAGGCGGGAGGCGTCGCCGTCCTACAAGTCGCTCAACGGCGACTGGAAGTTCTTCTGGGTGCCGAAGCCGGCCGACCGGCCCGTGGACTTCTACCGGCCGGGCTTCGACGACACCGCGTGGAACACGATCCGCGTGCCGTCGAATTGGCAGTTCGAGGGGTACGATGTGCCGATCTACGTGAACATCACGTACCCCTGGGGCGTGCCGGATCCGCCCCATATCCCCGCAGACAACAACCCGGTCGGGTCGTACCGCACGCGCTTCGCGGTGCCCTCGTCCTGGGCCGGGCGCGACGTCTACCTTACGTTCGACGGGGTCGAGTCCGCCTTCTACGTCTGGGTGAACGGCGAGCGCGTGGGGTACAGCGAGGACAGCCGGACTCCGGCCGAGTTCAACATCACGAAGTACCTCAAGGACGGCGAGAACGTGCTGGCGGTGGAGGTGTACCGCTGGTGCGACGGGTCGTATCTCGAGGACCAGGACTTCTGGCGCCTCAGCGGGATCTTCCGCGACGTCACGCTGTGGTCGGCGGGGCCGCTGCACGTGACGGACGTGCAGGTTCGGACCGACTTCGACGAGGCGTACGCGAGCGCCGAACTGAAGATCGACGCGCAGGTCCGCAATGGATCGGCCGCGGCGAAGGCGTTCGCCCTGCGCGCGGCGCTGCTCGACGCGCAGGGCGCGGAGCTGGGCCGCGCGACGGCGACGGTCAACAGCGTGCCGGCCGGCCAGACCTCGACGGCCGCCATGGTGCAGGCCATCGGCGCGCCGAGGAAGTGGACCGCCGAATCCCCGTATCTCTACACGCTCCTCGTCTCGCTCCTCGACGAGGGCGGGCGCGTGGTGGAGGCCATCCCGCAGAAGGTCGGGTTCCGGAAGGTCGAGATGAAGGACGGCCAGCTGAAGGTGAACGGCCGGCCCATTCTCGTCAAGGGCGTCAACCGCCACGAGCACGATGCCGACACCGGCCACTACGCGACCGTCGAGCAGATGCTCCGCGACGTGCGCCTGATGAAACGCCACAACATCAACGCCGTGCGGACGTCCCACTACCCGAACGCCTCTGCATGGTACGACCTGTGCGACCAGTACGGCCTCTACGTGATAGACGAGGCGAACATCGAGTCGCACGGCATGGGCTACGCGCCGTCGCGCACCCTGGGCAACAACCCGGCGTGGAAGACGGCGCACCTGGACCGGACCATGCGGATGGTGGAGCGCGACAAGAACCACCCGTCCATCATCACTCTGGTCGCTCGGCAACGAGGCCGGCGACGGCGTGAACTTCGAGGCGACGTACGCATGGATCAAGCAACGGGATCCGTCGCGGCCCGTTCAGTACGAGCGCGCGGAACTGCGGCCGCACACCGATATCTTCGTGCCGATGTACACGCGGCCCGGAGCCGTCGCGCGACTACGGATCGAAGCCGCAGGCGAGGCCGCTCATTGAGTGCGAGTACGCCCACGCCATGGGCAACAGCACCGGCAACTTCCGCGAGTACCGGGACCTCTTCTACGCCAACCCGCAGCTGCAGGGCGGCCTGATCTGGGACTGGGTCGATCAGGGCATCCGCACGCGCGTCCCGCCGGCCGGCACGCGCCAGTCCCGGCCGGAGCGGACGATGCTCGCGGGGCCGGAGTTCCGGTTGGGGTTCCGCCGCGTTGACAAGGCGGACACCTACCTGGCCTACGGCGGCGACTTCGGGCCGCTCGACGTGCCGAGCGACTTCAACTTCTGCATGAACGGCCTCGTGAACGCCGATCGCGAGCCCCACCCGGGCCTCCTCGTCGTCAGGCGCAACTACCAGTACGTCCATGTGAAGCCTGTCGATCTGGCTGCCGGCAAGGTAACGGTGACGAACTGGCACGACTTCACCCCGCTGGACGAGGTACTGGCGGGCCGCTGGGCCGTGCAGGCCGACGGCGCGGCCGTGGCGAGCGGCGCCATCCCGCCGCTGACACTCGGCCCGCGCGAGAGCAGGGACGTGACGCTGCCGCTGCCGGCTATCACGCCGCAGCCTGGCGTCGAGTATTTCCTCGACGTGTCATGGACGCTGAAGGCCAATGCGCCATGGGGCGGGCGCCTCGGCGACGAGATGGCGTACGACCAGTTCACGCTGCCCGCCAGCCGCCAGGCGACACCGGCTGCGCAGTCGCCCGCCGCGACGCTGGCGCTGGCCGACGGGCCGGATTCGGTGACCGTCAGCGGCCAGGCGTTCGCGGTGCAGTTCGACAGAGCCGCGGGCACGATGACGTCGCTCAAGTATCGCGGAACGGAACTCGTGCAGCGGCCGCTGCTGCCCGACTTCTGGCGCGCGTGGACCGACAATGACAGGGGCGCGCAGCTGCAGGCCAAGCTGAACGTGTGGCGCGCCGCGAGCGATTCGTGGGAGGTCCGGGCCGTGCAGGCCACCCAGGCGGCCAACGGAGCGGTTCGCGTGGACGTCGACGCGGTGATTCCGGTCATCTCTTCCGCCTACAGAGTCGTGTACACGGTCTTCCCGTCCGGAGACATCTATGTGGACGCCTCGTTCACACCCGCCCTCGGCAACCTGCCGATGCTGCCGCGGTTCGGCATGCAGATGGCGATGCCCGCCGGGTTCGAGCGGGTGTCCTGGTTCGGGCCTGGCCCCGAAGAGACGTATGCCGACCGGAACGAAGCCCGTGTCGGCCGCTACAGCGGGACCGTCGACGGGCAGTGGACCGAGTACTCGAAGCCGCAGGAGAACGGCAACAAGGTGGATGTCCGCTGGATGGCCGTCACCAACAAGGCGGGCATCGGCCTGCTCGCGGTCGGCCTGCCGCACCTGAGCGCCGCCGTGCGCCACTACACGCACGAGGACATCTGGACGGCCAAGCACACGTACGAGATGACGCGCAGGCCCGAGACGTACATCAATCTCGACGCCAGGCAGATGGGCGTCGGCGGCGACGACAGCTGGGGCGCGCTCGCCCACGAGCCGTATCTGCTGCCTGCGAAGGCGTACAGCTATCGTTTCCGCTTGCGGCCCTTCGCCACGGCGATCGACGGCACGCCCGGCGCGCTCGCGAAGAAGATCCCGCAGGAGCTTCCGCGATGACGATCGAGTCCATCCGCCGCTGGTGCCTGGCACTGCCTGGCGTGACCGAGGACATCAAGTGGGACGATGACCTCGTGTTCTCGGTGGGCGGGAAGATGTTCTGCGTGGCGATGCTGGAACCGCCGCATCGCCTGTCGTTCAAGTGCGACGAGGAGACGTTCGCCGAGTTGATCGAGCGCGAGGGCATCATCCCGGCGCCCTACCTGGCCCGGGCGAAGTGGGTGTCCATCGAAGCCCTTGGGGACGGCATGGAGTGGCGGGAACTCGAGGGCCGCCTCCGCCGCTCTTACGATCTCGTGAAGGCGAGCCTGACAAAGAAGGCGCAAGCGGCCATCGACGCTCGGCCCGGCTCCGTCAGCGCTCGCCGGCGGCGGCCGCGCGGGCGACCTTCTCGGTCTTGAGCACCACCCGGTGCGGGACCGATTCGCCTTTGAGGATGCGCGCGGCCAGTTCGACCGCTTCGCGGCCGCCCGTCGGATACACGAAGGTGGCGTCGAGCTTGCCGTCGGCCACCGCCTGACGTCCGCCGTCCAGGCCCGGCAGCGCGTCGATCCCGATGAACTTCATCTCGCGCTCGCGGCCCTTGGCCTTCGCGGCGAGATAGGCACCGACGGCCATCGGGTCATTGTGGGCGTACACGAGGTCGATGCGCGGGTGCGCCGCGAGCGCCATCTCCATCTGCGCCATCGCCTCCTCGCGCAGCCAGTTGGCGACCGGCGAGTGGATGATCTGAAGCCCTGGTTGCGCGGCGATGGCGTCGTGCATGCCCCGGCTCCGGTCCATCGCCGGGGGTGACCCGGGCAGCCCGCGGATTTCCACGATCGAGCCCTTCCCCTGCAGGATCTCGACAATGTGCTCGCCGGCCCGGCGGCCGATCTCGTAGTTGTCGGCCCCGATGAAGGTGGTGAAGCTGTCGCCTTCGATTCCGCGATCGATCACGATGACCGGGACCCCCGCCTTGAAGGCGCGCTCCACCACGGGCGTGAGCGGCCTCGCCTCGTTCGGCGAGATCATCAGCAGGTCGACGCGCTGCCGGAGGAAGTTCTCGACATCCGCCACCTGCTTCGCGTTGTCCTGCTGGGCGTCGGCGAACACGATCTCCAGGTCCGGGAAGTCCTTCGCGCGCGCGGCCACATCGGCGTTCATCGCGACGCGCCACGGCTCACCCAGGTTGCACTGCGAGAAGCCGACCAGGTGCTTCGCTGACGACCGGGAGCCACACGCGGCGGCCGCCGCGAGTGCCGTCACGATCATGACTGCCGCGAAAAGGGACCGCCGGGCGTGGGTGGCCGGGGCGCTTCCCATCGGCCCGCCCTTCGGCACGCTCAGGGCGTCCTGAGCCTGTCGAAGGACGCAGGGAGGACAGGCGAAGGTCACCCGAGGACAGATGGGAACGGCCCGGACAGGACCCGCGCCCGGCGCGTCAGGCCGGCTCGCGCCGGGACTGGAGCCAGACCGCGGCCAGGATGATCGCGCCCTTGAGGATGAGCTGGAGGTTCGCATCGACGTTGTTCAGCCCCATGCTGTTGTTGATGATGCCGATGATCAGCGTGCCCACCAGGGTGCCGCCGACCGTGCCGACGCCGCCCGAGAGACTCGTGCCCCCGATGACGACCGCCGCAATCGCGTCGAGTTCGTAGCCGACGCCGTCGTTCGGATTGCCCTGCTCGAGCTGCGCGCAATGGATGATGCCGGCCAGAGCTGCCATGCCGGCGCACAGCACGTAGGCGCCCGTCTTGTGCAGGCCAACGTTCACACCCGCGAGACGCGCTGTCTGCTCGTTGTCGCCGATGGCATAGAGGTAGCGCCCGGCGCGTGTCCGCGACATCAGGATCGCAATGGCGCCCACCGACACCAGGAAGATGACGGCCGGCGCCGGCACGTACGGGACGACGGGGGCCGCCAGCGCGCGGAACGACGCGGGAGCCCCGCCGTCGCCGAAACCGAGGGGAACGGCGGCGCCGCCGCTCAGGTAGCGCGCGGTGCCGCGGGCCGCGCTCATCATGGCGAGCGTGGCGATGAAGGGCTGGATCCGCCACCGCGTCACCACGAGCCCGTTCACGAGACCGCACAGACACCCCGCCCCGAGCACGATCCCCGCCATGGGCCAGACGCCCACGCCGCCGCCCATGAGCAATGACCCGGCGAGGGTAGCCGCGAGCGCGAGGATCGATCCGACGGACAGGTCGATGCCGCCGGAGATGATGACGGGCGTCATCCCCGCCGCGAGGATGCCCTTCTCGGCCACCTGCCGCAGGATGTCCGTGAGGTTGCCGACGTCGAGGAACACGGGCCGGCCGCCCCGCATCGGCGACGTCGCGATCGCGAGCACCAGGACGGCCGCGAGCCCGACGATGCCCGAGAGACGCGGCCGAGGCCACCGCCTCACACGCGGTACTCCCCGGCCTGGTGCGCGCCGATGTCATCGTCGATGTCGCCGCACAGGTTGACGCGGATGCCGAGTGCCTCGGCCATGCCGGCCTTGACCGCGAGCAGGCGCCGCGCCGTGGCGGCATCGGGCGCGTACACCACCTGGATGTGATTGGCCTGGTGCTTCGCCATGAACTGGTCGCGCGTGATCCCGTAGAGCACCGCGTGCATCATCGGCCACTGGGACGTCGTCGCGGCCCATCGGCGCTCCGTCTCCTCGCCGGGGAGGCTCAGCGCGCCGCCGCGGCCCATGTCCATGTGCAGCGCATCGGCCTCGACGTAGACGCGGCTCCAGACGATCTCGCCCGGCCGGCTCACGCCCTTGATGGTCGCGCCGCCCTTCGGGAAGTACATCGGCGGCTGGCGCTCGCCGCGCGCGCCGCGGTAGCCGCCGACGAGGTGGCTCGGGGGCACGGCGCCCGAGATCTCGAACACCCACACGAACTCGTTCACGCCGTGGCCCTCGAACGGCGCGCCCCAGCGCACGTCGTGCAGCGTCGTCGACGGATCGAGGCCGGCGTCCGTCCAGACGCGGTTCGTCATGATCGCGTCGAGGCCGGCGCACTCGTCCACCTCGTTGAAATGCGGCACCGCCTGCCCGTCAAAGAGCACGTCGCCGTTCTCCCCCGTCACGGGCGGACGGTCAGGCGTGTTGAGCAGCCCCTCGGTCAGGTCGGAGGCCACGCAGATGTCCTTGAGGCCCTGTTGGTACTGGATGCCGATGGCCGCGCAGCCGAACGCCGCCGCGAGCCGGACGGCCGCGTCGTACATCTTGAGGCCCTCGAGAACCTGGGCCTCGGTGAGATCGACCGCCGGGTCGGGCCCGAGGTCGAACGTCATGCCGCGCTGCCGCAGCCACGCGTAGTGGCGCGCTGCCGTGTCCTCGGTGACCTCACGCATCGCCGCGTAGAGCGCCGACTGGCTCAGGCGCTCCTTGAAGATGCCCGACGCGTGCAGCAGGTGGTCGGGGATGATCGCGTTGTACATCCCCATGCAGCCTTCGTCGAAGATGCCCATGATCGCCTGCCGCGTCCGCAACTGACGGCCGAGCGCGGCGCCGTGCATCGCGGCGCGGCGCAGGTCGTCGCCGAGCGCGCGCTCCTCGAACGGCCGCGCGTGGCTCGTGTCGTGATCGATCCGGCCGTCGGCCAGCCACTGCGCCAGGCCGCTGCGCGCGAATTCGTCCTCGAACGTTTCGCTCCAGATCGAGCTGTAGCGCACGCCCGCCTTGGTGAGCGAGCCGTTGAGATTGAGCAGGCCCACGAGGCCCGGCCACTGTCCGCTCCAGTTCGCGAGCGTGAGGATCGGGCCCCGGTGTTTCGTCAGCCCCGGAAGCACGTGGCTGGTGTACTGCCACACCGCCTCAGCCACGACCAGCGGCGCCGACGGATCGATCTGCCGGAACGCCTCGATGCCGTGGATCTGGCTGTCGAGGAACCCGTGCCGCGCCACCGGGTCGTACGGATGGCCGCGGACGATGGTGCAGTCGAGCGCCGCGAACGCGCGTCCGACCGCGGCCTCGAGGGCCTCCTGCGCGGGCCAGCAGACGCGGTTGGCCGGCAGCCGGGAATCGCCGCTTGCAACGAGGTAGATCGCACGGGACATGGCCGATCCTTTCGAGCGGGCACGCGCCCCCGCCTCGCCGCAGCCGGCCGGCAGGCCGTGTGGCGAAGGCGGGCCGCGCTCGCACGGCTTGGTATAGGCCCCGCGGGAGGCCCGTGTCAAGGCGAGCGCGCGTCGCGGCAGCCGGCAGACGGAACCCGGGGCACCCCCGTGTTATGCTCCGCCCCGCAGGAGGCACTCATGGACTATCGTCTGCGCTGGATCGGCGTCGCGCTCGCGGCGTCGCTGCTCTCGGCCCCGCTTCTCGCGCAGAAGCCGGCCTCGGATCCGACCAGCGGCGGTCTCGGCGACCTGTCGCGGCTGTCGCGCGCGAAGTCGCGCTCGATCAGCCCCGAGAACTTCACCGGAGAGAAGGGCAGGGGCGGCATGGCCACCACCGGAACCGGCGAGCGTGCCGCCCGGGATCTCGGCCAGGGGTGGAAGATCTCGCCGTCGGTGCGGATCAAGCCCGGCGAGACCTTCGTGCTCGGCGAGATTCAGGGGTCCGGCGCGATTCACCACATCTGGATGACGCCGACCGGCAACTGGCGCTACTCGATCCTGCGCATGTACCTGGGACGGGGAGCCGCAGCCCTCGGTCGAATCGCCGGTGGGCGACTTCTTCGCGTCCGGCTGGGGCAGCTACGCGCAGCTGACGTCGCTCGCCGTGTGCGTGAATCCCGGCAGCGCCTTCAACAGCTACTGGGAGATGCCCTTCCGCAAGTCGGCGAAGCTCACGATGACGAACCTCGACGACAAGGAGATGACGCTCTACTACCAGATCGACTACTCGCTGACGGACATCCCGGCCGACGCCGGGTACTTCCACGCGCAATTCCGCCGGGTGAACCCGCTGCCCTACAAGACCGACTACACCATCCTCGACGGCGTGAAGGGCTGGGGCCACTACGTCGGCACGTACCTGGCCTGGGGCGTCCACAACACCGGCTGGTGGGGCGAGGGCGAGATCAAGTTCTTCCTCGACGGCGACACGACGTTCCCCACGATCTGCGGCACAGGCACCGAGGACTACTTCTGCGGCTCATACAACTTCGAGAACCAGGAGACGAAGCAGTACCAGGTGTTCTCGACTCCCTACTCCGGGCTCAACCAGGTGCTCAAGCCGGACGGCCTCTACAAATCGCAGCAGCGGTTCGGGATGTACCGGTGGCACCTGCGAGATCCGATCCGGTTCGAGTCCGACCTGCGCGTGACGATCCAGGCGCTCGGCTGGCGCGCCGATGGCCGCTACCTGCCGCTCCAGGACGACATCGCGTCGGTGGCCTACTGGTATCAGGCCGAGCCGCACGCACCGTTCCCGAAGCTGCAGGATCGGGACACGCTGGAGGTGAAATAGGGACTCGGGACTCGGGATTCGGGATTCGCGCCCCTCAACGACCAGTTGCAGGATCTGCTGGAGTGAGTATGTTGCGAGACGTCGTGGAGGCGCGGCCGGTCGGCGGTTACCGGGTTTACATCCGCTTCGACGACGGAGTGGCGGGCGAGGTCGATCTTGCCGCCCTCATGACCTTCGAGGGCGTCTTCGCACCGCTGCGGGATCCCGAGCGGTTCAGTGAATTGCGCGTAGGGCCTGACCTCGGCACGATCTGCTGGCCGAATGGCGCGGACGTCGCCCCGGAAACGCTGTACGACGCCGTCCTCCAGGGTCGTTCGCCCACTCGAGCCGCCGGTTAGGGAACATTCCTCGTCCAGTCGGACGTCGGTCGAGGCCCACAGGAGTGGCGAGGGCAAGCGGTTGCCCACTCCAGCCCGGCGCTGATATACTTTTTGCTCCTGCCTGTCTCTTCGAGTGCGGAAGTGGCGGAATTGGCAGACGCGCAAGCCTCAGGAGCTTGTTGCCGCAAGGCAGTGGAGGTTCGAGTCCTCTCTTCCGCACCAGCCTTCGCTCCCCTTCGGCTTGCCGCTCTCCTCGGGGAGCTACGGCTGGGCAAGCCCCCGTCATGCGAAGGCTGTCCCGCCCAAGCAACGCGAGGAACGAGTCAAGCCGAAGCGTTGCGAAGGCGGACTTCAGTTCGCTCCCCTTCAGCTTGCCGCCTCCTTCGGGGAGCTACGGCTAGGCAAGCCCCTGTCGCGCGCTTGCGCCGCCGAAGCTCGCAGAGCGAAGGCGTGAAGGCTGTCCCGCCGTAGCCGAGCGAGGAACGTGTCCTCCCGGAGCGAGGCGAAGGCGGACGGCTCAGCCGGCCAGCGCAATCGCGCTGGTCCTCACACCCCCAATCTGCCGCGGGAGCCGTGGCCCCCGCGCCGCGGTGGCAGCCCGCCACCTGTTGAGGTAGAGTGATCGTTTGGCCGGAACCCCGGCTGACCTCACGATCGATACGGATTGGAATGACGTCCATGAACAGGCTGGCGGGCGTGAAACAGGGGACCCTCGTTGTCGCGGTGTGCGTGCTCGTCGGCTCCCTGGTGCACGCGCAGGCCACGGGCAGCGTGCAGGGAACGGTCGTGGCCGGGAACTCGATCCCCGTGGCGGCAGCCAAGGTCAAGGCGCGGCACACCGCCACGGACACGACCTTCACGGTGACCACGAATGGCCGCGGCGAGTACAGGTTGGATCTCCTGCCGCCGGGGACGTATCAGGTCACGGCCGAGGCCCCCAACTTCGGGCCGGCGCTCGTAACCGTGGCCGTCACGTTGGGCGCCACGGCAACGGCGAACTTCGACCCGTCGACGCCAGGCCCCTCGAACCGGCCCGTCGCCACCGGCCTCAAGGCCATCCGTTTCGAAGGCAGCGGCCGCGTGGGCTGGACGTTCGCGGACGGCGTCAGCGCGTCCAGCTCCGTGACGGCGTCCGACGGCAACATCTACAACCGGGTCGATCCGGCCGACTCGGTGTCGTGGGGCTTCACGCTGGGCATGTTCCTGAACAGGAACTTCGAGCTCGAGTTCATCTTCGACCGCCAGCGGACCACGCTGGAGGCATCGGGCACCAGGACGGTGGAGGTCGACTCACTGGATGTCGGGAACTACCACGGCACGCTTGCGTACAACCTCGGCACTGGGGACTCGTCGGTGCGGCCGTACTTCTTCGGCGGTGTGGGCGCGACGTCCTACTCGCCCCTGTCGTTCGTGGGCGCGGACGGCAAGGCTCGCGACATCGCCGGGCAGACTCGACTCTCGACTACGTTCGGCGGCGGCGTGAAGGTCTACAGGGGACGGATTGGCGCGCGCGCGGAAGTGCGCATGACGCCCACCTACATCAAGTCGGATACCACCGGATGGTGGTGCGACCCGTACTGGGGCTGCTACGCCACGTCGAAGTCACAGTACGCCGGGCAGATCCAGATGACGGGTGGCGTCACCGTGCGATTCTGACCTCGCGGGGCGCCACCCCAAGCGCGAGGCGCACGGAATGGGCTCTGTGCGGGGCTGGCCGTGCAGCTTCGCCCCTTCGGGCGGAATCGTGAGCGACGGCTTCTTTCGTGACGGGCACGACGCGCCGGGGACAGCCTCTGCTGCGCAATGAGGCCGCTGGCTGGCCGTCCGTCTCATCTCAAAGGGTGGCTCATCGTCAGTCGCCCCCTGAGGTGCAGCTCTTTCGGTTCAGTCCTTCTTCACAAAGCAGTAGAGCGTCTCATAGGTGCGTATGTACAGCCTCCCGTCACCGATGGCCACGGTCGCCCTGCATCCGTCCCGCAGGTCGTTGACGCTCAAGGGCTGCCATTGAGCTCCCGCCTGGATCACGGTGGCCTTTCCCTCTTCGCTCACGACATACAGCTTCCCGTCTGCTGCGACCGGCGACGCATAGTAGTCGCCGAGCGCACCCTGGAGGCGGGCCTGCTTCGACACCTCGCCTGTGCGCATGTCATACGACGTCAGGATGCCGCCCTCCTTCAGCGTGTACAGCACGCCGCGGTACGCCAGCGGCGAGGGAACATTGGGCAGTGAGCGGGCGTTCTTCCACAGGAGATGCGTCTCGGTCACATCGCCTGTGCCGCCCAGACGGTACGCCCGCAGGCCGTTCTCTCCGAGACGGCGATCCTGATACTGTTTCCAGTCTCGCTCCTCGAGATATCCGGTGTCGTCCAGATCCAGGTACTCGTCGAAGCGGTTCTTCGCGTTGGGATCGGTGATTTCGTCCCTGGAGAGCCTGCCGTCCTTGTTCAGGTCCAGTGTGGCGAGCGCCTCGTCGAACGACGGCACTTTCTCGCGGGCACCCGGATCGGATTCGCCCGAATACGTGACGACGTAGACTTCGTGACCGGAAACCACGGGCGTCGGCTTGATCTGCCAGGGCAGGCGCCGGACCCACCAGATCTCCTTCCCGGACCGTACGTCGTAGCCGGAGAGCCTGTACGAACCGGCCACCAGCACCTGCAGCGTCCCGCCCGGATCACGGTAGAGCACCGGCGTCGCATAGCCGCGTTGGGCGAACGGACGCTCCGAGCGCCACAAGACGCGGCCGCTGTCCTTTTCCACAGCGAGCAGGTAGGAGCCGGTATCCTGATCGATGTTCATCAGCAGGGTGTTCCCCGCCAGGATCGGGGATGCGCCGTGGCCGAATGGGTTGTTGAAGGGCCCGAGGGGCCTGCGCCACCGCTCTTTCCCGTCGGACCCGTACGCGAGAAGGCCGAAATCCTGGAAGAACACGTAGACGTTCCGCCCGTCACTCACGGGACTCGCCGAGGCCGGACCATTCGACGGCCGTTCGATGACCTGCGTTCGCGGACGAGGCGCTTCCTTCTGCCACACGACTCGCCCGGTGTGCCTGTCAACGGCAACAGTCAGGAGGCGGTCCTTCTCGAAGCCGGTCAGGTAGACCCTGTCACCAGCAACGACTGGCGACGAATTCCCCATCGGGACGGGCGTCTTCCAGAGCACGTTTTCGCCGGGGCCGAACGAGACCGGGAGATTGGTGGCTTCGGAGACGCCTGAGGCATTCGGTCCACGGAACTGCGGCCAGTCGCTCTGCGTCGAGAGCGCCAATGCAAAGACAAGGAGCATCCCGGGATTCCCGTTCATGATGTTCCTCCACCGAAGGCGGTGAACCCGGCCGTGGCCGGGCGCGCAGGCGAATCATACAGGAAGGCATCGTGAGGCGTCCGAGGGCTGCAAACAGCGAAGAGCGCACGGCGGTGGTCGAACAGCGGCTTCTGGGACTACACTGCCCTTCCACGCAGAAGGAGACGTCATGTTCACCACAGTGTCCCGCCGCCGTTTCGTTGGCGGCCTCGCGGCGGCCCTTGGCTACTTCGGCACGCACGGCGACCTCACCGTGGCTGGACAGGCACCCACCATCCGGCCGGCGCGGACGAGGCCGCGATTCTCGATCGACGAATACGACGCCGCAGCCAAGCTGGCGTACAACGAGAACCCTTACGGCCCTTCGGAGCCGGTCGTGAAGGCGATGACCGAAGCGTTCCGGTTCGAGAACCGCTACGGCTACCCCGACGGCGACATCGTCCAGACCATCGCCGATCACCACGGGGTGAAACCCGAGAACCTGCTCCTTGGGGCGGGCTCGAGCGAGATCCTGCAGGTCGCGGGGAGGGCGTTCCTGCCGGGCGGCAGAAAGGTCGTCGGGGTGGAGCCGACGTTCGCGGACGTGGACCGAGTACGCGTCGGGCATCCGCGCGGAGTCGATCATCCTGCCGCTCGGGGGCGACTACCGCCAGGACATCCCCGCGCTCGTCCGCGCCACGCGCGCCAATCATCGCGACGTCGGCTTCGTCTATCTCTGCACACCGAACAACCCCACCGGTATCGTGGTCACGAAGCAGGAGGTACGGCAATTGCTCGACGGCGTCCCCGAGGATGTGCCCGTGCTCATCGACGAGGCGTATCACCACTACGTCGAGCATCCCGACTACGCGACGTCGATGCCGGTACGTGACTGACGGGCGGCAGGTGATCGTCACGCGGACGTTCTCGAAGGTCTACGGACTTGCCGGGATGCGGCTCGGGTACGCCGTCGCGCCGAAGGCGCTCATCGATCGGATGCGGCCGCACTGTACGGGCAGCATCAACGCGCTGGTGAAGTGGGCAGGCGGGGCCGCGCTGAAGGACACCGCGGCGGCCGAGCGGGTGCGCGAGACCACGCTGCGGCTGCGGAAGAAGACGACCGCCGAACTGGAACGCCTCGGCTACAGGGTGCTGCCCTCGGACGCGAATTTCTTCATGGTCCACATCCGCCGCGACGTGGTCCCGGTCATCGAGGCGCTTCGCTTGCGCGGCGTGCTGGTCGGGCGCCCGTTCCCGCCAATGGTCGAGCACCTGCGCGTGTCGGTGGGCAACGCCGACGAGATGGACCGGTTCCTGGCGGGGTTCAGGGAGATCGTGGGAGGTTAGTAGCACTCATTACTGACGGCGGGACTTCACCTCTTCCGCGAACTGACGCTGATTCCTCGCTGCGGCATTGCGTGGCCGCAGCTCAGGCTAGCGGTGTCCGGGCCGTCCGATCATGGCGCTACGTCGATTTGGCCCGTCAGGACCCGCTCACGTGACCAACCTCAGCGTGCCTGACCTTCGGGTGAGCTACGGCCGGGCAAGCCAGCAACAGGCGAAGGCTGTCCCGCAGTAGCAACGCGAGGAAGGCGTCGAGCCGGAGCGTTGCGAAGGCGGACCACCACCAACGCCACGTGAGGACGGCCCTTTGCGGGCATTCCCCGCCGACGCCTGCTCGCCGGAATCGCATCGTGAGCAACGAGCTCTGTGCGAGGTCCGCGGAATCCAGCGCTCCCGGCGCCGACGCCAACAACTGCCCTCCAAGGAACCAAGGCCTGCGGCGCGAATCATCGGCTTCCGCACCCGCAGAAGGCCGAAAAGCCTTGTGCCGGGATCTCTTGTCGGGGTCCACCCACAGGAGCATAATCCGTCCCGCAGGAGGAAATCGGAATCGTTGCAACACCAGCCTGTGCCCGATGCGAGACACGAGGCGGCCCGGCAGGTATGCCAGATATGGCGACGATCGCGCTTCCGGAAGCTGAATACAGGGATTCCAGCGCGTTCGAGCGGCCGAGGAGGGAAGACCATGAGAAGAGTCATCGTAGTCGCAATTGGTGTGGTGGCGTTTGTCTTGATGGGGGGGTTGGCTTTCGCGCAGCAGGACAAAGCAGGATGCAAGGATCACCCGCTTTTCACGCGCATGCCCAATACCTACATCGCATCGTGTGAGACGAGGGAGTATGACGAGGTCAACTTCTACGAGCCTCCTGACGGGCGAAACAACCTGAACGTCGGGGGGAACGTCTACGTGATTGAATACCGAACCCAAGGGGGACTTGAGGGGAAAAGGGTACCGCTTCAGCTCATGCGCAATTATGCAAACGCAGCCAGGCAAATCGGTGGGATCGTGTATGAGCGGACCAGCAGCAACATGGCCTTCATCAAGCTTCTCAAGGAAGGGAAGGAGATCTGGGTGATGCTCAGTCCCTATGGTGGTGACCGCTACTACCTGACGTTCGTCGAAAGAGAGGCGATGAAGCAGGATGTGGTTGCTGATGCAAAGTCCATGTCGGAGGGCATCAGCTCAACCGGCCATGTGGCCATCTACGGCATCTACTTCGATTTCAACAAGTCGGATGTAAAACCGGAATCGGAACCCGCCCTCAACGAAATTGCGAAACTCCTCTCCGGCAGCCCCAACCTCAAGATACTCATCGTCGGACACACCGACAACGTGGGCGGCATTGAGTACAACATGAAGCTCTCGCTGGCGCGGGCCAATGCTGTAGTCCAGGCCCTGACCACGAAACACAAAGTCAATCCGCAAGCCCTGAAGGCCTATGGCGTAGGACAACTTGCGCCGGTCGCTCCCAACGGGACGGAAGAGGGGCGCGCCAAGAACCGGCGCGTGGAGTTGGTCGAGCAGTAGTCACGTGCAGTTCGCGGCGTGTCGAAGACGCTCCCAGCGTGTCGCAACCGTGTCTGGGCTGTCCGGTGGAGGGAAACGATGCTGCCTCTCAAGAAGATCGTGTGCCCGAGCGATTTCAGCGCAGCCGCCCAGAAGGCCTTGACCGAGGCCCTCGAGCTCGTCCGGCATTTCCGGGCCGAGCTGGTGCTCGTCCACGTCGTGCCGGTCCTGCCGCCCGCGCCCACCAATCCGAACATCAGCTTCGAGGTCCCGGAGTACGAGCGGGCCCTCCACGTGGACGCCGAACGGCGCCTGCACACGCTCGCGGCAGAGGCCGCCGGCAGGGGCGTGCCGATCCGGACGGTGGTTGGCCATGGCGACGCCGGCGCCGAGATCGCGCGCATCGCCGGCGAAGAGAGCGCAGACCTCATCGTCATCGCCACGCACGGCACCACCGGCTGGCGGCACGCGTTGTTCGGCTCCGTCGCGGAGAAGGTGGTCCGGACGGCCCACCGCCCCGTGCTGACGGTTCCGGCGCCACGGGAGTAGCGGCGCTCGGAGGACCGGCGGTCCCGGCTGCGGGATGACATCGCGTGGGTCACGTTTCGGGGCCGGACCGCACCGCACGCAGCGTGCCCGAATCTGCGGGACCGGGCGGGTTCGGCGTGCGGTAGCGGCCTGGAGGTCTCCGCGTCCGAGCGACGCGGAGACCTCGCTGAGCGACGGCGCGGAGGTTGGGGCACAGGGCCCTGGAGCGGCCCCGACTCACGCGGTCAACGGATCGGCGGCCGTCGTCGTATAGTGCAGCATGGCTGCTTCCGCGCACGACGCCCGTCCCCTGCGTGGCGGGCGGACGGCCGCCGGGGCGCGCCGGCCTGCTGCCGGTGTCCCGATTCCCATGCCGGCGTTTCCGCTCGACCGGGCTATGATGGCGCCTCGCCCGCGCCCGCAGGCCCAGGTCTGCAAGTCATGAAACTGCCCCGAGTCGTTCCTCTCTTCGGTTGGGTCGCCCTCCTCGCTATCGGCGCAACCGCGTGGATCGTCTGGCCCGGCTCCCCGGAGTCCTCTTCGGCGTCCGCCGAGGACGGCTCCTCGGCTGCGGTCAGCGTGAAGCGCGGCACCTTCGTGCGCACGGTGCGCGTGGCCGGCATCACCGAAGCGGTCAGGGCGGCCGCGGCCACCGCGCCGCGCCTGGCCGGCCAGTCCTCCCCGACGCTGGTCATCACGAAACTGGTCAAGGGCGGCACGCGGGTCAAGGCGGGCGACGTGCTCGTCGAGTTCGATCAGCAGGATCAGCTCAGGGCGGCCTTCGACCGGCTCACCGACTTCCAGGACCTCGAGCAGCAGATCCGCCGGGTGGAGGCCGAGCAGGCGGCAGCCTACGCGGCCGACGAGACGGCCATGACGCAGGCCGACAACGACGTGAAGCGCGCCCAGCTCGAAGTCCGCAAGAACAAGGTGCTGGCCGCCATCGAAGCGGAGAAGAACAACCTCGCCCTCGAGGAAGCCGAGGCGCGGGCCGTTGAAGTGCGGCAGGCGCGGGCGCTTCGCCGCAAGACGGCCGACGCCGCGCTGAAGACGCTCCACATCCGCCGGGAACGCTCGGCCCGGGCGCTCGAACACGCGGAGCAGAACGCGCAGTACATGGTCGTGCGGGCCCCGTTCGAGGGCCTGATCGTCACGCAGCCGGTCTTCAAAGGGTCCGCGATGACCGAGGTACAGGAAGGCGACGAGGTCCGCGCCGGCGTGCCGATCGTGCACGTGGTCGATCCGTCGTCGATGCAGGTGCGGGCGCGCGTGAGCCAGGTGGATGCCGGGCTGGTCGCGGCGGGCCAGAGCGCCCGCGTGTCGCTCGACGCGTACCCGGATCTCCGGTTCGAGGGCACGGTGAAACAGATCGCGCCGCTGGCCATCACCAGTTCGGTGACGCCGGCGGTCCGCGGGTTCGTGTGCGTCATCACGGTGTCGGGATCCGACGCCAACCTGATGCCCGACCTGTCGGCGGCGGTGGACATCGTCGTGGAGCGGAAGGACGGCGTGCTGGTGCTGCCGCGCGACGCCGTGGTGGTCGACGCGGGCGGCGCGTGGGTACGCCTCCGGCAGGGCCGGTCGTTCGTGCGCCAGCCGGTGACCCTCGGCGGCGTGAGCGATGAGCAGGCGATCGTGGTGTCGGGCCTGCCCGAGGGTGCGGTGGTCGCGCGCCGGGCCGCCGCGGGGGAGTGACATGGAGCCGACGCCTGACAGAGACCTGGCGAACGGGCGGGGGCCGAAGCTCGCCGGCCTCGCCACGCGCTGGCGGATGCTGGCGGCCGTGGGCTTCGTGGCGGTGGCCGCGATCGGCGCGTACGCCACCGGCTTCGGGCGGCCGCACACCAACGTGCCCACGGCCGTAGTGACGCGCGGCGAATTCGTGGAGCTCGTGGAACTGCGCGGCGACATCCGGCCCGTGCGGTCGGTCCTCCTGGGCGCGCCCACGCAGTCGGGCGATCTCCAGATCGTGAAGCTGGTGAAGAACGGGACGCCGGTCCGCGCAGGCGACGTGGTGATCGAGTTCGACGCGACGGGGCTGCTCCGGCAGCAGACCGACCGGCGGGCCGAACTGAAACAGGCCGAGGCCGAGACCGAGCGCGCCCGCGCCGAAGCGCGCATCGACGAGGAGGACAGCGTCACCAACCTCTTGCGGGCGCGGTTCGACGTCAACCGCGCCAGGCTGGATGCGGTCGACCGCGACTTCGTGGCGCGGATCGAGGTCGAGCGGGCGAAGCTCGCGCTCGACGACGCCGAGCAGCGGCTGAAGGAAGCCGAGAAGCGGCAGATCGCGGAGGCCGCCGCCGCCGCCGCGGACCTCGCCCGCCGCGTGCGGCGCCAGGACCGCGTCCAGCAGGACCTCGATCGCATCGACCGGGCGCTGGCCAGCCTCGTGGTGCGGGCGCCGTCGGCGGGCACCGCCAGCCTGATGCCGAATTCCCGTTGGGGCGGCGGGCCGCGGGGAGGCGCCCAGGACTTCCGCGAGGGCGACCGGGCGTGGCCCGGCGCCGCGATTGTCGAACTGCCCGACCTGTCGTCGGTGCACCTGACGGCGCGCCTCGAGGAATCGGACCGCGGGCGCGTCGCGGTGAACCATACGGCCATGGTGCACCTGGACGCGGTGCCGGAACGCCCGTACAAGTCGACCGTCTCCAGGATCTCGCTGCTGGCCCGCGTGGACTTCGCCAGCGCCTGGCCGCCGGCGCGCGACTTCGACATCGAGCTGGAGATGGCCGACGCCGATGCGCGGCTCAAGCCGGGCATGACGGCCACGCGTCCGCATCGCCGTCGCCCGTCACCCCGACGCGCTGCTCGTGCCCTCGCAGGCCGTGACGCTCGTCAACGGCCAGCCGACCGTCTACGTGCTGGATGGCTCCGGCGTTCGAGGCCGAGGCCCGTCGTCATCGCCAAGCGCGGGCGGGAGCAGCTGGCGCTGCAGTCCGGCGTCGAGGCCGGTGAGCGGGTCGCGCTCGGCAACCCGGCCGCGCCGGCGGCAGGAGGACGGCGGTGAACGTGAAGCGGGCGCTGTGGATCGGCGGCGCGGCCACCGCGATCGGGCTGGTGGTGGCCGGCGCGAACGCGCTCGAATCCGGCAACCCGGTGGCCGCGCGCCGTGCGCCGACGGCGCGCGCGACGCGGGGCACGTTCAAACCCGATGTCTGGACCACCGGCGAGCTGAAGGCGACGCGCGTCGTCTCGCTGGCGGCGCCCTCGGCGGGCGGCGGACTCCGGTTGATCCGCCTGGCGGACACCGGCACGCCCGTCCAGGCGGGCGACGTCGTGATGGAATTCGATCCGGCCGAACAGCAATACGCCCTCGAACAGGCGCTGACGGAGCTGGCGGAAGCCGAGCAGGCGGTCATCCAGCGGCGGGCGGACATCGAGGCGCGGGCGGCGCAGGACGAGGTCGCCCTGCTCACGGCGCGCTATCTCGTCCGCCGCGCGGAACTCGACACCCGCATGCCCGAGCGCCTGCTCCCGGCCAATGACGTGAAGAAGCGCGCGCTCACGCTCGAGGAGATGAAGCGCCGCCTGACCCAGACCGAGCACGACGTCGTGTCGCAGCGGAAGACCCGGGAAGCGGCGCTCGCGGTGGTCGAGGAGGGCCGTAACCGGTCGCGAATCAACGCCGATCGCGCCAGGGGCATCATCGAGAGCCTCGTGGTCCGGTCGCCGATCTCCGGCCTGGTGCTCGTCAAGGAGAACCGCGACGCGACGGGCGGCGTGTTCTTCTCGGGCATGTCGCTGCCCGAGTTCCGGCCCGGCGATACGGTCGCGCCGGGCCGCTCGATTCTCGACGTGTCGGACACGGCCGACATGGAGATCACCGCGCGCGTCAACGAGCAGGAACGCACCACGCTGGTGGTCGGCCAGGCCGCGACGGTCCGCGCCGACGCGCTGCCTGGCGTCGCGCTCGCCGCGCGCATCACCGCGCTCTCGGGCGTCGCGCTCCGGTCGCGCGAGCAGGCCGGTCCGCTCCGGCAGTTCGAGGTCATCCTCCGCCTCGATGCGCCCGACCCGCGGCTGCGGCCCGGCACCACGGTCCGCGTCATGATCGCCGGCCAGGAAGTCGGCAACGTCCTGACCGTGCCCCGGCAGGCCGTGTTCCAGCAGGACGGCCGGTCAATCGTCTACCTCCGCGCGTTCGACGGGTTCGAGCCGCGGGCGGTGAAGGTGATCGGCCAGTCGGAGAGCCGGACCGCCGTCGAGGGCATCGAGGAGGGCGAGGAGATCGCGCTGGTCAGCCCGGCGGCCGCCGCCAGGTCCGAAGCCAGGACGCCGGGCGCGGCCCCGACGCCGGCCGCCGCGGCCCGCCGGGGGAAATGGCGGCGGCGGAGGACGGCGATGAGGCGCGCGTTGCTCTCCGGGGCGCTCGCCGAAGGGCGGCGCGGCATGCAGGACCTGATGCCCGAGCTGGCGCAGGGCCTCGACAACCTGCGCTCGCGCAAGCTGCGGTCGCTGCTGACGATGCTCGGGATGATCTTCGGCGTGGCGCGCGGTGGTGGCCATGATGTCGATCGGCGCCGGCGCGCAGCAGGAAGTGATCGCCTTCATCGAGCAGCTCGGCGTGCGCAACGTGATCGTGGAGGCGCGCGAAGCGCCCGACGGCCCGACGCTCGAGCAGGTGCGCAAGCTCTCCGCCGGCCTCACGCTGCAGGATGTGCGCGGCATCGAGACCAACGTCGAGAAGCTGGCCGCCACCAGCCCGCGCAAGCGGGTGATGGCCGTGAAGATGCTGCCCAAGCCGCAGGCCGAGATGCCGGCGGTCTACGGCGTCAGGCCGGCCTACGCGCAGATCGCGGGCCTGCGGGTGTCGTCCGGCCGGTTCTTCGACCAGGGCGACGGCGACGCGGGCGCGGTGGCGGTGCTCGGACAGGCGGCCGCCGCGTCGCTGTTCGGCACGGACGAGCCGGTCGGGCGCCACGTGAAGGTGAACCAGCAGTGGTTCCGCGTGATCGGCGTCGCGGGGCCGCAGCTGGCGGCCCAGGCGGACGTGGGCGGCCTGCCGGCCGAAGACCGCAACAACGTCATCTACGTGCCGCTCATGGCCGCCATGCTGCGCATCGAGGACCCGCAGAGCTTCCGGAAGGACGAGATCGACGGCATCTACCTGACGCTCGTCCCCGACGGCGACATCGGCGAGGCCGGCGCGGTGGTGCGCGGCCTGCTCGACGCCGCGCACCGCAACGCCGGCGACTTCAGCGTGATCGTGCCGGCGGAGCTGCTCGCCGAACAGCAGCGCACGCGCCGCATCTTCCAGGTGGTGATGGTGGCGATTGCGTCCATCTCGCTCCTGGTCGGCGGCATCGGCATCATGAACATCATGCTGGCGAGCGTCCTCGAGCGGACGCGCGAGATCGGCGTCCGGCGCGCCGTCGGCGCCCGCCGCAAGGACATCATCCGGCAGTTCCTGATCGAGACCATGCTCATCACCACCACGGGCGGGCTGGTGGGCATTGTCCTCGGGGTGGTCCTCTCGCAACTGGTCGGCACGCTGGCGGGGTGGTCCACGATCGTCACCATGACGTCGATCGCGCTGGCCTTCTTCGTCTCCGTGTCGGTGGGCATCATCTTCGGGGTGTACCCGGCCATGCGCGCGTCGAGCCTCGACCCGGTTTACGCGCTGCACTACGAATAGGCGGCCCGCCGGCGCGCGGCGCCGCCCGCCCGATGGACATGCCGATGCCGCTCGAACTCTCGGTGCTGCCCGCGCGCTTCGCCGTCTGCCGTCTCGACGCCGGCGCGGAACCGCCGGCCTGGGCGTCGCGCGGCCGCTTCTCGTCGGTGTCACGCACCGCGGACGAGACGTCGATCGTGTGCGAAGACGGCTTCGTGCCCGATGGCGTGCAGGCGGACAGGGGCTGGCGCGCCTTGAAGGCGGCCGGGCCGCTCGACTTCGGCCTGACCGGCGTCCTGCTGGCGATCGCCGCTCCGCTGGCGGCGGCCGGTGTCAGTCTCTTCGCGGTCTCGACCTACGACACGGACTACGTGCTCGTGAAGGACGCCGCGCTCGAGACCGCGCTCGCCGCCCTGCGGAGCGCGGGGCACGGGGTCAGCGTGTTTGAGCCGTCCGCGCACGTCGGACATCCGGCTCCGGGTCGTCCGATACATGAGGGCGACCACATCAGCGGGTCATGACGCCCTGGCCAGGCTGTTGAAGCGGCACTCGAGGCCCGCCCCGCCATGGTGTACGATGTCCCGGCGTTCCGGCCTCGCGGCGTTCCGCCGGTCTGCGCGCGTCACCCGCCCCTCGATATCGGGAGAGATCGCATGGCACCCGCCCGCACCGCCCGCCCGCGCGGCCTTGCCGCCGCCGGGGCCTTCGCCGCAATCGTCCTCGCGCTGCAGGCGCAGGCACCGGCCCAATCCGCCCAGACGCCCCTGAACCTCTACGGACGCGGCGCGACGGGCGCGAACGGCGTCGTCGCCGCGGCGAAACCCGAGGCGTCCCGTGTCGGCATCGACATCCTCAAGATGGGCGGCAACGCCGTCGACGCGGCCGTCGCCACCGGGTTCGCCCTCGGCGTGCTCGAGCCGAACGCATCGGGCATCGGCGGCGGCGGCTTCATGGTCGTCAAGCTTGCCAGCATGAGAGAGGCCGTCGTCATCGACTTCCGCCCGACGGCGCCGGCCGCGGCCACGCCCGACATGTACACGCTCGACGAGCGGGGCCACGTGATCGGCGACGCGTCGGTCGAGGGAGGATTGGCGTCGGCGGTGCCGGGCGAGGTCAAGGGACTCCTCCACGCGCTGGATACGTACGGGTCGAAGAAGCTCACCCGCGCGCAGGTGATTCAGCCGGCCATCGACTGGGCCGAGCGCGGCGTGCCCGTCACCGTGAACCTCGCGCAGATCATCAAGGACAACTTCGGCAAGTTGAGCAGGTTCGAGCATGGTCTCGCGATCTACGCGAAGGACGGCTTCCCGCCCGAAGTCGGCGACACGATTGTCAACACGGACCTGGCGGGCACACTTCGCCTCATCCAGGCGAAGGGCGCGGGCGCGATCTACAAGGGCGACATCGCGGCGAGGGTCGTCGCCGAGAACCGGAAGCGCGGCGGCATCCTGACGCTCGAGGATCTGGCCAGCTACCAGGTCAAGGTGCGCGCGGCGGTCACGGGGTCGTACCGCGGCCACACGATCATCACCTCGCCGCCGCCGGCCGGAGGCACGCACGTCCTCCAGCTGCTGAACATCCTCGAGAACGCCGACCTGCGCGCGCTCGGCGAACAGAGTACGGCCGCCGCGCATCTCTGGGCGGAGGCCTGCAAGCTCGTCTTCGCCGATCGCTCGAAGTACTCGGCCGACCCGGACTTCGTCCCGGTCCCCACCGCCGGCCTGGCCTCGAAGGCCTACGCCAAGTCGCTGGCGGCGCTGATCAGGCCCGACGCCGTGCTGAAGAACCCCGGGGCCGGCGACCCGTCGAGGTACGAATCCGGTTCGACGACCTCGTTCAGCGTGATGGACAAGGACGGGAACATGGTGGCCGTCACCAAGACGATCAACATGTTCTTCGCGTCGGGCGTCGTGGTGCCGGGCACCGGGATCATCATGGGCGACGACATGGACGACTTCGGGCTGAAGCCGGGCTCGGTGAACTCCATCCAGCCCGGCAAACGCATGCTCTCGAGCATGAGCCCCACGCTCGTGCTGGACCCGCAGGGCCGGCCGTTCATGGCGCTGGGGTCGCCGGGCGCGACGCGCATCATCCCGACGCTGGCGCAGGTGATCTCGAACGTGATCGACAGGGGCATGCCGATTCAGGCGGCCATCAGCGCGCCCCGCCTCTTCCAGGGCCAAACCGGAAACCTGCAGATGGAGGGCCGCTACTCGATCAACGCCTACAATGGACTGGTCGCGCTCGGGCACTCGGTGACGGTGAACCCTGATTTCGACGCCTACTTTGGCGGCGTCCACGCGGTGCTGTTCGACCACCCGGCGAAACGGCTGCACGGAGGCGCAGACCCGCGCCGAGACGGCCAGGCCGCCGCGTACTAGCCTCGGAGGGACTGACCGTGAAGACTCGTCTCGTGACTGCCGCCGCCGCGGTCCTCGCCTTTGCGGGCCCGGCAGCGGCCCAGACCTACGCCTTGAATGCCCCCATCGCCGCGAAGCCGGCCTTCGTCACGACCGTCGGCCAGAGCGCCGACATCGAGATGGTGAAGGTGCTGCTCGACCGGAGCGGCGTGCCCCACAAGGACAACGCCCAGGCCAAGGCCGGCGACCTGGCGCCGTCGGGCGCCAAGACGCTGGTCGTCGTGCTCGGCGGCAGCACGAAAGGACTGGGCGCGGCGGGGATATCCGCCGACGCGGAGATTGACCGCGCCAAGGCCCTGCTGGCGGAGGCGAAGAAACTCGGCATGACGATCATCGGCCTGCACGTGGGCGGCGAGGCCCGCCGCGGGCAGCTCTCCGACCGGTTCATCCAGGCCGCCGCGGCCTCGTGCCAGTACCTCATCGTGGTGGCGGACGGCGACAAGGACGGGTTCTTCACCAAGCTGGCCGGCACCGCGATTCCCATGGACAAGGTCGAGCGCATGTCGAAGGCCGTCGAACCGCTGCAGAGAGCGTTCAGGTAAGACACGCGGATGAGCACGCCCGACGCGCTGCTGCTCCTGCTGACCGGCGCCTGCTTCGTCGCGCTCGTCGTCGCCGCACGGCTCCCGGTCTCCCTGAGCCTCGCCGCCTCGTCTGTCGTGCTCGCCCTCGCGGCAGGACGGGGGTTCCCTCTCGGGCACCTGGTCGAGGGCATGTTCAGCTACCTCGACGTCTCGCTCGTCCTCTTCACCGCCATGGTGTTCATGAAGGTGATCGAGGCGAACGGGCTGCTGACCGAGCTGACCCAGAGCCTCATCGCGAGGCTGGGCGGGTCGCGGCTCCTGCTCCTGGTGGCGCTCACGGTCGTCATCATGTTCCCCGGGATGATCACCGGGTCCTGCACCGCTTCCGTGCTGGGCACGGGCGTGATTGTCGCGCCCGTGCTGATGCGGATGGGACTGCCGCGCGCGACGACCGGCGCCGTGGTCTCCAGCGCGGCGGTCTACGGCATGATCGCCCCGCCGGTGAACGTCCCGGTGATGATCATCGGCGGCGGGATCGACATGCCGTATGTCGGGTTCGGCCCGGTGCTCGCCGTCTTCACCATCGTCCCGGCAATCCTGACGACGATCTGGCTGGCGCGGGGCGGGATTGAGCGGGCCAGGCTGGCCGAGGTGGTCGCCCGGAGCCGGGCCGATCTCCGGGCCAGCGCCTTCCGCGGCGGCCGCCGCCTGCTGCTCTACCTGCCGCTCGTCACCGTCATCGTCCTGATGGTCGGGCCCAAGAGCTTCCCGCTGTGGTTCCCGGATCCACGCCTGCCGCTGACGTTCCTGATCGGCAGCGTGCTCGGCGCGATTTCCGGGCGGCGCGTGCCGCTGCTTTCGGCCGCCCGCGGGGGCGTCGGCGAGATCCTGCCGGTCGTCGGCATCCTCGTGGGTGTCGGCATGCTGATCGAGATGCTGACGCTCACGGGCCTGCGTGGCGCCATCGTGGTGGGCTCGCTCGCGATACCAAGCGCCTTCCTGTTCGCCAGCATCGCCGTGATATTGCCGCTGTTCGGCGGCATCTCCGTCTACGGCGGCGCCAGCGTGCTCGGCGTGCCGTTCGCCCTCGCGCTGCTCGGACGCAACCAGGTCATCGTGCTGTCCGCTCTGTCGCTCATCGGCGCCATGGGCAGCTACATTCCGCCGGTGGCCTTCACGCCGGTGGTCACGGCCGGCCTGCTCGCGGAGCCGTACATGCCCATCGTGCGCCGGTGCCTCGGCCCGGCCGTGGCGGCGGTCATCCTCGGCACGATCATCCTGATCTACGCGAACCCGATCGCCAGGTTCTTCGGAGTGTGAGCATGATCACCCTCGTCTATCGAGGCATCGTCGCCGTGGCCGTCGTACTGGTCGTGGCCGAGCTCTTCAAGCAGCCGAGCCTCAAGCTCAAGATCAACGCCGGGCTGGTGCTCATTCCCCTGATCCTGCGCGCCTTGATGATTGGATAGGTCATGCCGGCTGCGAGAAACACCGCCGCGTCGCTCGTCATCCTCGCGCTCGCGCTCGGAGTCGTCGCAGCTGTCACCGCTGGCTACCGGGCCGCCGAACGCGACGACGTGATTCGGAAGGGGCCCGGCGTCGCGGAGGTCCGCAAGCTCTCGGCGTGGTTCGCCCCTCTGCGCGGCACCAGCGGCGACACCGACGTGTACGTGCTCGACTCCGGCAGGCCGGGCGCAACCGGCCTCGTCCTGGGCGGGACCCATGGCAACGAGCCCGCCGGCTACATGACCGCCATCCTCATCGTCGAGAACGCGGTTCCGGCGTCAGGGAAGCTCCTGGTCGTGCCGCACGCTAACCGGTCGTCGATCACACACACGGACTACCAGGAGGCGTCGCCCCGCCTGCTCGAGTTCCAGGGCGCGTCCGGTCCCCGTGCGTTTCGGTACGGAAGCCGGGCGACCAACCCCACCGACCAATGGCCGGACCCGGACATCTACGTGCATGCGGCGTCCGGTCAGCAGCTTTCAGGAGCCGAGACCCGGAACCTCAACCGCGCGTATCCCGGACGGCCGGACGGCACGTTCACGGAGCGGGTGGCGTACGCGATCGCGTCGCTGATTCGCGCCGAGAAAGCGGACGTCGTCATCGATCTGCACGAGGCGTCGCCCGAGTACCCGGTGGTCAACGCGATCGTGGCGCACGAACGGGCGATGCCGGTGGCGTCGGCGGCGGTGCTGAACCTCGAGTTCGAGGACATCAAGATCGGCCTCGAGCCGTCGCCGAAAAACCTGCGCGGCCTCTCGCACCGGGAGCTCGGCGATGCGACGGACGCGCTGGCCATGCTGTGCGAGACATCCAACGTGTCGCAGGGCCGCCTGCGCGGCGCGACCGACGCCCGGCAGGTGATCGAAGGCACCGACGACAAGTACCTGCGGGCGGCCGGGCTCGGCCGGCTCTCCGTGCCGTTCGACGAACACGGGTGGCCCATGAAGCAGCGTGTGGGGCGTCACGCCGCGTCGGTCGCGGCCATCCTCGCCGCGTTCACATCCGCGCATCCGGAGAGGCCGGTTTCCCTGACCGGTCTTCCCACCTACGCCGACCTCATGGCGAAGGGGCTGGAACCGTACCTATAGTCCAGTCAACCCCGGGTCTGAAGACCCGGGGCTCCATACTGAGGAGAGAGAACTCCCTGCCCTCGGAGGAGACGAAGGGAAGCCCCCGGGCTCCATCTTGAAGATGGAGGCCGGGTCTCGGGAACCGGCGTGCACTCAGAAGCCGAACCCGACGCTGACGCCGAAGGTCCGCGGGCGGCCGTTCTCGCCAAGGAACCCCGACGGCGCGAGCCCCCCGTACGCGAAGGCGACCGGGATGTAGCGGGTGTCGAAGGCGTTCTTCATCCAGGCCTCGGCCACGAAGCCGCGGGCCTTCACGCCGGCGCGCAGGTTGACGAGCGAATACGCGGCCTGCCCTTCCCGGTTCGCCTCGTCGTAGTGATATGCGCCCGAGAACACGACGTCCGCGCGGCCGAAGCACTGCGAGCCCGCGCCCACCGTCTGCGAGAACTGCGCGCCCAGCGACACGGTGTAGCGCGGCGCATTCGGCAGATCGTTGCCGGCGACGTCGACGCCGCTCGACATGCTCCCGTCGGCGAACCGGGCCCTGGCAAGGCCCGCCGACGCGAATAGATCGACGCCTGCACCGGGCCGGGCGTTCAGCTCGACCTCGAGTCCGGACGAGTGCGCGCCGCCGACGTTGGCGATGTAGAACTGCGCCGGCACCTGGGGATTCGGCACAGGCAGCTGCATGTCGTCCCAGACGATGCGGAATGCCGCGGCATTGGCGGAGAGCCGCCCGTTCGCCCATGTGCTCTTGAAACCGCCCTCGAGATTCCACGCGTGCTCCTCGCCGTACGCCTCGCTGCCCGGCGGCGACGCAGGGTTGAAGCCCCCCGCCTTGAAGCCTCTCGCGGCGGACGCGTAGAGCATGCGGCCAGGGGCGACGCGGAAGGCGAGCGACGCCTGTGGCGACACATCCGTGAACGTGCGCTCGTCGTCGACGACCGACGGCGGCGCCAGCGGCGGTTCGTAGAAGGTGTCGAGTCTGGCCGTCTTGCGTTCCGAGTCGACGCGCGCCCCGATGCTCAGGTCCCACGCCTCGTGCAGGCTCAGCGTTCCCTGGCCGTACGCGCCAAGTCCCGCGTCCTCGAGCGCCGCCATCGGGGAGTGCTGGCTCACGGTGAACGGGAGGGCCGCCGACAGGACAGACGGCCCGAAGGTATTGACGGCGTCCTGCGCGTAGTCCTGAGCGAACAGGAAGAGCCCGGCCTGCCACCTGAACGCGGCGCTGTCCGAGAGGCGCGCCGGCGCCGCGGCGGCGGACGCCAGGCGGAACTCCTGCGTGAACTGGCGCTGGTCCTCGGCGTTCGCACGCGTGATGAGCGGCATCGGCGAGTAGTCGAGATCCGTCGTGTCGTTGGTGTCCCACGCTACGTATCCCGTCGTCGACGAAAACGACACCCGCTTCCCCTCCCGCCGCACGAGCACCGTCCCGGACCAGAGGTCGCGGCCGGTCCGGCCCTCGAAATCCCTGGCCGCGTGGAACGGCCGGCTGCGGAGCTCCCCGAGGTCGTTGAGCGCGTAGTCCCCGTCGCGCGCCCGTTCACCGTACACGATGGCCCTGGCCTCCCACGAGGGCGTCGGGACCCACAACAACTGGGCCTTGCCGAAGTCCGCCGACCTGGAGTCGAGCAGATGGCCCGTCACGTCGTTCACGGTGAAGCCGTCCCGCTCGGCGTGGCCGTACGAGAGGCCCACGGCCAGCGACCCGGTCACAGGCCCGGACGCGCTCGCCCGCACCTCCCTCGCGCCTGCGCTGCCGAACGGCACCACCAGCTGTCCATTCCAACCTCCGAGGGAGGGCCGGGCGCTGGCCACGCTCACCACGCCGCCGAGGGCGTTCCGGCCGAACAGCGCGCTCTGCGGGCCGCGCGCGACCTCGATCTGCTCGATGTCGAGCAGCTCGATGCTCGACGAGCTCGAATTCAGCTGCGGCACGCCGTCGATGAACGTCGTGATCCCGGGGTTCGCCGGGCTCGACCCGATGCCGCGCACGAACGGGTTGCTGACCCGCCGCGCCGACAGCTCGGCCACGCGGGTGTTGGGCGAGAACACCGCCGCCTCGCTCACCATGGCGATGCCCGCCGCCTCGATGACCTCGCCCGGCACGGCCGTGACGCTCACCGGAAGGCGCTGGGCGTCGGCGGGTTCCTTCTGCGCCGTCACCAGGACGGGCGGCAGCGTGATGGGGGGAACGGCCTGCTGCGGCGCCGCCTGCGAACCGGGTGCCGCAAGCTGCGCGAGCAGGGCGAAGAGGAACAGAGAGGGCATGTCTGCCAGGATTGGATTCATGACCTGCGTCGGGCGGCTCCACCCCGCCTCGAGCAGGGCCATGCCATCGCTTACATTATGTCCCGATTCCAGCAACGATCGGCGACCCGTTCGCGCCCCATTCGGGCCACGTTTCCGCCTTAGCGCGGGGGTTTCCGGTAAACTACGGCGCAGGTGGAGGTGCCCTCGCCGTGACCGTTCGCGCTGCTGCCGGAGTGTTCGTCGTCGCCGTGACGTTCGTCGCCGCCGTGTCTGCCGCCGACTGGCCGCAGTTCCGTGGCCCGGCTCGTGACGGAATGTCGCCCGAAACGGGCCTCTCTCGAAGCTGGCCCGCTGGCGGCCCCAGGGTCCTCTGGAAGACGACCGTCGCCGACGGGTACGCGGGAGCCGCGATCAGAGACGGCCTCGTGTACGTGAACGACTACGACATGACGAAGAAGGCGCACCTTGTGCGCGCCATCTCCCTCGCCTCGGGCAAGGACGTGTGGCAGTGGTCCGCGCCGGTGGACATCCGTCCGAACCACGGGATATCCAGAACCGTCCCCTCCGTCAGCGCGAAGCTGGTTTTCTCGCTGGACCCGAAGTGCCGGTTCCACGTCCTCGACGCGAAGACGGGCAAGCTCGTGTGGCAGAAGAACCTCGTCCAGGAGTACAAGGCCACCATCCCCGGCTGGTATGCGGGCCAGAACCCGCTGCTCGACGGCGACCGCGTCGTGCTGGCCACCGGGCGGCGACGCCATCGCGGTGGCGTTCGACCAGGCCACGGGCAAGGAGGTCTGGCGGTCGCCGAACCCCGGCAAGGACGTGATGTCGCACGCCTCGCTGATGCCCGCCACCATCGGCGGCGTGAAGCAGTACCTCTACCTGACGATGAACAAGGTGGTTGGCATTGCCGCCGCGGACGGGGCGCTCCTCTGGCAGATTCCGTTCGCGGCCAAGATGGCCGCGTGCCCCTCTCCGCTCTCGATCGGCGACGGCCGGGTCTTCATCACGAGCGGGTACGAGGCCGGCAGCATGATGATCCAGGTCGAGAAGGGCGCCGCCGGGTTCACGGCGAAGAAGCTCTACGAGCTGACGGCCGCGCAGTTCAACTCGGAAGTGCACACGCCGGTGCTCTACCAGAACCACCTCTTCGCGGTCGGCAGCAAGACGCGCGGGCGGTTCACCTGCCTCGGCCTCGACGGAAAGGTCGTGTGGCAAAGCCCCGTCGTCTCCGGAGATGCCGCGGCCACGAAGACGTTCGAGCTCGGCGCGTTCATGCTGGCCGACGGGATGTTCTTCGCGCTCGACGGCAGGACGGGCCTGCTCCGCCTGTTCGAGGCGAGCACGACGCAGTACAAGGAACTGGCCAGCGCGCAGATGCTCTCCGGCGAAGAGGTCTGGGGCCCGATGGCGCTCTCGAACGGCAAGCTCGTCATCCGCGACATGAACCAGATGGTCTGCCTGCAGGTGGGACCCTCCGCGGGCGCGAAGTAGGACGCCCGGCCGCCCGCCTCTTCCGAGGTTGTCCATGGAGCCGACGAACCCATACGAAACGCCGCCGCTGAGCCTGCGCGAGCGGTTCTTCAAGTCGTGGTTTCCGCCCGCCGCCGTCGTCGGCGGCGTCGTCACGCTGGTGGCCGCCGCGCTGCGCGTGCGCCCGGAGCCGCGAGCGCAGGCTGCGGTGCCGGCGGCACCGGGCGGCGCTCCGGCGCCGCCCCCCGGCGCGCAGGTCCCGCTCGAGCGGACGTACACCCTCGTCGCGACGATCGGCGGCCAGGCCCTGTCCGCCTTCCGCAGAGTCCCTGCTGGATGTCGCGGTGGACGCGCTCCGACCAGGTGCTCGCCCTGGGCGACGGCGAGGTCCGCGTGTTCACCGCCGGCGGGGAGCCTGTCCGGCAATGGCCGGCCGGCAGCGGCGCCGAGTGCCTGACCGCGGGTCCGGACGGACGCGTCTACGTCGGCGGGGCGGGCCGCGTCGACGTGTTCGAGAGCGGCGGCCGCCGGGTGGGCGGCTTCGTCTTCGGCGACGCCGCGAAGCCGCCGAGCGTGAGCGCGATCGCGGTGCACGGGCCGGACATTCTGGTCGCCGATGCGTCGGCGCGCATCATCCGTCGCTTCGATGCGGCGGGCCGCCAGCGGAACCTCATCGGCGACCAGGGCAAGACGAAGACCTTCATGCTCCCGAACGGCAGCCTGGACGTCGACGTCGACGCGGCGGGCGTGGTGCGCGCCACCGACACGGGCCGCCACCAGGTGACCTCGTGGGCGCTCGACGGGACGCCGATCGGCAAGTTCGGCAAGTTCGGCATGCAGCGACCCGGCCGACTTCGTTGGCTGCTGCAACCCGTCAACGTCGCGGCCACGCCGGATGGCAAGGTCGTCACGGCCGAGAAGATGGTGGCCCGCGTGAAGGTGTTCGAGCCCGATGGACGTCTGCTGGCCGTGATTGGCACGGAGCACTTCGACCCGATGTGCACGCAGATCCACCTCGCGGTCGATTCGAAGGGGCGGATCCTCGCGGCCGATCCCGGTGCGGCGCGCGGATCCAGGTGTTCACGCCCGGCGCGCCGGGCGAACCGCGCGAGGTGCCGTCATGATCGAACGGAGCACGCGCCGCCAGTTCATCGACCGGACCTGCCGCCTGGCCGGCTTCGTCACGCTCGGCGGCAGCGGCCGGCCTGCTGGCCAAACGGGCCGCGGCAAACTCCGTCTACCAGGTCGATCCGGTCAAGTGCACGAGCTGCGATCTGTGCCGCACGTCCTGCGTGCTGAGCCTGTCGGCCGTGAAGGCGGTCAACGACTTCGCGAAGTGCGGCTACTGCATGCTCTGCCCGGCCTACATGGACGTGACGAGCAAGCCCGACGAGCGGGGCATCCCGACCGGGCGCGTCTGCCCGCAGGACGCGCTGAAGCGGCGCGTGGTCGGCGTCGAGGACAAGGACGATCCGAACAACAACTACTACGAGTACGCGATCGACGAGGCGCGCTGCGACGGGTGCGGCAAGTGCGTGAAGGCGTGCCTGCCGCCCGCGGGCAACGGATCGCTGCGCCTCGAGATCCGCTACGACCGCTGCGTCGAGTGCAACGAGTGCGCGATCCAGATCGCCTGCCCCGACCGCGCGATCGTCCGCGTGGACGTGCCGGGCCTGCCGCCCAGGGTCGCACGACGTCGCGCATGACTAGGGACCGTGTCGCGGCCGGCGCGCGGCGATGGCTGCCGCCATCGCGCCAGCCTCGCGTCGCTGCTCTTCGTCGTCGCGATGCTGGCCTCGAGCGTGCTCGTCGCGCAGTACCAGAAGGCGCCGCCGGACTTCGGCGGGGTCTACACGTTCCCGACGCCGACGCACCCCGAACCGCGCGACTCGTGGGTCCGCGCCCTCGACGTCGTGATGCTGGCCGCCGGGCTGGGGCTCGGCGCGTGGCTCGTCCTGAAGCGCCGGACCCGCAACGGCGTCATGCTGCTGAGCATCGGCACGATCGCCTACTTCGGGTTCTACCGGAAGGGCTGCATCTGCCCGATCGGCGCCATCCAGAACGTGACCGCTGTCGCTGGTCGATCCGCGCTACATGATCTCGTTCGGCGTGATCGCGTTCTTCTTCCTGCCGCTGGTCGCCACGCTGCTCTTCGGGCGAGTCTTCTGCGGCGGCCTGTGCCCGCTCGGCGCGGTCCAGGACCTGGTCCTCATCAAGCCGGTGAAGGTGCCCGAGAGGCTCGACCGGGCGCTGCGCTGGCTGCCTTACGTCTACCTCGGGCTCGCGATCCTGTTTGCCGGCTGGGGGCTGCACGTCTCGCTCGGCGGCTGGCAGGTGAACGTGGGCCGCCGCTTCGTCATCTGCGAGTGGGACCCGTTCATCAGCCTGTTCCGCATCTCGGGCGCGTTCCACATGCTCGTCATCGGCGGCGCCTTCATCGTCGGCGGCATGTTCGTCGGCCGGCCGTACTGCCGCTGGCTGTGCCCGTACGGAGGCATCCTCGCCATCCTCTCGCGCGTGGCGTGGAAGAACGTGCAGATCACGCCGACCAAGGAAGTGGACTGCGGCCTGTGCGCCGAGGCATGCCCCTTCGGCGCCATCCAGAAGCTCAGGGCCGACCGGGCCACCTGCATCGCGTGCGCGCGCTGCTACGAGTCGTGCCCGTTCGAGATGGAGCGCCGGGGCGGCCCGAGCGCCGAGATCCAGCTCGCGAAGGTGATGCGGCCGTGAACCGCGCGCGCGTGGCGTCGCGATCGGGCGGTCCTGGCTCGGGGTCGCGGCGCGCGCTGGCCATCGCGGCGGCGGTCTGGCTCGTGTCCGAGTACCTCTACGCGCGCCACGTCACGCCCATCGAGAAGGCCCGCGTCGAGGCTCTGAAGCTGAAGGCGAAGACCGACGCCGAGGTTCAGAAGGTCCTCAAGCCCGAGTGGGATCGCCAGCACGAGGAGCTGGTGCGGCGGCGCAACGCCTACCGCTGCGGCGGCCTCGCCCTGCTCGTCGCCCTCGGCGTGTTCTTCGCCTGGATCCGGTGGCTCCGGCCGGCCGAGGGCGCCGTGGGTCGGCGTGCCCCCGAGACTCGGCCGGATGCTCGCGGCGACCGCGCGACCGGCCCGCGCCTGCCGCCGTCCGCCGGGGCGCGCGCAGCCAGCGGCACGGCGCCGGCGCCAGGACCGCCGGCGAATCGATCTGTCTGCCCTTCTGGCGCGCCGGCCGGCAGATGACCGCGCGGTCGACCCCGCCGCGATCGACGCGATCCTCCAGTCCGACGGGCGCGCGCCGCGACTCGATCCTGCCGGTCCTCCAGGCCATCCAGGCCCGCTACCGCTATCCTGCCGGACGCGGCCCTGCGCCGGGTCTGCGAGGCGAGCGACATCACGCCCGCCCAAGATCGCCGGCGTGGCGTCGTTCTACGGGCAGTTCCGGCTCACGCCCACCGGCGAGCACATCATCCGCGTCTGCGAAGGCACGGCGTGCCACGTCGCCGGCGCGGTCGAAGTGCGCACCGAACTGCGGCGCTGCCTGGGCATGGCGGACGGCTGCGACACCGACCCGACCGGCACGTTCACCGTCGAACGCGTGGCCTGCATCGGATCGTGCAGCCTCGCGCCGGTCATCACGATCGACGACCAGATCTACGGACACCTGACGCGCCCTCTCGGTGTCCGGGGCGCTCCGGCGAGTTCATCGACTGCGACCGTCGCGTCGGGCGCCAACGGGCACCGCGCGATCGCCGACGGCCGCCGTGGCCACGCCTGCCACCCGCATCCGTCACGGCGCGTGGCGCCGCTCGGTCGAGATCCGCATCGGCGTCGGCACGTGCGGCCGCGCCAGCGGCGCGGACGCCGTGCACGCCGCGCTGCACGAACACGGTCGCGGCCTTCGGCGGCGGCGCCACGGTCAAGGCGGTCGGCTGCAGCGGGCTCTGCCACCACGAACCGCTGGTCGAGGTGGTCGCCGACGGCCGCCGGGAGCTCTACGGCAACGTCGAGCCAGACGACGTGCGGAGCGCTCGTGCGGCGCCACGTGCGGCCCGCGGGCCTGCTGCGCACGGTCCGCGAAGAGGCGCACGACGTGCGGGCCCGGCTCGTCGACGATCGCGCCTGGATGCCCGATCGCGGCGCGCGCCGTCGACCCGACGCCCTACGTCGGCAAGCAGGTGCGCGTCGTCCTCGAGAACTGCGGCGAGGTCGATCCGCTGTCGCTGGACGACTACCGCCAGCGCGGACGGCATGCGGGCGCTCGAGACGTGCCTGACGCGCCTGACGCCGGAAGAGGTCATCGAGCACGTGCGGCGTTCGGGCCTCCGAGGGCGCGGCGGCGCGGGATTCCCGACCGCGGCCAAGTGGGACCTCACGCGCCGCGCGGCGGGCTCGCCGAAGTACGTGATCTGCAACGGCGACGAAGGCGACCCGGGCGCGTTCATGGACCGGGCGGTGCTCGAGTCGGATCCGTTCCGCGTCATCGAGGGGCTGGCCATCGCCGCCTACGCGGTCGGGCGCATCTGAGGGCATCGTCTACGTCCGCAGCGAGTACCCGATCGCGGTCCGCCACACCCGCGCGGCCATCGCGGCGGCCGAGGCGCACGGGCTCCTCGGCGAGCGCATCCTCGGCTCCCCGTTCAGCTTCAGCGCTGCAGGTGCGCGAGGGCGCGGGCGCGTTCGTGTGCGGCGAGGAGACGGCGCTCATCCAGTCGCTCGAGGGCGAGCGCGGCATGCCGCGGCTGCGGCCGCCGTATCCCGGCCGAGTCGGGCCTCCGGGGCAAGCCCACGCTCATCAACAACGTCGAGACGCTGGCGTGCCTGCCGTGGATCTTCCGCCACGGGCCCGAGGCGTTCGCCGCGCTACGGAACCGCGACGTCGAAGGGCACGAAGGTCTTCTCGCTGACCGGCAAGGTGAAGCGCAGCGGCCTCATCGAAGTGCCGATGGGGATCACGATCCGCGAGATCGTCGAGGACATCGGCGGCGGTGTGACCGGACGGCCGGCGATTCAAGGCCGTGCTGGCCGGCGGACCGTCGGGCGGCTGCATCCCGGCGCAGCCTGGCCGACACGCCGATCGACTTCGAGGCGCTGGCCTCGACCGGCGCCATCATGGGCTCGGGCGGCCTCGTGGTGCTCGACGATCGCGACTGCGCGGTGGAGATCGCCCGCTACTTCCTGCACTTCACGCAGAGCGAGTCGTGCGGGAAGTGCACGCTACTGCCGCGTCGGCACCAAGCGCATGCTGGAGATCCTCGAGCGCATCTGCGACGGCCGCGGGATGGACGGCGACCTGGAGGTGCTCGACGAGCTGAGCCAGCGGGTGAAGACGGGCAGCCTGTGCGGGCTCGGGCAGACCGCGCCGAACCCGGTGCTGACGACGCTGCGGTACTTCCGCGACGAGTACGAGGCGCACATCCGCGAGCGGCGCTGCCCGGCGGCCTCGTGCAAGGCGCTCATCCACTACCGCGTGCTCGACAACTGCACCGGGCTGCACGCTGTGCGCGCAGGCCTGCCCGGCCGGCGCCATCGACGCCCGGCCGTACGTGCGGCACGAGGTCGCCGACGACCTGTGCACGCGCTGCGGCATGTGCGTCACGGCGTGCCCCGAGAACGCCATCGAGGTCGCATGATGGCGCCGACTGATCACGCTCACCATCGACGGGCAGGCGACCTCGGTCGAGGCCGGCACCACGATCCTCGAGGCCGCGCGGGCCCTGGGCATCCGGATCCCGACGCTGTGCCACGTCGACGGCTTCCCGCCCTCCGCGTCGTGCTTCCTGTGCGCGGTGCAGATCGAGGGCAAGGCCACGCTCTCGCCGTCGTGCGCGATGCCGGCCGCCGACGGCATGGTGGTGCACACCGACACGCAGGAGATCCGGGCGTCGCGCAAGATGGCGCTCGAACTGCTGCTCTCGGACCACGCGGGCGACTGCATCGGCCCGTGCATGACCGGCTGCCCGGCGCGCTTCGACATCCCGGGGTTCCTCACCGAGGTGTCGGCCGGGAACGATCGCCGCTCGGCCGAGATCGCCAGCGACTTCCTGGCGCTGCCGGCCGCGCTCGGCCGCATCTGCCCGCGCCTGTGCGAGCAGCGCTGCCACCGCTGCGAGGCCGAGGCGGCGCTGTCGGTCGGCGGCCTGCACCGCTTCGCGGCCGATCGCGACCTGGCCTCCGGCGCGCGCTACATCCCGCGCAAGGACAAGGCCGAGCGGCAAGCGCGTCGGCGATTGTCGGCGCGGGGCCGGCCGGCCTGACCGCCGCCTACTTCCTGCTGCGGCGCGGGCACGGAGCGGTGATCTTCGACGCCCACGACGCGCCGGGCGGCATGCTCCGCTACGGCATCCCCGCGTTCCGGCTGCCCCACGACGTGCTGGACCAGGAGATCGACGTCATCCGCGCGCTCGGCGGCGAGTTCCGCATGGGCCGCCGCCTCGGCACCGACATGACGCTCGACGACCTGCGCCGCGACTTCGACGCGGTCTTCCTCGCCATCGGCGCCCAGGGCTCGCGCGGGCTCGAGTGCCCGGGCGAAGAACTGGCGCTTCCGGCGCTCGCGTTCCTCGAAGCCGTGGCGAGCGGCCGCCCCTCGGAGATCGGCGACGAGGTGCTCGTGCTCGGCGGCGGCAACACGGCGATGGACGCCTCGCGGACGGCGGTGCGCCTCGGCGCGCGCCGGGTGACGGTGCTCTACCGGCGCACGCGGCGCGAGATGCCGTGCCTCATGGCGGAAGTGGAAGCCGCGGAGGCCGAAGGCGTCACGCTCGAGACGCTGGTCGCGCCGGTGGGCCTCGAGCGGTCGGCGTCCGGCTGCGCTCCTGCTCACGTGCACGCGCATGGCGCTCGGCGCCGCCGGATGAGTCGGGCCGGGCCCGGCCGGTGCCCATCCCGGGCTCGGCGTTCACGCTCGAGGCGAGCGACCGTCATCGCCGCCATCGGCCAGACCGTGGATGCGAGCGGTCTGCGATCGAGCGCGGTGCAGATCTCGCGCCGCGGCATCCTCGTCGATCCCGCCACGCTGGCCACCAACGTGCCCGGCGTTTTCGCCGGCGGCGACGGCGTGTCGGGCGCCGACCTCGCCGTGCGCGCGGTGGCCGCCGGCAAGCTGGCGGCCGTCTCGATCGATCAGTACCTCGGCGGCCGGCGCGTGCTCGGCGACCCGGAGATGGTCAACGTCGTCATGGGCCGGCTCGGCGAGCAGGAGCTGGCGGCGTTCTTCCGCGAGGTCGAGGAGTCGCCGCGCGCGGCGATGGCCGAGCGCCCCGTCGCGGAGCGCGTGAAGGACTTCGGGGAGGTCGAGCTGGGCTTCGCGCCTGACGCCGCCACACGAGAGGCCGAGCGGTGCATGCACTGCGGCTGCTGGAAGGCCACGACGTGCCAGCTCCGGCAGTACTCCACCGAGTACGGCGCCGACCCGCTGCGATTCGCCGGCGCGCGGCGCAAGTTCGAGCGCGACTCGTCGCACCCCGAGATCGTCTACGAGCCCGGCAAGTGCATCCTCTGCGGCGCGTGCGTGGCCGTGGCCGCCGAGGCCGGGCGACGGCCTCGGCCTGGCGATCGTCGGACGGGGATTCGAGGCGACCGTGGCCGTGCCGCTCAGGGGCACGCTCGTCGAGGCGCTGCCCACCGTCGCGCGGCGCGTGGCCGACATCTGCCCGACCGGCGCGTTCGGTCTGAAGGGCGCGGGCACCTGCGCGGCCGATCACACGGGCGACCGGCCGGTTCTCCGCGCCGACGGCCGCAGCGCGACTGTCATTCCGGTGCGCCCGGTGACATGAGCGGAACGAACCAGAAGCCAGTAGCCAGTAGCCAGTAGCCAGTAGCCAGTAGCCAGTAGCCAGTAGCCAGTAGCCAGTAGCCAGTACCTGCCAGTAGCCAGTGAGGATGGGACGGCGTGCCGCTCGCGGGCGTTCCGAATCCCGAATCCCGAATCCCGAGTCCCGAGCCCCGAGTCCCCTGCCTCGCCGTAGCTGGCCGGCAGGCCGTTCAGCGAAGTCGGGCGAGTCCCGCCTCCCGTTGCCTGCTCTTGCCGCCGATCGCGAAGAGCGTTCCCGGCGATCGCACGTACATCACGCCGTTCGACAGCGCAGGCGTGGCCATCAGCGGCTCGCCCATCGTATTCGTCGCCAGGTGCTTGAACTCCGGGCCGGCGGCGATCACGAGAATCTCGCCGTCCTCGCTCGAGAGGTAGATCTTGCCGTCGGCGGCCACCGGCGAGGCGCTGTACCCGCTCCCGACGACGGGCAGGCGCTGCCGGTAGACGTCCTCTCCGGTCCGGAGCCGGTACGCGTCGAACACGCCGTTGTTGCCGAGGACGTAGAGCAGGCCGCCGCAGATGAGGGGCGTCGGCATGTAAGAACCGCGTCCCGTCCGGCTCCAGACCACCGCGTCGGAGCTGGTGCTCCCCTTGGGCAGCGTCAGATCGCCCTGGGCGTCGGCCTTCACGACGAAGATCGGCCGCTCGGGCCCGCGGCCGCTCGCGATTACGAGGAGGTCTTCGCTCGCGATGGGCGTCGGCGCCGTGATCTTCGAGCTGCCGCCCAGGCGCCAGAGTTCCTTGCCCGTCCGCGGGTCGTAGCCGCGGACGAACTTCGACGCGTTGGTCACGAGCACGGGCCCGGCCGGGGTCCCGGCCACCGTCGGCGTGCCCCACGAGGGCAGCTCGTCACGCTCCGTCTTCCACACCGTCTCGCCGGTCTCCGCGTTCAGCGCCAGCAGGAACGAGTCGGCCTGAGTGTCGACCTGGAGGATGACGAGGTCCTTCCAGATGATGGGAGAGCTGGCCGTCCCCCACTCGTAGGTCGGGATGTCGTAGGCGCCGAGATCGAGCCGGCCGAGGTTCACCGTCCAGCGGAGCATGCCGTTCACGTCGTACGCGCACACGCCTTGCGATCCGAACCACGCAACGACGATTCGGCCGTCGGTGGCCGGCGTGGCGCTGGCATAGGTGGACTTGATGTGCCGCTTCTCGAGCGGCTCGCCCTCGAAGGCGACACGCTCCCAGATCGGCTTTCCAGTGCGCGTGTCGAGCGCCATGACCACCCACTTGTGGCGGGACCGATCGGGCGAGGCGTCGCCGTCGCCGTAGAGGCCGCGGCGGAACGTCGCTTTCGGATCGCTGCTCACCGCGGTCGTGACGAAGATGCGGTCGCCCCAGACCACCGGGCTGGAGTGAGCGAGGCCCGGCAGGGGCATCTTCCACAGGATGTTCTCGCCTGTGGTGCCGTCCCAGCGGTCCGGGAGGTTCTGCCCATCGGCGACGCCGGACGCCTGCGCGCCCCGGAAAGACGGCCAGCTGCCGGCGGGCGCCGCGGCCTTCGGCAACGGGCCGCGCGTGCCTGGCGTGCGAACGATCCGACGCTCGGGGCGCGTCACGGGCGTCCCGGCCGGCGTCCACGTGCTGCGATCGAGGACCATCCGGCGCAGCTCGCACGCATCGGACTGGAGCGCAAAGGTCACGCGCGGGCCATCCAGCTTGAACGTGTAGCGCCCCGGGCCGGCACAGTCTTTCGGCCCGCCCGGCGTGACGACCTGGACGGTATCGCCGGCGGCGTTCCACGTACCCTTCAGCGCCGGCCAGCCCTGGCCTTCCAGGCTGAAGGAGCCATCCTGGCTGAAGGTGGCGGTGAACGCGCCGAACGTCATCGGGACCGCAGGAATCGCCTGGCCGCGGCCGGCGGTACTTGTCTGCGGAGCGGCGATGACACTGCCGATTGACGAGAGCCACGCGGCCCCCAGCGCGACGCCGGCCAACCGCAGGACCCTCACCCCAGTCCACATGGTGACCTCCAGACGACCTCGACTCGTGATGCGCCCGCGGCGCGCGCGCCGCGAGTGTGGCGCCGCGAACGTGGCGCCGCTACTTGCCGGCCTCGCCGATGGCCAGCAGGTGTCCCGCCGTGCGGATATACCAGCGGCCGTCGACCAGCGCCGGCGACGCCAGCGTCTGCTCGCCCAGCCGGTTCACGTGCAGCAGTCTGAAGTCGGGCGCCGGGCTCAGCACGAACGTCTCTCCATCGTCGTTGGTGAAGTAGATCTTCCCCTCCACGGCTACCGGCGACGCCGAGAACCCTTCGCGCCTCGCCTCGCCGAGCCTGAACTGGCCGACCAGTTCGCCCGTCCTCGCGTGGTGGCACGACACGATCGCGGCCATGTCGTTCACCGTGTAGAGGTAGTCGCCAAGCAGCAGCGGCGACGGCACGAACGACGACCCCTTCGGCGTGCTCCAGACCACGTGCGTCGCGGTGACGTCGCCCGAACCGCCCGGCCGGATCGCAAACGTCGGGCCCGCCCGGCCTGACACGCAGTACACCAGGCCGTGGCCGACCACCGGCATCGGGATCACCTCGAAGGTGTTGCCCGTGCTGAACCACAGGAGCGCGCCGGTGGCTGGGTCGAACCCTTCAATCCGGCGGCTGCTGCTGACGATGAGCTCGTCGCGGCCGCCGGCGCGGATGGCGATGGGCGTGCCCCAACCGGGCTGGGGCGTCCTGTTCTGACGCCAGCGCTCGCGGCCGGTCTTCGTGTCGAGCGCCACCATGAAGCCGGGACCCGCAGTGACGCTGCGATCCATCAGCCGCTGTTCCTGGTACAGGATCAAGCTGTCCTTGTACAGGATCGGCGAGCCGCCGGGCCCGTGATACAGGCTCACGGGACCGAGCTTCGCGTGCCAGGCGAGCTTCCCCTCGAAATCGACGGCCACCACTCCGGCGTTGCCGAAGTAGGCGTAGACCAGCCTGCCGTCGGTGGTGGGAGAAGACGAGGCGTAGCTGTTCTTCGGATAGAGCTTCTCGGCCGGCGCCTCCGGCACGGCACGCTCCCACAGCAGCTTGCCGTCGGCGCGCCGGAAGCACAGCACGGATCGATTCGATCCGTCCTCGGCCGCCGTCGTCAGGAAGATGTGGTCGGCCCAGACGATTGGCGAGGAGTGCCCGCGGCCGGGAACCTGGACCCGCCAGAGGATGTTCTTGGTGTCGGACCACGTGTCCGGATAGCCTGTTCCCCCGACGACGCCCTGTCCGTACGGGCCGCGCCAGAACGGCCAGTACTTCATGGCGTCCCCGCCCGGCACGATCATGCTGACAGGGGGGTCCGCGGCCGCCAGGGCGCCGCCCTCGTCCCTGGTGAACGAGCGCGGGCCTGCCGCGAAGACGAGCAGCAGCGCGGCGGCCATCATCAGAACCGCGTTCACGCGGGCACGCGGAAGACCGCTGCTGCTCATCTCAACTCCCTTCGGGCCGGCGCCACGTCGGTCGGATGCCTCAGCGATAGGCATCCTTGCGATGACCGAGTTTGAGCACAACGACGATGATGCGACGATCGTCGATGCTGTAGATCACCCGGTAGAGCCCCACCCGGATCCGGTAGACGTCCTCGTGCCCCTTGAGCTTGCGGCAGCCGCCCGGCCGCGGCACGGCGGCCAGCCCCGTGATGGCCCGGACGACGCGGCTCATGTCGTCCTTCGGGAGCCTGGCCAGCGCCTTTTCTGCCGAGGCGGTGATCTCGACCCTATAGGAGGCCATGAGCCTTGAGATCCCGGACCACGTCCCTGAAGGGCCGCGTGGGTTCCTTTCGCAGGCCCTTCACATCTTCGAGGTCCTCGAGCTCCTCGAGCTTGTCGAGCAAGGCCTCCTCGATGAAGTGGTTCATCTTCTGGCCGCGGGCCTTGCAGACCCTTTCGACTGCCCCCTTGACGCGTTCATCGATGCGGGTGGCCAGCTGCGCCCGGGCCATCGGTGTCCTCCTTGGTGTCACTGGATAGTAAGTGATAGCAAATGATATCACACGACAGCAGCCATGGGCGACACGCTGGGGCGCACGGCGATTCACCCCTTTCTGATGCAGAACAGCGTGGTCTTGCTGCGGAGGAAGAGCTCGCCGCCGGCGATGGCCGGCGTCGCGATGAATACCTGGTCCGTCATGGTGTTGGTCGCAAGGACCTCGAACGTGTCGCCCATCTTCAGGACGACGACGTCTTCGTTCTCCGTGGCCAGGTAGAGCTTGCCGTTGGCGCCGACCGGCGACGACTTGAAGCTGTAGGTCTTGGGCAGCCGGGTCTGATGGTAGAACGGCTCGCCCGTCTTCGCGTTGTAGCAGCTCACCATGCCCGAGTCGGTCAGCACGTAGAGCTTGTTGTCGAAAATGACCGGCGACGGCGTGTAGGAGTTGCCCTTCGTCTGCGACCACACGATCGCGTCGGTGCCCGTGAGGTCTCCCTCGCGGCCGAGGCGGACGGCCATGAGCATCGGGTTGCGATAGCCCGTCATGAGGAAGACGAGATCGCCCTGGCGGACGGGCTGGGGAATCGTGTTCGCGCCCAGGCCGGCGACCTCCCAGATCACCTTGCCGGACTCGAGATCGTAACTGCGCGTCTTGTTGCTGCCCGCCACGATGACCTCGGTGCGGGCGCCCACCGTCGTGGCCAGCGGTGCGGCCCAGTTCGTCTTCTCGTCCCGGGCAGCCCGCCACAGTTCCTTGCCGGTCCTCGCGTCGAGCACGACCATGAACGATTCGCCCTCGTGATCGAAGACGAGGACGAGCTTGCTGCCGGCCAGCACGGGCGCCATGCCCTCGCCGAAGGCCATCCTCATGCGCAGCTGCACGCCGAAGTCGCGTTCCCAGACCAGGTTGCCCTTGAAGTCGTAGCAGTACATCCCGCGCGACCCGAAGAACGCGTACACGTACTTGCCATCCGTCACCGGGGAGTTGGATGCGAAGCTGCCGTACTGGTTGTGGCCCGCCCTCGTGCGGCACGGCGGTCTTCGCCGGTGCGCTGCCAGAGGATCTTGCCGGTCTCGCGGTCGAGGGCGAGCACGTCGAACTTGTGCTCGACCTGGGGCCCGCTGCCGCCTGGCCCGCGCCCCCGCCCGCCGGGCGCTGCGGGCTCGGCCGCTGGCTGCGCGGCCAACGCCGGCGTGCCTGTCTTGATGGCCGTCGTCAGGAAGACGTAGTCGCCCCAGATGACCGGGCTCGAGTGACCGAGGCCCGGAATGTCCGTCTTCCACCGCACGTTCTCGGTCGTGCTCCAGCGCTCGGGCGCGTCACCGACGGCCATGCCGTCGGCGGCAGGCCCGCGCCAGTACGGCCAGTCACCTGGCCCCGGGACGGATCCTGACCGGGAGGCTCCCGACGAGCAGCGCCGCCGCCACCGCCGCCAGCAATACCCGCCCGTACATCGATCGCCGCATACACGCCTCCCCGTTCACTTCGTGCCGGCTCGCTTGCCGATGCAGTAGAGGTACTTCGTTGTCCGCAGGAAGATCTGGCCGTCGGAAATGGCCGGCGACGAAAGCGTATAGTCGGCCAGATCGTTCTCCGCGAGGATCTTGAACTCGGGCCCGGCTGCGAAGACCGTCGTCACGCCGTCCTCGCTGATGACGTAGACCTTGCCGTCGGCGACGACCGGCGACGCGCTGTAGGTGCCCGGCCGCACGCGCTGGTTGCCCCAGATCTCGGCGCCGGTCTTCGCGTCCCGGCACCAGACGACGCCCCGGTCGTTCAGGATGAAGATGTGCTTGCCGTCGGTCGCCGGCGTCGGCACGTCGGGCCCCTGGTCGGTGGACCAGACCTTGTGCGACGTCGGTCACGTCGCCCCGCCCGCCGGGACGGAACGCGATGAGCGGCCGCACGCGCGACGACACGTAGATCATGCCGTGCACGACGATGGGCGAGGCCACGACGCGGTAGTTCCGGTCCTTCGCCGGGTTCAGGCCGCCGGCCCGCCACAGTTCCGCTCCGGTCGCGGGATCGTGCCCGGTGACGTAGTCGGCGCCGCTGATGACGATTTCTTCCCGGCCGTCGTACGCCAGCAGCGCCGGCGTCGTGTAGGCGTCGGGCGACTCGGACACGGCGTCGGTCGGCCGTTCCACCCGCCAGCGCGTCTTGCCCGTGAGCTTCTCGATCGACAGGACGTAGGACGGGTCGTCGGTCTTCATCCCGTGCAGGACCTCGACGTAGAGATGGTCCTTGTGGAGCAGCGGCGAGGAGGCGTAGCCCCAGTTCAGTCCGAACGGGCCGTAGTCCTTCTGGATGTCGCGCGCCCAGATCTCCTTGCCGGCGAAATCGAACGCCTTCAGGATCCCGGTGCCCGTCATCACCCACACGTGCGTGCCGTCGGTCACCGGCGAAGGCGACGACATGTTCTGCTTGCGCACCTTCGCGTTGCCGGTGCCCAGGTGCGCCTTCCAGAGTTCGGTGCCCTTGTTGCGATCCACGCAGACGAGGTACAGCTCGGTGCCCTCGGCCACGTTCAGGAAGATGCGGTCGTTCCAGATGATGGGCGTCGATCCCGAGAAGTCCGGCAGCGCGCAGCTTCCAGGTGACGTTGTCGGTCGCGCTCCACGTCACGGGCACGCCGCGCTCGTTCGCGACGCCGTTCATCGTCGGCCCGCGCCAGTGCGGCCAGTTCCCGCCGAGGCAGACGGCCTGAGCCGCCAGGACAAGGCAGGCGGATACCATCGCCGATCGCATGGGGGCCTCACTTCCCGAAAGCGTAGAGCATGCCCTTCGTGCGGATGTAGATGCGGCCGTCCGCGATCGCCGGCGTCGCGAACACCTCGTCGTCCAGCGCGTTGACCGAGAGGATCTCCCAGTCGCCCGCCGCCGACACCACCGACACCGTGCCGTCCTGGCTGATCGAGAAAGACCTTGCCGTCGGCGCCGACGGGCGACGCGAAGTACTTGTCGATGGCGCCCTTCAGCCGGCCCTGCTTCAGCACGCTGCCTGTGGCGGGGTCGAACGACGTCAGGATGCCGCTGTCGTTCACCATGAACAGCGTGCCCTGGTAGAGCAGCGTCGACGGCACCTGCGGCACGGGCCGCTGGTAGCGCCACCGCACCGCGGTGTCGGTCATGTCGCCCCGCCCGCCGAGCTTGATGGCCAGCAGGCCGTTCTCCGAGGCCATCATGAGGCGGAAGACCTCCCACTCCTTCGCGTCGAGCTTGCCGTCGCGGTCGAGGTCGAAGGCGTCGAAGCCGTACGACGGCGCGAGCATCTTGTCCATGGGGTCCGTGCCGGCGACTTCTGTCCGGCCGACGAACCCGTCGCCGTCGCGGTCGTAGCGCTTCAGGCCTTCCTCGAACGGCACCGTCGCGACCTGCCGGCCCGGCTGGTTCTGCGGGAAGCCCCACCCGTTGATGTAGAGGTACTCGCGGTCGTAGCTGGCGACCGACTTCATCTCGCACGGCAGGCCCCGCACCCACCACACCCGCGAGCCGTCCGCGACCGAGTACGCCGACAGCTGGAACGACTCCGGGATGATGACCTGCTTCGGCCCGCCCGCCGGCTCGTACAGGGTCGGCGTCGAGTAGCCCGAGATCACGCCCGGCCGGTCGACCTTCCAGCGCACCTGTCCCGTCCGCTTGTCGACCGCGATCAGGTACGAGCCGCCGTCCTGATCGACCGGCAGGATGAGGGCATCGTCGACGAGGATCGGCGACGCGCCGAAGCCGTAGAAGAGGCTGAACGGGCCCAGGGGCAGGCGCCATCGCTCCTCGCCATCGGCCGAGAACGCCAGCAGGCCGAAATCCTGGAAGAAGACGTAGACGCTGGTGCCGTCGGTGACCGGGCTTGGAGACGCGGGGCCGTTGACGTTCTGCAGGCGGCCCTTCTGCAGGCGCGGCACCTCGCGCTGCCACAGCAGTCTTCCCGGTCGTCGATCGAGGCCGATGACCGAGAGCGTGTAGTTCTCCTTGTCCGCGGTGTGCGCGGTCACGAAGATCCGCGTGGGCGTCAGCACCGGAGACGAGTGCCCGGGCGGCAGCGGCGTCTTCCAGACCACGCCGGTCGCGGGCCCGAATTCGGCCGGCAGGCCGGTCGCCGCCGACACGCCGGTGCCGTTCGGGCCGCGGAACCGGGCCCACTGGTCCAACTGGGCGGACGCCTGGCCCATCCCTGACGTGAGCCAGAACAGCACGACCAGCACGCCGCAGACTCTTTCTCGCATGGACATATGGTATCCGCTCTCGTTCTGATTCATGACCAGCGTGTTCACGGCGTTCTCGGCAGTCAGCACCGGTCCGTCGAGGCTGCCTTCGGCTTCGCTCAGGCCAACGAAGCCTCGACCTCCATTCCGAATCCCGAATCCCGAATCCCGAGTCCCGCGCTAGTCAGAACGCAACGATGCGAGCAGCGGCATCCGCCGCACGGCCGCGGCGGCAGAGAGCGACGACAGCACGCCGGCGGCGAGCACCGCCGCACTCGTGGCTCCGGCAGCGGCCAGCGGGAGCGAACCGCCGCGGGCCAGGAGTGCCGGCACGATGGCCAGCATGGCTGAGGCGCTTCCGCACACGACGCCGCCGGCCACCAGCAGCATCGTCTCCACGACGATGATGAACGAGATTGCGCGGCCGCCGTACCCGACCGCCCGAAGCAGCGCCAGCTCCCGGCGCCGCTCGAGGACGTTGCGAAGCACGACCGCCGCCAAGCCGAGGGTGCCGAGCACCAGGCCGAGGCCCCCGAGCGACTGGAACGTGGAGAGATACGTGTTCTCGACGCGGTGAAGCGCCGCCAGGCGGTCAGCGGACGGCTCGACGCGGAACCCCCAGTCGGCCAATGCCTCTTCAAGCGGCTGCGCCAGCGCGGCGGCGGCTTCCGGAGGCACGTCCAGCAGGAAGAACCTGAAGCCCTCCGGGTCCGGAAACGCGCGCAGGAAGTCCGCCTCGCCGACCATCAGCGCGCCCTGCAGGATGCTGTCCCGCAACGCGCCCACGAGCCGCAGGCGCACCGGCGCCCCATCGCCTCCCCGCACGGTCAGCTCGTCCCCGACCGCCACGTGCAGGATGTACTGAATCGTCGTCGCATCGGCGATGGCCGGAACGGCGCCGTCCGGCTGCGCCGATTCGAGCAGCAGCCACGGGTTCTGCCGCTCGAGGTCGGTGGCGGCGAGTGACGACTGGAAGCGGAATCGCGCTTCGCGCACGAACGCCGGCGATGCCCCCAGGATTCGCGGCTCCTGCGGGGCGTACAGGTTCAGGCAGCTGGCATCTTCGCCCGGCCGCTCGCGAAACGGCACGAACCGCACCTGCGCGAGTTCGGGATGATCCGAGGCGTCGAGGCCCAGCGCTTCGCGGCCAGCCTCGGTGTTCGGGTCGGTGACGATGGGCAACGCCGCACGAGCGAGGAGCGGAAAGCCGCCGGTGCCGGATGTGCGTGCGAGGTCGTCGCGGCCGGACTCCTTGCGAAAGGCCTCGACCGACACGATCACGAACGTCGCGAAGGCGATGAGCGCCACGCAGAGCAGGCTGCGGCCCGGCCGGAAGGACAGGTGCCGGGCGCCGAAGCGGGCCAGGGCCAGCCAGCCGGGCCCGGCGGTTCGCCCGCGGGAGTGCGGCGCACGAGCGCGGCAATCAGGCTGAGCGACGCCGCGAGCAGCAGCAGGCCGGCGCCGAAGAACCCGCCGACATCCGGCACCCATCCGGCCGCGGCGCCGGCGAGGAGCGCCACGGCCGCCAGAAGCGCGGCTGCCGCGGCCCACGCGTACGAACGGCCGCGCCGCAGGCGGGTGACGCGCGATTCCAGCACGCCGGCGAGCAACGAGGGCGCCGGGGCGTGGCGCAGAGCGCGGAGCGCCCACAGGACGGCCGCGAGCGCCGTCACGACCCCGGCCGCAGCGCCCGCGGTCACGTCGCGGGCGGACAGATGCAGGAACACCTGCGTCGTGCCCGTCGCGCCGACCCACCACGTGCGGAGCCCCGCGACGAGTAGCCCGCCGTAGACGACCGCGCCCGCGGCCCCCAGGAGGCCGCCGGCACCGGCAAGGACGGCGCCTTCGATCAGGAACAGCTTGCGGATCGTGGCGGACGCGAATCCCACGGCCTGCAGCGTGCCAATCTCTCGCACGCGTTGCTCCACGCCGAGGCGGAAGAACAACCCGGCCAGCAGCACCGCACCGGCAATCAGGAAGAAGCTGAAGTACACGAAGTACTCGCCGAAGTCGGTCGCGCCCTCCGACGCGGCGAGTCCCTGCGCCCGCACGGGCGTGATGGCGAAGCCCGCCGCCTCCGCATCGAGCCTGCCTCTGAATGCCTCGGTAAAGGCTGCCAGCCGCGGTTCCCGGGAAACCGCCGCCGTCGCGGCCTCACCTCCCGGCAGGGCGAGCCGCACCGACGTCAATTGCCCGAAGCGGCTGCGCCAGAGTTGCTGCCCCCGGGCCAGAGTGACAAAGGCCTTCGGCGTGGCCCGATGCCGCTGCCAGTAGTCCTCGTCGGCCGGACGAATGCGGCGCATGTCCATCGGGAACGGCGGGTCCCACGCGCGGATGATCGCGCGCGTCCGAAACGCCCGGAACCTCGGGCGCCATCGCCGCGTCCACATCGCCGCCGATCGCGACCACGCCAGCGAGGCGGAACCGCGCGGTCTCGGTCGAGAGGCGCCCGCTGTCCTGCCAGCGGTAGTAGTCGACCTCGACGAGATCGCCCGGCGAGGCCCGGAGGTCCCGCGAGGCCCACTCGTTGAGCCAGATGGACTCGTCGGCGGCGATCGGGGCCGGCGAGCCGCCGGCGTCGGCGCGCTGCACTGCCGTGAGCGCGCCCTGGCCGAGGTCGGCCGCGGCAATCACCGAGTAGGGAATCTCGCGGCCGTTTGCGCGGATGGTGTTCGCCAGGTAGCTGAACACGCCCGACGCGTCGAGCCCGGCGCCTGCGGCCGCATCGAAGGCCGCGCGGGCAACCGGCTCGTCGAGCAGGAGCCGCGCGCTCTCGACTACCGCGCCGCGGCCCGAGGGCAGGGCGCGGATCGAGATGCCCAGGTCCTGCAGCGACAACAACCGCGCCAGCGTCGCGCGGATCCTGCGCCGGATCACCAGCCCCGCCCGGCGGCCCCAGGAGCAGCGCATTGACGCGCCCGGGCTGGGCCAGGTCCCGCTGCAGCCGGGCCAGCGGCACGAACACCGCCAGTACGGGTCCCTGCGTGGGCTGCAGGGCGAACCCGCCCAGTTGGTCCGCAGGCAGGATCGCGTCGCACGTCAGCCGAATCGTGCGTGCCGCCTCTTCCCGCCTCCCGTACAGCGACTCCCTCGGAATCGAGCCGGCCGTCTCGATCCGCAGGAGGACCTCGTCGCCCGGCCGCACTTCGAGCGAGGCGGCAAGGTCGGTCCCGATGAACGCCGCGCGGCCGTCCGGCCCCGATCGCGCCACGCCGTGGAACCGCCAGAACCGCTCGTCGACGCCATACACCTGGACTTCGCGCGTCCGCCGGCTGTTGCGCGCATGCGCCAGCACGCCCTGAAGCCGGATGATCGGGCTGCTGCGCGTCGGGCCCGTGCCGTCGGCCGGCGCGAACGCGGCAGCCAGCTCGTCCCGGAAGAACCGATCCGACGAGACGACGGTGTCGGTCGCACCAAGCCGCTGGACCAGCAGGTCGCGCAGGCTGGCCCGGACCGAGGTGCCGACGAGCAACGCGCCCGCAAGGACGGCGACGGCGGTGGCCACCCCGGCAACCACGGCGAGGTTTGTCCGCCAGTAGTAGAGGAGATTGCGAAGCAGCAGGCGCGTCACAGCGGTCGCAGCCGCGCGTCAGCCAGCCGGTAGGTGGCTGCGAAGCGCCGGGCGAGATCGAGGTTGTGGGTCACCACGACCAGGATGGTTCTCTGGATCCTGTGGAGTTCGAGCAGCAGGTCGGCCACGGCATCGGTCGTCTCGTGGTCGAGGTTGCCCGTGGGCTCGTCGCAGAGCACGAGCTGCGGGTGGCACACGAGCGCCCGGGCAATCGCGACACGCTGCTTTTCTCCGCCCGATAGCTCGCCCGGGCGATGGCGCAGGCGGTGGCCCAGGCCGACCTCGTCGAGCAGGCCGAGGGCCCGGCTGCGGAACTCGCCTCTGTCGCCCCCGGCGACGATCGTGGGCAGCAGCACGTTCTCCAGCACGCTGCACTGCGGCAGCAGATTGTGATCCTGAAACACGAACCCGACCTGGCGGTTGCGAAAGGCGGCCAGGCGCCGGTCGTCCAGCGTGTAGGGGTCGATGCCGTCGAGGCGCACCGTGCCGGCGCTCGGCGGGTCGAGCGCGCCGAGGATGTGCAGCAGCGTGCTCTTGCCGCTGCCCGACGGCCCCACAATCGAAACGCTGTCGCCCATCTCCAGGCAGAGGTCGATGCTCGACAGCACGACGATCGGCCCGGACGGGCCCGGGTAGTGCTTCGCGACGCCCGCGGCTTCAAGCATGACGTTCGTCCCCGCTGCCTGCTCCCCGTCCCGCCGGCGGGAGGAGCGGCCGGTAGACCTCCAGCGCCCGGTCGCGCATCCTGCCCGCGCTGTAGTGGCTCCGCACCCCGTCGTATCCGCGCGTTCCATACGCGCGCCGCCCCGCCGGGTCCGACATCAGCCCGGCCAGACCGTCGGCGAGCGCGTCGGGGTCTCCGGGCGCGACCAGGATGCCTCCGCCCGTCGTCTCGACGATCTCGGTCGCCGCGCCGCGGCGCGGCTGCACGAGCGGGACGCCGCTCGCCATCGCCTCGAGCAGGAACAGCCCCTTCGGATCCTCGTACGCCCCGGGCACAGAGAGGACGCTCAATTCGCGGAGGTAGGCGAGCTTGGCCGGCCGGTCCAGCTCGCCGTGGTACCGGAACTGCGCCGAGAGCCCCCGGTCCGCCATCTGCTGCTCGATGCCCGCCAGGTAGGCGCGGTGCTCCGGGCCCAGGTAGCCGGCCGCCCAGACTCGGCTCGGCGGGAGGCGCGCCCCGCGCGACACCAGGCGGCGATACGCCTCGCACAGGACGTGCAGACCCTTTTCCGGCGCGATGCGGCCCAGGTAGCCGATGGTGAACGGATCGGGATCGGCGCCGGCCCTCTTCGCGTGACCGTCGAGATTGATGCCCAGCGGGACGACCTGGATGCGGCTGCGGGCCAGGCCCAGGTAGCCGGCCATCTGATCCGCGCCGAAGCGGCTCACCGCGATGAAGGCGTCGACGAGCGCTGCGTGCTCCCGGATGAGGTCCAGCGCCTTCGCCCGGTACGGCTCGCCGAGAGAGTCGAGAAACAGCTCTTCGCCCTGGAACGTGCAGCAGACGGGCACACCCCGCAGACCGGCCTTGATCGCGGGCACGAGGCCGATGAGCAGGGAGTTCGGCAGCGTGACGATCTCAGGCTGCATCTCGTCGGCAAGATAGCGGACGAGCTTCTCGATCTCCTTGCGCTGGAAGCCGTCCGGGCCGTGCAGCATCGACACCGTCATCGCGCCAAGCTGCGCGGGGTCGACGCTGACGCCCCACCGCGTGGCCAGCCGCAGCAGCGCCGGCGAGTCGAGCAGTCGATCGAGCACCCACGGCGTCCGGCGGAAGAGCGCCAGGTGCTGCTGGAGGAAGACGTTGATGCCCCCGAGAAACACACGTTCCTGGCTGAGGTTCGCCTCGTCGGTCCGCGTCGGCGTGTAGGTCGGGATCAGCTGAACGTCGTGGCCGGCCGCCCGCAGCGCCATGGCCAGGGTGTTGTCGCGCAGGCAGCTGCCGCAGTACATGTGGCCGGCGCCCGCGGTGATGTAGGCGATCTTCATGCGCGCCTCAACGGCCGAAGCAGTACAGCATGCCGTCCTGCGATCCGATGACGAGCGCACCATGGGCCGCTGCGGGCGAGGCGGACAGCGGCGCCCCGGCCACGAACTCCCAGGCTTTCTTCCCCGACGCGAGGTCGAGCTCGTAGAGCACGCCGTCGTTGGACCCGACGAAGACGCGGGAGCCGGCCACGAGCGGCGAGGACTCGACCCTGGCGCGGGTCGTGAAGGTCCAGATCGACGCTCCGGTCTCCCGGTTCAGCGCATGCACGAGCTTGTCGCGGCCGCCCACCACGACGCGATCCGGCGTCAGCGCGGCCGACGCGTAGAACGGGAACGTGCGGGTCGAGTGCTCGTAGCGCCAGCGGACGGCCCGCTTCGCGAGGTCGACGGAGAGCACCTCGTTGCCGAATGTCCCCACGTAGGCGCGGCCGCCGCCGACCGCCGCCGACGCGCCCGCATACGCGTCGAGGGCCACCACGAATCGCGGCGCGCCGGTCGCCGCGTCGAAGGCCCGCAGCCGTTCGTCGCAGCCCGCGACGTAGACCACCCCCGCGTCCAGCGCGGGGGTCGCGTGCACGGGGCCTTCGGTGAGGGCCTTCCATGCCAGCGCGCCGGTGGAGGCTTCGAGCGCGTACAGATGCTGATCGTACGACCCGATGTAGACGAGACCGCCCACGCAGTTCGGCGACGACTTGATCTCGCTCCCGGTCTTGAACGTCCAGCGGGCCTTGCCGGTCGCGGCGTCGACCGCGTGCACGACGCCCTCGAGGTCGCCGACGTAGACCAGGCCGTCGCGCACGCAGGGCGACGACTCGCCGATCGGCCCCGCGGCCCGGTAGAGCCAGCGGGCTTTGCCGGTCGCGAGGTCCACCGCATGCAGCTGCCCGTCCATCGACCCCGCGTAGACCGTGCCCCCGGCAATGGCCGCCGACGACTCGATCGAGTCTTTCGCCTCGTATCGCCACCGGAGCGCCAGCGGGCTCGGCAGCGCCGTGTCGGCCACCCCGGTGAGGGCCGGCGTGCCACGGAACATGGGCCACCCGGGGTCGCGGTCCGGCGCCTGCGCGCCCGCGCCGGCCGCCGCGGCCGCCAGCGCGAGCGCCGCGGCGCACGCGACCGCCGAGAGGGCGGCCTCACGCCGGCGACGGACGCTCATTGCCCTGGTCCGGCAGGCGCCGCGCCGATGATGGCGAAGAGCTGCGAGGTGTTCATGAGGTACAGCACGCCGTTCGCGGGCACGGGCGTGCTGTAGACGGCGCTGCCCATGTTGATCTCGGCGATCTTCTTGAGCCCCTTCGCCGCCTGGAGCACGACGACATCGCCATCCTCGTCGCCGAGGTACACCTTGCCGTCGGCCACGAGCGGCGAACCCCAGACCGCCGCCAGCATGTCGAATTCCCACTGCGGCGCCCCGGTCGCCTCGTCGAGGCAGTGCAGGAACCCGCTGAAGTCGGCCGCGAACAGCAGCCCGCCGGCAACGGCCACCGTCGAGATCGACCGCCGGATCTTGCCGTAGTGCCACACGCGCCCGGTCTCGGTGATGTCGCCGGTCTTTGCCGGGTCGATGCAGTAGAGGTGCCCCACGCCCTCTCCGTTCTCTGGATCCTGCCCCGCCGCCATGTAGACCCGGCCGCCGTGGAACACCGGCGTCGCCAGGCCGTCGTTGCGCGTTTTCGGCCAGACCGCGTCTTTCGGGTTCAGGTCGAACCGCCAGATCGGAGCGCCCGTCCGCGCGTTGAACGCATAGAGCCAGCCGTCGCCGCCGGGGAACACCACCTGCATCACGCCGTTGACTTCGCCCAGCGACGGCGACGCCCACTGGCCGTGCAGGATCCGATCGCCCGGCGACTTGTCCTGCCAGACCACGTTCCCCGTCTCGCGGTTGACGGCCAGGAAGCTCGGCGCGTCCGGAGCCAGCACCTTCCCAGCCTCATCGTCTCGGCCGTTGGAGGTGACGATGAAGACGAGATCCTCCCAGATTGCGGGCGAGGAGTTGGCCAGGTTGCGGGGACGGACACCCAGCGCCTTCATCATGTCGAGCCGCCATACGACGTCGGCATCCGATGGGCCCTTCAGACGCTCGTCGGTCACCGGGCCGTCGTTCTCGCCGTCGGAGAAGCCTTCTACGTCGAGCGCCACGAGCTCCGCGCGATTCGTGACGTAGTACAGCCGGTTTCCCACGACCGCCGGCGACGAGGCCACGCCCTGTTCTGGCCAGTCCACCGACTTGCCTTCCTCGAGCTTGTCGGTAACGGCCTGCCAGAGGAACGCTCCGTCGGACTCGCGGAAGCACATGAGGATCCCCTTGTCACCGGTGATCTCCGGGTTGCGGGGATTCGCGTTGTTCGTGCCGGCGAACACCTTGCCGCCGGCAACGACGGGGTTGCCGTAGGAGGTCGAACCCAGGTCGGCCTTCCACTTGATGCCGGCGCCCGCCTTCGGGTCCCACGATGCCGGCATGTTCGTGGCGGCCGACGCCATGTTGCGCCCGGGCGCTCCGCCCCACATCGGCCAGTCCTGGGCGGCGAGCGCGGCGCCCAGCGGCACGGCGGCCGCGAAGAGAACGATCGCGATTCGGAGTCGATCACGCGTCGGCCGTGGGTGGCCGGGGCGCTTCCCATCTGCGCGCAGGCAGGACAGGCGAAGGTCAGCCGAGCACAGATGGGAACGGCCCGGACAGGACCCGCGGCCGACGACCCCGAATCGCGGTCCCAGCTCTTGCGCGGCGGATGCAGACCGGCGAGCGAATCTTCGCATGGTCATGCGCTGCGGCCCCCTACCTGGCGCCGATGTCGTGGGCCGCGAGCACGCCCTGGTTGCGAAGGTAGAGGCGGCCGCCGGCGACCACGGGGTGCGCCCAGCTGGGCCAGCCCTGGTCGGCGATCGTGAAGCGGCCACGCTCGACGTATCCGCCCGGAGACGCGTCCACGAGGCCCACGGTATTGCCCTCGCCCAGCACGTAGAGGCGGCCATCCGCGTAGGTGAGCGATCCTTTGCCCACGCTCCGGTCGCGCCATTGCACCTTGCCCGTCGCGGCCTCCAGGCAGGTCAGGATGGCGTTCGAATACCCGTAGAGGTACCCGTTCACGAAGACCACGCCGCCGTGATGGTTCATCATGTCGCGGGTGAAGTACACCTCGTCGGCCCGGAGTTCGCCGTTCTCGGCGCGGAGCTGCAGCAGCGCGGCACCCGTGTTGTACGCCGATGTCACGAACACGCGGTTGTCGAAGACGACCGGCGTGGTGATGTTCGCCGTGTCGTTGGCGGCCTTCTCGTACCGCCACATCAGCTTGCCGTCGCCCGCGCGCACGCCAACCGCCGACTCAGAGGTCAGCGTGATGAGGGTGCGGACGCCCTGGACCTCGACGGCGATGATCGACGAGTAGCCGGCCGCCTCGCTCAGGTCCTTTGTCGTCCACACGGTCCTGCCCGTCTTCTTGTCGAGCGCGGCGAGCCCCGCGCCGCGGCCGCCCGGCGTCACGATCACGTGCGGGCCGTCCACCAGCGGCGACTCGCTGATGAGCCAGGTGGGATTCCGTCCGCCGAAGTCCGCGAGGATGTTGCGCGTCCAGACGACGCTGCCGTCGGCCGCCCGGAGGCACGCGAGATCGCCCGCTTCGGAGAGTGCGAACAGCACATCGCCATCGACCGTTGGCGTCCCCCTCGGTCCGCCGCCTCTGTCCTGGTCGAGCGCCCGGCCGAGCGCCCTCGCCCACATCTTCCCGCCATCCTGGCGCCGCAGGCAGACCACGACGCTGGAGTTGCCCTCCGTGCCCTGCGTGAACAGGCGATCGCCGTGGACGCTGACCGAGCCGTACCCCTTCCCCAGACCGGTGATGCGCCAGGCGAGGGGCGGGCCGCCGCTCGGCCACTGCTTCAGCAGGCCCGTCTCGGTGGACACGCCGTCCCGGTTCGGCCCGCGCCACTGCGGCCAGTCGGCTCCGGCTGCGGCACCCGAGGCAACGGCCGCCGCGACGAGAATCGTGCCAAGCGTCAATCGGTGCATGCGAATCTCCTCCGTGCGGCCTGCCACCCGGCCGCGCCTAACTGGCGGCGGCCACGGCCACCACGTGCGATTTCGTGCGGAGATAGATGACCCCCTTCGACAGCGCAGGGCTCGCCATGCAGACATCGCCCATCGCATTGGTGGCGATCAACTCGAAGGCGGGGCCCGCTTTGACGACAAAGACGTCGCCGTCTTCGCTGGCGAAGTAGAGCTTGCCGTCGCCCGCCACGGGCGACGCCGAAAAACCAGTGCTGCCGCCGCCGAGCCGCGTCTGGTACATGCGCTCGCCGGTACGCGCATTGTAGCAGGTGAGCACGCCGTTGTTCTTGGCACTGTATAGGTAGTCCCCGTAGACGATCGGCGTGATCATGTACGCGCCGTCCCGCGGATAACTCCAGGCAACGAACTGGTTGGACGTCTCGCCCGGCTTCAGCGAGATGTCGCCCGCCGCCTCCAGCCGGATCGCATAGATCGGCGCCATCGGACCGTGGGCGCTCGTGAGGAAGACGAGGCCGTGCTCCACAACGGGCGTAGGCACCGGGATGTCGCCGCCGCCCCGGAGGCGCCAGATTTCCTTGCCCGTCTCGACATCGTACGCCCCGGCATGTTTGTAGCCGTTCACGATCATCTGGGCCCGGCCGCCTACGAGGTGGACTGTCGGCGTGCCCCAGGTCGGCACATCCTGCCGATCTGTTCTCCAGAGCTCGCGCCCGTCCTTGACGCTGAACGCCGCGATGAACGAGCCCTTGAGCACGTCGCACTGGACCAGTACCTTGTCCTCGTGGACGACGGGAGAACTGGCGAACTCCCACTGCGCTTCAGGGACCATGAAGAACGAGGAGTCGAGCACCCCCAGGTCCTTCTTCCACAGCAGCGTGCCATTGAGATCGAAGCAGTACAGCCCCTCCGACCCGAAGAAGGCCACGAGGTGGCGCCCGTCGGTGGCCAGCGTCGAGTTGGCGTGCGTGGCCTTGGGGTGCCGCTTGATCTTCGGCACCCCTGTGTGGACGGTCTTCTCCCAAAGGACCTTGCCGGAGGCCGCGTCGAGCGCGTAGACGACCCACCGGTGAACGCTCGCGTCATTCACCGACCCGATGTCCCCATACAGCCCGACCTTGAGTTCCGGGTTCCCGGCGCCGCTGATGGACGTGCTCACGAACAGGCGGCTCCCCCAGACGACGGGGCTCGAGTGGCCGAGGCCGGGGATGGGCGTCTTCCAGCGGACGTTGCGCGAACCCGGCACGCTCCACTCGGCCGGCAGCGGGAAGCCGTCCGCGACGCCGGCGGCGTTGGCCCCGCGGAAGGAGGGCCAGTCGCCGCCGGTGGTCACCGCCTGGCCGGGAGTGCGCGCCACAAGGGCCAGGCTGACGAGAACGCCGAGCGCCACTGGCATCCGGATCGCGGCTTTCATGCTGGTTCTCCCTGGCGCGCGCACCGCCCGAGCCGCCCCTCGCGAGGCTGATTCGCGCTCCGGCGCATGAGACCGCGCAATTGGCCGGATTCTACACGAAAGAAGCCCCGGCCCAGCCGCGAGCGAGAGGTGTGCGGCTCGGCCTCCACTTGCGGTAGAGTGGGCCCGCCTGCCTATGCTGAGCCAGCCTGCCGGAGGAACAGCACGCCAGAGGGCTGCCTTCGCCCTGGCGGCCGGGGTGTTGCTGCTCGCCCTGTTCAACGTCGCGTTCCGCCTGGACCGCCAGCCCGTCCAGGAGTGGGACGAGTCCCTCTATGCCACTTCCGCGTGGGAGATGGTGCAGAGCAGCCAGTGGATCGGCCACACGTTCCGTGGTGAACTCGACTACTACAACACCAAGCCGCCGCTCAACTTCTGGCTGATCGCTGTCTCGTTCAAGCTGTTCGGCGTCAGCCTCGTCTCGCTGCGCCTCGCGTCGGCCATCGCCGCATTGGCCACGGTCGCCGTGCTGATGTGGTGGGTGCGGAGGCGTGTTGGCGAAGCGAACGCCTTGTTCGGCGGCCTGGTGCTCTCTACGATGTTCGCCTTCTTCTACGTCCACTCGAGCCGCACGGCGAACACGGACGCGATCAACACGCTGCTCATCGTGCTGACGGCCGTCACGGTGTCGGAGGCGCGCGAGGCCCGGTGGCGGCTGCTCTGGCTGGGGCCCATCCTTGCCGCGGTCTTCCTGTTGCGCGGGATGGCCGTCATCATGCCTGCCGCGATTGCGCTCATCGCCGCGGGCTGGAGCCGGCAGTGGAGGCGGGACCGCCTCGCCCCGGCCGCCGGCGCGTTGGCGCTGTTCGCCATCCCGGTCGGAGCGTGGATGCTCGCTCGATGGCGGCTCGACGGCTGGGCGTTCATCGGGCGCCTGTTCTGGTACGATTTCGTCGCCCGGTCGACGACGAACCTCGAAGACCACCCGGGAACGGTCTTCTACTACCTCAACATCCTGCAGAAACACCACTACGACTGGCTCGCCGCCGCCGTGGCGGCGTGGCTGCTCTTCCCCGTTTCGCGTGCGCAGTTCCGATCGATGGGCGGCGCGCTTCGCACGGGGGCTGGCCCGCTCCCCGTGCTGGCGGCGTGGGGCGCCGTTGCCTTCGCCCTTCCCACGCTGATGTCCACCAAGCTCGCGTGGTACCTGCACCCCTTCTACCCGGTGTTCGCCATCGCCGTGGGCGCACTCCTGGCTCATGCCGCGGACGCCGCGAGTGGAGCCGGCGCCGTCCGGTGGAAGCGCGTCGCGCTGGCCGCTGTCGTCGGCCTCGCGGTCGGAGTCGCCGAGGGCCGAATGATCTGGTACTGGTACACCCACCGGAACCTGCGCCGGGATCCACAGGGGGTGCTGCTGGAGGCAGGGAGCGCCCTGAAGGGCCGGCAGGTATTCGGCGCACGCTGGGACCGTGCCGACATCTTCGTGGCTGAAGCCATCGCCGGAGCGACGCACCGTCTGGCCCCCGACCTCGCGGACTTTCTGCGGGACAGCCGGCCCGGCGACTTCTACCGCACGCCCGCCGTCCTCGAGCACGAGGCCATCGCCCTGGTTCTGTCGAACCGGCACGCCCGCCTCTACAGGCGTGTCGAGTGACCGCCCGGCATCGGTGATACGATGCGGTCCATCCACCACCCGCGGCGGAGGAGCTTGTCATGAAACGCAACTATCACTGTCCGAAGTGCTACGGGATTCTGAATCCCAATGTGAAGATCATCCTGAAGACCGAGTGCCACGGGCGAACGGCGCTCCTGCTCTTCAGCCCGCAGCCGGGCAATTACCACGTCATGGCGCCGGAGTCGTTCCCGCTCAAGAAGAACGACGAGGTCCGGTTCCTGTGCCCGCTCTGCTCGCGGGATCTCACATCGAAGCGTGACAAGTCGATGGCGGAGATCACCTTCTCCACGCCCGGCGGCCAGAGCGGGCGCGTGGTCTTCTCGCGCATCTACGGCCACCACGAAACGTACTTCGTCACCCAGGAAGAGGTGCGCAGTTTCGGCCGGCACGCGGACCGCGAGGGCGTCAACTACTGGGGCGCCGGCCCGAAGGAATGATCAGGTGACGAGGTGGCCCGCATAGCCGCGGGCCACCAGTTCCGTCCAGGCTGCCCAGACCTCGTCTGGCATCGGCTGCGGCACCTGGAAGCCGCGCTCCGCGTACACCCGCATCCGCTGCACGTCGCCCACCAGGATGTCGATCACGAGGTCGCGTGGAATGGCCGGCGTCGGATACTCGTCGTAGGTGATGGGCGGCGAGGTGACCTGCAAGTCGGGCTCCGGCCAGCGCAGCTTGAACGTGGCCCACGCGCGGCGTTCCATGTACGGCTTCTGCACGACGATCACGCGGACCGGGTGAATGCCGGCCGACGCGAGCAGCGCGCGCGAGCGATCGATGTTGTCTCCGGTGTTGGTGGAGGCGGCCTCGATGAGGATCGCTGATCGCGGCACGCCGAGACGGACGGCCGCGTCGGCGAACGTCTCCGCCTCGCTCTTCACGAAACGGCCGGCGGTCAGCCGGCCCACGTTGCCCGAACAGACCATCAACGGCGCGAGGCCGCGCAGGAAGAGCCTTGCGCCGTGCTCGCCCACGCGGACGTCGTTGCTGCCCAGGACGAGGATCACGTCGGCGGGCGCGGGCTCATGGCGCAGCAGCATGTAGTCCCACAGGACCCTGGCGAGTTCGTCCGTGCTCATGGCGGCCGTCTGTCAGGTCCGGCCAGGCGCCGGGGCGGGGTCTGAGGGGTAGAACCCGAGCATCCTGTAGGACGCGCCCTGCGCGCCGAGCGCCGACAGGGCGCGCGCGACATCGTCGTTGGCCGGGTCTCCCGCGAAATCGATCAGGAAGGTGTAGCTGCCGCGCCGGCCGACCATCGGCCGCGATTCGATCCGCGACAGGTTCACACGGTGGGCGGCGAAGGCGCCGAGGGCCTGTACCAGGGCGCCGGCGCGATCCTCGGTCGTGAGGACGATCGACCCCTTGTCGGCCGGGCCGGTGTGCAGCTCGCGCGCGATGACGACGAACCGCGTTTCGTTGCCGTCGTGGTCCGCGACGGCTTCGGCCACCACGTCGAGGCCGTAGAGCGTCGCCGCCAGCGGGCTGGCGATCACCCCGACGCCCCGAGCGCCCTCGAACATCAGCCAGCGCGCCGCGCCGGCCGTGTCGAAGTAGGGCTCGGCGGCGAGGCCGTGGCGCGCGAGGAAGCCGCGGCACTGCGCGAGGGCCTGCGGGTGCGACCGCACGGTGCGGAGGTCCGCCAGGGACGTGCCGGGCAGCGCCAGCAGGCACTGGCGCACCGGGAGCCGCACCTCGCCCACGATGGACAGGGCCGTTTCCATCAGGAGGTCGCTGACGTCGATGACCGATCCGCCGAGGGAGTTCTCGACCGGGACGAGGCCGCGATCGAAGGCGCCCGACGACACCCCGTCGAACACCTCGGCGAACGTGCGGCACGCCACCGGGACGAGGTTCGGGTCCCAGCGGTCGAGCGCCATCTCGCTCCAGGCGCCGTGCTCGCCCTGGAACCCGGCGAAGCGGGGGCGCCTGGCCTGCAGGCGCTTGCTCTCCTCGATGATCGATGCGTAGAGCCGCGCGACGAAGTCCTCGCTCAGCAGCCCGCACGCCGCCGACCGGACGCGGCTCATCACCTCGCCCTCGCGGTTGCTGTCGGTGACGGCCGGCTTCAGGCGGGCCGTCTGCAGGGCGTACTCGATCCGCTGGTCGAGCAGGCGGAGCAGCTTGCGATCGGTGTCGTCGATGAGGACCCTCAGCTCGGCGAGTCTGGCCGGGCCGGCGTCCTCGGGCGCCGGCGGGCGGGGTGCGTCAGCGTCCATCCCAAGAACATACCGCGGGCGGGCGGGGGGCGGAACATAAATTCTTCTAATGTTGTGTTCATGATTATGCGCTGTAATAATGCGTGCCCGTTCCGCTATAAGTGGAGCCATGCTCCCGGACCGCGCCCCCCGGCGCAGCGCCGCCCTCACCGAAGGCCCCCGGCGCGCGCCGGCCCGGGCGATGCTCAAGGCCGCCGGCCTCACCGACGACGACCTCGGACGCCCGCTCGTCGGCGTGGCGAACACCTGGATTGAGATCGGCCCGTGCAACTACCACCTGAAAGACCTCGCCGCCCGCGTGAAGGATGGGATCCGGCAGGCGGGCGGCACGCCCCTCGAGTTCAACACGGTGTCCATCTCCGACGGCATCACGATGGGCACCGCCGGCATGAAGGCCTCGCTGGTCAGCCGCGAGGTGATTGCCGACTCCATTGAGCTGGTTGCCCGCGGCAACCTGTTCGACGGCCTGGTCGTTCTGGTCGGCTGCGACAAGACGATTCCTGGCGCCGTGATGGCGCTGGCCCGCCTCGACATCCCGGGCACGGTCCTCTACGGCGGCTCCATCGCGCCGGGAACCTGGGAGGGCCGCGACGTCACCATCCAGGACGTGTTCGAAGCGGTTGGCGCCCACGCGGCCGGACGGCTCGACGACGACCGGCTGCGGGCCCTCGAGAACGCCGCGTGCCCAGGCCCCGGCGCCTGTGGCGGGCAGTTCACCGCCAACACGATGGCCACCGTCTGCGACTTCCTGGGCATCTCCGCGATGGGCAGCGGCGGCGTGCCCGCCGCAGACCCGGCCAAGTCCGGCGTCGGCGAGGACGTCGGCCGCCTGGTCATGACCCTCGTGGCCGCTGACCTCCGCCCGAGCCGCATCCTGACGAGGCCCGCCCTCGAGAACGCCATCGCCGGCGTGATGGCCACCGGCGGCTCGACCAACGCCGTCCTGCACCTGCTCGCCATCGCCCGCGAGGCGGGCGTGCCTCTCGTCATCGACGATTTCAACCCGATCAACGATCGCGTGCCGCTCGTGGCGGATCTCAAGCCGGGCGGCCGTTTCGTGGCGAACGATCTCTACCGCGCGGGCGGGTCCGCCCTGGTCGCGCAACGCCTGCTCGAAGCCGGCCTGCTCCACGGCGACGCCCTCACCGTCACCGGGCGCTCGATCGCCGAGGAGGCGGTGGCGGCACGCGAAACGCCGGGGCAGCAGGTCGTGCGGTCCCTCGCGCAGCCGATCAAGCCGACCGGCGGACTCGTCATCCTCAAGGGCAACCTCGCCCCCGAGGGCTGTGTCGTCAAGGTGGCGGGCTACACCAGGCTCGATCACTCGGGCCCGGCCCGCGTGTTCGACACGGAAGAAGGGGCGTTCGAGGCGGTCGAGCGCGGTGCGATCCGGGCCGGCGACGTCGTGGTGATCCGCTACGAAGGCCCCGCCGGCGGGCCGGGGATGCGTGAAATGCTCGCCGTCACCGCGGCGCTCGTCGGCGCCGGCCTTGGCGACTCGGTGGCCCTGCTCACCGACGGCCGCTTCTCGGGCGCGACGCGCGGCCTCATGGCGGGCCACGTGGCGCCGGAGGCTGCGCGCGGCGGTCCCATTGCCGCCGTCCGGGACGGCGATCGCATCACCTTCGACATCACCGCCCGCGAGCTCCGGCTGCACGTGCCGGACGCCGAACTGCGCGCGCGGCTCGCCGGGTGGACGCCGCCGGCGCCGGCGTTCAGGACCGGCGTCATGGCGAAGTATGCGCGCCTCGTGTCGTCGGCATCGGAAGGGGCAGTGACGGGATGACCCCCAAGCCCAGGCGCCCGGCGTCCCGCCGCCGCTCACCGCAGCCGCTGACCGGCGCGCAAGCGGTGTGGGAATGCGTCACCCGCGAGGGTGTGACGCATGTCTTCGGCTACCCGGGCGGCGCGATTCTCCCGGTCTACGACACCATGCCGGCCTACCCCGTCCATCACGTCCTGGCGCGGCACGAACAGGGTGCGGTGCACATGGCCGACGGCTTCGCCCGCGCCGGCGGCGGCGTCGGCGTGGCGCTGGCGACCTCGGGGCCCGGCGCCACCAACATGGTCACCGGCATCGCCACGGCCATGATGGACTCCTCGCCGCTGGTCTGCATCACCGGCCAGGTGTCGAGCGGCCTCATCGGGTCCGACGCGTTCCAGGAGACCGACATCACGGGCGTGACGCTGCCCATCACGAAACACAACTACCTCGTCACCGACGCCGAGGAGATCGCGCCGGCGCTGCGCGAGGCCTTCTACATCGCGCGGTCCGGCCGGCCGGGCCCGGTGCTGGTGGACATCACCAAGGACGCGCAGCAGGGCGCCTGCACGTTCGACTGGGACGCCGCGGCCCCGAAGCCGCCCGGCTACCGTCCCGATCACCGGCCGCGCGCGGCCGACGTCCGCCACGCGCTTGACCTCATCAACGGCTCGGCCCGCCCGCTGCTCGTCGTCGGCCACGGCGTCATCCTCGGCGAGGCGGTGGGCCTGGTGAAGGCGTTCGCCGAGCGCACCACCATCCCGGTGGCGATGACCCTGCTCGGCATCGGCGCGTTCCCGGGCTCCCACCCGCTGAACCTCGGGATGATGGGCCTGCACGGCGAGGCCTGGGTCAACGAAGCGGTCCAGCAGGCCGATCTGATCATCGCGCTCGGGATGCGGTTCGACGATCGGGTGACGGGCAAGCCGTCGTCGTTCGCGCCGCAGGCCAGGAAGATCCATGTCGAGATCGACCCGGCCGAGATCAACAAGAACGTTCCGGTGGATGTCGGTCTCATCGGCGACGTCCGCGGCGTGCTCGAGACGCTGCTGCCGGGCGTGGCCCCGAACGACCACTCGGCCTGGCTGGCCCGCATCGACGACATCCGCCGCCAGGCGACGGCGCGGGGCATCCAGAACTTCGCAGACGACGGCCACCTGTACGCCGCGCACGCCATCCACGACCTCTGGCGGGCTACGGGCGGCCGCGCCCTGGTCGTGACCGACGTCGGCCAGCACCAGATGTGGGAGGCGCAGTACTACCGGCACGAGGCCACGCGCTCACTCATCACCTCGGGCGGCCTCGGCCCGATGGGCTTCGCCGTGCCGGCGGCCATCGGCGCGAAGCTCGCCAGGCCGGGCGCGGACGTCTGGGCGGTGGTCGGCGACGGCGGCTTCCAGATGACGATGGCCGAACTGGGCACGCTGGTCCAGGAAGGCGTCAAGGTCAACATCGCCATCATCAACAACGGCTGCCTCGGCATGGTCCGGCAGCTGCAGGAGTTCTTCTACGGCGCGCGCTATCACGCCACGCCGCTGGTCAACCCCGACTTCGTCACGCTCGCCAGCGCCTATGGCATCCGCGGCGTCCGCGTGACGGAGCGCTCCGCCGTCATCCCGGCGGTCGAAGCCGCGTCCGCGCACGACGGCCCGGTCCTGCTCGACATTCGCGTCGAGACCGACGATGCGGTCTATCCCATGGTCGCCGCCGGAGCTGGCCTCGGCCAGATGATCCGGCGGCCCGCCCAGGAGGCGATCCGATGAGCTCCACCTTCGTGGTGTACGTCGAAGACAAGCCCGGCGTGCTGAACCGCGTGGCGTCGCTCTTCCGCCGCCGCGCGTTCAACATCGAGTCGCTCACCGTCGGCCACACCGACACGCCCGGCGTCTCGCGCATGACGATCGTGGTCGGCACCGACCGCGACGGCGCGCGCAAGGTCGAGGCGCACCTCTACAAGCTCGTCAACGTGCTCCGGGTCGACGACGTGACGTCGACGCCGGCGGTGTACCGCGACCTCGCGATGATCAAGGTCAACGCGACGCCGGAGACGCGCTCGCACATCATGCAGCTGGTCGACGTCTACCGCGCGCGCATCGTCGATGTCGCGCCCGACTCGCTGATGGTCGAGGTCACCGGGACCGAGGACAAGATCGACAGCCTGCTCGACGTGCTGCGCCCGTACGGCGTCATCGAGGCCGTGCGGACCGGCCGCGTGGCCATGGCGCGCGGCGGCGCGCGGACGCCGCGAGCCCGCCGCCCGTCCGCGGCCCTCCGCGGCCCGATGCCGCGCGTGCACCCAGGCGCCGGTCCCGCCGCCGCCGTCCGGCTGACGGCGTGAACCGGCGCGCCCCTGAACATGACGAGAGGAACCCCCGACCGATGGCCACGATCTACTACGACAAGGACGCCAGCCTCGACCTCATCCGCCGCCGCAAGGTGGCGGTCATCGGCTACGGGTCGCAGGGCCATGCGCACGCGCTGAACCTGCGCGACAGCGGCGCCGACGTGCGCGTGGGCCTCCCCGCGGACAGCCGGTCCCGCGCGACCGCGGCGGACCAGAGCCTGGCGGTGTCCGACGTCGCCGGCGCCGCGGCGTGGGCCGACGTCATCATGCTGCTGGCCCCCGACACCCGGCAGGCGGCGATCTACGACGCATCCATCAAGCCGCACCTCTCGGCGGGCAAGATGCTGATGTTCGGGCACGGGTTCAACATCCGCTTCGGCACGATCGTGCCGCCGCCCGACGTGGACGTGGCCATGGTGGCGCCGAAGTCGCCGGGGCACCGGGTGCGCGAAGTCTTCCAGGAAGGCGCCGGCACGCCCGCACTGCTCGCCATCCATCAGGACGCCACCGGCCAGGCCCGCGCGATCGCGTTGTCGTACGCCAGGGGCATCGGCGTCACCCGGGCCGGCGTCATCGAGACCACGTTCAAGGAGGAGACCGAGACCGACCTGTTCGGCGAACAGGCCGTGCTGTGCGGCGGTGTGAGCGCCCTCATCAAGGCCGGCTTTGACACGCTGGTGGAAGCGGGCTACCAACCCGAGATTGCGTACTTCGAGTGCCTTCACGAGCTGAAGCTGATCGTCGACCTGATCTACCGCGGCGGCCTCAACTACATGCGCTACTCCGTGAGCGACACCGCAGAGCACGGCGACTACACGGGCGGTCCTCGCATCGTGACGGACGGCACGCGCCGGGAGATGCGCCGCATGCTGGCCGAGATCGTCGATGGCACGTATGCGCGGGCGTGGATCGCCGAAGACCGGGCCGGCCGCCCGGTGTTCTCGGCCGCGCGCGAAGCCGAGCAGCGGCACTCAATCGAGGCCGTCGGCGCCCGGCTGCGGGCCATGATGCCGTTCCTCGACGCCGTGACGGTCACGCCGGAGGCTGGACAGCCGACCGGGCCATCCGCCGCGCGCCTAGCCTGACGGGCGGCCGAGCCGGGCACGCCCCGCTCGCCCGCCAACGCCTTCAGCACCTGCCAGGGTCCGCCGCCGGAAGGAGTCCGAGCGCCCCAATCCTCTCCCGAGCCCGGTTTTTCAGCCGGACTGGAACATCTCCTGCGCCATGTCCGTCCAGTTGGTCTAGAATGAACCGTTCCGATTCAGGGGAATGGCCAACTGGCTCTAGTCCGGCAGGCAAGCCCACCCGGGGAGGATGTGTATGAAGAAGGTTCTGGCAGTCGTGGCGGTTGCGCTCGTGGCGGCGCTGGTGTGCGCACCGGTGACGTCGGCCCAGTCGAAGTGGGTGCGGGGAACGGTCGTGAGTGTCGCCGGCGACACGTTGGTGGTCAAGGTGGCGGGCAGCGACATGACCTTCAAGGTGGACAAGTCCACGACGCTGACGGCGCGCGGGGCCGGGAAGGCGCAGGCCGCGGCCGAGGCGAAGGGGGCCGAAGGCGTCAAGTTCGCGGACTTCGTGAAGGCCGGCATGGGCGTTGAGGTCCACTACAAGGACGTGGGCGGCGTGCTGACGGCGATTGAGGTCCATTCCGGGCTGAGCCCGGCTGAAGGCTCGGCACCGGCGGCGGAGGCATCCGGCGGCAGCGCGCGCGGCGCGATCACGGCGATCAGCGGATCGTCGGTGACCGTGAAGTCGGGGGACGCGGACTGGACCTTCACGGTCGACCCGAAGACGGCGATTGTGGGCCAGGGCCTCGGCACCATCACGCGGCAGTTCAAGGAGCAGGGCAAGGTGCCGACAGTCACCGACCTGCTGAGCGTCAACGATCAGGTCGTGGTGTACTTCAAGGAGGCCGCCGGCGCGAAGCGGGCGAACGAGATCCGCGTGATCACGAAGGCGGCGAAGTAGAGATTCGTTCGGGCGCCCCGGCACCCGGGGTCCGCTCCAGACACCGACGCGGCCGGGATTCCTGGACCCGGTTTCATGACCTGCGCGCTGCGGTTGGACGACGCCGCGAGAACGGGCCATGAAACCGGCTGAAGGGCGTTCCGGCCGCGCCTGTATTCGACGGTGTTAGCATGAAGGGCGCCCGGAGCGCCGATGAAACCCGTCGAATACGACGTATACCTCTGCTGCCGTGACGTCGAAGCCGGGGGCATGGCCGCCGAGGTCGCCGCGGGCCTCGCGCGCCTCGGCTTCCGCGTCGTCGCTGCCGGCCGAGGCCCTGGCGCTGCATCCGGCCCGGAGCGCCTCAAGACCATCGAGAAGGCGCCGGACTTCGTTCTCCTTTCGTCGCCCTCCCAGCCAGGTTCGGGCGGCGGCCACGCCGACCCCCGGGCCGCGGACCTCGCCCACGCCTTCAGGACCAAGCGCAACATCGTCGTGCTGGTAGACCCGGCCGACGCCGATCCGATCGCCGCGGCGGAGCCTCCCGGGCGTCCCAGGCTGGCGGCGTGGCAGCGGGTGGTCTACGACCGTGCTCGCAGCCGCGAGTCAATCGCCCTTGTCGGCCACAGACTCGTGAGTTCGTCGGAGGTGGACGATCGCCGTCTCATGCGGACGGCGAAGCGCGCGTTTGTCGCCCTCGCGATCGTCCTCGCGGCGGCTGCGTCGCTCAGGATCGTACCGGCGGCCGTGAGTTACTGGAACCGGCCGAAAGCGCCGCCGCCACTGCCCCGCTTCACGCTCTACTGGACGGCCGCCGGGCAGCGGATGGAGAACGGCCAGCGGACCGCCTTCCCCATCACGGACGGCAGCGCGGTGGCCGGCGGGGATCAGCTCCGGCTCTCCTTCAGCACCGGGAGCGACGGCCATGCCTACGTGGTAGCCAGGGACTCGCGCGGCGGGCTGTCGATGCTCTTCCCCGGAGCCACTGTGCGCGGCGCCAGCCTCGTGCGTGCGGGCGCGCGGCACGACGCGCCCGGCAGCGGCAGCTGGTTCACCGTGGACCCTCAAGCCGGTCTCGAGGCTGTCTACCTCGTCGCCGGGCACGATCCGCTGGAGAACCTGGAGGAGCTCGCGGAGGAAGCCGACGAGCGGATGACGCCAGCGGCGCGAATGGAATTGCTGAGTTCGACCATCGCGGGCCTGATCGACGGAACGCACACGGCCGTGCCGCGGCCGATCCGCACGCGCAAGGGCCGGGAGATTGTCGACGGCCTCGCTCCCGTGCCGCCGCCGTCGGTGTGGCCCTCGGCGCCCGTTGGCGGCTCGACCCCAGCGCAGAAGCCGGCGACCCAGACCGGTCTGCTCAGCACGGTGGTCGAGATCCGGCTCCGGCCCGGTCAGCCGGACTGACCCGCGCCCGGCAGGCCGCGGCCGTCGCAGCGGGACCGGTCCCCAGAGACATCTTCTCGCGTTCGAGAGTAATATTCCGACCATGCCGGCGGCTTCCGTGCCACCCGACTGGGCAGAGCTGCCCGATGAGCAACTGCTCGACCTCCGCCTGTGCGACCTGCCCATCCGCATCGAAGGCGGCCTGCTCGAGGCCCGCATCGGCGAACTCCGGCGCGAGTTGAGCGGGCGCGGCCTCGATCTCCCGCTGCACTTCTATCTCTCGGAGGAGTGGTTCACGCCGGACGGCGCGTCCGCCATGGCGGTCCCCTTCTACCTGGCCCATCCGCGGCTCGAGAAGCTCGAAGAGTCCCAGATGCTCGAGGTGGAGGGCGGCGACTACGAGTGGTGCATGCGCATCCTGCGGCACGAGGCGGGCCACCTCGTGGACAACATGTACGCCCTGCGCCGCCGGCGTCACCGCCGCGAGATCTTCGGGCCGTCGTCGGAACCCTATCCGGAGTTCTACGCGCCAAAGCCGTACAGCAAGAGCTACGTGCTCCACCTCGACTCGTGGTACGCGCAGAGCCACCCGGACGAGGACTTCGCCGAGACGTTCGCCGTCTGGCTGACGCCCGGCAGCGACTGGGCCCGCCGCTACGAGGGCTGGCCCGCCCTGCGCAAGCTCCAGTACATGGACCAGCTGATGGGCTCGGTCGCCGGCACCCCGCCTCGCCTGGTCCAGGCCAACGAGGTGGACGGCCTCCGCCGGATCCGCCGCACGCTCCGCCAGCACTACAAGCAGAAGCGGCGGCACTACGGGGTGGACCGTCCGGACTTCTACGATCGCGACCTGCGCCGGCTGTTCTCGGACGCGCCGGAGTACGCCGGGAGCGTGACGGCCGCCGCCTTTGTCACGCGTATCCGCGCCCAGGTGCGGCGGCTGGTGGCGAGCTGGACCGGCATCTACCAGTACACGATCGACCAGGTGCTCGAGGACATCATCGTGCGGTGCCGCGACCTGAAGCTGCGCCTCGCGGTGCCCGAGGACACGGCCCGCCGCGAGTTCACGGTGCTGCTCACCGTGCAGGCCATGAACTTCCTCCACAGCGGGCGGCACCGGCTGGCGCTATGAAGAAGCTCCGCATCCTGGCGCTCGTCCACAAGCACCTGGTGCCTCCCCAGGACACGATGGGCGTGGACGTGGTGAACGCCGAATGGAAGATGGAGTTCGACGTCACCGTCACGCTCGAAGGGGAAGGCCACGAGGTCGTCGTCGCCGGCGTCCACGACGACCTCACGCCGATCCGCGCGTCGATCGAGGAGTTCAAGCCGGACATTGCCTTCAACCTGCTCGAGGGGTTCGCCGACATCAACACGTTCGACCAGAACGTCGTCAGCTTCCTCGAGCTGCTGAGGATCCCCTACACCGGGTGCAACCCGCGGGGCCTCATTCTCGCGCGCGACAAGTCGCTCGGCAAGAAGCTGCTCACCTATCACCGCGTGCCGGTCCCGGACTTCATGGTGGTGCGGAGGGGGCATGCGGTCAGGCCGACGAAGCTGCCGTTCCCGCTCATCGTGAAGTCGCTGGTCTTCGAGGCGTCGATCGGCATCTCGCAGGCATCGGTCGTCGAGAACCACGAGCAGCTCGCGCGCCGGGTCCAGTTCGTCCACGAGAGCCTGGGCACCGCGGCGCTGGTGGAGGAGTTCATCGACGGACGGGAGCTGTACGTCGGCGTCATCGGCAACGACCGCCTGCGCGCCTTCCCGGTGTGGGAGATGTCGTTCGCGCAGATGCCCGAGCGGACGTGGCACCTGGCGACCGAGCGGGTGAAGTGGAGCACGAAGTACCAGAAGAAGCACGGCATCGTGACCGACGAAGCGGTGCTGCCGGAGGGCGTGGCGGCGCAGATTCAGCACACGGCGAAGCGCGTGTACCGGGCGCTCGATCTGAACGGGTACGCGCGCATCGACTTCCGGATGGACCACACCGGCCGGTTCTACGTGATCGAGGCGAATCCGAACCCGCAGCTGGCCTGGGGGGAGGACTTCGCCGAGTCGGCCGAGCGGGCCGGGGTGATGTACCCGGCGCTGCTCGAGCGCATCGTGTCGCTCGGTCTGGCCTGGCAGCCCGAGCGCGTGCGGTAGGGCCGGCTTGACACGCCGGCCCGGCGCCAATAGAGTCGTTCAACGCCCCCTGCACGCTCGCCGCAACACTCATTCCGGGGTTGATCCATGACGCAAAGACGGTTGCTCATTCCGCTTGTCGCGCTCGCCGTCCTCGTCGGCGCGCTCGGGGTCGTGCCCAGCGCCGAGGAAGGGTTCTGGCCCTACAACCTCGTGCCGAGGGCCGCCATCAAAGCGAAGTACAAGTTCGACGTCACCGACCAGTGGCTGAAGCACCTGCAACTGGCAACCGTGCACTTCGGCGGCGCCACCGGGTCCATCGTGTCGCCGCAGGGCCTGGTCCTCACCAACCACCACGTCGGCCTCCGCTCCCTGCAGCAGTTGAGCACGGCGGAGAAGGACTATGTCAAGAACGGGTTCTATGCGCCGACCGCGGCCGACGAGTTGAAGGTGCCCGGGATGTCGCTCCGGGTCCTGCAGAGCATCGAGGACGTCACCGGCAAGGTCGCGGCCGCCGTCACGCCGTCGATGACGCCGCAGGAGATGGCGGCGGCGCGGCAGAAGGCCGTCCAGGCGATCCAGGGCGAGGCGCAGCCAGGCGTGAGCAAGCAGGTCGTGGCGCTCTACGCGGGCGCCGTGCACCACCTCTACACCTACAAAGTGTACAGCGACGTGCGGCTGGTGTTCGGCGTCGAGTACCAGACCGGTTTCTACGGCGGCGACGCGGACAACTTCACCTACCCGCGCTACAACATCGACGTGTCGATGTTCCGGCTGTACGAGAACGACAAGCCCGCCCAGACGCCGAACTACCTGAAGTGGTCGCCGAAGGGGTCAGCCGACGGCGAGCTGATCTTCACGACCGGCCACCCCGGCGCCACCCAGCGCCTGAACACACTGGCGCACTTCAAGTACCGCCGCGACCTGGCGCTGCCGTTCGCGGTCGCCAACGGGGAGATGCGCGAGGCGGCGGTGAAGAAGTGGATGGCGCTTTGCGCCGAGAACGCGCGCCAGGCCACGACCGAGCTGTTCGGCATCCAGAACAGCCTGAAGTCCCAACGCGGCCAGCTCAAGGGCCTGCAGGATCCTGCCGTGATCGCGAGAAAAGAGGCGTCCGAGAAGCGGCTGCGCGCCGAACTGGCGAAGAACCCGGCCAAGCAGAATGAGCTGGGCGACGCGTGGGACGTGATCGAGAAGTCTCTCGACGTGGCGCGCCAGGTCGACGCCGAGCGCAATTTCATCGCGAATGCCGCCGGCCTGAACTCGACGCTGTTCGCGCAGGCGCGTCAGATGGTGCGCGCGGCCTACAACCCGCCGGCGGCGGGCGCGGCGAGGGCGCGGTGGGCGCGGCGGACAGGGCGCACCGGGCATGCCCGGCGGCGCTCCAGGCGGCGGGCGCGGCGGCGCGCAGCCGGCGATCAACGCCGCGCGCGAGAAGCTCAACCTCACCGAGTCGCTCGCGTTCATGCAGAAGTACCTGGGCGCGGATCACGCCATCGTGAAGCGCATCCTCGCCGGCAAGACGCCCGAGGCGCGCGCGGCGGAGCTGGTCGACAGCACCCGGATCACGGACACCGAGATCCGCAACCTGCTGCAGGCGGGCGGCAAGGCCACCATCGACGTCTCGACCGACCCGATGATTGTCCTCGCGCGCTCGCTCGAGGCCGACGCGCAAGCCGTCTCGAAGCGTTTCGAGGACGAGGTGTCGGCAGTCCAGGCGGCCGCGTACCCGAAGATCGGCCAGGCCGTGTTCGTCGTCGACGGGGCGAAGGCGTACCCCGATGCCACCAGCACGCTGCGGCTGTCTTACGGGACCGTGAAGGGCTACGTGGAGGACGGCAGGAAGATCGCGCCGTACACGTTCACCGCCGGCCTCTACGAGCGGGCGGCGCAGCACGCCGGCCAGCCGGACTACGCACTGGCGCCGAAGTGGGTCGAGGCGAAGGCGGCCCTCGATCCGAAGACCCCGTTCAACTTCGCCAGCACCAACGACATCGTCGGCGGCAGCAGCGGGTCGGCGGTGGTCAACAGGAAGGGCGAGCTGGTGGGCCTGATTTTCGACATGAACATCCAGGCGCTGCCCGGCTACTTCATCTACGACGAGGCGGTGAACCGCGCGGTGTCGGTCGATTCGCGCGTGATTCTCGAGTCGCTGAGGAAGGTGTACAAGGCCGACGCCCTCGCGAACGAAATCGCGGGAGCGGCCGCCAGGAAGTAGTCGATCACATGGGGTCAAATCCGGATCTGACCCCACGTTCCGTTCAGGGAAGATCTTCGTCGCCCGCGTCCGGGTCGAGGTCCTGGGTACGGCCTGACACAGCCGGGACCTGGCCGCAGCAGCCCGCCGCCATGCACTCGTCGCACAGCGTCTGCCCGCAAAGCCCGCAGTAGTCGAACATGTCTGCGCCGGAAGGCCCGGCTCCGCAACGTTCACACTGCATCGCTGCGCCTCCTTCCGTAAGCCCCGGGTTGTTGTCTGACCCCGATCGGGTCCTCGAGCTAGCGCTGACCGACAGTCGGTACGAGATCCGACGATGAACTGCCTGATGTCGGCGTTCCTGACGTTGGCGTAGTAACTCGTGCCCAGCGCGCACGACCCGCCAATGCTCGTCGCCGACGTGATGCCCGCGACCGCCCAGACACCGCCCTCGGAGAGCAGCAGTGGCCCGCCCGAGTCCCCGGAACAGACGGCGCTGCCTGTTGCCGAATACACCGTTTCCAGCGTCGTGCTGCCCACGGCAGAGATGCTGGCTGTGCCCGCCCGGAGCGTGTTGCCGCCGGACCCGGTCACGTCGTTCCCCCATCCGGCGATGACGGCCTGCTCACCCACCCGTGCGTCGCGGCTGGTGAGCAATCGCCTGGGCCGTGCGCGTGAGATCCTGGCCGGTAAGGACGACGCCGACGTCGAGCGACGACGCGCTCGTCGCCTTGTAACTCGGGTGCCACTCGATCGACGTCGACGGCACCTGATCGCCGGTGCCGAGGAATACCCGCACCGAGGTGATTCCGTCCGCGAGGCAGTGCGCGGCCGTCAGAACCGCCCTCGAGGCGATGACGGTGCCGGTGCACCCTCCGGCAAGCCCGTCCTTGTTGTACAGGTTCAGCTTGACGACAGGCGTCGTGGCCGGCGAGCACTCCGTGCCGTTGACGATGCCCTGCGGGAAGAAGGCCGTGCCGGCGAGGATGCCGCAGACGTTCACCGATGGCGTCGCGGGGCCGGACGGACTCGACGGCGACGACGGGGAGGACGGCGAAGACGACGAACCGCCCCCGCCGCCGCACGCGGCGAGCGCCGCCGCCGAGGTCAACGCCGCGGCCGCCATGCACGCTTTCGGGAGTCGAGTCACCCTGCTGCCTCCTGTTCGAGTCTAGCCCCGCCCCCGCCGCCCGGCAAGGATCGAACCCGTCCGGCTGCCGGCCGTGTGCTACCATGCGCGCCGATGTGTGCCTTCCCAGGAGCGGACTCATGAAGCGACTCTTCTTCGCGACGGCCGTCGCGCTTGCCCTGGCGGCAGCGGCCATCCTCGGCGCCGGGCAGGGCCCGGGCGCGGCGTCCGACCGCCTCACGGCCGACGTGCTCAAGGGCATCGAACTCCGGAGCATCGGCCCGACGCTCGCCACCGGGCGCGTGGTCGACGTCCAGATCGACCCGAAGAACCCGAACGTCTGGTACGTGGTGAGCGCCTTCGGCGGCCTCTGGAAGACCGTCAACCGCGGCGTCACCTTCACGCCGATCTTCGACGACGGCGGGTCGTTCACGCTGTGCTGCATCGCCATCGACCCGAAGGACTCGAACGTCCTCTATCTCGGCACGGGCGAGAGCAACAGCCAGCGCAGCGCGCACTTCGGCGACGGCGTCTACAAGTCGACCGACGCCGGCGCCACCTGGAAGCGCGTGGGCCTGGCGACCTCCGAGCACATCGGCAAGATCCTGATCGACCCGCGCAACTCGAACGTCGTCTACGTCGCGTCGCAGGGCCCGCTCTGGTCGCCCGGCGGCGATCGCGGCCTGTACAAGACGCACCGACGGCGGCGCCACCTGGTCGGCTGTCCTGACGATCAGTCCTGACACGGGCATCAGCGACATCGTGTTCGACCCGAAGAACCCCGACATCCTCTTCGCCTCGGCCTACCAGCGGAGGCGGGCCGTCGGGCAGATGATCGGCGGCGGGCCTGAAGGCGGCATCTTCAAGACCACCAACGCGGGCAAGACGTGGACGAGGCTGACGAAGGGCCTGCCCACGGGCGACATGGGCCGCGTCGGGTTCGCCGTCGACGGCCGCAAGACGCCGGCGACGGTCTTTGCCATCGTCGACGCGAAGCGCGACGAGGCGGGCTTCTACCGCTCCGACGACGGCGGCACGACATGGGCGCGCATCGGCCGCATGCCCCCGCAGGGCCGTGGCGGCGGAGCCGGAGGGGCCCAGGCGGCGGCAGCCGCGTCCGCGCGCGGCGCCCAGGCGGCCCCGCCGGCAGGCGGGCGGCCGGGCGCCCCGGCGGGGGGGGCGCCGCAGGGCGCGGCCGGCGCGGCGGCGCAGCCGGCCCCGGCTGCGGCGGCGCCGGTGGACGACTGGTACCGCGGCGGGGGCGCGCAGGTACCTACCACGAGATCTTCGTCGACCCGTACCGGCCGGACACGATCTACTCGATGAACGTCAGCGTCGAGCGGAGCACGGACGGCGGCAAGACGTGGGCGCGCGCCAACTGGGAGAGCTACGGCGTCCACGTCGACCACCATCACCTGACGTTCGATCCGTCGGACAGGCGTCACATGCTGCTCGCCAACGACGGCGGTCTCTACGAAACGTACGACGAGGGCGCCACGTGGCGCTTCTTCGCCAACCTGCCGATTTCGCAGTTCTACCGGGTGTCCGTGGACAGCGCGAAGCCGTTCTACAACGTGTGCGGCGGCACGCAGGACAACTGGTCGTTCTGCGGACCGTCCCGCTCGACGAACCGCTGGGGCGTGCGCACGAGCGACTGGTTCGTCGTCGCGGGCGGCGACGGCTTCCAGACCCGCAGCGACCCGGAAGACCCGGACATCATTTACGCGTCGTCGCAGGACGGCAACGTGTCGCGCTACGACGCGCGGACGGGCATCTCGAAGTCGATTCGCCCGCCGCAGTCGCGTTCGGGCCGGGGATTCGGGGGCGGTGGCGACGATGCGATGGCAGGCGGCGTCCCGGCTGGACCGCCGCAGGGCGCGCCGCAGGCTGGCGCCCCGCAGGCGGCCGCGCCCCAGGCTGGACGGGGCGGGCAGGCCGGTGCCGCCGGGCGCGGCGGACAGGCCGGGGCCGCGGCAGGCGGCGGCGACCGCGCGAACTGGGACGCGCCGTACATCATCAGCCCGCACGCGCCGAAGCGCCTGTACTGGGCGAGCAACCGGCTCTACCGCAGCGACGACCGCGGCGACTCCTGGACGGTCGTGAGCCCGGACCTCTCACGCAACCTGAACCGGGACGAGATCCCGATCATGGGCAAGCTGTGGCCGGCCGACTCGATCGCGCGCAACACCTCGACCACAGCCCTCAGCAACATCGTGTCGCTCGACGAGTCGCCGCTCTTCGAGGGGCTCATCTACGCCGGGACCGACGACGGGCTCGTGCAGGTGACCGAGGACGGCGGCAGGAACTGGCGCCGGGTCGAGGACTTCCCCGCCGTGCCGAAGTGGACGTACGTTTCCGACGTCTTCGCGTCGCCCCGCGACGCCGACACCGTGTTCGTCGCGCTGAACAACTGGCAGCGGGGCGACTACAAGCCGTACATCGTCAAGAGCGCCGACCGCGGGCGCACGTGGACGAACATCACCGGCAACCTTCCGGAGCGGCACGACGTGTGGTCCATCATCCAGGATCACGTGAACGGCGATCTGCTGTTCGCGGGCACGGAGTTCGGCCTGTTCGCGTCGTTCGACGGCGGCACCAGGTGGGTGCCGCTCAAGGGCGGCATGCCGACCATCCAGGTGCGCGACATGACCGTGCACCGGCGGGAGAACGATCTGATTCTCGCGACGTTCGGCCGCGGGTTCTACATCCTGGATGATTACAGCGCCCTGCGCGAGATCACGCCGCAGACGCTGGCGGAGGAAGCGCGGCTCTTCCCCCTGCGCGACGCGCCGTTCTTCAACCAGACCGGCATGGCGCCAGCGGGCACGGCCGGCATCGGCCCCCTCGCGGGGAACTGGACCGCCCCCAATCCGCCGTTCGGGGCCGTCTTCACGTATTCGGTCGGGAAGGACCTGCCGGCCGATGCGAAGCTCGTCCTCACGATCGCCGATGAGACGGGCAAGCAGGTGCGCCGGCTCGACCTCGACAAGACCGCCGGGCTGCGGCGCGTCGCCTGGAACCTGCGTGGAGACCCGCCGGCTCCCGCATCGGGAACGGCGGGCGGCCCGGGCCAGGCGGCGGGAGGCGTCGGCGGCTTCGGCCGCGGGCAGGTGCCTCCAGTGCCTGCCGGGCGCTATCGCGCCACGCTCGGCACACTGGCAGGTGACAAGGTGACGACCATCGGAGTGCCGCAGTCTTTCCAGGTGTTCGTGATTCCGCAATAGGGCCATTTCCCCTGTTCGGCCTCGGCTCGGCGGCACTCGCCGCGGGGCCGGGGCCGCCTCGTGCGCCGCCTTACCCGCGCCTGTCTGGCCGGCGTCGTCCGGCCGGCAGGCGCCAGCGTCTGCTCCAGGATGCTGGAGAAGTGCAATTGGTCGGTCCCATTTGACGGTCACGCGTCGATTCCAGCGGACATGACACAGGCATGCCGAACCACGTCCGTGGCGGGCGATTCCTGCTCAAGTCTTCAGCCGGCCTCATGTTATCGCCCGACCGCCTCGGGCTTGACACTGCGGCGGCCTGCCGCATAAGGTGTGCAAAGTGGACTTGCCTGTATACCGCGATGCGGGCTGCGGTAAGACCAAACGGGCCAGGATCGGGCACCGCCGGCCCCATCACCTGACCGCCGCTGGCGGCCGCCGGAGATCGCCATGACCGCTGCACAACTCGACCGCACCCAGGATTTCACGGGATACACGGTCGCCATCACCGGCGGCACGGGCGTGCTCGGCGGCGAGATGGCGTGCGCGCTGGCGTGGCGCGGAGCCAACGTGGCGCTGCTCGACCGGAACATCGCGCACGCCCCGGCGCTGGTCGAGCGGATGGGTCCGCACGCGAGCCGGGCCGCCGTGCTTGAGACCGACGTGCTCGATCCCGCCAGCCTCGCCCGCGCGCTGGACGCCATGCTCCAGCGGTTCGGCAGGGTCGACGCTCTCATCAACGGCGCCGGCGGCAACCACCCGAAGGCCACGACGAATGCCGACACGAAGTTCTTCGACCTGCCGCCCGAGGCCCTCCGGTGGGTCTTCGACCTGAATCTCATCGGCACGATGCTGCCCTCCCAGGTGTTCGGCCGCGCGATGGCGAAGGAGGGCGCCGGGACAATTCTCAACGTGTCGTCGATGAACGCCTTCAGGCCGCTCACGCGCATCGCCGCGTATTCCGCCGCGAAGGCGGGCGTCAGTAACTTCACCCAGTGGCTCGCGGTGCACATGGCGCAGGAGTATTCGCCGCGCATCCGCGTGAATGCGATCGCGCCGGGCTTCTTCCTCACCGACCAGAACCGCTTCCTCCTGACCGACGAGAAGACCGGCGAACTCACGGCGCGGGGACGCTCAATCATCAGCCACACGCCGATGGGCCGCTTCGGGAAGCCCGAAGACCTGCTGGGAGCCGTGCTCTGGCTCCTGTCGCCGGCGTCAGCGTTCGTGACGGGCATCGTCTTGCCCATCGACGGCGGCTTCTCGGCGTTCAGCGGCGTCTAGGCACAAGGAGCCAGAGCGATGGTCACCGGGCAGGGGGATACCACGCGCTGCCTCTCCGACGCGGATGTGCGCCGCATCGTCGCCGAGGGGTTCGGGCCTGCGGCGATCGACGGCAAGCGTGTGCTCGTGCTCATCCCCGACGCCACGCGGACGATGCCGATGCCGCTGATGTTCGAGGCGCTGGGCGAAGCGGTGGGCCCGCGCGCGGCCGCGCTCGACTTCCTCGTGGCCCTGGGCACGCACCAGCCGCTGTCGGATGAGCAGTTGAGCCGCCTGGTTGGGCGCCCCGTCGTCAACGGACAGGCCGGCCGCAGCCGGGTGTTCAATCACCGGTGGGATCTCGAGGGCACGTTCGTCACGCTTGGCACGATTCCCGCCGCGGAGATCGCCGCCCTCTCCGGCGGGCTGCTCGCAGCCGACGTCCCCGTGTCGCTCAACAGGCTGCTGCTCGACTACGACCACATCGTCATCTGCGGCCCGGTGTTCCCGCACGAGGTCGTCGGGTTCTCGGGCGGCACGAAGTATCTCGTGCCCGGCGTGGCCGGCCCCGACATCATCAACTTCACCCACTGGCTGGGCGCGGTCATCACGAGCAGCGCGGTGATCGGCGCCGGCTATACGCCCGTGCGGGCCGTCATCGACCGCGCGGCGGCGATGGTGGAACGGCCGATGAGCTGTATCAGCCTCGTCGTGACGCACGACGGCGTGGCTGGGCTCTACGTCGGATCGCCGCAGGGGTCCTGGGAAGCGGCTTCCGCGCTCTCGGCCCGCACGCACGTCGTGTGGGTGGACCGGCCGTTCACCCGCGTGCTGTCGATCATGCCGGCGATGTACGACGACCTGTGGACGGCGGCCAAGGGGATGTACAAACTGGAGCCCGCGATGGCCGACGGCGGCGAGATCGTCATCTTCGCGCCGCACATCACGGAGATCAGCTATACGCACGGCCGGATCATCGACGAGATCGGCTACCACTGCCGGGACTACTTCCTGGCGCAGTGGGACCGTTTTGGGCACTACCCCGGCGGCGTGCTGGCGCACTCGACACACGTCAAGGGGCTCGGGACCTACGACGCGGCGACGACCGTCGAGACGCCGCGCATCAAGGTGACGCTGGCCACGGGCATCCCGGAGGCCCGCTGCCGCCGGGTCAACCTCGGCTACATGGACCCGGCGGGCGTCCGCGTCGACGAGTGGAAGGGGCGTGAAGCCGACGGTATCCTCGTCGTGCCGCGCGCCGGAGAAATGCTGTACCGCCTGCCCCCGGCGGCCACCACGGGAGCTTCACATGCACGGTGACATCGGCGTGGTCGGTCTCGGCGTGATGGGCGCCAACCTGGCGCTCAACATGGAACGGAACGGGTTCCGCATCGCCGGCTACGACCTGGAGGCGGCCAAGGGACAGGCGTTCGTGACCGGGCCGGCCGCGGGCCGGCGCGTCGAGCTGGCGGCGTCGCCCGATCGGCTGATGGCGATGCTCAAGCGCCCGCGCCGCGTCCTGATGATGGTGCCCGCCGGCGCCGCCGTCGACAGCGCCATCGCGCACCTCAAGCCGCACCTGCAGCCGGGCGACATCCTGATTGACGGCGGCAATTCCTGGTTCCTCGACACCGAACGCCGGAACAAGGAGCTTGCCGCCGGCGGCTTCCACTACCTCGGCACGGGCGTCTCCGGCGGCGAGCAGGGGGCGCTGTGGGGCCCCGCGATCATGCCCGGCGGGCAGCGTGAGGCGTGGGACGCCCTCGCGCCGGTCCTGCGGGCGATCGCCGCAAAGGCGGACGACGGCGAGCCGTGCGTGGACTACATGGGGCCGGGCGGCGCCGGGCACTACGTGAAGATGGTGCACAACGGCATCGAATACGGCGACATGCAGCTCATCGCCGAGGCGTACGACCTGCTCGCGCGCGGGCTGAGGATCCCGGCCAGGGAGCTGAGCACGATCTTCCAGGAGTGGAACGCCGGCGACCTGCGCTCGTACCTCGTCGAGATCACGGCCGAGGTGCTCGCCCGTACGGACCCGGAGACGGGCCGCCCTCTTGTCGATCTCATCCTCGACGAGGCGCAGCAGAAGGGCACCGGCAAGTGGACCAGCCAGCACGCCTTCGACATCGGCGCGCCCATCCCGACGATCAACGCGGCGGTGGAGAGCCGGATCCTGTCGGCGCTCAAGGCCGAGCGGGTCCACGCGAGCCGCATCCTGCGCGGGCCGTCGCCGCACTACCACGGCAAGAAGGAGCGGCTGGTCGACGCCGTGCGCGCCGCCCTCTACGCGAGCAAGGTGACGTCCTACGCGCAGGGGTTCGGCCTGCTGAAGATGGCGTCGGCGGAGTACGGGTACGACCTGCAGCCCGTGAACATCGCGCGCATCTGGCGCGCGGGGTGCATCATCCGCGCCTCGCTCCTCGGCGACATCATGGCGGCGTATCAGCGCGACGCCGCGCTGGCGAACCTGCTGCTCGACGATGCGTTCCGGCAGGCCATCGAGAGCCGGCAGGGCTCGTGGCGGTTCGTGATCCAGGTCGCGGCGGAAACGGGGATCCCGGCACCTGCCATGAGCGCGTCGCTCGCGTACTTCGATGCGTACCGCAGCGAGCGGCTGCCCGCCAACCTGACGCAGGGGCAGCGGGACTACTTCGGCGCGCACACGTACCGGCGCATCGACAAGCCCGGGGTGTTCCACACCGAGTGGTAGCCGCCGCGGCTCGCGGCTCATGGAGATGACGAGATGGCACAAGGGCTGACGATTCGTGCGGACGGCGCGCTCGATTTCCTCTCGCTCGGCGCGCTGGTCCACCGGCTCGACCCGGGCATCGTCCCGTTCCGCAAGGCCAGATCCTGCGCGATTCACGTCAGCGGCGGCGAATTCAACGTCGCGGCGAATCTCGCGGACTGCTTCCGGCTGAGGGCCGGCGTGGCCACGGCGATGGTCGACTACCCCATCGGCGATCTGATCGCGGAGCGCGTGCGGGCGATGGGGGTCATCCCCTTCTACAAGCGGTTCGCGCACAACGGCGTGAACGGGCCCAACATGGCCACGGTGTACAGCGACCGCGGGTTCGGCGTCCGCCCGCCCGTCGTCTTCTACAACCGCGCTCACGAGGCCGCCGCCCTGCTCAAGCCTGGCGACGTCGACTGGCCGGCCATCTTCGCAGGCGGGGTGCGGTGGTTCCACAGCGGTGGCATCTTCGCGTCGCTGTCCGAAACAACGGGCGAGTTGATTGTCGAGGGCATGAAGGCCGCGAAGGCCGCCGGGGCCGTGACCTCGTTCGACTTGAACTTCCGCGAGAAGCTCTGGAGCATCTGGGGCGGGGCCTCACGCGCCGCCGGCGTCATCGCGCGCATTGTCGAGCACGTGGACGTGCTCGTGGGCAACGAGGAAGACCTGCAGAAGGGTCTCGCTATCCCGGGGCCGGAGGTGCACGCCGCTTCGCAGCTCGATCCGGCGGTGTTCTTCGCGATGATCGACGGCGTCGTGCAGCGGCACCCGAACGTGAAGGCGGTGGCGACCACCCTGCGCGAGGTCCACTCGACGAACCGGCACAGCTGGAGCGCGGTCGCCTGGATGAACGGCGAGACGTTCGCTGCACCCGCGTGCGAACTCGATGTCTACGACCGCGTCGGAGGCGGGGATGGGTTCGCGGCGGGGTTCATTTACGGCCTGCTGTCGGGCGAGGCGCCTGCGGAAGCCGTGAAGCTCGGGTGGGCGCACGGCGCGCTGCTCACGACGTTCCCCGGCGACACGACCATGGCAACGGTCGAGCACGTGCGGGCGTTTGCGAAGGGCGGGTCGGCGCGCATCCAGAGGTGACGGGATTCGGGGTTCGGGATTCGGGATTCGGAACGCACGCGGGCACCGGGGGCCACTTTCGTCCGACCGGATCTTCACATGCCACGCGGAGACCGCCGCCCTCAGACCCCTGGATTCACCGCCGCCTCGATCTTCGACCGGACCGTCCGTCCCGGCACCTCGGCGATGCACGCGTCCATCAGGCCGTTGCGGCAGGGCTCCGAAACACCCAGGCGCGACACGACCGCGCCGTCGGTCAGCGTCTCGAAGGTGAATCCAGACCCTTCACGCTCGACCGACGCACTCCGCTCCGCGACGGTGATCGTCGAAGCTCTCCGCCCATCCGTGGCGAGCATCGGCCAGCACTGGCGGATTGCCTGGACGGCGCCATCCACGCGATGATCGATCTCCACTCGCTCCGGCGTGACGACGACGTGCTCCGCAATCGCCGTCGCACCGCCTCTCAGGCGCCCATGGTAGGTCAGCCGGAATTCGACCTTCTGGGTGGACGCGGAGACCAGTCGGAACTCCGTGGGGTCGAGGTCCTCTCTGCCGTGGTCCGCCAGCGCGTGCCAGTCGCCGCTTTGGTCGCGCCACGCCGGGCCGAGCGCCAGCGACCGCGCCGGCTTCGCGGGAAGCTGGTAGGCGGCGGCAGCGCTGACGCCGTCCGAGAGCGTCTCCGGCGGCACGGCGGGATGGTGAATCCGCAGGATGCCCGTCGGGTTGTAGTGGAGATCCGCGGCCGTGTCGATCTCGACGTAGAGCCCGCGGGCGTTGGCGAACACCTTGTGAAACGGGGGCTCGAGCGCAAAGGCGAAACCCCCGACGTCGGCCGGGGACGGCTGCGCCCCTATCCCGGCCTCGCCGGCGCGCCGCGATGCCATGGCGAGCATGGCGGCCGCGAGCAGGTTGTACTGCGAGTGGAACGAGTAGGACTCGTAGCCGTGGCGCAGACCGGGTTCCATCCTGTTCTTGACGATCCACAGCTCGCCGGAGCCCAACACCCACCGCCCGATCGCTCGGACGCTCTGATGCGCCGCGTGTTTGAACGCGCCGGCGGTCCGGAGCTCCCCGCGCCGCAGGTAGCGGCCGGCCATCGACTCGAACGTGACCGCCTGCTGGGCCTCGTTCCACTGGTGGTGAGCGCTGCGGCCGCCGCACGGCAGCTCGCCCCGCGGCGACTGCATCAACAGCGACATCCAGGCGCCCCGCGTGACCAACGCGTCCAGGGTGGCGGCGTGACGGCCATCGTAGCCCTCGTCGAGCAGGTCGATCGCCCAGAGCCGCGCGAAGTGGTCATAGGCCATGGGATCGTTGGGATCGCGATACATGCCCCAAGGCGTGAACAGCCCGACCTGACGATCGAGCGACGCTTCGACCCACGTCAGCGAATCGCCGAGCCCGGCCTTCGTGCGCATCCACTCGCCGGCCGCGGCCACGAGGTTCCAGTTGTTGGTGGGCTTGTCGGCCGGCTGGCGCCGGTAGATCTTCTCCGGCACGACGCGCGCGAGATCGCGCCGCCACACCGACGACGCATCCGGCCCGGCCCGGCCTGAGAGTTCGCGGTCGGCGTGCATCAGGAGCACGGTGTAGAAGTCCGCGTGCCCGTCGGCGGCCTTCCCGTCGGCGAGGTCCGCACAGGCGGCCTGCATCGCCCTGACCGCCGCGCGGAGCAGCGTGGGGTGGCCGAGGCCTGCCCGGATCGCGACGGCAGCAGCGAGCGCAAAGGCCGGGGTCGAGTACCTGGCGCTCGGCGCGCTCAATCGGGTCGATGATCGCGCCGCGCGCGTCCTGGAAGCCCGCGAAGTTGCGGACGATGCCCTCGATGAGCGTGAGATAGCCGCGGGCCCCGAAGGCCGGAGGGCTCCAGCGTAATCGCGGACCGCGCTGGTCGCGGCTGAACCGCTCGACGGCCGACGCCAGCGGGAAGTCGCCGTACCGCGCCTGCGCGGCGTCGATCCAGGGCCGCTCCCTGGACGCCTGCCGCTCGTGCGCGAGCAACGGCGCCGCGGCCGCGGGCACCGCCGCCACGCTCGACAGAAACCGCCGCCGCGTCCACGTCATGTCGGTGCCTCCGCGCGGCCCATTATGGCCGATTCGGGAGGCCTGACGGCCCTGAGCGGGTGAGTGGGCTGGTCAGCGGGCCGGGGCGCCAGCCGCCGGCATGGCGAGCCGGTCATCGAGGCCCCGTTCGACAGACGCCGGCAGCGGATGCGCGAACGGGGAACGGCGTCCGATCAGCACTGAGCAGATCGCGTGACGAATGACACGCTGCGCGGCGCTTCCCAGGAGGAGGCCGCGGACTCCCGACACCCCTCGTGAGCCCACGACCGCGATGTGGGCGCGGCAGGCCATCGCTGCAGTGAGGATGGCGGCGGCCGCCCGGCCCGGACGCACTTCCGTGGTGGCAGCGATGCGATGCGTCCGCAGCGCGCGAAGGGCGCCGGCGAGCGCACCATCGACTTGCTCACGAACAGGCTGTCCGAGCAGCGCCACGTCCAGCGGTTCGTGAGGGCCACACAGGTCCCAGGCCGTGGGCGGCAGGTCGATCGCGTGCACGAGACGGACCTCTGCGCGGTCAGCCTGCATGAAACGCGCGAAACTCTCCACCGCGTTGGTGCTCTCCGCCGACCCGTCAACCGCCAGGACCGCCCGGAGCGGCTCGCCGTCGGGGGGCCTCCGCGGCCGGACCACGAGGACGTCGGCGTGCGCGAACGCTTTCACGCTCTGCGTCGTGGAGCCCACGAGGACGCCGCGCTCCTCGGAGCCGCGCGCGCCAAGCACGATGAGGTCGACCCTCCGCTGCTGCGCGACCCGGAGGATCTCGGTCGCGGGATGGCCCTGCTCGTGTCGGTACTCTGCGCGGGCGTTCCAACGCTCCAGGAGGCGGCGCGCGGCCGAGAGCACACGCTCCGCTTTCCGGTCCTTCGCCCCTTCGACAGACTCGGCGCACTCCTCCACCCCGCGCCCACGAACCATCCAGCCGAAGGCAGGGGACACGTGAAGCACGGTCACGTCGTCACCCGCGCGGAACCGCACGCACCAGCGCAGTGATTCCACCACGTCTTCAAGGACGGAATCGTCGTCAACAGCCAGCAGTGCTCTCATGACGCGTGCCCCCCCACCGGCGGCCCGCACGCTGTGCGCCCCGGCGGCGTCAGATCCTCGACACGGCGGACCACTTGGCGTCCCAGCCGAAGCGGGTGGTCCGCAGTTTCTGTCGCCGTTCGATCCGTCTCGACACGGCCCGGTCAAGCCGGCCCACCGCGCAGTCGATGGCCGAGGACAGCCCCGTGCCGACCTCCTCGATCCGGACTTCTCCTGCGCCCCTGAGCCGGGCGGCGATGGTGCACTTCTTGTCCCGTCCTCCTTTGGGGCCGTTCATGTCGCTGATCCAGATCCTGACCGCGGCCACCCGCCGCCCGAACCGTCCGAGGGCGAACAGCAACCGACGTTCGAGGTGGCGCTTCAGCTGGTCACTCACGTTCACGCCCACGGCCCGGACTTTCGTCCTCGTCAACACGGCCATCGCCATCTCCATCTCGGCCTGCTTCGCGCGTCAGCGGTTGCCCCGACCCCGGTCGGCCGCAGCGCCCCTTCGGTGCAGCGCCGTCACCCCCATGATCGATCCGCACCCATACCAAGAACAAATACTTATTTCACGCCGAACACATAGGCTTTCTTCAATGCTTGTGTCATCTGCGCTTGTGTCATCTGCGCCGGACACATCGAGTGGATTCAATGTATCCTCTCGTCGCATGGACCACCTGAACTACCACCATCTTCGCGTGTTCTGGACGGCCGTCCGGGAAGGCGGTGTCACGCGGGCCAGCGAGAAGCTCCATGTCTCGCAGCCCACCGTGACGTCGCAGATCCGATCGCTTGAGCACGCCCTCGGGCAGAAGCTCTTCAAGCGGTCTGGCCGGGCCCTCCTGCTCACCGACGCGGGCCGGTCGGTGTACCGCTACGCCGACGAGATAGTCGGCCTGGGACAGGAACTGATCGACACGGTGCGCGGCCGGCTGCCCGGCCACGGGCTTCGCCTGACGGTGGGCGTGGCGATGGTGGTCCCGAAGCTCATCGCCTACCGCGTGCTGTTGCCCGTGCTGAGGCTGGCCGAAAACGTGCGCGTCGAGTGCCTCGAGGACACTCCTGAGAGGCTCCTCGCGGAACTGGCCGTCTTCCGCCTGGACCTCGTGCTGGCGGACGCGCCGATCGGCCCGACCGTGAGCGTTCGCGCCTACAACCACCTGCTCGGGGAGTGCGGGGTCTCGCTCGTGCGGCACCGATCGCTCTGGCCCGCGCGTACCGGAAGCGGTTCCCGCGTTCCGTCGACGGCGCGCCGTTCCTGCTGCCGAGACGGAACTCGGCACTGCGGTGTGCGCTCGACGAGTGGTTCGAGCGAGAGCGCATCCGGCCGAGAATCGTCGGGGAGTTCGAAGACAGCGCGCTGATGATGGCGTTCGGCGAAGCGGGGGCGGGCCTGTTTCCGGTTGCGTCGCCCACCATGGCCGCCGTGCGCCGCAAGTACGGTGTTCGCGAGGTCGGCCAGGCGGAGTCAGTCCGCCAGCGGTTCTACGCGATCACGACCGAGAGGAAGCTCAGGCACCCGGCCGTGGCGGCGGTCGTCGGGGAGGCTGCGCGCACACTCCCTGACGTGAGCGCGTCGCCATCGTGCGGGCCGCCCGACGCGTTCGCGCTCGTGCCAGACCCGGTGGCGGAGTTCCGGCGACGCCGCCCCGCGGCCTTGATAGAATGCCGGGGCGCGTCGCGCCGGCGCGGCGGCCCCGGAGTTGGCACGATCATGGACATTGAAATCGCCGTCGTCCCCGTCGCCGGTCTGGGCACCCGCCTGCTGCCGGCCACGAAGTCCCAGCCGAAGGAGATGCTGCCGGTCGGCCGCAAGCCGGTCGTCCAGTACGTGGTCGAGGAGCTGACCCGCGTCGGCACCAGGCAGGTGCTGTTTGTGACCGGCCCGGGCAAGGCCTCGATCGAGAACCACTTCGATCTGAACGCCGAGCTCATCCAGACGCTGCGCGAGAGCGGCAAGGAAGAGCTGCTCGCCGAGCTGGCGTTCGAGCGATCGGCCGTGCAGTATTTCTACACGCGGCAGCGGCAGCTGCTCGGCCTCGGCCACGCGGTGCTCTGCGCCCGCTCGTTCGTCGGCCGGCGCCCGTTCATCGTCGCGCTCGGCGACTCGATCATCGGCATGCACGCCGAGAGCGACGTCGTGCAGCGCATGGTGCGCTGCTTCCTCGAGCGGGACGCGGTGGCTGTCATCGCGTTCGAGGAGGTGCCCGCGCGACGAGGTCTCGCACTACGGCGTGGCGGCGCCGGTCTCGCCGGGCGACGTGTTCGAGCTGGCGGACGTGATTGAGAAGCCGTCCCCCGACGAGGCGCCGAGCAACCTGGCGATCGCGGCCAGATACGTGCTGTCGCCGGCGGTCTTCGACGCGCTCGAACGAACGCCCCCGGGCAAGGGCGGGGAGATCCAGCTGACCGACGCGCTGCGGAGCCTCATCCGCCAGGGCGGCAAGGCGTACGGCGTCCGACTGACGGGCGGCGAGCGGCGCTACGACATCGGGAACTTCGACGCCTACTTCCAGGCGTTCGTCGAGTTCGCGCTGGCCGACCCGCGGCACGGCGAGGCCCTGCGCCGCCACCTGGAGGAATTGCTGCATGTTCCTCACGCGTGAGCGCGCCTACGCGCGCGCCGGACTGCTGGGCAACCCCTCGGACGGGTACCACGGAAAGACCATCTCCTTCAGTGTGCGGAACTTCTACGCCGAGGTCGTCCTGTACGAGTGGGACTCGGTGGACATCGTGCTGGCCGAAGGCGACCGCGCGCGCTTCAACTCGGTGCGGGACCTGGCGCGCGACGTGCGCCTCCACGGGTACTACGGCGGCATCCGGCTCATCAAGGCCACCATCAAGCGGTTTGTCGAGTATTGCGACGCGCAGGGCATCGCGCTGCATGACCGCAGCTTCTCCGTCCGCTACCAGACGACGATTCCGCGCCAGGTCGGGCTGGCCGGGTCGAGCGCCCTCATTGTCGCCACGCTGCGCTGTTTGATGGAGTTCTACCAGATCGACATCCCCCTCGAGGCGCAACCGTCCTTCGTCCTGAGTGTCGAGCAGGAGGAGCTGGGCATCACGGCGGGGCTCCAGGACCGCGTGATCCAGGTCTATGAAGGCCTCGTCTTCATGGACTTCGACCGGACGCGCGAGCGCGTCGTGGCGGGGCTCCCCTGTTATGACTACGAGCGGCTGGACCCGGCGCTGCTGCCGCCGGTCTACGTCGCATACCACGTCAGCATGGGCGAGCCCACCGAGATCTTCCACAACGCCATCCGCGATCGCTTCAACCGCGGCGAGGCGCTCGTCGTCGACGCGATGTCGCACTTCGCGGCGCTCGCTGCGGAGGGCCGCGACGCCATTGTCGCCGGCGACCACGACAGGCTGTCGGCGCTCATCAACGAGAACTTCGACACCAGGCGCCGCATCTACAACCTGGCGCCGTGGCAGGTCGCGCAGGTGGAGACGGCGCGCCGCTGCGGCGCCAGCGCGAAGTTCGCGGGATCGGGCGGCGCGATCGTCGGCGCCTATCGGGATGAGGCGATGCTCGAGGAGCTCAAGCAGGCGCTGGGAGCCATCGGCTCGCGGACCTTCGTGCCGGACATCGTCTAGACGCTCAGACCCCGTCCGCCGCCTTCCCGAGCGGGAAGCCGAAGTAGTCGCGCGCGTTGAAGAAGCAGATGTTCCTCACCATGCGGCCGAGGAGCTCGCGGTCATCGGGCAGGTGCCCGCGCCGGACGTCTTCGCCAAGGAGGTTGCAGACCAGCCGGCGGAAGTACTCGTGGCGTGAGTAAGAGAGGAAGCTGCGCGAATCGGTCACCATCCCGACGAATCGCGACAACAGGCCCATGTTCGAGAGGGCGTTCATCTGCTCGGTCATGCCGTCGAGCTGATCGAGAAACCACCAGGCCGAGCCGTACTGCATCTTCCCCGGAATCGTGCCGTCCTGGAAGTTGCCGATCATCGCCGCCAGCAGGGCGTTGTCGCGCGGGTTCAGGTTGTAGAGGATGGTCTTCGCGAGCTGGTTCGTGTCGTCGAGGCGATCGAGGAACCGCGACAGCGGCCGGGCCACCTCGACGTCGCCGATGGAGTCGAAGCCCGTGTCGGGCCCGAGCGTGCGGCGCATCCGCGTGTTGTTGTTGCGGAGCGCCCCGAGGTGGAACTGCTGGGCCCAGCCGCGGGCGTGGTCGAACAGCGCCAGCTCGTAGAGCAGCGCCGACTTGAGCTTGAGGGCGCCGGCGGCCCCCGGCGCCCTCCCGGCGCGGAGCGCGTCGAAGGCGGCGTCGAGTTCGGCGGCCGTCGCCGGCTCCACCCACAGCGTCTCGAGGCCGTGGTCGGACGCGCGACAGCCCATCGCGTCGAACGCGTCGTGCCTGGCCTTGAGCGCCTCGAGCAGCGACGGGAAGCGCCCGCTCACCGTCATGCCGGACGCCTGTTCCAGCTTCGCCACGTAGGCGTTGAACGCGCCCGGGTCCTCGACGGCGAAGATCCGGTCGGGCCGCCACGTAGGGTACACGCGGGCGTCGGGATCGCGGCGCTCCGCGAGGCGTGCATGGTGCCGGAGATCATCGACGGGGTCGTCGGTCGTGCAGACGACGGCCACGCGGAAACTGCGCAGCAGCCCGAGCGCGGTGAACCCATCCTCCTTCAGGCGCTCGTTGCAGCGGTCGAAGACGCCGCGCGCCGTCGCCGGAGAGAGCAGGTCCTCGACGCCAAAGGGCCGCCGCAGCTCCATGTGGGTCCAGTGATAGAGCGGGCTGCGCAGGGTGTCGGGCACCGTGCGGGCCCACGCCTCGAACTTCTCCCACGGCGGCGCATCCCCGGTGCAATAGCGCTCGGGCACGCCGTTGGCCCGCATCGCCCGCCACTTGTAGTGGTCGCCGTCGAGCCAGATCTCGGTGATCGTGGCGAACCGGTGATCGCGCGCCATCTGCTCCGGCGAGAGGTGGCAGTGGTAGTCGATAATCGGCAGACCGTCCGCATACCGGTGGTACAGATCGGCGGCGGCCGGGCTCTCGAGCAGGAAGTCTTCCGAGAGGAAGCTGGTCACGTGTTCGCCTCTTCCTCCTCGGCCTGGGTGCGGTACGCCCGCTCGAGGTGATCGCGCATGGCGCGGCTGGCGCGCTCGGGGTCCCGGGCGCGCAGCGCGACGTAGATCGCGCGGTGTTCGTCGGCGGCCTGCTTGAGGTCCTGCGCGCGGTTGATGCTGTTCTGCCGCTGCTCGCGGAACTGCTCGGCCACCATGTTGACGAGCGCCGACAGAATCGGGTTGCCACTGGCCGCGGCGACCGCCCGGTGGAAGGCGATGTCGTGGCCCAGGAATGCCTGCGGTTCGTCGAGGGAGGCGAACATGCCGGTGGCCTCCTCGCTGACCGCGATCATGTCTTCCGGCGTCGCATGCCGCGCCGCGAGCCCCGCCACGGCGACCTCGAGCACCAGCCGGGCCTGGAACATCTGGTCGCGCGTGAAGCCGTGAAGCGCCGCCTGGAAGCGCAGCGCGTCGGTGCCGAAAACGGGCGGCCCGCCGGCGATGAACGAGCCGGCGCCGGGCCGGATCCGCACAACGCCCATTTCCGCGAGCGACCGCAGGCCGGCCCGCAGGCTCGGCCGGCTGATGCCCAGTGTTCGTGCCAGCTCGCGCTCGGCGGGCAGGCGTTCGCCGCCCCTGAGCTCCCCGCGGTCGAGCAGGCCGCGCACGTGCGCCACCACCAGCGCGCCGGCTTCGGACCCCCGGTGTTCTCTCATGCAGTGAAGCCTCTTCAGGTCAGACCAGAGCGGCCCTGGTGCGCGACCACAAGTAGCACCAGGCATGGCCTCTGTCAAGCTGTAGAGGTCGTGGTCTTACCGAATCGCTCTGTCCGCTCCGCGGGCCAGGACCGAACATACGTGGTACCCGCCTGCTCGGATACAATGTCGGGGCCGTTGGGACCCCGATGCAGCTCATCGACGAACTCCGGGCCGAACACGACGTGATCGACCAGGTGGCCGGCGCGTTGCTCACATACGCCGCCGCCACCGCCCCGGCCCGGCCGGCGTCCGACGGCGCTGCGTTCCTGCGTTTCTTCCGCGTGTACGCCAGCCAGTTCCACCACGCGCGAGAAGAGGACACGCTGTTTGTGGCGCTGCGGGATCGCGCGGGACTGCCTGCCGATCGCGGCCCCATCGCGACAATGGCCGCCGACCACGCACGCATGGCAGGCCTGCTCGACGCCGTCGCGGCCGGCCTCGAGGGCGGCGACGCGTCAGAGGCCGGCTTCCGCGAGTCCGCCGCGGCATACGTGCACGCGCTGTGGCATCACATCGACGCCGAGAACTCCGTGCTCTTCCCGGAGTGCGGACCCAGGCTGCGCCGCAACGGCGTCACGGAACTCCCGTCGCGGCCGATGGCACCAGACGAGCAGGACGCGATGGCGGCGGGCCGGGCCCTCGTCGCCCGCTACCCGGCGTCGGATCAGCCCGACGTCATGCGCGGCGACGGGTGCATCATGTGCCCCGCGTTCGCCGTGACGTGCCGGGGCCTCGAGCTCGAGTGGTGGAACGAGTGGGAATGGGACGAGTTCGAGGACCGCATGAGCGGCGGGTAGGCCGGCCTCCGCGGTCCCCGTCCCGCTACTTCAGCCCGCGCTTCCTGAGCAGCGGCTCCACGCTCGGCTCGCGCCCGCGGAACGCCTTGTAGAGGGCCATCGGGTCCTCGGTGCCGCCCTTCTCGAGGATCATGCGGAAACCGCGGGCCGTCGCCTGGTCGAACAGCCCCTTCTCGCGGAACGCCTCGAAGGCATCCTGGTCCAGAACCTCGCTCCAGATGTACGCGTAGTAGCCGGATGAATAGCCGCCGCCCGGCCCGAAGACGTGGTTGAAGTACGTGCTGCGGTAGCGCGGCACGATCTCCCGGGGCAGCCTGGATCTTCGCCATCGAAGCGTTCTCGAAGGCCGTGGGGTCCTGGGCCGGCCCCGCGGGCAGCGTGTGCCAGTCCATGTCGAGGACGCACGCGGCCAGGTACTCCACCGTGATGAAGCCCTGGTCGAACTGCTCGGCCTTCTTGATCTTCTCGACGAGCGCCGCCGGAATCACCTCACCCGTCTTGTAGTGCCTCGCGTAGACGTGCAGCACCTCCGGTTCGAGCGCCCAGTTCTCCATGATCTGCGACGGCACCTCGACGAAGTCGCGCGGGAATCCGCCGAGGCCGCGGTACGGGTTCTTGGAGAGCAGCGAGTTCAGCGCGTGGCCGAACTCGTGGAAGAGCGTCCCGACCTCCTCGAGCGTCAGCAGCGCCGGCTCGTCTCCCGCCGGCCGCGAGAAGTTGCACACGTTCACGACGACGGGCGCGACCCGCCTGCCGTCCTTCATGCGCGTGCTGCGGAACGCGCTGCTCCACGCTCCAACCCGCTTGCCGGGACGCGGGTGGTAGTCCGTGTAGAAGATGCCCGCGTGCGACCCGTCGGCCTCCTTCACCTCGAAGGCCTGAACCTCCGGGTGATACGTCGGCAGGTCCGGCCGCGGCGTGACCGTCAGGCCGTAGAGCCTGTTCGCCACGTGGAAGGCACCCTGCCGGACGTTGTCGAGCTTGAAGTACGGCCGCAGCGCCTGCTCGTCGAGGGCGAATCGCTGCTGCTTGATCTTCTCCTGGATAGTACCGCCAGTCCGCCGCCTCGAGCGTGAACATGCCGCCGGACGCCTTGATGAGGGCCTGCTGGTCGGCCGCTTCCCGGATGGCCATCGCCCGCGCGGGCTCCCAGAACTGGTTCAGCAGCGCGTAGACCTTGTCCGGGGTCTTCGCCATGTTCTCTTCGAGCACGAAGTCCGCGTGCGACGCTGTACCCGAGCAACTGTGCCCGCTCCGCCCGCAGCGCCGCCTGCTGGGCGACAATCGCCTTGTTGTCGTACGCGTCGCCGCGATCGTTGCGCGTCGTGTAGGCGTCCAGGATCTGCTTTCGCAGGCCGCGGCTGTCGGCGTACTGCAGGAACGGCCAGATGCTCGGCGCCTGCAGCGTGTACACCCACTTCCCCGCCAGGCCGGCCGCCTTGGCTGCGTCGGCGCCGGCCGCGACGACCGAGGGCGGCAGGCCCTGCAGGTCCGCCTCGCTGCTCGATGACGAGCCTGAAGGTGTTGGTGTCGTGCAGGAGGTTGTCGCCGAACTTGATCCCGAGGCTCGAGAGCTCGCGCGTTGATCGCCCGGAAGCGCTCCTTCTGCGCGGGCGACAGGTTGGCCCCGCCGCGCACGAAGCTCTTGTACTGCTCGTCGAGGAGCCTGGCCTGGACCGGCGGCAGCTTCAGCGACTCGCGAGCGTCCCACAGGGCCTTCACGCGCGCGAAGAGCGCCGGGTTGAGGCGGATGTCGTCGCGCAGGGCCGTCAGCAGCGGCGCCACCTCGCGGTTGATGGCCTGCAGCTGTGCTGTCGTGTTCGACGACTGCATGTTCGAGAAGACCGGGCTGACGGTGGACAGCAGCTCGCCGGCGTTCTCCATCGCCTCGAGGGTGTTCGCGAACGTCGGCGGCTGCGGGTTCTTCGCAATCGCCTCGATCTCTTCGCGCTGCCGGGCGATACCCGCCTTGATCGCCGGCAGGAAGTGCTCGGGCCTGATCTCGCCGAACGGAGGCACGCCGAAGGGCGTCGTCCACGGCTTGAGCAGCGGATTGGTCTCGTCTGCGGGAGCGGCCTGCTGCTGGCCGACGAGCACGACGGGCAGCGCAGCCATGAGCAGGATGAAAGCGGACGTTCGGATGAACATGCGTCTGGCCTTTCGGAACGCGGCAATCGGGACGGACGCCGCTGGAGGCGCACAGAATCTATCCCTCAGTCCCCGGGCGGTCAAGGGGACGGGCGGGCCGGCGAGCCTCGGCAGCCGGCAGCCAGCGGCTTGACTGCCCTGCTGGGACGCCGGATACTTGGGGAGCTTTCCCACGAGAAGGGCCTGACAGATGGCGGAACTGTACCCGCGACGCGGCGCCGCTCCCTGCCGACGCGGTTTATCGCGTCGCGAGGACCGAGGCACGTCCCGTGACGCTCCTGCCCGGCCACGACCGGGCATGGAAGACGGCCCAGCGCATCGCGTGGGGACCCGCCAAGTACCGCACGGTCTTCCGGGCGCTCTGGAACGACGAGGGGCTCGCCATCCGGTTCGATGCCTGCGACGACCGCCCCTGGCACACGATGAAAAGGCCCGACGACCCCATCTGGGAGGAAGAGGTCGTCGAGATCTTCCTCGACCCGGCCTGCCTCGGCCGGCACTATGCCGAGGTCGAGATCAGCCCCATCAACGTGGTCACCGACCTGCATATCCTCGAGCCGCACCCGCAGCTCAACGGGGACCGCTCGTGGAACTGGCGCGGCCTGGAGAGCACGGTGGTGCCCGGCTCGTGCGGCGGCATGACCGCCGGCAGCTGGGTCGCGCTCGCCTGGCTGCCATGGAGCGGGCTCGGGTCCCTGGCGCCGGACGTCGCCGCGCGTGTGCCGCCGGCGGCGGGAGACACCTGGCGGTTCAACGTCTTCCGCATCAAGCGGCCGCACGGCCCGGCCGAGCGTGAGCGCGGGGCGCTCTACGCGGCCTGGTCCACGCCCAACGGCCCCAGCTTTCACGAGCCGGCGGCGTTCCGGACGATGGAATTCGCGGCGGGCCAGGGCTGAGGGCCGGTCCACCCCGGCCCGCCGGCGGCCGCGGGATTCGGCCAGGCGGCCCCGTTCGTGGTAAGATAGCCCTGTCAGGTGGAAGCCCGCCTTCTGTAGCATCCGCGTTGAGAGCCGAATCGAGTCGCCTTCGACTCGCTCCTGCGTAGTTTCCGCTCAGTCACGAGCTGCCATCGAAGGGCGATTTGTCTGGAATCGCCGAGTGTGAATGACGGCCGGGAGAGCCGGCCGTCCAGAGTCTCGTGAAAAGAGACGAGGAGCAATCGCAATGGGTAGAAAGCTGTATGTCGGCAACCTTCCTTACACGACCGGCGAGCAGGATCTCCAGGACCTGTTCTCGCAGTACGGGGCGGTTGACTCGGTGAGCGTGATGCGCGACATGGCCACGGGCCGCGCCCGCGGGTTCGCGTTCGTCGAGATGGCGACCGACGCCGACGCGCAGAAGGCGATCACCGAGCTGCACGACAAGCCGTTCGGCGGCCGCAACCTCACGGTCAACGAGGCGCGTCCGCGCACCGAGCGGCCGGGCGGGTTCGGCGGGAACGACCGCGGCGGCGGCCGCGGGCCTCGGCGCGAGTCGCGCTGGTAGCGCTCGCCCTCTGACGTCAACCGGGGGGCCGGCGCCGAGCGCCCGCCCCCCGTTCTCTTTCCTCATCGATGGTCTCTGCGCGCGCGCGGAGGCCCCCGCGAATGGAGTCGCTGTGAACCGAGCCCGGCCATCGTTTCAGAAACGCGAACGGGAGAAAGCCAAGCGCGAGAAGCAGGTCGCCAAGGCCGCAAGGCGCGCCGAGACGAAGGTCCGCAAGTCCTCGGGTTCCGGCATGGACGACTCCGATCTCGCGGCCATCATTCCCGGGCCCCAGCCGAAGCCCTGGGAGGACTAGCTCCCCCCTCACCTGCCCGGCCTCGTCCTGCGGTAACATCTCGCGGTCCGCGTGTCGGACGCGAGGGGTGTCGCCATGATTGACCGCCGGGAGTTCGTTCGCTCCATTCTTGCCGGCAGCGCCGCTGCCACCGCTGTCACCGACGCCCGGGCACTCGCGCCTGTCGTCGCCGCGCAGGAAGCGCCCCAGGACGGGGAGCCGTACTGGGCCCACCTGCGCTGGCAGTTTCTGATCCCCGAGGACCAGGCCTATTTCAACACCGGCACGCTGGGCGCCTCGCCCCGCGCGGTCGTGGACGCCGTCGCGAGCCATCTCCGCTACGTCGAGGAGTCGCTCGCGCTCTGGGACTACAGCCCGGACAAGCCCGAACGGCTCGCCGGCTACCGTCCCGAGCGGGGCCTCCGGCAGAAGCTCGCCGACTTCATCCACGCCGATCTCGACGAGGTCGGCCTCACGGTGAACGCGACGATGGCGATGAACACCGTCGCAAACGGGCTGGACCTCAAACCGGGCGACGAGGTGCTGATCACCGACAAAGAGCATCCCGGCGGGCGCACGGGCTGGGACCTCAAACAGAAGCGCTACGGCATCATCGTCCGCGAAGTCGCCGTGCCGGCGGCGGTGAAGGGTCCCGACGAGATCGTGCGCGCCTTCGAGGCGGCGTGCACGCCGCGCACGCGCGTCATCGCGGTGCCGCACATCATCTCGGGCCCCGGCATCATCCTGCCGGTGAAGCCGCTGTGCGCCCTCGCCCACGAGCGCGGGATCTTCACCTCGATCGACGGGGCGCAGGCCGTCGGTCAGCTGCACGTCAACGTCCGCGACCTCGGCTGCGACGCGTACTTCTCGTCGCCGCACAAGTGGATGCTCGCGCCCAAGGGGACGGGGATCCTCTACATCAGGCGCGAAGTGCAGGAGCGGGTCTGGACGCTGCTGGCCAGCTCGCAGTGGAACAACTACAAGGACGGCATGTTCCGCCTGATGCAGTGGGGCACCCTGAACCAGAGCCTCCTGCGCGGCCTGGAGGCCGCGGTTGACTTCATGAATGCAATCGGGCGCGACCGGATCGAGGAGCGCGTGCGCGTCCTCGGGTCGTCGCTGCGGCAGGGGCTTTCACAAGTCGCGGGAGTGTCGGTCGTCACGCCGATGAGCCCGGAGCTCTCCGCCGGCATCACGCATTGGGGTGTCGGGGGCCTGACCGGGAGGCAGCTTCAGGACGAGCTGTGGGCGCGGCGGAAGATCCGCGTGCGGGCCGGGGGCGACCAGGTGGTACGCCAGTCCACCCACATCTACAACAGCCTGGCTGAGATCGACGCGACCGTCGGGGTCGCGAAGGCGCTGGCGGCGCGGTAACGGATCGAGGACGACCGGATCAGGTCCGGAACTCGGCCTGACCCCGCCGGCACGAAGAACCCCGCTTGCCACGCCGTGGCCCGGAGGAGTCGGTTCGGGCGAAGGCGGGAGTCCCGAATCCCGAGTCCCGAATCCCGGCGCGACTACCTCGCGATGACCACGAGATCCGTGGAGTCGTGATCCGCGTACGGCACCCTGGCCATCGTGCCGTAGAGTTCCCTCGTCTTGAAGCCCGCCGCGTCGAGCGCGGTCTCCATCTCTGCCCGCTTCCAGCCGCGCAGCGGCACGTTGTGGCTCGTGATGACCTCGAGCGCCGGGTCGCCGTCCTTGCGGTAGCGCAGGAGCGACGGCGTGAACGTCACGCTCCCGTCGTCGTGGTGCGTCATCACGCGCAGGAAGATCGCCTCGCCTTCCTCGTCCTGGATGAACGTGAGCGGCAGGCACCGCTGGCCGCTGTGCACGAGGCGCTCGTAGTTGAGCACCTGGATGACCAGCGGAGCGCCCGGCAGCAGGACGGCGCGCACGCTTCTGAACAGCTGCGTCAGCGTGTCCTGGTCCATGATGTGCGCGAGGGTGTTCCCGAGGCAGACGGCGCCGCCGAACTTGCCCGCCACGACGTTCTCGACGTGGAGCAGGTCGCCGTAGAGGAACTGGACGCCGGACGGCACCCCGTCTTCCTTGGCCCGCTCGAGCATCGTGTCCGAAACGTCGACGCCGACGACTTCGAACCCCTTGTCCGCGAAGTAGCGCGCGTGCTCGCCGGTGCCGCACCCGAGGTCGAGCAGCCGCTTCGACGGGAGTGACCCGAACGGCACCGAGAGGAACGTCCACTCGCGATCGAGACGCTTCGGCCACGCGATCATCTTGCGGTAGTCAATGTGTGCGTAGTGATTCGTCGGACTCATCACGGCCCCCCTGAGACCGACTCTACGACCGGCGGTGCGCCGGCGTCAACTTCGGCCCTGCGACAGGCTAAGGGCCGCCCCGAGCAACGTCGAGGGGCCGGACCCGGGATTCGGGATTCGGGACTCGGGATTCGGAGCCCAAGCCCCGCGACCAGACGGCGGCAGCGGAACGGAACCCGGGAGGCGCCGGCACGCCTGCGGCGCCTCCCGGCCGGCCGCGGGCGGCCTACCGCACGCTGAACGCCGCCGTGAACGTGCGGCCGCGGGCGGGCGCGAACTGGAACTGCTCCCGGTAGTACTGGTCCGTCAGGTTCTCGACCGCGAACACGAGGCCGAGACGGGAGCCGGCCGGGCGGAAGTTCACGCCCCAGGACACCCGCTGCACGTTGAAGCCCGCAAGGCCGAGCAGGTCCTGCGGAATGAGATACGGCGAGTCGAGCAGCGTCTCCGCCACGCGGGTCACGTCCGCTTGCGACCGCACGCCGTACTCGACCCACCAGCGATCGCGCGCGTCGTTGAACCGGACGCCGACAATCGCCTTGAACGGCGAAATGTTGTCCTGCGGGGTCCCTGCGAGCGACGCGCCTGTGAGCGGGCTCGTCCCCGAGAGGACCGTCCCGCGCGTGAAGGCGGCACTGCCGAAGAAGGTCAGGATGCCGCGCCTCGTCACGACCGGAAGGTCGACGTCGCCCTCAACGCCCTGGATGCGCACGTCGCTGAAGTTCACCGCCTGCGAAATCGGGCCCGACGGGGTCGTCGCCACGATTTCGGTCGAGATGAACCCGTCGAACGAGTTGTGGAAGTAGGACACCGAGCCGGCCGCACGGCCAGCCCGCAGCGTGATCCCGAGGTCCGTGTTGTTGCCAACCTCCGGCTGGACCTGCATGTTCGGTACGATCGCGCCCACGGTCGCGGGGCCGGAATAGAGCAACTCCTCGAGGTTCGGGTGGCGGTAGCTGCGGCCGTAGCGGGCACGCAGGCTCACCGACTCGGTGAGGCGGTAGACCGCGCCGATGTCGCCCGTGACGGCCGTCCGCGACAGCGTCGAGCCGCTGGCGTCCGGCAGCGCGGCGGGGTCGATGGGCGGCTTCGCGCCGGCCGTCAAGGACTCCACCTCGTATCCGGGCGTGGCCTGCGTCGTCACGCGATATCCGTCCACACGCACGCCGGCCACGAGGCGCAACGCGGCGGTCAGGCTCCATTCATCCTGGGCGAAGAGGCCGATGTCGCTGAACGACGAGTTCGGCACGCGCACCGGGTGTGTCGTCCCCGCCGGTCCGAGCGCGATGGGCGTGGCGAACACGTTGGCCGCCGGCCCGCGCGCGCCCATGGCGACATTGCCGATAATCGTGCTCTGCGACGTGTTCGAGCGCGTGTCCTGACTGCCATCGCGGTAGAGCATCATGCCCGCCGTCAGGACGTGGGCGCGGGCCGGCGCGAAGGTGGCCTGCACGTCGAGGCCCGGCGTCTGCACGTGCTGTTCCGTGTCGGCGAGGAGGTTCAACCGGTAGACGTTGATCGGAAAGAACGCCGGCGACGGCACCGGGAACTGGACCGGGAACTCCGTGCGCAGCAGGCGGCGCTGGTCCTGGAAGTAGCCCGTCACCTTCAGATTGGTGAACCACGGTGTGATCGCGCGCGCCTCGTAACGGGCCGACACGCGGTCGAGGTCGTTGTACGGCAAGGTCGTGCGCTGGAAGAACACCGGCGGCTCGAAGTCGGGGAACCCGACATCGTCCATCTGCCGGCGGATGTACTTCACCTGCAGCGTCTGCGTGCCGGTCAGCGCGAAGAGGCCGCTCGCATTGAGGCTCTTGCCGCTCGCCCCCGAGGTCGGGATGACCGCTGACGTGCGCGCGTACGGCGCGTTGAACGGCTCCGGGAAGGCGTTGAAGTTGAAGCCGAAGCTGTCGTCGATCGTGTCGGCGTTGGTGATCTGGCCGCTCGCGTAGAAGGCGCTCGTGTCCTCGTGCCTGCCGGCGGCCCCGGCGCGGTAGTCGTCGTACGCCTCTGCGCCCGCGGTCACCTGAATCGCGAAGCGCCGGCCGGTTGCGCCGAGCGTCGCCGCGCCGCGCCGCCCGTTCTCGTTGGAGCTGAAGTAGCCGTCGAGGCCGTACGTGAGGCGCAGGCTGTCGCTGAAGCGGGGCTGGTGCGTGAGGATGTTGACCGTGCCCGAGAGCGCATCCGTGCCGTAGAGCACCGACCCGGCGCCGCTCACGACCTCGAGGCCCGCCACGGTGTTGAGGTCGACGAGGCCCACCTCGGTGCCCGAGCGATCCGTCGCCGTGCGCGCGTTGTTGAGGCGCTCGCCGTCGACGAGCACGAGCACGCGCGTCGAATCGAGGCCGCGCAGACGCGGCCGGACCTGCATCGGGCCGTTGCCGACCGGCGTCACGCCCGGCGCCCGGATGAGCGCGTCGCCCACCGAGAGCGGCGACTGCTTGATGAGCGCGTCGCGTCCGAACGAGTCCGTGCGGACCGGCACCGCCTCCGCGTCGCGTTCATTGCGCGCGGCGGTCACCGTCACGCCCATTTCGACCCGGCCGGGCACGAGGGCGAACTTCACTTCCATGGGTGCGGCTGACTCGGCAACGGCCACGGTCCGCGAGTCGCGCGAAAACCCTGGCGACTCGACGGTGACCAGGTAGCTGCCGGCGCGAACACCGGAAAACCGGAACTTCCCTTCCAGGTCGGCCTGCGCGAACTGCTCCTCGCCGGTGGCGAGATTACGGAGCGTGACGTGCGCCGCCGGCAGGGCGGCTCCCGTCGCATCCGCCGCCAGGCCGACGATGTCGCCGGCCGAGGCGATCCCCGCGGCCCCCAGCACCCCCACGAAGCACGCACACAAAACGATCCACCGACGAACTCCGCCATTCGAGAATCAGAGACATGACACCTCGCCTCGCGTGAAGACGGCGTCCGGGCCAGGCGACGCTGGTCGCCCGCGCGGACCCACTGTGACGGGCACCATCACGCCGTGCGGCACCCTGTTGGCGCCGCGAGCACGGGTGATGAAACCGCGTCTATTCAGTCAGAACGCGAACCGTCAGGCGAGGGGAGGGGGGCGGGGTGAGAAACGGAAGACGATGCCGGTTGATGGAAGCCCGGCGATGAGCGCGGGAACGGCCAGCGCCGAACGTGAGGCGGCCGAGGGACTGACACGCGCCGAGCCGGCGGCCGCGAGGACGGCCGCGAGCACCAGCGTGGCGCCCGAGAGCTGCGCCAGCGCCGTGACGGATTCGGGAATCGCCCTGCCGACGGCGGCGGCGGCGCCGCCTTCCCAGGCCGCGCTGCAGTGGATGATGGCGACCAGCAGCCAGAGGCCGATGGCGCGCCGGCCGGAGAACAGCGGGAGGCCTCGACGACTGAGCGCGCGGAAGCCCACGAGGACCAGCACCGCGAGGACCCACCGGACGGCCGTCGCCGGCGCGAAGGCCCGCCCGTCGACCAGGTGCACCCCGAGGAGCCAGACGTGGTGGAGGGCCAGCCAGGCGAACCCCAGGCGGCCGAGCGAACGCAGGGCCATCGCGAAGAGGTCGTCCGGCCTCGTGGCGGCACGGCTGGTGGCTGTGGCGGCGGTCGTCATGGGGGTCGTCTGCGGCGCCGGCTGCCGGGTGTCCGGCAACGTGCTGGCGCCGTTCACAATTTGAGCATGATCCGTACCAGCGCCGCAACCACCGGAATCCCGCCTGTTTTCCCATGATCCCCAGAAATCACCCCGGCCGGCTCCCTCGGATCGTGTAACCTCTTCCGTGTGACGAAAGCGGGAACCGTGTGCAGGCGGCGGGGCTGATGAACACTCCGGCCCGCATCGAATCCAAGCTCCCGGATGTCGGCGTCAGCATCTTCGCGGTGATGACGCGGCTGGCCCTCGAACACGGCGCCATCAACCTCTCGCAGGGATTCCCCGACTTCTCGTGCGACGCTGAGCTCATCGAGGCCGTCCACCGGCACATGCAGGCGGGCGACAACCAGTACGCCCCGATGCCGGGCGTACTCGCCCTTCGCGAGGCGCTGGCGGCCAAGATCCGGCGCCTCTACGGCGCCGAGTATGACCCGGCCACCGAGTTGACCGTGACGTCAGGCGCCACCGAGGCGATCTTCGACATCATCTCGGCGTTCGTGCGGCCGGGCGACGAGGTGATCCTCTTCGAGCCGTGCTACGACGCGTACGTGCCGGTCGTGCGCCTGAATGGCGGAACGCCCCGCTTCGTCACGCTCCGCGCGCCGGACTATCGCATCGACTGGTCCCAGGTCCGCCGGCTGCTCTCGCCTCGGACGCGCCTGCTCATCGTCAATTCGCCCCACAACCCGACCGGCTCGATCCTGCAGGCCGACGACCTTCGCGCGCTTGCGTCGGTCCTCGACGGAAGCGGCGTCATCGTGCTCAGCGACGAGGTCTATGAGCACATCGTGTTCGACGGGGCCCGCCACGAGAGCCTCGCGCGGCATCCCGCGCTGCGGGAACGGACGTGCGTGGTGAGTTCGTTCGGGAAGACGTATCACACGACCGGCTGGAAGGTCGGCTACATCGCCGCGCCGCAGACCCTGACGGCGGAGATTCAGCGCGTACACCAGTTCGTGACCTTCGCCACGAACACGCCGGCCCAGCATGCCTACGCGGAGTTCACCAGGAGGCGCGCGCAGTACGACGACCTCGCGGCCTTCTACCAGGAGAAGCGCGACCGGTTCCTCGACCTGCTCGAGGGCTCGCGCTTCACGCCCGTCGCGAGCCGGGGCACCTACTTCCAGCTGCTCGACTACTCGGCGATCAGCGGCGAAGGCGACGCGGCGTTCGCGATGCGGCTGCTGAAGGAGCACGGCGTGGCGTCGATCCCGACGTCGGCGTTCCTGTACGCCAGCGAGGCGCCGCGTGTCCTGCGGTTCTGCTTCGCGAAGAAAGCGGAGACACTCGAGCAGGCGGCCGCGCGGTTGCGTGCCGTGTGACGGCACCTGGAACGGAGGCATGGCATGGCGGCGGGTCCGGTGGTCATCGGCGTGGCTGGCGGGTCGGGGTCGGGCAAGACGACGGTCGTACGCCGCATTGTCGAGAGCCTCGGCAACGATCAGGTGACGGTGCTCGAGCACGACCGCTACTACCGTTACCGCAGCGACCTGCGGCTCGAGGAGCGGGCGGCGCTGAACTACGACCATCCCGATTCCCTCGAGACCGACCTGATGGTCCGGCACGTCGAGCGGCTGCGCGCGGGCCAGGCTGTCGAAGTGCCCCTCTACGACTTCGCGCGCTACGCGCGGCTCTCCGCCACCGACCTCGTCCAGCCGCGCCGGGCCATCATCGTCGAGGGGATTCTGATCTTCACCGACGCCGCGCTTCGCAGCCTGCTCGACGTCAAGGTCTTCGTGGACGCCGACGACGACATCCGCTTCATCCGGCGGCTGCGGCGCGACGTGGCCGAACGCGGCCGGACGATGGAGTCGGTGGTGGAACAGTACCTGAGCACCGTCAAGCCGATGCACCTGGACTTCGTGGAGCCGAGCAAACGGTACGCGGATGTAATCGTTCCCCAGGGCGGGCACAACACGGTCGCCATCGACATGCTCCTGACGCTGATTCGCAGTCTCGCGCACGGGTAGCGGGTTCGTCCGGGCTCTCGCGCTCGTGCCCCGAGGCCGTTTCTTGGTAGAGTGCAAGGATATCGTTCGACACAGAGCCTGACGGGGGGATCTATGCGGTGGACGCGCGGCACGAGCAGGCAGGACATCGAAGATCTGCGCGGATCGAGCGGCGGGGGCTTTCGCGGGTTCCCGGGCGGCGGGGGCGGCCTGCGTATCGGCCTTGGCGGGATCATCATCCTGTTCATCCTCAGCATCGTCTTCAAGCAGGACTTCCTGTCCCTGCTGAGCGGCGTGCCCATGGACACCTCCGAGATGCAAGCCGGGGTGCCGGCCCAGCCGACGGCAACCACGGCCGCGGAGGAGGAACGGCTCGACTTCGTGGCTTTTGTGCTGAACGACGTCCAGGACACGTGGACACGCGTGCTGCCGCAGGAGGCCGGGATCCAGTACCCGCGGGCGACACTGTCCGTGTTCCGCAACGAAGTCCGATCGGCGTGCGGGTTCGCCGAAGCGGCGTCGGGCCCGTTTTACTGCCCCGGCGACAACAAGGTCTACCTCGACCTGAGCTTCTTCGACGAACTGCGTTCCCGGTTCGGCGCTGACGGCGAGTTCGCCCAGGCGTACGTCATCGCCCACGAAATCGGCCACCATGTCCAGGACGTCGCCGGCATCGACCGGGAGATGCGACGCGCGCAGCAGCAGCGGCCCGACCTGGCGAACCAGCTGTCGGTGCGGCTCGAACTGCAGGCGGATTGCCTGGCCGGCGTCTGGGGCCACTCGACGGCGCAGCGAAACCTGATCGATCAGCGCGACATCGAGGCGGGCCTGAAAGCGGCTGCGGCGATCGGCGACGATCGGATCCAGCGGATGTCGGGGCGGGGCGTTCACCCCGAGAAGTTCACGCACGGGTCGTCGGCCCAGCGCGTCGAGTGGTTCAGGCGCGGCCTCGAGTCGGGCCGCGTGGCTGCCTGCGACACGTTCGGGCAGTAGACGGCCGTGCGCCGCGCCTGCAGGCCCGGCCTCCAGGCAGGAATGGAACCGGGGGCTTCCCTTCGACGAGGCTCAGCGCAGGCCATCCCCGGGAGCTGGCAGGAGTTCCCGCACGCGGCGCTGCCGGAAGCGGAAGATCCCGTCGAGCTGGCGCCGGATGAGCGGCCAGGCCAGCCGGCCGAGCGGATCGAGCGGCAGGCGGTAGCGCACTTCGTCGTCGATGATCGTCCCGCCATCATCCGCGTCGCGAAACCGGTGCGTGTGGATCCACCGGGCGTACGGGCCCTGCACCTGCTCGTCCACGAAGGCATCAGGCGGCGACCACCGCGAGATGAGCGTGCGCCACCGCATCGGGATTCCGTTGAGCGCAATCCGGTAGTCGATGAGCGTCCCGGGAGCCATGGCGATAGGCCCCGGCGTCAGGATGCGGAACTTCAGCGCGGCCGGCGTGATGGTCTCGAGGTTGGCGGCGTCGGAGAAGAACGCGAAGACCTCGGCCCGCGGCTTCGGCACGTGCATCGACGCCCGCAACAGATAAGTGCCGGGCTCGCCGGCGGCCCGCTCGTGGATGACGGGATCGTCGATCATGAAGCCGTGCTCACCAGGCTAGGACGCCGAGAAACGAGACGCGGATCCGGGGCGGTGCTGCGGGTTTGACGTGGGAATCGTACGTCGAGGCTGCCTTCGACCCTTCGACAAGCTCAGGGTCACCCCGAGTCCCGAGTCCCGAATCCCGAATCCCGGAGGTAGAATCACCCTCGCCATGCATGTCATGCACGTCCACGTCCACGTCAGGCCCGACGCTGTCGACGCCTTCCGGGAGGCGACGATCGTCAACGCCGCGCACAGCCTGCGGGAGCCGGGTGTCGCGCGCTTCGACGTCATCCAGCAGCAGGACGACCCGACCCGCTTTGTCCTGGTTGAAGCCTACAGGTCGACGGAGGCCATCGCGGCGCACAAGAGCACGGCCCACTACGCGGCATGGCGCGACGCGGTGGCGCCGATGATGGCCGAGGCCCGCACGAGCACGAAGTTCACCAACGTCTTTCCCGGCGACGATGTGTACGGCATGCGCCCGTCGGCGGAGCGGCCATGACGGCCTTCGAATTCGCCACCGCCGGCCGCATTGTCTTCGGCGACGGCTGCGCGGCGTCGGTGCCCGGGTGGGCCGCCGCATTCGGCTCCACGGCGCTCGTGGTCACGGGCCGCGATCCAACGCGCGCGGAGTGGCTGGTCGAGGCGCTGCAGCAACAAGGCACCGAGGTGGTGGTGCTCTGCGTCGACGGCGAACCCGGCCTCGCGTTCGTGTCCGGCGGAGCGGAACTGGCCCGGCGCCGTGCCGTTCACGTCGTCATCGGCATCGGAGGAGGCAGCGCGCTCGACGCCGCGAAGGCCATCGCGGCGCTGGCGGCCAACGAGGGTGATCCTCTCGACTACGTGGAGGTTGTCGGAGCCGGCACGCCAATCGCCAACGCTCCCCTCCCGCTCATCGCGGTGCCGACCACGGCAGGCACCGGGTCCGAGGTCACGCGAAACGCCGTCCTGACAGTGCCCGAGCGGCGGGTGAAAGCGAGCCTCCGCAGCCCGTTGATGCTGCCTCGCCTGGCGGTTGTCGACCCGGCGCTGACCTACGATCTCCCGCCATCGGTGACGGCCGCGACGGGACTTGACGCGCTGGCGCAGCTCATCGAGCCGTTCCTCTCGGTGCGCGCGAACCCGATGACCGACGCGCTGTGCCGGGACGGCATCGCGCGCGTGGCCCGTTCGCTCGAACGCGCGTGCCGTGATGGACACGACGCCGCCGCGCGCGCCGACATGGCGCTGGCGAGTCTCTTCGGCGGTCTCGCGCTCGCCAACGCGGGGCTGGGCGCGGTGCACGGATTGGCCGCACCGCTTGGCGGCATGTTCAACGCGCCGCACGGCGCCGTGTGCGCCGCGCTGTTGCCGCACGTGATGGCCGCGAACGTCCGCGCGCTGCGCGCCGCCGGCCCGGGCGCGGCCCTCGACCGCGCGGCCGAGACAGGCCGCCTGCTGTCAGGCCGCCCGGACGCCGACGCCGCCGTCGAATGGCTCCACGGCATCGTGCAACGCCTGGGCGTGCCGCGGTTGGGGGATCTCGGCGTCAGTGCCGGCGACCTGTCAGCCGTCGTTGAGCAGGCGCAGCGCTCGAGCAGCATGAAGGGAAACCCGGTCGCCCTGAGCGTCGACCAATTGATCTCCGTCCTCGACGCCGCTCTCTGAGGCCGGTCGGCGCGCTCTACACCGTCACGACCAGCCCGTCATGGGCGGTGTCCACGCCGAGCGCCGATGCGCGCGCCAGCATTTCCTCGCCCATGTGCGTGAGGAGCAGGCGGCGGCAGGTCAGTGCGGACCGGTGCCGCTGGAGCGTGAGGTAGTCCAGGTGATGCGGCGGCGCGCTGTCGTAGCCGGAGCACTCGCACAGGAACAGATCGGCACCGGCCGAAAGCTCGACCAGCGCGTCGGTCCACTCGGTGTCTCCCGAGAACGCCAGCACGCGACCGCCGACCTCGACCCGCAACGCGTAGCACGGCGTGCTGGTCGAGTGCGACACCGGAAACGGCGTCACCGTCGCCGGCCCGGCGGTGACGGCTTCCCCGCCCGTCCATTCGGCGTACGTCACGGGGAATCGTGGCACCATCCCGCCAGCCCCCGGAAACAGCACGTCGAGCGCGCGCGCCACCGCCGCCTCGACGCCCGCCGGCCCGGCGATAGCCAGCGGCCTCGTCCGCCCGGTCGCGTAGTGGGCATCCATCAGCAGGAACGGCACGCCGCCGAAATGGTCGCCGTGCAGGTGCGTGAGCACGACCGCGTCCAGCATGTCCGGGTCGAGCGCGTCGCGCCGGAGGGCCGCGAGCGCGGAGGGCCCGCAGTCGACGAGCAGGCTCCCCCCGGCCGCCCGGACAAACGTGCACGTGTGCAGCCGGCCGCCGCTGCCGAACGCATCTCCTGTCCCGAGAAACCTCAACTCGACTCCGCTCATCGCGCTCCTCTTCCCGCCGCCCGAACGCCGGTCGAGCCGGGACCGGGTGCGGCGTTACCGGGCGGCGAGGCGCGCCGCGGCCGCCACGGCCACCCTGACGGCGTTGGACTCGCCAGCCTCGAGGTCGGCCTTCGTCACGCTCTCGCTCCGGGCGCGGTTGACGACGACGCCGGCGACACACCCGCCGCGCAGCCCCATCGCCGCGGTGAGCGTCAGCACCGTGGACGACTCCATTTCGTAGTTCAGGACGTGCAGCCGGCGCCACTCCTCCGTGATGCCCTGGAACCGGCGCGGGACGTACCCGGAGAACGAGTCGTACCGCTCCTGGCCCGGGTAGAAGGTGTCGCACGATGCGCTCACACCCGCCCGGAACGGCACGCCGAGCGCACCGGCCGCGGCCAGCGCGGCCTGGACGACATCCGGATGCGCGACCGCGGGGTACTCAATCGGCGCGTAATGCGTGGACGCCCCATCGAGGCGCACGGCTCCCGTCGGTGATCACGACGGTGCCGACATCGATGTCCTCCTGGATCGCTCCGGTGGTGCCGACCCGCAGGAACGTCCGCACGCCGAGTTGGGCCAGTTCGTCGATGGCAATCGACGCCGAGGGGCCGCCGATGCCGGTCGAGGTCACGAGGACCGGCGTCCTGCCGATGTAGGCGATCCAGGTTCGGTACTCGCGCTTGCTCGCGAGCTCCCGCCCGCGCTCGAAGGGCGTGGTGAGGGCCAGGGCCTGGACGCGGCCCGGGTCGCCGGGCAGGAGCGCCACGGTTGCGCCTTCGATCTGGTCCGAGTCGATGTTCAGGTGATACACGGTACGCAGCGGCATGCCGCCCTCCTCACGATTTGGCTTCCGGCCGGTTACGCCTGGAAGCGCGTGTCCCGCTGAAGCGCTTCCGCGAGGGCCTCCAGGTACTGGTCCCGCGGCATCTCCACGGCGCCGCAGGAAGCCAGAAGCGGCGTCAGCCACTGGATGTCCAGCAGCGCGAACCCCCGGTCACGCAGGCGCTCGACGAGCGCCCACAGGGCGACTTTCGACGCGTCGCTCACCCGGTGGAACATCGACTCGCCGAAGAACGCGCCGTTGAGCGAAACGCCGTACAGGCCCCCCGCCAGTTCGCCGCCGGCCCACACCTCCACCGAGTGCGCCAGACCGTGCCCGTGGAGGGCGCAATAGCTGTCGAGAATCTCCCCGTTGATCCAGGTCCCTTCCTCGCGATCGGCGGCGCACCCTGCCATCACCTCGCGGAAGGCGCGGTCGACGGAGATCTCGAAGCGGCGCGACCGGACGACCCGCAGCAGGCGGCGCGGCGCGTGGAACCGATCCAGGGGCAGGACGCCTCGCGGATCGGGAGAATACCACCGGATCTCGCCGTCATCCATGGCCATCGGGAAGTACCCGGCTCGGTATGCCGCGATGAGCAGCGACGGCGACAGCATGCCGGGGTCAGGAGGGAACGAGTTCGGCGGCCAGCGGCCCGAGCGGGCCCCAGGTGGCCGGGTCCTGCGCCGCCAGCGTCAGCAGGTAGACGCGGACATCCGCTGCCGGGAACGCGGCCAGCAGGGCGGCCGCCGCCTCGCGCAGCGTGGACTCGTCGGGCGGGTCCTTGGCGCCCTCGGCGATGAGCCCCTCTTCGTGGGCGATGCCCAGGCGGTCGAGAAACGCCTCGAGCATCGGCCGTCTCGACGTCAGGTGGTAGACGACCAGCGCGCGGCTCGCCAGCGACTCCGGCACCGTGCGCAGGGCGGCCAGATGGCGCGCCCGTTTCTCGGGGGCCAGCTTGAGCACGCTCTGCGGCCTGAAGCGAAGCTGCCGGGCAATCGCCTGGACGGCCTCGGCCTGCTGCGGCACCGAGTCGGCGTCGGACCACAGCGCGTCCGCGGCGGCCAGGCGCTGCTCCGCCGTCATCTCGCGCCAGATGTGTGCGGCGGTCATGGGCGCTTCTTGTTGGGACACCGGTCGCTCCTCGACGCCGGCCGCCCGCCCGGGCGAACCATTCCTCTCAGCTTAGCATGTAGCTTAAGATGCCATCGTACACCGCGGCGCGGGCCGCGAGGAGATCCCATGAGCCTGTCTCGATGGTGGCGGGAGCGGCAGTTCGAGCGGTCCTACCGGCGCTCCATCCGTGCCGATCTCGGACGCATCGGCAAGGAGTACGAGGCGAAGTTCAAGCTGCTGGCCACCGGCAACGACTTCGATGCGGCGATGACCGCCTACCTGAAGGCGTGCCGCCTTCCCGACCTGCGCCTCGAGACTCTCCGCAGCCGCCGGCTGAGGCGCAAGGCCGACGCCTGCGGCGTCGAACTGCCCAGGGAGTGGTGGGAGCACGACGAGGAGCACGACCTCTGGTTCCTCACGCCCGACGGCCGCCGGCAGATCAGGCACCGCCTCACGGAGGAACGCGTCTGGGCGGTGAGGCAATGGCTGCAGGTCATCACTCCGGCCGTGGCGCTGATTGTCGGCCTCGCCGGCGTCGCGATCGGGCTGCTGAGCATGTGGAGGTGGCCGTGAGGGCGGGACCCGGGATTCGGGGTTCGGGATTCGGCCCGTCGACGCGCTCAGGGCCGCCCCGAGCAACGTCGAGGGGCGGGACTCGGACGGCACTGGCCACGATACTCACTGCCGTCTCGCTGATGACCAGTACCGCGCAGCAAGCCCGCCCGCGGGCGCGTGATCTGGGCGTCGAGCCGGGCGTCTTTCCTCCAGGGCCGCTCAACGCCATCACCGACGTCGCCGGTGTGCGCGTCGGCCAGACCACCCTCGTGGAAGGCGCACGGGTCCGCACGGGCGTCACGGCGGTCGTCCCGCACGGCGGCAACCTCTTCCAGGAGAAGGTGCCAGGCGCGGTGTTCATCGGCAATGCCTTCGGCAAGCTGGCGGGCTCGACGCAGGTCGACGAGCTTGGCACGATTGAAACGCCCGATCCTCCTCACCAACACGCTGAGCGTGGGTGTCGCGGTGGCCGCGGCGGCCGCGTGGACGCTCGCGCAGCCGGGCAACGAAGGCGTGCGCTCGGTCAATGCGCTGGTCGGCGAAACGAACGACGGCGGGTTGAACGACATCCGCGGGCAGCACGTCACGCGGGAGCACGTGCTGGCCGCCATTGCGGCGGCCCGCGAAGGCCCGGTCGAGGAAGGGTCCGTCGGGGCGGGCACCGGCACGCAGTGTTTCGGCTGGAAAGGCGGCATCGGAACGTCGTCGCGCGATTGTGCCCGGCCGGCGCGTCGCGCTACGTGCTCGGCGTGCTCGTCCAGACGAACTTCGGCGGCGTGCTCACGATCGACGGCGTGCCCGTGGGCAAGCTGCTGCGGCGTTATGCTTTCGGACCGTCGGCTCCGGGCGGGAACGGCGCGGAGCCGGCCGACGGCTCCTGCATGATCGTCGTCGCCACCGACGCGCCCCTCGATGCCCGCGACCTGAAACGGCTGGCCGCGCGCGCCGTCTTCGGCCTCGCGCGCACGGGGTCGTCGTTCAGCCACGGCAGCGGCGACTACGCCATCGCGTTCTCGACGGCGCCGGGCATGCGCACGCGCATGGGCGACGCGGCGCCGACGGCCCGGACCATCCTGCCCTCCGACGGGGTCTCCCCGCTGTTCCAGGCGGCGCTCGAGGCGACCGAGGAGGCGGTCTACAACTCGCTCTTCCGCGCGACCACGGTGACCGGCAACGGCCGCACGGTGGAGGCGATCCCGCTGGACGCGGTCCGCGGGTTCCTGGCCGGCCGCAGCTCGCTAGGCCGGCTCGGGGCGGCCGGGGAACACCGCCTCGCAATCGAGCGACTGCGGGCCCTGCTCGGTGCACACGGCGTACTTCGACGCGTACATCGACACGCCGGCGTACTCCCCCTTGGCGTTGACGATGTAGAACTGGATCTGGAAGCGGGGCGCGCCCTTCGAGTCGAGCAGCCGCTTCTCCACCGTGTTGGCCCTGATCCGCTTCAGCGCCTCCATCCCCGCGTCTTTCGGCGCCATCCCGCGCCGCATGTTCTCGACGATGAGGAACGAGCAGAGGTTGTAGAGATTGGCCTCGCCGCGCCCGGTCGAACCCGCGGCGCCGACGTCGCCGTCCACGTACAGCCCGGCGCCCAGGATTGGCGAGTCGCCGACGCGGCCCGGGATCTTCCACGCGAGGCCGCTGGTGGTGGTCACGCCGCAGATCTCGCCCTTCGGGCTGACGCCGTCGCAGTTGATGGTGCCCCAGAAGTGGTCGAAGTCGATGAGGCCCTCCTGCACCATCTGCAGGCCGGCCTCGTAGTACGCGGCGGATCGCTTGATCGGATCGAGGTAGTGGTCCGGGTCGGCCCGGCGCTTCCATTCGAGCCAGAGCTTCCGCGACCGCTCGGTGTTCAGGTCGGCCTCGATGGCGAACCCCAGGTTGCGCGCGAAGTCCTGCGCGCCCTTGCCGACGAGGAGGTGGTGGTCGGTCGATCTCCATGACCGCCTTGGCCACGAGCGACGGCGTCCGGACGCCTTCGAGGCAGGCCACCGCGCCGGCGCGTTTCTTCGGCCCGTGCATGCACGAGGAATCGAGCTGGACCACGCCGTCCGCGTTCGGCATGCCGCCGAACCCGACGCTCGTGTCGGTCGGATCGAGTTCGCAGAGATTGACCCCGGCGATGAGGGCGTCGAGGACGTCCGACCCGCCCGTGATCATGGTGAAGGCCTTCGCGACGCCGGTGATGTCGCCGCCGTTCTTGTACACGTTCCCGTTGTTGGAGGCGACGACGACGGGCGTCACCGTCTTCTTCACCATCATCGTCGGGGCCTGGGCCGGCGGCGGCGCCTGGGCGGCCACGGCCCTGACCGAGGCGGCGGCCACGACGGCAGCGGCGCCTGACAGCACGAACTCGCGACGGTTCACGTTCTTCGCCATGCGTCTCTCCAGCGTTGATCGGACGCGCCGATTGTACTCATGCCCGCCGGCCGTCACAACGCGCGAACGCCTGGCACCGGGCGTTGACGCCGGCCGGCACCCGCCGATACGATGGCACCTTTGCGCTGACTCGACACGGGAGATCACCACCGCATGACGCCCTCATTTCCGGGACTGCCGGAACGCATCAAGGAGCTCGGCGAACTGGCGTCGGACCTCTGGTGGAGCTGGCACTACCGCGCGCGCGACCTCTTCCGGAGGCTCGACTACACCCTGTGGCGCTCCTCCGCCCACAACCCGGTGGCCATGCTGCGCCAGATCGCGCCGGAACGGCTCGAAGCGGTCAGCCGCGACCGGGCGTTTCTGGCGCTCTACGACGACGCCGTCCGGGACCATCGCGCGGCGCGCGCGTCGCGCGATTCCTGGTGGAGCCGCACGCACGGCGAGACGCGCCAAGCGCCACGATTGCGTACTTCTCGGCCGAATTCGCGCTGCATCAGTCGCTGCCCATCTACGCGGGCGGCCTCGGCGTCCTGGCCGGCGATTTCTGCAAAGAGGCGAGCGACCTGGGCATGCCGTTCGTCGGCGTCGGGTTCATGTACCCGCAGGGGTACTTCCACCAGAAGGTCACGGCCGACGGCTGGCAGGAGGAGACCTACGAGATCCTCGACTGGGACGACACGCCGACGCGGCCGGCCATCCATCCCGACGGGTCGCGCTGCGTCGTGTCGGTGCCGCTCGGCACGCGGACCGTGCATGCGGCGGTCTGGCAGGTCCGGGCCGGCAAGGTGCGGCTGTTCCTGCTCGACACCGACCTGGAACAGAACGCGCCGTGGGACCGCGGGCTGTCGGCGCGCCTGTACGGGGGCAACCAGGACCTGCGCATCCAGCAGGAGATCGTCCTCGGCCTCGGCGGCGTCAGGGCGCTCAAGGCGATGGGCATCGAGCCCACCGTCTGGCACCTGAACGAGGGGCACGCCGCCTTCGTCACGCTGCAGCGGATCTGGGACCAGCGTCGAGCAGGGCACGACCTTCGATGCCGCGCTCGCGCAGGTCCGGGCCTCCACGGTGTTCACGACCCACACGCCCGTGCCGGCCGGCCACGACGCGTTCCCGTTCCCGCTGGTCGAGACCCACATGGCCGGGGCCTGGGGCGGCCTGGGCGAGTACCGCGAGCGCTTCATGGCGCTGGGCGCCCACGACAGCGGCATGGGGCCGCAGTTCAACATGACCGCCCTCGCCATGCGCACGGCCTCCGGCGTCAACGCGGTGAGCCAGCTGCACGGCGAGGTGACGCGGAGCATGTTCACCTCGATCTGGCCGGGCACCCCCAGGGAAAGCCTGCCGATCAAGGCCGTCACCAACGGCGTCCACGCCAACACCTGGGTGGCCGCCCACATGGGCAAGCTCTTCGACCAGTTCCTGGGCGCCGAGTGGCGCGCCCGGATTGACGAGCCCGACTTCTGGGACCGCGTGCTCGACATCCCGGACGAGGACCTCTGGAACGCCCGCCTCGCGATGCGCAGCGACCTGTTCCGGTTCATCCGGGATCGCGCGCGCGAGCGCTGGACCACCACGAGCGTCAGCGGCGCCCAGGCGGTCGCCATCGGCACGCTGCTCGACCCGTCCGCGCTGACCATCGGCTTCGCGCGCCGCTTCACCGGCTACAAGCGCCCGGACCTGGTCTTCAGGAACCCCGCGCGCCTGGCGGCCATCCTCTCGGCGGTGCGGCGGCCGGTCCAGATCGTCTTCGCCGGCAAGGCGCACCCGGCGGACGAGGACGGCAAGCACCACCTGCAGCAGATCTACCGCCGCGCGACCGACCCGGCGTTCGGCGGCCGGGTCGCGTTCGTCGACGACTACGACCTGCACGTCGCGCAGTACCTCGTGCACGGCTGCGACGTCTGGCTCAACAACCCGCGCAAGCCGCTCGAGGCCAGCGGCACCAGCGGCATGAAGGCCTCCATCAACGGCGTCCCGCACCTGAGCATCGGCGACGGCTGGTGGGCCGAGGGGTTCAGCGGCGCCAACGGGTGGCTCATCGAGGGCCGGACCTCCGGCGGGAGCCACGACGAGGTCGACGACGTCCGACGCGGAGGCGCTCTACAGCGCTGCTCGAGGAGCAGGTGGTTCCGGCGTTCTACGACCGGGACGCCCACGACGTCCCGCGCGTGTGGCTGCGCACGGTGAAGGAGGCGATCCGCACCATCATGCCGATGTACACGACGCGGCGCATGATGAAGCAGTACGTCGACGAACTGTACGCGCCTGCCATCGCCGCGACGACGCGCTGTCGGACTGGGAGACTAGAGCCGTCCGCTGATGGGCGGGTGGTGGATGATCTGGACGCAGTTGCCGTCGGGATCGCGGAAGTAGCACGACCGCGCGCCGTCGCGGTGCGTCTTCGGCCGCATGTCCAGCCTCACCTCTTGCGACTCGAGAAACGCCGCCCACGCGTCGACCAGCTCGGGCGAGGCGACGATGAGCCCCAGGTGGTCGAGCGCGCCGGGGAGGCCGCCGGCCGGGCAGCCTCGCCGACAGCCTGGTGAAGCGCCAGGTTGTCGCGGCCCGAGGTCAGGTAGACGTTCCCCGGGTCAGGCTCCCACTCCACCTGGAATCCCAGCACGTCCACGTAGAACGCCTTCATGGCCGCCATGCGGCGGACGTTCAGGGCGAGATGACGCAGGCCGAGGTGCGTTGGGCGGAGCATGGGGACATCGTACTCGGGATTCGGGATTCGGGATTCGGGATTCGGGATTCGGGATTCGGGGTTCGGGATTCGGGGTTCGGGATTCGGGATTCGGGATTCGGGATTCGGGGCTCGGACAGGAGTGGACACCCGCTCACGAGTCCCGGCTCCAGGGTCCCGGCTCCCTTCTGAGCGGTGATAAGATCTCCGCGATGGCGTCCAAGAAAAGTGCCGATCGGCCCAAATGCGCGCTGTGCGGGTCCAAGGATGTTTCCGAGCCCCGCGGCGACGAGCGCTACTGCCGGGACTGCTGGGACAAGAAGATCGCCGTCGAGGAAATCGTCGCCAAGGAATTCGCGCTGAAGCGCTACATCCGCGCCCACAGCGCCGAGAAGTACCTTATCTACCACTCGACGCTCAAGCGCCCCTGCGGCCAGCTCATCGTTATCGACGACGGCTACGACCTGTTCCTGACGCTGTCGCTCTATCCGTCGTTCGCCTGGGACGATCCGGCCTATCATCTGGAGAGCGACCCAGAGGTCCGGACGTTTCGCCGAAATCCTGGTGGATGTCGTCGTCACGGAGGTCATCGAGCCCTGGGGCGGCGGCAAGTGGCACCTGGAGGTGCACCGCTCGGCGACCCCGGACCCCGAAGAATGGAATGGTGAGGTATAATCCTGCCGGTTATTCTGGTCCGACGCGGTCTTATTGGCCCCCTGGAGGGTGTATGACGCGCCTAGTCAAGGTTCTGCTGACGGTCGTAGCAATCGTGGGCATTTGGTGCCGCCTCGCGTCGGTGGCCCAGACGAAACCGGCCACCCCGATTCGAGGCGATGCCGAGATCGGGTATCTGAAGCCGGTCACGACGGTGGACCACAAGGCCGGCATCGTCCGGACGACCATCAAGGTGAAGAACCTGTCGACTGACGGGGTCGATTGCCGGGCTGAAGGTCGAGGAGTTCTGGTACGACAAGGAAGGCAATCCCGTGACCGGGTCGAAGGACCGGCTCCAGAAGCCGCTGCAGCCGGGCGAGGTGGCCGAGCTGAAGCTCGAGACGCCCAGAGACCCCAAGATGAACCGGAACAGCTACACCTTCGCGCACGCGAACGGGAAGATCCGGACGAAGCCGATGAAGTCCTTCTAGTCCGGGGCGATACCTCTCGGATGACAGACGCCGGTTCCCGGCGGAGCCGGCGTCTTCCTTTCGTATTCCTCAGCGACACAATCTCGAATCTGCACCTCGCGGGCGGCCGGAGCGGTTCCGCCGAGGCTGGATTTCGCCTCGATGGCGAGCACGTAGAGGCCGGGCGCGAGGTCCTTCAGCGGGATGCGCGGCGGTGTAGCCGTAGCCGCCCCTGCGCGCCGCCGAGTTCCTTGCTCGACCTCCGCTCCGAGTTGGCGAACACCTGCACCCTGCCCTCCGCCTTGAGCGTGGCCGTGATGTCGACCGAGTGGGGCTGCGCACCCTGGTTGTCGTACACCTCGGCGAGCACCGCGATCTCGTCCTGGGTCGAGAACACTCGCGCCGTTGTCGGCGGCGCCGGCAGCACGTCGCCGAGCTCCGGGATGGCGCCGGCCGTGGGCACGGCCCCGGAGGCCGCCGACGACAGGATCAGGCCGCTGACGGAGAGCGGTTCTCTCGCGAAGTCCGGCACGACCAGGTCGTAATGGACCGACCCGGTCTTGCCGCCGCGGTCGCGCGCCGCCACACGCAGCTGATAGGTCCCGGGCGGCACCTCGAGCCGCGCCTGGACGCGGAATCCGGCCTGCAGGACGCGCGCGTAGGTGTCGGGCTTCAGCGACATGTCGACGGAATCCCGGTTCCCGGCCGCCACCTTGCCCTGCCTGTTGATCGCGACGTAGGACATCTCGATCACATTGGTGAACTTGCCGTCCTTTTCCGCGAAGGCGAGCTCTCCGGCTCGGAAACTGCGTCACGATGGCGACGGCGGCCTTCGGCGACGGCCCCTTCAGCGGGGCGGCAAAGACGGCCAGCTTGAGGGCGGACACCTGGAGCGGGCTGTTGAGCGTCTCGCGCAGTTCCTTCGACGTGCCCGCGCTTGCCTCGACCTTCTTGTCCGACGCCGGCTTGCCGCGGGGCGCCATGTAGCCCTTGCGGGCGTTCACCGTCAGCCCGGGTCGGCTCAGCGTGACTTCGATCCTGCGATACCGCCCGTCGCGCTTCTCGTTGGTCGCGTAGTATCCAAGGACGTAGTAGGAGCTGTTCGCGTCGACGATGCGCTGGAATGCCGTGCCGAAGTCGTTGCTCGTCACCGAGGCGAAGCCCCCGGTCTCCTCCGACAGCGTGCGCAGGCTGTCCTGCGACGTGCGCAGTTCGTCGTACAGCGCGGTCATCGTGCCGTCCAGCACCTCGTTGGTCGGCACGGCGGTCGCCTCCATGGCCTCGTCTCCCATCGTGGACAGGCCTCGGGGGTCAACCGCGTAGATGTTCACGTTGGCTCGCGTCGCTGCCGCGACGGCGTCCTGCATCTCGCGGATGAGCACCGCCCCGTCGCCCCGCCGCGTCATGGCATCGGTCCCCGACAGGGCCATCGTGTCCCAGATGCTGAAATCGATGCCCTCTCCGATGAGCACCACGGCTTTCCTGCGGCCCCGGACGCCGGCCATCCAGTCCGACAGGCTCCTCACAGTCGACAGCGTCGTCCGCGCGTTGTAGAGGCGCTGGGCCTGCTCGGGATCGGTGAGCGTCGGCGGCAGCCCGCTCCCGCGGGCGTTGTTGTACGCATCGAGCTTGTTCAGGTACGCCGAGCGGAGCTTCTGCCCCATGAACTTGTCCGCCGCCTGGGTCAAGAGGCGGCGGCTGTTCGTGAAGTCCTGCGAGGCGTCGCTGCGGCCGCTCGTGTGGATGACGGCCAGGAGGTCGTTGGCCCCGAGGTACTTCTCGATGAACTGCCGCGCAACCTGCCTCACGCGCGGCGACCGCTGCGCGGCGGTGTGGATGTCGTCGAGCAGCAGCACGTAGAGCCGCCCCTCGGGCCCGGCGGCATTCGACATGACATCGGGCTCGATGTCCTGCGGGAGGAACAACGCGCGGTCGGACAGGGTGACGGGGATGTCGATGAGCGAGAACGCCGTCACCGCCTGCGGCACGCCGTCTTCGAGCACCTGGAAGTCGCCCTGGCTGAGGTCGCGGACGAAGTTCCCTTGCGCATCGCGGACCACGGCGTCGACCTCGACGTAGTTCACCTCGGACCGGAACGTGATCGGCGGCATCTGCGGGTCCGGCCGCTGCGGCGAGGCGGGCGGCCCAGGCGGCGCCTGCCGGCCCGCGAGCGCGACCGACGACAGCACGAGAACGATGGCGAGGATGCGAATTCGGGACACGGCGGCTCTTTCAGCGAAGGGCGCGGGGCAGGACCCGGCCTCTCCACGATACCTGGGACAGGCTCAGCGCTGGCAGCGGAGCGACTCTCCTAATTATAGGACTGATGCCCCCGCCTCACTCTTCTATGACGCCGATGGGGCGCGATTCACGGGCATTCCTACTGAATACTGGCTACTGACTACTGGCTACTACCTGATTGCCACGTCCTTCCTGTCCACACCGCCCCTGGTGGAGGCCGCCGTCACCGTGGCGGTGCCTGCGCCCTTCACCAGCCAGGCCACGGTTCTCGACTCGCCGGCCTTCAGCCACCCGATCTCGATGGTGGGGCTCTGGTTCCTGCCGTCGGCGGACTTGACGAGTTCCTGGCCCGGGGCGAGCCGGATGCTGCAGGAATCCGGCCGCACGATCTTGACGCGCTTCGCCATCTCGAGCGCCGTCGGGATCGATCCCTCGTTGGTCACCGTGGCGGTCACCTCGAACACACCGGCGCCCGACTTCGACGGGCTCGCGGCGGCCGAGGCGAGCTTCACCTGCGCGAGCTGCTGCGCGAGGTAGACGTTGAACAGCGCCTCGTTCTTCGCCCAGGTTTCGATCATGTCGGCCGGCGGGTTCTGTCCCCAGAATTTGGGGTTGAAGCCGCCGATCTCCACCTCGCCAAGCTGCGGGTGCCTGAACGGGGTCCAGGCCTGGAAGTCGCCCTTGCCCGGGCGGTTCTCGTCGAGCCACCTGAGCGTCTCGACCTCGTCGATGCGGCCGTCCTTGTCGTAGTCGGTGAAGCGGCCACCGTTCCAGATTTCGTCGCCGTACCAGATGACGCCGTAGTACGAGTAGCCGAAGTCTGGGCCATGGCCGAAGATGGGCGAGTCGCGAGGCGGCTCGCCGGTCATCGGGTTCCCGCCGCCGCGGGTCGCGTAGACGTGATAGGTGTCGCCGGCCCACGGATAGCCCGTGATCTCCATGCCCTTCTTGTCGAATTTCAGCGCGAGGGCGGCGTCCTCGGGGTACATGCCGTCCTCGGTCGACGCGGTGGAGGGCCCCCGCAGGATCATCGGCACGGCGGTATCGAGCGACTGGGCCAGGCCGACGTTCGGATGGGTCATCAGGAAGAGGAACACGGCCCGGGTCTCGGGCTCCGAGAGCGGGAACTCGCCGGCGCCGCCCTGCGAGTAGCCGCGCCCCGTCGCCTCGCGCATCGGCCGCCAGTTCTCGGGGTAGTTCCGGTGCAGGTCGAGGCCGCCGATGCCGTCCTCGTTGTACCGGCCGTCGAGGTCGTTGTCCACTCCTTCCGGGAACGTCTCGTAGTCGCCCTGCCCCTGCGGCACCCGTCTCATGGCCCGTCCCTGCGGGTCCTTGGGGTCTTTCGCCGCGTTCCCCTTGCCGGCTCCGACGTAGCGCCGCATCTGGCGGAGGAAGCCATCGCCGTCGAGGTCCTCGCCGGCGTCTTCGTCGAGCAGGCCGTCGCCATCGGAGTCGTACGGCCGCACGGTGCTGCGCAGGGTCTGGGCCGTCAGGTGATACAGCGTGTTGCCGTCAGGGTTGTTGTTCGGCCGCACGTAAAGCGCCCTGGTGTCGACAAGCGCCGTGAGCGCAGGGTCGGTGCCGTACCCCGAGAGCACGTGGTTGATGAAGTACAGAGCGGCCTCGATGCCGCTGATTTCGCCGGCGTGGCGCCCGCCCTCGAGGAAGAACGCGGGCTTGTCGGTGTCCTTGCCGGTCTTCTTGTTCGTGATGGTGATCTGCCAGATCTCCCGCGCCTCGAACGATTGACCGACCGTATACAGGTCGACGAGGTCGGGGTACTTCGCCGCCCACATCTTGAGAAGCGAGGCCGTCTCCTCGTAGGAGTGGTAGTGCTTGAAGTCGACCTCGCCGGCGTTCATGGGCTTGAGTTGGGCGTAGTCAACCTTCGGGAACACCGAGACTCCGTCGCGAACTCCGGCGACGCGGTGCACGGGCGTAACCCTGGCGGGCGGACCTCCCCTGCCCTCCCGCTGCATGCCCTCCTGGGCCGCCAGCACCGCGCCGAAAGCGCCCAGGGCGAGGAGGACGGTAACGAAACGGCTGCTGTGGCAATCCCTGGACATGGAGACCTCCTGTCGGTGCCTGAAAACTATCGGGGCGCTGGAGGCGTCAAAGCAGGAAGAGCGCCCATGGCGCGTATACTAGTAGATTGGCGGCCAGTCGGGGAGAGCGCCCGTGCCTCTCCCGCCCCCGCCGGCTTGCTGTGTGTTGGAGGAAGGCAATGTCCAGTCGTAAGACCACCTTGTTCTATGCCGTGCTCATCTCCGTGGCGTCGCTCGCGGTGGGGATGGTGCTTGCGTCGCGTCTCGACCTGTCGCCGCGCTCGGAAGCCGTGACGCTGACCCCCCAGGTCGGGACGAGCGCGCCGGTGACGGGGACCATCGATGCCCAGTCGTTCAGGAGCATCGCCAAAGCCGTGACGCCCACCGTCGTCAACATCCGGACGACGGCGAAGCGCCGGGCGCAGGACCTGTCGGAGTTCTTCGGCGGCCAGGACGATCCGTTCGGCCGGTTCTTCGGGGCGCCCCAGCCCCGGGGCCGCCAGCCGCGCGAGGAAGTAACCCAGGCGGCGGGCACCGGGTTCGTCATCAGCAAGGACGGCTATATCCTCACGAACAGCCACGTCGTCGAAGGCGCCACGAAGATCGAGATCGCGCTCTTCGGAGACGAGGATGGCACGGTGTACGAGGCGAAGGTCGTCGGCCGCGACCAGCTGACCGACAGCGCGCTGATCAAGCTGACCGAGCTGCCGAAGCAGCCGCTGCAGGAAGCGAAGCTCGGCGACTCGTCGCAGATGGCCCCTGGCGACTGGGTGATGGCCATCGGCAACCCGTTCGGCCTCAGCCACACGATCAGCGTCGGCGTCGTGAGCGCCATCGGGCGGCCGCTCCAGATGGTGGAGGGCCGCTGGGAAGACGTCATCCAGACCGACGCCGCCATCAACCCCGGGAACTCCGGCGGGCCGCTGCTCAACTTGCGCGGCGAGGTGATCGGCATGAACACGGCGATTTACACCAACGGCTCAGCCGGGGCCAACATCGGGATCGGCTTCGCCGTGCCCATCAAGGCGGTGCGCGACATCCTGACGCAGCTCGAGGCGGGCAAGGTCGTGCGCGGCCGGATCGCCGTCCAAGTGCGCGACGTGCGGCGCGACACGCTGGCCGAGTTCGGCCTCAAGGAGCGCAGGGGCGCGCTGGTGTACACCGTGACGCCGAACGGCCCGAGCGCGAAGGCCGGCATCGAGCCCGGCGACGTGATTCTCGAGTTCAACGGCAAGCCGGTGACGGGCCGGAACGCGCTCGTGCAGATGGTCATGGCGACCAAGCCGGGCACGACGGTGCCGGTGAAGGTCCTGCGGGACAAGGCGGAGAAGAGCCTGTCGGTGACGGTCGAGGAGCTCAACCTGGAGACCGAGGGCGGCGGCAGCGCCGAAGAGGCGCAGCAGGAGGACACCGGGGGCGGGTTCGGCATCACGCTCGGCCCCCTGGGGTCCGACATGGCCCGGCGCCTCCGCGTGCCGTCCGGCACCCGGGGCGTCCTGGTCACCGAAGTCGACCCGTCGTCGACGGCGGCGCGGGAGGGCGTACGGCCGGGCGACGTCATCCTGAAGGTGAACGGCCAGACGGTGGAGACCGTGCGCGAAGCCAGCCAGGCGCTGCAGGCGATCCGGCAGGGCGGCGCGGCGCGGCTGCTGCTCTGGAAGCAGGGCCAGGAGACCTTCTTGGTCGTGACGAAGGAGTAACCGGCTCCTCCCCGGTCCCGATGGACTCCGGCTGCCGCGCGCTCATCGCCGAACGCATCCGCCGCCGGGGCCCCATCACGGTGGCCGAGTTCATGGACCTCGCGCTGTACGCGCCCGAGGTCGGTTATTACGCCCGTGCGGCCCGTCGATCGGGCCGCACGGGCGATTTTTTCACCAGCGTCGACACTGGCCCCATCTTCGGCGCGCTGCTCGCGGAACGCTTCGCCGCCTGGTGGCGCGCGGCGGGCGCCGGGGCTGGCCGTCCCGCGCCGTTCGACCTGGTCGAGGCGGCCGCGGGCGACGGCCGCCTCACCCGCGACATCCTCGACGCCGCCGCCCGCCGCGACCCGGATTTCTACCACGCCGTCGCCGCCCACCTGGTCGAGCGCAGCCCGCAGGCGAGGGCCGCGCAACCCGCCACGCTGTCGGCGCACCGCGCGCGGCTGGCCAGCGCGGGACCCGCGCTGCCCGACGCCATCGACGGCGTCCTCTTCGCCAACGAGCTGCTCGACGCCTTTCCCGTCCACCTCGTCGAGATGAGCGAGGCCGGCCTGGCCGAGGTCTACGTCGACGTCGAATACGGCCGGCTCGTGGACCGGATGGGGCCCCCATCGACTCCCGAGCTGGCGGCGTACCTGGCCGGAGCCGGCGTCTCCCTCGAGGCGGGAGCCCGCGCCGAAGTCAACCTGGCGGCAGTCGCCTGGGTCGCCGATGCCGCGGCGCGGATCCGACGCGGGTGCCTCGTGCTCATCGACTACGGCTACGAAGCCGCCGAGCTCTACTCGGCGGCCCGTGCCCGCGGCACTCTCGCCTCCTACCATCGCCATCTCGTGGACGCCCCGGGCACCACCGCCGAGGCGGGCCCGTCGTGGCTCGCGGATCCCGGGAACCGCGATCTCACGTCCCACGTCGATTTCACCTCGGTGCGCCGCGCCGCCGAACGCGCCGGGATGGAGACGGTGGCCGTCGCGCCACAGACGCGGTTCCTGCTGGACATCCTGGAAGGCAGCCCGCTGGTCGCCGAGCTCTCCGCGCAGGATCGGCTCGCCGACCGCCTGGCGCTCAAGACCCTGCTGATGCCGGGCGGCCTCGGCAGCACCCACACGGTGATGGTCTTCGCGAAGAGGTAAACTGGATGGTGCCGGCCCCGGACCGGTTTCCATGTCCGCCATGGTCGAACGCGAAGTCAAACTGCGCTTCGAGAGCGCCGAGGAGGCGCGCGATGCCGTGCTCGCCATCGGCGCCACGCCCATGCGCGAGCGCCGGTTCCAGGACGATGCGCTGTTCGACAACGAGCGCGAGGACCTCCGTCAGCGCCGCTGCGCGCTGAGGCTGCGCCGCGAGGGTTCGCAGAGCTACCTGACGTTCAAAGGGCCCGTGCAGCCTGGCCCGATGAAGCTCCGCGAGGAGCTCGAGACACTCGTCGCCGACGCCTCCGTGCTGCAGCGCGTGCTCGAACGGCTCGACCTGCACGTGTGGTTCCGCTACCAGAAGTACCGCGAGGAATACGCGCTCGACGGCGTGGTGGTCGCGATTGACGAGACGCCGATCGGCACCTTCGTCGAACTGGAGGGCACCGAGGCGGGCATCACGGCGGCGGCCGCCGCCCTGGGCCGCACGACGGCCGACTACATCCTGGACTCGTATTGCGGGCTGTTCATGCGGTCCCGCGAGGCCCTCGGCTTCCGCGGGTCCCACATGATCTTCGACGAGCCCGACCGCATCACGTGAGCGACAATCTGCCGCCCCGCCCCGCCCCGCCGGCGCCATGGCCGGCCATGCTCCTCACGGCCGGGCTGGGCCGGCGCCTGGCGCCGCTCTCGGACCTCAAGGCCAAGCCGGCGCTGCCTGTCGCCGGCGTGCCGCTCGCCGGACGCATCCTGCGCTGGCTGGCGGGCGGCGGCGTCACCGATGCGGTGCTGAACCTGCATCACCTGCCGGCGTCCGTGACCGAGGCCATCGGCGACGGCAGCGCGTTCGGCGTGCGCGTGCGCTACTCGTGGGAGCCGCGCATCCTCGGGAGCGCCGGCGGACCGGCCCGGGCCCTCCCGCTGCTCGACGCGGAGCAGTTCTTCCTCGTCAACGGCGACACGCTCACGGATCTCGACCTGGCTGCGCTCGCCGCGCGCCACTCGGAGTCCGGCGCATCGGTGACGCTGGCCGTGGTCCGGAACCCCGACCCGCTCCATTACGGCGGCGTGGTCCTCGACGACGAGGGACGCGTCACCGGGTTCAGTGCGCCGGGCCCGGCCAATCGCGGCTGGCATTTCATCGGCGTGCAGGCCGTGAACGGGTCCGTGTTCGCCGGGTTGAACCCGGATGAACCGGCCAGTAACGGTGTCGGGGATCTACGGCGCGATGATCGCGGGACGTCCAGGCGCGATCCGCGCGATGATCACGCCGGCGTCCTTCTTCGACATCGGGACGTCGGCCGACTACCTCGAGACGTGCCTCGCCATCGGACGCGCCGAGGGCCTCGACGCTGTGATCGCCGGCGTCCGCGCGGCGGTGCACGCGGGAGCGCGCGTCACACGCTCCGTGCTGTGGGATGATGTGGTGGTCGGCGACCGCGCCGCGCTCGACGAGTGCGTGGTCGCCGACGGCGTCCATGTCCCTCCGGGCCTGCGCCTGTCGCGGCGCGTGGTCGTGCCGCGCGGCGAGAGGGTTCCCGGCGACGGCGACGCGTGCGCCGGCGATCTGCTGATGTCTCCGCTCGACGCGCAACGGCGCCGGGCGACGTGAAGGGAATCCGTCCCATGGCCACCCTGAAAGCCACGCCCGATGGCGCCCTGCCCGGCTCGGTGCTGCAGTACCTCGGCCGCACGAACCTCCAGGCGCCGCACGCCCTCGTGCTGCCCCTCACCGGCGACGCGTCCGACCGCCGCTACTTCCGCGTGCTGCCGCGCGGCGGGGGCAGCTTCGTGCTCGCGCTGCACGCCGCGCCCTTCTCGTTCGACGCGCTGCCGTTTGTGAACGTGGCCGGCCTCCTCGGCAAGATCCCGGTGCCGATCCCGGCCATACTGGGGCACGCTGAAGACCTCGGCATCCTTGAGCTCCAGGATCTCGGCGACGTCACGCTGCAGGCCCATCTCGGCTCGGCGGCGATCTCCGAACACACGGCGCTCTACCGCGAGGCCATCCGGCTCATCGCCGCCATCCAGCGCCGCGGGCGCGAGCTGGCGTCGGATCAGTACGTGCCCTACGGGGTCGCATTCGACGTCTCGAAGCTCACCTGGGAGTTCGAGTTCTTCC
>CAVOWJ010000005.1:0-1303546 GCA_963700065.1 uncultured Acidobacteriota bacterium | reverse complement strand
CGGCGTGCTCGGAGAAATTCAGGTGATCGACGGTGGGAGTCGCCGGCAACGCGCCTCCGCGGGCCAGGAGCGTGAAGAGCGACCACCCGAGCAGGATCACGACCATGACGGTCGTAATCTGCATGATGTGGAGCGCGTCGCTGCTCGATTCGTGGAGACCGCGCGTGTTGCGCCGCCAGAAGTACACGATGATGCCCATGGCGAGCACGGCCGCGAACTGGTCCCTGGGGATGGGCAGGCCGATGCCGAAGTGCGCGAGGATGTCGGTGAGCAGCGCGGCGATATAGAGGCCGGCCGAGACCGCGCTGATGGGCCCTGTCAGCACGTAGTCGAACAGCAGCGCCGAGACCGACAGCTTGGCCATCGTGCCGCCCATGGCCTCCTTGACGACGCGGTAGACGCCGCCGCGGACGAACATGACCGAGCTCTCGATGTAAATCGCCCGCACGGCCCAGGCGAAGAGCATCACGGCGAGCACGAACCACGGCGCGGCTCGGCCGATGGCCTGTTCGGCGATGCCGCCCACGTAGAACGCCGTCGAGCCCAGGTCTCCGAGGACGATCGCGGCGGCCCGCCAGAACGAGATGAACGAGAGCAGGACGGTGGTCGCCACGACGACCCGCGTGGGTCCCGCGGCCGGGGATTGGTGTGTCGGATGCCATGCGCGTCTCTCTTGCCTCCGTGCGGCCGGGGGCCGCGGGCGTGCTATGCCCGTATCGGGACGACCTGCACCGTCGCGTCCGGCACCTCGGTCAGGAACCGGTCGATGACGGACCCGTGGAGCAGGATCTGCCAGCGCGATCGTTGACTCTGCCCGAACACCACGTGCGTGATGCCCTCACGGCGCGCGAAGGCGATCAGCCCTTCGGCGGGCTTGTCGGCTTTGACCCTGACGACCGTCGCCCCGAGCGCCTCGGCCAGCGCGATGTTCCGGGCGAGCGCCTCGCGATCCTTTGGGCTGATCCGGTCGACGCGCTCCCGCGGCGTTTCGACGTACACCGCGTACCAGCGCGATCCGAGGCGCCCGGCGATTCTCACGCCGGTCCTGATGACCCTGGCCGCTTCCGTGTTCGAGCTCATGCACACCATCACCCGCTCGGGGATGAGCGCCGGCTCGAGGCCTTCCCGGGCGCGGTAGGAGGCGGCCTTCGCGCCCACTTCGTCTGCGACCAGCCGCAGGGCCAGCTCCCGCAAGGCGGTCAGGTTGGCCTTGCGGAAGAAGCTCGTGAGCGCCTGCTCGACCTTGTCGGGCCGGTACACCTTGCCCTGGCGCAGGCGGTTGCGCAGCTCCTCGGTCGTCACGTCGACGTTGATCACCTCGTCGGCGCGATCCAGGAAGGTGTCGGGAACCGTTTCGCGCACGCGGACGCCGGTGATGCGCGCGATGACGTCGTTGAGCGTCTCGATGTGCTGGATGTTCACGGCCGTCATCACGTGGATGCCGGCGTCCAGCAGCTCGATCACGTCCTCGAAGCGCTTGGCGTGGCGGGACCCCGGCACGTTGGAGTGCGCGAGTTCGTCGACGATGGCCACGGCCGGCCGGCGCGCCAGCACCGCGTCGAGGTCCATCTCCTCGATCTCGACGCCGCGGTACGGGAGGCGCCGCCGCGGGACGACCTCGAGCTGGCCGATCTGCGCCTCGGTCTCGGCCCGGCCGTAGGTCTCGACGAACGCCACGGCCACGTCCAGCCCGCGCTCCTTCAGCAGGTGCGCGTCCCGCAGCATCAGATACGTCTTCCCGACGCCGGGCGCCGCGCCGATGTACACGCGCAGGCGCGCGCGCTCCTTGTCCTGGAGACGCGCGAGCAGGCGGTCTGCCGCCGAGGCCGGGGACTCCGCTGACATCGCCTCATTCTAGGAGTGGCGGTCGGACCAATCCCAGTCTTTACGGATTTTTTATGGACCTTTTAGCCCATTCTCACGCCGGACTGCCTATCTTGGTCTCCAGAGGACGCCAAGATGGCCAACAACACCGCAGACGCGCACGAATCCTTCATCATCCCGGCCCGCACGTTGAGAGGATCGAGGCGGGAGATGGTCCAGGACATCGATCAGGCGATTGTCGGGCTCCTGGCCCTCCGCCATCTCATCGACGGCGGCGCGCCGCCTCCCGAGGCGCTCGAACTCGCCGGGGGCCAGAGCCCGCGCCAGAACCGGTCCTGGTGGCCGCGGTTCTTCCTCGGGCTGCGGCTGGCCGGGGCGCGGAAGTAGGACACCGTGATCGTCGACCTGGTGCTGCCGCTCGTCGTCTCGGTCGGGCTGTTCGTGTATCTCGTGATCGCGCTGCTGAAGCCGGAGAAGTTCTGACATGACCGCGAACGGCTGGCTTCAGATCGCGGCGTTCCTCGGCGCCGTGCTGCTGCTGACGAAGCCGCTCGGCCTGTACCTGGCGCGTGTGTTCGACCGCCGGCGCACGTGGCTCGACCCGGTGGCGCGCCCGGTCGAACGCCTGGTCTACCGCCTGACCTGGGTCGACGAGACGCACGAGATGCGGTGGACGGAGTACGGCGCCGCGATGCTCCTGTTCAGCGCGGTCTCCTTCGCCGTCCTCTACGCGATCCTGCGGCTCCAGGCCTGGCAGCCGTGGGGAAACCCGCAGGCGATGGGCCCGCTCCCGCCCTACCTGGCGTTCAACACGGCGGTGTCCTTCACGACGAACACCAACTGGCAGGCCTATGCCGGCGAGAGCACCGTGAGCTACCTCACGCAGATGGCCGGCCTCGCGTTCCACAACTTCGTGTCGGCGGCCGTCGGGATCGCCCTTGCCGTCGCGTTCGTCAGGGGCATCGCCCGCCGGGAGAGCGCGACGCTCGGCAACTTCTGGGTCGATCTCACGCGCGCGTCGCTGTGGGTGCTGCTGCCGCTGTGCCTTATCGGTTCGCTCGCGCTGGTGTCGCAAGGGGTCGTGCAGAACCTGAAGCCCTACGACCAGGCCCGGCTCATCGATCCGCAGACCGTGACGGCGACGGACGCGGCAGGCCGGGCGACGGCGACGGCGGTGACCACCCAGGTGATCGCCCAGGGCCCTGTGGCCTCGCAGGAAATCATCAAGGAGCTCGGCACCAACGGCGGCGGGTTCTTCAACGCGAACAGCGCGCATCCCTTCGAGAACCCGACGCCGCTGACCAACCTGCTCGAGATGATTGCCATCTTCGCCATCCCGGCGGGACTGGTCTACATGCTCGGCGACATGACCGGATCGCGGAGGCACGGGTGGACGGTGTGGGCGGCCATGGCGTTCCTGTTCCTGGCCGGCGTGACGACGGCCTACTGGGCCGAGGCGCGGGGCAATCCGCTCCTGGCTGCTGATCGAGCGGGCCTCGGCGCTCGCGCCGGGCGGCAACATGGAAGGCAAAGAGGTCCGCTTCGGGATCCCCGGCTCGGCGCTTTTCGCCACCGTGACGACCGACGCCAGCTGCGGCGCGGTCAATTCCATGCACGATTCCTTCACGCCGCTCGGCGGGATGGTGCCGCTTGTCAACATCATGCTGGGCGAGGTGATCTTCGGCGGCGTCGGCGCGGGCCTGTACGGGATGCTGGTCTTCGTCATCCTCGCGGTGTTCATCGCCGGGCTGATGGTCGGACGGACGCCCGAGTATCTGGGCAAGAAAATCGAGGCATTCGACGTCCAGATGGCGATGCTCGCGGTGCTGATCTTCCCGCTCACCGTCCTGGCGTTCACGGCCGTGTCGGCGGTCTCCCCTTCGTTCGGCACGTCGAGCATCTCGAACCCCGGTCCGCACGGACTCAGCCAGATGCTCTACGCGTTCGTTTCCGCGGCGGGCAACAACGGCTCGGCGTTCGGCGGCCTCGGGGCGAACACCCCCTGGTACAACGTGGCGCTCGGGCTCGCCATGCTCGCGGGCCGCTTCCTGTTCATCGTGCCCATGCTCGCCGTGGCGGGCAGCCTGGCCGCCAAGAAGCGTGTGCCCCCGTCTCCCGGGACGTTCCCCGTGACGACGCCGCTGTTCGGTGTCCTGCTCGTCAGCGTGGTCCTGATTGTCGGGGCGCTGACGTTCTTCCCGGCGCTCAGCCTCGGCCCGATCCTGGAGCACCTGCTGATGGGCCAGGGCAAGACGTTCTAAGGAGTCTGGTGGTGGCTGCCGTCCGTTCCTCCTCGATCTGGGACCGCCGTATCGTCCGCGGCGCGCTGGTCGACGCCGTCCGCAAGTTGAACCCGCGGCGGATGATGCGCAATCCCGTGATGTTCGTCGTAGAGGCGGGAAGCGTGCTGACCACGATCCAGCTCGCGAGGGACGCTCTTGTCGGGTCGGGACCGCTCGGCTTCGAGCTGCACATCACGCTGTGGTTGTGGGCCACCGTGCTCTTCGCGAACTTCGCCGAGGCGATGGCCGAAGGCCGCGGCAAGGCCCAGGCCGACACGCTGCGGCGCGCGAAGACCGAGACCACGGCCAGGCGGCTGCGCCCCGACGGCACGGCCGAGGAGGTGCCCGCCCCGTCGCTGCGCACGGGGGACGTCGTCATCGTCGAGGCGGGCCAGTTCATCCCCGGAGACGGCGAGGTCGTGGAGGGGGTCGCGTCGGTTGACGAATCGGCGATCACGGGCGAGTCCGCTCCAGTGATCCGCGAGTCCGGCGGTGATCGATCGGCGGTGACGGGCGGGACAAGAGTGCTCTCCGACTGGATCAGGGTCAGGGTGACCTCGAACCCGGGCGAGACGTTCCTGGATCGGATGATCGCGCTGGTGGAGGGCGCCGAGCGCCGCAAGACGCCGAACGAGATCGCGCTGAACATCCTGCTCGCCGGCCTGACCATCGTGTTCCTGCTGGCGGTCGTCACGCTCCAGCCGCTGGCGATCTACTCCGGTGCGCCGCAGTCGGTCTTCGTGCTGGTCGCGCTGCTCGTGTGCCTCATCCCGACGACGATTGGCGGCCTGCTTTCGGCGATAGGAATCGCCGGCATGGACCGTCTCGTGCAGCGGAACGTCCTGGCCATGTCCGGACGGGCGGTCGAGGCGGCGGGCGACGTGCATACGCTCCTGCTCGACAAGACGGGCACGATCACACTGGGCAACCGCCAGGCGACCGCGTTCATCCCCCTGCCAGGTGTCACGGAGCGGGAACTGGCGGACGCCGCCCAGCTGGCCTCCCTGCCCGACGAGACCCCGGAGGGCCGGTCCATCGTGGTGCTGGCCAAGCAGCGGTACGGCCTTCGCGGACGCGACGTCGGGTCGCACATGACCTTCGTGCCGTTCAGCGCCCAGACGCGCATGTCGGGCGTCGACATCAACGGGCGCTCGGTCCGGAAGGGCGCATCCGACGCCGTCTGCCGGTTCGTCGTCGAGCATCACGGCAGCATTCCGCCGGAGCTCGATCCGCTGGTGGCGCAGGTCGCGCGCTCCGGAGGCACGCCCCTCGTCGTTGCGGATCGGCACCGTCCTCTCGGCGTGATTCACCTGAAGGACATCGTCAAGGGCGGCATCCGCGAACGCTTCGCCGAACTGCGGGCCATGGGCATCAAGACCGTGATGATCACGGGCGACAACCCGTTGACTGCCGCGGCGATCGCCGCCGAGGCCGGCGTCGATGACTACCTGGCGCAAGCCACCCCCGAGGACAAGCTGCGGCTGATCCGGAGCGAACAGGCCGACGGCAAGCTCGTGGCCATGACGGGCGACGGGACCAACGACGCGCCCGCCCTGGCCCAGGCGGACGTGGCGGTGGCCATGAACTCCGGCACCCAGGCCGCGAAAGAGGCCGGGAACATGGTGGATCTCGACTCCAACCCCACCAAGCTCATCGAGATCGTGGAGATCGGCAAGCAGTTGCTCATGACGCGCGGAGCGCTCACGACATTCTCCATCGCGAACGACGTGGCGAAGTACTTCGCCATCATCCCGGCGATGTTCGCCGCCGCGTTTCCCGTGCTTGCCGTGCTCAACATCATGCGGCTCAGCACGCCGCAGTCGGCGATCCTGTCGGCCGTCATCTTCAACGCGCTCATCATCGTGGCGCTGGTGCCGCTGGCGTTGAAGGGCATCCGGTACCGTCCCATGAGCGCCGCCGCGCTCATGCGGCGCAACCTGGTCATCTACGGAGCCGGCGGCCTCGTCGTGCCGTTCGCCGGCATCAAGGTCATCGATGTGATCATCACGATGCTGGGGCTGGCCTGAGAGGCGTGAAACGCGGCGCCGGCGGCCGGCGCCGGAGTTGACCTATGCGGCTGCGAACGAACCTGCTGATTTCGGTTCTGATGACGGTCGTTGCGACCGTCCTGCTCGGGGTGGTCTACCCGCTGGTCGTCACCGGACTGGCGCAGGCGCTGTTCCCGGACAAAGCGAACGGCCAGTTGATTTACAGGGACGCCCGCCTCGTCGGTTCGCGCATCATCGGCCAGCCGTTCTCCTCGCCGGGGTACTTCCGCTCGCGTCCGTCGGCAGCGGGGCCGGCCGGGTACGACGCCTCCGCATCGGGCGGCACGAACCTCGGGCCGACCAACACGGCGCTTGTGAACGCCGTGCGAGCCAGGACCGCGGCCGCGCGGATCGAGAACCCCGGAGTCCCCGTTCCGATCGATCTCGTCACCGCGTCAGGCTCCGGCCTGGATCCGCACATCTCCCCGGCTGCGGCGGCGTTCCAGGTGCCGCGCGTCGCGCGCGAGCGCGGCGTGTCAGAGCACACCGTCAGGCAGACCGTGGCCGCGTTCACCGAACCGCGCGACCTCGGGCTGTTCGGAGAGCCCCGGGTCAATGTGCTCCTGCTGAATCTGGAACTCGACCGGCGCTACCCGGCCGGAGCCTCTTCGTCGGCCGCGAACCGGTAGCCGACCCACGGCTCGGTCAGCAGGTACCGCGGTCTGGCGGGATCGGGTTCGATCTTCTTGCGCAGCTGCCCCATCAGGACACGCAGGTGTTCCGGGTGCTCCACGGCGTGCGGCCCCCAGATCGCCTTGAGGATCGCGCGGTGCGTGAGCACCTGGCCGGCATGGCGGACCATGAGCGTCAGCAGTTCGAACTCCTTCGGCGTCAGCTTGATCTCGGTCTCACCGCGCATCACGCGGTTCCTGTCGAAATCGAGGATCAGGTCGCCGCGCTGCCACTGGCCGCTTTGACCGGGTTCCCCACCGCTGGCCCGCCGCAGCGCCGCGCGAACGCGGGCCAGCAACTCGTCCGGCCCGAACGGCTTGGTGACGTAATCGTCGGCCCCCTCGTCGAGCGCCGCGACTTTGTCTTTCTCGGCGCCGCGGGCCGACAGCACGACGATGGGCGTGTCCCACCTCGCCCGCACGCGGCGGCACACGTCGAGTCCATCCATGTCGGGCAGGCCGAGATCGAGCACGATCAGGTCCGGGCGCTCTCCCTCCACTTCGGCCAGCGCGTCGCGCGCGGTGCCGGCCACGGTGACCTCATAGCCTCGCGACCGCAGCAGCGGCACCATCGTCCGCTGAATCGAGAGTTCGTCGTCGACGAGGAGGATGCGTGCCTGGCGGTTCATGACGATGCCTCGCCGGCACGGTCTTCCTGCCTGACGGGCGTGGGGATGTTCAGCGTGAAGCTGGCCCCGCCTTCCGGGTGGTTCTCCGCCCACACCCGGCCGCCTTCTGCGGCGAGCAAGCCCCTCGTAATCGCGAGGCCCATCCCGGTCCCGAACGAGCGGTGCCGGGCGCCGGCGCCGCGGTAGAACTGCTCGAACAGGTGCTCGAGGTCCTGCGCCGCGATGCCTGGGCCGCGGTCCCGGACGCTCAGCGTGAGCCCGTTTTCGTCCGTCTTCGCGGTGACGCTGATCGGCGTCCCTGCCGCCGCGTACTGCCCGGCGTTCTCCAGCAGATGGGCCAGCGCGGTCGAGGTGAGGCGGGGATCGACCCTCGCCGATTCCGGGGTGTCCACGTCCAGCTCGAGGGGGTGGTTCTGCAACGCGTGTTCCACCTGCTGAACCGCGGCGTCGACGATGTCGGCCGGATGCACCCATTCCGGCTCGGCAGCGATGGCGCCGGTCTCTATGCGCGCCATGTCGATGATGTTCTGAAACAGCCTGTTGAGACGCGTGACTTCGAGTCCGATGACATCGAGTTGATCGCGCCGCACGGCATCGCTGGTTCCGGGCGCGCGCAGATTGCCTGCCGCCACGGCGATCGCCGTCAGCGGGGTCTTCAGGTCGTGCCCGAGCGACGCGAGCAGCGCCGTCTTCAGCTCCGCCCCTTGCCGGACGCGTTCCGCGTCGCGGCGCTCGTCGAGCATCTTGGCGCGCTCGATGGCAATCGCCGTCAGTCCCGCGATGGCGTCCAGCGTGCCCGGCTCGACGGGCCGGCCGGCGGCGGCCAGCAGGCCCACGGCGCGCATGCCCAGGCGCAGCGGCACGAGGGTCACGGCCACGCCATCGGGCAGCGTCGAGATCCGATGCCCGCCGTAGCTCCGCGTGGACCGCGTCGAACTCGAGGGCGCCGCGCGCCGTGGCCAGGGCCTTGTCGAGCTCCGGCCCCGGTCGAGCGTCACCGTGTCGCTCGACCCGTGCACGCGCCATCCCCCGGTTCCGGCAGGCAGATCGCCGACGTAGTCGAACCCGAACCGGCGCGCCATGTGGCGCGCCAGTTCGTCGATGACGTCACGGCTGTCCGTCGTGAGCAGGATGTCGCGGCTCAGGTCGAAGAGCCGGCCCAGTTCGTCGCGCCGGTCCAGAGCCTCGTCGGCACGGCTCCGGGCCACGAGCGACAGCCGGCTCGCGACGACGCTGACCGCCAGGAACACGAGCAGGGCCACCCAGTTCTGCGGGTCTTCGAGCCTGAATGTCCCGACGGGCGGCATGAAGAAGTAGTTGAGCGCCAGCAGCGCCAGGACCGATGTGGCGAAGGCCACGCGGAGCGTCGACACGGCTGCCGCGAGGAGGACGATCAGCAGGTAGGACAACCCGACGACGGTCGGATTGCTCACGCCCAGCCACACTTCGTACGCGGCCGTGACGATCGCCAGTGCCGCGAGGGCACCGGCCATGTGCCACAGCTCGGCAAGGCCCGTGGATGGGCTGGGTTCGTCGGGTTCGTCACGTCTGGCTCGCCAGCCGGAGGCGCCGGCCGGCGGCTGCGATCTTAGCAGCAATCCTGTACACTGACTGAGGCTTCAGGGAGAACCGCGATGGTGTCACGCTCGCGAACATTCTGGTTGATCCTCTTCCTCGTCGCCTGCGCGCTCGCGGTCGGGTCCGCGTCGGGGCCCGACCAGCAGCGGCGCCCGGCGCAGCAGCCGGCCGCTCCGGTGGCGCAGCCTGCCCCGCCGCCCGCGCCGGCCCTGGGGCGCCTGCCCGCCATTCTCACGCTGCGCGAACAGGCCGAGATGTACGACGCCTGGCTCACGGTCCGCCTCGACCGCATCCTGCCCGACCTCATGCGGCAGGAGGGCTTCGACATGTGGATCGTCGTCTGCCGCGAGAACGTGGAGGACCCTGTCTTCCGCTCGCTCGTCCCGTTCACGACGATGTACGCGAGCCGGACGTCGATCCTGATGTTCACCGACAAGGGGCCGGAAGGCGTTGAGCGCCTGAGCGTGAGCCGCGCGGGCATCGGCCAGTTCTACAAGGCGGCCTGGGACCCTGACAAAGTCGACCAGTGGGCGCGCGTCGGCGAGCTGGTCCGCGACCGGGCCCCGAAGAAGATCGGCATCAACGAGTCGGACACGTTCAACTACGGCGACGGCCTCAGCGCGACGATGAAGAAGAAGCTGATGGCCGCCCTGCCGTCCGAGTTCCAGTCGCGCGTGCAGCCGGCCGAGCGGCTGGCCATCCGGTGGCTCGAACGGCGGACGCCCGACGAGCTGGAGGTCTACCCGCACATCGTCGCCATCGCCCACGCGATCATCGCCGAGGCGTTCTCGCGCACGGTCATCACGCCCGGCGTGACGACCACCGACGACGTGGTGTGGTACTTCCGCGAAAGGTCGCGCCAGTTGGGGCTGGAGAACTGGTTCCAGCCGAGCGTCGACATTCAGCGGCCGCGCGACACGCCCTACGGCGCCAGCAAGGTGATCCACCGCGGCGACCTGCTCCACTGCGACTTCGGCATCCGGTACCTGAGCCTGTGCACCGACACGCAGCAGATGGCCTACGTGCTGAAGGACGGAGAGCCGGACGCGCCGAAGGGACTGCGTGACGCCATGGCGAAGGCGAACCGCTTGCAGGACATCCACCTGTCGGAGATGAGGGTCGGCGCGACGGGCAACGCGATGCTGGCCGCGATTCTCAAGCGCGCGCGCGCCGAGGGCCTGCAGGCGAGCGTCTACACGCACCCGATCGGGTACCACGGGCATGCCGCGGGCACGATCATCGGGTTGTGGGACAGGCAGGACGGCGTGCCGGGCCTCGGCGACTTCCCGCTCTACGAGGACACGGCGCACTCGATCGAGCTGAACATCCGGTCCGTCGTGCAGGAGTGGGGGAACATCGACGTGCGCATCCCGCTCGAGCAGGACGTCCTGTTCCGGCGCGGCGGCGCGTCGTGGATGGACCAGCGGCAGACGGCCATCACGCTGATTCGCTGACGGGAGCGCGCCGGGGGTGAAGGCCCGACGTCGTCAGGGCTGCCGGCCGGCATCTCGAACCGCCTTACGCGCGTCATACATCAGGTGTCCTTGATCGTTCACGCCCGCGTGTCGTGCGTCGTTCTGCTGGTGACCGGCCTGTTCCTGCTGGTGGTCCCGCCTCAGGTGGCTGCGCAGAGCCCTCTGTCCGCGCCGAACGTCTCCGGCCGGGTGATCGACGCGTTTTCGATGGGACCGCTCGCGGGCGCGCGCGTGACGGCGGGCGCCGTGATCGTCGTCGCCGACCGCGACGGGCGGTTCGCATTGACGCTTCCGAAGGGGCCCGCGCGCCTGGTGGTGACGGCCGACGGCCACCTGACCGAGCAGGTCGACGTCGAGGTCGCCGAGCAACCGGTCACCCTGGAGATCCTGCTGCTCAGCCAGTCCCAGTTCAAGGAGGACGTGGTCGTCACGGCGGGCCTGAAGCCGGCGCCGGTCTCGCCGTCGACCATCGAGGTCAGCCCGCTTGCCGTGCGGAGCATCGCGGGCGCGGCGGAGAACATCTTCCGCACCGTGCAGACGCTGCCCGGCGTCAACGCCACGGACGACTTCGGGAGCCGTCTCTCGGTCCGGGGCGGCGGGCCGGATCAGAACCTCACCGTGATGGACGGCGTCGAGATTCACGACCCGTACCGCCTGTTCGGCCTCACGAGCGCATTCAACCCAGAGACGATCGAGAACTTCGAATTCGTCGCGGGCGGCTTCAGCCCGAAGTACGGCGACCGCTTGTCGTCCATCCTGCTCATCGAGAACCGCGCCGGCACCCAGGCGAAGGCGTTCGCCGGGTCGTTCTCGCTCTCGCTGACCGATGCCAACTTCGTCTTCGAGGGCAGGCTGCCGGGCAGCGTGAAGGGATCGTGGATCGTGAGCGCCCGGCGGACGTACTACAATCTCATCGCCAACAGGATCGCCGGCACGACGCTGCCCTCCTTCTCAGACCTGCAAGCGAAGGTGTCGTGGGAGCTTCGCCCGGGCCAGCGCCTGTCGCTCTTCGTGCTGGGCAGCCGCGAGAAGACCGACGCGGCGTTCGACGAGGAATCGAGCGCGTCCACCTTCGGCCTCGGTGACAAAGCGTCGAACACCCTCGTGTCCCTGACGCTTGCCTCGACGTGGGGCGCCCGCGTTTCGTCGCGGACCATCGCGTCCTGGTACGACTACGGCGACAGCCTGACCGCGGACGGGGACATCGAGGACGAGAGCAAGCGTTCGAACGCGCCCGGCGACGAGGCGTTCGGGCGGGCGGACGTTGCGTTCGCGCGCGACCTCGGCGTGCGCGACCTCTCGCTGCGGGAGGAAGTGGCGATCGCGGCATCTGCGAAGCACGTCGTCGAAACCGGCGCCGAGCTCCACGTGCTCGACACGCGCTACGGCTGGGACATCGCCGGTGACCGGAACACGAACGAGGCGAACGGCTCCAGCGTGCAGGGCGGCGTAGGCCTGCCTGCGCAGCTCGATTCGCGCCAGGAGTCGGTACGGCTTGGCGCCTGGGTCTTCGACCGCATCCAGGCCACGCCGCGCCTGCGGATCGACCCGGGCCTGCGCGTGGACTGGAACGGCGTGGCCGGCGAAACGCTGCTCTCGCCCCGGCTGTCGGCCCGGTTCGACCTCGGAGGGGGATACGCCATTCGCGCGTCGGCCGGGTACTTCACGCAGAGCCCCGGCTACGAGAAACTGCTGCAGTCCGACTACTTCGTCGATCTCACCGGCGCCAGCGACCTGTCGCTGACGAGCGAGCGGTCGATTCACGCGCTGGCCGCCCTCGAGCGGGAGTTCTCGCCGGGCTTCATCGCCCGCGTCGAGGGCTACTACAAGACGTTCGACGAGATGATTGTCGGGCGTCTCGAAACCCCGGCCGAGACGGCCGCGCGCGTGTCGCTCTACGACTACCCCGCCGAACTGAGGTCCAGCATTCCGACAGCGGCCCAGATCCTGAGCGAGCCGGTGAACGGCTCGGACGGGTATGCCTACGGCTTCGACCTGTACGTGGCGCGCCAGCCCAGCTCCGCCTCGGACCGCTTCTCGGGATGGGGCTCCTACACGTGGGGCCGCGCCACCATCGACGCTTACGGGCGGCGCTATCCGTTCGACTACGACCGCCGCCACGCCCTGAGCCTTGTCGGCACCTATCGGGTGAAGCGCTGGCTCGAGCTGGCCGGCTCGGCGCGCGTGGCCTCAGGCTTCCCGTACGACCCCGTGCTCGGCCTCGTCGTCGCCGCCAGCCCGGTGAACGACGAGGCGGGAAACCTGGTGAAGTACGTGCCCGAGGTCGACACGAACGGGCTCTATGTGTGGACGACCACGAAGGGCGGCGTCGACAACCTGAACGCCGATACGCTGCCGCTGTTTGCCCGCGTTGATTTTCGCGCCACGTTCAAGCCGTCGTGGTTCTCGAGCCGCTGGCAGTTCTACGTCGAAGTCATCAACCTGCTGAACCGCCAGAACGGCGATAGCCTCGACCCGGTGCTGTCCTACAATCCCGCCGGCGATCAGCCGACCGTCAGTTACGAGAAGCAGGGCGCGTTCCCCCTGCTTCCGTCCCTCGGCATCCGCTGCAGGTTCTGACCCGGGGGCTGAAGCCCCCGGGTTCCATCCAGAACCCATCACGTTCACGGTCCGTATGATCAGGAAGGAGGCTGCTGTGGCCAACGACGACTTCTACCGGACCCTTCGCGAGAAGGTCGCGGGTTACACCGGCGCCTACGCCGACTACGTGCTGCTCGTGCCGGATCTCTTTCTGCTCATCACCAGGCTCATGCTCGACTCCCGGATCGAGGGGCGCCACAAGGTCTACATGGGCGCCGCCCTGGCCTACGTGATCTCGCCCATCGACCTGCTGAGCGAACGCCGGATGGGGGTGATTGGCTACCTGGACGACCTGGTCGTCATCGTCGCGGCGCTGAACATCCTCGTGAACGAGGCCGACCGCGCCGTGGTGCTCGAGCACTGGAAGGGCAAGGAAGACCTCCTCGCCACGATCCAGAAGGTGCTCGGCCAGGCAGACGATCTCATGGGCAAGGGCCGCCTCGAGAAGATCCTCGCGGGCCTGGGGATCCGGAAGCCGCAACCCGGGGTCTGAAGACCCCGGGCTCCATCCGAGTCGGTGCGGACGGCCTCTATCTCGCGCAAGACACGCCTACGCGTGCTTGAGGAAGGTCCCGTTCCGGTATTCCTCGAACGCCAGGCGCAGCTCCTCGGTCGTGTTCATCACGATGGGGCCGCGCCACGCCACCGGCTCCTGGATCGGTTCGCCCGAGACGAGCAGGAAGCGGATCCCCTCGTCGCGCGTCTCTACCGTGATTTCATCGCCCGCGTCGAACAGGATGAGCGATCGGTTGTCGGCCTGCACGCCTTCCTGGCCGACGATGTCCGTCTTCACCGGCTGCGGATCGGACGCGCCGGCAAACCTCCCGGCGCCCTCGAAGACGTACGCGAACGCGTTGCGTGATCGCGCCACCGGAAGGCTCCGGCGCGTGCCCGGCGGCACCCGGATGTCCACGTACTGCGGCTCGGCGGCGACGCCTTCCACCGGCCCCCGCCGGCCCCAGAAGCTGCCGCAAATCACCCGCGCGGCCGTTCCATCGTCGTCGGTCACCTCGGGGATGTCCGTCGCCCCGACGTCCTGGTAGCGGGGGTGGGTCATCTTGAGCGACGAGGGGAGGTTGGCCCACAACTGGAAGCCGTGCATCTGACCGCGTTCGTTGCCGTGCGGCATCTCCTGGTGGACGATGCCGCTGCCGGCCGTCATCCACTGGACGTCGCCCGCGCCGATGGTGCCCTTGTTGCCCAGGCTGTCGCCGTGGTCCACGTTGCCGGCGAGCACGTAGGTGATGGTCTCGATGCCGCGGTGCGGGTGCCACGGGAAGCCGGCCAGGTAGTCGTCCGGGCGGTCGCCGCGGAAGTCGTCGAAGAGCAGGAACGGATCGACCTCGGTCGTGTCGCCGAAGCCGAACGCCCGGCGAAGGCGCACGCCCGCGCCTTCCATGGTGGGTTGTGACCTGGCAAGCCGCTTCACGGGACGGATGGACATGGGGCCTCCGGCGGACGAACCGCCTGGCTGTACGACTCCGGCCAGGCTCAGGAAGATCCCTGGCTGCCCAGCGTCTTCACGAGCCGGTACAGGAACTCGCGCGCGTCGTAGAACGCCTTGATGCCGACCCGCTCATCCTTCCCGTGGGCCCGCACGTCGTTCGCCTCGGTGAACATGCCTTCGATGCCGTAGGTGGGAATCCCGGCGTTGCGGAGATACAGACCGTCGGTCGCACCAGTCGACATGAACGGCAGGACGATGGCGCCAGGCCACATCTCCGTGGTGTGCCGCTCGACGGCCGCCATCACATCGGGCCGGAGTGGCGAGGCCGGGCTTGCCACCGGTTCCCAGGTCGTCGTGAAGACAACCCCTTCGTCGGCCACCGCCTTCTTCAGCGTCTGCTCGACCGCGCGCGGATCGGCTCCCGGCAGCAGCCGGCAGTTCACGGCCGCACGCGCCTGCTGCGGCAGGGCGTTCTCGGCATGGCCGCCGGTCAACTGGGTCGCGACGCACGTGGAGCGCATCATCGAGTTGAAGAGGGGCGACTTGGCGGCCAGGCGAGCGGCCGCAGCCGCGTCGGGGGTCGGCTGCGCCACCGCCTTCATGTCGGAAGCGACCTGGGCGGTTTCGAGCGACGCCATGCGCGCGAAGAAGCTCCGGGTGATCTCGTTCAACTCGACCGGGAACTCGAACGCGGCCAGCTTGATCAACGCCGCCGCAAGCTGGTAGATCGCGTTGTCGGTCCTGGGCAGCGAACTGTGGCCGCCCGGGTTCCGCACTTCCATGGCGAAGCTGTCAGTACATCTTCTCGGCCGCCTGCACCCCGTGGGCGACGGCCTTGCCGTCTTTCAACTCCCCGCCGCCGCCTTCGTTGAGCACGAATTCCGCGTCGATCAGGCTGCGGTGGTGCTCGAGCAGCCACTTGACGCCGTTCGAATCGCCGCCCTCCTCGTCTGCCGTCAGCGCCACGACGATGTCCCGCGCCGGTACGAAGCCTTCCTGCCTGTATCGAATCAGGTTCGCGATCCAGATGGCCGCGTGATTCTTGTCGTCACTCGTCCCGCGCCCGTAGAAGTAGCCGTCGCGCTCCGTGAAGACGAACGGGTCGAGATCGGCCGACCAGTCCGCCTTGAGCGCCTCGACGACGTCGAGGTGGGCGAGGAGCACGATCGGCTTACCCGGGTTGCGGCCGCGCAGACGCGCCACCAGATTGCCCTTGCGCGGGTTGGGCCCCAGCACCTTCACGTCGGCGTCCGAGAACCCGGACGACTTGAGGCGCGCGGCCATGGCTTCGGCGGCTTGCGTCGTGCTGCCCGACGAGTCAGTCGTATTGATTTCGATGAGTTCCTTGAGGATCGCGCGGGCCTCGAGGTTGTACGGACCCGCGTCCTGAGCTGCGGCGGGACACACCGAAACCGCGGCAGCAAGAAGAGCCATCAGGCTGATGCGCATTCGTCGATGATACGACGTGACGCCCTGCGCTGTCGAAGGTGCGTATCGCGCCTACTTCTGCGCGCGGGCCATGAGGACCAGTGGCCCGTCCTGCACCAGCCCGACTCCAGGTGCGTAGAGCTTGTACTCGGTGTCACCGGGCTCGAGCGGCGTGGTTTCCCTGGTCTTCAAGCACTTCTCGAAGGTGCCCGCAGGCGTGGTCAGGCGCTCGGTCAGGCTGACGACCTCGGCCCTGTCCATCGCGGCACCCGGGGCGACCTCCTGGTAGTACCGCTGGCCCATCACCGGCGATGCCGGCACCAGCAGTCCCAGCGTCGCTCCTCTGGAGCCGTGCAGCCAGGCGCCCTCGTGATCCACGATCTTCCCGTTCTTGTAGATGTCGACGTCCTCGCCGAGATAGTAGATGTCGCGCGTCGTCTTGTGGATCGCCACGAAGTTGCGCGACACCTCGACGAGCGCGCCATTCTCCGATTCGCGCTCTTCGACGACCATGGTCTCGATGCCGCCGACGACGATCGTTTCGTCGAGCACCGTGACGACCAGCCGCACGGTCTTCCCGCCGTCCTTCCCTTCCAGCGTCACCTGCGAACCGGGTTTCAGGATGAAGTACGGGTTCTCGCCGACGGTCGCGAGATCCGCCGCGGTCACGTTGAAGGTCCGCTGCCAGTCGCCGGGGGGCTTCTGCGCCGGCGGCTGCGCGGCCGCGAGGCGCCCGAGGGTGAGGAGGCTGAGCGTCAGGACTCCAGCCTGTGCACAGAATGAGATCCGGTTCATGGCGTGGCGCTCCTTTCCTGCGACGACCGTTGCCTGCCCGCGTCCGGCTGCGCGATCCCCGAAAGAACCCGGCGCGGCTACCCGGTGTGCGAGTCGAGAATCGACAGCGCGCCGTCGATGCGTCCCAGCGGCGCGGCCAGTTGTACCCCGGCCACCTCGTTGCGCACGCGCTCGAACGTCTCGTGGGCGATCTTCACGCCCTCCGCAACTCCCTCCTCGCGCGTCGTCGTCTTCCGCATCCGCTCCAGAATGTCCGCCGGGACGCTGGCCCCGGGCACTTCGTTGTTCATGAACTCGGCGTTGCGGTAGGACGTGAGCGGCCAGATGCCGCACAGGAGCGGGATCTTCACCTGCTCGATGCGCCGCATGAACCGCTCCAGGACGCCGATGTCGAACACGGGCTGGGTGATCATGTACTCAGCGCCCGCCTCGATCTTCCAGTCGAGCCGCCGCAGTTCCTCGTCGAGGTTGATGGCGCCCGGGTTCACGCCCACGCCGATGCTGAAGCCGGTCGGCTCGCCGATCGCGTTGCCGGCCAGATCGAGGCCGTGGTTGAGCCGGTTGATCAGGTTGACCAGGCCGATCGCATCCACGTCGAAGACCGCGCTCGCGTGCGGGTAGTTCCCGAGCTTCGGAGGGTCGCCCGTGATGCCGAGGATGTTGCGCAGGCCGAGCGCCCACGCGCCCAGGAGGTCCGACTGCATGCCGATGACGTTGCGATCGCGGCACGCGTAGTGCAGGACGACCTCGATGCCCACCTCGCGCTGGATGAGCACCGCCATGGCGAGCGCCGACATCCGCGCCGACGCGCGCGGGCCGTCGGGGATGTTGATCGCGTCGATGCCGAAGTGGTGCAGCCGCCGCGCGCTCGCCACTTCCCTGGCGGGCGACACGCCCCGCGGCGACACCAGCTCCACCAGCGTCACGAACTCGCCGCGCACCAGCTTGGTCGCCAGGCGCGACTTCTCGGTCCGGTCGTAGACCTTCACCGACTCCGGCGCCTGCAGCGCGAGGTCGCCCACGCGCACGTCCATGCGGCGCGCGGGCTGGAGCGCCTGCACCGCCCGCCGGACGGCCCGGATGTGCGAGGGGTTGGTGCCGCAGCACCCGCCGACAATCGACGCCCCGGTCTGGATGAACCGCTTCGCGTACTCGGCGATGTACTCGGGCGACGTCATGTAGATGTAGCGCCCGCCCACGTTCTGCGGCACGCCGGCGTTGGGCATCACCGAGATCGGCAGCGCCGTCAGCGTCTTGAGGTGCTCGAGCGCCTCGAGCATCGATCGCGGCCCGATCGAGCAGTTCAGGCCGATAGCGTCCACCTGGTAGGCCGCGATTTCCTGCACGGCGCTCTCGAGGGTCGAGCCGCTCAGCAGCGTGCCCTCGTCGTTCACCGTGAACTGCGCGATGAGCGGCGCGTCAGGGGCGACCTCCTTCACGGCGCGGATCGCCTGCTCCAGCTCCTTCGCCAGGCCGAACGTCTCGAGGACGAAGAGGTCCACGCCGCCGTCGAAGAGGCCCCGCACCTGCTCCTTGAACGCGTCCCGCGCCTCGTCGTACGAGAGCGCGCTCAGCGGTTCCAGCGGGACCCCGAGCGGCCCGACCGAGCCGGCGACGAGCGCGCGATCCTGCACCGCCGCCTTCGCGATCTCGGCGCCCCGGCGGTTGATCTCGTACACCCGCTTCTCGAGGCCGTGCGGCGCGAGCTTGAACTGGTTGGCCCCGTACGTGTTCGTCTCGACCACGTCCGCGCCCGCGTTCACGTAGTCGCGGTGCACCTCCGTCACGATGTCGGGGTTGATGAGGTTGAGCTCGTCGAAGCACGTGTTGATGAACACGCCCTTCTCGTACAGATAGGTGCCCACCCCGCCGTCGAAGACGATGATCTCCTGGCCCAGCCGCGTGCGGAAGTCGGTCATGTGAGTGTCCCTGACTGATCCCTGTCCGCCGATGATACGACGCACGGCCCGGCGCTGTCGAAAGTGCGCTGCGGCCGTGCCCGGACCAGTCCGAGGGCGCGGCCTGGGTCCCGGCCGGCGCCGCTCAGCCGGCAATTCTCCGGCGCAGGACCCTGCGCGCGAGCAGGCCCGCGACGATGAGGCCCGCGATCATGAGGAGGATCGAAGGATAGTGGGTGCCGACGAAACGCGCGGCCTGATCGCCGAACCGGTAGCCCAGGTAGCCCAGCGCCGAGTACCGCAACAGGCGCCCGGTGAACACGGCGGTGAAGAAGAGCCCCGGCGGCGTCCCCACGACGCCCGCCGTCAGTACCGAGCGGTTTGGTCGGAAACGGCGGGGGCAGCGCCACGCAAACCAGGAGCGCCCAGAACGCGTGCCGCGTGACCTGCCGCTTCAGCCACTCCTGCGTCCGGGCCTTGAGGCGCGACAACGCCACGGCGCCTCCCGCGCGCCCGACCCGGTAGAACGCGTAGTTCCCGAGCGTGGCGCCGAGCGCCCCGGCCAGCACGATGAGCGGCAGGAAGGCCGGTTGCTTCCAGGCCAGCAGCATCGTGAGAGCCTCCGGGCCGCCCACGATCGGAATGGCGGCGGAGTCGAGGAGCGCAATCGCAAACAGGCCGGGCACGCCGAGCGTGGCGAGGTACTGGCCCCACTGCGACGGCGTGTCCCAACTCATGGTTCAGTGCTCCGTTGCCCCGGTTCGAGCGGTGTCGTCTCCTCCGTCTTGAGGCACCTCTCGAAGGCGCAGGCCGGCATGGCCACAAGCGCCAGGATCGCGGGAGTCCGTGGCGTGAGCCCAAGGTTCATTGCACCTTCACTCCTTTCCGGGCACCGACTCGCCGGACAGGCGAGCGCTCGCGATCCGTCCCTGCTCGCCGACGGCCCACGCGACGCGGCCGCCCGGCGCGATGCTCAGGGCGTGATATCCCTCGTCGCCGAGCGGCGTCCACGTGCGGCCGCTGTCGGCCGACAGATCGGTGCCGCCGGGTCCCACCGCGATCAGGCGCCGCCCCTTCGAGCCGGGCACGTAGGTGACCGCGGATCGAAAGCTCCGCAGGCGCGTTTCGCCCGCGAATGCCCACGTCTTGCCGCCGTCGTTCGTGAAGGCCAGGTTGTCGCCGGTGTCGCGCTCCAGGCGGTAGTCGCCGCCGACGGCGATGCCGTGTTCCGGGTCGCTGAACGCCAGCGAGAAGACGCCCGATGAGGCGTTGCCGGCCATGATGGGCGTTGCGGCCACGGCCCAGGTGAGACCCTGGTTGGCGGATCGGTACACGCGCGCGAGGGCCGACCCGCCGGTGCCGAACCAGGCATGGCGGTCGCCGTGCACCGTGAGGCATGTTCCGCTCGCGGCAAACGCACCGGCGCCGGGAAGGGACTCGGGGATGTTCGCCGCCGGCACCGGCTCCCACGTCCGCCCGCCGTCGACGGTGCGGATGACGGTGAACCGGCCGTCGACCGGATCACCGACCGCGATGCCGGTCCGCTCGTCCCAGAATGCGATCGCGTCGTAGAAGGCGCGAGAATCCGGGTTCGTGAACTGCAGCGCCCAGGTCTTCCCGCCGTCTTCGGTCTTGTAGATGCGCGATTTGTCGCCGGGACCGATGGCGAGCACGTAGGCGGTGCCTGCGCCGAAGGCCTCGATGTCCCGGAAGTCGAGCGCATCCGCGTCCGGCACCGCAAGACGGGACCACGTCGCGCCGCCGTCAACCGTGCGCACGACGGTCCCCTTGTTGCCGCTCGCCCACGCGATGGTGTCGCTTACGGCGCTGACGCCGCGCAGCCGCTCGGTGGCCGGGCTTGTCTGGACGGTCCAGGGCCAGGATGCGTGAGCCGCCACGCCCGCGAGGAGCGTGGCGGCGAGCAGGAATCTGGACATCGGCGGGCAGCCTCCCGCCACAGGGTATCGCTACTCGAGCGGGATGCGCCCCTTGTTTTCCGCGAGCCACGCGCTGAACGTCTTGAGTCCGGGGTTCAGCTTGCGGGACGTCTCAAGGCTGCGGGCCGCGCAGAACATGTCGGCGAAGTCGCGGTTGAACTGGAACATGTTGCCCAGGTCCTCGGCGCCGGGGAAGCCAAACCCGCGGTACACGGAGGGCTCAATCGCGTTGTAGCGCACAGGTTGGCCAAAGGCTGCCGAGAACGCCGCCGCTATCTCGGCTCCGGTCAGGTGCTCGCCCGCGATGCCGACACGCTTGCCGATGTTGGCTTCTCCGGCCTTGAAGATGCCGTAGGCGCACGCGCCGATGTCATCCGACGCAATGGCCGGGAACTTCCTGTCCCCCAGCGGCATCGTGAGGCCGAGGACGCCATCGGGGCCCTTCTTCGGACCCATGCCGAAGTAGATGAAGTTCTCCCAGTAGAACGAGGTCAGGAGGAACGTTGTCGGCACGCCCGCGAACGCCGCGTCGGCTTCTGCCTTGGCGTCGAAATGCGGCACCTTGTACTGGCCCATCAGCGTAGGCATCCGGTTGTCGCTGAGCGGGATCCACTTCCGCGAGTCTTCAAGGGTCGACCAGATGACATGCTTCACGCCCGCTGCTTTCGCGGCCGACGCCATCGCGGCCGCCTGGGCCTTTTCCTTCTCGGGCGAGAAGTGCGCCCAGAAGAACGTCACGCAGAAGGCGCCATGCGCACCCGCAAACGCCTTCTTCAGGCTCGCTTCATCGTCCACGTCGCCGGCCACCACCTCGGCGCCCAGGCGGGCGAGCTCCTTCGCCTTGTCCGAGTTCGGGTCGCGCGTGATCGCGCGCGCCGCGAATCCTCCGGACGGGTCGGCCAGAATGGCCTTCACCAGCCCGCTGCCCTGCTGTCCCGTCGCGCCCACGACGGCGATGATCTTCCTGTCGGCCATGGACATTCTCCTCGTGAGGTCACATTGAAGGACGTGCGTCCCCGCGATCCGGAATCCAGGGGCACGGAGAAGCCTGTCTATTGAACAATATTCAGTTTAGACGCGGTCGGGTGACGATGCGGTTCACGCCTCGTGGACGGGTCCAGGGTCCCGAGCCGCGAATCCAGACGGCTAACGGCCGGCCGGGACCGGCCGGGCGTGGTACCATGCGCGGATTCGGGCCGGCCGGCCCGTCACGCTCCCGTCAGGATGCAGCCATGGACAGATTCCTCAGACGTTCCATCACGCCCATCGCAATCGGCATTGCGCTGCTTCTGCTGCTCGCGCCAGCAGCGATGGCCCAGACCGGCAAGCGCCTCATCACGCTCGATGATCTGGCCAGGATCAAGACCGTGAGCGATCCGCAGCGATCGCCTGACGGCAAGTGGGTCGCCTACGTCGTCAGAACGGCCGACGTGGAGAAGGACAAGTCCGACAGCGATCTGTGGATGGTGAGCTGGGACGGCACGCAGACGGTGCGCCTGACGTCCGGCCCCGACAGCGAGAGCGCGCCGCGATGGAGCCCCGACGGCCGCTACCTGGCGTTTCTCGCCAGCCGCGGCACGGAGGACGAGAAGAAGAAGGGCTCGCAGCTCTGGCTGCTGGACCGGCTCGGCGGCGAGGCCCAGAAGCTGACCGAGATCGACGGCGGCGTGAGCGACTACTCGTGGTCGCCCGACAGCAAGCGGTTCGTGTTCACGAAGGACGACAAGGACCCGGCCGACGAGCCCGAGAAGATGGAGGGCTGGAAGCGGAAGACCCCGCCGCCCATCGTGATCGATCGCTATCACTTCAAGCAGGACCGCGAAGGGCTACCTCAAGCGGCTCTACACGCACCTCTACGTGTTCGACATCGCGTCGAAGAAGGCCGAGCAGATCACGGCGGGCCAGTTCAACGATGCGTCGCCAGTCTGGTCGCCCGACGGCACGAAGATCGCGTTCGTCAGCACGCGCGTCGGGCCCGATCCCGACCGCCACGACGAACACCGACATCTACGTCGTCGAGGCGAAGGCGGGCGCGGAGCCGAAGGCGCTGACGACTTACACGGGGGGCGACGGCGGCCGGTCCGCCTGGAGCCCGGACGGCCAGTGGATCGCGTATCTCCAGGGCGACGACACCGAAGTACAACGCCTACGAGATCAACAAGCTCGCCATCGTGCCCGCGGCCGGCGGCGCGGCGAAGGTCCTCACGGCCGCGCTCGACAGGCCCGTCTCGGGCCCGCTCTGGTGGTCGCCCGACGGCAAGACGCTGACGTTCACCGTCGCTGACGATCGCATCGAGTACGTCGGCCGGACGACGGCGGCCGGCGGCGCGGTCGAGAAGCTGACCACGGGCCGGCAGACGGTCGGGAACGTGTCGCTCGGCGCGGACGGCAGCTTCACGCTGCTCGTCGGTTCGACGACGCGCACGCCCGAGGTGCACGCGCTCGAGGGCGGCAAACTCCGGAAGCTGACGAAGGTGAACGACGACCTGCTGGCGCAGTTGCATGCTGGCGTCGACCGAGGACTTCACGTCGAAGAGCAAGGACGGCACGATCGTGAACAGCCTGATCGCAAAGCCCGCCAGCTACGAGCCCGGGAAGAAGTACCCGATGCTGCTCATCATCCACGGCGGGCCGAACGGCCAGGACGAGCACTCCTTCGACTTCGAGCGGCGAATTCTTCGCCGCCAACGGCTACGTGGTGCTGCAGGTGAACTACCGCGGCAGCTCGGGGCGCGGAGAGGCGTACCAGAAGGCCATCTTCGCCGACTGGGGCAACAAGGAAGTGGTGGACCTGCTCGGCGCGGTGGACCAGGCCGTGGCCTCGGGCATTGCCGATCCCGACCGCCTGGGCATCGGCGGCTGGAGCTACGGCGGCATCCTCACCGACTACACGATCGCCACCGACACGCGGTTCAAGGCGGCGGTGAGCGGCGCGGGCAGCGCGCTGCAGTCGTCGATCTACGGCGTGGACCAGTACATCGTGCAGTAGGACGTCGAGATCGGCCTGCCGTGGAAGGCGCAGGACCTCTAGATGAAGCTCTCCTACCCGTTCTTCCACGCGGACCGGATCAAGACGCCCACGCTCTTCATGGGCGGCGAGAAGGACTTCAACGTGCCCATTGCCGGCGGCGAGCAGATGTACCAGGCGCTGCGGACCCTGGGCATCGACACGCAGCTTGTGATCTACCCGGGGCAGTTCCACGGGCTGACCATCCCGAGCTACCAGCGGGATCGGCTGGAGCGGTACCTGGCCTGGTATGACAAGTACCTGAAGAAGTAGCCCGAAAGCTGTAGCCGGGGTCGCCGGTCTGCCCGCGGCGGCGATCCGCGCCTGGGCCGGTCACGGGCTCGGGACGTCTCCACGCCCGTCCGTCCCTCGCCAGCAGGGCGTCGGCGGCAGGCGGTCCCCACGACCCCGCGGGGTACCCGTGGAGCAGTGCGTCCGGCGTTGCCGCGACCACGTCGAGGATCGGCTCCACGGCCCGCCAGCCCGCCGCCACCATGTCGGCGCGGTGGAACAGCGTCTGGTCGCCTGTCATGCAGTCGTAGAGCAGCGTTTCGTACCCGGTTTCCGGGACCCTCGCGAAGTAGTCGGCGTAATTGAACGCCATCGTCACCGTGCCGAGGCGCACGTCCGCTCCCGGCACCTTGGCCTGGAACTGCAGCGAGATGCCCTCGTTCGGCTGGATGCGCACGAGCAGCAGGTTCGGTTCGAGCTCGCCGGCGCCGGCCCGCTGGAACAGGCGCAGCGGCGGCCGGTTGAACTGGATCGCGATCTCGGACACGCGCGCGGGCAGCCGCTTGCCGGTCCGGAGGTAGAACGGCACGCCCGCGAAGCGCCAGTTGTCGATCGAGAGCCGGAGGGCGATGTAGGTCTCGGTTGCCGACCCGGGTGGCACCTTCGCTTCCGAACGGTACCCGGGAACGGGCGCCCGTTCCATGTGCCGGGGCCGTATTGCCCGCGTACGACGTCCGCCCGCACGCCGGCCTCGGTGAACGGATGGATGGCGTGAAGCACCTTCACGCGCTCGTCCCTCACCGCCTCGGCCGAGAACGAGATCGGCGGCTCCATCGCCGTGAGCGCGAGCAGCTGGAACAGGTGGTTCTGCACCATGTCCCGCAGGGCCCCCGAGCGGTCGTAGTAGCCGCCGCGGTCCTCGACGCCCACGGTTTCGGCCACGGTGATCTGCACGTGATCGATGTACCGCCGGTTCCAGACGGGTTCGAAGAGGCCGTTGCCGAACCGCAGCGCCAGGAGGTTCTGGACGGTCTCCTTCCCGAGGTAGTGATCGATCCGGTAGATCTGCGACTCGGCGAGATCGAAGGCGAGCTGCCGGTTCAGGGCCAGCGCCGACGCGAGGTCGTGGCCGAACGGCTTCTCGAAGACCACGCGCCGCCAGGCGTCCGGCTGTTCGTTCAACAGGCCGACGGCGCTCAGCCGCAGGACGATGTCGGCCATGGCGTCGGGGGGCGTCGCGAGGTAGAACAGGCGGCCGGCCGGGCGGGCCTGGGCGCCATCGAGCGCGTCAAGCCGATCGCTGAGCGACTCGTAGCTGGCCACCGTGTCGAGCGTTTCGTAGGCGTAGAAGAGACGAGGCTCGAGCCACGCCCACAGCGCCGGGTCGGCGGGGCCGGAGCCGAGATCCTCGAAGCCCTGCGCGATCCTCTGGCGATAGGCCTCGTCGCTCATCGGCGTGCGCCCGACACCCAGCACGGTGAAGCGTGCAGGCAGGGCGCCGCGCCCGGCGAGGTTCACCAGGGCCGGCAGCAGCTTCCGCCGGGCGAGGTCGCCGGTCGCGCCGAAAATGACGACCGTGCAATCTCCGGCTGGAGACGGACTGGAATCGCTCATGCCGCGGCGTCCTCCGTGATCGTGGGTGCCGCCGCCAGTCTACCAAATGGCTGGATCCCCGGCATGCGCCGAGGCGTCCTATGCGTGAATGCGTCTTGCCTCGAGGAGTCTGCTCATGCGCGTGCTTCTGTTGACCGCTGCTGCGGTTCTAGTGCTGGCGGCCGGCGTGTGGGCGCGGTCCACCTTCTTCGGTTCAGCCGTGGAGTTCGCGATGCCGATGGGAAACGGTTCCCTCTACGATCTGAAGGTGACGATGCTGGATGGACGTCCGTCGGATCTTGCGGCGTACCGCGGCAAGGTGGCGCTCGTCGTCAACGTGGCGAGCCAGTGCGGGTATACGCCGCAGTATGCCGGCCTCGAGAAGTTGCACCGTGAGCTCGCACCCAAGGGTGTCGCGGTGCTCGGCTTCCCGAGCAACGACTTCGGCGGCCAGGAGCCCGGAACGGCCGAGGAGATCGGGCAGTTCTGCCAGAAGAACTACGGCGTGACGTTCCCGATGTTCGCGAAAGTCGTCACGAAGGCAGGGCCGGCCCAGTCCCCCGTCTACACGTTCCTCGGCGAGTCGGGATCCCTGCCCCAGTGGAACTTCTCGAAGTACGTCGTCGACAAAGACGGCAAGGTCGAGGCCTTTTTCCCGAGCCGCGTGGCGCCAGATGCGCCCGAGCTGCGCGCGGCGATCGAGAAGGCGCTCGCGACTCCAGTGCGCTAGGGCCTTGATTCAGCCTTCTTCCTGAGATCGGCTCTCAAGAGCCACCCGGCTCACCAGCGTCGATCAGCCATTACAGAAGAACGCCTCCGGCGCCATGTATACTCCGTGTGAAGGGCCTGGTCCCTTAGGAGGAGTTCTTATGATCCGTTCCCGTCACCAGTCCATGTTTGTGTTCTTCGTTCTTGCGTGTTCGCTGCTGGTCGCCGCAGGGCCGGTTGCCGCGGCTCCGTCGAAGACCCTGGACAACCTCCAGTCCGCCTTCAACGGGGAGTCGAACGCCAACGCCAAGTACCTCGAGTTCGCGAAGAAGGCCGACCAGGAAGGTTACGCCGGCGCCGCTGCGCTGTTCCGCGCGGCTGCCAGGGCCGAGGAGTTCCACGCCCGGAATCACGCCGACGTCATCAAGAAGCTCGGCGGCACGCCGAAGGCCGAGATCAAGCTGCCGGCGATCATGTCGACGGCGGACAATCTGAAGGCCTCCATCGAGGGCGAGACCTACGAACGCATCAAGATGTACCCGGAGTTCATCGCAGAGGCGAAGGCGGCGGGCGAGAAGGACGCCGTCAAGAGCTTCAACTACGCGCTCGCTGCCGAGGGCCAGCATGCCAAGTTCTACACCGAGGCGGCGGCGAACCTGACGGCGTGGAAAGCTGCGAAGAAGTTCGCCGTGTGCCCGGTCTGCGGCAACACGGTCACCCTAGTGGATTTCTCCAAGTGCCCGGTGTGCTTCACGCCAGGCGAGAAGTTCATCGCGGTCGCTTAGCAGTCTCGGGCACTGACAAGGATACCCGTGATGCTTCCTCCATGGCCCGGGTGGGACGGGCTTCATCCGCTCGTGATTCACTTTCCGGTGGCCCTGCTGCTCGTGGCCCCCGTATTCCTGATCCTGGCGGCCGTCTGGCGGCGCCATGCGATGGGATTCGGCTTGTCAGCGTTGATCCTCCTGGCGCTCGGGACTGCGGCGGCATTCGTCGCGGTGGAGACGGGCGAGGCAGCAGCGGAACTGGCTGACCGCACGGAGGCGATCACCGCGGTCATCGCTCGGCACTCGGAGCTTGCCGAGCGCGCGCGCGACATGTTCGCCGTGATCACGGTCTGTTATGCCCTACTGCTCGTCCTGCCGAGGTTCGTCAAACGGCTTGCGAGCCCGGGCGCGCAGTTGGTCGTGACCCTGGTGGTGCTCGGCGCAGTGCTCGCGGCCGGACTACAGATCGCCGCCGCGGCACACCAGGGTGGGTTGCTGGTTCACAAGTTCGGCGTTCACGCGATGCTGCCGAAAGGATCGTAGGACACGCGGCTCTGGAACCCGGCGGCCGAGGCCTCGGGTTTCAGAGCCGCGGACGGCCGCTTCTACCCTTTACACGCCGCTTCGACCTCCGCCACGGTCTTGGGGATCGGCGGCCCGAGCACGCGGTTGCCGGACTTCGTGACGAGCACGTCGTCTTCGATCCGGTAGCCCCGCGCGTTGCGGAACTTCTCCACTTCCTTGTAGTTGATGAACGCTGCGTTCCGCTTCTCGGCCTTCCACTGGTCGATCAGCTGCGGGATGAAATAGAGACCGGGCTCGACCGTCAGCACGAACCCGGGCTTGAGCGTGCGCGCGAGGCGCAGGTAGCCCAGGCCGAACTGCGTGCTGCGCTCGAGGCCCGGCTCGTAGCCCACGTACTGCTCACCGAGGTTCTCCTGGTCGTGCACGTCGAGGCCGATCATGTGGCCGAGGCCGTGCGGGAAGAACATCGCGTGGGCGCCGGCGGCGACAGCCTCGTCGGGATCGCCTTTCATCAGGCCCGCCGCCTTCAGGTCGACCGCGAAGCTGCGTGCGGCCAGCAGGTGCACGTCGCGGTACGGCACGCCGGGCTTGATGGCCTTGATGGCGGCGAGCTGAGCCCGCAGGACCATCTCGTAAACCTGCCGCTGCTGCGCGGTGAACGTCCCGCCGACGGGAATCGTGCGGGTGATGTCGCTCGCGTACTTGTCCGGCGTCTCCACACCCGAGTCGAGCACCATCACGTCGCCCTTGGCCATCAGGTTGCCGTGATGGTGGTTGTGCAGCGTCTCGCCGTGCACGGAACAGATGATCGGGAACGACGGGTCGTGGCCGTTCGCCTTCGCGACGCGGATGATCTCCGCGACGACCTCATACTCGTACTTGCCGGGTTTCGCAGCCGCCATCGCCGCCAGGTACATCTGGCGCGATACGCCGATGGCCTGTTCGATCTCCGCGATTTCGCCGGCCGACTTGATGTTCCGCTGCGCCACCACGGCCCTGTGCAGCGGCTCGGACCGGTACGACGCCACGATTGTCGGCTTCAGCCCCAGCAGCGCCGTGAGCTTCAGCGTGTGCTCGGCGCGGTACGGCTTGAGGAAATGCACCCGCCGCCCCTGCGCGATGGCCTCCGACACCCGCTTCTCCAGCTCCGCCGTCGGCGCCGTCGCGGCCACCGCCCCCGCCCTGGCCTGCGCCGCAATCGTCGGCTGCGGCCCGGTCCAGACGATGTCGGCCACGGTGAGGTCGTCGCCGAAGAGCGTCTCCGTGCCCCGGTCGATGTCGATGAGGCCCGCGAGGCCTGGCAGGTCCACCGCGAAGTAGTACAGGAACGTGCTGTCCTGCCGGAAGTGATACGTGTTGGCGGCGTAGTTCATCCCGACTTCGTCGTTGCCAAGCAGCAGGATGAGGCCCGAGCCGACGTCCTTCTTGAGCCGGTTGCGGCGGTCGCGGTAGATGGCGGGATCGAACATGGCAGTGTCCCTCGATGATGCGCCCGGCACACGCCGGGCGGTGACGCCAGTGTACCTGAAACCCGGGGTCTCAAGACCCCGGGCTCCATAAGAGGGATAGAGGCTGTGGCGTCCTTGTCCTGAGCGCAGTCGAAGGAAGACCCGCCGCGCCTGCGACTCAGTACGTCACCCGCACCCGGTACTTGAGCGTGGCCTCGCCTTCGGCCTGGACCGGCACCGTGAACTGCGCCGCCCAGGCGGCCGTCTTCTGCCATTCGTGCGTCGACCGGATCATCTTCCACGTGCCGCCCACGGGCTCGTTCACCTGTACCGAGATCGGCGTCGACTTGTGGTTGCGCAGGGTGATCGCGAACTCCATCTCGTAAACCATCTCGCTGATCTTCTCGAAGTCCGTCTGGTTGCGCTCGCAGACGATGTCGAAGGCACTGCCGATCTTGAGGTCGAGCGTCTCGTCCTTCGGCGTGTGATCGATGCGGTCCTCGCCCACGAACTGCAGCCCGCCCTTCGAGTCGGCCTGGTAGACGCGGATGACGCCCGCCGGCATCGGCGCGCCCAGCCCGCTCTTCTGGTCGTTGCGGAAGCGGTAGAAGACCTGCACCTGGTCCTTGATCGGCGTGCCCGGGCTGCGGCGGTTGCGGTAGTAGAACGACTGGCCGTCCACGATGTAGCGCTTCTCCACCGGCACGCCGCTCCCGTTCAGCAGCGCGAGCTGCTTGGTCTCCTGGTTCGCGATCGTCGTCCGGCGCGGGAGCGAGTAGAGGTGGTACTCCGAAAACGCCTCCTGCACCATGCCGGCCGACGCCACCCTCGCGTCGGCCATCAACTCGAGCGCCTGTTTGCGGGCCGCCGGCTGCACGCGGTTCAGGTCGCCCGCCACGAACTGCAGCTTCGCGTCGCGGAAGGCCGTGCCGCTGCCGTTCGTGAGCGTGACCCAGCCGTCGAGATCCGCGGCCTTGTCGTCGCGGCCTACGGTCAGCACGTAGTCCGACTGCCACGAGAGGCCGCCGGCCAGATACGACGCTTCGATCCGGTGCCGCGGCCCGCCGCGATTCATCAGCTTCCAGACCAGCGTGGGCTTGCTGTAGAGGTTGGACGGCAGCTCCGGAAAGCGGAGGTGGTCCGAGTGGAGGCCGGTGACGTACTCGTCGCCAATCTTCCAGATCGGCCCGTTGTTGTAGCTGACCAGGCGCGCCTTCACGGCCTCTTCCCGCGTGGTGCCGTTCTCGCTCCGAACGCGGATGAGCGTGATCTCCCGGCCGACGTACTTGCGCAGCAGCTTCTCCGGCTCGAGCAGGTCGTACTCGTAGTTCTGTTCGATGACGCTCACCCGGGACGGCTCGGTCAGCGACCGGAAATGCACGGTGGCCGGGTTCACGGTGGCCGCGATGTCGATGAAGTGCAGGTCCGACTCCCCCGCCGGCAGCGCGAACTCCCGGATGTCGCGGATGAGCGCGAGGCTCGAGTTGTAGACCGTCACCGCCAGGTCGGCCTGATCCTCGCGGGCCGTGCCGTCCTGCGGCCCTCCCGCCGCGGCGGCCGGAACGCCCGCCCTGACGGCCAGCCCGAATGTGGCGATGCCAAGAACCGCGGCGGTAATCACGAAACGTCGTGCCCTCATCGGAACCTCCCTGGTGCTGACTCCGAAGCTCACGTCGAGCGCCGGCTACTCTGAGAACGGCCGCCCGCCGGTTTCTTGCAGGCCAACGCCGTCAACGCCGCCGCCGGGCCTCGGCGTGGGGACAGCAGCGCGGGGACAGTCCCCACGACAACTCGACAAGGGGGACTGTCCCCACGACCGGGCGAAAAGGGGGACTGTCCCCTGGTTGGACGAAGAGATGGCGTTACTGCTTTGGAGTCCACGTCCGGCCGCCATCGAGCGTCTCGAACCGGCGGCCGTCGCGGGCGGTGACGATGGCCGCCAGGGGGCTGACGGCTTCGACCGCTGTCAGGTCGACAGAAAGGGGGAATGGCCGGCGCTCCCAGCGCTCGCCATCAGTCGTCAGCAACACGGTGCCGGCGGCGCCGACGATCCAGCAGGTAGCCGGTGACGGCGCAGCGCCCGCCAGCAGGCTCACGGTCAGACCGGATACCTGCACTTGCCAGGTCTCTCCGGCATCGAGCGTGCGCGCGATCCGTCCTCCGGCGCCGAACCGCCACCTGACCGCTCCGCCCGGGGCGGATACCGTGACCTGGCCGCCCTGGAGGCTCCGCGACTCCATGCGGGAGCCGGCGGTGGCGGGCACACCGCGGTCGGCCTCGGCGGCCACTGGCTTCTGGCTGACGTCGGCGACCACCGGAACACTCGTGGCCTGGCGCGCGACAGCCCCCGGCGCCGCTATCGGCGGAGCCGGTGCCGAGGCGGCGGGTTGCGCGCGCTTCTCTTCCGATGCGACGCGGGCAGCCACCATTTCGGCCGCCGGCTCGACGGCCTGCTTGTCGCGCATCCGCCCGCCCGCCTCCGGCACGTCGGCCGGCGCGGCGGCCAGCGGCTTCGAGTCGGGCGCCTGCCCGACGCGGGTGATCCCGGTTTCCTGCTGCCCTTTCTGAGCGGCCGACGCCTTCGCCGGCGGCGGGGTCTCATTCCGCAGGGCATCCAATCGGGACACCTCCGCCGCGGCTGGCTCCGATGGCGCCTGGGCCATCCGGGCCACTTCGGTACCGGGCGCCTCGCCTTCCGGGGCGATCAGCGGGCGGGTGGCGAAGATCACGACGGCCACGGTCGCTGCGGCGCTGATGGGAACCAGCCACCGCAGGCGCGGCCGGGTCGCCCAGGTGAACCACCCCGACGGGCCAGGTTCGGTCACGCGCTCCGCGGCGTCTTCTGGCAGCGCATGCGCCATCACGGCCAGCGCCTCCTGGCACCGGCCGCAGGCCGCGATATGACCATCGAGCGCCGCCTCCTCGTTGGCGGTCAGCGCGCCCTCGACGAAGGCCGCCAGCAGTCCCGGGTCCGGGCATGGGCCCGCCACGCCGGGCTGCGGCCTGAGCGCGGAGCGGAGCAGCCGCTCCATGCCAGACTCACGCGCGTTGCCCTCGGTCACCGCTTCCTCCCCTACAGAGAACGATCGCCGTCGTGTTTCTTGCAGCCGCCTGATCCGGCCTGCTTCAGCCGTGTGGCGGCGGCAGCGCGCGCGCCAGGTCGAACGCCGGGTCGGTCCGTGCGTGCTCGAAGCACTCGTCGATCTGCGCGTCGGTCAGCCGGCCTGCCTCGCGCAACCGCGCTTCGACGGCCGCTCGCAGGGCCATCCGTGTCCGCTCGAGCTTTCGCGACGCGGTGGCTTCCGATTCCCCCAGCACCCGCCCGATCGCCGCCAGCCGCATGCCCTGCGCGTAGTAGAGCGCCAGGCGCAGCCTGTCGCGCGCCTCGATCCCGGCGATCGCGTCGGCGAGCGCCTGTCCCGTCAGTTCCCGGCACCGGCGCCGATCGGCATCGAGTTCGAACTCCGGGGATGCCGCGGCGGCCGGCGCAGGCGGATCCTCTTCGGGCAGCGGCTCGAACCGCCGCGCGGCGCGGGACCGATCCACCAACCGCTGTGCCACGACGGCCCGGAGCCAGCCGGCGAGGCTGCTGCGCCCGTGGAAGTAGTCGAAGAGCGAACGCCGGACGCCGTCGCGCGCGCCGAGCCCATACAGTTCGGCATAGATTGAGTCAGCGACGTCCCGCGCCGCGTCAGCCTTCTGGCCTCGGCCAGCGACCCTGAGCAGAACCGGCCTGTACTCGCGGACGAAGTGCTCCCACGCCGCTTCGCGTCCCTTCGCGCAGGCGCAGCCGAGCGTCAGGTCGTCGAGGTGGAGCGACTCGAAGTACTGCTCGGCCTCGGCCGGCGACGGGGTGCGCCCGGCGAAGCGGCCGGCGGCGCTCCGCTCGAGGGCCGCGGCCAGCTCGTCGATGGTCAGGCCCCACCGTTCGGCGGACGAGCGGCGGTACTGCCGCTCCGCGAACGCGCGGCAGGCTGCCGGCACCATCGACGACGCGCCGCCTCTCACATCCGTCAAGACGTCTCCCGGTGCAGCGCGCTCGTCCCCGTGGCATCGCGCGCCGCGTGTTCGAGCGGATCTTACACCGCAGGCGAGCGGAGGCGGGCCTGCCGCGCCGTAGCTCGCGGAGGGGACCAGCAAACCAGAGGCGAGCGGAGGCGGGCGCCTTGACGATCGGCACGAGTGCCGATACTGTTGGCCGCACTGTCCCCGGTGTTCCCCGCGGGAAATGGGCGCTGGCACCGCGCGCTCCACCGGTGCCCGACGCCGTTTTCCGGGGCTTCCAGGCAAGGAGTCATCTCATGCACACGGTTCGACCGATTCTCCGGCTGGCCGGCGCGCTCGCGGCGGCCGCGCTCGTTCTGGCGATCTTCCCGGCCGACCTTGGCGCCCAGGCGCTGCCGCCCGACGTGGCCAAGGCCTTCAAGTTCCGCGCCATTGGCCCGACGCGCCAGAGCGGCCGCTTCGTCGACTTCGCGGTGCCGGCGAAGGAGCCGCACACGATCTACGCCGCCACCGGCTCGGGCGGCCTCTGGAAGACGGTGAACAACGGGATCAGCTGGGACCCCATCTTCGACGACCAGCCGGTCATCTCGATCGGCGACATCGCGGTGGCCGACACCGATCCCAAGATCGTCTGGGTCGGCACGGGTGAGCACACCTCCTCGCGCAGCACGTACTGGGGCGACGGCGTCTACAAGTCCGTCGACGCCGGCAAGACGTGGACGAACATGGGCCTGAAGGACACGCACCACATCGGCCGCATCGTCATCGACCCCGTGAATCCGAACATCGTCTATGTGGCGGCCCTCGGGCACCTTTACACGCCGAACGACGAGCGCGGCGTGTTCAAGACGATCGACGGCGGCAAGACGTGGACCAAGTCGCTCGAGGTGAAGGCGGACGGCCGCATGGTCGGCGCCGCAGACCTCGTGATCGATCCGAAGAACCCGAAGATCCTCTACGCGGCCGCGTACGACAAGGAGCGGCTGCCATGGACCTTCAACCTCGGCGGACCGGGCAGCGGCATCTACAAAACCCTTGACGCCGGGAAAACCTGGACGAAGCTCGGCGGCGGCCTGCCGGCCGGCATGCTGGGCCGCATCGGCCTGGACGTCTACGCGAAGAACCCGCTCATCGTCTACGCGAACATCGAGAACGCGAACAAGCCCGGCATGTCGGACGCGGATCGCCTGAAAGAGCTGCGCGAAGGCAAGTCCAGCAACGGCATGATCGGCGAGGAGGTCTACCGCTCGGACGACGGCGGGAAGACGTGGAAGAAGGTGAGCCCCGACAAACAGAAGATCGGCGGCGGGCCCGGCTACTACTACATGCAGATCCGCGTCGATCCGAACGACGCGAACCACGTGTACGTACTGACCGTCGGCATGACGCACTCCACCGACGGCGGCAAGACGTGGGCGTCGCCGTTCCGGTTCGGCGGCGACAACCACGCGATGTGGATCAACCCCGCGAACTCGAAGCACATCATCCTCGGCTACGACCACGGCATGGGCATCACCTACGACGGCGGACAGAACTGGTACCACCCTGATGAACTGCCGCTCGCGCAGTTTTACGCGGTGGGCTACGACCACCTGTATCCCTACAACGTCGCGGGCGGCCTGCAGGACAACGGCTCGGTGCGCGGCCCCAGCACGAAGCGCGGAGGCGGCCGCATCGTGTTCGAGGACTGGCAGACGGTCGGCGGCGGCGACGGGTTCTACAACGTCTTCGACACGGTCACCAACCGCTACCTGTACAACGAGTCGCAGTTCGGCGCGATCTCCCGCCTGGACCTCCACACGGGCGAGGGGAAGAACATCCAGTCGCGCGACCAGGCGCTGCGCTTCAACTGGAACGCGCCCATCCTGATTTCTCCGCACGACAGCAACGTGGTCTACCACGCGACCAACAAGCTGCTGAAATCGAATTACCGCGGCGAGAACTGGGTCGAAATCAGCCCGGACCTCACGACCAACGACAAGTCGAAGCTCACGACGGGCAAGGGCGGCGACGGCAATGTCACGTACTGCACGATCACGTCGGTCAGCGAGTCGCCGCTCGTGCGCGACCTCATCTGGGTGGGCACCGATGACGGCAACGTGCAGCTCACGAAGGACGGCGGGAAGTCCTGGACGAAGCTGAACGAGAAGATCAAGGGCAACCCCGGCTACTGGGTGAGCGGCGTCGTCGCGTCGTCGCACGCGCCTGGCACGGCGTACGTGACCTACACGGGCCTTCGCAACGACGACTTCCGCGCGTTCGTCTACAAAACCACGGACTTCGGCGAAACCTGGACGTCCATAGTCGGCAACCTGCCGGCCAAGTCGGTGAACGTGATCCGCGAGGACCCGTACAACCCCAACCTGCTGTTCGTCGGCATGGACTTCGGGCTGTTCGTGACGATCGACGGTGGCAAGACGTGGCAGGAGATGAAGAACGGCCTGCCGACACAGCCCGTCTACGACCTGAAGATCCACCCGCGCGAGCGGGACCTGATTGTCGCGACGCACGGGCGCGGGATCTTCATCACCGACGTCTCGGCGCTCCAGGAGGTCAGCGACAAGACGCTCGCGGCGGACTTCCACTTGTTCGACGTCGAGTCGAAAGTGAAGTGGGTGGTGCGACGCGGCAACGTCTCCGCGTTCACCAACTTCAACGGCGAGAGCGAGCCGAACGGCGTGACGATCAACTACTTCCTGAAGTCGCCCGCGTCGGGCGACGTGACGGTGAAGATCATGCAGGGCTCGCGCGTGGTGGCGGAGACCAAGGGCCCGAACGCGGCCGGGATGAACCAGTTGCTGTGGAACATGCGGGCGACCGCCGTCACGATTCCCGGTCAGGCCGCGCCGGCGGCGACCGGCCGCGGCGGCATGGGCGGCGGCGGATTTGGAGGCCAGCAGGCGGCGCCCGCCTACCCGAGCTTCGGCGGCACGATCCCGGCCGACGTCGGCGAATACACCGTCGTCGTGACCGCCGGCGGCAAGGCCCTGACGAAGACGTTCCAGGTGATCGAGGACGCGTGGTTCGACCGCATGTTCTAATGGACAGGTTCGGGCACCTGCGCCGGGCGGCTCCGCCGCCCCGCGAGACCGGGTGCCAAGGCCGTCTTCACCATGCGCGCATTCATCATCCGTGCGGCGGCGGTTTCGGCAGCCTGGATGATGCTGACGGGCGGCGACCCGAAGTCGGCGCTCGTCGGCCTGCCGGCCGCCGCCTGCGCGTCGTGGATCAGCCTCGCGCTGAGGCCCCGCGACGCCTCGAGGATCTCCTGGCGGGGCCTGGCGCTGTTTCTGCCCTACTTCGTCTGGCAGTCCGCCCGGGGAGCGTCGGCGGTGGCCCTGCTCGCCTTCCGCGGCCCCGCGTCGATTGACCCGGTCCTCTGCCGCGTCCCGGCGAGGCTTCCGTCGCGCGACGCCCGCGTGCTCGCCTTGTGCGTGTGCTCGCTGCTTCCCGGGTCGCTCGGCGCCGAACTCGATGGCGACCACTACACGGTGCACGCCCTCACCGGGCCGGAAACGGCCGTGAACGCGGCCATGCATGATGTCGAACGCCACGTCGCGGCCGTCTTCGGCTACCCGCTGCCCGGGACGCGGTGATGATGGACGGAGTGTTCGCCGCGCTCGGCGTCATCGTCGCGGCCACGCTGGTGGTCGGTGTCTGGCACGCGCTCCGCGCCCCGACGCGCGCGGAGGCGATGCTGGCCGTGCAGATCGCCGGCACCGCGGCGGCCGCCAGCCTGCTGCTGGCGGGACCCTCCACCATCGGCATGGCCGCCACCCTCGATCTCGTCATCGTCGTGGCGGTGCTGGCCGCCACCACGGCCATCGCGTTCGTGGCGTTCGGCTGGGAGCTGGGCGAGCCGCCCGGCGAACCGGGGCCGGAGGCGGCCGATGACCGCCACTGAGCTTCTGGCGGCCGCGCTGGCCGCCGCGGGTTCGTTCTTCTTCGTCGCGGGCACGCTGGGACTCATCCGCTTCCCGGACGTCTATTCGCGCCTGCACGCCCTCACCAAGGCCGACAACGTCGGCCTTGGCCTCATCGTTCTGGCCACGTTCCTGCGCGCGCCCGGGGCGGGAAACGGACTTCGGCTCGGCGCCGTCTGGCTGCTCATCCTCTTCGCGAGCGCCGTCGCGGGCCATCTCATTGCGCGCGAGGCGCTGCGGAGGGGCATCCGCCCCTGGAGGCGGCCGTGAACGGCGTCGGGTTCGTCGACGTGCTGCTGGCGGCGGCCGTTCCGGTGCTGGCCGCAGCCGCGTTGTTGTACCGCGATCTGTTCCGCGCCACGGTCGTCTTCATCGTGCTCGGGCTGGCCATCACCCTGGTGTGGGTCCGCCTCGACGCCCCGGACATCGCGCTGGCGGAGGCGGCCGTCGGGGCGGGTATCACCGGCACGCTGTTCATGCGCGCGCTCGGCGCCCTTCCGGCGCCGCCCCGCGGCGCGGCGGCGGTCCGCGGGCTGCCTTCCTTCTGGCTCGCCGTGCGGGTCTCGGCCGGTGCGCTCGCCGCCGTCGTGGCCCTGCTGGTCGCGTGGGCGGTCTTGACGGTCCCGTCCGGCGAGCCGGCGGTGGCCCGCCTGGCGCGCGATGCCGCGCCCGAGTCCGGCGTCGGAAACCCGGTGACGGCGGTGCTGCTCAACTTCCGCGGCTACGACACGCTCCTCGAGGTCGGCGTGCTCCTGCTCGCCGCCCTGGGCGTGAGCGCCATCGGCGCGGACCGCCATGCCGCCTCGCTCGGGGGAACGAGGGTCCGCGGCCCGGTGACGCTGGCCTTCGCGCACTTCATGCTCCCCGGGCTGGCCGTCGTCGCCGCGTACCTGCTCTGGATCGGCGCCGACCAGCCCGGCGGCGCGTTCCAGGGCGCGGCCGTGCTCGCCGGCGCCTGGCTGCTGTCGGCGTTCGCCGGCGTGCCGGCCGATGTTCCGCCCGGCCGCATGCCGGCCGTCCTGGCCGGCGGCTTCTTCGTCTTCCTCCTCGTCGCGGCGGGCATGGTTGTGCTCAACGGCTCACTGCTGCGCTTCACGCCGGCGACGGCGAAGTGGTGGATCCTGCTGGTTGAGTCCGGCCTGCTGGTGTCCTGCGCCGCCATCCTGGCCACGCTCGTCTTCCGGCTGACCGACGACGAGCGTCCGGAGCAAGGGCGATGACGCCGGTCCTGCTCTATGGCCTGAGCGGCGCGCTGCTCGTGGCGATCGGTCTTGCCGGCGCGATCGCCAGCCGGTCGCTCGTGCGGCGCATCCTCGGCTTCAACGTCCTCGGGTCGGGGGCGTTCGTCATCATCATCGCGTTCGCGCGCCGCGTGGCGGGGCCCGCGCCCGACCCCGTGAGCCACGCGCTCGTGCTCACCGGCATTGTCGTCACGGTCAGCGCCACGGCGGTGGCGCTCGCCCTGGCGGTGCGTCTCGGCGACGAGGAGGACGGCCGCCATGAGTGATGCCGTTCTGCTGGGCGCGCCGATCCTCCTGCCGCTCGCCGCGGCCGTGCTGGCGTTTGCCGGAGGGGACCGGCTGCGCAGAGGGGCGACCGTCGCCCTGTGCGCCGGCCTTGCCCCGGCGGCTGCGCTGCTCGCCGGCGCGGCGTGGCACCGCGGGGTCATCACGCATCACGTCGGCGGCTGGCTGCCGCCCCTGGGCATCCTGCTGCGCGCCGACGGCCTCGCCGTGCTGATGGTGCTCATGAACACGGCCGTCGGCATTGCCGTCACCGTCTTCGCCTCCGGCTACTTCGGCGGCCGCGACGAGGGCCGCGCCGCAGGGCCGCACGGCCGTACGGCACTGTTCTGGCCGTTGTGGTTCATGCTGTGGGGCGCGCTCAACGCGCTATTCCTGTCGGGCGACGTGTTCAACCTGTACGTCACCCTGGAACTCGTGGGCCTGTCCGGGGTCGCCCTGATCAGCCTGGCCGGGAAGAAAGCCTGGCCGGCGGCCATGCGCTATCTCCTGGTCTCGCTCCTGGCGTCGCTGTCGTACCTGCTTGGCACGGCCCTGCTGTATGGGCAGTTCGGCGTCCTCGACCTTGCCGGGCTGGGGCGTGCGATGGCCGACGTGCCCGCGGCGCGCGCGGCCGCCGCGCTGATGCTCGTGGGCCTGGCGGCCAAGACGGCGCTGGTCCCGCTGCACGCCTGGCTGCCGCCGGCGCACGCCGGGGCACCCGCGCCGGTGAGCGCCGTTCTGTCGGCGCTGGTCATCAAGGGGTCGTTCTACCTGTTCCTGCGCCTCTGGTTCGAGGTGTTCCCCGTGCTGGCACCCGTCGCGCTCGCGCAGGCGATGGGCCTGCTGGGCAGCGCCGCGATTCTCTGGGGGTCCGCGCTCGCGCTGCGCCAGTCGCGGCTGAAGATGGTGGTGGCCTATTCGACCGTGGCGCAGGTCGGCTACCTGTTCCTGTTGTTCCCGCTCGCGACCGGCGCGGCCGCGTCGGTCGTGCCGCTGGCGGTCGCGTTTCATGCTGTCTCGCACGGGTGCGCCAAGGCCGCGATGTTCATGGCGGCCGGCGGCCTGATGCTGGCGTACGGCACCGACGACATCCGCGCGCTGCGCGGCGCGGCCGTCCAGGCCTCCGCCCCGGCGCTGGCGTTCGCCATCGGCTCCATGGTGCTCATCGGCCTTCCGCCGGGCGGGAACTTCGTGGCGAAGTGGCTGCTCCTGAGCGCGTCGTTCGACAGCGGCCAGTGGTGGTGGATCCCGGTGATCGTCACCGGCACGCTGCTCGCCTCGGCATACCTCTTCCGCGTGCTCACGGCGTTCATGCGGTCGAGCGGGTCGGAGCCTCCCGCGTCGGCCGTCCGCACGCGGCTGGCGGCCCCGGCGCTCGCGCTCGCGGTGGCGGCCCTGCTGCTCGGTCTCGCGGCCCCGGGCGTATCGGGCCTGCTCGATCGCGCCCCGGCGCCAGGGGTTCCGGCATCCGCGCAGACGGGAGGCCGGCCGTGACGGACATGCACGCCTGGCTGCCTCCCGCGATCCTCCTGACGTCGCTCGTGCCGGGCCTGGTCATCTTCTTTCTCGCGGAGGAGCGGCACGGCCTGCGCACGGCGCTCAATCTGGCGGGCGCGATCGCCAAGGTGATCCTCGTCGCCGTCATGGTGTGGGGCGTCTTCCACGAGCGCTCGTACGAGTGGAGCGTGGCGCTGGTGCCCGGCCTGGCGCTCACGTTCCGGGCCGACGCGATGGCGGCGATGTTCGCGAGCCTGTCCACCGTCCTCTGGCTCGTCACGACCATCTACGCTGTCGGCTACCTCGAGGGGTCGCCGCACCGCAGCCGCTTCTTCGGCTTCTTCTCGCTGTGCGTGACCTCGACGATGGGCGTGGCGCTCGCGGGGAATCTCTTCACGTTCTTCGTCTGTTACGAACTGCTGACCGCCAGCACCTATCCCCTCGTGGTGCACCGGGGCACCGAGGCGGCCCTGAAGGGCGGCCGGACCTACCTGGCCTACGCCATGTCCGGGGGCGTCGCGCTCCTCGTCGGCATGGTCTGGCTGCAGGCGATTGCTGGACCCGTGGATTTCAAGGAGGGCGGGAGCCTGGCGCAGTTCACGGCCGTGCATCGAACGAGCCTCGTCGCGATCTTCGCGCTGCTCGTGGCCGGGCTCGGCGTGAAGGCCGCCCTCGTGCCCCTGCACGGATGGCTGCCGCAGGCGATGGTCGCGCCGGCGCCGGTGAGCGCGCTGCTGCACGCGGTGGCGGTCGTCAAGGCCGGCGCCTTCGGGATCGTGCGCGTCGTGTACGACGTGTACGGCGTGCACACGGCCGGCGCGCTCGGGGTCACCGACGCGCTGCTCGCCGTGGCGGCGTTCACGGTGGTGTACGGCTCGGCGCGCGCGGTGTTCCAGGACGACCTGAAGAGGCGCCTCGCGTTCTCGACGATCAGCCAGGTGTCGTACATCGTCCTGGGCGTCGCCATGGTCGGCGCCACGTCCACGATAGGCGGCATCGTGCACCTGGTACACCAGGGGATCATGAAGATCACCCTGTTTCTCTGCGCCGGCAACCTGGCCGAGGAACTGCACGTGCACGCCGTCAGCGAAATGGACGGGGCCGGCCGCCTGATGCCGCTGACCATGGGGGCCTTCAGCGTGGCGGCCCTTGGCATGATTGGCGTGCCGCCCGCCGCCGGCTTCGTGAGCAAGTGGTACCTGGGCCTCGGCGCACTCGAGAGCGGCCACGCCTGGATTGTCGGCGTGCTCGCCGCCAGCAGCCTGCTCAACGCCGTGTATTTTCTGCCGATTCTATATGCCGCGTGGTTCAAGGCGCCGTCTGCCGAGCTCGCCGCCGCCCGCGCGGGCCGCGCAGCCGAGGCGCCATGGATGCTTCTCGGTCCGCCCCTGGCCACGGCCGCGATGACGCTGCTCGCCGGGTTGCTCGCGGGCAGCGCGTTCTCCCCGCTCGGCTGGGCCGCCCTCATCGCGGCGCGGGAGTACCTGAGATGACGGGCCTGGCATGGTCGCCCGATGCCGCCGCCTGGGTCGCCGCGGCCGCGGTACTGGGGCCGCTTGTGCTCGGGCTGGCGGCGTTGTGGCGTACGACCGCTCCGGCGGCGCTGCGCCTCGGACCGTGGGCCGCCCTCCCCGCCCTGATGCTCGTCGCCGGCCATCGGGACGCCTGGGCGGTCGACGTGCCGTGGCTGCTCCTCGGGGCGCGCATCGGGCTCGACCTCACGGGGTGGGTGTTCCTGCTGCTCGGCAGCCTGGTCTGGCTCTCAGCGGGCGCGGCGGCCCGGACCGCCATGCGGGACGATCCGCACCAGGCGCGCTTCTTCGCGTTCTTCCTCCTGAGCATGTCGGGCAGCCTCGGCCTGCCGCTGGCCCGGGACGCCGCGTCGTTCTACGTGTTCTTCGCGCTCATGAGCCTGTCGGCCTACGGCCTGGTTGCGCATCGGGACGATCGCGAAGCGCGCCGCGCGGGGCGGGCCTACATGGTCTTCGCCATCGTCGGCGAGGTGCTGCTCGTGTCCGGGCTCTTCTTCGCGGTCCGGGCGGCAGGCACGGCCAGCCTCGACGACCTGCCCGCGAGGATGCTCGCACACCCGGCAGGCCTGGCCGCGGTGCCGCTGATCTTCCTCGGGTGCGGCATCAAGGCCGGCGCGGTGCCGCTGCATCCCTGGCTGCCCGTCAGCTACGCGGCCGCCCCACTGCCCGCGGCCGTCGCCCTCGCCGGCACGATGAGCAAGGCCGGCGTACTCGGCTGGATCCGCCTGCTGCCGCTCGGCCACGCCTCGCTCGTCGCATGGAGCGTGCCGGTGGTCCTGCTGGGCATCGCCGCGACCTTCTACGGCGCGGCCATCGGGTTGTGCCAGCGTGATGCGAAGACGGCGCTCGCGTACTCCAGCGTGAGCCAGGCGGGGTTCCTCGCAGCCGCAGTTGGCCTGGGGATGATCGCGCCCTCGAGCTGGGCGCTCCTGCTGTCGGCGGTGCTGGTGTACACCCTGCACCATGGGCTGGCAAAGAGCGCGCTGTTCCTGACGCTCGGAGTGTCCGCGCGCGACGGCGCCGCCAGGGCGTGGCGCCGCGCCGGCGTCGCGACCGTCTCGCTGCTCGGCCTCTCGCTCGGCGGGATGGCGCTGACAAGCGGCGCGGTCGCCAAGTCCGCCCTGAAGGCCGGCGTGGGCGCATCCGGGCTGTCGTCCGCCGCCGGGATTGTGTCGGTGCTGTCGCTCGCGGCGGTCGGCACCACCCTGCTCATGGCGCGCGTGGCCTGGCTCGTCGCCGTGTCCGGCGCAGAGCGCCCGGACGCCCGGCCCCGGGATTGGCCGCCGCCAGGCGCGAACGGCAGGGCGCCCGTTGTCGCGTGGGCCGGCGCGGTCGCGCTTTCTCTTGCGGCGCCGTGGACGCTGATGCGCGGTCTGGCTGACCCGTCCGCCGCCTGGTCGCCGGCGGGCCTGCCCTACATCCTCGCGGGCGCGGCGCTGGCCGGGGTCGTCATCTGGCTGTCGATGCGCGGCTGGTGGCGGTGGAAGCCGCAGGTGCCGGCCGGCGACATCCTCGTCCCGCTGGAGCGAGCAGCCTCCCGGTTCTGGCACGTCACCACCGGAGAGCCGGCGTCGCCCGGACACGCCCATCCCGAGGAGAAGCCCGCGCCGTCCCGCGTGCCCGCTGCCGTCCAGGGGCCGCCGATTGTCGAGCAGGCGCTCCTGCACTGGCCGGTCTACGGCCTCGTCGTACTCGGCCTGCTGGTCACCGCTGCGGCCGTGCTGGTGCTTGGCACCGGCTGAGCCCGTCGACTATCGTGTAGAGCATGGCTCCGACACCGCCGGTCACTGTCCTGCCGACCCCGCTCTCGGCGTATCCGCCGCCATCTCCGGATGGACTCCTCGCGACCCTGACGCAACGCGCGACCCAGGACCCGTTCGATCTCGTGGCGACCGCGATCTTCGCGCTGGCCATCCTGCACACGTTCTCCGTGGCCCGTTTCACGGCGCTGGCGCACCGCGTCCAGCACGCGAGCGACGCCAGGGCCGAGCGGGAAGGGCGGCCGAGTCGGCCCAGCACGCTGGCGGAGTTCCTGCACTTCTTCGGTGAGGTCGAGGTGGTCTTCGGCCTCTGGGCCATCGTGCTGGGCATCGCCGTCCTGCTGTGGCATGGCTTCGACACGGTGATCCAGTACTTCAACCATACCGTCAACTACACGGAGCCAATCTTCGTCGTCGTGATCATGGCGCTCGCGGCGACGCGCCCCGTGGTCGTACTCGCCGAGTCGGCGCTGAGGCGGGTGGCGAGGCTGGGCCGGGAGACGCCCGCGGCATGGTGGCTGACCATCCTGACCGTCGGCCCGCTCCTCGGCTCGTTTATCACCGAGCCGGCCGCGATGACCATCTGCGCGCTGCTGCTGGGGCGCCAGATCTACGACCGGCAGCCGGGTCGGACGCTGAAGTACGCCACCCTCGGCCTCCTGTTCGTGAACGTCTCCATCGGCGGCACGCTGACGCACTTCGCGGCGCCGCCCGTGCTGATGGTGGCGCGGCCGTGGAACTGGGATTCAGCCTATATGCTGAGCCACATCGGGTGGCGCTCGGCGGTGGCCATCGTCGTGTCGAACATCATCTACTTCGCGGTCTTCCGCAAGCAATTCGCGCGCCTGGCCTCCCGGGTGCCGGACGAACCCGCGGCAGACGGCGACGGTGCGCCCGAGAGCACCGAGCCGATCCCGGCCTGGATCACCCTCACCCACTGCCTGTTCATCGCGTGGACGGTCCTCATCGCGCACTATCCGGCGCTCGTCATCGGCGCGTTCCTGATATTCCTCGGATTCACCCGCGCGACGGCCCCCCACCAGGGCCGGTTCGATCTCAAGGCGCCGCTGCTCGTCGGGTTCTTCCTCGCCGGGCTCGTCATCCACGGCGGGCTGCAGGGCTGGTGGATCCAGCCGTTCCTCGGCAGCCTCTCGGAAGAGTCGATGTTCTTCGGGTCGGTGCTGCTGACGGCGTTCGACGACAATGCCCTCGTCACCTACCTCGCCACGCTGGTACCGAACCTCAGCGAGCAGCTCAAGATCGCCGTGGTCGAGGGCGCCGTGGCCGGCGGAGGACTGACGGTGATCGCCAACGCGCCGAATCCCGCCGGGCAGTCGCTGCTGTCGAAGTACTTCGACGGCGCGATCTATCCCATCGGCCTCTTCCTCGGCGCCGTGCTGCCGACCCTCGTCACCGTGATCCTGTTCCGCGTGGTCTGATCTGGCTGTGCGCGGCGCGCCATGGCGCGCCGCCGGCCTTCGTTGTAACGTGAAGACGTGCCGCTGCTGACGCTCGACCGGGTGTCTCTCGCTTTCGGCCACCTGCCGCTGCTCGATGACGCCGCCGCGCAGATCGAGGCGGGCGAGCGCGTGTGCGTGCTCGGCCGCAATGGCAGCGGCAAGTCGACGCTGCTGCGCATGCTGAGCGGGGAGCAGGCGCCGGACGCCGGGTCGGTCTGGCGCCAGCCGACCCTGCGCGTGGCGAGGCTCGATCAGGACGTGCCGCTCTCCGAGCACCTGCCGGTCTTCGATGTGGTGGCCCTGGGCCTGGGCGACATCAGCGCGCTGGTCACGGCGTACCACCAGGCGGCCGTCGCGGTGGCGCACGATCCTTCACCCGCCGCTCTCGAGCTGCTCGGCCGCCGCCAGCACGAGCTCGAGGAGCGCGACGGCTGGCGCGTCGAGCAGCGCGTCGAGATGGTGCTCTCGCGCCTCAGTCTGCCCGCCGACGCCATCGTGGACACGCTCTCCGGGGGCTGGCGGCGCCGGGTGCTGCTCGCGCGGGCGCTGGTGGCCCAGCCCGATCTGTTGCTGCTCGACGAGCCGACGAACCACCTCGACATCGACGCGATCACCTGGCTCGAGGGCTTCCTCGCCGACTACGCGGGCGCCGTCGTCTTCGTCACGCACGACCGCGCGTTTCTCCAGCGCCTGGCCACGCGCATCGTCGAGCTCGACCGCGGGCGCCTGACGTCGTGGCCCGGCGACTACGCGACGTTCCTGCGGAAGAAAGACGAATGGCTGGCGAACGAAGCCATCCAGCAGGTGAAGTTCGACAAGAAGCTGGCCGTCGAGGAAGCCTGGGTCAGGCAGGGCATCAAGGCGCGGCGCACGCGCAACGAGGGCCGCGTCCGCGCGCTCGAGGCCATGCGGGCCGAGCGCGCCGCTCGCCGCGAGCAGCCCGGCACGATGCGGCTGCAGGTGGGGGCCGCCGACGCGTCGGGCCGGCTGGTGTTCGAAGCCCGGGACATCAGCAAGTCGTTCGACGGGTCCCCGGTCGTCGGCGGCTTTTCGACGCGGATCATGCGCGGCGACCGCGTGGGGCTCATCGGGCCCAACGGCGCGGGGAAGACCACGCTGCTGCGGCTGCTGCTCGGAGAGATGGAGGCCGAGTCGGGTGAGGTGCGGACGGGCGCGAACGTGCAGGTCGCCTACTACGACCAGCAGCGGGAGCAGCTCGACCCGGAGGCGACCGTGTTCGACACCGTGGGCGAGGGCAACAGCACGGTCACGATCAACGGGCGCCCGCGGCACGTGAACGGCTACCTGGCCGACTTCCTCTTCCCGCCCGAGCGCGCACGATCGCCGGTGAAGGCCCTGTCCGGCGGCGAGCGGAACCGCCTGCTGCTGGCGCGCCTGTTCACGCGGCCCGCGAACGTCCTCGTGCTCGACGAGCCGACCAACGACCTCGATCTCGAGTCGCTCGAACTGCTCGAGGCTCAGCTGGCCGAGTTCCCCGGGACGTTGCTGCTGGTCAGCCACGACCGGGCATTCCTCGACAACGCGGTGACGAGCACGCTCGTGTTCGAGGGCGGCGGGCAGATCCGCGAGTATGTCGGCGGCTACGAGGACTGGGTCCGCCAGCGAGAGGCCGCGCGGGAGACCGGACGTGAGGCGGCCGCCCAGGCGCAGGAGATCCCGGCCAGCCGCGCGCGGCGGGTGTCCGCCGCCGGGGCCGCCGATGCGCCCGGTGATCGACGCGGGCCGGCCGCGCGCAAGCGCCTCACCTTCGGCGAACAGCGCGAGTTCGCGGCGCTTCCCGGACGCATCGACGCCCTCGAGGCGGAAGTGCGCCTCCTCGACGAGACCGTCGCGGGCCCGGAGTTTTACAAGGCCGGGGCCGCCGAGATCGCGCGCGTGCTTGCCCGCGCGGAGGAGGCGCGGCGCGAGCTCGACGTGGCCTACGCCCGGTGGCTCGAGCTCGAACCGCGCGCGGGGTGATCCGGCCGCCGCTCAGGCGCTCAGTTCGTCGTACGCGGGCGTGAGCACGCGCTCGATGAGCGGCCCGTGGTCGGGGAACCCCTTGAGCGGGTCGGTGATCTTCACAATCACCTCCTTCGGCCTGCCCGCCTTGATCTCGCCGCGCACGAACTCGAGCAGGGCCGTCAGGTAGTCGCGCATGTAGAGCAGGTCGGCGCGGGCGCCGGTGACGCCGAACTTCGCCGAACCGTGGCCGAAAATGTAGGTCGTCTCGTTCTTGTGGTCGGCGACGGTACCCTCGAGCACCTTGATCCAGCCCGCGATCGACGCGCCCGCGGGCCGGTCGATGAACGGGTGCATCCGGTTGAACACCAGGTCGCCCATATGCACCACGTCGGCCTTCCGGAACGTCACCACCGCGTCGCCGCTTGTGTGCGCCGCGCCGTAGTACTTCAACGCCATCCGCTCGCCGCCGATGTCTTCTTCCCACGTGCTGGTGAACGTGGCGTCGGCCACGACGATCTCGGGCGCCGGCGCATCCGGGCGCGCGGCGGCCTGCCGGGCCGCGGCTTCACGCTGCAGCTTCGGGACGTTCGCGTGCGCCAGGATCTTCTTCACCGAGGACTTGAACACCGGGTTGCCGCCGGTGTGATCGCCGTGGTGGTGCGTGTTCACGAGAATGTCGATGAGCCGCCCCCCGTCGCGCTCCTTGATGCCGTCGAGGCAGATCTTCGCCGTCGCCGGCATCTGCGCGTCGACGACGACAACGCCGTCGTTGCCGATGTGGTAGCCGATGGTGCCGCCCTGGCCGGTGAAGAAACCCACCGTGCCGCGGATCGGCGTGAACGCGGTTTGTGGGGCCTGGGGCGCGCCCTGGCCGGCCTGCGCGAGCAACTTCGACAGATCGACCGTGGCGGCGGCCAGCGCAAGCGACGAGGTCGTCAGGAACCTGCGGCGGTTCGGATGCACGTACACACTCCTTGATGGGGACATCCGATCATTCTAGACCGGCCGGCCGCGCGCGGTGAACGCCGTGCCGGCCCGGCCGTCCTTCGGTCCGTGTATACTCGGGCCACTGTACCCAACAGCCGCGAGGAGTGGCGCGCCGCGATGGCCTCGAGCGAACCCGGCACGGAACTGGGGCACTACCGCATCGTCCGTCTGCTGGGGAGCGGAGGGATGGGCGATGTGTACCTCGCCCGCGACCTGACGCTCGAGCGCGACGTCGCCATCAAGCTCCTGCCGGCGGAAGGCCGCGATCACGACGACACCCGCGCGCAGCTGTTGCGCGAAGCCCAGGCCGCGGCGGCGCTGGATCATCCGAACATCTGCCACGTGCACGAGGTGGGCCAGGCCCCCGACGGCCGCGCCTTCATCGTGATGCAGTACGTCGAGGGCGAGACGCTGTCGGCCCTGCTGAAGCGCGGACCGCTGCCCGTGCGCGACGCGCTGGCGCTTGCCGCGCACATCGCCGAGGCCCTGGGGGCCGCGCACCGGCGGGGCGTGGTCCACCGGGACCTGAAGCCGCACAACGTCATGGTGACCCCGTCGGGACGCCCGAAGCTCCTCGACTTCGGCCTGGCGAAGCTGGTGCAGTCCGCGCCGGTCACATCCGACCCGAGCGCGCCGCCCGACCAGACCATGGTCGGCGTCGTCAAGGGAACGCCGGCCTACATGTCGCCGGAGCAGGTGCAGCAGCGCCCCATTGACGGCCGCAGCGATCTGTTCGCGCTCGGAGCCCTCATGTTCGAGTGCCTGACCGGGCGTCGCGCCTTCGAGGGGGGCAGCACGTCGGACGTCTTCGGTCAGATCCTGCGGGTGCATCCCCCGCCGGTTTCCTCCCTGCGATCAGGCCTGCAGGAGCGCCACGACGAACTGTGCCGCAGACTGCTCGCCAAGGATCCGGCCGACCGCTTCCAGTCGGCCGACGAGGTCATCGGAGCCATTCGGCTGCTGATCACGGACTCTTCGAGAGACGGGGCGGCGCCGGCCGAGATGCACACGCCGTCGTGGAGCACCGTCCGAGATCCCTCCGAGGCGGTCACGATCGGCTCCGCGCCGCCCGCTTCCGCCGCGCGGCCCGGAACGCGGCCCGGAACGGAGCCGGGAACGCGCCTCAGACGATGGACGCTGCCCGCGCTCCTTCTTCTTGCCGTCGCGGCGGCGGGCGCATGGTGGGGGTGGACCGCGCTGCGCGGGCTGCCGGCCCCGCCGCCCGACGCCGTGCGCTGGTATCAACGCGGGTCCGAGGCCATTCGCGAGGGCGCCTACCACAGCGGACAACGCGCCCTGGAGCAGGCCATTCAGCTGTTCCCGAAGTACCCCATCGCTTACGCCCGGCTGGCCGAGGCGCTGGCCGAACTCGACGACGAGCGCGGCGCGCAGGCCCAGTTGCTGCGGCTCTCTTCGGTACTGCCGGACGAGTCCCGGTTGCCCGACGACGAGCGGCTGCGGCTGCAGGGCACGCGCGCGCTCGTGCTCAGGGATCTCGAGGCGTCGCTCGCCGCGTACCAGCGCTACGTCGAGCGCAACGCGGGCGACGCGGCGGCGTGGGTGGACCTGGGCCGCGCCCAGGAAGCCGCCGGCCGGCGCACCGAGGCCCGGTCGTCGTACGCCAGGGCGGTGGACATCGACGCCCAGTATGCGGCGGCGCGCTTGCGGCTGGGCAGCGTCGAGGCCGCGGACTCGAGGCGCGAGGCGGCGCTGGCGGCGTTCGGCGAGGCGGAGCGGTTGTACACGGCAGCCGCCAACACGGAGGGCGAGGCGGAGGTCCTGCTGCGGCGCGGCGGATTCCATTGGGTGATGGGCGATCCGAAAGCGGCACGGGCCGACCTGGAGCGGGCAGCCAGTCTGGCCTCGACGCTGAATGCCACCCACCAGTCGGTGCGGGCGCAGATGGCGCTCAGCGGCGTGACGGCGGCGGACGGGCGGTTCACGGAGTCGGAGCGCATCGCCGCCACCGCTGTTCAGCAGGCCCTCGACGCCGGTCTCGACACCGTGGCGGCCGACGGGCTGCTGGACCTGACCGCCACCCTGATGGAAGCCGGCCGGCTGCCCGAGGCGGCGGCGCAGGGCGAGCGGGCGCTCCAGTTGGCCGAACGCCGCGGCGCCAGGCGCACCGCGGCCCGCGCCCGGGTCCAGCTTGCCGCCGTGCGGCTTGAAGAAGACCGGCCCAAGGACGCGCTGGCCCTCGCGGAAGGGGCGGTCGCCTTCCTCAAGCCGAACAACTACCGCCGGCTTGAGCTTTTCGGTCTGTCCGTGATGGCGCGGGCGTATCAGCAGGTGGACGACCTCGATCGCGCGCGGGCGATCTCAGGTGACGTGGTCGCGGCGGCAGAAGCGGTCCGCGACGAAGTACAGGTCGGCATCGCGCTGTCGAACCTCGCCAGCGTCGCGACCGCACTGGGGCAGTTTCCTCAAGCGCTCGAGTACCGGGAGCGGGCAGAGGCGATCCGGCGGCGCCAGAACGACGCGTCCGCGCTGCCGTACGACCTCGCCAACCGCGCGGAACTGCTGATTCGCCTGGGACGCCTTGATGATGCGTCACGGGTGCTGGAGGAGCTGGACGCGGGAATCAAGGCCGGCATTGACGCGTACGTCGGCCGCGCGCGCCGCGCGTCGTTCCTCCGCGCCCTGGCCGACGCCACAGCACTGCGGCCCGGCGATGCCGTTCGCCGTTTGAGGGAGCTGACGCCGACCGGCAGCGACTCCGTCTCGATCCTGGCGCCGGCGCTTCTCGAGTACGAGCAGGCCCGCCTCGGTCGCCGCGCCGCCTCCGGCAGGCCCGCGGCCGGCCCGGCCGACATTCCGGTCGATCCGGCCCTGGCCCGCGAACGCCAGGTACCTGGCGCGCGGCGGCGGCGCTCGAGCTGGGGAAGGCCTCGGAGGCCGTGAAGGAAGCCGAACGCGGTCTGGCGCTGCTCGGCGACTTGTCGAACGACGAACTGCGGTGGAGGCTCTCTGCTGTTGGCACGCTTGCGCTGCGGGCCCGCGGCGAGGCCGAGAAGGCTCGCGCGATGCTCGCCGAGGCCGAGCGGGCGCTTCAGCGGGTGCGAACCGGCTGGCCGAACGGCGTCGAGGCGTACGAGAAGCGTGCGGATCTCGCCGAGCTGAAAGCGCGGCTCGGTCCCTCGTAAACGGTCCAAGGAGGTCAGCTATGGCAGAACGCACCGGCCGGGCAGCGGCGAAGCAGCCGTTGACGCCGACTCTCTGGGTTTTGCTCGTGGTCGTGCTCGCGGCCCTGGTGGGCGCAGGCATCTACATGGTGATGTCGCTGGCCGGAGACGAGCCGCCGATCCGCGTGAGGAACGGCTCCATGGAGGTCGAGCTGGCGTGGGGCGAGTGGAAGGCCGATGGCGACGCCTGGACTCCTTCCGAGGGCAAGAGCCGAAAGACGTTCACCGTGAAGGTCTTCAGCGCGAACGGCCACGCGTGTCAGGCCGGGCAGACCGGGAGCGGGAAGGAGGTTCTGGTCCGCTATAGCCCCAAAAAAGAGTTCTCTTTCAAGTCCGCCGGGCTCTTCAACCCGAAGACCAAGGTCAAGCCGAAGGACGAGTTCGCGAAGATCACGCCGCCGTTGCTGCGATACGGCCAGCCGGACGACCAGGGCTATGTCGTCGGCGTCGAAACGAAGGACGGCGCGAGCACCTGGAACTGCACGTTCGAGAGACGTGATCAGCTGTCGGAGATCAGAATCTGCTCGAATCAGGGCGATTACTGCCGCTGATCACCGGATGGCCTGGGGTGGCTCGCCGTTGAGCCATCCCAGGATGTCCTCCTGCCGCCGAGCATTGACGAGCCGTTCCGGAGATCGCTGCGCGCGAACGCTGGACAAGGCGGCTGCAAGGCCGGCGCGAGTTCAGTGCGCGCGCGGGTGCCCGGGCTCCGCGAACGGCCCGCACACCGGGTTCGACAGTTTCATGAAGTCGGCCAGGCGCATCCGCATCGCGTCGGCGTGGGTGCCGGCGTGGAACACGATCTCGGGATCGGCCAGCAGGCTGTCGTCCATGTAGACCTCCTGGCCGTACAGCGGCCCGAACGGCGCCATTGCGCCCGTGTCGCAGTCCGGATAAAGCCCCGCCATCTCGTGCTCGGTCGCCAGACGGACCCAGGTCGACTTGGTCAACTTCCTGAGGGCGTTCACGTTCACCTGGTAGTGGGCCGGCAGCAGCGCCAGCAGGGGCCGGCCGTCGGCCAGGCAGACGACGGTCTTGGCCCACTCGCGACCCGGCACGTGGGCGGCGGCGGCCTCCTCCTGGGCCGTGAACGCCGCGCGGTGATGGATGGGCGTGAAGGGCACGCCGTGCGACACGACGAACTGCTCGATCGAGACAGGGATCGCCATGGGAGTCCTCCGGGGGTACTGCATAATCTCGGCCCGGGAGCGCCTCCCGTCAAGCCTCGCCTTGACCGGGCTCGCCTGGGCACGAAGCGTGCCACCCATCCGCCACCAGGCGCGAGGTGGATGGCCAGGCGCTCCGCCGCCGCCGCGCGACCAGAGGGGTCGGGTCTATTTAGAGTACAGCTGCGCCGAGAGTGACGATTCTGTCTGCCGGATCGCCGCGAGCGCGCCAGAAGTGGCCAGCGAAGGCGAAACACCTGGTCAAACGACAATTACGTCATCGTCGTGGAGTCGTGTACGTAAATAGACCCGACCCCAATGGACGATGGACGGAGCGACGGTCACAGCAATCCCTTGGCGGCCAGCCACTCCGCGCATCGCTTCGGCCAGTCCGACATCGGCCCGTTGCCCGGCCTGAGCCCGATGCCGTGCGCGCCTTCCCGGTAGAGATGCATCTCAGCGGGCACGCCGGCGCGCCTGAGCGCCGTGTAGAAGAGCACGCTGTTCTCGGGCGGCACGGCGGTGTCGGTGCCGCCGTGCACGAGGAACGCCGGCGGCGTGTTCTTGGTCACCCGCGTGTCGAGCGAATAGCGCTCGAGCATCTCGGGTGTGGCGTTCGCGCCCAGCAGCGACTTCCCGGAGCCCGAGTGCGCATCCAGCCCAATCAGGCGGATGACCGGGTAGACCAGCACCAGGAAGTCCGGGCGAGCGCTGACGGCGTCGATGGCGGCCCCGGTCCGTCCATCCGGGTCGTCGAACAGCGTGCCGGCCGAGGCCGTCAGGTGGCCTCCGGCCGAGAACCCGAGCACGCCGATCCGGTCGGGCGCGATGCCCCATTTCGCTGCATCCTGGCGGAGCAGCCTGATGGCCCGCAGCACGTCGCGCAGGGGCGCCGGATGGCCGTACTCCTTCAGCCGGTACTTCAGGACGAACGCCGAGACACCGATCGAGTTGAGCCACTCGGCCGGCGCCCGGCCTTCGTGATCGGCCGCGAGGAGGTTGTATCCGCCGCCGGGGCAGATGATGACGGCCGTGCCGCTGCGTCGATCCGCCGGGGCGAGGTACGGCGTCAGCGTCGGCACCTGCACGTTTCTGATGCGGCCGCCCTCTTCGACGACCTCGGCGCCGCCGTCCTTGAGCAGGCCGGGCACGCCTTCGGGCCACAGCGCGACTGGCGGCCCGGGCGTGACCTGCGCGCGGGCGGGTTGGGCGGCGGCGACAACGACGACAAGGCACGACAGCACGGCGATGAACCGCATGACTCCTCCTACATCGTCACGACCTTCGGCGCCGCGTTGATGGCGGCGACGATCTCACGCATGTCGGTGATGTGCCCGGCCGCGATTTGATCCCGCAGCCGGTAGTGATCCACGCAGGTCCCGCACGCGAGCAGGTCGGTGCCGTCATGCTCGAGGGTGCGCCACCCGTCGAGGCAGGGCGAGCCGTTCACCAGCAGTTTCACCCCGGCGTTGTAGAACAGCACGGCCTGCGGCTTCGGCGACTGCGTCTGCAGTTGCTGCACGAACTTCGCCATCAGCTGCCGGCCCAGGTCCTTGTCGCCCCGGCCCAATCTGTCGCTGGAGATGACGAAGACGGTCCCGCTCGGCGTGTCGGACATGCGGCGCTCCTTCGCGTCCCGGGGGCGGAATGATCCGGGCGGCGCCCGGGCGGCGCACGCGTACCACCGGTGCGCGTGCCGTCGCAGTCTCGGGCCGCGGGCGAGGCGCCGGCTACTTCGCCGTGATCGACACCGCGGGCGGCGTCCGGATCCGCTGCGCCGCCTGCGCGAGGTAGCGATCCCAGTCGTCGACGGTCTTGAAGTCGCCGCCTCTGTCCCAGCCCGAACCCGCGTAGTAGGTCACGTCGCTGCCGGCCGGCATCGTCGTCACCGCGAGCACGTTCCCGTCGGCTTCCACGAACTCCGTCAGGCGCGCGGGATCGACGATGACGCCGCAGCCGAAGTTGCTGCCGTCGGCTTTCACCGGTTCCCAGGTGCGCAGCACGCCGCGGGCCTTGTCCTGGGCGACCTGCGACGCCGGGGCTTTCTTGATGCCGGCCGCCTGAAGCTTCGGCGCAGCGGGCGCGCCGGCGTACCGGCTCTCGAAGCGGTTCAAATGATGACCGGCGTCGAGGGTGATGCGCTTGATCTCGGTGACGTGGCTGCCGGCGGCATCGAAGGCCGGGTAGGTCAGCTCGAACATGACGCGGACGGGGCCGTTGGCCAGCACCTTCGAGTCGACGAAGTTCGATGAGGTGTACAGTTTCCCCGCATCCCAGATGCCGTTGCCGCCGCAGCCGCGGGTCCGGCCGGCCGAGTAGAGGTCGGCGCCATCCCCGAGGTCGCGGTGGTAGTCGTCGACCATGTACCACTCGTTGGCCACGAGGCGGCGCGTGCGCTTGAACCAGACGTCCACGGCGCTGCTGGTCAGCGGCTCCTGGGCCCAGGTCTCCAGGGCCTTGCCGTACATCCGGTGGGCAACGCGGTCGTTTTCCCACGCGAAGTCGTCGCGACGCTCGCGCACGAAGCGCCCGTAGGCTTTGAACTGGTCCTTCGTGTAGATCTGGCGCGGCCCGGCACTCAGCGTGAAGGTGCGCGTGGCGCCGGCGGCCAGGTCGGCCTGGAACACCACCTCGTCGAACACCCCGTCGTCGTTCAGGTCGATCGGCTGCGCCAGCACCTCTTTGCCCGAGGCGTCGTCGGTGACGTGCACCGTGCGGAGGTCCTCGACGGGCATGGCTTTCCGAATGGCGGCGCCGGAGAGCACGATCGTCTCGGAGGGGCGCGCGAGGTCGAGCGGGTTCTTCACGGTGACGACGGCGCCGGGCGCGGCCGCCGGGAGGGCCGGGCTGGCCCAGAGGACGCACAGCACGATCAGCAGAACGTATCGCCGGATGTTCATGGCCGCCCCTATGGTGTCTTCCGGTCGTAGTAGAACGTATTGTTCGTGCGCCGGATGCTGAAGTTCCGGACCATCGTGATGATCTCGGCCCCGGCCATCAGCGTGGGGCCGTAGCCCTGCATCGCCGTCAGGTCGGTGGGCCGATTGTAGTAGTACACCGCGTCGTACGCCGCGGTGGTGCCGACGCAGATGCCCTCGATCTGGCCGTCGGGCCGGATGCGCGGTTCGAGCGCCCGCCAGCCCGCCTGCGCGACCGGCGCGTACGACGTCGGCAGCCAGCCGCGGTTCACGCCGCGGGCGATCGCGAAGGTGAACATCGCGCTGGCCGACGTTTCGAGGTAGCTGTCGGTCCTGTCGAGCAGCTGGTGCCACAATCCGGTCCCGCCCTGCGTCTCGGCCGCGCCGCGCGCGCCGCGACGGAAGATGTCGAGCACCTTGCCCCGGTCCGGATGCGACTCGGGCATCACGCTCAGCAGCTCCGCCATCGCCATCATCGCCCAGCCGCCGCCGCGGCCCCAGTAGAACCGCGCGTCGTCGTCCATGTCAGCGAACCACGAGTGATCGAACAGCCCGCTGTCGCGGTTGAAGAGGCGCGCCGACATGCCGATCACCTGGCGGGCCGCGTCGTCGAAGTACTTCTGCTCGCCGGTCGTCCTTCCCATCTGTGCGAGGAACGGGATGCTCATGTAGGCGTCGTCAATCCAGAGCGCCGTCGTCACCGGCCGCGGCCGCACGAGCGTGCCGTCCGGCAGGCGGAGCTGCCTCGTCAGGATGTGCGTGGCCGCGAGGTCGATGCCTTCCTTGTAGCGCGGGTCGGGCCGGACCGCGTTGGCCTTGATGAGCGCCGCGCCAATGGCCCCGCAGTGGTCGAGCTCCCGCATGTCGATCAGGCGGCCGTAGCCCCGGTTCTGGGGGCCGAACTGCGCCGCCTGCTTCTTGAAGTACGGCAGGTGCGTGAAGATGAAATCGAAGTTCTTGAACGTGTAGTCCTTGAAGCTCGCGTCGCCGGTGGCCTCGGTGACCTGCAGCATGGCGGCGAGCACCACGCCCATCGAGTAGGACCAGTCGTTGAACTCCCCGGCGCGGTTGTCGACGCCGGCCGTCCTGACCGGTACGGCGAGGTCGGCGAGGGGCTGGTTCGTGGCGGTGTCGATGATCCGGTACGGCGTGGACCGCACGAAGTGGTCGCGGATGCGGTCCAGCGCGGCCTTGACTTCGGCTTCCGCCGGCACCGTGTAGTCGACGCCCGGAGCGACCGACGGCTGGGAAAACGCGGGGTCGCTGCGCCCGGGCCGCTGGACCGCCGGCGCGGCGGGGGGCTGGGCCTGGACAATGCCGGCGGCAAGCGCGATCATCGTCGCCGTCGTCCACAACAGGCGGGCCGGATAGCTGCGCGCTGGTCGCATCGGCGGGTTCCTCCTGGGGCCAGTTGCGTCGGTGGCCGCCAATTGGTATAACCACTTTCCGTGACGCCGTCAAGATCGTTCCGGCCCGCGCCCGGTTTCATGAACGAAATCCGGCCCGTGTCGGCAGTCCCGAAGGCCTGGTCTGGAGAAGTGGTTTAGCCAAGACAGGCTCCGGCGGCATCGGCAGGTGCGCTCATGTCTTCACGCCCGGCACTTCAGGCCCTCGCGGCGGCCGCGCTCGTGACCGCCTTTGTCCTTCCGCTACCGGCTCGACAGACGCCGGTGGGGCCGACAGGCCCGCCCACCTGGAGCCGCTGCCTGGATCAGCCGGCGTCCTGGTACGGCTCGGCAGAAGCGGTCCGCGTCGCCGGCCAGGTGCTCCTCTACCAGCGTCGCACCGGCGGATGGCCGAAGAACATCGATATGGCGAGGACGCTATCCGCCGCGGATCGCGGGATCATCGAGCGCGAGAAGGCCGAACCGGACGCCACCATCGACAACGGCGCCACGACGACGCAGTTGCGCTTTCTCGGGCGCGTCTATGCCGCGACGCGGACGCCGCGTTTCCGCGAGGCTTTCAACGCGGGATTCGACTATCTGCTGGCGGCCCAGTACCCGAACGGCGGCTGGCCGCAGTTCTACCCGCTTCGCGACGACTACTCCCGTCACATCACGTTCAACGACGATGCGATGGCGCGGGTTCTGGAAGTGCTGCGCGACGCGGCAGGTGGCGAGGCGCCATTCTCGTGGGTCGACGCCAGGCGCCGCGCGCGTGCCGCCGACGCCGTCACGCGGGGCACCGCCGTCATGCTCAAGGCCCAGGTCCGCGTGGAGGGGCGTTTGACGGCCTGGTGCGCCCAGCACGATGAAACCACGCTGGCGCCGGCCGGGGCGCGCACTTATGAACACCCGTCGTTGAGCGGCAGCGAGTCGGTGGGCATCCTCAGGTTCCTGATGTCGATCCCGAACCCGCCGGCCGACGTGGTCGCTTCGGTGGACGCCGGTGTCGGTTGGCTGCGCGGAGTGCGGCTCACGGGCCTCCGCGTGGAGCAGCGCGCCGACGCGGCGCTGCCGGGCGGGTTCGACCGTGTCGTGGTGCGCGACCCGGCCGCGCCGCCGATCTGGGCCCGTTTCTACGAGATCGGCACCAACCGCCCGATCTTCTCCGGCCGCGACGGCGTTGTCCGCTTCGACATGGCGCTGATCGAGCACGAGCGGCGCGTCAACTACGCGTGGTACGGGTATTGGCCAACGGACTTGCTCGCGCGTGACTATGACACGTGGCGGCGAGCGCGATAGTCCAGGGCCCGGGATTCGGGGTTCGGGATTCGGGGTTCGGGCTGTCAGGCGTGGCGGCGGGGCGTGTGGCGAACCATGCGAGCAAGCCGATCACGGTTGCATGACAAACACGCCGGAGGGGCCCAGGTCCACGTGGGGTGACGAAGTGGGGCCCCGCGTGCCGCCGACCGCACCCTGGAGGCGCGTTTGTCCGGCGCGCCGAGCGGTTCGCGACGCGCCCTGCCGCCACGCCTCGCGGTCCGGTCCCCGAGTCCCGAGGCCCGCCCTTCGGCCGTGCACGGGGCGGCCCTGAGCCTGTCGAAGGACCGAGTCCCGGCTGAAGCTATCTGCCGATCGTCTCGTTCCTCAACTTCCCGTTCACGCGAACGTTGGTCAGCGTGAGGCCGGCGACGCCCTCGATGATGTCGCCCTTCTCCACATTGCCGAACGTGCAATCCGTGATCCGGACGTCGCGGATGGGCGTGTGCGTGTACCCGCGCAGCAGGAGCCCGTACTGGCTCTTCGCGCTGGTGACGTTGCGCACGTCGATCTCGCGCACGGGGGGCGGGAACCTGCCCGTGTCGCCTTCCTCGTAGAACAGGTTGATGGTGACCACGGCCTCGGCAACCTGACCCACGGTGCAGTCGCGCATGTAGACATGCTCGACGAAGCCGCCGCGCACCGAGTTGGTCTTGATGCGCAGCGCCCGGTCGAGGTTCGGGCTGTCCATCCGGCACTGCTCGGCGAAGATGTTCCGCGCGCCGCCCGACACCTCGCTGCCGATCACCACGCCGCCGTGGCCGTCCTTCATCGTGCAGCGCCGGACGATGACGTTCTCGATGGGCGCGGCGAGGCGCCGCCCGTCCTCGTTGCGTCCCGACTTGAGCGCGATGCAGTCGTCGCCCGTGTCGAACGTGCAGCCTTCGATGAGCACGTCACTGCACGATTCAGGATCGCAGCCGTCGTTGTTCGGGCCGTGGCTGTTGATCGTCACGTTCCGCACGGTGACGTTGCGGCACAGCACGGGGTGAATCTCCCACATCGGCGAATTGACGATGGTCACCCCATCGACGAGCACGTTCTGGCAGCGATACGGTTGGATGAAGTTGGGCCGCAGGAACGACCCGGCGCCGAAGACGCGCTCGGCCACGGGCACGCCGCGCGCGCCCATGTCGATGAGCCGCGCCCGCGCAGCCGCCTGCGTCGCCCCGCCCGCCTGCGCGCCCTGGCCCTTCCACGGCCACCAGTGCTCGTCGCTGGCCTGCCCGTCGAGCGTGCCCGTGCCCGTCACGGCGATGTCGCGTTGTCCATGGGCGTAGATGAGCGCCGAGTAGTTCATCAACTCGACGCCCTCCCACCGCGTGAACACCACCGGCAGGTAGTGGTCGGGACTGCGGCTGAAGGCGATCGTCGCCCCGTCCGCCACGTGGAGATTGACGCCGCTCTTGAGGTGGATCGCGCCGGAAAGGAATCGCCCGGCCGGCACGAGCACCTGCCCGCCGCCGGCGGCGGCGCAGGCCGCAATGGCGTCGCGGAACGCGGCGGTGCAGTCGCGCGCGCCGTCGCCAGTCGCGCCGTGCTTCGTCACCGGGAACACGCGATCCGGAAACACCGGCGCCTTGATGCGCGCGAGGATGGCCTCGGCCTCCGCCCAGCCCCGGTGCCCGGCCTGCGCCCACGCGCGGGTGCCAAAGGCGCCGGCTGCCGCCGGCCAGGCGGGCGCCGCCAGCACGCCGGCCCCGGCCAGCGCGCTCGTGGCGAGGAACTCCCTGCGGGTGATGCGAACAGCACGCATGGCGGCTCCTGGCGCGGCGCGACTACCGGCCGGCGAAGGGCCGGAGGTGCCGCACGAAATGACGTTCGAGGCAGCCGGCGTAGATCTCGGGGTGCGCCTGCAGGATGGCGCGCAGATCGTCGGCGAATACGCGGCTGCCGTCGGCGTGGCTCGCGGTGAGCACCGATCCGAACGTGACGTGGAGAATCTGCCTCGCGTGGAAGTCCTCGAGCAACGCGGGCAGATCAGCGTCGGCCAGGGCGGCCGGGTCCGGGGCCGCCGCCACGGTCGCCGACACGTGATAGCTGGCGCGATCCTGCTCGTACCGCTCGCGCGCGAACACGTAGATCCCCCGGAAGAACGCCGGCGAGATGGCCGCCGCGGCGCGCAGGGCCTCGAGGTAGCTCGTGCCCGCGGTCTTCAGGTGCAGCAGGCCTCTCGTGGCTTCGGCGGCGACGCCGTAGATCGCGAACTTGTCCGAGCCGGAATGCAGGCTGATCTTGTAGCCCCCGAATGCCCGGGCGATGGCCGCGTGCACCCGGACATCGGCCTCGAACGCCGCGAGGTCGCCGATGTAGTCGACGCCTTTCTCGAAACGCCCCACGAAGCGCGGCGCCAGGCTGGCCCAGCGCACGCCGAGGCGCTGCAACTCGGAGGCCACGAACACGTGCTCGGCGGGCGACGTCGGGGTGTCGGTTTCGTCAACCGATACTTCGAGATCGAACGGTTCGCCGCTCTTGACGGCCACCAGGTGGCGGTACATCGCGGCCACGTGCGCGATGGCCCTGCCGTACTTGACTGCGGCCGTCATCAGCGCGCTCTCGTCGAATCGCACCACGCGCCCTTCGACGTCGAACGCCCGCCCGGCGTAGCGGTCACGCATCGACGCGGCGCTCGCATCGAGCCGATCCCACGGCAGGGCTTCCCACGCCGCCCGGATCTCGTCGGGCGTGCGCGAGTCGGCGCGCGGATCCACGTGTTCACCCGGATCAATGGTGAACATCGTGAAGCCGGCCGCGGCGCAGGCCGTGATGTCCGCCGCGGTCTTGAGATGATCCGCGTCGGCGCCCTGGCCGGCGGTCCATCCCGCCTCGAGGCTCCCCCATGTCGCATCGTCGACGATGGCCTGCGGCGATCGGCCGGTGCGCGTCATTTCGCGAATCGACTGCTGCGCGAAGACCGGCGCGATGGATCCGCCCGCGGCACGCAGGGCGCGGACGTGCCCCGGCGTCGCAAGGCCGAGGCGGTCGCCGAACCCGGCCGACGTGCCCATCGGCAGCGGCGCGGGTGCGAGCCACGGCAGGTGGCGGCGCAGCGCCGCGGCGTTGTCGGCCGTCAGCGGCGCGACGAACAGGGCGCCGCCGGCGGCCTCGCCGCGGGCACCCTCGAACGCGCCGAAGACGGCTTCGCGCCCGGGCGCCGGGGCGACGGCGAGGCGGCGGCCCGTGCGTGTCCGGACCATGGCCCAGACGCCGTCGGCCGACGCGGCACAGGACCCGGGGACCACCGCGAGCCCGGCAGCGGCCGCGGCCTCCTGCAGACGCGCCTCGAGGCCGTTCAGCTCACGACGGACAGCAGACGTGGTGTCTTGCACGGTGCGACCTCACGCCGCCGGGGGCCTCGCGGACAGTTTCACCGGGTCCAGGTTCGGGGCCAGCAGGTGGATGATCAGCAACGCCAGAAGATAGGCCGACCCCGCGATCAGGAACACGGGTAGGTAGCTGCCTGTCGTTTCGAGAAGGAAGCCGGTCAGCTTGGCGATGAACATGCCGCCGATGGCGCCGGCCATCCCGCCGAACCCCACGACGGTGCCGACGGCATTGCGCGGGAAGGTGTCGGACGCGATGGTGAAGATGTTCGCGGACCAGCCCTGGTGCGCCGCCGCGGCCAGCGCCACGAGCAGCGTCGCGGTCCAGAGGCTTTCCGTCCTCGACGCGAGGATGATGGGCACCACGGCGAGCGCGAACGTCAGCATGGCCGTCTTGCGCGCCGCGTTCACGGTCCACCCGCGCTTCAGGAGGGCGGACGACAGCCAGCCGCCGCCGATGCTGCCGATGTCCGCGATGAGGTAGATGGCGACCAGCGGCGGGCCGATGTGCTTCAGGTCGATGCCATGGTTGCGGTTGAGGAAGTCCGGGACCCAGAAGAGGTACAGCCACCAGACCGGGTCCGTCATGAACTTGCCGATCGCGAACGCCCACGCCTGCCGGTGCCGCAGGACCTCCCGCAGCGGGACGCGTGCGGTCTGATCCGGGGGATCGCTCCTGATGTACGCCAGCTCGGCCGCACTCACCCGGGGGTGCCGGTCAGGACTGCGATACGTCGGCCACCACAGCACGACCCAGAGGAACCCGATGGCGCCGGTGGCGACAAACGCCCACCACCAGCCGTAGTTCAGGGTGATCCACGGCACCGCGAGCGGCGACAGCAGCGCGCCGACATTGGTCCCCGAGTTGAAGATGCCCGTCGCGAGCGCGCGTTCCTTCTTCGGGAACCACTCGGCCACGGCCTTGATCGACGCCGGGAAGTTGCCGGCTTCCCCGAGCCCGAGCAGGAATCGGGCCGCCATGAACCCGGCCACCGAGGCCGAGTAGGCCAGGCCGAACATGCCCAGCAGGCCGGCGACGGCGGGGCCGAACCACGTCGCTTCCGCGTGGGCCATCGCCGCGACGCTCCAGATGAGAATGGCGATGGTGAATCCGACGCGGGTGCCCAGCTTGTCGATCAGGCGGCCGGACAGGAGCAGGCCCGCGGCATACGCCAACTGGAACGCGAAGACGATGTCCGCGTAGTCCATTTCGCTCCAGCCGAACTCCTGCTGAAGCGTCGGCTTGAGGATCCCGATCACCTGCCGGTCGATGTAGTTGACCGTGGCGGCCAGGAGCAGCAGCGCACAGATGACCCAGCGGAAGTAGCCGATCCGCTGACCTGGGACGGAGGGCGCAGATGTCGTCATGGGAAGTCCTGCCGAGAGCGCTGGTTTGGTCTGACCACTTTTGTGCTTGGACATGAATACCATCGCGGGTACGGCTCGTCAAGGGAATGTTGGGCGGGTCGCTTGCAGAGTCCGGCCCAAAAACAGGACATTCCAGCCTCGGACAAGTGGATTGTCCAATCAGCGACTTTGCCGGCCCCCAGGCCCTCGGCCCGGAGTATACTGGCCCCGCCGGCACGCCCGGCGCGGGGACGACGATGACCAAGACCGGAGCCGACAGCACCGAGCAGGTGATCACATTCGTCAGGGACATGATCGCGCGAGGCGAGCTCCGCCCCGGCGACCGCCTGCCAGCCGAGCGCGATCTCTCGCAGAACCTCGGCGTGAGCCGGCCCACCATCCGTGCCGGGCTGCGCGCGCTGGCCGCCATGGGCGTCGTCAAGTCGCGGCACGGCTCCGGCACCTACATCCCGTCCGGCCCGCCGACGCTGGGCAGCGAACCGCTGCGCTTCCTGGCCGCCCTGCACGGCCTGCCGCGCGAAGAGATGTACGAGGCCAGGCGCGTGCTGGAAGTCAGCGCCGCCGGCCTGGCCGCCAAGCGCGCCAGCGCCGAGCACATGGCGGCGATCGCCGAAGAGGTGGCGAGCCTGTTCGCCTCGATCGACGACCCGCAGGGGTTCCTCGTCCACGACATCCGGTTCCACCGCGCCGTGGCCGCGGCTTCGGGCAATCGCATCGTCGCCTCGCTTGTCGAGATGGTGTCGGCGCTGTACTACGAGCAGCGGCGCGACACCGCGGCGCGGGCCACCGACCGGAACCTCCGCGACGCCGCCGATCTGCACCGCAGCATCTACCAGGCCATCCGCAAGCACGACGTCGAGCAGGCCCAGACGCTGATGGGCCGGCACCTGCTCCATTCGGCCGCCTACCAGGCGCAGGAGGACGAGCCGCTCGGATTGCGGGTGGCGCGGCCCCCCAGGGCGGCCCGGCGGTCCCGCAAGAGCCCCGCCGCGCCGGGTACGCCGTAGCGGCTCACCTGGTGTATCCTTCGCGCCGATAAGCACTGTCGGCACCCTTCCCCCAGGGTGCCCGAGCGTTCTCCCACAGCTTCGAGGTTGCCATGCGCGCGACTGCTGCGCGGCGCGCCGCCGCCGCCGGAATCCTGCTGTTTTCCCTCGCCGTGGCCTTGCCGCCGGCCGCGTTCGCGCAGCAAACGGCCGCCGCTGTGGCCGAAGGCTCCGGCGCGTCACCCTTCCGCTTCGCGGGCTCGGGCGAAACGAAGTTCGGCCCATGGCGGGCCGAGGCCGGCGTCTCGACCGGCCTCTGGAAGCCCGGCGACAGCGTGCACGTCGATGTGTCGGCCGAAATCGGCGCGGCGCACCTCTCCGCCATGGCCGCGGCCGGGATCAAGGCCGACCGCCTGTGCGTGCTCGTCACCGCGGAGCGCACGTTCGACGCCGACGGGTGGATGCGCCTGGCGAGCGACGAGCGGATGTCGACACTGCTCACGCCGACCGGGCTGGCCATCGAGGGCGGCATCCAGGGGGCCGTGACCAACCGCTTCGGCTACCAGTTCGGGTCGCCCCTCGACCATTTCGAGACGATTCCGGCGTCGGCGCTCGTGAACGGCACCACGCCCGATCGGAAGCGCGCCGACGTCCAGTTCGAGGCGGTGCTGCCCGACGATTTGCCGCCGGGGCTCTATCGCGTTCGCGTCGATCTGGGCGTGATGGCGGGCTCGTCGCGGTACAACCTCAACGGCTACTCGTTTGCCGCCCGCCCCTTCGCGCCGGATGTCGGCACCTACTTCTACTCGCCCGTCGCCGCCGGGGCCAGCGGCACGCACGCGTCCGGCCGCCGCGTGAGCGTCACCGGCATCCGCCCTCGGTTCCCATGGGTGCTGCTCGCGAGCTACAACTCGAACGGATACGCCGGGGTCGTCGCCGACGAGGACCGCGGCCGCTTCGCGCTCTCGAACCGCTCGATCATCCCCGACGAAGTGATCCTGCCGCTGTACAACGACGCAGGGGCCCGCCTGACGTATTCACTGGAGCCGCGGTTCCCGACCGATTCGATCGACGCGCTCCAGAACATCGCCTGGGACTGGAGCTCGGGCGAGCTCTCGGTGAAGGTGGTCGGGCCTGACGGCTCGCGCGTGGATCTCGGCACGGCTCCTTTCGTGGCGTCGACGGGCAGCGGCCCGACGACGAAGCAGACGGCGTTCACGGCGTGGCAGCCGCACATGTACGGGCGCTACACCGTGACGGCCACCGGCTGGATCCAGGACGCCTACGGCCGGCGCTACCTCGGCGGCGGCACGTATCGTTTCTGGATCGCGAAGCGCATGACGCTGGCCACCGCGACGTTCCAGGGCCAGCCGTACCCGGTGGGCTCGGCCTACGGGCGCGACACTCAGTTCAACCCCGCCGTACCCGCCGACGTGACCGTGACGGCGTCGCTCTATCCGTCTTCCGATCCGGCGCAGGTGCGTGCGCTCACCTACTCCGGCCGGGCGACCGCCGCCGGCCTGTTCGGCGCGGCGCAGGGCATGAAGGCGTTTCCGCTGGACGCGCCGGGTGAGTACCACGCCAGCCTGCTCGCGACGCACACCGACGCCGAGGGACATCTCTGGGTCAGCACGATGCGTCACGCGGGCGTCGTGTACCCGGAGCCGTCCGGGGTAATCGCGCGGGGCAAGAAGCTTCAGATCGGATCGAAGAACGTCGATCGCGGCGACACGAACTTCGAGGGGCACCTCGAGGCGGACGGCTCGGGCCACCTCCACCACATCGCGTTCCCGTACCTCTCCGGCGACATGCTGCTCATGGCCGCCGAGGGGTACGGCACCAACAAGATCGAGCCTGTCCTCACGTACCAGATGCCCGGCGACACGTCGGCGTGGGACACGACGCTCAATGACGTCGGGCGGACGAATCTGCGCATCAAGACGAGCAACGGCTATTCGCCGCACCTCTACCCGGAGTACATCTCCGCGATGGAGTACTACTACGGCTCGGCGCCGCGGCCGGGCTTCATGGGGCGGTTCCTCGTAGGCGAGAGCACGGTGCGCGCGCCGTACTGGTCGCTGAGCCCCAACAGCTTCGGCGGCCAGATCGGCGCATCGCCCAACGGCGACGCCCCCGGCGACATCTACCGCCTGCTCGGCGGCGTGGTGCTGCGGCGGGCCGGGCAGCCGGCGATGTACAGCGGGTACATCGCCAGCGCGTTCATGCTGCCCAAGGGCACGAACAACAACCGCGTGGTCTCGGCGGGATCGGAGGATCTGAACGGCCCGCTCGGCGAGAAGGCGCGCTTCTTCCTCGTCGGCCTCAGGCCGGGAACCGCGTTCCCCGTCGGCGCTGCGTTCCGCCCCGCGCTGCAGATCGACCCGCTGCTGCCCGTCAACATCCGGTTCACGCTCACGTATCCCGACGGCCGCCAGAAGATCGCGGAGGGCGCCGGGGATCGCTTCGGCTCGTTCGCGGGCCCCACGGCGTGGCCGCTCGATGTCGCGGGCGTCTACCGGTATCAGATCGCCGCGAACTGGAACGGCTTCCAGGGCCGCATGCCGGGACTGCCGGAGAGCGGCGGCGAGTTCTTCGTGTACACCCCCGAGAAGCCCGCCGGGGCTGCTGGCCTGAGGGTCGACGGCGCGTCGCAGCGTACCTTCTCGGCGGCGGCCACGAGCACGATTACCGGCTCGACGACCGCGCCCGTGGTGCACTACACCCTCCTCACGCCGGGCGCGGTCATCGAGCACGGCGATCTCGAGGTGCGCAACGGCAGGTTCCAGTACGTCTTCGACCCGGCGGCCGTTCACCAGAAGGTGCCGCTCTACGACATCACGAGCATCACCACGGGCAAGCCCCAGATCGGCCGCGTCATCCACCTCACGTTCTTCGCGGAGGAGAAAGCCGGCGGCTCGCCGTTCTTCGACGTCACCCGCGTGATCCTGCGGGGCACGACGGTGATCGCGGCGCGGCCGGCCGTCCCATCGACCCTGGCGATCGGCGGCCTTCCCGCCGGCCCGCAAGGCGCCGTCGCCGATCAGGGCCGGCTGGTGCCCCGCGACAGCGCCGGCGCGGTCTCGATCAATGCCGCGTCCGCCCCGGCACTCGCCGCCTGGAACAGCCGGCTCGACGCCATGGAGCGCTCGGGTGAACTCATCGTCGGTTCGACGACGGCGGACCCCATGCTCCCCGGGCGCACGCATCAGCGGCTGCAGCAGTACCTACGAAGGCCTCCCCGTGGTCGGCGCGGAACTCACGCGCCAGCGCCAGGGCGCGTCCACGGTTTCGCTGTTCGGCACGCTCCACGACGGCATCGCGATCGACCCGGTTCCTGCGATTGGCGAAGGTGAAGCCGGCCGCGCCGCCGAACGGGCGACAGGTGGACGGCTGACCGAGGGGCAGACGCCCGCGCTCGTGGTCCTGCCGCTCGATGGCGGGCGCTACGCCCTCGCCTGGCGCGCCGAGACCCGGCCGCCCGGCGACGTCCGCACGTCGTTCGTCGATGCCTCGTCGGGACGCATGCTCCTCGGCTTCAGCACGGTGAAGCCGGGGCAGCCTGCCGACGCGCGGGCGGCGGTCTCGAGCGCCTCGGGCAGCCCGGCTCTGGCCGCGTCGCGAGCCGCGATCGACACCGTGCGCCGGTACTACGTGGAGCGGGCCGGTCGGTTCGTCCTCGATGACGCCGCCGAACCCGTGCACGTCGTCGCGCGCCCATGGGCGGACGTGTCCTCATCGCGCGGCCTGATCGCCCGCGAACTGGCCTACGCCGTGCTCGATCGCACGGCGGCGCTCATCTACAGGCGCGAGTCGGGCGCTCTCGCCGACGCGTACGCCGACCTGGTCGCCGTGTCGGTTGCGGCTGCGTCCGACGGCGGCCAGGCAAGCGACACGTACGACCCGTGGCTCGTCGGTGAGGCCGGCTCGGCCGCGGGCCTCAGGTCGCTCCGCGATCCGGCACGCCTCGGCTCCCCGGATCACTACGCCGCCATCGATGCCGGCTCAGACATGCTCGCAAGCTCGACCGTGGCCAGCCACGCCTTTTACCTCGCCATCGAGGGAGGCCTGAACAGGACGTCGGGCCTGGAGGTCGAGGGCGTGAGCGCCGCAGGCCGCGATCAGGTCGAGCGCGCGTTTCAGCGCGCGTTCATGTACATGCTTCCGGCGTCGGCAACGTTCAGCACGGCGCGCGCAGCCACGGTCCAGTCGGCCCGCGACCTGTACGGCCCGGCGAGCGAGGCCGCGCGGGCCATTGGCCAGGCGTGGGCCGCCGTCGGCGTCAGGTAGTAGACTGGGGGCGCATGCCCCGATCGTCAACCCGCGGGCGCCTGGTCGCCGCGATCTTCGCCGTGCTCGCCGCCGCAACACCGGCCGCCGGCCAGGCAGCGGCTGCTCCCGGCGTCAAGGCGGTTGCGGCCGCCCCGTTGTCGTTCGACATCGTCGTCCTGGACCGCGAGGGCCGCGAACCCGAGCGCCTCACTCCTGCCGACCTCTCCGTCACCGTCGACGGCAAGCCACGGCGTGTTGTCGCCATCCGCCGGGTGAGCCGGGGCCCTGGAGCCGTTGCCGACGCCGCAGCCCGAAGCGCCCGCGGGACTGGGCCGATGGCGTACGCCGCCGAGCCCGTCAGGAACGTGCTCGTGGTCGTGGATCAGGCGAGCCTCGTGCGGGGAGACGAGCGCGCCGCCATCGCGGCATCGCAGGCGCTGCTCGATCGCCTGGGCGTGGCCGACCGCCTCGCGGTGGTGCTGCTGCCTCTGCCGCAGGACCAGATGCTGTCGCTCGACACCGAGCAACCGGTCGCCCGCGAGACGCTCGCCAGGGCAACCGGACGCATTGATCCCGCGTCGCTCGTCCGTGCAGATTCCGCGGCGTTTCCGGCCGCCGGCAATCCGATGATCAGCGATCCGGAGCGCCTGCGGGAGGCCGAGCCGGTGGTCGCACCGGCGCCCGCGCCCATGATGGGCGAGGCGGACGCGCCGCCGGTGGCCGGCGCGCTCTCCGGGCTGGCTGGCCTTCTGGACGCGATTCGCACCGTGCCCGGGCGGAAGATCGTGGCGCTGTTCTCGGCGGGCCTCGTGGACGCGCAGCCCCCGCAGATCGCCGCCGTGGCCGGCGCGGCGGTGTCGGCGCGGGCCGTCATTCACGCCTTCGCCATCCCGGGCCCACGGGAAGACACGGGCCTCGGCCTGCAGGTGGCGCCGCTCGAAACGCTCGCGCGATCGACCGGCGGCGCGCTGGTCGCGGCGGGGCGGAACCCCCAGCGCGTCCTCGCGCGCGCGGCCGAGGAACTGGCCTCGTGCTACGTCGTGGAGATCGAACCGGCGCCAGCCGATGCCGACGGCAAGCGGCACGCGCTGCGCGTCGCCGTGTCGGGCCGGGGGCTGAACGTGCGCGCGCCGGCCTGGCTCGTCCCGTCGGCGGACCCCGGGGACCTGCCCGCCGTTGCGCCGTCGCCCGCGGCCGCGGCCGCGCCGGGCGCAGCGGCCGACGCCCCGCGCGTGCCCGCGTCTTCGCCAGACCCGCCATCGAGCCGCGATGCCGAGCTGCAGGTGACGATGGCGCGGATCGTCGAGTACGTGGCGGCCTACGAGCGCCAGGTACTCCGGCCTGGTCGCCGAGGAAGAGTACCGCCAGTCCACGCGCGGCAAGAACGCGCGCCTGAAGTCCGACTACCTGCTCGTCAAGCCCGAGTCGTCGCCCGTGTGGATTTCGTTCCGCGACGTCTACGAAGTCGACGGCGTCGCCGTGCGGGATCGCGACGACCGGCTGCGGCGGCTGTTCCTCGATCCCGGCGTGGGCACCGGCGTGCAGCTCCAGGCGATCCGCGACGAGAGCGCGCGCTACAACGTCGGCGCCGTCGAGCGCAACATCAACGTGCCGATGTTCCTGCTGCAGTTCCTGCGGGACGAGAACCGGCCGCGCTCGCGCTTCAAGCTCAGCGCCCGGCGCCGGATCGATGGCGTCGACACGGTGCGCCTGGAGTTCGAGGAACGCGTCCGCCCGACGATCATCACCGACACCCAGGGCCGCGACGTCGCCGCCAAGGGCTGGTTCCAGGTTGACGAGGCGACCGGCGCGATTGTCGAAACGGTGCTGAAGATCGAGGAAAACGGGTCGACGGGCGAGATCAGGGTGACGTTCCGCCACGACCCCTCGCTCGGGATGTGGGTGCCGGCCGAGATGTCCGAGCTCTACCAGGCGATGACGCAGCGCGCGCTGTCGGGGTCGCCGCGCGCCGAAACGCTCGTGGAAGGCAACGCCAGATACACGAAGTTCAGGCGCTTCCAGGTGAAGACCGAGGAGAAGCTCGTCATCCCGAAGTAGGCCGCTTCGTCTGCTATAGTGGGCCGCCAGAGAACGACTCGCTGGAGGCCATCATGTCCGTCCCGCACCGCAGGGCTTCGTTCCGTTCCTTCATCGTCATCCTCCTCGCCGCACTCGCCGCCTCCGCCGCCGTGCCGGCGTTCGCGCAGGTCGCGCAGGCGCCGCCGGCTCAGCAGCCGGCCGCGGCGCCGAGGCCGAATCCGCGGGTGCAGGTGCCGATGGATCCCGATCGCGCGCGGCGCCTGTATGTGCCGTCGGACCCGCAGTACCAATCCATCGGCACCGATTTCCAGCGCGACATCGACGCCCGCAAGGCTGCCGAAGCGCGTTACCCGGAGCTCGGCAAGGGCGTCATCGACTTCCAGAAGGTCTCGTACCGGAGCAGCGTGGGCGACCTCGACGTCCCGGCGTATCTCTTCCAGCCGCTCGACAAGGGCCCGGCCAGGTCGCGGGCCGCGATGGTCTGGGTGCACGGCGGGGTGCACGGCAACTGGGGCCTCACGATGTTCCCGTTCGTGAAGGAGGCGGTGGAGCGCGGCTACGTGATCATCGCGCCCGACTACCGGGGCAGCATCGGGTACGGCGAGGCGTACCACAAGGAGATCGACTACGGCGGCTACGAGGTTGACGATGTAATCTCGGCGGCCGGGTACCTGGCGTCGCTCCCCCACGTCGACCCGGCGCGGATTGGCATCATGGGCTGGAGCCACGGCGGCTACATCACGCTGCTGTCGATCTTCCGCGAGAAGCACCCCTTCGCCGCCGGCGCGGCCATCGTGCCGGTCACGAACCTCATCTTCCGCCTGTCGCTCAAGGGCCCGTCCTATCAGTGGGACTTCGCCACGCAAAAGCGCATCCAGGGCCTGCCGTTCGAGAAGCCGGAGATCTACATCGAGCGGTCGCCGCTCTACCACGTGGACAAGTTGCAGGTGCCGGTGCTCGTGCACGTGGCCACGAACGACACCGACGTGAACTACGTCGAGGACCAGATGATCGTCGACGCGCTCCGGTCGAGGAAGCCCGACCTGGCCGAGACGAAGACCTACGTCGATCCCGCGCCGTGGGGCCCCAGCGTGGGCCATTCGTTCAGCCGGCGCGTCGATCCCAAGACGCTCCAGCGCGTGGACTCACCGGAGCAGATCGATTCCTGGAGCCGCACCTGGACGTTCTTCGAGTGGAACCTGCGGAAACGCTGACGCGACGCAACGGTGCGCTGTCCGGATATGGGACGCGGGAGAGGGCCAGAAGGGCTCACTGTCGATAGTCAGAAGCAAGAAGCCAGAAGCGCTCACTGTCGATTGTCAGAAGTCGGAAGAAGACAAGCCGCACCGGGGAGTCTTCTTCTTGCTTCTTGCTTCTTGCTTCTTGCTTCTGTCTTCTACTCGATCTCCTCCACGACCGCCCGGTTCTGCGCGTTGAGGATGGACCGCCCTTCGGGGGTGTACAGGCCGTCGATGCGCGCCTTGTAGTACTCGGCGATCTTCCCTCTCACCATCTTCATCGTCGAGTTGAGCATGTGGTTGTGCTCGGTAAAGGGCTCGTCGAGGACGGCCACCGCCGACGGCAGCCAGCGCCCGGGGAAGGCCCCGCTCATGTCGCCGCCCTCCCGGTGCCTGGCGATTTCGCGTGCGAGCAGGCGGAGGACCGCGTCCTGCCCCTCCGGCGTGCGTGCCGAGAGCCCCTCGCGCTTCAACCACGCGCGCACCGCGTCCCTGGCCGGCACGAGCAGGGCCGTCGTGTAGGGCGACTGGTTGTTGTAGAGCATCACCTGCTCGATGTATGGCGAGTGGGCCGTGAGGGCCTCCTCGATCTGCTCCGGGCTGTACTTTTCGCCGTCGTCGGCGATGAGGAGGCTCTTCACGCGGCCCAGGACGTAGAGGAAGCCGTCGGCGTCGAGGTACCCGAGGTCGCCCGTGTAGAGCCAGCCGTCGCGCAGGACCTCCGCCGTGGCGCGTTCGTTCTTCCAGTAGCCCGCCATCACGTTCTCGCCGCGGACGACGATCTCGCCGCGCGAGCCGGCCGGGAGCGAGCCTCCGGCGGCGTCGCAGATCCGCACCTCCAGGTCCGGCATGATCCGGCCCGACGATCCGAGCTTGTGGCTGTCGAGCGTGTTCGCGGAAATGACCGGCGCGGCCTCGGTCAGGCCGTAGCCCTGCAGCATCGGGATGCCGATGGCGTAGAAGAAGCGCTGCAGCTCGATGTCGAGCAGCGCGCCGCCGCCGATGATGAACTGCAGGCGCCCGCCGAAGCTCTCGCGGATCTTCCGGAAGAGCAGCGCGTCGTAGAGCGCCAGTAGCGGCCGCTTCCAGGCGCGCGGGCCGGCCCCGCGGTTCCAGCCGTCGCCGTTGTAGTCGAAGGCCGTCGCGAGCGCGCGCGCGAACAGCGCTTCGGCGCGCGCGCCCTTGTCGCGCACGCCCTTCTCGATGTTCTTGCGGAAGTTCTTGGCGAGGGCCGGCACGCTGAGGAGCAGCGCCGGCCGGGTCTCCCGGATGTTGATCGGGATGTTCTTCAGCGTCTCCATCGGCGTCCGCCCGGCCTGGACCGACGCCAGCGCGGCTCCGCTCGACATCATCATGTAGATGCCGCACGTGTGCCCGAACGCGTGGTCCCAGGGCAGGATGTTGAGCAGCACCCAGCCCGGCTGCGGTTTGATCGCCGCCACGCCCTGCGCGACGTTCGCCGTGTAGTTGCGGTGCGTGAGGAGGATCCCCTTCGGGTCGGCTGTCGTGCCGGAGGTGTAGCAGATGTTGGCGTAGTCCCCCTCCGCCACCGACTGCCACCGTGCGTCGAACGCCGCGCGGCCGGAGTCGAGCAGTGCCTCGCCGCGGCGCAGCACCTCGTCGGCCGCCAATTCGCCGGGCTCGAGGGTGTCGGGCGCGTCGAGGACGATGGCAAGCTCCAGGTCGGGCAGGTCGCGCAAGATGGCGCGGATCTTCGGCACCTGGCCCTGCGACACGATGACCATCCGGCAGCCCGCGTGCCGCAGCCTGAACGTGAGGTCGTCGAGCTCGTCGATCTTGACCGAGACGGGCACGTTGACCGCGCCGCAGTACAGGATGCCCAGCTCGGCCATCACCCAGTCGTTGCGCCCCTCGGCGATGAGCGCGACGCGGTCGCCTTTCTGCAGGCCGAGGCTCAGCAGGCCGGCGGCGAAGCGGTGGACACGCTCGCGCATGGCCGCGTAGGTGGTGCTTTCGTACCGGTCGCCGCGCTTCTCGAGCAGCATCGTCAGGCCGGCGAAGCGATCCACGCTTCGTTCGAAGAGCCAGGGGAGGGTGCGGGGCTCGCTCATGGGGCTATACCGAGGCAACAGGGTCCGCCGTCGATCTTCGCACGGGTTCAGTCCCGGCGCGCTGCCGCCAACTCGTACCGCGCGCCGGCCGTGGTGGGGAACTCGATGACGTCGGGCTCGGGGCGGGCGACAGCGACGGGCCGGCCGGCCGACGTCACCACCAGCCCGGCGGCCCCGCGCACGCGGCAGCGCCCGCCGAGCGCAGACGTGACGGCGGCCCGGACGGCCCGGCCGTCGCGCCATTCGAGGTCCACGCCGAACCCGCCGCGCGCGCGGAGGCCCGCCACGGACCCGGCCGGCCAGGCGGGCGGCAGCGCGGGCAGCAGTGCGATCTCGCCCTCGTGGGACTGCAGCAGCATCTCTGCGATCGCCGCCGTCATGCCCATCGTGCCGTCCACCTGCATGGCTTTCGAGCAGATCGAAAACAGGCTGTCGGTCGTATAGGTTTTCACCGCGAACACGATGTTCTCGAGGGCGCGGGCGCCGTCGAGCAGCCGCGCCCACGACGCCGCCTTCCACGCCGACGCCCAGCCGTTGCCGGCGAGGCCGCGCTGGTCGAGCACGACGCGGCTGGCGGCGGCGAGTTCCGGCGTGCGGCGCGCCGAGATCTGGTTGCCCGGGAACAGGCCGTACAGGTTCGAGACGTGCCGGTGGCTCTTCTCGCGCTGGCCCCAGTCCTCGAGCCATTCCTGCAGATCGCCGTTCCTGCCGATCCGCATCGGCGCGAGCCTGGCCTTCGCCGCGGCGAGGCGCACGCGCAGGTCCGCGTCCACGCCGAGCATGGCGGCCGACTCGGTCACCGCCGTGAACAGATCGGCCGTGATCTGCGTGTCGATGGCCGATCCGGCCACCAGCGACGTGCCAGAACTCATCGACCCGGTCACCTCGTCGAAGAAGCGGTCGTTCCCGGGCGCGAGCGGGAAGTTCTCGGGCGACGTCGACGGGTTGGTCACGAGCCAGCCGTACTCCGGGTGCGGTACCAGCAGGTCGAGCAGGAACTCCGCCGCGCCCTTCATCACCGGGTAGTACTCGGCGAGGAACGCCTTGTCGCCCGTGAAGCGATAGTGCTCCCACAGGTGCGTGGCCAGCCACGCGCCGCCGGTGGCGAACCCGCCCCAGTTGGGCCCGTCCATCGGCGCGGCCACGCGCCAGAGGTCCGTGTTCTGGTGGTACGCCCAGCCGCGCGCGCCGTAGTGCTCACGCGCGACGTCGGCGCCCTGGTCGGTCAGTTCGCGGATCATCCGGAACAGAGGGTCGGCGCACTCGGCCAGACCGGCCACCTCCGCCGGCCAGTAGTTCATCTCGGTGTTGATGTTGGTGGTGTACTTCGAATCCCACATGGGATTCATGTCCTTGTTCCAGATGCCCTGCAGGTTCGCCGGCTGCGTGCCCGGCCGCGACGACGAGATGAGCACGTAGCGCCCGAACTGGAACAGCAGCGCGGCGAGCGCCGGGTCGTTGGCGCCGTCGTGCTGCTTCAGGCGCTCGTCGGTGGGGAGCGCCGCGTCGGCGGTCGCGCCAAGGTCGAGGCTCACCCGGCGGAACAACCGCTGGTGCTCCGCGACGTGCGCGGACTTGAGCGCGTCGTACGGCTTCGCGACCGCCGTCAGCAGCGACGCGTCGACGCGTGCCTCCGGGTCGGCGCCGACGTCCTTGTAGCTCACGAAGTTCGTGGCCGCCGCGATGAACAGCGTCACGGCCGCGGCCTCCCGCACGACGAGCCGGTCGGCGGCGGCAGAGACGCGGCCGCCCTCCGCGACGGCCCGCAGGCGCACCGTGTAGCGCAGCCGGCCCGTGACGCCGAGGTAATCGGCCGACTTCCCCCGGACGACGAGGCCGTCCTGGCCCTCCGCGTCCATGCGGAAGTAGTCGGTGGCGTAGTTCGAGTGCGCCTGGTTGCGGTCGCCGCGCAACTGAACCTCGAACGACAGGCGGGTCGCGGGCTCGGCCGTGAGCCGCACCACGATGACCTGGTCCACCGGCGAACTGAAGACCTCCCGGCGGTACCCAACGCCGTCCCGCTCGTAGGTGGTTGTCGCGATGGCCGTGTCGAGGTCCAGTTCGTGGCGGTAGCCGGTGGGCGCGGCGCCGGCCGGGAAGGTCAGCACCAGGTTGCCGATCGACTGGTACTTCTGCTGCTCGACCGGGTAACCCATGAGGTGGCGGCCGAACAGCCGGTGGGCCTGGACGAACTGGCCCTCGAACAGCAGCCGGCGGATCTCGGGGAGCGCCTGGTGTCCCCCCTTCACCGTCGTCGAGTACGGCCCGCCACTCCAGTACGTGTCTTCGTTGAGCTGGATGATCTCCTCGTCGGCGCGGCCGAAGACCATCGCGCCGAGGCGCCCGTTGCCGACCGGCAAGGCGTTCTCCCATTTCTCGGCCGGGTGGACATACCAGAGCACTGTCGATGCCGGGGGCGGAGGCGGGCCCGCCAGCGCGGGTGCGTGGATGCAGGACAGCCAGGAGAGGGTCAGGACCAGGGCGCGGACGGCGCGGCGGATCATGGCGGGTTCCTCCGGAAGCCCGGATGATACCGGATGGCGCTTTCCCTCGTCTAAGTAACCGGGCCCCTCGGGCGGACGTTGCATGCGTCTCATCAGCCGAAACACACTCGTCGGTATCGCCATCATCGCCCTGCTGGCGGGCGGGGCGGTCGTGTCCGGCTACGCGAGCCGGGCGGTGCTGGCCGTCCGGGCCGCCGTCTGGAACCTCGACATCGACCGGGCCATGGACATCGCCGGCGTTGCGCCCGGCATGGTCGTGGGCGAAGCGGGCGCGGGAGACGGCTACTTCACGCTGCCCATGGCACGCCGCGTCGGTCCCTCTGGTGCGGTGTATGCCAACGACATCAGCCGGCGCGCGCTCGACAGGCTCCAGTCCGAAGCCAGGCGCCAGCAGCTCGACAACGTCCACATCGTGGAAGGCGACGTGGACGACCCCCGGTTCCCGCGCCGCGATCTTGAGGTGATTGTCATCGTGCACGCGTTCCACGACTTCAGCCAGCCGGTCGAGTGGCTGCGGAACGCGAGGAAGTACCTCCGGCCCGACGCCACCGTCGCCATCATCGATCGCGACCCGGCCCAGGGCGGCGAGAGCCACTTCTGGCCGCGGGAGCGGATTCTCCGCTCTGCGGACGAAGCCGGCTTCACGCCCGTCAGCGTCGTCGACAGCGTCTCGCGGCACCTGATCATCGTCATTCGGCCCCGGGAGTGAGCACGTTGAGGCCCGCGGCGCGCGCGGCGTCGGCGAGACGCTCGTCGTACGTGATGAACGCCTCGGGGTAGTCGCCAATCGACAGCGCGGACGCGAGGTGGATGGCGTCAATCGTCCGCAAGCGCGGCGGGCCGATCATCGCCGCCAGCCGCTGCACTGGTTCGTCCAGCCGGATGGTGGTCACGCGCGCGAGTTCCTGGCCGAGCTTCGCGGCCACCGCCGGCGGATTTCCAGCCCGCAGAACGATGCGCCGGCATTCGATGGGAAGCAGGACCGAGGAGAGGCGGTCGGGCCACCGTTCAAGCGCGTCTGCCAGGGCGCGCGTCTCGGGCTCCGACAGCACCAGCTTCAGGAGCGCAGACGAGTCGAGATACACCGGAAGGAAGCTCACAGCCGCTCCTCCCGCGATTCCTCGAATGCCTCCCAGATGCGACGCCGCAGATCGTCGGTGATTTCGACCGGCGGCAACTCCGCGCGCGTTCCGGGATCTCGCGTTGCCGGGATCGCCCGTCCCTCGGCCACCAGTCGCTCGACCAGCGTGGCGCCGGGCCGAATGGGGATCAGCATTGCAACCGGGCTGCCCCGCTCGGTCACTTCCAGCCGCTCACCGGCGATGACGCGTGCCAGGTAGACGCTGAGGTTCTGGCGCAGCTCGCGCACACCCACGCGATCAGGGCGCCATGGCCGAATGGGCTTCTGGTGGCCTGTTTCTTCCATGTAGCACATTGTAGCACATTGCCGCCGCTTGGAAAAGGGGCCTGGCCCCATTTCCCGTCGGCCGGGCTGGACGGCGAAGCGGCGGCCGGCGGCGCGCTCCCGTCGTAAACTGGTCCCCTGGAGCCCTCATGACCCTTGTCGAGTCGTTCGTTCGCGTCGCGAAGCAGCAGGGCGACAAGCTCGCTGTCATCGACCGCGCAACAGGCCAGCGCGTCACGTACAAAGCGGCGCTCATGCGGGCGATGATTCTCGCGCGGAGGCTCGAGGCGTACGAGCCGGGCTTCATCGGCGTGATGATCCCGAACTCCGCCGGGGCGATTCTCGCCGTCATCGCATCGCTCATGACCGGCCGTGTGCCGGTGATGATCAACTACTCCACCGGCGCGGCGCAGAACTGCGAGCTCGCCCAGCGCCGGCTCGATTTCCGGACCATCCTCACGTCGCGCAAGCTCCTCGCGAAGATCAAGTGCCCGGAAGTCGACGGCATGGTCTTTCTCGAGGACCTGGCCGCCTCGATTTCGGCCTTCGCCAAGTTCACCGGCGCCCTGCGCGCCGGCCAGTCGGCCGACCGCATCTCGGCCGCCCTGCCGGCCGCCGGAGACGACGACCACGCGGTCATCCTGTTCACGAGCGGAAGCGAGCGCACCCCCAAGGTCGTCCCCCTCACCCACCGCAACTTCCAGGCGAACCTCGAGGGCCTGCACGGCGTCCTCGATTTCGGCCCCGACGACGTCATCCTCGGCAACCTGCCGCTGTTCCACGTGTTCGGGATCAACACGGGCCTCTGGCTGCCGCTCATCACAGGCGCCACGGTCGTCACGGTCCCCAGCCCCCTCGAGTTCCGCTCCGTCTGCGCGGCGATCCGCGAGGAGCGCATCACGATGGTGATTGGAACGCCGGTGTTCCTGGCCGGCTACCTCCAGAAGTCCGAGCCCGGCGACTTCGAGTCGGTGCGCCTGCTCATCACGGGCGCCGACAAGTGCCCCGAGTCGCTGCGCCACCAGTACCTGGGAGCGGCACCGGATGGTGCTCCTCGAGGGCTATGGCACGACGGAAACCAGCCCGGTGATCTCGGTGAACTCGCCGCCGCACAACCGGCCCGGCAGCGTGGGCCGCGTCCTGCCGAATCTCGAGGTCCGGCTCGAGCACTGGGACACGGGCGAGCCCTGCCCGACCGGCGCCATCGGCAAGATCCTCGTGAAGGGCCCGAGCGTGATGAACGGCTACTTCGACGATTTCGAGGCCACGTCGATGCGCCTGCACCGCGGCTGGTACGACACGCAGGACATGGGCTACATGGATGCCGACGGCTACCTCTGGCACGTCGGGCGGCTCGCGCGCTTCCTCAAGATCGGCGGCGAGATGGTGTCGCTCCCGCTGGTCGAGGACATCCTGCAGCGCGCGCTGCCGCCGGGCGTGGACGGCGTCGTGGTCGAGGCGCCGGACGCGGCGCGCGGCTCCCGCGTGGTCGCCGTCGTCACCGAGGGCGTCGACGAGCGCGAAGTGCTGCGGCAGATGGGCGGGGATTTGCCGAACATCGCCCTGCCGAAACAGTTCGTCGTCGTGCCCGAGCTGCCCAAGATGCCCAGCGGCAAGATCGACTATCGCAACCTCACCGAGATCGTGCGCGGCCTCGTGCACCGCGCGTGAAGGGCACCATGACAGGACCCGCCGCCGCGTTGCTGATCATCACGTGCGCGTGCCCCGCGTTCGCCGCAGCGCGCACCGGACCCGCCGTCCAGGCGCGCGAGACTGCGCCGGCTCAGCAAGCGGCCCGCGCCGCGCTCCTCCGCGACGCGGAGCGGGCCCTCTCCGAGGGCCCGTTCAGCGTGATGGACAAGCAGCGGACCGCGCCAAGCGGCGACACGCACGACTTCATCTCGATCGCGCCCTACTGGTGGCCGGATCCTGCCAGGCCCGGCGGCCTGCCCTACATTCGCCGCGATGGCGAAGTGAACCCCGAATCGAAGCGCGACACCGACGATGTGCCGTTTGGCCGGATGGCCGGGGCCGTCTCCACGCTCGCGGCCGCGTACCGCGAGACGAACGACGAGCGGTTCGCGGCACGCGCGGCGCTCCTGCTCCGCGTCTGGTTCCTCGATCCGGCCACGCGCATGAACCCGAACCTGGACTACGGCCAGGGCGTGCCCGGGCGCAACACCGGCCGCGGGGCCGGCATCATCGCCACGCGCCGGCTCGTGGAGATCCTCGACGCCGCGCGCCTGCTGGCCGCGTCGCCCGCATGGGCAGCCCGCGACGCGGACGGCCTCCGCGCCTGGGGCTCCGCCTACGCCGCGTGGTTGCAGACCAGCCCGAACGGGCGCGAGGAGGCCGCCGCCGAGAACAACCACGGCACCTGGTACGACGCGCAGTTGACGGCGCTGCTGCTCTACACCGGACAGACTGGCGCGGCGAGGGCGCAGGTCGAGACCGCGAAGCGCCGCCTCGCGTCGCAGATCGAGCCCGACGGCCGCCAGCCTCGGGAACTGGCGCGGACGCGGTCGTGGAGCTACAGCGTGATGAACCTCCACGGCTGGTTCACCGTGGCCAGGCTCGCCGGCGAGGCCGGGATCGACCTGTGGCGCCACACGACGGCCGACGGCCGATCGCTGCGCGGCGCGCTGGACTACCTGGCGCGGTTCCCGCGCAGCGGTGCCGCCTGGCCGCACCAGCAGATCACGCCCGTGGACCAGGGCGAGTTCGCCGATCTGCTCGATCAGGCCGCGAGGGTCTGGGCCGACGGCGGCTATGGCGAGTTCGCTGCCCGCCTGCGGCAGGCGCCGAAGTAGGCCGCTGGCCGGCTGTCCTGCCGCGTCTCAACGCGCGATCACAATCGCCGTCATGTCCTCGATCGTTTCCGTGCCCTGCGTGGCGCGCAGGCGCAGGAGGTACGTGCCCTGGCCGAGACTGCCGACCGGCAGCTCGAAGGTGACCGATCCGTTCACGAGCTCCGGCACCGGCAGCTCGGTGAGCACCTTGCCGTCCCGCGTCAGGACATGGGCCTGCAGGAGCGGCGTGTCTTCCGGCCGTTGCGTGTAGCAGTCGAGGGCGACCAGCACGCGGTCGCTGCGGCGGAACTGCCGGACGGCGGTCGGGGGCGGGTCGGGCGAGGCGCGGATGGCGCGCAGCTCCGCGATCGAGCGCGCGAGGAAGAACCGCGGAGACGAGATCGCGAGGGGCGCTGCCGACCAGTCGGGGGCGGCGAGCGCCTGCGACCACGTGTCGATCGTCGACTGGTCGCCGCCCTTCGCGGTGTATTTCAGGGAGAAGGGCCCCGGCGGCACCTCGAACGCCGCGGCCACGCGCGCGGGCTGGCCGCTGCCCGGCGCCGACGGCGGGGCCTGCGGCACGATCTCGACGCCACGGCCCGTGGCCACCATGACATCGAGCCCGCCCACGCGGCTGGCCGCGTCGGGCCCGGCGGCGTCCCAGGCCACCACGACGCGGGTCCGCCCTTCGGCCCCTCTCGAGAGCCCGACCCAGACATCCACGGGCCGCTTGCCGGGCTGCCGCTGGGCCAGCGTATCGAGCGCGCCGGCGACCGCCGGCTCGAGCGTTCTCGCCGACGCCTCGGCGGCTCTCGTCAACTCCTTCGAGCTCGGCGCGAAATAGCCCTGCCGCGCCAGCACGCGCGTGCCGGAGCGCTTCACCTTCACGGTGATCTTGTGGTACTTCCCGTCGTCTTCGGTGCGGGTCGGCGTGTAGCCGAGGATGTAATAGGCCGTGGTGTCGACGATGGCGCGCTCGAGCCCGCCGGCGAAGTTGTTCGTGTTGACGATCGTGCGGCCGCCTGATTCGGCCGCAAGCTGGTAGAGCGTGCCCTTGTCGCCCAGGCGCATCTCCATCGAGAGGCCGGTCGGATCGAGCGGGTAGATCGCCACGTTGCCGCGGTTGGCGGCTTCGATGATCGTGCGCATCTCGTCCTGCAGGTTGCCGTCGCGCGACCCGGTGTAGGTGGGCGGGCCCTGGCTGACGAAGACGATCGACTTGCGGCCCTCGCGCATGCCGCCCAGCTTCATGGTGAGCGCGGCCAGGGCCGAGAAGGTGACCTGCGCGCGCACCTTGCGGATGTCACCGCGCATGAGTTGGGCCTCCTCCATCACGCTCTTGATGGGGAAGATCTCGCCCTGGCGGCCCTCGAACTTGTTGATGATGGCGAGCATCTCCGCCTTCGATCGCGTGAAGCGGAGCGCGCTCAACGTCGTCAGCGGATCCATGATCGCCACCAGATCCGTCGGCCACAGGCGGTTGACGAAGAGCGTCAGCGCCTGGCGCATCGGGATCGTGATTTGTGGCGCCTTGTCGATGTGGTAGTCGTCGAGGAACAGGGCGAACACGCGGACGTCGTCGCGGGCGGCCTCCGCCTCGGCCTGGTCCTGCGACCGGATCTCCAGTGACGTTTCGTCGCCGGCCGGGCGCCGGCCATCGAGGCGGACAAACTGCAACTGCTCGACCTTCTGCGGCACGCCGTCCTCGGACACCTCGAAGTCGGCTGCCGTGAGGTCGGCAACCGGCTGGTCGCCCTTGCCCGTCACCGTGACGTCCACACGGACCAGCCTGACGCCCGCGCGGAAGACGGGCGGCTGCTGGCCGGGTTGCTGTTGCGCAGGCGGCGGTTGCTGCGCGGCGGGTGGATTCTGCGTCCCCGGCGGCGGGGCCTGCCCGGCGGCCAGCACGCTGACGGCGAGCACGAACGCACCCGCGCCCGCGATCGCCGCGAATCGGCCGCTCCAGGACTCCATGATTGCATTGTAGTCTGTGCGCGCGGCGATTCCAGGGCGCGCAGTCGCCAGTAGCCAGTAGCCAGTAGCCAGTAGCCAGTATTGCTTCTGTCTTCTGTCTCCTGTCTTCTGTATTCTTCCCCCGTCATGTCCGCCTGCCACGTCGTCCTCACCGACTCCGGCCTCGGGGGGCTCTCGATCTGCGCCGCGCTCGAACGGGGGTTGCGAGCCATCGTGCCTCCCGGCGGCGTCCGCCTCACCTACGTGAACGCCTGGCCGTTCGAGGACCGCGGCTACAACGACCTGCCGGACGATGAGGCCCGCGCCGCTGCCTTCGACGCCGCGCTTGCGCGCATCGCGCGGATGGAGCCCGATCGGATCCTGATCGCGTGCAATACGCTCTCGATCCTCTTCGCGCGCACGGTCTTCAGCCGGACGTCCGGGATTCCGGTGCATGGCATCATCGATGCGGGTGTCGACCTGTTCGCCGAACGCCTGCACGACGATCCTGGGGCCTCCATCGTGCTGTCAGGCACGAAGACGACGATGGAGTCGGGCGTGCACCGTGCCCGGCTCGAGGCGAGAGGCGTCGATCCGGGGCGCATCGGCGCGGCGCACTGCCACGGCCTGGCGGCTGCCATCGAGCGGGACGTCGACGGCCCCCACGCGGCGGCCTTGATCGAGGAGTGCGCCGCGCGGGCGTTCGCCGCGGCGGCGCCGGGCGCTCCGCTCTTCCTTGGCCTGTGCTGCACGCACTACGGCTACGTCGGGGTGCGCCTGGTTGATGCGATCGCGCGCCGGTCGGGGCGTCGCGTGCGTGCGCTCGATCCGAACCTCCGCCTGGTGGGAGATTTGCTCGCTGGCGGGACGTTCTTCGGAGGCCAGGCACCTGCTGCCGGCGCCGAGGGTGGCGTGACCATAGAGGTCCTCTCGAAGGTCACGCTGTCCGGGACGGCGCGGGCAGGCATTGCGCGGCTTGTCGAACCCGTCTCGCCACCCACCGCCGCCGCCCTGCTATCCTATGCCCTCGTCGCCGACCTGTTCTGACCGAGTCAGAGGGGTCGGGTCTATTTACGTGCAGAGACTCGCGCGGCTGACAATATCGTGATCGGCGCCGCCGATCGCCAGCCGCCCGGCGATTCCCGCACGTCTGGAGCGGCCTCATGAGAGTACTGCTGCTGACCGGGCCCGGGGGGGACGCCCAGGGCTGGGGCGACATGAAGGTGACCGAGGCGGTCGCCGAAGCGGCGTCCGCGGTGGGACATCCCGCGACGATGGCGTTCGTCGAAACCGAGCAGGACTTCCTACGGGTCATCGACGCCGGCGGCTTCGACATCGTCTGGAGCGCCCTTTACTACATCACGCCCAACGAGAAATTCATCGGCCGGGGCGAGGGCGGCATGTGGGTGGCCGACATCCTCGACGCCAGAGGCATCCCCTACATCGGCTCGAACAGCCGGACGATGAAGGACATGATCGACAAGTTCGAGACGCACGAGACGCTGGCCGCCCGCGGGGTGGCGGTGCCCGGGCATCGCCTCGTGCGGAGCGGAGACGACGTCGCGGGGATCCGGTTCCCGGCCTTCGTGAAACCGATGGGCGAGTCGCGGTCGGTGGGCATCAACGACGACAGCGTCGTGGGCAGCCCGGATGAGCTCATGCGCCAGGTCCGCTGGATTGAGCGCGAGTTCCAGCAGGCGGCCCTCGTCGAGGACTTCATGCCCGGCGACGAGTTCACCACCCTCGTCCTCGGCAATGGCGGCACGCGCCAGTGCCTGCCTGGCTTGGTCACCGTCGAGCAGAAGCACTACGGCAGGCACAAGGTGCTGAGGGCGGACCTGCGCGGCGTGGGCCTCACGAAGATCAGCAAGCCGCCCGCGCGCGGCGACGAGGCCGCCGCGCTGGCCGTCCAGGCCGCCGACGCGATGCGCTGCCTCGACCACGTGCGCATCGACATCAAAACCGATGCCCACGGCGCGCTGCGCATCATGGAAGTGAACGGCATTCCGGGCTTGAAGCCGCTCAAGAGCTGGGCGCCGCAGATCTACACGCTCTACTTCCGCTCACCCGAGGGCGAGATGGCGGACTACCGCGGCCTGATCCGCACGATCATCGAGGCCGGCGGCGCCCGCTACGGGCTCAGCTGAAGGACCGGTTTCATGACCTGCGTTCGGCGGCGGGATCGGTCCGCGAGAACGGGTCATGAATCCGCAGCTTTGGAGAAGTACTCCTCGACCAGCTCGTAGTCCGCGCGGGTGTAGTCGCGCCGCCCGCCGTTGATTGTCCGTGTCAGAAACGTCTCCCAGTGCTCCACGTGCTGCATCGTCGTGATGCGGTTGCGGAACATCGCCGCGGCCTTGCGCGGGTCTGACGCCATCCTGTCGAGGATGCCGGTCACCTCCGCGCGGAAGCCGGATGCCCCGTAGTACTCCAGCCACGCGTTCCACGCGCGCGCGGGCCCGGCCGCGGTCCTGAATGGCCGGGAGAGCCTCGTGAGATCGCGGCCGAACGCCCGTGCCTCGCGAGGGGCGAGCCGCCGCAGTCCCTCGTCAGTGATTCGGTAGGGATGCAACTCGATCGCGGTGACGCGCCCGCGCTCACAGCGCAGGCTCACGCAGAAGCCTGTCTTCCGATGATGGAGCGGCGTCGGCTGATAGAAGGCGCAGTTGCCGAGGCTGTACACAATCGGCCGGCCCTGCCACCACTCGATGCCCTGCGGCACGTGGGGGTGGTGCCCGATGACGCAATCGGCGCCGGCCTCGATGAGCGATCTGAACGCCTCCACGACGTACGGCGGCGGAAACGGCACGTACTCGAGGCCGCAGTGCGCGACGACGATCACCACGCCACCGAGTTTCTTCAGGGCCCGCGCCTGCGCCGCCGCCAGCCCGACGTCCCAGCCGAACACGCCCGGGCCGCCGGCGGTGGCCGTGAGGTCTTCGCCTTCGCTCAGGTTGATGATGTGAATGGTTTGGCCGTTGACGCGCAGGCTGAGCGGCGCGAGCGCCTGCGCATCGGTGAGGCCTGCACCGACGGTCCGGATGCCGGCACGGGCCAGTACGCGCAGCGTCTCTCGAAGGCCCGCCACGCCGAAGTCGAGCACGTGGTTGTTCGCGAGGCACGCCACGTCGAACGGCACGGCCGTCAGGCCCGCGGCGTGCGCGGGTTCGCCCTTGAACACCGCGCCGCTCTTCCAGACGGACGCCGAGGCTGACGTCAGCGCGCACTCGCAGTTGACGATGCGCAGGTCGGCGCGGCGCAGCACCGGCAGCAGGTCGCCGTAGATCGATTCAGGCGCGTTACGGATGATCGGCTCGAACGCGCGGATGGGCGCCCAGTCCGATGCGACGAGGACCGTTGCGGGCGAGGTGCGGGCAGGAGGCATTGCGGGACATTATGGCCGAGTCGCGTGCCTCGGCCTACCAGGTCGTCCGACCCGGATACTGCGTGATCAGGGGATCGGGCGTCAGGATGGTCAGGCCGTGGACGATGGCCTGGCTGACGATCATGCAGTCGAAGGGATCGCTGTGGAGCGCCGGGAGCCGCGAGACATGGAGCGCCGATTCTTCATCGATTGGCAGCGCGGCGATGCCGTGCGCGTCGCGCATCTCGCGGACGAAGCGATCGGGTGGCTCGGGCAGGGGCAGGCGGCCGAGGCCGTGCGCAACGGCAATCTCCCAGCCTGATGCGGCACTGAGGTACACCTCGTTGTCCGCCGACTGAAAGAGATCGCGAGCGCGCGGGGAGAGGTCCGGCGCGCCCGCGACAATCCAGAGGAACGTGCAGGTGTCGAGCAGCAGTTTCACTGGCGTCGTGCCTGCCGACGTCCGCGCCGGGCGGAGCCGCCCAGGACATCTTCGGGTAGCGGCTCGAAGAGCGACGGAGGAACCGAGAAACGCCCGCGCGCGAGACCGACGGGCCGCGGTGCCGTGCGCGCGGACTGGACGGCGTGCAACTCGACTACGGGCCGGTTGCGCTTGCAGATCAGCACCCGTTCGCCGCCGGCGGCCATGTCCAGGTACTCGGACAGCTTGGCCTTGGCCTCAAAGATGTTGACTACAATCATGGTCATATTGTTGGTCAATTATTATTCTCCGTCAAGACATTTCGAGGCCCTCGCCGCAGGGGGTGGCCCGATGGCGCGCTACGGCAGCGCGCGATAGGTGAGGTTGCGGAACCGGACCTCGCCCGTGCCGGCGGCGTAGATCGCCGGCCGCAGGCTCAGGAAGTCGTATGCCACGTTGTGGTGATAGCCCGACACCTCCATGCGGGTGCCGAAGCGCTCCCACGTCTTCCCGTCCGCGCTGTGATGGATGGTGACGATGTGGCGGTCGTTCGTGAGGCGGAGGTGGAACCGGCGGCCGAGGTGTGCGGGCTTCGGCATCTGGCGCTCGGTGCCGTAGCGGTGCATCACGAAGTTCGCGGGCGAGCAGCCGAGACCCGCGTAGAGCCGGCTGTTGTAGAAGACGAGCAGTCCCGCGGTCGCGCCGGGGTCCGCGTCGATCTCGACCGACACCTCGTAGGCGTGGTCCCCGGCGACGAACCACAGGGGCGAACTGTCTCGGGGCGTCGCGCCCTTCGCCTTCAGCACGAGCGCGCCCGGCTCGTAACGGTACCGGTCCTTGTCGGCCGTGTCGCCGCCGTAGAAACTCCACTGCACGCCCATCTTGTTCGTGGTGAAGTCGTCTGAAAGCGCGAGGCCGTGCGGGACGGCCGTGCCGGCGGGTTTCGCAATCGGCTTCGCGGCGTCGGCTCCCGCCGCCTTGAACCACCCGTCCGCCGTCCATTCGATGGGCTCCAGCAGGGTCTGGCGCCCGAGGTTGTAGAAGCCGTTCTCGTACGCGTGGTAGACGGCGAACCACTTGCCGTCCGGCGCTTCAACCAGCGTCGCGTGGCCCTTCGACCACCAGCGTTCTTCCGGCGACCAGGTGCGGATCACCGGGTTGAACGGCGAGTTCTCCCAGGGGCCTTCGATGGTCGTCGACCTGGCCGCAATCACCATGTGGCTCGTCGGCGGGCCGGCCGTTCCCCCTTCGGCCAGCACCATGTAGTAGTAGGGGCCTCGCTTCAGGATCTTGGGGCCCTCCTGCGCGAACCCCTCCACCACCCAGTCGTCCGGGTACTGCCAGCCGTCGTAGACCTTCGTCATCTCGCCGGCGGTCGAGAGCCCGTCGGCCGAGAGCCGAACCAGGTAGCCGCCGCTCAGGAACAGCCACCGCGATCCGTCCGGGCCGACCGCGTGTCCGGGGTCGATGCGCCCGACCTTGAGGTCGATCGGATCGCTCCACGGCCCCCTGATGTCGTCGGCCCAGATCACGAAGTTGGAGCGGGAGGAGGCACCGATGCCGGGAAAGTAGATGTAGTAGCGCCCGTGGTGCTTCACGAGGTCCGGCGCCCACACCGACCCGACGTTCCTGAACAGGGTCGGCCCGACCGGCTGCCAGTTCACCAGGTCGCGCGAGTGCCAGATGACCAGCCCGGGATACGCGTCGAACGACGAGAAGGTCATGTAGTAATCGGCGCCGTCCCGGAGCACGGACGGGTCCGGGTGGTCGCCGGCCATGATCGGGTTGAGGTAGGTGCCGTTGCCCAGGTCGGCCTTCCTCTGGCCCTCGACGCCGCGGGCCCACGGGAGGGGCGCGCCGGGATTCTGACCCAGGGCGAGCAGCGTCAGGCCGGCCAGCGAGACTCCGGCGGCGGCGGCAATCAGGCGGACAGGGAACTTCTTCATGCTGAAGCCCGAGAGGACTTACCACTGGACCAGGCTGGCGCGCCGGGAAAATCCGGATTCTTGGTCTGGATCCAGCCCGTTGGAGTCTCTTTCTGGGATGATTTGACAATAGATCTTGACATTGGTCAAGAACTGGTTTTTCCTGTATCAACGCAAATTGGACTATCCACTTGCGCGCGCGAAATCCATCAGGGTCTTTGGGGGTAGGGATATGAGGAAGCTCGCAACGGGGCTCTCGCTCGTTTGCTTTGTCCTCGCGCTGGCGTCGCCCGTCACCGCGCAGGACTATCGCGCACGGGTCCAGGGCTCGATCGTCGACACCAGCCAGGCGGCCCTGCCCGGCGTGACCGTCGAACTCATCAACGAGGCCACGGGCACGAAGGCGATGAAGGTCACTGACGATCAGGGCCGGTACCTGTTCGACTTCATCGAGCCTGGCACGTACACGGTGACGGCCGAACTCACCGGGTTCAAGAAAGGCGAACTCAAGACCATCCGCGTCCAGCAGCGCGGCGACGTGACGGCCAACCTGACGCTCGAGATCGGCGGCCTGGCCGAGACGGTCACCGTGGTGTCCGAGGCCACGCAGGTCCAGCTCAACAGCAGCAACGCGCAGATGACGCTGGAGCGCCAGTTGATCGACCAGGTGCCGCTCAGCGGCCGCAACCCGTACAACCTGGCGATGCTGGACCCGACGCTGAACCCGGGCGTGGGCACCACGGCCAACGAGAACCGGCCGTATCATCACGCGTTCGCGAACGACTACGACGCGGGCGGCGGCACGCGGCGCGCCAACGACGTGCTGCTCGACGGCGTGCCGCTCAACGCGAGCTACAAGACGGCTTACACGCCGTCGATGGACGCGGTCGAGGAGATCACCATCTCCAAGGCCAGCGCCGACGCCGAGAACGGCAACAGCCTGGGCGGCATCATCAGCCTGAACATGAAGTCGGGCACGAACAGCCTCAAGGGCAGCGCCTACTACTTCACGCGTGACCCCAGCATGAATGCCATCGCCGACCCGACGCTGGTGATCACGCCCACGACCGACATGTCGACCCGGCGCGGCGCGAAGCTCAAGATGTTCGGCGGGACCGCGGGCCTCCCGATCATCAAGAACACGCTCTTCAGCTTCACGTCCTACGAGCAGTGGGACGACAACCGCCCGCTCACCATCGTCCGCACGGTGCCGACCGCGCTCGAGCGCGCGGGCGATTTCAGCCAGTCGCTGCTGAGCGGCCGGGTCCGCACGATCTACAACCCGTACACGTCGGTCAGGGACCCGACGACCGGCCGCGTGGTGCGCGCGCCGTTTGCCGGGAACGTCCTCCCCTCGTCGATGATCGACCCCACGGCGCTGAAGATCCTGGCGGAAATCCCGCTGCCGAACCTGTCCGGCAACCAGGACAACCTGCAGTACGGCATCTACGAGAAGACCGACTACTGGAACTTCTCCGAGCGCGTGGACTGGAACATCACGGACAGCTGGAAGGTCTTCGTCCGCTACGGCCAGTTCAAGGCGAACCTCTACCAGCAGAACCCGACCGACGCCCAGTACTTCCCGCTGTCGGGCAGCAACCGCTACGGCATGAGCACGGCGGCCGACTCGGTGTGGGTGATGTCGAACAAGACCACCCTGAACGTCCGGGGCAGCTACTACAACATGACCGACGAGTACTACAACCCGTCGATCCTCATCGGCAAGGAAGGCCTCGAGAGCTACTGGCCGAACAACCCCTGGTACTCCTCGCTCTACAACAGCGGGTACGTGTACACGCCGGCGGTCGACGTGACGAGCGGCACCGGCACGGGAACCGGCAACCGCCTGGGCCGACAGGGCCGCGAGTGGTACCAGCGCCCGAATGCCTGGACAGCGTCGGCGCGCATGAACTGGTACGAGGGCAAGCACAGCATGAAGTACGGCGCTGAGGTCCGCTCGTACTACGGACAGGCCGCCCGCTTCGAGCCGATCAACCTCGTCTTCAACTCCACCCTCACCGCGAACAGCTCCGACTCGCCGGACGTCGTGAACACGGGCAACCAGTGGGCGACGTTCCTCATGGGCGCGATGGACGGCCAGACGTCGGCCCGCCTGGTGCCCCTGCAGACGCCCGACTCCCGCGGCTACGGCGCCTACTTCCAGGACGACTTCCGCGTGAACGAGCGGCTGACGCTCAACATGGGCCTCCGGTGGGAGTACGAGCCGGGCTCGACCGACGCGGAGAACCGCCTGTCGGTCCGCTACGACCTGACGCAACCCGTCCCCGAGATGCAGGCGACGCCGCCGCCGATGAACGCGACGGCCACCGCGCTCATGGCAAGCAAGGGCTATCAGCACATCTACAACGGCGCCTGGGTGTTCGCGAGCGACGACAATCCCAACGTCGTGGACATCTCGCCGTGGAACTTCCTGCCGCGCTTCGGGGCGGTCTACAATCTCGGCGGCGACAAGGTCGTGCGCTTCGCGTACGGGCGCTACCTGCGATCCTACAGCGCCGTGCGCGAGACGCTCGGCGACTACGTCAACCAGTACACTGGCTACGCCCAGACCACCAACACGCTCGGCCTCGCGACCGGCGTGCCGAGACAGGCGTTGGTGAACCCGTATCCCGCGACAGTCAACCCGGTCATCGAGCCCTACGGCCAGGCCTACGGCCGCTACACGGGCCTCGGCAGCACGATCAGCCTCGACCAGTGGGAGCAGCAGCCGCAGATCAACGACCGCTTCAACCTCTCGTACCAGCAGCGCATCTGGCTGGGCATCGTCACCGACATCAGCTACTTCTTCAACTACGGGTCGCGGGTGCCGTACGACCTCAACATCAACATGATGGACCCCGCGTTTAGGTACGAGCTGAAGACGGGCATCACCGCCCAGGTCGCGAACCCGTTCCTCAACTACCTCACCGTCGACAAGTTCCCCGGCGCGCTCCGCAACACGTCGACGGTCGCGATGAGCTCCCTGCTGGTGCCGTACCCGCAGTACACCGGCATCACGCAGGCCAACACCAACGGGCGCGTCGCCAAGACGCACACCTTCGAAGCCCGCGCCCAGCGGCCGTTCGTCAAGGGCCTCAGCTTCCTGGCCTCCTACGCCTACAACAACGAGAAGCGCCAGGAGTGGTTCGACGACATCGCCCAGTACAAGGTCCTCCAGAGCGAGGGCGAAGACGGCTGGGAGTGGCGGCCCGTGGCCGACGTGCCCAGCCACCGGTTCACGGCTGCCTTGACATGGCAGATTCCGGTCGGCCGCGACCGCCGGTACGGGTCCACCATGCCGACGGCGCTCGACTGGGTCATCGGCGGCTGGCAGGTACTCTCTGTCGACGCGCTCGTATTCGGGCCGGCCGCTCCTGTTCGGCACGAGCTACGTCGTCACCGGGGATCCGAAGATCGACAACCCCACGCGCGACAAGTGGTTCGACACGTCGATGTTCGCGGTCGCCGACGTTTACACGCCGCGCTCGAACCCGTGGTACTACGAAGGCCTCAACGGGCCCGGCTGGACCGTCACGGACATGACGCTGACCAAGATGTTCGCCTTCGGGCCGCGTTACCGGATGGAGTTCCGCGCCGAGGCCTACAACGCGTTCAACTCGATACTGTGGGACAACCCCGACCTGGCGATTTCGAGCTCCAACTTCGGCAAGGTCACGCGGAAGCGCGTGGACGGCAACGGGCGGGAAATCCAGCTCGGCCTGCGGTTCATCTTCTGACGATCGTGAGGTAACCGGTCGGTCACGACGGGGGGCCGAAAGGCCCCCCGTCGTGTTTCAGCCTCCCGGGCTGTACAATCCACACGCGCAGTTCTTCGCGGCATCGCGCACACCGGCGCCGTGCACACGGCCGCCGACACGCGTCGAACGCTGGAGGGATCTCATGAGAGCCACCGTCGTTCTGGTCGTTGCACTCCTGGCATTCGCGAGCGCCGCCGGCGCACAGCCGTACCAGCCCAACTGGGAGTCGCTCGACAAGCGCCCCACGCCGGCGTGGTTCCAGGACGCGAAGTTCGGCATCTTCATCCACTGGGGCGTCTACTCGGTGCCTTCGTACGCCCCCGTGCTGCCGGGCAAACTTGCGTACGCCGAGTGGTACTGGAACGCGCTCACCGGCGGGAAGGGCCCGAAGCCGAGCCCCATCCAGTCGGGCACGTGGGACTACCACCGCCGCCAGTACGGCGCCGACTTCGACTACACGGACTTTGCGCCGCAGTTCCGCGCGGAGCTTTTCGACGCCGACCACTGGGCTGATGTCTTCCTGCGCTCCGGCGCGAAGTACGTGGTCCCCACGTCGAAGCACCACGAGGGGTTCGCACTCTGGCCGAGCCGGGAGGCCTCGGCCACCTGGGGGCGCCCGTGGAACGCGGTTGAAGTCGGGCCGAAGCGGGATCTGCTCGGGGAACTCACGAAAGCGGTGCGCGCGAAGGGCCTGCGGATGGGTTTCTACTACTCGTTGTACGAGTGGTACAACCCGCTCTGGCTGTCCGACAAGCCGCGGTACGTCGCCGAGCACATGTTCCCTCAGTTCAAGGACGTCGTGACCCGCTACGAGCCGTCGATCATCTTCTCGGACGGCGAGTGGGATTTGCCCTCGGCGGAGTGGCGGAGCCCGGAGCTCCTCGCCTGGCTCTTCAACGAGTCGGCGGTGAAGCACGAGGTCGTGGTGAACGACCGCTGGGGCAAGGACAGCCGGCACAAGCACGGGGGCTACTGGACCACCGAGTACACGCCGGGCATGGCCGACACGGCCCATCCGTGGGAGGAGAGCCGCGGCATGGGCTTCTCGTACGGCTACAACCGTGCAGAGCGCCTCGAGCATTACCGGACGGGCCGCGAACTGGTCACCGTGCTCGTCGACATCGTCAGCCGCGGCGGCAACCTGCTGCTGGACATCGGGCCCGACGCCGACGGCACCATCCCCGTGATCATGGAGCAGCGGCTCGCCGAGATCGGTGCGTGGCTTGCCATCAACGGCGAAGCCATCTATGGAACGCGCCCGTATGCCGTGTCGAAGCAGTGGACCGCCGGCGAGGTTCCGAAGATCGACTACAACAAGGAGTACGACTCCTCGTACGACGTGTCGAAGCTCACGGGCCCGCAGCCGGCAGGCAAGGCCTCCATAGAGGCGTTCTTCACCCGGAAGGGCAGCGATGTGTACGTGATTCTCACCCGCTGGCCCGGCAAGCGGTTCACCCTCAAGGACGCGGGCGCACTGGCGCCCAAGGCCGTCACGCTCGTCGGGGCGCCTGGCGCCCTCCGCGCGGTGAAGTCCGGCACCTCGCTCACGATCGAACTGCCGGACCTGCCTGAGGCACTGCTGTCGCAGCCGCTCTGGGTGCTCAAGCTGGCGCAGTAGGGCAGGCAAGAAGCAAGAAGCAAGAAGCAAGGAAGCAAGAAGGCAAGGGAAGGCAGATAGAAGTTCGACGAGAGACGGCGTCGGAGGTGTCCATGCACACATCGCGGTCGCGGAACCTGCTCCTGCTCAGTTCCTGCATGTGGCTGATTGGGGCAGCCCCGCCGCCGCCGGCCGGACCCGAACCCGGCCTGCTCTTCCATCTCTCGGCGGATCAGGGCCTGACGGCCGACTACTCCGCCGGCGGCACGCCTGAGCCCAACTTCGCGAGCGAGGTGACCGTCATTTCGGACGGCGCGCGCGGGCCCGGACTGCAGTGCGGCCACACGCAACTGCTGTCGGTACTGGGCGCCCGGCAACATCTACGCGCAACGCGGCACGCTATCCTTCTACTGGCGGTCGCGCGAGCCGGTGGGGCCCACGCCCTTTCCGATCTTCCGCGTGGGCTACGCCGATCACTCCAGCTGGGACATGGTGTGGCTGCGCATCGACTACAACGGCAAGGGCGGTTTCGACGCGTTCGTCACCGACGCCGGCCTGGCGCGCACGCGGGTGTCCTTCGCGCCGCCGGCGTTTCCGGCGCCCGAGTCATGGACGCACCTGGCGTTGAGCTGGGACGAAACCCGCGGCATCCGTTTCTACGTGAACGGACGTCTCGCCGGCTCGCGCGACGCCGTGGCCCGGTTCGACGCTGCGCTCGATCAATTCGGGCCGCACTCGCGCATCATCAGCCCCTACCAGGTGCAGAGCGCCTACAACTTCGTGCGCGGCGGCGACATCGACGAGCTTCGCATCTACGACCGCATGCTGGACGATGCCGGCGTGGCGGCGCTGGCGCAAGGCGGAGCGGCCGGCGGCGTGCCGGCCCTGTCGCGCGGGCCAGCCTCGGCCCCGTGGCGTGACGAGTGGTGGCACCGCTACGGGTGGAACCGCCCGGGTGACGCACCGCCGCCACTTGACGCGCCGGCGGTCGGCATCCGCAAGGTCGAGATTCACGACGTCTACGACCTGAAGCGGTGGTACTGGCGCGGCACCGACGGCATCCGGGAAACGACGTGGCCGGGCGTCTTCAACAGGTCGCGTCTCTCCGGCCGCAACGACTACTTCCAGCTCCCGGACTGGGACTGCTACTCGCTCTCGGGCACGTCGGTCACGTTCGTGATGCCTGACGAGCCGTGGAACCAGGTCGAAGTGTCCGGGCCGGCGTTCGGCGCGTTCAGCACAGGCGCGCCGATCTTCGAGCGGGCGAAGGGACAGGAGAGGACTTTCCACCGCCTGGCCTCGCCGGCCCGCGGCGACAGGCTCGTGTTCACGAACGTCGAACAGGAAACTCCCATCGGGGAACTCGGCGCGTACTACGTGACGCCCGGGCGCGAGCCGGAAGGCGTGGGCCGCCTGACTTACCGGCTCACGTCGGGCGTCGAACCCAACCTGCCGAGCGTGCAGCCGATTGTCGGCTACATCGCCGGCCGGTTCCCGCCCGACGAGCGCGCCACGATGCTCGCCGTGCCGCCGGGCGCGCCGCGGATGCCGCGCCCCGGCCAGGCCGCTGCGGGCATGCCCATCGCCCACATCCTGATTCCCTCGGATTTCCGGGACGCCGACTTCGGCGCCCGGCGCGCGCGGTTCAACTACTCGTGGGTGAACATGCACGCCGGCCTCGACGGCATCGCCATCGACCTGCCGGCGCTCAACGTCACGCCGACGCACGGCGCGGTGTTCCCCCTCAACATCCGGGTGGCCGACCCGATCTGGCCCCTCAGGGCGATGCTCGACGTCAGCGTGTCGGTCAGGCCCGGCGGGCCCCGCACGGTCTGGCTCGACACCCGCGATCGCATCCTGCCCGGCGACAAGGGCCTGTGGATCACCATCGCCGGCGCGGGCGACGGCTTCGGCGCGGCATCGCTCGAAGGCGCCGAGATCAGGCTCCTCTTCAAGGACCGCGCCTCGGCCCTGCCCGAGCACGTCCGCGATCGCTTCACCCAGGCCCGCGCCGTCTACGCCCACATGGTGGAGGAATCCCCGCGCACCCGGCGGCTGAATACCTACAACCAGTTCGAGACCGATCTCTCAGACCTGTTGCGCGTCGATCCCGACCACGTCCTCGGGCGCCAGTATTGGTACGACTACAACCGCGAGCAGCCGCGCCCGCCGGTGACGCTTGCCACCCCTCCCGACGGCGTGCCGCTCTGGGCATTCCGCCAGGTCGAACTGCTCGGCCATGTGAAGCGGTTCGTCACCTGGTACATCGACAACCGCCAGATCGAGAACGGGGAGTTCGGCGGCGGCCTCTCGGACGACAGCGATTTCACGAACTACTGGCCGCCGACCGCGTTGATGGGCGTCGATCCGGGACGGCTCAAGGCCTCCCTGCTGCGCGAGCTCGAAGCGATCTACGCGCAGGGCCTCTTCACCAACGGCCTGTCGACGATCCAGACCGACGAACTGCACAGCTACGAGGAGGGCATCAACGTGCTCGGGCAGGCCATGATGCTCGACTACGGCGGGCCGAAGCCGATAGAACGCGCCATGGAGACGGCGGCCGCGACGGAGCGGATCACGGGCGTCAACGCCGCGGGCCATCGCCACATCCGCTCCAGCTATTTCAGCGGCACGACCGTCGCCACCGAAGGCGTGTGGGGATGGTCGAAGCCCTCGTCGTACCTGATGCTGCACCCGAGCATCGCGCTGGTGGAATTCAACGGCTCGCCGCGCGTGAAGCAGTGGCTCGTCGAGCTCGCCGACGGCCTCCTCGCCCACCGGCGCACCGGCCCCTCGGGCGCGGCGTCCATCAGCACGACGATCGAGTTCTCGACGGACAAGGACCTTCCAGCGGCCGGTCTTGGCGCTGGAGCCGACCGCGCGCTGACCATCCTGTGGGCGGCGTTCCGGTGGACGGGCGACCGGAAGTACCTGCAGCCGTTCCTCGACGCCGGCCCGCGCGGGCTGGGCCTGTTGGCCGCCAACGGCCTCGATCTCATGGGTGTGCGCGACACGTGGGGCGGCCAGATTCCGCGCATGGCGGCTGGCGAAGGCGGCGCGGCGCTGCGCCACTTCGCCTGGCAGGTCACGGGCGACACGGCGCACCTCGAGGAGCTCTATGCCGACCAGGCCAGGGCCGCGCTCCTCCGCGAGGTACATCAACACGGAAGGCAGCCTCTGGATCGACCGCGTCAATGTGCCGGATGCCGACCTCCAGCGCGCGCGCCTCGGCGGCATCGCCCTCGTGCGCAACTACATCCTGCCGGGCCACGCCGTCAGCTGGGCGTTCGAGGAGGCCGGCGCGGAGGAGCGGGTCGCGATCCTCGTGCCGGAGGCGACGCGCGATCACGTGCGGATACGCGCCTACAATCTGGACTCGAAGCCCCTGCGCGCGGTGATGACCGGATGGGACGTCGATCCTGGCACCTGGTCGATGACGGTTGATGGCGGCCCCGCGCGCCAACTCGCCTTCGAGCGATCGAAGGGCGTCGAGGTGGCCTTCCCGCCGCGCACGACCACGAGCATCGAGCTGCGCCTCGTGTCGAAGGGCACGCCGTACTGGTCGCGTCCCGACCTCGGGATTGGGCCTGGTGACGTGCGCATAGACGGGCGGTCGATGCGCGTCACGGTGCACAGCCTCGGCGCCGTGGCCGCGCCGCCTTCAACCGTCGTCCTGCGCGATGCGGCTGGCCGGGAGGTGGCACGCGCAGGAGTACCGGCCCTCGCGGCCCCGCTCGACCTGCGGCCGCGTACAACGACAATCTCCGTGCGCCTCCCGGCGGCCGCGTGGGAGGGCGGCAGCGTGTCCGTCGGCATTCCGGGCGGCACGCCGGAGATCACCCTGCAGAACAACGTGGTGCGGCAATGACGGGCCGGCTGCCGGGAAGGAGCGTGGGGCGGTGACACAGACGACCACATCGGCGGACATGCTCGCGGCGAGGCTGCACGGGCCGCGGGATCTCCGCGTGGGGCGCGAGGCCGTACCCGGGCCTCCCGCGCCCGGCCAGGTGCTGCTGCGCGTGAGAACGACCGGCGTGTGCGGGAGCGACCTGCATCTCTACCAGGACGCCCGCATCGGCGCGACGCTCATCGAGGCGCCGTTCGTCGTCGGCCACGAGTTCTCGGCCGTCGTCGAGGCGGCAGGCCCCGGCGCGCTGGACGGGTGGCACCAGCCCATCGCGGCCGGGGCCCGCGTGGCGGTCGATCCGGCCCAGCCGTGCGGGCGCTGCGAACTGTGCGACCAGGGCCATCCGAACCTGTGCGTCAACCTGCACTTCTGCGGGAACTACCCCGATGCCGGCAGCCTGTGCGAATGGCTGCACATGCCCGCGCGGTCCTGCTACCCGCTGCCCGACGACATCGACGACACCCGGGGCGCGTTGCTGGAACCGCTCGGCGTCGCCATCCACGCGATCGATCTCGCCAGGATCCGCGTGGGCGACAGCGTCGCCATCGTCGGCGCGGGGCCCATTGGACTGCTCCTGCTCCAACTCGCCCGCCTGGCCGGCGCGTCAGTCGTGTTCGTGGCCGATCCGCTCGGGCCGCGGCTCGCGCTCGCCGAGCGCTGGGGCGCCCGCCCTGTTCCATGCGACCGCGACGATCCCGCCGCCGCGGTGATGCGCGAGACCGGAGGACGCGGCGTCGACATCGCCATCGAGGCCGCCTGGGCCGATGCGTCGATCGAACAGGCCGCGGCGATGGCCCGCCTGGGCGGCCGGCTGGTGCTCGTCGGCATTCCCGGCGACGACCGGCTGGCGATGAAACACTCGACCGCGCGCCGGAAAGGGCTGACCGTCAGGCTCTGCCGCCGCATGAAGCACGTGCACCGCCGCGCGATGGACCTCGTCCTGCGCGGCCGCGTCGATCTCGCGGGCCTGGTCAGCCATCGCTTCCCGCTCGCGCAGGCGGCCGAGGCGTTCCGCATGAACGCCGCCTACGAGGACGGCGTCGTGAAGGTGATGGTCGACAGCTGATCGCGCGGCCGTCAGGCGCGCGGCGTCCTGTTACGCCCTGTCCCTCCCGGAAAAGGGGCCTGTCCCCTTCTTTCTCACCTCAGGAATGCCTCCGGCAGGCCGCCGTCCACCGGGATGATGTGGCCGCTGGTGCGGTGGCTTCGGTCCCCGGCCAGCCAGAGAATGGCCTCCGCGCACGCCTCGGGCGTGATCGGCTCCTTGAGCAGCGTCCGCCCGGCGTAGAAGCGCGCGAGCTTGTCGCGCAGCGCCTCGGTGCTCTCCCCGTCGCTCCATGCAATCCCGTACTTGGTGAGCGAGGACTGCACCCGGTCTCGCGGGAACATCGTCGAGCCGGCCACGACCGTGGCTGGCGCGATGCCATTGACGCGCACCGCTGGCGCAAGCCGGATCGCCAGCTCGCGAACGAGGTGGCTGACGGCGCTCTTGCTCACGTCGTACGCTTCGCTGCCCTTCTTCGGCACGACGGCGTTGGCCGAGCTCGTGAGCACGATCGCCGCCGGCGTGCCTTGCGCGTCGAACACCCGGGCGGCTTCGTCGGCCAGCATGTAATTGCTGGTCACGTTGAGCGTGAACGTCGAGAGCCAGCGCTGGTCGTCGATGCGCCCCGAGAGGTCGGGCGACGGGAAGACCGCCGCGGTGTTGATGAGGACGTCGAGGCCGCCGAAGCGGTCGACCGTGAACCGGATCATCCGGCCGATGCTCTCGCGGCACCCGATGTCCACCGCGCACGATGCCGCCGCGTCCGGGCCTGCCAGCGCTTCGGCTTCCTTCGCCGCCTCCGCGGCCGCGGTCTCGTTCAGGTCGGCGACGACGAGGTGGGCGCCGAGCGCGGCGGCCTTCAGGGAGGCGGCGCGCCCGATGCCGCTGCCGCCCCCGACGACGAGGCAGATGCGGCGGCTGAGTTCCTTCGGTGGCGGCATCCGCTGCAGCTTCGCTTCCTCCAGGGCCCAGTACTCGATGTTGAAGGCCTCCCGCGCCGGCAGGGCCACGTAGTTCGTGACGGCCCTGAAGCCGGCCGCCTTGTCAGGGGTTCTCAGGTGCGGCAGCGGACCCTCGGCGGTGCGGCCGCCGCCGAGCGCGCTCGCGCCGGCCATCACGCGGATTGCGTTGCGGTAGAACTCCGCCGTGTAGCGCGCTTCGCGGGCGGTGGCGCCGAAGGCGAACAGGCCGACGCCGGGCACGAGCACCACCGACGGGTTCGGATCACGAAGCCCGGGCGATTGCGGCGTCGCGTGAGCACCGTAGTAGGCGGTGTAGTCCTGCCGGTACTGGTTGGCGCCGTCCGCGATGGCCCGGCGGAGCGAGTCGAGTGTCCCCGGCACGGGGTCCCACGCCACGAGCAGCGGCTTGATGCGCGTGCGCACGAAGTGGTCGGGGCAGCTCGTGCCGACCTCCGCGAGGGGCCCGGCGTCGCGCGCGTTCACGAACGTCAGCGCCTCGTCCGAGTCGTCGAAGATGGCGATCGATCGGCGCACGGTGGCCAGGCGGCCACGCAGGAACGGCAGGATCGCCGCCGCCACCTCGCGCCGGTCTTCACGCGCGGCGGTGGCCGGGCCGCCGAAGGGCGCTACGGCATCCTGGTGCTCCTGCACGAACCCGCCCAGTTCGTCGATGATCGCCGTCGTATTGGCGTAGCACTCGCGCGACGTCGATCCCCAGGTGAACAGCCCGTGGCTCGCAAGGACGATGCCCTCCGCGTCCGGCTGCCGCTCGACCGCCTCGCGCAGCATCATCGCCAGCTCGAATCCGGGCCGCTGCCACGGCAGCCAGACGAGCCGCCGGTTGAAGCGGCGGTTGAACTCCTCGAGCTTCTCCCGGCCGTTGGCGCTTGCCGCCAGGGCGATGGCCCAGTCGGGATGGAGGTGGTCGACGTGATCGAACGGCAGGAACGCGTGGAGCGCCGTGTCGATGGAGGGCGCCACGCCGTGGTTGGCGACGCTGAAGCGCGGATAGTGCGCCACCATCCCGTCTTCGTGGGCTTCGCCCCTGTAGACGTCGCGCAGGTGCAGCAGGCGGCCGAGGTCCAGGATCGCGAACCCGCCGCGCCCCATCGTGCCCAGGTCGCCGCCGCTCCCCTTCACGGCCAGCACCCTGACCGGCGCCCCGGTCACCGGGTCGGCCATCTCGAACTTCGCGCTCGTGTTGCCGCCGCCGTAATTGGTGATCCGCTGGTCGGCGCCCAGCAGGTTCGACCGGTAGCGAAGCAGCTCGAGCGGCTCGTCGCGCCAAGCCCCGGTGAGCTGTTCGTCCCAGAGATCGCTGAGGAATTTCATGAGGAATGATAGCTTGACATCCGCGCAGGCGGGGCCAACAATCGCGGCTCATGAAACGCCTGATCATGCCCGTCGCCGCCGCCCTCATCCTCTCCTCCATCGCGCTCGCCCGCAGCCAGGCGCCCGTCTCGGGGCAGGCTGCGCCGGCGCCAGGAGCCGCCGCCGCGACGGCCACACTCCGCGCCGATCGGCCGGGGCCCGTCGTCAACCGCAACATCTACGGTCACTTCGCCGAGCACCTCGGCCGGGGCATCTACGAGGGCATCTGGGTGGGCCCGTCGTCGCCGATCCCCAACACGCGCGGCATCCGCCACGACGTGCTGGCGGCGCTCAAGCAGCTGAACGTCCCCGTGCTGCGGTGGCCGGGCGGCTGCTTCGCCGACGAGTACCACTGGAAAGACGGCATCGGCCCGCGCGAGAAGCGGCCGTCGATGATCAACACCCACTGGGGCGGGGTTGTCGAGGACAACAGCTTCGGCACGCACGAGTTCATGGACCTGGTGGAACAGCTCGGCACCGACGCCTACATCACCGGCAACGTGGGCAGCGGCACGCCGCAGGAAATGATGGAGTGGGTGGAGTACCTGACGTCCGACGCCGTGTCGCCGATGGCGAACCTGCGGCGCCAGAACGGCCGCGAGCAGCCGTGGCGCGTGCCCTATTTCGGCCTCGGCAACGAGCCGTGGGGCTGCGGCGGCAACATGCGCCCCGAGTACTACGCCGACGAGTACCGCAAGTACAACACCTTCATCAAGAACTACGATCGCGCCAAGCCCATCTACCGCATTGCCGGCGGGGCAAACGATTTCAACTACGCGTGGACCGAGGTGCTCATGGAGCGCGTCGGCCGGCGGATGAACGCCGCATCGCTCCACTACTACACGCTGCCCACCGGGAACTGGAACAGGAAGGGCTCGGCGACGCAGTTCGGCGAGGACCAGTGGTTCTCGACGCTCAGCCGCACGCTGAGGATGGACGAGCTCATCACGAAGCACGCGGCCATCATGGACAAGGCCGACCCCGAGAAGCGGATCGGCCTCGCCATCGACGAATGGGGCACGTGGTACGACGTCGAGCCCGGCACCCAGCCGGGGTTCCTGTACCAGCAGAGCACCATGCGCGATGCGCTGGTGGCCGCCCTCAATTTCCACATCTTCCACCGGCATGCGAGTCGCGTGGTGATGACCAACATCGCCCAGACGATCAACGTGCTGCAGGCGATGATCCTGACCGACAAGGAGAAGATGCTGCGGACGCCCACCTACTGGGTGTACGAGATGTTCAAGGTGCACCAGGGCGGCACTTTCCTGCCGGTCGACCTGCAGTCGCCCGACTACGTGTTCGGCGCCGAGAGGATTCCGGCCGTCAGCGCCTCGGCCACCCGGTCGGCCGACGGCAAGACCGTCCACCTCTCGCTGACGAACACAACGCCGGGCCAGACGATTCCGATCACCGTCACGCTCGCGGGCATCGCGCCGGCATCGGCCCAGGCCCGGCTGCTCACCGCGCCCGCCATGCAGGCGCACAACACCTTTGCCGCCCCCGACACGGTGATGCCCGTGCCGTTCGAAGGGCTGAAGCTCGCCGCAGGCACGCTCACGCTGACGCTTCCGGCGAAGTCGGTCGTCGTCGTTGAGTTGCGGTAGGGCGGTTGGTGGGCGTCATGCCGGTATCCCCGATGAAGCGCCGTGAGTTCGTGAAGCGTGTCGCCGGCACCACGGCGTTCCTCGCGCTGCCCGGACGCCTGGTGGCCCTTGCGCCCCAGGCGGGCACACTCGAATCCGGCCTTCCGGAGCGCTACCCGCCCATCATCCCCGGTTTCGCGCACGTCCTTCACGGCGGCGACTGGAGCCCCGAGCAGTGGCTCCACGAGCCGGCGGTCATCGAGGAGGACTTCCGCCTGATGGAGAAGACGGGCTGCAACGCCTTCTCCATCGGCATCTTCGCCTGGTCGTCGCTCGAGCCGGAGGAAGGCCGCTTCGAGTTCGGCTGGTTCGACGACATCATGAACCGCCTGGCCGCGCACGGCTTCTACGCGTTCGTCGCGACGCCAAGCGGCGGAAAGCCGCGGTGGATGTCCGAGAAGTACCCGGAGGTGCGCCGCATCAATCGCGCCGGCCAGCGGGAACCGCACGGCGGCCGCCACAACCACTGTTTCACCTCGCCGGTCTTCCGCGAGAAGGTGCGGATCATCAACACGAAGCTCGCCGAGCGCTACAAGGGCCACAAGGCCCTCGCCGGCTGGCACATCTCGAACGAATACAGCGGCTCCTGCCTCTGCCCGTATTGCCTCGCCGCCTTCCAGAGCTGGCTGAAGGTCCGCTACAAGACGCTCGACGCCCTGAACCGCGCCTGGTACACGGCGTTCTGGAGCCAGACCATCCAGGCCTGGGAGCAGATCGTGCCGCTCGAAAGCCCGGTCGACGCCATGAATCTCGACTGGGACCGCTTCGTGACGCATCAGACGGTCGACTTCATGAAGCAGGAGATCGCCCCGCTCAGGGCCGCCACGCCGGCGCTGCCCGTGACGACGAACATGATGACCATGTTCGTCGGCCTCGACTACTGGCGCTTCGCGGAGCACTGCGACCGCATCTCGTGGGACTCGTACCCGCGCCTGCACGCCGAGGACTCGTGGAAGGGCGTCGCCGACACGGCGCTCATCCACGACATGTACCGCTCGATGAAGGGCGGCCTCCCCTTCATCCTCATGGAGTCGTCGCCCTCCGCGACGAACTGGATGCAGACGCCGCAGCTGAAGAAGCCCGGCCAGCACCGCCAGGAGATGCTCGTGGCCATCGGCCACGGCGCCGACACGACGATGTACTTCCAGTGGCGGCAGAGCCAGGGCTCGGCGGAGAAGTTCCACGGGGCCGTCGTCCAGCACGGCGAGACCGAGCGCTCGCGCGTCTTCGAGGACGTCGTCGCACACGGCGCCTTCTTGAAACATCTCGACGGCGTGGTCGGCACGACGGTCAGGCCCGAGGTGGCGCTGGTGTACGACACCGAGGTGCGGTGGGCGCTCATGTACTCGCAGGGGCCGCGCCAGACGAACCCGCGGACGCCCTTCGACAAGGAGTACGCCCGGACCTGCCAGGAGCACTACCGGCCCTTCTGGAAGCTCGGTGTGCCTGTCGACGTCATCGAGTGCCTGTCCAGCTTCACCCGCTACCGGCTCATCGTCGCGCCCATGCTGTTCATGCTGAAGCCGGGCGTGGTCGAGCGCCTGGAGTCGTTCGTCAGGAGCGGCGGCACGCTCGTGCTGACGTATCTCTCCGGCGTGGTGAACGAGACTGAACTCGTGCTGCGCGGCGGATGGCCCGGCGGCGGACTGCGGAAGCTCGCCGGAGTCTGGTCCGAGGAAATCGACGCGCTCTATCCCAATCCTCCGCAGCGGATCCTCCCGGCGCCCGGCAACGCCCTGCGCATGGCCGGCGAGTTCCCGGTGCAGGACTATTGCGAGCGCGTGCATCCCGAGGGCGCCGCGGTGCTCGCCACGTACAAGAACGACTTCTACGCCGGCATGCCGGCGCTGACCGTCAACAAGTACGGCGCCGGGCAGGTGTACTACCTGGCCGCCCGGCCAACCGCCGACGGGATGCTCGACGCGTTCACGCGCGGCCTGGTGGCGCAGCTGAAGATTGCCCGCTGTCTCGACGTGGAGTTGCCCGAGGGCGTGACCGTGCAGAAGCGGTCCGGCGGCGGGCGCACGTTCTACTTCCTGCACAACTGCCGGCGCGAGGATCAGGTGGTCGATCTCGGAGCAATCCGGCTGAAGGACGTCGCCGACGGCCGCGTCTTCACCGGCAGGACGACGCTCGCGCCGTTCGCGTCGTTCGTCCTCGAGCGGGCGTGACGATGACCCCGGGTCTGAAGACCCGGGGCTCAGCGCTCGAGATGGAACACCTCGCGCAGATCCCGTGAAACGGGGCTGTTGTCGTGGTTGGCGGGCATGATGTCGCGCATGTGCCGCCACCAGCGCCGGCAGACGTCGGTGGAGGCGATGGCGGCCCAGCGCGCTTCGTCTTCGATCTCGACGTAGCCGAACAGGTCGTTGGTGTCCGGGTCGAGGTAGATCGAGTACGTCACCACGCCGTGCGCGACGAGCGTGTCCTCGAGCTCCTTCCAGATCGGCCGGTGCCGGCGTTCGTACTCCTCGGCCGCGCCCGCGTAGACGCACATGCGGAATGCCTTTCGAATCATCGGATCGCGTCCTCCGCGGCGCAAAATCAGTAGCCAGTAGCCAGTAGCCAGTAGCCAGTAGCCAGTAGCCAGTAGCCAGTAGCCAGTAGCCAGTAGCCAGTAGCCAGTAGCCAGTAGCCAGTAGCCAGTAGTAGTTGGACACCGTGTAGCGTGACCGGCATCTCTACTGAATGCTGACTACTGGCTACTGACGACTGCTACGGCGCCCTCCTCAACCCCTCCCACCTCACCACCCACCGCCCGTCGCGCGGAAACCCGGGCGCCTCCCCTTCCGGAGCGCCGTCCCAGCCGGCGGCCATCATGGCCGCGGCGTAGAGCAGGCCTCCATTCCCCGGCAGGTAGATGGTGAGGCCCGGACGCTGGTGGTTGTGGCCGTTGGTGCGGTAGACGTTCTTGGGCGTCTCCATCAGGAGCGCGTCGATTGCCAGGCCCGGTTTGCCCAGGCGCGCGGCCGTCATGGCCATCATGGGGTAGTCCCAGCCCCACGTCGACGGCCAGTCCCAGTTGGCCCAGATCCAGTCGAAGGTGCGCGCCATCACGGCACGATCGACGCCTGTGCCCGGCAGCATGCCGAGTGCGGCGACGACGGAGGGATGGTCGGTCTTCCACTGTGGGTTCGCGTACGTGTCGGGCGCGGTCTCGGCGAAGAGGTACTTCCCGTCAACGGCCATGGGCGCCGCGAGCGCCTTCAGGGCGCGGTCCCACCCGGCGTCCCGCCGAAGGCCCAGACGCACGCGCCAGGCCTGGGCGTGCTCGAGCCCCCAGGCCCAGTAGCTCAGCTCGAAGGCGCAGTTGATCGTGCGGTCCTTGGGATACCTCTCCTGCGCGCAATTCAGCGGCGGGCCGAGCACCGACTGTCCGCGCTCAGCGTCCCATGCGGGGAACGACGCCATGAAGTCGGCTGTTTCGAACACGACGTTGCGGAAGCGCTCCAGCGTGGCGCGGTCTCCCCGCTCGCGGTACACCAGCTCCGCGTAGAAAATCGGGTGCGGCTGCTGCCAGACGAGGAACGGCCCGACCGTCGACGGCGACTCGTCACCCGTCGGGCCGGTCATTTTCGGCCACCGCGCGCCCCGGTAGCCCTGGCGCGCGGCCGTGGCCCGCGCCTTTGGCAGGATCGCGTCGTAGTAGCCGAGGCTCCGCTCGAGCAGCGGCAGCCGGCCCCACAGGGCGAACTGCGCCGCGTGCCACCAGTGCATCTCGATGTGGAACTTGCCCTCCCAGCTGTTGAACGTCAGCCCGGTTTCCTGGGGCGGATAGCGCCCGGCGCACTGGACGGCGGTCAGGTATTGCGAGAGCACGATTCGCCGCTCCAGCTCACGCCACCGCGGGTCTGTGCTTCCCGAGAGATCGATCGCCCCGCCGGATATCCAGAAGTCGCGCCAGTGCGCGGCGGCGGCCGCACGTGTCTCCTCGAACGCCGGCGGCCTGCCCGGCAGGGCCGCTGGCGAGAACGCGAGGGTCAGCGCGAGGCTCCGTGCGCCGGGCGCCGCCTCCACCTGGTACGTGTGCGGCGCGCGCTCGCGCAGCCGCCCCTCAGGCTCCCAGCGCGCGGCCGCGTGGTACGTGTCGCGGTCGAGGCTGCGCACGAATGACGCCTCGCCCTCCCGCGGCTGCATCATCCTCGTCGAGTGGGCCTCCGGCTTCGTCCAGTCGGCGGTGACCACCTGGCCGGTGCCGTAGGGGAACCGGATCTCGATCGCCAGCCTGCCCGCCCCGACCAGCGGCGACGTCACTCGGACGCTCAAGGCGTCGAGCGTCGGGTGGCCGAGCGTCTCGACCTCCACCAGTTCGCTCTCGAATCGGAACCGGCTCGTGATGATGCCGCTCCACAGGTCGAGCGTCTGCCGCACGTCGCTGATGTCGGCGGCCTGCCCGCGTGAGCCGTCCGCGCGCGTCAGCGCGAATCCCACGCGCCCCAGGTGCAGCCGATGCGGGTTTGCCCGAAGCCACTCGATCTCGGGGGTGCGCTCGCCGGGGATGTCGGCGTACCCGACGCGCCGCCCGTGACTGTCGAACTCCTTGAACGCGAACCGGTCGATGTGCCACTGCTGCGGGTTGGGAAACGTGTGCCAGCCCCACTGCGAGAGCGTGCCGAGCGGGATGGTCTTCTCGTACAGCTCGGGGAACGTCTGCAGGCCGGTCGCGTCCACCGTGAATGCGAACTCGCCGTTGCCGACGGTCAGCGGAGACTCCGGATCCAGACGCGTCAGCTCGACGTTGTGCCGCGTGACCAGCGCGTGGCGATCGATGGGCGGCGGTTCGGCCGTCCGGAGCCCGGCCGACGCGGCGGCCACGACCAGGAGGGCGGCGAAGCGCCGTGTCATGCCGGTCTGCCCGTCAGCTCGTCGTCGAAGCAGACCGCCACCTTGCCGCAGCGGCCGGAGCTCATCAGCTCGTATGCCCGGCTGACGTCCTCGAGCGCGAAGCGGTGCGTGATGAGGTCGGCGGGATGGAGGTTCCACCGGACCAGCCGCTCCACCAGTTCGTCCATCAGCCACGTGGAGGTGACCCAGGAGCCGTAGATCGTCTTCTGGTCGTGGATGATGTCTGGCGAGGGGCTGAACGTCACGCCGCCGCCTTCACCGAGGAACACGATGCGGCCCCACTTCCTCGTGGCGCGGATGGCCACGGTGCGGGCGGCGTCGTTCGCCGAACAGTCGATGGCCCGCTCGACACCGCGGCCGCCGGTCAGGTCGCGCACCTGCTCGACGTTCCCGGGGCCGGCCGGCAGGACGACGTCGCACAGGCCGAGCTGCGTGGCCAGGCCGAGGCGCTCGGGCACCACGTCGGTGCCGATGATCCGCTGCGCCCCCAGCTTCCGGCACAGCGCGGCCGTGGCCAGGCCGACAGGCCCGAGGCCCGTGATGAGCACGTCGTGGTCGCCGCAGATGCCGATCTTCTGCAGCCCCTCGTACACCGTGCCGAACCCGCAGGCTACCTGCGCGCCGTCCGCGAACGAGAGCTCGTCGGGCAGGTGCAGGAGGTCCTTCTCCTCCGCCAGCAGGTAGTCGGCCATGCCGCCGTCCCGCTGCCAGCCGTACGCGCGGCGGTACCGCTCGCTCGTGCACGAAATCATGTAGCCGCGCCGGCAGTCGTTGCAGACGCCGCATCCCGAGATGTGGTACACGATGACGCGGTCGCCCTCGTTGAAACGGCGGCAGCCCGGGCCGGTCCGCACAATCTGGCCGGCCGGCTCGTGCCCCGCGATGAAGCCCTGATATCCCTCGGGCCCCTTGCCCAGGTGCTCGTGGTAGATGCAGCGGATGTCCGACCCGCAAATCGTGGAGGCCTTCATCCGCAGGAGCACTTCGCCGTGGCCGACGTCCGGGACCGGGACCTCCCGGAGATCGACGGTGCTGTTGCCCGGCAGGTACGCGCCTCGCATCGTGGTCATCGTGGTACCCGTGCCTGTTCGTGGTTCGGGGTCACGCCGGCGTAATCTCACCGCGGACGTCCCAGAGCTCTTCCCAGTGCTGGCCAGGCTTCCAGAGAAACACCTGGCCCTTGATCAACCGGCAGTTCCGGTCCACGCCCTCGATCCGCCGCATCTGGTCCGCGGAGAGCGGGGCGCCGACGACCGCCTCCAGGTTGGCCGCGTAGTGGGCCCGCTTCGTCGACATCGGGATGGGCACCTGCCCCCGCTGCACGGCCCACTTGAGACAGACCGCCGCGGGATGCACGCCGAGAGCCCGCGCGATGTCCACGATCACCGGGTCCTCGAGATCGACGGTGTCGTCCGGCGTCCGGTCGCGCTCCGGGCGCCCGGGCGATCCGAGCGGGCAGTAGGCAACCGGCACCATCCCGTTCGATTGCACGAACTCGAACAACTCCGGCTGCTGGAAATGCGGATGAAGCTCCATCTCGTTGACCGCCGGCCGGATCCGCGCGTCTTTCAGCAGCAGGCGCAGCTTGGGCACCGTCATGTTCGACGTCCCGATGTGGCGGACGAGCCCCATGTCGACGAGCCGCTCCATCTGGCGCCACGTCTTCATGAACGCCGCGTGGATGTACGGGCGGGCGTCCGGCGCGCGGGACTCGACGGAGCAGCCGGGCCGGTGCCAGTTCGGGAACGGCCAGTGGACGAGGTACAGATCGAGGTGGTCGAGGCGCAGGTCGGCGAGCGACCGTCGGCACGCCTGAACGACATCCTCTTCGGCATGCTTGTCGTTCCAGAGCTTCGACGTGATCCAGAGCGAGTCCCGCGTGGCGCCGCATCCCAGGAGATCCTCGAGCACGGCGCCCACGTCCGCCTCGTTGCCGTACACCGCCGCGCAGTCGAAATGGCGGTACCCCGCTTCGAACGCTCCGCGCACCGCCTCGGCCACCTCGGCCGGCGCCGCGTGGTCCGAGCCAAACGTGCCGAGGCCGATGGCCGGCATCCTGGCCCCGGTCGGCAGCTGCCGGGCCGGCACGGTGGCGGGATCCACCCGCCCGAGATCACCCAAGGCCGTGTCCTCCCTCATGCGGGGCCGCGCTACTTCCTCATCCACAGCGGCGTGGCCGCGAACCAGGCGATGGCCGCCACGAGCATGGCCCCCTTCATCGTCTCGATGTCCATCCGGCCGGCGAAGAACAGCACGGGCGGGAGGATGGTGCCCACCAGCGCCGCCAGCGACACCACCTGCGCGGCGCGCTTCATGACCGCACCTCCTGCCGCTGCACGAGCCGGCTGAAGACGACGTAGAGCAGCGCCGCGGCGAACCAGCCCGGCAGCCCCACGAAGTAGATCTGCATGCCGCCCGCGTTCACGATGGCGAGGCACGCGGCCAGCGTGGCAATCCACGCGATGGCCGCCGCCCAGTTGATCCTCACGCCGCTCCGTTCCGCGTAGAAGCGCCTGAAGCCGAGGCGCTCCGCGAGCCAGAAGTCGACGAACACCACCGCGCCCATCGGCATCAGCACCAGCCCGTAGAGGGCCACGAAATCGAGCAGCTTCATGGCGATCGCCGGGAACATCCCCGCGACGGTCGCGACAGCGCCCGTCAGCAGCGTCACGCGGTACCTGGAAGACGACGGCGCGATGGCCTGGAATGCCAGGCCGGCCCGATAGATCGTCGGGTTCGCTGTCGTCCAGCCCGCGACAATGACGCAGATCACGCCGGCGATGCCGGCCGCGTTGTAGGCCAGCGGCCCGGGCAGGACGTCCGTGTTCCCGGGCGTCGCATGCAACTGCTGCGCGTAGAGGATCGAGGCCGACAGCCACGCGATGAAATGGCCGAGGTACATGCCGGCGCCGGTCGCCACGCCGTACCAGGACTTGCGCGCATACCGGAACACGCTCAGGTCGGCCATGCCGATGTGCATGGCCATGTTGCAGAACCAGGCGAAGAACATGACGTGCCAGAACGTGAACTTCGCGCGCCCCGCCAGCGGCTCGCCGCCGGCCCAGATGAGCTCCTTCGCCTTCGGCCAGAACTCGCCCGCCGACTCGATGCCCAGCTGCCGCGCCGCGACGATGCCGTACGCGATGAAGACGAGGACCATCCACGGCGCGGCGATGTTCGCGATGCGCGCGACGACCTTGTAGCCGTACGCCGCGACCACCGTCATCAGCGCGCCCATGACCGCCACCGTCACGATCCACCCGGCGCTGTTCGGGTAGAGGTCGTTCAGGCCCGGCATGTCGATGCCGAACCAGAGGCCCGCCGCCGTCGCGTTCACGGTGACCATCGCGCCCGCGAGGAAGCAGAACATCACGCCGTTGGCCAGGTTGTAGGCCGTGACGAGCGTGCGCCCGCAGATCTTCTCGAGCTGGTAGTAGAGCGTCATCCGCGCGCGCACGGCGATGGGCGCCGTCAGGAACAGCCAGCTCAGCACCGCCAGCAGGTTGCCAACGAACAGGCCGCCCACCACCGCCGGCGCGCTGACGCCCGACGCGATGAACAGCGGCCCGATCATCAGCTCGGTGCCCGCCGTGTGCTCGCCGGCGTACTGACCGAGGAAACTCGAGAACCCGAGTTGTGCCCGCTCGGGCACAGGCTCGCGCTCGAACTCCTCGGCGGGCCCGTCCTGGTGCGCCTTCGTGTCGTCAGCCATGCGTGGGTCCTATCTCGCCGTCGCCGCCCGCGGCGGGGCCTGGGCCGCCACGAGGCGGATCGGCCCGAACAGCCCGGCGGGAACGGGCTGCACCTTGTCCATGTCCTGCGGTTCGAACCTCGTGCCGTAGCGGAGGTTCAGCAGCTTGTAGTCGGGCAGCGCGCGCCCGGCCATGTGGTTGATCGCGAGGTTGGCGGCCTCGATGCGGATCTGGTTCGGCCCGGGCCGCAGGTGGGCAGTCACATCGATGGCATACGGCGGGCACCAGGCGGAGCCGGCGCGGCGGCCGTTCACGAACACCACCGCCGCCTCGCGGACGGGCGCGTCGAGCCAGGCCTGCATCCGCGCGCCCGGGCCGCCCGGCGTCACGGGCCTCGGTTCGCCCAGGTCGATGGTCACCGCCAGTCCCGGCCTCAGAAATGCCGCCGGTACGTCGATCGTCTTCTCGTAGGTTCCAACACCCGAGAAGTGCTTCGTCGCCTCGTCGTCGGTCCACGAGCGAAGCGCGGGCCACTCGGCGGCCGCTCCGGCGGGTCCGAAGGCGACTCGCCAGCCTGTACTGAGGTCGACCGGCGCCGGCAGGGCCCGCACCGCCGCTGGAGCCGCCGCACGAGCCGGCGCGCCCGCGCTCAACACGACAACCGTCGACTCGTAGGGCGCCGAGATCGAGAGCCACCGTCGTCCCCGGCCGGCCCTCCGGGCGGCGGACGGTGACGGGACGGATCGCACCCGTCACGGCGTCCCACCGCTGCGCGGAAGCGGCAACCGGCCGGAACGTCGCGTCGAACGCCCGCCGCTCGTTGGCGGTGTTGACGACGAAGTACAGGTCGGCGCCGTCGAACTCGCGATGCACGAAGCCGATGTCGCCACGGCCGGCCGATACCGCCATGCCGGGGACGAGCGGGCCGGCGATGGCCGCCGCCGCATCGGCATCCCTCTCGACGAACGCGCCGGCGGGCGACTGGCCTGTGAAGAGCCGATCCGCCGTGTCCTTCACCGCGGCGTGGTCGGCCGCCGCCGCCAGGTAGCCCGGCGCGAGCGCGGGCGTCCGCCGCGTGGCCACGACGCGCACGCCCTGGCGCGCGAATCCCTCGATCGCGCGCAGGGTCGCCGGCGGCATGCGCTCGACACCCGGCAGCACGAGCGCGCGGTACCGGTTCCGGCCGATCACGATGGCGCCCTGATCGGCCGCCGCACGATCGGCCAGCACCGCATCGTCTACGAAGTCCGCGTTGAAGCCGGCAGCCAGGATCGCCGGCAGCAGGTCAGGCCCGATCCGCCTCGAGAGCGCGTCGAGGAAGCTGCCGACCTTGCCCGGCACGAACGCGGCCCACCCGTCGTCGTTCGGCACGTAGACGGCGATGTCGTTCACGGGCCGGCCCTGGCGCAGCAGGAAGCTCACGCGCTGCAGGTAGCGCGAGACATCGGGCATCACGGTCCACCACGGGTTCCGGTCGTTGAAGACACCGGCCGCGTAGAAGCGCCAGCCCGGGTCGGCCACGCCGTCGGCCGTGTAGGGCCAGCCGTGGCCGATGAGCTGGTTGATGCCCTGCAGGAAGTGCAGGTCGGCCTCGGCCTTCACGTCGAGAGGCGTGGCGCGGAACGACGGCGAGTGCAGCCAGGTCCACGTTTCCGACGAAACGACCGGCCTGCCGAACAGGTGGCCGATCGACGAGGCCCAGCGCGACGATGTCAGCGTCGTCCAGCGGGCCCCTTCGCCCTCGGGCAGGTCGATGCCGGCATTGCCCGAGATGGTGGCGGGCGGGATGCCGTAGCCCTGGATGCGGAACTTCGTGCCGCGCGCGCGCGCCCAGCTCTGCATTGGCGCGAGGAACCGCTCGTCGAGCAACTCGGTGAGCGTCAGGCCCCAGTCGTGACGGATTGAGGCCGACGCCGTGCCGGCGTCGAGGACGAGGGCCGGCAGGAGCGGGCGGAGGTCGTAGCCGCGCCGCGCCTTGAACGCGTCGAGGAGGTCGTCGGTCCAGTCCGATTCGTACACCTCCAGGCTGTCGCAGAACACCGCGTACGGAGGGGCGTCGAACGCGGACAGGAGGCGGTCGCCCACGACGCGCAGGTAGTGGTCGACGGCGGCGCGGTCGTAGTGGTTGAGGACGAACCCCTCGGCGCCGACGGCGGGCCGCTTGACCATCATGCCTGAGCGGCTGGAGACGAAGAACAGCACTTCGCGCGCCTGCGGCGAGCGATCAGGGAGCACGAGCCGGCCGTCGTCTATTGCGGAGACCTCGCGCAGGTCTTTCGTGGTCGTGGCGGGCGCGGCCGGTGCGAGGAATGCGGCGATCAGGCGCTCGCCGGTCCGGATGTCCGGCACGGGCGCGTGCCCGGCGCCGGACGGCACGACGGCGCGCTCGATCCTGAGCTTCCCCGCGGCCTGTGACACGGCCACCTGCGGGCCGCCGTAGGGCCATCCGCTCCCGACGGTCAGGTCTACGCGCAGGCCCAGCTCGCGCGCCTTCGCGGCGGTGAACCGGACGTGATCGAGGAACGCGTCGGACAGGAACGGATGCGTGACGAGGCCGCGCGCGGGGTCGTCGAGGACGACGGGATAGACGGGCTGGATCTCGAACCCGCCGATGCCGCCCTCCTTCATGAGGCGCATCTCGCGTTCGAGCGTGGCCTTCGTGACGGTGGGTCCGAACCACCACCAGCGCATCATGATCCGCGCTTCGTCGGGCGGCGACACAAACGCGCGCCGCAGCGCCTCCAGGCCGGACGGCCCTGACTGGGCCGCCGCCCCGGCGATGGCGATCACGGCGAGGGCGCCGGCGAGCAGGACGCGGGTGCGTCGGGTGGCGTTCATGATGGCGAAGTTGTATAACACATCGGCGCAGTGACGCCAGCGCGCCGCGCGGACACCCGCGCGGCGCCCGCAGGAAAACCGCGATGACGATTGCCTGGGAAACCTTGTTCGAAGACGACTGGCGCCGCTCGCGCGAGGCGATCCAGGGCGACTACGACCACCTGGCCCGCCAGCTCGGGCGCCGCGGCGTCGGCCTTGTATGGGGAGGTGTCATGACCTGCGTTCGGCGGCTGGATCCTGCCGCTTGAACGGGTCATGACACCGCCTGTCCTCTAGAAGATCAGTTTGACGCCCACCTGCGCCCGGCGGGCGTAGTTGTCCTGGTTCGACGCCGTCACCTGGCCGAACGTGGCGCTGGTCATGCCGGTGACCGGGCCCGGGAAGTACGGCTCGTTGAAGGCGTTGATGAACTCGAACCGCACCTGCAACTCCATCGTCCCCGGGAGCGCGAAGCTCTTCAGCAATGACAGGTCGACGTTGTTGATCGCGTCGCGCCGGACGTCCTGGAACCGGAACGGCAGCGACCGCAGGTGGTCGACCGGCGTCGCGTTGGTCGACGTGCTGTTCAGCAGCGACGTGAACACGTCCGTGTTGATCCACTCGAGCGTGCTCTTGTCGTCGAGCGCGATGTCCGAGCCGTCCTCCAGATCGGTCCCGTTGTAGAACCCGTCCGTGCCGAACCCGATCGGGAACCCCGACTGATACGTGTAGACGCCCTGGATCTGCCAGCCGCCGAGGATGGCTTCGGCCGCCGTGCCCGCGTCCGCCATGAACGGCTTGCCCCGGCCGAACGGCAGCTCGTAGATGGCGCTGACCGACAGCCGGTGCGTGACATCGAGGTCGGAGATCATCCGCGTCGGTTCCGCGTCGGCCGCGTTCAGGTACTCGGTGGCCTGCTCCCAGTGCGACCAGGTGTAGGACACGCCGAAGGTGTAGCCCTTCGCGTACCGCTTGTTCAGGCTCAACTGCGCCGAGCTGTACCAGGTCTTTCCGTCGTTGTTCGATGTGTTGATGTCGCCGAACTCCGGGTACGGGCGCAGCAGCTGCCGGCGGGCGATCGTCGCGTTGTTGAAGCTCGTGCCGGGCAGCAGGCCGGCGAACGGGTTCGCCACCGAGCCCCCGAGGAACGTGTTGTTGGCTGACATCTCCGCCGTGCGCGAGTTGTCCTTGTTGAGGTACGCATTCGGCAGCGCGTTGATGTTCCGGACGATCTCGATGTCGTAGCCGTAGTTGCCGACGTACACCGCCTCGGCCGTCCAGTTGCCCGGCAGCTGCCGCTGCACGCCGAACTGCCAGCGGAGCTGCTTGGAGATCGCCGGGCTGGGGTTGAAGAAGGTCACCGACGTTCCGAGGCCGGTCTGGCGGCCGGAGGCGTTCCCCACCGGCTCGAGAATCGGCGTCGCGAGCAGCGCGTTGTCCCAGTAGAGCGGGATCGGCGCCCCGTTGGCGTTGAACGTGGTCGGGATGGTGGTCGTCAGCGACCAGCCGTTCGGGATCACGTCCCCGCGCCGCTGCCCGAGGAAGCCGGCGAAGAGCCCGACGCCGCCCCGGATGACGGTCTGGGAGTCCAGCTGGTAGGCAAAGCCGGCGCGCGGCAGGAATGTGCTGTTCGGCGTCTCGTAGAGCTGGTCGTCGTCGACGCCGACGAACTTGAGGCCGCCCTTGACGCTCAACTGGGGCACGAGCGCCTTGATCGGGTCGTTGAGCGCCGCGTAGCTCGCCTGCACCTGCGCCTGGATCGGCTGCACGTAGTCGTAGTCGAAGCCGGATACGCTCTTCGCGTCCCTCTCCACCATCGGCGACTCCAGCTCGTACCGCAGGCCGAGGTTCAGCGTCAGCCTGTCGCTCACGCGCCAGTCGTCCTGGACGAAGAACCCGGAGGTGACGGAGTACTCGTCGTACTCCGCCGCGCGGGTGATCGACGTGGTTGACGGCAGGCCGAGCAGGAACGCCGCGTAGTTCTGGAGGCCCGAGTAGTCGGTGCCGCTCGCGCTGCTCTGGCGGGTGTAGCCGTTGGTGAACTGGTACCGCCCGCTCTGGTCGTTGCCCGTGGAGCGGCTGCGCTCGCCGTAGACCCTGATCTCCGCGCCGCCCTTCAGCGCGTGCGCGCCCCAGGCCTTGTTCATCGTGCCGACGAACGAGTGCGAGGTGACCGGGCGGAAGTCGTTGCCGAACGCCACGTCGATCATTGTCGTGCCGTCGAAGTCGAGCCGCGGGAAGTACCGGTTGACCTCGGGAACGAGCGCGTTGTATTGAGACGGGAAGCCCAGCCGCGTCAGGTCGAAGTTGCGCGCCTCCTCCTGCTGGCCGGAATTGCGGTCGAAGCGGTTGTAGCCGTACCGGAAGTTCAGCACCGTCGTCGGATTGACGACGTGCACGTCATCCACCACGAACTGCCAGGACTGGAACTGGAACCAGGTGCCCGACGATTCGGGGAAGCTCGTGTACTCGTTGTAGATGCTGTCGCGGTTGTACCAGCTGTACCGGGCGAACATCCGGTTGTTCTTCGTGAGGTTCTGGTCCACCCGGCCCGTGTAGCTGTAGTAGTCGGCCGTCTCGGGCAGCGTCGAGTCGGTGATGTTGCCGTTCAGGCCGGGGTTCTTCGGCAGCGAGTAGTAGTCGAGGATCTTCTTCGCGATCGGATTGATCCGATCGGCCGGGATGATGTTGCCCGCGAACGGCTGGCCGATGTAGTTGCTGCCGCTCGGCACGCGCGTCAGCGGGTCGTAGATGGTGATGTTCGACGAGTAGGCCGAGAAATCGCCGCGGCGCAGCGCCTCGGTCGGCACCCAGCTGTCCCCGCCGGCGTCGAACCTCGGGCGGATGTCCTTGATGTGCTCCAGCCCGAACATGAAGAACGTCTTGTCCTTGCCGTCGTACAGCTTCGGGAGGATGACCGGCCCGCCGATGGTGAACCCCGGCCGATCCGACGAGCTTTCGACAATGGCCTGGCCGCGCGCCTTGCCGAAGAAGTCGTTCGCCCCCCACTTGTAGGGCTCGGCGAAGTAGTAGGCCGATCCCTTGAAGCGGTTCGTGCCCGACTTGATGCTGATGCTGGTGACGCCGCCCTCGGTGTTGCCGAACTGCGCGTCGAACGTGGCCGTCTGGACCTTGAACTCCTGCACCAGATCCGACGGCGGCACGTAGGTGGCGATGACCTCGTTCGCATTGGCGGTGGCGGTGCTCGGCGCGCCGTCAATCAGCAGGTCGCTCCGGTTGCTCCGCGTGCCCTGGTAGGCGTAGCCCACGATGTGCGTCGGTTCGTAGGGCCGATCGAGCCGCTGGCTGCCCGAGTGCGCCAGCCCGGGCGCGAGCCCCATGATCTTGTACGGGTCGCCGTGAATCAGCGGCAGCGACGCCAGCCGCGCCTGGTCCACGACGAGGCCCAGGTTCGCGTCCGCCGTGTTCACCGTCGAGGCTTCCGCGGTGACGCTCACCGATTCCTGCAGGGCCCCGACCTCCAGGACAATGGCCAGGTCGCGCGTCTCGGTCATCTGCAGGACCACGTTCTCCTGCACGTGCGTCTTGAAGCCGGTCAATTCGACAGTGACCCTGTACGTGCCCGGCAGCAGGAAGTTCGCCTGGAACAGGCCCTGGTCGTTCGTGATCACGGTCACCGTCGTGTTCCGGGCAGGGTCCGTGACCGTCACGGTCGCTCCGGGTATCGCACCCTTCGTGGCATCGGTGACCCGGCCGGTAATGCGTCCGCGCGTTTCCTGCGCGTCGACAACGGCCGGCAGGGCCAGGGCCGACAGCGCGAGCACGAGCAGCCACACCACGTGGCGGGCCGGATGATGATTGCGTTCCACTGCTGCCTCCCTCCGGCCGCGGCGGGCCGGACTGACCGGATGACGGCTGTCGTGCTGCGTGATCCCCATCGACCGCAGCCGGTCCGCCGGGCACGAGCGCAAACTCGCTCGGACGACCAAGTGGCTAGACCAGACGGTTCGCCGAGGCGGCGCGCGACGGGGGGTGGCCCGGGACCCTGACCGCGTGCCGGCACCGCCGACTTCTCAGTGAACAATGCCAAGATTCGTCAGGTCCAGCGGCCGCAGTTTGCACCTATGATGCCAGGATGTCAAGTGGTTGTCATACCACTTGCTATAACAAATGGCTGACAGTCCGGTCCACTGGTATTACCATGAGGACGCTCGTCGGGGCGAGGCCCGTTCCGGCCGGAGCCGTTGCCACCTCTGCCACGGAGCTGTCACATGACACGCGATCGCACCCGCCAGCCGTCCGCCCTGCTGGCCGTTCTCCTGCTCGCCACCCTGTCGGCCGCGCCCTCGGCCCGGCCGCAGTCAGATCCGCCGGCCCAGCCGGCGTGGGGCGTGCGCTTCGCCGACACGGTCATCGCCGCGTGGCCCGATCCGGCCGCCATCGACCCCGCCCAGAACGGCTGGGAATACAACACCGGCATCGTGCTCTTCGGCATGTCGAAGATGTACGACGCCACGAAGGACCCGCGCTACCTCGCCTACATCAAACGGTGGGTCGACGGGTACGTCGATGCGCAGGGCCGCCTCGGGTGGGATCAGTCCCGCACCCACAATCTCGACTACATCCAGCCCGGCATGCTCGTGCTGTTCCTCTACGAACGCACGGGCGATGCACGATACAAGACGGCGGCGAAGACCGTGCGCGAGGCGTTCGACCGCATTCCGAAGAACGCCGACGGCGGCTTCTGGCACAAGGCCATCTACCCGAACGAGATGTGGGTCGATGGGATCTACATGGGCCAGCCGTTCCTGGTGAACTACGGCCGGCTCTTCAACGACGCGGCGTTCGGCAACGACATGGCGGTCTTCCAGGCGACGCTGGCCGCGACGCATTGCCTCGACCCGAAGACCGGCCTGCTCTACCACGCGTGGGACCAGGACCGGAACGCCGCCTGGGCCGACCCGGCCACCGGCCGATCGCCGATCATCTGGGGCCGCGGCATGGGCTGGTTCGTGATGGCGATGGTCGACATCCTCGAGCAGTTCCCGCCGTCGCATCCCGGGTATCCCCGCCTGCACGACCTGCTGAAGAAGAACGTGGCCGGCCTGGCGAAGACGCAGGACCCGAAGTCGGGTCTCTGGTTCCAGGTGATGGATCAGCCGGACCTGGCCGGCAACTGGCTCGAGCACTCGTCAAGCGGGATGTTCATCTACGCCATCCGCAAGGCCGTGCGGCTGAAGCTTGTTGATGCCTCCTACCTGCCCGTGGCCGATCGCGCCTGGAAAGGCCTGCAAGCCAGCTTCGAGCAGGACGCCAACGGCCGGCCCGTCTTCACCGAGGCGGTGAAGGGCATGGGCGTGCAGAAGGACGCGGCCGGCTATCTCGCCGTGCCGCGCCTGAAGAACTCGACGCACGGCCTGATGGCGGCCATGATCGCCGCGAGCGAGATGGAGCCTGGCCGGCCGGCGCCTGCTCCGGGGCGCGACTGAGGCCCGTCAGGCTCCCGCGCGGCGGGCGCCCGGCGCCGCGATCACGGACGGGGCGCGTTCGTGAATAATGCGGATCAGGCCCTCGCCGAACTCAGGAGGTACGCCGTGTCCCGTCAGGTTTCCCGAGCCATCATCGAAGTGCTCGTCCGCGACGTGCTCCGCCGGAAGGGCGCCATCGACGACGACCCTGCGCGGGAAGTCGAAATGGTGTTCGACTCGGATCTCGCCCTGGCGCTGAAGCACGAGATCGTCGCCGTCGGCCGCAAGCTCTGGGAGCGCCAGTACGTGGACGGCAACGGCGGCAACATCAGCTGCCGCCTCACCGACGACTGGGTGCTCTGCACGCCCACGCTCATGAGCAAGGGCGACCTGCGCGCGGAGGACATCTGCATGGTGGACTTCGACGGCCGGCAGCTCGCGGGCGTGCGCCGCCGCTCGAGCGAGATCCTGCTGCACCTCGCCATCATGAAAGCCGTTCCGGCCGCCCGCGCGGTGGTCCATGCACATCCGCCGCACGCCACGGCCTACGCGCTCGCGCACCAGGTGCCGCCCGTCGCGATGCTGGCCGAGCACGAGGTGTTCATCGGGCCCGTCGCGCTCGTGCCCTACGAGACGCCCGGCACGCAGGCCTGCGCCGACGCCGTCGTCCCCCTCGCGGCGCGCCACAACACCATCCTCATGGCGAACCATGGCGTCGTGACGTGGGCGGACACCCTCATCCACGCGGAGTGGTTCCTCGAGGTGATGGACACGACGTGCCGCGTGCTGATGCTGGCCGGGCAGGCGGGGTTGAGGGCGCAGGAGATTCCGCCCGCCACGGTGGGCGGCCTGCTCGCGATCAAGAAGAAGCTCGGCCTGCCGGATGCCCGCTTCGGCGAGGACCAGCCCGCGGCCGCCATGGGCACGAGGGAAGAGGCCCTGGTGCGCGCGGTGACCGACGCCGTGATGGAGACCCTCGGCCGAGCGGAGGGGTGAGGCGGGGGAGGGTGCTCGCCGGGAACGGCGCCGGGGCCGACTCGCGTCGGCGTCGGATCACTTCGGCGTGACGGCGCGAGGGGCAGCCGGTTCGACGGTCCGATCGGTCACGAGGAAGCGCGCCCCGCTCTTGCCGACCACGATGAGCGAGAACGTGTCGGCGTCCCCGCGGTAGTCTTCGAAGCGCGCGACGGCGTCGAGCGTCCGCGTCGAGCGCCCCATTTCCAGGGCGGGATCGTCGAGCGTGAACCGTTCCGGGTAGCTGCCGTACTCGACGTAGTACGACACCAGGGAGACCTGCACCGTTCTCGCCGCCGATTGCAGCGCGGTCGTCCTCGTCATCTCGGCGCCCAGTTTGGCGAGGGCGGCCATGTCGAGCATCTGCTGGGCCGCCGCCATCTGTTCGTCGCCGAGCGGCCGGGCCAGCGCCTGCCGTGCGGCGGTCTCGGCGCCCTCGGCGTCGCCCGCGACGAGCAGGCGCGAGGCCTTGAGGTTGTGGAACTCGAACGCGAGGAAGTCGCGCGACAGGCGGCCTGCCGGCTCGTCGGGCACCAGCGCCAGATCCACGAGGACCCTCTCGGCCTCGTCGAAGGCGCCGTCGCGCGCGAGGTCTCGCGCGTTGCGGTAGGCGGGCTCCAGCAGGGCCTGCCATCTGGCGATGTCGTCCTGGATGGCCAGCGCCGAGGCGTATCGTTCGCGCCGCCGTGCGAATTCCTGCAGGCGCAAGACAGCCAGGCCCGGGGCCTTCTGGTCGAGCGAGGCCACGAGCTCGGCGTGCTCCGCGCGCACGTCTGGCGGCGCGGGAACGCGGGAGTCACATCCCGCGAAAGCCTGGCACGCCAGTGCCCCGGCGAGAAGGAGGATGCAGCGGGCTGTCATGACGAACTGACCCACTGTATCGGCGGCTGACCGGCGCGGCTGCATGGGGCGGGCGGCGGCCACTGCCCGAAGCGGCCCCGGCGTGGGTTGCACGCCGCCTCGATCTCCACGGGCCGATAACGGGTGTTCTGGCTTCTGGCTATGTCCTGACGTCTGCCGTCGGGGCTGAAGCCCCGACCTCCACTATTTCTTCTGTCCCATCAGCTTCCCGAACGCCTCGTCATCCGTCTTGAAGTCGCGAGCCGCCTGGCCCACGCGCGTGATGCGGGCGGCGCGGATGGGCTCGCCCTTCTTCAGGCCCTGCAGGTGGTCCAGCCCGGCGATCACGCGCCCGATGGCTGCGCTCTTGCCGTCGAGGCCGCCCTTCTTCGCCAAGGTCAGGTAGAACGTGTTCGGCCCTGACAGCCCCAGCACGCCCGCGGCGTCGTGCTTCAGCGCCTTGTTGGTCGTCTTCGGCAGCTTCGGCACGGCCACGGTCTTCTGCACGTCGGACACGATCTGCATGGCCGCGAGGCCGCTCTTGATGTCGAGCATCTGGCCGATGGGCGGCACCTCTGCGCCGCGCCCGCCGCCCATCACGCCCGCCGGCGGACCGCCGCCCCGGCCGGCCGGCTGCGCCGTCCTGCCCTCGACGATGCGGACGAAGTTCGCCGTCGCGAGCGGCGCGTTCACGTAGTCGAGCGTCGTCATGATCTGCCGCGCGCTGTCGCCCGCTCCAATCGTGAGCGTGGCGTACAGCCCGTCGGCCAGGTACACGCCCGCGCGCGTCGGCGGCTTGTCCAGGTTCGCCACGCCGTACGTCACCACCGCCGTCACCAGCGCCGAGTGCTGCTGGTGCTCGGTGTACGGCACGAGCTCGCTGTAGAGATCGTTCAGCGTGTGCCAGGCGTAGGAGTACGTGTACCGAGGGAATTTCCTTCCCATCGGGTCCGGTCCGTGCGCTCGACGTGGCGAAGTTGAGCGTCGGGATGGCCAGCATCTCGAACGACGAGGAGTCGGTGCCGCCGGGGCTCGTCGCATGCGCGCGAGGCACGCCGCGCACGAGCCTGAACGGCCAGCGCGGGTTTACGTTCGCGAGCGGCGCGGTGATCGCCTTGAAGTCCTCGTGCCACGTCTCCGGCACCGTCGCCCCCGTGATCGCGCTCGGGCTGCCGTCGCGGTTGATCATCATCACGATCTTGCCGTGCAGCTCGGGGTGCTGCTTCAGCCAGGCCTGCGACCCGACGAGGCCCTGTTCCTCGGCGGCGAAACCGATAAAGATGATCGAACGCTTCGGCTTCGCGCCGGCCGTTGCGATGAGGCGGATCGCTTCCATGGTCGGTGCGAACCCCGACCCGTCGTCCACGCCCCCGGTCCCGCCGGTGAACGAGTCGAAATGGCCGCCGATGACGATGTACTCGTCCGGGTAGGCCGTGCCGCGCAGCGTGGCGACGACGTTGTGGTACTTCACCGGCCCCATCTTGAACCAGTTCCGGATGTCGAACTCGAGGACGACCGGCTCCTTCTTCTCGACGAGCGCCTTGATGTCGTTGTACTGCGTGTTCAGGAGCTTGATGTCGGGCAGCTTCGGCAGCGTGTCCCACGATGCGACGAAGCCGTCCAGGATGCTCAGCGGCGGCTCGGAGTTGCTGTCCGGCTGGATCGCCGACGGGGGCGTGGACGACTGGATGGTGCCGAGGGCGCCCGCGTCGACAAGGGCCTTCGTGAGGGGCGGCATCAGCGCCGCGTCGAGGTACTCCGGCGAGCCGTCAGGGAGCTTCGAGCCCCGCCTGCCGTCGCGCGCGAACCCGCTGCTCGCACCCGGGATGAGCACCCAGGCGCCCTTGAAGGCCGCCTTGTTGGCGTGCACTTCCGCGATCGCCGCCTGGACCGCCGCGCGCTTCTTCTCCGCGACCTCCTTCGCCACCGGCTGCCCGCCCTGCGCGCGGCCGGGAATCGAGAAGGGATCGGCGTTGAGGATGACGACCGGGCCGCGCTGGATCCCCTTGGTGCCGGCCGTGAAACTCGGCGTGCCGAAGCGCAGGTGCTTCTCGGCCGGCTTCAGCATCTTCCCGAACCACGGGCCGCGGTTGAACCCGACCGGCAGCTCGCCGACCTCCTCCAGCCTGGCGTCGAGACCGAACTGCTTGAGCTGCCAGACGGCCCATTCGGCGGCGTCGTTGTACGAGTTGCTGCCTGTTTCGCGCCCGCCGAACCGGTTGCTGGCGTAGTCGTTCCAGGTCATCACCCGGTTGTCTGTCGTCCCGAGCTCGATGATCCGCCGGACAACCGGATCGTCAGCAGCCTGCGCCTGCGTGTACGCCTGGAAGCCCACGAGCGCGGCCACGAGCAGCAACGGGACGGCGGCAAACCAGGTCGTGCGTGTCTTCATCGATCCTCCAAAGGGGCCGCCATATTGTAGCGTGTGACGTGCGGGTCGATGGCTGCGTCTTATAGGAAGAAGGCCAAATACGGAGGGGCCGGCGGCTATGAAGTGGTCCTGGAAGATCGGCGAGTTCGCGGGCATCGGCGTCTACATGCACGCCACGTTTCTCCTGCTCCTGGGATGGGTGGCGTTCATCCACTGGCAGGACGGCCAGAGCGCAGCTGCGGTCGTCTCGGGGCTGGCCTTCGTCCTGGCGATCTTCGCCTGCGTCGTCGCGCACGAGTACGGCCACGCCCTGACGGCCCGGCGTTTCGGCATCAGGACCCGCGAGATCACGCTCCTGCCCATCGGCGGCGTGGCGCGCCTGGAGCGCATGCCCGACGAGCCGCGCCAGGAGCTGTGGGTGGCGCTGGCCGGCCCGGCGGTCAACGTCGTGATTGCCGTCGGCCTGTTCGCCTGGCTGCAGCTCACGGGCGGCCTGGTGCCTGTCGAGCAACTGGCGGTGCAAAGCGGGTCGTTCCTCGAGCGGCTGATGATGGTGAACCTGTTCCTCGCGGCGTTCAACATGCTGCCCGCGTTTCCGATGGACGGCGGCCGCGTGCTGCGCGCCGTGCTGGCGAGCCGGATGGAGTACACGCGCGCCACCCAGATCGCCGCGAACGTCGGCCAGGGCATGGCGTTCCTGTTCGGGTTCGCGGGCCTCTTCGGCAACCCGATGCTGCTGTTCATCGCGCTGTTTGTCTGGATCGGCGCGGCACAGGAATCGTCGGCCGTGCAGATGAAGTCGGCGCTCGGCGGCATCCCGGTGGCGCGCGCCATGCTGACCGACTTCCGCACCCTTCAGCCGGGCGACTCGCTGGCCCGCGCGGCGGAGCTCATTCTCGCCGGCTCCCAGCACGACTTCCCTGTCGTGGAGGACGGCCGGGTGGCCGGCGTACTGACCCGCGCGGACCTCATCGGCGCGCTGTCGGCGCAGCATATGCAGCGGCCGGTCGCCGAGGTGATGCAGCGGCAGTTCCAGGTGGCCGACTCGAGCGACATGCTCGAGGGCGCGATGGAGCGGCTGCAGGCGTGCGCCTGTCACACGCTGCCCGTCGTGCACGACGGACGGCTGGTCGGCCTCGTCACGATGGACAACATCGGCGAGTTCGTGCTGATTCACGCGGCCCTGACCGGGAAACCGGCGCCGCGGGTGCCGCTCACTTCGGAGGGCTGATCTCGAACGGGATGGCCGGCAGCACCCCCACGGGCACCCGCCGCCGCGCCGCCGCCCCGGCCGGCGCGGCCTGGTTCCCGCGCTGTGCCGGCACCCGCTCGCCCGACACGGCGACGATGAGGTTGCCGCGAAGGCCGGGCTTGGTCGCCGCCGCGTCGGACGTGATCACGAAGGAGGCCCGGTTGCCATCCACCTCCACGTCCCGGATCGACAGGCCGTCCGGCGGTCCACTCAGCTCCAGTTGCACGTTCTGGAGCGCCCGCGCCACGGGAAACTCCGCCTGCACGCGCACCGACCCGCCGGGCTGCAAACTCACCTTCTCCCCGCTCACGATCCGCGCCGGGAACCGGGTGCCGCCCCGCGCCAGCACGCTCAGTTTCAGGCTGTCGGCGGGCACGAGGTGCCAGTAGGCGAACGCCTGCATCATCTCCTCGGCGGCCTGCGCCCGGTGCGCAACGGTCTTGCCCTGCACGGTGGCGCGCGCTTCCACGCCGATTGAGAACGGGCCCGCGGGGCGCATGGGCGGCACGTTCACCGTCAGCCGCACCTGGTCCTGTCCGGCCGGGACGACGCCGCCGCTCAGCGAGAACCCGGCCGGCGCGTCTTTGAGCGACAGCGCGATGTCGCCGCTGAATCCGTCGCGCCGGATCGCGTGAGCCGTCACGACGACGCTCGAGCCGGCGCCGGCGTTGATCTCCGCGGGCGTCACCCGCACGTCGAAATCCGGCTGCGGCGCGCCGACGCGCAGCCGGTAGCCGTACTCGGCGCCGCCCTTGCGCTGCAGATCGGCAACGCGCAGGTAATACGTGCCGCTCGCGGGCAGCACGGCCATGATCCGCGAGTCGGCCTGGTGTGTGACGAGGCCCGCGCCCTTGTCCGTCGCATCGTCGCTCACCGCGAGGCGCGCGCCCGAGGCGTCGGTCAACTCGATGACCGAGTCGAGCGGCGAGCCGAGGCGCCGCGCGGTGATCTCGGCCACCACCGGCTCGCCCGCGCGCCCCGTGATCGCGAACACGTCCACGTCGCCCGCGGCCTGGATGCGGCCGTTCACGATGATCGGTAGCGCCAGCTTGGGCGCGGATTTCAGGGCGTCGTTCGGTTCGCGCTCGTCGGCGTCGCGCAGCCCGTCGACGGCGAACGGCACGCGGTTCGACACGAGCGTGCCGCGCCGCACGGTCAGCATCGCCGTGCCCGGCCCCGCGCCCGACGCGTCCATGGTCACCGAGCCGGTCGGCAGGTTCCAGCCCGCCGCCTGCACCGCGGTCTTCGCGCGGGCAGGCCCGCCGAGCGGGAAGATGCTGGTCACGTACGGGAGTTCGCCGATGGAGATCCGGTAGACGAAGTCCTCGCGGCCGCGGAAGATGGCGTCCTTGATCTCGACGGTGTAGTCGCCGTCGTCCGGGATGCGGTAGTGCAGCACCGGGTCCGGCTGGAACCGGTGGTCGTCGGCGTAGGCCACCTCCCTGCCGGCGGCGTCGACAAGGGCCACGGTGGCCTGGAACCAGCCCGGTACGGCGTCGGCGAGATACGGCATGACGTCGCGCGCGCTGACTGCGACGACAAGGTCCTGCCCCTTGCGCGCCTCGAATACGTAGCGGTCGCTGTCACCGGGGGCGTACTGGTTGGGCTGGCGGCGCCCTCCACCCGCACCCTGCCTCGGGTCGGCCGGGATGATGCGGCCGTTGATGACCACCGGCAGCGTGACGCGCTGCGGGGGTTCGGGCGGCGGCGGGGCCTGCTCGGGGCCCTGCTGCGCGCCGCGGCCGGCCCCTCGTGCACCCGCACGGCCCGCCTGGCCGTCGCCGGCTGCGTCGGCGCGCGCGGCGGGCTCGGCCTCGACGACCTCCGGCAGTTGGCTCACGCTGAACGCGACGGGGTTGGACAGGCCGAGCGGCGTCACGAGCCGCAGCTGCCAGGGCCCTGGCTCCGCGCCGGCGTCGACGGCGACGGTGAGCGTCACCGACTCGGCCAGCACGGGGTTCGAGAGGCGCCGCAGCGAGTCGCCGATGCGGTCGCGGATCTCGAAGAGCTGACGCCTCGTCTCGGGCGTCATCGTGCCCTTCTGAAGCTCCTGCGCCTTGTCGCGGAGATCCTGGATCTCCCGCGGCGAGAGCGGCTTGTCGTAGCCGGCAACCTCGGCCTTGAGGCCGCGGCCCGTGAACACGGCGGCCGAAACGCCTTCGAGGTTGCGGCCGCCCACCAACACCTGCATCGTCGTGCCCTGGCGCCCGCCTGCCGGATAGGCGAACCCGGCGTGGGGGCTGTTCGCCTGCTGCCCCAGGGCCCGCGCCGCTGGGAGCACAAGCGCGCCGAGGACGAGGACGATGATCGCAATACCCGGGTGCCGGGCCTGATGCCGCCACATGGCCTACATGATCTCCTTCAGCAGCCCGCCCGTCTTCACGCCGGCCGGCGCCGGCGGCGCCAGACGGATGTCGAGCCCGTCGGGGTTGGGCAGCGTCGCCTCGAGGTCGAACCCCATCTGCGTGAAGATGCTCGCGACCACGTCGGCCGGCGACACCGGGCGGTCTTTCACCTCTTCGCCGTGCGCGTCGGTCGCGCCGACGAGGTGGCCGCCCCTGAAGCCGCCGCCGGCGAGCACCGTCGAAAACGCCGATCCCCAGTGGCCCCGGCCGCCGTTCCACGGCGGCTCCCACAGCACCCTGGGCGTGCGGCCGAACTCACCGCCCCACCAGACGATCGTGCTGTCGAGCAGGCCGCGCTCCGAGAGGTCCTGCAGCAGCGCGGCAAACCCCTTGTCCAGCTGCGGCAGCCGCTGGCGCATGACCTGGAAGTGCTGCTTGTGGGTGTCCCAGCCCTTGTAGTTGATCGTGACGTACGGCACGCCGTGCTCGACGAGCCTGCGGGCGGCCAGGCACGACTGGCCGAACGTGTTCCTGCCATAGCGCTCGCGCATCGCGTCGGGTTCCTGCGCGAGGTCGAACACCTTGCCCGATTCGCCGAGGATGAGCTCGTACGCCTGGTCCTCGGCCGTGACGAACGCTTCGAGGGATGCGTTGCCCTGGACGGCGCCGCCGAGCGTGTTCAACGCGCGCAGCAGGTCGCGCCGGCTGCGCTGGCGCTCGTCGGTCACGCCGGGCGTGATGACGCCCTGCACCGCGAACGGCGTCTGCGCGGGATCGCCGGCGGTGGCGAACGGCGCGTGGCGCGGGCCGAGGAAGCCCGACTCCGAGAACCGGCCCTGCAGCTCGGTGAGCACGACGTAAGGCGGGATGAGGCCCGAGTAGCCCGCGCTGTAGCCGCGCATCAGCGACACGATGGCGCCCACGCCGGGATAGACGAGGCGGTCGCCCGGGGCGCGGCCCGTCTGCACGGCGTAGGCGGCGGTCTCGTGCGCGTTGATGCCGTGCGTCATGCCGCGCACGATCGAGTACTTGTCAGCCTGCTGCGCGAGCAGCGGCAGCAGCTCCCCCACCTGGATGCCGCCGACGTTGGTGGGTATCGCCTTGGCCAGCGGGCCGCAGTAGTCGTAGCCCGCCTCCGGCTTCGGGTCGAATGTATCGATGTGGCAGGGTCCGCCCCACATCCAGATCTGGATCACCGCTTTCGCGCGGCCGGACGACGGGGCGGCGCGCAGCCTCGTCCCCAGCAGGTCTGCGAAGACCAGGCCGGCGCCGCCGATCAGGCCGGCCTTCAGTGCGTCTCGCCTGGTGATGGCCATCGTGGTGTCACCTCATCTGTCTCGAATCAGCGCTGTGGCGAGGCGTGTCGCGAACCGCTCGGCGCGCCGGACAAACGCGCCTCCAGGGTTCCGTCGGCGGAAGGCGGGGCCCCACGTCGTCACCCCACCAGGTCTTCGGCCCTTCCGGCGCGTTTGTCGCGCATTTCTGATCGGCTTGCTCGCATGGTTCGCCACACGCCTCGTCACAGCGCTGTCAGCAGTCTTCGAGTCCCTGGCCCCTTGCCCCCTGTCCCTTGCCCCTGCCCTAGTGCCTGAACCCGAACTCCGCACTGTTGACGAGCGCCCACGCCAGGTCCTGCGCCACGCCGCGGCGGTTCGCGCCCGCCGCCTGCGCGTACGCCGTAATCGCGCGCAACTCCTCGTCGGTCGGATGGCGCGAGAGGATCGTGAGATAGAGCGACGTCACCGCGCCGGGCGGGCTCGCCTGCCGCAGAAGCAGCGCCTGCAGCTTCGGCCCCTGCTGCAGCTTCCTCTGCACGTCGGCCGAGTTGAGCAGGTACAGGCGCTGCGCCGCCGTCGGCTGCGCCGGTCGCTCCGACGCGAGGCCCGTGTCACGCGAGGGCCGACCGAACGTTTCGAGGAACGCGCTGCGGATGCTGCCGTCGGCAAGCGCGATTGACCGCTCGTCGGGCGGAATGAACGTGTACGGCTCCGGGATGGCGCTCGAGTACCTGCTCGCCCATCCCGGTGATCTGGTTCAGCGCGTCGATGAGCACCTCGGCGTCTAGAGGCCGGACAATCGCATACGCAAAGCGGCTCTCCGGCGGCGGAGGCGCCGACGCCGGGATCGACGACAGCTGGTAGGTGCTCGAGTTCAGAATCGTCCTGAACACCTGCTTCATGTCGAACTTCGACGCCACCAACTCGCGCTCGAGCACGGCGAGCAGCTCCGGATGGCTGGGCGGATTGTCGGGCCTGATGTCGTCCGGCTGGTGAACGATGCCTCGGCCGACCAGCCAGTACCAGGCACGGTTCACCGCCGCGCGCGCGAAGTACGGGTTCGACGGCGAGGTCAGCCATGACGCGAAGACCTCCCGCGGGTCCCTGCCGGGCTCGATCCGCACGACCGTGCCGTCCGGGAACACGGCCTGCCGCGGCCCCGCCGGACTTGCCTGCCTCGCCGAAGCCCCGGCGGACGCCGGGGCGAAGGCAGGCGCCACCTTGTCCGGGTCGAAGTAGACGATTTCTTCCTTCCACTCGCCCGTCGGCTTGTAGCCAATCTGCGAAAAGAACGCGGCCATGCCGTCGAGGCGTTCCTTCGGCCACGCGTCGGTGCGCTCGGCCATGAAGGTGAGCGCCACCGCTGACGCGATCGCCCGCGGCTCGCGGCTCTGCACGGCGCGGTAGAAGTTCACCGGCGCGTCGCGGAAGTTGCTGCCGCTCGCCGTGAGCAGCTCGCGCGCGAACCGATCGTAGGGCAGGTTGTCGCGGATGGCCGTGCGTATCCAGCGGTGGTACGCCTGCACGGCGTTCGGCCACAGGTTGATGGGGAACTCCGATTTCACCCGCAGCGTATCGCACCACTTCATCGCCCAGTAGTCGGCGAACTCGTCGCGCGCGAGCAGTTGCTCGATGAGCGCGGCACGCTTGGACGGGTCCCGGTCGTCGATGAACGCGCGTGCCTCGTCGGCCGTGGGCAGCGTGCCGATGACGTCCAGGTACGCGCGGCGCACGAACACCGCGTCGGACGAGAGCCGCGCGGGCGTGATGCCCTGCTGCTTCAGCGCCGCGAACACGATGTCGTCGACGCGGTTCCTGGCGGCGGGCGCTTCGGGCGACTCGAAGGGATGGCGGAACGACGGCGACTGCGCCTGGCCGGCCGACGCCAGCAGCACGATGGCCGCCGCGGCGACCCAGGCCCTCACGCCAGGCTCCGGCCCGCGGCCGCGGCGATGGCCGCCAGCCCGGGCATCAGCGCCGCGAACTCGCCGGTCGACAGCGACTGGCCGCCGTCGCTGAGCGCGCGCGCCGGATGGCCGTGCACTTCGATGAGCAGGCCGTCGGCGCCGGCCGCGATGGCCGCGCACGCCATGGGCCCGACCATCCACGCGACGCCCGTGCCGTGGCTGGGATCGACAATGACCGGCAGGTGCGTGTGGTGCTTCAGCATCGGCACCGCGCCCAGATCCAGCGTGTTGCGCGTGGACGGCTCGAAGGTCCGGATGCCCCGCTCGCACAGGATGACCTGGGTGTTGCCGCCTTTCATCACGTGCTCGGCCGCCAGCAGGTACTCGGCCAGCGTCGCGCTCATGCCGCGCTTCAGGAGCACCGGCACGCGGCATCGGCCGACCTCCTCGAGCAGCGTGTAGTTCTGCATGTTCCGCGAACCCACCTGCAGGATGTCGGCGCAGGCCATCACCTGCTCGAGGTGCCGCGCGTCCATCACCTCCGTGACGACGGGCAGGCCGGTCTTCGCACGCGCGAGCGCCAGCAGCCTCAGGCCGTCCGCCTTCAACCCGGGAAAACTGTAGGGCGATGTGCGCGGCTTGTACGCGCCGCCCCGCAGGACGCGCGCGCCGGCCGCCTTCACCGCCCGCGCTGTCGACAGCAGCTGCGCTTCGTCCTCCACGGCGCACGGGCCCGCGATCACCACGACGCCCGGCCCGCCGATGTCCACGCCCCCGGCGCTCACCACCGTCCCGGCCGGCTTGGCCAGCCGGCCGGCGAGCGGGGCGTTGACGGCCGCGATGCTCACCGGCGGCCGCCTTTCGGCATCACCGCGATCGCCTCGATCTCGACCAGCAGGTCTTCGCGGCACAGCCGCGCCTGGATGCCCGTGCTCGCCGGCAGCGGGTCGAGGCCGAGCCAGTCGAAGAACGCGGTCCGCACCTCGTTGAAGTCCTTGTAGTCGCGCTCGATGTCGCGCAGGTAGCACGTCGTGCGCACGATGTCGTGCCACGTCGCGCCTTCCGATTCGAGCAGCGCCGAGATGTTCCGGTACGTCCGCCACAACTGCGCCCGGAAGTCACCCTCGTGCACGGTCCGGCCGACGTCGTCGATGCTCGCCGTGCCCGAGATGAGCAGCATCGTCTTGTCGCCGATGTCGAGGCGGAGGCCCCGGGTGAACGACGATGGCCGCGGGTAGTCGTAGGCCTCGTTGAGCACCGTCCCCGCGCGGATGGCGTGCTTCTCGATGGGGCCGCCAGGGCCCGGGGCGGGAGGCGGCGGCGCGGGCTGCAGTGTCCCGTTCTGTGACAGCAGCCCGAGCGAGGCCAGTTCGCCGCGCTCGCCGGCGGAGATCTGCCGGTCCAGGAACTTCTCGAGGCGGGTCAATCCGGTATCGGCAGCAGGCATGCGGGGTCCTCGTGTGACTCTTCGCCGGGTTAGACAGGGCCGGCCACCCGGAGGTTGCACGGACAACCGGTTTCATGACCCGTTCCAGCGGCCTGAATCAGCCGCCTTCCGCAGGTCATGAGACCGTCTCTACACGTGGTTGCATAACCCGTTCTCGCGGCCTGTTTCGGCCGCCCCACGCAGGCTATGAAACCATCTCTAGTAACGGACGCCGAACGAAAACGAGAACTCCCGCGGCGCCTGGTAGTCGGACGGCCCGATCGGCTGCCCGAAGTCCGACCCATACCCGTAGTGGACGCCCTGCACAGGCGTGTCGCCGGAGGGATTGAACGCCTGATACGCCGTGCTGTCGTTGCGCGTCAGCACGGTCTTGTTGACGCGGATCGCCGCCGCGCGGTTGAAGACGTTGACCACCACCGCGCGCACGAACACCTGGCCCTTTTTCGTGCCCGGAATCTGGCGCGTCCAGTAGAGCGAGAGGTCGGTGGCCGACACGGTGCCGGTGCGGTACGACCCGCGCGGGCTGAAGAAGTACTGAACCGCGCTGGGCGGCGTCAGATAGCCCGGGTTGACGACGTAGGCGCGGGGGTTGACGTTGCCGACCGCGCTCCAGGCAAGGCCCGTTTCGTAGCGCTGCACGAATCCAAGCGTGAGGCGGCCGGCGGCCTTCGGCACCGCTGTGTCCCAGGAGCCCCAGAGCCGCAGTTTGTGCCGCTGGTCGGTCGCCAGCGGGCCGGACGGCGCGTTCCAGGCAAGATCGCGATACTCGGGATAGTCGCCCGTCAGCACCATGGTCGGCCCGACGGCCGCGTCCTCGCCATCCACGTTGCCGTCGGTCCAGGCGAGCGTGTACGACCCGTAGAGCTGGAACCTCGTCACAGGCCTGTAGTTGCCCTGGACGAGCAGGCCCTTGTAGGTGCGCTCGGCGTCGGCCTGCGCGTTGGTAATGAGCGCCAGGTCGTAGGCCGTGCCCTGCGGCCCGGTGACCTTGCCGGTCGAGGTGTCGCGCTGCGTCGCGTAGAAGTCCTGGTAGCGCCGGAAGATCCCGTCGACACGCACCGAGCCGCGCGTGCCGAACCGGCGCGAGAGGCCAAGGGCCGCCTCGTTCGCGCAGATCGGCCCCAGGCCGCCGTCCATGCGGACGTTGACGCCCGGAACGGCTGGCGCACTGCGCGGGACGCGGACCGCGCCCGGCGCGAGGAACCAGTCGAACACCTGGCGCAACGCCTCGTGCGGGGGCACCGACGGGACGCCTGCGTTCACCGCCGGGCCGAGGTAGTCGAAGATGTAGGTGGCCGGCCGGCCCGCCGCCGAGGCCGCGTCGGCGACGTTCGAATTGACGGATGCCACGTAGCGCGACAGGCCGGCGCTGACGAGCCACGCCCCCGCGCCGGTCGGATCCCAGGCGGCCGAGAGCCGAGGGCTCCACGCCGAGTCCTGCACGGCCTGCGCGCCGGCGCTGTCGCGGTCGTCGTTCAGGTCGAACCGCAGGCCCGCCGTGATGCTCAGCCGGCCCGACGGCCGCCAGGCGTCCGACACGTAGGCCGAGTAGGTCCGCAGGCTGTTGCCCTGCGAGCCCTCCGTGATCGGCAGCGCGTAGATCCACGTGGTGCGGTCCGGCAGGAACACCGGGTAGATCGTGCCGCCCGCGAGGACTGATCGCGTGGCGCGTACCCGGTAGCCGCTTCCGGACTGATAGGCGTTCGTGCGCCTCGAATCCTCGAAGAGATCGGCGCCGGCCATGACGGTATGGGACCCCGTGCGCGTCGACGGCCACGACAGCCACACGTTCACGCCGGCGTCCTGGCTGCGCCGCTCGTCTTCGGATCCCGGGCAGATCGCGCATCCCTGGGGCGAGTTGAAGCGAGCGTCCGATCGCGAGCGGTCCCAGATCGGCGTGCCGCCCTCGAGCGACGTGTCCTGCGCGCCGGCTCCGCGATAGACCAGGCTGCGCGTCGAGTAGCGCGCCTCCGCCAGGACGCGCGGGCCGAGCACCGCGGCATACGAGGCGCCCGCCAGCGACTCGGGCGCCTCGCTGTTGTACAGGCTGGCCGTGTCCATCACCGCACCCGTGCTGGCATTGGTGCGCGACGAGTCGACGCCGTAGTAGCTGGCGCGGATCGTGTGCGAGGCCGATGGCGCCCACGTGCCTTTCACCTCGAAGCGCGTTTCGCGGTCCGAGTAGGTGTAGTTCCCGCGCGTGTAGGCCAGGGTGCGGCCCTGCTCGAGCCGCGAGCCGTGCGCGGCGCCGAAGTAGTAGAGCCGGTTCTTGACCGCCGGCCCGCCGATGACGGCCTCCCACGCCGGCAGCCTGCGGTTGAGCGTCTGATCGCCGCGATACGGCGTGAGCGCGCGCCAGTCGTCGTTGGTCACGGTGATCCGGATCGATCCCGCGACGGTGTTGCCGCCCGATCGCGTCACCGTCTGCACGACCCCGCCAAGGAACCGCCCGTACTCCGCCGGCACCGACGAGGTGGCGACGCGCGTCTCGACGACCGCGTCCTGGATGAAGAAGGGGCGCGACAGGCCGCGCGTGTTCTCGTTCGCCGGCAGGCCGTCGACGAGAAAGAGATTGCCGTATGAAAAGGCGCCGGCCATGACCAGGGCGCCGTTCGGGTCCCGGCCGCTCACGCCGGGCGCCATGTCGGCTGCGCGCTCGGGCGAACGGCCCGCGGGCGTGCGCTCCAGCGCGTCGGCCGGCATCACGGCCTCGCCAGGTTTCGGCGCCCCTCCCGGCTCCTGCTCCGCCTCCTGGGTCACCCGGATGGTCTGCGGAATCGACGCCAGCTCGAGGCGCACGGCGAGCGTGACGCCCTCGGCGCCGACGGTGACGGTCCGCTCCTGCCGCTCGAACCCGTCGAGTTCGAACGCGAGGCGATACTCGCCGGCCGCCGGCAGCGCGAGTGAAAACAGGCCCGCGGCGTCGGAACGCGCGGTCAGGATTTGCGGCGGCGCGGCGGGATTCGCGGTGGGCCCTCGCCCCGTCGCGACCGCCGTGACGACGGCGTTCGCCACGGCGAGGCCGCTCGGGTCCGTGACGCGGCCGCTGACCATGCCCGGCCCGGCGGCCCGCGCCTGCGTTGCCCGGCCGGCCATCAGGGTGCACAGCAGAAGTGCAATGAGCCGCACGAATCCGGGTCGGGGGGCCGCTGCCATGGTCAATTGGGGCCACGCACTATTTCTCGAGAAATGGTGCCTGGCCCCATCTATTTCACCGGAACAGCGGGTCTGGGCTGACGGTGAGGCGTCTTGTCTCGACCTCCTTGCCGTCAACCGTGAGCGTCACCTTGAAGACGCCCGGGTCGATGAGGTTGCCGCCGCGGCCGCCGCGGCCGCCGCCAGCGGGCGCGGCCTGCGGCGGCTGGTCCGGGTTCGGCGCGCCTGCGGGCGCCGTGGCGTCGGGAGCACCGCCGCCTGCCCCGCGGCCACTGCGGCCGCCAGCCGCTCCGCCCGCACTGGCCGCCAGTTGCCGGTTCAAGCCCCAGAACACCTTCTGCAGGCCCTTCTTGGCGGTGGGCGTGTACTCCTGGATGGTGTTCCCCTCCAGGTCCTTGATCGTGATCGTCACCTTCTGCGCGTCGGCCTTGAGGTAGTAGTAGATGTTCGCGCCCACCGGCGGATTGACGACCCGGACCATCTCGCCGAGCGTTTCGCCGCGCCGGTCGAAGCGATTCCACTTGACCGCCGCATGCGGCTCGAACAGGTGGGCGGCCTTCTCGAAGACCTCAGGTTTGAACTCCTTCATCGGCGCGATGTCGGCCACGAAGAACCCGCGCGCATAGCTGCCGATGGCCATCTCGCGGTCGCGCTTCTGGATGGCCAGGTCCCTGATGACCATCGTCGGCTGCGACGTCGAGAACGCGGTCCAGGTCTTGCCCTGGTCCACCGTCACCCAGATGCCGTAGTCGGTGCCGAGATAGAGCACGTTGGCGTTGTCCGGGTCCTCCTCGACGTCGAAGATCGGGTTGTTCATGCCGCCCGAGATGTCGGTCCAGGTCTTGCCCAGGTCCTTCGTCACGTACAGCCACGTCTTGTCTTCGTTGTGCGTCCGGTAGCCGCTGAACGCCACGTAGCACGTGTTCTCGTCGAACGCCGAGGGCACCACGCGCTTCACCCAGCGGTCTGTACGGGATGACGTCGCCCTTTACGCCCGGCTTCGCCTTGCCCGTGGCGTCGTAGAACTGGTTCGTGATGTTCGTCCAGGTGGCGCCAGAATCCGTCGAGACCTGGACGTTGCCGTCGTCGGTCCCCGCCCAGTAGAGGCCGGCCTTTCTCGACGATTCGGCGAAGGTGTAGACAGTGGCCCACTGGAGGTTGGTCTTTCGCGAGAGCGCGATCTTCGCCTTGTCGGCCTTCGTGAGGTCGGGGCTGATCTTCTGGAACGTGCCCTGCGCGCCGCGGCTGAGCGAGCGCCAGACGTACTGGTTCGCGATGAACACGATGCCGGGGTTGTGCGGCGACAGCACGATGGGCGCGTTCCACTGGTACCGCAGCGCGGGCTCGCCCGCGCTCACCTGCTCGGGTGTCAGGCGCACGGCAAGCGGGCTCGACTCTCCGGTCGCCAGGTTCTGCCGGCTCGAGGCGCCGAACTGGCTCTCGTAGTAGATCCAGTCCGGGTTCCACCAGTCGCGCACGACGTAGAAGCCGTCGCCGGTCGGCAGGTACTTCCAGTCGTTGGCGAACATGCCGTAGCTGTTGCGGTTCTGCGACGGCCCGATCCACGAGCCGTTGTCCTGTGTGCCGCCCATCACGTGGTAGGGCTGCTCCTGGTCGATGGAGACGTCGTAGAACTGCTGGGCGCGGATCTGGTTCTTCTGGCTCCAGTTCTTCCCGCCGTTCCACGACTCGCTCACGCCGCCGTCGTTGCCGCTCAGGATGTGGTTCGAGTTGAGCGGATCGATCCAGACCACGCGGTGATCGACGTGGGTCTTGCCCGTGCCGTCCCAGCCCGTCACGGCGAACGTCTTGCCGCTGTCCTTCGACACGGTCGTGTTGGTGTCGCCGCAATAGAGGATCTTCTCGTCGTTCGGGTCGATGATGATGCGCCCGTAATAGCCGCCCTCGGTCTGGTTCACCTGCGTGCTGCCGCCGGTGAGTTTGTACTCGGTCATCGCCTTCCAGGTCTCGCCCTGATCGTCGCTGTGATAGACCACGCCGCTCCGCTTCTGCGGCTGGAGGTTCGCGAGCACGCCCGAGTAGAGCGTCTCGAGCACCAGGCGGTTCGCGACCTGGAACCGCGCCTTGGCCGCTGCGGACTCCGCGTCGGCCGGCGGCAGCTTCGCCAGCTTCTCGAGCTCGTCCAGCGCCGTCATGGTTGCTTCGTCCTTCGAGAACGTCTTGCGCGCGGCCGGGATGAACTTCACGACGTCGATGCTGTTCTTCGACAGGAAGTCCTTGTCGGCGATCGCCTCGTTGAGCTTCGTGATGAAGTCGGCTTCCTTTTCCGCCGGGAACGGCGTGAACTTCATCGCGGATGCCTTCACGAACAGCGGGTCGAGCTTGAACGTCTTGAGCGCCGCGAACGACGAGTCGGGCCTGAAGTTGGCCGCGCCGCCGAATCCGCCGCCGCCCCCGCCGCCGGGCCCGCCGGCCACCGGCACGCGGAAGTTCGCCACGCCGTCACGCTCCGGGAACCCGAGGTTCACCTCCTGATCGACACGGGCATAGACGATCGACGGGTTCTTCTCGAAGATCGCGAGCCCGGTCCGCCCCAGTGCCACGCCCTGCGGCAGGCCGCTCGTGAGCTTCTTCCACGTCTTCCCGCCGTCGGCGCTCTTGTAGAGCTCGTTGCCCGGCTGCCGGTCGATGTAGGTCCACGCGCGGCGGAAGAGCTTGTAGGTGGCCGTGATCACGATGTCCGAGTCGCGCGGGTCGATGACGACGTCCGCCACCCCGCGGTCGGGCATGGGGCCCAGGTTCGTCCAGGTCTTGCCGCCGTCGGTCGTCTTGAACAGGCCGCGCTCGCAGTCGGGCTCGTTGTCGTAGAGCTTGCCCTCCGCGGCCACGTACACGATGTCCGGGTTTTTCGAATCGACTTCGACCTTGTTGATGAAGTAGCTCTTCTCGAGGCCGACCTTCGTCCAGGTCTTGCCGGCATCGGTCGACTTCCACACGCCGTTGCCGTGCGTGCTCGACCGCGCGTGCATCGGCTCGCCCGTGCCGAGGTAGAGGACGTTCGGGTTCGAGGGCGCGATGGCCAGCCAGCCCGTGCTGAGCGTGCCGCCCTTCTCGAAGATCGGCTCGAACGAGATGCCGGCGTCCTCGGTCTTCCACACGCCGCTGGTGGCCGTCAGCACGTAGTATTTCGTGCTCTGGCCGCGCGGCACGGCGAACCCCGTGATGCGGCCCGAGAAGGTCATCGGCCCAATCCACCGCCAGGTGAACTGGTTGAAGTCGTCGGCCGTGAGCGGGCTCTGCGGCGGGTTCTGGGCGTAGTTCATGGCGCCCAGCAGGCACACGAGCGTCACGAGCGCCGTGAAGAATGGTCGCTTCGAAAGCATGGCGTCGGGTCCTCCAGCGGGGGCGGCGGGGCCGGTCAGTCCGGGAGAGCATACGTGAGACCGCGCGCCAGGGGAAGATAGAGCCCGGCGGACTGTAGAGCCCGGCGGGCTTAACGGTCCTTGGGTTTCGCGGCGACGTCAACGGGAGCCGGTGTCAGCCGACCGAGAAGTTCCTGCCCGGCGCCGATGAGAAACCCGATCCCGGCACAGGCGTAGTAGACCCAATGCCACGGCACGGCGCGCAGCGTGAACAACGGCCCCCGTACTCGCCACAGGAACCAGTAGAAGCCCGCGTTCACGGCCACCAGCCCGGCCGCCGCAAGCACGGCAACGGCGAGCGCCCAGCGCCACTGCACCGAGGCCGCCAGCGCCGCGCCCAGCGCCGCAACCAGCGCGACGCTGATGCGCGAGCCCGTCCTGACGTTCAAGTCGTTCGGCAGGACCCGCGAGCGGATGATGAGCCGCGTCCACGGCACGGCCCGCTGGAAGACGTCCGTGCGCAGCAGGAGCAGCGGTGTCCAGCGCTTCAGGTGCGTCACCTGCACGTCCTTGGCGAGACGGATCCGATGGCCCGCCTGGCGCAGCCGGTAGCCGAACTCGATGTCCTCGATGGACGGGTCGGCGAAGCCGCCGTTGAAGCCTCCCGCGTCGAGGAACACCTGCCGCCGGATCGCGCCGCACCCGCACCAGAACGTGGACGCTTCGTCGTGAGCGGTCTGGTGCACGTAGTGGTGCAGCAGGTTTCGGTACTGCGACAGGAATCCCGGGTCGGCCGGCGCATCGTCGTAGGAACCGATGACGGCCGAGATGTCAGGGTTCTCACGCAGCCGGGCCGCCACGTGACCGACGAGGCCGGGCGGCACGACGACGTCGGCGTCAACGAAGAGGAGGATGTCGCCCGTCGCTTCCGCCGCGCCCAGGTTGCGCGCCCGGGCCGGGCCCATCTGCGACGGCAACTGGATGACCCGGACGCCGGCGGCCTCCGCAACCACCAACGTTTCCCGGTCCGGCCCGTCGACGATCACCATGACTTCGTCGGCGGGAGGCTGGCAGGCCGCCAGCGCCGCGAGGCAGTCGCGGAAGGCGGCCCCGCCGTCGTGGACCGGGATGATGACTGAGACTTGCATAGGGTGGCACTGGCGGAGGCGGTGCGTCCCGGCATAGTACGATCGCGCGGCCTCACGAGGGAAGCGCCGCATGACCGGCCGCCGCCGGAACGACTGGCCCGCGCCCGCCATCCTTGCGGCCGTGTTCCTCGCGATCACCCTCGCGCTGGCCGGCTTCCGCTTCTTCGACGGCGACGAAATCGAGCACGTGCACAGCGCCTGGTACGTGCTGAAGGGCGCGGTGCCCTACGTCGATTTCTTCGAGCACCACCACGCGCTGCTGTGGGACCTGCTGGCGCCCGTGCTGGCCGTCATCCCGGAATCGGCGTCGGCGCTCGTCGCGCTCCGCCTCGTGATGTTCCTGCTCGTGCCGGCCACGGCGTGGGCCACCTACCGGCTGGCGCGCGAATGCGGGGCCGCACGCGAGGCCGCGTGGCTGAGCGTCTTCCTGCTGCTTTCGATGACCACGTTCACGTACGTGGCCATCGAGATCAGGCCCGACGTGCCGCAGACGCTGCTTGGCGTGACGTCGGCCATCTTCTTCGTCCGCCTCCTTCGGACGCAGCATGCCCGCGACGCCGTCCTGTGCGGGCTTACAGCAGCCTCCGCGTTTCTGTTCCTGCAGAAGATGTTGCTGCTGTTCCCGTTGTTCGCCGTGGCGTTCGCCGTGGCGGCCGCGAGCCGCCGCGTGCGCTGGCGCCTCGGCTGGTACGCGGCCGCAGCGTTCGCCTCCGCCTGCGCGCCGTTCGCCGCGTGGCTGGCCGTCACCGGCGCGTTCGACGACTACGTCGTCACGAACTGGCTGCTCAACGCCCGGGTCGGCGCCGGCCGATCGCCCTGGAGTTTCCTCGCCGCCGCGACCCTGCGGGATTTCGGCCGCAACGCCGTCTTCTGGATCCTGTCGATCGCCATGGCCGCCGCGGCCGTCCGCCGCCGCCAGCAAGCGCCCTACGTGCTTCCGGCGTGGTTCGGCTGGGGCCTGGTCGCGGTGATGTTCGCCATCAACCGCGTGGTCGATCGGTACCTCGTCGCCGCGGTACCGTTCCTGGCCGCGGCGGCGGGTATGTGGCTGGCGGAGGAAGCCGCGCGCAGGCGCATGGCCGGCCCGCGCTTCGCGGCCCTGCTGCTCGTGGTGTGCCTGCTGCCCGCGATCGGGATGACGCGGTCGGTCTTCCGGTCCAACCGGGGCCAACTCGAGACGATCCAGCTGGTGCTCGACCGTTCGGCGCCCGGAGACCGCATGTACGACGAGTGGGGCGATTTCAACGTCTTCCGGCCGGACATGCACGACTTCTGGTTCATGACGTCGCCGGGCGTGCGCGTGTACAACGGCCTGACGGGCGGGCGGTACGCGGACTTCAACGTGTGCCGGCTGGTGGCGGAGGTGAAGCCGCGGTTCGTCTCGGACCGCGCGGGCAAGCTGGGCAGGTGCGGGCTGGCCGGCCTCTACCGGCCAACCCGCTTCGGCAGGCTCGTGGAACGCGAGGCGGACTGATCTACTTTCTCGCCGGCTCCGGCGCGGGCGGCACGACCGGCGGCAGATCGCTGCCCATGATCTGGTACTCGATCTTCCACTGGCCGCCGAGCTTGCGCAGGATCCAGATGACCTTGCCCCGGTCGTGACGCTCCGGGCCGCCCTCGGGCTTGAGGTCCAGGCTGAAGGTGCCCGCGTAGTACGCGAGCGTCCCCTGGCCCTGCACCGACAGCATGTCGATGGCCAGATTCGTGGCACCCTCGCGGCCAACACGCTCCTGGTAGAACCCCTTTACCGCATCCACACCGGTCAACGTGCTCCGGTTGGCCGGCATCACCGAGGCGTTGCCCGCGAAATACGTGCCGATCTTCTCCACGTCCTTCGCGTTGTACGCCGCCGCGAACTCCTGGATCATCTTCGAGATCTGCTCGGCGTCGGCCCGGCCGAACTCGTCTTTCGGCGCGGCGCCGCCGCACCCGATCAGGCTGAGCGCCATGCCCAGCGCCACAGAGACCATCAGTCCTTTACGCATGATGACGCTACCTCCAACGAGGGCATTGTAGGCGCAGGCAGGCGGCCTGTCGACACACTTCCGCCGCCGCCCGGAAACCGGCCCGCGGCGGCGCGATCTTCGCGTGATGGTAGGATGCGGGAGGGGGCCGCGCGGGCCGATAGCTGGAGCCACGGTCGAACCGATGCCACAGGTACGACGTCTCTCGATGTATCGCCGGCTCGCGGCCTACGCGCGTCCGTACTGGCGGCAGATCCTGCTCGTGCTGCTCCTGCAGCTCCTGGCCACGCCGCTTGCGCTGCTGGGGCCGCTGCCGCTCAAGATTGCCGTGGACACGGTGATCGGGGCGCGGCCGCTGCCCGGCTGGCTGCAGGCGGTGCTCCCCGCCGGCCTCACCGGCTCGGCCACGATGCTGCTGGGGCTGGCGGCGGCGGTGCTCGTCCTGACGGCGGTCCTCGGCTCGCTGCTCGACATGGCGGTGGGCCTCCTGCAGACGTATACCGGCGAGAAGCTGGCGCAGGACTTCCGGTCCCGCCTGTTCAGGCACGTGCAGCGGCTCTCGCTCTCCTACCACGACAACACCGGCACATCCGACTCGACATACCGCATCCAGTACGACGCCCCCGCCATCCAGCGCATCGTCGTCGACGGCCTCATTCCGCTGTTCGGCTCGAGCGTGACCCTGGTGGCGATGATCGTCGTCACCGCGAGCATCGACTGGCGGCTGGCGGTGGTGGCCCTGTCGGTCAGCCCGATCCTGTTCCTGCTGTCGCGGTCGTTCGGGCCGCGGCTGCGCAAGGACTGGAAGGAGATCAAGCAGCTCGACAGCTCGGCGATGGGCGTCGTGCAGGAGGTGCTCTCGGCGGTCCGCGTGGTGAAGGCCTTCGGGCGGGAGGACCGCGAGCACGAACGGTTCCTCCACCAGTCCAACCGGCGCGTCCGCCGGGAGCTCGAAGTGTCGGCGCTCCAGGGCCGCTTCGACCTGCTGGTGGCCCTCGTCATGGCGGCCGGGGGCGCGGCGGCGCTCATCATCGGCGTGCAGCAGGTGCGCGCCGGCACCCTCAGCCTGGGCAGCCTGCTGCTCGTGATGGCGTATCTGAAGGACATCTACAGGCCCCTCAGGATGCTCAGCAAGAAGACCGTCGCGCTCGAGTCGTCGATGGCGAGCGCCGAGCGCGCGTTTGCGCTGCTCGACAAGGTGCCGGAAGTCGCCGAGCGGAAGGACGCGCACCGCATCGGCCGGTCCACGGGCAGCCTGCTGTTCCTCGATGTCTCGTTCGCCTACGACGCCGATCACACGGTGCTGAACCGCGTGTCGTTCGCGGCCCCGACAGGCACGCGCGTCGGGATCCGCGGCACGACGGGCGCCGGCAAGTCGTCGCTGATGGGACTGCTGATGCGCTTCTACGACCCGACCGACGGCCAGATCCTCCTCGACGGGATCGACCTGCGCGACTGCAACCTGGCCGACCTGCGGCGCCAGTTCGGCATCGTGCTGCAGGAGCCCGTGCTGTTCTCGTCCACCATCGCCGAGAACATCGCGTACGGCCGCCCGGAGGCCACGCCCGAGCAGGTCGCCGAGGCCGCTCGCCTGGCCAACGCCCACGACTTCATCTCGGCGCTGCCGGAGGGCTACGACACGATGGTCGGCGAGCGCGGCATGCGCCTGTCGGGCGGCGAGCGCCAGCGCATCTCCCTCGCACGCGCGTTCCTCCTCGACGCGCCCATCCTGATCCTCGACGAGCCGACCAGCTCGGTGGACGTGAAGACCGAAGCCGTCATCATCGAGGCGATGAACCGCCTGATGGAAGGCCGCACCACGTTTCTCATCTCGCACCGCCTCGACGCCCTCGCCGGCTGCGACATGCAGATCGAACTCGAGAAGGGCTGGACGGTCTTCGACGTCTGATCGCCGGGCCCGGCGGCCGGCCCGCACCTCCTTCCCGCGCCCGGTGTCTAATCTGGCAGGCGACCATCTCTGGCCAGAGCCGGCTGCCTTGTGATCGGCACCATCAACCGCACAAGGAGGGCGTATGCCGCGCGATCTGTTCGGAGACGTCGTTCACCATGACGTGCGCGCCGGGGGGCGCGCGTGGTACAGCCTGCCGGTGACCGTGCTGGTCCACGCCGTCATCATCGCGGTGGCGGTCATCGTTCCGCTCGTCGCCGTCGATGAACTGCCCGGCCTGCCGGGCGCCGCCACCGAATACATGGCGATCGCGCCGCCTCAGCCTCCCCCGGCTGCCCCGCGCGCGCCACGCCGCGCCGCCGCGGACGTGCCGGCGGTGAACCCGCATGCCGCGCCGCTTGACGCGCCGAGCGGGATCGCTCCTGACACCGGTCTTGTGCCCGAACCCGAGGCAGGCGCCGGCGAAGGCGTGCATGGAGGGCTTCCCGCTGTCATCGAAGGCTCGGGGCTTCACGCCGCCGCCGAGGCGCCACCGCCGCCCCCGCCCGTGACGCCCGTGCGCATCACGTCGGATCTCCGGCCGCCCACGAAGCTCAAGGACGTGATGCCGGTGTACCCGGACATCGCGATGCGCGCACGCATCTCCGGGATGGTCATTCTCGAGGCCGTCATCGACGCGGAGGGCCGGGTCGTGAACGTGAAGGTCCTCCGCTCGGTGCCCATGCTCGATCAGGCGGCCATCGACGCGGTCCGCCAGTGGGAGTTCACCCCCACGCGCCTGAACGGCGTGGCCGTCCCCGTCGTCATGACGGTCACGGTGAACTTCGCGTTGCGCTGAATGCCGGGCGCGCTCAGCGGGGCCGCGCGCCCGGCTCGCCGATGAGCAGCCTGTTCTTCGGCGTGATGCCGGCCGGAATCGTCTGCGTCCAGATGCGGTAGCCGCACTGGCCGAGGCGCACGGCGCGCACGATGTCGATGGCGGCCGCGCGGTCGATCCAGCCCGACAGCCCCCCGGTGTCGCCGGTCCTCAGATGGTGGCAGCACGGCAGGACGGCAACCCGGGCTCGAACCGACACCGCCCTGTCGAGCACGACGTCGGTCAGGTTGCCGCACGCGTGGCATGACACCACCAGGTCCGCGCCATGCACGTCGGCCTCGTCGAGCCCCGTCGCCGCGAACTCCACGCGGCCCTCGAGCCTCGGCCAGGACTGGACGAGCGCATCGTGCAGTTTCGCAGCCGAGGGCGGCAGGGCCCTGTCGATGACTACGGCGCTGGGCGAGGTATCATCGAGGATCAGGAGCGCCTCGGCGAGCAGGCCGTGCCCGCCGCCCAGATCGACGATGCGCCCGCCGCGGAAGAGGCGGCGCACGCGCCGCGCCACTTCCCAGGCTTCGTAGAGCTCCTTGCGCGGCAGGCAGCCTGCGTGGCAGACGGCGCGGGCGAGCCGGTCGAAGAGCGTGCCGCCGGGGAACCGGTCGAGATCGCGGTCAGTCAGCCGGCCTCGCGATGATGGGGAGAACACGCCACCCGATCATACCTGCGCGCGGGAGCCTGGACTTGCAGCACGTCAATCCGAGGTGCCCGCCGCGGCCAGGCGGAGCACGGCGCGCCGCAGGCGGCGGTGCCGATCGAAGAGCTTGACGAAGTCCGATTCGCGTCGCCCGCCCTTCGCCTTCACGACATCGACAAGCGCGTGGCGATCGGGCGCGGGCCATCGCGCCACGTCTCCCAGCGCGAGGACGAGCGGGCTCCAGCGTTCCCACGCGAGGCGCTCGCCCGGGGACCAGGCGCCGAACGAGCGCACGCCGAGGAACCGGGCAGCCTCACGCGAGCACTCCCGCGCGGCCCGCTCGCGATCGGCCCCGCCCCGCGCGGCCAGCAGGCGCGAGATGCGCAGCCCGACGTTGCCGAGCGGTACCTGGCCCAGCACATCGGCGCGGGGTGTGCCGGCGTGCAGGAACACGTACTCGGCCGCCAGCCGGTGCAGCATCCGCGGGCTCGTGCGTTCACCGGGGTGCGCGGCCAGGCGCTGAAGCTCTGCGCCGACCAGCGCCAGGGCCTTCCGCGCCACCGGCCGGAACCCGAGCTTGTAGTAGAACCAGAACGCGCCGGACTTCTGCCCTTCGGGGTTCGCGTGGCCGAGCTGGAATGGATCGATGGCGAACGTGTCGGCCCCGAAAAGGATCCGCGCCATCGAGAGGACGCGGCCGTAGATCCGCGCCGACTCGCCGCCCCGGAACGTCTCGAAGACGTTGTACATGACCTCCGACGAGCCGAACAGCCCGCTCGCCAGCACGTAGCCGATCGGCACGCCGTTCTTGAGCGTGAGCATCCCGTACACGGACTCGAGCATGAGCCGGCGCTCCGGCGTGAGGCCGTAACAGGCGAACGTCAGGCCGTCCTCGTACTCGAAGATCCGCACATCACGGCGATCGGCGTGAATGAAGTTGTCCAGGTCGCGCGCGCGGGTGACCATCGCCTCGCGCGCGAGCGTGATCAGGCTGTCGGCCTCCCGCTCGCCGGCCGTCCGGACCGCTGCGGGCCGCCGCTTCAGCTCGACGAGCAGGTTGGGCCGCGATTTGTCGAGCGGTCTCGTCTGGAACGCTGGCGCGGCAGAGCCGTGCTTCGCCGTCGTGCGCGACGGTGTGCCGGGGCCTGGCGCCAGCACGAGCGGAATGCCGATCCGTTCGTACAACGTCTCGCGGCCGAACGGCGACGGATGGATGGTCTCGAAGCGGCGGACGAGAAACGCCGCGTCCGTCTCGGACGGCCCCTTGAGCGCCTCCAGGAAGCGCCGCAACGGGATGTCGGCGCCGTCGATGGCCGGCGTCTCGGCGTATGGGAGTACCAGGTGCAGCAGGCCCTCCAGTTCGCCGCGCGACTTGGGGTCGAATGCCCTCCAGTCGATCGTCAGCCGATCGGGCCAGCGGCGCGCCAGCCACTGCGCCGTGAACCAGAAGAAGACGTAGTGCGTGGCGGTGCCGGCAATGCCGGAGTCGGCGAGGGCCCTGCGGAAGCGGCGGAGGTCCGGGCGGCGCCCGAAGCGCGCGAGCATCCGTTCCGCCGCATCTAGCACGGCCTGAGTATCGGGATACGCGCGCAAATAGCACAGGAACTCGTGGACGCGCTCGACGGCCGGCGCGCTCGGCAGGCTCCGGCCTTCGAGCGCCTCGAGCAGCGCGAGCTTCCGCGCCGCGGCGTCGCCGCCATAGGTGTACTTCAATGCGTCGACTAGCCGGAGGAATGTCATGGCCGGGCCCTCAATGGACGCACGGAAGCAGTGAAACCGGCCTTAGGATACTTCGGACGATGCCTCCTCGTCGTGCGGCCTTCGGCCGTGCTGGCGGCAGGCTCGGCGCGCGACGCGCCGGCTGTTAACATCGAATTGACGTCGCCGAGACGGCGCGTTAACGGCGGGGTGGTGTAATCACGATCAAGCCATCGAGCCGGACGCTCCGTATGTGGGTACCGGCTTCCCGAGCCGATGGCCTTTCCTCCCCGAGCAGCGGCTCCCGGGCGATCCGGGAGCCGCTTTTCTTCCTGGCGCGGCAGCCGGCGGCCAGGGCAACACTTCGCCGCGGTTTTCCGTCCAAGCAACCAGGGAGGTCGTGTGTTGTCATGATGGCCAATCATCCGCTTCGCCGCCTGTCGCTGTTGACCGCCTCGCTCGCGGTCGCGCTGCTTCTCGTGTCCACGCTGCCCGCCGCCGCCCAGAGAACGGAGGGCGCGTTTGACCGCACCCTCAAGGTGACCGGCGCGGTCGACCTGGAGGTTCAGTCTGGATCGGGCGCGATCAAGGTCGAACCCGGCGCCTCCGACAGCGTGCGCGTCGCCGCACGCATCAAGGCCGACATGTCGTGGATTGCCGGCAGCGATGTCGAGGCGCGCATCCGCCAGATCGAGCAGAACCCGCCCATCGAGCAGCAGGGAAACGTCATCCGGATCGGCCAGTTCCCCAACAAAGACATCGCGCGGAACATCTCGATCAGCTACGAGATCACGGTGCCGGCCGACACGAAGCTCGCCGCCAGCACGGGTTCGGGCAGCATCGCGGTCGGCGCCATCGGTGGGCCGGCGTCGGTGAAGAGCGGCTCGGGCAGCGTGACGGTGGGGCGGGTGGGCGGCCGCCTGGAGGCGTCGACCGGATCGGGCAGCATCAAGGTGGACGGCGCCGCCGGCCTCGAGGCGAGCACGGGCAGCGGCTCCATCACGGCCATGGCGGTGGCCGGTCCCACGAAGGCCAGCAGCGGCTCGGGCAGCATCTCCATCGCCCAGTCCGGCAAGGGCGATGTCACGGTGTCGGCATCCTCGGGCGGCATCACGTTGAAGGGCGTGGACGGGGCCGCGCGTGTGAACAGTTCGAGCGGCAGCATCACCATCGAAGGCCGGCCTGCGGCACCCTGGTCGATCAGCGCGTCCTCCGGCGGCATCACGATGACCGTGCCGCCAGATGCGGCATTCGACCTCGACGCACGGTCCAACTCGGGCAACATCGACTCCGCCCACCCGGTCACGATGGAGGTGACCGGGAAGATCGACAAGCGCCACGTCACAGGCAAGGTCCGCGGCGGCGGGCCGCTGGTGCAGGTGCACTGCTCGTCCGGCAACATCCGCATCAAGTAGAACCGTCGCGTCACCCGCCCTCCTCTCCCACCCGCTCGGATCTGCGCACGCCCTTTGAGTCGGCGGTGTAGACTCTGGGCGGGAGACGCCATGATCACGCGACAAATCCACCCCGCAGCCCGGCTCGCCATCGTGCTGGTGGGCGCCGCGGGCATGTTCGCCGGCCTGCGCAGCCTGATGCCGGCCTTCGCGCAGGCGCCCGTCGTTGCGGCGGCCGGAGCACCGGTCGCCGGGCCCGCCGGCGATGGCCGCGCCCTCGCCGGAGAGGGCGACGGCTGCACGATCATCAGCGCGGGCAGGCTGGCCACGGCCGACGGCTCGGTCATCACGTCGCAGTCGGACGCCTGCAGCGAGTGCCGGATTCACGTCGTGCCCGGCCAGGTGCACCCGCCGGGGTCCACCGCACCGGTGCACTGGGGGATGATCTACTACGGCCGCGACGACCAGCGCGGCGGGCGGCCGCTCGGCGACTACGGCGAGGTGATCGGCCGCATCCCCCAGGCGCCGCGCACGTACACGTACTTCCACACCGGCTACTCCCTCATCAACGAGCACCAGGTGGCGATTGCCGAGAGCACCTGCAGCCAGCGGCGCGAGCTCGACGTGCCCTACATCGAGGGCGTGACCGAGCAGATCATGACCGTCGAGCAGGCGCAGGTCTTCGCCCTGCAGCGATCGCGCACGGCGCGCGAAGCGCTCGGCGTCATCACCTCGCTCGTCGAGCAGCACGGGTTCCTGCCCTCCACCGGCGGATCCGAGGCGCTCAGCATCGCGGACCCGACCGAGGTCTGGGTGCTCGAGATCTTCTCCGTCGGCACCGACTGGAAGCGCGGCAGCCGCGCGCCCGGCGCCATCTGGGCGGCGCGGCGCGTGCCCGACGGCCATGTCACGGTGATTCCGAACTACGTCCGCATCCGCGAGATCGATCCCGCGGACCCGGACACGAAGGCCTCGCCCAACTACAGGCAGGTGGCCATCGACCGCGGCTGGTACGACCCGGCGTCGGGCCGGCCGTTCATCTGGCAGGAGGCCTACGCGCCGCCCATCACGGAGGGCAGCCTCAACCGCCTGTGGCTCGTCCACAGCTCGCTGGCGCCCGCGCTGAACGCGTGGCCGAACCGGAAGCTCTCCGGCACGGCGAATTCCAACACGATGTCGCGGCAGCCGATCGAGGGCGCCGCGTTCTATCCGTTCTCGTTCAAGCCCGAGCGGCCGGTCTCGGTCCGTGACGTCATCACGTTCCAGCGCGCCACGTTCGAAGGCACGGTCTACGACATGACAGCCGACCCGGCCTGGATCGTGCCCGATGGCCAGGGCGGCGGGCGCCGGAGCGAGCTGGCCACGCCGTTTCCGTCGGCCGAACTCCGCGACCTGCTGCGCGTGGCGGGCCACCGCACCATCGCCCAGCACGGCTACGGCATGGTGGCGCAACTGCGGTCGTGGCTGCCCAACCCCATCGGGGGCGTGCTCTGGTTCTACGTGGACAACCCGTACGTCAGCACGTACGTCCCGATCTATGCCGGCGTCACGTCGACGTCGACCCTCTACCAGACCTATGACGCGCGGCAGTTCAGTGAAGGGTCGGCGCGATGGGCGGTGGACTTCGTCGACAACCTGATGCACCTCAAGTGGCAGGCTGCCGTGAAGGATCTGCGCGCCGTACGCGACCCGATCGAGCAGGAGTTCTTCGACGCGCAGGCCGAGGTCGAGCAGAAGGCCCTCGAACTGCACCGGCGGGCGCCGGCCGACGCGCAGGCGTACCTGACCGACCTGACGAAGACGCGGATGGAGCGCGTCGTGGCGATGTATCGCGACTTGCGCGCCCGCCTGATCACCAGGTACACGAACAGCGGATACTGACGCCCGGAGGCCCTCTCATGACGACGCGCGTGGTGCGTTCACGATCGTTGATGTCGCTTGTCTCCGTCTTCGCGGCGCTCCTGCTGCTGTGGCCCGCCGCCCCGGCCGCCGCGCAGGCCGCAAAGCCGGCCGCCAGGCCCGCATCAGCCGGGCTGCCCTCCGACATGCCGGCGCAACTGGTGCCCGTCACGTCGGCGTTCGACTACGTCAGGCGCGACGTGATGATCCCGATGCGCGACGGCGTGAAGCTGCACACGGTCGTCATCGTGCCGAAGGGCGCAAAAGGCGCCCCGATCCTGTTCACCCGCACGCCCTACAACGCCACCGCGCTCACGAGCCACGCCAACAGCGCGCACCTCGGCCCCATCCTCCAGGGCTACGACAACGCCACCGACGTCATCGTCGAGGGCGGCTACATCCGCGTCGTGCAGGACGTGCGCGGGAAGTACGGGTCGGAGGGCGACTACGTGGTGAACCGGCCCCTGCGCGGGCCGCAGAACCTCACGGCTGTCGACCACTCGACCGACACGTACGACACGATCGACTGGCTCGTGAAAAACGTGCCGGAGAGCAACGGCCGCGTCGGCATCCTGGGCATCTCGTACGACGGCTTCCTGCCCCTGATGGCGCTGGTGAACCCGCATCCTGCGCTCAAGGTGGCCGTACCCATGAACCCGATGGTGGACGGCTGGATCGGCGACGACTGGTTCCACAACGGCGCGTTCCGCCAGCAGATGATGCCGTTCATCTACAACCAGGCGGGCACGCGCGCGAACGAGATCACGTGGTGGACCAGCCACTACGACGACTACGACATGTACATGCAGGCCGGCTCGGCCGGCGAACTGGGCCGCCGGCGAGGCCTCGAGCAGATTGGTTTCTGGCGGAAGCTCCTGGAACACCCGTCCTACGACGCGTTCTGGCGCGACCAGGCGGTGGACAAGATCCTGGCGGCGCAGCCGCTCGCCGTGCCCGTCATGATCGTGCACGGCCTGTGGGACCAGGAGGACATCTACGGCGCCATCGCCGTCTACAAGGCCATCGAGCCGAAGGACGCCGCCAACGACAAGGTGTTCCTCGTGATGGGGCCGTGGTACCACGGGCAGCAGATCGAGGACGCCAGCGCGCTCGGGGCGCTGAAATGGGGCAGCGACACGGGCCGCGCCTTCCGGCAGGAGATCCTGCGGCCCTTCCTCGACCAGCATCTCAAGGACGGCGCGCCGAATTCGGACATCGCGCCCGTGTCGGCGTTCGAGACGGGCACGAACACCTGGCGCCGGCTGCCCGCGTGGCCGGCCGGGTGCGCGAGCGGGTGTGCCGTCGAGGCGAAGCCGCTCTACCTGGGCCCGGGCCTGAAACTGAGCTTCTCGGCCCCGGCGTCAGGCGGCGCGGCGTTCGAGGAATACGTGTCCGACCCGGCGAAGCCCGTGCCGTTCCGCGCACGGCCCATTCGGCCGGTCGGGTATTACGACGCCGGCCTTACCTGGCCGCAGTGGCTCGTGGACGATCAGCGCGAGGTGTCGGGCCGGCCCGATGTCGTGTCGTTCGTGTCCGACGCGCTCACGGCGCCGGTGAAGATCAGCGGCGAACCCGTGGCCAGCCTTTTCGCGTCCACGAGCGGCACCGACTCGGACTGGGTGGTGAAGGTCATCGACGTGTACCCCGACGAGGTGGCGGGCCAGCCGCACCTTGGCGGCTACCAGCTCATGGTGTCGGCCGACATCTTCCGCGGCCGCTACCGCGAGAGCTTCGAGATCGCCAGGCCCCTCAGCCCGAACACGCCGCTGCAGTACCGGTTCGCCCTGCCGACGGCGAACCACGTGTTCCTGCCGGGCCACCGGATCATGGTGCAGATCCAGTCGAGCTGGTTCCCGCTCTACGACCGGAACCCGCAGACGTTCGTCCCGAACATCTTCTGGGCGAAGCCGGGCGACTTCAGGAAGGCCGTGCAGCGCATCTACCACGGCCCCGGCCAGGCGAGCTTCATCGAGCTGCCGGTCGTTGTCACGCGCTGAGGGAAGCCATGACCGGGATCCGACGATGGGGCGTGGTCGCCGCTGCGGCGCTGGCCGTCGCCGTCCAGCCCGGCCGGCTGTCCTCCCAGGCGCCGGCGGGGCCGCCTTCGGGCCTGCGCCCCACGACGCTCGATGCGCTCACGCCAGTCGCTCCTTGGGTGAAGGTGGCGCCGGGCATCTGGCAGGCCAGTGCCGGCGACACGTCCCGGGAGATCAGGTACACGACGTTCGCCGCGGCGCCCCCTCGTGTCGACGCGCTCCGCGCGCGGCCCGAACGTGACTTCCCCTTCGCCGCCGAGGCCGTCTCGTTCGAGCGCACGGCCGACGGCAAGGTCATGCTTCGCGTGCCGTGCGCCCCCGACGAACGGCTGTTTGGCTTCGGGCTCCAGTTCGACGGCCTCGGCCGCGACCAGGGCGTGCTGACGCTCAACGTCGATCACTGGTCGACAGGCGGGGGCCGCACGCACGCACCGGTGCCCTTCTTCGTGTCGAGCCGCGGATACGGCGTGTTCATCGACACGGCGCGCTTCGTGAAGGTCTACGCGCGCGTCGGCAACCGCAAGGACTCGCCGCGCAACCCTCCGCCGGTCGATTCGAAACCCGCCGCCGGGCGAGCCGGCACCGCGGTGGGATGCCCTGCCGGCGTCTGACGCGGTCGAAATGCTCGTCGACGGACCGGGCGCCGACGTCGTGGTCATCGCGGGCGAGGGCCTGGCCGACGTCGTCTCGCGCTATAACCTGCTGGCCGGCGGCGGCGCGCTGCCGCCGCTCTGGGGTCTCGGCTTCTGGCATCGGGTGCACGCGGCGGCCGACGAGGATCGCGTGCGGCAGGAAGTCGCGGAGTTCGAGGCGCGCCGCATCCCGCTCGACGTTGTCGGCCTCGAGCCGGGGTGGATGACGAAGTCATATCCCTGCACCTTCGAGTGGCAGCGGAAGCGCTTCCCGGACCCGGCGGGGTTTGTCGGCGACCTGCGTGCGCGAGGCATCAGGCTCAACCTCTGGGAGAACCCGTACATCTCGCCCGAGAGCCCCCTGCACAAGGTGATGTTCCCGCTGTCGGCGTCGCACATGGTGTGGCTGGGGCTGGTGCCCGACTACACGCTGCCCGAGGCCCGGCGCGCGCTGGTCGAGCAGCACGCGCGGGAGCACACACTCATCGGCGTCAGCGGGTACAAGATCGACGAGGTCGACGGGTACGACGTCTGGCTCTGGCCCGATCACGCGTCGTTCCCGTCCGGCACGCCCGCGCCCGTGATGCGCCAGGCATACGGCCTGCTCATGCAGGACCTGGTCTTCAAGGGCCTGTTCAAGGCGCGCAACCAGCGGACCTACGGGCTCGTGCGCGCGTCGAACGGCGCCGCCTCGGGGTATCCGTTCGCCATCTACAGCGACGCGTACGACCTGAAGGAGTACATCACCGGCATGTCGGCGTCCGGTTTCGCCGGCGTCCTGTGGACGCCCGAGATCCGCAGCGCCCGCGACGAGCGCGACTGGATCGATCGGATGCAACTGGTGTCGTTCTCGGCGCTGGCGCAGCTCAACGCCTGGGCGTCGGGCGCGACGCCGTGGCACTTCGAGGGCGCCACGAGCGCCGTGCGCGAGGCGCTCGAACTGCGCATGCGGCTGCTGCCCTATCTCTACAGCGCGTTCGCCGCCTACCACTTCGAGGGCGTGCCGCCGATCCGCCCGATGGCGTTCGAAGACGTCGCGCTCGCCAACGCCGACGATCAGTTCATGTTCGGCCCGTCCATCCTCGTGGCGCCGTTCTACGGCAAGGGCGGCTGGGCGCGCGAGATCCTGCTGCCGCCAGGCCGATGGTACGACTTCCACACGGGCGCGTTCGTCGGCAGCGGGGGCCGCCTCTCGTTCCGGTCGGACAGCGGGCGCCTGCCCCTCCTCGTGCGCGAGGGAGCCGTCATCCCGATGCTGAAGGAGCCGGTCACGAACACCAGCCGCGCGTACGGACAGGCCCTGGAAGTCCGCCACTACGGCACCACGCCAGGGTCCTTCGAACTGTTCGAGGATGACGGGGTGACGTTCGACTACGAGCGCGGCCGCTATCGCATCCGGCGGCTCAGCGTCGAGGCCGGCGAGGGGGGACACCTGTCGCTCACGGAAGCCCTCGTCAAAGACGGCGCGCCGCCGATGTTCGGGGCGGCCGGATTGCGCACGATGACGAAGTAGCCTCGCCGCCCATTTGAGCGCCCGTTCTCGCGGCCAGAGGCTGGCCGCAGGCTTCCCCGGCCTGAGCGACGTCGAAGGCCGCCTGCGTGGGCCGGAGTGAACGTCACCAACCGATGTGAGCTCCGGTGTCAGTAGAAGATCTGCGTGTAGTACCAGGTGCCCGAGGCCGACCGGACGGCACTGATGCCCGTGCGCGTGGCGCTGCTCTCGATGTTCGCGCGGTGGCCGCTGCTGCCCAGCCAGCCGCCGACGACGGCCGCCGCGGACGTGTAGCCCGCCGCAACGTTTTCGGATCCGGACCCGCCCGAGCCGAGGGCGGCCCGGATGGCCGCGATCCTGGCGCTGAATCCGTCGTGCCCGAACGGGACGGCCCCTGACGCCATGTTGCGGCTGTGGGTGTTGGCCTGTTCCCAGATCACCTGGCTCTTCTGAAGCGCCGGCTTCCCGATGCTCGCCCGGTGCGCGTTGATCAACCCCAGGATCTCGTCGTTGTACGACGTGGGGGCCGGCGACGGTGGAGGGGGTGGTGGCGTAGGTGGAGCAGGTGGTGGTGCAGGCGGCGGAGTCGTGGGCGGGGGCGTGGACGGCGGGGGTGTGGACGGCGGGGGCGTGGACGGCGGAGGCGTCCCTGGAGCCGGCACAACTTTCGGCACCGAGAAGGCGAGGGTCACGACGTTGCCCGCCTCCAGCGTGACGCGCTGGTCGGTGTCGCTGTAGCCGCTCTTCCACGCCCGGACCGTCACGGTGCCCGGCTGCAGCCCTGAAAGCGTGAACCTGCCCGCTTCGTCCGTCGTGGTTGTCTTCTTCGCGTCCGGGCCATCGCGGATTTCGATGTTCGCCCCGCCCAATGGGCCCGCCGCCTGTTCGACCGCCGTGCCGGTGAGCGTGCCGAACGCGGACGCGAGGCCCGTCCCCTTCAGCGCGGCCGTATTGGTTCCACTGGTGTGGTCCCCGCTCACGGTGAGTGTGCCGTCGTAGCTGCGGGCTCCCGTTGGCGCGAACCGGACCACGACCTGCTGCGATGCGCCCGGCGCGATGGCGCCGCTGGTCCAGTTCACGGCGTAGCCGTCGGGTACCGAGATGCCGCTGATCGAGAGGCTGCCCGTCCCGCTGTTGCCGATGGTGAGCGTCGACTCGGCGGTCCTGCCGGCCTCGACAGATCCAAACGCGAGGTTCCCGCTCAACGCGATCACGCGGGTGCCGGCCTGCGATGCGGGGCTGGGCGCCGCCGGGTTGGATTTCTCGCAGGATGCGCAGGCCATGACGGCCAGCAACATGGCCGGAAGCACGCGGCGGCTCAGTGGCGATCTCATCGCGGTCTCCAGACTGGTCCTGACAGAACGCTTGCAAAGACCATGCCGCCAAGGACGCCCGCGGTCCCCGCGCTATCCGCACAGAACTGGCACGCGTCCCTTCGACAACGGCGCCCGCTGATTTCGAGATCGCCAACGCGCCGCAAGAACCGTAACCCGCCGGCATCGTGTCCGATTTCCCCGCCACGCCCTGGCGGCGACGCTACGGTGACGTGCCGTCGCCGAAGCGTGCCGTCGCGCGTCGAGGACCCGGGGGGCAGGCGACACGAAAATGACGGCACGGATCAGAAGTAGACGATCGTCACACCCGGGTTCCTGTCGTCGGGCGCGGCGCACATAACGGCCGGCATCCCGGCGAGGTAGCCGCGAACGGCCGCCCGAAGGCGCCCGCCGCTGACGCCGTGGATGATCTCCACCCGTGGGAGCCCCGCGCGAATCGCGTGATCGAGAAACGCCGGGAGCGCTGCCAGGGCTTCCGGAACGGTCATCCCGTGGAGGTCGATCGACTGGGACCGGCTGGTGTCGCCGCCTTCCGCCACCGGCGGCGGTGCCATTGTCCCGGCCTGCCGTGCCGGCGCCTCGCGCTCGCGCCGCCGCTGCTTCTTCGAGTGCGATACGGTTTCCAGCTGCGCTTCCGGGCACACGACCGTGATGCCGCCGACGGCGACACGGTAGCGGCCGCCCGGCAGCACCTCGAGTACCCGGCCGTGTTTGCGGAGACTGACCACGGCGACGGCGGAACCAGCGGCAAACGGCATGACGCCATACTGGCGCCGCCGGCCGCGGGACGCAACCTGCGTCTGGTAGTATGGGCCGCGTTGGTCACGTCGGCTCACCGAGGACGGGATCCGGGTTCATGCAGATGGCCGCCACACACAGTCGCATGACATGGGTGCTCGCGGGGTGCACGCTGGTCGTCCTCGTGGCGGCAGCGCCGGGCGCCTTGCGCGACGCCTGGGAACGAGGCGGCATTTACCTGTTCTCCTCGGAGTTCTTCGGGGACCTCGGGCGCCGCCTGACGGGCCCCGGCCGGTTGCGCTTCGTCTTCCAGCCGCTTGTCGCGATCGTGCTCGGGCTTCGTGCCGGTCGCGGCGATGCACGGGCGGGCCTGCCGCCGTTCATCCTCGGGGTCATCACCCACGCGCAGCACCGTCGCCAGGTGCTCGCCCAGATGGCGCGGCAGTTGGCCAACATCGTACTTGTCGGAATCCTTCTCGACGCTGTCTCCCAGTGGCTCATTCTCGGGGTGTCGCACCCGGGCGCCGCACTTGTCGTCGGCCCTGTCCTGATTTCGGTGCCCTACGCATTCGCCCGCGGGATCGGCAACCGCATCGCGCGGCGTGGTGGTACGGGTGCCGCCCCATGGACAAGCCGGCCCCTGACGCCAAAGGACCCGCACCGTCGATGAGCCCACTACCTTCTGGAACCATGGGGCGCCTGCTCGAGGTGGATCTCGCCTCGCACACGGCGCGCACGCATCCGCTGGACGAGCGGCTGGCCGGGTTGTTCCTCGGCGGCCGGGGCCTGGGGACCGCCCTGCTGGTCGATCGCCTTCAGCGCCTGCGCGGCCGCTACGCGAATCCGTTCCGCGATGTCGACCCGCTCTCGCCCGACAACCCGCTCATCATCAGCACCTCGCCCGCGAACGGCACGACGGTGCCCACCAGCGCCCGGTTCCACGCCAACTTCAAGTCGCCGCTCACCGGGGGCATCGGCTCGACGAACAGCGGCGGCAGATGGGGCGTCGAGTTCAAGCGCACGGGCCACGATGCGCTCGTTGTCACGGGACGATTGGAACACCCCGTGGTGCTCTTCATCGACGCGGCCGGCGTGCGTTTCGACCCGCCGCCCGAGGCCGACCCCGACGATGTGGAGGCCGTGACCGGGGCGCTGGAGGCGCGCTACGGCCGCGGCGTGCGTGTGATGACCGTCGGCGCCGCCGGGCGGCGCCTCGCGCGGATCGCGGCCATCATGAACGACCGGGGCCGCGCGCTCGGCCGCGGCGGCGGCGGCGCGGTCTTCGGCTCCAAGAACCTGGCCGCCATCGTCGTGGCCGGCTCCGTCGCCGTCGAGAGCGCCTCGCCCGACGCGCTGCGGCCGACGAACGTTGCGGGCTCCGTGTACAAGGCCCACGCCAAGCTGCGCGTCGGCAAGCTGACCAAGCCGCCGGAGCAGTTCGGCATCCTGCCGTCGATGGGCACCGCCGGCCTGCTCGGCATGCTGTCGCAGTACGACGAGCTCATCCACTGCAACTTCCGCGACACGGCGCACGACCCCGCGCGCATCGAGCGCATCGGCGGCGAGGCGCTGGCCGATCATCCCGCCATCAAGGTGAAGCGCCGGGCCTGCCACCAGTGCCCGATCGGCTGCACGCGCGAGACGGAGCTACACGACGAAACCGGCGCGGTGGTGGATCACGGCGAGGGCCCCGAGTTCGAGACCGTGGCGATGTTCGGATCGGATCTCGACATCTACGACCTCGAGCCGATCACCGAGGCCAACTACCTGTGCAACCGATGCGGCCTCGACACCATCTCGGCCGGCGGCACCATCGCGGCGCTCATGGAGATCCACGGCCTCGTGCGGGCGAAGCCCGACGGGGTGCGAACGGCTGCCGAGCGCGCGTTGATGGACGACGCGCGGGAGTTCGCGGCGGCGTGCGGGGCGGCCGGCGCCGACCTGCGCGAGGACGGGCCGTTTGCGCCTGCGTTCGGCCACGCGCGGGCGCTCGTGCCGCTCGTGCGGGCGATGGCGCACGGCGAGGGCGGCCTCGGGCGCGCGCTCGCCTCCGGCTCGCGGCGGCTGGCGGAGCGGTACGGCCACCCGGAATCGGCGATGGCCGTGAAGGGCATGGAGATTCCCGCGTACGACCCGCGCGTCACCTGGACGCAGGCGCTCGCCTACATGATGACCGCGCGCGGCGGGTGCCACCTGCAGGGTGGCTACTCGGCGCCCATCGCGTTCTGCGCCGGCTATGGCGAGTTCCCCGGCCTGAAATCCGAAGGCGCCGCGCTGGTCGCGCGCAACTTCGCCTACCAGAACACCGCGTTCGACGTCATGGGCGTCTGCGCGTTCGCCGGTTTCTCCATCGCCCTCGACGAGTACGCCAACATGCTCAACGACGTCACCGGCCTCGCGTTGAAGGCCAGCGACCTCGAGACCGTGTCGCGCCGCGTGCTGACGCTCGAGCGCCTGTTCAATCTGCAGTGCGGCTTCACGCCCGGCGACGACTGGCTGCCCGAGCGTTTCTACCGCGATCCGATCGCCGTCGAGGAGGGCGAGGCCGTCTGCCCGGAGGACGACTTCCGCGCGATGCGGGCCGAGTACTACGAGTCGCTCGGCTGGGACGAGCGGGGCGTGCCGCGCGCCGGGTCGCTCCGCGATCTCGGGATCGACGGGCTCGTCGGCGAACCGGCGCCCGTGGGGCAGGCGTCATGAGTGGCCACGCCGAGGGCCCGGCGCCGCAGATCTTTCCGCTCATGCGCGACACCGGCCGCGCCATCATGCTCACGCGCGGCAACAACACGCACAGCGGCAACCTGGCGCTGCGCGACGCCGCCAACCGCGACGTGTTCCACATCACCGCGTCCGGGTCGCAGGTCGGCGCCCTCATCCCCAGCGACATCGTCCCCGTCCGCTTCTCGCGCGTGAGCTGGGGCGACGGCCGCGCCTCGACCGAGTCGACCATCCACCGCAAGATCCTCGCGCTGCCCGGCGTGGAGGCGTCGATCCACGCGCATTACCTCTCGGCCATCTCCGTGTCCTTCGACGCGAAGGGCGCGCAGAACTTCCTCGTGTACGAGGGCGATGCCTCCGGCACCGAGGAGTACTCGTTCGTCCCGATCGATCGCGCCGGGGCCTGGATCCTCGGGAAGGTGCCCTCCGGCACGTACCGCGAGCCCGTCGGGTCGAAGGAGATGGAGGCGCGCATCCCGCGCTACCTCGCCGAGTCGCCGGCGACGCTCGTCAAGGGTCACGGCCCGTTCGTGCGCGGCCGCTCGCTCGAGGAATGCCTCCACCTGCTCGGCGTGGTCGACGCCTCGGCAAAACTCGTGCAGGCCGCCCGGCTCCGCGGCGTCGACACCACCGCCCTCGCGCGGCGGATCCGCGAGGCGGGCGCGCAGGCGTTCTATCCGATGCCTGTGCGGCCGTTCGATCCCGCGGCGTTCGGCGTGTACGACACGCGCGACGAGGCCACGATCCGCGCGTTCCGCGAGCGCGCGCTGTTCAACTTCGTCCAGGGCATTTCGCCGTACGGCACCGGCTCGATGAGCGAGAAGATCACCGGGCACGACATGCTCTACTGCCCCACCGCCGCCGCGCCGGACGGCTACGAGATCGCCATCCGCCGCCTGTCCATCGACGGAGACGAGGGCGACGACTGGGAGCTCGCCTTCCACAAGACGCTCTACCGCGACTCGAACCACAAGGCCTGCATCATCACGCAGAGCCCGCTGGCCTCGGCCGAATCGCTGGCGGTGCTCGCCGAGCGCCACGGCATGGAGGCCCTGCTCCACCCCGGGTCGGTGACCATCGAGTACGGCGATCACCTCGATCACCCGGTGGTGCGGCCGATCGACGCGGAAGCGGTGTACCTCAACCCGCGCGTCGGCCTCTGCCGGTGGGACGCCCCGGCCGGCGCCGTGCTCGACATGCTGCGCTGGCACAAGGGGGCGTGCTTCATCGCCGGCGTCGGCGCGATTGGCGCCGGCAAAGTCACCCTCGAGCAGGCCGCCCACCACGTGTCGTCGGGCGAGAGCATCGCGCGGTTCCGCCAGGCGGTGCACCTCGCCCACGCGCTCCGCGGCGGCCCGCCCATCGAGGACTTCGAGCCGGCGACGCAATGAGGGCCGCCGGCGCCAGCGGCTTGACAGGCGCCACGTGTAAGTATTCAATACTTATATGAAACGGAAGATCGTCCAGACGGGCAGCTCGCTCGCCGTGACGCTCCCGGCCGAGGTCGTGGAGGCGTTCGGCTTGAAGAAGGGTCAGGAAGTGGACGTGGCCGTCCATCCCGCCACCGGGGCAGTCGTGATCCGGCCCGGGGCCAGATTCTTCGACGACGGGAAGGTCACGAAGCGGTTCAAGGCCGCGAGCTCGGCGCTGCTCGAGCGGCGGGCATCACTGTACCGGGAACTCGCGAAGTGACGGCCTACCTGTCCCCCGCGCAGGCCGTCGCGCTCCACCATGAACTGCTGGCCGTGTTCGGCGGGCTCGCCGGCGTCCGCGATCGCGGGAATCTCGAGGCCGCCGTTGCGCGGCCGGCCATGACGTTCGGAGGAGAGGATCTCTATCCGGACGTCGCCGCGAAGGCGGCGGCGCTCATGCACTCGCTCATCCTCAACCATCCGTTCGTCGACGGCAACAAGCGGACCGGCGCCGCGGCGGCCGAGCTGATGCTCGAACTCAACGGGTGGACGCTCGTGGCCGGCGATCAGGACCTCGAGGACCTGACGCTGGCCACGGCCCGTGGAGAGATGTCCGCGGAAGCGCTGGCCATCTGGTTCAGGCAGCGATCCCGCGCCACCGAAGCCTGATCCGGCCTCCCCCCATTCAGACTCTCATCTTCTTGAAGGCCTCCAGGTTGGCCTTCAGCGACTCGAGCGGCGGCACCCCCTCGCGCTCGTACTCGACGATGTACCACTCGACGCCGCCTGCGGCTTCCACGGCCGTCATGATCGCCGGCCAGTCGAGCTCGTCCGCGCCAAGATAGGCGTCCGGGTTCGCCTTCGAGAACGGCTTCACGTGCATCGTCATCGTGCGGCCGGCATTGCGGCGGATGAGGTCGATGATGATCGCGCCGCTGAGCTGCGAGGCGTTGCCCGTGTCGAGCTGCAGGACGACGTCCTTCGTCGTGGCGTCGGCGAAGCGGTTCCACCAGTACTCGCCGTCGATGCGGTTGAAGTCGGCTGAGTGGTTGTGGTACCCGACGCGCATCTTGTGCGGCTTCACCTTCTCGGCGGCTTCGTTGACCGCGTCGGCGGTCTTCTTGAGGAGATCGGCGGACTTGTAGACCTCCCCCGCGAGCGACCGGATGATCAGGTTGCGGTTGCCGATGGCCTGGTTGAACTCGATGGTCGCGCTCAACTTGTCGCCCTGGAGCTCCGCCAGCGTGTGGTGGAACCCGCACGCCTTGAGCTTCGCCCCGTCCAGGTGCTTCCTCCACTCGAGGCCCGGCGTCTTGAAGGCGTTCTCCAGCTCGACGCCGTCGAAGCCGGCCGCGGCCAGCGCGTTGAGCGTGCCGGGAATGTCGCCGGCCAGCTGCTTGCGCACGCACCAGAGCTGCGTGCCGATGGGGATCGTCTTCCACGCGGCGCGGGCCGGTGCCGGAACTCCCTGGACGAAGAGGGCCGAGGCCGCTGCCGTTCCGCCAAGCTTGAGAATGTCGCGCCGCGTGGGATGTCCGTTCATGCCATTCGTCCTTTCGTGTCCGCTCGCGGCCGCCAGGCCGGCGGCGCGCCGCGCGCGCCCTTACTTCTTCACCAGTTCCACGCGCCGGTTCTTCGCCCGCCCGTCTTCGCTCCGGTTGTCGGCGATCGGCGTCGTCTGGCCGTACCCCTTCGCGGTGAGGCGGTCGGCCGTGACCCCCCGCTCGACGAGTGCCGCCGCCACGGCCTGCGCCCGGTCCTGCGAGAGCTTCAGGTTCGCCTCGGGCGTTCCGACGTTATCGGTGTGCCCGCCGACTTCGACGCGCATGCCGGCCGCCTGCTTGAGCGCCGCTGCGGCGGTGTCGAGCGTCGCCGCCGATTCGGCTTTGATTGTGGCCTTGCCCGTGTCGAAGTTGATGTAGAGCGCGATGAACCCGTCGGTGCTGAGTTTGTCGACCATCTCGGTCACGCCGACGTCCTGTTTCATCGCTTCCCGCTCCGAGATCATGAGGAGGTAGTTGGCGCCGCCCTCCTCGGCCTGGAGAAAGGCCCAGATCTCCTTCGCGCCCTGGCGGAACTTCATGGTCAGGGCGAAGCTGGTGCACCCGTTTCCCATGTTCGGCATCCGCTCGGTGTCGTAGTTCGCCTTGCACCAGCCCGGGTACCGGCCTTCGATCGCGCCGCCGGCTTTTGTCGTGGCGTTTTCGAAATTGCGCATGATCTGCAGGCCGCTCGGCGGTGTGACCCCCTCTTTCAGGTCGTACCGGAGCCAGTACACCGGCCCTTCGACCTCGATGGGCTTCGTCTGCAAGTCGCTGCCGGCCGGCCCCGTGGGAAACGCCCGGAGGTCGAACTGCTTGCTGTCGCAGCCGGCGAGGCGCATGTTCGGAAATCGGGTGAAGAGCGGGTAGTCCTTGCAGCCCGCCTCGTCGTCCTGCGCCTGCGCCGGAACGGCGATGAACAGGCAAAGCGCCGCGGCCGCGACCATCGTCTTCGTCATGCTGTGCCTCCGGTTCGTTCGGACCTGCCGATCCGCCTTCTGCTGCGTGCGCGCCGGCGGCGGACGCTCAGGGAATAGGAGGCTAGCGGCGCGGCGCGATAGTGTCAAGGGCTGCAACGCCTGGTGTCAACGCCTGGTCGAATGCGCAGGCGTTGATCCACGCCTTTCGATGTCAGAAGGTGCGCCGCGCCACCCACTCGCGGAAGAGCGAGTCCACCATGGTGAATCGGGGCCCTTCGCGCGCGAGCACGTCGTCGCGCACCAGCGCGTTGAGCGACGCCTGCACGCTGGATGCGCCCCCCAGGCGGTAGCGGGCGCGGGTATCGGCGGCGAGCAACTCGAGGCCCTCTTCGAGGACCGCCGCCCGCAATGCCGCGCGCTGGGCGAGGGTCAGGCGCTGCCAGGCGGCCTCGAACAGCGCGTCCTGTTCCCCGAGGATCCGCCTCAGCGTGCGATGCAGGCTGTCGACACCCGCGCGCTTCTCGCCCTCGGCCCGCGCATCGTCCCAGAGCTCGTGCGCGAGGCGCTGCACATCGTACGGCAGGTTGCCTGCCAGCTCGACGATGGCCGCGCCGAGGCCCGGCCCGGGGATGATGCCGGTGGCGCTGAAGCGCGCCTCGACGAACCGCGCGAAGTCGCCGGCGGGGATCTTGGAGAGGCGCATCACCGGCCCCGCTTTGTAGAACGGACGGCTGCGGCCCAGCATGGCTTCCATCAGGCTCGGCTCGGACCCCGAGAAAACGTAACCCACCTGCCGCTGGTGCTGGACCGCCGCGCGTAGAGCGTGCTCCACCTGGTGCATCCGCGGCGCCCGCCCGCCGTCGCGGTCGAACGAGGCGATGGCCTGGAACTCGTCGAGGGCGATCGCCAACGGCCGCCGGCGGGACTCGGCAATCCGGCCGGGCAGCGCGAAGACCTCCTGCGCCAGCCGGGACACGTCGCGCGGCGTGCGCGCCGAGGGAAACGAGACCATCAGGGCCGCCGCGCCCTTCGTGTCCGGCTCGAGCCGCACCTCCGGCCTGATGCCGCCCAGCCGGTCGCGAAGCCATCCGAGCGCCCGGTCGGCGCGGGTCGCGAGCGACACGAGCGCCCTGGCGTAGCCCTCGAGGAACGCCACGTACGAGCTGTAGCTGCTGACGGTGATCTCCGCCGTCAGCGCGCCGCGCCGGGCCGTCTCGGCGAGCGCCTGGCGCAGCAGCGACGACTTGCCGTAGCGGCGCGGCGAGATGAGGAAGACCTTCTGCCCGGCGAGCAGGTCGCGCGTGAGCCGGTCGATCTCGGCCTCGCGGTCGACGAACGCCGAGCGCGGCACCACCTCGCCGTACACGAAGGGGTTGCTCGCGGCCATCGGGACCTCCGTTATGCCAATCGACGTAGTCGTTACGTAGAATAGCGTAACATTGTGCCAGCCGCAAGCGCCGGCCGCCGGCTATCCCCGAAGCGCCGGCGGCGCGGGGACCTCCTCGATCTCGTCGAGCCGCCCGAGATCGATGGTGACCCGGTCGGCCTCGGGCAGGTACATGTCGCGGAAGCGCGCGCCCCACACGATGTCGCCCTTGTCGTAGCTGGTCCGCGCGTGCACGGTCTGCGCGAACGTCTCATCGTCGGCCGTGATGAGGCACACCACCTCCGGGTCCGCGGCGGCGAACGACTCCGCCGTCAGGCCGCGCAGCGGGCTCGTCTCGGTGATCGGGTGGACCACGACCCAGTGCAGCGGCATGAAGATGATGAAGTCGCGCTCGAGGGCGAGCTGGTCGAAGCGGCGGCGGCGGGTGCCGCCCTCGTCGGTCCAGCGCGCGAACGACACGATGGCGCGGACATCCGTCAGGTCGTGGTTGCGCAGGTTGGCCAGGCGGAACATCAGGGCCCAGCCGTTCTGGTAGGGGGCGACCACCGCCCGGCTGCTGAACCTGACCTTCGCGGTCGGGCGCGCGAAGCGGGCGAACAGCAGGGCGCTGAGAATGGCGAAGCCCAGCAGGCCGACCAGCGCCTCGATCGCGACCAGCACGTTGGCCGCGCGCGTGGCGGGGACCAGCTTCCCGTAGCCTATCGTAGCCAGCGTCTGGACGCTGAAGAAGAGGCAATCCTCGAACCGGCCCAGCGGCGACGTTGCGGCCCCGGAGATGGCGCCCGGGCCGGCCAGCCAGTACATCGCCGCGAACACGAGATTCGTGGCCAGGTAGCCCGCCGCCATCAGGAGGACCAGCCACGGGACCGGGAGCGAGACCAGCGTGTGGTAGGCGTTGAACGGGTGGAACGGGCCGAAGGTGTTGCGCCTGACGTTGAAGCTGCCGTCGTGGTTCAGGAGACGGGCGTGGCTCCGCTCGGAGAGCTTGCCGCCGAGGCCGAGGTCCTGGTTGAGACGTTCCTGTTGAGGCGATTCGGGCACGGTTGAGTTCGCCCATTATAGCCCCCGGCGCACGGCTTGGCGGCCTGCGCCGCGCCGGGGGGCCGGCCGCCTCCCGGCCGGAGGGATAATGGTTCGATCGGCCGGGCCGTGCGGGCCCGGCCCTGGAGGCACCCGTGGAACGACCTGACGGCCGGCTCGACGAGGAGTTGCGCAGGGGCGCGCAGTACCTGGCCCACCGGCTGACGCCGACGGCCGGCACGATTCCCCGCGTCCCGGGCATCGACATCCACGGCGTGATGCTGCCCCTGAACGGCGTCGCGGGCGGCGACCTGCTCACCTACGTGGACTTCCAGGAGCGGTTCGATTCTGAACGCCCGGATCACCCGCGCCATGGCAGCCGGGCAGGACCGCCTGGCCTGGGTGCTCCAGAAACTCAAGCACACCGGCGGCATCCTCGTCGCCGACGTGGCCGGCCACGACTTCACCGACGCGGCCAGGGCGGCCATGCTGCACCAGGCGTTCCACACCGGCGCCCTCTACGAGATGGACCTGAATGGGCAGATCACGCTGCGCCTCTTCGAGCAGATCAACACGCGCTTCTGCAAGTCCACCACGCTGCGCAACCTGGCCGCCGACCCGGACGAAGTCAGCTACATCACGCTCATCTACGGCGAGATTTCCACGACGGGGCGGTTCAGCTTCCTGAGCGCCGGTCATCCCCCGCCCCTCGTGTTCTCACGCGAGTTCGACCGGTTCGTGGAGGTGAGCCCCGACCGGCTCGTCAGCCACCCGCCCATCGGCCTGCAGCCGGGCGCGCACCACGCCGACGCGAAGCGCTACGAGCGGGTGCTGGGCTACAAGAAGCGCTACACCGTCAACAACCTGAACCTGCTGGGCCACGGTGACGTGCTCCTGCTCTACACCGACGGCCTCACCGAGCCCGGGTCGCCGTACACGCAGGAGGCGTTGCAGCACGCCGTGTCGCGGGCGAAGGACGGCAGCGCGCGGGAGATCTGCGAGGCCATCATCCGTGACCATCAGGCGACGGCGCCGCAGTCCGACGACCTCACGCTCGTCGTCATCAAGTACCGCTGAACGGATGCGGGCGCCGGCGCCGGCCGTCAGTGCGTCAACCCGTAGACGACGTAGTTGACGCCGAACTTGAAGGCCTCGTTGGTGGGATCGACCGGGTAGAAGCCTCTCGCCGAGTGCTCCATGTAGTCGCCGATGTCCATGTTGTAGTTGATGACCACCGCGAGCCGCTTCGCCGGGTCGTTGTCTTCGTAGATGCCGTAGAACTCGCCGGTCAGCCCGCGCTCGCCGAGGCGGCCTGGATACGGCACGTCGAGCGACTCGATCGAGAAGAAGGCGTTGAAGACCGGGTGCCTGGCCGTGAGGCGCTCGATCCTCGCACCGGGCAGCACCTGCCGGATCGCGGCCTCGAAGACCTGCCACTCGTTCTCGAAGTGGAAGTCATCCACGATCAGGAACCCGCCCTTGGCGAGGTACGTCCGCAGGCCCTCCGCCTCGCTCTCGGTCGGATACCAGTAGCCAGGCTCCGAAAGGTAGGCGACCGGGTACTTCATCAGCTCCGGGTCGTCCATCCGGAGGATGTTGCTGCCGTTGGACCGTGCTGGCACGGAGGTCAGGTCCGTCAGGATCAGCGTGAGATTCCGCTCCATGTCGGGGTAGTCGAACGACCACCCGGGATGGTTCGGGTACCACAGGCGCACGACGGTGAAGCGCCCGTCGTACGGCACCGTCACGCCGGGCGGGGGCAGGGTGAATCGGAACCCGCGCCGCTGCGCGCCGACGGTGAGGATCGCGAGCAGCGCACAGGCCATCGCGATGGCGACGCGGTGAACCGGCTTGCGTGGACTGAGCATGACCCTGCTCGTACTCTAGCCGGTTCACGGATCCCGATCCACCGGGAAGGGCAGGGCGACCACGGTCGCCCAGGCGGCGGGGACCGACGAGGTCAGCTCCAACTTCTCTCCGGCGGTGCCAGATGTCCATCCGTGCCTTCGGCTCGCAGCAACCGGCGCCGGGTGGCCATGTGCCGGCGGCGCGCCAGCTCCACCAGCGGCGACCACGCGCCATGAACGAGCCGGTGCCGGATCAGGAACGGCCAGAGGCGGTTGGCATGCTTGTACAGGTAGGCGCCTGTGAAGTAGGCCGGCCACTGAGGGGGCGCCTCCGGCCGGCGGGCCCAGATCGACGCGTGTGCGAAGAGCCGGCGATACAGCCATTCGTAGCCGAGTTGGAGTTCCTCCGGCGTCAGGTGTTTCGGCCGATGGACGACGTGCGCCGTGTCGTAGCGCGCCCAGTCCCGATGCAGGAGCCGGCCTTCCTGCTCCATCTGCCGGAAGAGCGGCGTGCCCGGGTACGGCGTCAGGATGTGGAAGGTGGCGCATTCGAGGCGCGCGGCGTCGATCCACTGGGCCAGCGTCGTGAAGACGTCCCGCCGATCGCCGTCGAAACCGACGACGAAGCTGCCGTTCACCTGGATGCCGCAGTCGTGGAAGATCCGGACGCGCCGCTGGTAATCCTCGGTGCGCGGTGAGCGCTTGCCCGCGGACGCCAGGTTGTCGTCGTTGAGCGTCTCGAATCCGATGAACACGCCGCCGCAACCCGCCAGCGACATCTCTCGCACGAGCGCGGGATCGTCGGTCACGTCCAGCGTGACGGCCGCGGTCCACATCGTCTCGAGCGGGCGGAGCGCCGCACACAGCCTGCGCAGGTAGCCGCGGTTCGCCCCGAGGTTGTTGTCCACGAACACCGCCAACGGCTGGTGGTCCGCCTGAATCTGTCGCGCGATGTCCTCCGGGTCGCGCGTGGCGTAGGGCACGTGCAGGCCGTCGGTGGCCAGATAGCAGAACGAGCAGCGGTTGCGGCATCCCCGCGACGCGATGACGCTCGTCGTGGTGAGGAACGCGTCCCGCGGCACGAGGTCGCGGCGCGGAAGCGGGTCGCTGCCGTAGTCGCGGTCGAACGGCGCGTCGTAGCGCCGCTGCAGCGTGCCGTATTCGACGTCGCGGAGGATCGCCGGCCAGGTCTTCACGCCGTCGCCCACGCTGATGGCGTCGGCATGCGGCTCGGACTCGCCCGGGGCGGTGTTGATGTGCATGCCGCCGAGGACGACGCGGCTGCCCCGGGCCCTGAACCACGTGGCCAGTTCGTAGGCGCGCGCCGCGAAGGTCAGGTGGACGGTGATGCCAACGACCTCCGGCAGCGGGTCCGCGGGCGGCGGGCCCTGCAGCAGGTTCTCGTCCCAGTAGCGCACGCGCCAGTTCCCGGGCGTGGCGCCCGCGATCGAGGTCAACGAAAGGCTCGGCGTCAGCACGTGCTTGCCGAAACTGCCGTGCGGCGACTTCGGGTAGAACGGGTTGACGAGAAGCGCCAGCCGGCGTTCGACGGGCCCGGCGGCGGCGTGCGCGTCGAGCGCAGGAGGAACAGCCATCGATCGCGGCAGGCGCGCCGAGTTGCGTGGCGGGCGGAACGGATCGTCGTGGAACTTCACGCCGCTGCGACTCCCTCTGCCAGCGCCCGGACTGCGGCTTCGACGTCGTCGATGGTGGCATCTGGAGTGGACGTGCCCGCCGTGATGCCGATCACTCCGGCGCCCGCGACCCACTCGGCGCGCACGTCCGCGGCCGACTGCACGTGATGGACGCGCGCGCAGTGCCGCCGGCAGGTGCCCGCCAGCTCACGCGTGTTGTTGCTGTGGGCGCCGCCGACGACCAGGACCACGTCGCTCGAGCGCGCCAGTTCCTCGGCCGACTCCTGCCGCAGCCGCGTGGGCAGGCAGACGGTGTTCATCAGCTCGACCTCGGACTCCCGGAACCGGTGCCGCACGAGCGCCGCGATGCGATACAGCCGTTCCACCGGCTGCGTTGTCTGGGCGACGATGCCGAAGCGGGGCCGCTTCTGGAGGCGCTCCACATCGCGGTCGCCGAGCACCACGTCGTACTCCGCGAGGTCCTCGGTCAGGCCTCGCACTTCGACGTGGCCGGACTGCCCGACGATGACCGGGTGGCAGCTGTTGGCGACGAGCACGGCAATCGCCCGGTGCGCGGCGCGCACGAGCGGGCACGTGGCGTTCAGCACGCGAAGGCCGCGGGCCCGCAGCGCCGCGAGCCGCGTGTCCGAGGCGCCGTGCGCGGTGATCATCACGGTGGAGGTGTCGATGTCCTCGGCGTTGGCGCACGTTCGGATGCCCCGCTCCCGGAGGCCAGCGAGGACGGTCTCGTTGTGAACCAGATCGCCGAGGATCGTGAGGGGCTCGCGCTCGGCCGCCGCGTGGGCGCGGACAATGGCCCGTTGCACGCCGAAACACATACCCATGTGGCGGGCTCTCAGCACCTGCATGGCGTTTTCTCCATCAGCCTGGGCGATTGTGCTTTGCCCGGCAAAGTTTCGGGGCAATCGACGTGCAGGCCGCGTTTGCTCGGCATCTCCTACCTCGGCTTGGCCTGTTCGACGATTTGCTCGAGCAGTGCGACGTACTGGGTGAAGGCCTGGCGGCCGGCTGGCGTGAGCGACACGGTGGTGAGCGGCCGGCGGTTCCGGTAGCTCTTGGCAATCGACACGTAGCCCGCTTCCTGCAGCGTCCGCACGTGCGTGGTGAGGTTGCCGTCGGTCATCGCCAGCGTGTCGCGCAGCCCGGTGAACGAAAGCTCCGCCGACGCGGCGAGCATGGACATGATGGCCAGTCTCCCCCGCTCGTGGATGATCCGATCGAGCAGCAGGAACGGTTCGGGGTTCACACGGCCTTCTCGTGGCGCTCGGTGATGTACAGGTAGGCGCCGTAGGCCAGGTGGAGCATGCCGAACACCCCGCCCATCACCACGTGGGCCGCGCGCGAGCCCGCGAGGCCGGGCTCGACGACGGCCAGGCCCGCGGCCCCCGCCGCCGACAGCACGATCACGCTCCAGCCGAACAGCTTCATCCCGCGCGGCATGAAGAAGCCGGCCGCGTGCACGGCGCATCCGTAGAACAGCGCGTTCCCCAGCACGAACAGCCCGCGCGGGGGGTCGGCCTCCAGCATCAGCAGCGCGAGGCTGAGCGCCAGCCCGGCCACGAGGGGCGGCGCCATGGCTTCCGCCACGCGCAGCGTGGGCGGCGACCAGAACCGCTCGCCGTCCCGCACGGCCTGCCGGCGGGCAATGAGAAACGCCCCCGCAAGCGCCACGACCGCGGCGGCCAGCCACCACGCGTTGAACGCGGCCAGCGTGTCGATGCCGAGCGCGAGACCGCCCAGCCCGGCAAGCGTGCCCACCGATCCCACATACAGCATGATGGGCGCGAGCGTGCGCCGGTAGAGCGCGGCACGCTCCATCAGGGTGCGGATGACCTGGAGGTGTTCGGCGGCGGCGTTGGGCTCCATGCGGCATACTTTGCCACACAAAGCAAAGAAATGGCAAGACCCTCAGGGACCCGGTCAGCCCGACGCCGCCAGGCGCCCGGCCATCGCGATCGCGCCGAGCCGTCCCGAGCGGTTCCCGAGGCCCGGCGGCACGATGTACGCGTCGATGGCCTCCAGGATCTCGCGGGCCTGGATGTATCCGTTGAGCAGGCCGACGACCTCCCTCCTGACCAGGGGGAACAGCTGCGCCTGCTCCATCACGCCGCCGCCCAGCACGACGCGCTGCGGCGACAGCGTGCACACCAGGTTCACGACCGCGAGAGCCAGGTAGCGCGCCTCGAGGGCCCAGGCCGGGTGGTCCGCCGGGAGGCTCTCGGCCGGCTGCCCCCAGCGGGCGAGCATGGCCGGCCCGCTGGCGAGCCCTTCCAGGCAGCCGCCGTGGAACGGGCACACGCCCGGAAAGGCATCGGCGGCTGGGTCCCGCGGAAGCAGCATGTGCCCCATCTCGGGGTGCACCAGGCCGTGCATGGGCTGGCCGCCCAGGAGGCCGCCGCCGCCGATGCCCGTGCCGACGGTGAGGTAGACGAAGGTGTCAAGGCCCTGCGCTGCGCCCCACCGCGCCTCGCCGAAGGCGGCCGCGTTCACGTCGGTATCGAACGCCACCGGCACGCCCAGGCCCTTCGTCAGCGGGCCGGCAACGTCGACATTCGCCCAGCCGGCTTTCGGGGTTGTCGTGATGAAGCCCCAGGTGGCAGACCCTTCGCGGAGATCGACCGGCCCGAAACAGCCGACGCCGATGGCCGCGAGGGGCCCCCGCTCCGCCTGCTCTGCGCGGAAGAATTCCACGGTCCTGGAGAGGGTCTCGTCCGGCGTCGTGGTTGGAATGCGGGCCTCGGCGACGATGTCGCCGGGGCCGCGGGCGATGATGCAGACGAACTTCGTCCCGCCGCCTTCGATGCCGCCGAAGAGGCGGCCGTCAGATGGTCTCCGCGTGGGTTCCGGCATGCGCATCGATACCACCATCGCGCAGCCGATCGCAACCCTGATACACTCCGCGCATGAACAGGCGCCTCTTCCTCTGGTCCGTCGTCTCCGCGCTCGCCGGGTTCCTTTTCGGCTTCGACACGGTGGTCATCTCCGGGGCCGAACAGCGCATCCAGTCGCTCTGGGGGCTCAGCGCCGGCGCGCACGGCCTGGCCATGGGCGCGGCGCTGTACGGCACCGTTGTCGGGTCCCTGTTCGGCGGCTGGCCGACGGATCGGTTCGGCAGGAAGCCGACGCTGATAGCCATCGGCGTGCTCTACGTGGTGTCGGCCTTTGGCTGCGCCTTCGCCACGGGATTCTGGCCGTTCGTCGTGGCGCGCTTCCTCGGCGGGCTCGGCATCGGGGCCTCGACCGTCACCGCGCCGCTTTACATCTCCGAGATCGCGCCGCCCGCCTACCGCGGCCGCCTCGCCGGCATGTTCCAGTTCAACATCGTCTTCGGCATCGTCGTCGCCTTCGCGTCCAACGCCGTCATCGCCGGCATCGGCGGCGAGGACGCGTGGCGCTGGATGCTCGGCATCGCCGCCGTGCCGTCGGTCATCTACGCCGTGATGTGCTTCGGCCTGCCCGAGAGCCCGCGGTGGCTGATCGGGCGGCGGGGCGATCGCGCGGCGGGGCTCGCGGTGCTGAGGCTGGTCGAGCCCGGACTGCCGCCGGCGCGCCTCGAGGCGCACGCGGACGAGATTCTCGCGGCGGCGCGCGACGAGAAGGCGGTGGCCTCGGGGTTCTGGACGTGGCGGCTGCGCACGCCGATCCTGCTCGCGATCCTCATCGCCTTCTTCAATCAGCTGTCCGGCATCAACGCCGTGCTCTACTTCGCGCCGCGCATCTTCGAAATGACCGGTCTCGGCCGTGAGGCCGCGCTGCTGCAGTCGGTGGGGATCGGCGTGACGAACCTCGTCTTCACGTTCGTGGGGCTGGGGCTCATCGACCGCCTCGGCCGGCGGACGCTCCTCTATCTCGGCTCGGTCGGGTACATCGTGTCGCTGGGCCTCACGTCGTGGGCGTTCTTCACCGGGCACTACGCCATCGTGCCCGTGTGCATCTTCGCCTTCATCGCCTCGCACGCGATTGGCCAGGGCGCGGTGATCTGGGTGTTCATCTCGGAGATCTTCCCCAACCGCCACCGGGCGGAGGGCCAGGCGCTGGGCTGTTTCACGCACTGGGTGTTCGCGGCGCTGCTCACGACGTTCTTCCCGAAGATGGTCACCGTCTTCGCGCCCGGGCACGTGTTCGCGTTCTTCAGCGGGATGATGGTGCTGCAGCTCGTCTGGGTGCGCCTGATGGTGCCCGAGACCAAGGGGCGATCCCTCGAAGCCATCCAGCGCGATCTGGGCGGGCGGGCCTGACGGATTGCGGCTCGCCAGCTGCAAGATACGGCGCCCGGCGTTCAGGTCACCGGCCCCGGGTTGAAGAGCGCGAGGGCGTTGTACAGGCCCCACCGATCCGACCACGGCTTGCGGGCCCCGCTCGCGACATCGAGGATCATCCGGAACAGCTCCCAGCCGACGTCCTCGACCGTGGCCTCGCCGGTCGCGATGCGGCCGGCGTCGAGATCGATCAGGTCGTGCCAGCGGGCCGCCAGATCGCTTCGCGTGGCGACCTTGATGACCGGCGCCGCGGCCAGGCCGTACGGCGTGCCGCGCCCGGTGGTGAACACCTGCAGCGTCATGCCCGCGGCCAGTTGCAGCGTGCCGCAGACGAAGTCGCTCGCGGGCGTCGCCGCGAAGACCAGGCCTTTCGCCGTCGCCCGCTCCCCCGGCGCCAGCACCTGGGTAATCGGGCTCGTGCCCGACTTGATGGCGGAACCCAGCGCCTTCTCCACGACATTTGCCAACCCGCCCGCCTTGTTGCCCGGCGTTGGGTTGGCGCTGCGGTCCGCGCCGCCGCGTGCGAGGTACTGGTCGTACCACGCCATCTCCCGGACGAGCGCGCGGCCGACGCCTTCGTCGATGGCCCGCGGCGCGAGCAGGTGAATCGCGTCGCGGACCTCCGTCACCTCCGAGAACATCACCGTCGCGCCGGCACGGACCAGGAGGTCCGAGGCAAAGCCCACCGCCGGGTTGGCCGTCACGCCTGACAGCGCGTCGGAGCCGCCGCACTGGACGCCCACGACGAGATCGGACGCCGGGCATGTCTCCCGGCAGCGCCGGTTCAGGGCCGCCAGGCGCTCGTCCGCGCGGCCCAGGATGGCGTCGACCATGGCCTGGAACCCGACGAACTGTTCGTCCTGCAGCCGCACAATCGTCCGGCCGGCCACCTCGGCCGGAGCGCCCGGCATCAGCAGCTCGGGCTGGAGCTTCTCGCAACCGAGCCCCACCACGAGCACCTCGCCGCCGAAGTTCGGGTTGCGCGCGAGGTTCTGCAGCGTCCGAAGCGGCACGTCGGCGCCGGGCGCGTTCGCGGCATAGCCGCACCCGTACGCATGGTTGAGGCCGACCACGTCGTCGACGTTGGGATACTTCGGCAGCAGGCGCGCCTTGATGAGCGGCACGACGTGGTCGACGACGCCAGCGACGCACTGCACGCTGGTGGAAACGGCGAGGATGTTGCGCGTCCCCACGGACCCGTCGGCATTCCGGTAGCCCTGGAACGTGTACCCCGCGAGCGGAGGCTCGGGCGGCGGCACGCGCGTCGCGATGGACAGGCGATCGAGCGCAGGTGCCGGAGGCAGCGCCATCGAGGACTCGCCGACCCACGAGCCCCGGCGCAACGGCTGGATGGCGTACCCGATGATCTCGCCGTAACGGATTACGCCAGCGCCTGCGGCGATGTCCGCAATCGCCACCTTGTGGCCCTGCGGCACGTCATCGGTCAGCACCAGCCCATCGTCGAACACCGTTCCGGCGGGAAGACCGCCCGGGTTCACGACGATGGCGACGTTGTCGCGGCTGTTGAGGGTGATCCGCAGGGGATTGCCGAAAGCAGCCGGTGACGGGCTCATGCGGGAACCTCAGGTCCATCGCCCTGCCTGAACCGCTCGCGCAGGTCCCTGGTGCCCGAGCGAAACACGCCCAGGTCGCTGCCCACGGCGACGATGGTCGCGCCCATGTCCATGTAGCGGAGGGCATCCGCTTCGATGGGCGCCAGGATGCCGGCGGGCTTGCCGGCGGCCGCGGCGCGCTCGAAGACATGCCGGATCGCCGCCTGCACGGCGTCGTGGCCAGGGTTGCCGCGGTGCGCGAACGCCGCGGCCAGGTCGGACGGCCCGATGAAGAGCCCGTCCACCCCCGGCACGGCGGCGATGGCGTCAACGGCGTCCACCGCTTCACGGCTTTCGATCTGGACGATCACCGTGATGTGGTCATTGACCAGATCGAGGTACTGCGGCACGGATCCGTAACGGCTCGAGCGGTGGGACACCGCGACGCCGCGGGTGCCCTCCGGCGGGAAACGTGTCGAGGCCACCGCGCGGCGCGCCTCGTCGGCCGACTGGACATAGGGAAAGATGAAGTTGAAGAACCCGATGTCGAGCAGCCGTTTCACGACCACCCCGTCGTTCGCGTGCGGGCGCACCACCGGGGCCGACGGGCTGTCCTTGAGCGCCATCAACTGCGGGACCAGCGAGAGCGGGTCGTTGAGCCCGTGCTCGCAGTCGAGCAGGATCCAGTCGAAGCCGGCCAGCCCGAGCACCTCGGTCGTGATCGGGCTGCCCAGCTGGCTCCAGCAGCCGATGAGCCGCCTGCGCGCGACAACGTCGCGCCGGAAGGCGTTCGGAAAGGGCGAGTGCGGGCTGGCGGTGGTCATGCGCGTGATGTCCTTTCGCGGCGCGATCCGTCCTCGCGCGGCGGGTGTCAGGCCCCGGCTGTGCGCGCGAGCGATCGCTTCAACTCGACGCGGTGAATGTCGCCCACGACGAGCAGCAGGCCCAGCACCAGCCAGCGGACCGTCGTGGCCGGAGCCTCGGGGGCGGCGCGGAGAGGGGTGGGCGAAGACAAGGCGGATCGTCAGCGCCTGGAGCCGGCGCCACTCCTGATGCCGACGAGGCAGGCGACGAAGAAGATGGCGGGCATCGCGATCTTGAACCACATCACGTACGGCAGCAGGCTCAGGTTGAACGCGAGTGCCGCCGCGAGCAGCAGCGTGACGACGGCGCCGGCCAGCCGCCCGCCGATTCTCGACGCCACCCAGGCCGCGGCGGCGGCGGTCGCCCCCCACATGAGCCCAGCCACGGCCAGCACCCAGCCCGGATAGCGCTGCACGTGGGCCGGGATGGCCCCGGGAGCGTTCGGGTCGAAGCCCGGCGGGACCGGATGGACGACCGCGCTGAACATCTCGACGGCGACGACCAGCGTGAACGTCAGCGCCATTCCCGCGACGACGGCCAGCACGGTTCGGAGCACGTACTTCATGGGGTGCCTACAGCACCAGCGCGACCAAGACGACGACCATGAGCGCCGCCGGATATACCCAGCGGCCGGTCCTGTCGACCCGTCGAATGACGTCCCTGGCGTCGCGCTGGACCAGCACCGTCGTGAGAATCGCCTTCAGCAGCCCGAGGAAGACCAGCAGCGCGCATCCGACGAAGAGCCTGTCGGCCCGCGTCAAGTAGGAGATCTTGGGGAGGCTGCCGCCGAGAGCCAGCATGTACGCGACCAGCGTCAGCATCGAGGTCATGCCCACCCCCACCTGCTGCGCCACGCTGGCAGGCGGGATGTAGTAGACGGTATAGGCCATCAAGACAATGAGCAGGAGCGGCACACCGAGCTTCCACGCGTAGTAGCCCCAGTCGCGCGTCAACTCGATCACCAGGTCGTACCGCGAGTACACGCCCATGCGCCCCGTCCGCTCGGATCCGCGGACGGACACCGACGGAGCCCCGACCCCCCAGCCCAGCAACGACCGCGTACGGTTGACCGTCGGCCCCCTGCTGAGCGGATGGAACACCAACTCGTCCACCGTGGAGACGGCCGACCAGAGCGTGATCCGGAACTGGTGCCGATCGAAGGGGAACTCGTGCAGGTCCAGGGGATTCGCGACCTCGGCGAGCACCCGTCTCAGCAGCGTGATGGTCCCGCTGGCATCGACGAGGAAGCGCGGTTCGTAGAACTGCTGCCTGGACCGCAGGTTCTCGGGCTCGACAAGCGGCATCCACAACTCCCTGCCCGGCACCGGGCAGTCGGCCGAGCCGGCGCCGCGGGCCGGGTCAGCCAGGCGGGGGTCGCGCCAGCGCAGCGCGATGTACATGTCGGCGGTCATGGTCTGCTCGACGTCGTTGAGCCGTGAGATGTCCTGGAACGCCGAGTACAGCGCCACCACCGTCGGCACGCCGGCCGGGTCGGGCCGGATGGGCGAATACCGCTCGAGCGGCGGGCAGGGCACGCCGGACCGCGGGTTGACGGGGGCCTCAAGATAGCGGATGACCTCCTGTGTCGTCTCGCGGGCACCGAGCGTGCCGCAGGCCACCAGCGCGAGGCCGGCGCACAGCCCAAACCGTCGCAGACCGTCAACGTGACATGTCATTCGAACTCCGCACACGCGCGTGATCCGTTGATGCCGGCGGCGGCAGGTCCCGGGCAGATTGGGGGCGTCTGGGGCATGCGCCGCGATCTTACTCCCGCCGCCTGGCGCGCGAAAGGCCGCCGCTGCGACGCGTGTCGTTGACAAGCGACGTGCCCGGCTTCGTTGGACACAGGAGAAGAAGTGTCCTCGACAGAAGGACACCTTGCGCCGCCGCCCGTTTTCACCAGGCGGGACGCGCGGCTGTCCGCCATCCCGAAGAAGGCCCACGCCCTCAGCCGGCAGGAGCCATGAACGACTCTCGGGACCACACTGGCCCACAGCCTCGGACTGACGGGGACCTCAGCGGCCTGCTTCCCGTCGCACCGCGCCTTGCAGGAGTTCGGTGGCCCACTGATTGAGGCTCTTTCCAGCAACCTGGGCTGCAACCATGGCCCTGCCGTGGACGTCGGGCGGCACTCGCAAGAGGAGCTTGCCCGACGCTGGCTTCTCGGGTTTGATCCCCTGTTCCTTGCACTCGTTCACGTAGTCATCCACGGCACGCTCGAACTCGGACCTCAATCCCGCGACCGTCTCCCCATGGAAGCTGATCATCGTGCGTACGCCAAGGATGCGACCGACGAAGATGTTGTCTCGATCATCGAACTCGATGCGGGCGTTGTAGCCCTTGTGCGACATGATGTTCATGGCTTCACTCCCACGCGCTCGAGCAATTCCCGTGCTTCCTCGACCTGGTACCGCTTGGCCTCCTTGCCGGGGTGGGGGCGATGGCAGCGCCAGTGCTCACCCTGCAACTCGATCGTGACGCGGGATCCCCCGCGGGCACTGACCTAGCCTCCGAGCGCTGTCACCAGCGCTTCGATGTCCGCGAAGACAATCGATGCACGGGTGGGGCGCTCGAAGATGGCGGCGAGCGTTCGCCGGTGCTTGGAGTTCACCGTGTTATGATATCAGAACATGATATCGCTCACGGTTGAACCGTTCAAGCGACTCGAGGGCCTCGCCTGCCCGGCCATTCCAGAGCGGGATCACGTGTCGCTGCCGTAGGAGATCTGCATGCGCCGGACGGCGCGCGCGGCAATCCACAGGACGGCCGCCGAGACGGCGAGCACGCCCAGTATCGCCGCTGGGCGCGACGCCGGCGCGGCCGGCGCCGCCAGCATCCGCACCAGCATCGGGGTGTCGCCGTCCATCGGCGCCGGCACCGGGCACAGCGACTGCAGGTAGTGCAGCACGCTCAGCCTCTGCAGCACGTGCGGGAGGACGCCGTTGACGCCCTCCCAGGCGAGCAGCACCGCCGCCGGGACGATGGGGTTGCGGATGTACAGGCCGAGCGCGAGAAACACGCTCCCGTAGCCGACGCAGCCGAGCACGGCCGCCGCCGCGTACCAGAACGCGTGCGCCATGCCTCCCGCGTTCCAGTAGGCCTGGATCTCCACCGCGTCGTGCGGCCAGACCATGGCCGTGAACGCGAGCAGGGCGCCGCCGCCGAAGATCGCGGCCGCCGCGATGAGCCCGGCCAGGTACTTGCCGGCGAGCAGCACCTCGCGCCGCGCCGGCGCCAGGAACCAGTAGTGCAGCGTGCGGTTGCTCATCTCGCCGCGGAACAGGTACATGAACATGCCGAGGCAGCCGAAGAAGATCGCCAGCCGCAGGTAGAAGTACTGGAAGATCCCGGCGAACACCATCCGGTCTTCCTCGAAGTTCAGCAGGGGGTTGATGTGGCTGCTCTCGAGTTTGCCGTCGACAAACAGGAGTTGCGCGTCCCGCCGGCCGTCGAAGTACGTCAGTGAGCGGTACTCCGTGCGCTCCTCGACGAACGCGGCACCGGACGAGGACTCCACCGTGGTGAAGAGCTTGCCTTCCCCGCTCACCTGGATGTTGAACTCGCGCGTGTCGGACTCCTCGTCCTCGCCGCCCGCGCTGGCGTGCTTCACCACGAAGCGCTTCACTGCGCGCGCCGATCCGAGATCCACCTGCAGGAACAGCGGCCGGTCGTCGGCGCACCAGCGGTCGGACTCCCCCCCGGTCACGCTGCCGTTCACGGCTTTCTCGGGCCCCTCGTCCGGGCTGCAGGGCACGCTGCCCGTGACAGGCCGGCCGCGGGCGAGGTTCTCGCGGCCGTCCGGGCCGTAGACCTCGAACTCGTAAATCCTGGCCGTCGGCTCGCCGCTGTAGGTGGGGCGGATGATATTGAGGCGGACGAACCGTGTCTCCACCGCCGGCTCGATCACGTGCGTCGTCGTTCCGGTGTCCCCGCCGTCTTTCCGGACGCGGTGGCTCCGCACCGACCAGCGCTCCTCGGCCGGCTTCCCGAGGCGCTGCTTCACGTCGGCCACCGCCTCGCCGTCGCGCACGCTGTCGAGCAGGGCGGCCCGCGTCACGCCGCGGCGCGCGAGCTGGTCGCCCCGGTACTTCATCGCCACGCCGTGCCCGAAGAACATGAGCGTCGGCAGGAGCGCGAGCCCGTACACCCACAACGCGCGCTTCGCGAAGAACGCGCGGCGAAGCTCGACGGCCGCGATCGTCCACGCCTGCCTGGCCCGAGGGAACTCGAGGGCCCTGGCTCGAGCGGACAAGGAGGGGGTACCCACGCTACTCGCCTCCTATCAGGTACTGGTACAGCGCGTCCACGTTCTCGTCGGCCGGCACGACGCCGTCGATGGGGTGGCCGTCGAGGGCGATGCGCCCGAGCGCGCGCGCGAACTGCTCCCGGTCGCGCGTCATCACCAGCAGGCCCATCCGGTCGTCGTGCAGCCGGATCTCGGTGATGTGATCCTCGCCGAACAGCCGCGCCGCCACCGCAGACGCGTTCCGGCAGTGGACGAAGTACTGGCTCGGGTGTTCCTCGATCTCGTCGCGCACGTCGCGGATCCTGCCCTCGGCCATGATCATCCCGTTGGCGATGAGCACGACCTGGTCGCTGATGAGATCCACTTCCTGCAGGACGTGGCTCGAGAGGATGACGTGCTTGCCGTCGGCCGCCCACGCGCGGAACAGGTCGATCGTCTCGGCTCGCACGAGCGGGTCGAGTCCGTTCAGCGGCTCGTCGAGCACGAGCAGCTCGGGGTCGTGCGCGATGGCCTGCGCCAGCCGCACCCGCTGCCGCATGCCCTTCGAGTAGGCCGCCACCTTGCGGTTCGCCGCCTCGGTCAGCCCCAGGCGCTCGAGCGCCTTCCACGCCTTCTCTTCCGCCTCCGCCCGCCCGTACCCGAACAGCCGCAGCCCGGTCGTGATGAACGTGAACCCGGTGGCCCAGCGCGGGGCCGTGTCGTACTGCGTGGCGTACCCCGTGATCCGCATCAGCGATTCGGGGTCGCGCGGCGAAATTCCGCGCATGAGGATGCGGCCGTGGTCCGGATGAATGAGGCCGGTCATGAGGTTCATGAGCGTGGTCTTGCCCGAGCCGTTCGGCCCGACCAGGCTCGTGATCCCCGGCGGGATGTTCAGCGTGACGCGGTTCACGCCGAGCACGTCGCCGTAGAATTTCGACACTTCTTCGAACACCACAGCCGGCCGCATTCGCGTGTTAGCGCTGCGGCCGGTCTCGCCGTAGCCTTCGGCGGAGGCGGAGGCGCTCATCGGACGATCTCCACCGGCCGGAGCCGTCGTTCGATGACCGCGGCGAGCAGCATCATGGTCACCGCGAGCGCCAGCGCCGACGGCACGGCGCCGGGGCCCTCGGGCGGGGCCACGCCGAGCAGCGCGCACCACACCTGGTTCACCGCCCAGGCCGGATCGATCACGTGCCCCCAGTTCACGCGGAACACGCTGTTGATCATCGCGGCCACGCCGGTCAGGATGAAGAAGAACGCCAGGCTGACCGCGCCCGCCACCACGCGCCACTTCACGTACGCGGAACTGGCCATCGCCACGAGGCCGAGGACCAGCAGCCACAGCACGAACCCGGCCACCATGCCCGCGCCAAGCGTCCAGTTGGACCAGAACCACCAGCCGCCCGCCAGCCCCGCCTGCAGCCCGAACAGGACGAGACCGGGGATCCAGGTGACGACCGACAGCATCCCGACCAGCACCATCAGGCGGGCCAGGGCGTAACTCCATCGCGTGAGCGGCCGGCTGAAGTAGAGCGGCAGCGCGTTGTTCGCGAGATCCGGCGCAATGAGGCCCGGCCCGGCCAGCGCCGCGAGGAACACCGCGAAGCCCGCCTGGACGTACATGAAGATCGAGAAAAAGCGCCCGTCCACCTGGATGAACTGACGGAACTCGGCCTCGAGCCCCTGCAGCAGCTCCGCGTGGTTGGTCAGATAGATGAAGCCTGCGCACAGCACGGGCCACACCATCGCCAGCATCGTGAGCAGGATCACGAGGCGCTGCTGATACAGCCGCCCCCAGGCATGGCGCGGCAGCACCAGGAACCGCGTCCAGCGCCCGGTGAGGGGCCCGCGGTAGCGCCGGTAGCCGCGTTTGTAGACCGCCATCCGCCTCCGCTCCCGCCTGCAACCCGCGTCGCTACGGCGAGACCGGCAGAGCTCAGGAGCTCAGCTCTGCCGGTCCTCCAAGACTGTGCCCTCGCCGGGCGTGTGCGCCAGGTGCCCCATCGCCTTCAGGAAGATCTCCTCCAGCGTGTCCCTGCGGTGCGTGAGCTTCCGCACCAGGAGGTTCTGCCGCGCCGCCAGCGCCCACACCGCTTCGAACTCGACCCCCACGGGCAGGACGATACGCCACCGCCCGCCGCCTTCGGACACGCCCTCGGCGCCGATCTCAGGCAATGCCGCGCGCAGGTTCCGATCGTCGCCCGTCACTTCGAGCTCGACGAACCGCCTGTTCAGCCGCCGCTCTTCTTCCAGGTTGCACTGGTGGACGATCGCGCCGTCCTTCATGATCACTGCTTCGTCGCACACCTGCTCGATGTCGCGCAGCAGGTGCGAGCACATGAGCACGCTCATCCCCTGCTCGTTCTTCATCTCGCCGACGAGCTTGAGCATGCGCCGGCGCGCGGCCGGGTCGAGGCCGTTGGTCGGCTCGTCGAGCACGACCAGCTCCGGCCCGTGCACGATCGCCTGGGCCAGCTTGGCCATCTGCTTCATCCCGTACGAGTAGGTGCGCAGCTCGCGGTAGCGCGCCTCGCCGAGCCCCACGTGGAACAGGACTTCGTGGGCCTTCTCGAGCGCGGCCTTGGGTGGGAGGCCGGAGAGCTCGGCCATCTGGCGCAGGAACGCGACGGCCGTCATCTCGCCGATGAACGCATCGTTCTCGGGCATGTAGCCGATGCGCGACCGGGCCGCGCCCATGCCGCGCCGGCAATCGAGGCCGAGAATGCGGGCGCTGCCGGCGCTCGGCCGAAGAAACCCGAGCAGCGTCAGGATCAGCGTGGACTTGCCCGCCCCGTTGGGCCCCAGCAGGCCCACCGCCTTGCCTGTGCCCGCAACGCCGAGGCGGCAGGTGATCCCGTGCAGGATCTCCCGCCGCCCCAGCCGGACCTTCAGGTTCTCGAGTTCGACAACCGGTATCGTAGTCAAGGCGTTATCGTGGCACGGTTGCGGACGGCCGCTCCCCCGAAGCCCGGTCCAGGCTCTCGAGCAGCATCACGTCCATGATCAACCCTGTTAGACGAGTACGGCTGGCCGCATGGATCTGGTCCGCCTTCCCGTCCACGACCACGAGCACCGCCTCGCGCTCGGCGAGCAGCTTCGTCAACGCCGGGTTCGGGGCCAGCGCCGAGAAGATCCCGAGCGCTCCCTTCGCATTCAGCCAGGCAAATGCCGATGGGTGGATGCCCGACGACGAGGGCAGCTGCGCCAGGAACGCCGGCGACCAGACCAGCGGCGATCCGCCGTTCCGTGTCGCAATCGCCCGTTCCGCCGACCCGCGATCGGATGCCGCTACCAGGTAGCCCTGATCGTAGGTCCACGTGACCCCGAACGGCACGCCTCCCACCTTCATCGTCATCCAGGTGCGCCCGCCCGCGCTCTCCTGCGCGACGACAATCCGGTGAATCTGCTCCTCGGCCGCGAGCTCCGCGTTGAACGCATCGGCCAGCTTCCGGAGCGAATTGTCGACGACCGACGAGTCGTTGGCCAGCGCGGCCAGCACCCACTGCGGCCCCTCGACCGAGAACCCGTTCAGCGCGAAGGCCGACTCGGTCCCCATCGCCGCCGTCAGGTTCTCGAGGAAGCCCTCGCCGAGCTTGGCGTTCGCCTCCGCCAGGGTGGGGGCGAACGACTCGTGCTCCTTCGTCATGAACCCGCTCAGTTCCTGGAAGAGCTGCCAGGGCTCGCGCGTCGACACGTAGCCGGCCACGAGCGCGTCGGCCGGCAGGTACTCCGCCGCGCCGCCCGAGCCCGAGTCGGCCAGCCACGAGGCCATCCCCTTGCGTTCGCCGGGGAACACGAACGTGATCTCGTTCTCTTCCGCGCCGGCCGGGGCCCGCTGCTCCAGGAACAGGTACTTCAGCCCGGCCATCGCCGCCAGCTCCACCGGCGGCGCATCGTCGCCTTTCGCCATCACGATCACCGGCGCGGCGTCGATGCCGATGAGCCAGCCCACGCCGCGCTCGTATCGCTCCTTGATCGCGGCCGCGAAGGGCGAGCCGGCGCCCTGGCCCAGGCGGCCCTGCGCCCATGCCAGGTTCTCCGCCGAGTTCGACACGATCATCAGTTCGTCGGTCACCGAGTACGGCAGGGCGGGTTCGCCCGTTTCCGCGAACAGCCCTTCCAGCGCACTCGCCAGCGCCGCCCGCTTCCCGGCCTGCACGCGGGCCATGACAATCGGCGCCTCCTGGCCCGGTGCCTGCATCCCCACGCTGAAGGCGACCTCGTCGCCGAGCATCGCACTCACCGACTGGATACGGTCGACCATCTGCCTCAGCTGCCGGCCGGTCTCCGAGTTCCACCACGCTCCGAACGCGGCGTTCTCGCTCGACTGCTGCTCGGCCAGCACCAGGGCCTGGCCGATCTTGCCGCCGAGATTCGGAACGGCGCCGTAGACGAAGGCCCCGTCCGGCAGGTACGACAGGAGCGCGGAGCTCTTGCGTACTTCCGCGGGGCTCATCTCGGCCAGCTGCCGCTCGATCTTCGCGAACGACGCGAGCAGCTCCAGGTACTCTTCCGCCTCGGGGCTCCACGCGACGGCGTCCTCGACCGACGAGGCCAGCGCCGGGTTGGACGCGGCCTGTTCGCCGGGGCTCAGCAGCACTTCCCTGCCGGGCTGGTTCACCGCCACCGAGCCTTCCACGACCGAGACGACCGAGCCTCCCATGCCCGCCGACACGGCGAAGACGGTGCCCTTCACGGCGGCGATCGAATCACGGGTGACGACGCGAAGGTGGCCGCGCCGCTGCTTCGCCGCCGAGACGATGATGTCGCCGCGCTGGAGGTGGATGGCGCGCCCGCTCCAGGCGGTTGTAATGGAGAACTCCGTGCGCTCGTTGACGTCGATCGTCGATCCGTCCGCAAGGCGCAGCACCGCATGGGCGCCCGGGCCCGTGCGGATGATCTCCTGCTCCCCGATGGAGGCGCCGGCCTTGAGCGCGCCCCCGGGCAGGCGGTACAGGCCGCCGTCAGCGGAAACGACCGTGGCCCGCGCTCCGCCCGGCGCCATCATCGCGTCGATGGCGTCGCGGCTCAGGTAAAGGACCGAGAGCACCAGCACGGCCGCCGCGGCCAGCGATCCCCATCGCACGAGGCGCGAGGACGTGCGGGAGCGCTGCGGCATGGGGATCACCCGCCGTTCGCCCTTCTGCCCGGCCATCTCGGCACGGCACGCGGGGCAGCGGCTGAGGTGGTCTTCGAGCAGCACGCGGCGGCCGTTGGCAAGCGCGCCGCCCAGATAGGCGCGGAAGTCGGCCCGGAACTCGGCGCAGCCGGCGCTCGCGGTGCCGGCGACCTTGTCCCACACGCGCGCCCTCGCGGCATCGAGCGTTGCCGCGTCGACGTCCTCCTGTTTCATCTCCTGCAGTGCCTGTTCGAGTCGATCTTCTGACATCGCCCGCCTCCTACCGCTCCATTTCCGCCTGCAGCCGGTGCCGGATCCGGTGGAGCCGGACACTGACGGTGTTCTTCTCGAGCTGGAACATCCCGGCCAGCTCGTCAATCGACAGCCCTTCCACGTAACGCAGCAGGAACAGCTCGGCATCGTCGCCGTCGAGCGTGGCGAGGGCGCGGCGGAGCTGCTCTTTCAGCAGCGACGGGGGCTCGACGGCGGCATGCGGCGACTCGTCGTCGTACACCGAGCCGGCGCGCACCGCCCTGCGGCGCAGCAGATCGACCGCCGCGTTGACGGCCGCGCGGCGGAAATAGGCGGCCGGCGGCGGGGCGCTGCCGGTGTCCCGTCCCTGGGCCAGGACGCGCAGGAAGACCGTTTGCAGGATGTCCTCCGCGTCGGCCGGGTTCCCGGTGACGCGCAGGGCCGCGCGGAAGACCGCGTCGTAGTGGCGGTTGTACAGCTCGGCGAACCCAGCCGGCTCAGTCGTGTGAGTCATGGCGATCGGCTGATCGTAGACGATTGACAGGCTGGCCGTGGTCACCTCATGTGCCTCACCAGCCTAGACGCGCCAGGGGGCGGCTTATTACGATCAGGCGAACCCGAACACCAGCGGGAAGAGCAAGGCGACCACCGACGCCCAGGCGGCGAGGACGTACAGGTAGAACTTCTGCCAGTCGCACAGTCGCGAGAAAGCGACGCGGCCCCGGATGAAACCGGCATAGAGAACCGCCGATCCTCCCAGATTGACCAGGAGGACGATGTTCTCGCCCAGGGCCGCGACGCGGTTGGGCGTGAACCCGAACTCGAAGATCCGGCTCCCGATGGCCCAGAGCGCCAGCACATCCACGACGAGCGCCGTCCCGACCAGCGTCAGTTGGACCCAGTCCATCAGGCCTGGCCGCGCGATCGCGTCGCGGGCCGAGGCCGAGTAGAGGAGCAGGCCGAACACCACGACCAGCAGGAGGTCGAAGAGAATCAGGACCTCCCGTTTCACATCGATCGCCCGTCCCGTCGTCGCCATCGTCACGATGAAGGCGATGAGCAGCAGGGCGAACAGCGGCGCGAAGATCCGCGTGAGGACGGGCGCCATGTTCTCGACGACGCTCTGCTTCGCTTCCACGAGCCAGGAGGCGATGACAGCCGCGCCGACGGCGCCGCACGGGACGATGAAGTCCTGGATGTAGGGCTCCATCTTGATGCCGATCGCCTCGAAGATGCCCACCGACAGGGCCATGAGCACACCGCCGCCGAGCGCGATGAGCACGTAGTAGATGAACAGCTCGCCGGTGAAGCGGATGAAGTCCATCCGCCGGTCGCTGCCCCACCACCGCCCGCCGACATAGGCGATGCCCACGGCCAGCCACAGGGCGATCGGCAGGTGGATCATCGTGAGGACAAAGGTGTGCCCGGGTTCGCCCTTCGGCGAGAACGTGAAGGGGTACGCGTTCACCGCGGCGGCCGCCGCAGCAAAGACGGCCGCCAGCGCCAGCCGGCCGCGCAGCGGGAGCGGCCGCTCCCACGCGAAGTACGCGGCCACGAATGGGAACGCGAAGAAGCTGAGGTTGCGCGCGTAGAACGCGGCGCCCAGTTCGGTGTGGGACGTGATCCCGAACAGGGCCGGGATCTTGATCGCCACGGCCGCGGCGACGGCCAGGCCCAGGGCGGCCCACATTCTGCGGGACCAGCCGGCTGCGGACGAGTCGACGCCGCCGGGTCCTTCGTCGCCAGAGAGCATGAGCTGCTTCCAGAGGCGGTCCGAATGCTCCCGGGCGAACTCCCGCGTCAGCGCGTCGATGGCCCCAAGCCGCTTGACGGCCACCAGGAACGCTTCATCGCCGGAGAGCCCGTCGGCGCCGAGCGACGCGATCTGCTCACGGAGGTGATCTTCCAGCTCGGCCGCGTCCTGGCTCGTGATGGTCCGGCTCTTGCGAAGGTGGGCGCGCCACGCCTCGATCTGCGTCTCGAGCGAGCTCACCGCCGGGATGTCTGTGGGTTTCTGGTCCATGGGGTCAGCTCCAAATCTTCCCAAGCGTCTTGTCGACGGCCTGCCACTGGCGGCGCTCGTCGGCCAGTTGCCCGCGCCCGGCGTCCGTGATCCGGTAGTACTTCCGCCGCCTTCCCGAATCCGCTTGCGCCCATTGGGATTCGATGAGGGCGGAGCGCTCCAGCCGATGGAGCACCGGGTAGAGCATGCCGTCGGTCCACTCCAGGGCGCCGCCCGAAAGCTCCCGAACCCTTTTCAGGATCGCGTAGCCGTAGCTGTCCCCGTCCGCCAGGATGGCGAGCACCAGCGCCGTCGACGAGGCCGCGACGAGGTCCTTGTTGATGCTCATGGGGCCGCTGGGCTTCGCGGGTTCGTCGAGATGCTGGCGGGGTGACTGGGCGCCGTGCCCGCGCTAGTCGCAAGCGGCAGACCGGCATACATAGAAGTAGTATACATAGAACTACAATGTATGTCCAGGCAAGCCTGCGGCCACGACCACACGGTCGCCTTGTTGTCAGAAGTCGACGCGGAACCCCAACCGGATCGCCCTCGGGGGCTGGACCGCCGTGGTCGCGCGGTACTCCCGCGTCACGACCGCGTCTTCCTCGACTTCGATGGCGTTGTTCAACAGGTTGAATGCCTCCGCGACGATCGCGACGCCGCCGGCCGCTCCGATGGCTAAGCGTCTCTCCACCCGGGCGTCGAGCGTGAAGGTGAACGTGAACCTGGTGTGTCCGCGCGTGAAGGCCTGGACCGCCTCGGGGCCCTGGTTCAGGTCGGGCACGACGACCATGCGGGCGAAGTGCTGCCCGTCCTGGTAACGGGCGGCAGCGCCCACGTGGAAGCCGCCACGCATCATGACGCCCCCGGACCACTTGATGATGTAGCCGCGCTCCGCGAACTGGCGGGCTCGCGCGTACGACTGCGCGTTCGGGTTCTCGAAGAGCTCGCCGAGCACGCCCCAGTCGTTTTCGTTCACCAGGAACCCGGGGTTGCCGGCGTAGGCGTCCGACCGCTGGGCGCTGGCGCCGATGATCATGTGCCAGCGGCCGTCGAACGGCCGCTCGACCGCCAAGTCGAGCCCCATCTGTGTGCCGGTGTGCTCCTCGGGGTTCGTCAGTAGATAGCGGTCCTTCCCGAAGCTGGAGGGCTTGCGGTCGTACACCTTCAACAGCCGGTCGTCGTGCGGACTGAGGTAGTCGCTGTTGCGGTCCGGTATCAGCCGGATCGAGTAGTCCTCGACCGTCACACCCGTGTTCACCGGCGCGACCAGGCGCCGCTGCTTGCGCTCGACGCCAGTCAGGCGCGCCCGCCAGTGGGGCCCGAACCGCGCCTGGAAGCCCACCGCGAACTCGTCGGTGTACGGCCGCTGGATGTCGGGGTCGACGGACCCAATCCCGGGGCCGGCCCTGGCGACGAGCGTCGTCATCTCAGGCAGCTGCAGGCGGCGGTCCCCGTTGTCGATCCAGCGGTAGACAGAGGCGGTGGGTGCAGATGTATCGCCGTAGGCGAGGTAGTCGAGCGGCAGGCGGTGGCCGAAGCGCCCGTAGCCGGTGTGGAACGACACGCTGCCGCTGGAGGTCAGGTTGAGTTGGAGGGCCGCCCGCGGCAGGACGCTGCTCCACGCGATCGTCACGGGGTTGTCCTGCGCGCTGGCGCGCACGTACTCCGCGCGGACGCCGGCGTTGAGCGCGGCGCGCGACCCGATGGAGATCCGGTCGTTCACCCACGCCGCCAGTTCCGTTCCGTGCCGCGCACTCGCCGGCCCGCCCCACGCGAAGTCCCACGCGCGAGACGGCAGGCCGTCGACGAGTTCCCCGACCACCGCGCGCGGCATCGCGTCCTCCGACGAGGACGTGCGCGACACCGAGCCGCCGAGATCGAGGGTCTGCCGGCCGCCGGCCACGCGGCCGAGGTCCGGCCGGACACGCACCACCGCGTTCAGGCGCTGGGCGGCGCCACTGGCCGGCAGCACCGTTTCCAGCGCCGGTCCGTCGCGCAGCCGCTCGATGACACCTACCGTGGGTGACGGTTCGTCCGGGGCTCCCGACGAGAGCCGCGCCCACCCGGCCGCGATGTTCCACGTCGCTCCGCTCGCCGGCGCCCGCTCCCAGGTGCCGTGCGCGTGCCAGGTACTGGTCGTTGGCGGCGGCCGAGCGGTCGGGAAAGCGCAGCCGGCCGGCGAACGGGCGCGAGACCGCGTCGGTGCCGGCCACGATCCGCAGGCGCGCGTTGGACGGCGTGGGGATCGTCACATGCGTGAAGAGGGAGGTCAGCCGGTTCTCCAGGAGCGCCGGGGCTTCGCGCTCGAAACGCCGCGCCACGCCGTAGCGGCCGGAGATCACGATCCCCGAGCCGCTTGACCCGAGCGGCGCGCCCAGGATGGCGCCCCCTTCCGCCGCGCCGTCGTAGTGGGCAATCGCCGGCGCCCCGTCCGTGCCGGGCTCCGCCTGCCAGGCGCCGGGAATGGCGGCCGCGAAGACGCTGCCTCCCCATCGGCCCGCGGGAGCGCGAGGCAGCAGCGCGACCGTCGATCCCCCTCCCGCGATGTCCACGGGCGGCAGTGACGTCATCACCTCCACCGAGCTCAACAGGCGCGGATCGACATAGAGGAGCGGCGTGCCCGTGCGCGCCGGGTTCGTGACGTCGAGCCCGTCGAAGGTGAAGCCGGTCTGCGTCCAGGAGCTGCCGAGGTTGCCCATCAGTTCCGGCTCGCCGAGGTACAAGCCGCCGTTCTGGATCCGATCGACGACCGTCATGTGATCGGCTGTCTCGACGAGGCCCCAGAGGCTGCCCGAACTCGGCAGGTCTCGCAACTGGATCTCGGTGAAGAGCGTTCCGGTGAGAGGCCTCGACGCGAGGAGTTCCACGGGTGCCGGGGCAGGAGGCGCTCCGGCGGGCGGCGCCGGCGACTGGCCGGAAACCGTCGATGCGGCCGCGGCGAACAGGAGCGGGAGAACCGGGGTTCGGAGGAGGCGCGACGCGTAGAGGTGGCAGGCCAATGCGGGGTCCATTCGGCCAATACGTTCAATCGGCGTGGCGCGGCAAAGCGGGATTCTACACCTTGTGACCCGCCTCGGGGGGATGCGGGGGGCTCGTGTGGAGCGGTTGGCTGGGAGGCAGGGACGGTTTTCGAACCGGGTGGCCGCGAACGCCGGGTGACGCCAGGCTCCGATTGGCAAGCGTGTAGAGACAGGTTCTTCCGTTTGGCGGTCCGAGGCAGATCTCGTCAGATTTTCTTCAGGAATTCCAGGTCCTGCCGGTCGCTGGCGGCGCCGCGCTCGTTCGCGGCAATCTCCTTCATCCGGATGAGGTCGGCCCTGCTGGCGATGTGAAACGCATGCGACTGGATCTTCTTGCGCGTTGACCGCCGGCGCACCTCGCGTGCCGGAAACGGGGAGTCGAACAGCAGATCCACCCTCAGGCCGAGACCGCGGTTGTAGAAATAGGCAGACCTGGGCCGGTCGATCCGGAGCCGTGCGGACGCGACCTCCCGGCTGTCGAGTGTCCGGATGACGTTGCCGTGCGCGTCCGTTCGAGAGACGAGTTCGAAGCCGTGCCGGTAGAACACCTCGGTCAGCGCTTTCTGGGCGCGCGCTTCCTCGATCACCAGAAAGTCGAAGTCCCTCGTGACGCGAGGCGATCCCATCGTGACCAGAGCCATGCCCCCGACCAGGGTGGGGGCATACCCCAGGGGAGTGAGGTCGTCCAGCAGTGCGCCGACTGCTGCGACGAAGTCCACCCGGCGCCGTGCGGCCTTGTCAGTTCCTGGTCTTCGGGCCATGGAGTCCAGGAAGCGGCCCGGTGCACGTGGACGCCTGGCGGACCTGCGTGGGAGGCTTCAGCCGATCCATGGCCCGCACGTAGTCGAAGTTGTTCCCGATGGCCCCGGCCAGGCGGAGCGATTCTGCCCGAGCCTTGGCTCCCATCCGGGCAATCTCCACAAGACGCCGCTTCGACAGCCGTCGTGCCCGGCTGAGCCCGCCGCGCCTGCCGAGCAGCGTGGCCATCCTGGAAGTGCGCATGTCCAATTGTTGCTTAGCGCTAAGCAGAATGTCAACACATGTCGCGCGGTGCGCGACCCGGGCTCGCACGCCGGGTGGAGGATCAGGATCGGTCCCTTCCCCGGCTGGGCGCAGGTTTCGACGTGGAACCCGTGATCCCGGCGGTGGCTGGGAGGCAGGGATTCGAACCCCGATGACGCCGCCTGCGCTTTCCTGGGCGCATCGCCTTTCCCGTGCCCTTTCTGATTCCCGGTGACCCGCGCGCTATGATTGGCCCACTCCGGCATTCACGAGAGGAGAGGCCCGTGTTCAAGAGCAACGCCGTCCGCAGCTGCGTGGAGCTTCACGAGATCGAACTCAATCGCTTCTATGAAACCTGGCAGAGGTTCCTTGCGTCCGGCACGCCGCTGCCGGAGACCGACGACCCTTCGTATCAATCGGCCGAACACCTCGGCGGACACGTGTTCCGCGCCGCGCGCGGCTACCTCACCTGGATCGGAGAGTGCGTGCAGCGTCCGGTGACCGGCCTCGACGCGGACAAGGATCCCGTGAGCATCGCACACAAGGGCCGCTCCTTCGTTGACGCAGTTCTCGAGGCTTGGCGGCGGGAGCTCGCCCGGCTGGAAGACCCGGAACTGGCGCCGGCCACCTACAAGTCCCGCTGGGGCCAGGACTACAACATCGAGCAGATGCTGGAGCACGCGGTCGTGCATCCCATGAGACATCGGATCCAGCTCGAGCGGCTGATGGTGGAGGGCACGCGGCCGCCGAAGCCCGGCCGGGCAACGTGCAGGTAGAACCCCGGGAGGTTTCGATGTCCCGTGTGACACTTCCTCACCGCTCGCGCGTCTTCAGTTTCCAGAGAGGGCTGAATGGCCGGTCCGACAGCTGAGGATGTCTTCCTCCGGCACCAACGGGACCTCTACCGTTACCTGGTCCGCATGACCGGTCAGCCGGATGCCGCCGACGACCTGAGTCAGGACGTCTTCCTGCGGGTGGTGCGGGCCCTGCGCAACGGCGGCCCCGTCGGCCACGAACGCGGGTGGGTGTTTTCGATTGCCCGCAATCTGGTGCGGGATCGCCAGCGAGGTCAGCGGACCGGGCCGGTGATGGCCGAGACCTTCAGCGAGCCCGCCACGGCCGGCACGCAGGCGATGGCCTTCGGCCTGGCGGAGGCACTGGCCGCCCTCGCGGATGACGATCGAGAAGTGTTCCTGCTGAAGGAGATCGGTGGGCTCAGCTATGCCGAGATTGCGGCGACCTGCAACTGCAGCGTGGAGGCCGTCCGGAGCCGGCTCTTCCGGACGCGGGCGGCGCTCCGGACGACACTGGCTGTCGCGCGTTGATACCCCTGGCGCGGCGAAACCGCCGTTGGTGAAGCAGACATGACAGACGAATCTCGTGACGAACTGATCTCGGCGGCGCTCGATGCCGAACCGGTTGACGTCATCGCGCTGCGGGAGGCACTCACCTCAGCCGGCGGGCCTGACACGTTGGTGTCATTCGTTCTGCTGCGCGCCGCGGTCGCGGCCGACAGGGCGATGGCGGGCACGGACCCGGCTGCACACGTCGCGGCTGCTCGCCACCCGCAGCGAGGCTGGCGGGTCGTCCCGGGTTGGCGCGTGCCCGTGGGGATGGCGGCTTCGATCGCGGTGCTGCTTGCCGCGGGTTCGTTCTGGGCCGGCACGTCTTGGCCGGCCCGCTCTGCGAACCCTCCAGCCGCGCAGGCGGGACCGTCGTCCGGCGCTGCCGCGCCGACTTCGGCGCCGGCGACCGCGGCCGTTCTTCGCCCGGCTGACCACGACGCTCCGCCCATCCCGGCGCGCGTGTTGCGATTCACGCCGGGTGTGGACTGGCACGAAGGATCGTGAAGGAGGCTGTATGACCTGTCGTCCAATCGTCCGTCGGCTTCCCGGCCACGTCCTGGCGCTGGCCGTGGTGATGGCCTGGCCCGCGTACGGTCAAGACGCCAGCTACCCGAAGGCCAGGGTGTCGGTGCACATCACCGGGACCAGCCGGACCGGCCGGACCGGCGTTCCAACGTCAGCGGCCGGGCACACGATTGCGATCGGTCAGACGGCAGTAATAGGCGTGACCGGCGACTTCTCGGGCGCGATGGGCAGCGGGGGATGGCCGATAGGGGGGGATACTTCGTACGCCTGGCGTGTGGAGACTCGAGTCAAGGCCATCGAATCCGACACCGTCGAGCTCGCGGTGACCTGGCAGCGGTTCGCGCCAGGCACCCGGGCAGCCGGGACGGGTATTGGCGACGTCCGCGTCATCAGGCTGAGCACAGCGGAACGGCACGTTCTCGATTTCGTCCACACCGACGACGCGCGCTCTCCAACGGCGAACTTGCTCGTGGAGATCGAAGCCAGCCGGATGCCCGAGCTCGCGGGGCGTGCCGTGCTGTCATACGACTTCTGGCTGGTCCACGAAGACCGGTTCGGCACCAAGACGACAGAGCACCAGTCCTACGGCGCATTCCAGGGGGACAAGAGGTCGGTCGCATTCAAGCCTCTTGGGTTCAACCTGGACGGCACACGAGCGCCCGACGCCGCGGCCGCGCCACTTACCGTGTCGGTTAGCGGGCACCTGACGGGGTACCTCAAGCCTGACGGCGCCCTTGATGCCACTCTCAGCACCGAGGCGTGGCTCGCATGCGGCGGTGGACGGAGCGGAGGAGGCGGCGTGAAGCAGTTCGTGGTTCGCGAGGGCGAGACGATCAGCGTGGAGGTGCCGGCGGCAATCGGGTGGTGTACCATCGCGGGTACTCGGGTTGTTCCATCCGACGCGCGGTCCGGCGTGAGCGCAACCCCTGCGGGCGTGCGCGTGACGAGCGGCGAGTTCTTCAGCGGAGATCGTTTCTCACTGCTCGTGAGGGTCGGCCGACTGCGCTAGTTCAAGCCGTCGTGGGTCGCGGACACCCGTTCTCAGAAGCCGCGGGCGCCCTCTCCAAGCCCGGACACGAAGGATCAAGGCGTTTGTCGAGGCGCTCGACACCATCGCGTTGCCCCGATGGTGACGGAAACAACGGATGACGCACACGAAGTCGTTCGTACGACTGTCCGTGCGGCTCGGCATGTGTCTGCTGGCGTCGATGGGAATCGCCGCCGCGCAGGACAGGCCGAACATCCTGCTCGTCGTGGTCGACGACCTCCGGTTCGACGACTTCGCCGCGGCCGGGCACCCGTTCGCCCGGACGCCCCACATCGACCGCCTGGCCCGAGAAGGCGCGCAGTTCCGAAACATGTTCGCGGTGACGCCCCTCTGTTCTCCCAGCCGCGCCAACATCGTGACCGGGCTGTACACCCGCCGCCACGGCATCCTCGACAACACCGAGCGCAGCGCGCGGAGCCATGAACTGCAGAGCTTTGCGCGGGTGCTTCAGGCCGACGGGTACCGGACCGGTTTCATCGGTAAGTGGCACATGGGGAACGACCCCACGCCGAGGCCGGGGTTCGACGAGTGGTCCGGGATGAAAGGCCAGGGTGAGGCGATTGACCCGGAACTGTACGAGCACGGGCGTCTGGCCAAGGTGAACGGCTACGTCACCGACATCTTCACCGAGCGTGCGCTGCGCTTCATCAGCGGAGACCGCGCCCGCCCCTTCCTGCTCATGCTCTCGCACAAGGCGCTCCATCCCAACATCGTCCAGCAGGCGGACGGCACCACCGTCCCGATTGGCGAAGGGGGGTTCATTCCCGCCCCACGACACAGGAACCTCTATACCGGCTTGCCCGTTCCTCGCCGCGTGAACTACGGCGTGCCGCCGCACGACAAGCCGGCGCTCGAACGCCGCATCGACGGCCTCGCCCCGCTGGGCCCGGCGACAGTCACGCCAGACGAGACCATTCGCAATCGGCTGCGCATGCTGGCCGCGATCGACGAGAGCCTCGGCACGATCATGGAGGCGCTCGTGCGGCAAGGCGTCCTCGACAACACCGTCATCATGCTGGTGGGCGACAACGGCTATTTCTACGGCGAGCACGGCCTGAGCGAGGAGCGGCGTCTGGCCTACGAGGAGTCGATTCGGCTGCCCCTGCTCGTCCGGTATCCGCCGAAGGTCCGCGCGGGCACGGCACCGACGGCCCTGGCGCTGACGATCGACATCACGCCTACGATCCTGGATCTTGCGGCCGCGAAGCCCTTGCCGGGTATCGACGGTCGGTCCCTCGTGCCGCTCTTTAGCGCCAAGGGCGCGCCTCCGGACTGGAGGCGTTCATTCCTGATCGAGTACACGACCGACATCGTCTTTCCGCGCATCCTGAAGATGGGCTACGACGCCGTGCGTGACGAGCGCTACAAGTTCATCCGCTATCGCGAACTCGAGGGCATGAACGAGCTCTACGATCTTCAGCAGGACCCGTTCGAGCTGAAGAACCTCATCGGATCGGCCTCGTCGAGTGCGTTGCGCCGCCGGATGGAAGGCGAGCTGGACATGTTGCTGGCGGCTCCGCCGAGAGTGCCGGTTCCGCGCAGGTAGGCTCCACCCGGGCAGCGGCTGAATCCGGGCGCAAGAACGAGGGATAAGACCACCTTGGTGTCGTTTCACATATCGCTTCGTCATGGATAAGGGTCTTCGCGCGCTGGATAGCGGGGTTCTTGAGGCCGCGCTCGCTCCGGATCGGGCTCCGGCGAGGCAGACTTCGTATGTCTGTCTGCCTGCTTCGGGTGCATAACGGTCCCAATGCCACCGGCACCGAAGGAGGCGCGCACGACTTCCTCTGCTACATCGAAAACTGGAATGGCGCGACGCTCAACTGCCGGGGTTCGATCGTCTGCTTCTATCTCGACCGCCAGGCCGTCGGCACCTGCAAGTGCTGCGACGTGGTCCACGCACCGCCGTCACGCAGCTGCCGGTTCGACACCGACTTCCTGACGGCCACGTTGCTGCCGCCGCGGACCGCGATGTTCCGCGACATCAACACCCTGACGTTCCGGCGGTCGCTGCGCCCGAACCAGTAGGCGCTGCAAGATCAGGGCGACGGCTGAGGGCCGCGATCCGGATGTTGACCACGTAGCCGACGAAGAGCGGCCAGAGCGCACCGAAGGCAATCGCCCACGCGATTTCCCCGGCCGGGAGCCCCAGCACGACGGTACCCCACGGTCCTTGCTGGTTCCACTGGGTGATGAAGTCCGGCCACATCGCGAAATAGAGCCGGACGATGAGGTAGTACAAGGGCGGGAATCCGACGAGCCCGGTCAGGCCGATCGGCCAGAGGGCCGGGCGGACGGCCAGCAGCGCCGGCGCTGCCAGGCCCGCGGAGGTGATCAGGGCCGTCACGGGGCTCAGACCCGCGGCCATGGACGCCAGGAACAGTGCCGACAACGCGCCGCCTGCCAGCAGGCTTCGCCGGGCCGCGCAAATCGTCCACCCCTCCCACGACAGCGAACGCCTGAGCAGCACGACGACCGGGACCAGGGCCAGGGCCCCGAAATCGAATGCGCACAGAGCGTCTTCCAGCCCGACGGCCCACCGACCGACCCGCACCGGATTCCAGTAGTCGGCGTCCAGCAGTTCGGTGAGAAAGCCAGGAAGGCTGAGCACACCGCCAAGGAGGACCAGTCTCCCGTGAGGGCGCACCGCTGAGGCCACACCCAGGCAGAGCAGCAGGCTCAGGATGTTGGAGAACAAGTACGGGTGGGCGGCGACATACGCGAGCATCACGGAAGCCATCGGTCACTCGTGGCGCAGCGACACGACCGGATCCAGGCGAACGGCGCGCCACGCCGGGTAGAGGCTTCCGGCGATGCCCATCGTCAGCGCGGCACCGGCCACTTCCAGGATCAGGGCCTGGCTGACGTCGGGCTCGAGGAACCCCAGAACGGGAGGCAGGCCCGCCAGCGCGTGCAGGGCCAGCATGCCGGCGGCGATGCCGGCCGTGCTGCCGGCCACCGTGAGCATGACGCCCTCGATCAGGATCATCCACAGGATCAGCGCCGGAGACCAGCCGAGGGCCGAGAGCACGCCGATGTCGTATGCGCGTTCGGCGACGGACATCAGCAGCGTGTTGAGGACGATGACGGTTCCCATGACGAAGGCAATCACCGAGACCGCCCATGCGAGCGAGCGCAGGAACCGCATCGAGCGGACGTTTTCGGCGACATCTGCCGTTTCGGCGAAAGCCAGCAGCGGGAACTGCGCCGCCAGCCGGTTCTTCAGCGCGTCGAGGCCTTGCGCGTCCTGGGGATGGCTCACGCGGATGCTGAAGGAGATGACCTTTCCCGGAAGGCCCATCAGCCGCTGGAGGCTCGTGAGCGGCATGACCAGTATGCTGTTGTTGAGCGTGCCGCGATACCTCGCGATGCCTCTGATCACGAGTTCCTCGCCTTCGACCGAGATCGTGTCGCCGACCGTCTTGTGCAGGACGGCGCCTGCCGCCTCCCCGAGGACGACGCCGGTCGGGTCGTCGTGGTCCGGCATCCGTCCTTCGTGGAGCACCGCCCCGGTCCACAAGTAGCCCCGGGGATCGCGCCCGGTTGCGAGCAGGGTCTGATCGGGCTCGACGCTGACGAGGCTCACCAGTTCGGCGGCGACCGCTTCCACGCCTGGCACACGGCGAATCTCGTCCGCTACGCCCTCGTCGACGGTGGCCGACAGCACGTCCGCGGCGTTTTTGCGCAGGGCGACCAGGTGCGTGTTCCGTTCGGCGTAGCTACGGGTCCATGCGTTCTGCACGCCCCTCGAGGCACCGACGAGCGCGACGAAGCTGCCGACGGCCACGGCGATCCCCAGCAGCGTCAACGCCGATCGCAGCGGCCGGTTGAGCAGATTCCGGATCGGAATACCAATGAAATGCATGTGCGCCCCGGGCTCTACGGAAGCCGTTGGTCACCGATGATGCGTCCATCCTCGAGCGTGATCCGGCGCGGCGCGTGTGCCGCCACCGTGGCGTCATGCGTCACGACCACTAGCGTGATGCCTTCGCTCTCCCGGGTCTGCTTCAGCAGCTCGATCGAGGACACCGCGTTGCGGCTGTCCAGGCTCCCGGTCGGTTCGTCCGCCAGGATGGCCACCGGGACGTTGGCCAGGCTCCGCGCAATTGCCACACGCTGGCGCTCTCCGACCGAGAGCTCGTAGGGGAAGTGCGACGTGCGGAGCTCCAGGCCGACCCGTTCCAGCAGGTCCTGCGCCCGCCGGCGCCGGGCGGCCGCGCCCCGGACCACGCCGATCATGGCGACTTCCACGTTCTGCAGCGCCGTCAAGGTGGCCAGGAGGTTGAATCGCTGGAAGACGTAGCCGATCCGGCGGGCCCGGACCGCGGCCCAGGCCGCGCGCGTAAGCGGCTCCACGCCGTCGAAGAACACGCGCCCGGACGACGGGCGATCCAGGCCGCTCATCATGTTGAGGAGTGTGGACTTCCCGCTGCCGCTCGGCCCCGTCACCGCGACGAACTCCCCGGCGTCGATTCGAAGCTCCACATCCTGCAACGCCACCACCCGCCCGTCGTCGTGCGAGCGGCTGACGTGATCGATCCAAACGAGCGGTTCGGCCATGGGTGCATCCCTTGGTTTCGGGCCGGGTTTCACGCGCGTCAGCGCCAGGCGCGGACGAGCACGCCCGGCGCGAAGTCGCCGGCGCTGAGCCCGGCCTTCGCGGAGCCGCGGGTCACGACAAGCAGGGTCAGCCGCGGGTTGCCTTCGACCCGCACGTCGACCTGCCGGGCTCCCCACTGACCTTTCGACTGCCGGAGGCCGCGGTACGTGAACTCCTTGACGACGGCCGATGCCCGCACGTGCTTCCGGACGACGATCGGCACGGAGATTCCCATGTCGATCCACGACGTGACCGATGCGTAGTGCGAGTCGGTGTCCGAGTCCGGCTGACTCCTGATCACGTAGCAGTGGCGATCGCCGCACGGCTCCTCGCCGGTCAGGCGTTGATCCCGCCAGAAGAAGTGCGCGTCGGCCAGATCCTCGTACGCGAGGAGTGAATCGAGCAGGGCGTCGCCCCCGTGATCCTGCCGGACGTCTTCGACGGTCAGATCGCTCCCCCGGACCAGCTGCATCCGGAGCGCGCCCGTGTCCGGCGCCTCAATGAGCAGCCTGAGTCTGTCGGCAGGCGGATCGTCCACTTCGTACAGCACCTTCATCGTGCCGGGGAAGGACTTGACCTTCATCCTGAACGGACTGGCCGTGCGCTTGCCGGTCGCGTCCACTCGTACGAGGCGTCCCTCGGTTCTGACGTCGGCGCCCCTGCGCTGCGCTCGAATCGCCTCCATGACGCGCGTGACCGTCGCCGTCTCCTGGCGGGCCCCGATTTCCGGCGCGCCGAGCGCAACGATCACAACCACGATCGCCAGCCGCCCCATGGGTGTCTCGATCGCGCCGACGTCGCGGGCCGTGCGTGTCAGAACCGGCCTCCAATCGGCTGCGCGTAGCCGGTCAGCTCGACGTATCCCCGCCCCGCTACCGCGCCGTTCTCCCACGCGCCGCTGATCCGAACGGGTCCCTCCCAGTAGTCCATCTTCCAGAACGGTTCAGCGTTGATCTCGTGATGCTCCGCGACCGGCTGCACGTCGAGTTCGATGCGGTGCGCCGGCAGCGTGATCTGCCACCCCATCGGATACCGGGCGCCCGAAGCGGCGCTCGGCCAGCGACGCAGTGAACGAGTCCGGAAATCCTCGCGGCCCAGGCACTCCGTCGTGCCGTCCGGCGCGACCAGCGTTCCGTACGCGGCGGCCGGCGCGTCGGATTCCCTGGATCGGACCAGGACGAGCATGAGTTCGAATCCGTTGTCCAGCCTGAGACTGAACCAGTCCCAACCCTCCACGACCGGCGGGAAGATGCCCGACCCGAATTCCCGATCCAGCCAGCTCTTGCCGCTGACGTCGTGCAACTGGCCGTCCCAGTCGATCGTCCCCTGCGTGTCGATGGACGTGACCGAGTAGTGCTGAGACGTGCCTTTCGGCGAGCGTGCTTTCAGGGACACGCCTCGGTGGCCGTTCAGGGCGGGCGGCTTCCGAGGCCGAAGGTCGAGATTGACGCCGCAGTGCGGCCCGCCGGCGAGGAGCCGCATGCCATCGCCCTCGGCCTTGAGAGACCACCTCCGCACCCGGACGTCCAGCCTGTCGGCTCGGGCTCCGGCAGTCCTCATCACCTGACTGCCGAGCTGCTCGGAAAACCGAAACACCCGATGCTCACAGTCGGTAACCACCAGGTGAGAGGCGAATCCGTCGGCCGGAACTCTGATCGTCAGGGTCCGTCCAAACGTCAGCGCCGGTCGGTGGCGAAACACGGCGAAGTGGAAACCCCATTCGGCCCCCGCCCGGGTCGCGAGATTCCCGGACACGTACCACCACTCGGTGGCGAAGGTGGGATGTGAACCGTGATCCCGTGGAAAGGAGTAGGCCCACGGCGTCATGGGCCCTCCGGCGTGGGGGCGGCCATTCCGGGTTCGAGCCGCGCGACGCGTCCGGAGGCCCGTTCGCGGCGCTCGATGCGAACGTCGAAGACGTATCCGACAAAGACCGGCCAGAAGGCACCGAACGCAAAGGCCCAGGCGATCTCCCCCCTCGGGAGCCCCAACACCACCGCGCCCCAGATCCCCTCGGGGTTCCATTGCGTGATGAAGCCTGGCCAGAGGAGGAAGTACGTGCGCACGATGAGCCAGTAGAGCAGCGGAAAGCCGGCGAGGCCGCAGATGCAGAGCGGCCACAGCCGGGCTCGGGCGAGAAGTAAGCCGCCGGTTGCCAGCAGATTGGTGGCGATCAGGGAACCCATCGGTCCCAGGCCCAACGGCATCAGCACGAGGAACAGCGCAGGCAGGGGGACTCCCGCCAGCAGGTAGCGCCTCACCGGCCGTGCAATCTCGTGTTCCCAGGACAGAGACTCCCTGAGTATCACTGCCATGGGAATGAGGGCCAGGGCACCGACATGGAAGGAACACAGGACGTCCTCGATGCCGACAGGCCAGTCGAACAGTCGGACGGGACTCCAGTAGACGTCCTCGAAGTACACCAACAGATGGAAGCACGTGGTGTTCAGCAGTCCGCCGCCGAGGATCAGCGTCCACTGGGGGCGCAGCGCGACGGCCGCCGCGAGGCAGATCACCAGGCCGAGGACGGTCGCGAACAGGTAGGGATAGGCTCCGACCAGCGCCCAGAGGGCGTCGGTCGAACTGGTGGCGAGGAAGCCGGGCGGCAGCAGGCGAACGCCGGCGATCATGGAGCGGGACACCCTCCGCTGGCTTCTCTCGGCCGGGCCGAGGCTGGTGCCGAACCGGATGGACCGCACAGTCCGCGGGCATTGTAGCACCGCCCCCCCGACTCGGAACCTCGACGCCGCGAAGGCCTTCTGAGTAGACTTCCGAGCGGCCGAGGTCAGCCTGGCAGAATCCCGGGGTCGGATTGGAAGGAGGCCGGCGGATGAGAAATGGCGACGTTGTCTGGGCCGTCGCGCTCGGGTCCGTCATGGCCCTGCTGGCCTTCCCGCCGGCCCACCGCGCGTTTGTCGAAGCCACCGCGGCGCACCCTTTCCTCGTCGGCTTCTCGAAGTTCCTCGTCCTGGCCACCATGGGCGAACTGCTCGCCCTGCGCATCGTCCGGGGCCGCTGGTCCGCTCCTGCCGGCCTGGGTTACCGGGCCGTGGTCTGGGGCTTCATCGGGATGGCGATCGTCCTCGTCTTCGACATCTTCGCCAGCGGGATCGCCGCCGCGATGTCGAAGTCGCTCCTGCCGGGCGGGAACTCAAAGCTGGCATTCGCGTTTCTTGTCAGCGCCACGATGAACGCCACGTTCGCGCCGGCGATGATGCTCGTCCACCGTGCGACGGACACGTTCATCGATCTCCGGTGCGAGCAGCGCCGCACCCGGGCCGGCGTCGCCGACGTGGTGGCCGCGATCGACTGGCAGGGCTTCGTGTCCTTCGTGCTGCTGAAGACCATCCCGTTCTTCTGGATTCCGGCCCACACGGTGACGTTCTTGCTGCCGCCCGAGTACCGCGTCCTCGCGGCGGCCATGCTGTCGATCGCGCTTGGCGCCATCCTCGCCTTCGCGCGCCGCAGGCCGGCGCCCGCAGCCGGTCCCGGCTCCTCCGGGACGCGCTGAATCAGGTCTGCTGGGCGCCATGACGCCCTGCCTCGCGCTCGTCCTCTGCCTGCTCGTTCCCGGCACGGCGTTCGGCCAGGCCGCCCGCCCGCCGATCGGGGTCTGCCTTGACCCAGACAGGTTCGAGGCCACCTGGCGGCGGGGTTCGACTACGTAGAGACCAACGCGTCGAAGGTGGCCGTGGTCCGGTAGTGGGCGAGGGTTCGGCCGATCACCGGGCGTTGCTCATCGTCGGCGGTTCACAACGCGCCCACAGCGGGCTCCTGGGCGATTGAAGGCACAGCACCCGCGACGCCTGGACGGCAACAGACGGAGAATCGATGTGCCCGCGACTGTCTCAGGCGAGAGATCATATCGCCCGGTGCGACGGGCCTCGGGAAACGGCCTGCCGGAGATCTCGCCGGCGAGGTGTCAGATGGCGGCCCCCCGCTGTCGGCCGTCGGGCGCCCCTCCGAGCCCAGATACAGCGATTCCCGCCGTCCGCCGAACACCGGAAATGCGACATTGGCCCGCCATCCAGATTCCATGGGAGCCACCGCGGCCGCACGCGCCACGAATCTGTGTGCAAAGGCCTTGTCGTCGCCAGGCCCGCGCAGGACAATACGCTCGGGAGGTCGCCCGGAAGCGGCACGGTGCGGTCGTCTGGGGTGCTGTTCCCAGCGAAACCGGACATCGACCTATTGGATGTTGAACGAAACCGCTTCGCGGTAGCTCTTGCCCTGTCCTGACCCGCCCACCTCGCGGTGTCAGTTTCTTCCCGCGCACAATCCCGGCAGACGACCGTCGCATGGGGCGGCGTGTCGGCGGCCGGGAGGTGAGTGATGACTGAGTTGCGGCGGCGGATGGACAACGACATGGTCTTGCGCGGCATGGGGGAGCGGACCCGAGAGGCGTATCTGGGTGCCGTTCGCGGCCTGGCCCGCTATTACCGGCGACCGCCGGATCAGATCAGCGCCGACGAGGTCCAGGCCTACCTGTTGGAGCTGCTGCAAGTCCGGAAGCGGGCGTGGAGTACGGTCAACATCGCGGTTCACGGGCTGCGGTTTCTCTATCACGTCACGCTGAAGCAGGACCACGTGGCCTTCGTGATCCCTGCCGGACGCCAGCCGGCCACACTGCCGCACATCCTCAGCACCGAGGACGTGCGACGGATTCTGGCGGCGACGACGAACGTGCGCCATCACGCCATGCTCGCCACGACGTACGCCGCGGGGCTGCGCGTGAATGAGCTCGTCCATCTGCGTGTGCCCGACATCGACTCGGCGCGGATGACGATTCGGGTCGAGCAGGGCAAAGGGCGAAAGGACCGGTACACGCTGCTGTCGGTGCGCCTGCTGGACGAGCTGCGAACCTACTGGCGCCTCGACCGCCCGCGCACGTGGCTCTTCGCCGTGCCGGGGGACGACCACCCGCCGGACGTGTCCGGGATTCAGCGCGCCTATCGCGCGGCCAAAGAGCGGGCCGGGGTCACCAAGCGCGGGGGGATTCACGGGCTGCGGCATGCCTTCGCGACTCATCTCCTGGAAGCCGGCGTCGATGTCCCGACGATTCAGCGCCTGCTCGGGCATCGCGCCCTCAGCACCACGGCGCGGTACCTCCATCTGACGCAGCCGGCAATCCTGGCGCATCGGTCGCCGCTGGACCTGCTGGACGGTTGCTCGCCCCCCACCCCTCCCGCCCAGGCGTGAGCCGTGTGCCACGCGGCGATGCGCACCCGGCCCCGGGTGACGCTCGCGGACATCGTCCGGGCGGGCGGCGACCGGCTCGTCGCGACCGCGCGCCTGGCGACGGTCCAGCGAGCCGCCTTGCGGGCGATTGTCGCCTGCCGAACGGCCGCCCTTGGCGGGCATGCCGAGACGTGTGACCACTGTGGCGCCACGCGCGTCACGTACCACTCCTGCCGCAATCGCCACTGTCCCACGTGTCAGACCACGGCGCGCGACCGTTGGCTCGACGCGCGGCGGGCCGAACTGTTGCCGATTCCCTACTTCCACGTCGTCTTCACGCTGCCCCACGCGCTCAACGCCTTGGCCCAAGGGAATCCCCGCGTGGTGTACGCCCTGCTGTTTCAGGCCGCGACCGACACCCTGCTGGCCTTCGGCCGCGACCCGCGCCAGCTCGGCGGGACCCTCGGGGTGACGGCCATCCTGCACACGTGGGGCCAGTCGCTCACGCAGCACCTCCATCTCCACTGTGTCGTCACCGGCGGCGCGCTGAGCCGCGACGGCACGCGCTGGCTCCCCGCGCGCCGCCGCTATCTCTTTCCGGTGCGGGCCCTCTCCCAGGTCTTCCGCGCGAAGTACCTCGAGGCGCTCGACAGCGCGTACCGGGCGCACCGTCTGACCTTCGCGGGCGGCACCGCGCCCTTGGTGGTGTCCGTCGCCTGGCGCGGCTTCTTGGCCACGCTCCACGCCCAGTCCTGGGTGGTGTATGCCAAGCCGCCGTTTGGCGGACCCGACCGTGTGCTCGCCTACCTCGCTCGCTATACCCATCGCGTCGCGATCACCCACGCCCGTCTCGTGGACCTCGTCGACGGGGTCGTCCGCTTCCGCTGGAAGGACTACGCCGATCAGGATCGGCAGAAGATCATGGCGCTGACCGCCGAGGAATTCCTGCGGCGCTTTCTACTCCATGTCCTGCCGGCGCGCTTCGTCCGCATTCGGCATGCCGGCCTCTTCGGCAACCACCACCGCCACGCCCGACTCGATCGCTGCCGCGCCCTGCTCGGCGCCTCGCCGACCACGGCACGCCCAGCCGAGCCGCCTCCACCCCACGCCCCGCCCGCCCCCGAACGCTGTCCCGTCTGCCAACAGGGCACAATGCACGTCACGGCCGTCCTCGCCCCCCCGATGCGTGGCGCGCACGTCCTCCGTGCGCCCGACCCGCCATGATGCCCGCCCCATGCTCCTCGTCCGGCGCACACGTCCCACGACGCCGACTCGTCGCGCAGCCCGACCCGCGCCCGAAACCGGCTACCGGCACCCCGGCCGCCCGCTCCCGCTGCGGGGGCACGCGCACCACGGCGCACGGCACGCGCCGCCTCCCCCTCCACCTGACCAAAGAACCACTCTCCGCCTGAACGCGGCGGGCTTACAATCCCCATAGCCGCGCCCCCCCGCGGCTTCGTTCAACGGGCCTTATCCGCGCGCCCGCGCGCTGACCTCTCCCCGGAAGGGACGACGCGCGCGGATAAAACCCTATGTGTTGGGCGGGCCGCAAACGGGGATTAAGCGGATGAATGAAAGCAACCCGACTGGGGCGAGCAGGAGCATTGCGACCAATCTGTCTAGGTGGGTTGCCATGGTGCTCGTGGGAGCCTGCACGATACTTCTTGTCGCGAACCTCGCTACCGGCACGGTAACAGACGCGTTCGGTATCCGCATCGTCGCTCCACTGGCGTTCCTTCTGTTGTCAGTCGGGAATCTCATCACCAGACACGATCGGGCACGATTGGCGCTGGCACTCTGTGCGGCGCTCCTCATCGTGACGGCCGTCATGCTCGACATGTCAGGGTTCTGATGTCTACGGGCTTCCGCCAGACTGCAGCGGGGAAACGACCGCCCAACACCGCGCTGCACCCGACCGACGCGGTGATACTGTGAGCGCCGGCGGGTGAGCGCCAGTCGTTAGGCAGCACAATAGAGGAGCGCATGCGACATCAGTTGCTTATTGTCACGCCGCTATTCATCGCATCCCTCGCTTCGCCGCAAACAAACCAGTCACCTACGGGAGGAACCCGAGTGAACCACGTTGCCAAAGGCGAATTCACTGTGAAGCTGGTTCCTTTGGCCATGGAGGGCCAACCCGAAGGCGCAAAGCTCCGTCGTATGTCAATCGACAAGACGATCACTGGCGACTTGGTTGCCATGACGACGGGTCAGATGCTCAGCGCCATGACCAACGTGGAGGGATCCGCCGGCTACGTCGCGATTGAGCGGGTGGAGGGATCACTTCACGGGAAGAAGGGCAGCTTCGTGCTCCAGCACTCGGGAACAATGAACCGCGGAGCGCCGCTTCTGCTCGTTACCGTGGTCCCTGATTCAGGCACAGCTGAACTGGTCGGACTCGCGGGCGAATTCAAGATCATCATCGCAAATGGCAAGCACAGCTATGAGTTCTCATACTCCCTGCCGTAGCGCAGTGCTGCCTAACAACAGCATGCAGCTGACGGCGCTTCGCGCCGCAGCTGATGCTGGACGCTAGCTGGTGTGATGGATCACGGGACAGAGCACTCCGAAGCCCGTACAGGAGTCGGCGTTGACGTTTGAGGTCATTGGCGAGATTGAGGCGATTGCGACGATTGCCGCCGGGGCCAGCCTCAAGGTGCGTTCGCTGTTGCGAAAGATGTACGGCCGGGGGCGTTGGCGGAAACGAAAAGGGATAGGCACGGTGCGCCTACCGAATGGCAATATCCGACGGGTGGAGTTACATTGGTACGAAGCCCACGGAATCGGACGACGCGACGTGAAGATTAAGAACTACTTGGACTAGCCATGAGACGCCTGACAAAGCAGTTCGCGTTGTGTCTGAACAACTCCGGGAACGAGGCGTCGCTCGTACTCGGGAAGGTCTACCAGATCGTCCCGGACGCTCGAGCCGCGAAGGACGACCTCGTACGGATCATCGACGAAAGCGGCGAGGGCTACCTGTTCAGCCGCGGTCAGTTCGCGTTCGTCGAGTTTCCCCAAGCAGTACGAAGGAAGATCCTGGCACTTCAACGCGCCAGCTAACATCGGCTTGGAGCCGTCGCGCTCGGCGTGTGCCGAGGCGCGCGGCTCAAGCCGAGCGTTAGACGGCGGAAGCATATAGAAAGCACTGGCGGGGTCTCCGCTCGCCTGCCGTTCGCGAGTCAGCGCAGCCCACTCTGTCGGACGCCGCGCGCCCCTCCGAGCCCAGATACAGCTGCGACCGCCTCCCTCGGGCGCCGAGTCCATCGCCGCACGGTGGCGCGTGCACCGACCGCAAGGTCAGGTGATCGCGATCGGACAGCCAGGCGATCCCGTCGCGCCCTTGAGCGGCACCGGCACGAACACGTAGACGAACTGGAACTTCCGATCCGCCAGCAGTTCGTCGAAGACCAGGTTCTCGTGATTGAGGATGCCGTGCTTCGTGAGCAGCTTTCCGTGCACCGGAAACGCGAGCGATGCGTCGCGGTTCGGCACGGCCTCCATCGATGGTGTATCGGCGGCCGTGAGGCAGAGGCCGCGGTCCGCCACCCAGCGCGCGACCTCAAGGCCGATGCCGGGATTGGTCGCCGCGTATTTCGCGTTGTCCTTCATCCAGAGCCGGCCCCAGCCGGTGTGGAACAGGATCGCGTCTCCCGGCGTGATGTCGTCCTCGCTCATCCCCTGACGCGATAGGGCGGCGCGAACATCCGCGAGCGAGATCTCCTCGCCGCCGCCGAGCATGCGGCCCTTCAGCCCCGCGGCATCGATCAGGTGGCCGCGCGTGACGATGGGCTTGATGTGCTCGACGCCGAGCTTGAGCAGGCCGTCAGACGATGCGATGTCCTGCTCGGTGAAGCCGTTGTAGAAGCGCATCTCCGTGCGATCGCCGTCGCGTCCGCGCTGAAGGCCCACGTGTCCGAGGCCGTCGAACTGGGTGCCGACCTGGCCGATCTGCCCTGTCACGAACTCGTCGTGATAGATGAGCTTGTTGCTGCCGAACGGCCCGCCCGTCGGGCCTCCCGGAATCGTGAGACTGAACGTGCGCGTGCCGAAGAGCGGCATGCCGGCCTCGTAGGCGCGTCCCATTCGATAGATCTTCCCGTCGCGGACCCACTTCACGGCATCCAGGACTTTGTCGGGTGTGATCCAGTTCGACGCGCCGGCCTGGTCGCCGGCACCCCATCGCGACGGCCACCACGGTGCGGCCGGCGGTGGCGGGGCGGCCGGGGCCTGCGCCTCCAGGTGCGCGCGCGGTGCCCTCCACGCGGTGAGCAGGCCGACGAGGCCAAGCGCACCCAAGAACCGGCGGCGGGACGAGTCTCCTGTCTGCGGCATCGGTGGCTCCATCTGGAACGGTGCGAGGGATCCTATCTCAGCGGCCTTTTCGGGACATATCGGGAGCATTCACGGGGTCTCCGCTCGCCGGAACTCAGGCCTTCAACAGCTCAAGCGTGAGGCTCGAACGGGTAATGCCTGACCGTGTGCTGCACCGAAATCCACTTCAACGTGGTGAATTCCTCGAGCGCCCATTTGCCGTTCAGCCGGCCGGTGCCGGAAGCTTTTTCGCCGCCGAAGGCCACCAGCGGTTCGTCGTTGATGGTGCCGTCGTTGACGTGGATGGCCCCGGAATCGATCTGCTTGGCCAGTTCGGCGCCGTACTCCACATCCTTCGTATGGATGGCGCCGCTCAGCCCGAACGCGCTGTCGTTCGCGATACGAATGGCCTCCTCGGGCGTATCGAAGGGAATCACGGATACCGCCGGACCGAACATTTCGCATTGCGCGACGGACATGCCGGGCTTCACGTCGGCGAACACGGTGGGAGAAGCCATGGTGCCTTCCACTGTTCCACGCAGAGCCACCCGCGCGCCTTCGTCCACGCCCTTTTGAATTTGCTGAGAGAGCGTATCCGCCTGCGCCTTGTTCATCAACGGGCCGATATCGGTCTTGGGGTCGCGCGGGTCGCCGACTTTCAGGCCGGAAACCCTTTGCACGTACTTTTCCAGGAAATCCGCATACAAGCTGCGATGGACCAGAACGCGATTCGCCGACATGCAGACCTGGCCCTGATGCGTGAATCGGCTGAACACGGCGGCGTTCAGGGCACGCTCCACGTCGGCATCCGCGAGAACGATCAAGGCGCTATTGCCTCCCAGCTCCAGAACCGCCTTCTTCAGGCAACGCCCCGCCACGCCGCCGATATGGCGGCCGACGCCTTCGGAACCGGTGAAGGAAATGATCCTGGGAATCGGATGTTCCACGAACGCATCGCCGATTTCGCGCACATCGGCAACGACCACGTTGAGAAGCCCTTTCGGCAACCCCGCTTCCTCGAATACTCGCGCAACAAGAGTGCCGCCCGTGATGGGGGAGTCGTCGTGAGGCTTGAGAACCACGCCGTTGCCCGCCCCCAGGGCCGTGGCCACCGAGCGCATGCTCAGGAAGAAAGGGGCGTTGAACGGGCTGATGACGCCGACGACCCCCACGGGCACCCGGTAAAGCCTGTTTTCCTTGCCATCGACCGTCGACGGCAGGATTTCCCCGTTCATGCGCAACGGGTAGGTGGCCGCCTCCTTGATGATGTTCTTCACGACCCCGATCTCGAAGAACGCTTTGAATCCGGTCCCGCCAAGCTCCTCGATGAGGATGTCCGTTATCTCCGCTTCGTGCTTTTCGACGAAGGTGATGGCCTTCTCGAGAATCGCGCGCTTCTCGAAAGGATTGACCTGCGCCCAGATCTTCTGCGCGGCGGCGGCCGATCGGTAGGCCACGTCCACGTCGGCCTTGTCGGCCAGCTTGAAATCGCAGATCGGCTTGCCGTTGTAGGGATTGCGATCGGTCAAGACCTTCGCGCTGGCGCCGTCGCGCCACTCTCCGGCGATGAATTGCCTGTTCAGTTTCACGAACGGGTTCATTCGAACCTCCTTGGACAGCGCGTTCCGCCCGCGACTCGGGCCCGTCGGGTGACCACAGCGCGCCTTCCACGCTTTCCGGAAAATAGGGGTCCACTATAATAGCGCCCACGCATGCTTTTGGCTCCCGGCACGCGCCTTGGTCCCTATCACTACTTTGTCATCTTCGTAGGGGCGGATTGCGCTGAAAACTGAGCGCGAGGTTGAAGAGTTGACGGTTGCCCGCAAAGTACTGCAGCGCGACGATTTCCCGCATCCACGCTCGCACGGCGGGCAGGGTCGGACGCGGCGCGTCCGTCGATCGACGCCGTTCCAATTGCAGGAAGGTGAACGCGGCCGCGGTCAGCACGGTGTGGTGGGCCCAGCCAGGGTAGGTGCGGCCCTCGAAGTGATCCAGCCCCAGTTCGTCCTTCAGTTCCCGATATTGCTGCTCGATCGGCCAGCGGCTGCGCGCCAGGCGCACCAACTGCCTCAGCGACGCGGTTGCGTCCAGGTTCAGCACGTAGTACCTGCGCGTGTCGTCGGCGAGCGACCGCTCGAAGAGCACCCACCGGTCGCCGCGCCCGTGACGCAGCCGGACCCGCCGGGCGACGAAGCGCGCGGCCAGCGGGCCCTTTGTGCCCTGCGCCCAGGTGACGCGGCGCCAGGCCTGCCGCGGCAGCGCGCGGCCCAGCGCCTCCAGACTGCAGGACGTCGACGCCCCCGGCGTCCACGCGTGCAGCAACCCACGCACGGCGACCGCATAGCGCAGGCCCAGCCGCTCCAGCTCGGTGCGAAACGCGGTCGTCGTCCCATAATCGGCGTCGGCCACGACGGCCTCGATCGTGAAGCCTGCCTTCAAGAGTGTGCGGATGTGCGCCAGGCCGATGCGCCATTTCTCGCGGAAGCGGACCGTGGTCGGCACGCGCGCCCGGTCGCGCCGCTCGGGGTCGCCCGCCCACTCCGCCGGCAGATACAGTTCGCAACTGGTCGGCCACACCAGTGTCGGCCCAATCAACGCGGTCGACACGCCGACCTGACAGTTGCCCGTCTTGCCCAGCGCCCCGCAGTACTGCCGCTTGACGCCGACCGACTGCGTGCCCTGCTTGGGAAACCCGGTATCGTCGAGCGCCAGGATGCCGCTGCGGTCTGGAATCAGGGCGTGCAGGCGCGCCCAGACCGGCGCCACCGCCCAGGGCGAGTGGGTGATGAAGTGTTGCAGGGCCTGGTAGGAGCCCGCATCGCTCAAGCGCCCATGCATCGCCTGCATGGACTTGCGCGCGCTGTCGTTGACCAAGCCCGCCAGGTAGCGACTCGCGGCGTCGCGCTGCACATCGCGCCCGAAGCAGGACGCGAGTTGATCGGCAAACGCACCGAAGCGTTGCAGCACCGCGCGGGCGTCGGCTTCCGTCACGCACGCAATCGTAAAGAATCCGGATCATTTGTACAAGTACGAAATGTTGGATCGCGTTGTACGAAAGATTGAATCTGACAAAGTAGTGCTATGAAGTCGTCGCCCGGATCGGCGCCGGCGGCATGGGCGAAGTGTATCGGGCCCGCGACACCCGTCTTGATCGCACCGTCGCCATCAAGGTCCTGCCCGAGCACCTCACCAAGGATTCCGAGCGCCGGCAGCGGTTCGAGCGGGAGGCCAAGGCGCTGGCGGCCTTGAGTCACCCCCACATCTGCGCGGTCTTCGACGTCGGCACCCAGGAGGGGATCGCCTACCTGGTGATGGAGCACCTGGAGGGCGACACGTTGGCGCAGCGGCTCGCAAAGGGCGCGCTGGCCGTCGACCAGGCGGTTCGAATTGCCGTCGAGATCGCCGATGCCCTCGACGCCGCGCACCGGAAGGGGATCATCCACCGCGACCTCAAACCCGCCAACGTCGCGCTGACCGAGAGCGGTGCCCGGCTGCTCGACTTCGGTCTGGCAAGACACCGCCTCGAGCCCGAGCCTGCCAATACCGCGATGGACACCGCGATCTCCGACGTCTATCGGACGTCGCCCGGCGTCGTGCTCGGCACGGTGGCCTACATGGCGCCGGAACAAGCCCGGGGACACGAGGCCGACGAGCGGACGGATCTCTTTGCCCTTGGCGTCGTGATCCACGAGATGGCGACGGGCACGCTGCCGTTTGCTGGAGCCACGACGGCCGCGATCTTCGACGCGATTCTCAATCACCCGCCGTCCGGACTCGAGCGGCTGCCGCCGGATCTGGCGCACGTCGTTCGTCGGGCGCTCGAGAAAGCGCCGGCCCTGCGCTACCAGACCGCCGCCGACGCGAAGGCCGATCTCCTGCGGCTTCAGCGCGGTGCGGAGTCCGCCGGTGCCCCGGCGGTCAAGAAGACCGCTCGGGCGAGCGACGCGCGCCGGCGCGTGGGGTCGCTGGCGGTGCTGCCGCTTGTCAGCGCCGGCGGAGACCCGGACACTGAGTACCTCGGCGAGGGGATCGCGGAGGGCCTCATCAACAGCCTGTCGCAGATGAAGCGGTTGCGCGTGGCGCCGCAACAGAAGTCCTTCCGCTATCGAGGCGACGCCGTGGACCTGCAGCAGGTGGCGCGTGACCTCCACGTCCGGGCGGTGGTGACCGGACGAGTCGTGTCCCGCGGCGACACCCTGGTCGTCAAGGTGACGCTCGTCGACGCGGAACACGACGCCCAGATCTGGGGGCAGCAGTTCACGACGAGGATGGCCGACATCTTCGCGCTGCAGGACGACATCGTCGACCAAGTGCTCGCCGCGCTCAAGGTGACGTTGACCGGCGCCCGAGCGCAGAAGGCCGTGCCCGCACGGCCTGCAACCGACGTCTACCATCTGTACTTGAAGGGTCGCCATCATGCGGCGAAGCGAACGCCGCCGAACACCCAACGCGCGCTGGAGTTCTATAAGGAAGCGCTCGACCTCGATCCGACCTTCGCGGCGGCCTACGCGGGCGTGGCCGACTGCTATGCCCACCTGGGCTTCACCCCGAACAGTACGATGGCACCCGGGGAGGCGTTTCCACGGGCGAAGGCCGCCGCGCAGAAGGCCCTGGCGCTCGACGGGTCTCTTGGCGATGCCTACGCGTCGCTCGGCATGTGCAGCTTCCTCTACGACTGGGATTGGGCGTCGGCCGAGCGAGCGTTCAAGCGATGCCTGGAGTTGACACCGGCCTCGCTCGGCGCGCGCGTGTGGTATCCGATGCTCCTGGCGGTCATCGGGCGGCACGACGACGCCATCGCCGAGGCGAAGCGGGCGATCGACATCGATCCGCTCTCCGCGAACGCGGCGATTGTGCGGGCGCAAGTTCTCTTCCTCGCGCGCCGGTTCGACGCGGCGGAGGTGGCGGCGAGAGAGGCGCTCGAGCTGGACCCGAACTACCTGACCGCAAATGCGTTCCTCGGATTCATCCACCTGGCGCGGCAGGAGTACGACCCGGCCGTCTCCATGCTGGAGAAGGCGGTATCGATGGACCCGCACCACGAGCGTATTGGCAGCCTGGCACTGGCCCTCGGTCTTGCCGGGCGCCGGGACCAGGCGGTCGACATGCTCCAGCGACTCACCGATCTGGCGAGTCGTTCGTACGTGTCCCCATTCTCCCTTGCGGAGGCGCATGCCGGCCTGCGTCACACCGAGCCGTGGCGGCAGGCGATGGCCGCGGCGCTCGAGGAGCGAGCAGGCCTGCTCGTGTTCCTCGACGCCGAATGGTGGGACACCATGCGCGACGATCCGTACATGACCGAGCTGCGGCGCAAGGTCGGACTGCCTGCGCCCCTGTAACGACCGAGCTGCCTGGCGACGTAACGAGACGGGACGGACTGCTCCGAGCACGCGTGCGGTGTTCGGCACCGTGACTCGGCGCCACGCCTCGCGTGCGCTACCGAGCTCAGCGAACTGGCCGGCGAACGTCAGTCCGCCGGCGAGGGATCCGATGGCCGTCGCGTGGTTCCCGGGCCGCGGAATCCTGCACACCGTGTCTCAGGGCGCGATCGACCGAAGGTCGAGCATCGGCGCTGACTGTTAGCGCTGGAATGACTTGAGTTTGGCTCGGAGGCAGGGATTCGAACCCCGACTACGCGGGTCAGAGCCAGAATTGACTCTGGTGGCGTCGGGCGCAGTCGGGTCTAACCGGTCTTGCTGCGCAATCGCGCGATCATCGTGCGATGGTGTTGGGTCAGACTACCTCCGAAACGTTGCATTCGTGGAAACCGGTTCAACCATCTGGTCACGACGACAGGACGCACTAGAGTTGTCTCCGCTCGCCCGCCGCCCGCGGGTCGACGCGACCCCCGCCATCGGACACCGGGCGCCCCTCCGAGCCCAGATAGAAGACCGCCGCCGGACAGCAGCGGCCTTTCCGACCGCGTTGGCACGACGGCGACAAAGAGGGTGTGGGGAGCGTTCGCTCCCCACGCCCATGGTCGTTGCGGCCAGACCCGCCCACCCCAGGGGCGTCAGTCCTGCTGCTTGATCTTGTTGGCGAGCACCGTGTTGTCCGCCCGGAGCGTCCCCTCCACCTCGACCAGGCCGCCGAGGGGCAGGGCGGCGAGCGAGATGGGGTTGTTCCGGCCGTCGAGTACGCGCGTGCTCGACGTGGTCAGTACGGTCCGGCCGGCCACCATGAGCGGGTTCAGGCTCGAGATGGTCCCGACGAAGTTCACGGGAGCGCCGCCGGGTGCGTTGTCGTCGGCGTTCTCTTGCTTGATCTTGGAGGCGAGGACGCGGCCATCCGCCTGCGTTGTGCCCTCGACCTCCACCACGCCGCCGATTGCGAGGGCCGAGAGCGCAATCGCGTTGTTTTGACGGTCGAGGATGCGCGTGCTCGACGTGGTCAGGACCCGTGCGGCCGGCCACCATGAGCGGGTTCAGGCTCGAGATGGTCCCGACGAAGTTGACGGGAGTGCCGCCGGGTGCGTTGTCGTCCGCTCCCTCCTTCTTGATCTTCGCCGCGAGCACGCTGTCGTCGGTCCGGCTGACGCCCTCCACCTGGACCTGGTCGCCGATCTTGAACGCCGAGAGCCCAACGGATGCGTTCTGCCTGTCGAGGAACATCGTCGAGCTGTCGGTCACCACGCGCCGGCCGGCCACGCGCAGCTCGCCGCCGGCCATAGCCTCGATCGCGCCGCGCAGCGATACGTCCGCGCCGCGGTCGTCGCCACGCGCAAGCGCCGCGGTCTGGCCCTGAACCTGGACCGCGATCGTGATGATCTGCCCGGATGCGACGGCACCGATACCCAGCCGGGCGTCCACGCCCCGGGCCTCGAACCGCAACTCCGCCTCGCCGGGAGGCACGTCCTTCAGCTCGAAGCGGCCGGAATCGTCGGTCGTCGCGTTGATGGATCGGCCGACCACGCTGACCTTCGCACCGCCGGCGCTCGCGAGCGCGCTCACGCTCTCCGACATCGCCGAGGTCCCGGTCCCCAGTCCAACCGTACCCCCAATGGTAGCGCCCGGAGGAGCCGCGGGACTCGAGGCAGCGGCGGGCGTCGGGCTCGGCGCCGCCGGTGACCCGGGCGCGGAGTCGCAGGCGGCTGCAGCCGCAGCCAGCACGGCTGCGATTGACAGTGACAGGTAACGGTTCGCCATGACGCTCTCCTTGTGTGTGCCTGACTGTGGCGAGCGTGCTGTCCTCCAGGCTCCGATTCGGCCGCTTGGCGCCGGAGGCCGGTTGCGTTTCAAAGCACGCCCGCCGACTCAATAGGCAAGTCATGTGCCGACTGCCAGGCGATGGCTAACTCGTTGATTCTTAGTGGCTTTCGTTGAAGGACCCTCACGCGTCTGGGTTACGCGTGACGAAAGGCCTTTCGGCGGAGGTAACTGCTCGGCGGCCGAAACCGACGTTCCATCGGCCGTGCGCCGTCTACCAGGGCCGATTGACACGCGTCGGCGTCGCAGCATGTGGGAAGCATGAGCGGGGTCTCCGCTCGCCTGCCGCTCGCGGGTCAACGCAGCCCCCTCCGTCGGACGCCGGGCGCCCCTCCGAGCCTAGATACAGCGCGGGAACGGTGTGGCGGCGGGCGGCGGATTGGCTGGCGTTCATGGTGTTCTCCTTGGGTCCTGGTGGCTGGCGTTTGGTGCCGGCGATCAACGTGGAGGCAGATTAGGAGCGCGGGGCCGGGTCGGAAACCGACGAAATGCTCGATCTGCGCGATGAAGTGCTAACTTGGTGCCTTGATGACCGCCACCGACAAGCCGCCCGAGCCAGTTCACACCCCCCTGCCGACCCGGCGGGTCGAGCGCCGCGGCTGGACGCGCTGGGTCCCGGGGCTGCGGATGCTCTGGTGTTACGAGCCCGCCTCGCTCCGGCACGACCTCGTCGCCGGGCTGGTCCTCACGGCCATGCTGGTACCGGTGGGGATCGCCTACGCCGAGGCCTCCGGGGTGCCCGGCATCTACGGCCTCTACGCCACGATCGTGCCGCTGCTCGCCTACGCGCTCTTCGGCCCGAGCCGGATCCTCGTGCTGGGCCCGGACTCTTCGCTCGCCGCCGTGATCCTCGCCGTCGTCCTGCCGCTCTCCGAAGGCGACCCGGCGCGCGCAGTCGTGCTGGCCGGGGCGATGGCGATCGTCTCCGGCCTTGTATGCGTCGCGGCGGGGCTCGCGCGCCTGGGCTTCATCACGGAGTTGCTCTCCAAGCCGATCCGCTACGGCTACATGAACGGCATCGCCGTCACGGTGCTGCTGAGCCAGGTTCCCAAGCTGCTGGGATTCTCCGTCAAGACGGACGGGCCGCTGCAGCAGCTGCAGGGAATCGTCGACGGTGTGCTTGCTGGACGCACGAACCTGGCCGCCTTCGCGATCGGCGCCGGCTCGCTCGCCCTGATCCTGGTGCTCAGGCGCTCTCCCCGCGTGCCGGGGATCCTGGTCGCCGTCGTCGGCGCCACGCTCCTGGTGAGCGCATTCGACCTCGGCAAGGGCGCCGGCGTTGCCGTCCTCGGCACGGTTCCGCAGGGACTTCCCGTGTTGACCCTCCCCTTCGTCCGCGCCGAGGACCTGGTGCCGGTCCTGATGGGCGGGCTGGCGGTGGCGCTCGTCTCCTTCGCCGACACGAGCGTGCTTTCGCGCACCTACTCGGCGCGCCTGCGCCAGCCCGTCGATCCGAACCAGGAGATGGTGGGGCTCGGCGCGGCAAACCTCGCCGCCGGCCTCTTCCAGGGCTTCCCCATCAGCAGCAGCTCTTCGCGCACGCCCGTGGCGGAGGCGGCCGGCGCCAGGACCCAGATCACGAGTGTGGTGGGCGCCATCGCCATCGCGGCGCTGCTGGTCGTCGGGCCGGACCTGCTGCGCAACCTGCCCAGCGCCGCGCTCGCCGCCGTCGTCATCGCCTCGGCCATCGGGCTCATCGAGGCGACCGACCTGCGGCGCATCTATCGCATCCAGCAATGGGAGTTCTGGCTGTCGATGGCCTGCTTCGCGGGCGTGGTGGTGCTCGGCGCGATCGAGGGCATCGCGTTCGCGATCGTCATCGCCGTCATCGAATTCCTCTGGGACGGCTGGCGCCCTTATTCGGCCGTGCTGGGCCGGGTGGACGGGGTGAAGGGGTACCACGACGTCACCCGCTACCCGAACGCGCGGCGCGTGCCGGGCCTCGTGCTGCTGCGCTGGGATGCGCCGCTCTTCTTCGCCAATGCGGAACTCTTCCACGACCGCGTGCTCGACGCGGCCGCGACGTCGCCGACCCCGGTGCGCTGGGTCGTGGTGGCCGCGGAGCCGGTCACGAGCGTCGACGTCACCGCCGCCGACGTGATCGCCGAACTCGATGACAAACTGAACGCGGCGGGCATCGAGTTCTGCTTCGCGGAGATGAAGGACCCGGTCAAGGACAAGTTGAAGCGCTTCGGGCTTTTCAAGCGCTTCGGCGAGAGGAGTTTCTTCGCCACTGTGGGCGAGGCGGTGAACGCCTACGTCGAGGCGCACCGCGTCGAGTGGACGGACTGGGAGGAGCGCGGCCAGGTTTCCAGCTAGGTGTCGTGCGCGCGGACCCAGGGAGCATTAGCGGGGCCTCCGCTCGCCTGCCGCTCGCGAGTCAACGCAGCCCCCTCTGTCGGACGCCGGGCGCCCCTCCGAGCCCAGATACAGGGCCGATGATGGGTGCTGCGCCGGAGCTGTCAACGGCATTCACGCTGACATTCGCGCTGACCCTCCTCCGCTGCAGCGCGTGCGGCTCGTGCGACCGTCGTCCCGACGCCGATCGGGCGGACCTCCGGCGACGCGGCACCTGCGCACGCCGATCACGCGCAGGAGTTGAAGCCAGCGCTGTCCTTGTCCTGGTTGAACGAGCAGGCCGCGAGCAGCGGCGCCCTTCGACCAGGCTCAGGGCGCCCCGAGCGACGTCGACGGGCGGCGCGTCCGCCTGGACGAAGCAGCGCCGATGCGGCTTGCGGCGTCATGAAGAACAGACTGGGGTTGGAACAAAATGGCCACCGCTTCCTTCGGGCACGAAGCCGGGCACTCGCCGTACGGATACTCGTTGAGCATGTCTTGAACCGATTCCTCGCGCTGTCCGCCTTCGGCGTGCGCCTGGCCTTCGATCTTTGCGAAACCCAGTGCTTCGGCCAGCGCTGGATTGCGCCCCCTCACGAACAGCGCTTGGCGAACGCCCCTGTATTCGGGTTCGATGACCTCTGGAGACACGCAGCTGTTGACCAGTGAACGTCGAAGAGCCGCAGCAAGGCGGTCTCGCAACCCGGCAACCGGGCGGATCCGCGTGACCAGCGTCAGGCAGGTCTTCACTTCGATCGCAACAAGCAGGTTTTCGCCTGCAGGGATGGCCGCCCAGTCTCCCAGTCGGACGGGCGGGCCGGAAGCAGCTTCGCCTTCCAGGACCCCGCCTTCGCTGAGCGCCGCGTGCAGCTTCGATGAACACGTGATCGTGACCATGGCCTCCTCCAGTTGAATGGCCGGAGAGGACGTCCGGCGGGGACTTCTGCGCGTGGTTCTCTCCTGCACGGAAGGCAAAGGATCAGTTGCCGAAGTGTCGCTTCGCGAAACCCCGGCCCGAGCCGGACTTCAGGTAGCGTTCGAAGCGTACGGCTTGTTGCTCGGTCGGGAACTCGATGATGACCACCAAGGACCACGGACGGTGCTCGGCGGTGTGCCCGCAAGGTCCGTGGTTGTGCCACTCCAGCCGATTGCCGACGTCGCTCGTCACGCCGACGTAGTGACGGCCTGGGTCGACGTCGCTCCGAACGATGTACACGAAGCGCTTGCCGATGCCGCGCATGCCCTGGCCGGTGCAATCCTCGCGCCGATCCGCCGTCACACGCTCCGGTCCGGAAACATGGGCATTCGCCACATGTCGTGCTCTCGCGTACGCAGATTCGGCAACGCCCCAGTGGGCGCAGCGTTGCGGAAACTGCCAGGTCTGGGCTTTGCGCGCACTGATGAACGCTGTCGGAAAGGGTCCGAATCCCTGCGGGGAGTCCGCCTTCGCTGCGGTCCGGGGTGCTGTATTCCTCCCGCAGCTTCGGCGAGACAGCCTTCGCCTATCGGGAACTCGCTTCGGTGCAGGGACTTGCTTGCCTAGCCGAAGCTCGGCGAAGCCGAGCGAAGGCTGGCTGGGAGGCAGGGATTCGAACCCCGATAACGTGGTTCAGAGCCACGTGTCCTACCGTTGAACGACCTCCCAGCATGGACGGCCGCGTAAGGCAGTAGCCAATGATTCTATCGCAACAGGCCGGGATTCTGCCACCCGGCCGGGCAATACAGGATGCCCGAGCCGCCCCGGACTGACGCCTCAGCGCGCGACCGGCACAGGTGGGTGATCGGCTTGTCGGAGCATGCTGGGTTTCAGACCTGACCCCAGGCTTCGTCGTACCCGTTCATCACTGCCGCTTCGTGAGAACCGAGAACGAAGCGGGCACTCCGTCGGGCGTCTTGACGGCCATGAGGGCCCGCGTGTCCGACACGAACATCAGTTGGGCCGCGCCGTTCCGGATCGGGCTTTCCAGCTGCCCCGCGACAATCCGCGGCGTCTTCCAGGCCGGCGGTTGCACGGCCTCGCGCCCCGCCCGTTCGCCGCACCGTGCAGCGGACTCGGCGGTGCGTCCCGCGCCGCCGGCAGGACCGACCGTCCACCGCGACCCCGCGCACGCGCCGTCGCGCTCTTCCCAGCCGCCGTCGATCGCCGGCTGGGGCAGCTTCCGCTCCGGGATCGAGATGTCCTCGCCCGCCAGGCCGCGGAAGACCATGTCCATGATCCACATCCGCATGCCGATCGGCCTGTCCGTGATTCGGGTCCGGGCGCCGCCGCCCCAGTCGTACAGGTACATCTCCATGGCGGGCGCATCCGCCCACACGAGGCCGATCGGCGCGACCTCCGTGCTGACCAGCGCACGCGTCACGCCGCCCTTGTCGTCGGCCGACTCGGCGAAGAACCCGCGCAACGGCTGGCCATCGTGGGTGAACGCGCGCGGCTCGACGACTTTCGGCACCTGCGCCACCTGGAACTGCCCCACTTCCTTCCCGTCGCCCTTCAGGTACTTCTCGGGAACCGAGAACGGCTTCATGCCCTCGATCCACACGACGGCGTCCATGATCTCGCCGGGGCCGGCCGGGGTCTGCTCGGCGAGCACCCGCGTGACGACCCGTTCCCTGCCCGTGTCGATGTCGATCTCGAGCCAGGTGCCCTGGCGGTTCTTCCTCGTCTCATCGTTCAGCACGGACATGGTGAAGGTGTGGTACTCGCCGCTGCCCTTGTCGTGGATGACGTAGGTGGCCCAAGCCCCCGGCGTGAACCGGAACGTACCGTCGAGAATCAGGATGGGTTTCTGGCCCTTGATCTGCTGGGAGCCCTGCGCGCCTGACGGGGCCGGAACGATCAGCAGCGCGGCCAGCATCGCCGCAGCGATTCTGGTGCTCATCTCTGCCTCCCCGGGGGTCGGGTCTGTTTACGCGAACCGCCTCGCGCCGACGACAATACTGTAATCCTGGACGGACCTCGACGCACATTCTCTCCGTGCCCGCATGAGCGCGGCTCTCCCCCACGGCCGAACGCCAGGATGAACCCCCGCATTCGGTCTTGGCGATCCGGGCCACCGAACTGACCCGGAGAGCGCGGCCGCCATGCGGGCGAGCGCCCGATCGCGGCCACGGAGTTCCAGTACCTCGAAGATGCCGGGGTTCGTGAAGTGCAAACCCTCACGCCGATTCCCAGAGCGACCGGACCGGCACGGCGAACAGGCCGTCGCCGGTGCTGTCGGCCAATCGTAACGTTGTGTGTCGGCCAATTGAAAAGTGCAGGGCGGCCGCTTGAAAGGCCAGACCCGCGGACGGCCCGTCAGCCCTGGCGGCCGAATGTCTGCAGTGCGTGCGTCATGCGGGCCAGCGTCCGATCGCGGCCAAGCAGTTCCAGCACCTCGAAGATGCCCGGGCTTTCGGCGCGGCCGACGACGGCCACGCGCGTCGGGTGGATGAGGACACCCGCCTTCACGCCGCGCGTATCGGCCAGGGCGCGGATGGCGGCCTCGAGCGCCGCGGCCGTGAACTCCGGGGCAGCCGCGCACGCCTCGCGCACGGCCGCCAGGTGAGCAAGCGTCTCTGCGGCCGAAAGGTGTTTCCTCACGGCCTCCGCGTCGTACTCCACCTCATCGACAAAGAACGGCCGTCCCTTCTCGACGAAGTCCGTCAGCCGCTTCGCGCGCGGGCGCAGCAGCTCGATGAGCTGAGCCAGCCATGCCCCCGGGTCTGACTTGTCCTGAGCGAGCGCTTCGCTCTCCGGCGAGTCGCCCCTCGGCATAGCTCGGGGCGACCCTGAGCCTGCCGAAGGGTCGAAGGAAGACCCCGCGCTCCACGAGGCGGGCCACAGGCCGGCCTCGCGCAGGCGCGGCTCGATGCGCCGCACAAGCTCCGCTGCCGGCATGCGCGCGATGTGCTGCGCGCTGAACCACTCGAGCTTCTCGGGGTTGAACACCGCGTTGCTGCTGCTGATGCCCTCGAGCGAGAACGCCGCGACGAGTTCATCGCGCGTGAAGAGCTCCCGGTCATCACCCGGCGACCAGCCGAGTAGCGCGAGGAAGTTCATCATCGCCTCGGGCAGGTAGCCTTGCTTCGAGTACTCGGTCACCGAGGTGGCGCCGTGACGCTTGCTCAGCCGCCGCCTGTCGGGCCCGAGGATGAGCGGCACGTGGGCGAAGGCGGGAAGCGGCTTGCCGAACGCGCGATAGAGCATCACCTGCTTCGGCGTGTTCGAGATGTGATCGTCGCCGCGCACGACGTGCGTGATCGCCATGTCGATGTCGTCGGCCACGACCGACAGGTGATACGTCGGATGGCCGTCCGACCTGAGCGCCACGAAGTCCTCGATGTGCGCGTTGTCGAAGGTGATGTCGCCGTGCACGAGGTCGTGAAACGTCGTCTCGCCGGGCGGCACCTTGAAGCGAATGGCGCGCGGCATTCTTGCCGCTTCGCGCGCAGCCACCTCTTCGGGCGTCAGCCGCGAACAGCGCCGGTCGTACGTCCACGATTCGCCGCGGGGCGTGTCGCCCTCGTCCCAGGCCGCGTCCTCCGTTGCAGGCGGCCTGGTCTCGCCGAAGCTGGCGGGTTGTCCGCCGCCAGCGGAGGCGTCGCCGCCGGCCGGCACGGGCGACGTCTCGCCGAAGCTGGCGGGTTGTCCGCCGCCAGCGGAGGCGGACGACCCGGGATCTGACCCGCAATAGCAGTAGTACCCGTGCCCCTCGCGCACGAGCTGCTCGCCGAGCTCGCGGTACCGCGCCAGCCGCTGCGACTGGAAGTACGGCCCGTGATCGCCGCCCACCTCGGGCCCCTCGTCCCAGTCGAGGCCAATCCACCGCATGCCGTCGAGAATGCCCGTCACCATCTCGGCCGACGAACGCTCGACGTCGGTGTCCTCTATGCGTAGCACGAACACGCCGCCCGTCCGCCGCGCGTAGAGCCAGTTGAAAAGCGCCGTCCGGGCGCCGCCAACGTGCAGGTAGCCGGTTGGAGACGGGGCGAAGCGGAGGCGGGCGGGATTCATCGGGACTCGGGGCTCGGGATTCGGGATTCGGGATTCGCGCTGAAACGGACCATAGGCCAAGGACTCAGAGTGGCGGCATCAGATGTTCAAGCTCACCCGGCGTTACCTGGGAAGAAGGGGTCGGGGAATGACAGCGGAGCTGCCCGAATCCCGAGCCCCGAGTCCCGAATCCCGGACAATGTGCAAGCAATGGCGGTGAGGCAGGGATTCGAACCCTGGATACAGGTTTTGGCCCGTATAACGGTTTAGCAAACCGCCGCCTTCAGCCTCTCGGCCACCTCACCGCGGACTGTAAGTGTAACCGAAAACGGGACTTGCCCACCCGACATTTTTCGCGACGCAAGTCGACGGTTTTTCGCGGCGGTGCAATCGCGAATCCCTTCGGAAATCCCGCGGCAAATCGAGGTCGGCGTGGGGACAGTTTCAGGGACAGTGCCTGCGAGAGTCGACATTGCGCGGGGTGTTCGTTGGATTGGGCCTTGCTCTCGCCGGCGCGGGCGGTCTGGCTGTGCCTGGGAATGCGCCAATCGACAACGGTCGCCAGCGGCGTCGGACGGCGCCAGCTCGACGTCCGGCCGCGGGTCGTCCCTTCGCACCAGACCGTTCCACTCGCGGGGCGGCGCGCTGACCGAGGCCACGGTCGAAGACGCTACGACCGGCAGCGGCCTGATCGAGGCCGTGGACGGCGATCTCGGCAGCGTCACCGCGGACGCGGCCTACGACAACAGGGTCGCCTTCTACCATGCGGCCAGTGCCTGGGGCGCACCCGTCGTCGTCAGACAGCCGATGGCTCCAGCGTCAGCGAGGAATGCGGTAACGGCGGCGGAGCCGGTCGAATACCACCGGCGCGGACCTGACCCGCCCTCACACTGGCGAGCCCCGCCGAATGCCGACGCGCGCGTCGCCGCACGGGCGCGGCTGTTTGCGTGCGTCGCTCAAACACGCTGCCATGTGCATGGGGGAAGGCGGGATCGTCTGCAGCGTCGGCCTGCGATCTCGAAGCCTATGCGGTCAGTCGCTTGCGTGGCCGACCACCCTTGGCCCCGTTGGCCCGTGCCGCGGCGGCCTTCGCCTTCGAGCGCCGTCGGCCGCCTCGCTGTCCCGTCGCCCCCGCAAACAACCGCGTGCCGAACGCCCGCTCGACGAGGCCGGGGACGTACACGTCCACGTCCAGCGAGGGCCAGGACAGGGCGTCTCCGGCGGGCGAGATGCTGATGGCGCCGAGGGCCGACGCCGGTACCGCATCGAGGCCCGGAACGACCTGGCGAGGAATGGTCATGACGCCCCCGCTGCGGAATCCCAGATCGATGGCGTCGCGGCCGGCATCGTAGCGCGCCTCGACAATCGCGGACGGATCCTGGGCGCGGGCCTCGCCGCGTGCGCGGGCACGATCGAAGCGTTCACGGTCTCTCGCGGTCACCTTAACGGCGGGCATGGAGCGTCTCCCATTCCGATTTGAGGAACTCGGCGTGTTGTGCGACGAGCCCTTCGGCGCGCCGGACGTCGCGGTCTGAGATCCGCCGACGATTTCAACCGCGTGATGGGTGGCCAGGTCGATCTTCACGATGGCGCCAGCCCTCGCAACATGCACGTGCGGCGGCGGATGATCGGGTGTGGATACTGACCTCGAATCCGGCCTCGCGGATGAGCGTCGGCACGATGCGAGTCTACCGAAGGCCTTGGGTTAAATCAACTCCGCCGGTTGCGCCCGCGCCGCACGAGGCTATTCTCTCCGACCTGGTGCGTCACACGCCGGGCGACGAGGGCAAGTGGTTCGCGGCGGCGAAGAGCGCACAGTTGTTCGCGGAGGCGATCGCGCTGGCCACACCACGCCATGCGATCCGAAGACCCTGACCAGGGCGGCGAGGGGACTTCGCCGACACGAATCCGAGGTTCGCGACCGAGGCGGGGCTCGCCGCTCTCCGCTGGCTCGTGGCCGGGCACGGCGACGACATCACCGGTCTCGATGTTTGGGCGGCCTTCAACCCCACGCTGGCGGCGGCCACAAGTGCCGGTGTCGGAGACGCAGCACAGGATCGGATCAGGGCACCCTGCGACAATCCGCCAGCACGCAGCGGATTCGCCGCGAGCGTTCTGGGCCCCGCACTCGACTCGCCTTGACAGGGCGGCCGAATCCGGACCAGGTTGAGCTCACCGGCGGTGATTGCCGTCAGTCGGATTCAGACCAGGCAGCGAGTTGATCGCGGCGTCCATGCAGGACCCTCGCGATCAGGACGTCTTCGTCGTGGCGGTAGTAGATGACGTGGCTCTCGACAGCGAACGACCGAACGCCAGCGCCGAACTCAGGTCGCAGGCGTCCGAGAGCAGGTCGTTCGCCGAGGAGGTCGAATCGCTCGACGATCGCGTCGATGAGCCGATCGGCCGTCGCCGGGCTGGCGTCCTAGGCGACGTAGATCCAGATCTCCTCGAGGTCCTGCTCAGCGAGGACGGACAGCCGATAGGGCATCTACGGCTTCCGTGCGCGAGCGGCGCGGCCTTTCGACTTGATCCGCTCGGCGAGTTGACGGCTCGTGGCCTTGTCATACGAACGCCCTTCGCCGCGGGCCAGTTGATCGAAGCCGGCTTGCACGTCGGCACGAAGGTGCGCCCGCGCCTCGTCGCGTTCCTTCAAGAGCCGGAGCGCCTCGCGAACGACCTCGCTGGCCGTCTGGTACATCCCGCTCTCGACCTTCTCGTTCACCACGCGCTCGAGCTCCGGCGTCAGCGAGACATTCATGGATACCTGCTCCTGAACCGAGCGTAGCCGCGATGTCGAATGATGTCAAATCCTGACATTTACGGACATGCGTGATCGGACGCAGCTGTCCCTACGATTGTCCCTGCGAGCGGCCAGAACCAGCCGATTGGGGCCAACGGCGGCCAACTCGCCTGATTGTGGAAGTGATTGAAACGGTGGAACTTGGGCCGAAGAACACGAATGGCCGAGAGCAGGTTCGGCGTTTAGCAAACCGCCGCCTTCAGCCTCTCGGCCACCTCACCGCGGACCTCTAAGTGTACGTTGAACAAGGAGTTGGCGATCGCGCGATTTCTTGCGGCGAAATTCGCTGTCGAAGGTGGCGCGGCAAAGACCGCCGCCTTCACGCCAAACTACCTTTCTTCAATGAGTTTCGAGCACTGACAGGGATCGCGTGATGGGCGCAGCGGTGGGCCCATTGCGGGGCAACCGCACGAATGGCTTGTTGCTCGCTGGCTCGGGCTCTGCCGGCGGCGTCTCGATGCCCGTCGACCGCCATCGACGTTCGGGTCGAGCGGCACCCGCGCGGTGTCGAGCATCCTGATCCCGTCCCTGTTGTCATAGCCGCGGAACTGAGAACGTGAACCGTGTCGCGGGCACGACCGGATTCGCACGCGGTCGAATCTCCGTGATGATGCGGTCCGCGGACCCGGCCGGCGCGTCTTCAGGAGTGTCTTCGACGATCTTCACGATCAGATGCGTCGCGGCGTCGATCCAGATCGTCATCGGCCGTCCCTTGCCGAAATGCCCCTGGGTCACCCCGGTCACGGTGTCGGCGATCGCGCCGTTGACGGTGTCGCGCCCCACCTTCGTCACGGCGAGGTCCATGATGGACGAGTGGATCTCGGACTGCTGGAAGAGCAGCGACGGGATGTTCACCGAGGCACCTCGCGTCGGCATTGCGCCGACGGCGAGGGCGGTGACGCCCTGTCCGGGCGGGTAGTTCTCGTGGACGCCGCTCGCCGACCACCAGGTCTCGAAGTGCTTGCCTCCGGACCAGACCGCGAATCGTTCCCCGGTGTCGGTCCTGGTCGACGACAGGAAGAAGCGCTTCGGCGCGGCGTACGCCGTCTCGAAGGTCACCGTCTCGATGGCGATTGGCGTCCCCCGCATCTGGGACTCGCTCCGCACGGTACCGGTGTCCGAGTACGACGACAGCGCGGCATAGGTTGCCATCATCGTTTCGACCGGCCCCTGTTGCGCGCGGACCGGCGCGGCGGCCAGGACGAGCGTACCGGTGGCTGCGACAAGCGCCGCCGTGATGCCTAGTAGAGTCTGACTCTGAGGCACTGCAATCCCCGTTTCGAGCTCACGACGCACGCATCGGCGTCTCCGCCTGCCTGTGCGCCGGCCTTGAAGGCCATGCTGTTGTCCTTGAAGTTGGCGAACACACGCCCGCCGTTCCCGTTGCTGCCGATGCCCGCCAACGTGTTGCCGTCTGGAGCCAGCACGCCCACTACCGGCCCCTCGGTCGTCCCAGCCAGCATCGTGGCGAGCACCATGCCTCGCCCGTCGGTCACGGCCACCTGCGACTCCATGGCATCGAGGAACACGCGCGAGCCCTGGTCGCCTGGTCTCGCCAGGGCCAGACGTCCTCCGCCGCCTGCGGTGCCTCGCATCTGGGCCACCGGGTGGCCGCCGTGGAATATGCTCACGTACGGGATGCCCTCGGAACGGTCGATGTGCAGCCCGTCGGCCCGGGCGGGTGTGGTACTGGGTCCGACGTGCAGGAGCAGGGCGCCCGACGCGTCGACGACCTCAAATGGAGCGGTCACGCGGTGTGGCGTCGTGGACGCGGGGGAGCGCGTCTTCGACCCCGCGCCCTCGTTTCTGAGGGTCGCGATTTGGCTCTCGAGTGCCGCCAGACGAGCACTCAGCTGAGCGGTGTCAGGCGGCGTTCGCTTCTCAAGCGCGGCGACTCGCGCTTCCTGCTGCCTGCGCAGGGCCTGCTCGGCATCGATGGCTCCCCGCAGGTTCTCCAGGGAGTCCGATACGGAGCCCAGGTGCTCGAACACAGCGTCCAGGTCTGTCGTCAGACCCTTGACGCACGCGGGCACGCTGGGCGTGCCGGCCTTGCAGGCGTCTCGACCGCGCGGGTCGGGCCGTGGTGGCCGTGTGGGCCCCTGCGCCCAGCCGACCGCGAGTGCGGCGGTCACGAGCAGAACGACGCCAACGCCCGTCCGTACAACCTGTCTCATCACTTGCCTCCAGCAGTCGCCCTGACCAGTTCCACGCGCCGGTTCCTCGCGCGCCCCAGTAACGTCTCGTTGGTGTCCTTCGGCCGCGACTCGCCGAAGCCCTGGGCCGTCAGGCGCGTGGCGGCGATGCCGTAGTGATCGACGAGGGCCTTCCGCACGGCGGCGGCGCGGCGTTTCGACAGCTCCAGGTTGACGCCGTCGCTGGCGATGCTGTCGGTGTGGCCTTCGATGTTGAGCCGCCAGTCGGCGTGCCGGGTCAGCAGTCCCGCGATCAGCGTCAACGTGGGCTCCGATTCCTCGCGAATGCGGTCGCTGTTGAAGCCGAAGAAGATGTCGTAGACCTCGGCGCGGCCGGTGGTCTCGAGCGCGCGTTCGAGCGCCCCTGCACCGGCGCCGGCCCCTCCTCCGCCCGAGCCCGCGGCGCCGCTCCCGCCCCCAGCCGGCGACGTCGGCCGGTCGGCGCCGAGACACCGCGTGCTGATTCTCACGACCTGCAGCACGTCGCGGTCGCCGCCGGCCACGGCGTGACCGCCCGACATCACCGTGAGGGCCGCGTCTTCCTTCGAGATGGCGCCGATGCCGATGCGGAACTTCAGGGTGAGCGGGTTGGCAGGATCGTCGAGGAAGAAGAACTCCGCCTTGTCCCCGAAGAAGTCGCCGGCCGCTTGAATCGCGCGGAGTTCGACGCGCTCACCGTCGACGATCACCGGCATGGCCACCGTGCCCGTGCCGACGCGCCGGAAAAGCGCGCGCTTCTCGTAGTCGTACAGGTTGGGGCTGGTGTTGCGATCGGCCGACACGGTGTCGGCGAATCCCTCGACGAAGATGCCGAGTTCGACTTCGCGTCCGGCCTTCAGGGCAGCGAGCACGGCCGCCGACGTGCCGATGGAGGTCGTCCCCGGCGCGGCTTCGGGAATGTGCTCGGAGAAGATCTGCAGGTACGACGACGCGGTCGCGAGGTCGGCGCGGCGAATCGTGCGATGCGTCGTGAAACGCGTGAGCGTGGGCTCGTTGAACATGTCCGTCACGGTCCGCTCGGTGGAGTACTTGAGGCGCAGCCCCAGGGCGTCGGCTGATTCGATGGTCTTGATGGACTCGTAGTCGCCGCTCGGCTGGCTGGCTGCGGTGACCACGGTGACGCCCGGGCAGAGCGGAATCGTCAAGCCGGGCTGGGCGTGGACCGCCCCAGCCGCGCTGCACCACCCCACCGCGGTCGCGATCCCCAGACGCAGGAAGGAGTGCGAGGTCATCGTTCACCTCGCGGCAGCGTGGCAAGCGCCGCGACGATGGTCTTCGCGGCGGTGGAGACGAGCGGCGTGAACACATCCTGGCCGTCGCTGGTCACTCGGGCGTCGGCGCGGGTGTCGCGCAACAGGGTGCGTCCGGAGACGGCAGCACCGTAGGTGAAGCGCACCTCGTCCCGCGCCTGGCTGGCCGCGGCCATCCCGGCGAGCGCCTGCGCGCCTGAACCGGCGGCCGCCATGGCGGTTGCTTCGGCAACGCTACTCACAGGCACCTGTGACACGGCGGCGCTGGTCGCGTCGATCAGGGCCCGCCGCAGCCACGACGACCCACCCTTGTGTTTGACGACGAGCCGCGTGGTCACGCGCGCGGCACAGGCGGCAGCGTCTTCCGGCCCGAGCCCGTCGGCAGCGAGAGCCTGGGCTGCGGCGCCTTCGGCGCCCAGCGCTTCGACCAGGGCCGCCTGCAACGTGGCCGAGAGCGCCGAGGCATCCACGTCGTCTGGCACCGCCACCGTCGGAAGCGCGACGGCGACGCAAGGACGGTCTGGTGTGGCCGTGGCCTGGGCCGCCTGGCGTGCGGTCGCGGGCACTGATACAGCGGCGAGACAGAGCGCGACGATCACGCGGTGCATCCTGGGACCTCCTGAAAGGCGTGCATACTCGTAACGCTCCGGCAACCTCCGGAATCCCTCATGGCCTCCCGTTGACACCGGCGTCCGACGCGCGGGCCGTCATCGCGCCGCCCGCTCGCGCCGTTGCGCCGACCGCGCGATGGACTGCCATCCAGAGCAGCGCGATCGCGATGGACAGCGCCGGGGTGCTCAGTTCGATGTCCATGGCCGCTCCAACCCATAGGGACGTGATGAACGGCATGATGCGCTGCAGCCACACGCTGGACTCACCGCCCTCGGCGTCGGTGAACAGACAGTGCGGGCCGGGTTCGTTCTGCCGCACGCTGTAGACATCGATGCCTGCACAGGCCAGGCCATGGGCCGTGGCGTAGGCCTTGCACGCTGGCTCCGCGACCCGGCGTTCGACGAACTCCGAGAGAGCCATCGCGCAGCACAGGCCAACCACGAGCAGCAGAGCCACCGTGTACCACCTCCAGCGGACCTGCCGGGGCACGACGGTATGTGCGATGCGGGCGGCCGGCGAACGCATGCGAATCCTCCGGGGACTGTCTCCCCGAGAACAAACGCCCCAAAGCGGCCCTTCTCCCCTCACGCGGTGCCGCCGGTACTGTAAGATCCCATCTGGATGGCAGATTCCACGAACCCCCGCGTGACTGCCCTTCTTGCCCGCGTGAGAGAAGGCGACGCCGAGGCACGTGAGGCGATGGTGCCGCTCGTCTACGACGAACTGCGGCGGCTGGCCGCCTCGTACCTGCGTCGCGAGCGCCGGAATCACACGCTGCAACCCACCGCGCTCGTACACGAGGCCTACATGCGTCTGGTGGACCAGCGTCATGTCGCCTGGCAGAACCGGGCGCATTTCATGGGTGTCGCGGCAATTGTGATGCGCCGCGTGCTCGTGAATCACGCCCGCGACAAGGCAGCGGAGAAGCGCGGAGGCGGCGTGGTGCCCGAGTCGCTCACGGTCATCGGTGACGTGGCCGCGGCGCCAGCGGTGGATGTGCTGGACCTCGACGTGGCCCTCGACAAGCTGGAGACGATCGACGCTCGAAAGTGCCGCGTGGTTGAACTCAAGTTCTTCGGCGGGCTCACGACCGAGGAGGTCGCCGAGGTGGTGGGGGCGTCCGTGGCCACCGTCGAGCGCGACTGGAGCTTCTCGCGCGCGTGGTTGTTCGACGAGCTCGCGTCATGAGCGCGTCGCCCCCCGCCCCTGCTCCCGGCGAGCGCTGGGCGCGTGTCAATACCGTGTTCCATGCGGCCGTGGCGCTGCCGCGATCCGAGCGCGCCGCGTTCGTGCGCGACGCCTGCCCCGGCGACGATGCGCTGCGTGCCGACGTGCAGCGGCTGGTGGACGCGCACGACCGCGCCCACGACTTCATCCGCACCACGCCTTTCGCCGACATTGTCGCCCGTGTCGAGGACGCCGAAGGGACAGCGATTGTCGGCCAGCGCGTGGGGGCCTATCGCCTCGTGTCGCTGCTCGGGCGCGGCGGGATGGGCGCCGTGTATCTGGCCGAGCGCGCCGACGGCCAGTACGCCAAGCAGGTGGCCATCAAGCTCTGCTCGCGTGTGCTCGATGCGTCCCTGCGTCAGCTGTTCGCGGACGAGCGGCAGATCCTGGCCGGCCTCGATCACCACAACATCGCGAGACTCGTGGACGGCGGCGCCACCGACGACGGCATTCCTTACTTCGTCATGGAGTACGTGGACGGGGAACCGATCGATCGCTACGCAGCCCGGCGCCGGCTCGACCTGCCCGCCAGACTGGCGTTGTTCCAGGACGTGCTGGCTGCGGTGGCGTATGCGCATGCCAATCTCGTGGTGCACCGTGACCTGAAGCCCTCGAACGTGTTCGTCGGGCCCGATGGCCAGGTCAAGCTGCTCGACTTCGGTATCGCAAAGCTCGTTGGCAGCGACGGGGGTGGCGCCGCCACGCAGGTTGCGCGTGACGTCGGCTTGGCAATGACACCCGCTTATGCGGCGCCCGAACAGGTGACGGGACAGGCCACCACGACCCGCACCGACGTGTATGCGCTGGGCGTGCTGCTCTTCGAGTTGCTGAGCGGCCGCCACCCGTTTTACGCGGCGCATGGCGTTCCGGCAGACCTCTTGAAGGCGACCGTCGACGTGGTGCCCCCGAAGGTCTCGCACGCCGCGTCGGCGGCGAGCCTTCGCCGCGCGCTCTCAGGCGACCTCGACGCGATCGTCACCAAGGCCTTGCAGAAGGCACCGCAGGATCGTTACGAGTCGGTGGGAGCGTTCACCGACGATCTTGCGCGGTACCTGGCAAGCCAGCCCGTGCGCGCGCACACGGACTCCATGGTGTACCGCACGCGCAAGTGGTTTGGGCGGCACAAGGCGATCGCGGCGGTGGGCACGCTGGCGATCGCCGGCACGCTGGCCGGCCTGGGCGTGGCCCTGTGGCAGGCGCGCGAGGCCCAACAGCAGCGCGACCGCGCGCTGAGCGCCCTGGCGCGCAGCGAGGCCGTCACCGAGTTCTACCATTTTTTGCTCGCCGACGCGGGCCCGCCGGACGCGCCACAGACGATCAACGGGATGATCGCCCGCAGCGAGTCGCTCCTGAAGTACGAGTTCGCCCAGAACCCGGAGCATCAGGCGGCGATCCTCGTGATCCAGGCCAGCTACTACTTGGGACTCGGGAACGCCGCGGAAGGAGAGCCCCGCGCGCGGCGAGCCGTCGCGCTGGTGGAGAAGTCGACCGACAGCGACATTCGGGCGTCGGCTGCCTGCGTGCTCGGTTATGCGATGTCCCTCGCCGGCAAGGTCGACGAGGGCATTCGCGAAGTCGAGGAGGGCCTCCGGCAGCCGCAACTGTCGCCGGCCACCGCATCGGCGTGCCACTCGCAGCGCGCGTACATCGCCCAGAACATGAACGATGGGGCGGCGGCCGAACGTCATGCGCTCGCGGCGCTCGATCTCTTGCGTCAGGAAGGCGGCCATCGTTCCCCGCGGACGCTGGCGCTCGCGCGGGCCGACCTCGGTTACGCCCAGCAGTTGCAGGGGCACATTGGGGACGCGGACAAGTCGTTCGCCGCATCGATTGAGCAGTTGACGAGGCTGGGGCTGGAATGGACCCCGGTGGCCGGCACGATTCTCAACAACTGGGGCATCGCCGTGCTCTACGCCGGCGACGTGCGGCGGGCGCTCGACTTGTGGGAACGCGCCCTCAAGGTGGTCACCGTGCGCGATCCTGCGGCCCCTCCGCCTGGCTACCTGCTCTCGAATCTCGCTCGCGCGAACGAGCAGGTCGGGCGATTCGCCAAGGCGCAGGCGTTGTACGAGCAAACCACGAAAGCGGCTCGCGCCAGCGGCAACAAGAACATCGTCGCGTACGGGCTGAACGGACAATCCACGGTGCACTTGTTGCGCGGCGACCTCGACGGCGCCGAGGCTTTGTTTGCCGAAGCCAAGGCGGCGACGGCCACCTTGGCAGAGGGATCCCCGGCCATTCTCAACGCCGAATTGCTCGGCGGCCGGTTGGCGCTGGCCCGAGGGCGGTTCCAGGAGGCGTGGGAGACGTTCACGCGGCTTCAGGCCGTCTACGACGCGCAACCCCCGAACCCGGGGGCGGCGGGCATCCGCGTGTACCTGTCCGAAGTTGCCCTGAAGATGGGGCGTCCGGATGCGGCGGCGACCTTGGCCGAAGACGGTGTCCAGCGCTCGCGGGCGTTGCAGGGCGGCATGCCCTACTCGCGCGCCGTGGGCCTCGGTCTTTTCGCGCTGGCCAAGGCGAGGCACGCGCAAGGCCGCTCAGACGAGGCGAGGCAGGCCACGGTGTCGGCACTCGAGCACCTGCAGAACGCCATTGGCACCGAGCATCCGGTGATTGGCGAGATCCAGCGGTTTCAGGCCGACCTGGCGACTGTTCGGTAATTCGCGCGTCAGGCATCACCCCTGCTGGGCGGCCTTTCGCGATAGCCGACGGTTCCAGCGTCAGCGAGAGGTGCCGCGGCGAACCGCCGCCGGCTTGCGCCCGTCAGAACGCGGGCGCGCGCTTCTCGAGAAAGGCCGCCTTGCCTTCGATCGCGTCCGCGGTAAGGCCAAGCGGTGCCGTCACCTCGGCCTCAAGCCGCATGCCCGCCGCATGGCCGCCGGCAAGCCCGCCCCGGACGCAACGCTTCGTGGCGCGAACGGCCGCCGGCGACACCGCCGCAATCTCCTGCGCGAGCTGAAGCGCCCTCGGCAGGAGCGCCTCACCGTCGACCACCTCCTCCACCAGGCCGATGCGCAGCGCCTCGGCGGCATCGATGGTGCGCCCGGTCAGCATGAGGCGAAGCGCGTGTCCCGGGCCTACAAGCTGGGCCAGCCGCTGCGTGCCTGTCGCGCCGGCCATCGCGCCCAGCTTCACTTCCGGGAAGCCGAACGTGGCGCTCGCCGACGCGACGCGCACGTCGCACGCGATCGCCATCACGGCGCCGCCGCCCAGCGTCACCCCGTTGCACGCGGCGACAATCGGCACCGGGCTGTTCGCGATGCATTCGTTGAGCGCCACTTCCTGCACGCGGGCGCTTTCGATCCACTCGGCGGTGACCTCGAACTCGCGGATGTTCGAACCGGCGGAAAAAGCCGATCCCTGGCCGGTGAGCACCGCGCACCGGACCGTCGGGTCGCCCGCGAGGGCGTCGATCTCGGCCGTCAGGCGCCGGCGCGCGGCCACGGTCAGCACGCCCAGGGGCCTCGCGGTGATGCGGATGAGCGCGACGCCCGGGACAGGCGTCGAGCACTCGAAGGCGTCATCGGTTGTGCGTTCGCCGGACATCGGTCCCTCCTCTTCGCGGCCCCCGGCGCCGGGGGCGCGGCGCAGGTCGGTCACACGGCCGCTCCCGTGGAACGTTATAGTACTTCGTCGGGTTCGACGTGTGAGGGATTCGAGGGGGAGGCCGGCACCATGAACGTCACATCCGCCCGCCCGGTCGCCATCATCACGGGGGCGGCCCGCGGCATCGGGCGCGCATGCGCGCTGGCGCTCGGGGCGTCGGGGTTTAACGTGCTGCTCGTCGACATCGAGGCCGACGCGGACGGCCCCTTGCGCGACGTGACCCGCGAAGCCGGCGAACTCGGTGTCGAAGCCGCCGCCATCGTCGCGGACGTCGCGCGGCTCGATCTGCACGCGCACATGCTGGCCGCCGCAGTCGAGCGGTGGGGCCGCCTCGACTGCCTCGTCAACAACGCCGGCGTCGGGGTGATGCGGCGGGGGGACGTGCTCGACGTCGCGCCGGAGAGCTTCGATCGCTGCATCGATGTGAACACGCGCGCCGTGTTCTTCCTGAGCCAGGCGGCGGCGCGGCACATGCTGGCCCAGGGGGAGATCGGCGGTCAGCACCGCAGCATCGTCAACATCACGTCGAGCAACGCCGTGGCCGTGTCGATCACGCGCGGCGAGTATTGCGTGTCCAAGTGCGCGTCGAGCATGACCACGCGGGTCTTCGCCGTGCGACTGGCGGAGGCCGGGATCGGCGTGTACGAGGTCCGACCGGGCATCATCGAGACCGGGATGACGCTGCCGGTGAAGGACCACTACGATCGGGCGATCGCCGACGGGCTCGTGCCGGCGAAGCGGTGGGGTTACCCGGCCGATGTGGCGTCCACGGTCCGGTCCATGGCCGAGGGCCGGCTCATCTACACCGTCGGGCAGGCCGTCACGATTGACGGCGGCCTCACGGTGCCCAGGTTCTGAAACGTCATGGCTCGCACCCAGTTCCTGACCGCAGAAGCCGCCGCCGCCCTGATCGCCGACGGGCAGACTGTCGCCGTCAGCGGCAACGGCGCCGGGATGATCTCGGCCGAAACCATTCTTGCCGCGCTGGAGCGGCGCTTCCTCGACACGGGGCACCCGCGCGACCTGACGCTGGTGCACTCGCTCGGCCTCGGCGACCGCGGCGCGCTCGGCACGAACCGCCTCGCGCACGAGGGCATGATCCGCAAGGTCGTCGCGGGCCACTTCACGTGGTCGCCGCGAATGCAGGAACTCATCCGCGAGGAGAAGGTCGAGGCCTACTGCCTGCCCGGCGGCGTCATCCAGCACCTGCTCCGCGAGATCGGCGCAGGCCGGCCCGGGCTGTTCACGCATTCGGGGCTCGGCACGTTCGTCGATCCGCGGCAGGACGGCGGGCGATGCAACGCCCGCAGCCGCGAGTCGCTCGTCGACGTGCTCACGATCGACGGGCGCGAGATGCTGCACTACAAGCCGTTCAAGGTGGACGTGGCCATCGTGCGCGGGACCTACGCCGACGCCCGGGGCAACATCAGCCCGGAGGGCGAAGCCATCGACATGGATGTGCATTCGATGGCGCTCGCGGCCCACAACGGCGGCGGCCTCGTCCTCGCCCAGGTGCGCCAGGTGCTCGAGCCGGGCGCGATCCCCGCCCGGCACGTGCGCATCCCCGGCATCATGGTCGACGCGGTCGTTGTCGATCCGCGGCAGGAGCAGTTCTACGGGCTCGGGTACGACGACACGGTGAGCGGCGAGCGGCGGGCGTTGCTTGCACAAAGCGGGGCGGCGCTCCCGGAGAAACTGGAGCGGCGCATCGTGGCGCGGCGCGCGGCGATGGAGTTGCGGCCAGGCGCTTCGCTGAACTTCGGCTTCGGGATGCCGGGCGGCATCTTCGGCGTGATCGCCGAACAGGGCCTCGGGCCGCAACTGTGGATGAGCGTGGAGCAGGGGACGCACAACGGCGCCATGCTCGACGATCACCTCTTCGGCGCCGCGCGCAACGCCGACGCCATCGTCCCCTCGATAGAACAGTTCGATTACTACAGCGGCGGCGGCATCGACATCGCGTTCCTCGGCATGGGCGAGGCCGACGCCCGCGGCAACGTCAACGTGTCCCACCTCGGCGGCAACCTGATCGGCCCAGGCGGGTTCGTCGAGATCGCGCAGAACGCGAAGAAGGTGGTGTTCTGCGGCACCTTCGACGCGCAGGGTTCGCGTGTTGCGTGGGCGGACGGCCGGCTGTCGATCGTCTCGGCCGGCAAGGTCCGCAAGTTCGTCGGGCGCGTCGAGCGCATCACCTTCAGCGGCGAGTACGCGCGCCGGAGCGGCCAGGAGGTGCTCTACGTCACCGAGCGGGCGGTCCTGCGCCTCGATCCGGGGGGCATGGCGCTCGTGGAGATCGCGCCGGGCCTCGACCTCGAGCGCGACGTGCTGCGCCACATGGACTTCAGGCCGGACACCTCCAGCGTCCGCGAGATGCCGGCCGAATCGTTTCGGTGAAGGCGGGCTGCCCCGCCCAGGAGTCTCTCATGCGCGTCAGGCCGCGACTCGTCGCCCTCGCACTCCTCGTTGTTCTTTCCCCGATCCTCGCTGCCACGGGCGACGAGCCGGATCTCGCCGTCGTGGCGAAGATCCGGCACGAGGGCATCAAGCGCTCCCAGGTGATGCGGCTGGCGGGCTACCTCTCCGACGTCATCGGCCCGCGGCCCGCTGGCTCGCCGGCGAACGACCGCGCCAACAGGTGGGCGGCCGACACGCTCAAGGGCTGGGGCCTCGAGAACGTGAACCTCGAACCCTACGAGAACTTCGGCGTCGGCTGGGCCCCGCGCTACGTGTCGGCGCACCTGCTCTCGCCGCACTATGCGCCCCTGCACGCGACCTCCGTCGAATGGGGTTCGTCCACGAAGGGCAGGATCACCGGCGAGCCGGTCTACGTGTCGATCGCGACGCCCGCCGACTTCACCAAGTACCGCGGCACGCTCAAGGGCCGCATCGTGCTCTACCAGCCTCCGCGCAGGACGGCGCCGCACTTCACGGCCGACGCGCGCCGCCACGACGCCGGCAGCCTCGAGACGCTCGCCTCGTATCCCATCCCGGACGAGGATCCGCCATCCGCCGACTACGCACGCGGCTTCCTCGACGACCTCGAGGACTTCTTCCGCGCCGAGGACGTGGGCGTGCTCGTGTCGCCAAGCAGCGGCGGCCGCGGCGACTACGGCACGGTGGTCGCCACGGGCATCCGGTCGGCCCGCAACCCCGGCCGGCCGCGCCCGCTGCCCGAGATCATCCTCGCCGTCGAGCACTACAACCGCATCGTCCGCATCATCGACGAGTACCGCGAGCCGGCCACGATGGACGTGGAGGTGCGGTGCGAGTTCTACGACAAGGACCTTCGCGGCTACAACGTCGTCGCCGAGATACCCGGCACCGACAGGAAGGACGAGATCGTGATGCTCGGCGGCCACATCGACTCCTGGAGCCCCGGCACCGGCGCGGCCGACAACGCCGCGGGCGTGGCGGTGTCGATGGAAGCGGTGCGGATTCTCAAGGCCATCGGCGCCAGGCCGCGCCGGACGATCCGCGTCGTGCTCTGGAGCGCGGAGGAGAAAGGCTGGGTCGGCTCGAAGACGTACGTCGCCAATCACTTCGCCGACGTCGAGACGATGACGCTCAAGCCGGAGCACGCGAAAGTGTCGGCCTACTTCAACTACGACAACGGCACCGGGCGCATCCGCGGCGTCCATCTGCAGCAGAACGTGCAGGTGCGGCCGATCTTCGAGGCGTGGATGAAGCCGTTCGAAGACCTCGGCATGACGCAGTTGTCACCGCGCTCGACGATGGGCTCTGACCACGGAGCGCTCGACCTGGTGGGCATCCCGGCGTTCCAGTGGATCCAGGACCCTATCGACTACGGCACGCGCGTGCACCACACGAACCTGGACGTCTTCGATCACCTGGTGCCCGAAGACCTGGTGCAGTCCGCCGTGATCACGGCGAGCTTCGTGTACCACACGGCGATGCGCGACGAGATGCTGCCGCGGAAGCCCTTGCCGCCGCCGTACAAATACCCGGTGAGGAGATAGAAGGGCCCGCGCCCTACTTTCTGCTCTTCTTCGCGGCCTTCTTGGCCTTTTTGACGGGCTTCTTGGCCTGCTTGACGGGCTTCCTGACGGCCTTCTTCGCCGCCTTCCTGGCGGGGACCGCTTTCCTGGCCTTTTTCACGGCCTTCTTGACCGGCTTGGCCGCCTTCTTCGCGGGCTTCGCGGCCTTCTTGGCCGGCCTGGATGGCTTGGCCACCTTCTTCACGGCTTTCTTGGCCTTTTTCACGACCTTCGCCGTCTTCTTCGCTACCACCTTGACGGCCTTCTCCGCCTTCGCCGGGGCCTTCTTGACGGTCTTCTCCGCCCTGGGCGCGGCTTCGCGCACGGTCTCGACGGCTTTGGCGACGCGCTCCTTCAGTTCGGCGAACAGGCTCTGCGGCTGCGGCGCATGGGCCGGCGGCGCAACGGGCGCGGGAGCCGCGGGCGGGGTCTCGGGCACGGCAGCGACGACGGGCGGCACTTCGGGGTTCAGTTCATCGGCCATGATCTCCTCCACGAAACAGGACCCATCCGCGGCGCGGATGCGCATCTTCGCGCAGTATAGGAGCGGGGTTGGGCAATGTCTAGTTCGGCGCTAGAGGCTAGGCGCTAGGCGCTCGTGGAACGCGACTCTCGCCGCGTGGCTGGCAGTTCAACCGCCAGACTGACTGGTCCCTAGCGCCTAGCCCCTAGCCCCTGGAGTAAGATCCCCCCGTCATGCGTCCTCTCAAGATCGGCATCAGCGGCGTCCGCGGGATTGTCGGCGAATCGCTGACGCCGGAGCTCATCGTCTCGTTCGCGCAGGCCTTCGGCACATACCTCGATGCGGGGCGCATGCTCGTGTGTCGCGACACGCGCGCATCGGGCCCGATGGTGCAGGCGGCTGTCGTCTCGGGGCTGCTTGCGGCCGGGTGCGAGGTGATCGATCTCGGCATCTGCCCGACGCCGACGCTGCAGCTCGCCGTGCGGTGGCTCGGCGCCCAGGGCGGCATCTCCATCACGGGCGGGCACAACCCCACTGCGTGGAACGCTCTCAAGTTCGTGCGGGCCGACGGCCTCTACCTGAACGCGGCGCAGGCCGAGGAGTTGCTCGACATCGTCCACCAGGGCGAGTACGAGAAGGCCACATGGGATCGCATCAGGACAGGCGTCGCCGGGCAGGACGCAATCGGCCACCACCTCGAGGTGCTCGAAGCGGCCTTTGACGTGGCCGCCGCGCGCCGGCGCGGGCTCAGGGTTGCCGTCGACTGCTGCAATGGCGCGTCCACGCTGCTCTCGCCCCGGTGGCTCGAGTTGCTGGGCTGCACAGGTCCTCGCCGTCAACGACGATCCCTCGGCCCCGTTCCCGCACCGGCCCGAGCCGAAGCCCGAGACGATGGCGCAGTTGAAGGCCGTTGTCCGCGCCGGCGGCGCGGACATTGGCTTCGCCCACGACGCGGACGGCGAGCGCCTCGGCCTTGTGACCGCCGAAGGCGTGGCGCTCTCCGAGGAGCGCACGCTGACGCTCGCCACCGCCATCGCGCTGGCGCAGGTGCCCGGCACGGTCGTGACCAACGTGTCCACCACGCGGGCCATCGACGAGGTGGCAAAGCGGCACGGCGGCACCGTCGTGCGCACGCCCGTCGGCCAGTCGTTCATCTCCGAGGCCATGCTCGAGCACCACGCCGTCGTCGGCGGCGAGGGCAACGGCGGCGTGGCCGTGCCGCGCGTCCTCGTGTCGCACGACGCCGCCGCCGCGCAGGGCCTCATCATCGAGCACATGGCCCGCAGCGGCGCGTCGCTCCGGGAACTGGTCGATCACCTGCCGTCGTTCGCCATGGTGAAGCACGACTTCGCCGAAAAACCGAGCGTCCTCTATTCGGTGCTGCAGGACTTCCGCGACACGATCGAGCGCGAAGGCCTCCGCGCCGACACAACCGACGGCGTGGTGGTCACGTTCGACGACGGGTGGGTGCACGTGCGGGCGTCGCAGACCGAGTCGATGATCCGCGTGATTGCCGAAGCCGCCGGCGCGGTGCGCGCCCGCGACCTGGCGGACTGGGCGAGGGATCGGTTGGGGGCCAGGGGCTAGGGATCAGGCGCTAGGGGCTAGGCGCTAGTGGGACGCGGCTATCGCCGCGCAGACTGCACGACAGCGGGATGTCGTGCCCAACTAGCGCCAAGCGCCTAGTCCCTAGCCCCTGACGTCGGCCATTGAGCGAGCGCCGGTGAAAACGATGCGAGCGATTCCCACGCTGAAAATCAGCATCTCCGGCGTCCGCGGCGTGGTGGGCGACTCGCTCACGCCGGCGCTGCTCACGCGCTTCGCCCAGGCCTTCGGCACCTACGCGGGTTCCGGCACGGTCGTGGTGGGCCGCGACACCCGCACCTCGGGCGAAATGGTGCGCCAGGCCGTTGTGGCGGGCCTCCTGTCGAGCGGCTGCCGCGTGGTCGACGCGGGCGTGTGCCCGGTGCCCACCGTACAGCTCGCCGTGCGCCACCGCCGCGCCCAGGGCGGCATCGCCATCACGGCCAGCCACAACCCGGCCGAGTGGAACGCGCTGAAGTTCATCGGCCCCGACGGGCTCTTCCTCGGCGCCGGGCCCGCCCGCGAGTTGCTCGACATCTATCACCAGGGCGAGTACGTGAAAGTGCCTGGCCCCGAGATCCGATCGGTCGAACGGATGACCGACGCCCTCGACCTGCACTTCAAGGCCATCATGGACGCGGTCGGGCCGCTGCCGGCCGGCCCGAGGCGCCTGCGCGTGGCCCTCGACGGCTGCAACGGCGCCGGCGTGTTCATCGCCCCGCGCCTGCTCGAGGCGCTCGGCGTCGACGTGGTGCCGATCAACGTCACGCCGAACGGCCTGTTCCCGCGCGGCGCGGAGCCGATTCCCGAGAACCTCGGCGCGCTCTGCGACACGGTCCGCGCCGGCCAGTGCGACATCGGCTTCGCGCAGGACATGGACGCCGACCGCCTCGCCGTTGTCTCCGAACAGGGCGTGCCGATCGGCGAGGACTTCACGCTGGTGCTCGCCGCCTGGTACGTGCTCGGCCGGCAGCCCGGGCCGGTCGTGGCGAACCTCTCGACGACGGCCGCCCTCGACGAAGTGGCGCGGCGCTTCAACTGCCCGGTCGTCCGCACGAAGATCGGCGAAGCCAATGTCACCGAGCGCATGCAGGCCGAGCGCGCCGTCATCGGCGGCGAGGGCAACGGCGGCGTGATCTACCCCTCGATCAACTTCGCCCGCGACAGCCAGGTGGGCATGGCGCTCATCCTTCACCTGCTGGCGTCCACCGGCAAGACGGTGTCGGGCCTCATGGCCGACCTGCCGCGCTTCGTGATGATCAAGGAGAAGCTCACCTGCCCGTCGAACAGGATCCCCGACGTGCTGCGCATGGTGAAGCGCGACTTCGCGCACCTGCCGACCGACACGCGCGACGGCGTGAAGGTGACGCTGCCGAACGGGTGGTTCCACGTCCGCGGCTCGAACACCGAGCCCATCGTCCGCGTCGTGGCTGAAGGGCCGTCGGACGCGGAAGCGCGGGCCATCGTCGACGACGTCTTCGGGCGCGTCGCGGCCATCGTCCGCGGCTGAAAGGAGCCAGCCCTGGCGCGCCCCCGCGTCGTCCGGCCCGAGATCATGGACCAGCCGGGGCTGGATGTGCGCCGTCACATCCGCGCGCTCGACGCCCTCGGGCGCGCCAACGTGGTCAGCTTGACCGCGGCTTCTCTCTGGCCCTCCATCCGGGCGGCGGCGCGGGCGGCGGCTCCACGTCCCGTTCGCGTGCTCGACATCGCCTGCGGCGGCGGCCACGTCCTCGTGTCGCTTGCGCGCCGCGCCGCCCGCGAGCGAATCGACGCCGAGTGGGTGGGCTGGGACGTCAATCCCACGGCCGTCGACTACGCGCGCACCCTGGCGGCCCGATCGGACGTCAAAACGGTGCGGTTCGACCGCGGGAATGGTTTGCGCGACGCACTGCCGGCCGGCGTCGACGTGTTGTTGTGCACGCTCTTCCTGCATCACCTCGAGGAGGCAGACGCCGTGGCTCTGCTCCGGCGCATGAAGGACGCGGCTTGTTACGCCTTGGTGGTGTCGGACCTGCGCCGCACGGCGCTCGGCGCGGCCTTCACCTGGGTCGGGAGCCGCCTGCTCTCGCGTTCGGACGTGTTCCTCGAGGACGGCATGCGATCCATCGCGGCGGCGTTCACAACCGCCGAGACACGGCGACTGGCCGCCGAGGCCGGTCTGCACGGCGCGACGGTGTCGCACGTGTGGCCCCAGCGCTGGCTGCTGGCGTGGCGAAGGGACGGCGCGAGGCCGTGACTCAAGGTTCTGCGGATGTGGACGTGGTGGTCATCGGCGCAGGCCCCGCGGGGTCGCTTACTGCCATGCTGCTCGCGCGAGAAGGCCTTGGCGTGACGCTTGTCGAGCGCCGTGCGTTTCCGCGCCCGAAGGTGTGCGGGGGGTGCCTCAACGCGCAGGCCATCGCCGTGCTGGGGCGCGCGGGCCTCGACGCGCGCGTCAGGGAGCTCGGCGCCGCGCCCGTCAATCGGCTGCGCCTCCACCACCGCGGCCGCCGCGCAGAGATCGGCCTGCCCGAAGGGCTCGCGGTGTCACGCGCGTCGCTCGACGACGCACTGGCTGCGGCCGCCGCCGAAGCCGGCTGCGACGTCCGTTTCGAGACCGCCGCGGCCGTCGATCCCAGGTGCGACGAGGAGGCGGGCCGCGCCATCCGGGTGGTGCGCCTGCGCGGCCAGGCTGGGCGCGACGAACGGGTCCGCGCACGGGCCGTGGTCGTCGCCGACGGCCTCGGGCACGCGTCGTTGCGCGGTTGCCCGGGCTTCGAGAGCCGCGTGGCTGCCGGCTCGCGCGTGGGCATTGGCGCGGAAGTGGCGCCGGGCGCGCTGGCGGTCACGCGCGGCTCGATTACGATGGCGGTCTCGCGCTTCGGCTACGCAGGCGCCGTCGAGGTGGAGGGCGGCCGGGTGAACATCGCCGCGTCGGTCGACCCGGCGTTTCTCAAGGCCTCCGGCTCCCCGGCCCAGGCGCTTCGGGCGATCCTCGCCGACGCCGGCGTGCCGGTGGAAGCGCCGCTCGAACCGGTCGACTGGATGGGCACGATGCCGCTCACGCGGCGCCTCGCCGATCCGGCCGCGCGCGGCATCTTCGTCGTCGGCGACGCGGCCGGCTACGTCGAGCCGTTCACCGGCGAGGGGATGGCGTGGGCGTTGGCCGGCGCCTGGTCGGTGGCGCCGCTTGTCGCCGAGGCCGTGCGATCGCCGGGCGCCGGCGCCGAGCAGGAATGGGTGCGGCATCGCACGCGCATCATCGGCCACGACCAGCGCCGCTGCCGCCTTCTGGCTTCCGGCCTCAGGCGGCCGGCGCTCGTGGCGGCGGCGCTCAGCTTGATCGCCGGCTATCCCAAGGCCGCGGCCCCGGCCATCGCCCGCTTTTCACCGCGTTCCCCCGCGGGACCGGAAAGGACCGCCTGATGCCTCTTCACATTCACGGCCTCGGCACCGCCGTGCCTCCGCACGCCATCTCACAGGAGGATGCGGCGGCCGCCGCCGCGCTGCGCGGCTGCGCATCGCCCGACGAGCAGCGCCAGTTGAAAGCGCTCTACCGCCTGTCGCGCGTGAAGAAGCGCCACAGCGTGCTGCTCGAGTCCGGAAGCGGCCCGGAGCCGGCGCGCCAGTCCTTCTTCCCGCCGATGCGCGGCGACGGCGATCACGGGCCGACGACAGGCGAGCGGATGGCCATGTACGAGGCCGAGGCGCCGGCCCTCGGCGCGCTGGCGGCCCGGCGCGCGCTCGATGACGCCGGCCGCGCGCCCGGCGACGTCACGCACATCGTCAGCGTGTCGTGCACGGGGTTTGCCGCGCCGAACTTCGACCTCGGCCTGGTGCGCGCGCTGGGCCTGCCCTGGACCGTGGCCCGCACGCACGTGGGATTCATGGGCTGTCACGGCGCCCTCAACGGCCTGCGCGTGGCCTCCGGGTACGCCGATGCCGACCCAGGCGCCTGCATCCTGGTGTGCGCCGTCGAGTTGTGCAGCCTTCACTACCAGTACGGCTGGAACGCCGACCTGGCGGTCTCGAACGGCATCTTCGCCGACGGCGCGGCGGCGCTGGTCGGCGGCGCAGGCCCCGCGCCATCGGGCGACGACTGGACCCTGGCCCGCAGCGGCGCGTCGCTGCTCGAAGACTCGGCCGAACTGATGGCCTGGCGGATCGGGAATCACGGATTCGAGATCGCGCTCTCGGCGCGGGTGCCGGGCGTCATCGAATCCGCGCTGGCGCCGTGGCTGGACGCCTGGCTGGCGTCGCAGGGCCTGGCGCGGGGCGACATCGCGACATGGGCGATTCATCCCGGCGGCCCGCGCATCCTCGAATCGGTGGCCGCCGCCACCGGAATCGGCCGCGACGCCTACGCCATCTCGCAGGAGGTGCTGGGCGAATTCGGCAACATGTCGTCGCCGACGATCCTGTTCATCCTCGAGCGCCTGCGCAAGCGCGCCGCGCCGCGGCCCTGCCTCGCGCTCGGCTTCGGCCCCGGACTGGCCGTCGAAGCCGCGCTGTTCCGCTGACCGACGGGTGCGGCCGGAGACGGCCCGGACTGCGTCGGGAGGGCCCTCTCGCCTCCCGCCTCTCCCCTCTCGCCTTTCGTCCCTAGCCCTTTCCCCGTTGTCCGTTGCCCGGAGCCGGGCGTGCCACCTCTCGGCCCCGCTCACACAAGTTTCCCATGGGTCGGCGCCCCACCCGCGGCGATATGAAACGGGGTACAGTCCCGATGGACGCGGGCTCCGAGGTCGGTGTGGCTATGGTGCTCAGAGCCCGCACGCAAGTTGGACCCGGAGTCCCGTGAGCATCCCGTCGTGCGACCCCGGCGTGACCGGTGAGCGCGCTCTTTAGCCTTCGTGTCTGGGGACTCCACGCCCGCGTCCCAGCTCAAGGGAGGCGTGTCATGGAAGTCCTGTATCCACAGTGCGCCGGCTTGGACGTGCACGCGGCCCAGATTACCGCGTGTGTCCGACTGGCGACCGGCACGGACGTGACGCGGCACCGACAGACGTTTGCCGCAACCACGGCGGGGTTGCTCGCGCTGGGGGCGTGGTTGCGTGAGCACGGGTGCACCCACGTCGCGATGGAGGCGACGGGCGTCTACTGGAAGCCGGTGTGGCATGTGTTGGAGGCCGACTTTGAGTTGGTCCTCGCCAACGCGCTGCACATCAAGCAGGTGCCGGGCCGCAAGAGCGACGTCACCGACGCGGAGTGGATTGGCGACCTGCTGGCGCATGGGCTGATCCGCCCCAGCTTTGTCCCACCAACCGCAGTGCAGGAGCTCCGCGATCTCACCCGCACGCGGAAGCAATTGATGGCGGAGCTCGCGCGGCACACCTTGCGGATCCAGAAGACGCTGGAGGACGCGAATCTGAAGCTGACGCGCGTGGTGGCGGACGTCCTGGGCCGGAGCAGCCGCGCGATCCTGCGGGCCCTGATCGCCGGCGAAACCGATCCGGACCGCCTGGCGGATCTGACACAGGGGCGCCTGAAGGCGAGCCGCGCGCAGTTGGTCGAGGCGCTGCAGGGCCGCGTTACCGAGCATCATCGGTTCATGATCCAGATGCACCTGACCCAAATCGAGAGTCTGGAAGCGGCCGTGCAGGCGATCGACGACCGGCTGGGGGAAGCCCTGTTCCTTTTCCAGCAGGCGATGGCCTTGCTGACGACGATGCCCGGGCTCGGTGAGACCGCCGCGCGCGTTCTGGTCGCGGAAATCGGCATCGACATGTCGCGGTTTGCCACCGCCGGCCATCTGGTCTCGTGGGCCGGCCTCTGTCCACGCCTCCACGAAAGCGCCGGGAAACGCCGGTCGACCCGCGTCCGATTCGGGGCCCCGTGGCTCAAGACGACGCTGGTGCAAGCCGCGTGGGCGGCCACCCGCGCGAAGGGAACGTACCTCCAAGCCCAGTTCCTCCGGATCAAGGGCCGCCGCGGCCCTAAGAAAGCCATCGTTGCCGTCGCGGCCTCCATGCTCACGGCCGCGTACTTCATGTTGCGCGATGGCGTTGCGTATCGGGAACTCGGCGGCCGATACCTAGACCACCGCGACAAAGAGCAAATCACCACGCGTCTGGTCCGACGCCTCCAAAGCCTCGGCCTGACCGTCGAGGTGCGTGCAGCATAACCCCACCGGCACTACCGAACGCTGCGGCGCCCGGGAGTTTCTCTTTAGCCGGCAAAACACATCTCCGGGGTTCTGGTCGGCGGAAGCGCGGGGCCCCACTACTCCTCCGCGGGAAACGCCACACCGTGGCGTTTCCATGCGCACTTGGAAGCACTTCATGCTCCCAAGTGCGAAGCGGAGCCTCCCCCACGCGGACTTCGGCCCCTGCGATGTGTTTTGCAGACTGACGCCGATCGGCTTGGTTCGAGGGGCCGCTCGGTAGCACGCCCGGCTCCTTGCCCCTACTTCGCGCGCAGTTCGTAGATCGATACGCTGAGCGGCGGCAGCGTGAGCCGGTCGCCCAGCGGCACGTTCTTCGACTCCTCGATCTTCACCACGGGCGGCTTGCCGGGCTCGTTGAACGCCATCGGGTCGGTTCCCGCGATCCGGCGCAGCGTGGCCGACGGCGCGAATGTTCCGCCCTTCAGCTGAAGCCCGATCGTCTGCGCGGCTCCCGTGGGATTGACGATGGCGAGCGTGAGCGCCGAGCGGTCTTCGCGCCACGCGGCGGCCGCGTCGAGCGGCCCCGCCTCGCCTGTCACGGCCACCGGCAGCAGCCCGAAGTGCGCGCGGTAGAGTTTCAGCACGAGGCCCGTCGTGTCGAACGCCGCCGCGGTTTTCGTCGTCTTGATCGCGCCGATGACGTTGACGGTCTGCGCGTAGTTCGCCATGAAGATCATGTCGGCCTGGCGCGAGTATTCGTGCAGGCCGGCCGCGATGCCGAGCGCGTCCTTCAGAAAGTACCGCGTGCCCAGCTCGCCGTACAGGTGCGGGCCGTACCAGTAGTTCCACTCGTCGAGGGCGATGCGGATGTCCTTGCCTGCCAGCTGCGGGATCGTCTGGCGGTAGCGGCGGTGCGCGTCGGCGATGCGGCGGATCTGGTGCGGTACCTGGGCCACGTGGTCTTCCAGCGTCGGCTTCTCCTGCACGTAGAAGTGCTCGCTGATGAGCGACATGTTCTCCGCGTTGGCGGCCAGCATCGCCTCGTCCCACGGCCCGACGTCGCCGACGGCGACGAGCTCTATCGACGGGTCCTTCGCGCGCATCGCCGCGGCGAACCCGGCGTGCTTCTTCACGTACTCGCCGAGCGGCATGTGGCCGAGCTGCCACTTGCCGTACATCTCGTTGCCCACCGACCACCAGCGCACCTTGAACGGCGCCTGCTGCCCGTTCAGCGCCCGCTGCGCGCCCATGGGCGTCGATGCCGCGCCGTTCACGTATTCCACCTGCTCCGCCGCCGAAGCGGCCGAGCCCAGGCCGCTGTTCACGGCGATGTACGGCTCGGCGCCCAGCAGGCGGCACAGCGCCATGAACTCGTGGATGCCGACGTCGTTGGGCTCGATGCCTTTCCACGCCGGGTTCTTGCGCGGCCGCCGGCGGTCGCGATCGCCGATGCCGTCGCGCCAGTCGTAGCCGCTCACGAAGTTGCCGCCCGGCCACCGGTACACCGGGGCGTTCAGCTCGCGCAGCAGGGCCAGCGTGTCGGCGCGGAACCCTTCCACGTTGTCGGCCGGCATCAGCGACACGGCGCCGACGAGGATGCGGCCCTTGCCGCGCGCCGCGATCTCCAGCCGCGCGTCGTCGGAGGACGCGCCGGCCGTGAACGCGATCGGGTACGGCCGGTAGCGCTCGTCGAAGGTCCGGATGGTCACCGTCTGGCGGCCCGACGGCCCCGGGCCCCACACGAGGCTCACGTCGATCGGCCCGGCCTGCGACGCGCCCTGCAGGATGACGCGGCCGGTGTACCGGGCGCCTGCCGTGACGCCGAGGCCGGCCTGCGTCAGGCCTGACGGCCCGCTCGATCCGTCCACCTCGAGATCCGGCGAAGGCGCGCCGGCGAAGGCCTTGGCCGTCGACATCGCCACGCTGCGTGGCTCGCCGAGAATCGTCCACGGCGATTCGCCTTCCGCCACCGGATGGAAGAACTTGCGGTCCTCGATCATCTCGGCCCAGATGCCGCCGTAGATGCAGCGGCCCAGGTGCTCGATGAACTGGCCGTAGATGTACTTCGACATCGCGGGCCGCGCCGCCGCCGCGTCCACGACGATCGCGGGGCCCTGCGCGTCGCCCGCTGCGCCGGCGGCCAGGAGCCACGTCACCAGTCCAAACGCCACGGCTGTCCGCCTCATCGCTTCCTCCTCGCGGGCGTCGGTTCGCCCACCACCCGGAACCCGAGGCTGAAGCCCGAGTCCTGCGGCGCGTGGGTATAGCGCAAACCGCAGCGCGCGCTGGCCGCGTCGAAGTGCCAGCTGCCGCCGCGGATGACGCGGGTGCCGCCGATGTCGGCCCCGCGCGGGTCGGTGTCGAGCCGCGGGTTGTAGGGGCCGTAACGGTCGTTGGTCCACTCCCACACGTTGCCGTGCATGTCGTGCAGGCCCCAGGCGTTCGGCGGGAACGTCCCCACCGGCAGCGTCTTCTCGTAGGCGGCGCCATCGTCGACATCCACCGAGTAGCGGCCGTCGATGTTGGCCTGCGTGGTGGTGATCTGCGGGCCCGCGGCGTAGGCCGTCGACGTGCCGGCGCGGCACGCGTATTCCCACTCCGCCTCGGTTGGGAGCCTGAAGCGCATCGACGAGGAGCCCGCGTTCAGCCGCGAGAGGAAGGCGTTGACCTGATAGAAGTCGACGCGCTCGACCGGGCAGCGCTCGCAGTTGGCGAAGTGGCTCGGGTTCGAGCCCATCACCTTCGTCCACTCCGCCTGCGTGACCTCGTGCTGGCCCATGTAGAAGAGCCGCGAGATGATCACGCGGTGCCGCTCCTCGTCGTCGTTGCGTCCGGGCTCGTCTTCCGGCGAGCCCATCATGAACGAGCCGGGCCGGACGGCAACGAGCGTCATGCCCGTGGTGGGTTCGATGAAGAAGTCGGCGGGCCCGGGCGCCACCAGGTGGGCGGCGAACAGCGCGACGGCCAGCGAAGCGGCCACGACGCCCACAATCGCCCGGATGCTCACAGGAGCAGTCTACAATTGGGGTCGGATCCGGAGAACAGCGATCTTGGCCCGGGCGCCGGCGCCGGCCCCCGGATCCGACCCCAGACGATGCGCACGACGACCGCCGCGGGCCTGTTCCTGGCACTGACGCTGCTGCTCACGTGGCCGGTGCCGCTTCACCCGGCGTCCGCCGCGATGCCGCTGGGGCCCGACGGCGACCTGTTCGCGTGGACCCTGGCCTGGAACGCGCACGCGTTGCTCGCGCAGCCGCTCGCCCTCTTTGACGCCAGCATCTACCACCCGCTGCGCCATACGCTGGCGTTTTCGGAGAACCTCCTCGGCAGCGCGCTCATCGCGGCGCCGATCATCTGGGCGACGGGCAATCCCGTGCTCGCGCTCAACGTGGTCGCCCTGCTGTCGGTGATGCTCTGCGGCCTGGGCGCTTTCGTCCTGGCCCGCCGCCTCGGCCTCGGCCCGGCGGCGGCCGTGGTCGCCGGCGTGATCTTCGCCTTCTCCCCGCCGCGCTTCTTCCGCACGAGCCAGCTGCACCTGGGCGTCGTGCAGTGGATGCCCTTCGCGCTGGCGTCGCTGCATGCCTATCTGGACAACGGGCGGCGGCGGGAACTCCGGCTTGCCGCCGCGTTCTTCACCCTGCAGGCGCTCTCGAGCGGGCACGGCGCTGTGTTCCTCGCGATCGCCATGAGCGGTCTGCTGGCCTGGTCGTTCGCGGCCGGCACACCGCTCGCGCCGCTCCGTCGCGCCCGCGATTTCGGCGTGGTTGGCACGCTGCTGCTGGCGCCGGCCGTGCTCGTCTACCTCCCGTACCGCGCCGTGCAGCAGGAGATGGGCCTCCGGCGCACGCTCGAGAACTGGGCCGTGACGCCCGAGAGCTTCATCGCGGCGCCCACGCATGTGCAAACCGCCCTGCTCTCGCTGCTGCCCGGGCCGCGCGTGCTCGACACGGCCAGCGCGTTCCTGTTCCCGGGCTTCCTGCCGCTGCTGCTCGCGTTTGCGGCGCTTGGCGTGGTCGTTTTGCGCCGGCCGCCGGGAGCGTTCCAGCCGCGGTCGATCGCGTTCTACGGGGCGCTGTGCGTCCTGGGTGTCTGGCTCTCGCTTGGGCCGCCGCTCGGCCTGTGGCCGCTGGTCTACTGGCTGCCGGGCATGAGCTTCATCCGCGTGCCCTCGCGGTTCACGATTCTGGCCATGCTGGGCCTCGCCATCGTGGCGGCGGCCGGCTTCGAGTGGCTGGTCGCGCGAATCGCACCCGCCCGTCGCCGCGCCTTCGCCGCCATGGTCATTCTGCTCCTCGTGGCCGAGTTCGCGGCCATGCCGCTCGCCGTGGCGCCGTTCCGCATCGATCCCCCGCTCGCCGATCGCTGGCTCGCGGGGCGCCCCGGGCCGTTTGCGGTGGCCGAGGTCCCGCTGCCCGACCCCCGGCACCCCGGGGCGTTCGAGCGGCGCCAGACGCTGTACATGCTGCACGCGACGGCGCACTGGCAGAAGACCGTGCACGGCTACAGCGGCATCCGCGCGCCGCTTCACGATCGGCTCTACGAGCTGCTGCGCACGTTTCCCGATGAGGCCAGCCTCGACGAACTCGATCGCCTCGGCGTCCGCTACGTGGTCGTGCACACGGAGCTGTATCCGCCGGGGGAATGGCAACAGGCGGCCGCCCGCATCGATGAATCCGGCCGCCGGATTCAACTGGAACACGTGGCTGGATCCGGCCGCGTTTACTCGCTGCACCGTCCTACGCCACAATAGACAGAACGGCCCAGTGGCACAGCGGGACAGCGGGGATAGCGGGACAGTGAGACAGCTGGACACCGAGACACGCCTTCCTACTGGCTGCTGACTACTGGCTGCTGACTACTGGCTACTGACTTCTGGAGGATCTCTTGACTGACATCCGCGCGACTGCCTTGTGTGCGCTTCTTTCTCTCGGCCTGATTGGCGGGTGCAGCAAGCCGGCGGAGCAGCCGGCTGCGGCCCAGCCGCCCGCCGGCAGCCAGGCTGCCCAGGCCGCGGCGCCCGGGCCGGCGGCGCCCATGGTCTCGGGCCCGGTGGTCGAGACCATGAACGCGTCGAACTACACCTACGTACGCGTGAAGACCGACGCCGGCGACGTCTGGGCGGCGAGCAGCGAGTTCAAGGTGGCCGTGGGCGACCGCATCACGCTGGCGCTCGAGATGCCAATGGAGAACTTCCGCAGCGAGTCGCTGAAGCGCGATTTCCCGCTGATCTACTTCACGACCCGCATCGGCCGCGAGGGCGAGGTGCCGCAGGCGACGCCTGCGATAATGGCGGGCCACAGCCAGACAGGGGCTGCCGACGCCCGCGCCGTCACCGCGCAGGTGACCGAACCGATTCAGGCCGCGCCCGGCGGGTCGACGGTGGCCAGCGTCTGGGCCAACCGGAAGTCTCTCGCCGGCAAGACTGTCACCGTGCGCGGGAAGGTCGTGAAGTTCAACGGCGGGATCATGGGCCGCAACTGGATCCACATCCAGGACGGCACGGGCACGGCGGCCGACGGCACCCACGACCTGCTCGTCACGTCGGACGCCGCCGCGACAGTCGGAGACGTGATTACCGTCACCGGCACCGTCGCCGTCGACAAGGACTTCACCGCCGGCTACGCCTATGCGGTGCTGATCGAGGGCGCCAAGATCGACGTGAAGTAACGTCGACGCTGAGGCGTCGACCTCCATGTTGAATGGAGCCCGGGGGCTTCAGCCCCCGGGGTATCGGGCTCCGCGGGCAGGCGCGCTGTGGAAGGCGGGCCTTCAGACCCGGGGCATTACTGCCGCGTCGCGATCCACTTCGCGGTCTTGCCGGCCGCGGTGACGGTGCCGGTGATGGTGCTGCCCTCGACGCGGCCCTGGTACTGCGCCCCGTCGATGGTCATCGTCAGGTCCGCGCCGCGCAGCCGGCCGTCGGTGACGGCCGCGCTGGTCCCGTTCTTCTGAAGCGTCCCGCCGACCATCTGGAACGTCTGCGTCAGCGTCATCTCGCCGTCCGCCGTCTTCCAGCGCCCCTCGACCTTCGCGGGCACGATCCAGAACAGCGCCGTGCACCACGTCTGGCAGCCCTCGGTGACGGTGGCCGTCTCGTCGGCCGTCCAGTCTTCCATCGTGAACGAGTTCGACACGATGCGCGTGCCGGGCTTCAGGTCGAGGAGTGTCGGCCGCAGGCGCATGTTGAGCTGCGGCAGCAGGAACAAGGTGATGACCGTCGCCTGGCTGAAGTCGCTTTCGAAGATGTCGGCCTTCATGAACGTGGCCTTGTCCGCGACGCCCGCTTTCTCCGCGTTTTGCTTCGCCAGTGCGACCATGTCGGGGTTGTATTCGATCCCCATCGCCCGCGCGCCCCGTTTGGCGGCAGTAATCACCGTGATGCCGTCGCCCGATCCAAGGTCTATCACGACGTCCTGCGCCGTCACGTTCGCCATGTCGAGCATCTTGTCGACCAGCGCCTGCGGCGTCGGCACCCAGACGACGTCCTTCCCGGCCTGGCCGACCTCCGGTTTGAACGTCGGGTTCTGCTGGGCGAAGGCGGTGGTCCCCGCGGCGAGCGTCAGCGCCAACAGCAGGATGAACGAGCGGCGGCAAAGCGACATGCGCATCGAGCTGGCCTCCAGTATTAAGGTGGATTCACGACCCTCGGTACTGCGGCCACGCGGTGCCGCGAGAGCGGGCCTTGAAACCACCTGCAGCAACCCCGGATTGTAGATCGGCTGGGCATCGACCCGGTCTGCATTCTCGAGGACCGGCCGCGCAGGCCGACGGTTACTTGAAGATCCCGAGGGCTTTCAGGATGAATATCAGGATCGCCGCGCCGGCGACCGAGATGACGTAGCCGACAAACGGGGATGTCGCGGCCAGGCCGAGCAGGCCCGCGATCCAGAACCCGAGCGCCGATCCCACGATGCCGACGATGATGTTCGCGAGCAGCCCCATCTGAGCATTCGTCTTCATGACGATGCTCGCGAGCCAGCCGACGATGCCGCCGATCACGATCGTTGCGATCCAACCCATGATTCCCCTCCTTGCGAAGACGACCTTCGCGGCCGGCGACCACCGTCTGACCTCGCGTTGCCCACGAAGTGGGCGGCAACCGCTCCCGACCCTGCGCTGGGCGCCTGCAAACTACCCCGGCTGCCCCGCGCCGGTCAATGAGAAGCGTGGAAACCAGGATCGCCGGCAACGTCTGTTCCCGCCGGCCTGGCCGCCACGTTCGCGCGAGCCGTGAACGGCCCTCGGCGCCAGGCGGGCGCGTCGAGCGGAATTTGCGCGATGCGGCGGCCTTCCGGGACTACAGTGGAAGCAGGAGCCGCCGATGACTGCCACCTCCGTTCACGACCTCGGGCGCAACGACGCCTGCCACTGCGGATCGGGCCGCAAGTACAAGCGCTGCTGCCTCGACAAAGACGAGGCCGCCGCGCGAGCCGCGCAGGCCAAGGCCGAGGCCGACGCGCCGGCCGAGGCACCGCCTGATCCGGCGGCCGGGAAGCCCGTCCAGCAGCGTCCACCCAAGCCGCCGAGCTACCAGCCCTGGAAACGGTCGGCGACCAACACGCAGAGCTTCCAGCGCATGAGTACGCCGCGCAAGGTCGGGGGAAGCTGAGGCCGCCTTCAGGCCGGCGCGCTGCCCTTCCGCGCTAGTGCTTGGTCGAAGGCTCTGGAAAGACGCGTCTCCAGTCCCGCTTCATGCTGGCGACAACCCATCCGCGCGTGGCGGCTTCATCCAGCCCCCGCGCCAGCCGGCCGATGTGAGACTCCCGGTCGTACGCGACCTCGCGCGCCGCGTCGTCATGGTGCACGAGCATGGCCAGCCGCGTTCCCTCGCCGGCGCTGGTCCACTCGAGCATCTGGAAGTCGCCGTCGGAGTTGCCGAAGGCCGCGATCGGGCGCCGGCCGATGTGCCGGTGGATGCCGACCGGCTTGCCTGCCTTGTCGTCGACGAAATCCAGTTCGGGCAGCCGCAGCAGGACCGGGGCGTTGCCGCGCACCTCGTACGTCGTGCGGATGCTGCTGCCGATCACCTGCTCCGGCGGGATGCCGTAAACCCGCTCGGTCCAGGGCCGCATGAACTCGACGCCCCCTCCTGACACGATGAACGTCCTGAAGCCGTTCGCGCGCAGGTACGCGAGCAGTTCGAGCATCGGCTGGTAGACCATCTCCGTGTAGGCCCGTCCCGTCTTCGGGTGCCTGGCCGTGGCGATCCAGCCGGCGACGACGTTTTCGAACTCTTCGGTGGTGTTGCCCGCGTGGCTGGCCATGACCAACTCGAGCAGCCCCCGCTCCCCTGACGCGGCCAGCGCCTTTATGTCGCCCTCGATGGCAGCCTTGAACGGCTGCCTGGCGGCCCATTCGGGATGTGACGGCGCCAGGGCCTTCACGCGGTCGATCGCGAAGGCGACCTGCACGTACATCGGCTGCTCGCTCCACAGCGTCCCGTCATTGTCGAACACGGCGATCCGCGCGGGCGGCGGCACGAAGCCTGGCCCGCCCTCGCGGGTTATGCGGTCGACGAACGACAGGATGGCGGTGCGCGCGGCGCCGTCGTGCCAGGACGGCAGCACCGGGTCGCGACTCGCCTGGGTGTCGCCCGCAGACGTCGCGGCGGCATTGGCGCCCCCGTCCAGGATGAGCCCGACAATCGCCAGGCTCGCGACTATTGCCGCGAAGAGGAACCTCGCGCGGCCGGCACTTGTCATGTCACTACCCCTTGTCCTGCCGGCTCCCGGCCACCCGGCCGAGAAGCGCGGGCCGCCTCGCGAGAGGCGGCCCGGCTCATCGGTTTCGATGCCGTGCCCGGGCTACTGCTTCCCGGCGTTGCTCATCACCGCTTCCATCACGCGGTCGAGGTTGAAACTCCCGGGCTTCTGCCGCGGCGGGAACTCCTTGAAGCTCTGGAGCCACTGCCCGACGTAGGCCCCCGCCGGCGAGATGACGAACATGTGGTCCATGTACCAGCGCTGGTACCCCATCGCGTGCTCATGCTCGGCCCGCTCGAACGGGTCCATCCGCAGGTTTGTGACCAGCGGCGCGCGAAGGGCCGTGAAGGGGTCCTGCCACACGCGCAGGCCTTCCGCCTTCTGCTCGAGGAAGGTGATCTTCCAGTTGCCGTACCTCAGCGCGGCCACGCTGCCGTCGTCGGTCCAGTAGATGAACTCCTTGCGGGGCCACGGCGCCTGTCCCCGCAGCGCCGGCCCGAGGTCGTAGCCGTCGATGTGGACCTTGTACGCCCGGCCGCCAATCGTGCGGCCCTTCAGCAGGTCGGCCTTGGCCGTCGCGTCGCCGGCGGCGGCGACGAGCGTGGGCAGCATGTCCTCGTGCGCGCCGATGTCGTTGATCACGGTGCCGGGCTTGATGACGCCGGGCCAGCGGATCGCGGTGGGCACACGGTAGCCGCCTTCCCAGTTCGTGTTCTTCTCGCCCCGGAACATGGTCGTGCCGCCATCGGGCCAGGTGAACGTCTCGGCGCCGTTGTCGGTGGAGTACATGACGATGGTGTTCTGGTCGAGGCCAAGCTCCTTGAGCCGCGCGAGCACCTGGCCCACGTGGCCGTCGTGCTCCGCCATGCCGTCGGCGTAGATGCCGAGGCCCGTCTTGCCGTCCGACTCCTTCTTCAGGTGCGTGAAGACGTGCATGCGCGTCGAGTTCCACCAGAGGAAGAACGGCTTGCCGCTCTTGGCCGACCGGTCCATGAAGTCGAGCGCCTTGGCCGTCACCTCTTCGTCGATGGTCTCCATGCGTTTGCGCGTGAGCGGCCCCGTGTCGGCGATGCGGCCGTCGGCGAAGCTGTGGATGACGCCGCGCGGCCCGAACCGCTTCTTGAACTCGGGGTCTTTCGGGTAGTCGGGGTTCTCGGGCTCTTCCTCGGCGTTGAGGTGGTAGAGGTTGCCGAAGAACTCGTCGAAGCCGTGGTTGGTCGGCAGCATCTCGTCGCGGTCGCCGAGGTGATTCTTGCCGAACTGGCCCGTCGTGTAGCCCTGCGCCCGCAGCAGCGTCGCAACGGTCGGGTCTTCGGTCTTCATGCCTTCCGGCGCGCCAGGGAGACCGACCTTCGTGAGGCCCGTGCGGATGGGCGACTGCCCGGTGACGAACGCCGCGCGGCCGGCCGTACAGCTCTGCTGGCCGTACCAGTCGGTGAACAGCGCGCCTTCCCTGGCGATGCTGTCGATGTTCGGCGTCCGGTAGCCCATCATCCCGTTGTTGTAGGCGCTGACGTTGAACTGGCCGATGTCATCGCCCCAGATGACCAGGATGTTCGGCTTCTTCGCCTGCCCCGCCGTAGCCTGGGCCGAGGCGGGCTGCGCATTCGACGGTGCGGCGGCCAGGACGGCCAGGACGGCCAGGACGGCCAGCGCGGCGCCGGCAGCGTGTTGTTTCCAGTGACTCATGCAATTCCTCTCCTCTTCACGGGTGTTTCCGAATCGCGACGATGTGGTGACCCGGGCGCTTCGTGGCTGCCGGCCTCGGCCAGCATCAGGCGGATGTACGGCGACGGATCGCGCAGCGCCAGGCCTCGATCCTCAAGGGCGCGCAGCGCCGCAATACCCGCGGCATCGGCCCCGCGGAGATCCCCGAGCAGCAGACTGGCTGGTGCCGCAGACGAGTCGATGACGCGCAGCAACTCCGCGACGCCGTCGGTGGCCAGCCAACCGTCAACCCGGATCAGGCTCCCCGGCGAGTTCTCGATGACCGTAATCCTGACTTGCACCCGCACAGACCTGTTCCATGAACCATGCCTGGCTGGGATCGTTTCGAAAGTCCAACGTAAACGACTGTATGTATTGGCTTTACAAGATTCGAGCTGCTGCCGGGCGCCTGAACAAATCACAACATATGGTCAATACGACACAATGCCGATACCCGCTGATTCCTTGGGTTCTTGCCGCAGATCCTGGCGGTTATGGGTCAATCTTCGGCGGTATTCCGCCTGAATCCATCTGGTACCCGTTCGGCCACCAGACCAAGCTCACAACATATCGTGACAGCCTAATCCGCAAAGGCGTAGGATTACGGGATGGCTGCGGCGGGTACGGCGTTTGAGAATGTCATCGGCGACCTGTCCTCACGTTTCGCGGGTCTGGAGCCGGCACGGTTCGACGCGGAGATGGAGCGTACGCTGCGCACGGTTGTGGAGTGGTTCGACACCGACCGCGCGTCATTCCTGGAGTTCTCGCCGGACCTCACCGCCCTTGTCAACACGCGCTCCTGGGCGAAGCGCCAGGGGGTCGAGCCGAGCCCGCCCCAGGCGATCTCGCGTGTCTTCCCCTGGTACTTCGACGTGCTGCGGTCCGGCCAGGACTTCGTGTACGCGAACCTGCCGGCCGACCTGCCGCCGCACGCGGAGGCCGAGCGGGCGTACGCGGCGCGCGTCGGCATGCGCGCGATCATGACGCTGCCGCTCGTGGTGGCCGGGAAGGTCGAGTGCGCCATCTCGACCGGCGACTTCGCGCGGGCCAGGGAGTGGACGCCCCTCGACGTCAACCGCCTGCGGATCATCGGCGAGGTTCTTGCGGGCGCCTTCGATCGCAAGCGCCGCGACGCGCAACTGCTCGCGCACCTCGAGGAGATCCGCGGCCTGCGGGATCGCCTCCAGGAAGAGAACGTCTCGCTGCGCGAAGAAGTGAAGGCCACGCACGACTTCGAAGAGATCGTCGGCCAGAGCGCGGCGCTCAACCAGGTGCTCACGCGGTTGTCCCACGTGGCGCCCACCGACGTCGCCGTGCTGCTCCTGGGGGAAACCGGAACGGGCAAGGAACTGCTCGCGCGCGCGCTGCACGAGCGCAGCCCGCGGAGCGCGCGCCCGTTCCTGCGCGTGAACTGCGCCGCCATTCCCGCCAGCCTCATCGAGTCGGAGCTGTTCGGACATGAAAAGGGCGCCTTCACCGGCGCAGTGGCGGCGCGCGCGGGCCGTTTCGAGGCAGCCCGTGGCGGATCGATCTTCCTGGACGAAATCGGCGAGCTCGACGTCAACGTGCAGGCCAAGCTCCTCCGGGTGCTGCAGGACGGCACGTTCGAGCGCGTCGGGTCGTCGCGCACGCTGCGGTCGGACGCCCGCGTCATCGCCGCCACCAACCGCGACCTCGAGCGCGCCATGGCCGAGGGGGGCTTCCGCGAGGATCTGTACTACCGCCTCAACGTCTTCCCCATCCGCCTTCCCCCGCTGCGCGACCGCCGGGAGGACATCCCGCTCCTCGTATGGTCGATGATCAACCGGCGTCAGCGCGCCCTCGGCCGCCGCATCTCCGACGTGCCCAAGCGGGCCATGCAGGCGCTCACGGCCTACGACTGGCCCGGCAACGTCCGCGAGCTTGAAAACGTCATCGAGCGCGCGCTCGTGCTCTCCCGCGGCGCCACATTGCAGGTGGAGGATCCCGGCGGCACCGCGACGACGGCGACGGGCGCGGGCGCGCCGGCGCCCTTCACGCCGCGGAGGCTCGACGCGGTGGAGCGCGATCACATCCTCGCGGTGCTCGAGCGCTGCGGCTGGCGGGTCAACGGCACCGGCAACGCCGCCGAGGTGCTGGGCCTGCACCCCAACACCCTCCGCTTCCGCATGAAAAAGCTGGGAATCTCGAGGCCCCGCCTGGCCTGACCGGCCGGTGACGAATCTTCTCCGTCCGGGTTTACGCATATAGAGAGCAGGGGCTTCCCGCTCGGATGCCTTCGCGCGGCCGTAAGGCGCGTGCGCGGCCATCAACCGGGCGGATGGCACCCGGCACCTGACACGTTTCCGCGAATCAGGCCATGTAGAGATGTAGGCACGGCACAGCCATCGTTTGAGTCGCCAATCGACGAGGAGGCACTATGTTCACGTCGAACGGGCGGAGGATGCGGCCAGGAACGCGCCCGCGCACGGCACGGGCAGCGATTCTGGCCATTGTCATGTTCGGGGCGATCGCGGCGCCGGGCGCCGCGCCGCCGGCCGCACCGACATCGGACGACCTCTTCGATCAGTCAGCCCTCCAGGACATCCGTCTGACCATGAAGCCGGAGGATTGGGCCGCCCTCCAGGCGACCTATCTCGAAGACAACTATTACCGGGCCGATATGCAATGGCGCGACCAGACCATGGCCATTGTCGGCGTCCGGTCGCGCGGCAGCGGGAGCCGCAACCCTCACAAGCCAGGGCTCAAGATCGATTTCGGCCGCTATGTCGACCAGAAGTTCCTGGGCCTGAAGTCGCTGGCGCTGGCCAACGGCTGGCAGGACCCTTCGATGATGAAGCAGCGCATCAGCATGCTCTTCTACACCCGCATGGGCATTCCCGCGCCGCGTGTCGTGCACTCGCGCGTCTACGTCAACGGCGAGTACCTCGGCCTCTACCAGGTAATGGAGCCCATCGACAAGAACTTCCTCACCCGCATCTACGGCCTGGACGCCAAAGGCAAGGCGCTCAACGGGGGCTATCTCTACGAGTACATCTGGAAGGACGCCTACGAGTGGGACTATCTTGGCTCGGCGCTTCGGATCTACGAGGAGATCTTCGAGGCGAAGACGCACGAGGACGAGGCCCCGACCATCCTCTGGGGGGATATCGACAGGGCGTTCAAGGCCTTCAATGAAGTCGGCGACGGCGCGTTCGTCCGCGAGGTGTCGCCCTTCATCGACCTGGCCGGCTTCGTGAAGTACCTTGCGGTGGACAACTTCCTCGCCGACTACGACGGCTTTCTCGGCTTCTGGGGGCCCAACAACTTCTACGTCTACCGCCCGCAGGGCCGCACCGATTTGGTGTGGTTCCCGTGGGACAAGGATTTGGCGTTCTGGGCGCCGGACTACGACATCTTCACCAACGTCGAGAAGAACGTGCTCGCCACGCGGGCCCTCGCGGTGCCGGCGCTGCGGCAGCTGTACCTGGAGACGCTCGCCGCCTGCGCACACTCCGCCCTGGCGCCCGCGTCGGAAACCGACCCGACCGGCTGGCTCGAAGCCGAGGCGCTTCGGGAGATCGCGCAGTTCCACGAGGCCGGCGTCGCCGACCCGCAGAAGTGCTTCTGCACCGAGCGCATGGACGACGAGCTGCAGAAGGTGGTGCGCTTCGCCCGCGAGCGAGGGCACTACGTGCTGCACGCGGCCGGCAAGGCCCTCGGCTGGCCGGAAGCGGAGCGGCGGTAGTCGGCGCCGGCGGGGCGATCACGGCCGACGTTTCGCCACACCGCTGACGCGTTCTGCCGCGCGAGGCCATGTCGTTCGAATTGACGCTCACGGATCCGGCCAGGTCGCGCATCGTTGGGCCGATTGACATCATGATGCGTGTGACTTAGCATCTTGATGTGCGCACAACCCTAACCCTCGACGAGGATGTGGCCGCGAAGTTGAAGGCGGAGGCCAGGAAGACGGCTCGGTCATTCCGGGAGACCGTCAACGAGGCGCTCCGCCGCGGGCTGGCTGCGCCTCGTCCGGCCGCAGGGCGCCGGCCCTTTCGCGTGGTCGCGAGAGACCTCGGCAAGCTCCACGCCGGACTCGGCCTGGACAATGTTGGTGATCTTCTCGAGCGGATTGAAGGCCCGCGACATCGATGATCCTCGTCGACGCCAACCTTCTGCTCTACGCGTACGACCCTGGAGCCGAGCAGCACGAGGCGAGCCGAACATGGCTCGAGTCGGTGTTGTCAGGATCCGAGTTCGTGCGGTTCGCCTGGGTCAGCCTGTGGGCGTTTACGCGGATCTCCACCAACCCCCGCGCCTACGAGCGCCCGCTCTCGGCGTCCGAGGCGACCGGCGCGGTGTCATCCTGGCTCGAGCAGCCCGTTGCCGGCATCCTGGAGCCCGGAGAACGACATCTCGAGGTCTTTTCGCGCCTGCTCGTCGAGGGACAGGCTTCGGGACCACTCGTAATGGACGCCGTACTGGCAGCCATCGCCATTGAGCATGCGGCAACGCTCTACACGACCGACCGCGACTTCGCCAGGTTCCCCGGGCTCGACTGGGTGAACCCTCTCGCGCAGCGGCGATCGGGGCCGGCGGTGGTCCGCGAGCGCCCGCCCGCCTATCGCGCCGCACGCCGCCGCGGGGCGCGCTGAGCTGCTCACCACTCCCGCCGGTGCTATGATCCGGCCGTGGAAGCCGACGACATCCGCGCGTTCGCCCGGCGCGACTGGCACGCCGTGGCCGAGTCGAAGGCCGGTTATTGGGCGGACCGCAAGCGGACCATGACCGCCGGCGAGGCCCTCGCGGTTGCCGAGGCGTTGCGCATACACGTCCGGGCCCTGCGCCCCGAGTGGCCCGATCCCCGTTCCCGCGAAGAAGACCTGGCCATCCACGCGCGTGTCGCCGAGGCGCTCCGTGCCGTCGCCGTCATCCGTTCCCGCTGAACTGCTCGCGGAGCTTGCCGTCGCACTCGACCGCGTGCGCGCGCAGTGGTACCTCTTTGGCGCACAGGCGGTGGTCATCTGGGGCCGCCCGCGGCTCACGGCCGACATCGACGTGACGGTGCGCATGGATCCCGAAGAGCCCGAGCGGTTGGCGCGCGCGATCGAGGACGCCGGGTTCACGCTGCGGTTCGGTGCGTCAGATGACTTCGTCCGGCGCACTCGCGTGATGCCCTTCGTTCACGCGCGCAGCGGCCTTCCACTCGACGTCGTGCTGGCCGGGCCGGGTCTGGAGGAGCTCTTTCTCTCGAGGGCCGTGCAGGTGCCCATCGGCGACATCGTCGTGCCCGTGATCCGGCCGGAAGATCTGATCGCGACGAAGGTTCTCGCGGGCCGCGCGAAGGACCTCGAGGACGTCCGGAGCATGCTGCGCGAGCGCCGCGCCACGCTCGATCTCGCCCTGATCAGGACCACCCTGGCGCTCCTCGAGGAAGCGCTCGGCCAGGGCGATCTGCTCCCGATCTTCGAGCGCCTGCTGGCCGACCACGAAACACGGCGCCGCTGACCACGAGGCCGATCGCGCTATCATGCGCGTCATGCCACGCGCACGCGTTCGCCGTACCGTCCCGCGCCGCTGGCCGGCGCTCCTGCTCGTCGTCGTGTCCGCGGCTGCCATCGCGGCGTCGGAGCAGTCTGGAACCGACGGCCAACCGGCGGCGCGGCGCCCGAACATCCTGCTGGCGATCGCGGACGACTGGTCGTTTCCGCACGCTGGCGTTTACGGCGACGCGGTCGTCAGCACCCCGACCGTTGATCGGCTTGCGCGGGAAGGCGTCCGGTTCACCAACGCGTTCGTTGCGGCGCCGTCGTGCACGCCGTCGCGTGCGGCGTTGCTCACGGGCCAGGCGGTCCACCGGCTGGAAGAAGGCGGCAACCTGCACGGGTTCCTGCCGAGGTCCTACGCGGTGTATCCCGACCTCCTCGAAGAGTCCGGCTACGTCGTTGGCTACACCGGCAAGGGCTGGGGGCCGGGACGCGTCGAACCGGCCGGGCGCACGAGGAATCCGGCCGGCCCGGCGTACAAGAGCTTCGACGAGTTCATGCAGAAGCGGGAGCCCGGGCGCCCGTTCTGCTTCTGGTTCGGCAGCCAGGATCCTCATCGGCCCTACGAGCCGGGCACTGGCGCGCAAAGCGGCATGAAGCCGGAGGCCGTTCGCGTTCCGGGATTCCTGCCCGATACGACCGACGTGCGGCAGGACATGCTCGACTACTACTTCGAGGTCCAGCGGTTCGATCGCGATCTGGGGCGCGTCGTCGAGGTTCTCGATCGCGCCGGCGAGCTCGACCACACCATCATCGTCGTGACGTCCGACAACGGCATGCCATTCCCCCGCGCGAAGGCGACCCTCTACGATGGGGGCACGCGCGTGCCCCTCGTGATTCGATGGCCGGGCGCCGGGCGCGCGGGTGCGCAGCGCGACGAGCTCGTCAGTCTCACCGACCTCGCGCCGACCGTGCTGGAGGGCGCCGGGCTGAAGCCGCTCGAGGCCATGACGGGGCGCAGTCTCGTGCCGCTGCTCAAGGGCGAGTCTCTACCCGGGCGCGACCGCGTGTTCGTCGAACGGGAGCGCCATGCGAACGTCAGGCGCGGCGACCTCGGTTACCCGGCGCGGGCGATCCGGACGAAGGACTACCTGTATGTCCGCAACTTCCGCCCCGATCGCTGGCCGGCAGGCGATCCCGAGCTCTACTTCGCCGTCGGGCCGTTCGGGGACATCGACGGCGGCCCGTCGAAATCGGCCCTTCTGGATCGGCGAGAGGACCCGGCTATCGCACCGTTCTTCCGCCTGGCGACGGCGAAGCGTCCTGCCGAGGAACTGTACGACTTGACGCGCGACCCGGACGAGATCGAGAACGTCGCCGGCCGGCCGCAGTACCGCGACGTGCAGCAGCGGCTTCGCGCCGAGCTCGACGCCTGGCTGCGCGAAACGGGAGATCCCAGGGTGGCCGGAGATGACGACCGCTGGGATCGGTTCCCGTATTACGGCGAGCGCGCCAAATAGCCGCGCGCCTGGCCGGCAACCCGTTCAGGGGCCTGACACACATGCTCATGCGGCCGCGATATGTCATTGCCGTCAGGGACCTCGCCGTATCGGCCAGGTTCTATCGGGACGTGCTCGGCTTCACGGTGCGTGAGATGGGCGATCCCGGCTGGCGCTGGATCGAACGGGACGATTGCGTCATTCTCGCCGGCGAATGCCGGGACGCGATGCGGCCGGCGGACCTGGGCGACCACTCCTATTTCGCCTACGTCGAAGTGTCGGGCATCGACGCCCTGCATGCCGAACTCGTCGAGCGAGGCGTCGAGCTGGTGAAGCCGCTTCGCGACGAGCCCTGGGGCATGCGGGAGTTCGGCATCCGCACGGTCGACGGCCATCGCATGATGTTCGGCGCCCGCCCGCGGGACCCGATTGCCGGGCGAGCCGTGCCGATTCTCCCCGGCGACGACCTTGCCGCCGCGAAGGCTTTCTACGTCGGTGCGCTGGGGTTCTCCACGCTGTTCGAATCGACCGGCGATGGACGGAACGGCATCCTGGGGCTGCAGCGTGGCACGATCCGGCTGACGATTGACTGCCCGATGTCAGGCCACGGCAGGCACGCCTGCGTGGCGCTCGAGGTCGAGAGCGCAGATGACTGCTATAACGCGTGGCGAGACCGTGTCGCGAACATCCGCGCGCCACGGGACGAGCCCTGGGGCGCGCGGACGTTCGACTTGAGCGATCCGTTTGGCAACACGATCTTCGTGATGGGCCCGACGAAGCCGGCGCCGTAAGCGCCCGGGCCCTCCTACATGCCGCGGCCCTGGCTCGACGGAGGCACCATCTTGTTCAGGCGCAGGTACGTGACGATGTTGCCGTAGTGCTCGAAGTCGTGGCTGACGGCGAAGCTCAGCCAGGCGACCCGGGCCATCTTCATGCCGAACAGCTCCCGCATCTCGCCGCCGTTGGCGTCGGTGGTTGCCGAGAGCGCCTTCTCGCAGTACGCGAACGATTCGTTCAGGGCGGTGATCAGGTCGGCCTTCGTCGTCTTCGTCTTCTCGACGCTCATTCCGGGGTTCTTCTCACCGGCCGCGGCCGCGCAAATCGCGTAGTTTGCGTCAGCCACGTGGCCGAAGAGCTGGCCGAAGCTCCGCACATCGGGGGTGGCCTTGAAGCCGTAGAGATTCTCGGGCACCTGGTCGGCGGACTTCGTGATGTAGCCCTTCACCATCGCCAGCTGTCCGCCGACGCTGGCGGTGATTGGGTTGGCGGGCGGAGCGGCGGGGGTTTGCGCGAAGGCGGGCACAGCAACGAGACACGCAAGGGCCAGTACGCACAGCGTCTTCATGGAGGTCTCCTTGGGCCGGGGCCATCCGGGCCGGGCCGCGTGTGAATCGGGTGTAGAGACAGTCTACCTCGGGCCGGCCTGCGGCGTGTCGAAGGGTGCGGCAAGCGGGGGGGGGAGCCAAGAAGCCAGAAGCGCTCACTGACGCTTGTTAGAAGCCAGAAGCAAGAAGGGCCCGCTGACGATTGTCAGAAGCAAGAAGCCAGAAGGAAACACGCTGCAGCGGTGGTCCTTCTTCTTGCTTCTGTCTTCTATCTGCCCCTGTAACTGTCCAGCAGGCGGTCCATCACCCACGACGCCCGGGCACCGCTCTCCCCCGTTGACTCACAGCGGCCCTTGCCGCGCAGTTCGTCCACGATGGTCTGGATGAGCGGCTGGTGAACGTGCGGCGGATTGCGGAGGGGCAGCACCTCGTCCGCACCGGCGCGGCGGATGACGACATCGCCATCGGTGAAGACGGGCGTCGTCAACTGGCCAAGCGGCCCGGTGAAGACCATCCAGTCCTCGGTTCGATCCGCGTTGAAGTTCCAGACGCCGGTGCCAGCCATGCCACGGCTGAACCGGAACGCGCCGGCGGTGACGTCCTCGGCTGAGTAGGCGCCGCCGGTGTTCACGGCGAAGCCCGAGGCTGCTCCAATCGGCCCGAGCAGGAGGTCGAGAATGTCCACGCAATGGGAGGCGAGGTCGTAGAAGAGCCCTGCGCCGGCTACTGCCGGATCGAACCGCCAGCCGGCCGCCGCGTCGCCTTGGGCGAGCAGATCGGAGACGCGCACGTGCACGTCCGTCACCGGGCCGATGGCGCCCGCATCCAGGAGGCGCCGCACTTCGAGGAAGCGAGGCAGGGCGCGGCGGTAGTAGGCCACGAAGAGCGGCACGCCCGCCGCCTGGAACGCGTCGTTCATGCGCGCGCACTCGTCGTGCGCCATCGCCATCGGCTTCTCGACCAGGCAGGGCTTCCCTGCGGCGGCCGCCATCAGCGCAAGCTCGCAGTGGCTCGAGGGCGGCGTGGCGATGTAGACCGCGTCAACGCCAGGATCGAGAATGAGCGCGTCTGCGGTCGCATGCACGCGGGGCACGCCGTGCCGCCGCGCGTAGTCTTCCGCCTTCTCGCGATCGCGGCGCATCACCGCAACGAGCCGGGACCCCTCGGCTTTCTGGAATCCCGGCCCGCTCTTGACCTCGGTGACGTTGCCGCACCCGACGATGCCCCAGTTCACGACGTCCATGCGCGCCATGATACCGGAAGCGGCGCCGGGCGCTATTTCACGCTGACGCCGGCCGGCGGCTCGAACAGTGACGGATCCGGCTCGCCGCGGACGATGCCCGTGAGCCGATACGTCGTCTCGCCCGTGCGGGGATCGGCGTGCTTGGTCATGACGAGCACCTTCAGGTCGACCGACACCCACTCTTCCCCGGTCACCGTGATTGGCAGCTCGTTGCCAATGGCGCCAGCCGCGATTTCGGTCGTCGTGCGGGTGCCCTTGGCCATCAGGCCCTCGATGGTCCGCTGCCCGAGGTCTTCCTTCTTCGGCGCGGCTGCCTGCGATGCGTGCTCCGATGTCACCCACGTCATGCCGCCGGCCGACGACACGTGCACCTGCTGCGACGTCTTCTTTTCCACCTCCCGGACGACCTTCATGTTCGCCTCATCCTTCGCCTCCGCGGAGGCGTGCGGAGCCGCGGTACCCGCGTGCTTCTGGACCGTGAAGGTCTCGACGCGCCCGCCCCCCTCCGAGACGAACGTCGCAACGCCGGTGTGGTGCACGGTATTCGTGCCCGGGTCCACCGAGAAGCTCTTCCCGGCGGCCGGATCAGTAATCACGATGCTGCGGATCTGGCCGTCGGGCCCGAGCGTCTCGCGCCGCGTGCGGCCCTTGCCGTCGCGATACACCCTGGCCGTGGTGCGCCGGACAATCCGGTTGCCGTCGGCCAGCACCTGGACGGACTCGGTGACCGCCTCGGCGGTGTACGGCGCGCCGGTCACCACCTTGGCTTCGATGGAGACGTGCACGCCGGCCTGCGCCGCCTTCTCCGTCACGATCTGCAGCTTCTGCTGCTCCTTGAACGCCATCGCGCCAGTCTCGTGCGAAACGGCCTGCGCGCTCGCCGCCGCGGCGGCGGCCAGTGTCATCATCATGGTCATCACTGCGATCTTCTTCATTGTGGTCTCCCTGAATCTGCGTCGAGTGTCACGAATCTGATGGCTCTCGGCTGACCGTCCTGTCCGACCAACACGTCGGCCTGGACGGCGCCAGCGGCCGCCTGCGGCGTCACGTCGAACCCGTAGGCCGGAAGATCGGCGGCCGGCAGCTCCACGCGGACGATGTGGCCGCTTTCGAGCGCCGGAAGCCCGATGGCGGTTGGCAACGCGACAAACAGCAGGGCCTGGCCGCCGCCGACCGGCACGGGCCTCGCCTCCGGAGTGCCCTCGACGCGCGCGGGATCGGCGCCGGCGCGCGCAGCAGTGTCCTCAGCCGATGGCCATCGCGCGATGCCCTGCCACACCGCCACCGCCAACACGAGAAGGGCCGCCGCGGCCAGCCACGCGCGCACCGCCAGCGCGTTGGCCCGTGTTCGCGGCGATGGCGCCTGGCGCGTGGCGGCGGCTTGTTGCCCGGTGAACGCCGCAAGCAACTCCGCCTCGATCGCGGCCGCCCTCGTCGAAGCCGGCTCGGCGCCGGCCATCGCCTTGAGCGCCGCGGTCAACTGCCGTTCGCGCTCGAGCCGTGCCGCGCAGCCGGCGCAGCGATCGAGGTGCGCCCGCAGCCGCTCCACGGCCTCGGCGTCCGCCTCGCTCCCGCGGGCCAGTTCGACAATGTCGCCTTCGAACTCACGGCATGTCATGCGTCGCTCCCACTCCCCCGTCTCTCCTGCGGCCGGCGCGTCCGCCCCATCTCACCCATGCTCCGCGGCCGGAACCGCCGCCGCGGCAACGGCAACCGCTTCGGCAGGCGACTTCCGGGACGCCAGAATCCGCGCGGCCAGCATCACGCGCGCCCGGTGCAGCCGCGAGCGGACCGTGCCCACCGGGCATCCGATCACGCCGGCCGCGTCGCCGTACAGACATCTCCTGCAGATCGCACAGCACCACGGCCTCCCGATACAGCCCCGGCAGCGTCTGCACCGCGCGGCGCAGCGTGTCGATGCGCTCGGCATAAAGCAGGCCGGCCAGCGGGTCCGCCGGCCCCCCGGCCTCCGGTTCGGGCTCGCAGCCGTCACTGAAATCGACCGGCGTCAGCCGGCGATCGCGCTCGAGCCTCTGCCGCACGCAGTTTCTGGCGATCCCGCACAGCCAGGCCGCCACCGTGGCCCGTCCGGGCTCGTACCGGTTCGCGTCGCGCATCACCGCCAGGAAGACTTCCTGCACCACGTCGTCGGCCGTGGCGGCCGACCCCGTCATGTGCGCGGCGAACCTGAAGACGTCGGGCTGGCGCCGCCGGAACAGGCTGGTGAACGCCTGGGCATCACCGGCGGCGACCTTCGCCAGCAGTTCCTCGTCTGGGACCCGATCCGTCGGAAGCGCGGCAGCCATGTCCTCCCGGTACGACGTCTCTGGAAGGTATTCAGTTCTGGCGGGGTGGAAGTTCCAGGAAGTTGACGCGGGCTGGAGTCACTGCCTCGGGCGTCGAGTCCGACGCGTAGGCCGGATCGCCGGAGTCGACGGCTTCCTCCCGACCATCTTGTCGTAGTCCGCGTGTGAACCGATCCAGAACCACACGCAATCCTCTTCCGCCTCGGTCGCCAGTGCCCGATAGTGCAAGCCAACGCGGACGGACCAGACGGAGCCGATCTTCTTGAACCGGAGTGAACGGTGACCGGCATCCGTCTTGAGGAGCGTGTAGCACCGGTCGGCACGGTCGCGAACGTCTTTGGGTAGACCCCTGTAGCAGCGCCAGAAGCGCGGCGTGGCGAAATGTCTCACAGCGCTTTGGTTCGGCCGGCCCGATGATCTCGCCGCGCCTCGCGGACCATGGCGTCCAGGCGACCGCCAGATTGATCGGCCTGGAGCTGGCGGTCCCAGGCTGTGGCGTCATAGTCGACGAACCACTTGCGGAACTTCACGAGGTCCTTCTTGGGAAGGCGCTTCACGGCTCCTGCAATCTCAGCCACCGTCGTCATGGAAACAGGCTACTCCCGCGAATCGTTCTTCGCAACTCTTGCTCGTGGGTCGGTGGGAGTCGGCCTGAGCCAGAAGTACCGATTCGCCCCTTGCTCGACGTCCCGATCGTGGTTGTCCGCAGATGACGGCAGCGCCATCCGCCGGCAGCCCGCCGCAACCCGACCGCCTCTGATGTGGCGAACTTCGGCCCGGCGCGTGAAGGATGCCAGCACCGTTGGTCATGGAGGAAGAGGAACACCATCCGCGGTTCCCCGAAACCCGGGGCCATCCGCCTTCGCGTGAGGTGACTCGCCTGCCTGGCCGAAGCTCGCCGAAGGCGAGCGAAGGCTGGCGGAGGGATACGCGGGTGTCCGCCTTCGCAACGGTTCGGCGTGAAGCCTTCCTCCCGTCGCTACGGCGAGACAGCCTTCGCCTGCAGGGACTCGCCTGCCTGGCCGAAGCTCGGCGCAGCCGAGCGAAGGCTGGCGGAGGGAGAGGGATTCGAACCCCCGGTACGGTTTCCCGTACAGCGATTTTCAAGACCGCCGCCTTCAACCGCTCGGCCATCCCTCCGCAGCTTTGATTATAGGCCGCGGAGGAAGAAGCCAGAAGTCAGAAGGGCTCACTGACGTTCGTCAGAAGCCAGAAGAAGACAAGCTGCACCGGTGGTCTTGCTTCCTGCTTCTTGCTTCCGTGGCGGCATTCCCGGACTATCATGCGCGCCATGACTTGCACGGTCCTCGGTCTGGCGATCTCGCGTCGGTGGATCGCGCTTGTGCTCGTCGCGGTCTTTGCGGGCGCGTTTCACGAGGCGGAGCGTCCCGGCGTTGCTGTTGCGCAGGCCGGACGGCTCCCGAACGTCGTCATCGTCCTTGCCGACGACCTCGGCTACGGCGATGTGAGGGCGTTCAACGCCGCCGGCAAGGTGCCCACGCCCCAGATCGACCGCCTGGCGCGAGAGGGCGTCCGATTCGTGGACGCGCACACCAACTCCGCGGTGTGTTCGCCGACACGCTACGGCCTGATGACGGGCCGCTACGCCTGGCGCTCGCGGCTCACATCGGGCGTTCTGTGGGGTGAGAGCACGCCGCTCATCGAGCCGGGGCGCATGACGATCGCGTCGCTTCTCGGCGGCCGCGGCTATCACACGGCGGCCATCGGGAAGTGGCACCTCGGCCTCGGCTGGGCCGCGCTGCCTGGCGCGACGCCGAGCACGACCACCCAGAACCAGGTTGAATGGATCGACTACGCGAGGCCCGTCGCCGTCGGACCGTTGTCGGCCGGGTTCGACAGTTTCTTCGGCATCCCGGCGTCGCTCGACATGCCCCCCTACGTCTACCTCGCCGACGACCGTGTGGCGCGCCTGCCCACGGAGCGCCTTCCGGGCGCCCCGTCGAGCGACCCGGGGTTCTACCGGCCGGGAATCGCGGCGCCTGGCTTCCGGGTGGAGTCGGTGCTCGGCGATTTGACCGCAAGAGCCGTCGCCCACGTGCGCGAACGGGCGAAGGAACCAGGGCGCCCGTTCTTCCTTTACCTGGCATTGAGCGCGCCCCACACGCCCGTGGCGCCGACGCGCGCGTTCGAGGGCCGGAGCGGCATCGGCCGCTACGGCGACTTCGTGGCGGAGACCGACGCGGCCATCGGCGAGGTGGTGCGGGCGATCGACGAGGCCGGCCTGGGCCGCGACACGTTGGTGATCGTGACCAGCGACAATGGTCCCGCGACCGCGGGGGGCATCGCCGACGCTCTCCGCCAAGGGCACGACGCGAGCGGGGGCTTCCGGGGCGCCAAGGCCGACCTGTACGAGGGCGGCCACCGGGTGCCGTTCGTCGTCCGTTGGCCTGGCGTTGCGCCTGCCGGCACGACATCACGCCGGCTCGTCGCGACCACCGACGTCCTCGCGACGCTGGCCGAGGTCGTCGGCGTGCCGCTGCCGGCCGGGGCGGGCGAAGACAGCTTCAGTTTCGCCGGCGCCCTGCGCGACCCGGAGCACGCCCCGCCTCGCGAGGCGGGCTTCGTCATGCACTCCGTCAATGGCGCGTTCGCGATCCGGCAGGGCCGCTTCAAGCTCCTGCTCGCCCCCGGCTCCGGCGGCTGGAGCGATCCCAAGCCAGGCTCGCCGGAGGAGAAGGGGCTGCCCCCGACCCAACTCTTCGATCTCGAGGCCGACCCGAAGGAGTCGACGAACCTCGTGGGCGCCCAGCCTGAGATCGCCGCCCGGCTGGAGAGACTGCTGGCCTCCTTTCGGGACGCCGGCCGCTCGGCCCCCGCTCCGAAGCTTGCACGCCCCGCGGCGGCCTCGCCGAAACGCGAACCCAAGCAGTAACGGCAGGCTGCCGCGTCAGCGGCCAGCGACCGGCAGCCTGAACGCGGCCATCTCCTCGCCGTTGCGGACCAGCAGGATGTCGCCAACGAGGACCGGGTGGTTCCACGTCTTGCCCTCGATGGCCGGGAACCGCGCGAGCGCCCTGAACTGGTCCGGCGTCGCTCCGACCAGCGCCAGTTCCCCTTCTTCCGACAGCACCAGCAGCACGTCCTGATCCGGCAGGAGCAGCAGTTGGCCGTAGCCGTAGCGCCCGCCCTTCCACACGCGTGTGCCGTCCTGCATGGCGATGCACGCGAGAATGCTGCCGTCGAAGCCGAAGGCGTGGCCCTTGTGAACGACCAGGTCGTTGAAGTACGGCTTCAGCCCGGTTGACGTCCAGCGCTCTTGGGCGGTCCATCCGCCTGGTCCGCTGGCTACCGCCACGCGGCGCATGCCGAGCCCTCCGGAGGCGCTGGCGGTGCTGACGAGCACATCACCGTCGGCGGTGAGCGCCGGCTGCACGACCGCCGCTCCCGGCCACGCGTGCTCCCACAGCACCGCTCCGCTGCCGGGCGCGACGCTGGTGACGCCGGCGTCGTGCTGCAGCAGGACCTGGACGACTCCGCCAATGGTCAGCCGATGGGGCGAGCTGTAGCCGCCGGCGTGGACAGGGCCAACCCAGCGCGGTTTGCCGGTCGCGAGGTCGTAGGCGGCCAGCGTGCCGGCCGCGGCGACGATGACGTTGTCGTCGACGACCAGCGGGGAGCCGGAGAAGCCCCACGTCGGGACCGCCGTGCCCGTTTCGGACGCCACGTTGCGCGACCACACGAGAGCGCCATTGCCGGCATCGAGCGCGTTCAGGATCCCGGTGGCACCAAGCGCGTACACGCGGCCACCCTCGAGTGTCGGCGTCGCGCGCGGACCGGCGCCGCCATTCGACTCCCAGAATCTGACCGGGTCACGGTGTTGCCACACGGGCTCGCCGGTGGTCACCTTGTAGCAGGCCACGATCTCGTGTTCGCCTCGCTGCTCCTGGGTGAAGAGAACGTCGCCGCTGACCGCAAACGACGACCAGCCCGGGCCGATTGGCCGGCGCCAGAGTTCCGCCGGCGGAAAGCGGGACCAGTCGGTCTCGATCTTCATCCCACGAGCGATGCCGTCGCGATCGGGTCCGCGAAACCCGGGCCACTCCGCCCCGCTCTTCACGGCCGCCGGAGATGGCGTGGGCGCAACCGGCTCTCCGCCGGTCGGGGCCCCTGCCGATCCCTCAGAGGCCCTGGCCGGAGCGTGTGCTTGCTGCGCCGCCGCGGGATCATGGCCGGCCGCTGGAGCGGCCTGCTGCCCGGGCGTTTCCGCGGCAGCGCGTGTCTGCGGAGCCGCTGTTGGTTCGTCGTTGGGGCGAGACAGAAGCCGTTCCTCGGGAGACGGCGACCACCGCCAGCCGAAGTCCGAGCCGCCTGCGCCGGAAACGCCGCCGGTCCGCAGCAGCGCGAACGCGCCGCACGCAAGCAGGATGGTCGCCGCCATCGACGCGCGCCGCAGTCCATCCGACAGGCGGCGGGTGGCGATCGCCCACACGACGAGCGCCAGGCTCAAGACCGGGATCGCGTACATGACGAGCATGAAGCCCATCATCCCGTTCGTAATGGACGGGTGAATGACTCGCGAGGTCCCGACAAGCGCGACAACCGCCAGAGCGACGGCGCCCAACCGCTCGAACCAAACCGCCCGGCTGAAGAACACCCACCACGCGAGAACCGCCAGTCCGCCGAGCAGCCCGCCGAGCGCGGCGAGCATGCCGGCGTCGGGAACGACGAGCGGGACAACAAGCCAGACCAGCCATTGCAGCACGACAGCGATCACGCCCGGCCACAACCGGAGCGCTTTCCGCCGAGCCGGCTCGTTCGGGTGCGGTGTGTTCATCAGTTGCACCAGGCGCTTCCTACGGCCGCGTGATTCTCTCCAACCCGCCCATGTACGGCCGCAGGGGCTCGGGGATGACGACCGAGCCGTCCTTCTGCTGGAAGTTCTCGACAATCGCGATGAGCGTGCGGCCGACGGCGAGGCCCGATCCGTTGAGCGTGTGCGCGTACTCGGCCTTGCCCGTGCCGCCCGGCCGGAACTTGATGTTCGCGCGGCGCGCCTGGAACGCCATGGTGTTGCTGCAGGACGAGATCTCGCGGTAGGTGTTCTGGCTCGGCAGCCACACCTCGATGTCGTACGTCTTCGCCGAGGCGAAGCCCATGTCGCCTGTGCACAGCAGCACCGTCCGGTGCGGCAGGCCGAGGCGCCGGAGCACCTCCTCGCCGTTGTCGACCATCTTCTCGAGCTCGTCCATCGACTGCTCGGGCGTGGCGAACTTCACCATCTCCACCTTGTGGAACTGGTGCTGGCGGATGAGGCCCTTCACGTCGAGGCCGTACGAGCCGGCCTCGCTGCGGAAGCACGGCGTGTAGGCCGTGTAGTAGCGCGGCAGCAGCCGGCCGTCGATGATCTCCTCGCGGTGCAGGTTCGTCAGCGGCACCTCGGCCGTCGGGATGAGGTACAGGTCCCAGTCGCCCGCGATCTTGAAGAGATCCGGCTCGAACTTCGGCAGGTTGCCGGTCCCGAGGAGCGACGCCGCGTTCACCAGAAACGGCGGGTCCACCTCGATGTAGCCGTGCTCGCGCGTGTGCAAATCGAGCATGAAGTCGATGAGCGCCCTCGCCATCCGCGCGCCGGCGCCGTACAGGATCGCGAAGCGGGCGCCCGACATCCGTGTGGCGCGCTCGAAATCCACGATGCCCAGGCCGACGCCGAGATCGACGTGCGACTTCGGCTCGAAGTCGAACACCGGCGGCTCGCCCCACTTGCGGATTTCGACGTTGTCGGCCGATCCGGCCCCCGGCGGCACGGTTTCATGCGGCAGGTTCGGGAGCGTCAGCAGGATGTCGCGCCGGCGTGCCTCAATCCCGTCGAGCTCGGCCTCCAGCGTCTTGATCTCCGCGCCGCGCGCCTTGTTCGCGGCAAACAGGTGCGAGGCGTCCTGGCCGGCCTTCTTGGCGCGCGCCACGTCTTCGCCCGAGGCATTCTGCTGGCGCTTGAGCTCTTCGACCTTCGGAATGAGCGTGCGCCGCTCGGCCTCGAGCGCCGCCAGCGCGTCGAGTTCGGCGTCCATCCGCTTGCCGCGCGCGGCGAGGCGCTCGCGGACGGCGTCGAGGTTGTCACGGACAAATGCGGGGTCGAGCATGGGTGCGATCGTATATCCAAACCGCCGCCGCTGCGATACGATCGGGCGCCTGGAGGTTCCCATCCGATGGCAGCGCGAGTTCGCAAGGTGGTGTTCCCGGCGGCCGGCCTCGGCACGCGCTTCCTGCCGGCGACCAAGGCCCAGCCGAAAGAGATGCTGACGCTGGTCGACAAGCCGATCATCCAGTACGGCGTCGAGGAGGCCCTCGCCTCCGGCATCGACAACGTCATCCTCGTCACCAGCCGCGGGAAGAGCGCCATCGAGGACCACTTCGACATCTCGGCCGAGCTCGAAACGTTCCTCGAGTCGCGCAAGAAGACCGCGCTGCTCGGCGAGATGCGTGAGATCGCGCGCCTGGCCAACGTGTCCTCCGTGCGCCAGGGCGAGGCGCTGGGCCTGGGCCACGCGGTGCTCGTCACGCGCGAACTGGTCGGCAACGAGCCCTTCGCGGTGCTGCTCCCCGACGATGTGCTCGACGCGGAGCCGGCGGGGCTGAAGCAGATGATCGACGTGTTCGATCGCGTCCAGGGCCCCGTCATCGCGGTCGAGCGCGTGCCCTGGGACAGCGTCTCCTCGTACGGCATCGTCGAGTTCAGCGGCGAGTCCGAGGGCGTGTACACCCTGACGGATCTCGTGGAGAAGCCGAAGCGGGAGGACGCAAAGTCGAACCTGGCCATCATCGGCCGCTACATCCTCACGCCCGACATCTTCGACGAGCTCGAAGCGACGTCGCACGACCGCACGGGCGAGATCCAGTTGACCAACGGGATCCGGCGGCTGCTCAAGAAGCGGCCCGTCTACGGGTACGAGATCAAGGGCGTCCGCCACGACGCGGGGAACAAGCTCGGGTACCTGAAGGCGACGGTCTATTTCGCGTTGAAGAGAGAGGATCTCGCGCAGGAGTTCAGGGAGTACCTGCGGTCGTTGAAGCTGTAACGATCAGAAGCAAGAATCAAGAAGCAAAAAGGGCCCACTGACGATTGTCAGAACCCGCAAGGCCAGCTTTCAGCGGAAGAGGGCTTCATTCTTGATTCTTGCTTCTTACTTGTTCTCCGCCGCCGGCTTCGACGCCGCCGGCGATGCGGGCTTCTTCTCGTCGGTCGAGCCCGATGACGCCGCCGGCGTGGATGTCGTGCCGGCCGCCGGTGTCTCGCCGGGGCCCGCGTCGGTCTTCACCGCGGCGGCGCCGCTCTTCTTCGCGTAGTCCGTCACGTACCAGCCGGTGCCCTTGAAGTGGACCGCCGGGGCCGAGAGGAGCTTGAGGACCGGCCCCTGTCCGCAGGCCACGCACGTCTCGGCCGGCAGGTCCGAGAAGCGCTGGATGATCTCGAAGCGGTGGCCGCACGCGGAACATTCGTATTCGTACAGAGGCATGTGCTGTGTCCCTGTCAGAAGCAAGAATCAAGAAGCAAGAAGGGCCCACTCACGATTGTCAGAAGGCAGAATACGGCTGCTCAGCGGAACGGGCCTTTATTCTTGATTCTTACTTCTTGCTTCTTGCCTTCTACTCAATCACCGCCCCGCTCGCATCCTTGAGCATCAACGGCCGGTGCACGTTGAACGTGGCGAGGCCGTTGCCGAGCAGCGTGTCGTGGAACGCCTTGAGCGAGAAGGCGTCGCCCTGCTGCGCCCGGCAGTCCTCGCGCAGCTTCAGCAGCATCAGCTTCCCGAGCGTGTACACGGCGTAGCCCGGGTCGAAGGTGCCGCGCTCGGCCTCGCGCCTGGCCGTGCCTTCCTCGAGGAAAGCCTCGTCGCGGAAGAACCGCACGCCCTGCTCCACCGACATGTCCTCGGCGTGCAGCCGGATGGCCACCACGAGGCGGGCGATGCGGATGAGCGACTCGGCGAGCTGGCCGAGGCGGACCGTGGGGTCCTGCTTCTCGAAGCCGGCCTCGATCATCATGTGCTCGGCATAGTGCGCCCAACCCTCGACCAGCGACGCCGACGCCAGCATGAGCGACTTGCGGGCCTTCGACTGCACGCGGCGCACGTTCTGGAAGTGGAGGAAATGGCCCGGGTAGGCCTCGTGCATCGAGATCGACAGCAGCGTGGGCGTGTTGAAGTCGCGCAGGTGCTCCTGCCGGCGCTCGGCTGGCCACGACGGGTCGGCCTCGGTGAGGTAGTAGTACGCCCGCGTGACCCTCGTCTCGAACGGCCCCGGCGACCACATGCTGGCGAACGCCCAGCGGAAGAAATCGGGCGTGGGCGCCACCGTCACCTGTTCGCCGGCCGGCAGCGTCACCAGGTCGCGCCGCGCGATGAACGTGCGCAGCCGTTCCAGTTGATCGTGCGCGGCCGGCACGATCCCGTGCTCCGGCGCGAGCCGGTCCTTGACGCGCCGCCAGACGTCAATCGGGTCGCCCGCCTCGACGCGGCCAGCGACCGCGCGGAACTCTTCCTGCACCTCGTTCAGTTCGCGCAGCCCGATTACCAGCAGCCGGTCGAGCGGGGTTTCGAGGCCTTCCTCGAAACGCAGCTTGGCGGCGAAGCGATCGGCGCCCAGCCTGAACGACGCCCGGGCTTTCGGGGCAAGATCGGTCTCGAGATACGCCATGTACGCCTTGATGGCGTCGATGGCTTCGCCCTGCGCGTCGGCCAGGTCGCCGAGCAGCCCGAGGTCGTCCACGTCGGCGAAGGCGCGGGGCAGGTTCGACTCGATGAAGCGCGCCGTGCCGCGCAGCGTTTCGAGGCCGATCTTGATGAAGATGCCCGGCGGGTCCTTGACGTTGTCCTTCGCCGACTGCATGAAGCGCGGCGCCTGGCGCAGCTTCGAGAGCACGCGCCGCGCCCGTTCGTCGGCGGCGGCGTAGTCGAACAGCGTCTGACCAGCCAGGCTCATGCCCAGCAACTCGCCGTACATCTGCGGGCTGCGCTCCCAGGTGCGGATCTTCTCCAGTTCGTGCATCCGCCCCTGGATGTGCGCGGCGATCCAGGGCCGTTCCACCCGCTCCGCGCCGGTCAGCGAGTCGGTGCTGATCGCCGCCAGGCGCCTCGCCATCCCCGCCAGCGACGCCGCCGCCTGTTCCACCGACCCGCGGTCGAAGTCCTCCAGCAGGTCGTCGTGCAGGTGGACACCGTCGAAGGTGGCCGCCGAGGGGTTCGTCTCGTACAGGAGCGACAGGTAGTCGTCGACGAAATGATGGAGCGGTTCCGAGACAATCATGGGCGCAACAGGACCGAAACCAGGCAAAAGGCTAATGGTACAATAAACTACGGGAAGAATGTCCGAAACCGCGGCCGGAATTCTGTTCCTCGTCGCCACGCCGATCGGCAACCTGGAGGACATCTCGCTCCGGGCCGTCCGGGTGCTCCGCGAGGCCGATCTGGTCGCGGCCGAAGACACCCGCCACACCGGCAAGCTGCTGCATCACTTCGACATCCGCCGCCCGACCACCAGCCTGCACGAGCACAACGAGCAGGAGAAGGTCCCCGCCCTCGTCGGCCAGCTGCGCGCCGGCTCGCGCATCGCCCTGGTCACCGACGCCGGCACGCCCGCCGTCTCCGACCCGGGGTTCCGGCTGGTCAGGGCCGCCATCGACGCCGGAATCCGCGTGGAGGCCATCCCCGGCCCAAGCGCCGTCCTGGCTGCCCTCGTCTCGTCGGGCCTGCCAACCGACGGCTTCCTGTTCGCGGGCTTTCCGCCGCCGAAGTCCGCCGCCCGCCGGGCCTGGTTCGCCGATCTGGCTGGCGAGCGCCGCACGCTCGTCTTCTTCGAAGCGCCTCACCGGATCGGCGAAACCCTCGCCGACGCGCTGGCTGCCCTGGGCGACCGCCAAACCTCTATCGGCCGCGAGTTGACCAAGCTGCACGAGGAGATCATCCGCGGCCCTCTGTCTTCCCTGCCTCAGCGCGTTGGCGAGCCTCGGGGCGAGTTCACCGTCGTCGTGGCAGGACGGGGTGACAGCTCTGGCGAGTCACCAGAAGAAATCACTGACAGTCAATTACTTACCGAGTTTGGTCATTTGACAGAAAGCGGGGCGGGCCGGCGCGAGGCCATCGCCGAACTCGCCAGGCGCCACGGCCTGCGCTCGCGCGACGTGTTCACGGCCATCGACCGCGCCCGCCGTTCTTGACCCTTTCCGGGCCATTTGCTAACGTAGCGCCACTACCCGAGACGGTTGCATGACCTGCGAGCGGTGGCTGAATCCTGCCGCAGGAACGGGTCATGGCGCCGAATCTGGGCCGGCGTTCACTCCAGTGGGTGATGCGCCGGAATGGAGCCCGCAGGCTTCAGCCTGCGTGAGCCGGAGCGAACGTCACCGACCGAGGTGAGCTCCGGGGTTAGAGGGCGACAGGAGCACCAACATGGCGAAGCTTCGGCGTAGTGCCAGCCGGCCTTCCCCGGTAAAGAAGGCCAAGGCTTCGGCGCCGGCGGCCCGTTCCAAGGCCAAGCCGGCCGTCAAGAAATCGGCGCCCAAACCGGCCAAGGCCGCCCCGAAGAAGTCCGCGCCGCCCAAGCCGGCCGTCAAGCCGAAGGGGGCGATCAAGCCGAAGGCGGTCTCGAAGCCCACAGTCCGGCCCGAGCCCAAGGGCAGGCCAAAGGCGCCCGCGCCCCCTCCCAGGCGCAGCACGTATGCCGACGCGGTCCTCCTTTACGAGCGCGGCCTCCAGGCGCTGCAGGCCAAGCGCTACAAGGACGCGTCCGAGACGCTGAAGCGCGTCATCGCGGAGTTCCCGGAGGAAATCGAGCTGCACGAGCGCGCCCAGCTCTACATCCGCGTCTGCGAGCGGCAACTCGCGCCGCTCGACGCGACGCCGAAGACGCCCGAGGAGCAGGTTTACGCCGCCACGCTGGCCCTGAACGCGGGCAACACGGACCGGGCCGTTGCGCTCGCTTCCGCGGCGCTCCAGAAGGATGCCGCGAACGACGCGGCCGAGTACCTGCTCGGCGTGGCTCTCGTCATCAGGGGCGACGACAAGGGCGCACTGGCGCACCTGGCGCGCGCGCTCGAGCTGAACCCGGACATCCGCGACGCGGTGCTCAAGGAACCCGAACTCCAGGCGCTCCGTGAAACAGAGGAGCTGCAGGCGCGGCTGGCGGCGGCGGCCACCGCGCCGCGCAAGGAGAAGCGGGCCCAGCCGAAGGTGCGGCGGTGATCACAGACGGCCGCGTCAACGCCCTGCGGGCCGGCGGCGTCACGCTGCTCGACCCGAGCACGACGTTCATCGACGAAGGGGTGGCCATCGGGCCGGGGACGATCATCCACCCCGGCGTGACTCTCGAGGGCTCGACGCGCGTTGGCGCGAACTGCCGCATCCGCTCCTGGGTGCGCATCACCGACTCCCTCCTCGGCGACGGCGTCATCGTCAACGACTCGTGCGTCATCGTCGCGTCGCGCGTCGAGGACGACGCGCGGGTGGGGCCGTTTTCGCACCTGCGGCCCGAGTCGCACATGAAGACCGGCAGCCATGTCGGCAACTTCGTCGAACTGAAGAAGACCGTGTTCGGCGAGGGCTCGAAGGCCAACCATCTCGCCTACCTCGGCGACGCCACCATCGGCGCCGGCGTGAACGTCGGCGCCGGCACCATCACCTGCAACTACGACGGCGAGAAGAAACACCCCACCGTCATCGAGGACGGCGCGTTCATCGGTAGCGACTCGCAGCTCATCGCGCCGGTCACGATCGGGGCCGGCGCGTACGTCGGCGCCGGCTCTTCGATTACCGACGATGTTCCCGCTGGGGCGCTCGGGGTCGCTCGCGGCAGGCAGCGGAACGTGCTGGGATGGGCAGAGAAGAAGCGCCGAGCGAGACCGCCGAAGTCCCAGTCGTAGCCAGTAGTCAGTAGCCCGTAGCCAGTAGAAGGGCGGGCTCCCGCACGATGTCCCCGTCGAAGAGCTTTGAGGACGTGGCGGTCTGGCAGAAAGCGCATGCGTGGGTTCTCGCTGTCTATCGCTACTCGTCGCGAATGCCGAAGCATGAGCGTTTCGGCCTTTCGGCCCAGCTTCGCAGGGCTGCCGTGTCGGTCCCCGCGAACTTTGCCGACGGCTTCAAGCGCCAGAGCCGGCCAGACAAGCTCCGCTTTTACAACATGTCGCAAGGTTCTCTCGAGGAGTGCCGATACTACCTTCGGCTGGCCCAGGACCTGGGATACGGTGACGTGTCGATTCTCCAGGCGGGCCTTCAGGAAATCAGCCAGATGCTCGAGTCCTACGCCAGGAAGGTCCGCGACGCCGGCCTGCAGTGAGACGGCGGCGTCCTCTTCCTACTGGCTACTGGCTACTGGCTACTGGCTACTGACTACTGGTTGCTGACCGAGAGAGCGAACAGCCCCATGTGCGGAATCATCGGCTACATCGGCCCCCGGCCAGTTGTTCCTCTGCTGATTGAGGGCCTCCGCCGCCTCGAATACCGCGGCTACGACTCGGCGGGGATTGCCGTGGTGCGCGACGGCCGCGTCGAACTGCGCCGCAGCGCCGGCAAGCTGGCGCGCCTCGAGGACGCGATCCGGGCCGAGCCCATCGAGGGCGCGTTCGGCCTCGGCCACACCCGCTGGGCGACGCACGGCCGCCCGACCGAGGAAAACGCCCACCCGCACCGCGACTGCACGGGCCGCCTCGTCGTCGTCCACAACGGGATTATCGAGAACTACCTGGAGCTCAAGCAGGAGCTGCAGCGCGACGGGCACGCGTTCGTCACCGAGACCGACACCGAGGTGGTGGCGCACCTGGTCGAGCGCGAGATGAAAGCCGGGGCGGCGCTCGATGTCGCCGTGCGCCGCTCGCTGCCCCGCATGCGGGGCATGTACGCGCTGGTGCTGCTCTCCGCCGACGCGCCCGACACGCTCGTCGCCGCGCGCAACGGCCCGCCGCTCGTCGTCGGCATGGGTGACGGCGAGTACTTCGTGGCGTCCGACATCCCGGCCATCCTGGCGCACACGCGCGACGTGGTCTTCCTGGCCGACGGGGAAATGGCCGTCGTCACGCCGGGGGGCGTGGCGTTTTCGCGCTTCGACGGATCGCCGCTCGACCGCGTGCCCCAGCGCGTGCTCTGGGACCCCATCCAGGCCGAGAAGGCCGGCTACAAGCACTTCATGCTCAAGGAGATCTACGAGCAGCCGGCCGCCGTGCGCGACACGATCCTGGGGCGCGTCTCGCCCGAGTCCGGGCGTGTTTTCCTGGACGAGATCAACCTCACCGAGGAGGACCTGGCGCGCGTCGAGAAGGTCACCATCCTTGCCTGCGGCACGTCCTGGCACGCGGGGCTGGTCGGCAAGTTCCTGATCGAAGAACTCGCCGGCCTGCCCGTCGAAGTGGACTACGGCTCCGAGTTCCGCTACCGCAACCCCGTCATCGACGACCGTTCGCTGGCCGTCGTCATCACCCAGTCGGGCGAGACGGCCGACACGCTGGCGGCCCTGCGCGAAGCGCGGCGCAAGGGCGCGCGCGCCGTGGCGATCTGCAACGTCGTCGGCAGCATGGCGACGCGCGAGGCCGAGGGCACGATTTACACCCACGCCGGGCCCGAGATCGGCGTCGCCTCGACCAAGGCGTTCACGTCGCAGTTGGTGGCGCTCCACCTGCTGGCGCTCACGCTCGCGCAGGCGCGCAACGCCCTGCCGGCCGCCGACGCGCGCCAGCACGTGGACGGCCTGCTGAAGCTGCCGCAGATCCTCGAGTGGACGCTCAAGGCCTCGGCCGGCATCGAGGACGTGGCGAAGAGCTTCCACCAGCACCGCGACTTCCTCTACCTCGGGCGGGGCCTCAACTACCCCATCGCCCTCGAGGGCGCGCTGAAGCTGAAGGAGATCTCCTACATCCACGCCGAGGGCTACCCGGCCGGCGAGATGAAGCATGGCCCCATCGCCCTCATCGACGAGCACCTGCCGGTGGTGGCCCTCGCCCCGCGCGACCACGTGTTCGAGAAGATGCTGGGCAACATCCAGGAGGCCAAGGCGCGCGGCGGATCGGTCATCGCGATCACCAACGGCAGCGACGAAGGCATCCGCGACCTCTTGAACCCCTCCACCGACTACCTGCTGACGCTGCCCAGCGCGCCGCGGCTGCTCACGCCCGTCGTCTTCACGCTGCCGCTCCAGCTGCTCGCCTACCACATCGCCGTCCGCCGCGGGGCCGACGTCGATCAGCCGAGGAACCTGGCGAAGAGTGTGACGGTGGAGTGAAAAAGTCAGTAGACAGTAGTCAGTAGTCAGTAGACAGTAGGAAGACGCGGCCAGCGTGCACGCGATGCCGCCCTGCGGCGCGACAGTGCGTTTCTTCTGGCTACTGACTACTGGCTACTGACTACTTGTCCATGGACTTCCTCGACTCCCTGAATCCTCCCCAGCGCGAGGCCGTCCTCTACACGGGCGGGCCCCTCTTGATCCTGGCGGGCGCCGGTTCAGGGAAGACCCGCGTGATCGCGTACCGCATCGCCTATCTCGTCGGCAGCGGCATCGCCGGGCCCGACGAGGTGCTCGCGGTCACCTTCACGAACAAGGCGGCCGAGGAGATGCGCGAGCGCGTCGCGTCGCTGCTCGGCGCCGCGGCCTCCGGGATGTGGATCTCCACGTTTCACGCCCTCTGCGCCCGCCTGCTCCGGCGCGAGGCGCCGCACGTGGGTCTCTCGCGCGACTTCGTCATCTACGACTCGTCGGACCAGCTCGCCGCCGTGAAGCAGATCCTGCGCGACCAGCAGGTGGACGACAGCTTCCTCGCGCCGCGCGCCGCCCTGTCGCGCATCAGCCACGCCAAGAACCGCATGGAGTCGCCCGCAGCCATGCTCGCCCGCCGCTCGAGCTATCGCGACGACGTGGTGGCGCGGGTGTACGACGAGTACGTGAAGGTGCTCGCCGCGAGCGGCGCCCTCGACTTCGACGATCTCCTGCTCAAGACGGTCGAGCTCTTCGAGCGCGCCGACACGGTGCGCAGCCACTACAGCCGGCGCTTCCGCTTCGTCATGGTGGACGAGTACCAGGACACGAACCGCCCGCAGTACCTGCTCATGCGCCGGCTCGCCGAGCACCACCGCAACCTCACGGTGGTGGGCGATCCCGACCAGTCCATCTACGCGTGGCGCGGCGCCGACATCCGCAACATCCTCGATTTCGAAGCCGATTTCCCTGAAACCACCGTCGTCCGCCTCGAGCAGAACTACCGCTCCACCGCGGTGATCCTGGAAGCCGCGTCGGCCCTCATTGCCAACAACCTGAACCGCAAGGAGAAGCGCCTCTGGACCGATCGCGCCGGCGGCGACCCGATCGTCTACGCGCGCTGCGGTGACGAACTGGAGGAGGGCGACTTCGTCGCGAAGACCGCCCGGGGCGTGCTGGCGGCCGACCCCGACGCGTCCGCGGCGATTCTCTACCGCACCAACGCCCAGTCGCGCGTGCTCGAAGACGCGCTGCGCCGCGAGAACCTCGCCTACCGCATCATCGGCGGCGTCCGTTTCTACGAGCGCAAGGAGATCAAGGACGCCCTGGCGTACCTGAAGCTCCTGCTCAACCCCCACGACGATGTCAGCGTGCGGCGGGTCATCAATACCCCCGCGCGGGGAATCGGAAAGGGTGTGCTCGACGCCCTGGAGGCCGCGCGGACTGGCGCAACGGGAGATCAGAAGCCAGAAGCCGGAAGCCAGAAGCCAGAAGCTGTAGCCAGTAGCGAGTATTCAGTAGCCAGCAGGGAAGACGCCGAACGCCGTCCCGCCGACAGCGACAACCACGCCTTTCAGTTCGACAGCCCGCCTGCCCTGAGCGGGCCAGATGACCGGCGAGTCGAAGGGAGTCCCGAGCCCCGAGTCCCGAGCCCCGATCCTGGCCGCGCGTCCCTGTGGTCCGCCCTCAACCGCGGCCTCGACGAAAAGCGCTTCCCCTCCCGCGCCACGGCGTCGCTCGGCGCGTTCCGCGACCTGATCCTGTCGCTCACCGAGATGTCGCGGCGCGAGACGGCGTCGGCCGCCATCGCCAGGGTGCTCGACCAGTCCGGGTACCTGCAGGACCTTCGCGAGGAGCGCAGCGAGGAGGCCGAGGGCCGCGTCGAGAACCTCGCCGAGCTCGTGTCGGCCGCGCGCGAGTACGAGAATCGCGAAGCCGAGCCGTCGCTGGCCGCCTTCGTCGACCGCCTCTCGCTGCTCTCCGAGGTCGACGAGTCGGAGGGCGCCCAGGACGCGCGGGTGCTGCTCATGACGCTGCACGCCGCGAAGGGCCTCGAGTTCCCCGCGGTCATCATCGCCGGCCTCGAGGAAGGCTTGTTCCCCCATTCGCGATCGGCAGACGAGGACGAGACGCTCGAAGAGGAGCGCCGCCTCTGCTACGTGGGCATGACCAGGGCACGGCTCCGGCTCTTCCTCACCAGCGCGGGCCGGCGCCGCGTGTTCGGCGAGTACCGCGCCACGGAGCCCTCGCGCTTTCTCGGGGAGATTCCCAATCGTCTCGTCCAGCGCTACGACTTCGTCGGCTACGGGCCGTCGTACGGCCCCTCCTCGGGCGCCTTCCGCGGCGCTCGTGACCGCGACGGCTATCGGGATCGGAACGCCGACGCCGCGGGGCGCCGTGGCGCGTACGCGTCACCCTACGGCAGCCGCCCCGTCACCCGCGGTCCGTCCGCCAGGTCCGACGGCCCCACGTACCATCCCGAAGACGAGGACCAGTCGGCCCAGGCCTCCGGCGTCAGGCTCGGCATGCGCGTCCGCCACCCGCAGTTCGGCGCGGGCACGGTCATCGGCCTCGAGGATCACGGCGACGACGTGAAGCTCACCGTGCGCTTCGCCGCCGTCGGCGTGAAGCGGTTGCTGGGGAAGTACGCGAGGCTGGAGAGGGAATAGCGGGGCGGCAGTCAGAATCAAGAAGCAAGTAGCAGGATTCGCCCGCTGACGGCTGTCAGAGTTGAAAAAGGGAGCGCTCGCCCTGGGCGAACGCCCCCTTCTTGGTTCTTGGTTCTTGGTTCTTCTTACGCGTCCTTCCGGCTGGTGATGACCCACCGGCCGACGACGTCCTTGCCGTTGACGTTCTTCAGCGTGACGCGCTGCAGCGTGAAGACGTACTTCTTGAGGGAGGAGCCGGCCTCCGTCTTCACGGTGCCCTCGATAGTCACGTCCTTCGACGCCACATCGCCGTCATAGGCGGTCGTGTCGATCGGGTTGCGCTGGTCCTGGCAGCTGATCTCGATGATCGGCTGTTCCTGGCCCACCTTCTTGCGCGCCTCGGACACGGCCCTGGCGTGCACGGCGGTCTCCTCGCGCCACTTGTTCCATTCCTTCTGGATCTCGGCGTCCTTGCCGCGCAGGGGCTGGTTCTTGCCCTCGGCCTTGAGGATGCGGTCGATCGCCTCGGTGTTGGCGTCCTGGAACTCGGTCTTCTTCGTCGTGAAGGCCTTCTCGTCGTCGACGAGTTTCTTGAGGGCCTCCGCGTCGGCCTTGATCGTGAGCGGCGTGACCTGGTCGGGCGTCACGCTCAGGATCTTGAACGACCCCATCTGCCCGTCGGTCTTCGGGTCGAAGGCCACGGTGGTGATGTTGGAGAGCGTCATGTTGTCGCTCACCTGCGACGCCATGAAGTACTTCTTCAGCAGCACGCTCTCTTCCCCGCCGCCCCCGCACGCCACTGCCACGACTGCCAGCACGAGCGCCGGAACGATGAACCATCTGGTATTAGGCCGCGACATGCCACCCTCCTCTAGTCTGCATCTGCCGTTTCGTCCTCGCGTTCAGCGAGCCGCGCCACCGACACGACGCGATCTTCCGATTCGATTTCGATCAACCGGACGCCCTGTGTCGCCCGGCCGATGGCGCGGATACCGCTGGTTGGCATCCGCAGCACTTTCCCGAGCTGCGTGATGAGCATCAGCTCATCCTCGCCGCGCACGTAGGCCACCCCGACCACCCGGCCGTTCCGGCTGGTCGTGTGGATCGAGATAATACCCACTCCGCCGCGAGATTGCACGCGGTATTCGTCGAGGTCGGTCCGTTTCCCGTACCCGTTTTCGCACACCGTCAGGACTGTCCCCCCCCCGCCGGCCGACACCGCCTCCATGGCGACCACGCTGTCGCCCTCCCGGAGGTTGATGCCCCTCACCCCGTAGGCCGCCCGCCCCATCGGCCGGACGTCGGTTTCCGGGAACCGGATCGCCATCCCGTCGTGCGTCCCCACCAGGATTTCGCCCGTTCCGTCGGTGGTCAGCACCGCGATCACCGCGTCGTCGTCCTCGACGCCCATGGCGATGATGCCCCCGGCCCGGGGGTTCTGGAACGCCGACAGGGGCGTCCGCTTGACGATGCCCTTGCGGGTGCCCATGAAGACGAACTTGTCCTCCTCCCAGGCCTTGACGGCCAGGAGGGAGGCGATCTTCTCGCCTTCGGCCATCGACACCAGGTTGGCGATCGCCTTGCCCTTGCCGTCCGGCCCGACGTCGGGGATCGCGTGCACCTTCAGCCAGTACGCGCGCCCGCGGTCGGAGAACACCATCAGGTAGGCGTGCGTGGACGCGATGAAGAGGTGGTCGACGAAGTCCTCCTCCCGGAACCGCATGCCGATGCGGCCCTTGCCGCCCCGCTGCTGGTTGCGGTAGTTGGTCACCGCCGTCCGCTTCACGTAGCCCGTGTGGGTGACGGTGATCACCACGTCCTCGTCGGCGATGAGGTCCTCGATGCGGAATTCCCCGCTCTCGTCGGTGATCTCCGTGCGCCGGGCGTCGGCGTACTTCTCGCGCACCTCGCGCAGCTCGGCCACCACGATGTCCATCAGGAGGCGCTCGCTCGCGAGGATGGCCCGCAGCCGCTCGATCGTCTTGAGCACCTCGGCCAGCTCGTCCTCGATCTTCTGGCGCTCGAGGCCGGTGAGCCGCTGCAGCTGCATGTCGAGGATGGCCTGCGCCTGGATGACCGACAGGCCGAAGGTGGCCACCAGGCCGTCGCGCGCCTCGGCCGGGTTGCGCGACGCGCGGATGAGCGCGATCACCTCGTCGAGGTGGTCGAGGGCGATCTTGAGGCCCTCCAGGATGTGGGCCCGGGCCTCGGCCTTGCGCAGGTCGAACTCGGTGCGCCGGCGCACGACGTCGCGCCGGAACTCGATGAACAGGTCGATCATCTCGACCAGCGACAGCACGCGCGGCTGGCCGCCCACGATCGCCAGCATGATGATGCCGAACGACGACTGCAGCGCGGTGTGCTTGTAGAGGTTGTTCAGGACGACGTCCGGCACCTCGCCGCGCTTGAGGTCGATGACGATCCGCATGCCGTCGCGGTCCGACTCGTCGCGCAGGTCCGCGATGCCCTCGATCGTCTTCTCGCGCACCAGTTCGGCGATCTTCTCGATGAGGCGCGCCTTGTTCACCTGGTACGGGATCTCGGTGACGACAATCGACGTGCGGTCGCCCTTCTTCGACGTCTCGATCTCGGTTTTCGCGCGGACGATCACCGACCCGCGGCCCGAGCGGTAGGCCTGCGCGATCCCGGCGCGGCCCACGACGACGCCCCCCGTCGGGAAATCCGGGCCCGGGATGAGCCGCCACATGGCCGAGAGCTTCTGGTCCGCGGTCGCCTCGGGGTGCTCGATCGCCCAGACGACGCAGTCGATCACCTCGCCCAGGTTGTGCGGCGGGATGTTCGTGGCCATCCCGACCGCGATGCCCGACGACCCGTTGACCAGCAGGTTCGGGAACGGCGCCGGCAGCACCGTGGGCTCCTCGGTGGTCTCGTCGTAGTTCGGGACGAAGTCGACGGTGTCCTTGTCCAGGTCCACCATCAGCGTCTCGGCCAGGGCCCGCAGCCGCGCCTCGGTGTACCGCATGGCCGCGGGCGGATCGCCGTCGATCGAGCCGAAGTTGCCCTGCCCGTCCACCAGCCGGTAGCGCAGGTTGAAGTCCTGCGCCATCCGCACCAGCGTGTCGTAGATGGCGCTGTCGCCGTGGGGATGGAAGTTGCCCATCACCTCGCCGACGATCTTCGCGCTCTTGCGGTAGGCCCGGTTCGACGCCAGGCCCATCAGCCGCATGCCGTACAGCACGCGCCGGTGCGACGGCTTCAGGCCGTCGCGGATGTCCGGCAGCGCCCGCCCGATGATTACGCTCATCGCGTAATCCAGGTACGAGCGCTTCATTTCGTCTTCGATCGCGACGGGGATCTTGCTCGCTGTTTCCATGTGCTCGCAGCTCGCTCGATCAGTAGCCAGTAGTCAGTAGTCAGTAGGAAAGGCAGCGAATCGCCGTCCAGCGGTCATCGCATTTCTACTGGCTACTGGCTACTGACTACTGTCAGATGTCCAGGTTCTTCACATCCAGCGCGTTGTCCTCGATGAACTTCCGGCGCGGCTCGACCTGGTCGCCCATCAGCGTGGTGAACATCTGGTCGGCCTCGGTGTGATCCTCGGCCTTCACCTGCAGCAGCGTCCGCGCAGCCGGGTCCATCGTCGTCGCCCAGAGCTGATCGGGGTTCATCTCGCCGAGGCCCTTGTAGCGGTTGATGGCCACGCCCTTCTTGCCCGCCGCGATGAAGTGATCGACCAGTTCGTCCGGGCCCGCGATCGCCACGTCCGCCGCCCGCCCCTTCGCCGCGCGCGGCCGGGCCGCCTCGGCCGCGTTGCCCTCACCCTCGGCCGCCTCTTCCGCGTCGTCGCTCTCCGCCGCCGCGTCGGCCACCACCGTGGCGGGCCACGCGAGGCCGCGCAGGTCGCGGTACGTCGCCGACAGCGCCCGGAACTCGCTCGAGAGCACGGTTTCGGCCGCCACGGTCATGCTGCGCGCGTGGCCGTTGCGCTCCTCGACCTCGAGGCGGTAGAGGCTGTGCTCTTCGTCGAGGATCACCGTCACCGGGCGCGCGTCGGTTTCGATCGCCCGCGCCAGGGCGTTCATGCTCTCGAGGCTCGCGAAGAACGACCGGTCGCGCGCGTCCTGCTCGAGCAGCGCCGCGAGCACCCGGCGCGTCACGCCGCGGCGCGTGGCGGCCTGCATCTGCGACCGGAACGCGATCAGGCGCTGCAGCAGCTTCTCGAGCTCCGCGCCGGCCACCGCCGCGCCGCCCGGCCCGAAGCGCGCCGAGCGCCCCTCGACGCCGCGCTTCACCAGGAAGGCGTCCAGCTCGCGGTCGTCCTTGATGTAGGTTTCGGCCTTGCCCCGCTTCGCGCGGTAGAGCGGCGGCTGCGCGATGAAGATGTGCCCGCCGTTGATGAGCTCGGGCAGCTGCCGGTAGAAGAACGTGAGCAGCAGCGTCCGGATGTGCGAGCCGTCCACGTCCGCGTCGGTCATGATGATGACGCGGTGGTACCGCAGCCGGCCGATGTCGAAGTCCTCGGCGCCGATCCCGCACCCGAGCGCCGCGATCATCGTCCGGATCTCCTCGCTGCCGATCATCCGGTCGAACCGCGCCTTCTCGACGTTGAGGATCTTCCCCTTGATGGGCAGGATGGCCTGGAAACGCCGGTCGCGTCCCTGCTTGGCCGACCCGCCGGCCGACTCGCCCTCGACGATGTAGAGCTCGCTCTGGGCCGGGTCGCGCTCCTGGCAGTCGGCCAGCTTGCCGGGCAGCGCGCTGTTGTCGAGCGCCCCCTTGCGGCGCACGAGATCGCGCGCCTTCCGCGCCGCCTCCCGCGCGCGCGCCGCGTCTACCGCCTTCGAGATGATCCGCTTCGCGACCGCCGGGTTCTCGTCGAGGTAGGCCCCGAGCAGGTCGTTGACGATCGCCTCGACGATGCCCTTCACCTCGGTGTTGCCGAGCTTGGTCTTGGTCTGGCCCTCGAACTGCGGCCGCGGGATCTTCACGCTGATGACGCCGGTGAGGCCCTCGCGGATGTCGTCGCCGCTCACGCCCTCGCCCGCGTCTTTGGCCAACTGGTTCTTCGACGCGTAGAAGTTCACCGTCCGCGTCAGGGCCGATCGGAACCCCGACAGGTGCGTGCCGCCCTCGTGCGTGTTGATGTTGTTCGCGAACGAGTAGACCGTCTCCGAGTAGCTGTCGTTCCACTGCAGCGCGATCTCGGCGATGACGCCGTCCTTGTCGCCGCGCATGTAGATCGGCTTCTCGTTCACCGCCGTCTTGTGCTTGTTCAGGTGCGTCACGAACGAGACGATGCCGCCGTCGTAGTGGAAGTCGTGGCGCTTGCCCTCGCGCTCGTCCTCGAGCGTGATCCGCACGCCGGGGTTCAGGAACGCCAGTTCGCGCAGCCGCTGCGCCAGCGTGTCGAACGAGTACTCCAGCGTCTCGAAGACCTCGGCGTCGGCCTTGAAGCGCACCTTCGTCCCGCGGCGGTGCGTCTTCCCCGTCATCGTCAGGGCGCCCGCCGGGACGCCGCGCTCGTACGACTGCTGGTACACCTGCTCGTTGCGCCAGATCTCGAGGTCCAGCGTCTCCGACAGCGCGTTCACCACCGACACGCCCACGCCGTGCAGGCCGCCCGACACCTTGTAGCTGTCGTTGTCGAACTTGCCGCCGGCGTGCAGGACCGTCAGCACCACCTCGGCCGCCGACTTCCCGCTCTCGTGCATGTCGACCGGGATGCCGCGCCCGTTGTCGACCACCGTGATCGTGTTGTCGCCGTGGATGGTGACGTGGATCTCGTCGCAGAAGCCCGCCAGCGCCTCGTCGATGGAATTGTCGACGACCTCGTACACCAGGTGGTGCAGGCCCAGCGGCCCGGTCGACCCGATGTACATCGCGGGCCGTTTCCGGACGGCCTCGAGGCCCTCCAGCACCTTGATCTTGTCGGCCGAATAGTCGCCGGCGTCCGCGCCGCCGGGCCCGACCATGTGGGCCTCGGGCGACACCGGTGGCCAGCTTCCCGGAGCGTTGTTCTCGTCTGCCGCCGTCATGGAATCCGTATCTGGCGCCAGGCCGGGCGCCGCGTTGTGATCGTCCCGCCCCATCAAACCCTCATGGGCATCACCACGTAGGTGTAGTCGAAACCGGTGGTGCCGACCGGCTTCATCACCGTCTGGCTCACGTCGTCCTTGAACTCGACCGCCACCACGTCGGCGTCCGACACGGCGAGGAAGTCGAGGACGTATTGCGCGTTGAACGAGATCGTCATCGCCGGGCCGTTGTACTCCACGGCGATCTGCTCGCGCGCCTCGCCCAGGTCGGGCGTCTGCGACGCGATCTCCACGCGCCCCGGCTCGATCGCGAACTTGATCGCGCGCGAGCGCTCGTTCGAGAGCAGCGCCACGCGCCGGATGGCCGCCTGGAACCGGTCGCGCTCGAACTCGATGCGCTTGTCGTTGTTCTTCGGGATGACGCGCTCGTACGCCGGGAACTGGCCGTCGATCATCCGCGACACGAGCAGCCGGCCGTCGATGCGGAAGAAGATGTGGCTCTCGGTGCGGGCGAAGCGGATCTCGCCGTCGCCCTCGGCCAGCAGGCGGCCCAGCTCGGACAGCGTCTTCTTCGGCAGGATCGTGCGCATCTCCTCGGCTTTCGGATCGCCCTCGCGCGGCGCCGCCACGATGGCCAGCCGGTGGCCGTCGGTGGCCACGACCATCATCGCGTCGTGGCGCACCACGAACAGCGCGCCGTTCAGGAAGTAGCGCGTGTCCTCGCCCGTGATGGCGAACTGCGTCTTCACCACCATCTCGCGCAGCAACTTGCGGTCGATGGCCACGCCCTCCCCCGCCGCCATTTCGGGCAGCGTCGGGAAGTCGTCCTTCGCCATCGTCTGCATCCGACCCTCGAAGCGGTCGGCCGCCACCTTCACCGTCCCGCCCTTCTCCTCGTCGATGCGGATGTCGGTGTCGGGCAGCTCCTTCACGATCTCGAACAGCTTCTTCGCCGGCAGCGTCAGCGCGCCGGCCTTCGCGATCGACGCCTTGCACTCGGCCCGCAGGCCCACCTCGAGATCGGTGGCCGCCAGGCGCACCGTGTCGCCCTTCGCCTCGAACAGCACGTTGGCCAGGATCGGGATCGTGTTCTTGCGCTCGACGATGCCCTGGAACAGCTGTAGCTCTTTGAGCAGATCGAATTTGCGGACGACAAGTTCCATGGTGTCCTGCCCCCCGGGCGAACGGCCGTTGACGCGGCGGATCTCTTCCGTAAAAAGGAAGGATACGAGATCAAGAAATTATACTGAAAGGATCAGCTGTTGCAAAGCGGGAAAGCAGGCACTAAGAGGTTATTTTTGAAGGACTTGCGGTGCTGAAAACCTGTTGACTTCCTGCGGGTGAATCGCGCGCGATCCGGCGCCCCGCGCCGGCGCGTCTGCCGCCCCTCCCGGCATCCACAGCCGTCCACAGGTTTCCGGTGTTGGGGGCTGCGGAAAAGTCCCACCAGGCGCCTCTACTGCGACTGCGGCAGCGGCGTGGCTGTGGGGCCGTCGGGCGAACCGCTCGGCGCGCCGGACAAATGTGCCTCCAGGGTGCGGTTGGCGGCACGCGGGGCCCCACTTCGTCACCCCACGTGGATTTCGGCCCTTGCGGCACATTTGTCGTGCGATCGTGATCGGCTTGCTCGCATGGTTCGCCCCACGGCCCCACACCCACGCTGGAGCAGCCGTCCGGGATTGCGGGGGCCGGGCCCTCGAACCCGGCCGACGATCGTCAGCCCGCAAAACGCGTCGCAGGGGCCAGGATCCGGCTGGGGTGACGAAGTGGGGCCCCAGCCTGCCGCCGACCAGCACCCCGAAGATGCGTTTTGCCGGCCGGTGTGAGCGGGACCGGCCAACGCAGCCCGGACGGCTGCGCGCCGCAGGGCAGGCGCGCCGAGCGGTTCGCCCCGCGTCCCTACACCCACGCCGCTGCGGGTTTCATGCGCTGGCCGTGGTTCCGGCTACCGCAAGCGCTCGACGAGGCCGTTGACCACGTTGTTGAAATCCCGGTCCTTCTTGCGCAGGGTCTCGATCTTCCGGATCGAGTGAATCACCGTCGAGTGGTGCTTTCCGCCGAAACTGCGCCCGATCTCCGGCAGCGACGCGTGCGTCAGCGTCTTGCACAGGTACATGGCGATCTGTCGCGGCAGCGCAACCGACTTCGAGTTGTTGCGCGCCCGCATGTCCACCACCTTGAGCTGGTAGTAATCGGCCACCGACTTCTGGATCATCTCCACCGTGACGGCCTTCTCGTCCTGGCCGATGACGTTCTTCAGCACCTCCTGCGCCAGGCTCACCGACACTTCCCGGTTCGTGAGCGACGCGAAGGCGATCAGCCGGATGAGCGACCCCTCGAGTTCCCGGATATTCGACTTGATCTTCTCGGCGATGTAGATGGCCACGTTGTCGGGCAGCGGCACGCTCTCCGCGTCGGCCTTCTTCTTCAGGATCGCCACCTTCGTCTCGAGATCCGGCGGCTGAATGTCCGCGATGAGGCCCCACTCGAAGCGCGACCGCAGCCGCTCCTCGAGCGACGGGATCTCGTTGGGCGGGCAGTCGCTGCTCAGCACGATCTGCTTCTGCGCGTCATAGAGCGCGTTGAACGTGTGGAAGAACTCGTTCTGCGTCCCTTCCTTGCCCGCCAGGAACTGGATGTCGTCCACCAGCAGGACGTCCACGCCCCGGTAGCGCTCCCGGAAGTCGATGACGCGGTCGGTCTTCACCGCGTTGATCATCTCGTTCATGAACCGCTCGGTCGAAATGTAGGTGAGCTTGAAGTGCGGGTTGTTCCGCAGCACGTAGTGCCCGATGGCGTGCATCAGGTGCGTCTTGCCCAGGCCCACGCCGCCGTAGATGTAGAGCGGGTTGTACGACCGCGCGGGCGCCTCGGCCACCGCACGCGACGCCGCCTCGGCGAACTGGTTCGACGGCCCCACCACGAACGTGTCGAACGTGTAGCGCAGGTTCAGCCCCACGCCGGGCTCCACCGCGGCGCCGGGCGGCGTCTGTTCCGCGGCTTCGAGCTCTTCGATCGGGAGCGGCGGCGCCGCCTCGGCCGTCGCTGCCATCGCCCCGGACGATGCGACGTCTGCCACGAACTCGATGGTGACCATTGGCCGGTCCAGCTCCGCCAGCGCCTCGTTGATGAGTCCCGCGTAGTGCTTCGTCAGCCAGTCGCGGAACACCGGGTTCGGCACACGCACGCGCACGAGATCGCCCTGTTCGCTCAGGAACGCGCTCGGCTTGAACCACGTGTAGAAGCTGTGACGGTTGATCTTCGTCTCGACCCTGGCCAGGATCGCGTCCCAGACGTTGTGGCTGTTCATCTCCGGCCCCGCTCCGAAAACCTGCGCCGGCGCTCGCGTGAGTTGGCCCCGCGCCGGATGGAGCCCGCAGGCTTCAGCCTGCGTCAGCCAGGAGCGAACGGTCTCAGCCGACGAGAGCTCCTGGGTTAAGGCACGATACTGCAGGTACTTGAGGACTTTCGCCCCAACAGATGCCCGTCAGCGCGTTACGCCGCCGAAACACGCCCGAAAAACACCCGAAAAATCGGGGCTGTGCCGACCTTTCGCCCCCATTGATATCCACATTCTTTTCCACACCTGTTGAAAAGTCGCCCTGGGAGGTGTCCGGGGGTTTTCCACAGGGCCAGACGACGATAGCACTAGCCGGCCCGGTGCGCGCACGAAAAGTTGACGGTTGGCCGAAGGACCGTTAGTATGGGAAGTTCCGTCATTTGCGGACCATGGTGACCGAATGAAGCGCACATTTCAGCCGAATGTTCGTCGTCGCAAGAAGACCCACGGGTTCAGGTCTCGGATGAAGACCAAGGACGGCCAGCAGGTGCTCGCCCGCCGCCGCGCCAAGGGCCGCAAGCGCCTCACCGTGTCGGACGAGTAGGCCAGGAGGCGGCGCCGTGACGCCAGGCGGACCCTCGTCGCCCGAGGCCGGAACGGCCCCTCGCCCGGACGAACGCTTTCGCCCGGAGGAACGGATCCGCCGGCGCACCGAGTACGTCGCGGTCTACGAGCGCGGCCGCAAGATTGGCCTCCGCCTCATGACGGTGTTCGTCCTCGAGAACGCGCAGGGCCGCCCGCGCCTGGGGATCGCCGCCACCCGCAAGTACGGCCCGTCGGTGGCGCGCAACCGGGCCAAGCGCCTCGTGCGCGAGGCGTTCAGGCGCCACAAGCCCACCCGCGGCCTGGACATCGTGGTAATCCCGCGGCGCGAGATGCTGGGCGCCGCGTATGCGCGCGTCGAGGCCGACTACGTGGCCGCCCTCGGACGGCAGGCCGCGAAGAAACATGGCGCGTAACGCCGCCGTGCATGTCGTCCTCGCGTTGTTGAAGATCTACAAGACGCTCGTGTCGCCGCTCTTTGCAGGATCGTGCCGCTACCTGCCCTCGTGCTCCGACTACATGGCGGAGGCGGTTGAGCGCCATGGCGCGGCGGCCGGAACCGCCCTGGGCCTGCGGCGTCTGGCGACGTGCCACCCGCTCGGCGGGAGCGGTCTCGACCCGGTGCCCGAGCGCGGGCCGTGGCGCGCACTCGTCTCGCGCCGGCCGCACGCGGAACGGGTCGTCGGAGCCTGATCGGTTCTTATGGAACAACGCAACGTCATCATCGCCGTCGTCCTCTCGTTCCTGGTGCTTTACGCGTATCAGGCCATCTTCGTGCCGAAGCAGGCGCCGCGCCCGAAGGGCGCGCAGACGGAGGCCGCAAAGGGCGCCGCGGCCCCGGCCGCAGGCCAGTCGGCGGCCCCTGCGGGCGGGCCGGCCGGTTCGCCTGCCGCCGCCGGCGTCCAGAGCGTGGCGGCCGCGCCTCCGGCTGCCGCCGCCATCGAGGTGGCCGCGACCGAGGAGCGCGACACCGTCATCGACACGCCGACCGTGCACGCGGTGTTCACCAACCGCGGCGCCGGCCTGAAGAGCTGGCGGCTGAACGACTACAAGGACAAGGCCGGCAAACCCGTCGATCTCGTGCCGCAGACGCTTCCCGACGCGCCGAAGCCCTTCTACATCGAGACCGGCAACGCGGCCACCGACGCCCGCATCAACGCGGCCCTGTTCCGCGTGGACGGCGGCGGCGCCGCGCACGACGCGCAGAACGGCACCTATGTGCTCTCGTTCGAGTATCGCGAGGCCGGGGGCCTGAGCGTCCGCAAGCGCTTCACCATCGATCCCAAGAGCTACACCGTGCGCGTGGCCATCGACGCCGCCGTGGCCGGCTCCCCCGCCAACGTGTCGGTCGTCATGGGCCCCGGGCCGGGCGACGTGGAGACGTCCGAGAAGAGCCAGTACCTGATGGGCGCCCGCACGAGCTTTTACCGCGACGGCAAGGTGGAGCGCCACGACGCCGCGGCCGTGCTCGTGCAGCCCGTGTACGAGGGCGCGTTCCGGTGGGCCGGCGTCGACGACCACTACTTCCTGGTGGCCGCGCTTGCCGGCACCGGCAACGTCCGCATCGAGTACCGGCCGCAGACCACACTGGACGCCGCCGGCCAGGCGGCGCACACGTTCCTGGGCTACACGGTGAACCTGCCGGGCCAGGCGGTGGACGCGGTGTTCTTCATCGGCCCGAAGACGGTGGCGCTGCTCAAGGCCATCGACCCGCAGCTGGTCTACGCCATCGACTACGGCATGTTCCGCCCCTTCGTCGTGCCGCTGCTGAACGCCCTCAACTGGGTGAACGGCTACGTCGGCAACTACGGCTGGGCGATCATCGTGCTCACGTTCCTCATCAACGTCGCCATCTTCCCGCTCCGCCACAAGAGCGTGGTGTCGATGAAGAAGATGCAGGAGCTGAAGCCCGAGATCGACGCCATCCAGAAGCGGTACGCGGGCCTGAAGGCCACCGACCCGGCCAAGCAGAAGATGAACCAGGAGGTGATGGAGGTCTACAAGCGCGCCGGCGTGAACCCCGCCAGCGGCTGCGTGCCCATGCTCCTCACCATGCCGATCCTGTTCGCGTTCTACTCGATGCTGGCCTACTCCATCGAGCTGCGCGGCGCGCCGTTCGGGCTCTGGATCAAGGACCTGTCGGTGTACGACCCGTTCTACGTGGCGCCTGTCCTCACCGGCATCACCATGCTGGTGCAGCAGAAGATGACGCCGCAGGCCGGCACCGACCCGGTGCAGCAGAAGATGTTCATGCTGATGCCGGTCGTCTTCACCGTGATGTTCCTCTGGGCGCCGAGCGGCCTGAACATCTACTGGCTCGTCAACAACGTGCTGGCGATCGCCCAGCAGTACTTCACGAACAGGATTCTCGGGCCCGCCCGCGCGCCGCGGCCCGCGGCCGAGCGGCGCCTCACGAAGAAGGGCGGCGGAACCGTATGAGCAGCGAGCACAGCACCCGCATCGTCGAGTTCGTGATTGCCGTGACGACGGCGATGGGTTTGCAGCTGGAGGCGGCCGTCACCGAGACGCCCGACGTGCTGCGCGTGAACCTGACCGGCCAGGGCGGCGAGTGGCTCGTGCGCCGGCGCGGCGAGACGCTCAACGCGCTGCAGCACATCGTGTCGAGCGTGTTCCGCGACAGCGTGCCCGAGGATCAGCGCATCGTCGTCGACTGCCTCGGCTTCCGGCAGGACAAAGACGCCGAGCTGCGCAAGATGGCCCAGTTCATGGCCGGCAAGGCCGTCGACACCGGCGTGGCGCAGGAGATGGGGCCGCTGAATCCCTACGAGCGCCGCATCGTGCACATGGCCGTCGCCGAGCGCGGCGACGCCACGTCCGAGAGCATCGGCGACGCGTTCGTGAAGACCGTGATCATCAGCGCGAAGTAGTCGGGATTCGGGGCTCGGGACTCGGGGTCCGCGCAGCCAAGCCGTACACTGCGGACCACGGTGTTGTCTTCGTGGGTCCCGCCCACACTGGACGGCAGAAGCGCAGCTCCAGCGTTTGGTCGGTGGCACGCGGGGCCCCACTTCGTCTCCGCGGGAAACGCCACGCCCCACAATACGCAACTCGACAGCACGAACCCCGAATCCCGAATCCCGAGCCCCGGCGGTATAGTCTCTGTAGGTGTTCTCCCCCACTGACACGATCGTGGCCCTGGCCACCGCGCCCGCGCCGGCGGGGATCGGCGTCGTGCGGATCAGCGGCCCGGAGGCGCTCGCCGTGGCCCGCGCGTTCCTCACCGTGCCGCACGATCTCGAGCCGCGCCACGCGACGCTCACCCACGTTCGCGCGGCGCAACAGGGCGACGCGAAGGCCCCGCGCTCCGCTCCCCAATCCCGAATCCCGAATCCCCAATCCCCGATTCCGCAGCCTACGGGCAGGCCTCGAATTGACGAAGTCGTCGCCACGTTCTTCCCGGCTCCGCACTCCTATACCGCCGAAGACGTCGTCGAGATCAGCGCGCACGGCAGCGTGGCGCTGCTCGGCGAGATCGTGCGCGCCGCCATGGCCGCAGGCGCGCGCCTGGCCGAGCCCGGCGAGTTCACGCTGCGCGCGTTCCTGAACGGGCGCCTCGATCTGGTGCAGGCCGAGGCCGTGGCGGATCTGGTGGACGCCGTCACGCCCCTTCAGGCCCGCGTCGCGTTCGATCAACTCGACGGCACGCTCACGCGGGCCATCGCCGCGCTCGATGAGCGGCTGTTCGATCTCGCGGCGCGCCTCGAAGCGTCGGTCGATTTTCCCGAGGAGGGCTATCACTTCGTCGCGCGGGGCGAGGCGGGCGAGGCGCTCGCCAACGTGCGTGACGGCATCGACGCCCTGCTCGCCACGAGCGCGGCGGGCCGCCTCATCCGCGAGGGGCGCCACATCGCCATCCTCGGCAAGCCGAACGTGGGCAAGTCGTCGCTGTTCAACCAGCTCGTTGGTACGGACCGGGCCATCGTTGCGGCCGGCCCGGGCACCACGCGCGACATGCTGCGAGAGACAATCGACCTGGACGGCCTCCGCCTTGGCCTGGTGGACACGGCCGGTATCCGCGTGAGCGAAGACGAAGTGGAGCAGGAAGGTGTGGTGCGCGCGCGCAAGGCCGCCGAAGCGGCCGACCTGGTCATCCTTGTCCTCGACCGATCGCGGGCGCTGGAAGACATCGACGTCGCGTTGCTCCAGGAGACGGCGTCGGCAGCGCGGGTTGTCGTCATCAACAAGACGGATTTGCCCGCCGCGTGGAACGCTGAAGCAATCGGGACAATCGCGGCGCACCCCGAAAGTTGGCCGCCAGGGGTTGCGTCTCGCGATCCCGCTCACGCTGGCCGGCAAAACGCGGCTCCAGGGTTCGGTCGGCAGCACGCGGGGCCCCACTTCGTCACCCCACGTGGGCTTCGGCCCTTGCGCAGCGTTTTGCAGCCTGACGCCGAGCGGCCAGGTTCGAGGGCTCGCTCGACACAACCCCTGGCGCCCGGGCAGTGCGGTGCGCAGATTAGTCCCGAATTCCGAGTCCCGAGTCCCGAGCCGCGAGCCCCGAATCCCGAGGTGGGCGTGGTCCACCTGTCGCTGGAAACCCGCGAGGGGCTGAACGAACTGCGCGCGGCCATGCGTGCGGCGCTCGATGTGAGCCAACCGCGGCGCGACGCGGTGATGGTCACCAACGTGCGCCACGAGACCCTGTTGCGCGAGGCCCGCGAATCACTGGCGCGCGCGATCGCGAACATCGAGCAGGCGAGCCCCTCGACCGCGCCCGGGGCAAGCGAGATGGCCAGCGAAGAACTCGTGCTCGCCGACATCGCGGACGCGCGGCACGCGCTCGAAGAAGTGACGGGGAGGAGGACGAGCGAGGATGTGCTGCGGCGGATATTCGAGCGGTTTTGTGTGGGGAAGTAGCGGAGGTTAGTAGCCAGTAGTCAGTAGTCAGTAGCCAGTAGAAAGACAGCGCCTCGGCGTTACACTGATTCGCAGCGAGACTGGCATCTCTACTGACTACTGGCTACTGACTACTGACAACGAGTTGTTGTCAGCTGTGAGCAGCCAGCAGATGCCCGACTTCGACATCATCGTCATTGGCGCCGGCCACGCTGGGGTGGAAGCCGCGTGGGCCGCGGGCCGCATGGGTTGCCGCGTCGGCGTGTGCACGCTGTCGAAAGAGACCGTGGCCGCGATGCCGTGCAATCCGGCGATCGGGGGCACCGCCAAGGGGCACCTTGTCCGCGAGATCGATGCGCTCGGCGGCCTGATGGGCCTGGCGATCGACGCCACGGGCATCCAGTTCAAGCTGCTCAACCGCAGCCGCGGCCCGGCCGTGTGGTCGCCGCGCGCGCAGGCAGACAAGAAACGCTACGGTGCGTGGGTGCGGGGTGCTCTTGAGGCGCAGGCGGGTATCGAGTGGCTGGTTGGCGAGGTTTATGGTGTTTGGCCGAACGACAGAATTTGGTCAATAGACATAAATTCTTGCGGTTTGGTCTCTGCAAGAGCCGTCATCGTCACAACCGGCACGTTCCTGAACGGCCTGATTCATGTCGGGCCAGAGAAGTACCCGGCCGGGCGCTACGGTGAGAAGGCATCCCACGCCCTCGCCGAGTCGATTCGCGCGCTCGGCTTCAAGATGGGCCGGCTCAAGACCGGCACGCCCCCCCGCCTCGACCGCCGCAGCATCGACTTCGACGCCGCCGTTGCCCGCGGCGCGTTCCGGCTCGAGCCAGGCGACCAGACGCCCGTGCCGCTCTCGTTCATGACGCACCGGCTGACGCGGCCCCAGGTGATGTGCTGGCAGGTCCACACGACAGAGCGCGTTCACGACATCGTGCTCGCCAACATCCACCAATCGCCGCTCTTCAATGGGCAGATCCAGGGCGTCGGCCCACGCTACTGTCCGTCGCTCGAAGACAAGGTTGTCCGCTTCCCGAACCGCGAACGCCACGGCATCTTCCTGGAGCCGGAAGGGGAGGACGTCGACGAGATCTACCTGAATGGCCTTTCGATGAGCCTCCCTCGCGCCGTCCAGGAAGCGATCATCCATGCGATGCCAGGCCTCGAAGAATCAGTGATGCTCCGGCCGGCCTATGCCGTCGAGTACGACTTCGTCCAGCCCACCGAGCTCAGGGCCACGCTGGAGGCCAAGCGCGCGCCGGGCCTGTTCCTGGCCGGACAGATCAACGGCACGTCCGGCTACGAGGAGGCTGCCGCCCAGGGACTGGTCGCCGGCGTGAATGCGGCGCTCCTGGTGGCCGGCCGCCCGCCGCTGACGCTTCGGCGCGGCGAGGCGTACATCGGCGTGCTCGTCGACGACCTCATCACCCGCGGCTGCCTGGAGCCGTACAGGATGTTCACGTCGCGGGCCGAGCACCGGCTCCTGCTGAGGATCGACAACGCCGACCTCCGGCTGACGCCGGCCGGAAGGGAAGTCGGCCTCGTGGACGATGGGCGGTGGGCGAAGTTCGAGGCGAGGCGCGAACGACTCCAAAGGAACCTGGCGACCCTTGAAGCGGGGACCGTCCCCCGTGTCGAAGCGGGGACAGTCCCCACCAGCACCGCCAGCGGCGGGCGGATCCCGGCTGTGCAGCGCCTCCGTCAGCCTGGTGTGCGCCTGGCGGACATGCTGGCGCGCGGCGAGATCGACCTGGAGATCGACGCGGAATCGTTTGCCCATGACATCTCGACCGCCGAAACCAGCGTCAAATACCATGGGTACTTGAAACGCCAGCGGGCGGATGTCGAGCGCAGCTTGGGTGATGAATCACGCTCTATCCCTCGCGGGTTCCCTTATGAGAGAATCCCCGGGTTGTCGCGCGAGATGGTGCAGCGTTTCGGCGAGGTCGAGCCGGCCACGCTCGGCCAGGCAGCTCGAATCCCTGGCGTGACCCCGGCCGCGGTTGCCGTGGTGGGGGCGTATCTGGAGCGTTTCAGCCATGACGCCACGCGAATTCAACGAGAGGCTGGCGAAGCGGGCCCGTAAGGCAAACGTCACGCTCGACCCGCAGACCGTTGAATCCCTGGCTGCCTACTACCGGCTGCTCGAGTTCTGGAACGAGAAGGTCAATCTCACGGCGTTCTCGCTGAAAGACGCCCCAGACGAGGCCATCGACCGGCTGCTCATCGAACCGCTCGCGGTTGCAAGGCACCTGCACGGCGGCCACACGCACGGTCCGCGCCTCGGCCCGCACCCGCGCCTGCTCGATATCGGGTCAGGCGGCGGGTCGCCGGCCATTCCCCTGAAGATCGCCGTGCCGTCTTTGAGCCTCGTGATGGTCGAGTCGAAGACGCGGAAATCGGCGTTCCTGCGCGAGGCCGTCCGGCAGCTCAATCTTACCGACACGTCCGTTGAAACCTCGCGCGCCGAGGACCTGCTCACGCGGCCCGAGTTGCACGAATCCCAGGACCTGGTCAGCGTGAGGGCCGTCCGCCTGGAGCAGAAGCTCCTCACCAGCATCCAGGCATTCCTCAGGCTCGGCGGCCGGATTCTCTTGTTCCGGACTGCAACCGGCACGGACACCCCGCCGCTTGTCGCCCCGCCCCTCGTCTACGAAGCCACCTGGACACTCGTAGAAAACCTGCGCAGCCGGCTGGTCGTGCTACGGAAGATGTTGTAGTTGGGGTTGGGGAGTGGGGATTTGGGGTTGGGGAGTTCGTGAGACGCCGGCCTGAGGCAGGCATGGCGACCAGCCTCGCCCCCGAAGAACGCGCCCGTTTCTGGTCCCTCCTGGCGTTCCACGTGAAACACCGACAAGAAGGAAGCGCGCTGGTGTTCCACGTGGAACCTTCAGACCGCGCCAGCATCTGTCCCCCTAGTTAGCCCCTGTCCCCCAATCCCGAATCCCTAATCCCGAATCCCCAACTTCCATGCTATCCTTCTCCAGCGAGCCGCCAGAAGTTCTCTTTTTTGGTCATATGACATAATCTGGCGCGCCCACCGACCAGGACGACCGCATGGCCAGGATCCTCGCCGTCGCCAACCAGAAAGGCGGCGTCGGCAAAACCACCACCGCCATCAACCTCGGCGCCTCGCTCGCCCTCGCCGACCAGCGCGTCCTCCTCGTCGACGCCGACCCGCAGTGCAATCTCTCGAGCGGCGTCGGCCTCAAGGGCCAGAGCGCGCCCGCGGGCGACATCTACGACGCCATCATGGCCGACGACGTCAGCGACCCTGCCGCCTTCGTCGTGCCAACCAACGTGTCCGGGCTCTTCGCCATCCCCGCCGACCGCAATCTCGCCGGCGCCGAAATCGAGCTGGTCCCCATGCTCGCCCGCGAAGGGCGCCTGCGCCGCATCATCGAGCCGCTGCGGCATCGCTTCGACTACATCCTCATCGACTGCCCGCCGTCGCTTGGCCTGCTCACGCTCAACGCCCTCGTGGCCTGCGACGCCGTGCTGATCCCGCTGCACTGCGAGTACTTCGCCCTCGAAGGGCTCGCGGACCTGGTCGGCACGCTCAAGCGCGTCCGCGCCGTCCTCAACCCCGCCCTCGACATCGACGGCGTCCTCCTGACGATGTACGACGAGCGCACCAACCTGGGCCAGCAGGTCTCGCGCGACGTGCGCGCGTTCTTCAAGGACAAGGTCTTCCACACCGTCATCCCGCGCAACGTGCGCCTCGGCGAGGCGCCCAGCCACGGCATGCCGGTCATCCTCTACGACGTGAAGTCGCGCGGCGCCGAGGCCTATCTCGCACTCGCGCGGGAAATGCTCGCGCGCAACGGCCGCGCGCCGCTCACTTCGGCAGCCTCGCACTGAAGGCACCCATGGTGGAGAAACGACACGCACTGGGCAGGGGGCTCGACGCCCTCATCAGCGACGCCCTCGAGGGCGCGGGCCGCACGCCGGGCGCGCCCTTCGAGGTCGACATCGACCGCCTCGCGCCGAACAGCTACCAGCCGCGATCGCGCACCGAGGACGCCCGCATCGACGATCTGGCGCAATCGATCAGGGCCAACGGCGTCATCCAGCCGATCCTCGTGCGCCCGAAGGACGGCGGCTACCAGATTATCGCGGGCGAGCGCCGCTGGCACGCCGCCCAGCGCGCCGGGCTGCTCAAGGTGCCCGTCACGGTCCGCGAGGTGGCCGACGGCGACGACATCAAGCTGCTCGAATGGGCCCTCATCGAGAACATCCAGCGCGAAGACCTCAACGTGATCGAGGAGGCCCTCGCGTACAAGCGCCTCGCCGACGAGTTCGGCCTCACGCAGGACGCCATCGCCGCCGCCGTCGGCAAGGACCGCTCGACTGTCGCCAACATCCTGCGCCTGCTCAAGCTCCCGCACGACGTGCGCGACGACGTGCTGGCCGGCCGCCTCTCGATGGGCCACGCGCGCGCCATTCTCGCGCTGCCCGGCGAGGCCGCGCAGCGCAACACCGCGCGCGAGATCGTCGCGAAGGGCTGGTCGGTGCGCGAGACCGAGCAGATGGTCACGCGCGCGCTGGCGCACCCCGAAGGCGAGGGCGCCGCGGCCGCGAAGAAGCCTGCCGCGCCTCGCGAGCTCGACGTCCACACCCGCGCGGCCCAGGACAAGCTGCGCATGAAACTCGGCACGAAAGTCGACATCGCGCGCCGCGGCAAGGGCGGCGAAATCCGGATCGCGTTCAGGGACGAGGACGAGTTGATCAGGGTTTACGAGATACTAGTCAGGGGCTAGGGACTAGGCGCTTGGCGCTAGTCGGATTCCTTGTCGAACCGTACTCCACGCGGCGAGAGCCGCGTCGGACCAGCCCCTAGCGCCTAGCCCCTAGTCCCTGATCACTGGCCCTGATGGAGGCGACATGGCAAAGCGTCTGACAGAAATGGTGTCCTGCTCCGGTTGAGCGAGCAAACTCGCCGCGGGCGAGCTCGCCCAGGTCCTGGGCGGCATTCCGGCTCAAGAGGATCCGCGGATCCTGCTTGATTTCCGCACGGCCGACGATGCGGGCGTTTACGCATGGCCGGGAGGGCCGGCGCTCGTCCAAACGGTGGACTTCTTCACGCCGATTGTCGACGACCCGTATACCTACGGCCAGATTGCCGCCGCCAACGCCCTCAGCGACATCTACGCCATGGGCGGCAAGCCGGTCACCGCGCTCGCCATCGCGGGGTTTCCGCAAAAGGACTTCGATCCCGCCATCATCACCGCCGTCTTCACCGGCGGCTTCGACAAGCTGCGCGAGGCCGGCGTGGCCCTGCTCGGCGGCCACACGGTGCGCGACAACGAGGTGAAGTTCGGCTACGCCGTGACGGGCGAGATCGATCCGGCGCGCGTGCTCTCGAACGCCGGCGCGAAGCCTGGCGACGTCCTCTTCCTCACCAAGGCCATCGGCACCGGCATCGTCGGCACCGCCATCAAGGCCGGGCGCGCGCCCGAGGCCGTGATGCAGGCCGCCGTGCGATCGATGACCGCGCTGAACCGCCCCGCCGCCGAGGCGATGCGCGCACTGCCCGCGGGCCATATTCACGGGTGCACGGACATCACGGGATTCGGGCTTGTCGGCCACGCCAGCGAAATGGCCGCCGCCAGCCACGTGACGCTGCGCATCGAGACGTCGGCCGTGCCGCTGCTCGCCGGCGTGCTCGATCTGACGGCCGGCAACCGCCCGGGCGGCCTTGCCAGCAACCTCGAGCATTTCGAAGGGGGAGTGGCCGCGGCGGCAGGAATCGGCGAAGACCGCCTCTGGCTCATGTACGACCCGCAGACCTCGGGCGGCCTGCTGATAGCGGCCGCGCCCGAGCACGCCGCGGAAGTCGACCGCGCCCTCATGCGCGCGGGCGTCGCGGCCGCGACGATCGGCGCCGTCCTCCCGCGCGGATGGCACGCAATCGAACTAACGTAGATGCCCGGTTTGCGCTGGGGAATCATCGGTCGGGCACACCCCCGATGCGTCCCCGCTCACACTCGCCGACAAAACGCATCTCCGGGGTGTTTGTCGGCGGAAGGCCGGGGCCCCACTTCTCCTCCGCGGGAAACGCCACGCCGTGGCGTTTCCATGCGCAGTTGGAAGCACTCCATGCTCCCAACTGCGAAGCGGAGCCTCCCCCAGCCGGATCCTGGCCCCTGCGAAGCGTTTTGCCCACTGACGATGATCGGCTCGGTTCGAGGGGCCGCCCGGGGGCGTGCCCAACCTCCGTTGTGAGCGCCGTCGTTTTTCAGGCGTGCCGAGCCCGCGCCGGCGGGATGTCTCGCAATGCGAGCGATCGGGCGAAGCTGCGAGCGTGTCCCTCGAAGCGGGACCGCGGCGCGCGACGCCGTCGAGACTCCTCACCAGACTGACGCCCAGCCCCTAGCGCCAAGCCCCTAGCAGCCCGTGGTGCAAGTCACGGGGTTAGTCATCGATAAGCAGTAAGGGGATCGACACGATCGATCCCGTGTACTACACTGACGCCCATGGCGATGGGCACGCGACGCAAACGGCGCCGACAAGAGAGCCTGTGGATCCCGGTGGCCGAGTTGCCGAGCACGGCGGCGCACCCGTTCTACCAGCGGCTGAATGTCCTCCTGGACGACTCGGGCTTCGATGCGTTCGTGGAGGAGACGTGCCGCGCGTTCTACGCGCCGACGATGGGACGGCCGAGCTTGGCGCCGGGGATCTACTTCCGGTTGTTGTTGATCGGCTACTTCGAAGGCTTGGATTCGGAGCGCGGGATCGCATGGCGGGCAGCCGACTCGCTCGCCATCCGCCGGTTCCTGCGTGTGGGGCTGGATGAGGACGTGGCCGACCACTCGACGATCTCGCGGACGCGCCGGCTGATTGATGTGGAGACGCACCGGGCCGTGTTCACGTGGATCCAGCAGCGGCTGGTCGAGCGGGGACTGATGCGCGGCGGGCCTCTGGGAATCGACGGCACGACGCTGGAGGCCAACGCGGCGTTGCGCAGCATCGTGCGCCGCGACACGGGGGACACGTACCAGGAGTTCTTGACGAAGCTGGCTCAGGCGTCGGGGATTGCGACGCCGACCCGAGAAGACTTGGCGAAGATCGACAAGAAGCGGAAGAAGAAGGGCTCGAACGACGACTGGCAGCATCCGCAGGACCCAGACGCATCGATCACGAAGATGAAAGACGGACGCACGCATCTGGCGCACAAAGCGGAGCACGCCGTCGATCTGGAATGCGGGGCGATCGTCGCGGTGACGGTCCAACGGGCGGATGCCGGCGACACGCAGACGATTCAGGCGACGCTGGTGATGGCCACGGAACAGCTCGAAGCGACGGTCGGCCTGGACGCGGCGAGCGACCTCGACGTCGTCACCGACAAGGGGTACCACAGTAACGAGGTGGTGACGGACTTGGACGCCCTCGGCGTGCGGACGTACATCTCGGAGCCAGCCCGCGGCCGGCGGAACTGGCGCGGGAAGGCCCAGGCGCAGCGCGCGGTGTACGCCAACCGCCGCCGCATCAAGGGGAGCCGCGGGCAGCGCTTGCGCCGGCTGCGCGGCGAACGGCTGGAACGGACGTTTGCGCACGCCTACGAAACGGGCGGCATGCGACGCACGCATCTGCGCGGGCACAGCAACATTCTGAAACGGCTCCTCGTGCATGCCGGCGGCTTCAACCTCGGGCTCGTCATGCGGACGCTGCTCGGCGTGGGGACGCCCCGCGGCCTCCAGGGCCGCCTCGTGGCGCCGCTCGCCGCCGCCTGGGCGTCCCTGACGACCACGTGGAGCCACCAGCGGCCTCCAAGGCGCCCGAAGAATCCGGTCGATGTGAACGCTCATCGTCACGATGTCTTATCGTGGCCAACTATGAACTGGCGCGAAATCGCCGCTTCCGCCACGGGCTGCTAGCGCCTCGCCCCTTATCCCATGTAGAATCTATGTTTTGGCGTACTGGCACCCGCGGGGCGTGGAGACGTCAGCGTGCTTCCGAATCTGTCCGTCATTTTCGTCGTCGTCGCCGTCGTCTTCCTGGCGATCGTGCTCGACCGCGTGCTGTTCAGGCCGCTGCTGCGCGTGATGCGCGAGCGCGAGACGGCTATCAAGTCGGCGATGCAGGCCGCCGAGCGCGCCACGGCGAAAGCCCAGGCCGCGTCGGCCGAGTTCGACGCCAACGTGGCGGCCGCCCGGGCCGACCTGTACAAGCAGATGGACGAGCGCCGAAAGGCCGCCGAAGGCTATCGGAAAGACCTCGTCGCGCAAACCAAGGCCGATGTCGATGCGCAGCTCGCCGGCGCCAAGGCCGAGCTCGAGGCCCAGACCGCCGAGGCGAAAGCCCGGCTCGAAGCCGAGGCCGACGCCCTCGGCCGGGACATCGCCGCGAAAGTGCTCGGGCGCCCCAGTTAGGCGCGGCTCACGAGGAACGTGCGCATGGACGTTGGCTTGATCCTGGCGATGATGACCGAGGCCGTGGCCGAAGGGGCGCACGGCGCCGAGGCGCACGGCAGCCCCATGCTCGACATGGTGGCGCGGCTGGTGAACTTCGCCGTGCTCGCCGGCACCCTCGTCTACTTCCTGCGATCGCCCATCAAGACCTACCTCGGTGATCGCGGCCGGCAGATCCGGGCGGCGCTCGTGAAGGCAGACGAGATGCGCGCGTCGGCCGCGGCGCAGGCGGCGGCCATCGAGCAGAAGATGGCCGCGCTGCCGGGCGAGCTCGACGCGCTGCGCAGGCAGGGCGCCGAGGAAGTGGCCGCCGAAGAGGCGCGCATCCGCCAGGCCGCCGAGGCCGAGCGCGCGAGGCTGCTCGATCAGGCGCGCCGCGAGATCGACGCGCAGCTCAAGCTGGCCGAGCGCCAGCTGGTGGCGCACACGGCCGACCTTGCCGTGGCCGTCGCCGCCGCGCGCGTGAAGAGCACCATCACGGCCGACGACCAGGCGCGCCTGGTCGATCGGTATCTCGGCCGCCTGGCCTCGGCGCCGGCCGCCGGCGGGCAGGTGACCGCATGACCACCCGGATGCGCGCCCTGCGTTACGCCCGCGCGCTGCTCGACGTGGCGCTGGCCGAAGCCGACCCGGCGATGGTGGAGCAGCAACTGGCCGGCGCGGCCGAGCTCTTCCAGGGCCACGCGGCGCTGTGGAAGGTGATGACGAACCCGGCGGTGCCCGCGCCGAAGAAGCGCGCGATGGTCGACAGCATCGTGCCGCAGCTCGGCGTGGCGCCGGTGGTGGCGAAGACGCTGCAGATGCTCGCGTCGCGCGACCGCATCGGCCTGCTGCCCGAGATCGTCGAGGCGTACCGCGACAAGCTGATGGACCACCAGAAGGTGGTGCGCGCCACGGTGACCTCGGCCGTGCCCCTGCCGGCCGACCGCGCGAAGAAGCTCGAGCAGGAGCTGGCCGGCATCACCGGCCGCCGCGTGGTGATGAGCGCCGCGGTCGATCCGTCGATTGTCGGCGGCGTCGTCGCCCGCATCGGCAGCACCGTGTGGGACGGCAGCGTGAAGAGGCAGTTGGAGAAGATCAGAGAGCGGCTTGTCGCAGGGAGTCTGTAGATAGAAGCCAGAAGCCAGAAGCCAGAAGAAGACCGATAGCTGCAGCTTGCTTGCTTCTGTCTTCTGACCGTCGAAGCGGGCCCTTCTGGCTTCTGACAGAGATCAAAGAGCTATGACTATCAAAGCCGACGAGATCACCAAGATCATCCGCGACCAGATCGGCAGCCACGCCGTCGACGTCGACGTCTCCGAGGTGGGGTCGGTCGTGTCGGTGGGCGACGGCATCGCCCGCGTGCACGGCGTCGACAAGACCATGTCGGGCGAGATGCTCGAGTTCCCGCACGGCGTGATCGGCATCGCGCTGAACCTCGAGGAGGACAGCGTGGGCTGCGTGCTCCTGGGCGAGCACCACGCCATCGCCGAGGGCGATCTCGTGAAGCGCACCGGCCGCATCATCTCGGTGCCGGTGGGCGAGGAGATGGTCGGCCGCGTCGTGAACTCGCTCGGCCAGCCCGTGGACGGCAAGGGCGCCATCCTCACGAAGCAGTTCGCGCCCATCGAGCGCATCGCCCCGGGCGTGGTCGACCGCAGGGGCGTGAAAGAGCCGCTGCAGACGGGCCTGAAGGCCATCGACTCGATGGTGCCGATCGGCCGCGGCCAGCGCGAGCTCATCATCGGCGACCGCCAGACGGGCAAGACCGCCATCGCGATCGACACGATCCTCAACCAGAAGGGCCAGGACGTCATCTGCATCTACAACGCGATCGGGCAGAAGCAGTCGACCATCGCGGACGTGGTGAAGACGCTCGAAGAGGCCGGCGCGATGGAGTACAGCATCGTCGTCGCGGCCGCCGCGTCCGACCCGGCGCCGATGCTCTACATCAGCCCGTACTCGGCGTGCACGATGGGCGAGTACTTCCGCGACCGCGGCCGCCACGCGCTCTGCGTCTACGACGACCTGTCGAAGCACGCGCAGGCCTACCGCGAGATCTCGCTGCTGCTTGCGCCGGCCGCCGGGCCGCGAGGCGTACCCGGGCGACGTGTTCTACCTGCACTCGCGCCTGCTCGAGCGCGCCGCGAAGCTGAACAACGAGCTCGGCGGCGGCTCGCTGACGGCGCTGCCGATCATCGAGACGCAGGCGGGCGACCTGTCGGCCTACATCCCGACCAACGTCATCTCGATCACCGACGGCCAGATCTTCCTGGAGAGCGACCTGTTCCACCAGGGCGTGCGCCCGGCGATCAACGTCGGCAACTCCGTGTCGCGCGTCGGCGGCTCGGCCCAGGTGAAGGCCATGCGCCAGGTGGCCGGCACGCTGCGCCTCGACATGGCGCAGTTCCGCGAGCTGGCCGCCTTCGCCCAGTTCGGCAGCGACCTCGACAAGTCGACGCAGGCCCAGCTCAACCGCGGCCGGCGCCTGGTCGAAGTGCTCAAGCAGCCGCAGTACCGGCCGCTGCCGCGTCGAGAAGCAGGTGCTCATGATCTTCGCCGGCACGAACGGGTTCCTCGACCCGATCCCGGTCGAGAGGTGGGCGCGTACGAGCAGGAGATGTACCGCTTCTTCGACTCGCGCAAGGCGGCCCTCCTGCGCACCCTGGCCGAGAAGAAGCAGTTCGACGACGGGCTGAAGGCGGAGTTCACCGCGGCGCTGAAGGAATTCGCCGACGTCTTCGCCGCGGGCAGAAAGGCGGCGGCGGCGTAGGGGCGGGAAGTAGAAGCAAGGAGCAAGAATCAAGAATCAAGAATACGGACCTTCTGACAATCGTAGGTGGGCCATTCTTGCTTCTTACTTCTTGCTTCTGACATGAACACCTGAGGACGGCCCGATGCCATCTCTCATTGATCTCAGACGACGCATACGGGCCGTGAAGTCGACCCAGCAGATCACGAAGGCGATGAAGATGATCGCCGCGTCGCGGCTGCGCAAGTCGCAGGAGCGCGTCGTGAACGCGCGGCCCTTCGCCATCCAGGCGCTGCGCGTGCTGCGCGACCTGGCGGCGCGCACCGACGCCTCGTCGCACCCGCTGCTCGCCGTCGCGCGAGGAGAAGACGGATCCTCGTCCTTCGTCCTCACCGCCGACAAGGGCCTCTGCGGCAGCTTCAACACCAACATCATCAAGGCCGCCGTCCAGTCCATCGCTCGACAGGCCCGAGCAGCAGGTCGAGCTGGGGCTCATCGGCCGCAAGGGCCGCGACTTCTTCCGCCGCCGCGGGTACCCGGTCGTCTACGAGGCGCGTCAACGTCTTCCAGCACCTGAAGTTCGAGGACGCCGAGGCGATCGCCCAGGTGGCCATCGGACCAGTACACCGATCAAGAAGATCGACGCGGTCTATCTGGTCTACAACGAGTTCAAGTCGGTGCTCCAGCAGCGCATCGTCACCGAGAGGCTGCTGCCGATCCCGCGCGCCGACTTCGACGAGGCCGACGCGTCGACGCGCGTGGACTACCTCTACGAGCCGGACGCCGAAGGAGCTCTTCGACCGCATCCTGCCGGGCCACGTGCGCGTGCAGGTGTGGCGCGCGCTGCTCGAGTCGGCCGCCGCCGAGAACGCCGCGCGCATGACGGCGATGGACGCGGCCACGAAGAACGCCACGGACATGATCGACAGCCTGACGCTCTACATGAACAAGGTGCGCCAGGCCGGCATCACGCGCGAGATTATCGAAGTGGTGTCGGGAGCGCAAGCGCTCTAGACAGGGACATGGGACATGGGACACGGGACATGCGCCGGAAGACAAGGCGGCGCCGCGTTGCGCCTGTTCTTCCCTTGCCCCATGCCCCAGCCCCTGCCCCTGACAGCGAGTAGGAACCTATGAGCACTGTCACTGAAACGAAAACCGGCCGCATCGTCCAGATCATCGGCCCGGTCATCGACGTCGAGTTCGAGGGCGGGCACCTGCCCCCGATCTACAACGCCCTGTCGATCAAGGCCGAGATCCAGGGCCAGGACGTCGAGATCGTGGCCGAGGTGGAGCAGCACCTGGGCGAGAGCCGCGTGCGCGCCGTCGCCATGAAGCCCACCGACGGCCTGCAGCGCGGCATGGCCGCCCGTCGACCTCGGCGGCCCGATCACGCATGCCCGTCGGCCCCGCCACCCTGGGCCGCGTGCTGAACGTGCTCGGCGAGCCGGTCGACTTCCCCGACCAGCCGGTGAACGCGACCGAGCGCTGGCCCATCCACCGCCCGGCGCCGACGCTGGTGGAGCAGGCCACCGAAGCGAAGATGTTCGAGACGGGCATCAAGGTCATCGACCTGCTCGAGCCGTACCTGCAAGGCGGCAAGATCGGCCTCTTCGGCGGCGCCGGCGTCGGCAAGACGGTCATCATCCAGGAGCTCATCCACAACATCGCCCTGAAGCACGGCGGCGTGTCGGTGTTCGCCGGCGTCGGCGAGCGCACGCGCGAAGGCAACGACCTCTGGCTCGAGTTCCAGGAGAGCGGCGTCATCAACACCAAGGACTTCAGCAAGTCGCGCGCCGCCCTGGTCTACGGGCAGATGACCGAGCCGCCCGGCGCCCGCCTGCGCGTGGCGCTGTCCGGCCTGACCGTCGCCGAGTACTTCCGCGACGCCGAAGGCAAGGACGTGCTCCTCTTCATCGACAACATCTTCCGCTTCACCCAGGCCGGCTCGGAAGTGTCGGCGCTGCTCGGCCGCATGCCGTCGGCCGTCGGCTACCAGCCCACGCTGGCCACGGAGATGGGCGAGCTGCAGGAGCGCATCACGTCGACGAAGAAGGGATCGATCACGTCCGTGCAGGCCATCTACGTGCCCGCCGACGACTACACCGACCCCGCGCCGGCCACGACCTTCGCGCACCTCGACGCGACGACGAACCTCTCGCGCGCCATCGTCGAGCTGGGCATCTACCCGGCCGTCGACCCGCTCGCGTCCACGTCGCGCATCCTCGACCCGCGCGTCATCGGCGACGAGCACTACGGCACGGCGCGCGCCGTGAAGCAGGTGCTGCAGCGCTACAAGGACCTGCAGGACATCATCGCCATCCTCGGCATCGACGAGCTGTCGGAAGAGGACAAGCTGGCCGTGTCGCGCGCGCGCAAGATCCAGCGCTTCCTGTCGCAGCCGTTCCACGTGGCCGAGCAGTTCACCGGCCTCAAGGGCAAGTACGTGACGGTGAAGGACACCATCCGCGGCTTCCAGGAAATCGTGGACGGCAAGCACGACGCCCTGCCCGAGCAGGCGTTCTACATGGTGGGCACGATCGAAGAGGCCGTCGAGAAGGCGGAGAAGATGAAGGCGGCAGGGCGATGTCACTACCAACGCCATCTGACGCTCGAAATCGTCACGCCCGACCGCGCCCTCGTCGCACGAGGACGTCGACGAGGTGCAGCTGCCGGGCACCGAGGGCTATCTCGGCATCCTGCCCGGCCACACGCCGCTGCTCACCAGCCTGCGCGTCGGCCAGGTGTGGTACCGCAAGGGCACCGAGAAGCACTACCTCTCGATCGCCTTCGGGTTCGCCGAGGTGCTGCCCGACCGCGTGCGGCTGCTCGCGCGATCGCCGAGCGCGCCGAGGAAATCGACCTCACGCGCGCCGAAGCAGCACAAGCAGCGCGCCGAGGAGCTCATCCAGGCCGCCAGGAGCGGCAACGCGGACATCGACTCGAGCGCGCCCGCGTGTCGCTGATGAAGGCCATGATCCGGCATCCAGGTGGCCAGCCGCGCAAGGCGCAGGCCTCGAGCCAGGCCAAGAAGCGGACCTGACGTCGCCTGTCGTCGCCGCCGCCATGACCGACCTGGGTCTTCGCCGCTCCGGCGAACGAAGACAGCCTCGTGGCTGCGCCCCGGGCTCGGGCTCTTCGTGGTGTGCGACGGCATGGGCGGCCACGCCGCCGGCGAAGTCGCCTCGCGCGTCGCCGCCGACACCATCGAAGCGTTCATCCAGCACACCGACGGCGTCGACCGCCAGTTTCACGTGGCCCTTCGGCTTCAACCCCGAGCTGGGGCACCGACGGCAACCGCCTCGTGTCGGCGCTGCTGCTCGCGAACCGCGCCATCGCCCAGCGCGTCGTCGACGAGCCCGCGCTGCGCGGCATGGCGACAACGGCGGTGTGCCTGCTGCTAGGGACTACGGGACTTGGCGCTAGGCGCTAGTCAGACACCATCTAAGCTAGCCCCTAGCGCCCAGCCCCTAGCGCCTAGCTTGCCCGCCCTTTTCGCCCATGTCGGCGACAGCCGCGCCTACCTCTGGCGAGGCGGCGCGCTGGACCAGATCACGCGCGACCACTCCTGGGTGGAGGAGCAGGTCACCCTCGGCGTGCTGAACGAGGCCGAGGCGCGCCGCCATCCGTGGCGCAACCTCGTCACGCGCGCGCTGGCCGGCGCCGACGAGCCGCGCGTCGAGCGTACGCTGGTGAACCTCGAGCCGCGGCGATCGCATCCTGCTGTGCAGCGACGGCCTCACCTCGCCGCTCACCGACGCCGCCATCGCCGCGATCCTCGCCCGCACGCCGATGGGCCGCCCCGACGAGCTCTGCCAGACGCTGGTCGACGCGGCCAACGACGCCGGCGGGCCGGACAACATCACGGTTATCGTGGTCGAGGTGACATAGGGAATGTTGTCAGAAGCAAGAATCAAGAAGTAAGAACCAAGAATGGGGAACGCACGCGTGCAATCGGGTGTGCCCCATTCTGACAATCGCCAGCGGGCCATTCTTGCTGCTTGCTACTTGCTTCTGACTTGGTGACCATGTTCAAGAATCTCCTTGCCCTGCTCAAGTACCGCCAACTGATCCAGTCCATGGTCGCGCGCGAGCTGAAGGCGCGCTACCGCGGGTCGGTGCTGGGCTTCTTCTGGTCGTTCATCAACCCGCTGCTGCTGCTGCTCGTCTACACCTTCGTGTTCAGCTACGTGCTGCCCGCGCGCCAGCCGAGCCTCGACCCGTACGCGCTGTTCCTGTTCTGCGGCATCCTGCCCTGGACCTGGTTCTCCTCGTCGCTCCTCGAGTCGTCGAACGTGCTCATCTCCGGCGGCAACCTGATCAAGAAAGTGCTGTTCCCGGCCGAAGTGCTCCCCATCGTCGTCGTCCTGGCGAACATGGTGCACTTCCTCCTGGGCCTGCCGATCCTGGCGGGGTTCCTCGTCTACTACAGCGCGCCGCTGCAGGTGTCGGACCTCGTGTGGTTCCCGGTCGTCGTGCTCGTGCAGCTGCTGCTGTCGCTCGGCCTGGCGCTCATCGTGTCGGCGCTGACCGTGCACTTCCGCGACCTCAAGGACATCCTGTCGAACCTGGTCACGTTCTGGTTCTTCGCCACGCCCATCATCTACTCGATGCAGGACGCGCCGCCCCTGGGCAAGGCGTTCCTCGACATGAACCCGTTCACGCACCTGGCCGTGTCGTACCAGGAAATCCTGTTCTATCCCGGCAACTTCGGGCACTGGAAGTGGCTCGTCGCCCTCGGCTTCGCCTCGGCGCTGCTGTTCCTGGCGGGCTACTATCTGTTCGATCGGCTGCGCGATACCTTTGCGGAGGAAGTGTAGGGTAGCGCAGGGGAATAGAAGCAAGGAGCAAGAAGTAAGAATGGAACGAAGCGTGGCGCCGCGCCGAATCTCGTTCTGACAAGCGTGAGTGGGCCATTCTTGCTTCTGAGCATCGTCAGCTGGCCCTTCTTGCTTCTGACAACGATCATGAATGCTATCGACGTCGTCAACGTCACCAAGACCTACCGCAAGTACGCGCGGCGCAAGCAGTTCGCCACGCTGAAGAGCGCCATCCTCTCGGGCACCCTGGTCAACGACCTGAACCCCGACGACAGCTTCCACGCGCTGAAGGGCGTGTCGTTCACCGTTCCGGCCGGCTGCACCTTCGGCATCGTCGGCAGGAACGGATCGGGCAAGAGCACGGCGCTGAAGCTCGTGGCCGGCATCACCAAGCCCACCACGGGGACCGTGTCGGTGCAGGGCCGGATCTCGGCGCTCATTGAACTCGGCGCCGGCTTCCACCCCGAGATCTCCGGGCGCGAGAACGTCTTCATCAACGGCATCATGCTCGGCCTCACGAAGCGCGAGATCACGCGCCGCTTTGACGAGATCGTCGAGTTCGCCGAGCTCGAAGACTTCATCGACGCCCCGGTGAAGACCTACTCGTCGGGCATGTACATGCGCCTCGGGTTCGCCGTGGCCATCCACGTGGACCCCGACGTGCTCCTGATTGACGAGGTGCTGGCGGTCGGAGACGAGGCGTTCACGCACAAGTGCCTCGACAAGTTCGCCGAGTTCCGCCGGCGCAACAAGACCGTGCTCCTCGTCACGCACGCGCTGAACCTCGTCGAGCGCTTCTGCGACGAGGCCCTGTGGCTCAACGAGGGCCGCGCTCGCGCCATGGGTGACCCCCGGCGCGTCGTCTCGGCCTACATCACCGACGTCGAGAAACAGGAAGAGCGCCACATGGCCGACGCCGACGCGAAGGCTCGCGCGGCCATCGACCAGCGAGACAGCGGCTCGGCGGGACATGCAACCCCGAATCCCGAACCCCGAATCCCGACTCCCGAGTCCGCAGCGGAACGCAGCGAATCCCGAATCCCGAGTCTCGAATCCCGGGCGGATGCGCCTCCGGACATGTTCCAGGCCACCGAGGGCCGCTGGGGCTCCCGCGAGGCCGAGATCACCGGCGTGCAGCTCGTGGGCGAGGACCGCCAGGCCGCGCACGTGTTCTACTCGGGCGAGCGCGTCGAGATCCGCCTCGATCTGAAGGCGTCGAAGCCGCTCACGGACTTCGTCGTCGGCATCGGCATCTTCAACGTCGACGGCGTGTGCGCCTTCGGCACCAACACCAACATCGAGGAGCTGAAGGCCGACCGGCTGGAAGGGGAGGGGCACGTCAGCTTCATCGTCGACGCGCTCGATCTGGTGGCCGGCACCTACAAGCTCGACGCCGCGCTGCACAAGCTCGACGGATTCCCGTACGACTACCACCGCCTGCTTTACAGCTTCCGCGTGAAGTCGCGCACCCAGGACGCCGGCATCTACAGACCCAGGCACTCGTGGAGCTTCGGCGGCGGTGTATCGTTCAAGGAGCGGGTGGCCCAGTGAACCGCGTGATGACGAGGACGCTGAAGGAAAGGTGACGGGCCGTGCGTCGTGTATTGAGTACCAGTGAGGCCGTGGCCTGGCGCGAGGAGCTCGGCCGCCAGGGCAAGCGCGTCGTGTTCACCAACGGCGTCTTCGACATCCTCCATCCGGGACATGTGCGCTATCTCGCCGCCGCGCGCAGCCACGGCGACGCGCTGATCGTGGCCATCAATTCCGACCGCTCCGTGCGCGCCATCAAGGGTCCCGAACGCCCCGTCAACCCCGAGGCCGAGCGCGCGGAAGTCATCACGGCCCTCGCCTGCGTCGACGCAGCCGTCGTCTTCGACGAAGACACCCCGCACGACATCATCTCGGCCATCCAGCCCGACGTCCTCGTCAAGGGCGCCGACTGGGCCCACGACAAGATCGTCGGCCGCGACATCGTCGAGGCCCGCGGCGGGGTCGTCATCCGCGTCACGGTCGAGGAAGGCCACTCGACGACGAACGTCATCAAGAAGGTCAAAGGGTAATAGACTAAGAGGGCTGTGCCTTCGCTGAAGCTCCAGGAACTGCTTCGAGGGGCACGTGTGCGCGCCGCTTTCGCCCGCGAGGCGAAGGGCGGGGGTGTGCGCCTCGCGGGCCTCACCCCCGCGGCGAAGGCCTTCTGGATTGCCGGCGCGGCCTCCGACGACCCGCGCAACGAGGTCCTTCTCGCCGTCGTGCCCTCCGATCGCGACGTTGAGCAGGTGACCAGCGACGTCCGCTTCTTCCTCGGCGGCCTCGAAGCCTCCTCCGCCGACGAGCTCGACACGATCGTTCTCCCGTTTCCCTCGCAGGAAGTCGACCCGTATCGCGGCCTCGCGCCGCATCTGCGCATCGCGTCGGCGCGCGCCCGGGCGCTTCACGCCATGGCCGCCGGACAGGCGCGCGTGGTGGTGGCGTCGGCCGCCGCGCTGCTGCCGCGCGTGAGCCCGCCCGACGCGATCCTCGCCCTCGGCCTCGATCTCAAGCCCGGCGACGATCTCGATACGCGGCGCCTCGCCGAGACGCTGGTGGACGCGGGATTCACGCATCAGGACCCGGTCGACGAGCACGGCGAGTTCTGCATCCGCGGGGGAGTCATCGACATCTTCCCGGCCGGCGACGACATGCCGGCGCGCATCGAGCTGGTCGGCGACACGATCGAGACAATCCGCCGCTACGCGCCCGAGACGCAGCGGTCGGTGACCACCGTCGATCGGCTGAAAGTGATGCCGCTGCGCGAGATCGTGGGCAGCGGGACAAGTGCCCCGGGCGGTGGGGCGGGTGCTGCGCTCGGCGGGACGAATCCTCCGGGCGGCGGGACAAGCACCCCAGGCGGTGGGGCGGGTGCTGCGCTCGGCGGGACGAATCCTCCGGGCGGCGCTGCAGCTGACGCTGCGGACGCACGCGTGCCGGTGTTCGACTATCTCGGCATCGCGCGCCGGCCTGTGATCGTCGCCTCCGAGCCCGACGAGATCCGCGAGCGCATCGAGAAACAGCTCACGCAGATCTCAGAGAGCTACGAACACGCGCGCGCTGCTGCGGGCGGTGGCCGTCGTTCACTGGCGCAGATGGAGGCCGTGTCGTCGAGCCGTGGCCGTAATGCACCGTTCCAGAAGGACGGGTCCTTAGACCCGGCGGCAAGCGGCATTCCCGTTCCGGGAGACATTCTCGTCTCCTGGCCCGACATTGAACGCCACCTCTCCTCCGCATTCGTCCTGGAAGAACTCGGCCTCGACCACCCAGGGTCTGCCTGCCCCGAGCCAAGTCGAGGGGAAGGCCCGGGGCTCCACACCGAGACTTCTGCCGACGCGCCAGTCCCCAATCCCCAATCCCTAATCCCTAACCCCGAGTGCCGAGTCCCGAGCCCCGAGCCCCGAGCCCCGGCGTCGCAGCCCGCCCTGTCCTATTCAGGCCGGCTGACAGAGTGGATCAACGAGGTGAAAACAGCGCGTGGCAGGGGTGAGACCGTGGCGTTCGTCGCCGCCACGCCCGGCCGCGCCGAGCGCCTCATCGAGGTGCTCGACGACTACGAGCTGCGCGGCGTAAACATCGATCGCGGCGGCGACGCGTACGCCGCCAGCGTGCTCGTCACCACCGGCGTGCTGTCGCGCGGGTTCCGGCTGCCCGCCGCCGGCCTGCTGATCTTCGCCGAGACGGATCTCTTCGAGGAAGAGCGCCGCGCCCACGATCGCGCGCGCCGGTCCGCCGCCGCGGCGTTCCTCTCCGACCTGCGCGATCTCAAGGTGGGCGACCTCGTCGTTCACGTGGACAACGGCATCGGCGAGTTCGTCGGCCTGAAGGAGATGACGGTCGGGCCCAACGAGACGATCGAGTTCCTCGAGTTGCGCTACGCCGGCGACGACAAGCTGTTCGTGCCCGTGTCGCGCCTGGATCTTGTCCAGAAATACAGCGGCGGCGCGCGGCCGAGCCTCGACAGGCTCGGCGGCACCACGTGGGAGAAGGCCAAGACGCGCGTGAAAAAGGCCATGCGCGACATGGCCGAGGAGCTGCTCAAGCTCTACGCCGCGCGCAAGGCCGTGGCGGGCCACGCCTTCGCGCCCGACACGCACTGGCAGGAGGAGTTCGAGGGCGCGTTCCCGTACGACCTCACCATCGACCAGCAGACCGCCATCGAGGACATCAAGCGCGACATGGAGTCGTCGACCCCGATGGACCGCCTGCTGTGCGGCGACGTGGGCTACGGCAAGACCGAGGTGTCGATGCGCGCCGCCTTCAAGACCGTGATGGACGGCAAGCAGGTGGCCTACCTCGCGCCCACCACCGTGCTCGCGTTCCAGCACGTGAAGACCCTGCGCGAGCGCTTCGCCGGCTTTCCCGTCCGCATCGACCTGCTCAGCCGCTTCCGCTCGCCCCAGGAGCAGAAGGCCTCGCTTGCCGATCTCGCCGCCGGCAAAGTCGACATCGTCGTCGGCACCCACCGCCTCCTGTCGAAGGACGTCGTCTTTCGCGACCTCGGGCTGCTGGTCGTCGACGAGGAGCAGCGCTTCGGCGTGGCGCACAAGGAAAAGATCAAGCAGCTCCGCCGGAAAGTCGACGTCTTGACGATGACCGCGACGCCGATTCCGAGGACGCTGAACATGTCGCTGGTCGGGATCCGCGACATGTCGGTGATCGAGACGCCGCCCAAGGACCGCCTGGCCATCCAGACCAACGTCGTGAAGTTCGACCAGGGCGTCATCACGCGCGCCGTGCGCAACGAGCTCGCCCGCGGCGGCCAGGTCTACTTCGTGCACAACCGCGTGGAGTCGATCTTCTCGATTGGCGCGCTCATCACCCGCCTCGTGCCGGAAGCGAAGATCGTCGTCGGCCACGGCCAGATGGGGGAGCACGATCTCGAGCGCGCGATGATCGACTTCATGGCGCGCAAGTACGACATCCTGCTCGCCACCACCATCGTCGAGAACGGCCTCGACATTCCGAACGTCAACACCATCTTCATCAACCGCGCCGACCGGTTCGGCCTGGCCCAGCTCTATCAGCTCCGCGGCCGCGTCGGGCGATCCGACCGGCCCGCCTACGCGTACCTGCTCGTGCCGCCCGAGCTGTCGCTCTCGCCCGTGGCCAAGAAGCGCCTGGCGGCCATCCGCGAGTTCAGCGACCTCGGCAGCGGCTTCCGCGTGGCCGCCCTGGACCTCGAGATCCGCGGCGCCGGCAACCTGCTCGGCGGCGAGCAGAGCGGCCACATCGAGGCGGTCGGCTTCGAGATGTACATGAAGCTGCTCGAGCAGGCCGTGCGCGAGCTGAAGGGCGAGGAAGTCGAAGACGAGGTGCGCGCGAGCGTCAACCTCGGCATCGACATCCGCATCGACGATGATTACGTGCCGGATATGGCGCAGCGCCTGGTGCTCTACCGAAAGGTGGCCGCCGCGCGGAGCGAGACCGAGATTGGCGAGGTCGTCGACGAGATTGCCGACCGCTACGGCCCGCTGCGCGATTCGGTGCTGAACCTGGCCGCCTACGGCCGCATCCGCGTGATGGCCGACAGGCTGGGCCTCGAGTCCATCGACCGGCAGGGAAGCGCCGTCGTCCTGAAATTCCGCGACGGCGCCCGCGCCGCCGGGCGAACCCCCGACCCCGAGCGCGTCATCGCCCTGCTCCGCCGCCGCCCAGACGTCACGCTCGTGCCGCCGTCCTCGCTGCGGCTCAATCTCGCCGCACCGACCGCCGGGTCTAAAGCCCCGGCCTCCACCGGGCCTGTCGGCCGTCCCACCGCTGCCGGATGGAGCCCCGGGGCTTCAGCCCCGGGGGCACGCAGACCCCGGTCCTCGAGCCCCTCCTGGTGGACCGCGCGGGCCACGGCGGGCGCCGTCACCCCGGGCTTCTCCAAGGCGGAAATCCTCAGACCGCCGAAGGAAGACCCCCTGGCCGACGGCGGCCTCTTCGACCGCGTCGGCGGCCTGCTCGAAGATCTCCTGCGATAAGACGGCGGCAAACCGGAGGCTGTGGGTGGCCGGGGCGCTTTCCATTTGCCCGCAGGGAGGACAGGCGAAGTTCACCCGAGGACAAGCGGAAACGGCCCGGACACGACCCACAGCCGACGGGGCAGCCCGAGCGTCCAAAGTCATGTAAACTATTGAGATAGCCATGCGTACAACTGCTCTTGCCGTCATGTTCGCCGCGCTCGCCGCCCCGCTTGCCGCCGGGCAGCAGGCGCCGCCGCCGGTGCCGCCTGGCGCCGCCCAGCAGGCGCCGCCGGTTCAGCAGGCGCCGCCGGTCCAGCAGGCGCCGCCGGCCCTGCTGACACCCCCGGCCCAGGCCCCACAGGCCCAGGCGGCTTCGGCCGGGAAGGTCGAGATCATCGAGCAGGTGCTGGTGAAGGTGAACGGCGAGATCATCACGAAGACCGAGCTCGAGAACCGCCAGGTGGCGGCGCTCCGCCAGCGCGCGCAGCAGATGTCCGACGAGGAGCTGCGGAAGGCGATCGCGGCCGTCACGCCCGACATCCTGGTGGACGCCGTCGACGAGCTGCTGCTGCTCCAGCGCGGCAAGGAGCTGGGCTACAAGGTCAGCGACGAGCAATTCAAGCGCGTGCTCGACAACATCCGCAAGGAGAACAAGCTCGAGAACGACGAGCAGTTCAACGCCGCGCTCAAGCAGGAAGGCATCACCATCGAGCAGCTCCGCAAGAACCTCGAGAAGCAGATGGTGATCAACCAGGTGCAGCAGGTGGAGGTGGCCGGCAAGATCGGCATCTCGGACAACGAGGCGCAGGCCTACTACGACGAGCACAAGGACCAGTTCACCACGCCCGCCTCGATCACCCTGCGCGAGCTGCTCGTGACCGTGAAGATGGACGGCAAGGCCATCAATGTCGCCGCCGATGACGCCGCCAAGGCCAAGGCCGAGGACCTCGTGCGGCGCGCGCGCGCGGGCGAGTCGTTCGCCGCCCTCGTCGCCGAAGCCTCCGACGCGCCCTCGAAGGCCAACGGTGGCCTGGTGGGCCCGCTCTCGGCCGAGGAGCTCGACCCCGGGGTGCGCAAGCTCATCGAGGGCCTCAAACCGGGCGGCGTCACCGACGTCTTCCGCACCAGCGGCGGCTACGCGATCATCCAGCTCGACACGTCGACCCCGCCGGTCGTGAAGTCATTCGAGGTGGCCCGCGACGACATCGCGCAGAAGGTCTACGATTCGAAGCGCAACGCCGAGTTCTCGCGGTACCTCTCGAAGCTCCGCGGCCAGGCCATCATCGAGTGGAAGAACGAGGAAATGCACAAGCTCTGGATCGCGCGCACCGCGCCGGCCGCGCCCCCCGCGGCCCCCAAGAACCCCGGGCTCTAGCGCAACGGCTCGCAATGATGACGGAATCGCAACTCGACGGCGGGACAGACGAGTCCCAAATCCCCAATCCCGAATCCCGGGAAGAACCGTCTCCGTGGTACGCCATCTGGACCCGCTCGCGCGCCGAGAAGGCCGTGGTCGACTCGCTGTCCCGCAAGCAGATCGAAGTCTTCCTGCCCACCGTGCAGCGGTGGTCGCGCTGGAAGGACCGCAAGAAGAAGATCGACTGGCCGCTGTTCCCCGGCTACTGCTTCGCGCGCTTCGACCCGATGGGCATCCTGGCCGTGCTGAAGGTGGAAGGCGTGGCCAAGGTGATCACCTTCGACGGCAAGCCCGCGCCCATCCCGCACGACGAGATCGAGGCCATCCAGCGCCTGGTCGAAACCGAGCTGCAGTTCGATCCGTGCCCGCTCCTGCACGAGGGCGACATGGTCGAAGTGACGCATGGCCCCCTCAAGGGCGTGCACGGCCGGCTCATCCACAAGGGGCCGAAGGCCAAGCTCGTCCTGTCGGTCACGATGATCAACCGGGCGGTGGCGGTCACCTTTGACGTCGCCGATGTTAGAAAGTACTGACGGCGGCGGGGATCAGAGCAAGAATCAAGACGAAGGACACCTCGGCCGAACGGTTGCCTTTCGTCTTCTGACGATCGACAGATCTCCATTCTTGCTTCTTGATTCTGGCTTCTGACTATCGCCCATGCTCACGACCCGACTTCCAGTCGCGCGGTCCCAACTACTCGGGGTCTCGCCGATGGCCGGCATGACCGACAGCGCCTTCCGCCGCCTCGTGAAGCGGCTGGGCGCGTGCGGCCTGGTCGTGTCGGAGATGGTGTCGTCGGAGGCGCTCGTGCGCGGCATCGGCCGCTCGCTCGAATACCTCGAGTACACCGAAGAAGAGCGCCCGGTTTCCATCCAAATCTTCGGCGGCGACCCCGCCCACATGGCCGAGGCCGCGCGCGTCGTCGAATCTCGCGGCGCCGACATCGTCGACGTGAACATGGGCTGCCCCGTGCCGAAGATCGCGAAGCACAACGCGGGCTGCAGCCTGATGCGCGAGCCGGAGCACGCCGCGGCGATTATCGAGGCCATGGTGAAGGCGGTGAAGATCCCCGTCACCGTGAAGATGCGCGCCGGCTGGAACGACGCGAGCGTGAATGCGCCCGAACTGGCGCGCCTGGTGGAAGCGGCCGGCGCGTCGGCCGTGGCCGTGCACGGGCGCACCGCCGCGCAGGCGTATCACGGCCTGGCCGACTGGGACCTCATCGCGCGCGTGGCGGAGTCGGTGAAGATTCCCGTCTACGGCTGCGGCGACCTCATCGAGCCCGCGCAGATTCTCGAGCGCCTGCAGACGATCCCTGTTGCCGGCGTGCTCGTGGGCCGCGGCATCCTCCGCAACCCGTGGCTCTTCGCGCAGGCCGCGGACCTCATGGCCGGCCGCCCCGCCCGGGAGGTCACAACCGGGGATCGCAAGCGGTTCCTGCTCGACTATATTGATCTGCTGGAGAGGGAGACGCCGGGCGGCCTGGATCGCCCGCGCGAGCGCACGTCGGCCGCGCGGAAGAGGTACGACCCCGCCGCCACGCACGACCGCTGGGTGGTGAACAAGCTGCGCGCGCTCTGCGGCTACTACACAAAGGGCTTCGAGGGCGGCGGGCACCTCCGCGTCGCCGTGAACCAAGCCCCGTCGGTAGCGGCCCTCCGTGGTTTGATAGAGAAGTTCTTCGCAGCGTGACAGCGTGACAGGCATGCCCCATGTCCCATGCCCCATGTCCCTGTAGTTGACTATGCCCATCTACGAGTACCTCTGCCGTTCATGCCGCAAGAAGACGTCGGCGCTCGTGATGACGCGCGCCCGCGAGCCCGAGGTGCGCTGCAAGCACTGCGGCGGCGCCGATCTCGAGAAGCTCTGGTCGCGCTTCGCCTCGCCCAAGTCTGAAGAGGCCCGGCTCGACGCGTTGGCCGACCCCTCCGCCCTCGCCGGTCTCGACGAGAACGACCCCAAGAGCGTCGCGACGTTCATGAAGAAGATGGGCCAGGAGATGGGCGAGGACGTCGGCGACCTCGAGCAGGCGATGGAAGAGGAGATGGCGGGCAGCGGGACGGGCGCGGATGGCGGGGCCGGCGAAGACGGGGGCGCGCCCGGGGAGTAGAAGTCAGAAGCCAGAAGCCGGAAGCCAGAAGAAGGACTACTGGTGCGGCTTGCCATCTTCTGGCTTCTGACAATCGAAGTGAGCCCTTCTGGCTTCTTGCTTCTGACAACCGTCAGTTCGCCCTTCTGACTTCCGACCCGCCTCGCACCCGCAGTACAATGCCTCAGCCATGAGCACACGCAGGGGCCTCATCCTGGCCGGCGGCGCCGGCACGCGACTGTATCCGGTCACACAGGCGGTGTCGAAGCAACTGCTCCCCGTCTACGACAAGCCGATGATCTACTACCCGCTCAGCACGCTGATGTTGGCGGGCATCCGCGACATCCTCGTCATCTCGACGCCCCAGGACACCCCTCGCTTCACGCACCTGCTCGGCGACGGCTCGCAGTGGGGCCTCTCCATCCAGTACGCCGTGCAGCCGGAGCCCGGCGGCCTCGCGCAGGCGTTCATCATCGGCCGCGCGTTTGTGGGCGACGGGCCGTCGGCGCTCATCCTCGGCGACAACATCTTCTACGGCGACAGCCTCCAGACGCTCCTCGCCCGGGTCGGCGCGCGCGCCGAGGGCGCCACCGTGTTCGCGTATCACGTGGAGGATCCCGAGCGGTACGGCGTGGTGGGCTTCGACGCGGATGGCCGCGCCACCTCGATCGAGGAGAAGCCGAAGGAGCCGAAGTCGAGTTACGCCGTCACCGGCCTGTATTTCTACGACAACCACGTGGCGGACTTCGCTGCGGGTCTAAAGCCCTCGGCGCGGGGCGAGCTCGAGATCACCGATCTCAACCGCCTCTACCTCGACCGCGGCGAGCTCGCCGTCGAGAAGATGGGCCGCGGCTACGCGTGGCTCGACACCGGCACGCACGAGTCGATGCTCGAGGCGAGCCTCTTCATCCAGACCATCGAGCGCCGGCAGGGGCTGAAGATCGCGTGCCCCGAGGAAATCGCGTTCCACCAGGGGCTCATTGGCGCCGCCGAGCTCGAGCGCCTCGCCGCCGCCCTCGGCAAGAGCGACTACGGGCGCTACCTCCGCCGGCTGCTCGACGACACGACGCGGTAGTATCCTCTGCAGCGTGACAGAGGAGATCTGTTCGCAGCGTCAAAGCGGGACTGACTAGCGCCCAGCCCCTAGTCCCTAGCCCCTACGAGGATCCGCCCATGCCACCCCGCTTCGCCTACTGGACGATCATCCTGGACGGGACGCCCACCTCGTTCAGAACCAAGGAGCGTGAAGAGATCCTTCCGCTCTTCAATCAGCTCAACGCCAAGAACCCGACGGCGCTGCTGAAGTGGTTCTCGGGCGGCACGCTGTGGGACTCGCCCGAGCAGGCGCGCGAGGCCCGCGAGCGCGAGAAAGTGCGCGCGTTCCGCGAGACGCGTTCCCGCGAGCAGCGGGAGGCGGCCGACCCGGGGTCACCGGACCCCCTCGCCGAATTCAGAAGGCAGCGCGGCCGGCCCGAGGACGGCAGCGACCAGAAGCCGCCGCAGAGCGTTGATCGCGGCCGGGCGGCGTCAGCGCCGCGAGGCGACAGGCCCCGCAGCGACAGGCCCTGGAGCGATCGGCCGCGCAGCGATCGGCCCTTTAGCGATCGACCGCGGACGAAGGGTCCACAGTGGAGCCCCGGGGCTTCAGCCCCGGGGTCACCGGACCCTCTCGCAGAATTCAGGAAGCAGCACGGACGCCCAGCCGACGGCAGCGACCAGCAGCGGCCCGACGCTCCAGGGCGCGGCCCTGGGTTCACGCCCAGGCGCGAGGGCCGACCGCCATCGGACCGCCGCGGCAAGGACTGGCGTCCCGGCGGCGACCATCGCGACCCGGCCGACAAGTACAAGCTCCCGCCCGGCGAAGCACGCAAACGCTGGAAGGAACGTAACCTCCGCGGGCCCAAGCCCCCGGGCTCCACGCGTGATGGAGGTCGAGGCTTCAGCCTCGACGGCCCGGCGAAGCCTGGAGGAGATTGGCCGTGGGGCGACAGGCCCCGGGGACCCAAACCGTTCGGGAGCAAACCCGACGGCGATTGGCCGTGGAGCGACAAGCCCCGGGGACCCAAACCGTTCGGGAGCAAACCCGGCGGCGACCGGCCGTGGAGCGACAAGCCCCGGGGACCCAAACCGTTCGGGAGCAAACCCGGCGGCCCGCCTTCGACCCTTCGACATACTCAGGGTCGCCCCGAGCAAGGTCGAGGGGCGACTCGCGGTGGTGACGACCGGTCGCTCAGGCCAGGCAAGCCGTTCGGGAGCAAACCCGGCGGTGACCGCCCGTGGGGCGGCAAGCCCCGTGGGCCCAAGCCGTTCGGGAGCAAACCCGGCGGCCGGCAGTTCGGTGCCAAGCCTCGCGGGAAGAAATGAGCTGACCAAGTCGGACGTGAGACTCGCGCGCGACTGGCGCCGAATACGCGGCATGAGCATGAAGTGTCCCCACGGCGGCTCGAGCCATGTTCGGCGCTCACACGTTCGCCCGCGCGAGCTGCCCGTCAAGCGGTCACCCCCGCCTCCTCGCCGCCGAGGCCACCGTCGCCTAACCAGGCGAGACGGACCGCACCGCGATCGACAGTTCGCTCTCCAGGAAGTAGCCAGCAGAAAGAAGCCAGAAGCCAGGAGATGACCACCCGGCGCAGCGCGCCGTCTTCTGGCTTCTCACCATCGTCAGTTCCTCCTTCTGGCTTCCTGCTTCTGACATCGGTCCGCCGTCTACAGTTCTTCCCACTCTGGCCGATACCCTCTCACGGAGGGTTAGTCGTGGAACGCAAAGCGATCTCGATCATGAAGGCCTGTGCGCTGGTGGGGGTCAGCCGCCGCACCATCTACAACTGGATCACTGCCGGCAAGGTGGAGTACGTCCGCACGGCAGGCGGATCGGTGCGGATCTTCGTGGATTCCCTCTGGCGCGACCCGCACGCGGAGCATCCCGCGTTCGACGGCACCTTCTCCACGCCCTTCGAGGCGCAGAAATGAGTGCCGACACCGCCGAGCTGCGGCAGCTGTTTCACACGCTGAACAACCAGCTCGGCATCATCCTGTCGCACGCGGAGCTTCTCGAGGCCAAGGCGCAGGATGACCGTCAGAAAGCGCGCGCCAGCCAGGTGGTGATCACGACGGTAGAAGCGTTGACGACCGCGCGCCAGATCAGGCATGCGGTTGAGGGCGTGCGCGCGAGTCAGTAGGAGGTCAGTAGTAAGCAGCCAGAAGCCAGAAGAAGGCGCTCCGGTGCCGCGTGTTTCCTTCTGGCTTCTGACTATCGTCAGTTCCGTCTTCCGGCTTCTTGCTTCTTCCTGTCCCACCACCAGATTCGTCACCCCACTGACACCCCCCGCGCCCGTCCCCGTCAAGACGTTGACGAAACCGCACACTTCTGCATTCACGCCCCTGCACGTTTCTTCCCGTCCCAATAGACCCAACCCGTTCCTTTGCATAGATTTACATGGACAGGCCCGCCACGGCCCGCAGCGGCACCCTGGCTACAAAAAGTGGCACTCACGTTGCTCTCATACCCGGCACGCGGTAACGCACGACACAGGCTGGAGAGACGTGATGAACGCCCAGAAGCTTTCGAACGAGAAACAGGATCGGGTCGTCAAGACGCTGCCGTTCGTAGAGGCCCTCGCGCGCCGCATGGCCGCCTCGATGCCTCACTCGATCGACATCGGCGACCTGGTGCAGGACGGCGTGATGGGGCTGATTGACGCCGCCCGCCGTTTCGACGAAAGCCGGGGCATCAAGTTCGAGACCTTCGCCGAGCGCCGCGTCCGCGGGGCCATGATCGACGCCCTGCGCCGCGAAGCCTGGCCGCGCGGCGTCCGCCGCGTGCGCCGCGAGCTCGAGGCCGCGCGCGAGGAGCTGCGCCGATCGACCGGCGCCGAGCCCTCGATGGCGGACCTGGCCGCCAAGGTCGGCACCGACGAGAAGCGCCTCAGCCGCACGATCGTGCGCATCAACACCATCGAGTCCACCTCGCCGCACACCATCGGCGACAGCATCGATGAAGCCACGCTCCCCACCGCGCTCATCCCGTCCGAGCCCGAGTCGCCCGATCGCGCCTACTCGCGCTGCGAAACCGAGGAGCGCGTGCGCGCCGCCATCGCCTCGCTGCCCTGGCGCGAGCGCAAGGTGGTGGGCCTCTACTACTACAACGAAGCGACGATGAAGGACATCGGGGCGGAGATCGGGGTGAACGAGTCGCGCGTGTCGCAGTTGCACGCGCGCGCGATCCAGCGCCTGCGCGTCGCCCTCGGCCCCGAAACGGACCCGAAATCGGCCGCAAAGATCCTGACCGACGCGCTGGCCGCTTTCCGCCAGAAGCCCAAGATGCTGAAGGCGCAGTTGGGCACCGCCGCTGCCGTGCCGATGGCGCCTCTCGCCGCCCGCCCGGCTGCCGGCGTGAAGGTGCCGACGATCCCCATGCGCCCGGCCTTCGCGCGCATGCCCGTGGCCATGGCCGCCGAGAAGCCGACCCGATTCCGGGGCCGCGGCAAGTCGGCCTGAATTCTCCGCCGGATTGTCCTGGGCGCGCGACGCAGCCGCGGGTCACAGCGAGGCTCGCCGGCCAAGGAACGCCAGCTCCTGGAAGCGGCACAGGCCAGGGTGCAGGATGGCCTCTCGGAGCGCCTGCGGCCCGCGGCCCGCGAGGAGGTGCTGATCACCTGGAACGGCCGCCCGGCAGGCGTGCTGACCGGGTTTGGCACGGGGGACGGCTGGTCCGTAGCGCCAGGCCGCGTGTATCGCTTGTGGTACACGCTGTTTCCTTCTTGACACGGCCTCTTGAAGGACTACAATCGGCACGAAATTGTGTCCTGTTTCATACAGGCCGCGACACCGCCGAGTCTTCAGCGAGGGCCCCCTCGGCTGACGCGTTCGGGTCCGCCAGCCGATAAGTTCGCGACGGCTTCAGAGGCGCATGCCAGCCCTGTAAGTCACGGGGCGGAGCTGTGGTCAGATCATGACTCCCACCGAAATCCTGTCGCCCTTCGCCTTCATCGCCGAGAGCCCGGCGATGCAGGAAGCTCTCGTCCTCTCCTGGAGGGCCGCCGCGTCGCCCGCCGGCGTGATGCTCTCGGGCGAGCGCGGCACCGGCCGGGGCCTCCTGGCGCGTGCCATCCATGCCAGCGCCCACAACGGCGGCGCGCCGTTTGTGTCCGTCAACTGCCGCGAGCTCCTGCCGGCCGAGGCCGAGCGGGCGCTTTTCGGCCTGCCCGCCAACGGCAACGGGGGAGCACTGCGCAACGGCACCACGCGGGCGATCGCGGGCCTGGAAGTCGTGCAGCCAGGGTCGCTCCTGCACTCGGCCCGCGGCGGCACGATTGTCTTCCGCAACATCGACGACCTGCCCGTGCGCGTCCAGGCCAGGCTGGCCACGCTCTTCCGCGACCGAGAATTCAAGGCCCGGTCAAACAGCAGCGCGCAGTACTACCCCGTGCGCCCGGTGGCCATTGCCGACCCGGGTTTCCAGGCGCTTGTTGACGATGGGCGCGTGCGGCCGGATCTGTACCGCCGGTTCGCGGAGTTCCGGATCCAGGTGCCCGCGCTGCGCGAGCGCCGCGAGGACATTCCCGGCCTGGCACGGCACTTCGTCGGGGCGGCGTGCGGGGCGCGCAACGTGGACATCAAGGAGATGGACGCGCCGTCGCAGACCGTGCTGACGGCACTTCCGTGGCCGGGCAACGTGCGGGAGCTCAAGGACCTTCTCGAAGGCCTCGTGGAGGTCACCCTCGAGCCCACGATTTCGCTCCGGACGCTTCTCGGCCACGTGACGCTCGACGCGCCGGAGGGCCCTCACCCGACACTTGGCGTGTCGCTTCGCGAGGCCCGGCAGCGATTCGAGCGCGAGTACGTCGCTGCCGTCGTCGCGCAGCACCACGGCAGCATTCCCGATGCCGCCAGGTCGCTCGGCATCCAGCGCACCAACCTCTACCGCAAGCTCCGCGCCCTCAAGCTCTCGCACCCGGACCTTGTCGTACAGAATGGAGGCCGGGGCTTCAGCCCTGGCGTTTGATGGAGCCCCGGGTCTTTAGACCCTGGGGAACAGGTTTCGAGTTCGTGATGCCTTCTCGTCTCCCAGTCCTGTTTACGGCGGTCGTCTTCGCCGCGCTCCTATGCGCGTCGCGCGCCCTCGCCCAACCCCCCGTCACCGACGGCTGGGAACAGAGCCGCTGGCGCTTCGGCCCCTTCGCCGTGACCCCGAAGTTCGAACTGAAGAACCTTGGCTGGGACACCAACGTCTTTGCCGAAGCCGAGGACCCGAAGTCGGACTTCACTGTCGCCGCCGCCATTCCCGTCGACTGGTGGTTCCGCTTCGGCCGCGGCCGCCTGCACGGCGTGAGCACCGTCGAGGGCACGTACTTCGCCACCTACTCGAACCAGAGAGGCTACAACCCGCGCCACGAGGTGACGCTCCTCTTTCCCCTGAACCGCGTCACTCCGTACATTGGCGGTACGTATCTGTCGACGAACGAGCGCCCCGGGTTCGAAATCACGGAGCGCGTCCGGCGCACCGAGACGGGCGCCAACGGCGGCCTTTTTCTCCGGCTGTCAAGCAAGCTGGGCCTCGATCTGAAAGGCCGCGAAACGACCTATAGGTACGACGAGGGTGAAACAACGAACTACGGCGAGACGCTCGACCGCCGCACCGAGATCTATGGCGCCCAGGCCCGCTATCGCGTCACGTCGTTGACAACGCTCACCTTCCTTGCCGACGCCGTGCGCGAGCGTTACACCGGTACCCCCGAACGGGACAACGACGGGTATCGGCTGCTCCCGGGGGTGGAATTCGGCGAGCACGCATTGATCACCGGCAAGGCCGAACTCGGCTACCGTAGTCTCTCGACACCTGCCCCGGGCGTGCCCGACTTCTCCGGCTTCGTGGGTAGTGCCGAGCTCTCGTACGTCTTCCGGTCGATGACCCGATTCACCGTCGGCGCATCGCGCGACATCTACTTCTCCTACAGCAACATCGAGCCGTTCTACATTCAGCCCGGTTTCACGCTGAGCATCACCCAGCAGGTGAGCGGACCCTGGGACGTGCAGGCCCGGGGTGCCTGGTACCGTCTCGACTACCAGCGCGTGGAGGTGCCAGGCCCGGAGCAGCTTCCCGAGCGCGTCGACGAGTATCAGACCTGGGGCGGCGGCATTGGGTACCGCGTCGGCAGGGAGATCCGGGTCAGCGTCAACGTCGACGGGTATCAGCGTCAATCAATCCTGAACGGTCAGGACTACGATGGAATCCGCGCCGGCATGGCAGTCACCTATGCACCCAAGTAACGCGCGTCGCGTCCTGCTGCTTACCCTGGCATCGCTCATCATCCTTGCTGCGCTGGTGGGCGCGCAGGGGCCGCCCGCGCCGTCCATCGCGGAGAGGGGCGAGTACCTCATCGGGCCGCAGGACGTCCTCACGATCACGGTATGGGACGCGCCGGATCTGTCCGGCAAGTTCACGGTGGAAACCGACGGCAGCTTCACCTTTCCCCTGATCGGCCGCGTCAAGGCCGGCGGACTGACGCTCCGCCAGTTCGAGGGTGAGCTCAGGAAGAAGCTCGCCGACGGGTACTTCAAGAACCCGCAGGTGAGCGTGGCGGTTGAAACCTACCGCAGCCAGCGCATCTTCATCGTCGGTGAGGTCCGCAGCCCCGGCACGTATCAACTCACCGGCGACATGACGCTCATCGAGGCCATCGCGCGCGCCGGGTCGACCACGCCCGCGGCGGCCCCTGAGGCCATCATCGTCCGCGCGCCGGCGGGGAAGCCCGCCGATGGCCCGACACTGCCCGGCCAGAAGACTGGCGAGGCCGATGCCCAGCGTGTCAACCTCCGCGACCTCCAGAGCGGCGTGCTCACGCAGAACATCGCGCTGCGGGATGGCGACACGATTTTCGTGCCGCGCGCCTCGTCTATCTACGTCTTCGGGCAGGTCAGGAACCCCGGGGCGTATTCGCTTCAGGACGCCGAGACCACCGTCCTTCAGGCGCTCTCACTCGCGGGGGGCGTCACCGACCGCGGCGCCACCAACCGCATCAAGATCGTGCGGGTCGTTGACGGCGAGAAAGTCGAGATCAAGGTCAAGCTCACCGATCTCGTCCAGCCCGGCGACACCATCATCGTGCCCGAGAAGTACTTCTAGGCTCGCTCAGGAGTCCGTCGCGCACCCGTTCAGGAGCGCGGTTCCAGCAATGCATTCAACGCCCGGCGCGCAAGCACGAGTCCGCATTGCCATCCTCAATTCACATCCCATCCAGTACTTCGCGCCGCTGTACGCGTTCTTGAACACGGATCCGTGCCTCGAAGTGACGGCCCTCTATTGCAGCGACTTCAGCCTCCGAGCCGGGTTCGATCCAGGATTCAAGCGTCCGGTCACGTGGGACGTCGACCTGCTCGAAGGGTACACGCACCGCTTCCTCGGAAAGCGGGCCCGGACGCGAACGCCCGCCGGATTCTGGTCGCTGATTTGTCCGGAGGTCTGGCGGGAAATTCGCAGCGGGCGCTACGACGCGTTGATCCTGCACGGCTATCAGTACGCGGCGTCCGTGCTGGCCTTCCTGGCGGCCAAGAGCCGCCGGCTGCCCGTGTTCATGCGCTCGGAAACGCATCTGGGACTCAAACGCGCGGCCTGGAAGTTGCGCCTTCGCGACAGCGTCCTCTCCGTCGCCTATCGATTCATCGACGGTTTCCTGGCCGTAGGCACAGCCAACCGTGAGTACTATCGCTCCCTGGGCATCCCGGAGGATCGCATCCGCCTCGTACCCTACGCCGTGGACAACGCGCGGTTCATGGACGCGTCGCGCCTGACGCCCGATGCCCGCTCCGCGGTGCGCCGCCGGCTGGGGCTTGGGGAAGAACAGCCGGTGGTCCTCTACGCTTCGAAGCTCACGCGGCGGAAACATCCGGAAGATCTCGTGAAGGCGATGAAGCGGTTGGCCGTGGACGGCGTGCGAGCGTCGTTGCTGCTTGTCGGGACGGGTGATCTCGAGGAGGAACTGCGTTCACTGGTAGCGTCCCTCGACGTGCCCGACGTTGTCTTTGGAGGCTTCGTCAATCAGTCCGAGCTGCCGGCGGTGCTGGCGGCTTCGGATGTGCTGGTTCTGCCGTCGGAGAACGAGCCGTGGGGCCTGGTCGTCAACGAGGGGATGTGCGCGGGTCTGGCCGTAGTCGTCGCGGACGGTGTGGGCTGCGCACCAGACCTCGTCCACGAGGGCGTGAACGGTAGCCTCGTCAAGACCGGTGACGTCGATGCGCTGGCGCGGGCGTTACGGCCGATTCTCACGGAAAGCGCAACGCGGTGGTCCATGGGGGCCAGGAGTCTCGAGGTCATCAAGGGGTGGGGCTTCGAGCGGTGCCGGCAAGGCGTGCGGGGAGCCCTTGGTCTTGCGGAAGGATCGGCGTGAACAGCCATAGCCACTACGCCGACTGGAAGGGATGGCGAGACCGGCCCTTTGGAGAATGCCCCGATGACGAGGCGTTGTACTTCAGGGCGGAGGTCGCCAGACCGCTCGGCAAAGCCCAGGCGCGAATCCTGGAAATCGGCTTCGGAAACGGCGGTTTCCTGGCGTGGGCGAGAAGTGCCGGGTACGAGTGTGCAGGCGTCGAAGAGAGCCCCGAACTCGTCGACAAGGCGAGGCGCGCAGGCTTCCAGGCCTTTGCCAGTGTGAACGAGCTTCGTGAGAACCTGGGCAACCCGGCTTTCGATGCCGTGGTCGCATTTGACGTTTTCGAACACATTCCGTTCGACCGTCTGGAGTCCCTCTTCCGAGACGTCAGGAACCTGCTGCCTGTCGGGGGGCTCTTCGTCGCCCGCTTTCCCAACGGGGACTCGCCGTACGGCCGGGCGTATCAGCACGGCGATCCCACGCACGTGACGACGCTGGGACAAGGAATGATCCGGTACCTGGCAGCGCGATCGAGTTTCGAGGTGGCCCGGCTCAAGGCACCGGAACTGCCGGTGCGTGGGGTCGGTTTCGCGAGGAAGCTCAAACGCCTCGCCGTACGCTCGTTGCGCGCCATACACCAGCCAGCCATTCACTTTCTCTACTACTCGGGCGAATCCATCGTCCTGACGGCCAATGCCGTGGCCTGGCTTCGAGCCACGGACACGAACGTCGCACGAAGCGGCGCCAGCGGCGACAAGTACCTGTAGGCCCGCCCGTTGTCCCTGAAGAACCGATCAGTCAGCGCGGCGCTCTGGAGCGGAGCCGATGTGCTCGCCCGCCAGAGTCTTCAGTTGGGCACATCCATCGTCCTCGCCCGGCTGCTGGCTCCGGAAGAGTTCGGAACGATCGCCCTCCTGTACCTGTTCGTCGGGCTGGGGGGCCTGTTCATCGACGGCTACTTCAACGCGGCCCTTGTCCAGAGGCAGGACATCACGCACCAGGACGAGTCAACCGTCTTTTGGTTCAATGCCATGGCAGGAGCCGCGGTGGCACTTGTCCTGTGTGCCACCGCGCCTGCGATCGAGACGTTCTACGGCATCGCGCAATTGCGGCCGCTCACCTACGCGATGGCTCTGAACCTCAGCATCGGATCCCTAACGGCCGTCCCGATAACGCTGTTGAGCAAGGAACTGGACTTCCGGACGCCCATGAGGTGCGGAGCGATTGCCGCGGCAGTCTCGGGGATCGTCGCCATCGTTCTGGCACTGAATGGAGTCGGCGTCTGGTCCATCGCCGCGCAGACCCTGACTTTCTCCAGCATGTATGCATTGCTCATCTGGCATGGAACATCATGGCGCCCGGCCTTCTGTTTCGATGCCCATTCCCTGAAGAAGCTCATTCGATTCAGCGGATTCATGTGGCTTGGCGCGGTTCTAGACACGATCTACACGCAGCTGTACTCGGTGATCATTGGAAAGCGGTTCGGGGTCCGTGACCTCGGGTTCTATTCAAGAGCGCTCGGAACTCAGCAGATCCCCTCGAACCTGCTGACGGCGATCCTCGGTCGAGTCTTGTTCCCCACGTTTTCGGCAGCCGCGGCCGATCAGGACCTGCTTGTGCGAGGCGTGCGCCGGGCGCTCGTCACGGTGATGCTCGTGAACATCCCCGCCATGCTGGGGCTGATGGCGACCGCTGAGGCAGCCATTGTGACGCTCTTTGGCGACGTCTGGCGACCAAGCGCAGGCCTTCTGCGGGTGCTGTGCCTCGTGGGTCTGTTTGCGCCTCTCAACGCCATCAATACGAACGTGCTTCTCGCGCAAGGGCACTCCCAACGCTACCTCCGCATCGAGATCGTCAAGAAGCTGGCAGGCGTGCTACTGCTGTTGGCAGCCAGTCCCTTCGGTCTCGCGGCGATGGCATGGGGTCAGGTGGTGGCCGCGGGAGCCGGGTTCTTCCTGAGCGCCTACTACACCGGGCGACTCCTCGGGTACACGGCAATACACCAACTGCATGACATCGCCCCCTTCGGTGTTGTGGGCATCGTCATGGGTCTTCTGGTGTGGCTGCTGGGCGATATGCTGCGTCCACCTAGTGCTCGCGTGTTGGCGCTGCAATGTGCAGTAGGTCTCGTCTTCTACGTCACGACATGCCGGGCAATGAGGTTGGAAGCACTGAACGCCCTGGCGGGGCTAGCTGTGGACAGGTGGCGCCGAATCAAGGGTCCTGAACACGACCGCAACAGACTCATGCGTGAGCACCCCTGACCGAGCCGTGTCTCTGAATTCCGCGGCCTACTGGAACGGGCGCTTTTCTTCGGGACACTGGCAAGCGGTTGGTGGCCCTGCGCAGACACGCGCGTTTGCGGCAGCACAGGTGAGACGCTTCGGACTGTCACGGCGATTCGGCGGCACGTTGCTGGACTTCGGGTGCGGAGAAGGTGACGCGTTCCCGATTTATCGGCGGCAATATCCTCGAGCCAAGCTTCTCGGCGTCGATTTCTCGAGGGCCGCGGTGGACCGATGTCACGGGAAGTACGGCCACCTGGCCGAGTTCTTGTGCGGAGATCATCTGACCGTGCCACCAGTGGACGTGATCGTCGCCTCGAACGTCCTGGAGCATGTTGACGACGATCTAGCGGTCGCCCGCACGTTGCTGGCGAAGTGCTCACTGCTATTCGTCGTCGTCCCATATCGCGAGCAACGCCTCATCGAGGAACACCTGCGGAGCTATGACCTCCGTTCCTTCGAGGAACTGCGTCCTGCGCGAGTTGAAGTCTTCGCCTCGAAGGGGTGGAGCCAATTCGGCTTGCGCCCGTTATGGTGGGAGATTCGAACCAAGAACATCCTTCGCCCGTGGTTCGGACGGACGCAAGTTGTGAGACGACTGCAGGCCCTTTATGAGTTCCAGGGATCGAAGGGACAGGCAACGCAAGGGAATTCCAAGGGCACGCGGGAATGAGTAGACCCGTCGTTACGATAGTCCTGTACGCACATAACGAGGAACGATACATACGCGAGGCCGTCGCCAGCGTATTCGCGCAGACCTACTCACCACTAGAGATTGTGCTATCTGATGACGGCTCGACAGATCGCACGTACGACATCATGCGCGAACTGGCGGCGGATTACACGGGGCCTCATAACGTCATCCTGAATCGGAACGCGACGCATATCGGTATCGGCAGCCAGATCAACACCGCGTGGCGGAGGGGATCCGGAGAGCTTCTCGTTCTAGCGAATGGTGACGATGTATCCGTTCCTCATCGTGTCGATCGCATTGTCGCGGAATGGATGGCGGGCGGTCGCACGGCAGCGGGAGTCTCGTCGTGGATGGGGGCTATTGACGAAGATGGACGCCCGCTCGGGCGATTTCTGAAGACCAGGAACGACTTCAGCGACCTCGCACGAGCCACGTCCGAACGATTCGCAGGGCCAGGTGCGGCCTCCCTCGCCGTTAGCAGGAGATGCTTCGAACGCTTCGGACCGCTGATGGACGCCCTGATCATCGAGGACGGTCCGCTGAACCTCAGGGCCACCCTGACGGGCGGCTGGATCTTTATTGATGATCCGCTCGTTCTCTATCGTGTACATGCAGCGAACATAAGTCACGCCTATAGGTCGGCGGATTTTCCAGCCTGGAGGCTACGCCATCGATTGCGAGCGCAATGGCAGAAGCGGGAGGGTCAGAAAGCGTACGTCCAGATGCTGGTAGACCTATATGGCCACGGTGTGCGAAACGAGGAGCCTGCGGCGATACAACGAGCACGGACGGCAGCCGCGAGGAGCCTGCTGCAGGATCAGCTTCTTGAAGCCTACTACACAGAACTCTGGCCAGTCTCTCTGAGAGAATGGTGGCATAGCATAGTCTCCCTCTTGGTGCTGGTGGCGAAGGTGACGCTCAAACGAGCTGTCCCGTTCATCGAGAAACGAAACGACAGGTGGCACTATCGGTCGGTGCAGCAGAGCACGCCTGCGCGCGCGCCGAGCGCCGAGAGCGAAGAAGAAAGACGCGCGTGAGGAATCTCTTTCGTACCGGAGGACTGGCAGCGCTCGTGGAGTCGCTTGACCTGGTCATGGTGGATCTTGGAGCGCGGGGCGGGCTGGACGAGGATCTCCATCCGGTCGCGTGGGCGACAAGGGCGATAGGCTTCGAGGCTGACGCGGCTGCGTGTGAGGAGCTGAATCGAGTGTCGCCCGGTCCCTGGAGGAGTGTCCGGTTCCTGCCGGTCGCGCTCGGGGGCGGAGAAGAGTCAAGGACGCTGTTCATCCCCCTCAATCCCGTGGGCGCGTCCTTGCTGGAACACAACTCAAGCCTGGTTGACAGGTTCGGTCACCGGGAGCTTCACGAAGTCTCGAGAACGGTCGAGGTTCGAACCGTTACGCTCGACGCTGCGTTGGCGGAGGACTCGACTGCACATGCCGACTATCTCAAGATCGACGTAGAAGGTGCAGAACTGGAGATCCTCGAGTCGGGACGGAACGTTCTGGAACGTTGCTCGGCCGTGAAGGTCGAGTGCTCATTCCTTGAGCAGCGACTGCAGCAACCTCTGATCTGGGAAGTATGTGACCACCTCAGAAGGCGCGGGTTTGCGATCGTTGATCTTCGTGACATGCACTACTGGCGTCGGCGGCCCAAGCCGGCCCATCCATTCATGGCGAGGAGTGGATTCCCGTACTCGAGGGGTATTGTCGCGCAGTGTGACGTGCTGGCTCTGCGCGAGTCCTTCGATCCAGGAGATGTCGATCTTGGCTTGCGGGCGGTATTGGTCGCCTCAGCGCTCGGGTACTTCGATTACGCATTGACGCTTGTGCACAACTGGCGCTCCCTGCATGAAGAGCTGGGCGGGAGGGCCGGATCTCGGTGGGAAGGAGACCTGGCCGCGATCGCGCGGCGCATCGGCCGAATTGCTGCCGGGCGCGAGTTGAAGAGGCGCGTTCGTTCGCTGGTCCCGGTGGTTCGATCGGCGATCCGTGGCCTGCCCGATGGGAACGGCTCGAGGGGCTGAAGAACGTGTGCGGAATTGCCGGGACAGTCGGTACGCCGCGTGAGGCAGAATTCCAGGTGGGCTGGATGCTCAACCTGCAGACCCACCGCGGCCCCGACGGCACGGGTATGTGGGCCGTGGATCTGCCGGACGGTCGGCGGCTGGCTCTCGGCCACCGGCGTCTCGCGATCATCGATCTGTCCGGCGAAGCCGCGCAGCCGATGTGCGATGCCTCGGGCGAGTGTGCGGTGACCTATAACGGCGAGATCTACAACTACCTCGAACTGCGGTCGGAACTCGCCGCCCACGGGGTCCGGTTCCGCACGCAGTCGGACACGGAGGTGTTGCTCGAGGCGTACAGACGGTGGGGCACCGCCTGCGTGGAGCGCTTCAACGGGATGTTCGCCGTAGCGCTGTACGACGCTCGAACGCAGAGGCTCTTCTGCGCCAGGGATCGCTACGGGGAGAAGCCCTTCCTGTACAGCTTCGGCAAGGAGTTCTTCGCTTTTGCGTCGGAGTACAAGGCGCTTCTGCAACACCCCGGCATTTCACTCGATCACGACGAGGAACGGCTGGTTCGGGCCGCCCACAATCCGAGCACGGGGCTCGACGGGGACCGCCAGACGGTGTTCCACGATATCCAGCAGCTTCAGCCCGGAGAGGCGATGGAGGTGGACCTCCGGACCCTCGAACATCGGACATGGCGTTACTGGCAAATCGATCCGAGCGTCTGCCGATCGGTCGGGGACGAATCGTCCGTGTTCGAGGAATTCCGTGAGCTCCTCATCGATTCGGTGCGACTTCGCATGCGCAGCGATGTGGTGGTCGGCTCCTGTCTTTCCGGGGGCCTCGACTCCAGCGCCATCGTGGCCATCGCCCGGCAGTTGATCGGCAGGGACACGCCTTATCACTCCTTCACGGGCCGGTTCCCAGAAACAGCTGCGGACGAGTGGTCCTATGCGTCGCAGATGGTCACCGGAGCGAATACGACCTCCCACACGGTCGATCCGACGGTAGATGGCTTCCTCGACGAACTGCCCGACTTCGTCTGGCACAACGAGCTGCCGGTAGGCAGTTCCAGCCAGTACGCCCAGTGGTGCGTGTTCCGGCTCGCACGCCGGCACGGCGTGACGGTCTTGCTGGACGGCCAGGGATCGGACGAAGTCCTCGGAGGGTACGAGCAGTATTTCGTTCAGTACCTGGAGTCCCTTCGAGAGATCGGCGACACAGGCCGGCTGGATCGGGAGATCGGGCTGATCAAGAAGCGTTACCCGCTTGCGCTCACGCCCCCCGCGCGCGCACTTCGCGACCGGCTGCCATTCCAGGTGCGCCACTGGACGTCGAACCGGCTTGGCATCGGGACGAACCTCTTGTACGGGCTGAAGCTCGACGTCGCGGAGAAGGTCGGGCGCATGAACACGCCGGGCCGGAAGACCGGCTTCAATGCGCTCGCGAATGCCCTGGAGCAGGACTCGTTCGGCAGGTTCCTGACCACGCTGCTGCGCTACGGCGACCGCAACTCCATGGCGCACTCGCGGGAAGTCCGGCTGCCGTTCTGCGATCACCGGATCGCGGAGTTCGTCCTGTCGCTGCCGCCCCACCTCGTGATGGGAGAGGCGCAAACCAAGCGGCTCCTTCGCGAGAGCATGCGGGGCATCCTGCCGGAGCCTATCCGGACGCGCTGGAACAAGCAGGGCTTCCGCCCTCCGCAGGATGTGTGGTTCAGGAGCCCGCGCATGGTGGAGGCAGTTCGTGAGGCACTCGACACGCCGTTGTTTGCGAAGAGCGACTTCTGGATCCCGGCGTGGTGGCAACGGGCCTTGACTCGACTCGAGCAGGGGGATCATCACCTGGCATGGGGCCTTTGGCACCCCTTCATGATTGAGATGTGGCGGCGGCACTTCCTGGAACGGATTGCCGCTCAGCGCAGGCGAACCGGACCTCTCGGATGTGCGGCATAGCCGGATACGTCGGCGGCTCACGCCCGCGCGGCGACGAGCTGAGAAGAATGTCAGAAGCGGTGGCTCACCGTGGACCGGACGATGTCGGGTATTGGGAAGAACCGGGCATCGGCCTTGCGCACCGGAGGCTCAGCATCATCGACCTGAGTCCTTCGGGCCATCAGCCGATGGTCTCCGACTGTGGGCGATACGTCATCGTCCTGAATGGCGAGATCTACAACTACCGTGAGTTGCAGCAGGAGCTCGCAGCTGCGGGGGACCGGTTCCGCAGCACATCGGACACGGAGGTCTTGCTTGCCGCGTGGCGGCGATGGGGATCCGACTGTCTGTGCCGCCTGAATGGCATGTGGGCATTCGCCGTCTGGGATCGAGCCGAGCGGGTCCTCTCCGCCAGCAGGGACCGGTTTGGCAAAAAGCCGTTCTATTACACGTTCAGAGGCGGAACCCTCGTCTTCGCATCGGAAATCAAGGCCATCTTCGCCCTCGGGGCGCTTCGTGCCGAGCCGAATCCCGTCGCGGTTGCCGACTTCGCAGCCGAGCGGATCAGTGACCACACGCATTCGACGTTCTTCCGCGGCGTCTCGCAGCTCGGGGCCGGCGAGGCGATGTCCTGGCGCGAAGGCTCTCTCGAGGTCTGCCGATACTGGCACGTCGATGTACGGCCCTCCAGTGAACAGGTAGCGCCGGAACCCGGAGAAATCGAGCGGCTGCTGCACGACGCGGTCAGCCTCCGCCTGCGCAGCGACGTGCCCGTCGGCTGCCTGCTGAGCGGAGGCATCGACTCTTCCGCCGTCGCGGCGCTGGCGGCGCGTGCTGTCCCGGCCGGAGGTTCGCTTCACGCATTCACGACGGTCAACGACCCTCCGGAAGACGAAGCCGCCGGCGTCGGCCTGCTCGCCGAAAGGTACCCCGCGCTGACCATTCATGACGACCGGCCGCGAGCCGAGGATTTCTGGCACGACCTCGATCACTGCCTCTGGCATCAGGAAGAACCCTTCGCGGATGCGTCGATGGTGGCGCACTTCAGACTGATGCGGTTGGCTGGTTCGCTGGGCGTGAAGGTGCTCCTCACGGGGCAGGGCGCGGACGAGGTTTTCGCCGGGTACCCTGGCTACGTCCCGGTCCACCTCGGCGGCTTGTTGCGTCGCGGGCACCTGCCCGAGTTCATGCGCATGTGGCGCGCCGCCCGGGTGGGCAGTGGAACATCCGCGGGCGCGACAGTCCTGTATGCGATGCCAGACGCCCTGATCGAACGGCTGCGGCGCCGGCGCGCTGACCGTGCACTCGATTGGCTGGCCCCGGACTGCAGGACCATTTCGCCGGACCTGCACCGCGCGGACAGGAGGGGAAAGAAGCCCGACCCGCTGGATGCCGCTCTGGCCGAGTCCATTTCAGTCCGGACGTTACCGGCTTTCCTGCACTACGAAGATCGCAACAGCATGGCTTTCGGCGTGGAGACCCGGCTGCCCTTTCTCGACTACCGGCTGGCCGAGCGGATGTTCCGGTGTCCAGCGGATGCCAAGCTGGCAGGCGGATTGACCAAGGCGGTATTGCGCTCGGCGATGCAGGACGCCGTGCCCGCGCAAATACTAAAGCGAACGCGGAAGACGGGGTACCCGGCACCGCTCTCGGCGTGGCTGCATTCTGGGTCTGAGCGCGTGCGCGAGCTCGCCGCCGCCTTCGTGAAGCCGTGCGCGTTGATCGAGTACGGCACCTGGAGCAAACACCTGGATGTCTTTCTCGCCGGAGACGACAGGCTCATCGCGCCAGTCTGGCGTGGCCTGATCCTGGGCCTGTGGCATCAGCGCTTCATCGTTGAGGCACCGGCGTCGTGAAACTGCTGTACGAAGGACCTCTCTGGGCCGGGTCAACCTCCCTGCAGCGGATGGCGGCGTTCCGCCGGATCGCCGCCCTCGAAGTCATCGGTCTCGACACGGGTTTCGAAGGCGCGCACAGGCCCTCGCTCTGGTCGCGGCTGCGCTGGCGGACCCGCTGGCCAGAGGACGGGCTGTCCGAGAACCAGCGCCTCGTCGCCGCTGTCGAGGAACATCGCCCGGATGTGGTGTTCGTAGACAACAGCAAAGTGCTGAGGCGATCGACGCTCGCCAAGGTAAGACGTCTCGGGGCAACACGGCTGGTGTTCTACACTCCCGACGACATCGTCGCGCCGCACAACCTGAGCCGCCAGCTCCGGAGGTCTTTCCGCGACTGGGACCTGTTCTTCACCACGAAGTCCTTTAACGTGCCCGAACTGGCCGACCTGGGCGTCACACGGGCCGAGCTTGTAGGAAAGGCGTACGCGCCCGAGCTTCACCGCCCTCTCGATCGGCGGGAGGTTGGGCCGGATTTCGAGAGATTCGACCTCGTGTTCGCAGGCACCTACGAAGCGGAACGCTGCCAAAGCCTGTCGCGCCTTGGCGAGGCCGGCTTCAGCGTCGTGGTCTATGGTTCTGGATGGGGCGGCAGGCGCACCCACGATCGCGTGACCATCCGCGGCCCCGTCTACGCAGACGACTACACCAGGGCGCTCCATCATGGCCGGCTGGCGCTGGGATTCCTGCGCAAGATCAACAGAGACCGCGTCACCCAAAGGTCTGTTGAGATTCCTGCGATGGCCCGGCCAATGCTGGCGGAACGCACGGACGAACACGACACGTACTTCCAGAACGGCAAGGAATACTCTGGATTCTCGTCCGACACGGAATTGGTGGAGCAGGCCGGGCTCCTGCTGGATGACGACGAGTTGCGCCGGCGAATCGGGGAAGCGGGCAGACGCCGGTGCACGGAATCGGGCTACTCGACCGACCACCGAGCCAGCTTCATGCTGTCCATGATCGACGGGAATCCTCGAGGGCCGCGCACGTGACGCCGATGCGGCTCGTGTTCGTCAACCACGTGCATCCCGACAGTGGCCTCGTCGCCGGCCTGCGGTTGTGGCGCTTTGCCCAGGAGCTCGCGAAACGCGGACACCGTGTCGTGTTCGTCACAGAGAACATCACGTCAGCTCCAGCGTGTGTTGCAGGCAGGTTCGACGGACTCGCCGCGGATCACGACTGGCGCGCGCCGCTTGTTCTGGCTTGTGGTGAGGCCGGTTCCTCGCGACGTCACCGCTCGAGCGGGAACGGGGGCAAGGCCCGGCTCCTGAGAAAGGTCCGCACCGCATCCGACATCGCCTTTCGTGGCGGTGTCTTCTGGCGCTGGCGGAAGGCAGCCGAACGTGAATGCGACGCGATTCTCAGGGTGTTCGCGCCGGAGATCGTGTACGCCACTTTTGGAAACCTGGATGCCCTCAACATCGCGAGAGGCCTCGCCAGGCGCGGTCGCATCCCATGGGTGATGGACATCAAGGATCCCCTCGCGGCCTTCGTGCCAGGTTCACTCCGAGGGCTGGTACGGCTCCGCTACGCGGACGCCGCGGCGGTCACCTTCAACTCGGCGTTTCAGCGCGAGGTGAGCGGGAAGGTGATTCGCCGAACGGGCCCTGTGGTCTACAGCGGAGCCGACGTCGCCGATCCGTCGAGCCTCGCCGGCACGGATGCTGCGACGAGTGATGGTCCGTTCTTCAGCCTGGTTGGATCGATCTACTCGGACGCGAACGCCTTGACGTTCCTCGACACGTTCGTGACTTTCGCACGAGCACGACACGGCGAAGGCCGGCCCGAACCACAGCTCCATTACTTCGGAGGCGACCACGCCAGAGTACGAAGCCTCTGGGAACGGCTGGGCCGGCCTAGGTCGGTGGTGATCAGCGAGGCGATTCCCCGGATGTCTCTTCTTGCGCTCTGTCGGAGGGCGCGGGCAAACTGCTACCTGGCCTCCAACCGGACCTTTCACCACAAACTGTTCGAACTGCTGGCGGCGGAGAGGCCCGTGATCGCGTTTCCGATGGAATGGGATGAGTCCGTCGAAATTGCCCGACGCGCGCATGCGACATTGCGAGTATGCAGAACACCAGCGGCACTGAGAGAGGCGTGGTCTCACGCCAGCGACACTAGCGACGAACCAGCGCGCGCTGGGCTTGGAGCGGCGCTGGGCTGGCCGAGGTTTACCCTGGAACTCGAACAAGTTCTCGCGCAATTTCGGTCAGGAGCGTATGAATAGGGTCCGTCCTGGCCTCGATGGCGCCTCCGTCGCAAGATCGCATCGAATCGCCATCGCAACCTTGGGCCGCTTTCATGTTCTCGATCTCGCCAGAGAACTCTCGACGCTTGGGCACGATGTTCGCTTCTACTCGTACGTGCCCCGGAGCAGGGCGGAGCGCTTCGGCTTGCCTCGGGAGTGCCACGTCCCGCTCCTTCCGTTGCTGTTTCCATTCCTGGTGCTCCAGCGCCTTCTGCCTCGAAGGTATGCCAGGGTGCTCGACAGGTCGATATACCATGCCGCGAACCGCGCGGTAGCCATGCGGTTGAAGCCCTGCGATGTATTCATCGGAATGTCAGGCGTCTACCTGGAAGCCGCGCACACAGCGAGAGCCCAGTACGGAGCGCGAATCTACCTGGAGCGGGGAAGCCGCCACATACAGTCTCAGAGCGACATTCTCCGCGGCATACCCGGCGCAGAGACGCCTCCCGCGTTCGCCGTGGAACGGGAACTGAAGGGGTATGCACTGGCGGACCGGATCGTCGTCCCGTCCGTTCATGTAGAGGAGAGCTTCCTCGAGCGCGGTGTTCCACGGGAGCGGTTGTTTCGGAATCGCTATGGCGTGGACGTCGACATGTTCCGTCCCACGCAGGCACCAGAAGCACATCGACCCACAATCCTGTACGTGGGCGCATGGTCGCTGCAGAAGGGCGTGGACATTCTCTCAGACGCGATCCTGAAGCTCGAGGGAGTGCGATTGGTACACGTCGGCAACGTCACTGATGCAGACTTTCCTGCAGACTCCCGCTTTGAGCACCATCCGCCAGTACCACAGTGGAAACTGCGCGAGTACTACGCGGCCGCACATCTGTTTGCGCTGGCCTCCCGGCAGGAAGGCCTGGCGCTTGTGCTCGCGCAGGCGCTAGCTTGCGGCGTTCCAGTCGTCTGCACAGATAGAACGGGAGGAGAGGATCTCAGGGAGCTGATTGACGACCCGAGCCTGCTGGCAGTCGTGCCTTCGGGCGACCCGATCGCCCTGGCGAACGCCCTAAGAGACATGTTGCCCAGAGCGCTCCGACTTCGTGGACAGCGGGCTTTGCTGCAGGAAGAGAACCGTCGACGCCTGTCGTGGCGGGCGTACGCAGAACGATACGCAGCTGAGTTCTCAAGGGCATAGCGTGGCGCCGGACATCGTGGCATTAGTTCGTCCGCATGGGTTTGGGCCTGATCCGTTTCGGTGGACAGGTTGACTACGCCGTTCTGCCTTCGGTCTGTCCTTCTGTGAACCACTGAGATGATGAGGGCTGTGGGCGCGGTGGGAAACCGGGTCCGCCCGGTTTTCCAAGGAGCGGTGGGCGCGTCTGCGCGTCCACGGCTCCGGCGGCGTCCACAGCGTCCGCGACGAGTCGGCGTTCGTAGGCGGCCGGGCTGATCTGCCCGAGCGTGGAATGCCGCCGCCGCTGGTTATAGAACACTTCGATGTAGTCGAACAACTCCATCTTGGCGAGTCCGTGGCTGTCGAACCGTTCGCCGACTTCAAACTTGACGCTCGAGAAGAAACTCTCCATGACCGCATTGTCGTAGCAGTTGCCGCGACGACTCATGCTACAGACGATCCCTCGCGCCTCGAGCGCCGCTTGGTAGTCCTCACTGGCGTAGGTGCAACCTTGATCCGAGTGATGGAGCAAGCCGATGTCGGGACACCGTCGCTTGATCGCCATCTCCAGCGCCCGGAGAGTCACATGCCGGTCATTCACCGCGCTGAGCGCCCAGCCGACGACGAACCGCGAGCAGAGGTCCAGGATGGCGGCCAGGTAGAGCTTGCCGCTGTCGCCGATGAGGAACTCCGTGGTGTCGCCCACCCAGCGTTGATTGACCGCCGGCGCCTCGAACTGGCGATCGAGGAGATTCGCGGCGACCGGCTGGTCGTGGTCGCTCATGGTCGTGCACTTGTACCGTTTCCGCGCCCGAGCGACCAACCCGTCCTCCTGCATCAGCCGCACGACGCGCTTGCGGCTGGCGGGCTCGTGCTGCTCGCGCAAGTCCTCGTGAATCCGAGGACTCCCGTAGCGCTGGCGGCTCGCGTCGAACGACGCGTGGACCAGGACGCGCAGCTGGCGATCGCGGCGCGTATGCGTCGATTCGGGACGCCGCCGCCAGGCGTAGAACCCGCTGCGGGTGACCCGCAGACACCGGCAGAGAATACTCACCGTATGCTCGGCCTTCTTCGCCGCGATGAAGGTAAACCTCACCGGCTCTGCTTTGCGAAGAATGCCGCCGCTTTTCTTAGAATCTCGCGCTCTTCCGCGAGGATGCGATTCTCTTTCCGCAACCGGGCGAGTTCCTCCCGCTCCGCCGTCGTCAGGCCCGACCGCCCGTGCGTCCGGTCCGCCCGCGCCCGCTGCACCCACTCCCGGAGCGCCGTCTCGGTCAGGTCCAGGTCCCGGGCCACCTGGCCCACCGTCTTGGCCTCGTCGAGGACCAGCCGGACTGCGCCCGCCTTGAACTCGTCGGTGAACACCCGGCGCACACGCCGGCCTTTCGCGTCTTTGGTCATCGTGGACATCGTATCCCCCTTACGGATTGTGTCCACCAGATCGGATCAAGCCCAGTTAGATCGTAGGGCGGGTTCCCGGGTGCCACGGGCGTAGCCTTGGGGGCTCGACGGGGACAAGAACGAGCTTCGCGCTTAGAGTTGCGACACCAACTAGGCGACAGAGGCAGCGTTGTTCCCGGGCGAGCTTAACAGAATCGGTACAATCTTGAAGCAGGCGCTGGCCAAGCCCACGGTGAATCACCGCGGCTGCGTGACGGGCCAGGTCCGGCGGCAAAGCGATCTGTGCTTCAAGGAATGGAAGTCCTACGGCAGTCTTCACACATTCGACACCGCCAACCCCCACATCGGGACGGGGCCGATTCAGGCCATCCTGTGCGCGGCCCCGTCGAAGAACGCTCTCGCCCAGGCAGCCCTACGCGTCGGGAAGCGAATCGGGCAACTCAGATCAGGCTTGGTCCTGGTCGGTGGCGCCCAAGGGTCACCCATGAATGCGTCCCATGGTCAACGAGAAACCCAGAGACAGTACCGAACGCGCGGGGATCTAACATGGGTGTAAACCACAGCAAGATGCGAATCTTCGGCTGGGTCAAACGGAGATTTGTCAGGGCGGGCATTCAGACGCGCCGCGTGCCGATCGGTCTGTTCAGTGGACTCAGACTGAATCTCAACTTACAGGACCAACTGCAGACGTACCTTGGCTTATGGGAACGGGAGACTTACAAGTTTGTTCGCCGAGCTTGTCGCTCTTCTCATTGGGTGGCCGACGTAGGGGCTGGAAGAGGTGAACTGAGTCTCTTCTTCTTGAAGCGGGGCTCTGCCGACCGAGTGTTGGCCATAGAGCCCGACCACGACGAGGTGGCCGGTCTAAGGGCGAATGTCGCTCTGAATCATCAAGTGCAAACCGATGCCCTCAGGATCGTTGAGGCTTGCATCGGTACCACTCACGCTCCAGGCTTCGTGCGTCTGGATGACCTCGGGTTGCCGATCGACACCCCAGGCTTCATCAAGGTTGACGTTGACGGTGGCGAACTGGATGTGCTGAAGAGCGCAGAGCGGCTGCTGTCTGAGGGTATGGTTGACCTGCTGGTCGAGACGCACTCCGGGGAACTTGAGCTTGAGTGCTTGGCATACCTCGACGCACTGGGATATCAATGCCAGATTGTGAAGAATGCCTGGTGGCGCATCGTTGTTCCCGAGTTGCGTCCGATTGCGCACAACCGGTGGTTGTGGGCCACCAGACGCTGATCGACCGCCGTATGAGCGCATTCCGAAGTCGGCTGGCGTCCAAGCGGCGTAGGCGGAGTGTGACCCGGGCGCAGCCAAAGCGACCGCCGCGCTCACGTCTTGGCGTGGTAGTAGTAGTGCGATGCGGCGCGGATTGTAAGGCAGCCGCAGTCGAGCATTGTGACCCAGGACTGTGAAGCGGACCGTCAGTTTTGGCCGGAGTCACCCCGCCTGACGGGCTGTCGCTTCCTCGGCGATCGCGGCTATCCCAGCGTTGCGGATTCTGACGCGTTGCGGGCCCACGGCAGCGCCTCCATGATCCGCCTGTCGACCGTGCACGATCCCTCCGTCACGGCCGAGTTGCAGCAGGGGCGGCGTTTCTCTGTAGCGCCGCGAACCCGAGCGCCCAAGGGATCACCGTAAATGCGTCCAACGGTCATGGACACAGCTATCCCACCGTGTGACGCTCCGCGCGCCCAATGCCCATAGAAGACAGTGTGGAATCGTCGGAGGCGATGCTCGACAGGTCGGGACGCAGGATTCTCGCCGGTTCGGGGTTGGCACTGGGACTCCTGATGATGTACTTCGTCACGGCGAACCCGTTCGGCAAGGGCGGAGACATCCTGTCTCTTGCCGTGATAACTACGCTTGTCGCGCTCGCGCCACTGTGTTTCTGGCTGAATCACCCATCGCGGAACCCGATCCCGGTCCTCGGACTTCACGGGCTCTTCTATGCGTTGTGTTTTGGGTTTGCAGGCTTCGTAACGCCCGACAGGTACACGGGTAGCATCCAGGCGAATGATCAGGAGTACGTCCGCGCTCTCGAGACGACGGCACTCTCGTTGTTGTGTTGCTACGGCGGCTACGCGCTAGGCGTCAGGACGATCAACCTGCGGCTGCCGCGGTGGATGGACCGTGACGATTCACGAATTCACACAGCGGCCGTGGCCATCCTCTTCCCGACAATGCTCCTGATCCGCCTCGCGGTGGAGCGGTACGGTATTCCGAATGTTTCTCAGACCGTCGACACGTTTCAGGTGGCAACGTTCCTGTGGGTGTTGCACGCGGCCTGGAGTGGACGGCTCAACACGCGAGCGAGGCAGGTGGTGCTTTGGCTGTACCTCCCCATTCAGCTGATCGTCAGTTCTGGAATCGGCTCCGGAGCGCTGGCGCCGCTGATGGTCACTGCTCAGTTGGTCGGGATCACGTTCATCGCGGTGCGCAGGCGTATCCCGCTCACCCCGATCGCAGCTGCCGCCACCGTGTTCGTGCTTCTGCAGCCGGTGAAGCTTCAGTACAGGGACTTCGCGTGGCGAGGACCGACCGAGGTCTCTGAGGCTGCCGGCACGCTCGAGTTCTTCAGGCTGGGCTACGAGAACGTCGCGAGCGAGGACCCCTGGCGTTCCATGTTGGAGAATGTGGAGACGTCCTACACACGCATCAATCACCTGCACCTGACAGCGGCAATCATCGCGGACACGCCTGTACTGCAGCCCTACAGATGGGGCGAAACCTACGCACCGCTCTTCACGAAATGGATTCCGCGTGCAATCTGGCTGGAGAAACCCCGCGAAGACCTGGGAAACCGATGGGCGCAGGATTACGGTTACCTCTTCTACACGGACGATGTCACGTCGTTCAACCTGCCATGGCTTGCGGAGATGTACATGAACTTCGGTGTGGCAGGCGTCGCGACAATCAGCGGCTTCGTCGGCCTGCTGATGGCGCTCGTCTGGTCCGTGTTCGCTGGCGGCAGCGACAAGCCGATTGGGTTCTCGTCGGGGCTAGTGCTCTGCTCGTCGTTCTTCTTTCCGGAAAGCAACCTGTCACTCCAAGTCGGGAATCTCGCCATCGCCCTGATGTCGCTTCTAACCGCTTTCTGGCTACTGGGGGTCTTTGCCCCGCAGCGGGCAACGGAGCCAATCGGGCGATGAGAGTCTGGCCGCATGCCCGCTGCTGGGCAGGCGGATGGATAGGCTGGAAGCCACGTAGAAATCCCGGCACTAACTGAGGCGACGCTAGAGCGTCAGAAGCAACAGGGCGGCCATCGGATGGTCGCAGAAGGAACCGGACGGCAACGGTGAACAAGCTCCAATGAAAGCGCCTACGGAGACCATCGGAATGCGCTGGCTCGCTATCGGCGCCAGTGCCCTGTTCTTGGTCTACCTGTCAGCCGGAGCGCTCCTGTTTGTCTTGAAGGCCGATGACCTAGGCCTGCGGTGGCTCGAGGGAAACTACTTTAACGCTGGCGTGAACCCTTTCGATGTGGCGGCAGAAAAGGCACCGGCTGATCCCGAGTTGGGTGGACTCCCACAATCGGCCGGATATCCCCCGTGGTCCTTCGTGATGGGGGAGTTGGTCGTCTTTCCTTGGCTGCCTTACCCGGTCGCGAAGTTGCTCTTCGCGGCCCTGCAGGCGCTCGCCATAGCTGTTCTCTTCTCTTCGGCATGGTCGTTCCCAGGACTGCCGTCAAGGTGGTCCCGTCTGCTCGTCGCGTCTGGCTCTCTGGCGTCTCTAAGCCTCACCACGGTTCTTCGCCACGGAAACTACGGCCTGGTGGTTGCCGGCCTGTTGGCAGCGGCCTGCGGTGCTTCGATCCGAGGGAGAGCATGGACGGCTGGATGCTGCTTGGGAGCCGCGATGCTCAAGCCACAATTGGCAGTGCCATTCTTGGTGCCACTCTGCGTGAAAGGTGAGTGGAGGAGCCTCTCCGGTGCCTTACTGCTTGTTGGCACCACCTGGCTGTCTGCGGCGCTGTGGGTAGGCGAGTCGCCATTGCGTCTATTGACACAGATGTTGACTACGGCTACCGGACCGCAAGTGAATTGGCACACCCTGGGCCTTCTCGATGCCGGGAGGCTGCTTGGCGTTGGATCCAGAGACATCGTCTTTTCATCTGCGGTCATTGGTCTGGTGGCGGCGGCGCTGGTCTGCTGGCGATACCGGGCCCTTGACATGAGGACTCTATGGGCCGTGTCTGCAGTCACTGTCACCGTGTGGGGACCATGGAGAGGGCACGATCTTGTCCTGCTGAGCTTTCTCTTTGCACCGACCCTTGCTGCCGCGATAGCGCAGCCTACCAAACCCCGCGTCACACTTGCAGCCGCTGTTGCGGCGAGCATGTGGATACCTCACTTGGCTCGGTTTGACACCAGCATGGCCGCCGTTTATGGATATCGGATCGTCTGGTTAGCGGTCCTCCTTGGACTCCTGCGCTTACGGCATGAAGGCAGCGCTCAGCTGACGCCCGAGCTTCCGGTGCCGACACACCCGGCGGAGGCGAAAGGGTGAACGAAGCCAGAAGGGGGCGTGGCGTCGCGAAGAAGCCCCGTCTCGCCTTGGTCGTCCCGGAACTCACCTCGGACGGAGGGATTCCAGCTAGTGCGAGATTCCTGGCTCAGACAGCAACCGATGCGGGCAGCTACGAACTCAGGGTGCTTTCGCTCGCCACTGCCGCCAGCGATGAAGCCAGCGTGCTTCTCTCACGCCCGAAGACATGGTTCCGAGGGGTGAGATCTGCCAGCGGCGCGTGGAACGGATTGGAGTTCCAGCACATGGGCGCCTTCGCCTCAGAGGTGGAGTTCCAGCGTTACCGACCGCGCGCGCTCTTGACGCAATGTCTGTCTCGGTGCGATGTGATTCAGGTGGTATGCGGATCTCCCGCGTGGGCGAATGCCGTCGTGGGCGCGGGAAAGCCGATCTCCCTGCATGCGGCATCGTTGGCTCACGTTGAACGGCGTAAGCGCTGCGAGGAAGCGCGAGGCGTGGGTGGGTGGTGGCGCAGGAGAATGACGGCAGTGACCCAGCGTTTGGACGAAAAGGCGCTTCGACGAGCGGACGCAATCCAGGTCATGAATCCTTGGATGCTGGAGTACGCGATCGGGTTGAACGCTGGTCGCGAGGTGGACATCCGGTATGCACCGCCCGGCATTGACAGTTCGAGATTCTGCCCTTCCCCGGTGCGAGACATTGAGGGAAATCGCTATATCCTTTGCGTCGGCAGGCTGGATGACCCGCGAAAGAACGTGGGCCTGCTCCTTGAAGCCTACGCTCAACTGCGGACTGATCTAAAGACGAAGGTCCGGCTGGTCCTGGCGGGCGCATCCGGCCCGCCCTCCGCGCTCTGGCAACGAGCAGCCGCGCTCGGGCTAACGGGTCGCGTGAGCTTCGTGGAACGCCCGCAGACGGACGAACTGGTTTCTCTCTATCAACAGGCCTCGGTATTGGCTCTGCCGTCAGATGAGGAGGGGTTTGGAATCGTGCTCCTGGAGGCGATGGCTTGTGGCGTGCCGGTCGTCTCCACGCGTTGCGGGGGGCCAGACGGCATCGTCACTGACGGGAAAGACGGGTATCTGGTTGGCCTTGATAACGCAGAAGAACTAAGCAACCGCCTCAGCCGACTCCTTGACGACCCGAATCTGAATCGGGACATGGGCTTGGCGGCCCGACGGAAGATCGAGGAGACCTACGCCCAGAAAGTGGCAGGCAGAGTCTTCATCGAGATATGGAATGCGCTGCTGGCCCGGGGGCGCGTCGCGCGATGTGCGGGCTGATTGGCTGGTTCGGGAGAGCCGGAGGCACCCTGGACGAGGTACCTATCAGAGCCGGTCTGTCACGAATGGTGAGACGCGGCCCGGACGGTGAAGGGCTATGGCGGGAAGAAGACGTGACGCTGGGCCATCGACGGCTCGCCATCCTGGACCTCGACTCACGGGCAGCACAGCCGATGCACTCGTCCTGCGGGCGCTACTGCGTGGTGTACAACGGCGAAATCTACAACTTCCGGGACCTCCGCGGAGATCTAGAGCGAAAGGGAATCGCCTTCCACACGACATCGGATACAGAGGTCATTCTTAAACTCTTCGCCGAGGGAGGCCCGTCGATGCTGACTCGCCTCCACGGGATGTTCGCCCTGCTGATATGGGACCGTCTCGCCAAACGCGGGTTTGCCGCCCGAGACCCTTACGGAATCAAGCCGCTCTACGTGGCCGAGACCGCCCAGGGCGTCCTTCTGGCCTCACAGGTGAAAGCCCTGCTCGCGACGGGAATCGTCTCGCGTGAGCCGGACCCGATGGGTCAAGCCGGGTTTTGGCTGCTGGGAAGCGTTCCCGAACCGCACACCTGGTACCGACATATTCGTGCGGTCCCCGCAGGCCACTACGCGTGGATCGAAAACGGGAAGATCTCCGAGCCGAAGAGGTGGCTGGACCTTGGGGCGGCATGGCACGCGGGCACGTCACTGGCAGTCGCCGCAGAGGAGGTGCGCGCACGGGTGAGTGCGGCACTGCGTGAGTCGGTCGGCCGGCATCTCGTCGCGGACGTACCGGTGGGCGTGTTCCTGTCCGGAGGGATCGATTCTGGGGCACTGGCAGCACTGATGTCGGAGGACGGCGGCGGCGCGCTTGAGGGCATCACGGTGGCTTTCGACGAGTACGAAGGGCGGAGGGAGGACGAAGCTCCAGGGGCCTCCCGTTTCGCCGCGGCATATGGAATGCGACACCGTGTCCGGCGCATCACGCGCGATGAGTTCCAGACGGACCTCCCCCGCATCCTGACGGCCATGGATCAGCCGAGCATCGACGGCATCAATACCTGGTACGCGAGCAAGGCGGCGGCCGAGGCGGGGCTGAAGGTCGTCGTGTCGGGCGTCGGAGGAGACGAGCTCTTTCAAGGTTACGCCGCCTTCCAGCAGCTGCCGCGAGTCGTGGCTGCGCGCCGTGTGCTGCAGCGAGTACCCGGTGCCGCGGCCGCACTTCAATGGCTTGCAGACCGACAGGCGGCCGCCACCGGAAACAACCGCTGGCGCCACGCCCCGAGGTGGACGCGGTCAATCGAAGGGGCTTGGTGGCTGCGCAGAAGCCTGTTTGCACCCGACGATCTCCAGGCCCTGATGGACTCCGACGCCGTCAGAATCGCCTCCGAAATGTTCGAGCCGGAGGCCATGGTGCCTGAGATGAGCGGCCCGCTCCCCGCGGACCCGCGCCTTGCTTTGGGGCAGATCGAGTCGACGCTGTACCTGCGGAACCAGTTGCTGCGCGACAGCGACTGGGCCAGCATGGACCATGGCGTCGAACTCCGCACGCCGCTCGTCGACGCGCACCTGCTGAGCCAAATGAGCCCGCTCCTGCCGGTATTCAAGCGCTTCCCAGGCAAACGCCTCCTGGCAGAGGCCCCTCGCGTACCACTGCCCCACGAGATCGTGCGCCGGCGAAAAACGGGATTCGGCATTCCAGTCGCGAAGTGGATCTGTTCCGACGCTTCAGGCTCCAGCCCGCACGGGATGACGAACCTCGCGCGCGCGCTCGCGGAGGCCTACTCGGCCACACCGGAATGACGCCCCGCGGGAACACCGCGTTGTCAGCCAGCCACTCACGCCCGTAGCAGTATGAAGCCCATCGTCCTCACGTTCGTGCGCCGCTACCTTCCCGGCTACAAGTCCGGGGGGCCGCTGCGTACGATCTCCAACATGGTCGACCGGATGGGAGACCAGTACGAGTTCCGAATCGTCACCTCCGATCGAGATGCCGCCGACACCGAGCCGTATCCGTCCGTCGCCATGAATGCCTGGAACCTGGTTGGAAAGGCCCAGGTGCTCTATCTGTCGCGGTCCCGCAGGACCGCCGCGTACTACCGACGGCTTCTGCGGGACACGCCTCATGACGTCGTGTACCTCAACAGCTTCTTCGACCTGGACTTCTCGCTGCGTCCGCTGCTCGCCCTGATGACCCGGGAAGCACCCGGAAGAAGCGTGATCGTGGCTCCTCGGGGAGAGTTCTCGCCGGGTGCCCTGGGCCTGAAAGCCTGGAAGAAGCGGCCGTATCTCTGGCTGGCGAGGCACTTGTCGTTCTACCGAAACTGTTTATGGCAAGCGTCGAGCGAGTTCGAGGCGGCCGAGATCGCAGCGGCTCTTCCCGGCGTGAGCGCCGCTTCTGGGAGGCCACCCGGAAACGGAACGCGCATCGTCGTCGCACCGAACCTCGTGGCGCGGATACCCGACGAAACAGCGGTGTTGAAATCTGTCCAGCGGCCGGCCGTCCCGCCCGTTCGGGCCTGCTTCCTTTCCCGCATCAGCCGCAAGAAGAACCTCGCCTACGCCCTGCGGGCGCTCGCTCATGTGCGGGTGCCCGTGCATTTTTCTGTCTACGGTCCCATCGAGGACCACGGCTACTGGGCCGAGTGTCAGGCGATCGCGGCGGGCTTGCCGCGCCACGTTGAAGTCACGTACGAAGGCTCCGTGCTGCCCGCCGACGTCGTCCCGACCCTGGCAACCCACCATGTGTTCCTGTTCCCCACGAGGGGGGAGAACTTCGGCCACGTCATTCACGAGGCGATCAGAGCGGGGCTCACGCTGCTCATCAGCGATCAGACACCCTGGAGGAACCTGCCGGAGATCGGTGTCGGATGGGACCTTCCGCTCGATGACCCATGCGAGTTTGCAGGGCGAATCGACCTGGTGGGAACATGGTCCGGCGAGACACTCGAAACAGTGGCGGTCAAAGCGAGAGCCCTGGCACGGCAGACGGCCCGCGACGAATCCAGCCTCGATGCCAACCGGAAGCTGTTCCAGATCGCCATCGAAGAGGCGCCGCCAAGGCCTCGGGCCGACGAGCCCGCACCGGAAATGGACACCGACGGATGAACTCACCCGACGCGATCGCTTGGGCGGCAACGGATCGGAACCCGGCCTGATGTGCGGAATCTCCGGCGCGTGGAGCGCGGCCTGCATCGAGGCGCGGCAAGCGGAGTCGCTCCGCAGGCTCGCTCATCGGGGGCCGGATGGGACGGGGCAGTTCGTCGACGAGGGTCTTGGCGTCACGCTTGGCCACGTTCGGTTGGCGATCATCGACGTCACCGTAACGGGTGCACAGCCCATGAGCTCGCACGACGGGGCGGTCGCGCTCTCGTATAACGGGGAAATCTACAACTACCGTGAACTGCGGGCGGGTTTGGAACGAAGCGGCGTTCGCTTCAGAGGTTCGTCCGACACCGAGGTGCTACTCGAGCTGTACCTGGCCCGAGGGATGTCGATGCTTCCGGAGTTGAACGGCATCTTCGCCTTTGCCCTGCTGGACCGCCGGAGGGGCGAACTTCTCCTGGCCCGCGATGCGCTGGGAGTCAAGCCTCTGTACTTCACCGAAGGGCCGCAGGGCTTCTCGTTTGCCAGCGAGATCAAGGGTCTGCTGCCGCTCACGGACGCAGAGAGAACGCCTGACCAGGCGGCGCTGGACCGCTATTTGAGCTTCCAGTGGTGCCCCGGCGAGGGGACGGCGCTCAGCGCCGTGCGAAAGCTCGGGCCCGGCGAAGCACTGCGCGTCCGTGATGGAAAAATCCTCGAGCGATGGACCTGGTACGAGCTGCCGTGGCGGCGCAAGAACGGGGCCGCGCTCGGGCAAACCGACGCCATCGCCGCCGTCTCCCAGGGGCTGTGCCAGGCGGTGCGGCGGCAATTGGTCTCCGACGTTCCAGTTGGCGCCTTCCTGTCGGGCGGTCTCGACTCCAGCGCCGTCGTTGCTTTCGCACGTGAGCAGGTTCCGGACATTCGGTGTTTCACCGTGGAATCCGTTGGGGGAGAGGACGCCGGAGAGACGGCTGACCTGCCGTTCGCCCGCCGGGTCGCCGCGCACCTTGGGGTGCCGCTGGAGGTCGTGTCTGTGGACGCCTCGAGAATGGCTGGCGACCTCGAGCGCATGGTGTGGCAACTGGACGAGCCGCTCGGCGACCCGGCCGCGCTCAACGTCCTCTACATCTGCGAGGCAGCCCGGCGGGGCGGCATCAAGGTCCTGCTGTCGGGCGCCGGCGGCGACGACCTCTTCACCGGGTACCGGCGGCACGCAGCGCTCCGCTATGACGCGCTCTGGAACTGGTTGCCGCGATGGGCCCGCCGGGGACTCGGCGCGGGTGCCGGCACGCTGAATCAAACGGGAGGCACGGGTCGCCGGCTGGCGCGCCTGTTTTCGGGTGCGGAGGAATCGGGGGACGCGCGGCTGGCCGCGTACTTCGCCTGGCGGCAGCGCGGAGATCTGCTCGAGCTGTACACGCCCTCAGTGCGCGAGGCGGTGGAACACACTCGACCCGACCAGCCGATGCTGGACTTCCTGGCGGGAATCCCCGAGGGCCGGAGTCGCCTCGACCGGATGCTCGCGCTGGAGCAACGCTTCTTTCTCGCAGATCACAACCTGATCTACACGGACAAAATGTCGATGGCGGCGGGCGTCGAGGTGCGCGTGCCGTTCCTGGACCTTGACCTGGTCGAACTGGCGGCACGCATCCCGGACCGCCTGAAGCAGCGGGGACCAACCGGCAAGTGGGTCCTCAGGAAGGCGATGGAGCCGTACCTGCCGAAAGACGTCATCTACCGTCCGAAAACTGGTTTCGGCGCGCCCCTGAGACGCTGGATGAGGAACGACCTGCGGGAGTTGGTAAGAGAACTCCTCTCGGAATCGAGCCTCAAGCGGCGCGGACTCTTCGAACCACGTGCGGTACAGCGCCTGATCCATGACAACGATAGCGGCCGGCGCGATGCTGCGTACACGCTCTTCTCGCTCCTGTGCATCGAGATATGGTGCCGGCGCTTCGTTGACTCGGCCGGCGAGCCGCCAGCGGTCTCCCTGGAAGTCACATGAGACAACTTCTCCAGAGCCTCAAGACCGGCCAGGTCGAAATCGCTGACGTGCCGGCGCCCGCCGTGCGGGCAGGGCATCTGCTGATCCGCACGCGCGCCAGCCTGGTTTCGGCCGGGACGGAGCGGATGCTCGTGGAGTTCGGACGGGCCAGCTGGCTCGATAAGGCTCGGCAGCAGCCGGACAAGGTGCGGATGGTGCTCGACAAGGTGCGCACCGATGGCATCGCCGCTACCCTGGAGACCGTGCAGAGCAAGCTCGACCAACCGTTGCCCCTCGGCTACTGCAATGTCGGCGTGGTGGCGGAGGTCGGCGACGGCGTGGGGGGCTTCGCCACCGGCGACCGCGTGGTGAGCAACGGCAGGCACGCCGACGTCGTGTGCGTGCCCAAGAACCTGTGCGCGCGGATCCCGGACGGCGTGAGCGATGAGCACGCGGCGTTCACGGTCTTGGCGGCCATCGGCCTGCAGGGCATCCGCCTGGCCAACCCCACCCTGGGCGAGTGCTTCGCCGTCACCGGCCTCGGCCTGATTGGGCTGCTCACGGTGCAGTTGCTGCGCGCACAGGGGTGCCGGGTGCTGGCAATCGACCCGGACCCCGATCGGCTCGCTCTGGCACGGAAGTTCGGAGCAGAAGCCATCGCCCCCGGCTCGGACACGGACGTTCTGTCAGCCGCCAGCGCCTTCTCACGCGGGTTGGGCGTGGACGCGGTGATCATCGCCGCCTCGACGAAGAGCAGCGAGCCGGCCAGCCAGGCTGCGAAGATGTGCCGCAAGCGGGGCCGCATCGTTCTCGTGGGCGTCACCGGGCTGGAGCTCTCGCGCGCCGACTTCTACGAGAAGGAACTGAGCTTCCAGGTCAGCTGCAGCTACGGGCCCGGAAGGTACGACCCCGCCTACGAGGAGGGTGGCCACGACTACCCGCTCGGGTTCGTGCGCTGGACCGAACAGCGTAACCTCGAGGCCGTGCTGGACCTCATGGCCGGCGGACGCCTGGATCTCGCGCCGCTTGTCTCCCACCGCGTCCCCCTCGATCGCGCGGTCGAGACGTACGACCTCCTCGCGTCGAGCGCGCCGTCGCTGGGCATCCTGTTGGATACCCCGCCGCATCCGGGAGCGTGGCGACAGCGAGCAACCCGCGAACCGTGGAGGTCAATCCGATCCAGGTCGCCCCAGCGAGTGGAACGGTTGCGTTCCTCGGCGCCGGCAACTACGCCGGCCGCGTGCTGATTCCAGCGTTCAAGTCCGCCGGCGCACGCCTCCACACGGTAGTCAGCGCCAACGGCGTCAGTTCGGTGCACGCCGCCCGCAGGCACGGCGTGGCGCAGGCATCGACGGACGGCGACGGGGTGCTGGCCGACCCGGCGATCGACACGGTCGTCATCGCCACCCGACACAACGTCCATGCCGCACAGGTGCTTTCGGCGCTGCGGGCGGGCAAACACGTGTTCTGCGAGAAGCCGCTCGCGCTCACGTTCGGGGACGTGGCCGACATCGAAGCGGAGGCTGCGAAACGCCCGGCGCAGCTCCTCATGGTCGGGTTCAACCGGCGCTTCTCCCCCCACGCGGTGAAGGCGAAGGAGTTGCTCTCGGGGGTCTCCGAGCCGAAGAGCTTCGTGATGACGGTCAACGCCGGCGCCATCCCGTCAGCCCACTGGACGCAGGACAAGGCCATCGGTGGCGGCCGCATCGTCGGCGAAGGCTGCCACTTCGTGGACCTGCTCAGGCACCTCGCCGGGGCCCCGATCGCGCGCGCGCACGCGGTGATACTGGGCCGCCACCCGGGACTGCAGGTTACGGACGACAAGGCCACGTTGACGCTGGAATTCGAGGATGGCTCGGTCGGCGTGATCCACTACCTGGCAAACGGCGACCGCTCCTTCCCGAAGGAGCGGCTCGAGATCTTCTGCGCCGGCAAAGTGCTCCAGTTGGACAATTTCCGCACGCTTCGGGGATGGGGCTGGAAGGGTTTCCGCACGCTCGGCCTCTGGCGGCAGGACAAGGGACAGGCGGCGTGCGCGGCGGCGTTCGTGGCGGCCGTGAAACAGGGCCTGCCCGCCCCGATCCCGCGCGCCGAGATCTTCGAGGTCAGCCGCGTCAGCATCGAGCTGCAGAGCATGGCGCAGGGTTGACCTCCACACCATCATGCCCACGGCGATAGCCCCGGTGCTCTACTGGCACACCCTGCGCCACCTGCGGCGGGAACAGATCTACGCCCGTATGCGGCGGCAGGTGGTTCGGCCTCGCCCGGACCTGGGCCCGGCGCCTGCGATCCGGCAGAGAACAGGCGGCGTCTGGCAGCCGTGCCCGAGGCCCCAGTCGATGACAGGTCCGGCGTCGTTCAGGTTCCTGCAAGTCGAGCGAACCCTCGCCGCACCCGCGGACTGGTCCCGCGCCGACTGGCCGAAACTCTGGCTCTACAACGCCCACTACTTCGACGACCTCGCCGCCGCCGACGCGGGTGCTCGCGCAGACTGGCACGCGGCCCTCATCTCCAGGTGGATTGGCGAGAACCGGCCAGCGTCGCGCCCGGGCTGGGAGCCGTACCCGACGTCTCTCCGGATCGTGAACTGGGTGAAATGGGCCCTCCGTGGCGGCGCGCTGGACGATGGGGCGAGGCTGAGTCTGGCGGTCCAGGCGCGCTTCCTGCACACGCGGCTCGAAACCCACCTGCTCGGCAATCACCTGTGGGCCAACGCCAAGGCGCTCGTGTTCGCAGGCGCGTTCTTCGAGAGCGGCGAGGCGTCGGTCTGGCTGGAGCAGGGCCTCGCGCTCCTCAGGCGGGAGTTGGCCGAACAGGTGCTGCCCGACGGCGGGCACTTCGAGCGCAGCCCCATGTATCACGCCGTCGTCCTCGAGGACATCCTCGACCTCGCGCAACTGGCGGCGATCTTCCCGCGGCTGTTCGAAGAGACCGACACGCGCCGGTGGCAGGAGGTGGCGGCCCGGATGCTGCGCTGGCTCCGGGTGATGTCTCACCCTGACGGCGAGCTCGCCTTCTTCAACGACGCGGCCCTGGACACTGCTCCGAACGTCGACCCGCTGGCGGCGTATGCGGCCCGAATCGGCCTGTCATCGAGGACCGAACCGCTCGCGGCCATCGAAGCGCTTCCGGACTCCGGCTACGTACGGCTCGAGGCGGGGCCGTCGGTGCTAATCGCAGACGTCGCGCCCGTCGGCCCCGACTACATCCCGGGCCACGCGCACGCCGACACGCTGAGCTTCGAACTGTCGCTCGACGGCCGGCGGCTCCTCGTGAACGGCGGCACCTCCACTTACGATGATGGGGAGCAGAGAGCGCGGGAGAGGAGCACTGCCATGCACAACACCGTGGAGGTGGACGGAGCAGACTCCTCTGAGGTGTGGGCGGCGTTCCGCGTGGCACGCCGGGCGAGGCCTTTCGACATCCGATGGGGGAACGACGGCGGGACGCTCTGGCTGAACGCCTCGCACGACGGCTACAGACGCCTTCGGGGCAAGGTGACCCATCACCGCAGGTGGGAACTGGGCAACTCGCGCCTGCGGATCTTCGACCGGCTCGACGGCCGGTTCAGGCAGGCCGTCGCGCGGTTCCGCTTCACGCCCGATTGGTCGGGGCTGCGCGGAGAAGGCCGTCAGCGCGCCGTGACCGCCGGCAGCCGCGTGGTGCATTGGGCCGGGCAGGGCCAGTCCGACGAGGCGCTGACATCGGGCACCTGGCATCCCCGCTTCGGCGCGAGCGAGCCGTGCCGCGTGCTGGAAATGCGATTTGGCGGGGCCGAACTGGAGACCGTGTTCTCCTGGGCGTAAATGCGCATCCTCTTCGTTTCCGACAACTTCCCGCCGGAATCCAACGCGCCGGCCACGCGACTTCACGAGCACGCCGTGCGATGGGTGCGCGAGGGCCATGGCGTGACGGTGATCACGTGCGCCCCGAACTTCCCGGAAGGCAGGCTGTTTCCCGGCTACAGGAACCGGTGGCGGCAGGTCGAACACGTAGAGGGTGTTCGCGTGGTGCGCGTGAAGACGTTCATCACCGCGAACGAAGGGTTCCTCCTCCGCACCCTCGACTACCTCAGCTTCATGGCGACGGCCTTCGTGATGGGACTCTTCGAGCCACGGCCAGACGTCGTCGTTGCAACCTCGCCGCAGTTTTTCAGCGCGGTCGGCGGCTGGGCGCTGTCGGTGACGAAGTGGCGGCCCTTCGTGTTCGAAGTGCGGGACCTCTGGCCCGCGTCGATTACCGCCGTCGGCGCCATGCGCAAGAGCATGGTCATCAGGGTGCTCGAGCGTGTCGAGCTCTTCCTGTACGGCCGCGCGGCCGCGATTGTGTCGGTCACGGAGTCGTTCCGCGAGGATCTGGCGTCGCGCGGGATCGACCGCCGGAAGCTCCACGTCGTTGTCAATGGCGCCGACCGCGCGCGCTACCAGCCACGCCCTCGAGACCCCGGGCTGGAGGAGGCGTTCGGCCTGGCCGGGAAATTCGTGGTCGGCTACCTCGGGACCCACGGCATGGCGCACGCCCTGCCCGGCGTGCTCGAGGCGGCGGAACGGCTGAAGGCGCGGGAAGACATCGTATTCCTGTTCGCCGGATCGGGTGCGGAACGCTCCCGTGTCGAGCGTATTGTCTCAGAACGGCGCCTCTCGAACGTGCGCCTCGTCGCGCGCCAGCCCAAGGAGAAGATGCCCGCGCTCTGGAGCCTGTGCGACATCGCGCTGGTGCCGCTGCGGAACAGCCCGCTGTTCGCCAAGGTCATTCCCTCGAAGATCTTCGAGTCGATGGCCATGGGAGTGCCAATCGTGATGAGCCTGCCGGAAGGGGAGGCCACCCGCCTCGTGCGGGAGACCGGCGCCGGCGTCTGCGTGCCGCCGGAAGACCCGCACGCTCTCGCGCACGCGATCCGCGAGCTGGCGGACCAGCCCGGCGTGAGGGCGAAGATGCGCGAGGATGCCCTGAAAGCGGCCCCACGCTTCTCCCGCGATGCCGGAGCGGCCGCGATGGCGCGCGTTCTGGAAACCGTGTGCGCGGCGTGACGGAATCCGCGCCCGCATCTTCGAATCGTCTACGATAGGACGGAACACGCCAGAGGTCCTCTGATGCCAGAGCAACGCCGGCCGGAGCCGGAGCCACCCGGCCAACCGAAAGAGAACACGAGCCACACCGGGCCGAACCCGCCGGGCGCGCACGGCTCAACGGAGGGCTACGGCACGCCTAGCGGGTACGGCAGCTACGGCGGATACGGTGCGCCCGGCGACGGGTCGGACACGCACCTGGTTGACTACGTGCGCAGGCTCTACAAACACCGGTGGGTGGCGATTACGGCCTTCACGCTGGTGTTCGTGTACGCAGCCATCAGGACATACAGGGCGACACCCATCTACGAAGGGCGCGTGCAGTTGCTCGTCGAATCGGTCAACCCGAGCGTTGTCAACTTCAAGGAAGTCGTCCAGCAGGACAACTACAACTACGATTACTACCCCACGCAGTACGCCATGCTGAAGAGCCGGTCGCTCGCGCGGCGCACGATTGACGCGCTGCAGATGTGGGAGTCCCCGGAATTCGGGGGCGGCGGCAACGCGGGCGGCAAGCCGGCAGGCAACGACGGAGGAAGAACCGGCGGCGCCGAGGCGCCAGCCAGGCCGGAAGAAACCGCCGCGCAGTCCGCCGCCATCGACTCGTTGCTCGGCGGGCTCACGGTGGCGCCGATCCGCAACAGCCGCCTCATCGACGTGCGATACGCTTCGGCCGATCCGAAGCTAGCGGCGGCCGTGCCGAACGCCCTGGCCAGGCAGTACATCGCCCAGAACCTCGAGTACCGCTTCCTTTCCTCCAAGGAGGCGTCCGACTGGCTCAACGAACAACTGGCCGTCGAGCGGAAGAAACTCGACGAAAGCGAGCAGGCCCTGCAGCGCTATCGCGAGAAAGGCGACGCGGTGGCCCTCGAAGACAGCCAGAACATCGTCGTCCAGCGCCTCGCCGACCTCAATGCGGCCTACACGCAGGCGCGTACGCAGCGGATCGAGAAGGAAGCGCTCTACAACCAGCTCCGAAGCCTGCAGAACGATCGCGGTGCGCTCGACACCTTTCCAGCCATCCTCTCGAATACGTTCATCCAGCAGCTCAAGTCGCAGATTGCCGACCTGCAGCGGCAGAAAGCCCAGATGAGCGAGCGGTATGGCGAGAAGCACCCCGAGATGATCAAGGCAAACTCGGCCATCGAAAACGCCGAGGCGAAACTGCAGGGCGAGCTGGGCAAGGTCGTCCTGTCGGTCCGGAACGAGTTCCTGTCGGCCCAGTCCAAGGAGAAGAGTCTCGCTGGCGAACTCGAGGCCCAGAAGGCCGGCGCGCTGGCCCTGAACCGCAAGGGCATCGAGTACGGCGTGCTGCGGCGCGACGCCGAGAGCAACAAGCAGATCTACGACGCCCTGCTCCAGCGCGCCAAGGAGACTGGCATCTCCGGCGAGCTCAAGGCCAGCAACATCCGCATCGTCGACGAGGCCGAGGTGCCGCGATACCCGATCAGGCCGAACAGCCGACGCGACCTGATGCTGGGCTTCCTCGGGGGCCTCATGGTTGCCGTCGGCCTCGCGTTCTTCATGGACTACATCGACAACCGCCTGAAAAACCCCGACGAGGTGAAGCACTACCTCCGCGTCGGCTTCCTGGGCTTGGTGCCAGCGGTGAGGGAGTCGGACCTGAAAGCCGGGGAGCAGCCGCTCCTGCTGACTTCGAAGGTCCCGCTCAACTACGCGGAGGCGATTCGCCGCGTGCGCACCGCCGTGCAGTTCTCGTCGGCCGAGGAGGGATGCCGGACGGTCCTCGTGACCAGCACGCAGCCAACCGAGGGGAAGACGATGGTCGCGGCAAACCTCGCCATCGCGCTCTCGCAGGCAGGCCAGCGCGTGCTGCTCATCGACGCGGACATGCGCAAGCCGCGCCAGCACGAACTGCTGAAGGTGAAGCAGGCGCCGGGGCTCTCGAACCTCCTGGTCGGCGACGCGAAGGCGAACGACGCGATGCGAAGGACGGGCTCGAAACGCCTCTGGGTGATGCCCTCGGGCACGCATCCGCCCAACCCGGCAGAACTGCTGGGGTCGGCGCGTTTCCGGAGCCTCATCGGCAGCCTCGGGGCCCAGTTCGACTGGGTGATCCTGGATTCGCCACCGGTGATGGCCGTAACCGACGCGGCCGTGATCGCGCACCTGACCACCGGCGTGGTGTTCGTCGTCGGCAGCGAGCAGGTGAACCGCCACATGGCGCGCACCGCCGTGGAGCAACTGCGGGCGTCGAAGGCCACGATCCTCGGCGCGGTGCTCAACCGCGCGGACGTGCGGAAGAACCCTTACTACTACGCGCACTACTACAAGCAGGAGTACGCGGCGTACTACTCCTCCGAGACGCCCGCGCAGACAGGACCGCGGGCCTGAAGACCTCGGGACTCCATGAGTGACGCTGTCGCGCTGCGTGCCGGGCCTGTAGGCCCGGCCTCCACGGCTCTCGCGGGAATACCGCACGGCGTACCCCGGGCCTCGATCAGTCGAGTCATCCTGTGAGACAGCTCATCCTGCTTGCGCTGCCGGGCCTGGCCGCGGGCCTGCTCGCCTGGCTCTTGACGCCGCTCACGATCCGGCTGGCCGCGCGCGTGGGCGCCATCGACACGCCAGGCCCGCGGCGGATCCACGACACGCCGATTCCGAGGCTCGGCGGCCTGGCGGTGGTTGGCGCCGGGGCCATGGTCATGGCGGCAGGCGCGCTCGGCGTGCCGGGCGCACCACCGTGGGTCCGGACCGAGACGGCCGCGGGCGTGGTCCTGGGCCTGCTGCCGATCCTGGCGGTCTCGATCCGGGACGACATCAGGCCCGTCAGGGTGCTGCCCAAGCTGCTGGCCCAGATCACGGGCGCCGTGATCGCCGTGTCGTTCGGCATCGGACTGCCGCAGACCGTGCACCTGTTCGACTACTCGATCCCACTTGGCTGGCTCGCCTACCCGCTGTCGATCTTCTGGCTCGTCGGCGTGACGAATGCCTTCAATCTCGTCGACGGCCTCGACGGCCTGTCAGCGGGGCTCGGGTTCATCGCCTGCGTGAGCCTCGCGGCAGTCGTGCTGGTGGCTGGCAGGCCCGACCACGCCGGCGTGGCCATCCTGCTCGCCGGCGGCCTCCTCGGGTTCCTGCCCTACAACGTGCATCCGGCGCGGGTGTTTCTCGGCGACTCAGGCGCCACGGCCATCGGCTTCATCCTCGGGTGCGTCACTCTCACGAGCTCCGCCCTGCTCTCGGCCGGCTTCGCGACGATGCTGCCGGTGCTGCTGGTGGGAGTGCCGGTGGCCGACACGCTGGTGTCGATCCTGCGGCGGGCCATCGGCAGGCTCGAGGACAGCGCAAGCAACGGCGTGCACCACGCCGACAGGAACCACATACACCACCGGCTGCTCGCGCTCGGCCTGAGCCACCGCATGGCCGTCTACGTGCTCTACGGCGTCGGCGCGCTGACGTCCGGCGCGGCGCTCCTGTCGCTGCTCATGACACGGCAGCAGACCGGCCTGCTCCTGCTGGGCCTGCTCCTGGCGGGGTTCCTGGGCCTCCAGCGCCTCGGCTACGGCGAGTTCGCGCTGATCAGGCGTGGTGTCGCGCTCAGGGTCTACGACCTCCCGATGATGCGCCGCGCGTTCTTCGTCGTCTTCGTGGACATCGCGCTCGTTGGCTTCGCGCTCTACGTGTCGGCCGCGCTCAAGCTCGACTCCTGGACGCTCTCCGGGCATCGCCCGCTGCTCGTCCAGGCGCTGACGGTGCTGGTGCCGACGCAGGTGATCCTGCTGTTGGTGTTCGGCGTCTACAAGGGCTCCTGGCGCCATGCCGGCCTGCACGAGTTCCTGTGGCTCGGCGCTGCCGTCATGTCCGCCTCGGCGCTGGGCGTGCTGCTGTCGGCGGCCATGGGTTTCAGGCTCGTGCCGCCGTCGCTGTACGTCATCTACGGCTTCGTGGCCCTCGCGATGACGGCGGCGAGCCGTGCATCGTACCGCGCGCTCGATCAGGTGCGGGCACGGAGCGTGGAACCCGGGAACCCCGCGATCCTGTACGGCGCGGGGCGCGGCGGCTCGGCGGCGGTGCGCGAGATGCTGTCGAATCCCGCGAGCGGCCTCTCCCCGGTCGGCTTCATCGACGACGACCCGGCTCGGGTGGGAAGGTACGTGAACGGGTACCACATCATGTCCGGAATTGACGGGCTGGAGGCCGCCATCGGGAAGACGGGGGCACAGGCCGTCGTGATCACGTCGCTCAAGATTTCCGACGAGCGGGTGCTGCAGGCCCGGCGGATCTGTGCGGCCGCCGGCGTGAGCCTGCTCCGCATGAACATCGGCTTCGAAGAGGCGATGTCGGCCGGCGCGCGCGACGCCGCCGAAGAGGCCGCGCCGGGCCGGGTCCTCGGGTGAGATGGTGAACGGCGCGGCACACGCCGGCTGGCCGCACGACGCGGAGATCGCGCCTGACGACCAGGCCTTCCGGTACGAGCTCTACGGGCTGCGGATCGCCAGCGCGATCAGGCTGCCGGTCGCGGAGTCGCCGGCAGCCGGGCAGCCGGACATCGTCATCCTTGCGGCCGCCGCGCCGGAGATCGATCGCAGGCGCGCCGGCGCACCGCTCGGTCCCGACGGAGAAACCTGGTACCGCCACGCCCGGCTCCCGGACGGCGGCATGCACCTCCGCTGGGAGGACATGTTCGCATGCATCGTCGAGGGCACGGGCAGGCGAATCTGGATGGCCCCCCTCGGCGCCGCGTCGATGGAGAGCCTGCACGTCTACTTCCTTGGCCACGCGATCGCCGTCGCCCTCGCGGCGATGGGCGAGGAGCCCCTGCACGCCACGGTGGTGGCGCGCCCGGGGCGGTGCGTGGCGCTGATGGGGGAGTCCGGGGCCGGGAAATCCACGCTGGCCGCCCACCTCGTGAGCCGCGGCGCCAGGCTCGTCACCGACGATCTGCTTCGCACCCTCATCGACGGCGCCGGCGTGAGCGCCTATCCGGGGCCGCGCCGCATCAAGCTCATGCCCGACAGCAGGGCGCGGTACCTTGGCGGACACGCCGAGGGCGTGCCCATGCATTCCCTGTCGGGAAAGTTCATCCTCCCGCTCGAGCCGGGCATGGTGCACGAGGGCCTCGCCAGGCTGGACGAAGTGTTCCTGCTCGACTGGCCGCCAGATGGTGTGGCCGAGCCCCGCCTCGAGACGCCCACGCCCAGAGACGCGGTACTCCGCGTGATTGCCGGGACCGGCGTGACGAGAGTCACCGACGCTGCCCGGCTGGCCCGCCAGTTCGCGTTCGCGCAGGAGTTCGTCGGGAAGGTGCCCGTCCGGCGCCTGCTCCAGCCGAACGACCTCGACCGCCTGCCCGAGACGGCGGCGCTCGTTGGGTTCCCGTGAGCGCGTTCGCGGCCATTGCCAACCTCGACGGACGTCCGGTGGACGAGGACGTGGTGCGCGCGATGAGCGCGCACCTTGGCGCGCTCGGACCGGATGGCCGCGACGCCTGGATCGGCGGATGGAACCGCAACGTCGCCCTGATTCACGCCAGGTTTGCCACGACAGACGAAGCGGAGCGTGAAAGCCAGCCGCTCACCCTGGACGGTTCGTCGTGGGTGGCGGGGGACGTTCGGATCGACGCTCGCGAGGAGCTATGGCGCGAGCTGAACACGTGCGGGGTGACGGTTGACCGGGCCGGGGGCGACGCGGCGCTCCTGCTCCAGGCCTACGGCGCATGGGGCCCTGCGTGCCTCGATCACCTGCTGGGGGACTTCAGCTTCGCCCTCTGGGACGGGCGCCATCGGCGCCTCGCGTGCGCGCGCGACCACATGGGCGTCAGGCCGTTCTACCATCACCAGGCCGGCCCGCTCACCGTCTGCAGCACCAGTCTGGACTGCGTGCTCCTGCACCCCGCGGTGCCGGACGCGATCAACGAAGGGGCACTCGTCGACTTCCTCCTGTTCGGCGAGCACACGAACCCCGAGACGACGGTTTACGAGGGCGTGAGGCGGCTGCCCCCGGCGCACCGACTGGTCGCCAGCAGCGAGGGAACGGCGGCGGAGCGCTACTGGACGTTCCCAGTCGAAGAGCCGATCTACCATCGGCGCGACGCCGAATACGCAGAGCGCCTCCGGGCGCTGCTAGACGGCGCCGTCAAAGACCGCCTGCGGACGTCGAAAGTGGCCGTGTTCATGAGCGGCGGCCTCGACTCGTCAACGCTAGCGGCCCTGGCGAGCCGGCAATTCCAAAGGCCGGCGGATCACGTGCTGGCTCACACGATCGTCGTGGAGGGGCCCGAAGAGGACGAGGAGCCTCGCTACGTTGACGAGATTGCCAGCCACCTGGGGATCACAGTCCAGTACCGGCGCAAGGGAACGGCCTTCTACGATTCCGAGTGGCAGGCAAGGGCCTTGGTCTGCCCTGAGCCGAACTTCCAGCAGTTCAGTTTCAACGAAACCGTCCAGTACTATCGGATCGTGGCCGACGGGGCCCGCGTAGCGTACTGGGGCGAAGGACCCGACAACGCGCTCGTCTTCGAGTGGCGCAGGCACCTGGGGCATCTCATCAGCCGCGGAAACTGGCTCCGGGCGCTGGCGGACATCGGCGGGTATTGGCGCCACAACCCGCGCGGCCCGCGTTGGGGGACGGTGCGTGGAGCACTGCGCCGGGAGAATGGGCGAGCACGGGAGGTTCGCGACGGATACCCGCCGTGGATGCGCCAGCGCGTCGAGCAGGCCTACGACCTGCGGCGGCGGTGGATGGAGGTCCACGCCCGCAGCAACAACGGCCACCCTGCAAGGCCGCAGGCCTACGAGGGGCTCACAGGGCCCGCGTTCTCGAGCATGTGCGAGCAGTTCGACCCGGCGTGGCACAGGGTCCCGCTCGAGTTCCGGCATCCATACCTCGACGTGCGCGTCCTCAGATTCATGCTGACGGTGCCGGCGGTGCCCTGGTGCAGGAACAAGCTCGTCATGCGCAAGGCCGCCAAGCCTCTGCTGCCGGCCGGGTGCGTCGCGAGGCCGAAGGCCCCCGTACGCGGGCAGCCCTGGCTGCGGGCGTTTGCAGGCCAGGCGGAGCCGGCGTTCCTGTGCCGGGAGCAGATGAGCGAATACGTCGACCTCGACCTCGTGAAACTGGGTGACCAGAAGAACTTGTGGGGCTTCGCGCTGGCCGGCAACGTGTTTGCCGTCGACTACTGGCTGGCGAAGCGCCCGCGGTGCAGGAGCGTGCACTGAGCGGCAAACGGCCGGCCAGGCGTGCAATTGTGAGCGCTATAGGGTGTCGGAACAGCGTCCGATACGCCAAGCGTGGTTACCGGGCCCATCCCGCCGGAAGCACCGTGCAACGGCGGCGATGGCGGCGCGCGCGCACCAGAGCCGGTTCGGCTCCGTCTGCCTTACGAGCCGCCGACACTTACCAGGTACGGCTCCCTCGTCGACGTGACGCAGAAACGCAGCACCAGCCCCGGCCGCGACAACCCGCACTTTCTGCGTTCCCGCTGACGGTTTCCCTGTCCTGAACGGTACCGGGCCACAATAGGCACATGACGATCCTGGTGACCGGCGCGGCCGGCTTCATCGGCTACCACGTGGCGCAACGGCTGCTCGCGCGCGGCGACACCGTGGTGGGCCTTGACAACCTCAACGCCTACTACGACGTGTCGTTGAAGGAGGCGCGGCTCGCGCGCCTGGCCGCGCGCGAGAGGTTCCGCTTCGCGAAGCTCGACCTGGTCGATCGCGACGGCGTGGCTGCGCTGTTCGCCCGCGACCGCCCCGCCCGCGTGGTCCATCTGGCCGCGCAGGCGGGCGTCCGCTACTCGCTGGAGAACCCCCACGCCTACGTCGACAGCAATCTCGCGGGGTTCGTGAACATCCTCGAGGGCTGCCGGCACAGCGACGTCGAGCACCTCGTGTACGCCAGTTCGTCGAGCGTCTACGGCGGCAACACGCGGATGCCCTTCTCCGAGCACGACAACATCGACCACCCCGTCAGCCTGTATGCCGCCACGAAGAAGGCCAACGAGCTGATGGCGCACACCTACAGCCACCTGTTCCGACTGCCGACGACGGGCCTGCGGTTCTTCACGGTGTACGGTCCGTGGGGCCGGCCCGACATGGCGCTGTTCCTGTTCACGCGCGCCATCCTGGAAGGGCGCCCCATCGACGTCTTCAACAACGGCGACATGGTGCGCGACTTCACGTACATCGACGACATTGTCGAAGGCGTCGTTCGCGTGACCGACAGGGCCGCCGAGCCGGACCCGGCCTTCGACGCGGCGCGGCCGGATCCAGGCACCAGCAACGCGCCGTACCGCGTGTTCAACATCGGCAACAGCCAGCCCACGCCGCTCAACGACTACATCGAAGCGCTCGAAGCGGCGCTCGGCCGCAAGGCGGAGCGGAATCTCCTGCCCATGCAGCCCGGTGATGTGCCGGCCACCGCGGCGAACACGGACGAACTCGACGCGTGGGTGGGTTTCAAGCCCGCCACGCCGGTCCGGGAAGGCGTCCGCCGGTTTGTCGAGTGGTACCGGGAGTTCTACGGGGTCTCGAAGAAGGCGATGGGGCGATGACGCTTCGCGACGAGACCCGGATCACGCTCAGTGCGAAGCAGGTGTCGGCTGAACTCGAAGGGGAGGCCGTTGTCCTCAACCTCAAGGACGGCGTGTACTTCGGGCTCAACCCGGTCGGCTCCCGAGTCTGGTCGCTGCTCAAGGAAGCGCCGAAGAGCGTGGCGGAGCTCCGCCAGGCGATTCTCGCCGAGTACGACGTCGGTGACGAGGAGTGCGACAGGGACCTGCGGTCTCTCCTCGATGCCCTCCAAGAACACGGACTCATCGACATCAACGCATAGCCCCGCCGGGCTTCCCGCGACGCTCCCTGCATGACCTGGCTGAACCGCTGGCGGCAACTGCCCGCCCCCGACCGGAGCCTCCTCCGCGAGGCGCTGGCGGAGCTCTGGTTCGTCGCGCTGAGCCTGCGCGTCAGGCCTCTGGCGACGCGGCGAGTCAGGCTGGCAGCCGAGCGGCAGGGCGCCGACGTTCAGAGGATGTCTTGGGCGGTACGAGTGGCGGCGAGAGCCGTCCCCGGCGCGGCCTGCCTCGCCCAGGCCGTGGCCATGCACCGGATGCTGGCGAGGCGTGGCCACGCCTCGAGCGTCGAGTTCGGCGTGGCGAAGAACGGCGAGACGCTGGAAGCCCACGCGTGGCTCGTGTGCGACGGCCAGATCGTGATCGGCGGCGAACAGGCCGGCGCATTCGTGCCCCTGGAGGCGCCGTGAGCGGTTTCGCAGCCGTCGTCAACTTCGACGGCAAGCCCGTGGACCGCGCGCTGCTCGAACGGATGGCCAGGTTCCTCGCGTTCCGGGGGCCCGACGGGCAGCAGGTCTGGATCGGCGGCTGGAACGACAACGTCGGCCTTGTGCATGCGAAGTTCGCCACGACCTTCGAAAGCGAACGGGAGCATCAGCCGCTGACAGTGGACGGCAACGCCTGGATCACCGGCCACATTCGCGTGGATGCCAGGGACGAGCTGCGGCACCGGCTCGCCGGCATGGGGCGCCGCGATCCTGCCGAGGCGACTGACGCCGAGTTGTTGCTCCACGCGTACGCAGCGAGCGGGGCGCATTGCGTGGATTACCTGTCGGGCGACTTCGGCTTCGCGCTGTGGGACGAGGGCCATCGGCTGCTGTGGTGTGCGACCGACCACATGGGTATCCGGCCCGTGTTCTACGAGCGACATGCCAGCAGCGTTGTCATCAGCAACACGCTCGACTGCGTGCGCCTGCATCCCCAATCCAGTGGTCGCCTCAATGACCTCGCGATCGCCGACTTCCTCGTTCACGACTTCAACCTGGACTCGACCAGCACCGTCTACGCGGACATCGGCCGCATCGGACCAGGCTCGGTGGTGTCCTTCCGGAGACGCGACACGACGCCGCGGATGTACTGGGAGCTTCCGGCCGAAGACCCGGTGCTTGGCAGAAAGCCCGACGACGTGATCTCGGAGTTCCGGGACCTGCTCGACAAGGCGGTCAGCGACAGGATCCGGACTCGGCGGATCGCCATCTACCTGAGCGGGGGCATTGACTCTCCCACGTTGGCCGCGGCCGCCGTCAGGAAACTCCCCGGTGGCCATCGCGGCCTGACTGGTTTCTGCCTGGGGTTCCGTGACCTCATCCCCGACGACGAATTCCGGTTCGCCGGGCTGGTTGCCGAGAGGGTCGGTGTTCAGATCCGATACCGAGAACTCGACGAGGTCTGTTTCGACCCGCATTGGCACGCAAAGTCGGCGTCGACTCCGGAACCGAGCGCCAACGTCTGGTCATACGACGGGGATCGGGCCCTGCGCGCGGACATTGCGGGCAGCGCCCGGGTGGTCTTCTATGGCGAGGGGCCCGACAATGCCCTGCGGTACGACTGGGAAGGCTACCTGGGCTACCTGCTGGGAAAAAGGGAATGGGAGGCGGCAGCCACGGGTCTGCTGGACCACCTCCGCGCCGACCGGCCCGTCTCAGCCGCGAGGGCAGGCCTGGCCTGGCTGACGCGGAACGTACGCCGGCCGCGGACCGCCGCCGGCCCCGAACCGCAGTTGCCCGCGTGGCTGAACCGAGACCTCGCGGTCGGACTTGGGCTGGCGGAACGGGGTCATGCGCTCCGGAACCCAAGCGTCGAACCCACGCACCCGTGGCGGCTGCAGACGTATGCGATGCTGAAACGCAATCTCTGGCGGCGGCTCTTCGACAGTTTCGACCCGGCGATGTATGGCGTGGCTGAGGAAGTCAGGCATCCCTACCTCGATGCCCGTCTGCTTCGGTTCTTCCTCACCCTTCCCGTGATCCCGTGGTGCCGGGAGAAGGCGCTTGTCCGCCGCGCGATGAGCGAAGAACTGCCAGCCCAGGTCTTGTCGCGTCCCAAGACGACCGCCAGAGCGGACCCGACCCTGGCACGAGTCACGCGCCTTGGGTACAAGTATCCCGCTCCCAGGGCCCTGGCCGCCCTCACGGCTTTTGTCGAGCCCGCGAGGCTGCCGGCCGGGCCAGCGGGCCGGACGGATGACTACTACGAGCTCCTGCGTGTGTTTGCGCTGGACCACTGGCTTGCCTGCCATGCCGGTACCTCCTGACCCCGTGACCGAACTTGAGACACCGCCACGCCGGAGAGGGATTGTATGATGGCGGACAGTGTCAAAGGCCGGCCACGGATGAGCGACGGGATGTATCGACGGGCGGGCGGACCAGCGCTCAAGCCTTACACGAAGCCGGAGGTGGTCATGCTGGGCAACCTGGCGGCGCTGACCAAGGCTAACGGCGGAACCATGGGCAGCAACGACATGGGCGGCGGAAAGGACAAGACCGGGTTCTGATCCGCCCCCGAGCCGCAGGCCTTCCCCGCTCTCTCCCACCCGCCATGCAGATCCTGTTCAATGATCCCGCCCGACGCTGGGCGGCCCGGTTTCACGCCGCCACGGATTCCTGCACATTCCAGCCTCGCATTCGATAGACATCCACTGATGTACGCGCTACCGAGCTTCGGCGGCATGGTCGGCCGCGGCGTCCGCTACGGGGCGTATAGAGCCGCGCTCCAGCGCTTCGTCGGAGACGCAACGACCGTGCTCGACCTCGGCTGCGGGCCGGGCTTCTGGGCCGTCATCGCTGCTCAGTGCGGCGCGGCGCGCGTCTACGCGATTGAGCCTGACGAGAGCATTCGATGGGGCGAGCAGGCCGCGGGTCGCCTGGGACTGTCTGACAGAATACGATTCGTGCGCGCCATGTCCACCGCCGTGGAGATCCCTGAGCGGGTGGACTGCATCGTGTCCGATCTGCGCGGGTGCCTGCCCCTCTTCTCGACCCACATCCCGTCCATCGTGGACGCCAGAACGCGCCTCCTGAAACCCGGCGGTCGACTGATTGCGGCGTGCGACACGATGTGGGCGGCAATCGTGGAGAGCCCACGGTTCTATCGGAAACTCACCGAACCGTGGCTCAAGAAGGAATGGAAGGGCGCCTACGCGCCGACGCTCGTCGTCATACTCAACCAGTCCTACAAAGACAGATTCAAACGCCCGACGCTGCTGTCGAAGCCGGCATGCTGGGCCACGCTGGACTACGCGACCATCGAGAGTCCGGACGTGGCTGCCCAGGTGGAGCTCCGGGTTGAGCGGGCGGGCACCGGGCACGGAATCGGACTGTGGTTCGACGCGGACCTCGGGGAGGGCATCAGGTTCTCAAACGCCCCGGGCGAGCCGGAACTGGTGTACGGCAGGCTCGTGCTGCCGTGGTTGAAGCCGGTGGCACTGGCGGCCGGGGACCGCGTGCGGCTGGACATCCGCGCCAGATTCGTGAATGGCGACTACGTGTGGGCGTGGAGCACCGAGCTGCCCGGAGAAACCAGGTCCGACCAGAACACGCTGCACGCGCTCGCGGCCTCGATGGAAGAGCTCAAGAGCCGCGCGGGCAATGCCGTGCCGTCCCTGGGCCAGGACGCGGCGATAGACTCATTCATTCTGAAAGCGCTGGATGGACGCACGAGCGTGATGGCGGCCGCTGAGGCGGTCATGGCCGCGTATCCCGGGCGGTTCAAGACCCGCGCCAACGCGATGTCGCGCGTCGGAGATCTCGCCGTGAAGTACGGCAAGGAACGCACGTGACGCGCGAAGCCGGGATTCTCGTGTCCCTCCTCGCACGGCCCGACGCCACCGTCGGCGCACTCACGCCGGACGACTGGGAGCGGGTGGCCACGCTTGCCGCGTATCACGACGTCGCACCGCTGCTGCACAGGCGCCTTGGCCAGCAGGGGCTGGTACCGGGAGCGCCGACCGCACGGCTCCGCGACGCCTGGCGCGCCAGCGCGGCGAGGAACCTGCTCCTGATCGCCGATCTCGGGAAGATCCTCCGCGCCGTGCAGGTCGGAGGCATTCCCCTGATCCCGCTGAAAGGCGCATATCTGGCCGAGGCGGTTTACGGCGACATCGCGCTGCGTCCCATGGCCGACCTCGACCTGCTCGTGAAGCCGGCCGACCTGCCGCGAGCGATCGAGGCGCTTCGCGGGCTTGGATACGAGTCTGAGCAGCCCTTCGACCCGGTGGCGCAGCAGGACGGCTTCCAGGACATGCCGCCGATGCGCAGGCTGGGCGGCGCGATGGTGGAACTGCACTGGACGCTGGTCACACCGCTGTGCGGCGCGCGGATTGATGAGCACGAACTGGCGGGCCTCTGGGAGCGCTCGGTGCCCGCCACCATCGCCGGAGCACCTTCCCGCACTCTCGCCGCGGAAGACCTGTTGCTGCACCTGTGCATGCATGCCTCCGTGCATCACCGGTTCGCGGACATCGGCCTGAAGGCGTTCGTGGACATGGCGGAGGTCATACGGCACCACGAGGGAGCGCTCGACTGGGGCGCGTTCGTTGACCGGGCGAATCGGTGGCGTGTCGCCAACGGCACCCGTATGGCGCTGAGGCTTGCAGAGGAGTGGACGAACCTTCGGGTGCCGGCGGAGGTATGGAACAGGCTGGAGGGCCAGGCGCCGGATGAGCAGACACTGGAGTGGGCCCGGCACAAGGTGCTGGAAGGCAGACCGACCGAGCTCGTCGGCCAGTTCGCCGGCCTCGAGGCGCACAGCGGAGCAGGCGGCAGACTGTCGACCCTCCGCAGAGCGGCGTTCCCGTCCCTGGCGACGATGGCGCGCGACTACCGTGTCCCCGGGAACTCGTGGCGCGTCCTGGCGTACTACCCGTACCGCCTCTGGGATCTCTGGAAGCGGTATCGCGGTGCAACATGGAAGCTGCTGAAAGGCGACACCGAGTTCGTCGCCTCGACCAGGAACGAGGCCCGGCTGCGCGAATACCTGGGCTGGCGTTGATGTAGACAGCGCACGCTGTGCCTTCGGCGACCCCGGGTCTGAAGAAGACCCGGGGCTCCACACTTCACGCGGGGCCGCGCAACGTAACAGCAGGTTGCGCGGCCCGTTGTGCGTACGCGCACGCGGTGCCTTTGGCGACCCCGGGCCTGACGATCCCGGGCTCCATGACACGAGAACCGTGGCCTCCATCCCCCGCGCGGGGCCACGACGAAAAAAAGAACAGCAGAGCTGTCGACAAAAGCCCGGATCGCCTTGCCAACGTTGCGCAACATGGCGCAGCGTGGCGCGGGATGTTACACGCCGGCCGTCCTGGCGGCCCTCTAAACTCCGCTCCCTGCTCATGCCGATATCTCGTGTGAGAGAAGAACGCCGACTGCGGCAACGTCGGGCGTCGACGTTCGTCAGCGCGCGCGAGACCAACGCGATGTGAAACGGCGGACAACAGGGCGGGGCGACTTCACATGCCGGACCTCATAGCCAACGTCAGAACGGCGCGCAGCGACACAGAGGTGATCGCGGGCGCACGGGACTTCTTCACGGCCGACAACTGGCGCGAGACGCGACGCAGCCCTCGGACGGTGACATTCCGAGGCAGGCCGCACATCCCCTGGTATCTGATGCTGCTCATCGCGGTGGCGCTGCTGGCCTACGTGGTGCCAGGCGTTGTGCTCTATCTCATCTGCACCAGACACATCTGCCGGTTCACCAGCATCGTCGTGACGACAACGCCGGTCCACGGGGGTGCAGAGGTCGTGATTCAACACGCCAGGATTGCCACAGGCATGGCCAGTGAGTTCATCGCGCGGCTTCCGCCGCTCGAGGCGCAGCCGCTTGCGCAACACCCGGCCGAGGCGCTGCCCGGGCTGGAACTGGGGTTCACGGGATCCGGACGGGCGTAGACCGCCGGGCGAGGGCCGCGGGTTGGTAGATCCTGACGCGCGGCCCTCCTTTCGTACAGATGCGCGGAACACGCTCGGATGCAGACCGTGGACGCGGGTGGCGCCGAGTTGCCCAGGGCGGTTCCGGCCGCCACCAACGCCCCGGCGGACTTGCTCCGCCACTTGAAGAAGGCGCCCTTGCTCACGCCATGCCATCGGAGGCGGTCCGTCACCGGGACGCCCGCGTGGGATTCTGTCAGGGTTCCGAGGACCGGGCTCTCACTGAACTTCGACGTTCGCATGACCACACCTGAGAGACAGGAGCCGTGGACCAACGACTGTTGGCTTACAGTGGGAGCCTGCGGCGGCACATGCACTCAAGCAACAATCACTGCAGCAGGATTCGCCCACAGGCAAGAACAGATGGCCTGGTGAGCAGCAGAATCTGGCTGGGTCCGACGCGCGTTACGGTAGACTACGGCGGGTTCATTTGCGTCGCGGCCAAGGCCTCGACCTCCATCACCCAAGGTGTCACGCTGACCCGTCAGGGCTGAAGCCCTGACCTCCATCAGCAGCAATGCGACCGAGCAACGATCCGCTATGGCGTGGCTAGTACTGCTCATCGTCGCCTGGGGGGCGCTGGCGTTCGGCGCCATCTACGAGTGGGCGCGGTGGCCGCTCCTGGTGGCCTGCGCGTCGGTGGGCGCCTTCGGGCTCACGCGCGAGGTGCCGCGCGAACGGCGCGGAGTGAACGGGCCGATCCTGCTGGGGTTGGTGGTCGTCGCCTTGGTAACGGCTATCCAGCTGATTCCGCTCGGGAGCCGCACGATCCGGCGGTGGAGTCCGGCAACGCATGAGTTCCTGAAGCAATACGACATCAGGTACGCGCTGCCGACCGTCGGAGACGTCGAGGCTGAAGCCTCGACCTCCATGTCGCAAGCCGAGACGCCGAGCACTGTCCCGTTCTCCGGGTCCATCACCCACCCCCTGTCCATCAACCCGCCCAAGACCTGGGTGGGCCTCGCGTGCCTGGCGGCGTTCGGATGGATGCTGCTCGGCCTCGCCCGCGGCCTCGGCGGCAGCGACCTCCGCATCCTCGCCCCGGGCATCGTCGTTCTCGGCGTCCTCCTCTCGATGATCGGCATCGTCCAGAAGGCGCTCTGGAACGGGAAGGTGTACGGCTTCTGGGAGCCGATCAACCAGGGCGTGATGGCCTTCGGGCCGTTCATCAACCGCAACCACTTCGCCGGCTGGATGCTGCTGGCACTGCCGGTGGCGGTGGGCTACTTCGCCGCGCTCGTGGCCCGCGGCATGGTGGGCGTGAAGCCGGGCTGGCGCAACCGTGTCATCTGGTTCTCGACGCCCGACGCGAGCCGCGCGGTGCTGACCGGCTTCGCCATTCTGCTGATGGGTTTTGCTCTTGCGCTCACCCTGTCGCGCTCAGGGATCTCGTGCTTCCTGCTGGCGATCGTGCTGTCGGCCTTGCACGTGCTGCGGCGGCAGACCTCCACCACCAAGGGGCGGATGCTCGGCACCTACCTGGCGCTGGTGTTCGTGGCGGCGGTGACGTGGGTGGGCATCGACGCCATCGGCGCGCGCTTTGCCGAGGTGGACTGGAAGCTGGGTGGCCGCGCGGGCGCGTGGGCCGACGCGTGGCGCATCCATCAGTCGTTCCCCTGGTTCGGCACGGGCCTGAACACTTACGGGACAGCGACGGTGCTGCTGCAGCAGTTCGAGAGGGCAACGGCGCACTACATCGAGGCGCACAACGACTACCTGCAGCTGCTGGCCGAGGGCGGGTGGCTGGTGACGGCGCCGGCGCTGGTGCTGGTGGGCCTCTTCGTGCGCGAGGTGCTGCGGCGGTTCCGCGAGAGGCGCGACGACAGGACCGGCTACTGGATCCGCCTGGGCGCGGTGACGGGCCTGGTGGCCATCGCGTTCCAGGAGATCGTGGAGTTCAGCCTGCAGATGCCCGGCAACGCGGCGCTCTTCACGGTGCTGTGCGCGGTGGCCGTCAGGAAGGCGTCGGTGAAGCGGGCGCGCGGGGGAGGACCGAAGCTGCCGCGGGTGGAGGGCCCGGCCCCGCAGCGCCCATGAGTTCGCGCCAGCACACGAGGGGACGCCCCGGGCTCGGGATGACTTCCCAGCCCGAGCTGTTCCCGCGGCGGACGGGATAGAAGACGGCGGGCTCGCGGAAACGAGAGCCGGCGGTGACGCGATGCTCGGCCGCGAGCGCCGGCTGCAGCGGCCAGTACGACCCGCCCAGGCCCGCGGCCACCACCCGGCAATTGCGGTCGAGCGTGCAGTACGAGTCGCCGCAGCAATGCTGCGAGGCGTTGGGCAGACCCGCGTTCATCACGCCGGCCGACAGCCGATCAGGCGGCTGTTGCGCGGGGCGCCGTTGACGGGGGGGATGGTGAACCCATGGGGTGCGTTGAGGCGCGAACCGCCGCGGATTATACCGTAGCGAACGGGTGCTGATTCCGTTCGCGCTGGCGCGTGGATGTCTCGCGGCCTGGCGCGCGCTACCAGCGGTTTCGAAGCACGGGCTCCGGACCCCGCGGAGCCGCCGCCGCTGCTGCCGCTACGATCGCCAGCGGGACGTCTGAGCCGACCGCCTCGGGCTCCCCAGCCGCCTCGACGGCGTCCTGCGCGAGCGCGATACGCGTGCCGAAGGCAAGACCGAGCTGGAACAGCAGCGAGCCGTCTGCCGCGATGCCCGCGACCTCGCAGCGAACCACACGGCTTTCGAGCGTGGCCGGCTTGAAGGTCCCCTTGAACTGAACAGTCAGCACCGTGCCCGGCGCCGACCTGGTGGCGCATCCGACGAGAAGCCCCGTGGCCGACAAGTTGATGAGCGTGGCGTTGATTCCGAGAGGCGTCAACCAAATCCCCTGTATCTCAGGGAACTCGACGGCGGGGTAACGGCGTGCGATGCGCTCTTCGGTCATGCGTGGCCCTCCTCTCCGCCTGTGCCGGCATCGCCCGGCGCGCCGCCTGCGTCGGCGCCGGCAGCGGGAAATCCGTTTGCCAACGCGTCCAGGTGCACCACCTGCTGGCGAAGCGCGCGCACGAGCCGATCGCGCGCCGTTTTGAGCAACGCGTGCTCCGCAGTCAGCGCCGCGTGCTCTGCTGTCAGGGACGTGTGCTCCGTTGTCAGCGCCGCGTGCTCCGCAGTCAGCGCCGCGTGCTCTGCTGTCAGGGACGTGTGCTCCGTTGTCAGCGCCGCGTGGGCCGCCGCGAGGCTCGTGTGGGCGGCTTCCACCTCGCGGAGCGCCGCCTCGCCCTCCTGGCAGGCGGCCAAGGCCTCGCCGAGCCGCGTCTGGAGTGCGTCGCACTCAGCCCGGCCGGCCTGGCCGCGCTCCTGCTCCCCGGCCAGGGCCTGCTGCGCCTCGAGCAGGGCGGCTTCGAGCCCGTGGCGCACGCTCCGGGCCTCCTCGAGTTCAGCCAGCTTCTCCGTCCACGCGGCTTCGAGGCCGCGCACCGTCGCCTCCCGCTCCTGCAGCCGGGCCGCCAGCCGGTCGCGCTCCTGCGAGTCCCGGCCGGCGTTCAACAGTTGATCCTGTCTGGACGCGGCCACCTCGGTCATCTCCGCGAGGCGCTGCCGTTCGGCGGCGCGCTCCGCGATCATCTGTTTCTGGCGGGCAGCGAACCCGTCCAGGGCCACCTCCAGTTGCTGGACGTCGGCGAGCGCCTGGGCAGCCTTCGCCTCGGCGGCGCGCCGTGCGGCTTCGGCTGCTCCCAGCGCGGCGTCGCGGGCCTGGAGATCGGCTTCGAGCTGGCGCACCTGCTCGTCGTGTTCCGCGCTGGCGTCGAGCGGCTGGAGGCTCGCCTCGAGCGCGCTCACTTTCTCGGCCAACTCCCGTTGGCGCGACTCCGACTCGGCCAGGCGTGCCCGAGCCTTGAATCGCTCGGCGTCCCGCTCGCGGAGCTGCTCCTCGAGCTCGATCACCGCCGCTTCGAGCTGGCGCTGGCCGGAAACGACCCGGGCGGCAATCGCCATCGACGCCACGCCGTCTGGATGATCCGTCAGCGGCACCCCGTGAAACAGCGTCGGCTGCCGATCGCCGGAGGGCGCCGCGATGTCGCACTCGACCGACGCCGGATTGCCCTGAACGACGCCGGTCGTGAACGTCGTCCACCGCTCGCGCTGGTCCGACGGCACCCAGACGGAGAAATCCCGGCCGAGCACCTGCGCGCCCGACGTCACCCCAATCAGCTTGAGCGCCGCGTCGTTGGCCGCGAGCACCGTGCCGTCCGAGCCCAGACGCATCAGGCAGCTGGGCTGGGTGTCCAGCAGGCGCCGGAGGTGGGTAACTTCGACCACAGGTTCGAGTTCCTGAATGTTCACAGCTCTTCACCGGCTGGGCCCCGTGCCGGACGGGGATCCGGGCCCGCAGTCCGCCAGCCCGCCTCCTGTGTGGAGCGCCGGCGCGCGAGTGCCTCTCTTCCTATCGGCGTTTGCTCCCCGGAACACCAGAATAGGAATGGCACCAACCGGGCCGGGCCGGCGGATGTCGAGGGTTCCGGCTCCTCCGAACAACGCGCCACGCACACATGGGGCAACTTGGCGCCTGTTGGCGTCACATGCCGTCTTCACGTTCCTGCACGCTCGCCCTGGATTGTGGCCCTGGCCGCCCGGCATTCGGGCACCCTGCGGTCGCCGCGAGGAGTTCCCTATGGCGGGACTTCCGTCGAGCACGACCACCTCCTCCAGTTACGAAGACGTCATTGTTGGAGCGAGGCAGTTCTTTGGCGCCGGCGACTGGCGCGCCACAGACCAGACGGCCAGAACGGCGGGCCTGCGCGGCCGGCCCCACATCACCTGGTGCATGCTGCTGCTGATGACGCTGGGGTTCCTGGCGTTTGTCGTCCCGGGCGTGGGCCTTCACCTGATCCACATCAGCAAGACCCACTGGTTCACCAGCATCATCGTTGCGGCGACGCCCATCAGGGGCGGCACCGATCTTCGCCGACGAAGGCCGTGGCCCTCATGCAGCCGGGCAGGGTTGTCGGACTCTCCGGCACGCTCGCACGGGCTGCAGCGAGACGCTCCGTGGACCTCGACATGCCGATGGCCGACAGCATCGTGCTGGCAACGGCACGCGCCTGGAAGGCAACGCTGTGGACGCAGGACGCAGACCTGGCCAGCACTCCTGGCGTGAAATGCGTGAAAGCGCGCCGCTAGGCCGGCGCCTGGCCGGCGTCGCGCCCCATCCGCTTGAGCTTCTCCACCAGCGTCGTCCGCTTGAGGTTCAGCAGCTTGGCGGCCGCGCCCTTGTTGCCGCCGGTCTTGTCGAGCGCGCGCGCGATGACGTCGCGCTCGAGCCGGTCGATGTAGCCCGGCAGATCGAACCCGGCCTCGGGCAGCGCCACCTCGATCGGCGCGATCGACGCGCCGGCGGCCTGGATGGGCGGCGGCAGGTCGCGCACCTCGATCTGGCGACGCCCGCCGGTCATGGCCACGGCGCGTTCGAGGGCGTTCTCGAGCTCGCGCACGTTGCCAGGCCAGTTGTGCGACATCAGGTGGCGCAGCGCCTCCTGCGAGATGGTGATGGCGGGCACCGGCGTGCCCGGCTCGCGGTCGCGCGCGATGTCGGCGCCGAATCTGTTCAGGAAATGCTGCGCGAGCAGCGGCACGTCGTCCTTGCGATCGCGCAGCGGCGGCATGTGCACGGGGATCACGTTCAGGCGGTAGTAGAGGTCCTCGCGGAACGTGCCGTCGGCCACCATCTTCGCGAGATCGTGGTTCGTCGCGGCGATGATGCGCACGTCCACCTTGACCACGCCCTGGTCGCCGAGGCGCTGCACCTCCCGGCTCTGGATGACGCGCAGCAGCTTCATCTGCAGGGCCGGCGACATGGTGCTCACCTCGTCGAGGAACACGGTGCCGCGGTTGGCCTCCTCGAACCGGCCGGCGCGCGTGGCCACGGCGCCGGTGAAGGCGCCGCGGGTGTGGCCGAAGAGCTCCGCCTCGAGGAGCGTCTCCGGAATCGCGCCGCAGTGAATCGCCACGAACCGCTGCGCGCGCCGCGGGCTGTTGTGATGAATGGCGTGCGCGACGAGCTCCTTGCCGGTGCCGGTTTCTCCCGTCACGAGAATCGTGCTGCTGGTCTGCGCCACGGTCTCGAGCAGCGCGAACAGCTCGCGCATGGCCAGGCTCTTGCCGATGATGCCCTCGAAGCGGTACCGCTCCTCGAGCTGCTTGCGCAGGTACGCGTTCTCGGCGCGCAGCCGGCGCTGCTCGAGCGCGGCGGTGATGATGTGCAGCAGCTCGTCGAACTGGAACGGCTTCTGGATGAAGTCGGTGGCGCCGCGCTTGATGGCCTCCACGGCGTCTTTCACGGTGCCGTACCCGGTGACGATGATCCCGATGATGTCGGGATACACCGCCCGCGCCTCGTCGAGCACGGCCGTGCCGTCCGCGCCGCCGCCCAGCCGGAGGTCGGTGATGACGATGTCGAAGGCGAAGGACGCCAGGCGATCGATGGCCTCTTCGCCCGACGCGGCCTGCTCCACGTGAAAGCCGCGGTCGCTGAGCTGCTCCGCCACCACCTCGCGCAGCGGTGCCTCGTCTTCAACCAGCAGGATGTGTCGTGTGGGCATGGGCGTCAACAGTTTGACGCACCCCGCCCGCCGCGTCAAGAAGAGGGGACTGTCCCCTTTTGCATGTGGCGTGAATGGGGTCAGGCCTCGGAATCCCACTACAATCGCAGGGTGCGTGTTGTGGCTCTCTCTGCCTTCCTCGTCGCCCTGTTGACGCTGGCCGCCGCCGGCTGCTCGTCCGGCGGTCCGGGCGAGGCGGAGTCCGCCGGCGTGAAGGCCACCTACTCGGAGTCTACCGGCAAGCTCGAGCTCATCACCTACGACACGAACAAGGACGGCAAGGTGGATGCCTGGAGCCACATGGACGGCACCCGCCTCGTGTCGATGGACATCGACCGCGACTTCGACGGTAAGCCCGACCGCTGGGAGTACTATGCGGCCGACGGCTCGCTCGAGAAGGTGGGCATGTCGCGCGCGGGCGACGGCACGGTGGACGCGTGGGCCTTCCAGGGCGCCGATGGCAAGCTCGAGCGCATGGAGGTCGACACGGACCACGACGGCCGCGTCGACACGTGGGAAACCTACCGCAACGGCGCGCTGGCCAGCGTCGAGCTCGACACGACGCGCGACGGCAAGCCCGACCGCCGCCTCACCTACGGCCCGGGCGGAGTGACCGCCGAGCTGCTGAAATAGGGGACTGTACCCAGCCTCCGGATTGGTACAATCTTCTCGATTGATTCCCATCCCCGACGATGGCATCGTCGTCGTCCCCGGGGCAGAACCCCCTGGGAGACGGAGGCGGACATGTGGACTGCCCGGCGGGCCTTCGACGTGCTGCTCGCGAACCTGATCAGAACCAGCCATCGGCCCGTGGCTGCCGACGAGGCGAGGGTGGTGGCCGAACAGCATCCGGCGACAGCCGCCCTTGCGGCGCCGCGAACCAGGCCGCGGAAGGGGAGCGCGCGAGAGGCTGCCGGGATCTGACATTCAAGCGACACCCGGGCAGAGCGGTTTCTGCAATCGCTCGTGCCGGTCGATTCGAGCGGGCACGAGGAAGTCCGGACGGGCAGCGGACTTGCAGGCATTCAGCCGATCGCGAGGCGATGGCACGCAGTTGGCACAAGGCGACCGTCATGACGCAAACGGACTCCGCACAGATACTCGTGCTGCTGACACGCCTCACCGAGGAGCTCGTTGGGCCGGCGAAGCCCCGGCCGCGGACCGGCGCCAAGGGAACCCTGTCGGAACGAGTCGACAACCTCGACACGAAGGTGACCAACCTGACGGGCAAGGTCGAGGGCCTCGACACTCGCGTGAGCGAGGTGCAGCTGGGGTTGGCAACGCTGGCGGCAGACACCAAGGAACAGTTCAGGGCAGTCGGCGAACGATTCGACGGCGTCGACGCCCGTCTCAACGGCGTCGACGCCCGTCTCAATGGTTTCGACGCCTGTCTCAACGGTTTCGACGCCTGTCTCAACGGTTTCGACGCGCGCCTGGTGAAGGTCGACCGGCGACTTGGCGCCGTCGAGTCGGGGCTGAAGAAGGTCAACGAGACGGTCAACGCGCGGGCAGACGCTCTCGAGGATCTCGTCGAGCGCGTGCACCAGGAACTGAGCGGGCGCGTCATCGACCTGGACACGCCGACGCCAGGCGGGCGGAGCGGAGGTGGCGCGGGCTCCGGTGGCGGCATGCCGCTCGCGTCGTGACGGCGGCTTCGTCGGGGCTGCCTTCGACAGGCTCAGGCCAGGGAAGCCTCGGCCTCCACCCGCCCGTCGATTCCTACTTGATCACTTCTCGCGCGATGCGCAGCAGCTCGCCCAGGCGGAACGGCTTGGCGAGCCAGCGGCATCCGCTGTCGGCCAGGAACCCCTCGGCGTCGGTGCCAACCACGTCGCCGGTCACGAACATGATGCGCGACGCCATCGCGGGATGCCGCTCGCGCAGCGCGCCGAAGAGCTGAATGCCGTCCATGCGCGGCATCTTCAGGTCGCTGATGATGAGGTCGTAGTGCCCGCCCTCGATGCGGGCGAGCGCCTCTTCGCCGTCGCCCGCGCGATCCACCAGGAACCCCGCGTCGCCGAACGCCTCGGCCATCGCCGATGCCAGCGCGGCCTCGTCCTCCACGATGAGCACGGCCTGACTGTCGAGGCGCGCGGTGGCGGTCGCCTGCGGCGGCACCACCATCTGCACGCGCGGCGCGGGCCGGCTCCGCACGGGCTCTTCCGCCGCGGCCAGGTCGGGTACCTTGCCGATTTCGCTGTCGCGTGGCTCGGCGGGGCCCTCGGCTGTCGTGAGCTTCCCGCCGGCCACCGGCAGCTCGACGAAGAACGACGCGCCCTCGCCCGGCTCCGACACGAGCCACATCCGGCCGCCGTGCTCCTCGACGATGGCGTACGCCACGGTGAGGCCGAGGCCGGTGCCCTTGCCGACCTCCTTGGTCGTGAAGAACGGGTCGAAGATCTTGGTCCTCACATCCTCCGGCACGCCCGGCCCATCGTCATTCACCTCGAGCACGATCGAGCCGCGCTCGGAGTCCTGCCACGTGCGCACCATGAGCGTGCCGCGCCCGTTGGAGGTCAGCATGGCCTGCTCGGCGTTGATGACGAGATTGAGCAGCACCTGCTGGATCTGGTGCTGGTCGGCAAACACGGCCGGGACGCCTGCGGCGAGCGCGTCGATCACCGAGATGTTGGTGACGCGCTGCTCGTAGGCCCGCAGCGCGAGCGTTTCGCGCACGACCTGGTTGATGTCGACCATCGCACGCGTCGTGTGCCGCTTGCGCGCGAAGGTCAGCAGGTTGCGGACGATGCGCGCGGCGCGCTCGGCCTCGCGGAGGATGTTCTCTACGCCGCGGCGCGTGGAGGCGTCGAGATCGCGCTCGGTGAGCCGTTCCGACCACGTGAGAATGGTGGCGAGCGGGTTGTTCAGCTCGTGCGCCACGCCGGAGATGGTGGTGCCGAGGGCAGCCATCTTCTCGGCCTGCAGGAGCTGCGAATAGAGATCGCGCGACTGGTCCTCGAGCTGCTTGCGGTCGCTCACGTCGCGCATGAGCGCCTCGATGCGGACGTGCCCGGCCGATTCGAGCGCGGTGGCGCTGGCGGTCACCTCCACCCAGACGACGTCCTGGTCGGCGCGGCGCAGGCGGAGGAGGTAGTCGGTGACGGCGCCGTCGCGCGCGAGGCGGTCGATGAACACCGTGCGCGCCCCCTCGTCGGTGAAGCGGTCGGGCGCGAAGGGATGCAGCTCCTCCTCGGGCGTGCCCGGCGGGTAGCCGAGCATGATCCGGAAGTACGGGTTGGCGGCGATGGTGATGTTCTCGCGCGGGCCGATCGTGCCGATGTAAACGCCCTCGTGAACCGAATCGAACAGCCGCACGAGCGACTCGGCGCGGGCGGGCCTGGGGGAATCGGCGCGAGGCACGGGGGCATGGTACTAGGGGCTAGGGACAAGGAGCAAGGGACAGAGGGAAGCAGGGGCGAGGGACGGGGGCAAGGGGATAGGCGGGAGGCCGGGGACAGGCACACCGGAGGGGATAGAGGCCGGGGCTTCAGCCCCGACGGACACGTCGGCGCCGTAGCGCCGACCTCCGGCGTGTCACTTGAACGCACGCTTGAGCCGCTCGATCAGCGAGGGCTCTTCGGACTGGACCGAGACGCGGTCGGCCTGTTCGATGTGGTCGAGCGCCTCGGCCACCGAGCGGACAACGGCGACGCCGAGGTTCTTGCAGCCGGCGCTGATGCGGTCGAACGAGTCGGCGTCGCGCCACACGAGAATCGGCCACGCCTTCGACTCGGTGGCCACGTCTATACAGTGCTGAAGCCGGTCGTCGATGTGCGCATCGAGCGTGAGTGCGGCGGCAAGGGCCCCGCGCGATCCGATGGTGGTGTAAACAGCCGGGTACTCGAAGCCGTGGCGCCGCAGCCAGTGCTGCGTCTGCAGCTGCTGAGTCCGGCCGGCGGTGCCGGGGCGCTGCGTCACGAACAGCACGTCCCAGCGCAGATCGTGGGCGAGTTTCTGGACGCGCTTCACGGTGCCCGGCTCGCACTCGGCCAGCGATTCCCAGAAGTTGCGGGTGTCGCGCACGCGCCGCCACAAGCGCGCCTGCTGGCGCGGCGTCAGGGTGTTCAGGAGGGCGGTGTCGTACGGCGGCAGCGCGTCGGTGCCTCCGGCCTCCGCCGCCCCGGCGTCCCTGGCCGCACCGCTGCCGGCGCCAGCCTGCAGAATGCTCGTGTCGGCCCCGCCAGGCTTGGCGACGACGCTGAACTCCTGCTCCGCGATCCGCGCCAGCGCGCTGTCCATGTCGGCCAGCACGCCGTCCATGTCGAAGGAAATGCGCACGGGGGGATTATGACAGAAGCCAGAAGGGTTCACAGACGAACGTCAGAAGCCAGAAGAAGGCAAGCTGCATCGGTCGTCCTTCTTCTGGCTTCTGGCTCCTGCCTACTGCCTCCGCAGCCTGAGGCTGTTTGCGAGCACTGACACCGACGAGAACGCCATTGCTCCGGCGGCGATCATGGGGCTCAGCTGCCATCCGGTCCAGGGATAGAAGACGCCTGCGGCGAGCGGGATGCCGAGCACGTTGTAGAAGAACGCCCAGAACAGGTTCTGGCGGATGACGCGCAGCGTCCGTGCGGAGAGCTCGATGGCGTCGGCCACGCCGTTGAGATCGGCGCGCATCAGGGCGATGTCGGCGGCCTCGAGGGCGACGTCGGTGCCGGTGCCCATCGCGATGCCGATGTCGGCCTGCACCAGCGCGGGCGCGTCGTTGATGCCGTCGCCCACCATCGCGACGACCCGCCCTTCGGCCTGCAGGGCCTTCACCTCGTCGGCCTTGTGCCCGGGCATGACGCCGGCCACGACGCGCGCGATCCCGCCATCGGGGGCCACCTCGCGTGCGATGGCCCGCGCGGTCGCCTCGGTGTCGCCGGTGAGCATCACCACCTGGCGGCCCATGGCTCGCAGCCGCGCGATGGCCGCGCGCGCCTCGGGCCGCGGCGTGTCGGCCAGGGCGATGATCCCGAGCAGGGACGGGCCCGCAGCCGGCCCGCCGTCGGCCGACGCGGGCGCCCGTGTGTGATCGCCCGCGAAGGCGGACACGAACATGATCGTGCGCCCGAGCGCGGTGAGCCGCGCACGATCGGCATCGAGAGGCGACACATCTACGCCCGACTCGCGCATCAGGGCCTCGCTGCCGACAATGACCGTGCGGCGGTCGACTGTGGCGCGGACGCCCCGGCCAGGCACGGCCTCGAACGCGGAAGCGGAGCGCACGCCCGCGCCGCGCGCCCGCGCGGCGCGGACAATCGCCTGCGCGAGTGGATGCTCCGAGTTCGCCTCCGCCGCCGCGGCGAGCTGGAGCATCGCCGTTTCGGGCGTGTCCGCCGGGTCTAGAGACCCGGCCTCCATCAGATTGTGAAGCCCGTGGTCTTCAAATCCCGGAACCCGAACTCCGAGTTCCTCGCCTCGGGTCTCTCGCCCCGCCCCACCGGCGCCCAGCGCCAAGCCCCTAGCGCCCGGCTGAACGATGTCCGTCACTTCCGGCGCTCCGCGCGTAATCGTCCCCGTCTTGTCCAGCACCACCGTCGTCACCGCCGCGGCGCGTTCGAGCACGTCGCCGCCGCGGATGAGCACGCCCTTCTCGGCGCCGCGGCCCGTGCCGACGAGGATCGCGGTGGGTGTCGCCAGACCCATGGCGCACGGGCACGCAATGATGAGCACGGCCACGGCGCTCATCATGGCCGACGAGAGGCGCGAATCGGCCGGCCCGAGCGCCATCCACGCGAGAAACGTCGCGAGGGCCGCGGCGATCACCGCCGGCGTGAACCAGGCCGAGATCGTGTCGGCCATGCGCGCGATGGGCGCGCGGCGGCCCTGGGCCTCCTGCACGAGGCGCACGATCTGCTGCAGCGCCGTTTCGGCGCCCACGCGTGTGGCGCGGAACCTGAACGCACCGGTGGTGTTCATCGTGGCGCCATACACGGCGGCGCCCGGCGCCTTGTCCACCGGCATCGACTCGCCGGTGAGCATCGACTCGTCCACCGCCGACGTGCCGTCGACCACGTCGCCGTCCACCGGCAGGCGCTCGCCGGGCCGGACAATCACGATGTCGCCGTGGATGACGTCGCGCGTGGGCACGTCGAGCTCGATGCCGTCGCGGACGATGCGCGCGGTGCGCGGCTGGAGGCGGATGAGACGCCTGATGGCTTCCGACGTGCGGCCGCGCGCGCGCGCCTCGAGCAGCTTGCCGAGCAGCACGAGCACGATGATGACGACGGCGGTCTCGAAGTAGACAGGGACGGGACCGGTTTCACAGCCTGCGAACGGCGCTGGCACGGGAGCGCTTGAACGGGCCATGAAACCGCTTGTGTGTCCGGCGGCCACCTGCGTATCGGCGGACACCGCGGCGGGTGCGATGGTGGCCACGAGGGAATAGAAGTAAGCGGCGCCGGTGCCGACGGCGACCAGCGTGTTCATGTCGGCCGTCAGGTGGCGCACGGCTTTCCAGGCGCCGCGGTAGAACTGCCAGCCGCAGAAGAAGAGCACCGGCGTCGAGAGGGCGAGCTGCACCCAGTTCACGCCTGGGAACTGCAGGTGCGCCATGCCGATGACGACCACCGGCAGGGCCAGCACGGCGCCGAGGACCAGCGTGAATCTCAGCGCGCGGTACTCGCGCTCCCGCGCCTGCTGCTCGACATCGTGCAGCTCGACGCCGCCGGTGTCCGCGTCCCCTGCCTCGTGCCCCTTGCCCCCTGTTCCTGCGTCGAGCACGTCGTATCCGACATCGCGAATCGCTTCGGCGATGGCGGGCACGGTGAGCACTGAAGGATCGAAGGTGACGGTGGCGCGGCTGGTGGCGTAGTTGACGCCGGCGGTGCCGACGCCGGGCAGCTTCTTCAGCGCGCGCGCGATGTTCGCGGCGCAGGCGGAGCAGGTCATGCCGGTGACCGGCAGCGAGACCGCATCGTCAGCCTTGGGAGCTTCGGCCATGAGTGCATTGTAGACCGCGCATCGGGCCGAGGACGATACGGGCGCAGACGCGGTTGCCGCCGGGAGAGAGACGCAAGAATCAAGAAGCCAGAATGGCCCACTGACGATTGTCGAAAGGCGGAAACCCGGCTTGTCGGGCCTTTCTTCTTGCTTCTTACTTCTGATCCGGGCGCCCTTCGAGCGCCTCGTCTATTGCCCCGAGGTCCGGCGCCACCGCCGGCGCGTCGACGACGTCCTGCGGCGCCGCGGCCTGCATGCCGTCGGGGGCCCAGCCGCGCCAGTTGCACGCGTGGCAGCGGTAGGGGCGCTTCATGGTGAACTGGCGGCGGAACCGCTCGAGCGCCGTGCGCGTCTTCGACCGGAACACGCGGTTTGATCCGCAGGACGGGCAACTGGTCATCGTCTGCCGCCCTTCGTCATCTCAGTCGGTGTAGGAGACTTTCTGGTCCTCGCGCGGCCCGAGGGCGAACGTCATCGTCCCTTCCGCGCAGACCGCGCCGTCCACGCGAGCCACGCCGTGCAGCCAGCCCATCTTCGAGCGCAGGCGCTTCACGGTGGCCGTGATCTCCACCTGGTCGCCGGCGTGGACGGGCTTGCGGAAGCGCACGTGCTCGATGCCCATGAAGAAGATGAGCCTGTCGCGGTTCTCGGGCTTGCCGAGGATCATGATGGCGCCCACCTGGGCCACCGCCTCGGTGAGGATCGTCGGCGGGAGCGTGGGCACCTGGCCGGGCTCGCGGGCCAGGCACTTCTCGTTCAGCGACACGTTCTTGATGCCCACGATCCGCTTGTCCGGCTCGAACTCGGTGATCCGGTCCACGAGGAGGAACGGGTAGCGGTGCGGCAGGATGCGCTGAATGAGCGTCTGATCGAAGGGCAGTTGGTCCATGCGGCGGTTCGCCTCGCGCCCTCAGGGGCTAGGGACATGGGGCGTGGGCTGCGACACCGGTGTGACGCCGCCTTCGCCGTGGGGTGACACGTCCACCTGAGCAGCTGAGTACCGCCTGCCCCATGTCCCATGCCCCATACTCCATGCCCCTACAAGTATAATTCCCCCCGTGACTCAGCCGATCGATTTCGACGTGATGACGCCGGGCGAGGGCGGCCTGCAGGGCGTGTCCAAGAGCGACCGCCAGCTGCTGACGACGCTGTTCGCCCTCGGGCGCGAAGTGGCGTCGGTGCTCGACCTGGAAGAGCTGTACCGGAAGCTGCCGGGCCTCATGGCGCGCATCACCGACTTCCACGCAATGGCGGTCTATCTGGTCGACCCGAAGCACGGCGACCTGCGCATCGCCTATGCAGACGGCTACCCGTACGGCGCGACGTCGATGCGCCTGGGGATGGGCGAAGGCCTCGTGGGCCGCGCCGTTCAGGCCGGGCGGCCACTGCTCGCCAACGACGTGGCCGACGCACCGCACTACATCGACGTGGTGCCGGGCACGCGGTCGGAGCTGGTGGTGCCGCTGCGCCGCCAGGGCCGCACCATCGGCGCCCTCAACCTGCTCAGCCGCAACCAGGGCGAGTTCACGCCGGCCGAGGTCGAGACGCTGCGCAACTTCGCGGCGGCCGTCGCGATCGCCATCGAGAACGCGCGGCTGTTCGAGTCGGAGCTGCGCTATTCGGACACGATCGAGGTGCTGGCCGAGCTGAGCCGCGAGTTCGCCGGCATCCTCGAGCTGAACGTGCTGCTCGAGCGCATCGCGCACCGCCTCAAGCGCCTCATCGACTACCGCACGTTCGGTATCCTCCTCGTCGACGAGGAGGCGGGCATGGTGCGCATGCAGTACGCGGTGAACTATGACGATCGCCTGCCGCCGAAGGCCGTGAAGCTCGGCGAGGGCCTGGTGGGCTGGGCCGCGCTGCACAAGGTGCCGGTGCTCGTCGACGACGTGTCGAAGATCCGCGCTACATCATGGTGGTCGAGGACGCGAAGTCGGAGCTGGTGGTGCCGCTGCTCACCAAGGACCGCTGCGTGGGCGTGTTCGACCTCGAGAGCCCCGAGCTGGGTGCGTTCACCAAGGAGCACCTCGAGGTGCTGACGCCGCTGGCCGCGAGCGCGGCGGTGGCCATCGACAACGCGCGGCTCTACGAGGAGCTGCGGCGCAACAAGGAGCGCCTCGCGAAGGAGGTGCACTTCGCGCAGACGATCCAGCGCGCGCTGCTGCCCACGGAGCTGCCGAAGCGGATGAAGGGCGTGGACGTGGCCATGCGCCTCGAGCCGGCACGCGAGCTGGGCGGCGACTTCTACGACTTCCTCGCCCTCGAGCCCGCTACGCTCACCGTGGCCGTGGGCGACGTGTCTGGCAAGGGCGTGCCGGCGGCCCTCTACAGCGCGTTCGCGGGCGAGCTGGTGCGGTCGCGCACGTTCCGCCGCCGCTACACGAAGGTGCGCACGGGCCCTGCCGCCATCCTCGAGTCGATGAACAGCATCCTGCACGAGCGGCAGCTTGAGGGCTACTACTGCACGCTCTGCTACGCGCACTTCGACTTCAAGCGCCGCATCGTGACCATCGCCAACAGCGGGCTGCCGTACCCGATCCACGCGTCGGCGGAAGGCAGCGGACAGCTGCTCTCGCCGGGCGTGCCCCTCGGGTCGTTTCCCGCCATCACCTACGACGAGGTGACGGCCAGCCTCGCCGTGGGCGACGTGTTCGTGTTCTTCTCGGACGGCATCTCGGAAGCCATGAACGCGTCGGCCGACGAGTTCGGCACGGAGCGGCTCATCCGGGTGATCGAACAGCACCGCGCGCGCCCGGCGAAGCACATCGCCGATGCCATCTTCTCGGCCGTCTACGACTTCTGCGGCGAGGCGGAGCAGAACGACGACAGAACGGTGGTGGTGCTCAGGGTGACGGCGTGACGATCGTCCGTGAGCCCTTCTGACTGCTGTCTTCTGACCGTACAGCCGAACAGCCGACCACGCCTGCCTGCAATGGTCGGCTCCTCGGCCGTTGAGAGGAGTGAAGAGCCGCGCCGGATCGCCCTGCCTGCCGGGGTAGTGATGCCAGCGCCTGCCTGTAGTTGACCCACCCCGTGGACCCGACGCGGCCTGCCCCCTGTCACTTCAAGACCCGTGCCGTCCCCAGACCCTCAGTATTCAAGCCGGACGTGCCGATAAACACCCGGGGCGTCCTGTACTTCGGACGCAGGGTTGACCTCAACGGGTGGCAGTGGCGGGAACCATGTCAAAACAGCTCGAGAGCGTGCTGCGTCTGGCCGGACTGGCGTCGGAGGTCCAGATCCAGCGGGTCCAGGAGCGCCTCCTCCAGGGTGCCGGGTCGTTCATCGAAGTGCTCGTCAGGGACGAGGGGGTGTCCGAGGAAGCCATCGCCGACGCGTGCACCGAGCGTCTCAAGGTGCCCCGCGCCCGCGTGGGGACGTTCCTGGCCGACGCCGAGGCCCTCGGCAAGGTGCCTGAGCGCCTCGCCCGGAAGCACATCTCGCTGCCCCTGGCCGTCGAGGGCCGGGTGCTCGTCATGGCCATGGCCGACCCGACCGACTACCGGGCCATCCAGGACATCGAGTTCGCCTCGGCCCTGGCCGTGAAGCCGATGGCGGCCACCTTCTCGGAGGTGCAGCAGGGCATCGAAGAGCGGTACGGCGCGGAGGACCGCATCGGGTCGTTCCTCGCCAACGTGCCCGACGCGGCCGACATCCAGATCGTGGCCGAGGACCAGTCCGCAATGTCGGTGGACATGGCGAGCCAGGCCGAGTCTACCGAGGCCACGCCGGTGGTCAAGATGTGCAATCTCGTGATCTCCGACGCGCTGAAGAGCGCGGCGAGCGACGTGCACATCGAGCCGGCGCTGCACGATCTCCAGGTGCGCATGCGGGTCGACGGCGTGCTCCGGGACTACGCGCGCGTGCCGAAGTGGCTGCACGGGCCCGTGGTGTCGCGCCTGAAAATCCTCGCGAAGCTCGATATCGCCGAGCGGCGGCTGCCCCAGGACGGGCGCGTGAACGTGCAGTACCTGGGACGGTCCATCGACCTGCGCATCTCGACGCTGCCCACACACTTCGGCGAGAAGATGGTGCTGCGTGTGCTCGGGGGCATGAGGGCGCCGGACATCGGCTCCCTCGGCCTCGCGGAGACGCATCAGCGTCAGCTCGAGGCCGCCATCCAGCAGCCGCAGGGCATGATCCTCGTCACCGGGCCCACGGGCTCGGGAAAGACGACCTCGCTCTACGCCCTGCTCGCCTGGCACCACAAGTCCGAGGTCAACATCGTCACGGTCGAGGACCCGATCGAGTTCCAGTTGGCCGGCATCAACCAGGTGCAGGTGAACCCGAAGGCCGGCCTGACCTTCGCCAGCGCCCTGCGGTCGATTCTGCGCCAGGACCCCGACGTGATCCTGGTCGGCGAGATGCGCGACCGCGAAACGGTGGAGATCGCGTGCCAGGCCGCCATGACGGGGCACATGGTGTTGAGCACGCTGCACACGAACAGCGCCGTCGGCGCCGTGACGCGCATGCTCGACCTCGGCATCGACTCCGCCGTCCTGGCCACCTCGCTCACCCTGGTGATTGCCCAGCGGCTCGTGCGGCGCATCTGCAACGAGTGCCGCGAGGAGTACGAGCCGGGCGAAACGATCCGGCAGCGCGCGGGGCTGTTCGGCGATCGCATTCCGGTCTACCGCGGCAGCGGCTGTACTGCGTGCGGCGGGACGGGCTTCGCCGGGCGCATCGGCATCTACGAGTTCTTCAAGCCGACCAACGCCATCAAGAGGCTCATCAACGACCGGGCCAGCGAGGCCGACATGCGCATGGCCGCCCGGCAGGGGGGCATGATCCCGCTGCGCGAGGACGCGGTCGCGAAGATCAAGGCGGGCATCACGTCGCCCGACGAGGTCCTTCGCGTCGTGCAGGTGGACGAGAACGAGGTGGCGTGCCCGGGCTGCAAGGCCCTGATCGAGGCCGACTTCGCCACGTGCCCGTACTGCCGCTGGAGCCTGAAGACCAACTGCAGGAGCTGCCGCCAGGCGCTGCGTCTCGAGTGGACGCTGTGTCCCTACTGCAACACGCCAACGCACGACGAGCCGAAAGCCCAGGCGCCCCAGCCGGCAAAGGCCGGAGTGGCGGTCTCGATGCCGGAGCCCATCGTGGTCGGCGCCGCACCGCGGACCGCCGCCATCGCGCCGCAGGCGCCGACGGCCCCGATTCGAGATCGCGCCGGCCTTCGCGTCGGCGGTTCCGCCGGAGCCGGCGGAACCGGCGGAACCGGTTCCCGTGCTCGGGTCGTTCTTCGCGGCATCCGGTGCTGCGGATGAGGTCAAACCGGCGCCTTCCGCCACACGATCCGCGCCACTCCACACGCCAGCGCCCGCACCCGCGCTTCCGCCGGGCTGGTTCGAAGGGACGCCGTTCGTCGTCGAGCACACATCGCTCGCCGAGCGGTCGGTCGCGGTCGTGGAGGCGCCCTCCGGCAACGCGCCGGCCTCGATGAAGGCCGCGCCCGTGGCTGCCACCAGACCCGACATGGAGCCGGCCGCCTCAGCACCGGCGGTGCCCATGGCCTCGCCGATGGTCGACCCCCGCGCCGGCCGCCGCGCCATCCGCGTCCTCGTGGTGGACGATGAACCGGACATCAGGACCGTCGTGAGCTCCGCGCTGCGCAGGCTGGACGTGCCGGTCGAGGTGGCGGAAGCCGAGGACGGACTCGACGCCATCGAGAAGGTCAAGGCCGCCACGCCCGACCTGGTCGTCCTCGACGTCATGATGCCGCGCATGGACGGCTTCGAAACCTGCCGCGCCCTGCGCGAGAACGTGCGGACGGCGTTCGTGCCGATCCTCATGCTCACCGCCAGCGCCGACCAGGACAGCCGCACGAAGGGCTATCTCGTCGGCACCGACGACTACATGTCGAAGCCTTTCACGCCGCTCGATCTGAAGATGCGCATCTCGCGGCTCTTGAGACGGACATACGGGATCTGAGGGCTGCGCGGGCAGAAGCCAGAAGCCAGAAGGAGAGTGACCGGTGCGGCTTTCCTTCGTCTGTCTTCTGACAATCGCCAGTGAGCCCTTCTGGCTTCTTGCTTCTATTTTGCCGAGGGCACGGTAACGGTGAAGGTCGAACCGTGCCCGACGTCGCTCGTCACGCTGACGGTCCCCCCCTGCATTTCCACCAGGGCCTTCACGATGGCGAGGCCGAGGCCGGTGCCGCGGGCCCTGCGCGTGTTGGCGCCGTCAAGCTGCTGGAACTTCTGGAAGAGCAGGCCTATCCTGTCGGGCGGGATGCCCTTGCCGCGATCGGTCACCGAGAAGGCCACGAGGCCGTCGTGCGCGCGGCGCACCGAGAGCGAGACCTCCGTGCGCGGCGGCGCCACCTTGAGGGCGTTCGAAAGGAGATTCACCAGCACCTGGATCGCGCGGTCGAGATCGACGCGCACCGGCGGCACGCCCGTCTCGATGTCGGCCCTCAACACCACCTGCGCGCCGTGGGCGATGGGCTCGACGTTCTGGAGCGACAGTTTCACCACTTCGGCCACGGCGTGGGGCCGCGCGTTCAGCTCCAGCTTGCCGGCCTCGATCTTGGAGATGTCGAGGATGTCGTTGATGATCCGCACGAGGCGCTCGGTGTTCGACAGCGCCACGTTGAGCAGCGTGGCCTGGTCGGGATCGGCGGCCGCGCCCTCCTGGATGAGCAACTGCAGCGCGCCCTTGATCGAGGTGAGCGGCGTGCGCAGTTCGTGCGACACGATCGATACGAACTCGCTCTTGAGGCGGTCCACCTCGTAGAGGCTGGTGATGTCCTGGAACGCGGCCACCGCGCCCGAGATGCGGCCGTCGTCCTCGCGCAGCGGCGCCGCGCTCACCAGGATGGGCACCTGGCGGCCGTCGGGGTGCCGGATGACGAGCTCCTCGCCCACGATGGTGTGCCCCTGCAGGACCCGCCCGGCGCCCCACGCGCGGACGTCCACCGCCGCCCCCTCGCGCGTGGTCACGCCGAACGCGGCCCAGTAGGCCGCGCGCGCCTCGTCGCCCTCCGGCTCGTGGCCGATGAGCGAGGCGGCCGTGCGGTTCTGGAGCGCGATGCGGCCGGTGTCGGCATCCACGATGATGAGCGCGACCGGCACCGTTTCGATCGTCGCCTGCAGGCGCCGGTGCTCGCGCTCGGTCCGCACGCGCGCCTCGGTCACCTCTTCCTGGCGGCGCTGCACGGCGGTGATCATCTCCCGAAAGGCGCGCGAGAGATCGCCGATCTCGTCTCTCGTTTCGGGCGGCAGCGACACGTCGAACGTCCCCTCGGAGATCCGGCGCGCCGACGAGGAGATGGCCTTGAGCGGGTCGAGCAGGATGCGGGCCACGAAGGCCACCAGGCCCAGCAGCATGATGATGGCCGCCGCCGGGATGCCCAGCGTGAGCAGCATCGACTGCAGCGACTGGCTGCTCACGCGGATGCGCTCGTCGCGCAGGCGGGCCCGCTCGCGCGCCTCGAAGCGGTCGAACTCTCCGCGGGCGCGCGCCATCAGGGCCGAGCGCGCCGGGCCTGGCGCCCCCGCCCGCCACTCGCGCATGAGGGCGTCGATGGCCGCGAACTGGCGCTTCGAGCCGTCCGTGTCGAGCGTGTCGGGCAAGCGCGCGGCCCCGCGCTCGTAGAACTCCCAGAGCCGGGCGGCCTCGGCGGTGGCGGCGAACGGATCGGCGGCCGCGGCGCCAGGCTGGCCCGCCGCCGGCCCGCCGCGGGCAGACGCGTCCAGGTCGATGATGATGCGCACCAGATCCGCCTGCGCCTCGAGCCGCCAGATGGCCTGGTCGAGCGCATACGCCGCCGCCGCGCGCCGGTCCTCGACCTTCAGGACGACAAGCGCCTGGAGGAAGGCGGCGAGGATGACCACGCCGATGACGGCGAAGATGCGCGTACGGATCTTCACGTCTCTTTGAGCAGCTCCCGGACCTGCGCGCCCAGCGCGAGCGCGTCGAACGGTTTCCCGATGCAGCCGGCCGCGCCGAGGGCGATTGCGCGCGCCACTTCCGCCTCCTGCACGCGCGCCGTGAGGAAGATGACCGGGATTGCCGCCGTCGCCGGGTCGGCCTTGAGCCGCTTGCACGTCTCGTAGCCGTCCATGTCGGGCATCATCCAGTCGAGCAGGATCGCGTCGGGCCGCTCGTCGGCCACCCGCTGGAGCACTTCCACGCCGTTGCCGACCGTCACCACCGTGAACCCGGCCTTCTTGAGCGACAGGCGCGCGATCAACAGAACGTCGGGCTCGTCTTCCGCCAGGAGCACCTTCATCGTGGTCTCGCGAGCAGCACCTGGATGCGCAGCATCAGCTCGGCCATGTCCACCGGCTTCACCAGATAGTCGTCGGCGCCGAGCGTGAGGCCCACCGCGCGGTCGTCGAGGCTCGAGCGCGTGGTGATGAACAGCACCGGAATCGCGGCCAGCTCGTGATCGGCCTTGAGCAGCCGGCACACCGTGTAGCCGTCCATGCCCGGCAGGTTCGCGTCGAGCAGGATGAGGTCGGGCCGCTCGCCGCGCACCGCCAGGATGGCCGCGCCGCCGTCCGCCAGCTGGATCGTCTCGTATCCGGCCGCCGCGAGGTTGATGCACACCACCTCGCGCTGATCCTCATCGTCTTCGACCACCATGATGCGGCCCGTGCCGTGCGGCAGAGCGGCCGAAACGGCCCACGCGGGCGGGTGGGCCAGATCGTCGGTGAAGCCCTCTTCCATCGCCTCGAAGACCAGGTTGGCGCGGCTCGCGTCGAAGGCGCCCGTGGCGACGCCGTCGATGAGCTCTTCGAGCTCGCGCGCGCGGGCCGATACCGTGGGAAATCCCAGCATGCCAGCCAGGCCGCACATGCGGTGCACGGCGTGGCGCAGAGGCAGCACCGGCCCCCGGGCGCCCACCGTGGCCACCGTGCCAAGCAGCAGGCCTATCGAGTCGGACCGCTTCGGAAACGACGCCAGGAAGCGCTTGCGGGCGTCGAGCAGCGCCGCCTCGGGGTCGTCGGGCACCAGGCCGGCCGGCCCGGCGTTCGCATCGTGAGGCACCATACCGAGGGATTATCGGCCAGAAAGCCCTGCCGGAGCAGTCCGGGACTCGGGGTTCGGGGCTCGGGACTCGGGACTCGTCAGAACTGCTATGCCGCTGGACTGGTCACTGCCGACTTGCCACGCAGCTCGACAGGTCCGAATCCCGAATCCCGAATCCCAAAGTCCCGAACCGCCCGTCCTTTTCGCCAGGCGGTTCGTCTGAGTAGGTGTAGTGCGACCCCGACTGTTCCGTTGCTGGAGGTAGTCATGCGCGCAGGGAAAATCATCGGAGCGGCGCTCGCCGTGATGGTGGCCGCGGCGCTCGTTCTCGCCTGGAAGGCCCCGTCGGCGGCGGCAGCCGGCCAGCAGGCCGAGAGGCCGAAAGTCGCGGACGAGAAGGTCCAGAAGCCACAGGTCGAAACAGAGACCATCACCATTCACAGGTCCACCGGCGGCGAGCCCGTCGTCGTGCACGTCGAGAAGCAGCCTGGCCAGAGCGCGAAGGTGATGACACACGCCATCCAGGACGAGCCCCTCATGGCAGTGCTCGGCGGCGGGCCTCGCCTGGGCATCCGGATCCGCGACCTCGCCAAGGAGGACGTGGCCAGGTTCAAGCTGCCGTCCCAGAACGGCGTGGCCGTCGAAGAGGTGACCAAGGAGTCGGCCGCCGAGAACGCCGGCGTGAAGGCCGGCGACGTGGTGGTGCAGTTCGACGGTGAAAACGTGCGCAGCGCCGCGCAACTGACGCGGCTCGTGCGCGAGACGGCGGCCGGCCGCACGGTGAAGATGGCCGTCGTCCGGGACGGCAAGCGCCTCGACCTCGACGTGGCCCCGGCTGAGGCCGGCGACGTGTTCAACCTGGCCATCGCCGGCGAGGAGGTGCCCGGGCTGGAGAAGCGCCTGGAGGTGGTTCCCGAGCGTGGGCAGGTGTATCGTTATGAGCGGCGCCCGCCGGAGCCGGGGCAGCCCATGCCGCCGGGCGGCGCGTTCCGCTGGCGCCAGGGTGTGCCCCTTCCGCCCCCCGAGGGCGACCTCCTCCAGTGGCACGGCGAAGGCAATTGGCCCGGCGCGTTCTCGTTCACGGTCGGCCGGAGCCGCCTCGGCGTGAACGTGCAGGAGCTGACACCTGAACTGGCGGCCTACTTCGGCGTGAAGGACGGCCTGCTGGTAAACAGCGTCCAGGCCGACACGCCCGCCGCCAGGGCCGGTTTCAAGGCCGGCGACGTGATTGGCACGGTCAACGGCAAGGCCGTCACAACACCCGACGAGCTCATCAAGGAGCTGGCCAAGAAGGAGGGCGAAGTCGCCCTCGGCGTCACCCGCGACAAGAAGCCGCTCTCGCTCAAGGCGACGCTCGAGCCGCGCAAGGCCCCGGCCAGGCGCGCGGTAATCGTCGGGCGGCCGGCGTAGAAACAGGGGCAAGCGACAGGGGACAAGGGGCCGGTTGCGCTCCCGAGCGGCCCCTCGAACCGAGCCGATTGGCGTCAGCTCGCAAAACGCGTCGCAGGGGCACAGCCGGCCCCTGGGACAAGGGGCGCACGACGCCGCTCATGGCATGAGCGCCGAGAGGGCGGAGACGACGGCGGGGAGCTGGGATTCGGCGTCGGCGAAGGCGGCCGAGGCTGCGGGAAGATCGGCCCGGGCCGCCGCGTCTTCGAGGCGGCCGCAGGCGGCGGCCATCCCCATGGCGCCCACCATGCCGCAGTTGCTGCGGAGCGAGTGGGCCATCTCGCGCGCGGTGGCCGCATCGCCGGCGGCCAGGGCCTGGCGGGCCCGGTCGAGTTTCCCTGGCGTCCGCGTCAGGAACAGGCCGACCAGGCCGCGGATCAACATCGGGTTGGCGAGGTTCTCCTCCGCGGCCCGCAGGCCGGCCACCACGGCAGGATCGAGCACGTCGTCTTCGGCCACGGCGGCTGGTTACGTCCTCGCGGCCGCCGGCGGGGCCTGGCTCTCGGCCGACGCGGGCGTGAACATCGTGGCCATCTGGGCGGCGAGAATGGTGGCCACGGCTTTCACCCGGGGCGTCGGCTCCACGCCTTCGCGCAGTTCGACGGCCATCGCGCCCGAGCACCCCTCGAAGCTCATCAGCGGCGCGACGACGGCGCCGCTCGCGAGCACGTCGGATGGCACCACCACCGCGGTCCTCGTGCGATAGGCGGTGGCAGTGGCGTTGTCGGAAGCGGGATGGATGACGCCCATGCGCGACAGCGCGAGCGACGCGTAGCCGTGGGCGAGCACGGGCCGGAGCGTGCCCTGCGGGCCGTCGGGCATCCAAATGATGACGCCCGTGGCGTCGAGGGCCCTGGCGGTGCGCTCGAGCAGGCCCGGCAGTTCACGCGTGTCCTGCACACGGGCGAGGGCGGAGCAGAGGTCGGCCACCGCGTCGAGATCCGGGCCCATCGGCGCCGCCGCGGCGCCGATCGCCGCGTCGATCGGGCCGAGCGAATCGATCTTCGGTGCGACGTCACCCATCGGCGCCGCGCGGCTCACCACCCCGTCGTTCAGATCGTGCGGGATCTGCAGGCCGGCGCCCCTGGGGATGACGATCTCCTCGCCGGCGGCCGCGGCGTCCGATTCCGTCTCCGGCGCGCGCGGCAGCGGCGCGAGCAGCAGCAGGGCGATGAGCACGACGCCGGCGGCGGCGCCGAGCGCGATGAGCTCCCACCGGCGCAGCGCCTCGATCTCCACCGCGAGGGCCACCGACTCCAGGCCGCGCGCGGTGTCGACGCCGATGACGGCCTTGTCGAGGGCCGGCGCGGCCTCCATGAAGATGACATCCGAGGCCGAGAGCAACTGCCCTGCCTTTGCGAAATCACGGGCCCGCGCGTCGCTCTGGAGCAGTCCCGTGAAGGCCTCCACCGCCGACTCGAGCGAGCCCTGGGCCTCGGAGGTCGTCGCGGCCGCACGCAGGGCCGACAGTCGCGGCCCGAGGGCATCGCCAATCGCCGTGGCTTTCGTCATCCACGCCTGCCACGGCTGGCCCTCGGCCACGTAGGCCTGCTGGGCGGCGCGCCACCCGGCGAGGCCGACGACGGCCTCGCGCGCGCCGCGCTCGAATGCGTCGGCGCCGGCGCGCGCGGCGGCGATGCGCTGCTCGAGCTGCCCGACGACAGCGCCCGTGGTGGCCATCGCCGCGACGGCCACCACCAGGAGCAGCACGCGCAAGCCACGACTCTTCATGACGACTTCTCCGTCAACCTGCCAGGACCGCGCTGGAGCGCATAGACGATGCCGCCGGGCAGGCTGGCGGCCAGGGTCACGGCGAAGTAGAGCAGGGCCATCGTCACCGCCGCGTCGGCCGGCACGCCGATGCGCCCGAACAGGAGCAGGTAGAGCGCCTCGCGGATGCCCAGGCCGTTCACGCTGACAGGCAGCATCCCGGCCAGCGAGATGAGCGGCACGAACACGGCCAGCGCCGCCACCGGCACGCTCAATCCCAGCGCGTTGGCGTTCAAGAATACCACGAGGATTACGACCGCCTGGAACAGGAACGACTGCGCCGTGGCGGCCAGGATCACGCCTCTCCACCGCGCCTCGCGGTAGGGCACGATCGCGTCGTAAAGCGACGCCGCGCGCGACCGGATGCGCGCAAGCGGCGTCAGGGCCACCAGGTAGTCGACCAGCCGGTACGCCGGCCTGTTGGCCAACACGATGTTGGCGGCGATGAAGCCGGCCAGAACGAGCAGCGTGAGCTGCAGCAGGTTGAAGCCCCGCACGTCCACCGGCGGCGCGACGAACGCGGCGGCGGTCGCGATGGTGAGCAGCGCGAACAGACCGACGTTCCGCTCCATGAACACGCTCATCGTCGCGCGCGCGGGCGCGCCGGTTTCGCGCGCGAGCAGGATGGCCTTCACCGCGTCGCCGCCCACGATGGTTGGCAGGAAGATGTTGAAGAACATCCCGATGAAGTAGAACGCCACCATGCGGAGGTAGGGCACGGCGAGGCTCACCGGGCGCAGTAGCAGCCACCAGCGCCACGCGCTCAGCCACTGGCCGCCTGCGTAGGCCGCCACGCCCAAGGCCACCCACTCGAGGCGCGCGTTCTGCAGGCGCGCCCAGATCTTGGCCAGGTCGATTGTGTAGAAGACAGCGGCGTAGAGGGCGGCGGTGACGGCGACCTTGACGAGCGTGGAGAGAAGGCGGCCACGCCCCGCCGGGCCCGCGGGCCCGGCTTGTCCGTCGGGGCTGAAGCCCCGACCTCCACCTGACACGGGGAGCCCCGAGTCTCCTTCCACATGGAGCCCCGGGTCTTCCCTTCGGCGACGCTCAGGGCCGGCAGGCCCGCGGTGAAGGGGTTCGCTCGTCACGGGTTCGGCCGCAGGATGACGTAGGTCGGGAGGCCGACGGCGTCGAACTTCTGCATCAGCGCCTTCGCGGGCTCGCCGTCGAGGTCTTCGGCCTGGAACTTCACCTTCACGTACCCGGCCAGCGCCGCCTTCACCTGCTCGTCCTCGAAGGTGGTCTTGTCCATCGTCAGGCAGTTCTTGCACCAGGTGGCCCAGAAGTCGATGAGCAGCGGCTTCTGCTCGGCGCGCGCGGCGGCAATGCCGTCGGCGAGCGAGTTACGCCAGCCCGACTTCAGCTGCGCCTCGACGCTGGCCGCGACCTCGGCCGGGTCGACCCAGCGGTTGGCGAACAGCGTGTAGGCCTGGTAGCCGTAGTAGACCGCGGTGGCGAGGATGAACACGCCGAAGGCCTGCTTCACGCGCACCATCCAGACGCCGGGCTTGGGCAGCGCGGCGATGCCGGCGCCGATGATCGGCCAGGGGAGGGCCATGCCGAGGCCGAGGCAGAACGGCAGCGCGAGGGCGAGCGTCGTGCCGGCGGCGTAGAGGTTGCTCGAGAAGAGGATCACCTGGATGACCACCGGCGCCACGCAGGCGCCGGCGAGGAGCGCCGCGACGGCGCCCATGGTGAACGCGAGGGCGAACGACCCGCGGCCCGCGCCCGGCTGGAAGCGGCTGCCGAAGCGCGAGAAATCGATCACGAGCACGTCGAACATCGCCAGCGCGAGCACGACGAAGAGCACGGCGATGCCGAGGTTGAACCACGGCGACGAGTTGATCGTGCCGAAGGTGCCGGCGGTGAGAATGACCACGAGGCCGATGGCGCCGTAGACCAGCGCCATGGCGGCGCCGTACGCGCCGCCGAGCAGGAAGCCGCGCGCGCGCGAGCCGGCCTGGGCGCCGGCGCCGATGATGGCGAGATTGATCGGGATCATCGGCAGGACGCACGGCGTGAGGTTGAGCGCGAGGCCGCCGAGGAGGACGAGGAGCAGGATGGCGAGCGGCCCGCGGCCCTCGAACATGCCTCGCTGTTTCACGCCGGTCTCAGCGTCGCGGATGAACGCGAGGAACTCGCCGACGCCGAGGTAGCCGCCCGTGGTGCCGAGCACGGTGAAGCTGTCGAGCTCCTTCACCACATCCATCGAGGCGGCGGCGCCCTGGGGCGTGCCCGCCGCGGCGCCAACCGGTGTGCCCGCGCCGGGCGCGCCTGCCGCGCCGGGCGTCTCGCCGCGGCCGAACGGGATCGCGGCAAATACCGGGTCGGCCCTGGCCTCGACGCCCGTGCCGGCGGGCACGACGCGCAGCGTCCACGCGAACCCGGCCGTGGTCGGCGCGAAGCACATCATGTCGTTGCACGCCTGGTAGCGCAATTGGGCCGGCAGCGTCAGCTGACCCTCGGCGGCGCCGGGGCCGAGCGTCACCTGCGCGCCGACGACGAACTCGTGCTCGAACACCTGCAGCGGCTGATCGAGGCCCTGCTGTTTCAGCTCGATCGCGGCGGGGTAGACGATCTCGTCCACGGTGACGCCGGCGGGCGCGTCAATCGTGAGCACGGTCGGGATGAGCGTGGGGTCGGCCGGCCTGTTCGACTGCGTGTGCAGGCTCTCGGGCAGCGACACTCTCAGCGCCAGGCGCACCTGGCTGCCCGCGGCCACGGCCGGCCGCTCGACCAGGGGCGTGACGGTGGCCACCGGGCGCTTCATCTGCGCGGACAGCCCGATCGCGGCGAGCGCCACAGCCACGAGCGCGTATGCAGACTTCTTCATGATGCTCATGTCGTGCTGTCAGTGTGCAGGCGCCCGGGCCTGACTCCTTCCCGTCCCGCTCACGCAAACCGGCAAAACGCATCTTCGGGGTGCCGGTCGGCGGCACGCGGGGCCCCACTTCGTCACCCCACGTGGACTTCGGCCCCTACGACGCGTTTTGCGAACGGACGCCCATCGGCTTGGTTCGAGGGCCCGTCAGGAGTCAAGCCCGGCCGCCATTGTTGCTCGCATTCCTTCTGTCTTCTGGCTTCTGGCTTCTGTTCCCGCCTACTCCTCGTGCGTCAAGTCGCCGCGCACGAGCAGCGGCGATCCTTTCACCGGCGCCAGGTCCTGGAACATGTGGTCCCACTTCCAGCGCTCGGAGGGGTTGGACGCCTGCAGCCAGGTCTTCGCGGCCAGGGGCTTCGGGAACGCGACGTCGCGGATGCCGGCGAAGGCGGCCTCGCCGGCCATGGCGGCGGCCATCGAGGCCCGCACGGCGCGCGCGTCCGGAAACTGCGTGGTGATGCCAGCGGCGGTGGCCACCTCGGCCAGCACGCGCCAGTCCTCGCGGGCATCACCCGGCGGCGCGATCACGCGGGCCGTGGCCTGCAGCCGGCCGCCGTCGTTGGTGCAGGTGGCTTCCTTCTCCACCCACGCCGCGCCGGGCAGGACGATGTCGGCGGCCGCGGCGAGGGGCGTCTTCAGGACGCCCTGCACGATGAGCAGCGGCAACGAGCCGCTGGCGCGCGCGTCAATCACCCACTGCATGTCGCCGATGCTGCCCTCGGGGCCGGGATCGACGACATAGAGCGCCTTCACCGCGCCTGACTCGACCTCGGCGCGCAGGGCGCTCACGTCGCACGCCGCCTCGGCCCCCTCGGGCACGCGGAAGCCCATGGCCCGCGCGCCGGCCACGTTGGGCGCGTCCACCGGCGGCACCTTGAACTTCGTCGCGGCGGGCTGCGGCTTGATCGACGATGCCCACGCGATGGCCACCGTGCGGGCGAGCGACGCGCCGGGCACCTGGCTCACGAACTGGCGCACGAGGAACAGTTCTTCGTGCGCCGCGTGCGCCGACACGAGCATGCGGAGCGAGGCGCCGTCCTCCTTCGCGATCGGCAGCAGCACCTCGCGCACGCGCGCCAGCGCGCCGCCCCATGTCGACTTCGCCTGCGCGCCGGAGGCCTGGCGCAGCAGGGGCGTCGTCAGTCGCGCGTCGCTCTCCACCCAGTGGTACTGGAAGCGGCCGATGTCGCACATCCAGTAGCCGTTCACGTCCGGGTTGTACCGCGGCGTGAACCGGATGAGCTGCGCGCCCTTGGCCCACTCGGGCTTGGCCTTGAGCCACGCCGTGGTGCTGCAGCCTTTGGAGCACAGCGTGCACGTGGTGTCGACCGCCAGCGGGTTGTCCCACGGCCGCGACTTGAAGCGGTAGTCGCGCGTGGTGATGGCGCCCACCGGGCAGACGTCCATCAGGTTGCCCGACAGGAGGGAATGCACGCCGCGCTCGCCGAAGGTGGAGATCTGGCTGTGCCCGCCGCGGTCGACGACGCCGATCTGGGCGTCCTGGTCGATCTCCTTCATGAACCGCACGCACCGGGTGCACATGATGCAGCGGTTGCGGTTCAGCATCAGCGTGGGCCCGAAGTCGACGTCCGCCCTGACGCCGTCGCCGTCGAAGGTGCGGCGCTGGAACTCCATGCGGCTGCCGGCCGGGCCGTACGTATAGGAATAGTCCTGCAGCGGGCACTCGCCGCCCTTGTCGCACACGGGGCAGTCGAGGGGGTGGTTGATCAGCAGGAACTCGAACACGCTCGCCCGGGCCTGCACCACTTCGGGGCTGCTGGTCTCGACGACCATGCCGTCGGTGCACACCGTCGAGCAGGACGTCTGCAGCTTCGGCATCTTCTCGACCTTCACGATGCAGACGCGGCAGGAGCCCTCGACGCCGATGCCCGGGTGGTAGCAGTAGAACGGGATGGAGATGCCGTTTTCGAGCGCGGCTTCCAGGATGGTCTTCCCCCTGGCCACCGTGATGTCGCGCCCGTCGATCCGCAGCGAGACGGTTTCCATGGGGGAATGATACTAGGGGCTAGGGACCAGGCGCTAGGCGCTAGTGGGAACCAAAGGACTAGGGGCTAGGGACTAGGCGCTAGGCGCTAGTGGGACCCGGAGGACCTGGGCGCTAGGGAAGAGCCAGAAATCAGGTGCACGGTGGAAGCGCGACAGACTAGCCCCTAGCCCCTAGCGCCTAGCCCCTAGCCCCTGATCCCTACCGCCCGACGACCTCGAGCGGCGTGAGCCCGTCGCGGTTCAGCAGGATGTCGCGCACGGTGCCCTTGACCGGCACCCGGAACTCGGCGTCGCGGCCGCGGACGACGACCTGCGTGTCCTCGGCCCTGCCGTCGGCGTACTGCACGGTCAGGGTGACCGGAAACTCGCTCTCCTTGCCGCGCTGCTCGATGCGCACCACGGCCTCGTCCGAGGGCGCGCCGGCGGGCCGGCTCCAGCCGAACGCCACCCGCGGCGTGCCCGACCCGCCGATCCAGGTGTCGAAGAACCGCGCCAGATCGAGGCCGCTCTCGCGCTCGAATGCCTCGCGCACGTCGCTGGTGGCGGCCCTCTCGAAGCGGAACCGGAAGTAGAGCCGCCGCACGCCCCTGAAGAACGCCTCGTCGCCGACGATGCGCCGGAGCATGTGGAGCGTGACGGCCGACTTGTTGTAGACCACGGCGCGGAAGATGCGGCTGTCGCCCTGGATGTGGCCCAGGCGGTAGCCCAGCGAGACCGGGCCGGCGTCGCCCTGATCGCGCGCCCATTTCGCCATGCGCCGCAGCATGTCGCCGAAGAGGGCATCGCCCCTGCGCTTCCGCGCGTAGAGCGCCGCGAAGTACTGCGAGAAGCCCTCGCTGATCCACTGGTCGTGGTAGGAGCGCCAGCCCACCGCCTGGCCCCACCACTGGTGGGCGAGCTCGTGGGCGAGGAAGTACTCGGGGAACGCGATGAACGCGGCCGGGTCGCCCGACCAGTTCGACGAGGTGGTGGGCAGCGGCTGGTTGAGCACGGCCAGGTACGCCGGGCTGTGGCCGCCCGGCAGGTCCTTCTCGATGAGCGCGAGCGTCAGCGCGGGATACGGCGAGTCGCCGATAAGCGACGTGTAGAAGGCCATCACGTCCTCGGCCACGGGCATCGCCTGGCGGCCGCGGCCGATCTGTCGCGGGTTGACGTCGACGGCCAGGTCGAGCTCGCTGTTGAAGGAGCCGGGGCGCACGGGCTCGGCGGGCAGCGCCGACGAGCCGGCCGGCAGCAGGTTCGCGATCGGCTCCACGAGCGACAGGGTCCGCGCATTGACGCGCACCAGCCGCGTGATCAGGCACGCGAGATAGCGGACCGGCTGCTTCGCCTCGAAGGTGTAGCGGCGGCCGGACGGCTGCCGCTCGACGCCCGGCACCACCACCGGCGACCCGGGCGCGAGTACGCCGCTGGCCGCCACGTGGTACGGCTCAGGCACGGTGAGGTGCATCTCGGCGGTCAGGTAATCGCCCGACGATCCCTGCGGATACCAGTAGGTGCGCGTCGAGTACAGCAGGCTCATCTCGCCCGGGAACGACGCCCCCTCGGACACGAACTCGGGGCGGTCCTGCGGGAACTGCGGCGCGGCCGTTTCGCGGTCGGGCTCGACGGGCTCGAGCCGGCCCGAGTAGGTGATGTCGAGCGTGACCTGGGTGCCGCGGGTGGCGAAGCCGCTCAGGTTGACGATCACGTTGTTCTGGCCGCGGACGCGGAGCGAGAGCAGGCGGCCGAACTCGTTGCTGTAGATCGACCGCACCGTGAGGTTCTCGGCCAGGCGCAGGGTCAGGCTGTTGACCGCGTCGGCCCGGATGCGGAGGCGCATCAGGGCGCGGCCCTCCACCCACTGGCGCGCCGGGTTGAACGCCACGTCGAGCTCGCAGTGCGTGACGTCGTAGGGCGTGCGCGCGTCCTCGTCGAAGCGCGTGACGCCGGCGGCCAGCCGCGCCGCCGAGGCGTACACCGAGATGTTGCGCCGGCGCCGGCGGTCGAACACCGAGATGTCCTCGGGGTCGTTCGACGACTTCGAGTACGTGAGCGTCTGGAACCGCCTCGTGCGCATCTCGGCGAGGAAGTCGCCGGCCGAGGGGGGCAGCGACCACGTGTCGCGGCTGAGATCGGCGAGGTCCACGGCGAACGACCTGGCGACGTGCTCGCGGAACATCGCGTCGGCGCGCTTGGCCATCGCGGGGTCGGGCTCGGCCTCCGTGAGGCTCTCGGCCGGCACCCGCGCCGCGAACTCGGCCGGGTTGACCCGCAGGAACACCTCTTCGACGCGCGCTTCGATCGCATCGCTTCCCGCGTAGATGCGCACCTGCTCGCGCTCGGCCTCGGGCGCCGGGCGGAACGCGATCGTGCCGCCGCCGCCGGCCACCAGAACGGCGGCCGTGGGGCCCTCGTTGGTCTCGGCCACGAACACCTGGCCGTCGGGGATCCTGATCTCGAGGTCGTCGGACTTCACCACCAGGCCGCGCGCGCGCCAGGCCTTCGACATGTTGAGCGACAGCCGGTGGAGGCCGTCCACCATCGACAGCGACGCCTGGCCGGCCACGCGCCACTCGTCGTCGCTGGTCTCGGTGGGCACGCGGCGGATGTCGAGGCGCCACGTGTCGATGCGGGCGCGCGCGCCGCGCTCGGCGAGCACCTCGACCATCAGCCGGTAGCCGTCGCCCGGCAGCGTGCCCTCGAGCGGCGCCCGGTCGCGCTCGCGGATGACCGCGCGCGTGATGCCCGCGCCGACCAGCATGCGCGAGGCGTCGCGCGCCAGCTTGCGGTCGGCCACCGCCGAGAGCAGGTCCATGTAGGCGTCGGGGTTCCCCGCCTGCATCACCTGCTCGAGCCTGAGCAGGAGGCGGAGGACGCCGTCCACCGGCGGGGGCTGCTGGGCGCTGGCCACTCCGGCCCCGTACGGGACCAGCAGGAGGCACGCCAGGGCGGCCAGCGTCCGCTTCATGGTTCTTGGACGCTGGGCGGGGCTGGCGGATTCCCGGGCTCGGGAGTAGCTGTTCGGGGCTCGGGACTCGGGACTCGGGACTCGGGCTGTCTCGCGGCATCACCTTCAACGCTGGTGTTCCCGATGCCGGGAATCGGGGGGACGCCATCTTCCGAGTCCCGAGTCCCGAGCCCCGAATCCCGAGCTTCCGGCCTTCTCGCCAGCAGCACCGTGAGGTCGTCTGCAAAGCGCACGTCCTGGGCGTGGCGCTCGACGGCCTTGATGATGGCCTGGCCGATGTCGGGCAGGCTGGGGTTGCGGGCGTGGGCGCGGACGAGCGCGACCAGGCCTTCCTCGTCGAACGGCGTGCCCGACGGGCTCTCGGCCTCGGTGATGCCGTCGCTGTAGAGCACGAGCAGGTCGCCGGGCTCGAGGCGGCCGTGCTGGGCCGCGTAGCTGGAGCTGTCGAACATGCCGAGAGCGATGCCGCCGTCGGTGAGCTTCTCAATCTCGCCCGTGCGCCGGCGGATGAGGCCCGGCAGGTGTCCCGCATTGACGGCCACGAATGCCCCGGTGGCCGGGTCCACGTTCACGAACTGCAGCGTGATGAAGCGCGACGAGGGCGCGTGGCGCGAGATCTGGACGTTGAGGCGGTTGATGAGCGGCTCGGCGTCGAGCCCCTCGTCGAGCAGCGTGCGCAGCATGGCCAGCAGGATGGCCATCAGCAGCGCGGCCGGGCTGCCCTTGCCGGCCACGTCGCCGAGGGCGATCACCACGCGGCCGTCGGGGCGCGGGAGGATGTCGTAGAAGTCGCCGCCCACGGTGTTGGCCGCGCGGGTGGCGCCGAAGGCCTCGATGCCGCCGCTCGCGTACAGGCCCCTCGGCAGCATGGCCTGCTGGATGTCACGGGCGATCTCGAGGTCGTTCTTGAGCGACAGCCGCTCGAACACCTCGAGGACGACCAGCAGCGTGAGGCCGGCAATCGAGAGCAGGAGCCACGCCGTGCCCCTTGGCCACTCGGGCGCGGGCAGCGGGAAGCGCAGGACGATGGGATCGATGGGGATCCAGATGGTGTGCAACCCGTCGAGCAGCATGAGCAGGCCGACGAGGCCGGCCGCGAGCGCGAGGGCGAACAGGACGCGCCTGGCCGGCGACATCTTCATGGTGATCGCCAGGAAGAGGCCGCGGGCGAAGACGGCGGGCCGCTTCCACCACGGGAGGGCGGCGAGGGCCTCGCGGTCGACGGCGTTCGAGAAATAGCGGTACGCGTCGCGCGTGTCGCGGGTGAACAGGCGCTGGAAGGCCTCGGTCGAGAAGCCGCGCGTATAGACGTCGTAGAACGCGCGGACGCGGGAGGCCTGCTCGCGCGACCACTCGGTGCTGTTTGCCATACGAGCTCGCTCTGCAGAAGACAGAAGTCAGAAGCCAGAAGCCAGAAGAAATGCCTGTCAAGCTGAACTGCCGTCTTCTGGCTTCTGACTTCTAATCTGGGGCCGGCCCCACGCCTCCCGGCCCCGTGTATTGTGCTACACTCGGCCCGCCTTTCAGCGGGTCATCCTTCTCGTGCACGCCCCCATTTACGCAATACGTCGCCATGGTGCGGCGGAGTTCCCATGACGGTGGGATCTGGGGTCGATCTCATCGAGATCGGCCGGTTCGAGCGGGAGGCGGCCAGGCGCGGCGACGCCCTGATCGAGGAGCTGTTCAGCGACGGCGAACGCGCCTGGTGCCGGCGCCGGCGCCGGCCCGCCGAGGGCCACGCCATGCTCTACGCGGCCAAGGAGGGCCTGTTCAAGGCGCTCGGCACGGGCAAGGTGGGCCGCATGGCGTGGCACGACGTCGAGCTTGCGTGGCCGCCGGGCGCCGCCGCACCCGCCATGACGCTCGCCGGGGTGACCGCGGAGGCCGCAGCAGCGATGGGCGTGGCCGGCGTGCACGTGGCGGTGGCGGCGACGCGGGCGCACGCGGTGGCGTGGGTCGTCGTGACGGGATTCGGGACTCGGGATTCGGGACTCGTCTGTCACGCCGAAACGAAGCCTTCCAGTTCCACGGCTGAACCGCCCGAACCCCGAATCCCGAATCCCGAACCCCGACGGTAGGAGGAGACTTTCGATGCCATTCGACTATGACCGGCTCCGGCGCGAAGTGACCTGGGATCTGGCGGCGCGCGAGCTGGGCCTGCGCGAGGGCGAGCCGGTCAGCATCGGCTGGCTGTGCGTGGACCGCCACGTCGAGGCGGGGCAGGGCGAACGCCTGGCCCTGGTCCACGAAGGGCACGACGGCCAGATCCGCCAGTTCACGTTCCGCGACCTGCAGCAGCTCACCAACGGCTGGGCGCACTTCCTGCGCGGCCAGGTGTCGATCCGGCCGCTCGACCGCGTGTGCCTGTTCCTCGACAAGGTGCCCGAGCTCTACATCGGCTTCCTCGGCATCCTCAAGACCGGCGCCGTCGTCGAGCCGCTGTTCTCGGCGTTCGGCGAGGACGCGCTGGTGGCGCGGATGCTCGACAGCCGGGCCGCGGCCATCATCACGCAGCGCCGCCACCTGGGCAAGGTGCGCAAGGCGCGGGAACGGCTGCCCGACCTGAAGACGGTCATCGTCATCGACCACGACGAGGACGGGAAGAAGCTGCGCGAGGGCGAGGTCGAGTACCGGATGATGGACCGCCGGGAGGACCGGTTCCCGATTGCCGCGACCTACGCCGAGAGCCCGAGCGTGCTGCACTACACGAGCGGCACCACCGGTGCGCCGAAGGGCGCCATGCACGTGCACGGCAGCATCGTCGCGCAGTACCTGACGTCGAAGGTGGTGCTCGACATCACGCCGCAGGACGTGTACTGGTGCACGGCCAATCCCGGGTGGGTGACGGGCACCAGCTACGGCATCATCGGGCCGTGGTCGCTCGGCGCGACGCAGGTGGTGCTCGACGCGGGGTTCTCGAGCGACCGCTGGTACGAGACGCTCGAAAAGCACCGCGTGACGGTGTGGTACACGGCGCCGACGGCGATCCGCATGCTGATGAAGGACGGCGTCGAGCCGGTGAAGCGGCGCAACCTGGCCAGACTGCGGCACATGTGCAGCGTGGGCGAGCCGCTCAACCCCGAGGCCGTGCGCTGGGGCCACGAGGCGTTCGGCCTCTGGTTCCACGACACGTTCTGGCAGACGGAAACCGGCGCCATCGTCGTGACGAACCTGCCCGGCATGCCCGTCAAGCCCGGCAGCATGGGCCGGCCGTTCCCGGCGCTCACGGCCACGGTGGTCGAGCCGAAAACCGGCGTGCCGATCACCGACACGGGCCGCGTGGGGCTCATCGCGGTGAAGCCGCCGTGGCCGAGCCTGATGCGCACCTACTGGAACAACACGGCCACGTATTACGGCAAGTTCTTGAACGGCTGGTACATCTGCGGCGACCAGGCCAGCCTCGACGCCGAGGGCTACTTCTGGTTCTGCGGCAGAGACGACGATGTGATCAATACTGCGGGGCACCTGGTGGGGCCGTTCGAGATCGAGAGCGCGCTGCTCGAGCACCCGGCCGTGGCCGAATCGGCGGCGATCGGCAAGCCCGATCCGATGAACATGGAGGTGGTGAAGGCGTTTGTCGCCCTGCGGCCGGGGTTCACGCCGAGCGAGGACCTCGAGCTCGACATCATGAACTTCGTGCGCAAGAAGCTGTCGCCGCTGGCCATGCCGCAGGAAATCGAGTTCGTGGACAAGGTGCCGAAGACGCGCAGCGGCAAGATTCTCCGGCGGGTGCTCAAGGCGAAGGAGCTGGGGCAACCGATTGGGGACACGTCGACGATGGAAGACGACTAGGGACTGGGGGCTAGGCGCTAGGGGCTGGGCGCGGGAACTAGGGGCTAGGGACTAGGCGCTAGGCGCTAGTCAGTCCCACTAGCCCCTAGCGCCTAGCCCCTAGCGCCTGACACAAGGAGTGAACGATGAAAGAGATGATCCTCGACTACATCAAGAAGGAATACCTCGACGAAGACGAGGCCGACGACATGACGCTCGACGAGCACACCCCGCTCATCTCGAGCGGCATCGTCGACAGCTTCAGCATGGTGAGCCTGAAGCGGTTCCTCGAGAAAAAGTACGAGATCCGGCTGCCGGACGAGGAGGCCACGCCGCAGGCGTTCGACACCGTGACGACGATCATGGCGCTGGTGAACAAGCACCTGGCCAAGAAGGGGGCGTAGTCATGGCGTACCCGGCGGCCGTGCGGGACGCCTGGCAGTCCGAGCTGGCGGGCATCCGCGAGAAGGGGATCTACAAGGAAGAGCGGTTCATCCACTCGCCCCAGGCGTCACACATCAGGGTGGAGTTCCCGAGCGGCGCCGAGCTGAAAGAGGTGATCAACCTCTGCGCGAACAACTACCTCGGGCTGTCGAGCCACCCCGAGGTGATTGCCGCCGCGCACAAGGCCCTGGACGAGCGCGGGTACGGCATGTCGAGCGTGCGGTTCATCTGCGGCACGCAGGACGTGCACCGCGAGCTGGAGCGGAAGCTGACCGAGTTCCTCGGGACCGAGGACACGATCCTCTTCCCGAGCTGCCTCGACGCCAACGCCGGCGTGTTCGAGGCGGTGCTCGGGCCCGAGGACGTGATGATCTCGGACCGGCTGGTGCACGCGTCCATCGTGGACGGCATCCGGCTGGCGTCGAAGGCGATGCACGACACCTACAAGCACTGCGACATGGCGCACCTGGAAGAGAAACTCCAGGAGCACCAGGACAAGCGCGTCCGGCTCGTCATCACCGACGGCGTGTTCTCGATGGACGGCGACCTGGCGCCGCTCGATCGAGATCGTCGCGCTGGCCGAGAAGTACAACGCCCTCGTGTTCCTCGACGACAGCCACGCCTCCGGCTTCATCGGGAAGACCGGCCGCGGGGTGCACGAGCACTTCGGCGTGATGGGCAAGATCGACATCATCACGACGACGCTGGGCAAGGCGCTGGGCGGGGCGAGCGGCGGCTGCGTGTCGGGGCGGAAGGAAATCGTGGAGTTGTGCCGGCAGCGGGCGCGGCCGTACCTGTTCAGCAACGCGGTGCCGCCGCCGATTGCCGCGTCGGCCATCAAGGTGCTCGAGATCCTGAGCGCCACCACCGAACGGCGCGACAAGCTCGAGGCGAACGCGAAGTTCTGGCGGCAGGGGCTCATCGACGCGGGGTTCGTCATCAGGGAAGGCGAGAGCCCGATTGTGCCGGTGATGCTCTTCAACGCGAAGCTCGCGCAGGACGTGGCCCGCGACCTCTACTACGAGGGCATCTACGTCGTCGGCTTCTTCTTCCCGGTGGTGGCGGCGGGGCAGGCGCGCATCCGGACGCAGCTGTCGGCCGACCACGACATCCCGATGCTCGCGTGGGCGCTGGAGTCGTTCAAGAAGGTGGGCGCGAAGCACGGGATCCTGGGCCTGGACAAGAAGGGGATTATTGCGAAGTACGGGCTCTAGTCAGGCGTTAGGGGCTAGGCGCTGGGCGCTAGTCGGACGGGACCCGCCGCGAGGGTTGCGGCTCAACAGCTGAACTGACTAGCCCCTAGCGCCTAGTCCCTGGCCCCTGCCTGCAGACCGTAGGCCCTTGACATAGCTTAACGATGACCATATAATGAACATTGTTAAGACATGGGCACCACCGGCCGTCGAAACCGGCATCGCGCATCCCTGAGGCGGGAGATCCTCGACGCGGCCAGCCAGCTGTTCGCCGAGGAGGGCTATCAGCGCGTCACGATGAGGCGGATTGCCGAGCGCATCGACTACTCGCCAACCACCATCTACCTCTACTTCAGGGACAAGCGCGAGCTGTTCGGGGCGATCTGTGACGAGACCTTTTCGCAGCTCGCCTCGAAGCTCGAGCGGCTGAAGGCTACCCCGGACTCGCCCTTGGGGCACCTCCGCGAGGGGCTCCGCACCTACCTCGAGTTCGGCACGAGCCATCCGAACCACTACGTGGTCACCTTCCTGCAGATGCAGGAACCCTCGATAGACATGCAGTTCGAAGGCTCCGCGGGCGCCCGCGCGTTCGGGTCACTCCTCGAGGGTGTTCGGGACTGCGTGGCTTCGGGAGACATCCGGACCGAGAGCGTCGAGACAACGGCCCAGGCGCTCTGGGCGGCTGTCCACGGCCTCACCTCGCTTTTCATCACGATGAAGGGCTTCCCCTTCGTGTCCCGCAAGGCGCTGGTCGACCACACGATCGACACCCTGATAGCCGGTCTGAAGGCCACGGGGAGCGCACCCAGGCCGGCGGTGCCGGCCCAGTCCAAGAAGTGGGACTACTTCGAATAGAGGCGAGATGAACACCGGCTGGAACGGAATGGCCTTGGCGCGCGTCGAACTTAACAGCGTTCATTTACAAACCGTTGTTACTAAGCACGGGACCGAGCGAAGAAAGGGTTACTGAATGCTGGCCTTCCGGAACCTCCTCCACGACCGCGTCCGCTTCGCCGTCACGCTGGTCGGCATCGTCTTCTCGGTGGTCCTGTCAGCCGTCCAGCTCGGCCTCTTCCTCGGGTTCACGCGGGCCACCGTGGATGTCATCGAGCGCTCGAACGCCGACCTGTGGGTGATGTCGGCAGGCGTCACGCACCTCGAGTCGGGCGCTCCGATCAAGGAATCACTCCGCCATCTGGCCCTCGGCGTCGACGGCGTGGCCGACGCGCAGGCGCACATCGTCACGTTCGGCACCTGGCAGCGGCCCACCGGCGCCAGGGAGGGCGTCATGGTGGTAGGCACCGAGCGCGACGGAGCCATGGGCCAGCCATGGAACATCGTCGAGGGCTCGGTGGACGATCTCGATCGCCCCGACGCCGTGATCGTCGACGAGCTCTACAAGGACAAGCTCGGCGTGACGCACCTGGGCCAGATCGTCGAGTTGCGCGGCCACCGCGCGCGCGTGGTCGGATTCACGAGAGGCATCCGGACGTTCACCACGGCGCCGACCGTGTTCACCTCGCTTGCCAATGCGCGCGACTACGCCGGCATTCGCGGGGACCAGGCGCTGTACCTCCTCGTGAAAGCGAAGCCGGGGGCGAACCCCACGCGGCTCGCGGACGCCCTCCGCCGCCGGTTGCCGGACGTGGACGTGAAGACCACGGCCGACTGGTCCGCGACGCAGCGCAACTACTGGATGTTCGGCACGGGCGCCGGCGTGAGCGTGCTCATTGCGGCCGCCCTCGGCGTCATCGTCGGCGTGGTCGTCGTCGCCCAGACGATCTACGCCGCCACCGTCGACCACATCCGCGAGTACGGCACGCTCAAGGCGATGGGCGCGACCAACGGCTATCTCTACCGCGTGATCGTGCAGCAGTCGGCGATCTCGGGCGCCCTCGGCTACGGCTTCGCGATTGTGATCGCCGCTGCCGTGGCGCGGGCCAGCCAGGCCGGGACAACCGCCATCCTGCTGCCGTGGACGCTGGCGGCGGCCCTGTTCGCGCTGACGATCGGGATGTGCGTGGCGGCGTCGGTGGTCTCCATCAGGAAGGTGACCACGCTGGACCCGGCCATGGTCTTCAAGGGCTGAAAGGACACGCTCGTGGCCGTAGCGATTTCGGTTCGTCAGGTCAGCAAGTCGTATGGCGGCGGCACGGCGGCAGTCCACGCACTGTCGCGCGTGTCGCTCGACGTGGCCCCCGGGGAGATCCTCGTGATGATGGGGCCGTCGGGAAGCGGCAAGACGACGCTGCTGTCGATCATGGGCGTGATCCTGCGGCCCACGTCGGGTGTGGTCACGGTGGCCGGACACGAGGTGACGTCGCTGCCGGAGCGCGAGCTTCCCGGCGTGCGCCTGCGGCACATCGGGTTCGTGTTCCAGGGCTTCAACCTCTTCCCGGCGCTGACGGCCGCCGAGAACGTGGCGATGGCGCTCGATCTCCGCGGTGAGCGCCGGCCATCGGCCATGAAGCGGGCGCGCGCGGCGCTCGAGGCCGTCGGCATGGGCGACAAGGCGCAGGCGCTGCCCGCGAACCTGAGCGGCGGCCAGAAGCAGCGCGTCGCCATCGCCAGGGCGCTTGTCGGCGACCCCACCGTCGTCCTGGCCGACGAACCGACGGCGGCCCTCGACTCGCAGTCGGGCCGCCTCGTGATGGACCTGCTCACGCGCCTCGCGCGCGAGCAGCAGCGGGCGGTCGTGATGGTCACGCACGACGAGCGCACGCTGGGATATGCCGACCGCATCGTGCACATCGAGGACGGCCACCTGCGAGAGGGCGAAGTGCCGGCTGCCGGACCGGCGGAGACGCGTTCGTGGGGCTTCGTGCCTGCCCGGCCGGCATTGGCGTTCGAGTAGAACATGACGGGACCACGTTCCGAGTGAGAGCGAGGATGGCGACCATGAGACGAGCAGCGATTCTGGGAGTGGCGGTATTCGGGGCCGGGCTGGCCGCGGGCATCACGTTGTCCGACGCGCTCAGGCCGATGGCCGAAGCGGCGGCCGCGGCACCGGCGGAGGCCTCGCGGCCGCACGCCGCCGGACTGGTTGCGGCACCGGGCCGCGTCGAACCCGTGTCGGAAGAAATCGACATCGGCGTCGAGCTGGCCGGACGCCTCGCGGAGGTGCTCGTCGACGAGGGCGATGCGGTCACGCGCGGCCAGGTGCTCGCGCGCCTCGACTCGGACGATGAGCGGGCGCGGCTGGCGTCGGCGGAGGCGTCGCTGGCGGTCGCCGACGCCGAACTGGCGCGCGTCGTGAACGGGGCGCGGTCCGAGGAGCGGCGCGAAGCCCGTGCGGCGGTGAGGCAGGCCGAAGCCGAGCTCGAGCAGGCCGAGCGCGAATGGCGGCGCCGCGAGGAACTGGCCCGCGACGGCGTCATCCCGGCGGAGGAGCTCGACCGCGCCGCCCGGGCCCTGCGCGTGACACGGGCCAGGCTCGACGAGGTCCGCGAGCGCGCCGACGCGATCGACAGCACCGCCAGGGAAGACGAGCGGACTCGAGCCGAAGCGGCGGTCAGGCTGGCCCGAGCGCGTGTAGACGAGGCGGGCGCCGTCCTCGAGAAGACCGTCCTCCGCGCGCCGGTGGACGGCACCGTGCTCCGCCGCTACAAGGAAACCGGGGAGAGCGTCGCGCCGGAGTCGACCGACTCGGCGCGCGTGTTCACGGTTGCGGACATGCGTCGGCTCCGGGTGCGGGTGGACGTGGATGAGCACGACGTCGCACGCGTCGCGGTCGGCCAGCCGGCGTGGGTGACGGCGGACGCGTACGGCGACCGCCGGTTCGAAGGCACGGTGGTGCGCGTGGGGAGCCTCCTCGGACGGAAGAACATCCGCACCGACGAGCCGGCCGAGAAGGTGGACACCAGGGTGCTCGAAACGCTCATCGAACTCTCAGCCGACGCGCGGCTGCCGGTGGGGCTGAGAGTGGACGCCTTCATCGGCGCGCGAGATGGCAGCTGAAGTAGCCAGTAGCCAGGGCTACTGAAGGATGATGCTCGCGAGTCGTCACATCACGAGCAGCAGACCCGCCCAGGGGAGGACGGCGGCCAGAATGTAGATGCCCGTCAGCACGGCGAGAATGCCGTGAACGCCGATGAGGTGGAGCGAGATGCCGAGGGCCGAGGCCACGATCTTGGCGCCGGCGACGGCGGTGCCGTGGCCGAAGGCGTTCATCAGGGAGGCGAGCAGCGGATTGGCTTCGAGGTGGACGCCGAGCGTGGTGACGCCGACGTAGGTCATGACGCCGTCGGCAGCCTGCGCGAGCAGGAACAACACGATCACCGCGTCGCCGAAGCGCGGATGCTCGGCGACGGCGCGGACCAGGCGCACGTGCGACCTCCAGGCCGACCTGATGCCGCCGGCGCGCGCCTCCTTGCCCGCCGGCCCTGACCCTGACCACGTGACGGAGGAGGTAAACGGCGGCATACCCGCCAGGCTGCAAGAAACGATCACAGCCCGGGCGGGCGCGAGGATCGGCGACCCGTGCTGATTCTGCCCGAAAAACCGCGCGGGTGTGAAGCGGCGCCCTACATTTCGTGAAGAGTCGGGCAAAACCACGCAACGCGCGGCGGAGGCAGCTCGAAGAGGCGGTCGCCGCCGGATTCGGCCACCTCGCGCGCGCCGCGGCCCTCGAGCCAGGCGCTGACGCGCGGGCCGAGCCCATCGGCCCATGCGCCCTCGTGCACGACGGCATGCGTGGCGCCCGAGGCCGCGAGAACGCGCCAGGCGGTGTCGGGATCGTCGAGCACCCGCCCAAGCGCCCCGCGGTTCACCGCGTGCGAGCGCGGAAAGCCCCCGCTGTAGCCGTTCAGGAGCAGCCGCCGGTGGGCCGACGAGTAGAGCATGTAGCGCAAGTCGTACTGCTCGTCGCCGAACGGGAACTCGGCGAGGACGGCGCGATCGGGAAGCGACGCCACGGCCCGGTAGATGGCCGGCGGGCCGGTGTCCGCGACGATGGGCACCGGCGGCGGATTCAGGCCGGCCACGCTCCACGTGCCATTCAGCTCAATCGGGGCCGGCGAGGCCTCGACCAGGAACAGCAGCGCGACGGCAGCGAGCACGGCGCCGGGGCGGCGGCCTCTGAAGGCGCGCTCGACGGCCAGCGCGCCGTAGCCTCCGATCACCGCGAGGAACAGCATCACCAGCATGCCCATGCGGGCCGGCACGCGCAGGCCGTCGAAGCCCGGCACGTGGTGGAAGAGCCACGCATAGGGACCGTCGCCGGCGAGGCGCACGCCATGCGACGAGGCGGCCGGCCCGAGCGACAACCAGAAGGCCGCGGCGAGGCCCGCCACGGCAAACGCCAGCACCGAGCCGGGCACGCCGCGCACGAACGCCCGTGCGCGGCGCGAGCCTGCCAGGAGCGCGATGACGGCCAGCGCAGTGATTTCGAGGGTGCGCGCCAGGCTTCGCGCGCGGATCGACAGGGGCCCGATCTGCCAGTCGAGCCTCCCGCACGCGAGGATCACGGCTGCCGACAGCAGCTGCCACGCCAGGACGGCGGCCGCGGCGCAGACCAGCGCGCGGCGCCACGCGGGCACGTCGGCTTCTTCCCCGCGCGCCCGGGTGACGGCCCACGTGACCCGGGCGTGGGCGGCGATGCCGACGAGCGCCAGCAGCATCGGGACCAGCGAGGGGAACAGCTCGCCCTCGGGCTTCGGGAACGCGCGGGCGACTTCGCCCCACCACGATTGGGCCTCGTGCGCGGTCAGGTAGCTGTAGACATCGGCCGAGTAACGGACGACCTCGTCTATCGGGCGTGCCTCGAACCCGAGCTGCCGCAGCTCGAGATACGGCATGAGCAGCGGCACGGTGGCACCGGCGACCGCAACCGCCGCGGCGCCGAGCGACGCCCACACGCGCAGGTCCCGCCAGAGTCCGCGGCCGGCGATCTCGTACAGGACGTAGGCCGCCGCAAACGGCGCGAAGTAGAGCAGGAAGTAGCCGCACGACCAGTTTTGCAGCACGAGCGCGGCGGCGGCGCCGGCAAGCGGCCACGCGCGGCGCGTCACGAAGTACCGCCGGAAACCGTAGAGCGCGAACATCATCCACTGCGACGACAGCACCTGCAGATGAGAGAACTGGCCGATGCGGTATGGCGCGAAGGCAAAGAGCAATCCGGCCACGAACGCCGCGCGCGCGCTGCCGGTCACCTCGCGCACGAACAGGAACGCGCCGAGCCCCGACAGCACGAACGTCGACAGGAACAGCAGGTTGTAGCAGAGGACGATGTTGCCGGTGAGGGCGTAGACGGGGAGGATCTGCAGCACCTGCGCGGTGAGGTGCTCGGAGTACGCGAGCGCGAGCGGCTCGGGATAGAAGATGTTCGCGTCGAAGTAGCCGCGGAACGCGCCGAGATCACCGCCGAGGAACCGCAGCCAGTGGTCCGCGCCCCACTGCAGGATCCAGCAGTTGAGCACCGGGTCGCCGAGGTCCCAGGGGATGTCGCGCACAAGGCCGGCGGCGAGGGGCCAGGTCATCAGGAGCGAGATGACCGCGTACAGAACGGCTGCTCCGCCCCCTGACTGGGCCGTTACGGCGTCCACCCACGGGCGTCGGAGTCGGGGAGCGGTCATGGGTCAGGCGCTCGGGGCTAGGCGCTCGGGGCTAGTCTGACTAGCGCCTAGCGCCCAGTCCCTAGCCCCCGTTGCCATCACCGCCCCAGATACCCCGCGGTGAACTGAGCCATCGTGTCGTAAACCCCCGCCAGCTCTTCCGGCGAGGCGAGGAACACCACGCGGAAGAAGCCGTCCTCGGGCCTGGTGCCGAAGCCGGAGCCGTAGACGCACAGCACGCCCGCCTCGCGCAGCAGCGCCAGCACGTAGTCCTCGTCGGTGCGCCCGGGCGGCAGGTCCACCTTGGGCATCGCATAGAAGGCGCCCGTGGGCGCCACGCACGACATGCCGGGAATGGCGTTGAGGCGCGCGACGGTGACGCCGGCCCGCTCGCGCAGCGCCTGCCTGAACGTCACCTGGTGCGACCGGTCGCCGCGCAGGGCCGCGGTGACGGCGTACTGCATGGGCACGGTGGCGCACAGGCGGCCGTCGGCCAGCTTCATCACGGCCGCGAGCACGTCGGCCAGGCGCGGGCTCGTGCCCACCGCCATCCAGCCGGCTCGCCAGCCGGGCGCGAGATATGCCTTCGACAGGCTGCCGAAGGAGATCACCGGCGCGCTGGTGTCGAGGCGCGCCATGGGCGGCGTGGCGCCGTCGTACGCGAGGTCGCCGTAGACCTCGTCGGCCAGCAGCACGAAGCCGTGCCTGGACGCGAGGGCGATGAGCTCCTGGCGGATCGGCTCGGGATACACCGCGCCGGTCGGGTTGTTCGGGTCGATCACGACCAGCGCCCGCGTCTTCGGCGTGATGAGCGATCGGATCTCGTCCAGGTCCGGCAGCCAGCCGTGCCTGGGGTCGGTGCGGTAGTAAACCGTCTTCGCCGCGATCTTGGCTGTGACGGCGGTGTAGAGCGGATACGTCGGGCTCGGCACCATCACTTCGTCGCCAGGGTTGGCCAGGGCGTTGAGCGCGATCTCGATGCCCTCCGACGTGCCGGCCGTCAGCAGCACGCGGTCGGGCGTCATGGGCAGGCCGCGGGCCGTGAAGTCCTCGGCCACGGCCTCGCGGGCGCTCAGGATGCCGGGCGACGGCCCGTACCCGTTGTGGCCGTCGCGCATGGCCTTCTCGACGGCCTCGAGCATGTGCGCGGGCGTCTTGAAGCCGAACGGGATGGGGTCGCCGATGTTCAGGTACCTCACCGTGCGGCCCGCGGCCTCCACCTTCTTCGCCTCGGCGACGATGTTGCGGATGGCGTAGGAGAACCCGTGGACGCGGCTGGCGACCGGGATGGCCGCGGACGATACGACGGTCGTGGGCATGACGTGCGACTCCGGCGCGAGGCTCTTCAGGACCGGTTTCTCCGCCTGCGCACGGCGGCAATTCCGGCCGCGGGAACGGGAGACGAAACGGCCTCTAGTATGCCACGCCAGGCGCCGCACTCGGGTCTTGGGTGGAGGCCGCCGGGGCGACCACTGTCACGATTTCGTCAGGGAGTGACTCAGAGCGTCACACGGATGGCGATGGAACGGCTGGCCAGCTCCGTGAAGTCCAGATCATACAAGCACTTACGATCTTGCGGGTAGTGGCCTGCGTCTTGCAAATCCGGCCCGTGATGCCAAGCGTACGCCCAACAGCCCCGACCATCCGCGCTCGCGCCGGCGAGGCGGGCGCCTCGCTGACGGAGGTCTTGATCGTCGTCGGGATCATCGCCGTGGTCATGGCCATCACCGTGCTCGTGATGCCGGCGGCGCTATTGCACGCCCGTGCCGACAGCGGAGCGGCCCAGGTGACCGCCACGCTGCGCCTGGCGCGCGAGCAGGCCATCGCCCAGCGCCGGAACGTGCAGGTGAACTTCATCGCCCCGGACCGGATCACGGTGCAGCGGGTCGAGATTCCCGGGCCCGGCACCACCATGATCAGCGACGTCCGCCTCGAGGGCGGGGCCAACTTCCGCCTCATGCCCGGGCTCCCGGACACGCCCGACGCGTTTGGCAACCCCTCCCCGACCGCCTTCCCCGGGGCGGTGACAGTGGCGTTCACGAGCACCGGCGAGCTGGTTGACGAGAACGGCGACCCGGTCAACGGGACCGTGTTCCTCGGCACCGCGGGGGCGCCGCTCAGTGCGCGGGCGATTACCGTTTTCGGCCCCAGTGCGCTCATCCGCGAATGGCGCTGGGCCGGCACGCGATGGGAAAGGTGAGGGACCCGTGATCCCAGCACACAACGGCCGGCCGCCTGCACTCCGCCGCGACGGAGGTTTCACGCTGCTCGAGACCCTCATTTCGATGACGATCCTCACCATCGGCGTGCTCGGCCTGGCGCAGGTGTTCTACCTGGGCGTGCAGCACATGAGCACGTCGTCGGCGAACCTCATCGCCCGCGAGAAGGCCCGCGAGGCGGTAGAGAGCGTGCACACGGCCCGCGACACGCGCACGATCACGTGGGCGCAGATCCGGAACGCGTCGGCCGGCGGTGTTTTTCTCGACGGCGTGCAGCCGCTCAACGCGGCCGGCGTCGACGGCCTCGTGAACACGGCCGACGATGCCGCGGCCGGCGCCGAAACGATGCGGGATCCCGGCGCCGACGAGATCCTCGGCACGGCCGACGACGTGCGGACGCCGCTCACGGGCTTCACGAGGCGCGTCCAAATCAACGAGCTCAACCCGGTGAACCCCGTCCTCCGCGAGGTCGTGATCACGATCGACTTCAGGGTGGGACCTCAGCGGCGCACTTACACGCTGCGCACGTTCATCTCGGCATTCTCGTAGGGCCGCGCCATGCGCATGCACCACGATGACAGGCGTAACAGCGACGGATTCACGCTGATCGAGCTGCTGGTCGCGATGGCCGTTCTGGGGATCATCATGGGGGTGACCCTGACCGGCCTCACCAACGCGTACCGCGCCACCGAGACCGCCAAGCACACCATCGGGCTGAACAACAACCTGCGGATCGCTGTCGACATTGTCGTGCGCGATCTCCTCCAGGTCGGACAGGGCCTCCCGCCAGGCCGCACCGTCCAGGTGCCGGAAGGCCCGGGCTCGCTCCTCATCCAGCGCCCGCGCCCGCAGGGCAGCGTGTGCACGGAGTGGCCGGCTGGCACCGCCGTGATTCCGGCGGTCACCGTCGGGCCCGGGTGCGGGCCGGTCATCAACGGCGTGGCCACCGACACCGTGACGACGATGGCGACCGATTCGACGCTGGACGCCGTGCCGGTGTGGAGCTTCGACGTTGCCGCGCACACGGCCAGGGTGGCGACAGCGGCCCAGTTGACGGGCGGGCTCGACATCAGCACCGGCGGCCCAGACGATGTGCGGGTGGGCGACCTCATGATGTTCACCAAGGGCAGCGCGAGCGCGATGGTCTACGTGACGGCGGTCGACGGCGACCAGACGTTCACGTTCGCCGGCGGTGACCCGATGAACCTCAACCAGTTCGTCCTCGCCTACAACGGCACGGTGGACGACCTGGCGCAGGCCGCCCCCACCACCAACGGGGCGGCGAACGTCTCGCGGGTCCGGATGATCTCCTACTACCTGGACAACACCGTCGATCCTGCGACGCCGCGGCTCATGCGCCACCTGAACTGGGGCGATCCGGCCGCGCCGCTCAACCAGCGGGGCCGCACGACGGCGTTCGGCATCGAGAACCTGCAGTTCAGCTACGACATGGTGGACGGGTTCGGCAACCCGTCAGGCGTGCGGATGGAGGCGGTTGACTTCACCACCGGCGGCGCATGCGCGCCGCGGCCGTGCTCGCCGAATCAGATCCGCAAGGTGAATCTGTTCCTGGCCGGTCGGTCGGACGCGGAGTTCACCGGGACGCGGCGCTTCTTCCGCAACACGCTCACGACGCAGGTGAGCCTGCGGAGCCTCGCGCTGGTCGACCGGTACCGCTGAGTCCGCGCGGAAACGAGGATGACAATGCACCGCAGAAACGACACAGGCATGGCGCTGGTGACCACGATGCTGGTGATGCTGGTCATGTCAGCGCTTCTTGTGGGGTTCGTCGTCCTGATCACGGCCGACCAGCAGGCGAGCGGCCGGAACCGGGACCAGACGCAGGCGTACGCCGCGGCCCACGCGGGGCTCGAGAACCTGACCGCCGACCTCGGCTCGTTGTTCAGGGACGGCACGTTCAGCCCGTCGGCCGCGCAGATCGCCGCGCTGACCGCGACGCCGCCCAGCATTCCCGGGTTCGGGTTCATCGCGCCGGGAGGCGGGACGGGGTACACGATCACCGCCGGCGCGACGCACTCGGCGATGGTCACCAACGGGCCGCTCCAGGGCCTGACGGGCCTCATCACCCCGTACGTGATCAGCGTGACCGCCCGCGCTGACGCCGGCGCATCCGGCTTCGGGGCGGAGTCACGCATGCGGCGCGAAGTCCAGACCGTGGCGGTTCCGGTCTTCCAGTTCGGCATCTACTCGGAGAACGACCTCAGCTTCTTCGCCGGGCCCAACTTCGACTTCGGGGGCCGGGTGCACTCGAACCAGAACATCTACCTGGCACAGGACGGCTCGGCCACGCTCACGATGCGCGACGTCGTGACGGCGGTGGGGGAAGTGGTCCGGACGCATCTCTCAAACGGGCTGGCGATCTCGTCGAGCGGCCACCGCGGTTATGTGAGAGTGGCGCTGACGGGCGGGAGCGTCCCGACGTTCCGGCGCCTGAGCTGCGGATCGCAGGGCGGCAACTGCGGCGGCGGCACGCAGGAAGGCAGCGTGCTCGTGGCCAGTGTCCCGCCGAGCACCCTGCAGATGGTGGGCGGCACCCCGACCATGGTGCTCGTGGGGGGCAGCTCGCCGAACGACCCGACGTGGACGAACATCTCGACCGGCACCTACTCGAACCGGATCCGCAATGGCGCGACGGGCGCCAAGCGCCTCGACCTGCCGCTCGTCGCCGACGGCGCGCTCCCCGTCGACCTGATCCGGCGGCCGTCGCTCGTCGTGCCCGACACGCCGGCCATACTCGAACAGCGCTTCTTCTCGATGGCGAGCGTGCGCGTCCTGCTGTCGGACCGCGCGTCCGACATCACCAGTCTGCCGACCGTCACCGCGGACCCGCCCATCGACCTCGCGCGCCTGGCACTGGACGCCGCCTACCGGGCCAACCCGAACGGGCTCGGCGCGGTGACCTTCCTGAACGGCGTCCCCCTGGCGCAGGCCGGGATCAACTCAGCGACCCCCGGATACGGCTACAACCTGCCCCCGGGCACGCCTCTCTCCGGCGGCTTCCTGAAGATCGAGCGCCAGACGCGCGGAGGCGCGTGGTCCGACATCACCGTGGAAATCCTGAACCTGGGGTTCACGGGGCCCAACCTCGCCAACGCCGGAACGTGGAACACCGCCGGCGCGACGTGCGCGGCGGCCGCAAACGCCCCGAGCCCGCTCGCGGTCGTCCGGCTGCAGTATGTGCGCGACAACCCGTCGGCCGGGTTCGGCAGCTGCGGCCGATCGGCTGGCGGCGCGTGGTCCACGCTCGCCACCGACTACCTGCCGCTGGCGCTGTACGACGCGAGAGAAGGGGCGCGCCGCGACGACGACGCGGGCGCGGGCACGACCCCGCGGATGAGCGGCATCATGCACTACGTGGAGATTGACGTCGGCAACCTGCGGCAGTACATCCTGACCAGGCCCGACACGATGGACGTCACGGGGTACGTGCTCTACGTCTCGGATCGGCGCGGCAACAAGGACCTGGGTGGGGACGGCGCCGCCGCCTCGGCCGCGGGGGGCGACAACCTGCTCTACACGGCCGACGACTTCGGCGACGACCGCGAAACGGGCGAACTGGGCTTCGAGGACTTCGTCAATCCCGGGTCCGCGCAGAGCGTGTCCAACGGCGTCCTCGACGCAGGCGAGGACGCCAACTTGAACGGCGCCCTCGACGTCTACGGCGGGATTCCGCGCCTCTACCCGGCGGGAGCCCTCGCCTTCCGCATGGCGACCGTTCCGGCATGGACCCCGGCGACCGGCGCGACCGGCGCCTGGATGGAGGGAGCGGCCACCACGCTGACCACGGCGGTGTCGGTGAGCGAGGCGCGCGTGAATCCGCCGGTGTTCTTCCGCCGCGCCGTCAAGTTGGTCAACGGCGGTTACACGGCCGGCACCCTCCGCCTGCCAGCCAATGGGACGCAAGGGTTGTCGGTCGTGACCGAAAACCCTCTCTACATCCAGGGCAACTACAACGCGCCGAACGCGGCCGGCACCGGCTTCGGCACGGTCCCGGGCACGGACCACGTGTCGGCGGCCGCCATCGCCGACGCCGTGACCATGCTCTCGAACAACTTCAACGACATCCGGTCGTTCATGTCGCCGCACGACGTGGGCTCGAACCGTGGGGCGACGACCACCTTCTACCGGGTCGGGGTGATCTCGGGCAAGGGCATCAGTTTCCCCAGGCCGACCAGCAGCGCCCAGGATCATACCGACTTCGGCACCGACGGCGGCGCCCACAATTTCCTGCGCTACATCGAGAACTGGGGCGGGCAAGCGCTCAACTACCGGGGGTCGCTCATCAGCTTCTACACCAGCCGCCAGGCCGTCGGCACCTACAAGTGCTGCGACGTTGTCTACTCGCCGCCGAACCGCGGATACCTCTTCGACACGGACTTCCTGTCGCCGCCGCTGCTGCCGCCGCGGACCCCGATGTTCCGCGACGTGAACACGCTGACGTTCCGGCAGCTGCTGCGCCCGACGCAGTAGGGGGCCTGGCCTCAAAGGATTCCTGTGCCCGGCCGTCTCTCCAACCGATACTATGGAGAGCAGCGGCCGCGCGCCCTGCGGGCTGCGGAAGGAGTCCTGTGGGCAGTTCAACATGGCGGGCAGTGCGGGTGGCCATCGCCGCCGCGGCGATCGCTGCCGGCGCGGCGGCGGGTGCGCAGGCCCAGACCTTCGGCATCGGCGCCCGGTTCGTCTCGGTGTCGGGCCCCGAGAGCCCCGCCCTGGACGACAGCGATTCGTCGAGGACGGAACTGTGGGGCGGCTATATCCGTTTCCATCCGACCAACCGCATCGGCATCGAGGCGTCGATGGACTACCAGTCGACGACGAACGAGGCCGAGACCGCCCGCGTCCGCAATCTGCCGCTCCAGATCACCGGCCTGCTGATCCCGGTGGAGAAGACGTTCGCTCCTTTCGTGCTGGGAGGGGTCGGCTGGTACAAGCACCGGGTGGAGGCGCTCGACAGAGGCGTCACCACGGCCACCGCGTCCACCACCGACTTCGGATACCACCTGGGGTTGGGCGCGCAGGTGAGGTTCGGCAGTCACTTCGCCGCCTACGTGGACTACCGGTACGTCTGGGTCGACTCGAACGGTATAGACGGCATCACCGGGGCGCTCAAGAAGGCCGCCTCGGTGGCGTCGGTGGTCGGGTTGCTGACGCAGCTCGCCCTCGACAACCCCGAAGAGTCGAGCATCAGCCGGGGCGGCTCGATGTGGACCGGCGGGTTGACGATATACTTCTAGGCGCTAGGGTCTAGGCGCTAGGCGCTAGTCGTACATTCCCCCCGAGGTACGACACGATGGCCATCCGCACGGAGCTCACGCTGGTCCTCGAGAACAAGCCGGGCGCGGCGGCCCGGGTGTTCAAGGGCCTGGCCGACGACCGCATCAACATCATCGCGATGCAGTTGGAGCACACGGGCCTGCTGCGGCTGGTGGTCGACAACCCGCTGCACGCGGCCGAGCTGATGCGTGAACGGAAGATCAAGGTCGACCAGCGCGACGTGCTCTACACGGTGATGCCGAACGACCCGGGCGCCCTCGGGCGGGCCGCGCGGCTGCTCGCCGAGGCGGGCGTGAACGTCGAGTATTTCTACGCGACGGCCGTCGACGGCCACGCCATGGCGGCCGTCGTCATCGGCGTGCCGGACGCGATGAAGGCCTCCGCGGCCGCGGGTATCTAATCAGAACAGGGCCTAGGGGCTGGGCGCTAGGCGCTGGTCGGACGCGGCTTTCGCCGCGTGAGTGGCGCACTTCACAGCTAAGCTGACTAGCCCCTAGCGCCTAGCCGCCAGCCCCTAGACCGATCCCCGCTTTGCCACCGCTTCCACAATCCCGGCGAAGGTGTCGATTTCATCCAACGTCGTATACACGTTCGGCGTGACACGGATGCCCTGGTAGTCGTCGCGCTTGATGGGCACGACGATGATGCGGTACTTCGTCCAGAGGTGGTCGGCGAGCTTCGAGCAGTCCACCGCGTCGAGGCCCGCGTTGGCGAGGCCGCAGGACTGGGCGGGGTCGAACGGCGTGTGGATGCGCACGCCGGGGATCTTCTCGAGGCGGCGTGCCCAGCGGTCCTTGAGATAGCGCAGGCGCGCGGCCTTGCGCTCCATGCCGATGCCGCGCAGGAACACGAGGGCCTCGGCAATCGCGTTGTGGTTGGCGGCGGGGTGCGTGCCGATCTCCTCGAACTTGCGGATGTTGTCGGCCTGGCTGGCGGCCGCGGGCTGCATCGGCCAGAGGCCCGCGATGTTCTCGCGCCGCACGTACAGGAGGCCCGTGCCGATGGGCGCCGTGAGCCACTTGTGCAGGCTGCAGCCGTAGTAGTCGCACTCGAGGTCGCGGCCCACGAAGGGGAAGTGCGCGAAAGCGTGCGCGCCGTCGACGATCGTCTTGATGCCGCGCGCGCGGGCCATGCGGCAGATCTCGCGGGTGGGGAAGATCTGGCCGGTCAGGTTGGTGATCTGGCAGAGCAGGATCACCTTCGTGCGCGTGGTGACGGCCTTCTCGAACATGTCGGCCAGGTATTGCTGGCTCGGCGGCGGCACGGGGAAGTGAATCTTGGTCAGCTTGACGCCGTCGCGGCGCACCCGCTGCTCCCACGTCGTGAGCATGCGCGGGTAGTCCTGGTCGGTGGTCAGCACCTCGTCGCCCGGCTTCAGGTCGATCCCGAGCTGGGCGATCTGCAGCGACTCGCTGGCGTTGCGCGTGATGGCCAGTTCCTCGGGGTCGCAGCCGAACTCGTGCGCGAGCTGCCGGCGCACGCTCTCGACGTTCGGCTCGAGGATCTGCCACATGTGGTACACGGGCGACTGGTTGGTGATGTCGAGGTAGCGCTTGAACGCCTCGTGCACCACGCGCGGGCTGGGGCAGACGCCGCCGTTGTTCAGGTTGATGATCGTGCGGTCGAGGGTGAAGGCGCCCTGGATCTCGCGCCAGTAGGCCTCGTCCTGGGCGACGTCCTCGGGGGCTCGCGACGCGACGGCCTGCGAGGCCTCGAGCACGCGCTCGATCCCGTTGTCGCCGAACGCCGCGAGGGTGGCGGTGCCGGCGAGCCCGCCGCGAATGACATGGCCGAGAAAACCGCGCCGCGACGCTTCCATGGCGACCTCCGTCGGTGAACGCCGGCCCTATTCGTCCTTGAGGAGCCGGTCGAGCTGGGCGAGGCGCTCGTTCGAGCCCAGCAGCGCCAGCACGTCCGCCCTCTGGATCACATCGTCAGCCGTGGGCGCCACGTTGGTGACCTCGGCGCCGCCGCCGGCGGGCTTGCGCTTGATGGCGATGAGCGTGAGCCCGTACCTGTTGCGCAGCTGCAGGTCCTTGAGCGACCTGCCCGCGAACTCGGCGGGCGCCGGCATCTCGATGATGCTGAAGTCGCGCGAGAGCTCGATGTAGTCGAGGACGTTGGCCACCACCAGGCTGTGGGCCACGCGGATGGCCATCTCGCGCTCGGGGAAGATCACGCGGTTCACCCCGATCCGCTCCAGGATCCGCCCGTGCAGCGTCGTCACGGCCTTGGCGATGATGCGCGGCACGCCGATGTCCTTGACGAGCATGACGGCGAGGAGGCTGGCCTCGATGTTCTCGCCGATGGAAATCACGGCCACGTCCACGTCCTGGACGCCGACGGCCCTGAGCGCCCGCTCGTCGTTCGCGTCGAGCTGGACGGCCGAGCGGATGAGGTCGGCGTGGCGCTGCACGCGCTCCTCGTTGGCGTCGATGCCGATGACGTCCTGGCCGAGCTCCGTCAACGTCGTGGCCATGGCGGAGCCGAAGCGCCCGAGGCCAATCACCGCGAAAGTCTGCTTCTTCATCAGCCGATCAACACCCTTCCTTCCGGGTACCGCACGCGGGCCGGCGCGGCGAGGCCGGCCAGGGCCACCGCGAGGGTCATGGGGCCGACGCGGCCCATGAACATGAGGAACATGATGAGCCACTTGCCGCCCGTGCCGAAGAATCCCGACAGGCTGAGCGGACTGCCGGCAACGCCCATCGAGAGGCCCACCGTACCGAACGCCGACACGGCCTCGTAGCTCGTCTGCAGCAGGCCATGGCCCTCGCCGAGGAGCAGGAAGCCCGTGATGACGATGAGGCCGACGGCGGCCAGGATGGCGAGGGCGAAGGCGCGGCGCACCAGATCGGGCGGAAGGCGGCGCCTGAAGACGTTGGTGTCGCGCTCGCCCCGTACCGTGGCCCACAGCGCCGCCACGATGACGCCGAACGTGGTGGTCTTGACGCCGCCTCCCGTGCCGCCCGGCGAGGCGCCGATGAACATCAGGCTGATGGTGAGGAACAGCGCCGCCGGCGTCATGTCGCCGATGCTGAGGGTGTTGAACCCGGCGGTGCGCGGCGTGACGGCCTGGAAATAGGCCGCGAGCAGCTTCTCCCCGAACCCGAGCGGCCCGAGCGTCTTCGGGTTCGTCCACTCGAGCAGCAGGATGGCCAGCGTGCCGGCGGCGAGCAGGCACGCGGTGACCGTGAGCACGAGCTTCGTGTGGACCGACATGCTCACCGCCGTGCGCTTGCGCAGGTGGAGCAGGCCCGACAGGACGAAGAAGCCGAGGCCGCCGGCGATGATGAGCGTGGTGATGACCAGGTTGATCGTCAGGTCGCCGCGGTAGCTCATCAGGTTGTCGCTGAACAGCGCGAAGCCGGCGTTGTTGAACGCCGACACCGCGTGGAACACGCCGAACCACAGGCCCTTCGCCCAGCCCACGTCCTGCGCGAAGCGGGCAGCCATGATGAGCGCGCCGAGGCCCTCGATCGCGAACGTCAGCAGCGCCACTGTCCAGGTGAAGCGCAGCAGCCCCTCCATGCTCGACACGTTCAGGGCGTCGGCCAGCGTCATCCGCTCGTGCACGGAAATGCGGCGGCCGAACGCCACCATGATGAGCGACGAGATAGTCATGTACCCCAGGCCGCCGGCCTGGATGAGCAGCATGAGCACCACCTGGCCGAACGGCGACCAGTAGTTCGGCGTGTCGACGACGATGAGGCCGGTGACGCAGACGGCGGAGGTGGAGGTGAAAAACGCGTTGAGGATCGAGGGCGCCTGGCCTGCCGCCACCGAGACCGGGAGGCTCAGCAGGACGGCGCCGATGGTGATGAGGCCGGCGATGTGCAGCGACAGCAGTTGGGCGGGGGAGAGCTCGCGCGTGCGCACGGGGGGATTCTACTAGGCGCTAGGGGCTAGGCGCTAGGCGCTGGTGAGATCAGGGGCTAGGCGCTGGGCGCCAGGGGGAAGCGGCTATCTCCGGGCGGGTGATAGCTCAATAGCCTGGCTGACTAGACCCTAGCCCCTAGCGCCTAGCCCCTGACCAGGTACAATCCCCCCATGGACCTCGAGCATCGCGTGGTGTTGATCACCGGCCCCCGGCGGATCGGGGCCGAGGTGGCGAAGCGGGCGGCCGCGCGGGGCGCCGACGTGGCGCTCAGCTACAACCAGTCGCGCAACGAGGCCGAAGCGGCGGCGGCGGCCATCCGGGCGCTGGGCCGGCGGGCGGTGTGTCTCCAGGCCGACCTGTCGCAGGGGCCGGCCTGCCAGCGGCTGGTGGACGACACGGTGCGCCAGCTCGGCCGCCTCGACGTGCTGGTGAACATGGCGTCGCTCTACGTGGCCACGCCGTTCGACGAGCTGACCGAGGCGCTCTGGGACCGCGGGCTGGCCGTCGATCTGAAAGCCGCCTTCCTGTGCGCCCGCGCGGCGGTGCCGCACATGCGCGCGGCGGGCGGCGGCCGCATCATCAACATCGCCGACTGGCTGCCGGCTAGCGGCCGCACGCGCTACAAGGGGTTCCTGCCGTACTACGTGGCCAAGAGCGGGGTGGTCGCCCTCACCGAGGCCCTCGCCCTCGAGGTGGCGGGCGACGGCATCCTGGTGAACGCGGTGGCGCCGGGCCCGATTCTCGCGCCCCCCGACACCGGCGACGAGGAGCTGAAGGCCGTCGAGCAGGCCACGCCCCTCGGGCGCTGGGGCGGCGAAGCCGAAATCGTGAAAGCCGTCTTCTTCCTCGTCGACACCGACTTCGTGACCGGAGAGGTGATCAGGGTCGATGGGGGGAGGCACTTGCGGTAGATAGAAGCAGGAAGCAAGAAGCAGGAAGCAAGAAGAAGACTCACCGCTGCACCGTGTCCCCTTCTGGCTTCTGACAATCGACAGTGCGCCCTTCTTGCTTCTTGATTCCTGCTTCTGACTTCCGGAGGAACCACCCATGGGTGCATCGCTGGACGCGGTTCCGACGTCAGGGATCATCCGCATCCGCGACCTGATGTTCGCCGTCGATCGGCCGTACCGCCTCGACCAGGGCGATGTCAGCTTCGCCGTGCCCGCGACGTTCAAGGCGGCGATGAAGGCGGCCATCGACGCCGACCACTCGCACTACCTGCAGACGGCCGGGCTGCCGCGCATCCAGGAACTGCTGGCCGCCAAGCTGCGGCGCGCCAACGCGATCCCCGTCGAGTCGGCGGGCGATGTGCTGATGACCAGCGGCGGCGTGCACGCGCTCTATCTGTCGTGCCAGTCGATGATCGAGCCGGGCGACGAGGTGATCATCCCCGACCCGGTGTGGCCGCAGACGCTCAGCTCGATCGTGGCCGCCGGCGGCACGCCGGTGCGCGTGCGGCTCCACGAGGGGCTGGGCTGGCGCTTCGACCTCGATGAGCTGGCATCGAGCGTGACGCCGAAGACGCGTGGCGTCTACGTGAACTCGCCCGGCAACCCGACCGGCGGCGTCTTCACGCGTGCCGACATGGCGCGCCTGGCCGCCCTCGCCCTCGAGCGCGACCTGTGGGTGATCGCTGACGAGGCGTACGAGGACGTGCTCTTCGACGGCCGCGAGCACGTGTCGATCGCGTCGCTGCCCGGCATGCACGAGCGCACCTCGTCGATCTTCACGTTCAGCAAGACGTACGCCGCCACGGGCCTGCGCATCGGCTATGTCACCACGGGCAACCCGGCCTGGCGCTCACGCATGACGAAGCTCGTCGGGATGACGATCAACAACGTCTCGTCGGTGGTGCAGTACGGCGGCATCGGCGTCCTGGAAGGGGACCAGGCGGTGGTCACGCAGTACCGCGAGGAACTGCAGGCGCGCCGCGACCTCTTCTACACGGGCGTCTGTGACGCGGCGCGGCAGGTGTTCTCGGGCGATCCGCCCGCCGGGGCGTTCTACGCGTTTCTGAGCATCGATCCGTCGTGGAAGATCCCGGCCGGCGCGTCATCGGCCTCGCGATCATGGGCGATGGCCGAGCACCTGATCGGCAAGGGGCGCATCGGCTGCGTGCCGGGCATCGACTTCGGCCCCGCGAGCGAAGGCTACGTGCGGTTCTGTTTCGCGCGGGAGCGCGAAGAGCTCTTGGGAGCCATCACCGCGATGGAAGAGCTCTTCCGGTGATGGGATCAGAAGCCAGAAGCCAGAAGCCAGAAGAAAGACCGACCGGTGCGCCTTGTGTTCTTCTTGCTTCTGACAAGCGTCAGTGCGCCCTTCTGGCTTCTTGCTTCTGACGATCGTCAGTGAGCCCTTCTGACTTCTGGCTTCTGACGAACATCAGTGAGCCCTTCTGGCTTCTGTCTTCTGATCTACAATCCAACCCATGAAGCGTCTCCCGGGCGCGCTCGAGCGCCTCGCGGCCGTCCCGTCGCTCGACCTGTGGACGCCGCCGTCACCGGTCCACGATCTCTCGCGGCTCGGCACCGCGCTTGGCGGCGGCCCGCGCCTGCTCGTCAAGCGCGACGATGCGATCGCGTTCGGGTTCGGCGGGAACAAGATCCGCAAGATCGCCATCGTGGCGGCGGCCGCGATCGCCGAAGGCGCCGACACGCTGCTGAGCGTGGGCGGCGTGCAGTCGAACTCGGCGCGCATGGTGGCGGCGGTGGCGGCGCGAGTAGGCCTGCGCTGCGTGCTGGTGCTGAACGGCGCGCGGCCGGAGCGCCTGGCGGCCAACACGCTGCTCGACGCCCTGCTGGGCGCCGACATTCACTACGTCGAGACGCGCGCCGATCGCGCGCCAGCCATGGCGCGCATCGCCGAGGACCTGCGCCGCGAAGGGCGGCATCCGTATGAGATCCCCCTCGGCGCGTCCACGCCCCTCGGCGCGCTGGGGTTCGCGCGCGCCATCGGCGAGCTGGCCGGACAGGGCCTGGCCCCCGACGTCATCGTGCATGCCACCTCGTCGGGCGGCACGCAGGCGGGTCTGGTGGCCGGCTGCGCCCTTCACGGCCTGCCGACGCGCGTGCTGGGCATCAGCGCCGACGACCCGGCCGCGTCGATTGCCGCCACGGTCCGCGCGATCATCGCGGGCATGGGCGATGTGCTCGGCATCGACGGCGGCGCCCTCGCGGCAGCGCACCCGATCGAGGTCGACGACGCGCACATCGGTGGCGGCTACGGCGTGCCGTCGGCGGCGTCGCTCGAGGCGGCGGGCCTGATGGCGCGGCACGAGGCGCTCTTCGTCGATCACACCTACACGGCCAAGGCGCTCGCGGGGCTCATCCACCACGTGCGCCGGGGATCCTTCTCGGCAGGCGAGACGGTGCTCTTCTGGCACACGGGGGGACAGGTGGGGCTCTTCGCATGACGGCACTGACGTTTCTCGGCGCGGCGCGGACGGTGACGGGCTCGAAGTACCTGCTCGAAACCGGCGGCCGGAAGATCCTCGTCGACTGCGGCCTCTTCCAGGGGCTGAAGGAACTGCGCGAGCGCAACTGGGCGCCCCTGCCGGTCGACGCCGACCAGATCGACGCCGCGGTGCTGACGCACGCGCACATCGATCACACGGGCTACCTGCCGCGCCTGGTGGGCGACGGTTTCAGGGGGCGGGTCTTCTGCACGCCAGGCACGGCGTCGCTGTGCCGCATCATGCTGCCCGACTCGGGCCGCCTCGCCGAAGACGACGCCCGCGACGCCAACCGCGAGGGTTACACGAAGCACGCGCCCGCGCTGCCGCTGTTCACCGAGGAGGACGCCTACCAGGCGCTCACGCACCTCCAGCCGGTGGGCTACGACCGTCCGGTGCCCGTGACGGGCGCGGCCACGCTCTCGTTCGCCGACGCGGGCCACCTGCTCGGATCCGCGTTCGCCCGCTTCACGCTCGAGGCCGACGGCGGCGGCGACATCCTGTTCAGCGGCGACCTTGGCCGCTTCAACCGGCCCGTGCTGCCCGATCCGACGCGCGTCGAGTCGGCCGGCGTCCTGCTGGTCGAATCGACCTACGGCGACCGCACCCACGAAGCGGACGACGGCGGGGTGAGGCTGGCGGAGATCATCTCGAGCACCATCGCGGGCGGCGGGAAGGTGATCATCCCGGCGTTCGCCATCGGCCGCGTCGAGGAAGTGATCTACTGGCTGAAGAAGCTGGAAGAGGCGCGGCGCATCCCGACGGTGCCGGTCTACGTGGACAGCCCGATGGCCGTCGACGCGCTGAAGCACTACGCGGGCCACAGCCATGATCTGGACCCGGACGTCCAGCAGGGGCGCGGCCAGATGGGCGCGTTCACCACGCGCCGGTTCACGGCCGTGGCCTCGCCGCAGCAGTCGAAGGAGATCCAGGCCGCCACCGCGCCCTGCATCGTGGTGTCGGCGAGCGGCATGGCGACGGGCGGTCGCGTGCTGCATCACCTGAAGGCCGCGCTGCCCAAGCGCCGCAACACGATCCTGTTCGTCGGCTACCAGGCCGCCGGCACCCGCGGGCGCCAGCTGCTGGAGGGCGCGGAGAGCGTGAAGATCCACGGCTTCCACGTGCCCGTGGCGGCGCGCGTCGAGCGGATCGACTCGATGTCGGCCCACGCCGACGCGGGCGAGATCATGCAATGGCTCCGCGGGTTCACGAAGGCCCCGCGGACGACCTATCTCGTGCACGGCGAGCCCGACGCGCAGGCCGCGCTCAAGGCGCGCATCGAGGCCGAGCTCGGGTGGCACGTGCGCGTGCCGGAGTACCTCGAGCGGGTCGAGCTGTGAGCGCGCAGGAGGACCGGCCCTACCTCCTCGAGCGCGTCGACGACGCGGCCGTCGTGCAGCTGTACGCCGACGGCTTCGACGCCCTGGCGCCGCGCGAGAAGACGCTCATCTACCACCTGTCGCAGGCCGCCCTCGCCGGGCGCGACATCTACTACGACCAGCGCTATGCGCCGAGCCTCGACATGCGCGACCTTGTCGAGGCGGTGGTCACGCACCCCGCCGACGTCCAGCCCGACACGCTGGCGCGCGTGCACCACTATGCGAAGCTGTTCTGGCTGAACAGCGGGCCGCACAACGGCCAGACGGCGCGCAAGTTCCTGCTGCGGTGCGATCCGGAGGCGTTCGCGGCGGCCGTGCGCGCGGCCGCCAGCGCGGGCGCGCGGCTGCCGTTGCGGCCCGGCGAGACGCTCGACGGGCTCCTGGCGAGGCTGGCGCCGTGCTTCTTCGACCCGGAGTTCGACGCGAGCATTACGAGCAAGACGCCGGGCGAGGGGCGCGACATCCTCACGATGAGCGCCAACAACCTCTACGACGGCGTGAGCCTGGCCGACCTCGACGGGTTCCGCGAGCGGTACCCGCTCAACTCGCGCCTGGTGAAGCGCGGCGGCCGGCTCGTCGAAGAGGTGTACCGGGTCGGCGGCCGCTACGGGCGCGAGATCGAGGCCGTCGTGCGGCACCTCGAGGCGGCCCTGCCGTACGCGACGGCGGCGATGGCCGAGGCCCTCGGGGCCCTCATCCGTCACTACCGGACGGGCGAGGCCGCCGATCGCGAGGCCTACGACATCGCGTGGGTGCGCGACAAGGACTCGCCCGTCGACACCATCAACGGGTTCGTCGAGGTGTACCTCGACGCGCGGAGCGTGAAGGGCGCGTGGGGCTCGATGGTGTTCTACGTGAACCACGCGAAGACCGACGCCATCCGCGCCCTGGCCCGCCACGCGCAGTGGTTCGAGGACCACATGCCCTGGGACCCGAAGTACCGCAAGGCGGGCGTCACCGGTGTGAGCGCGTGCGCGATCGACGTGGTGGTGGAGTGCGGCGACTCCGGCCCGCTCACCGCGATTGGCGTGAACCTGCCGAACGACGAGCGCGTGCGCGAGCGGCACGGCAGCAAGTCGATTTCGCTCGTGAACGTGATGGAGGCGTACGAGCGCTCGCTGCCGCCGGCCTACTGGGCCGAATTCTCGTGGACGCGGGAGGAGGCCGAGCGGGCGGCGAGGTGGAGCGGCGAGGCCTCGGAGCTGGCGACGTGCCTGCACGAGGTCGTCGGCCACGGGTCGGGCCAGGCCGACCCGGCGCTCGGCACGACGGCGTCGGCGGCGCTGCGCGAGTATTACTCGACCATCGAGGAGACACGCGCCGACCTGGTGGCGCTCTACTTCATCACGCACCCGAAGCTGGCGGAGCTGGGCATCGTCGAGGCGGAGCACCAGGCCGAGATTGCGTGCGCCGAGTACGAGGCGTTCGCCCGCAACGCGCTTGTGCAGCTGCGTCGCGTGCGCGAGGGGTCGCACCTCGAGGAAGACCACATGCGCAACCGCCAGCTCGTCGTGCGGTGGCTCATGAAGCATACCCACGCCGTGCAGGAACGCTGGCGCGACGGCAAGACGTTTTACGTGGTGGCCGACGTTCACGGTTTCCACGACGGCGTGGGCCGGCTGCTCGCCGAGGTGCAGCGCATCAAGAGCCAGGGCGACTTCGCGGCGGCGCAGGCGCTGGTCGATACCTACGGGACGCACTTCGAGCCCGCGCTGCGCGACGAGATCGTGGCACGCGTGCAGCGGGTGGACCTGCCGTCCTATACCGGGTTCGTCATGCCGCACCTCGAGCCCGTGCACGGCCCGGACGGCCGCGTCGCGAACGCGCGGATCTCGTATCCGCTCGACTTCACGCGGCAGATGCTGGAGTACGCCGGCAAGACCCCGAGGTGAGCATCCGGCCCGCCCGGGCCGGCAGCGCGCAGGCTCGCCGCGGCGTCCTACGAGGACCGTGATGACTGCCGTCTATTTCATCGCCGGATTGGCGCTTCTCGTGCTGGGCGCGGAGGCGCTTGTACGGGGCGCCTCGAAGCTGGCCTCGCATCTCGGTGTGCCGCCGCTCATCGTCGGCCTGACGGTCGTGGCTTACGGCACGAGCACGCCCGAGGTCGCCGTGAGCCTGCGAGCCGCCCTGGCCGGCCAGGCCGACATCGCCATCGGGAACGTGGTAGGCAGCAACATCTTCAACGTGCTGTTCATCCTGGGCGTGTCGGCCATCATCGCGCCGCTCATCGTGTCGCGGCAACTCGTCTGGATGGACGTGCCGATCATGATCGGCATCTCGGTGCTGCTGCTCCTCATGGCGCTCGACGGCCGCGTGTCGCGGCTTGAGGGCGGCGCGCTGGCGCTCGGCATCGTGGGCTACACCGTGTTCCTCATCCGCCAGGCGCGCCGGGAGAAGGACGCCGCCCGCGCGGCGGCCGTGGAGGCGGGGAGCGACGGCGGGCGGCCGCAGCCTGCGTCGGCGGTCCGGATGTGGGCGGTGAACCTGGCGTACATCGCCGGAGGCCTGGCGCTTCTCGCGCGGGGCGCGCGATGGTTCGTGGACGCGTCGGTGGCCATCGCGCGCCTGATGGGCGTGAGCGAACTGGTGATCGCGCTGACCATCGTCGCGGCCGGCACGTCGATGCCCGAGGTGGCCACGTCCATCATCGCGTCGATCCGCGGCGAGCGCGACATCGCCGTGGGCAACGTCGTCGGCAGCAACATCTACAACATCCTGGCCGTGCTGGGGCTGGCCGCGCTGATCTCGCCCGACGGGGTGGCGGTGGCGCCGGCAGCCCTGGACTTCGACATTCCCGTGATGGTGGCGGTGGCGGTGGCGGCGCTGCCGATCTTCTTCACCCGCCATCTCATCGCGCGCTGGGAGGGCTGGCTGTTCCTGGGCTACTACGTGGCCTACACGGCGTACCTCATCCTGGCGAGCCAGCAGCACGACGCGCTGCCGGCGTTCAGCCTCGTCATGGGGGCGTTTGTCGTGCCGATCACCGCCGTCACGCTGCTCGTGCTCGCCGCCCGCGCCCGCCGGCGGTAGCCTCTCTCCTCGCGGCCCGGCCGCCCACGCCCACGAGGTGCCCTCGGGCGCGGTGCATGCCCCGGGCCCGGCGGCTCCCGAGCCGGGCTCCGCAGGCCGGGAACCCTCCTCGGCGTGGCGTCGGGTTCCGGCCCTTCTCGCGGGCTTGCGCTATCCGCGCCTGATCGACCGCTACGCGCGGCGCCCGGGAACCCTCCGCCCGCTCGTCGGGTTCCGGCCTTCTGCGCGGCCTGCTGCGCACGGCTCGTCCGCCACCGGGCCCGGGGCGTGACACGGCCACCCACGCCCTCGGGCGCGGTGCATGCCCCGGGCCCGGTGGCTCCCGAGCCGGGCTCCGCAGGCCGGGAACCCTCCTCGGCGTGGCGTCGGGTTCCGGCCCTTCTCGCGGGCTTGCGCTATCCGCGCCTGATCGACCGCTACGCGCGGCGCCCGGGAACCCTCCGCCCGCTCGTCGGGTTCCGGCCTTCTGCGCGGCCTGCTGCGCACGGCTCGTCCGCCACCGGGCCCGGGGCGTGACACGGCCACCCACGCCCTCGGGCGCGGTGCATGCCCGGGCCCGATTCGTGGCTGTCTTCCCGCCCGTGCAGTACAATCCGGGCCGCATGCCCATCAGCCCGGCCCGGTACCGGTTCGGCCCGTATGTCGTGGAGCGGCCCGCGTATCGCGTGCTGCGGGACGGCCAGACCATCACGCTGTCGCCGAAGCTGGTCGATCTGCTCCTGTATTTCGTGTCGCGGCCGTCGGTGCTCGTGACGAAGGACGAGCTGTTCGCGGCGATCTGGCCGGATGTGACCGTCACCGAGAACGCGCTGACGCAGGCGATCTCGGATCTGCGCCAGGCGCTCGGCGACGAGCCGTCGGCGCCCACCTACATCCAGACCGTGGCGCGGCGCGGCTACCGGTTCATCGCGCCGGTGGAGGCGCTGCCGGAGTTCGAGACCGACGCGCCCGCGCACGCCGAGCCGGTGCCGCTCGGCGACCAGGGCATGGTGCGGTCGGTGGCCGTGCTCGACTTCACCAACCTGAGCGGCGACGCGGAACTGGCGTGGCTGGCCACCGGCATCGCGGAGACGGTCACCAACGACCTCACCGGCTTCCGCGTGCTGCGCGTCGTCGATCACGTGCGCATCGGCGAGGCGGTGCGGCGCACGGACGGATCGATGACGGCCGTCGCGCGGGACCTCGACGTCCACCTGGTGGTGGTGGGCAGTTTCCAGCGGGCGGGCGATCGCGTGCGCATCACGGCGCGCCTGGTGGACGTGCCGACGGGCGCGACGGTGGCCGACGCGAAGGTGGACGGCCGGCTCGAGGAGATCTTCGATCTGCAGGACCGCATCGTGCGCCAGTTCTCGGCGGCGCTGGGGGTGGAGACGGCGCACGGCCAGTCGACGCGCATGGGCGTGCGCGAGACGTCGAACCTGGACGCGTTCCGCGCCGCCTCGGAAGCGCGCGTGAAGCTGGACAGCTTCGACCCGGCCCAGGTGGCGGCGGCGGTGGACGGCTTCGAGCGCGCCGTGCGCCTCGATCCGCGGTACGCGCTGGCGTACGCGGGCCTCGCGAACGCGCACTATCTGCTCTACGAAGCCACGCGCGCGCAGAACGCCCCGGATGCCGCGCGGCTCGCGACCGCCATCGGGCACGCCCGCCGGTGCGTCGACCTCGACGACACGCTGGCCGAGGGGCACGCCACGCTCGCGTTCCTGCTGGTGAGCGCCGGCCGCTTCGCCGAAGCCGTGGCCGCCGGGCGGCGGGCCGTGTCCCTGGAGCCGTTCGACTGGCGGCACCTGTTCAGGCTGGGGCACGCGGCGTGGGGCAGCGAACGCATCGACGCGCTCAAGCGCGCGCTCACGGTCTACAGCGATCTGGCCTTCGCGCACTTCTACATCGCCATGGTGCACATCGCGCGCAACCACCTGCCCATGGCCGTCGAGGTGCTGCACCAGGGCGTGGCGCTGCAGGACAAGCAGGCCGGCCGCGAGTCGCGCTACCCCGCCAGCGGCCTGCACTGGTTGCTCGGGATGGTGTACCTCGCGCAGGGCGACGCGGGGCGCGCCCTGGCGCAGTGCCGCCGTGAACTCGAAGCCGCCTCGGGCGCGTCGTCGCGCGTCTGGGCCAAGGAGTTCACGATGAACGCGCACGACGGCTGCGGCTTCGCACTGCTCGCCGAGCGCCGCTTCGATGAATCGGCCGCGGCCTTCGGCCAGGCGCTGCGCCTGTTCCCCGGCCACGCGCGCTCGCAGATCGGCCTGGCGCACTGCCTGGCGGCCGCGGGCAGGAAGGCCGACGCCCAGGCGGCGCTCCAGCAGGCCGGCACCTCCATCATGGAGTTGGGGCGCGGCGGCCGGCTGCTCGAGGCCGCGCTCCTGTCGGCCATGGCGGCCGTCGCGCACGGCCGGCTGACCGACGCCGTGGGCATCCTCAACCGGCTGCTCGTCGAAGCGCCACCCGGCTATCCCGGCTGGACGATCCCGATCGAGCCGATGTTCAGACCGCTGCACGCGCAGCCCGAGTTCGGCGGCGTGCTCGCAAAGCTCGCGGAGCGAGCCAGATAGAAGCCAGAAGCCAGAAGCCAGAAGCCAGAAGCCAGACCGATAGGTGCAGCTTGTCTTCTTCTGGCTTCCGACAATCGACGTGGGCCCTTCTGGCTTCTGACAATCGAAGTGAGCCCTTCTGACTTCTGACTTCTCGTACTATTCCCCGAGCTATGCGTCTCTGGTTCCTCCCTGTCGCGAGGCGCACGTCTGCCGCGCTGATCATCGCCGCCCTGGCATGGCTCGCGGCGGGCTGTCCGCGCGAGACGGCCATGGATCTCGGGAAGCCCGAGAAGGTGGCCGACGGCGTCCACCTCTTCCGCCTCGACGACCCGAACCTGCTCGATCCGCCGGGACCGGTGGCGGTGCAGATCCTGCGCCTCGATCCGTCGAAGGTGGAACTGCGCAGCGCGCTGGCCCGCGATCGCGTGATGCAGCTGGAAACGGTGCCCGACATCGCCGTCCGGGCGAACGCGACGGCCGCCGTCAACGCCGGCTTCTTCAACGTGAAGAACGGCGATCCCGCGGGCGTGCTCGAACTGGGCGACGAACTGGTGAGCGACTCGCCGCTCACGCGCGGGGCGTTGGGGATCCTGCGCACGCCGGGCCGGCCGATGTCGCTCATCTTCGACCGCGTGAGCACGGCGCTCTCGCTCGCCTACACGGCCGGCGGCGAGGCGTTCAGCCAGGACATCGACGGCGTCGATACCACGCGCGTCCGGGGCAAGCTGATGCTGTACACGCCGCGCTTCGGCCCCGACAGCGACATGGCCGACACCGGCGTCGAGTGGCAACTGGCCGGCTCGCCGCTCCACGTCACCGCGCGGCGGCCGAATGCCGGCCGCACCCGCATTCCGCGCGATGGCATCGTCCTCTCGTTCGGCGGCACCGTGCTGCCGACCGGGCTCGAGCGGCTCGACGAGGGCCAGCAGGCATCGATCCAGACGACGTTCCGGACGCTGCTCGGCACGCTGCCGGAACAGTGGGCGCGGGCGCAGGATATCGTCAGCGGCGCGGGCCTGCTCGTTCACCAGGGCAAGCCGCTCGCCGACTGGTCGGCCGAGCAGTTGCGCGCGGGCTTCGACACCGAGCGGCACCCGCGCACGATGATCGGCACCACGCGCGGATCCACCGTCTGGCTCGTGACCGTCGACGGCCGCAACCCGTCGCTCAGCCTCGGCATGACGTTCGCCGAGCTCACGCGCCTGGCCCTCAAGCTCAACTTCGTCCACGCCCTCAATCTCGACGGCGGGGGATCGACGACGATGGTGGTGAAAGGGCGGGTGGTGAACCACCCGTCGGATGCCACTGGACCGCGTCGCGTCAGTGATGCACTCATCGTGACGCGGAGGGAGTAGAAGCCAGCAGCAAGAAGCAAGAAGCAAGAAGCAAGAAGCAAGAAGCAAGAAGAACAACCACCGGTGCGGCCTGTCTTCTTCTGGCTTCTGACAATCGAAGTGAGCCCTTCGGTCTTCTGACAATCGTAAGAGGGCCCTCCTTACTTCTTGATTCTTGCTTCTGACAGTGCATGGAATCGAGTTTCGGTGAGGAGTCGCCCGTGTCTGAATCAGGTACTGCTGTCCGAGATCGCCGAACAACCCGCCGTGATCGAGCGGCTGCTGGCCGAAGCGGCGGGCGACGTCGACGCGATTGCCGCCGCCGTCCGCGCCCGCCGCATCCATCACGTGGTGATCGCGGCGCGCGGGTCGTCGGACAACGCCGCCCGCTACGCGCAGTACCTGTTCGGCGCGCACAACCGGCTCACCGTCACGCTCGCCACGCCGTCGCTCGTGACGCGGTACCGGACGCCGCCGCTGATGACCGGGGCGCTCGTCATCGGCATCTCCCAGTCGGGCGAGTCACCCGACCTCATCGCCGTCGTCGAGGAAGGACGGCGGCAGGGGTGCGCCACGCTCGCCGTGACGAACGTCGCCGGGTCGCCGCTGACGGCCGCGGCCGAGCACACGATCGTGCTGCGGGCCGGCCCGGAGCGGAGCATCGCGGCCACGAAGACCTACACCGCCCAGCTCACCGCGCTGGCGATGCTGTCGACGGCGATCGCGGAGAACGGCGAGTGGCGCCAGCAGCTGTCGCGCCTGCCCGCGCACGTGGCGGCGGCCCACGGCGTGGATCGCGAGGCCGTGCTGGCCGCGGCGGCCGCCCTCAAGGACGCCGGCCACGGCGTGGTGCTCGGGCGCGGCTTCAACTTCGCTACCGCGTTCGAGGCCGCGCTGAAGGCGAAGGAGCTGGCCTACGTGGCCGTCGAGCCCTACTCGTCGGCCGATTTCCAGCATGGGCCCATCGCGCTCATCGACACCGGCTTCGCGGCCGTCGTCATCAACGCCGCCGGCGCCGTCAGCCGCGAGGTGGAAGACCTGCTGCGGACCATCGGCGATCGCGGCGCCAGGCCGGTGGTCATCTCGAACGTGCCCTCGTCGCTGGCCCTGGCCGCGGCGCCCATCCCGATCCCGGCCGACATGCCCGAGTGGCTCTCTCCGGTTGCCGCAATCGTGCCCGGGCAGCTGCTGGCGTTCCACCTCAGCCGCCTCCGCGGGTTCGACCCGGACGCGCCGCGGGGGTTGAAGAAAGTCACGAAGACGACGTAGGAACAGCCGACCCGAGCGCCGCGGCAGGCGTGTCGCGAACCGCTCGGCGCGCCGGACAAATGCGCCTCCAGGGTTCAGGTGGCGGAACGCGGGGCCCTACTACGTCATTCCACGTGGGCTTCGGCCCCTCCGGCGCAGTTGTCGGTACAACCCTGATCGGCTTGCTCGCATGGTTCGCCACACGCCTGCCGCGGCGCTCGGTGTATTCCGTAGACCCGCAGTCGGCGGTGCGGTGTGCCGTGGCGCGGTCCCTCGAACCCGGCCGACAAACGCCGGCCAGCAAAACGCTTCGCAGGGGCCGAAGTCCGGATGGGGTGACGTAGTGGGGCCCCAGCCTGCCGCCGACCGGCACCCCGAAGATGCGTTTTGCCGGCCGGCGTGAGCGGGACCGCGCCGCGGCACATCGCGACGCCATCACTACGCGGCGAGCACCCGCTGCCGCTGCGCCGGCGTCAGCTTCTCGCAGGCCGTACGAAGCACCAGGCGTGACGCCCGGGTGCGGATGTCCATGAGCACGGGCAGCGCGGCCTTGGGGTCGTGCTTGGCCCACTCGCGCAGCAGCCACCCGAGACCCTTCTGCACCATGTCGTCGCGATCGGCGACGAGCCTTGTGGCGACCGCCACGGCCTCGTCGTAGAAGAGGCCCCTCCGGACGCCGTGAATCAGCGACACCGCGGCCGCCCGGCGCCGCCAGCGGTTCGGCGAAGCGGCCCAGCCGAGCGGTCGTCTCACGCGCGCCGGGTCGGCCACCATCATCGGGCCGATGAGGTACATCGAGAGGGCGTCGTGATCGGCCCACGAGCTCACTTTGCCCAGCCACCCTTCAAAGCGCCTGAACTCCGCGCCGCCGAACCGCTTCAGCGACGGCTCGAGCATCGTGACGGCCAGCGCCTTCTCTTCGAGGACGGTGCTGGCGAACAGGCGCTCGGCGATATCGAGCAGCAGAGGCGGGTCCGGCGCCAGTTCCTTGTGCAGCCCGCGTGCGTAGCGGCGCAGATCGGCCGTGTACCAGCCGTGCGACCGCACCTCCTCCTTGAAGAACCGCTGCACGCCCGCCGCGTGCCCGGGGCATCCATGGGCCTTCAGGTGCGCCACGATGGCGCGGGTGACCGACGAGGCGGTGCGCGATGGCTGCATACTCATCCACTCTCGCGTGTATCAATCGGGACCCGACGGATTTGACAGCGGCTTTCGATTTTGGTGGATTCTAATCCCGGCGGCATGAGAGTAGAATCCTCCGCTACCGGCAGCTGAAACCATGCGAACCCGCTACGGCGTCCCCTACTGGCTGGATCGTTACCCCAAGGCGCGTCAGCCGTCGTACCCGCGCCATCGCGGCGCGCTCGACGTGCAGGTGGCCATCCTCGGCGGCGGCCTCACCGGCTGTTCGGTGGCCTACGTGTTCGCGGCCGCGGGCGTGCGCGTGGCACTCGTCGAGGCGAACCGCATCGGCCAGGGCGGCTCGGCCACGTGCCCGGGCCTGCTGCGGCTCGAGCCGGCGCTGCCGTTCGAGGCCCTCAAGGCGCAGCACGGCCTGCGCGTGGCGCGGCACCTGTGGCAGTCGTTCCGCCGCGCGGGGCTCGACATGGCGGCCGCGATCCGGCGCCTGCGCATCCGCTGCGAGCTCGTCCCCGAGGCCGCCCTGCGCGTCGGGCTGGGCGACGGCGACGAGCGCCGGCTTCGCCGCGAGTTGGCGGCGATGCGGGAGGCGGGCCTCGACGGCTCGTGGCTCTCGCCCGCGCGCCTGCGGCAGGAAACGGGCCTCGCCGGCATCGGTGCCATCCGGTCGGCGGGCGACGCGTTCATCGATCCGTACCGCGCGACGCTGGGCCTGGCGGCCGAGGCGGCGAAGCGGCGCGCGCAGGTGTTCGAGCGCACGCCCGTCACGCGGATCAGGAACGGGCGCAAGGGCGTCGAGCTCACCACCGATGCCGGCACCATCCGCGCCGACGCCCTGGTGGTGGCCAGCAATCACCCGCTCCCTGCGTTCAAGCCGCTGCGGCGCCACTTCGAGGCGCGCGACGCGTTCTGCGTGCTCACGCCGCCGGTTCCGTCGTTCGTGCGGCGCGAGTTCGGCCGCAGCCGCGGCATCGTCATCGACCACGAGGACCCGCCGCATGTCTTCCGGCGCACCAGCGACGAGCGGGTGCTCATGCTCGGCGCCGACGGGCCGTGTGTGCCCGCCCGCGCGCGCGAAAAGGCCATGGTGCAGCGCACCGGCCAGCTCATGTACGAGCTCTCGAAGCTGTACCCCGCGATTGCCGGCACGAAGCCCGAGTACGGCTGGTTCGTGCCGGTGTCGACATCGTCTGACGGGTTCGTGTGCGTCGGGCCGCACCGCAACTACCCGCGTCACCTCTTCGCGCTCGGCTCCGGCCACAACGGCGTGGCCTCGGCCTACCTCGCCGCGCGCGTCCTCCTGCGCCAGTTTGCCGGCGTGCCCGACAAGGGCGACGAACTGTTCGGCTTCGCAAGGCTGCTGGGGTAGCGGGACGGAAGAAGCCAGAAGCCAGAAGCAAGAAGTCCGATAGGTGCAGCTTGCCTTCTTCTGGCTTCTGACAATCGTAAGCGGGCCCTTCTGGCTTCTGGCTTCTGACGAACGTCAGTGAAGCCTTCTGGCTTCTGACAATCGAAGTGAGGCCTTCTGCCTTCTACGCCGTGTGCTTGATGAGAATGATCTCGTTCGAGGCCTCGTTGAGGATGACCTCGTCGACGATGGTGCGGGCGACGAGTGGCGCGAAGAACGCGGCCTCGCCTGGCGCGGCCCGACGCGCCTCGACCTCGGGCAGCACGCGCCCGTCAGGGGAGATGCCGGGCGGCAGGCCCGGGGGAGCGAAGCCCGGCCCGGGATCCTTGACGTAAAAGACAATGGCGCGCTGCGTCCGGATGCCCACCACGTCGACCAGCCCGCCCGTGGCGAGCCGGGCCCCGTGTTCGATGGCGCTCAACAGCACTTCGCGGTACGCGATCAGCAGCCCCTCTCGGTCGGGCCGGGGCACTTCGGTCCGCAGTTCCGAGATGAACCGCAGGATACGTTCCGCTGTCAGCAGCGAGCAGTCGAGGCGCACCGCGACCCAGTCGGCGACGGCCGACACCAGGAGAATGCCGTCGTGCCCGGGCGCGCTGGCGGCCGCGCCGCTGATCATGGCAGCGATATCGACCAGGTCGAACGGTTGCGAGAAGACCGCGAAGACGCGCGCGGAGAGCGCGGTGAGGACTTCATCGCGGCTCGCCCGGCCCGTCAGCACGATTGATCGGACACCGGGCCGGATGGCCCGGACTTCGTCGAGCAGCGCCAGATCCTCCTCGACCGTCGTCGCCGGGCTCGTGACGACGACGTCGTACGGCACGTAGCGCAGGCGCCGGATCGCGTCCACGTCGCCCGCGGCGGTGTCGAGCCTGTGGCCGGCCATCACGAGCGATCGCTCGAGCGCCTCCAGCAGGTGGGGCTCGGGGTCGATCAGCAGGATGCGGGACATGGGGGGATTTTACAGAAGACAGAAGGCAGAAGACAGGAGCAAGAAGCCAGAAGACAGAAGTAGCCAGTAGTCAGTAGTCAGTAGTCAGTAGTCAGTAGAAGAACACCGTCTCGGCGTCCCCTATCCCCTCTCGCCTATCCCCTCTCGCCCTTTGTCCCATGCCCCATGCCCCCGATCTATACTGAAGGTCCTTGCCAGCACAGACCATGGCTGTATCCGGCCCCGTCGACCTGCTCGCCTTCGGCCCGCACCCCGACGACGTCGAGATCGGGATGGCCGCGACCGTTGCGAAACACGCGTCGCTGGGGTATCGCGTCGGCCTCTGCGACCTCACACGCGGCGAGCTCGGCAGCAACGGCGCGCCCGAGGAGCGCGTCGCGGAAGGCGAGGCGGCGGCGGCCCTGCTCGGTGCGGCCTGGCGGGTGAACCTGGGCCTGCCCGACGGAGCGCTCGCCGCGACCAGCGGCCACATCCAGGCGATTGTCGACGTCGTGCGGAGCGCCCGCCCGGCTGCCATCGCGGTGCCGTTCGCCGACGACCGCCATCCCGACCACCGCCAGGCTGCCGCGCTGCTCGCCTCCGCCATCTTCAAGGCCGGCCTTCGGCGCTACGAGGCGGCCGGCGACCCGTGGCACGCCGAGTGGGTGTGCGCCTATTTCATCAACGACAGCGCGCCGCCCTCGTTCGTGGTGGACGTCTCGGACGTCTACGACCTGAAACGCCGGGCCCTTGCGTGCCACGCGAGCCAGTTCCGGCCCGTGTCTCCGGACGCCGCCGAGACGCGCCTGACCTCGCCCCTGTTCCTGCAGCTTGTCGAGAGCCGCGACGCGCAGTTCGGGGCGAGGGCGGGCGTCAGGTTCGCGGAGGGCTTCATCGTCCGGGAGCCGGTCGTGCGGCCGCTGCTGGTGGACCGCTGGCCTGGAGCGCCGCGCCGCCCATGAAGATCGGCATCGTCTGCTACGCCTCGCTGGGCGGCAGCGGCATTGTCGCCACCGAGCTCGCCAGGCACCTCGTGCGCCGCCGCCACGAGGTGCACGTGCTCAGCAGCGAGATCCCGTTCAGGCTGCGCGCCGATCCCGGCGGCGTGGTGTTCCACGCGGTCGCGACACCGGACTATCCGCTCTTTCGCGAGCCGCAGTACGTCATCTCGCTGGCCACGCGGATCGTGCAGGTGGCCCGCGAGCGGCAGCTGGACGTCATCCACGCGCACTACGCCGTGCCCCACGCGACCGCCGCGTTCCTGGCCCGCGAGATCCTGCGGAAGGAGTGCGGCGGGCTGGTGCCGGCCGTGATCACGACGCTTCACGGCACGGACATCACCCTTGTCGGCAGCGACCCGTCCTTCGCGGAGACGGTCAGGTTCTCCATCGACAGCTCGGACGCGGTGACAGCAGTGTCCGAGAGCCTGCGGAACGACACGATCGAGCGCCTGAAGGCGAACTCGCGGATCCGCGTGATTCCGAACTTCCTCGACTGCGATCGGTTCAAGCGCGTGTTCGACGCCGACGCGAGGGAGCGGCTCTGCCCGAAGGCGGACTACGACGCCCTCGTGGTCCATCTGTCGAACTTCCGGCCCGTGAAGCGCGTGGAGGCCGTCGTCGGCGTGTTCAGGCGGATCCGCGAGCGCGTGCGGGCCCGGCTGGTGCTGGCCGGCGAAGGCCCCGACAGCCTCAAGGTGCAGGGCGAGATCGAGACGCAGGGGCTCGGGCGCGACGTGGAGATTCTGCCGCCGCAGGAGGACGTCGTGCCGCTGCTGTCGGCGGCCGACCTGTTCCTGCTGCCGTCCCGGCAGGAGAGCTTCGGCCTGGCGGCGCTCGAGGCCATGGCGTGCGGGGTGCCCGTCGTGGCATCCCGCGTGGGCGGGCTCCCCGAGGTCATCGAGGACGGCGTTTCCGGCGTGCTGCACCCGCCGGACGATCTCGACGCGATGGCCGAGAGCGGAATCCGCCTGCTGACGGACCGGGCCGCGCACGCCCAGATGGCACAGGAAGGCCGCTGGGTGGTGCAGTACCGCTTCTGCGTCAGCGAGATCGTGCCGCTCTACGAGGCGTTGTACAGCGAACTGAACGCCCGATGACCCTCGCGCCACGGCCTCCCGTGTTTTGATAAGCTCAAGCATCGCGCACCTCTTCTCGCGCGCCGGCGGCGCGGCGTCAGGCGCTCATCAACGAACAGGGAAGACCGATGACTCGCAACCGGATTCTCTTGGTGACAGCGCTTCTCGCGGCGTCCGTGGCGGGCACCGGGACGCGGGCGCAGATGCCGCCCGTCTCCGGGATGAAAGGGGAAGTGGGCCTCGGGCTGCTGCTGCGCCAGCTCGGCACCACGGCCGTCCTCATGCAGGCGGTGGCGCATCCCGACGATGAGAACAACGCGATGCTCGCGGCGATGGGCTGGGGCCAGGGCGTGCGGACCGTCGTCGTCAGCGCCACGCGCGGCGACGGCGGCCAGAACGAGATTGGCCCGGAGCTCTTCGACGCGCTCGCCTCGCTGCGCACCGAAGAGCTGCAGTCGGCGCACCAGTTCGACAGCGCCGAGCAGTACTTCACGCGCGCCGTCGACTTCGGCTATTCGTTCAGCGCCGAGGAAACGTACGAGAAGTGGGGCCGGCAGGAGATTCTCGGCGACTACGTCAGACTGATCCGCACCATCCGCCCGGACATCGTCATCGCCATGCGGCCGGACGGCGCCGGCGGCGGTCAGCACCACCAGGCGTCCGCCGTGATCTCGCGCGACGCCTTCCTGGCCGCGGGGGACCCGGCGAAGTTCCCCGAGCAGATCAAGGAAGGCCTGCGGCCGTGGCAGGCGAAGAAGTTCTACTACACCGGCCGGTTCGGGTTCGCCGGCGAGCCGCCGCCGCCGACGGGCGCGAAGCTGACGGCGGTGGACACGGCCGGGTACGACCCGCTTCTGGGCGAGTCGTACGCCGAGATCGGCAGCCGCGCGCGAAGCCAGCACAAGACGCAGGGCATGGCGCAGTTGCTGTCGCTGCCGGGGCCGTCGAGCGCGGGTTATCAGTTGATTGAAAGCGCCATCCCGGGGCTCAAGGAGAAGGGCGACGCATCGCTCTTCAACGGCATCGACACGAGCGTGCCGGGCCTTGCGCGTTACGTGCCCGGCGAGGTGCCCGCGGCGCTCATGTCGGGCCTCGCAGCCATTGCCGCCGCGGTCGCGGCGGCGGGGCAGCAGGCGGCATCGGGCGGACCGGCGGCCGCGGTGGCACCGCTTCTGGATGGGCTGCAGGCCGTGCGGTCAGTGCGATCACAGCTCGCCTCGCGCGCCATCAGCGTTCCCGAGGACTCGCGCTTCGAGATCGACAGCCGCCTCGAACGCAAGGAGCGGCAGTTTGTCGACGCCGTGCTCACGGCCGGCGGCGTGCGGCTGGACGTGCTGGCCGACGACGGGATGGTCGTGGCAGGGCAGCCGGTGAAGGTGACGGTGCTGGCGGCCAATCGAGGCGCGTCGCCGATGGCCGTGAAGCAGATCGGATTCCGCGGCCTCGACGGCGAGGCCGGCGTGTGCAAGACGGGCACCGTAGCTCCCGGCGCCGTGCTGCGGTGCGAGGCCGCGCTCGGGGTGTCGGGGCAGGCACGCGTGACGGGCCAGTACTGGAAGCGGTTGCCGGACGCGGCACGGTACCGGTTCGAGCCGGACGCCCCCTTCGGCCTGCCGTTCCGGCCGACACCGTTCCGCGCGCAGTTCGAGCTCGAACTCGGCGGCGTGGCCGTGCCGGTCGAGCGCGACGTGCAGCACCGGTACGAGGGCAACATCTTCAGCGGCGAAAAGCGGATGGACGTGCACGTGGTGCCGCGCCTGGCCGTCACGCTGACGCCGGACATCGCGATCCTGCCGGCGAGCCAGGGCCCCGCGACGGCCAAACCGGCGGGCCGCGAGCTGCGCGTGACGGTCATCAACGGCAGCAAGGGCCCGGCCGAAGGGATCGTGTCGCTCGAGGCGCCGGCCGGCTGGGCCGTGACGCCGCCGTCGGCGAACGTGTCGCTCTCGCGCGAAGACGAAGCGGCGGCGGTGCGCTTCACCGTGACGCCTCCGCGCGGCGCGAAGCCTGGTGCCTACACGCTGAACGCGGTGGTGACGTCGGGCGCGGACCGGTTCACCGGCGGCTACCAGGTGGTCGAGTATCCGCACACGCGCCGCCGCCACCTCACGATCGCCGCCGAGGCCACGCTCAAGATCATCAACGTCAGCGTGGCGCCGCGCCTGCAGATCGGCTACGTGATGGGCGTCGGCGACCAGGTGCCGCCAGCGATCGAACAGCTGGGCGCGCGCGTCACCCTCATCGACGCCGACGGCCTGGCGTTCGGCGATCTCTCGCGCTTCGACGCCATCGTCACCGGCGTGCGCGCCTACGAGCGCCGCCCGGACCTGCGCGCGAACAACCACCGCCTTCTCGAGTACGCCGGGAAGGGCGGCACGGTGATCGTCCAGTACAACAAGTTCGAGTTCAACGAGGCGCAGTACGGCCCCTTCCCGGCGAAGGTCAGCTCGAACCGCGTGACCGACGAGCGGGCGCCGGTGCAGGCGCTCGTGCCTGATCATCCCGCGATGCGCTGGCCCAACCGCATCGGCGAGGCGGCGTGGGAGGGCTGGGTCCAGGAGCGCGGGCTCTACTTCCTCGGCGAGCGCGACGCCAGGTACGTCGACCTCGTGCAGCTCGAGGATCCGTTTCCCTTCAACAAAGGCCCGAAGCGCGGCGCGCTGGTGGAGGCCCGGGTGGGGAAGGGCCGGTGGATGTACCTCGGCCTGGGCCTGTGGCGCCAGTTGCCGGCGGGCACCGAGGGCGCGTATCAGCTGCTGGCGAACCTGCTGAGCATCGGCAAGGCGCCCCGCGCGGCGGCCCCCGCCGGCAAGTGACCACGGGCTTCGACGTCGTCGTCGTCGGGGGCGGGCCGGCCGGGTCGACCGCGGCCCGCGGCCTGGCGCGCGGCGGGGCGCGCGTGCTCGTGGTCGATCGCGCCGCGTTTCCCCGCAACAAGCCGTGCGGCGGCGGCCTCACGTGGCGCGCCGTGAAGCGGTTCCCCGAGGTCGAGGCGGCCCTTCCGCGCATTGCCACGCACCTTGTCCGCCGGCTCTACATGGAGGCGCCCGGCGGCGAATCGGTGACCGTCGACACCGACGGTCCGGCGGTGCTGCTGGTGCGCCGCGTCGAGTTCGATCACCTGCTCATGGATCTGGCGCGCGAGGCCGGCGCGGAGGTTGCCGAGGGCGCCGACATTACGCGCGTGTCGGAGCGCGACGGCGGCGTGCGGCTCGAGGCGCGCGACGGCAGGGTGTTCGAGGCGCCGATCGTTGTGGCGGCCGACGGCGTGTACAGCACCGTGGCCCGGCGCCTCGGGCTCAATCCCGGCTGGCCCCGCGATCGCGTGGCCATCGACATGATGGAGGAGACGCCGAGCTCGCGGCTGCGCGCGGTCGATGACGGCACGCTGTGGGTGTCGTTTGCGCCGGGATCGGGCCACGGCTACGGCTACATCTTCCCCAAACGCGATTACGTGAATGTCGGCGTGGGCTACATCGTGTCGTCGTTCAAGACCACCGTCCGCGAGGCCCCGCAGGCGTTGCACGACGCTTTTGTGAACCAGCTCACAGCCCGCGGTCTGCTCGAGGGCGAGGCGGATCCTTCGTGTTTCACGCCGTACCAGGTGCCGGTGGGCGGCCCGCTGCGCACGACGGCGCGCGGGCGCGTGTATCTGGCGGGCGATGCCGGCGGGTTCGTGAACGGTTTCTCGGCCGAGGGCATTTATTTTGCAATGGTGACCGGGGATCTGGCGGCCAGGGCCATTCTCCGGGGCCCGTCGCCGCGGCTGTACGAACGGCTGTGGCGCCGGGAGATCGGGGCCGAGATGCGCGACGCGCGCTTCCTGAGCCGCTACGTGTTCGCCGACGTGGCGCGCGTGGGCCGCGTGGTGCGCGGCGTGCGGGCCTATCCGCCCGTCACGCAGTTGCTGGTGGATTACGCGACTGGCGCGGACACGTACGAGGGCGTGCGTCGGCGTTTTCTCTTGAAATTCCCCATAATCGGGGCGAAACTGATGGTTCATCTCTTCAGTCGACGCTGGTAGTGAGACGCGGGTTCACGGCCCGTTCTCGCGGCTGAATCCAGCCGCCGCATGCAGGCTGTGAAGCCGAGCCAGGTGTTGCGCGCGCCCTCCGTGTAACCGGGGCGGAGGCGCGCCGGTCCAACCTGGAGACGGAGACGCGCTGATGGCATCAATCGACGAGTCGATCAGGCACCTGCTGCGCCGGGCCGGGTTCGGGGCGAGCCCGCAGGAACTCAGCTACTACAACGACATCGGGCGTTCCGCCACGGTCGAGATGCTCATCGACTACGAGCAGTTCGACGATGATGTCGATGCGTTCATCGGCCAGGCAGGCTACGTCAGCGTGACCACGCGCGGCACGTTCTCCCCGAATACCGTCATCAACGACGCCCGGCAGCGGTGGCTCTTCCGCATGGTCCACAGCGCGCGGCCGCTGCAGGAGAAGTTGACGCTTTTCTGGCACAACCACTTCGCCACGGCCTACTCGAAGGTGGCCGGCGCCTACGGCTCGAGCGACGCCACCCGCATGATGGCCGCCAAGGCGAGCGAGGACCCGGCGAAGCTGCAGGGGCAGGTCGAGACGATCCGCGCGCTGTGCATGGGCAGCTTCCGCGATCTCGTCGTCGCCATGGCGAAGGACCCGGCGATGCTCGTGTGGCTCGACGGCCGGTTCAACACGAAGGCGAAGCCGCAGGAGAACTTCGGGCGCGAGCTGCTGGAGCTGTTCAGCATGGGCGTCCGGTTCTACACCGAATCGGACGTGTACGCCGCGGCCCGCGTCTTCACCGGCTGGAACCTGCGGCGCACCACCGCGTCGCGCGAGGACCTGTACCCGGTTTACGAGTTCGTCTACAACGCCGCCAACCACGAAACGGCGGCCAAGACCTTCAGCTTCCCGATCTATTCGGACGGCGGCCGGACCATCCCGTCGCGCTCGGCGGCGGACGGCATGCAGGACGGCATCGATCTCATCACGGCCGTCGTAAGCAACCCGGCGACGGCGCGCCGGCTGGTGACGCGGTTCTGGAACTACTTCGTGAGCGAGATCAACCCGCCGCCGGAGGAGTTCGTCGACGATCTGGCCGGCGTCTACCTCTCGAGCGGGTACAACATCCGCGCCGTCATGCGGCGGCTGCTGCGGTCGGCCGACTTCCGGTCCGAAGCGAACTACTTCACGAAGTACTCGTGGCCGGCCGAGTTCGTGGCGCGGAGCCTCAAGGAAGTGGGCTGGAACGGCTTCACGGTGAACGATGCCGTCAGCCAGATGGTGAACATGGGCCAGGTGCTCTACGAGCCGCCCGACGTGGCCGGCTGGGAGCAGGGGTCGGGGTGGATCTCGACCGGCGGCATGCTGGCGCGCATGAACCTCGCCGCGCAGTTGAGCCGGACGCAGGCCACGAACCTGGTCAACCTCGTGAGACCGGTCGCGAAGACGCCCGACGCGGTGCTCTCGTACTTCATCGACAAGCTCGCGCCGGCGCCGTACGACGACGGCGCCTACAACGAGCTGCGGGCGTATCTCACGGCCGGCGGCGCGTGGACGGGATCCGACACGCAGCTGCGCACGAAGGTGCCCGGCCTCGTGCACCTGATGGTCGGGTCGGGCGAGTACGTGTTCATCTGATAACTCGGGATTCGGGGCTTCCGCCTTCGCCAATCGGCCTAACGGCCGGCTTCGGCGTGACAGGCGGGATTCGGGAGTCGGGGTTCGGGATTCGGGATTCGGGATGGAGGTCGAGGCTCTAGCCTCGACATGACAGCATGGGCATGACAAGACGCGATTTCCTGCGGAACGGGGTCGGGGCATTCACGATCGGGCTCGCCGCGCCGGCGTTCCTGACCGAGTTGGCGCAGGCACAGGGCGCCGGCAGCCGGTCTCTGGTCGTGCTCTATCTCGGCGGCGGCAACGACGCGCTGAGCATGCTCGTGCCCTACGCGGACTCGTTCTACTACAGCCGCCGGCCGACCATTGCCGTCCCCGCCGGCGACGTGATCCAGATCGGGGCGGACCAGAGCAAGGCGCCGCTGGGGCTGCACCCGCGGCTCACCGGCCTGCGGGGCATCTTCGACGACGGGCGGCTGGGGATCGTCCAGCGCACCGGCTACCAGAACTCGAGCCGGTCGCACTTCCTCGGCCAGGACATCTGGGGCACCGCCGATCCGGCCAACTCGGCGGCCAAGGGCTGGCTCGGCCGCTACCTCGACACCTTGCCGTCGCCGGTGAACCCGCTGGTCGCGTGGGACGCGCTGCGCGAGGTGCCGCGCGCCCTGATGAGCGACACCGTGTCGGTGCCGGCCATTCCGTCGGCAACGACCTACACCTACGCCAGCCCCAACTCCGGGGCCGAGGTGACGGTCGAACGCACGTACCAGCTGCGCATCGCGTCGCACGTGCCGATTGACCGGCCCCACCTCGCGTTCGTGAACAGCAACATCGACGCCGCGATGAACTCGCTCGACAAGGTGGCGCTCGTCACGAAGTACACGTCCAGCGTTACCTATCCCACCAGCGGCCTGGGCCAGACCATGAAGACGGTGGCCGGGGCGATGGCGAAGGGCGTGGGCACGAAGGTGTTCTGGGTCCAGCTCGGCGGGTTCGACACGCACGCGTCGCAGGTGGGCACAAACGGCGCCTATCCGCGGCTGATGACGGAGCTCAACGACGCCGTGACGGCGTTCTACACCGACCTGCGCAATCAGGGCATGCTCGAGCAGGCGCTGGTGATGGGATTCTCCGAGTTCGGGCGCCGCGCCTATGAGAACGGCAGCATCGGGTGCGACCACGGCGCCGCCGGCCTGATGTTCGTGCTGGGCGGCACGGTGCGCGGCGGCCTCTACGGCACGGCCGCGTCGCTCAACCCCGACCCGAAGAACCCGACGCTCGAGAACAACGGCGGCGACGTGCGCCACGAAACCGACTTCCGGTCTGTCTACGCCCGGGTGATCGACGGATGGCTCGGCACCGACTCGACGGCCCTTCTCGGCGCCGACTTCCGCCGCCCCGACCTCGCCTTCCTGTAGGCGGAAGCCGGGCGTTGGAAGCCAGGGCTGAAGGTCGGGGCTGGAGGTCGGGGCTTCAGCCCTGACGCACCCGGCAGCCCCGCCTTCGACTTCGCTCAGGCCCGGGGAAGCCTCGACCTCCGCTCTGAACGGAGCCCTGGCTGTCGCCGGGCGGCTCAGGCCTGACCCTGCCGAGTGGTAGAATGCCGCCGTTGCGGCGGGTGCTGTCGCCGAATCCCGAGTCCCGAATCCCGAGCCCCGAGCCCCGAGTCCGTCCTATGGCGTCCATCAAGCGTTTCAAGTTCAAGCTGACGAATGAGCAACTGCTGGAGATCCTCTACTGGCTGAAGCTGGTGCGGGCGTTCGACGAGCGCCTGAGCGTGCTGGTGCGCCAGGGGCGGGTCCGCAGCGGCGTCTACTCGAGCATCGGCCAGGAAGCGATCGTCGTCGGCACCTGCTACGGGCTGGAGCGCGACGACTACATCTGCCCGCTGCACCGCGATCTCGGGACGTTCCTGATGAAGGGCGTGAGCCCGGGCGTGATGATGGCGCAGATGTTCGCCAAGGCCACGGGGCTGTCGAAGGGCCGCGACTCGGCGCTGCACAGCGGGGTGCCCGAGCTGGGGATCTTCGGCAACACGAGCATGCTCGGGGCGAACACGCCGGTGGCCGCGGGCCTGGCGCTGACGTTCAAGCTGGAGCAGCGGCGCAACGTGGTGCTGGCGTACTTCGGCGAGGGCGCGTCGAACACCGGCGACGTGCACGAGGCGATGAACGTGGCGGCGGTGCACAAGCTGCCCGTGGTCTTCATCTGCGAGAACAACATCTACGCCTACTCGGTGCCCATCGAGAAATCGATGGCGATCGAGGACGTGGCCGATCGCGCCGAGGCCTACGGGTTCGACGGCGTGGCCATCAACGGCAACGACGTGCTGGCGGTCTACCAGGCCACGCAAGGGGCCATCGCGCGGGCGCGGGCGGGCGAGGGCCCGACGCTCATCGAGTGCAAGACGTACCGGTGGCACGGCCACTCGGAGCACGACCCGGCCTTCTACCGCACCGAGGAAGAGCTGGCGATGTGGAAGAGCCGCGACCCGCTGACGACGTTCACGACGTACCTGCGGCACCGGCAGGTACTGACCGACGACATCCTGATCGAGATCGACCAGCGCGTGATCCGGGAGATAGACGAGGCCGTGGCGTTCGCCGACAGCAGCCCGGATCCGGATCCGAGCGAGGCGGCGACGGATCTTTATGCCTGACGCTGATCAGTGGCCAGTAGTCAGAAGCCAGAAGCCAGAAGACGGAAACCAGAAGACGGAAGCCAGAAGCCAGAACACGGAAGACGGAATGGGGGCCGGGGCGTCCCTGTCCTGAGCAAGCGCGGCAGTCAGGCGCGAGTCGAAGGAAGCCCCGGCGGACCACGAAGGAACAACGCATGGCGCGCGAGATTACCTATCTGGACGCGATTCGTGAGGCGCTGCGCGAAGAGATGCGGCGCGACCCTCAGGTGTTCGTGCTCGGCGAGGACGTCGGCGTGTACGGCGGCGCCTTCGGGATCACGAAGGGCCTGCAGGAGGAGTTCGGCGAGTACCGCTGCCTCGACATGCCGATTTCCGAGTCGTGCATCATCGGCGTGAGCGTGGGGGCGTCGCTGCGCGGGTTCCGGCCCGTGGCCGAGATGCAGTTCGGCGACTTCATCACGTGCGGCTTCGACCAGATCGTCAACCAGGCGGCCACCCTCCGTTACCGCTACGGAGGCCGTGCGGCGTGCCCGATTGTCGTCCGCGCGCCCGTCGGCGGGAACGTGGCCGGCGGCCTCTACCATTCGCAGAACCCCGAGTCGTGGTTCGTGCACCGGCCGGGCCTGAAGGTGGTGGCGCCATCGACCGCCTGGGACGCCAAGGGGCTCCTGAAGGCCGCCATCCGCGACAACAACCCGGTCATCTACCTCGAGCACAAGTACCTCTACCGGCGGGCGAAGGGGCCCGTGCCAGAGGGCCACGAGATCGTGCCGATTGGCGAGGCGGCCATCAGGCGCGAGGGCGGCGACATCACGCTGGTGACCTACGGCGCGATGGTGATGGCGTCGCTCGACGCCGCCGAGCGCCTCTCGAAGGAGGGCGTCGAGACCGAGGTGATCGACCTGCGCACGCTCTCGCCGTGGGACCAGGGTGCCGTGTTCGCGTCGCTCGAGAAGACGAACCGCATGCTGGTGGTGCACGAGGACGTAAAGACGCTGGGCCTCGGCGCGGAGATCTCGGCCACGGCGATGGAAGAGCACTTCGAGCAACTCGACGCGCCGGTGATGCGCGTGACGTATCCCGACTCGCACTGCCCGTTCTCGGCGGTCCTCGAGAAGGAAAACCTGCCCAACGCGGACAAGATCGCGGACGCTCTGCGCAGGCTCGCGGCGTATTGAAGAAGCAAGAAGTCAGAAGCCAGAAGGGAGGTCGAGGCGTTCTCGCCCTGAGCGAGCGGCAGCGAGCCGAGGGGAGACTCGACCGACAGGCGTTGTCAGCCACGGTGAGGGCCGGCGGGAGCCGGCCCGTGCTGTTTCCGTGAGCTACTTCAAGAGATCGGCGAGCGCCTCGTCGAGCCCGGCGTGCGCGAAGCGGAAGCCTCCGGCGAGGGCTTTTGCAGGAACGACGCGCTGGCTGGAGAGCAGCAGCGGCCCGGCCATTTCTCCAAGGATTATCTTCAACGCCAACCCGGGGGCCGGGATGAACGCCGGCCTGCGCAGCGCGCGGCCGAGGGCGCGGGCGAAGTCCGCGTTCGGTACCGGGTTCGGGGCGGTGAGATTGAGCGGCCCGCGAACCGCCGGCGCCTCCACGGCCCACTTCGCGAGCGACACCCAGTCGTCGCGGTGAATCCACGACATGAACTGGCGGCCCGTACCGAACGGGCCGCCGGCGAACAGCCGGAACGGCGTGAGCATCTTCGCGAGCGCGCCTTCCCGCGGGTCCAGCACGATGCCCGTGCGGAGGAGTACCACGCGGGCTCCGCCCTGTCCGGCCGCGAGCGCCTCGCGTTCCCATTCCACGCCGAGTCCGGCGAGGAAGTCGCGCCCCGCCCCGGCGTCCTCGGTGAGCGTCTCGCTGCCCCTGTCGCCGTAGTAGCCGATGGCCGAGGCGCTGATGAGCGCGGCGGGCGGGTTCGGGACCCGCGCGAAGAGCTGCGCGAGCGACCGGGTGGGCAGGACGCGGCTGTCGCGCAGTCTCGCCTTGCGGGCAGCGGTCCAGCGGCCGGCGGCGATGGACTCGCCGGCCAGGTTGACGATGATGTCGGCGCCAGAGCAGGCGGAGGCCCAGGGACCGTTGGCGGTGCCGTCGGGGGTCCAGGGGATGAGCTCGGGGGCCCGGACGGAGGAGGCGGCGGCGGCGGGGGCGGACTGCCTGGTGAGGATCTGGACGTGGTGTCCCGCGGCGAGCAGGGCATCGGCGAGTGCCCGGCCGAGAAAGCCCGATCCGCCGGCGATGATCACGTGCATGGGGGGATTCTACTCGGGGTTCGGGACTTGCGAGAGCAGAAGGGAGTGACCGCCGCTTGAAACCGCAAGGCGGGCGGCGAGGATGTTGACAGGCGTGGCGGGAATAGTGTACTAACTAGTTAGTTAGACTAACTGGTTGGTGAATATGAAGAGCGCCAGACGACCGGGACGGCCGCGATCGACGCCCGAGTCCCGAGTCCCGAATCCCGACTCCCGAGCCTCCGGCTCCCGCGACCGGATCCTCATCGCCGCGACGGCCGAGTTCGCCGTCCGCGGCTTCGACGGCACCACCGTCGACCGCATCAGTGCGCGCGCCCGCCTCAACAAGGCGATGATCTACTACCACTTCCACAGCAAGAAGGACCTCTACCGCACCGTCCTCCGCGACATCTTCACCACGATGGGCGACGGCCTCACCGCCATCGCGTCCTCCGACGCCGGCCCCGCCGACAAGCTCGACCGCTTCGTCGCCGCGTTCGTCGCCGAGGGGCAGGCCCACGCCCACGTCGCGCCAATCATGCTCCGCGAAATCGCCGAGGGCGGCCGCCGCCTCGACGAGGAAACCTACACGGTCATGGCCCGCGTCGTCCGCGCCATGACCGGCATCATCACCGAGGGACGCGCCGCCGGCCAGTTCGGCCCGGTCGACCCGATCCTGCTCTACCTCACCACGGTCTGGCCGGTCGTCGTCTATCTCGCCACCACGCCGATCCGGAGCGCCCTGGCCCGCGTGGCCCAGTTCGACGCCGGCCGGCTCGACCCGGACCGCTTCATCGCGCACCTCCAGATGCTCAACCGGCACGCCGTCATGCCCGCGGCGCCCGCCGTGCAGCCGACCGGAGAACTGTCATGACTCAGCACCATCCGCGCGCCATCGCCGCCGCACTCATTCCTGCCTTCGCCGCCGGCGCGGCCGTGCTCACCTTCGCCGGCTGCCGGGAGAAGCCGCCGGCCGATCGCGTCCGCGTGTCCGGCTACGTCGAGGCCACGGAAATCCGCGTCGCCCCGGAAGTCGGCGGCCGGCTGCTCGATCTGAAGGTGGCCGAGGGCGATCGGGTCAGCGCCGGCGACGTCATCGCCCAACTCGACACGGCCGACATCACGCTGGCGCTCCGGCGGGCCTCGGCGGAACGCCAGGGCGCCGACGCCCAGCTCCGGCTGCTCCTCGCCGGCGCCCGCCAGGAAGACATCCGCCAGGCCGAAGCCCAGCGCGCAGCCGCCGAGGCCGACGTCTCGGCCGCCCGCCAGGAGCTGGCCTCCGCCGAGCGCGACCTGAAGCGCTTCGAAGACCTGCTCGCCTCCAACTCCGGCGCGCAGAAGCCGAGAGACGATGCCGCGACCAGGAGGGATGTGGCGAACGACCGCATCCGCGCTGGAGAGGAACGGGTGCGGGCCGCCGCGGAGGCCGTCGCGAGGCTGAAATCCGGCGCCCGGCAGGAAGAACTCGACGCCGCCCGCGCGCGGCTCGCCGGCGTCGATGCGCAGATCGCCACGCTCGAGAAGGCGCAGCGCGACGCCACCGTGACCGCTCCGGCGCCCGGCATGGTGACGCAGAAGCTCGCCGACGAAGGCGAGCTGCTCGCGCCGCGCACGCCCGTCGTGGTCGTCGCCAACCTCGACGAGGTGTGGGCGAATGTCTACGTCGACGAGCCGCTCGTGCCCCGCGTGGCCCTCGGGCAGACGGCCACCGTCTTCACCGACGCCGGCGGGCCCGGCATCGAAGGCAAGGTCACGTTCATCTCGCCGAAAGCCGAGTTCACGCCGCGCAACGTCCAGACGGCCGAGGAGCGGTCGAAACTCGTGTTCCGCGTGAAGGTCACGGTCAACAACGAGAAGGGCGTGCTGAAGCAGGGGATGCCGGTGGAGGCCGAGATTCGCTTCGCCAGGTAGGGACAAGGGGCAAGGGTCTGGGGGCAAGGGACAAGGAACGCATGCACGCTGACGCGCTGGAACTGAACGGCGTCACGAAGCGCTTCGGGGCCACCGAGGCGGTGGCGGGCGTGTCGTACGCGGTCAACCGCGGCGAGATGTTCGGCCTCATCGGCCCGGACGGCGCGGGAAAGACGACCACCATCAGGCTGCTGTGCGGGCTGCTCAAGGCCGATGGCGGCACCATCCGGGTGCTCGGGAACGACCCTGTCCGGCAACACCACGCCATCACCACGAAGGTGGGCTACTTCTCGCAGAAGTTCAGCCTGTACGGCGATCTCACCATCGACGAGAACATCGCCTTCTTCGCGGAGATTCACGGCGTGGCCGATTACCGGGGCCGCCGGGACCGGCTGCTCGACATGATGCAGCTCGCGCCGTTCCGCTCGCGGCTCGCGGAGCGGCTGTCGGGCGGCATGAAGCAGAAACTCGCGCTCGCGTGCACGCTGGTGCACGAGCCCGACGTCATCCTGCTCGACGAGCCCACCACGGGCGTCGACCCGGTGTCGCGGCGCGAGTTCTGGCGCCTGCTCTCCGAGTTCCTCTCGCAGGGCATCACGATCTTCATGGCGACGCCCTACCTCGACGAGGCCGAGCGCTGTTCGCGCGTGGCGCTGATGAGCGAGGGCCGCATTCTCGCCCTCGACGAACCGAACACGCTGCGGGGCGGCTTCCCGGACGACCTCGTCGAGATGCTGGCCGACCCGCAGGCGACGGCTGCGCAGGTCGTCCGCGGCGACCCGGCCGTGCGGGACGTGCAGACCTTCGGCGAGCGCCTGCACATCCGCGTGCCGCGCGGACGCGCCGACGAGACCATGTCGCGGCTCGCCGCGGCGTGCGCGCACGCCGGCATCCAGGTCGCCGGCCTCAGAACCGTTCCCGCCTCCCTCGAAGACGTCTTCATCGATCGCGTCGTCACCGGGCGCGCCCGGAGTGCCGTATGAGAGACCTACGCTCACGCTGCAATGTCACCGTCCCGGTCGTGCTGGGCGTCGCGCTGGCGGCGTGGACGGCGCCGCCCGCCACAGCACAGTCCGTCGGGGCTCCCTTCGACCCTCCGGCAAGCTCCGGGTCGCCCCGAGCACTGTCGAGGGGCGGCTCGCTGACGCTCGCTCAAGGCAAGCAAGCCCCGACCTCCAAATCGCACGCGGCCTCGGCCTCCACATCGCACCCAGCCCAGGCCTCCACGGCTCCGGCCGCGATCAGGCTGACGCTCGACGAGGCCATCGCGCTCGCCGTGGCGGCGAGCCATCGCGTCGGCGAGGGAAAGGCGCGGCAGGACGCCGCCGCGGCAGCCGTCGACGGCCGAGAGGCCGCCAACATGCCGGTTGTGAGCGTCATGGCCGGCTACACGCGCACGAACCACGTCGTGCCGTTCGGCCTTCCGCCCCAGAACCCGACGGCCATCATCTACCCGGACATCCCCGACAACTTCCGCACGCGCGTCGACATGCAGTGGCCCGTCTACACGTTCGGGCGCTTCGAGTCGATGGAGCGCGCGGCGCGCAGCGAGGCCGCGGCCGTCGAGCAGGACGTCGTCACCATCACGGCCGACGTCCGCTTCGACGCCGCCCGGGCGTTCTGGACGCTGGTCACGGCCGCCGAGTCGGTGCGCGTGGTCCAGGAGGCGCTGGCACTTGTCGAGGCGCACCTGCGCGACGTGCAGAACATGCGCGCGGCCGGGTTGCTCGCCCCCAACGACGTGCTGAGCGTCGAGGCCGAACGCTCACGGCGGCAGGTGCAGCTGATCGAAGCCCGCAACATGCGCGACGTCGCCGAGGCGGACCTCAGACGCGTGACGGGCATCGCGCCTGGCACCGCGGTTTCGATCGACGCGGTTCTCGAGGGGCCCGCGCCGAGCGTGTCCGCCTACGACGCCCTGCTGGCCGACGCCAGGGCCCATCGCTCCGAACGGCATGCGCTGCAAGCGAGAGTGGACGCTCTCGGCGGCCGGCGCGACGCGGCGGCCGCCGGCCTGAAACCCATCCTGGCGGTGGGCGCGGGATTCGACTATGCGAAGCCGAACCCGGAGATCTTCCCGAGGACGAACGAGTGGCACACGTCCTGGGACGTCGGCGTGAACTTCTCGTGGCCACTCTGGGACGGCGGCCGCGTGAAGGCCGATGTCGCGGAGGCGGCGGCCACTCAGCGCGGCGTGGAGCAACGCCTGGCCGAGTTCGACTCGGTGCTGGAGTTCGAGGTCAGGCAGCGGCAACTGGACGTCGAGTCGGCGCGGGAGTCCATCCGGGCGGCCACCGACGAAGTGACGGCGGCGGCCGAGGCGCGGCGCGTCGTGGCCGAGCGGTTCAAGGCCGGCCTCGTGTCGACGACCGAGGTGCTCGACGCGCAGCAGGCGCTGCTGGTGGCTCAATTCGACCGCACGCGTGCGCTGGCGGGGGCGCGGCTGGCCGAGGCGCGGCTCGACCGCGCGCTGGGGAGATAGGCATGCCGGCGGTCTCGGTCCGCGACCTCACGCGGCGCTTCGGCGCCTTCCTGGCAGTGGACCGCGTGTCGTTCGACGTCGAGGACGGCGAGATCTTCGGCTTCCTCGGCAGCAACGGCGCGGGCAAGTCGACGACGATCCGGATGCTGTGCGGCCTGCTGAAGCCCACGTCGGGGACGGCGCTGGTGGGCGGCATCGACGTCGGGCGCGACGCGGAAGGCGTGAAGCGGCGCATCGGCTACATGTCGCAGCGCTTCTCGCTCTACGAGCTGCTCACGGTGGAGGAGAACATCACGTTCTTCGGCGGGCTGTACGGGCTCGCCAACGACCGGATCGCGGCCCGGCGCGAGTTCGTGCTCGAGATGGCCGGCCTGAAGGGCCGCGAGCGTGCGCTCACACGCGACCTGGCCGGCGGATGGCGGCAGCGGCTGGCCCTCGGCTGCGCCATCCTGCACGAGCCGTCGATCCTGTTTCTCGACGAGCCGACGGGTGGCGTCGATCCGGTGTCCCGCCGCCAGTTCTGGCAGCTCATCGACCGGCTCTCGGCCGAGGGCGTGACGGTGTTCGTGACGACGCACTACCTCGACGAGGCGGAGCACTGCCACCGGCTGGCGCTGATGCACGCGGGCCGGATCGCGGCGCTCGGCTCGGTGGCGGAGCTCAAGCGCGTGTTCGAGGACCGCGCCGTGGTCGAGGTGCGCACGGCGGCGCCGATGGCGGCCCTCAAGGCGCTCGACGACCTGCCGGCGGTGGAGAAGACGAGCCCGTTCGGCACGGCGTTGCACGTGTGGCTGAAGCCGGGCGTGCGCGACACGGGCCCGCTGCGGGAGCGGCTCGACGCGCTCGGCCTCGCCGCCGAGGCGTTCGAGTTCGTGCAGCCGTCGCTCGAGGACGTGTTCATGGACGTGGTGGCGCGCGAGGAGGCGGCCGCGGAATGAGGAAGGCACTGGCCGTCGGGCGCAAGGAGTTCTGGCAGATCATCCGCGACCGGCGGACGCTGATGATCCTGCTGTTCGTGCCGGCGTTCTTCCTGATGCTCTACGGCTACGCGCTGAATTGGGACATCCGGCACGTGCGGCTGGCGGTGCTGGACCGCGAGCACACGGCCGAGAGCCGGGAGTTGGTCTCGTCGTTCGTCAATTCCACCTACTTCGACGTGGTCGCCGCCGCGTCGTCGATGGCGGAGATCGAGCGCCTCATGGACCGCGGCGGGGCGCGCGTGGCGCTGGTGATTCCCGAGGGCATGACGCGCGACCTGCGGTCCGGCCGCGCCGCCGCCGTGCAGGTCATCGTCAACGGCGACGACGCCAACACGGCGACGTCGGTGTTCGGCTACGCGCAGGCGATCGTGCGCGGCGTGTCGGCGTCGCTCCAGGCGCAGGCGGCCGGCTTCCCGGACGCCGCGCCGCCGCTCGCGGTGCAGCCGCGCATCTGGTACAACCCGGAGCTGCAGAGCACGCTGTTCCTGGTGCCGGGGCTCATCGCGTTCATCGTGATGATCAGCGCCGTCGTGTCCACGTCGCTGTCGATCGTGCGCGAGAAGGAGCGGGGCACCTGGGAGCAGGTCCGCATGGCGCCCATCTCGACGCCGGCCTACGTCCTCGGCAAGACGATCCCGTACTTCTTCATCTCGCTCGCCTCGGCGTTCCTGATCATCGCGGCGTCGATGCTCCTGTTCGATCTGCCCGTCCGGGGCTCGTGGCTGCTGCTGTTCCTGGCGGTCGCCGCCTTCCTGGCCGGCGCGCTCGGCACGGGCCTGCTGGTGTCGACGCTGGTCGACTCGCAGGCACTGGCCTTCCTGGTGGGCCTGCTCATCTCGCTGCTGCCGACATTCGTGCTCTCGGGCTTCATCTTCCCGATCGCCAGCATGCCGGCCCCGATTCAGGTGATTACCCACATCGTCCCGGCGCGCTACTTCCTGGTGGCGCTGCGCGGCATCGTGCTGAAGGGCGTGGGCTTCGGGCCGCTGGCGCCGCAACTGGGCGCACTCGGGATCTACGCGTTCGTCGTGCTGGCGCTGGCCTCGGTGCGGCTGGCCAGGGAGCGTGGGTGATGCGGCGGCTGGGCTTTCTCGTCCGCAAGGAGTTCCAGGAACTGCGCCGGAACCCGCGCATGTTCCCGGTGATCTTCGTCGCGCCCGTGATCCAGCTGTTTATCCTGGGCTACGCGGCCACCACCGACGTCAGGAACGTGCCGCTGGTGGTCGTCGATGCCGATCGCAGCGCCGAGAGCCGGGACCTGGTCGCGCGCTTCGAGGGCTCGCCCTATTTCACCGTCGTCGGGGTGACGAGCGACGATGACGAGATCCGCGACGCCATCGAGCGGCGGCGTGCGTGGATGGCGCTGTCGATCCCGCCGTCCTACGGCGCGATGATCGGGCGCGGCGAGCCGGTCACAGTGCAGGTCGTCACCGACGGCACCGACTCCAACTCGGCGACGGTCGGAATGGCCTACGCGTCGACGCTGATCACGGAGAGGGCGGCCGAGCTGGCTGCGGCCCGACGCCCGCCGGACGCGCCGGAGGCGGGGTCGATCGAGGCGCGCATCCGCGTGTGGTTCAACCCGCAGCTGCTGAGCCTGCACTTCATGGTGCCCGGCGTGCTGGCCCTGCTGCTGATGGTCATCACCACCGTGCTCGGCGCCATGGCCATCGTGCGCGAGAAGGAGCTGGGCACGCTCGAACAGCTCAACGTGACGCCGCTCCGGCGCTGGGAGCTCACCATCGGCAAGCTGCTCCCCTTCGGCCTCATCGGCATCGTCGACGTCATCCTGGTGGTGTCGGTGGCGGTGCTCTGGTTCGAGATCCCGTTGCGCGGGAGCTTTCTGCTGCTCTTCGGCCTGTCGCTGGTCTACCTGCTGTGCACGCTCAGCCTGGGCCTCTTCGTGTCGACCATCTCGCACAACCAGCAGCAGGCGATGATGACGGCGGTGTTCTTCTTCATGATGCCGATGATCTACCTGTCGGGCTTCATCTTCCCCATCGAGAACATGCCCGCGGCCATCCAGCCGATCACCTACCTGATCCCGCTGCGCTACTACCTCGTGATCGTGCGCGGCATCTTCCTCAAAGGCGTTGGCCTGGAATCGTTCTGGAGAGACGCCCTGCTCATGCTCGGATGGGGGCTCACCGTGCTGGCGCTGGCGACGATGAGGTCGAAGAAGACGCTGACATAGGCGAGAGGCGAGAGGCGACAGAAACGAAGGCCCCAGGCCCCGTAACCTCGGGGGGCATGGTCGAATGCTGACGGAAACAGAAGACAGAAGACAGAAGCAGAACACCTGTCTCGCGGTTATGGTGTCTAATCCCATGTGTATCCCGAGTCCCGAGTCCCGAGTCCCGAGTCCCGAGTCCCGAGTCCCGAGTCCCGCTCCGGAGGACCTATGCGTAGCATGATGGCGATCGCGTGTGCGGCGGTGGTACTCGCACAGATGCCCGGTCTGGCGCAGCAACCGCCGGGTTCGCCGGCACCCAAGGCGCCGGTCGTCGTGGCCTCGCCGGCGCCCGATCAGGCGACTGCGGATCGCCTGCCGATCAAGCGCGTCGTGCTGTACAAGAACGGCGTCGGGTTCTTCGAACACCTCGGCCGGGTCCGCAACATACAGCAGGTAACCATCGACTTCACGAGTGGCCAGTTGAACGACGTGTTGAAGTCGCTGACGACGGTGGACCTCGGCAACGGCAAGGTGACCGGCGTCAGTTTCAACACGGACGACCCGGCGAACCGAAAACTGGGCGCGCTGTCGCTGCCGCTCGATGAAGAGACGACCGCCCTGGCGTTCCTCGGCGCCATCCGTGGCGCGCGCGTCGAGGTGCAAGCGGGCGCGGGCCCGGTCGCCGGCCGCGTGCTGGCGGTCGAAGAGCGGATGAGCACCGAGGGCCAGAGGCCGACGACGGTCCGGGAACTGGCGATCGTCACGGACGGCGGCGAACTGCGCACCTTCGAGATCACGCCGCGCCTGTCCGTGCGTGTTCTCGAGGGCGATCTGCGCGGCGACATCCGCCGCTACCTCGACATCGTCGCCTCGACGCGGCAACGCGACCTTCGCCGGATGAATATCGCGACGTCCGGCACCGGGGATCGACAACTGTACGTGAGCTACATCAGCGAAGTGCCCATCTGGAAGAGCACCTACAGACTGGTGCTCCCATCCAAGGCCGGCGAGAAGCCGCTGCTGCAGGGTTGGGCCATCGTGGACAACACGATCGGCGAGGACTGGACCGGCGTCGAGTTGTCGCTGGTGGCCGGGTCGCCGCAGTCGTTCATCCAGCAGCTGTCGCAGCCCTTCTATGCCCGGCGCCCCGTGGTGCCGTTGCCCTCCAGCGTGCAGCTCACGCCGCAGACGCACGAGGCGACGCTGCTCTCCGAGACGATCGCGGTGGAGTCCCCTTCAGAGGAGCGGCCGCGAATGGCGATGGCGCCCAGGCAGAACATGGCCGGCGGCGGAGTGCCGGGCGGCGTTGCAGGAGGCGTGGTGGGCGGGGTGCCTGGAGCGCCGCCGCCCCCCGCACCCATGCGGGCCGCCGCGTCCTATGAAGCGATGGCCCGCGTCGAGGCTGCCGCGCAGGGCCGCGAACTCGGCGACCTGTTCGAGTACCGGCTGAAAGAGCCGGTCACGATTCGCAAGAACCAGTCGGCGCTCGTGCCCATCATCAACGCGCAGGTCGAGGCCGAACGCGTGTCCGTGTGGAACGCCTCGACCGGCCAGCGTCCTCGCAGCGCCGTGTGGCTCACCAACGCGACACCCTTCACGCTGGACGGCGGCGCCTTCTCCGTGCTCGAGGAGGCCACCTTCACCGGCGAGGGCCTGATGGACCCGGTGAAGCCCGGCGAGAAGCGCCTCCTGTCGTACGCGTCGGATCTCGCACTGCTCGTTGATGCGAAGCAGGACGCCACCGATCCCGAGCGCGTGACCAGCCTCCGCATCGCGCGAGGCGTGCTGATCATGCAGCGCGAGTTCCGCGAGAAGCGCACGTACACGGTCCGCAACGAAGACAGCAAGGCTCGAACCGTCGTGCTTGAACATCCGAACCGGGCCGGATGGAAGCTGACGAGTGCCGCCAAGCCCGACGAGACCGCCCCGAACGTGTATCGCTTCCGTGTTCAGGCTGCGCCGAGGGCCGCCGCGTCGTTGACCATCGAGGAACTGCGCGTGATGGACACCACGTATCAGGTGACCAGCTTCACCGACGACCAGTTGGCCATGTTCGTGAGGCAGCGCACGCTGACGCCGGAGGTGGAACAGGCGCTGAGGGGGATCATCGCCAAGAAGGGCGAAGTCGCCGCCATCAATAGCGAACTGGCAGACCGGATGCGCGAGACCGAGCAGATCTTCAAGGACCAGGAACGCCTGCGCGAGAACCTGAAGGCCCTGGGAGGCCGCACCGAAGAGAAGACGCTCGTGAGCCGGTACACCCGCCAGCTCGACGAACAGGAAACGCGCCTCGACGCGATCAAGCGCGAGATTGCCGAGCGTGAGGCGAAGCGCGCGAAGCTGCAGGCCGAGCTCGATGCGCTCGTCCAGGGACTGTCGTTCGGGGGCAAGTAGGCGGCAAGACAGAAGCAAGAAGTCAAAACCCAGAAGCAAGAAGAAAGGCGCGCCCCGCCGCCGTTTCTTCTTCTGGCTTCTTGCTTCTGACTTCTACTTGATCCTCGCCAGATACTCGTCCACCCACGACTTCATGACCTCGTGGGTGAGCCCGATCGTCTCGGCCTCGGCCAGGGCCTTCTCCTTCGTCCAGCCATCAATGACGACGCGCTTCACGGCCCAGAAGGCCGAGGCGCGGTTGCCGCTGGCGCAGTGGAAGATCATCGGGCGGTTGGCCGGGTCCTTGACTGCGGCGAGGAACGCGTCGAGCGCCGGCTTCACGTCCGCGTCGGTGCGGGCCCAGGGGATCGAGATGTACCTTCAGCCCCGCGGCCTCGGCCGCCTCCTTCTCTTTCTCGATCGCCGCGCCTTCCTCGGTGGCCTTGCGGAAATTGACCACGGAGGCGTAGCCGCGGCGCTTCAACTCCGCCGCCGCCTCGGGCTTCACCGCCCCGGCGCACGCGAACGCATCGTCAACCGGCGCGAAGTTGGTGACGCCGGTGAAGGGTTCGACCTTCGCCCCCACCTTCGGCGGCGCCGGCGGCGCTTCGCCCCAGATGTACTTCCCGAACCACTCCAGGTTGTGCTCCATCGCCGCGCGGTGCGCCTTGGGCTTCGACAGGCCATGGCCGAATCCCTTGTAGACGATGAGCTTCGCGGGGACGCCCTGGTCCTGGAGGCCCTGGTACAGCTCGTAGGCATTCGGGATGGGCACGCGTTTGTCGAGTTCGCCGTGCTGGATGAGCGTGGGCGCCTTCGCCTGCTTGATGTAGGTCATCGGCGAGGTGTCGGCGTAGATCTTCGGATCCTCCCAGGGCGTGGCCTTCAGATACTGGCGCGTGAACGGGTGGATGTCCGTGTTCACGTAGTACGTCATCCAGTTCGAGATTCCCGCGCCCACCGACACGGCCTTGAAGCGCGCGCTGTCGTGCGTGGTGAGGAAGGCCGAGATGTAGCCGCCCTGGCTCCAGCCCATCGTGCCCACCTTGTCGTTGTCGACGAGGCCCTGGGCCACCAGGTGGTCGATCCCGGAGATGACGTCCCAGGCGTCGCCGATGCCGAGGTTGCGCACGTTGAGCGACCGGAACGTCTCGCCGTAGCCGGCGCTGCCGCGGTAGTTGGGCTCGAGCACGAGCGCGCCCTTGTTCAGCCAGATGTCGATGGGATACACCGTCGTCGAGGCGAACGGCATCGGCATCGAGATGCCCGTCGGGCCGCCGTGAATCACGATGAGCAGCGGGTAGCGCGTGCCGGCCTGGAAGGTCGCGGGCTTGTGCAGCACGCCTTCGATGAGCGTGCCGTCGGTGCTCTTCCAGGTGATGACCTCCTGCGACGGCTGCGGCCAGCTCGCCACCTGGGCGCCCAGATCGGTCAGCTTCTTCAGCGTGCCCGTCGTCACCGACACCGTCCACAGCTCGGGGAACTCCTTCGGGCCGGTGCGCACGAACGCCATCGCGCTCCCGTCGGGCGTGGCGGTGAAACTGGAGAAGATCCACTGCGTGCCGGGCGTGATCTTCTTCACGGCCTGCGTGGCGGGATCCAGGAGGAACACGTGCGCGGCCGTCTTCTGCGACGCTGAAAAGAGGATGCCGTCCTTCGCCCACCTGAGCGGGTTCGGGTTCTCGTCGAAGTTCTTCGTCAGGTCGGTGATGGCCCCGCCGGCCGCTGGCACCACGGCGATGCGGCTGTTCGTGTAGTAGTAGAACGGCTGGGCCATGGCCGATGAGAAGGCGATCCGCGCGCCGTCCGGCGACCAGCGCGGGCCCCTGTCCGGCCCGGCCTGGGTGACCAGCGGCCGGACGGCCGCCTCGGCCAGCGTGACGATGGAGATGTCGCCGGTGCCGCTGTTCGAGGGGTCGCCGTTGACGGTGTGGTCGAACGCGATGGCCTTGCCGTCTGGCGACCAGTCGAAGCCGCCGACCGTGAAGTTCCCCTTCGTCAGGCGCCTGGTCTTCTTCGACTCGACGTCGATCACCCAGAGGTGCGAGAGGCGCTGGTCCTCGTCGACCAGTTCGAACTCGCCGTACTTCTTGTCGCGGTCCTTCCACCCCTCCGGCTTCGGGTCGGTCATGGTGAAGGCGATCTGCGTGCCGTCCGGCGACCAGGCGAACGAGCCGACGCCCTCGTCTTCGCGGGTGAGTTGCTCGGCCTCGCCGAATGACGGGCGGATGAGCCAGATCTGCTGCGTGTCGGACCTGTCGGAGGTGAAGGCGAGACGCGACCCGTCGGGCGCCCAGCGCGGCGACCCGCTCGACTTCTTGCCGTTGGTCAGCTGGCGGTTCGTGCCGGTGGCGACGTCGGCAATCCAGATCTCCGTTTCGTAGGAGTTGTCCTCCCAGTTCACCTCGCGCAGGGCGTAGGCCACGAGCTTCCCGTCGGGCGAGATGGCCGGCGCTCCGACGCGCTTGAGCGCGATCAGTTGATCGATGGTCGGGCCGGCGGCGGCCGGAGAGGGTGCCGGAGCGGTCTGGGCAGCGGCGGTCAGCGCGGCGGCAACCAGGGCGATGACAGCGGCAGCGAATGTGCGGGTTCGGCGGTTCATGGGCGACCTCGGCTGGGGGGCGTCGGCAGATGATAACCCGCGCCGGTCCGGCAGCCCTACAGGGCAGCCCTCCAGGTGACCACTGGAGGCCGGGCCTTTCCTGGCCTGAGCAACGTCGAAGGCAGGCCTGGCGCACCTGGAGGTCAGGGCTTCAGCCCTGACACGTAGGAGATAATCACGGGCATGTGGCTCCTGCTCGCCCTGTTTCTGACCCTCCTGACCCCACTCCCAGTGTCAGCCCAGGCTCCACCACCGCCAGAACTCCGCGCGCTCTGGGTGGATGCCTTCCATGCCGGCATCCGCTCGCCCAAAGAGGCCGCGCAACTGGTCGCCGACGCCAAGCGGATTCACGTCAACTCGCTCATCGTGCAGGTGCGCCGGCGCAGCGACGCGCTCTACACGGGCGGCCTCGAGCCGCCGCTCGACGACCCGAGCTACGACCCGTCGTTCGATGCCCTGGCCCACGTCATCGCCGCGGCGCATGCGGCCGGCCTGCAGGTGCACGCCTGGATCAACGCGATGCCCGTCTGGCGCGACGAGGCGCCGCCGAAGGACGCGCGCCACGTGTTCAACCGGCACGGGCCCGACGCGCAGGGCGAGGCCTGCTGGCTGACGGCCATGCGCGACGGCACGAAGAAGTTCCCGGTCGGCTACTTCCTCGACCCCGGCCATCCTGCCGCCCGCGACCATCTCGTCTCCGTCTATCTCGACATCGTCAGACGCTACGACCTCGACGGCATTCACTTCGACTACATCCGCTATCCCGAGACTGAGGGCGCCGCGCTGCCGCGGGGCGCGGACGTCGGCTACAACCCCGTGAGCGTCGCCCGCTTTCAGCGCGCGTCGGGGCGCACGGACGTGCCGGCGCCTGACGACGAGGCGTGGACGAGGTGGCGGCGGCAGCAGGTGACGCAGCTTCTACGGCGCATCTCGATCGAGGCGCGCGCCATCAAGCCGCGCATCAAGGTGAGTGCGGCAACGATCGCGTGGGGCCGGCCGCCGGCAAGTCTGGCCGACTTCGAGAACGTGGCGCCGATGCAGCGCGTGTTCCAGGAGTGGCAGGGATGGCTCGCCGAGGGCCTGCTGGATCTGGCCGTGCCCATGAACTACGCCCGGGAGCACGACGAGCGCGTGCGCGGATGGTTCAACGGGTGGATTGCCTGGGAGAAGCGCAACAAAGCCGGGCGGCAGCTCGCCGTGGGCGTTGGCGGGTACTTGAACTCGCCGGAAGGGGTGCTCGCGCAGGCGGCGCGCGTGAGGGCGCCGGACGGAACGGCGCGGGCGGACGGCCTGTCAGTGTTCTCGTACTTTCAGCCGTCGATGGCGCCGCCGGCCCCTGCGGGGGCTTCCGCGCGGGCTGTCGTGCCAGGTTCGACACCGCCGGCCGAGTCGCCGCCGCCTCCCGCGGCCGCGCCCGATCGCCTCGACTACCTCGTGCGAGGCGCCGGGCAGGCACCGCCCGCGTTCACCGGCCCCGCGCGAGTGCCGCCGATGCCGTGGATTGAGCGTCCCACGCACGGGTTCATCGCCGGAACCGTCACGGGCGCCGACGGCACGGCCCTCGAAGGCCTCACCATCCGCATCCGCCGCACGGGCTGGTTCCGGAGGACGCGAAAGACCGTGGCCGACGCGAACGGCTGGTTCGGCATGACGCAGCTTGCGCCGGGGAGGTACAGCGTCGGGCTGGAAGACGCGCAGGGACGGGCGCTGCCCGGTCGCGTCGAGGTCGCCGTCACCGCCGGGGGCGTCGCGCGGGCAGTGCTTGACAGGGACCGACGCGGAGAATAATACTAAACGTATAAAAAGTACAAAAAGGTTGATTTGTATGAGCAGGCTTGCCGCGTCCGCCGTCCGTGAGTCCCTTGGAGACACGCTCAATCGCGTCGCCTACGGCGGCGAACGCATCATCCTGGAGCGCCACGGCAAGGCCGTCGCGGCCCTCGTCTCCGTTGAAGACCTCGCCCGCCTCGAGGCGCTGGAGGACCGGCTGGACGTCGAGATTGCCCGCAAGGCGCGCAAGGAAACCGGCAGCGTCCCCTACGCCTCCGTGCGGCGGAAAGCCGGCCTGGCGTAAGTGACCCGCTACCGCGTCGAGTTCAAGCGGTCGGCGGAACGGGCGTTCCTCGGGTTGCCTCGAGACGTGCAACAGCGGCTCGACAGGCGCCTACTGGCGCTCCAGGACGAGCCGCGCCCGCCGGGCACGAAGGCGCTCGCCGGGGAGACGGGCCTCTACCGCCTGCGCGTCGGCGACTACCGCATCGTGTACGAGGTGCACGACAAGGAGAATCTGGTCCTCGTCCTGGCCATCGGCCACCGGCGCGAGGTCTACCGGAGACGGTAGGTCGGACGGCCGGCACGTGGCCGCCCGCGTGCCGCGCCACGTCTCCATCGAGCGGGCCTGGGCCGGTTGACAGTTCTATGTGTACTAGTGCACATGGACACCGTGCTGCCGTTCACCGTCTCCATCCGGCCGGGCCTGTCGGTGCATGAGCAGGTCGTCTTCGCGGTGAAGAAGGCGATCGTGTCGGGCCGGCTGCGCCCGGGAGACGAGTTCCCGTCGGTCCGTACGTTGAGCCGCGAGCTCCGCATCAACCCCAACACCGGCCAGAAGGTCGTGGCGACGCTCACCTCGGAGGGCATGCTCGAGGTGCGCCCTGGCATCGGTACATTCGTCGCCGCCCGCCAGAGCTCGAGCGCCGCAGATTGTCGGGCGCTCCTGCGCGAGGACGTCGAGCGGCTCGTCGTGGAGGCGCGGCACCTTTCGCTGGACGTTCAGGACGTGCTCGACGCGGTGGCCGAGCACTGGAACCGCCTCGACAGGGGGGGCAGATGACCGGAACCGTCATGCCGCACGCCATCGAGACCTCGAGCTTGTCCGTGCGCTACGGCCGCACCGAGGCCGTGCGCGGCCTCACGATGACGGTGCCGGCGGGCAGCGTGTACGCGCTGGTCGGGCCGAACGGCGCGGGAAAGACGACGACGATCAAGGGCCTGATGAACCTGCTGCGCCCGTCGGCGGGGCGCGCGAGCGTGCTGGGCGTCGAATCCCGGCAGGTGGGCCCTGCAGTGCTCCGGCGGATCGGCTACGTGTCCGAGAACCAGGAGCTGCCGCTCTGGATGACGCCAGCGGATCTGCTCGCCTACTGCGCGCCGTTCTACCCGTCCTGGGATTCCACGTTCGCGGCGTCGCTCGCGAAGCAGCTCGCGCTCCCGCTCGACAGGCCGCTGAAGGCCTGCTCGCGCGGAACGAGGATAAAGGCCGCGCTGGTGGCCTCGCTGGCGTATCACCCGGAACTGCTGGTGCTCGACGAGCCCTTCGCCGGCCTCGACGCCCTCGTGCGCGAGGAGTTCACGCAGGGAATCCTCGAGATGGCCGACGGCGATCGGCCGTGGACCGTGTTCATCTCGTCGCACGACATCGACGAGGTCGAGCGGCTGGCCGACTGGATTGGCGTCATCAACGACGGCCGCCTCGAACTGGCCGAGCCCGTCGCGTCGCTCATCGCGAGGTTCCGGCGCGTGGAGGTGACAACGGAGCACCCTGCGTCGGTGCCGGCGTCGCCGCCCGCGTCGTGGCTGCTGGCTGAAGCCGCGGGCCGCTCCGTCAGGTTCGTCGAAAGCCAGTTCGTCGAGGATGAGTGCGGCCCCCGCGTCCGGAAGGCGATCCCCGGCGCCCGCGACGTGGCGGTCACGCCCATGTCCCTGCGCGAGATCTTCATCGTCTTCGCGCGGGTCTTCCGGCTCGCGGATCGGCAGGGAGGGTCCCGATGAGCGTCATCAGCCACCTCGTCTGGCACGACGTCCGGGCGCTCCGCCTGCCGCTGGCTGCCTGGCTGCTCGTCCTGCTTGCACAGGCCTCGGTGATGGCCATCGGGCCGGGCCTCGTCGACCCGGAGGCCCCGCGCAGCGCCATCGTGACCCTTGCCGGCCTCCTGGCGGGCGCGCGGCTGGCGTTCACCATGCTCCTCACGGCGCTGCTCGTCCAGCGCGACTCGCCCGTCGGCACCACCGCCTTCTGGCTGACGCGCCCGATCCGGCCAGTCGCGATGGCCGCGAGCAAGGCGTGCTCAGCCGTCCTGCTGCTCGTGCTGCTCCCGGCCGCCGTCTCGTGGTCGCTCTTCGCCGCGCTCGGCCTGCCGTGGGCCGACGTCGCGGCCGGAACGGGCTCGGCCGTCTTTGAGCAGGTGATGATCGTCGCGCTCAGCGCAATGGGGGCCGTCATCACCGCCACGATTCCGCAGTTCGCCGTGGCGGCAGTCGTCGGGGTGCTGCTGATAGGCGTGGCGATGAGCGATCTGCGGCCGATGCTCGCCGCGGTGCCGCGGATCCCCGTCCCGGTCATGTACGCGAACGTCCAGGCCTGGGTGCTCGTCACGATAGTGGGCGCCCTCGGTGTCACGGTCTACCAGTACGCCCGGCGGCGTGCCTTCAGGGCCGGCGCCGCCGTGGCGGCCGTGCTCCTGCTGGGCGTCTTCTCAGTGCTTGTCGTCCAGACAGCCGTTGGCTCGGCTCCCGTGGCACCGCTGAGAGCCGGTGTGCTGGACCCTTCGGCGGTGACCGTGGAGGTTGAATCGATGTGGAGCGACGCGGGCATCACGCGCGACGCCCGCGGCCAGGACGTCCGGTACCGATCGGCAACCGCATTCCTGCGGACAACGGGCGAGCCGCCGGCCGTCATCCTGCAACCGTCCGGGGTCGAATCGATCTGGACGCCGTCGGGGGCAGCGCCCATCCGCTGGCAGCGCAGCAAGCCCGCCTATCTGGCTGACGTCGACCGGCCGAATGACGGCGTTGGACAGCCCAATCGCAGCATCGCGATCGGCCTGGGAGACGTGGAGTTAGTCAACCGGCGCGGCTCGCCCACCTCCCAGTTCAAGACCACGCTGCTGAACCTCCGCGAAGAGGAGGTCTCGAGGCTGTCGCCCGCGCAGGGCCCGCTCGACGCGACGCTGACGCTGCGGGCGTGGCGATACCGCCTGGACGACGCCGCGCCGCTTGCCGTCGGGAGCACCGTGTCGGCCAGGCAGGGCCGCCTGGCCGTACGCGCAATCACCCCGACGTCCGAAGGCGTCGTCGTCGATCTTCAGCGCGTCTTCCTCGAGCGGATGGAGACCATGCCGGACGCGGCCCTGGGCGGCAGGCTGGGAGATAGGGAGTACCTGATGCTCAGGAACCGGGCGCGAAAGCAGGCCATGCTCGCCGCCGGGGAGACGGGACGCCGGCTCCTCTACTCAATGCTGGAGTGGTTCCTGGTCGGCCGGCTCGGCACGGGAACCTTGCGGCTGCACTACCTGCTTCCGCGGGGAGACGGGAGCCGCGCCGTGCTGGACGAGGAGTGGCTCGAGGGCGCCGAACTGGTCGTCATGCGACCGGAAGATCTCGGCGTCTTCACCAGGCCGCTGAGGGTGGAGTGGCTGAACCTCGAGCACGCAAGGTAGCGCCTAGCCCCTAGCCCCTAGCGCCTAGTCCCTAAACTGTCAGCACCACCTTCCCCACATTCCCCCTGTCCTGCAGAAACGCGTGGGCCTCGGCGGCCTGCAGGAGGGGAAACGCCTTCGCGACGACGGCCTTGAGGCGGCCGCCGGCGAAGTCGGTGAGCAGCGCCTCCATCGAGGCCGCCGCGAAGCGGCGCTCGCCCCAGAGGTGCGCAAGGTTCAGCCCGAACACGCCCTTGTTGCTGTTCATCAGGTCCATCGGGTCGAACATCGGCCGCTGCTGCAGGAACGCCTGCACGCGGCCTTCGTCGCGCACGCGCCCGACGACCAGCGCCGTGGAGCCGTACACGACCAGGCGCCCGAGCGTCGCGAGCATGCGGTAACTCTGAGCGAGTTGCTCGCCCCCGCGCGCGTCGAGCACGACGTCCACGCCCCGTCCGCCCGTGAGGCGCGCGACCTCTGCCTCGAAATCCGCGCTGCCGGAGTCGAGCAGGTGATCGATGCCCATCGCTCGCAAGGCGGCGTGCTTCGTCGGCGACGCCGTGCCGATGACGGTCGACCGGCGCAATCGCGCAAGCTGCGTGGCGGCGATGCCGACGCCGCCCCCGGCGCTGTGCACGAGGACGGTCTCGCCTGACTTGAGGTTCGCCATCCGATAGAGCGCGACGACAGCGGTAAGGTAGGCGATGGGAATCGCGGCCGCCTCGTTGTGGCTGAGGTTCGCAGGCACGGGCCACGCGAAGTCAGCCGGCACGATCGCGTGATCGGCGTAGCCGCCGAAGCGCGTCACCGCCAGCACGTGCCGTCCGGCCTCGTGGCGCGTCGGTCCCGGCCCGATGGCGTCGACGTAGCCCGACACCTCGTAGCCCGCCACGACAGGCGGCGGCGGCGCGTCGGGATAGAGGCCCATGCGGGCCAGGATGTCGGCGAAGTTCACGCCGGCGGCCTTCACGCGGATGCGCACCTCGCCCGGCCCGGGCTCGGGCGTGGGCCGCTCGCGCACTTCCATGACCTCGGGGCCGCCGTGACGGGTGATGACGATGTCGCGCATGCTCGGACTTCGCATCATAGATCAGGGGCATGGGGCATGGGGCATGGGACAGGGCCTGCCGCGACGTAGCCGAGGAAGGAAGGGTGCAGCCCGGACCTCGGCGGAGTCGGGGGCAAGGGGCATGGGGCAAGGGACATGAGACCGGGCCTGCCACCGAACGGCCCCTCGAACCAGGCCGACCGGCGTCAGTCCGCAAAACGCTTCGAAGGGGCCGAGAACCGGATGGGGTGACGAAGTGGGGCCCCATCCTTCCGCCGACACGCACCCCGGAGATGCGTTTTGCCGGCCTGCGTGAGCGGGGACGTGCGGTGGTTGGCCCAGTCCCGCGGTGCTGCACTCCGGGCCGACGCGATTCGGGATTAGACTGGCGGTGGCATGATTCGCGCTTCCGACCTGAGCCGCGTCATCATCGGCATCGCCACCGCCTTCTCGGTGGTTCTCACCGCTCAACAGCCGCCCGCGATGCCGGCGGCAGGGAAGCCGCCGGCGGGGAGGCCGCCCGTGCTGATCGAGGGCGCACGGATCCTCGACGTCGTGCGCGGCCGGTACCTGGCGCCCGCGTTCGTCCTGGTCGAGAACGGCCGCATCACGAGCCTGACGCCCGAGGCGCCGCCGGTGATTCCGGATGCCGCCGTGCGCGTGAAGGCCGCCGGATCGGTGCTCGTGCCGGGCCTCATCGACGCGCATGCCTGGGCGGCGCCCGCGCCCGGCGTCGAGGCCGACTACTTCTACCTGATGGGCCTCGCGCACGGCGTGACAGGCTACCGCGTGCTGAACGCCCGGACAAGCTGGGCCGTCGCCCAGCGCGAGCGCTCCATCTCGGGCGCCATTCTCGCGCCGCGCCTCTGGACGAGCGGCCGCGGCATCAACCAGGGCGCCAGCCCGGACCGCTGGCTCGCCGACGCGCCCGACACGGCGGTGGCCGTCAGCGAGGCGCGGCGGCAGATCGATGCCGGCGTGAACTGGATCGCGGGCTACGAAGCGCTGCCGCCCGATATCTACAAGGCGCTCGCCGGCGCGGCCCGGACAACCGGCGCGCGCGTCAGCGGCCGGCCCGGGGCAAGCTCGATGAGCGACCTTGCCGCGGCAGGCGTGGCGTCGATTGAAACACTGGCGTATCCCGTAAAGGCGCGAGGCGGCCAGGCCGCCGACGAGTGGCCGGCCGTGTCGGCGCGCGACCTGACGGCGCTGCAAACCCGCCTGATACGCGCCCGCGCGACGCTGGTGCCCCTCATGGCCGCTGCAATGACCGCCGCGTTTCCCGAAGAGGCCGCCGCGGACCCGTCGCTCGGACTGCTGCCCGACGCGCGGCGCGCGGCCTTGAAGGACGCGCTCGGAAAGGTGCCGACCGCTGACGTCGAGAAGGCCAGGCGCGTGTGGACGAGCCAGGCGGCCTTCCTGAAACGCTACGTCGCCGCGCGCGGCCGCGTGGCCGCCGGCACGGGGTACGAGTTGGGAGGCTACCCGGTCCCAGGCGCCGGCCTGCACCGCGAACTGGCCGCGCTGGTCCGCGCCGGGTTTGCCCCCATCGATGCCATCCGGGCCGCCACGTCGACGGCCGCCGAGCTTGTCGGCGCGAAGCCTGGGGCTGTCCGCTTCGCACCCGGCGCAGACGCCGACTTCATCATCGTCTCGGGCGACCCGCTGAAGACGATCGAGGACCTGGCGAACATCTCCCATGTCATTCGTGCGGGCGAGGTGTTCGATCCGAAGGTCCTGCTCGCCCGGGCCACGCTGGCGAAAGGAAGATGATCATGCACCGCCGCCGCGCGCTCTCCATGCTGGCTCTTCTCCTGGCGATCACTGTCACGATTGCCATTCCGGCCGCGCAGACGCCGCCGGTGGCTGGCGCGCCGCCCGACATCGACGCGTGGGTGGCGCGGGCCATGAAGACCTTCGAGGTGCCCGGCCTCGCCCTGGCGGTCGTCAAAGACGGCAAGGTTGTGCTGGCGAAGGGCTACGGCGTGCGGAAGCTGGGCGCGCCGGACCCGGTGGACGGGAAGACGCTGTTCGGCATCGCGTCGAACACGAAGGTCTTCACCGCCGCCGCGCTGGGCCTGCTCGTCGAGGAAGGGAAGGTCGCGTGGGACGCCCCGGTGGTCCGATATCTGCCGGCGTTCCAGATGTACGACCCGTACGTGACGCGCGAGCTGAGCGTGCGCGACCTGCTGACGCACCGCAGCGGCCTCGGCCTCGGCGCCGGCGACCTGCTCTGGTGGCCGCCTTCTACATACAACCGAGCGGAAATCGCGCACCGGCTGCGGTTCATCAAGCCCGCCACCAGCTTCCGCAGCGCCTATGCCTACGACAACGTGCTGTATCTCGTGGCCGGCCAGCTCATCGAGGCGGTGAGCGGGCAGAGCTGGGAGGACTTCGTCACCGCACGCATCCTGAAAAAGGCCGGGATGACCGGGTCGAACGTGCTGCACTCGGCGGCCGCCACGGGCGGCAACGTGGCGGCGACGCATGCGCCGATTGACGGCGCCGTCCGGCCCATCGCGCCGTTCCTGAGCGACAACACGAACCCGGCCGGCGGCATCAACTCGAGCGCGGAGGACATGGCGAAGTGGATGAACGTGCTGCTCGGCGGCGGCGTGCTCTCGGACGGCACGCGGCTGTTCACGGACGCCACGCTCAGGCAGGTGACCACCATCGTCACCCCGCTCGGGCCGGGGCTCAATCCCGCGCCGGAGCTGGCGCCGCTGCGGCACGGGTTCTCTGGTTATGCGCTGGGCCTCAACGTCCGCGACTACCGCGGCACCCGGATGTGGCATCACGGCGGCGGCCTTCCCGGCTACGTGTCGCGGGTGGTGATGCTGCCGGACCTGAAGCTCGGCGTGACCGTGCTGACCAACGCCGAGGCGGGCGGCGTGATCGACAGCGTCGTGTACCGCGTCGCCGACCACTATCTCGGCGCGCCGCCCCACGACTGGATCGAGGCGTATCGCGCAGTTGTCGCCAGGGGCGAGGCGATGATGGCCGACAGGGACAAGAAGACCGTTGCCTCGCGCAACGCCGCCTCGAAGCCGTCGCTGGCGCTCGAGCGTTACGCCGCCACCTACGAAGACGCGTGGTATGGCGAGATCACCATCAAGATGGAGCATGGGAAGCTCGTGATGCGGTTCACGCGCACGCCGTCGCTCGTCGGTGATATGGAGCACTGGCAGTACGACACGTTCGTGGTGCGCTGGCGCGACCGCGAACTGCGCGCCGACGCGTTCGTCACGTTCTCGCTGAACCCCGACGGCACCATCGACCAGGCAAAGATGCGGGCCGTGTCACCCACCACCGACTTCAGCTTCGATTTTCAGGATCTGCTGCTGAAACCGAAGAGACCCGGGGCCTGAAGGCCCCGCCCTTGACGGGGCTCCAGCACAGACGGGAGATGTCAGCCTCGACGAGGGGAACCCAGTTCGATCCGGAACCGCGTGGGGCCGCCCGGCGGGCCGTCGAGGGTGTAGCCGAAGCCGTGGCGGCGCAGGATCTCCTGCACCATGGTCAGGCCGATCCCCTGGCCGTTCTTCTTCGTCGTGAAGAACGGGGTGAACAGGTGCGGGCGGGCTTCGTCGGCGATGCCCGGGCCGGAATCCTCGACCTCAATGTATGCCCCGCTGGCGGATGACCCTGCGCGAATCGTCACCGATCCGCCATCGGCGGGGAGCGCCTCCACGGCGTTCTTCAGGATGTTGATGAGGGCCTGCTCCATCTGGGCCTCGTCCACATCAATCATGCCCAACGCGCTCTCAGGCTCCCACCTCCACGCGATGCGCGACGAGTCGGTCTGCGCCCGCACGAGGCGCACGCAGGCGTCCAGCAGTTGCAGGACATCGGCCGGCCGCTTCACGGGCTGCGGCATCCGCACGACGTCGGCGAACCCGCGCATGAAGCTGTTGAGCCGTTCGAGACGGTCGCCGGCAATGCCGAGCGCCTCCCGCATCTCGGCCTGCCGCGGCGCCGGCAGCCCCTCGCTATACGCGAGCGACGACTGTAGGAGCGATCGGGTGGCGCCGACGGTGTTGTTCACCTCGTGGGACATCTGCCGGATGAGCTTCTCGTAGGCCGACTTCTCGGTCTGCCGCAACTCCTCGGTCAGCTCTTCCACGAGATAGAACCGTCGCGGGTGGCCGCGTTCCACGAACGTGGCGCACCGGCCACGCACGCGCCCACCGTTCGAGAGCGTGACGGCGCATGACTCGCCCGGCCCCGTCCGGTCGAGCGCAGCGGCGAGCGGTGAACGCAGATCGGCGAGCGGCCGGCCCTCAATCGCTTCAGCCGGCTCCTGAAGCAGCCTCGCGGCCGCCGGGTTGACGGCCGAGACGTTGCCGTCGTGGTCGAGGACGACCACGCCGCCCGGCGACGCGGCCAGCAGCTGGCCGAGGAAGTACTGCTGCTCCTGGAGGCGCACGCGCTCCTCGCGCAGGTTGTCGACCATCCCGTTGTAGACGCGGATCATGGTGTCGACGTCCGGGTGGCCGACCTCGAGGAACCGCGTCGTGAACTCGCCCTCGCGCAGCATCTGCGCGCTCTGCCGGACGGTTACCAGCGCGCTCGAGAGCCTGGTGAAGATGGCGATGCCGACGGCGAGGGACGCCACGAAGACGAGTTCGATGGCGACGAGCCAGAGGATGTTCTGCTGAAGGAGCCACCACGCCAGAGCCGCCAGCATGGCGTGCACCACCGCGAGATAGACAATGAACCGACGGCGCAGGTTCACGGGCCGATCCCGTACTTCTCGAACCGGCGATAAAGTGCGGCCCGGCTCAGGCCCAGCGACTCGGCCACGCGCGTGATGTTGCCGGCGTGGTACTTCAGTGACTTCACGATCATCGCCTTCTCAATCTCGTCCATCGTCATGCTGCCGACCGGCGGGAGCGCCTCGCGCAGGGTGTCGCGCGGCTCCATGGCGACGATGGCCTCGAAGTCCGCGACGTCGAGGGCCGCGTGCGTGCCGACCAGGGCGGCGCGCTCGATCCACTGGCGCAACTGCCGGACGTTGCCCGGCCATGGCTGGCGGCGCAGCCAGCCCAGCGCAGCGGAGGTGACGGCCAGATCGTCGCGGCCATAGCTGTGGGACGCCGCCTGCACGAACCGCGACGCCAGGACGGGAATGTCGTCGGGCCGCTCGCGCAGCGGCGGCAGATGCAGCGTGATCAGGTTGATGCGGTAGAGCAGGTCCTCGCGGAACTCTCCCCGGGCCACCAGGTCCGGCAGCGTCCGGTTGGTGGCCGATATGACGCGGGCATCGACCGTCCTGGTCTGGCTCGATCCGAGCACCTCATACGTGCGGTCCTGGAGCACGCGGAGCAACTTCACCTGCGAGCCCGCGTCGAGGTCGCCGATTTCGTCGAGGAAGATCGTGCCGCCGTGGGCAACCTCGAAGCGCCCCCGGCGGTCGGCGCGCGCGTCGGTGAACGCGCCGCGCACGTGGCCGAACATCTCGCTTTCGAAGAGCGTGGACGAAATGCCGCCGAGGTTCACCTTGACGAAGGGCCCCGACCGCCGGCGGCTGTTGCCGTGGATCGCTTCGGCGACGAGCTCCTTGCCGGTGCCGCTCTCGCCGGTGATGAGCACGGACGCATCGGTCAGGGACACGCGGCCGGCGAGCTGGAGGATCCTGAGCAGCCGCGGGTCGCTGCCGATCACCTCGCCGAAGTCGTAGCGCGAATCCAGCTCTTCGCGCGAAAGCAGCGAGTCCTCGCCGGCCCCGTTGTGCGACATGGCCAGCCCGAGCGCCGTGGCGACGCTCTGGAGGAGTTGCTGGTTCGACCACGGCTTGGTGACGAAGTCGGCCGCGCCCGCCTTCATGCCCTTCACCGCCAGCGAGATCGACCCCCAGGCGGTGAGGAGAATCACCGGCACCTCGGGCCGGGCCGCCTTGAGGCGGGCGAGCAGGTCCAGGCCTTCCTCGCCCGTCGTCCGGCGCGAGAAGTTCATGTCCTGGATGACGAGGTTGCAGTCCGGCCGCGCGGCCGCCGCAGCCGCCTGGTCGGGCGTGGCTGCCGACAAGGTGGTGTAGTGGTGCTGCTTGAGCAGCAACGCCAGCGACGCGGTGACGGACGGGTCGTCGTCTACCAGGAGGATCATGATCAGGCGCTAGGGGCTAGGCGCTGGGCGCTAGGGGGAACCTACCACGGAATAGACGCGACCGAGTTGTCGTCCGAACGAGATGTGGCGTGTCCTGTCGACTGGCTAGCGCCTAGCGCCGAGTCCCTAGCCCCTACTCGTACCGCAGTGCCTCGGCCGGCTGCACGCCGCCCGCGAGCCGGCTGGGCACGTACGCGCAGGCGATCGTCAGCGCGTAGATGCCGACGAGCGCGGCACCGAGGCCCGCGAGGTACACGGCTGACGGCACTTCGCCGTACAGGCCGAACAGCGGGAACTGGGCCGCTACCGCCACACCCACGAGAACGGCCAGGGTTGTCAGGACGGTCACCTCGCCCACGAGCTGCTGCTGGACGTTCCGCACCGTCGCGCCCTTGGCGCGGCGCAGACCGATCTCCCGGGTCCGCTGGGTCACGTTCAGCCACAGCACGCCGGTGAGGCCGAGCGCGACCATGATCAGCAGGAACGCCGCGACGACGCCTGCCGCCGCGAGCGGGCCGATGTAGTTGCGGTGCGACTCGTCGCGCTTCAGTTCCAGCGGCTCCGACTGGAAGGTCCAGTCCGGCGCGGCCGCGCGTAGCCGGGACACCAGCTTCTCCTCGAACGCTGCGGTGGTGCCCGGCCTGACGCGCACCAGGAGCACGCGGGGCGGGTAGATCAGCTCGCGCGGATCGTCGAGCCGGTTCCTGGCGATCAGGAAGCTGCCGGGAGCCGAGTACTCGCCGTCCTTGCGGAAATCGTCGATCACGCCCACGATGCGCAGCCGCGTCCGCTCATGCTGGACGGGCGACGCGGGGTCCGGCTCGCTCTCGTCCTCGACGAGCTTGCCGACGGGGTCCCCGTCTCCGAACATCTCCCGGGCCAGCCGGAGGTTGATCACGGCGGCCGTCCAGTCGGCGCCATCGTCCGACCGGTCGAACCATCGCCCGCGCAGGACGTTCATCCTCAACGTGCCGGCGAAGCCGTCGGTGGCCTCGTTGTAGTAATAGACGTACTGCTTCCCGCCGACCTTGATGTTGTTCCTCCAGGTGGAACCGTCGTACGGCCCGATGAATGCCGCCGACGCCGAGGCGACCTCCGGGAGGTCGCCGGCGATCGCGATCAGCCGGGCGACCATGGCGCGTTGAAGCGCCCTCGGACCCGTCCCCGCGGCAGCCGTGCCGGCGTCCGCCATGACCGGGTCCCGGGCGTTGGCGTCCATGGTGACGACCCACGTGTCCTGCCACACGTAACCGAGCGGCCGCCGGTAGTTGTCCACGTAGTAGACGAACATGGTCGCGACGGCGCACAGCACGAGGAACGACAGCAGGATCTCCAGCGCGACGAGCGCGTTGGCACGCCTCCGGTTCCACACGATTCTGAGCAGGTGACGGATCATCGCGAGGCTCCTTTGAGGGCCCGCACCGGATGCAGCCGCGACATGCGCCAGGCCGGGTAGACGCCGGAGAGGACGCCAAAGAACACCGCGAGGCCCAGACCGTAGAGGAAGATGCGGTAGTTCATGCCGAACTGCGCGTACGGCACGAGGCCGCTGCGGTTGACGGCCTCGAGGACGAGCACCGAGCCTGCGAAACCGAGAGCGCCGCCGACTAACGCAAGGACCACGTTCTCGACGATGAACTGGCCGACGAGCGTCTGCGAGGAGGCGCCGAACGCCTTGCGCACGCCGATCTCGGACGCCCGCTCCATGATGCGGCTCATGTTGAGGTTGACGAGATTGACCGCGGGCAGGAGGGCGAAGAGGAGCATCATGCCGGCGACCATAGCCCACATCAGGGCCGGCTTCGACTCGCTGGCCTCACCCGGGATGAGCATCTCCGCCGCGTACTCGTAGAGCGTCGAAGCCTGCGACGTGAGCTTCTCCCATCGCTTGTTGGGCAGCGGGATCTGGGGGAGACGCGACGCGAACTCGGCCTTGATCGCCGGGAAGTCTGCGGGGCTTCGTGCCAGCAGCAGCCCGGTGAACCCTCCCAGGAGCTGCTCCCGGTAGGCGTCGGTCTTCGCCGTCGTCAGGGGGACGTAGATTTCCGCGAACGAGATCTGCCGGAGAATCGGCAGGTCGGGAACGACCCCGATCACCCTGAAGTGCTGGCCGTCGGCCTCGATCGTCCTGCCTACGGCCGGCGGGCCGCCGAAGAAGCGATCACGGGTGGACGCGTTGATGACGGCGACAAAGGCACGGTTGGACACGTCCTGGTCGGTGAACGGCCCGCCTTCGAGGAACCGGAAGTCCAGGACGCGCCAGTACTCGGCGTCGGACCGTCTGATGAACAGCTTCACCCGGCTTCCTCCCTGGTAGGAATAGACCTCCTCCGGGTTGCCGGCGATGGCCAGCCGTTCGACGCCGGGCAGGTCCCTGGCATAGCGATCCAGCAACTTGAAGCCCGCGAACGAATGCCACCCGGATTTGCCGCCGGTCAACTCCGCGCGGTAAATGCCGAGCGTCCGGTCCTGCCGGACCTCGGGCGGGTAGGGCGCGAACATGTGATCAAGGAAGGCGGTGGCGACCATCAGCCCCACCAGGGTGAAACTGATGCCGAACAGGCTGATCGCGGTGAAGAACTTGCGCCGCCACATCACCTTCCACGCCAGTTTCAGGTAGCTTCGCAGCATGGTCAGTCGTCCATTGTCAGGGGCTAGGGACTAGCACTACTTTGTCAGATTCAATCTTTCGTACAACGCGATCCAACATTTCGTACTTGTACAAATGATCCGGATTCTTTACGATTGCGTGCGTGACGGAAGCCGACGCCCGCGCGGTGCTGCAACGCTTCGGTGCGTTTGCCGATCAACTCGCGTCCTGCTTCGGGCGCGATGTGCAGCGCGACGCCGCGAGTCGCTACCTGGCGGGCTTGGTCAACGACAGCGCGCGCAAGTCCATGCAGGCGATGCATGGGCGCTTGAGCGATGCGGGCTCCTACCAGGCCCTGCAACACTTCATCACCCACTCGCCCTGGGCGGTGGCGCCGGTCTGGGCGCGCCTGCACGCCCTGATTCCAGACCGCAGCGGCATCCTGGCGCTCGACGATACCGGGTTTCCCAAGCAGGGCACGCAGTCGGTCGGCGTCAAGCGGCAGTACTGCGGGGCGCTGGGCAAGACGGGCAACTGTCAGGTCGGCGTGTCGACCGCGTTGATTGGGCCGACACTGGTGTGGCCGACCAGTTGCGAACTGTATCTGCCGGCGGAGTGGGCGGGCGACCCCGAGCGGCGCGACCGGGCGCGCGTGCCGACCACGGTCCGCTTCCGCGAGAAATGGCGCATCGGCCTGGCGCACATCCGCACACTCTTGAAGGCAGGCTTCACGATCGAGGCCGTCGTGGCCGACGCCGATTATGGGACGACGACCGCGTTTCGCACCGAGCTGGAGCGGCTGGGCCTGCGCTATGCGGTCGCCGTGCGTGGGTTGCTGCACGCGTGGACGCCGGGGGCGTCGACGTCCTGCAGTCTGGAGGCGCTGGGCCGCGCGCTGCCGCGGCAGGCCTGGCGCCGCGTCACCTGGGCGCAGGGCACAAAGGGCCCGCTGGCCGCGCGCTTCGTCGCCCGGCGGGTCCGGCTGCGTCACGGGCGCGGCGACCGGTGGGTGCTCTTCGAGCGGTCGCTCGCCGACGACACGCGCAGGTACTACGTGCTGAACCTGGACGCAACCGCGTCGCTGAGGCAGTTGGTGCGCCTGGCGCGCAGCCGCTGGCCGATCGAGCAGCAATATCGGGAACTGAAGGACGAACTGGGGCTGGATCACTTCGAGGGCCGCACCTACCCTGGCTGGGCCCACCACACCGTGCTGACCGCGGCCGCGTTCACCTTCCTGCAATTGGAACGGCGTCGATCGACGGACGCGCCGCGTCCGACCCTGCCCGCCGTGCGAGCGTGGATGCGGGAAATCGTCGCGCTGCAGTACTTTGCGGGCAACCGTCAACTCTTCAACCTCGCGCTCAGTTTTCAGCGCAATCCGCCCCTACGAAGATGACAAAGTAGTGCTAGGCGCTGGGCGCTAGTTCTCACACCACCCACGCGGCGATAGCCGCGTCCGACTAGTACGACTTTGTTGAATCACGTCGCGGATTTCCGAGGGAATTCGCACGCGGCGAAGTGATCACTATTGAGGACATGTACTTTTCGATCGTGGTTTGGTACGCTGCCTCGCGATGGCGGCGGTGGACTCGCCCGCGTGGCTTGCGCGTCTGACGACGTGGCTCGAGGAGTTCGAGCCGGTCTTCGGGCACCGCGCGCAACGCGGTGGTCTGCGTCGCTACGTCGAAGGGGTCTTGTGCGACAGTCGCCGCAAGTCGATGGCGGCGATGTGGGCGCGGTTGCGCGATCCGGGCACCTATCAGGGCCTGCAGGTACTTCATCACCGAGGCGACGTGGCCGGCCGACGCCTTGTGGCGGCACCTGCGTGCCACGATCCCCGCGCGATCGGGGGTGCTGGTACTCGACGGCACCGGCTTTCCCAAGCAGGGGACCGCGTCGGTCGGCGTGCAACGCCAGTACTCGGGCACGCTGGGCAAGATCGGCAATTGCCAAGTGGCCGTCACGGCGGCGCTGTGGACGGGCGTGCAGGCGTGGCTGGTCGGCGCGCAGCTGTATCTGCCGGAGGGGTGGCTCACGCCGGCGCAGCGGGACCGTGGTCGGATTCCGGCGCGCGTCCGTTTCCAGGAGAAGTGGCGCCAGGCGCTGACGCTGCTGCAGCAGGTCCGGGCCTCGGGGATCGCCGTGACCGCGGTCGCCGCCGATGCCGAATTCGGCGATTGCACGGCGTTTCGGCACGCGTTGCACCAACTCCGGCTCGCGTACGCCGTGGGCATCTCGTCGACCCTGACGGTCTTCCTCGGCATCCCCGCGCTTACACCAGGATCCCGGCGCAGTGGCCCCCGCGGCGGCCGCCCGGTGATCCGTCCGCGTCTGCCGGTGGACGTGCGCCCACAGGCGGTTCGCGCGGTGGCCGCGGCCGCGCCCGCCCGCGCGTGGCGGGTGATCCGCTGGCGCAATGGCACGCACCGGCCGTGGTGCGCCCGCTTCTGGCGGTGCCGCGTGACGCCCGCGCACGACTGGCGCCGTCACCGTCTTGCGCCGGACGTGTGGCTCTTGTGCCAACGCGACGTCGACGGCACGGGCGACATCAAGTACTTCCTGGTGAATCTGCCGGCGACGGCCTCGTGGCAGGCGGTGGTGCACCTCGCGCATCAGCGCTGGGCCATCGAGCAGCAGTACGCCGAGCTGAAGTCCGAACTCGGCCTCGACGACTTTGTCGGCCGGTCGTTTCCGGGGTGGAACCGCCACGTGGCCCTCACAGCCGTGGCCTACGCCTTCTTGCAGGTCGAGCGACAACGCCATGGCACGTCCCGGCTGACCTTTCCACGGGCGCGCGCGGTGATGACCGATATCCTGACCGCCTACTACTTCGTGACGCATCAGCGCAAACTCAAGATGCTGTTAAAACTGGCGGAAATCCCGCTCAGAATCTAACAAAGTCGTACCAGCCCCTAGCGCCTAGCCCCTAGCGCCTGCCTATTGCACTTGTCTCCCGTCAAACAGCCGCACGGTCCGCCCCGTCTGGTCCGCCAGACGCGGGTCGTGCGTCACCATGACGATCGTCGTGCCCGAGTCCTTCCGCAGCGCGTGAAGGATATGCATCACCTCGTCGCCCATCTGGCTGTCGAGGTTGCCCGTGGGCTCATCGGCGAGCAGGATGCGCGGATTGCCCACGATGGCGCGGGCGATGGCCACCCGCTGCTGCTGGCCGCCCGAGAGCTGCGACGGGAAGTGGTGGATGCGTGCCGTCAGGCCGACGCGGTCGAGTGCGGCGAGGGCCTGCTTGCGGCGCTCGGAGCCGGCCATGCGCCGGTAGAGCAGGGGGATCTCGACGTTGTCGGCCACGCTCAGGTCCGGGATCAGGTGGAACGTCTGGAAGATGAACCCGATCTCGCGGTTTCGGACGCGCGCCAGCGCCGCGTCGCGATACGACTGAATGGCCGTGCCGTTCAACTGCACGCGGCCCCTCGTGGGCTCGTCGAGCAGGCCGATCACGTTGAGCAGCGTGCTCTTGCCGCAGCCAGACGGCCCCATCACCGACAGGAACTCGCCACCCGCGACCTGCAGGTTGATGTCGCTCAAGGCCACCGTTTCAATGCGGTCGGTCCGGTAGACCTTCTCAATCCCCTCGAGTGCGATCATGGTGCTCATCGGTCCTGGCCCTCAACGGATGCGAACGGACGAGAGATGCCGGTAGTCGGCCATGTCGGAGACAATCACCTCGTCGCCGGCCGACAGGCCCTCGGCGACTTCCACGAAATCGAAACTGGCGATCCCGAAACGGACCCGCGTGCGCACGGCCAGGTCGCCGCGCAGCACGAACGCCTGCTGAACGCCTTCACCGCTGGTGGACGAACCCTTGCGCACGCGCAGGGCGCGATCGCGATGGTCGGTGACGATGAAGACCTCGACGCGGAGGTTGGGGCGCAGCGCCGCGTGGGAAGGGTCCTTCAGTGCGACGCGCACGGTGATGACGCCGTTCTGGACCGTCGGCAGCACGTCGGTCACCTGGCCGTCGAGCACGCGGTCGTCGACGCGGACCTGGACCGGCAGCCCCGCGCTCAGGCGGCTCGCGTAAGCGTCGGAGACGGACGCGTCCACGCGGAACGCGCTCAGGTCCGCGACGCGCGCCACGACGTCGCCCTTGCGCACCGCCGCGCCCTCCTCGGTGAGCGTCCAGGTGACAACGCCCTTCCGATCGGCTCTGGGCGTGGCCAGGCCGAGCACGCGGCGCGCTTCCTGGTGCGCCTTCTCGAGCTTGCCCAGTTCGAGGGCCAGGCCGGCCAGTTCCGTTTTCGTGGATTCCTGCGCGTTGCGACGGGAGGCCTCGAGCCGTTCGAGCTCGATGCCCGCCTGGCGCTCGGCGACTTCGGACTTGCGCAGGACCTCGGACGAGGTCAGGCCCTCCTTGAAGAGCTGTCTGTTCCGGTCGTGCTCGAGCTTCGCGGATTCCAGCTGGAGCTTCTTGATGTCGTGCTGGGCATTCAGCTCGGACAGGGTGTTTTCGAGCGCGAGCCTTGACCGCGCCTGCTGGTTGGCCTTGAGGGCCAGGTCCTGGGCCAGCGACTCGACCGCCAGCACCGACGCGTTCACGTCCAGCTCCACGATTGACTCGCCTGCGCCGACCGCGGTGCCGGCCTTTCTGAGCACGCGCAAGAGTCGGGCGTCGACCGGGCTCGACAGGACCTGCTCGGTTTGCGGCACGACGGTGCCCGTGGCCGAGAGCGTCGCGTCGACAGGCCCCTGGTCGACGACGGAGGTGCGAATGGCGGAGCGCTTCACCGACGGGCGCAGGAGGCCGGTGCCCCAGCTCAGGAACAGCCCGGCCGAGGCGATGATGACGGCCGGAACGAGCAGCCGCTTCAGCAGCGCTCGATACCGCGTCTGGATGTCGATCTCGCGATCCACGCAGATGCCTCCGAGGCCACGTCGAGCAACGAACGTGCCCGGCGTTCTGCCACGTAAAGCATTGACGTAAAACAGGTTAGCGAGGTTCGAACGTCCGGATGCGCACGGCGGGTGTCCGGAATCGGACAGTTACCTGAAGACGAGGATGTGCTGCCACGGCAGCACGTCGATGACGCGGTCGAAGCGGTAGCCTTCGGCCTCGAGCTCCATCCGCGCTTCCTTGACGCTCATCTTGTGCTCCTCGCGGATGGGCACCCACGAGCTCTCCTTCCTGAACTCGATGAGCACGAGCCGGCCGGCAGGCTTCAGGGCCCTGCGGAGGTTGCGCAGCACTTCCTGCGGACGCGAGAGCTCGTGGTAGACGTCGACCATCAGGATCAGGTCGAGCTGACCTGCGGGCAGCCGCGGATCGACCTCCGTCGCCTGCACCACTTCGACGTTGTCGAGCCGTTCCCGCGACAGGCGCGTCCTGAGAATGGAGAGCATCTCGGGCTGGATGTCGGTGGCATACACGCGGCCCAGTTCCCCGACCTGCCTCGCGAGACGCACGGTGTAATAGCCCGAGCCCGCTCCTACGTCCGCCACCGTCTGCCCGGGCTTGATGCCGAGCGCCTTGATGGCCTTCGACGGCTGCTCTTCGTCCTCGCGCTCCGGCCGTTCCAGCCACTCCGCGCCCTCGTAGCCCATCACCTGGGCGATGACACGCCCGGACACGGGGTGGCGTTGCTCGCCAGCGGGAGGGGCCGCGGACAGGGAAGCAACCAGCGACAGCGCAGCAGTAACAAGCCACGCGGTCCTCGACCAGATGAACCCGGAAGAATGCTCCATCAGATGCTAGGACGTCGCGAAAACGGTGGCAGGTCCCACTTCCGCCTCGTGGCCAGGGACATGGAACCTGGCACCGTTTTCGAGGGGGCTACTTGAGCCTGACGATCGCAGACCCGAGGAGGTCGGCGGCGTAGTCGTAGACGATCACCTTCACGTACCTCGGCGGCTGGGCGGCCCGCATGGTGACGTCGAAGGGAATGCCCTCGCGCAGGTAGCGCTGGTAGTTCTCGTCTTTCAGCTTCAGGTCCACCTTGTGCCGTGACTCCTTGATGATGCGTTCCTTGTCATCCGCCACGTAGACGACAAGGTCGAGGTCGGCCACGTGCTTGCCCTCGGTGGCGGTGAACACAATCCGGCTTGCGTCGATGTTCAGCACGACGTTCACTTCGGCAGACCCCTGGATCCTCCTGACCGTCGGCGTGAGCGTTACGCGGATGTCGGGAATCGCGCTGCCGTATTGGCCTGCCGCAGAGATGCGCCGGCTGGTGAGGAACGTCCTCCGATCGATCGGCAGGGGTGCATCGTCGGCGTAGTAGCCATGGCGAAAGAGCACCGTGACCCCGGGACGATTCACGCGCACCGTGATCCGGCGGTAACGCCTGTCGATCCTCGTGCTCTGCGGCTGGTAGCCGAGCAGATAGCCGAAGCGGGTGGCGGTGTCGATGCGATCGACGGCCGGCTGCGCGTACTGACGGGTGGCGGAGAGGCCGCCGGTCAGGCTGGACATGCTCTGAAGCACCTGCAGGCGGCCCATATCCATGTTTGCATAGGACGCAGAAGGAACTGGCGGCGACATCTGCCGCGGCGCGACGGTTGCGGGGACAATCGCCCCCGCGTCAAGCGGCGACAACCCGCCATCGATGCCGCCCGTCTGGATTGTATCGATCACGACTCGGGCGTGGTTCGCGCGCGCGGCAAGGCTCGCGTCTGCCTCGAGGCGCGGAGCGTAGAAGCCCTGTTCGGTGACGAAGAGGATGTGCTTCTCGCCCTCGAGGTAGCGCAGGTACTCGATGCCCGTGTATAGATTGCCCATGTCGTGCATCGCCTGCGCACTGGCCGAGACGAACGCATCGAAAGGCAGTCCTACCAGTTCGCCCGCCATCAAGTCGAAGGTGTCGCCGAGTGTCTGCTTCTCGCGCGCCGCCACGATTTCGGCACGGGCCACCTCGTCGATCGCGCGTCGCGTGGCCGTCGCCGCCTGGTCACGTTCCGGGAGCGGCACCGGCGTGACCGTGCGTACCGACTGACCCTGCGGGCCCGTGAAGATCGCATCGATTGCGCGCTGCAGCGTGGTAGACGGCTCGAGACTGCCGTAGACCCCGGCGAGGCCACTCGTCTGGTGCTTGAACGTCGCCTCGACGTCCTCATGCTGCCGTTTGAACCGCTCGAGTACCTGCAGAATCCTGGCGCGATCGGTGGTGAAGTCGGTCGAGCGGTTGAACGCGAGGACCGCGACCTGGTCCTGCGGCAACAGGCGGTTGCGGACGAAATGGACGAGCGCGTCCACGCCCTTTGAGGGGTACTGCAGCCGCCCGCGGCCAAGCACAATCAGGAAGATGCGCGCCGACTGTTCCTGGATCGGCGAACTCGAGCGCGTGCGAACGGCCGGTTTCGACTCCACCGGGACCGGCATCGGCACCAACCCGCGGGCCGAGAAGTGCCGGATCTCCTGCGGGGAGCCGTCTTCGAGAACGGCGAAATCCGCCTGCTTGAGGTCGGTGACCGGCTTGCCGTCACGGTCGAGCACGCGCACGTCCACCGGAACGACGGTCACGCCGGTTCGAAACGTGGGCTGTGGCGGCTGCTGGGCGGACGGCGGCGTGGCCTGCCGCGCCGTTACAGACACGACGGCGACGGCGGCCAGCGCCAGGGTGAACGAGACGGAGACCGCCTCGAATCGCGTCATGACTGGGGTCTTCGGGAATCTGCCCACGGAGGCGCTATCGACTCAACGCTTCAATATCAGCCTGATCAGTCGCCCGGCCAGTCTGCTTGGAGGCAATCAGGTCGGCCAACGCCAGGTACGGAACCCTGATGCCCTGCACACGGCGGACGATTCGCTTCGGATACGCGTCGTCGAACGTGACCGTCCAGGCAATGGTAAGGACGTCCACCCGCGGGTCGTCGCCAACGATTGTCACCGGGTTGTTGACGATCTCGCCAGGATCGAGCTCCTGCGCGAGCCCGTAGGGCAACTCGCCCAGGGCCGCCACGAGGCGCTCCATGTTGCGGCGGTCGCGCGGCACGAGAATGTCGACGTCACGCGTCGCTCTCACGGAGCCATGCAGGTTGGCGGCGACCCCGCCGGCCAGCAGGTAGCGCACGCGATGGCGGTTCAGCAGGCCGCACACGCGGAGGACGCGGTTATCGGTACCAGGGGTTCGTCTGGGCATCGCGCCACCGCTCGTATTCATCCCACGACTTGAACGTCCGCACGAACGGCTGGAACCGGTAAGGCGTCAACTCGACGAAATCGCGAAACAGGCGCTCGCTTTCCGCCAACCAGGAACCCGGGGTCGGCCGCGCTGAGCGGCGGCGGGCCGGACGCCGGGAATGGGCCTTGGGTCGTAAGCGCATGCGCCAGATTATAGCGGGGTTGTCGTTTCGAGCAGAATGGCGTTGGACCCTCACGCGGTTTCGGCTGGCACGATGGTCTGGCCCCATTCGCACGGCGGTTTCACGTAGACTCTGTCCGGGAGATGACGATGAGACGCTTGGCGACAGTCGTGCTGATGACGCTGATGACGACTCACGCGTGGGGACAACAGGCCGCACCAGGGTTTACGAGCGCCTTCGAGCGCACGCCCGACCGTCCGTGGGCCGGCCCCGAGTACCTGGGCCAATCCCCTCCAGGACTGGCGCATTGCCGGCGGCGCTCTCGAGTGCACCAGGACAGGCCCGGCGCGCTCGCTGATCCTGCTGACCCGCGAATTGAGCGACAGGCCAGCGGCGTTCTCCACGTCTATCGCCATTCAGCCCTGGCAGGCCCCCGCCGAGAAGGCGGCCTCAGCGTGGGTCGGCTTCCGCATCGCGGCGCGCGGCCGCTTCGGCGACTTCAGAGACGATGCGGTGTACGGGAAGGGGATCGAGGCAGGCCTGAGAGCGGACGGGAGCCTGTTCATCGCCGGCGCCTTGACCTCGGGCGTCGGCGGCGTCTCGGTCCTCGCTGTCCTCTCGACCGTCGCCGGCCTGCGCATCGATCTGGCCGAGTCCGGCGGCGGCTGGCAGCTTCGCCTCGCCGCGCTCGACGCCCAGCGCCGCGAGCGCGCGAGGACAACGCTCGCGGTGCCGGACCCGCGCGAGCTGCGCGGCGCGCTCGGCGTCGTGTGCAGCGACGCGCCGTGCCGCATCTCGGAGTGGCGCGGCGACGGCCCGAAGTTCGACGCGCACGACGAGCGCGCGTTCGGCCCGATCCTGTTCACGCAATACACGCTCAGCCGGCGGGTGCTGAAGCTGACCGCGCAGATGGCGCCCGTCGGCCTGTCCGAACCGCAGGAGGTCAGGCTCTCGGTCCGCGCGAAGGGCAGCGCCGGCACCTGGCGTGAGGCCGGCCGCGCGACGATCGATCCGATGGCTCGCACCGCCACGTTCCGCCTGGCGGACTGGGACGACGAGCGGGACCACGAGTACCGCGTCTGGTATGACTCGCGGGACACGAAGAGCCAGGCCGTTCCGGCGACCTTCGACGGCACCATCCGACGCGATCCGCGTTCGAAGGCCCGCACGGTGGTGGCGGCCTTCACGGGCAACAATGATCTGGGGTTTCCGCACGCCGACGTCGTGAAGCACGTGTCCACGTTCGAGCCCGACCTGCTCGTCTTCACGGGTGATCAGATCTACGAGCCGGTGGGCGGCTTCGGCGTGCAGCGCGCGCCGATTGACAAGGCCACGCTCGACTACCTGCGCAAGTGGTTCATGTACGGGTGGGAGTACCGTGACCTCCTGCGCAACATCCCGTCGGTGGCGCTGCCCGACGATCACGACGTTTACCACGGCAACATCTGGGGCGCCGGCGGGCGCGACGCGAACGACATCGTGCCGGCGCTCGTCCGCGACGGCGTGAGCGTGCAGATGCAGAAGCAGGACAGCGGCGGCTTCACGATGCCGGTGGACTGGGTGAACATGGTCCAGCGGACGCAGACGAGCCATCTGCCCGATCCGGTCGACCCGGCGCCGGCCGAGCGCGGCATCGGCGTCTACTTCACGGAGCTGGTCTGGGGCGGCGTCAGCTACGCCATCGTCGAAGACCGCAAGTGGAAGTCGCCGCCGGCGGTGTTGCTGCCCGAGGCGCAGATCGTGAACGGGTGGGCGCGCAACCCTGCGTGGGATTCGTCGAAGTCCAGCGACGTGGCGGGCGCGGAGTTGCTCGGCCCGAGGCAGATGCGGTTCCTCGAGCGATGGGCCGGGAACGCGGATGCGGAGATCTGGATGAAGGCCCTCGTGTCGCAGACGATCTTCGCCAACGTCGCCACGCTGCCAAAAGGCTCCCGCGCCGACGACATCACCACGAAGCTCCCGATCCAGCCGCCCGGGGGATACGCACCTGGTGAGGCCCCAGTGCAGGATCACGACTCGAACGGCTGGCCGCAGTCGCCCCGCCTGGCCGTGCTACGCCTGATGAAGAAGGCGGGTGCCGTCCACATCAGCGGCGACCAGCACCTGGGCATGACGATTCAGTACGGCATCGACGCCTTCCGGGATGGCCCCTTCGCGATCTGCGTGCCCTCGGTGGCCAACTACTGGCCGCGGCGCTGGTTCCCGGAGATGGAGGGCGCCAACCGCGAGCCCGGCGCGCCCCGCAACACGGGCGACTACCTCGACGGGTTCGGCAACAGGATGACCGTGCTGGCCGTGTCGAACCCCTTCAAGTACGGCATCGAGCCCGCCGACATCAACGACCGCGCGCCGGGCTACGGCATCATCACGTTCGATCGTCTCGAGCGCACGATCACGCTGGCCAACTGGCCGCGCTGGGTCGATCCGAAAGCGCCCGGCGCGAAGCCCTATCCGGGCTGGCCCATCACCGTCCGGCAGGAACCGCGGCAGCCCTGAGGGAGGCGATCTCCGTCAGCATGCCCTCGACCATCGCCTCGACAACGCGCCGCCCCTTCTCGCGGGTGGCCAGCGTGGCGTCTCCCCAGATGCCGGTGGGCGAGTACGTGCCCTTCCCCTTCGGGTCGCGCGTGAGCCCTCCCGTCCCCTGCGGGTGGTAGTCCTTCGCGGCCTTGCTCATGTTCACGAGGGAGGCGTCCATGTAAAGCATCATCGACGTCTCGATCTCGTCGGCGTGCGTGCCGCCTTCCTGCTGGCGCACAGCCTTCTCCGCCTCCTCGCCGACCGTGAGAATGTCGGTGAAGTGCATGACGATCCCCTCGGACGCGAGCTGCTCCCGGGCGGGCTTCAAGGCGCGGATCGTCGAGACGCCGGTATTGAGGACGTAGAACCGCTTCGGGCCGAACCGCGCCAGGCTGCGGCAGACGTCCACCACGAGATCGCGCGCCGTCTCGAGGCGCAGGGACGTCGATCCCGGGTACTCCACGAAGGCGGGGTAGAAGTGATAGTTGATGGTGGGCGCCACCACCACCGCCTCGCGCGCCATCACGCGGCGCTTGAAGTACTCGGCGAGGACGAAGTCGTTTTTCAGCCGCAGGTGGGGCCCGTGTTCCTTGGCGGCCGCGCCCAGCGGGATGACGACGATCGTGTCGGGCGTCAGTACGCGCTCGGCTTCCTGCCACGTCAGATCTTCGAGCAGGATGCCCACGGCCGGCGTCGTGCCGGGTTGCGCGGCGGCCGGCAGTGCGGCGAACGCCGCTGCCAGCACCGTGAAGACGCACACCAGCGTGACCGGCCCGTGGTGGTGATGGGTTGGACGCATGATGTGCCGCAGCATACCGCAGGCGGCGGTGCCGTGTGGTACAACGTCGTCATGTCCGGGTGGATCGGGATAGACGCCCCGCGGCTGGCGACTGTGCGGCGAACGCCGTTGCGGGCCGCGTTCACCGAGCGGCCGCACCGGTTCGCGGCCCGGTGCAGGCTGCGCGGGGGCCGCGAGGCCGAGGCACACGTGCCCAACCCGGGCAGGCTGACGGGCGTGCTTGCACCGGGCTGCCAGTTGCTGCTCGACGGTCCATATCCCGAGACCCGCGCGCTGGCTTACACGATGGTGGCCGCGAAGGCCGGCGGCGCGTGGGTCGGGACCAATACGATTTACGCCAACAAGGTGTTTCCCGCGCTCGTGGCGCACGGGCTGTTTCCCGAACTTGATGGTTCCACGATCCGCGCGGAGGTGGTGCACGGGCATTCGCGGTTCGATTTCCAGGTCGGCGGGCGGCTGGTCGAAGTGAAGTCCGTGACGCTTGCCAACGGTGCGGCCGGCGCGTTTCCCGATGCCGTCAGCGCCCGCGCGGCGCGGCACTGCGACGAACTAGCGGCGCTGGCGAAGTCGGGCCGGCCGACGGCGATCTGCTTCGTCGCGCAGCGCGGCGATGTCGAGTCGGTGCGTCCCGAAGACGAGATCGATCCCGCCTTCGGAATCGCGCTCCGGGGCGCCGCAAAGGCTGGTGTACTGGTGATGGCCTGCGCGCTCGACATCGCGCCGCACGCCGCGATTCGCGCCCGCCGCGTGCCAGTGCTGCTCGGCGACGCGTAGCCTGTGTGAGCGACCGCGATTCCGAGTCGTCGGCGGTTCGGGCCAGCCGGCTCCCGAGCCGGACTCCGCAGGCCGGGAACCCTCCTCGGCTTGGCGTCGGGTTCCGGCTCTCTCCTCGGGCTCGCGCGATCCGCGCTGGCTCGATCGCTACGCGCCGCGCCCGGGAACCCTCCGCCGGCTCGTCGGGTTCCGGCCACCCTGCGCGGCCTGCTCCGTACGGCTCGTTCGCCGCCAGGCCAGACCCGCCATGCCGTGATCCCGAATCGCGGCCTCTCGTTAAGACGCTTCCGGCCTCGAGTTCCTTCGGGAATGCCGGCACGGGCAGTGCAGCAACGTCGTCATTTCTCCAGGATTTCTGACGACGGGCAAGTCAATTTTCCTCGGCCCAGGTCGATTCCGCAGCCAGCGCCTGCTGGACGAGTTCCCACGCGCGGCGGACGTGGCGGTCGGTCGTCTGCAGGTTGCCGATGGCGACGCGCAGCGTGAAGCGGCCGCCGAGCACGGTGTGCGAGATGAAGATCTCGCCCGTGTCGTTGACGCGCTTGAGGATGGCCTCGTTGAGGCGTGTCAGTTCGGCCTCGGTCCAGTCGCGCCCCGCGGGCTTCGCGCGGAAGCACACGACGCTGAAGGGCGCGGGCGCGAGGCGCTCGAAGTCCGGCTCCGCGTCGATCCAGGCCGCAAGCTCCTGCGCGAGCGTGATGTGGTACCGCAGCCGCTCGCGCACGCCCTCGGCGCCGAAGCAGCGGAGGATCATCCAGAGCTTCAGCGAGCGGAAGCGCCGGCCGAGCTGGATGCCCGTGTCCATCAGGTTGCGCGCCGCGTCGGCTGTCGTCAGGTAGTCGGGCACGAGGGCGAAGGCCTGGCGCACCACGTCCATCCGCCGGCAGTAGAACGCGCTCAGGTCGAACGGCGTGAACAGCCACTTGTGCGGGTTCACGACGAGCGAGTCGGCCCGGTCCGCGCCGGCGAAAATGTGCGCGTGCTCGGGCAGCATGGCCGTCACGCCGGCGTACGCCGAATCGACGTGCAGCCAGATTCGTTCAGCTGCGCAGATGTCCGCGATGTCGGCCACTGGATCGACACTCGTCGTCGAGGTGGTGCCCACCGTTGCCACGACGGCAATCGGCAGCACGCCGGCCGCGCGGTCCTCGGCAATCGCGGCGCGCAGCGCGTCGGGCCGCATGCGAAAGTCAGCGTCCGACGGAATCTTGCGCAGCCCCTGCTGCCCGAGGCCGGCGAGGATGACGCCCTTTTCAATGGAGGAGTGCGCCTGGTCGGAGCAGTAGACGCGCAGCCGCGGCACATCGGTGCGGCCCGGCAGGCCCAGCGTGCGAACATCCGGCACCGCCGCCTCGCGCGCGGCCGCGATGGCGTGCAGGCTCGAGATCGACGCGGTGTCGTAGATCACGCCTTCGAAAGCGTCCGGCAGCCCCATGAGGCGCCGGAGCCAGCCCATGACCACGGCCTCGAGCTCGGTGGCTGACGGCGACGTGCGCCAGAGCATGGCCTGCTGGTTGAGCGCCGAGGCGATGAAGTCGGCCAGCACGCCCGGCGCGCTCGCGCTGATGGAGAAGTAGGCCATGAACCCCGGGTGGTTCCAGTGCGTCATCCCGGGCATGAGGATCCGATCGAAGTCGGCCATGATGGCCTCGAACGGCTCGGCCGACTCGGGCGCCGACTCGGGCAGCGCGCGGCGGATGTCGCCCGGCGACACGCGCGCGAGCACGGGATAGCGCTCGGCGGTCTCCATGAACCGGGCAATCCACTCGACCATCGCGTGGCCGTGCTTGCGGAACTCGTCGGCGGGCATGTCGCCGAACGCGCCGCCCGCCTCCTTGGTGGTCATCAGGCTTCTCCCTGTCGAGCACGTAGATTGTAGGGGGAAGGAGGCGGGGGAGAGTAGTCAGTAGTCAGTAGCCAGTAGGAATGCACGTCTCGGTGTGACGGCGCCGCAGCGAGCGAGTGTCGCGGTACTGACTACTGACTACTGGCTACTGACCGAACTACTTCAACTCATCTCTTTCTACCACCACGGTCACCGCCTGATTGAGCCGGATCGTGAGGGCCGTGCCGGCGGTGAGCACCGCAGGGTTTCGGCTGCCCGCCATGACGGCGCCGGTGCCGCCGGCCGCGCCCACCGCGCCGCCGATGGCCGCGCCCTTGCCGCCGCCGATGATCGCGCCGAGGATGGCGCCGCCCACGGCCGCCGCGCCCACCTTGGCGGCGCTCTCCTGTCCGGGCGACTTGCCTTCGCGATACACGGCTTCCGTCTGCAGCGGCAGCCTGGTGGAGTCGGGCAGCACGAGCGTGTGGAACCGCACGCCGATGCGCGCGGAGGTCTTCATCTTGCCGCCGCGCTCGACCTGGATGACCGAGCCGAGCACGCGCGAGCCGGCCGGGATCGCGATCTGCGAGCCCACGCGCACCTCACGGGTGACGCGCGCCTCGACGGGATCTTCGACCCGAGCCACCTCGCTGTTGATTGTGTTCTCGACGCGCAGCCCGAGCACGGAATCGGCCGAGACCACCAGTTCTTCGATCACGCGCTGCGGAGGCGCGGGCGGCTCGGGGATGACGGGCTCCTGGACGGGCGCCTGCACCGGTTCGGGGATGGCGGGAGGCACGCTGGCTGCGGCACCAGCCGCCGCCGGGTTCTCAGAGGCCGGTGGGACAGCGACGGTTCCACCGGAGATGCTCGCGCCCGCGGGCACCTGGGAGGCTGGCGGCGCGGACCGCTTCGCGGCCGGCGCCCGGGCGGGAACCGGGTCGGGCGCGGGCGGCACCGCCGCGGGCTGCGTGACAACTGGAGCCTGGCTCAGTGCGGGGGCTGGCGCAACGGCCGCGGCGCCTGCCGGATCCTGCCGCAATGCGAGATAGGCGCCGAAACCGGCCGCGGCCATGCACAAGAGCACCGCGACGGCGAATCCCAGAAGCTTGTTCATCTCCGTCACCCCGATTCCGACAGATTACAGAGCAAGTCCCGTACCGGGGGTTCCAGTAGCCCTCGACCTGAAAAGCGCAACCCTGTCAGCAGTTTACCAGAACGGCGCCAGACACGAAGCCGCACGATTGACACCCCGGGTCTACACGACCGTCCTGATTTGCAAACGGAGCGTCCGCGGGTCAGAATGGCACGGAATGAGACTGCTGGACCAGCTCGTGCAGGACGGCGACCGCCTGTTCCGGGGGCGCAGCTACCTGCCGTTGCTCATGGTCCCGGTGTTCATCGCCGGTGTAATCACGACCGCGCCACCGTTCTCGACGCGATCGGCGGAACGCGCGTGGGAGTATCTCAGTGTGGCCGTGGCACTTGCGGGCCTGGGCCTTCGCATCTGGGCCGTGGGATCCGCGCCATCCGGCACGTCGGAACGCAGCACCACCAACCCGCGCGCCTCGCAGCTTCGCACAACCGGCGCCTACTCGATCATCAGGCACCCGCTCTACGTGGCGAACGCCCTGATGGCGCTCGGCCTGTCGCTGTTCCCGGGCGTGTGGTACCTGCCCGTTATCCTCGTGCTGGCGACGTGGCTCTACTACGAGCGCATCGCGATTCGCGAAGAAGCCTTCCTGGCCGGGCGCTTCGGCGCCGAGTTCGAAGCCTGGTCATCGCGCGTGCCAGCCTGCCGGCCTTCGTTTGCCGCCTACCGGCCGTCGGTGCAGGCCTACTCGTGGAAGAAGGTGCTCCGGCACGAGTTCCACGGGCTGCTCGTCATTGCCGCCGGCGCCTTCGTGCTCGACGCCGCCCAGGAGAGCCTGCGCGCCCGCGCGTGGCGGGTGGATGCGCCGTGGGCGTGGTGCTTCGCCGCGGCTGCCGTGCTCTTCGTGATCTTCGCCGCGCTCAAGCGCGGCACGCGTGTGTTCGAGGGCTGACCCATGGCCGTTCTTTCGCGCGGCGACATCGACGCGGCGCTTCGAGATCTGCCCGGCTGGCGTTTCGATGGCAACGCCCTGGTCAAGGAATTCACCTTCGCGGGGTTTCCTGACGCGGTGGCGTTTGTCGCGCGGCTCGTGCCCGGCTCGGAGGCCGCGGATCATCATCCCGATCTGACCGTCAGCTACCGGCGCGTGACGGTTTCCTTCTTCACCCACAGCGAGGGCGGCGTCACGGCGAAGGACCTCGCCGGTGCACGCCTGGCGGACTCATGCGCCTGAAGCGATACTACAGCTCGCGCGATGTCACCGCGCTGACCGGCCTCACAGCCGATCAACTGCGGTGGTGGGAACGGCAGAAGCTGGTGCAGCCGGCCGTGGCGTCGCATCGCACGGAAGCGGGCGGCTTCACCGAGCGGCGCTACACACCGGTGGACCTGCTCGAGATCATGGTGCTGGCCGACCTGCGCCGGCGGGGCTTCTCGCTGACGCGCCTGCGCGAGCTCATCGACCGGCTGCGCCTGCACTTCCAGGTGCGGCTGTTCGAGGCCACGGGCGAAGGCGGCCCGGTGACGCTGCTCACCGACGGCGGCGACATCTACGTGCGCACGCTGGACGGCCGCTTCTTCAACCTGCTCAAGGACCCGACGCAGCCGCTGCTGGTCGTGGGCGAGGAAGCCAGTTTCAAGGTGCTGGCGTCGCGCGCGCGGCCTCGCAAGAAGCGGGCGCGCAAGGCCGCGCCCGACGGAGCCTAGCGATGATGCGCCGCGGGACCGTGATCCACACCGCGGCCGCGGCCCTGGCCGCCGCCGTCGTGACGTCCGGGGCATGGCTGCGCGCGCAGGCCCCGCAGGCCCCGCCCGCCGCGCCGCCCGCGCCAGCGTCCCAGGCAGGCCAGCGGCCGGTCTTCACGTCGGGCGTCGACCTGATCGCCGTCGATGCGGTCGTGGTCGACAAGAACGGCAACCCCGTCGCGGGCGTGAAGCCGGAACAATTCGAGGTGACCGTCGACGGCAAGCCGCGGCGCGTCGTATCGGCCGAGTTCGTCGAGTTCACGTCGCGCGACAAGCCCGCGTCGCTCGAGGCCGTGCCCGAAGCCGTCCCTGAGGCCGGCTACAGTTCGAACGCCGAGGCCGCTCCCGCCGCGAACAAGGGCCGCCTCATCTACCTCGCCGTCGACCAGGCCAGCTTCAAGCCCCTGGCGACGCGCGGGGTGATGGAAGCGGCCCGGAAGTTCATCGATCGCCTTCAGCCCGACGATCGCGTGGGGCTGGTGGCGTTTCCGCTGCCGGCCATCTCGGTGGGCGCCTCGCGCGACCACTCGCTGGCGCGCGCGGCCACGGCGAAGATCCTCGGGTCGGCCCAATCGTTCCGTACGTCCGGCATCGACAAGAACGTGAGCCTGTCGGAGGCCATCGACATCCACGCGAACGACGCGCTCACGCTCGAACGAGTAATGGCGCGCGAGTGCGCGTACGCGCGCACGGCGGTGGACCGGTCCTCGTGCGAAATGGACGTCCGCAACACGGCCATGAGCATCGGGCGCAACGCCGAGATGCAGGCGATGCAGAGCCTCCATGGCATCGAGGCGGTCATCCGGGGCCTGGCGCAGATCCGCGAGCGCAAGACGCTGGTGCTCATCAGCGCGGGCCTGCCGGTGGCCGACCGCAGCGGCATCGACCTGCAACTGAATCCCGATATCGTGGCCATCGGCCGCCTCGCCGCCGCGGCGAACCTGAACCTCTTCGTGCTGCACATCGATTCGGGGTTCCTCGACGCGTTCTCGGCCGAAGAGCGCATGATCACCGACACGCTCGGCCGCGACCTCGGCATCATGAGCTCAGGGCTCGAGACGGTGGCCGGTGCCAGCGGCGGCTCGCTCGCGCGGGTGGTGGCGGGCGCGGACTTCGCGTTCGATCGGGTGCTGCGCGAAACGGCGGCGGCGTACCTGCTCGGCGTCGAGCCCGTCGACAGCGATCGCGACGGCAAGCCGCATCGCATCAACGTCAAGGTCCGCCTTCCGGGGGCCGAGGTGCGGAGCCGCAAGGAATTCGTCATGCCGAGGGCCGGCGGGAAGCCCGCTACCATAGACGAGGCGATGGCGGCGGCGTTCCGCGCCGAGCGGCTCGAGACGGGCCTCCCGATCCGGCTGGCCACGTACAACCTGGCCGCCACAGCCGGCGGCGGCTCGCGCGTCATCATCAGCGCCGACCTCGGCGAGAACATCGCCGGCCCGGTCGCACTGCGGGTTCTCTACGGGTTCGTCGAATCGTCGGGGCGCACGCTGCCTCCCGTCGCGCAGAAGGCCACGATCGCGCCGCGCCCCGGCGGCCCACCCGGCTCGGTCTCGTATGCCGCCGAGAACGTCTTGCGCCCGGGCCCGTACACGCTGCGCTTCGTCGCCGTTGACGCCGACGGGCGCATCGGCAGCCTCGACCACGTGTTCACCGCCGGCTTGAAGAAGGGCGACGGCGTCCAGCTCAGCGACCTGCTGCTCGTCGCGCCCAGGCTTCGCGCCGCCGACGGCCTGCTCATCGTCACCGACGGCCGCGTGCGCGGCGGGGCGGTAGACGCGTACCTGGAAGTGGCGCCGGACGCCAAGGGCGCGTCGATCAGCGGCGTGCGGTTCGTCATCGGCGATTGGCCCGGCAGCCCGCCTCTCGTGTCGGCCGAGGCCAGCGCGTCGCATCCCGGCAAGGCCGCCCACTGGGCCGCCTCGGCGCGCCTCGATGTCTCGCTGCTGCCGCCGGGCGACTACGTCCTGACCGCCACGGCGCTCGACGCCGCGCGCGAGGTGGGCCGGGTCTCCCGGCCGATCCGCGTCGAGCGCGCGGCAGCCGGCGCGCCCGCCGGTGACGCGCTCCCGCCTGGAGCGCCGGCCTTCGCGGCACCCGCGCCGCGCGTGTCGTTCGCCGTCGGCGAGTCCGGCAGCCTGGTCAAGGCGTTCTCGCGGCAGGACGTGCTCGGCCGGGACGCCCTCGAATACTTCCTCCGGCGGATGGCGGACGCGAGCCCCGAGGCCGCCGGCGATCCGTCGGTGACCATCGCCGCCGAGTCGCTGCTCGAGGGCCGCTACGATCGCGTCATCACCAATCTGGTGACCGCCGATCCGAAGCGGTTGTCGACGGCGTTCCTCAAGGGCCTGGCGCTGTTCGGCAAGGGTGAACTCGAGCCTTCCGCCGCCGAGTTCAGGGCCGCGCTCGATGCCGCGCCGGATTTCCTGCCAGCCGCGTTCTACCTCGGCGCGTGCTACGCCGCGGGCGGAAGCCCCCAGGCCGATTCCAATGCCGTCGGCGCGTGGCAGACGGCGCTCATCACCGATTCGGACGCGCGCATCATCTACGACGTGCTCGCCGACGCGCTGCTGAGAATGCAGGACGGCGACGAGGCGGCCGCGATTCTCTCGGAGGCGCGGGCCAAGTGGCCCGAGGACGACCGCTTCGTGCCGAGGCTGGCGGCGTCGGAGGCGCTGCGGCGCAATCCGCAGGAGGCCATGGACCTGCTCGACGGCTATGTGCTGACGCACGCGGACGACGCCAACGCGCTCATGCTCGCGTTGCGCCTGCTGTTCGAAGCCCGATTGGCCGGCGGGCGGGTCTTCTCGGCGGCCGAGGACGCGGAACGCGCGAGGCGCTACGCGGGCCTCTACAAGGCCGCCGGCGGGCCGAGCCAGGCGCTGGTCGATCGCTGGGTGACGTTCATCGGGTCGAAGTAAGACCCCGCCGCCGGCCGCCTACTTGAGGCGCGCGCGGTACCCCTGCCGCGCCCTGACCTTGTAGTCCTTCCCCGGCACTTCGAGGCGGAGGTCGTGCCACTTGCCGTTGTGCGCCGCGTCTCGGGGCACGAACCCGAGCAGGTACTGGTTGGCGAGATCGGCGAGGATGTTGTCGAACACCTCGTCGAGCTTGTCGAGGTTCTCGAAGTACGCCTGGCCGCCGGTCTTGTCCGAGAGCCGGATCAGGATCCTGCGCAGCGATTCCGTTTGCGGCGCGCGGCCCTGCCCGATGGCATAGAGCACGGCGTCGCTGGTCTCGAGGCCGCGTTCGGCGGTTTCGAGCGGCACCCGGCTGTTCAGATCCTCGCCGTCGGAGAACACCACGATGACGCGGCGGCCCGCCTGGGGGCCCATCTGGGTCAGCGCCTTGAGCATGGCGTCGTAGAGCGACGTGCCGCCCCATGGCCGCAGCCGGTCCAGGTTCTTGAAGCGATCCTCCAGGCTCACCGTGGGCCGCGCGATGACGAACACGTTGTCGTTGAAGCCCATCACCGTCACCACGTCCTGCGGGCGGAGCTTCGTCAGGAACTTCCTGACGGCCTCCTTCACCGTGGGCATGGCCTTGGTCATGCTCCCGCTGACGTCGACGGCCACCACCAGCTCGAGCGGGATGTTCTCGGCGAGAAACGTCGTGATGGTCTGCGGGGCGCCGTCCTCGTACACCCTGAAGTCGGACGCCCTCAGGCCGCGCACGAAGCGCCCGCCCTTCCCAGTGACGGTGGCGGTGATCTGGACGACATCGACATCGACGGTTTCGGTGTACTCGGCGCCCTTCGTGCGGATGCTCGCGCGCAACTGGCGGCCGTCGGCGAGCACCGCCGTCGCGCGGATCAGGTGCTCGGCCACCTTCGGGCCCGCGTCCCACGGGCACTTGAACGGCGGCTGCTCGAGCGTGCACAGCAAGGTGCCGTCGGCGAACAGGCTCACGCTCTTCACCGCCGTGCCCGCCGGCGCGATGCGCACCGAGACCGACGCGGGGCCGCTGATGTACCCGCCGTCAACGGGCGCCTCGAAGACGATGCGCGGGTCGGCATCCTGGGCAGCCTGGCCCGGCACAAATGCCATCGCCAGCAGGAGCAACAACAGCCATGCTGGTCTATCGACCCTGAAGGGTCGACCTCCAGCCGTGGAGGTGGAGGTCGAGGCTTTCCCGCCCTGAGCGAGCGGCAGCGTGCCGCCGTTCATCGCGTCACCGGCCGGAGCGGCCCGCCTGATGTCAGCGCGGCCAGGTACTCGTCGAGGCGGCCCTCGACCATGCGCATCTGACCGATCAGAGTGACCCAGTCGTCGTAGTGCTGCAGCTGCATCTCGTCGATCACGTCGCGCGCCGCGCATTCGAGGACGGCGCGCGTGAGCGCGGACGGCACCCGGCGGGCGTGCATGACCTCCGCCACCGAGAGTATGAGGTCGGGGGCCATGCCCGCGCTCAACGATCCCCCCTTGCGTCCCGCCAGCAGGTCCAGCGTCAGGGGCACAGGATACCTGAGGCTCCAGCGGCCGTCGTACGCACGGCCCGGCACGCCCCACGCGTGCGGCGCGATGGCAGGCCCGCCGGGCGGCTGACCGAGTTGCACCAGCTCGCCGAGCGAGAGCAGGAGGGGCAGCGCGTCGGGTTCGTTGGCCACCGTCCAGGCGAGCAGTTCGCGGCGGAAATCGAGGATCTGCATCACGTCGGCGGCGGCGGGCCACAGCGCCGGCTGCCGCTGCACCGCTTCGATCGTCCGCCGCCCGGCCGTGAGCGCGGCCACGAGGCTGTCGCGATCGGCGTCCGACTGATCGAACGGCACGGCGAGCGCGACGCCCTCGGCGATGGTTTGCTGCTCGCCGTCCGACAGCGTGGGTGGCGCCGGGAAGCGATCGATCGACACGCGGCGAAGGCCCTCGATCGCCAGCGCCAGGTCGGCGCCGAGGATGGAGCCCGTGAGGTGCCACCCGCCCTCGCGATCGGCCGAGGGCTCGCGCCAGGGCGGGGCCTGCTGCTGATGGCGGTCGATGGCGTCGAAGCCCCAGTTGTGGCGCGGCGCCGGATCGCCGTCGAGCAGCGCCGTGCTCTGCGCGTCGCGCAGAACGGCGGCATAGGCCATCGAGAGCGCCGCCTGGGCCAGCAGGCGATCGGCCACCTGCAGGAAGGGCAGGGCGATGCGGGAGAGCTTCTTGAGGTCGCCGGGCTTCTTCAGTTTCCCGATGTCGCGGGCGGCCGACGAGATCTCGTTGCGGTACCAGTCGGGGTCGAACCACGCCATGCCAGGCCCGCGTAGCGGCACAACGGCCTGGGCCGCGCGGTCGAGATCGGCGGCGAGCTTCGGCACCTGGGCGAGCGACACGCCCGGCGCGGCGAGCCGCGACGCCGCGCGCGCCAGCTGAAGGCCGGGCTCGACCGGCACGGCCCGCTGTTTCTCGCGGACGGCCTGCATGCGCGCGAGTTCGGCTGCCGCGACATCGACCGTATAGGGCAGGCCTTCGAGCCAGAGGCCGAGGTCCGGCGAATCGGCCAGGCCCAGCGCGCGGCCTGCCATCGCGCGGAGCAACAGTTCCTCGGGCGGCACCAGGCCATCGTCGTTTCGCGGAGGCAAGTAGGAGGCGAACGCGGGCAGCAGCGCCGTCTCCATCCACGCACCGACACCGCCCAGGTACTCGCCGTCGTCGTACATGGGGAGCGCGCAGAGCGACTGGAGCAGCGACTCCGAGGCGGCCACGTCGAGCGTGCGGGCCGTGCGGGCACGCTCGATGAGCGACACCTGGGCCTGGAACAACGCGAGCGCGACCGCGGCCCGCTCACGGTCCTTGATGCGGGAAATCCGGTCCGCCTGCCGCACCACGACCGCGTGGATGCGGGGATCGCGCACGCCCATCCGGTCGAGCGTGCCGAGCAGGACCCCGTAACGCAGGAAGCCGCGGAGCGCGACCAGCACGTCGGGCAACTGTTCGCGCGTCACGCCGGTGAACGCGCGCTGCGCGAACAGCCAGGCCTCGATGTGGCCGCGCCTGACGGGGAACGCCTGGGCCACATCCGCCTGGGACTGCAACAGCCATGCGGCGTCGACGAAGCCCTCGCTGTCCGGATCGCCGAGTTCGCCGGCCGGATCGGCAGGAATCTCGGTGCCGGCGAAGACCTTGCGCCAGAGCCGCACAGAAGCGGGGCCCAGCGCCTGGCCCGCCTGATCAACGGCCGTCATGGCCAGCAGGTGCGGGCCGTCGTAGAGGTTGCGGACGAACGGCCTCGCGACGGGATCCCAGGCCGTGAGCAGCTTGACGTGGGCGTCGTAGAGCGTCCTCAACCGGTCCTCGCGGGCGTTGGCGTTCGTGATCCAGGTGCCGAGCACGAACGCCTGGTGCGGAGGATCGAACGCCTGCACGGCCGCGTACAGCAGGGCCAGGCCCCCGCGGTCCTTCTCGAGCAGTGTGAGGATGAAGCGGTCGGGCCGGCCAGGCGACTCGCCGGCCAGGGCCTGCCAGAGCGGTTCGGCCGCGGCGCCGCCGGGCACGGCCACGCGCCCGCCGGTCACCCGGATGCCCTGCCCCATGGCCGCGAGGACGGCGGCGCGATCCGACTCGATGATCTGCTTGAGCAACTCCGGATTGCGCTCGAGATATTCGCGCGTGGCGGCGTCGGTGCCGACAAGGCCCCGGTAGACCAGCGCCGCGCCGCGGTCCCCGAGGAGACCGGTGAGCAGCGAGCCGGTGAGCTTCTCGGGCGCGCGAAGGACCGATGTCCAGGTTTCCGGCGACAGCGGCAGGGGCACCGTGCCGGTGTCGAGCGAGATGGCGAGTGGCGCGCCTCCGTTGGCGGCCGCCACGAGGGCATCGACATCGAGGCCCGCGCTGGCCAGGTCGGCGCGCCGCCGCTTCTGGCGGTCACCCTGGTCAGCCTTCAGGCGGTACACGCCAGCGTCGCGCTCGAGCGAACAGCCGGTCGCCTCGGCGATCGCTTCGAGGCGCCGGCGCACGCTCCTGTCGTCGGCCTGCCGCAACGTGAGCGGCGGCTGTCCCTGGCCGGGCCGCACCGATTCGACGGCCGAGATCGATTCGAGATAGGCGACGAAGTTCCGGCGCCTCGCATCGAGGTCGTCGTTGACGCCGTCCTGGGCTTCGTAGATGGCGTGCACGACCTCGCGCAGGGCGCGGGTGCGGGGCAGGCGCTCGTCGAGGCCGGCGGCCTTCAGCAGGGCCGTCACGCCGCCGGGCACAGGCAGACTGTGCCAGCCGCCGGCGGCCGGCGCGGGTCCGGCGGCCGGTTGAGCCGCCGCCGCGGAAGTGCAGACGCAGGCGAAGCCCCAGGCGCAGATGAGCAGCAGGCGCGTCATCTAAGACGCTAGTCTACCGCTATTGACCGGCCAGATACCCCGGCCGGGCCCGGACGACGGCGTTGCGGCCCTTCACCCGCACGGTCAACTGGTGCCAACCCCCTTGCGGCACGCCGCTGGGGGAGTAGCTCAGCAGATACCGCTGGCGGAATTCCTCGAGCACCTCAAGGAACACGGCGCTCAGGCCCTTCGTGGATTCGATCGTGAACAGGCGGCCGCCGGTCTGATCGGTGAGATCGGCCAGGAACGGCTCCATGGACGTGAGGCCCGCGGCAATCCCATACACGACCGCGTCGGATCGCTTGGCGGTGTCGACAACGGCGTTCGCCTTCAGCCAACTGGAGGTGTCGCGGCCGTCGCTGAACACGATGAGGAGGCCGCGGCCGACGTCCGACTCGGCCAGCATCATGCCGGCAAAGCTCGCGTCGACAAGCGACGTGTTGCCCCGCGGGGCGGCATCGTCGAGGGCCTTCCGCACGAGGCTGACGTCGGAGGTCAAGGCGGGCCCCACGACAACCTGATTGTTGAAGATGACCAGCGCCGCCTGGTCGTCCTTCTTCAACGCGCCCAGCACCGCGTGGCCGGCATCGCGCAGGTTGGCGAGCCGCTCGCCTTCGATGCTGTCGCTCATGTCGAAGGTGAAGACGACGTTGAGCGGCATCTGCTCGAAGCTGACGAAATCGATGCGCTGGCGCACGCCGTTGTCGAAGATCTCGAAGTCGGCGGGCCGGAGGCCGCGCACGGGCTTGCCGTCCTCGGTCACCAGCACGTCCACGCGGACCGCGTCGACCCTGGACGAGAACGTCGGGTTCTGCGCGTGCGCCGGAGCCGCAGCGGCGATGACGACGGCCGCGCCGGCCAGGGCGATCGCGAGCACGGCGGCCAGAGCCGGCTCGGCGCGGGTCATCGTGAAGCCTCCGGCGCGACCAGCCGGTACAGCTCGGCCCGCAGCGCTTCTGCATCGCGGTTCTGCCAGCCGAAGTAGTCCCACCACGGATCGGAAAGCTCGCGTTCGGCCGCGGGCAGCGAGAGCACGTCCTGCAGGTCGCGCCTGGCGCGATCGCGTCCGGCGCGGTCAGGGGCGAGCAACGCCAACGCGAGGCGCGGCGACTGGGCTTTCGGGTACAGCTCGGCCGCGCGCTCGAAGCGCCCGCGCGCGGCGGCGGTGTTTCCTGTTGCCGCTTCCGCGCGGCCCAGAAACAGCTCGGCATAGTAGCGCAGCTGCGCGCCCTGGGCCTCGGCCGCCGCGCGTCGAAGCTCGCCGACGGCCTCGCCCTCGTGGGAAAGCTCGAGCAGCACGAAGCCTCGGTGCACCCGGGCCTCCACGAACCGCAGGTTCTCGCGAAGCGCCCGGCGGTAGTGGTTCGCGGCCTCCTCGAGGTGGACTCTCGCGCCGCGCGCGTCGGCTCCCGACTCGCGCGCGGCCGGCTGGATGCGGGGCGACGCGTACGCTTCGTGATAGCGCCCATGCAGGTACCGGATGACCGCATCGTCGGGCAGGACGAGCTGCGCGTGGGTGATGTGGAGGTCGGCGTTCGCGAAGTCGTTGGCGGCAAGCAACCAGGTGATCGTCGCCTGGTACCAGAGCCGGGCCCCCGGGTCCCCGGCGGGCTCGGGCTTCACGCCGTCGACGAGGGTCCGCGCGATGGTCCAGTGGAAGCAGACGCAGCCCGAACCCACGCGGTTGCCGTCCTGCACCAGCACCGTGCCCCGGGCCGAACAGCCCACGCGCCCCGGCAGCGTGGGGATGACCAGCATCGCGACGTCGGCGTGCAGCGTGGCGGCCTTGAGCAGCATGCGGTTGGCATTTCCCGCCGCAGCTTCCTCATCGGTCAGGGCCAGGAGCGCGCGCAGGTCCGCGAACGCGATTGACATCCCGTTGTACATCACCGAACCCTGCCGCCCGGGGCGGCCGAGTTCGCGGCGGCAGATGACGACCAGGTTGAGATAGTCGGAGACGGCCGCCTGGAGATCGCCTTCGGTGGTCAGGCCTGCGAACCTGGCGGCCATGTCCAACTGGCCGGGCCGGTGCCCGTTCACCAGCTGGAGCCAGGCGGAAAGGCGGTCGAGCCACGCGGGCGCCGGCGTCTGGGCGGCACCCGCCGCGTGGATGAGCACCGCGACGGCGATGAGGAATCCCACGGCCAGGCAGCGCGTAGTCATGCCTCGACTCGTGCGTTACTATACCCCGGCGCGCCCCCCGGCACCGCGCCGGGGCGCAAACAAGAGGAGCCTGGAGCCATGACCGCTGCGTTTGCCCGCCTCATCCGCACCCGCGCCCTGCTCGTCTTCTGCCTGGTGGTCGGGGCCACACTGGTACTCCCCCTTCAGGCCCAGAAGCCGGCGCCCGCCCAGAAACTCGACGAGGCCTACACGAAGCTGATCAGAGGATACACGCAGGACCCGAGGATCAGCACCGAGCTGGTGGATCACATGCCGGCGAGCGACAAGGTGCCGTCGCCGCTGAAGTTCTTCGGTCGCATCCCGGGCACGCCAGGCGAGCTGACGTACGCGAAAGACATCCAGCGCTACTACGAGGCGCTGGCGAAGTCGTCGCCGCGGTTCAAGTACTGGACCATCGGCAAGTCGGAGGAGGGCCGCGACATGGTGCTGCTGGCCGTCGCCGACGAGGCCACCATCAAGTCGCTCGACAAGTACAAGGGCGACCTGGCGGCGCTGACCGACCCGCGCAAAACCACCGAGGCGCAGGCCCGGCAGATCATCAAGACGTCGAAGCCGATCTACTGGGTGACCGCGGGCATGCACTCGGGCGAGACCGGCGGCCCCGAAATGCTCATCGAGCTGCCGTACCGCCTGGCCGTCGAGGAAACGCCCTTCATCCAGCACATCCGGAACAATGTCATCGTCTTCATCACGCCGGTGCTCGAGGTGGACGGGAAAGAGAAGCACGTCGACACGTACTACTACGGGAAGAAGACCGGCAAGCCGCGGCCGCCGCTCGTCTACTGGGGCAAGTACGTCGCGCACGACAACAACCGCGACGCCATGGGCCAGATGCTGAAGCTCACGCAGAACGTGAACCGCACCTTCCTCGAGTGGAAGCCGACGATCCTGCACGATCTGCACGAGGCCTCGAACTACCTGTACGCTTCGACCGGCACGGGGCCCTACAACGAGGCCCTCGACGCCATCACGATCAACGAGTGGTGGGCGCTGGCCAACGCCGAAGTGACCGAAATGGCCAAGCGGAACGTGCCGGGCGTGTGGACCTACGGCTTCTACGACGGCTGGGTGCCGAACTACATGTTTTTCGTGGCCCACGCCAAGAATGCGGTGGGCCGCTTCTACGAGGTCCAGAGCTACGGCCCCGACATCGTCGAGAACCTGCGTATGGGCGCGAACGCGACGAGCCGCGAGTGGTACCGGCCCAACCCGCCGCTGCCGTCCATCAAGTGGGGCCCGCGCAACAACACGAACATCCAGCAGTCCGCGCTGCTGCTGGCGCTCAGCTACGTCGCGAAGAACCGCGAGACGTTCCTGGAGAACTACTGGCTGAAGAACGTCCGCGCCGTGAACCGGGGGAAGAACGAGGCGCCGTACGCATGGGTCGTCCCCGCGGGGCAACGGCGCAAGGCCGAGGCGGCCGACCTGGTGAACGCCTTGCGCCGCCAGGGCCTCGAGATCTCCCAGGCGGCGTCGGCCTTCAAGGCTGGCACGGTGGAGGTGGCCGCCGGGGACTACGTAATCCGCGCCGACCAGCCGTACCGGACCATGGCGGACATGTACTTCAGCCTGCAGAACTACGCGCCCGGAAACCCGCGGCCGTACGACGACACGGGCTGGACCATGCAGCTGATGCGGAACGTGAAGCTGCTGCCGGTGGCCGACAAGAGTGTGCAGGCGCAGGCGATGACGCTCGTGGCCGCGGATGTGAAGGCGCCGGGCGGCATCGAGGGCACAGGCCCGGTGGTGGTGGTCGATCACACGAGCGACAACGGCACGGTGACGTTCCGCTTCAAGCACGCCGACGTGAAGATGCTGGCGGCCGAGGAGGACTTCACGCTCGACGGGCGCAAGGTCCGCGCCGGAGCGTTCATCATCCCGAACGCCGATCGCGCGAAACTGGAGCCGACGCTCAAGGAGCTCGGGCTGTCGGCATGGGCCGTGGCATCGGCACCGGCCGTCAAGACCCACGACCTCGACGTGCCGCGCATCGGCTACGTGCACTCGTGGTCGAACACGCAGAACGAGGGCTGGGTGCGCGCCGCTTTCGACCACTTCGGCGTGCCCTACACGTATTTCGGCGACATTCGGCTTCGCGAAGGCAACCTGCGCGCGAAGTACAGACGTGATCGTCTTCCCGCACGTCGGCGGGAACGCGCAGTCGATGGTGAACGGCATCCCGAAGGTCGGCGCCGACCCGACGCCGTACAAGAAGTCGGAGATCACGCCTAACCTGGGCGTGCAGGACCAGGCCGACGATATCCGCGGCGGCATGGGCTTCGACGGCCTGATGAACCTCTACCAGTTCGTCAAGGAAGGCGGCCTGCTCATTGTCGAGGGCGCGACGTCCACGATCTTCCCGGAATACAAGCTCGTGAACGGCGTGAATGTCGAGAGCCCCGAGGGACTGTTCGTCCGCGGATCCATCGTGCGCGGCATCGTCGCCGACGCGAAGAGCCCGATCATGTATGGGTACGACGGCGCGCAGATCCCGGTGTACTTCAGCCAGGATCCCGTGCTGGCCGTGGGCACGGGCGGAGGCGGCGGCGGGCGCGGCAGTTTCGGCGGCGCGCAGATTCCAGGCGTGGGCATGACGGTTTCGCCGAACGCGGTTTCCACCCAGAAGCTGTCGCCGTGGGAGGCGGGCGGCGCCCCGGCGGGCCAGACAGCCGCCTCCGAGCCGCCGGCGGGCAGGGGCGCCGGCCGAGGCCCTTCGACAGGCTCAGGGCAAGGCGGCATGGGGATGGGTGTTAGTGTGGGCGTCGGCGCCGACGCGCCGCGCGTCATCCTGCGCTTCCCGTCCAACCCGGACGAGATGCTGCTGTCCGGCGTGCTCGTGGGCGGCCAGGGCCTGTCCAACCGCGCGCAGTTGGTGGACGCGCCCATCGGAGCCGGCCACGTGGTGATGTTCGCCATCCGCCCCTATTGGCGCTGGCAGACCCAGGGCACGTACTTCCTGGGGTTCAATGCGATCATGAACTGGAACGACCTGGCAGCGGGACGGTAGGCAGTAGCCAGTAGTCAGTAGGAAGGCGTGTCCCGCCGTTTCGCCGTGCAGAGCGACGAGCAACTTCCTCTACTGGCTACTGACTACTGGCTACTATCTCAGACACAGGACGGCGCCGCGCGCCGCCTGAGCGTGGTGAATCATGAAACGCAGTCGCATCCTGCTTGTTGCCGTCACACTTGCGGCGCCGGCCCTGCTCGGCGTCCACGCTGACGAAGGCATGTGGACCTTCGACAACGTGCCGCGGGCGCTCATCAAGCAGAAGTACGGCTTCGAGATCACCGACCAGTGGCTCGAGCACGTCCGGCTCGCGTCGGCGAGAGTGGGCAACGGCGGATTGGGATTGTTCGTCTCGCCGGACGGGCTCCTGTTCACGAACCAGCACGTCGGCCGCGGCCAGGTGGCCAAGCTCTCGACGCCGGGACGCGACCTCGTGAAGGACGGCTTCTACGCGCCCACTCGGGCGGACGAGTTGAAGTGCCCGGACCTCGAGGTGAACATCCTCGTGTCGTACGAGGACGTGACGAAGCGGGTGCTTGGGGCGGTGAAGGCGGGCGCGACCGACGCCGAGGCCGCCTCCCAGCGGCGCGCCGATATGGCGGCCATAGAAAAGGACTGTGCCGCCTCGACCGGCCTGACGTGCGAGGTCATCACGCTCTACAGCGGCGGCGAGTACTGGCTCTACCGCAACAGGAAGTACACCGACCTGCGGCTGGTCTTCGCGCCCGAGGAGCAGATCGCGTACTTTGGCGGCGACTACGACAACTTCACCTACCCGCGCTGGAACTTCGACATCACCTTCTTCAGGGCCTACGAGAACGGCCAGCCCGCGAAGACGACGCACTATCTCAAGTGGTCGAAGGCTGGCGCCGCGGAGGGCGAGCTGATCTTCACGCCCGGTTATCCCGGCTCCACCGCGCGTCTCCTGACCGTGGCGCAGATCCGGTATCAGCGCGACGTCGGCAACCCGCTCCAGATGCAGGTGTGGACGGCGCGGCGCGACGCGCTGGCGAAGTACGCGGCGCTCGGCCCGGAGCAGGCCAGACGAGCGTCGGCCGGCCGGCTGAGCCTCGAGAACTCCATCAAGCGCCTCGTGGGCCAGCAGGACGGCCTGCTCAACCCCCGCAACTTCAAGAAGAAGGAGGCCGACGAGGCGGCCCTGCGCGCGAAGGTGGCCGCCAATCCCGAGTGGCTGAAGGCATACGCGCCGGCCTGGGACCAGATTGCCGGCGCGTATGCCGGCTTTCCGGCCTACGCGAAGCGCCTTGCCTTCTCGAACCTGACCGCATCGTCGCTGGCCGGCATGGCGTCGACCATCGTGCGGTATGGCGACGAAATCCGGAAGCCGAGCGCGCAGCGGTACGCCGAGTTCGGCGACGCGCGGCTCGAGGGCCTGAAGTTCGGCCTGTTCTCGGGCGCGCCCGTCTATGTGGAATTGGAGGAGGCCCAGCTCGCGGCGTGGCTGGAGGAAGGCGGGAAGGTCCTGGGCGCCAATGATCCCTTCGTGAAAGCCGCGCTGAACGGCCTGGAGCCGGCGGCAGTGGCGAAGCAGGCGATGACCGGTACGGCGCTCGCCGACCCGGCCGCGCGCAAGGCGCTTGTCGAAGGCGGCCCTGACGCCATCGCGGCGTCGACCGACCCGCTCATCGCACTCGCCCGCCGCGTGGAGCCGATCATCCGTGAGTTGCGCGCGTGGCAGGAGGAGAAGATCCAGAACGTCGAAGCGCGCGCCGGCCAGAAGATCGCCGAGGCGCGCTTCGCCGTGTATGGCAAGTCGGCGTATCCCGACGCCAACTTCAACCTGCGCGTCGAGTACGGCACGGTCCTCGGCTACGAGGAAGACACGACGCTCGTGCCCTACAAGACGACCTTCTACGGGCTGTTCGAGCGGGCGGCCGCGTTCGGCGAGAAGCCGCCGTTCAACCTGCCCGCGCGTTGGCGCGAGGGCCGATCGACGCTCGACCTCGCCACGCCCTACAACTTCGTGTACACCGCCGACACCATCGGCGGGAACTCCGGAAGCCCCGTCATCAACCGCGACGCCGAGATTCTGCGGCATCAACTTCGACAGCAACGTGCAGAAGCTGCCGAACCGGTACCTGTACATAGACGAGGCCGAGGGCTCGCGCGCGGTGGGCGTACACTCGGCCGGGATCATCGAGGGCCTGCGCAAGCTCTACGGCGCCGACGCCCTCGTGGGGGAGCTTCTGAGGTAATGTGGAGGCCGGAATCGTCCCATGGAGCCCCGGGTCGTTAGGCCCGGGGGAAGGTGGTTTCGTGGAGCCCCGGGTTCAGACCCGGGGGAGGGAGCCCATGAGCAACGACAACGAGGCCGCACCGCGTTCCGTCAGGGGGCGCCAGCTCGGCTGCCCGATCTGCCGGCACACGCAGTTCTACACGCGCGAGTACCTGCTGAACACGCGCGCCGCCACCTTCTTCAACTTCGACTGGGCGAACAAGGCCGCTTTGACGTATATCTGTGAACAGTGCGGCCACATCATGTGGTTCGCCGACGACACCGAACACGGGGGCTGATCATCATGCATAAAGATCTTTTGAAGGGCCTGAACGAGCACCTGAAGCTGGAATTCCGCGCCGCGCACGAGTACCTGGCCATGTCGGTCTGGCTGTCCGCCAACGACCTGCCGGGCTTCTCGAAGTGGATGCGCCAGCAGTCCACCGACGAACTGACGCACGCGCAGCGCATCATCGACCACCTGCTCGAGCGCGACCAGGAGCCGGTCCTGCCGGCCATCCCCGCGCCGCCGAGGTCGTGGAAGTCGCTCGAGGCGCTGTGCCTCCACGTGCTCAAGAACGAGAAGGAAGTGACGGCGTCGATCAACGAACTGTACGCGTCCGCCGAGAAGGCGAAAGACCGGCCGGCCACCGTCATGCTGCAGTGGTTCGTGAGCGAGCAGATGGAAGAGGAAGCCAACGCCCGCGCCGTGCTGGGGCGCATCCGCCTGGCCGGCAATACCGGCGTCGGCCTGCTGATGGTGGACCAGGAACTGGCGAGCGGCACGGTACCCGGCGCGCCCGCCGAGCCGCCCGCAGGCGGCGCGGCGTAGAACCGGGGCTCGGGATTCGGGGCTCGGGACTGGTCGCGCCCCGCGGCTCGTTGTGGACGGGCGGCTGTTAAACAGATAGAACTTCGACTCCTCCGATGGAGCTCCGGGTCTTCCCTGGCCTGAGCCTGTCGAAGGCAGACCCGGGGGTTCCCTTATCGCTCGTCCGGCTTCGGCGTCTTTGCCGTGCTCGGCGGCAGCACTGGCGGCTTGATGAGCTCCGGGTCGATCGTGCCCGTGAGCACCTTCAGGAAATCGGTGATCTGCTTCGTTTCCTCGGCGGTCAGCGGCCGCCCGAGCTGGTACTCGCCCATGTCGCTCACGGCCTGATCCAGGCCGGGCGTCTGCCCGTCGTGGAAGTAGGGGCCGGTCTTCTCGATGTTGCGCAGCGACGGCACCTTGAACACGCTCTGGTCGGCATCGCTCTTCGTGAGCTTCGCCCGGCCCGGGTCGGCCGACCGCGGGAACGGCTTGGCCACGCCCATCTTCTGATAGAAGTTCCCGCCGAGCAGCGCGCCCGCGTGGCAGGTCTTGCACCCCACCGCCACGAACGTCTTGAAGCCCTTCATCTCGTCCTGGGTCAGCGCCGTCTTGTCGCCTTTCAGGTACTGGTCCCAGCGCGACGGCGTCATGAGCTTCCGCTCGAAGGCGCCGATGGCCTTCGCCATGTTGTCGTAGCTGACGGGCTTCCTGTCGTTCGGGAACGCGCGCGCGAACAGGTCCACGTACTCCGGCATCGACTCGAGCACCTTGACGACCACCGGCTCGGCCGGCATGGCCATCTCGACCGGGTTCAGCACCGGGCCCTTGGCCTGGGCCTCGACATCCGGCGCGCGGCCGTCCCAGAACTGGACGAAGTGCGCCGCGGCGTTGAACACCGTGGGCGAGTTGCGGTCGCCGAGCTGGCCCTTGTGGCCGTCCGACGTGGGCTGGTTGTCCACGCCGTAGGTGGCCAGATCGTGGCACGAATTGCACGAGATCTTCTGGCTCTTCGAGAGCCGCGGTTCGAAATAGAGCATTTTCCCGAGGGCGACCAGGTCGGCCGACGCCGCGGGGCCCGCGGCCGGCACCTCGTCGGGCAGCGGCGCGAAGGCGGTCAGTTCGGACGGGTCGATCGTGATCGCTGGCGGCTCGGGAGGCGCAGGCGCCTCAGCCTTGCCGCAGCCCGCGGCGCACGCCGCGCACGCGCCGAGAAGGAGGACGAGGAACAGCAGGGATGTGCGCATGGCCTTCTCCAGAGGGGGCCTGGCCCCGACAGCATACCACCGGGCGGCGCGCTGCGCTGGTGTTGAAACCGCCGGTGTCCTATCGGTAATCCCGGAACGGCAGCTGGCACTCGTGCTTGCGGAGGAAGTTGAGGAAGCGCTTGTAGTCGCCGGGCTCCATATTGAAGATCTTGGCGACGACCTTGTAGTTCCCCCTGGCCTCTTCAAGACCCTTCGAGACCAGCTCGCGGAGGTTGCCCCGCGTGAGATCACGCTGCATGTAGAGGGGATAGACCACCGTCCAGAACGACTCCTTGTTGACCAGCATGCGCTTCAGGAGCTCGTCGGCCACGGTGCGGCGGCGCTCGCGCTTCGGCCGCAGGCTGATGCTGCGCTGCGTCCGGATCTCGATCGGCACGTCGTCGGACCCGATCTCGGGCCCCGTGCCCGCGACCAGCATGCGCTCGATGACGTTGGCGAGCTCGCGGACGTTGCCCGGCCACGGGTACTCGGAAAGGGCCACGTAGGCTTCGGGCGTGACGAGCGGGCGGCGGCCGTTGCCGCGCCCCATGTTCTCGAAGAAGTGATCGACGAGCAGGGGGATGTCTTCGCGGCGCTCGCGCAGCGGCGGGACGTGGATGTTGATGACGTTGATCCGGTAGTAGAGATCCTCGCGGAACAGCCCCTGGGCCACCATCTCGGGCAGCGAGCGGTTCGTCGCGGCAATCACGCGGACGTTCACGCGCCGGCCCACGCGGTCGGCGCCGACCTTCTGCAGCTCGCCCGTTTCGAGGAAGCGGAGGAGCATGCCCTGCATTCGCAGGCTCATCTCGCCGATCTCGTCGAGGAAGATGCTGCCCTCGTCGGCCTTCTCGAGCATGCCGGGCTTGTCGCGGTAGGCGCCGGTGAAGCTGCCCTTCACGTGGCCGAACAGCTCCGACTCGAGCAGCGTTTCGGGCAGGCCCGCGCAGTTGACCGTCACGAAGGGGAGGTCCGCCCGGAGGCTCTGCGCATGGATGCTCATCGCGACGAGCTCCTTGCCCACGCCGCTCTCGCCCGTGATGAGGATCTTGGCCTCCGACAGTGCCACGCGGTGGATCTCCGCCTGCAGCGCCATCATGACCGAGCTGCGGCCCACGAGCTGAGCGTAGCCGCTTCTAGTCATGACCCTCGCTCCCGCCCAGGAGGCCGTCGACCGCCTGCCTGGCCTGCGGGCCCGGCGAGACGAACCGGCCGCCGACGCGATACCCGCCGACGCGCGCGTCCCACTGGTCCGACACGTGCCGCACGTCGAGCTCCACGTCGAGCTGCCGGTTCCCGAGCCTGGCCACGATCCGGGGCAGCGCGACCGGCGAGAGCGGGTCGGGGCACGACAACTGCACGCCCTCGTTGCTGAGGTCGAGCAGCCTCACGGCCATCGACACCGGGCGAATCAGCGTGGCGCCCGGGTCCATCGCCACGCGGGGCGAACGACGCCGCTCGACGAAGCCGTTGTCCACGCCGGACCTCACCCTGCCCCGCTGCTTGCGCGGTGCTCTTCGATGAAGCTGCCGATCCACCCGGCCGCCTGCTCGTCGACCTCGACGAACTCGAGGCCGACACGGTAGCGACGGCCGCCGCCCTGCAGGGGAATGGGCGAAAGATGGCGCACGGCGGCGCGGACCTCGGCTGTGTGGGAGCCTTGGGACATTCTGATCGGTTGCACGGAGCCGACCGGCAGTGGCGCGAGCGATTCCACGAGGGCTCCGCCGAGCGAGCAGTCGCAGACCCGCAGCGGTTCGAGCGCCTGCACGGATCCCCAGAGCTCACCGATGATCTCGAAACGCGTGGCCACCCGGCGGTCGGCTAGTCGCATGTGCATCCTCTACCCCCGGAGCCAACTTCGTCAGGGGCCGTTCGCTCCGGGCTCACGGAGGCTGAAGCCTGTCGGCTCCATCCGGCGCATGGTCGACGCACGTGAGCGCCGGTTCAGGGCGACGTGCGCCGAGGGAAGTGACGCAAACCCTGGGCCAGAATCGGGCCCTCAGCGCCCCGGAAAACGGGGGGTGGCACGTCCGCGAAAACGCGCGAAAACCCGAGGAAAATCTCCCCCAGGAGGGACTAACGTCATCTCTGCTGGCGCCAGAAGTCTGACGGAGGAACGTGCAAAGCCGCCCGCAGGTGTCAAGAAGTGTCGATTTGCCTTACAAAAGACGGCACCGATGCTCCGCCGCTCATCAGGCGCTCAGTCGAACACCTCGCAGTCGTCCAGGCGCTTGCCGGCCAGGTCCTTCGCCGACATCGTCGGCGGCGCCGCCAGAGGCCATTCGATGCCGACATCGGGGTCGTTCCACAGCAGCGACCGCTCGTGCTCGGGCGCGTAGTAGGCGGTGGCCTTGTAAACCGTTTCCGCGGCGTCCGATGTCACCAGGAACCCGTGGGCGAACCCATCTGGAATCCACAGCATCCGCTTGTTGTCAGCCGACAGTGTCGTCGCCATCCATTTCCCGAACGTCGGCGAATGGCGCCGCAAGTCGACGACGACGTCGAAAACCTCGCCGATGACCACCCGCACGAGCTTCGCCTGGGGCTGGCGGACCTGGTAGTGAAGGCCGCGCAACACGTGTCGGGCCGATCGCGAGTGGTTGTCCTGGACAAACGGCCGCGCTTCGCCGGTCGCCTGCCGGAAGATGTCCTCGCGGTAGCTCTCGAAGAAGAACCCCCGACTGTCGCCGTGCACAGTCGGCTCGAACAGCAGCAGGCCGCCGAGGGCCGACTGGATGACCTTCATTCCTGGACTCTGCCTTCTGTCTGCCGCGTCAGCGCCCGAGCTTCGCCCGCAGCGCCGCCACCTCGTCGCTCTTCTCGAGCCCGGGATCGAGCCGCACGGCTTCCTTGAGTTCAGCACGGGCCTCGTCGAGCCTGCTGAGCGACGCGAGCACGGCCGCGTAGTGCAGGCGGTAGGCCGGCTGCGCGGGCTGGGCCTTCACGACGCGGGCCAGCACGTCGGCGGCTTCGCGGTCGCGCCCGAGAAGGTGCTGCACCCAGGCCAGCGTGTCGGCAATCTCGGGGCTCCGCCCGCCGCTGAGTTGCATGGCCCGCTCGGCGTGGGGAAGCGCGCCGGCAGCATCGGCCTTCCGGGTCGCCAGCGCGTACGAGAGGTTGTTGAGGGCCACCACGTCGTCGGGACTCGACTCGAGCACCAAACGGTAGCGCTCGATGGCCTTGTCGAATGCGCTTTGGGCTTCGTACTCGCTGGCCAGCATGAGATGCGCCTCGACGAGCTTCGCGTCCAGAGCGGTGGCCTCCTCGAGCGCCTTCTGGCCGCCGCTCCGGTCGCGGCGCGAGAGCCGCGCCTCGCCGCGCAGCATGGCCTTGGCGGCGTCCGGCGATGTCGTCTTCGTGAGCACGGCCAGACGGCGGGCCGAGAAGAGCGAAGGGAGCTCGGTGGCGGAATCGAGACCCTTGTCGAGCTCGGCGGCTTCAAGCGCACGCCGCTCGAACGGTCGGCACAGCGGGTCGCCGACGACGATCGTCTGCCAGCTGAGGTACGGCATCGCCAGGTAGAACGACTCGGCGAGATTGAAGCCCGCAAGGTAGGCGGGGAAGAGGACGCCGGCACGGACCGAGGCGTCGAGGTAGGGCTCGGCCACCTGGGCAGCCACGCCCGTCACGCCCTCGCGAACGAGATCACCGGCGAGCGATTGCGGCGACCCCGCAAAGAAGCTGGACCGATCCAGCCACCTGCCGATCGTCCACGAGGCCGGCGGCTCCGTGAACGTGCGGCCGTCGGTGCTGACGTAGGTGGCGGCGAGAGCGCCGGGCACGAACGCGAGCCCCAGGCGCCGCGCCTTGATCGCCGCGTCGTTCGATCCCCACGAGTAATAACCGAGCACGTTCTGCTCGTCGCGGAGCACACGGTCGGTAATGTCGAGGACGACGCGTTCGGCCGGGCCGGAGGCCCTGAGGCGGGCGGCGGCCTGCTCGAGCCAGGCATTGCCCGTTTCGGCGCCCGTGCCGGTCTTCTGGTCGAGCAGGATGCGCCCGTCTCGCGTGGGCTTCAGCGCGCGGTCGACCAGGGCCGTCACGTCCTTCGCGGTGAAGCCGTCGAGCCTCGTGACGAGGTAGATGTCGTAGACGTCATGGGTGAACGGCTTCGCCTGATCGAGCGGGGAGGCGCCGAGGAAGTAGGGGTTTTCTATCGGTCCTTCCGCCGCGACCACCTGTCCTGTCAGGCGCCGGTAGAGCACCGCGAGCTCTGAATCGACGCTGGCCAGGGTGCCCGTGCGGCCCGCCGTGCCCTTGATGCGCAGCGGGATGCCCTTGGCGAGCACGATATAGAGGATGCGGTCCTGCGCGGCGTGCGTCTGGAGCCACGTGGCGACGGGCCCATGGATCTGCGTGTTGAACGACACCCGGTCGATCTCGTCGGCGGCCTCGAGTTTCAGGCGCAGCACCTGGTCGGCCGGCACGCCCCGCGCGCGGGCGTAGTGGTCCGCGATACTGACCGAGTCGGCAGAGGCCTCGTTCACGACCAGCAAGACATTGGCCCCCGACTGTGCGAAGGCCGGTGGGGCCAGCAGGACCGCCAGGAGGGGCACGAGCAGGAATCGCCTCATATGGCCAATTATCGGCTGCAGCGGGGCGCCGGTAAAGGCCCGGCCGCGTTATCATGCCGCACGTCTCCCGGAGGATGCCATGAGATCGCCTGCCGCCGCACTCGTTCTCGCGTTGCTCGCCGGGCCGGCGGGCGCGGTCGCCCAGCCGTCTGCGCCCCAGGCCGCCGCGCCGGCGAAGCCTGCCGCAACGGCAAAGCCCGCCGCGCCGGCCTCCCTGATCAACGCCGAACTGCTGGCCGGCCTCGCGTTCCGCAACATCGGGCCGGCCCTCATGTCGGGCCGCATCAGCGACATCGCCATTCACCCGAAGCGCCGCGCCACGTGGTACGTGGCGGTGGGCTCGGGCGGCGTGTGGAAGACCGACAACGCAGGGACGACGTGGACGCCGATCTTCGATGCGGAGGGCGCGTATTCGATCGGGTGCATCACGCTGGATCCCGGTAATCCCGAAACCGTCTGGGTCGGCACCGGCGAGAACGTGAGCGGGCGCCACGTGGGGTACGGCGACGGCGTCTACAAGAGCCTCAATGGCGGCAAGACGTGGACGAACATGGGGCTCAAGCAGACGGAACACGTCGCGCGCATCCTGGTCGACCCGCGCAACTCCCAAGTGGTGTACGTGGCCGCTGAGGGGCCGCTGTGGTCGGCGGGCGGCGAGCGCGGCCTCTACAAGACCGTCGACGGCGGGAAGACGTGGGCGGTGTCGCTCGAGATCTCAAAGGACACGGGCGTGACGTCGGCCGAGATGGACCCGTCGAACCCTGACGTCCTCTACGCCGCGGCATACCAGCGACGCCGGACGGTGGCCGCCTTCATGGGCGGCGGGCCGGAGTCGGCGATCTACAAGACGGAGGACGCGGGCAAGACGTGGCGCAAGCTCGCCGTCGGCCTCCCGAAGGGCGACGTCGGCAAGATCGGCCTCGCCGTTTCGCCCATCGACCCGCGCGTGGTCTACGCCACCGTCGAGGCATCTCCCGACGAGCGCGGGTTCTACCGGTCCACGAACAGGGGCGAGAGCTTCGAGAAGCGCAATTCGTTCATCAGCGGCGGCACGGGGCCGCACTACTACCAGGAGATTTTCGCGGACCCGAATGCGTTCGACCGGGTGTACCAGATGAACCCGGGCCTGATGGTGACGCACGACGGCGGCAAGACGTTCGTGCGGGTGCCCGAGAAGAACAAGCACGGCGACAACCACGCGATGGCGTTCGTCGCGGGCGACCCGGACTACATCCTGAACGGCAGCGACGGCGGGGTGTACCAGACGCACGACCGCGGCGAGACGTGGCGGTTCTTCGAAAACCTGCCGCTGACACAGTTCTACAAGCTGGCCCTCGACAATGCCCTGCCGTTCTACAACGTGCACGGCGGCGCGCAGGACAACGGCAGCCAGATGGGGCCATCGCGGACGCTCAACTGGCACGGCATCTCCAACTTCGACTGGACCATCACCTTCGGCGCCGACGGCTACGCGATTGCCGTCGATCCCGCCGATCCGGACACGGTGTATCTCGAATGGCAGGAAGGCAACCTGCTCCGCTACGACCGGAAGAGCCACGAGACGGTCTACATCAGCCCGCGGCCCGGCCCCGACGAGCCGCCGCTGCGCTTCAACTGGGACTCGCCCATCATCGTCAGCCCACACGCGCACACGCGCGTCTACTACGCGTCGCAGCACGTATGGCGGAGCGACGACCGCGGCGACTCGTGGAAGAAGGTCAGCCCCGACCTCACGCGCAACGTCTTCCGGCTGACGCAGCCCATCATGGGCCGCACCTGGAGCGCCGACGCGCTATGGGACCACGGCGCGATGTCGATGTTCTCGACCATCACGGTGATCAGCGAATCGCCGCTCGCCGAGGGGCTGATCTACGCGGGAACCGATGACGGACTGATCCACGTGACGGAGGACGGGGGCGCCACGTGGAGGAAGATCGAGAAACTGCCCGGCGTGCCCGACGGTTTCTTCGTCAACCGGATCCGCGCGTCGAGGATCGACCGCGACTCGGTGTTCGTGGCCGTCGACAACCACAAGACCGGCGACTACGCGCCGTACGTGCTGCGCAGCGACGACCGCGGGCGCACGTGGACGTCGATCGCGGGCGACCTGCCGGCGCGCACGCTCGTGTGGTCGGTCGTGCAGGACCACGTGAAGCGCGACCTGGTGTTTGCCGGGACCGAGTTCGGCATCTACGCCACGCTGAATGGCGGGAAGAACTGGCACAAGCTCGGCGGCGGCGTGCCGGTCATCCCGTTCCGCGACATCGAGATCCAGGAGCGCGAGAACGACCTGGTGGGCGCCTCGTTCGGGCGCAGTTTCTTCGTCCTCGACGACTACTCGCCGCTGCGCGTCATGGACGAGGCGTCGCTCGCCGCCCCCGCCATGCTCTTCCCGGTGAAGAAGGCGCTGTCGTACATCCCGCTGCGGCCCATCGACTCGCCGGCCAAGAACTCGCTGGGCGAGACGTTCTATCTCGCGCCCAACCCGCCCTTCGGCGCGGTGTTCACCTACTACCTGAGAGAGGCCCTGCAGCCGGCGGCGGAAGCGCGGCGCGAGCAGGAGAAGAAGCTCCTGAAGGACGGCAAGCCGGTGACGTTTGCCGGATGGGACGCGCTGCGGAAGGAAGAGCTGGAACAGAAGCCCGAGATCGTGCTCACGGTGACGGACCAGTCCGGCCAGGTCGTGCGGCGCATCACGGGACCGGCGGGCAAGGGGCTGCACCGCGCGGCGTGGGACCTGCGGTATCCCGCCGTCGATCCCACCCAACTCGAAACGCAGGCGCGCGAGTCGTGGGACTACGCGCCGCAGGGGCCGCTGGTCGTGCCCGGCACGTTCACGGTAACCCTGGCGAAGAACGTCGATGGCGTCGTGACGCCGCTCGGGCCGCCACAGTCGTTCGCGGTGGAATCGCTCGCGCTCGCGACGCTGCCCGAGAAGGACAAGGCAGCCCTGCTGGCCTATCAGCAGAAGGCGGGCGAACTGCAGCGCGCGATGATGGGCACCGCCGCGGCGGCGGAGGAAGCCCTCAAGAGCCTCTCGTTCATGCGGAAGGCACTTATCGATACACCGAAGGCCGATCCGAAGCTAATGGAACAGGCGCGGTCGATCGAGACGGGCATCCGCGCGGCGATGCGCGAACTCGCGGGCGACTCGACCGTTGGCCGCAGGAGCGAGGCGCGGCTGCCGTCGCTCATGGAGAGGGTCAGCGCGCAGACCGGCTCCACCGGGCCGATCACGAAGACCGTCCTGCGCGACTACGAGATTGCCGCCGACGGCTTCGGTGCGGTGCTCGAGAAACTGCGCGGCCTCATCGATCGTGATCTGCGCGCCCTGGGCACGGCGATGGAAGCTGCCGGCGCGCCCTGGACGCCCGGCCGCGGGCTGCCGGTGTGGAGGAAATAGCCGGCGGATCTCCGGATGTGTGGAGCCCCGGGCCTTCAGACCCGGGGCTTGTCGCGGCGCCGACCGCAGGAGGGCAATCATGGCTGGGAGACGGGCGACAGCCCTGGCGACACGGCGCGACGTGATCCGCCTGGTGGGTGCTGCCGGCACGGCGATATTGTCACCATGGCGGGCCTCGGCCGCGGCCCTTCAGGGCCCGCCGGCGCAAACGGCCATGGATCTCGACCATCTCATGTGGGGCGTGCCGGACCTCGATGCCGGCATCGCCCTTCTCGAAGCCAAGACCGGTGTCAGGGCGGTCGTCGGGGGCGTGCATCCGAAGCGGGGAACCCGGAACGCCCTGCTCTCCCTCGGGACGGGACAGTACATCGAGATTCTGGCCACGGACCCCGCGCAGAAGGGCGTCCGCGAGGGACGTGTGGCGCAACTCGAGCGCCTGGCCGCGCCGCGCATGTTCACCTGGGCGGCGGCGACACGCGATATCGAAGGCCTCGAGCGCAAGGTCCGGGCAGCCGGGATCGAGACCTCCGGCGTGGTGGCCGGCGCGCGCTCGAAGCCGGATGGAAACGTGCTCAGGTGGAAGACCTTCTCCGTGGGCGGACACGACGGAGACGTCGTCCCCTTCGTGATTGAGTGGGACCGTGCGTCGCGGCACCCGTCTCTCGACTCGCCCGGCGGCTGTGCGTTGCGTGAGTTGCGCCTCGAGCACCCCGATCCCGCCACGGTGAACCGGCTGCTGGAGGCCCTGGGCCTGCACGTCCGCGCCAGCCTGGGGACGCGCCCCGGTATCGCCGCGCTGCTGTCCACGCCAAAGGGCGACTGGCTGCTGACCTGATGGGAAAAGTGCCAGACACCATTCGTTTCACCAGCGGGAATGATGCCAGGCACCCCTCCGGGACCCGCTAGGGTGCCAGCATCCTGCCCGCCAGCTCCTTCAGGAGCTTGGCGGCGACGAGCGCGGTCACCCCAATCGGATCCCGGCTCGGATTGAACTCGACGATGTCCGCGCCGACGAGGGGGGCGGGGAGGGCGTGCACGAGGCCGATGACATCGCGCACGCTCAACCCGCCCGGCTCGCGGTGCGACACGCCCGGGGCAAACGCCGGGTCGAGGCCATCGAGGTCGATTGACACGTAGACAGGGCCGGTCAGCACCGGTCGCGTGCCGGCCGCCCACGCACACATGTCGATCATCTCGACGCCGAAACGCTCAGCCTGCTCGCGCTGATGGCCGTTCGCCGTGCGGATGCCCACCTGCACCAGGCGCGACGCCAGCCCCTCTTCCATGATTCGGGCGAACGGGCAGGCGTGGGACAGGCGATTGCCCTCGAATTCGTCGTACAGGTCGGGGTGAGCATCGACGTGGAGAATCGTCAGGCCCTGGTGCCGCGATGCCACCGCGCGCAACACGGGATACGTCACCGCGTGATCGCCGCCGATGGCCAGCGGAGCCCCGCCAGACGCGACCAACTGGCGGACCGCGTCTTCGATAAGGCGCGGCGCCTCAGCGACATCCGGCAGTTGAAGATCTCCCGCGTCGGCCAGCATCCCGGGCGCGGCGAGATCAATCCCGGACTCCGTCCACATGTTGGACGCCGGCGAGAACAGGGCCTCGCGCACGAGCGGCGGAGCCGAAGCCGCACCGCGCATGAACGACGAATGGGCGTCCCAGGGGATGCCGATCACGGTTGGTGTCGCGGCAGCCATGCGAGCATTGTATGCGCGGGCGGTGACAGGGCTGTCGGCGGTTTCTGCAACGCCGATCCGGCCCCCGCATCGCAATTTCTTCCATCGTCCTGCGAGCCGGATCGCAGGTTCGCCCGCCAATGCAGGCGAAGTTGCGAGACGACCGGCTGGCACGCGCTGTGCACCAGGAGAGCGACGGTGGGGTCGTTGACACAGCCGCAAACGTCACTGCATTATGTAGTACATGAAGCCGAGGAGCGTGTCGATGAGGGAACTCCAGCAGAACCTGAAGGCCGTGGTGGCGCGGGTCGAGCGGGGTGAAACGGTGGAGCTCACCAGGCGCCGCCGGGTTGTGGCGCGCCTCGTCCCGGCCGTGGAGTGCAAGGCCGTGCCGCCCTGGCCCGACCTCGAAGCGCGGGCACGGTCGATCTTCGGTGACCGCGTGCTCAGCCCTGGCGCGTCGGAGGTGCTGATCCAGGAACGGAACGAACGCTGGTGACCGCCTACTTCGACTCCAGCGTCATCGTCGCGCTCTACCATCAGGAGCAGCACTCACCGGAAGCGCGCCGGGCGGTGACGGCCCAAGCTACGGTGCCGTTCACCATGCTCCTCGACCTCGAAGTCCGCACAGTCTTCAGGAGGATGGTCGGGTCGAAGCTGTTGACCGCTCGCGAGTCGGCTGCGCTGCTGTCCCAACTCGATGACGACCTGGCGTCGGGCCGGTTGATGCGGCCGCCTCTCGATTTCTACGCGGTGTTTGCCGGGGCCGAGGTCCTGTCGGCCCTTCATGCGTCACGCCTCCTGTCCCGAAGCCTCGACACGCTTCACGTTGCGGCGGCGCTCGAACTCGGATGCACCCGGTTCGTCACGTTCGATGCGCGGCAGGCCCGGCTGGCTGAGGCAGCCGGCCTGAAGGCCGACCAGCTCGCCCCGCGGAAGGCACCTTCGCGCCGCGGCTGAAACGCCGACCTCCATCGGCAGGAAGGCCACGCACCTTCGCCCGGGTTCAGAATCCAGAATCCCGGCCATGGACGCGGCGCGCAGGGATGGGCTACGCTCAGTCATTCTCTGTCCGTCGAAGGAAACCACATGACATCACCTCCCATTTCGCGCCGGCTGGTAGCGCGTGCGCTCGTCCTCTTCGTCGTGGCGTCGTCTGTGGCGGCAGCAGCGGTCGTTGGGCAGCAAGCCCAGCCTCCCGTCATCCCGAAAGTGGTGGCCGGCGTCGCCGCCACGCCCCAGGGCGCGCTCACGTTCCAGGCGCCCGATGAGGCGCCGCTCCAGGAGGTGTTCCGGCCGCCGGTGTGGACCATGGCGCAGGTCCGCGGCAACCCGCGCGGCACCGAGAACGGCATCGCCTTCGACTTCGGCAGGCCCGGCTTCTCGGGCACGCTCATCTTCGGCCTCGTGCCGTTCCAGGACACCAAGTACCCGCAGCCCGTGTACCGCGCGAGCACGCCCATCGCCGACGGCAAGGCCGAGATCAACATCAAAGCGACCATCACGGATCGCTATGACATGGTGGGCTGGCAGAAGTCGGGCACCGGCGTGCTGGGCTACCGCATCGTGTCGCAGGCCGGCGGCATGATCTACGACGGCCGCGTGCGCTTCCGCTACGCGGGCACGGGCCTCTTCGAGGTCGACGTCACGATGGTCGAGGGCCCGTTCGTGGGAAACGTGGAGCCGGGCCGGGCCGTGATCTCCTTCCTGCTCGACCGGCCGGAGCCCTGCGCGGTCGTTGTCGGCGACTTCACGGTCCCGTGCAAGAGCGGGGAGGTGCGCCAGGAGATCACCGTCGATAATCTCCAGCCGGCGAGGGACTACGTCTACACCGTGCAGTACGGCGGTAACGAGGAGACCTACGGCTTCCGCACGGCGCCGAAGCCGGGCGCGCGGAAGCCGTTCGTGTTCGCCTACGGCAGCGACTCGCGCGGCGGCCAGGGCGGCGGCGAGCGCAACTTCAACGGGCCGAACGCCTACATCGTCCGGCGCCTGATGGCCGTCACCGCGCAGCGCAATGCCGCCTTCATGCAGTTCACCGGCGACCTCGTGAACGGCTACGTGACGAGCCCCGATCAGCTCACCTATGAGCTGGCGAACTGGAAGCGCGCCATCGAGCCGCAGGCGCACTGGATGCCTGTGTACACGGGGTTGGGCAATCACGAGTCCATCCTGCGCGAGTTCTCGGGCGCGCGGTCGGTTCGCCTGGCGCGGTTCCCGTACGACACCGAGTCGTCGGAGGCGATCTTCGCGAGAGAGTTGGTGAACCCCGAGAACGGCCCCGCGAGCGAAGATGGCGCGCCCTACGATCCCGATCCGTCTGCGCAGGACTTCCCGTCCTACCGCCGCAACGTGTTCTGGTACCAGTACGACAACGTGGCGATGGTCGTGCTGAACTCGGACTACTGGTTCACGCCGTCGGTGGTGGCCGTGCCGGGATCGGGCGGCAACCCCCACGGCTACCTGATGGACCAGCAGATGGCCTGGCTGGAGAAGACGCTGGACCGGCTGGAGCGCGACGCGACCATCGACCACGTCTTCCTCACCGTCCACACGCCGGTCTTCCCGAACGGCGGGCACGTGGGCGACGCGATGTGGTACGGCGGCAACAACACGCCGCGCGCGACGGTGGCGGGGAAGCCGCTCGCGAAGGGCATCATCGAGCGGCGCGACGACCTGCTGCGGCTCATCCAGGCGCACCCCAAGGTGCTGGCCGTGCTGACCGGCGACGAGCACAACTACAACAAGACGCGGCTGGACGCGAAAGTGCCGATCTACCCGCCGGACTGGGACAAGCCGAAGGTGGACCTGAAGCGCCCCTTCTGGCAGATCAACAACGGCGCGGCCGGCGCGCCGGTACTATGCGCAGGACGAGACGCCGTGGTCGGCGGCGGTGAGCGGGTTCTCGACCCAGCACGCCATCTGCCTGCTCATCGTCGATGGCCGCAAGGTGTCGATCGAGACCGTGAACCCGGAGACGCTCGAGGTTCTCGACCGCGCGGTGCTGCGGTAGGACAAGGAGTCAGGTCCAGCGGCACATGGGTTCCGGCCCGCTCGCCAGGTGGGCAGATCCGGAACGCGTGCGAACACCAGAGTATTGAAAGACCCTGTTGGAACTGGTCATGGGTGATGTGCGTCAACGGCCCCGCCGCGATCGCACCCTCTGACCACTACGTGATCGACGCCGGCTTCCCTCCTGTGATCGTGGTGCCTGCCGGACAGAAGCGCGGGACCTGGGCGAGAACCGCCCGAGCGCGCGTCCGTCCGCGGGGACCACTCCCGGCAGAGGTGGAAGGCGCAGATCCTGCAACCCGCAACGTGACGGGGGAGGAGGTCGCGGATCGCGCGGAGATACGCTGTAGGACGGCTACCGGTCCCGGTAGTGCTCGGCCTGTGCACGGTAGAGCTTCGCGTACAGGCCGCTCTTCGCGAGCAGTTCCGCGTGCGTGCCGCGTTCGGCGACGCGGCCGCCGTCCATCACGTAAATCCGATCGGCCATCTGCACCGTCGACAAGCGGTGGCTGATGATGAGCGCGCTGCGGCTGCCGAGCAGGACGCGAAAACGGCGGATGAGTTCCGCTTCGGCCAGAGGATCAAGCGAGCTCGACGGCTCGTCGAGCACCAGGATGCGAGCCTCCCGCCAGAACGCCCGCGCCATCGCCACGCGCTGCCACTCGCCGGCACTCAACTCCTGGCCGTTCTGAAACCACCGGCCGAGCATCGTCTCGTAGCCAGCCGGGAGCTTCTTCACGACCGCGTCGGCGCCAGAACGCGCGGCGGCCGCGGTGATGGCGGCGGGATCGGCGGGCTTGTCGATGTCGCCAAGCCAGATGTTCTCGCCGGCGGTCATCGCGTAGTGCGCGTAGTCCTGGAACGCCGCGCTCAGCCCGCGCCGCCACGCCACGGGATCGAAATCGCGCAGATCCACGTCGTCAACGGTGATGCGCCCCCGGGACGGATCGTAGAGACGGCACAGCAGCTTGGCCAGCGTGCTCTTGCCGGAGCCGTTTTCGCCGACCAGCGCCACGACCTCTCCAGGGCCGAGCTCGAGATGGACGTCCTGCACCGCGTCGGTGCCGTGGCCGGGGTAGCGGAACGACACTTTGTGAAAGACCACGCCGCGCGCCGGCTTGTCGGGCACGAGTGCCGGCCGGGCCGGCGCGGAGATGCCCGGCTGAAGGTCCAGGAACCGGTAGAGGTTCGTCAGGAACAGGTTGTCTTCGTACAGCCCCGCCAGCGCCCTCAGTACCGTCTGCAGCATCGTCACGCCGGTCTGGAAGCCCAGGTAGTAGACCGCCAGGTCGCCGACGGTGACTGTGCCCTGCATGGTCTGCCACGCGACCCACGCCAGCGATCCGAACAGCGCGAGCGTCGCGACAACCTGGGCCAGGAACTCGACGACGACCCTGTGCCGCGCGAGCGTCAGCGTTCCGCCGCGCAGGGCCTGGCGCACCTCGCGATACCGGGCCTGAAAGAAGCCGCCCAGGCTGAAGATGCGCAACTCTTTCGCGTGCAGCGCCTCGGTCAGCACGGTGTGGTAGTACCAAGACCGCCGCTCCTGCTCCGTCTGCGCATGCTGCAGGCCATAGAGGCGCCGCGAGTAGAACAGCCGAGCCGCCGCGCCGGGCAGCACCGCGAGGAACAGCACCAGCGCCAGCACCAAGTTGAACGTCACGAGCCACGCCGCGATGCCGGCGAGCGCGAGCCCGTTCTGCGCGATCTGGACCAGGCCGGAGACGATGCGCGCGGGGCGGTACGGAGCCTCGCTCTGGGCGCGGTGAAGCGTGTCGTAGTAGGAAGGGTCTTCGTAGTACGACAGGTCGACAGCCAGTGACTGCGCGTGCAGGATCTCGGCCACCGAGTCGGTCACCTGGAGCGACTGGGCCTCTGTCACGTACTCGCCGGCGAGGCGGGCCGCGGCGATGAGCAGGGCGATCGCACCGGCGGCGAGGATCCACGCCCACGCGTCGCCCGACCCGTCCGAACGCCCAGTCGACGCGACTGCCGCCGCCACGGCGTCCAGGATGCGCTTCATCGCGTAGAGCGCGGCCAGCGGCAGCACGCCCTGCACCACGACGAGCGCCAGGTTGGCGAGGGTCCACCCCGGCGCCGCCTTCCAGACGAGGCGGAGCGCCCGGCCGAGACGGAACGCGGCCTCGATGCGCTGTCGGGGCGAAGGGACCAGTGACACGGGCTGCTTCCGGACCTCGGACCACTCGGCCGGCACGAGGGCCGGATCGCCGCCAATTCTAGTATGATCGGTGCCAGACGCGCCGGTGAGGGAACGAACTTTGAGCGACCAGACGGAAAGACCGGTTCCTGAGGCGCCGCCGGCCAGCGTGCCTGAGTTGGATCTCGCACGGGCTGACCCGCCTATACGGAAGCGCCCTTACGAAAAGCCCTCCTTCCGCGTCGAAGGCGTCTTCGAGACCACCGCGCTCGCCTGTGGGAAGGCCAACCCGACCCAGGGTCAGTGCCGGTTTGTGAGGAAGACCTCCTGATCATGCGTGGCGCCGCCGTCACAGCGCGCGGCCGCAGCGGGTTGGCCCTTGTCGCGAATGCCGTACTCATGTTCGGCCACGCGCGCATCCGCGTGTCCGGTGCCAGCATGCTGCCGTCGCTCTGGCCGGGCGACGAGGTCACCATAGAGCGCGCCGATCCGGCGCACGCGCGAATCGGGGAACTCGTGGCGTACCTCCGCGGGGATCGGCTGTTCGTACACCGAGTGGCCGAGCACGTCGCGGGACACCTGGTTACCCGTGGAGACGCGCTGCCATCAGCGGACCCGCCCGTTGCCCACCGCGATGTTATCGGCCGCGTCGTGCTGGTGGAGCGCGCCGGCCGGTCCGTCGTGCCGGGCGAACCGCGGCTGCCGGCTCGTCTCGTCTCGACGTTGGTCAGCCGCTCGACCCTCGCGGCACGACTGCTTCTGCGGGGGCGCGCGCTGGCCCGCGCACTCCTGCCGTCGGCCGGCGCGGGGGGCAGGGGTGAAGGCGTGGCGGAGCGCCCATGAACGTGGCGGCGGCGGCCGGCTCCGTGTCGATCGGCATCGGTGGCCTGACAGTCCGGATTCTGTGCCCCCATGCTCGATTCCTGCGGCTCGTCCGGGACCGCTATGCCGGATTCACCGGCGACTGGGCCGACGCGGACTGCGAATTCACCGTGGACGTCACGACGCCACGCCTCGCGATCGCGGAACGCGACGACCTTCGCGTGGAGTTCGACGCCGGGCGGTGGGTCATCACGCGGGGCGATTTCCGCGCCGAGTTCGACGGCCGCACCAGGCGCGGCCGCATCCGCCAGTCCGTGAACCCGTACGCCATCGACTCGATCCTGCGCATCGTGCATACACTCGTGCTGGCGGAGAGCGGCGAGGGGTTCCTGCTGCACTCGGCGAGCGCCGTGCGCGGCAGCCGGGCCTTTTGTTTCGTCGGCGTCTCCGGGGCGGGCAAGACCACGATCACCCGGCTCGCGCCACCGGACGTCACCCTGCTGACCGACGAGATCTCCTACGTCCGGAGGCAGGCCGGCAGGTACTGGGCGTTCGGCACGCCGTTCGCCGGGGAGTTGGGCGTTCCCGGCGACAACGTGAAAGCCCCCCTTGAGGCGGTGTATCTTCTGTCACACGCGCCGGCGAACCGGATCGAGCCGGTCGCCCCGGCGGAGGCCGCCGCGGCGCTGCTGCGCAACATCCTGTTCTTCGCAGCGGATCCGGGGCTCGTGGGCCGTGTCTTCAACGCCGCGTGCGATGCCGCCGAGGCCGTGCCGGTGCGCCGCCTCGCCTTCGTCCCCGACGCGCGGGTATGGGAGTTGATGTCGTGAGCCGGAACTGGTACATATCGGTGGGCCCCGATGTCGCCGCGCGGATGATCGGCGGCGAGATGATGGTGATGTCGGTGCGCAATTCCACCCTGTTCGTGCTGAACGGGACTGCCGCGCTGCTGTGGGACGCGGCAGACGGCGCTACCCGGCTGGACGACATCGTTGAGCAGCGGATCTGCCGGGTGTACGACGTGGATCCCGCGCTGGCGCTTCGCGACGCCGAGGAACTGGCAGAACAACTGGCCGGACACGGACTCCTCGTGCTGTCCGATGAACCGATACCGGCCGGCGCGGCGCCGGAAGGGCAGCGTTGACGCAGCCCTCGTGAACGGCCGATATGTTCCAGTGGTCGGGGGGTGGGGATGAGAGCGATCACACGGCGAACGGCATCACGGCGTCCCGGGACCACGCTCCTGCTCGCGCTCGGCCTCGCCGCCCTGTCGGCGATGGAGCCGGGTTTCACACAGGGCGGGCCCGGCATGCCGTTGTCCGTGCCGGACGACTGGACGCACCGCCACGTGATCTTCTCGGGTGCCCGATCCGAGGCGGCGGCCGATGAGCTTCAGCACGAGCCGCGGTACCTGCGGCAGTGGCTTGTCCACAGCCGGCCCATGCGAAGGCATGAGCAGGCGCCCGACACGTGGAAGGCGTTTGCGGCGCCGGCCGTCGGGGAAACATTCGCGGTTCCCGGTCTGACGGCACGGTTCCTCGCCGCACAGGCGGCGGCCGAGAGGGCCAGCAAGCCGCGCCCGAGACGCAAGCCCCCGGCGGACACTCTCGACCAGGACTGGGCATCGGTGCTGCCGGCCGGTGCCAGGGTTGGCAACGGCATGTATCCCGCGAAGTTCACGTTCGACGTGACCGCGCCGCCAGACTGCACGAATGACTACGTGGTGTTCAATACGGGGCTCGCGACCGGGCCCAGCATCGTGGCGTACAACAACCTCTACTCGACGCAGTCGCCCGCGCTGCAAGGGTACTGCGGCGGCGGCGGGCCGTCGGTGCGGTGGGCGTACCGGACCGGAACGGGAGCGGTCGTGGCGTCGACGGCCCTGTCTCTGGACGGCACGAAGGTGGTGTACGTATCCACTCAAGCCAGCGGTGCCGTGCTCCACGTGCTGCAACTGAATGCCGCCGGAGAAGGGACGATCGCCGCGCCCGTCAGTCCGACGGTCGTCGCGAACTGGGGCAGTTGCGCGGCCGGCGCGTCCTGCGTCGTCAACCTGCCGTTCGCGGGCGCGCCGCAGGCCACCCGGTCGGCCCCGTTCTACGACTACACGAACGACGTCGCCTACGTCGGCGATGACGCGGGCACGCTCCATAAATTCACGCCCGTGCTCTCGGGGACACCGGCCGAGGTGACGACGGGCGGGTGGCCGGTGACCGTGGACGCCGGTTTCAACCTGAACGGCCCCGTTCTCGATCCCGGCACGAACCGCGTCTTCGTGACGACGAACAACGGCACGAACAGCAAAGTCTGCTACGTGACGTTGACGCCGGCGGTGACGTGCACGGCGAATCTCGCCGGCCTCATCTCCGATCCCGTGACCATCGACAGCTCCGCCGGCACGGTATTCGCGTTCAGCACGGTGAGTGGTGCGACGGCGCACCAGTACGACACGGCACTTGGCGCAGCGGTCGCGGTGGACCTGGGCGGAGGCACGAACGTCGCCGCGGTGTATTCAGGCGCCTTCGATCACGCCTACCTCACGAGCCCCGCCGGCACGGGAAAGCTGTACGTCTGCGGAAAGGGCGCCACAGGAACCAGGGCCCGCCTGTTCCGTCTGAGCATCACCAACGGCACGATGAGCGGCGCCGCCGACACAGGCCACGTCAACCTCAGCAGCACGGCCTCGGCCGCGGCCTGCTCCCCGGTCACGGGATTCTACAACGCGTCGACCGGGATGGACTGGATCTTCGTCAGCGTCGGCAACAACTCGGTGACGCCGGCGGGAAGCTCGTGTGCAACCACGACCGGGTGCGTGATGTCCCTCAACGTGACCGGAACGGCCTGGCCGCCGACGGGAGGCATGACGGCCGGGTACGCCGTCCCGAGGAACGCGACGAATCCGGCGACGAGCGGCATCATCGTGGACAACACAGGGGGTTCGACGACGGTGCCAACGACGACCCTGGCCGCCGCCATCACCTCGACGACCGCCACGTCGATCACCGTCGCCTCGTCGGCGGGGTTCGCCGTGAACGACTACGTCCAGATCGATGCCGAGGTGATCTCCATCTCTGCCATTGCCGGCACGACCCTGACGGTGGCGCGCGCGCAACTGGGCACGACCGCCGCGACGCACCTGATCAGCACGGCCGTTGTCGACCTGCGCAGCACGCTGCTGAACGGCGCGACCACGGCGGGCGCAACGAGCATCACGGTTGACAGCACCACGACGTTCAATGTCAACGATTACATCCAGGTCGACAGCGAAGCCATGCTCGTCACGGCGAAACCGAGCGCGACGACGCTGACGGTCACCCGGGGCCGCCTCGGGTCGGCGGCCGCGGCGCATGCCGACAACGCCCGGGTCAACGACCTGTCCGGCTACCCGCAGGCGGCCAGCGTCTACCTCTCGTTCGGTGCGAACGCCAGCGCCGCGGTCCTCTGCAACGGAACCAGCGGCGTGGGCTGCGCGGTGAAACTCACTCAGGACGGGCTGCGGTAGCCGCGGATGAGCGCGCTGCTGCGGGAAATGAGCGCGCGAGCGCTCGAGCTGGGCGTACCGCTCAGCGTCCAGATCGACCTCACGTACCGCTGCAACGAACGCTGCGTGCACTGCTACGTGGACCACATCGATCATGGTGAGTTGGGCTTCGACGAGGTTACCGGCCTGCTCGATCAACTGGCCGGCGCCGGCACCTTCTTCCTCGTGCTGAGCGGCGGCGAGATCTTTCTGCGGCGCGACCTCTTCGCCATCCTCGAGCATGCCCGGCACAGACGGTTCTCGACCACGATCAAGACGAACGCCGTGCTGATCGACGAGGAACCGGCCGGCCGGGTCGCGCAGGCCGGGGTCGCGTCGGTCCACGTCAGCCTCTACTCGCACCGGGCGGCGGTGCACGACGCCGTCACGCGGCTGCCCGGATCGTTCGAGCGCACGATGAATGGCGTGCGGAGACTGATTGATCAGGGGCGTGAGGGTGGCTGTCAGCAACGTGCTGATGGCGCAGAACGCCCGCGACTGTCGTGAAGTGAAGAGGCTGGCCGAGGCTGTGGGCGCGGAGTACCGCGTGGACCCGACCATCACGCCGATGATGGACGGCGGCCGGGGCCCCGTCGCGCTGAGCATGGACGCCGGCGATCTGCACGGCATCCTGAGCGATCCCGAGCTGACCGGGGTTTCCGGCGCCGCTTGCCCGCCGGATCCTGAGCGGGCGTTATCGGCGATGCGCTCGACGCGATCCCGTGCAGCGCCGGCCACACGTCCTGCTACGTGTCCCCATACGGTGACGTGTTTCCCTGCGTGCAGTTTCCCCTGCCGTCGGGAAACGTGCGCCAGGCGCCCTTCCTCGACATATGGCGCTGCTCGCCGCAGTTGTCCGAGGTGCGCTCCATCGTCATGACCGATGTCCGCGTGTGTTCCACATGTGCGGCGGGCAGCCATTGCACCCGCTGCCCGGGGCTGGCGTACATGGAGGGCGACCTGCGCGGGCCGTCGCGCCAGGACTGCGAAAAGGCGCGCGCGAGCGCCGGATTCGTGCCCCTTCCGCTTTATCGATGAACCGGGGCCGGATCGGACCACTTTTCGGATATCGTACGCAGGCCGAGGGGTGTCCGATGCTGAGCCGCCGCCAGTTCGTCCAGAGTGCCGCCGCCGCCGGCGTTGCCGCAGCCCTGCCCGCTGACGCATTGTCCGCCGCCGCGCCCGGGGTGCAGGGCCCTCCGGGCGCCGCGGCCCTCCAGGGCCCGCCGCCCGCGTCGTTCGCGAAGCTCCCCGCGCTGAAGGGGCAGGCCCGCCCGATCGCCAACGAAGAGCGGCTGGCGCGCATCGAGAAGGCTCGCGTGCTGATGGTGAAGGAAGGCCTCGGTGCCATCATGCTGACCGGCGGCACATCGCTCGTCTACTACACGGGCCTTCGGTGGGGGCACAGCGAGCGCATGTTCGCCGTCATCCTGCCGGCCAAGGGCAGCCCGGCCATCATCTGTCCGGCGTTCGAGGCCGACCGCGCCGGCGAGCAGATCAAGACGACCCCGCTGGCAACCGGCGCCGAGTTGCTGACCTGGCACGAGACCGAGAGCCCCTTCGATCTGACGGCACGGGCGCTCAAGGCGCGCGGCGTGGCCACCGGGCGGGTGGGCATCGAGGAGACCGTGCGGTTCGTGTTCGCCGACAGCGTGGCGCAGGCCGCGCCCGCCATCCGCTTCGTGAGCGCGACGCCGGTGACCGCCGGCTGCCGCATGTTCAAGGACGCGCACGAGCTGGAGCTGATGCGCCTGGCGTCGAAGGTGACGCTCAACGCGTATGCGGCGGCCTACCCGGGGCTGCGCGAGGGCATGACGCCGGCCGAGTACGGCGCGCTCACGTCCGCGGCGCATCAGCGCCAGGGGTTCCCTGGCGGCGGCTACCCGCAGTTCGGTCCCAACAGCGCGTTTCCCCATGGGTCGTCGGTGCCGCAGGTCATCCGCGAGGGCACGCTGGTGCTCGTCGACGGCGGCTGCTCGGTCGAGGGCTACAGCTCCGACATCAGCCGGTCATTCGTTTTCGGCAAGCCCACCGACAAGATGCGCAAGGTGTTCGACCTCGTGCGCCGCATGCAGCTCGCGGCGCTGCAGGTGGCCAAGCCGGGCGTCGCGCTCGACGCGCTCGACCGCGCCGCGCGCAAGCTGGCCGAAGCCGAGGGCTACGGGCCGGGCTTCACCTCCTTCACGCACCGCCTCGGCCACGGCCTCGGCATGGACGGGCACGAGTGGCCGTACCTCGTCGAGAACAACATGTTCGGGTGGACGAAGTCGGTGACGCTGCAGCCGGGGATGACGTTCACCAACGAGCCCGGCATCTACATTCCGGGCGAGTTCGGCCTGCGCCTCGAAGACGACATGGTGATCACGGAGAGCGGCGCCGAGATGTTCACGCCGCAGAGCCCGTCGATTGACGACCCGTTCCCGGGATTGCCCGTGGCGTGACGGCTTGGAGGCCGGGGCTTCAGCCCTGGCGAACCCGCGCTCCTTTCGCGCGCCCCAGTTCCCGGAGGAATGTCTGGTATCCCTCCGGACTGCCTTCAGCCTGGCTCCAGCGCTCAATCACCTGCATCTCGACCGGGTGCGCCCGCGCGATGCGCACGGCGAGCCGCAGGCTCTGCCAGTCGCGCCAGTGATAGAAGGCCGCCAGGCGATCCCGGCAGGAGTCGGTCGGCGAGAGCACGAGGGCGGCGCCTGTTCCTCCATCGACCTCAATCGGATGAACGTCCAGATCGGAGCCGATGGCGAGCGGGCCGGGTGGAAACTCCAGATAGAACCGTACTCGAGGATGCACATAGCGGTCGCCCTGCCGCTCGAAGCCGAGTTCCCCGAGCACAGAATCCAGAACGTCCTGCCGCACAACACCCCGCACGACGAAGTCGGCGTCTTTCGAGACGTAGGACCCGTCGGTGTGCAGCGACGCGCACGCCCCTCCGGTCAGCACGGCCGTGATGCCTCGGCGTCGCAGCATTCCCCCGACGGCCAGCGCCACTGTGGCCAGCGATGACCGCGCGGTCAGCTTCACAAGGGTTTCCCGGAACGCCGCGGCCGCCGGCGCAACGACTCGACCCGCAGGACCAGTTCCGGGTCGGCATCCGCGAGCCGGGCGAGATAGGCCGCCAGTTCGCGCTTCGCGAAGTACGCCGGGCTCAGTGTGAACACCCGAGTGCGCCCGGTGAGTCGGCCGGCAACGAGGGCGTCCCGCTCGAGCCCGCTCAGCGCGCGCGAGACGGCGGATACTGGCGCCCCCAACAGACGGGAAAGCTCCCGTGGGAAGCTCGAATCGAGCAGATTCAGCGCCACAAGGACCCGCGTCCTCGTCCTGCCGCCGAAGGGCGTGGATGTCGTTTTGACCACCATATGGGAACATATGACCACTAAATAGGGTCACAGTCAAGCACACCCTCACGACCCTGGGTTCTTCGACCCTGGCGTGATGGAGGCCAGGCCTTCAGACCTGGCGTACGTCAGCCCTGAAGGGCCGCCTTCCAGGTATCACAGCCGCGCCATCACGGCCTGGAAACGTGGCGTGTCGCGTATGCTGTCGAGATTGCTGTCGTGCTCGAGCCAGCCGCGCAAGCGCATGCCGTGCTCGACGGCCGCCTCGATGTACCCGAGCGCCTCGTCTGTCCGGTTGGCCAGGCTGAAGATGCACGCCACGTTGTAGAGCAGCATCGGGTCGTCGGGCCCCATGCCCACGGCCCGCCGCGCCCACGCCAGTCCCTTCTCGACCTCGCCGAGCGCCACCAGGCCGTTCGCCCCCATGTACAGCGCGCGGGCATCGTCGGGCGTGAGCCGCAGGTGCGCCTCGGCAATCGCCACGCCGCGCAGGCGCGACATCCTGGCCAGGTCGGCGTGGCCGAGATCCTCATAGCTCTGGGCCACGAGCAGCGGCGACTGGTAGTCCTCCGGCCGGACGCGGCTCGCCTCCTCGTACTCGCGGGTCGCGAGATCGAGCTTGCCCCGGGTGAACGCGTCGCGGGCGTAGAAGTAGTGCGCCTCGAAGAGGTTCGGATTGAGCGCGATCGCCTGCAGGAAGGCCGCTTCGGCCTCGTCGTGACGGCCCAGCATCGACAGGGCCGTGCCAAGCGACGAGTGGGCCTCGGCCATCTCGGGCGTGAGCTTCAGGGCGGCCTCGGCGGCCTGCATGGCGCGCTCGAGGTCCGCGGGATTGCGCCCGACGTTTTGGTAGAGATAGGCGTAGCAGTCGGAGATGCCGGCGTACGCGCGGCCGTAGGACGGGTCGATGGCGATGGCCTGCTCGAACAGGTCGCGCGCGTAGCCGACGCTGCGCTTGTCGAACCGGAAGAAGTAGCTCCGCCCGCGCAGGTAGCAGTCGTAGGCGTCGAGGTCCGGGGCCGAGAGACGATGCACGGCCTCCCGCTCGGCCGAGCTGAGGGAAATCTCCAGCGCGTTGACCACGGCCCGCGCGATTTCGTCCTGCATGGCGAAGATGTCGCGGACGTCGCGATCGTAGCGCTCGGACCAGAGGCAGAAGCCGTCGTCGACGGCGACGAGCGTGACCGTGATCCTGATGCGATCGCCGGCCCGCCGCACCGTGCCGTCGAGCAGGGTGGTCACCTGCAGCGCGGCCCCGATCTCGGCGGGATCGGCGCCGGCCGCCCGGTACCGGAACGCCGAGGCGCGTGACGCCACCCGGAGGCCCTTCACGCGGCTGAGCGCGAACAGGATTTCCTCGGCGATGCCCTCGCACAGGTAGCCCTGGTCGCGCGCCTCGCTCATGTCGGAGAACGGCAGCACGGCGATGGACCGGTGGCTCGCGCGCGCCGCCGACGAGAGATCGGCGCGTACGCTCTCGAGGCGCGCCTGCACCTGCGCGGCGGTCTGCCATCGGCGGGCGGGATCCTTCTCGAGGCACTTGTCGATGATCGGCCCGAGCTGGGCCGGCAGGCCGGGGTCGAGCCGCGTCACCGGCACCTGCGTGTCGCGGAGGATGGACGCCAGCAAGGTGACCAGGTTCGCGCCCTCGAACGGCCGCTTGCCGGTCACCATCTGGTAGAGCAGGACGCCGAGCCCGAAGATGTCGGAGCGGCAGTCGGCCGGCTGGCCTTTCGCCTGTTCGGGCGACATGTAGTACGGCGTGCCGACCAGCCGGTGGCGCAGCGGGTCGACGTGCGTGCGGACACGGCCGGGGTCGTGGTCCGGCGCCGGAGCGGCCAGGGTGGCGAGGCCGAAGTCGAGCAACTTCGCGCCGCTGCGGGTGAGCATCACGTTGGACGGCGACAGATCGCGGTGCACGACGCCGGTGTCGTGGGCCCGGTCGAGGGCGTCGGCCATCTGGATGGCGACGTCGAGGGCCTGCTCGATCGGCAGCGGCCCCTGCTCCAGGCGCTGGGCCAGGGAGGTGCCGTCGAGGTGCTCCATCACCAGATAGTGGACAGGCTCGGGATTCGCCCCTCGACTCGCCTGCGTCCCCGCTCGCTCGGGATCCGCCGTTCCGGCGGAGGGCTCGGCCAGCGAAGGGATGCTTTCGCCGATGTCGTAGAGCGTGCAGATGTTGGGGTGGTTGAGGGCGGCGACGGTGCGCGCCTCATCCTCGAACGACTGGCGGCGGTCGGGGTCGGCGGTCGCTTCGCTCGGCAGCACCTTCAGCGCCACCGTCCGCCCCAGGCGGGTGTCGCGGGCGCTGTACACCTCGCCCATCCCGCCCGCGCCAATGAGCGCGAAGACCTCGTACGGCCCGAGTCGCGACCCAACCGGCAAGGCCATCAACACCGCCGTTTCGGGGGCTAGCCCCCATCATACGCCTATCGATCGGTTGGACGAACGGCGCGCGCCCGCGGTTTCTTGGTAATCTTCGGTTTTCTCCGGGGGAGGACACCATGGCGCTCGGACGGTTCAGATGGTTCCCGCTCGTGGCGGGTGTGGCGCTCTGTGCGCCGCTGGCGGCCCAGAAGGGCCAACTCGGCTACTATCGCCAGCCCGCGATCTGGAACGACACCATCGTTTTCGTGGCGGAGGGCGACCTCTGGCGCGTCGGCGTGAACGGCGGCGTCGCGCAGCGCCTCACCACGCACCCCGAAGAGGAAAGCCGGCCCGCCATCTCGCCCGACGGGCGGACGGTGGCCTACGCCGCCACCTACGAAGGCCCCGGAGAGGTCTACACCCTGCCGCTCGAAGGCGGCGCGCCCACCCGCCAGACGTGGGACGCCGCCAGGCCGGCATGGATGGCGTGGACGCCACGGGGCGAGATTCTCTTCGCCACCCGCCGGCATTCGACGCTGCCGAACACCCAACTGGTCAGGCTCGACCCGTCGGCGCACACCTGGGCCCTTGTGCCCCTCGCCCAGGCCTCCGACGGCTCGTTCGACGCCGCCGGCGCGGCGCTGTTCTTCACGCGGCTCGCCTTCCAGGGCAGCCACACCAGGCGCTACAAGGGCGGAACGGCGCAGAACCTGTGGCGCTTCGACGGCCCGGGCACCGAGGCCGCGCCGCTCACGGCGGATTATGCCGGCACGAGCAAGACGCCCATGCTCTGGAAAGGCCGGGTCTACTTCGCATCCGACCGCGATGGCGTGATGAACCTGTGGTCGATGAGCGAGAAGGGCGGCGACCTGAAACAACACACCCGGCACCGCGACTACGAGGTGCAATGGCCCTCGCTCTCGAACGGCCGGATCGCGTACCAGCAGGGGGCCGACATCCGGGTGTACGACGTCGCTGCCGGGTCCGACAAGGCCGTGCCCATCACGCTCGTCTCGGACTTCGATCACCTGCGCGAGCGCTGGGTGAAGAACGCGGTCGACTGGATCTCCTCGGCGCACCTGTCGCCGTCGGGCGACCGCGTGGTCATCACGGCGCGCGGCCAGGTGTTCGTCGCCCCGGCGCAGCAGGGGCGCCTCGTCGAGGCCACGCGCAACAAGCTGGCGCGCCACCGCAATGCGCGCTTCATGCCCGATGGCAAGTCGATCCTCACGCTGTCGGACGAAAGCGATGAGATCGAGTTCTGGCAGGTGCCGGCCAACGGCGTCGGCGCCGCAACGCAGCTCAGCCGTGACGGCTCCGTGCTGCGCTGGGACGGCCTGCCGTCGCCCGACGGCAAGTTCATCGCCCACCACGACAAGAACCTCCAACTGTGGATCTTCGACGTGGCGACAAAGACGCAGACCAAGGTGGCGGAGTCCGCGAACGGGAACTTCAGTGACCTCGCCTGGTCGCCCGACTCGAAATGGCTCGCCTACACGGCGCCAGGCCCGAACCTGCTGACGCGCATCCACCTGTACGAGCTCGCCGCGGCGCGCATCGTGCCGGTGACCTCCGACCGCTACGACAGCGGCAGCCCGGCGTGGAGCCCCGACGGCAAGTGGCTGTACTTCCTCTCGGACCGCAACTTCGAGTCGCTGGTCGGAAGCCCATGGGGATCGCGCCAGCCCGAACCGTTCTGGGACCGCCAGACGAAGACCTACCACGTGGCCTTGAAGCGCGGGGAGCGATCACCCTTCAAGGCGGACGATGAGCTGCAGCCGGCGAAGACGGGCGAGAAGCCCGGCGATAAGCCAGCCGAGAAACCCGCGGAGCAAGCCGCCGACAAGCCCGCCGCCGACAAAGCTGCCGGCGACAAGCCGGCGGCCAAACCTCCGGCCGTCCCCGTGGTCGTCGTCGACGTCGAGGGCCTCGAGGCCAGGCTCCTCGAGGTTCCCGTTCTCGCCGGCAACTACGGCAACCTCTCAATGGACGCGAAGCGCCTCTACGTCATCTCGCGGCCGACGGGCCGCGACGGCAAGGCCGCCCTGAAGACACTGGCGTTCGAGAACAAGAAGGCCGAGCCCGAGACGTTCATCGAGGAGCCGCAGAGCTACGAGCTCTCGCAGGACGGCAGGAAGATCCTCGTCCGCAAAGGGCGCGACTTCTACGTGTTCGATGCCGGCGCCAAGGCCCCGTCCGACCTGTCGAAATCCCTCGTGCCGCTGCGCGACTGGACGTTCAGCCTCGACCCGCGCCTCGAGTGGCGGCAGATGTTCACCGAGGCCTGGCGGCTCGAGCGCGACTACTTCTACGACCGCGGCATGCACGGCCTCGACTGGCCGGCCATGCGCCGGAAATACCAGCCGCTGGTCGACCGCGTGACCGACCGAGCCGAGCTCAGCGACGTGTTCGCACAGATGGTGGCCGAGCTCTCCGCGCTGCACATCTTCGTCCGGGGCGGAGACCTGCGCGACGCGGCCGACGATGCCTGGCCGGCGTCGCTCGGGGCGCAGGCGGTCCGCGACGAGAAGGCCGGCGGGTTCAGGATCACACACGTGACCGCCACCGACCCGGATCGCCCCGACCGCCGCGTCCCGCTCGCGCAGCCGGGTGTCGACATCGTGGAAGGCGACGTCATCGAGAGCGTGAACGGCGTGGCGGCGCTCACCGCGCGCGAACTGCCCGCGCTGCTGCGGGGGCAGGCCGGCAAGCAGGTCCTGCTGCGCGTGAAGCCGAAGTCGGGGGCTCCCTCGCGCGAAGCGATCGTCGAGCCGATCGCCGCGCAGGCGGAAGACGGCCTGCGCTACGACGAGTGGGAGTACACGCGGCGGCTGGCCGTGGAGAAGGCCTCGCAGAACCAGGTCGGCTACGTCCATCTTCGCGCGATGGGCGCGGGCAACATGGCCGAGTGGATGCGCGAATTCTATCCCGTCTTCAACCGCCCGGGCCTCATCATCGACGTCCGGCACAACAACGGCGGCAACATCGACAGCTGGATCCTCGGCCGTCTGCTTCGCAAAGCCTGGTTCTACTGGCAGCCGCGCGTCGGCCATCCCACGTGGAACATGCAGTTCGCGTTTCGCGGGCACATGGTGGTGCTGGTTGACGAGAACACCGCGTCGGATGGAGAGGCGTTCGCGGAGGGATTCCGCCGGCTGGGCCTCGGCAAGGTAATAGGCACGCGCACGTGGGGCGGCGAGATCTGGCTCAGCTCGAGCAACTTCCTCGTTGACCGCGGCATCGCGACCGCGGCCGAGACCGGCGTCTACGGGCCGGAAGGGCAGTGGCTCATCGAGGGCCACGGCGTCGATCCGGACATCGTCGTCGACAACCTGCCGCACGAGACATTCGGCGGAAAGGACGCGCAACTCGACGCAGCCGTCCGGCACCTGCAGGAGTTGATCAAGACGAAGCCGATCGCGGTGCCGCCGCCGCCGCCGTACCCGATCAAGCGGTGACGCTGGCCGTGCCCGGCGCGGGGACACTCTCCGTGGAGACGGAAGGTGTCGCCGTTTCCCGGGGGCCGCGGCGGGGGAGGCGGGGTATGCTCTTGCCGTGAAGACCAGAGTTCACCCGCTTACGGGCCGCAGAGCCCGGCCGCTGGTTGTCGCGGGGATGCTCGCCGCGGCAGCCGTGCTGATGGCGTCCCAGCAGTCGCAGCAGGCTGCGCCGCCCGAGCCGCAGGCGCTCGCGGTCCTGTTCCGCGCGATGCTCCCCGACGGGCGGCCGTTTGCCGACCTCCGCGTGGAGGACGTCGAATTCAAGGTGAACGGCAAACCGCGCGCGCCCGGGTCGCTGCTGTTCGTGCAGCCCGGGCGCGGAGAGGCCGCCCGCGTGGTGAGCGAGCTGCCGCCGCCGTTTGCCACGAACCTCCGCCCGCCCGTCCTGCGCGACACGATCTTCGTCGTCGAGACCGACTCGATTGGCCCGGGCATGACCGGCGCCGTCCAGGACGCCATGCGGCAGTTCATGCAACACCTGGCGCGGCACGACCGCGTCGGGCTGGTGACCATCCCGCTCGGGGGGCTCAACGTCGGCCTCACGACCGACCGCGCCGCGATCGAGACGGCGATTGCGTCGCTCAGCGGGCGCGCGCTCCGGTCGGAGACCGACGTGGACGCGGCGTGCCGGACGCGGCAGGTGCTCGATGCGCTGATGAACCTGTTCCGGGGCGCGGCCCACGAGCCGCCCGCGACGATCGTGATGTTCGGCGGCGGGCTCGTCCCGCCCATGATCTACGAGATGTCGAAGATGTCGGCCACGCCGAACCTGTGCGAGATCCGCGCGAAGGACTACCAGGAAGTCGAACTGGTCATGCTCGGCGCGCCGGTGGACATGCACGTGGTGCACGTGCAGGATCCGACCGGGTCCGGCGCTTCCGCGTCTACCGGCCAGGCGCAGGGCCTCGAGGGCCTCGCCGGCCTCACCGGCAACAGGATCACCCGCCTGGTGGGGTCCACTGAGGCCGCCATGGCCAGCATGGCCGCGTCGACGTCAGGCTACTACCGGCTGACGTACGTGCCCGACGAATCCGAGCGCAACGGCCAGGCATACCCGCTGAGCCTGAAGATCAGCCGCCCCGACGTCGTGGTGGTGGCGCGATCGCGGGTGCTCGTTCCCGAGAAGCGGGGAACCGCGCGGAAGGGCGGAGCGCCGGCGCCGCGCGACATGCTGCGCGTGCCGGACGCGTATCGGGACCTGCCGATGCGCGCGGCCGCGTTCGTGTCGCGCGAGGGATCGGACACCAAGACCAGGGTGGTGGTGATGTTCGAGCCTGCCGGGCCGGCGGCCTCGCTCAATGCCGCCGCTGTCGCCCTCTACGACCAGACGGGCAAGCTGGTCGCGCAGGCGACGGCAGACCGAGAAAGCCTCGCCCGGACTCCGCCAATGGTGGCCCTGGTCGCTGGGGCTGGAATGTACAGGATGCGCGTGGCCGCGACGGATGGGTCGGGCCTGGCCGGTGCTGTTGACGCCGCCGTGGACGCAAGGTTGACGGGCGATGGGCCGCTCAAACTCAGCTCGCTCGTGCTCGGCGTCGCCGAGGAGGGCCGCTTTGCGGGACGGCTGCAGTTCTACGATGAGCCGACGGCGGTCGCCTATCTGGAGATCTATGGCGTACCCAAGGGAGAACTGACCGCCGAGCTCCAGTTGGCGGGCATCGAAGGCGGCCCGCCGGCCGTGCGCGGCGCCATGCGCATCACGGGCGAGCCGGGCGATGACCGCCACGTGGCGCTCGGCGGCATTCCCATCGGGGCCCTTCCCGCGGGCGACATCAGCGTGCGGGCTGTTGTCAGCGTCAACGGCGCGGAGGTCGGCAGCGTGACCCGGACGCTCAGAAAATCTGAACGTTAGCCCCGGTCGAGATCGTATAACTATCTACAGGGCAGAAAGACCAGTCATCGCTGGCGGTTTCACAACCCGTTCTCGCGGCAGGATTCAGCCGCCGTACGCGGGACATGGAGCCCTCACTACTCAACCATCCGTGCAGGGGCGCAGCGCGCCCCCGGCGCGGGGGCCTGGGAGGCAGCATGGCGGACATCCGCGGCCGGTTCGTGTGGTACGAAAACATGACGAAGGACGTTGACGCGGCAATCGCGTTCTATCGCGCCGTCGTCGGCTGGAACACGCAGTCGTGGGAAGGCATGGGCGAGCCGTACCACATGTTCGCGAATGGCGACACCGTGCTCGCAGGATTGATGAAGATGCCGCCCGACGCGGGGATGCCGCCGTACTGGCTGGGCTACATCGGCACGCCGGACGTGAAGGCCACCACCGCGCGCGCGGAAGAACTGGGCGCGAAAGTGTGGGTGAAGCTGATGGAGATACCCACCGTCGGCACCTTCTCGGTCATCCAGGATCCCCAGGGCGCGGGCTTCGCGGCCTACACCCCGCTGAACGAGCCGCCGGCGCCGCCACAGGAGCCCGTCTTCGGGACGGTGGTCTGGCACGAGCTGATCACCACCGACCCGGACGCCGCATGGGCGTTCTACTCGGACCTGTTCGGCTGGCAGAAGACCACCAGCCTCGACATGGGGCCGGCGGGCCTCTACCAGATGTACGGCGTGTCGGGCCTCGAACTGGGCGGCATCTACAAGAAGACCGACGACATGCCAGGGCCGCCCCAGTGGCTCTACTACGTCCACGTGGCTGACCTCGACGCGGCGGTCGCGACGGCGAAGGCGAACGGCGGGAGCGTGCTGGTGGGGCCGATGGACATCCCCGGCGGCGGACGCATCGCGATCTGCATGGACCAGCAGGGCGCGCCCTTCGCGCTCCACTGGCGGGCGTAGCTGCGGAGCACGCGGAGCCCCGGGGCTTCCGTGGCCTGAGCGGAGTCGAAGGCAGCCCCGGGGACCTACCGCTGCGCCAGCAGTTCCTTGATCTTCGCGTCGAACGCGGCAAAGGGCTGCGCGCCGACGATGAGGACGCCCTCGACGCCCTCGGGCGAGGTGCGCCCGAGCACGAACGACGGCGTCCCTTCGACATTGACGGCGCGCCCCTCGTTCATGTCCTGCGTGATCGCCGCGTCGAACTTCGTGCTCGCGGCGCAGGCCTTGAACGCGGTCATGTCGAGCTTCAGGCGCTCGGCCACCGACGCGATGAACGGCGCGCCGAGCTGCTTGTAGTCGCGCACGAGCGCGTCGCGCATCTCCCAGAACTTGCCCTGCTCGCCGGCGCACCGGGCCGCGCGCGCCGCCGGGATCGCCTCCTGGTGAAAGTCGAGCGGGAAGTCGCGCGTCACGAACCGCACCATGCCCGTGTCGATGTAGGCCGACTTGAGCTGGGTGAACACCTGCGTCGAGAACCGGTTGCAGAACTGGCACTGCAGGTCGGTGAACTCCACCAGCGTGAGCGGGGCGTCGGCCTTGCCGAGCGAGTAGCCGGCGACGTTGGTGAGCTTCACGGTCTGGTCCTTCGCCTGTCCGGGCGGCGGCGGCGTGACCCGCTCCAGGGCCGCCCGGATGGCCCGCAGCTCCTTCAGCATCTCGTCGGCCTGCTGCTGCGTGATGCCCTGGGCCTTGGCGTTCCCGCAGGCGCCGAACATCAGGCCGGCCACCACCACCCACACGCTCGCGAATCGGTACCTGTCTCATTGGGACCTCGACCTCATCTTACCCCGGCCGGTTTGATATCCTTCTCCTTCGACAAGGAGAAACCCGTGACCTGCCCAGCCTGCGGATCGGCCATGGACGCGCCGTCGTTCGAGCGGATGTACGGGCGCCGCCTCACCATCGACGTGTGCCACCACTGCCAGTGCCTCTGGTTCGACGACCAGGAGTTCCTGCAGATGACGCCCGGAGCCACGCTTCAGCTGGTGGCGTCGGTGGCCGAAGACAGAAGCATGACCCGCCAGCCGTGGGCCTCGGCGCCGCGCTGCCCGCGCTGCTCGCGCGCGCTGGCCGAAACGCACGACATCCAGCGAAACACCCGCTTCACGTACCTACCGCTGCCCCGAGGGCCACGGCCGGTTCATCACCTACTACCAGTTCCTGCGCGCCAGGAATTTCGTCCGGCCGATGAGCGAGGAGGAAGTGCGCGAGCTGAGGGCGCGCATCCAGCAGATCAACTGCGCCAACTGCGGCGCGCCGGTCGACGTCGATCGCAACGCGGTGTGCGGCCACTGCCGCTCGCCGCTCGCCATCATCGACCCCGACCAGGTGCGGAAGACGATCGCCGAGCTGCAGGACGCCGCCAGCGCGAAGAAGGGCGTGGACGCCACCCTGCCCGTGTCGCTCGCGATGGAGCGGCTGCGGGCCGAGCGCGCCTTCGCCGACTCGCCCGGCTCCACCCGACGCCCGGCCGCCGTCGACCTGCTCTTCGGAGACCTCTCCGACCCCGTCGCCGGCTTCCTCCGCCTGCTGGGCCGCCTTCGCAGCTCCTGAACAAGGGGACTGTCCCCTTGCGCTACTTCGCGGGCGGCGGGGCGGTGAGCGCGAGCTTCAGCGGAGCCAGCGCCTTGCCGAGCGCCTCCGCGCGGACGAACAGCGCGTTCGCCTCGGCAATCGCCTTCGGCACCTGCGCCTTGGCCTCCGCGTACACCTTCGTCGTCTGCTCGGTGACGGGCATGGTGGCCATGAGCCCGTTCTTGGCCTGGCCGATGCGCGCCACCAGATTGACGGGCGGCGGGGCCGCGGGCTGACCCGGCTGGGCCGCCGCCGGCGCGGCTGCCGGTCCCGCGCCGCCGCCGCGTCCGAACGCCGCCGGCGCGAACTTCGGCGCGAAGGCCGTCAGGTCCTTGTTGAACGCCTCGAACGTCGCCTTCACGTCAGCTGGCACGTCAGCGCGGCCGGCGATCTCCTTGGCGAGCTCGTTGATGCGCGTCGTGAGCGGCCGCAGCGCGTTCTGCACCTCCGTGGCGCGCTTCTGCAAGTCGTGCATCTCCATCGCCATGTCGAACATCCGCTGCCGCTCGACCGGCGTGAGCGCCACCTCGGGGTCGGCCGCGACCTTCAGCGGCTTCGTCTCGATGGTCTTGCCGTCGACGATGAGCGAGACGTTGTAGAGGCCGGGGAGCACGTACGGGCCGGCCGTCGCGGCGCCGCCGCCGAACCCGCCCCCGCCGAAGCCGCCGCCGGCGGTGCCGCAACCGGCGCCGAACGGGCTGGCCTGCGCTCCGCCCGTCCCGCCCGCCTGGCCGGCCCTCCCGGCCTGCGCGCCCGGCTGACCGCCAGCCTGCCCTTCACCGCGGCCGGCCGGCGTGATGCTAATCTGCGGCCCCGGAAGCGGCTGCACGCGCAGGTCCCAGCAAGCGGCTTGGATGCCGGCCTTGTTGCTGTTGGCGAGCACCTGGCCCGAGATTTCGCGCACCTCCTTGCCCGTGGCGTCGGTGATCTTGAGGGCCACCTTGTCGACCTGGCGTTTCAGCATCCAGGTGATGACGGCCGCCTGCGGCGGGTTCTGGCCGAAGAACGTCTGGTCGCCCCAGAACTCGTAGTTGCGGTCGCGCGCCGGGCGCCTGAACATCGCCGCGGGCGGCGGCGAGAACAGCTTCGCGTCGGCGGCCGCCTGCGCGGCAGCGTACTCCTGGATGGGGGCAAGGTGATCGAGGATCCAGATCGCGCGCCCGTGCGTGGCGAGCAGCATCGCATTGTCGCGCGGGTGCAGGGTGATTTCGTCGATCCGCACCGTCGGCAGGTTCGCCTTGATGCGCACCCAGGTCTTGCCGCGGTCGGTGGTCACGAACAGTCCCGTTTCGGTGCCGAGATACAGCACGTCGGGGTTCTTCAGGTCTTCGGTGAGCGTGCGCGCCACCTCGTCCTTCAGGTTCGCGGCGATCGACCGCCAGGTCTGGCCGGCGTCGTTGCTGGCGTAGACGTAGGTGCCGAAGTCGTTCTGCCGGTGGCCGTCGAAGGTGGCATACACCGTGTTCTCGTCGAACCGTGACGGCACGACCTCGGAGACGAAGATGCCTGCCGGCACGCCTGTCACCTTGCCGAAGACGTTCGTCCACGTCTTGCCGCCGTCTCTCGTCACCGACAGCACGCCATCGTCCGTGCCCGTGTAGATCAGGCCCGGCCGCTTCGGCGACTCCGCGAGCGAGACGATGGCGGGCCACGCCGCGATGCCGTCGTTGCGCGCGATTCGGGTGTCGGTGTTCTTCACGCCCATCGTCTCGATGTCGTCGCGCTTCGCGTTCGTCGTCAGGTCGGGGCTGATGGCGGCCCACGAGAGGCCCCGATCGGGCGATCGGAACACCATGTTGGCGGCCGCGTAGATCACCTTCGAGTCGTGGGGCGAGTGGACGAGCGGCGTGTCCCAGTGCCAGCGGTAGGGCGTGTCGCCGGGCGCGGGCTGCGGCCTGATCGACGCGGTTTCACCGGTGATCCGATCGACACGCACGATGTTGCCGTCCTGCGACTCGCTGAACGCCACGCGGTACTCGTTCGGGTCCTGCAGCACCACGAACCCGTCGCCGCCCTGCAGCGTGGCCCAGTGATGGTTGGCGATGCCCGGCGCGCCGCGCACGGCGCTCGGCCCGCACCAGTTGTAGTTGTCCTGCATGCCGCCGCACACGTTGTACGGCGTCGCGAAGTCGTAGCTCACGTGGTAGAAGAGGCCGACCGGCAGGTTCGGCAGGAACACCCACGTCTTCGCCATGTCGTACGACACGGCCATGCCGCCGTCGTTCCCGATCAGCACGTGGTGCGAGTTCGCCGGGTTGATCCAGATGGCGTGCACGTCGTCGTGCGTGGACGCGGCCACGTCGGTGGCCATGGTCCTGCCGCCGTCGAGGGACTGGTGGAGCCCGACGCCGCCGAGGTAGACCACGTCGGGATCGTTCGGATCGACGCGGACCTTGCTGAAGTACATCGGGCGCGGGTTGGCGTTGTTCACCTTCCGCCACGTCGCGCCGCCGTCGTCGGATCGGTAGAGCCCGGTGGGCGAGTCGCTGACGCCCGCCTGGGCGCCCCGCCCGCCGCCGCCGGCCTGGCCGCCTTCCTGTGGCGCCGCGCCGGGGCCCGCTTCAGCACCGCTCGCGGCCCCGCCGCCCGCGCCGCGGCCTCCGGCCGTCAGCAGCGACGGCCCCTCGACGGTCGCGTAGAGGATCGAAGGCTTGCGGCGGTAGACGTCGACGGCAATGCGCCCGAGCGGGCCTTCCGGCAGACCGCCCTTGAGCTTGTTCCAGGAGGCGCCGCCGTCGGTGGTCTTGTAGAGGCCGCTGCCCGGGCCGCCGCCGTTCATGCAGCATGCGGTGCGCCGACGCTGATACATCGACGCGTACAGGATCTGGCTGTTCGCCGGGTCCATCACGATGTCGTTCGCGCCCGTGTCGTCATCGACCTTGAGCACCTGGGCCCACGACTTGCCGCCGTCGGTCGTGCGGTAGACGCCGCGCTCGCCGCCCGGGCCCCAGAGGCTGCCGGTGGCCGCGACGAACACGATGTTGCTGTCGCGCGGGTCGATGACGATGCGGTGAATGTGCTTCGAGGCGCGAAGCCCCATGTTGGTGTAGGTCTTGCCGCCGTCGGTCGACTTATAGACGCCGTCGCCCCATGACGTGCTCTGGCGGTTGTTCGACTCGCCCGTGCCGACCCACACGAGATCGGGATTGCTCTGCGAGATCGTCACGTCGCCGACGGACATCAACCCCTGGTCCTGCAATTGCGCTTCGAACGTAGTGCCGTTGTTCCTGGTCTTCCACACGCCGCCGTGCGCCGTGGCCACGTAGTAGACGGCCGGGTTCGCTTCGTACACGGCCACATCGGAGATGCGGCCCGACATCGAGGCCGGCCCGATGGGGCGGAAGTGGAGGGCATCGAACGGGCCGGCGGCAGGCTTCGCCGCGGCCGGCGGGGCGGCCTGGTCGGAACCGCCGAAGACCATGGCGCCGGCTATGACGAGCGCGAACACGAGGGCGGCGCCAACGAGACGAGCGTGCTTCATGCGGCTGCCTCCGGGAACAACGGGTAAGGCGCGGATTATAGCGCAGGCGTGCGCTGCGCAGGCGGCCGGTTCCGTTTCCCGGTTACAATCCCTCCACCATGCCGCTGCTGATCGTGATCCTGGGGATCGGGCTCCTGCTGGTGCTCATTCTCGGCTTCAAGCTCAACTCGTTCGTGGCGTTCATCATCGTGTCGCTGGCCGTGGCGCTCGGCGAGGGGATGGCGCTCGACGCGGCCGTGCTCTCCATCGAGAAGGGCATCGGCGACACGCTCGGGATCATCTCGCTCATCCTCGGCCTCGGCGCCATGCTGGGCAAGCTCGTGGCCGACAGCGGCGCGGCGCAGCGCATCACGCTGAGCCTGGTGGGCGTCTTCGGAACCGGGCGCGTGCAGTGGGCGCTGATGCTCACGGCGTTCATCATCGGCGTACCGCTCTTCTACGACGTGGGCTTCGTCATCATGATGCCCATCGTCTTCGCGGTGGTGGCGTCGACGAAGGCGCCCCTGCTCTACGTGGGCCTGCCGACGCTGGCGTCGCTCTCGGTGACGCACGGCTACCTGCCGCCGCACCCCGCCCCGACGGCCATCGCCACCACGTTCGGGGCCGACATCGGCACCACGCTCATCTACGGCATCATCATCGCCATCCCGGCCATCATCGTCGCCGGGCCGATTCTCTCGCGCGGGCTGAAGAAGATCGACGCGAGGCCGATGGAGGAGTTCGCGGGCGCGCCGCTCACGTCGCCCGAGAACCTGCCGGGGTTCTGGACCAGCGTCGTATCGTCGCTGCTGCCGGTGCTGCTCATCGGCGCGGCCACGATCGCCGCGAACACCCTGCCGGACGGCAACGCCGCGCGCACCGCGCTCGGCTGGGTCGGCAATCCGCCCATCGCGATGCTGGTCTCGCTGCTGCTCGCCATCTACACGCTGGGAGTGGCCCGCGGGCGGACCATGACGGACATCATGGCCTCGCTCACCCACTCGATCTCCAGCCTGACCATGGTGATGCTCATCATCGCGGGCGCGGGCGGGCTGAAACAGGTGATGATCGACAGCGGCGTCAGCAAATACATCGGGGAACTGCTGAGCCACTCGACGCTGTCGCCGCTCTTCCTGGGGTGGCTCATCGCGACGATCCTGCGCATCTGCGTCGGGTCGGCCACGGTGGCCGGGATTACCACAGCGGGCATCCTCCTGCCGCTCGTGACCAGTTCGGGCGTGAACCGCGAGTTGATGGTGCTGGCCATCGGGTCGGGCAGCCTCATGACTGCGCACGTGAACGACGGCGGGTTCTGGCTGGTGAAGGAGTACTTCAGCCTCAGCATCAAGGACACCTTCAAGACGTGGACCGTGATGGAAACCGCGGTAGGCGTGGCGGGGCTGGTGGGGGTGTTCGTGCTCAGTTACTTCGTGTAGGGACAGGGGACATGGGGCATGGGGCAGGGGGCAGGGGACAGGGGAGAGGCGAAGGACATGGGAGATGGGGCAGGGGCGAGGCGCAGGGCGAGAGGCGAGGGGCAGGGGCCGGGCGTGCTGCCGAACGGCCCCTCGAACCAAGCCGACAAACGTCAGTTCGCAAAACGCTGCGGAAGGGCCGAACTCCACGTGGGGGAGGCTCCGCTTCGCACTTGGGAGCATGCAGTGCGTCCAAGTGCGCATGGAAACGCCACGGCGTGGCGTTTCCCGCGGAGGAGTAGCGGGGCCCCAGCCTGCCGCCGACCGAACCCCGGAGATGCGTTTTGCCGGCTTGTGTGCGCGGGGACGGGAGGTGGCATGCCCGGCCCCTGCGACAGGGGACACAGACGATGACGCTGGTTGCTGGCACGACTGACCGTTGGTACGAGATCGCGAATGTCGACGAGATCCCGTCACCTGCGCTGGTGTTCTACCCGGAGCGCATCGAGGAGAACATCCGGCGGATGATCGCCGTCGCGGGCGACGCCGGGCGGCTCCGTCCGCACGTGAAGACACACAAGACCGGCGAGATCGTGAAGCTGCAGCTGAAGCACGGCATCCGGCGCTTCAAGTGCTCCACGATCGCCGAGGCGGAAATGGCCGCGGCGGCCGGGGCCCCGGACGTGCTGCTGGCGATGCAGCCCGTCGGGCCGGCGATTCCGCGGTTCTTCGCGCTGCAGCGCGCGTTTCCCGGCGCCTTCTTCAGCGCCATCGTGGATTCGGAGGAGGTCATCGGCGCGATCGCGGGCGCCGCGGCCGGTGCCGGGACGAAGGCGTGCCTCTGGCTCGACGTCAACTCGGGAATGAACCGCACCGGCGTCGCGCCTGGAGCCGATGCCGGGCGTCTGTATCGGCTCGTTCATCGAACGGAACGCCTGACGGTCGGCGGCCTGCACGTGTACGACGGGCACATCCATGAGTCCGATCTGGCGGCGCGGACGAGACAGTGCAATGAAGAGTACGCGCCGGTCCAGGCGATGCTCGACGAGCTGCGCAAGGCCGGCCTGCCGGTTCCGGCCGTCGTCGCCGGCGGCTCGCCCACGTTCCCGATTCACGCCAGGCGGCCTGGCGTCAATCTGAGCCCGGGCACGCCGCTGTTGTGGGACGCCGGATACAGCGCGGCGTACCCGGACCTCGAGTTCCTCGTGGCCGCCGTGCTCGTCGGCCGCGTCGTCAGCAAGCCCGCGCCCGGCTTGATCTGCCTGGACCTCGGCACGAAGGCGGTGGCCTCGGAGATGCCGCAGGCGCGCGTGTCGCTGCTCAATATCGACGGCTACAGGATCGTGGGACATAACGAGGAGCACCTCATCGTCGAGGTGCCCGACCCGGACCGGTATCGTCCCGGCGCCGTCGCGTACGGCGTGCCGGCCCATATCTGCCCGACCGTGGCGAGATACGAATCGGCCGGCGTCGTCGAGGGCGGCCAATGTACCGGCGAATGGCGGATCACGGCCAGGAACCGGCGAATCACGATCTGAGCAACCCATGACGCGGCCGCTGATCTTCGACGCCCACCTCGACCTGGCGATGAATGCCCTGGAGTGGAACCGCGACCTGCGGTGGTCCGTGGCCGAGATCCGGGATTCCGAGCGCGGCATGAGCGACCGGCCCGATCGCGGCAACGGCACCGTGTCGTTCGGCGAGATGCGGCGCGGCAACGTGGGGCTCTGCGTGGCCACGCAGATCGCCCGGTTCGTGCCGCGAGACGGCCCGATTCCCGGCTGGCATTCCCAGGAGCAGGCCTGGGCGCAGTCGCAGGGCCAGCTGGCCTGGTACCGCGCGATGGAGGAGGCTGGCGAAATCGTCCAGATTACCGATGGCCCGTCGCTGGAGCGGCATCTCGAACGATGGGCACGGGCTGGAGCCGCTGGCGACGGAGCGCGGGCGCCCATCGGGTACGTGTTGAGCCTCGAGGGCGCCGACTCGATCCTGACACCCGGCCATCTCGAACGCGCCTATGCCCAGGGCCTGCGCGCCATCGGTCCCGCGCACTACGGTCCCGGCGTGTACGCACAGGGCACCAACGCGGCCGGCGGCCTTGGCGAGAAGAGCAGGGCGCTGCTCCGCGAGATGGACCGGCTCGGCGTGATCCTGGACGCCACGCATCTCTGCGACGAGAGCTTCTGGGAGAGCCTCGAGGTGTTTCACGGGCCGGTGTGGGCGAGCCACAACAACTGCCGGGCGCTCGTGCCGCACACACGTCAGTTCTCCGATGAACAGCTCAAGGCGCTCATCGAGCGCGGTGCCGTCATCGGAGCGGCGTTCGACGCGTGGATGCTCGTGCCCGACTGGGTCCGCGGGTCGTCGACGCCGCAGAACCGCGGCGTCACCCTGGCCCAGGTGGCGGACCACATCGACCGCGTCTGCCAGGTGGCCGGCAATTCCCTGCACGCCGGGATCGGGTCGGATCTGGACGGCGCCTTCGGCATCGAACAGTGCCCGGCGGACGTCGACACGATCGCCGACCTGCAGAAACTGCCCGCGTTGCTGGCGGGGCGCGGCTACGCCGCCGAGGACGTCGGGAACATCTGCAGCGGGAACTTCCTTCGCTTCCTGAGGCGGGCATGGAGCTGAACGACAGTCTCTCGCGGCGCCGGTTCCTCTCGCTGGCCACTGCCGCGGCGGCGTCGGCGGCCGCCGGGCTGCGCGCCTCAGCGCCGCGCGGCGCGGCGGCTGCGGAAGTGCGCCGGCTGACTTCTCCCGGCTTCTTCGACATCCAGGTCAACGGGTTCGCGGGCGTCGATTTCAACGACCCGGCCACGACGGCCGACGATCTGCATCGCGCGATCGGCGTCATGCGGTCGCACGGCGTCACGCGCTTCCTGCCCACGCTCATCACGAGCTCGGCCGAGCGGTTCGACCGGTGCGCCGGCGTCGTGCTCGCCTCGCGATCCGCGGCCATCGCGGGCATCCACATGGAGGGGCCCTATATTTCACCGGACGACGGCCCGCGAGGGGCGCATCCGCGAGAGTTCACGGCCTCGGCGTCCATCGACGACTTCAAGCGCCGGCAGGACGCCGCCGACGGGCAGATCCGCCTCGTGACGCTCGCGCCCGAGGTGCCCGGGGCGATCGCGCTCATCGAGTATCTGCGCGGCAACGGTATCCGGGTGGGCATCGGCCATACCGCGGCATCGGCAGAGGTGATACGCGACGCCGTCAAGGCCGGGGCGACGCTGTCGACGCACCTCGGCAACGGCTCCGCGCAGATGATCCCGCGCCACCCGAACTTCATCTGGGAGCAACTGGCGGCCGACGAACTGACGGCCTCGCTCATCGTCGACGGCCACCACCTGCCGCCCGCGACGGTGAAGACGATGATCAGGGCCAAGGGCGTGCGGCGGACGATCCTCGTGACCGACGCCATGGCCGCGGCTGGCCAGCCGCCGGGCGAGTATCAGCTCGGGAACCTGAAGGTGCGGCTTGACGAGAGCGGAAGGGTGGCGGCGCCGGGCGCGACGAACCTCGCAGGGTCGGCGCTGGCCCTGGACCGCGCCGTGGCCAACACCGTCCGCTTCGCCGGCGTGTCGATCGACGACGCGCTCGCCATGGCGTCCACGATTCCCGCAGCCTATCTCGGCATCACCCCCGCTGGTACGCTCGAAGTCGAGTGGGACGCGGAGACCTTCGCCCTCCGCATCATCCGCGTGTCATAGGGGTCGGGTCGATTTACGGATCAGGCCCTTGTTGGATTACGAAATTGTCGCCAATCCGGGTCTGGAGGACACCACCTGCGACTTGATCCTGCCGACAGCCTTCCATCAGCACGACCAGAACGGGCCGCTTACATTAATGAAAGCGGCCGGGGTGCGTGTACGTAAATAGACCCGACCCCTCAGGGACGAGATGCCAACTTGCGGGGGAGGAACGTGATCGCCGCGGCGCCGACGAGGGCGGCGCCGATGAGCCAGATGAACCCGGCGTCGTAACTGCCGGTCACATCGCGCAGGTAGCCCACGAACATCGGTGAGACGGCCTCGGCCACGCCGTCGGCCGTCACGATGATGCCCATCACCCGTCCGAGGACGCCCACGCCGAACAACTCGGCGGCCATCAGCGGGATGATCAGGTACTCGCCGCCGAGGCCGAGGCCGAAGATCGCGGCGAACAGCCCCATGGCGCCGCGGGACGAAGCGAAGAACAGCAGCGGAATGGCCGACGCGACCAGCAGGTAGATGATGAGCATCACGTGCTTCTTCGCCATGCGATCCGCCAGCCATCCCATGAGGAGCCGGCCCGCAATGCTGAACGACAGCACCAGCGAGATGATGCGCGCGGCCTCGGCCTGCGTGTAGCCCGCATCGATGCTCATGATGAGCTTGAGGTGCTGGTTGGCGCCGCCGACGGCGGCGATCGAGCACATGCTCCCGAGCGCCAGCAGGTAGAACGCCGGCTTACGGAACACCGCGCGCAGGGGGGCGAGCGGCGCGCGGGCGCCCGCAGCGCCTCCGGCGGCGTCCGGAGCGCCCCCGGCCCGCGCCTCTTTCACGAAGTACGCCATCGGCCAGGCCAGCACGATGATGAGCACGCCGAGTCCCCGCAGCGCGCCGCGCCACCCCCACCACTGCACCATCCAGTACCAGAGCCAGGGCACCAGCGCGCCGCCGATGCCGATGCCGAGATAGGCGAACCCCATCGCCTTGCCGCGGCCCTCCTTGAACCACTGCGACAGCAGCACCTGGTTCGGCAGCGGGCCTCCGCAGACGTAGCCGATCGCATTGAGGAGGTAGAAAGCGTAGAACATCCACAGCGCGGACATCCCGCCGAGGCCAATCAGCGCGCCGCCTGCTAGCAGGATCCCGCCCAGCATGATCCGCCTGGGCCCGAAGCGATCGATGATCCATCCCGCCAGGAAGCCGAAGAGCGGGCCGACGATGAGCTTGCTGATGGCGTTGCCGGAGGTCACCTGCGTGCGCGACCAGCCGAACTCGCGCACCATGAAATCGTAGTAGAGGGGCAGGCCGTACAGCGCAAGCCCGACAATCGAGAAGAGCGCCAGGAACGACGTGGCAGCGGCCTGCGCCTGTCGCGTGCGTGTGGACATCGATGTGCGCTCGCCTCCGTGCGGCCGCGGTTACGCCGGCGCCTCGACCCGCCGCACCCGCGCGGCGAGGTCGTCGACTTCGGCCATCGACTCGCAACCGACGTTCAGCACGTCCACGCACCCGAGCGTCAGCGCGTACTTCACCGACGCATCCCGCCGTTCATCGTCTGTGCGCAGCCGGCCCTCGCCCATGATCTTCATGCCGACCACGCCCTTGCCGGCGGCGTGGATCTCCTTCAGGACCGGAACGACCTTCTCCGGCGGGCCGTCCATGCTCATGCCGTAGGGATTGATGCGCGCATGCACCGACTCGACCCACGGCTCCCTGGCGGCGGCCTGGAGCGCGTTGAGCGAGTGGCACGACACGCCGAGCGCGCGGATGTAACCCTTCTCCTTGAGCTGCGACAGCTGGTCCATCTGCCGCCGCAACTCCTGGGGCCAGGCCGCAGACGTCACGCAGTGGAGCAGCACGAGGTCGATGTAGTCGGACTGCAGCTCTTTCAGGAACCGGGGGATCACGACGTCCGCATCCGGGCGCTCCGGCTCGGGCAGGCTTCCCGGCATGAACCACACCTTGGTGACGATCTGGTAGCGATCACGCGCGATGCCCTTGAGCGCCGGGATGACATAGGGATGAGTGCCGTACAGGTCCGCCAGATCGAACAGGCGCGCGCCGCGATCGAAACTCTCGCGGATCAGGGACTCGAAGGCCTGCTTGCCCATCCGCGTATGGTTCGACGCGCGCTGGCCGCCTCGCATGCCGGTGCCGAGGCAGAAGCGGGAGACCCTGAGCGGAGTCCTGCCGAGCTGGACGAGCGCGTACGGATCGACATGCGCGCGCGCGGCGGGCGGCCGGGCGTGCAGCGTGCCCGGGGCGGCGACGACGAGCCCGCCAACGCCGAGGGCGGTGCGATGGATGAACTCTCGGCGGCGTAGTCTCATGGCTCCGTATTATACGGTCGCCAGTTCCGCGAGGAACTCCCGGACAGGAACCGCTTCCGATTCGCTGCAACAGAAAGCTGCTGCGGGTCCCGCTCACCCGCGGGGCCAGCGGTCCTGCATGGACGTGGGTAGAAGGGCGCCATCTTTACCCACGGGCACGTGAAAATGTCCCGCTCTCTCCTGCTACACTGCGCGTGTTCCACGGAGTGTTTTCATGCGCACCAACGTCGGCGTGCCGGTCCTCCTGCTGTGGCTGTGGACGGCCCGGCCGGCGGCAGCCCAACTCTGGGATTGGCCGGCCCCCAGGAATGCGCCCGCAGACTTCTCGAGACTACTCGCCGATCTCGATCCGGTGCCGGTCGAGTCGCTTGCGACGGCGCGGGCTGCGCTGAGCAAGGGCCTCGACGCCTGGGGACCACAAGAGGCCGAAGATGCGTTTCGCGCGTTCTGGGCCTTCTACCGCAGGGCCGTTCGAGCTCACGATCCGTCCATCGACACGCCTGAGTTGGTGGGCCTGCTTTCCAGGCTCTGTGATGGGCGCGCGTGCGGTTACTACCTGGTGCGCGCACTCGAAGCGTCTACCGACCCCGCCGTGCTCCAGGCACTCGCTGCGAACCAGCGGCTCCTCGCACCCGCAAGAACACTGCGAGGCGCCGGCATTGAGGTGGTCTACGGCGAAGGCAACCTCTACCGCGCGGAGGACGGTGCGTTCCTGGCTTCCCTCGCGCGCAGGCTGCCGGCTGGGCCGTTTCGCGAATTCGTCGAATTCTACGCGAGCGAGTCGACCATCTTCGTCAGCGACGCGGCCATTGTCATTCCATGGCCGGAACTCGGCCAACGCCTGGCGCGCTGGGAGACGTTCGCGCGAACGCACCCGAGCCTGCCAGAGACAAAGGCCGTGGTCACGCCGGAGACCGGCCGGATACGGGAGTTCTTCGTATGTGGTGTGGACAACACCCCTGCCTACGAAACGCCGGGCGGCGCGCTCAGAACGATCGAACCCCGCGCAATCGAGGCCTACGAGCAGTTCGTCGAAGCAAATCCTGCTTCGGCGACGACGCCCCTGCTGCGCAATGTCATCGAACACCTCGCGCGGACGCGCGGCGTGCTGGACGAACCGCTGCGCGAGTACATCCGAGCCGCCCTGGGTAGCGCCAGAACAACCTGCGAGCGACGATAGGGGAAGCCTGTCCGTCGAGGCTCCCTTCGGCTCGCTGCCCGGACCGTCGTCGAGGCTGAAGCCTCGACCTCCATCACCCTGCGCTAACGCCTGATCACTCCTCCTGCCGTCACGTCCCGGAGCGAGCACGGTGGCCCGGCGAGATCGAGCCAGCCCCAGTCCGGCTCGCCGATGGGCGCGCCTGGCGGCACGACAATCGGCGCGGGCCGCTTGAACGCCTCCGGGTTCTCGAGGAACCGCGTGATGTCGCGCGCGAGCAACCCCGCGTGCGCAGCAGCGGCGACGTCCTGGTTCCCGGCCGCGCGATCCAGTTGGCCCTTCGCCTGCTGCAGATAGAACGCGGCGATGGCGCGCACCTGCGGCATGTCGGCCGACGCCGCGAGCGCCATCAACTGCTCGGCCGCGACGCGCTCGACCGCGCGCGCGATCTCGGCCTCGTAGGGCGTTGCCGGCTGCGCGCCGACCATGGCGGCGCCAACCCGCTCAATCACCTCGCCGAGCCCCGGAAGCGACGGGTCGGCTGCGTGCTGTTCGACCAGCCGGGCCGCGCGCTCGGGCTGGAAGATGTTCGCGAGGGTGTGCGTCGCCGCGACCACGGCCGGGGAGATGATGTCGAACGTCATCCCCGTGTAGCGCGGGAAGAGCTCCCGCGTCATGTCGTACCCGTCCGGTCTCGGCGGCATGCGCTTCACAACGGCATCGGGCAGCGCCAGGACGGAGGGCTTGATCGTCTCCAGCAGTGCCTTGAGCGCCCCCTGCTGTTCGGGGGCCGATGCCCGGCGGTACGGCTCTCGGCCGTCGCCGCGCATGGCGTAGACGTAGTGCTGGCCGCCGAGCACGGACGCCGCGGCCTCCACCTGGTACCGGTGGTGCAGGTACAGCGGCAGCAGCACCTCCTCCATCGTCGCCAGCGGCTCGCCGAGCTTGATGGCGTTCTCGCCGAAGCGGGAGAGCGCAACGCGGCGCACCTCGAGCATGCGCACCAGTTCCGCGGCCGCGTCAGTTCCGTTGGACCATTGATCGACGCGCGGGTTCGCCTCGATGTCCTGGTTCGTCAGGTAGAGCAGGTCCTTCTTCCACGCGCTGTCCACGACCGCCGAGAGCGCCTTCGCCTCGTCTGTGCCCGCCGGGAAGTCCTGGTAGCCGTAGATGATCGACACCTTGTCCCACTCGCCCATGCCGGCGGCGTACACCTGCGAGTAGTCGAACGTGCCGTCGGCCTTGAGCGTGACCAGCGGGTGCGGGTAGTCCATCACCGAGATGCGCCCGGCGGTGCTGTCGTAGTAGTTGTGGCCCAGCCCGAGCGTGTGTCCCACCTCGTGCGCGGAGAGCTGCCGGATGCGCGCGAGCGCCCACTCCTTGAGCTCCGGCGGCGCCTCGATGCCGGTCCGGTATGGCGAGAGAATGCCCTCGGCGAGCATGTAGTCCTGCCGGATGCGGAGCGAACCGAGCGTAACGACGCCCTTGATGATCTCGCCCGTGCGGGGATCGATCACCGCGCCGCCGGTGCTCCAGCCGCGCGTCGAGCGGTGCACCCAGTTGATCACGTTGTAGCGGATGTCGAGCGGGCTCACGCCGTCCGGGAGCAACTCGACGCGGAACGCGTTGCGATAGCCCGCGGCCTCGAACGCCTGGTTCCACCATCGCGCGCCCTCGAGTAGCGCGGACCGTATCGGCTCGGGCGCGCCCGGGTCGAGGTAGTAGACAATCGGCTTCACCGGATCGCTGACGGCGGCCCTCGGGTCCGCCTTCTGCAGGCGGTGCCGCGGCAGATAACGCACCTGCTGCGATGAGCCGAGCGGCGCCGAGTAGTTCTTGAACGACGCATCGAAGAACCCCGAGCGCGGAATCCCACGCGCGCGGCTTGAAGTTGCCGTCGGGCAGCTCCGCCAGCGAATGGTGCACGCGGATGGTCGCGGCCTCGGACGCCGCCGCCACCGACCGGACGCCCTCGAAGTACGACCCGCCCGCCCCGACGCTCGGCGGGCCGCCCATGCCGCCGCCCGCCGGCTGTCCGGCCATGCCCGGCTGGAAGACGAACGTCAGCTCGGCTTCCATCTCGGTGTTCTTCGGGAAGTTCTGCGTCATCGGCAGATAGATCGAGCTGCGCGCAGCGTCGAAGCGGTACGCGCCAGGCCGGAGGCGCTGGGCGGCGTTGGTGGCGTCGCGCACGAGGAACTCCGTGGCGTCGACGAGGACGCGCCCGGGCGACTCGGCGGCGGCTTGGAACCCCCACAGCACCGACCGCGCGAACGCGTCCCTGACCGTACGGGCTTCTGCCGCGGCTGCGCCCACCGCGCGGAACTGCAGGTTGGGCGCGACCATCAGCACCTTCGGCCCCACGCGCTCGAACACCACCACGCGTGAACCGGCGAGGGCGCCGCGATCGATGCCGATGTCGTTGGAGCCGAGGCCGGCCCCGTAGCCCGTGCTGTGCAGGATCTCTGTGCCGAACCTCGACACTTCCATCCAGAGCTGGCCTGTGCGCTCGTCCCAGTAGAGCGGGAAGAAGCCGTCGAGCTTCTTCAGCCCGGCGGTCTTCTCTTCGATCGAGGGCAGCGGGCCGGCGTCCGCGCGGCGGGCCGTTTGAGGTTGCGCGAAGGAAATGGCGGTGAAGACGGCGAGCAGGAGGATGGTGAGTGCAGCTGACCGGCGCATGGACGTACCTCCCAGAGCGGGGTGGGTCGAGTTGCGCCAGTATAGCGAACAGGACCGGTTTCATGACCTGCGTACGGTGGCTCGCTCATGCCACGAGCACGGGTCCTGAAACCGCCCTCTCTTGCTGTCGGTGCGGCTACTCGGGTGCTTTCGCCAGGCGCACGGTCGTCCAGGCCCTGATGGGCTTCATGTCGCGCATCTCGCCGCGGCCGGCATCGGGAGGCCCGCTCATGCCGCCGGGCATCCCGCCACCGCCCATCCCGCTGCCGCCGCCCATGCCGCCACCCATTCCTCCACCGCCGCCCCCGCCGCCTGGAGGCCCGCCGCCCATGCCGCCGCGCCCGCGCCCGCCTTCCTCGCCGCGGCCGCCCGGCTTCGGAAGTTCGGCCGTTTCAATCCCGAGACCGATCGTGGCGCCCGGCGCGGACTTCGCGCCGTAGGGCTGCGCCTCGGACACCGCGAGCGGCAGGCGCAACTCGTACACGAGCACGCCCTCGGCCGCCCGAGCCGCGACATCCAGGCCGATGGTGCGCGCGTAGGTGAGTTCCAGCCGTCGCCTGTCGTCCTTCGACGGTCCGACCACTTCGATGCTCGTGATGGCACCCATGGCTGGGCCGCCCTGTCCGCCAGGGCCTCCTTCGCGGCCTTCCTGCCCGGGCTCGGGCGGCGCGCCCGCGCCGCGGCCTCTCATCCCGGGCCCCTTCATCGCCGCGGGCACGGCGATCCCGAAGGCCTTCTTCTCCTTGCCGGCGGGGTCAATCCAGACCGTGAAGCCCGCCGCGCCCAGCATCATGCGCGTGGCCTGGTCGCTCGACGCAAGGGCGACGTAGAGATGCTGGCCGTCGTTGCGCACGCCAAGCGACAGCTTTGTCGCACCCAGCGTGACCAGCGGCGACGACCACTCGGTCAGCTTGCCGTCTACCGTCGGCGACTCCGGGCTCCACGCGCTCTCCAGGCGTTGCGTCTCGGCTGCCGCGGCCATGGCGGCGATGGCTATCACGAAGACCGGCAGTATGGCCGGGCGCAGACTCGTCATGGGTGTGCTCCAGTTCAGGCGCGGGCGATTCCGAGTGTACCGCCAGACCGTGTCCGGCGTGTGACGCGACTCTGACAGAACAGCAGCATCGCCTTCAGGACCGGTCGCGGCTCGTTCCTGGCGGCCCTTCCAAAACAGCATGCGTTCCCGGTTGAAGCCGGTTACCATGTGTGGAAACATCGGTTGACGCCGTTCGTGCAGCACCAGGCGAGGGACTTCGCCGGCACCGCCATGCCCGGCCCGGACGCGTTCCAGGACAGAAGATGGGGTCGGGTCTATTTAGGTGGATTACAAATCTGAATTACAGAATCGTCTCCCGGCTAAATAGACCCGACCCCTGTTTTTGACTGCGGAGGAGGAGTGCCCGTGCCCCAGGACATCTATCCCGTCAAACCGCACATCGCCGAGCGCGCCTACATCCGGAGCATGGAAGAGTACCAGCGGCTCTACCGGCTCTCGCTCGACAACCCCGACTGGTTCTGGGGCGAGCAGGCGAAGGCCATCACATGGTTCCACCAGTGGCAGTCGGTGCTCGACTCGGACTACGAGGAAGTGGACTTCTCCTGGTACTCCGGCGGCCGCCTCAACGCGTCGTTCAACTGCATCGACCGCCATCTGCCCGAGCTCGGCGACCGCACGGCCATCATCTGGGTGGAAGACGAGCCCGGCGTCTACAAGCACATCTCCTACCGTGAGCTGAAGCACAACGTCGCGCGCGTGGCGAACGTCCTGCTGAGCCACGGCGTCCGCAAGGGCGACCGCGTCTGCCTCTACATGACGATGATCCCGGAGCTCGTGTACGCCATGCTCGCGTGCGCGCGCATCGGCGCCGTGCACTCGGTGGTGTTTGGCGGCTTCTCGGCCGACTCTCTCCGCGACCGCATCATCGACGCGCGGTGCCGCGTGGTCGTCACGGCCAACGAGGGCCTCCGCGGCGGCAAGAAGGTGCCGCTCAAGAAGACCGTCGACCGGGCGATCGAGGGCATGGCAGTCATCGACGCGGTGCTCGTCGCGCGGCGCACGGACACCGAGGTCGAGATGCGGCCGGGGCGCGACTTCTGGCTCGACGAGGAGTGCCACAAGCAGCGCTCGACGTGCACCAACGCCTGGATGGGCGCCGAGGACCCGCTGTTCATCCTGTACACCTCGGGCAGCACGGGCAAGCCGAAGGGGCTGATGCACACGACCGGCGGTTACATGGTGTACACGGCCTTCACGCACCGCCTGGTGTTCGACTATCACCCCGGCGACATCTACTTCTGCGCGGCCGACATCGGCTGGGTCACGGGCCACAGCTACATCGTCTACGGGCCGCTGGCCAACGGCGCGACGACGGTGATCTTCGAGTCCACGCCGATGTACCCCGACCCGGGGCGCTACTGGCGCGTCGTCGACGACCTCGGCGTGAACGTGCTCTACACGGCGCCCACCGCGCTGCGCGCGCTGGCGCAGGCCGGCGACAGCTGGGTGAAAAAGTACAAGCGGTCGTCGCTGCGGATCCTGGGCACCGTCGGCGAGCCCATCAACCCCGAGGTGTGGCGCTGGTATCACGACGTGTGCGGCGACAGCCGCTGCGCGGTTGTGGACACCTGGTGGCAGACAGAGACCGGCGGCGTGCTCATCACGCCGTTGCCCGGCGTGACGCCCACCAAACCCGGATCGGCCACACTGCCGTTTTTCGGTGTGAAGCCGGTTGTGATGGACATCAACACCGCCCAGCCTCTCGAGGGCAACGGCGTGTCGGGCGCGCTCTGCCTTGCGTCGCCGTGGCCCGGCCAGGCGCGCACCGTGTGGGGCGACCACAAGCGCTTCCGCGACACCTACTTCTCCACGTATCCCGGCTACTACTTCACTGGCGACGGGGTGAAGCGCGACGAAGACGGCTACTACTGGATCACGGGCCGGATTGACGATGTGCTGAACGTGTCGGGGCACCGGATCGGAACCGCCGAGATCGAGAGCGCGCTCGTCGCCCACGAGGCGGTCGCCGAGGCAGCCGTTGTCGGCTATCCGCACGACATCAAGGGCACCGGCATCTACTGCTACGTGCTGCTGAATGCCGGCTCCGCCGACGGCGACCACGAGGAACTTGTGGGCGCCTTGAAGCAGCAGGTACGCAACGCCATAGGCGCGTTCGCCACACCCGACATCATCCACATCGCGTCGGGCCTGCCGAAGACCAGGAGCGGCAAGATCATGCGCCGCATCCTTCGGAAGGTGGCTTCGTCGGAGTACGAAGGCCTGGGCGACATCTCCACGCTGGCCGAACCCGACGTCGTCCAGCGCCTGATCGAGGAGCACCAGCAGCAGGGGAGATAGACTCGGGATTCGGGACTCGGGATTCGAACGAAAGGGAGCCCCGGGTCTTCCGCCTTCGCTGAAGCTCCGGCGGACTCGCCGAAGCCTTGGCGGAGGCGGTCAGACCCGGGGGTATGGAGGCACACGGGTGCAGATCGCGATCACACGGGGCGTGAGCGCCGGCATCGCCGCGTGCGAGTTGACGCACCTCGAGCGCCAGGTCATCGATCTCGCGCGCGCGCGGGCGCAGCACCGCGCGTACGAGGAGGCGCTTGTGCGCGCCGGCTGCCGCGTCGAGTCTCTGCCCGCGCTCGACGATCTGCCCGACTCCGTTTTCGTCGAAGACGTGGCAATTGTCTTCGACGAGATCGCCGTAGTCACCAGGCCCGGCGCGGAATCGCGGCGGCCCGAGACTGCACATATCGCGCCCGTGCTCGCGAACCATCGGCGGGTGACGTTCATCCAGCCGCCAGGCACGCTCGACGGCGGCGACGTGTTGAGACTCGGCCGGCGGATCTTCGTCGGGCAGTCCGGCCGTAGCGACGAAAGCGGGATCGAGCAACTCCGGACGCTCGTCTGGCCCTACGGCTACACCGTGACGGGCGTGCCTGTCAGCGGCTGCCTGCACTTGAAGTCCGCGATCACGGAAGTCGCGCCAGGGGTCGTCCTCGTCAACCCGGCGTGGATTGATCCGTCGGTCATCGGACATGTGTCGGTGATTGAGGTCGATCCAGTGGAGTCGTATTCCGCGAACGGACTTCTCGTCGGCGGGCGGCTCATCTACCCCGAGTCATTCCCGCGCACGAGGAAGCGCCTCGAGGCCGCCGGCATCGTCATCGAACCCGTGGATGTGTCGGAGCTTCAGAAGGCCGAGGGCGCTGTCACCTGCTGCAGCCTGGTCCTCTCAGCCGGATAGCCGAGAAGCGGGCCGACAACATCGGAAGAGCCAAGCCTGAGGTCAGCGAGCGTGGAGCGACCATGATAAAGAAGCGGATCGGCCTGATTGGAGCGGCGGCAGGGCTGGCCGTCGGCCTGCTGTCGGCGCTGCAGATGGTCGATCGCGTGCGCCTCGTGGATATCGTGACGCTGTTTGCGGGCGGAATGGGCGCCGGCGTCGGCCTGGTCAAGGCAGTGACCGACTACCGGAAGACGCGAGAAGATGCGCTGTCGCCGCCGCGGCCGGTGAGGAAATAGGGTCAGACGCTCTCCGTCGAGAGAGGGGCCATGCTGTCAATTGAGGAGGCGAGGCGGCTGGCGCTCGCGGCGCAAGGATTCGGAGAACCCCGCCCGAAGAAGCCCGGCCCGCGCCACCTGGCGGCAATCATCCGCCGGATCGGCCTGCTCCAGATCGACTTCGTCAACGTCCTCGTGCCGTCGCACTACCTCGTGCCGTTCTCGCGCCTCGGGCCCTACGATCGCGCCGCCCTCGATCGCGTCGTCTACAGCGGCCGGGAGTTCACCGAGCAGTGGGCGCACGAGGCCTCCATCATCCCGATAGAGACCTGGCCGCTGCTTCGGCACCGCCGCGACACGCACATCGCGCGGCCGTGGGGCTTCGATGACATCATGGCGGAACACCAGGAGTACGTGGAGACTGCCGTCGGCGCCATCCGCGAGCGCGGGCCGCTCGCGCCGGCAGACCTCCCCGACCCGGCGCACACCAGCCGCCGGCTGCCGGAGTCCTGGTACGGCACCGTGCCGCGCGCGGTGCTCGAAGCGTGTTTCGGGCGCGGCCAACTGGCGGTCACTGCTCGCCGCGACAACTTCTCGCGGGTGTTCGATCTTGCCGAGCGTGTCATCCCGGCGGAGCATTATCACCGGCACGTCGACGGGCACGAATCCCAGCGCGAGCTGCTCCGCATCTCCGCCTGCGCCTGCGGCGTCGGGACGGCCGCGGACCTGGCCGACTACTTTCGCATGAAAGTAGGACAGGCGCGTCCCCGCATCCAGGAACTGGTCGAAAGCGGAGATCTGCGTCAGGTGCGCGTCGAAGGGTGGAGAGAGACGGCGTACCTGCCGCGCGAGGGAGCCAAACGGGGCGAGCAGGAGCGCTCCGCCGGCGCCCGCGCGCTGCTGTCGCCCTTCGATCCGCTGATCTGGTTCCGCCCGCGGACGAAGCGGCTCTTTCATTTCGACTACCGGTTCGAGATCTTCGTGCCGGAGGCGAAGCGGAAGTGGGGGAGCTACGTTCTGCCGTTCCTGATGGACGGCCGCCTCGTGGCCCGCGTGGATCTGAAGGCCGACAGGGCAGCCGACCGGTTGCTCGTCGCCGGGTCCTACCTGGAGCCGTGGGCGGATGCCGAGCGCGTGGCGCCGGCGTTGGCGGAGGAACTCCGCCACCTGGCCGGCTGGCTGCGGCTCGCCGAGGTCCGCACGGGCCGGCGGGGAGGGTTCAGCGGGCCGCTGCGAGAGGCGCTGCGCGCAGATCGTTAGGGCTCCCTTCGGCTCGCTCAGGGCAGGGAAGCCTCGACCTCCACCTTGTCTCCACTCTGAGTGGCGACCTGATGGGAACGGCCCAGACAGGGCCCGCGGCCCAGGCGCCGACGAACCCAGGTCGCAGTCGTCTGTACAGACGGCCGCCCCCGCGCTAGAATGTGCCCCGCCGTCCGTCGTCACCGTTTTCAGAGAGGTGCTCGATGCTGCAGCGCCTGCCTCCAGTCCGCACGTACCCCCTGTTGCTGGCACTTCTTGGCCCGGCAACAGTGCACGCGATGCCGCAGGCGCCGTCTGCGCCCGCCCCGGCCGATCTCGTGCCCGTGAACGTCTACGTTGTGGACCGGTCCGGCAGGCCGGTCGCCGACCTGACGCAGGAGGACTTCACGGTTCTCGAGGACGGCGTGCCCCAGCAGGTGCGGAGCCTCGTCCGGCAGGCGCTCGAAGCCGGCACGGCGCCTCCTGACGCTGCGCCGGCCCTCCGCAAGGGCATCGCGCCCGCTCCGCAGCACGGCCGCATCCTCGCCATCCTGCTGGGCCGGGGCCGGCTCGACGATCCGTCGGGATACGTCACCGGCCTGTTGCGGTTCGTCAGGACGCAGTTGCTGCCGCAGGACCAGGTGGCCATCGTCGCGTACGATCGTGCGCTCCCGTTCACGACCAACCACCAGAAGGTCGCGGAAGTGCTCGAACGATTCAAGAAGTCGCACGAAGACGTGGACTTCGCACTCGGCCAGCAATTGGGCGACACTGGAATGGCTTCGCTCTACGGCACGCGGGTGCTTCCCAGGAAGCTGCAGGCGAAGATTGACGACATGATTCTCGGACCCGGCGCGGCGCCGGCAGTCCCCACGCCCGGCGAGGTGATCGACCACGAGGCATTCGAGCGGATGTCGCTCGATCAGTTCGTGGCGTCGACCGCCACCACGCTCCAGGACCAGGGCAACCTGATGGCAATGCTGGAGTACCTGCGGCGCTTCGATGGCCAGAAGCACGTGCTCTTCGTCACCGAGAACGGGCTGCGCTGGCCGAGCGACGCGGGCGACCAGGCGCTGGCCACCGTCGCGAACGACGCGCGGGCCGCGATTCACTCGCTGGAGACCGGCGGCATGCTCGCGAAGGGCGCGAACGAGGGCGTGAAGACCACGGTGCAGCAGGCGCTGTCGCTGCGCAGCCTCAGGGCGATCTCCGAGTTGACCGGGGGCGTGGCGGCGATCGCCGAGAAGGGGCAGGACGCGCTCGACCGATTGAATGCGATCACGCGGACCGGCTACCTGCTCGGCTACCAGGCCTCGAGAACGTCGTGGGACGGCGGCTACCGGAACATCACCGTGAAGGTCAACCGCCCCGATGTCAAGGTGCTCGTCCGCCGCGGTTACGTGCGTGCGCAGGAGGTCGGCGGGTTCGATCGGCGCGGCTTCGTCACCAACGATCGGCTCGCCCAGGCCGGGAGCTTCCGGCGGGAAGTGGGCGACATCAAGGTGAAGGCCTCGGCTGCGCAGCGCGGGGCCGCCAGCCTGGTGGTCGAGGGCAAGATCGACCTGTCGAAGGTCAAGCTCGCGACGCTCGATGGCTCGCGTGCCGGCCTGCTCAACGTCGCGGTCTTCGGCTTCGACAACGGGGGCAACGGCATGGGGGTGCAGGTGCAGGAGCTGCCGCTGAGGCTCACCGAAGCGGAGTACACGAGTGCCCTGAAGGGCGGCCTGCCGTACACGCTCTCGTTCCCGGCCATTCGCGGTGCGCAGCAGATCCGGTTCGTCGTCTACGACTTCGGTTCCGACCTGGTCGGCCGCGCCGACACCACCCTCTTCTGAGACAAAAGAACGGGCGGCGGGGCACTGTGCCCGGCCGCCCGTTGTGTGTCGGATGGAGCCCCGGGGCTTCAGCCCCGGGGTTCCATCACACCATTACCACGTGAACCGCAGGCCGAACTGGGTGATGCGCCCGCCGGCGTCCTGCGACGCGTTCGGGTCGCGGGCGGCCGTGGTCACTTCCCAGTTGCTCAGGGAACTGCCGGTGCTGTACCCGATCGGGACGAAGTTGATGTTGTCGAACACGTTGTACAGGTCCATGCGGGCCTCGATGAAGCGGTTGCGCCCCATGCTGAAGCGCTTCACGAAGCTGAAGTCGGACCTGCCGAACCACGGGCCGGAGATGATCAGGGTCTCCGGCTGCCCGCAGTCGCCGGCCAGGTACGCCACGCAATCCATGTTGCTCCGGCGCGTCAGGTACCGGCCGGTCGGCAGGGCGCCCGAGTAGCCGGTGAGCGAAGTTGCAGAGGTCGTGCTGAAGGCGATGAGCGAGTTGGCGACCACGTCCTCCGGGAGCGTGTAGATCCGCTCGACGCCGTTCGCGTCCTGGCGGCGGTAGAACTTGAACATGTCCTGGAGGTCCTTCGCCGTCATCCCGACCAGGGTGATGCCGCCGAAGTCGAACTTGGCGCCGCTCTGGAAGCGCATGACGCCGTCGAACTCCCAGCCGCCGATGATCTGGTTCCAGAAGCCCGACACGCCGCTGCCCCACTTCCTGCCGTGGCCGAAAGGCAGCTCGTAGGCCCAGTTGATCTTGATCGCGTGGTCCGGGCCGACCGTGCTCGGGATCGAGTGCCAGGTCGCATCCCGCAGCGATGGCCACGACCAGGTGTCACGCACGCCGTAGCCGTAGCTGCCGGAGAGCATCAGGCCGTTGGACATGCGGCGGCGGACCTCCAACTGGAGGGAGTTGTACATCGTCCGGCCGCCCATCGTCTTCAGCCAGGATCCGCTCTGGTAGACATCCGGGCTGACCTGGAAGAAGTTGGCCGGCAGGCCGGCCGCGACGGCATTGGCCTGGCGGGACGAGTTCTGCAGGCCGCTTGTCCCGGTGCCCGCGATGCCCGTGAGGTTCGGGTTGTAGACGCGGAGCGAGTCGTACCACGCCGAGGCGGAGTAGTTCGCGCTCGTGTAGGACGCCGGGTTCTGGTTCGCGGCGCTGTTGAGGGGCGTGCCCGCGAAGTACGCCTGGAAGATCGGCAACGGAGCCGTTCCCGGCGCACCGGTATAGGCGAACGTGTTGCCCCGTCCTGCGGCGATGTTGGCCCGCATGTTCTGCTGGGCGAGGCGGAACTCGTTGTAGAACCCGTTCTCGATGATGTTCCAGTTGTTGGTGCCGTTCAGGTTCCACTGGAAGTCGGTGCCGCCGTAGTTCATATTGCCGACGTACCGGACCTCGAGAGCCGTGTTCCGGCCGAGCTCGCGCTGGAAGCCGATGCTGTACTGATGCGTGTACCCCACCTCGAAGTCGGGGTAGTACGTGTTCATCGTCTCGTTGACCGCGGGCGTGAACGGGAACGCCACCGCCGGCGTGGCCGGGGGACCGAGCCGGCTCGGCTGGCTCAGCAGCACCGGAAGGCCGTCCGTTCCGAGGTTGCCAAGGGCGATGCTGCGCGTGCCGGCGCGCGAACCGCCCGGGTTCGATCCGAAGATGGACGTGAACGGCGCGAAGCCTTCCCGCTCATACGAGACGGAGTAGCCGCCGCGAATGACCGGGTCCGAACTCAGGAGCTTCGACAGCCAGCCGGTCCCGGTGTTCGCCCGCCACACGACGCCGACGCTCGGCGCCAGGTTGTCCATGTCCATGTTGTACGGCTTCTCACCGCTCTTGTACTGGACGAGGACCGGGGACTGGCCATTCATCTGCCCCGGCTTGAAGAGGTTGTCCGGCCCTGTCTTGCCGTAGACCATCTGCCAGTCCTGAAGCCGCGCGTAGCTGTCGGTGTCGGGCTTGAAGGGGAACTGCAGCTCCCACCGCAAGCCGCCGGTGAGGGTCACCGAGGGGCTCAGCCGCCACGAGTCGCTGACCCACAGCCCCAGAGAGTCGACGTTGAACTGCTGGACGCGCTCGCCCAGGTAGAGGTACTCGTCCGCGGACTCGGTGAGATAGAACGTGCCGCCCACCGACTGCACGCGTCCGGTCAGCATGCCGTACAGGTTGCGCGCGTACCCCTGCTGCGTCGTGTTCAGGCCGCCCGGGTAGTTCGCCGAGGTGCTGAGGAAGGCGTATGCCGGGTCGTTGCTCGACACCCCGAACGTGAGACTCGGCACGTACTGGTTCGCGTTCCAGTTCCGGCCGAACAGGTGCGTGTACCAGGCGCCCATGTTGACCGTGTGCTTGCCCTTCAGCCACGTCAGCGAGTCCTCGTACACCGTTGACGGTGTGAACCGCGTGCTTGGCCCGTTGATGGTCTGGGCGGCAGTCAGGGTATCTCCCCCGATGTCCACGTTATTGATGAAGTACGGTCCCACGCAGCCGGCGCCCGTGCAGTTGAAGGAGTCGCGCGTGGTGTTGGTGTAGAACTCGGTGGTGCCGCCGGCGTACCCGTACCGCGCCTCGTTCACCCAGTTCTTGCCGAACGTCGAACGCAGCGCCGCCGACCACGAATAGCGATGCGACCACTGGCCGCCGAAGTTCGAGAACCCCGGGAAGCGCGGCTCGGCGTTGTTCAACATGTCGGGATCGGACTCGAACCGGTTGTAGCGGGCCGTGCCCGTGAGCCGGTGATTCTGGGTGATGTTGTAGTCCACCCGGCCGGTAGGGAAGTAGCGGAACTGATCGCCGTCGGGGCTGTAGTCGAAGGCGTCCGTGTTCAGGTTCCACGACCGGATCCCGCCGCCCTGGAAGCCGGCGACCGACGACCGGATGTCGGTCAGCATCTTGCCGATCGTCGGGTCCGGCGTCGAAATCTGCCCGTTCTGGGCGGCCATCTGCAGCAGGTTGATCGACCGCTGCACGCCGTCGGTCCCCGTGTAGTTGAAGATCCCCTGCTGGGCCTCCGGCTTCATCACGTAGCGCGTCCTCGCGAACTGGTTCGGCCACAGGAACCACTCGATGTTCGCGAAGTAGAACAGCTTGTCCCTCATGATCGGCCCGCCGACCCGGAACCCTGGCGTCTGCAGGCGGACGTCGTCGATGAAGTACTCGCCGGCCGCTGTTTTCGGGCGGTCGCGCTTGTTGAACCAGTACGGCGTGTTGAGCCGCCAGAGCCAGCTGCTCTTCTCGCTGCGGGCCAGCTTGTCATCGTCGTTCGTGCCCGCCTGGTTGCGCCACGTGTTGTAGACCGATCCGCTGAAGCGGTTCGAGCCCGCGCGGGTCGTCATCCGGATCTGCGCCGATCCCTGGCCGGCGCTTTCCGCGCCAGGGTTCGAGGTCGACACCGTGATTTCCTCGACCGAGTCCATCAGCGGCCGGATATACATGAAGAAGCCGTCGGTGGTCCGGTTGTTGTTGTCCTGCACGTTCACGCCGTCCAGCGTGATGTTGATCGAGCCGGTCGGCAGCCCGTTGATCGTCGTGTTGCGGCTGCTCCCGGTGCCGGGCACGAGGGCGCCAGGCAGCATGGTGACGTAATCGAGCGCGGTCCGCGTGACCAGCGGCAGCGACTCGATCTGCTTGACGGCGATGGTCGTCTGGACCGATGCCGTCTGTGTCTGCACGATCTCGGTCGCGCCCGTGACGACGACCGTCTCCTCGAGTTGGCCGACCTCGAGGGTGACGCGCACGGACGCTGGCGTCGCGGTGACGACCTGTACGTCGGGCAGCGATGCCGTCTTGAAGCCCATCAGCGCGACCGTCACCGTATACGTCCCGGGGTTGACGGCAGGGATCGTGAACGTGCCGTCTGAGCCCGTGACGGCCGTGTAGGTGGCGGCCGTGGCGTTGTTCTTCGCCGTGACGTCGGCGCCCGGGATGACCGCGCCGCTGGCGTCGGCGACGCGCCCCGAGAGCGTGGTCGTGGCGCTACCGCCCTGGGCGAACGCCAGCGTTGCGACGAGCACCAAAGCCAGGGTTGCCAGCAAGATGCGCCTTGCTGCGTACAGGCTGCAACTCATGAAATCTCCCTCCTCTGACAGACTTCGATATGAGGCTCGACCGTACTGCACCAACGAACGGGAAACTCCGGCCCGACACCGGAGCCCCCCGGAGAACGCGACACTTCATCCCCGACCAGCCACCGGTTTCCCGAAGAAACACAACGGAATGAACGAGATCGGGGTGTATCAGAACCGGCACAGCCAGCCACGGCCGTGAATTGCGCCTACCCTACCGCAGCATCTGCCGGGGATGCAAGCAAAAGCGGCAGAGCCGTGGCAAAACCATGGCAGACCAAAGCCGTCCGGGTTGTGGCATCATCTGCCCGTGGAGTTCCTCAACTTCCTCCTCATCTTCGCGACAGGCTGGCTGGTCCTTCGCCGGCCAGAACGCGAGCGGCTCGCGTTCGGCCTCCTCGTCACGAGCAGCCTGCTGATGGCCGCGCTGTTCCTCATCGGCGCCCGGGGGTCCATCCTCCCCGGGTTGAACTACTGAGGCCGGGGGAGGGGAGGCATGGCCAACCGCAACGCGCTCTACACCCCGCTCACGCTGGCGGTGCTGGCGCTCGTCGTCGGGCCCATCGGCATCGCGGTGTTCGTGCTCGGCTTCGGCCTGGGGGACTCGCCCTGCGTCCTCTGCTGGGCGCAGCGGACGGGCATGGTGCTCATCGCCCTGACGGGCCTCTTCGTCATCCGGTTCGGCCCCCGCCCGCGCTACATCGGCCTGGCCGTGCTGCTGGCCGGCTTCGGGCTCTACATGGGCCTGCGCCACTCGTCGCTCCACCTGTGGCGGGACGTCGGCCAGGGCTTCAGCGCGGAGATCCTCGGCGCGCACACCTACACCTGGTCGATGTTCATCTACTGGGTGTGCATCGTGATGATGGGCGCGCTGCTGCTGATGCTCAGGGACGGCGAAGCGGCGGGCGAGGCGCGCCGCCTGCGGCCGATCGAACGCCTGACGCTGTGGCTCTTCCTCATCACGGCCGCCGGCAACGCCGTGCAGGCCTTCGCCAGTACGGGCCCGCCGCCGTATATGGGGCAAGGCGACCCGATCCGCCTCTCGTTCAACCCGGCCAACTGGGTCTGGTCGCTCGAGGAATGGCACCCGTCCCCGGTCTCGCTTCGCGGCCGCTGGGCCATCGAGAAGCCTGACGCGGCGCTGGCCGACGTCAACCCGGCGTCGAGCCCGCTCGCCCATGTTCCCGTCCTGCCCGTCGCCAGGCGCGCCACCCTCTCTCTGCCGCTCGACGGGCCGACGACCGACCTCGCGTACGACGCGGGCACGGACCGGTTCCTGGTGACGACGGAGAAGGGGATTTACATCACCGACGGGGCGTTCACCCGCGTGCTGCGGCACACGATTGTGGACACCGGCTTCTCGGTGGATCTGGCCCGCTTCGCCGCCTGCGCGTTTCTCGAGCCGGGCACGGTGATGGCCGTCTCCGAGAACAAGAGCTTCGTCGTCCTCGAGGAGAACGACAAGGCCGACGCCGCCGCGAACTACCGGTTCTTCGTGGCGTCGTTCGACAAGTTCGACGAGGTGGCCCGCTCGCGGTTCACCACCGTGCGGGCGAAGATGATGTACGTGATGGCCGCCGCCTTCGACCCCGAGACGCAGTCCGTCTTCACCGTGACCGTGCCGAACGCCAGGGTGAAGCGGCTGGTGGTGTCCCGCTTCGACCGGCGCGACATGACGCTGTCAGAGGAGTTCACGCCGGCACTGGCCGCGAGTTCGGGGCTGGCATTCAAGGCGAAGAACGGCTCGCTGGACTCGTTCTACGTATCGGGCGCGGCCTTCGCCGGAGGCCGGCTCTACGCCATCAGCGCCGCGTTCGGCACCCTGCTGGCGATTGACCCGCAGGCGCGCACGGTCGTCTCGGCCCACGCGATTCCGGGCCTGGAACGCCCCGTCGGTCTGGCCATCCGGGGCGCGGAGGCGTTCATCATCGATGCCGCCGGCGCGCTCACCGTCGTGAACTGGGAGGCCCCATGAAACGCCTGATCGTCATGATGCTGGTGCTGGCCGGCGCCGCAGGAGCGGTTATCGCCCTGGCCGGTCAGGAGAAAGAGCCGCCCGTCGTGTGCGCGTTCCGGAACACGTCATACGCGGGGCTCTGCGAGGAGCGCACGCCCTATGTGAAAGGCAAGAAACTCGAGGCGCTCTGCCAGCCGATCCTGGACTGCCTGAACAACACTCAATGCATCAAGACGTATTGCGGGTCCACGACGGTCCGGCAGGGCTGGGTGCTGGAGTCGGCGACACGAGCGAAGTAGACGATCGGGGTCGGAACCCGTTCTCGCGGCGACGGCGTGCACTGGCCATACGCCGGGCATGGAGCACGCGGGCTTCAGCCCCCGCGGGCCCTTAGAGGAGTCCCTATGGCGACGAGCAGCGCGAAGACCGTTGCAGAGTACCTGGATGAACAGCCTGACGACCGGCGCAAGACCCTCTCGACCGTACGGGCGGTTGTCCGGAAGCACCTGCCGAAGGGTTACAAGGAGTCGATGGGCTACGGGATGATCTGCTACACCGTGCCGCTTGCGACCTACCCCGTCACCTACAACGGCCAGCCGCTCTGCTACGCGGCGCTGGCGGCGCAGAAGAACTATTGCGCGCTCTACCTGATGAACGTGTACGGCGACGGGCCCACGGCCAAGGCGTTCCGCGAGGGTTTCAAGCGGGCCGGCAAGAAGCTCGACATGGGAAAGTCGTGCGTGCGCTTCAAGACGGCCGGCGACCTGCCCCTCGACGTCATCGGCCAGACCATCGCCGCGACGCCGATGAAGGAGTTCATCGGGAAGTATGAGCGCTCGAGGAAGAGGTAGTCAGTAGACAGTTGCCAGTAGTCAGTAGAAGAGCCTGTCAAGCTGCGGGTCAGCGTGGGACCGGAACGATGTCTCTCTACTGGCTACTGACTACTGAATACTGGCTACTGATCTGTGCGAGCCCTGATCAGTCGAGCAACCTCATCGCCTCCGGCACCGTGTCCGCCGGCGACACTTTGTACCAGGCGCCGGCGATCCGCCCCTTCTCGTCGATCAGGAACGACGAGCGGATGATGCCGAAGTACTTCTTGCCGTACATCGACTTCTCGCCCCACACGCCGTAGGCCTCGGCCATGGCGTGCTCGGTGTCGGCCAGGAGCGGAAAGCCCAACTCGTACTTGTCGTCGAACTTCTTCTGCGCCGACGGCTTGTCGGGGCTGACGCCAATGACGGCCACGCCCTTCTTCGTGAAATCGCGCCGCGCGTCGCGCACGTTGCACGACTGCACGGTGCAGCCGGGCGTGCTCGCCTTCGGATAGAAGTAGACGAGCAGCTTCTTGCCCTTGAAATCGGAGAGCTTCACCGTCTTGCTGGACTGGTCTTCCAGCGAGAATGCCGGGGCCTTGTCGCCCGCCTTCAGTTGCGCCATGGTGATCACCTCGCAGCCGGTATTCTACCCGCCCGGCGGCCGCCGAGGTTCCCCAACCCGTTGACTCCCAAGCACAGGCCGGAAAGAATCGATCGGGGGGTCTCCAGGATGTTCGTTGGCCGCTGTGCGGGCGCTTTCGGATCGAAGAAACTCGCGCCCCTGGTCTCCCTGGTCTCCCTGGTCTCCCTGGTTACGCTGGCCGTCGCGGCCCTGCTGGCTGGATCCGCGGCGTGGTCCCCGAAGGCCGCGGCGCAGGCCCAGGAGCCGGTCTTTCGGGCCGCCACCCGAACGGTGCCGGTGTACGCCACCGTGACAGACGCCGAAGGCCGCCTCGTGCCGGACCTCGGCCGCGACGACTTCGAGATTCTCGACAACGGTAAGCCTCAGGCCATCAGCATCTTCGCGAACGACATCCAGCCGATCATGGTCGTGATGATGCTCGACCGCAGCGGCAGCATGGTCGACAACTTCCGCCGCGTCCAGGAGGCCGCCGAGCAGTTCGTGACGCGCCTGCTGCCGGCGGACAAGGCCCGCATCGGCAGCTTCTCGTACCGCATCCAGGTCGATCCCCGCGCGTTCACCAGCGACCGCCCCGAGCTCCTGCGGATTCTCTACAAGGAGCTCCAGGAGCCCGGGCCCACGCCGCTCTGGAACGCGATCTCGGTGGGCATGACCGCGTTGACGCGCCAGGAAGGCCGGCGCGTGGTGCTCGTCTTCACCGACGGCGCCGACCGGCCCGGCGTTGACCGCGCCACCAACATCAGCCTGGGCGACCTGATGAAGCGCGCGCGCGAAGAGGACGTCATGGTCTACGGCGTCGGCCTCGCGGGCCGCATGCCGATGGGCGGCATGGGACGGCGAAGCGGCTATGGCGGCGGCCGCTACCCGCCGCCGCCTGGCGGCGGATCTCAGGCCGGGCGCACGCAGATGCCCGACGAGGGCCTGTCGAAGCTGGCGGCGGAATCCGGCGGCGGGTACTTCGAGCTCGATTCGACCGACGATCTGGGCGCCACCTTCGCGCGCGTGGCCGACGAGCTGCACCGCCAGTACGCGATGGGCTTCTCGCCCGAGAAGCTTGACGGCAAGACGCACAAGCTCGAGGTGCGGGTGAAACGCCCGGGGATGACGGCGCGGGCGCGCAGGAGCTACGTGGCCACCCCGCCGCGCTGAGCTGCGCGAGACCCCGGGTCTGAACACCCGGGGCTCCATATGGCGGCCTGAAGGCCCGGGGCGCCATCTGGGAGACCCGAATCCCGAATCCCGAGCCCCGGATCCCGAGCCCCGAGTCGCTAGCCGCCCGCGATCTGGTGGATGACCTTCACGTCGGCGCCATCGGGCACCTGGCGGGTGTCGTACTTCGATTTCGGCACGAGCTCCCCGTCGACGAACACGGCGATCATCCGCCAGATGTAGTTCCGCCGCTTCAGGATGTCCCTCACGGTCATCCCGGGCTCGTACGGCAGCGGGAGGTCGTTGACTTGGAGCATTTAGTAGCCAGTAGTAGGGACTAGGGTACTAGGCGCTAGGGGCTAGCCTGTCTCGACGTCACACCGAGCTTCAACCACGCGGCGACAGCCGCGTCAGACTAGCGCCTAGCGCCTAGTCCCTAGCCCCTATCCGAGGTGCGGCCGCACCAGTTCCACCACGTCCGGGAAGTCGATCCCGAACTTCTTCAGCGTCTCCATCGTCGGGATGCCGTTCGGCGTCCAGCCGCGGCGCTTGTAGACGGCGTCGACGAGCTGGTTGTAGCGGCCCATCCGCCACTCGCGGTGCAGCTTCATTTTCTCCTCGGTCGTCTTCCCGGCCGGGTCGACACCGACGATGTCCTTGAGCTGGCCGTCGTAGCGCTCGGCGCGCGACTCGTACTCTTCCTTCGTCACCGGCCCGACCGCGCGGTAGGGCGGCATGTCGAACTCGCGGGTGCCCTGGCCCATGCGCAGGTTGAAGACGCGCTGGAAGTTGTAGACCCGCTCCGACTGCTCGATCAGGCTCTTCCGATCGAGCGGCTTGCCGGTGATGCCGGTATAGAGCGCCAGGTAGTTGTCGACGTGCGCGGGCACCTTGGCCGCCTCGGGCCCCGGGTATTTCTCGTGGTTGTCGGGCGGCTCGATGTCGTTCCACGGCAGCTTGCACAGGCCCTGCAGGCCGAACCAGGTGCGGAAGAGCGGGAAGTAGTGCAGCGCCTCGGCCTTGTCCTCGAACGTCGGGATCTGGTTGTTCACCATGTCCATGAAGATGAGCCACGCCTCGTCGTGCTGCGGGCCCTTGTTGGCGAGGGCGTACCCGCCCTGCTGCGCCAGCGATTCCTTGGACATGTACTGCGAGATCTCGAGGCCTTTGATCTGCATCCCGATGTCGCGGATGAACTGCGCGTCGCCCCACCCGTTCGCGATGAACAGGTTCTGCATGTACCGCACGCCCTTGCCGACGCTCACGCCGAAGCCCTCGCCGCGCCACATCTGGTGGAGCAGCTCGACCTCCGATTCGCCGTTGCCCCAGCCGAGGTCGATGCCGCCGGTCCGCTCGGCATTCAGGATGCCCTTCTCCCAGCACTCCATCACGAAGGCGCAGGCGGTGCCGTAGGAGATGGTGTCGATGCCGTACGTGTCGCAGTAGAAGTTCACCTCGAGCAGCCAGTCCGGATCGAACAGCCCGCAGTTCGACGCCAGGCCGCCCACGTTCTCGTACTCGGGGCCGTCCACCGTCACGATATCGCCCTTGTAGGGGCCTGTGCGCACGACATGGCCGTCGGCGCCCTTCGAGCAGGCCATGCCGCAACCGTACCAGCAGCGATCGGAGATGCTCTGGGTGAAGCGCTTGTCCCACACCGTCGAGTCGATCTTCGGCGTGTCGGGGTGCTTGCCGGTACTGGAAGTTGTGCACCGGCAGCAGGTCGTAGGCGTCCATCGTCTCGACCAGGTGTGCGGTGCCCTGGCGACGCATCCGGCACTGCTCATCGTCGTGGTCGTGGATTTCCTGGTTGATGATCTTCCCGACCTTGATGACCGACGGCAGGTCGGCCGCGTTGTTCAGGTTCGAACCCATCTTCGGGCTGCGGATGACGAGCGCCTTGAGCTTCTTGTCGCGGAACACCGTGCCCGTGCCGCCGCGCCCCGCCTGCTTCAGACGGACCGCGCCGCGCTTGGGGTCGTACCACGAGAAATTGAGACAGCCCATGTAGGCCGACTCGGCGGCCTTGCCGGCCGACACGACCGACACGTTCACGAGGTCCTTCGGATCGGAGGCGTACATGTGCGTGAAGAGCTCGGCCGCGATGTGGCTGTCGGGCGTCTCCTCGGGAGCCTCCTCGATCCGGATGATGCCGCGGGGACCGTCGATGACGACAATCGTCTCGGCCTTCGCCTTGCCGCGGATCTCGAGGGCGTCGAACCCGCAGAACTTCAGCATGGGCCCGAAATACCCGCCGACGTTGCAGTCAATCGGGATGCCGGTCATCGGCGAGAGCGCGACAACCAGCGACTTGCCGGAGCCGGCATACTGCGGGTTGCCGGCGACGGGGCCAGGGCTGATGACGATCGTGTTGTCGGGATCGTTCCACTTCGTCTGCGGCGTGATCGCGTGCCAGAGATAGTAGAGGCCGAATCCGCGCCCGCCGGTGAAGATGTCGATCATCTCCTCGGTGACGGGTTTCTCCTTCACCGTCAGCGTGTCGAGGTCGATGAACAGCGTGCGGCGCGTGTAGCCCTTGTCGGGCAGGCTGGCCCTAAACGGTACTTCCAGCAGCACTTTGTGCGCCGCGCGCAGCCTCTCCACGTTATCCGTGTACGTTGTCCGGACCTTGGGATCGTAGGCAACCGACATGACTGTCTCTCCTCGGAGGCAGGACCGCCGCCGCAGCCGGCGTCCGGCGCCGCAACGCAGCCGCCGCACGGGGCATGAAGCCGTTTCATAGTCTATCAGAAGGCCCCTCACCGACCGGGCAGGCCGGCGGCGTTCCCGGCGCGGCGCCGGCTCCGCTTGCAGTCGGGCCTGCCAGCGCATAGCATGGCCGGCGTATGAGACGCATAAGTCTTGCCGCGCTAGTGATTTGCGTTGCCATCACCGGAGCGGCGCCGGCCGAGGCACAGCCGCCCGCCGGGCGGGCCGGCCAGCCGCCGCGCGTTCCTCCGCTGCCGGCGGGCACGACGGTCCACCGGGACCTCGCCTATGTCACAGACGGCCACGCCCGCCAGACGCTCGACCTGTATCTGCCCGCCGACTCGCAGCGCCCGCCGCTCATCGTCATGATTCACGGCGGCGCGTTCCGCATGGGCAGCAAGGAGGGCGAGAACCCCGTGCCGTTCCTGGCGGAGGGCTATGCCGTTGCCTCGATCAACTACCGGCTGAGCGGCCAGGCGGTCTTCCCGGCGCAGATCGAGGACTGCAGGGCGGCCGTCCGTTGGCTGCGCGCCCATGCGGCGCAGTACCGGCTACGACCCGGGGCGGTTCGGGGTGATCGGCTCATCGGCGGGCGGACACCTGGCCGCGATGCTGGGCACGGCGGGGAGCACGGCGGAGTTCGATGGCGACGGGAACCCGAATGGGTCGAGCCGTGTGCAGGCGGTGGTGGATCGATTCGGCCCCACCGACTTCCTGCAGATGGACGCGCACCGGCTGCCGTCCGGCCAGGCGCATGACGGGCCCGACTCGCCGGAATCGCAACTGGTCGGAGGTCCCATCCAGGACAACCCGGACAAGGTGCGAAGAGCCAACCCGATCACGTACATCACCCGGGACGCCCCACCCTTTCTCGTCATCCATGGCGACCGCGATCCCCTGGTGCCGCATCATCAGAGCGAGCTGCTGGTGGCGGCCCTCAAGAAGGCCGGCGTGCCCGTGACGTTCTACACCGTGAGGGGCGGCGGCCACGGCGGGTTCAGCGATCCGAACGTCGATCGGATGACACGGGAGTTCTTCGCGACACACCTGAAGCCCGCGCGGCGTTGAAGGATGCCGCTGGAGGATGTCATGAGGCGAGCGTTGCTTGCGTGCTGCGTCGCCATGATGGCCTGCACCAACGTGAAGCAGGTCACCGACGATGAGAAAGTCCGCGAGATCATCGGCGCGCTGAACCAGGAGCTCGTCGAGTGCTGGAACGGCGCCGAGTACCGAGTGCATGGCGGGCATGTTCAGCGAGGAGGGCTGGCAGTTGATGCCCAACGCCCAGGCGCAGGCGGGCACCGAAGCGGTCCGCAGGTTCTGGCAGCAGGCCTTCGGATGGGGCCAGTGGGAGGTGTCGATGGAGACCAGCCTGCTCGAGCAGAGCGGGCCGCTGGCCGTCGAGCGCGGCAAGTACACCATCCGGTTCGTCGCCGACGCCGCCGCGCCCCCCGGCCGGCCGTCGTCTCAGGACCGCGGCAACTACCTCACGCAGTGGCGCCTCGACTCCGACGGCCGGTGGCGCATCGCCGCGCAGGCGCTGGTGAGCGAGGTGCCGGCGCGCGTCATCCCGGCGGCTTCGGTGCCGGGTCAGCCGGGCGCGGGCCCCGGCCTGCCTCAGGGCCTGGAGCCGGCCGCGCAGCCGCCGGGCACCACGGGGGAGATCATCAGGTAGTACGACGGAGGGCGGCCCTACAGGGCTGCCGTCGGGGCGGAGCTTGGAGGTCGAGGCTTCAGCCTCGACGACGAGCGAGACCGGCCAGCGCGGCGCCGAGGCGTGGATGGGCATCGAAGCGCGACACGAACTCGCGCTCGCGCCGCCCGCCTTTCGCGCGGATGAGGTCGACGAGGTCGCGCTTCTCGGTAGCCGTCCAACGGTCGATCTCCGGAAGCAGCGCGACAAGCGGCGCCCAGCGCTGCCAGAAAAGCCGTTCGCCGGCGCCCCAGCGCCGCCAACCCTCGACACCCAGGCGGGAAGCCGCTTCGCGTGACAGTTCCTCCGTCGCGCGCTCGCGGTCGGCCCCGAAGCGCGAGGCCAGGAGCGATGTCGCCGCCAGCCCGATCGCCCCGGTGGGAATCGCGCCAATCACATCACGCCTCGGCGGGCCGATCTGCAGGAACAGGTTCGCGCCGACGAGCTTCCGCAGCGTGCCGGGCCCGGTCCGATAGCCCTTGTGCGCCGCCACCCGGCGTGCCTCCCGCTCCGCGAGCCGCGCGATGGCCGGGTCCCAGGGCCTGAATCCCAGCTTGTAGTAGAACCACCACGCGCCCGACTCGAGCCCCTCGTCGTTGTGGTGGCCCAGTTGATACGGATCGATCGTGAACGTGTCGGCGCCGAACATCGCGCGAATCGTGGCGAGCATCCGGCCGTAGATCCACGCCGACTCGCCGCCTCGGAAGCTTTCGAAGACGTTGTAGGCGACTTCCGACGAGCGCCAGAGCGCGCTGAAGAGCGCGTACCCGATCGGCACCCCGTTGCGCAGCGTGAGGATGCCATACACGGCGTCCAGCAGCAGCCGCTGCTCCACGTCCACGCCGACGCAGAAGAACTCGACGCCGTCGCCGCAGTCGACGAGGCAGGCGTCCCGGAGGTTCGCGGCCGTGAAGGTGTAGAGGTCCCGCGCGCGGGTGACCATGGCCTCGCGCGCCAGGTCGAGGAGGGCGGCGGCCCGGCGCTCGCCGACGGGCCTGATGCGCCGCGGCGGAATCGCGATCTCGGCCGTCAGGTCCGGCCGCGCGAGCCGCAGCGGCGTGCGCTGCAGCACCAGCCGATGGCCCGGCACGCGCGCCCGCGTCCGATCCGGCGATGCCGGTCCCGCTGATACGCGCAGCGCGAGGCCGAGCTCGTCATAGAGATGGTCCTTCGTCATGCCGCGGGCGGGCAGCGACGCGCTCCGCGTCACGAGGAAGGCCGCGTCGGTGTCGTCGCCCCGCAGACGCTCGAGCCACTCGCGGCCGTCGAGCGGCGGCTCGTCGAAGACAGGCCGCTCGGCCCAGAGCGCGAACAACTGGAGCCGCGCGTCGAGCAGGTCGGGGCGGGCGACGTCCTTCCACTCGACGCCGAGTTGCTCACCGCAGCGGTCCGCGAGCCACCGCGCCGTCGACAGCCCGAAGGGGTAGACCGTGTCGGTGCCCGCGATGCCGCTGCCGGCAAGTCGGCGGGCGTGGCGCTTCAGGTCGAGCCGCTCACCGAAGCCCTGCAGCATCCGCGACACCTGCTCGAACACTTCGCGATTGTCGGGGTAGGCGTGGATGAAGCAGAGCAGTTCGTGCAGCGTGGCCACCGCGGGGGCCGTGCGCAGAACGGCCTGGTCGAGCGCGCGGAGCAGGCCGAGCCTGGTGCGCGCGGCTTCGGCGCCGCAGGTGACACGGAGCGCGGCAAGCGCGGACAGGGCGCGGGTGGGCGTCATGAACTCCGGCGTAGGATACACGATAGAATCAGGCCGCCATGGCAAGCAAACACGAGATCGACGAATTCCTGGCCCAGAAGACCCTGGCGATCGCCGGGGTGTCGCGGTCCGGGAAGAAGTTCGGCAACACCATCCTCAAGGACCTGACGACGCTCGGCTACAGGCTCCTGCCCCTGCATCCCGAGGCCGTCGAGGTGGGTGGCCATCGGGCCTACCCGTCCTTTGCCGCCCTGCCCGAGCCGGTTGGCGGCGTCATCATCGTCGTGCCCCCGGCGCAGGCCGAGAGCGTCGTGAAGGCGGCTGCGGCCCACGGCATCAGGCGGGTGTGGCTCCAGCAGGGGGCGGCGTCGCCGGAGGCCATCAGGTTCTGCGAGGACAACGGCATCAGCGTCGTGCACGGCGAGTGCGTGCTGATGTACCTGAAGCCCTCGACCTCGTGGATCCACGGCGCGCACCGGTGGGTCTGGGAGCTCATCGGCCGCGCGCCGAAATAGGTCTCTACCGCACCCGCACGCGGCTCTGTTCGCGCATGAACTGCTGCACGTAGTACGGGCCGCCGGTGCCGCGGCCGCTCAGGCCGCTGGCCTTCCAGCCCACGAACGGATTGATGCCCGGCCACGCCCCGGTGGTCGCGCCGGCGCGGCGGTTGGCGTAGGTCACACCGGCGTGAATCTCGTCGAAGAACCGCTCGACCTCGTTCGCGTCCTCCGAGAAGATGCCCGCCGTCAGGCCGTACTCCGACCGGTTCGACCAATCGATCGCCTCGTCGAGATCATGGATGTCGGCGACGACGAGGATCGGGACGAAGAGCTCTTCGAAGAAGAGCGGGTGGTCCTTGGGGAGGCCGTCGATAATCGTCGGCTCGACGAAGTAGCCGTGGTCGTAGGCGTCGCCCGTCATGCGCCTGCCCCCGACGAGGACGCGGCCCCCATCACGCTTCGCCTGCTCGACGGCCTGCTCGTACGTCTTCACGGCGCTCGCGTTGATCACCGGGCCCATGTACGTCGTGCGGTCGAGCGGGTTGCCGATCCGGATCTTCTTCGTCTTCTCGACGAGCATCTCGAGGAACGCCTTGCGCGTGTCGCGGTGCACGTAGGTGCGTGAGCAGGCCGAGCACTTCTGGCCCTGGTTCCCGAAGGCCGATCGGTAGACGCCGTCGGTGGCCTTGTCGAGGTCGGCCGACGGCATGATGATCGCCGGGTTCTTGCCGCCGGTCTCGATGACGAGCGGGCGCGGGATCGGCCGGTCCGCGTCGGTTTTGACGAGCTGGAACCCGATGTCGCGCGAGCCAGTGAACACCACCCCGTCCACGCCCGGGTTGTCGATGAGCTCCTGGCCCACCGTGCCGCCGCCGCCGGTAACGAAGTTGAACACGCCGTGCGGAATGCCGGCCTCGTTCATGATCTCGGCGAGGCGCAGACCGATGTAGGGCGTGTCGCTGGCGGGCTTGAACACCACGGTGTTGCCGGCGACGAGCGCGCCGCCGGCCGGGCCCGCCGCGAGGGCGAGCGGGAAGTTGAACGGCGAGATCACCGCCCACACGCCGTACGGCCGCAGCACGCTGACGTTCTCCTCGTCGGGGCCCAGCGTGTTCATCGGCTTCGTGAAGCCGTCGTTCAGCTCCATCTGGTCGCAGTAGTACGCGATGAGGTCGGCCGACTCCTCCACGTCGCCCACGCACTCGAGACGCGTCTTGCCCGCCTCGAAGCCCATGAGCACCGACAACTCCCAGCGATGGTGGCGGATGAGGTCTGCCACGCGGCGCAGGAGCTTCACGCGATCGGGCCATGGCGTCCGGCCCCACGCGGGAAACGCCGCGCGGGCCGCGTTGATGGCGTCGCGCACGTGCAGCTGGCTGCCCTTGGCGAATCCTCCGAGCACGATGCGCGTGTCGAACGGGCTCGTGTTGGTGAAGTGATCGACCGTCTTCACCGCGTGGCCGTTGATCCACATCGGGTGGGTCTGGCCGAAGACGGCCTGCACGGCGGGGATGGCCGCGTCGAGGGCTCCGTGAAGCTCCTCGAGCTGGTCTCCGCTCATCGTCGCGTACGTGATCTTGATCGGCGGCTTTGCGCCCTGCCCGGCCATAACATCCTCGCTCTGCGGACTGGTTGAGAACCCGCGAAACCCACCTATTGTAGCTCAATACGACCCAATTGGTCTCCAATCAAGAAGGGTCGGGTCTATTTACGTACGCAGGTCTTGGACGATGACAATTCTGGTGACGAGACGTCCGGGGGGCGGCAACCTTGGTCGCTGCCGGCAGAAGTCCGAAACGCCGCCGCCTCGAATGACACAATTGTCAGTCCAAAACCCCGCCGATCGTAAATAGACCCGACCCCTCTCTAGAAACCGGGCGCGCTGATGGACTTGCGGTCCACCGCCGGCGCGTACTTCTTCGCGAGGCCCTCGATCTCGGACGCTTTCCCGACCAGCACGAACACCAGGTCCTCGAGCGGGAAGTACTGCTTGATCACGCGGTTGACGTCAGGCATGGCCGCGGCGTCGATCCTGCCGTAGTAGTTGTTGATCTCGCGCTCGTCGAGGCCGTTGAACACCAGCTCCGCCAGCGTGGCCGCCAGCTGATCGGCCGTCTCGATCTCCGGCGGGAACTGGCCCTTCAGGTACGCCTTGGCCGACTTGAGGTCGTCGTCCGAGATGCCCTTGTCCTGCAGCCGCTTCAGGACGTCGAGCGTCATGTCGAGGGCCTTTTCCGTGTTCGCGTTGCTGGTGTAGCTGTTGACGAAGAACGGCCCCCTGGCCTTCCACTGCGCGAAGCCCGATCCCGCTCCGTAGGTCAGGCCCGACTTGATGCGCAGCTCGGTGTTGATCATCGAGGTGAAGCGGCCGCCAAAGAGCGTGTTGACGATCTCGACGAGCACGCGATCGGGGTTCGACCGCGCGATGCCGATGTTGCCGATGCGGAAGTACGTCTGCGTGGAATCGGGCTTGTCGACCAGCAGCATCTTCCGGCCCTTGACCGGCTGGGCGTCGGTCAGCGCGACGGCGGCGGCGGGCTTGACGGGCCACCCGCCGAACGCGGCCGCCAGCTGCTTCTCCATCTCGGCGGCGGCGAAGTCGCCCGCGACGGCCATCACCGTGCCCCCGGGCGCGTAGTTCGCCTCGTAGAACCTCGCGACATCCTCGCGCGTGATCGAGGCCACCGAGGTCTCGTCTCCGCCCGTCGGGCGCGCGTACGGGTGCTTTCCGTAGAGATAGGCGTTGTAGTACTGGCTGATGACGCCCGCGGCGCGGTCCTTGGCCGACTTGATGCCGTCCACGCGCTGCGCCGCCAGTTTCTTCACCTCGCCGTCCGGGAACGCGGGGCGGAGCATGGCGTCGGCCACCAACTCGAGGCCCTTCGCGACGTCCTTCTTCATGAACTCGGCCGAGATCGACGTCGCGTCCGCGGTGGCGCCCGCGCCGAACGACCCGCCGATGAAATCGAGCTGGGCCGAGAAATCGTCCGCGCTGCGCGTGGCGGTCCCCTTGCGGAGCAGCGCGGCGGTCATCGACGCCACGCCCTCCTTTCCAGCCGGATCGAGGACCGAGCCGGCCTTCATGAGCACGGCGAACGACACGAGCGGCACCTCGCGCTGCTCCATCAGCAGCACCGTCATGCCGTTTCTGAGCACGACCTTCTTGTGGGCCGGGAGCTTGAGCGTGCCGGGCTGGGCGGCGGCCGGCGCGGCAATCGCCAGCGCCAGGAGCAGGCTGCAGAAGATGCGTATGGCGCGTGTCATGTCAGCCTCCTACTTCCTGTCCGCGGCGGGCGCCGCTTCCGGAACGAGCGTGGCGACGGTCCGGTTGTTGGCGGTGAAGTACTGCTTCGCGACGCGCTGGACGTCGGCCTTCGTGACCTTCGCGAAATCGTCGGCCGCCGTGAACAGCTTCCGGTAGTCGCCGAAGAACACGTCGTAGGTGCCGATGGCGTTGCTGCGGCCGCTGATGGTCTTGATGTTGCGATAGAACGCGGACAGCAGGATGTTCTTCGCCTTCTCGAGCTCCTCGTCGGTGACGGCGTCGGCCTTCACCCTGTCGAGCTCCTCGTAGATGGCCTTCTCGACCGCGGCCGGATCGACGCCGGCCTTCGGCTGCGCGGTCACGGTGAACAGCGACGGGTCGAACGACCAGTCGCCGCCGCCGCTCACCGACAACGCCAGTTGGTCCCTGTCGACGATGCGCTTGTACATGCGCGAGCTCTGGCCAGAGAAGAGGATCGTCTCGAGCGCCTGCAGCGCGTAGTAGTCGGGGTGCGCCGTCTCGGGCACGTGATACGCCATCATCAGGATCGGCAGCTGCGCGAACTTGCGGACGGTGACCCGGCGCTCGCCGAGCTGCTCGGGCTCGCGCGTCATCACCCTCGGCGGCGGCGGGTTGGACGGGATGGGCTCGAGGTACTTCTGCGCCAGCGCGACGATCTCGTCGAAGGTCACGTCACCGGTCACCACCATCGTCGCGTTCGACGGCGAGTAGCCCATCCTGAAGTGGTGCTTGAGGTCGTCGAGCGTCCATGCCTCGATGTCCGACATCCAGCCGACGACCGGCCACTGGTAGGGGTGGGCCGTGAACGCCGCGGCGGAAAGCTGCTCGGCCAGCACGCCGAAGTTGTTCGCGTCCACGCCGTTGCGGCGCTCCGAGGCGATCACGCCGCGCTCCGATTCGACGATCTCCGGGTCGAACGACAGGTGCTGGATGCGATCGGCCTCGAGGTCGACGATGAGCTCCAGCGCGGATCGCGGGAACCAGTCCTGGTACACCGTGACGTTCTCGCTCGTGTAGGCGTTGTTCGACCCGCCGTTCGCCTCCATGCTGCGATCGAACTCGCCGGGGCCGTACTTCTTCGCGCCGTTGAACATCATGTGCTCAAAGAAGTGCGAGATGCCCGTGATGCCCGGCCGCTCGTTGCGCGAGCCCACGCGGTAGAAGATGTACAGCGCCACGTTCGGGATGGAATGGTCTTCCTGGACCAGGATCTTCATCCCGTTCTTGAGCGTGTACGTCCGGATGTCGAACCCCTGCGCGGCGGCCGGCCGCACCGCGGCCGCCAGGAGGGCCGCGGCCGCCAGCGCCGCTAGCCGGCTTGTCCTTCTCGTCATAAGCACCTCTCTCACGCGCGCAGCAGCGCGATGATGCGATCCATCATGTTCGGCGCGAACACGCCGCCCGCCTCGAGCACGGGGCGGCAGCCAACCAGCGCGTCGGCGATCTCCGGGAACGTCAGCGGCACGCGATTCTCCGCCGCCGCCTGGCCCGCCGCCGTCACCGCGGTCCGCGCGAGCCGGTCGTCGAGGTCGGCCATGCCCCGGCCCGCCACGAAGGCCTGGGCGATCCCGGCGAGCAGCAGGTGGGGGTGGGCCGATCCGTCGGGGAGCCTGAACTCGATGGTGCCGGGGCTGGTGGCCCGGCCGGCCGCATCCGTCGGGATGATCGGGATGCGCACCAGGGCCTTGCGGTTGTAGCGGCCCCACGTGACGGCGTTCGGCGCCTCCTTGCCCTGGCTCAGGCGCACGAACGAGTCGCGGCTGCGGTTGCCGAAGGCCATCATCGCGGCGCCGTGCGAGACGAGGCCGCCGATGAGCCACTTCGCCTCCGGCGTGAGGGCGCCGCCGGCGTCGGTGTGCTCGAGGTACGCGTCCCCGCGGCGCGGCGCGAAGTGGAAGTGCATGCCGCTGCCCGCGTGGCCCTTCCGCGCCATGGGCGCGAAGCTGCACAGCATGCCGGCCCGCTGCGCGAGGTTGCGCAGCACCCACTGCGTCAGGACCACCGCGTCGGCGGCCTCGGGCAGCGGCCGCAGCCACAGCTCGATCTCGTGCTGCTCCCAGACGCGGGAATCGGCCGCGTCGGCCTCGACGTACCCCACCTCCGCGTGCCCGTACTTCACCGCCACGCCCATCTGCGCGAGGTGCACGAGCGCCCTTCGCCGCAGCGATTCGCCGAACACGAACGGCGCGGTCGAGTGGTAGCCTCGCTCGTTCGCCCCGTACGCCTCTGCGTCGCCCAGCCGCGCGCCGAGGAAGAACTCGATCTCGCCCAGCGCGTGCAGCTCGACGCCGGTCTCCGAAACGAGGCGCTGATAGGCCGCCCGCACGAGCGTGTCGGGCGACTCGGGCAGCGGCGCACCCTGCCGGTTGTAATGGCTGCACAGCACGGCCAGCGTCGGCTCCGTCGCAAACGGATCGACGAACGCGGTCGACAGCCGCGGCCGCATCACGATGTCGGAGGCGCCGACGGGGATGCCGAGATCGCCGAACAGGCTCGAGCCGTCCGCGCGTTCGCCGCCCGTCAGCACGTCGGCGAGGTGCGCCGAGTCGCGCGGCACGAAATCCAGTGTCTTCAGCCAGCCGTCGCCGCCCACGTGCATCAGCGACAGCACCGAAATCTCCTGATCGCGCACGAAGGCCAGCAGATCGTCGGCCGTCCACGCGCTGGCGGGCTTGCCGATGTGCCGGAGCAGGGTCTGTGCCTGGTTGCGTGGTTCGCCGGGGGCCGGCGTCCGGTTCGGGGATTCGGGCATGGGAACGGGCTCCAGGGGCAGTCACCATTCTACGGGGACAGGTCCCGAACGAAGAAGGTGTTGCGTTCGGGGACTGTCCCCGGAGACGAAATGGTTGCGTTCCCGGCCCCTGCCCGGCGAGGATGTCCCCGACATGCGCAGCAACCTCCGCCGCCCGATCGCGATCGCCCTGGCTCTGGTTTCGCTCGCCGCCTGCGCCCCGAAGCGCCCGGCCGTCACGGCGCCGTCAGGTCCCTTGATTCCGGCCAGTTTCACGCCCGTCGAGTTGGCCGTGGCCTGGAACAACGAACGTGTGTCGTGGGCACGGCCCCCGCTTGTCCGCCACGCGGATGTCGAATCCCGGCTCCGGGAGCTGCGTGCCGCGGCGCCCGACCTGTTCCAAGTGGAGGAGATCGGCCGGTCGGTCGAGGGCCGCGCGATTCATCACCTGCTGCTCGGCCGCGGGCCGCGCCACATCCTGCTGTGGTCGCAGATGCACGGCGACGAGCCGACGGCGACAGCCGCGCTGTTCGACGTGGCCGAGCAGTTCCGCCGGCACCGCGCCGAGCCCGCGTTCGCGCGCATGCTCGAGGCGTTGACGATTCACGTCGTGCCGATGCTGAACCCCGACGGGGCCGAGCGCTTCCAGCGCCGCAACGCCCAGGGCATCGACATCAACCGCGACGCGCTCCGCCTGCAGACGCCGGAGGGCCGCGCGCTCAAGGCGTTGCGTGACCGGCTGAAGCCGGAGATCGGCTTCAATCTGCACAACCAGGGCTGGCGGACCTCGGCGGGCCGCACCGGGCAGCCGGCGTCGATCTCGCTGCTGTCGGTCGCCTTCGACGAGGCGCGCACGGAGAGCTCCGGCAGGCTGCTGACCAAGCAGGTGTCGGCCATCATCCGCGACGCCCTCGAGCCGCTCGCGCCCGGCCGCATCGCCCGCTACGACGACGAGTTCGAGGCGCGGGCGTTCGGCGACAACCTCGCGAAGTGGGGCACCGACGTCGTGCTGATCGAAACGGGACCGTGGCCGGCCGCCGAGCCGGATCCCTACCTGGTACGGCTGAATTTCGTGGCCATCCTCTCCGCGCTCGACGCGCTCTCGACGGGCCGGGCGGGGCAGGCCGACAAGGCGCGGTACGAGACGCTGCCGATCAACGAGACGGACCTCTTCTATCTGATCGTCCGCAATGCCACCGTCGTGCCAGGCACGGGCGTCGCGCCGTTCACCGCGGATGTCGGCATTGTCGCGAGCCGGGCGGTGCGGACCACGGACGGCCGGCGCGAGGAGCGGCTGAACGCGCGCATCGAGGACCTTGGCGACCTGCACAACCAGGGCGCGCTGGAATCGATCGATGCGGCAGGGATGCTCGTCGCGCCGCTATGGGATCCCGCGATGAAGGCCGGCGACGTTGTGGCGCTGCCCGACTTCGCCATGCGGCGCGCGCCGCGCGTCATCGCGCCGGGCGAACCGGCGGAACTGGTCATCCTGCGGAGAGACGGGGAGCGCTTCAGGGTCGAACGTGTCATCAGGGTACTGACTCGGGACTCGGGATTCGGGATTCGCAAGTCTAGCGGCAGGGGGAGGCATGTTCCGAGGGATTCCCTCGAACCAGGCCGGCATGCGACAGTCCGCAAAACGCTGCGTAAGGGCCAAGATCCGGCTGGGGTGACGTAGTGGGGCCCCGGCCTGCCGCCGACAGAACCCTGAAGCTGCGTTTTGCCGGCCTGCGTGAGCGGGAATCCGCAGGAACGTGCTTCCCCCGGCCGCCTCAGGGAGGGTCACTATGCATCGCACGCTGACAGGCATTGCGCTGGTCTGGTTGGCAGCAGCCGCGATTGGGGCCGCCTCGACTTCGGCGCAGACGGCGGTCGACCCGCGCCCGGTGTTGAAGGTCGGCAGCGCGGCTGCCGCACGAGGGCAGAAGGCCATCGGCAGCATCGCCGTGCCGGCCGGAGTCGACGCCGGCACCAACATCCCGGTGGTCGTGCTCCACGGCGCGAGGCCCGGCCCCGTGCTCGCCATCGTCTCTGGCCTGCACGGCACCGAGTACGCGTCGATTCTCGCGGTCGAGCGGCTCATCCCGTTGTTCGACCCCGGGCAGATTGTCGGCTCGGTCATCCTGGTGCCGCTCGTCAACGTGGCGTCGTTCGAGCAGAAGATTGCGCACGTGAACCCGGTGGACGGCAAGAGCATGAACCGGTTCTATCCAGGGCGGCCGGACGGCACGCAGACCGAGCGCGCGTCGTTCCTGATGACGAAGGAAGTCGTCGACCAATGCGACCACCTGATCGATCTGCACGGGGGCGATCTCGACGAGAGCCTGCGGCCGTACTCCTACTGGACCGTGACGGGCAACATGGCGCAGGACCAGGTGTCGAAGGAGATGCTGCTGTCTTTCGGGCTTGACCACATCGTCATCTCGGCGGACCGCCCGAAGGACCCGGCGGCGTCGCGCTACCTCGAGAACACGGCGTCCACGCGCGGCAAACCGTCGATCACCGCCGAGGCCGGGCACGCCGGCACGGCGGACCCGGACGACATCGCGGTGCTGGTCTCGGGTTGCATCAACGTGATGCGCTACCTTCGGATGATCCCCGGTGTGCCGGCGGTCATCGAGAACCCCGTGTGGATTGAGCGCGCTGCGGCCGTGGCGAGCGAGCAGGCCGGCATCTTCTACCCGCTGGTGAAGCGGGGCGCGTATGTCCAGTCAGGGATGAAGATCGGCTACGTGACGGACTACGTGGGGAAGGTCCTCTACGAAGCCCGAGCGCCGGAGTCCGGGGTCGTTCTTTACATCCGCGCGGTGCCCTCGATGACCAAGGGCGAGACCGTGGCCAGCATCGGCATCGTCAGGAGATAGAGACAGAGGGGTCGGGTCTATTTACGCGCAGGCACCAGCCCCGCTTTCATAATTGTCAGCAGGTTGGCGCGTCGACCGTCCGCGTAGGGCTGTAATCCGCCCGTACGTGGTTGCCTGCGAAACGCCCGGATGACATTCCTGTAAGTTCTCGAGGCTCCCGATCGTAAATAGACCCGACCCCTCTTCAGTCAGCGGCGGTAGACGACTCGGCCATCGAGAACCGTCACATCGACGGCCGCGTCGAGGAATCGTGAGGGTGACTGGGCGAACACGTCCTTCGTCAGGATGACAATGTCGGCCAGCATGCCGGGGGCGAGGCGCCCCTTCCGGGTTTCGTCGAAGGAGGCGTACGCGCCGGCGGCGGTCATGTTCTCGATGGCGCTGTCGAGGGAAATCGCCTGGTCCGGCAGCCACCCTTGGGCTGGCAGCCCGTCGGCGGTCCTCCTCGTGACGGCCATGTTGATCTCGAGGCGCGGGTCGAGGGCGACCACCGGCCAGTCGCTGCCGAACACCATGCGCGCGCCGGCCTGCTCCATAGTCCGGCAGATCCACCCGCGCGACGACCGGTCGGGCCCGATGTTCGCCGTCCACACGGTGAGCTGGGCCGGCGTCGGGTTCGCGTGGAACGGCATGTAGGACACGATGGTGTTCTGCGACTTGAACCGCGAAAAGTCGGCCGGGTCGATCGTCTCGGCATGCTCCACGCGATGCCGCCGCCCCGCCGCCGGCGCGGGATTCGCTTTCGTGGCGGCTTCGTACGCGTCGAGCGTCATGCGCACGGCGCCGTCGCCGATGGCATGCGTCATCACCTGCCAGCCGCGGCGGTCCATCATCGTGACGAGCCGCTGCAGCTCCTGCGGCGTGTAGTTCGCGTGCCCCGACGAGGGGTTGTTGGCGTACGGGGCCAGCATGGCGGCGGTGTGCGCCTCGATGACGCCGTCGGCCATCACCTTGATCGCGCCCACCTTGACCCGCGGGTTCGCGGCGTATTTCAGGCGAAGCGCATCGAAAGCGTCGGCGTCGGCGTCGGTCATGTCGTCTCTCGCCGACAGCGCGGCGTACACACGGACGTTCAGGCCGCCCGCCTTCCTGACCTCTTCAAACAGTTCCAGAGCCGCCTCGCCCGTACCGGCCTCGTGGATGCTCGTGATGCCCAGGCGGCTGGCTTCCTCCGACGCCCTCCTGATGGCGCGCATCCGATCCTCTCGTGTCGGCTGGGGCAGCACCTTGGACATCAGCCCCATTGCCGCTTCCTTGAGAACGCCGGTCGGCTCGCCGGTCTTCGAATCCTTCACGACGACGCCATCGGGCGGGTCGGGCGTGGCCGCGGTGATGCCGGCCAGCCTGAGCGCGGCGGTGTTCGCCCATCCGGTGTGGCCGTCGTAGCAGGTCATGTAGGCCGGCCGATCGGGCACGAGTTCGTCCAGGATCTGCCGAGTGGGGAGCCCGCCGGGGAAGGGCGAGTAATACCAGCCCCGGCCAAGCACCCAGGCGCGGCCTGGGTTCGCCGCCGCGAACTCGCGGATCTTCGTCCTGATGGCGTCGAGTGATTCCGCGTCGAGCAGGTTGACGCGGTCCATCCCGAGCCCGCCGCTCACGAAATGGACGTGGCCGTCGATGAACCCCGGCAGCACGCTGCCGCCGTGCGCGTCGACGATGGTCGAGGCCGCGCCCGCGAGCGCCTTGATCTCCCTGTTCGAGCCGACACGCAGAATCTCGTTCCCGCGCACGGCGAGCGCCTCGGCCGGCGCCCGGCCCGCGCCGGTGAAGACGCGGCCGTTAAGGATGACGAGGTCGACCGGGCCCGTCCGGTCGTCACGCTGCGCGCCGGCGACAAGGCCGGCAATCACGGTGGCGGCGACGATCGCGACAACGAGCAAGGCGGGAAGCCGGGACTTCATGGCGCCTCCACGGGAGCGGGTTCGTGGCCTGCGTGCGACGGCACGGAATTCTACCTCCACCCCGAACCCGGGTTACAGTGAGAAGCAGGACCGTCGGGAAACAGGACCACCGCCCAACATGGCCAACCGGACACTCGCGCTCTTCGATCTGGACGAAACGCTCATCGCCGGCGACAGCGACTACGAGTGGGGCCTCCACCTGGTCGGCCTGGGCGTCGTGGACCGGGCGACCTACGAGGCGAAGAACCAGGAGTTCTACGATCGCTACCGGGCCGGCACGCTGGTGCTGCAGGACTTCCTCGACTTCCAGCTCTACCCGCTCTCGCAGTTCACCCGCGCGCAGCTCGACGGGTGGCACGCGGACTTCCTGGCGTCGCGGATCCTGCCCATGATCCGCCCGGGCGCCCGCCGGCTGCTCGAGCGCCACCGCGGCGCCGAGCGCCTCATCGTCACCGCCACCAACCGCTTCGTCACTGCGCCCATCGCCGCGGCGCTGGGAATCACGGAGCTGCTTGCCACGGAGCTCGAGCAGGAGGACGGCCGGTTCACGGGACGGGCCCACGGCACGCCGTGCTTCCGCGAGGGCAAAGTCACGCGGCTCAACGAATGGCTGACCGCCCGCGGCGAGCGCCTGGCGGACTATGCGGAGAGCTGGTTCTACAGCGACTCGGCCAACGACATCCCGCTGCTCTCGGTCGTGACGAACCCGGTGGCGGTGCACCCGGACCCCCGTCTGCGCGCCCACGCCGAGGAGCGCGGCTGGCCGATCCTCTCGCTCGATCAGGCCTGAGCGCAGCCTTCCGGCGCCCGGCAAGGCAGACGATCTCGTGAGCCGCCACGATTTCGGGTCATAATTGACCTTCAGCGACTTGAAATAGAGGAGATCGCCCCCAGATGGCCTGCCCGGTATGCGGCCGAGAGGAACCCGCGCGCGACGGATCGTGCCCCGCCTGCGGGCCGGCCGATGGCGCCACGGTCATTCCCGGGCACCGACCGCCGCCGGCTGACGCCACCGTCGTCGCCGGGTCCACCGCCAACGCCGATGCCACCGTGCTTGCCGGCGTCACGCCTTCGCCGGCCGACGCCACCGTCGTCGCGGGAGCGGCTGCTCCGGGCGGGGACGCCACGGTCTTCGCCGGCCCAGCCGACGCGACCGTCTTCGCCGGGACGGGCGCGCCGGGCGGACCCGCGCCATCCGGCATCCTCTCGGTCGGCCAGGACTTCGGCAGCCGGTATCACATCCTCAAGGAACTCGGCATCGGCGGGATGGGCGCGGTCTACCAGGCGTGGGACGCGGAGCTCGGCGTCGCCGTCGCGCTGAAGGTCATCAGGCCGGAGGTCCTCAAGGATCCCGTGCAGGCGCGCGAGCTCGAGCGCCGCTTCAAGCGCGAGTTGCTGCTCGCGCGGCAGGTCACGCACAAGAGCGTCATCCGCATCCACGATCTCGGCGAGATCCAGGGCATCAAGTACATCACGATGTCCTACGTCGAGGGCGAGGACCTTGCGACGGTCCTCAAGCGCGAAGGCCGGCTCCCCGTTGCGCGCGTGCTGCAGATCGCGCGGCAGGTGGTCTCGGCGATGCAGGCCGCGCACGAGGCCGGCGTCGTGCACCGCGACCTGAAGCCGGCGAACATCATGCTCGACGGAGAGGGCAACGCGCTGCTGATGGACTTCGGCATCGCCCTCTCGTCCGAGAAGGGCGGCGAGAAGCCCGGCGGGCCGGCGCCCCAGCCGGGCGCACCCGAACCGCCCCCGATCGACGACACCTCGGCCACGCTGCTCCCCGCCGGGGACGCGTCGGCCACCGTCTTGGACGCCACCTCGTCTTCGGCCGCGTCGCTCAAGACGTCGCGCAGCGGCACGATTCTCAGCACGAAGTTCGGCGGCATCGTCGGGACCATCGAGTACATGTCGCCGGAGCAGTCGAGGGGCGAGACCGTCGACCAGCGGAGCGACATTTACACGTTCGGCCTGATCCTGTCGGACCTGATCCTCGGCTCGCGCAAGGTCCCCGAAGGCTCGACGCCGTGGCAGGAATTGACCGCGCGCACGGCGCGGGCACCGATCCCGCTGCGGGCGCGCGAATCCGGCCTGCCCGAGCCGGTGGACGCGCTCGTCTCGACGTGCATGCAGCTCGATCCCGCCGCCCGCTTCCAGACGACGGCGGACCTGGCGGCGGCGCTGGCGAAGCTCGACGCCGACGGCAACCTGATCCCGGAGCCGAAACTCCGCCGGCTCACCCCGAGGCTTGCGGCCGCCGCGGTGCTGCTCGTCGCCGCGCTCGTGGGCGGCACGTACTGGTTCGCGCGCGGGCCCGCGCAGCCGCCGAAGCCACCCGATCCGGTGTCGGTGCTGATTGCGGACTTTGCGAACACCACCAGCGAGCCGGTGTTCGACGGGCTGCTCGAACAGGCGCTGGCCGTGGGCGTCGAAGGCGCGACCTTCGTCAACGCCTATCCGCGCGATGGTGCGCTCAGACTGGCTGGCCAGCTCAAGCAGGGCGGCCGCCTCGACGACAACACGGCAGTGCTGGTGGCGCTGCGCGAGGGCGTGAACCGTGTGATCGCGGGCGCGATCGCGAAGAGCGGCGACGCGTATTCGCTCACCGTCCGCGTGGTCAACCCCACAGACAACAAGACGCTGCTGACCTGGACGACCGACGCGGCCAACAAGGATGCCGTGCTGGCGGCCGTCGGCAAGGCGGCCGCCCGCGTCCGATCGGAGCTGGGCGACCGATCGGCCAACACCGACCTCGTCAAGGACACCGAAAGCTTCACGGCCGCGTCGCTCGAGGCCGCGCGCGCGTACACCAGCGGCCAGGAACTGCAGTGGGCCGGAAAGCTCGACGACGCCTTCAAGGCCTACCAGACCGCCACCGAGCTCGATCCGACGATGGGCCGGGCCTACGCGGGGATGGGGGCGGCGGCCAGCAGCCTGGGCCGGCGGCAGGACGCGGAGGAGTATTACAAGCTCGCGCTGGCCCGCACCGGGCGGATGACGGACCGCGAGAAGTACCGGACGCGGAGCGGATACTACCTGCTGACGCGGAACACGGACAAGGCCCGCGAAGAACTGATGGCGCTGCTGAAGCAGTTTCCGACAGACGGCGCCGGGCTGAGCAATCTCGCCCTGACCGAGTTCTACCGCCGCGACATGGCGCAGGCGCTGGTTCTGGGCCGGCGGGCCCTCAGCGTCTTCCCGAACTCGGTGTTCAGGAGGAACAACGCCACGCTCTATGCGATGTACGCCGGCGAGTTCGACTTGGCGGAGAAGGAAGCCTCGGCGGTCCTGAAGATGAACCCCGAGTTCGCCAAGGCCTATGTGGCGCTCGGGATGTCTCAGCTCGCGTCGAAGCGTCCCGCCGATGCCGCGAAGACGTACGAGCGGCTTGCGGCGCTTCCTGGCGCGGCCGCGTGGTTCGCCGCCGGAGGACTGGCCGATCTCGCCCTGTACGAAGGGCGCCTGTCGGACGCCGCGCGCGTCCTCGAAGCGGCCATCAAGGGCGAGAAGGTCGATTCACGCCGGGCGCGGCTCATCGTCACGCTGGCGGAGACACGTGTGTTGCAGGGGCGCCCGAAGGAAGCCTCGGCGCTGGCGAAACAGGCGATGGCGCTCAGCTCCGCCGAGAGCATCGCCTTCCTTGGCGGCCGGGTGCTGTCGGACATCGGCCAGCACGCGGCCGCGCTCGAGATCGTCGGCACGCTGCTGAAACGGTACGATCCCGAATCACTCGCCTACGCCCGCGTCCTGGAAGGGGAGGTCGCCCTCGCGCGCAAGGACCCGCGCAAGGCGATCGAGCGCTTCAAGACCGCCCAGCAGTTCGCCGACTCGTGGCTCGGGCGCTTCGGCCTCGGGCGGGCGTACCTGGAGGCCGGCGCGTTCGCCGAGGCCGATTCGGAGTTCGACCTGTGCCTCAAGCGCCGTGGCGAGGCCACCGCCGTCCTGCTCGACGACATGCCGACCTATCGGTACGAAGCGCCGGTGCACTACTACCAGGGCCGCGTCGACGAGGCGCTCGGCAGCCCCGAGGCGGCCGGTTCCTATCAGGCGTTCCTGGATATCAAGCAGCGCGGCGACGAGCAGGGCCTCGTGGCCGATGCCCGCCGCCGGCTCGAGAAGCGATAACGACGACCGGGCCGGCGCGACGACGGCGCCCGCCGCGCGCGCGACATCCCGTACAGAAGAACGGCGGGCCCGGTTGTTCACCGGACCCGCCATCGCAGAGACCGCCTGCCGGCGGACCCCGTCTTCGGGGCGACCGCTACTGAGCCGGTCGCGGGAACGTACCCGGCACGGCGGAGATGGCCGCGGCGGACGGCGCAGCCAGCGGCGCCCAACCAGCCGGCCGATCCGTCGCCGGCCATACCGCCTCCCCCGCCTGCGTCATCTGACCGACGGCACCCGGTTCCGGCGTCGGCGCCGGCGCGCCGTCCACGACGACGCTGAGGGTGCCCTGGAAGAGGTCGTTGTAGTCGCCATTCGAGCCGTACACCCTGAACCCGTAAGTGTCTCCAGCCGTCACCGCAACGGACGTCGATCCGCTATAGCCGAAGCCGTTGGAGGGCGATGTGCAGCAGTTGACCGGGCCCTCGTTCACCAGCGTGGTGACCGACACGTCCGCACCACCGCGCCGGACGAAGACCTCGAGGCGGGTCGTGACGGCGAACCACGCGTGCAGGCCGCTCCAGGTCCAGTCGAGAGCGACCGTCCGCGTGTCGGCAGCGACGGTCGAGAACGTCCAGGCGCCGGTGAAGATATCCGGGACGTTGGGGCCCTGCTGGTACTGGAAGGCCGGCTGGCCGCCCGCCGTCCCGTCGTTCTGGAGCGTGACCGAGCCGGTCCCCGAGGCGGCCCACGCCGTGTGAACCGGAGCGGGCAACCCGAGCGAGACCTGCACCTGGAGCGCGCCGGTGTTGTCTTCGAAGTAGTCGTCGTTGATGGCCAGCTCGACGACCCCTGCGGTCGTGGCCGTCAGCGTGGTCGGTCCTGGTCCGATCACCTGCCAGGGGCCGCCCGAGACCCGCCCGACGAGGGCGATGTGCGGGAGGGGCGGCGCGAGGACCGTCGTCACCGACGGATTCGTGACGCCGTTGCCCGCAGGTCCCACAGGCGCGAAGCCAGCGCCATAGCCGATGGTCCCCGACGCGGTGATGGTGAGGGAGTCGCCCGGCTGAACGGACGCCACGATGACAGGCGCGGTTCCGCCGGCGCTTCCCGGATTGTTGACGTTCACCGTACCCCCCGCCGTGCCCGGCACCACGAGCGATGCCAGGGTCACGCGCGTGCACGTCGAAAGCTCGGACGTGTTTCCGCCCGCGTCCGTGGCGGTGGCCGTGACGTACGTCCCGACCGGCAGCTGCGGGCTGAGCTCCACGAGGGAGCTTCCCTGCGTGCCTGGCGCCGTGAGCACCAGGTTCCGTGCCGCGTCACACGTGGGTCCGCTGAAGAACTGATGCGTGTAGCCGCCGCCAGCGAGGCTGTCGAACGAGACGCGGACCGTCGTGCTCGACGGGTTCGTCAGGTTGAGGGCGCTGGACACGACCGGGAAGTTCTGCAGGCCGTTGGGGCCCGTGTCGGCGTCGCCGGCGTCGTTCGCCGTCACACCGTCGCCGCCAAGGTCGATGCCGATGACGCCGTTGGCTTCGATCACGTTCGACAGGATCGACACGCCGCTCGATGTGCCGACGACAGAGACGCCGGCCGTGCCGTTGCCCATGATCAGGTTGCCGGCGCCGGAGGCCAACCCGCCTATCTGTATGGCGGTGCCGTCGACGGATACCCCGCTGACGCCATTGGCGACAGGCATCGTCCCCGACACGTCCGAACCAATGTAGTTGCCCTGGATCGTCACATTCGACGGCTGCGGGCCGTCGCCCAGGGGGTAGATGGCGATGCCAGCCTGCGGGTTGCCGGAGACCACGTTGCGCTTGTCGATCTCCGGACCGCCAATCGTCACGCCGGACACATTGGAGATCGTGATCCCGCTGTACCCGTTCCCGAGGGCGGAGCCGCCCGCGGCGAGGCCAATCACGTTGCCGGTGACAACCGAGCCGGCCGCCTCTTCACCTGAGATGAGGACACCGGCACCGAGATTCGGGGCCACTCCGTTGCCCGAGATCAGGTTGCCGTCAAGGGAATCCGTGCTTCCCCCGACCAGCGCCGGCGCATGGAGCACGACGCCCTCGTAGAGGTTCCGGCGCGACGCGGTCCCATCGAGGTTCGTGCCGATCAGGTTGGCCTTGATCTCCGGCCTGATCGTGGATGCCCCGGACACCACGACACCCGGTCCGTTGTTGCCGGAGATCGCGTTGCCGTGCCCCGGCGTGCCGACGAGGGTCCCCTCGGTCCCGGCCAGGCGGATGCCTCCCGCCACGTTGCCGTACGTGTCGGCGGCCGGGTGCGCCAACAAGCCGCCGTCGCGGCCGAGGCCGATGGTGTTGCGGAGAATGCGCGTGCCGCTCACGGCGGCAGCGCCACGCTGAATGTCGATGCCCCACCCGGCGTTGCCCGAGATCAGGTTGCCGTCGATGGTGGTGTCATCCGCGTCGTAGTACGCGGTGATTCCGCTGCCGCCGTTGGGCAGGGCCGTGAGGCCGCCGGGTGCCGTGCCAATCTCGTTGCGGACGACGAGGTTCCCCGCGCCCCCCTCGATGAGCACGCCGCTCCCAGCGTTGGCGGAAACGACGTTGTCCTGGATGCGGCTTCCGTTGACGTACCGCATCTGGATGCCCGCGCCGACGTTGCCCTGGGCGTTGCCGTCTCGATCGGTGCCGATGAAGTTGCCTTCGACGAGCACGTCCGCGATGCCCTGGAAGACGAAGACTCCCTGCTCGGGGAATCCCGTGATCGAGAGGCCACGCACCGTCGTGCCGCCCGCTCCGATGTTCAGCCCGGCGCCGGTCGCCGAGCTGCCCGCCCACGTCAGTTCAACGACCGGCCTGCCGTCGTAGCCCGCCTGTGTCGTCGCGTCGATCACGGCCGGGTCGGTAATCGACGGCAGTGGCGAGAACAGCGAGATCACCGCGGGCGCCTCGGGCGAGACGCCGGGGATGGCGAAGGCGATTGTCTGAGACCCAGGCATCGAATTGCCGGCCGTAATCGCCGCGCGCAACGACCCGGTCCCGCTATCGTTCGCGTTGGTGACCACCAAGCCCGGAGGCATGATTGTGACCGGTAGCGAGATCGCCGGAATGGCATCGGCCGCGGCCGACGAGGCAACCAGGGTGTAACCTGCGCCCGGCTTGGTGATGGTCACGTCCGCGAACGTCGCATAGCCCGTGCCGTTGGTCAGCACTGTGGTCGTCCCGCTCACGGCCCCGCCCCCGGGATTGCTGGCCAGGGCCACCGTGACGGGCACGCCGGCCAGGCCGCCTCCCGGGCCGATCGCTCTCACCGCGAAGGGCTCCAGCGGCAGGCCCGCCGTCGCGCCGGCCGGCTGAAGCGTGAACGACAGCGTCGGCACGGACGAAGTCGGCGGCTGCGTCGTCGGAGGCGGCGTGGCGGGCGGCGTGCCGTCGGCGATGTCGGGCGTGTTGTACGCCTCCGACGTCACGGTCGGCGCCACATCATTCACCAGGTCCAGCGTCTGATCGTCGGACGGATTGGGATCGACCACGCGGAGCGTGATCCTGGCGGACCCGCCGGGCTCGATCCACATCGTGGCATTGGTTGCAGAGGGGTCGGTCGGGTCGGGCGCCAGCACCGTCCCGGGAGCGAGGAACACCGGGTTGACGATGTTGGCGACGATGATGTTCTGCGTCTCGAACTTCAGCTGGCAGTTCGTGGAGGCGGACGCCACCGGCGTCTTGTAGGTCCGGTACAGGATCAACTGCGTCTTGATCCCGGCCGGGACGGGGTTGTTCTTGAAGAACAGGTCCACATCGAACGTCGCCGCCGTGTTGCCGGTATTGGTGATCGTCCAGGTGATGTCTGTGAGCGACCCGTTGGCGATGTCCGGGTTTTCGATGTCGGGATTCTCGATGTCGGGATTCGCGATATCGGGGTTCTCGATATCGGGGTTCTCGATGTCGGGATTCGCGATGTCCGGGTTCGCGATATCGGGATTCTCGATATCGGGGTTGGCGATGTCCGGGTTGGCGATGTCGGGGTTCGCGATGTCCGGGTTCGCGATGTCCGGGTTCGCGATGTCCGGGTTGTAGACCTCTTCGTTCGCGATGTCGGGATTCTCGATATCCGGGTTCTCGATGTCCGGGTTTTCGATATCCGGATTCTCGATGTCGGGGTTGAGGACGACCCTGCCCTCGAGCCCGCCGGGAACAGGGTTGCCGCCCGGTCCCGACACCTCGACGATCGCCACCGGCACCCGCGCGGCCGGGTCGCTGGACGTCACATAGACGGTCCGCGACACGCTCGAACGCGGGGGAACACGGGCGTCGACCTGGAGCAGACGCGGATTCGACGCCAGCTGGGAGAACTCGGCACGGCCGCCTGGAGGCTGGCCGGCAATGGTGAACCTGAACGTCTTCACGACATTCGTGGTGTTCTGCGCGAACACCACGAACCCGCGCGGCAGCGTACGGCTCGAGCGGCTTCGCATTGCCGGGAGAGCCCGCGAGCAGGCCCATGGTGAGCTTTGACGTGTAGACGTTCTGGTTGCGGGAGGCGGTGAAGTTCGGATCGCAGGCAATCCCCGAGAACGGATTGGCGGGCGGCGTGTACTCGGTCCAGTCCCCGTTCGTCGGCGGCCGCACATCGCGGTTGTCGGTCCAGACCACGTGGAAGACCGGCGAGCCGGACGGCGCCGTGTTGTGCACCCACGCCCCCTGGGCGTTCCGGATGAACGCCGGGGACGGGGCCAGGTCGAGGTAGTCGCCGATGAACGGGACCGTTCCCAGCTGGAAGAGCGGCAGGTTCGGCGGATTGAACTGCAACTGCTCGATAACGCTCTCGCCACGGCGGCTTCCGACGAGGTACTGAGACACGCGCGACGAGGGAGCGAAGACCGGTTCGTCCGCCGGATCGGCATGCGTCGCCCGGATGTCGATCGTGTGACGGCGCCTGGGGACCGAGAAGTCCAGGGCATCGCCCTCGTCCACGTACTGTCCGAACACCCCGGACACATCTTCACGCAAGTCGTAGTACGCGAGCACCAGCTTCCCGCCGGCAAACGCCAGGGAAGGCATGAACTGATGCCCCGGCAGGGGCTCGCCGCCGAATTGAGGGGGGTCCACGGCTTTCGGGTCGCCCCAGACGTCGCCGCCCCGCGACGTCGCCATCACGATGTGAGCATCGCCCTGAACCGGGTTGGGGTTGAAGGCGCTGAAGCCCCGCTCCGTCCACGCCAGGTAGACCCGCCCTTCGTCATCGACGGCCATGGTCGGGTAGGCGTTGGTCCTGAAGCGATCCGCCAGCGTCGGCTGGTCGAACGAGTCGATCTCGGCCACGTCCGTCACGACCGGCTTGCCGCCGGGCTTCGGCGGCCTCCGCCGCTTGTGCGCGAGCCACTTCTCGATCTGCTGCGGTGTGTGGTGCGCCATGAACCGGCGGACCTTCTTCGCCTTCTTGAAGCCCCTGCCGTTCTTCGCACTGGTAATCGAAATGGAGTCCGTGTCTCCGTCGGACAGGCCGAACTGCCGCCACGCGACGTACACCTCACCCGTTTCCGGGTCGATGGCGATCGTCGCGCCCTGGTTGACGCGATCGGCCGGGTTCGAAATCGCCACCGGCCGCGTCCACGTCACGCCGCAGTTGGACGAACTGGCGAACATGATGGTCGAACGGATGTCCGGGCCCGAGCCCTCGATGACCGAGTAGGCGACGTAGACGTTGCCCGCCCTGATCGATTGCGTCGCCGCCGCGCCAGGCGCCGCGATCTGGCACAACCTCGCCCCGCCGCGGGGTTGGTCGACGGCCATCCAGGGCTTGTCGATGAAGGCGCCCGTCGTGCCCGCGTCACTCGCGATGACGCTGGTGCCGAGGTACGCGATGGGGTCGCCGCTCTCCTTGTTGTTGTTGTCGATGAACCGCGCCACGAACACGCGGCTCTTCACCGGCGCGTCGGGCGTCGCCGGGTTCGCCCGATCGAAGACGATGCCGCTGTAGTAGAAGAGGCCGTTGGTGCCGGCCCGCACGACCGGGTCCGCGCCCGCCTGATAGCCCTTCAGCGGGGACGCCACACCGGCCGGCGAGGTGTCCTGCGGGTACCCCGGGATGAGCGTGCTCTGCCACCGGTCGCCGCCGTCGAACGACTTGTAGAGGCCCAGCCAGGCATCGCCGGTCTCGCCGCCGTCGGGGAGGCCGGGCAGGTCGATGGTCCGGTAGTCGTTCGACCCGCCGAGGAGGTGCTGGGGGTTGCGGGTGGACGCGGCCAGCGACGGCTCGTTCTGGCGCTGGAGGAACGGATCGCCATTCGGCCACTCCGTGCCCGACACCATGTTCACGTTTCGTCCGGCGATCAACGGCTGCGGCGGAGCCTGCGCAAACAGGCGTTCCGGCGCATTCGACGCCGTCAGGAGGAGCAGCGCCGTGAAGAGCGCTCCCGCCGTGTAGATGGTGCGACGCGGGGACGGTCGTCGGCAGAACATGGGGGCCTCCAGCCAAGGATCGTGTCGGGGGGTGGTTCAAAGATCGAGCGAGCCCAAACCACATAATCACTACTATAAAGATAGGATTAATGTCCAACAGGACGCAGTTCCTTCCGGCGGGTCCGTCGCCGGCTGCCTGCCGGAAGTGGCACTGCCGCTCCCTGTGCTAGAGTCCCTGCTCATGCACTTCGCCATCCTCGGCTCCGGCGCCGTTGGCGGCTACTACGGGGCCAAGCTGGCGCGGTCGGGCGAGAGCGTCAGCTTTCTGGCGCGCGGCGCGCACTTGAGAGCCATCCGCGAGCGGGGGCTGATGGTCTGGAGCCCGCTGGGCGACTTCACCGTCCGGGCGCAGGCCGAAGAGGATCCGGCCGCGATCGGGCCGGTCGACGTCGTCATGCTCGCTGTGAAGACCTACGACAACGCCGCCGCGCTGCCGATGCTGAAGGCGCTTGTCGGCGACACGACCGTGGTGATGTCGCTCCAGAACGGCGTGGACAGCGTCGACGAGGTGGCCGCGGTTGTCGGCCCCGAGCGCGTGCTGGGCGGGCCCACCTACATCGCGACGGCGCTCAGCGTGCCGGGGCTCATCGAGCAGACGGGCACGCACCGCCGGATCGTGTTCGGGGAGGCGTTCGGGGATCGCGCGGCGGTTTCGCCTCGGGTGCAGCGGATTGCCGACGTCCTGACGGCGGCTGACATCCAGGCCGAGGCCGTGGCCGACGCCCGCGTGCCGCTGTGGGAGAAGTTCATCTATCTCGCGCCCTTTGCGGCCTTCACGGGCGCCGCGCGGCTGCCGATCGGGCCGCTCTGGTCCGACGCGGCGATCAAGGCGCAGTTCATGGCGGCGGTGGCGGAAGTCGAGGCCGTGGCGCGAGCGGAAGGCGTGGCCGTGCGCGAGACCACCAGCCTGCGGGAGTACGTCACGCACTACGTCGATGTGCTGCCACCGGGCACGCGGTCGTCGCTGCTCATCGACCTTCAGCAAGGCAAGCGCATCGAGGTGGAGTCGCTCGCGGGGTCCGTGGTGCGCCGCGGCGCGGCCGCCGGCGTCCCGACGCCGGTGATGGCGGCGCTCTACTCCGTGCTGAAGCCCTGGGGAGCGGGGCAGCGTTAGTCGCGAGTCCCGAGCCCCGGGTCCCGAATCCCGAGGACCATTCCGTCCTTCACCACCACCGCGATCCTCCGCGTATTGCGGATGTCCGCGAGCGGGTCGCCGTCGAGCAGCAGGAAGTCGGCGGCCATACCCGGAGCGATGATCCCGACGCGGTCCTGGATCCCGAGCAGCGCGGCGGCGCTCTGCGTGGCTGATTGCAGCGCGGCGGCGGGCGAGAGGCCACTGGCGACGTAGAGCTCCAGTTCGCGGTGCAGGCTGGCGCCGGGCACGACGAACTGCTGCGGCGTGTCGGTGCCCGCGGCGATCTTCCCGCCGAGCCTCGCGTAGAGGCCGACGAACCGCTGCAGCACGGGCAGCGCCTGCTTGAACTGCGCCAGCGTGGCCGCCGTCCAGCGCGCGCGGCCCATGATGTCGGCAGGATCCCACGCCCGGCGCAGCACGTCGGGCGGCACGTCGGCCAGCGCGGGATCGTTCATCAGGTCCGCGTCGGCCATGCGCGAGAACGCCTCGTGCAGCGCGAGCGTCGGCACGATCACGACGCCGCGGGCGATGAGCTGGCGGGCCACGGCTTCCAGGCGCGCGGGCTGCAGGCGCGGCCACTCCAGCTCGAACGCCGTCCAGCCGCCCAGGAAGTCGTCGTGCGCCTTCAACAGCCGCGCCGGGTCGTCCGACGCCGCCTCGGCGATGCCGCTCAAGTGCTCGATGCTCGTGACGCCGGCCTCGGCGGCCTGCACGGCCGTTGTCCTGCCGAGGTGCGCGGCGACGGGCACGCCGCGGGCGCGCGCCTCGGCGGCGATAGTCGCCACCAGCGCCGGCTCCAGCCGGGTGTAGACCTTGATGACCTTCGCGCCGGCGCCGACCTGTCCGCGAACGGCCGCACGCGTTTCGCCGACGGAGGCCACCACCGTGGCGTTCTTCCAGAAGCTGCCGGGGCCGTCGATGAGCGGACCCGAGGTGATGACACGGGGCCTGGCCGGCGATTCTTCGAGGGCCATCGGGAAGACGACCGCCGCGTCGCCGTGCAGGTCGCGGACGGTGGTGACGCCGTACTTGAGAAACACGGCAGGCGTCCAGGGCTCCGCGTGGACGTGCGCGTCGATGAGCCCCGGGATCATCGTCTTTCCGGCGGCGTCGATGACCCTGAGCGCGGGAGGTTCGGCGGAAGCCGGCCGCTCCAGGGCGGCCGGCTCCACCGTGGTGATCACGGCACCGCGCACGACGACCGTCGCGCGCGGCGTCACCCGGCCGTCACCGTGGACGATCCGGACGTTGCGGACGAGCAGATCTGCGGGAGCCTGGGACATGACGAGCACGCTCGCGAACAGGACCATCGCCGCAACCCGTGAAAACCGCATGCCCGGGCCTGACGTTCCGTCCTACGCCTGCTTCGCGAGGTAGTTCTGGAGCCCCATCTGCTCGATCAGTTCGCGCTGGGTCTCGCCCCAGTCCGCGTGGCGCTCTTCGTCCTGGAGGATCTTCCTCAGCATGTCAGCGGAGCCGTTGTCGCCGGCGGCCTCACATGCGGCGATTGAGTCGTTGTAGGCCTTGATGGCGTCGAGTTCGTCGCCTTCGTCGATGGAGACCATTTCCTCGACCGTCTGCCCGATCTTGATCTTGTGCAGCTTCGACACGGTTGGCGAGCCTTCGAGGAAGAGGATGCGGCCGATGTGCATCTCGGCGTGCTTCATCTCGTCGATGGCCTGCTTCTCGATCGCCTCGTGGAGCTTCTGGAATCCCCAGTTGGCGCACATCTCGGAGTGCACCATGTACTGGCTGATCGCCGTCAACTCCTCGGCGAGCCGATCGTTCAGGATCTGGATGACCTTGTCACTGCCCTTCATTGATGCCCCCTGTCGGATGAATGGTCCGGGATGCCGGTCTCACACGCGAAAGTGTATACCCGCCCCGAGCCGGCCGCCAGCCGCCGGTGGCTCTCCGCGGCGGCGGCCCTGACATACGCCTCGACCAGCGGAAACGTCTCGAGCACCACGGCGAACTCCCCGGCCGTGAGGCCGTACAGCGCCGCGGCGAGCCCCTGCGCCTCAGCCTGGGCGGCGGCGTCCTGGCCGGCGGACTTCAGCAGCCGGTGCCCGAGGCTCCGAAGGAGGCCGGCCGCGAACGACGCCGCCGGAGGCCGCGGCACCGGCAGGCGCTCGACAGTGGACGTGCCCAGGTGCGTCGTCACCCACATCCGGACGAGCCAGTTCGCCACGAAGCTGTTGAGCAGGCAGCAGAGCGCCGCCTGATCGCCGAGCGGCATGGCGCCGCGCAGGCAAAAGAGCGTGTGCACGGTGACCGCGCCTGGCGGCACGATGGCGGCGATGAGCGTGAGCCGGTTGGATGCCGACGCCACGTCGCGGTAGGCCAGCCGGTGCCGGCGCGCCGCCGCGCGAAGCTCGCGGGCCGGCAGCGCGGCTCCCTGCGCCAGCCGCAGCTCGCAGCGGTCCGCGTGAACGGCGTACGGTTCGACGTGCTTGCCTTCGACGACCGGCATGCCCGCGCCGCCCGCCGAGAAAAGCTGCCGATCGTCGCTCCGGTTCAACTCGCGCCCGAACCGCGCGGCCCATCCTTGTGCGGCAGAGAGCGCGGGCCATCGGGCGACCAGGCGTTCGGCGATCCTGAGCTCCTCGGTGCTCCTGATGGAGGGGATCGCGAGCCCGGGGCCTGACAGCCGCTTGAGCAGCGCGGGCGTCAGCGTGACAGCCCGCGCGCCCGCGGCCTCGGGCTCCGGCGAGTGCTCGATGTCTGCCAGGACGGCCGGATCCCGTTCGCCGAACCGGCACCGTGTCTCTCCCGTCGGCCTGCCCGCTGTCGCCGTGAGCAGCAGGAAGCGCACGCCGCGGTGAATGGGGAAGATCCCCGCGCTGTTCTCGAATCCGACGATGGCATCCGTGTCGCAGCGCTCGAAGAGCATGCGCCTCAGGGCTGCGCTTCCATGATCCGACGCCAGGCCCCAGGGCAACACAAGGCCCAGCCGGCCGCCGCGCCTGAGCAGGCTTACGCTGCGCTCGACGAAGAGCTGATACTGGTTCGCGTGGCCCTCGGCGCACGCCCGGTAGATGCCGGACTGACGGGTGAAGCGCGTAAGTCTGGCGGCCGAGGCCCTGCGCGCCCCGCGGGCGTCCGCCTCCCCGGCATCGCCCCGCATCATCTCCCACGGCGGGTTGCCGATGATGGCATCGAACCCCGGTTCCGCCAGCGGCGCGCCGCCGGCATCGAAGAACACCTCCGGGAACGCGATCGTCCAGTGCAGGAACCGGCGGGCGCTCGCAATCCGGTTCGCCTCGTCGAAGCGCGGCTGCGCGATCGACGGCGGAAGGCTGGCGGCACGGCCGCGGAGCGCCGCTGCCAAATCGCTGAACTCGGCCGGCCCCGGCGGCGGCACGTCGCGGCTTTCCCAGAACCAGCACGCGCACCAGAGGTCGGCGACGCGGCGGAGGGCGGTCATGGCGGAAGACGGCGCGAGCGTCTCAGCCAGCAGGCGCTCTTTCGCGTGCACCGCCTGCGCCGAGTCATCGGGCGTGTCGGCCAGGCGCGCGCGGATCGGCATCACCGTCCTCATCGCCGACGCGGCCGCATCGTCTTCGAAGAGAGGGAGCGGGCCCTGCGCCCGCGCCAGGCGCTTCCCGCCCGGCGGCTGCCGCTGCACATCGTCGAGCGAGGCGCCGACGAGACTGTCGCCGGCGACGAACCGGTGGTCCAGGAAGGACAGGGGACGGCCGCGCGCGAGCGTCGTCAGCCACATCGAGAGGCGGGCCACCTGGACGGCCATCGGATTGACGTCGGCGCCGTAGAGGCAGTGCTGCGCAACCAGCCGCCGGTAGCCCGCGCGGTCGGCGTCGGTAATGTCGGACGCGAAGCAGCCTCGTTCGCGCACGACGGCCGCTTCGTAGGCGGCGGCCAGGCAGTGGCAGGCGGCGACGAGCAGGGCGCCGCTGCCCATGGCCGGATCGAGCACGCGCAGCCGGAGAATGGCGTCGGCCGTGGCGTGCTCGACAAGCGGCCGCAGGGTGCGCCCGACGATGTACTCCGTAATGGACCGCGGCGTGTAGAACGTGCCGGTGGACTTCCGGACCTCGCCGCGGCTGACCAGCCGAACACGACAGGCGGTGTCATGGTCCGTTCTCGCGGCCCGATCGGGCTGCAGCACACAGGTTACCGAACCGTTCCTGGAAGCGGTTTCAGAACCCGTTCTTGCGGCTTGCTCCTTCCGCTGTACGCAGGTTCTGAAACAGTCCCAATGAAGCTCGTAGTCCAGAACGCTCTCGTACACCGCGCCGAGTTGCTCGACGCCGAGATCCCCGAACGAGACGTGTTCGCGCCGCCCGCCCACCACGCGTGTCGTGAGCGCCGTGAGGGCCCGCGCGACCACGCCGTCGTCGAGGTGGCCGCGTTCGGCGAGCGGCGCGCGCGCCGGCGCGAAGAGCCGCCCGTTGAACGGCTCGACCACGAGCGAGCCGGCGTGGCAGCCGGCGTGCGCGAGGCGCGACACCGCCTGAAGCGCCTCCCAGAGGCCGCGCTCCCTGCCAGGCGATGCGGCCTGCCGCCGGAGCGCCTCCAGCGAGTAACCGCGGCGGTAGATTGGATGCCAGATCGGCACGAGGGCGCGCGACTCGGCGAAGAGGAGGAAGAGTACCCGGTAGACGAGGATGAACGCCTGGTCGAGGACCGAGGCCGCGGAATCACGGCCGCGGGCGGCTGGCCTCCGGCCCGCGCGGGCGCCCAGCATGCCCTGGAGGAAGAGCAACAGGGCCTCGCGCACGCCGTCGCGAAGCGCGGCCGAGACCGCAACCCCGTGCCTGGCCGACGCCAGCGCGACGGCCGAGGCAAGCGCGGGCACGGCTTCCGACCGGAGGAGCCCCCAGAAGAGCGACATCGCCGCCGGATGATCGAAGAGCGCGTCGAACTCGAATTCGAGATAGCTCCTGGCAAAGGTGTTGCGGCTGTCGCACAGGCGGAGCGCCGTGCCGTTGAAGCAGAAGGCCCAGCGGCTGTCGAGGCGCGCGCCTTCGCGCGCCACCTCGCTCCACAGCAGATCGAGCCGCGAGCCCCAGGTGGCCAGGATGAGCGGCACCGACAGCGAAGCCGACGCCGCCTCGCCGCACAGCAGCGCGCCGCGGGCCGTCTCCCTGGGGTGGCGCGCGGAGAAGCCAAGCAGATCCATCAGGGGAGCCGCGCCCAGATCGAACATCGATCGCAGCGGCGACGCCGGACCAAGCCGCGCCCCTTCGCGCCGCCACCACGCGCGCACGCGGCGGCGGGCACGATCTCTCGTGCGCTCGCCGAGCCGGCCGGCGAACGCGGCGCCGAGCAGGTGCTCGGCGTAGTGTCCCGACACGAGCGGACCGCTGACGCCGGCGATCATGACGTGACGAACAGGAGCAGCAGCGGTTCGGGCGGCGGCGTTGCGGCATCAGGCCCCGCGCGATCAGCCTCCCCCGCGGGTTCCACGGCATCGTCGGCATCTCGCTCCGCCCGTCGATCGAAGAGGCCGCGCTGGATCGACCGTCGTCCCGCCAGACGGGCCGTGAGCAGGGCGTCCCGATCGAAGGGCTGGTCCGGGGCCCCGGCCGCCGTGTGGCGCGGCGGAACGCGCGCGGCCATTCCCGGCACGGCGGCCGTCATCGCGGACTCCGCCAGCGCACGCACGTCACCGCGCCGGCGCATGGCCGGCCACCGGCCCTCGGCGAAGACCGGCACCAGGTCGTAAAACGTGCCACGGCCCCACGACAGCGGCTCATGTCGGCGGAAGACCACCAGCAGGCCTTCGCGGCCGCCCCACGCCTCGCCTTTCGAGCGGCGTACAGCCGTCGCCAGAACTCCGCCGCGCGTCACCGCTCGCGCCCGGCCGGCGCGGGCACGCGCCGAGCGGCGCCCGGCGCGCATCACGTGCCGCTGCTTCATCGACTGCGCTGCCGCTTCGACACCGGCGGCGCGCAGGTCGGGACGGCGAATGGTCCGCGGCAGCGGCCCTTCACGCGGAGGCCCGGTTCCGGTCACGGCGTCCCCGCCGGCCTTGTCGACGCCGAGCCAGGCGGCCACCACGCGGTCGCCTGCGGGGCCCAGCACCTCGGCCACCGCGCCGACGGTCTGTCTGGCACGCTCGAGGCGGCGCGCCAGGCGGACCAGGATGTCCGCCTCCGCCGTGCCGGCCGCCAGCAGGTTGATCACATGGACGGTCCGCCGCTGGCCGATGCGATCCACGCGGCCGATGCGCTGCTCGAGCCGCATGGGGTTCCAGGGCAACTCGAGATTGACGACGAGGCGGCAGCCCTGCTGCAGATTCAGGCCTTCGCCGGCCGCGTCGGTGGCGAGCAGCACGCGCGCGCGCCCGCTGGTGAACGCGTGAACCGCGTCCGCCCGCTCGAACCGGTCCATGCCGCCGTGCAGGACGGCCGCATCGGGGCCGGCCGCCGCGCGCAGCGACTCGAGCGTGTCGCGGTACTCGGTGAAGATGATGACGGGCTCGTTGACCCGCGTGAGGATCCGCTCGAGTGCGCGCAGCTTCGAATCGTGCCGCGCGGCGAGCGCCGCACCGTCGACAAGGGCCGACAGCATGCTCCGCTCCTCGTGCTCATTGTCGAGCCCCGGTGCCGCAAGCACCGCGTGCGGCGCCGCGTCGGCTTCGTCTTCCTCCGCCCACGGCAGCGGCAACTGCGCGTCGGCGGCGCCTGCCTGCTCGCCCAGCCGGTCGATACGCGCGGCGAGCGATCGGCGCAGCGGTTCCATGCCCGAGAGCGAGCGCTTGAGGAGCACGGTCATCGCCAGGCGCGCATCGCGGCCTTCGGCGCCGCTTCGGCGGGCCCAGACCGCCCGCACGTACTGATCAAGGCCCTCGCGCACCGCACGCTCGGCGGCGGCGGGTTCGACCCTGTGCAGATGAACGCGCCGCCGGCCGGCGATGCCGGCCTGCTCGCGGGTTCGTCGGAACATGACGAGCGGATCGTGGAAGGTGAGCGCGCCGATCCGGCACAACGAGAGGAAGGCGCGCGCATCCCCGCTGTGCGGCGTCGCGGTCAGCAGCAGCACCACACGCGCGCGTGACGCGTACGCGTGCGCCGCGGCCCTGCGCTCGCTGTCACCGGCCGCGAGGTGCGCTTCGTCGACGACGACGGCATCCCAGCCGAGGTGTTCCATGCTGCGCCGCGCTTCGGGCCGCTTGGCGAAGTCGATCGACGCCACGCGAATACCCGGAGTGGACCAGGGATTGGCGCCGGGCGGCAGCACCGGGCGGAGCGAGCGGAGCCAGCCGGCATCCGCCACCGCGGCGTCGAGCCCGAAGCGGGCCGAGAGCTCGGCGCACCACTGATCGCAGAGGCCGGGCGGTGCGAGCACGAGCGCGCGGTCGAGCATCGAGCGCTCGCGGAGCTCGGCCAGCACGAAGCCCGCCTCGACCGTCTTGCCGAGGCCCACGGCGTCGGCGAGGAGCACACGCCTCGCACCGTGGCGGACGACGGCGAGGGCGGGCTCGAGCTGATGCGGCAGGAGATCCGCGTCGGCGCGGGCCGCTCCTGCCAGGCCATCCGGCTCGCGGCGGCCGAGCCATGCCGCCCTGAGCGCCGCCATCCAGGCGCGGCGCGAGACCACGCGGAGGCGGGCGGAGCGGCCGAGGGAGACGGGCCGATCGAAAGGCTCGAGCAGCACGAGGCAGCCGGGAGCCGGGGCCGCGCCAGACCAGGCTGCCGGCGCAAGATGCAGCTCGGTGCAGTCCGCGCGCGGCACCGTCGCCTGCAGGAGCCAGCGGCGCCCACGCACGTCGACTGTCGTGCCTGCCTGTACGGGCGAGTGCAGGAACCGCCACCTCCGGGGCCTGGGGGCGTGGCAGAAACTGCCACGGTGATCACGCGTCTCCGAGGCCTTCGGGCTGTTTCCGGCCGAAGCCGCGCGCGACGGCGGATCCATACGCAAGGGGCGTGCTATTCTCGGGACCGGACAGGGGCAAGGGGCAAGGGACAGGGGGCAAGGGGATGTCACGCTGCAGGCTGATTCTCAACACGACGCTGATTCTTGGATTGCTGACGCTCGCCGCGAGCACCGCCTGGGCGCAGGGTCCGGCGGCGTTCACCGTGGACGAGATGCTGAAGTTGAAGCGGGTGTCCGACCCGCAGCTCTCGCCCGACGGCACGAAGATCGCTTTCGTCGTCACGGACGTGAGCCTCGACCGTAACACGCGCAACAACGACATCTGGATCGTGCCGGTGGCAGGCGGCGCGCCGGTCAAGGTGGCGGGGACGGATCGGTCGGAAGATCGGCCGCGCTGGTCTCCGGACGGCAGGCAGCTGGCGTTCGTGTCGAACCGCGACGGCGGCTCGCAGGTCTGGGTGATCCCCGCGTCCGGGGGCGAGCCGAGGAAGCTCACCTCCATCGCCACGGAAGCCTCGGGCGTCAGTTGGTCGCCCGACGGAAAGTGGATCGCTTTTGTGTCCGAGGTCTTCCCGGCGTGTGCCGATGCAGCCTGCCACGAGCGCGAGCTGAAGGCGCGCGACGAATCGAAGGTCAAGGCATACCTGGCCGACGGGCTGATGTTCAGGCACTGGACCGCGTGGCGGCAGGGCACCTACAGCCACCTGTTCCTGATGCCGGCCGACGGTTCGGCTCCGCCGCGCGACCTGACGCCGGGCACGTCCGACGTGCCGCCGTTCTCGCTCGGCGGCCCCGAGGACTATGCGTTCTCGCCCGACTCGAAGGAGATCGCGTTCGCGAAGAAGACCGACAAGGTCGAAGCCATCAGCACGAACAGCGACATCTTCACGATCGACCTGACCGTGGCTGGCGCGCAGCCGAAGCAGATCACGACGGCGCTGGGCGCCGACGGCGGCCCGCACTACACGCCGGACGGGAAGTACCTCGCGTGGCGTTCGCAGGCGCGGGCCGGCTTCGAGGCCGATCGCTGGACGCTGAACCTGCTCGATCGCAGATCAGGGGAGCGGCGCGTGCTGACGGCCGACTGGGACCGCGCCGTGGACGGCTGGACGTTCACGCCGGACTCGAAGGCGGTCTACACGGCCGCCGAAGAAGACGGCCGGGTGCGCGTCTACCGGTTCGATCTGGCCGGCGGACCGCCCAGGCTGGTGCTGAAGGACGCGACAAACGGCGACGTGCAGGTGACGCCCGACGGCAAGACCATCATCTTCTCCCAGGCGTCGCTGACGGCACCGGCCGAGATCTACCGCGCGAATGCCGACGGGACGGGCGTGACCGCCGTCACCACGATCAACCGGGAGTTCCTCGCGACGTTCGCACTCAAGCCGGCCGAGAGCGTGACCTTCGCGGGAGCGGGCGGGGTGCCGGTCCAGGCATGGGTCGTGAAGCCGAACACGTTCAAGGACGGCGTGAAGTACCCGCTCCTGTACCTCGTGCACGGCGGCCCGCAGGGCGCGTGGAACGACGGATGGACGTACCGCTGGAACGCCCAGGTCTTCGCATCGGCGGGCTACGTCGTCTTCATGGTCAACTTCCGGGGCTCGACGGGCTTCGGCCAGAAGTTCACCGACGAGATCAGCAACGACTGGGGCGGCAAGCCGTTCGACGACCTGATGAAGGGCGTGGACTACGCCGAAAAGCTGCCCTATGTCGACGCGTCACGGAAGGTGGCGGCCGGCGCGTTGTACGGCGGCTACATGATGAACTGGTTCCTCGGCCACACCGACCGCTTCAAGGCGCTGGTCTCGCACGCCGGCGTGTTCAACCTGACGAGCATGTACGGCGCCACCGAGGAGCTGTGGTTCCCCGAGTGGGATCTCGGCGGCACGCCCTGGACCAATCCCGAGGGCTACGCGAAGTGGTCGCCACACACCTACGCGAAGAACTTCAAGACGCCCACGCTCGTCACGCACGGCGAGCTCGACTTCCGCGTGCCCGTGGGCGAGGGGCTCCAGCTCTTCACGACACTCCAGCGCCAGGGCATCCCGTCGCGCCTGCTGGTGTTCCCCGACGAGGGGCACTGGATTGGCAAGCCCCAGAACGCGGCGCTCTGGTACCGGACGTTTCTGGAGTGGGTCGGGCGCTGGGCGAAGTAAGGGGCTAGGGGCTGGGCGCTAGGCGCTCGTCCGACGCGGCTGTCGCCGCGTGGGTGGCAGTTCAACTGCGAGACTGACTAGCCCCTAGCGCCTAGTCCCTAGTACGACTTTGTTAGATTCTGAGCGGGATTTCCGCCAGTTTTAACAGCATCTTGAGTTTGCGCTGATGCGTCACGAAGTAGTAGGCGGTCAGGATATCGGTCATCACCGCGCGCGCCCGTGGAAAGGTCAGCCGGGACGTGCCATGGCGTTGTCGCTCGACCTGCAAGAAGGCGTAGGCCACGGCTGTGAGGGCCACGTGGCGGTTCCACCCCGGAAACGACCGGCCGACAAAGTCGTCGAGGCCGAGTTCGGACTTCAGCTCGGCGTACTGCTGCTCGATGGCCCAGCGCTGATGCGCGAGGTGCACCACCGCCTGCCACGAGGCCGTCGCCGGCAGATTCACCAGGAAGTACTTGATGTCGCCCGTGCCGTCGACGTCGCGTTGGCACAAGAGCCACACGTCCGGCGCAAGACGGTGACGGCGCCAGTCGTGCGCGGGCGTCACGCGGCACCGCCAGAAGCGGGCGCACCACGGCCGGTGCGTGCCATTGCGCCAGCGGATCACCCGCCACGCGCGGGCGGGCGCGGCCGCGGCCACCGCGCGAACCGCCTGTGGGCGCACGTCCACCGGCAGACGCGGACGGATCACCGGGCGGCCGCCGCGGGGGCCACTGCGCCGGGATCCTGGTGTAAGCGCGGGGATGCCGAGGAAGACCGTCAGGGTCGACGAGATGCCCACGGCGTACGCGAGCCGGAGTTGGTGCAACGCGTGCCGAAACGCCGTGCAATCGCCGAATTCGGCATCGGCGGCGACCGCGGTCACGGCGATCCCCGAGGCCCGGACCTGCTGCAGCAGCGTCAGCGCCTGGCGCCACTTCTCCTGGAAACGGACGCGCGCCGGAATCCGACCACGGTCCCGCTGCGCCGGCGTGAGCCACCCCTCCGGCAGATACAGCTGCGCGCCGACCAGCCACGCCTGCACGCCCGTCCACAGCGCCGCCGTGACGGCCACTTGGCAATTGCCGATCTTGCCCAGCGTGCCCGAGGTACTGGCGTTGCACGCCGACCGACGCGGTCCCCTGCTTGGGAAAGCCGGTGCCGTCGAGTACCAGCACCCCCGATCGCGCGGGGATCGTGGCACGCAGGTGCCGCCACAAGGCGTCGGCCGGCCACGTCGCCTCGGTGATGAAGTACTGCAGGCCCTGATAGGTGCCCGGATCGCGCAACCGCGCCCACATCGCCGCCATCGACTTGCGGCGACTGTCGCACAAGACCCCTTCGACGTAGCGACGCAGACCACCGCGTTGCGCGCGGTGCCCGAAGACCGGCTCGAACTCCTCGAGCCACGTCGTCAGACGCGCAAGCCACGCGGGCGAGTCCACCGCCGCCATCGCGAGGCAGCGTACCAAACCACGATCGAAAAGTACATGTCCTCAATAGTGATCACTTCGCCGCGTGCGAATTCCCTCGGAAATCCGCGACGTGATTCAACAAAGTCGTACTAGCCCCTGACTACTTGTTGATCAACTCCAACATGTAATCGGTCGCCTCTTTCGCCTTCATGCGGCTGAGGCGCTCGACGATGCGCTTGCGCATGTCGACGTCGGTTTCCTTGCGCGCCATGTCGACCAGCGTCTTCGCGTCGCCCTGGCTGTAGAGGGCCTCGATGACGCGCAGCTTCACGTCGCGGTCCTTCGACACCGCATAGACGTCGGAGAGGACCTTCTTGTCCTCGGGCCCTCCGAGCATCTGGAGGTACTTGAGTGCCTGCAGCTGCAGGTCCGCGTCGGACGAGCTCTTCGCGACCGTCGAAAGAATCTCCTTCGCCCGCGGCGACTTGCTCTGGCTGACGACGAAGAGGGCGCGCTGCTTGATGCGCGGCGACTGCTGGCCGCTGATCATCTTCTCTAGCATGGGCAGCGCCTGCTCGGCGTCGGTGTGCATCAGGCTGTTGAGCGCCAGCAGCTTCAGTTCCTCGTCGGGCGTGGCGGCCGGCAGCACGGGCTTGCCCATGGAGGCCTTCACCTCGAACTCGAGGGCCAGGGCCTGCTCGAGCCAGCGACTGTCGGGGAAGTTCTTCTGAATCTGCTTCAGCGACTCGAGCGCGGCCTGCAGCGCCTCCACCTTGTACTCGGAGAACGCCTTCCAATAGAGCGCGCTGTCGCCCTTCTCACCCTTGAGCGCGGCGGCCTCGGCAAAGGCCTCGAGGGCCTTCTCGTAGCGCGCCGTGTCGAGGGCGGCGGTGCCCTTCGCATAGAGCTCCAGCTCGCGCTGCGCTTCCTTCAGCGCCTCCTGGACCTTGGCGACTTCCTTGGCGACTTCCTTGCTCGCTTCCTGCTGGCCCTGCGTCTGCGCCTGCTTCTGCGCCTGTTCGACCAGCTTCTGCGCCCGCTCGATGTCCTTGCGGGCCTGGTCGGCGGTGGCCTGCGCGGCAGCGGCATTCCTTGCCGCCTCGGCTTCCAGCCGCGCCTTCTCGCGCTGCTCGGCAGTCTGCGGCGACGTCGCCTGTGTAGACGTCGTCGTCGAGATGGCCGTCTGCGTGGACACCCCCTGGGCGAAGGCCGCGGCGCCGATCATGGCGAATGCGGCCAGCGTGCATGCGATGCGAGTGGTGGTCTTCATGGCTGGTTCCATCAGGTTGAGGTCTTCGCCGCGGGCCGGGAGCCGGATGCGCCCTGCAGGCGTTCCTGCACCCGCGCGCCCATGACGGTGACCTTGAACAGGAGTCCCTTCGCGTCGATCTGATCGCGCCACCGCGCCAGGTCGTCGTGCGAGGCGCGTGCCGGGCTGCCGGCGATGTCCACGAGCACGCGCTCGAGGTCATCGAGGACCGCCGCGACGGCGGCGTCGCCGTTGCGAACCGCGGCCTGCCGGTAGAGGCGGTTGTCCGCGACCAGGTCGCCGGCTGTGGCCCGCTCGCCCGAGATGTCGGCCGCGCCGCCGCCGTTGCGGTGGGCGATTTCCGTGAGCATCACGCGCGAGCGATCCAGGTGGCTGCCGACAGCCGCGAGCAGCACGCGCTCGCGCGCCTCGTCTGCCGACGCCCGCGTCTGCTGCGCGGCCGAGTCTTGCACCGGCTCAATCGAGGCTCGCCCGGCGAGGAAGGCGGCGACGAGCAGCGCCGCGACGGCCCCTCCCATCGCCAGCCGGGGCCACGTGATGGCCGCCGAGACCGGATGCCACCACCGGCGCCGGCGCACTTCGTCCTCGAGGAGCGGCTGCAGCCGCGCCCAGACCTCGGCGCCGTAGGACTCGCCGCGTTCAGGAACCGGCGCCGACTCGACGGTGCGCAACGCCATGGCCAGATTCTCGAACCGCTCCCGGCAGGCGGCGCACGACTCGAGGTGTGCCCCGGCTTCTGCCGGGCCGCCGCCTTCGCGGTAATAGGTCAACACGAGCTCATCGTCGGAGAGGTGCGTCATCGCGACAGCTCCGCAACCGGGTCGAGGGCGCGGCGGAGTTTCTGCACGGCGCGGAAGATGCTGTGCTTGGCCGCGCTCGTCTTCAGATCCAGCGCCCGCCCGATCTCGTCAATCGACAGGCCCTCGAAATGCCTCATCACGAAGGCCGACCGCTCCTGGTCGCTCAACTCGCGCATCGCCGACCGGACGCGCTCGTCGATCCGCCGGCAGGCCAGCTCACGGAGCGGGTCGGCCGACGCCGATCCGTCCGCCAGGTCGGCTGCCCGGCCAAGCTCCGGGTCGTCGAGTGACGGGCGGGTGCCGGCCCGCGGGCGTTGACGGAGCAGGTCGTGCGAGCAGTTCACGGTGATCCGGTAGAGCCAGGTGGCGAACGACGACCGCGCCTCGAAGCGCCGGATCTGGCGGAATGCCCGCAGAAACGCCTCCTGCACCACGTCTTCCGCGTCCTGCTCGTGGCCCGTCAGGCGGTAGGCCAGCCGGAAGACACCCCGGCTGTGGCGCTCCACGAGGTGCCTGAAGGCATCGTGGTCGCCGGCCTTCACCCGGGCGACGACTGCCAGGTCGCTGGCCTCCATCCAGATGATTAGACGAAGGGCGGGCGGATTGGTTAGCGGGGGAGAATGCGAGCATATGATGGGCCGACCACGGGGGGTGCCAGCATCGTGGGATTCCGCATCAGGTTCCTGCCGGACAACCGGGCGGTGGAGCTCGCCGAGTCGCTCGAACTGTCGCTGGCGGCGGCGCGTTGCGACATCTGGCTGGAACACCCGTGCGGAGGCACCGGAGATTGCGGGAGGTGCCGCGTCCGGGTGAGCAACGGCGACATCCCGCCGACGGCCGACGACCGGCTCGTGATCCCGGCCGCCGAGCTTGCCGCCGGCTGGAGGCTCGGGTGCCGCCTGCTGCTGACGGGGCCGTGCGAGATTGAGGTGCCGGCGCGGGACCGGGCCGCGAGGCCCAAATCGTTCGGCCCCGACCGCCTTCCAGCAGCCCTCGGCGAGCCGCAGGTTCCCGCGTCGCCGCTGCCTCCCGGCGGCGTGCCGTACGGCGTGGCGGTGGACCTTGGCACCACCACGCTGGCCGCGGCGCTGGTCGACCTCCGGGATGGCCGCGTCCTGCACGCCCTGTCGGGCCTCAATCCGCAGGCGCGTTACGGCGCGGACATCATGTCGCGCATTCAGTTCGCGCGCGAGCGCGCCGACGGCAACGCGCTGCTTCACGACGCGATCGATGGAGGCGTGGCCGGCCTCATCCGGGAGTTGACGGCGCTGGCCGGCGCGCCGGCCGGCGAGGTGCTGGCGGTGACGTGCGTGGGCAATGCGACGATGACGCACGCCGCGCTGGGAGCGGATGTCTCGCCGCTCGGCGTCGCGCCGTACCTCGGCCTGTTCACGGGCGAGCAGGAGGTATCGGCGTCGGCGCTCCGGTGGCCCGTGAACCCCGGCGCCCGGGTGCGTTTCGGCCCCATGGTCCGCAGTCACGTCGGCGGCGACACCGTGGCCGGCATCATTGCCTGCGACCTCGATCGGCTTGACGGCTGGCGCGTGCTGATCGATCTCGGCACCAACGCGGAGATCGCCATCGGCGGAGCGGACCGGCTCGTGGCCGCATCGACGGCCGCCGGGCCGGCGTTCGACGGCGTGAACATCTCGTGCGGCATGCGCGCCGCGCCAGGGGCCGTCGACGCCGTGGCCATCAGGGCGGACGGCCATCTGTCATCGTCAACGATTGACGGCGCGCCCGCCGTGGGCCTGTGCGGCAGCGGGCTCGTGGACGCGGCAGCCGGGCTCCTGCGGGCCGGCGTGATCGCGCCGTCCGGCTACCTGCGGAGCGCCGATGAGTGCCTTTCGCAGGGCGTCCCCGGTGCGCTCGTCGAGCGGCTCGTGCGCGTGCCGTCCGGACAGCGCGCGGTCCGGATAGACGGCAGCGTGGCGGTCACGGCCACCGACATCAGGCAGCTGCAGCTGGCCAAGGGTTCCATTGCCGCAGGTCTCTCTCTGCTCATGCGGCGGCTCGGCGTGGATGCCGGCCGCGTCGCGGAAGTGCTCGTGGCCGGCACGTTCGGCACCTTCCTTCGCAAGGAATCGCTGGCGGCCATCGGCCTGCTGCCGCCCATCGATCCCGAACGGATCAGATTCGTCGGCGATGCGGCCGGTGCGGGGGCCAGGCTCATGCTGGTGGACGGCCAGGCTCGCCGGCGGGCGGCCGAGGCGGCGGCCCGATGCGAGTACGTCGAACTCGCCGGCGCTCCCGGCTACGAGGACGCATTCACTGCGGCGTTGGGGTTCCCCCGGTCAGGATCGCGTTGAACAGCAGCCTGAACGTCGCCATCGACTGGCCGCGGTGCTGCGCGCGGAAGCCGATCAGGATCACGCGGCCCGCGCCGGCCGAGGCCTCGACAACAGCCGCCTTGCCCGCGATCACCTGCTCGCCTTCGAGCCACCCGCTCAGAAGGACGCTCTGCTCGCCGTAGCGGGCGATCACCCGCAGGCCCGGGCCCGGCGTCACGTCGTAGGCCGAGCTGAACGAGAAGAACGCGGCGTTGTCGGTCAGCATGCCGAACCCGAGTGGCTGGAAGCCGTCGACTTCCAGCCTGACGATCGAGCCGGGGCAGAAGAACTGCTCGGCAGGAAGGCCCGCGGCGACGTTCTTGACGGGCAGCTTGAGCGCGTCGATCGCCAGTTGCCCGGAGCCGTCGAGGCACACCAGCGTGCCGCCCGCCGCTACGAACGCCTTCAGCGCGGCAACGCCCGCGTCGCCGAGGCCTCCGATGTACTCGTCCGGCAGCGACCCGGCGCGGCTGCCGTCGATGAGCCGCTGTGCCCCGACGGCGGGCAGCACGATCACGTCGTAGGCGGCTCGGAGGTTTCCCGCGCGCGCCTCGGCATCCCGCAGGCTCTTGAACGGGAATTCGTACCGCTCGAGGAGCCAGCGCGTCCAGCCCTCGTCGATCGCGTCGCCCCACGGCCGGTAGAGCGCGACCCTCGCCCCGACGATCTGGCGTGACGGCGGCCGCCGGCCGCGCGCGCCGAACACGCGCACCCCCAGTTCGCGGGCGAGGCGCTCGACAACCGGCTTGGCCTCGCCGACCGGCCGGACAAGCAGCGTGCCGGGCCGGTAGGTGGCGCCGTCCTGCGTGACCATGCCGCTCGCCCACTCGACGTTCAGCCCCGCGGCGAGCAGGCGGTTCGCGGCGAGGGCACCGGCCGTTCCACGGGCGTCCACCAGGTAGTAGTCCGGCTTCGGATACCCGAGCGGCCACACCGGCGACGTCGCCACGCGATCGATCCGCGACATGAGCGGCGCCTCGAACGCGGCCTCGATGCGCTCGACGCGCACCCCCATCTGGAGCGGCAGCGTCCAGCCGGCCACGTCGTACGGCCGCTCCGGCGCCGCCGACCCGGCCAGCTTCCGCGCGGGGTACTTCTGCACCTCCAGCAGGCTCTTCGCGTACGCGCGGAACGGCTGCGCCATCATCACGAACGCCGTGCCGACCGGGTAGACGGTGTCTCCCAGCTTGAACGGCTCGGACACCTGCTGCACGTCGACGCCGCCCTCGGCGAGCAGGTTGATCAGCGTGTTCGCGGCGGCCGGGTCGTGCTGGTCGGGCGGGATCGCGAACGCGTAGGGCCCTTCCTTCGCGCCGCGCTCGACCGACCGTTGACCCATCGCCACGACGTTCGACACCAGCTCGTCGCGGTAGCGCGAGGCAGCCTGCAGCAGTCCGCGCACGGCCGTGAGGTTGTAGTCGACGATGTCGCCGAGGCGCCAGGTGCCGCCCGGCCAGGGGTTGGGGAAGTTGATCTGCGGCGCGTACTGCGGGAGGCCGCGCGTCGCGCCGCGCAGATCCTTGGCGGCCACCTCGATCGGGCTCGCGAGTTTCGCCGACGCGACCTCGGTCAGCAGGCACACCGTGTTGCGGCCGAGGGGCGCGGAGTCCTCGTACCCCGGCCAGTAGTAGTCGTACATCGCGTTCGAGACCACGCCCGACTTGCCCTGGCTCTCGAGTTCCAGCGCCATCGCGCTGCCGAGCAGGGCCGCCTCGCGCCAGATGAGCGGGTCCTGGTTCGTGTCGATGGGATCGTAGTTGGGTGGCACGAAGAACCGCGGGCCGTTGGCGCCCATCTGGTGCATGGAGAGGAACACCTGGGGGTGCCACTCGCGCGAGAGGAACCGCGCCAGCGTCCGGTTCTCCGCCATGTTCAGCATGAACGCGTCGCGGTTGATGTCGTGGCCCACGTACTTGTGGTACGACCACGGCATCTGGCCGCCTTCGAACGGCGTGCCCTGCATCTTCCGGTGCCAGTCGATCACCAGCTCGTGGCCGTCCGGGTTCAGCGACGGCATGAGGATCACGATGGTGCGGTCGAGAATGGCCGCCGTGCGCGCGTCGCCCGCGGTGGCGAGCTCGTAGAGCAGGTCGCTGGCCGACTGCGTCGCGCCGATCTCGCTCGAGTGGATGCTGCAGCCAATCGCGACCACCGCCCTCGCCGCGCTCACCGCGGCCAAGCGCTCGCCTTCGTCGGCCAGCCTCCGCGGGTCGGCGAGCAGCCGGTTGAAGGACTGCAGCGCGGGGAGGTTCTTGATGTTCTCCGCCGAGCTGATGATGGCGCCGATGATGCGGCGGCCCTCGGTGGTCGGGCCGATGTCCACCAGTTCGACGCGGGGCGAGGCGGCCGCCACGGCCTCGAAGTACTTCGTGATCGACGGCCAGTCGGCGAGCCGGCCGTCGGTGCCCATCCTGAAGCCGAAGAACGACTCCGGCGCCGGCACCTGCGCGGCCGCGCGCAGTGGCAGAAGGACGAAGAGGCTGATGATCAGCGTGACACCGAAGGGCGTTCTGCCGCGTCGCATGACTCGTGTCCTCTCGCCTGTCCGTCGAGGCTGAAGCCTCGACCTCCATCCGAACCAGCCGAGTCCCGAGTCCCGAGTCCCGAGTCCCGTGCCGCGAATCCCCAATCCCACCACTACGGCACGAGCCGCGCCCCCGTCGCTCCCAAGTGGGACTCGGCTTCGTCCCAGAACGCGGCCACGAGCGGGTGCTTCTCGAGCGCGCCCTGAACGATGCCGCGCAGCACGCCGGCGCCGCGGCCGTGCACGATGCGGATCTCCGGCAGGCCGCGGGCGTGCGCCTCGTTGACGTACTCCTCGACCACCGATGTCGCATGGCGCGGTTCGAACGCGTGCAGGTCGAGCGTGCCATCGACAGGCAACACGAACGGCTCGCCGTCGCTCATGGCTTCGCGTACGTGGCGGTGACGGCCGTGCGGATGCCGCCGCGCGGAGTGAAGTCGCCGACGACGGTCATGCGCACCGGGCGGCAGGCCTCGACCAGGTCGTCGAGAATCTGGTTGGTGGCGGCCTCGTAGAACACGCCGCGCTGGCGGTAGCCGAAGAGGTACAACTTGAGCGATTTCAACTCGATACAGAGCTCGTCCGGAACGTACGTGATCCGGATCTCGCCGAAATCTGGCTGGCCGGTGATCGGGCAGACCGAGGTGAACTCGGGCGCGGAGATGGCGATTTCGTACTCCCGCCCTGGGCGGGGGTTGGGAAACGTCTCGATCTTCGGGCTTGACATCGTGTCGGATCTTACCATTTAGCGCCTGAAAACGGCCTGTTCCCGCCGGTTCGGGCGATTGACACTGGCGGGGGCGCGAGCTAGCATTCTTCGACTTCCGCTTTCATTCCGGGGCCTGCCGTCTACGCGCGCGGCCGGCTTGCGGTTGTGGTGATTGCGCGTGGTTTCCAGGAGAGCGACATGGTAGAGGCCCGCAGGATGGGCAAGTCGGAACTGTTCGCGCACTTCGCGGACCGCTTCGAAGTGAAGCGCGCCGCGGCGCGCGAGTTCTTCGATGAGCTGGCGATGCTCTCGGAGAAAGAACTCAAGCGGTCGGGCGAGTTCGTGCTCCCCGGCATGGTGAAGCTGGTCGTCCAGAAGCGCAAGGCGCGGATGGGCCGCAACCCGGCGACGGGCGAAGCCATCAAGATCCCGGCCAAGACCGTGGTCAAGGCCCGCGTGGTCAAGCAGCTGAAGGACGCGGTCCTTCCCCACAAGTAGCCGGCACGGTTTCCGGGCTTTCGTGCAGCGGCTGCACGCGGCCGCACGTACTGGTCCGGAAACCGCCCCGTCGACGGCGGATCGCGCCTACACCGGCGCCGGCCAGTCGGCCGGCTCGCCGCCAGGCTCGCCGGGAATTCCCTCCGCCGGCGCTGGGGCCCGTGCAAGCGACACGGCGAAGGTCGTGCCCGCGCCCACGACGCTCGTGGCGGCAATGGTCCCTTCCGACTGATCCACGATCTTCTTCGTGATCGCCAGGCCCAGGCCGAGGCCCTGGCGCTTCGTCGTATTGAAGTCCTCGAACATCGTGTCGAGCCGGTCGGCCGGGATGCCGCAGCCCGTGTCGGCGACGCGCAGCACGGCGCGCCCGTTCTCGGAGGCGGTGCTGAGGGTGATGCGCCCGTTCGGCGCGGTGGCCTCGATCGCGTTCATCATGAGATTGCGGCACACGCGGCTCAGGGCGAACATGTCGCCTTCGACGTAGAGGGTGTCAGCGGCGAGATCCAGGTCGATGGTCAGGCCCGCGGCCGACGCGTTGGCGCGCATCGACTCCGCGACGTCCGACACCAGCTTGTTCAGGTCCAGCGGGAAGCGCTCCATCGGCATCGGCCGCGCGATGTTGCGGAGATCCTCGAACACGCGCTTGACCTGGGCGAACTCGCGGTCGGTCGTGCGCTTGAACAGCTCGAGGTATTCCGGGTCGTCGTGCATCTTGACGACGAGCCGGCAGTTGTTCTGGACGTTCTTGAACGGGTGCGACAGGTCGTGGACCAGGCCCGCGGCCACGCGGCCGAACATGGCGTGGCGCTCCTGCTTCCGCACGTCTTCCTGGAGCTCGCCGAGGCGGCCCGCCATCGTGTTGAACGCTTCGCCGAGCCGCCCCAGCTCGGTCTTCGTCGTGACGCGGACGCGCTCGTCGAGCCGGCCGTCCGCGATGGCCTCGGTGCCGCGGATGATCTCGCGGATCGGCTGGATGAGCGACCGGCCCCAGACCAGGCCCGCGAGCAGCATGATGAGCAGCGCGAGGCTGATGGCCGCGATGAGATCACGCTCGTGGCGGCGCGCCGCGGCGAACGCCTCGCGGGCGGGCTGCTCGACCAGCACCATCCAGCCGAGTTCCGGCACGCGGATGCCGACCGCGACCACGGGCACGCCGCCCCGGCCCTGCCGCTCGACGACCTGCGGCGTCCCGGGCGCGGCGCCGAGCAGCGCCTTCACGATCGGGTCACCGGCGAGGCTCTCGCCGCGCGCAACGGTCGAGCGCTGCTCGGGATTGCCGTGGGCCAGCAGGCCGCCGCGCGGGTCCGCCACCATGACGTAGCCCGACGCGCCCACGCGGATGCGCCCGGTCAGGCGCCACAGTTCCTCGATGCTGAACTCGCCGACGAGCCAGCCAGCCTGCCTGCCGCCGCGGCCGACCGGCGCGGCCACGAGCGCCGTGGGCAGGAGGTCGTCGTCGACGTGCACCGGCGACATCCGGGCGCCGTAGAGGTCGACCGCGTCGGCGCCGGGGATGCGGACGCCTGGCGCGCCCAGCCGGCTGGTGGCCACGGGGCGCCCTGCGGCGTCGAACGCCGTCAGTTCACGGAACTCCGGGAAGCGGAGGACGTAGTTCTTGAGAATCCGATCCTGTTGCGCCGCATCGAGCCCCGTGCTGTCGAGATCGGCGGCGAGCGCGTCGAGAATCTGCAGGTTGGTGGCGACATAGCGGCGCACCTGCTCGGCCACCTGCCGCGCGAGGTTGATGTTGCCCTCCGTCACCGTGCGCCGCGTGCTCTCGCGCAGGGAGTACACCGAGACCGCCCCGTACGTGAGCAGCGGCACCACGGCGGCCGTGGCGAGCATCAGCGCGAAGCGGACGCGCAGCGTGCTCATCGGCCGTCCGCTCCCGGCCGGCGCAGCAGCCACCGGTTGACCACGTAGATGGCGTCTCGGCCGTCGCTGTCAGGTGGCAGCGCGAAGCGGCGGCTCACGGCCTGCACGGCCTGGCTCCACGCGAGGAACACCGCGGGCGGATCGTCGCGCACGGCGGCCTCGAACCGCGCCATGGCCGCGCCGAACGCCGCTTCGCCAGGCCCGCCGGCCGGCGCGGCCAGCGCGGCATCAAGCGCGGCATCGACGCCGGCGTTGCGATACCCCCAGAAGTTCCAGCGCGGCGTCTCGCCCGGCGAGTGCCAGAGGCGGTGATACACCGTCGCCGACGGGCCGCTGACAACCGAGATGAGCACCGCGTCGAAGTCGCCCGACAAGATACGGAGTTCGAACGCGTCCGGAGGCAGCGATTCGAGTCGCATGCGCACGCCGACGTCGGCGAACTGCCGCTGCACGACGAGCGCCATGCGTTCCAGGATCGAGAAGTCCGCCGGCACGAGGCACGTGAACTCGAGCGCCTCCGCTCCCGCGGCATGCAGCAGCGCCTCGGCCCCGGCGGGATCGAACGCGGCGGGCCTGGCTGCCGTGTCGCGCGCCCAGTAGCGCGGCCACACGGGGCCGTCGGCGGGCAGGCCCCGAGTTCGCAGGCCCTGCCTCACGATCGTGGGCCTGTCGACGGCCAGGTTCAGCGCGCGCCTCACCTCGGACCGGCGGAACGCCGGCCGGGCCGAGTTCAACATCACCGCGTAGGCGTAGTAGCTGAGATACGAACGCACGGCCACCGTGGACTGGTCGCTCAGGAACTCGGCCGTGTCGGGGCCGACCTCCCAGAGAAAATCCACCTCGCCGCGCATCATCCCGGACCACGCCTTGCGCAGCGCGTCGAACGGCCTGATGACCACGCGATCGATCGCAGGAGCGCCGCCGTGATAGCTGCCGTTGGCTTCGAGGACGATGGCGTCGGGCGACGACGAGACAATCGCGAAGGGGCCTGTGCCGATGTGGGTCTTCCCGTCCCCGTCGGGCGCAGTCTTCTTGATGGCCAGGTCGAGATCGTCGAGCAGGTAGGAGCAGCGCTGCGTCAGCGTGACGACGACGGCAAGGTCGCCTCGCGCGACGACCGATGCGATGTTCGGCAGGCAGACGGAAATGCCTCGCAGGGCCGGATCCGCCATCGCCGCGTCGAACGTGCGCGTGATGTCGGCGGCGCCAAGCGGCGCGCCGTCCTGAAACCGGGTATCTGGGCGGACGCGAAGCTCCCACGTGAGACCGTCGGTCGAGGTTTGCCAGCCCTCGAGAAGCAGCGGCCTGGTGCGGCCGTCGGCGTCGTTGGTCGTCAGGCGTTCGAAGGCGAGGAACTCGGCAATGAGTTGCGCGCCGCGGCCGGGACGGAGTTGACGGCTCTGGGGAACGCCGATCGTGAGAGTCAGCGGGCCGCGCGGCGCAGCGGGCCCCGCCGACGGGCCCGAACATGCAAAGGCAGACAGCGCCCCGGCCACTGCCAAGCGAGGTACAGATCTGCGCAGCCACGCGCGCGTGGCTGCGCAGACTCGTACCTGTCCGGGCTGGCGTCCGTCCGGCAGCTCCCAGTCGGTACGATCGTCCCCTACTTGCCGCTCTCCGGCGGCACGGTGATCATCCACGGGCACATCTCACGCGACGGAGCCTTCTTGGCACCCTTCAGAACCTTGACCTTCATTGTACTCCTCCTGCCTGATGGCCCGCGGCCTCCGCCGCGAGCGAAGTGAGCGCCGCTTCGAAGCTCCGCTTGTGACACGAGGGCGCGTCCATGTCGCCAAGCTCGGCATGGGCGGCAACGGCACAGCCGCCGCCGCATACCGGAATGAACGGGCAGTCGCCGCAGTGGCGCCACGGCGCCAAATGCTCCAACCGGCGCGCCGCCGCGGCGTGATCGGGCTCGCACCGGCCGTCGATGTGGCCGACGCTCAGCGCGTACTCCCCCGTGAACCCGGGGCAGGCATAGAGCGAGCCGTCCGGCCCGATGGTGTGCGAGTGGCGTCGGAAGATCTCGCACGGCCCCATGTGCACGCCGTCGGGCGCCGGAAACCCTCTCCTCTGCGTCTCCTCCCGCAGATACGACATCTGGTCGTCCGCGAGATTGCAGCTGTCGCAGGGCGAGCAGCCGGACTTCGCCGTCCGTCCCGTTGACGGCCCCGCCGCCGTCATGCAGCCGCCGCCGAGCGGCCGGCTGTTCGAATCGACCGGCTGCAGCGGGATGACGCCGGCGGGAGCCTCGGCCGCCGCGGGCCTGATGACCGGCTTGAACGCGACCTTGTTGATGCGGGCGGCGAACTCCTGCTCCTTCAGAAAATCGAGGAGCGCCGGGTAACGGTCGGCCGTGTCCGCGTCGAAGTTGCCGCCGATGGTGATCGGCACCAGCGGCGCCACGCGGCGGACGTTCTCGATGATACGGTCGAACGTGCCCTGGCCGCCCCGCAGCGGGCGCATGCGGTCGTGGGTGTCGCGGTCGCCGTCGAGGGTGACCTTCACGCCGGTGAGGCCGAGCGGCAGCATGGCCTTGACGAGGTCCGGCGTGAGCAGGAGGCCGTTGGTGATGACATTGACCGACTGCGCCACGTCGCGCGCCGCCGTGTGCCTCGACAGGCGCCCTGCGATCTCGAAGATTGCCGGCACGTTCAGCAGCGGCTCGCCCCCGAAGAAGGTGAGCACGAGCCGGCGCGGCTGCACCTCCTCCACCCGGCCGGCGATCCAGGCCGCCACCTTCGCGGCGGTGTCGATCGGCATGCGATCCGCGGTCCGCCCGTCGCCGGCATGCTCGCCCTGGTAGCAGTAGTCGCAGGCGAAGTTGCACTGCAGGGTGGTGAGGATGGTGACGCGCAGCTGCGACGGGTCGTCGCGGAACGCGGCAAAGTACCGATTCGAGCGCCGCCCGCTCCGACGAATCGTGGCGGACGAGAAAGCCGTTCTCGGCCAGCGCCTTGAGCGCGTGCTCGTCGGCCGGCGAGACCGCCGCCGGGTCGGCGGCGCCCGCATCCAGCCTGTCGAGCAGCTCGACCACGTCGTCCGACACCACCGCCTGGGCGTCGGTGAGGGTGTTCATCAGGAACACCTCGCCGCTGGCGAGCGGCACGCGGACGTTGAAGGCAGACGGTTTCATCGCGGGTCGATCCCCCGGCTCTCCATTGCAAGGGGCGTTCCGGCGGCGGCGGGAGGGGCTGCAGCCCCGGCCGGGGCGGCCGGACCCTGCGGGCCGCCGCGCGCCGCGTGCCGACGAGACCCTTTGAACGCAGCGATTATGACGCGAAAGCGCCTCGTGAATGGTGGGTGCATCCTGCCAGCAGACGCCCGTGCGCGTCGGTGTCCACAATGGAGACACGTGGCGGCAGCTGCCACATCAGAGCGAGACACCCGTTGCAGTTTCTGCGACGCCCCCAAGGTTCAGATTCGTCGCTGACCCACGCAGCCTGCAAGGGTCAGGCCGGGCCTGCACGGCGGAGCTTGCGGGCGATCTGGCGGATATCGAGGCGGTCCATCTTGAACTTGAGCGTGCTGAGCGGCATGCCCAGCGTGCGGGCCGCGGCCGTCACGTTCCAGCGCTCGTGCTCGAGCGTCTTGAGGATGAAGTTGCGCTCGAAGGTCTCGCAGGCGCGGTCGAAGAGGCCCTCGGTCGTCTCGTCGGGCCTGACGAGCTTCGCCAGGTGGAACTCGTAGGGCAGGTCCTCGTCGCCGATCCAGTCGCCCTCGCTGACGGCCACCAGGCGCTCCATCAGGTTCTCGAGCTCGCGGACGTTGCCGGGCCACGGGTAGGCCCCGAGCACCTCCATGGCGGACGGCTCGATGCCCAGCACCTGCTTCCTGAACTTCGTGTTGTAGCGGCCCAGGAAGAAGGTCACCAGCGCGTCGAGGTCTTCCATCCGCTCGCGCAGCGGCGGCACCTGCATCGGGATGACCCTGACCCGGTAGTAGAGGTCCTCGCGGAAGCGCCCGTCGCGCACGGCCTTCTCGAGATCGACGTTGGTGGCCGCGATGATCCGCAGGTTCACGCGGATGGGGCGGCCGCCGCCGACCCGCTCGATTTCCGACTCCTGGATCGCGCGCAGCAGCTTCGCCTGCACGTCGGGTTTCAGCTCGCCGATCTCGTCGAGGAACAGCGTGCCGCGGTCGGCCAGCTCGAACTTCCCGATCTGCTGGCGCACCGCGCCGGTGAACGAGCCCTTCTCGTGGCCGAACAGCGCCGACTCGACCAGGTCGGCGGGGATGGCCGCCAGGTTGACCGGCATGAAGGGGCCGTCGGCGCGGGCCGACTCGCGGTGGATCATGCGGGCCAGCAGCTCCTTGCCGGTGCCGCTCTCGCCGAGGATGAGCACCGTCGTGTCGAGGCCGGCCACCTTGCGCACCAGGTCGAGGATCTCGCGCATCGCGCGGCTCGAGCCCGTGATGAACGGCCGGTCGCGATCGTCGGCCACCTGGGCGCTCAGCGACATCACCTTGCGGTGGAGATCGGTGCGGTCCGACGCGTTGCGGACGAGCGACAGCACGGCGTCGTACTCGAAGTCCTTGGTGATGTAGTGATAGGCGCCGAGCTTCATGGCGCGGACGGCGGTCTCGACCTCGTTGATGGCCGAGATCATGATGACCTCGACGAGGCGCTGCGTCTCCCTGATCTCCTGCAGCATCTCGAAGCCGCCCATGCCCGGCAGCCGCACGTCGAGCAGCACGACGTCCACGGTTTCGCGGTCGAGGATGGACAGCCCGATCTCGCCCGTGGCCGCGCGCAGCACGCGGTAGTCGCGGCGCAGGATGGCCGTCAGCGTGTCGCGCATCCCCTCGTCGTCGTCGACGACGAGGACGGTCTTGGAGCCAGGAGCCACGGGTGCGGTCCTTTCGGGCGCGGGGCGCAGAAGTCGGCTGATTGTAGGCGCCGCGCGGCGCCCGGAGCAAGGTCGAGCACAAGGTCGAGCCACGTCGCGAGACCGCGCCGGAGCTGGCCGTCAGGCCGTTCAGCGGAGGCGGGCGCGCGCTGTTGACAGTGTCGCGACGCTGCCGGTAACGTGAGGCTTGCGCATGGCCGGCGAACACTCTCCCAGGAAGGCGCTGCTCGACCGGGCGCTGCGGCTCTTCCAGCAGGGCTACGAGCACCAGATGAGCGGCGAGCTCGACGAGGCGGCCGCGCTCTACCAGGCCTCGATTGGCCTCTTCCCGACGGCCGAGGCGCACACGTTCCTGGCCTGGACCTATTCCTACCAGGGCCGCCTCGACGATGCGATCCACGAGTGCCAGAAGGCGATCGAGGTCGACCCGGAGTTCGGCAACCCGTACAACGACATTGGCGCCTACCTGATCGAGCAGGGGAAGCCCGACGAGGCCGTCGCGTGGCTCGAACGCGCCCTGCGCGCGAGCCGCTACGAGAGCTATCACTATCCCTGGTTCAACCTGGGCCGCGCCCACGCGGCGATGGACTGTTACGGCCGGGCGCTGGAGTGCTTCCGCGAGTCGCTCGCGATCGCGCCGGACTACGCGCCGGCGATCGACGCGGCGCAGGCGTCGCGGCTGAAGATCCACTGACGGTTGCTTGCGAGGAGAACGACCCGTGGCGAACGCGTTCGACGTCATCATCATCGGGGCCGGCACCGGCGGCTATCCCGCGGCCATCCGCGCCGCGCAGCTCGGCCTGAAGGTCGCCGTGGTCGAGCGCCAGAAGACGCTGGGCGGCACGTGCCTGAACTGGGGCTGCATCCCGACGAAGGCGCTGCTCGAGCACGCCCACGCCCTGAAGATCGCCCAGGCGTCGAAGGAATGGGGGCTCATCCTCGGCGACCAGCCGGCCCGGATCGACATGAACCAGGTGCAGGGGCGGAAGGACAAGATCGTCACCGTCCTGACACGCGGCATCGAGTTCCTGTTCAAGAAGAACAACGTCACGTGGATCAAGGGCAGCGCGAAGCTGGCCGGGCCCGGCAGGGTCGAGGTGACGGGCGACGAGCCGCAGACGCTCACGGCGAAGGAGATCGTCATCGCCACCGGGTCGTACGCGCGCAGCGTGCCCGGGATCGAGCTCGACCGCGCGCGGATCATCACGAGCGACGAGGCGATCGGCATGAAGACCGTGCCGACGTCGATCGCCATCCTGGGCAGCGGGCCCATCGGCGTCGAGTTCGCCACGGTGTTCAAGCGGTTCGGCAGCGAGGTGACCGTCATCGAGCTGCTGCCGCACCTGGTGCCGCTCGAGGACGAGACGATCTCGCTCGAGCTGGAGAAGTCGTTCAAGAAGCAGGGCATCGTCTTCCACACGTCCGCTACCGTGACCGCGGTGCGAGCCACGGCCGAGCTCGTCGAGATCGACGCGAAGATGGCCGACGGCAAGTACCAGACATTCAAGGCCGAGTACCTGCTGGTGGCCACCGGCCGCGGCCCCGTCACGACGGGCCTCGGCGCCGAAGAAGCCGGCCTCAAGATGGACCGGGGCTACGTCGTCGTCGACGAGCAGTTCAGGACGAACCTGCCGAACGTATCGGCCATCGGGGACGTCATTACGTTCGGCCAGCCGGGGCACCTGCAGCTGGCGCACCTGTCGACGGCGGAGGGCGTGGCGCTCGCCGAGCGGCTGGCGGGCAAGGAGTTCCACCCGATCAACTACGACCACGTGCCGAAGTGCACCTACAGCGACCCCGAGATCGGCTGCGTCGGGCTGACCGAGAAGCAGGCGAGGGACCGCGGCTACGACGTGCGCGTGGGCACGTTCAACTTCGGCGTGCTCGGCCGCGCGCGGATCGCGAACGAGACCGAGGGGCTGGTGAAGATCGTGGCCGAGAAGAAGTACGACGAGGTGCTCGGCATCCACATGATCGGCCCGCGCGCCACCGAGCTGGTGGCCGAGGCCACGCTCGCGCTGCGGATGGAGATCACCGTCGAGGAGCTGATGCGCACGATCCACGCGCACCCGACCATGTCGGAGGCCGTGGGCGAAGCCGCGCACGCGGCGCACGGCGCGGCGATACATGCGTAGGGCAAGTAGTCGTCAGTAGACAGTAGTCAGTAGCCAGTAGGAGTGCCTGTCGAACGGCAGGTCCGCGGGACACCGAGCCAGGGTCTTTCTACTGACTACTGGCTGCTGTCCATTGGTGAATGCCGAGCGGGTACTGAAACGAGGCGAGCCATGGCAGATGTCGTGATGCCCCAGATGGGCGAGTCGGTTGCCGAGGGCACCGTCGTCCGGTGGATCAAGAAGGTCGGCGACCGCGTCGACCGCGACGAGCCGCTGTTCGAGATCTCCACCGACAAGGTCGACGCGGAGATTCCGTCGCCGGCGGCGGGCGTCCTGCTCGAAATCCGGGCGAAAGAAGGGGAGACGGTGCCGGTGGAGACGGTGGTGGCCGTGATCGGCGCCGCCGCCGCGGCCGCGCCGCCTGCCGCACCTGCAGCCGGCCCCGCTGCGCCCGCACCAGCGGCGCCGACCCCTGCCGTGCCCGCGCCCGCCTCCGCTGCCGCGCAGGCGCGCCATGCCGCACCCGCGCCTGCGGTTCCGGCCAGCCCGCCGGCGCCGGCGGAACCCGAGGCAGCCGGTGACGCGCAGCGGCAGAAATCGTCGCCGCTCGTGCGCAAGATCGCCAAGGAACACGGCGTCGATCTGGCGCTCGTGCCCGGCACCGGCCTCGGCGGCCGGGTGACGAAGGACGACATCCTCGGCTTCCTCGGCAAGGCGCCGGCGCCAGCCGGCTCGGCCGCGCCGGCCAGGGCCACGCCCGCTGCGCCGGCCGCGTCGCCTCAGCCGTCCGCCCACGTCCCCGCCTTCAAGCCCGGCGACAACGTGGACATCGTGCCGATGTCGGTGATGCGCCGGAAAATTGCCGAGCACATGGTGCTCAGCCGCCGCACCTCGGCCCACGTGCACTCGGTGTTCGAAGTCGACTACACCCGCGTGTCGAAGATCCGCCAGGCGCGCAAGGCCGACTACGAGCGCCAGGGCGTGAAGCTCACCTACATGTCGTTCCTGATGAAGGCGACGGTCGATGCCCTGAAGGCCGTGCCCGTCATCAACACCTCGATCGACGGCGACAACATCGTCTACAAGAAGGACATCAACCTCGGCATCGCGGTGGCCCTCGACTGGGGCCTGATCGTGCCCGTGATCAGGCACGCCGAGGAGAAGAACATGCTCGGCCTGAGCCGCGCGATCCAGGACCTCGCCGCGCGCGCCCGCTCGAAGCAGCTGAAACCTGACGAGGTGCAGGGCGGCACGTTCACCATCACCAACCCGGGCGTCTTCGGCGCGCAGTTCGGCATGCCCATCATCAGCCAGCCGCAGGTGGCCATCCTCGGCGTCGGCATGATCGAGAAGCGCGTGGCCGTCGTCGACGACGATGCGATCGGAATCAGGACGAAGGGATACCTGTCGATCGGGTACGACCACCGGCTGATTGACGGCGCCGTGGCCGACGAGTTCATGTCCCACCTGAAGCGGACGATCGAGAACTTCGACCCGGATGCCGTCTGATCGCCGGCTCGTCGTCCGCCGCCTCGGGGTCGTCGGCTACGCCGAGGGCCTCGAGATGCAGCAGACGCTCGTGGCCCGGCGGGCGGCCGGCGAGATCGACGACACGCTCCTGCTGCTGCAGCACCCGCACGTGCTGACGCTCGGCGTGAAGGCGGGTGAGGGCCGGACGCACGTGCTGGCCACGCCGGAGCGCCTCGCCGAACTGGGCGTCGATGTTCACGAAACGGGCCGGGGCGGCGATGTCACCTATCACGGACCCGGCCAGATCGTCGGCTACCCGGTCATCAGCCTGAAGCCCGACCGCTGCGACGTGCACCAGTACGTGCGCGATCTGGAAGAAGTGATGATCCGCGTGACCGGCGAATACGGTTTCACGGCGGCCCGGATTCATGGCTTGACGGGGGCATGGGTCGTCGCCGAGAAGATCGGCGCCATCGGCGTGCGCATCCAGCGCTGGGTCACGAGCCACGGGTTCGCCTACAACGTGAACACCGACCTGGACTTCTTCCGCCTGATCGTGCCCTGCGGCATCTCCGACCGCGGCGTGACCTCGCTTCGGAAGCTCACCGGGCGCGATGTTCCCATCCCCGAAGTCGAAGACCACTTCATCCGCCATTTCTGCGCCGTTTTCGACCGCACAGCCTGAAAACGGGGACAGTCCCCACTGTCAGAGGCGGGGACAGTCCCCGTTTTCCGCCGCCGCGTCGAGTAAGGCTTTCGCCGCCCGTAATACGGAAGCCGTAAGTCGAGGTCTGTGACCAGCGATTCCGGCACGGCTGGTCAAGCGCACGAGATCGTTGTTAACACACTGATTGTCAATGAGTTATGTGTCATTCTGAATCTACGTCCATTCCGGTCGGAATAATCCTTGCTGTGCCGGGGTTCTAGAAGACGAACCGAATAGCCAAGAGGGATGTGAGCCATGCAAGCCCCGTCATCGTATTCGCGCACTGATGCAGACCTGGTCGCCCGGATGCGCTCCCGGGACGAATCGGCCATCGTGGATCTTGACGCCGCCTACCGTTCGCGCATCCAGCAGCTGGCGCTTCGCTACGTGAAGTCGCCCGAGGACGCGGAGGAGGTGGCCCAGGACGTCCTGTTGAAGGTCTACCTGAAGATCGACGCGTTTCGCGGCGACGCCGCGCTGTCGTCGTGGATCTACCGGATCACGTTCAACACGGTGATGTCGCGGCTGCGCGGCCAGCGCATGACCATGCTCCACGAGGTGCGCGAGCAGGACCTGCTCTCCGACGTCGAGGAGAACGGCGGCCGCGTCCGGCGGGAGCCGGCCGACTGGTCGTCGCTCGGCGACGAGGCCATCATGCGGTCGCAGATGCGCTCGCGCCTGGCGTCGGCGCTGAAGGAACTTCCCGAAATCTACCGCACGCCGGTCATCCTGCGCGACCTCCACGGCCTGACCACCGAGGAGGCCAGCTCGAAGCTGGGCATCAAGGAGCAGACGCTGAAGTCGCGGCTCCACCGCGGCCGGCTCTTTCTCCGCCAGCGTCTGGCTGAGTTCGCCACCGGGCTTTCGCTGCACCGCCAGGTGACCGAGCACAGCTTCGCCTCGTAACAGAAGCAGCCCGTACGGGCTTTGACATAGGGGGACAGTCCCGGACGCCGGGATCTGTCCCCCGTTTCGTTTCAGGCGGGACCCGTCCCCGCAGCCCCCCCGGCCCGGGGCCCGGCCACGAACTGGCGGCGCTCGATGAGCAGCCAGCCGACGGCCGGCAGGAGGAACACGACTCCCAGCACCCGGGTGAGCACGAAGGGCGAGGCGCCCCACTGGTCCATCGCGTACGCGCATGCATAGCTCGACGCGGCGGAGATGATCATCAGCAGCGCCAGCTCGGCCGAGAACACGCGGCCGCGGAACCGGTCCGGCACCGACATCTGGAGCAGCACGGTGCTGAACACCCAGAGCACCGATCCGGCGGCGTGCGCCCCGATGACCGCCGCGCTCGCGACGAGGATCGTCGGCGACCAGCTGAGCATCAGGTAGAACACCGACACCAGGAAGAAGGACGGGGCGATGGCCCGCCGCATTTCGTCGGGCTGCTGGCCCAGCCAGGCGCGCGCGAGGATCGGCCCGATCCCCGCGCCGATGCCGCGGGCCGCGTAGAGCACGCCGATGCCCGCGGCGGCGCTCCCTCCAACCGGAAACACCCGGTCACCGAGCACGGTCATGATGAGCAGCACGCCGCCGGCCACGCCCCACCCGGCCTTCACGAGCATCAGCGCGGCCACGTGCCGATCCGACCGCACGTAGCGCAGGCCCTCGACGAGATCGCCCATCCCCGTCAGCGACGCCCAGCCGGCCGGCCGTTTCACCTCGGGCGGTCTGGCGTCGAACGCGGTGCGCGCGATGATCACGGCAGACGCGAGGAACGACGCGGCGTTGACGAGAAACGCCGCGTTCCGGCCGAACACCGCCGTGACGATGCCGCCAGCGCCGGCGCCGATGGCGAGCATCGCCGACCAGGTCGCGCTCGACAGCGCGTTCGCCGTCAGCAGTTGCGCGCGCGTGGTCACGTTCGGAATCACCGCGGTCCGAGCCGGCTCGAAGAACGCCGTGAGCGATACCACGGTGCCCATAACCAGGTAGACGATCCACACCTGGTCGGGCCGCTGCACCACGAGCAGCACGGGCATCGCCAGCCCCCGCAGGATGTCGGTAGCAATCATCAGCCGGCGCCGGTCGACCCGGTCCACCACCACGCCCGCCACCGGGCCGATGACGGCCATCGGCAGGAACTGCACGATGATCATCAGCGCCACCGACGTGGCGCTGCCCGTCAACTCGAGCAGCAGGGCGTAGATGGCCACCGAGTTGAACCAGTCGCCGAGCTGGCTGACAATCTGGCCCAGCCACAGGAGCCTGTAGTTGCGGTTCTTCGCCAGGAGCTCGCGATATGGGTTCACGCGGGCGGTTCTCGCTCCGGATCTGGCGGCCGGGCCGGCCGCCGCCGATACGATCGGACAGCGCCGAGTCCGTGTCGCGGCCGATGGTCTCGATCGGGCCACGCCCCGGCAGCCGGGTTCCAGTATAGTCGCGGGTGTTCCATGAGTGACCGGATCGCCCACTACAACATCCTGAGCACCATCGGCGCGGGCGCGATGGGAACGGTCTACCGCGCCCGCGACACGGTGCACGGCCGGACGGTCGCGGTCCGCGTCATCACCGACGGCATGGACGATCCTGCCCGGCGGGCCCGGGCCCTGGACCTCATCAGGCCCTGCACCGCGCTCACCCACCAGCACGTGGCCTCGCTCTTCGAGGCCGGCGAAGAGCGCCGATCGATCTACCTCGTCTACGAGTTCGTGCCGGGCGAGCGGCTGAACGCGGCGCTGGCCGGGCAGCCGATGAACATCCGCCGCGCGCTCGACCTGACGGCGCAGATGGCCGATGCGCTGGCCGACGCGCACGCCCTCGGGCTCGTGCACGGCTCGGTCACGTCGTCGAACGTGATGGTTACCCCGAAGGGGCACGCGAAGATCCTGGACTTCGGCCTGTTCGCGGGGCTCTCCGAGCCGGGCGGCGACCACCAGGGCACGGTGGACGCGGCCGACCGGCAGGCGGCCCGCGTCGAGGCGCTCGGCCGTTCGCGCGTGGGCTACGCCGCGCCCGAGCAACTGCTGGGCCAGCGGGCCGACCAGCGATCGGACGTCTTCGCGCTTGGCGCCCTCCTCTACGAGATGGTGACGGGGAAGCATGCGTTTGCCGGCCGGACGCCCCTCGACGTGGGCGTCAGCGTGATTCGCGCGCAGCCTGCGGCGCCGAGCGCCCACAATCCAGGAGTGCCCAGCGCCGTCGACCGCATCGTCATGCGGGCCATGGCGAAGAGCCCTCTCGAGCGCTACCAGGGCGCGGTGGTCATGGCCGCTCAGCTTCGCGAGGCGGCGGCTGAGGTGCAGGGTCAGACGGCCGCGCGCGAGCCGGAGTATCGCAGCCGCACGTCGCCGCTGCGGCTGGCTCTTTTCGTCGCGCTGCTCGTCGCCACGGGCGCGCTGGCGGCGTGGCAGTGGCGCGACCCGCTGCGCCAGGCCTGGGAGGCCCGCCTCGGCACGCCGCCCGATCCGGTGCTCGTTGTCCTGCCGTACTACGTGCCTCCCGAAGACAACCCGCGGCCCTACTACGGCGCGGGGCTTTCGGAAGAGCTGGCGCAGCGTCTCGCGCGCGTGCCGGGCATCCAGGTGCTGGGACAGTCGTCAATCCGCGCGTCGGCGGGAAAGCCGCCCCAGGCCGCCGCGGCAGAGGTGGGCGCGAAACTCGCGCTCACGGGCACGCTCACGCCGGCCGACGATGACTGGACCTCGATGACGCTCGAGACGCGGCTCACAGATACTCGTGACGGCCGCGTCATCTGGAGCGGCTCGCACCGGAGCACCGCCCAGGATCTGGTCGCGCTGCAAGCGGGCCTCACCCGCGAGATCGCCACGCGGCTCCGGGTCGACTACAAGCCAACCGCGGAGCAAGGCAGATCGGCGCTCAGGCTGGTCAATCCGTTGGCGTACGACAGGTACCTCGAGGCGCGCGAGGCGATGGCCTCCTACGACGCGGGCCGGGCCGTGCAGCTCTTCGAAGCCGCGGCCCGCGAGGACCCGAGCCTCATCGAAGCGCAGGCCGGGCTGGCCGAGGCCCTCTACACACTGTCGGTGTTCGAACAGCGTGAACCGTTCGGCGGCGTCCAGGCGCGCGCCCGTCGGGCGGGCGAGGCAGCGTTCGCCGCCGACCCCGACCTGGCGATCACCAGGCTGGCGATGGGGTTGACCGCTTCGTCGACACCGGAGGCGCTGCAGCACCTGAAGCGGGCCATCGAAATCGAGCCAGCGTTCTGGCGCGGCTACCTTGCGCTGGCGGATGCGGTGCGGCCCATCGACCCCGGCCGCGCGGCGGGCTTCGTCCGGCGCGCACTCGAACTCGAGCCCGCGCAGCCGCTGATCTTCTACCAACTGGCCGCAGCGAACCTCGCGGCCGGCTCGCTCGACGCTGCGCAACTGGCAGTCGCGCGGGGCCGCTCGCTGGCGCCATCGCTGCCATGGTGGGACGGGTTCCGGGACCGCATCGCACTTGCGCGCCCGGGTGCCGCGGAGCCATCTGCCGGCGCCGACTCGCGCGAAGCCGGCGATTTCCCGCCCGGCATCATCGTCCGCGCCGCGGCGCTGGGCGTTGCAGGCCGCGCCGCCGATGCCGCTGCGCTCGCGGCCACTCTTGTGCGGCGGCATCCCGGCTCGTGCGAGGCGCGGGCGATGCTGGCCGCCGTGCTCGTGGAAGGGGAGCGCGCGGCCGAGGGCGCGCGCGCGGCTGCCGACATTGCCGCCCGCGCGGCCGGCGCGCCCGATGGCAGCGGCTGGGCCGGGTGCGCGGCGATGGCCGCGGCGGCCGTCAACGACCCCGTGCGCGCGGCGGCGGCCCTGCGCCGCATCGCCTCGTCCGACGCCGAGCGGCGCGCCTGGAGCCTCGTCAATCCGCTGTCGGAGGGTTACACCGCGCTCAAGCAGTCCGTCTTTCCGTGGAGCAACGTGGCCTCGGCGCCGGCGGTGATCGAGGCGCTGGCGCGGATCGAGGCGGCCCATTCCGCCATGCGCGCCGAGGTGGCGAAAACCCTCCAGGGGATGTAGGCGCGCGTCAACCGCTCAGCAGGGCTTTCGACAGCACGCCCGGATCGATGTTCGAGCCCGACACCACCACCGCCACGTGACGCCCCCCGAGCGGCAGGCCGTCGATCAACGCGGCAGCGGCTGTGGCGCCGGCGCCTTCTGCGACAACGCGTTCCTCCTCGAAGAGGCCGCGGATCGCATCGGCAATCGCCCGCTCGGGCGCCAGCACCATCCGGTCGACGTCACGGCGGACGAGATCGAAGGTGATCGACTCCGGGTCCATGTTGCCCGCCAGGCCGTCGGCCAGGGTCGGATGGACCTCCACCTCGACGATGCGGCCGGCCGCGAGGGCTTCGTGGAACGCGGGCGATGCCGCGCACTCGACGCCGACGACCTCCACGCGCTTTCCGGCCAGCGCGCGCGCCGCGATGGCGATTCCGGCGATGAGCCCGCCGCCGCCCGCAGCCGCGACAATCGTGTCGACCGCGGGCCAGTCTTCCAGGATCTCCACCGCCACCGTAGCGGCGCCGGCGATGACGTCCGGATGGCTGTACGGAGAGATGTAGGTTGCGCCGGTGTCGGCGGCGAACGCCTTCGCCAGGCGTTCCGCGTCCTCGTAGGTCGGGGCCGGGCGCAGATCCGCCCCATGGCGCGCGATGGAGTCCAGTTTCGCCCGCGGCGCCGATCGCGGCGTGAAGACGACGAGTCGGAGGCCCAGGCGCTCGGCCGCGTACGCCATGGCGCGGCCGTGGTTGCCAGCCGACGCGGTGACGATCGCAGTTCGGGATCCGGCCTCGCGCCCCGACCGCTCGATGAACGCGGCGGTGGCATTCACCGCCCCGCGCAGCTTGAACGAGTTCGTCACCTGGAGCGACTCGAGCTTGAGCCGCACGTCGGCGCCGCTCAGCGCGGAAAGCCACGCCGAGGCGACGAGCGGCGTGCGCCTGATGTGCGGCGCGATGCGCCGCCGGGCCGTGAGGATCGCGTCAGCCGTCATGTGGCTTCCAGATTATCCTCCAGGCGGATAGGATCGGGCCGTGGACCTGATCATCGAATCACGCGCGGTCGCGCCCTTCCACAAGAACGGCTACGTCGTGGCGTGCGGGCGCACGCGGCACGCGGTGCTCATCGACCCCGGCGACGAAGTCGACGACCTGCTGCGCACTGTCGAGGCGGAGCGGCTGTCGGTTGCGTCGATCCTGCTCACGCACGCGCACGTCGATCACCTGAGCGGCGTGGCGCGGGCGAAGCGGGCCACCGGCGCCCCCGTCGGCGTGCACGGCGACGACCTGTTCCTCTACAACGCAGCGATGGAACAGGGGAGGATGTTCGGCTACGCGCTCGAACCGCCGCCGCCGCCGGATTTCGACCTGGCCGAGTCAGGGCCTGTCGCGTTCGGGGACTTCGAGGCGCACGTGCACGACACGCCCGGCCACAGTCCGGGCGGCGTGTGCCTGCGCATCGAGGGGCCTGGAACGGCCGGCACGCACCTGTTCGTGGGCGATACGCTCTTTGCGGGTTCGATCGGGCGGACGGATCTGCCGGGGGGCGATTACGACACGCTGATGCGTTCGATCCGGGAGGTGCTGTTCGCGTTCGGCGACGCGGCGATCGTCCATTCGGGGCACGGGCCCGACACGACCATCGGGCGCGAGCGCACAACGAATCCGTTCTTGAGACCTGGGGGCTAGAGCCCCAGGGCTCCACCAGACACCCCTGGCTCGCCCGACTCCTCCAGCGCGAAATCGACGCGCCCCACCCGCAGCACGTTGCCGGCCAGGAGCGGCGCGCGCGTGATGCGCATGCCATCGATCCACGTGCCGTTGGTGCTGTCGAGGTCGAAGATCTCGACGGCCCCGTCCGGCGCCACCTCGATGCGGCAATGGAGGCGCGACACCAGCGGCGCTTCTACGCAGAAATCGGCCGACCCGAGTCGGCCGATCGTCTTCACGGCGCCCGGCATCAGGCGGAACGACACGGGGTGATCGGCGTCAGCGTTTAGCGCCCGCAGGACCCACACGGAGCTTCTCCCTCAGCCACGGCAGGAGCGCGTCAGCGAGTTTCGGGCTGATCTTCCTGTCCGGCAGCACCGCGTACTCGTCGACATCGCCGGTCTCGGCCGGCACGAACAGGTGATTCACGCCGTCGATGGTCACCAGCGTCGCATCGGGCTGCTTCTTGCGGCCCTTCGCGGCCTCGAGCAGCAGCTCGCCGTGCCGCGGCGACGGCACCTGCCGGTCGCGCTCCCCTTGCACGATGAGCAGCGGCTGATCGACATCGCCCATCACCTTGATGGGGTTGAATGTCAGGAAGCTGCGGAACCACGCCGTGTCGGCCTGCTTCCGGTACACCTCCGGGACGTTCTCCCAGCCTGAGCCTTTCACCACGGCGGCCTGGATCTTCTGCTGCAGCGCGATGCGGCTCTGCTTCTCCTCCTCAGGCAGCTTCAGCTTGTCGAGCAGGTACTGCTGCTGTTCGAGCACCAGAAAGCCGCCCAGCGTGCCGGGCGTGGCCAGCAGCGCGAGCGCGGCGATCCGCTTCGTGCCCGCGCTGGCGGCGGCGCGCAGGCCGACCAGCCCGCCCTCGCTGTGCCCGATGACGGCCACGCCGGCCGGGTCCACGTCCTTCCGCTTCCTGAGGAATTCCACGACGGCCCGCACATCGTCGGCGTAGTCCTGGATCGTCGCCGACTCCTCGCGCCCGCCGCTCTGGCCCACGCCCCGCTTGTCGTACCGGACGACGATGAAACCGGCGTCGGCGAGGGCGTTGGCGAGCTGGGCGAAGACCGGGATGCCGGCGACCGTTTCGTCACGATCGACGGGGCCCGAGCCGGCCACCAGGATGACCGCCGGCAGCTTGTAGGCGGGCGCCTTTCCCGGCTTCGGCGGCTTGGGCGCGTCGGCGGGCTTCGAGATCGTGGCGGCCAGCGTGAACCCGCTCGACGGGATGCGCACCTGCTCGTCGTTCTCGCGGCCCATCTGCTCGACGCGGGACGAGACAGCGGCGATGTCCTCGCGCGCCACCTCGAGGCCCTGTGCCGGCACGCGGAAGCGGAGCAGCCGGCCGTCGTCGTCTATCCACACCTCGCTCTGGATCGGGCCGCCCGGGTTCTCGAGCGTCACGTCGAACCGCGTGGCGGCCACCGCGCGCCCGGCGGTCTGGATGCGCTCGGCGCCCATCGCCGTGACACGCAGCGGGATCTCGGCCTGCGCCGTGATGTAGGCCTTCAGCTCGCCGGGGACCTTGATCGCCTTCAGGCGGAGCGCCAGCGCCTCGTAGGAGCAGAAGAACATGTTCGGCAGCATGACCGGGTCGGCCGACACCGCGTCGACCTTTCGGTTCTGCTGGCCCGCCTGCGTGATGTCGGAAATGGCCTTGCCGTCGGCGAACGCGGTTCGGATGATGAGCGGCTGATTGCGAAGCGCGCCGTCGATCTCGAGGCTGATCGGGCGCCACTGACGGTCGTACTTCGCTTCGAACCTGGTGGTGGACAGGTCGACTGGCGCCGCCAGCCGGCCCGTGCCGCGAATGACCCAGCCATCCTGGGTTTCCGTGACGGTGGCCCGCTCGGTGCCGAGCAGGCGCCCCTGCATGAAGACCTGGAGGCTGCCAACCGGTCCCGGGCCCTGCGCCGCTGCCGGCCGGCCGCCGCCCGCCAGCGCGGCTAGAACGAGACCCGCCGCAACGATAGAATGAACTCGAACCATAGCGGTTCTGAGCATATCAGCAATCCGGCGGCGCGCGGACCGGGCCGGGGCCCGCCTGCCGGCCTGTCTGGAGGCGCCAGCGATGCACGCATCACCCGAGTATCTGGCCGCGCGAAACGGCGCGGTGCTGACCGACCTCGGCGCCCGCGGGCGCATCGCCCTGCGCGGGGCCGACCGCAGGACGTTCCTGCACGCCCTGCTCACCAATGACATCGCCCTGCTCGCGCCGGGAACCGGCTGCTACGCGGCGCTGCTGACGCCGCAGGGCCGCATGGTCGCCGACATGAACGTGTTCGAGCTGGGCGACGTGACGCTGCTCGACATGCGGTGCGAGGTGAAGGACGCCGTGCTGCAGCGCTTCGAGCAGATGATCTTCAGCGAGGACGTGCAGCTCGGCGACATGAGCGGCGGGCTGGGGTGTATCGGCGTGTACGGGCCAACGGCGGCGGCGCTGGCCGGCGGCGTGCTGGGCGCCGGGCTGACAGGGTTCGGGCCGTTCCAGAGCGTCAAGCTCGAGCGCGGCGGCCAGCCCGTCGTGGCGGCCCGCCGGGACGCGATGGGCCTGCCGGGCATTCTCGTGTTCGCCCCGCGCGACGTGATGCCGGGCCTCGCCCAGGAGATCTTCGCGGCAGGCGCGGCCATCCTGCCGCCCGAGGTGGCCGAAACGCTGCGCGTCGAGGCCGGCGAGCCCGCGTTTCTCGTCGACATGAACGGCGACACGATTCCATCCGAGGCCGGCATCGAAACCACGGCCGTCAGCTACCTGAAGGGCTGCTTTCCAGGCCAGGAAGTCCTCGTGCGCATCAGGGACCGCGGCCATGGAAAGGTGGCGCGAAAGCTGGTCGGTCTGAGCATCGAGGGCGACACGGTTCCGGCCACGGGCGCCGCGATCTCCGGCGGCGGGAAGGAGATTGGCCGCGTGACCAGCGCGGTGATGTCGCCTTCGCTCGGCAGGCCGGTCGCGCTCGGATACGTCCACCGCGACTTCGTCGAGCCTGGGACGACGGTGGCCGTCGCGGCAGGCGACGATTCGCTCAGCGCGACGGTCGTCGAGTTACCCTTCGTCCGCTGATGGGGTCAGAGACGACTCTGACCCCCAACGAGCCGGCGGACCAGTTCGTCGTCGGCCGGAGGAAGCTGGATGGACGCCAGTTCGCCGAGCGGCACCCACCGCATCTCCTGCCCCAGGACGGGCTTCGGCTCTGACCTGAGCGTGCAGCGGAAGAACCGCAATTCGATCGATCGCTCCGGGTAGTCGTGTACGGTGGCCAGGATCTCGTCGCCGACGGCGATCTCGGCGTCGAGCTCCTCGCGGATTTCGCGGGCCAGGCTTTCCTGCAGCGTCTCGCCGGCGTGCACCTTGCCGCCGGGGAACTCCCAATGGCCGGCCAGGTGGGTGCCGTCGAGGCGCCGCGTCAGAAGAAACGCGCCCTCCCGCTCGACCACCGCCGCCGTCACGACTATCCGGGAAATGGGGCCAGGCACTATTTTTCGCTCGCGTCGAATGGGAACGACCGGCACATGCCGGACATGGGGCACGCGGCGCACTTCGGCTTGCGCGCCGTGCAGACCATGGCGCCGAAATCCATGATGGCCTGATTGAAGTCGAACGCCCGCTTGTGCGGCACCATCAGGGCCGACACTCTCCACAGGTGCTGCTTCATCCGGTGGGATTTCGCGTCGCCGCGGCCGACGATGACGCGGAAGAGGACCCGGGCGACGTTGGTGTCGAGAATCGGCGCGCGCCGCCTGAACGCAAAGCTCATCAACGCCCCGGCCGTATAGGGGCCGATGCCCTTGAACGACCGCAGCGTCGCCTCATCGTCGGGGAGCTCGCCGCCGTAGCTGGCGACGGCTTCGCGCGCGATTGCGTGGAGCCTCCGCGGCCTGATGTTGTAGCCGAGGGGATACCAGGTCCGGACGGCCGCCTCCTCGCCGGCGCCCGCCAGCGCGCGGAGCGACGGGAACTTGCCGAGCCATTCGTGGTACTTCGGCAGCACGCGGTCAACCTGGGTCTGCTGCAGCATGATCTCCGACACCAGGATGTGGTACGGATCGTCGGTGCGGCGCCACGGCAGGTCGCGGCCGTGCCGGTCGTACCAGTGCAGCAGCGTCCGCCGGAACCGCTGGCGCGCGGCCGGTACTGGTGTGGGCAGGTCGGGCAGGCGTTGGGAGGCGCTCTTCCGTGCTGCCTTCCGGGCCGTCATCGGCCGTCCGCCGGGCTCCGCCTGTTACGGTGTTGAAACTCCATCTCCACACTTATAATTCAACCTGCATGAAGATCTACACACGAACCGGGGACGGCGGCGCCACGACGCTCTTCGACGGCACGCGGATCGCCAAGTCGGACCCGCGCGTGGACGCCTACGGCGAGGTCGACGAGGCGAACGCGGCCGTCGGCGTGGCGCGTGCGAGCGGCGTCGACAAGGACATCGAGGAGATGCTGGGGCAGATCCAACGCGACCTGTTCGCGCTCGGCTCGCGCCTTGCGGATCCGGCCGAGCGGATCGCCGACCGCGTGACGAAGGTCGCGCTCGGCCCTGCCGACGTCGCCAGACTCGAGGGCTGGATCGACACGTGCGAGGAGGAGCTGAAGCCGCTGCGCCGCTTCATCCTGCCGGGCGGCACCTCCGCGGCGGCCGCGCTTCATCTCGCGCGCACGGTCTGCCGGCGCGCCGAGCGGCGCATGGTGGCGCTGGCCGTGCTCGAGGTCGAGTTCCTCGCCTACATGAACCGCCTGTCGGACCTGCTGTTCGTGCTCGCTCGCGTGGTGAACAGCCGCGCCGGGGTGGCCGAGGCCGAGTGGTGACCGCCGGCGAGGCCTACGGGGTCTGCGAGCGCATCGCCCGCCGGCACTACGAGAACTTTCCCGTCGCCTCGTTCCTGCTTCCGGCCGCGATGCGCCCGCACATCGCGGCCATCTACGCGTTCGCCCGCACCGCCGACGACTTCGCCGACGAAGGCGACGTGCCGGCCGCCGATCGCCTCGCGCTGCTCGACGACTGGGGCGCTCGCCTGTCGGCGTGCGAGCGCAGCAGACCGGCGGTTCGCCCGAGCCCCGAGCCCCCGACTGCGCCTCCGTCCGGCTCGGCAGAAGCCTCCGTCGGCTTCGTCGAGGCAAGCCCATGCCCCAGGCCCCTTGCCCCAGGCCCCTTGCCCCTTGTCCCTGAAGCCGACGCCATCTTCCTCGCCCTCTCCCGCACCATCGGTACGCTTTCACTGCCGGTCGGCCTGTTCGAGGATCTGCTGTCGGCCTTCCGGCAGGATGTTGTCACGACGCGCTACGAGACGTGGGCCGATGTCATGGACTACTGCCGGCGCTCGGCGAACCCGGTGGGCCGCCTGGTGCTTCGCGTGGCCGGGCGTGCCGACGCCCGACTCGACGCAGCCTCCGACGCGGTCTGCACGGCGCTCCAGCTCACCAACTTCTGGCAGGATCTCGAGCGCGACTGGCGGAAGGGCCGTCTCTACGTGCCGCGCGAGGATCGCGAACGCGTCGGCGCGTCCGAAGGCGATCTCGACGCGCGCTCGATGTCGCCGGCCTGGCGTGCCGTGATGTTCGAGATGGCCGAGCGCACCCGTGCGCTGTTCGACGACGGCCGCGCCGTGGCCGACGGCCTCGAGGGCCGCCTGCGGTACGAGCTGCGGCTGACGTGGCTCGGCGGCGTGCGCGTGCTCGAACGCCTCGAGCGTTCGGGCTTCGATGTCTTCACGTCGCGGCCAACGCTTGGCGCTGCCGACGTCCCGGCGCTCGTCTGGAGCGCGGTCTCCTGGAGCCGGCCCCGGGCGGCCTGATCATCGCCATGGCCCGCCGCGACACGAGCTTCTACTACTCCTTCCTGGTGCTCCCCGAGCACAAGCGGCGCGCCATTATCGCCGTCTGGGACTTCTTCCGCGCCGTCGACGACGATGTCGACGAGCGGGCGGGGCAGCTGGCGACCGAGGAAGCGAGGCGCGCGGCCGCCGATGCGCTGGCGGGATGGCGCGACGAACTGGCGGCGTGCTTCGAGGGCGGGCAGCCGCGCACGAGCCAGGGCGCGGCGCTGCTGCCGCACATCGCCGCCTTCAAGCTGCCGAGGCGGCCGTTCGAGGACGTCATCGACGGCGTCGAGATCGATCTCGACCGGCCGCGGTTCCGCTCGTTCGACGACCTTCGCGAGTATTGCCTGCGCGTCGCGTCGGCCGTCGGCATCGTGTGCATCGAGATCTTCGGGTACACCAACGCGAGCAGCCGCCAGTACGCCATCGACCTCGGCATCGCGCTGCAGCTGACCAACATCCTGCGCGATCTCGGCCGCGACCTTTCGGCTGGCCGCCTCTATCTGCCCACCGAAGACCTTGCGCGATTCGGCGTAACCGAGGACGACCTCCGCGCGGGCACCTCGAGCAGCGGCGTGCGGGCGCTGCTCGAGTTCGAATCGCGCCGCGCGCGCGATCACTACGCGAAGGCCGCGGGCGAGCTGCCGCCCGAGGACGCGAGGCGTTTCGTGGCCGCCCGCATCATGGGCGCGATCTACCTCCAGCTGCTGCAGCGGATCGAGACGGGCGGGTTCGACGTCTTCGGCGCCCCGGTGCGCGTGCCGCGCTGGCGGCAGGTGAGCATCGCCGCCTCGGTCTGGCTTTCCACCATGATCGGCCTCTGACATGAGCGCAACCACGGCCGACGTCGTTGTCATCGGCGGCGGGGTGGCCGGCCTCGCGGCGGCCGTCTCGCTCGCCGAACGGGGCGCCGCCGTCGTCGTGGTCGAGGCCCGGCCCTCCCTGGGCGGGCGTGCCAGCTCGTTCACGGATGCCGCGACGGGCGACGCCGTCGACAACGGGCAGCACATCCTCATGGGCTGCTACCGCGAGACGCTCGCGTTCCTGCGGCGCATCGGCGCGATGCAGCATGTGCGCGTGCAGCCATCACTGGCGGTGCCGTCGATCGACAGCGCGGGCCGGGCGTCGGTGCTCTCGTGCCCGCCGCTGCCGGCCCCGTGGCACCTGCTCGGCGGCGTGATCGAGTGGGATGCGCTCGGCTGGAAGGACCGCCTGTCCGTGCTGCGGCTGGGCGCACCCGTCAGAACGGAGCAGAAACGGCTGCGCGGGCGATCGGAACGGATGGCGTGTTCGCCCGAGGAGACCGTCGAGAACTGGCTCGTGCGCAACGGCCAGACGCCGCGGCTGCGCGAGATGCTCTGGGATCCGCTGGCGCTGGCGGCCCTGAATCAGCCCCCGCACGAAGCCGCGGCGCCCACCTTCGTGCGCGTGCTCGCCGAGATGTTCGGGCCGGATCCACAGGCCGCGTCGATCGCATTCCCGGCCGTCTCGCTCGAGGCGATGTACGCCGCGCCCGCCCGCACCTTCATCGAGCAGCGCGGCGGCACGATCTGGACCAACGCCCTCGCCAGGGTCACCGTCGAGGGCGGCCGCGCAGCCGGCGTGCGCGCCCGCGGCGGCCGGGCCGTGCGCGCACAGACCGTGATTGCGTGCGTGCCGTGGTTCGCGCTGGCCGCGCTCTTCGACGATGTGCCGGCCGCGCTCGGGCCGCTCGTCGCCGGCGCGGCGCGCATGGCCTCGTATCCCATCGTCACCGTGAACCTCTGGCTCGACCGCCGGGTCCTGACCACGCCGTTCGTGGGACTGCCCGGCCGCACGATGCAGTGGGTCTTCGACCGCGGCGCCATCACGGGCACCGCATCCAGGCACCTCTCGCTTGTCTCGAGCGGCGCAGCCGGCGTGGCGGAACTGGGCAACGAGGCTGTCGTCGGCCTCGCGCTTCGCGAGTTGCGGGACGCGCTGCCGGCCGCTCGCGCGGCCGTCGTGCGCCACGGGTCGGTGGTTCGCGAGCGCCGCGCCACGTTCTCGCTGGCGCCGGGCCAGCCGGCGCGGCCTGCGCCTGGCGCGACGGCGCTTGCCGGGTTCTTCCTGGGAGGCGATTGGACCGACACCGGATTGCCGGGTACGATTGAAAGCGCCGCGCTCGGCGGCCACCGGGCCGCGGAGGCGGTGTCCGCCGGAAGCCGCTAGCGGTCCGTTGCGTGTTACTGTCTGAACTCTCGGGCCCGAATCCCGAGTCCCGAATCCCGAGTCCCGACCTTCATGACTTCCATCGTCGTCCACTACCAGGAAATCGCCCTCAAGGGACGCAACCGCCCGTACTTCATCAGCAAGCTCGTCCACAACCTGCGGAAGCAGACCGCTGGCCTCGACGTGAAGGACGTGCGCGCGCTGATGGGCCGCATCGAGATCGTGCTCGGCCCCTCGGCGAGCTACGAGCAGGTGGGGGAGCGCGTCCGCCGCGTGTTCGGCATCGCCAACTTCTCGAAGGCCGGGCGGGCGCCTCGCACGTTCGACGGCATCGCGGCGGCCGTCGTCGCCGATCTCGAGGGGCACCCGCCGGTGACGTTCCGGGTGAGTGCCAAGCGCGGCGACAAGACGTTCCCGATGACGTCGCCGCAGCTCGAGCGCGAGCTGGGCGCGCGCATCGTCGAGCGGTTCGGCTGGACAGTGAGCCTCGATCACCCCGACATGACCGTGATGGTGGAGGTGCTCGCGAACCAGGCGTTCTACTCGTTCGGGAAGGAGCGGGGCGCGGGCGGCATGCCCACCGGCGTGAGCGGCCGCGTGGCGTGCCTGATGTCGGGCGGCATCGACTCGCCGGTGGCCGCGTGGCGGCTGATGAAGCGCGGCTGCTCGGTGGTGCCCGTGCACTTCCACAGCTACCCGTTCCTGTCGCGCGCGTCGCAGGAGAAGGTGCGCGAGATCGTCGACGTGCTCACGCGGCACCAGATGCGGACCACGCTGAAGCTCGTCGCGTTCGGGGAGCTGCAGCGGCAGGTGGTGCTGAGCGTGCCGGCTCCCCTGCGCGTCGTGATCTACAGGCGCCTCATGCTCCGCATCGCCGAACGCATCGCGCGCGACTGCCGCGCCAAGGCCCTCGTCACCGGGGAGGTGATCGGCCAGGTGGCGTCACAGACGCTCGAGAACCTCACGGTGATTGCCGGCGCTTCGCGGATGCCGATCCTGCGGCCGCTGGTCGGGATGGACAAGGAGGAAATCGTCGCCGAGGCGATCCGGATCGGCACCTACGACATCTCGATCATCCCCGACCAGGACTGCTGCCAGCTGTTCACGCCGCGCAGCCCCGAGACGCACGCGCGCCACTGGCAGGTGGAGGCCGCGGAATCGAAGCTGCCGATCGAGGACATGGTGAAGGCCGCCGTGGAAGGCACGACGACCGAGGAGTCCAGATACCCGCCCCAGTCAGGGCTGAAGCCCTGACCTCCAGGGCCCGGCCTCCAGCTGCTCCTGATGGAGCCCCGGGTCTTCAGACCCGGGGTCTGCCTACCGTTTCGTCAGCACCTCCGAGCCCGACACCGGGCCAAGGCAGGTGGTGCCGCTGTAGTTGATGCGCACCTTGTCGAGGCCTTCCGGCACGGCCGTGCCCGTCATCGAGAACGGGCAGGTCATCCCGGCGCCCGACACGCTCCCGCTCGCCTTGAGGTCCGCCGTCAGGCCGTTGAGCTTGCCTTCCGCCGCGCCTTCGAGCGTGAGACCGCCGCCGCAGACCGCCTTGAAGGTGCCGGCGGCGGCGGTGTCGGTCATCGATGTGATCTTCCACTCGAGGTTGCCGCACGAGCCCACGTTGAGGCCCGCCGGCGCCGCCGTGGCGGCCGACGTCCAACTGCCCGTCGCCAGGACCTTGGCGACCTCCGAAGGCGACGTCGGCCCTTCGTGCTTGGTCTCCACGCACGCCGCGCACAGCGCCATCCCGACCCCAAGTACCGTTGCCATCGTCAGCGTGCGCTTCATAGGTGTTCTCCAATCGACCCTGTGAGTATCAACCCCGAATCCCGAATCCCCAATCCCGAATCCCGGTTCCCGAAGTACGCCCTGAGCGCCTCGCCCGTACTCTCGAAGGCCAGATCGCCCCAGGGGATCGTCTCGGCCCTGAACGCCCGGACCTCCAGACTTTCCTCGTCGGCCGCCTTCAGTTCGCCCCCCACCGCGCGCGCCGCCCAGACGATGATGATGGGCGTTTTGCCGCGATAGGAGTGGAGGCTGACGAGCCTCTCGAGCTCGACGTCGAGGCCGCACTCCTCCCGGGCCTCGCGGACCGCCGCCTCTTCGAGCTTCTCGCCCCGGTCCACGTAGCCGCCGGGGAAGACCCACCGCCCGTAACCGGGCTCGATGGCCCGGCGGCACAGCACGAATTCGTCATCCGCCGTGCGAATAATCGTGCCGACCGCCACCTTCGGGTCGAGATAGAAGACGAACCCGCAGGCGTCGCAGACCAGCCGGAAAGGCTCGCCTTCCTTGATAATCCGCGCGGTGAAAGGCCCTCCGCACCGCGGACAAAAACGAAATTCCCGCCCGGCCTGCTCTTCCGTCATTCGCCTTAGCAAGAATCATACTCGACCCGGCTGCCCATCCCCGTCCCTGGCCCCTATCGCCTGGCCCCTATCGACTGTCGCCTATCCCCTAGCAGCCCGTGGTGCAAGTCACGGGGTTAGTCATCGATAAGCAGTAAGGGGATCGACACGGTCGATCCCGTGTACTACACTGACGCCCATGGCGATGGGCACGCGACGCAAACGGCGCCGACAAGAGAGCCTGTGGATCCCGGTGGCCGAGTTGCCGAGCACGGCGGCGCACCCGTTCTACCAGCGGCTGAATGTCCTCCTGGACGACTCGGGCTTCGATGCGTTCGTGGAGGAGACGTGCCGCGCGTTCTACGCGCCGACGATGGGACGGCCGAGCTTGGCGCCGGGGATCTACTTCCGGTTGTTGTTGATCGGCTACTTCGAAGGCTTGGATTCGGAGCGCGGGATCGCATGGCGGGCAGCCGACTCGCTCGCCATCCGCCGGTTCCTGCGTGTGGGGCTGGATGAGGACGTGGCCGACCACTCGACGATCTCGCGGACGCGCCGGCTGATTGATGTGGAGACGCACCGGGCCGTGTTCACGTGGATCCAGCAGCGGCTGGTCGAGCGGGGACTGATGCGCGGCGGGCCTCTGGGAATCGACGGCACGACGCTGGAGGCCAACGCGGCGTTGCGCAGCATCGTGCGCCGCGACACGGGGGACACGTACCAGGAGTTCTTGACGAAGCTGGCTCAGGCGTCGGGGATTGCGACGCCGACCCGAGAAGACTTGGCGAAGATCGACAAGAAGCGGAAGAAGAAGGGCTCGAACGACGACTGGCAGCATCCGCAGGACCCAGACGCATCGATCACGAAGATGAAAGACGGACGCACGCATCTGGCGCACAAAGCGGAGCACGCCGTCGATCTGGAATGCGGGGCGATCGTCGCGGTGACGGTCCAACGGGCGGATGCCGGCGACACGCAGACGATTCAGGCGACGCTGGTGATGGCCACGGAACAGCTCGAAGCGACGGTCGGCCTGGACGCGGCGAGCGACCTCGACGTCGTCACCGACAAGGGGTACCACAGTAACGAGGTGGTGACGGACTTGGACGCCCTCGGCGTGCGGACGTACATCTCGGAGCCAGCCCGCGGCCGGCGGAACTGGCGCGGGAAGGCCCAGGCGCAGCGCGCGGTGTACGCCAACCGCCGCCGCATCAAGGGGAGCCGCGGGCAGCGCTTGCGCCGGCTGCGCGGCGAACGGCTGGAACGGACGTTTGCGCACGCCTACGAAACGGGCGGCATGCGACGCACGCATCTGCGCGGGCACAGCAACATTCTGAAACGGCTCCTCGTGCATGCCGGCGGCTTCAACCTCGGGCTCGTCATGCGGACGCTGCTCGGCGTGGGGACGCCCCGCGGCCTCCAGGGCCGCCTCGTGGCGCCGCTCGCCGCCGCCTGGGCGTCCCTGACGACCACGTGGAGCCACCAGCGGCCTCCAAGGCGCCCGAAGAATCCGGTCGATGTGAACGCTCATCGTCACGATGTCTTATCGTGGCCAACTATGAACTGGCGCGAAATCGCCGCTTCCGCCACGGGCTGCTAGCCCCTAGCCCCCGACTACGCCTCCGTCCGGCCTGCTGCCCGCCTCCGTCGGCTTCGTCGAGGCAGGCCCTCGTCACAGCAGGCTATAATGGAGGTTTATGTCTATCCTGAAAGTCTCGCGGATGGGGCATCCGGTCCTGCGGAAGAAGGTGCGGCCCGTGCCGGCGGCCGACATCACCGCGGCGCCGATCCAGCGGCTGATCGACGACATGGCGCAGACCATGCTCGAGTACAACGGCGTGGGCCTGGCGGCGCCGCAGGTGCACGAGGAGCTGCGCCTCTTCGTGGCGCAGGTCATCCGCGACCAGGACGACGAAGAGGAGAGCGAGAACGACGCGAGGAGGCCCGAAGTCCTGGCGCTCGTCAATCCCGAGATCAAGCCGGCCAGCCGGCAGATTGAAGAGGACTGGGAGGGCTGCCTGAGCATTCCCGATCTGCGCGGCCTCGTGCCACGCTACCGCGACATCTCGGTGAAGGGCTACGACCGCGCCGGCCGGCCGATCGAGCTGCAGGCGAGCGGGTTCATGGCCCGCGTCATCCAGCACGAGACCGACCATCTCGACGGCGTGCTGTTCCTCGACCGGATGAAGTCGATGGAGAGCCTCAGCTTCATCGAGGAGTTCGCGAGGTATCACGCGAAGCGGGAGCACGAAGAGTAGCCAGTAGCCAGTAGGGCTGAACACCGTTCAGCTCACAGGCCTTTCTACTGAATACTGGCTACTGGCTACTTACTACTGACTACGGACAGATGCCCTCGCTCGATCGAGAAGCCCCAATGAAGCTATCCCCGCTGATCGTCGTCTTCGTCACGGTCTTCATCGACCTGCTGGGGTTCGGGATCATCATCCCGCTGCTGCCGTTCTACGCGGAGACGTTCGGGGCGACGGGGTTCACCATCGGCCTGCTCGCCACCTCGTTCTCGCTGATGCAGTTCATCTTCGCGCCCATCTGGGGGCGCCTCTCCGACCGCATCGGGCGGCGGCCGATCATCCTGCTGGGCCTGCTGGGCTCTTGCCTCTCGTATCTCGCGTTCGGCCTGGCGAGCACGCTCCCGTCGCTGTTCATGGCCCGGATCTTCGCGGGCATCGCCGGCGCGAACATCCCGACCGCGCAGGCGGTGGTGGCCGACCTCACCAGGCCCGAGAACCGGGCCAAGGGCATGGGCCTGGTGGGCGCGGCCTTCGGCCTGGGGTTCATCTTCGGCCCGGCCATCGGCGGGTTCCTGAGCCAGTACGGATACGCGGTGCCGGCGTTCTTCGCGTCGGGCCTGTCGCTCGCGAATTTCGTCGCCGCGTGGTTCCTGCTGCCGGAGTCCCTCAGGCCCGAGCACCGCGCCATGGAACGCGTGGGCCGCATCGACGCGCTCCGCGCCGCGCTGGCCCGGCCGCACCTGCCGCTGCTGCTCGTCATCGGCTTCCTCGTGGTGGCCGCGTTCTCGGGCTACGAATCCACCTTCGCGCTGTTCGCCGAACGCACGTACGGCTTCACGGCCTCGTCGATCGGCTACATCTTCGCGCTCGTCGGCGTGATCCTCGTGATCGTGCAGGGCGCGCTGGTGGGCCGCGTCGTGAAGCGGATCGGCGAGCACCATGTCGTGCCGGTGTCGCTGGCCCTCGTGGCCGCCGGCCTCCTGATGATTCCCGCGACGACGTCCGTGGCCGCGCTGCTGGTGGCAACCGGCGTGATGGCCGTGGGCATGGGCTTCAACAGCCCCTCGCTCATGTCGCTGGTCTCGCGCTACTCGACGGCCGAGGACCAGGGCGGCGTGATGGGGCTCACGCAGTCGCTCAACAGCCTCGCGCGGATTGTCGGGCCCATGTGGGGCGGCTTCGCGTTCGATCACCTAGGCATCGGCATGCCGTACATCACCAGCGCGGCCGTGATGGGACTGGCCGCGCTGCTCGCCGTCCACGCCCTCTGGCGTTCGCGGGTGGCCCAGGAGGCGTGAGGGCGTGACATCCCAATCCGGAATCCCGCCGCTCGACGATGATCGCCCTTCGGCCAACTTGGAACGCGGCGAGCCTGCCGAGGGGCCGAGCCCCGAGTCCCGAGTCCCGAGTCCCGGGTATCGCGTCCATTGCCCGATCGAGGTGCGCTTCCGCGACTGCGACGCGATGGGCCACGTGAACAACGCCGTCTACCTGACCTATCTCGAGCAGGCGCGGTTCGCGTACTGGAAGGCCGCCGGCATCGGGCGGCTCGCCGGCGACGTGAGCTACATCATCGCGCGGGTCGAAATCGACTTCCGCGCCCCGGCGACGACGGGTGAGGCGCTCGATGTCGCGATCGCCGTCACGCGGCTTGGGCGCGCCAGCTTCACGATGGTCTACGAGATACGGAACCCCGTGGGACGGCTGGTCGCGACGGCGACAAGCGTGCAGGCGGCGTATGATTATGCCGCCGGCAGGACCGTGCCGCTGCCGGACGCGATCAAGCAGCGCATTCGGGATTTCGAAGGAGTCCCATTTGACTGATGGCGCCCGGGGTCTCTGCACCTGGCGTTGAAGCGTGCAGCGGGAGTCGTGGAGCCCCGGGTCTTCAGACCCGGGGGAACAAGGAGCGACTGATGCCCTCTGTTCTCATCTTCGGCAAGGACAGCTGACCCTACACGTCGGAGGCCCGTGAGGTCTTCGCACACCGCGGCTACACGGTCGAGTACGTCAACGTGAAGAAGAACACCGCCTACCTGCAGCGCATGCTCGGCTACAGCAAGGGCCGTCGCGACGTCCCGGTGATCGTCGAGGACGAGAAGGTGACCATCGGCTACGGCGGCAGTTGAGGGGTGTAGCAGGACGGCTCGTGAAGCCGTCATGAGGCACCGCCGCGCGCGGCCCGCGACCGCGTCGAGCCTGAAGGCCCGACCTCCACCGTGGTGATGGAGCCCGGGGTCTTCAGACCCCGGGTTCGTGGACGTCCGCCCAGGGCGCTTCGAGGCCGACGCGCGCCAGTTTCTCTTCGACTTCTCGACCTTCGAGGTTCGGCCTGGGCCGCCCGTCCTCGCCGCGGCTCAGGAAGCCGCCTTCGTCCGCGAGCGCGAGCGCGCGGTCGCGGTCGCCGGCGGCCAGCGCCTCCAGAATGGTGCTCTCGATGCGCGACAACCGCGTCGCGCCTCGCCGGTAGTCGAGAAACGCTTCCCAGGTCATCGGCACCCACTTCGCCACGATCTGTTCGCCGATGACGTTCGCGTACTCGCGGATCTCCAGCTGCGCGTGCTCGTCCATGCGCAGTTCGAGGAAGTGCAGCAGGTTCTGGAGGTCGATCTTCCAGTAGGCCTCGGTATAGGTCGACAGCGGCAGCTCCTTGCGAGCCTGCTCGCGGGCGACGCCGGCCGCCAGCCGCGCCTCGTACACGTCCCGCACCTGTCGCTGCAGCGCGGCTTCCTCGTCGGAGAGGCGCTTGCCCTCGTCCGGCGGCAGCAGCCCGCTGCTGCCCTGGCGGTTGCCTGTGGACTGCAGCCGCCACGCCCCGGGAGAGGTCCGCTGCGCCGCGTCAATCGCTTCGGAATAGCGGGTGGAGTACTCGTTCACGCTCGCGGTGCGATGGCGGATCCACTGCCGCCACACGTCCATCGGCACGCGCACGTGCAGCTTGATCTCGCACATCTCGAACGGGGTCGTGTGGGCGTGCCGCATCAGGTAGCGGATGAGGCCGCGGTCCTCGTGCCGGCGCTTGGTGCCCTTGCCGTACGACGTGCGCGCGGCCTGCACGATCGCCGAGTCGTCGCCCATGTAATCGACGACGCGCACGAACCCGTCGTCGAGGACGCGGATCGCGTCGCCCAGGATGGCGTCGAGTTCCGGAACGGCCGGGCGCGCGACCTTCTCGGCGCGTGGCGTGTCTGCGGACATAGCGTCAGGGCTCCTGCAGGTCCGGGGAACTCCTCTCGTGTCAGAGTTTCTGCCGGACACCGGCGGTGAAGCGTTCGAGATCCACCAGGTGATTCTTCAGGACATCGCGCACGACATCCAGATCCACGTCGTCGTAGCCGTGAACGATCACGTTGCGAAATCCCGCCATGTCGGCAAGCCGTGCGCGGAGCTCGGAGGAAACCCAACCGTCGCGTTCCAGGAGGGTGAACAACTCGCGATTCGTCGCCGGCTCGCCCAACCGCCGCTCGGAGACGATGTGAGAAGCCACGTCCAGGGCGGCCTGGATGGCGACCTGCAGCGTGCGCTCGACGAAGCGGCGTTCGCGGATGTCGGTGTCCAGGCGATCAGGGCGTGCCAGCGCGCGGAGATCCGACACGCAGGTGTCGATGACCGCGAGGCGCTTTTCGACGAGCGGCAGATCGGTCATGGCGCGGCAACCCCCTGCGGCACCCGCCTGCGGTACAGGCGCCTGACGGGTTCCATGTCGAAGTACTCGTTACGGAGTCGGACCTCGAAACGGATGCGGGCGGACCCGTTTCGATCACACACCAGAATGCCGTCGCGCAGCACCCGATGCACGAGGTCGGCCGGCGCCCGGTTGAGGACGACGAGATCGATACGCCTGCCGATTCTACGTTGCAGCTCATCGGCGATTTCGACGTGGAGCCCTTCGAGCGTGCGCGGAGGGTCCTGCTCGAAGAGGATGGCCACGTCGAGGTCGCTGTCCGGCCGGGCATCACCCCGCGCCGCGCTGCCGAAAAGGTACCCGGCGGCCGTCCCGGCAGGAGGATGCGCGAAGAACGCCTCGAGGGCGGCCACGACGGAGCGGCAGTCGGCAGAGGCCACGACGGCATTATACGCCGCGCTCTTCACCGGCCCGGCCGCGTCATGCGACGGGCGTCAGATGAACCGCTTCACGCGGGGCCAGATTGCGGCCATGGGCACTCGAGCGCCGCGGGCCACCCAGATGGGGCGATTGTCCTCGTACGGCATGCAATCGGTGCACGTGTGGACAGCCGCCCGCTCAACCGACGCGAATGCGTCCTCGTAGTCCTTCCGTTCGCCGCCGAGCGCGATGACGACCTCGCCGGCGCAGCCGCGCGGGCCCCAGAGGAAGTAGCTGTTGTGGCCCGAGATGGCCCGAGGCAGGCCGAGCGGCGCGCCGAGGACATCCACCGCGCCGGCCTCCCCGTAGTTCTGGACGAAGATGCAGGCCCGCTCGCGATCCGCCGGCGGCAAGGCGTGGTACACCGTCGCCAGGTTCAACGCCAGTTCCTGCCATCCATGCATATCGGCGTACTGCTGCGGAAGCCGCCCCAGCTCCTGCCGCTCCTCGCTGTGCGGCCCGATCCCCAGGGCCGCCGAGTAGCGCAGGAACGCATCGGTCGAACGCACGGGTTTCGCGAAAGGAAGGGACACGGCGCCGCTGATGCCCACCAGCAGCACCATGAGGGCGCGGACCACGGTTCCGGCCGTTGACCGCCGGATCGCCTCGAACCCGACGGCTCCCGCCGCGAACAGCGCCGAATATGCGGGGGCCAGGTAGTACGGCTTGGCATTGGCCGCGAGCATCACCGCCAGCACGGCCAGGTAGGCCCAGCCGATCGGACGGAAGGGCCGGAACCGCTCCCGGGCCAGCAATCCGCCCAGCCCGGCGATCCACAGCGGCGCCGCGAGCGCGCCCATCTGCATGACCTGCTCGGTCACGAACGCCGCTGCCGGCAGCGAGACGTTCTTCTCGCGGGTGGCGTTCGCCATGAACTCCAGGGTCGGCCAGCCGTGGTGCCACTGCCAGAAGATGTGAGGCAGGAAGATGAGGCACGCGGCCGCGCCTCCCGCCCAGATGTGCCAGGACCGGAACACCCGCCATCGCCGGGCCGCCACAAGGCCGGCCACGACCCCGAAAGCCAGGAACAGCACGCTGATCTTATTCTGGAGGCCTGCGGCGGCGACCATCCCGAAGAGCAGCCAGAGCCGCGGGTCGCCGGTGCGCAGCGCCCGCGCGACGATGAGCCAGAGGGCGGCCCAGAACAGGATGTCGAAGGCGTTCATCGAAAGCACGCCGCAGATGCCGAGATACGCGGGCGCGAGCGCCGTCGCCAGTGCGGCCGCGAACTGCGCGTAGCGCGCGCCACCCATCTCGCACGCCAGACGCGCCGCAAGGCCGACGGTAACCGCGTGGGCGACAGCCGGCAGCAGCCGCGCGGCAAACAGCGAATCCCCGAGCATGGACCGCACCAGCCACGCGATGAATCCAATCAGGGGAGGATGCTCGACGTACCCGAATCCGAGATGCTCGGCGGACGCGAGGTAGTAAAGCTCGTCTCTGAAGAAGCCATACCCGCGGTAGGTGGCGAGCTGGAGAGCCAGCGTGGCAAGTGGTACGAGCCAGCAGGCGACAACCCAGGTCGCCGGCAGAGAACGGGGCTGGTCCGGTCCGGGCCGCTGCATGCGGGAAGAATACACGAGGCCGCGCGCGCCGGCGCCGCGCCGCCTCGACGCCCCGCCGCCCGGCGTGTCACGATAGACGCGGCATGATCACTCTGTCTGACGTCACCAAGACCTTCGACGGCAAGCGCACCGTCACCGCCCTCGACCACGTCAGCCTCTCCGTCGAACGCGGCGAGATGGTCTCGATTGTCGGCGCATCCGGCTCCGGCAAGTCGACCCTGCTCAATCTGATCGGCGCGCTCGATCACCCGACCTCTGGCTGGATCGGGGTGGACGGCCAGCGCCTGGACGGCCTCGGGGACGATGCGCTGACGAGGGTGCGGCGGGACAAGGTCGGGTTCATCTTCCAGTTCTTCAACCTGCTGCCCACGCTGAGCTGCCTCGAGAACGTCGCGCTGCCGCTGCACCTGCGCGGGTGGGCCCGCAGGAAGGCCGGCGACCGTGCCCGCGAGCTGCTCGACCTGGTCCAGCTCGGCAAGCGCATCGAGCACCTGCCGGACGAGCTGTCGGGCGGCGAGCGCCAGCGCGTGGCGATCGCGCGCGCGCTGGCCATCTACCCGCCGATCCTGCTCGCCGACGAGCCGACGGGCAACCTCGACTCGGCCACCGGCGAGGAGATCCTCGCGCTCATCCGGGACCTCCACGATCGCCTGAAGGCGACGGTCCTCATCGTGACGCACGACCGCCACGTGGCCGCGAGCTGCGCCCGCACCATCACCCTGCGCGACGGCCGGATCGTCGGAGACGAACGGCGATGATGCTGCTGCGCCTCATCACCTGGCCCTACGTGCGCCGGCACCGCCTGCGCACGATCCTGACGACGGTCGGGATCGTGCTCGGCGTAGCCGTCTTCGTCGGCATGCACACGGCCAACCAGTCGGTGCTGTTCGCCTTCTACAAGACGATCGACCGCATCGCGGGGAAGGCGGAGCTGCAGATCACCGCCGGCGAGGGGGGATTCCCGGAGGACGTGCTCGAGCGCGTGCAGGCGATGCCGCAGGTGAAGGTCGCCGTGCCGGTCATCGAGGCGCCGGTCGACACGAACCTGGCGGGCGAGGGCAACCTGCTGATCCTGGCCGTGGACATGACCGGCGACCGCTCGCTGCGCGACTACGACCTCGAGACCGGAGACGAGGCGGTCATCGACGACCCGCTGGTGTTCCTGGCGCAGCCCGACTCGCTGATCGTGACGCGCGAGTTCGCCGAGCGGAACGGCATCGCGATTGGCACGAAGGTGCCGATGCGCACCATGGACGGCGAGAAGCAGTTCACGGTGCGCGGGATCATGAAGTCGGGCGGCCTGACGCAGGCGTTCGGCGGCAACCTCGCAGTGATGGACATCTACGCGGCCCAGATGGTGTTCGGGCGGGGCCGGACGTTCGACCGGATCGACCTGGCCCTGAACGAGGGTGTGCCGGTGGCCGACGGCCGCGCGGCCATTCGAGGGCCTCCTGGGGCCCGGCTTCGAGGTGGAGCCGCCCTCGTCGCGCGGCCAGCAGATCGACTCGGTGCTGCGCGTGTACTCCTTCACGGCGAACATCAACAGCGCGTTCGCGCTGTTCATCGGGATGTTCATCATCTACAACTCGTTCTCGATCGCCGTGGCGCAGCGGCGGCGCGAGATCGGGATCCTGCGCGCGCTGGGCGCCTCGCGCCGTCAGATCCGGACGCTCTTCCTCGTCGAGAGCGGCCTGTCGGGGCTGGTGGGGTCCACGCTGGGCCTCGGGTTCGGCGTGCTGCTGTCTCGCGGCCTGGCGCTCTACATCTCGGGGTTGATTGCCGGGGTCTACGGCATCGCCGAGCGGACGACCGAAATCGCGACCGAGCCCCGCCTGATGCTGTTCGGCCTGCTGATGGGCGTCGTGACCAGCGTGCTCGCGGGGTTCATCCCCGCGCGCAACGCGTCGCGGGTCGATCCGATCCAGGCGCTGCAAAAAGGCCGGTACCAGGTGCTGTCGGCTGGCGAGAACCGGATGCGCCGTCTGGCGGCCATCCTCCTGGGCGCGTTTTCGATCGCACTGCTCGTGTTCGCGGCCCGATCGATGGCGCTCTTCTACGCCGGGTTCGCGATGGCGGTTGTGGCGCTCCTGCTCCTCAGCCCCACGGGGGCGCTGTGGCTCACGCGGGCCATGCGCCCGGCCCTGCGATGGCTCCGGCCGGTCGAAGGGGCGCTGGCGGCCGACAGTCTCATCCAGGCGCCGCGCCGCACCTCGGCCACGGTGACGGCGCTCATGCTGTCGCTCGCGCTCGTCGTCACGCTGGGCGGCATCGCAAAGGCCAGCTACGACTCGATCATGGAGTGGACCACGACGGCGCTGAACCCGGACCTGTTCGTGACCGCGTCGCAAAGCCTGACCGAGCGGAACTTCAGGTTCCCGCCCGCGATCGGCGACGAACTGGCGCGGATCGAGGGGGTCGAGGAGCTTCAGCGCGTGCGCAGCCACCGGACGATGTACAAGGGCACGCCCGTCATGATCGTGGCGGTCGAGGCGAAGTCGATGGGAGACCGGGCCAGGCGGCCGCCGGTGGAAGGCCCGCCCGAGATGTACGAGATGGCGGCACAGGGCAAGGGCGTAATCCTGTCGGACAACTTCGCGCGGCTGCAGGACCTTCACTACGGCGACGTGATGGATCTGGCCACGCCGACCGGCGTGCACAAGGTCCCCATCGTCGGCCTGGTCGTCGACTGGTCGGATCAGTCGGGCTCGATCCTCATGGACCGGGCGAGCTACGTCCGGTGGTGGGGCGATGACACCGTGAACGTCTTCCGGATCTACGTGAAGGAAGGCGTGCCGCCGATGGACGTCCGGCAGCGGATCATCGAGCGGTTCGCCGGCACGCAGCGCCTGTTCGTGCTGACGAACAAGGAAGTGCGGTCCTGGATCTCGGCCCTGACCGAGCAGTGGCTGGGCCTGGCCTATGCGCAGATCGCGATTGCCGTGCTCGTGGCGATCCTGGGGATCGTGAACACGCTCACCGTGTCGATCATCGATCGCCGGCGCGAACTGGGCGTGCTGCAGGCCGTCGGCGGCCTGCGCAACCAGATCCGCCACACGATCTGGATGGAGGCGCTCACGATTGGAGTGGTCGGGCTGGTGATGGGATTCGCCGTCGGGTCGGTGACGCTGCACTACGTGCTCGAGTTGAGCCAGCGCGACATCACCGGCATGGCGCTGCCGTACCAGTTCCCCTGGTCGATTGCCGCCCTGCTCGTGCCGCTGATCCTCGGGGCGGCGTTCGTGGCCGCGCTCTGGCCGGCGGAGTCGGCGGTGCGGGGGTCGCTTGTGGAGGCGCTCGAGTACGAGTAGGGGCAAGGGGCAAGGGACAAGGGGCAAGGGACAAGGGGCAAGGGGCAAGGGGACAAGGGGCAAGGGGACAAGGGGGCTAGGGGCAAGGGACAAGGGGCATGGGGCATGGGGCATGGGGCATGGGGGAATGAATGACGCCAATCCGGTGCTACCGCGATCTCGACGCATGGAAGCTCGCCATGCAGCTGGCCGAGGGGTGTTACAGATTCACAGAGAGCTTCCCGAAGTCGGAGATGTTCGGACTTGCGGCGCACATTCGGAAGTCGGCCGTGTCGATTCCGTCGAACGTTGCGGAGGGTCACAACCGCCGGTCGAGAGCGGCATACGCGAGCTTCGTGGCCATCGCAATGGGCTCCCAGGCCGAGTTGGAGACTCAGATCGAACTGGCGAGGCGTCTTGGGATGGGTCAGGTGGAAGACGCCGTCAGGCTGCTTGATGCAGCAGCTGACGTGGGAAGGGTTCTTCACGGATTGCGGTCGGCGCTGGGGAATCGTGCAGCGGCCGACTCCGAGTCTCGTGCTCAGAGTGCCCAGTGACTAGGAGCAGTTGTATGCGTCGTGAACGTTCTTGCTTCCCCGCCCCTTGTCCCTTGCCCCATGCCCCTGTCTTGTTGCCCCCTGCCCCATGTCCCATGCCCCTGATCAGGGCGGCTCTGGCGCTCGTGCTGGCCGCCGGCCCCGCCGCCGCCCAGGACGCGCGCCAGGTGATGGAGGAAGCGCAGCGCCGCACGGAGGCGACGTCGCAGCACTACGAGGGGCTTCTGCAGGTCGTCGACTCGAAGGGGAAGATCTCCGATAAGCGCTGGGTGTACGACCGCACAGGATCGCACGGGCGGAGCAAGTCCGTGCTGACGTTCGTTCAGCCGGCCGAGGTGAAGGGCGTGGCGCTGCTGGTAGTCAACTATCCCGACCGCGCGTCCGACCAGTGGATGTGGACGCCGGCGATCCAGCGCGAGCGCCGCATCGCGCTGCAGGACCGCTCCACGCGCTTCTTCGGCACCGACTTCAGCTTTGAGGATCTCGAGGAGCGCGACACCGGGCAGTACGACTACTCGATGCTCGCCGAGGAGAACGTCGACGGGGCCGCGTGCTGGAAGGTCGAGTCGCGCCCGCGGAAAGGGAAGTCCTCCCAGTACACGTCGTCCATCGTGTGGGTGCGCAAGGACAACTACGCGTTCCAGCGCATCGAGAACTACGTCAAGGACGTCGTGGTCCGGCGGCTGAAGTACTCGAAGATCGACAACGTGCAGGGAATCTGGACCGCGCGGGTGCTCGAGATGGCCGACCTCAAGCGCAACAGCCGCACGATCCTGACCTTCGACAAGCTCGAGTACAACGTGCCGATGAAGGACGAGAACTTCACGCTGCAGGCGCTCAGACGGGGACAGTAGACAGACAGAAGACAGAAGACAGAAGACAGAATGAGGCCCGGCGCCACGTCGCGCAGCAAACCATGCGAGCAAGCCGATCACGAATGCGTGACAAACGCATCGAAGGGGCCGAAGTCCGCGTGGGGGAGGCTCCGCTTCGCACTTGGAGACATGGGATGTCGCCAAGTGCGCATGGAAACGCCACGGTGTGGCGTTTCCCGCGGAGGCGCAGCGGGGCCCCGCGCTTCCGCCGACAGCACCCCGGAGATGCGTCCCCCGCGGAAAACGCGCCGCTGGCGCGTTTTCACTCGACTTAGCATTGGGCGCCGTTTGCTAAGTCGAAAGCGGGGCCCCTCCGGCGCGCCGAGCGGTTTGCAGCGCGACGTGGCGCCGGGTCGAATGCGGCTGGCTCTGCCGTTGCCGCTCGCGGCGCTCTTGGCGCTTCTGCCCCTGTACGCGCATGCGCAAGCATTCACCCAGAAGGGCTTCATCGAGGCGAAGGGCATCGGCTATCCGCAGACGACGGCGAATGACGACACGCAGGTCGTCGGGGAGGCGCTGCTGCGATACGAGGCGGCGGCGAAGCCGGCCGCGTGGCTGTGGCTGAACGGCGGCATCGACGCTCGCGCCGACACACACGATCAGACGGAATGGGACGGCATCAGCTGGAGCGACCGGTCGGCGAGGCGGCCCGGGCTGGCCGTCAGGCGCCTCGACGCGACGCTCACCCGGGGCCCGCTCAGCCTCCAGGCCGGGAAGCAGTTCGTCCGGTGGGGCAAGACCGACATCCTCAACCCGACCGACCGCTTCGCGCCGCGCGACTACCTGGCCGTTGTCGACAGCGAGTTCCTCGGCGTCACGGCGGCGCGGTTCACGGCCGGGCTTCAGGCCGACACGCTCGATCTCGTCGCGGCCCGCTTCACCCCGAGCAGGACGCCCCTGCTCGATCAGCGGTGGGCCGGCCTGGCGGCCGAGCTGGAGAACGTGACGCTCGTCGACGAAGGGGCGGATTACCCGGGCCGCACGCAGCTGGGCGCACGCTGGAACCACGTCGGATCGGGCTACGAATTCTCGGTGTCCGCCTTCAGCGGCAACAACAACCTGCCGATCATCGAGGCCGGCACCCCGCAACTGCCGGGGGGCATTCCGGTCCCGCCCGCGGCATCGCTCGCCGCGAACGCCGTGCCCTCCGGGCTTCAGGTCCCCATCACCCGCGTCTACCCGACCATGTGGATGGCCGGCGGCGACGCGGCGGTGCCGCTGCCGGCGGTGACGCTGAAGGGAGAGGCGGCGTTTTTCGGGACCAGCGACTCGCGCGCCGACCAGTACCTGGCTCTACGTCATCCAGGTCGAGCGCCAGTCCGGCGAGTGGATGTTCATCGGCGGCTACTCCGGCGAGGTCGTCACCACCTCGCGCGTCCAGGCATCCTTCGCGCCCGACCGCGGGCTGACGAAGGCCTTCCTCGGCCGCGTGTCCTACACGATCGACACCAATCGCAGCGCGGCGTTCGAAGGCGCCGTCCGCCAGAACCTCGACGGCACGTGGCTCCGGTTCGAGTATTCACAGGCGTCGGGCCAGCATCTCCGCTTCACCGCCCGCGCCACGATCATCGCGGGCACCCCTGAGGATTTCTTCGGCCGCTACGACCGGAACTCCCACGTCACCATCAGCCTCCGGTACAGTTTCTAGGGGACAGTCCCCCTTTGGCGGGTGGGGGAACCGAGGTAGGCTCAGGGAATGGCGGCGCGGCTGGCCGCCTTGGAGGATGCCATGGGCTGGGTCAGGCGGATCATGCTGTTTGTCGGCGTGCTGCTCGTCATCGCGATCGCGGCGGCGTTCATGCTGCCGCGCCACGTGCGGGTGGAGCGCTCGGCCACGATCGCGGCGTCCCGGTCGACGGTGTTCACGATCCTCGACAGTTTCACGCAGTTCAACCGGTGGTCACCCTGGTTCGAGCTGGATCCCGAGGCGAAGTACACCTCCGAGGGCCCCGCGGTGGGCGTGGGAGCGAAGCTGACCTGGGCCGGGAACCCGCAGACGCTCGGCTCCGGGTACCAGGCCATCACCGCGAGCACGCCGTACGGCCGCATCGAGGCCGACGTGGACTTCGGCCAGGGCGGAACCCCGGCGAAACAGGTGTACACGCTGGCAGCGGACGGGTCCGGCACGAAGCTCACCTGGAGCATGGACGTAGACCTGGGGATGAACCCGATCGCGCGCTACATGGGCCTCGGATTCGACGGGATGATCGGCAAGGACTTCGACAAGGGCCTCGAGAAGCTGAAGACGTTCGCCGAGGGGCTGCCCAGGGGCGATTTCGCCGGGCTCCCGGTCGAGACGGTGACGGTCCAGCCGGTCACGGTGGCTTACGTCCCGACGTCGAGCGCGAAGAACGACACGGCGATCGCCGCCGCCATCACCGCCGCCTACGGCGAAGTGGGAGCGTTCATGAAGGCGAACCGGCTGCAGCAGGCCGGCGCGCCCATCACGATCGACAGCGGCGAGAGCGCGTCGGGCCATCTGTTCGACGCGGCCATCCCGGTGGACAGCGTGCCCGCGAGGCCGGTTCCGCCCGACTCGCGCGTGCAGATGAAGCAGACCTACGGAGGCAAGGCGCTGAAGGTGGCGCTGCGCGGGCCGTACAGCCAGATCCCGTCGACCTACGAGAAGATCGTCGCCTACATCGCCGCGCACGGCATCGCGACCAACGGCAGGCCCTGGGACGAGTTCGCCAACGATCCGACCACGGTGAAGGAGCCGGAGATCCTGACGAATATCTACTTTCCGATCAAGTAGGCGCTAGGGGCCAGGCGCTAGGGACTAGTCTGATGCGGCTATCGCCGCAGGGGTTGCATACCAGCGTGACAAGCTGCCTGACTAGCGCCAAGCGCCTAGCCCCTGATCCGCGAACTCCGGGTTCCTCACCCCAGGCGATCCCGGAGTTCGCCTTTAATGACCTTGCCATAGGCCGTGCGCGGGAGGGCGTCGAGGAACATCCAACGCCGCGGGATCTTGTACTTCGCGAGCTTCGCCGACAGGAACGCAGCCAGGTCATCCCCCGTCACGCTGCCGGCCTCGCGCAGCACGACGCAGCCGGCGCCAACCTCGCCCCACGTCGGGTCGGGCAGTCCGACCACGGCCGCGTCCTGCACGGCCGGGTGCAGCAGCAGTTCGGCTTCGATCTCGGCCGGATAGACGTTCACGCCTCCAGAGATCAGCATGTCCTTCTGCCGGCCCGCAATGTAGAAGAACCCGTCCTCGTCCTGGCGCGCGAGATCGCCCGTGTGGAACCAGCCGTGGGCATCGAGCGCCGCCGCGGTGGCTTCGGGGTTGTTCCAGTAACCGCTGCACACGTGCGGCCCGCGCAGCCACAGCTCGCCGACCTCGCCCGCCGGCACGGGGCTGCCATCCGGCCCGGCGGCCCTGGCCTCGGTGAACATCATCGACTTGCCGATCGAGCCCTTCTTGCGGACCGACTCCTCGACGGTCATCGAGAAGCAGTTCACGCCGACTTCCGTCAGCCCGTAGCCCTGCTTGAACACCACGCCGCGCCGCTGGTAGGCCTCGATGATGTAGAGCGGCAGGGGAGCGCCGCCGCTGATGAGCCAGCGGACGTGCGACAGGCCGGCGGTCTGGAACGCCGGCGCCTCCATCAGCAGCTTGTAGATGGTGGGCACGCCCAGGACGACGGTGCAGCGCTCGCGCTCGATGACGCGCCAGATCTCGTCGGGATCGAACCCGGCGTGCAGCACGATGGTGCCGCCGATGCAGAAGATCGGCAGCAGGAAGGCGCCGAGCCCGCCGGCGTGGTACAGCGGCGTGAAGATCGGGCTCACATCGTCTTCGCGCAACTGCCAGCACATCGCCGTGTTGTAGCCGTTCCACGCCACCATGCGGTGCGGCACCATCACGCCCTTCGGCTTGCCGGTGGTGCCGCTCGTGTAGAGCAGGCAGCACACGTCCTCGGGGGACGGGCGGGCCGCGGCGACGCGAGCCGGACCGGCGTCCGCTTCCTGGAGGAGCGCATCCAGCCGCACATGATCGTCAGCCGCCGGCCCGTCGAGCGCGATCCGGATCGGAACATCGGCCAGGCCCTCCAGCGCACGGACGGTCTCGGCGAACTCGCCGCCGTACATGAGGCCGCGCAGCCCAGCATCCTTCGCGATGAACGCGATCTCGTGCGCGGTCAGCTTCGTGCCGAGCGGCACGAGAATCACGCCCGATCGCGCGGCGGCGAAGAAGGCGTCGATGAACTCCACGCGGTTGTGCGCCAGGATGGCCACGCGATCGCCCGGCCTCAGGCCGCCCGGCCCAAGCCAGGCGCGGACGAGCCTCTCGACGCGCCGGTCGAGATCCCCGTAGCTGTAGCGCGACCCATCAGCCACGCACACGAGCGCCGTCTTGCCCGGCGTGAGCCGCGCGCGCTCGCCGACGATGTCCGCGTGAATCACGGCCGGCCCCCCGGCCCCCCTGGGGCCGCGGGCGTTCCGGTCTGGACGTTGCGCATGGCCGGCATCGGCGGCGGCAGCGTCAGCACGTCCGAGAGGGCGGCGCCGAAGCGGATGGGGCACTCCTGCTGCGGGACGTGCCCGCACGCCGGGATCGTCGTCAGGCGCGCGGCCGGGAGCTGCGCCATCATCCGGCGGGCATAGCCGATCGAGAAGAGCTTGTCCGACTCTCCCCACAGAAGGTCCGCCGGCGCCTTCACTTCGTGCAGTCTTCCGTCGAGCACGTACTGGCCCATCTCGCCGGCCGTCTGCACGAGCCTGGCGATGGGGCCGTTCTGCGCTTCGCGCACGACGTTGTCGAGCACGAACCCGGGGACGGGCTCGGCCGAGGCGTCGCGAAGCTGGGTCATCAGCGCGGCCGCCTCCTCGCGCGACTTCGGCACGAGGCTGAGGTCCGGCCGGTCGCCCACGAGCGCGCCGCCGTTGACCAGCACGAGCCTCGCCACGCGATCGGGGTGCGCGCGCGCATAGAGCATCGCGGCCCAGGCGCCGAGCGAGTTGCCGACGATGATCGCCGGGTCCTGCGGGCCCTGCTCCAGGACGGCCTCGATGCCGGCAAGCACCTGGCCCACGGAAATCGGGCCCTCGGCGGGCGCGCTCATCCCGTGGCCCGCGAGGTCGGGGATCACGACGCGATAGCGCGGCGTGAACGTCTTGACGATGCTCGACCACGTGCCGGCCGAATCGCCGGCACCGTGGAGCAGCAGCAGCGTCGGCCCCTCCCCGGCCGTCCAGGCCGACTGCGTGCCGATCGGGCAGGGGACATCCGCCCGGGTGAACCCGGCGCTGGCAAGAGCTCGTGTGTTCATACGCGCGTAGATGGAGAGGGGATACCGCCAGAGAAACCAGATTCCCGTGGCAACGACGACCAGAACCAGGGCGGCGGCGGCGATGCCGAGGCGTGCTCCGAGAGTCACGAGGCTGCTCCTCCCTGCCGCTTGACGAAGCGGGCCGGCGGGGCTATTCTACACCAGCCTGGAAACATATCAAACGTTCGGCATGTTACCTGGTCCTGGCCGAAGAACAAGATTAGTCATTGTCAGTCAATCAGTTGCAATGGAGGAGGAAATGAGAATCCCCGGCTCTCGGACCCACGCGTCCCGACTGTGGATGGCGGTCATCCTTGTCGGCGCGCTGGCGGGACTCGTGCCACAGCCAGCCGGCGCCCAGGTGGCTGACGGCGTCATCGAGGTAATGGCGCAGGACGAATCGAAGGCCGTCCTCCCGGGCGTCACGGTCACCGTGCTTCGCCCGGACACGGGCTTCACGCAGACGAACGTGACCGACGCGGCGGGCGTCGCGCGGTTCATCGCCCTCCCGCCGGGCGCCTACAACGTCAAGGTCGAACTCGAGGGCTTCTCGACGGTCAACCAGGAAGGCGTCACGATCCTCGTCGGCCAGACGGCGAAACTGACGATGACGATGAAGGTGGGCAAGGTGGCGGAGACGGTGAACGTCGTCGCCGAAGCGACGCTGGTGGACGTGTACAAGACCGACTCGTCGACCAACATCGTGCCGGAGCAGATCGAGTCGCTGCCGGTGCCGAACCGCGATTTCCAGTCGCTGGCGTACCTGGCTCCCGGCGTGCAGCGCGAGCGCGGCGGCAACCGGTTCATCGGGAACCAGCCCGTCATCGGCGCGGCCGGCAACGCGAGCCAGTCGACCATCATGATCGACGGCGTGGACTTCACCGATCCGACGCTCGGCATGGCGCGCGCGCGGTTCAGCCAGGAGGCCATCAGCGAGTTCCGCGTCATCGCCAACCGGTTCGACACGGAGATCGGCGGCTCGGCTGGCGGCGCGCTCTCCATCGTGACGAAGTCGGGGACGAACACGCTGCACGGCTCCGCGTTCGGCTTCTTCCGCGACGCCTCGCTGCGCGCGAAGGGCGAGCTCGATCTCGAGAAGACCGACTACTCGCGCCAGCAGTTCGGCGGCACCGTCGGCGGCCCGATCACGAAGGACAAGATGCACTTCTTCGGATCGTTCGAGCAGGTGAGCGAGAACAACTACGTGCTGTTCCGGCCGGGCGGCGAGTACGTGTCGCGGGCCGGCGACTTCAAGGTGCCGTTCGATCAGTCGCTGTTCTACGCGGGGATCGACACGCGTCTGCGCGACGACCAGAACCTGCGCTTCAAGTTCGTGTACGAGCGGTACCGGCAGGAGAACTTCCGGGTCGGCGGCGTCGTGGACGAGACCGCGGGCATGCGGCTGGATCGCGACAACTACAACTTCTCCGGCACGCACGCCTGGACCATCGGGAACGGCTCGCTCAACCAGCTGGCGGTCCAGTACGGCCGGCGCAAGTTCGACGAGCCGAACAACAGCACGGCGATCGGCGAGTACTTCTCGAGCGGCACGACGCTCCAGATCGGCGCGAACATCGTGGGCGACCAGCTCGACACCGGCGACGTGTTCGAAGTCCGCGACACGTTCTACACGCGGATCGGCAGCGGCAAGTGGGCCCAGGACCTGAAGTTCGGCGGCGCGTGGCAGTATGTGAAGGACGACTGGAACTTCCCCGTCTACCCGAAGGGCCTGCTCATCTACGTGACGGACACGCGGGCGGTGCCGCTCCTGTACGTCGGAACGACGGGGTCGGGCCAGTCCGCGCTCACGACGAACATCATCTCGGGGTTCATCCAGGACGACCTGCGGCCGTCGCCGCGCCTGACGATCAACCTGGGCTTGCGGTACGACCTCGATACGGGCGGCAACAACCCCGACTACACGGACCCGCTCATGACGACGGCCCGCGGGAACGACGCGAACAACTTCCAGCCGAGGGCGGGGTTCTCCTGGGACATCACGGGTGACGGCCGGCACGTGATGCGCGGCGGCGTGGGCATGTTCACGGGCCGCTACCTGCTGGTGCCGGCGCACATCGAGACGCAGCAGAACGGGTACACGGGCCGCATCATCCAGCAGCGCATCAACGGCGCGGTGCTTGGCCTGCCGGCCTTCACCCTGGACCCGAACAACCCGACGACAACCGGTCTGCCGCTCACGCGCGACTCGGGCCGCATCGACGAGAAGTTCGTCAACCCTCACTCGACCCAGGTCACGGCGGGCTATTCGTTCCGGCTGGGCAACAGCGGGCTGGTGGCCGACTTCGAGGGCATCTACGTCAAGGGCGACGACGAGATCATCATCCGCGACAAGAACTGGTCGGGCAACGGCGCGACCGGGTGCAACGTCGCCGCCGCGAACTGCCGGCCGAACAAGTCGTTCAACCAGATCAACTACTACACCAACGAGGGCCGGTCGGAGTACACGGCGTTCGTGAGCAGCCTGACGGGAACCCTCAAGGGCGGGCACCTCGTCACTGCCGCATTCACCGTCGCTGACAAGAAGAACATCAACGACGACTTCAGCCCGGCGCTGACCGACTACCCCAGCGACCCGGCCAACATCGAGGCCGAGTGGGGCCGCGCCCGGGCGGACGAGCGTTACCGGTTCACCTCCTCGGCGGTCATCAGGCTGCCGGCACGGTTCACGCTCTCGCCGATCTTCGAGTACGGGTCGGGCCAGCCGTGGAACCGCCGGTACGGGTACGACTACAACGGCGACGGCAAGTCGTCGGATCGGCTGCCCGGTGTCGATAAGTTCACGGAGGACGGACCGAACTTCATGACGTTCAACCTCCGGCTGACCTACGGGCTGCCACTCGGCCAGACGGTCCGCGCCGACCTGATCGCCGAGTTCTTCAACATGTTCAACCGCGTGAACTACGACGTGAACTCGCTCACCGTGAACGGCGCCGAGTTCCTGCGGGGGCCCACGCTGCAGAACGCGACCATCGCGGCGGTGCCGAACCCGAACTACAAGAAGTACACGGCGACGCTGCCGCCGTTCGAGGCGCAGTTCGGCGTCCGCCTGGTGTTCTAGGCATGGCCCGCTGCTCGTCGCTCATTTCGACGGGGCGCTACCTGCCTGAGATCGAGGTCGGCAACGACCTGCTGCGACAGCGGTTCGCGCACCTGCCCGAGTTCGTCGACAAGATGGAGGCGTCCAGCGGCATCCGGTGCCGCTGGCACGCTCCCGAAGACTGGGCGACCTCCGACGTCGCGCTGCCCGCCGCCCGCCAGGCGATCGAACGCGCCGGGATCGGGCCGGAGGACGTGGATCTCGTCATCCTGGGCACCGACTCGCCGGACTACATCACGCCGGCGACGTCGGTCGTCCTGCAGCACAAGCTCGGCGCCAGGCGGGCCGGCACGTTCGACGTCGGCTGCGCGTGCGCCTCGTTCCCGACGGGCCTGGCCACGGCGGCCGGGCTCATCGCCACCAACGCCGCGATCGGCACCGTGCTGATCGTGGGCGTCTACCTGATGCACAAGCTCGCCGACGCCGCCGATCCGATGACGTTCTTCTACGGCGACGGCGCGGGCGCGGCCGTGCTGCAAGCCTCGGAACGGCCGGGCTTCATGAACGCGTCGTTCCTCGCCGACGGTTACTACCACAAGCACTGGGGCATCTACTCGGGCGGCACCTACGAGCCGGCGACGGTGGAAGCGGTCCAGGCCGGGCGCACCAGGGTGCGGATGAACGAGCGCTATCCGCCGGAGATCAACCACGAAGGCTGGCCGAAGCTCGTGCGCAACCTGGCGAAGGAAGGCGGCTTCGCGGTCGGCGACATCGACTTCATCATCTTCACGCAGGTCAGGAAGCCGTCGATCGAGCTGGTGATGGGCGACCTCGGCCTGCCGATGGAGCGCACGCACACGGTGATGGAGAAGTGGGGCTACACGGGATCGGCGTGCATCCCCATGGCGCTCGACGAGGCCATGGAACTGGGGAAGATCGGGAAGGGCGCGCTCGCGGTGTTCGTCGGGTCGGGCGTCGGCTACAACCAGGCCGCCGCGGCGTTTCGGTTCTGAGAGGTACTCATGAGTCTTGAAACAGGTCTGGCTGGCAAGGTGGTCATCGTGACGGGCGCGGGCGCAGGAATCGGGCGCGCGACGGCCGTGGCGTTCGCGAAAGAGCGCTGCCGCGTGGCGGCGTGGGACATCTCCGACGCCAATGCGGCGGCGGTGGTGGAGGAACTGAAGGCGGCCGGCGGCGACGGGATGTTCCAGACTGTCGACGTGGCGAGCGCCGCCAGCGTGAGCGCGGCGGTGGAGGCGGTGGCGTCCGCCTGGGGCGCCGTCAACGTCCTCGTCAACAACGCGGGCATTGTCCGCGACGCGCAGCTCATCAAGTGGAAGGACGGCGCGCAGACGGGGATGATGACCGACGAGGGGTTCGACCAGGTCATCGGCGTCAATTTGCGCGGGCCGTTCCTCTGCACGCGCGCGGTGGTGCCCCACATCATCAAGGCCGGCGGCGGCGCCGTCCTGAACGCCTCCTCTGTCGTCGGCCTCTACGGGAACTTCGGCCAGACCAACTACGTGGCGACCAAGGCTGGCGTCATCGGGATGACGAAGACCTGGGCGCGAGAGCTGGCGAAGTACAAGATCCGCGTCAACGCCGTGGCGCCGGGGTTTATCGCCACCGAGATCCTCCGGGCGATGCCCGAGAAGGTGCTGGAGGGTATGATCGCCCGGACCCCGCTGGGCCGGATGGGCAAGCCCGAGGACATCGCGAATGCGTACGTCTGGCTCGCGTCGGACGCGGCGGCGTTCGTGACGGGCACGGTCATCTCGGTCGATGGGGGGCTGGTTGTTGGTACATAGGAACCAGGGGCTGGGCGCTAGGGCTAGGCGCTGGTTCTGGAGCCCAGAAGCCGGGGATTCAAGATGGGAGGGCTGGAGGCCAGGCCGCGCGGTCTATGGTCCTCACTAGCGCCTAGCGCCTAGCGCCTAGTCCCTAGCCCCTACGGAGAACAGAGATGCACAAGCCGATTTACATCGCCGCGTATCACCAGTCCGAGTTCGGCAAGCTCATGGGCATGACGGTGCCCGACATCATCAAGGCGTCGGTGGCCGGCGTGTGCGGCGAGATCAAGGCCGACCCGTCGGTCATCGACGTGGGCTCGGTCGGCGCCACGTGCACGTACACCCTCAACCAGCAGGGGCTGCTCGCGGGGCTCATGGCCAGCGTTCCCGGGCTGGCGGGCAAGCCCATCGAGTCGGTGGAGAACGCCTGCGCGTCGGGCGGCCAGGCGATCCTCTCGGTGATCTACAAGCTGCTGCTGGGGTTCGGCGAGGTCGGCATCGCGGTCGGGTTCGAGAAGATGCGCGACAACGAGGGCAAGATGGACGGCAAGCTCATCGGCCAGGCGTTGGGGGTGTTCTCGCACCCCGACGAGCGCCCGGGCAAGACCTACATCTTCCCGCACATCTTCGCCGAGGTGATGGCCGACTACATGAAGACGTACGGCGTGACCGAGCGCGACCTGGCCCACGTGTCGAGCATCGAGTACGGCAACGCGAACAGCAACCCGTACGCGCAGATGAAGAAGATCAAGGTCACGCTCGACGAGTGCGCCAACATCGGCGATCGCAACAAGTACATCATCGAGGGCCTGCCGCTGAAGACGTACGACTGCTCGCAGATCACCGACGGCTACGCGGCGGTGATCGTGGCGACGGAGGAGGGCCTGAAGCGCCTCGGCGTGGCGAAGGGCGACACGGTGCAGATCGCGGGGTACGCGCAGGCCACCGACAGCCTGCTGCGGGCGGACCGCGACGTGCTCAAGGCCGAGGGCGCGCGCGCGGCGATGGGCAAGGCGTACGAGATGGCCGGCCTCGCGCCGCAGGACGTGAACGTGGCCGAGCTGCACGACTGCTTCACGGTGATGGGCGCCATCGGCACGGAGGTCATCGGGAAGGCTCCGGCCGGCCAGGGCGCGAAGTACTGGGTGGACGGCAAGGCGCGCGTCGAGGGCGAGTGCGGCATCAACACCTCGGGCGGCCTCATCGCGAAGGGCCACCCGGTGGGCGCGACCGGGGTGGCGATGATCGGCTGGTCGGCGTGGCAGCTGCTCGGCAGGGTGCCGCCCGCACTGCAGGTGAAGAACGCAAAGGCGGCCGCGACGTTCAACATCGGCGGGCCGATCTGCGCGTCGGTGTGCACGGTGCTGAAGCCCGGAGCGTAGCATGGCCGATCTCGCGCCGGACCAGAGCGGGTTCGTCGAGGCCGACGGGCAGCGGATCTACTGGGAGCGCTTCGGCACGGGCGCCCGGGAGACGATCTGCCTGCTCAACGGCCTCGCCATGCACACGAAGGCCTGGTACGGTTTCGTGCCGCGCCTGACCGACGAGTTCGACGTCCTGCTCTGGGACTACCTCGGGCAGGGCGAATCATCCTCGGACGACGTGCCGTACCAGATACCCCGGCTGTGCGACTACCTGACGATGGTGCTCGACACGATCGGCGTCGAGCGGATCCACCTGATGGGGATCTCGTACGGCGGGTTCGTCGGCCTCGACTACGCGCGGCGGTACCAGCACCGGCTCCACACGCTGACCGTGTCGGGCATCCTGCTCACGCACGAAGAGCTGTTCGAGATGTACGAGGACATCTCGCTGCGGTTCTACCGCGGGTCGCCGGAGATCTTCGAGATGTACACGCACTACATGTACGAGAAGATCTTCGGCGAGGCGTTCGTCGTGAAGTTCAGGGACAACCTGGGCGCGATGCGCCAGCGCTTCTTCGATCGGTTCAAGGACAAGCGGCACTGCCTCATCCAGCTGACCGAGGCCCAGGACCGGCTGTTCGCGGCCCTCGAGGGCCGGATGCCGGAGTACCGCGCGATCGCGACGCCTACGCTCATCATGGCGGGCGCCGAGGACCGCGCCATCCCGCCGTGGACGCAGCGGAAGCTCTGCGGCATCCTGCCGAACCACCGGTTCGAGCTCGTGCGCGAGAGCGGCCATTGCGTCTACATCGAGCAGCCGGACGTGTTCTTCGGCAGCCTCAAGCGCTTCGCGGCGGCAAAGGCGCTCGACTTCGAATTGGTGACGGCGGCGTCATGACCCAGGAAGAGCGATCCCAGAGGAGCCGGGCGCACATCCTCGACGCGGCGCTCGCGCTCTTCTCACACCAGGGCTACCGCGCGACGAGCATGCGCGAGATCGCCGACAGGGCGGGCGTGTCGACGGGCAGCGTCTACCACCACTTCAAGGACAAGGAGACCATCTTTCTGGCGCTGCTCGACGTCTACTGGCGGGCGATCGAGGATCCCGACTTCCCCGTCAACCGGGCGCTGCGGACCGGCAGCTTCCCGGAGAACCTCGAGGACATCGGCCGGGCCGCGCGCGAGAGCGTGGCGCGGTACCGGCCGTACGTCACCCTGATCTACGTGGACGTCGTCGAGTTCGAGGGCAGCCACATTCGGAAGTTCTACTCCGACATGGCCGGGCGCTTCGAGCGGTTCATCGCGGCCCACCGGGACGAAATCAAGCTGGAGGGGAAGCTGCGCCCGGAGATCCATCCGGCGTCGGCGGTGATGTTCGCATTCCGGACGTTCCTGCAGCACTTCGCCGTGGAGCTGATCTTCGGCGTTCCGGACCACTACGGCAAGAGCACCGACGAGGCCGTGAGCGAGATCGCCAGCATCATGCGGCACGGCATTCTCAGGCCGATGGCCTGAGGCCGCACACCTCCTCCAGCGACGCGACCAGCAGGTTCCTGAACAGCCCGATCTTGTAGCGGTTGTCCGCGAGCGGCATCGCGTCGGCCATGGCCGCGTCCGCCGCGGCGCGCACCGCGCGGGCCGAAGGCTCGCGCCCCAGCAGCTCGGCCTCGGCCTCGCGCGCCCGCCACGGCACGGGGGCCGCCGCACCGAGCACCACCGAGACCTCGGCCACCGCGTGCTCCATCACCAGCGCTGTCGCGGCGACGGCGGCAAGCGGATAGCCGGTGCGAGCCTCGGTGCTGCGGTTGTAGGCGGAGGCCCACCCGGCGGGCGATGGGGGAAGCAGCACGTCGGTGAGGACGTCCGCGGGCCCGAGGACGTTCTCGCGCGTGGCGTCGAGGCCGGGCGGCAGGAAGAACTCGGCGAACGGCGTGACGCGCGCGCCGGCCGGCCCGCTGATCCGCGCCAGGGCGCCGAGCGCGACCAGCGCCGGGGCCACGTCCGAGGGATGCACCATGTGGCAGCCGCCGCCGCCAAGGACGGCGTGATACCGGTTGTCGCCGTCGGCGGCAAAACAGAGGTCGCCGCCCGCCCGCACGCAGTGATAGTCGGCGCGGAGATACCAGCATCGCGGGCGCTGGCAGAGGTTGCCGCCGATGGTCGCCCGGGCGCGGGTATCGGGCCTGTCGGATGCCAGGGCCGCGCGTGCCAGCGCCGCGTAGGAGGACCGCACCTCGGGATTGAAGAAGACGCCGGCCAGCGTCGAGAGCGCCCCGATGCGCATGCCGCCGTCGGGGAGCCGGCTGGTCCCCTTGAGGTCATCCAACTGGCTGATGTCTACGACCTTCGTCGTCCGTGGGCCGTCGATGTGGAGCGTGCCCGCCAGCTCAGTGCCCCCGGCGGCAACGCGCGCACCTCCGCCGGCAAGGTGCGTAATGGCCTCGGTGAGCGACCGGGCGACGACGATGGACAGGTCAGGGGCCACGGAAATCAGGCGGAAGTATAACCGGGACTGGCCATCCAGCCGGCCTGAAATCAGGACCGGGTTCGAGCGGGGGGTGTCGCCGGGGGACTGTCCCCGCTATGATCGGGGAGAACAACCTTCCCGAGGGACACATCCATGAACGACGTCATCGATTTCATCTACACGAACCGCGACCGGTACGTCGAGGAGCTGAAGCAGTTCCTGGCGATCCCGAGCATCAGCGCGATGCCCGAGCACAAAGGCGATGTCCAGCGCTGCGCCGAGTGGGCCGCCGCCGAGCTCAGCCGGGTCGGCATGGAAAACGTGCGGGTCATCGACACGGCGGGCCACCCGCTGGTCTACGCGGACTGGCTGCACGCCGAGGGGGCGCCGACGGTGCTCTTCTACGGTCACTACGACGTGCAGCCCGTCGACCCGCTGGAGCTCTGGCAGTCGCCGCCGTTCGAAGCCACCGTCCGCGACGGCGACATCTACGCCCGCGGCGCCTGCGACGACAAGGGCCAGGTGTTCGTGCACGTCAAGGCCATCGAAGCGCACATGAAGAAGACCGGCCGGCTGCCGATCAACCTGAAGGTGATCGTGGAAGGAGAGGAGGAAGTCGGCAGCGCGAACCTGGGTCCGTACGTGCGCGAGCACGCGGGCGAGCTCGCGGCCGACATGGTGCTCATCTCCGACACCGAGATGTTCGACCGCGGCGTGCCGTCGCTCTGCTACGGCCTGCGCGGCCTCGCCTACATGCAGATCGACCTGCGCGGCACCAAGGGCGACCTGCACTCGGGGCAGTACGGCGGCGCCGTGGCCAACCCGGCCAACGTCCTCGGCCACCTCATCGCGCAACTCAAGGACAAGAGCGGGAACATCAAGATTCCCGGCTTCTACGACGATGTGCGGCTGCTTCGGGATGAGGAGCGGGCGGAGTTCAAGCGGCTGCCGTTCGACGAGAAGGCGGTGAAGAAGCACCTCGGCGCCCCGCGTTTCGCCGGCGAGCGCGAGTACTCGCTGCTCGAGCGCATGTGGGCGCGGCCCACGCTTGACGTGAACGGCCTGCTCGCCGGCTGGACGGGCGAAGGCGCGAAGACCGTCATTCCCGCCGTCGCGATGGCGAAGGTCAGTATGAGGCTCGTGCCCAACCAGCACCCGGAGAAGATCGCCGAGCTGTTCGAGGCGCACGTGAAGAAGATCGCCCCGAAGTCCGTGGAGGTGAAGGTGACGCGCCTGCACGGCGCGTTTCCCTGGATGACGGACTTCGACAACATCTACGTGCAGGCGGCAGGCCGCGCCCTCGAGAAGGGCTTCGGCAAGCGGCCGGTGTTCACGCGCGAAGGCGGGTCGATCCCGGTGGTGGCCGACTTCCAGGCGGCGCTCAACGTGCCGGTGGTGCTGTTCGGTTTTGGGTTGCCGGACGACAACCTCCACGCGCCGAACGAGAAGTTCAATCTGGAGAACTTCTTCAACGGGGTCCTGGCCTCGGCTTTCCTGTATCAAGAGATCGCCGAAGTCAGGCGCTAGGGGCTGGGCGCTAGGCGCTAGTAAGCTCGCGTACAAACTGCGGGCCTGGCGAGGGAGCAATTCCCTTACCAGGCCCGCTTGCTTCTGAGCAGGTCGCCGGGGTTGCCCTCTTTCCTAGCCCCTAGCCCCTAGCCCGCCTACCAGGTCGCGCGGACGCCGAACCTGATGATCCTCGGCGCGACGACGCCGGAGATGTTGTTTGCGTTCGTGGCGTTCTGGGTGGTGCGCTGCGCCAACACCGTGCCGAAGTTGGCCACGTTGAAGATGTCCATCGCCGGGATGATCCGGACCCGCCCGAAAGCGAACGCCTTGTCGACCCTCAGGTCGAAGGTCTGGAAGTTGGGGAGCCGGACGTCACCAAGCGGGTCAAGCAGCACGGTGGTCGTGCCCGCCCGGTTTGGCCTGCTCGGCGTCAGGATGCGCTGCGGGAACGGGAAGCCCTGCCTGGCCTGATAGACGCCTGCCAGGTTGATCGTCCACGGCAGCGTGTACTGGCCGCTGACCTTGACAATCCACTTCGTGTTGGGGAACACGTTGTCGATGCCGCTGCCGCCGACCTCGGGCGCGTACTGCGCGCCATCGCGGTTGATGACCCCCGTCGGATCCTCGTAGGCGGCCGGCGACTCGTAGTTCTCCGTCGAGCTGTTGTAGGCGTAGCTGGCGCTCGCCATCCACTTGTTCGAGTACCGCTTCCGCATGGTCAACTCGAACCCGTTGAAGTCGCGGTTGAAGTCCGGCCGATTCGTGCGGACCCGGAGCGACGGAATCGTGAAGTTCGGCACGTAGTACGTGATCTCCGGGCAGCGAGCGGTCGCCTGCGGGCACGAGGCCGGCGGCGGGGTGTACTTCACCGCCGAGTAGTCGGACGAAGCCAGGCCGACCGTGTCGTCCCACTGGAACCGATCGTACTTCCGCCAGATGTAGTTGGCGCCCACGCCAAGGCCCGGCATCAGCTCGTGGTCGAAGCCGACAATGAACTCCTGTGTCCGCTCGTTCTTGATACCGGGGTCCACCGTGTTGGATGTCGCCACCACCGACGGGTTGTTCGGATCGTAGTTGCCGCCGAAGGTGAGGATCGTTCCGTAGTTGAGCTCGCCCGCCTGGACGAACCTGTCGTTGTTCGCGTCTGCCCACGGGAAGCCGATCAGGGCCTCGGTGACCGGATTCAGGATTCCTGCCACCGTGCCCGGCCCCATCTGGGAGTAGTAGATGGCCCAGTTCGCGTTGACGATGGTCTTGCCCTGGCCGGTGAGGTCGTACGTGAAGCCGAGCCTCGGCGACCAGTCGTTCCACACGACGCCGGAATCCGCGCCATCGAACTGCGCCGCGGGGAGCCACTGAGGCGCAAAGGGGTGCGCGGGCACCGAGGATTCCGTCGCCGCGTCTCGCTGACGGTCATAGCGAAGGCCGAGCTTCATCGTCAAGCGATTCCTGGTGAACGTGTCCTGCACGTAGAACGCCCAGGTGTTCAGATCGTAGTCCGTGATGGAGTCCCTGTAGAGGTAGGCCTCGGACGCCACGCCATTGCGGTAGCGGGCAATGGTGTTGCCGCCACGGTGCACCTCGGAGTGGGCCGGAGCGGTCCGCCAGCGGAATCCCGACTTCAAAGAGTGGTCACCGCCGAAGGTGCCTGGCAGGAAGTAATTGACCGTCGCGTCCAGGCTGTCGGTAGGCCTGATGTACGGGCCCGAGCGTTGATACGAGCGGCCCCAGAGTGACGTCGTAATCTCGAACGTGGGCTGCACTTCGTTCAGTTCCGGCGACTGGAAGTCGAGGATGAAGTTGTTGCCCAGGTGCGCCCACTGGACGTCGATCATCAGCCGGTCGCTGAAGATGTGCTGATCGCCGGCCTTCCAGAATGGCGACGGGCCGACGTCCCAGCCGTACGTCCCGTACGTGCTCGGGACGGCGCTCTGGATGAACGTCGTTTCGGGAGGCCTGGTGTCCGACGCGTCACGGGCGTTCTTGAATTTCTCTGCCCAGGTGTTCTGGAACGCGAATCTGTTGCTGTTCGACGGGGCCCAGGTGATCTTCCAGTTGTAGTTGTTCAGCTTCGTGCCGTCCGTGCCGAGACAGGCGCGCACGTCGTCGGTCGGGATTGGCGCCAGCGGGTTCAGCGCGAGGGCGGCCTTGATGGCCTGGCAGTCGGCTGTGGGCAGGTAGAAGCCGACGATGCCGGCCTTGATGTCGTTCCTGCCGTAGCTGCCCCAATACCAGAGTTTGCTCCGCATGATCGGGCCGCCGACCTCGACGCCGTAGTCCTTGATGTTCTGGATCGGCGCGCCGGAACCCGCGCGAGCCAGCTTCATCTCGTCGGTGATGTTGTCCGCCTCGAACGCGTCGTCGGTGATGTAGTAGCGGGCGGAACCCTTGAAGCGGTCCGTGCCGGAGCGGGTGACCATGTTGATCCCCATGCCGCTCGTCTGCTGGGAAGCATCGCCGCCGCCCGTCACGACCTGCATTTCTTCGAGCATGTCGAAGTCGTAGTAGATCGGCGAGGCGCCGGTGGCCGACATGTCCGTGATATCGACGCCGTCAACCGTCCACTTGTTCTGGGTGCCGAGCTGACCGCGGGACATCTGTCCCGACTGCTGGCCCGACTGGGAACCCCCGACGTTGGCGCGGTCCATCGCCACGCCCGGCGCCAGTTCGATGATGACCCACGGGTCACGCGCCGTCGGCAGGCTCTGCAGGGTCTCGCGGTTGAACGTCGCCTGCGTCCCGACCTCGGTCGTGTCGACGATCGGCGTCTCCCCGGTGACCGTGACGGTCTCCTGGACCGAGGAGATCTCCATCACCTGGTTCAGGTCGACCGTGAGGCCGATCGTGAGACGGACCTCCTCCCGGACCACCGTCTTGAATCCGGCGATCTCGAACTTGACGATGTAGGTGCCGACCGGCAACCGGGGGAACACGTAACTCCCCGTCTCCGAGGTGACGGCCGTTAGGTTTGTAGCTGTCGGTGTCGTGAGCGTGACGGTCACACCCGGCAAGACGGCGCCGGAGTTGTCGGTCACGCGGCCGCGGATGTCACCCGTTTGCTGTTGGGCGAATCCCGGGGCGACGCTCGCGATGATCAGCAGCGTCACGATGAAGGCTCCACGCCAGTGCCTCATGTAGCGACCCTCCTCCTTACGGGATGGAACGACTCGACCGTCTGCGAGAGCGCAGCGTACGAACGCCGAAGGCGCCTCGAGGCGTTTCCGCCTGTCGAAAATGTCGATGCGAAAGCCCGATCGACAGGCGAGGCTAGCGAAAAATGTGCCAGACGCTGGCGTCAAGAACGGACGTTCGGTACGCTATAAGTTGTTGATTCCATTGCCCATCGGAATCTCGGGAACCGTGCGGCGTCCATGGAATTCAAACCCTTGAACCAAGCGTTCGGCTATTCGGATCGGAAGTCGTTTATTCCCTATAGGTTAGATAGGTTAATTCCACCTCCCTCGGCAACGGCGAGGCAGGCCCTTTCCCTAGCGCCTAGTCCCTAATCCCCAATCCCCAATCCCTAATCCCCAATCCCTACTTCTTGTAGTACCCGCCCACGTCCCGCTTCCCGCGCTCGAGGTACGGCACGCCCTTGTCCATCCATTCGGGGCGGGGCTTGCCGAGCAGGTAGTGGTCGAAGAACTCGTCCTGGTAGATGGTCCAGTACTTCTGGTTCTCGCGCTCGCGCAGGCCGTGCTTCTCGGTGTTGAAGTTGAACATCCACGCCGGCTTTCCGAGCCGCCTCAGCGCCGAGAAGAACTCGATCCCCTGGTACCACGGCACCGCATCGTCTTCGTCGTTGTGAATGGTGAGGTAGGGCGTGTTCACCTTCTCGACCCAGAAGATGGGCGAGTTCTCGATGAACTGGAGCGACCGCGACCACGGCGGCCCGCCGATGCGGCTCTGCGAGCGCTCGGTACTGGAACGCGCGCGACATGCCCGTGCCCCAGCGGATGCCGCCGTACGCGCTCACCATGTTCGACACGGACGCGCCGGCCTGAACGGCGGCGAACATGTCGGTGCGCGTCACGAGGTAGGTGATCTGATAGCCGCCCCAGCTGTGGCCCTGAATGCCCACGCGCTTCGGATCGATGAAGCCCATGCCGACCACGTGCTGCACGGCCGGGACGACGCACTTGAACGCATCCTCGCCGGGATAGCCCGTCGTGTAGACGATGTCGGGCTGAAGGAGGATGTAGCCGTTGCTGACGTAGCGGGCGAGATTGATGCTCGTGCCAGGCGACGGCGTCGCGTAGCTGTGCAGCCCGTTGGTCAGCTCCTCGTAGATGTAGGCCATCAGCGGGTACTTCTTCGACGCATCGAAGTTCTCGGGCTTCGTCAGGATCGCGCGGAGCTTCTTCCCGTCGGCGTTGAAGTACTCGATGAGCTCCGAGCGGCCCCAGACGTACTGGGACTGCTGCGGGTTGGCGTCGCTCACCTTGGTGAGGTTCTCGAAGTTGGGGCCCGCGGTCCACAGATCCGGGAACTCCTCGAAGCGCGACGCGGTAAGGATGAACGGGCCGTCGGCGTTTTTCGGCTTGAGAATCGTGGCGCCGCCTCCGCCGAACCCGCCCGGCCCGCCGCCAGCGCCCGGGCTGCCGAGGCGCTTGTCTGCCATGACCAGGCGCGAGGGCTCGCCGTAGCCGGCTGCAAGCGGGGCCGGGGCGGGGGAGGCCTCCTTGCCCTTGACCGGCTTTGCGGGCTTTGACGCGGCTGCGGCCGGCGCGGCTGACGGCGTCACGCGGTAGTAGCCGGTGGCCTTCGTCACGTCGTTCAGCGCCGATAACAGCAGCGGCTTGTCGGTCGGGATGATCCGCTCTTCGGGATCGGTTCTGACGTACCTGAACACGATCTGGGCCTTGCGCCCCGCGCCGCCCGTGACCAGGCGTGCATCGGTGCCGTCGGGCCGCACTTCCCAGATGTCGTACTTGTCGTAGAGCAGGACCGAGCGATCGCCCGACGTCCAGCCTGCCGTTCCGTGCGCACGGGCCGGCTCGGGCGTATCGCTCGACTCATCATCGAAACGGACACCAAGCTTCGAGGTGAGATTCGCCTTCACGCCGTCGCTGACGCGTACGGTGTACCACTGGCTGTCGTCGGCATTGAACGACAGCGCGTATGTGCCGCCCGGTGACAGCGTGGCGGGGAAGCGTGACTTCTCGAGGAGCTTCCGGCGCGAGCCGTCCGCAAGGTTCACGGCGTAATGGTCGTTGTGGCTGCTGTCCCAGGAGACCAGCTGGCGGTACGGCACATCGGACGAGCCCAGCGCCACGGCAGGATTGTCGTTCAGGACGATCTCCGGCATGTCCTCGGACGCGAGGGGCACGAGGCGCTTGTCCTTCAGATGGATGACCGCGCGATAACTGCGTTTCTTCTCGGTATCGGCCTGGACCTTCTGCATCGGCTGGAGCAGCGGGTCGGTCCAGCTCCAGATGTCCACCTTCACGGGCTCGGCGGCGTCTTCGGCGGGTTCAGGCGCAGGCGGCTTCGCGTAGCCGAACAGCAGCCGGGAACCGTCCTTCGAGAACTCGGGCCGGCCGTTCTCGCCGACCACCATGCCCTGCGGCATGCCCTTCGTCGCGCCCGCCGCGATCTCGCCGGCAGTCTCGGCGGCCGGGGTCCAGTAATACAGCTTGTAGACGGCCGGGTTGTCCTTGTAGGCGTCGCGGTCGCTGAGAAACGCCAGCTGCCCCGACTTCTCGTCGAAGGCAAAGGTCTTGTAGTGGCCGAGGCCGGAGAGCAGCGTCTTCGTCACGCCGTCGGATATCCTGCGGACAAACGCGCCGTCCTTCTCCGGCGTCTTCGCATCCGACGAGGTGCCGTAGGCGAGCCACGAGCCGTCCCTGGCCCACACATACTCGACGACTTCGGGGATCTTGCTGTCCATCCCGGCGGCCAGGTCGCGGACGACCAGTTCGGTTCCCGGGTCCTTCTTCTTCTCCTTCGGCTTCTTCGCAGCGCCCGGCTCGGGCTTGGCCTCGGGCTTCGGCTCCGGCTTGCCCTCGGGCTTCGCGTCCGCCTTCTTCTCGGGCGCTTCGAGCAGGTACGCCACGAACCTGCCCGACTCCTCGGCGACCTTGAAGCTCTTGACGCGGTCGGCCGTGAACACCTGGCCGGTGGCGAGGTTGAGCACGCCGAGGGAGTTCTTGGGCTGCTCCTCGGGCTTCTTCTTCTCCTTCTTGGCCTTGTCCACGTCGGCCTTGACCGGCGCGATGGTAAACACGACGAACCTGTCGTCGGCGGTGATCACCGGCTCGCGGCCGCGCGCCTGCCGGGACTCGGTGCCGGTCTTGAGGTTGCGGACCACCAGTTCGCCATCGCCGTCCTGGGGCGTGAGCGCGTAGACGAGCCACTCGCCGGCGCGCGAGATCTTCGTGCCCTGAATGGTCTTCCAGCCATCGTAGGCGTCGTACGAGATGGGGCGCTTGGCTGGCGATTGCGCACCCAGTCCCACGGAGATAACCACCAGGCAGAATGTCAGGATCAGGCACCGGGATGAGCGATTGAGCAGGCTCATGGAAACTCCTTCACACGACCGCGTCGTGGCGGCCGGGTTCGCGGATTATACCGCCCCGGATTCGAGAGTCCATGTGGAGGGGGCTTCCCTGGCCTGAGTGAAGTCGAAGGCAGCCCCGACGGACCGGTTGCAGGCCGTGGCCATCGCGCGGCGGCAGGCCGTGTCGCGAACCGCTCGGCGCGCCGGACAAACGCACCTCCAGGGTTCAGTTGACAGCACGCGGGGCCCCACTTCGTCACCCCACGTGGAATTCGGCCCTTCCGGTGCGTTTGTCGTGCGATCGTGATCGACTTGCTCGCATGGTTCGCCACACGGCCCGCCACCGCGCAGACCCCGTAGGCCACCGGTCACTTGACTCCAACGACGCGACGCGGGTCGGGCACGGCCCCGGGGCGGCCCCTCGAACCAAGCCGCTCATCGTCAGAGGGCAAAACGCTTCGTAGGGGCCGAAGTCCGGCTGGGGTGACGTAGTGGGGCCCCAGCCTTCCGCCAACGATCACCCCGAAGATGCGTTTTGTCGGCTTGTGTGAGCGGGGACGCTCCGGGGGGGGTGCCCGACCCTCGACGCCGCCCCGAGCGATTCGCGCCACGGCCCGGGCCCGCGGACGGCCCGTCTCGGCTGACGCGCGCCTAGCGCCCCGCCGACGGGATGTTCGACTGGGCGAGCTTCTCGCCGGCGCGGATGGGGACCGGCAGCCGGTTCGCCGGCGGCGGGTACGGGCAGTCGTAGCTCTCGTTGTAGTAGCAGTAAGGGTGGAACGCGCGGTTGAAGTCAATCGTGTAGATGCCGGAGGGCGTGCGGTCGAGCTCGAGGTATCGGCCCGCCGCGTAGGTCTCGGTGCCGCTCGTGAGGTCGGTGAACGGCACGAACAGCCTGTTCGGAGGCGTGCCGGTTTCGACAAACGCGCCGAGCGACAGGAGTTGGCCCTTCAGCGTGAAGGAGAGCGTGCCCACCTGCTCCATGTCGCGCATCTTGCCCGTGGAAGTCGGCATCTGCAGCGGCGTGCGTGCGGCCGCCGGCGTGAACGACGCGATGACGGCGTACGCCTGGTCGACGGGGAAGTACTTGAGCGGCAGGAAATACTGCTGCGCCGCCTGCGGGATGGGCTGATCGATCTGCCGCCGGAACGCCTCGTCTTTTTGCGCGCGCTCGGCCTGGACGGTCGAGGCGTAATCCGCGGCAGGGTCTGCTGGCTTAGTGGTGCCGCAGCCGGCGGCCAGCAGGGCCGCGGACAGAACCGTCATGAGAACCGTTGAATGCTTGATACTCACCTTGGTGCGCCGCACCTTTCTTCCCTCTCGCCCCTCGCCCCTCGCCCCTCGCCTCTCGCCTCTCGCCTCTCGCCTATCCCCTAGCCACCTGCCCCGTGAAATCCGCCAGCAACTCCTCCACCGCCTCCGCCACTTCCGACGTCTTGCCGTCGAAGAGATGGTCCGCGCCGTCGATGGTCACGAGTTCCTTGGGCCCGGGCACTTTCGCATAGAAGGCCCGCATCGACTGGTAGGGGCAGAGATCGTCGCGATCGCCCTGGATGAAGAACTTCGGTTTCAGGCTCTCGAGCACGGCCGAGAAGTCGTAGCGATCGACCGGCGGCGCCACGCCGACGAGCGTCGTTACCCGGTCGTCCATGGCGCCGACTGTCATCGCGATCCAAGCGCCGAACGAGAACCCCGCGGCCCACAACTCAGCGCCTGGATAGCGCGCCGCCATGACGTCGAGAGCGGCGCGGTAGTCGGCCATTTCGCCGGGACCGTCCTCGAACGCGCCCTCGCTCGTGCCGACGCCGCGGAAGTTGAAGCGGAGCACCGGGGCGCCGATGCGGCAGAAGCCCTTGGCGATCTGGTACACGACCTTGTTGTGCATCGTCCCGCCGCCGGTGGGCAGCGGGTGGGCGAGCACGACGGCGACGCGGGGCTTCGGATCGGGATCGAGATCTGCGTCGATGCGCCCCTCGCCGGCCGTTTCGCGGCGGACTGGCCCGATGTGGCAGTTGAACGCCGGGTCGTCGACGAGCGCCTCGAGCCGCCCGGCCGGGCCCGTGATGTCGAAGGCCATGAGTACAGTCTCGGGGACAGGTCCCGGATCCTCCAAGCGCGCCAGGTTCGGGGCCAGTCCCCGGACTCAGAGAGACACCCACCGCAACCCGGTTGCTGATCGACGTTGCCCGGCGGTGTCGTGAAGGCAGCTGGGTTCCTGCCGTCGTGGCGGCTGCCGCGTTCAATCTGGACTTCCTTTGCGTGCATCCGTTCCGCGACGGCAACGGCCGCGTCTCGCGCCTCTTGTTTCTGCTGCAGGCCTATCACGCAGGTTGCGATGTCGGGAGATACATCAGCCTGGAGCGGGTCATCGAGGAGAACAAAGAGCGGTACTACGAGACGCTCGAGATCTCGTCGAAGGGTTGGCACGAAAACCAGAACGACCCGTGGCCCTACATCAACTACCTGTTGTTCACGCTCAAGACCGCATATGCGGAGTTCGAAAGGCGGGTGGGCGAGACTGCGGAGCCCAGAGGGACCAAGACGATGGCCGTGCTCGACGCCGTGCACCGAATGCCATCGGTATTCAGGGTAGCCGATGTGGTTCGCGCGTGCCCCGCGGTCAGCCTGGACATGATCCGCCGCGTCCTGAAGGACGAACAGCAGCGTGGGGCTTTGGAATGCCTGGGGCGAGGGCCTCAAGCGCGTTGGCGCAAGGTGACCGAGCCGCTAATCAGGTAATTCCCATATAAATAGGTAAAAATTTAAGTAACATAACGAAACATGAATCACAGCAATGAGTTAGCGACCATCGGCTTGCAGGACTGGCCGCATTGATCGGCCCGTTCGCCGGCTAGGCCCGCCTCCCGGTGACCGACCGCCACGCCACCCACAAACCGTAGGCCGCCGAGGCGCTCAGCAGACCAAATGTCGCCGGCGTCCAGATGCTGCCCGGGAGGTTTCCCCGCGTGAGCTGCACGGTCAGCACCGCCGCGGCGCCCGCCAGGATGGACGCGGTGACTTCGAGGCGCCTGTTCACGCGAGCGTGCAGGGCGACCAGGATGGGAACGAAGAGCGTCGCGCCGATCATCGCGTAGAAGAAACTGAGGGCGCCCGACAATCGTGGGTGTGACGAGCGCGAGCAGAATCCCGAGGCCCCCGCCCGCCACCGCGGCCCAGCGGGCCACGCGCAGGACGTCGGGGTCGGACGCCTCCGGCCTGAGGAAGCGGCGGTAAAGGTCCTGCGAGAGCGATGTCGCCAGCATGAACAGGACCGCGTCCGCCGTGCTGACCTCGGCCGAGAAGATGGCCGCGAGCAGGATGGCCGCCGAGGCCGACCGGCAGGTCGCTCGCGAGCAGCGTGGGGAGCGCCAGTTCCTGCGTCAGGCCCGCGTGATGCGCCCGCGCGGCGAGCCCGAGCACCGCAGGCACGCAGGCGAACACGAAGAGGGCCGCGGCATTCCAGCCGATGCCGCGCCGGACCGCGCGCTCGCTCTCGGCTCCGAATGCTTTCTGGAGCAGGCCCGGCGACGAGATGAACGCGGGCACGAGCAGCACGAGAAACGACACCGACGTCGCGCCGTTCCAGAACGCGCCGAAGCCCTCGTGCGGCACGTCGCGCAGGACCGCCCCGAACCCGCCGGCATGGGCGAGCGCGGCCGGCAGCACGATGGCGAACCCGCACAACAGGACGACCAGTTGCACGAGATTCACCCAGGCGGATCCGAGCAGGCCCCCCGCCGCGAAGTAGGCAGTCATCAGGCCGCCGCCGATGAGGCAGCCGGCCCACTTCGGAAGGCCCGCGACGACATTCAGAATCCAGGCGATGCCGACCAGTTGTCCTGCCAGGATCGAGAGCGTCGCCAGCCAGAGCATGGCGGTCACGAGCGCACGCACGGTCCGCCCGAAGTGGTGTTCGAGCAGATCGCCGGTTGTCAGGAACCCATGCGCCGACGCCTGCCGCCACACGCGCGGCCCGATCCAGAAGGCGAGCAGCAGCGACCCAATCGCCGCCGATCCGTTCCACCACCAGGCGCTCAGGCCGTCGCGGTACCCGAGGCCCGTGGCGCCGACCGTGGAGCCGGCGCCGATGTTGGCGGCCAGGACGGTCGAGAAGATGAGCGCCGCGCTCAACTGTCGGTTCGCGACGAAGAACCCCGACGCGCTCTGCACGCGGCGGCTGACCGCCAGCCCCAGCATGAGCAGGCCCGCCGAGTAGCAGACCAGAAGCAGCAGGTGCAGGTTCACGTCAGCGCGCCGGCGCCTGGAGGTCGCGCGCGGCGGGGAAGCCTGGCAGGCCCTGCGCGGCGCGGACCGCCCGCAGCACGGCATCGGCCACGGCCTCGGCCGCCAGCGCGCCGACGCGGCTGACATCCGCATTGCCGGCGAGCGTGCCGGTGGCAAGGGCGAACAGCGTGTCGCCGTCGGACAGGCTGTGGACGGGCGTGATCGAGCGCGCGAGGCCGTCGTGCGCCATCTGCGCGACCTTGGTGGCCTGGGTCTTCGTCAGTCGCGCGTTGGTGGCGACGATGCCGATCGTGGAGTTCTCGCCGAGGGCCTTGTTCTGCGCGGCGCCGGTGCGAAGCAGCACGCGGGCGTCGGCGAGGCGCGTGCCGTCCCCGGTGCGCACGCCCGCCACCACGCGGCCCGTGGCGGGATCGATCACGTCGCCGTACGCGTTCACGGCCACCAGGGCCGCGACCACGAGGCCGTCGGGCAGCGCGATCGAGGCCGTGCCGACGCCGCCCTTCATCGCGCGATCCATGCCCATCATCTTGCCGATCGTCGCGCCGGCGCCGGCGCCCACGTTGCCTTCCGCAACCGGTCCGGCCGATGCCGACACAGCCGCCGCATAGCCGCAATCCGCGCCGGGGCGGATCGTCGGGTCGCCCACGCCGAGGTCGAACAGAATCGCCGCCGGCACGATGGGCACCACCCCGTAGGCGGTGGAGAAGCCGATCTTGCGTTCCTCGAGGTAGCGCATCACGCCCGACGCCGCGTCGAGGCCGAATGCGCTGCCGCCGGCCAGCACGATGGCGTGCACCGTGTCGACGAGGTTGAGCGGGTTGAGCAGATCGGTTTCGCGCGTGCCTGGCGCCGCGCCGCGGACATCGACGCCGGCCACGGCGCCGCCCTCGGCCAGCACCACCGTGCAGCCGGTGGGACGCGCGGCGAGCGTGTGGTGGCCGACCTTCAAGCCGGCGATGGCCGTCAGCCCGGCCGGCGCACTGGGTGTGGGCATCTGGGCCTCCGCCGCTCCCGCGGCCAGCGCCGCGCACGCCGCGGCGAGTGCGGCGCGCGAGATCACCCTCACTTCTTCAACTCATCGAGCATCGCACGGGCCTCACGAGCCTCGCTGGTCGTGCCGTCAACCGCGACGGCCCTGTCCAGCGTGGCGATGGCCGCCGCGCGGTCGCCCTGCTCGAATTGCACGCGGCCGAGGCCGACCAGCGCCTTCTGGTTCCGGCCGTCCTTTTTCAGCAGTCCCTCGAAGGCGCCCGCGGCGCCCGCGTAGTCCTTCATCATCAGCAGGGCGCGGCCCAGGGCGAGGTTCACCGAGTCGAGGGCCGGGGCCATGGCGAGGATCCTGCGGGTACTCGGCTGCGGCTTCGTCCCACTTCTCCTGGGCCATCAGCGACTCGGCCGCGCCGAGCGACGCCTGCAGCTTCTTCGTGTCCACGCCGTCCATCGCCCCTTTCACGGGCACGCCGACCAGCGTGACCAGCACCTTCGGGTTGTTCATGCTGAGCGTGGTGCGGACGGCCACCGTCGACTCTTCGAACCCCGGGGCGCTCACCGTAATCTCCCACAGGCCACCGCGCAGGCCGAGAATGGCCCACTCGCCTCGTTCGTCGGTCGTGGCGGTGAACTCGCTCGGGATGACGCTGGGGTTGACCGCACGAATGGTCGCGGCCTTGATCGCCTGGCCGGTGACCGTCTTCACCGACCCGGTCAGCCGGCCGACCATCTGGGCCGATGCGGGCGGCGCCAGCGCGAGGACGGCCACGCAGGCCGCCGCGGCAACACGCAGGGAACGGGGGATTGGCATCGCTCGAACTCCTGAGTCTGTGCTAGCTTACCACCCGCGGAGAACACGCGGGAGGCACACGTGCGCAGCAGCGGACCGGCGATGGTTCTGGCAGCACTCTTCACCGCGGCGCTGGTGGCCCAGGCGCCCTCGGAGCCCGCCACCGGGACGCCAGCCGCTTCGGGTCCGGCGCGGCCGGCGGCGATCGATGCGGCCCGCCTGAAGCTGGCCGACGCGGCCATCGAGAAGGCCATCGCCGAGAAGCAGATCCCGGGAGCCGTGCTGCTCGTCGGCCGCGGCGACCGGGTGCTCTACCAGAAAGCGTACGGCATGCGGGCGCTGCTGCCGCAGGCCGAGCCGATGACGCTCGACACGGTGTTCGACATGGCGTCGGTCACCAAGGTCGTGGCCACCGCCACCAGCGTGATGATGCTCGTCGAGGACGGGAAGATCCGCCTCAACGACCGCGTGGCGACGTTCATCCCCGACTTCGGACGCTACGGCAAGGGCGACATCACGATCCGGCACCTGCTGACGCACGTGTCGGGGCTGCGGCCCGACCTCGACCTCGGCGACGACTCGTGGCGCGGCTACGAGGAAGCCATCCGCCGGGCGTGCGAAGAGGTGCCCACCGCGCCGCCGGGTCAGCGCCTCGTGTACAGCGACATCAACTTCTTCCTGCTGGCCGAGATCGTGTCCCGCGTCGCAGGCATGCCGTTCGATCGGTTCGTGCAGGAACGCCTGGCGGGGCCGCTGGGCATGCGCGACACGATGTTCAACCCGCCGGACGCGCTTCGGCCGCGCATCGCGCCCACCGAGAAGTGCACGCCCTACGGATGGCCGTGCGACGGTCCCAATCAGATCATGCTGCGCGGCATCGTGCACGACCCGACGGCGCGGCGCATGGGCGGCGTGGCCGGCCACGCGGGCCTCTTCAGCACGGCGGCGGATCTCGCGCGCTACTGCCGCATGGTGCTCGGCGGCGGCGCCCTGGGTTCCACGCGCATCCTCTCGCCGCTGACCGTCCTGAAGATGACCTCGCCCGCCACCCCCGCCGGCATGGCCAACGTCCGCGCGCTCGGCTGGGACCTCGACTCGAGCTACTCCTCGAACCGCGGCGAACTGCTCCCGGTCGGGTCGTTCGGTCACACCGGCTGGACGGGCACGTCGGTGTGGATGGACCCGGTGACGGGCGCCTACGTCATCCTGCTCACCAACCGCGTGCACCCCGACGGCAAGGGCGACGCGGGGCCGGTGCGCGCGCGCGTCGCCACGGTGGTGGCGTCCGCGCTCACGCAGCTGCCCGGACACGACGTGCTCCGCGCCCAGCGCTGGACCAGCACCGACTTCGGCGCCGCCGGATCGGCGCCGCGACGCGCAGACGAGGCCGACGGCCGCACGCTCAACGGCATCGACGTCCTGCGGGCCGACGGTTTCGCCATCCTCAAGGGGAAGAAGGTCGGCCTCATCACCAACCACACGGGCCGCGCGCGGACGGGAGAGGCCACCATCGATCTCATCGCCGGCCTCAAGGACGTCACGCTCGTGGCGCTCTTCAGCCCCGAGCACGGCATTCGCGGCATTCTCGACGAGAGCGTCGATTCGTCGAAGGACGAGAAGACCGGCCTGCCGATCTACTCGCTCTACGGCAAGGCCAACCGGCCTACTGAGGAGATGCTCAAGGGCATCGACACGCTGGTCATCGACCTCCAGGACATCGGCGCGCGCTTCTACACGTACATGACGACGATGGGGTACGTGATGGAGGAGGCGGCGAAGCGGACGATCGCCGTGATCGTGCTGGACCGCCCGAATCCGATCGGCGGGGTGTCCATTGAAGGGCCGTCGGTGGACCAGAGCGAGCTGAGTTTCGTCGCGTATCACCCGATGCCCGTCCGGCACGGCATGACGCTCGGCGAACTGGCGCTGCTCTTCAACGCCGAGCGAAAGATCGGCGCCGACCTCACCGTGGTCGAGATGAAGTACTGGGATCGCGACAGCTGGTTCGACCAGGCGGGCCTCACGTGGATCAACCCGTCGCCGAACATGCGCAACATGGTGGCGGCAAGCCTCTACACGGGCATCGGCGCAATCGAGGCGTCGAACGTCTCGGTCGGACGCGGCACCGACACGCCGTTCGAACAGCTCGGCGCGCCGTGGATTGACGGCCCGCGGCTGGCGGCCGAGTTGAACAGCCGGGGTCTCGTGGGCGTTCGCTTCTATCCGATCATTTTCACGCCATCATCCAGCAAGTTCGCGAACGAGCTATGCCAGGGCGTCTTCATCATCGTCACCGATCGCGACCGCCTGCGGCCGGTGCGCGTTGGCGCGGAGGTGGCGTCGGCGCTCTACCGGCTGTTCCCGGAATCGTTCGAGGTGGACAAGGTGGGCCGGTTGTTCGGGGCCGACACCGTGAAGCGCATCCGGGCGGGTGAGGACCCGGCGGCCATCGCCGCGGCCTGGAGCCGCGGCGAATCAGCGTGGCGGCTGCTCAGGGCGAAGTACCTGCGCTACCGCTGACACTGGCCTGCGCCAGGCGGGCCCGTCGGTGCGCCAGGCTTTGCCCCTTGCTTCTAAAGGCGATAGAGCATCGCGTAAATCACCACGCCCGTCACCGACACGTAGAGCCAGATCGGGAGGGTCCAGCGCGCAATCGCCGCGTGGCGATCGAAGCGCTGCCGGATCGCCCGCGCGAGCGTCATCAGCACCATCGGCACGATGGCGGCCGCCAGGACGATGTGCGTGATCAGGATGGCGAAGTACACCGCGCGGACGGGCCCGGTGCCCTGGAACGGCTTCGAGCCCGCGTTCGCATGGTAGACGACGTAGGACGCCAGGAAGAGCGCCGACGCCGTCACCGCGGCCACCATGGACGCGCGATGCGCCACCAGCTTCCGCGCCCTGATGAACGCGTAGCCGGCCACCAGGAACACCGTGGCGACGCCGTTCAGCGTCGCGTTCAACGCGGGGAGATCCGACACGCTCATGACGCCACCCGGTTGACCACCATCAGAATCCACAGCAGGGGCAGGTACACGATGGATCCGAAGAAGAGCCTCCGCGCATCCGGCGTCGTCCGGTGCCACGCGAACCGGACGGCCAGCGCGAAGAACCCGGCGCTCATCACCGCCGCTCCCACCAGGTACGCGATGCCGGCCATGCCCGCGGCGGTCGGCGCCAGGCTGAGCGGCACGAGCGCGGCGGCGTACACGACCGCCTGCCGGCCGGTGGAGGCCCCGTCGGGCTCGACAATCGGCAGCAACGGGAACCCGGCGCGCTTGTAGTCCTCGCGGTACATCCACGCGATCGCCAGGAAGTGCGGCATCTGCCAGAGGAAGACAATGCCGAAGAGGATCCAGGCTTCGATGGAGAGGTCGTTGCGCACCGCGGCCCATCCGATCATCGGCGGCAGCGCGCCCGGCACGCCGCCGACCACCGTCGCCAGCGACGTCCGCTTCTTGAGCGGCGTGTAGAACACGGTGTAGGTGAGCAGCGTGGCCAGCGCCACCCCAGCCGCGAGCCAGTTGACGAAGGCCGCCAGCTCCGCCAGGCCGGCCACCGAGAGCACCAGCGCGAACACCCTCGCGCGGGCCGGGTCCAGGCGGCCGCTCGGCAGGGGCCGGGCGCGCGTGCGCCGCATCAGGCCGTCGGCTTCGATCTCGAGGAGCTGATTGAACGCCGACGCGCCGCTGGCGACAAGCGCGGTGCCGACCAGCGTGTGCAGCAGCGGCATCCACCCGGCGCCCCGCGGCGACGCCATGTAGTACCCGGCCAGCGTCGTCGCGACGACGAGCACATTGAGGCGCGGCTTGGCCAGCGTGACGTAGTCGGCGGCCCGTGCCGCCCCGCCTGCCGCCGGTTCCTCGGCCACCTGACTACCTCTTCCTCTGGCTCAGCGGCGGCGCCCGCTTCTTCGGCGGCGCCTTCTTCTTCGCGGGCGGCTTCGCGGCGGGCGCCTTCGTCGCCTCCGCCGCGCTCATGATGCCGGCTTCGACGAGCTTGCGATCGACGCGGTCGGCCACCCAGTGCGGGTCCCACCACTCGACAGGGTTCACGGGGCGCCCGGCCACGAGGACAGTGAAGTGCAGGTGGTCGCCGCCGGCGAGGCCGGTGGCGCCGCTGCGCCCGATGGTCTCGCCGCGATTGATGCGGTCGCCGACTTCGACGGTGATGCTCGACAGGTGCCCGTAGAGGGACTGGACGCCCATGCCGTGGTCGAGCACCACGCAGTTGCCGTAGATGCCAAGGAAGCCGGCGTACACGACGTGGCCATAATTGGCGGCGGTGATGGCCGCGCCGCGCGTGGACGCGAGGTCGGCGCCAAGGTGCACCTGCTGGTCGATGTCGCGGCCGTCATAGACGTACGTCCGGTAGTCGGCGAACACCGCCTCGGACTTCGCGCGCCCCATCCTCGTGAACGCCCCTCGCCAGAGCCGCTCGGCCGACGTGCCGCGCGCCAGCTCTTCCACCTGCGCTTCGTTGGCGCGGCGCAGGTCGCCGTTGATCTTCAGGAAGGCCTCGAGCCGCTGCTCGGGCGTCGCCACGGGCAGCGTGAGCGCCGGGGTGGCTTCCAGGATCGGCGGCACGACCCTCTTGAAGAACGCATCGTCGACCGGCAGGCGCCGCCGCGCGAAGGAGGCCGAGAACGCGCGGTACGTGAACTCGGCCGATGCTGAATTGCCGGCCGGGTCCTTCGCCACCAGCCGGACAGGCACCGAGAGGTCGTCGTCGTGAAGCAGCGCGAAGAAGGCGACGCGCAGGGCCGGGTCGATGGGCGGCCCGCCCTGGGCCGGAGGCGCGGCCGCCCCGGCAGCGGGGTAGCCGGGATAGTATCGGCTGCCCACCTGCACGCCGGAGGTCGCATCGGCGGGCGTGACCCGGTAGACGACCGCCTCGGCGCCGCCGAGGTTCACGTAGTGATGGCTGGACACGACGGCGAGTTTCGGCGGCGTGAGCCGCACGGCCAGCTCGCGCGTTTCCACCGACTCGGCGCGGCGCACGCCGTAGAGCACATCGCGCGAGGCGGTCACCACCAGTTTCGCGGGGCCGTCCCGAAGGCCCGTCAGGTCGGCCGCCGGGCTCTCCTGCGTCACGCGAATCCGGTCGGGCGTTTCCTGCGTGAAACGGGCCCGGCCGGGCGCGTCGAGCGAGAACAGCCTGAAGACGCGCCCCTGCTGATCGAGGGCGACGTCCAGCCGCCGCAGCGTCGAGCCCAGCGCATCCACGGTGATGTCGAGCGACAGAGGCCCGCCGCCGATTGCGGTTGGCTTCTCGACCTTCACCAGCGGGCCTGGCTCCTGCCCGGCGTAGTAGTACGTCACGACGCCGCCAATCAGCAGGAGGACGAGGGCGGCGGCGGCAAAGGTCTTGAGCGGCATAGGGCGCGGTTGACTTGACCGGGGGCGATTCGACGGGTAATATAAGAGTTTCCTAACCGGTGAGTGCCGGTATCGTCTAGGGGTTAGGACACGTGGTTCTCAGCCACGGGACCGGGGTTCGAATCCCCGTACCGGTACCAGGCATCATACATTTCCTTTGCTGACCGGCCTCACGCTTCACGTGAGGCCGTTACTTTGTACGCCAGGCGAGGGCCGCGATCGCCGTGTCCTGAAACCCCACCCCGGTCAGGTCGCAGATCGTGATCTCGTCGTCGCGCGCCCGGCCGGGCTTTCTGCCGGCCACGACCTCGCCCAGCGTCCCGCGCACGTCCCCCTCGCGCATGAGCCCGGCGGCGATCGCGTGCGACAGCTCACCGAACCCGGCGCACTGGCTGAGGCGATCGACGACCACCACGTCGGCCTTTGCGAGGCAGCCGGCGTCGAGCTCCTGCTTGCCCGGCGTGTCGGACCCCACCGCGGTCACGTGCAGGCCGGGCTTCAACCATGCCGCGCGGATCATCGGCTCGTGCGACGGGGTCGCGGTGATGAGGATGTCGGCCGCCCGGCAGACCTCCTCGGCCGACGCGCAGGCGGAGGCGTCGAGCCCGTACATCGCGCGCATTTCGTCGCAGTACACCTCGAGGCCCGGCCCATCGATGCTCCAGGCCGCGAGGCGGCGGAACCGCCGCACCTCGCGCAGACAGGCGATCTGATGGCGGGCCTGCACGCCCGAGCCGATCACGCCGACGGTCTCGACATCGACCCGCGCGAGGCAGCCGGCCGCCACGGCGCCGGCTGCGCCGGTCCGGATGTCCGTCAGGAAGCCGTTGTCGAAGAGCAGGCCGGCCGGCATGCCTGTCTTCGCATCGAAGAGGGCCATCATGCCGGAGCCGGTCGGCAGGCCCAGGGCCGGGTTGTCGTAGAATCCTGAGGCGACCTTCACCGCGATGAACGGCACGCCGGCCACCCACGCGGTCTTCACGTGGAACTCGCCGCGTGTGCCGGGGATGGGCAGATTGATCACGGCCGGCACGGCGGTCCGGCCCTCGCCGTCGGCGCGGAACGCTTCGCGGATGGCGGTGACGGCGGCCGCGGGCGACACCAGGGCCCGCAACGTCGGTTCGTCGAAGCTTGGCAGGCTCACTGGGGCATTCTCCGGCGTTCGGCATTCCCGTGCAAGCGGTATGGCACCGCGGAGATCGTGATGACGCGTTGGCCTCGTCTCATGCTCGTCGGGTGCGCGATTGGCGCCGCGTCGGCGGTGCTCGCGTGGGCCGCCGGCCGCACGGCGTTCGTCCGCACGGTTGAGCTCAAGACCTACGATTACCGGGTGCGCCTGACGGCCGACCCCTCGTCGGCGCGCCGCGACATCGTGCTGGTGGGCATCGACGACAGCAGCATCCGGCGCCTCGAGCCGCAGGTGGGCCGGTGGCCCTGGCCGCGGCTGGTGCACGCGTTTCTCATCGACTACCTGTCCCGCGCGCCTGCCCGGGTCATCGTGTACGACGTGCTGTTCACCGAGCGCCAGCAGGGGACCATTCGCATCGGCGACAGCGACTGGACCGGGGCCGAATCGGACCGCGCGCTGGCGGCCTCGGCGGCGCGCGCCGGCAACGTGGTGTTCGTCGCCGATGTCACGGCAGACGAGGCGGCGCAGGTGAGCGGGGGAGGCGTCGAACGGCTTCGCGCCGGCCAGCCATTCGCGGCCGACCCGGCGTTCGAGAGCAGGCCGGGCGTCATTCTGCCGTTCGACGAATTGACGGACGCGGCGGCGGCGGTGGGCCACAACTTCGCGATCTACGACCCGGACGGCCCGGTGCGGCGCACCTCGCCGTTCGTGCGCGTCGGCGATGTCGGCGTGCCGTCACTCGCCGTGGCCGCGGTGATGCTGGCCGGGCCCGTGTCGCGCGAGGCGATTCAGCGCGACGGCCCGGTGCTGCGTGTCGGGCCGGCGGCGGCGCCGCTCGTGCCGGCCGTGATTCCGAGCCTGTACGGGCCTGACACCGCCGGCCAGCGGATGCTCATCCGCTACACCGGCCCCGTGCTGAAGGACGGCAAGGCCACGTATCAGGACTACAGCTTCTACGACCTCTACTACTCGGAGGAGCAAATCCTCGCGGGCGAGAAGCCGATGGTCGATCCCGCGGTGTTCAAGGACAAGATCGTCGTCATCGGCACCACGGCCGCGGGCCTGCGCGATCTGTTCACCGTGCCGTTCGCGGAAGGCAGCATGCCCGGCATGCAGGTGCACGCGATCGTCGTCGACAACCTGCTCTCGCAGCGGTTCATGCGGCCGGCCGGCCCGGGCGTGAACCTGCTCGTGCTGGCCTGTTGCGCGCTGGCCGTTGGCGTGGCCGGCGCCGCGGTGGCCGTGTGGCCGGCGGTGGGGTTTGCGCTGCTGGTGGCGGCCGGCGTCGGCTGGTCGTCGGTGCTGCTGATGGCGCGGGGCGTCTGGCTGGACGTGGCCGTGCCGCTGCTGGCGGTCGCCGTCGCGGCGTTCGGCAGCACCGCCTACCAGTACTTCGTCGAAGGCCGCGAGAAGCGGCAGGTGAAGCGGACCTTCTCGCGCTTCGTGTCGAAGGACGTGTACGAGCAGCTCATCGCCGACCCGGCCAGCGCGCGGGTGGGCGGCGCGCGCCGCGAGATGTCGGTGCTCTTCGCCGACATCCGCGGGTTCACCACGATGACCGAGCGCGGCAGGCCCGAGGAGATCGTCGCGCAGCTGAACGAGTACCTCTCGCGCATGGTCGACGCGGTGTTCACGCACCGGGGCACGGTGGACAAGTTCGTGGGCGACATGGTGATGGCGCTGTTCGGCGCGCCGGTGGCCGACCCGGATCACGCGGATCACGCCGTGCAGGCCGCCCTCGGCATGCTGTCGGCGCTCGCCGGCCTCAACGCGAAGTGGGCCGAGGACGGCAAGCCGCCGCTGGACATCGGCATCGGCGTCAACAGCGGCGACATGGTGGCCGGCATCATCGGTTCCGACACCGTGATGAGCTACACGGTCATCGGCGACGCGGTGAACCTCGGCTCGCGCCTCGAATCGCTCAACAAGGAGTACGGCACCCGCCTGATCATCAGCCGCGCCACCAGGGACAGGCTGAAGGGGCGGTATGATATGAGACCGTTGGGTGCCGTGACTGTCAAAGGCAAGTCCGAGCCGGTGGACATCTTCGAGGTGCTCGCGCGGACGGACGGCCGGGAGTAGCCCGTGCTGAAACGACCTACCGCCGTCCTGGCGGCCGCGGCCGTGCTGGCCGTCGGCCTGGCCGCGCCGGCCGGCGCCGGACCGCAGATTCCCGGGCTGCCGAAGTCCAAGCCGCTCACCGATCTCATGAAGCGGGCCGACCAACTGCGCGACCTGGTGATCACCGAAGAGGAGGAGATCACGCTCGGCGCCAGCGTCAGCGAGCGCGTGCGCGCGCGCTACGGCGTCGTCCAGGACGCGGCGGTGCACCGCTACGTCACGCTCGTCGGGACGCTGCTCGCCAGGAAGAGCACGCGACCGGCCCTCCCGTTCCGCTTCGTCGTGCTCGACACGGACGGTGTCAACGCGTTCGCGGCGCCCGGCGGCTTCATTCACATCACCCGCGGCGCCCTCGGGCTGATGGCAAGCGAAGCGGAGCTGGCCGGCGTCCTCGCACACGAGATCTCCCACGTCACCAGGAAGCACACGGTCAACGCCGTCCAGAAGAACAAGCTCATCCAGATCGGCGCCGAGGAGAGCATCACGAAGAACCCCGAGCTCTGGAACAAGCTCGTCGACGTGACCTCCGACCTGGTCATGGCCGGGTTCGGGCGGGGCGAGGAGCTGGAATCGGACCGCGACGGCCTCAGGATGGCCGATGCCGCGGGCTACTCGCCCGGGGGGATGGGCGAGTTCCTCAAACGGCTCTCGGAACGCAACGCGAAGAGCTCCGGCAAGCAGGGCCTCTTCGCATCGCATCCGGAGATGCAGGAGCGCCTGACGACGCTGGACAAGGAGATCAAGGCGCGCAAGTACGCGTCCACCGTCGTGCTGCCGGACCGCTACCGGAAGAACATCTCCTACACGGCCACACCGGTGGCCGAGATCGCGACGGTCGAGGCGGGATCGGCGGGCCTGGCCGGCGGGTCCACCAAGCCCGCCGGCGGCTCGAAGCCGGCCGACGAGCCGGCGAAAAAGGGCTTCGGTCTGGGCTCGCTCATGAAGCCCGCCGGCCCCGAAAAGAAGTCCGCCGAGGTGACCGGCTCGGCCGCCTCCCGAGGCGTCGACACCGAGCGCAACGCGAAGGGCGGGCCGGTGAAGACGATGGTGGCGGTGAAGGTGACGCCGGCCGAGGTCGACGCGTTCCGGAAGGAGGGGAACCTCACGCCGTGAACGACACCGCCCTCCGCGTGGGTATCGGCGCCGGCCTGCTGGTCCTGGCGCTGCTCTTCCGGACCGCGAGCGTGAACCGCCTCGTGCGGCGCAAGCTGCGCCTCTCGTTCTTCCTGGCGCTTCTCTACACGCTCGTCTCGGTCGCCCTCGGCGGCCTCTCGCTGTCGCCCGACATGGCCGCGCGCGTCCTGTCGGTGAACCAGCTCGTGCTGGCGCTGGCGATCATCAACCTCGTGGTCGTCCTGGCCATCAATCCGCTGCGCGCCGACCGCGTGCCCGAGCGGTTCCCGAACATCGTCCAGGACACGATCATCATCGGGCTCTTCGTGGTCGTTGCCACGGTGGTGATGCAGGAGAAGTTCCTGACCACATCGGCCGTGGGCGCGGTGGTCATCGGCTTCGCCCTGCAGGACACGCTGGGGAACATGTTCGCGGGACTGGCGATCCAGGTGGAGAAGCCGTTCCGCGTGGGCCACTGGATCACCGTCGGCCCGTTCGAGGGCATGGTCAGCGAGGTGACCTGGCGCGCGACGAAGATCCGGACCAAGGCCGGCAATCTGGTCGTGCTGCCGAACGCCTTCATTTCGAAGGAGGCGATCACCAACTACTCCGAACCCACCGCCCCCACACGGCTCGAGGTCGAGGTCGGCGTGAGCTACAGCGTGGCGCCCGACCAGGTCAAGGCCGCGATCGCCGAGGCTCTGGCCAACGCCCCGCTGGCGCTGGGCGACCCGGCGCCGGACATTCTGGTGAAGGACTTCGGCGCGTCCGCCGTGGTGTACCTCGTGTGGTTCTGGATCAACGACTTCGCCAAGGACGCCGCCGCCCGCGACCAGGTGCGGTCGGCGATCTACTACTCGCTGCGGCGGCACGCGTACGAGATCCCCTTCCCGATCCAGATTGAAGTCCCGCGCCCCGAGGAGCCCGAGCGGGCGTCGGAGCGGATCGATCGGGTCAGCCGCGTCCTGGCCCCCGTCGCGCTCTTCGCGCCGCTGACCCGCGAGCAGCGCGACGAACTCGCCGCGCGGGCGTCGGAACGCCTCTACGGCCGCGGCGAGAAGATCGTGAGGCAGGGCGAGCCGGGCGGGTCCATGTTCGTGATCGACCGCGGCCGCGTCAGGGTCGTCGAGGCGTCGGGGCGGGAACTGGCGGTGTTCGAGGCCGGAGGGTTCTTCGGCGAGATGTCCATGCTGACCGGCCAGCCGAGGTCGGCGACGGTCGAGGCCGCCGACGAATGCGGCGTCGTGGAGTTGACCGCCGAGTCGCTTCGCGAGGTGGCGCTGGTCAACCCGGACGTGGTCACGCGCATCAGTGAAGTCGTCGCCGCGCGCCAGGCCGACCTGGACCGCCAGAAGGCCGAGGCCGCCGCCGGCCGGCCCGCCCCGGCCGAGGCGCACCGGTCGCTCCTGACCCGCATCCAGGTGTTCCTCCGCCTGCCCGACCTGCTCGGCGACTAGCCCCGGGAGTGGAGCGTTCGATGGTTGTGCGGCGATGGCTGGCGATCGCGCTCATGCTGTGCGGGGCGGGGTTCATTGGCGCCGGAGCGGCGTCACAGTCGCCGCCGGCCGGCAACGATCGGCTCCCGCCCCCGGTCTTCACGGACCCGCAGCGCGTGGAGAAGCTCCGGTCGGCCTTCCCCGAGGTCGACCGCCTCTTCAAGGCGTTCGCCGAGCAGTCGCGCGTGCCGGGCATCGCCTACGGCATCGTCATCGACGGCGGGCTGGCGCACGTCGGGGCCGCCGGCTACCGCGACGTCCGCACGAAGGCGCCGGTCGATGCCGACACCGTCTTCCGGATCGCGTCGATGACGAAGAGCTTCACGGCCCTGTGCATCATGCGGCTGCGCGACGAGGGCAGGCTCTCGCTCGACGATCCGGCCGAGCGCTACGTTCCCGAGCTCGCCGGCCTCGCCTACCCGACGGCCGACTCTCCCCGCATCACCATCCGGCACCTGCTCTCGCACGCGGAGGGTTTCCCCGAGGACAACCCGTGGGGCGATCGCCAGCTTGCGGCCACCGACGCAGAAATGGCGGCCATGATGACGCGGGGCATACCGTTCTCGACATCGCCCGGCACGGCCTACGAGTACTCGAACTTCGGGTTCGCGATTCTCGGCCGGATTGTCGCCAACGTGTCCGGCATGCCGTACCGCCGGTACGTGCGCGAGCACATCCTGACGCCGCTCGGAATGACCGCCACCACGCTCGAAGCCGCCGAGGTGCCGCCCGTCAGGCTGGCGCATGGCTACCGGCTGGAAGGCGGGGAACTCGTGGACGAGCCGGCGCTGCCGGACGGCGCGTTCGGCGCCATGGGCGGCATGCTCACGTCCGCGAAGGACCTCGCGGCGTATGTGGCGTTTCTCTCGTCCGCCTGGCCGCCTCGAGACGAGGCCGACACGGGCCCTGTGCGCCGCGCCTCGGTGCGCGAGATGCAGCTGGTGTGGCGCCCTTCGCCGGCCACCGTCACGCGCGCCGCCGCCGATTCGCCGGTGCGGCTCACGACGGGCGGCTACGGCTTCGGGCTGCGCGTCTGGCAAACCTGCGACTTCGCGCACGTCGTCGCCCACAGCGGGGGCCTTCCCGGCTTCGGTTCGCACATGCGCTGGCTGCCGGACCATGGCGTGGCCGTCTTCGCCATGGGCAATCTCACGTACACCAGCTGGGGGCGCGTCACCGACGAAGCCCTCGACGCGCTGGCACGCACCGGAGGCCTGACGCCCCGCGTGCCGCAGCCGTCGGCCGCGCTGGCCGCCGTGCGAATCGCGATCAACCGGCTCATCGAGCGGTGGAACGATGGGGAAGCCGGCGCGATTGCGGCCGACAACCTGTTCCTGGACGCGCCGCTCGAGGCGCGCCGCGGGCGGATGGAGGCGATCCGGGCGCAACTCGGAGCCTGCCGGGCCGCTGGGGCGCTTCAGGCCGAAAACGCCCTGCGCGGGGCCTGGCAGCTGGCGTGCGACCGGGGCACGCTGCTGGTCACGGTGACGCTTTCGCCAACGGTTCCGCCAAAGGTCCAGTCGTGGGCGATGACCCCCGGGGGCCGGCTGCCGCCACTTCCCGGCACCGCGACGTGCCCGCGGTGAGAGGTCCGGCGCGCGCTTTCCCTGGTTCCCGCGGCTCCATCGGCGCTATCATCGGATCATGAAGCTCGATGCGGGAAACTGGCGCGCCATCGTGGCGCCGTACCAGAGGGCGGACGTCCGCCGATCGATGTTCCAGTTGGTCAACACGCTCGTGCCGCTGGCCGGGCTGCTGTACGTGATGTACCTGTCGCTGTCGTGGTCGTACTGGCTCACCCTCGCGCTCGCGGTGCCCACGGCCGGCTTCCTGGTCCGCACGTTCATCATCATGCACGACTGCGGCCACGGGTCGTTCTTCCCGTCGCAGAAGTGGAACAACGTGGTGGGATGGATCACGGGTGTGCTCACGGGTACCCCTTACGGGGAGTGGCGCCACGAGCACGCCATCCACCACGCGACGGCGGGCGACCTCGATCGGCGCGGCCACGGCGACATCGCGACGATTACCGTCGACGAGTATCTCTCGCGCGGGTGGTGGGGCCGGCTGCGCTACCGCCTTTACCGGCACCCGCTGGTCATCCTGGCCTTCGGGCCGATTTACATGCTGGTCGGCCAGCGGATTCCCGGCCGCGTGCATTCGAGCGGGTCGCCGAAGACCTCGAGCGTCTGGTCGACGAACCTGGGCATGGCCGTCATCATTACCGTGCTGGCGCTGGTCGTCGGGCTCCAGTCGGTGCTGCTCGTCTATCTCCCGGTGTCCTACATCGCCGGGGCGGCCGGCGTGTACCTGTTCTTCGTGCAGCACCAGTTCGACGAGGCCTACTGGGAGCACCACGCGAACTGGGACTACGCCACGGCCGCCGTCGTGGGCTGCTCGCACCTCAAGCTGCCGCGCGTGCTGCAGTGGATTACGGGCAACATCGGGCTGCACCACGTCCATCACCTGGCGCCGCGGATTCCCAACTACATGCTGCAGCGCGCGCACGACGAGAACGCGATCTTCAGCCACGCGCCGACCTTCGACCTCGCGCACAGCGTGCGGATGCTCCGGCTCGCGCTCTGGGACGAACGGCAGAAGCGGATGGTCGGGTTCGGCGAACTGAAGACGCTGCAGCGCGCCTGAGGGCGGCCGCTCACCACCGCGGCTTACTGCGCCCACACGAGGACACGCTCGCCGGTGGCTTCCTTGTGGTCGAGGACGAGGCCAGGGCCCCGGCGTTCGAGGTCTTCAGCGGTGATTCTCAGCCTCATCCCCTCGCCGCCGGGATCATCGTCCGGGGAGATCCGGATTGGCTGGCCCTTGGTCATGCGGAGCAGCCAGAACGGCATGTTCAGCTTGACGACCTTCCGCTTGTCCGGATCCCACACGATGATGTGCAACGCCTCGACCGGTTTGCCCGGCTCGGCCGCCGGCGCGTCACTGACCACGGGCTGGCCGTCCTTGATGACGAGGTAGGGCTGCTGCCCATCGAACTTCGCGACGATTCGCGCGAACTCCTCGTCGGCGCTGATCTCGGTGGCGCTCTTTGCCTGGAAGGCGAACTGCTGGTAGATCACGTAGCCGACCACCGCGACCAGTCCCACCCCCACCACCAGCACGAACGCGCTGATGCCCAGGATGATGACCGGCCAGGAGGTCTTCTTCGCCATGGCGAACCTGCGTCCTATTCTCCTCCGATCCGCGAGGCGCCGCTACCCTCACTGACGGCCGGGCGCGGCATTAGTTCCCCGGAACGGCGCCGCCAGGTAGCGTTCGGCCTGCTGGCGGCCGACCGGGTCGCGGTCCCGCGCGCAGAGCGCCGCGGCCTGGCGGTATTCGGTGATGGCGGCTGTCCTGTTTCCGGACAGATCGGCAAGCTTGCCGAGTTCGAGGTGGGACCGCCCATGGACCCATTCGCGGCCGGGAGACGCCAGCGCCTGCCTTAGGTCCGCTTCGGCCCGCGCCCTGCTGCCCACGGCGGCCAGCGCCGCGCCGCGCTTGGCGTGCCACATCGCGGCTTCGCCGAAGGCCTTCCGCCGCGGGTCGGCCTCGAACATCGAGAGACCCGCGTCGAAAAACTCGAGCGCCCGCACCGGCCGCCCGGCCCGCATCTCCGACGCCCCGGATTCGAGCCAGAGGAGGCGGTTTCGCGGCAGGTCGCGTCGCAGCCCTTCGAGCAGGCGGGCGGCCTCGTCGTACCGCCGTTCCCGGTTGTACACGAGCACGAGCAGGACCCTGGCGTCCACCTGCGCGTCGCTCGGATATGCCGCGCTCTCCTCGAGCATGCGAATGGCCAACTGCCGGTCGCCGCCGAACCCGGCGAGGTAGGCCATCCAGCGCTTCAGCGTGCCGAGCGAGGCGACGGCGTACCGGTACGAGCCGGTGAAGAAGGCGGCATCCTTGCGCGACGGATCGAGCGTGAGCACCTGTTCCGTCGCCTTGTAGGCGCCGCGCGCGACGCCAATCGCCCCGAACAGCGATCCCTCGACCGACACGGTGTAGGCGGCCAGCAGGCCGCGGGCCGCGCCGAGATGGTAGTGGGCGGACGCGTCGCGAGGCCGGCGCCGGACCTGGCCCTCGGCCAACTCGATCGCCCGGTCGATGTTCGAGCGGAACATCGCCGCCGCGTCCGCGGGCGGCGCCTTGACGTCCGCGTTGTCCTCGGGAACGGCGCTCAGGAACTCGTCCGACGACAGCGCCCCTCTCGCGAACATCAGGTTCAGCCACGCGACGGCCGCCATCGCGCGGTAGGCGGCCGGGTCGCTGGGATCGGCCTCGACCGCGCGGCGCATCGTCGCGAGGGCCTCGTCGTAGTCGAGGTTGTAGGCCAACTGGTACCCGGCGCGCAGCAGTTCGGCGGATCGCGGGTTCGCCGAGGCGTCCGGCCGACCGATCGTCGCCGCGAGCGCGGCGGCTAGCGCGGCCGCGCGTACCGCTTCCATCCAGGTGCCTGCTGAACACATCCTGATGCCAGCTTATAATCGCCTTCCATCCGACTCAAGCGAGGTGCCGTGCCCAAGCCGCCCCGGATCAGCCGTTACAGGACCCTCGATGCCCACGCCGCGGGCGAACCGCTCCGCCTGATTGTCGAGGGCTTTCCGGCGCCCAAGGGCCGGACGATGCTCGAAAAGCGCGCGTGGGTAAAGAAGCACGCCGACCATGTGCGGCGTGCGCTGATGCTGGAGCCTCGGGGGCACGCCGACATGTACGGCGCGGTGCTGACCGAGCCGGTGACGCCCGGGGCCGACGCCGGCGTCCTCTTCATGCACAACGAGGGTTACAGCACCATGTGCGGCCACGGCATCGTGGCCGTGACGACGATGGCCATCGAGCGGGGCCTCATTCACCCCAGGGAGCCTTTCACGATCGTCTACGACGCGCCGGCCGGGCCCATCCGCGCGCGCGCGCAGGTGGTCGCGCACGAGGACGGAGGCGCGCGTCCGCTGCGCGTCGATCGCGTGGCATTCGACAACGTTCCGTCGTTCGTGTTCGCGCCGGGCCTGGCGGTTCGAGCCGCAGGGCGCGACCTCAGGGTCGATGTCGCGTTTGGCGGCGCCTTCTATGCGATTCTGGATGCCGAGGCGGCCGGGCTCGCCGTCACGCCGGCCGGGCTGCCGGATCTGCGGCGCGTGGGGATGGAGATCAAGGCCGCCGTCGAGGCGGCCCTCACCGTCGTGCATCCCGACGACAAGGGGCTGAACGGCGTTTACGGGACGATCTTCACCGGACCACCCGAGCGCGAGGACGCCGACCTGAAGAACGTGACGGTGTTCGCCGATGCCGAGGTCGACCGTTCACCCTGCGGCACGGGCACCTGCGCCGTCATGGCCGTGCTGGACGCGATGGGCCTCTTGCCCCAGGGACGCGCTTTCGGGCACGAGAGCCTGATCGGCACGCTGTTCAACGGAAAGGTCACGGGCAGGACGCGCGTCGGGGATTTCGACGCCATCCTGCCCGAGTTGGAGGGCTCGGCCTGGATCACCGGGGAGCACGTGTTCCTCGTCGATGACGAGGACCCGCTCAAGAAGGGGTTCCGGCTTTAGGCGGGCCCTGCCGTTACTTGAGCGCGGCCAGCCTGGCCAGATCGATCTTCGACAGGAACTCCTGCACGGTCTTCACGTCGGTGCCCGATCCGTCCGCGGTGACGATGTAGCGCTGTCCGACAATGGTCCCGATCTCGGCGTGCTTCGATTCGCCGTCCCACTTTTCCCATCCGGGATTGCCGGCCACCTTCGCGGCCTTCTCGTAGCCATTGTCGGTCTGGCTGGAGTAACCCGTCGCGAGGAACATCTGGTAGGGCATCGACAGCAGCTTCGACATCGCCGTGTCGACGATCTTCAGCTCGATGCGGCTGTCGCCCTTGGTGTACGCGGCCTCGGCCTGTGAGAACTTGACCGGCGCCGTCATGCTCTCGCCTCGGGGCTTCTCCATCTCCCAGCCGCCGACCTCCGGGAAGAACCCCTCCAGCGCCGTGAAGCTCACCGGCTCGTAGGCCTTGCCGTCCGGCGAGGTCTGGAGCTGCTCCATCGCCTTGGCGAACTCCTGAACGCCCTTCGCCACGTCGCCCTCAGCACCCGCCTCGGCCTTGGCCGCCTCGGCAACCGGCTTCGCCTCCTCGGTCTTGCCGCCGCCGCACGCCCCAGCACAGGCCAGAAACAGGCCAATCAGGCAGAAGATGCCGAACCGCTGCATACCAGACCTCCTTTGTCCCGGGGGCTTCCGTGCGTCATTCTGACACGAACGCTGTCCCCGGAACAGGTCCCGCTCACTTCCCGAGGTGGAGGTGGATGAGTCGGTCGATGAGCGCCGGCAGGGATTCCCCGTCCAGTTCGAAGGTGCCGCGGTCCGCCGACCACGAGAGCTTGTAGCTGCGTACCAGGGCCGACACCCAGATCTGCCGGACGGGCGCGTTCGGGCTGACGACGAACCGCGCCTCGGACGGCTCTTCGAAGTAGAGGTTCAGGACGCCGCCCTGGAGCTCCACCTCGAAGCCCTCCCGGTCGGCGAAGCCCATCAGGCCGCGCTGCAGTGACTCCAGGGCCTCGTCGGCCCTGGCGGCAAACTCCTGGTCGGTGAGCGGCTGCGGCATGCCGGGATGATACCAAAGGGCGCGCCCGCCGGATACGCGCGCCGCTTTGCGCCAGTTGCGTTAGGATAGGCCCGGGAGGAGCCCTCCATGACCACGCTGCTGTATCTCGTCGTCGTCCTCGTCGCGGCGGGGCTGCTGTATGCCCTGTTGCGCCGGCCCGTCAGCGAGTACCTCCAGATGCGCGGCACCCGCGTGGTTGCGTGCCCCGAGAACGAGCAGCCGGCCGCGGTCACGGTGGACGCGCGCCGCGCGGCGTTGACGGCCGCGGCGGGCCACGAACAGCTGCGGCTCGACTCGTGTTCACGCTGGCCCGAGAAGGCGGGTTGCGGGCAGGAATGCCTCAGTCAGATCGAGGCCCAGCCGACGGATTGCCTCGTCCGGACGCAGGTGGGCCGCTGGTACGCGGACAAGTCGTGCGCGATCTGCGGCAAGGCGCTGGGCCAGGTCGAGTGGGCGGCCCACGCGCCCGCCTTGCGCGCGCCTGACGGCCGCACGCTCGAGTGGCGCGACGTCAAGCCGGAGACGATGTTCCAGGTGATGGCCTCCCACGCAGCCGTCTGCTGGGACTGCCACGTGGCGGAGACGTTCCGCCGGCAGCGGCCGGACCTGGTGCTCGACAACCCCTTCGCGAAGTCGTAGCGCCCGCCGCGCGCCGGCCATCCGGCGATCACCGTCTTGTCACGCCTTTCGCTAAACCGATGGGCCCCCTCCTGCGTCTAAGTACACAGGCGGGCTCGAAAGCCCCGGTTTTCACGGCCGAGCGCAGCTGACCTCCGGTCGGGCGCGGATGGCGCCGATCTCAGGCGTGAGCTGTCTTTTCTCGGACCGTTCCGGGGGCGAGTAGAGCCGTTATCCCTGTCGCAGGAGGAACTGATGTTCGAACTGAATTTCTCGAGCAACGCGGACTGGATCGTCGCCGCGCTGCTGGCCGTCGTCGTCGTGGCGGCCGTGCTGGTGTAGCACGCGTCGGCTCTACTTCACGCGGCCCGGTGCCGCCTCCGACGACGCGACATACGACTTGCGCGCCCGGGCCTTCATGCCCGGGCGTTTCACGTTCACCGTCAGCTTGTGCACCTTGCCGTCGAGCAGGGTCGGGCTGAAGCCCAGCACGTACTGGCTGCGCAGTTCCTGGGCGATGCGGGTGAAGGTGGAGTTCAGGTCCGCGGTCTCCTTCAGCAGGTAGTAGCCGCCGCCGGTTTCCTCCGCGAGCTTCCGCACTACCTTGTCCGGGTTGGTCCGCACCTGCCGCATCCCGTTGAAGTAGTACCGACTCCAGGCCGATGCCGTAGATCATGACTTCGTCGGCCAGCGCGCGGCTGAGCACGTCGCCCTGGCCGGTCTTGCTGGCGGTGTCCTCGCCGTCGGTGAGCACGACGATGACACGGCGGCCTTCCACGCCGGTGAGGCGGTCCAGCGACTGGTCGACCGCGTCGTACAGGCGCGTCGAGTTCCCGAAGTCCAGTTCCCTGAGCGCCGCGACCAGTTCGTCGCGATCAGACGTGAACGCGCCGCTGAACTCGATCTTGTCGTTGAAGGCGCCAACCTGCGCGCGGTCCTGGGGCAGCAGGCGGATCAGGAACTGCTCGGCTCCGGCGTTGACCAGCTTGAGCGAGTTCGTCATGCTGCCGCTGCTGTCGAGCATGACGACAGCCGTGAAGGGCTGGGTCTGGTTCTCGAAGACGACGATGTCCTGGCGGGCGGTGTTGTCGAGGATCTCGAAGTCGTCCCGGGTGAGGTTCGGAACGAGCGCCCCCTGCATGTCGGTCACCGTGGCGTAGACCGGCACCATCTTGGCGCCGCTGCGGAAAACGCCCGCCTGCTGGTCCGGCGAAGCCGCCGGCGGGCGGGGGTCCAGCGGCGCCGCCGCCAGCAACGCGCCCGCGATGACCGACGCACCCGCTACACGCAGAAGATGACGCATGATGCAAGCCTAGCAAGCGGCGCCGAAGGCGGCAACCAGTTTGACGGATGCGGAGTCATACAGTAGGCTGAAAACTCACCCGATGTTCACGCGCTCGTGGCGTCTGCACGTGCTCAGGCCTGCACTCGCGCTGGCCCTTGTCGCCGGTTTCCTGGCGACACCGGTCGCCATTTCGCACGCCGGGCGGATCTCCCACGATCCGTGTGACGCGCAGGGACCCGCGCCGGATCCGGCCGCGCCCCGGATGGCGGCGTCCGCCGGGCCGGACGCGCACGGGCACTGCTTCACCTGCCACTGGTTCCAGAGCCTGCGCACGGCGCTCGTTGCCGGCGGCATCGACGTGCCCGAGGCGGCCCCCGCCGGCCTGCTTCGCGGCGAGACCCCCCTGTTCGCCGTTACCGCCGCCGGCCACATCGCCGGCGCGCGTGCTCCTCCGGCCTAGAACCCCCGGCTCACGGTTCGAGTCCGGCGGCCCGCCGCCGCCGGAAGGGTTCCAGTCGCTCGTTCCGGAGGTTCCATGCCTGCGTCATCGTTCGTTCGGCGTTTGTCGTGTCACATGTCCGCCGCTCGCCCCGTCCGGCTGATGGCTGGCGCGCTGTTCCTGTCGGCCGTGCTGGGCAGTCGCGCAGAGGCCGCCGCCCCGCAGTCCGGTGCGGGGCCGCAGGGCGTGGCCGTCAGAGGCCAGGTGCTGCATTCCCTCACCGGCGAGCCCATCGTCGGCGCGAAAGTGGTCATCCAGGAGGACCGGCGGCAGGCGCTGTCCGGACAGGAGGGCCGCTTCCTGTTCGAACGCGTGCGTCCCGGAACCTACCACCTCTCGGTGGAGGCGCAGGGGTTTTCGGCGCGGCACCAGGAAGTCACGGTGGGCACGGCCGAGACGATCATCAATCTGCTGGTCGATCCCGAACTGCATTTCGAGGAAGTCGTGTCGGTGAGCGCCGAGCCGCGCGACCAGTTCAACTCGTACCAGCCCACGTCGGTGCTCACCGGGCAGGACCTGACGCGGGAGCTCGGCGGCACGCTGGCCGCGACCCTCGCGCAGCAGCCGGGGGTGAGCGAGCGCTCGTTCGGCGCCGCTCCGGCCAGGCCGGTCATCCGAGGGTTCGACGGCGACCGTGTGCTCATCCTCGAAGACGGGCAGCGCATGGGCGACCTGTCGAGCCAGTCGGGCGACCACGGCCTCACGGTAAACCCGGCATCGGCCACGAAGATCGAAGTGGTCCGCGGCCCGGCCACGCTGATCTACGGCGCCAATGCCATCGGCGGGCTGGTGAACGTCATCTCGGATGCCGTGCCGTCGGCGGCCCTGAGCGGCGTCAAGGGCGGGTTCACCGGCGACCTGGGCACGAACGGCGGGCAACTGCAGGGCGCGGCCGACCTCTGGTGGGGCAACACGACGTGGGCCCTTCACGCCGGCGGCGGCGGGCAGCGCAGCGGCGACTACTCGACGCCGGAAGGCACGGTCGAGAACACGCAGTCACGGAGCGGATTCGGGTCGATGGGCCTCTCGTGGACCGGCGCCCGCGGCTATGTCGGCGGGAGCTACGCGTACGAGGACACGCGCTACGGCCTGCCGTATGTCGAGGAGGGCCAGGTCGAGCTCACGCCGCGGCGATCGATCGTGAACCTCCGCGGCGAGATGAGGGACCTCAACGGGTTCTTCCGGTCGGTCCGGGGCTCCTATGCGGGACGCTGGTACCGGCACGAGGAAGTCGTGGCGGGCGAGGTCGGCACGAGTTTCGCCAACGACACGCACGAGTTCGAGTTCCTCGGGAGTCACCGGAACTACGGCCGCTTCAGCGGCACCGTCGGCGCGTGGGCGCTCGATCGCGCCTTCTCGGCCACGGGCGACGAAGCGCTGTCGCCGCCGGTCGACCAGACCGGCGCCGCGGCGTATCTCTACGAGGAGGTGACGTTCCACCACGCGACGCTGCAGCTCGGGGGCCGGTTCGACCATGCCAGCTACACGCCGAAGAGCGCCGATCTGCCCGCGCGCGACTTCTCGGAGTTCTCCGGGTCGGTCGGCCTGCTCATCCAGCCGCCGGCGTTCGACCACCGGTCCAGCATCGCCGTCAGCCTGGCCCGGACGTCGCGATACCCGGCGCTCGAGGAGCTGTACTTCTACGGGCCGCACCCGGGCAACTTCGCGTTCGAAATCGGGAACCCGTATCTGGAGGCGGAGCACGCGCTCGGCGTGGACGTGTCGTTCCGCTGGCGGTCGGCGCGGTTCTCGGCCGAGGCCACGTACTTCCGCAACAGCATCGCCGACTATATCTTCCGCAACCCGGTGGAAAGCGAGGATGAGCCTCACGCGGAGGACGGGGACGACGGGCACGGCGACGAGTTCCCGGTGGTCGAGTACGTCGCGGAAGACAGCCTGCTCCAGGGCTTCGAGCTGCACACCGACATGCAGGTGACGTCGCGGATCTTCGCGGACGTCGGCCTCGACTACGTCCGGGGCGAACTGGTCGAGCCGGGCTCGCCGCTGCCGCGCATCCCGCCGTTCCGCGCGCGGGCCAGCGTGCGCTACCAGATCGGGGCATTCAACGCCGGCGGAGAGATCACCGGCGTCTCTTCACAGGAGCGCGTGTTCGGGGAGGAGACGCCGACCGACGGCTACGGCCTGCTCAAGCTGTTCACGTCCTACTCGTGGCCGACGTGGCGGGGCGTGAGCACCCTCACGGCGAGGCTCGACAACGCCACCAACACGCTGTACCGGAACCACCTCTCGTACGTGAAGGACTACGTGCCCGAGCGGGGCCGCACCTTCAAGCTCGTCTACAGCGTTCGTTTCTAACGTGCGCCGCCGGCCGGCCTGGCCGCCGCCATGCGGGCGGCGGCGGCCTCGGCCGCGCGCATGACGCGCATCAGGTTCAGGCCGAGCACCTTCTTCGCTTCGAGCTCGGTGTAGCCGCGCCGCAGCAGTTCGGCGGTCAGCGCCGGGAACCTCGAGACGTCCTCGAGCCCGGACGGCGCCGAGGAGATGCCGTCGAAGTCGCTGCCGTAGGCCACGTGATCGATGCCGGCCACCTTGCGGACGTGGTCCACGTGGTCGGCCACCTGCCCCACGGTCACCGCCGGCCGCGGGTGCGACGCCATCCAGGCGTCGAGCCCGGCTTTCACGGCCGCCTCGTCGGCGGGCTTGAGCGCGCGAAGCCGGCCGGCTTCCGCCTCCTGCGCGGTGTCCCACGCGGCGGCTTCGGGCGTGGTGAACCCGGGCACGAACGACACCATCACGACGCCGCCGTTCTTCGGCAGCTGCCGGAGGATGGCATCGGGCACGTTGCGGGGGTGGTCGCACAGCGCGCGGGCCGACGAGTGGGAGAAGATGACCGGCGCGCTCGTCACCCGCAGGACGTCCTCCATCGTCGCCTCGGAGACGTGGCTCATGTCGACGAGCATGCCGAGGCGGTTCATCTCGCGGACCACCTCCTCGCCGAACGCCGAGAGGCCGCCGTGCTCGGGGGTGTCGGTGGCCGAGTCGGCCCAGGGCGTGTTCTTCGAGTGGGTCAGCGTCATGTAACGCGCGCCGAGGCGCGCGAACATGCGCAGCGCGCCCAGCGATGAATCGATCGAATGCCCGCCTTCCATGCCGATGAGCGAGGCGATCTTCCCCTGCAGGAAGATCCGCTGCACGTCGTCGGCGGTGAGGGCCAGCGCCAGGTCGTCCGGGTACCGCGCGATCACCTGGTGGACGATGTCGATCTGCTCGAGCGTGGCCGTGACCGCCTGCTGGCCGGCGAGCGACGCCGGCACGTACACCGACCAGAACTGCGCGCCCACGCCGCCCTGGCGCAGGCGCGGGATGTCGGTCATCGTGTCGGTCCGGAGGCTCCGGATGTCGAGCTTCGCCGGGTCCTTGCCTCCCCGTTCGCGGACCTCCCACGCATAGTCGTTGTGGCCGTCGAACACGGGAACCGAGAGATGCAGGGCCCTGGCGCGGGCGAGATACGGGTCCGGCTCCTGGCCGCCGGCCGACATGTCCCCTGGAGCGAGCGCCACGCACGCGGCCAGACACGCGGCCGCCGCCACCGTCGGAGTCTTCACGGTTCGTCCTTTCGCTGGTGCCGCTGGCCAGTATAGCCTCGGGGGCGCGGGACCGCCATCGTGTAGAATCACGCACTCATACGTTCGCACAGGAGTCATCCCTGCCATGACCGACACGAAACCGCCGACAGTCGTTGAACTGGTGTGGGACGGACGGCTGACATTCACCGCCCGGGCCGGGGGCCACGAGTGGGTGCTCGACGGGCGCACCGAGGAGGGGCCCTCGCCCGTGATGGCGCTGGCCGCGGCGCTGGCGGGCTGCATGGCGATCGACATCGTGCACATCCTCACGAAGGGCCGGTCCACGATCCGCGCGTTCCGGACGGAACTGACCGGGCGCCGGGCCGACAGCGAACCGCGCCGGTTCCTGTCGATCGACCTGCGGTTCGCGATCGACACCACCGCCTCTGCCGATCAGGTCGAGCGGGCGGTCGCGCTCTCCCGCGAGAAGTACTGTTCGGTGTGGCACTCGCTGCGCCAGGACATCGAGTTGACGACAGGCGTGTCGCCGACAGCGGGTCAGACCGGGGCCTGACCCCGGCCGAGGGGGACAGTGGGAACGTCCACGAACCGCCGGGCGTACCTCGACTGGATGCGGGGCCTCAGTGTGCTCTTCATGATCGAGGCCCACACCTTCGACGCGTGGACGACGCTGGCCGACCGCGGCACGCCGCTCTACAAGGCGGCGAACTTCATCGGCGGCCTCGCGGCGCCGATCTTCCTCTTCCTGGCCGGCGTCTCGGTGGCGATGGCCGCCTCCTCGCGCGCGCGGCGCACGGGTGACCGGGCGGCCGCCGCCTGGTCGGTGCAGAAGCGCGGCTGGCAGATCTTCGGGCTGGCGTTCCTGTTCCGAATCTACACGTGGACGCTCAGCCCGGGCGCCACGCTCAAGGGCATCTTCAAGGCGGACATCCTGAACATCATGGGGCCGTCGATCGCGGCCGCGGCGTGGCTTTGGGGCCGACTCGCCAGCCGCCGCGCCAGGCTCTGGGCCTTCGCCGGCCTGGCCTGTGCCTTCACCTTCGCGACGCCCATCGTCAGGAACGCGGCCTGGATCGCCTGGCTCCCGGACCCGCTCGAGTGGTACATCCGCCCCTTCCCGAAGCTGAGCGTGTTCACGTTCTTCCCGTGGACCGGATTCGTGTTCGCCGGGGCGGTGGCCGGCGAATGGCTCGACCCGGCCGGAACCCCTGCCGACGAGTGGCGTGCGAACCGCCGGCTGGCCCTCGGGGGTCTGGCGCTCGTCGCCGCGGGGTATGTCACCAGCCGCCTGCCGACCATCTACCCGGCCGGCTGGTCGAGTTTCTGGACCTCGTCGCCCACCTACTTCTTCATCAAGATCGGCATCTTGCTGGTGCTGATGGGGACCATCTACGTGTATGTCCAGCGCCCGTTCTCGGCGGAGCCGCGGAACCCGGCGTGGAGCCCGATGCTGGAGTTCGGGCGGTCGTCGCTGTTCGTCTACTGGATCCACGTCGAACTGGCGTACGGCATCTTCTCGTTCCCGCTCCACCGCAAACTGCCCGTCTGGGGCTCCCTGGCCGCGTTCACCGCCTTCACGCTCGCCATCTACGGCGTCACGCTGCTGAAGTCGCGCCTGGCAGCCGGCTGGAAGGCGCGACGGGCCGTGGCCGTTCCAGGATAGCTTTCACGGCTCGCGGCGGCGTATATTGCAGTGACGCACCATTCCGGAGGCCTGTGATGTCCGACAGTTTGAAAGCCAGACTCGCGCCGTTCACCGTTACCAAGGGTAAGGACTTCAGGCTGAAGGACCACCCCACGGACAACAAGAACTGGGACGCGTCGAAGAAGGCCACGAAAAAGCTGCTGGAGAAGGGCACCGAGCTGCTGCGGGACCGCCAGGAGAAGCTCTACGCGCAGGACACCAAGGGCCTGCTGCTCATCTTCCAGGCCATGGACGCGGCGGGCAAGGACGGCGCGATCAAGCACGTCATGTCGGGCATCAACCCGCAGGGCTGCCAGGTGTACAGCTTCAAGGCGCCGTCGGCCGAGGAGCTGGACCACGACTTCCTGTGGCGCACGTCGAAGTCGCTCCCGGAGCGCGGCCGCATCGGCATCTTCAACCGCTCCTATTACGAGGAAGTGCTCGTGGTCCGCGTCCACCCCGAGTACCTGCAGAAGCAGAAGCTGCCGCCCGAGGTCCTGTCGAAGGACATCTGGAAGGAGCGGTTCGAGGACATCAACGCCTTCGAGCGCTACCTGTCGCGCAACGGCTACACAATCCGGAAGTTCTTCCTGAACGTGTCGAAGAAGGAGCAGAAGAGGCGTTTCCTCGAACGGCTCGAGCTGGACGAGAAGAACTGGAAATTCTCGCTGGCCGATGCGAAGGAACGAGGCTTCTGGGAGAAGTACATGGAGGCGTACGAGGACATGATCCAGCACACGGCCACGCCGTGGGCGCCGTGGATTGTCGTCCCGGCCGACGAAAAGCCGCTCGCGCGCCTCATCGTGGCGGGGGCCACGGTCGACGCGATGGACGACATGAACCTCTCGTTCCCGAAGGTCTCCGCCGCCCAGAAGAAGGACCTCGAGGCGGCGAAGCAGGCACTGCTGTCAGAGAAGAAGCAGTGAGGTGGAGCCCGGGGTCTTGCTTGGCCTGAGCCTGTCGAGGGCAGACCCCGGGGCCCCTACCGTTTGACGTCGTTGTAGTGCAGCACGGCGTTGAACAGCATGTTGAACTCGCCCAGGTTCTGGTAGCGGAAGCAGGGGTTCGTCGCGAACAGCACGACGCGGCCCTGCCCCGAGGAGACCTCGGCGATCGCCGGCCGGTTGCGCGTTTCCGCCGCGCCCTTCATCAGCCCGCTCAGCACGGCCGCCTCGGTCCCGCGGAACCGCATCAGCGTCTGCCGATCGCGGTCCGCTTCCAGCCCCTGGATGGAGAGCAGCGGGCCGTTCGCATAGCGGACCGGCAGGGTCTTCGCGGTGTAGCCGTAGAAGATCGGGTGCTCCGGCTTCGTGATCTCGGCTTCGACAATCGGGCCCGGCGCGTAGAACTGGGCCGACGGCCGGGCCGCGTCGACGCGCGGCGCGAGACCGAACTCGGCGGCGAAGAAGCTCGCGCCGCCGAGGGTGACGAGCACGCCGCCCTGCTGGACGAAGCGCTCGATCTCCAGCACGCCCGCCAGGCCCATCCCGCCCGTCACATCGTCGGACTCCCCATACAGGCCCAGGCTCTGGAACCGGCCGGTCTTCCGGTAGGCCAGCGGCTTGCCGACCGGCGGGATGTCGAACACGAGGCCCTTCGCGCTCCGGCCCTGGCTGGGGACGACGATGACGTCGTACCTGTCGCGGAGGCGGCCGGCGAGCACCTGCTCCTTGAAGATGAGGTCGTAGCCGACGCCGAACACGTCGAACGCGTGCCGCACCCATCCCACGTCCTGCGTGTTCCCCCAGGTGCTGAACACCGCGAGGCGGGGAGATCCACGTCGTGCACCGGCACATCAGGCCGGGCGGCCATCAGCGTCGCGGACAGGCCGAGCCCGGTCACGGCGGACTTCACGCGGCCGAGCGCCTCGCTGCCGCCGCTGGCGTCGACGATGAACGAGCCGGCGGGGAAGTCGGCATCGCCTGCCTTGAAGGGCTGTCCGGCGGCACTGACCGTGAGGTCCTTGAGCCGGTACCTCAGGGTGATCATGTTCGCCGATCCGTGATGGGCGATCGCCACGAACGGCCCCGCTGCGCCCGCCACGGTCCCCTGGAGGGCGACCTTGCTCACGGGCTCCACCTGCGCGTCCAGGATGGCCCTGTCGGCGATCTCCCGGACGTCGGTGTGCGTGGTCAGGCCCATGGTCCAGCCCGTGTCGTCGTAGGTGCGGAGGTTCGGATCCGGGAAGACCTGCTTCTCGAGCAGGATCTTCGCCAGGCGGCCGTAGGGCTGGTCCCGCTTCACCACGTAGCTGCCGGCCGGGAAGGTCCCTTCCTTTACCGTCACCGCCCCGGTCGCACGGCCGACCTCGATGCCCTGCATGCGCAGGATGTTGACCACCCACGCCACGCGCGTCAGATCGCGCCCTCCGGCCGGGATGACGTAGCCGAAGGGGGCGTCTTTCCGTCCCGACTCGATCGAGTTCCGGCTCTTCCGGTAGAAGTTCTCGAGCACCACGTTCGGGAACGCCGCGGTGAGCTGGAGCGCCGACAGCACGCCCGTCTGCATGTAGTTCGTGTTGTTGCGCAGCGACCATTCGACCTCGGCGTACGGCGGCAGGGGCCGGTACCACTCGCGCGACACCTGGCCGCCGCCCGCGCCCATGCCGCCCTCGGCGCCGCCGCCGATGCGCCGCTTCATCGTGTTGGCGCCGCCGTTGCCGAACGTCTCGTACATCCGCAACATGCCGTTGTGGTTCGACGCCATGAAGCCCATGTAGCCGGGGTACCACATGTCGACGAACGCGTGCGTCCACACGCCCGGCATGCCGTACTTGATCATCTGGGCCATCTCGAAGTTGGCGAACCACGGCAGCTCGCCGTACAGGATCGGGTCGAGCGTCGGGTTCTGCGGGGCCTGGCCGCTGAACGTGTAGAGGAAGGGCACGGATTCGTGCAGCTCGTGCACGATGGGCGGATGCCACGCGAGGTACCAGTCCAGGATGGCGCGCGTCGTCAACTGCGAGAAGTTGAAGTCGCGGTTGTTGTCGTGGAGGATGTACTTGCCCCAGTACCGGCGGCCCGCCGAACGAGACGCCTTCGCCGGTTTCTTCCGTCTTGTACGCGTAGTACCAGTCGACGTAGCGATCGCGGCCGTCAGGCTCCGCGGCCGGCGTGATCGAGACAATCACGTTGTCGCGAATCCGGGTGATGAGCGGGGATTCCTCCACGGCCAGCCGGTAGGCCAGCTCCATCAGCATCTCGGGCGGCCCGGTCTCGCCGCTGTGGAGGCCGCCGATGAGGTGATAGACCGGCCTGGCCTTCGCGACGACCTCGAGCGCCTGCGCCTCGGTGAGCGGGCGCGGGTCGGCCAGCTGCCCGAGGTAGCCGCGGTACCGGTCGAGGTCCGCGATCGACGATTCGGACCCGATGAACACGACCACGCACTCCCGGCCTTCGTCGCTCGTGCCGATGGTCATGACGCGCACGCGGGGCGACGCGGCCGCCAGGGCGCGGTAGTACTTCAGGATGTCGGCGTAGTAGGTCAGCGTCTTCGGCTGGCCGATGTGATAGCCGAGCACGTCCTTCGGAGAGGGCACGCCGGCGGCCCGGGGCAGATGATCCACGAGCGGGCTCAGGAACTCCGGGCGCGTGGTCCACTCGCGCACGAGGCGCGCGAACTCCTCGTCGGCCCCGGTCTTCACCGCGGCGGACCTCTCGGCGTGAGGGGCCTGCGCGGCCATCCTCGCCGCGCCGGCCGGTACCAGCAGGCCGGCGGACAGCAACCCGAAGGCCGCCAGCATTCGCCATTTCTTCGTCATGTTCTGGCCCATTTCAGCTAACCCCAGCCGCCTCAATCAGATACTGGAAGCCGGCCGCTCCGGTGCCCCGCCGTCGCCATTGCCGGCCCGCCCCCTGCCTGCACAGGAAGTGCTCATCATCGCAGAAAACGGGCTGAAATCCGGACGAAAGCAGTTAAGAATGTGCCAGGACCCAACCATGATCAATGTCTCCGCGATCCAGATGCAGCAGTTCGGCGTCCGGTTCTACCAGGCGTCGCTGACCGCTAAGGACATCGACAAGCTCGTCCGCTTCGAGGTGCTGAGCTACGGCGAGCAGCATCACCCGCCGGTCAGGGGCAAGAAGCGCGGCGGCGCGGTGTCCAAGGTGAACTGGAACCTCCTCGAGCGCCGCATCGCGGCCAACGAGAAGGCGTACCAGCGCCAGATCATCCGCCGGAAGATCGACGAACTGGTCGGCTACTACGAGCAGTGCCGGCAGGCGCGCGACCTCCCGTCGATTCCAGGCGCCGTCATCATCTCGTGCGACGAGAAGCTGTCGTTCTTGCCGGTCGAGGACGGCTCGACGCTCGGAACCCTGAAGGTGCCCGAGCGCGAGGGGGTGCTGCGGGCGATTGACGGCCAGCACCGGCTGCTCGCCATGCACGCGGACATCGAGCGCTTCGGGCAGGAGGACTTCGCCGTCCCGGCGGTCATCTTCGACCAGCTGCCCGAGGACCACATCGTCCAGATGTTCGTGACGATCAACGCGAAGCACACCCGGCTGAACTCGTCCCACCTGGTCAGCCTGTCCGGCCGGCAACTCTACCGCGACCAGAGCCTGGCGGTGGCCCACGACATCGTGCGGGTGCTCAACGACCGCGACGACTCGCCGCTCTACATGGACATCAAGCTGCTCGGCGTCGGGAGGGGCAGCGTGGCCCAGGCGCCGCTGGCCCAGGAGCTGAAGAAGCTCTTCCAGTCGGAGGCCTTCGGCGGCTCGCGCAAGACCCAGGACTTCTACGACGAGGCCCGGCGCTTCTTCGTGAACTACTTCAAGCAGATCGCCACGGTGTTCCAGGCCGCGTGGAACGGGCGCAAGTACAGCATCCGGTCGTCGACCGCGTTGCGCGCGTTCATCCGGGTGGCGCCGGACGTCGTGCGCCGGCTCGACGAGGAGCATGTCGACCGCACCGACTTCAGGGCCATCGGGCGCGTCATCGCGCCCTGGGGCCACCGCATCGGCGACCTCCGGTTCGAAACGCTGGGCGCCTTCGGCAAGGGCACCACGGTGGACGGCCTCACCAAGGAGCTCCGCCTCGCGCTGCACTATCCGGAAGGGACGATGGGGTAGGCCGGCTCGACTGCGGACAGCAGCCGGCGGGCGAAAGGGAACAGACGAGAGGGGAGAGGGAAGCAGTCTGTCGGAACGCCCTCGCCTCTCGCCTCCCGCCCATTCCCTGTCCCCTATCCCCTAGTCGCTTCCAATGATGATGTCCCGGTACCGCTGATACAGCCAGGCGCCGAGGAGCAGGAACACGCCGAGGCCGACGAAGCCGATGATCCGGTAGATGCCGCCCAGCATCGACAGGTCCAGCAGGAACGCCTTCACCACGGTCATCGCCAGCAGCGCGATGGCCAGGTAGCGCACGGGCGCGTACTTCCTGACGATGCCGACGACGATGAGGGCGGTGCCGTAGAGGCCCCAGGCCACCGACACCGACGCCGAGCCCGCCAGGCGCGCCGCGGCATCGGTCGCCTCCCGTAACTGCCAGTAGAAGGCAATCTCGGTCGTGAACAGCACGATGGTGATCACGTTGCCGAGGAGGTACAGCACGGCAGTCTGGGGCCGGGCACCGTCGGGCCGCCCGGTACCCAGGCGTTGGTGCAGCAGCGCGAGTACGTAGCACACGGCCACGATGACCAGCGTCACGCCGACCCGGGCGTTCATCACCGGCACGAACCCGGCCGCGGGTTCGAAGAAGCCGATGTCGGCCAGGCGCGCGATCGTCCAGGCCAGCAGCAGCGCCCCGCCCAGCCGCATCCACTCACGCCTGGCCTTCAGGCCGACCCAGATGACGGCCGCCGACTCGACGGCCCAGCCGACAATCGCCCACCACTGATCGAACCGAAGGCCGATGGCGAAGCCCACCATCGCAAACGCGATCGCCAGGCTGTTGAGGCTCGCGTCTTCCGACGTCGAGCGCCAGAACCACGCCAGCGCGAGGTGCCAGGCGGCGATGGACAGGGCCAGCGTGGGCACCCAGGCGGTCGCGAAGGGATCGATGATCCCGTACAGGCCAGCGAACAGGCCGAGCGCGTTGGCGTGGAACAGGACGACGTCGGTCTTGAACCAGCGGGCGCCGGCGCGCGCCAGGCGCTCGGCGATGGCGAGGAGGTTCATCGCGTAGATCGCGAGGGCGACCACCGCCGGCGCCACGCGCCAGCCGGGGCCGCCGTGCTCGGCGATGAACGACCACAGCACGGGCGCGCAGAGCGCGAACGTGGCCAGGCGCAGCCACCCGCGGTCTGCGCGCATGCTGGCCGCCACGCCTGCCACCGATGCAAGCGTGACATAGACGAGGGTGGCCATCCACCACGGCGCGAGGTTCTCCACCGAGGCGGCGTGAAATACGAGCGGGGCGGTCAGCAGCACGGCTGCGACCGCCTGCCCCGGTTCGCGGAGCTTGCTCCAGGCGCGCACGCCGGTCCAGGTGAAGAGCGCGCCGAACACCGTCAGGAAGGCCTGCGTCGGCACCCACTGGGCCGGCGTGTAGAACCGGTCGGCCCAGCTCATGAACGTGAACAGGACGAACAGGTAGCTGAGCAGGGTGAGCACCGGCCAGCCGCGGCGCGCCGCCATCGCGACCGTACCCAGCGCGAGGATGGCGTCATAGGTGAGCAGCGCGACCTGCGCATTCCCGCCGCCGCCGACGAGGAAGGGCGTCAGGTAGCCGCCCGTGACGGCGAAGATCGCGAGGCCGAGTGACCGGTGTGCGTTTGCGGCAGCCGCGGCGCCGGCCGTGACGACCACCATCAGCGCGAACGCCGCCGGGCGCCCGATGAGCGCGTAGAAGATCAGGGCGGCGAACACCGAGATGTAGAGCGCCGCGAACCCGCCCCCGGCGACGATCTGCCCATAGAGCGGGTAGCCCCGCCGCGCAATGCGATGACCGCCCGCGACCATCACCAGGCCGGCCGCGCCGCCGATGAGCACGCGGCCGGTCTGGTTGATCCAGTCGTTGTCGAAGGCGTACTTGACGAAGAAGCCAATGCCCAGCACGAGCGCGGCGGTGCCGACGTAGAGAAGCCAGCGGCCGCCGATCCGGCTTTCAAGCGACTCCTCGGCTCGTCGATTGACGGACTGCTGAACCTGTGCGGCTTCACGTGCACCCGTGGACGTGAGGTCGGGCGCAGCGGCGGCTGGCATGGCGAGGCGCGGCGGCGGGGGCACCGCAGGAGGTGCCGGCCGCTGAGCTGGTGGCACGATCGGCGCGGGCGCGGCGGGGACCGCGGCTGCCGCCGCCTCCGCGCCGGGCAGGGGCGCCGCAGCCACGTCCGCGCGGCCGACCTTCCTGGCGGCCGCCTGTATGCGCTCGAGCTGGAGTTCGACGGCGGCGAGCCGTGATTCGACCTGGCGGAGATCCCGTGCGGCCTTTCTGGTGCGCACGAAGATGGCAACGGAAACCACCACCGTCAGCACGAAGAGGTAGACCGAGACGGCGAGCGCGAGCATCTCGAAATCCATGGCGTCGATCCCCTGCTCAGCGGCGGTCCGCCCGCCCTTCTGTCACGACGATACGACCGCCGCCACGGCGCTGTTGTGTGGCGCGGCTGAAAAACTGTGATAAACCACTGCAAGCGGTTTCACAAGCCGTTCTTGCGGCCGGATGCTGCCGCCGTCCTCTGGCTTTGAAACCGTCTCTAGCAAATCCGGGAGACCGCCGATGCCCAGCGCCACGTGCCGCCGGCAACTGCTTCAGCTGATCGTATGTGCCGGCATTCTACTCGCGTTCGCGCCGCCGGCGCCCGCCCAGCCGCCGTCGCCGATTGTCGAACGTCATGAAGGCGACGACTACACCCGCTATGAGCTGCTCGCGCCCGGGTCGGCGCAGTTCAGGATCACGTACGAAGTCACGGCAACACGCCCAGGAACGAGGCTCTACTTCAACATCATCAGGAAGGGCAGCGAGGCCAGCGACGAGGCCGTGTTCGACCAGATGACCGGCCGGCCGCTGCCGTGGACGGTGGTGACGGGAGCCGAGGCGAGAGCGGCCGGCCAGCAGAACGCCGACCTCGACGCGAACTACATCCAGGTGACGCTGGCAAGGCCCGTGCCGCCCGGCGGCGAAACGCGTCTGCGCATCGTCAAGACCTACCGCGATGCGACGTCGTACTACCGGGAAGGCGATGACATCGTGTTCAACCGCGGCCTTGGCATCAGGCGCAACGCGGTCGTGCTGCCGGCGGGTTACGAACTGGCGGCCTGCAACGTGCCGTCCCAGGTACGCACGGAGGGTGACGGGCGGATCGCGGTGAGCTTTCTGAACACCTATCCAATGGAAGCGCCGCTGGTCGTGAGAGCGCGGCCGCTGCCGCCGCGCGCGCCCGCCGCGGCTGGCGGCGGCGGATCAGTCCTCGAGCGGGCTCAGGCCAGGCCCGCGCCGGCTGTTTCAGCCGGATCGACCGCGTCGCGCCTGAGCGAGCGGGCCCGTCAGGACCGTGAGATCGGTCTACTTCCTCCAGCAGCCCGACACGCATGCGTTCGCGCTCTATCACGACTACACCGAATCGAGGCCGGGTGTCGGCGCCTACTACAACGTCGTTCGAGCCGGGAGCAAGGCGTCGAACCCGGCGGCCCGCCTGCTCGACACCGGCGAGGCGCTCAAGGTGGAGACACTGAGGGGGCGCGAACTCCTGGCGGCCGGTGCCGACGTCGGCGAGCCCCTTGCGCCCGACGCCGAGGTGGTGGTCATCCGGTTCCCGGCCGTGCAGCCCGGGCAGTCGGCCCGCCTGCGCATCAGCGAGACCTATACCGACGCCGGGCGCTACTACATGGACGGCGACGAATTCGTCTGGGACCGGGCACTCGGGCGCCCGCGCAACGCGGTGGTGCTGCCCGCCGGGTGGTACCTGACCGCCAGTTCCGTTCCCGCCGTCGTCACGACGACCGACGACGGCCGCGTGCGGCTGGACCTGGACAATCCGCGGACGGATGAGATTGCGGTGCTGCTCAGGGGGAGGAAGCGGTAGGCAGAAAGCAGACGCAAGAAGCAAGAAGCAAGAAGCAAGAAGAAGGACTACCGGTGCCGCTTGTCTTTGTCTGGCTTCTGACGAGCGTCAGTGAGCCCTTCTGGCTTCTTCTGCCTAGGTTCTATACTCGGCATTAATCGCCACGTATTCCGCGCTCAAGTCGCAGGTCCAGACCGTCGCCGCGTGCGCCCCACCCGCGCCGAGATCGATGGTGATCTCGATATCCGCGCCGGCCAGGTATGCCGCGGCCTCGGGCGCGCGGTCATCGAACGGCACGCCGTCCTTGAACAGCTCCACCGCACCGATCCGCACCGACGCGTGCTCGACATCGAAGGCCACGCCCGCGCGGCCGGCGGCGGCCAGCAGCCGTCCCCAGTTCGGATCGCCGCCGTGCATCGCGGTCTTGACCAGCAGCGAGTTCGCGATGGTCTTCGCCGCACGCGACGCGTCCACCGCCGAGGCCGCACCCGTCACCGTGATCGACACGAGCTTGGTGACGCCCTCGCCGCCGCGGACGATCGCGCGGGCCAGCGCGCCGCACACCCACCGGAGCGCCGCGACAAATCCTGGATAGCCGGCGTCCGCGATCTCGACGCCGGACGCGCCGCTCGCCAGCAGGAACACGGTGTCGTTGGTGGAGGTATCGCCGTCGATGGTGATGGCGTTGAACGTGACGTCGACGGCGTCCCGGAGCGCGCGCTGGAGCAGCGGCGCGGGCACGGCCGCATCGGTTGCGATGAACCCGAGCATGGTGGCCATGTGGGGCTCGATCATGCCCGCCCCCTTGGCCATGCCGCCGACGCGGTACGTGCCGGCGTCGGTCGTGACGGCCACCGCAGCGGACTTGGGCGCGCGGTCGGTGGTCATGATGGCGACGGCGGCGTCGTCGCCGGCGGTGCGCGACAAGGAGTTCGCCGCCGCCACGGCGCCCTTTCTCAGTTTGTCGAGGTCGAGCTGCACCCCGATGACGCCGGTGGACGCCACCAGCACCTGGTCGGCGCGGCATCCGGCAATCGACGCCACGAAGTCGGCCGTGCTGCGGGCGACGGCCATGCCCTCCGGACCCGTGCACGCGTTGGCGCAGCCGCTATTCACGATGATCGCGCGCGCCAGCCCGCCGCTGTGCGCCAGGTGTTCGCGCGACACGACCACCGGCGCCGCCTTGGCCTTGTTCGTCGTGAACACGGCCGCAGCTGTTGCCGGGGCGTCGGCAACGATGAGCGCCAGGTCCGGCGCGCCGGTCTTCTTGATGCCGCACGCGACGCCGGCCGCGCGGAACCCCGCCGGGGCGGTCACGCCGCCGTCGAGCGGTTCGATCAGCACGCCCTCGGGGCCGGCAGCCGTCACGACAGGCGCTCCTGCCCGGGCGCGGGCGCCACGGGGCGCCCGAGACGGGTGTCGACAACGGCGTACTGGGAGCACTTCTGGAAGTGCGGACAGCTCCAGCAGTCCACGGCCACCTTCTCGGGGAGCCACGTATGCGGCACGATCGAGAAGCCGAACCGGACGAAGAAGCGCGGGTCGTGGGTGAAGGCGCACAAGGTACGATAGCGTCCCGCGCGCGCCCGCCGGCGCAGCTCGTCGACGATGACGTGGCCGAGGCGCAGGCCCCGCGCGTCCTCGCGCACGACAAGCGACCGGACCTCAGCCACGCTCGCATTCAACGGAGCGAGCTCGCCGCAGGCCAGCACGGCACCCTGACCGTCGACCACTACCGCGAAGCGCGACGCGCGCGCCGTCACGTCGCCAAGCGAGCGGGGCAGCAGGTGGCCGGCCTGCAGGTTGTCCATGATCAACTGGTGGATGGCGACGGCATCGGCCTTGGTGGCCTGGCGGACCCCCGGGCCGGAGCCGGGTTCATGGGGCACGGGCCGGACGGAGCCGGCGACGACAATCGGCACGAGGTTCGACCCGGAGGTCATGAGGCACGCTCCCTGACGCTCTCCGCGAGAATGGCGTCGAGGCGGGAAATCGCCATGTCGACTTCGGCGGTGGTGATGACGAAAGGCGGCAGGAGGCGGATGACCGTCTCCGACGTCCGGTTGATGAGCACGCCGCGCTCGAGCGCGGCCTGGACAAACGGCGCGGCGTCGACACGCAGATCGAGGCCCCACATGAGGCCCGCGCCGCGCACTTCGCGAATCACCGGATGCTTGCCGGCCAGCTCGCAGAGGCCGGCCGCCAGGTGTGCGCCGACCTTCTGCACGTGTTCCTGGAGGCCGCCAGCGGTGAGCGCATCGAGAAACACGAGGGCGGCGCGGCACGCGAGCAGGTTGCCGCCGTAGGTCGAGCCGTGGTCGCCGGCCGCGACCGCCGCGGCGATGCGCTCGCCGAGCAGCACCGCGCCGACGGGCATGCCGGCTCCGAGTGCCTTCCCGACGGCGACCAGGTCGGGCTCGAGGCCGAGGCGCTGGTAGCCGAACGCGATGCCGGTGCGCCCAAGACCGCACTGCACCTCGTCGGCGATGAGCACGGCGCCTGTCCGCGCCTGCGCCTCGCGCACGGCGTCCGCGAATTCCCGGCTGAGCGGCCTGACGCCGCCTTCGCCCTGGATGGCCTCGATCACAATCGCGGCCGTGCGGTCGGACACCGCGCGGGTGAGCGCGGCGGGGTCGCCGGCGGGCACCCAGGTCACGTGCTCGAGCAGCGGAGCGAACGGGGCGCGGTAGTGCTCGTCCCACGTCACCGACAGCGAGCCCATGGTCCGGCCGTGGAACGCGTGCTCGAGGGCCACCAGGCCCGTGCGTTTCACGTCGCCGGCGGTGTGCCAGTAGCGGCGCGCGAACTTGAGGCAGCCTTCCATCGCCTCGGTGCCGCTGTTGCAGAAGAACGCGCGCGGGAGGCCGGAGAGCGACGCGAGGCGGGAGGCCACCTGGCCCTGGAGTTCGTGAAAGTAGAGGTTCGACGTGTGGACGAGCGTGCGGGCCTGGTCGGCGAGCGCGGCGGCGAGCGCGGGGTTGGCGTGGCCGAGCGACGCGACGCCGACGCCGGAGATCAGATCGAGGTAGCGCGTGCCGTCCCCGTCATAGAGGAACACACCCTCTCCCCGCGTGAACACGACCGGCGCGCGCTTGTAGGTCTGCAGCACGTGCCGGCTTTCGAGATCCCGCACCGTCTCGACATGCATCACAACACCCTCGTCATGCAACCGGACGCCGCCGCGCCTCCTTCGAGAGCCGCGCGCAGCCGGGCCGCGTCGCGGCCGTCGACGATAGCTACGTCGGCCACGCCCCCGCCGCGCGCGTCCCGGCACGCGTGCAGTTTGGCGAGCATCCCCCGGTTTACCGTGCCGGCCGCGGCCAGCGCCTGCTCGGCGTGCCGTGCGAGGCCGGCAATCGTCCTGCCGCCGGCGTCGAGCACGCCGGGCGTGGTGCCGGCGATGAGCAGGCGGGCCGCCCGCAGCCGCACCGCGAGGGCGGCGGCCAGCGTGTCGGCGTTCACGTTGTAGAGCGCGCCGCCGGGCCCGGCACCAAGCGTGGCCACGACAGGCACATACCCGCCGCCGAGCAGATGTGCCACCAGGTGCGGCGCGCCGTCGAGCAGCGGCCGCCCCACCAGCCCGAGCGAGACCGTCTCGCCCGCCGCCGACTGGAACGGCGGCATCGGCTCGGCCGGCGCTACGGCGGCGTCGGCGCCCGTCAGGCCGACCGCCCGCCCGCCGGCGGCGTTGATGGCCGCGACAAAGCGCGTGTTGATCGCGCCGGCCAGCACCGACACCACGATGTCGAGCGTGGGCCCGTCGGTGACGCGAATGCCGTCCACCTGCCGCTTCGGAATGCCGGCCTTCGCCAGCGCCGCGTCAATCTCGCGCCCGCCGCCGTGGACGACCGCGATGGGCGCGGCTTCGGCCGCGCGGACGATCTCGGCGGCGATCGCCTGCAGGCGCGACGTGTCCTCGAGCAGTTCGCCGCCGAGCTTGAGCACAACCGGGCGCGCCATCAGAAGAGCCCCGTGCGCTCTTCGAGGCCGCACATCAGGTTGAAGTTCTGCACCGCCTGGCTCGCGGCGCCTTTCAGCAGGTTGTCGAGGCATGCGACGACTACGAGGCGGCCCGATGGCTCGTCGAGGCGCCACCCGAGATCGCAGAACGGCGTGTAGGCCACGTGCTTGATCTCGGGCAGCGACTGGCCGCACAGGCGGACGCACGGCGCGTCGGCGTAGGCCGCGCGGTAGACCTCGTCGAGCGCGGCGGCTGACGTGCCCGGCGCCACCCTCGCATACAGTGTCTCGAGGATGCCGCGGTTGAGCGGCACCAGGTGAGGCACGAACGTAATCGGTCGCGCCAGGGCCTGCTCCATCTCGGCCGTGTGGCGGTGGCTGAAGATGCCGTAGGCCGCCGCGCTGCCGTGGTTCTCGGAGAAGTGGGTGCGGTCGGTGGCCGCCTTGCCGGCGCCCGAGACGCCGGACTTGGCGTCGATGACGATGTCGCCGCCTGCGAGCAGGCCGGCGTCGGCGAGCGGTTGCAGCGCGAGCAGGGCCGCCGTGGGATAGCACCCGGGGCACGAGACCAGGCGCGCGCCGGGGAGCGCCTCGCGGCTGCGCTCGGGCAGGGCGTACAGCGTGCCGCCGGGCAGCGATGCGGTCTCGGGGTACCATCGCTTCCGCTGTTCATCGTCCCGCAGGCGGAACGCGCCGGAGAGATCGATCACCCGCCGCCCGCGCGCGACGAGCGTGGCACCCACGGATACCGCCGCGGCCTCCGGCAGCCCGAGAAACACGACATCGCTCGACGCCGCCAGCCGCTCGACATCGAGCGGCTGAACCTCACCGTCCCAGAGACGCGCCAGCGCCGGCAACCGGCGCGTTTCCCCGCCCGACGACATGGCCGCTGTCAGCGCGGCGCCGGGATGCCGGGCGAGCAGACGAACCAGTTCCTGGCCGGCATAGCCGGAGGCCCCGGCGATGGCGACACGAACCGGCGGCGGGAGGGGCGAGTCTGACATCATGGCTGAATTGAATAATTATGCACTCATGTTTATAAGTAGTCAAGCTTAAACAAAGCTCCCGGCTGCATGCTCTTGCCGCGTCATGCATAAATATGTATACTCAGCCATCGGGACGAATCCATGAAACGACGCAGACAGGCCGCGATTCTCGACCTTGTCGACCGGGTGGCGCTCTCGAGCCAGGAAGACCTGCGCCGCAGGCTGAAGGACCAGGGCTTCAGCGTCACCCAGGCCACGCTGTCGCGTGACCTCCGGGACCTGGGCCTGGTGAAAGCGAGCGCGGACGGCGCCTATCATCGCCCCGGCACCGAGGGCACGCCGCCCGAGGTCGCCGAGGCGCGCCTGCAGCACGCGGTTGCCGAGTTTCTCGCCGGCGTGGACCGCGCGCAGCAGCTGGTGGTCCTCAAGACGGGGATGGCGCAGGCGCAGCCGCTCGCGAGCGCCGTGGACGCGGCCAGAATCGACGGGGTGGTGGGCACCATCGGCGGCGAGGACACGGTGCTCGTCATCTGCCGCGACACGGCGGCGGCGGCGGTGGTGGCCCACCGGTTCGAGAAGCTCGCGAGATGAACAGGATCGTTCTCGCGTATGCCGGCGGGCTCGACACCTCGGTGGCCGTGGCGTGGCTCGCCGAGCGCTACGACGCCGAGGTGGTGTGCCTCACGCTGGACCTGGGCCAGGGCAAGGACTTGCAGACGGTTCACGAGCGGGCGCTCTCGGCCGGGGCGCTGCGAGCCCACGTGCTCGACGTGCGCGAGGAGTTCGCGCAGGAGTACATCCTGCCCGCGCTGCAGGCCGACGCCGTGTACGAAGGGCGCTACCCGCTGGCCACGGCGCTCGGGCGGCCGCTCATCGCCAAGAAACTCGTCGAGATTGCCCGCATCGAGGGCGCCACCGCGATCGCCCACGGCTGCACCGGCAAGGGCAACGACCAGGTCCGCATCGAGGTGTCGGCCCGGGCGCTCATGCCAGGCCTGCGCGTCATCGCGCCGGCCCGCGAAGAGGCCATGTCGCGCGAGGCGAAGATGGAGTTCGCCAGGCAGCGCGGCATCCCGGTGCCGTCCGACACGCCGAGCCCGTACTCGATCGACGCGAACCTCTGGGGCCGGTCGGTCCAGCGCGGCATCCTCGAGGACACGTGGATCGAGCCGCCGGCGGAGATCTTCACCCTCACGAAAGACCCCTCGCAGTGCCCCGGCGAGCCGGCGTACATCGAACTGGAGTTCGAACGCGGCGTGCCGGTGGCGGTCAACGCCGTCGCAATGCCCTTCATGGACATCATCGCGAGCGTCGGCACGATCGCGGGCGACCACGGCGTGGGCCGCATCGACATGATCGAGAACCGCCTTGTCGGCATCAAGACGCGCGAAGTCTACGAGGCCCCGGCGGCCGTCGTCCTGCACCTGGCGCACACCGACCTCGAAGGCTTCGTCAGCCCGCGCGACCTCCAGCGGGTGAAGCAGGAAATGGCGGCCCGCTACGCCGACATGGTCTACGACGGCGCGTGGTACTCGCCCGTGCGGGAGGCGATGGACGCGTTGGTGGCCAAGGTCCAGGAGCGCGTGACGGGCGTCCTCCGCGTGAAGCTCTTCAAGGGCTCGGCCCAGGTGGTGGGCCGCAAGTCGCCCTTCGCGCTCTACGACATCGGCCTGGCCACCTACGGCGAGGGCGACACATTCGATCATGGCGCGGCGGCGGGGTTCATCCGGCTCCACGGCCTCCCCATCGAGACCGCGGCGCGCATGCGGGGGGCGGCCGCGACGCCCGGCGCCCCCGGGAAGGCCGGCTGATGCCGCACCTCTGGTCAGGCAGGTTCGACGAGGAGCCCGACGCGGCGGTGTTCCAGTACGGCGTCTCGCTCCACTTCGATCGGCGGCTCTTCGAAGACGATGTGGCGGGGAGCCTGGCGTGGGCGGAGGCGCTCGCGCGCGCAGGGGTGCTCTCGGAAGCCGACGCGACGTCCATCGCCGGCGGGCTCCGGGACATCCTCGAAGCAGGCCGGCGCGATCCGGGCTTCGTCGACGGCCCCGACGAGGACATTCACGCGTTTGTCGAGCGGCAACTGGTCGAACGAATCGGCGACGCCGGGAAGCGCCTGCACACGGGCCGGTCGCGCAACGAGCAGGTGTCGCTCGATCTGCGCCTCTACCTCAGGCGCCGCATCCCGCTGCTCATCGGCCGGCTGGAGCGTATGATTGCCGCGCTGGCTTCGCAGGCCGAAGGATGCGGCGACGCGGCCATGCCGTCGTACACGCACCTGCGAAAGGCGCAGCCCGTCCTGGCCGCGCACTTCTTCCTGGCGCACGCCGCCGCCTTCAGGCGCGACGCAAGCCGCTTCGAGCGCGCGATCGACGAGGCCGACGAGATGCCGCTCGGCTCCGGCGCCATCGCCGGCACGACCTATGCCGTCGACACGGCGTTGCTGGCCGAGCGCCTCGGGTTCTCGCGGACGGTCGTCAACAGCCTCGACGCGTCTTCCGACCGTGATTTCGTGGCGGGCTTCCTCTTCGCGTGTTCGCTCGCCATGGTGCATCTCAGCCGCCTCGCCGAGGACCTGATCATCTTCACCTCCGAGGAGTTCGGCTTCTTCGAGCTGCCCGACCGCTTCGCCACCGGCAGCAGCCTCATGCCCCAGAAGAAGAACCCCGATCCGCTGGAGCTGGCGCGCGGCAAGTCGGGCCGCGTCCTCGGCCGCCTGTCCGGCTGGCTGGTCACCATGAAGGGCCTGCCCGGCGGGTACAACCGCGATCTCCAGGAAGACAAGGAAGCGGTGTTCGAGGCGGAAGCCACGCTCGCCTCGTCGATCGACGCGTGCGCCGCCGTTGTCGCCGGCCTGGCGCTGAACGCCGCCCGCGCGGAGGCTGCGGCGTCGGGCGTGCTGCTTGCGACCGACGTGGCCGACTACCTGGTAGCGAAGGGCGTGCCCTTCCGGGACGCGCACGCGATTGTCGGCGCCATCGTGCGGAAACTCGTGGCCGAGGCCCGCGATTTCACGTCGCTCAGCCTCGACGAGTGGCGGGCGTTCAGCGACCGCATCGGCGCCGACGTCGCCGAGGCGATTTCGCCCCGGGCCTCGGTGTGCGCCAAGCGCACCCCGCAGTCGACCAACCCCGACGCGGTGCGGGCGGCGCTCGATGAGGTCAGGGGCTGGCTCGCCCGGCGCCAGCCGGCATTCCGTGCTTTGGCGCGGGGCCGAAGGGCGCTATGATGGGGGGCGGCATCATCAACGCGAGCTGAGGTCAGCCGCGGCCCGGGCCACGGGCCTGGATGCCGGAATCGCCAACTTCATCCCACCTGCACCGGCGCCGAGCGGAGTTGACCCAGCGCCGGATGGAGCCCGCAGGCTCCCTTGGCCTGAGTGACGTCGAAGGCAGCCTGCGCAAGCCCGGGGCGAACGGGGTCAACCGAAGAGAGCCCCGGGGTCAGTGTTATAGAGGGATTGTGCATGCATCCGCGCCAGCTTCGAGTTGGTGATCTCGTCGATGACTACTGTTCGCGTGAGCGGCGGTTGAGCAATCACGCGATCGTGGCGCTTGTCGGCGACGACATCCGCCAGGTCCGGTGCACGACCTGCGACGCCGAGCACGAGTACAAGGGCGGCAAGCTGCCCGCGAGCCGCAGGAAGAAGGCCGCAGTGGCCCCGCCGGCCCTGGCGCCGTCTCGCGACGCAACCGCTCCGCTTCCTCCGGCCGACGACGAGCCGGCGCCGGCCGCGCCGGGACCGCCGGCCGAGCACCTTGCGGCCCCGCCGGGTGCCGCGAAGCCGGTGGCTGCCGCACCCTCGGCCGGGCCGGCCTCGGGCGAGGAGTCCGCCGACGATTCGCCGCAGCCCTTGTCGCCGCATGCGGAGATCAGCCTGCACCGGCGGCTGATCCGCGCCACGCTCCCGCGCGTCGAGAGCGACGCGCCCGCGCGGCCGATCCCCGAGTTCACGATGCACCGCGCCGCCGGCGGCCCCGGGGGCCGCGCCGGCAAGCCGTTCCGCCACGGCCAGGGCGGCGGGCAGCATCGGCACGCCAAGGGCGGATTCGGGCAGCACCGCCACGGCCAGGGCGAGCCGAACGGCAATACGTTCGGGCCTCAGCGCGGCGGGCACGGCCAGCGGGGTGCGCAGGGCGGCCCCGGCGGCCGTGGGGGCCACCGCGGCCCCGGCGGCCCCGGCGGCCATCGCGGCCCGGGCGGCCCGGGCGGCGCCCCGGGCCCGCAGGGCCAGCGCCACTCGCGCGACGGGTTCGGCCGGGGCCCGAAGAAGCACTGACGTCCCGCGCAATGGCCACGCTGCACGGCACCTGCGGCCTCATCACGGGCATCGCGAACAAGCGATCGATTGCCTGGGCCATCGCGAAGGCGATGGCGCGTGACGGGGCGAGGCTCGCGCTCACGTACCAGGGCGAGCGGCTGCTGGAGAACGTGCAGGAGCTGGCGGCCGAGCTGGAACGGCCCCTGCTGCTGCCGTGCGACGTGACGTCGGACATGCAGATGGCCGAGGTGTTCGAGACGCTCGGCCGCGAGTTCGGCGGCCTCGACTTCCTGCTGCACGGCACGGCGTTCGCGCCGCGCGAGGAGCTGTCGCGCCCGTTCGCCGACACGAGCCGCGAAGGCTTCCGCATGGCGCTGGACGTCAGCGCGTACTCGCTCATCGCCCTTGCCCGCGGCGCCGCGCCCCTGATGGCCGCCCGCGGCGGCGGCTCCATCGTCACGCTCACCTATCTCGGCAGCGAGCGCGTCTTCACGAACTACAACGTCATGGGCGTCGCCAAGGCGGCCCTCGAGGCGTCGGTGCGCTACCTGGCCGACGGGCTCGGGCCGCAGAACATCCGCGTGAACGCCATCTCGGCGGGCCCGATCAAGACGCTGGCGGCATCGGGCATCTCAGGCTTCGGTGGCATCCTGCAGGTCTACCGCGAGCGGGCTCCCCTGCGCCGCAACACCGAGCTCGAGGAGGTGGGCGAAACCGGCCGCTTCCTCCTCGGCCCCGAGAGCTCCGGCATCACGGGAGAAGTCCTGATGGTGGACTCGGGGTATCACGTGATGGGGATCTGACGCGGGAAGAAGGCAGAAGCAAGAAGCAAGAAGAACCAGCACCGGTGCTCAACGTCTTCTGGCTTCTGACGAACGTCAGTGAGCCCTTCTGGCTTCTTGCTTCTGACAATTGTCAGCGGGCCCTTCTGGCTTCTGGCTCATGCTGCGGGTTCAGTAACGCTCCCGGCGAATCCTCGGGGCCGGGACTCCCGCCGCCCGCAGCATCTCCATCATCCTCACGACGAACGCCTCCGGGCCGCAGACGAAGCACAGCGGGCGGCGTCCCCTGACGAGGGCGCCGATCCAAGCCTGCCTGATCCGCCCGCGCCGGCCCCGCCATGCGGGCCCGGCCTCGCGCGTCGCTGTGGCGCGCAGCCGAAGCCGGCCCTGGCGCGACAGCCGGCGGGCCTCTGCCATGAAGGCGAAGTCGGCCGGCGTGCGCGCGCTGTAGACCAGGGTGATCGACGGAGGCTTCGGCCGCGAGAGGGCGGAGGCCATCATGGCCCGCAGCGGCGCGATGCCCGTCCCTCCGGCAATGAACAGCAGGTCTCGAGGCAGCGCACGCGGCAACGTGAATCCGCCCACCGGGCCCTCGACGGCCACGACGCCGCCCGGGGCCACCCCGTCCAGGTGCGGGCGCGCCTCGCCGTCCGGTCCCACCTCGACGAGGAACCCGACGGACCCGTTCCGCCTCAACTCCTCGGGCGAGGTGGCGATCGAGTAGGGCTTCCGATCGCGCCGATCGGCGAGCCCGACCATGGCGGCCTGCCCGGCGGCAAACGCCAGCCGTGAGCCGGAGGCATCGAGCCTCAGCGAGACGGCCCTCGGCGTTTCACGGACGACGTCAAGAACCGTGAATCGGTGAGTGCTCACTGTCTTCGTGCGGGGCGCGGTGGACGGCGCGTTCGGCCTGCCTGAGCTTCCTGGTGGTCTTGTCCTCGTACATGCGCCTGTCGGCGACCTGGAGCAGCGACTCGTAGGCGTCGCCGTCGGCCGGGAAGACCGCGGCGCCGACGCTGATGGTCAGGCGCACGCGCAGCAGGTCGCCGACGCTGAACGGCATCTGCTCGACGGCCCTCTGAAGCTCGTCGCGCTTGGCCTCGGCCTGATCGGCGCCGAAGTCGGAGAGAAGGATGATGAACTCGTCGCCCCCGTAACGCACGCAGATGTCGTAGGGCCGGATCGCGCCGCGCAGCACGGCGGCGACGGCGCACAGGGCCCGGTTGCCCGCCTGGTGGCCGAACGTGTCGTTGATCGGCTTCAGGTTGTCGAGGTCGAGCAGCATGAGCGTGACCGACGACTTCAGGCGCGCAGCGCGGGCCAGTTCGCGGCCGGCGTGGGCATACAGGAAACGCGTGTTCGGCAGGCCGGTCAGCGGGTCGGTGACCGCGTCCTCGCGCGTCTGCTCGAAGACCACCGCGTTGTTGATCGCGGCGGCGATCTGAGTGGAGATGCGGCTCACGAGGCGGCGGTGCTCCTCGGTGAACCCGCGCGGCGCACGCTGGTAGAGCGCGAGGGCGCCCCTGATCGTGCTGCCCATCATCAGCGGGCAGACCAGGGCCGACTGGAGGCCCGCGTCGACGAGGTCGGCGCGCTGCATGTCGAGCTCAACCGTGGGGTCGCCGTTGAGGATGCAGGCCCGCGTGGCGATGGCGGCGCCCACCAGGCCCTCGCCGTCGCGCACGAGCAGGCCCGGAAACGCCTTGTGGCCGGGCCCCGACGCGAAGCGGCAGCGGGACACGCTGTTGGTCGGATCGTGCAGGTAGAGCGCCACCGTGGTGAACGGCACCAGGCGATCCAGTTTCGAAGCAAGCGCCGACATGGTGTCGGACACCCCGAGGCTGGTCCCCACGGCCTCGGCCATGGCGTAGAGCGCCCCGAGTTCCTGGCTGGCCCCGCCGATGCCTTCGAGGACGGCCGAGGGCGGCGTCAGGTGCCTGCCGCCGCCGAGGAGCGCTCCGCCCTCGCCTCGGTGCAGGACCGGCGCCTGCTGCGCGCCGACAAGCCGCGCGTCCTCGTCTTGCTGCTGCAGCGTGGGCAGCAGCTGAACGTAACGTGCGACCACTCGCGGGTCGAGCGCGTTGCCGGCCTCCTGCCAGAGCACGTTCACGGCCTCGTCGAACGGCATGGCCCGGTTGAACGCGCGGTCGGACGTGATGGCGGCGAAGTAGTCGACAACCCCGAGAATCCGCGCCCCGAGGGGGATCTGCTCTCCGCTGAGGCCTGCGGGGTAGCCCTTGCCGTCCCAGCGTTCGTGGTGGCTGCGGATGAGCGTGGCGACCGGCATCGGAAACGGCACCTGGTCGACAATGGCGGCGCCGACGCTCGAGTGCGTGCGCATCTTGCTGCGTTCGTCCTCGGTGAGCGGGCCGGGTTTGGTCAGGATGTGGTCGGGCACCGCGAGCTTGCCGATGTCGTGCAGCAGCGTCGCCGTACTCACGCACTCCACGTCGCTCGCCGGCATCTCGAAGGCCCTGGCGAGCGCGGTGGCATGGCGCTGCTCCTGCTGCAGCGAGGACCGCGACGACCGGTCCCGGGCGTCGATGGCGAGGGCGAGGGCTTCGACGGTGGCCATCTGGAGCGCCGCCGACCGCTCCATCTCGCCGGCGTGCACCTGCTGGGCCTCGCGGTCCCGCTGGTACGCACGATAGGCGAACAGCAGCGCGACGGCAGCAGCGACCAGCGGCGTCATGAAAACCGGCGCGGCGGGCCTGACCCAGTACCTCGGCCGCGCCGGCCGCACAGGCGGCCGCGGTGAGCACGAGTATCTGCCAGACAGGACTCTTCGCGGGCATCGCGCTCCCGGTGAACCTCACAATCTTACCAGCGGACGCGCCATCCGCGTCTGCCCATGGCCGTTCTGCGGCGAAACGAGACACGCCCGTCCCGCGCTCGACCGGGGGACCTGGGGTGACGAGGGCCGCGCCGTCAAGGCTGCCGCGGGCGGCGCGGCGACGGTCCTGAATCGCCGCGGGATTCGTTGTAAGCTAGCCGTCGGCGCACGCCTCGTGCGCCGGTCTACGGAGGATCGCCGTGCCACATCGCGCTCCGGGTTCACCCCGCCACGACAAGGCCTCGTACCTGAGCGGGAAGCCGATCCGCTACTACCGGCCCGCCGGCAGCCCTGACGTGCGGCGGCTCATCGACGACGGGTTCCAGGCGTTCAACGCCGCCCGCCTGTCGGAAGCCTGCCACATCTTCTCGGACAAGATGCTGCTGCCGGAGCACGACACCACCATCGGCCTCACGGTGGCCGGCGCGCTGACGCCGGCCGGCCTCGGCGGCTGCATGATCGAGTTGATGGAACGCGGCCTGGCGGATTTCGTCATCAGCACGGGCGCGAACCTCTACCACGATCTGCACTACGCGCTGAACTTCACGCTGCACCGCGGCACGCCGTTCCTCGATGATCGCGACCTCTACGACAAAGGCATCATCCGCATCTACGACGTGCTCTTCCCGGCCGACGTCCTGCTGGAGACCGACGCCTACATCCGCGACTTCCTCGTGCGCGAGGATCTCGGCGGGCCGCTCTCGTCGGCCGACCTGCACTACCGTCTCGGCCTCGACCTGCTGGCGAAGTTCCCGGGCTGCGAGGAGCACTCGGTGGTGGCGTGCGCCGCCAGGACCGGCGTGCCCATCTACACCTCGTCGCCGGGCGACAGTTCGATCGGCATGAACGTCGCGTATCACGAACTGATGAACGGCGGCCGGACGATGATCGACCCGAACCGCGACGTGAACGAGGTGTGCGCCATCATCCTCGCCGGCAAGAAAAACGGCTGCGTGATCCTGGGCGGCGGGTCGCCCAAGAACTTCTACCTGCAAGGGCAGCCGACGCTCTGGGAGGTCTACGGGATCCCGAAGGGCGGCAACGACTACTTCATCCAGTTCACGACGGACCAGGTGGTCTGGGGCGGCCTGTCCGGAGCCACGCCGTCCGAGGCCGTGAGCTGGGGCAAGGTGAATCCCGGCGTGCTGCCCGATACGGTGGTGAGCTACTGCGACTCGACCATCGCGTTCCCGCTGTTCTGCGAGTACGCCGTGGGATCCGCGCACGGCCGTCGGCCGCGCAAGGAACTGCTTCACCGGCGCTCCGACCTGGTGGCCGATCTGCTGCGCCAGGCCCGTGAGAAGCCGTAGGGCGGACATGGGCTCGCTGGCGTCCGAACTGGCGGCATTCGCCGAGCGCCACGCCGAGTCCCCGCGCGTCTACGCCGACGCGAACATCCCGGCCGGCATCATCGCCTTCATGCGCACGCGCCTGGGGTGGGACGTGTTCAGCGTGATGGAGCACGACGAACTGCGCCGCGCGCCGGACCTCGAGCACTTCCGCCGGGCACGCGACATGCGGCGCACGCTCGTCTCGCTCGATCACGACTACCTCGACGACGGCCGCTTCCCGCCCTCAGGCACGGCCGGCGTGCTCGTGCTCAACGCGCCCGACGAACGGCTGCTCGCGCGCCTGCTCGCGCGGCTCGACCGCAGGCTGTTCCGGGCCCGGGTGGCCGGGCCGGGACAGGGCGGCCGCGCAACGGTCATCGCGCTGCCGCTCGACCGGGCCAAGCTCCAGGCCAATCTGGACTGGGCGCCGCCGTCCAGCCAGCCCCGCCGCTGAACTTCCCCCAGCCTAGCTCCGTCCTATCCGTGCGGAGGGTGAAGTATGCCCAGCCGATTCTCGGCGGTTCTCCCGGTTGCGGGTCTTGCGGCGGCCGCGCTCACGGCGGCGGCCTGCGACATCACCATCGGCGCCTCGGAGTACAGCGTCCGCGAGCAGAAATCGTTCACCGTGACCGGCCCGGTGCGGCTGGCCCTGTCCACCTTCGACGGCTCGATCAACGTGCGCGGGTGGGACCGGAATGAAGTGGCGGTCGAGGTGGAGAAGGTCGGGCCCGACCAGCAGACGGTGGACCGCATCCAGGTGAAGGCGTCGCAGGACGGCAACGCGATCACCATCGACGTGCCGAAACCGTCGCCGCTCGAGACCTCCAGCATGCGGCGCTCGCCCGGCGCGAACCTCGTCGTCACGGTGCCGATGAGGACCGCCGTCGTGGCGCGCAGCGGGGACGGCTCGATAGAGGTCCGGAGCGTCAACGGAAAGGTGGACCTGAACACCGACGACGGGAGCGTCCGCGTCGAGGAGATCAGCGGCGACCTCATCGCCCGGACCGGCGACGGCTCCGTACGCGGCCGGAACGTCGACGGGCGTGCCGAGATCCGCACCGGCGACGGCTCGGTCGGCCTCGACGGCGTGCTGACAGGCGTGACGATCGAAACCCGCGACGGCTCCATCGAGGTGACGGCACGCCCCGGCAGCCGCACCGACACCGACTGGGACGTGACAACGGGCGACGGCCACATCCAGCTGGAGGTCCCGAAGGACTTCGGCGCCGAGATCGACGCCCGCACCGGCGACGGCCGCGTGCAGGTCGACACGCTCACCGACACGCCCGAGGGCGGGGCGCGTCAGGACGAGGAGCGCTCCTCGGTGACGGGCAGGCTGGGCGGCGGCGGCAAGGCGCTGCGGGTCCGGTCGAGCTCGGGTTCGATCACCGTCAAGCTCTGGTAGCCCGGCCCGCCGCTCGCGCTATCGCGGGGGCGGCGAGGCGTAGTCGGTCAGGTCGGCCACGCCCGCCTCCGCGAACGCGTCCCGGCGCTCGCGGCACTTGCTGCACAGGCCGCAGTGCACACCGCCCCGCGGGTTCATGCACGACAGCGACAGCTCGAGCGGCACGCCCAGTTCGACGCCCAGCCGTACGACGTCGGCCTTGTGCAGGGCGGCGAACGGCGCCACGACGCTGGTTTCGTGGTCGAGGCCGAGCGACAACGCGTGCGAGATCGCCTTGAAGAACGCGGGCGTGGCGTCGGGAAACGGGTTGCCCGCCAGCGGGCCGATCGCGACGCGGTGAATGCCGGCGCCCGCGCAGTACACCGCCGCCTTGGACAGCAGCACCACGTTCCTTCCCGCCAGGTAGACGTCCTCGTCGGGCGTGTCGTAGGCCGGCGGCGTGCCGCGCATGGCCCAGTGCGAGGCCGGGTACACGTCCCGCATCGTCATGTCGAGGATGGCCAGGGGCCGGACGCGCGCGCCGAAGACGGGCGTCGCGGCGAGTTTCGAGAGCACGGCACGCTCGGCCGGCTCCCACGCCAGGCCGACCGACACGTAGATGGGCTGCACATTGGCCGCCCGCGCCTCGTGCGCGACCAGCACCACGCTGTCGAGCCCGCCCGAGCAGAGCACCGCCGCGGTTTCAGGGGTTGCGCTCATCGGCAGTAGAATAAACCCATGTACTCAGTCACGAAACGCATAGATTTCTGCTACGGCCACCGCCTGCTCGACTACGACGGGATCTGCAAGCACCCGCACGGGCACAACGCCGTCGCCGAGATCACGGTCCGCAGCGGCGAGCTCGACACCCGCTGCATGGTGTGCGACTTCAGCGACATCAAGCGCATCGTCAAGTCCTGGGTCGACCGGACCATCGACCACAAGATGATCCTGCGGCGCGACGACCCGCTGGTGAAGCCGCTCCAGGACATGGGCGAGCCGGTGTTCGTCGTCGACCTGAACCCGACCGTGGAGAACATCGCGAAGATCATCTTCGAGTACTGCCGCTCGCAGGGCCTGCCGGTCGAGTCCGTGAAGGTCTGGGAAACGCCCACCTCGTGGGCCACCTACGACGGCGACTAGCGCCGCCCGGACCTGCCGTGCTCCTCGTCTTCGACCTCGACGGCACCCTCGTGGATTCGATCCACGATCTGGCGCAAGCGGCCTCCGATCTCTCCGAGGCTCACGGCGGCGCCCGGTTCGACGATGACACCGTGTGCCGGATGGTGGGGGAGGGGGCGTCGGTGCTGGTCGAGCGGGTGATGGCGCGGGCGGGCCTCGCCGCTCCTCCGCCGGGCGCACTCGAGACGTTCCTGCGCCTCTACGACCAGCGGATGTTCGACACCACCCGAGCCTATCCCGGGATGGCCGACACCCTGCGCGCGCTGGGCGACACGCACGCGATGGCGCTGCTCACCAACAAGCCGGAGGATTCGGCGCGCAAGGTGATCGCCCACTGCGGGCTAGACGGCTTCTTCACCCACATGGTGTTCGGTGACGGCGAGTTCCCCCGCAAGCCCGATCCGTCCGGCCTCCGGTGGCTCATGAAAAAGCACCGGGCGTCGGCGGCCCGGACCGTGCTCGTCGGCGATTCGGAGGTCGACCTCGCCACCGCCCGGGCGGGAGGCGTCCGCATCTGCCTGGCGCGCTACGGATTCGGCTTCATCCGCGTGGAACCCGCCACGCTGCGCGGTGACGAAGCCTTCCTCGACCAGCCGCAGGATCTGTTCGCGCTTTTCGATCGCCGGGAACGGAGCCGCCGCTGACCCCGGGCGCGTATGATGAGCCTCATGCAGGTGGAGCGCGACACGTGGACCGGTGAAGGCACCTTCACCCCCGTGCTCCTCGAAGCCCTCATGGGAATCGACGCCATCGAGTTCCTCCGGGTCGAGGACGCGCCGGCCAGCCGTGCCGAGCCGGGCTACGCCTTCATCAGCAACGAGATCTACGTCAGGTTCAGGACCGACCTCCGCCGCGAGACGCGGCGACGGTTCGGCATTCCGTGGCAGACTGCGGTCCAGGTGAAGCAGATGACCCTGGGCGGCCTTGCCGGACGCCTGGGCCAGGCCGCGGGCGTTGGCGATCCCGATTACGCCGACGACGCCATGCTCCAGTACCTCCGCACCGAGCGGATCGTCGCGCCCTATCAAACGAAGGGCTGCAAGGTCGTCGAAATGGTGCGCATCTACGAGGTCGGGACGCCGAGGCGGGAGACCTGACCGATGCGGCCGGGCTCCTTGCCGGCGCCGAGCTGGCCTGGTCCGCTGCGCTGGCCGCTGCTGGCGGCGCGGGCCCAGCTCCCAGAACTTCACCCTGTGGCCGCCGGTGCCCGCCATTCGCTAATGTCAGGGCCGCCAATGGCCGACAAATCAGGGGAGCAGGCCGGCTTGGCCAGATGAGAGACGTGTCGCCTATTGAATCGCTCGTCGCGGCGGTCCTCAAGGAAAACGGGGACGGGCTGGTGATGCACGTCGGCGAGCGGCCCTACGTCATCTCCCCCGACGGGTCCACGAACCTCTCCGATCGGACGCTGACGGTGGACGCCATGAAGGGCGTCTTGCACGACCTGCTGTCGCCTGCTGACCAGGAGACGCTCGAGGACATCGGGGCCGTCGAGCGCGAGATCACCTCCAAGGACGCCCCGGGCGACAAGTTCCTGCTCGTGGCGGCCCGCGGCGGCGACGACATCTGGATCGAACTGCGCCGCCAGCGCGCCATCGTCCGCCCCGCGCCTGCTCCCGCGCCGGACGCGGCCGGGCGCGTATCCACTGCCCCGGCCGACCATGCGCCCCGGCCGCGCATGGCTCCAAACCATCCGCCGCCGCCGGTTCATCCGGCACCTGGTCTGCCGCCCCCCGCGACGGCTTCGATCCGAAGCCCCAGCCCTGTCCCGCCGCCGCTTGATCAGGCTGGAGAGCCCGCGCCGATCCTGCCTCCGGCGCGCAGGACCGGCCCCGTGCGCGATACCGCGCCCGGCGTCGTGCTCCCGCTCGCGCGCAGCCCCATCCGCACCGAAGGCCCGCGGGCCGGCGCCACGCCGACGCCGCGCTACCTGGGCATCGGCCGCCTGCTCCGCATCGCCTCGGCCCGTGGCGCGTCGTCGCTCTATCTGACGGCCGGCGCCCGTCCCTCAATCCGGGTCGACGACGAGATCCTGCCGCTCGAAACCGAGCCGCCGCTCGGACGGGCGGAGGTCGAGGCGCTGATTCTCGAGATGGCGCCTGGCGCGAGCCGCGACGCGTTCGCCGGCGGCAGCAGCGCCGAGTGGGTCTACGAGCTGCCGGACGTGGGCCGCGTACGCTGCGTGACGTTCCGCGATCAGCGGGGGCCTGGCGCGGTGTTCCGCCTGATTCCCACGCGCCTCATTTCGGCCGACCAGCTCGGCCTTTCGCGCGACATCCAGTCGCTCGGCGGCGAGCGCGAGGGCCTGGTCCTCGTGGCGGGCCCGCGGCTGAGCGGCAAGTCGACGCTCATCTCGGCGTTCGTCGATCTCATCAACCGCACGCGCTCGGACTATGTCGTCACGCTCGAGACCGAGATCAAGTTCGTGCACGAGAACCGGAGGGCGATGGTGAGCCAGCGCGAGGCGCGTGGCGAGTCCGACGCGATGCTGCAGGGCGCGCGGGCCGCGCTGCGCGAGAACCCCGATGTGCTGGTGATCGACGACCTGAAGACGCCCGACCTGGTGGCCGTGGCGCTCGACGCCGCCGAATCGGGCCACCTCGTGATCGGTGCCGTGACCGCCCACACCGCCAGCGCGGCGATCGGCCGGCTGATCGAAACCGCGCCCTACGACCGCCAGACGCAGGTGGCGCTGTCGCTGTCGGAGAGCCTGCGCGGCGCGGTGGCCCAGGTGCTGCTGCGCAAGACCGGCGGCGGCCGCGTGGCCGCCCGCGAACTGCTCTTCAACATGCCGTCGGTGGCGTCGCTCATCGCCGAAGGCAAGATCGGCCAGCTCCCGCTCGCGATCGACTCGGGCCGCAAGTACGGCATGGTGCCGATGAACGACGCACTGCTGGGGTTCGTGCAGGGCGGCGCGGTGGACGCCCGCGAGGCCTACCGCAAGGCCTACGACCGCGCGGCGTTCCTCGAGATCATGAAGCGCGAGGGCATCGACACCTCGTTCGTGGAGCGGCTCGCCTGAATGGGCCGTCGAGGCTGAAGTCTCGACCTCCACGTGCTGATGGAGCCCGGGGGCTTCGGCCCCCGCGTGCCGTCACCGTTCAATCAGCTCCGGCAACAGGTCGAGCAGTGCCTCGAGCAGGTGCTCGTCGGTAACGGCCTCGACCGGCATCCCCTGGCAGATCGGGCGCTCGTCTTCGAGGACGCGGCTGCCGCGTTCGCGGCCGATCTGGGCGACCAGTTGCGGCTCGCGGCCCGCGGTGTCGAGGCGGATCTCGACGTAGGTCCGGCTCGACCGGTCCGAGGACATGCGGACCGCGCCGCCCGGCGTCGTCACCCGGTACGCGTGGCCTTCGGCCGACAGGCTCTGCGCGACGGCGCTGGCGGTGGGCGTGGCCACGTCCGCGAGGAACGTCCCGAAGGCGCGCTCGGCCGCCGCCACCTTCTGGCGGCGCTCGCCGGCCGCGCGCTTGATGTCGCCGAGTCTCGTCTGCACTCGCCGCCTGATCTGATCCACTTCCATGGGCATGGTCGTTACTCCGCGACGCCGATGACGCCGTCGTCGCTCAATCGCGCGATGTCTTCCGGGGCCAGCTTCAGCAGGTCGCTCGAGCACCGCCGCGGTGTGCTCGCCGAGGCGTGGCGGCGGCGTGTTCACCGCCCCCGGCGTGCGCGACAGCTTGATGGGCGTGCCCAGCACCTTGATTGGCCCCGCCGCGGGGTGCGGCAGCGCCTGGATCATCTCACGCGCCACGAGCTGAGGGTCGGTGAGCACCTCGTCGAGGCCGCGGACCGCCGCGCAGGGCACGCCGGCCGGAACCAGGCGGTCGATCCACTCCTGCCGGCTCCGGGTGCGGATCGCGCGCGCCAGGATCGGGCGCAGTTCGTCGTAGTGCTCGACCCGCGCGGCGTTGGTGGCGAAGCGCGCATCGCCGGCGAGCGACGCGAGCCCGGTGGCCTGGCAGAACGTGCGCCACTGGCCGTCGTTGCCGACGGCGAGCACGAGCGTGCCGTCCTCGGCCGGCAGCGTGTCGTAGGGCGCGATGCTCGGGTGACGGTTGCCCATGCGCAGCGGCGTGCGGCCGGTGGTGAAGAAGATGCCGGCCTGGTAGGTCAGCAGAGAGGCCACCGAGTCGAGCATGCCGATGTCGACGAACTGGCCCTTGCCCGTCCGCTCGCGCACGAAGAGCGCCAGCGCGATCCCCTGGGCGGCGAACATGCCGGCGGCGATGTCGGCGATGGCCACGCCGAGCCGGTACGGGTCGCCGTCGCCCGGGCCCGTCAGGCTCATCAACCCGCCTTCGGCCTGCACCACCGCGTCGTAGCCCGGCCGGTGGCGCAGCGGGCCCGTCGCGCCGAACCCCGTGATCGAGCAGTAAACCAGGCGCGGGTCGCGGTCGGCCAGCGCCGCGTAGCCCAGGCCGAGCGCCTCGAGCGTGCCGGGATGGAAATTCTCGACCAGCACGTCCGCGCGCGCGATCAGGCCGTCGAGCACCGCGCGGCCGCGCGGCTCCTTGAAGTCGAGGGCGACGCTTTCCTTGTTGCGGTTGATGCTCAGGAAGTACGAGCTCTCGCCCTTGACGAACGGCGGGCCCCAGGCGCGCGTATCGTCGCCGGTGCCGGGCCGCTCGATCTTGATGACGCGAGCGCCCATGTCGGCGAGCAGCATCGTGCAGTACGGGCCCGAGAGGACCCGCGTCAGATCGACGACCGTGACGCCGTCAAGCGGGCGCATCGGCGCGGCCAAGGCTCCTCGCGAGCGTGACGAGATCCGAGAGCAGCGCGTACGCCGTCTGCACCAGGCCGCCGTCCAGCTGCTGGATGCCAATCGGCCCGAGCAGGTCGGTCTCGAGGACGATCTGGTTCTGCCGGCCGCCGAGGCTGGCGAGCGGGTCCGCGGCCTCCAGCTCGACCGGCGCCACGCGCGCCGCGATCTGCCCGTCCCGCCGCTGCGCGCTCGCGACGAGCCGGATGCGCCTCCCCCGGCGCACGGCGTTCTGCATGTCCTCGGGCGTGAGGCCGCGGATGCCGGTGCGCTCGATCGTGCGCGGCGTCACGGCGCCGCGCATCAGCACGTTGACCAGCGCCGCCGTTTTGGCCGCGGCGTCCCATCCGTCGACATCGAACGACGGATCGGCTTCCGCCATGCCCTCGGCCTGCATGTCCGCGAGCGCCTGCGCCCAGGAGCGGCCGGCCTCCATCGACGTCAGGATGTAGTGCGCCGTCGTGTTGATGATCCCGCGGAAGCCCAGAATGTCCACCGCCGGCAGCGTCTCGCGCACCAGGTTGAACACCGGGATGCCGTCCATGACGGCCCCTTCGAACAGGAAGCGCCGGCGCTCGTTGTCGGTGGCCGCCATGATCTCGCGGAACGCGAACGCCACAGGCCCCTTGTTGGCGGTGACGACGTGGGCGCCGCCGCGCAGCCCCGCCATCACGTGGTCGATGGCCGGCTGGCCGCGCTCGATGTCGAGCACGGTGGTCTCGACGACGACCAGGTGCTGCACCCGCCGCGACTTCGCCTCGGCCGTCGCATGCCTGACCAGCTCGAGCCCGGTCGCCTCGGGCGAGATCGTCCGCCCGCTCTCGGGCCCGATGAGCGAGCCGAGCGGCGAGCCCGCCTCGGCCAGCCGCAGGGCCTTGACGATGTCGAGGCCGCGGGCGTCGTACGCGGTGCCGTGCCGCTTTGTCGCGATGCCGACCACTCTCCAGCTGAGGTCGTAGTCGCCCCTCAGCCGCACCGACTTTTCCTCCAGCAGGCGCGCAAACCGCCGGCCGACGTTTCCGAAGCCGACGAGGATCAGGTCGACGTACACCATGTGGCTATTTCGCGCCGGCTCCGGCCGGCAGCCCGCGCAGCAGGTGATCGAGCCGGTCGAGGCCGTCGCGGAGATAGCGCGTCTCGCTGCCGAATCCGATTCGCAGGTAGCCGTCCATCCCGAAATGATCGCCCGGCACGATGAGCAGGCTCTTCTCGACGCGCAGCCGATCGACCAGCTCCGTCGAGTTGATGGCGTCGTGGTACTGCACGTAGACGATGGCGCCGGCCTCGGGCATGGCGTAGCTGAAGCGCCGGGCGTGTGCATCGAGCCAGCCGGTGATGACCGGCAGGTTCGCCAGCAGAATGCGCCGCGTGCGCGCCAGGATCTTCGCCCGCATGGCCGGCCGCAGCGCGATGCGCGCCAGCCGGTCGCTGAGCGTCCCCGGCCCGATCGTGGTGTAGTCGTGATAGCCCCAGGTCGTGGCCACCAGCTGGGGCGAGCTGACGATCCAGCCGATGCGCAGGCCCGGCAGGCCGTAGGCCTTCGAGAGGCCGCTGGTGATGATGACGCGGTCGTAGCGGCCCCACACGCTGGGCGTCTCGACGCCGTCGAGCTCGGCGCCTCGGTAGATCTCGTCGGAGAGCACCCAGGCGCCGACCGAGCCGGCCACCGCGCAGATCGCGTCCAGATCTGCCGCCGGGATGCGCGCGCCGGTCGGGTTGTTCGGGTTGCACAGGATGATGAGCCGCGTCCTGGCGGTGACAAGCGACCGCAGGTGATCGATGTCGACGTGCCAGCGCGCCCCGTCGGCCGACAGCCGCAGGGGCCACGGCTTGAGCGTGCCGCCGAACGCCTCGGCGAGCCCGAGCGTCTGGCCATAGTTCGGCACCATGCTCACCACCTCGGCGCCGGGCTCCACCAGGTGCCACATGGTCACGAAGTTGGCCTCGGACCCGCCGTTGGTCACCTCGACGTGATCGGCCGTCGCGCCGGGATACATCGCCGCCACGCGGTCGCGAAGCTCGACCGTGCCGTTCGACTGCGGGTAGATCAGTTCCTGGCCCAGCAGGCCCTCGCGATCCGCCGGGTCCTCGAGGAGCTCCTCGAGCCGCATGGGATGCACGCCGGACTCGGACAGGTTGTAGTCCACCAGGTTCTCGTAGGTGGACTGCATCCGTTCCATGGCGAAAGGAGGAATGCGCATGGGGCAGTTTACATCGGGACTCGAGGCGATCAGTAGTCAGTAGCCAGTAGAAAGGCCTGTCCGCCGGACCGCGTCAGGCCGCTCACCCCTACTGGCTACTGACTACTGACTACTGGCTACTGTAAGCTGTCTCTACCGTGCGCCCACTGCCCGACCTGTCCCGCGAAGAGCTGGCCCGCTACGCGCGTCACGTCATCCTGCCGGATGTCGGCATCGACGGCCAGCGCCGCCTGAAGGCGGCGCGCGTGCTGCTGGTCGGGGCAGGGGGCCTCGGCTCGCCCGCCGCGATGTACCTGGCGGCGGCCGGCGTCGGCACGCTGGGGATCGTCGACTCGGACGTGGTGGACGCCAGCAACCTGCAGCGCCAGATCCTGCACGCCACGGCGGACACGGGGCGGCCGAAAGTCGAGTCGGCGAAAGACCGGGTGCGGGCGATCAACCCGAACGTGAGCGTGGAGATGCACCACGCGAGGCTGAGCTCCGAGAACGCGATGCGGATTCTGGAGCGGTACGACGTGGTCCTCGACGGCGCCGACAATTTTCCGACGCGCTACCTCGTGAACGACGCGTGCGTGCTGCTCGGCAAGCCCAACGCGTTCGGCGCGATCTTCAGGTTCGAAGGGCAGGCATCGGTGTTCTGCGCGAAGACCGGCCCCTGCTATCGCTGCGTCTACCCTGAGCCGCCGCCGCCGGGCCTCGTGCCGTCGTGCGCGGAAGCGGGCGTCTTCGGCGTTCTCCCCGGCGTCATCGGCACGATCCAGGCGACGGAGACCATCAAGCTGATTCTCGGCGTCGGCGAGACGCTGGCGGGGCGCCTGCTGGTCTACGACGCAATGCGGATGGCGTTCCGCGAGCTGAAGGTGCCCAAGGACCCCGACTGCCCGGTCTGCGGCGCGCATCCGACCGTGAAGGCGCTCATCGACTACGAGGCGTTCTGCGGCGGGAAGGCCGCCGAGGAGTCCGCGCCGGAAGCGCCGCCCGCGGAGCCGGGCCACGTGGATCCGGTCATAACCGTCGCCGAACTGAAGGCGCGGTGGGACCGCGGCGACCGGCCGTTCCTGCTGGACGTGCGCGAGGTGGTCGAGCACCAGCTGGTGCGCCTCGAAGGCGCCGTGCTCATGCCGCTCGGGGAGCTCATCGCGCGCCAGCAGGAACTGGACCCCGATCTCGAGATTGTCGTCTACTGCCACCACGGCAACCGGAGCGGCCGCGCCACGGCCTACCTGCGCCACAACGGCTTCCCGCACGCCCGTAACCTCCGCGGCGGCATCGAGGAATGGGCGGTGAAGATCGACCCGTCGTTGCCGCGCTACTAGCCGCCGGCACGACGGCAGAGCGTGCCGCGAACCGCTCGGCGCGCCGGACAAACGCACCTCCAGGGTTCCGTCGACAACACGCGGGGCCCCACTTCGTCACCCCACGTGGACCTCGGCCCCTCCGGCGCGTTTGTCGTGCACTCGTGATCGGCTTGCTCGCATGGCTCGCCGCACGCCCTGCCGTCGCGCCTCGACAGACGAGCCCCGAGCCCCGAATCCCGAACCCCGGCACCCGTCAGTGTCCATATCCGACTTGACTGGTCCTGTATTTCGCCGTAATCTAGGACTGTCGAGGTCGTATTTGGGCCGGACGATATGCTGAGACTGTCAAAGAAAGCCGATTACGCACTCATGGCGATGGCTCACTTGGCCCTGAAGCCGGGGTCCGCCAGCGCCCGGGAGATCGCCGAGAACTACGAGATCCCGACGGAACTGATGGCCAAGGTGCTGCAGCGGCTGGCGCGGAAGGGGCTGCTGACCTCGCAGCAGGGCGCCCGGGGCGGCTATACGCTCGCCCGCACGGCGGCAGGCATCTCGGTCGCCGACGTCATCCAGGCGATTGACGGCCCGGTGTCGGTGACGGCCTGCTCGGCGCACGGCGACCGCTGCGGGCAGTACGCCAAGTGCAACGTCCGCGACCCGCTCTGGCGCATTTCCGACATCATCGTGTCGGCGCTGTCGCGGACGATGGTGTCCGAGTTGGCCGGCGACGTGAGCCCCGAGCCCGGGATGGCGCCGGTCCGGCTCGTGACGGCGCCTGTGCGCGCGTAGGTGAGGCATTCATGCTGAAGTTCCCGATCTATTTCGACAATCACGCGACGAGCCCGATGGACCCGCGGGTCCTCGAGGCGATGCTGCCGTATTTCACCGATCGCTTCGGCAACGCGGCCAGCCGCAACCACAAGTACGGCTGGGAGGCGGAGGAGGCGGTGGAGCTCGCGCGCAAGCAGATCGCCGACCTCATCGGCGCGAGCCCGAAGGAAATTGTCTTCACGAGCGGCGCCACCGAGTCGAACAACCTCGCGATCAAGGGCGCGGCGTACATGTATCGCGAGAAGGGCGACCACATCATCACGGCGGTCACCGAGCACAAGGCGGTCATCGACACCTGCAAGCGCCTCGAGAAGGAGGGCTTCAAGGTGACCTACCTGCCGGTGAAGAAGGACGGCCTGATCGATCTGGACCAGCTCCGCGCCGCCATCACGGACAAGACGACGCTCATCTCGATCATGGCGGCGAACAACGAGATCGGCGTGCTGCAGCCGATCGACGAGATCGGCGCGATCGCGAAGGAGAAAGGCGTCCTGTTCCACACCGACGCCGTCCAGAAGGTGGGCAAGGTGCCGTTCGACGTGAACGCGTCCAACATCCACCTGGCGTCGCTGACGGCGCACAAGATCTACGGGCCGAAGGGCGTGGGCGCGCTGTATGTCCGGCGCCGGAACCCGCGGGTCCTGCTGACGCCCATCATCGACGGCGGCGGCCACGAGCGCGGCATGCGCTCCGGCACGCTCAACGTGCCTGGCATCGTCGGCTTCGGCAAGGCGGCCGAGATCTGCCGGCTGGAGATGGCGGCCGAGGGCGCCAGGATTGGGGCGCTGCGCGACCGGCTGAACCGGAAGCTGCACGAGGGCCTCGACGAGCTCTACATCAACGGCTCGGTGGCCCACCGCCTGCCGGGCAACCTGAACATCAGCTTCGCCTACGTCGAGGGCGAGTCGCTCCTGATGGGCATCAACGACGTGGCGGTGTCGTCGGGTTCCGCCTGCACCTCGGCGAGCCTGGAGCCGTCGTATGTCCTGAAGGCCCTCGGCGCGGGCGACGAGCTGGCGCACTCCTCGATCCGGTTCGGGCTGGGCCGGTTCAACACGGACGAGGAAGTGGACTACGTCGCGGCGAAGCTCGTGAGCGTCGTGAGCAAGCTGCGCGAGATGTCGCCGCTGTACGAGATGGTGAAAGAGGGCGTGGACCTCACGAAGGTGGAGTGGTCGGCACACTGAGCAGGGGCTGGGGACTAGGGGCTAGGGGCTAGCCAGTCAAGCTGAGACGCTGCAAGGACCGGACGGACAAACGGCGGAAGCCGATGGAGATAGGGCGATGGCGTATTCAGACAAGGTCGTGGATCACTTCAACAACCCCCGCAATGTCGGGTCGCTGCCGAAGCAGGATTCGTCGGTGGGCACGGGCCTGGTGGGCGCGCCCGAGTGCGGCGACGTGATGAAGCTGCAGGTGCGCGTGAACCCGGAGACCGGGGTCATCGACGAGGCCAAGTTCAAGACGTTCGGGTGCGGCTCGGCGATTGCCAGCTCGAGCCTGGCGACGGAGTGGCTCAAGGGCAAGACGGTCGACGAGGCGCTCGCCATCAAGAACACCGACATCGTGGCCGAGCTGGCGCTGCCGCCGGTGAAGATCCACTGTTCGGTGCTGGCGGAGGACGCGATCAAAGCTGCGATCGCAGACTACAAGCAGAAGCAGCAGGCCGGGCGGCAACCATGATCGCGGTCACGGAGAAGGCGGCGGCGCACATCCAGAAGCTGATGACCAAGCAGGGGCTGGTCGAGGGCGGCCTGCGGGTCGGCATCAAGGGCGGCGGGTGCTCCGGGCTGAGCTACACGTTCAGCTGGGAGAAGGAGGCGCGCACGGGCGACGAGGTGTTCGAAGGGCCCGGCGGTACGAAGGTCTTCGTCGACCAGAAGAGCCTCCTCTACCTCAACGGCACGACGCTCGAGTACGACTCGGCGCTGATGGGCAAGGGGCTGCATTTCATCAACCCCAACGCCAAGGCCTCGTGCGGCTGCGGCAGTTCGTTCCAGGTGTAACGCGTGTGTGCCGGCTGGTGAGAGCCGGCTCGGTGGCGTGCCCGGACCGTATCACCACGGCCCCCAAGACGGTTCGGGCGCACTGACGCCCCGCCGGGCGACCGGCGGGGCGTCCTCTCGTTCCTCCTTATGCAACCCGACACCTCGGCAGTCCCGATCGACCCGTGCAAGCACTGCGGGACCGGCGCGCCCGTGGACGTGCACTTCTGCCCGCGCTGCGACCGGATCCTGACGCTGGGCCGGCACGGCGATTACTTCACGTTCTTCGGCCTGAGGCGCCGGCTGCGCCTCGACGTGAAGGACCTCGAGCAGCGCTTCCGCGCGCTGAGCCGCCTGTTCCACCCCGACTACTTCCACAACGCGACGTCGACGGAGCGGCTGGCGAGCCTGGAGCGGTCGTCGTACCTGAACGACGCGTTCCGGACGCTGCGCGACCCGATGATGCGCCTCGACTACCTGCTGAAGCTCGAGGGCTTCACGCCGAAGGAGTCGCACGACGCCTCGACGAAGGTGCCGCAGGGCCTGCTCGAAGAGGTGTTCGAGCTGAACGAGGAGCTCGAGGCCATCCAGGACCTGCGGGCCGGGGGCGCCTCGGCGTCGGAGGTCGCGCTCCGGCTCGGCGAGGCCCGCCGGCCGATCGAGGCCAACCTCGCGCGGCACGACGACGAGCTTGGCGCGCTGATGACGGCCCACGACGCCTGCCTCGAGAGCGGCGACGCCGAGGGCCGGCACGAGGCGCTGACGAAGCTGCGGACGCTGCTCCTCGAGCGCACCTACCTGCTGAACCTGCTGGCGACGGTGCGGCGCGAGGCGGGCGCGGGAGAGGCGGCGGTGTCATGAGCAAGGTGGTCGGCATCGATCTCGGCACGACCAACAGCCTCGTGGCGTTCGTGCAGGGCGGCAGGCCGGCGGTCATCGCCGACGAGTCGGGCGACGCCCTGCTGCCGTCGATCGTGTCGATCGGCGACACGGACACCGTGTACGTCGGCCGCGAGGCGCAGCGCCGCCTGCTCACCGACGCCGCGCGGACGGTCTACTCGGTGAAGCGGTTCATGGGGCGCGGCATCGAGGACGTCAGGGACGAGGAGCGCTGGTTCCCCTTCAAGGTGAGCGGCGAGCCCGGCGGCGTGGTGCACATCCACCTCGGGCCGCGCGAGCTGACGCCCCCCGAGATCTCGAGCTTCATCCTCCGCGAGCTGAAACGCCGGGCCGAGGCGTTCTTCACGCGGGAGGGCGACTTCGATCCGGAGGTGGCGGCGGCCGTGATCACCGTGCCGGCGTACTTCAACGACGCCCAGCGCACGGCCACGCGCGACGCCGGGCGCCTGGCCGGCCTCGAGGTGCTGCGCATCATCAACGAGCCGACGGCGGCCTGCCTCGCCTACGGCCTCGACAAGCGGCGCGAGGGCATCATTGCCGTCTACGACCTCGGCGGCGGCACGTTCGACATCTCGATCCTGAAGGTCCAGGAAGGCGTGTTCCAGGTGCTTGCCACCAACGGCGACACGCACCTCGGCGGCGACGACATCGACCGGCTGCTGGTGGAGCAGGTGACCGCGGACCTCGGTCTCGATCCGCCGACGCAGGCCGAGGCGGTGCAGGCGGTGCGCAAGGCCGTCATCCAGGCGAAGTGGGACCTCTCGGAGTTCGAGGAGGCGCACATCGAGGTGGCCGGCCTGCCCGGCCGCCCGGCGCCGTACCGGCGCCGCCTCACGCGCGCCGAGTTCGAGTCGCTCATCGCGCCGGTCGTGGCGCGCACCCTCGATCCCTGCCGGCGGGCCCTCGAGGACGCCGGCCTGAAACCGTCGCAGGTCGACGAGGCGGTGCTCGTCGGCGGCTCCACGCGCATCCCGATGGTGCGCCGCGAGGTGGAGCGCCTGTTCGGCCGAAGGCCGCACACCGACCTCAACCCCGACGAAGTCGTGGCCATCGGCGCCGCCGTGCAGGCCGACATCCTCGTGAGCGGGCGCCGCGAGATGCTGCTCCTCGACGTCACGCCGCTCTCGCTCGGGATCGAGACCATGGGCGGGATCGTGTCGAAGATCATCCTGCGCAACTCGACCATCCCGGCGAGCGGCAGCGAGATGTTCACCACCTTCGTCGACAGCCAGACCGCCGTCGACATCCACATCGTGCAGGGCGAGCGCGAGATGGCCTCGGACAACCGGTCGCTCGGCCGCTTCAAGCTGCGCGGCATCCCGCCGATGCCCGCGGGGCTGCCCCGCATCCAGGTGCGGTTCCAGATTGATGCCAACGGCATCCTCAGCGTCTCGGCCCACGAGCTGCGCACGGGCATCGCCCAGACGATCGAAGTGAAGCCGTCCTACGGCCTCACCGACGAGGAAGTGGAGCGCATGCTCATCGAGTCGTTCGAGCACGCGCAGGAGGACGTGGACGCGCGCCTGCTCATCGAGGTCCGCAACGAGGCCGAGACGATCATCGCCGCCACCGAGAAGACGCTGCGGCGGCCCGACTTCACCGACATCGCCGCGTCGCAGCTCACGGCGGCGGAGGCGGCGCTCATCCAGGCGGCGCTGGCCGACCTGAAGGCGTCGATGGGGTCGCCGGATCGGAACGTGATCCAGGTGAAGACGGCCGCGCTCAACCAGACCACGCAGCACCTGGCAGAAGTCATGATGAACTGGACGGTCCAGGCCGCCCTCGCCGGCCGCACGGCCGACGACGTGGCCGCGAAAGGCCGTTAGAGGAATGGAGCCCCGGGTCTCCAGACCCGGGGTCAGCGAAAATGCCCAAAGTGACATTCATCGTCGACGGCGAAGAGAGGACCCTCGAGGTCGATCTGGCCTCGCTGCCGTATTCGCACCACGGCCTGCCGGGATCGCTGCTCGACATCGCCAAGAACCTCGACATCCCCCTCGAACACGCCTGCGGCGGCAGCTGCGCCTGCACGACCTGTCACGTGGTCGTGCGCGAAGGCGCGGACCACCTGAGCGAGATGCAGGACGACGAAGTGGACCGCCTCGACACCGCCTGGGACGTCACGCCGCATTCCCGCCTCGGCTGCCAGGCCGTGGTGCGGGGCGACGTCATGTGCGAGATCCCGATGTACACGCGGAACTACGTGCAGGAAGGCGGCGCCATCCAGCTCGGCAAGAGCACCCGGCCGCAGGCGGCGGCCGCAGGCGCTGCGGAAGGGGAGGGGCGCTGATGAAGTGGACCGACTCCGAGGACATCGGCATTGCGCTCGACGAGAAGTTCCCCGACGTCGACCCGCTGACGCTCCGTTTCACGGACCTCCGCCAGCGCGTCCTCGAACTGGACGGCTTCTCGGACGACCCGCACACCTCGAACGAGCCGAAACTCGAGGCCATCCAGATGGCCTGGTACGAGGAGCGGACGGAGCGGCTCGGCGGCTAGGGACAAGGGGCAGAGGACAAGGGGAGAGAGGCGACAGGGAAAAGGCGAGGGGAGAGGCTCCGCAGGAGCCGACTGACCGGGCGTAGAATGCGTCTGAAGACCCATGAGGCCAGCTCTTGCGTTCCTGCTCGCGATCCTGATCGGCCTCCAGCCGGCCGCGGTGCGGGCGCAGCAGGGCTCAGCGCCGCCGCCGCCCCCTTCGGTCGAAGCGCTCGGCATGTCGTTCGAGCGCATCAAACGGGAGCTCCGCATCCTGCCGCCCTCGACAGCCAGCACGCCGCTGAAACTGGAGTACTACGTCGAGGTCCAGGCGCTGATGCCGCCGATCCCGCTCTTCAGGCCCGGCGAACTGACGACAGGCCCGGTCCCGCTCGGCGCGCCGACGCACCGGGACATGATGGACCACGTGACGCCGATGGAGTTCAAGGCGGGCACGGTTCCCATCAGCGGCCTGGCCATCATGGGCATCGTGAAGCTCCTGGAGTGGGAGGCGCAGCGCGCTCGCGAAGAGCGCTTCGCGAAGAAGCGCCAGGCGGAAATCGACGAAGAGCGCGAACGCCAGCTCCGCCTCAAGCAGTCGATACTCGCCAATCCGCCCAAGTAGTCCGACTCCGCCTCGGTGTCCCATGCCTGGTGCCGGGCATGCCACCTCTCGTCCCCGCTCACACACGCCGGCAAAACGCATCTTCGGGGTGCTGGTCGGCGGCAGGCTGGGGCCCCACTTCTCCTCCGCGGGAAACGCCACACCGTGGCGTTTCCATGCGCACTTGGAAGCACTACATGCTCCCCAGTGCGAAGCGGAGCCTCCTCCAGCCGGACGCTGGCCCCTGCGATGTGTTTTGCAGACTGACGCCGATCGGCGTGGTTCGAGGGGCCACTCGGTGGCACGCCCGGCCCCTTGCCTCTCGCCTCTCCCCCTGCCCCATAGCCCATGCCCCATGCCCCATGCCCCCTGTCCCTGCGTAGTACACTGTTCAGATGCGCATCACCGTCGCCCACAGCCCAGATTCCGACGATGCCTTCATGTTTTACGGTCTGGCGAGCGGCGCCGTGGCGACGGGCGACCTGGACGTCGGGCACCTGCTGGCCGACATCGAGACCCTGAACCGCGCGGCCTTCGAGGGGACGTACGAGGTCACGGCGGTGTCGTTTCACGCGTACGCCTACCTGCACGACCGCTACATCCTGCTCCCGCACGGTGCCAGCATGGGAGAGAACTACGGCCCGATCGTGGTCGCCCGCGACGGCGGGCCGGCGTCGCTCCAGGGTGTGCGTGTGGCCGTGCCCGGCCTGCTGACATCGGCCTACCTGGCGCTGAAGCTCTACGACCGGAACGTGGACACGGTCGTCATGCCGTTCGACGAAATCCAGGAGGCGGTGAAGCGCGGGGACGTGGCCGCCGGCCTGCTGATTCACGAGGGGCAGCTGACCTACCAGGACGAAGGGCTGCGCAAGATCGTGGACCTCGGTGAATGGTGGGCGGCGGAGACGGGCGGCCTGCCGCTGCCGCTCGGCGGGAACGTGATCCGCAGGGATCTCGGGCCCGCCCTGATCGCGCGCGTGAGCGGGCTGCTGCGCGCGAGCATCAAGCACGCGCTCGACAACCGGCAGCAGGCCCTCGAGTACGCCATGCAGTTCGGGCGCGGCCTCGACCCGTCGAAGGTGGACCGTTTCGTCGGGATGTACGTGAACGCCCTCACGCTCGGCTACACCGACGCGAGCAGGCGCGCGGTGCAACTGTTCCTCGACCGGGCGCACGATGCGGGCATCATCCCGTCGCGCGTGGCCGTCGAGTTCGCCTGAGCGGCCGCCACAGGAACGCCCGTGAACCGCCGCGATTTCCTGATCGGCGCCGCGTCCGGCGCGGCATCCGCCGCGGCCCTCGCTGCCTCAGCCCGCGCGGTCGTGGGCAGGCGGGCCGCTCAGGACGGCGGGCTGCCGCCGGTCCGGACACTCGAGCCGCCATCCGACCTCTACCAGGGCAGGCGATCGTTCGCGCAGCAGGGAGAAGACCTGGTCCTCTACAACCTGCTGTGCCACGACCTGAAGATTCCGTCGCCGTCCTACCTCGACATTGGCGCGGGCGACCCGGTGCTCAGCAACAACACCTACGCGCTCTATCTCACGGGCTGCCGCGGTGTGCTGGTCGAGCCGAACCCCGCGCTGGTCAGGAAGCTCAAAGCGGTCCGCCCGAACGACATCGTCATCGGCTGCGGCGTCGGGTTGAAGGAAGCGGCCCACGCCGACTACTACGTGATCCGCGGGCGGTGGCCGCTGAACACGTTTTCGCCGGAAACGGTCGCGGAGTACCGGGCGCAGTCCGCCGTGGACCCGGTCGAACGCGTCCTCAGGATGCCGCTCGTCCCGATCAACCGGCTGATGGCGGACCTCTTCATGGGCGCGCCGGACCTGCTGTCGATCGATATCGAGGGCCTGGATCTCGCCGTGCTCCGCACCATGGACTACCGCGCGCACCGGCCGGCGGCGATCTGCGCCGAGACCAAGAAGCCCGGCATGTCGCACGACGCCACGCCCGTGGCGCGGTTCCTCCGCGGCAAAGGCTACGTGGCCTGTGCGGGGTCCCTCTACAACACGATTTTCGTCGATCGAGCGCGTCTCGGATGAGCATGCCGGGTCTGAAACCCCGGCCTCCCTATCGCCAGCGAATCATGCCGTCTCGCTCGCGAGATGGAGGTCGACGCGTCAGCGTCGACGATCTGCGTCGCCGTGCAGCGCTCGGGCGAACGCGCGAGCCGTCTGCACGACCCTCGGGCCGGGGACAACGAGCTCGCCGCCGTAGAGGAGATGGACGCGGCCGCTCCGGACGGCAGGCACGCCAGGCAGCAGCGCCCACGCCCTCCGCTCCTGCGCCTCCTCTGAGGGCGACGCCCGATCGGAGTAGTGCAGCTCGATGATGACATCCGGCTTCCTGGCGAGAATCGTCTCGGTGGTCACCATCATCGATTCGCGTTTCACGCCGGCGAAGACGTTGCTGCCGCCGGCGAGGTCGAGCAGGTCGTGCAGGAAGCCGTAGCCGCCGCTCACGCTGATCGCCCGCAGCGATTGCGGCTCGCGGCCGATGACGAGCAGCGTGCCCGGCCGCGCCTTGCCTGCGACCAAGGCCCGCACCTCCGAGAGCCCACGGTCGATTCCGGCTGCCGCCCGGGCGGCGTCAGCCGGCATGCCGATTCGCGTCCCCAGATCGCGCATGACGGCCGTGATGTCCGGCAGTGAGCCGTGGCGGTACACGTAGACAGGGATGTGCGCGCGCTCGAGCTGCGCGAGGAAGTCCCGCTGACTCGCGTAGGCGATGACCAGGTCGGGCCTGAGCGAGAGGATGCGCTCGACATCCGGGTCCACCAGCGCCCCGACTTTCGGCAGACGCTGGACATCGGGCGGGAACCGATCGAAGCTGCTCACCCCCGCCACCTTCGAGCCCGCGCCCATCGCGAAGAGCATCTCCGTCGCGGAGGGCACCAGCGAGACGATGCGCGCCGGAGGGCGCGGCGGCTGCGCCGCCGCGTGACCCAGGGGCTGCCCGCCCGCGGAGTCGAAGGGAAGCCCCGCGGCGCCACCTGTGATCTGCATGAACGCCAGGAGTGCACCTGCCAGCGTGGCCGCCCGAATCCCGAGTCCCCCGCCTTCGCCGTGGTGCGGCTTGCCGGATCCTCCCACGGCTTCGGCGCGGCAGGCCATGCCCCATGTCCCATGTCCCATGTCCCAGTCCATAGTCCCTATCGCTGTCTGACGAGCAGCCACAGGAAGAACGGCCCGCCGATGAGCGCGGTGATGATGCCGACCGGCAGTTCGACCGGCGCCATGGCGGTGCGCGCCACGACATCCGTGGCGACGAGGAACGCGGCGCCGAAGAGCGCCGACGCGGGAAGGACCACGCGATGGTCGGAGCCCACCATCAGGCGCACCAGGTGCGGCACGATGATGCCGATGAAGCCGATGGGCCCGCCCAGCGACACCGCCGCGCCGGTGGCCATCGACGCGCTGAAGAACGCCACGCGCTGCACGCGCAGGACGTCCACCCCGCGCGACGCGGCGGCATCGGTGTCGAGGCTCAACAGGTTCAGCGGCCTCGGCAGCCACGCGAAGGCGGTGAAGGCGGCTGCGCACAGCGGCAGCGCCGCGAGGAGCGGCCCGTAGCCGGCGATGTCGAGATCGCCCATCAGCCAGCGCATCGTTCTCAGCGCTTCGGCCGAGTCGGCCAGGTACTGGACAAACAGGATGAGCGCCGAGAAGAACGCGTTCAGCGTGACGCCGGCCAGCAGCAGGATGTTGGTGGAGAAGCCCCGGTGGCGGGCCCGGGCCATGGCGTAGACGATCGCGACGGCGCCGACGGACCCGGCGAAACTGGCGGCCGTCACCGCCGACACGCCCCACAGCGAGAGGTGCAGCCGGAGGGTGATGGCGAGCATCGCGCCGAGCGCCGATCCCGCCGACACGCCGAGCGTGAACGGCGTGGCGAGCGGGTTCCGCAGGAGCGCCTGGAAGACCACGCCGGCCGCGGCGAGCGTTGCGCCCACCAGCGCGCCGGCGAGCGCGCGGGGCAGGCGGGCGATGAAGAAGATCTGCGCGTCGACGTTGTCGGCGAACGGTATCGATCCGTCGAACACCCGGCGGAAATCGATCGTGGTCGTCCCGATGAGCGGCGCGACGGCCACGGCGGCGAACGCGAGGCCGCCGAACACGGCCGAGGACACCGCCAGGCGGCGGCCGACGTCAGTCACGGTGCACCCGCCGCAGCGGGACCACGGTGAGGTGGCCGGCCGCGTGGTGCGGGTAGACGTCGGCCACCACGCCGTACAGCGCCTGGATCGACAGCGCGGTGATGGTGTCGTCGGTGGGCCCGGCCGCGACGACGCGGCCCGCCGAGAGCATGACGACCGACGTGCAGAGGGCGGCGGCGAAGTTCAGGTCGTGCGTGGCCACGACGACCGTGATGCCGCGCTCGCGGTTGAGGCGGGCGAGCAGGGCGGCCACGTCAAACTGGTAGCCGAGGTCGAGCGAGGCCGTCGGCTCGTCGAGCAGCAGGATCTCGGCCTGCTGGGCGAGGGCGCTGGCGATGACGACCCGCTGCTTCTCGCCGCCGGAGAGCGTCGCGAAGCTGCGGCGCTCGAGGCCAAGCGTGCCCGTCGCCTCGAGCGCCTCCCGCGCGATGGCCACGTCGCGCGGGCCCTCGAGGGCAAACGTGCCGAGGTGCGGGTAGCGCCCCATCAAGGCGATCTCGAGCACCGAGTAGTCGAACGCGAGATGGGTCTCCTGGGGAACGACGGCAATCGATCGCGCCAGCGCGGCCCGGGGAATCGCCGCCAGGTTCGCGCCGTTCAGGGTCACCGCCCCCGAGTCGGGGCGCAGCATGCCGCCGAGGAGCCGGAGCAGCGTCGTCTTGCCCGAGCCGTTGGGGCCCAGGATGCCGACCACGCGGCCCCGCTCCACGCGCACGGTGACGTCCTGCACGCCGGGTAGCGCCGTCGCGCCGTCCTGCCGGCGGTCGTGGACGCAGGTGACGCTATCGGCCCGCAGCAAGGCGCACACCCAGGGTGAACGAGCGCCGCGGGGCCGGATACCCGAACACGGCCTCGTAGCGGCGATCGAAGAGATTGTCGGCGCGGACGAGCACGTCGAGGGCACGCGCGGCCCGGATCGCCACGCCGGCGCCGGCAACGGCGAAGCCCGGCGCGCTGTACGTCCCGCCGCCGGCGCCCCAGTTCGGCTCGACGTCCAGCGCGGAGGCGCGGCCGCCGGCGTTCATGTAAGCGGTGATCGCACGGTGGCGCCAGACCAGATCCACGGTGGCCTGGTGCCGGGGCCGCCGCAGCAGCGCGTCGCCCACCTCGAACGGCGCAGGCGCGACGCCCGGCGCGTTGTCGAGCCCGAGCACGGCCGTCGAGGCAAACGTGTAGGCGGCCCTGAACTCGAAGCCCCGCCGCGTTCGCAGCGCCACCGAGGCCTCGACCCCCTGGGCCTCGGCGTTGGCGATGTTGTCCGTGCGGTACCGGCTGTAGTCCAGCATCGAGCGGCCGACGGCCACGATCAGGTCGTCGTAGCGGTTGAAGAAGTACGTGGCGTCGAGGACCACGAGCCCGCTCGCGAGGGCCTGCTCGAATCCGGCGTCCACGCTCCTGCTCCGCTCGGGCGCAAGGCCCGGGTTGTCGGTGAAGGCGATCTCGAACGCGTCGGGCGCGCGGATGCCGGTGCCGGCGCTGCCGTGCAGGCGGCTCCAGTTGCCGCCGCTCGCGTCCGACGTCCTCAGGTAGTAGCTCACCGCCGCGCGGGGGTTCGTCGACACCACGCGGTCTTCCGGCAGGGGAGCGCGAGGCGAGAACCCGAGCGGGTCCCCTTCGAGGGCGCCGCGCAGGATGTCGTCGACGCGCAGTCCGGCCGTGAGGAACAGGCGCGATGCCCGGCGCCAGCGGAGTTCGGCGAAGTAGCCCATCAGCCGGCGATCGATCGGCACCTGCTGCGCCGACGCCCCGGTGATGTACGAGCTGCGGGCCTGCTCGAGATCGAGCGAGGCGCCCGCCGACAGGCCGAGCGTCTCTGTCAACGCCCGATCGACCTGGCCGCGTGCCTGGAACCGCCGCGTCCTCGCATCCGACTCGCCCCACGGGCTGACGAAGCGCGAGCGCTGGTCGAGGTAGTTCGAGTGGAGGCGAAGCGCGGTGCGAGGGTTCCATTCGTGGGTGAACTCTGCCGATCCCAAACCCACGTCGTTCGTGCCTCGCGAAACGCGGTCGATGCCGGGATACGCCCCGATCGGATCGGATCCGAAAGGCCCCGGATTGCCGCGTTCGTTGGTGCCGAACCGGCCCGTCGCCCGCAGCGCCGAGCGCGAGCCCGCGCGCCAGGCCACGGCCGCCGACGCCATGGTCGCGCCATAGTCGTCGTTCGACACGGTGCCGAGGGCGGGATTGGGAGCGTCGTCGGTCCAGCCGTCGCTCGCGGCATGTTCGACGGCCACTCCCCACTCGACCGCGCCCTTCGATCCCGAGGAGCCCGCGCCCAGGCGGCTCGTCCCGTACCGAGCCGGTCTGGAGCAGGCCGTAGAGCGACGGCGCGCCGCCGACGCGCGACCTCATCTGGACGACGCCGCCGATGGCATCGGAGCCGAACACGGCGCTCTGCGGCCCCCGCACCACCTCGATCTGATTCAGCCCGAACGTGGTCAGGTGCCCGAAATCGAACCCGCCGCCGAAACCGTTGAGCTTGACGCCGTCGATCATGACCAGCGTGTAGTCGGACTCGCCGCCGCGCGGGAACGCCGAGGTGACGCTGCCGAGGCCGCCCGACGGGGCCACCGTCATGCCCGGCGCGAGGCGCAGCGCGTCGGCCACCATCGCGATCTGCCGGTCCTCGATGTCGCGCCGCGTGAGCGCGGTGACGGTGGTCGGGGCCTCGGACCGCGCGGACTCCACGTACGACGCCGACACCACGACGGCATCGGTCAGCGCCGCCAGGGCGAGGCGGATGTCGGTGTCGCGCGCGTCGCCCGTGCGGGCGCTGACGCGGACCGGCTCGGCGCGGAAGCCCGAGGCGGCGGCGATCAGGTCGTACTCGCCGGGCGGCACGTCAGTGATCGCAAACGTCCCGTCGGCGCGGCTCGTCGCCTGCCGCACGAGGCCGGCCGCCGACCGGAGGCTTACCGTGGCGCCGGCCACCGGCGCGCCGGAGGGGTCGAGGACGCGGCCCTGGACCACCGGGGACTGCGCCCGCGCGGGCACGACGGCTGGGATGAGCAGGAGTGCGAGCGTGACGAGGGAAAAAGCGGACGAACGGCGCATCCAACCTCCTATCGGTGTGACCTCGCACCGACGGATCCGCCGCGGGCCGCCATGAGCGGCGCGGCGGAGGGGTGAGTACGGGGCGGTCGACAGGTGTCCTGACTCGCGGATCGTTACGCGCGCGTCTCGTCTTCCAGCGCCTCGCGACGCCGTGACGGGCTGCCTTCACGGACCGGCCTCGAAACCTGCGTGCAGCGCCAATCCGCCTGGCGCGAGCACGGGTTTCGAAACCGACTGTCGGCGGCCGCGACCGCGCACGCTCCCCGCATACAGTGGCGGGACCGTGTGGGCTTCGCACCCAGCTTCCCTGGTCGACCGACCGGGGCGTCTGTTGCCATCGCGGAGTATAGCATGCGACTATCGAGAGGTTGTGGCGCTGGGAGAAGCACGGGTCGCACGCGCGGGATTGCTGGACATCCGGCAGAAACTCGACGAGGGCGGGAGGCTGACGCCCGAGGACGGCATCCGGCTGTTCGAGTGCCCCGACACGCTGGCCCTCGGATGGCTCGCCAACCGCGAGCGCGAGCGGCGCCACGGCGGCCAGACGTTCTACAACCACAACATCCGGCTGGAGGCCACCAACGTCTGCGTGGCCAACTGCCTGTTCTGCTCGTTCGCGCGGCTGATGCCCGGCGACAAGGACGCCTACACGCTCTCGCTCGAGCAGGCCCTGCAGAAACTGCGCGTCCGCGCCGACGAGCCCATCACCGAGGTGCACGTCGTCAACGGCCTGCACCCGGACCTGCCCTTCGACTACTACACGTCGCTGCTGCGCGGGCTGAAGGCGATCAAGCCGTCCATCCACCTGAAGTGCTTCACGGCCGTCGAGATCGCGTTCTTCGCCGATCTCTACGCGATGAGCGACGAACAGGTGCTCCGAGAGTTGATGGCGGCGGGGCTGGACTCACTGCCTGGCGGCGGCGCCGAGGTGTTCTCGGCGCGCGTGCGGCGGAAGATCTGCGCCGACAAGTGCGACGCCGACCGGTGGCTCGCCATCCACCGCACGGCGCACCGGCTGGGGATGCGCTCCAACGTGACCATGCTGTACGGGCACATCGAGACCTACGAGGAGCGCGTCGATCACATGCTGCGCGTCCGCGCGCTCCAGGACGAGACGGGCGGCTTCCAGGCGTTCATCCCGCTCGCGTTCCACCCCGACAACAACCAGATGCGCAAGCTCCCGGCACCGCCGGCGTCCGACACCCTGCGCGTGCATGCCGTGGCGCGGCTGATGCTCGACAACGTGGCGCACGTGAAGGCGTTCTGGATCGCCACGGGCATCGAGGTGGCGCAGGCGTCGCTCTGGTTCGGCGTGGACGATCTCGACGGCACCGTGCAGGAAGAGAAGATCTACCACATGGCCGGCGCGCGCACGCCCGAGATGATGACCACGCACGAGATCCAGGCCGTCATCCGCGCGGCGGGACGATCGCCGGTGGAGCGGGACACGCTCTACAACCTCGTGAACGGGTAGCCGGGACTCGGGGCTCGGGGCTCGGGAAACGCCGTTGTTCGCTGCGGACGCTACCGATCCGACCGCCCGCCTTCTGTGAGGTGACTGTCGCTTCAGCGAGACAGACGAGTCCCGAGGCCCGGATCCCGAGCCCCGATCCGAAGACCTATACCTCCACCTTCCGTGTCGCCCTGTTCCACTTCACGGGCTTGCCGGCCTTGTAGGACAGGTTGCACATGTGGCCGACCAGGGCCGCGTGGTGGCCGAAGCGCACGTCCTCGATCGGCTTGCCGCCGGTCCGGATGGCGTCGATCCAGTTCCGCATGTGCGCGCGCGTCGAGTCCTCGTCGTTCGCCGCCGTGTACTCCACCGGCGCGGCGGCGTCCACGCCGTCGAGGGGCGTGAGGTTGTCGTTCAGGTTCATCAGTTCCTTGAACCTCGCCGTGGTCGCCTTCGGCCAGGAGTACGTCGAGTAGCCGAAGCTGTCCGACTCGGGCTCGTGGAAGAACTTGAAGGAGTCGCCGTTGTACTCGAGCGTGCCCGCGTTGCCGTAGAAGGTGAGGAGCGGGCCGGGGTGGCCGTTGAACGACGTGCTGGTGAGCCGGAGCACGAAGCCGTCGGGGTACTTCACCATCGAGGTCATCTGGTCTGGCACCTCGCGGTAGTTCTTCCAGCGGTAGACGTCCGCGAAGGTGAAGACGCTCTCGGGCTCCTGGGCGCCCATCAACTGGTGCGTGGCCGTGATGAGGTGGACGAAGAGGTCCGTCGGAAGCCCGCCCGAGTAGTCCCAGTAGAGGCGCCACTGGAAGAAGCGCCGCAGGTCGAACTCGCGCGGCGTCGCGGGGCCGAGGAACCGCTTGAAATCGATCGTTGCCGGCGATGCATCGGGCGGGATGGGGTAGTACCACGCGCCGGTGGGGCTGTTCCGGTGGATCTTGCCTTCGACCAGCGCCACCTGCCCGAGCCGGCCGCTCCTGATGAACTCGGCCGCCCGCTTCGCACACCCCATGCTCATGTACTGGCTGCCGACCTGGACCACCTTGCCGCTCTTCTCGGCGGCCGCGATGAACGCCTCGCCCTCCTCCCACGCGTGGGTCATCGGTTTCTCGACGTAGACGTGCTTGCCGGCGGCCAGCGCCTCCTGCGTCATCCTGAGATGCCAGTGATCGGGCGCGGCGATGACGATGGCATCGATGTCGGTGCGGGCGAGGATCTCGGTGTAGTCGCCTGTGACGGCCGGCGCGGGAGCCACCAGTTCCAACGCGCGGTCGAGGTGGCCCTTGTAGCAGTCGGCCACGGCGACAATCTGCGCGCCGCCGATGCCCGAGGCGGCCTGCATCAGCAGCGTGCCGCGAATCCCGGCGCCGATGAACCCCAGGCGAATCGGCTTCGTGCTGAGGCCGGCCGAGTTGTTGATCTGCGCGCCGGCGTTGGTCGCGGCGCCGGCCGCCGTCGCCGCCGCGGCGAGCAGCGTGGATTTCTGCAGGAACTGTCTGCGGTTCATCGGGGAGTCGGTTGCCACGTTGCTGCCTCCGCGGGGGACGCGTCGGCGCATGCTACGCGCCGCCGGAAAGGCCTGTCAACGGCCCAGCCGTGGCACGGCCCGCCGTGGCAGTTCCCGGGGGGCCTGCGCTGCCGGTCCGGGACGCGCAAGCGTCTGGAGGCGTCTATGACAGAGCATGAATACTGCGGCGCCTGAGCCTGTCACCTCCATGCCCGTCTGCGTGACCGGGGCCACCGGCTTCATCGCCACCCACATCGTTCGCCACCTGCTGGCCCGGGGATACCGGGTGCGGGGGACTGTCCGGGACCCCGACCGGAAAACCGACCTGCGGTTCCTGACCAGCCTGCCGGGCGCGGCGGAGCGCCTCGGGCTCGTGCATGGAGACCTGCTGGACCCGAAAGGCTGGGACGCGGCTGTCGCCGGGTGTGAATACGTGGTGCACACGGCGAGCCCATACCAACTCGACGTCAGGGACCCGCAGCGCGACCTGGTGGACCCGGCCGTGCTGGGTACGCGGCACGTGCTCGATGCGTGCCTGTGGGCCGGCGTAAAGCGCGTGGTGCTGACCTCCAGCATCGCGGCCGTGACCGACGAGCCCGACAGCCGCCGCGTGCTCACCGAGGCCGACTGGAACACGGCGAGCAGTCTGGAGCGCAATCCCTACTACTACTCGAAGGTGCTGGCCGAACGCGAAGCATGGAAGATGGTCAACGACGAGAAGGCGCCCTTCGAACTCGTGGTCATCAACCCGTACCTGGTGATCGGTCCCTCGTTGTCGCCCGGGCGGAATTACTCGACCGACATCTTCATCAACCTTGCGAAGGGCGTCTATCCCGCGATTCCCGCGTTGACCTGGGGCTGCGTGGACGTGCGCAACGTCGCCGAGGCCCACGTGCGCGCGATGGAGACGCCGGCGGCATCGGGGCGGTACCTCTGCGCCCACGAGAACCTGTCGGCGCGGCAGATGGTCGAGTTCATGCGCGAGTTCGGCGTCCGCGGCAGGCTGCCGGCACTCGGGATGGACGGCGCAGCGGGCACCGCCATCCTGCGCCTCCTTTCGCATTTCCAGCCGAAGGGGCTGGGCTCATTCATGCGAAGTCACCTCGGGCGCGTGCCGGTCTTCGACAACTCGAAGATCCGGCGGCAGTTGGGCCTCGAGTTCAGGCCGGTCCGCTCGACGGTGATGGACACGCTCGAGGATCTGAGTGCGCGAGGCCTGATCGCCAGGGGGTGAGGGGCCCATCCGGGGAGGTGTCACCAATCGCGCGGGTTCTGCGTCACTACAAATAAGACAAAACCAGTCCGATTTGGGCCAACTGCTGGTAGAATAGAGGGATTCAGACCCCGGACAACTGGCCGCTGTAAGGAGGACCATCGAAATGGCGCACGAACTGCCTGCCCTGCCGTACGCACACGACGCGCTCGAGCCGTTCATCGACACGATGACGATGCAGATCCATCATGGGAAGCACCATGCGACGTACATCACGAACCTGAACGCCGCCCTCGAGCAGTACCCCGACCTCCAGAAGCACAGCATCGACGATCTCATTCGCAACATCGCGAACGTGCCCGAGGCGATCCGCACCGCGGTCCGCAACAATGGCGGAGGCCATGCCAATCACGCGATGTTCTGGCAGATCATGGCCCCGAAGGCTGGCGGCGACCCGTCGGGCCCGCTGGCTGATGCGATCAAGGCGTCGTTCGGCAGCTTCGAGGCCTTCAAGGGCGAGTTCAAGAAGGCCGCGCTCGGCCGGTTCGGCAGCGGCTGGGCCTGGCTGGTCAACAACGGCGGCAAGCTGGCGATCGAGAGCACGCCGAACCAGGACAGCCCCGCGATGGAAGGCCGGCAGGTGGTGATGGGCGTCGACGTGTGGGAGCACGCCTACTACCTGAAGTACCAGAACCGCCGCGCCGACTACGTGGACGCGTGGTGGAGCGTGGTCAACTGGAGCGAGATCGCGAAGCGGTACTCGCGGTAGCGCTTCGCTCGCTGATCAGAAGCAAGAAGTAAGGAGCAAGAAGGGCCAACTGACGATCGTCAGAAGGATGCTCTGCTGAGCGTGCATGCCCTTCTCGTCTTCTTGCTTCTTGCTACTTGATGCTTGCTTCTGACTTCCCCTCTCCGAGTTTGCCCAGTTCCTGCACGATCTCCTCGTGCTCCGGGAACTCGGTCTGGAACTCCGCCACGAAGGCGTACCGGATGGTCCCGGCGCGGTCGATCAGGAAGAGTGACGGCCGCGCGACGTTCCATGCGTCGAAGCCTACCGGGTGCCACACGCCGTAGGCCTTCACTGTCTCGCGCGCATCGTCAATCAGGATGTCGAAGGGCAGGCCCGTGTCCTCGATGTAGCGCTTCACCTTCTCTGAGCGCTGCGCCACGACGGCCATCACCGTGGCCCCGAGTTCCCGGTACCGGGGAGAGTTGAGCGCCAGGTCGCCGAACCGGCGACGGCAATTCGGTCACCATGTGCCCCGGTGGAAGCCCAGCAGCACCGGCCCCTTGGCGAGCGCGGCTTCGAGCGACACCAACCCGCCCTTCTGGTTGGGAAGAGTGAACAGGGGCGCCAGGTCGCCGGGTGTGAGCGTGGCACTTTCAGGCTTCGACATCGCGCGCTGCTCCACGTCTCAGGCGGTCCCGGCCGGCCACGGAACTGTCGGCCGGCGGGAGGCCTGACCGTAAATGGTCCCGACCCCTCAGAAGAGGGTCACGTCGACGGACTCGCCCTTTTCGACGACGTCCACCTGCGCGGGGATCTCGATATAGCCGTCCGCCAGCGACATGCTGGTGATGTCGCCCGACGCCTTGAACGCCGGCATGGCCTGGCCCTCGACGATCCGCACCGTATAGAACTGGTGGCGGCCCGTCGTCGAGACCACGCGCTGCCCGAGCGGCAGCCGGGCGACGCGAGGCGTCCATTTAGGCAGGCGGGCGAGTGTGCGCAGCGGCGCGATGAGCAGCATGTAGGCGTTCGACAGGCACGACGTCGGGTAGCCGGGCATGCCGAATACCGGTGTGCCCCTGATCGTGCCGAACAGCGTCGGCTTGCCCGGCTTCACGGCGATGCCGTGGAACAGCACGTCGCCCATCCGCTCCACGACGTCGAGAATCAGGTCGCGCTCGCCGACCGAGCTGCCGCCGGAGAACAGCACGACATCTTCCGCGAGGCAGGCGTCGAGCGCGCGCTCGAGGTCCGGCACGTTGTCCGGCGCCGTCGGGTAGGGCACCGGGCAGGCTCCGTGCTCGCGCAGCACCGCACTCAGCGTGAACTTGTTGATGTCGTAGATGTGGCCGGGCTTCAGCGGCTGGCCCGGATCGACCACCTCGTTGCCGGTCGAGAGTATCGCCACCCGAGGTTGTGCGTAGACCTCGACCTCCAGCACGCCAAGGGCGGCCACCGCGCCGATGCGGCTCGGGCTGAGGACATCGCCGGCCTGGAGCACGGGCTGGCCCACCCGGATGTCGGCGCCCTGCTTCGTGACGTTTTGGCCGGGGTACACCGGGCTGAACACGCGCACCGCGTGATCGGCCTGCTTCTCGGTCTCTTCCACCATCACCACCGCGTCGGAGCCCTCGGGCACCGGGGCGCCTGTCGCGATCTCCGTGCACTGCGCCGCGCCGACAGGCCTGGTGGGCACCTGGCCCGTGAACACGGTTTCGACCCAGGTGAGTGCGCGCGGATCGTGCGTGGATGCACCGAACGTGTCGGCCGCGCGCACGGCATAGCCGTCCATCGCGGCCCTGGCGAAGGGCGGCACATCGGCCTGCGCCTCGACCGGTCGGGCCACGACCCGGCCCGAGGCGAGATCAACGCGGACCCGCTCGGTCCGCTCGATGGGCCGCACGGCGCCGCCAATCAGCGCCCGCGCCTCCTCCAGCGAAATGGTCTCCCGAATCGGCCGCATACGGCTCACGTTGTGCTCCTCAGGGGCATGGGGCATGGGCATGGGGCATGGGGCATGGGTGAGAAAGCCGCGCTGGCAATCGGAGGCCATCTTCACCTCCTCCTTGTCCTGTGTCCCATGCCCCTTGTCCCTAGCGAGAGGCCTCCCGCACCAGATGCCCCAGTTCCGGCAGTATCAGCTTCGTCATCGCCAGCCGCACCGCCGGCTCCGAGCCAGGCAACGACAGGATGACCGTGCCCTTCGCCAGGCCGCCCACCGCGCGGCTGAGCATGGCGGCCGACCCGATTTCCTGATAACTCAGCATCCGGAACAGCTCGCCGAAGCCATCGAGCTTCTTCTCGAGCAGCCCGGAGATCGCTTCGTAGGTGGTGTCGCGCGAGGTGATGCCGGTGCCGCCCGTCGTGAGAATCACCTGCACGTCGGCGCTGGCGAGCTGGGCCTCGATGGCCTCGCGCACCTGGTCGGGCTCGTCGCGGACGACCTTGCGCCCCATCACCTGGTGGCCCTCCGCCCAGAGGAGGTCACAGATTGTGCGCCCGCTCTCGTCGGTGGCGAGCGTCCGCGTGTCGCTAATCGTCAGGATGTAACAGTGCGCGACCGCCGGGGAGAGCTTCTTGTGCTCGGTGTGGCTCATGGGGGGATTATCTCAGGGACCGGGGATAGGGGATAGGGGAGAGGGGCAAGGGGCAAGGGGCTGAGGCCGGGGCTTCAGCCCTGACGAGAAGCGCGGCAGCGTGAATCATGGAGGCCGGGTCTTCAGACCCGGCGTACAGGCGTGGTACGCTTCTCATCGGTGTTCTCGAGGCGACCATGAAGAAACTGACGCTCTTCTTCCTTTTCGTGCTCTCGACCGCCCTTCTCATCGGGGCCGGTCCATCAGAGCAGGCTCCGTCGGCGAAACAGGCCCGTCTCGAGAAGCAGGCGGCGGAGAAGCGGCAGAAGGAGGCCGATCTCTGGGTCGCGCGGACCATGGCGACGATGACGCTGGACGAGAAGATCGGCCAGCTGATCTTCTCGTCGATCAACGCCGCCTACCTCAGCACCGACAGCGAGGAGTTCGAGCGGCTCCGCCATCTCGTGCGCGACGTGAAAGTGGGCGGCTTCCATGTCTTCGGCAGCGCCGAGGCGCTGCCGCAGGTGATGCTCAACCCGGTATGGGGCGGCGGGAACGCCATGCGGAAGGGCGAGCCCTACTCGGCCGCCATGATCCTCAACCGGCTGCAGTCGGAATCGGCGATCCCGTTGCTCACATCGGGCGACTTCGAGGGCGGCGCGGCCTACATTCTGAACGGCGCCACCCGGTTGCCGCGCGCCATGGTCATCGGCGCGACCGGCGACGATCAGATGGCGTTCAAGGCCGGCGTGGTCGCCGCCACCGAGGCGCGCGCCATCGGCGTCAACATCGACTTCTACCCGGTGGTCGACGTCAACAACAACGCGCGGAACCCGGTGATCAACCTCCGGTCCTTCGGCGAGGATCCCGCGCAGGTCTCGAAGATGGCGGTGGCCTACATCAAGGGCATCCAGTCGACGGGCGCGTTCGCCACGGCGAAGCACTTCCCCGGCCACGGCGACACGAACGTCGACACGCACCTCGGCCTCGCGGTCATCAATCACCCGCGCGAGCGCCTCGACCAGGTCGAGTTGGCGCCCTTCAAGGCCGCCATTGCCGCCGGCGTCGACGCCGTCATGTCCTCGCACATCGTCCTGCCAGCCCTCGACCCGGCGCCGGGCATCCCGGCCACGCTCAGCCGGCCGATCCTCACCGGCCTCCTGCGCAACGAGCTGAAGTTCGGCGGTCTCATCTTCACCGACTCGATGACGATGGACGCCATCTCGAAGATGTTCTCGCACGACAAGGCCGCGGCGCAGGCGGTGAAGGCGGGCGTGGACTTCGTCCTGCACTCGCCGGATGACGATGCGGCGTTCAAGGGCATCAAGGCGGCGGTGGCGGCGGGGGAAATCAGCGAGGCGCAGGTCAACGCGTCGGCCGAACGGATCCTGCGGGCCAAGGCGCGGCTCGGCCTGCACGTGAACCGGCAGGTCGACCCGGCCGGGATTGCCGCGAAGTTCGGCACGCGCGCGCACGCGGAGGTGGCGCAGCAGATCAACGATCGCGGGATCACGCTCATCAAGGATGAACGCAACCAGGTGCCGCTCGCGGCCCCGCGCGACGCGAACGTGCTCTACCTGTCGGTGCTCGACTACGCATCGGGCTGGCGCGAGGCCATCCCGAGCCGGACGATGATCCCGGAGTTGAAGAAGCGGTGGCCGAATCTCACGGCGATCGAGGTGACTGACCGGACGACGGCGTCGGAATTCGAGCTCGTCCGCGCGCTGGCGCGGCGGGCCGATGCGGTCATCGCCGGCGTGTTCGTCCGCATCGCCTCCTACAGCGGGCGCATGGACCTGAGTCAGCCCCAGATTGCGCTGCTCGACTCGGTGGCGGCGCAGGACAAGCCGTTCGCGGCGGTGTGCTTCGGGAACCCCTACACCGCCACGTTCCTGCCGAAGCTGCCGGCGGTGCTGCTGGGCTACGAGTTCTCGGACTTCACGGAGCGGGCGGCCGTGAAGGCCCTGGCCGGCGAGATCCCGATCGGCGGCAAGCTGCCCATCCAGCTGCCCGGGATGTTCCCGATCGGCCACGGGCTGACGAGGTCGGCGCGATAGCCTGCGCTCTCATGGCGCCAGGGTTCTTTCTCGTGGAGCCCCGGGTCTTTAGACCCGGGGGAACGATCGTGATATAGTCAATAATTCCGGCGGCTGCGAAAGCGGCCGCCGGAGCACTCCGCGTGCGCCCTTAGCTCAGCTGGATAGAGCGTCTGGCTACGAACCAGGAGGCCGCAGGTTCGAGTCCTGCAGGGCGCACCATTCGACCCGGCCGCTACGCTCCCTCGCTCCCTTCGACGATGCTCAGGGAGCCCCGAGCGTGGTCGAGGGGCTCACGGCAAGCCACTTTTCGCCACTCACCCAGATCAGTCGGTCGTGTGGCCGGCCTTCTTCCGCCACTCGGCGGCCTTGGCGGGCTTGCCCCAGGCCACGTACATGTCGGCGACCTGCTGCGCGATCTCGCGCGGGTCGCCCTCGGCCCCGGTCTTCTTGTCGAGCGCTTCGGCGAAACTCAGCAGGTACGGCTCGGCTTCGCCGTAGCGCCCGCTCCCGGCCAGCGCGCATCCGAGGGCGCCCTCGCTCTCCTTCGTCCGCGGGTGGTCTTTGCCGAGGCGGTCGGTGTTGATCTTCAAGCCGGCGCGCGCGGTCTGTTCCGCTTCCCCAGCCTTGCCGCTTCGGCACAGGCAATCGGCGAGGAACGTCATCGTGAGCGCCACGTCGGGATGAGCGCCGCCCATCGACTCCCGTTTGATGGCGATCGATTCGCCGAGCACGGCCTCGGCCTCCGCGTATTTCCTCTGCATCGTGAGGGCTTGCCCGATGTTCGTCAGGTTGGTCGCCACATCGGGGTGACGCTCGCCCATCGCGCGGCGATCGATCGCCAGGGCTTGCCTGTAGTAGTTTTCCGCTTCGTAGTACTTCTTCTGCAGGTACAGGATCGCCCCGAGGTTGCTGAGGGTATTCCCCAGGCTCGGGTGATCAGGGCCGAGCTGCTGACGGTCGAGCGCCACGATCTCGCGGTAGGCCACCTCGGCCTTGGCGAGCTCGCCCTGCGCAATCCAGACGGCGGCGAGGTTGGCCGACGCCGAGACGGTCCTCGGATGGCTCGGTCCGTAGACCCGCCGGCGGAGTGTGAGTGTCTCTTCGTAGGCGCGTGCCGCGCCGGCGAGGTCCACCTTGTCGAGCAGGATGCCGCCGAGCGTGCTGAGACAGTCGGCCAGTTCCTTGTCAGGGGGACCGGGAAGATGCGCATAGAGCGCATACGCCTCGCGCGCGGCCGACTCCGCCTCGGCCGCGTGTCCCTGAAGGTAGAGCGCCCAGGCCAGTTCCCTGAGCGCGCGGGCGAGCGCGGCATCGACGCCGGCAACTCCCCGCAACAGGGCCACGGCTTCACGGGCCCGCTGCTCGGCTTCCTTGTACTCGGCCTGGCTCGACATGGTCTCCGCGAGCGAGGCCAGTCCGCCGGCGGCCTCCAGGCTTCCCGGGCCGTACACCTGCCGCTGCAGTGCGAGCGCCCGGTCCTTGAGCGTTCTCGCGTTCTTGTACGAACCGAGGCTGTGGTACGCCGAGCCCATCGTGCTCATCAGCGTGGCCTGGACAGCCGGTTGACCTCGCAGGTCTGTCTGGATACGGGCCGCGCCCTTGTCGAGAATCTCTCTGGCCGTGACGCTGTTGGCGGCCGCCTCGCTGGGCTTGGCCACCTCGAAGAGCCCCACGAGGAAGGACGAGACCTGTCTCGCGGTCTCGGCCTCGCGATTCGCGCGGTCCCGCTCGAGCGCGATCCTCCGCGCCTGCAACCCCATCGTGACCGCGAACGCGGCGAGCAGGAAGACGAGCGTGGCGGCAGCCGCGACGCCGAAACGGTGCCGCCGGGCGAACTTCCCCGCACGGTAGAGCGCGCTGGGCGGGCCGGCCACGACGGGCTCGTGATTGAGATACCGCCGGACCTCGGCGGCGAGCGCGTTCCCGGTCTGGTAGCGCCGGGTCCGGTCCTTCTCGAGGGCCCGCATCGTGACCCAGTCGAGATCGCCGCGCAGCAGGCTGGCGAGGCGGCGCGGCTCGGTGTGACGGTTCGCGGCAGCCGTGGTCGACGCGCCGCCGAGCCTGGTGATGCGCGTGCTCGGCCGGGGAGGTTCCTTCTCGCGGATCGTCCGCTGGCTCTCCAGGAGGCCGGCCTGGCGCAACTCTTTGGACTCGAACGGCAAGGCGCCCGTCAGCAGTTCGTAGAGGATCACGCCCAGGGCGTAGACGTCGGTGCGGGTGTCGACGTCGAGCCCGCCCATCTCGGCCTGCTCCGGGCTCATGTACTCCAGCGTCCCGATGATCGCGCCGAACTCGGTCCGCAGCGTGCGGTCGGTCAGTTGCCGTGCCGTCGCCTTTGCCACGCCGAAATCGATGATCTTCGGCACCGGGCGGTCGCCCTGCACCGCCACGAGCACGTTGGATGGCTTGAGGTCACGATGGACCACGCCCTTCTGGTGCGCGTGCTGCACGCCGTCGCAGACCTGCGCGAACAGGTCCAGGCGCTGCCGCATCGCCAGCTTGTGGCGGTCGCAGTACGCCGTGATCGGCTCGCCCTTCACGTACTCCATCACGAAGTACGGACGGCCCTCCGGCGTGCTGCCCCCGTCGAACACCGTGGCGATGGCGGGGTGGTCCATGAGCGCCAGCGCCTGGCGCTCGGCCTCGAACCGTGTCACCACCTGCACCGTGTCCATCCCGGTCTTGATGAGCTTGACGGCCACCTGGCGGCGGACCGGCGCTGTCTGCTCGGCCAGCCAGACTTCTCCCATGCCTCCCTCGCCCAGCGCGTGCAGCAGGCGATAGGGCCCGATCCTGCGGGATGGTGCTGCGGAGGACGCGGCGATTCGCGTCACGTCGATATCGGTCGGATGGTCCGGCGGGAACTCGGTCAAGGGTGGGCTCCAGGGTCTTGCTTCAGCGTACAGCACAACGGGGCGGCCGGGACGCGCGCGTCGTCCCGGGCCGGCCCTGTGACGCGGCGGTCTTCACGGCCACGCTGCTCAATCACGCGATGGCCGTCGCCGCGCCGCTGGCGTCGGCCATCGGCATCGTGGCAGACTGGCTGGCAGCACAGCAGGTGAAGGTCTCCGCGCGCTCGGGCGGCGACTTCGGTCAGAGGTGGTGATGGGTCACTATCGAGAACTCGAGAACCCGTCCGCGTTCAGGAAGCTCGCCGCGGCCATGTGGCGCGCCCCCAACGACCCGCACATCTTCGGCGCCGTGGATGTGGACATGACGGCGGCGGAGGCGTTCCTCGCGGACTACAACCGCCGGCACGGCTGCAAGGGCACGGTGACGCACCTCGTCACGCGCGCCGTCGCGATGACGCTGGCGAAGCACCCCGAGTACAACGCCAAGGTCGGCTGGTGGCGCCTCAAGGTCCGCAACCGGGTCGACATCTTCTGCCAGGTTGCCGCCGACGGCGGACGCGACCTGTCGGGGTTCCGGATCGACGGCGCCGACCACCTGTCCATTGCCGAGATCGCGGCGGCGCTCGGCGGCGCCGCACAGCGGATCAGAAGCGGCCGGGACCCGGCGTTCGACCGCAGCCGGCGCCTGTTCCGCGCGCTGCCGCTCTGGGCCATCCGGATGATGGTCGGCCTCATGTCGTGGCTCGCCAACACGCTCAGCCTGGATCTGCCCGGCTTGGGCATGCCGCGCGATCCGTTCGGCAGCGCGATGGTGACGAGCATCGGGATGTTTGGCGTGGACACGGGATTCGCCCCGTTCTCGCCCGTCGGGCGCTGCCCGCTGATCGCGACGGTGACACAGGTGCGAATGCGGCCCTGGGTCGTCGATGGCCGGATCGAGCCGCGGCGGATCCTGAGACTCTGCGGGACGTTCGACCACCGCGTGATCGACGGCTACCACGCCGCGGAAGTTTCGGCGGAGATCCAGCAGTTGCTCGCCCGCCCCGAGCGGCTGCTCACCGCAGCCGAACAGGGAACCGTCGGCGAGGCAGCGCCCCGGACCCGCTGAGGCTCGACGTTGCGAGGCGGAGAGGCTGTACACACGAACGGAGCGGCCGCAACGCGTGCGTCGTTCCGGCCGCCCCGCTCAACGTTGTTTCAGTGCCGCGCGCCTAGCCCTTGACGTTGTGGCACTCGTTGCACTTGAGAGGAGCCTTCTTGCCGCCCGCCGCTTCCTTGGTGTGGCAGTCGATGCAGAGGCCCTTCTTCGCCATCGCGTCGTGGAAGGCCAGCTTCGACGTGGTCTTCATTGGCGCCGCCACCGTCTTGGCGTGGCAGTCCTGGCACTTCTGGTTCTTCGACTTCAGAGCCATCTCCGGCTTCGACGCGTGATGGCAAGTGTCGCACTTCGCGTCGCCGATCAGTTTGGCGTGCTTCGCATGATCGAAGTTCACGCCGCCCATCGGATTGCCCTTGAGGACGACCTTGTCGGGCGCCGTCTGGGCGAGGATGGGGCCGGCCACGAGTGCGACGCCCATGATCAGGGCCAACACCAACAGGGCTTTCTTCATGCTCTCTCCTCCGCGAGTGGCCTGCCGGCCGGTCCGGCGACAAGGGCCGGGGTGTGCGCCCGGCAGGCATTGTGGCAGCGACACTCCGGTTCGCCGCGCCTGCATTGATGCATTCGACGAGAGCCGGTGCTCTCTGCCGCCGGTTCCGACTCGGTGCCGTGTACATCCAGCTGGCGGCCGACATCCTATCACCGCGGATGCCCGGCCGCCAACCTCAAACGCCCCGGGCGCCGGGCTGGCACGACCGACCCGGTCCCTTCTGTCCCGGCCGATACCGATCGGGCACTCGCCAATCATCCCTGCACAAGCGATGCCAGAGTGGCGCGCGCCGCTTGAGCCCAGATCTCCCGGAGAGGTGACTCCCGCGGCTCCAGATGTCTACAATGGCGGAACGCTCCATGGACACGCACGAGCTCCACATGCGCGCCGCCCTCGATGAGGCCCGGAAGGGGCTCGAAGCCGCTGAAGTTCCGGTTGGCGCTGTCGTCGTCGTCGATGGACGCATCATCGGCCGCGGCTTCAACCAGCCCATCGGGAGCCACGACCCCACCGCCCACGCCGAGGTGGTGGCCATCCGCGCCGCCGCCCGGGAGACTGGAAACTACCGGCTGGTGGGTTCGACGCTGTACGTGACGATCGAGCCGTGCCTGATGTGCGTCGGAGCGATGGTGCACGCGCGCGTGGGGACGCTGGTGTTCGGCGCGCCCGAGCCGAAAGCCGGCGCCGTCGTGTCGTCGTGCCGCGCGCACGAGCTGCCGTCGCTCAATCACCGGATCGAAGTCGTCGCCGGCGTGCTGGAAGACGACTGCCGCGCCGTGATCCAGGAGTTCTTCCGGACCCGCCGCTGACGCCGAAAGAGGGGACAGGCCCCTTTTCGGTGGCGCGCGCCGCACCGGAAGCGGGTCCGGATCCGGGGTATAATTCCCCAAGCGGTTTCAGGGCCCGGTCACGAGCCCTGAAACCGTAAGTTGTCCCAGTCGGAGAGGTACCGAAGTGGTCGTAACGGGGGCGCCTCGAAAGCGTCTTGTCGGGTAACCGGCACGGGGGTTCGAATCCCCCCCTCTCCGCCAGCCTTCGCTCACTGCCAGCCTGCCATTCCCTTTAGTGAGCTGCGGCCAGGCAGGCCAGCCCTCCCGTTTCTGCTTCTTCAGCTGAGCCAGCTGCCCGCTGCACGACGGTTCGCGTACGTGCGACCCGCCGCGGTCGCAAGGCGGGACGGCACATGGCGCCGCCGGGAGGCTACGCCCCGAACTGCTGCAGATGGTGGTTCAGGTGCTTGAGCAACAGGGTGCTCCACTCCTCCGCGCTCAGCACGCCGAATGTGGGGTTCGCCTTCCCCTCGAAGTGCCTGCGACCGAGCGCATGCACGGCCTGGAGGTTCTCGACGATCCGCGCCTGCTCGGCGACGAGGTCGCGCCGATCGCTCACCACCCAGTCGGGCGCGGTCCGTGAGTTGCGCGGGTAGGGACGGTTGCCGATCACGACGCCACGGATGAGCCGGGCCACGATCCAGCGCATCACCGGGTTCATCCGCGGGTAGTTCCCCGTGCGCACGGACTCGAAGATGAGCGAGTTGTGAGCCAGCATCTGAGCCGCGTTCATGCGGCCCCACCGCGGCGCGGAGTCGGGACGCAGGCTCTCAACGCGCGCAACGAACCGATCAACGCCCGCTGGGTCGAAGATGGACATCAGGGGGGCCTCCTTCACAGTCATTCTCGCACGGCGCCAAGCGCCGTGCCTGGCCACGATCGGACGGAACTGGAGTATCGTCTGCGCGATGTCCCTCTCCCGGGAGGCGGAGCGATGAGCAAGTCCCACCGGATCACCCTGCTGGGGGCCGGCTTCATCGGCGACTTCTACACCTCGACCCTGCACGCGCACCGGCGCCGCGACCGCGTGCACACCGTCTGCGCCGCCTCGGAGGCCGAGGCGCGGGCCTTCGCGTCCCGGTGGGGCATCCCGCGCGCGACGGCGGACATGAAGAAGGCCGTGCGTGACCCGGAGACCGACCTGGTCGTCGTGGCCCTGCCCAACGACCTGCACAGGCAGGCCGTGCTGCTCGCGGCGGAGGCGGGCAAGGCGGTGCTCTGCACGAAGCCGCTCGCCAGGACCGCCGCCGAGGCGCTCGACGCCCTGGAGGCCGTCGAGAAGGCCGGCGTCTTCGCCGGGTACCTGGAAGACCTCGTCTACACGCCCAAGACCCTCAAGTCGCTGGCGTCGGTCCGCGACGGGGCGCTCGGCAAGGTGCTCTGGGTGCGGTCGCGCGAGACGCACCCGGGCCCGCACAGCGCGTGGTTCTGGGACAAGCAGGTGGCCGGCGGCGGCGCCATCGTGGACATGGGCTGCCACTGCATCGAGATCATCCGCAGCTTCGTCGGCAAGGACGTGCGGCCCGTCGAGGTGATGTGCACCGCGGACACCATGGTCCACCCTATCGACGCCGAGGATTCCGGCATCGGCCTGATCCGCTTCGAGAACGGCGCCATCGGGCAGTTCGAGGTGAGCTGGACCTTCCGCGGCGGGATGGACCTGCGCGACGAGGTGGCGGGCACGGAGGGCACCATCTGGCTCGACCATTTCCTCCGCACGGGCTTCGAGATGTTCACCGCCAGGGGCCAGGGCGGCTACGTGGCCGAGAAGGCGGAGACCGCGAAGGGCTGGCTGTTCCCGGTGGGCGACGAGGCCCACGAGCTGGGCTACCAGCACATGTTCTCCGACATGCTCGACGCGCTCGACGAGGGGCGCGCGCCGATGGAGACGTTCCACGACGGTTACGTCGTCAACGCGATCATCGACGCGTGCTACCGGTCGGCGGCCTCGAAGCGCTGGGAGCCGATCGCGCTCGAGCGGTGGCACGCAGGCGCGCCGCGCGCCCGCCGGAAAGGGCATGGCCGCGCGAGGCCCGCGCCAGCGAGGCGGAAGGCCATCGTGATCAAGGAAGAACGGCTGGCCGACGGCAGCACGAAATCGATCGTCAAGGACCCGAAGACCGGCCGCATCTCGCAGCGGGTCACGAAGCGCTGAGGCGCGCGCCGCTGGCGATGTCTGCCCGGCACCGGCCCGCGCGACGAGGAATCACGATGCCGACAACCGATGCGACCATGCCCACGACCGCGAGCCGGCAGCGCGTGCTGGCCACGCTGGCGCACCGCGAGCCGGACCGTGTGCCGATCGACGTCGGCAGCACGGGCGTCACGGGCATCCACGTCAGCTGCGTCGCCGCGCTGCGCGATCACTACGGGCTCGAGAAGCGTCCGATCAGGATCCACGAGCCCTACCAGATGCTGGGCCTCGTCGAGGAGGACCTGCAGCAGGCGCTCGGCCTCGACGTGCAGGGCGTGTTCGGGCGCAAGACGATGTTCGGGTTCCCGCTCGGCGGCTGGAAGCCATGGCGCTTCAACGGGCTCGACGTGCTGGTGCCGGGCCGCTTCGAGGTCGACGAGGGGCCCGACGGCGACACGGTGATCTACCCCGAGGGCGACCGCGCGGCCCCGCCGAGCGGCCGGATGCCGAGAGGCTTCCACTTCTTCGACACGATCATCCGCCAGGAGCCCCTCGACGACGAGACGCTGCGCCTGGAGGACAACGTCGAGGAGTTCGAGCCGCTGGGCGAGGGCGATCTCGACGGGATCGCCGAGGACGTGGCCGCCGCACGCGCGACGGGCCGCGCCGTGATCGCAAGTGTCGGCGGCACGGCCCTCGGCGACATCGCGCTGGTGCCGGCGCCGTTCCTGAAGCACCCGAAGGGGATCCGCGACATCACCGAGTGGTACATGTCGCTGAACAGCCGCCGCGACTTCGTGCACCGCCTGTACGCCAGGCAGACCGAGATCGCGCTCGGCAACCTGGAGCGGGTGCACCGCCGGATCGGCGACGCGGTGGATGTCGTGTTCCTGTGCGGAACGGACTTCGGCACGCAAACCTCCAGCTTCTGCTCGGTGGCGACGTTCCGCGAGCTGTGGCTGCCGTACTACAAGCAGCTGTGCGGCTGGATCCACGCGCACACCTCGTGGAAGGTGTTCAAGCACTCGTGCGGGTCGGTGGAGCGCTTCCTCGAGTCGTTCATCGACGCCGGCTTCGACATCGCCAACCCGGTGCAGTGCTCGGCCAGAGGCATGGAGCCGGAGCACCTGAAGGCGAAGTACGGCGGCCGGCTCGTGTTCTGGGGCGGCGGCGTGGACACCCAGAAGACGCTGCCGTTCGGGACGCCGGCCGAGGTGCGCGAGGAGGTGCTCCAGCGCTGCGAGGTCTTCGCGCCCGGGGGCGGGTTCGTGTTCAACGCCATCCACAACATCCAGGCGGGCACACCCGTGACAAACATCGCGGCAATGTTCGACGCGGTGGGCGAGTTCAACGGGCGGAGGTGAGGGCGGGCCATGGCCGATCTCGACACGCTGTACCAGGCAGTTCTCAACGGCGACGCCAAGGCGGCGGCCGCCGTCACCAGGCAGGCCCTCGACGAAGGGATGGACCCCCTCGCGCTCGTCCAGGGCACGATGGTGCCCGCGATGGCCGAGGTCGGCAGACGGTTCGAGGCCGATGAGTACTTCGTGCCCGAGCTGCTGCTGTCGGCGCGGGCCATGAAGGGCGCGCTCGAGCTGCTGCGGCCCCTGCTGGCCGGCCGTGACGCGGCCTCCGCCGGCCGGGTCGCAATCGGCACGGTGCAGGGCGACCTCCACGACATCGGCAAGAACCTCGTCGCCGCCATGCTCGAGGGCGGAGGCTTCGAGGTGATCGACCTCGGCACCGACGTGCCGCCCCAGAGGTTCGTGGACGCGATCCAGCAGAAGGGCGCGCAGATCGTCGCGCTCTCGGCGCTGCTGACCGTGACAATGGCCTCGATGACGAAAACGATCGAGGCGCTGACGGCCGCGGGGGTGCGCGAGCGGGTGAAGGTAATCGTCGGCGGCGCGCCCGTCACCCAGCGGTACGCCGACGCGATCGGCGCCGACGGCTACAGCGAGAACGCCAGCTCCGCGGTGGCGCTCGCGCGCCGGCTGTGCAATACCCCGTGAGGATTGCCCTCGTGGGGTGCGAGGTCGGACCCCGCGTGTTGTGCGACGCCCTCGTCGTGAGGGTCGATCTGGCATCGCGGTGAACGGCGGGGACAGGCGCCGGCCGTCGCGATCCCGTTGAACCCCGCGGACTCGGTGCGGCGTTCACTTCGCTTTCGCACGCATGACGAGCCGGAACGATGCCCCGATCACGTCGCCCTTCTTCAGGGGCCGACGCTCCGCGACGTAGTGCGTGGCGAAGAACTGGTCGAACCCTCCGGTGTTGAAGCCCGCCACGAGCACGCGGATCCGGCTCCCGTCGACCCATGCCCGCACGGCCTGGCTCGCATCGGCAGAGACGACTCGCCACGTTCGGCCGTCGGGCGCCGACAGGCTGGCTTCCCGGATTCGCGCCTTGGTCGAGCGGAAGTCGTTCGAGCCGAGCGCGTTCGCGTCACGCGCCCACGGTGCGGTCAGCGCCAGTCGAGGCTCCTCCACCGTGCGGCGGGCCACGGGGTCGGCTCGCGCGGCGCCTTCGGGCCGGCCGATGTGGTCATCGGGATACCAGGTCCACTGCGCCTCGCGGATCCAGCGGAGCGTGTCGAACTCGCGCGGCAGCGTGAACACGAGCCCCCACTGGCGGGGGTTGACGTCCGTGAGCGCGGTGAGGCGGTAGCTGACGTCGATGATGCCCCGCCCCGCGGGGCGCATCGCCACGGTGCCGGTGACGTCGGGCGCGGACACGCTGAAGATCGCCTCAGCGCCGCGCCGTTCCGGCCCGGAGACGGCCGAGTCAGTTGGCAGCGGGGTGAATGGCTCGATTTCGTTGACCAACTGTGTGCCGGCCACCGTCGCGGCCCCACCTTCGCGATTCAGCGGCAGCACCATGGACAGGGGTTTCAAGCCCGCCGTTCCGCCGTCGAGGCCAAGCGCCCTCGCCGCGTCGGCAAGGTCGGCGATCGGATCGATGCTCTCGGCGGCAGGGGCCGCCGATGCCGGCGCGCTCGCCGCGGGTCCGCCGACGGCGATGACCTCCCGCGCGACTTCCACGCCGCGCCGGTCCGTGACGGTCAACAAGATGCGGTCACCGCGGTTCGCGCCGCTGGCCGGCACCAGCACGGTCCCGGTCGCGTGCGGCGCCACGTTCGCGGAGGCGACTCCTTTCTCCCGGCCGCCGAGGGACCACTCGATGCGGACGTCGCTCAGGTCGGTGAAGTTGAACCGGTTCTGCACCGTGAGCGTGATCGGCTGCCCGGGCACGGCGCCCGCCCTGAGGACGCGGAACGGCGCATACGCGTTCCTCATCCCGAGCCACTCGGGCTTCTCCCGCCGCCAGCCGTCGATCGGCCCCCAGTGCCCGTACCCCTTCAGGTCCCCGTTCGGCATGTGGAACACATCGTCGACACCGCTCCAGATGGCCCCGCCGAGCGCGCCGGGCTGCTGCCAGATGAGGTCCACCATGCGGGCGAGCGGGCGGCCCCAGTCCTCCCTGATCCACGGGTCGGCGGCGAGTTCGCGCCGGTTGTAGCACTGCAGGTGCGCGTACTCGCCGAACCAGACCGGGCGCGGCAGCTTGCTCCACTCCTCCGGGCTGTTTTCGCCGGGATAGTGATAGTTGGCGATGTCCGCCGTGCTCCCGGCATTGTTGTACGTGCCCCAGGTCTGGTCGTGGAAGGCGAACGGCCGGCTCGGATCCTCTCGCTTCGCCACCTCGAGCACTTTCGCGAACAGGGGCGTCCACAGCGACTCGTTGCCAAGCGACCAGATGAGGACGCTCGGATGGTTCCGGTGAGCGGCGATGTTGTCGAGGGTGGCGCGAAGCAGGTAAGGAAAGAACTTCGGGTCCAGGTGGTTCTCCGTCTTCCAGTACGGGCTGGCGCCGTGCGAAACCCAGCAGATGGCCGCTTCGCTCTCGACGAAGATCCCGAGCTCGTCGCACGCCTCGAGGAACTCCTCGCTCGGCGGATAGTGCGACGTCCGTACGAGGTTCACGTTGGCGGCCCTGAAGAGTTCGGCGTCACGCCGGTTCAACTCGGGCGTCAGGCTGCGCCCGCGGAGCGGGTGCACCTCGTGCCGGTTGATCCCGAGCAGCTTGACGGGACGGCCGTTGACGAGGAGCCGGTTGCCGTTTACGCGAACCTCGCGAAGGCCGAAGCGCTGGCGCACGATCTCGACAGAGCGGCCACCCGACGAGACCGTCGTTTCGATCGTGTAGAGGTCCGGGGTTTCCGACGTCCACAGCCGGGCGCCGCGCAGGAGCAGCGGTGCCCGGCCGTCACCGGAAGCGACCACGCGGCCTTCCGGCTCGATCAGCCGGTGCCTGAGGGCCGCGGCGCTCTGCGAGCCGCCGGCGGCGAGACCGGTGTGAATCGTCACGCGCGCGTCGTTTCCGGCCACCGCGGTCTCGTACCAGAGCCGGGCCACGTGCGCCGGCGGCACGCAGAACAGCGTGACCTTCCTGATGATGCCGCCCACCTGGTGCGCCGCGTACTGCGAGATGCACGACACCGAGTCGGCCATCGACTCGCTCTGCACGCGGACCACGATGAGGTTGGCGCCGGGGCGGACGGCCGCGGTCACGTCGAGCTCGAAGGGCACGAACCCGCCCTCGTGGCCGCCGACCGGCTGCCCGTTGACGAGTACGTCGCATACCGCGTGCGCGGCGTCGAACCGCAGCTTCACCGTCTGTCCGGCCCAGTCCGCGGGAACGTCCACCTGGCGCCGGTAGGTGGCGAACCCGCCAGGCGGCACGTTGAAGCCCTGCATGGCCCATTCACCGGGCACCTCGATGGGTTTCGGCGCCACGCCCTCGGCCTGGGAGAACTCCCACGTGCCGTTCAGATCGATCGCGGGCAGGGCCACGCCGGCAACCTCGGCGGGGCGGGGCGTAAGCACCGGACTGGCCGCAGGCACGAGGCCGGCGAGCCGTCGCTCAAGGTCGGCTGGTGCCGTCTGCCGGTCGGACAAGACGCCGGCCGCAAGGGGATGCGCGGCGATGAGCAGCGTGGCAAGGACGAGACCGCGTGGCGTCGTGAGCATACGCGGGGCATCTTAGGCGAGGGCCACGACCTGCGCAATCCGTCGCACGACCGACGGGTACTCGATGTCTCCGGTATGGCCACGCCGTGGTAGCCTCGGGGCAGGTGCCGCCGATGAGTGTTGCGACGGCGACCAACGGCTTCAGCATCCTCGCGTCCCGCGTCGCGCGGTTCGGCGTCCAGGTCAGGTTGTGATGCGACCCTTGCGTCTTTTCCCACACGTGTATGCGACGGCACTCCTCGCGGCGATGGCGGGCTGGGCCTGCGGCGGCGGGGACGCCAGCCCGGCCGCTCCGTCGGGCGCGGCGCCCCCGGCCGTGCAGCCGCCGGCGTCGTACCAGGTCCTCGGTCACGGGAAGCACCGCGGACGTGGAGCGACAGACGACCCCGGGCTACGTGCTCATGGGCGGGGGCGCTGATGTCGACGAAGCCATGCGGTGGCTCATCGGTCGCGCAGGCGGCGGTGACATCCTCGTGCTTCGCGCCACCGGGACGAACGCGTACAACCCGTACATCGCCGGCCTCGGCCCGGTGAATTCGGCGGCCACGCTCGTCCTGACGGCGGCCGCGGCCGCGTCCGACCCGTTCGTCATCGACAAGGTCCGCCGCGCGGAGGCCGTATTCATCGCCGGCGGCGATCAGTCGGACTACGTCAGGATGTGGAAGGGCACCCCGCTCGCGGAGGCCATCCGCGCGGCGGCGGCGCGCGGCGTGCCGGTCGGCGGCACGAGCGCCGGTCTCGCGGTGCTCGGGCAGTTCGTGTATTCGGCCCTGAATGCCAGCGCGGCGTCGAGCACTGTGCTGGCCGATCCGTACCACGCCAGCGTTACGCTGGACCGCGGGTTCCTGGATCTGCCCGGCCTCGAGAGCGTCATCACGGACAGCCACTTCGTCACGCGCGATCGCATGGGCCGCCTGGTGACGTTCCTCGCGCGGCTCGTCCAGGACAGTTGGGTCGGAGAGGGCCGCGGCATCGGCGTCGACGAGCGGACCGCGGTCCTTGTCGACGCGTCAGGCAGCGCCACGGTGGCGGGCAGCGGCAACGCGTACTTCCTGCGCGCGCCCGCGCCCGCCGTGTGCCAACCGCGCACGGCGTTGCAGGTGAGTGGCGTCGCGGTCTATCGCCTCGCCGCCTCGGGGGCGTTCAACCTGCGCACGTGGACGGGAGCCGGCGGGGCGGCGTACCGCCTCTCGGCTGCGTCGGGCTCGCTCACATCCGACCAGCCGGGCGGGAGCGTCTACTGACCCAGGGCAGGCGCCAGTCGCAGGCCCGACCGCGTATCGCGGGCGCGCTGGCCTTGTGGGTGGGCTACTCTCCCGGGTCCTTCACGCAGCGGTACCCGTGGCGCGGGTTGCCGAAGCCCTTCGGCTGGTGCGAGACGAACGCCTGGTAGTTCACGAACCAGGCGTCGGTGGCGGACTGCTCGGACGTCCACATGTAGATGGGCGGGTCGTCCGGGTTCCACAGCGGCGTTTCCTTGTCGGGCTGCCGCGTGCACGGCATTCGGCCGCGCTCGCCGTTCCACGTGCAGCCGGCGGTTTGTCCGTCCCTCGTCAGCGAGCGCACGAACTCGTCGGCGGTCGGCATCCGCCAGATGTGTTGCGGCGCGGGCATGAGCGCCGTCCCTTCCGCATTCAGGTAGCCGCACAGCCCCGTTCGGGCCATGTCGTCAGCCGACGCGTGGCGCGCGCCCGCTTCTCGGCCTGTCTTCAGTCCGACGGGCGCCACGCCGTAGAAGGCGAGGCTGTCCCACGACGGGTAGCCTCCCCACGGCTGCCGCCAGTTCCAGCCGGGCCCGGCAGGCGCCCACACGAGCCGCACACCGCCGCCCTCAATCAGCCTCGCCCCGCGGTCCCCATCGTCGTGGCGCATCAGGATCTGCGGGAGATTGATGGCCGACATCACCAGCGCGACGGCCAGCGGCACCCCGACCAGCGCGAGCCAGCGCATGCGCCGGCGCCACCACGGCGCGGGGCGCGGGCCCGTGTCGACGCCCCGGCGGGCGCGAATGGTCCCATCGACGATAAAGAGCGCGCCGCCGGCGAGTGTGAGGGTCGCCATGCCGGCCCAGCTGAGGACGAGGCCCCACGAGAAGCCCCAGCGCCGGAGGTTCATGGACACGGCCCAGCCGTAGAACGCGACGCTGAGCAGGATGATCACAACGCCCATCACGCGCGGCCAGGCAAGCGTGGCGGCGCCGAGCGCCAGTGCCACGGCGAACGGCAGGAGATACGCCAGGGGCTGGGGAAACGGCATGCCCCAGCCCTCGTAGTAGAGCTCGCCGAAGCTCCAGAACGTCCAGAAGGCCACGAACGCCGTCAGGAGCGCGGTTGCGAGGATGCCGGGGACACGTGATCGAAGCGATTGCATCGCCTGCCGTCCTTCCCGCCGCTCCCTCAGGGCTTGAAGTTGTGCGCCGCGTCGATGGCGGCGCGGATGTTCTCCCACGCGACGTCGCCCGGCAGCGTGCAGTCGGCGCCCAGCATGAAGGGCCGCGGCGCCTCGCCCAGCACCCGGTTCACCTCGCGCCGGATCTCCGCCGGGCCCGCCTTCGCCATCAGGCCATGGCGGTCCATGCCGCCCATGCACGGCCGCCCGAACATGCGCGCGATCTCGCCCCAGGGCACCGTGCGCCCCGTCAACTGCGGATTGCAGTTGACGATGTGGCCCGGGTAGTCGAGGAAGGGCGACAGGTCGGCATACGGCGCGTTGTAGTCGCACACGTGCAGGATGTTGAACGGGCACGCGCGCTTCATCTCGTTCATGAGCACCAGGTCGAACGGCTTCACGTGGCGGGTGAAGACGCCGGGATCTTCGAACCGGCCAGCCTCGCCGCCCTGCGTCGAGGCGTAGAAGCCGTCGACGCCGAGGCCGATGCACGCCTTCACGAAGCGCATGAGGCTGTCGGTGATTGCCTCGAGCCCCTTGCGGACCGCATCCGGGCTCTCTTCGAGATGCGCCGTGAGCATGGGCAGGCTGGTCGTGTGGCCCGCGCACATGAATGGCGAGTAGAGCGTCACGAGCACCAGGGCCTCCTTCTTCGCCGCCTTCACGAGCCCGTCCACCGCGGCGAGAACCGGCTCGTAGAAGTCGATCGGATACGAAGGCATCGCCGCCCAGTCGGCCGGGCGCTTGATGGACGCAATCGGCGGGAACGTCTTCTCGTACTGGATCTTGACGAAGTCCATGCCGGTCGCGCGGAAGTACTCCAGGTGCTTCTGCACCGCCGGCGCGCCGAAATGGAACGTCGCGTCGAAGTGAATGAAGAACGCCGCGGGAACGTACGGCTGGCGGCCGCTTCCGTCGAGCATCGCCAGGACGGCGTCACGCTTGCTGACGGCTGCGGCCGCCCGCATCGGGGCTGCGCCCGCACCGGCCGCCAGCGCGGCCGCGCCGAGCGCTGACGACAGGAACTCACGTCGCGAGGTCGAATCGGTCATGGGGTCACTCCTTCACGCGGCACACCCACGAGGCGCCGCCTGGTTTCGTCACCGCAGCCGCAGCGTTGACGTCGCGCCCTTCCTGCCGCGGGCATCGAAGGCCGCGACGCGGATGGTACCCGTCGCGGGAATGGGGGCCTCGACGGCCGGGCTCTTCGCGTTCGGTTCCGAGCCGTCGGTCGTGTAGCGCAGCGTGAAGCCCGGAAGCTGCAGGTTACACCGCACGGTGCCGTCCGCCACCTCGAGGCCCGGGGCCGGAATGCGATAGTTGATCCGGAGGCCCTCGAACTCCAGCCGCGGCAGTTCCCGCTTGCCGACCACGTTCACGAAGCGCGACCAGGCTTCCGTGTACCACGCGGCCGCCTTCGCCTCGTCGCGCTCATTCGCCCAGTCGGGATCGGGCGCCCAGGCGCGCTCGGCGAAGCCCAGGAGCTTCGGCATCAGCATGTACTCGATGCGGCCGTCCTCGCGCGAGCTCTCCGACCAGAGGCAGGCCTGGATGCCGAGGATGTTCTCGCGGCCGTACTCCGTCAGCCTGTCCTTGCCGGTGAAGATGCCGGCCGGCAGCGGATTGCCGCGGCTGTCCTCCTTCTGATTGCGGTAGTAGTCGAACGGGATGAAGTCGAACGGCTTGTCGATGTCGACGAACCCTCCCCAGAAGAGCCCGGTCTCCTCAGGATTGGTGTTGTACGCCATGTCGAGGTAGGTATTGCTGACCGGCGAGAGCACCACCTTGTAGCCGCCGTTCGCGAGACGGTACGCGAGGTCCTCCGCGCCCCAGCCGGGCACGTTGTTCCAGACGTAGGTGCGCCAGCCGCGCCCCGCGAACTGCGGGTTCGGGATGAGCGTCGGCCGGCCGTTCAGCCGCGTCTTGCGGACGCCGATTTCCTCCCATCCCGACAGCGGGATGCCATGGCGCTTCAGGATCTCCTCCACGCGCCCGTAGGACACGAACCAGAGATCGTCCACCGAGGCCAGGCCTCTGGCCTTCATCAGCGCCACCGCGGCCGGGGATTTCTCCCAGACCCCCGCCGGCACTTCGTCGCCGCCCATGTGCAGGTTGCGCAGCGGGACGCCCGCCTCCGCGTGCATCGCGACGACCCCCTCGACGACCTTCTCGATGAAGGCGTACGTCGACTCGAGTGCCGGGTTCATCACGTTGTCCGGGAAATCCTGGACCGACTTGTAGACGGACTTGTCTTCGGCTTCGCTCAGCAGGTACTGCTGCGCACCGTTGGCGTCGCCGGCCGCGGAGAGCTTCCTGGACCGCGCGTCCATCGACGTGATCGCGGCCCGCGCGTGCCCCGGCATCTCGATCTCCGGGATGATCTCGATGTGACGGGCGTTCGCGAACCGCACAATCTCGATGTAATCGGCTTTCGAGAGAAACCCGCTGCCGAAGGGCCGATCGATGTCGGGGCCCGAGCCGTAGGCGGGAGGGAGCCACGCCGCGGAATCCAGCGTGTGGCCGCGCCTGGCGCCGACCGCCGTCAGCTCAGGCAGGCCCGGGATTTCCAGGCGCCACCCCTCGTCGTCGGTCACGTGAAAGTGCAGCACGTTCAGCTTGTAGCGACCCATCAGGTCGATGATGCGCAGCACGGTCGCCTTGGGCTGGAAGTTGCGTGCCACGTCGAGGAGCAGGCCGCGGTAGCCGAAGCGCGGCGCGTCGACCACGCGCAGCGCGGGCAGGACCATGCCGGCGCCGCGGGCGGGGGAGACCGGCAGCAGGCCGCGCAGGGACTGCAGCCCGTAGAAGATGCCGGCGCGGGAGTTCCCCACGATGCGGATGCCCGAGGCGTCCACCGTCAGCTCATAGGCCTCCGATGATGCCTGGCCCTCGACCGTGCCCACGCGAAGCGTGACCGAACTGCTCCATCCGTCCTGGAAGTACGGCCGGAAGAGGCCCGCCGCGAGGAGGGCCTCCTCCTTCAACTCCGCGGGCGCGTTGACGACCGGGAGTCTATCGAGCCGCAGCGCGCCCTCCTTCGCCCGGAGAGCCACGGGCGTCGGGAAGACCGGCGGCAGCGACTCCGCCGGCAGGTCCCGGATTGCCGCGTTGCGGGCGTACTGCGCCTCGGGCGTCACCACCCGGGGCGAGCGCCCCTGCTGGTCGGGCCGCTCGAACGGCAGCGCCTCGTAGTTCCTGATCGCGTGACCCTTGGAGGGGTTCGCGTCGAACACGATGTAGGGTCCCGCCGGCACCTGCGTCACGTTCGTGATGAGGGCGGTGGAGTACTCGAACTGCGCGCTCTCGCCGGGCGCGAGGCCCTTGAACGTCGAGTCGGGCACCATCCGGAACAGTTCGCCGATCACCTGTTCGATGCGGACGCCGCCCCGCGCGCTGCCGGGTGTGCGGGGCAGCAGCGCGTTGAAGTAGATCGCCCATCCTGTCGGCGGCAGCGGCGTCGTCCCGCCGTTGGTCAGCGTGAAGACCGCGCGTGAGGCGCCGCGGTCGCGCGCGTCGGCGAACACGTCACCCTTCAGTTCCCACTGAAGCGCGAGCGCAGTCTGAGCCTGAGCCGGCGGCACGCACACCGTCAGGATGACCAGCGCTGCCGCGATGGCGGTTCTCATGCGCGCCAGATTGCCACGGCGCCGCCCGCGTCCGCCAGCACAAAAAGGCGTTTACAACCTGTCCGCCGCACGTGTCTCGCCGCCCGCCGTCAGGCCTTGTTGAACGTGTCCGCCAGGTACGCCTGCTTGTTGAGGTAGCGCGAGATCTTGCCTGCGGTGCCCTTCAGAAGCGTCCTGTGAGGCAGGAGCGCGATCCGCGAGACGGAGACCCCGAGCGTGCTCATGATCTCGGTCCGCAGGGGCAGCAGGTCCATGTGCATGTGCTCCGACCTGGCTTCCGCGAGGATCACGAGCCGCTCTGTCCCCGTCTTCTCGTTCTCGACCCCGAACGCGACGTTCCGCCCCGGGATGAGGTAGTCCTTGCCGTTGAGAATCGCCTCGATGTCCTGCGGGTAGATGTTCTCGCCGCCGATGATCAGCATCTCCTTGCTGCGGCCGGTGACGTAGAGCTCGCCCTCGTGCAGGAACCCCAGGTCTCCCGTCTTGAACCAGCCGTCCGCCATCGCCCGCTGGGTCTCCTCCCAGTTGTTGTGGTAGCTGTCCAGCATGCAGTCGCTGCGAATCAGGATCTCGCCGACGTGATCCTCGGGCAGCGTCTCTCCGGCGTCGGATCGAATCTCGATCGAGATGTTCGCCAGCGGCACGCCGGCGCTTGCAACGGGCCTCCCGTCGTCGGCGGGGCGGATGCGATGCTCCTTCCGGAAGAGCTCCTGATCGACCGACAGGAACCGGATCGGGCCCTGGCGGGTCGACGTCATGGCAAACGTATTCTCCGCCATCGCGTAGCAGTTCTGGAGGCGATCCGGGCTGATGCCGGACGGCGAGAACCGCTCGACAAAGGCGTCCACCGTGCCTTTGAGCACCGGCTCCGAGCAGCAGACGAGGTGCCTGACGCTCGACAGATCGAACTCGGCCGGGTCGTCTTCGGCGCAGGACCTGGCGAGATGGCCGAGGGCGAAGTTGGGGAGCCAGACGTGCGTGCCGCCCACCCGCGCCAGCCAGTCCAGCAGGAGCCGCGGGTGCATGACCCACTCGAACGGCGACATCATGTAGACGGGAACCCCGGTGACGAACGGCATGAGGATGCACGCAATCAGCCCCATGTCGTGATAGTGCGGCAGCCACGACACCACCTTGTCGCCCGCGCCGCAGTGCACGAACTCACCATAGGCGCGGACCTGGTTGAGGAGCGCCTTCACCGAGATCTTGACCCCCTTCTTGGCGCCCGTCGTCCCCGACGAGAACTGCAGGAACGCCTCGTGCATGGGTGCCGGGAAGTCGTCGAGGTTCGACCTGCCGAGCGCCGGCACCTCTGCCGTCTCATAGAAGCCCACGAACTCCGGAACCGAAATCCGGTGATGGCCCTTGAGGACCGAAATCACTTCCGGGTAGCTGACGATGAGCTTGACTTCGTTGTAGAGCAGCAGCGTGTCGATGGAAGAGAGGAACAGCTCCGCCGACTGCTTGGGCGACGGATAGAAGTAGTAGGCCGGGAGCGCGCCGCACACGATCCCCGCGAAAAAGGACGCGAGAAGATCCAGCGACTCGCGGAGGATGATCACGACCGAGTCGTTCCCGGCCACTCCCGCCGCGCGGTAGAAGGCGCAGTAGTCGTACGTGCGCTCGGCGATCTGCCTGATCGTGAACGGCGTCGCACGCTCACCCGAGATGAGCGTCAACCAGGGCATGTCGGCACGCGCCTCGAGATGCCCGGCGATGATGTCCCGAAACTCCGGCATAGCGACCCCTTCCGCGCATCCGTGCCCGCGGCGTCCGGCCCCGCACCGCGCAGCCGTTCCTGTGTGCCCTGAGTTCGGGTTATACATCAGGTTCTGCCGTCGGACCTACCGCCGTTCCGGCCGCCCTCCTCCAGCCCCGTTCACCCCGGAGTCCGAATCCTCCTCTCTGTCATCCTTCACGCCTGCTACAATTGCCGCTCGGCTTTCCAGCCGTCACCGCTTCTGACCGGTCGTGCCGCCTGCGCCCACGGGTGGCCCGATCCTGAGGCGGACGTCTGGCGTGTACTCGTCTACTCTTGGGGGCCCCATGGCATCGTTCATCCCATCGCACATCCACGCCGGTAGAGCGGCGCGCCCCGGCGCGCTGCTTCTGGCCATCCTGCTTGGAGTCCTCTTGCCCGCCGCCGCCGCGGCCCAGTCGGCCACGGCGGCCGAGCCGCCGGCCCAGGCGGCCGTCCAGCCGGCCCAAGCGGCCGCCGACCAGGCAAGCACACCAGCCGAGAAGCCGCCATCCAACTTCAAGTGGAGCTGGGGCAATACGCTGACGTATGGCCTCGGCTTCAGAGTCGCCGATGCGGACACGCGCATCATCGGCGTCGCCGCCGGCGGGTCGGCGTTCTCGGTCAACGGCGACGATGGCAACCAGAACTACGAGAAGGGTCTGTACTCGAACGCCGTGAAGATCAACAGCGAGTTCGAGTTCAGCTACAAACAGACCGTGGGCGGCTTCATTCGCGTCTTCGCCTTCTACGACTTCGAGAACATGAACGGTGACCGGGCCCGCACGCCGCTGACGAACGATGCCAAGGGTCGTGTCGGCGCCCGCGCGGAAATCCGGGACGCGTTCCTGTGGTGGCGGTTCAAGGCCGGGTCGCGTGCCGGGGAAATCCGCGGCGGCCGGCAGGTGATCAACTGGGGCGAGAGCACGTTCATCCAGGGCGGCATCAACGCCGTCAATCCGGTCGATGTCAGCGCCCTGCGCGTGCCCGGCGCCGAGTTGCGCGACGCCCTGATGCCGGTGGGCGCCGTCAAGTTCAGCATCAAGCCGTCCGCCAACACGTCGCTCGAGGCCTTCTACCAGGTACCTGGTGGGAGGAGACGAAGATCGACCCGGTCGGCAGCTACTTCAGCACGGCCGACTTCGCGGGGGCGGGCGCGTCGAAAGTCATGCTCGGCTTCGGCTCCGTGCCCGACACGGTGGCCGTCGGCCATCCGCCGCTGCCGCCCACGTTCAGCCCTGTTGGCACGGCGGTGCCGAAGCGAAGCGAGGACGTCGAGGCCGGCGACGACGGGCAGTGGGGCGCCGCGTTCCGCCTGTTCGCCCCGGCGCTGGGCGACACGGAGTTCGGCCTCTACTACCTGAACTATCACAGCCGCCTGCCGTTGCTCAGCGCCCGGACTGGCACAGCCAACGGGCTGTTCGCCGGCAACTACGCCGCAACCGCGGACTACTTCCTGAGCTACCCGGAAGACATCCAGCTCTTCGGCGCGAGCTTCAACACGCAGCTGGGCCGGACCGGCATCGCGCTGCAGGGCGAGGTCTCGCACCGCTGGGACGTGCCGCTGCAGGTGGACGATGCCGAACTGCTCTACGCGGCATTGACCCCGCTGCGCCTGCTGCCGCCGCTGCCGCCGCTGGCCCCCCTCATCGGGCTGGGCAATCTGCTGGCGAGCCAGAACCAGGCGGGCGCCTACGGCTTTTCGCAGCAGATCGACGGGTTCCGCCGCTTCGACACCACGCAGTTCCAGATCACGGGCACCAAGGCCTTCAGCCAGCGCCTGGGCGCCGACCAGGTGGTGCTCGTGGCCGAAGGCGCGTGGAGCACCGTGCACGACCTGCCGGACCAGGCGACGCTCCGGCTCGACGGGCCCGGCACCTACACCAGCGGCAATCCGGTGTTCCAGACGGCCGGCATCCAGCCGGGCACCGAGCCCGCCTCGGCGTTTCCGACCTCGAGCGCCTGGGGCTACGTGCTGGCCGGGCGCTTCGAGTACAACAACGCGTTCGGCCCAGTGTCGATGATCCCCCGCTTCTCGTTCGCCCAGGACGTGTCGGGCATCTCGCCGGGCCCGGGCGGGAACTTCCTCGAGGGCCGCAAGTCGCTCACGCTCGGCCTGGGTTTCCAGTACCGGATCAACTGGGAGTTCGACCTCAGCTACACGAGCTTCATGGGGGCGGACCGGTACAACCTGATCAACGACCGCGACTTCGTCGCGGCCACCATCAAGTATTCATTCTGAGGCAGAGCCCATGCGCAGCACGGCACGACTCGTCGCGACCCTCTCACTCGTCCTGATCGCCGCGCTGGCGGCGTTCACGGCGGTCTTTGCGCAACAGGGCGGCGCACTTCCCGCCAGCCTGACGCCGCTTGGCGGCGAGAAGGCGGGCAATGCCGCCGGCACGATTCCCGCCTGGGACGGCGGCGTGACCAGGCCGCCAGCCGGCTACACGCCCGGCCGTCACTACGTCGACCCGTTCGCGGCGGACAGGCCGACGATCACGATTACGCAGCAGAACGCGGGCCAGTACGCCGACCGGCTCTCCGAGGGCCACAAGGCGATGCTGAAGGCGTACCCCACGTTCAAGATGCACGTGTACCCGACGCGCCGCTCGGCCTCGGCGCCGCAGCGGATCTACGATGCCACGGCGCGAAACGCCGGCACGGCGAAGCTCGTCAACAACGGCAACGGCGTCGACGGCGCCCTGGCCGGCCCGCCGTTCCCGACGCCGAAGACGGGCGTGGAGGTGATCTGGAACCACCTGCTGCGGTACCGCGGCGAGACCATGGCCCGCTGGCTCACGCAGGCGGCGCCGACGCGCGGCGGCCAGTTCACGGAGGTGACCTTCGAAGAGGAATCGATGGTCGTCTACGCCCTGCCCGGTACGACGCCCGCCACGCTGAACAACCGCCTCGTCTATTTCAAGCAGACCGTCACGGGGCCGGCGCGGCTCGCGGGCGGGATCCTGCTCGTGCACGAAACGCTCGACCAGGTGAAGAAGCCCCGCGACGCCTGGCTCTACAACCCGGGACAGCGCCGCGTGCGGCGCGCCCCGCAGGTGGCGTACGACAACCCCGGCACGGCGGCCGACAACATGCGGACCACCGACCAGTTGGACCTGTTCAACGGGGCGCCGGACCGTTACGACTGGAAGCTGGTCGGCAAGCGCGAGGTCTTCGTGCCGTACAACAGCTACCGGCTGCAGGACCCGAAGCTGAAGAACAAGGACATCCTCACGCCGCTGCACATGAACCCCGAGCACCTCCGCTACGAACTGCACCGCGTGTGGGTGGTCGAGGCGACGCTGCGGCCGGGCGAGCGGCACATCTACAAGAAGCGGGTGTTCTACATCGACGAAGACAGCTGGTCCGCGCTGGTGGTCGATCAGTACGACAACCGCGACCAACTGTGGCGCGTGTCGGAAGGGCATGCCATGAACTTCTACAACGTGCCGCTCACCTGGACGGCCGCCGAGGTGCATACCGACCTGCAGGCGGGCCGTTACCTCGTGATGGGGCTCTTCAACGAGAGCCGGCCGCACGACTTCAACCTCAAGCGCACGGAGGCCGACTTCACGGCCGACGCGCTGCGCGTGGAAGGCGTGCGCTGATCGTGGCTGGCCTCTCGCGCGGCGGGGTCCGGCCGTCGGTGCCGGCCGGCGCGGCGGCGCTGGCGCTGACGCTGTGCCTCCTTCCGGCCGCGGCAGCCGGGCAGGCCGGTGAGGCCCGCCAACACGCGGTGAAGGCGCCCCTGGCCGTCTCCTCGCTGCTGCTCGGCGCGGCGGTGCGGGACGGCCTGGTCGTGGCCGTGGGCGAGCGCGGGCACATCCTGGTCTCGGCCGACTCGGGCCAGTCCTGGCGCCAGGCCGAGGTCGAGACCCGCGCGCTCCTCACGGGCGTCTTCATGCACGACGCCCGTGTTGGCTGGGCCGTCGGCCACGACGAGGTCGTCGTCCGCACCCGCGACGGCGGACTCACCTGGGCGCGCGTGCACAACGCCCCGGAGCACGAGAAACCGCTGCTGGACGTGTGGTTCGCCGACGCGCGGACGGGCCTCGCCGTAGGCGCGTACGGCGGGCTGCTCGCGACCGACGACGGCGGCGACACCTGGACGCCGAGAAAGGTGCGCGGCGAGGACGACTTCCACCTGAACCAGATTGCTGGCGCTGCGGACGGCACGCTGTTCCTTGCGGGCGAGGCAGGCCACCTGTACCGGTCCGGCGACAAGGGGGTCACCTGGCAGCCGTTGCCGTCGCCCTACGAGGGGTCGTTCTTCGGCCTGCTGCCGCGGCCGGACGGGTCGCTCCTCGCCTTCGGGCTGCGTGGGCATCTGTACCGGTCGCCCGACGGAGGGCGCACCTGGGCGCCGATCGCGACCGGCACCGAGGAGACCCTGACCTGTGCCCTGGACCTCGGGTCCGGGCGCTACGTCGTAGGCGGAATGGCGGGCACGCTCCTGTGGAGCGACGAGGCGGGCACGGCGGTCCGCCGGCAGGAGCTTCCGGACCGCAAGGCCATCGCCGCCCTGGCCCAGGCGGCCCCGGGCACGCTCCTGCTGTTTGGCGAGGGCGGTGCGCGGCGCATCGAGATCCCCCGCTAGCCGAGCCACGCCATGCCGAAGCTCACCCTTGCCGCGCGCCTCGAGAACCTCCTGTTCGGTCACCGCCCGGTCGTGGTCGGCCTGTTCGTCCTGGCGACAATGGGCTTCGTCTGGTCGGCGTCGGGCCTGCACATCGACGCGGGCTTCGCCAAGCAGTTGCCGCTCAAGCACCCGTACATGGCCACCTTCGTCAAGCACCAGCAGGAGTTCGGGGGAGCGAACCGGCTTCTGGTCGCAATCGTGGCCCGCGACGGCAACATGTTCACGCCCGGGTTCTTCGAGGCGCTGAAGGGCGCGACCGACGAAGTGTTTTTCCTGCCGGGCGTGGACCGGGCGCGCGTGCAGTCACTGTTCACGCCGAACGTGCGTTACACGGAGGTGGTTGAGGACGGCATCGCCGCGGGAAACGTCATCCCCGACGATTTCACCACGACGCCGGAGGGCCTGGCGGCCGTACGCCGCAACATCCTCAAGGCCGGCATCGTCGGGCGGCTCGTCGCCAACGATTTCTCCGGCGCGATCATCTCGGCTGAGTTGCTGGAGTTCGATCCGACGACGGGGCAGCGCCTGGATTTCCTTGCGGTCGCCAGGGACATCGAGACGCGGGTGCGGGAGAAGTTCGACGCGGACGTCGTGCCCGGCTCGGCCGTGGACGTGCACATCATCGGGTTCGCCAAGGTCATGGGCGACATGGCGTCCGGCGCGCAGCGGGTGGTGCTCTTCTTCGTCGGCAGCTTCTTCCTGACCGGCGGGCTGGTGTTCCTGTACGCGCAGTCGCACCGGCTGTCGTTCCTGACGCTGACCTGCGCGGCCCTGGCCGTCGTCTGGCAGCTGGGCGTGATCAACCTGCTCGGGTTCGGGATCGATCCCATGTCGATCCTGGTGCCGTTCCTGGTCTTCGCCATCGCCGTGAGCCACGGCATCCAGATGGTCAGCTCGTTCGGGTCGGAGGTGTTCGACGGGGCCGATCGCATGGCGGCAGCGCGCCGCAGCTTCCGGCGCCTGCTCGTACCCGGCTTCGCCGCGCTGGCGACAGACGTCATCGGGTTCGTCGCGATCCTGTTCATCGAGATCCGGGTCATTCAGGAAATCGCGATTGCGGCGGGCATCGGCGTGGCCGCCATCATCCTCACGAACCTGGCGCTGCTGCCGGTGGCGCTTTCGTACGTCAGGTTCGATGCGCGCTACCCCGACCGGCTGCACCGACGCGGGCGCCGGATGGAACCCCTCTGGCGCCGGTTCTCCGCGGTGGCGACACGCACGCCGGCGATCGCCATCGCGATCCTGGCCGTGGCGCTGGGCGCCTTCGGGGCATGGAAGGGCGGGCAGGTGCAGATCGGCGACCTCCACCGCGGCGTGCCGGAGCTGCGGGCGGACTCCCGCTACAACACCGACACGGCCGTGGTGACGTCGAAGTTCTCGATCGGCGTCGACGTGCTGAACGTGATCGCCGAAACGAAACCGCAGGGGTGCGTCGACCACGCCGTGATGACGACCATCGACGACTTCTCCTGGCGCATGGTGAACCTGCCAGGCGTCCAGTCAGCCGTCGATCTCCCCGGGCTTGCGAAAACGCTGAACGCCGGCTGGAACGAGGGGTCGCCGAAGTGGCGTGCCCTCGCCCGGAACCAGTCGGTGCTCACCCAGTCGGTGACGTACGTGCCGACGTCGAGCGGGCTGCTCAACGCCGACTGCAGCGTGATGCCCGTCATGCTCTTCACCCGCGACCACAAGGCCGAGACGATTGAGGGGATTGTGGCCGCGGTGAAGCAGTTCGAGGCGGAGCACGGCAACGCGGACGTGTCGTTCAAGCTGGCGACCGGCAACGTGGGCGTGATGGCGGCAACCAACGAGGCCGTCGCGGCGGCGCAGTGGCCAATCATGATCTGCGTGTTCGGGGCGGTCGTCCTGCTCTGCCTGATCTCGTTCAGGTCCGTGCGCGGCACGCTGTGCATCCTGATCCCGCTGGGCCTCGTGTCGGCGCTCTCCTACGCGCTGATGACCGTGCTCGAGATCGGCCTGAAGGTCAACACGCTGCCCGTGGCGGCGCTCGGCGTCGGTGTCGGGGTGGACTACGGCATTTATCTCTACAGCCGCTTCCGCAGCTACTACCGGGCGGGCGAGACGGTGCGCGAGGCGTACTTCAAGACGCTCGAGGTGACGGGCAACGGCGTGTTCTTCACCGGCCTGATCCTGGCGACGGGCCTCGCGACCTGGATGTTCTCGCCGCTCAAGTTCCAGGCGGACATGGGCCTCCTGCTGGCATTCCTGTTTCTGATGAACATGATCGGCGCGCTCGTGCTGCTCCCGGCGCTGGCCTACGTCATCCTGCACCACGAGAAGCGGCACCAGTCGTAGGACCAGCCTTCGCCCCGCTCCGGACGGCATGCCCTCCTCGCGCGGCTACGGCCCGGCAGGCGTGTCTGCCCCGGCCTCGGCCTGCCGCTCACCTCGGGCGAGTTTCGGCTGGGCAAGCCTGCCTGACCAGAACCCAGCGGTATTGTCACCACGTGCTTCCCCTCACTCCATCATCCACGGTGTGTGCCCGCGACGCGCTGCTCGATGCGCCGGCCGGCACGATCACCGTGACTGCGGCCGATATCTTCGGCGTCTGAGGACGGCCCGCGGCGTCCCCCCATTTTCTGGCGTGCGAACCAGAACGCCGCCAGAGCCGACTGTACCAACGGGAGAGCAGCGTGCGGACACGCGGCGACGTCGTCGACGACCTGCTGGTGCTGGGCTGTCAGGCCGGAGACAGGTCCGCGTTCGAGCGCCTCGTGGCGCGGTGGCATCCCCGGATCCTCCGCCACGCCAGGCGGCTGACGGGCGATGCCGACGCGGCGAGCGACATCGCGCAAGACACGTGGATCGCGGTGGTCCGGGGCCTGCCCCGCCTGCGAGACCCCGCCCGTTTCGGGGCGTGGGCGCTTCGAATCGCGGGCCGGAGGGCAGCGGACTGGATCGGCCGTCGCGTGCAGACGCGCACGCGAATGGCCGCCGCGGCGGCGGAGGCGCCGAAGGCCACCGCTCCGGACACCGCGGCCGACAACCGCATCGCGCTGCTCCGAGCCGCATTCAAAACGCTTGCCTCACCCGACCGTCTCCTGGTCACGCTGCACTACGTGGATGGGTACTCAGTGGCCGAGACCGCGGTCATCCTTGGCGTGCCTGCCGGCACGATCAAGTCGCGGTTGTTTCATGCCCGCGAACGGCTCCGGGCCGAACTGGAGGTGTCAGATGGCGCGCCCGACCGACGTTGATGAGCTCATTCGGGAGGCGGTGAAGGCCGAGGATGTCGAGGAGTTCGACCATCTGGCCGAACCAGGGCTGCCCGAGATGGTGGTCGACCTGTTCCGGGGGCGGCTGCGTGCGTACGTCGTGATGTTCTTCTTCATGATGCTCGCCTGCACGGCCGTGGCCGTCTACTGCGGCTACCGGTTCCTCAGCACGTCTGACGTGCCGGCGATGCTGCGGTGGGGCTCGGGGTTCTTCCTCTGTACCTTCGCCGCGCTCAACGCCAAGAACTGGTACTGGATGCAGATGGCGCACCTGGCGACCACGCGTGAGATCAAGCGTGTCGAGTTGCTGGTGGCGCACCTGGCGGCGGAGATGCGAGCGCGCCCCTGAGGCCGGCGCGGATCAGGGGGCGGCCGCGGTCAGCCAGGCGGGTGGAGCCTTGGTCATGAATGTGGCACGGCCGTGCTCGAAGACCGCAATCCGGCGAAAGGGTCGTTGAAGGTCGTCGTTGTCGTAAACGTACACGACAGGCAGTTCCCGGATCGCCCGCGCAAGATTCGCCATCGTGCGCGGAAACCTCGCGTTCAGCTTGTCCACCGGGACGTCGTGCCCTCCCTGGGAGACGCGCATCGCCACGCGCTGGTCCGAGACCGCCGGCCCCGACAGGCCGATGAAGCAGACCACCACCGTATAGCCAGCGCGGCTGGCCTCCTTCAGGAACTCTACCTTGGCCCCAACCGGGTCCGACAAGACCGTCTCGAACACGAAACTCTCGCGCTGGGCAATCAGTTGACGCCGCACGGCATCCGCGGCGCCGGCCGCGGCGTACGGCTCGAGGCCGAGTTCATCGGCCAGCACGTCGGCGTTGACCAGGCGAAGGCCGCTCTCTGCGACGTGGGCATGGTAGAAGGTGGTCTTGCCGGCGCCGTTCGGACCGGCCAGCGCCACGACCACGGGCCGGCGGTCAACGAGCGGCCTCACCGCTTGCGGGCCCTCGCGGCCCGGAAGCGGCGGTTGACGAACCGCCCGACCGTGCGGGATCCGTCGGCGTCGATGCGGACGAGCAGGCCCGGGCGGCCGGGCGCGGCCTCGAAGTGCGGGAACGGCCGCGTCGCCAGGTAGTCGGCCACCCGCCGACGGCCGGCCGCGCTGTCGGCCGACGCCAGGGCGGACGACAACGGGCGGCTGGCCGCGGCCCGGCACAGGGCGAGGGCGCGGGCCCCCTGCAGCAGCGGCTCGATAGCGCGGCCCAGGTTGGCCCAGAACTCGATCTGCCCGGCAATGGATCGTTCGGCGACCTGGCCCGTCAGCCTGGCGTCGAGCACGAGCGCGTCGGAGAGCTTCACCGGCTGGCCCATGTGCCAATGGTAGCATTATGCTACCTCCCGGCGCCACCTCCCGTCCGCCGACCCGACGTTCGTCGCGTGCCGGTTACCGGGGCGCCCGCGTCCGCGCCGTCGTCAAGTGTCTCGCGGATGCGCTCGACCGAATGCCGTTGGCACCAGAGCAGCAATTCCTCGCTCAGGTGAGCGGGTCTCCAGAATGCAGGATCTGTCCGCCACACACATCACATCGTCCCGTGGCGGACGCCACGCGCTCCGACAGGTCGTTGAGCGCCGCCCGGCAGTGCGGACAGGCCAGCCGCGCGGCTCGAATGCGCCGCTGCATGCGCCAGAGCAACGCGCCCACTCCCAGGATGTACGCCAGGAAGAGGCTGCCGGCCATCGCGACGACGGCGTCATGTGCCATCTGCGGTTTCGCCCAACGGAGGACCAGCAGTTGCGCCAGGCCAAGGCCGACGCTGAAGACGGCCAGGACGCGGCTCTCCCGCCGCTCCACCAGTTTCAGCGCCGCCCGGCGCCGATCGAATTCCTCTCGCGTCAGCACCGCGGCACCCGCGACGACAGCAGGCATGAAGGGCGGCGAGGCAGCACAGGCATCCCTAGCACGAGACCCCCGGGGCCGCGCAGCGATAGGTGCCGGACGCCAGCTGGTCGAGCATGAACGCGGCCACATCCGCGCGCGGCACGCTCACGGTCCACAGGAAGTTCCCCACGGACCTGCCGTGCCGGACGGCGCCAGGCGCCGGCCGGTTGGTCAGGGCGCCTGGCCGGACGATCACCCAATCCACCGTGCTCGCCTCGATGATCCGCTCCTGCCGCGTCTTGTCCCAGAAGTAGAACGGCAGGATGACCGGGATCACGAACAACGTGTAGTACAGACCCATGCGCCCGGCACTGTCGCCGATACCGAGGGACGTTTCGCAGATGAACCGCCGGACGCCGTGTGCCTCCATCGCCCGGACGATGTTCCGCGTGCCCTCCGACAGGATGCGCGTCGGGTAGAAGAACGTGTTGTGCCCGAGCGCGGAGAGCACAGCGTCCTGTCCCTGCATCGCGCGATCGACGGTGGCCGCGTCGACGACATCCCCCTGCACCACCCTGAGGCGCGGGTGGTCGACGTGCAGCCTGGCCGGATCCCTGACGAAGGCCGTCACCTCGTGCCCTCGTTCCAGGGCCTGGGCGACGAGCTGGCGGCCCGTTCCGCCCGTGGCTCCCACGATCAGGAGCCGCGACGGACGCGATGGGGCCAGCCCGGTTTGCTGCTGGCCCCGCGACCGGTATCCGGCCCGCGCCAGGGCGGCGCTCAGTGCGATCGCGTACGCCACGAATAGCAGAAGGAAAGTCATCACTGGCGATGCTACCCCAAGTTCCGGTCCGGCGCCTCCCGCGCCTGTACGACTGCCGGACGCCCGGCAAGGCCGTCCATCGTCTACAATCGCCGTCGCAAGGTGCCGGTGTGAGCGAACCTCGCTGCCTCGTGTCCGGGATCCGCAGATGCCTCCGCTCGGGCGTGGGCGCGGCCGTCGGCCTGGCAATCGCCCTTGCTGGCGCCGGGTGTGGAGGATCCTCCAGCCCGGCCGCTCCGACGGACGTTCCGACGGCCGTTCCGCCGTCGCCGCGGTTTGTCGAGGCGTCGTTCCGGGAGGCTGCGCGCATCACCGCCGCGGCCCAGGTGGCCGTCCTGCAAGCCACGAGGCCCGGTGTGTACGAACGAGACATCAAGGCAATCATCGACGCGGCCTACGCGCTCGAAGGCGGTGGGCCTGCTGCCTTCGCGCACATCACCGCATCCGGTCCAAACGCGCTCCAACTCCATTACGCGGGCGATGCCCGGCAGCTCGTTGACGGAGACCTCCTCCTGGTCGACATCGGCGCGACGTCGAACCAGCATTGCGCCGACGTCACCAGGACCTATCCCGTGTCGGGGCGGTTCACGGAGCGCCAGCGGGCGATCTACCAGCTCGTGCTCGATGCGCAGGCCCTGGCGCAGGCCAGGACGAGGGTCGGCGCCGACAGCCTGGCCTCGATCGGAACAGCGGTCAGAGACTTCTTCCGGTCGAGCCCCCTGCGGGCGAAGAATGCGGCGGGAGTCGAGAGCACGATGGACGCGTTCTTCATCCATAGCCTGTCTCACTACGTGGGCCGCACCGTCCACGGTGCGGACACGGGCTGGGACCCCAGTCAACCGATTCAGCCGGACCAGGTGTTCGTCTTCGAGCCGGGCCTCTACATCGCCAGCGAGGGGATTGGCATCCGCATCGAAGACACGTTTCTCGCTACGCGCGCCGGACTCGAGTGCTTGTCCTGCGCCAGCCCGAAAGGGACGTCCGAGATCGAACGGCGTCCCTGATCCACTCCCGGCATCGACCGTCGCGGGCCAGGCCCTGGGCCAGGCTGCGGCCGTCCTTCGCCGTCAGTGAACTGCCGGCGCCCGTCCTGTGCCATGATCGGCGCCATGACCGTCGTCGCCGCACGCCGCGCGGGGCCTCGGGCGTGGCAGGGACCGGCGCTTGCCGTCGTGCTGGCCGCGCCGCTCCTCGCCTGCCGCGATCCCCACGCCCAGATCGAACAGGACAAGAACCGCTTCCCCGCGCTCTCGCTCGCCAGGCCGCTGGGGAGCCCGTGCTTCCCGGGCGACTCCGCTTCGGTCAAGCGGGGCCGGCACCCGCTCGGCCCGACCGGCGGGTGGTCCAGGACCGCCGAGGTGGACTACGCCCGCACGCTGCAACACCCGGACCCGTCGGGCCAGACCAGGGACGCGCCGACACACGTGCTCGTCGCGCACGGGCAGGTGATAGCCGGCTACGTGCGCGCCGCCGCAGAAGGCACGCTGCAGGTTCGCACCTTCGACGACGTCTACGGGAGCGTGTACGGCGAGTGGTCCCCGGTGCGGCTCGACGTCAGGCCGACACCCCGCCCCGTCTTCGTGGCCCTCGGCCGAAGCGCGTATGGCGACGGCGGCCTGAGTCAGGTTCACGAGGTGTGCTGGACCCCCAAGGGAGGCACGCAGGGTGTCGTCGTGTACTCGTCCGCCTATCCAGCCGCCGGACCGGCGCTGCGGGCGCGTGATGTCTTCCGGGCCGAGGACCTCGGTGCGCGCGGCGCCCACTACAACAGCGGCCTCGCCTTGCGCATGCTCGCCGAGATCCTCCAGGACCGGGATCTCCCGACGGCTGAAGCGTTCCTGGATCAGGCCACTGCGCTGCTCGACTCGCTCCCCGCAGCCGTGGATGGGGCGAGCGGCGCGGCCATTCCCACCCGCGTCTTTCGATCACGGGAATGGGCCGACCTGCTGGCCTACCGGCTGGGCCTGGCGGTGGGCCGGCCGTCGTTCGAGGGCGTGGCCCGCGAGTTCGAGGCTGTGGTCACGTCGCGCGACTCCGGCCGGTTCTGCTTCGATTGCGAACGTTATGCGCGCTTGCTCCCGCTGTATCGCTGGGTCGATGCGCTGATGCGGACTCCGGGAGCGGCGCTTCCAGACCCGTCGTCACTCCAGCGGGGCACCTGGGGATACGATCCGGTTGGCATCGTCGGCCTGCTCGGCGGACAGCCCGAACGCCCTCGCCAGACGCCGACGACGCGCTTCTGGGAGGGCGTCCGCGCATATGCGGCCGGCGACCGATCCCGCGCCGGGGCCGACCTGGCGGGATGGCTGGCTCTGCCACCGTCGGCGACGGTATCCGGATTCGAACTGGGCGCCGCGGCGCGGCTGCTGAGTGGCCTGCAGGCCGGCAGCCACCGCGACTGATCCCCGGCCCGCCCGCGCCGATACACCAGGCGCCGCGCGGGACTCGCACGAAAGGGCGGCGAGCAAGGAGAGCTGATGAACCGAACCGAGCAACTCGGCGTGCTCATCGCGGTGTTCCTCCTAGCTGGCATGGCCCCCCGCCAGCAGCAATCGGTCGAGCTGCGAAGCCCCGACGGGAAGACCGTCCTCGTTGCCGGCGTACTGGAAGGCACGAGCGGCACCTGCTGCTACACGCTCTCGCACGGCGGCCGCGTGATCCTGCGGCCGTCGACCTTCGCCCTGGCCTTCAAAGACGAACCCACGTTCGGCGAGCATCTTCGCGTCGCCGCCGTGAACGAGATCTCGCTCGGCCGGACAGTGGAGCCCCGTGTACGGCGAACGGCGCATCGTGCCCGATGCCTACAACCAGGCGGTGCTGACGCTCTCGGAGACGCGGCCTCCACACCGCACCGTCGAGATGACGTTTCGCGCTTACAACGAGGGCGTGGCGTTCCAGTACATCGTCCAGCCGTCCGAGGGCCGACACGAGGCCGTCCTGCTGGAAGAGCACAGCCGGTTCGTCTTCGATCAGGACTACCCGGCGTGGGTGGCGCCGACTGCTCAGGGGCGCTACGAGAGACGCCCGCTGTCGTCGATGGGTACCGACGGCGAGCGTCCGCTGGTGGTGGAGTTGGGCGCCGGCCTGCTCGTCGCGCTCGGCGAGGCAAAGCTCGTCGACTTCGCGCGCATGAAGTTCTCAGCGCCGGGCGGCCCCTCACCGGCTGTCGAGTCGCGGCTCTCCGGCGAGGTCCGCCTCGCGCTGCCCGCGGCCTCGCCGTGGCGCTACGTCATGATCGGCGCGACGCCCGCTCAGCTGCTCGAACGCAACTACCTCGTGCTGAACCTGAACGATCCGCCGGCGCTCGCCGATGTCTCCTGGATCAAGCCGGGAAAGGTGATTCGGGATGTCACGCTCACGACGCAGGGCGGGCTGGCCTGCGTGGACTTCGCCGCGGCGCGCGGCCTCCAGTACGTCGAGTTCGACGCGGGATGGTACGGTCCGGAGGCCAGCGACGCGTCCAGCGCCCTGGCCGTCGATGTCGACCCGCGGCGCTCCTCCGGTCCCCTCGACCTGCCGCGGGTCATCCAGTACGCGGAAAGCAAGGACATCGGCGTCATCCTGTACGTGAACCGCCGCGCCCTGGAGCGCCAGCTCGACGACATCCTCCCGCTCTACCGGTCGTGGGGAGTCAAGGGGCTCAAGTTCGGGTTCGTCCAGGTGGGATCGCAGACGTGGACGAGCTGGCTGCACGAAGCCGTGCGCAAGGCGGCGGCGCACCGGCTCATGGTGGACATACACGACGAATACCGCCCGACCGGCTACCAACGCACGTATCCCAACCTGATGACCGTCGAAGGCATCCGCGGCGACGAGGAGAGCCCGGACAATCGCCACACACTCATCACCCTGTTCACGCGCATGCTGGCCGGCCCGGGCGACAACACGATCTGCTACTACGCGCCCAGAGTCCGGACCATGGGCTCGCATGCGTCACAACTGGCGAAGTCGGTGCTGCTGTACAGCCCGTGGCAGTTCCTGTACCTGGTACGACCGTCCGGCGGCCTCGCCTCGCGGGACCGGCGGCGCCGGCAGCAGCGAAGGTGTGATCGGCGACGAGCCCGAACTGGAGTTCTTCGACGCCCTGCCCGCGACGTGGGATGACACGATCGTGATCGAGGGACGGATCGGCGAGTACGCCACGATGGCCAGACGAAAGGGGCCGGCGTGGTTCGTGGCGTCGCTCACGGGCGAGCAGGGGTGGACCGTCGAGATCCCGCTGAGGTTCCTGGAACCCGGCCGGGACTACACCGCGGTCCTGTACTCCGACGATGCGCAGGTCCAGACGCGAACGGGCGTGAGGAGAGAGGAGCGGCGCGTCGCCGCGTCGACCGTCCTCCGGCATGAGTTGTGCAAGAACCAAGGGCTGGCGGTCGTGATTCGTCCGGACTGACGGCGGGCCGCCGGCAGCGGCGCGTTTGACAAGACTGCCCGCCCTGCCGAACATACTGGCGGTCGGCTGTTAACGGGAGAAAGCCCCATGAAGCGCCGGGACTTCCTGAAAGCCTCGCTCCTGGGACCGTTCGTTGCGTCGTGCGGAGGCGGCGACACGGGGGTGAGCCCGACTCCGGTTCCGACGCCGACTCCGCCGCCGGCTCCGCTGCCGCAGCCCCCGCCCTCCGGGAGCGTCGTCTTCCACCTTCGAGGCGTGCCCGATGATCCGTTCACGGGTGCCGCGAACCACCACGCCGGCGTCGACGCCCTGCTCCAGCTCATGGGACGATCCGGGCTCAAGTTCCATCGCTCAGTCGCCTCGGGCGACACGAGCGGCCCCTCGGGCCTCATCGCCGCCGGCGACGTCGTGCTGCTGAAGGTGAATGCGCAGTGGAAGTACCGCGGCTGCACGAACAGCGACGTCGTGCGGGGGCTCGTCCAGCGCATCCTCGAGCACCCCGACGGCTTCACGGGCGAGGTCGTGATCGTCGAGAACGGGCAGGGGCGCGGCAGCCTGCGCTGCGACACCTCGAGCAGCTACGGCGGCGACACGTCGGTGCGCGCCAACGCCAACGACGAGACCCACAGCTTCGTGTACCTGGTCGACCAGGTCTTCCGCGACCGCCGGGTCTCGGCGACGCTGCTCGATCCGATCCGCTCCACGTTCATCGGCGCCGACGATCACACGACCAACGGCTACCGCCGCATCCAGAACGTGTCCTATCCCTGTTTCAACACCGCGGGCGGACGGCGGGTGGAGCTGCTCGAGGGCCTCTGGACGGGTGCGCAGCACGAGCGCGGCCTCAAGCTGCTGAACGTGCCGGTGCTGAAGCACCACGACACGGGCGGCTCCGAGATCACCGGCGCGGTGAAGCACTTCTATGGCCTGGTCTCGATGTCGGACGGCAGCTCGGCCGCGCGCCACTACAGCGCGCTCGGCGAGACCTGCGGCCGCATGATCGCCGCGGTCCGCCCGCCCGTGCTGAACGTGATGGACGCCATCTGGGTGTCGCACAAGGCCCTCGGCGGCCATCCGGCCAGCACCACCCACCGCGCGAACCAGTTGCTGGCCAGCCAGGACCCGGTGGCGCTCGACTACTGGTCGGCCAAGTCGGTCCTGCATCCGGTGGACGGCAACCCGCGACACGCGCCCGACCACGCCGGCATCGACCGGTGGCTCACCGACTGCATGACGCTCGTCAACTCCCTGGGCGGCATCGCGCGGCCGGAGGAAGGCATCCACGTCGGCCGGCTCACGAAGTTCGAGGGGGAGTTCCAGGTCGTGCAGGGCAGCGTCGCCTGAAGGCGGCCTCGCGGCCAGCTCAGGACGTGAGGCGGAAGCCCTCGTTCAGCACGCACATGCTCACGAGCAGCATCAGGACCTGGTCGCTCGCGACGCGCGATCCGGTCTCCATCTGCGGCAGGCGGTCCAGCAGGTCCACCACGCTTCGCTGATCGAAGAACGGCATCGACCGCAGGGCCGGCCCGCGCAGCGTGTCCTGCACGAAGGCGTGGAAGCTCTCGTCCGGCGCCAGCGTGGCCGGCGGGCTGAGGAACGGGTGCTTCTGCCGCCGGTACACCGTGTCGGTGACGACGTCGCGCACAGCCTCGCGCAGCACGTACTTCTCGGTCATGCCCTTGATCTTCATGTGGATCGGCTGCGACGCGAGCAGCTCCACCACGTGGTGATCGAGGAACGGCACGCGCCCTTCGATCGAGTGCGCCATCTCCATGCGATCGCCGAGCATGGTCAGGATGTAGCCGGAGAGCGCCGTCTTCGACCACAGGTACAGCGACTGGTTCAGTGGCGAGCGGCCCGCGAGCTGGCCCCGGACGTCGATGTCGTCCAGGACGGCCCAGGCCCCCTCCAGGTATCCGTACCGCGCGAGGAAGTCGCCCGCCAGCAGCGGCCGCATCTTGGCGGCGCGCGAGGCGAAGGTCTCTATCCAGGACGGCACGTACCCGAGGATGCGCCGCACGCGATCGACCGGGCCAATCTCGCCGTCCGGAAGCAGCAGGCCGCGGGAAACCGTGTTCTGGCTGTCGAGCCACCGGAGCAGTTCGTCGATGGCGGCCGGATCCTGGCCCTCGCGGTCGTAGAGCAGCATGTCGCGGCGGAAGTGCGCATAGCCGCCGAGGATCTCGTCGGACCCCTCGCCGGTGATCACCACCTTGTAGCCCGCGTCGCGAACAGCACGGCTCAGCAGGTACTTGGCCACGCCGTGCGCGTTGACGCAGAGCGTTTCAGCCTGCCGGATGGCCGGGACGAAGTGATCGGCCAGGTCCTGCTGGCGGATGGGAATCGGGTGATATGAGGCGCCCGCGCGCTCCGCCATCTCCCTCGCAATCGGGCCTTCGTCATAGGCGGCCTGTTCGAAGGTCAGCGTGAAGGCCTGGATGGGCTCCGGATGGTGCTTCGCCGCGAGGCCCAGCACCGCGCACGAATCGAGCCCGCCGCTGAGGTACACGCCCACCGGCACGTCCGCGCGCAGGCGGATGCGCACCGCCTCGTCGAGCGCGTGGCGGAACTCGGCGGCGTGCTCGGCGTCTGGGCGCGCCGGGCCGCGCTCCCCGGCCTTCGGGTAGTCGAAGTCCCAGTACGGGGAAACCTGGACGTGCCGGTCCGTGGCCAGCATGAAGTGCCCGGGCGGGATCTGGTGCACGCCGTCGAACAGCGTGCGCACCTGGTGGCCGCCGAGCGCCACCGCGTTGAACACGCTCTCGTCGTCCCACCGCGCCGGCACGCCGGCGGCGAACAGCGCCTTGGCCTCCGACGCAAGGTAGAGCGTGTCCTGATGCCAGGCGTAGAAGAGCGGCTTGATGCCGAACCGGTCCCGAGCCGCAAAGATCGTCCGGCGCGCCTCGTCCCACAGCACGATCGCGAACTCGCCGCGCAGGCGATGCAGGCACTGCGGGCCGACCTCCTCGTACAGATGCAGCGCGATCTCGCTGTCGGACCGCGTGCGCAGGCGGTGGCCCCGCGCCTCCAGCTCGCGCTGGATGGCCTCGTAGCCGTAGAACTCGCCGTTCACGACGATGCGCATCCGCCCGTCTTCGCTCGCGATCGGCTGGTCGCCGGTGGCCAGGTCGATGATGCTCAGCCTGGCGTGGCCGAGCCCGGCCATGCGATCCGCCGACACCCAGTGGCGCTGCCCGTCGGGGCCGCGATGATGGAGGCTCCCGGTCGCGCGGCTGAGGGCCGATTCGGACACGGGCTGGCGGCGCGCGAAGAAGGCGACGATTCCGCACATGGTGGCGAGTCCCTGTCGTGAGGCGGCGCACACGTTCCCCTGCGGGGGGCGCGCCGCAGCATTCGTGGTGGTGATCCCGGGGTTCGAATATATCCCGGCTTCCGCCGGCGCTCCAGGGATTTCGCGCGGCGGGAGCCGGCATTTTGATTATGCTGAGCGCATGCGCCGCCTTGCCCTTTGCTTCGCCATCCTCGGATTGACCATCGGCCCGGCACCTGCCGCGCAGGCTCCCCGCTTCGAGGCGCGGTTCATCCTGCCGGCCCAGGAAGAGCACGTGCACTCCTCCTCGATTGTCGAGCTCCCGGACGGGGACCTCTTCGCCGTCTACTACCGCGGCAGCGGCGAACGGCGAGCCGACGATGTCCGCCTCGAGGGCGCGCGGCTGCGGAAGGGGGCTGCTGCCTGGAGCGCACCGTTCCCGGTCGCCGATACGCCGGGGTTCCCGGACTGCAACCCGATCGCCCATGTCGACGCGGGCGGGCGGCTCTGGGCCATCTGGCCGGCCATCGTCGACAACAACTGGGAATCGGCGATCCTGCGCTACCGCGTGGCGCCCACGGCGGGGTGGACGGCAGGCGCGCCGCCGTGGAACGACGGCGGCGTCATCCTGCTCAGGCCCGACACGCTGCAGCAGAAGCTCGAGCCGTTTGCGAAGACCGTGCTCGCGAGCGGGCTGCTGCCCGCCGCCGACCGCGCCGAAGTCGAGCGGTTCATGGGACGGCTGTCGGACAAGCTCTACAACCGCCTCGGCTGGATGCCGCGGGCGCACGTGCTTCGGCTGCCATCGGGCCGGCTCCTGCTGCCGCTCTACAGCGACACTTATAATGTCGGGCTGGTGGGGGTGTCGGATGACGGCGGCGCCAGCTGGCGTTCGAGCGAGCCGATCGTGAGCCTGGGCGGCGTGCAGCCGTCGCTCGTGCGGAGGCGGGACGGAACGATCGTCGCCTTCATGCGCGACAACGGCCCGCCGCCGCAGCGGGTCATCGTGGCCGAGTCGAACGACGAGGGGCTCACCTGGACGATGGGGCGCGATTCGGACATCCCGAATCCCGGGTCGAGCGTCGAGGTGATCGCGCTCGGCGACGGTTCGTGGGTGATGGCGAACAACGACACCGAGAGCGGACGCGCGCGGTTGTCGGTGTGGCGGTCGACCGACGAGGGCCGGACGTGGCCGGAGCGGAGGGCCATCGAGGACAGGGCCGGTGGCTCGTATTCCTACCCGTCGATCATCCAGACGGCTGACCGGCGCGTGCACCTGAGTTACAGTTACGTGGATCCGGGGCCAGCCGCGGGGGGCAGGCGCCCGGAAGCGATCAGGCACGTCGCGTTCGATCCCGCGTGGGTGTCGGCGCCGCCGCGTGATGTTCAGCGACAGGGGAAGGCCGAATGACTGCGAAGATGACCCGCCGCGACTTCTTGATGACGAGCCTGGCCGGCGTGCCTGCGCTGGGTGCGCTGGCACGGCCTGCCCGGGCCGAGCCGCAGGGCGCCAACGACGCCGTGCGCGTGGCCGTGGTCGGCGTCCGCGGGCAGGGCAACTACCACATCAGGCTCTTCAAGAAGATCCCCGGCGTGCGCATTGTCGCCCTCTGCGACATCGATCAGGCCATCCTGGACGAAAGGGCCGGGCAGCTCGCCGCCGACAACGTCCACGTCGCCAAGTACACGGATATCCGGAAACTGCTCGAGAGCAAGGACGTCGACGCCATCTCCATCGCCACCCCCAACCACTGGCACGCGCTGATGGCCGTCTGGGCCTGCCAGGCGGGCAAGGACGTTTACCTCGAGAAACCGGTGTCCCACAACGTCTGGGAAGGCCGGAAGATCGCCGAGGCGGCCGCGAAGTACGGCCGCATCGTGCAGGCCGGCACGCAGTCGCGCTCGGACGAGGCGCTGCACGAGCTGGCGGCCTACCTGAAGACCGGGCAGATCGGGAAGATCCTCTGCGCCCGCGGCCTCTGCTACAAGCGCCGCGACAACATCGGCAAGACGGCGGGCCCGCAGCCCATCCCGCCCGGCGTGGACTACGACCTGTTCTGCGGCCCCTCCGAGTTGACGCCCCTGCGGCGCAGGCAGCTGCACTACGACTGGCACTGGGTGTGGCCGACCGGCAACGGCGACATTGGCAACCAGGGCATCCACGAGATGGACATGTGCCGCTGGATGCTGGGCGAGGAGCAGCTCCCGCCCCGGGTGTTCAGCTTCGGCGGGCGTTTCGGCTACGACGACGATGCCGAGACGCCGAACACGCTGGTGGCCGTGCTCGACTACCCGGCGGCGCCGCTCATCTTCGAAGTGCGCGGCCTCCCGGCGCAGGCGGGCGCGAACTACATGGACCACTACAAGGGCGTGCGCATCGGGATTACGGTCGAGTGCGAGCACGGCTACTTCGCCGGCGGAGCGGGCGGCGGAATCGTCTACGACAACGACGGCAAGCGGATCAAGGCGCTGCCCAGCGCGGGCGGCGGCGCGCACATCCCGAACTTCATCGAAGCCGTCCGCAGCCGCAAGCCCTCAGACGTCAAGGCGCCGGTCCTCGGCGGGCACCTGTCGTCGGCCCTGTGCCATCTGCCGAACATTTCGTACCGGCTGGGCGCGCAAGTGCCCATGGCCGACGCGAAGGCCCAGCTCGCGTCGCGCGCCGACGTCGCCGAGGCGTTCGATTGGTTCTCCGCGCACCTGACGGCCAACGGCGTGGACGTGGCGAAGACGGCGGCCACGCTGGGCCCGGTGCTCGAGCTGAAGCCGGAGGAGGAGCGCTTCGCGAGCAGTTCCAGCTACGACATGGGAGCGTGGGCCAACCGCATGCTGCGCGACAACTACCGCGCGCCGTATGTGATGCCGGACAAGATCTAGGGGCTGAGGGCCAGGGCGGACCGACCAAGCGTGGGCCCTGAGGGGTGCCCCCCAGGGCCCAAGGTCCATCGGCTCGACGGCCTGATGGCCCGACGGTCCGATTACAGCGCCCAGCCGTCCCGGTACTGGCGGCGCACGTAGGCGTCGGCCTCGGCGTCGTTGGTCACCTTCATCGCCGGGCCGTCCCACAGCAGCTTCCGGCTCGGGAAGCGCACCGCCAGGTTGCCCATCAGCACCATCTCGGACAGCGGGCCCGAATAGTCGAAGTTCGACGAAGCGGGCTTGCCGTCCTTGCACGCGCGGATCCAGTCCTGCTCGTGGCCGTCCTCGCCCTTGGGAACGCGCTCCAGCGTCTTGGCCGGCGGCTTGAAGTCCTTCATGCGGGACTCCGGGACCAGCCGAGGGCTGCGCCCGTAGCAGCCGGCCATGAGCGTCGCGTCGGTGCCGATGAGCAGCACGCCGCCGTCTTCGTCGCCCAGCTTGCGATCGGCTTCCATGTCCGCCGGGCGCGGCGGCATCAGGCCTCCGTCCCACCACGTCAGGTTGACCGGGGCGAAGTTCTTCCGCGCCGGGAACCTGTAGCGCACAATCGTCGAGCGCGGGTAGGTCTCGTTCTTCGGCACCACGAGCTTCCAGAACTCCTCGTAGTAGGTCGAGATACAGCCCTCAACGCTCTCCGGGTACTTCAGGTCCAGCGCCCCGAATACCGGGTCGAGGATGTGGCAGCCCATGTCGCCGAGCGAGCCGGTGCCGAAGTCCCACCACGCGCGCCACTTCCCCGGGTGGTACGTGGGATGGAACGGCCGCGTCGGAGCCGGGCCGATCCACTCGTTCCAGTCGAGCGTGTCGGGCGCGGGCGGCGGGTCTTTCGGCCGATCCACTTCGACACTCTGCGGCCACACCGGCCGGTTCGTCCATGCGTGGACTTCCCTCACCTGGCCGAGCACGCCGGCGGCGAACCACTCCGTGATGAGCCGAAGGCCCTCGCCCGAGTGGCCCTGGTTGCCCATCTGGGTGACGACCTTGTACTTCCGCGCCGTCTCGGTCATCAGCCGCGCTTCCCACACCGCGTGGGCGATCGGCTTCTGCACGTACACGTGGATGCCACGCTTCATGGCTGCCATGGCGACGACGGCGTGGGTGTGGTCCGGCGTCGCGATGATCACCGCGTCGAGGTCCTTCTCCTTGTCGAACATCTCGCGGTAGTTCTTGTACTGCCGTGCCTGCGGATACTTCGCGAACGTCTTGGCGGCGAGCTTCGAGTCCACGTCGCAGAGGGCGACGATGTTCTCGGTCTCGCACCGGCTGAGGTTCGACCCGCCCATCCCGCCGACGCCGACGGCGCCGAGGTTCAGCTTGTCGCTGGGCGACAGCTTCCGCTGGCCGGCGACGACCCGGCCCGGGAGGATGGTGAACGCGCCGGCCGCGCCGACGGTGGCGGCGGCGTGGTGCAGGAACGTGCGGCGGGTCGGCATGCCGCCCGGCGCGTCGGAGGTGTGTCTCTTGGTGTCCATGTGCCAGCTCCTCGTTGCGTAGCCGAAGCGTAGTCTATCCGGAAACCCCGTCAGCGGCGAGCGACGGCCGACGCGCGGCGTGCCATGTGCCACGCCACCTTGCCGATCGCCAGGCCGATCTCGTCGACGTCGGTGTCGCGGTACTCTTCGTAGATGTTCATCGTGATCCACCTGCCGAACGCCGCCTCGGCTACCGGGCAATCACCCTGGCGGTAGCGCCGATCCGGCGCAAACGGATACTCGGTTCCGGGGAACGCGGATCGCTTCGTGAAGATATCGTAGAGATACACGGGCCTGCCGCCGGTGATGAGGTGCGCGGCGTTGGGGATGCCTTCGGCTGCCAGCGCCCGCGAGAACGCGCCGGCGGAGCACGCCAGCACTCCCAGGTCGAGCCTGACGAGATACAGAAAGTGGCTGTGGCGCGACCCTGCGGGCACGGGTTGGGTGAAGACGCCCGGGCACCCGGCGAGGATGGCGTCCAGGCGCGTGCCGAGCGCGCTGCGGCGCGCCGCCACCGCTTCAACCCGCTCGAGCTGCGCCAGCGCCACCGCGCCCTGGAGTTCCGTCATCTGGTAGTTCGGCGCGAGGAAGAAGGGGTTTCGGATGCCCTCCTCCCGCTGGTAGCACTTGTCGAGGAACAGCGACGCGCGGTATCGCAGGCGGTCATCGTCGGTCGCCACCATCCCGCCCGAGCCGCATTCGATGTGCTTGAAGTGGTTGAGCGAGAAGGCGGCGATGTTGGTGAAGGTCCCGACAGCACGGCCGCGGTACTCGCAGCCCCAGGCCTGGGCACAGTCTTCGATGAGAGGAATGCCCGCTTCGCGCGAGACCGAGAGGAGCCCGTCGATGTCGGCGGCCAGGCCGCCGTGGTGCACGGCGAGGATGGCGGCGGTCTTCGGCCCGGCCAGCCGCCTGACCGACGCGGGATCGATGTTCAGCGTGTCCGGCTCGACATCGGCGAAGACGGGCACGAGCCCCTGGTACAGGACCCCGGTGAGCGAGCCCATGTCGGTGATGGCCGGCACGATCACCTCGGCGCCCGCCGGCAGGCCCAGCGCGCCGACCGCGACGTGCACGGCCGCGGTGCCGCTCGAGCACGCAATCGCGTGCGCGCGGCCGAAGCGGGCCGCGGCCCGCCGCTGCAGCTCGAACACCTTCGTGCCGAGCCAGTAGAAGAGGATGTCGCTGTCGACGACTTCTGCGAGCAGCTGCTTCTCGCGCTCGCCGTGGCGCCTGCGCGGCGGGAACGGCGAGGCCTTGGCAGGGGGGCCGCCATCGACGGCCAGGGGCTGCGAGAAATCAAGTCCCATGCCCACGCTCCTGGCATAGGATAGCGCCATGTGGCGAGCGGCACTCCTGATTCTCGCCGCCGCGGTCCCTGCAGCTGCGGCCACCTTTGACGTGCGGCAGTACGGCGCCGCGGGTGACGGCATCGCCAAGGACACTGCCGCCATCCAGCGCGCCATCGACGCGGCCGCCCAGGCCGGCGGCGGCACGGTGGTCGTTCCGGCCGGCCGGTACCTGAGCGGGACGGTCCGGCTCAGGAGCTACGTCACCCTTCACCTCGACAACGGCGCCACGCTGCTCGCCAGCCCCGACATCGCCGACTTCGAGGCCTACGAACCCCTGCCGTTCCAGTCCGTGTCCGACCATGAGACCACGTACTTCCGCCAGGCCCTGATTCTGGGGGAGAACGTCCGGAACATCGCCATCACGGGGCAGGGCATCGTGGACGGCAATCGCACCAAGCGAGGCGGCCCCAAGACCATCGCCATCAAGCTCTGCCAGCACGTGGCCATCCGCGGCATCACGGTGCAGAACTCGCCGAACTACTCGATCAGCTTCTGGGGCACGGACTTCGTCGACATCGACGGCGTGACGATCCTCAACGGCTACTCCGACGGCATCGATCCCGACGCCTGCCGCTTCGTGCGCATCGCCAACACGTACATCGACTGCTATGACGATGCGATCTGCCCGAAAGCCAGCCCGTCGATGGGGATGGAGAACCGTCGGAGCGTCGAGCACCTGACGGTGGTGAACTGCGTGCTGCGCACCAACTGCAGCAACTTCAAGTTCGGCACCGAGTCGAGCGGCGGACTGAAGAACGTGGCGCTCAGCAACGTCGCGATGTACCCGCGCGATCAGGGGCGGCGGCCCGTCTCCGGCATCGCCCTCGAGTCGGTCGACGGGGCCAACATCGACGGCGTGGTGATCTCGAACGTCACGATGGATGGCGTCCAGGCGCCGATCTTCATCCGCCTCGGCAACCGGGGGCGCGGCCTGACGCCGCCCGTGCCCGGGACCGTACGGAACGTGTCCATCCAGAACGTCAACGCGCGCAACGCCACGATGACCTCGTCGATCACCGGCATTCCCGGCCATCCCGTGCAGCGCGTCACACTGAGCGGCGTGCAGCTCAACATGGCGGGCGGACAGCAGGAGGCGGTGGCGCTGGACGTCCCGGAACACGAAGCCAAGTACCCCGAAGCGACCATGTTCGGGACGCTGCCCGCGTTCGGGCTGTACGCGCGGCACGTCGACGGGCTCCTGCTCACCGGGCTTCAGACGCGCTGGGAGGCGCCCGACGTGCGGCCGAACCTGATCTTCGACGACGTGCGCGACCTGACGCTGGACGGGTTCTACGCCGGCACCGCCACTGGACCCGCCCCGATCGTGTGGATGCGCGACGTCGTGGACGCGTTCGTACGCGGCGGGCGCACCGCCGCCGCGGATCTCTTCTTGCGCGTCACCGGCGCGCGCAGTTCGGGCATAATTCTGTCGGGCAACGACCTCAGCCGGGCCAGGACCGCCGTGGAAGGCCCGGCCCGGATGAAGTAGGACCGGCAGCGCGCGCGAGGCCGTGGTGTGCCGCGACACTGAGTCGATCAGAAAGGACGGATGACATGGAGCAGGTGACCCGCAGGGACTTCGTCAAGACCGCCGCGGCCGCGACGGTGCTGCTCGGCACGTCCAGGACGGCCTGGGCGGGGGCCAACGACCGCGTCCGCGTGGCCGTCATGGGGCTCAACGGCCGCGGAAAGTCCCATCTGAACGGCTACGCCAGGCTCGAGAACGTCGAGGTCGCCACGCTGTGCGACCCTGATTCCGCGCTGTTCGCGCCGGCGACCAAGTCGTTCTTCACCGACAAGAACCTGGCCGCGCCGAAGGTCGAGCAGGACCCCCGCCGTGTGTTCGACGACAAAAACATCGACGCGGTCTCCCTGGCCACGCCCAACCACTGGCACTCGCTTGCCACGATCTGGGCCTGCCAGGCGGGCAAGGACGTGTACGTCGAGAAGCCGATGACGCACAACATCTTCGAGGGCCAGAAGGTCGTCGAGGCCGCGAAGAAGTACAAGCGGATCGTCCAGCACGGTACCCAGCTGCGCAGCAACCCAGGGTTCCAGGAAGGGATCAAGCTGCTCCACGACGGGGCCATCGGCAAGGTGTACCTGTGCCGCACGGTGTGCTACAAGTGGCGCCCGGACATCGGAAAGGGCGCGGCGGGCAAGCCGCCGGCCGCGCTCGACTGGAACGTCTGGCAGGGCCCCGCGCAGGACGAGCCCTTCATGGTCGACGCCAAGGGCAAGGGCGTCTTCGTGCACTACAACTGGCACTGGCACTGGGCGTACGGCAACGGCGACATCGGCAACCAGGGCGTGCACCAGCTCGACGCCGCCCGCTGGGGACTCGGGGTCGGCCTGCCGTACCGCGTCACCTCCATGGGCGGCATGCTGCTCTGGAACGACGCCAAGCAGATCTTCGACGTCTCGGCCACGTCGTTCATGTTCAAGGGCAAAGACGGCCAGGACAAGATGATGACCCTCGAGGTGCGCCCCTGGATGACCAACGACGAGGCCGGCGGCACCTCGTTCGGCGTGATCTTCTACGGCGAGAAGGGCTGGATGACGTTCCCGAACTACGACGGCTACAAGATGTACGAAGGCCGCGAGAACAAACTCGTCAAGGAACGCGACGAGGGCACCGACGTGAACCACTACCGGAACTTCATCGACTGCGTCCGCAGCCGCGACGCCGCGGCGGTGAACGCGCCCCCAATCGAAGGCCACTGGTCGTCGGCGCTGTCCCACTACGCCCTGACGGGCGCGCGCGTGAATCGCGTGCTCGAGATCGATCCGAAGACCGAACTCGTCAAGAACGACGCCGACGCCAACAGGATGCTGACGCGGAAGTACCGGGCACCCTTCACCGTGCCGGAGAAGGTCTGACGTGAGGCGCTGGATGCGCGAGGCCTGGGCGTCCCTGGCCGCCCTCGCGCTCGCCGCCGCGGGCGCGGCGGCCCAGCCGGCGCCGAAGCCGAACATCGTCTTCATCCTCGCCGACGACCTCGGGTACGGCGACCTCGGGTCTGTACGGCCAGCGGATCATCCAGACGCCGCACCTCGACCGCCTCGCCGCCGAGGGCGTCCGCTTCACGCAGTTCTACGCCGGCTCGACCGTGTGCGCGCCGTCGCGCAGCGTGCTGATGACGGGCCGCCACATGGGCCACACGCGTGTGCGCGGCAACGCCGGCGCCGGCAACTACGCCGCCCAGACGCTGGCCGCCGGCGACGTGACGGTCGCCCGCATGCTCAAGGACGCCGGCTACACGACGGCGCTCATCGGCAAGTGGGGCCTTGGCGAAATCGGGTCCGAGGGGGAGCCGAACCGGCAGGGGTTCGACGAGTTCTACGGCGTCGTCAACCAGACGCACGCGCACAACCACTATCCCGATTTCGTGTGGCGCAACCGGGAAAAGATCGCGCTCTCCAACGTCGTGACGCCCGTCGGCACCGTACCCGGCGCCGGGTATGCGACCACGCGTGTGCAGTACGCCAACGACCTGTTCTTCGCCGAGGCCGGGGCGTTTGTCGAGCGCACGAAGGACCGACCGTTCTTTCTCTTCCTGTCGCTGACCGTGCCCCACGCCAACAACGAGCGGGCGCGGGAGCTCGGGGACGGGCAGGAGGTGCCGGACTACGGTCCTTACGCGTCGCGGGACTGGGCCGATCCCCTCAAGGGCCAGGCGGCGATGATCACCCGCATGGACCGGCACGTTGGCGACCTGCTCGCGCAACTGAAACGCCTCGGCATCGACGACCGCACGCTCGTCGTGTTCACGAGCGACAACGGGCCGCACAAGGAGGGCGGGCCGGCCTACGATCCCGACTTCTTCGACGCGAACGGCCCGTTCAGCGGCATCAAGCGCAGTCTGACCGACGGCGGCATCCGGGTGCCGTTCATCGCGAGATGGCCGGGGAACATCGCCTCCGGGCGCACTGCCGCTCACGTCGGCTACGTCGGCGACATGATGGCCACCTTCGCCGAGGTGGCCGGAGCCACGACGCCGGCCGGGCTTGACAGCCTCAGCCTCGTGCCGACCCTGCTCGGGCGCGGCACGCAGCCGACGCACCCGTACCTGTATTGGGAGTTCTACGAGGGCGGATTCACCCAGGCGGTGCTGCTCGATGGCCGCTGGAAGGGCATCCGGCTCAAATCACCCGACGCGCCGATCCGGCTCCACGATCTCGCGAACGATCCTGGGGAGGCCAGTGACGCGGCCTCCCGCGAACCGACGCTCGTCGAGCGCATCGCCGCCATCATGCGCGACGCGCACGTGGACAACGAACACTGGAAGTGGCCCGCGGCTTCGGGCCAACCCGGGGGCTGAAGCCCCCGGGCTCCATCAGCTAACGTTTCACTGCCGCGCGCTGCCTCTCCCGGTACTCCACGCTGACCTTGACCACCACCTTGCGCGAGACGTGCGGGCCGTCCAGGTGCAGGCTCGGCCTGTGCCCGTCGCCCGGCGCGAACACCGCGAACTCGTCCGCGCGCAGCTCGACGGTGGCCGACTCGCCCGGCACCGCGAAAAACTCGATGTCCTTGGCTGAATCGTAGGCCTCGACGGTCGTCAGTCTGGAGGCAGGCGCGACACCGATGGCCTCCTGGCCGCGCACCACGAGCTGGATGTCGATGTAGCGCCGGTGCGCCTCGAACCGGACCTGTTCAGGCGGTTTGGTCTCGGCCTCGGAAATCAACACGTAGATGTCGTCGCCCTTGACGTCGGTCCGCCCAAGGGGGAGAGCCACCAGGTCGGCTTTCGCCAGGTACTCGAAGGCTCGCTCGAGGCCCTGGATGCCCTGCGTCGATTTCCAGCTCTTCAATGTGCCTCGGATCACCGCGCCCCCCTTGTCCGGCAAAGCCTGCTGCGCACCCTGCAATCCGGTCCCGGTCCGCAACGCCGTCGTGATGTCCGCCAGCGCGACTCCCAGCACCGACCGGGCGATCGCCTCCAGGGCCGCCTCGGGACCGGTGAGGTGGATGGTGCGATGGACGTGCGAAAGCGTGGCGCCGGGCGCGAGCGCGGCAGCCGGAGACGACGACTCGAGTTCGTAGAACGGGCCCAGCGGCTTCGCGCCGGGCGCCGGGGGGCCGTCATTGTAGCTGTTGGCGGCGTCGCCGGCGTACGGATCGTCCTGCAACTTCCAGAGCGAGTTCACGTAGTCGGTCACGCCGTCCGGCTGGCTGAACTGTACGATGGTGAGCACGCGGCTGGCCGCGTCGTAGCTGCCGAGCACGCCCCTGCTCCGCCGGGGCCCGATGCCGATCTTGCTGCGATAGCGGCCGTCGCCGCTGAAGAAGACGACCTCGTCTCGCACCGAGAGCCGATCGGCCGGCACCGCGCCGAAATAGTCCGAGGTCACTTTCCGCCCCAGGCTCGAGTCGGGGCCCGGCCGGATGGGCACGACAATCGTGGTGGCCGGCGAGGGATTGAACATCCCGAGGATCCAGATCGACAACAGGCCTGTCGCCTTCGTCCACGGCGCGGCACCCGCGTTGGTGATGCGGTTGTCCGACTCGTGGGCGACCAGGGCCACGCCCGACGCCGGGGCGAGGCCCAGTGCCGCCCAGGCCGCGGCCGGCTCCAGCACCCGCACCTCGCGTTCGACGGCCAGGTCGAACCGGGCGCCCGAGTAGTTGGTCAGGGGAAACCGCGAAGTGAAGCGGGCCGCTCCTCTCGTGCGGGACGCCAGCTGGAAGGGGAGCGTATCGATGGGCGCCGGCGTCTGCCAGTCGGCGAGTTCGAACTTCGCGCCCTTGGCGAAGAAGATCGAGAACTGGCCGCCCTCGGGGCCCAGCCAGAACCGATCCTCGCCTCCGAAGACGTTGATGTGCGGCTGAATCGTGCGCGAGGCGACGAGCTCCCGGTTGATCCAGCCGAAGCTCGCGCCGGCGTCGCCGCCCGCGCTGCTCGTCATGGTGCGGCCCTGCCACGCGGGCACGACGGCCACGCGGCCCGAGCCGCTCGCGTCGCTCAGCACGACGACCTCGGTGTGCGCCTTCAGGAACGCGACATCGTCGGCGAAGGTGTTCACGTGGACCCCCTGAGAGACGGGCGAGGACGCCGTGATGCACGACACTGCGGCGGCGATGATGATACGCGTCATGGTAGCAATCCCCCGAAGACTAGTCGCGCAAACCCTCGAGTTTCGGCGTCAGCCGGCGGCCGTCGGCAACGAGCTCTTCCCAGGTGACGAGGCGGTTGTCGTAGGCCGCGTTCCTTCCCAGCAGGGTGACGAGGTTGCTCCGAACGCTCGGGGCCACGGTCGGATTGGAGACGTCGCCGCGCGCAATCGCGTCATGGAACGCCGCAACGTTGGCGGCCGCACCTTCCCGGAAGATATCCGTCGTCTTGCCCCCGCGATAGAACTGCTCGCCGCGGACGAGCACCTGCCCCCCGTACTCGGTTTCGAGCACCCCGCGCGAGCCGAACACGCGGTTCCTGATGCCTTCCTGCGTGCCATGCCCCTTGAACTGCCGCGCGCTGAACTGCATGCGCACGCCGCCGTCGTACTCGTAGAGCACCACGAAGTGATCGGAGCAGGTGCCGATCCGGGGGCGCGCCTTGAGCCCGCACGAACCGATGGCCGAGACCGGCGGCCGGCCCATGACCCAGCTCATCACGTCGAGCGTGTGAATGTCCTGCTCCGTAATCATGTCACCTGAGAGCGCACGATCCAGGCCCCATCCCCGGACCCGGCTTTCCGGGTTGGCGGGGTCTTTCTGCAGCAGGTTGTACCACTGCTCGAACGGACAATCTGCGTGGTAGACGGCCTCGCCGAAGATGATGTCGCCGATCGCTCCCTGATGAACCCGCGTGATGGCCTCGATGAACAGCGGGTTCGTGCGCGTCTGGAAGTCGACGAGAAACACCCGCCGCTTCTCGGCGGCTCTCCTGGCAGACTCGCTGATGGAATGACACCCCGGCACGTCCACCGCTACGGGCTTGGCCAGGTAGACGTGCGCGCCCGCGTCAACGGCGGCGGCGGCCTGGCCGGGGTGGAAGTAGGGCGGCGACTCGATGGCGACCGCGTCGACGCCCGCATCCAGGAGCCGGCGGCAGCCGGAGAGCCCTGTGAAGCAGCGCCCGGCCGGGATCCCGAACTTCGCGGCAAACGACTCCACCCGGTCCGGGAAGTAATCGGCCGCCGACGTGATCTCGTACCCGCCGTGACTCCTGAAGAGATCGGCGATCCACGCTCCGCGGCCGCCGCAGCCGACCACGCCAAGACGCAGTCTGGAGTTCGCCTGCGAGCCGCGGACCGCGGCAGGGCTCAGGATGGTGAACGACAGCGCAGCCGCACCCGTGCGGCCGCAGAACTCGCGGCGGGTCATCGCCGCGTGCCCGGTGACCGGCTCGTCGTTCATCACGGACTCCTTCACGGGCGCCTGACGAGCGCCTCGTAGTGCGGTGAGGCGTCGAAGATCCCGCCGCTGCGCGCGTAGAAATCGGCGTCCAGGCGGAAGATCCCCCGGTCGGCCCTCGTCCAGGCGGCGCCGGCAGCGGGATGGTACGTCCGCATCGTCTCCCAGTTGCGGTAGTTCTGGTGGCCGTTGGTCTCCACGAGGCCGAGCGAGAGGCCCGGCAGCGGCGAGAGGCGGGCGGCCACCACCTTGTTCCAGTCGACCAGGATCGGGTTCACCGTGAGGTCCGCGCAGAAGCAGGGAATGCGGCGCTCGTGCGCCACTCGCGCGATGCGCAGCGTCATGCTCAGCGTCTTGGCGATCGGCTTCAGCGCGATAGCGCCGTACCCGAGGTCGATGCGCCGCGCGGCGTCGGCGTCGGTGTGGGCGCTCTCGTCCGACGCCACGCGGACGCCGAGGTCGTCCACGCGGGCCTCCACCTCTTCGGGGAACGGCTCCTCGATGATCGCGATCCGGTCGAACGCCCCGATGCGCCGCGCGTGGTCGAGGAGGCGCAACAGCGTGTCCTTCGACTCGTAGCGGCCGTTCGCGTCGAAGTAGTAGGGCAGCCGCCCGTCTTTCGTGTGCGGCGTCTCGACGGAGCCAATCGCGGCGTGAATCTCGGAAAGCCGCGCCTTGTCCTTCTCGAGCATCTCGGCCTGCGTGCCCGGCTGGCCGATCTTGATCTTCATGAAGAAGTAGCCCTGCGCGGCCGCCGCCCGGATCTCGGCCACCGGCACGGCGTAGGCCATGAGCGGGATCGCGGCGGCCGACGTGTGGCGGCTTGCGAGCGCGGGCCGGAACGCGGGCGGCACCATCGCGTCGAAGTCCCGGATGCCGTTCGCATCGGCATGGAGCAGCCAGGCGGCGTTGTCGACGGCGACCAGCGCGTTGAGCGTGAACGTCTTGCGCAGCGACGGGCGGCCCGTCACCGCGCAGGCATACGCGTGCAGCGGCTCGAGGATCGCGTCCTGCAGGTCGAGGGGCGAGCGGAACGGCCCGGCCTCGCGCGCGAGCGCCAGGGCCCGCTCGGTGACGGTGTACATCGCCGCATTGCCCGCCGCCTCGGATCGGCCCGCGAAGACCTCGGCGTCGGACCACAGCACGTTCTGGGTGCCGATGCCCACGCGCGATGTGCCGGCATCGGCGTCCATCCGGACGGCCGCCTGCCAGATCTCGGTCATGTAGCCGCCCTTGAAGCCGAACGGGCGGATGAGCGGCTCGCGCTCGAAGGTCGAGTCCGTGCGGCCGACGCGCACAGCCGCCCGCGGCGCGTCCGCGTTGCCAGCCTGCGCGCCAGCCACTGGCCAGGCGGGCGCGGCCGCCATGGCGAGCGGCGCGCCCGCGGCGAGCCTGATCAGATCGCGCCGCGACCAGCGCCCGTCCGCGCCGCCAAGGCGTGTCGTCATGGCGACGTCCCCCAGCCGGCTTCGGCCATCGCCGCCCGGAACCGTTCGGCGTCTTTCCGCATGAGCGCCACGGCCGCCTTCCGCCGCTCCGCCGCCGTGCCCGTTTCGGGGAAGGGATATTCGAAGTGCATCGAGACGGGCTTCGAGACGCCCAGCGCGCGCACCTCCTTCAGGAACTTCACCAGGTCGACCGCGCCGTCGCCGAGGGGCACCGTCACGGGCTGCCAGCCCTTCGGCGTGCGCTCCCATCGGCCGTCCTTGATGTCGATGGTGTGAATGAACGGTGCGATCGCTCGCAGCGCATTGGGCCAGGAACTCATGCCTTCGATGACCGCGTGGCGGATGTCGTACTGACACCCGAGCCGTGGCGAGTTCACGTCCTTCAGCACCATCCAGAGGTCCCACACGGCGCATCCGAACCGGTCGCCCGCGTGGTTCTGGTACGCCCCGCGGATGCCGAGCGATTCATGGAGGGCCGCCAGTTCCCTGAATTGCGGCCGCAGCGCGTCAAAGGTCCCGGTGATGCCTCGCGCCGGGTCGTACGGAACCCAACCGAGGCGATAGTCGCGGATGCCCAGCCGGCCGGCCGTGGAGAGCACCGCCTCCGCGTGCGGGTCGCGCGCGGAGACGATCGTCGTGGTCATCATCGGCACGGTGAGACCGGCCGCCCGGGCCGCCTCGACGGCCTTCGGCAGATCGTCGCGCACGCGTGCGGGCAGGACGTGGCCGCCGTCGCGCACGGTCAGGTCGATCCCGTCGAGGCCCGCCTCGGCGACGGTCTCCGCGAGAGCCCGGTAATCGAGATGCTGCAAGTGCTTCGAGAACACCGACAGCGACACGGCCGGCGGGGCGGTGCGCGCCGGAGCCGCCTCCGCCCCACGCAGCGCGGCGGCCAGGCCCGCGGCGCCCGCCGATGCCGTTCCGAGAAACTCGCGTCGCGAAAACGAGATGCTCATCCGTCCTCCTCAGGCCAGCGTCCAGGGCTTGCGGTACTCGTAATGCAGAAGGGCGTTGGCCGCCGCGTTGCCCGCCGCCTTTTCGGCCGCCGCGTCCCAGGCCAGGCGCGACGCAGACTCGAGCGCGATGTTGGCCAGGTGGGCGAACGACGTCGAGCGATGGCCCTCCTCGAGCGGGCACCAGGGCGTCGCGCGCGACTTCACGCAGTCCACGAAGTTGCGGATGAGCCGCTCGGTCGAATCCTCCGCATCGGGCGTCTTGACGTCCTTCGGCTCGACCAGCGATTTCCAGGTCTGGAACTGCCCGGCGCGTGAAGGCCGCACGGCCCAGCCGTCCTCGTTCGCGACGAGCGAGCCCTTCGTGCCGACCAGTTCGATCTCACCGCCGGCGATCGGCGTGCCGCCGCCGCCCTCGTAGATGCCGAAGGTGATGATCGCGCCGCCCGGCATGTCGAACGTCGCCTCCATCGTGTCCGGAATCGTCCGGTCGTCGTCGACGATCACACGCCGGCCGTGCGCCGAGATCGCCACCGGCGCCTGCTCACCGATGAGCCAGCGGATGACGTCCATGTAGTGGACGCCCCAGTTGCCCATCTGCGACGAGTAGTCCTTCCACCAGCGGAAGCAGTACGGCGCGATGTTGTACTGGTACGGCCGGAACGCGCGCGGCCCGAGCCACATGTCCCAGTCGAAGCCGGGAGGCGGGTCTTCCGGTTTCATCCGGCCGATGCCGTTCGGGTGCATGTTGTCGATCCGGTACGCCCGCGCCATCGTCACCCTGCCGATGAACCCTTCGCGGACCAGCGGCAGCAGTTGCTGGTAGACCGGCGAGCCGCGGCGGTTCAGGCCCACCTGGACGACGCGGCCGGTGCGGCGCTGCGCGTCGACCATCTTCCGCCCCTCGACGAGCGTGATCGTGAGCGGCTTCTCGACATACACGTCCTTGCCCGCCTGCATCGCGAGGATCGCCTGGACGGCGTGCCAGTGATCGGGTGTCGCGATGCAGACCGCGTCGATGTCCGGGCGCTCCAGCAGGCGGCGGAAGTCGCGGACCCTCGGGACCGACGCCGCCACGGGGGTTCGCATGCGGGGCACGCGGCCCATGGCCTTGTAGCGCGGGTGGATGGCCGCCGCGTCCCGCTGGAGGTACGGCTCGTAGACGTCGCAGAGCGCGGCGATCTCGACATCCGGCTGCTTCGCGAACCCGTCGAGCAACTGGTCGCCCCGGTTGCCGATGCCGATGAAACCCACGCGCACTTTGTCGCTCGGGGCCGCCGACGCCTGCGAGCGGAGGCCCGCAGCCGCGGCGGCCAGCACGCCCGTCTCGATGAACCGCCGCCGGGTGATCATCTTCGTTCCTCCGTCGTTGCGCTCGCGGGTGCGGCGCACGGCACATTATTGTCTACTTGCCGCGCTGTCAGCTGTCCGCTGGGAGTCATTCACCCGTAGCGTCGCTTTCGAGGGCTTTCGCCCATCATTGGCGCCGTCTCCGGGCTTCGCGCATGGTACCGATTCCGGGGCATGCACCTTGACCCCGGCGTGGCCCGGCCGGCCGAGGTCCCGGGCAGCCGGGGCCTTGCGTGGATCGGACTGCTGGCGGCGCTTCTCGTCGCGGCGATGGCCGCGGCCGCCATCATCGGCACGTACCGCGTGTCGCTGGCGGACGTGGCCCGGGTGTTCGCCGCCCGGCTGGGGGCCGGCGGGCCTGTTGACGGGGTTGCCGCATCGGTCGTCTGGAACCTCAGGATTCCTCGCATCCTGCTGGCCTGCGTGGTTGGCGCGGCGCTGGCCTCGTCCGGCGCGGTCTTCCAGGCGACGTTCCGCAATCCGCTGGTCGAGCCCTACATCCTCGGCGTCTCGTCGGGCGCCGCGTTCGGCGCCGCGCTGGGCCTGGTCGCGCCCCAGTTCCCGCTGTCGGTCCAGGTGGCCGCGTTTCTGGGCGCGCTCTCGGCCGTCGGCCTCGTGCACCTCGTCGCCCGCGCGCGCGGCGACGCGCCGGTTGTCACCCTGGTGCTCTCCGGCATCATCGTCGGCTCGATGTTCGCGGCGGGCGTCTCGCTGCTGAAGTACCTCGCGAACGACGCCGCCCTGCGGGACATCGTCTTCTGGCTGATGGGAGGCTTCTATTTCGCCGCGTGGCGGGACGTCGCCATCTCCGCGCCCGTCGTGATCGGGGCGGCCGCGGTGATGATCGCGGGCGGCTGGCGCCTCAACGTGCTGTCGATGGGGGACCACGAGGCCGAGACCCTCGGCATCGACCCCCGCAGGACACGGCGCGTCCTGCTGGCTGCCGCGACGCTGGCCACGGCCGTGTCCGTGTCGGCCGTCGGCGTCGTGCCCTGGATCGGCCTCATGACGCCGCACGCCGTGCGCCTCGTCGCCGGCCCGGACAACCGGGTGGTCGTGCCGGCGTCGGCCCTGCTCGGCGCCATCATCCTCCTGGCGTGCGACACCGCGGCGCGTTCCCTCACCTCCGCCGAGATCCCCGTCGGCATCATCACCGCCATCGCCGGCGGGCCGTTCCTCGCGTATCTCGTGCGCCAGCGCACGGCAGGCCTGTTCGGGTAGCGCCATGCTGCACGTCCAGAACCTCCGGTTCTCGTACGGCCCGCGGGAGGTGCTGCGCGGCGTGTCGCTCGAGACGAGGCGCGGGGAGGTGTGCGGGCTGTTCGGCCCGAACGGATGCGGAAAGACCACGCTCTTCAGGTGCTGCCTCGGCCTGCTGCAGGGCGAGGCGGACGCGCTGAGCGTGGGCGGCCATGCGATCGGGCCGCTTCCGCCGGCGCAGCGCGCCCGGCTGATGGCCTATGTGCCTCAGGAGCACAAGCCGCCGTTTCCGCTGCTCGTGCGCGACGTCGTCATGCTCGGGCGCACGCCGTATCTGGGATTGCTGGGCCGGCCGGCCCCGGAGGACTGGCGGATCGTGCACGACACGCTCGAGCGCATCGGGCTCACCGGCCTGGGCGAGCGGCCCTACGACCGGCTCTCGGGCGGCCAGCGGCAACTCGTTCTCATCGCCCGCGCCGTCGCGCAGCGCACACCGCTGGTCCTGCTCGACGAGCCGGCGTCGGGCCTGGACTTCCACAACCAGGTCCGGATCTGGGGGTGCTGCGGAGCCTGGCGGATGCCGGGGCCGCGGTGCTGTGCTGCAGCCACGACCCGAACCACGTGGCCTGGTTCTGTGACCAGGTGGCGGTGATGAAAGACGGCGCCGTCGTTTCCCGCGGCGCGCCGGCCGAGGCGCTGGGCGCCTCGACGCTCGAGCAACTGTATCCCGGCACGTGCGAGCTGACGCGGGCAGGCCGGACAACAGTGGTGCTGCCACGGACGGTCGCCGGGCAGGGGGAGTCGCCACAGGCATGAGTGTCGGCGGTCGTCTGCCGGGTCTGGCGCTTGTCGCGGTTGTCCTTGCGACCAGTTGCGCCCAACCACCCTCTCGGGCCGGGTCGTCTGCGCCGGCCGGTACGCGCAGGGTGATCGACATGCGCGGCGTGCCCGTCGAGGTCCCCGCGGAGATCGCCCGCGTCGCCACGATCAGCGACGGCTTCGTCGAGTCGGTGATGACGCGCCTGGGCGTGATTCGAACGCTCGTGGCCGTGGGGTCCTCGAGCCAGCAGCGCACCTGGGGGTACTCGTACCCGACCCGCGGCGGCGCGGGGTTCTCCATCACGCACGGCATGGGGACCATGCGGGCGCTGCATCCCTGGATCGCCTCCCTGCCATGCGCGAGCCTCACGGGAACCGACGCGATCAACTACGAGACCATCGCTGCCGCCAGGCCGCAGGTCGTCGTGCTCAGGATTGGAGACTGCACGCTCGGTACGGCCCCGGAGGTCGTGGGGCGGTCCGTCGGCGTGCTCACGGCCATGGGCATCCCGGCGGTGGTGCTGCGGTCCCCGGCCGACTACCGCGGTCGGGGCCTCGAGGCCCTGCGGGAGGAGATCGAGGTTCTGGGCAGGCTGTTCGGCAACGAGCGCGAAGCCGCGGCGCTCGCGCTGGAACTGGACGGCACACAAGCCGAGGTGCAGGCCCGGTTGCGGGACATCCCCGACGCCGCGAGGCCCCGCGCGCTCTATCTGGGCCTCGCGTCAGGAGCGCGATCGTCGGGAGGTGCGGCCTATGTGTGGGGCACCGACACGGCCGAGTCGTGGATGATCGAACACCTGGTCGGCGCACGGAACGCGTACCGCGGCCCCGGCTCGCGCGTGCTGCTCAATGCCGAGCAGATCCTCGCGCTGGATCCCGACGTCATCTTCCTGCCGACCTCGGCGGGCTACCACCCTCCGCGCGAACTGGCCGAGGCCCCCTACTTCAGCGAACTGCAACACCTAAGGGCCGTGCGCGAGAAGCGGGTGTACGCCCTGCCCTGGACGCCGATGAACTGCGCCCGCCGGCTCGAGTACCCAATCGACCTGCTGGTGATGGCGAAGGGTGCTTTCCCTGACCGATTCCGGGACCTTGCCGTTCACGAGTGGGCCCTCGCGTTCTACCGGCGCACCTACGGCGTCGACCAACGGCAGGCGCTGGAGTTGCGGCGCGCGCAGTGGCTCGACTGGGCCGTCGACGCGGGGTTCTGACGCCCGCCGTCCTAGCGCTCGTACGGATACCCGCGATCAATCCAGTCCGTCTTGAAGTTGCTCTCGATGAGCAGCACGCGCACGCGCGTGAAGCCCATGCCCTTGAGCGCGCGGTACGCCGGGGCGAGATTGGGGCAGTCGGCAAGCGGGCAGCACCCGCAGTAGATCACCACGTTGGCGTTCCGCGGGAGCGTCGCCGCCCACTTCGTCAGGCTGTTGAGGCCGTCCGGGGAGGACGCGGGGCCGTGAAGGACGGCGCCCGGGATGTGGCCGATGCGGTAGAGGAACGGCGGTGCGGTGCAGACCACCACCGGCTTGTCCGGCTCGGGCGCCGATGCCAGTTCCTTCGCGAAATCGGCTGGCGTGACAGCGTCGTTTCCCCACGGCCATCCCGAGGAGGCCGAATCGGGCCCGCCTCCGGCGCATGCGACGGGAGCTGCCGCGAGCAGAGGCAGCACGACGAGGACGGCGAGTGACGAAGCCTTCATGTTCCGCATCATACCTGCGGCCGGCCATGTTGAGGCGAACGGGGTGCATCGATTCCCGGCGTTCGGGCGCGACAGCGCGCGAGGCTCCCGCGAGCCCTGTTCAGCGCCGCCGCGTCGCCGGCACGCGCCAATGGTCGCATCGCCAGGTCGCGCCCTTGCTTCCCGTGCGCGACGAACTGGAGGATCCAGTCGCCGTCGGACGGCGCGACGACGGTCTTCTGTTCGCTTCACGGGCCTGCTCCCTGCCCAGCCATTGGGGCGATCGCACTATACTGCGACCGTCTTCACACCGGGGAGCCGCCATGTTGTTCCGCCGCTTCGCTCTCGCCGCCGGCCTGGTCATCGCCGCCATGTTCCGCGTCCGTGCCGGCCCAGGAGCCGCCCCGTGTCAACCCGTCGCTCTTCGCGGAGCTGCAGTGGCGCAGTATCGGCCCGCACCGGGCAAGCCGCACCGTCGCTGCCGCCGGCCACCGGCGTCAACCCCACACGTTCTACATGGCCGCGGTGAATGGCGGCGTCTGGAAGACCACCGACGCCGGCCGGACCTGGGTGCCGATCTTCGACGACCAGCCTACCGGATCGATCGGCTCGATCGCGCTGGCGCCCTCGGACCCGAACATCATCTACGTCGGCAGCGGCGAGGGTCTGCATCGGCCCGACCTCTCGACGGGCGACGGCGTCTACAAGTCGGCCGATGCCGGCCGGACGTGGACGCGGCTCGGCCTCAACGACGCGCAGCAGATCCCGCGGATCGACGTCGACCCGCGCAACCCGAACCGCCTGTTCGTGGCGGCGCTCGGCCATCCCGTACGGTCCGAACGAAGAGCGGGGCATCTTCCGCTCGCTCGACGGCGGCAAGACGTTCCAGAAGGTGCTCTACAAGGACGAGAACACCGGCGGCAACGACGTCGACATCGACCCGGTGAATCCGAACGTCGTGTACGCGACGCTCTGGGAGGAGCGGCAGGGGCCCTGGGAGAACGCCGTCTGGGCCGGCACTGGCGGCGGCATCTTCAAGTCGACCGACGGCGGCACCACATGGAAGCCGCTCGCGAAGGGCCTTCCCGCCGTCGTCCAGGCCAACCTGGCCATCTCGCCGGCCGACCACCGGCGGCTGTACGCGGCCGTCGCGTTCGCCGAACAGCCCGGATCGAGCGGAAACCGCGGCACAACGGGCATCTTCCGCAGCGACGATGCGGGCGAGACGTGGGTGCGCATCACCACCGACACGAGACCGTCGGGGCGCATCGGCGGCGGCGACCTGCCCGTCCCGATTCCGCATCCGAAGCTCGTGGACACGGTAATCATGGTCGCCACGGTGTCGTGGAAGACGACCGACGGCGGCAAGACCTGGGCGGTCTACAAGGGCGCGCCGGGCGGCGAGGACTATCAGAACGGCTGGATCAACCCGGACAACCCCGACATCATCCTGCTCGCCGCCGACCAGGGCGCCGTCGTGTCGCTCAACGGCGGCGAGACGTGGAGCTCCTGGTACAACCAGTCCACCGCGCAGCTCTATCACGTGGCCGCCGACAACGCGTTCCCGTACCGCGTGTGCAGCGGGCAGCAGGAAAGCGGGTCGGCCTGCGTCGCGAGCCGCGGCAACTACGGCGCGATCTCCCTCCGCGACTGGCTGCCGGTCGGCGTCGACGAGTACGGGTACGTCGCGCCCGACCCGCTGAATCCGGACATCGTGTACGGGGGACGCACCGTCACGCGGTTCGACCGACGCACGGGACAGGTGTCGGCCGTCGGCCCGGTCGGAGGCCGGGGCGGTGGGGCGGCATCTCCGACGCCGGGGCCGGTCCGCTCGGTCCGCACCATGCCGGTCGTCTTCTCCGAGGTCGACAAGGTCTCGCTCTTCTTCGCGAACAACTACCTCTGGAAGACGATGGACGGCGGGGCGCACTGGGCGCGCATCAGCCCTGACCTGACGCGGCCGACGTGGGAGACGCCGAAGAGCGTCGGCAAGTACCGCGATGATCCCGCATCGAAGCCCCAGCAGCGCGGCGTCATCTACACCGATGGCGCCGTCGTACCAGGACATCCGGCGCGTCTGGGCCGGGACAGACGACGGCCTCGTCCATGTGACCGCCGATGGCGGCCTCACGTGGAAAGACGTGACGCCGCCGGGCGTCGGGGCGTGGGCGAAGATCTCGCTCATCGACGCCGGCCGGTTCGATCCGCTCACGGCGTATGCCGCCGTCAACACCATCCGCCTCGACGACATGCGGCCGCACATCTACCGCACGCACGACGGTGGTGCGACCTGGACCGAAATCGTCGCCGGCATCCCGAACGGCGAAACCGTGAACGCGGTCCGCGAAGACCCGCAGCGTAAGGGCCTGCTGTTCGCCGGCACCGAGCGGGCCGTCTACGTCTCGTTCGACGACGGCGCGCACTGGCAGTCGCTGCGCCAGAACATGGCGGCCTCGTCCGTGCGCGATCTCATCGTGAAAGACGACGACCTCGTGGCCGCCACGCACGGCCGCGGCTTCTGGATCCTCGACGACATCACGCCGCTGCGCCAAATCGACGCCGCCTCGGCTTCGGCCGACGCGATTCTCTTCAAGCCGACCACCGCGTGGCGGGTCCGCTGGAACACGAGCACGGACATGCCGTGGCCCAAGGAGGAGCCGACAGGAGCCAACCCGCCCGATGGCGCCATCATCAACTACTACCTGAAGGCCGCCGTGGCCGGACCGGTGACGCTCGAGATCCGCCGCGCCGACGGCCGCCTGGTGCGGCGCTATGCGAGCGACGATCCCGTGACGCCGATTCCGGACGCGAAGAGCGCGCCGGTGCCGACTCTACTGGTACCGGCCGCCGCAGGTCCCTCTCGACCGCGGCCGGCATGCATCGCTTCACCTGGGACGTGCACTATCAGCCGATCGCCGGGGCCGGTGGAGGCGGACGCGGCGGCCTGCCGATCCAGGGCATTCCCTACAACTCGCCGTCGGGCGCGGCATCGCCGTGGGTGGCGCCCGGCACGTACACGCTGACGCTGACTGCCGGCGGCAAGAGCTACTCGCAGCCCATCATGGTGCAGCAGGACCCGCGCGTGACGACACCGCAGGCGGTCATGCAGCAGGTGTATGCGCTCACCGACGCGATGTACTTCGGCGCGGTGGATGCGCAGCACGCCGCCTCTTCAGCCGCAGCCATGCGCGAGCAGGCGGCGGCGATCCAGGCGCAGGGCGCAGCCGCCGAGGCACTGGCGGCGTTCATGAAGAAGCTCGCGGCGCTCGAAGGGCAGCCGCAGGCGGCAGCGGGCGGCGGGCGCGGGGCAGGGCCGGGCGGGGCCGGGCGCGGCGAGGCGCCTCCGGCGTCTGCCGCCGGCACCATTCGCGGCGTCGCCATGTTGCTCGCCTCGCAGATGAACGCGATGCAGTCAGCCGATGTCGCCCCCACCGCGAATACGCTGGCGGCCGTGACGGCGGCGCTGAGGGCCGGCGACGAGGTGATGGCCAGGTGGGCGGAGCTGAGAGCGAAGGACCTTTCCGCGCTGAACGCCACGCTCAAGGCGGCCGGGTTGCCGGGAATCGGCAGCAGACCCGGCCTCCATGCTCCAGGGGGCGGAGTCGCCAGGCGGGATTGAAACGCAGGCCTTCACCGCGTGGGCGGCGGATCGGCCCACACCAGCACGCCCGCCGGCGGCAGCGGCGTGCGGCCGTGCAGAACGGATGCGCCGGGAGGCACCGTCAGCGGCACCTCGGCCGGGCTGTAGTTGACCACCACGTACAGGCCGTCCCGCCACTCCAGGAACACCCCGTTCGGCAGGTCCTCAATCGGCACACCCGCGCGCCGGTACCCGTCCCGCAGGAGTCTCCGCTCGAGCGCCCCGTCATCGGTCGACACGCCGATCATCGTCACCGTCCCGCGGCCGAGGCGGCGCGTGGTGGCCGCGGCGCGCCCGGCGTAGTAGCGATCGGCGTAAGTCGCCAGCGTTTCGGTACCTGCTCGCGGGACCAGGATGTCGGCCCAGCGATGCCAGGCGTGCCGCACGCCGCCCGCCTCGACCACCGCGGTGACGCCCGGCGGCAGCATGTCGAAGCCCTCCACGTCAGCGCCGATGAGATCGAGGATGGGCTGCGCCCACGGGCCTTCGTGAAAGTGACCCTGCGCGTTCTTCTGGCCGGTGCGGCACGTCAGCACCAGGTGCCCGCCGCCTTCGGCGTACCGGCGCCACGTCGCGACAAGGTCCTCCGACACCATCTGGTACGCCGGCGCAACCAGGAACGGGTACCGCGAGAAATCGGTGTCCTCAGCCACGAAGTCGAGCGGCGCGCCGGCGCTCTTCACCGCCAGCGTCACGGTGTTGCGGTGCGCCCACGTCTTCCACTCGGTGGTCTGCGGCTGAATCTCCAGGCCCCAGAGGACGTCGTGGCTCCAGAGCAGCCCCGTGCGCCGCGCGGCCAGGCGCTCCGGCATCAGCGCGCGCGGATCGAGCCGCCTGGCCACGCCCTTCATCGCCGTCATGGTCTCGACGAACTCGCGGCCCGTGCGCGACAGCGTCACGCCGTCGGTGCCGACGATGCCCTCGTGGTACATCTCGCTGCCGCGCAGGGGATGGCGGTAGCGGTAGCTGCTCAGCATCGACGATCCCGCGCCGAAGGCGTGCCAGATCCACATGCTCACCGCGCCCGGCAGCGGCTGGGGATTCACCGGGGCCCAGTTCACCTGCCCCGGTTGCAGCTCCATCACGCCGAAGGTGCCGGTGATGGGGCGGTAGTAGGCCGCCGCTTCCATCAGCCGCGTCGGGTTGCCGATGGCGTAGCTGTCGCCGCCGAGGACGTTCGCCCCGGCGACCGGATACAAGGTGAACGTGAGGAAGTCCATGCCCTTGCTGCGGCGCGGATCGGTGGCCGTGGTGACGTTCGTGTAGTTGGTCGTCACCCACTGACCCGGGCGGGCGTGGCGCTTGAGGATGGCCGACTGGCGATCCAGGAACTGCGCCGTGGTGTCGGCCTGGAATCGCGCAAAGTCCAGCAGCGCGTGCGGGCTGAGCTTGTCCTCGGCTGCCAGCACCGCGTTCGGAATCAGCACCTCGTCGAAACTCGCGTACCGGCTGCTCCAGAAGCTGCCGCCCCACACCGCATTCATCTGGTCCACATCGCCGTACCGGACGCGCAGCCACCGCCGGAAGCCGTTAGGCGCGCTGGCGCTGTAGTCGTTGAACGTGCCGGGCTCGTTGTCGATCTGCCAGCCCCACACGCGGCGGTCCGGCCCGTAACGCTCGGCGAGCTTCGTGACAATGCGATCGACCAACGCCTGGTACACCGGGTTCGCGAGGGACGCTTCGGCCCGGATGCCGTGTTCGTGCCGCCGGCCGTACTCGTCGATGCGATAGATCTCGGGATACCGGGTACCCATCCAGCTCGGCGGCGCCGCGGACGGCGTGCCCAGGATCACGCGCAGGCCGGCACGGTCCGCCAGCTCAATGGCATCGTCGAGCCACGCGAAGTCGAAGCGGCCCTCCTCGGGCTCGAGGAACGTCCAGCTGAACTCCGCGTAGTGCGTGAAGTCGAAGCCGAGGCGGGCGATGTTGTCGATGTCGCGTTTCCACTGATTGCGGGGCCACTGCTCGGGGTAGTAGAAGATCCCGACGCTCATGGCCTCACGCTGGTCGAGCAGGGCCGCGCCCTGAGGGCCCGGAGCCTGCTGTGCACCCACCGCGGCAGCGAGGGCAGCGACGGCGGCGCAACAACGGTGCAGCATGGGTGCGGGGATTCTACCCCGAGGGCCGCGTCGCGCGCCTCCGCACCGAGATGCGCCGCATCACCGAGGCCGGGCGGAGCCGCCGGGCGAGTCGCCCGGTCAGCTCGTGATGGCCCGCTTGTTTCCCTCGGCGTCAATGGCAACGTAGGTGAAGGTGGCTTCGGTGACCTTGAAGCGGGGGAACGCATCATCGACTTCGGAGACGACGTTCTTGACCCAGACTTCAAGTTCGATGGCGATGGAGGTAGTGCCAACCCGCAGGACGCGGCCGTAGCAGCAGACAACGTTGCCGACCTTGACCGGCCTGATGAACTTGAAACCGTCCACCGCGACGGTGACGACGCGGGAACGGGCAGTCTCCTTGGCGAGGATGCCGCCGGCGATATCCATCTGCGACATGATCCAGCCGCCGAAAATGTCGCCGTGCGGGTTCGTGTCCGCCGGCATGGCGAGGGTACGGAGAATGAGGCTGCCCTTCGTCACTGAGGAAGAATCGGCGGGTGTGGGTGCGTCAGACATACGAATCCGCTCTCTGCATGATTGCTACAGGTTCGTCGCGCCGCGCGCAATGCAGGCGCGAAGCGCCCCCGGCGTCCGATAACGGAAACCAGCTCGACTGCCTGGCGGAAGGCGGGCGGGGATCCCTCTACTGTTATTGTCTACGGGACTTCCAGCCATTTCGCCAGCCACGCATGCACTTCGTCGTAGAAGAACCGGCTGTTCTCGCCCTTCAGGACCCAGTGGTTCTCGTCCGGGAACACGATCAGTCGGCTCGGCACCCGCTGCCGCTGCAGGACGCTCCAGAGCTGCAGGGTGTTGTTCACAGGCACCCGGTAGTCGCGTTCGCCTGCGGTAACGAGCATCGGCGTCTTCAGGCTGGCCGATTTCATGATGGGGTTCTGCGACTGCCAGAGCGGCGGCTTCTCCCAGGCTGGCCCGCCCATCGTGACTTCGCGCGGCCAGACGATGTCGCTCGTCGTCCACTGACTGACCTGGTCGTACAGCCCCGCGTGGCTGACCAGCGCCTTGAACCGCGTGGTGGTGACGGCCAGCCAGTTGGTGAGGTGGCCGCCGTAGCTGGCGCCGCCCGCCGCCATCCGCGAGCCGTCGATGAACGGGTACCTGGCCAGCGCCTCGTCCACGGCCTGCAGGATCTCCTGACCCGGCGTGTCGAGCGGGTCGCCCTGGATGGCCTGCGCGAACGCCTCGCCGAACCCCGTCGAGCCGGTGAAGTTGGTCAGCAGGACCACGTAGCCAGGCGATGCCAGCAGGTGGTAGTTCCAGCGGATCACGAACTGGTCCATCCACTGGCTGGCCGGGCCTCCGTGGATGACCACGAACAGCGGGTATTTCTTCGCCGGATCGAACGCCGGCGGCAGGACGACCAGATTGTGAATCGAGCGGCCCTTCGCGCTGGTGAAGGTGAACTCCTTCACCGGTTGCCAGTCGATTGATGCCGCGCGTTCCGCGTTGAGGCGCGTCAGCGGCGTCGTCTTGCCCGTCGCCAGGTCGATGCGGACCAGTTCCGGCGGGTTGACGGCGCTTTCCCAGACCGCGACGGCGACCGGTGCGGCTGGCGGTCCCGCCAGATGGAAGGACGAGTAGACGCCTGACGTCAGGGCGCCCACCTCCTTCACCGCGCCGCCGGCAGGGCCGACCTCGGTGGCGACCGAGTACAGCTTCTGGCGCCCGGCGTCCTCGGCCAGGAAGAACACCCGTTTGCCGTCCGGCGCGACCGTGTAGCTGCCGACCGACCGGTCGAAGCCCTGCGTCAGCGTGCGCATCGTGCCGTCTTCGGGAGACACGCGCCAGAGCCGGGAGAGGTTGTAGGTGCGATCGTTCTGCGGCTCGACCTTCGCGAAGATTGCCCATCCCGCGGCGCCGCTCGACCTGGGGTCGCTGAAGGAGAGCGGCTGCGGCACCGGCAGCACGTTGCCGCTGGCGGGATCGAGCATCCACAGCGTCTGGACGACGTCGGCAAAGGCCGCCTCGTGCCGGTTCACCGTCGCCGTGAAGACCACGCCGGACCCGTCCGGGGCCCACGACGCGGCGATGCTCTCGCTTCCGCTGCCCATCTGTCCGCCGAAGCCGGGCAGCGTCGCCAGGCGGTCGCCCTTCTTCACGCGCATGCCCGGACCGGCCGCGCCAACCGTCGCGGTCGCCAGGAGGTCCCGCGCCGCTGCGCCGGGGGAGAGTTCCTGGACCAGCAGGCTGGGCCGGCGATCGTCGAGCCAGCGGTCCCAGTCCCGCACGGGGAAAGCGTCGTAGACGCGCGCGCTCCACTTCCGCGCGTTGCGGTCGGCCATCGCCTGCCGGTTCTCGGCGTCCGTGGCCGCGCCCGGGTAGACGTCGCTGTTGAAGAGGATCGCCTTGCCGTCCGGCCTCCAGACCGGCATCCGCGCGCCGGTCGCCACGTCAGTCACTTGGGCCGGAGCACCGCCGCCGGCCACGTCCAGCACGAAGATCTGCTGGCCGCTGGCACCGCCGGGCCTGCCCGCTTGCGCCGCGAGCGCGTTCAGCGAGTTCGGTGACAGCGGCCCGTCGCTGACCGGGGCGGAGAAGGCCAGGCGCGTGCCGTCCGGGCTCCAGGTGACGCCCGACTCTGCGCCCCGGGTACTGGTGAGGCGGCGGGGCGGCGCTGAGCCGTCGGTCGGCACCATCCAGAGATCCGTCGACTGTGTCGTCGTGTCGTACGCCGGCTCGGTCACCGGCAGGACCGCCCATTTGCCGTCGGGGCTGACGGCGGGCGTGCCGAGCCGCTTCATGAGCCAGACGTCTTCGTGGGTGATCGCATGTTTCGCGGACTGGGCGGCCGGCCAGGCGACGGCGCCGGTGGCGATGATAAGCGCAAGAGCGGAGCGGAGGCGGCAGTGGAGCATGGGCACGTTCCTGAACAGGGTTGTCAACCGACGTCCTGATCATAGCGGCGGGCGGGGCAGTCGGCTAGTGCGCGGCTGCCGCGTGGTCTTGACCCGCAGGCGCGGCCCCGCTACCCTGACCCCGTCTTCCCCTGGAGGCACGCGCGCCATGGACACCGTCACCACGCACAGTCATCCCGACGCGGCCGTGCGCCACAGCTACCCGCTGACCGTCCAGGAACCGGGCCTGGGCGCGGCCCTGTCACTGATGACCCGCACGCTGCCGTACGCCCTGGTGCGGTTCGGCGTGCTGGTGGGCTTTTCGCTGGTCACCATCGTCTGGTTCGCCCTGACCATTGGCGGCGCGACTCTGCTGTCGGGATCGGTGCATCCCTGGGTCGGCATGGGCTGGCTCATCGCCGGTCTCGGCGCCTACGGCTATGCGTGGTGGTTCGTCGTCCGCTACGCGCTCTACCTCATCCAGGCCGGGCACGTCGCGGTGCTCACCGAACTCATCACCACCGGGCAGATCGCGAACGGATCGGTCGGGATGTTCGAGTACGGCCGGCGCGTGGTGACCGAGCGCTTCGGCCAGGTGAACCTGCTGTTCGCCCTCGACCTGCTCGTCAGGGGCGTCGTGCGCGCGTTCAACCGGACGCTCGACTGGATCGCGCACCTGCTGCCGATCCCGGGGCTGCATTCGGTTGTCGGCATCGTCAATGCCATCGTCCGCGCCGCGACCACCTACATCGACGAGACGATCTTCTCCTACAACCTCGCCCGCGGAGACGACAACGCATGGCGGTCGTCGAAGGATGCGCTGATTTACTACGCCCAGAACAGCACGGAGATCCTGAAGACCGCCCTGTACGTCGTCGTGCTCGACAAGCTGCTGACGGCGGTGACCTGGGTCGTGATGCTGGGGCCGGCGTTCGCGCTGCTCTGGCTGCTGCCCGAGTCGGTGAAGGCGGGAGGCTTCGTCGGCGGGCTCGTCATCGCCGCCCTGTTCGCGTCGAACATCCGTCAGGCGTTCCTCAAGCCGCTGTTCCTGGTGATGGTGATGACCAGGTTCCACCTCGCCGTCCGCAACCAGCCGATCAATCCGGAGTGGGATGGCCGGCTGTCCGGCATCAGCAGCAAGTTCACGGAAATCAAGGATCGCGCGGCGGGCGGCTGGGCCGGGGCGCCGCCTGTGCCCGGGACGGCGGGGCGGTGACCGTCAGCCGATGCGCAGGACCTTGACGTCGCGGACCGACCGGCGCGGGACCTGCCTGTAGCCTGCAGTCTGCCTGGTCTGCCATACTTGCAGGATTACCCCCCAGAAGGAGATGCGCGCATGCGCCGAATGGTCCTATTGGTTCTGCTCGTGGCGCTGGCCACGCCGGCGATGCTGGCACAGGACCAGCCGCTGCTGGCCAACAACCCGACGCTCAGCCGGACGCATATCGCCTTCGTCTATGCCGGCGACCTGTGGACCGTTCCCCGCTCCGGCGGCGATGCCGTCCGCCTGACCACCGGCATCGGCACCGAGACCCGTCCTTTCTTCTCGCCGGACGGCGCCACGCTGGCCTTCAGCGCCGAATACGACGGCAACCTCGACGTCTACACCGTCCCGGTCGCGGGCGGGGTTCCTCGCCGCCTGACGCACCACCCCGGAACGGACATCGTCACCGGCTGGACGCCTGACGGCACGCGCATCATGTTCTCGTCGTCGCGCCTCAGCGAGAACGCGCGGTACAGCCGGTTGTTCACCATCGCCGCTGACGGCGTGTTCCCCGAACCGCTGCCGCTGCCGATGGCCAACGAGGGCGCGATGTCGCCCGACGGCGCGCGCATCGCGTACGTGCCCATCCCGCGCGCGTTCAACATCTGGAAACGGTACCGCGGCGGCCAGGCCACGCCCGTCTGGATTGCCAGACTGGCAGACTCGGCCATCGAGCGCGTGCCGCGCACCGATTCCAACGACTTCAACCCGATGTGGCTGGCGGCCGAGCCCGGCCGGGTGTTCTTCCTGTCGGATCGCGACGGCCCCGTCACGCTCTATGCCTACGACACGGCGGCGAAGAGAGTGGCCCGAGTCATGGACAACAGCGGCCTCGACATCAAGTCGGCGTCCGCGGGGCCCGACGCCATCGTCTACGAGCAGTTTGGCGGCCTCTACCTCTACGACCTGAAGGGAGGCCGGGGCCGCAAGGTGGACGTCCGCGTGGCGGCCGACCTGGGCGGCGTGCGGCCGAAGTTCGAGCGGGTGGGCGCGCGCATCAGCAATTACGCGTTGTCGCCCACCGGCGCCCGCGCCCTGTTCGAGGCGCGCGGCGAGATTCTCAGCGTGCCCGCCGAGAAAGGCGACGTGCGCAACCTCACCAACTCGTCCGCCTCGGCGGAGCGCGACCCGGCGTGGTCGCCCGACGGCCGCTGGATTGCGTACTTCTCGGACGAGGCGGGCGAGTACGCGCTGCACCTGCGCGATCAGACCGGACGCGGCGAAGTGAAGAAGATCGCCCTCACCGTGCCGCCGTCGTTCTACTACTCGCCGACCTGGTCGCCCGACAGCAGGAAGGTGGCCTTCTACGACAAGCGGATGCTCCTCTGGTACGTGGCCGTCGACGGCGGCGCGCCCGTGCGGATCGACGAGTCGCTCGGCGGCGGCGCCGGGACGATGGCCCCGGCCTGGTCGCCGGACAGCCGCTGGATCGCCTACGCGAAGATGCTGAAGTCGTGGATGCGCGCCGTCTTCGTCTACTCGGTGGACGAGGGCAAGGCCTTCCAGGTGACCGACGGCCTGAGCGATGCGCGCCATCCCGTATTCGATGCGAACGGCAAGTACCTCTACTTCTCGGCCAGCACCAACATCGGACCTACCAACGCCGGCCTCGACATGTCGGCGTATCCGATGCTGCCCACGCGCAGCGTCTACGTGGCCGTGCTGAAGAAGACCGACCCGTCGCCCTTCGCGCCCGAGAGCGACGAAGAGAAGGTGGCGGAGGACAAACCCGCCAGCGAACCGGCGGACAAGCCGGCTGGGAAGCCCGCCGAGCCGGCGCCGAAAGCCGACGTCAGGTCCGCCGAGAAACACGCCCCGGCCGAGGCCGACAAGAGCGCCGCGAAGAAGGAACCGCCCAAGACCGTCATCGACTTCGACGGGATCGGCCAGCGGATTCTCGGCCTGCCCGTGTCCGAGCGCAACATCACCGGGCTGGTAGCCGGCAAGGCCAATACGCTCTTCATCGCCGAGGCGCCGCTCCTGACGCGGGCGATGCCGTCGGGCGGCCCGGCGGCCCTCACCATCCAGAAGTACGACCTCGAGAAACGCAAGCTCGACAAGGTGCTAGAAGGCGTCAACGCCTTCGACCTCTCGGCCAACGGCGAGAAGATGCTCTTCCGCCAGGGCCAGAACTGGTTCATCGCCGCGACGGCACAGCCGGTGAAACCGGGCGAAGGCCGCCTCAAGACCGACGACATGGAGGTTCGTGTCGATCCGCTCGCGGAGTGGAACCAGATGTACCGGGAGGTCTGGCGGCTCGAGCGCGACTTCTTCTACGACCCCAGCCACCACGGCCTCGATCTGAAGGCCACCGCCAAGAAGTACGAGCCGTACCTGAAGAGCGTGGCGCACCGCGCCGACCTCAACTACCTGTTCTCGGAGATGCTCGGTGAACTGTCGGTCGGTCATCTCTACATCGGTGGCGGTGACACGCCCGACGTGCGGCGCGTGCCCGGCGGCCTGCTGGGCGCCGATTTCACCCTCGAAAACGGGCGGTACCGGGTCGCCCGTGTCTTCAGCGGTGAGAACTGGAACCCGGACCTGCGGGCGCCGCTCACCCAGCCGGGTGCCGGCGTGCAGGCGGGCGAGTATCTGCTCGCGGTGAACGGCCGCGACCTGCAGGCGTCCGACAATGTCTACGCGCGGCTCGAGAACACCGCCGGCAAGTCCGTGGTGCTCAAGGTGGGCCCGAATCCGGACGGGTCCGGCGCCCGCGACGTCACAGTGGTACCGGTGGCCAGCGAGTCGAACCTGCGCTACCTGGCGTGGATCGAGGGCAACCGCCGCAAGGTGGACTCGATGACAGCCGGCAAGCTGGCATACGTGCACCTGCCGGACACGGCCAACGGCGGGTTCACCAGCTTCAACCGGTACTACTACGCGCAGCTCGACCGCCAGGGCGCCGTCATCGACGAGCGCTTCAACGGCGGCGGCTCCGCGGCCGACTACATCGTCGACGCACTGAAGAAGCCGGTGCTCAACTACTGGGCCGCGCGCGAGGGCATGGATGCCACGACGCCGGCCGGCGTGCTGCAGGGACCGAAGGTGATGATCGTCAACGAATTCGCCGGGTCGGGCGGCGACCTGATGCCGTGGATGTTCCGGCGGATGAAGATCGGGCCGCTCGTCGGCAAGCGGACGTGGGGCGGGCTGGTCGGCATCGGCGGTTACCCGGCCCTCGTGGACGGCGGGTCCGTCACGGCGCCGCACTTCGCCTTCTACAGCCCCGAGAGCCAGTGGGAGGTGGAGAACCACGGCGTGGCGCCGGATATCGAGGTGGATCTCGACCCGGCCGAGTGGCGCAAGGGCCGCGACACCCAGCTCGAGAAGGCCGTGGAACTGGCGATGGCGGAACTGACGAAGAACCCGCCGAAGAAGGTCATCCGGCCGGCGTACCCGAACTACCACAGGAAGTAGGGCACGTGTGGGGGCTGGCTTCAGCCAGCCGATGGTGCGATGCGGCAGCCGCAGCAGCAGCCGAGGCGCGGGGCTTTCAGGTATTCTCTCGTGCGCCCGGGTAGCCTGGCAGATGTTCCCGGGCCGGGGGCTGTGCGATGAAGACGGTGGTGCTGGCCGGCGGTCTCGGGACGCGGATGCGCCCGTATACCGAGTCCTGGCCCAAGCCGAGCGGTTGTTGCCCGCCGGCCTCGCCGAAGGGTGCCGCGTGATGCGGCCGGTGGATCGTGACCAGGTGTTACGCCTCGACGACGTGGAACGGCCGTCGGGTCGGCTGCGTGACCGCCTCCGCGCCGAGCAGGACGCGATGGGGCGCTAGTCGGGGTCAGGCCAGGAGTCCAGTGTCTCCCGCTGCCCGGGAACAGGCGGTAGCGACGCCGCATCGCAGCGCCCGCGGGCGCCGCTGATTTCTCCGGCGCTGATGCGCCCGAGGGCGCAAAACCGCCCCCTCGGACCACTATCCAGGTGAGTGCGGGTTGTGGCGTGACGCCATGACGGGAGCATCCGACCGCTACTACGTCGAACGGTGCCTCGACGGCCACCGCGACGACTTCCGCCACCTCGTGCGGCGATACGAGAAGCCCCTGCTGGCCGGTATCCGCTGCCGCCACGTGGGGCCCGACGCGGCGGAGGACGCGGCGCAGGAAGCCCTGCTCCGGGCGTTCACCGGCCTCGCCTCGCTGAAGAAGCCCGAGTCGTTCTTCTCCTGGCTCCTGGGCATTGCCTATCACGTCCTGCAGGAACGGGCGGACCGGGAGCGGCGGGAACGCGCTGGACTGGCGAGGATGGCGGCGGAGACCCGCACGGCCGAGGCCGCGGCGGAACCGTGGTCGGGCGACGCCACCCTCGAGGCAGCGCTCGCCGGGCTGCCCGACCAGTACCGGGAGGTGGTCCTGCTCCGCTACTACGGCGACTGCTCATGCGCCGACGTCGCCGAGCGGCTCGGGATTCCCATCGGCACGGTGACCAAGCGCCTGTCGCGGGCCTACGAGGAGATGCGGCGCAGCCTGGCGGCCCGCGACCCGGAACAGGAACATCCATGCCCTGCGACATCGCGAGAGACGACCTGATCGCCGTCCTCGAATCGACGGCAAAGCCGGAAACAGCCGAGGAGGTTCTCGAGCACCTGGAGGCGTGCGACGAATGCCGCGCCGCCATGGAGGCGTATCGCGCGCTCCAGGCGCGGCTGGCGGCGTCGGCACGCGCATCGGCCGGCGCCTCGCTGGAGCGCTATGTCATGGCGGGCGTGCAGCCGGACGGGCCCGGGAAGACAGCCGTGCCGTCCCTCGACCCGTGGCCCACCCGGCTGTTCGCCGGCGCCCGGGCCTGGCGTCTCGGTCTCGGCACGGCGGGCCTCGCCGCGCTGGCCGTCGCCGTCGCGCTCATGGTCGCCCGCGAGCCGTCCCAGGCCTGGAGCATGGAGGCGAGCATCGAGGCCACCCGGCCGTTCCGGGCCCTTCACCTCCGCGGTTCGTTCGGCGGCAACGCGGAGTGCGAGCTGTGGGCACGCAGCTCGGCGGACCGCGCCCGTTCGCAGCGGCTCCTGATTCGCATCGGGCGCCGCGCGCCGATCCTCATCTGGACCGAGGAAAACGCCACTCACTACTACGACCCGGGCCGCCGCACCGTGTATACCGACGATGCGCACACCGCGGGGTTCAACCCGTGGCCGGGACCGAAGCTGTTCGCGATGGCCCAGGCCGCCGGCGTCCGCATGATCGACACGCGCTGGCGTCTTCCCGGCCGCCGCACCGTCGTCGTCGAGTGGAGCCTGCTGGGGGGGCTGGGGCCCACGTCCGCGCGGGCGGAGTTCGATCTCGAAACAAAACTGCTCGTCGCCCTCAGGCAGTGGGACAACATGGATCAGCGGGGCGTCCCCGCGTTCGAGTCGGATGACATCGCGTATCTACCAGACCTGCCGGACGACGCATTCGCGGTCGACCTGCCTCCCGGCGTCAGCTACGAGCCCAAGCCGCTCGAGGTGAAGGAATCGCTGCTCGGCCTGCTTGCGCTGGGGGATGCGGGCATCCCGACGCCGGACATGTCGATCGGAGAAGCCGGCCGCCGGATCGTGACCGAGATGTGGCAGGCGCTGATTGCCCGTGACGTCGACGGCTTCAAGCGGCTCTGCCCCGCGGCGCGCGGCTGGAGCGACGAGCTCGTTCGCGTCCTGATCCTGGGCCGCGACGGCGATCCCGACGCCGTCGTCGAGGTGGTGGCGGTCGAGCCCGGCGTCGGACGGGGGCACTCCGCCCTCGGTCCGGTCTCCGTGGTCACGAGCCGTGTGCGCCGCCGCGACGGCGGGCTGTACGAAGAGAAGATCATCGTCCAGCACCGCCTGACAGGGGCGACCCCCTCGTGCGTCGTCTATGCGCCGTACGGCCAGGCGTACCGGCTGGAGTGACAGCGTGCAGCATCGAGGGTCCGTGCCAGCGATGGGGGCGCAGCATGCTGCGCCCCGGCATCGGCGGGTGCATGGCACGTTCTACTTCTTCCCTGCCTTCTTCTGCGCCTCCATCTTCTCGACGAGCTTCTTCGCGTTGCCGTTCCCGGGATCGAGCTCAACGGCCTTCCGGTAGTTGAGGATCGATTCGTCAATCCTGCCTGCTCTCATGAGCGCTTCGCCGAGGCTGTCGTACGCATTGGATGATCCAGGGAACTGCTTCACGTTGAACGTGAGGACCGCGATCGCCACCTCCGTCTTTCCGGAGTTCAGGTAGGAGTATCCGAGAGCATTGATCGACTCCTCATTCGCGATGCCCGTCTTGAGGCCTCCCGCCAGGGCGTCGACGACCGACGTGGTGGCATCCTCCTTGTTCCCTTCCCTGAACAGCGATTCGCCTTTCTCGAGCGCTCTGGTGAAGGGTTCGATCGTCTTTTCGAGACTCGAGACCTGGGCTCTGGAGTACGTCTCCGCGGCCTCGCGTGCCAGCGGCAGGGCTCGCTCGAGCGCGTCATCCGGCCTCGCCGGGATGTCCGGTTCGACGCCAACCCCCTCCCAGTTCGTCTTCGTCACCGGATTGATCGCCCGTCCCGTCGGAATGAAGATGGCCAGTGCCTCGTTCACGGTATACATGCCGCCCGGGTTCGCCCCTCCACCGGTCGTCTCGCCGATGAGCGTCGCCCGCTTGCGCGTCTTGAAGTTGTAAGCGAACTCCTCGCCGCCGGAAAAGGTGCGGCCGCTGATGAGAATGAAGATCGGAAGGTCCGGCCGTCGCTTTCCGTCCACGGACTCGAGCGTCCAGAATTCCTCGGTCCGGTCTCCCTGGCGCCAGTAGAGACTGTTCAGGTGAGTCTTGGGAGGGAAGAAGTGCGAGCAGTAGTAGCGGATGAGATCCGGGTTTCCTCCCCCGTTGTTTCTGAGGTCGACAATAAGCGCGTCGACGTTCTCCAGGACCTTCAACGCAGCGGCAACCGTAGAGCGGGAGGTTTCTGTCGGCGGGAACCCGCGGATGTCGAGAACGCCGACATTTCCCTGGAGAATCTCCGCGCGGGCGACGCCAAAGTTGCGCTTCGCCGCCGCCTGTCGCGCCAGGATGCCGTCAAGCACGGGATTCGATGTCTGGGAGCCCGACGGTCGGGGTGCCGACGGACGGACGCGCATGTGCTTGTCGTGGCTGATGCTCTGCAGTTCTTTCGTGAGCGCCCCTGCGAACGCCGAGGCATCCTCGAATGAATCGAACGCGCCGTCGGCCAGCTTCCTGTCGATGTGGGCGGCACACTGCTTCGCGACGTCTTCGAAGACGTAATTGTCCACGAGCAGCGATCCGATGCGCGCGACGGCTGCCTTCCTCGTGTCGGCAGTCAGAGGCTTCGTGTCCTGGGCGGCAGCGACCGGGATAACGAGGCAGACAACAAGGAGGAACACGCAGTATCGGGATGTCATGGTGGGACTCCTTCCTGGTTCACGGAGAGAGCCGGGAGGCATACTCTGTGGGGACGAAACAGGCGGAGGATTGTTCCACGCCCGGGAGGCGGCAAGGCCCGAGGACCGGCTCGTTCACCGGCACGAGCTTCGGTACATCTCCGCGGCACGGGTGGCGTTGCGGACCTCCATGTTGTCCGCGTCCATGAAGCGGACCATGCTGAGCCCGCTCGGCAGCATCAGGACGTGGTTCCCTCCGGCGCCTGACATCAGGGGCACCTCGATCGTGCAGCGGCCGGTGTCGGTGCGCACCGTCCATACCGAGTGAAGGTAGCGTTCGTTGGCGTTGCTGGTCGGGTAGGCGGCCAGGCCCGAGCGGCGCATCGCCTCACGGGTCTTCGTCCGGGAGAGAAGCTGGCGCCCGGCGTGGGCCCCGTCGTCCTGCAGGAGCTGCGCCACCTTGGCGGTGGCGTCAACGTCGGGATAGCCGCCCCAGCCCATGATCGGGACGCCGAGCGAGCCGTCGCTCTCGATCGATCGGGAGACCGGCAGGCGCGGGACCCCGATCGGCTCGAGCACCGCCGCCCTCACCATCAACCAGTAGTCCGCGCCGCTTCCCTCTCGGGCCTTGACGAAGTTGTTCATCGCCAGCGAGAGCACGAAGGAGTGGGTCGACTGGTAGTCGAACTGGGCCCCTGGAGCCGGGGGAGCGTCCGGGAGGGCGCGGAGGGTGGCGATCTTCTCCGCCGCGGAGCGGGCGCGGATGAACGGGTTGACCGCGGCGCCGGAGTTCGCGCCCACCGTCCCGGTCACCATGTTGAGCGCGTGGTGGAACGTGACGCCCTGCCACCCGGGATGGTCGGCGAGCTCGGGGACGTGGTCGGTGATCCGCTCGTCGAAGACGCCGTCGCCATAGCGCTCCGCCAGATGGAGCATCGACAGTCCCAGCCCCATCGTCTTGGTCACCGAGTAGACCCCGTGGCGCATCCACTCGGGGAAGGGGTGCGGGCCCGATCGCGTGGCGACTTCATGCAGGTAGAGCTGACCGTCCATGAGCAGCGCCACTGCGCTCAGGTCGGTGTCGGCGAAGCCGGTGCCGATGAGCGCCCACGAAACCTGGGCATTCGGCAGGTCCGACCACGGGCGCAGGGGCAGTCGAGCGGCACGCTCCCGGGCGAACGCATCGACCGCGGCATCGGCGCCGGCCGGGCATTCCGGGTCCCATCGGACCGGCACCAGCGCCGAGAAGTCCGTTCGGAGGTGCTCGCCCTTCGGCGCCGTCTCCTGGGTGATCTGGATGGACACCGCGGAGACGTCGTTGCGGTCGAAGACGAAGGTCGCGAGGCCGTTGCGGGCGTGGCCGACGTAGTTGTCGGTCAGCGTGAACGGGAAGGCTGCCCTGGAGTAGCCCGCATCCGCTGTCTCTTCCCAGACGCGGCCGGGGTCGGCGATCACGTTCCAGGCGCTCCGGCCGATCCCCCCGCCGCCGTGCCCCGAGAGGATGATTTCGCGCTCGATGGGGATCAGCCAATCGTCGCGGCCCACGACCTGGAGCGAGAAGGCGGGGAACAGCGTGAGGCCGCCGCCCCTCCAGTCGGCGTCCGGATGGGTGGTGTCCATCTGCGATTCGGCGAAGTGGAGCGTGCCACACAGCGTGTTGGACGCCGCCCGCACGGCCCCGATCGGTTGGTAGTAGAGGTTGTTGAGAACACCGGGCGGGGAGGAGCCGAAGAGGTCCGCGACCGTGAGGCGATCGCGCACCGATGCCGGGGGGGCGGGAGTCGGTGTCGTAGTCGGCGGGCTCGTCGGCGAGGCATCGGCCCCGCAGCCCGCAGCCGACGGAGTCAGGAAGGCAACGAGCAAGGCCGGGGCCAGCCAGCGTCTGCTACTCCGAACGACACGCCGGAACATGAAGAGCGCGTGTTGCATGGCTCCTCCTGCAGGCGGAAGGAGATTCGCGTCGCCGCGTCACCTCGTCACAATGTGCTGCAAAGAACATACCGCCGGCCGGGAACGAATTCCTGCGGGTACAGCACGAGTGGAGGAGACGGCAGTCCAACCGTGACGACCGAAGCCGCTGTATTCGTCTCCTCAGGGAGACACGAGCGGCGGATTGGGAGGCCGACCACCCGGCAGGCACCAAGGATGTGTGACGGGGACCCGCGGTCGGATGTCCGTCACACCGGCGCCAGAAGCGCTCGTGATCCGGCGAATACGGATTGCACGTGTGCGGTTTCGCAGTAGGATTGCATCTCGGAAGACCGGAGGCGACGGCATCCTCTTTCGCCGGACGGAACATCTCGTCCGTTCGTCGAGACCACGAACCCTGGACTATGGCGACACCGAAACGATTCTGTCCCGCCTGCGGAGCCTCGAGGAGCGAATCGGCCCTGTTCTGCGAGTCCTGCGGCATGAAGTTCTCGACGCCCGACAGCGGCCCGCCAACGCCCTCGGCGGTCAAGCCGCCCGCAGCAGCGCCGCCTCCTCCCGGCGGACCGGGATGGAGTGTCATCGTCGGTGATCGACTGCCGCCGCCAGCCGCGGTCCCACGCGTTGCCTTGTCGGCTGCTCCGATGATGACAACCGTGCCGACTTCGGCGGCCGGGTCTCATCGATCGCTGCGCGGCCCCGTGTGGGGGTTGCTCACGGCGACCGCCATCGAGATGGCAACCGCCATCGCGACCGGTACGCCTCCGGGAGAACGCATGCTGCTCTTCCGCGGCGGTGTGGCAGCCGCCACGTTCCTGGCAGGAATGCTCTCGGGCCGGAAGAGGGGAGCCGCCTCGACGGTTGTCTTGCTCGGCTCGCTCGGGCTGTCTCTGCTGCAAGGGCAATCGGTATGGGTCGCCCTGGGCAGAATCCTGCAGGCTCCCGGCATCATGGGCGATCTCGTGCCGCATTCCTTCACTCAGGGGCTGGCGCTGTTGACCGGGTTGCGCACGGCATGGCAGGTTCGAAAATAGGGCGCCTGCGGACCGACACCATCACGCCTCAGTACCCTGACGCTGAATGACCTTCTCTCCGCAATGGCGGCAGAATCGGGCATTCAGCCGAAGCGCCTTGCCGCATCCGCTGCAATAGGACTGCGCGACAGCCAGGGACGTACCGCACCTGCTGCAGAACCTGGCCTCCGCCGAAGCCTCGGCTGTCCGGCATTGCGGGCAGACTCTCGCTGAGGCGGGAGGCGATACCGGGGGCGGCGCGGACTGGGGCTTCGCGGGTTCCGGGGGCGCCGGCGGCGGCAACTCCGGCTTGGGCTCGGCACGCTCGGCTCCCGGCGCCGTGGGAACGGCCTCCTCGAACTCAGTTCCGGCGACCTGCAGGATCAGGGCTTCTTTCAACGGTTCCCCTGCAACGGCCTCCGCATCGAAGGTCTCGAGTCCGCCTTCGGATCGGTCGTACACGATGCGCCACAGGGCGGACGCCTGGACGATCATGCAGTGGCGCGACGTCTCCCCGTGCTCGCGAATCAGGAATCCCCGATCCCACCACGCCAGGCAGCGCAGGGCCCAGGTCAGGCGTGCGCTGATGACGAACTCCTCGCGTGGGGACGGGCTGTCCGACACAGAGAGCAGGCGCTCGTTGCAGAACACCCAGAGCAGGGCATCCAGCGCGGCGGCCGACGGCACCGGGGGCGCCTCGTCGAGCATGGAGAAGAACCCGCCCAGCCAGGAATCATCTGCGTGCATCGCGACTTCCAGGCGCTGCTGCAGGTCTTCGGCCGTGAAGCGAATCGGCTCACCGGGTGTCCAGCGGGGGTCGGGGTGCGGATAGGCCTGCAGGAACACATCGCACAATCCGCCCAGGACGATCCAGGCATCACGGCTCAGCGACGGGAAAGCGGCCAGCGGGATTTCCGGCAGCGGAAACTCCTCCATGCCGGACATGAGCCAGGAGACAAGCTCGTCGGCGCGGTCGAAGAACACCAGACGCCGGATGTCGCCGGACTCCAGGATCGCCAGCGTGATCGGACTCTGACCGCCCGGCGGCAGACACGCGAGCGCGCGATCGAACAGACGCCGCTGCGCCGCCCTCCGGATGTCGAGGACCCTCGCGGGGGAGGCGAGCGTCTCGAGCGACGATCGCATGCGCGCGTCGACACCGGTCAGGCCCGCATCGTCGAGAACGCGCTCGGCCGTTCTCGAACTCACCGGCAGGTACGCGTTCCGGCGCACGAACTCGGGCGCATCGGGACCGGCGATGACGCCGAAGTGCCGCATCAGACTGCCGAGGTCTCCCGGCAGGAGCTCCATGTGCCTCAGAACCATCTCCGATACCATGGCTTCAGTTTCGCCCACTTGAGGCTGCTGAACTGCGCAGCCATCTTGTTGGAGAAGTCGTTGAGATCCTGGAAGCCGGCCTCCCGGATCTTCCGGTTGGTTTCGGCGACCACTTCAGGCGTTGCGCGCTGATCCACTTTGGCGCCGCGCACCACGTCCATCCCGCGCCGGATGTTCTCCGGCAATTGGCCGACCTCGTACCCCTGCTTCTCGTAGCCTTCGCGCACCTTCTGCAGGGTCGTCACCGTCTTCTTGCACTGCGCGTAGGCTTCCGGTACCCGGTCGAGCTGCTCCTGGCCGGTCACCTTCCGGTGATACATGTTGCCCAGGGCTTCGGGATCGTCCAGCTTCCCCTCGCCATGTTCCACTTTGATGATGTTGGGCGCGACCCGGATGCGCTTGCCGGTTCTGGGATCGATCCCCTGGTCGGAGTAGGAAGGGCTCGCCTCGATATCCACCTTCGACGTCCCCCGCTGCTGCTTCTGATCGGCCCAGGTGGTGGCATCGACGTTGGCCGGCTTGTCGGTGACCTCGCCGAAGATCTCATAGGATTTCTCGCGCCACTCTCTCAGGTCGACCTCCAGCCACTGCGGCTTGCCGCTCGCGTCGGTTCCCGCCTGCTTCAAGACGCGGTAGTCGCGATCCGTGTTGATGCTGCTGCCGGTCGCGCCCGGCGTGCGGAAATCGTCGACTCTCACCTGACTGACGTGGACGCCCAGTTTGTCGGCCACGTGCTGCCGCAGTTTCTGGTCGTGCGCGGCGTAGATCGCCTGCCGCCGCCGTTCGAACGCCTGCTGGACGTCCGGCGGGGCGTCCTTCAGCGACCGCACCGCCTGGGGATCTCCCATGACTTCGAGGACGTCCGCCTTGGATGCGATCGGTTGGCCCTGATCGTTCTTGGTGATCCCCTTGCGCAGTTTGCTGACGACGGGCGGCATCTCCTCGTAGCCCCGCGCCTTTCCTTCGGCCTTCACCTTGGCGACCAGCCAGTTGACGATCAGCTCGTCGCGCACCTCGCGCAGCGCCGCTTTCAGCGCTTCGATCACCGACTTGGTCTGATACAGGTTGTAGAGAAAGTGGTAGGAGACGAACAGCCCCCAGGCCACCGCACGGTTGTCGCCGACCCACTTGGAGAGGCGGTCGACGTCGATCAGCTTTCCTTCCGCCGCGCGGAAGAGGCCGTTGAACGACTCCCAGATGAACTGGCCGAGAGACTTGCCCTCCTGGTAGGAGCGCAGCGCGTTCATGCAGAGGGTCTTGGTGATCCCGTAGAACGGAGCAAACGGGCCCGTGAAGGTGGCGGCCACGGCGCTGAAGGCCATGCCCCCCGCCCACTCCGTCCATTCGAGCACCTCCGCGATTCCGCCATCCCAGTACGCCGCGCTTTCATAGCCGCTGGCGCCCTCGGCGAGAATCAGGTTCTGGGCAATCCTGTAGATCTTCCTCCGGAGTTCATGCAGTCCCTCGGCGCCGAGGGTCATCTTGCGGGCTTCCAGCAGTGCTCTCAGCTTCTCCCGGTGGCCGACAGGCACGTGCTTGTCGATGGTCACGAGGCATTTCCGGTACTCCGCCTGCCAATCGGGAAACTGAGGGCCGATGCCGTGGGTCTCGATGCCCAGTTTGAGCACGCCCTGGAACGCTTCGTCCGTGCGCCCGCGCACCCGCACCAGCACCGCCGCCGGGATGACGTCTCCCGCTCCCGGGATCTCCCTGCTGGAGGTGATCCGGTAGCGGCCGAGCGGGATGTTGGTCACGAGGTCGTCGAACGCGAAGTCGAGTTTGAGCACCTCGAGCACGTTCAGCGTCTTCTGCTCCTGCTCGGGGATGTCCAGGAATTCCAGGTCGCCCAGCGCCTCCTTGGCAACCGCGAGCACCCCGGTTGCCGGGTCGCGCACGTAGCAGCCGAACTCGACGCTGACGTCGACGCTGCCGTCGGCGCGGATCCTGCAGTAGCCGTCCTCGTTCAACCCGCGCTCGACGAACAGCCCTTCCTGCACGAGCTGCACCCCGACGTGGCGCTCCAGCGGCGTTTCCTGACCCTGCCGGGCCTTGACGATCAGGGTGCTGTCGAGGTTCTTCTCGCGCGGCTTGAGTTCGACGATCGGCCCTGGCAGCTCGATGACCGCCCGGCCGGCGTCGATCGGCCGCACGGAGACGTCCGACAGTCTCTCCGCGGGTCCGCCACGGGGATTTCCGTAAGCGGCATCGAACTGCCATGGCGCGCCGCCGGCGTTCTCCACCCAGGCGTTGATCTGGAAGCTCTCCCGCTGTTCGGACACGAAGGTGATCCGGTCCAGGTCGAGTTCGAGCGAACTCGTGACAAGGGCAATCGGAAAAGTCGCCGCGAGCGTCTGGCCGTTGACTACCGCCGAGATGCGCACCGCCTCGCCGGCCGGCGGCTTCGGCGCCTGCGGCGTCCCGACCAGATGCGGCTGCGGATTCCTGGCGGTGATGTAGATCAGTCTCCATCCGTCCCGCGTGTCGTCCGCGGACGGGTCCAGCCAGCCGTCGTTCGGGTCGCGATCGAACCGAATCTCTTTCAGCGCATCGAGCAGGCGCGGATCCCCCGCAGGCGCGCCGGGATCCACCACGCGCGCCCAGAGGAAGAGGCCGTCCCCGGTGTCGGGGCGGAGCTGGTTCTTGTGGTCGGGCGTGCTGAGGACCTCAAGGCTGCAGCCGCCGCCCACCTCGACCTGGACCGAAGCGTCGATCTGGGCGCCCGACGCGGTGGCCGTGACGGCGAGCGTGAGCTGCGCCGCAGCCGGAGCGCCCTGCAGGCAGAGAGTCGCCTGCACGGTGCCCGTGCCGGACGCGGGCGAGATCACCAACGCCGGATCGGAGGGGGTCAGGGTGATGGTCGCCTCCCCGGCCGACTGGTACCCGCCCGAGGGATCGACGCGCCAGGCGGCGACGCCAAGAGGCGCGCGCTGCCCGGGCGCCAACCGCACGGCTTGCGTGCTGAGCTGGAGAATGTAGGCAGGGGCCTGATCCTGCCCTGACTTCGCGCGGGCGCGGGCCCGCGCAATGGCCGCAGCGGCCGCCGCCAGCGCCGCCGCGCCACCTCCCCCCAGCAAGACCCACTGGGTGAGGTCGCGCTCTGATTCATCCAGCGGGGCCGGCTCTTCGGAGGATGCCGGTGCTGCGTCGACGGGCAGCGGTTCAAAATCCAGGTAGAGCTTGTAGTACTCCGCGATGCCGCCGATGATGGCGGCACTCGCCTCCGCATACACCCGCTCACCGGGATTCACCTCCAGCGTCAGGCTGAACGGCAACTGCTTCTCAGTGATCGGAAACCCCCGGCCCATGTTTCCCGATTCGCCCTTTGACGCGTCCGGCCAGCGCACCTCCGCGCGACGGTCGCCGGCCCGGAGCGACGCCCAGAGTGATCCGCTGGTCACGGATCGGGGGTTGACGGCGGCGCGCAGCGTGCCCGAAAAAGTGACCTTGCGCGACGTCACTTTCGTGTCGACCGCCGTCCAGTAGCGGTTGGCCGGGCTGAAGCGATGCCGGCCCACCGACGCGCCGCTGATGTTCCACTCCAGTGTCTTGTTCGCATCCTGGAAGCTGCCCGACGGCCCGCTCCCCTCCTGAGCGCGTGCGCGGCTTGTGATTGCGGCCTGCAACGTGAAGAAGGCAAGAACAGAACACAGAGAAACCCAGAACGACGCAGCGCGCCTGAACCGGAGCCCTAGGGGACGTTGCATGCCGCCTCCCTCAATGACGATGGCATCGCCGAACCTCTTGAAGAGCGATCCGAAAGGCCCATACGCACTGTCGGCGGTCTCCCAGCGTGGTGGCATCGCCCCGCCGCAGGACGGGGAACCTGGCTCATTCTCCGGCCGGAGCAGCGCCCCGCCGAGTCCCCGCGGGAGAAGCCTGGGCAGGCGTCGACGGCTGTCCGCGCGCCGTCTTCGCGAGGGCGGGGCTATGCTACTCCCGTTTCGACCGCCGGGGCCAGGCGTCGACAGCCGTGACGACCCTCAGGCCGCCTCGAGGCGCATGGGCTGGCGCGTCCGGTAGGTCAGACTGCGCCACAGCCACTCGAGCGGGCCGAACCGGTAGCGTGCGAGCCACCTGTTCGCGACCACGATCACGAGGCCCCACACGCCGGCGACAACCAGCGCCTGGCCCCATCGCGGCATGAAGCCGTAGAGACCGAAGCCGTGCCCGTAGAAGATCGTCGTGCACACAAGGGTCTGCAGGACATAGCTCGTGAAGGCCATTCGCCCGACCGGTGCCAGCACCCGCTGCGCGCTCTTCAGCCAGCCCGCCTGCCATGCCAGCATGACAAGGGCGATGTACGCCGAGGCGATGAACAGCGAGCCCCAGTAGTTGAAGAGCGACCCGGCATACATCGATGAGGCCCAGGCCCAACGGTGGGAGACGTTCCAGAACAGCCCGGAGACCACGAGCGGCAGGCCGCAGACGAAGCCGGCCACGGCCATGGTCATGTAGAAGCGCTTCGAGCGCTGGCCCGATACGATGCCCCACTTCAGGAACGCCATGCCGAGGAGCATCGGCCCCAGCGTCCGCCAGAGGCCAAAGATCAGGTACACGAATGTCTGCATCGCAAGCGCGCCGGGAAGACGTTCCTTCATCTGTTCGAGCCAGCCTCCCCGGTAGGCATCGAGCCGCGCGGCGGCAACTTCCGGCGGCGGGTCCCACCACAGCCGGTTGTTGGCGACGGCCTCGGGCGGCCAGTAGGGAAGGCTCCACTGGAAGAAGAGGTACAAGCCCGTGCCAACGGCAAGGAAGAAGAGCCCCCAGGCCACGAGCCAGCCCGGGCGCAGACGCCAGAACAGGTAGGCCAGCGTCCCGCTGAAGCTGTACCAGACCAGGATGTCACCCGTCCAGAGCAGATAGGCGTGCGCCAGACCGAAGACGAGCAGCCACACCGTTCGGCGGCGGAGCAGCCTTGCCGGAGGCTCGCCGCGCCGTTCCGCGCGCATGCAGAGGAGCACGATGCCGGCGCCGAAGAGCATCGAGAAGATCGTGATGAACTTCATGTCGGCGACGACGTGCGATACGAGCCAGACGGCGAGGTTGACGCCAGTGAGATCGCCAGACACCGTGGGGTTGAAGTACGTGGGATCGACCATGGCGAACGACTGGATGTTCATCGCCAGAATCCCCAGTACGGCGAAGCCTCGCAGCAGGTCCAGTCCCTCTATCCGCTCGGCGCGCGGAGTGGGCCCGGCCGCCGCGGGGTTGGCGGCGACTCGCTCCTGGTGGGATGCGGGCATGACCCCTCCCGTCTCGGTGTCGTTGGTCGCCCCTTGCCGGGGCTGGCATTCGGAGTCGACGCAAGTTGCGGGGGCTCGAGCGCGCACAAGCATAGCACCGCCGGCAAGGGTCGGCGGAGAGCTCCGGCGGACCAGGGCCTGCGGCCCGGGTCCCCGGATCGGATCGGCGAGGGCCGGAGGCGCGCTCAGTCCCGCTTGCAGGTGCTGGTCTTTGTCGCCAGGTCGAACGTGCACGACTGCGTCACGCCGTTCACGGTCAGCTCGACCTTGACAATACTGGTGCCGTCGAAGGTCTCCTGCCGCCGCACCGTCAGCGCGCCGCGGTCGCCCGGGCCCTTCGTGACCGCGGTGTGGACGCGTGTGCCGGAGAGCGGGTAAGCCGCGCTGCGATCCGCGGGCCGGACAGGAACCACCAGGTTCGTCGTCGAGTCCTCGATGGACGTGTTGGTGGTGAGCGTGGCGCCGTCCTTCCCGGTGATCGTCGTGGCAATCGTGCCCTGCTCGTTGCCGTTCAGCGTGTGCGTCTTCGCGTCCGGGCCCAGGCCCGTCGTCATCATCGTGCCACGCCGGCTGACCGTGGCCGTGTTGCCGTTCTCGCGGGTGATGGTTCCCGCGGCCGTCGTCTCGGTGCGGATGGCGGCCGTGTTCCGGTCCCGCGCCGACTGCACCTTGCCGCTGGCGTCGTAGAGCGTGAAGCGCAGGGCGAAGGTGATGCCGTCGCGCGTGCGCTCCGGGCACACGAACTGACCCGTCGCCGGATCGAACACGCAGGGATTCTCCGCGCCCGCCGGCGTGTCGGCGGACGTCACCGCGAACAGCCGGGCGTCGGGATCGGCGAGACCGCCAAGCGAGGCGGACTGCGTCGGCGTCGCCGCGGACGCCGGGGCAGGCGTGGCCTGGGCCGTGGCCGTCGACGATGTGGGTGCGGAGGGAGGGTTCTGCTGGTTTGAGCAGCTCGCCATCGTCAGGCCGAGCACCGTCAAGAACAGAGCGCGCCAGATTGCTTTCACAGATGCCTCCTCGGACATGGCACCAGGCGGACGGCGTCCGGCCGGCCGCGGTTCCCGGATGCCCGGCTTAGACCAGATCGGGGCGTCCAAGGATACACCGTTCCCGGGGGCGGGCTACGCCCGGACCTCCTGGAGCACCTGCGCGACGTTGACCGTGCGCGCCTTCTCGCGAATCGCGGGCAGGTACTGCTGCTCCAGCCCCTTGGCTTCGCCGAGCAGCCCGGCGTAGGTGTCCTTCAGGACCTGCGTGGAGAAGGTGCGCCCGCCCGCGTAGTACCGCACGGCCAGGCGGCCGAGTGCGTACGTCGTCGCGAACGAGAAACCCGAGCTGATCGCCTGGTTCGCCATCCGGCCGACCATCCCGCGAAGGCGCTTCTTGCCGAAGAGCGAACCGAGGAGCCGGATGCCGACCTGCTCGACGTATTGGGAGGCCATGCCGATGCCGGCCGTCGCGAGGAAGTCCTTGATGTGGCCGCGGTCCAGCTCGTAGCCGTACGCCTTCCCGATGCGGTAGACCATCTTCATCTGCAACGGGATGATCGCCATCGTCGCCAGCGAGTCGGGCAGCAACTCGAGGGCGCCGTTGAGGATGGCGTAGTTGAGGATCATCCGGTCGTGATCGGGCGCCGCCACCGCGGCGGGCGCGGCCGGCTCCGGAATCGGCGGCACCTCGACCAGCGGCGCGGCGGCGAGCGCCTCCGACTGCGCAGTGAAGGCCTGCGCGGAAGCGGTTCCCGCATGGTCGAATCCGAGGCGGGTTTCGAGCGCGTAGAGAAACGTCCGCTCGCCGTCGCTCAGGGCGCCGTCGGCATTGCACACGCCGACCGCCAGCTCGTACGCCAGGCGGCGGGTCTCGGGCGCGGCCAGGCCCGCGACCGCGGAGTCGAGCGTGGCACGCTTGAGCAACACGTCCTGATACAACGCGGCGACGTTGACATCCGAGTCCCGCGACAGCGAGTCGGCGACGCGCTTCACCTCGTCGCGCTCAGCGGCCTCATTCCGGTCGTCGGCAAACGCTGCCATGATCGCGAGCGTCATGAGAGCCTGGCGTTCCTGGTCGGTCATCTTCCTCTCCTGAGCGGCCCCTCGTGCGGCCGCATCAGTACGTTGGACGAGCGCGCGCTGCAGCAGGTTCTGCCCGCGCGCGGCCCCCGCGCCAACGGCCGGGTCGGGCGCGGCCACCAGGCCCTGGCGGACGTCCGGTTAGAAACGGAACACCACTCCGGCGGCGACGTAGTGAATGGCCGCGAAGGTGTAGACCTCGTCGTTGTCCGCGCCGCCCTCGAGGAACCGGTAGCCGGCCTTGATGGACCACTGCCTGCCGGCGTCGACGACGATGCCCGCGAAGACGTCCTCGGCGCGGCCCTGCGGCGCGGCCAGGGCATCGCCCTCCACCAGCAGCGTCGTGGACGCGCCCAGCCGCCGTTCGAACTTGAAGTTGATGAGCGGCACGACGCCCAGGTCGACCTTCTCGGCCGCCTGCCCGTTCGACTCGAGGCGGATCACGGCGTCGCGGACCTTCACGGACACGCCGAAGCCGAACATCCAGGTGTCCTTCCGCCACGGCTCGTAACGATAGGTGATGCGATACGAGTTGAACGTCCATGTACCGTCGGTCGGGACGCCCGGGGCGAACGTCGTGCCGGCGAAATCGACCGGAGCGTCGAACGTGCCCGAGGAATTGACAGTCAGAGGCGCGATGAGGCCGGACAGGACGTGCTTCGGGGCGAAGCGGAAGTCGGCCCGCACTCTCCAGAAGTACTCCGTGTCGGACGTCAGGTCGTCGGTCATCGAGAACCTGGTGCCCGTGTCGCCCGGAATGGCCACGTCGTTGTAGCCGGAAATGGCCGCGCCGTTCTCGAAGTCGAAACGCCAGCGGTCCTGTGCGGCCGCCGTGGCGGCCGCGACAAGCAGCAGGGCGACGGTCAGCAAGGCAGCACGTGGTCGGATGCGCATCAAGAGTGCTCCGGAATGACGCCGCGCGGCGCCGCGAGTATGACATTATGACGCCCGGTGCGGGCGGCACGATTCGCCCGCGTTCGGCGGCCTCCCCGGGCGTCAGACCGAAGGCCTACCACGATCCGGCGCCGTCGCAGGCGCCTCCATGCGGCACCTGGCGTGGCCCGCGAGCGTCGAACTGAGGGCGCGAGGCTGGCGTGCGCAGGCGACTCGGCCGGCGCGCAGCCACGAAGTCCCGGCAGGGCGGCGAGATCACGCGGGAACGATCCTGAAAGACCTACAGGGGGATCACCTGTCCGGTCCGCACCGACTCGTCGGCGGCCAGCACGATGCGCAGGCTGTTCACGGCGTCGCTCATGTGGTCCGCCAGGTCCAGGTCCTCCGTGATCGCCCGGCGGAAGTACCGCTGCTCACGCGCGCACAGCTCCTGGTGATCCGGCTCGTCCGCCAGGTCGATGATCTCGTCGGGTCTCTCGAACGTGCCGTCTGCCCGCAGCGCGCCGTGGTGGAGGAGCAGCGATTCGGTCTTGGTGTGCGAGTCGATGTCCGACGACTTCTTCTCGCCGCCGGCGGTTTTCGCGACGATGCTGACGCACCCCTTCGGGCCGACCACGTCCTTCACGAAGAAGGCCGACTCGCTCATCATCGGGCCCCAGCCGGCCTCGTACCAGCCCACCGACCCGTCGGCGAACACCACCTGGAGCTGGCCGTAGTTGTACATCCCGGCGGCGATGTCGCCGGCGAGCCTGGCGCCGATCGCGCTCACCCGGACCGGGCGCGACCGCGTCATGAGGCACATGACGTCGACATAGTGCACGCCGCAATCGACAATCGGCGACATCGACTCCATGAGGTGGCGATGCGTGGCCCACAAGGCGCCCGAGCTCTGCTGGTTCAGGTTCATGCGCATCACGAGCGGCGTGCCCAGCGACTGGGCCAGCTCGATGAACTTCAGCCAGGAGGGATGGTGGCGGAGGATGTAGCCGACCACGAGCTTGCGCCGGGTCCGCGCCGCCTCGGCGACCACGCGCTCCGCCTCCGCGACGGTGGTGGCCACCGGCTTTTCGACGAACACGTGGCAGCCGGCCTCGAAGGCGCGAAGCGTGAGCGCGGCGTGCGTGTCGGGGTAGGTGCAGATCGACACGCAGTCCGGGCGCGCGGCCGTCAGCGCGCGCTCGTAGTCGTCGAACTGGGCCACGCCGCCGAGCGCGGCCGCGAGGGCGCTCCTCGGGCCTCGTGCGTGATCGACGACGCCCACGAGATCGAACCCCGGGTCGGCGTGATACGCCCGGGCGTGCGACGACCCCATGTTCCCGCAGCCGACAACCAGAACCCTCAACGGCGCGCCCATCACGTCACCCTCCCGCTGGTGTATCACCCGCGTCGGATTCTACAGCCTGCCAGTCTCCATCGGGCGGGGAAGCCGCCGGTGGCAAGAACGGACCGCGCGGGCCTACGCGTCTCTCGGAAGCAGCTTCGGCCGGCCCTTGATGGCGACGGCGCCGAAGTGCCGCAAATCCACCGTGGCAATGGCCGGCGCCCGGAGGCGCTCGGCGACGGCGATCACGACGGCGTCCACCAGGCCGATCCGCAGGGCCTTGTAGCGCCGGCACAGGCGCTCGGCGGCCACCAGGTCCTCGGGGCGGCCCCACTCGACGCTGAAGGCGCCCGACGCGAGGTCGGCGAGCCAGAGGTCCTGGGCCCGCTGCCCGAGGTGGGTGGCGGTGAGGTAGTCGACTTCGGGCAGGATCGCCCACGGCAGCACCCAGGCATCGGGGTCCGCCTCGTACAGCAGCCGCACCTCGTCGTGGTGGCGGTCGCTCCGGTCGAAGAGGGCGATGAGCGCTCCGGTGTCTGCGACGATCATCGCGGGCGACCGAACCCGGCGAGCAGATCCTCGGAGCGGTCGGCGAGGTCGCCGCGGCCGCTCGCGGCGGCGCCGACACTGCGGGCCCCGCGGGCGGTGTCGTGCCTGGCGACGTACTCGGCGATGGCCTCGCGCACGAGCGCCGCCGGCGCGACGCGGCGGCGGAACGCCACGCGCTTCAGGCGGCGGTAGTCGTCGCTGTCGAGGTAGAGCGTGGTCTTGTCCATATATAACTAACACATATGGTATTCGATGCCCCCGGCCCCGTCAACACCGCCAGGCCCGCCTCCCGGCTGCCGCTCGGGCCGCCGGCCCCGACCGCGGGCGAGCGCCGCCGCCCTAGCCGTACCGGCCCTCGATGTACTCCGCGGTCCGCGGGTCATCGGGGACCAGGAACAGATCGGCCGTGCGGCGATGCTCGATCAACTCCCCGAGCAGCATGAAGATGCACTCGTCGCTCGTCCGCCGGGCCTGCGCCATGCTGTGCGTCACGATGACGATGGTGTAGCGCCCGCGCAGCTCGGCCATCAGCTCCTCGATGGCCCGCGTGCCCTCGACGTCGAGGGCCGAGCACGGCTCGTCCATGAGGATCACGTCGGGCCTGAGCGGCAGCAGGCGCGCGATGCAGAGCTTCTGCTGCTGCTCGAGCTGCAGGTCGGTCGCCTTCGTGCGCAGGCGGTCCTTGAGATCCTTCCAGAGGCCGGTCTCGGTCAGCGCGCGTTCGACGGCCTCGTCCAGCGCCGCGCGGCGCAGTTCGCCGGGCGGGGTGTGCAGCCGCAGCGCGAACACGACGTTGTCGTAGACGGACAGCGGCAGCGGGTTCGGCCGCTGGAACACCATCCCCACGGATCGGCGCAGCTCGATCAGCGACACATCGGCATCGTAGATGTTGCGGCCGAGCACGTGGATGTCGCCCGTCGTCCGGACCTCGCCGTACCGCTCGTTCACCCGGTTGAAGCAGCGGAGCAGCGTGGTCTTGCCGCAACCGCTTGGCCCGATGAGCGACGTGATCAGGCCGTGGCGGATGTCCAGCGTGACGTCCTTCAGGGCCTGGAAGGACCCGTACCAGAGGTTCAGGCCTCGCGCCCGGATCGCGCACGGGCCGGCTGAGATGGCCGTCATCCGAACAACCCGCTGATGTAGTCGTGCGTCTGCTGCCGCGCCGGCCGATCCGAGAAGACCACCTCGTTGCGCCCGATCTCGACGAGGTCGCCCGCCATCAGGAACATGGTGCGGTCCGCGAGGCGGCGGGCCTGCTGCGTGAGGTTGGTCACCAGGATGATCGTCACCTCGCGCTTCAGCTCCTTCAGCACGTCCTCGATCCGCATCGTCGTCACGGGGTCGATGGCGATCGAGAACTCGTCGAGACAGAGGATCTCCGGCTGGTGCGACAGCGCGCGGGCGATGGTCAACCGTTGCTGCTGGCCGCCCGACAGTTTCGTGCCGAGCGAGCCCAGCCGGTCCTTCACCTCGTCCCAGAGGGCCGCCTGCCGCAGGCACCGCTCGACGATGGCGTCGAGGTCGCCCTTCGCGCGGAGGCCCGCGCAGCGCGGCGCGAACGCCACGTTGTCGAAGATGCTCATCGGCAGACCGACGGGCAGCGGCGCCACCATGCCGACGCGGCGGCGCAGGTCGAACACGTCGCGCATGCCGCGGACGTCTTCGCCGTCCACGCGGATGGTGCCCGAGACGTGCGCCCCCGGCACGAAGTCGATCGTCCGGTTCAGGCACCGGAGCAGTGACGTCTTTCCGGACTGTGCCGGACCGATCACGCCGAGGATCTCGTTGGCCTTCACGTCGAACGAAATGCCGTGAATCGCCTCGCGGTGCCCGTAGGAAAGGCGGAGGTCCTCGACCTCGATCTTCGCGCGCGGGGCGGCGGCCGCGGTCATGGCGTCACCACCGTTTCCGGTTCCGGAGCCAGATCCGCAGGCCGATCGCGCTGCCGTTCACCAGCAGCACCGATCCGAGCAGCACCACGGCCGTGGCGTAGGGAATGGCCGGCGCCACGTTCGGCACCTGCGTCGTCAGCACGTAGAGATGCATGGAGAGGGCCATGCACTGGTCGTCGAGGTAGTAGGGCAGGAGCGCGCCCCGTTCGACGGACTTGTACAGCACCGCGCCGGTGAACATGATCGGCGCCGTCTCGCCCGCCGCGCGGCTGACCTGCAGGATGATGCCGGTCAGGATGCCGCTGATCGAGTTCGGCAGCACCACCCCGCGGACGGTCTGCCAGCGCGTGGCGCCCACGTTCCAGCAGGCTTCACGGAACGACATTGGCACGGCCGAGAGCGCTTCGCGCGTGCTGGCGATGATGACGGGCAGCGTCATGATGGCGAGCGTCAGTGAGGCCGCCGCCACCGAGAACCCGAACCGGGCCGCGTAGACGAACGCCCCCAGGCCGAACAGCGCGTGGACGATGCTCGGCACACCCGCGAGGTTGATGACCGCGAGGCTGATGACCCGGTTGAACCAGCTGTCCTTCGCGTACTCGTTCAGGTAGACGGCGGCGAGCACGCCGACCGGCGCCGCCACGGCGAGCGAGATGACGACGAGGTAGATCGTGCCGATGAACGCCGGCCAGATCCCGCCTGAGGTCATGCGCTCGCGGGGAATATCGAGGAGGAACTCGAGGCTGAGCGCGGGCCACGCCTGGATGACCAGGTGCGAAACGATCGCCACCAGCGGCGCCACCATCAGCAGGGTCATCACCAGGAACACGGCGCGCGCCGCGGCTTCCTGCCTGACTTTGCTGCGGCCAAAGCGCGTCTGCGCGAACGGCGGCCCGCCGTCGTGACGGGCCGGCGCGCCGGACGGGATCGGGTCGTTCATCGCCGCTACTTCCTGCGCACGCCGCGGATGGCGAAATCCGCCGCGATGTTCACCACGAAGGTGAGGATGAACAGCTGGATCCCGGTGAGGAACAGCACGCGGTAGTGCGCCGATCCGGCCGGCGCCTCGCCCAGTTCCGCCGCGATGTTCGCCGTGAGCGTGCGGACCGAATCGAGGAGCCCGTGCGGGATCTGCACCGCGTGGCCCGTGGCCATCAGCACCGCCATCGTCTCGCCGACGGCCCGCCCGACGCCGAGCAGCACCGCGGCGAGCAGGCCGTTGCGCGCCGCCGGGAGCAGCACGCGGACCACGGTCTGCCACCGGGTCGCGCCCATGGCGAGGGCCGCCTCGCGGTAGGAGTCGGGCACCGCCTTCAGGGCGTCCTCGCCGATCGAGACGATGATCGGCACGCTCATCAGCGCGAGTACGATGCCGCCGTTGAGCATGTTCACGCCCACCGGCGCCGACGTGTAGCTGACCATGAGCCGGCTGATGACCGTCAGCGCGACGAAGCCCCAGACGACGCTGGGGATGGCCGCGAGCAGCTCGATGACGATCTTGAGCGACTCCTTCATCCGCGGGCCGCAGAACTCCGACACGAACACCGCCGCGCCGAGGCCGAACGGCACCGCCAGGAGCATGGCGACCAGGGTGACGCCCACCGTGCCCGCCGTCAGCGCCAGCGTGCCGTACCGGATGTCCTGGACCGACGTCGGGTACCACTGGACGCTGAACAGGAACTCGAGCGGCTTGAACTCGTCCGAGAAGAGCACCGGCGCGGCTTCCCGGAAGATGAAGAAGAAGATCGCCAGCACGAACACGATGGCGCTGATGCCGCTCAGGCGGATGGCAGCTTCCATCGCGCGTTCGGCCGCCAGCGACAGGAACGGCCGGCCTGGCCTGGCGCCGGAGCGGGTCGTCCCCGGGGCCGTCATCACCGTCGCGCCTCGCCGGAAGGCGGCACCGGGACATACCCGCTTTCCTGCAGGATCCGCTGGCCGTCGGGAGACATCACCCAATCGAGGTACGCCTTGACCGGCCCCGCCGGCTCACCCAGCGTGTACATGTGCAGGGAACGGGCGATGGGATAGGCGCGGGCCCACGTCGCTTCGACCGTCGGCGGATAGGCCGGCTCGCCGGCACGCCGGGCGACGTTGAGCATCTTGACGTGCCTGGTGGCGTACCCCATGCCGCTGTACCCGATCGCGCACGGGGTGGTGCCCACCAGTTCGACGACCTCCTTCGAGCCGTTCAAGTCGCGGGAACCGAGCTTGAAGTCCCGCTTCTCCAGCACGCGCTCGCGGAAGAAGTCGTACGTGCCCGAGCTGGACTGGCGGCTGACGCGCACGATCTCATCGCTCCTGCAGCCGGGGACGCTGACCCCGAGCTGCTGCCATCGCACGAGCCGGCCGTCTTCGCGGTAGATGCCCGACAGCACCTCGAAGGTGATGGCCTCGAGCGGGTTGTCCGGGTGGACGTACACCGCCAGCGCGTCGTAGCCGACCTTGTGATCCACCGGGCTGAGGCCCGTGTTGCGGCGCACCTGTTCGGCTTCCTCCGGCTTGACGTCGCGGCTCGCATTGGCGATGTGCACCGTGCCCGCCGTCAGGGCCGCGATGCCCGTGCCGGAGCCGCCGCCGGAAACCTCGACGTTGACATCCGGCGCGACGAGCCGGTAGGCCTCCGCCCAGGCCTGCGCGACGTTCACCATCGTGTCGGAGCCCTTGTTCTGGATGGCGGTGCCCCCGGTCTTCGGACGGCACGACGCGCCTGCCGCCGCCACCGCCGCGAGCAGCGAGACGAGCAGGAGTACGCGCACGATCGAACGCGCGGGCCATCGGGTCATGCGGCCGCCACCCATCAATCGCCGCCGACCATGGCGATCAGGTCGACCACGTCGGCCTCCAGGCGCGCGTAGGCGGCCTCGAGGGCCCTAGACACCTCGTCCGGCGAGCCGGCTCCGGAGGCCGGCAGAGCGTGCTGCCACTCCAGGAAGACGCGGCCACGAACCTCCTGGGAGAGGGCCTGCTTCACGTGGTCCGACAACGCCACCACCACCTGGAAACGATCGAAGTCCGGGACGTCGAAGATCCCGCGGGGAGGAGCCTTCGAGAGGTCAACGCCCTTGGTTTGCATGAACGCGATCGTGGCCGGGTCGAGGCGCTGCGGGCTGAGGCCCGCGCTGGCGAAGACCACCCCGGCCGTGGCGAGCCGCTCGCCGATGGCCTGGGCCATCTGGCTCAGGCTCCCGTGCGTGTCGTCGACGAAGAGAATGCGGACCGTCGACTCGCCCACGTGCCGCGTCGGCCGCCCGGTGCACATGTAGATCACTTCGTGGCAGATGTTGCGGGCCTGGTCCGACGCACGCTCGAGCCGCCGGCTCACGTGCAGCCACGGGTTGAGCGATTCGAAGCTCCAGCCCAGTTCGTCGGCGAGGGCCAGCAGGTTCTTCGCCAGGTCGGCTTTGAGCCCGTCGACGGTGGTCTCCACCTCGATCGTGCGGGCCGCAAGGTCCGCGTCCCACGTGACGAACGCCGTGACGGCGTCGCGCAGCATCCCCACGGTGATGCCGGACATTTCGGCGAAGCGGGATCGCGTGGCTTCCGCCGGAGACGCCGCCATGCGGAGCGTCTGCCGGGCGATGCTCTCCGCGTAGTCACCCATGCGTTCGAGCTCGAGGCTGATCCGGATCGCCGCGTAGGCCAGGCGCAGCGGCCCGCCGGCAGGCTGATGGCGGATGAGGAACTCGAGCGCGAGCCGGTTCAGCTCCTCCTCCTTCTCGTCCACGAACCGATCGCGGAGGATGACCGAGAAGGCGAGCCGGCGATCCTGCGTGAGAAACGCCTCGACGGCGCTCTGCAGCGACCGCTCGACCAGGGCCGACATGCCGGTGACCGCCTCGGTGAGCTGCTCGATGTCGTGCTGCATGGACACTTCGAAGTGCGGTGATCGCGGGGCGCCTGGATCAGCCATGTCTACTCTCTCATCGGCGTGTTTCGTCGGCGTTACATCCGACGCGGCGCCGGGGGGGCGGCGCCGTCCATTCCCGGAACTCCTGATACATGAAGAGGTTATCAGCAGTCTGGCCTGGCGTCCATGATCACCCGGACGGCCTCACTTCGAGGCCCCGACCGGCGCGATGTTGCGCGCACGGAGCAACTGGTTGAACGCCGCCATGTCGCCCGCGGCAATCGCGTCGTAATCGGCCAGGCGGTCGCGCAGCCGCCCGCTGAGCAGCCGCTGCACCTCCAGGTGCTGGTCCGTCGGACGGAAGTCGGCGTTCGACATCCCGTTGGCGAGGTACCCGAACCGCGAAACCAGCTTGGCCCCGAACCGGATGCCGTCCTGCGCACCGGTGATGCGCAGGTCGATCAGTTGCATCTCCAGGTCGATCAGTCTCTGCGCGAGAGCCGCGCCGGCTTTCCGGACGTCGGCGTCGGGCACCGCGCGCGCGAGCATGTCCAGCTGGCTGCGGTCCAGCTCGAGCCGGTTCAGCAGACCGACGGCGGCATTGAGATCGCGCCGCAGCTCGGCCACGGCCTTCGACTGGGCCTCGATGTCCGCCTCGGTCCCCGCGCTGTGCGGGTCCTTGCGCACCACCAGCGGCTGCGTCAGCTCGCGTCCCGCCGCCGACAGCTTCACCGTGTAGGTGCCCGGCGGCTGCAGGATCGAGATCGTCGCGCCCCCGCCGGCGGGCGGGCGCCAGCCTTCGGGCCCCAGCCGGACGTGCGGGGCGGGGGACAGGGGGCTCGTGCGCATGCGGATCGGGTCGGAGTCCTCGCCACGCAGGTCCCAGTGCACCCGGTTGATGCCTGCGCGGCCCGTGCCCGCAAGCGTCCGCACGACCTCGCCGGCCGCGTTGACAATGGTCACCTTCACCGGGGCCTGCGCGGCGGAACTCAGGTAGTAGTTGATGGACGCGCCGTACTCGGGGTTCTCGCCGATTGTCGGATCATCGTAGGGCGTGGACGGCGCCGTGATGAACCGGAATCGGTAGGCCGGCCGCAGGGAAAACAGGTGCGCGTCAGAGGCCAGCACCTGCGGCGTCATCTGCTGCAGCGGCCCGATGTCGTCCATGATCCAGAACCCGCGGCCGTAGGTGGAGATCACCAGGTCGTTGAAGTGCTCCTGCACCGTGATCCACGACACCGGCGCGGCCGGGAGGTTCGACTGCAATGGCTGCCAGTTGTCGCCGTCATCGAATGAGACGTAGATCGCGTTCTCGGTGCCCGCGTAGAGCAGGCCCCGGCGCACCGGGTCCTCGCAGATCACCTTCGTGTAACTGAGCATGCTCTTCGGGATCCCGTTCGTGATCGGGCGGAAGGTCCGGCCGTAGTCCGTCGTCTTGTAGAGGTACGGGTCGCGGATGTTGACCTGGTGGAAGTCGATCGCCACATAGGCCGTGCCGGCGTCGTACCTCGACGCGACGATGCTGCGAAACGAACCCCAGGGCGGAAGCCCGGGGAGGTTCTTCGTCACGTTCGTCCACGTCTTGCCGCCGTCGCGGGTGACGTGCAGCAGGCCGTCGTTGGTGCCCGCCCAGATGAGGCCCCGCTCCTTCGGCGACTCGGAGAGGCCGTGGACGACGCCCGCGTACTCGACGCCGATATTGTCGCCCGTGAGGCCGCCGGAACTGCCCATGCGGCTGCGGTCGTTCAGCGTGAGATCCGGGCTGATGATCTCCCACGACTGGCCGCCGTTCGACGTCCGGTGCACGTGCTGGCTGCCGGTGTACACCGTGTTGTGGTCGTGGGGCGAGATGAGCAGCGGCGCGTCCCACACGAACCGGTGCTTCACCCCCTCGGCCGGGCCGTTCGACTGATCGGGCCAGACCTCCACGTTCCGGAACTGCCGCCGCGCCTCTTCGAAACGGACGACGATGCCCCCGACCATGCCCGATCCCGACGCGCTGGACCAGACGATGTTCGGGTCAGTCGGATCGGGGGTGGCGAAGCCGCTCTCGCCGCCGCCCACCGCGTGCCACATCGCGCGCGGAATGATGCCGCTGGCGAGGCGGCTGTTGCTGGGGCCGCGGTAGGTCGGCTCGTCCTGCTTGTTGCCGAGCACGTTGTAGGGGATCTCGCTGTCGACGGTGACGTGATACATCTGCGCGTTGGTGAGGCGCTGCTTGAACCACGTGCGGCCGCGGTTGATCGTGATCGACAGGCCCTGGTCGTGCGCGACGATCTGCCGATTGGCGTCGGTCGGGTCGATCCAGATGTCGTGGTGATCGCCGCCGGGCGCCTGGTCCCGCGTCAACTGCGTCAGCGTGAGCCCGCCGTCGAGCGTGCGCGCGTAGGACGCCGTGAGGAAGTACGCCTCGTCCTCGTCGTCGGTCGCGACGGCCATGCGCGAGTAGTAGTGCGGCCGGCCCATCGCCAGGTGGTCGTAGCTCACCACCCGCCAGGTCCCGCCGCCGTCGTCGCTGCGGAAGACCTGGCCCGCGTCGGTCTCCTGGCCGTTCCAGGGAACGCCGTCGCCGGTCTCGATGAGCGCGTACACGCGGCTCGGATTGGAGTGGGAGATGGCCACCGCCACCTTGCCGACGGGGCGGGCGGGAAGGCCGCTCCCGCCGAGCTTCTTCCAGGTGACACCGCCGTCGCGGGAGGCATACAGGCCGCTCCCGGGGCCGCCGCTCGTCCGGCCCCATGTGTGAATCTCGAGCTGCCACATCCCCGCGAACAGGATGCGCGGGTTGCGCAGGTCCATCGCGATGTCGGAGCAGCCCGTGTTCTCGTCGACAAACAGCGTCTTGGTCCACGTCCTGCCGCCGTCGGTCGTGCGGAAGACGCCGCGCTCCGGCTGCGGCCCGTAGGCGTGGCCGAGCGCGCAGGCAAGAACGACGTCGGGGTTCCTCGGGTCGATGACAAGGCGCGGGATGCGGCCAGTCTGCTCGAGCCCCATCAGCGCCCAGGTCCTGCCGGCGTCGGTCGACTTGTAGATGCCCTGGCCCAGGGAGATGTGGCTGCGGATCTTGCCCTCGCCCGTGCCGGCCCAGACGATGTTCGGGTCGGACGCGGCGACCGCGAGCGCGCCAATCGACTGCACCGGGTGGCCGTCGAAGATGGCCTGCCAGTGGACGCCGGCATCCGTGGTCTTGTAAATGCCGCCCGACGCGGCGCCGACGTAGTAGGTCGAGGGATCACCCGGGATTCCGGCCGCCGCCGAAAAGCGGTTGCCCTCGGGGCCGATGTAGCGCCATCGCAGCGTGCCGTAGGTGTCAGGCGCGGGGCGCGCGGCCTGCTGCGCCTGGCCGCTGGCCATCGAGAGCGCGGCGCACGCGAGCGCGAGCAGCGCGGTACGGAACATCGGCCGGGTTGACGCGGTCATACGCTTCTCCTGGACGCTCGGGGGACCGGCGTCGGCCTCACGGGCCAACGGCCGTCCCGAGGGACAAACGAAAAAGGGGTCGAAAAGGGGGTCGGGTCTATTTACGTACACGGTCGCTTACCAACGACAAATCTGTCATCGTCAACAACCGAACACGGCCGACCTCGCCTGGCCGCCGGTGTACATCGAGTCCCATCCTCCGGGCAATCCTGCGTGGTATCCAGGCGCATCCTATGCGCCGAATCCGTCCCGAGTCAAAGGCGCGTCCCAGCGAGGCGGGCCGGCTGGCGGTGCAACTACAGAATTGTCACTGGGAGCAGGTCGTGTACGTAAATAGTCCCGACCCCCGTGGTCGAAGTAGACTCTCGTCTGACCATGAGACGCAGAGCTTTTCTGATCTCAGGAGCTGCGGCGGCCGCGGCGGCGGCCATCGACCCCGTCGCCGGACGGGACTGGCGTCGGTCCGGGCCGCAGGCTCAGGCCCCGGCGGCGGGGCCGCTGACCCTGGCGCCGCGGTTCGGCGACGCGCGCGACTGGTGGTTCCAGCAGCGCTTCGGCCTGTTCGTGCACTGGGGGCTGTATGCGATCAACGGCTTCCACGAGCAGGAGCAGTGGCGCCGGCGCGTGCCTCGGCAGGAGTACGTGAAGCTGGCCGCCCGATGGAACCCGGTCGCGTTCGACCCCGACGCGTGGCTCGACCTCATGCGGGACGCCGGCATGCGCTACGTCTGCCTCACGGCCAAGCACCACGACGGCTTCTGCCTCTGGGACACGGCGTTCACGCGTTTCAACACGATGCAGACGCCCTACGGCAGGGACATCGTCCGGATGCTCGCCGACGCCTGCCATCGCCGGGGCGTGCCGCTCTGCCTGTACTACTCGATCGCGGACTGGAACCACCCGAGCTACCCGAACCAGGGCCGTCACCACGAGCTCCCGCCTCAGCCGCAGGACCAGCCGGACCTCTCCGCGTACCTCGGGTTCCTGCGTGCGCAGGTCCGGGAGCTCTGCACCAACTACGGCGAGATCGCGGGCTTCTGGTGGGACATGAACGTGGACCGGCACGTGGACCCGTCGATCAACGCGATGATCCGCCGGCTCCAGCCCGGCGCCGTGATCAACGATCGCGGGTTCGACCCTGGCGACTTCGGCACCCCCGAACGCGACGTGGACGTGTTGGGAGAGGATCTGCTCGTGTTCAGCCGGCGCACCGAAGCCTGCCAGAGCGTCGGCCTGGAGAGCTGGGGGTACCGCCGGGACGAGAGTTACTATACCGACCGCCATCTCATGCGGAGCATCGACAAGTACCTGGCGCGCGATGCCAACTACCTGCTCAACGTCGGGCCGGGGCCCGACGGCGTCATCCCCGAGGAGGCGGCGGCGATCCTGCGCCGCATCGGGCGGTGGCGCGCGTCGGTGGGGGAAGCGCTCGAGGGCACCGTTCCCGCATCGAACCTGACGTCGAACCGGAGCGTCCTTCTCACGAGGAGCGGCAACACGCTCTACGTGCATCTCCACCGCGACCCTGTTGCCGACTCGGTGAAGCTCAAGCCTCTCCAGCGCCTGCCGGTGCGGGCCACGCTGCTCAACACCGGGCGTCCGGTCTCGTGCGTGGTGGACATGGCGCCCAGCGATCACCTCGAGCCGGCGGCGTGCCTGCGCCTGGCCAATCTTCCCGTGAACGAACGCACCAACGACGTGATGATCATCAAGCTGGAATTCGATGGCGACCCGGCCGCCGCCTCCTCGCCGCGCGGCGCGGGATTCCCGGGGGCCCGGTCCCTGGCCTCGTGAACGAGAAGAGCTGACCCATGACACAGACTCGGGAGAAGATGTTCGTCCTCGCCGACGGCCGCAACGTGACCGTCACGTTCGTGCTGGTGAGCTCCCTGTTCCTCCTGTGGGGCTTCTGCAACGGGATGATCGACGTGATGGACAAGCACTTCCAGAGCGAGCTGCACCTCACGCTGGCGCAGTCGGCCTGGGTGCAGTTCGCGCACTACCTCGGCTATTTCCTCATGGCCTTGCCCGCCGGATGGCTTGCGACGAAGCTCGGCTACAAGGGCGGCATCATCACGGGCCTGCTCATGGTGGCCGCCGGCGGGTTCTGGTTCATCCCCGCCACCAGCATCGCATCGTTCTGGGCGTTCCTGGTCGGGGTGTGCGTGATCGCCTCCGGCCTGACGTTCCTCGAGACGATCGCCAATCCCTACACCACCGTGCTCGGCACGGAGCGCTACGCGGCCACCCGCATCAACCTGGCGCAGTCGTGCAACGGCATCGGCTGGATCTTCGGCCCCATCGCGGGCGCGGCGTTCTTCTATGGGAAGGACGCGTCGGGCCGGAGCACCGGCGCCGAGACGCTGTGGATCCCGTACGCGGCGGTCGGCGTGGTGGTGCTGCTGCTGGCCGTCGTCTTCTATTTCGCTCCGGTCCCCGACATCAAGATGGAGGACGACTATCACCTCGACGACGGGGCGGCGGACGTGTCGCACTCGATCTGGTCGCACCCGCACTTCACGATGGCGGTGGCGGCGCAGTTCCTCTACGTCGCGGCCCAGGCCGGCATCTTCAGCTTCTTCATCAACTACATGACGTCGCAGACACCGCCGATCCCGGAGAGCCTGCGCGCCGGCGCCCTCGCGAACTGGTTCGAGCCGGGCACCACCGGCGCCGTGCGCTTCACCGACGCCGGCGCCGCCACGCTGGCGTCGCTCGGCTTCGTCTGCTTCCTGACCGGGCGCTTCACGGGCGCCGCCATCCTGCGGGTGTTCGCCGCGCACCGCGTGCTGGCCCTCTACGGCGCGCTGAACGTGCTGGCGTGCCTGGTCGTCGTGCTGAAGCTGGGATGGGTGTCGGTGGCGTGCGTGTTCCTCAGCTACTTCTTCATGTCGATCATGTTCCCCACGATCTTCGCCCTGGGCATCCATGGGCTCGGCGCGCGCGCCAAGAAGGCCTCGGCGTTCATCGTCATGGCCATCATGGGCGGGGCGCTGCTGCCGAAGGTCATGGGCGCCGTCGGGGACGCGTACGACATGTCGCGCGCGTTCCTCGTGCCGCTGGGCTGCTTTGCCTTCGTCGCCTTCTACGGCTACGCCTGGCCCCGCCTGAGCGGCGCCGGCTCGCCGGACGCCGCGCGGCGCCTCGGGGGCCATTAGGCCCGTCAGCCGCTGGCGCCGGCAGGATCGTGGCCGCCGGTCAACGGCCGCCTACTGCACGTGCAGCGGCGAGTCCATCAGCAGCGGCGCGCCAGGACCGACGGGAATGCCCAGCAGGGCCCACGCAATCAGGAACAGCGTCCAGGCGACGAAGAAGGCGGCCGAGTAGGGCAGCATGAGGGCCACCACCGTGCCGAGCCCCGCCCGGGCGTCGTACTTCTGCACGAACGCGATGATCAGGGCGAAGTAGGACATCATCGGCGAGACAATGTTGGTCACGCTGTCGCCGACCCGGTAGGCGGCCTGCGTGAACTCCGGCGTGTACCCGAGCAGCATGAACATCGGGACGAACACCGGCGCCAGGATCGCCCACTTGGCCGACGCGCTGCCCATCGCGAGATTGACCGTGGCCGACAGCGCCACGAACGCGACGATGAGCGGCACCGTGCCGAGGCCCAGCGCCTTCAGGACCGCCGCGCCCTCGACCGCGATGATCAGGCCGAGGTTGGTCCAGTTGAAGACGGCCACGAACTGCGCGGCGAAGAACACCAGCACCAGGTACGAGCCCATAGTCTCCATCGCCCTGCTCATCGACTTCAGCACGTCGGTGTCGCGGCGGATCGTGCCCGCGCCTGCGCCGTACGCCACGCCGACGAGCACCCCGCCCGCGAAAATGAAGGCCACCACGCCAGAGAGGAGCGGCGAGTGGAGGACGTCGCCGGTCTTGAGATCGCGGAGGAACCCTCCGGCGGGCACGATGCCGGCCAGGACGACCGCCGCGAGCAGGGCCGACGCCGTCGCCGCGAAGCGGAGACCCCGGCGTTCGGCGGGCGAAAGCGGCTCGATGGCGCCAGCCTCCGCGCCGCCCGCCCACGCCCCGAGGCGCGGGACGATCACGCGTTCGGTGACCACGGTACCGACCGAGGTCACCAGGAACGTCGAAGCGGCCATGAAGTAGTAGTTGGCCGCGGGATTGACCCTGTACGACGCGTCGACCAGATGCGCCGCTTCCTGCGTCAGGCCGGCCAGCAGCGGATCGATGGTGCCGAGCAGCAGGTTCGCGCTGTAGCCGCCCGACACGCCCGCGAAGGCCGCCGCGAGGCCGGCCAGCGGATGCCGGCCGACGGCAGCGAACACCATGGCCGACAGCGGCAGCAGCAGCACGTAGCCGACCTCGCCGCCGGTGTTCGACATCACCCCCGCGAAGACGATCGTCATCGTGAGGAGGCGCCGGGGCGCGGAGAGCACGAGCAGCTTCAGCGCGGCGGAGATCAAGCCGGCCCCCTCCGCCACGGCGATGCCGAGCATCGCGACCAGCACGGTGCCGAGGGGCGCGAAGTTCGTGAAGTTCGACACCAGGCCCGTCAGGAGCCGGTGCAGGCCTTCGACCGACACGAGATTGACAGCCGCCACGGACCTCCCGGTTGACGGATGGGCGACGGTCCACCCGAGCATCGACACCAGTGCCGAGGCCGCCATGACAGCGAGCGTCGCGACGAGGAAGAGGGTGGCAGGATGCGGCAGCGCATTGCCCACACGCTCGACGAGGCCAAGCGCGCGATCCAGCAGGGAACGGGCCGGGGCGGACGTGGATGCCATACTGTTTTAGGACGACGCCTGCCCGCCGCCGGTTTCCAGGACTCTGGCGCCGCGGCACGCGGAGCTACAATGGCGGGCGCGGAGGGCGGTGGCCATGCCTGCGAGGACCCTGATCGTTGCCGTACTGGCGGCTTCGGCCGCCGTGTCCTCGACCGGATCCCTGACGGGCGCGTCGCCTTCGAGCGGCGATCGGATCGCCGGCGTGGGTGGAAGGAGATTCCATGCGACACCTGGCCGAGATCATTCACGGCGACCTGCGCTGGGTTCAGCCGCGCGTCTTCGACCGCGCCTACGAGTTGCGCCACGGCGATGAACGGGTTGCGACGCTCGCGTTCCGAAGCGCATTCGGGAGCTTCGCGGCCGCGGCCTCGGCGGACGGCTCGTGGACGTTCAAGCGCGTGGGCTTCTGGCAGAGGCGCGCGACGGTCCGGGTCGAGGGCGGGACCGACGACCTGGCCGTGTTCGAGCACGACACGTGGAACTGCGGGGGCACGCTCACGCTCGCCGGCGGCCGGCCGCTGCGGGTGACGACGAACCTCTGGCAGTCGAAGATCGAGTTCCTGGCGGCGGACGACGCCGTGCTGTTCCGCTACCTGACGGAGGGTTTTCTTCGGCAGGAATCGCAGCTCGAGGTGATGCCGCCGCTCGAGCGCATGCCGGAAATGCCGTGGCTGGTGCTGTTCGGCTGGTACCTCGTCGTGATGATGCACCAGGACAGCGCGGCCACGGCCGCGGTCGTCGTGTCGTAGGCGCTGACTCTTGCGGCGCGTGCGGGCCGCATCGCGGCCGCCGCCGCCCCTGTCGAGGAGTGATCATGGAGTTCGCCGAACTGGTCGAGAAGCGGGTGAGCGTGCGGCAGTTCAAGCCCGACCCGGTGCCGCCTGAACACGTCCGCGAGATGGTTCGCCTGGCGGGCCTGGCGCCGAGCCCGAACAACCAGCAGCCGTGGCGGTTCATCGCGGTGACGCGCAAGCCGCTTTTGCAGGAGATGGCCGACTGCGTGCGGGCGCGGCTGCGGGCGCTGCTGCCGGCGGCCCTGTCGGAGGATGCCCGCCGCGCGGCGCAGCGGGTGGAGTGGTTTTCGACGTTCTTCGCCGACGCGCCGCTCGTGATGGCCGTCGCCCGGCTGCCCTACCGGAGCGTCATCGCGCGCGCCGTCGAGGGGTCCGCGCTGAGCGCGGAGGACATCAACGCCATGCGCGGGTATCCGGACGTCCAGTCGGTTGGCGCGGCCATCGAGCACCTGCTGCTGGCGGCAACCGGCCTCGGCTACGGAGCGTGCTGGCTCAGCGGGCCGCTCATCGCGCGCCAGGCGCTCGAGCCCATGCTGGGCATCGCGCCGCCGGAGCAGCTCGCGGCGCTCGTGACGATCGGCATGCCGGCCACGACGCCCGCGGCCGGCCACGACCGCCGGCCTGTCGAGGAGATTCTGCGGTTCCTGGACTAGTTGAGCGTCCGCGAGTCGGGATCGCCGTGGGTCGGACAGGGCCGGGCCCGGTCCGCCGATGACTCAAAATCGCGGATTCCCGTGCGTCCCCCGGCTGAGGCCGGCGGGACGCTGAACGAGGCCTTCTCATGGTGGTCGTTTCCCTGCTCCTGTCGATCTTGTTCGCCCAGGCGCCCGTGCCGCAGCCCGCGCCCGGCGCACCGCTCGCCGTCATGTCCTTCAACATCCGGTACGGCACCGCGAACGACGGCGACAATCACTGGCTGAAGCGGCGCGATCAACTCTTCGATCTCCTGCGCGAGCAGCAGGCGGACGTCGTCGGGCTGCAGGAGGCGCTGCATTTTCAGATTGAGGAGATCCTGCGGGCCGTTCCGGGCTACGACTACGTCGGCGTCGGGCGCAGCGACGGCCGTCAGGCCGGGGAGTACGCGGCCATCCTGTATCGGACGGCCCGGCTCAAGGCTCGCCGCAGCGATACGTTCTGGTTCTCGGACACGCCGGGTGTCGTGAAATCCACGTCGTGGGGCAACCAGATCGAACGCATCTGCACGTGGGCGTACTTCGAAGACATGGAAGGGCCGTCGTTCTATCTCTACAACGTGCATCTCGACCACCAGTCACAGCCCAGCCGCGAGAAGAGCGTGGCGCTGCTGCTCGAGCGCGTCGCGGCGCGGGACCCGAAGCTGCCAGCCGTCGTCACGGGCGACTTCAACGCCGGCGAGGCGAACCCTGCCGCCAAGGCCATGCTCGCGTCGTTCAGGGACAGCTTCCGGCTGCTCCATCCGGGCGCCGCGGAGGTGGGCACGTTCAACGGCTTCAAGCCCGGCCAGACCGGCGGCGACAAGATCGACTTCGTGTTCGTCGAGGCCGGCACCGAGGTGCTCGCCGCAGAGATCGTCCGGTCCTCGCGCGACGGCCGCTACCCGTCGGACCATTTCCCCGTCACGGCCCGGGTCCGGCTGCGGTAGCTGCCGGCGCCCGGACCCGATGCCGGGATCCTCCGCGCTGCCTGCGGCGTCAGCTAGAATAGAAGCATCCATGAAGCTCTGCGTCCGTTCACGCGCCGCCGGCGTGTCGCTGGCATGCTCCGTCGCGGTCCTGGCGGCGCCGGGGCCTGGCTCCGCGCAGACCGCTGCTCAAGCCGGGCGCACCGGCGCCGGCCCTCACGTCAGGGTGGAGTTGATTGCCGACCGCGCCGTGCCGGGCCACGGCATGCGCCTCGGAGTGAAGTTCGACCTCGACAAGGACTGGCACATCTACTGGCAGAACCCCGGAGATTCCGGCGGCCCGCCGGTGGTCACCTGGACGCTGCCACCCGGCCTGATGGCCGCGGGCTTCGAGTGGCCCGCCCCGGAACGCATCGACATCGGCGGCCTGGTCAACTACGGCTACCACGGCTCGGTGGTCCTGCCGGTCGCGATGGCGGTTGCCGCCGATGCCCGGATTCCGGCCGGCCTGGCCGTCAAAGCCTCGGTGCGATGGATGGCGTGTGCCAACCTCTGCGTGCCCGGCAAAGCCGATCTCGTGCTGCAGTTCCCGCTGGCCGCCGGCGAGCAGGCGCAGGTCGATGGATGGAAGGCCGCTATCGACGCCGCCCGACGTCTCGTCCCGACTCCCGCGCCGGCATCCTGGACGATGTCGGCAACTTCGACGGGCGACTCGTTCGTTGTCGATATCCTGACAGGCTCGCGGGAAGAACAGGCTCTGTTCTTCCCGCTCGAATTGAGCCAGGTGAACGACTCCGCAGCCCAGGCCGCAATGCCGCTGCCGAACGGTGTCCGCCTGACACTGGCCAAGTCGAGCCAGTTGGCGGAGGATCTCGCGCTGCTTCGCGGCGTCATCACACTGCCGGGCGGGCGGTCGCACACGATTGAGGCGGCGGTGAGGTAGAAGACAGAAGACAAAAGAACTACGACAGGAGCTCCCATGAAGCGAACGACGATTGTTGCCGTTGCGATGGCTGTTGCGGTCGCTGTCGCGCCCATCACCACCCACGCGTCCAAGGTCGGCGCGCCGGCCCCGGCGTTCAAGGGCACCGACAGCAAGGGCAAGGTGCACGACCTGTCCGACTTCAAGGGCAAGTGGGTCGTGCTCGAATGGCACAACGAAGGCTGCCCGTATGTGAAGAAGCACTACGGCGGGCACAACATGCAGAAGCTCCAGCAGGAGTGGACGTCGAAAGGCGTGGTGTGGCTGACCATCCTGTCGTCGGCCGCCGGCCAGCAGGGCCAGCTGGATGCGGCCCAGGCCAATGCCTACTTCGCGCAGCAGCACGCGGCGCCGTCGGCGATCCTGCTCGATCCCTCCGGCGAGATCGGGCGGCTCTACGACGCCAAGACCACGCCCCACATGTTCGTGATCAACCCGGCCGGCGTGCTGGTCTACAACGGCGCGATTGACGACAAACCGACCAGCGACCAGGCGGACCTCGCGACCGCGTCCAACTACGTCTCGGCGGCGCTCACCGAAGGCATGGCCGGCAAGGCCGTGACGACGGCCACGTCGCGGCCGTACGGCTGCGGCATCAAGTACGCCAAGTAGGGGACGGCTTCAGGGCCTGCCTGGAGCGAGAACGGGTCCCGGGACCGTGACTACGACCGATTCTGTGAACCGGCGGGCGGGCTCGTACGCCCGCCCAGCCCGGCGGCCAGGCCGACCACGCCCGCCACGAACGACACCATCGTGATGGGAGGCAGGTATCCCGGCCACGAGGCCGGCGCGAGCCAGCTCGAGAAGCCGAACAACGCCGCGTGGCAGCCGGCGGCGAATGCCAGGACGCCGGCTGTCCACCGTCTGGCCCGCGAGGCTGCGTCGGGCCGTCCGGCGGCAGAAAGCCCCGCGGCTGCCACCACGCCCAGCAGGACGCCGACACCCGCCTGCCACGTGAGCCGGCCGTCCGTGAAGAGCGCCGGAAAGTAGATCGGTGTGAGCAGGACCACCGACAGAACGATGTGCGTAAGCATCGTCCTCGAAGCCGCGGCCAGCACGCCCGCGTGCCGCTCGCCGTCGCCCCGTCGCGTACGCACCAGCCACGCAACGAGCAGCAGAAGGCTCGAGAGGGCCAGCGCCTTGTTCAGGACGAAGACGGGCCAGTCGCTCCACGCGACGCCCTTGAAGACGTTGTAGCGGAGCGTCGCATAGGTCAGCGACGCTGCCGAGATGGTCCAGACGACTGAGGAGGACCTGCGCATGGTGTGACGCCACCCTGACTGGCAACCGGGGCCGATGCACGCACAGCGACGCCCGCGACCCGCGCGACTGCCCATGGGCCGACGGGGAGCGTAGCACAACGTGCCTTCATCGCGAGGCGGTCGGCAGCCTCTCGCTCACCCACGCCACAAGCTCCGACGCGCCCGATCCGGCATTCGCCAGCGCAGCCACCACGTACCCGGAGTCCGGGTAGATCCGCAGATCGCCGTTCATGCCCGGTGCGCCGCCGCCGTGGCCGTAGCTCCGCACCCCGCCCTCGACGTTCTCGATGAACCCATACGCATACTTGTCACCGCGCGGCGTCGCGACCGTGCCGCTCGTCAGCAGGGCCGTGTGTGCGGCGTCGAGAAGGCGGTTCCCGGTAAGGGCCGCGGCGAAGCGCAGGAGATCGCCCACCGTGGTATAGCCTCCCCCGGCCGACGTGCCGCGATAGGGGAGCGTGCCGGTGTTTCGCACCCACGACCCGCCCTCGCGCACGTAGCCCCTCGCGCGGTCGGGCACGGCGAGGTCCTCGGGATCGGACCCGCTTCCGGACATTCCCGCCGGCTTGAAGATGTGATCGCGGACGTAGTCGTAGTAGCTCTCGCCCGAAACACGCTCGACGATGACGCCGAGCAGCAGGAAGCCGTAGTTGCTGTACTCCCACCTCGACCCGGGCTCGAACGCCAGACCGCGCGTTCCGTAGAGCCCCACGTAGTCATCGAGCGTCTTCAGACTCAACCGGTTCGCGGCGTACTCGGGGCCGAAGATGTCGCCGGTCCCGCCCGTGTGCGTCAGTAGGTGATGGATGGTGACCTTCGTGGCAACGTCCCGGTTCGGGTAGGCGGTCAGATACGTCCCCAGCGGAGCGTCGAGCCTGATCCTGCCCGCCTGGACCAGTTGCAGGATGGCCGTGGCGGTGAACATCTTGTTCATCGAGCCCATCCGGAACTTCGTGTCGACGGTGTTGGCCGTGCCGGCCTCCCTGTCGGCAAGGCCCACGGCGCCGCTGTAGATCACCGTGCCTCGTCGGGCGACGAGCGCGGCGCCCTGGAGTCTCCCCTCCGAGGCCTGGGCGTCCACCTTGGCGCGCACCGCCGCGGCCAGCTCCGTCTCGCCCAGCCGCCGTACGGGCAGGTCGGCCGGCCTCGGCGCGAGATTCACATCGAGCCGCACGAGGCGATGGGGCGCGGCGGCTTCGACCTCCGCAACGGCCCTGGCAATTCTGCCCCACGCCCGCTCCTCGAGGAGGCACGTGACGCTGGTCGGCGTCGCCTGTTCGACCCTGCGCAGATCGAAGCCGCCGGTCCGCTGCAGGAAGTCGATGTCCCCGTCGAGGCGAGGGGCCCGCGAGGGGAACTGCTCGCCGAGGAACGCTCCATACGCGGCGCGGCTTCCGGCATTGAAGGACGCGAGCCAGGCCCTGAACTGGCGCTCGGCCGGCGACGAAGCCTTCTCGGACGCGGCCACGGCCTGACCTTGCGCGGCCGCGGCAACCTGTGCGTGAGTGGCGGCCGCTGCTGAGAGCGGTCCTGCGGCGGCGAAGGCGACAGCGCGTGTGGTGAGGTTCATACGGGATTAGACGATCAGAACGGCCGATCCGCCTTGCCTGCCGGGCGGCGCGGCCTCACGTGACCCACTGCCCGGTCAGGCGCACCGGCGTCCACGCGCCGTCCTTCTTCTCCAGCACGACGGTGCAGCCGCCGTAGCCGACGACCACGCGCGCGAGGGCGGCCGATCGGGCGTCGTTCGTGAACACGATCTCCGTGACTGCCGGATACGTCAGGAACTCCCATCCGCCCCAGTGGCCCGGCCTCGCTTCGAAGAACGTCGCGAGGAAGCGGATGGCGTCGAGTGATCGGCCGGCCGGCACGACCGGCGCCTCCATCACGCCCTTGTCCACGAAGATCTTCCCCTCGCGTGCGGCGACCCCGCCGAGGGCATCCATCACCTTCGTGAGCATGTCGATCTGCTCGCTGGTGATGCCGATCACGTTGCCGAACGCCGGATAACGCAGCGCCAGCGAGAACGCCTCGCGGCGGTCGTCGGCGAAGCCCACGGTGACGTCGGCGTTGACGACGAGGAACGGCGGCAGCGCTCGCGGCCACGAAAACGCGTTCCAGCGCTGGTCGCCGAACGCCGGGCCGCCGAGCGGCTGAAAGACGGCGCGCCGGATCTCCGCCACGTCGCGGGCGACATCGCCCGCCGGCTCCTCGAACCGCTGTCCTTCGCGCCACCGTTCCAGTGTGGCGCGCATCACCCGGTCGGCTTCTTCGGTCGCGCCGCGCTGCTGGAGGAGGATGGCCCGCGCGACCCCGGCCGCGCCGGCGGGGAAATCGTAGGGCTCGGCGGCGAGCGCGTCGAGCGCCTTCTCACCCTCGAGGCGCGCGGCCCCGGTCGGGTCAGCCAGCTGCGCCAGCGCGTGCAAGAGGCGGCCTTTGTGCGCCAGGTACGCAGCCTCGGCCGCGTTCGCCGATCCGGAGAAGTGTGTCGCGAAGCCGTCGAGCGCGCGAACGCCTTCCTCCGCGCGACCGTGATCGATGAGCCACCGGGCGCGCTCGACAGTGTCCGCCCCGGGCGCCGCGGTTGTCCGCGCGAGCTCAGCCGCCCGCCGCGCGACGCTCTCACGGTTCAGCGCCGACGGGTCCTCCGGCCGGGCCATCGACATCGTCTGGCGCCGCCGGCGGGGCTCGGGCAGCGAACGATTCCGGCCGTAGAGCGCGTCCCATGCCGAGAGCGCCGCCCGGTAGTGCTCGAGCGCGGCCGCAGCCTCACCCAGCCCTTCGAGGGCCCGTGCGGCGTACACGTGTCCGAACACGGGCGCCAGCGGCATCTCCGGCGTGCGCCGCGCGGCCGCGCGGTAGAACGCCACCGCGTCCGTGGAATCTCCGAGGGCCTCCGCGCACTGTCCGGCGCGCACCGCCGCGAGCCAGGCGAAGCCGCTGTCAGGGTAGCGTTCGAGGAAGGACCGATACAGGGCACGAGCCTCCGCAGGCCGGCCCTCCACGTGGTGCAGCCACGCCAGCGTCGCGAGCGCTCTTCTCGCGACGGGGCCGGACGACGTCGACTGCAAATCGCGGAGCGCGGCTGCCGGACCCTCGGGGAAGCCAGCCGGCGCGCCGGCCGTCGGACTGTCCCAGATGGGGTCGGGAATGCGTACGACCGCCCGCAGGAACCTGGCTTGGTCCCTGTGCGCCGGGCTGGCCTCGAGCGTGGCCAGGTAGCGATCGATCCCACCGGCCCGGTCGCCCTTCGCCTCGAAGAGCTCACCCATCTTCCTGACGAGGATGTAGCCGACCCCGTCGTCGAGTCCGCTGACGTCGGCCCCGAAGCGCGACGCGACGAAAACCCCATATGCCTCCAGCAGGCGGTCAATGCTGGCAGGCGCGTAGGCCGGCTTGTAGGCGTAGAGGCCTGCGACCAGCCTGACGGCATCGCCGTCGGGATCGGCGACCGCGTCGTGCGGGCAGCCGCCGTACGGCGGCGCGTCGAGTTGACGGACGATCTCCATCACCCGCAGGAACTCGGGTGCGGGATCTTCCCCAGGCTTGCTGCTGGGATGTCCGAGCATCCACGCCAGCCGTCGCAGCCCGGCCGCCGCGAGGCAGGTGCCGGCGTGCCGCTCTGCGAACGCCTCGAGCCCAGCAACGCTGGCGGACCACGCTTCGCGACTGCCGGTGGCGATGTGGGCGCTGAGTTCCAGTTCGGCAAGGCCAGCGGCTCGGGTTCCCGCGTACTCCTTCATGAGCGCCGCCCGTCCGCTCCTCCAGTCGGACGAGTCCTGCCGCGTGAAGTGAGACTCGACCCGCAGCACCAGGTACGCCACCTCGGCGGCCTCGTCTCGCGGGAGGCGGCCGAGGCCGCCGCGCGCCGCCGCAAGGACGGCTTCGATCGCCGCGCGTTCGTCGGGACCCCGAACCGCTTGCCATAACCGGGGCAGCAGGCGGACGGCGGAGAACGGGTCACGCTCCACCGCCAACCGGACAGCCGCGAGACCGTCGCGGTTCCAGCGGGAAGGGCCGCTGTGGAAATCGGCCGCCGCGAGAAACGCCTCGGCGGCGTCCGGGCTGCCAGGCTGTTCCGCCAGCAGGCGGAGCGCCCGCTGTGTCGCCAGGGCCGGCTGGTGCACGAAGCGCCGCGCCGACGATTCGAACGGCGGGAAGTCGGCGACAGGGTCGGCCGCCGCAGGCGCGTGGGAAGCGGGTCCGCCGCTGCCCGCGGCGCCGCCGGTTGCGGCCGTCACCGCGGCGGTCACCGCGAGGGCCACGACGCGCGCCATCCATCGCGCCGCCATGTGCGCTACTTCTTCGTGTATCCGGCCGGCTCGGCGAACACGTCGTCGGCGACGGGGTCGGTCGAGAGCGACGTCACGGTCATCGTCATCACCATGTTGCCCATCTGCGCCATCATGGCGGCGGCCTGGCCCGTGCCCTCGAGGCTCATGCTGAACTCCTGGGACATCGGGATGCCCGCCTCCGCCATGGCCTTCTGCAACTCGACCATGCCCTTCATCGTGGTCCCCTGGGCCATGAACGCCGTGGAGAAGCCCGACTCTGCGGCGGCCCTGCTGGCCGCCTTGTACTCCTCGACACCCGCCCCCTTGTCTGCGATCCAGATCGTGCCGGCCAGGCGCATGGTGATCGTGTCGGTGTTGACGGTCATCGGCACCGTCATCTCGATGGCGTAGCCCTGGCACACGCGGCCGAGCAGCTCTTTCGTCGCGCCGGTCGGCTTCATGCTGACGGCCGCGTCGCCGAACGCGATCGGGAGATTCCCCGCGATCGCCTTGGGATCAGCGCTCGAGATCTCCTTCGTGGCGTGGTTGATCATCAGCACCTGCTTCGAGCCGGCGTCGAAGAGGACCGACATGTCCTGCTGCATCATCTTCAAGTCGGCGCGCATCTTGGTCGCCTTGATGCGCGTCTGCATCTCGCTGTTGATGGCCATCCCGCCCGCGTTCATCGTCATGGTCATCGTCATGCCGAAATCGGCCGAGGCGCGCGGCACGGCGCACATGAGCAGCGCGGCGAGCACGAGGAGGAATACCGGGGCTTTCTTCATGAGATCCATCCTTCTGGCGGCCGGTGCGGCCGTGACTGATGATACACGGTTCCATTCCTGCTACTCTGCTGGCGTACGGCCCGTCCCGGCACCGCGGAAGGAGGTCCGTCGATGAGGAAGCCCACTTGGCCCGCTGGCGCGGCCATGACGCTCGCCGCGGCCTCGCTTTGCGGCGCGGGGCAGGCAACGGCGCCGCCGCCGAGGACGAGCCTGCCCATGGTGCTGACCGGCATCATGACGGATTCCGCCGACCCCGCGAGATCGGCATGCCTCATCAGGTGCACAGACCCCCCAGCGAGGACGTCGGCGTCCCTGCTCCAGGCCGGCGACACCGCCTGCGGCCTCGCCGAGGTCAGGCTGATAGGCCCGGCGATGGTGATCGTCAGGAACGTGCAGACCGGCAGGCTGGAGTCTCTCACGCTGCCGGAAGCCGCCGACGCGAAGGCTCCGCGCCCCGCCCCCCAGGACGCCCCGCAGGACCCGGTCGTCGTCGAAGCCTCGCGCGGCGTGATCAGCGTGGACATTTCCAAGGCCGCCGTCGATCAGTACCTCGTGAATCTCACGGACCTGTTGGCGTCGGCGCAGGCGGTGCCCCGCGTGCGTGCCGCGCCCGGAGGCCGGCAGGTGATCGACGGCTTCGAGCTCCGTCAGGTGAGGCCGGGCAGCGTCATCGAGAAGGTGGGCCTCAAAGATGGTGACGTGATCCTGGAAGTGAACGGCGAACCGCTGGACGGTCTGCCCACCGTGCTGCGCCTCTTCGGGCAGGCGCAATCAGCCGGGCAGGCGAGGCTGACGGTGCTGCGCGGCAGTGAGCGGATGACATTCGTGCTCAACACGAAATGAGGCAACCGGCAACGGGCCCCGGGTATCATAGTGCTCGCTGTGGGCAAAGGAGCGCGACCATGAGCGACGAGCGCCGCAGGTACCGACGGATCACAGGACCATTCGAGGGCAGCTGGGACGGGTTGACCGGCAAGCGTGACTGCCGGATCACTGAACTCGGCGCAGGCGGCTGTTTCATCGACAGCTTCAGCCATCAGGAGCGCGGGACCGGGGTGGTCGTCTCGGTGCTCGTGGCCGGCCAGCTGTTCACGGTGCCTGGGAAGATCCTGTACACCGATCCCGTGCAGGGATTCGGCGTGCAGTTCACCGAGGGGGAAGCTCGCGACCAACTGGAGGCGGCGCTCGCCGCGCTCTGACTCCCGGGCCTCCCCGGCTCCGCTCAGAACGCCGAGAGGCGGGAATTGACGACGTTGTTGAAGACCGACCCGAAGGTGTAGCTGAAGCCGACGCTGAAGCCGTAGTCGTACCCCGTGGCCAGCTGGCGCAGCCGCAGCAGCACCTCTTCGTCGGTTGCGCCCTCGGCCGGCAGATAGATCTGGTTCCGGATCTGCGAGGTGCCGCCCGACAGACTCAACGAGAACCCCTTGAACAGCCGGATCTCGGCGTCACCCTCGACGGCGAGGCGGTACCTGTACCCGTCCGGGATGAACTGCGAGGCGTCGAAGCGCAGGTCGAGCGTGCCCCACGGCTCCTGCATGTCCCAGTTCACCGCGAACGCGTGGCTGAAGGCGGTCTCCTCCAGTTTTTCGTAGATCGTGAGTTCGTGGTCACTTGAACTGCCTCACGCCCAGCGAATAGGTGAACGTCAGCTGGCGCCGGGTGCTCTGGTCGTACGGGAAGAAGTTGTACTCGACGGCGGGGAACGCCCCGAGCGTGAGCTTCTGGTTGTTGTACGTCGACGTGGACATCGACAACCGTCCGCCCGCGCCCCAGTGGTCGCCGAGCGATTTCACGATCAGCCCGCTCGCAGAAGCGTCGCGGGAGATCGCGACATAGTCCTCCTCGTCTTCGTCCTCGAAGCTGTACGTCGACTGGCGGTAATTGCCGAAGTAGCTCGCCGCCAGTTTCCAGGCCTCGGTCACCCGGGAGGCCGTCACGGAACTGCTCAGGCGGATCGACGTCGCCGACTCCTCGCCCGACGTGCTGGCATTGCCGCGCAGGCGGAACACCCAGAAGTTCCAGGGATCATCCGTCGTCTGGGCCGCCCTGGCCTGAGCCGCGGGCGGGCGGTACCAGACATCGAGGCTGTCACGGACCGGGGTGGCCGCCACGAAACGCACCAGGCCGAGCTTCAGGACGCGCACGAGCCCGCGCCTGACATCGTCATCGCTGTCGGCCTGTTGCGTGAGGTAGGTGGAGGTGTCGCTGATGCCGGCGAAATGCCTGAGCCCCATGAAGGTGATCGTGTAGAGATCGCCGCCGCCGCCGGCACGCTCGGTCGTGACCAGGACGTGCACGTCCGCGACGTCCTTGTCGCGCACGTGGTCGACGAAGTTGAGCTCCTTGCGGATATAGATGGTGTCGCAGCCGCCGTGGCAGTCGACGAAGACCCGCACCGTGTCCGGGGCCGGCGGCACCGCTGGCGGCGCCGGCGGATCCTGCGCGGACGCTGCCGCGGGCGCCAGCAGAACGACGAAGATGGCCAGAAGGAAACGCAGCATGAAGGCTCCGGGGAACGGGCGCGCGCGAGACCCATCCGGCCGACGGCCGGAATGCGGATCATACCCGCGGCGGGCACGCCAGGCACAGCCGAAAGATCACACGAAAGGCCGCCCGCGTGTTTGACACTCCCGTGTCCCAGGCACTACGGTTTCAGGGACTGGCGCGCGGCGGAAGGGGCCGCGCGGCCTTCGAAAGGACAGACGGATGACGGCACTCAGCATCGTTCTGGCCGTGGCCCTCGCCGCGCAGGCGGCACCCCCGGCGCCCGACAGCTATGTCGGCCGGTGGAATGTGATCATCACCGACGCCACCGGCACCTTCGTGAGCGGCGGCATCCAGATCGACAAGACCGCGTCCGGCCTGTCCGGGGGCCTGGTGTGGCGGTCCGGCAGCTTCACGCCGGCCAAGAGCGTGGAGGTGGTCGACGGCGTGCTGAGGATCATCCGCACGGCCGGCGAGGGCAGGCAGGACGTGTTCGAAGCCAGGCTCGACGGCGGGCTGATGACAGGGCAGGTCACGTACGCGAATGGCAGGGTGCACCACTTCGAGGGGAAGAAGGCGCCGGTGCTGCCGTCGTTCAAGACCTCCGGCGCCTGGAAGACGACGAAGCTCTTCGACGGCGCGACGCTGAACGGCTGGCGGCTGCGCGACCCGAAGGCGAAGAACGGCTGGGCGGTGGTCAACGGCGAGCTTGCCGTCGTGGAGCCCAAGGGCAACGCGGACCTGGTCAGCGAGGCCACGTTCCAGGACATGCAGCTGCACCTCGAGTTCAACGTCGATCCCAAGTCGAACAGCGGCGTGTATCTCCGCGGGCGGTACGAGGTGCAGATTCTCGACAATCCCGACGCGAAGATGGCGCTCGACACGCACGGGTGCGGCGCGGTCTACAGCAGGCTGGCGCCGAAGGAAGACGCCACCAAGGCCGCCGGCGAATGGCAGACGCTCGACATCGAATTCATCGGGCGCCAGATTGAGATCACGCTCAACGGCAAGACCATCGTCAAAGACGTCGTCGAGGGCATCACCGGCGGCGCGCTGAGCCCGTGGGAAGGGGAGCCTGGCCCCCTGATGCTGCAGGGCGACCACGGCAAGGTCCGCTTCCGGAACATCGAGGTGAAATCCCGATAGGGCGGCTCAGACACCACCCGGGACGCGCGTCAGAACCGGTTGAAGAACAAGTCGGTGAAGGCGTCGCTTCGCCGGCCTTCAGGTCGCTGCGCTGCGGCCCCGCGCCATGGACATCCGCGAACTGGGGGATGGCAGCGTCGGCGCCTGACCGCCCCGGCCCGGATCGCCGGCGCGCGGATCACGCAGATCGGCGCAGCCCCGGCGTGGCCTGTCGTTTCGTTTCAGCGTCCCCGTGGGCCACCCGGCCGCGCGGCAGGCGACTTCGGGACTCCCGAAGACGCGGTCCCTCAGACCGTCGCCACTGTCGAACCGGTCAGGTTCGGCGACGTAAAACGTGCTCGGCACCACCAGAATGAACGTAAGACCTGCTTGGGCATTCGTTGCGCGACGCAGCCTGGACTCCGTCCTGTGTCCGTAAGTTGAAGACCCAGCCACGCTTTCGGCATTGCCTGCCCGCAGCGCTGTTCGGTACATGGTTTGCAAATTCATCACTACATCCGTGCCACATTGATGAACCGCTGGTGGACGTGCGGCCGTTCGTCGGTGTGCCCTGTCGAGCTTCATCGGCAATGAAGCTCTCCAGGCTCATTTCCGAAAAGGGAGGTGCCTCCATGACCCATTCATGGCGCCGGGGTGGTGCGTGCCTGGCGGCGGTCCTGATACTGGCCGCTGCGTGGACCGTGCCGTCCCGCGCAACCGCGCTGGCGGCGACGGCGTTCCAGTTCAACATCATCGAGATCACAAGCCGCTCGACCGGCCTCACGACCGTGGGGCCCGGAGAGTTCGCTGTCGTGAAGTTCTCGGTGACGAACCCCCAGACTGGTAAGGCCTACGATCTGATGTCCGATCCCGAGTGGACAACGGGCGGCGGGGTGAGCCGGCTGTTCTTGCAGGTCGCTTGGAACACGAAGGAGTTCACCAATACCGACAGCAGCAGCATCTCAAAGGGCGGCCGAGGGGCCGCCATGCCGATTCCAATCAACGCGCTCCCGCTTGCCAACCCCTCCGGTGTGACCGACAACCTCGACGGGACGTATAGCGTGACATCGCCGCTGCCGGTTCCGTTGACGGCGAGCGGGACCGGCGAGGTGGTGGTGGAGGGTCATCCGGCCGGCCAGGACGCGGCCGGCGCCTGGACCGTGCGCGTGCCGGTCACGAGCGCCTACAAGTACTTCCCCATCACCGACGCGTCGGCCAAGCCGCGTCGGCAGATCGTGTCCGCCGCGAAGTGCATGGCCTGCCATCGCTCGGATGGCACCGGCGCGGCGCCTCAACTGACCGTGCACGGCAGCAACCGGACGGAAGAGCCGCAGGCGTGCATCGTGTGTCACAACCCGAACAACACCGACATCCCCTTCCGCCTGGCGGCCGACCCCAAAGCGCTGGTGGGTCGCTACGCGTATCCGGAACAGAGCATCGACTTCAAAACGCTGATTCACGGCATTCACGCGAGCACGACCGGCTTCCGCGAACAGCCACTTGTCGTCATCGCGTTCAATCATACGGTTTTCGACGCGAGCACGTTGGTCGAGTATCCGGGCAAATTGAGGAACTGCGTGACGTGCCACCTCGACAACCGGGTCAAAGGCACCTTCGAGCTGCCGCTCAGCCCCGACGTGTTCGGTTCGACGTTCGACACGAAGAGCAAACTCGGCACTGGCCCAGCCACGATCGACACGGACCCGACCAACGATGTCAAGGTCAGCCCCATGGCCGCCGTCTGCTCGTCGTGCCACGACGGGGGAGAGGAAATCGATCACATGGTCCGGGCCGGCGGAGCGTCGTTCCGCACAACGCAGGCGGAGCTGGACAACCGAGTGGTCGTGGAGCGCTGTGTCACGTGCCACGGTCCGGGCAAGAAGCTGTCCGTTCGCAGGGTGCACGAAATCAGGTAGCCCGAGCGTGTGAGAGCGCCCGCGTGCGGCCATCCGGCGAAAGCACGGCAGGCCCGCGCGGGGCGCCCCGCATGGCCGCGATCATGCTCGACGCAATTCCGACGAGCCTGGCCGAGACGATCGCTGCCGGGCCTCCGGCGCCTGAGACCGCAGCCTACTGCTTCTTCTCGGGCATCAGCACCACTTTCACGTAGTTGCCCGTGTCGAGGTACGTCTTCGCGGCCTGGCGGATTAGGGCCACGTCGGCCTTCTCGTAGAAGGGCTTGATCGCGAAGAAGCCGGCCGGATCCTCGCCGTCGACGTAACGGGCGTAGATCTGCCCCAGCACGTAGCCGTTGTCGCGAAGGTTGGTTTCAAGATCGCGCAGCATTCCTGCGCGCGCGTCCGCGACCTGCTGTTCCGTCGGGCCGGCGGTCTTGAGCGCGTCGATCTCTTTGAAGGTCGCCTTGACCAGTTCGTCCGCGCGCGCGGGATTACACGTGAACGCGATCTGCAGCGTGTACTGCGACACCGGCGACTTGTTGTAGCTGGCCGACGCATTGGCCCCGTACGTGCCGCTCAGGTCCTCGCGCAGCGTCTCGCGAAGGTGCGTCTGCAGCACGCTCGCCAGGGTCCGGATCGCCACGCGCGGCATCTGCGCGTACTCGAACGGGCCGGTGAACACCAGGGCCACGCGGCTCTTCTGGTCGACCCCTTTCTCGACGGTCTTCTCGATCACGCCCTTCGGCAGGCGCATCCCGACGTCTTTCCACGTCTCGGAGCGGCCGGCGGCAGGCAGGCTCGCGAGGTACCGCTCCACGAGGGGTTTCATCGTGTCGAGATCGAAACTGCCGACGAACACGAAGGTGAACCCGCTGGCGTCCGCGAGGCGCGCCTTGTAGAACGCCATCGACTTGTCGAGGTTCCACTCGTCGACCATCTCGGCGCTCGGCATGCGGCCGCGCGGATGGCCCTGGGTCATGATCTGGTTGAGCGCCTCGGCGAACGCAAAATCCGGCTGCGCCCGCTGGTTCGCCAGCATCGTCTTCATCTGGCCCGTCAGCACGCCGAACAGCACAGGGTCCGGCCGCGGCTGCGTGAAGGCGAGGTGGACCAGCTGGAACATCGTCTCGAGATCCTTCTTCGACGCGCTGCCCGAGACGGTCTGCGTGAGCTCGGTGAAGCCAACCCTCGCCGACGCGACCTTTCCGGCCATGAGCTTGCGGAGCTCGATCGCGCTGAACACACCGATGCCGCCGGCGGCGACGGCCTGGCCGGCCGTGCCGGCCGGAACGTAGTCGGCGTCGCTGGCGAGTGACGTGCCGCCGAGGCTGTAGCCGCGGAACACGATCTCGTCCTGCTTGAAGTCGGTGGGCTTGAGCGCGACGCGGATGCCGTTCGAGAGGCGCCACTCGGTGATGCCGGCGGGCTCGAGCGCCGCCGAGGACACGACGCGGCCGGGCTCCGGCAGCGGATCGAGCAACGGCTTCGCGTCGGGCATGTCGACGTAGGGCGTCACGGCCGCAGCCGCGCTCGCCGCGATGACGCGTTCCAACGCCGGTTGATCGGGAATCGCCAGGCCCTCCTTCTTCGGCGCCACGACCGTCACGACGCGGTTCGAATTGCCGAGCCAGGCGCCGGCCAGGGCGTTGACTTCGGCGAGCGTGATTTCCGGCACGAACCGCTGCGCAAGGGCGTACTCGATTTCGATGCCGGGCCCGGGATCCTGCTGGAGGCTGTGCCGGACGAGCCGGTCGGCCAGCATCGCCGACGGCTGCTTGTTCCGCTCCGCGACCTGCTGCTCGAGCCGGCGCAGGAGGTCGCGCTTCTGCCGGTCCAGCTCGGTGGCCGTGAACCCGTGCTTCACCACCCGGTGCGCTTCGAGCAGCACGGCCTCGAGGCCGCGCGCGACGCCGGATTCCTTCACCATCGCGTTCAGCGACGCGACCTCGCGGCTCCGCATCATCGAACCCCGGCTGGCGGCGCCCGCCACGAACGGCGGGTCCGCTTTCTGGGCCAGTTCCGAGCAGCGCGCGTTGAACATGCCGGTGTAGAGGCGCTGGACCGCGTCCTGCCGATAACCGCCGACCGTGAGGTGGTCCCGCGGCGGCAGCTTGTTGATGATGCCGACGGAAGTCGAAGTCATTTCGGCGTCCGTGGCAATCGAGTACAGCGTGCCGGGGGTGTCGGGAATGCCGAACGCCTGCCGTTCGCGCGCCTTCGCGGGCGGGGCGATCGGCGCGAAGTGCTGCTCGATCATCTGCCGGACCGCCGCCGGGTCGAAGTCACCGACCGCCACCACCGTCATGAGATCCGGCCGGTACCAGTCGCGGTAGAACTGCGTCAGGCGCTCGTGCTTGAAGGTCTTGAGCAGCTCCACCTTGCCGATCGGGAGCCGGTCGGCGTAGCGCGCGCCCTTGAGCAGGACCGGCAGCTGCTGCTCCTGGATCCGCGAGCCGGCGCCGAGGCGCGTCCGCCACTCCTCGATGACGACCCCGCGTTCCTTGTCGATCTCGGCGGGATCGAACGACACCCCGTGCGCCCAGTCCTCGAGAATCAGAAACGCCCTCGGCAGCAGGTCCGCCTTGTCCGTCGGGATCTGCAGCATGTAGACCGTCTCGTCGAAGCTCGTGAAGGCGTTGATGCTCGGGCCGAAACGCATCCCCGTGGACTCCAGGAAGCGAACCAGCTCCTGCTTCGGGAAGTTCCGGGTGCCGTTGAACGCCATGTGCTCGACGAAGTGCGCCAGGCCCAGCTGATCGTCGTCTTCCAGGATCGAGCCGGCGTTGACGGCCAGGCGGAGCTCGGCGCGGTTGGCCGGCTCCTTGTTGACGCGGATGAAGTAGCGGAGCCCGTTCGGAAACCGGCCGCTGATCACCTGGGGATCGAGCGGGAGCGGCGTCTCGAGCGGCGCCGTCGCGATCGGCGGAGCCTGCTGGTCCGCCGGCCCCGCGCCCCGAGGCGCGGTCGACACGGCCCCCTGGCCGCGGATCGGCAGCCCGAAGGCCAACAGCGAGAGGGCGAGTACCGTCAACGAGAGGCGGGCTCTGCGTGCGGCCATGGCGGTTGCTCCTTTGAGGCACGTGGCGCCCGGGCAGGCGAGCGGCCGGCCAGGACATCGTGCCGGGGGTTGGCGCATTCTACCTCCGCCTGCGCCGTTCCTCGAGCAGCTTCCTGCTATGCTGAACGTCCGCCCCGCGGCGGTGAAGGCTGTGGCCGACCCATGAACGCGTCCCTTCCGAACCTGCTGGCAAGCCTCGAGCATGACGCCGGCCCCGATACGGCAACGGCATTCTTCCGCCTCGTCGTGGAGCAGCTGACCGAGACCAGGACCGGAGACGGCCGCGTCTCGACGGCGCACACACCCGAAGAACTGGCGGCGCGGTTCGCGGAGCCGCTGCCGCGGGAGGGCCGGCCGCTCGATGCGGTCCTCGATCGCCTCCGCCGCGAGGTGCTGCCGGACTGCAACCGGCTGACGCATCCCCGGTCGATGGGCCACCAGGTGTCGGCACCGCTGGCCGTCGCCGTCTGGACCGAGGCCCTGACGGCCGCGCTCAACCAGTCCGGCGCGGTGTGGGAAATGTCGCCGGTCGGCACGATCATCGAGACGCAAGTCGTGCGATGGATGTGCGAACTGGCAGGCTTCGGCGCCGACGCCGGCGGCACGTTCACCTCCGGCGGCACCGAAGCCACGTTCGCGGGCCTGCTCGCTGCGCGACAGGCCGCCCGCCCGGACGCGTGGCGGAAAGGGCTGGGCGCCGACGCGCCGGTGGTCGTGTGCGGCGAGCACGCGCACTACGGCGTGGCGCGCGCAATCGGTGAGCTGGGCATCGGGTCGGAGAACGCCATCGTTGTGCCGTCCCGCGACTTCCGCATGAACGTCGAGGCGCTCGCTGGCGTGCTGGACGCCCTGCGCCGGGCCGGCCGCCAGGTGATGGCCGTTGTCGCCACCGCCGGCACGACGCCCACCGGCTCGTTCGACGACATCGACACCGTCGGTCAGTTGTGCGAGGCGCGCGGGATCTGGCTGCACGTCGACGGCGCGCACGGCGCGTCGGCGCTGCTGTCGGAGACCCACCGCGCGCGCCTGACCGGCATCCAGCGCGCGCGCTCGATCGCGTGGGACCCGCACAAGCTGATGCTGATGCCGCTCACCGCCAGCGTCGTGCTCGTGAAGCACGAGCGGGAGCTGGAGGCCGCCTTTTCGCAGCAGGCGCCCTACCTGTTTCACGCGGGGGAAGGCGAGCGCAGCTGGGACCAGGGGCTCCGCAGCTTCACGTGCTCGCGCCGCATCGACGCGTTCAAGGTATGGGTGGCCATCCAGCGGTACGGTGCGTCGGGCCTGGGGCTGCTCTACGACCACCTGTGCGCCACCGCCCGCGCGCTCCATGACGCCATCCGCGCAAGGCCGCGCTTCCAGGCGCTGCACGAGCCCGAGTCGAACATCCTCTGCTTCCGCTACGTCGGTGATCGCTGGATGCCCGAGGACCGCCTCGACAGCCTGAACCTGCGGTTGCGCACGACGTACAACCGCGAGGGCGACGGTTGGATCACGAAAACCGTGCTTGCCGGTCGCCGCGTGCTGCGCGCGACGGTGATGAATCCCCGGACGACGACGGCCGACCTGGAGCGGGTGCTCGACGGGCTGGAGGCCGTTGCCGCGCGGCTCCACCAGGCGTCCTGATGGTCGACGCGAGGTACTTCGCCTTCGTCGCGCTGTCGGCCCTCCTCGTGATCTCGCCCGGCGCGACGCTCGCCGTCGTGGTGGAGACTGCCCTCGGATACGGCCGCCGGGCGGCGCTGCTGACGGTGGCCGGTGTCGGGCTCGGCAATGCCACCCTGGCCGCCGCCGCGGCGTTCGGATTCTCGGCCCTCGTCGGCCACTGGCCATCGGCCCTCGAGGCGATCCGCCTGGCTGGCGGCATCTATCTGGGGTATCTCGGCGTGCGCGGGACCTGGCGGGCGCTTTCGCCGTCCCGCCGCATGGCAGAAACCGAGATGGGGACTGTCCCCGTTCCAAAAATCGAGAAGGGGACTGTCCCCATGGCGTTCGTCGCGAGGGGCGCGCTGACGAACCTGCTCAACCCGCCGGTCATCCTCTTCTACGCGACGATGGTGCCGCAGTTCATCGGGCCGAAGGACCCGTACCTGGCGCGGGCGCTGGTCCTCGGCGCCACGCACGTGGCGATGAGCGTCATCTGGCAGGGATCGTGCGGCATGGCCGTCGGGGTGGCCGCCGAGCACATGCGCCGCCCGGCGGTACGCCGGGCGCTCGAGGGCCTCACCGGCGCCGTCCTCATCGCCCTTGGCGCCCGGCTCTTGTTCTAGATAGGAAGCCGCGATTCGGGATCACCGCAGGACAGACCGGGGCCGGCAGCGGACGAGCCGTATGGAGCAGGCCGCGCGGGGTGGCCGGAACCAGACGAGCGGGCGGAGGGTTCCCGGGCGCCGCGCGTAGCGGTCGAGCAGGCGCGGATAGCGCAAGCCCGAGGAGAGGGCCGGAGCCCGACGCCAAGCCGAGGAGGGTTCCCGGCCTGCGGAATCCGGCTCGGGAGCCGCCGGCCCCGGTCCTTCGGCGACTCAGAATCGCGGTCTTCTGTATAGCGCGGACCCGGTGAGCCTGCGGCGTCAGAATCGAACCGAGAGCCCCGAGAGGACGCGCGTTTCCTTGTAGCCCTCGTCGCGCGTATAGTCCGCCACCACGAGCAGCGAGAGCGCCTTCGTGAGATAGATGTTCGCGGATGCGCCAATCCTGTCGGTCTGGGGTTTGTTCTCTACGATGAAGCCGTCCTCCCGCGCATAGCGCAGCACGGAGAGCGACGTCGTGAACTCCCCCGACAGGTAGACGCGCGGCCCGAAGGACCGTCCCGCCGACACGTACCACGAGTCGTACGAAGACTCCGAGCCGCGCTGATAGCGGTAGTCCGTGATGTTGACGTCGATGCCGGTGCCGAACAGGTTCGAGGTATACACGCCGAACGAGAGGCGGTCGGTCGGCTCGGCATCACGGTCGTTCTTGTCCTGCCCGTACCCGCCGAACACCCGGACCCCTCTCGCCACCTCGACCGTCACCCGCGCGCCGATGGACTCGAAGAGAAACCCGTCGAGCGTCTTCGCGGGGACCGGGCGCCCGTTCAGCAGGTCCTCCGTGATCGACCTGGCGTCGATCGAGCGCCCGTGGTGGTACGTCAGCTGGACGTCGGCGCGCCTGGTTGGTGCGACGCGCGCGTTGACGAAGAAGTAGGTCAGCCCGCCGTCCCCCTCGCCGCCGGGCCCCGTGAGGTCGACCTCGGCCGCCTGGTAGACGAACACGGACTGCTTGACGGGTATGTAGTTGGTGAAGGAGAGCACCGACCGCTCGGTCAGATCCTGGTTGCGAACGTTGATGTAACCGACGACGCTGCGTTGCGCGCCGTTGCCATCGAGGGCGACGTAGCCGCCGAACTTGCTCACGCCGGACGCGTAACCGAGCTTCATGATCTCGGGCTCGACGCCGCCGAACCCGCCCGCGCGCCATCGCAGCCGGGTGGCGCCGGCGGCCTGGCGGTATTCGACCAGTCCGCCGCCGACCGCGCCCAGGCCGCCAAGGTCGTTCAGCCACATCTGGCCGGCCTTCAGCAGCAGTTGGCCGTCCATCAGGCGCTGGCCGACGTAGGCGTCGTAGATCGACGTGCGCGGGTCGCGATCCTCGGTCGAGGGGTACGCGCCGAAGCGGGCGTCGAGCCCGTATTCGAACCCGTTGCCGGTGTGCTGCACGGACTGCGCGGAGACGTTCGTGACCAGCTCGCTGAACGACGACGACGAGCCGTCGGCTGCCGTGGTGGACGCCAGGTTGGCGAAGAACGACACGCGGGCCCAGCGCGGAATCGACGCGGGTGCTGCCTGTTCCGCCTGCGCCGGCGTCTGGGCGAAGGCCATGCCGGGCGCAGCGGCTAGGACCGCTGCGGCCGCGACACTCAGCGTGAGGAGTCGTGATCGCATCGGCGGCTCCTAGCCCTGCCCGTTCGGGTGGCACGAGTAGCAGGCGACCGAGTCGTACCGGTAGCCCGCACGCCCCGCGTGCTCGGAGTCCATCCTCGACCGCGTGTGGCACGTCGTGCAGGTGAACACCTTGTAGTTGTTCGGATCCTGGTGACACTCGCTGCACGCGCGGCCGGCGTGCCTGCCCGAGGTGATCGGGAACCAGGTGTGGTTGAAGCGGCCCTGCGAGAACGACGAATCGGTGTACCTGTGGCAGGCCTCGCACGTGGTCGGGAACCCGGCCGCCCGGTGGTTGGGACTTGTCGTCCGGTCGTACTGGGCCTGGTGGCACGGATAGCAGGAGCGCGGCGTGCCCCGGTAGACGCCGTTCCGGTGGCAGGAGTTGCACGACGCCGCGAGGTGGCGGCCGGCCAGCACGAAGAACCGGCTGTGGTCGAAGCTCGCGGACCACGTCGAAGACGAGGCGCTGTGACAGGAGTCGCAAGCGGTCGGGAACCCGGCCGCCGCGTGGTTCGGGCTGGCAGTGCGCTCGTAGTTCGTGCGGTGACACCCGTAGCAGTCGCGCGGCGTGCCCTTGTAGACGCTGCCCTTGTGGCACGCCGTGCAGGCCTGCGTGGCGTGGAGGCCCACCAGCGGATAGACGCTGCTGTGGTTGAACGTCGTCTTCCAGGTCGTGTCCGACTGGCGGTGGCACGACTCGCAGGTCGTGGGGAACCCCGCCGCCGCGTGGTTCGGGCTGGCGGTGCGCTCGTAGTTCGTGCGGTGACACCCGTAGCAGTCGCGCGGCGTGCCCTTGTAGACGCTGCCCTTGTGGCACGCCGTGCAGGCCTGCGTGGCGTGGAGACCCACCAGCGGATAGACGCTGCTGTGGTTGAACGTCGTCTTCCAGGTCGTGTCCGACTGGCGGTGGCACGACTCGCAGGTCGTGGGGAACCCGGCCGCCGCGTGGTTCGGGCTGGCGGCGCGCTCGTAATTCGTGCGGTGACACCCGTAGCAGTCGCGCGGCGTGCCCTTGTAGACGTTGTTCTTGTGGCATGCGGCGCAGGCCTGCGTGGTGTGGAGGCCCACCAGTGGATAGACGCTGCTGTGGTTGAACGTCGTCTTCCAGGTCGTGTCCGACTGGCGGTGGCACGACTCGCAGGTCGTGGGGAACCCGGCCGCCGCGTGGTTCGGGCTGGCGGTGCGCTCGTAATTCGTGCGGTGACACCCGTAGCAGTCGCGCGGCGTGCCCTTGTAGACGTTGTTCTTGTGGCATGCGGCGCAGGCCTGCGTGGTGTGGACCCCGGCGAGGGGGTAGTAGGCGCTGTGCTGGAAATTGGCCTGCGAAAACGACGTGTGGGACGCTCTGTGGCAGATCTCGCACTGTGTCGGGAACCCCGCGGCCGCGTGGGCGGGCCGCGTGGTCGACTGGTACTGCTTCGCGTGGCAGGAATAGCACGACGGGCTGCCAGCGTCGAACCGGCGGCTCGTGTGGCAGCCGTCGCAGGCGAGCGACCGGTGCGCGGGGCTCAGGGGCGTGCCCGTCGCCGCGCCGTGGTTCCAGGCCACCGGCGTCCAGCCCATGGGACGGTGGCAGCTCTCGCAATCGGAGCCCAGGCGCGTGCGGTAGGGATCGTCCTGCCGCCGCACCCAGTGGCAGTCGTAGCACCGGTTCGGTGTGCCCTCGACGGCGCCATTGACGTGGCACTTCGCGCACGGAACGGCCAGGTGGCGGCCTTCGAGGTTGAAACGGCCCGTCTTGTGGAAGGCCCGCGACGCGCCCGCCCAGCCCTCCGGCGTGTGACACGTGCTGCAGGGAGTGCCGGGCGACAGCGGGTGCGGCGCCGAATGGCAGGTCGCACAGGCCGGCGACAGCGTGAGGTAGGAGCGCGACTTGTGGCAGGATGCGCAGTTCTTGGCCAAGCCGGCATGCCGCCCGCTCAGTGTGAATCCCGTCTCGGCCGCGTGGTCGAAAGCCCCCGGGTCGAGAGGCCGCAGATCAGCGTCAACACCCTGGTGCTCGGCATGGCAGCCGGCGCATTCTCCGGTAACGTCCCGGTGCACGCCTCGCTTCGCGCGAATCCGGTCCGCCACGGGCTTGTGGCACGACAAGCAGAGATCCCGCGCGACCTTCCGGTCCGCCCCATGACAGCTCTGGCACTTGCCTGCCCCGTCAAGCGCCGCGTGGGCCTTCGACAGGGGACCGGGCGACACCGCCTGACCGGTTTGTGCGAAGGACGCGAGCGCCGCCGCCCACAGCATGACCGCGGCGAGCGAACTGGTGCGAAGCAGTGACAACAGGGTGGATGGGGGCATCGTTGTCGTAAGCCGAACTGGGTTGTTTGCTGAAGACCTGCAATTCACGCGCCAAGGCGAACGTTTACGCCTCTGCGCGGCTTCTCAGGGCATCCCGTGCCATTGGCGTAAGGTTTCCGTTACGAAACCGTTCACCGCCTGCGGCACCGGGTGCTGATCGAGGACACGAAACGGGTCTGAAACCGGGCGATTCCCGGGCCGAGACGGACCCCAACGGAGCGTTTCTACACGCCCCGCGAAACTATTTCCACGACAATTAGGTAGGAGTTTCCTGCTCCTGCGGCGAGGCTGGCAGGGGGGAAACGGGAGCCACGAGCACCGACGGTTCTGCCGCGACAATCGGCGCAGGCACCGGCAAGGCCGTCATATAGACGTGCCGCTCAGCCCCGACCATGGCGATTCTCACGAACACGCGTCCGAGCACCACCAGTTGTTGCAGCAGGATCAGCGCAGCGATCGCAGGCCACGTCCCGGCGGCAGGGGCATTGGCTTCGTACGCGAGGTAGAGCACGACGAGGGAGGTTTCGACCGCGAGGAAGACGACGGCGATGCCGTAGGCCGTGAACAGCCGCCGCAGCACGAAACCCAGGCCCGAGGCGTACGCCTTCAGCATGCTTCGCGCATCGTCGCGCGCCACGCGGATGCGCGCGTAGTCGAGCGCGAGCAGGAGCAGCGCCGCCGAGAGCAGGACGATGGCGACCGTCGCCCCGCTGGCAAGGTACCAGCCGGGCTCCCACTCGGCGTCGACCAGGGGTTTCGTCAGCGCGGTCATCAGCGCCGACACGGCGCCGGTCACCAGCAGCGCGCCGAGGCCCGCCATGATCGCCAGGCGGAGGAACCGCCAGAAGAAGTGGCCGCCGCCGCGGAAGAACCGGTGCAGGAAGGACCGGCGATCACCGTCGGCGCCGAACACCTCGAGGATGCCGCCGAAGGCGAACGCGCTCGACACGAGTGCGATGGCGCCGGCGGCAGCGACCGCCGCAAACATCAGGCCGAGCCCGCCGACGCCTTCCGTGCGCGTCAGGTCGAGGAAGACACCGAGGTCGAAACGCTTCAGGACCGCGGCTCCCTCGGGCGAGGAGCCCAGCACCTGGTTCCACCAGCGCCAGACCGGAAACGCCGGAACCAGGGCAAGCAGGCCGTACCACGCCCACAACAGCCACGTCAGTTTCTGGTGCCTGGCCGCGGCGCGCAGGCCGTCCCGGATGCTTGCCGTCATGCCACTGCCTCCCGCGGTCCTACAGCAGCCCCAGCGTCACGAACAGGCTGTGGATCAGGAACAGCCAGCGCGACGTCCAGCTCGCCGCGGGCCTGGCGTCGGTCTCCAGCCGCCGGCCGTTGTTCAGCCAGTTCACGTCCAGGGCGATCTTGCGGTCGGGGTCGATCTCGACCCACTCGAGCTTCTCCGGCCGCTCGAACCGGAACGTCGTCGTCGGTTCTCGCCCGTCCCACGACAGCCGCTCGACGGCCTTGCCCTCGAACTTGAAGGCCACCTCGACGGGGAGCTTGACGCCGCCACTGCGCCGCACGACGACGACCGATTCGTACCGCTGCTTCCCGGCGCGGCCGGCGTCATCGTCGTTCGCGTCGGCGTCCTTCTCCGACACGGTGCTGCGCCCGCCCGGGCCGTCGAACACGCCGAGCCCGGTCCTGGCCTTGCGCGTCCGCGCCGATCCGATGTCGTAGTCCACGACATCGGTGCCGCGCATCACCTGGTCGAGGTACCAGCTCCAGTCCTGACCGGTGACTTCGTTGACCACCGCGAAGAAGTCCTCGCTGCGCGGGTGCCTGAAGCGCCAGCGCTCGTGATACGTCCGCATCACGCGGGCCATGGCCTGCTCGCCGATGTAGCCTTCCAGGGTGCCCATCACCAGGCTGGGCTTCGAGTAGGCATAGAACCCGTAGGCCCCTGGCGGCGTGAATTCCCAGGACTTGGAGAGGACCCGGTTGTAGCGCGCCGCCGGGTCGTTGCTCGCCCGGTTCATGTCGCGATCGCCCATCCGGATCCCGAGAAACTCCATGATCGTGGCATCGGGGCCGTAAGCGGCCACCATCGCCTTGCCCGTGGAGTACGTAGTGAGCCCTTCGTCGAGCCAGGCCTCCTCGAACTCGTTGCTGGCCACCATGCCGTACCAGGTACCTGGTGGCCGAACTCATGGACCGTGACCTCTTCGACGGCCCGGATCCGGTCGAACGGCCAGTAGTTGAACAGCCACGCCGAGCCGGCCGTGATGAACGTCGGATACTCCATGCCGCCCGCGCCGCCGGCACCGGGCGCGGGATCGACGACGGTAAGGGTCTTGTAGGGATACCTCCCGTACCACAGGCCGTACCACTTCAGGCCGGCCTTGGCGGCGTCGATGTGCCGCTGCGCCTGCTGACGCCGGCTCGGCTGCAGGAGCACCGTGATGTCGACGTCCGAGAGCATCACCTCGTCGATCGGGCGGCCGACCAGCGCCGCGATGCGCGCATACTCCGCGGGCGTCACGTCCTCGGTTGCCGAGAACTTCGCCTTGATGACGACGTAATCGGGGTCAGCCGTCCACGCGAAGTCGTGGATGTCGGCCTGCGCGTAGCTGTACGTCTTCGTGCCGTTCGGGTTCGTGCGTTCGCCGAGGCGTTCGCCAGTGGCGCCGACCACGTAGCCGGCCGGGACCGTGATCTCGACCTGGTAGCTGCCGAAGTCCGCGTAGAACTCCGAGGTGGCGTGGAACTGGTGGCAGTTCCACCCGCCCGTCTCCCGGCCGCGCATGCCCGCGGGCTCGTAGACGCCGAGCTTGGGAAACCACTGCCCGACCAGGTAGAAGTCGTCTTCGTACCCCGTGCGCGCGAACACCCGGGGCAGCTTCGACACGAACGCGATCTCGAGCGTCACCGACCCGCCCGGCGGCACCGGCTCGGGCAGGACCGCCTTCGCCACCGTCTGGTCGTTCCTGTTCCCGTCGTCGGGCTGGATGAACGCGAGCGTGGGCTTGAGGTCCGCGCCTGATGACGTGGCGATCGACGTGATGTCGATCCAGCCCCACCCGTCCGAGGCCATGTCCACGCCGCGCAACTGTCCGCCCGACTCCTTCATGAACGTCGACTTCGTGTTTTTGAAGGCGTTCAGATACAGGTGGAACTGCAGCTCGGAGACGGCATCGGTGGGCGAGGGGTTGCGCCACGTGAGCGTCTCCCGGCCCGTGAGTGTGCGCGTGGCCGGGTCCAGCGCGACGCTGATCCTGTAGTCGACGACGCGGTCGGAGGATGCGCGGAGCGGCTGGGCCGCCGCGGGGAGAGCGGCCACGAGCAGCGCGACGAGGACGAACGACAGCACGCGGCGCATGGGCACCCCTTCGGCTGGGCGCCAGGGGCTAGGCGCTAGGGGCTAGTGTGACGCGGCTGTCGCCGCGTGATTGGCAACGCGTGGCAGACTAGCGCCCAGTACCTAGCCCCTAGCCCCTGCTACTTGACCCGCTCGATCTTCACGCTCATCGTCACCGGCGTCGCCGGCTTGTTGCCCGCCCCTGTCGGCACTTTGCCGATCTTGCGGACGACGTCCATGCCTTCGACCACTTCGCCGAAAACCGAGTGCTTGTTGTCGAGGTGCGGTGTCGGGCCGAGCGTGATGAAGAACTGGCCCCCGTTCGTGTTCGGGCCGGCGTTGGCCATCGACAGGATGCCCTCCTTCGAATGGCGCAGCTTCGGGCTGAACTCGTCCGCGAACTGGTAGCCCGGGCCGCCGGTGCCGATGCCGAGCGGGTCGCCGCCCTGGATCATGAAGCCGTCGATCACGCGGTGGAAGATGAGGCCCTCGTAGTAGGGCTTCTTCACCTTCTGGCCGGACTTCGGGTCGGTCCACTCCTTCGTGCCGTCGGCGAGGCCCACGAAGTTCCCCACGGTCTTCGGGACCTCCTGTTCGAACAGCTTGATGGTGAAGTTCCCGAGCGACGTGGTGAAGTGAGCGTAGGTTCCTGGCGGCAATTTGGCCTCCATGCGCGTTGTGCCAGCCATGACGACGGCCAGCGCGAGCAGGCCGCAAACAATCAGTCTCTTCATCGCGATGTCCTCCTGGGCGGGCCCCGGCCCCACGGCGGGCGGACGGGCCGGGGCGATCGGCCTATCGTATCGCAGAACCCCTGGACTCCGGCGGCTACCTGGCCGCCTTCGGCTTGCCGTCGGCGTCGAGGTATCTGATCTCCCCCAGGCCCAGCGCCTTGAGGCCGGGCTCGATTTTCTGGCGGTCGCCGATGACCACCCACACCACGCTCTCCGGATGCACGCTCGCCTTGGCGGCGCGGGCGATGTCGGCCACGCCAAGCGCGCCGACCTTGGTGCCGTAGGTGTCGAAGTAATCCTCTGCCAGGCCGTAGGTCACCAACTGCTGCAGCGATCCGCCAACCGCCGCCATGGTCTCCCACTGCCCCGGCAGCGTGAGCACGAGCGCGTTCTTCGCTGCGCCCAACTCATCGTCGGTCACCCTGATTTCGCCCAGGATGCCGCGCAGCTCCTTCTGGATTTCGAGGATCGACTCCTTCGTCTTGTCGGTCTGCACGGGCGCGAACGCGATGAACGGCCGCTGGCCGCGGGCGTCCCAGAAGAGCGTCTGCGCGCCGTACGACCAGTGCTTGTCCTCGCGGATGTTCATGTTGAGGCGCGAGGTGAACTGCCCGCCGAGGATGGCGTTCATCGCCTCGATGGCGATCTCGTCCGGGTTGGCCTTCGGCGGCGCCGCGTGGCCCGCGAGAATGAGCGACTGCTCGGCGCCGGGCCGGTCGATGACGTAGACGGCCTGCGATGCCGGCAGGACGACCGTGCGCAGGTTCTTCACGGGCGCGGCCCCGGGCTTCCACGCCGCGAACAGCTTCTCGAGCCGCGGCTTGATGTCGGCCATCGTGGTGGCGCCGACCACGACGATCGTCGCGTTCGAGGGCTTGAACCAGTCGCCGTGGAACTTCACGAGGGTGTCGCGGGTGATCTTCCCGACCGACTCGAGCGTGCCGGAACCCGTGAGCGGCAGGCCGTAGGCGTGATCACGGCCATAGATCAGTCCCGGCAGCACGCGGAGCGCGATGCCGATCGGCTGCGCGCCTTCCTGCTGGATCTGGGCGAAGCGGCGTCTGCGGAGACGTTCGAGTTCCTCGGCCGGGAACGACGGGTTGAGCACCACGTCGCCGAAGACGGCGAGCGACGGGTCCAGCTTGTCCTTGAGCGCCGAGAGGCTCACGAATCCGGTGTCGAGGTCGGCGCCGAGGCCCATGGTCGCCCCGAGGTTCGCGAGCTCCTCGCTGATCTGGAGCGCCGATCGCGTCGTCGTACCCTCGTCCATCATGTCGAGGGCGAGGCTCGCCGTGCCGGCGATCGCCAGCTGGTCGGCGGCGTACCCCGAGTCGACGAGCAGCGTGAGGTTGACCTGGGGCACCGACTGCCGCTCGGCGACGACGACCTTCAGGCCGTTGGCGAGCGTGGCACGCTCGAACCTCGGGAAGCGGACCGCCGGCGGGGCGCCGGGCTTGGGCACCGCCGAGCGATCGACGGTCGACGGCGTCGTCGTGAACTCGGGGAACGGCCGGACCTCGAGGAGGTAGACGCCGTCGGCGAGCCAGCGGGCCGCGGCGTCACGGACAGCGCCCGGCGTCGCGTCCGCGACGCGCTTCAGCGTGGTGGCGTAGGCCTCCGGGTTACCCGCATAGACCTGGCCCTGCGCCAGCACGTCCGACTTGCCGCCGAAGCCGCCGATGCGCTCCACGCCGCGGATGAACGCGGCGCGGCGCTGCGTCTTCACGCGCTCGAGCTCGGCCGCTGTGGGCCCGTCCTTGAGGATCGCGGCGATCTCCTCGCGGATCGCCGTCTCGACTTTGGCCACGTCGGCGCCCGGCCTCACCTGCGCCATGATGTAGAACTGGCTCGCGATCTCGCGCGCGTCGAGCGCCGCCGTCACGCCGGTGGCGATCTGCTCGTCATAGACCAGCCGCTTGTAGAGGCGCGACGTCTTCCCGGTCGAGAGCACGTTGGCCGCGAGGCCGAGCAGATCGGCGTCGGCCGAGCCCCACTGGGGCACGTTCCACACCATGTAGATCCGCGCCTGCGGCACGCGGTCCTCCATGATCTGGCGTTGCTCCCCCGACCGTTTGGCAATCCATGCCTGGTGCTTCGTCACGGGCGGCCCGGCCGGAATGTCGCCAAAGTACTTCTCGACCTTCTGGCGGGCCGTCTCGGGATCGATGTCGCCGGCGAGCGCGATCACGGCGTTCGCGGCGCCGTAGTACGAGGTGAACCAGCCCTTCACGTCGTCGAGCGACGCGGCCGAGAGGTCCTCCATCGACCCGATCACGCTCCAGGAGTACGGGTGGCCTTTCGGGAAGGTGGCTTCGACCATCGCCAGGTCCACCTTGCCGTACGGCTCGTTCTCCCCCTGGCGCTTCTCGTTCTGGACGACGCCGCGCTGTTCGTCGAGCCTGGCCTGCGTGATGGCGCCGAGCAGGTGGCCCATCCGGTCCGATTCCATCCAGAGCACCGTGTCGAGGGCCGGCGTGGGCACGTTCTGGAAGTAGTTCGTCCGGTCCTCGTTCGTCGTGCCGTTGAGATCGGTGGCGCCGAGCCGCTCGAGCACCTTGAAGTAGTCGTCGTTGAAGTGCTCGCTCCCGTTGAACATCAGGTGCTCGAACAGGTGCGCGAAGCCGGTGCGCCCGGGCTTCTCGTTCTTGGAACCCACGTGGTACCAGACGTTGACGGCCACGATGGGCGCCTTGCGGTCCTCGTGCACGAGCAGCGTGAGCCCGTTCTTGAGGACGAACTTCTTGTACGGGATGTCGACGCCGGCGGGGTTCTGCGCCATGGCGCTAGGCGCGGCCAGCAGGCCGGCCAGGAAAACGCCGCACAGCACGGCGGCGCAGGTCCGATGGACGAGCATGGAAGACCTCCAGGAAGACGGAGGCCCCGCGGCGGGGCGCCGCGGCGGCCTCGAGCCGGATCGGCCGGCGATCGGATAGCATGTGGGGCGAAACAAGGGACGGATTTCCCATCATGACGACTCGGTACCGCTACCTGCACTTGGACGTGTTCACGGCCGAGAAGTTCGGCGGCAACCAGTTGGCCGTCTTCCTCGACGCCCGCGGCCTCGCGGCCGAGACGATGCAGATGATGGCGCGCGAGATGAACTTCTCGGAGTCCACGTTCATTCTACCGGCCGAGCGGCCCGATACCGACATCCGGATGCGGATCTTCACGCCCGGGTGCGAGATGCCGATGGCCGGCCATCCCACCGTGGGGTCGACCTTCGCCCTGGCGATCGACGGCGTCATTCCCGCCGGCCGCCGCCGGTGGGTATTCGGCCTCAACATCGGTCCCACGCCGGTGGACATCGACTGGGACGGCGAGCGGCCGGCCTTCGCGTGGATGACGCAGCAGCGGCCGGTTTTCGGGCCGACCGTCGCCGATGTCGAGGCCGCCGCCGGTGCCGTCGGCCTCGATGGCCATGCCGTCCGCGCGACCGGCCTGCCCGTCCAGCAGGTGTCGTGCGGCGTCCCGTTCGTGTTCATCCCGCTGGCGACCCGCGCGGACGTTGACGCCGCCACGCCGGACCTCGACGCGTTCAACCGGCTGTGCGAGGCCTCCGGGGCCGACAACCACGCGATGTTCCTCTTCACGCCCGAGCGCGGCCCGGACGACGCGACGGTGTACAGCAGGATGTTCGCACCCGGCCTGGGGATCTTCGAGGATCCGGCCACGGGTTCCGCGAGCGGCCCGCTGGGCTGCTACCTCGTGACGCACGGCGTCGTGCCGCCCGGGCGGGCCGGCAGCATGCTGAGCCTGCAGGGCGTGAAGATGGGCCGGCCCAGCCGCGTGCACGTCGCGATCGGCCTCGACGCCGGCGAGATCACGCGCGTGCAGGTGGGCGGCGAAGCCGTGCTCGTGGGCGAGGGGTGCTTGGACCTCTAGAATAAGTCTGAAGCCGGAGCGCCGGCTCGAATGGAGGCCGGGTCTTCAGACCCGGCGCTACCCGAGTTCCTCCAGCGACACCAACCCGCGCTTGAGCGCCTGCACGACGGCCTGCGCGCGGTTCTCGACACCCAGCTTCCCCAGGATGTGGCCGACGTGCGTCTTGACGGTCTCCTCGCTGACGCACAGCACCTCGCCGATCGCCTTGTTCGACTCGCCGAGCGCCAGGTGCCGCAGCACTTCCCGTTCGCGATCCGTCAGATCGTCAGGTGACACGCCATCCTCGGCGACGCGCCGCGCGAGGTACGGATCGACGTACGTGCGGCCGCGGGCCACGGCGCGGATCGCCGCGAGCAGCGTCTCCGGCTCCGCGTCCTTGCGGATGTAGCCCGCCGCGCCGGCTCTGAGCACCGCCATCATCCGCGCCTCGTCGGTGGACGCCGTCAGGGCCACCACCCGCGCCGACGGCCGCTTCGCCAGCACGCGGCGCGTCGTCTCGATGCCGTCCATCCCGCCGGGCAGCAGGAGATCCTGCACGATGACGTCGGGCTGCCACGCGTCGACGTGCTGGAGCAGTTCCTCGCCGCTCGCGGCGGTGCCGACAACGCGGAGATCGGGAAACGACTCGAGATAGCTCTGCAGGCTGCGCGTGACGACGCGGTGGTCGTCGACGATGACGACGGCAATGGCGCTCATGGGCGCACCTCCGGCGACCGGCGCGACCGCAGGAACGCGAGAGCCTCTCTCACGCAGATCGCGGACGACAAGACGACCATAGGAAAACTGATTGCGCGGATCTCGAGCATCTCCTGTCCCGGCTTCGGGAAGACGATGTAGTACCACATCACCGCCGCCGCAGCGCCCCACATGAGTGCATTCTTCCCGTACGTGCGGGCCTCAGCGCGGTCGGGCCTGATGGATGGAATCTCCAGTTCCACACGCGTGCCGCCCTTCTCCAGGCCCTCGATGTTGACGTACCCGCGACACTCGGCCGCGCGGCTGCGCATGTTGGCGATTCCCTGGCCGCGCGGTGCCGCCTCGGAATCGAAGCCCGCGCCATCGTCGTCTATCGTCAGCATCAGGGCACCGTCACGATTGAAGAGCGCGACACGGACGCGCGCGGCCCGGGCATGCCGCGCCACATTGGATAGCGCCTCCTGTGCGACCCGGAACGCGGCCTCATGGGCGCCGGGCGGGAGTGAGGTGCTGGGCGGCAGATCGCCGGGCACGAACTCGACGCGGGCACCGGTCCGGAATGCCAGCGCCTCGCACGCCTGCTGCAGCGCGCCGACGAGCCCGACGTTCTCGAGGGGAGCGGCCCGCAACCCCTGGAGCATGGCATCCATCTCGGACATCGCTTCGCGCGCCGAGGCACGGATCTGATCGATTGCCGCTCGGGCACCCGACGGCTCCGCATCGAAGCGCGCCTGGGCCGTCGCCGCGGCGGTGTGGATGGCGAAGATCTGCTGCTTCACCGAATCGTGCAGATCGCGCGCGAGGCGGTGGCGTTCTTCCTGCGCGGCGGCCGCCTCGATGCGCCGCGCGTACTCGGAGCGCAGGCGTTGCGCGGACGAGGCGCCCGAGTCGCCGAACAGCGACACCATGACGCCGAAGCGCCCGTCCGCCTGCTCGCCGTACTGCCAGGCGACGCACATGAGCATGCCCACGGCCATGAGAATGGCGTACTCGAGCGACAGCCGCGTCGAACCGCCGGCGGTCTGGACCGGCGGGCTCAGCGCATACAGCAGCAGCGCGAGAATCGCATGGCCGATGGAGAACCAGAGGAGGCCGCGCCGGCGCGCTTCCGGGTCGTCCACGGTGGCAAGGGGCAGGCTGAAGCACGCGGCGACGACGAGCAGCGCGCCGAACAGCCGGGCCGTTCCGGCGCGGAACCAGAAGAGAGCGGCGTGATCCAGGCTGGCCAGCCAGGGCCCGACCAGCAGGAGCGTGACCCCGGTGGCCATCGCGACGCCCGCGTAGAGCTGCAGCAGCAGCCGCGTGTCGATCCGAACCGGATGTGGGTGTGGGCTCATGGCTGCCAATATAGGAACGCCGGACCAGGGGCGCATCCCCCGAAGGGAGGATTCTACGCTCCCCCGATCCCCCCGCTCCCGCGCGGCATCCGGCCGGCACGCAAAATCCGCCGTGAGCGAAATTGCGTGATAGCAAAATCACCCGCGTAGGGGGACAATCGTTCCTGATATGCGCACCATCCTCACCGACCTGGATCTGCACCTCTTCAACGAGGGCAACCACTACCGCATCTACGAGAAGCTCGGTTCGCACGAAGCGGACATCGACGGCGTGGCGGGGCTGCACTTCGCCGTGTGGGCCCCGAATGCCGACCGGGTGAGCGTCGTGGGCGACTTCAACCAGTGGGACGGCCGCAGCAACGTCTGCGCGCCCGTGGCCTCCTCCGGCATCTGGGCGACGTTCATCCCCGGCCTCCGCTACGGCGAGAAGTACAAGTACGAGGTGCGCTCGAGGAGCGGCGCCCTGGTCCTGAAAGCCGATCCCTACGCGAGGCGGTTCGAGGTGCCGCCGCGGTCGGCGACGATCGCGTGGGACACCTCGGGCTACCAGTGGGGCGACGGCGAGTGGCTGGCGCAGCGCGCGGCGCGAACCGAGCACCTCGACGAGCCCGTGTCGGTGTACGAGGTGCATCTCGGCTCCTGGCGCCGGGGCCTCGGCAACGAGGCGCTCACGTACCGCGACCTGGCGGAACAGCTCGTGCCCTACGTGAAGGACATGGGCTACACCCACGTGGAGCTGCTCCCGGTCATGGAGCACCCCTTCACGGGGTCGTGGGGCTACCAGGTGACGGGGTTCTTCGCGCCGACGAGCCGCTTCGGCCCCCCGGAGGACTTCAAGCTGTTCGTGGACGCGTGCCACCAGGCCGGCATCGGCGTGATCCTCGACTGGGTGCCCGGGCACTTCCCGAAGGACGGCTACGGCCTGATCCGCTTCGACGGCACCGCGCTCTACGAGCACCAGGACCCGCGCATGGGCGAGCACCGCGAGTGGGGCACGCTCATCTTCAACTACGGCCGCCACGAGGTCCGCAACTTCCTGCTGTCGAACGCGATGTTCTGGCTGGGCGAGTACCATGCCGACGGCCTGCGCGTGGACGCGGTGGCCTCGATGCTCTACCTGGACTACTCGCGCAAGGAAGGGCAGTGGGTGCCCAACCGCTTCGGCGGCCGCGAGAACCTGGAGGCCGTCGACTTCCTCCGCCAGCTCAACGTCGTCGTGCACGAGCAGTTCCCCGGCGCGATCATGATCGCGGAGGAGTCCACGGCGTGGCCGGCCGTGAGCCGGCCGGTCTACCTCGGCGGCCTCGGCTTCACCTTCAAGTGGAACATGGGGTGGATGCACGACATGCTGCGCTACATGTCGAAGGACCCGGTGTTCCGGAGGTGGCAGCACAACGACATCACCTTCTCGATGCTCTACGCCTACACCGAGAACTTCATGCTGCCGTTCTCGCACGACGAGGTCGTGCACGGCAAGGGCTCGATGGCCGGCAAGATGCCGGGCGACATGTGGCAGAAGTTCGCGAACCTGCGCGCGCTCTACGGCTACATGTTCGGCCATCCCGGCAAGAAGCTGAACTTCATGGGCGGCGAGTTCGGCCAGGCCCGCGAGTGGAACCACGACCACAGCCTGGACTGGCACCTGCTCGAGCACCGCGACCATGCGGGCCTGCGGCAGCTCGTGAAGGATCTGAACCGGCTCTACAGGACCGAGCCGTCGCTGCACGAGCTGGATGTCCGGCCCGAGGGGTTCGCGTGGATCGACTGCAACGACCTCGAGAACTCGGTCGTGTCCTTCCTCCGCCGGTCCGCCGACCCGGCCGACTTCACCGTGTTCGTGCTGAACTTCACGCCCGTCGTCCGGCAGTTCTACCGGCTGGGCGTGCCCGAAGCCGGCCGCTACCGGGAACTGGTCAACACCGACGCGGAGGCGTACGGCGGGTCGAACGTCGGCAACCAGGGCGGCGTGGCGACCGAGGACATCCAGACGCACGGGTACGAGCACTCCATCAGCCTGACGCTGCCTCCGCTGGCGTGCCTCGTCTTGAAACTCGACCGGTCCGGCGCCGCCGCGCGGGCCGGTCAGGGCGCGTAGGCCCCGTTCAGGGGCGATTCGGGACCGTCTGCCGGTTCGTGTGTGCGCGAGGCCCGGAATCGCCGATACTCTCCTGTGACGGCCCCCCGCACGGCCGGCGCCTCCCGCCGGCACCTGATTCGCCACCCCGAGGTGACGTATGCGAGACGCACTCGTTCCTGTTCTACTCGCCGCGCTCGTCGTGGCCTGCCTCACGACAGGCGCCGGCAGCGCCGTTGCGCAGACAGCGCCGGCCTTCGCGGCCGCAGGGACCGATGCGGCCCAGGTGTCCGCGTTCCTGAAGTCCCTTCAGGCCGCCGTCGCGCTGGGGAACCGGACCAAGGTGGCCACGCTCGTCCATTACCCGCTGACGGTGTGGGTGGACGGAGCAGAGACGACCGTTCGCAACGACTCGGAGTTCCAGGCGCGCTACCGCCGGATCTTCGACGCGGACTTGAAGAAGGCCATCGCGGAGGCGAGCATCGACAGCCTGGCGGCCGACGCGCAGGGCATCGTCCTCGGCGGCGGGCGCGTCCGGTTCCGTCCTCTGGCCGAGCACAGGAACGCCGTGAAGATCGTCGCGATCAACGAGACGAGCCAGACGAAGTAGATCCTGGACGGCACTGGTGCCATCCAACCAAGGTCCCGCCGCCCGGCATGGCGCGGCTTCCGCTTGCTGGACGGTCCCCGGCCCTTCCGTTACACTGAAGTGTCCAGTCACCGCGGAGAGATGACCGAGTGGCTGAAGGTGCACGCTTGGAAAGCGTGTGTAGGGGAAACTCTACCGAGGGTTCGAATCCCTCTCTCTCCGCCAGCCTTCGCCACCTTCGGTGGCTTCGGCTAGGCTCGCCCCGAAGCCGGTCTACACGCGAGGGCTGTCTCGACGTAGCAACGCGGGGAAAGTGTCATTCCGGAGCGTTGCGAAGTCGGACTACCGTTGCCCCAGTTTCAGCCGTGATTCCCTCGGCCATCGGCCTCCCAAACTTCCGCCGGTCAACAACATCGCTCGGTAGCCACACGCGTCTCGCCACCCGTCTCCACAATGTCTCCACGATTGGTGGAACTCGACGCGATCGGCGCCCGCAGGGCGCGTCAGTGTGCCCTTGGCGGGCGCAGTCGCGCGACAGGAAGGTGTCAGGCCGGACCGTCGCGAAGGCGAATGTCCCGGCAGGACAGGCCTCGCGCGTCGTTCGATTCCTGGCGTTCAGACGACTCTGAGCCTGGCGTTCAGCCGACGCTGATTCTAGCGTTCAGCCGAGACACATTCTTGCATTCAGCCGATCGAGGGGGCTAGGATGTCCCGTGCCCAGGAGCATCACGCCCTATCCTCGTGTCCTCGCGCCGCGGCTGCGTGAGGCGATCGCCGACACGCCAGCCGTGCTCGTTCACGGCCCGCGGCAGAGCGGGAAGACCACGCTCGCGCGCATGGTGGGCGAGCCCCGCGGGTACCGCTACGTCTCGTTCGACGACGATGCCGTCCTCGCTGCCGCGCGGCACGACCCCGTCGGATTCGTGGCCCGGTTGCCGGCGAAGTCGATTCTGGACGAAGTCCAGCGCGCTCCGGAACTGTTCAGTGCGATCAAAGCGACCATTGATCGGCGTCGGACCGCCGGCCGTTTCATTCTGACCGGTTCGGCCAACGTCCTCTTCGTCCCGCGCCTGGCTGACTCCCTGGCCGGGCGCATGGGGCTGTTACGGCTGCATCCGCTGGCGCAATGCGAGATCACGGGCCTACGGCCACGGTTCATTGATGCCGTGTTCACAGGCCACTTCAGAACCGGCATGACCGAACGCCTCGGTCCCGACCTCGCCGAGCGCATCGTGGCAGGCGGGTATCCCGCGGCGCTTGTCCGTCGCAGCGGGGGGCGCCGCGGCGCGTGGTATCGCGACTACGTCGAGACTCAGATCCAACGAGACGTCCGCGACCTCGCCCGAGTCCACGCGCTCGACGTGTTGCCACGACTGCTTGCGGTGGCCGCGAGTCATACGGCCACGTTGCTCAACGTGGCGGACCTGGCGGGGCCCTTCGAACTGACGCGTCAGACGATTCACGACTATGTGACTCTGCTTGAGCGGGTGTTCCTGATCGATCGCCTACCCGCGTGGCACACGAACCACCTCGCCAGATTCGTCAAGCGATCCAAGCTTCATGTGGGTGACACCGGCGTAGCTTGCGCGCTGCTTGGCCTAGACGCGCCGGCGCTCGACCGAGATCGGACCGCGATCGGGTTCCTGCTCGAGACCTTCGTGCTCCAGGAACTTCGTCGCCAGGCAAGCGGGCGCCCGTCGCCCGTGGACTTCTTCCACTTCCGCGATCGCGACGATTTCGAAGTGGATATCGTCATGGAGCGGGGCCATGCCGCCGTTGCCGGCGTCGAGGTGAAAGCGGCGGCGACAGTGGCGGAACGTGACTTCCGGGGACTGCGCAAACTCAGGGCCGCCGCAGGCAGCCGCTTCACCGCTGGCGTGGTCCTCTATGACGGGACCGCCACGATCAAGTTCGACGACGGCCTGTTCGCCGTTCCGTTGCGCTCGCTGTGGGAGGCGCCGTGAGGACGCAACATTTTCGACGGGTCTGATGCTACCAGCGCTCTTTGCCGCGGCCGGCAGATGGTGTGCGATCGGATTTGGCGGTCGGCCCGGGCAATCTCATTCCCAGGCCTGCGGGCCTCAGTCTCGCCCTACTCTGGCGCCACGTGCACCCGTGACTCAATTCCGGGCCGCCGCCGTCTCCAAAATGTCTCCACGACCGGGGGAGAATCCTGGGGACTGGCGGTGACTGCCGCGCACAAGTCGACGCCTGTAACTGTCTGAAACTCGAACCCTTAGAGCCAGAAGTCGCGCGCCATCAACCATTTAGAAACACGCGTTGTCAGGGTTCGAATCCCTCTCTCTCCGCCAGCCTTCGCTCACCTTCCGGCCTGCCGCCTTCCTCAGGCGAGCTACGGCTAGGCAGGCCAGCCTCATGCGAAGGCTGTCTCGACGAAGCAACGCGAGGAAGGCGTCCCGCCGGAGCGTTGCGAAGTCGGACCACCGACCCGACCTCGCTGCCTCCTCGCATTCCGTCTCCAACATGTCTCCATTCGACTCGGCCCGCGCCACGTCCGCTCACCCTCGGCCTGACGCAGCTCAGGCCAGCGACGCCGGGTCGAGGTTGGCGCCGCAGACGACGACGGCCACGCGCTCGTGTGCCGCAGGCTGCACGAGCCCGGTCCACAGCGCCGCCAGCGGCAGCGCCGCCGCCGGCTCCACCGCCAGGCGCAGGTCGCGCCAGATGCGGCGCTGCGCGTCGCGGATCGCGGCATCGTCCAGCAGGTGAGAAGCGGCGATGAAACCCTGGCGCTGCACCGCCCACGCGATGTCGCCGATGCGGCGCGCGCCCAGCGAATCGGCCGCGACGCCGGCCACCGCCACGTCCACCGGCATGCCGGCGGCGCGCGCGGCGTGCAGCGTCGGCGCCAGCGCCGGCTCCAGCGCCTCGACGCGGCAGCGGCCGCCGAACCAGGCCGCGACACCGGCGACGAGGCCGCCGCCGCCGACGCTGACGAGCATACGCTCGGGGAGGCCGGCCTCGTCCTCGATCTCGCCGCCGAGCGTGCCCGCGCCGGCCACGACCTCGGCCTGGTCGTAGGCGTGCATCAGCAGCGCGCCGCTCTCGAGCTGGCGCTCCAGGCAGGCCGCCAGCGCGTCGACATACGCGGCGCCGTGGACCACCACGCGCGCGCCCAGAGCCGCCAGCGCCGCGCGCTTGGCCGGGCTGGACATCTCGGGCAGGAAGACCTCGCAGGCCACGCCCAGCGCCTTTGCCGCGGTGGCCACGGCGATGCCGGCGTTGCCGCCCGACGCGACCACGACGCCGGCCGCCGGCACGGGCAGCGAGCGCATGCGGTTGAACATGCCGCGCGCCTTGAAGCTGCCGCCCACCTGCAACTGCTCCAGCTTCAGCCAGACCTCGGCGCAGCGCAGGCCGAGTGCGGCGCCCGGCAGCCGCCACAACGGCGTGCGGCGCACGTCGCCGGCGATGCGCGACGCCGCGGCGCGGATGATGTCCGGGGTGGGTGTCGTCATGCCCGCATCGTGTCGTCACCAGGGCGGGGTGCAGCCCATTGCCAACCGCCGACGGACCGAGGGTCGTGGTCTAACGGCTTCCCGGCGCCTTGAACTCGCCGGTCAGCGCAGCAATATGATCAGGCCCGATACCGCAGCAACCGCCGAAAATGGAAGCGCCCAGTTGCTGCCAGTCATGCGACCTCCTGACCAGTTCGGCCGGAGGGATCACGTCGATGAACTCCCAGTCCGGTGACGTGAAGTAACCGCACTCAGGATAGGTGGCGACCGGGCCGGTCCAGTGTGTTCGCACGATCGCCAGCGCGTCATCCGTGTTGTTGGGTGAGGTGTGCATCACCATCACCACCGCGGGCTCGAGCGCCGCCAGCGTGCGCGCGATATCGTCGAAGGAGCAATCGTCGCGGCCCCAGCCCTGCAACGCGCCGTCCGTGCCGCGCTCGGCCGACAGGCCGATCCACACCGGCAATCCCGTGGCGAGTGCGGCTTCGCTGGCCCACACCGCGTAGTCGGTGTCCCGCATCAGCTCCATCATGATCAGATCGCAGCCGCGGGCCTTGAGTCCGTTCGCCTTGGCCTGGAACAAGGCGCGCGCATCGCGCTCGCTGAGCACAAAGTCCAGGTTGTTGCGGTCGGTTCCGGCCGCCATCGGTCGCATCGTCGACATGGAGCCCGCGACGCACACCGCGGTTCCGGCCGTCGCTTCCCGGGCCAGGGTCACGGCGACGGCGTCAATGCGCGCGACATCGTCGAGCCTCCCGATGTGGCTGAACAGGATCGGGCTGGTCGCAAAGGTGTTGGCCGTGATGATGTCGGCGCCCGCGCGGACGTAATCGCGATGCACCGCCCGCACGATATCCGGATGGGTGAGGTTGGCATCCGCGCACCAGGTGTCGCCGCTCATCGGCGCACCGCGCCGCTGGATGTCGGTGCCCGTGCCGCCATCGAGGATGATGGTTTCGTGGCGCCGCAGCTTGTCGGCTATGCCCGCGTAACTCACGCGGAGATTGTAGGTCCGGTGAGGTCTACTACGTCAAACCCCTGATTGCCAGCGCGTCATGCCAGGACGGCCGGCCGCCTCGCCCAGCGCAGCTTCGCGGCGCTGGCGCGCGGGTTCGCGCGGCACTCTTCGGGAGCCGGCCGGACGACGTCGGCCGCGATCGCCGAGTACAGCCCGTCGCGCAGCCCCGCCTGAAAGGCCTTCTTCACACGCCGGTCCTCACCCGAGTGGAAGGACACGATGGCCACGCGTCCGCCGGCGTTCATGCACTGCGGCAGGTGCCTGAGCAGCGTGTCGAGCGCGGTGAACTCCTCGTTCACCGCGATGCGCAGGGCCTGGAACACCCGGCGAACGGATTGCTCACGTTCGTCATCCCGCACGCGCGCCAGAGTCGAGCGAACGGCCGCCGCCAGGTCGGAGGTCTGAGCGAAGGTGCGGCCGGCCAGGGCTTCGGCCAGCATCGCGGCGTGCGGCTCGTCGCTGTTCTCCACCAAGAGCGCCGCCAATGCTGCCGGATCGAGGTCGAGCAGCCATGCCGACGCCGGCCGGCCCCGGCTCGGGTTCATCCGCATGTCGAGAGGGCCCGGCGTCTTGAAGGAGAAGCCGCGGTCCGGCGTGTCGAGCTGCATCGACGACACGCCGAGGTCCGCCAGCACGCAGTCCGCGCCGTCCAGGGCCTCCGCGGCGAGCGCGGCCGGAAGGCCCGCGAAGTTGGATCGCCGCGCGACGAAGACCTCCGGGCCAAAGCCCAGGCGCCGCATCCGGGCCTCGGTCTTCGGGAGCTCCAGCGGATCCACGTCGAGACCCAGCAGCGTTCCGCCCGGCTGGATTCGCTGGAGCACCGCACGCGCATGGCCTCCGTAGCCGAGCGTGCAATCGACGGCGATATCTCCGGGCTGCGGATCAAGCGCCTCCAGGATTTCAGCAGTCAGGATCGGGACGTGCGCGCCGGCCGGTGTCTTGCCTGAGTCGAGCACCTTGCGCACCGTATCCGGGTACTGCTCCGGCTGGTGCTCCTTGTACTTCTCGTCGAACTGGCGCGGGTATTTGCCGGCGTAGCGCGCGCGGCGGCGATGGGGCGTGGGCGGCTCGCCGGTCACAGCTCGTTGTACTTGGCGTTCGAAGACCGGGCCTTGTCCACCGGGTAGCGCTCCTCGTTGCGGGCGAGCTTGGCCCGGATCGACGCGGTGATGTCGATGCCGGAGTTGTCGGCGAGCTCGAACAGGAGGATGGCGACGTCGGCGATTTCGGACGCGATCTCGGCCCGACGCTCCGCCACGCGGCGTTCCGATTGCTCGGGGTTCTGCCAGACGAAGTGCTGGAGCAGCTCACCGGCCTCGGCCGTGATGGCCACGGCCAGTTCCTTCGGATTGTGGAACTGCATCCAGTCGCGGGCGTCCCGAAAGGTCCGGATCTCCGCCGTCAACTCGTCAATCGTCGTTGGCATGCAGGACATCCTAGCCGCAGGGGCGGGAGGCACACAAACGCCCCCAGCCTTCGCTCGCCTCCGGCGTGGGACCTTCCTCGGCGAGCTACGGCCAGGCAGGCCACCGGAGCCGCCTTGAATCGGGTATGCTGTGCGCCATGAAACCCAGCCTCGCGCTCGTCCTCTGCCTGCTCGTGCCCGGGTTGGCGTTCGGCCAGGCCGTCAGCCGCCCGCAGATCGGCGTGTGCGTCGACCCCGACCGGTTCGACGCCGCCCAGGCGGCCGGCTTCGACTACGTGGAAACCAACGCCTCGAGGGTGGCCGCGCTCTCCGACGAGGAGTTCCAGAAGCTGGCCGCCCAGGTGGCGCAGCTGAAGATTCCGCTGGCCGCGTCGATGAGCTTCATCCCCGCCGCCATCAAGCTGACCGGGCCCGACGTGGACCCGGCGAAGCAGATGGCCTATGTCACGGGCGTCCTCGGCAGGCTGAAGCAGCTCGGCGTGAAAGTGGTGGTGCTCGGCAGCGGCGGCGCCCGCCGCGTGCCTGAGGGGTTCTCGAAAGAAGAGGCCACCGCGCAGCTGGTCGACTTCTGCCGCCGGATCGCGCCCGTCGCCCGCGACAACGGCATCACGATCGTCATCGAGCCGCTGCGCAAGCAGGAAACGAACATCATCAACACGGCCCGCGAAGGCCTGGCGCTCGTGAAGGCCGTGGACCGCCCCGAGATCAGGCTGCTCGTCGACTACTACCACCTGACGGAAGAAGGCGAGAGCCCGGACATCATCGCGGAAGCCGGGCCCCTGCTCGCGCACACGCATATCGCGAACCCGAAGGGCCGGGTGTTCCCGCAGCAGGCGGACGAGTCACCCTACGCGGGCTTCTTCTCGAACCTCTGCAAGATCGGCTACCAGGGCCGGACGAGCGTCGAAGCGTCCACCAAGGACTTCGCCACCGAGGCGCCGCAGGCGGTTGCGCTGCTGCGGAGCGCGGGCGCCTGCGGGGTGCGGTAGGGAGATCAACCGATGAACGATGGATGCGTCACCAAGGCCACGGCCGTGATGGCCGTCTTCCTGCTGACTCTCGGCGCGGCCGCTTCGCCTGCGCAGGACACCGCGAAGGGCTACGCCTTCACCCCCGTGCTCCACTCGGTGAGCTACGCCGGCGTCTGGCGCGGCCAGGCCCAGCTCACGCTCGACCAGTTCCTCGTGAAAGCGAAGGAGCTGGGATTCGCGCACGTCGAGGTGATGGGGAAGCGGCCGCACCTCTCGCCGCTTGACTACGACGCGGCGGCCCGCACGAAGCTCAAGGCGCGGCTGCAGGAGCTGGGCCTGAAAATCGTCTGCCTGGCCGGCTACCCGGACTTCACGGCGAGCGCCGACAAGATGGGCATTCCGAGCGCGGAGATGGGCGCCATCTACGTGGGTGAGCTCGCGCGCCTGGCGAAGGACCTGGACATCCCGATGATCCGCGTCTTCACCGGCTACGAGCGCGACGGCATGCCCTTCGACCAGCAATGGGCCATCGTCGTCCAGGGGCTCAGGCTGGCCGCGAAGAAGGCCGCCGAGTACGGCGTGATGCTCGCGGTGCAGAACCATCATGACATCGCCATCCACCCCGACGCGACGCGCTGGCTGATCCAGGAAGTGAACGAACCGAACGTGAAGGCGGCGTTCGACGCGTGGGCGCCCGCGCTGCTGGGCATCAACGGCCAGGACCTGGCCGCGGCCGTGAAGAAGATGGGGCCGCTTGTCGTCTACACGACCGTCGCCGACTACGTCATCCACCCGCGCGCGCGGTACAGCGCCCAGCTTACCAACTACCTGAAGCAGGACGCCGTCGTGCGCGCCGTGCCGTTCGGCGAGGGGTTCATCGACTACAAGGCCTTCTTCGACGCGATGAAGGCCATCGGGTACAAGGGGTACGTGGCCTACGAGATGTGCGAGGTGCTCGACGGCGGTGGGTCAGTCGAAAACCTCGACGCCACGGCACGCACGTTCCTTACACGTTTCCGCGAGATGAGCAAGTAGGACTGCCCGCCAGGGAAGGAAGGACGGAGAACCGTGAATACGCATGTGCGTCGGAACATCGGGGTGATCGCCGCGGCCGCTGTGCTGCTGGCCGGCGGCGCGTGGCTGCTCGCGGGCGCGGACCCGCAGGCCGGCGACAAGGGCGTCCGCCTGGTTCGCGACGATGCGAAGCAGCGCGTGGAGGTGTTCGTGGACGGGCAGCCGTTCACCGCCTACATCTATCCCCCGGCACAGAAGAAGCCCGTGCTCTATCCCATCCGCTCCGCGAAGGGCACGTTCGTCACGCGCGGGTTCCCCTTCGAGCCGCGGGCCGGGGAGCGCGTCGATCACCCGCATCACATCGGCCTGTGGTTCAACTACGGCGACGTCAACGGCACCGACTTCTGGAACAATTCCGACGCCATCAAGCCGGAGGGCCGCCCGAAGATGGGCACGATTGTCCACAAGGCCATCGCGGCCGTGCGTAGCGGCGCCGACAAGGGCGAACTCGAAGTCGACATGGACTGGCTGCTCGCCGACGGCACGGGCCCGGTGGTGCTGAAGGAGCACACCCTGTTCGTGTTCCGCGGGGGGGCGGGGTGGCGCATCGTGGACCGCATCACCCGCCTGCAGGCGCAGGGCGAGCGCGTGGCGCTCACCGACAACAAGGAGGGCATGCTGGGCCTGCGCGTGGCGCGGCAACTCGAGATCCCGTCGAAGAAACCCGAGGTTTTCACCGACGCGGCCGGCCGCGCCACGACGGTGGCCAGCATGAACAACGAGGGCGTGAACGGCGACTACCTGACGAGCGAGGGCAAGACCGGCGACGCCGCCTGGGGCACCCGCGCCCGCTGGTGCACGCTCAGCGCGAAGATCGGCGAGGAGCCCGTGACGATCGCCATCCTCGACCACCCGTCGAACCCGGGCTATCCGACCTACTGGCACGCACGCGGCTACGGCCTGTTTGCCGCGAACCCGCTGGGTCAGAAGGCGCTCAGCAACGGCAAGGAGGAACTGAACTTCGCCCTCGAGGCCGGCAAGAGCGTGACGTTCCGCCACCGGGTGCTCATCCTGTCGGAACCGGCAGGCGCGGAGCGCGCCGAAGCGGCCTCCAAGGAGTTCGCGGCGGCGTACAGGTAGGCGCCACCGCTGGCGCCGTGCCTGGCGCGGCTATTTCGCCGTGTCGGGGAACTGATCGAAACGCCGTGCGACAGGCTTGCCGAGCAACTGCGCGTCCGCGAAGTCGAGCAGCGCGTTCCAGTCGTCGTCGGTGAGCCCATGGCGATGCGGCGCGTAGTGGACGCCGAGCCGCTGCGGGACGCCGAGCAATTCGAACGCCGGCCTGGCGCCGGCCACGGCCTGCCTGAGGGCGTTGGGCACGCAGTTCTGATCCTCGGTGCCCTCGAGCGACACGAACGCCCGGGGCGCGGCGAGCGCGATCAGCCAGTGCTGGTCGAAGGGCAGCCGGTCGACATCGGCCGCGAAACGGTAGAGGTTCGGCGAGAACCAATTCGGGTACTTGCGCATCATGTCGGCGAGGCCTTCGCGGCCGCCGCCGCGCTCGCCGTTGAGGCGGTAGGCGCCTGTCCCGCCGGCGCCGCTCCCCGCCGGAGCGACCATCGCGATGCGCTCGTCGAACGCGCCCGCGACGAGCACGGCCTTCCCGATCCTGGAGTGTCCAACGGCGATGATCCGCCCGCGATCGACAGACGCCTCGTGTTCCAGGTAATCGATGCACCGCGAGAGGCCCCACGCCCAGCCCGCCGCGAGGCCCCAGTCGTGCCCCGGATACGCGGGGTAGTAGCGGGTCCTCCGGAACGACCAACTGCCGTCCTCCTCCCGGCCGATCGTGTCTTCGCCCGTGTCCTGGTAGTGGTAGGTCGCCAGGGTGTACCCGCGGCGGAACAACTCGGTGTGAGCGGCGGCTGCGGCTTCGGGATCCGACAACGCCGCGAGGCCAGGCGGCGGGCCGGCCGGCGCTCCGGCACCCGTGGCCGAGGCCGCGGCACGTGAGGTCTGATCGCCGAGCGGAACCGTCAGCGCGTCGATGCCCTTACCCTGTTCAGGCGGCCTCGCCATGGCCGGCAGTGGCGTCCCGCCCGGGGTCGGACCGAATGTGGGGAAGACTACCGTCGGCACCGGGCCCTTCGCGGCCACAGGCACGAAGAGCGCAACGTCGAACCCGTACTTCGCGCCGGGGCCGAATGCGAGGCGCACGAGGCGGTAGCGGACCGTCCCGCCGAGCAACGGCGCTGACTTCAGCACGCGTCCTTTCACGTTGCCCGGCGCAGGAGGCATCAGCCCGGTGGCGTAGGACCGAGAGGAGCCGCTTCATCTCCAGCCTGCGCGTTCGCCAGTCGGCGGGCGTCCTCACCGGCGAGCCGTCCTGAAAGGCCAGCACGGCCGGCAGTTCAGGACGGGCGGGCAGTTCGCTCACGCCAGGCAGCGTTCCGAGCGCGGTCGGGATCGGCGGCACCGGCACACGCGGCGCCGGCGACTGGGCGAAGGCCGCCGTCACGAGGCCGGCGGCAATCGCGATGACGCAGAGTTGGCGCGGCCGGTTGTTCACGGGCGTTGTATACCACGGCCGCGGAGGCCCGTGTCGAACCGCGTACCGGCCCGGGCTCGCGCCGTGGGGTTTTCCGGTAAGATACCCGGGCGGTTGCTGTCACCCGACGCGGGGCCCCCGGCCCGCTGCCTTCGCATGCGCCTGAACCGGATTCCCTTCGCTGCACCAGGTGTCCTCGTGGCCGTCGCCTGCCTGGCCGCCGGAGTGGTGCTCACGGCCAGCGCCCGCGCAGGCGACGCCCTGCCGTCTGCGGCGGTTCCGAGGGCGGAAGCGGCGGCGCTGATGGCGCGTGCCCTGTCGTCAATCAAGGCGCTGCGCCTGGAAAAGGGCATCCCCCTCGACGCCGCCCTCGATCCCAACCACACGGGCATCGTCGGCGCCGAATTCACGCCGCTGACGACCTCGCTTGGCGATGCGGCAGCGAAGCGGACGGCGGCCAACCCGGCGTTTGCGGCCGTGGTGGCCGGCTATTACCAGCGTGCGGGACTCGGGCCGGGTGACGTCGTGGCGATCGGCGGAAGCGGGTCGTTTCCCGCCTTCGTGCTCGCGTCGCTGTGCGCGGCGCGCGCGCTCGACCTCAGGCCGGTGCTCATCTACTCCGTCGGCTCGTCGATGTACGGCGCGAACATCCCCGGCTTCACGTTCGTGGACATGCTGGCCCGGCTTCGCTCGGACGGGCTGCTCCCGTACTCCATCGCGGCGATCGCACCCGGCGGCGAACGCGACACCGGCCGCGGCGTGCTGTTCGACGAGGAGGGCGCCACACTGATTGACGAAGCCCGGCGAAGCGGGTTGCCGCTCATCGAGGGCGCCACGCTGGCCGATCGCGTCAGGCGGCGGCTTGGGGCTTACGAGGCGGGCGCCGCCGGCCGGCCAGTCCGCTGCTTCGTCAACGTGGGCGGGGCCACGGCGAATTTCGGCGACACTGAGGCCTCGCTGCTGGTGCCGAACGGCCTCGTGCTCAAGCTGCCGTCGCTGCCCGAGTCGCCGTCGCGCGGCCTGCTCTTCGAGTTCGCCGCGCGGGGCGTCCCCGTCGTGCACTTGCTCTACGTGAAGGGACTGGCGCGCGAGAACGGCCTGCCGTTCGATCCGGTGCCGTTCCCGCCGCTGGAAGGATCGGTGTCGCTCACACGCTAGATGACCGCGTGGGGCCGCGGGCCCCCGCATGGAGGCGATGTCATGACTCGAACTGCCTGGATCGTGGCCGCAGCGTTGCTTGCCGGTGCCGTATCGCCGGCCGGCGCCGCCGTTACCGGCGCGGCGCCGGTCAAAGGGCAGCAGCCGCTGCTCATCACCAACGCGGGGCAGGGGCCGGGCGCGAAGATGTCGCGGCTGCTGGTGCAGCGCACCGGCGCGGTCGCCGATTTCGATTACAGCGCCGAGCCGCAGCCAGCGGACCTGAAGGCCAAGCCGTACAAGACGCTGATGGTCGTCCTCGGCTCGACGGCCAAAGGCCTCGGCGCCTCGGGCATCACCATCGACCAGGAGATTGACCGACTGAACCTGATGATCGCCGAGGCGAAGAAGCTCAAGCTGCAGATCGTGTGCGTCCTGCTCGAGGGCAAGACACGCCGCGGCAAGCCCGGCGGCGCCGACGAGCGCTGCATCGACGCCATTGCACCTCACGCGAGCTACCTCGTCGTGAAGAAGGACGGCAACGAGGACGGCCGCTTCGACGCCATCTCCAGGAAGACCGGTGCGCCGCTCACGTTCATCGACGATGCGGTGGACTTCGGGGAGGTCGTGAAGGCGATGTACGCCAAATGAGCCAGTACGCGTCGACCTCCCTCACGCTGGCGGCGATGGTCGCCGCCTTCGTGTTGAGCAGCTGGCGCTTCAAGTCGCCCGAGCTGTCGATGGTGGTGACGGCGCTGGTGGGAGCGCTGGTCGCCGGCCTGGGTGTTCCCGCGCACCTCTTCGTCGAAGGCACCTTCACCTTCCTCGATCTGGCGTTCATCTTCATCACGGCGTGCGTCTTCATGAACGCCTACTCGGAGGTGGGTGCCATGAACGCCCTGGTGCAGGCGCTCGTGGGACGTCTTCACCGCCGGAAGTGGCTGCTCCTGATGGTGCTGGCGCTGCTCATGCTCATCCCGGGCGCGCTGACCGGCGCCGGCGTCGTCTCGGTGCTCGTGGTCGGCGGGCTCGTGGCCGCCGTGCTGCGCCTGATGGGCCTCGCCGAGGACCGGGTGGCGGCGTTCGTGTTCATGCTCGGCATCCTCTCGGCCATCGCGCCGCCCATCAACGTCTGGGCGATGCTGATGGCCGCCGGTGCGAACATGCCCTACGTCGGGTTCGACCTGGTCCTGCTCGTGCCGGTGCTCATCGTCGCGGCCTTCACCGTGCTCTACCTCGGCTGGGGCGCGGTGCCGCAGTCGAAAGAGGCAATCCTCGCCGGCTTGCCGCCGCTCTCGCCGAAGATGACCTGGTGGCGGGCCGCCGTCCCGCTGGTCGTGCTGCTCGTTCTGGCGTTGGCGGCGAAGTACGCCGCGTTCAGGCTGCCCACGATCGGCTTCCCCTTGATGTTCGTCATTTGCGCCCTCACGACGGTGGCGATCGATCCCGTCCGCCGGCCGCTCCGCCGCTGGGTCGAGGTGGTGAACCAGACGGTGGAGCAGGTGTTCCCGCTGGTGGCCACGATGGTGAGCGTGGGCGTGCTGGTGAACGTCCTCGCCGCCACGGGCGTCAGGGGACTGATTGCCATCAGCTTCGTCGCGCTGCCCATCATCGGCATCTACGCGACGTCGCTGCTGGTCTGCCCGCTGGCGCAGGGATCGCTCGGGTTCGGCAGCGCCGTCATCCTCGGCACGCCGCTCATCTTCGTGTTCAACGCCGTCGGCGCGAACGTCACCGTCGTCGCGGCCGCGTTCAGCATGCTGTTCGCCCTCGGCGACTGCCTCCCGCCCTCGCGCATCGTCGGGCGCACGGCGATCGAGACGGTGGGCTACAAGGGCAGCTACGGATCGTTCCTGAAGGCCACGGCGGTGCCGTGGCTGGTGATGGGTCTTGTCGCCCTGGGGATGCTCATGTTCCCGGGGAGGGTGGGGTTTCTCGTGCGCTATTGAAGAAGACAGAAGACAGAAGACAGAAGGAGAAGCACCGGTGCACCGTTCTGGATTCTGTCTTCTGACCATCGTTAGGTGGCCCTTCTGTCTTCTGACTTCTGTCGAGTGAGCGGACCAACAATGATCTTTCTGCAAGAGATTGTTCACCAGACGTACTTCGTGCTCGCGGGCCTAATCGCCGTGCTGCTCGTGGGGAGGCTGTTCCGGCGGAAGACGCGGCCCGGGCTGGCGTACGACATCGTGTATGCCTACGCCATCATCCCGTTCGTCCTCCGGGCACTCCACATCAAGTGAGGTGACGGCATGAGCGACCGCACACTCATCGCGCGCCGCCTGGCGTTGCTCGCCGCCTCGCTGCTGCTGATGGTCGTCGGCTCGAAGGACATCCGCGCGCTTCGCGCCTATCGGGAAACGGTGGTCGTCTCGGAGGCGTTCACCCGCCAGGTGCCGCTCAGCACGTACTTCGGCGGCATCGGGGGCACGCTGATGGACGTGCCGGTGTTCGTGTTCGATTCCGGCGTGGCCGGCGGGTCGGTGCTGATTCTGGGGGGCGCGCACGCGTACGAGCCGGCGAGCCCAATGGCGGCCTACGTCCTGATGGAGAACATCTCGATCACGCGGGGGAAGGTGTTCGTCATCGCGCGGGCGAACATGAGCGCGTCGACGCTGGGCATGCTCGGCAACGCGTATCCGCCGTTCTTCCGCGTCAAGACGCCGTGGGGCGAGCCGAAGTACCGCATCGGCGACCGGGAGACGAACCCGCTCGAGCAGTGGCCGGACCCGTTCACGTTCGTGCACTATCCGTCCACGCAGAACCTCGCCTACCAGGACAGCCGGAACCTCAACCGGACGTTTCCGGGCCGCCCCGACGGCAACCTGACCGAGCGCACGTCGTTCGCCGTCAGCGAGCTCATCCGCCGCGAGAAGATCGACCTCACCATTGACGTCCACGAGGCGTCGATGGGTTATCCCGTCGTCAGCACCTACGTCTGCCACGAGCGGGCGGAGGAGATGTGCATGATGGCGGCGATGATGCTCTCGGCGGAGCAGTTCCCGATGAAAACCGAGAATTCGCCGAAGTCGCTCCGGGGCCTCACCCACCGCGAGATTGGCGACTTCACCGAGAGCTTCGCGGTGCTCATGGAAACGCCCGAGCCCTTCATCGACAAGTTCGTCGGCCCGATGACCGAAGCGCTGATGCTGACCGGCAGGGACGAGTTCATGCAGACCGCCGCCGACCGCGGCCTGCTGTACGCGGAGTACGACATGAAGACCGGCGCCACGCTGGACTACCGCGTCGGGCGCCACCTGGGCGGCGCGGCCGAGATCATCAAGCAGATGGGGGAGTTCTACCCGGAGAAGACGGTGGGCGTTCGCTGGCCGACCTATGCCGAAGTCATGGAGAAGGGCGTCGGCGCCTACCTGCACGACCCGGCGAAGGCGCCGGCGGAACGGGTGTTCAGGCACTAGGGGCAAGGGACAAGGGGCAAGGGGCAAGGGACAAGGGGCTGAGCGTGCCGCCAAGCGGACCCTCGAGCCAAGCCGATCACCGTGAGAGGACAAAACGCTTCGAAGGGGCCGGAATCCGCGTGGGGTGACGAAGTGGGGCCCCGCGCTTCCGCCGACCAGCACCCCGAAGATGCGTTTTGCCGGCTTGTGCGAGCGGGGACGCGCGGAGGCACGCCCAGCCCCAGGGCAGGGATGGGCTTGGAGGACTCGCATGAGAAGACATTCGCGGTTGATCGCGTGGCTGCTGGTGGTGGTGGTCGTCCTGCAGTGGGGGCCGGTGCTCGACGCCTGCACCATCCTCGGCGTGGGGCGGAAAGCCACCGTCGACGGCTCGGCCGTCATCACGCACAACGACGACTCGAGCGTGGCCGACTATCCGTTGAAGATCGTGCCCGCCGCCGACTGGCCGGAGGGCGCAAAGCGCAAGATCATCGCCAACGCCCACACCCGCGATGGCGGCAACGTGCTCGGCGACATGCCGCAGGCCCGGCACACCTACCGGTACTTCATGTCCCGCTACTCCTTCATGAACGAGAAGGGCGTCGCGATTGCCGAGTCCACCTTCGGCATCGACGCGGCCACCGACCTCGGCAAGAAGGTCAAGGACGTGATGTACACGAAGGGCGACGGGCTCATCGACTGCTGGATGGCCCAGGACGTGGCCCTCGAGCGCGCCGCCACCGCCCGCGAGGCCGTGCAGATCATGGGCAAGCTCGTGGAGGAGTTCGGCTTCCTCACCGAGACCGGCGGCGGCGGCGAGACGATGACTGTCACCGACGGCACCGAGACGTGGGTGGCCGAGTTCTACGGCCGCGACATCTGGGCCGCGGTCCGCATCCCTGAGGACCACGTGTTCGTGGCCGCCAACCGCGCGCGCATCGGCGAGATCAACCTCGCCGACAAGGCGAACGTGATGGCGTCGCCGAAAATCGTGTCGTTCGCCGTGGAGCAGGGCTGGTTCGACCCGAAGGCCGGCAAGCCGTTCCTCGTGGCGAAGATCTACGCCCCGGACGAGCCCGTCACCTCGTCGCGCCGCGAGTGGCGCGTCTACGACCTCATCGCGCCGTCGCTGAAGCTGGCCGCCAACCTGGAGAACTACCCGTTCTCGGTCAAGCCCGACAAGCCGCTCACCCTCGAGGACATCCGGAAGATCCAGGCCGATTACTACGAGGGCACGCCGTACGACATGACCAAGGGCCCGGCAGCCGGGCCCTGGGGCAACCCGATCCGCTACGTCAACCGCGGGGCCAAGGGGTCCTTCGAGCGCGCCATCAACGTCCAGCGCACCTACTACCTGCACATCGGCCAGGTGAACGCCGCGCTCCCGGAGCCCCTCCGCGGCACGAGCTGGTTCGGTTACGGAGCGCCAGCCACCTCGTACCTGACGCCGATCTGGGCCATCATGGACGAGCTGCCAGCCCATCTCGGCCGCGGCGACCGCTACGGCGCGTTCGACCGCGAGTCGGGCTTCTGGACCAACATCTACGTCCAGCAGATGGCGGAGCTCCGCTTCAACGAGGCCATCAAGCACGTGAACGCTGCGCGAGAGCCGCGGCTGAGCATGCTCTATGCGGTCACGCCGAAGGTGCTCGAACTGGCGGCGCAGACGTACGCCAGGGACCCGAAGGCCGCCGTGAACATGCTCACGCAATACGGGTCGGCCAATGCCATCGCCTGGCAGCAGGAGTGGCTGAAGCTCGGCGACACGCTGCTCGGCAAGTACGCCATGGGCATGGTCGACGGCCAGACGGTCGGCTACCCCCAGTGGTGGAACGACATCATCGGCTACAAGCCCCTGGTTCGCTAGCGTGGGCTCTTTCCGCTCCTTCTGGATTGCCGCACTGGCTGCGGGCGTCCTGGCGGCTTCGCTGAGGGTGGCGGCCGGGCCTGGGCTCGGCGGCCAACGCCCCGACGGGATCACCCTGGTCGATGGCGGGCGGCCGGCAGCCGCGATCGCGATTCCACGCGGGGGCGACCCCTTCAACCGGCGTGCAGCGGAGATCCTGCAGGACGGGATCCGCCGGATGAGCGGCGGCCTGCTGCCGATCCTCGAGAAGGACACGCCGGCGCCATCGGGGGAGGTTGCCATCGGTTTCCCGGCAGACGCCGTTCCTGCCGAGGTGCCGGCGCCTCCCCGGAGAGGCGACGGGTTCGTGGTCGCCACGTCCGGCGGAAGCCTTTACGTCCGTTCGGAATGGCACAAGGGGGCCATCTATGGCGTGGTGCACCTGCTGGAGCAGCACTTCGGCTGCCGGCGGTTCGCGCCGGGTGTCGCGCGGTTCCCGCAGCGCCGCACGATCGCTCTCGGCGCCGTCAGGGACCTCGATCACCCGGCGAACCAGATCCGCATCGTCAACGGCGACTTCTCGAAAGACGCAGACCTCCGTGACTGGCTTCGGCTCGACGCCACAGACGAGGTGTTCGGGAGGGGATACTACGTCCACACGTTCAACCGGCTGGTGCCGTGGGAGAAGCACTTCGCCGAGCACCCGGAGTACTTCTCGTGGATGAACGGCAAGCGGATCAAGGACCAGCTGTGCCTCAGCCACCCGGACGTGCTGAAGCTCGCGATCGAGACCCTGGGGGCCGAGATTGCCGCGCAGCCCGACCGCGACGTCTGGTCCGTCAGCCAGAACGACAACTTCTCCTACTGCCAGTGTCCGGACTGCCGGAAGATCATCGAAGAAGAGGGCTCGCCGGCGGGGCCCATCATCCGGTTCGTCAACCGGGTGGCGGCGCGCTTCCCCGACAAGGTCGTGTCGACGCTCGCCTACCAGTACTCGCGGCAGGCGCCGAAACTCGTGAAGCCGGCGCCCAACGTGCAGATCATGCTCTGCACGATCGAGCTGAACCGGAGCCTGCCGATCGAGGACGACCCGTCGAGCCGCCAGTTCGTGCAGGACATCGCCGACTGGGGCAAGATCAGCCGAAACATCTACCTCTGGGACTACACGGTCAACTACAACCACCACGTGTCGCCGTTCCCGAACCTGCACGTGCTGCAGCCGAACATCCGGTTCTTCGTGCGCAATGGCGCGTCGCTGCACTTCCAGCAATCGAACACCGGCGCGGGGCATGAGTTCTCGGAGCTGAAGCATTACCTGCTGGCGCGCCTGCTGTGGAATCCCGAGGTCGACGCGGACGCGGTATTGAGAGAGTTCCTCGACGGCTACTACGGAGCCGCGAGCCCCTGGATGGCGAAGTACATCGCAGGGCTACGGGATGCGCTTGGCAGAAGCGGGGCGAGGCTGGACATCTACGAGCCGCCGGCCACTCATGCGGAGGGCTACCTGTCCGCCGACCAGGTGGCGCAGTACAACGACTGGTTCGACCGGGCCGAAGCGGCCGTGCGGGCCGACCCGTCGGTGCTTGAACGCGTGAAGACAGCCCGTATGCCGCTGCAGTACGCGATGCTGGAGATCGGCAAGAGCGATCTGTTCGGCCCAAGGGGCTTCTACGAGCAGGCGGGCGAACGGTTCACTCCGAGGCCGGACATGACGCGGCTCCTCGACGACTTCTTCCAGACATGCGCTCGCAACGGCGTGCGCACGCTGAACGAGTCCGGGCTGACGCCGACGCAGTACGACGACGCCGCCCGCCGGTTCATCGACGCGCAGATCGCGGGCAACTTGGCGTTTCGAAAACCGGTGACAGCCGACCCGCCGCCGTCGCCGAAGTACTCGCGCGGCAACCTCGGGATCCTGACCGACGGCGTGCGCGGCGCGAACGACTTCAAGGTCCAGTGGCTGGGCTGGGAAGGGCCGGATGTCGACCTCGTGCTCGACCTCGGCGCGTCGGCGCCAGCGAGCGAGGTGGCGGTCAGCACGCTCTGGGACGCGCGCAGCTGGATCCTGCACCCGCGCAGCGTGACGTGCCTGGTGTCGATGGACGGCTCGCGATACCAGGAGATTCAGACCATCCGCGTCGAGGGGGACCAGCGCGCGGAAGCCGTGACGCGGACCTTCACCTTCAACTGGGCAATCCCGTTCGTGCGGTTCATCAAACTCCACATCGAGGGCACCCACACGCTGCCAGACTGGCATGCGTCGGCCGGCGGCACGTCGTGGGTCTTCGTGGACGAAATCGTGGCGAGATAAGGGAGACGAGCATGAAGCATCGCGTTCTCGTGGCCGCACTCGTGCTGGCGACCAGTACCGCCAGCGCCCAGACGCCGCCCGCCCAGCAACCGATCATCACGCAGACGGGCCCGGTCCAGTCGCCAACTCCAACCGCGCTGCCGTCCTGCCAGGAACTCGCGGCCGCCGTGCAGGCCGCGGCGCGCAACGACGCGCGCCTCAGCGACTGGCCGAACCTCACCCGCTATCGCGAGGCCAACCACGCGCTGACCGCTCCGGCTCCCGCCGAGGCACGCGTCGTCTTCATGGGCGACTCGATCACCGACGCGTGGCCCCAGCACCGCTTCGGGCCGTTCTTTCCGGGCAGGCCATACGTCGGCCGCGGCATCAGCGGCCAGACGACGCCGCAGATGCTCATCCGGTTCCGGCCCGACGTCATCGCGTTGAAGCCAAAGGCGGTCGTCATCCTGGCCGGCACCAACGACATCGCCGGCAACACCGGCCCCATGACCGACGAGCAGATCGCGGGCAACCTGGCGTCGATGGCCGAGGTGGCGAAGGCGAACGGCATCCGTGTCGTGTTCTCGAGTATCCTGCCGGTGAGCGAGTACCACGTCCGCCCCGGCGACACGGCCCCGCCTCAGACCACGAGACGGCCGATGGCGCGGATTACCGCGCTCAACGCCTGGATGAAGGATACGCCGCCGCCAACGGCCACACGTACCTCGACTACTTCTCGGCCATGGTTGACGCGAAAGGGTTGCTGCGCGCCGAGTTGAGCGAGGACGACCTGCACCCCAACGCCGCCGGCTACGCCATCATGGCGCCGCTGGCCGACGCCGCAATCCAGGCGGCCCTGCGTCAGCCCGGTCAGCCGCGCTGATGGCGTTCCCGTCTCGCCGCGAGTTCCTCGCCACGGCAGCCGTCCTGCCGCTTGCGGCGGCGTGCGGCCGCGAGGCCGCGTCGGCGCCGGCAAGTTCCCCGGCTTCGCCGACCCAGGCTCCGGCCCAGCCGCTGTTCCGACAGGACTTCAACGGCGACAGCGTGGGCGTTTATGGTCCCGGCGCGCTGTCGGCGGGATGGATGGGCGTGGCGCCGTACAACGGCGTCAGGGAAGGCCGCGTGTCGGTCTTCGAAGGGCCGGATGCCCGCGAGGGCCGATCGCTGCGGGTGCTGTATCCGAAAGGTGGTGTGGGCCCGCAGGAGGGCGGCGCGCAATGGAAGATGGGGCTCGGAGCCCGGTACGACGAGCTCTACTGCGCCTACTGGGTCCGCTTCGCCCCGGGCTTCGACTTCGCGAGAGGCGGCAAGTTGCCCGGCCTTGTGGGGGGCGCCGCCAATACGGGGGGCCGCATGCCGAGCGGCCAGGACGGCTGGTCCGCGCGGATGATGTGGCGGAGCGGGGGCGCGGTGGTGCAGTACGTCTACCACGCCGACCAGCCAACGCAGTACGGCGAGGACCTCAGCTGGAACAACGGGGGCCAGCGTGCCTTCATGCCAGGCACCTGGCACCGCGTCGAACACCGATGTGTCATGAACCGGCCCGGCCAGCGCGACGGCATCGTGCAGGGGTGGTTCGACGGAGCCCTGGCCCTCGACCGCCGGGACCTCCGCTTCCGCGACGTCGACAGCTTCGCCATCGACGCGTTCTACTTCAGCACCTTCTTCGGCGGCGATGACCCGAGTTGGGCGCCGTCGAAGGACGAGCGCGTCGATTTCGACCAGTTCGTGATCGGGACGGCCCGTTCATAGACAAGAACGCCCGCCGGGCACCGGGCCCGGCGGGCGTGTCATCCGTGTCGCTCTGGCGCGCCTAGAAGACCAGCTTGAACGCGAGCTGCACGCTGAACGGCAGGTTCTGCGTGTCGCTCACCTTCCCGAACTCGCTGGAGGTCGGGTCCAGGTTCGGCGGATTGAAGAACGCCTGGTCGAATGCGTTCAGCATCTCGATGTGGAACTGGCCGCGGACGCTGTCCGTGAACTGGAACCGCTTGATGAACGACATGTCCATCAGGCTCAACGCCTGCTGGCTCACGGCCGAGAACTGCGACGGGAAGTAGCGGACGTTGTTGGCGAGGCGGATCCGCTGGTCGGCGCGCTGCTTCGCCGGGTCGACCACGCCGTTGGTCTGCACCGCGGCGTCGCTGAAGTAGAATCCGGACGTGTCGAACACGGGCAGGCCGTCCTTCACCTTGCTGTAATCGGCCTTCAGGCTGTTCACGTCCCCATTAAAGTAGACGTTCCCCCATCCCGTGACCGGGCGGCCCGTCTGCCACTGGTAGATGGCCTGGACGCTCCAGCCGCCGAGCACCGCGTTGAGCGCCCCGTTCCAGTCGGCGCCCCACTTCTTGCCGCGGCCGAAGGGCAGTTCGTAGATGCCGCTCATCACGAGGCGGTGCGGAATGTCGGCGCCGGACGGCCGTTCCTCATAGGCCGCGTCCGTGGTGTTCAGCAGCGACGCCCGCTCGGTGAACTTCGACCAGGTATAGGACGCGAGGAGCGTATAGCCCGCCGTGAAGCGTTTCTCGAGGCGGCCCTGCAAGGCGTTGTAATTGCCGACGCCGTCGTGCGCCCGGCTCTGGATGTTGAGGAAGTGCGGATAGGGCCGCAGCAGCTGCTGCCGCTGGACCGTCGAGCCGTTCAAGCCCGTGCCCGGGAGCAGATCCTTGAACGGGTTGGCCACGTTGGCCGTCAGGTAGTTGATCGTGGTCGTATCGCGAGACTGGCTCGTGGACAGGTAGTTGCGTGGGACCGAGTTGAGCTCCGTGTCCACCGGCAGATCGTAGCTGCGGTTGCCGACGTACGCCGCCTCCACCACCCACTGGTGGGGCAATTCGCGCTGGACGCTGATGGACCAGCGCATCGCCTGCGGGTTCTTGAAGCTCTCGACGTCGTTCTCCCACCTGTCGAGCTGCCGGCCGTTGAAGGTGTTGGGGCCGAGGCTGGCGCCTGGGGGGTCGGCGACCCCGGCCGGGTACGGATTGGCCAGATTCGCCTGGAACGTCAGCCCGTTGGTGTTCGAGGGCACGATGTTCGTGGCCTGCGAGAAGCCGGACTGGCGGACGCTCCAGATCACCGCCGGCACCGTGTAGATCGCGAACCCGGCTCGTGCCACGGTCTTGCTGTCGATGGCATACGCCATGCCGAGGCGCGGCTGCCAGTTGTTCTTGTCGGCCGTGTAGAAGTCGCGGTTCGAGCCGCCGGCGAAGCCGAGCCCTCCGAGGACCTTGAAGGCTGAAGGCGCGACTTCCGGAATTGGGTTCGCCGCGTACGCCCCCTGGGCGGCGTTCGTGATGGTCAGCGCCGCCGTGGGATCGTAGCCGCGCACGTTGCGGTCGTCGCGCTCGGTCGTCGCCCCCTCGTACTCGTAGCGCAGTCCGAGGTTGAGCGTCAGCTTCTCGGTCACCCGCCAGTCGTCCTGGAAGAAGAACCCCTGGTACCTGGTCCGGTTGTACCGGTCCGCGCTCCGATCGATGAACCCGGCCGTTGGCTGCCCGAGCATCATCGCCGCCAGCTGCTGGCCGATGGGGGCGGCCGGTGAATTGTCGAACTGCCGCGTGTAGTCCGTGTTGTAGTCGTAGCGCCCCGCGGCGTGCAGCGACGGCGCGCCGTACTCCTCGTACGAGCGCCAGTCCCAGCCCACCCGGAAGTTGTGCGGCCCGGCCGCCTTGGTCCACGTCGGCTGGAACGACCAGATGCCGTGCTCGGTGGTGCCGGCATAGGTGTCGCCCAGCACGGCCATGCCGCCGACCTCGAACCGAGGCATGTACTGCTTGCCGCCGAAGTACTGCGTCACGCTGCTCGACCAGCCGAGCGTCGCGGGATCGAACACGTCCTGATGCTGCCTGACGCTCGGCTCCCGGAACAGCGCGTAGCCGCCCCGGAGGTTCAGCAGCATGCCCGACGACATGGTCCACACGTGGTCGATGGTGATCTGGTCGTTCTTGCGGAACAGGTAGTTGCCGGTCGGCGTCACGCCGTTCACCTCACCGGTCCAGGCGCCACGGGCCTCGCGGCGGTCGTTCTTGTTCCAGCGGACGAACAGCCGCTGGTTCTGGGTGAACTGGTGGTCGCCGCGAATCGTGAGCGCGTAGAAGTCGTCCGTGCGCGTGTTCTCCGACAGGTAGTTGTTCCGGCCCTGGGCGTCCCCGGCCTGGTTGGGCCCGGGGTAGTACTGCGCGTAGTTCTTCGCGATCGCGCTGAGCCGGTTGGCGGGGATGATGTTGCCTGGGAACGGCAGCCGCTCCACACGGCCCGAGGAGTTGAGAAACGCCGTGGCCGGATCGTAGATGACGATCCCCTGGGAGAGCAGCGCCGAGAAGTCGCCGTTCAGCTGCGCCGGCGTCGGCACCGTGTACTGGCCCACCTCGGGGAAGGCGTCATCGAGCCGCTCGAAGACGCCGAAGAAGAACGTCTTGTTCTTGATGATCGGGCCGCCCAGGGTGCCGCCCCACCGGGTGTAGTCCAGCATCGACTTGGGCTTTCCGGCCTTCTCGAGGAAGTACTCGTTGGCGGACAGCTTCTCGTCCCTGTAGAAGAAATAGCCCGTGCCGCGGAAATTGTTCGTGCCGCTCTTGATGGCGACGTTGACCGTGGCGCCCGCCGTATGGCCCTGCTGCGCGTCGAACGTCGCGCTCTCGACCTTGAACTCCTGCACCGCGTCCGACGGCGGGACGAAGGCCACGCGCCCGCCGCTCGCCATGTTCGGCGACCCGTCGAGCGTGAACTCGTTGGCGCCGGGCGCCCCGTCGGCCACGACCGCCGAGGTGCCGCCGTTGTCGAACGGCCGCGAGAACTTCAGGTCGCCCGTGTAGGCGATGCCGGGGGCGAGGCGCGTCAGGATGAACGGGTTGCCGTCGGACAGCGGCAGCAGCGAGATCCGCTTCTCGTCGATGATCTGGCCCTGCGAGCCGCTCCGCGTCTCGAGCAGCGGCGTTTCGGCCAGGACGGTCACCGTTTCCTCGAGGCCACCGATATCCATCGTGAGGTCGACGCCGAGGCGGTCGTTGACGCGGACCTCGACGTTGTCGCGGAGGACCTTCTTGAATCCCGCCAGTTCGGCGGTCACGGCGTAGACGCCGGGCTGCAGGAAGAGAAGCGTATAAGCGCCCGCCTCGTTCGTGACAGCCGTCGTCGCCTGGTTGGTGTCCTTCTTGGTCGCCGTTACGGCCACGCCCGGCAGGGCGCCGCCCGAGTTGTCCTTGACCGTGCCGCTAATCGACCCGCGCGACTCCTGCGCGAGAGCGGGGGGCACCGCCAGAACGGCCAGCACCGCCCCGAGCAACAAACACTTCCATACGACCCGGAATCGAGCTGCAGCCATGTCTCCCCCCATCGCTGCGCCACCACAACGGAGTCGCCGAGCGGGCGCTGCCCGGCGGCCGGCCTGGGATCCTCCCCTGACTGGATAGACCTCTTGCGACGCGGATGATAGCACGCGGGCGACGGGAATCAAGTGCTCGGAGCGTGTGCCGGGGGGCCAGCCGGGGAAAGAAACCCGGCCGGTCAGACCGAACAGCGGCTGCGGTGCCCGATCCGTCAGGCGCCGTGGTAGCATGTCGGCGCCAGGAACCACCCCGCAGAAAGGACCAGCCATGGAACAGGATCGCCGTACCTTCATCAAGTCAGCCGCGCTCGCCGCCGGCTACGTCGGCCTCTCCCCGTTCGACGCCCGCTCGTCCGCCGCCGTGCAGGGGGCGAACGATCGCGTACGGGTGGCGGTGGTCGGCTACTCCGACCGCTTCCGGGGATCCCTGCTGCCCTCGTTCCAGCAGCACGCGAAGGCCACGAACTTCGACATCGTCGCGGTCTGCGACATCTGGAGCCGGAGGAGAGACGAGGGCAAGGCCGCGCTCGAGAAGGCCATGGGCCACTCCGTTGCCACCTACCGCAACACCGAGGAGCTCTACGCGACAGCCAAGGACGTCGACGCCGTCATCATCAGCACCGCGGACTTCCAGCACGCCCTCCACACGGTCGAGGCCGTGAAGGCCGGCAAGGACAGCTACACCGAGAAGCCGCTCGCCGAGACGATGGAGGACAACCGCGCGGTGCTGAAAGCCGTGCGCGAGAGCAAGCGGATCGTGCAGATCGGGTCGCAGCGCCGGAGCGGTGCCAACTACATTGCCGCCGCGGAGTTCATCAAGCAGGGCAAGTTCGGCCCGATCATGTTCGTCGACCTCGTCTGGAACGTGAACCAGCCCGGGCGCTGGCGCCGCCGCGCCGCGGTCGAGGTCTGCCGCGAAGCCGACACCGACTGGAAGCGCTACCTGCTCAACAGGCCGCCGGAGGCGTGGGACCCCAGAAAGTACCTCGAGTTCCGCCTGTTCTGGCCCTACTCCTCCGGCATTCCCGGCCAGTGGATGGCGCACCAGATCGACACGGTCCACTGGTTCTCCGGCTTCAACTATCCGCGAAGCGTCGTCACCAACGGCGGCATCTACTGCTGGAAGGACGGCCGCACCAACGCCGACACGATGACCACGGTGCTCGACTACGGCCCGGAGGACCGGAACGCCGGCGGGTTCCAGGTGGTGTTCAGCTCGCGGTTCAGCAACAGCATGGGCGGCACCAAGGAGGTCTACTACTCGAACGGCGGGACGATGGACCTCGACACGGGGAAGGTCACGCCTGACGGCGGCCTCACGGAGCGTGAGGCGAAGTCGATGGGCATGAAGCCGAACCTCCTCGCGCCGCAGGTGCTGACCGAGGCCGTCAAGGTGGAGACCGGGGCGGACACGGGCGGCGACCCGTTGACCAGCGTCCACATGCGCAACTGGATGGACTGCATCCGCAGCCGCAAGGAGCCGAACGCCCCGATCGAGGCCGGCTGCCAGCACTCCATCGCCACGATCATGACCAACGCCGCGTACAGGACCGGCCAGCGCGTGGTCTACGACCCGAAGACGCAGGAGGTCATGGCAGGCGGCAAGGTGTTCCAGTATTAAGCGCGTGACGGCACGCGCACGCCGTACTGCTTCATCCGGCGCCACAGCGTGACCGTGCTGATGTGGAGCGCCGCGGCCGCGCGGCGGCGGTTGCCGCCGTACTGCGTGAGGGCACGCTCGACCAGCGCGCGTTCGTGTGCGCGGACGTCCAGATCCGAGGCCCCGGGCGCCGACCCGCGCGGCGGGTGCAGCTCCGGCGGGAGCTCGGCCGACGTGATCCGCGGGCCCGAGGCCATGATCGCGGCGCGCTCCACGGCGTGCTCGAGCTCCCGGACGTTGCCGGGCCAGTCGTAGTCGATGAGCACCCGCATGGCGTCGGGCGCGATGCCGACCAGATCCCGCTCGAAGCGGGCGGCGGCGCGTCTCAGGAACTCCTGCGCAAGCGCCGGGATCGCCTCCCGCCGCTCGCGAAGCGGCGGCACCGAGATCACGAAGGCCGCCAGCCGGTAGAACAGATCCTCCCTGAACGTCCCCGCGTGGACGGCCGCGCGGAGGTCGCGGTTCGTGGCCGCGATGATGCGCGGGCTGGCCTTGATGCTGGTCTCGCTGCCGACGCGGCGGATCTCGCGCTCCTGCAGCGCGCGCAGCAGCTTGGCCTGCAGGCCGGCCGACATCTCGCCCACCTCGTCGAGGAACAGCGTGCCGGCGCTCGCCACCTCGAAGAGGCCGGCCTTGTCCCGGATGGCGTCGGTGAACGCGCCGCGGACGTGGCCGAACAGCTCCGATTCGAGCAGCGTCTCCGTCAGGGCGGCGCAATTGACCGACACCAGCGGCTGGCCGGCCCGGGCGCTCTGCTCGTGGATCATCCGCACCACGTACTCCTTGCCCGTGCCGCTCTCGCCGCAGACCAGCACGCCGGTGTCGAGCGGCGCCACCCGCGCGGCCAGTTCGAGCGACTCGCGCATTGCGGCGCTCACGAGCACCATCTGGGATCGCCGCGCGTACTGCTCGACCCGATCGCGCAGCGCCTCCAGTTCGCGGCCGTGCCCGCTGCACCGCCGGTCGCGGCGACCGCCCGCCTGGTATCGATTCAGCAGGCCGTCGAGGCCCCGATCGAGGTCCGCCAGCAGCGTGTCGCATCCGTACTCGGCCCGCAGCCGATCGCCCTCTTCCCCCCAGGCCTCGACGTCCTTCCCCGAGGCGGCGCAGTGATCGCCAGCGACGGCGGCGCACTGCACCTCGCGGTAGTAGATTTCACGGCTCAGGCAGGCGCTCGCGAAGCCGCTTGCGTAGCCCGCGAGCGTCCAGCACGCCGGCGCCGCGGCGATGCCGCAGTGCAGGAGGTGCTGTTCGGCTTCGTACGAGTGGCGCCACAGCACCTCCGCCTGGAAGCCGGCTGAGCCGGCCTGCCAGGAGACCTTCGCGACGTCGGCGTGCACGGCGCCCTCGAGTCCCTGAAGCTGCGTGCCCATGCGTACGCCATCGAGCGGGTCGTTCCAGGCCCCCACCGCGCGCAGGCTGACGGCGTCGTGGTAGCCGCTCGCGAAACCGAAACGGAAAAGCAGCCGGCGTGCCGTGTCAACGCCGGCCGCCGCCATGATCTCCCGGCGCAGCCCGCCCAGCGCGTCGGAGCCGACGACGAGCATCCGCGCGTCGTGTAACCGGATTTGGCCGTGATCGAGCCGGACATCGAACAGATCCGGCCAGCGGAATTCCGTCTGGGATGGCATCGCCTCACCTGGCGGGGGCGTGCGCACGCGCGCCGGGGGCTTGCTGCCGGAATCATAGCGCCTCGCGTGCCGGCCCATGCAGATTGAAAGCGAGTGTTTCAGTCAGAAATTCCGCATACGCTCCGTACGCGCTGCCACTGCTGGCTAAGAGACTCACACGGAACGACTTGGATCATCGGCCCAGATCGGCAGAGCTGGCTCGTTTCCTGCGTTCCCCAAACGGGGAGGTGTATCCCTCGTGGACCGGCACGCATGGATGGACGCGTGTGGCGACTTGAGCGACGCCCCCGCGGAGATCCGTGCGCTCGTGTCGTCGATGCCGTCCGCCGAGCCGCTGCCCGCCCCGGGCGGTCAGGACTGGCTGGCGATCCACGACGAACGTGGTCAGACGTTCGAGGAGTTCGTGCGCGCCGCCTGCCGTCCGCAAGCCGGCGAGCGGACAATCTGCCTGCAGCCTGTCGATGCCGGCGACGCGCTGTCGGAGGCATGCCTGTCGACCCTGGCGGCATTTGCCGGTGCGTTCTTTCAGCGTGACACGCGCGTCCTGCCGCCGCTCGCGCTCGACCAGTCGGCCCTGACGGTGAGAATCGCGCCGGATGCGCGCACGCCCCAGGTGTACGCGGGAGACATCCTGGCGGCGCTCTACGCGGCGAAGCCCGCCGACGCCTTCTGCGTGCTCGGCATTACCGCGCGCGACCTGTACCCTCATCCTGTTGTCACCTTCGCGTTCGGCGAGGCGTCGGCGACGTGCCGCGTGGGCGTGGTGAGCGTCGCACGGTACGGCCCGCCCTTCTGCCAGGACGCCCCGGGCCGCGCGCCGGGTGAGATGCGCAAGAGATGCTGCCGCGTGATCGCGCACGAGATCGGCCACATGGCCGGTCTCGCGCACTGCATCTACTGTCGCTGCCTCATGAACGGTTCCTCGTCGCTCCCGGAAAGCGAGCGCAGACCGCTGCACCTGTGTCCGGTCGATCTTCGGAAGATCCAGTGGCTGCTGCGTTTCGAGGTCGCTCAGCGCTACGCCGACCTGGAACGGTTCTGGCGGCAGGCGGGAGAGGACGCCGAGGCCGACTGGGCGGCCGGCTGCCTGCGGGCTTCAACCCACCACGTTGCGGCGCCCGCCGCGCTGATGAATCGGCTCGCGGCGTGGGAGGCCGAGCCGTCAGTCTGAGACGGCCCTGACGGGAATCGTGCGGCGCGAACCGGAGCGCGCGGCAGGCCTGCCGATGGCGCGGACGCGGGCGACCTGACGGCCCACGGCCGCCGACCAGTCGAACAGCCGGTGCACGGGGACCCCGCCCGGGAGGCGGTAGCGGCCGACAGCCGCGAGCGCCGCGGCCGCGAGGCATCCGCAACTGGCGCAGTCCGGGTTGCCCCCGAGCTGGCAGGGTGAGACCACCGTCTCCAGGTCCGCCGAGAGACAGTGCGTGGTCCGCGCGAAGATGCACTCTTCCGGCGACAGCGGCGGCCGGACCAGGCCCTCCAGCATGCGCTTCGAGGCTTCGAGCTTCGGGAACTTCGGCCCGAGCGCGTCGATTTCCCTGGCCACGCGGAGCCGATCCGCCTCGTCGAGGCGTTCGTCCGACACCTCGCCGATTTGCGGCGTATACAGGCTGAACCAGATCCTGCGCGTCGTCGGCTGTTCCGACCAGAACCGCACGAACTCCTCGAGGTATCCCGGCCGCTGCGAGATCTGCCGCGTCACCGTGCAGTGCACCGTGACGTGATGCCCGGCGATGTGCTTGAGGATGCGATCGTAGGTCGCCGGCTTCCGGCGCGCGTCGTGCTCGGGCTGGAGGCCGTCGATGGACACGGCGATCAGGAGCCGATCGAGGGCGGCCCACTCAATCGGAATCGGCCGAACGGCGCTCGTCACGAGATTGGTATAGACGCCGCGCTCGGCCAGCCACGGCAGGATCTGCTCCAGTTCGCGAAACCGCACCAGCGGCTCGCCGCCGATGATCGACAGGTGCAGCGGGTCGTGTTCCTCGACGAGCGCTTTCACGCGAGCGACCAGTTCCTCGCCCTTGTAGTCGGCCAGGCTGCGCAGCGTGACCCCGCCCTCGAGATGGTCATCCCCGTAGGCATAGCAGCCGGGGCACCGGAGCGGGCACTCGCGAGTGATTTCAATCGATAGGTTCGGCTTGATCCCCTGGAGGATCTTGCCCCAGGCGGCGATGATTCCGTTCATATTGTGATGGGCAGGGGCCCTTGATTCGATACTAGCACTTTATTGGACGGAGCGCTGGACGCAGGGGTTCGTCGGCGGAATCCCGGTCCGCCGCGGCGCAGCCGCCGTCAGCGCCGGGGTCGTTCGAGGATCTCGACCCGTTCGATGACGTCGCACTCCAGGATGCCATCGAGCACGCCGGCGCCGGAGGTGACGCGGCCGAACACCGTGTAGTCGTGATCGAGGCGCGGATTGTCGACGAGGTTGAACCAGATCTGCGCGTCGCCCGTGTCGCGGCCGCGGGTGGAAATGCCGGCGGCGCCCCGGACGTGCGGCTCGAGGCCGATTTCGTCCCTCATGAACGGGCCGTCGCCGACGTACTCGTTCGCGGCGGGGCTGCCCCCCTGGACGATGAACGCGGGCACGACGCGATGGAAGGTGAGACCGTTGTAGTAGCCGGCGCGCGCCAATGACACGAAACGCGCCACCGTCGCGGGCGCCTCGTCTGGGAGAAGCGCTACCTCGAAAACGCCCCGCCCCGCGATTGTCACACGCGCCCGCGCGTCGCGCAGCCGCTCGATGCCGGCGAGCGCCGGGACGGCCACCGGCCGGGGGCGAGGCGCCGGTGTGGGAGCCGGGAGGCCTGTCAGCGTGCCAATGGCTGCCGCGGCAGAATCAGCGATCTGCGGATCGAAGTCGGTCAGGTACGGGATGAGCGTCAGCGCGTCGTCGGCCTGGCCCAGTTTGCCGATCCAGCCAATCAGGGAGAGGCGCGCGTCGCGCGACGTCTCGCGTCCCTCCACGGTGATGCGCGCGAGCGCCGACGCGAGGGCCGTCACCGCGTCCACTCTCCGCGGCGTGCCGATGAGCGCATTCACCGCCGTCATGACCAGTTGGTAGTCAGGCCGGCCGAGCGCTTCGATGTAGAGTCCGTCGGCGTCGTGGCCGGCGACCGTCTTCAAACTCTCAATGGCCGCCTCGCGCACGTTGTCCCGCTCGTCCCTGGCGAGGCGCGTCAGAGATTCGACGTTGCGCAGCCACGTCGCGGCACGCGCCGCGTACATGCGCACGGGCCAGTGAGCGCTCGCCTCGAAGCGGGGCAGAAGCGCCGTGGCTTCCGCAGGTGCGATTCGCGCCAGCGACACCAGCGCATGAGCCGCCCGATGCCAGTCCGCCAGCGCCGGCGCTTCCGCCGGCAGCGCCGCGGCTTCCCGCTGCAGGATGCCAATCGCCCGCGCACGATCCAGCTGCCCGCTTGCCAGCAGGTCGATCGCCAGCAGTGCCACGTGCGCTGAGGCGTCGTCGACGGCGGCGAAGACCGGCGCCGAGTCTGCGCCGGCGACTGTGAGCGACCGGGCATGGACCCGCAACGCCTCGTAACGCACGAGCGGATCAGGATCGGCCAGCGCAGCCTTCATCAGTTTGACGCGGGCGGCCTCCGGCACGAGCGCGGGTGGCGCCCCCGCGAGCGCGACGATGGCCAGCCGCCGGGCCTGGGGGTCGGGATCGGCGGCCGCCGCGGTCAGCGTGGCCTCGTCGGCCTGCTTCGCCGAGGCGAGCGCGGCGAGTGCCAGGCGGCGGACCCGGGCGAGGTCCTCCGGGTCCTCACCGCGCCGCGGCGTGACACGGTTCAGGCCGGACTGCTTCATGCGGCGGACAGTTTCCGACGATGGCGTGAACGCCTTGGCGTTGCGCCTGATCAACGCCTCGAATCCCCTGACGAGGCCCAGTCGCAGCGGCAGCGGCTGGCCGGCGCCCGCATCGAGCGGCAGTGCGGCAACCAGGAGCGTGACTTCCGCCGTCCTCACGGCCTGCGGGGCCGAGTAGGGCAGCCGGCCCAGCGTCCAGCACATGGCGCCGACAACGGCCGGGTCGCGTTCGACGGCGAGGCGTTTCAGCAATGACGCTTGAACGGCCGCCGCCGCCTCGCCGCCGGCGGACGCCACGGCCTGCCCGAGCGCGTTGGCGCCAACGGCGCGTACCGAGGCGAACCGGGACGAAAGCGCCGGCTCGATGCTGCCGACAAGCGCGGCGCGCTCGAGGCGGCCCAGCCCGCGCACCGCCATCCTCTGCACAGCCTCGTCTGGATGACGCGCGCCGGCCCGCAGCGTCTCGAGGTCGGCCTCGGTGGGGGCGCGGCGATCCTCTGCCTCGAAGATCGCCTGGCGCAGGGCCTGGATTGCTGCAGGCGGATCAGCGCCGCGGCCCTGCGCCCGGGCGTGGGAGAGCCCGGACAGGCAGAAGACGGCGACAGCGGCGGCGCAGGCCCGGGAACGCTTCATGCGAGACACGCCGGAGCATACCCCAGGACGTCCAAGGGGTCGGGTCTATTTATCCAAGGGGTCGTCCAAGGGGTCGGGTCTATTTACGATCACGGGTCGTCCAGAACGACGAACCTGTCATCCTCTGAGGTCGGCACGTGTTCTCAGCGTTGTCGTCTACCCTCCATTGATGTCCCCGTCCCCTGAAACCGACAGAATTGTCATCACTGGGAGCCCTCGCACGTAAATAGACCCGACCCCTCGGACTCAGGATTGAGGTACAACAGGCGCTGGATGTCCACGAAGCTCGGCGACTTCTTTCCGGACGGCGACGCGTCGACCGACGCGCTGCTCGAAGGGTTCCTCGACTACACCGCCTCGAAGGGCCTGACGCTCTATCCCGCGCAGGAAGAGGCGGTGCTCGAGCTGCTCGACGAGAAGAACGTCATCCTCAACACGCCGACCGGGTCCGGCAAGTCGCTCGTGGCGTCGGCGATGCTGTTCGCCGCGCTCGCCCGCGGGCAACGCTCCGTCTACACCTGCCCCATCAAGGCGCTGGTCAACGAGAAATGGATGGCGCTGTGCCGCGAGTTCGGCCCCGACCAGGTGGGCCTGGCGACGGGCGACGCCACGGTCAACCGCGAGGCGCCGATTCTCTGCTGCACGGCGGAGATCCTCGCCAACATGGCCCTGCGCGAGGGCGCGAACTCGTGGGTCGACAACGTCGTGATGGACGAGTTCCACTGGTACGCGGACCGCGACCGGGGCGTGGCGTGGCAGGTGCCGCTGCTCACGCTGCCGCACACGCGCTTCCTGCTGATGTCGGCCACCCTGGGCGACACGCGGTTCTTCGAGGACGCCCTCACGCGGCTGAACGACCGCCCGACGGCCAGCATCAAATCGTCGGACCGACCGGTGCCGCTCGACTTCGCCTACGCCGAGATCCCGCTCGCCCACACCCTCGAGAAGCTCGCCGACGAAGGCAAGACGCCGGCCTACGTCGTTCATTTCACGCAGGCCGATGCGGCCAGTAGCGCCCAGGACTTCACCAGCCTGAAGATCTGCACCAGGGACGAGAAGGCCGCCATCGTGTACGCCATCGCCGAGTTCGGGTTCACGAGCCCGTACGGCTCCGAGATCCGCAAGTGGCTCCGGCACGGCATCGGCCTGCATCACGCGGGCCTGCTGCCCAAGTACCGCGTGCTCGTGGAGCAACTGGCGCAGCAGGGCCTCCTGAAGGTCATCTGCGGCACCGACACCCTCGGCGTCGGCATCAACGTGCCCATCCGCACGGTGCTGTTCACGCGGCTCTGCAAGTTCGACGGCCGGAAGACGGCCATCCTCAGCGCCCGCGACTTCCACCAGATCGCCGGGCGCGCCGGGCGCAAGGGCTTCGACGAGCGCGGCTACGTCGTGGTGCAGGCGCCCGAGCACGTCATCGAGAACATCAAGCTCGGCGAGAAGGCCGCGCGCGACGGCAAGAAGGTGACCAGGCGCAGGCCGCCCGAGCACAACTTCGTGAACTGGGACCTGAACACGTTCAAGCGCCTGATCGCGGCGCAGCCGGAACAGCTGCAGTCGCGCTTCCAGGTGTCGCACGGGATGCTGCTCAACGTCCTCAGCCGCCGCGGCGACGGCTGCCGCGCGATGCAGCGCCTCATCCGCGACAGCCACGAGCCCGATGCGGCGAAAAAAGGCCACCGGAAGCGCTCGTGGCAGCTGTTCCGGGCGCTGGTCAGCAGGCGGGTGATCGAGTTCATCCCGAGAACCGACGAGGGCGCGACCCTGCAGGTCAACGTCGAGCTGCAGGACGACTTCTCGATGGATCAGGCGCTCTCGCTCTACGTGCTCGAGACCATCCCGCTGCTCGACGCCGAGTCGCCCGACTACGCGCTCGACCTGGTGACGCTGGTCGAGGCAATCCTGGAAGACCCCGAGATCATCCTGCGCCGGCAACTCGACCGGATCAAGGACCGGGCCGTCGCCGAGATGAAGGCGGACGGCGTCGAGTACGACCAGCGGATGGAGGAGCTCGAGAAGCTGGATACCCGAAGCCGCTGCGCGACTTCATCTACACGACCTTCAACGCCTTCGCCGACAAGCACCCGTGGGTGGGCGAGGAGAACATCCGGCCCAAGTCCGTCGCGCGGGAGATGTTCGAGCAGTTCCGCACCTTCGCCGAGTACATCTACGACTACGACCTGCAGCGCTCCGAGGGCCTGCTGCTGCGCCACCTCAACAGCGTCTACAAGGCCCTGAGCCAGACCGTGCCCGACGGGGTCAAGAACGACGAGGCGTTCGAGATCGAGGTACTACCTCCGCGACCTGCTGAGCAGCGTCGATTCCAGCCTCGCCGACGAGTGGGAGCGCATGCGGGACCCCAACTATCAGCCGCGCGCGGCCGTGGCGGCCGGCCGGGCGCGCGAACTCCGGCCCCCCGGGGCGGCCGCCGCCGAGGCCGACATCACCCGCGACCCGAAGCGCTTCCTCGCCGCCATCAGGACGCGGGCGTTCCTGTTCCTGCGCTCCTGGTCGCTCGGCGATCACGCGGCCGCGCTGGGCCTCGTCGACCCGCCGCGCCCCGACGCCGGCGACCGCGCGTGGACCGCTGACGATCTGAAGGCGGCGCTGGAGGCCTACGGCGTTGAGCACGGGCCGGTCCGGTTCGACCCGGAGGCGCGCAACCTCCGGCACACGCACGTCTTGGAGGCCGACGAGGACCGGGTCTGGCGTATCGAACAGATGCTGGTCGACCCGGAGATGCACAACGACTGGGTCGCCGAGTTCGAGGCCGACCTCCAACAGTCGCGCGAGGCCGGCCGGCCCGTGCTGCGCCTCGTGCGTCTCGGCAGCGTCGCATGACGGGACTCCGGACTCGGGACTCGGGCATCGGTGGCGCGAGAGTTCCCCGGCACCTTGCCGCCTCTTTCCGGCTTCCGGCCTGCTGACTCAGGATCGGCAGCCCTCACGCCGATAAGAGACACGGCAAGAGTGAAGGCCTCATGACCTCACAGTTTCCGACCGAACATGCCTGGACCTGCCCGGCGTGCGGCCGGCAGGTGCCGCCCAGAATCGGCACGTGCCGGTGCGGCCACGTGCGGGAGTGGCTGCCCGCTCCGGACACCGGCGGAGGTGCGCCCTCGTGGCGGGTCCCGCCGGCCGTCTGGCTGGTCGGCGTCGTGGTTGTGTCGCTTGCGTTCTGGATGGGGTATCTCCGCCCGGCATGCCAGCCCCGTACCGGAGAAGCCGGCCACGCCTCTCACCGCACCGGCAGAGGTCGGCCCGCCGAAGGAGGCAGCCGCCGCCGAAGGACCTGCATCGGCCACTCCTGCCGCCGCCCCGCAGGATCCCGCTCCGCCCGAGCCGAGGACGGCCACCACGGAGGCTCCCACGCAGGCCCCGATCCCGGCTCCCGCCGCGCCGGCGGCCGCCGGGTTCGAGGACGTCGCCGACCGGGCCGTCCGGGCAGCCGTCCGGGTTGAGGCCGGGGGCAACACCGGAAGCGGGTTCTTCGTGGCCCCGGACACCGTCCTGACCAACGCCCACGTCGTGCCCGGCGCCTGGAGCGTCACGATCCGCCGGTTCGACGGCAGCACGCGCGCGGCCAACGTGGCCGCCTCCTCACCCGAGGTCGACCTGGCCGTGCTGCGCGTGCTGAACCCGGACGCGACCCAGCCGGTGCTCCCGCTCGGCTCCACCTCGCGCGTGCGGAGCGGCCAGGAAGTGATCGCCGTCGGCTCGCCGCTGGGTGTCCTGCAAGGCTCCGTGACCCGCGGCATCGTGAGCGCGGTGCGCAAGGTGGGCGGCGTGACGCTCGTGCAGACCGACGCCGCCATCAATCCCGGCAACAGCGGAGGCCCGCTGGTGACCCGCGAGGGCGAGGTGATCGGGATCGCGACCCTGACGACCGCCTCAGCGCAGGGACTCTCGTTCGCCGTCGGGATCGACCACGCCCGCGCACTGCTCGCCGGAGGCCAGCTGCCGGCCGCCGGACAGGGGACGCCGCTCTCGAACCTGAACAGTGTCGTCAACGACAGCGGCGCGTCGGCCGGAGAATCGGCGCGCGAGCAGGGCACGCTCGCGTACGACAAAGCGATGCAGGAGATGGCGAAGCGCGCCGACTCATTCGATGCCGAGTGGCAGCGATTCACGTCGGCCTGCTCCGTGCGAATCGCGGGTGGCGCGTTCGAACGGGCATGGTTCGCGCTCTACGAACCGAGGACGATTCGCATACCCATTTCGCCGGAATGCGAAGACGTGCGGCTCCAGTTCACCGCCGCCGCCGAGGCGTTCCGGGCGCAGATGGCCAAACTGGACGACGCCACCAGGCGTGCCGGGGTGTACCGGGGGTCCAGCGGGAGATCCGATCGCGCTACCGCCTGGAGTACGGCGGGTGGGGGCGGTAACGGGCATGAAGTAGTCAGTAGCCAGTAGTCAGTATTCAGTAGAAATGCCAGACGAGCTGCACGGTGTCCAACTGTACTGGCTACTGGCTACTGGCTACTGGCTACTGGCTACTGGCTACTGGCTACTGGCTACTGGCTACTGGCTACTGGCTACTGGCAATAGTCAAGCGTACTGAAGCAGCCTCCGCTCCCCCTCGAGCTTCCGTTCGCGCGTCAGGTCCTGCGTCACCTCGAGGCACCCGAGATACGCCTGCTGCTCGTCGCGCAGGGCGAAGTACCGGATGTGCACGAAGCGGCCGTGCATCTCGATCCAGAACTCGGCCACGTCCTGGCGCCCCGACCGGAAGTCGTCGATGATGCGATCGACGACGTCCACGCTCGACGGCGGGTGGCAGTGCTGCACCAGGCGCCCGATGATCGTGAGCGGGCGGGCGAACACGCGGTTCCGGCCCTCGCTGAAGAACTTCACGCGGTCGTCGGCGCCGACGAGCGTCATGTCGACTGGCATCACGGCGAACATTGCCTTCAGGTGCTCGAGCGACAGCGACCCGGTCGGCAGCACGATCGCCCCGGACGCCACGGTCGCAGCCGGTTCGGCCGGCCTCGGCGACGAGTCGGCCATGGGCAGGAGTCTCGCGCCCTTCGCTGGCGCAAACGTCACGCCGGACCGCACGGCCTCGGCGGCGGCCTCCGCGGGCACGTCGCTCGAGGCCGCGGGCGGCTCGTAGCCCTTGCCCGGCTCCACCAGGCAGAACCCGAACTGCGGCGACTGCGACCAGATCTCGCCCCACTCCCCCTCGCTCAGGTTCTGGAGCGCCATGGGGAGGAGGATGCGCTCCTCCTTGAACACCATCTCTTCGACGGCGGTGAGCGCCGGCCCGGCCTGTGCGTCGGCCACTTGCCGCCACTGACCCGCGGATGCGCGGCCTGCGGCCATCGCCGCGCCCAGCGCCTTCAGCTGGCCCCGCACCTCGTCGTCTTTACCCCACATCACCTTCGACGGCCCGGTGATGCCGTGGCGCTCGAGGCAGCTGAACAGCAGGTGCTCCTTGCGCTGGTAGTGCTTCTCGACGTCCATCAACTCGCCGTAGAGCCGCCTGGCCTCGTCAACAGCCGCGGCGTCCGGCACGCCGTCCGGCGCCCCGGAGGCCAGGCCCGCAAGGGCCTGACGCAGCTTCGCGACCTGCTCGCCAAGTGCCGCGTTCTCGCGCCGGAACGTGTCCGCCGGGTGCCCGGGCGGCAGGGCGGGCGAGGGGCGGTCGACGAGGATGTCGCGGACCACGGCCGCGTGCAGGTCGCACATGTTCATGACATGGGAGACCGGGACGCCCTCGGCCATCAACTCCTGTTCCATGTCCGCGATCTCGCTGGCATCGCATTCGCGGACGATGGCCGTCAGTCGGGCCTTCACGTCGGCTGGCGCATGGCCTTCGTGCAGGTGCCTGATGATGTCCTTCAGCGTACGAACGCGGTGCGCCCGGTTGTCAATCAACTCGCTCATGGAATCCGCCTCCTGCACCCCGCCGGTTGCGGCGCGGCGTGACATGCTTCATGAGCCATCATGAGCCAGGCTCCGCCAGACCCGCCATGATCCCCGTCATGTCGTGGAAAAAGGCTCGGGGATGCCGGGTTCGGATTCTTGACTCCCCAGGCAGCGATGGGCCAACATCGACCGCCGTATGCTTCGAACTGTCCGCCATGCCCTCGTCTACCTGACCGGCGGCGGTCTTCTCGTCTCAGCGGTCGCGATCCTGCCTTCCTTCGTGGATCTGCCCCTGTTCGTCCTCGTCGCCGGGATTTTCACGCTGCCAGGATGGCCGATCGCCAGGTGGTTTACCGGCGCAGAGGCGGACGGGCTCACACGGACCCTTCTGGCCCTGCCGTTCGGCCTTGCCGCGGGGTCCCTCGCGTGCGCGGCGCTTCGGCTGCTCGGCGTCAGTTCGCCGTTCGCGGTCCTCGCCACGTGCGCCGGGCTGGGAGTGGCGCTCGCGTGGACCGGTCGCAGGCGCCAGGCGGGCGTCGTGGCCCTGACACGCCTCGACACGGCTGACGCCGTCGCGCTCAGCCTGCTCTGGCTGCTGGCGCTCGCGATCGTGGGCCCGGTCTTTGCCCGCGTCGGCGAGGTCACTCCGGCAGGAACGGCCTATCGGGCCTACTTCAATGCCGATCTCTTCGTGCACATGAGCGTGGTGGCGGAGCTGGCCAAGGGCGCGACGCCACCGCTGAATCCGTTCCTTCCCGTGGAGGCGTTTCCGGACTACTGGACGTACTTCACGCTGCCCGGGCTCTTTTCCCAGCTGAGGCCAGGGCTCCCGGTCGACGCCGGCATCATGCTCACCGACGTGGGGATGGCGGTGGTGTTCATCAGCGTCGGCTTCATCGTCGTGCGGAACCTCGGCGCATCGGCGCGGGCGACCGCAATCTCCTGGGCGACGATCCTGCTGGCGTCCAGCTTCGAGGGCGCGTATCTGCTCTGGGATACGTTCTCGAAGGGCACGCCGCTCGAGGCGCTGCGGAACTGGAACGTCGATGCCGTGACGCGCTGGGTGTGGAACCTGCCGGGCGTGGACGGCCTTCACCGCGGGATGTGGTGGACGCCGCAGCACCTGATGGCACTGACACTGGCCCTGATCCTCGTGCTCACCATGGCACGCGCCCGGAGGCCGGGCAGCCTGGGACCGGCGGTGCTGGAGGGCCTCCTGCTGGGCGGCATGGTGGCGACGAGCAGCTTCAACGGCGTGCTGATGGTCGCGTCGTACGGGCTCGCGCAGGTGGCGATCCTCGCGGCGGACCGCGGCCAGCGGATCGGCCCGTGGCTGCTCTCGCGATCGGTGGCGGCTGTCATCGTCGTGGGGTTCCTGGGCTTGACCGTCGGTCTGGGCATGGTCCAGCGGACGCCGGATGCCTTCCTCTTCGGGTGGAACAGGTACTTCCTTCGGGGGCCCTGGACCTTCATCCTGCTCAGTTTCGGCCCCGCGCTGTTCCTCGCGCCTCTCGGGATGCGCGCGGCGCTCAAGGCCTCCCGTGCGCTGTGCATCACGCTCGCCGCGGTCGTCATCGTGATCACGGCGGCCTTCCTGCAGGTCGATCTCCGCGGGCACGAGAACACCCAGGTGACGTTCCGCACGGGCCACCTCATGTACGTCTGCCTGGCCGTCCTGCTGGCGTTCGCCATCGATGCCTCGCGGTCCTGGGGTAGATGGCGTGCGGCCGCCTTCTCACTGGTGTTGGCCGCCGGCGCGGCGGTTGCGGTTCCGACGGTGGCGCTCGATTGGTACAATGCCCGCGACATCACTAACGTCGAGATGGGCCCTGGCAGGTTCCCCTGGACGGTTCACATCAGCCCTGATGACGGCGCGGCCGCGCGCTGGATTCACAGGGTCCTGCCCGCAGACGCCACGGTCCAGACCGACGCCCTGCCGCGAGAGCGGTATACCTGGGCGTTTGTGACGGCCTTCGCGCGCCGACGGATGGCGGTTGGCAATGGCCTCTTCACGCTGAACCCGACCAGGTACCTGGAGGGGATGAACGCCGTCCACGAGGCGTACTCCGTGGCCACGCCCGAGGCGGCTCACGCGTCGCTCGTCAGGCTCGGTGTGGACTATGTGTACGTTGGTGACGTGGAACGGCGCGTGAACGGTGATCAGGTCCGGAAGTTCGCCCTGCACCCCCGCCTCTTCAAGTTCGTCTACGCGCGCGGGAGCGTCGAGATCTTCAGGGTCGTCAGGTAGGTGCGCGAACGCACTCAGCCCGGTTTCCGGGCGATCACCCGGGTCTGTCCGATCCAGTAGGGCACGTATCGTCGGGCGAGCCCGAGTCCAGACGCGAGCCGGCCCGCCGCTCGCGCGAGCGCCCCCGCCCCCGGCTCGCTGCGCTTGAGCACGTAGCCCAGCTCCAGCCGCTGAATGTGCGGCCGCATCCGCAGGACATCGAACCCCACGCGCCGCAGCAACTCCCCCAGCGTGCGGCGCGTGAAGTAGAAGAGGTGCACGGTGAGGAGCATGGGCCACCGCCGGCCCATGACGCGCGCGATCCAACTGTCGCTGTCCGGGCAGTTCAGGACGAGGAGCCCGCCCGGTTTCAGCACGCGCTGGCACTCCCGCAGGAACTCCCTGGGGTCGGAGGTGTGTTCCAGCACGTCCCACGCCGTCACCACGTCGAACGCCTGGTCGGCAAACCGCTGGTCATGGAGCGTGCCCGGCCGTATGTCGACCCCGTACGTCTTCTTTCCCCACTCACAGAGCCAGGTGTTCGGTTCGCAGCCCGACACCTCCCAGCCCTTGGCTGCGGCCACGTGAAGGAACGACCCGCCCGCCGTCCCGACGTCCAATAGGCGACCTCTGCCGGGCGCCAGCGCGTCGATCTCGTCCAGGGCCGTGGCGAACGTGCGCTCGCGGGCAGCCGCTTGCGACACGAAGACTTCGTCGGTCCCCTCGCGGTAGCCATCGAGGATCAGCTCGGGCCGGAGCCGGGGGTTGACGAACTGAAGGCCGCACGACACGCAGGCGACGAGCTGGTCCGTGAGGGCCTCGTCACCCGAGCTTCTGAACGACACCGCGAGATCGGTGGCCGGCCGCCTGGCGGCGGGATAGACCGTCCGGAACTCGCTGCCGCCGCAGAGATTGCAGGGCACCGTTTCGTACCGGTGCGTCAGGTCCTGAGGTCCGCGCTCGCCATGCATGCCAGTTCTCCGCTAACCCGCCCTCGCCGGCGATCGCCGCGCCTCCTGCCCTCGTCCTGGCATTCTGTCACAGGGAGGCGCTTGGCCGGCCCATTGTCACCGGGCAGACCGGGCCTGGCGCTTCCCGTAGCGGGCGAACGTCCGCCTCGCTCTGAACCAGTCGCGCAGGCCGATCTTCTTGCCCTCCTCGCGGCTCCGCGGGAAGTAGGAGATGGGCACCTCGACAACCCGGCACCCTTGCGCGAGCACTTTCGCGGAGATCTCGTGGTCGAGCTCGAACCCGGTTGTCTCGAGCGTGAGGCCCGCGAGGAGCTGGCGCGGGAACAGCTTGAGGGCGGTCACGGTGTCTGTCAGGTAGTGCCCCGTGTAGACGAGCGCCACGAAGCTGAGGCTCTGTCCGCCGAGGTAGGCTGCCCACGACTGTGATGGATGCTTGCCCGTGAGCAGGTTGTACAGGCGTCCGCGGCCCGGGTGCTTGAGGTAGCGGCTGCCGTAGACCACGTCCCCGGCTCCCGAGAGGATCGCGCGCAGCATCGGGATGTAGTCGTTCGGGTCGTACTCGAGGTCGGCATCCTGGATGATGACGAAATCGCCGGTCGCGCGAGTCAGCCCGGTCCTGACCGCGCGGCCCTTGCCGCCGTTCTGCGCATGGCGCTCGAGGATCACGCCGGTCACGCCGGCCGCGATCTCGGCCGTCCGGTCACCGGAGCAGTCGTCCACGACGATGATCTCGGGCGTCACGCCGATCTGGGCGAGGTCGACGGCGCGAATTCGCTCGAGCAGCGTGGCCAGAAACCGCTCTTCGTTGTACGCCGGAATGACAATCGAAAGGAGGTGTCCCATCGGTGTGCGTCAGGACGCGGCGCCGCCGCCGGGCGCGCGGTCCTGCCCGGCAACCGCGCGGAGGTGAGCCTCGACGCGCCGGAGTTCCTCGGGCGTGTTGATGCCAACCGCCTCGATGGGTTCGGCGCACGCGAAGGACGCGACGCGCCGTGAGGCCGCCAGCGTCGGAATGAACGGGAGGAAGTTGCGCTCGCGCGTCGCCCGGCCGGGAGCGGCGGCCCCGGCGAACTCCCTGAGATCATGGAGATACGCCGACCGCGACAGGCTGAACAGCCCCATGTCGCTTTCGCCGGCCGGCGGCATCGCATCGCCCTCCCGCCGCTGGCGCACGGCGACGATGCGGCCCGACGCGTCCCGGTCGAAGTGAATGTACGGGTCCGGCCCGCTGCACGTGGGCAGGACCAGCGAGGGCTCGGGAGACGCCGCCTCGGCGTCGGTCAGCCTGGCCACGGTCGCGCGGCTCACGGCCACCTGGTCGCACCACGTGATCCACACACGGTCCGGCTGGTGCCGTTCGACGTGCGGAGCGGCGAGGAGAATCGCATCCAGCATGCCTGTGGGCTCCTGCTGGACGGCCAGCTCGACGTGTTCCGTCCGGCCGCGCACATGGCCGGTCACAAGAGCCAGGCCCTGCGGACTCGCGATCACGACGAACCGCTCGATGGCCTCGCTGTAGAGGTCGAGCAGATGGTCGAGCATCGGCCGCCCGGCCACGTGCGCAAGGACCTTGGGCCCAGGCATGCCCAGGCGCGATCCGGCCCCGGCTGACGGGATGATCAGCATCCTGGTCATGACGGGTGAGCGGCCCCGGCTGATGGTCTCGTCCTCCGGGTGAAGCGGCGCTTGAGGATCGTGAAGATCGACGCCGCGCCATCGAGCATCGTCGTCCGCTTCACCCGCTCGGGCGACAGCGCCACGAACCTCACGTAGACCTCCTGGATTTCCGCTTGTTGCAGCATGAGTTCGGACAGCAATTCCTGGTTGCCCTGCTTGTCGTCCAGCCGCGCGGCGCTGCCGAGGTAGTACCCCGTCCGCATCGCCCGCGCGCCCGAGAGCGTGTCGGAAACGTAGCGGCCGTACAGCAGCAGGTAGAGCACGCTCAAGGCATAACTGCCGATGGCGCTCACGGTACCGAGCAGCCAGCGGTGCCGATAGCGGAGACGGTACGCCTCTTCCTCGTCGCGCACCGACAGCCGGCGGCTGCCCCAGACCGCCCCGAGTCTGCCGCTCCTGAGCGGCGCGAGGAGGCTGACAACGTCCTCGCCGCGGTACATGCCGGACGACTCGAACAGCACCACGTACTGGAACCGGCCGTCCACGAGGCGCCGCCGCAGTTCCTCTTCGCGGCCGTCCGGCCCGGCGCCGAGCCGGACGACCGGGAACGGCAGGCGCTCCGCGAAGGCCTCCTCCAGCTGGTCCCGGCCGTCGTGGTAGACGGAGAGGTCGGCCCCGGACTCGACGATGCCTCCGCGGATCATCTCGAGGACGGTCTGGCACAGCTTGTTCTGCGAATCGACGTCGTGAAGCACGAGCGCCACCCGCGGCGGCCGGCCGCGCGAGAGGAAGCTCTCCAGAAACGGCGTCAGGAGCTTGGCGGCGTCATGCCGGCCCGAGACACCGTCCTCGTAGTGCCCGATCCGCACGAGGCGCGGATCGTCGAGGGCATCGAGCCGCCCGAGCGGGACGTAAGGGCTGTCGGCCGCTTCACCGCGCGGTTCGTTGATGAGGTAGTGCGTGATGAGCGCCGGCGTCGGCAGGCGCAGGCGGCCCTTCTCCTTCAGGTAGAACACCGCCCGTTCCACGATATCGACGGCGGTGCTGCCCGCGATTTCGGCATCGACCTGGATGTTCGTGACGAGCAACTTCGTGGCCGTCAGGTTCGCGGCAATTGCCTCGCTCAATCCGGGCGTCAGGTACGACGGAAACAGGCTCGAGTGCTGCGTGCCCGGCGCGTACACGATCAGATCCGCCTCGGCGAGCCGCCCGACGAGCCGCGGATTCAGGCGGACCTCCCGGGTCCGGCGTTCGAGCTCCGCTGCGCGCGCCTCCGGCGGCGCGGCGGCGATCGCCGCGGATTCGTCGTCGCGCAGAAAGTCCCGGACGAGATAGATGTCGCGGATCCGGTTGCGGCGCCTCGCGTCGACAATCGCTTCCTCGGTGGCGAGGAGGCTGCCGGCGTCGTCGAGGGCGACCAGATACGCGTCGGTGCCGTCGGTCACGTTCTCGACGAGGCCGGCTGGAAGCCCGACGATCGCGGCGTAGTCGTCCACCGCCGCGTTGAACACGCGGTCCACCCGAAGAAACGAGCCCGCAAACACCAGGTTGCCGACGGCGCAGTCGGAGTAGTCGAACTCGCGGCCAGATCGCGCCCGTTCGCGCTCGAACGCATCGAGGCGCTCGATCACCGCCGTCCGGGACGCGGCCGGCATCGCCTCCGCCAGCGCGCGCACGTGCGCGGCCGCGGAGCCGGACTCCGGAACATCACCGGGAATCGCGACCTGCGCCAACGCCGCTCGCGCATCATCAGGCTGGCACCCGGCCGGCAGGCGCATGTCGAGTAACCCGATCAGGGCGGGCGCGGCGGTCGACAACTCCTCCGCGAGGTGCGAGGCGTTCTTCCTGAAGTCCGATGGCCCGAGGCAATCGCCGAGGAACCGCCGCACCCGTCCGGTCGACGCCCCGTCGTCGTAGCCGTTGATGGCGATGGTCAGCGCGACGTTGGGATCGCTGACCAGGCGCTCCGACAGGGCCCCGGACCCCCGCCCGCCCGAGAACAGGACGACGCGGACCCTCTGATCGGTCGCAGACGAGTGGGGAGGGGATGGCGGTCGCGGAACCATGAGTGCTGGCGAGCAGTATATCCCCGGTCGGCCGCGTGCTCCCGGCGTGCGGTGGGAACGGAATGCCGGACTGGCGCAGAGCGGCGGTACAGACGAGAGGCCGGGCCCCGAAGGGAACCCGGCCCCATGTGTTCACGGACCCTGTGGTCAGGCTACTCGGCGGGCGCGAACGCCTGGCCGAAGCCCGGGCGCGGCGTGCCGGCGGCGCCGATCCACAGCCACTTCACCGTCATGTTCGGCACCGAGGCGTCCTGCGGGCCGCCGCGGCCCACCGGCGCGCCGACCCACGCGGTGTGCGGCAATGGCTTGTAGGTGTAGGGCGCGTAACCCATGTCCTTGTAGAACACCTGCGACCCGATCGCGCCCGTCGTGCCGTTCGCGTTGAAGATCTGGAACACTACCCGTGTGGCTCCCCAGGTGAGGCGCACGAAGTACCAGACGTTCTTCTCGAGTGACGCCACTTCAGGCGCGCTGTCAAAGATGCGTCCGTGATCGTCATTGTCGCCGGCGACGAGCCGGATTCGCACCTGGCTCGGAATGGGGTACGACACGCCGCGCTTCTCGACCGTGAACCGGTAGTCGTTGGTGGTGATGTCGGCGGTACCCTCCGACATGCTCATCACCTTCGTCTTGTCGCCGGCCGACAGCGGGTTCAGGTTGTAGACGTAGAACGAATACTCGCCGGCATTCATCGTCTGCAGCAGGTCGTACCTGATGTTCGAATCGGTGGAAATCGTTCGCGCGCCGTTCTCAGAAAATTCCATGCCGGTCGCGGCGCCGATGGTCTTCAGGTTCGTCAGCGGATCCCAGAGCGTCGTCGCCGTCTGATATGCCACGTCACTCATCCCCTTGGGCGTCGTGAACGTGAAGTACCCGGACCAGGGGCCCGCTGCGGATCCGTTCGTGCCGCGCGCCCGCCACCGATACGTCAGTTCGGCCTTGAGCTTGTCGGCCGGGACTCGATGGCTGGTCGAACCGGTTCCGGCGGCCACCGATCCCGAGTCGTAGACGGTCGCGTTGGCGGAATCGACCACCTGGAACTGGTAGGTCGGGACGGCCGACGGGACGTACTTGGCCGTGGCGTTCTGCAGCACCAGGGTCGGTGTCAGGCTTTCGGCCGTCGAGTTATTGGCCGGCGTCGTGAGCGTGGGCGCCGAGATCTTGAGCGTCGACCCATCGGCCGCGGCCGCGGCCGTATCGGAACTGACCGCCGGGGTCGGCGAGGCCGGCGTCTTCGTGCTCTCGCCGCACGCGATCGCAAAGGCCGCTACGGCCGCAAAGCCCAGGAGAAACCACTTCTTCTGCATGCACCTACTCCAAGTCGATGTCCGTGGACGACAGGGCGAACCACCCCATCGCCAGAATGATACTTCAAGCCCCCGGGAGGGACAACGCCCAGCCGGGCGTCGGTGGCGCCGCCGTTCAGCCCCGGCCGTTTCGAGCCGGCGGCCGGGCGTGCATGCCGCCGGTCGCATACAGCACGCTCCCCGGGAGGTTTCCGACCACACCCAGCGCCACGAACAGCACCGAGAGCAGGAACGACTGTGCGTTAGGGACACCAACCTGCGCAAACGCCCACACGAACGCGAGTTGACTCGTCCCGAGCCCGTTGATCGTGATCGGCAGCAGCATCACCAGCAGGATGAGCGGGATGAAGGCGGCGTAGGTCGTGAGCGGCTGGCCGATGCCGAGCGCCAGCCCCAGGAAGTACGCCTGGACGATCCGCAGCAACTGGACGCCGATGGAGCCGGCCAGGACGTTGGCCAGGTCGCCATGACGGTCCGCGTAGATCTGCACGGCGGACAGCAGGCGCGCGGCCAGGCCCCGGGCCCTTTCCCAGGGCAGCCAGCCGGCGATGCGCCGAACGGCAGCATCGGCGCGCTGGCTGAACACGACGGCCGCCGTGGCCGCGCACACGAGTGCGGTGACGGCCAGCGCCGTCAGGACCAGCGGATCGTGCGCCATCTGTCGGGCGAACAGCAGGCCCACCACTGCCATCACGAGCAGCGAGAGGACGCCGAGCATGCGGTCCATCAGGTACCTGACGCGACGGATGCCGGCGCGTCGACGCCTTCCTGCGCCAGGGCATAGGCCCGCACGGCGTCGCCGCCGACGCTCGCCGGCAGGAACGTGCCGACGAACGTGCTCACGAAGAAGATGCGCATCACGGCGCCGACGCGCGGCCCGCCCGGGCCGCTGAACGGCCGGAGCAGCACGAGCCATCGGTACGCCATCAGCGTCCGGTCGGCGAGGACGAGCAGGACGGCCATCAGGATGGGACCGGGACGGGTCTGGGTCAGCGCGCGCCAGACCTCTACCGGATGGCTCCTCCAGAGCACCAGGGCGGTCAGGGCCACCGCCACGACGATCCGGACGAATCCCCCGAGGCTGGGCCGCTTCACGACGTCTTGGGCAGCGTCTCGGCGTGGCGTTCGGGGTTGCGCTTCAGCCGGTAGGCGCGCCACAGGAACTTCGCGTAGGGCACCACCTGCTTCATGGCGCCCACGTTGACCTGGCAGGGGCTGAGGCAGTTCTTGCAGATCGTGCTCTCGAACGTGGCGCGGTCGGCGAGGTGCTCCGCCTTGAAGTACAGCTCCTCGGCCGGCGTCTGCAGCACGTTGCCGAGCGACTTCGAGTTCTCGCAGTAGAACAACTCGCCGTCCGGGTTGAGCAGCAGGCCTTGCGACCGGAACGGGCAGGGCATCGTGCGCACGTAGCCGTTCGCGATCATGTCGGCGTAGTGCAGGTACTGGAACGACTGGCCGCTCAGCACCGATTCCTCCTGGACGCGCTCGAGGAAGAACTGGCGCATGAAGTCCTCTTCCGCCAGCTTCAGCCGGATCGTGTTCTCCAGTTCGCGGTTGCCGAGCATGGCATCGGTGAACCGGAGCATGTTGAAGACGATGTCGAGGTTGCGCGCCCGGGCCCACGCCAGGATGTTCCTCGCGTCCTCCATGTTGGTGGCGAAGATCGTGGCGGCGATGCCGAACTGGAACTGGTCGTGCTTGCGCGCGAGGGCCTCCATGGCCGCGATGGTCTCGCCGGCCTTGTCGAAGCCGCGCTTGACCTGGCGAACCTGGTCGTGCACCTCGCCGATGCCGTCCAGCGACACGCGGATGCTGATGGGCAGGTCCCGCGCCGCGCAGGACTCGACGATGCGCGTGAACTGCGGGATCGCGCGATGGGGCGTCAGGCCGGTCGTGTTGATCCCCACCTTGCGCACCCTGGGCATGCGCGAGATGAGCAACTCGGTGAGCTCCGGCAGGTCGTTGCGGGTCGTCGGCTCGCCGCCCGAGATGTTGAGGTTCTCCACCGCGCCCCAGAAGGGGTGGTCCATGGCGCGGTCGACCTGGTCGAGCGTCATGTCCGACTTGCGGTCGCCCCGCTTCCAGTTGTTGCACATTTCGCAGCGCGCGTCGCACACGAACGTGCAGTTGTAGATGAGGACCGTCGGCCGGATCGGCTTGATGGCCGACGCGATGAACGAATTGGCCAGGTCGCGGGGGACGCCCGCGGCGGATCGGGCCAGGTACTTGGCGGTAAATGTGGCCTTGGACATGCCGGATCCCCATCGTAGTCCGCGCCCCGGCAGGGGTCAACCGGACGTAAGATACCTGGATGCTCCACGCTCCGGTGCGCATCTTCCTGGCGTCGTTTCTCGTGCTCTTCCTGGAAGTGGCCCTCATCCGCTGGCTGCCGGCCCAGATCCGTCTCCTGTCCTACTTCTCGAACTTCATCCTGCTGGCGGCGTTCCTGGGCATCGGCATCGGGGCCCTGCTCGGCCGGGCGAGACGATCGCTGTTCCTCTGGTACCCGGCGCTGCTGCTGGGCGTGGTCGCGGCGGTCTACGTCCTGCGCCTGGAGGTCCGCATCAACGCCCCGGGCAGCATCTACTTCACCAGCGGCACGGCCGACCCGGTGACGGCCGTCGAGACCACGCGGCTGCTCCCCGTCCTGTTCGTCGGCGTGGCCGCGCTCTTCGTCGCCCTCGCGCAGCGGATGGCCGCGGAGATGACGGCGCTGCCGCCGCTCCGGGCCTACACGATCAACCTCGCCGGCAGCCTCGCGGGCGTGGCCGCCTTCGCGCTCGTCTCCTGGCTCGAGGCGCCCCCGAGCACATGGTTCCTCGTCGCCCTGGTCGCCGCCGTGCCGCTGCTGCGCAACCGCCGCTGGAACGCCGGCGCCGCGGCTGCGGCGCTGTGCCTCGTCGCCGCCGTCGGGCTCGTCTACGGCATGCAGCGCGGCACCCTGTGGTCGCCGTACTACAAGATCACGGTCAAGCAGCTCGGCCAGGAGACCGTCGTCGAGGTGAACAACATCTGGCACCAGTCGATGGCGCCGGTCGACTCGAAAGAGTACTTCTACCAGTGGCCGTACATGGTGTTCGGCGACACCTTCAAGCACGTGCTGATCCTCGGCGCCGGGTCCGGCACCGACGTCGCCGCCGCCCTCAGGCACAACGTGGCCAGCGTGGACGCGGTCGAGATCGACCCGGCCATCCTCAGGCTCGGCCGGCTGAAGCACCCCGATCGCCCGTACAGCGACCCTCGCGTGCACCCGGTGGCCGACGATGCGCGGCACTTCCTGAGGACGGCGACGAAGAAATACGACCTCGTGGTGTTCGCGCTCATCGACTCGCTCACGCTCCAGTCCGCGTTCTCGGGCGTGCGCCTCGAGAGCTACATGTTCACGGAAGAGGCGTTCCGGGCCGTCCGCAACGTGCTCGAGCCCGACGGCGTGCTCGTGGTCTACAACTACTTCCGGGAGCCGTGGCTGGTGGACCGGCTCGCGAACACGGCCGCCGCGGCCTTCGGCCAGGAGCCGGTGGTGCACGTGCACCCGGCCAAGGACCAGCTCGGCGTCATGGTCGTCGGGCCGCGGCTGAAGACGCTCGCGGCGTACCCCGAACCGCCGTCGGAAGTGACCGCGTTCAACCAGGGGGCGCCGCTCGCCCCTCCCGTGAGGCACGAGCGCGACCGGGCGATTGTCCCGGCCACCGACAACTGGCCGTTCCTGTACATGAAGGAGCCACACCTGCCCGCGCACTATACGAGCGCGCTGGCGGTCGTGCTGCTCGTGTCAGTGCTCTCGGTCTTCGCCGTCGTCCGCGGCTCGGCCCGGAAGTGGTCGTGGGAGTTCTTCTTCCTCGGCGCCGGGTTCATGCTGCTCGAAACCAAGTCGATCATCCAGTTCGCGCTGCTGTGGGGATCGACATGGGTGGTGGCGTCGCTGACGATTACCGCCGTCCTGGTGATGGCGCTCGTCGCGAACTGGACCGTCGCGCGCGTCGAGATCCGCCGGCCGCGCGTCGTGGGCGCCGCCCTCCTCGCGCTGCTGGCGTTCAACTACGTCGTGCCAATCGGCACAATCGCCTTCGGCAGCCGCGCCGTCGAGTCGGTGGTGTACAGCCTCCTGGTGTTCAGCCCCATCTTCTGCGCCGGGCTGCTCTTCGGATCGAGCATCAAGCGATCGGAGGACGTGACGATCGACTACGGCGCCAACCTGCTGGGCGCGATGGTGGGGGGCGTTGCCGAGTACCTGTCGCTCCTGATGGGCTTCCAGTTCCTGCTGCTCCTCGTCGCGGCGCTCTATCTCGCCGCGCTCGCGACGCGGCGGCGCGCGGCGGCGTAGACCAGGCTCAGCCTCCCCCCGCACGGCACGGCAGGCCCCGGGGGATCCTGCGGGCCGCGACTGCCGTCCTACCGCCTGAGGCCCCCCGATGCCCTCCGAACTCGAACGATGGGCGGAAGCCGTCAGCGCCGCGCGGCACGGTCGCCGCCTGCCGGTGCGCGCCGACGAGGAAGCCCGCGACGTCCTCGACCGATCCCTCGCGCTGCTGTTCCCCCATTTCGCGGCAGATCGGCAGGCGACCGCCGGGGCCGTGCTGGCCGAAACCGCCCAACTGGAAGGATCGCTGCGGTGCTTTCTCGCGGGCCTCGGGGCGGACGACCCGGCCCTTGCCCGGTCGTTCGTCTCCGGCCTGCCGGAGATCCAGGAGGCGCTGGCGCTGGATGCCGAGGCAACCTGCGCCGCGGACCCGGCCGCCGCGGACGTTGACGAGGTCATCCTGGCCTACCCGGGCTTCTACGCCCTGGCGGCGTACCGCCTCGCCCATCGGCTCCTGCGTCTCGGGGTGCCGCTGCTGCCGCGGCTGATGACCGAGCGCGCGCACCGCGTGACGGGCATCGACATCCACCCGGGCGCAGCCATCGGCCAGGGGGTCGCGATCGATCACGGCACGGGCATCGTCATCGGCGAAACGAGCGTGATCGGCGACCGCGTGCGCCTGTACCAAGGCGTGACGCTGGGCGCGCTGAGCGTGCGCAAGGACCTGGCGAAGACGCGCCGCCACCCGACGATCGAGCACGACGCGGTCATCTACGCGAACGCGACGATTCTCGGCGGCGACACGGTGGTCGGGCACTCGAGCGTCATCGGCGGCAACGTCTGGCTCACCCACAGCGTGCCGCCCCATTCCATCGTCACCAACGTCGCGGTGTCCGAACGGCGCAGCGCCGCGGAAGGCGTCCCGCTCGGACTCGAGCTGTAGGCGCCGCCCACGAGGAGCAGCCATGAAAGCGAACAGCATTCTCGATACCGTCGGCAACACCCCGCACGTCAGGATTCGCCGCCTGTTCGATCCGCGCGTCGAGGTGTGGATGAAGCTGGAGCGCGCCAATCCGGGCGGCAGCATCAAGGACCGGATCGCGCTGGCCATGATCGAGGACGCCGAAGCCGCCGGCACGATCGGGCCTGGCTCGGTCATCATCGAGCCCACCAGCGGCAACACGGGCATCGGCCTGGCGATGGTGGCCGCGGTGAAGGGTTACCGCCTCATCCTGGCCATGCCCGAGTCGATGTCCGTCGAGCGGCGGCGAATCATGGCGGCCTACGGCGCGGAGCTGGTCCTCACGCCAAAGGAACTGGGCATGAGAGGCGCCATCGCCCGCGCCGGGGAACTGCTGAAGGAAACGCCTCGAAGCTGGATGCCGCAGCAGTTCGAGAACCCGTCGAACATCGCGGTGCACCAGCGCGCCACCGCCCGAGAAATCCTGGCGGACTTCCCCGAGGGGCTCGACTACCTGATCACCGGTGTCGGGACCGGCGGCCACATCACCGGCGTCGCCGAGGTGCTCAAGCCGGTCATGCCCGCGCTCAAGGTGTTCGCCGTCGAGCCGGCCAAGTCGCCCGTGATTTCCGGCGGTTCCCCATCGCCGCACCGCATCCAGGGGATCGGCGCGGGCTTCGTGCCGGCGAACCTCCATCGAGAGGTGCTCGACGGCGTCATCCAGGTCGCCGAGGAGGACGCCCTCGCCTTCGCGAAGCGCGCGGCGAAGGAAGAAGGCCTGTTCGTGGGAATTTCGTCGGGAGCCTCGCTCGCCGCCGTCCAGTCGAAGGTGCCGGACATGGCCCCCGGCTCCCGCGTGCTGACGTTCTGCTACGACACGGGGGAGCGGTACCTGTCGATTGAAGGGCTCTTCTAGAAGCCAGTAGCCAGTAGTCAGTAGCCAGTAGGGAGGCCAGAAGTCAGAAGCCAGAAGCCAGAAGCCAGAAGAACAACCCCAGCGGGCTGTCCTTTCCCCTTCTTGCTTCTGACGACCGTCAGTTCCCCCTTCTGGCTTCTTCCCTGTACAATGCGCATCGCTATCGCGCCGCAGGGGGCGCGTGAAGGGGGTCGCATGAAGATCGGGGTCTTTTCCGTCCTGTTCGGACAGAAGCCGTTCGAAGAAACGCTGGATTACATCGTCGACCTGGGCCTGGAGGCGGTCGAGATCGGCACCGGGGCGTATCCCGGCAACGCGCACGCGAATCCCGCGGCGCTGCTGGCGAGCGACCGGCGGCTGAAGGCGTTCAAGGAGGCGATCGATCGCCGCAACCTGGTCATCAGCGCGTTCAGCTGCCATGGCAACCCGCTGCATCCGCACGCGGCCACGGCCAGGGCCCACCACAAGGTGTTCGAGCAGACCGTCGAGCTGGCCGCGAAGCTCGGCGTCGAGACCGTCATCACGTTCAGCGGGTGCCCCGGGGCCGACGCGAAAGCCCAGACGCCCAGCTGGTTCGTGTCGCCCTGGCCGCCGGAGTTCGCCCAGGCGCTCGACTGGCAGTGGAGCGAGCGCGTGGTGCCGTACTGGAAGCAGACGGCCGCGATCTGCCGCAAGGCCGGCGTCCGCGTGGCGATCGAGATGCACCCGAACTTCGTCGTGTACAACGCCGAGACGATGAACCGGCTGCGGGCGATCTCGCCGGCCGTCATCGGCTGCAACTTCGACCCGTCGCACCTGTTCTGGCAGGGCGCCGACCCGGTGGCGGCCATCCGCGCGATCGGCGACGGCATCTTCCACTTCCACGCGAAGGACTGCAAGCTCGACGCGGCCAACATCGCCGTGAACGGCGTGCTCGACGCGAAGCCCTACACGCAGGAGATGCAGCGATCCTGGATCTTCCGGACCGTCGGGTACGGGAACGGCGCGCCGGTGTGGAAGGCGATGGTCAGCAACCTGCGGCTGGTGGGCTACGACCACGTGCTGAGCATCGAACACGAGGACAGCCTCATGTCGGGCACCGAGGGCCTGAAGAAGGCCATCGCGTTCCTGAAGGAAGTCGTGATCACCGAGCCGGCGGGGGAGGCGTATTGGGCGTAGGGACGGGCGAGAGGGGATAGGCGAGAGGCGATAGGGGAGAGGGAAAAAACGCAGTCGATGCGGGGCGGGGCGAGCGTGTGTGCTCGCCTCGCCCCTTCTGCATTACTTCATCAGGCCCGAGAGCAGGCTGCCGAGCGACGACTCGAGGTCGTTCGACTCCGGCACCTTGCCCTGCGGGGTCAACTGATCGATCACCATCGGCAGCAGGCTGGCGAGCAACCCGCCCGCCTCTCCCTGGGGGACGCCGGCCTTGGCGGCGAACTGAGAGAGCGTGGCGTGACCAAGGACGTCCGTGATCTGGCTGCCATTGATCGGCGGATTGGGTCCCGTGGAGATCCACGAGGACATCATGTCGCCCATGCCCTTGCCCTGGAACGCCTGGACCAGCCCGCCGAGGCCGCCGGTGCCGCCGACCGACGCGTCCTTGGAGCTGAGCAGGCTCACGATCGCGGCGATGATCTGCGGGTTCTTCATCGCCATGCCGGCGAGTCCGCCCGCTTCCTTCCCGAGCAAGTCGTCGAGGATACCCATCGTAATCTCCTGTCCGGCGGCTAGTCGGGGATGCGCAGCGTCTGCCCGGGCTTGATGAGGTCCGGGTTCTTCAGCTGGTCCTTGTTGGCCTCGAAGATCTTCATGTACTTGTTCGCGTCGCCGTAGAACTGCTTCGCGATCTTCGAGAGGGAGTCGCCGGCGGCGACGGTGTAGGTCGTTTCAGGAGCCTTCAGCGACGCATCGATCGTGATGTCGGCCGTCAGGTCCTCGTAGAGCGGCGCGATGTCCTTGATCTTGATCCAGACCTCGTTCTTGATGGCTTCCGTCGGCGCCGCCCCGCGGATGAGCAGCTTGTTGTTCTCGATGTGGATGTTCTTCCAGCTCACGCCGCGCTTCTGGCCGTAGTCGATGACGGCGCCGTACTTCTTCTTGAGCGTTTCCAGATCAACCATGCTCGTCACTCCTTCTCCAGGGCCGGGATGGAACGGCACCGGCCCGGTCCTCACGTTAGCACCTCGGGGGACCTGCCGGTATCCAAATCACGCCAACAATCGCCTCAACCCGGCGAGAGACTCCCGGGTACAGTCCATCGGCGACTTGCCGTCCGGATACACTTCCTGTTCGAGGACGATCCACTCGGTGCCGCCCACCGTCAGGCAAGCGTCGTAGACCGGCTTCCAGTCCACCGAATCCTGGCCGAAGATGGCCTTCTTGCCGGTGTCGCCCTCGCGGACGGTCGGCTTGAAGTGCGTGGTCCTCGTCCGGCCGGGGTACTTCCGGATGTAGGCCGCCGGGTCCTGTCCTGCGGCCATCGTCCACCCGCAGTCCTGCTGCAGGATGACGTCCTTCGTGGTCCGCTCGGCGAAGAGATCCCAGAACGTCTTGCCGCCGTCGGTTTTGAACTCGTTGACGTGGTTGTGGTAGCCGGTGGCCATGCCCAGCGGCTTGAGCGTGGCGGCCACGGCGTTCAGTTCGTCGGCGAGCACCTTGCTCTTCTCGGGGTCGGTGAACGCCTGGTCGCCCGGCACCACGAGGAAGCGGCAGCCGAGTGCCTGGTGGAACGCGATCGTGCGCTTCAGCGCGTCGCCGCGCAGCGCGTCCATACGCACGTGCGTGCCGGCGGCCTTGAGCTTCAGCGACGCGAGCTTCGCGGCCAGGCCGGCGGCGTTCTCCGTGTAGTTGTAGTACCCGGCGAACTCCACGCCCTCGAAGCCCATCGCGGCCACCTGCTCGAGGGCGGCGTCGAAGTTCGCCTTGCAGTCGTTGCGCACCGAGTAGAGCTGAAGGGCGACCGGGATGCGCGCGACGGCCCGCGCCGGCAGCGCGCGGCCGACGGCCCAGGCGGCGGGCAGCGCGCCCGCGAGTCCGAGAAACGAGCGGCGGGACATGCCGCCGTAGATGCCGAACCTGTCGAGTGCCTGCTGCTTCGTCGTGTTGTCCATGCCCATGCCCCTCAGCGGGCCTTCGCGGCCCGCTCACTCTCGATGACCGAGACGCCCTTCGTAATCCAGTCCGGCGCTCCCTCGCCCTTCAGGTAGTGGCCGAACCACTGGAGGATTCTCCGATGGTAGTCGATCTGGTTCGGTTTTTCGCGGGCGCTGTGGTCTTCGTTCGCATAGACGAGCATCACCAGCTGCTTGCCCGCCCGCCGGGCGTAGTTGTACATCTCGACGCCCTGGCGGAAGTCCACCGTCCCGTCCTTGTCGCCGAAGAAGATCAGCATCGGCGTCTGCAGCGTGTTGATGAACAGCGTCGGCGAGTTGCGGAGGTAGGCCGGCAGATCCACCCAGAACGGCACCTCCATCCGCGCCTGGCCCGTCTCGAAGTGCGCCGGCTCGGGCAGCCCCGGGCCCCAGTGAATCGCGCCGTAGAAACTGAGCAGGTTGGTGATGGGCGCGCCGGCGACCGAGGCGGCGAACAGGCTGGTCTGTGTCGGGATGAAGCTCGCCTCGTAGCCGCCCCAGGAATGGCCCACCAGGCCCACGCGCTTCGGATCCACCAGGCCCGTGGCCAGCACCGCTTTCACGGCGGCCGTCACGCAGTCCAGCGCCGCAAGCCCGGGGTCGCGCGGTCTGAACACGATGTCCGGCTGCAGGACAAAGTAGCCGTTTGCCGTGAAGACCGCGGCGTTGTACGGGGAGCGCTCGGACGGACCGACGTAGCTGTGCACGCCTTGCGACAGACGTTCGTAGACAGAGACGATCATCGGATACTGCCGGCCCGGAACGTGACCGGCCGGGTGATAGAGTGCGCCCTGCAGCCTCTCGCCCTTCGAATTTCGGTAGTCGATCAACGACGAGCGTCCCCACGCGAAGTCCGCCTGGAACGGATTCGTCCGTGTGACCTGGGCGGCGTCGGCGAGCCCGGGCCCGCCTGCGAACAGGTCAGGCGAGTCGTCGAATCCCTGCACGGCGTACGTGAAGACGTCGGCCTTCCTCGCCTTGGCCAGGCGGCCCACCGACTTGTCGGCCCAGATGAGTCGTTCGGGCGCCGCGCCGGCCGCGCCTGACGATGACAGCGTTGCACGCGCGAAGCCGGACTTCTTCGTCCACCGCCCGTACAGGGCCGTGTAGACCGGCGCGGACGGATCGATGAACCTGTTCTCCACGTCCGTCCTCACGACGCGATGCTGGACGGCCTCCTCAGCGCCGCGCGTGAGACGAACGCCGCCGGAATCCATCGGGCGCCACGCGCCAGACGTCATGCTGGTCGTGCAGCAGCACGGCGGCGTCGTCTTTCAGCCAGCCGCCCACGCCGACAGGCGGGCGCTGCACGCGGTACGGCGTGTCGTAGTCCGGATTGGTCCAGACGGCCTTCAGCGAGCCGCTGATGTTGACCGTCCTGCCGGTCGCCGGCGCGTACGTCCAGGTACTGGTCCCCCGTGAAGTAGAGGAGGTACTGCCCGCCCGGGCTCGCGCCCTGAAAGTACCATGCGCCGTTGATGGCCTTCGTCCGTGCGCCGGAGGCGAGGTCGATCACGTGCACGTCCTGCCTCGCCGTGTCGAACATGTTCTCGGTGAGGTAGGGCTTGCGGTCCGTCTCGATCGCGAAGCGGTCGCCTTCGAGAATGGAGACCTGCTCGAAGGTATCCGTCCCGAGCTTCACCCAGCTCCCTTCGTCGATGCGCCAGGCGGCCGCGCAGGACCGCTCGAGATCACGCGTTTTCTGGACCCGCTGCATCGGCACGATGCGCTCGTCGCGCGCGTGCCACACGTCGACGCTGGCGGGCTTGTCCTTTGCCGCCGGCTTCGCCTCCTTCGCCTGCGCGTCGGCGGGCGCGCCGGCTGGCTTCGGCTTCTTCAGCCAGTCCTGGATGCCGAAGTAGAGCGCGCGGCCGTCCTTCGCCCATTGGAGCGCTCGGAACGGCACGATGCGCGTGTCGGCCGGGAAGGTCGTGTCGGCGGCCTGGTCGTACATCTTCCGGACGGCCGCGGCGCCTGCGGACGCGAGATCACGCCACGCCAGCACGATGTGCGTGTCGTCCTCATAGCCCTCGTCGGCGCGCGAGCGGAAGCACGCCAGGTCGTCGTCTTTCGCGCGCCATGCGAGGCCGGTGAACGTCGCGTCGCCGGAGTCGAGAAGCCGGAGCACGCCGGTCTGCGGATCGAACACCTGGACGCCGTTTCCGGCCTTCGCCTCGGCGTCGATCGTGAACGCCAGGAGGCGGCCCTCGTCCTGCCACGCGAACTCGGCGACGTTGCCGAACGTCGTCATGGCGCCTGTCGCGAGGTTCCGCACGAGCAGGTCGGAGCCCTTGCGCTTGGCACCCTCGGGCAGGTAGCGCTGGATGGCGATGAAGGGCGCGGCAGGGGCGAACGCCCAGCGCGTGACATCCTGCAGCACGACCGGTTCGGGCTTGTCCGCCGCGCCACCCAGGCGGAGGACGCCCATGCCGTCTCTGACGGGTTTCTTCTCGTCCTGCAGCTTCTCTCTCTCGGCCTCCGACACCCCAATCCGGTACGCCATCCAGCCGGCGTCGTGCGAGAAGGCGGGCTGCCGCCCCTCGCGCGCCACGAAGTAGGGCTTCGAGGGCGATTCCGTGGCACCGGCCGCCACGGGTCCGAGCGGGTGCACGTCGAGCTCGGCGGTGCCATCGACGCGCGATATCGAGACCGCGAGCCACTTCCCGTCGTCGGAGAGGACGCTGGAACCGAGCGCTTCCCACCTGCCGTAGTCGGCGGGCGTGACCGCGTTTCGCGGGGCCTGCACGGACGACTGGCGCACCGAGGCGGCAGAGCCTGGTTGTGCTCCCGGGCTGGCGGCAGTCAATGATCCCGCGAGCAACACCCCGGCAAGGAGCGCGCACGCGCGGCGGGCAGCGGAGATGGAGGATGCGCGTCGTCCGGACATGGCGGCATGCTATGTCCACGCCGGAACGGATGTAAAGCCGAGTCAGGTCCCGCGCGTGGCCTCGCGCAGGGCCGCTCGCGAGAGGAGGCGAGTCGAGTCGAGCGAGGGCAGCGGCGAATCGGCCTCGGAGATGAGCAGCGGGATCTCGGTGCAGCCGAGCACCACGGCGTCACAGCCTCGCTCGCCCAGCTCCGCAATGACCTGGCGGAAGTACTGCCGGGCTCCGTCTTCGAAACGGCCGTACACGAGCTCGCCGAAGATGATCGCGTTGAGGCGCTCGCGACGCTCCGCATCCGGGATCTCGAATCCGATGCCGGCGCGCGCGAGCGTGGATCGGTAGACCGGCCCCTCCATCAGGTAACGCGTTCCCAGGACTCCGAGGCGCGTGAAACGGCGCGCTGCCGCGACGGCGGCGACTTCCTCGGCGATGTGGAGCCACGGCGCGGGGGACTGCGCGCGGACCAGATCCAGGGCCTGGTGAAGCGTGTTGTCCGGGCAAACGAGAATCTCCGCCCCGACGTTCGCCAGCAGCTGCGCGGATCGGAGCAGGAGCTGCCCGGCGTCCTCCCACCGGCCAGCGTCGACGTGCTCCATGTACTCGCTGAGGGGATACGTGTGCATCGAAACCTGCGGATGACAATGCGGGCCCAGGATCGCCGCCCCCTCGGCGCAGATCGTGCGATAGCAGAGGGCCGCCCCCTCGGCGCTCACCGCGACGATGCCGATGTGCTGCGCATGGGTCATGCCCAGGCCTCCCCGCGACAACCCTTCGCCGGCGATCCCCTACGCCACCGCGCTCTCGAGCATCGTGATCGTGCCCGCGTCGGCGTCGAGCTCCACCTGGACGCCGAGCGGCAGCGTGAACTGCCGGTCGACGTGGCCGATCATCGCCCCCGAGTAGGCAGGTACGCCAAGCGGCTTGACGTGATCCTCCAGTACGTCGGGAATCGTCAGCGAGCCGAAACCCTCGCCCGGGCTGCAGTTGTCGCACGTGCCCCAGACGATGCCCTTCGCCTTTGCGAGGATGCCTGCCAGTTTCAGCTGCGTGAACATCCGGTCGAGGCTGTACGGCGCCTCCTCCACGTCCTCGAGGAAGAGGATGCAGTCGGTGAAGTCCGGCAGGTAGCCCGACCCGATGATCGTGGTGAACACCGTCAGGTTGCCGCCCAGCAGGCGTCCCCGGGCCTTGCCTGGGCTGATGACGCGCGTGCGGTTCCGCACCGGCACCAGCGTGTCGTTGGGCTCCTTCAGGTTCGCGAACACCGCCGCCTCGCCGTTCCACATGACGCGTTTCATCCAGTCCAGGTTGAACGCATTCCAGGTGGACGCGCCGACCGGGCCGTGAAACGTCACCAGCCCGGTCTTCGCGTGGAACGACAGCAGCAGGGCCGTGATGTCGCTGTAGCCCACGAGTATCTTGGGCTGCTTCGCAATCGTGGCCCAGTCGATGAGCGGCAGCAGCCGCGCGGCACCCCAGCCGCCCCGCACGCAGTGAATCGCGTTGACTGCCGGGTCGGCGAACATCGCGTTCAGGTCGGCCGCGCGGTCCTCGTCGCGCCCGGCGAAGTAACCGCGCCGGTCCAGGATGTGCCTGCCCACCTTCGCCTCGAGCCCGAGCGCCTTCAGCGTGTCGAGCAGGATGTCGAGCGGGACGGGATCCCACTGGGCGAACGACGGCATGACGAGGCCCACGGTGTCGCCGGCTTTCAGCCTGGGTGGTTTGACGGCGCCGCGCGGCGCCGTCGCCGGGAGCCCGGCGGCCCGCGGCGAGGGCGACGCGCCGGGGGCCGCCATCAGGGAGCCGAACAGGGCCAGCGACGAAGCGCGGAGCAGTTCGCGTCGGGTGGGCATGCCGCGCATGCTACGCCGCGCGCCGAATACCTGTAAAGCCGCCCCGGTCCGGGGGGTTCAGAGCCGTCTCTGACCCCAATCGAGGCCGGGTGGGGTAGAATCGCCCCGGCCATTTCGCCGACTCCGCGGCCCACGCGGGAGAATGACTCTATGAAGACCACGCGCAGATTCAGCCGGCGCACGTTCCTGACCACGGCGCCCGCTGCCCTGGCCGGCATCGCGGCCTTTCCCTCGATTGTCAAGGCCTCCGCCCTGGGCCTCAACGGGGCCGTGCCGCCCAGCGACCGCGTCGTCATGGCCGGCATCGGCTTCGGCATGCAGGGGCCGGGCAACATGCGGAACTTCCTCGGCAAGCCCGAGGTGCAGTGGGTGGCCGTCTGCGATCTCGACAGCGAGATCCTCAAGAAGGCCAAGGGCATCGTCGACGACAAGTACGGCAGCAGCGACTGCCGGGCCTACAGCGACTACCGCGAGCTCTACGCCCGGGGCGACCTCGACGCCGTGTCGATTGCGGTGCCCGACCACTGGCACGCGATCCTCTCGATCGAGGCCGTGCGGTCAGGCCTGGACGTGTACGGCGAGAAGCCGTTCACCCACTCGCTGCGCGAAGGGCGCGCCCTCTGCAACGCGGTGACGCGCTACGGCCGCGTGTGGCAGACAGGAAGCTGGCAGCGATCGGAAGACAACTTCTACCGCGCGGCGATGCTGGTCGCCAACGGCCGCATCGGAAAGATCCTTCGGATGGAGGTGGGCCTGCCGGCCGGCTACACCGACTTCGCCAGGACGTTCGGGCAGGAAAAGATCGAGGCCCCGCCGGCCAACCTCGACTATGACCGGTGGCTGGGGCCGGCGCCGTACGCTCCCTACTGCAAGGCGCGGGTCCACATGAACTGGCGCTGGAACTTCGACTACGCCGGCGGCCAGCTCATGGACTGGGTGGGCCACCATCTGGACATCGGCCACTGGGCGATGGGGTACGAGCGGACCGGCCCGGTGGAAGTGAAGGGCACCGGCGAGTTCCCCAAGAAGGGTATCTACAACACCGCCACCAAGTACTGGGTGGAAGCGAAGTACGCCGACGGAACACCCCTCGTCATGGCAGGCGGCTACCCTGAGATCCAGAGCGGCACGAAGTGGATTGGCGAGAGCGGCTGGGTGTGGGTGGATCGTGGCGGCTTCGAGAGCCAGCCCTCGCACCTCGTGCAGGAAGTCATCGGTCCGAACGAGAAGCAGCTCTACCGCAGCCGGGACCACTACCAGAACTTCGTGGACTGCGTGCGGAGCCGAGCCGTGACCATCGCGCCGGCCGAGGTGGCGCACCGCACGGCGAGCGTCGGCCACCTTGGCGTCGTGGCCATCGCCACGGGGCGGACGATCAGATGGGACCCCGGCACGGAGTCGATCATCGGAGACCCGGGGGCGGAGCGCCTCCTGTCGCGCGCCTATCGCGCGCCCTATCAACTCCCGGCATAAGGCGAGGTGCATCATGACCAACCATCGCATCCTCGCCCTGACGTTGTGCATCGCGCTGGCCGCCGGCACGGCAGCCGCCCAGACGGCCCCGCCGGCGTCGCTTGACGCCATCCTCAAGCAGGTCGCGACCTACGACGGCGGCATCGCCTCCGACGCGCTCTGGCAGTTGCGCGGGTACGTCGACGATCGGAAAGACGATGCCGCAGGCCGCGCCGAGTGCGAGACGAAGCTCCTTGCCTTCCTGAAAGGCACGGCGACGCCGTCCGGCAAGATGGCCGCGGCGGGCCTGCTGCGGACGATCGCGGGCGACTCGGCCGTTCCCTCGCTGCAGGCGATGGTCGCCGATCCCCGGCTCTCGGACTACGCCATCTACGTGCTGCAGCCCATGCCCGGCGCGGCTGCGGAGTCGGCGCTCCTGCAGTCGCTGAAGACGGCGCGCGGCGCCCAGCAGGTGGCCGTCGTCGCGGCGCTCGGCCAGCGGCGCGCGGCGGCCGCACTCCCGATCATCACGCCGATGCTGGGCAACCCGGCGCTCGCCCCGGCAGCCGCCGTCGCCATCGGCAGAATCGGCGGGCCGGCCGCGGCACCCGCGCTCACCAAGGCGATGGAGTCGGCCCAGGCGCCCGCGAAACGTCTGCTGGCGGCCTCGCTGCTCGAAGCGGCCGACGGCCTGCTGGCGGCGAAGGAACCCGAGGCGGCCGCCGCCCTGTTCGCCGCGCTCTCGGCCGATCGGACGCTGCCGGCGCCGATGAGGACGGCCGCGTTCATCGGCAGCCTCTCGTCGGCCGGCCCCCGAGCGCCCGGCGCGCTCGTCTCGATGCTGGGCGGCGACGATGCCGATGCCCGCGCGGCGGCGGTGGCCGCCATCGGCGACGTCATCCCGCCCGACGGCATCGGGCCGGTCTGCGATTTGCTCCCGCGCCTTCCCGAGCCTGTCCAGGTGCAGGTGCTGGCGGCGCTCGCTGGTTATCCCGCCGCCCGCGTCCGGCCGGTGGTTCTGCAGGCGGCCAAGAGCGGTTCGCCTGATGTGCGCGTCGCCGCGCTGCGGGCGCTCGAGCCGGTCGGCGACGCGTCGGCGGTGGCGTTCCTGGCGGAGACCGCGGCTGCCGGCCCGAAGGGGCCCGTGCAGGACGCGGCCCGCCGCGCCCTCGGCGGACTCCGCGGCCGGGCCGTTGACGACGCCATCGTCGCGGGCCTGGCGAAGCCCGCCTCGGACACCGTCGCCGTCGAGTTGCTGCGGGCCGTCGCGGAGCGCCGCCTCTTCATCGCGAAGCCCTCGGTGGCCGCCTCGCTCTCGGCGCCGTCGGCCGCGGTTCGTATCGAAGGCATGAAGACGCTGCGCGTCGTCGGGTCGCCGTCGGACGCGTCGCCCGTGCTGGACATCCTGCTGAAGACGACCGACGACGTCGAGCAGGCCGAGGCCGAGAAGACCGTGAACGCCCTCCTGCAGAAGACGGCCGGTGCGGACAACCGCTCGCGCCTCCTCAGGATGCGGCTTGCCGACCAGAAGGATCCCGCTGCCCGGGCGAAAATCATCGGCCTGCTGGCGCCGACCGGCGACGGGGCCGCGCTGCCGGTGCTGCGCAGGGGACTCGAGGACGCCGACGCGGCCGTGGCCGACGCCTCGGCGCGCGCGATCGCGGCGTGGCCGACGGCGGCGGCACGCGACGACATGCTCGCGCTGGTGAAGAACGGCAAGGACGAAACCCACCGCCTGCTGGCGTTCGGCGGGCTGGTGCGGCTCGTGTCGGCCGACACGTGGCGCCTGCCCGAGGCGGCCGTCGCCGACCTGAAGACGCTGTCGGGCTTGGCGTGGAGGCCGGAAGAGCAGAAACTGGTATTGGGCGCCCTGGCGGCCTTCCCCTGTCAGGCGGGGCTGGACGTGGCCAAGGGGTTCCTCATCGACGAATCGCTCAAGGCCGAGGCCCAGGCGGCGGTCGACAGGATCACGCAGGGCATGCAGCGGCCGGGGCGGCGCTGAAAGGACGAGGACTCACGTGAACAAGAAGCTGATCATCCTGACCTGTCTGCTGGCCGTCGCGCTCGCGCCGATCGCGGCGCGGCAGGCGACCGAGGAACTGAAGCTGAAGCTGCCGAAACCGATGTTCATCGGGACGCCGACCAACATCAAGAGCCCGAACCTCGAGCCGGTCACCGGCAAGTCGCGCGGCCCGTTCATGGTGCCGGCGGGCACCAAGCTGCTGTCGCTCAAGCGGCCTGTCACCTCCAGCGACGCCGCACCCGTCATCGGCGAGCTCGACATGGTGAACGACGGCGAGAAGGAAGGCGGCGACGGCTACTTCATCGAGCTCGGGCCCGGGAAGCAGTGGATGCAGATCGACCTGGGCGCGCCCTACGCCCTGCACGCGATCCTCGTCTGGCACTATCACAGCCAGGCCCGCGTCTACCGGGACGTCGTCGTCCAGGTGTGCGACAACAAGGACTTCGTGAAGGGCGTGCAGACGGTCTTCAGCAACGACCACGACAACAGCTCCGGCCTCGGCGTGGGCAAGGACAAGGAGTACATCGAGGTGGCCGAGGGCCGGCTCTTCGACCCGAAGGGCATCAAAGGCCGCTACATCCGGATGTACTCGAATGGCAACACGACCAACGATCTGAACCACTACGTCGAAATCGAGGTCTACGGCACGCCCGCGAAATGACGCTCAGCGGTTTCGTCACCCGTTGTCGCGGCCGGAGACGGCCGCCGTACGCAGGTGACGAAACCGTTCCATCGGCCGCTTTCGTCGGCGTGGTCCTGGCGGCGCTGGCGCTCGCGCTGGCGCTCCGCCTGGCCCGCGCCGACCTGCGGCCCATGCACCACGACGAGGCCAACCAGGCGGTCAAGTTCGGGGAACTGCTCGAGACCGGCGACTACCGGTACGATCGTCACGATCACCATGGCCCGACGCTCTACTACCTGACGCTGCCCGCGGCCTGGCTGCGCGGGCAGCACACCCTCGCGGCACTCGACGAGCGCACGCTCCGCGCCGTGCCGGCGGTGTTCGGCACGGCGCTCCTGCTCCTGTTCCTGCCCCTGGCCCGCGGGCTTGGCCGCGGCGCCGTCGCGGCTGCGGCCTTGCTGGCGGCTGTCTCGCCCGTGGCGACTTTCTACAGCCGGTTCTTCATCCAGGAGTCGATCTTCGTTTTCTTCGCCCTGGGATTCGCCGTCGCCGCCGGGCGGTACGTCGAGAGCCGGCGGCTCCGGTGGGCCGTCGGCGCGGGGGCGTTCGCCGGGCTGGCGTACGCGACGAAGGAGACGTCGACCGTCGTGCTGCCGGCCGCCCTCGCCGCGCTCGCGCTCGCGTGGATGTCGACGCCTAGCGAACCGGGGGCCGCACGGACCCCGGCTTCGCGCGGCCCGGCCACCAGCGCGGCGGTCGCCGCCGGAGCGGCGATGGCGCTCCTGGTGGCCTTCGTCTTCTACTCCTCGTTCTTCCGCTATCCGGGCGGCCTGCTTGAATCGACGCGCGCGTTCGCCACGTATGTTTATCGCGGCATCGGAGAGGGTCCCCATACGCAGCCGTTCCTCTACTACCTGAGGCTGCTTTCGTACTCGTCGTCGGGCGGGCTGACCTGGTCCGAGGGCGCGGTTGTGGCGCTGGCGGCGGTTGGCATCGCGGCCGCCGCCCTGCGCGGCACAGGTTTCTGGCCACGGTACGTCGGGGCCTACACGGTCATCACCGCGCTGGCGTTCTCGGCGCTTCGCTACAAGACGCCGTGGAACCTGCTGCCGTTCTACGCAGGCGCCATCCTGATGGCCGGGTATGGCGCGGTGACCCTCTTCGTCATGCTGAGGCCGCGGCCCGCGCGCGTGCTCGTGGCGATGGGCCTGGTCGCCGCCCTGTCACATCTGGGCGTGCAGAGCTGGCGCGCCAACTTCCGCTACCCGGCCGATCCCCGCAACCCGTACGTCTACGCGCAGACCGTGCCCGACTTCCTGCGGATGACCCGGCGAATCGCGGACGTCTCGGCCGTCCACGCCGACGGCTCCGGCATGCTGGTCAAAGTGATCGCTGGCCCGTACCGAGCAGTGGCCCGCGCCCTGGTATCTGCGGCGCATGTCGCGCGTCGGCTACTGGGTGTCGGCCGCCGATGCCGGGCGCCTCGACGACGCGACGGTCGTGGTCGCGGCGCCGGACCAGGCCGACGCCGTCGGCGCCTCGCTCGGGGATCGGTACGTGCAGGAGTCCTACGGCCTCCGTCCGGAGGTCGTCCTGACGCTGTTCATCGAGCGCGGAGCGTGGGACCAGTTCATGGCCTCCCGCGGCTCGCCATGATGCCGCCCCCCAGGCCCGAGGCGGGTTCTGACCGCCGCTCTCGTCCTCTCGAGTCCCTCGCGCTGCAAGCAATCCGCGCCAGCCTGCAGGTGGCGTTCGGTCTGGAATGGACGGCGCGAGCCGTACTACACCCGGTTGCAGGGATTCGCTGGAGGCCTTGATGACGACAGGAGGATGGCGGGCCGGCTTCTTGGCGTTCTCGTGCACGGCCCTGGCAATCGTTGGGGGCACCGACGCGCAGACGGCCATGAACGGCCAGGACGCGCCGGCACCCGCCTCGGAACGGAAGATCGCCTCGCTGGTCGACGAACGGCACATGGTCGACAGCGTGCGGCGCCTGGTCGCGTTCGGACCGCGGCAGTACGGCACGCCCTCGAATCTCGAGGCGGCGGCGTGGCTGGCGTCCCAGTTCTCGCAGGCCGGCCTCGAGGTGAACGTCAGGGAGGACCCGCCACGCGCCTGGTACGAACCGGCCGCGTGGGAAGTCCGCGCGGCCGCCGATGGCCAGGGCGCGGCCGGCACCGTGCTGACGTCGGCGTGGCCGGGTTCCGGCGCGCCGTCCGGCAAGGGCGAAGGCCCGTTGTCGCTCGAGACGGCCCAGGGCGCGGTCTGCCTCACCTCTGCCAACCCGACTCCCGAATCGACGGCTGGCTGCGCGGCGGTGCTCGTCGACGGCCGGGCCTCAGCGTCGGGCTGGCCCATCGTGAACCGGCTGCGTGGGGTCTTCACGGTGCCCGTGTTCGTGGTGTCGCCGAAGGACACCGCGCCCCTGCGCGAGAAGCTCGCCGCCGGCGGCTTGGTGCGGATGGCGTTCTCGCTGGACGCGAAGTCCGGGACCGGCGCCGCGCGCACGGTGGTCGCGACGCTGCCGGGGCGCGACCGCTCGAAGTACATCCTCTTCTGCGCCCACGGCGACTCGGACTCGGGCGGGCCCGGCGCCAACGACAACGCCTCGGGCGTCGCCATCGTCCTCGAGATCGCGCGCACCATCGCGGCCGCCGTCAAGGCGGGCGCCCTTCCGCAGCCGGCCTGGGACCTCCGGTTCGCGTCATGGGGCGGCGAGATCTCGTCCACGCGCGAGTACCTGGCCGGCGTGGCCGGCGACCCGTCACGCCTGCAGGCCGTGTTCAACTACGACCAGTCGGGCTTCGGGTCGTCGAAAGACGCCCTCTACGTCGAGCCCGACGATGTGCCGGCGAACAGGGCGATCATCACGCTCGTGCGGTCGGTGATGAGCGACCACGCCGGTGCCGACGGGTTTCCGGGCCGGGCGGCGAGCGTGAAGTCCCAGGGCGGGACCGATTCCTATGTCTTCCAGCCGCGGGCGCAGGGCGCCACGGTCTATCCGTCGGTCACCATCTACACCTCGGCCTGGGATCGCGAGCGCGCGCTGCCCGTCACCGAAGGCTTCCCGCCGATCAACTGGTATGCCGACGAGAAGCCGGGCATGGTGACGGTGGACGGCGACGCGTTCTATCACTCGGTGGGGGACACGCCGGCCAACACCACCGACACCGAGCCGTCGAACATGGGCTGGTGCGCGCGCGTCGGCCTGCTGAGCGCGCTGCGGATGATGGCGGGGAGGTAGGAGGCGTTTCTGCCCCTTGCCCCATGTCCCTTGCCCCTGATCCTGCCGCCCCGTGGTGCCTCGCCAGACCCATGCCATAATGAAACCCATGCAGACAATTCAACGCATCGCGTACACCCTCGGTGTCTTCGCCCTGGGCGCTGCCTCGGCCTTCGCCGCGGCGCCGCAGGGTGCTCAAGTCCCCGCGCCAGCCCAGCAGGCGCCCTCCGCCGCGCAGCAGCAGCCGCCCGATCCGGCCGCCGACGCCCTGCGCGCCGGCCAGCAGCTCATGCGTGACGGCAAGGCCGACGAGGCCCTGGCCGCTTACCTCAAAGCCGTTGAGCAGTTTCCCTCGTCGGTCCCCGCGCGGGTCCGCGTCGGGCAGCACCTCGACCTGATGGGCCGCTACGCCGAGGCCCGCGCCCATTTCGAGAAAGCGCTCGCCATGCCGCTGACGCCGGCGCAGGAGGCCACGGCGCTGCGATCGATGGCCATGGCGTACACGTTCGAGAGCAACTGCAAGGGCGCGCTGCCCTACGAGAGCCGGCTCTACGAGCGCTATCTCACGAAGGACAAGGACTTCTACCAGGCCGGCGAGATCGCCAACGAGCTGGCCCGGGTTTGCCTCGAGTCGGGCGATTTCGGCACGGCCGAAGCCTGGTACAAGCGCGGGTACGAGGCGGGTTTCAAGGAGCCGAACATCTCGGCCGCCCGCAAGGACTTGTGGGAGTTCCGGTGGCAGCATGCGCAGGCCAGGCTGGCCGCGCGCCGCGGCGACAAGGCGCTGGCGGCGAAGCACGTCGCCGCCGCGAAGGCCGCCCTCGACACGGGCACCAATGCCGACCAGGCGCCGTTCTTCCCGTACCTGGTGGGCTACGTCGCCTTCTACTCGGGCGACTACAAGACGGCGCTGGCCGAGTTCGCGAAGGGCAATCAGAACGACCCGTTCGTGCTGAGCCTAATGGCCCAGTCGCACGAGAAGCTCGGCGACCAGGCGGCGGCGATGGACCACTACAAGAAGGTGATGACCTTCACGAGCCACAACCCGAACAACGCCTTCGCGCGGCCGCTGGCTCGGAAGAAACTGGGACTGTAGGGACGGTTTCATGAACTGCGTGCTGCGGCCGGCTCCGGCCGCGAGAACGGGTCATGACACCGCTTGTCGGCAGCGTGCCACGACCGGCGTTCGGCGGGTAGAATAGGCCGCACGAACAGGCCCCGAGACCGATGCCGATGTCGAATCCAGCCAGGTCGTTCCTCGAGCGCGGCCTCGCGGCCGCGCTCGTGCTCTTGTTGGCGCTCGGCGCCGCGGCGTGCACGGCCGCGTCCCGGCCGCCGGCCGCGCCGGCGGCAAGGATCGCCCAGCCGTACCCGGCGGCCGACGTCGTCGTACAGGGCGCCGTCGACACGGAGCTGCAGCCCCTGCTCCAGGCGCTGGAAGGGAAAGAGCCGATCCAGCTTGCGGCCTGGACGTTCTGGCGCGGCCGCATCGGCGGCAAGACGGTCGTCGTGTCGCGCACCGAGGTCGGGTCGGTCAACGCGGTGGCGGCCACCACCCTCGCCATCGTGAACTTCCGGCCGCGCCTCATCATCAATCAGGGCACGGCCGGCGCCGCCGTTGCCGACCTGAATCTGTTCGACATCGTCGTGGGCGAATCGACCGTCGACTACGGCGCGTTCCGCTCGGCACACGCCGACGCGGGCGCGGGCGTCGACCTGGCGCGATGGACGCCGATGCCGCACCGTCTGCGCCTGGACGGGAACGAGCGCGTCCCGTTCGACCGTTTCCCCGCCGACCCGGCGGCTGTCGAGGCCGCGCTCCGAATCCCCAACCCGCGGGGAAGGGTGGTGAAGGGCATCATCGGCACCGCGTTCGAGTTCAACCGCGAGGTCGATCGCCTCGTGTGGATGAACAAGACCTACGGCGTCGTCTCCGAGGACATGGAGAGCGCCTATGCCGCCGGGACCTCGGCCGGCTTCAAGACGCCCTTTGTGGCCATCCGCATCATCTCCGACTCGGACTTCCTCGGCACGGAGTTCCAGCCGATTGCCGGCGAGTACTGCGCGGCGTTCGTGCTGGACTTCATCAGGCGGTGGTCCGGCCGATGAAGCCCTTCACACGGGGAGTTCGAGAACCGCGACGGCGTGAGGATGGAGCCCCGGGGCTTCAGCCCCGGGGGACGGGCTGCAGCGAAGGAAAGTACCTCCCGTCAGTTCGGCCACAGCCAGCCGAACGTGCCGCCGGTCAGCAGGCCGTAGACGAGGCCGTCGAACGTGTTCTTGAGCGTCGGTACTGAGCTGCTTCTTGTACCAGATCGTGTCCTGCCACAGCGCCAGCGAGTAGCCGATGAAGGCCGTCGCGCCGGCGAAGCGGAACACGGCGAGGTAGTGGGCGCCGGGCCCGAGGGCGCGGCCCGCGATGTACGCCGCGAAGACGCCAACCACCACGCAGTACACGAACCACTGCGCCAGCTGCGGGCCCATCGACGGCCGCCCGCTGCGCATGACCGTCAGGACGGCCACGGGCCCCTTCGCGTACTTGTCGAGGAAGACCGGGTCCTTGAAGGCCGCCATCGACCCGCCGTGCGGCATCATGTAGTCGCCGGGCTGCACGCCGGCCTTGCGCATGGCTTCCATCACGTCCGCCTCGTGGGGCAGGCCGCGGTAGTCGCTCTGGTGATAGGTCAGCACCATGTGCAGCAGTGAGCTGACGACGAAGACGATGACCGCAGCGACCAGGATCGGCAGCCACAGCGCGAGGATGGGGACCATGCGGGCACCTCCGGAGGGGTTGTGGTGAACGGTGAATCCTAGCACGCCTTGTCCCCGTACGCTGCAGCCGGGATAATGCCCGTGATGTCCGAGGCCAGCATCTACGCCAGCGCGCGGATGGCAGCGGGTTACGCGTTCGACCGGCCGGCGGTGCATCCGCGCATCGTCGAGCGGATTCGCGAAGATCTTCGCATCGCGTCGCCGGCAGCCCGTGCGTTGGACATCGGATGCGGCGCCGGCCGTTCGACGGCGGCGCTCGAGCCGATCGCACGGCGAGTCGTCGGACTCGATCCCGTGCGCGGCATGCTCGCCCACCGGCGCGCCGTGGCTCCGGGCGTCTCGTTCGTCGTTGGACGCGCGGAGCAGTTGCCCTTCGCGGCCCGCTCCTTCGACATCATCACGGCTGCGGGCGCGCTGAACTACGTGGACCTCGGCCTCTTCCTTCCCGAACTCGCCCGCGTACTGGCTCCGACCGGTGTGATGGTCGTCTACGACTATTCCGCGGGGCGCCGCCTGCGGGGCTGCGGCGCGCTCGAGGCGTGGTACGCGCAGTTCGAGCGGCGCTACCCGCCGATGCCCGGGTACGACATGGACGTGAGGACGCTCGCATACTATCGGCCTGGCCTCAGGCTCGATGCCATCCAGACTATCGAGGTGCCGGTGCCGATGGCGCTGCAGCCGTACGTCGCGTACGCCATGAGCGAAACGGGCGTCGAGTTGGCCCTCGCGAGCGGCGTGCCCGAGGCGGATATCAGAACGTGGTGCGAATCAACGCTCGCCGGCGTGCTGAGCCATGAACCTCGTGATGTGCTGTTCGACGCGTACGTCGCGTACGTCAGGCACGCGAGTTGATGCAGCCCCCGGGGCTGAAGCCCCGGGGCTCCATGCTTCAGCCTCGACGCACGACGACCTCTATTCGGTCTCCGGCCGCCAGCCGGCGAAGCGCGCCCCAGCTGAACTCGCCGTGCCCTTCCAGCCCAACGTGCGACAGACCGAGCGTCCCCTCGGCAACGTCCAACAGCACGCGGTACCCGCCGCCTGACGGCTCGACGATGAACGACCCCCACGCGTAGCCGCTTGCCCAGAACCACCGCCCCGGCCGTGACGCCAGCGTGAGCGTACCGCTGACCGCCGAGTAGTGGAACCCGGTCAGCGCGAGGACCGCCGCCCAGCTCGCCATGGCCCGCGCGTAGTGGTGCCCGCACTCGGCCTCGTCGAAGGGGTTGCGGCGCCGCCCGTCATACCGGGCGCGGATGTCCCGGATGGCTTCGAGGCCCCGATCGCGCTCGCCCTCGTAGATCATGCCGACGGCCGCGACATACTCGAACCCGGTCATCACCTCGGGGAAGTACGGAAACGGGAACTGCGGCCGCTCCCTCGGAAAGCTCGCCATCAGCAGCGCGCGCTCGTCGCCCAGGGCGAACGAGCGCATGTTGTTGAAGTGGTCCTCGAAGCCGACCCGCCTGTTGTGCCGCCAGATGCTGTCGAGCGTGCGGCGGATCGTCGCGGGATCGGCCAGGTCGCCGAGGCCGCACACGCGGGCCATGAACTGGCCTACCAGTTGATCGACCAGGCAACCCGGGCCGAGCTGGTAGTCCGGTTTGGCGAAGTCCTTGGTGCCCATGCCGACGACGAGACCTGGATGGACGGCCGAGGGGTCCTTCGGCAGCTGAATCCGATGCTCGAAGTACTCGCCGTTGAAGAGGTTCGATTCCGTCCACGACCGGCCGCGATCGAACAGCCGCCGGCACCCGTCTGCGAACGCGGTGTCTCCGGCCGCGCGGCCCATCTCCTCGGCCGCCCGCAACGCGCCCAGGTACCAGAACTCCATCTGGGGGTTCGGGCCGAAGTACTCGACGTCCATCGTGTTGTGCTGGCACCCCTCCATCACGCCGTCGCGATCGGCGTCCCAGCCCCCCGGCACCCAGCAGAACTCGAGGGCCCGCCGGACGTGCGGCCAGAGGTCGCGCAGCATCCCGTCATCGCCCGAGAGCTGCCACTCCCGGTACATCTTCATGATGCAGCCCATCTGGCCGTCGGCCGCGGCCTTGCCCGAGCGCTGCGCGTACTTGAGCGGCAGGTCCACGCGCATGCTCATCAGGCCTTCGGCGTTCGTGGCGTGCGCGAACTCCACCTCGCGCATGGTCCGCGCGAGGCCGCCGAACAGGAACGCCGTGGCCTGGTCGTAGTTCCACACGTGCGTGCAGGAGCCCTGGCAGCACCCGCGGCTGTTGCTGCAGCCTTCGAAGCCGAAGAGCCTGCCGTCGGGCGTGCGGAAACAGGTCTGCGTGCGCAGCGTGCTGACGTTGAAGAGCGCCGCTTCCTTCACCTCCGCCGGCAGGTCGCTTTCGCAGAACCGGCGCACGAAGTCCACCGTGCGCCGCTCATACTCGTCCAGCCGCGGCGCGATCGCCTCCGCCGCCGCCCACGCGTCGGCAAACCGCGAGCAGTAGTAGTTGCCGATGATGTCCTCGTCGGGATCGTCCTTGGCCGGCGTCCACGTGCGGCGGTTGGGGAAGTGCCACGTGAGCAGGAACGTGACCTTGCGCGTGGCGCCCGGCGGGATGTCGACGTCGACGGCGAGCGAGGCCATCGACGCGTCGGCGGCCGCCGCCTCGCGCGGCTCGAGCTCGCCGTCAGCCGTGAAGTCGTCCCAGAAATCGAGCAGCGAGCCGCCCCAGCTTCGCGGCACCCAGCTGGTCCGGTGGCTGGTGCGCGCGCCCGACATCGTGGCGAGGGCCATCGTGCCCCAGGCTTGGTCCCGGGCGGCGACGCCGGCGGAGTCCATGAAGATGCCGGTGATGTGCGTGCCCGTCCGGAAGGTATTCCGGTTCTTCGACTCGCCGACGGGATGACGTTCGCCCCGCCAGTCCTGGCGGGTCTGCGAGCCGTCGTTGCCGATGAAGTTCGGGAGGCTCGCGCACACCGACGCGCTGACGGGCTCGCCGCTCCGGTTGTGCAGGGCATATCGCAGCACCGCCACCGGGAGGCCGCTCGTCTCGGGGTCGGCGGGCACGAGCGGGTTGAAGGCCTCGAGCCGGGCGTCCACCGGGCAGCCGGGATCCCGCAGCAGCACCTGCGCCAGCGGGTACGCCGCGGCGAAGCGCACATCCTGGAAGCGGGGCAGGCCGTGGTTCGGGGTGTCGCTGCCGTGGCTGCCTTCGAAGTCGATGAGCGCGTCGAGCGGGCCCTCGAGCGCCCGGACGAACCGCCGCCCGCCGGCCCGCGCGTGAAGGGCGACAAACGGCGGGCAGGTCGACCCGGCCAGGCTCGCGTTGGTGCCCGGCACGTAGCCCTTCGCGGGCCGGTTCATGATCTCCCAGTCCCGGAGGTCGCCGCGGCCGCCGAGCGAAACGGTCCCGGTTCCGATGCCCCCGAGCGGCATGGCGACACGCTGCACATGCTCGCGGTCGTACTGCCGCAGGACCGGCCAGGCAGCCGATGCCGGCGAGGCCGCGCTGCCTCGTTGGCCTTCGGCGGGAGTGCCGCGCTCGTCGGCGAACAGCCACGACGCCTGGCTGAGCGCGGCGCCGCCGGCCCCGAGCGTCTGAAGGAACTTCCGGCGCGGAACGCGTGCGTCAGTCATCGGCTACCTCCCGCAAGGGGCGCAGCACCCCGCTCCTGCCTGCCCTGAGCAGGGTCGAAGGGAAGCCCCGAGGCTCTGCAGGCCTTACAGAAGCGGGCTGACGTCTACCGGCTACTGGCTACTGCCAGGATTCTCCCTATGCGACGATGCCGAGCGGCTTGGTCGTCTTCCAGTTCCCCCGCGTGAAGTCGGGGAACGCCTGCGGCGCCCCGCCTTCGCGCACCGACTTCTCGCTGAGCGGGCCGACCGCCGACCAGAAGACGCCTTCGTACACGTTCTGATCCAGCGGGAGTCCGTTCTGCAGGCACTCGACCATGCGGAACAGCTCGATGAAGTCCATGCCGCCGTGGCCGCCCATCTTCTTCGCGAGGTCGCCGATGCGCTTGATGAGCGGGTGCTCGTACTGCGCCACGACCTTCTCCCACGCCTCGCCCTGCGTCCATTCGTGGAAGCTGCCCACGCCCTCGATGGCCAGCCGGTTCGGGAAGCCCGCCAGCACGCCTTTGGTCCCCGCGATCAGGTTGTGGCGCGAGTACGGGCGCGGCGACTGCTCGTCCCACTGGACCATGATCGTGCGGCCCATGGCGGTCTTGATGATCGACGTGCTGATGTCGCCGGCGATGAACTTCTCCTGGTTCCACTTGTGATCGGCGGGGAAGTTCGCCTTGGCGTACAGCGAGCGCACCCTCGACGGCGACGAGAACGACACGATGTGCCCGAAGTTGTCCTCGGTGCGCGCGAGGTTCATGTACTGCGCCACGGGACCGAGCCCGTGGCACGGATAGAGGTTCCCGTTCCGGCGGATGTAGTGGTACGTCCGCCACGAGCCGGTGCCGCGCTCCACCTGCTTCATCTGGTCGCGCAGGTCGTGGATGTACGCCGCTTCGCCGTGGATGACGTCGCCGATGACGCCCTGCCGCACCATGTTGAGGTACAGCAGTTCCTCACGGCCGTAGCACACGTTCTCCATGTGCATGCAGTGGCGGCCGGTCTCCTCCGAGGCGTTCACCAGCTGCCACATCTCGTCCATCGTGACGGCGATGGGCGTCTCGATGAACACGTGGGCGCCGGCCTGCATCGCCGCCACGCCCATGGGCGCGTGATCCTCCCAGGGCGTGGACACGACCACCATGTCGGGCTTCGCCTCGGCGAGCATGGTCCGGTAGAGGTTCTTGTCGCCGAAGTAGAGCTTCGGCTTGTGCCCCTTCGCGGCCACCCGCTGCTCGGCGCGCTTCGCCAGATCCTCGTACAGGTCGCTGATGGCGACAATCTCGGTGCCCTCGATCGATCCGAGCTGCGAGGCGTGGCCCGTGCCGCGCGCCCCCACGCCGATCATCGCGATGCGCACCTTCGGGATCTTCGGCGCGGCGTAGTTGCCCATGTACTTCGCGCCCGCCTTGCGGGGCGGCGCAGAAGCCTGCCCGCCCGCCAGCGCGGGCAGGGCGGCCATGGCGGCGGTGGCGCCGCCGAGGGTCTTGATGAAGCTCCTGCGTTCGGTCCGGCTCGGCTTCTTCGTCTTCATGATCGGCTCACCTGCCTGCAGCTGAATGAAATGGGTTGCCCGGCTTCGGGTCGTCGCCCGCTCCGGGAACGCGCGCGGCCGGGGTCGGCGCCGCGCACAGGACCAGGGATTGGGTCACGCGAATGCGTTGCAAGAGGGTGCGGCTCCTAGAGTTCGCGAATCCAGATGTTCCGGAAGCGCACCGGGTGGCTGTGGTCCTGCAATCCGATCGGCAGCCGGTCGGCGTGCGCCTTGTAGGGCGGCCGCGCTTTGTGGACCGTCGGCCCCGTCAGCTCCTGGGCGTCGTGGACCAGGACACCGTTGTGGAAGACCGTGAAGCGGGCCGGCGACGTCACCGCGCCGTTCTGGTCGAAGCGCGGCGCGCGGAACACGATGTCGTAGGTCTGCCATTCGCCGGGCCTGCGGCTCACGTTCACAAGCGGCGGATAGTGGCCGTAGAGCGCGGCCGCCATGCCGTCGGCGTAGGTCTTGCTCTGATAGGAGTCGAGCACCTGCACCTCGTAGGTGTTCATCAAAAACACGCCGCTGTTGCCGCGGTCCTGGCCGGCGCCGACGGCCGGCGAGGGCGAGGCCCACTCGATGTGGAGCTGGCAGTCGCCGAACGCCCGCTCCGTCTGGATCGACCCGGCGCCCTTGACCGCCTCCATGACGCCGTCCTTCACCACCCACTTCGCCGGCGCGCCCTTGGCCGTCATCCACCCCGACATGTCCTTGCCATTGAACAGCACGATCGCGTCCGCGGGCACCGGCGCGGGCGGACCCGCCGGCCCGGGGTCGACCTCGGGCGGCATCGGGCGCGTCGTGTCGTGGACGCCCCACTTCTGCAATTCGGCCGCGCGGCTGGCGTTCGGCGCCTGGGCTGATACGGCCAGGCTCAGCACGCCCACGGCGCCAATGGTCGAGAGCGACATGATGATTCCGGGTCTCACGATTCCTCCACTCGTTTTCAGCCTGGCCGCGCGGAGTTGTTCTGCCGGCCGTGCAGGAGTAGATTCTATGGCGAAATCGTGCTCGTTCGAATCCCGAATCCCGAATTCCTGCGCCGGAACGGCGCACCCTGAGCGAGCCGCGCGAGCGGCGAGTCGAAGGGCGAGTCTCAATGACGTCTTCCCCGGCCCTCGTTCTCGTCGTCCCGTGCTTCAACGAGGAGCGGCGCCTCCGCCCGGAGGCGTTCAAGGCGTTCGCCGCTTCGCGCCCGGAGGTCCGCCTGCTGTTCGTTGACGATGGCAGCACCGACGGGACGCTGGCGATCCTCGAGGGGCTTCGGGCGGACGCACCCGGGCCGGTCGATCTTGCCCGGCTGCCCGCCAACCAGGGCAAGGCCGCGGCGGTCCGCGAGGGGATCCTTGCGGGGCTGCGCCTCGAGCCCCGGTTGATTGGCTTCTGGGACGCCGACCTCTCGACCCCCCTGTCCGCGGTTGACGACTTCCTCGCCCTCGCCGACAAACGGCCGGATATCGACATCATGCTCGGCTCGCGGGTGATGCTGATGGGCCGCGACATCCGCCGCGAGGCCTGGCGCCATTATCTCGGCCGCGTGTTCGCCACCGGCGTGTCGCTGAGCCTGGGCCTGCCGGTCTACGACACCCAGTGCGGGGCGAAGGTGTTCAGGACCAACGAGGCGATCGCCGAAGTGTTCGCGGCGCCGTTTCACAGCCCCTGGATCTTCGACGTGGAGCTGCTGGCGCGCTACCTGGCCCTGCCGGCCGCCTCCGGCGGGCCCGCCCGGCGGGACCGGATCTACGAGCTTGCCGTCCCGGTCTGGCACCATGTCCCCGGCTCGAAGCTCCGGGCCGCCGACTTCCTCCGTGCCGCCTTCGAGTTGCTCTACATCCACCGCAAGTACCGCCGCTGACCCGGCCGTCCCGCGCCAGGAAAGACTGGGGACAGTCCCCTCGAACCGCCTCCCGTGGGGACGGTCCCCCCGGAACATTCTCCCTTTGCAGTTTCCCTGCACGGCGGGCGTGGTGAGCGAGTAAGATCTGCGGGATGCCGTTCGCGGCCAATCCGGGAACAACGCCCCCGAATTCGGAGACACGACGATGAAGGATGAGAAGGACAGCTCGAATCTCTTGACGCGGCGCACGTTCGTCGGCAGCGTCGCAGCGGCGGCCGGCTTCATGATCGTGCCGCGGCGCGTGCTCGGCGGGCCCGGCTACCAGGCGCCCAGCGACCGGGTGCAGGTCGCCACGGTCGGGTACATCAACGGCATGGGCACGAGCAACACGAACTCGGTCGGCAAGGTCGCCGACGTGGTCGCGTTGTGCGACTGCGACGAGAGCGCGGCCGCGATGAAGAACGCCGCGCGGACGAAGATCTTCGAGAACTTCCCGAAGGCTGTCCGCTACAAGGACTACCGCGTGATGCTCGAGAAGCAGAAGGACATCGACGGCGTGATTGTCGCCACGCCCGACCACGCGCACGCCGTGATCGCGATGGCCGCCATGCAGCTCGGCAAGCACGTGTACGTGCAGAAGCCGCTCACGCGGACCGTGTCCGAGGCCAGGGCGCTCACCGAGGCCGCGCGCAAGTACAAGGTCATCTCGCAGATGGGCAACCAGGGCCGCTCCGGCGAGGGCGTGCGCCTGATCGACGAGTGGCTGGCGGACGGCGCCATCGGCGACGTGACCGAGGTGCACTGCTGGACCAACCGGCCGATCTGGCCCCAGGGCATGCAGCGGCCGGCCGACACGCCGCCGGTGCCCGACGGCCTCGACTGGGACATGTGGATTGGCCCGTCCCCGATGCGGCCGTACCACACGGCATACCACCCGTTCAGCTGGCGCGCCTGGTGGGACTTCGGCGCCGGCGCCCTGGGCGACATGGCGTGCCACGTGATGGACGCCTCCTACTCGACGCTCCGCCTGGGGTACCCGACCAGCGTGACGACCTACCTGGCGTATAACGTCGTGGCGGTCCCGCGCGAAGGCGGCGGGATGAGGAACGAGCGCATCAAGTACAACGACAGCTTCCCGCCGGCCTGCATGGTGCACTACACCTTCCCGGCCCGCAAGGTGGGCAAGAAGCAGTACCCGGCCCTCAAGCTGCACTGGTACGACGGCGGGCTCATGCCCGAGCGGCCCGAGGAGCTCGAGCTCGACCGCCGGCTGCCTGAGAGCGGTACGATCTTCGTGGGCAAGAAGGGCAAGCTGATGTGCGAGACGTACTCCGAGAGCCCGCGCATCATCCCCGAGAGCAAGATGCAGGCGTACAAGCGGCCGAAGAAGGGCGCGCGCATCCAGGGCAGCCACGAGCAGAACTGGATCGAGGCCATCCAGGGCAAGGCCCAGTGCACGTCGCCGTTCGACTACTCGGGGCCGTTCACCGAGACGGTGCTCCTCGGCAACGTGGCGGCGCAGTTCCCCGGGCAGAAGCTGCTGTGGGACGGCAACGCGCTGAAGTTCACCAACAGCGAGGACGCCAACAAGGCCATCCAGCACAACTACCGCAGCGGCTGGTCGCTGTAGTCAGGCGGGGGTCAGCTGCGACTCTGACCCCCGATTCGCTTCTACCGGCCTGGTCCGCTGACCAGGGCATTGAACAGCAACTTGTAGGTGCCGTGCGTCTGGGCGCGGTTCTGCGTCCGGAACCCGATGAGCACGACCCTGCCCTGGCCCAGGCCCATCGAGGCCATGGCCGTCTTCCCCGCGATGTAGCGCTCGCCGTTGAGCCAGCCGCTACGCTCGACGTTCCGGTCGGCGTAGCGCACGACGATCTCGTTGCGGTCGTTGACGTCGGTGGCGACGACGTCGAACGCCGGGCTGTAGTGGAACAGCACGAGCGCCTCCGCGGGCATCCCGTATCCCAGCGGGTGGGTGTTGTCGACGCGCGCGCGCAGCGTCGAGCCCGGGCAGAAGAACTCCTTGGAATCGAGGCCGGCCACGACGTTGCGGGCGGGCAGCCCGAGGCGCGTGATGGCGAAATCCGTGGCCCCGCCTAGCGTCACCAGCGTGCCGCCCTTCTGCACGAAGTCGCGGATGGCGGCGACGCCCTCGTTGCCGATCCCGCTCCGGTACTCCGGCGGCGTGGTGTTCGGCACGCTCGCGAACGACTGGCCGCCCCGCCCCTCGCCGCGGCCGCCGCCCGGTTCGCCCGTGATCATGCCGGTTGAATCGTCGGCGAAGATGAACACGTCGTACTTCGCGTTCAGGTTCCCCTTCAGGATTTCCGCGTCATAGACCTCTGCGAACGGGAAGCCCCACCGCTCGAACAGCCAGCGCGTCCATCCCTCGTCCATGTTGCCGCCGCGTACCGGCGGTACATCCCGACACGCAGCCGCTTCGCCTCGTGCGTCGGTGCCGTCACCGCAGCCTCCAGCGCCGCGAAGTTGACACCGGTGGCCTTCGCGGCCTCCGCCAGCGCGGCGCCGGCCGGGACGATCCAGTCGCCGGGCCGCAGGCCGCCGCCCGCGGCGCTCACCCGGCGCAGCGCCACGCCCTTGTCCCAGAGCATGTTGGCCGCCCTGAACGCGTCGTTGAGGCGTCCGTCGATGACGTAGCCGTGCGGCGCGGCCTGGGCCACGGTCCCCGCCGGCGTGATCGGGGCGGTCACCTTCACGAAGTCGGCCTTCACCGCCTCGTCGAGCGGGTCGGCCCGGATGCCCATGAACTCGGCGAGCACGTCCTGGCCCATGTCGTACGGCCGAATCGGCGTCCCGTCCTGCCGCCGCGTGTGCTCGTTGTCCATGTAGTGCGTTTCGCCCAGCAGGTAGCGGATGAGCCCCATCTTGGGCTGCGCGAGCGTCACGTAGAACGAGCCCGGCGGATAGGTCATGCCGTCCGTCGCCGCGAACCCCTTCGGTGACTGCCACACCTCGATGCCCTGCGCGAGGAGCGCGTTCACGAGCTTGTTGAGCGTCAGCGGGTCGTGCTGGCGCGCCGTCATCGCGTACGCCGCCGGCGTGCCCTTCGCGCCGCGCTCGGTCTGGCGGCTCGCCTTCAGATACGCGTTCCAGAGCACCGTCTCCCGGTTGCGCGCGGCCAGGTCCAGCGTGGCCCACGCCGACACCTTCTGGCGTTCGACGATGCCCCGCAGGGTCCACCAGCCGCCGGGCCAGGGGTTCGGGAAGTTCATCTGCTCCTTGTAGGTCTCCAGGCCGCGGGCGCCGCCCTGGAGCTGGCTGGGATCGATGAAGAGCGGCGTGGCGATGCGCACGCTGGCCGATTCCGTCAGCATGCCGGCGATGTTGTGGAACGGCGTGATCCAGTGGAAGCCGAAGTGGCCCCAGCCCGAGTACTGCGAGGTGTTCGACACGCCCGACAGGCCGGCTTCCTCCTCCTTGTAGGCGATGTGCCCCCCGTACCACTGCATCTCGCGCCAGACCTGCGGATCGGCCAGGGGCCTGATCGGCTCGGCGTAGGGCGGCACGAAGATCCGCGCGCCGTACCAGCCCATGTGGTGGTGATCGACGTAGGCCTGCGGCTTCCAGTCGACGAACATCAGCCTGCCGACATACTGCGAGTCCTTCATGTTCATCGTGAGCGCGTCGCGGTTGTTGTCGTGGCCGATGTACTTGTTGTAGAGCCACGGAAGCGGGCCGCCCTGGTACTCCGTGCCGAGGTACTTCATGTAGTAGTCGTGGATCATGATCGCGCCGTCCGGGTTGAAGGACGGGATCTCCAGGTACACGACGTTGTCGAGGATCCGGCGCGTCTCCTCGTCGGTCCTCGAGACGAGGTCGTACGTCAGCTCAGGCGCCATGTTGACGCCGCCCACCTCGCTCGCGTGCATGCTCATCGTCTGGCAGATGACCACCTTGCCCTCGGCGACGATCCGCTTGATCTCGGCCTCGGGCACGCCCCGCGGGTCGCTCAGCGTGAGGTTCATCTGCCGGATGGCCTCGAGCTTCGCCTGGTTGGCGGGCGACGTGATCACGACGAGCAGGAACGGGTTGCCCATCTCGGTGGGCCCCATGTCGACGACCTTCAGCTTGCCGCCGCTCTGCTTCTCGAGCAGGCGGTAGTACTCGACGGCCTTGTCCCAGCGGACGAGCTTGCGGTCGGCGCCCATCTGGAAGCCGAAGAACTGCTCCGGCGTGGTGATCTGGGCCTGGGCTTGTGTCACGCGCGCGGAGATGCCGGCGGCGGCGAGCATCAACGCCGGCGCCACGAGCGCCATGACGAGCCGTCTGGTGATTCGGGTCATGTGGGTCTCCCTGGGAGCGGGGCGAATGCGGCGCGAGGATATCACGGAGCGTCCGGCTCCAAACGGTCCGGGCGGGCGGGGACTACAATGGCCGGAAACCTCCGCGCGACCCGGCACCGGGGACGCGCCGCGTGCCGCAGGAGCCCGCCGATGGACCTCGCCAGCCTCCGACGCCAGTTTCCCGTGACGGCGCGGATGGTGTTCCTCAACAACGCCGCCGAGTCCCCGCTCGCGCTGCCGGTCCGTCGCCGGCTGGAGGAGTATCTGGACCTGGCCGCTTCGGCGCCCGACCAGCGCCCACCCGCGAGGCACCCTGTCAGGCCGCTCCTCGCCCGCCTGCTCGGCGGCGAGCCGGAGGAGTACGCCCTGGTCACCAGCACCGGCGTCGGCCTCGGCCTCGCCGCGGCGGGCTTTGCCTGGGCGCCCGGGGACAACGTCGTCGTGCCGGCCGGCGAACACTGGAACAACACCTTCCCCTGGCTCGCGCTGCGCGCGCGGGGCATCGACGTGCGGGTGGTCCCGCTCGAGGCCGACCAGCGTCTCGATCCTGCGCGGGTTGCCGACCGTGTGGACGCGCGCACCCGCATCGTCGCGGTGGCCGCGGTGAACCACCTGACCGGGTTCCGGTGCGATCTCCGTCGCCTGGGTGCGATCGCCCGCGATCGAGGCGCGCTCCTCGTCGTTGATGGCGTCCAGGCTGCCGGCGTCGTGCCGCTGAACGTGGATGAGGACGGCATCGACGTGCTGGCCGGCGCCGGGTTCAAGTGGCTGCTCGGCCTGCACGGCACCGGCTTCGTCTATGTCCGGCGGGCCGCCTGGGAGCGGATTCAGCCCGTCCTCCCGGGGATGTTCGCGGCCGAGGACGACCTGTTCGATCTGAGGTGGCTGCCGAACGCGCAGCGCTATGAGACCGGATCCCTGTCGTACTCGCTGTTCCACGCCTGGACTGCGGGGCTCGAAATGGTCCTGGACATCGGGGTGCCCGCGATTCACGGGCGCGTCCTCGACCTGGCGTCCCGGCTCATCGACGGGCTCCGGGCGCGGGGCCTGACGGTGGTCACGCCGGCCGATCATCCCGAAGAGCGCTCGGCGATTGTGACCTTCACGGCGGCGTCGCCGGCCGCGAACCGGGCCATTCACGAGCGGCTGCGCGAGCGGGGCATCGGCATCTCCCTGCGGGCCGGGCAGTGCCGCGTGAGCCCGGCGTTCTACAACACCGACGCGGAGATCGATCGCCTGCTCGACGCGCTCTGAGGCGCTACAATTGGGGTCAGGCACCAATCAACCACGACGCAGGAACCGGAGGCCGATGAGCACATCACGCCGCACCTTCATCAGGACCGCCGTCGCCGGGGCCGCGGCGCCCGTGCTCGGCCCGAGGCTCCTCGACACGCTCGAGCGCCGGCTCGAGGCGTACCAGGCGATCCCCCCGGCGGCCGCCGCCACGGAGGAGGCGTTCTGGCGCGAGGTGCGCAAGGCGTTTCCGCCCCACCCGGACTACATCAATCTCGAGAACGGCTTCTCGAGCCCGCAGCCAATGCCCACCTGGGACGCCTTCCAGCGTCACGAGTCGACCGTCAACAACGGGCTCTCGTACTACATGCGGCGGCGGCGGGCGCAGGACTATGCCAGCGTCAAGCAACAACTGGCTGCGCTGGCGGGCTGCCCGCCCGGCGAGATCGCGATCACGCGCAACACGACCGAGTCGCTGGGCATCGTGATCCACGGCATCGACCTCGAGCCGGGTGATGAAGCGGTCATGTGCGACCAGGACTACGGGACCATGCTGGAGCAGTTCCGCCAGCAGTCGCGCCGCCGGGGCCTCAGGTGTGTCGAGATCCAGGTGCCGCTCCACCCGCGTGACGACCAGGAGATCGTCGACACGTACGCCCGGGCGATGACGCCGCGCACGAAGCTCCTCCTCCTCTCGCACATGATCAACATCACCGGGCAGATTCTCCCGGTGCGCAAGATCGCCGACATGGCCCACGCGCGCGGCGTCGCGGTCATCGTCGACGCCGCCCACTCGTTCGCGCAGATCGTCTTCGACGTGCCGGGGCTCGACGGCGACTATCTCGGCGCGAGCCTGCACAAGTGGCTGTGCACGCCGCTCGGGGCCGGGCTGCTGCACGTCAAGAAGGACCGGATCCGCACCGTGTGGCCGCTCCTCGGCGAGACCAGCGTGCCCAATGACGACATCAGGAAGTTCGAACGGATTGGCACGCACGCCGTATGGACCGTGATGGCGATTGCCGACGCGATCAGGTTCCACACCCTGGTCGGCGGGGCGCGCAAGGAGGTCCGCCTGAGATATCTCCAGCAGTACTGGACCAGCCGCGTACGGGGGATCCCGCGCGTCTACCTCAATACGCCGGAGGGCGACAGGGCCTGCGCCATCGCGAATGTCGGGATCGACGGCATCTCCCCCGGCGTCTTAGCTGAAACGTTGCTCGACAAGTACCGGATCTATACCGTGGCCATCGATACGGTCCCGGTGAAGGGCGTGCGCGTGACGCCCCATCTGTACACCACGACGGCAGATCTCGACGCCCTCGTGAAGGCGATTGGCGAGCTGGCGCGGGCGTGATCCCGGCCCGAGTTCGGAAGGAAGGTCACGTGAGCACCCAGAGCCCCCGAGTCCCGGCCGCGCTGGCCATTCTCGCCTGCGCCTGGCTGCTGCTCGTCCCGGCCCCGTCGGCGTTCGCACCCGGGCGGGTGGTGGCGATTGCCGACGTTCACGGCGCGTTCGACGAGTTCGCCGCCATCCTGCACGACACGGGGCTCGTCGACGACCGGCGCGCCTGGTCCGGTGGCGCCGCGACGCTGGTGCAAACCGGGGATGTGGTCGACCGCGGCGCGAGGACCCGGGAGTGCCTCGATCTCCTCATGGAGCTCCAGCGGCAGGCGCCGCGCGCCGGGGGCCGCGTGGTGACGCTCCTCGGCAACCACGAGGTGATGAACGTGATCGGGGATTTCCGCTACGTCACGCCGGCGATCTTCAAGTCGTTCGCCTCACGGGACGCCGAGAAGCGCCGCGACGCGGCGCGGAAGGAGTACCTGGCGTTCCTCAAGGCGCACGCCGGGCACGGCCACGCGGCGGTCCTGCCGGCCGACCAGGCGGAGCGGAAGGCGTGGGAGGCCGAGCACCCCGAGGGCTTCTTCGAGCTTCGTGACGCGTTCGGGCCCGAGGGGACGTACGGCACGTGGATCAGGTCGAACCGCGCCATCGCCCAGGTCGGGGACGGCGTGTTCCTGCACGGCGGCATCAACCCGGCGCTCGAGTTCGGCGCGCTGCAGGAGCTCGATGATCGCGTGGTGGCCGACCTGCCCGCGTTCGACGCCATGTGGAAGACGCTGGCAGACGCGGGGCTGATCTGGCGCCACATGACGTTCGCGGAGGCCGTGCGCTTCAGCGAGGAAGAGCTCGCGTGGCGCCAGGCCGAAGGCCCCGTCGGGGAGCTCGAGGCCAGGCCGGCGCTGCTGAGGCTGCTGGGCTACAAGAGCTGGATCACGGTGTCGGCCGACGGGCCGCTCTGGTATCGGGGGCTCGGCACCGAGCCCGAAGCGAAGCTCGACGCAGGTCTGACGGCCCTGCTCGCCCGGCTCAACGTCAAGTACATCGTCGCCGGCCATAGCGTCGTCGCGAGCAAGCAGGTGGCCACGAGGTTCGACAGCCGGGTCTTCCTGATCGACACGGGCATGCTGACCGAGGTGTACGCGGGACGCGCCAGCGCGCTCGAGATCCGCGACGGCCAGTTCATCGCGCACCAGGTTGGCGCGACGCCGCGGATCCTGCCCGCGCCGTCGGGCGCCAAGGCGCCCGAGCCCGTGCGGTAGGCGCGGACGTCCCTCCGCCCGCCGCCGCCGGGCGCATAATGTCCGTGTCCGCGCGCCGCGCCCCCTGGCGCCGTTCCAGGAGGACAAGCCATGGCACGCACGCAATCGGCCCGCCCAATCCAGGACGTGGCGAACGACCTGGATCTCGTTCCCTCGCAGGTCATCCCGTACGGTTTCGAGAAGGCGAAGATCACGCTGGACGCCCTCGAGACGTCGAGGCCTTCTGGCCGGCTGATTCTCGTGTCCGCCATCACCCCGACCGACGCGGGCGAGGGCAAGACGACGACGTCGATCGGCCTCGCCCAGGGGCTGGCGCGCCTCGGTGAGCGTGTGTGTCTGGCGCTGCGCGAGCCGTCGCTCGGGCCGACGTTCGGCCAGAAAGGCGGCGCGACCGGGGGCGGCCAGGCGCGCGTCGTGCCCGAGCACGACATCAACCTGCACTTCACCGGCGACTTCCACGCCATCGGGTCGGCGCACAACCTGCTGGCCGCGATGCTCGACAACCACATCCACCACGGCAATGCGCTCGACATCGACGCCCGGCGCGTGACCTGGCGGCGCGTCATCGATATGAACGACCGCGCGCTGCGCCACGTCGTGATCGGGCTCGGCGGCGTGCTCGAGGGTGTGCCCCGCGAGACCGGCTTCGACATCACGCCGGCGTCGGAGGTGATGGCGGCCCTCTGCCTGGCCCACGGGTACGACGACCTGCGGCGCCGCCTCTCGCGCATCGTCGTGGCGCTGGATGCCGCGAAGCAGCCCGTGACCGCCGCGGACCTCAAGGCGGTGGGCGCCATGATGGTGCTGCTGAAGGACGCGATGCTGCCGAACCTCGTGCAGACCTGCGACGGGGTGCCCGCGCTCGTGCACGGCGGTCCCTTCGCCAACATCGCCCATGGCTGCAATTCAGTTGTGGCCACCAAACTGGCGCTGGCGCGCGCGGACTGGGTCGTCACCGAGGCGGGCTTCGGCTTCGACCTCGGCGCCGAGAAGTTCTTCGACATCAAGTGCGTGTCGGCCGGGCTCGACACCGCCGCCGTCGTGCTGGTGGCCACCGTGCGGGCGCTGAAGATGCACGGCGGCGTGCTGAAGCCCGATCTCGCCAGGCCCGACGCTGAAGCGGTGGAGCGGGGACTGGTCAACCTCGCGAAGCACGTCGAGAACATCCGCATCTTCGGCGAATCGCCCGTGGTCGCACTGAACCGTTTCGAGAGCGACACGCCGGAGGAAGGCGGCGTGGTGCGCGGGTGGTGTGACGCGAACGGCGTGCCGTTCGCGCTGTCTGACGTGTTCGCGAGGGGAGGCGAGGGGGGCGTGGCGCTGGCAGAGTCGGTGATGGCGCACGCGGAGCGGCGATCGCAGCCGTTCACGCCGCTCTACGACTGGGGTGAGCCGATCACGGCCAAGATGGCGAAGGTCGCGCACGCCATGTACGGCGCGAGGGACGTTGCCTGGACGAAGGAGGCCCAGCGCGCGCTCGCCCAGATCGACAAGCTTGGCTTCGGCCACCTGCCGCTCTGCATCGCCAAGACGCAGAAGTCGCTGTCCGACGATCCCCAGGTCGTCGGCCGGCCGGAGGATTTCGAGATCACCGTGCGGGACGTGATCCTGGCCGCCGGCGCGGGTTACGTGGTGCCCCTGCTGGGCGACATCATGCGGATGCCGGGCCTGCCCGCCTCGCCGCAGGCCGAGCGGATGGACCTCGTGGCTGGCGAGGTGGTGCAGAAGCCAGGCGGCCCGGCTTCCGCAAGCCACCCGCCGGCGTGACGGAGCCGAGACGGCCGGCTACCGGGCCTTCTTTGCCTTCTTCGTAGCTTCCGCCTTGCTCGTCTTCTTGATGTCGGCGCGGTGAGCGCGTTCGAAGGTCTGAATGTCCTTGAACTTGCCTGCCGAGTCACGAACAGCGTAGAGCTTCTTGCCGGCCGTGCTGCGGTGGGTCGTGCGAGTCGTCTTCGCCATGGCGTCTCCTTCCAGCGGGATGCTGTTCCCTGACGGTGATCGGACCGTCATTCCAGTATCTGGGAACACGCAGCGGTCCGTCTATCCACTTCCGGCCGGAGCGGCGCAGGCGCTGCCGGCAGCCGGAAGCCGGCCGTGCGCCTGGTGCGCAGGGACGGCGGGCGCGGATCACGCCCCCGTCATGATCCCGCCGTCAATCGTGAGCGAGGTGCCCGTCACCCAACCGGACTCGTCGGACGCCAGGAAGAGTGCCGCTCGTGCGATGTCGTCGGGCGACCCCAGGCGCTTCAGGAGGGTCTTCTGCGCGACGTCGGAGATGGCACGGGCCGGATCGGGAAACGCCGCGGCTGAGTCCCAGATGAGGGGCGTATCGACGGGGCCGGGCGAGAGCACGTTGATGCGGATGTCGGGTCCGTAATCGATGGCCGCCTGACGGACCAGCGCGAGCAGGGCGCCCTTCGAGGCGCAGTACGCCGCGTGGTTGGGAAAACCCTTGAACGCGGCAATCGACCCGCCGACGACCACTGAACCGCCGCCACGCTGCCGCATCACCGGCAGTCCTGCGCGCAGCAGATAGAAGATCGCGTCGAGGTTCACCGCCATCGTCTGCCGCCAGGTGTCGACCGGCACCTCCGTGAGCGAGCCGAGCCCGAGCATGCCGGCGAAGCAGACAATCGTGTCGACGCCGCCAAAGGCGCGCACGGCTGTTTCGACCAGCCGTTCACTGGTTTGGGGCAGGCTCACGTCGCCCGGCACGAACTCGGCGCGACCGCCGCCGCCGCGGATCTCATCCAGGAGCGCGCTTCCGCGCGACGCGTCGCGCCCGCTGGCCACGATCGATGCGCCCTCGCGCGCGAAGAGGAGGGCCGTCGCGCGGCCCATGCCGCTGGTGGCCCCGGTGACAATCGCGGACCGGCCGTTCATGCGCTGCATAGCGGTGACAAGTCTACTCCGGCGGATCGGCTCAGGCCACCTTCCGAAAGTGTTCCTTCCGAAAGGGTTCCCCACCGTGCAGAAAGGCACCTTGCGCGTGGGGACAGACTGCGGACGTTCCTGCTGAGCATTGACAGAAGCGACGCCCCGCCCAAGCGACGCCCCGCCCATTGACCCGCGAGTCGGTGCGGGGCTACCCTGATACGACAAATGCGCCCGGGCCAGGCGACATTCCGGCGATTGCGTCCCGCGGCAGCCATCGTGCTGCTCGGGGTGTTCCTGCTGGCCGCCCAGTTCGCCCCCGTGGCGCACCTCGCCACGCATTCCTCCGACCACACGCACGGGCCCCTTTCCGAGGTCTTCGACGCGGCCGCTCACGAGACGGCGCACCAGGCGGGGCTGCCACACGAGCACGATGGAGCAAACGAGGCAAGGCCACCGCTCGGCCGCGCGGGTTCGGCTGCCCAGCGCGCTCATCCGTCTCCGGACGCCGAAGAGGCCGGTCACGACCACGGCCGAGGGGAACACCGCTCTCAAGAGTTGCCAGCCGGCGACCATGGGCGCGAGAGCATCTCCCACTTCGGTCTCGCCCTGCTCGCGGGGCCGCCCGCCCCTGTCGTCCCGCCCCCGGCCCAGTCGATTGCTCCTCCACCAGACCCCAGGCCTCGCTCGTCGAGCGGCCCCTCGCGGCCACAGCCGCCGGCGCGAGGACCTCCTGCTCCGCTATCGCTGCCTTCCACCACGTAATGTGAGGAGCCAGGGGCGGGCCCTGACGGGCCGTCGTGTCCGGTCGAGGTGTGTATGGAGCAGTGTCGCCGCATGGGATTCATGTCCCCATCGGTGTGGAAAGCTGTCGTGTGCGCGGCGGTTGCTGCCGCGCTGGCGGTGCCGCCGGCGGCGCTCGCGCAGGCGCCGGCAACCGGCCGCGTGCAGGGCCGGGTGGTCGACTCGACCGGCTTGCCGCTACCGGGCGTGCTCGTGGAACTGGAGGTCGAGGCGCACCGTGCGCCGCTCTCGGGCCTGACGGGCGCCGATGGCCGGTACGTGATCGACGCCGTGCCGCCCGGCTCGTGGCCCGTGCGCTTCTCGCTCTCGCAGTTCGTCATGCTGCTTCGGCGGAACGTCACGGTGGCCGCCGGCAACGCCACCACCGAGGACGCCACGCTGTACGTCGCCGCCACCGCCTCGGTCGTTGTCAGCGGCAGTAATACCTTCCGGAACCTCTCGACGGTATCGGCGCAGGACGAACTCGTCGGCGTCGCCGACTCGGCCAGCACCGGCGTTGTCACCACGGCCGAACTGAACGAACGCGCCCGCCGCCGGCCCGCCGAGGCGCTGGAGGCCGTGCCCGGCGTGGTCGTGAGCCAGCACAGCGGCGAGGGCAAGGGCAACCAGTACTACCTGCGCGGCTTCAACCTCGACCACGGCACCGACCTGGCCCTGTCGGTCGCCGGGATGCCCGTCAACCTGCCCACGCACGCCCACGGCCAGGGATACGCGGACATGAACTTCCTCATCCCCGAGCTGGCGAGCGGCATCCAGTACCGCAAGGGCACGTACGCGGCCGACGCCGGTGACTTCTCGGCGGCGGGCTCGATCCGCGTGGGCTACCTCAGCGTGCTGGACGGGCCGATCGTGCGGCTCGAAGGCGGCGCCTACGGCTACGCCCGGGTGCTCGCGGCGGCGTCTCCGAAAGTCGGCGGCGGTCACCTGCTCGTCGCCGCGGAGGCCATGGGCAACGACGGGCCGTGGGACCGGCCCGATGAGATGCGGCGGTGGAACGGACTGGTGCGCTACAGCCGGGGCACCGCGACAAGCGGCCTGTCGCTCACCGCGCTGGCCTACCGCGCCACCTGGAACTCGTCGGATCAGATCCCCGAGCGCGCCGTCGAGGACGGGTCGATCTCGAGGTTCGGCTACATCGATCGGACCAACGGCGGCACGACGCACCGCGCCGGAGGCGCGCTCGAGTGGCAGCGCACGACCGCTGGCGGCGTGACGCGCGTCGAGGGCTACGGCTTCGACTACGGCCTCGACCTGTTCTCGAACTTCACCTACTTCCTCGACGATCCCGAGCAGGGCGACCAGTTCGAGCAGTTCGACAACCGGTTCGTGTTGGGCGGGCGCGTCAGCCACGCGACGCAGGCGAGCCTGTTCGGCCGGCGCTCGCTCGTCACCGTCGGCGGCGACGTACGGCACGATGCGATTGGCGAGGTCGGGCTGTACCGGACCGCGGCGCGCGTGCGCCACACGACGGTCCGCGAGGACACGGTCGGGCAAACCAGCGGCGCGGCTTACGCGCAGTTGCAGACGCAGTGGTCCGACGTCGTGCGGACGACGATAGGGCTGCGCGGTGACCTGTACCGCTGGAACGTGGAGGCCGGCGACCCGGTCAACGGCGGCACCGAGAGCGACGGCATCGTGAACCCCAAGTTCAGCATCGCCCTCGGCCCGTGGCGCCGCTCGGAACTCTATGCGAGCGCCGGCGGCGGCTTCCACAGCAACGACGGCCGCGGCGCGACGATCCGGCGTGATCCGGTCAGCGGCGATCCCGTCGACCCGGTGGACCCGCTCGCCCGTGCCCGCGGGGCCGAAGTCGGCCTGCGGACGCTTGCGCTGCCGAACCTGCACACCACCTTCGGGGTGTGGGGCCTGTGGCTCGAGTCGGAACTGCTGTTCATCGGCGATGCCGGCACCACGGAGGCCAGCCGGCCCAGCCGGCGGATCGGGTTCGAGTGGGATGCCGACTACCGCGCCGTGCCGTGGCTGACGCTCGACGGCAGCGTGGCCTGGTCGCAGGCGCGATTCACCGACGGAGGCCAGGAGGGCGACCGCATCCCCGGGGCCGTTGAGGGCGTGGTCAGCGCCGGGATGCGAGTGGCGCCTGGCCCGCGGTGGAGCGGCAGCCTGCGCTACCGCTTCTTCGGCCCGCGGCCGCTGGTCGAAGACAACAGCGTGCGCAGCCGCTCGTCGAACCTGGTGATCGCCGAAGCGGGCTATCAGCTGAGCCGGGCCTGGCGGGTCAAGGTGGACCTGCAGAACGTATTCAACTCGAAGAGCTCGGACATCGACTACTTCTACACGTCGCGGCTGGAGGGTGAACCTCTCGAGGGCCTGGACGACATCCACTTCCACCCGGTCGAGCCGTTCACCTGGCGGATTGCACTGGTAGCGGTCTTCTGATCACACGCGACCCGCCAGAGGGAGGCATAACCGAACGTCCGCACCAGGACGCCGGCCGGTCGACCGCCGCCGGGAACAGAAGACTCCAGGCCCTACCGCTTGTGCATGCGGATCTCGCGGCCGCCATGCCCGAACTCCACGCGGTCCATGAGCTGGCTGATCAGGAAGATGCCGCGGCCGTGGTGCGAGAACAGCTGCTCGGCCGCGACGGCCGAGGGGATCTGGGCGGGGTCGAAGCCGGGGCCGGGGTCGCGCACGACGATGATCATGCCGCGATCCCGGTCGCAGGCCACGGAGAGCTGCACCTTCTTGCTCGGGTTGTGCTCGCAGCCGTACCGCACGGCGTTCGCCAGCGCCTCGCGGAGCGCGGTCTCGATCTCGAATTCCTTGCCCTGGGCGCAACCCACGTCACGGGTCAGGGTCAGCACGCGATCGACCACCGGCGTAATGGCCGAGGCCTCGCCTGGCAGCTCGACGTCGAGGCGCACGATGAGGTCGTCGCACTCGAACTGGATCGGCGCGGCGGCGTCTTCCGGCAATGCGTGACTGGTTCCCACGGTTCGTCCGTTTCTGCATTCCGCCGGGCCTTCCGGGGCCGGCGGGCATGCGCTGCTGTCTGGCGTTGATGGAACCAGTCTATCCGGCTTCGCAAGCCGCCGACACGACTTCGTGCGGATTGGCACGGGGTCCCTGCTTGAGGGTCATCGGCGCTTCACCAGGGAACCCCAGTCCGTCAGCAGTGTGATCGGCGAGGCGTCGCGCTCGGCCAGCCGTTCGCGCACCAGGAACCGCTCGCCGTCCGGCGCGACGGCGTAGGTCCACCCCTTGAACTCGACGATCCGGAAGAGCGCGGTTGGCGTCCCGACCGAGAAGGTGCTGGAGGACGCCTCTATCGGCACCGCGGTCAGCACGTTGTCCGGCGTCTTGAAGAACAGCTCGGCGCCCTTCGGATGCCATCGCGGCTGCGTGCCGCCGTCGTGCGAGACCTGAAATCGTGAGCCGCCAGCGTCGGGGAACGCTGCGACGTAGACTTCATAGCGCCCCGACTCGTCCGATGCCCATGCCAGCCAACGGCCATCGGGCGACACCTGGCCGTCGCTGTCATCCGCCGGCGTGCCGACGATGATCTTCGCCTCTCCTCCGCCCGCGGTCGGCCGAAGCAGGAGGTCGCTCCCTCCATCCGGCTTCGGCGTCGTATACAGCACGGCCGCGCCGTCGCGGACCGAGTCCAGGGCGACGATGTAGCTCCCGGCCGTTACCGAGAAGAGCGGCGTTTCGGACCCGCTCTTCAAGTCCCGTTTCATGAGGACGCCGACGTTCCCAGTGGCGGATCCGAAGTACATCTGGTCGCCTTCGGCGGCAAACACGGGATTGCCGTCGTCGCCCGGCCGCACGAGGCGGCTCTCGCCGCCTCGTTCCAGATCGTAGAGCCAGATGTCGGATTCGCTCGTCCCCTCGTCGACGCGGGCGACGGCCGCCAGCCGCCCGTCGCGTGACAACGCCAGCCCTCCGGAGCCGGAGAGGATGCCCGGCGTGCCGAGTTCGCCGAGGCGGCGTCCGGAACGATCGCGCCAGACAAGCTGCGACAGGTCTCGTTGGCGCCCTGTGAGAAACGCGAGGACCCCAGACCCGCTCGCCGAGAAGACCCCGTAGGAGAACCGCCGGTTGTGCAGCACGTCGCCCACCAGCGCGGTGGGCTCACCGCGCGTTTCCCGGCGCGACCGGTCGAAGGGTTGAGCCACGAGCACGCCGTCTCGAACGTAGAGCAGATGCCCGTCGGCATAGACCGCGTTCGTGGCGATCTCGACGAGCCTGGCCACCGGCTCCGTGGTGCCGAGGCGCCCCACCAGCACGGCCGAAGCGCCTGTCCGGGGTCCGAGTGGCGCCGGCCGGTCGAGATAGATGAAGTGCTCGCCGTCGGGCAGGAACTGCGGGAAGCGGTGCGTGCCGAGGATTTCCTTGCCAGTCGTGGTGATCTCAACCGCCTTCCCGCCTTGCTCCGGGACCGTCCAGAGCGACCCCCGCTGGTATGGCGCGAAGAGGATCGTACCGTTCGGGCTCCACGTGCCGCCGCGCGCGTCGCGCGCCACGGCCAATCGGCGAACCGCGCCTCCTTCGGCCGGAATCGTGGCCAGCGCCCCCCACGTGAAGAAGCCGATGGACTTGCCGTCAGGAGACCAGAACGGCCGGTGCCCGCCTTCGGTCCCAGACAGAGGCTTGGCGACTCCGGAGGCGAGGTCGAGAACCCAGACGTGCATCGGTCCGGCGCCCTCCCGGGCGCCGAACGCGACGCGCCGTCCATCAGGCGACAGCGCGGGCATGCCGGCGCGCTCGCCGTCGAGCTCGATCGAGACTCCTGCCGGGAGCGGCAGTGTGGCGCGCACCACCCGAGGCAGGGGGGTCTGTGCTGCGGGCCGCCACAGCACCGCCGCACCCGCCGCAAGCAGCGAGACCGCGGCCGCGATCCAGGCGACGAGTTCGCGGCGGCGAACCCGGCGATCGGGGACGCTCGGGGCGGCAGCCGGTGCCGCGCCAGCCAAGTCGGTCTCGTCGAGTTCGAGGCGCGCGTCGGCCATGGCGCTGAGGCGGCGCTTCGGGTCCCTCTCCAGGGAGCGCCGCAGCATGCGCCGGACACCGGCGGGCGTGTTCTCAGGGAGGGCGGTCCAGTCGATATCCTGGCGCAGGACGGCCGCGAGCACGTCCGAGTTGTCCGTGCCGTCAAACAGCCGGCGTCCCGCCAGCATCTCGTAGAGCACGGCGCCGAAGGCCCAGATGTCCGCGCGGCGGTCGACGGCTTTGCCTTTGGCCTGCTCCGGAGCCATGTAGGCCGCCGTGCCGATGATCATGCCCAGTTGGGTCCCGCGGGCGGTGAGCGTGGGGGAATTGGCAGCGTTCGAGGTGGAGGCCGGGTCTTTAGACCCGGCGTCCAGGGCCTTGGCGAGACCGAAATCCAGCACCTTCACCGTGCCGTCGGCGCGGACCTTGATGTTGGCCGGTTTGAGGTCGCGATGGATGATCCCCTGCTCGTGCGCGGCTTCGAGGGCGTCCGCGATCTGGCGCGCGATGGGCAGGGCCTCGGCCAGCGGCAGCGCGCTGCGCGAGATGACCTGCGACAGGTCCTCCCCTTCAACCAGTTCCATCACGAGGAAACTGACGCTGACGGGACTCGGGATTCGGGATTCGGGATTCGGGAGAGCTTCCTCACCGATGCCGTAGATCTGGGCGATGTTGGGGTGGTTCAACGCGGCCAGCACTTCAGCCTCACGCTGGAACCGCGCCAGCCGGTCCGCATCGCCAGCCATCGCGGCCGGAAGCACCTTGACCGCGACCTCGCGGTTGAGCTTCGTATCGCGGGCGCGATACACCTCGCCCATGCCGCCTGCCCCGAGCGCGGCGACAACTTCGTACGAGCCGAGGCGGGTGCCAGGCTTCATTGGGACGCCTTCGCCTTGAGCTCCTCGAGCCAGTTGAGCGTGACGATGATGCGGCGACGCTGGCGTTCGGGCAGTTCGCGCATCATCAGGAACCGCTCGCCGTCGCGCGCCACGTCGTAGCTGCGGCCTGCCGTTGGGTCCAGGTAGAACCGATACGGCCCGCGGAAGAGCATCTGGGGCGTCCCGATCTCTCGGCGTTCCAGATTGACGGCGACGGCCATCACCGCGTCGCGTTCCCGGTAGACGACTTCGCGCCCGCCGCGCGTCCACAACGGCTCGGAGCCCCCGGAACCGGAGAGCTTCCACTTCCCGCGCGTCAGTTCGGGGTACGACTGCACGTACACCTCGGCGCGTCCCGATTCCTCCGATTCGTAGGCCATCCAGCGCCCGTCGGGCGAAAAGACTGGCTTGGCGGAATTCAGAACGCCCGAGAGGTAGGCCTGCTCGTTCGGATCGCCCTGGAGCCGTGCCGTCATCAATTCCGGAATGCCAGTCTTGACGGCGACATACGCCACGAGGCGCCCGTCGGGCGACACGCTGCTAGGCAGCCGATCGTAGCCGCCGCCGATCACCGCGCGCGGAGGCTCGCTGGCATCGGAGAGACGGCGCCAGATGTCGTAGGTCGGGCGCTCCGAGTTGTAGATCAGCTCGCGCCCGTCAGGCGTCCACAGCGGCGAGAATTCCTGGCCCGGGTGGTCGGTGATGCGCGTGCCGCGGGCGCTGCCCACCGGAAACACCCAGATATCGGCCCCCGCCCCCTTCGGCTTGAGGTCGACGGCGATCTGCGTGCCATCGGGCGAGAGGCTTGGATGATCGTAGCGATCCGCCATGGGAAGCGCCGGCTGCACGATGCCGGCGCGCGTCGCGAACACGAGTTCCGTTTCGGCTTCGAACGACGACGCCGGGAGACGGACGAGCGTGCCGTTGGCAGAGACGTCGAACGCCGCGTAGCCGTCGCCGTGAGCTTGGGCGACGTCCGCCAGAATCGGCACGGCCCCTCCGGCGGTCGTCATCGACCTGAGGTCCAGCCGCACGGCGAACATCGCCTCGTCTTTCACGTAGATCAGATGGCCGGTGGCGACGTATCGGCCGCACACGCCGCCCGTCACAAGTGCCGTTCGTGCCTTGGTCGATCGGGAGAACACCTCGATGGTGCTCTCGCCCGCGGCCCGGAAGGCCGTGAACAGGATGTGGTCACCGTCCGGCAGGAGCTGAGGCCACCAGTGCGCCAGTTCCCCGCGCGCCGTGTCCGGCGTGGTCAGCAAGGTCTCGGGACCGCCTGCCGCGTTCACCTCCCAAAGCCCCTCCTGATACGACTTCGAATAGACGATGCGATTGTCGGGTCCCCAACTCCCGCCGCCCCAAGTGCTGGTGCCGATGTCGACCGGGGTCCCGCCGTCAATGGCCACCTTCTGGAGCTTCTTCCCCCGACTGAAGCCGATCCATTTGCCGTCGGGCGAAAGGAACGCACGGCTCGCGCCCTCAGTACCGGGGATCGGCGCGACGGTGAGTTCGCCCAGTTTCTGGGTGAACAGCGGCCAGACACCGTTGCTCGACGCCGCGTAGAGCAGGCGGGTCCCGTCGGCGCTGACGAGCACCGTCGGCACGTTGGTGGGCACCACGCCGACGGGGATCTCGACGGGGAACGTGAAGGGCTTTGCGCCTGCCCTCGGCGCGCGCCCGATCCATGCCTGTACGCCAAGCGCCGCGACGGCCAGCGCCGTGATGACCCAGGGCACCATGCGCCAGCGCGATGCGGGAGGCGCCGGAGGCGTGCGCATCACCGGCGCGGGCACGGCCGCCGGCTCGACTTCGTCGAGGTCGAACCGCGCGTCGCCAATGGCGCTGAGGCGCTTGCGCGGATCCTTCTGGAGGCAACGGCGCAGCAGCCGGCGAACCGGCGCAGGGGTATCGGCCGGCACGGCGCCCCAATCGGGGTCGCTCTTCAGCACCGACGCCAGCACGTCCGATGCATCGTCGCCAAAAAACGCGCGCCGGCCGCTGAGCATTTCGTACAGGACCGCACCGAAGGCCCAGATGTCGGCGCGGCGATCGACCGGCTTGCCCCGAGCCTGCTCGGGCGCCATGTAGGCGGCCGTGCCGATGATCATCCCCATCTGCGTGCCTGCCTCGCCGTAGCCTTGGCGAAGGCGGGCGGTGAGCGTGGGGGAATTGGCAGCGTCCGTTCCGCCCGCACTGGGGTGGAGCCCCGGGTCTTTAGACCCGGGGTCGAGTGCCTTGGCCAGCCCGAAATCGAGCACCTTCACCGTGCCGTCGGCGCGGACTTTGATGTTCGCGGGTTTGAGATCGCGGTGGATGATGCCCTGCTCGTGCGCGGCCTCGAGCGCCTCGGCGATCTGCCGCGCGATCGGCAGAACCTCCGCCAAGGGCATTCCCGAGGTCTGAAGACCCCGGGCTCCACGTGATCCGGTGGAGGCCGGGCCTTTCCTGGCCTGAGCGGAGTCGAAGGCAGAGCCGGCGTAACGCGCAATCAGTACCGACAGGTCCTCCCCTTCTACCAGTTCCATCACGAGGGCGTGGACGTGCGCGGGCTGATCTTCTTCGATGACGCCGAAGATCTGCGCGATGTTCGGGTGGTTGAGCGACGCCAGCGTCTTCGCCTCACGCGTGAACCGGGCGACGCGCTCGGCGTCGTGCGCGAACACGTCGGGCAGGATCTTGATGGCGACCTCGCGGTTCAGCTTCGTATCACGCGCGCGATACACTTCGCCCATGCCCCCTTCCCCGAGGAGGGACACGATCTCGTACGGGCCGACGCGCATGCCTGATGTGAGGGGCATAGCGGTTACTTTCCTGCCGCCGCGGAGCGCAGTTCGGTGAACCAGTTCAGCACCACGTCGATGCGGGTCAGCGGCCGATCGGGCAGCACCTGCTGCACGCGGATGAAGCGGCGGCCGTCGGCCGTCACGTCCCACGAGGTCAGCGCGTTCGGGCTGGGCCGGAATCGCCCACTGTAGAGCTCGCGAGGCGTGCCCACGGTAAGCGTGCCGCCGGAACCGATCGACACCGCCATCAGGCGATCGTTCTGGGTGTAGAAGAGTTCCTTCCCGTCGCGGGACCACCGGGGATCGCTGCCGCCGTCGATCGAGATCGAGGTCCGCGGGCCCGGCCCCGGGAAGGGCTGCGCGTAGACCTCGAATCGCCCGGAGACGCTTGATTCATATGCAAGCCACCGGCCGTCAGGTGACACCTGACCGTTGTTGGCCTGATCGAGCAGCCGTTGTGGCGTCCGATCGCCCCGCACCCGGACCCTCCACAGGGTGGCCAACTCGCCATATACCAGCCACTCGCCGTCCGGGGAAAACGAGCCCGGGCCCTGGACGACGCCGACCTTTTCGGTGAGACGCAGTTCTTCCCCTGTGCCGTCGGCCGCCTTCAGGTAGATGTTGCGCGTGCCCTTGCGCGTGCCGCGGTAGGCGATCCACCGGCCGTCGCGGCTCCAGACGGCAGCCTGGCTGCTCCCGCCGGAGGTGGCAAACGGCGACAGCGTCCGGCGCTCCATGTCATAGATCCAGAGGCCCATCGTCCCTTCGCGCACCTGCACGATGGCGCGGCGGCCGTCGGGCGAGAGCGACACGGACTCGTAATCGCGTTCCGGCATCGGCAGCGGGTCGACCGCGCCCGAGCGATCGACCCAGACGATGCGCTGGGCGTAGCGCTCGGCGCCGCCGGCGATGTAGACCAGCGTGCCGTTGTCGGAGACGGCGTAGTCGGCCGCTCCCTCGTTCTCGAGCCGCGGGCGCTCGGCCATGGCCCTGGGCACGAGATTGCCGATATCGGTCTGCCCCGCGCGCCAGGGCACCGCCAGCAGCGTGTCCAGCCGGCCGTAGGTGAGGAACCCGTCGGCGACGAAGCGCGCCGTGTCTCCGCCGGTCAGCAGGCGCCGCACCTGCGCCGTCGCGAGTTCGACGAGACCGACGGATCGCTCGTCGGGCCCGGGCCCGGTCCAGACGCCCATCAGCATGGTCTTGCCGTCGGGAAGGATGTGCGGCCAGCGGTGGCTGATTTCTCCCTGCTCGCGATTCAGCGTCGTGAACGGCACCGGCGCGCCTCCGGCGCTGGGGACCTTGAGCAGACCCGAAGCGTTGTTCGGCGCGAAATAGATGAAGCCGTCCTGCCCCCACGCGCCGCCGCGCGTTTCGCCGGTCCCGTCGGCTACCAGCTGGACTGCGCCGCTCTCGACGGCGGTCTTCATCACCTTGTCCTGCGCGAAGAACCCGACCCACTGCGAATCGGGGGAGAAGAAGGGCGACCGCGCCGATTCGCTGCCGACAATCGCCACCGGCGCCGCGTCGGACAGGCTCCGGAGGTACAGCTGCTGCACGCCGTTTCTGACACCGATGTAAGCGACGCGCGTGCCATCGGGTGAGATCGCGAGGGGAAGCAGGCGGCTGTCTCCGATGGAGTCGCCATCCGGGAGCGCGATGCTCAGGCGGATGGGGCCGTCGGCCGTGGGCGTCGGGCCGGCCGTCAGCCACCTGGTCGCGATCGACGAGACCGCGACCGCGGCGACGATCAGTCCGGCCGCCAACGGGACGCTGAATCCACGCCGGATAGGGCCAGGGGCCGTCGCCGGGGACGGGACCGAGGCCGGCGACGCCCCGGGCACGGCGGCGTCGGCGCGCCCGTACGGATCCGACAGCGCGCGACCCGACAGCAGCTCCCCGAGCGTATGACGCGCATCACCGATGTCGCGCAGGCGCTGTTTCGGCTCGTGCTCGAGGCAGCGCCGCAGCAGCGCCGCCAGCGCCGGCGGCGTCGACGCCGGCAACCACTGCCAGTCGATGTCCTGCCGGAGCACCGCGGCCAGCGTGTCCGACACCTCCTCGCCCTGAAACAGCCGGCGGCCCGTCAACATTTCGTAGAGGACCACGCCGAACGCCCAGATGTCGGCGCGCTTGTCCACGGCCTTGCCGCGGGCCTGCTCCGGCGCCATGTAGGCCGCGGTGCCGATGATCAGGCCCATCTGGGTGGCGTGAGCCGTCAGGGTGGGGGAGTTGGCAGCGTTCGAGGTGGAGGCCGGGTCCTTGGACCCGGGGTCGAGCGCCTTGGCGAGCCCGAAATCCAGCACCTTCACCGTACCGTCCGGGCGGACTTTGATGTTCGCGGGCTTCAGGTCGCGATGGACGATGCCCTGCTCGTGCGCGGCCTCGAGCGCCTCGGCGATCTGCCGCGCGATCGGCAGCGCGTCGGCCAACGGCAACGCGCCGCGCGCGATGATCGTCGAGAGGTCCTCGCCGTCGACGAGCTCCATCACGAGATAGCTGACGTTCCCGGGATTGGGGATTGGGGATTGGGGATTCGGGAGAACCTCTTCACCGATGCCGTAGATCTGGGCAATGTTGGGGTGGTTCAACGCGGCCAGCACTTCAGCCTCACGCTGGAACCGCGCCAACCGGTCCGCGTCGCCAGCCATCGCGGCCGGAAGCACCTTGATCGCGACGTCGCGGTTCAACTTCGTGTCCCGTGCGCGATACACCTCGCCCATGCCGCCGGCACCGAGGGGAGCCTGGATTTCGTACGCACCGAGGCGCGAGCCGGACGCTAGGGACATCGATCTTCCTTCCGGCCGGCGGCGGGGCCGACGACCGCACCATGTCAGGGATCTCTTGATTCTAGCCTGTTTTCGGGCGATTCGCGTCAATGGAGCGGGTCGGCGCCGGCAATGAGCCGGACGCCGCGAATGACTGACTAACCGGACGGTCAGCCTGGTTCGACGATGCGCAGCCGTTTGAAGTAGCGCCGATAGAACCCGCGATCGCGGGTGAGCAGGGCCTGCGCCTGGTGCAGCGCGTGGGCGCCGACCAGGAAGTCGGGCACGACCCGGTCGCGGCGGCCGCCGCCCGCATCGCGAAAGGCGCGCCACAACCGGCCCGCGTCGCCGGCGGCGGCCGCCGTCATGGGATCGAACTCGACGCCCAGCGTCGACAGGGCCGCGGCGGCCGCCGCCGGCGACGCGAAGCGCCCCGCCACTTCGGCCCACACCACGTCGCACACCGTGAGGCGCCCCGCGCGCAACGCCGCGTCGAGCGCGTCGGCGGACCGCGCGGCCCACCCGGGCTCCTCCTGGAACACGTCAAGCAGCACCGCGGAGTCGACGGCGGTGGTCACCGGCGTGCGCTCCTCGCCGACGGGGCGGACCCGCGCATGTCATCGATGAGGTCGTCGGTGCTGCGGCTGCGCCCGAGAATGCCGCGGACGCGGTCGACCGGCCGGATGCCCTTGTGCCCTTTGCGCAGCAGCACGCCGGCGCCCGTGATCTCGAACTCCACCACGGTGCCCGTCCTGAGGCCGAGCCGATCGCGGACGCCCTTGGGCACGGTGATCTGCCCCTTTGAAGAGATCGTAGATGTCATACCAAGACAGTAATGCATCTTTACTAAGTAAGTAAAGAAATTGGCGACTCACGCGCGCATCGTGCCACGCGCCCGCGCCGTCTTCCCTCCCCGCGCAGGACACTCGACGACCGTCGGGGGACATGCGGCGGTGGCTGTGCGGCCCCGCCGGAGCAGCCGCAGGGCGCTGGCCTGGATACCGGGCACTCGCGGTAAGATGTCAGGAGTTTCTTCCAACTGTTGTTCATGCTGCTGGCTGCCGGCACCCGACTCGGCCGTTACGAAGTCCGCTCCGCCCTCGGGGCCGGCGGAATGGGACAGGTGTATCTGGCCGAGGACCTGGAGCTCGGCCGGCGCGTGGCCCTCAAGGTCCTGCCGCCCGACACGGCCGCGGACGCCCGCGCCCGCGAGCGCCTCCTGCGCGAGGCCCGCTCGGCCGCGACACTGAACCATCCCCACATCTGCTCGGTGTACGAAGTCGGCGAGGCCGAGGGCCGGCGCTTCATTGCGATGCAGTTTGTCGACGGCGAGACGCTGGACGCCAGGACGGCGCGCGTGCCGCTCACGCTCGACGAGGCGATCGCGATCGGCGCCGACGTCGCCGACGCCCTCGCCGAGGCGCACGCCCGGGGCGTCGTGCACCGCGACATCAAGCCGTCCAACGTCATGGTGACGGCGCGAGGCCAGGCGGTCGTCGTCGACTTCGGCCTGGCCAAGGCGTTCGCAGGGCAGGACGGGTCCCAGGACGATCTGGCCACGGCGTCCGCGCTGAGCGGCCCCGGGGCGATCCTGGGCACGGTGCCCTACATGTCGCCCGAGCAGGTGCGCGGCGTTGCGGTCGATGGCCGCAGCGACGTGTTCAGCCTGGGTGTGGTCCTCTACGAGCTGGTCACTGGTCAACGGGCGTTTGCCGACTCCAGCGCCGCCGCCGTCGCGTCGGCGATCCTCACGCGCGAACTGGCGCCGCTCGCGCGCTTCGCGCCCGACGCTCCTGCCGAACTCGAGCGCATCGTCGCGAAAGCGCTGCGCAAGGACCCCGACGCGCGGTACCAGACAGCGAAGGACCTGCTCATCGATCTCCGCGCCCTGCGAGAGGAGCGCGCGTTCCAGGCGAAGCTGGCGCGATCCGGATCCGGCGACGCTGGCCCATCCGCCGCGATGACCGGAACAGGAGCGGCCGCGGCCAGCGTCTCGTCCGCCACGCGGGCAGCCGGTCGTTCGCGGCGCCCCGTCGCCATCGGCGCCGCGGTGCTCGTCCTGGTTGCGGCCTCGGCCTGGTTCGGCTGGCGCGAGCTGCGCGTCCGGAACGCCCGCGCGCAGCTGCCGCGGATTGAGTCCCTGGCCGCGAGCCGGCAGTTCTTCGAGGCCTACGACCTTGCCGCCGCGATCGAACGCGACCTGCCGGGTGATGCGACGCTCGCCCGTGTGATGCCGACGCTGTCGATGACGATCTCGGTGAAGACCGACCCGCCGGGCGCGCAGGTGTACCTGCGCCGCTTCGCGCCCGACCAGGCGGGCGCGATCCCGCCGCGGTCGCCTGGCGGATCGACGCCGCTCGCCGACCTGCGCGTGGCTCGCGGCGAGTACGTGCTCGGGATCGAGAAAGACGGCTACGCGCCCATGGAGCGGACGGTGTCGGGCGCGCTGTTCCGCCTGGACACCATGACCGTCCTGCCGGCGCCCCTCGGGATCGACCTGCGCCTTGTGCCCCGTGACCGGCAGCCGGCGCACATGGTCGCGGTGCCGGGCGGCGCCTACCGGCTCGCGGCGTGGTCGCGGCCCACCGACGCGCAAGTGCGCCTGGGGGACTACTTCATCGACAAGTACGAGGTCACCAACGCCGAGTTCAAGGCGTTCATCGACGCGGGCGGCTACGCGAAACCGGAGTACTGGACCGAGCCGTTCGCAAAGAACGGCCGCACGCTCGGGCGCGACGAGGCGATGCGCCTGCTCACGGACCGCACGGGCCTGCCCGGGCCGCGCGGCTGGTCGGGCCAGAACGTCCCCGAGGGCAAGGCGGGCCATCCGGTCACGGGCATCACGTGGTTCGAGGCCGCGGCCTACGCCGCTTTCCGGGGCAAGACGCTGCCCACGGTGTTCCAGTGGGAGAAGGCCGCGCGCAACGGCGAGCAGAACCCGGTCACCAGCGTCATGCCGTGGGGCCTCTTCTATCCGGGCGATTCGCTCGCCTTCCGCGCCAACTTCGAGGCCGGCGGCGCGGTGCCTGCCGACGCGAACGAATTCGGCATGAGCGTGTTCGGCGCCTACAACATGGCGGGCAACGTGGCCGAGTGGGTGGCCAACGACACGCCGCAGGGGCGGCTGTCGGCGGGCGGCGCGTGGGGCGATCCCACCTACATCTTCGGGATGTACGCGCCGCTGCCGGGCTTCTACAGTTCCGACAAGCTCGGCTTCCGCTGTGCGACGCTCGCGCCCGGCGCCGCGGGCGACCAGGGCGCGGCCCGCATCGAGATCCGCGACGAGATCCCGGTCTACCAGGCGTCGAGCCAGGCCGACTTCGACGCGTGGGCAGGCCAGTACCGCTACGACCGCGCGCCGCTCGACCCGCGCGTCGAGTCGACCGAGGACACGCCCTCGTGGACGCGCGAGCGGATCACCTTCACCGGCGCCGACGGCGAGCGCGCCATCGCGTACCTCTACCTGCCGAAGCACGTCGCGAAGCCGATGCAGGTGATCCACTTCGTCCCGGCCGGCGACGTCAACGCCGGGTACCGCTCGCTGCCCGCGTCGATCGAGGACCGCCTCGGCCCGTCCATCAAGGCGGGTCGCGCCGTCTTTGGCGTCGTGCTGAAGGGCTACATCGAGCGGCTCTTTCCGAAGGGCTCGCCGCGGCCGGACGTGACGACGGTGGAGTACTTCGAGCGGGTCAGGAACCGCGTCACCGACCTGCGCCGCGGGCTCGACTACCTCGAGTCGCGGCCCGAGATCGACCGCGGGCGCATCGCCTTCTTCGGCCCGAGCTCGGGCGCCCAAATCGGCCTCATCGCCGCCGCCGTCGAGACGCGCTACCGCGCGGTGGTCCTCATCGGGTCCGGTCTGCCGAAGGCGTACGAGCCGTTCATCCCCGCGGCCAACCCCATCAACTTCGCGCCGCACATCCGCGCGCCGAAGTTCCTCATGCAGGGCCGCTACGACGAGGACTCGCCGCTGAAGACGACGACCGAGCCGCTCTTCCGCCTGCTGCCCGATCCAAAGCGGCTGGTCGTGTTCGAAGGCGGGCACATGCCGTCGATTGAACTGATGACCGGCACCGTCAGCCCCTGGCTCGACGAGACGCTCGGCCGCGTGCGGCGCGAGTAGCGAGGCCGCCCGGCCTCCTCCCGGCGCGCGGTATGATGGGTACACTCCATGACAGTGACAACCGGCACACGGCTGGGGCCGTACGAGGTCTTGGGTGCCATCGGCGCCGGCGGCATGGGCGAGGTGTATCTCGCCCAGGACGTCCGCCTCGACCGCCGCGTCGCGCTCAAGGTCCTGCCGGCCGACGTCGCCGACGACCAGGACCGCCAGGCCAGGTTCATCCGTGAAGCCAGGGCGGCGTCGGCGCTGAACCATCCGAACATCATCACGATCCACGACATCGGCGACGCGGCGGGCATGCACTTCATCGCCTATGAATTCGTCGACGGCAGTTCACTCCGCGATGCCGCCCGAGGCGCGCCGCTCGACGTCGCGACGGTGGTCGACATCGGCATCCAGGTGTCGGCGGCGCTGGCCGAGGCTCACCGCGCCGGCATCATCCATCGCGACCTCAAGCCGGACAACGTGATGATCCGCCCAACCGGGCTCGTCAAGGTGCTCGACTTCGGAATCGCCCGGCTGTCGAGGCTTGCCGACGCGGATGTCACCTCGGCGGCCGCCGTGCCAGGGCAGACCGTCAGCGGCATGGTGATCGGCACGCCGCAGTACATGTCCCCCGAGCAGGCCCGCGGGCTGGACGTCGATCAGCAGACCGACCTGTTCAGCCTTGGCGCGGTGCTGTACGAGTTGCTGTCGGGCGCGTCGCCGTTCGCCGCCGCCACCACCACCGACACCATCGTCGCGGTGCTCACGCGCGAACCGCCACGGTTGACACACGTCCCGCCGAGTGTCGCCGAGATCGTCAGCCGGGCGCTGGAGAAGGACCGCGCGCGGCGGTATGCGACGGCGGAGGCGCTGCTGCACGACCTGACCAACGCGAAACCGGCGCTCGGCGGCGGCCGGCCGGCGCCGGGCGCGAGCGCGCGCGTCGATGCGCCATTCTCCATCGCGACGGGTGAGCCGCCGCCGACGCCTCGCGCCCTGACGTCGCTGGCGGTGCTGCCGTTCGCCAACATGAGCGCGGACGCCGACAACGAGCATTTCTGCGACGGGCTGGCCGAGGAGCTGCTGAACGCGCTGTCCAGGATCGACACGCTCAAGGTGGCGGCGCGCACCTCCGCCTTCTCATTCAAGGACAAAGCCGTGGATGTCGGCACCATCGCGCGGACGCTCGGCGTCACACGGGTGCTCGACGGCAGTATCAGGCGATCCGGCAACCGCCTGCGGATCTCGGTGCAGCTGGTCAACGCCGCCGACGGCTATCAGGTGTGGTCGGAGCGCTACGACCGCGAGTTGTGCGACGTCTTCGAGCTGCAGGACGAGATCACGCTGGCCGTCGTTGCGGCGCTGAAGCTGAAGCTGTTCGGCGAAGAGCGGGCGGCGGTGCTGAAGCGCTACACCGACGACGCAGAGGCCTACGAGCTCTTCCTGAGGGGCCGTCACCACGCCAACAAGTACACCGCGCAGGGCTGGCAACGCGCGATCGAGTGCTTCGAGAAGGCGATTGCGCTCCAGCCCGACTACGCGCTGGCCCACGCCGGGATCGGAGCTGCTCGCGGGTGCCAATGCTTCTTCGGCCTGCTGCCGGCCGGACAGGCGATCCCGCAGTGCAGGGACAGCAGTACGCGCGCGCTGTCCCTCGACGGCCGCCTTGCCGACGCGCATCTCTCGCTGGCGATCACCACGTTCTTCTACGACTGGGATTGGCGCGGCGCCGAACGGACGTTCGTCAGGTCGATTGAACTCAACCCCAACAGCGCCGAGTCGCTGGCATACTACGCGCTATTCCTCGCCTTCGAGGGGCGCGTCGACGAGGCCATGGCGGCCGCTCGGAAGGCGCTGGCGCTCGACCCGCTCGCGCCGCTGATCAACATGCACGCCGGCTGGGCCTACTTCACCGTCGGCGAGCCCGCTGAGGCCGCCCGGCAGGCCGAGAAGATGATCGAGATCGATCCGGACTTCTACGGCGCCTACTGGCTGCAGGGCGCCATTCACCTGAGCGCCGGTCACTATGACGCGGCGGCCGACCAGCTGCGGAAGGCCGTCGCGCTCGGCGGTCATCCGGTGGTGCTGGCCGACCTGGCGTCGGCCTGCAGCCTGGCGGGCGCCACCGGCGAGGCCACCGAGATCCTCAACCGCCTGGTCGATCTGCGGCGGCGGGAGTACGTGCCGGCGATCTGCCTGGCGCGCGTCCACAGCCGGCTCGGGAACACCACGGCGGCGGTCGAGTGGCTCGAGGCCGCCTTCGCCGAACGAAACGGGGAAATGGTGTTCCTGGATCAGGAAATCGCCGGTGCGGCCGACGACGACCCGCTGCGGCAGCTGGCGGGCGAACCGAGAGTGAAGGCGCTGCTCGACGGCATGCGCCTGCCGAACGTGGCGTGAACGACGTGATGCACACGAGGTGAGCGATGACGACGACACACGATGAACAGGGCATCCGGGAGGCCATCGCGTGCTACGCGGAGGGCATGCGCACCGGCGACGTAGAAACGTTGAAGCGCGGGTTCCACGAGCAGGCCATCCTGTGCGGCTATCTGGGCGACGACCTCATCGCCGGCCCGATCGCTGTGCTCTATGACTGGGTCTCGGCAAATCCCGCCCCGGCCGCGACGGGCGACCCGTTCTCGTGCGAGACCCTCGGCATGGAGATCACCGGGCGCGTCGCCACGGCGAGGGTGCGCGAACGCGACCATCACGGCGTGGTGATCGACCACTTCCACCTGTTGAAGGTCGGCGAGCGCTGGTCGATCGTCAGCAAGCTCTGGGACGCCGAGCCGTAGCGGTTCCTCGGCGTCGCTACTTGCCTGCGCCCCTGGCCCGGAGTTCCTCAGCCCGCTCGACCATCAGGAACCCTCGTCGGGCAGCACCTCGTAGGCGGCCGGCGGCGGCCGGGGGGCGGGCCGGCCTACTTGCTGAGCGGCTTGAAGACGAGCACCTGCGCGCCCCAGCGCGACTCGTAGCGATCGAGGTTGCCCCGCAGCGTGAACGCGACGGCGCCCTGAAGGTAGGTGCCCCAGGGCCCGGCCGTCCCGATGTCGAAGTCCATGCCGTCGAACTGCCTGAACGCCGACGACTCGCTGGCATTCCTGGCCCACGCGTGGTTGTAGCTCGCCTCGAGTTTGAACAAGTCCATCATATTGAAGCCGTAGTAGACCCCGGCCAGCCCGATGGCGTCGAACGAGTCCACGCCGGAGGGGATGCCCACGATCCGGGGCTTGACCAGGAACGACGACTGATAGCGCGAGAAGCGATCGAGCGGCCCGCCGCCGTAATACGCGGCCGACACGCCGCCGCGGGCGAGCTTGCCCGTGTAGAGGTGCTGGCTCACCTCGACGTCGTACTTGATGTACCCGCGCGCCGGCGTCTCGAGCCCGTCGGCCTCGTAGCCGTAGGGCGTCCAGCCCGCCACCCTCCACACCGGTTCGACGAGGCCTTCGACCTGCAGGCTGCGGCGCACGTACCGGGCCTCGGCCCATGCGCGCAGGTTGACGCCAAACGACGGCGTCACGTACTCGGGATCGGTCTCGTCGGTCCGCATGAACGGATGCAGCGCCAGGTGCGTCGACGCGCTCAGCGTCAGCGCCGGGGTGGCCTGGTAGTTGACGATGGCGCCCGCCGTCTGCTCGAACATCCGGACCTGCTGGCCCTCGAGTTCCACGTCGCCCTCGTAGACGCGAAGCAGCGACGGCAGCGCAGAGAGCGAGAACTCGACGCTCGTCCGAAGCTTCGGCCCGCGCTGCCGCGACTGGTTGACCGCGAGCAACAGGCCGGCGAACACCACGCTCAGGTTGTCGCCCCTCTCCCGGAAGTCGAAATCCACCCAGCTCATGCCGGCGAGGGGGATCGGGAAGGGGAGCGAGGCGTCGACGACCACACCCCCGACCAGCGCCCGGACCTTCTTGCCGGGCGCGTCGTCGACCACCAGCGCGTCGCCCTCTTTCCGCAGGGCGCGCAGGCCGTCGCCCGTGTCCCGGAACATCGGGCGATCGGCCCGGCGCGCCTCGTCGAGCGCCGCCGCGAACCCCGGCGTGTTGATGGCGTACTGGTCGAAGTGGTACGTGCGCTCGAGCATCACCGGGCGCCCGCCCAGGTTGAGCGTCTCTGACGTGAAGATCTTCGTGAACAGCGTGAACTCGCGCCCGGCCTCGTCGCGCATCAAGGCGAAGTCCTGGGTCTCGACGTGCGAGGCCACGTTGTTCAGCCCGGCGCGCTGCTCGAGGCGCATCCGGACGTGGCGGAACGTCTCGCCGTCGATCCAGACTCGGCCCGAGTACAGCCGTTCGCCGGCAGTGGCGGGTTCGAGGTCCACGACGTAGGAGAGCCGATCGTTCACCGTGTCGGTGCCCGCCAGCACGTACCGGTACTTCTGGTCGATGCCCAGTTCGAGGGGCTTGGCCACCACGCGGCCGGGTTCGAGCTGGGGCAGCGGGAACTCGCGCACGCCCTTGAGGCGGACGCCGTTGACGAGGAGCGCCGTCTGGACCCAGTCGTTGACCCCGGTGCGATCCACGAACTGCCGCAACTCGAGCGCCACGTCGAGCGCGATGCCGAAGCTGCCGGACTGGAAGTGGAGATTCAGCAGGCAGGAGGCGGCGTAGTTGCCCAGCAGGCGGCGCTCGGCCTCGCGCCTGGCCTGCCAGCGCGCGATAATCTCCTCCACGCTCAGCTCGGCCCTCCCGAGCACGTCCACCGCTTCGAAGAGGCGCTCCTGGCCGCCGCCGCGGCCGACGAGGACGAACGCGTACGTCGCGTCGGCCGCGCATCCCTGCGCGGGCCCCGCGTCGCGCCCGGCCGGGAGCCGGCGGCCGTCCGCGGCGTCGTAACACGCCACCTGCGGGGGCTCCCCGCCCGCAGCGACCGACAGCGCGCGCGGCGCGGCGCGCGTGCCGCCGGCCTTCAGGAGGAACGCGACGTCGGCCGTCGTGCTGCTGACAAACGCCACGCTCGGCCCGGCCGGCTGGCCATCGACGAGCAGTGCCGCAGGTGCGCGCTGCGCCGCGGTGACCTGGAAACCGCTGCCCAGAGACCGGGCGAGGAACCGGTAGGCCGCACAGAGACTCCGAAGGTCCTCCGCCGATGCCGCCTCCACCCAGAAGGTCTCCGCCACGGGCAGCCCTGCCGCGACCAGCGCGTCGAGGAACGCGGACGAGCCCGATGCGGGCGCGTCGCTGGCGGGGCCCGGCACTTTCAGCGTCACCGGGCGCCCGCCGGCCAGCCGCTGGCCGCGCACGGCCGCGCCCGCGTCGCCTCGAACGGCAAGGCCGTCGGCGTAGGCCACCAGCCGACGGGCCGTGTCGGGGCTGGCGTCGGCGAGGTCGGCCGGCAGCATGAGCGTCACCTGCAGGCCCGGTTTCGTGCCGCGGGCCCTGACGATGAGCGCCGCCACGGCGTACTGCAGGATGTCGAGCGACGGCGCGCCGCCGGCGACTTCGACGATCAGGCCCTTCCACGCCGCGGCCGCCAGCGACGACGCCTCCAGGATCTCCGAGACGCGCGCGTCCACGAACGCCTCGCGGTCGCGGCCTGCGCCCGGCACCTCGCCGACCTGCACGACGAGGTGGAGAACCAGGTCGGCGCCGGTGGCGCCCTCCGCCAGTCTCGCAGGCGCCGCGTCAGCCTCGCTGGCAGTCCCGCCGCCTCCCACGCGGGCGACCATCGGCGGCATGACCACCAGCCCATCTGCGATCCCCGCGGAGGCAAGCGTCCGCACGACGTCAGCCGCCGAGACGCCGGAGGGGACCGACACGGCCAGGCGCGGCAACGGGCCGCCGGCCGCGGGCCGGACCCACGCGCACGCAATCAGCCCGATGGTCAGGAGGGTGACGCAGGCGGGAGACATGGCGCGACGACTCATGACGCTCCAGTCAGCGGAGGACTTGGGGGGGGGCGGGTTCAGCCGCCGGCGACGATGCCGGTGTGCGCGCCATGATACACGGAGCCGGTGTCGCGGCAAATCATGTGGCGCCACCGCCCGGCGCCGCGCCGTTCTGCGCCGGCGGCGCCGCACGGCTCAGCCCGTCACGGCAGGGCGCGCTCCCCGCCGAACGGCCTGTCACGGTGCTAGAATGCGACCCGACCGGCAGCGACGGCCGGTGTCCCCTGCAACGTCCCTGGGAATCGCGTGACCACGATCTCCCACCCCGGTCCTGCTCCGCACCCGCTCGTCGAGGCGCGCGGCGTCTGCCGCTCGTTCGACAACGGGCGCGTTCATGCATTGCGCGGAGTGGATCTGGCAGTGAGCGCCGGCGAGTCGGTCGCCATCACGGGCCCGAGCGGCAGCGGGAAGAGCACGCTGCTGCACATCATCGGCACGCTCGATCGGCCCTCGTCAGGCGAGGTGTGCTTCGAGGGCCGCCCGCTCGAGGCGGTGGGTGACCTCGCGCCGTTCCGATCCCGCACGGTGGGGTTCATTTTCCAGTCATTCAATCTGCTGCCCACGCTCACCGCGCTCGAGAACGTCCAGATCCCGATGTTCGAAACGACCCCTTCGGCCGGACGCCGGCTCGCGCGCGCGGAAGCGCTCCTCGCGCGTGTCGGTCTGGCCGACCGACGGCACCAGCTCCCGGCGCAGCTGTCCGGCGGAGAGCGGCAACGGGTGGCCATCGCCAGGAGCCTGGCCAACGAACCGCGACTGCTCCTGGCCGACGAACCGACCGGCAATCTCGACAGCGCCAGTGCGTCGTCCACCATGGACCTGCTCGAAGAACTCCAGCGGGAGCGGCACATGACCCTCCTGATCGTGACGCACAGCCCCGAGATTGCCGCGCGGGCGGGGCGCACGGTGAGGCTGCTCGACGGACGCCATGTCTCGTAGGTCATCCGCTGCTGAGGGTGGCGCGCGGTTCTCGCCGGTGGATCTCGAGGTGCATGGGGCGCTGGGCGCCATGCTGTTGCCCCTCATCGAGTCCGCCGTGGCTGTCGACTACTTCAGCAGCGACGGCCGGCCCTACGATCGGCGGGAGGCCGACGGGTTCATCACGGTCAGGATCACCCATCCACGCGGGACGTTCGGCGTGGTCTGCAACGACTTCAAGCTGAAGGGCGGCAGCTTCGGGCAGGAGAATTCCGAGCGCGTCACGGCGTTCATCGACGAGATGGCCTCCGAGGGCCGCCCTCTCGTCCTGATCGTCGACTCGATGGGCGCCCGCCTGATGGACGGCCGCGCCGTGGTCAAGCCGGCATTCGGCATCATTCCGAGCCTGCTGCGCTTTCGAGAGCGCCACCTGCTCGTCACGTGCAACGCGGGCCGCGCGCTCGGTCTGGGCGCCGTGCTCTGCGCGGCCGGCCACTGCCGCCTCGCCATCGCCGGCAAGTCGCTGGTCAACCTGGCGGGACCGGAGATCGTGCGGATGTTCTTCGGCGAGGGGACGGACTTCGGCGCCATCGCCGCGGCCGAGCGCACGCTGCCCGGCAGCACGATCGTCACCGAGCTGGCCGCCTCGCGTGCCGAAATGCTCGCACGGGCGCGGGCGCTGGTCGATCTCGCCACTCATCCTCCGGCGCCGACAGGGCCGCCGGCCCAGTGCCCCCCGTTCCCCGAGATGAGCCTCAGCCAGAGGCCCGAGCTCAAGCTGGCGGCGATTCTGGCATCCTGTTCAGACACCGCCAGGGAAGTCTTCGGCTCACTCGCGCCTGCGGTCCGGGCCTACGTCGCGACACGGCACGGTCGGAGGTTCGGTCTGCTCGTCAACCCCCCCGGCAATCCCGACAACCTGATTACCGCCCGTGCGCTGGACAAGTACGTCCTTGCGCTCGATCTCTATCGGGTGCTCGGGCTGCCGGTCGTGTCGCTCCTCGACACGCCTGGCGGTGACCCGCGTGACAACGCCGACGTGATTCTCACGCTGTGGCAGGTCTGCGAGCGCATCCTCCGCTACCCGCACGGCCTGATGGGCGTGTGCATCGGGCGCGGCTACGGCGGCGCCATCGCGCTCGGCTTCCCGAAGTTCTTCGGGTCCCGCGCCGCCTACGTCCTCGAGGGATCGGCGCTGGGTTTGATGCATCCGCACCTCATCGACTCGTTGCTGTCGTCCTCGAAGACCCTGGCGGCCGATTGGAGCGTCGCGAAGACCGCGCACACGGCCGATTGCGCGGACCTCGTCGCCGCCGGCATCATCGACGGAATGCTGTCGCCGGGAGAGGTTCCCGCGGCCCTGGACCGGTTCCTGCTCGCCACGGCCGCGGGATGACAGATGTGGCGTCCGGAGCGATCTCCATTCCGGCGTCGCGCTGGCCACGCCCTCCGCGGCCTGCTCGTACGGGGCGCTCGAGGCCGACGTCTCGCGCCGCGCTGATCAACTGCGCGCGATCGGCGGCGGTATCGTGGTCCTCACCGCCTCGATGACGATTGAGTTCGTGGCGACCTTCCTGGCGCTCCTCACCCTTCGCCGGCCGGTGGCCGTCTTCTCCTCGGCCTGGACACCAGACGAGCGTTCGTCGCGGCTCGCGCTGCTCGGCCGCTCGGTCGAACTCGACGCCAGCAGCCTGGCCGTGCGTGAGCGGCCGGGCGAGCCCGCGCCGCTCCACCCGCTGTCGCGCCTGATCCTCTTCACGACCGGGAGCACCGGCACACCGAAGGCGGTGCAGTTGTCGGAGGCCAACATCCGGAGCAACACCGCCGCCGTCATCGAGGCGGTCTCGTTCCGAACGGCCGAGCGGCAGACGCTGTTCCTGCCGCTGTCCTACTCGTACGGGCTGCTGGGCCAGCTGCTCCCGGCGCTCGAGGTCGGGATGAGGACCGATCTCGTCAACGGCCTGGTCGGTCTGTCGGAGGATGCCGCGCCAGCCTCCCTCCAGGGCATGCTCAGCGGCGTGCCCTCTCACTTCGAGGCGATCCTGCGCATGCTCCAGCCGGGCCAGTCGAACGATCGCGTCACACACGTGGTCACGGCCGGCGCCTGCTCGCCGCCGGATCTCAGGCATCGCCTGCGCCGTTCATTCCCCCGCGCGACGATCTTCAACAACTACGGCCAGACCGAAGCCTCGCCCCGCATCCTCTGCTTCGCGTCGGACCACCCGCGTTTCTTCACCCCAGCCACGGGATTCCCCGTAGGCGACCTGCGGGTGAAGTTGTCGCCACTCGGCGAACTGCTCGTGAGCGGCTCCCAGATCATGCTCGGGTATCTCGGAGACGACGGAGGCACGAGGGACAAGGTGCGGGACGGCTGGCTGGCGACCGGCGATCTGGCCAGCCTCGACGGCGACGGACTGGTCACCGTCACCGGCCGGACCGACGAGCTCATCAACGTGGGGGGCGAGCGGACGAGCGCCCTCGAGATCGAATCGGCGCTGCGGCGCGTGCCCGGCGTGCTGAACGCCGGCGTGCTGGTCGTCCCGGACGCCCTGTACGGTGCCGCGTGTATCGCTTACATCGAGTCGGACACAGCGGAAGTCACTGAGGACGGAGTGCTCGCGCAATTGCGGCGCCTCGTCTCGCCGCACAAGATCCCCAGGGCGCTGCACGTGATTCCTGCGCTGCCCCTCACCCAGAACGGGAAAGTGGACAAGGCGGCGCTTGCCGCGCTCCACCGGGAACGGGCGGGCTCAGAGCGTCTCCCAGACCTGCGCCGCTGAACTCAGGCCGCCTCCGACGCTCATCAGCAGGATGCGATCGTGCGACCTGAACACGCCCTGCTCGACGCAGCGGGCCAGCGAGAACAGGACCGACGCGCCTCCCAGGTTCCCGAACTCGCGGGCGTCCCACACGACCTTCGCGCGAACGGCGTACGGGCGCAGCACGTCGTCGACGATCGCCCGGTTCACCTGGTGCGGGATGATCCAGTCGATGGCGGACAACGGGAAGTCGCCGGAGAACAACTCGTCGAGCATGGCCGCGTAGCGGGCCCGGGCCAGGGCGCCCAGTTGATCCCCGTCCCCTTGCAGGCAGTACCCGTTGGCCCTGACCTCGTCCGGCGTGGGCGGCAGGAGGCCGCGAGTCGTGTAGAGGTCGACGTGCCGGCCGTCGGTCGAGAACAGCGACCTCGTGATCGCGAAGTCCGGCGCCTCGTCGTTTCTCTCGAGCCACAGGGCGGCGCCCCCGTCGGCCAGCCCGAACCAGGTCTCCCGGACGTCGGGATGCATGACCCTCGACAGCGTCTCCGCGCACGCCACGGCCACGTCCGGGCAGCCGGCACGCAGGAAGGCGACCGCCATGTGCAGCGACGCCAGGGAGGTGGAGCAGCCGGCCTTGATCTCGTAGGCGGGAGCCACCACGCCCAACCGGCCGAGTATCGCCGCCGCTTGTGACCCGGTGTAACGGCTCGAGGTCGTCGTGCCGTGGACGAGCAGGCTCGGCGACGATGACGGGCACTCCCCGATTGCGATCCGCAGCGCTTCGAACGCGAGATCCTCTGACGACTCACCCCGGACGGGTTGGCGCAACCAGGGCCGATGGGCCAGGTACCGTTCCGACACGCCGAACTTCGACTCGATGCGCGAGCCCAGCTCCAGGAGGAACGCCGCGTCCCTGGTTCTCATCTCGGGGTCGAGCGACAGCAGGTCGACGTTGCTCACGGCCGGTCCGGCCGGCACGGCGCGGCCGGCCCCTCGCACCCGGACGTTGACCCTGGCGTCCATCCTCATCGTTCACACTCGGCGCACGAGGGCCGTGGCGGCCAGGCCGCCGCCGCCGGCCGACACGAGGAGCACGTTGTGCCCCGGCTGCAACCCGGGGTTCTGGCAGAGCCGGTGCAGCGCCAGGCCCACGCTCGAGCCGGATGTGTTGCCGTACTCCTGCACGGTCTCGACCAGTCTGGCCGCAGGGCATCCCAGCAGGCGGGCGACCTCGCGCACCAGGAGCAGGTTGGCCTGGTGCGGCACGACCCAGTCCACGTCGTCGATGGTCATCCCGATCCGATCGAGGAGGGACCGGGCCGCGAAACGCATGCCCTCGGCCGCCAGGACGAACAACTGCGGGCCGTCCTTCATCCGCACGAATGCCTGCGCGGCGTCGCGCGGCCAGTGACTGGGCAGCCGCGATCCGCCTGCCGCCTGGCAGACGATGTCGGCCACGCTGCCGTCCGACAGCAGCTCTCCTGCCACGAAGCGGAACCCGCCCGTCTCCTCGTCCCGGCCCACGAAGCAGGCTGCGGCGCCGTCGCCGAACAAGACGGCCGTCGCCAGGTCGCCTTTGTCCAGGAACTTCGACCGGATGTCGGCCGCTACGAGCATCTGGGTCTCGCCGGTGGTCTCGCAGAACGACGCCGCGGTGTAGAGGCCCGTCACGAATCCCGCGCATGCGGCGGCCAGGTCAAAGCAGCCGGCATGCCGAAGGCCCAGCCGGCGTTGAATCAGGGGGGAGGATGGCGGCGTCGGGTAGTCGCCGGAGATCGTCGCGAGGATGACCTGCCGGATCGAGTCCCGCCGTTCCGGCCATCTCTCGAGCAGCCGCTCCGCGGCCCTCACGGCGATGTCGCTGACGGCTTCATCGTCGTCGACCCACCAGCGCGTCCGGATGCCGGTCCGGCGTGCGATCCACTCGGGCCGGATTGACGCGCCCATCCACGCGATCACGCGCTCGTTGGTCATCTCGCGCGCGGGCAGATACGCCGCCGGAGCACTGACGAAGACGTCCGCGCGCGGCCGGTAGAACGCCACGGCTACCTGTCCGTCCGGGTGCGCAGAGCCGTCGCCGGCAGGAGGGGCAGGCCGCCAGCGATCGTGACGACGCTGCCGTTGATGTACTGCCTGGCCGACAGGAGCGGATGGATGGCCTCGGGCACGGCGTCCACCTCGCCGAGCGTGCCTTGCGGGACCATCGACGCCGCGCGTTCCACGTACGCCCCGCTGCGCCAGAATCGTTCCGTGCGCCGGGTCTTGAACATCCCCAGCCTGACGATGTTCGACAGCACGTTGCGGTCGCCGTAATCGACGGCGAGGTTCAGGATGAGACCCTCGAGAGCGGACTTGGTCAGGCAGTACGTGCCATAGCGTGACGTGCCCATCGCCACCGACACGCTCGACACGAAGACGATGCGCCCGAACCGGCGTTCCGCCATTCGCGGCAGGACCGCCCTCAGAAGAAAGAGGTTGCCCTTGATGTCAGCGTCGACCGCGGCGTCCACCTGGTCCGCAGGCAGATCGTGGAAGCGTTCGAGCGCCGGCACCGGCGTGGCGGCGTTGAGGACGAGCCCGTCGGCCCTGGCCAGGCCGTCGCGAACCTCGGCGGACAGGGCAAGGGGACGGGCGAGATCGAAGACGCCGCACGCCGCGGCGATGCGCCGTTCCCGGCACGCCGCCTGCAGGGTCGCGAGCGACGCCGGCGAGGACGCGGTCAGGCACACATCGTCGCCCCGGGCGAGGCGGTCGACGGCAATCGCCTGCGCGATCCACGAATTGCCGCCCGTGATGAGGATATGCACGGTCAGTCCGGGACGAGCGCGGCCAGGTGATCGACGCTGTCGAACGAAGCGACCTTCACGGCGTGCGGGGGAATCAGGGTCGCGAACTCCTTCTGAAGTTCGATCACGGTCAGGACCGACAACAGGCTGTCCATCCCGCAGGCCACCAGGTCGTCGGCGTCGCCCCGCGGGAGCCGCACCAGGCCGGCTCGCCGGAGGCACTCCCTGATCCGCGCATTCTTGTTCATGCTCGTGCGCGCCACGGGGACTGGCGACCGCGCCTCCCGCGCATCAGGGGCCGGGCCGGCGCCAGTCTACCACCGGGCCTTGCCCGGCGCACCCGGGAGGCCTCGCCGGTGGCGTATACTCAGCCGCGTCGCGGCCCCGACCGCTGCGGGGCGACGGGAGCCCCGGTCGTGCCGCGGTGGATGGACATGTTGAATCCCGGCCACCAGAACCCGCGCGTCGTCGACACCTACAGCCTGCTGACGAAACTGTACCTGCTGGGGTCCGTCCTGGCCCGCATGACCGAGTGCCGCTTCCAGGGCGGCCGCACCCTGAACCAGTTCCCGGGCACGCTGCAGGTCCAGACGCGCACGGGCTGCAACTCGCACTGCCTGCTGTGCCCGCAGGACGCCATTTCGGCCATGTTCCCCGAAGAGGCCATGGACCGCCGCCTGTTCAACCGGATCGCCCGCGAGGCGGTGTCGGATTCGCGCCTGAAGGCCTTCGCGCTCGTGCTGCAGAACGAGCCTCTGCGGGACCTCGACCTCGCCGACAAGATCCGCTACTTTCAGGCGCTGAACAAGTCGGACGCCATCGTGTTCATCGTGACCAACGGCTCGCTGCTCGGGCGCGATCGCGTCGACGAACTGCTCGAGTCGGGGCTGGACATGATGCACATCAGCGTCAACGGGCACCGGCGGGAGGACTTCGAGACCGTCAACCGCGGCAGGAACTTCGACGTCTTCACGGCCAACCTGGACTACCTGCTCCAGCAGGATCTGTCGAGGCTGGGGATCCATCTCAGCTTCATCATGAACGCGAGGTTCGCCGACCAGTTGCGCGCGGCCGTGAAGCACTACCGTGCCATGGGCCTGAAGGTGCACATCCACGGGGTCAGCAACAGGGGCGGCCTGGTGGACGCGCGGCTGATGGAGGAATACGGGAACACCGCGGCGAAGGAGCCGCTCAGGACCCGGCTGCTGAAGCCGCTGGCGAAGCGCCTGCTGCCCTGCTGCCCGTATCCGTTCTACCAGTGCAGCGTGCTGGCCAGCGGCAAGGTGCTGGTCTGCACCCACGACTGGAGCCGCCGCACGATTGTCGGCGACCTGAACACCCAGTCGATCCGCGACGTGTGGAACGGGAAGACCCTCACCGACATCCGGCACCTGTTCCTGCAGGGGCGGATGAAGGACGTGCCGTCCTGCGCGAACTGCAACGTGTACGACGATCTGGGCTTCGTGTAGGCCGGCGCTACAACGGGCACGCCTGAATCAGCAGCACCGGCTTGCTCTGCGCGTGCGGGACGCCCTGGTCCCAGAGCGGGTGTGCACTCGGCAGCGCCGCGAAGGTCAGGCGCGCCATCGTGCCGCTGGCCGTGTAGATCCTGTAGTTGAGATTGATGGTGCTCAGGTGCGCATCGGCCGCCGCGAGCCGCGCGGGCAGGTCCTGCTCCGCCGCGTCGACGTACAGCACCAGGCCGTTGCCGCCCGTGTTGGGCCCCACACGCCAATGGCCGCGCAGCCGCACGCCGGCCGCGAGCAGTGACGTCACCAGCTCCGATTCGCTGACCGACACCAGGCCCAGGCTGATGATGCCCCCCGACTTGTGCGAAAACTCGACGACCGGCGCCCGGTTGAAGAACCCGGTGCACGCCACCACGTCGAACAGGCGGTATCGCACCAGGCCCATGGCCGTCGTCAGGAACACCTCGTAGCGGCGGCCGGATTCGAGTGCCCAGAGAGGGACGAGGTTGCGCGCCGCGATCTCCTGGCCCTCCGCGATGAACTCGAAGATGTGGGCGCCTGGATGCACGACGCTTCCGCCGACCTCCGGCACCGGCACCGTGATCCAGCCCTCCGTGGCGGAGTACACGGCATCCACCACGTCGACGCCCGCCAGGTGCTCGTCGATCTCGCGCAGGTGCGCCGCGCAGATGGCGGTCTTCCAGGTGCAGACGAACTCCAGCGACGGCCACAGTTCCCTGAAGGCGAGATGGTCGTCGCGGAGCAGCCGCGAGACGGACCTCAATCTGTCGCGTGAGATGACGGGCCTCGGAAGCGTCGGGTCCCACGGCAGGTCGCCCGACAGGGAACCCAGGATGAACTCGCGATGCGCGCGCATGCCGGCCACCAGCCGCTTGAGACTGAGAGGCGTGACGGCGAACATCGACGACAGGTCACCTTGCAGCGCGTACACCGGCGCAAAGCGGTCGAAGGTGGCGGCGTCGCGGAACACCTCGGCCGGAAACGCGTACTGCCCGCGCAGGATCGCCGGGATCGTCCGGTAGTTGTAGTGGCTGATGAACCCGATCTCGATACCGGTCTCACTCCGGTCCCGCGGGGCGGCCGCGGCGAAGTAGAGAACGGGCCGCTCGACGAACCGGGGGTAGCGCCTCAGCAGCCCGTGGACCGTGGGCTGAACGGTTCGCTGGAACTGCCGCCGGAACGACGCGGTCATGGGAAAGAGCTTCTGGCCGCCGGTCGTGCCGGCGCTCTGGGACCAGAACGTCACGGGCTCCTGGTTGAGCGCCGACCGACCGGTCCGCCGGCTCGTCGCCAGCGCCGGCTGGTAGAACTCGAGCGTCGTGATGTCGTAGTCGCGCAAGTCCGGGCGGAAGGCGGCCCGCCAGAGCTCCGACCGCCGGAGCAAGGGTGCAATCTCGAGCCAGAGCCGCCGGGCGGCCCGTTCGGGGTGTCTGGTTGCGGCAAGGAAGGCGCGGTAGGCGGGGTAGGTGGCCAGGTAGGTGAGCCGGCGTTTCGCAGAACCGAACTGAAACAGGGTCTCACCTCCAGTCGGTACGGCCGCAGTGTACTACGGGCCGCGCGGTGAGAATCCGCTTGCCTTTGCCCCGGCCGCGCGATACAAGTCGTCGACGTTGGGGTGTGCCGGCGACGGCGGCTGGAGGCCTCGTGTCGTTTGTCGCGCTCGTCATCCACAACGTGTCGCGGCGGCCCGCGCGCAGCCTGCTGACCGCTGTCGGCGTGGCCGTCGGGATGGCCGCCGTCGTCGTCCTCGTCAGTCTCTCCTCGGGGTTCGAGCGCACGTGGGCCGCCGGCTACAGCGCCGGCGTGGCCGACCTGCTGGTGGGAAAGAACACCACCCGCCGCCCGCTGCCGACCCCGTTCGCCGCCTCCGTCGTCGCCGAACTCGGCGCGCTGCCGCATGTCGCGGAAGCCGCCGGCGTCGTCTCGGACCTGCTCAGCATCGAAGACGCGCCCGCCCTCCTCGTCTTCGGCTGGGAGCCGACGAGCTTCCTGTGGGAGCACCTGACGCTGCTCGACGGCCGCTGGCCGCGCGACAGCGACGAACGGACCGTCGCCCTCGGCACGGTGGCGGCAGACGTGCTCGAGAAGGCCGTCGGCGATCCCGTCGAGATCGAAGGGCGGGATACCGGGTGTGCGGACGATTCACGAGCCCGTCGTTCGCGGAAAACGGGGCCGTGCTGATGTCACTCCGCCAGGTGCAGGTGGTGACCGCCCGCGAAGGCCAGGTCAACTTCGCGACCCTCAGGCTGAAGCCTGGTACCGGCCCGGCGGACCAGGACGAGGTGCGTGCGACGATCCGCTCCCGCTTCACCGGCCTCAGCGCGGAAACCTCCGGCGAGGTGACCCGCCGCAACATCGCCATCCAGGCCGCGAAGGCCATGAGCCTCGCAACCTCGCTCGTGGCGCTGGTCATCGGCGCCGTCGGGATCACCAACACGGTTCTCATGAGCGTCCTTGAACGCCGCCACGAGATCGCGGTGCTGCTGGCGCTGGGGTGGCGCCGCGCCAGGGTCATGCGGATGATCGTGGCGGAATCGACCGTCCTGAGCACCGTCGGGGGCCTGGCCGGCGCCGCCGCCGGGTTCTTCACCCTCCGGGCCCTTCAGTCTGCGCCGTGGTTCCGGGGGAAGATCGAGACCGACGCCAGCGGATGGCTGATGGGCTCAGCGCTCCTGCTTTCGATGTGCCTCGGCGCCTTGTGCGGCCTGTATCCCGCGTGGCGCGGTGCGCGATTGCCCGTGGTCGAAGGCCTCTACCATGAATGAGGACCGACCCGGCGGCGGGGCCCGGCCAGCCACTGCGCATCGGTCCGCCGCCGTCGCCGTGGTCCTCGTCTGTGCCGCGGTGTGTGAGGCCGTGCCTGCCGTCCAGGAGCCGACGACAGACGCCGCCCGCCTCGGCCGGGACCTGGCACGTCGCGTCGCCCAGGCACAAGACACGTCGGGCTTTCAGGCCAGAGCCCGCGTGGTCGTCGGCCGCGAGTCCGACCAGGGACCGCGGCCCGTCGTGCTGCAGATCCGGCTCCTCGGACGCCGTGAATCCGGCGTCATGCGGATGCTCTTCCAGGTGCTCTGGCCGAACGCGCTGAAGGGCCATGCCGCGGTCCTGGAACGACGCGAACGGCCGCCCGTCGCCGGGTTCCTGTTCGATTCGCCAGACCACGTCACGCCGCTGACTCCTGCCCTGGTGACGGAGCCCTTCGCCGGAACGGGCCTGACGCTCGAGGATCTGGCCGACGACTTCTGGCGCTGGCCGTCCCAACGCGTCGCGGGCGAGGCGAAGGCCGACGATCAGCCCTGCACGCTCCTGGAGTCGCAGCCGTCGCGCGAGGCCGCCTCGGTGTACGCGCTGGTAAGGAGTTGCGTCGATGCGAAGCGCGCCGTCCCGCGCTGGGTCGAGAAGCGCGGTGCAAACGGCGCGGTGCTCAAGCGGATCGTCTTCGAGCGGCGGCGCGGGAAGAGCCGCGAAGACGGTGTCAGCCTGGCCATGGTCGTGACGGGCGACGCGCGCGTGCCGCAAACGCGCGTCGAGTTCCTCAGGAGCGAGCGCGACGTCATGATCTCGCCCGTCGAGTTCTCGCCGGAGCGGCTCGGCCGCCTCGGCGCCAAAGCACCGCTCCACATCCCTTCCGGGCGTTGAGCCACGAACGAGCCATGACTGGAGCGACGCATACCTCCCGGCTGGACTCCGCGGCGATGGGTCGACTGATCCTCGACGCGATTGTCGCCGTCCTCTTCTGCGTGCTGGCCGGACTGCCGGCAGCGGCAGTCGGCTGGCTTGTCGAACAGACCGGCTGGGTGCCGGGGCTGGCGTGGTGGCGCTGGGCCATGCTCCCGCCGCTGGCCCTGGTGTTCCTCCTCGGCCTGCTGATCACGGCGTGGGCCATTCGCCTGCTGCTCCCGCGCCTGGTGCCCGGGCGCTATCCGTTTCCGGCGCACCCGCACGCCGTCGTCTGGCTGCTCCACTTCTCGCTGCAGCGGATGATGTATCTCCCGGTGTGGCGCCACTTCTTCTTCGCGTTCTCGACGCTCCGGTGGGCGCTGCTTCGCGCGCTCGGCGCCAGGGCGGCGTTCGACATGGATGCGAGCTCCGACGTCCTCATCCTCGACCCGCCGCTGATGGACCTCGGGGCTGGCAGCATGATCGGCGCCGGCTGCACGCTCAGCGGTCACGTGGTCGAAGCGGGCACCCTCGTCCTCGGCCTCGTCCGTCTCGGCCGGGGCGCGCAGGTCGGCAACAACGTCCTTATCGGGCCGGGCACGACGGTCGGCGAACACGCCACCGTCGGGCCCGAATGCCGGCTTCCCGCCGACAACACCATCGGGCCGTTCGCCTACCTGGGTGCGGCGTGTTACATCAGCCCCGGCGTCAGCATCGGCGCCAACGCCGTCCTTGGGCACCAGGTCGCCATCGGGCCGGGCGTCACCATCAGTGAACACGCCGTTGTCGCCACCGGCACCCGGATTCCCAAGGGCACGATCGTCGCGCGCGGCGCCCACTATCCGCCGGGCACGGAGGACGGCAGCGCGTGAGCGACACCAGTTCAGCGTCGTGGCACAGGGCCCCTGAGGTTCCCGTCGCCGCGCCAGATCTGGTCCACGTGTGGCGCGTGGATCTCGACGCCGACGCCAGGCCAGACCCCGTGCTGGAGGCGCTGTGCTCGCCGGAGGAGGGGGCCCGCGCCGCTCGCTACGCCACCGGTCTCCTCAGGCGCCGCTTCAAGGCCCGCCGCGCGGCGTTGAGGACCATCCTCGGCCGCTACCTCGCCATGGCGCCGGCGGATCTGCGGTTCGCCACCGGCGTGTCCGGCAAACCCGCACTCGCCGGCCCTGCGGCGGCGTCCGACATCCGCTTCAATGCGAGCGGCTCGGATCGCCTGGCGATGGTCGCCGTGACCCGCTCCCGGGAGGTCGGCGTCGACATCGAGAAGGTGCGCCCAGACGTCGACATGGAGGGCATTGCCCGGCAGTTCTTCATGCCGGCCGACGCGCATCTCCTCCGGTCCCTGGAACCGGCGGCGCGGATCGAGACGTTCTTCAACTGCTGGTGTCGCACCGAAGCCGTTGTCAAGGCGGCCGGCGTCGGCCTCGGAGCGGAACCCGGCCTCCCGGCGCCGCGTGAGGAACTCGGCGCGTGGTCCGTGTCGTCGATCGACATCGATCCGGGATTCGTGGCGGCGCTGGCGGTGGAGGGCCCTGTCGGCCGCATCGTCCGCTTCTTGGAGCGCGGGGCTCACGCCGCAGGCGACGGCTGAGCCTCCCTCCCATCAGCCCGGCCCAGGCGGCCCGGCCGCCGTGGCGGTCTTGCAGGATGCGAGCAGGCTCTGGGCCAATTGGCGGATCGTCGGTCCGCGCATGATCTCCATCGTGCGCACACGCACACCCATCGTGCGCTCTGCCCAGTTCCTGAGCTCGACGGCCATCAGGGAATCGAAGCCCAGGTCGCTCAGCGTGGTCCCGGCATCGATGCTCTCGGCCGATGTGCACACGACCCGCGCGACCTGTTCGCGCAAAGCCGCCTCGACCGCCTCGAGCGCCGCCGCGCAGTCCAGCAGACTGATCGTCCGGCGGAGACTCGCGATCTCCGCCGTCGCACCGCCGGATCCGCGTCCGGCCCGGGCCTGCGCCGCGAAGTGCGAGAATCGCGGCGAGCGGGCGCACGTCGGGGTCTTGTCGAGGAACGTGCCCCAATCGATGTTGAGCACGCTCAGTTGGGTCGGCTTGCGGTCGATGATCTCGCCGAGCGCTTCGAGCGCCGACTCCGGCGGGATGCTCAGGACGCCGATGGCGTCGAACCGGGCAACGACGTGCGCGTGCCCGGCCGCGTAGCCCACCGAGCCGAGGAACCCCCAGTTCACGCTGGTGGCCGGCGCGCCCCGCCGGCGCCGCTGCCAGGCCAGCGCGTCGAGGAACGCGTTGCCCGCGTTGTAGTTCGCCTGGCCGGGCAGTCCCAGGATCGAGGAGCACGACGAGAACAGGACGAAGAAGTCGAGGGGCATGTCCCTGGTCAACCGGTCCAGGTGCCAGGCCCCCAGCATCTTGGGGCCCAGCACCGCGTCCAGGCGGCCAACGCTCAGGTTCGGCAGGAGGCAGTCGTCGATCACCATCGCGGCATGCACGACACCTCGCAGCGGGGGCAGGCGCCGGTGGATCTCCGCGATGACGTCGGAGACGTCCCGCTCGCTGGTGACGTCGGCGGCCGCAACACCCACGGTGGCGCCGGCATCCTGCATTGCCCGCACCGCGTCGCGGGCGGTGTCGGTCGCCGCGCCGGATCGCCCCATCAGCACGAGGTGGCGAGCACCCTGGGCGACCATCCATCGAGCCACGGCCAGCCCGAAGCCTCCCAACCCCCCGGTGATCAGGTAGGACGCGTCCGGCCGCAGACGCCCTCCAGCGCCGGCGCGCGGCGCGACCGGCGGGTCTGTGCCGTCGAGGGACAGCACGATCTTGCCGATGTGCTTCGCCTGCGCCATGAGCCGGAAAGCGTCCTGCGCCTCGGCTATCGGGAAGACGCGGGAGGGGAGCGGCGCATAGACGCCACGCGAGAGGCCGGCCATGACCTCGTTCAGCACCCCGGTGACCCGTTCGGGCTGCTCGGCGTTCACGCGGCCGAAGTCCACGAAGTAGAACGAGAGGTTGTTCCGGAACAGCGACATCGCCAGGCGCCTGTTCTGGAGCATGTCGCGCACGCCGAGCTCCACGAAGCGTCCCTTGTTCCGGAGGATCGACAGGCCTTTGGGGATCGCCTCGCCAGCCAGGGAGTTCAGGACCACATCGACGCCCTCGCCGCCGGTCACGGCCAGGATCCGGTCCGCGAACGCCAGCGACCGCGAGTCCAGGACGTGTTCGATGCCCATGTCCTCGAGGTACCGCCGTTTCTCCGGCGTTCCGGCCGTGGCGATGACCGACGCCCCCACGCTTCGCGCCACCTGGATGGCGGCCAGGCCGACGCCGCCGCTCGCGGAGTGAATGAGCACGCGCTCGCCGGCCTGCAGACGCGCCTCGCTCAAGAGCCCGAAGTGCGCCGTCACGAACGCCGCGGGCATCGTCGCCCCGGCCTCGAACGACAGTCCCTCCGGCATGCGCACGGCCGCATGGTCGCTCACGGTGACGTGCGACGCCATGCAGCGGGCCGCGAAGGCAACGACCCGGTCGCCGGTGCGGAAGGCCGTCACGCCGCGCCCGACGCGCGTGACGACGCCGGCGCATTCGATGCCGAGGGGCGGTGATTCGTCCGTGGGGCCGGGCAGCAGGCTCAGGGCCTGCATGATGTCCCGGAAATTGAGCCCAGCGGCGCTGACCGCGATCTCGATCTCCCGATCCGCGGGCGCCCGCCGATGCGACTCGCGCAGGCGCAGGTTGTCGAGCACCCCGCGCGGGAAGCACTCCAGCGTGAATCCCCGCTCGCCGTTGACCGGGACGGCCTGCACGTCGGACCACGGCGCGTCGAGCGACGCCGGCTCGAACCGATGCAGGTGACGGACGCCGGCGCAGAACGCCACCTCGTCTTCGTCATCGCCGGTTAGCACTTCGTCGAGCAGTGCGTTGTCCTCGGCTTCCCCGGGGGCGGCAGTGTCGGCGGCGAGGTCGACGAGAACGCAGCGTACCAGCGGGTACTCGTTCTTCACGACGCGCCCAAGGCCCCAGAGCGGCGCCTGAGCCACGGACACGCCGCCGCCGTCGGCCTCGAGGCCTGCCGCGGCGCCTCGCGTCACGAGCCACAGCCGTGGCGCCGCGTCCCCTTCGCGGGCCATCAACGCCTGCAGCAGCGTGACCACGCTCATGCACGTGGCGGGAACGTGGCTGCACAGGTCCGCCTCGGTGGGCAGGCCGGCGGATGGAAGATCGAGGCTCCACAGGTGGACGATGCCCCGGCAGGCCGAGACGTCGCCGCCGGGGAACTCGGCGTCGAGCAGCCGGCTCATGTCCTCGGCCGAGCCCGGCCTGACGAGGTAGTGCGCCTGCCCCCGCACCGAGAACGCCGCGCCGCGCGTCACGAGCACAGGCCGGCCGCCGCATCGTTCCAGCGCGCTCGCCAGCCGTACGCCGAGCCCGCCGCCGTCGCTGAACACGAGCCATCGGCCGGCCGCCCGCGCGTCGGATCGGGCCCCATCCTCAGGCGCCCTGGGCGGCGCCGCCACCCACCGGCAGGCGTGGAACAGCCGCGCTACGTCCTGGAGGCCCTCGTCGCGGTCTTCCCGGACCGTCCTGGCCTCGAAGTCGTCGACCTCGGCGATGACCGTTCCGTCGTCGGAGAAGACGCGCAGCGATCCGAAGGTCGACGAGCCGGCGGTTCGCACGCGGTGGACGTGGCTCCACATCCTCGGCGCCGGCCGGCCGAAGACCCGCACCCGCCCGAAGGCCACCGGCAGGTACGTGCAGCCCGGCGTGAGCGGCGCCGCGCGCCCCATGGTCTGCAGGCAGGCATCGAGCGCGGCGGGATGGAAACGATATCGGTCGAGATCCTGAAGGACCTCCCGCGGCAGTACCACCTCGCCGAGGTGCTCGCTCTCGCCTCGGAACAGCCGGGCCACGCCCTTGAAGGCGGGCCCGTACTCGAAGCCGTAGCTCCGCAACCCGGCATAGTAGCCGTCGATGGACCCGTCGCCCGGGAATCGCGCCGTCACGCCGTTCACGTCGACGGCTTCCGGTGCGGCCCCCTGATTCGGCAGCACCGTTCCTGAAGCGTGCAACTGCCAGGCGGCCGTACCGGTGGCGCGGCTGTGCACCGTGAACGAGCAGTCGTCGGGATCGTAGCGGGTCTGCAGCGTCAGATCGTTCTCCGGCGACAGGAACGCGGGCCTGTGCAGGTGGAGTCCCTCGACGATCGGCGCGTCGATCCCGCAGGCCGCGGAGGCCGCCAGCGCGAGCTCCACGTACGCCGTGCCCGGCAGAATCGTGTTGCCGTGCACGGCATGGTCGCTCAGGAAGGGGATGACCTGCCCGTTGACCGCGGCCTCCCACGCAGGCGATGGCGCCTGCAGGCGCCGGCCGAGCAGGGCCCCGCCGGGTGCGCCCCGAAGGAACTCGCGGCAGTCGTCGCTCTGGTGCCAGTAGCGCTCGTGATCCCACGAGTAGGTCGGGAACGGCGCCACGCGTCCCGCGGCGGGGAAGAGGCCCTCCCATTCCACGTTCGCGCCGATCCGATGCAGGGCACCAAGGCCCGCGAGCATCTCCGCCCGCTCGGGCTCGCCTCGCCTGAGCGAGTGCACGACCGTCACGGGGCGTCCGGCACGCTGCGCGCACTCGCCGACGGGCCCCGAGAGCACCGGGTGCGGGCCGACCTCGAGGAACACATCGAACCCGTCGTCCACGAGGCCCGCGATCGCGTCGCTGAAGCGCACCACCTGGCGGACGTTGCCCCACCAGTAGTCGGGCCCGAAGTCGCCCTCGACCGCGGGCCGGCCGCTCACGGCCGCGTACACACGGATGGCCGGCCCCTGCGTACGGACGTCTCGCAACGATGCGAGCAACTCGTCGCGGATGCCGTCCATGTGATGGCTATGGAACGCGTAGCTCACCTTGAGCGGACGGCAGTAGATCTCGCGGGCGTGCAGTACGCGCTCGATGGCGACGAGCGCATCTGCATCGCCTGACAGCGTCACGGAATCGGGGCTGTTGATCGCACCGACCGAGACCCGTCCCGCGTGCGGCGCCACGAGCTCCTCCGCGTCGGAGAGCCCGAGGCCGACGGCGAGCATGCGCCCCGTCGCCGGAACCAGCTGCATGCAGCGCCCGCGGTGGTAGATGACGCGCAGCGCCTCGTCGAGCGACAGGACGCCGCCCGCGTAAGCCGCCGCGGCTTCGCCGACGCTGTGGCCGACGGTCGCATCCGGGCGGATCCCCACGAGGCCCAGAGCGCCGTGAGCGCGACCTGCAGGCAGAAAATCGCGGGCTGCGCAATCGCGGGCATGCCCATGCGCGACTCGGTCTCGTTCGCCGTCAACTCCTGGAGGAGCGACCAGCCGGCATGAGCCTCGAGCAGCCGGTCGCAGCGGGCGACTTCGCGGACGAACACGGGCTCCTGGTCGAGCAGCTCGCGCCCCATCGCCCACCACTGGGGCCCCTGGCCCGGGTAGACGAATGCGATCCGGCGCCGATCGTCCGTCCAGACCCTGCCGGCAGCGATTCCACCGGCGGTCGCGCCGGCGTGGAACGCGCCCAGGCGCTCGGCGAGTTCGTCAACCGTCGTCGCGACGACGCCGATCCGGTGGGCGTGGTGCGTGCGCCGGGTGGCAGCGGTCCAGGCCACGTCCCGGAGGGAGTGCCCGGCCCATCGGCCGGCCCGGGCGAAGTCGCGGCAGGCGCCCGCGTACGACGCGAGCGCCCGCGCGGAGTGCGCCGAGAGGCAGACCAGTTCGGGCCGTCCCGAGCCTGGCTCCTCAGCCGCCGGCTCGCGCGCCGGCGGCGCGGTCAGCAGCGCGTGCGCGTTGGTTCCGCCGAAGCCGAAGGCATCCACGCCTGCCACCACCGGGCGGTGGGCCGGCCAGGGCTGAAGCGCCCGCGGAATGCGGAGACGCAGCCTCTCGAAGTCGATGGCGGGGTTCGGCTCGTCGAAGTGCAGGTTGGCCGGGATCATCCGGTGCGCGACCATCAGGGCCGTTTTCATGAGGCCCGCGATGCCCGCCACCGGCTCGAGATGCCCGATGTTGGTCTTGATCGATCCCAGGAAGAGAGCATCGTCCGGAGACCGCCCTTCGCAGAGGACCTCGCTCAGCGACTCGGCCTCGATCGGGTCGCCCACCGGAGTGCCGGGCCCATGGGACTCGACGTACGACACGTCCCGCGGGTCCACGCCGGCCCTCGCGCACACGTCCCGCACCAGGGCCGCCTGGGCGTCGCCGCCGGGCATCGTGATCCCGGGCGTGCGCCCGTCCTGGTTGATGCCCGTCCCCCGCACGACCGCGTAGATCGGATCGCCGTCCTCGAGCGCGCGGTCCAGCGCCTTCAGCACGACCACGCCGACGCCTTCCGCCCGCACGAAGCCCGCGCCCTTGGCATCGAACGCCCGGCACCTGCCGTCGGGAGACAGCATCGACAGGCGTGAGAACGCCACGTAGACCCTGGGGTTCAGGATGATGTTGACGCCGCACGCCAGTGCGCGGTCGCACTCCCCGTTCTGCAGGCTCGTGCAGGCGAGGTGCAGGGCCACCAGAGACGACGAGCATGCCGTGTCCACACTGATGCTGGGCCCCGTGAAATTCAGCGCGTGCGAGATGCGGTTGGCCGCGATGCTGTAGGCCGTGCCGGTCGCGGTGTGCGCATCGATGCCTGCCAGATCGTCGAGCATCTCCTGGACGGGGCTGTAGTCCACGCCCGAGATGCCCACGAACACGCCCGTGTTCACCGGCGTGCGCCGATCGACTGGCTGGGCGCCGTCCTCCAGCGCCTCCCAGGCGACCTCCAGGAGCAGACGCTGCTGGGGGTCCATGCGCGCGGCCTCGCGCGGCGAGATGCCGAAGAACGCGGCGTCGAACAGATCGATGCCGTTGATGAACCCGCCGCTCCGTGTGGGACACTTCCCGACCCTGGCGGGATCGGGATCGAAGAACCGGCTGGCGTCCCAGCGGTCCGTGGGGATCTCCGAAATGGCGTCGACGCCCTCGCAGAGCAGCGCCCAGAGGGCGGCAGGGTTGCCGGCCCCGCCCGGAAGCCGGCAACCCATGCCCACGATCGCGATTGGTGCCGGGTTGCCTGACAGCCTGTGCGCCGAGGCCATTCAGTCGTCTCCCGCGTCGCGAGCCAGGGTGGGTGAGGAACTCCGTCCGGATCGCACAGTTGCGGGTTATGCTACGCCCGATGTACGCCAGGCACAAGGCGAGTGGCCGCGCCTGCTGACAGCGACGAGCGGGACGTGAAGGCGCACCACCTCACATGGACCCTGTCACGCACGCAGTCACCGGCGTCCTGATGGCTCACGCGGCGGGCGAGGCCGCCAACAGCCGGCGCGCGTGGTGGGCGCTGACAGCCCTGGCCCCGGACCTCGACGCCGTCGCGGGCCTTGCAGGCCGGACCGCGTACTACGAATTCCATCGGACAGCCTTCCACAGCGTGGCTGGCGCCGCCATCCTCGCGGCGGCCTCCGGCGCCCTCATGCGGCGCCTCGGCGTATGCTCGTGGATCAGGGGCACGACCATGGCCGGGACGGCCATTGCGTCGCACCTGCTGCTGGATGCCTTGACCTCGTTCGGATCCGCGTTGTGGTTTCCGTTCACCAGCGCCGAGGTCCACTGGGACCTGCTCTTCACCGTCGACGCGGTCGTGTCGGCGCTGCTCATCACGTTTGTCGGCCTCTCGTGGACGGCAGGCGCTCGAAGCCGGGTCTGGGCATGCGCCGGGATCGTGGCGCTGACCGCCTACGTGGGCGTTGCCGCGTGGGCGCGCCACGCGATCGGCACGACCATACGCGCCGATCAGGCGGCGGGCCGTCTGCCCACCGGCACAGTCTCTGTGCTGCCCCAGCCGCCCTGGGCCGGCTCGTGGGCCGTCTTCGTCGGCACCAACGACGCGGTGTGGGCAGGCCCCGTCACGCTCGGAGGGGCAGGCCGGTCCTCGCTCGTCGAGCATCGACAGCCCGTGCGGGATGAACTGCTCGCGGTGGCGCTGGCCACGCCGGCTGCCAGACGTTTCATGAGTTTCGCGCGCTTCCCGCACGTGACTCGGGTTGCGTCGCCTGAGGGCGCGTCATTCGACTTCCAGGACCTGCGCTTCTCCATCTCGGGATGGGAGCAGTCCAATCGCTGGTACGGTGTGCGCGTCGACGTCGGACGCGACGCCGTCGTGCGGTACGCCGGGTTCGCGCACCCGTGAGGTGAGTTGATGCGGCGACGGTGGATGTGGACGATCGGGCTCGCGGCGTCGACACCCTTCAGCGTGCTGCTCATCGACCGCGTGTGCTTCCAGGGCTCGGGATTCCCGCCTCCGCACCAGCGCGTGCCAGGCCTGTTCGCGCCCGCGCGTCCGGTGATGCGCGGGACCACGGCGGTTCTCGTGAACCCGGGGCTCGGTCCCGCCAAGAACCACCCGCGCTACTGGAACAACACGTCGCTCGTGTTCCGTGCTCTCGAGGCCCGCGGCTTCGAACGCCTGATCGTGCTGCAAAGCGACGGGCTCTCGCCGGAACCCGATCGGCAGGCACGGTCTTTCCTCGGGATGTTCGGCACCGGGACGCTCGTCGACAGCCCGATCGACATCGATGCCGACGGGGGCGACGAGGTTTCGGGGCCGGGGACGATCGCGGCCCTGGGAAGCGCGCTGCGTGACGTCGGCCGCTCACTGCCGCGAGGCGGCCGGCTTCTGCTCTTTTTCACCGGCCACGGCCAGCTCCGCCTCGGCGGCGGCTTCCACAGCGTGGCGATGATGTGGGACGGCGGCGAGATGCGGGGCTCGGATCTCGATCGCATGCTGCGCGCGGCCCTGCCCGATGACTGCTGGGTGGCGATTGTCGCCACGCAATGCCATTCGAAGCCGTTCCTGGATGAAGTGACGCGGCCGCGCACGCTCCTGGTCGCGTCCGGGTGGCCGCTCTGGATCTGGTCGACGCAGGACTACGGCGTCTTTCCGTACCACCTGGCCGGCGCCCTCCTCGGCCGCGATCCCGCCACGGGACACCTGCTGCCGGAAGGCGCGGCCGCGAACCTCCGAGCCGCGGTCGAGGCCGCCAGCTCGCGCGACCACGCCCCGGAATGGCCTCACGTCCGGGTGATTGGAGACGCCGCGTCGGTCCCGAGCCCTTTCTAAGCCCTACCTCACGTGCGCTGCATCTCACACGTGGCCCGGCTTCAGCCGGACCAACTCCGGCGCTGGCTGAAGCCAGCGCGACGTGCTCCTGACCCAACAGAAGTGATCTCCGGGTCTGACCCGCAACCGGTACGGTGTCGTCGCGGTGCAGAGCGCCGCGCCGCCAGGGCAGCCGCGGTGGTGGGGACCATCCAACCCGCTATCTAGCGCTGTCGAGGCGCTGCAACGACGGCTTGAATCCACCACCGACAGACAGCCCGCGTCGCTGCGCTCCGATCATGATGCCGTGGAACAGGCGATGATGATGGTGTGGACGGGCTGATCACTCTCGTGGAATGGGCAACCGTCGGGAGTGTTTACAAGATCGGTGGCTTCGCTCTCTCCGGAGGAGTGCGGCGAACGGCGCCTCTCGGCAGGCGAAGTGCTTTTGACAATGCGGCTTACGCTTTCATCGACGTCCGGAAGGACAGCGCCCGGTATGATTCTTGCTGCCGCTTCGCGCAGACCTGGGGTCTACAGGAGGGTTGCTGAATGCGTCGCCTCTCTCTGACTGTCCTCATTCTCCTCGTTTCGGTGTGGGGCGCACCGCCGGCGCAGGCGGGGCCGATCATTTCGGGTACCATTACCGGCTTTGTCGAATCAGGCCCCAGCGTCCCGTTCGGGGACGCCATCAACCACGTAACTCTCTGGTGGTCAATCTCCCACACCGACGTCGGCTGGTTCTACGGTTCCGACTATGGTCAGGTCGCGGACACCGACGTGGCCTATGCAACAGGCGTAACGGATATCAGCCAGATCACGGACGGATCGGCCTTCTCATTCACAAGCTCGTGGCTCGGTCCAATCTATGACGCGGACGCGAGAGGCGGTATCGGGGACTTCCTGGTGCTGCGAAACATCGTGACGGGCCACTATGGCGTGATTCGGGTCGACGACATCTCGGCTGGCGGTGCTTGGGTCGCCACTCTCGACGCAACCTGGTGGTTCCAGCCTGACGGCAGTGCCGACTTCTCGGACGGTCACACGGTGGTCCCCGACCCCGGCGCGTCGCTGCTCCTGTTGGGCATGGGACTCGCGGCGCTGAAGGCCTGGAAGAGGCGACGATAGGGAGCGTGAGCGGGGTTCTCTGCTCACCTGCCGATGGGCATCGGTAGGTTGGCTGAACCCGCGTTAACGGACGCCGCCCGGACAGACGATCGCCCCAACACAGGGCCGATGATGACCCCGGCGGTCGGGGCATCAGGGGAGGTTCGCGCGGATCTCCGGGTGCCAGCCGGGGTCCGCGCGGACGCATCTGGCGTCATACTGTCCGTATGCCCCCACATCCTCCTCTCTCCACCCTTGGCCAGTTGAAGGCGGCCGTGGCGCGCGGCGAGGTTCGCCGGCGCCCCGTCAAGGAAGAGGTCCGCGAGAACCTGTCGCAGCGGCTCCGGCGCCGGGAACCGCTCTTTCCCGGCATCATCGGCTACGACGAGACCGTGGTCCCCCAGTTGGTGAATGCCATCCTCGCGCGCCACCACTTCATCCTGCTGGGCCTGCGCGGCCAGGCGAAGACGCGGATCCTCAGGGCGCTGACGGCGCTGCTCGACGAGTGGCTGCCGATCGTCGCCGAGTCGGAGATCCACGACGACCCCTTCGCGCCGCTTTCGGCCGCCGCGCAGGCGCGGGTGGCGGCCGACGGCGACGGCACGCCAATCGCCTGGCGGCATCGCGAGGACCGGTACGTGGAGAAGCTCGCGACGCCCGATGTGACGATCGCCGACATGATCGGCGACATCGACCCGATCAGGGCCGCGCGCAGCGGGCTGCAACTGGGCAGCGCGGCCGCGATGCACTTCGGCCTCGTGCCGCGCGCGAACCGCGGCATCTTCGCGATCAACGAGCTGCCGGACCTCGCCGGGAAGATCCAGGTCGGCTTGTTCAACATCCTCCAGGAAGGCGACGTCCAGATCAAAGGCTACCCGGTCCGCCTGCCGCTCGACGTGATGATGGTCTTCACCGCGAACCCGGAGGACTACACGGCGCGCGGCAAGATCATCACGCCGCTCAAGGACCGGATCGGCGCCGAGATCCGCACGCACTACATGACCAGCCGGGCCGACGCCATGGCGATCACCGCGCAGGAAGCCTGGACCGATCGCGGCGGCGCCATCGAAGTGCCGCGGTTCGTACGCGAGGTGGTCGAAGAAGTCGCGTTCCAGGCCCGCACCGAGCGCCGGATCGACAAGCGTTCGGGTGTGAGCCAGCGCCTGCCCATCAGCGTGCTCGAAACGGTGGTGTCCAACGCCGAGCGCCGGTCCCTCGCCGAGGGCGAGTCGCCGGTGGTCGCGCGCGTCACCGACGTCTACGCGGCGCTGCCGTCGATGACCGGGAAGTTCGAGCTGGAGTACGAAGGCGAGATCAAAGGCGCGGACCACATCGCCCGCGAGATCATCCGGGCGGCCGTCGCCACCGTGTTCGAGGGCTACTTCCCGAACGGCGACCTCAAGGCGGTGTCGCGCTGGTTCGACCAGGGCGGCGCGCTCAGCCTGTCCGACGCGACGTCCTCCGACGTGATGATCGCGCAGGCGGGGCAGGTCCCGGACCTGCTGGACGTCGTCGACCGGGCGGGCATCGCGCCGGGCGCGCCGGCGCCGCTGGTGGCCGCGGGTGTCGATTTCGTCCTCGAGGGCCTGTACGCGCAGAAGCGCATCAGCCGGACCGACGAGCGCGGCTACCACGGCGCGGAGCCGGCCCGCCGGCCGCAGCCCGACCTGGCCCGCGCGGCCCAGTTCCTCGCGCCCGACGAACCGGACGAGCACGAGGACCGCGGCGGCGGGCGCAAGAAGCGGAAGCAGTACAACTGACGGCGGCCGCCGGCGGCGGCGAGGGCGTGATGCGCTATCGCTACACCAAGTACGCGCCGAACCTGCTCGACGATCTCGACATCGACGAGCTCACGGCGAAGCTGTCCGATCTGCTGCTCGCCAGCGGGTTCGGCGACGGCATGGGCGGCCCGTTCGACGGCGCCGATCGCACGATGCAGGCCCTCCACGACGCCATCCTCGAGGCGCTGTTCAACGGCGGGATGCTGCCGCCGGACCTCTTCGAGCAGCTGTTCGGCAAGAGGTCCGACGGCCGGGACCAGACCGCGCAGGAACAGATCGAGCAACTGGAGGAGCTGGTCCAGCAGATCATCGACCGCATGAAAGAGTCGGGCTACATCACGACGGCGCCCGACCTGGACCAGGCGCGGGCCGAGCGCGCGCGTGGTGGCGGCCCCGGAGAGGGGGAGCCCGGCCACGTCACGTTCGACGTGACCGACAAGGCCCTCGACTTCCTCGGGTACCGGGCCCTGCGCGACCTGCTCGGATCCCTGGGGCACAGCAGCGCCGGCCGGCACGACACGCGCGATCTCGCGACCGGCATCGAGGCCAGCGGCGCGCCGAAGGCGTACGAGTTCGGCGACACGCTGAACCTGGACGCCACGGCGACGATCCTCAACACCGTGCGGCGCACCGGGGGCGCCGGCGACGTGGACTACGAGGACCTGATGGTGGCGCAGGGCGAGTACCAGAGCTCGTGCGCCACGGTGCTGATGCTCGACTGCAGCCACAGCATGATCCTCTACGGCGAGGACCGGTTCACGCCGGCCAAGCGCGTCGCGATGGCGCTCTCCCACCTCATCCGCACGCAGTTCCCGGGCGACACGCTGCACGCCGTGCTCTTCCACGACAGCGCCGAAGAGGTGCCGCTCGGCGAGCTCGGCCGCGTGCGCGTCGGCCCCTACTACACGAACACCCGGGAAGGCCTGCGCCTCGCGCGGCGCATTCTCGAGCGCCAGCGGAAGGACATGCGGCAGATCGTCATGATTACCGACGGCAAGCCGTCCGCCCTCACGCAGCCGGACGGGCGCATCTACAAGAACCCGGCCGGCCTCGATCCGTTCGTGATCCGCGAGACGCTGGCCGAGGTCTCGACCTGCGCGAGAGCCGGCATCCTCATCAACACGTTCATGCTGGCGCGCGACTACGACCTGGTGGCGTTCGTGCGCCGCGTCACCGCCATGTGCCGGGGCAAGGCGTACTTCACGACGCCCTACACGCTCGGCGAGTACGTGCTGACGGACTACATGGAAAAGAAAACGCGCACGGTGCACTGAGCGCGCGGTTCGCAGGCGTCACCCGAGATGCCCGGTGCCCGGGCGCCTCGCGCGCTACTTCGCGCGGGCGAGGCGTCTCAACTGCTCGGTCCAGTTCACCACGAGGTTGAGCTGCTGGCGGGCACGTCCGGGTTCGATCGTGCGCCTGACCATGATGAAGCGCTGCCCGTCCTTCGTGACGTCGTAGTTGGCGGAGTCGTTGTTGAACGGATCGACGTCGTAGGGGACATCGAAGAGGACCCTTGGGGCGCCCGCCGTCAGCGTTTCTTTTGCGGAGACCGGAACGGAGAGCATCTGCGATCCGCGTCGATAGAACAGCTCGTCGCCCCTCGGCGACCAAACCGGTTCATCGCCACCCTCGCTCGACACCGGAACCCGGCGCCCGGAGCCGCTCATGTCGCGGATGTACACCTCGCGCCGCCCGGACTCGTCCGACACGTAGGCCATGAACCGCTCGTCCGGCGAGAGACTGGGCTCGAGCTCGTCGAACGGGCTCGCCAGCAGCAGTTCCTCCTCTCCCGAGGTCGTTCGCAGAAGGCCGATGTTGGCCGACGACGGCAGGCCGACGTGAAAGACGATCCCGCGGCCATCACGCAGCCACACGCGGGGGAAGACGCCGCGCTCGGTCTCGGCGGTCCGGGTCAATCGCACGGCCTCGCCGCTCCCGTCGGCAGGCATCGAGAAGAGGTTGAGCAGGCCTCCATCCCTCGTTGACGCGAACGCAATGACGCGGCCGTCGGGACTCCAGACCGGGTCGGTGGCGGCGCTTCCTCCGAGGGTCAGCCGCGAGCGCGTGCCGCGCTCCAGGTCCCCGACCCAGATGTCCCGATCGCCGGCCCTCTCGTCGATGGCGGCGTAGGCCACCTTCTTCCCGTCCGGCGACAGCCGCGGAACCAGATACATCCCGGCGTCGGCGAAAGCCGGCGTGGCTCGACCCTGGCGATCGACGAAGACCAGTTGCCCGGCTCGATTCGACAGGCTGCCCACGAGGTAGGCGAGCGTGCCGTTCTCGGCGACATCGAACTTCGCATGCCGGTAGTTGCCGTAGACGGCGACCTCGAGTCCCTCGACCACCGGTACAGGTTCGCCCGTCAAGGCCAGCGTCTCGAGGTCGAACGGGGCCGCGAAGACGGTCGAAGCAATCGCAAACACCAGATGCCCCGTGTCGGAAAACCTGGGCGTGGTGGCGCCCTTGACCAGCACTCGTCCCGTCGTGCCATCGCCGGCCGAGACCATCACGTCCTGGCGCCCTTCCGGCATCAAGGCGACATAGAGCACGCCTTTTCCCCCGGGAAGCTCCCTGGGCTGGCCGTGCCGCCGTTCGCCGCGCGCGGTATCGAGCGCGGTGACGCTGGCGACGGGGCCGCCCGCTGCCGAGATCCGTTGAATGACGGGCGAGGATCCGGAGAAGAGGATCTGCCCGTCCGCGGTCCAGTGGCCCGCGAACGTGAATCCCGCCATCGCGCTGATGGAAATGTCGGCGAGATGAAGGGGCGCCCCGCCCTCGATCGCGATCCGAAGGAGCCCGCCTGCCTTCGAGCCCCGGGCCAGGGAGAAGAAGACCAGCGACTGGCCGTCCGGCGAGAACACGGGCCCGACTCCTTCGTCGGACCCCGGAATGAAGACCGGCTCCAACTGGTCGAGCGAACGAAGGAAGAGCCCGCGGCGCCCGCCCTGGGCGTGGCGGAACACCACCTTGCTTCCGTCCGGACTGATGGCGAACCCCGAGGCCTGCTGCACGAGATCACCGCCCAGGGGCAGGACCGTGGCCAGGCGGACCGGTGCGGGCGTGAGAGGTGGGCGCAGGCGGCTCGCAACGAATCCTCCGGCCAGCATGCCGAGCAGCGTCAGCGCCAGGGCTCCAGTGATCAGGACGGCCGGCCGGCGCGAGCGCGGACCCGGGCCGGCGGCGGGCTGGCGGCCAGGCCCGCCGCCGCCCGTCAGCACCGCGTCGTCCAGATCGAAGCGGGCATCAGCGATGTCGTGCAGGCGTTTCTTCGGATCGCGCTCGAGGCAGCGCCGCAACAGCCGCACGAGCGCGGGCGGCGTGGCGGCCGGGAGCGCCGTCCAGTCGGGCTCGCGCGTGAGCACGGCGGCGAGGATGTCGGAGACGGTGTCGCCGGTGAACAGGCGCGCACCCGACAGCATTTCGTAGAGCACGACGCCGAATGCCCAGATGTCGGCGCGCTTGTCCACGGCCCTGCCGCGGGCCTGCTCCGGCGCCATGTAGGCGGCCGTGCCGATGATCATCCCCAGCTGGGTGGCGCGCGCCGTGAGGGTCGGCGAGTTGGCAGCGTCCGTCAACCCCTCGTTCAGATGGAGCCCCGGGTCTTTCCTGGCCTGAGCGGAGTCGAAGGCAGACCCGGGGTCAAGGGCCTTCGCGAGCCCGAAATCCAGCACCTTGACGGTGCCGTTGGCGCGGACCTTGATGTTCGCGGGCTTCAGGTCGCGGTGGACGATGCCCTGCTCATGCGCGGCTTCGAGCGCCTCCGCGATCTGGCGCGCGATGGGCAGCGCGTCGGCGAAGGGAATGGCGTGCCGGGCGATGATCGTTGAGAGGTCTTCGCCCTCGACGAGCTCCATCACGAGATAGCTGACGCTCCCGGGATTGGGGATTCGGGCTTCGGGATTCGGGAGAACTTCCTCACCGACGCCGTAGATCTGCGCGATGTTGGGGTGGTTCAGCGCGGCGAGCGTCCGCGCCTCGCGCGTGAAGCGCGCGACACGGTCGGTATCGTGGGCGACGACATCGGGCAGGATCTTGATGGCGACGTCGCGATTCAGCTTCGTGTCATGGGCGCGATACACCTCGCCCATTCCGCCCGCGCCGAGCGGCGACACAATCACGTGTGGACCCAAACGGGCGCCTGGAGCCAGCGTCATCTGCAATCAGGGAATTCTCTTCGAGTCTACCTCAGGATCCGCGGCGGGGTCTCGGAGTAACATGACGCGGACGCCCCTCGTGCCAGACGCCTGGCCGCGCCGCTCATGCGTCGGCCGGCGCGGGGCGGCCGCCCCAGAGGTACACCATGGCAGATGGATTCCGGTTGATTGCCCCGGCGCACGTGCCGCCGCTCGAGCCGTCCTTCAGGCCGGCCGTGCTCGCCAACCGCGCGTTCCGCGAGGAGGTGGCGGCCTCGGGGGCCGGCGTGCCGCTGGTGTTTGGGCTGGAGCGCCCCGATGGCTCGCTCTCGCGCTACGAGACCGTGGCCTTTCCGGACGGCCATCCGAGGGCCGAGGCCAACCTGGTGTACGCCGAGCGGCTCGTGAAGTTCCTGCTTTGGGCGCGCGGCGGCTGGCGGGCGATCGTGGGCGGGCCGGCGTCGGTCGGCGATCACATCCGGCGGGTCTATGCCGCGGACGGCGAGCGGCAGTTCGATTACCACTTCATGGGCGAAACGGTCCACGGACGGCCCTTCAGGGTGACCACGTGCGCCGCGCAGGTCGTGCCGCCGGCCCGTGAGGCGGGGCAGCACCTCGGCCGCCACCTCGACGGCTGCCGCATCGGCTTCGACCTGGGCGCCTCCGACCTGAAGGTCTCGGCGGTGGTGAACGGCGAGGCGACCTTCAGCGAGGAGATCGTGTGGGAGCCGGTCGAGCAGACCGACCCGGCCTACCACCGGAGCAGGATTCGCGAGGCCCTGAAGCTCGCCGCGTCGAAGATGCCGCGGCTCGATGCCATCGGCGGCAGCTCCGCCGGCGTCATCGTCGACAACCGGCCGATGGTGGCGTCGCTGTTCCGCGGCATCCCGGCGGACCGCTACGGCGAGATCCGCGAGATGTTCCTGCGCTTCCGTGACGAGTTCGGCGTGCCGCTGGATGTCGCCAACGACGGCGACGTGACGGCGCTGGCGGGCGCGATGAGCCTCGACGACAACGCCGTGCTGGGCATCGCGATGGGATCGAGCGAGGCAGCGGGATACGTCAACGCCGAGGGCGCGATCACGGGCTGGCTGAACGAGCTGGCGTTCGCGCCGGTGGACTACAACCCCGAGGCCGCCGTCGACGAGTGGTCGGGCGACGCGGGCGTGGGCGCGCTCTACTTCTCGCAACAGTGCGTGTTCCGCCACGCGCCCGCCGTGGGCATCACGCTGCCGGCCGAGGCGACCAAGGCCGAGAAGCTCAAGCACGTGCAGCGCGCGCTCGAGGCCGGGCACGAAGGCGCCCGCAGGATCTGGGAGAGCATCGGCGTCTACCTGGGATACGGCATCGCCCACTACGCCGAGTTCTACGACCTGCGCCACGTCCTGATCCTCGGCCGCGTCACATCCGGCGCCGGCGGCGACATCATCCTCGCCGGCGCGAAGGCCGTGATCGAGTCGGAGTTCCCCGAGATCGCGGCCCGGACGCATCTCCAGCTGCCGGACGAGAAGAGCCGGCGCGTCGGCCAGTCAATCGCGGCCGCGAGCCTGCCGGCACGGGCGCAGAAGGACTGACGGCGGAAGCCCCCGCGTGGCCCCCGGAATCGGAGCACGCCTCATGCTGCAGATCACCAACGCGACGATCCACACACCGGACCGGGTCATCGAGCGCGGCTCGGTGACCGTGGACGGCGGCCGCATCGTGGAGGTCGGCCCGGCCGGCGCCACGCCAGCGCTTGCCGGCGCCACGCGGATCGACGCGGGCGGCCGTGTCCTGGCTCCCGGCTTCATCGACCTCCAGCTGAACGGCGCATTCGGCCACGACTTCACCGCCGACCCGTCGACGATCTGGGAGGTCGCTGCCCGGCTGCCCAGGTACGGCGTCACCGCCTTCCTGCCGACCGTCATCACCTCGCCGCTCGATCAGGTGGAAGCCGCGATGCAGGTGGCCGCCGGCGGACGCCCTGGTGGTTTTCGCGGAGCCGATCCGCTTGGCGTGCACGCCGAGGGGCCGTTCCTGAACGTCAAGAAGAAGGGCGCGCACAACCAGCAGTACCTCCGTCCGCCGGCCGCGTCGGACGTGGCCGGCTGGTCGCCGGCGTCGGGGCTGCGCCTGGTGACGATGGCACCGGAACTGCCCGGCGCGCTCGACGTCATCAGGACCCTCACGGCCCGCGGCGTCGTCGTGAGCACCGGGCACTCGATGGCCACCTACGACGAGGCCGTGGCGGGATTCGATGCCGGCGCGCGCTACGGCACGCATCTCTTCAACGCGATGCCCTCGATCGGTCATCGCGACCCGGGCCTCCCTGGAGCACTGCTCGCGGATGATCGGATGACCGTGGGCTTCATCGCCGACGGCGTGCACACGCACCGCGCGATCATCGCCCTCGTGTGGAAGATGCTCGGCCCGACGCGCATGAGCCTCGTGACCGACGCGATGGCTGCGCTCGGCATGCCGGCCGGTCAGCACCGCCTCGGCGACTACGACGTCATCGTGGACGCCACCAGCGCCCGCCTTGCCGACGGAACCCTGGCCGGCAGCATCCTTGAACTGGACCAGGCGCTGCGCAACTTGATCGAGGTCACCGGCTGCACATTGAGCGGCGCCCTCGAGACCTTGACGACCACGCCGGCGAGGCTGCTGGGGCTTGATCACGAGCGCGGCCGCATCGCGCCCGGGTACGTGGCCGATCTGGTGCTGCTATCCCGCGATCTCAGGGTCGAGACGACCATCACCGCCGGCGAGATTGCCTACAGCGCCTGAATCGGGGCCAGGCTCTATTTCTCGTTTTCGACGGTGATGTAGAAGAGGTCGGTGGCGGCCTCGAACTGGTTCTTCGTCAGGTCCGTTCTCATCGTCTGCCACCCGGTGGTCGGGCGGATGGTCTGCCAGCGGTCCTTCGTGCCCACCTTCACCGGCATGGCGAAGCCCGGGGCGTCGGCCTTCCATCGATACTCGACCGTGCCGCCTGTCTCCGGGAACCGCAATTCCAGCACCGGCAGCGCCGTGCGCCGGAGGTACTGGTCGAACACCGGCCCGAGGTCCTTCCCGGTCTCGCTGCGTTGAAGAACGCGACCACGTCGGCGGTGGAGATGGTCCGGTACTTGAACCGGTCGAAGTAGGCCCGCACGATCTTCCACCACCTCGCGTCGTTATCGACGATGGAGCGGAGCGTGTTGATGAAGAGCGCGCCCTTGAAGTACATGTCCCCCGGCGGAACGCGGTTCACGCCGCATGGCGCCACGATCGGCTCCCGGTTCCTGCACCTTGCTCTTGTAGCCGTTGAGGTACTTCAGCGCGTCCGCCTTCCCGAACACGTGCTCGACGTAGATGCCCTCGGCGTAGGTGCCCCAGCCCTCGTGGATCCACTCGTCGCACACGTCGCTGGCGGTGACCGCGTTGCCGAACCACTCGTGGGCGCTCTCGTGCACGATGATGAAGTCGAACTTCGTGCTGATGCCCACGCCAGTCCAGTCCCGCTCGAGGTAGCCGTTGGCGAAGCGGTTGCCGTAGGTGACGGCGCTCTGGTGCTCCATGCCGGAGTACGGCACCTCGATCAGCTTGTAGCCGTCCTTCCGGAACGGGTACGGGCCGATGTACTTCTGGAACGCCTGCATCGTCGTCTTCGCCTGCGCGAACTGGACCTTCGCCTTCCCGAGGTTCTCGGGCAGGCAGTAGAAGTCCAGCCGCTCGCCGTCGACCTCGTCGCTGAAGTGGACGTAGTGCCCGATGTTCAGCGACACGCTGTAGTTGTTGATGGGGTACTGGATGTGCCAGTCCCAGCGCGTGTAACCGTCGCCCAGGTCGGTCTTGCCGAGGAACTTCCCGTTCGACACGTCGACGAGGTCGTTCGGAATCGCGACGCGGAGGCGCATCTCCTCCACTTCGTCGCGGTACTGGTCCTTGTTCGGCCACCACACGCTGGCGCCGACGTGCTGGCACGCCGTGGTGATCCACGGGCGGCCGGCCGGGTCGGTCCTGAACGCGATGCCGCCGAAGCGGCCGCTCTCGGACGGCACGCCCGAGTAGCGGAACGCGATCTCGTAGGTCTTCCCCTTCCGGAGCGTGTCAGGGAAGTCGACGAACACGGTATTGAACTCGCGTACGTACTTGAGTGCGCTCGCGCCGAGGGTGATGCCGTCGACGTTCAGGTTCGCGAAGAGATCGAGCTGGATCCGCGTGTCGTCCTTCAGCATGCGGAAACGGATCCGGTTCGTGCCGCTGATGGACTTCTTCGCGGGATCGACGCGGATATCGAGGTCGTACGACAGCAGGTCGTTGTTGGCGCGGTACGGGCCGTACGCGCCGCGCAGGATGTCGGCCTGCGTGGGCGGCGCCGGGGCGGCCGGGCGCCCAGCCGCCGCCTGGCCCGCCTGCGTCGCGCCCGGTGCGGGACAGCCCGGGAGACGAAACGCGCCGATGCGGCTCGAGTAGGACGCCGCGCCCTTCTTCAGGTAGTCGCCGACGTACCAGATCGTGCAGTCGTCGGCGGGATCGATCGCGGTCTGGGTGTAGTCTTCCCAGCGCATCGCGGGCTGTGACGCTTCTCCCTCGGCCAGCACCGCCTCGCGCATCGTCAACGTGCCGGGTGGATCGTCCGCGAGCCGAGCCGCGAACCGCTGGCCCGCGTCGTGCGTTGTCCCGCCGAACGAGTAGCCGATGCCGATGTTCCCGCGGCCGTCCATCGCCGGGCTCGCCATCCAGCGGAAGAGACTGTCGGGCGCGTACGTACCCTGCTGGAACAGGCTCCAGCGGCGCCGGGCATCGACCCTGAACTCGTACCAGCGCACACCCCCGCCGCCGGCAGCCGTGTTCACGGAGTGCACGCCGACGATGGACTCGCGATCGCCGATGCGGCGGTACACGAGCCGCGCCATGATCTTGTCGCCCTGCGCGTCGAGGCGGCGGTCCGTGCCCGGCTGCGGCACGCAGTTGGTCAACTGCCCGTCGCACAGATACCGGTAGGGCGCCACCGGGATGCTCTCCGGCCCGGTAATGGCGGTCTTCGAAGGGTCGGCCCAGTCGACATGAAACTGCCAGGCGTCGACGTGCGCCGCCTCGAATCGCTTCTGAAGCTGCATGCCCCCCGTCGCCATCATCACGTTCGGCGCGCCCGCCGGCGGCACGGCCCGGCCATCGATGTCGGCGTTGTTGAGGAAGCCGACGTTGTTCAGGACGAGGCACTGCTCGGTGGCAGGCTCGCCCCGAAGCATCTTCGCCCGGTCGGCGACGCAGGCGTGCTTCTGCGTCGTGATCGTGTTGGAGATCGGATCGTCTCCGGTACTGGTCGGCACGTAGTAGCCGTCGGGCCAGATCGCCGGACGCGGGTAGTCGGGGAACAGCGGCCTGAGGAACTCGTACCGGTAGTACGGGCCGAATGGATCGGGCCCGGTGCTGACCGCGTAGCACATCGCGTACGGGCCTTTCGGCTGCTCGGCCTGCACGCCACGCGCAGGCGGCGCGCCGGCCGGAGGCGCCGGGGCTTCGAGCAGGACCGCCGGCCCCGGCTGGCCCGGGCGCCCCGGCGGGCTCAGGTAGACGCGGCCCTCCGCGCTCCACTCGAGCGGCTGATCGGGTCTTGCCTCCGCGCGCCTGAAGATCGGCATCACGACAAGCCACCGGTCCGCGAGCTGGTCGTAGCGCACCACGGCGTCGCCGTTGTTGATGGCCTCGCAGGTGCCCCCGAAGCCCTTGAACACGTTGTTCGTGTTGACCGGTCCGTACAACACCCGCCCGGTCCTGTCGAAGCGCCGGCCCTTCTTCGAGAAGATGGCCATCTTCGAGTTCACCGTCTGCACGACGTGATCGGGCCCGACGGCGAGACTGTTGTCGGAAGGATTGCGCAGCGCGGCCGTCCCCTGCGGCCCTTCGAACCCCACGCCGAGGCCATCGAAGCTCTCGGCGATGACGGCCGCCGCGCGATCACCCTGCGCCGTCTGCTCGACGGCCGCGGACCCGGCCGGCACGGTGATGACGGGCGGCACGGCGGGCTCCTGCGGGCGCTGCGCCAGCGGGCCTGCTCCCGCAACGAGCAGGGCGGCGGCCATCAATACGGAACGAGCGGAGGAGAGGCGTCGGCGGGTGGGCAGCATCATCAGGAGGCTCCGAGAGCGGAATAACTGGTGGCCTATTCTGGCATACTGATGCGCATGCGCATCGACTTGAGAAGTGACACGGTCACGATGCCGACGCCGGCCATGCGCCGCGCGATGGCCGAGTGCGAGGTTGGCGACGATGTGTTCGGGGACGACCCGACGGTGAACCGCCTCGAAGCGCTCGCCGCGGAGATGGCCGGCACGGAGTCGGCGCTCTTCGTGGCCAGCGGGACGATGGGCAACCTCGCGTCCCTGCTCGCGCACGGCGGCCGGGGCCGGGACGTGATCCTCGGCGACGAGTCGCACATCTACCACTACGAGAACGGCGGCGCGTCGGCCCTGGGCGGCCTCGTGTTCCGCCCCGTGGCGACCAACGCCGACGGCACGATGCCCATCGAGGCGCTGCGGAAGGCCATTCACCTGCCGGCCCACAACTACCACTACTACCACTACACGCGGCCCGGGGTGATCTGCCTCGAGAACACCCACAACCGGTGCGGCGGGCGCGTGCTGTCGCCGGAGTACTTCGCCGAGGTGGCGGCCCTCGCGGCCGAGCACGGACTGCCCGTGCATCTCGACGGTGCCCGGCTGTTCAACGCCGCCGTGGCGGCCCGGCGTCCCATCACCGACTGGACGCGGCACGTGACGTCCGTGCAGCTGTGCCTGTCGAAGGGCCTGTCGGCGCCCGTTGGTTCGCTCATCTGCGGGCCCGCGCCGTTTGTGAACGAGGCGCGCCGCATGCGCAAGATCCTCGGCGGCGGCATGCGCCAGGCCGGCGTGATCGCGGCGCCCGGCATCCTCGCCCTCACGGAGATGGTGGCACGGCTGGCGGATGATCACCGCCATGCGCGCATCCTGGCCGACGGCATCACGTCGCTGCCCGGCGTCGTCCTCGATCCGCCAGAGGTCGACACCAATATCGTCGTCTTCCGCATGCCCGGCGTGGCGCAGGCGGAGGCTTTCGAGGAGGCGCTCGGGCGCGAAGGCGTGCTCGTCTCGAACTTCGGCGGAGGCCGCCTGCGCGCCGTCACGCACGACGGCATCACCGAAGCGGACTGCCGGGCCGCCGTCGAGGTCATGGCGAGAGTGCACGGCTCGTAGAGGACAGGGGATAGGCGATAGGGGAGAGGCGAGAGGCGAGAGGGGATCGGGAAGGGCGAGAGGCGAGAGGGGATGGGGCGATGCGAAGCGTGATTCTATCGATAGCGGGCGTGTGCCTGCTGGCATCAACCGCGGCGGCGCAGGCGACTGGAAAGAAGGCATCGATGGGGGCCGACACGGCACTGGTGGTCGTCGACATCCAGCAGTTCTATTTCGAAGGCGGACTGGTCCCGCTCACGGGCAGCCTCGAGGCGGCCGCGCAGGCCAGAAAGGTCCTCGACGGCTTCCGCGCCCGGGCGCTTCCCGTCATTCACATACGCCACGTGCCGAAGAGCGTGCCGATTGTGGACGGCGAACCGGCCGATCCGCAGTACCGCATCCGGCCGGAAGTGCAGCCCGCCGCCGGCGAGAAGGTGATCTCCAAGCGGTTCGCCAACAGCTTCCGCGACACCGACCTGCTCGACACGCTCCGCCAGAAAGGCATCACGCGCATGGTGATCGTGGGCATGCAGACGCACATGTGCGTCGAGGCTGCCAGCCGCGCCGCCACGGACCTCGGCTTCGACGTCGTGGTCGTGCACGACGCGTGCGCGACGCGGCCGCTCGAGTTCGAGGGCCGCACGGTGCCGGCCGACATGGTGCACGCCGGGGCGCTCGCGGCCATCAGGGGCACCTACGGCCGCGTGATCAGCGCGACGGAGTTGCTGCGGGAGTTGCCGTAGGTCGCGGAGGAAAAACAGGCCGGCGGCCGGCCGGTGCACGGCCGGCCGCCAGAGCCCACGTGTCGAGCGCTACTTCTTCGCCGGCTGAATCGCGTCCCACGCCGTCTGCATCCAGTCGACGGCGGCCTTCACGCCGGCGCCGTTCTCGAGGGCGCCCTTGATGTCGCCCGCGTTGAACGCGTCGGTGGCCTTCGTCCAGGTGGCGTTCACTTCCGCCAGCTTGCCCCGGAGTTCTTCGATCCGCTCGGGCGTCGCGGTCTTGGGCAACTTCTTCGAGGCGGCCAGTTCGTCGAACTTCTTCTGCCAGTCGGCGACGAGGATTGGCATGTCCTTGGCCAGGACGTTCCACTGGCCCATCAACTCGTCCTTCTTGGCGGCGGCGGCGGTGGCCACTTCCGTCGCCTTCGTGGGCAGGTCCTTTGCGGAGGCGAGGGCCGCGGCGTAGTCGCCCTTGTCGAAGCTGGCCTTGGCAGCCGCAGCGGCCTCGGTCAGCGTTTTGAACTGGTCGGGCACGAACTTCTCGGCGTCCGGCGCCACCTTGGCGACCGCCTCGTCGGCGGCCTTCAGGGCGGCCTCGGCCGGGCCCTTGCTGCAGCCGGCCGCGAGCAACGGAAGCACCAACAATCCCACAACCAACAGTTTGCGCATATCACACCTCAGGTAAATAGCCACGGGGGCAGGAGTACAACTGCGTATCATAGCGCAACTCGGGACTCGGGACTCGGGGCTCGGGACTCGGGATTGGGGATTAGGGATTGGGGGTTGGGGCCTGCCGCGCCGTGACGAGCCGGGCCGGGGAACCCGCGTTCGCCCGGCCCGTCCCATTCTTGCTTCTGGCTTCTGGCTTCTTCTGCCTACTTGATGATCGTCGCCTTCACTTCGAGCGTGACCTTGCGATCGGTCAGCGGGTCGGCCGACTGGCTGAGAATGGTCGACACGCCATCGTTCAAGACCGCCGTCACCATCTGCGTGATGGAGGTCTTGCCGGCCGGCAGGTCGGGCTCGGGATCCTTCAGCAGCTGGTATTCCAGCGACGCGCGCAGGCGGATCTTCGTGCCATCGATTTCCGGCGACGCATCGACCGACAGCGGCACGTTGGTTGGGGCCGAGTTCTTCCGGAACACCTCGGCCTGGGTCCGGATGCGCCCGGATTCGCCGTCGGCGACATTCATCGTGATGGTCTTCTTGACCGGCGGCGCCGTGCCGATTTGATCGGTCACCGTGAACTCCAGCCTCAGGTTTACCAACTGGCCCCGGGCGTGGCGCGCCTCGGGCGGCGCCGGCGCGTCGCCCGTCGAGCGTGTCGCGACTGGTGCGCGCGGGGCGCGGGGCGCGGGGGCGACCGGCGGTGGCGGAGGGGCCTGGGGCACGGCGGCCGGTGCGGGGGGAGCCGGCGGGGCCGGCGGTGCGGGCTGGACCGGCGGCGGCGTCTGATCGAAGTCGGCAACCGGCGCCGGCTCCGCCATCACGGCCGTCGTCGCGACACTCACCGGAGCCGTGGCGGCAGCCGGCCGGGCCTTCGGGGCGGCGGTCGTCGTGGTCTGGGCCTGTGCAGCGGCCGCGATGAGCGAGACAACGGCGGCCGTGGCAATCATCCAACGGGTCTTCATGGTCGGTTCTCCTTTTTCGGGTCGGCGGACTGAATCTCGTTCGAGCCCCACTCGAGGCTCGGGATTTCAATGCTGGGCACGGCGGTCAGCGATGCGACTTCGAGGCCTGCCAGCTGCAACGGCACAGGTTCGATCGAGGCGAAGCGCAAGGGCTCGATCTCGGCCAGCGCCGGCAGAAGGTGCGACTCCGGCGGCGGCTCTTCGACGTCCCGATCAGCCGGGCGGACGGAAACTTGCCGTGCGGACGGAGCCGCAGCGGCGGAAGACGAAGCAGCTGATGGAGCCGGGCCGGAGTTGGCCGTCGGGACCCTTTCGGCCGTCGCAGGCCGCTGCGCGACGGTGCTGGATGGCTCCCCGCCCGGCTGCGGCGCAGGGCGCACCAGCCAGACGGATGTGGCGACGGCCACCAGGACGGCCGCGGCGGCGCCTGCCCAGGCCCAGCGCGGAACGGCGAGCGCGTGGCGGCGATCCTGCACGATCTCGTCGAGCACCCGCGCCCTCAGCGCGCCCGACGGCTCGCCCTCGGTCATCTGCCGGGCGACCGTGTCGATGGCAGCGTCCAGATCGACCGGCGTCGTGTTCCCCGAATCCCGAATCCCGAACCCCGAATCCCGGGTTTCGAGCCCCGAATCCCGAGTCCCGAATCCCGAATCCCGGCGAGTGTCAGCCATGACCGTACCCCATGCCCGCGAGCCTCTCCTTGAGCTGTCTCCGCGCCTCGTTCACCCGCCACTTGAGCGTGCCGACGGGAATGCCCAGCATGCCGGCGATGTCGCTGTAGCTGTGCTCGCCGGCGGCGGCGAGCAGCAGCGCGTCGCGGAGCTTCGGCGGCAGCCGCGCAATCTCGCGCCGGACGCGCCCGTGCAGCTCCCGGTCGATCGCCGATTGCTCCTGGGAGGGCCCGCCATCGGGCACCTGCCACTCGGTGTCTTCGGGCGGCTGCACGAAGCGGCGGAGCATCGACCGCACGTTCCGCCGGCGCGTGAGCGCCTTCCGCCAGGCGATCGCGAGGAGCCACGTCTTGAAGCTGGCGTCCTCGCGGAAATCCGCCAGGTGGCGGTAGGCTGCCACGAACGCCTCCTGCGCCGCCTCCTCGGCGTCTTCCCGGGTGCCGAGCGCGGCGAGCGCGGCCCGGAACACCGCCGTCCGGTGCCGGTCGACGAGCGTCCCGAACGCGGCGTGGTCCCCCTGCCGGGCCCGCTCGACCAGCTCCGGGTCGCTCACACCCCTTGTAGACACAGGTTCCATCGGTCCGGTTGGGTAGTTTAGCGGGGTTGCGGCTGTAGTACACTCTGAAGGCTGGTCGTGGATCGCACTGCGGCTCGGGCCCTGTGCAATCTCAGCCTGTGAACTGTGTCAGGGCCGGAAGGCAGCAGCACTAAGCGGACCCTGTGATGTGCCGCAGGACAACCCGGGCCGCAGTGGGGTCCACGACCGGCGGCCTGGTAGTCCATCGGTCCGTGTCCACGCGCTCGGCAGCTACTGGCTACTGACTGCTGGCTACTGACTACTGTTCTCGAACGACGTCCCCGATGTCCTACACCGTCATCGCCCGCCGCTGGCGGCCCCAGAAGCTCGACGAGGTCGTCGGCCAGCGGGCCGTCACCCAGACGCTGCGCAATGCCATCGCGAACGGCCGCATCGCCCAGGCGTTCGTGTTCGCGGGCCCCCGCGGCGTGGGCAAGACGACCACGGCGCGCATCCTCGCCCGGATGCTGAACTGCGAGCAGGGGCCCACGGCCGATCCGTGCGGCGCCTGCGATCCCTGCCGCGAGATCGCCGAGGGCCGCGACATGGACGTCCTCGAACTGGACGCGGCCACGCACACGGGCATCGACAACATCCGCGACGTCATCATTTCGGGGCTGGCGATCCTGCCAGCCCGCAACCGGTACAAGGTCTTCGTCATCGACGAGGTGCACCAGCTGTCCTCCTCGTCGTTCAACGCCCTGCTGAAATCGATCGAGGAACCGCCGCCGCACGTGGCTTTCATCATGGCCACGACCTCGCCGGACAAGATCCCCGACACCATCATCTCGCGGTCGCAGGTGTTCGAGTTCAAGACGATCCCGAGCCGCCTCATCGGAGAGCAGCTGACGATGATCGCGAAGGCCGACGGCATCGACGCCTCGCCGGACGCCATCGCGCTGGTCGCGCGCGCGGCCGAAGGCAGCATGCGCGACGCGGAGACGGCGTTTGACCAGGTGATCGCGTTCGCCGGCAACACGGTCTCGGTCGAGGACGTGGCCACGGTGCTCGGCCTGGTGGGCCGCGACCTGCTGTTCGACATCCTGACCGCCGTCGCCGACGAGGACGGCCCCGCGGCCTTCGTCCTCGCCGGCCGTGCCGTCGAGGCCGGCTACGACCTGAAATCGCTCTGCCGCGAGCTGGCCCGCCTGGTCCGCGACCTGCTCGTGCTCAGCGTGGACGACACGCGATTCACCGACGCGGACGTGGCGCCCGAAGCCGACCACGAGCGGCTCCGCGCGCTCATCGGCCGCTTCTCGCGCGAAGACCTGCTGCGATCCTTCGACGTGCTGACCCGTGCGGAAGGCGAGATCAGGACCGCCTCCGAGCCGCGCTACCCCTTCGAGATGGCGCTGCTGCGCTGGATCCACCTGCGGAAGCTCGTCCCCCTCGCCGACCTGATCGCGCGGATCGAGGGCGGGGCGCCCTTCCCCCCGCCGGCGCCGTCTGGCGGGCGCGGCGCATCCGGGCCGGTGGCCCCGTCGCAGCCCGCGCGGCCTGCCGCCTCGTCGTCCGCGTCGGTGGCCCGGAAGCTCGCGTCGTCGTCGTCCAGACCCGCCGCGCCTGCTGCGCCGGCGCCTGAACGACCTGCCCCACGGCCGCAGGCCGCCGCGCCTGCCGACGACCCGCCGCCGGCGTGCCCGCCCGCTGCCGGCCTCAAGGACGCGTTCCTGGCGGGGATCGCGCAGCAACGCCCGATGATGTTCGGCACGGTGGTTGCCCAGGCCGAGCGCATCGACGTCACCGGCGATCGGATCCTCTTCCGCTACGGCCCCATCAAGACGATGATGGCCGATCAGGTGGCGCAGCACCGCACCTGGTTAGAGGAGCTGGCCACCGGTCTCGCCGGGCGACGGATCACCGTGGCGGCCGAGGTGGCGAAGGTCGGGCCGGACGCCGCATCGGCGCGGAGCGCGGCCGGGCCGCCGGCACAGGCCCCGGCCGGGCGCGACCTGAAGGCCGAAGCGATGAAGGACCCTGTGCTCCAGTCGCTGCTCGACGTCATCCCGTCGGAAGTGAAGGACGTTGCGGAACTGAACAAGCCATGAACATCCAGAAGATGATGCGCGACGCGCAGCGGATGCAGGAGCAGATGCAGCGCCAGATGGCCGACCTTCGCGTCGAGGCCACCGCCGGCGGGGGGATGGTGAAGGTGGTCGTCAACGGCCTCAAGCAGATTCACGCGCTGACGATCGATCCGGAAGTGGTCTCGAAAGACGACGTGGAGATGCTGCAGGACCTCATCCTGGCCGCCATCAACGACGCCAACCGCAAGGCCGACGAGGCGATGCAGCAGCAACTGGGCGGCCTGATGGGCGGCCTGAAACTTCCGGGCATGTAGGCGCGCCGGTCGAACACGCATGTCGCAGCCTGAATCCCTCACACGCCTCATCGAGCAGCTGCAGCGCCTGCCCGGCATCGGCCGCAAGAGCGCGCAGCGGCTCGCGTTCCACGTGCTCAAGACGCCCCGCGAGCAGGCCGACCTGCTCTGCGACGCGATCCGCGACGTCAAGGAGCGCGTCACCTACTGCTCGGTGTGCAACAACGTGACCGACGCCGATCCCTGCGGCGTGTGCACCGACGAGTCGCGCGACCACCGCGTCATCTGCGTCGTCGAGGAGCCGCCCAACGTGCTCGCCATCGAGCGGAGCCGCGACTACAACGGCACCTACCACGTGCTGATGGGCGCGCTGTCGCCGCTGCAGGGCGTCGGGCCCGACGAGTTGCGCATCAAGGGCCTGCTCGGGCGCATCGACACGGGCGGCGCCGACGAGGTGATCCTCGCCACCAACCCGAACGTCGAGGGGGAGGCCACCGCGATCTACCTGGCCAGGCTGCTCAAGCCCCTTGGCGTCCGCGTCACGCGCATCGCCATGGGCGTGCCCGTCGGCAGCGACCTCGAGTACGCCGACGACATCACCATGCACAAGGCCATGGAAGGCCGGCGGGAGCTCTGACGTGCTGCCGCAGTCGATCCAGGTGCCGGCGTCGATTGTCCTGCTCGCGGGCGGCGCCATCGCGTGCTTCGCGGGCTACCGCCTGTTCCGCCTCGTGCTGGGCGTGTACGGCTTCATTCTCGGCGCGCTGCTCGCCAGTTCGATGGCGGGCGCCAGCGGGACCTGGATGGCGGTGGCCGCGGCGATCGGCGGCGGCGCGGTCGGGGCCCTGGTCCTGTTCGCGGGCTACTTCGTGGCCGTCGCGCTCATCGGCGCGGGCCTCGGCGCGCTGGCGGTCAATCTCGCCTGGAAGCCGTTCGGCGGCGATCCGCACTGGGCCGTGATTCTCGTCGTGGCCGCCGTCGGGGCGATTGCCGCCCTCAAGTTCCAGCGCTACGTCATCATCCTCGCCACCGCGTTCGGCGGCGCGTGGACCCTGCTCCGCGGCGCGGAATCGCTGATGGCCAGCCCCGCGCCGAAGGCCGCGCCGGCGAACGCCGACGTCTGGGTGGTCTACTCGACCTACAGCGGCCCGAACGCGACGTGGGTCTACGTGGCCTGGGTCGCGATTGCCCTCACGGGCACCTACATCCAGCTGCACACGGCCGGGGCCCCTTCGAAAACCAGAGCCAAAGCGCGAAAGAAGTGAGCCCGGGGGCTGAAGCCCCCGGGCTCCACGTGCGCATGGAGGCCGGGTCATCAGACCCGGCGTGCGGTCGTCATTTCCTCACGTAGATCTGGAATCGCGGGAAGGCGAACGTGCCGGCGGTGTCGTCGATCACGTTGACCTGGCACGTGTAGAGGCCGGGCTCCAGCGAGCCGGCCGGCACGACCATCTCGAAGCTCACGGCCTTGCGATCGGCGAGGTTGACGCGCTCGGCGGTCACCAGTTCCGTCTGCAGCACGCGCCGCGCGCCCTTGTAGAACGCGAGGCTCGACAGGACGCGCGCCGGGCTTCCCGGGTCGTACGCCTCGTAGTAGACGACCATCGGCTGCGCCGCCGTCACCACGCGCGCGACGTTGGCCACGAGTTCCTGGCCGTCGCGCTGCAGCGGGTTCGACGCGTTCTTCCTTGCCACCGGCTGGCGCTGGGACGCGAGCACCACCGAGCTGAGCCTGAGCGGATGGCGGTCGAGGTTCGGCACGACGAGCGTCGAATCGAACGACCCGATCGTGCCGAGCTGGTTCTCCCGGATCACGACTTTGAGGCGGTACGTGCCCGGCGGCAGCTCGAAGCTCGTGCCGTACTGCACGTTGCGGCGCCGCACGTCCTCGGTGGCGGCCACGGCCAGCTTCACCGTGTCCTGGATCCAGGCGACGGGCCGGTTCTGGCCGTCGCGGACCACTCCGAGCACGTCCAGCGTGGCCCGCTCCTTGTCGCTCGCCCGGGAAAACTGCACCTGCGAGCCGGGCACGATGAACCACACGGGCACGAAGTAGCGGTTCGCCTGCAGCCGGAAGTAGCCGGCCGAGCCGTGCACGGGCAGGTCGGTCAGCGGCAGGTCGGACAGCAGCTGCTCCTGGAGCTGCTGCGCGCGGTCGTCCCGGCCCGCGTGCGCGAAGTCGCGCGGCGCGTAGTACCCGGACCGGAACTCCAGCTTGTAGCCCGGCTGCTTCAGCGTGACGCGGATGCGCCGGAACCGGCCGTCGCGGGCCGGGTTGGTGCTGGTGTACCCGAGCAGGTAGTAGGAGGACGTGTCCTCGACGACCTTGTCGAAGACCTCGGCGAACTCGTTCACGTCGAAGAAGGCCTTGCCGCCGGTGTCCTCAGCGATGGTGGTGAGCGTGTCCTGGGCGGCCGAGAAACGCTCGCGCTGGCTCGACATCGCGCGGCCCGAGAACGCGCCTGTGCCCCGCACGCTCGCCGTGCTGGCGTCGCCGCCGGCCGGCAGCGCCGCCAGGCCGCGGGTGTCGGCCGCGTAGATCGAGACGTTGGCGCGCACGGCGCGATCGACCAGCGTGCGCACCGCCGCCTGGTTGTCCATGCCCTGCTGGGTGACCCCGCCGCTGAAGTAGATGATCGACTTCTTCTGCTCGATGCCGGCCAGCGCGTCCGCCACGCCCCGCAGCGCGTCGAGGCGGCGGTCGGTGTTGAAGATGTTGAACTCGGTGTCGTCGGCCACGAACGCGTTGCCCGTGTCGGGCGCGCTCTCGGCGTCGGCCGCGGCCGCCGCGGGCGATCCCTCGATCGGGCTGAGGCGGTCGAGCGCCGCGGCGAGCGCCGTCCGGTCGGCCGTGAAGTCCTGATCCACGGTGAGCGACGTTGTCAGCGACACGATGGCGAGAATGTCGGCCGGCGCCATCTTGCGCTCGACGTAGTCCCGCCCCGACTGCACCGCGCGGGAGACCTCTTCGGGCTGCATCGCGCCGAGGTCGTAGAAGAGCACGATCAGCCGCCGGTCCTTCATGTCCGCGGCCGGCCGCGCGCCGGCGTCGGCAGGTGCCGTTCCGGGCGCAGCCGGCTCGGCGGCCCTGCCGATGGCGCCCAGCACGGTGGTCGTCTCCATCGACGGGACGGCGGCGTTCTCGATCTCCTCGAAGTCGAAGCTCGACACAGCCTGAGGCTTGCCGTCCTCGAGGACGATGAAGTCGTCGCGCGTGAGGCCGCGCACGAGCGTGCCGGCCTTGTCGCGCACCACGACGTTGACGACCACCAGGTCGAGGCCCGACCTGAAGGTGGCCCTGGGCGCCTGGCCCGGGGCCTGCGGCGGCGCCGGCGTCGAGGCGATCGCGCCCGGCGTGGCGAGCGCCAGGACGATGGCCAGCGCGCATCGGGCCCACCGGGTGCGTCGCGGCTGCCTCATGGCCTCAGAACCCCGCCCGGATGGAGAACGTGACGCTGCGCATCGACCGCGTCGAGGTCACCTCGCCGAACGTCGGCGAGTTGACCACCGTGTCGATCGCGCCCCACTGCACGTTGTTGAACACGTTGGTGGCCTGCGCCCGCACCGTGAGCGACCGCTGCCGCGGGAGCAGGATGATCTTCTGCAGCGCCATGTTGGTCGCTTGCGTGCCGGGCCCGACGATGAGGTTGCGCGCCGAGTTGCCGTAGGTGCCCGCGGGCGGGATCGAGAACGCGCCCGTGTTGAAGAACTGCGCCATGGTCGGCGAGCCGATCTGGATCGGCTCGCCGTTGTAGTTCGCGCGCAGCGTGCCGTTGAGGCCCTGGGCGACGTTCGCGGCCGAGCCGGTGATGCGGGCGGTGTACGGCGTGCCGGACGCCAGCGTGACGTTCGTCGTCCACTGCCATCCGCCGAGAATCGCGTCACCGAGGCCCGTCTGGAGCCAGCGGCGGTTCCTGCCGAACGGCAGCTCGATGATGACGCTGGCGGTGAAGCGGTGGCGCTGGTCGAAGCTCGAGGCGCCCCACTCGGCCTCGAGATCCTTGTCGTCCTGCGCCACCGTGCCGTTGCCGCCCCCTAGCGTGGACGCGTTGTCGCGCGAGCTCGAGAGAGTGCACGACGCCGTCCCGCCGACGCCCTTCGACGGGCGCTTCTGCACGCGCAGCGACAGCGCGTGCATGATCGAACCTCCGCCCGCCTCCTCCCAGAGGAACGGCTGGACGTTCGAGATCGCCACGCCGTTGGCGCCGCGGTTGGGTGCGCGCAGCAGGTCGAGGCTCGACCCGCGCGTGCCCGCGTAGCCCACGCCGACGTTGACCGTTCTCGCGAGGTCGCGCTGCAGGTCGGCGTTCCACATCTGCAGCCAGCCGAGGTCGTAGCGCCGCGCCACGCCGAAGTTGTTCGTGACCACCGACGGCGGCAGCGGCGTGGCGAACCCGGTCGACAGCAGGATCGGCCCGTCGAGGGTCCCCAGCCGCGTGTCGGTGGTGGCAAACGGCGGCTGCGCGGACAGCCGCTGCGCCATTGACTGATAGACCGGCGAGCTGTAGCTGATGCCGTAGCCCGCGCGCAGGACCGTCTTGTTGTTGAGGCGCCACGCGATGCCCGCGCGCGGCGCGACGTTGTTGCGATCCGGATCCACCGCGCTTGTCGGAAATTCGCCGGTGTACGGCCCCGTCTCGCCGGCGAGCACCGGCGCCACGGCCGTGAAGTCGGGGTTGGCGTCCAGGTTGACGAGCTGGTCGTTCGCCTCCCAGTACGGCGTCAGGTACTCGTAGCGCACGCCAGCATTGATCGTGAACTTCGCGTTCACGCGCCAGTCGTCCTGGAAGAACAGGCTCCAGGCCCGTGAGCGGAACCGGATCATGCCCGGGCCGTAGTTCAGCGTGGCCTGCTGCGACAACCCGAGGAGAAAATCTGCGAAGTCCAGGCCGGTACCGGCCGGATGGGTCCCCGAGACGGTCGAGTAGCCGGTGTAGGCCCCGGTGAACACGAAGCTGCCGCGCGGGTTGCTGTCGGTGCGGCTGTCGTTGAGCATCCAGCGGAAATCGCCGCCCCAGCGGAACGAGTGGCGCTTGTACGGCTTCATCTGGGTCATGCCGACCGTCAGCGTCTGGTCCGTCCGGAGCGTCGGCGCCAGGTCGCGAAGGCCGCTCACGCTCGTGAACGAGAGCGACGGGATGCCCCACGAGAACGGGTCGGTGGACACGCCGACGATGCCCGCCTCGCCGGCGACGTCGGTCTGATACGCATAGAGGTTCGTCGACTCGGCCTTCGCGCGGTTGTACTGGACGTTGAGCGTGCTGAACGCGCCCCAGCGGTTGAAGGTGTAGGTCACCGGCACGTTCCACGACGAGCCCTCGGCCGAGCCGATGGTCGTCGGAAACGCGCTGTTGCGGTCGGCGTCGGTCCGGCGGTACTGCACGCCCACCGAGAGCGCCGACCCGCCGCGGCCGCCGCCCATGCCGCCGCGGCCGCCGCCGCCGCCGCCCCGGGCCCCGGCCGTCGCTCCGCGAGCGCCGCTTGCCGTGGTGAACGACTTGGTAAACCGGACGTTGACATCATCCGACCGGTTTCCCGTCGTCGCCGATCGGTAGTAGTTCTTCGCGTCGCCGGGCTGATTGGGCAGCGGGTAGTACGCGAGCAGCGCGCGCGCCGACGGATCGACCCGGTCCGCCGGGATCCGGTTGTTCGGAAACGGCAGGCCGGTCCGGGGATCGATGAGCGTCACGTTCGCGCCCGAGAAGTCGCCGGTGCGCCATGCCGGCGTGGGCACGATCGAGTAGGCCTCGTAGAGGGTGCCGCCGAAGCCGCCGTTGTAGCTCACGTTGAACGACGTGGAGGTGTTCCCCGCGTAGACGCCGGGGATCTTGAAGGGCCCGCCAACGGTGACGCTGACGCGCTGGTTCAGATAATCGGGTTCCGCGCCGGTGTTCGACGTGAGCGGGTACGGCGCCGCATCGAAGGGCGCACCCGACACGTTGTACGACGCCTGAAGCCTAATCCGGTTGGCGCCGCCCCGGCCGCCCGCCATCGCGAGGCGGCCCGCGAGGCCCGGCATCCCGCCTCCGGGCCCGCCCCCTCGGCCTCCCATGCCCTCCATGCCGCCGCCGCGGCCTCCTCCCGGTCCGCCTCCCGGCGCTGCGCCCGGCCCACCGAACCCTCCGCCGCCGGCCGGGAAACCGCCCGCGACGAATCCACCCTGTTCACCGCCCATTCCGGGCATGCCCGTGGGCTGGCCGTCCGGGCCGAAGCCGCCCGCGCCGCCCAAGATGCCTTCGCCGCCGCGGCCGCCCGGGCCTTCACCGCCCATCATCATGAAGAGCATCGGATTGACCTGGCCGGCCGCGCCCGAGGCCGTCAGCGAATCGCCGGAGGTCCCGACGGAGAAGCCGGGAGGAAGGCTGAGCTGCGCCGCGATGGCCTCGAGCGGCTCCTCGGACGAGGCGCTCCCGGGAGGCTGGGCTGTTGGCTGGTTCTCGCCCTGACTCGCGCCAGCCCGGCCCGCGCCAGCCTGGCCCGCCGCGCCGGGCGTTCCGCCGACCGTCCCGCGGAACGGAGCCGGGGCCTGGCGCCGGTCGCCCGTTCGCGCTGCCGCGGGTTGCGCCGCAGGTGCAGCCGGCGCCGCAGGCTTTGGAGCCTCGATTCGCGATGCCAGCGTCAGCGTGACGATCTGTTGCGCCTGGCAGGACGGGTCGACGGCGATGTCGATGGTTGCCGGTGCGAACCCCGCGAAGTCGGTCACCAGCGTGTACGCGCCCGGACCTGGTATGCGCGCGCTGTAGGCGCCATCCTGGCCGGTCGATGTCGTCACCGCCGGGCCGCCGCCGGCCGGCGTGATCGTGACGAGCACGCCGGGAAGCCGGACGGCGCCCGCCGTGACGGCGCCGCGGATGGCGCACGGGGCTGCCTGGCCGGATCGCCCGGCGACCGCCCGCGTGCCCGCGGCCAGCGGGACCGCGACGCTCGCGGCCGCCAGCGCCGCCATCGTCCATCCCGACAGTCGACGCAGGCGCCTCACCGAGCGCCTGTCGATGCGTGTCGGCGTGATCACGGGCATGGCGGGGTGCTCCGGATGGCTGCTTGCACTCATGATACTTACGACGGCCGGTCGTCGCGCGCTTCTTGAGGGCCGACGGTGCTGATTGGACATGGGCTTCATGTCCGGCCCGTGGCGCACGTGTGAAGATTCTGGGGCACGACGGAAGGCGGGCCGGCGGCGGCTGCGAGGGGGCTACAATGGCCCGCGAGAGGTCATTCATGGATCGCGAACGCACGCCACCGGCAGCAGGCCGCGCGCTCATCGTCGAAGACGAGCCCAACATCCGGGAGCTGGTGGCGCTTCACCTGTCGCTCGAGGGCCTGACGTGCATGCAGACCGGCGACGGCAACGAGGCCCTGCGCCTCGCGAAGGAGGGTGCCTTCGACCTGATCGTGCTGGACCTCATGCTGCCGGGCCTCGACGGCGTCACTGTCTGCCGGGCCATCCGCCGCGACTCGGCCAATGCCGGCGCGCCGATCCTGATGCTGACCGCGCGGTCGGAGGAATCCGACAAGGTGCTCGGCCTCGAGAGCGGCGCCGACGACTACCTGACCAAGCCGTTCGGCATCCGCGAACTCGTAGCGCGGGCCCGCGCGCTGCTCCGGCGCGCACATGCGGGACGCGCGGCGCAGGAGCCGGAGCACGCCGACGTCGTCACCCTGCCGGGCCTTGCCATCGATCCCGCCCGGCGCCAGGTCCGCGCCGGCGATCGCGCGGTCGATCTGACGACGCTCGAGTTCGAGCTGCTCTACCTGCTCGCGTCGCGGCGCGGCCTGGTGTTCTCTCGCGAGATGCTCCTCGGGCGCGTGTGGAAAGACGATCGCCACGTCACCGAGCGCAGCGTCGACACGCTCGTGAAGCGCATCCGCAAGAAGATCGAGCCCGACCCCGAGAACCCGAAGTACATCCTGACCGTGTGGGGCGCGGGCTACAAGTTCGCCGACGCGGAGGCCGATGCCTGACCTCGCCGTACGCCGGCCCGCGTGGTTCCGCAGCCTCTACTGGCGCATCGCGCTGGGGTCGATGGCCGTGCTGGCCGTCCTGCTCCTGGCGCAGGCGCTCGTGTTCCTCTGGATGAGCGGCACCATCGCGACGACGCTGCTCGGGCAGTCGCCGGATCGCATCGCGGCCGAAGCCGCCCGGGAGGTTGCCGACGCGCTGAAGCAGGACCCGTCGCTCGACCTGGAGAAGTTCGTGCGCGACCGGTACGGCAGCCTCACCCAGCCGCTGATGGTCGTGCTCGAGGACGGCCGCGCGGTGCGCAACCACGAACTGCCGCCGCCTGACGGGATGCGCCGGTGGCCGGGGCGGCCGCCGGGGGGCGCGGGGGCCGGCATGCCGGGACCGGCAGGCATGGCGCCGGGGCGGGGCTCCGGCGCGCGCGGCTCTGGACAGCGGCCGTTCGGGCCGCGGATGGGCGGCGGCCGTGAGGGCCCGCCAGGCGAGCGTGCGCCCATCCAGCTCGACGGCGATCAGGTGGGCATCGTGTTCGTCGCGGGCCGGAATCCTCGGACTGCCATGTTCCTGCGGGAGTTCGCGCCGGCGCAGGCCGTCATCGGGATCATCCTGCTCGTTGTCGGCAGCGCGGTGGCGTCGCTGGCGATCTTCCGGCCGGCGCACCGCCGCCTGCGCGACCTCGAGCACGTGGCGCGCGCCATCGGTGAGGGCAACCTCACGGCGCGGGCGCCCGAGTCCGGCGGCGACGAGGTGGCGGCGCTGGCCCGGGCATTCAACCAGATGGCCGGTGATCTGGAAGCCCGCACGCAGGCGGTGGAGCAGTCCGACCGCATGAGACGCCAGCTGCTGGCTGACGTGTCGCACGAGCTGAAGACGCCGCTCGCGGCCATCCGCGGGTACGCCGAGACGCTGGCCATGCCGGAAGTGCGCCTCGACGAGGAGACCCGCCGCCGCTACCTCGACATTGTCGGGGACGAGACCGTCAAGCTCGAGCGGATCGTCGGCGACCTGCTCGACCTGGCGCGGCTCGAAGGCGGCGGCTTCACGCTGGCGTGCGAGCCGGTGCCGGCGGCCCAGCTGTTCAGGCGCGTGGCCGATCGGCACGAGCGCGACTTGCTCGAGAAGCAGGTAACGCTCGAGACGTCGGTCGGAGAAGGGCTCGAACCCATCTGGTGCGATCCCGCGCGCCTCGAGCAGGCCCTGCAGAATCTCGTGGCGAACGCGCTGCGGCACACGCCCGAAGGCGGGCAGATCACCCTCGCGGCGGAGCGGGCCGACGGGGGCGTGCGCATCGTCGTGCGGGACACCGGGGAAGGCATACCCTTGGAGCACCTGCCGCACATCTTCGACCGCTTCTACAAAACCGATGCGTCGCGCACCGACCCGCAGGCCAAGAGCGGCAGCGGGCTCGGGCTGTCGATCGTGAAGGCCATCGTCGAGCTGCACGGGGGACGCGTGTCGGCGTCGAACGTCCCCGGCGGCGGCGCGGAGCTCACCGTCACGCTGCCACTCACTGGGGTCGGGTCTATTTAGGTGCCGAGCCTCCGCAAAACGACGAATCTGTAATCGTCGAGTCCGGCGGGGCATCGCACCCAGTCCACGCTGGCCTCGACCCAGCCCCCCGCTATAATCGAGGGATGAAGCCCCTGTTGCTGGTCTGCGCGGCGGTGGCCCTGCTCGGGGCGGCGCCGCAGGAGCGAACGCTCCAGCCTGGCGATCCCGCGCCGGATTTCAGCCTCCCGGGCTCGGACGGCGCCATCCACCGCCTCGCGGACTATCGGGGCGTGAAGCCCGTTGTGGTCGCCTGGTTCCCGAAGACCATCACCAAGACTTGAACGCGCGAGTGCGATCCGCCCCGTGAGGGCGTACGCGAAATCGCGTTGTACGACGTGGCCTTCTTCGAGGCGAGCGTGGACAGTGCCGAGCGCAATCGCGAGATGGCGGAGGCGTTCGAGCTGGAGCACCCGATCCTGAGCGATCCTGGGAAACAGGTGGCCGAGGCCTACGGCGTGCTGGCGGGCGGCCGCCGGACGGCCGCCCGATGGACGTTCTACATCGGCGCCGACGGGCGCATCCTGTACATCGACAAGGCCGTCATCGCCGACGGCCACGGCGAGGACGTGCCGGCCCGCCTCGACGCCCTCGGCATCCCCCGCCGCAAGTAGCCCGTTACTACTTACGCTTCTTCGCGTTCCAGGCGCCCGTGCCCATGCCGCCCATCTCGAAGATGCCGGTCATGGTCTCGCCCTCGACCTTGCCGGCGAAGGCGACCGACATCTGCTGGCCGCCCATGTCGAAGTTCAGGACCCACTTGATCTCGCTGGCGACAACCGAACCCTCCATCGCGAGCTCGCCCATCTGGCTGGCGATCGTCCCGGTGAGTTTCTCGCCTTCCTGCTTCAGCGTGGCGACATTCTCGATGACGCCGTTCGGCGTCTCGACCGACAGGTCCCACACGCCGGTGACATCCACCTTGGCGGCCGGGTCAGCAGGCTTGGCCGGGTCCTGAGCATAGGCCGGCACGGCCAAGACGGCGACGAGACAGATGAGCGCGAACACGCGCACGTACTTCATTCAAGTCCTCCTCGGAGGGGCCGCAGGGCCGCCGCCGGATTCCAGAGAAGCTATCATATGTGAACTTCGCGCCGTCGCGCCCATCCAGACAGAGGAGTTCCCGATGCTTCCGCGCGTCAACCGCCTGTTCCTCCTTCCGCTCCTGGTGTTCGTCGTGCTTGCCGGCCCGCTGGCCGCCCAGGATCGGCCCGCCACCGCGCCGCCGGCCCCGACGGCCGACGACTACGCGCGCGCCGAGCGGTTCCTGGCGCCTGCGGTGTCGACGCTCGTCGCGGGCGGCAGCGTATCGCCCGCATGGCTGCCCGATGATCGGTTCACCTACCGGGGCACGGCCGCTGACGGCATCCAGTTCCTGCTGGTCGATCCGGTGAAGGCGACCCGGGTGCCGGCGTTCGACCACGCGAAACTGGCGGCAGCGCTTGCGGCCGCGGCCGGCGGCTCGTTCGATCCGAATCGGCTGCCGTTCGACGAACTCGAGCTGTCGGCCGACGGCAGGGCGGTGTCGTTCGACGTCGAGGCGAAACGGTGGACGTGCGATGTCGCGGGCGCAGCCTGCAAGGACGCCGGCCAGGCGCGGGGCGGACGCGGAGGCGGGCGCGGTGCCGGCGCCGGGATTGCGGTGACGTCGCCCGACGGCAAGCGCGCCGTGTTCATCAAGAACTGGAACTTGTGGGTCCGCGACGTGGCGACCGGCCAGGAGAAGGCGCTGACGACGGACGGCGCGGAGCACTTCGGCTACGCCACCGACAACGCCGGCTGGCGGCGCAGCGCCCGCGCGATCGTGCTCTGGTCGCCCGACTCGAAGAAGCTCGCCACGTTCCAGCAGGACGAGCGCGAGGTTGGCGAGATGTACCTGGTTGACACGAAACCCCGGCCCGTCCTGCACCGGTGGAAGTACCCGCTGCCGGGCGACGAGCACGTGGCCATGCTCCATCGCGTGATCATCGACGCCGATTCCGGCGCGACAATCCGACTCAAGATGGGCCCCGACTACCACCGGGCCACGCTCGGCGACGATTTCAGCCTCGACGACATGACGTGGAGCCCCGACGCCTCGAAGCTGGCGTTCGTCTCGACCTCGCGCGACCACAAGTCCGCCGTCCTGCGGGTGGCCGACGCCGCGGCGGGGGACGTGCGCACGGTGCTCGAGGAGACGGCCGCGACGCACTACGAGTCGCGCACGGGCTGGCGGGTGCTGTGGGCGGCGAACGAGGTGATCTGGTACTCCCAGCGCGACGACTGGGGGCACCTCTACCTCTACGATCTCGCCACCGGCACGCTGAAGAACCGGATCACCTCGGGCGAGGGGCCCGTGTCCCAGATCGTGCGCGTCGACGAGAAGGCGCGCACGCTTCATTTCGTGGCGCTGGGGCGCGAGAAGGGGCAGGACCCCTACTTCCGCCACGCCTACCGCATCGGCCTCGACGGCAGGGGCTACGTCTCGCTGACGCCCGAGGACGGCGACCATGGCATCGTGCTCTCACCGTCGGGCCGGTACCTAGTCGACACCTACTCGACGTGCGAGAAGCCGCCCGTCGCGGTGCTGCGCGACGCCGCCACCGGCAAGCTCATCATGCCGCTCGAGAAGGCCGACATCTCGAAGCTCGTGGCCGCAGGCTGGAAGCCGCCGATCCCGTTCAGCGTGAAGGCGCGCGACGGCAAGACCGACCTCTACGGCATGCTGTTCCGCCCGACGAACTTCGACCCGTCGAAGAAGTACCCGATCATCAACTACGCCTACCCGGGCCCGCAGTCGGGCAGCGTGGGGTCCCGCAGCTTCTCGGCCGCCAGGCGCGACAACCAGGCGCTCGCCGAGCTCGGCTTCGTCGTCGTGTCGATTGACGGCATGGGCACGCCCGGCCGGTCGAAGTCGTTCCATGACGCCTACTACGGGGCGATGGGCCGCGACAACACGCTGCCGGACCAGGTGGCGGGCATGAAGGAACTCGCACAGCGCTACCCGTGGATCGACATCGATCGCGCGGCGATGTGGGGCCACTCGGGCGGCGGCTTCATCGCGGCCGACGCGATGTTCCGCTACCCCGATTTCTTCAAGGTGGGCATCTCGGAATCGGGCAACCACGACCAGCGCGCGTACCGAGGACGACTGGGGAGAGCGCTACCAGGGCCTGCTGGTGAGGGACGACAAGGGCGTCGACAACTACGAGGCCGAGGCCAACCAGACCGTGGCGAAGAACCTCAAGGGCAGGCTCCTGCTCGCCCACGGGCTCATGGACGACAACGTGCCGCCGTACAACACGCTGCTCGTCGTGGACGCGCTCGTCAAGGCGAACAAGGACTTCGACCTGATCCTGTTCCCGTACCAGGCGCACGGCTTTGGCGCGGACGGCCCGTACATGATGCGGCGGCGCTGGGACTACTTCGTGAAGCACCTCCTCGGCGTCGAGCCGCCCAAGGAGCACCGGATGCAGCCGGCGCCGGCCCCCGGCCGCCCGCCCGGGGATTGAAGGCGTGCCGGGCCTGAAGGCCCGGCCTCCATGCCTATTTCGGCAGCAGGGATTTCGGGAACTTCGCCACCACGGTGTAGTTCGGATCCACGATGTTGGCGACGCGGGCGGTGCCGGCCTGTGAGACCACCTGGAAGGCCTCGAGCCTGTCGAACCCGTAGTCCGCCGCGAGCCACTCGACGAGCTCGACGTGCGCGATGCGGAACGCGTCGATGAGCGGCCGCACGCTGCCCGCCACCATGATGTGCGTCGCGTCTTCGATCCGCGGCCAGCGGATCGTCTTGCCCTTGATCACCTCGAACTGGAACGTCACGTCGGCCGTCGTTTCGAGGCCCGATCCCACCACCTCGCCGTCGCCTTGCGCCGCGTGGACGTCGCCGAAGTAGAAGTACGCGCCTTCGTGGAAGATCGGCAGGTGGACCGTGGCGCCCTCGCGGATGTCTGACGCATCCATGTTCCCGCCGAAGCTGCCCGGCCAGAGCCCGCCCCACGATTCCTCGCCGGCGGGCGCGACCGCCACCCTTCCCAGCATCGGATGAAGCGGGATTTCGATGCGCTTCGACTTCGATCCCGGCAGGTCGAGCATGCCCACGTTGCGCTGGCGGTCGAGCCTCCACACCCAGCGTCGGGCCGGCAGCGGGTCGTTCATCATGCGTGTGCGCCCGTCGGCGGACAGGCCGCTGATCCCGGTCGGGTTGATGGCCGAGATGGCCGTGTCCCGGTTCAGCCGGACGCGCAGGATCTTCACCACCAGCGTGTCGTTCGGCGTCGCGCCCTCGATGTAGAACGGGCCCACCTCGCCCGGCCACGGGCCCGGTGCCGCCGGCTCGTAGTAGTCGCCCGGCTTCGAGAACGTCCGGGTTTCGACGATGGTGCCGGGCGCGACGCGCAAGACCGGCTCCCGCTTCGCGAACGTCGGCACGCCGGACGTCGGTGTGAATGTCACCGTCGGGCCCTGGGCGGCCGCCGTCCCGACGCACGCGGCGAGGAGCACGCAACTGAGCGACAATGCCTTGGTCATGGCGGTCCTTTCGTGAGGGGCAGTCTACCGCCGAACGCGGCGTTCATCGCAACTCATGGAGATTCACGGTCGGGACACGACCCGGCCGGCCCGCCTTTCGTATCTTCAGGGCAGGAGACAGACACCATGCCCAGGATCACCCCCGCCATCTTCTTCGCCGTTGTGCCCGTCACCGCCTTGACGCTGCTCGCCGCGGTGGTCTCCGCGGGCGCCCAGGAGGCCAAGCCGAAGATCGTCCGGTCGAAGCCGTCGACACCCGTCGAGATCGATGGTGTGCCCTGCGCTGCCGGCTACGTCTTCCGCGAGGAGGGCACCGGCCGCCTTCACCAGTGCCGGCTCGATCAGGACGCTGTGGTGCGCAATGCGGAGTTGAAAAAGGGCACCACCGTCGCGCTCAACCCGGACGGTTCGATCCGCTACGTGTTCCTGCCCGGTACGACCATGGTGGGGGACCACAGCTGCCGGGGCGGCGGCCACGGCTGGATGACACACTTCCACCCCAACGGCGAGCTCCGGTTGTGCTGGCTCTCGCGCGACGAGGTGATCCAGGGCGTGCCGTGCTCGCGGGCCACGTTCTTGGGCGAGTTCTTCGGCGGCACGTACGCGACGACCGAGTTTCACGACAACGGGTCGCTCTCGAGCTGCGTGGCGTCGGCGGCCACCGATGTCGGCGGGCGGCACTACGCAGCCGGCGATCGCGTGAAGCTCGACCAGGACAGGCAGCCCTCCAACTCGCGGTGAACCGGCCGGCGCAGCGCACGCGCGAGTCGCCCCGCCGAGCGCCCGCGCGGTAAGATGTGCCGGCGTCGGAACCGGCCACCAGCCCCGGCGGCCTGGTATGGCGCCGCGCGGGTGTCCCATGGTCAATCGACGCGATGCGCTCAGGGCGATCGGCGCCGCTGCGGGGGTGGCGGCCGGATTCACGCTCGTCAGGGCTCAGGCAGGCCAGCCGCATCCGCTCGGACGGCCCGCGACCTACGACTTTCAGGCGCCGTCGCGCCCGGTGACCGCGGCCATCATGGGCGCCGGAAACCGGGGCCGCGTGTATGCCGGCTATGCCGCGCGTTTTCCGGGCGAGCTCCGCATCGTCGGCGTGGCGGAGCCGATTGCGAACCGCAACGACGCGATGGCCGCGGCGCACGGCATTCCGGCCGAGCGGCGCTGGGACACCTGGGAGCGCGCGTTCGACGGCCCGAAGTTCGCCGACGCGATCATCATCACGACGCCCGATCACCTGCACTACGGCCCGGCCATGGCCGCGCTCGAGCGCGGCTACGACCTGCTGCTCGAGAAGGCGATCGCGCAGTCGTGGCCGCAGTGCCGCGACATCCTCGGCCGCGCGCAGTCCCGCGCCGCGATTGTCGGCGTCTGCCACGTGCTTCGCTACTCTCCCTACTTCCGCATGATGAAGCACGTCGTCGACTCCGGCCGGATCGGCGACATCATCAGCGTGCAGCACTTCGAGCCCGTCGAGCACATTCACATGTCGCACGCCTTCGTGCGCGGCAACTGGCGCAACGCGAAGGAATCGACGCCGATGCTGCTGTCGAAGAGCTGCCACGACCTCGACATCCTGCGGTGGGTGATCGGCCAGCCGTGCCGCCGGGTGCAGTCGTTCGGGTCGCTCTGCCTCTTCCGCCGCGAGATGGCTCCGCCGGGATCGACGGCCCGCTGCGCCGACGGTTGCACCGTGGAAGCGTCGTGCCCGTTCTCCGCGCTCGACATCTATCTCAGACGAAAGACCTGGCTGGGCTACAAGGACACGCCCGGCACCGACGACGCGTCGATCCGCGAGTGGCTCGGGCGGACGAACTACGGGCGATGCGTCTTCCGGCTCGACAACGACGCCGTCGATCACCAGGTGGTCAATATGGTGTTCGGCGACTCGGTGACGGCGGCCTTCTCGATGGAGGGGCTCACCTCGTATGCCGGGCGACGGACGCGCATCATGGGCACGCGCGGGGATCTCGTGGGAGACGAAGCGGCGCTGGACGTGTACGACTTCCACGCGCGGAAGCGGTATCAGTGGACCGCCAAGGAACATGCGGACGCCTCCTCGGGACACGGCGGCGGCGATCACGGGCTGGTCCGCGACTGGGTGCAGGCGATCTCGCGGCGCGATCCGAACCTGCTGACGTCCACGCTCGAGGCGTCGATGGAGAGCCACCTCGTCGGTTTCACGGCGGAGGAGAGCCGGCTCGACGGCGGTACGCTGAGAGCCATCGACCAGGCGGCGCTGGAGCAGGGCCGCCGGTGAACCGACGCCAGCGCATCTCCGCCGCGCTCCGCGGAGAATGGCCGGACCGCGTGCCAGTGATGCTCCACAACTTCCTGATGGCGGCGCGGGAGGCCGGCGTGCCGCAGCGGGAGTTCCGCCGCGATCCGTCCGCGGCCGCCGCCAGCTTCATCCGCGCCGTCGAGACCTACGACTACGACGGGGTGCTGGTGGATGTCGACACCGCGACGCTGGCCGAAGCGCTGGGTGTGCCGGTGCGTCATCCCGACGATGAACCGGCGCATGGTGTCGGCGCCCGCCTGCGGGAATTGGAGGAGGTTCCTGATCTGCCGCCGCCGGATGTCGGCCGGCACCCCCGCGTGCAGGTCTGGGTCGAAGCCGTCCGCCTGCTGAGGGGGCACTTCCGGGACGAGCTCTTCATCCGCGGCAACTGCGACCAGGCGCCGGTCTCGCTGGCCGGGTTGATGCGCGGGCAGACCGACTGGCTGGTCGACCTGCTCGATCCCGAGAAGCACGAGACAGCCTTCGCCCTGCTGGACTACTGCGAGGCCGCCGTGGCGCAGTTCATGGGACTGATGACTGAAGCCGGCGCCGACATGCTCTCGAACGGCGACAGCCCGGCGGGGCCGGACGTCGTGTCTCCCGCGATGTACGCCCGCTTCGCACAGCCGGGCGAGGCGCGCCTGGCCGGGGCGGCTCACGGTCTCGGCCTGCCGTACGCGCTGCACATCTGCGGCGACACGACCCGCATTCTCGACCGGATGCTCGCCACCGGGGCCGACGCGCTCGAGCTGGACTACAAGACGGACGCCGCCGCCGCGCACGCGGCCATGAAGGCGCGCGCCACGTTCATCGGCAACATCGACCCATCGCGTGTGTTGGCGCTCGGGTCGCCGGCGGAGGTCGAGCGCGCGACGCGGCAGCTCGTGGAACTCTTCGCCGACACGCCGCGCTTCATCCTGAACGCCGGCTGCGCGATCCCGGCCGAGACTCCGCCCGAGAACCTGCGCGCGATGATCCGCGCGACGCGCTGAGGCCCGCGCACCGCCCGGCGGCGCGGCCCCGGAACTGCCGGCGGGCCACGGCCTGCCTGTCCGATCGGGCCGTCTTCGCTTCGTTGACCGGATTCGGCCCTTCCGGCTAAGATCATTGTTCGCGGTCCGCCCCGGCGGCCGCAGCGACTGCCAGCGTTCCTCAGTAGCTCAATGGCAGAGCATCCGGCTGTTAACCGGAGGGTTGTAGGTTCGAGTCCTACCTGAGGAGCCATTCCTCCCGGCGCTCCGCTACCACCTCAATGGAATGGCGACGAAATCGCGCCGTAGCGACGCAGTTGGCGTGAGCCAGCGAGTGCGTCGCGTAGGCGGATGAGGAGCCAAATCCCCTATTCTGCCAGTTACTTGCGGCTGCCCATATTCTTGGATTCCAGCCTTGTGACGCGCTTTGTGACATAACCCCGCGAAGACGTCGTTCGTCGGTGGCCGTAGTCCCGAGATTTCCCCAACGAATACGACTTCTCGAGCCACCGAGTCAAGCTCGAACCGGAGTTCAACCGGAGGGTCGCACCTCGATGCAGCGCGATGTTCGGCGATGCCGCGCCCTCGCGCCTCGACTTCCGGCGCATCGGTGAAACGCGGATCCGAAACGCGCAGGGGCTGCGCGACGTGAAAGGCACGTCGCCGTGGTGGGGCTGCCCTTGAACGGGACATCCGCGTTGTAAACGTCAACGAGATGACATATAAGCGGAACAGGCAGACACCATTGACCGCATCTGGGCGAGCCTTGAGGTATGACAACGCTGGCCGACCGCCGACACGAGGAGCTATTCAAGCGGGTCACGGAGATCATCGAGGGGGCGCGAGGCCACGTCGCGCGCACGGTGAACTCGGCCATGGTCCAGGCCTACTGGCTCATCGGCAGGGAGATCGTTGAGGTCGAGCAGCAAGGGAAGAAGCGGGCGGGCTACGGCGAGCAGGTCATCCAAGGCCTGGCGGAAAGGCTGACCACGCAGTTCGGCGCGGGCTACAGCGTCCGCAGCCTTCGGCGCATCCGACAGTTCTACCTGACCTACCCGAGTGGGTCGGCGGTGCCCGCCGGGCTGGGCGGACCCGAAAAACGGCCAGCGGCGTTGGCCGAATCCACCGTCCGGCGGCCCCGCGAGAAACGGCCAACGGTGTTGGCCGAATCGAGGCCCATAGGCGCACCGATGTTCCCGCCGTCGCTCAGCTGGGCCCACTACTCCTTTCTCCTCAAGATCGAGAGCGCCGATGCTCGCGCGTTCTACGAGATCGAGGCCCTGCGTGAGGCGTGGACGGCTCGCGAGCTGGAGCGGCAGATCGCCACCCTCCTCTTCGAGCGGCTGGCGAAGAGCCGCGACAAGGAGAAGGTGCTCGCCCTCGCGAAGAAGGGGCACGAGGTCACGACCCCACGCGACGTGATCAAGGACCCGTTCGTCCTCGAATTCCTGAACCTTCCCGAGCGGCACGCCTGGCTCGAGCGCGACCTCGAACAGGCCATCATCGACCGCATCGAAGACTTCTTGCTCGAACTCGGCAAGGGCTTCTGCTTCGTGGCACGCCAGAAGCGCCTCAGCCTCGACGGCGACCACTTCTACGTGGATCTCGTCTTCTACAACCGGCTGCTGCGCTGCTTTGTGCTCATCGACCTCAAGCTCGGCAAGCTCACCCACCAGGATCTCGGCCAGATGATGATGTACGTGAACTGGTTCGATCGGTTCCAACGCGCCGAGCACGAGCAGCCCACTGTGGGCATTGTCCTCTGTTCCGAGAAGAACGACGCCGTCGTGAAGATCACCCTGCCCGAGGACAACACACAGATCCTGGCCGCGCGCTACCAACACTACCTGCCGACTGAGGAGGAGTTGCGCGCGGAGGTGGCACGGAGCCGGGACGAGGCCGAGCGGGTGTTGCACCTCGCATCGGACGCGCGTGACGTCCGTGCCTGATCCGGTGCCGGGCCCACACCAGTCCGGCGAAGCTCTGGTGAGGCGACGACCGTGACAGAGAGTGGGCCACACAAGTGGGCGTTCAAAGCCCGCTTGCGCCGTCATGCTTTCGGCTGGAGGTCGCAGCCCGCCATTGAACGGGTGAGACAAGCCGTCGCTGAAATCAAGAAGGTGGCCCGTAAGGATCCGGTGGTTGCAGCCGAGGGTGCCGTCGCCTTCCTCGAGCGGATCTCCCCGGCCATCGAGCACGTCGACGGCTCATCAGGCGCCATCGGCTCCGTGGTGAACAACGCGATCGCCGAACTGGTCCCCGTGATCGCGAACGCCCCGGCCGACCCGAAGATCCGCGCCGGTTGGCTCGAGCGCCTCTTCGAGGCTCACGCCGAGGACCAGATCCCTTACATCGAGAGCCTCGCCGACCACTGGGGTGAACTCTGCGCGTCAAAAGAGGTTGCCTCCGAATGGGCCGACCGGCTCATCGGCATCACACGCATGGCGCTCAGCCCGGATGAGAGCGCGAGGGGGTGCTTCCACGGTACGACCATGTGCCTGACCGCGCTCTATGCTGCAGGGCGCTACGACGAACTGCTCGACCTCCTCGATACGGAGAGCTTCTGGCCCTACAAGCGCTGGGCGGTGAAGGCTCTCGCCGCGCAGGGAAAGAAGGCCGAGGCCATCCGACTCGCTGAAGCCAGCCGCAGCCCATGGGCGAGCGACTGGGACATCGACCGCGCCTGCGAGGACATGCTGCTCTCCTCCGGGATGGTCGACGAGGCCTACGCACGCTACGGACCGAAGGCCAATCGTGGAGGCACCTACCTGGCGACATTTCGCGCCGTCGCCAGGAAGTACCCGCACAAGAGCACGGGTGACATCCTCGCCGACCTGGTGAAGACCACACCTGGTGATGAGGGCAAGTGGTTCGCGGCTGCCAAGGATGCCGGACTCTTCGATGAAGCGCTGGCGCTTGCCGCGCGCACGCCATGTGACCCAAAGACGCTGACGCGAGCAGCCCGCGATTACGCCGGGAATCAGCCTGCGTTCGCGCTCGGGGCAGGCCTCCTGGCGCTGTACTGGCTGGCTCACGGCTGCGGCTACGAGATCACCAGTGCCGACGTGTGGGCCGCCTACTTGAGCACCATGAAGGTCGCCGAGCAGATAGGCAAGGCGGGCCAGGTGCGTCAGGACATCCGGAGGATGGCGACATCCGTTGAGCCCGGCGCCAACGTCGTCGCGCGCATCCTGGACCGCGAGCTGGGGCTGCCATGACGAGGCACCTACCAGGTGCCGTGTGCTGATGAGAGAGCACCACGGACTCAGCGCCGTGCATCGAGATCCGCAGACGGGCGAAAACTACTTGCGAATCCCGATGCCCAGCCCCGCAATGCCGGACCGCGCGCTGCAGTCGATTGCGACGCTATCGTGCCAGTTCAAGCAGTGGCGGCTCCGCGGCGACGTGTGACACGGTTTGTGACCCAACCCCCTCAAAACACCCTGTTCTACGGCGATCGATGGGCGTTGATGGGTCTGTAGAACACAGCCGCCGTCTGCGATCCGGCGGCCGCGTTGATCACGCTGTGTTATCTGGCGCTTCGTTGGGTTCGCTGATGAACACGACCCTCGTGCGACCAACCAGCTGACTTGACAGGGTCGTTCCATATCAGCGGGGTCTCCGCTAGGCGGCCGCTCGCGAGTTGACGTTAGACCCGCTATCAGACGCCGAGGGCACCCCCTCCGAACAGTAGCGGCGCGGGTGCTGCGGGCCTTGCTACCTGCCTACTTCCCCAAGCGGAACCAGTCGAAGTCAGCGCGGGTTCCGCTTGGCGATTCCACTGCGAGCAAGATGCCTACGCGAATACCAGTGCCCACGCCCGCCTGCGGCGCGGAACGCAGAGCAAGCGCGGTGCTGCCCACCACCTTCCACGGGGCCTGCGGACCAGCCGCGGCGTCACGCCACCAGGCGTCTATCCTGTTGCCGCCCGAGAAGCGCAGGCGGAATTCGACTCGATTGGCCGCAGTAGGCACGGTATTGCCGTCCGCGACCAGCTTGGGCTCGCCATTCTCGATCTTGAGAAAACAGATCCCGCTGTCGCCGCCGCCCATGCCGCCGAAGCAGCGCTCCAGACGCACGAAGTTGTCTTGATCCTGCCAGGCAAAGAGCCCCGCACCCTGGTAGCTTTCGTCCGGCGCGAATTCCACCGCGGTCTCTGCTGTGAAGTCGGCGGTTACCAGTCGCCAGAGAGTGGGCGCGTCCAGGTTGGTGGCGGGAAACAGGTCATTGCCGGGACCCGCCGTGAAGCGCACGAAACCGTTGCGTGCGCTGGTGGTCACCTTGGCCTCCACGCCGGGCGTGCCGCGCCAGCTCCGATTGTACGAGCCGTTGAACTCGTCACTGAACGTGTGGGCCGACACGCTGCTTTCGGATTGGGTTGACGGGGGCGGTGTGGCCACCGTGCCGAGCGGCGCCGGGGTGCGATCGGGGGCGCCAGCCGGCGTGCGAGCGGCCGTGACCGCGGCCGCTGGCGTGGTGTCGGCCGACCTCGGGGCAGCGGCCGTCGGCGGGATCGTCGCGCCCACCGGCGCTTGAATGACGATGGGCTTGTTGATGTCGGTGAGCTCCATTTCAGAGCTCATCGCGATCGTCAGATCGCCCTTGCCGACCGGGCTCTTCATCGTCGTCTCGCTGTCGCCGTGATTGCGCACGACGACGGCGGGCAGGCCTGGTTGGTCGGCAATCCACATCGTGCCCTGCCCGCGCGCTTTGATGTCACCTCTCATCGGCCCCTCGGGCAGGTTGATCGTGGCCTCTCCGCTATACGTCACCTTGCGGCACAGCACACCGTTCAGCGTCTCGCGTCCCACTTCGGTCAGCGCGTACTTCTCGCTGAGTTGGCGCATGATGTCGTCGGTCTGCTTCTGGGACTGGGCCGAGGGAGTCGCTGCCGGTTGCTGCACCCAGGTGCCCATGATCTTGCTATAGGTTACGTCCCCGATCGCAATCAGCTCCACCGCACTCGGGCCTTCACCCATGGTCGTCCGCTTGGCCTTCTGCGCCTTCACCCATTCGACCTGGATCGTGCTCCCTTTGCTCTTGTCGCCGCCTTTCTCCCACATCGTCGTCTTCATGCGGTAGCTGTCGAGCGTGTCAGGATCGACCTGGCCGATGCCCTTCGTGGAGGCGGCCGCTGACGTGCCGGCCGCCTGACTGGCGACCGCCGGCTCGCCGGGCTTCGCAGTCCCCCCAGGGGTCTCGCTGGAGCCGCAGCCCGCGGCCACGAGACAGACTACCGGGATGATCGCCAGCAAGGCTGATGGAAGAGAGCGACTGGAGCGGGATGGAATCGCAAGCATGGCGCGCCTCCTCGCAGGACATCGGTACTGTTGCCGTGTGATGACGGACTATACAGCAGGATCAGGACGCCTTGGGAGTCGGGTGACTTCTCAGGTGCGCGGCAAGGCCGAGAGAAAGGTGTCCCTACCAGAAACTCCATCCGGACTGGAGCGCTGAGATGCCATGGTCATCCGCGGCACCACCGGCCGGCTCGGGCGGGGCGGTGGCTGGCTGTCAGAGAGTGGCACAGCGAGCATGACATGGCTGAGCTGTGACACGGTTTCTGACCCAACCCCCTCGGAATACCACCTGCTACGCTGGTTGATACGTGGTCGCTGGTGTTCGACCGACAGCCGGTAAGTCACTGACTGTCATCATCTTCATCGCTCTTGATCGCACTCCGTAGATCGTCAGGGTCGCTTCTGTTGACCGGAGGGTTGTAGGTTCGAGTCCTACCTGAGGAGCCAACCCTTCCGACATCCCCTTTCCACCTCAATGGGTTGGCGACGACATCTCGGCCGCCTTCGCTCGCTCCGAAGTCCGGCGAGCTTCGGCGCGCCAGGCCCGCAGCTCCGTGCTCGGGGCGAAGGCGAATGAGGAGCCAACCCCTTCAACAAGTTACGGGCGCATCGATCTTGGGTATGCCACAGGTGTGGGGGATCTTGGGGGACACCTCCGAACAAATGCCCCCACTGGCGGGTCGGTGAACCGCCGGTGGCACGGGCCGTCCGGGCCATCCGGGTGCTCAGGGCATCCGGTTCCGGGTTCCGGGGAGAACGGGCGTCACGTCAGCGCGGACCCCGCTGTTGCTGCCTATTGGCATACCCGGCGGTGTGGGGGCATCACCGAACGCCGCTGCGATGCCGGAGCTGCAACGCGCCATCGACAGGGTGGCCCCGAGCCCCATCATCAGATGTTTCAGCGCGCGATTCACTCCGTTTCCCCATGTGTCAACGGGCGCGACAGGACTGAACTCCAACTCCAATCGGTGCCGTATATGGCCAAGGCCTTCAGGCTGTAGAAGAAAACCAATGCACTGCCTGTGATGTATGCATAAAGCCAGGGGGGCGCGTGCATGCAGTTGAGAGCCGGCATCAGCGAGCTGTATTGGCGGTAGTCGTGAAGTTTCATCCGTACGATGTGGGACCCGACGAATTCCAGCATGACCAGGATCGGGAGCCCGCATAGCAAAAGCGTCCACAGGCCGGGGGCCTTGCCCCGGACTCGAGCCAGCCACGTGTCGACCGCATAGATCGAGGTCAACCCCGCTCCCCATGTGACGATCACCGCGAGACTGACGTGCCACAGGTATACCGTAATGTTCGGCGTGTACAGGTTCAGATCCCTTCCCAATGGGAGCTGCACGAAGAAGCCGGTGATACACGCAAGGAGAAAAATCGAGAAATTGTGGCGCAAGTTCTGCCGAAGGAGGAATGTGTACGCGACAAACAGAATTACTACAATCGAGGCGAGCCTGTATTCATCCCCACTCATTCGTTTGAACCCTTTCACTGCTTCTTTCCTGGCTCCAGGAACCGCGGGCATTTTATGCGTCCCTTTCCTGATCGGTCAATGCGGCAAGCGGCCGCGAGGGCTGGTCACGGTGACGGCAAAGCCCTCGGAGAATCTCAGAAGAAGAAAGGCTGACAGGGTCACCGGGGTGTTCGCGGGCGGCATTCACCTCCCGCCCGGCGTAAGCACCGAAAGCTGTGTTAGCCGGTGATCCCGTGAGCTTCCCCGTCAAGTCAACAGTGCGAAGGGAGACTCTCCCGCTCGTCGTTGATCGTCGAACCCGCCGCTGGACAACCGGCGTCGCTTCAAACTGATAGAATCGCGCGTCGCGGGCCTACTCCGTCCACCTTTCATCGAGGGAGCCGCAATGCAGAACAGTCATCTCTCCAGGCGTGCGTGGTTGAGAGCGGCGGGCGGAGCGGCCGTTCTGGGTGCCATCCCGTTCCCGTTCTCCAGGGCATTCGCCCAGCCGGGCGGCAAGCCGAACTCCAAGGTGGCAGGCGTGCAACTGGGCGTCACCACCTACAGTTACGGGTCGATGCCCCACAAAGTCGACGACGTGATTCAGTACCTGCTCTACGCGGGGGTGAACTCCATCGAGCTTCGGAATGTCGCAGAAGAGGACCTCGGCATTCCCCAGGCCGCACGGCGGCCGGCACGCGGCGCTCAGATCACCGAGCAGGAGAAGGCGGATCTTGCCAAGGCCGCCGCATCGGCCAGGGACGCACAGCGGCAGTGGCGGCTGTCGCTGCCGATGGAACGATACGTGCAGATGCGCAGGAAGTTCAACGACGCGGGCATCGAGGTGTACATCGCCAAGTTCGCCCCGTCAGCGTGGTCGGACGAGGAAATCGACTACGCCTACACGGCCGCGAAGGCACTCGGGTCGATTGGCATCACCGACGAGTTGAGCGAGGAGGCCTGCCAGCGCCTCCCCACGTTCGCGGAGAAGCACAAGAGCCTGGCGATGTTCCACACGCACGGGCAGGTGGCCGACGCCGGGTTCTCCTTCGACAAGTACCTCGCGTATTCACAAGCCAGCATGCTCAACCTGGATGCCGGCCACTACTTCGGGGCGACGGGCCTCCATCCGAATGACGTGATCGTCAAGTATCACGACCGCATGCGCAGCATCCATATCAAGGACAAGACCGGGCCCAAGCACGCCACGCCGAACGCGAACAGACCCTTCGGGCAGGGCGAAACCCCGATCGCGGACATCGTCCTCCTGCTCAAGAAGGAGAAGTGGCCGATCAGGGTCGACGTCGAGCTGGAGTATCCGATCCCGGAAGGGTCCGATGCGGCGAAGGAAACGAAGAGGTGCATCGACTACATGAGGAACATCCTCGAGTAGCCTGAAAGGCCTGCCGGCCGCGGCGACTCGTCCTGTTCCCGGGACGCACGAGACTTCCTCAACCTGAGCGGGTGGCGAAAGGAATCGCAGGACCTTCATCGGCCGCGGCCCTGGCTGTGTTGCTGGAGACCATCGTCCATGGGTGACGACCACCGACTCTTCGTCGCGGTTGACCTGGGTGCCGGCAGCGGGCGGGTGTTCCTGGCCGGGTTCGCGCCGCACGAACTCATGCTCGAGGAGGTCAGGCGGTTCCGTTACCCGCCCCGCTCCGTGAACGGCCACCTGCGCTGGGACGCGCGGCACATCCTGACCGAGATCAGGGCCGGGCTGCGGGAAGCCGCGGCTCGCGCGCGCGCTCTGCAACGCCAGGTCCAGAGCGCGGGCATCGATTGCTGGGGCGTGGATTACGGGCTGGTCGACGGCGCCGGCCGACTCCTCGAAGATCCGGTCTGCTATCGGGACGCCCGCACGGACGGGATGATGGACGCGGCGTTCGAACGGGTGCCCCGGGCCGAGATGTTCGCCCGCACGGGCATCCAGTTCATGCCGTTGAACACGGTTTTCCAGGTATTCGCCCACGTGCGGGAAGGCCTGCCCCGAGACGCGACGCGCCTGCTGCTTGTGCCCGACCTCATGGGCGCCATGCTCTCCGGCCGCGCCGTCACCGAGTTCTCCATCGGCACCACGACACAGATGTTCAACGCGTCGACCGGCACGTGGGACGACGACATGCTCGGGCGCCTGGGCATTCCGCGGGACCTGCTCTGCGAGGTGGTCCCTCCGGGCACATCCCTGGGCCCCCTCCTGCCGGATGTGGCCGCCGAGACCGGCCTCGACGGCGTCGACCTGGTCGCTCCGGCCGCCCACGACACGGGCAGCGCGGTCGCGGGCGCACCGCTACAGCCGGGATGGGCGTACATCTCGTCGGGCACCTGGTCCCTCGCCGGCGTCGAGCGGGCCGGTGTGCTGATCAACGACGAGGTGGCGCGCCACAACTTCACCAACGAGGGCGGCGTCGGTGGCACGACGCGGTTCCTCAAGAACGTGATGGGGCTGTGGATCCTGGAGTCGTGCCGGCGCGAGTGGATCGAACGCGGCGCGACGGTCGACTACGACGACCTGCTGCAACGCGCCGGTGCGATAGCGGGCGAGCCGGGCCTGATCTATCCCGGACGACCCGCGGTTCCTGAACCCGCCGAGCATGCTGGCGGCCATCGCGGACCAGATGCGCGAGTCGGGCCAGCAGGCCCCGGCCGAGCCGGCCGCGGTCGCCAAGGTGATCCTCGACTCGCTGGCCGCGCGCTATGCATCCGTCTTCCGCACGATCGCGCACCTGACGGGCACCCCCGTCGAAGGGATCCAGATCATCGGCGGCGGCAGCCAGAACGGGTACCTGAACCAGGCGACGGCGACCGCGACGGGGCTGCCGGTGCTCGCGGGCCCGATCGAAGCGACCGCGATCGGAAACGCGGTGGTGCAGGCCACCACCGCGGGAAGGTTCGCGACGCTGGCCGAGGCCCGCGCACATGTCGCGCGCCACGTGCGGCCCACCTCCTTCGAGCCGAGGCCTACTGCCAGTCTCGGCGCGCGCAGCCGACCGCTACGCGGCCATCGAGGGGCAGTTCACGGAAGGACTCATCCCATGATCAAGAACGTCGAGCACGCCTACCGGCTTGCCGCGGAGCGCTACCAGGAACACGGCGTGGATACCGAGGCGGCGCTCGCCCGGCTCACGTCCATCCCGGTGTCGCTGCACTGCTGGCAGGGCGACGATGTGCGAGGCTTCGAGCAGTTCGGCGGCGAACTCGGCGGGGGCCTCGCGGCCACCGGCAACTACCCGGGCGCCGCGCGCACGCCGGACGAACTGCGCGCCGACGCCACCAAGGCCCTGTCGCTCATCCCTGGCCGCCACCGCTTCAACCTGCACGCCTTCTACGGCGAGTTCGGCGGCGCGAAGGTCGACCGCGACGAGATCGGGCCCGAGCACTTCGCGGGCTGGATCGACTGGGCCAGGTCGCTCGGCATCGGCCTCGATTTCAACCCGACGTATTTCTCTCACCCCAACGCCGCCGACAACGCCACGCTCTCGCACGCCGACGCGGGGATCAGGGCCTTCTGGGTCCGGCACGGCATCGCGTGCCGGAAGATCGCCGAGGCCATGGGGCGGGCGCTCGGCAAGACCTGCGTCACCAACTTCTGGATCCCCGACGGCATGAAGGACACGCCGGTGGATCGGAAGGGACCGCGCGAACGGTTGATCGACGCCCTCGATGCGGTCTTCAAGGAGCCCATCGACCCGGCCTGCAACCTCGACTCGGTTGAGGGCAAGCTGTTCGGCATCGGCGTCGAGAGCTACACGGTCGGTTCGCACGAGTTCTACCTCGCCTACGCGCTGACGCGCAAGGTGCTCTTCACGCTCGACACGGGCCATTACCATCCGACCGAGACCATCACCGACAAGATCAGCTCCGTGCTGTCGTTCGCGCCGGAGATCCTGCTGCACGTGAGCCGCGGCGTCCGCTGGGACAGCGACCACGTCGTCGTGCTCAACGACGACCTGGAAGCCATCGGGCAGGAACTGGTCCGCGGCGATTACCTCGCGCGCACGCACATCGGCCTCGACTACTTCGACGCGAGCATCAACCGGGTCGCCGCGTGGACGATCGGCGTGCGGAACATGCAGAAGGCGCTGCTCAAGGCGCTGCTCGAGCCAATCGACCAGTTGCGGGCCGCCGAGCGGTCCGGCGACTACACCGGCCGGCTCGCGCTCCTCGAGGAGGCGAAGACGCTGCCGTTCGGCGCCGTGTGGGACCGCTTCTGCGAGTCGTCCGGCGTGCCGGTCGGCGAGGCGTGGCTGGCCGACGTCCGCACGTACGAGCGCGACGTGCTGTCGCGGCGCACGTAGAAGGTCCAGATGTGCGATGGGCCCTGCTGATGCCACCAGTCCGGCCCTCGGCGTCCTGATCTTCGCGATCGGGGGATTGCGAGCCATGTGGGAGATGTCGGACGCCCAGCGGCGCCTGTGGCGGCCGCACCCCTACGAATTCGCACGATTGCCGGTCACGGCCACGTGGCACCCGGTGCTCGAGGGCCCCACCATCCCCGGCTGCGCCGGAGCGTCGCCCCCAACGGCCCGCGCCGACTTACCGGCTGTCAGCGATGGGTTTCAGCTGCACATTTCGGTACTCGACCCGATAGCCTTCCGCCTCGAGGCCGACGTATCCTCGAGGCACCTCACAGTCCTTGAATTCGCTCGTCACGGCACCGTTGACCCACAGCGAGATCACCCTGCCCACTGCGCGCACCTCGTAGGTGTTCCATTCGCCGGCCGGCCTGAGCCGGTTCTCCGACATGCTCTCGCGCAGGTTGACACGCTGGATGGTGCCGTTGACCGGGGTGGCACCGAACAGGAAACCGCCGGCCGGCGTGCCTTGGGCCTGGTGCCAGACCGCGGCGTCGGCGCTGCTCCTGATGAACACCCCGCTGTTGTAGGCGGTTGCGCCCTCGACCTTCGCGACGCGCCATTCGACGTGGTACAGGAAGTCGGCCAGTTCGGTGGTGAATCGCATCCACTCGTGGCCGGCCTTGTCCCCTTCGCACAGGAGGATGCCTGTCGCTGGATCCAGCTTCCAGGGGGAGGGTTCATCCATGGATCCGGCGCGGAGCTGGCCGACCTGCCACAACGGCCCGCGGATCCAGCCCTTCATCGTCGTGTCGGCCAGCAGGTTCTGCCAACCCTTCGGATCGGATTCGAGCGCGCTCGGGGTCTGTGCCTGCACCACGGGGACGAGCAACGCGACACCGACCAGGGCACTCCACAGGATTCGCATCAGACACTCCCTTCCATCACCGTTCCAGTTCATGGCCCGTAGACTTGCCGGTACACGCCCGTCAGGAACGTGAGCCCCTCCGAAGCCAGTTGCTCGGGCGAGTCCGCCAGCTTCCGCCACATACAACACAGCTTCGCCACGCTCTCGATCTCCGGATCGAACGACTCGATCGTGACGCAGCCGTCATAGCGGACCTGTTTGAGCGCCTGGAAGAAGCTGCTCCAGGGCACCAGCCCGGTTCCCGGTATGCCGCGCTGGTTCTCGCATGCGTGCACGTAGCCAAGGTAGCCCTCGGTATCAAGCACAGCCCGGACCATGTCGTCCTCTTCGCGGATCATGTGGAAGGTGTCGAGATGGACCTTCACGTTCGGCATCCCGACCTCCCGGATGAACCTCACCGCGTCCCTCGCGACGTTGATGAAGTGGGATTCGAAGCGGTTCAGCGGCTCGATACCGAGAATCAAGCCGGAGTTCCGCTGCGCATAGGCGGCGATGTCACGGTAGTTGTCAACGCCCCATCTCCATTCGTCCGAGGACCGCGCCTTTCCGGTCAGGTAGCCCCATCCGCAGTAGATCGCGCCCCCGAAGACCCTCGCGCCGGCCTCGTTGCTCAGGTCAATCAGGCGCTTGGAGAATTCGAATCCCGCCTTGCGAACCGCCGGGTCGGGCGAGATGACGTTGTACTGCGCGGGCATGCCGTAGCCGGTGTTGATTGTCAGCCCGAGATCGGAGGCAACCGATCTCACCCTGCCAGCAGGGAAGTTGTCGGGATCAAAGGGGATGATCTCGACGGCGTCGAAACCGAGCCGCTGGCACTTGTCGAGCAACGGCAGGTCCTTTTCCAGGAACGTCTCCCGGAACAGCAGCGAGTGAATGCCGAACTGCATGACGTCATCTCCTTCGCCTGCGGGGAGGGCCGCCGTTCTACAGGAATCCGCGGAGGTGCTCTTTCGACGGGGCGTGGAAGCTCGCCTCGCGCTCGTTCACCAGGCTGATGACCCCGCAGTGACGCGGAGCGCGTCCGGGTCCTGCAACCCGGCGGCGTCAGCACACCTCCTGGGGCACCGCGCCAGGAGCCGGACAGATGGCCGTCATGGGAGCGACGCCCCGTCCCACCGATGCTCGGGGTCGGGAACGAACACCAGCGACGTGGCATCGCCGGGAGTCGTGGCATACACCAGCCAGCCCCCGGGGATCTTGGCCCGCGACAGCGAGGAGGGCGCGGGCGCGTACGCGAGCTTGCCCGGGTTCAGGGCCGTGAACGTGAGGGAGGGTGAGTTCGGCATAGTGTCTGTCCTTGTGGGGGCGGGTGCCCGTCAGTCTTCAGGCGCTTCTCCGGCCGGCGCCATCTTGACCAGCCTGGGATTGAAGCGGGCGATGGTGTCCACCAGGCTCGCCTGCGCCGCCATGACGGTGTCGATGTCCTTGTAGGCCATCGGGACCTCGTCGAGCCCGGCCGAGAGCAGCGTGACGCCGCGCGCCTCGAGGACCCGCCTCGCGTCCTCCCAGGTGTACGCCTGCTTCGCGCGCGTGCGGCTCATCCGCCGGCCAGCCCCGTGAGACGCGGACCGGAGCGATGCCGCATCGCCCTTTCCCCTCACGAGGTAGCCGGGCGCGGCCATCGAGCCCGGGATGATGCCGAGCACACCGAGGCCCGCCGGCGTGGCGCCCTTGCGGTGCACGATCACGTCGCGTGCTCGATCCGTCCGCCAGCACGTGCCGCTCGCGCCACGCGAAGTTGTGGTGGTTCTCGACATCGAGGCGCACCGCCGCCCCGAGGGCGCCGGCCACGTGCCGGTGGATCAGGTCGTGGTTCGCCGCGGCGTACGCGCCCATCAGCTCCATGGCCGCCCAGTACTCCGCGCCCGCGTCCGACGCGAGGTCCAGCCACGCGAGATGGCCGAGGTCCTTGGGCAGTTCCGGGCGCAGCTCGCGCGCCACCCTGCTGAAGTGCTGGGCCACGATGGCGCCCGATCCGCGGCTTCCCGAGTGGCTGAGCAGGGCGAGGTACTCGCCGGGCGGAAGGCCGCCCACCGCCTCGAACACCTCGAGCACGCCGAACTCGACGAAGTGGTTCCCGCTGCCGCTCGTGCCGAGCTGGGCCCAGGCCTTGTCCTTCAGGCGCCGCGTCACCATCGTGACGTTCCAGTCGCGATCCATGACCGTGTGATCGCGCCGATCGGAGAACTCCGCTCCGACGCCGAACCGCGTTTCCCGCTCGATCGCGCGCACGAGGTCGTGCCGGCCCGTCGCCAGGGTAGAGACGGGCAGGTCCAGCACGGTCATCTTCATGCGGCACGCGATGTCCACCCCGACGGCGTACGGAATCACCGCGGCGTCGGTCGCCAGCACGCCGCCAATGGGCAGGCCGTAGCCCTGGTGCGCGTCCGGCATCAGCGCGCCGGCGACGGCGACCGGAAGCCGGCACGCGTTCTCCATCTGCTGGAGCGCGCCCTGCTCGAGGCCCTCGCCGTACACGCGGCAGGGCGCGCTCGTCGGGCGCGGCGCATAGCCCGATTGCGCCGTGCGCTCGCCGGCCGGGAGCCCCAGCCGCCTCAGGTTCTTGTGCTTCACGCGGCACCGCCTTCCTGGCCCGACATCGTCATTCAGGTGAAGGGCCTTTCCCGGCCGGCAGGTGCTCGAGCACCAGCCCGGTGGCCGTGCGCGGCTTGAACCCCTTCCAGTACGTGTAGTCGGGCTTCGGCCGGCCGTCGCGCTCGACGGAGTACACGCCGTCGCTGCCGCGAGGTACGAGGTCGAGATACGCCTGCTTGTCGGTCTCGCCCTTCAGGTGGATCGACAGGAAGGCGGTAGCGAAGTGCTGGAGCACGTTGTTCGACCGCACGCTGTCCCAGATGCCGTCCTCGTAGTGCATGAACGGCGATGCCTTGAGCCCCTCCGAATAGGCCCACGCCTCGGCCGGCGCCGGAATCGGCGCGGCCACGTTGTGCGATCCCTGCAGGAACGTCAGCAGATAGCGATCCGATCGCGTGGCGGCCAGGAACAGCGCCCGCACGCCGGTCTCGTAGCCGACGATGTCGTCGGCGCTGCCGGCGACGAAGAGCACCGGCGTCATGATGGCGCCGAGCGCGTCCGGGGTCCACGCGCCGGAGGCGCCGCCGTACGGCGCAATGGCGATGGCCGCCTTGATGCGGGGATCGGCCTGCTTCGGATACGCGGGGTTGGAGGCCGCGCGCTCGGCGAGCAGCCGGTTCGGCGGAGCGTTCCGGGCGGTGATGCTCGCATCGGAGAAGCCCGCCCCGAGCACGTTCATCACACCGTAGCCGCCCATCGAGTAGCCGATGACCCCCGTACGCGTCACGTCGGCCAGGCCCGCGAGGAAGCTGCCCGAACCGGCGCGCGAGAGCCGGTCGAGTTCCTCGAGGACGAACAGCTGGTCGTACGGACGGTTGTAGAGCGTGCTGGCGAAGGCCTTCTGGTCGGCGTAGGTGCTGTCCGGATGATCGGGGGCCGCGACGACGAAGCCCTTCGACGCCAGGTTCTCGGCGAGGTGGCTCAGCAGGAACCGGTTCCCCGGGTATCCGTGCGAGATGATGATCAGCGGATAGCGGCCCGCGGGGGGCTTCGCCGGGGCGGCGTCGCGGACCGCGCGGCCACGCAGTTCGGTGGGCCGCGCCGGATCGCGCGCGACGGTGCGGTAGACGCCGCCCGGTGCCTGTCCGGGCGCGAGCGCCGCCGGGTACCAGACTTCGACGGTCAGCGTGCGATCGTACCGGGCGGTCGGCTTGCCTTCCTCAGTGCTCAGCACATCGACACGGTTCCGGTCCGTCGCCGTAATGGTGCGCACGCCGACGGCGATCGGCCCGTAGGCCGCGAGGTCCGGCGCCATGGGCGTCACGGTGTCCACGCGGTTGTGTTGCGCGATGAGCTGGCTGGATCCCAGCAGCACGAGAACCACCAGCATGCCCGCACGACGAATCATGAGCCCTGCTCCTTCCTCCGCCGGCCGACGACGCCGGCGCTCAGGTCCTGGCCAGCTCCGCGCCGTGGGCCTGGATCTTCCGGATCGCCGCGCCGATGTGGTCGATGTCGGCGGAGCCGGCAAGCAGCAGGTTCTGCGTCATCGCCACCGTCGTCTCGCACACCTGCCGGTTGCCCTTCAGCTCCTGGAAGCTGTCCCGGTACGCCGTGAGCCGCGCGGCGCCGAACAGCCGTTTGAACCCGCGCGAGTTGATCGCTTCGTCGAGCAGGCCGTCGAAGTACTGCTCCTGGTACCCGGTGGAGCAGGGGATGCCCTCGGCGCGCATCGCCCGGATGAACCGGTCGCGCGGCAGGCCCTGGAACTTCTCCGCGTCGTACCGGAACGGGTACAGATGCCAGACCGCGCGGCTGTTGCCAGGCAGCCGGGCGGGCTGGATGCCCGGGATTCCCTTCAGCGACGCGGTCAGGCGGTCCGCGTTCTCCCTCCGCCGCGCGGTGTCCTGCACCAGCTTGTCAAGCTGCTGCACCAGCATCGCCGCCTGGTAGTGCTGCATGCGGAAGTTGCCGCCGCGCGTGAAGTTGGGGCGCGCGCCCTTGAACCCGCCGTACGGGCGGCCGCAATCGTGGAACGAGCCGCACCGATCCAGCAGATCGTCGCTGTTGCCGGTGATGGCGCCGCCCTCGCCCGACGGCAGATGCTTGGAATTCTGGAAACTGAAACAGCCGAGCTCGCCGATCGTTCCGCACATGCGGCCCCGGTACTCGGCGAGCCAGGCCTGGCACGCGTCCTCGATGACCGGCAGGCGGTGTTTCGCGGCGAGCGCCAGGATCGGGTCCATGTCGCACGGCATGCCGTAGATGTGCACCGGCATGATCGCGCGCGTCCGGTCGGTGATGCGGCTCTCGATCGACGCCGCGTCGATCGTGAGCGTCTCCGGGTCCGTGTCGGCCAGGACGGGCAGAGCCTTGTTGATGAGGATGGCGTTGTAGCTGGCGATGAACGTGAAGGGCGACACGATGACCTCGTCGCCGGCGTCGACGTCGAGCACGTGCATGCCTACGATGAGCGCCGTGGTCCCGCTCGCGGTGGCCAGGCAGCGCTTCGCGCCGAGCAGCTTCGCGTAGGCGGCTTCGAACTGCGGCACCTGCTCGCCCGTGGCGCGATACCACCTGCCGCTGCGCAGCACGTCGAGGATGGCAGGCTCCCACGCACGGCGCCACTCCGGCCAGGCCGGCCAGCCTCCGCTGTGCACCGGCGTACCTCCGAGCAGCGCCGGCTTGTCGGCGGCCGCCTGGGCGACGACCCGTTTCGGCATCAGGTTCGCGCCGGCCACGGCGGCAGCCGCAAAGCCGAGGAACTCACGGCGGGTGTTTCTGGTGCTCATGGAATCCTCACGCCGCGGATTCTACACCCGGCGTATGATGGCGCGGTCTGAACAAGGAGCTCGGAATGCCCGCACCGATGCACCGCCGCCGCTTCCTGTCCACCGCCCTTGGCACGGCGGCGCTCGCCGCCGCAGGGAACCCGTTCGCCAGCCGAGCGAGCGCGCAGGGCAAGGTGTCCCGCGTGAGCGGTACGAGGGTCCGCCTCGGCCTGAACGCCTACTCCTTCAACGAGCCGCTTCGCGCGGGCACGATGACGCTCGACGATGTCGTCGACTTCTGCGCGCAGCACGGAATCGACGAACTGGACGCCACCGGCTACTACTTCCCCGGCTATCCGGCGGTGCCCGACGCGGCGTTCCTGCACCGGCTGAAGCGCCGCGCGTTCGTCAACGGCGTCACGATCGGCGGCACGGGTGTGCGCAACGACTTCGCGGTGGCCGATGCGGCCGCGCGCCAGCGGGACGTGGCGATGGTGAAGGCCTGGATCGAGGCGGCCGCGCGGCTGGGCGCGACCGTCGTCCGCATCTTTTCGGGGCTGAAGGTGCCCGACGGGGGCACCTTCGACCGCACTCTCGAGTGGATGGTGCCCGACATCAAGGCGTGCGTCGAGCACGGCCGCCAGCACGGCGTCATCGTCGGCCTCCAGAACCACAACGACTTCGTCAAGACGGCCGACGAGACGATCCGCATCGTCGACGCCGTGAACTCGGAGTGGTTCGGCGTGATTCTCGACGTCGGCAGCCTGCGCCAGGGCGATCCGTACGCCGAGATCGAGAAGCTCGTCCCGTACGCGGTGACGTGGCAGCTCAAGGAGAACATCTGGTACGGCGCAAAGGAAGTCCCCACCGACGTGGGCCAGATCAAGGCCATCATCGACCGGACGGGGTATCGCGGCTTCCTGCCGATCGAAACGCTCGGCCCGGGCGACGCGCGCGTGAAGGTGGCGCGGTTCCTGGAGCAGGTCCGGCGCGCGTTCGGGCCTGGCGCTGCGGTTTCATGACTGCCCGGGCGAGGCAGCAGTCGTTCGAGGCACCGGTTCGTGCCGACCGCTATTTGACTGGCATCTCAAACGGGCCGACCGGCAGGCCGCTGCCATCCGACAGATTGCAGAGCGGGCTCGGCCCCCAGCAGAACCGGACGCGCGCGGGTGAGGGGCCGGGAGACGGGGCGACCGGCAGCACGACCCGCGTGCCTTCGAGGTCTCCCGCGACGAACCGGCACGACTCCGGCCCGGGACCGCACAGCTCGAACCCGACGGCCTTGCTGGAACTGTAGCTCACAAGACTTCCGTCGACACTGCCGAAGGTCACCACGATGCCAGCCGGCTCACGCCGGGCGGAGAGCGGCACGGGGCCCGACGGCGCGATGGCTTCGCCGTACACCACGTGCCGCGCCGCGCGCCCGAGACGCCGTCCAACGTCGCGCTTGTTGATGGGATGGATGTCGCTCCGCTCACCGATGTCGATCGTGACGACGAGGCCCGCCCGGCCGTCGGTGACGGACCTACCGCTTCACCCGTTCGGTGTTGCCGAACACGGTAAACTCCGCGACGCCGGGCGTGAGGCCCTTCGGCCAGGCGGTGACGACCAGGCGAACACGGGACGCGACGACAGGTTCGAGTTCGCGGTAGTCGACGATCAGGTCTTCGTCGCTGGCGGAGCGGTCCAGCACCGTCTGCCATCCGCCTGGGGAGGTCGCCACTTCGACGCGGTAGCGATACGGTCCAGGCAGCACGCCGCGATTGGAGTCCAGGCCGATGTCGCGCCAGGCGATCCTGACCGCGCGAATCGCCGCCGGGGCGTACAGCCGGCTGGTGAGCGTCGGCGCGGCGTCGCCCTCGGCCGGTTGCCACCAGGTGCGCAGGTCGTTGTCCACCGCCAGGCGGCCGGAGACGTTCGGCGCGCTCGACGAGCCGAGGGTCTGCACGCCGCCGTTGAGGTGCACCCATCCGGTGTCTGCCGGTCCTGTGCCCCCCGGCCCGCGGCCCGGGAGCCACTGGGGCGTCGAGGTCGCGCGCGGAACGGTCAGCTCGCCGCGGGCGTCGAACTCGAGCGGGTCCATGCCGACGCGCCGCTCGAACCCGTGCGCCACGCCGGCCGCGATCGTGTAGAAGACCCACCACCGGTCGCCGGGCCCCTTGACGATCGAGCCGTGCGCCGACCCGGTGACCAACCCGCTCGTGGTCCGGAGGATCGGGTTGTGCGCCTGCGGCGTGAACGGCCCGAGCGGCGACGTGCCGACGTACGCCCCCATCGCATACGCGCGGTGTTCGGTGCCCGCAGCCGAGTATGTCAGGTAGTACCGCCCCTGGTTCTTGACCATCCATGCGCCTTCGACCCAGCCCGCGTTCGGCTGCTGGTTGAACTCGCCGACCCGTTCCCAGGGATGGGCGTCAGGCGAGAACGGGATGAGCTTCCTCGCCTGTCCGATCGGACGAGTCGGGTCGGCGGCATCGAGCTCGATGCCGTAGATCCCCGCCGTTTCGGTGCAGCCCCAGTAGAAGAACAGGCGGCCGGTGTCTTCTACGAACAGCATCGGATCGACCGTGTCCGGCACGCCGGCCGGCAACTGCGGGCGTCCCAGCTCCTTGAACGGGCCCAGTGGGGAGGATGAGGCGTAGATGGGAGACGAGCTGGCCATCAGGAGGAACCGGTCGCCCTGTCGTACGACGGTAGGCGCGTAACCGACGTCGCGGATGTTGAGCGGGTGATGCTGCCACGTCGCGCCCATGTCGGCGCTGACCCAAGCCATGTCCACGGAAGGGTAGAGGATCCAACGGTTGTCGTGCCAGAGCGCTGTCGGGTCCGCCAGCTCGCGGTACTGCTCGACGTGGTCGAGGAACCACAGGAAGGACCCGTCGGTCTTGTCCCCGAGACGTAGAGCTTTCGAGAGGCGGCCGACGGGGTAGTTCGGGATGGACAGCGGGTTGCAGTAGGTGCCGGGCGCATTGGCCGGCGCAGGTGCGCGGCCGGGTGCCGCCGCCACGAATGCCGAGGCGGCGACAAGGGACAGCGCGAGTGAACGAAGGTGCACGGGACGGTACTCCTGGCCATCCGGCTCGTTCGAGTCCAGGCCGCGGCCGGCCCTGCCGGGCCGGCGACGCTGGAATCACGGCTTCTTCCTGGCCGTGAAGGCGGGCGTCAGTTCCTGAAGAGCAGCGGCGCGAATTCGCGCAGGCTCCGCCGCCACGTCTGCCACTCGTGCGCGGTGTCGGGCGAGACGTACATCACGGTGTTGATCCCGGCCGCCTTCAGCTGCTCGTAGCTGGCCTTCAGGTTCTCGGGACGCTCTCGCAATCCGCAGCTCTGGAAGACCAGCTTCATCTTCCTGTTGAACTCCTGCGCATTGGCCATCACGCCGTTGTGCGCGGTGGCGGGGTCGCCCACCGTGCCGCCGCTGAAAAGCCCGACGTGCGAGAAGACGTCGAGGTGCTCCATCGCGATGGCATTGGTCTGCATGCCGCCCATGGACAGTCCGGCCATGGCGCGATGCGGCTGGTCCGCGAGCGTGCGGAAGGTGGCATCGATCATGGGGATGATGTCTTCCAGCAGCGTCCTCTTGAACTTGTCGGCCCATCCGGGCGGCGGCCAGTTGGCCGGCCGCTGGCCGGGCGCGGCTCCCGCCGGGAGACGCGGGCGCTCCTGGCCTGGCGCGGGGGTCCAGGTGCCGTTGTCCATGACGATGATGAACGGCCGGGCTTTGCCCTCGGCAATCAGATTGTCCATGATCAGGTTCGTCTTGCCCTGGGACGGCCAGCCGGTTTCGTCCTCGCCGCCGCCGTGCTGGAGGTACAGCACGGGATAGCGGGCCGCCGTGTTCTTCTCGTAGTCCGGCGGCGTGTAGACGAAGCAGCGCCGCATGGCGTTGTTCACCTTCGAGTGGTAGATCACCTGGCGGATCTGCCCGTGCGGCACGTCCTTGAGCGCGTAGAAGCCCTCATCCGTGGCAGGCACTTCCACGCCGCTGCCCCAGCGGCCGGCGCCGTAGAAGTACAGGCTGCCGGGGTCCGGCACCTGCGCGCTGTCGATCCAGACCTGGTAGTAGTGGAACCCCTCGTCCTGCGGCGCCGACTCGCCGATCCATGCGCCGTCCTCGCCCTTGGTCAGGGGATACCTCACGGCGCCGATGTCGAGCAGGACGTTCTGGGCCTGCGGCGCGACGATGCGGACGCGGACCCGGCGTTCGGAGTTGACCTGGGGGTACTCCTTGCCGGGCTGATTGGCCGACGACGGCTTGAAGTCGTTCACGGCCGGCGCCTGGACGGCCGGAGCCGGGCTTGCTGGCGCTTGAGGCGGCTGCGCCAGGCATGGCGCCGCTGACACCACGAGCGACAGGCTTGTCACGCACAGCATGCGCGTCATTCTGATCTCCCTTGGGTGATGGACAGCACGGTCACCGACCTGGGCTCCAGGGTCAGGGTCAACTGGTCGCCCTGGAGCGTCGCCGGGATGGGTTTGGGCGCCACAGTCCGTGGCGCGTCGAACGTGTTCACGCTGTCGACGGCCGGGGCGGTCAGGGTCTCGCCGGCCACGGTCCTGCCGTTGATGCCCGACAGGCGTGCCGCGATGTCGACCGAGCGGGTGGGATCCACGTTCGTGACGGCCAGCCACAACGTCCCGGCGGCGTCCTTCGCGGCGATGGCCTCGACGCGCGGGAGGGTTACGGTGCCGTGCGTGTAGGTGCCCGCGTCGAACGCGACCGGCACGAAGGTGGCGTCCTGGAAGGGGACGTACATCCTGAACACGTGGTAGGTGGGCGTCAGGACCATCTTCTCCTTGTCGGTGAGGACCATCCCCTGCAGCACGTTCACCATCTGGGCGATGTTGGCCATCCGCACGCGGTCGGCATGGCGCGCGAAGATATTCAGGTTGAGCGCCGCCAGGACGGCGTCGCGCAGGCTGTTCTGCTGGACGAGGAAGCCCGGGTTGCTGCCCGGCAGCGGCGCGTACCACGCGCCCCACTCGTCCACGACGAGCGCGATCCTCTTCTGGGGATCGTACCTGTCCATGATGGCCGAGTGCGTGCCGATGATCTTCTCCATCTCGAGCGTAGCTTTCAGGAACCGGCTGTACTCGGCCTCGCCGAACCCGACGGACGGGTACTTCGCGTTCCAGTCGACGACGGTGTAGTGATGCAGCGACAGGCCGTCGATGTCCCAGCTCCAGCTGCGACCCTGCCAGGCCTTCATGATCGTGTCGGTCCACTGGGTCCACCGCGGTCCGTCTCCGCCGGGTCCCACGGCGATCTTCAGCATCCGCCGGCCGTCCTGCTGCTCGGCCGGGTGGAAGCTCCGGACGAAACGGCTGTAGATCTTCAGCTGGCTCAGGTAGTACTCCGGCGTCATGTTGCCGCCGCAGTCCCAGCTCTCGTTCCCGATGCCAAGGTAGGGAATCCTGTACGGCACCGGGTGCCCGTTCGCCGCGCGTTCCTTCCCGAGCGTCGTCGGCTGGTCGGTCGTCAGATACTCCAGCCACTCGGCCGCTTCCTGCGGCGTTCCCGATCCGACGTTCACCGACAGGAACGCTTCGGAGCCGATCTGGGCGAGGAAGTCCATGAACTCGTGGGTGCCGAACGAGTTCGGCTCGGTCACGCCTCCCCAGTTCGGATTGAGCGCGACGGTGCGCGCGCCGATGGGGCCCACCCCCTTGCGCCAGTGGTACTCGTCGGCGAAGCACCCGCCCGGCCATCGGACGTTCGGCACCTTGAGCGCCTTCAGCGCGGCCACGACGTCGTTGCGGATGCCGCGGGTGTTGGGGATCGGCGAGTCGGGCCCCACCCAGATGCCTTCGTAGATGCCCGTGCCGAGATGCTCGGCAAACTGCCCGAAGAGGTTGCGGTCGATCTTCGCGCCCGTCTTCGACGCGTCCACGGTCAGGGCGATCCTGTCCGCGGCGGGCGCCACGGCGGCGCGGCCCGCGCCCGTCAGCATCAGCGCGGGCACGACGATCACGAAGACGCGCGAGAGCCAGCGCACGGCTTGCAGCACGAGCGGGCGGCGTGGTGTCACGGCGGACCTCCTACTTGCGGAACAGTGTCGCGGCGGGCGGAGCCTGCGTGCGCCAGAGGCCGGGCAGGAACCGGTGGTAGACGAGGTGGCGCCAGGTGGCCCAGTCGTGCCCGCCGTAGCCGCCGACGTCAGTACTCGTGCCTGACGTTGTGCCGGACGAGCGCGTCGTGCAGCGCGGCGCAGCGCTCACCCATCCGCCCCTTGGCTTCCTCCGTGCCCTGGCCCACGAAGAGATAGTCCACCTTGCTGTTGACATCGGGGTCGTTGAGAAAGCCGGCGATGGTCTTCTCGCTGTCCACGTCTCCCGCGCTGAGCACGCCGAACGAGCCGAAGAGGTCGAGGCGCTTGAACCCGACGAACATCGTGTGGCGCCCGCCCATGGACAGGCCCGACAGGGCCCGGCCCTTCGGGTCGTTGCGCACGTTGTACTGACTTTCCACGAGGGGGATGACGTGCTGGCGAAGTTCCGCCTCGAACGTCGTGAACGTGAGCTCTACGTGCCTGGGGTTGTTGCGGTGAACCACCTGGTTGTTGGGGATGGCGATGACCATCGGCACCGCCTTTCTCTCCGCGAGCAGGTTGTCCATCATCAGATTGACCCGCCCGTCGTACACCCAGTTGTGGGGGAGGTCGCCGCTGCCGCCGACCAGGTAGAGGACCGGGTACTTCCGGTTCCGGTCGTACCCCGGCGGCGTGTAGACGTACAGGTCGCGCTCGCCCTTCGTCACGCCAGAGTAGTAGATGTGGCGTGTGACCGTGCCGTGGGGGACGTCACGGGCGTCGTAGTAGGCGGGGCCGTCGCCGTGGACGACCAACTGGCTGTAGGGGGGCATCGCGGTGAAGCCCGCGACGGTGTTGGCGGGGTCGGCCACCTGCACGCCATCCACGGCGAAGTAGTAGATGTACATGTCCGGACGCAGCGGCCCCACGGTCAGTGACCACACGCCGTCCGCGTCCTTCGCGAAGGGCACCGGCTTCTGCTGGCCGAGCGCCGTGAGGATCGCGACGCCGGACAGCGACACGCTCTTCGCCTCCGGGGCCTTCAGCCGGAATGTGACGGTGCGATCGTCGCGGACGTCCGGCGAATTGAGCGGCGCGCTGAAGGGCACCAGGCCTTCGGTGTTCTTCTGCGGGTTGTAGTCGAGGTTGACGTTGGCCTGCTGCGCGAGCGCGGTGGAGTACGTGAAACCTGCGAGGACGACGAACAGGACGCGTTTCATCATCGGGGCCTTCCCGGAGATCCGGACCTGCGGCGGGGCGCCCGCGCGCAGGCGCGGCAACGGCGCTGGAGTGTATGCGCTTTTCTTAAGCACTGTCAATGCGTCCGGTTTCCAGCGTAATTTCAGCGATCTTTGTGTGATTAAGCGCTTACATCCGCGAGTAGAATGGCCCCACCCATTCGTTGCCTCCGAGGCCGTGTCTGTCCACGACGCTCGTTCTTCTGCTCCTCCTCCTCGCCGTGCCGGCCGCCGCCCGGTCCCCACTGGCGCCGACGCCGCCCATGGGCTGGAACAGCTGGGATGCCTTCGGCACGACGGTGACCGAGCACGGGAGCGTGTAGAATCGAGACGACACGAAGGACCAGACCTGCCATGAGACATGTCATCACCGCATCGTTGTTGATCGCCGCACTCGCCGCCGTACCTTCCACGGCGGCGCCCAGGATCAAGGTGATGTTGCTCGACGGCGAGCAGGGCGGCCCCTATCATGCCTGGCAGGAGACCACGCCGTACCTGAAGACGATGCTGGATCAGGCCGGCATCTTCGACGTGCAGGTCGTGACGGCCCCGCCGGCCGGCGGCGACTTTTCCGCCTTCAAGCCGACGTGGCAGGACTACAACGTGGTGGTCGCCAACTACGACGTGCCGGATGAGCGCTGGTCGGACGAGCTCAAGGCGTCGTTCGAAGAGTACATGCGACAGGGCGGCGGGCTCGTATCGGTGCACGCGGCCGACAATGCGTTCCCGAAGTGGAAGGCCTACAACCAGATGATCGGCGTTGGCGGCTGGCGCGGACGGGACGAAACGTCGGGACCGTTGTGGTACTACAAGGACGGCAAGCTGGTGTCGGACAGCACACCGGGGCGGGCCGGCAGCCATGGCGCGCGGCAGGCGTTCAAGATTGTCAACCGGGTGACCGACCATCCCATCACCAAGGGGCTGCCGGCGGAGTGGATGCACGTTCCCGACGAGCTCTACGCGACGCTGCGCGGGCCTGGAGAGAACATGACGGTCCTGGCCACGGCCTTCTCTGTCGAGTCCAACCGCGGAACCGGACGGGACGAACCGATCCTGATGGTGTTGGATTTCGGCAAGGGACGCGTCTTCCACACCACGCTGGGACACGACCTGGCGGCGCTGAACTGCGTGGGGTTCATCGCCACCTATCAGCGCGGCGTTGAGTGGGCCGCCACAGGCCAGGTGACACAGAACGTCCCTGCCGACTTCCCGACGGCGGAGCAGCCCAGCACCCGGGCCGATTTCGTGCCTCCGGCCGGGTGGGTCTCGCCCGGGGGCGCACCGAGGCCCCGGGTGATCAAGGCACCGGCGGAGAAGTAGCCGGATCATGCCTGCGGCGCAACCCGGGGGCATGGGAGCCCTCGAGCACGCCGGCCGTCAGTTGATGACGTATCGACTCTTCAGCACCAGCTTGTCGCCAGCATCGTCGACGTCCCAGATCTGCGGCTTGCGCGGTCCGTTGGCCTTCGCGTGATGAAGGATGAGGAGCAGCTTCCCGTCGAACGTCCTGAACAGCATGCCGTGGCCGGAGTTGTCACCCTTGAGGGCGTCCGGCTCCTGGACCCACGGCCCCTTGATGCTGCCGGACGTGGAATAGGCGACGCCCTGCGCGTAGCGGTGCGCGCCCCAACTCGACCACAACATGCCCAGCTTGCCTGTTTGCGTGCGGAAGAGCTGCGGCCCGTCGGTGACCCATCCCGGCATCTTCAGGCCGAAGGTGGCTTCGCCGATGCTGTTCATCTCCTTCGACCAGGGCGCTTCGCTGGCGCGGAAAATGGTCGTCGGCTCCGCGGTCCGGCGCGTGAGGTCCTTCGAGAGCGGCATGTAGTCCATGGTCCCGTCGATGAGCTGGGTCCACTCGTGGACGAAGACCATGTAGGTCGTCCCGTTCTCCTGATAGAGCGTGCCGTCGATGATGTCCCAATCCGGCGGACCGAGGCAGAAATCGAACTCGGGCACCAGCGGCCTGTACGGGCCTTCGGGCGTGTCGGCCACCAGGAGCTGGGTCTGGTTGGTCGGCACGTTGTAGCGGCGCGGAATGTTCTCGATCGGATGGCTGTGGTCGTTCCAGGTTCCGGCCAGATAGTACCTGCCCCCGATGTGGTGAATCTCGGCCGCCGCGACGAAATGCCCGTCCATCCACGTCCCTTTCACGTCGATGATGGGATACGGGCCGGTCCACATCTTGAGGTCCGTGCTCTTGTAGAGACGGCCGCCGGTGCCGGTGAGAGAGTAGGTGCGCGTCTTCTCGTCCGCGAAGATGAACGGGTCGCTCATCGAGATCTCGTCCAGCGAGACGGTCCCGATCTTGGGCTCCAAACGCGGCGGGCGAACCGGCGGCGCCTGTTCTCCCCGGACCGCGGGGACCTTTGCTCGTGTGTGGTTCTGAGCGCCGGCTGGGGTTGGAGCCCAGAGGCTCAGCGCCGCGGCAAGCAGGATTGCCAAGGCGAGACCGGCAGAAGTCCTCATCGTGCCTCCGTGATCGGATCTGCGTCAGTCAGAAACGCGCTCGTCGTCCCGGGACCCGGATCGACGCTCCACCTGTTCCACCTGCTTCAGGCTGATCAGATACACCGTCAGGCTTGCCGGTGGAAGTGTGACCCTGCCGGGCGCCTGCGGCAGCGTGCTCGCGGCGGCTACCGGCGGGGCCTCTCGATCCTCAGATTCCCGCTGAAGAACGTCATCACGTGATTCTGGAAGCGATCCGCGACCTTGCTGGTATGCGTACCCGGATAAACCTCGAAGGTGTTGGCGATGCCGTACGTGTCGAGGATGCCGTGCAACTTCTCGGCATCGACCCTCAGGCCGTCCTGATCGCCCACGTCCATCGCGATCGCACGGTACCGGCGTAGATTCCCGACGTACTGGTCGGCGAAGGCGAGCGGCGCGTTCGCCGCCCACCGCGCAAGCACATCGGGCCTTGGCTCTCCCGCCTTCGTCGGGAGGTCCAGGTAGAGCGGCGGATTCTTCGGGTTGGGCGACCACGCTGCCGCGGCGGCCAGCTGGGCGCGGGCGAAAAAGGGCAGCGCCGCCGAGTCCGCCGCCGACGTGACGGTCTCGAGGGTCCGTTCGAGCGCGGCCGGGTCGCGACCGGCGCCGCGCGCCGAGAGGCAGCACGGGCTCATGATGTAGAGGCTGCCGAACACGTCGGCGTGCTTCATGCCGATGCGCGCGGCGCCGTACCCTCCCATCGAGTGACCCACGAGGCCGCGGCTCTCCCGGTTCGGGACCGTGCGGTAGTGCGCATCGACGTGCGCGACGACGTCGTGCGAGATGAAGGCTTCGAAATCGCCAGTCGTCACCGAACTGGAGTACATGGACCCGCCGTGCAAGGTCTTCGAGTCGGGAAGCACCACGATCATCTCGTTGGCGCCCCGTGCGAACGCGCCCTCGATGGTCTGCGGCGCGTGAATCTCCCCGGCCCACTGTTCGGCGCCGATGGTGTACCCGTGCAGGGCGTACACGACCGGGTAGCGCCGCGACTTCTCTTTCGCGTAGCTCGGGGGCAGGAACACCAGGACGTCCCGGTCGACGGCATTGCCTTCCAGGTTGCCCTCGAGAGCCGTCCCGTGGATCTTGATGCGCTTTACCGTCACCGGTTTGGCGCCCGGAACCGGCGCCGGCACCTCGGTCGGCACTTGCGCGGCGAGTCGAATCCCCAAGCCGATGAGCACGGCAAGCCCGGTCCCCGCCAACAGGTTTCTGGCCATCATCTCGTCCCCTCCGACACGCGTGTCCGGGCGTGGCCGTTCATCGAGTGACCCCCTGAAGGCTGCCGTCCAGCACGGCCGGCCTGCCTGGTCCAACCCTCGCTGTGACCAAGTTCAGCGGAAGAGGCGAGGCGCGAAGTCCTTGAAGCAACGCCGCCACGTCAGCCATTCGTGGGCTGTGCCCGGCGACTCGAAGTAGACGTTCGTGATGCCGGCCTGGGTGAGTTGTTCGCTGAACGTCTTCGTGCCCGCCCCTTCCTCGGACCCGATGCCGAGAAAGAGCACCTTCACCTGCGTGTTGAATGCCGCGGCATCTGCGAAGACCCCGCCGTTGGAGGTCTTCGGATCGAAGCCGCCGCGGCCGCCGCTGCTCCCGCTGAAGCCGCCGATGTAGGCGAACCTGTCCAGGTTGGCCAGGGCGGTGGTGAACGTCTGCATACCGCCCATGGAGAGGCCGGCCATGGCGCGGTTCTCCCGTCCCGGCGCCACCCTGAAGGTGCGCTCGATCATGGGCATGAGGTCGGTGAGCATCATCTCGGTGAACGCCGGGCTCGCGAGCGGTCGGGCCGCCCCGCGGCCGCCGGCGCCTCCGCGTCCCGCGGCAGCCGGAGGAGCACCTGGAGCCGCGGCTGGCGGCGGCGGTTCGGGGACGGCCTGCGTGATGGCGCCGCGGGCGCCGTAGAGGGCGGCGCTTTCGCCCGGCTTCACGGCATTGAGGTTGTCCATGACGATGATCATGGGCTTGACCTTCTTCTCCGCGAGGAGGTTGTCCATGATCACGTCGACATGGCCCTGGACGTGCCAGCCCTGTTCGTTCTCACCCCAGCCGTGCATCAGGTACAGCACGGGATACGTCGCCTTCGTGCTGGCGTCGTAGTCGGGCGGCGTATAGACGTAGGCCCGCCTCCACTTTCCCGTCACGGTCGAGTAATACCAGCGCTGGCTGACCTGGCCGTGCGGCACGTTCCTCAGCGCGAAGAAGCCGCCGTCCGGATCCGGGACCTCGATGCCGCTGTTGTCGAAGCCCGAACCGAAGAAGGTACGGGTCGCGGGATCGGCGACAACCGCCCCGTCGATCGACAACGTGTAGTAGTGGAAGCCGACGACCTGGGGCGTCGTGGTGACGTACCAGAACCCGTCGGGCCCTTTCGTCATCTCGAATCCGCGGCCGAGCCGGACCGCCACCTTCTGCGCGTCCGGCGCCACCACCCGGAACAGGACCCGGCCGTCCGGGAAGATGCAGGGGTAGGGCGCGTTCGGGATGTTGAGGGCATTCGGCGAGCAGTCCGCCGGGGGCTGTGCCCAGGCGTGGCCGGCCATGCATGCGCAGGTGACGGCTGCGACGAAGAGTGTCTTGCTCACGGGCGCTCCTTCCGAGACATCAGTGGCCGCGTCGCCGTGGAGTGTATGCGCTTGCATTCTCATCGTCAAGCAAGCAGACTGTTGGTCGGGTCGGGTTCAACGCCGAGTGTTTCAAGCGCTTACATTCCGCGTCGCCTCGGCCTCCGCGGAAGCCGAGAACGGGCTGACCCTGCCGGCCGACCGATGCGCACCGGGCAGCGAAACGTCGAGGGGAACGTGCCAATGCGGAAGGCGCATGGAGTGATTCACCTGCCGGCGCTGCCTACACAGGACGTGTGGCACGCGTGGAGCAGGCTGACGCTGTACGCCGTCGAACCGCTCTCCACCGTGACGGTGGTGTTGGACGCGGGCGGCCTGAGGAGCGGGGATGTCGCCGGGCTGATCCTCTCGGGGAGTTGCTCCGCCTGGCTGGGCGTGGAGAGGGCCGGCGGGCGTCTCACGCTGACCCAGTCCGATGAACGGCGCGGCACGACGTGCCGCGTGGGGCTCCGGAACCGGCGGGTGTGGCTTCGGGCAGCGTGTGACTTCGCCAGGAGGGAGACGTCCTTCGGCTACAGCACCGACGGGAGCGGATTCAGCGCCATGGACGAGCCATCTCCCATGGGCGAGGGCCCCGTTGCCGCCAGGGGCATCGCCTGCTCGCTGTTCTGTTGCGCGACGAAGGCCGGTGCCGGGGGCGGCCATGCGGATTTCGAGCGCTTCGTCCTGACCACTGAGCCGGCGCCGCACCTGAACGGGCCGGGATGAGCCCAATCAGCGCGGTCCTCAGGCTGCAGCCGGGCCGGTCGAGTCGCGGAGCACGAGTTCAGGATCGACGACGAACTCGTGTTCGAGCAAGACGCGCTCGCGGTTCATGAGGCACTCGCAGATCGTCCGCCCGATCTGATCTCTCGGGATGTGCACGGTCGTCAGCGCCGGGTGGCAGAACTGCGCCAGGTTGACGTTGTCGAACCCCGTGACGGAGACGTCCTCGGGCACCCGAAGGCCGCGCTCGCGGAGTTCCCGCAGCGCGCCCACCGCCATCAGATCGTTGACGCAGACAATCGCCGTCAGCCGCGGACTGGCACCGAGCAGCGCCCGCGCGGCGCGGCGTCCGCCTTCGAGCGTGTCGGTGTCGGCGGCCGCGTCGACCTGGAGGCCCGCGTAGCGCGAGGCCGCGTCGAGCAGCACCTTGGCGCGCTCGTTGATGGGTCCGAGCGTGGCGTGGTGGCCCACGAATCCCACCCGCCGGTGACCGAGGCTGTACAGGTACCGAGATCAACGTCTCCATGCCGCGCCGGTAGTTGACCCGGATGTTCGTGATGTTCCGCCGCGGGGCGCCGACGTCGTAGAACACCACGGGGATGCGATTGCCGTTGAGCTCTTCGATCAGGTCCGCGTCCATCTCGGAGACGATGGCCGCCAACCCCGCCACGCGCCGGCCGATCATCAGCCGGACGCTGGTGACCAGGCGCTCGGAGCTGTAGTCGGTGTTGGCCATGATGAGCTCGTACCCCGCCCGGTGGGCACCCTCTTCGACGGCCTTGTAGATGTCGAGGAAGAACGGGTTCTCGATGTTCGAGACAATCACCCCGATGCTGCGGCTCTTGCCGCCCGCCAGGCTGCGGGCGTGGAGGTTCGGGCTGTACCTGAGCTCGTCGATCACCTTCAGCACGCGCGCGCGCGTGGTGCTCTTGACGAGCCCCGTGTTGTTGAGCACGCGGGACACGGTCGCCGTCGATACCCGGGCACGCCGCGCAACCTGATCCAGCTTCATGACGTCGCCCACGATTCTATGCACGGCGGCACGAATGCACAACCGACGGCGCGGCTGTCAGTGCCCGGACCCGCCCATCGGCAGGTGAACGGCCTGCCGTTGCTCAACACGTGCGTGCCGGCCGGCGGCTGCCACCGGGCGCCGGCGTGCCAGGCGCGGGACCACTCAGCCGTTGTACTCCTCGATGGCTTCGTGCATGGCGACGATGTTCTGCGGGGGCACGTCCGGCAGGATGTTGTGAACGGTGCTGAAGACGAATCCGCCGCCGGGCATGAAGACGTCGAGGCGGCGCTTCACGTGGTCCTTCACCTCCCGAGGCGTGCCGCGCGGAAGGACGTGCCGCGTGTCGCACCCGCCCCCCCAGAAGCAGATGGCCTGTCCGAAGTCCGTCTTCAGCCCATCGGCATCCATGCCTCTGCAGTCCGTCTGCACCGGGTTGATCACGTCGTAGCGGGCCTCGATGAGATCGGGCATCAGGGCGCGGTCGCTCGCGTTGCGAAGCTCGATCGCCGTCGCACGCAGGGTGTCCCAGAATCCCGGGTCGTCCGCGTGATCCCACGGGCTGTGAACCAGCGCCGCCCACAGGATGCGGCCCATCTCCGCCGAGAGGCCTCCGAAGTCCGCCGGGTAGCCGTCCACGTACGGGAAGTACGTCTGGTCGAAGAACGTCGCGCCCGCAGGCATGCGGGCGATGTCGAGGCCGTCCGCCATGCGCGCGATGAACGATCCGTCCGGCTGGCGCTCCGGCTCGAACCAGGCGGGATGCTGCGCCGCCTGCCCGTCGGCCAGGACCGTTGGCTGCCAGGCCGAGTCGTCGGCGTTGAATGCGCGGCCGATGTCCACCACGTCGACACGGAACCGTTTGAGAACATCGTCTTCCGGCTGCGCGAGCTGCTGGACGACGTCATAGACGCGCGTGGCGCCATGCGTCAACCCGAGGTGCGCCTTGAGATTGCCGTAGGCGATGGCCGAGATGCCGGAACTGGGCGTCGAGCCGAGGTCCACCGGCACGCGGTCGGGTTGCCGATGATCGATGGCGGCGAGGATGCGTTCGCGGGAGGTCATGGGCATGTGGAGTTGCCGCGTCAATCCGTGTGAAAGACTTCGTCCATGCCCGCCCACCATTCGCCCGGCGCGCGGTCGTCGAGCGGCTGCTGGCACGGCTCGCAGAGCGCCCACCATTCCTGCGTCTTGGGATCGGCGGCCATCGTCGCCATGTCCGCCGCGAAGTCCGCTCCGGTGTACTCGAAGTAGCTGAAGAGGTAGTGCCGCCCGTCCGGCATCCGGCGCAGGAAGATCGAGTAGTTCCGGATGTGGCAGGCCGCGATCATCTGCAGCACGTCGGGCCAGACCGCCGCGTGCAGCGCCTTGTATTCCTCCAGCTTCTCCTCGCGCAGCCCGATGACGGAGCCGTAGCGTTTCATGTCGTTTCCTCGCGATGGGGAGGCACGGGTCTCCTCGGTGCCCGATCAGTCGGGCCGTGACGGCTGTGGGCATCCCGAGAGTCGCCACGCGTAAAGGTAGCTGTCCCCCTGGTCGTCCAGACGGTTGTCGTATGCCTTCAGATCGAACACGCGGCCGACCTCGTCCTGCCGGGAGAAGCTCAGGCCGGGGACCCGATGCGCGGTCAACGCGGGCCGCAGCACGGGCACCGTCACGCGGTCGTAGAGTCCCAGGTCCGTCTGGTACGCGAGCACGTAGCGCACGCCGCGCGCGCAAAGCACGGGGTGGACATCTTCCTGGCGCTTCAGCACGTCGAAGTAGGCCCTGTCGCCCACGATCCCCTCGAGCTGCGTCACCGGGCCGGCATAGTCCCACGCGAAGGATCCACCCCGGTCGCCCATCGCGACCCGCGCGCCGTTGAGGACCGGGCCGAATGCCGCGACGGCCTTCCGATTGATCAGCTCAAAGCTGTGAGTCGCGAGCCCACGGGCCGTTCTCGCGTTGTACTCCCGCGCCTGCCAGCCGACGCCCAGGAGCAGAAGCAGGCTGGCGGCGGCTTCGACACGCAGGTCGTAGCGAGGCTGAATCTCACCCAGCCCGTCGTCCGCCACATGGAACAGGACCGCGAGGGCGATGACCTCCGGGAAGGCGTACCAGGACCAGACGCGCCATGACGACAGACAAACGAGCTTGAAGGAGAACAGGCCGAAGCCGATCAGAAACCCAAGGCACAGGCGCCGCGAGCTCCAGTCCCGCGGAACGACCAGGAACGCCACGATCGACGCGACGCACAACACAACCGGCCGGACCGTCACGGCATTCGCGAACACAAGGGCCGGCTTCAGCCCGCCGGACCATGGTCCGGAGCCGACCATCTGATCGATCAGCAGCCCGTTGATCTGCAAGCCCCCCATCGACTTGACCGCGCCGGAAACGGGGATCGCCAGGCCGAAGAACCAGAGATTCGCGCCCGCGTACACCGCGGCCGCCGCCACCACGAGCACGAGCGGCTTGAGCGCCCGTCGAACCTCTCCGCACCCGAGCACCAGCATGGGCAGCACGAACAACGCCGAATCCAGCCTAGCGCCGACGCAGAAGGCGGCGGCGGCGCCAAGCGCGAACTCGTTCTCGACCCCCTCGAGACGGCGTTGGAGCATCCGCATGAAGAGCCCGATGCCGCAGAACAGGAGCGAGATCTCCATCCCGTTCACGGCACATCGCCTGACGCACAGGGCGTAGAAGACGGCGAACGCCACCCGAAAGAGCAGGGACTTCGCGCGGAACGACCCCAGGAGGAACCAGAGGCCCGCCGACGTCAGCGCAAGCTCGATGAGCAGCGTCGTCCGCGCGGCGCTCCCCAGGGTCACGTCCTGCGCGGTGAGCACCAGCAGCCACAACGGATGGTACCCGTTGGTCAGTGTCTGTCCGTCGAAGCTGCTGACCCCGGATTGCGCGAGCCGGCGAGCGACGACGCGGTAGTAGTGCGCGTCGTCCTCCAGATGACACCCGCCCGGCCCCTGGCACTTCGCAACGATTCCCGAACCAGTGAGCAGGAGGAACACCAGGAGCGCGGCGACGCTGCCGAATTCAAGGACGCGCGAGCTGCGCGAGCGAGATCCGAGATGACTCACCTCGATGCTCCCGTGGGCCGGCGGGGCCGGCGTCGAGCCGGCGGTTCCGTCCATCATCGAACACGCGACCCCACCTGGGGCGGCTCGGCGCGAAGACGCCAGCGTCGCATCCCGGTCGAGCCCGACTGCCGTCGCTCTGCACGCCGGCCGCCGGGCCGTGGTCGTGCGGGCTCGCGTTCAGTCGCCAGCGATGGGAGGAGACACGGGCGAGGAACCGGAGACTCCGCGCCCCGCCTCGAATCTTCTTCCAGACATACCGGGCCAGCCGGTCAACCGAGTCGAGGTTCTCGGGCAGGATTTCCTCGTTCTCGACTCGAATCCGGTACTCTTCCTCGATAAAGGCAATGATCTCCTGCACCCCGGTCGAGTCGACGACAGCCTGTTCGAGCAGCGACGTCGCGTCTCCCAGCTCCGCGGGAGAAGGCACGTAGAACCTGTCCAGGATGAACGCGCGCACCGCCGCGCGAATCCTGCCGACGTCAGTGTCCATGATTGGCTTCCGAGAGCGCCGGAAACGGCCGTTGCGGCTCCAGGCGGTCGACGAGCGTGCCAGGCACAGGATCGGGTGCCGGCCGTTGCGTCATGGTGGCCACGAATTGCCGGTGCAGCAGCTGAGTGGTGAGCACACCCACCAGCGCCATGTTGTCGGCGTTCGAGAGCTGCCGCCCGGCTGCTTCGCGACACCTGCCGTAGAGCCGGAGCACGCCCTGAGGCTCGAACACACCTGCTGACGCAATCGCCCGTTCGTTGAGGGCCTCCTCGACCCACGGGGGGGGGTCGGGGCCGGCAAAGCATGCGGCGTCCGGCGTTCGGTAGGGCTGCTTCTTGCGGCGCAGGATCTCGGGCGGAAGCACACCCTCCGCCGCGCGCTTCAGGACATGCTTCTCGTCGAGGACGCGCAGCTTGTACGCCGGAGGAAGCGCGTTGGCGAGCGCGACGAGGTCACGATCGAGATACGGGAAGCGCCCTTCAACGGAGTGGGCCATGAGCATGCGATCGCCCTGGGAAGCCAGGAGGTATCCCGCGAGCAGTGTCTTCATCTCGATGTACCTGATCCTGGGCGAGGGACGGCCAGGCCGCGAAGACGGCAGGCAGATGTGAGAGTTGTTCGGCGACGACGTCGCGACCTTCCAGCCGTGCTCGCAGAGCCGGGGCGAACAGCCGCTGGATGGCCTGGGCTGCCTGCCAGCGGGGGAGGTGCGCGAATCCCGGTTCGCGCCACTGCTCCAGGCCGCGACCGAAGAACTGCCGGGCAAGAGCCGGATGCGCCACCGGTGAACGCGACAGGTAGGGGTACAACCGTCCGAGGAGGAGGGGGCGGAGCCGCGAGTGCGGCTGGCGGGCCCAGAACCTCCGGATCTTCCCTTCGCGGAAGAGGTCGTAGCCGGCGAATATCTCGTCGGCTCCCTCTCCAGTCAGCACCGCCTTGATGCCTGCCTGCGAGGCAGTCCGGGACAACAGGAAGAGGGGTGCCGGTCCGGTCCGGAGGACGGGTCTCTCCGTGTGCCAGACCACGTCCGGCAGCGCCTCCGCGATGTCCCGGCGGCCGACGACGACCTCGCGATGTTCGGCACCGACATGCCTCGCCACAAGGCGCTGATAGGGGGTCTCGTCGTACTCCGCGTCCTCGAACCGGACCGAGAAGGTGCAGAAGCCCTTGCCGGTGACGCGACGGCCGAGAGCCGCGACCAGCGAACTGTCCAGGCCGCCCGAGAGATAGCAGCCCACGGGAACGTCCGCGCGCAGCATGCGCAGGCGAACGGCCTCTTCAAGGCGCCGCAACATCTCCTCGGCTGCCTCGGCAACCGACCCCGTGAAGCCCTCCGGCGGCGCCGCGGAGAAGTCGGGCACCCAGTAGGCCCGCGTCGCTCGCTGAGATTCCCTGACCACCTCGACGTGTCCCGGCTCCACTTCTCGGACGCCGGCGAAGATGCTCTGCGGGGGCACGACGCTCCAGAACGTGAAGGTCTGTGCGAGGCCCACCGGGTCCAGCGAACGCGGCACGGTCGGGTCGGCCGCGAAGATCGCTTTCACCTCGCTGGCGAAGTAGAGGCGTCCGCGGTGTTCGCACACGTAGAGGGGGCGGACGCCGAAAGGATCCCGCGAGAGCACCAACGTCCGAGTCGAAGTGTCCCACAGAGCGATGGCCCACTGCCCGTTGAAGCGGCTGAACGCGTGCTCGCCCCATGCCTCCCAGGCATGGACCGCCACCTCCGTATCGCTCCGCGTGCGGAAGCGATGGCCGAGCGCCAGGAGCTCCCGACGGAGCTCGACGTGGTTGAAGATCTCGCCGTTCATGACGATCCAGAGCGATCCATCCTCGTTCGACAGCGGTTGCTGGCCGGTGGCCACGTCGACGATCGCGAGCCTGGCATGGGCCAGGCCCAGGAGGTGGTCGCGGTACAGACCGCACTCATCGGGTCCGCGATGCTGAAGTGCCGCCGTCATCCGTCCCAGCATCTCCAGCGACGGCGGCGATCCGCCGTCGGTGACGAAGCAGCCGGCAATGCCGCACATCAGTGCCCCACCTCCGGGACTGATTCGACCAGCAGCGCCTCGCGGTGCAGGTACCGGGTCGAGCGACGTTTCTGGTCGATGTCGCGAAACACGCGTTCAACCTGTTCCACGGTCAGCCCGAGCGCCACGGCCACGTCGGCCGCCGCCGCGCCGTGATTGCGGGCGTAGAGGCAGAGATCCATCTCGGCGTGCGGCAGGGAGAAGAAGAACTCCTCCTGGGTCTGAGGCAGCGAGTAGGTACCGGTGGTCGGGGTACGCTGCCTGATCTCCTCGGGCACGCCGAGCACCTCGGCGAGCTGGTAGACCTGGGTCTTGTACAGGTGCGCAATCGGCTTCAGATCCGCTGCGCCGTCTCCCTGCTTGACGAAGAAGCCCTGGTCGTATTCGAGCCGGTTCGGCGTGCCTGCAACCGCATAGTGGAGACGGTCCGCATGGTAGTACTCCAGCATCGCCCGGATGCGCTGCTTGAAATTCGTGGCCGCCACCAACTCGCGACTGGCTTCGGCCGTGAGCCTGAATTCGCGGGTACCGTCGGAGGTGTCGACCACCACGAACGGCACATTCAGTCGCGCGGCGGGCAGAATGGGGGGCAGGCGGATCTTGAACCTCCAGCCCTCGCTGTACTCGGGAAACACGCGGCGGATCGCCCCGGCCTGGCGCGCGTAGCAGCCCGCGGCTTCCAGCATCGGCGTGATGTCCTCCGTCAGCGTGCCGATCCCGAGCGCGTCGGCCAGCAGCCGCCCCAGGCGCATCGAATCATCCGAGGAGTTGCGCTCCGGCATGACCAAACCCAGCACGCGGTCCGCGCCGAGTGCCCGGGCGGAAAGGGCGGCGACCACGGAACTGTCGATGCCGCCGGAGATGCCGACTACAACCCCCCGGCGCGCGAGCGCGCCGAGCGTCTGTACCCGAATCGCCTCGGCAATCCGGCCGGCAACGACGGGGGCGTCGAGGTGAAGGGACTGGCGCGAAATCACATCATCTCCCCCGAGAGAAGGTGCCGACCGGGCGTCGTTGGCGCACGCGCCAGCCGGTCGACACGTCGCGGTATATTATGCCCGTCCCGGAGAGCGGCGTGGCGCGTGGCCCCGTCGGGGCCGAGAGCGGTCCGACTCGTCTCGTTCGCGCCCCGTCGCCTCCCCGAACGGGCTGACGCCGCCCGACCCGACTCCTCGAGCGGCCCGAAGCCCCTCGTTGCCTGAAGAACCGTCGGCCCCGGACGAGCGATGCCGAACTTCGCTGAAACGCTGCTGTCGGCCGATCCCGAGACCCCAGCGCTGGTCGTCGGTGGCCGCTCCATCAGTCATGGCGAACTGCGCTCGGACGTCGAGCGGTGGGCCACGCGGTTGTTCGAGACCGGCCTGGTCCCCGGGGACCGTGTCGTGCTCCTGAGCGACAATTCCGCATGCCACGTCGTGGCCTATCTCGCCACGCTCTACGCCGGTGGGGTGGCGGTGCCCCTCTCGCCGTCCGCCAGCAGCGGCCGCCTTCGCGCGCAGGTACGGCTCAGCGAGGCCCGGTGGGGATTCGTCGAGGGCAAGTACGTGGAACGCTTGCGCGACGCCTCGAACGAGAGCCGGCTCCATCATGTCTGGGTCGACTCGGAGCCCGGGTGGATTCCCTCGCCGGCGGGATGGGAGCGCGTCGCGATGCTGCGGGCATCCGACGCCGGCCGCAGGCAGCCTCCCGCTCCCCGATCGGCGAGTGACCTGGCGGTCATCAGCTTCACGTCAGGCTCAACCGGCGCGCCGCTGGGCGTCATGGTCAGCCATCGCAATCTCGAGGCGAACACGCGGTCGATCATCAACTGCCTCGCCCTGACGCCGCGCGACCGAGGGCTGCTGGTGCTGCCGCTCTCCTACTGCTACGGAGCGTCGATTCTTCACACGCACCTCGCCGCAGGCGGCTCGGTCACGATGGCGCGGACTTTTGCGTATCCCGAGACCGTTCTCGACGATCTGGCAGCGAGCGCGTCCACTGGCTTCTACGGGGTGCCCAGCACCTACCAAGTCCTCCTCCGCCGCAGCACGTTCACCACGCGGCGCTTCCCGCACCTTCGGTACATGGCCCAGGCCGGCGGTCACCTCGCGCCGTCGTACATCAACGAGATCCGCGCGGCGTTTCCTGAGGTGCCGCTCTACGTGATGTACGGCCAGACGGAGGCGACGGCCCGGTTGTCCTGTCTGGCGCCGGAGAAGCTCGCGACCAAGCCGGGTTCCATCGGGCGGGGCATCCCGGGTGTGACGCTGCGGGTGCTGCGGCCGGATGATCAGCCGGCGGCCGTGGGCGAGGTCGGCGAGATCGTGGCGAGCGGGGAGAACGTCGCCCTGGGCTACCTGGGCGATCCCGAGGCCACCGCCGCTCACTACCGTGACGGCTGTCTCTGGACCGGCGACATGGCCATCGTCGACGACGATGGCGACATCTTCATCAAGGATCGCCGGCGCGACTTCATCAAGGTCGGAGGCGAGCGAGTCGGCTCCCGGGAAATCGAGGACGTGATTGCGGAACTCCCCGACGTCGTCGATGTCGCGGTGGTCGGCGTGCCGCACGACACCCTGGGCGAGGCGATCGCGGCCTACGTCGTCCCCCGTCCTGACTCGACCCTGAACAAGGACCTCGTCGTTCGCCACTGTCGATCGCGCCTTGGAAAGGAACAGGAGCCGACCTTCGTGGAGTTCCGCGCGGACCTCCCGAGGAACGAGTCAGGCAAGGTGATGAAGGCCGCACTCAGACCCGGGGCCGTGGGTTCTCGTTCTTCGCGCGAATGCCAGCCGGAGCCGACTCCGCCGCTGCGGCGCCGCAAAGGCCCTCGACCCACGGCAGGACGTGCGACAGGACGGCCTCGATCGCGCCGCCCGTCGTGAAGATGTGGTTGGTGTTCTCAAGGCGGACGTGCCGCACGGCCTGCGTGTCGATGCCCCGGAGCACCACGCTGTTGATGCGATCGAAGAAGATCTCGTGCATCTTGCCCGCCGCGGTGATCACGAGACTCGGGCGCCCGTCACGGACCAGCGTCCGCCACGCCTCCACGAGCGGCACGTTCGTCACAGGCGGGAGATCGGCCCGACGCCGCAGGAACGCGAGAATCGTCCGGCGCGGGAACGGCAGCCACTGGCTTCGCGGGCCTTCCCGGGCGAGCAGCCGCATCCATCCCCAGTAGTTGAAGACCTGCCACCGCAACCTCTCCGCCAGCCCTTGGCCGCGGCCGTGAACCGAGGCGGCTCCGCTGCCGGGTTCGATGACATACATCTCGGGCTCGAGGAGCAGCAGCCCGCAGACGCGCGCGGGCTCCCGGAGGCCCACATAGATGGCGGTGATAGCACCCCCGCACAGTCCGCCCAGCACGAGCCGATCGAGCCCTTCCCGGACGCAGAGTTCCCGGACCAGCGCTGTCGTCAGGTCGGCAAAACCGGCGCGCGCGACCAGATCGAAGAAGTTCAGGATACGCGCCGGGAGGGGCCCAGGACTGTCGCCGATACCCGGCATGTCGAAACGGTAGGCGGGAATGCCCCGGGCAGCCAGCGCATCGGCGGCCTGCGCGGACAAGCCACCATGACCGTCCCGGGCGGCAAAACCGGCGTTGAGGAGGAGCACCCCCGTGCGCGAGCCGGCAACTGCCGGCGCATGTCGCGTGCCGACGAGTCGCGCGCCCGACAACTCGAGCTCGAACACCTCTCTCATGACCAGGCCTCGAGCCTCGCGAGACTCCGTTCAAACAACTGGCCGACGTCCGCCACCAGACTCCTGGGCTGCAGCCAGAACGGTGGACTGCCGATCCTGACGGCTTCCGCGTGACGACCTTCCGGCAGGCGGTCCGGCGGCCGGCCATCGAGGTGGATCACATGACACGGGCCGCGCGGGGCGAAGGCATGGCGGTCGGCGCTCGACCACAAGCTCCCGGACCATGGGTAGCCTTCCACCTCGAGCAGCGCCCCGCTCTCGAGCGCGCGGACGTACCCCTCGTACGTGCCACGGTTGGAGACCCGCTCCACGTAGTCTGCTGTGAGCTTCCGACGCAGCATGTCCGACAGCATGACCCGACCGTTCGCCGGCGGATCCCAGGCGAGCAGGCCGTCGCACCCGTCGACGGCCTGCCCGAGCAACGCTCCCAGTCGCAGGCCGTTGATGAACAGGCGCGAATCGGGGTACCGCCGTCGCGCCGCCCCGACCACGGCACGCAGGTCGTCGCCCCACGTGTCGAAGGTCTGTTCGGCGAACGCTCCCGTGCTCTCGCCGACGCCGCTGTAGTCGAATCGAACGACCACGAACCCGTTGCAGGCCAGCGTCCGCGCCCACCGTACCCATGTCAGATAGCCACACGAGCGCTCGAGGCTCATCGGACCGGCCAGGACCACGACGACCTTCTTGGGGCGCTCCGGACAGTGCTCCACCACGTAGGTCTGGAGGGCGCCGCGTTCAAGATACCGGCCGACTTCGATGCCGCACGGGGGCATTCCTGGTTCATGGGTCGCCATCCGGACGCCGCCGCCGATGGAGGCGCCGGCCGTCCCGTCGCCGCCAGGGTGCCGGACCCCGTCCTGCCCATCCCGCGGGATCACGTGACCGCCGTGCGGGTCGCCCCTTGGTTCAGCCAAGTCGCGGCCCAGGGGCAGATTCCTCGCCGCGCGCCACCACGCCTTGGGCAACACACCGGAGAGAACCAGCAGGCCGGCGTAGATCCCCCCGGACACAGCGCTCGTGGCGCAGAGGTTGAGGAGAGGCCAGCGCCAGGCGTCCTCCAGTTCGCGGCCGACCAGCAACGCAACCAATGCGCCGCAGGACACCTTGATCCACCTGGGGGCCTGGATGTCCAGCACGACCAGCCGGCGTGCCAGCAGCACGGCGGCGGCCGCCCCGAGCCCGTAGCCCAGCAGAGTCGCCGTCGCCGCACCGAACATGCCGTACGGCGGTATCAGCCAGGCATTGAACCCCAGCAGGACGGCCGAGACGATGAGCAGGGCGGTCATGTTCCACACGAAGCGGCCCGCGGCCACGACCGCCGACATCACGACGTTCATCACCCCGCCCAGCAGCACACCGATCGACACGACAGGCAGCAGCGCAACGCCTGCCAGGAATGGCGTGCCGCCAAACAACAGGATCAGCGGCTTGGCAGCCGACGAGACCATCACCACCAACAGCAACCCGGCCGCCCACAGGTAGAACGCCGCGCTGCTCACGAGCTGCCCGGTGCGCTGCCGGCTGCTGCCGGCGAAAACGAAGGCGGGCCAGGCCATGAGGAACGGCATCGAGATCATCTGGGGCGCCGCGGAACCCAGCTTGTACGACAATGCGTAGACGCCGACGGTCGGCAGATCCCAGTAGAAACGAAGGAAGTACCGATCGGAGATCCCGATCACCAGCAGCGCCACGTTGACGGGGACGACCGTCAGCGCGAGCACCGACAGGGACCTGGCGAACGTCCAGTTGAACGTGAGACTCACTTCCCGACGGAGCAACAGCACCAACGCGGCCACGGCCGGCAGGTTCCCGAGGAAGAAGGCCTCGAACACGCCCTGGACGCCCCATCGAAGGAGGCCGACGAATACCGCGACCAGGGACAACGTGCCCACGAGCTGGACGAGGGCGATGAGGCCGTACAACCCCGGTCGCTGCGACGCGCGGAGTACTGCGAGACCCAGCTGGACGACGGATTCGAGGCACAGGCCGAACATCACCACACGGCCGACGGCATTCACGTCCCCGCCCGTTTGCAGCAGCCAGGCCGGCCAGTCCGGAATTGCCAGGCCGGCCGCGCACAGGCCGACGATACAGCAGGCGGAGATCTGCAGGGCCGTGCCGACCAAGCGCGCCCGGTCCGCATCGGTTTCGCAGAGGCGACAGTAGCCGTACAGCACGGCGGAGGAGAGCGGCAGCAGGAGCACCGCCCGGCCAGCCACGTACAGCGAGAGAAACAGCTCGTAGGTGCCGAACTCCGCAAGACTGAGCCTGCTGAGCAGCAGCGGCGCGATGGCAATCTGACCCACGCCGAGAAAGAGGCTGCCGATGGCGTAGATCGCGGCGTGGCCCCAGGCCCTGCGGATAACGGCTGATGAGGAGAGCTGCGTCACGGACATTGAGATTCAGAACCGCGTGGAGTCGCCCTCGCCTGTCTGCCAGGCGCCGGGTACCGCCGCGGCGTGCGGCATCCGCACCTCTCGCACCCGGTGGCTGTGCTAGAGTGATGGCCCCGGCACGCCACGGGCGTGTACGCCGTCAGCGGCGCTCGACGCCCGCCCATGCCCGGACACCTCGAGCGGGACGCCGTGGAGACGTCGCGGCCTGCGAGGCCTGGCGGTCGGACACGCGGTCACGGTCATGAGCCACCTCGGCCGGATCAGTCTACTCGGAATTCAGATCACCGACTGCACAGCTTCCGAGTTGGATGCCTACATCTGCGACGTGATCGCGAGCGGGAGACGAGAACCGATTCTGAACGTCAACGTCCACTGCATGAACCTGGCCTGGACGCTGCCGTGGCTGCGGATCTACCTGAATCAGGCGCCAGTCGTCTTCTGCGACGGCGACGGCGTGCGGCTTGGCGCCTGGCTGGCTGGCAAACGTATCCGGGAGAAGATTACCTACAGCCGCTGGATCTGGGAGATGGCCGCCGTGTCGGCGTCGCGCGGACACCGGTGGTACCTCGTCGGCGGGCGCTCGAACGTCGCCGAGGAGGCCGCCGACCGACTGCGGGCCAGGTACCCCTCCCTGCAGATCGTTGGAACCCATTCCGGCTACTTCGCCGGTCAGGATGCGGTCGACCGGCTCGTTTCGGACATCAACGGGCAGGAACCGCACGTGCTCGTGCTGGGCATGGGCATGCCGGTTCAGGAGGCATGGCTCCGGGACCATCTGAGTCAGCTCCAAGTCAACGTGGCGCTGACCGGAGGCGCCGTGTTCGACTACGTCTCGGGACGTCGGCGGACCGCGCCCACCATGTTCTGGCGGCTGAAGCTGGAGTGGCTGTATCGCTGGCTGGTGGAGCCCAGACGGCTGTTCTGGCGGTACGCGATCGGCAATCCGCTGTTCATCTGGCGCGTTCTCGTGTGGGACGTGCTGAAGCTCGGGCGCCTCGCGGAGAGGGGCTGACGCCCCGGTTCAGCCGTCCGTCCGCGCCGGCCGGCGGCGTACCCTCCCGCCCGCTTGCGCAGACGATCATTCCCCCGCGGGCTGCCGCGCGGGTCGCAGCGGCCACCGCAGCCTCACGGTCCGTACCCATCGGTAGCCGTCGACGCACGCCAGCCAGCGACCCTCGTCCGTCCGATGGTGGTCCACGTGGTGCATCCCGGCCTTGTTCCACCCGCGGCCGGAGGGACGCAGGAGGGGACTCTCCGGCAGTTCCCTCTCCTCGTAGTCGCTCGTCGAGAGCACCGAGACTTCGAAGACGCGGACCTGGTTGCCGTAGTTGGGGCGATCGCGTTGAGCCATTCTGAACAGCCGTCCCTCAAACTGCAGGAGCCTCCCGCCGGGCCTGGCCCGGGTCGGGTCGCCCCTGATGATCGGGCTCCTGGGATGCTCGGCCCACGGCCCCGTGAGGGTATCGGCGTGGTAGAGCCGCAGCGTGTCGTCATACTCGCCCGCGAACAGCCACCATCGCCCGCCGACCCGCACGATGGACGGGTCGTTCAGTGGACGGCCCGTCACGAGATTCGCGACGAACCGCCACTCGTCCGGGAAGGCGGTGGCGCGGTAGAGCCGCACCGCGTTCGCCTGGTAGGTCTCCGGGAGCATGTAGTAATGACCCTCCCACTCGAACACGTGCGGATAGGAGAGCGTAAAGGGCTCGACCAGCACGGTCCGCAGGTAGGTCCATGCCGCGCCCGTCGCGCTCGTGGCGAGACCGATGCTGGCTTTCCCGGTGGCGGCGTCCATGACTTCGAAGAACATGAAGTACTGGTCGCCCCTGCGGACCATGAACGGATCGGCCACGAACGCCGCGCGCGCGTCCGTCACGTCGCTGGCAGTCAGGACGGGGTTCTTGTCCGCCGGACAGTCGAGGGCGAAAGGCGACGATCCGCCGCAGATGCCGATGGCCCAGACCGGTTTCGACAGCTCTAACGCCCCTGACCGGTGGAACAGGACGAGAACGCCCAGACACATGGCGATGGCAGCCGCCCGTCCGCGGGTCAAGATCCGCCCCCGCTGCCCGACTCCTGTCATTGGGACTCCTGTTCTCCGGAAGACACGGGCGCCGAACGTGAACGTGCCCGTGGATGCTCGCCCAGCCGGGCGATCAGGGGGGTGGCGATGCGGCTGGCAGCGCGTCCATCCCACGAGGGAACGGACCGCGCGTGCGGCCAGGCGCCCGCCATCACCGCGCGAACGGCGCACCTGATGCAGGCGGAGTCCGTGCCGACCAGTCGGCTCGTCCCACGTTCTACGCTGACCGGCCGTTCGGTGGTCTTCCGCAGCGTCATGCCCGAGCCCACCTGGTGTGCGGGACCGTCACGCGCTTCCCCGATCGGGCAGGGGCCACGTGCCCTGTCTGCACGCGGTCAACACCCGGGCGAGGCGATCGACGACACCGCTCAGCGACGCCAGGGCACACACGTGTTCCCGCGCGGCGTTCCCCATGTCCGTGGCGCGACGGGGCGAAGACAGCAGCGCCTCGAGGCGCGCCGACAGCTCTCCGGCGTCACCTCTCGTGAAGTAGTGGCCCGTGCGGCCCTCGATGACGAGATCCTTCTCGGTGCCGTCGGCCGTCGAGCAAACGACCGGCAGGCCGTGCGCCATGGCTTCGTTGATGGCGAGCCCCCCATCACCCGGCAGCACGAACACGTCGCTCATGGCGAAGTAACGCCCGACATCGGCGACGACCGAACCGAGAAAGCTCGCGTCCTGGATGCGATGCTGGATAGTCATGGCCTCGAGGCGATGCCGCTCCGGGCCGTCGCCGATGACCACGAGGGCGACATCATCCCTGCCGCGCCGGATTCTTCGAAACGCCTCCACGAGCACCGCGACCTCCTTCTGGGGCCGGAGCTCGCCCACCGCCAGGATGATCTTCTTTCCGGCGAGCCCGCGCAGGTGGCGTTCCTTCTCGCCCAGGGCCGCATACTCGCCGCGGCGGCGCGCAATGGCCTCCACGTCGATCGTGTTCTGCACGATGACGCACCGTGAAGGCGACACTCCGTATCTGCCCAAGAACTCGCGGGCGCTCGTGCCGTAGCAGATGTAGCCGCGAGGCAGGCGGGCCACGAGCCGGATGTACGCGCCACGCACGCGCGCGGCAAGTCCGGCGATGCGCCCCCGCTCCCATCCCGCCGCCCACGCGACGACCGGGATTCCGGCAAGCCGGCTGTAGAGGAGAACCGGCAGATTCGACAGGATGCCGAAGTTGCCCTCGCAGACAATGATGTCGTAACGCCCGCGGCGCAAGTGCGTCAGGACGCCGGTTTGCACGTAGAGGACCGCGCCCGCCACCTGCCACATCTTGGTGGTGACGAGGATCGACCGAAAGCCGTCGCCGGGGCCTGCCGGCTGGACGGCTCCACTCCCGTCCGCCGCACCCCCGTGCAGCACCGTCAGCTCGACGCCCGGAACCTGCCCCAGGAGGCGGTACAGCGGAACCCGATAGTGAAACAGGTGGTTCCAGATGATCGCGACCTTCATCTCGGATTCCTGGCGAGGCGACGACGTGCGTCTGGATCGCTCACGGCGCCGCACCCGGCTTGCTGCAGATCTCGTCGTAAAGCGACTGCATCTTCCCGGCCCATTCCCGCACGCCAGGCCGGCGCATCACCCAATCCCGGCCCGCACGGCCAAGCTCGTCCGCCAGGCGCTCTGACGCGAGGACGCGAAGCACACCCTGCGCAAGGTCCTCGGGTTTCCGGGTCTCGACCGCCAGGATTCCTGGCGACGCGGCAATGAGCTCCGCCGCCCCGCCAGCGACCTGCCGGGGAGCCACGACGGGCGTCTGACACGCTTGAGACTCCAGCAGGGTCCGTCCGAACGACTCCTGGGCGGAGGTGAACAGGAACACATCGACGGCCCGCCACACGTTCGTCACTTCCCTGCACGGTCCCAGAAACAGCACAGTACCTTCGAGGCCCGATGCCCGGGCCTTCCGCTTCAACTCCTTTTCCAGTGGTCCGGCCCCGGCAACGACGAACCGCACGTCTCGGCGGCTCGCGCGCACGAGGCGCGCCACCGCGAGAAACAGTTCAAGGTCCTTTTCAGGGACGAGTCGGCACGCGGTGCCGACGAGCAGGCCGTCGCCATCCAGGCCGAGTTGCGCCCTGGCGTCCCTTCGTCCGGCCATCGCCTCACCCGCCCTGGCGTCGACGGCATTCTCGATCACTCTGATACGCTCGCCGGCGAGGGCGGCGGCGGTCATGTCTCTCACGACGGATTCCGACACCGCGATGAACCTGTCGTAGAGCCTGGCGACGCACCGGTAGGACAGCCGCGTGCGCCAGGCGCGGCGTGCCGACATCACGGCGCCATGTTCCTGGAATATGAGGGGGATCCGCCGCGCGCAGATCGCCAGCGCGAGCGCCGCCAATACGGAGGGCGTGTGGCTGTGCACGACGTTGGCCGCGACCGCACTCAGCAGTCGGCAGAATCTCCACGCTCCCGCGAGGTCGAAGCCGTTTCGGAGATGCAGCACGTCGACGCGGACCGGGTGGCGCAGCAAGGGCGCCAGGTCGAGATCGCCGTCGGCCAGCACGCACACGCGGACGTCGTAGCGGTCGGCATCGATCGCGTTGACGAGGTCGCGAACGCCCATGGTGATTCCGCCGATCTGGCTGGTCCACAGGACGTGCAGCACCCGGATGCGTGACGTGTCCACCTCAGCCTTTCCGCCCGCACAGCCCAGCCGCGCGCGCGAACCATCCATGACCGGGGCGTCAGCGGCGGAGCGCCGGGCCCCACGCTCCGCGCGAGACGGCCAGTGCCGCCACGACGGCCAGGCACGAGAGCATCGGCAGCGAAGGATCGAAGGGACGCGACTCCACGAGCATGTCCACCCCGACGAGCACGAGCAGCGCCGCCGCGAAGGCATGGCCGTCGACATGATGGCGCCAGTATCCCCGCACGAGCCGCAGGAACGCCGCGGCTGCCGTCGCGCAGAACGCCGTCAGCCCGACCACGCCGAGCTGGAGCAGCACCTCGAAGTACTGCGAATGGGCCGATCCCAGTGCCCAGCCTTCGTGCTGGACCAGGGCGGTGAGCCGCTGCGGGGTCCAGAACCCACCATAGCCGTAGCCCAACAGCGGCCGCTCAGAGACGTGCTGCATGAGGACCTGCCAGAGTTCCGTGCGTCCCGTGAGCGTCGCGATGGCCGACACGTCCTCCGGCCTGCCCATGCGCAGCACCGCCCAGAACGGAGCCGCCCCGCGCAGGCCCAGGACGACAACCGGTACGGCCGCGAATGCCGCGACGGTCGAGGCCACGAGCAGCCAGTACCGGGCATGCGCGGAGGTGAGGGCCGCGTAGAAAGCCAGCCCGGCGAGCGCTGACACCAGGGAGATGCGGGACTTCGTCAGGAGCAAGAAGCAGAAGCCGACTCCGGCCGCGACGGCGTATGCGGCGGCATGCGGCCGGCCGCGTCGCGCGAGGCTCAGGCCCGCCAGCGCAAGGCATCCGCAGTAGATGCCCTGGTCATTCGCGTGCATCAGGCCGGCGAATCGATAGGCTGGATCGAGAGGCGTGAAGGTCCGCAGCGCAAGCTCCGCGCCGACGCTCAGGGCGAGGGTCAGCGTTCCACCCCAGAACACGAGCGACGCCGAGTCTTCAACACCCACCTGTTGCGCGATGGCGACGCAGCACACAGCGAACACGAGAAGAGCTGCCGCCCTCTTCGCCGACAGCCACGGGTCGTCCGCCCATCCGATGCTTGCCAGCACGAGAAACAGGAACGCGAGTGCGATCGCGGCGAGACGGCCATCGAGACGCAGTTGAGACCTTCGCGCCACGATCCAGCCTGCGGCCCAGATTCCCATGAGCAGCAGCGAAAGCTGGCGGGCCGAGGATCCCTCCGTGATGGCGCGGACATGCGAATCGACGGAGGCGGCCGGAGCGACGGTGTGGTAGAGGTCCAGGGGCTGGGCGAAGTAGCACAACGCCATCACGGCCGCGAGGAACAGCCAGAAGCGCATCCCCCGGACTCCGCGTCCCGCGCCGTGGGCCCGAGCCTCACGACGTCCCGTAGCCAAGAAGAGGTTCAACAGTCACTCCCGTCTCCGGCGCCGGTCATCCGGGTCGGTCGGATTCCGCGCGCGACGACGCCACGAGCCCGAGCGCGTGAGCTACATCGCTCCGGTCTGCCGAAGGACGGCCGACACGGTGCTGGCGAGTATCCGGAGGTCTAGCCGCAGCGACCAGCTGTCGATGTACTCCATGTCCAGCGCCATCCAGCGTTCGAAGGACGCGTCGCTCCGGCCGTGCACCTGCCAGAGGCACGTCATGCCGGGCCTGATGCTGAACCGACGGCGGTGCCAGTCCTCGCCGAAACCCTCGTAGTCCCTGACCGGCAGCGGGCGGGGCCCCACGAGACTCATGTCACCCCGGAGGACGTTGAAGAGCTGCGGCAGCTCATCGAGGCTCGTCGTCCGCAGCCATCTGCCAATCGGCGTGACGCGGGGATCGTGCCTCATCTTGAAGACCGGCCCGTCAGCCTCGTTCAGCGGCTCCAGCGCGTTGCGCCAGGACTCGGCGCCCTCGAACATGGTCCGGAACTTGTACAGACGGAACGTATGTTTGTTCTTCCCGAGTCTCTCCTGGGCAAAATGGGCCGGCCCGGGCGACGTCAGCCTGACTGCAAGGATGATGAGGCCGGCGAGAGGGGCCAGGAGCAGCAGCAGCAGCCCCGAGACGCAGAGGTCGAGCGCTCGCTTCACCCCAGCCGCGAAACCCTCTATGGCGCCGTTGGAAACGGTGACGACGGGGTAGTCGGCAAACTGGTCCACATGCGAGTAACCCGGTCGATGGTCGAAGATACCCGAGATGAACCTGACGATGACGCCCTGCTCCTCGCACACGGCAACAATGCGGGCCGCCTGGCCGTACATCGACTTGACCGGCAAGGCCACAAGGACCTCGTCCACGACGTGCTCCCTGAGAAATGCCGGAAAGCCAGCGAAATCACTCACGCGCCCGAAACGCGCAAGGCACTCATTCCCGGGTGCGTCCCTCGCCTCATCCACGAAACCCATGATCCGGTAGCCGAGCTCCGGTCTGGCGTCGATCTGCTGTGCGAAGCCGAATGTCCGCGCGTTCGTTCCGACAATCAGGAGGTGTCTCAGGTTGCGGCCCCGGAGCCTGACCGCGGAGAGGATGTACCTCAGCACCAGGCGGCTCCCCACCAGAAGACCCGCGCTGGAAAGCCAGAACGTCGTCAGGAATGCCAGTGTGGCGATTTCGATGCGGAAGAGCACGGAGGCGACCAGGACGATGATGGTCCCGACCGAGGCAGCCTTCACGATATCCAGAATTTCGCTTCGGCGGGATGAGAGGCGTCTGGACCGGTAAGTGCCGAACTGGCGGAAGCTGAGATGCCACAGGCCGGCGAAGCCGGCGAGAACGAACAGGTTGTAGACTTCCACGCGCATGTGGAGGAACTCGGCGAACGAGAAAGCCCTGCCGACCTGGTAAAACCCCACAACGCTGGCCAGGCCCAACGCGGCCAGCATGATGGACACGTCGAGGACCTTGAGGGTGTTGAGCAGGAACTTACGCCGCCCGAACATGGGGTCGCGCTCCTTGCACCTTACCGCCTCGCCCGCCTGGACTACAGTCGTTGATAGACCCACCGCGGAATGTGGTACCGCCGCTTGTTGAGCACGACGCCCAGCACGCGGCCGCCGCTCCGCTCGATGCTCTGCCTCACACGCTCGGCGACGGGCCACCGCGTGTCCTCGGCTTCGATGACCAGCACGACGCCGTCGACCTGCCTCGACACGGCGAGCCCCTGAGGCGACGTTGTCGCCGGCGGCGCGTCGACCAGAATCAGGTCGTACGCAGACCTGAGGTGCGCCCACGTGGCCGCGGGCTCCGAGGAATCGCCCCTGTAAGCTACAGCGAGGCACGCTGGAGGAAGCGGCGCGATGTCGAGCCTCCCGCGCCGCTCAGCCTGCTCCGCAGCATCGGGCGCGCCAGCCTCGGGTCCGCGGCCGAGTGGCGTCGCGGCAGGCGAGCGGACGTCCATCATCAGCAGGAGCACCCGCTGCTTGAATCGCGCGGCCGAGACCCTGGCGAACTCCCCGGCCACCGTAGAGGTACCCTCGCCCTCGCGTGAGGCGATGAACTCGAGAGTTCGGGTTGTTCCGCTCGGGAGCAGGGCGTCGAGACGCTGGTAAAGCCCGACCATCTCCTCATCCAGGCTCACTCGGGACTGCCCGGCCGCCACGGGTGGGTCATCGCGCACAAAGCCGTCTCGGGGTCCAATCTCCTCACTTCGAGGACCGCCGCCATGGGCGTCGGTCTGCGCGTTCTCCAGCGCCTCGAGGATCTTGCTCATGGCTTCAGCTGCCCGCCTGCGATGGACTTGGGCCGCCTTGCCCGAAGGTCCGAGACGTCGGGGAAGCGAATCGTCGTGCCCGGCCGTATCCAGTTCACGTCGGAAATCGATGGGTTCTCCTCGAGAACCCGTTGAAAGACCGCGTCGAGGGGGAACCCGTAAACGTCCAAGGTCAGCCGCAACAGCGTGTCCCCCCGCCCGACGACGCGCGTCGCGACCAGTGGCTGTGCAGCGGGCGGCAGAGCGCCCGTGTTCATGCTCGGCGGGCGAGGGGCGTCGTCCCCGGGGGGCGGGACGGACGGAGGTCCCGACGCCGGCTCGGCCTCCGGCTGTGCCGGCTCCGCGGACGTGGCCACGCGGTTCGCCTCGACGCGCGAGTCGCCCTGCAGGAACTCGAGGAAGACCGCGCCGCAGAGCGCGGTGCTCATCACGATGACGGCCGCGAGGGACGCTCTCACCTTCGGTCGACGAACGACGCGGGGCTTGCCCTCGAGGTCGCAAATCACTTCCGTGACGATGGGGGCCGTCACCGGCTTCGCCCGACAGCCGAGACCGGTGACCAGCGCGGCGTCGGACAGGATGTTGAGCCTCCGGGGAATGCCCATGCCGTAGTCGATGATCGCGCGAAGCGCGGCTTGGGTGAAGACGGACGCCGTCGAGGATCCAGCGGCGCGCAGCCGGTGCTCGAGATAGTCTTGACTTTCCGCCTCCGTGTAGGGCTCGAGCGTGCACCGGACTGCGACTCGTTGTTTGAGCTGACGCAGTTCATGCCTGTTCAGCTTGTCGGCAAGCTCGGGCTGGCCGACCAGGACGATTTGAATGAGATTATCCGTCGAGGTGTTGAGGTTGGAGAGCACGCGGAGATTCTCGAGCGTTTCGCTCGGCATGTTCTGCGCTTCGTCAACGACGACGACCACGTTGCGGTGCTGACGGTACTCCTCGATGGCCGTCTGATGCAACCGATTCACCATCCCCGCGACGTCGGCCGGCTCGTTCGTGACGCCGAGTTCCTGGCATATGGTGCCCAAGAGGTCCTTGAACCCGACATTCGCGTTGCACACGAAGGCCGTGGTCAGCCGCTTCGCATCGGCCCGGGCAAGATAGCGCCTGAGAATCGCCGTCTTCCCGACTCCCGCCTCGCCCACCACCACGATGAAGCCCTTCCGCCGCTGGACGCCGAAGACGACTGACGCCATCGCTTCCCGCTGACTCGGGCTCACGTACATGAACGCCGGGTCGGGGTTGACGCGAAACGGAGACTTCTTGAACTGATAGAACGTCTCGTACATGACCGCTACCTCTTCAGCGCGATCGTCGTCAGAACGGGGAGGCCCAGGGCCCGTTCCACGGCCCCTGGGGTGGAGAGGCCCTGTGCAGACAGCTCGGTGACGAATGCGATGCCGAGGCTGGCGACCGACCCGAGGAGGATCGCCAGGGTAATGTTCAGGAATTTCCGCGGCCGTGCCGGCTCCACCGGGACCGTGGCTTCCTGGATGACACTGATGCTGGCGCTCTTCTGCCGGTTCAGATCCTCGAGAATCCTGGCTTCCTCGACCTTTTCGAGGTAGGTCCGGTAGTTCCGGTCGTTCACTTCCACGTCACGCTTCAGGTTCTCGATCGTCATCTCCGCCATGTCGAGCGCCGGGATCTGGCGGTCGAGCAGGGCGACCTGACGGCTGATAGACGCGGCCTTCGCTTCCTGTGACGGCAGCTCGGCCTGGAGCCGGTTTCGTTCGCGTTCGAGATCCAGGTAGACCACGTTCTGGCCCGTCTGCATGCGGCGCCCGACGACCTGCTCCTCCCGGCTGATGAAACTCCTGACAATGTCGATCTCACGCTGCACGCTCACGACAAGCTGGTTGCGCTCGGTGAACTTCCTCAGCAGGTCCTGTTCCTTCAACTGGAGCGCCAGGAGCTGGCTCTTCGCTTCATCGATGCTCCGATAGCGCTCGGTTTCGGTGGCCAGGGGGACCTCCGGGGAGACCGTCTGCATCAGCCTCGTCACGGAGGCGACCTTGTTCTGCAGTTCGCTAATCTGGCTCTGCGTCGCCTTCAGGCTGCCGTCGAGCCCGGCCCGCTGCGTGAGGAGCAGAGTCCGTTGCTCCTCCAGCGAGTAGACCCGGCGCTCCTGTTTGAAGGCCTCGAGGCTCTCCTGGGATTTCCGGAGGCGCTGTTCGTAGACCGCGAGTTGCTCCGCCAGGTACGTCGACTGCGGGTCGCTGTAGGCCTGGAGGCGCTTTCCCTTGAACTGGTCCACGAGCATCCTCAGTCCCCTTGCCGCCATGCTCGGATCTTCGTGCCGGAGCCAGACCCGGACCACGTTCGACCTCCGGAGCCCTTCGACCGACAGATCGTCGCCGAACCGCTTGACGGCCGCGTCGAGCGGGGTGCCCCGCCGTGGCGGGCTCGCCACCAAGTCCGGGTACAGCCGGTCGACCGTGATGCTCGAGACCACGCTCGCGATGAGGTCACGGCTGGTCAGGATGTTCACCTCGGAGTTGATGACCTCCTCGTTGTTGAATGACAGAATCTGGTCCCGGCCGGCGCCGACCTCGGGACGGTACACGTTCTCGCGTCCCACCCGGACGAGCAGCTTCGCCTCAGCCTGGTAGACAGGGGGGAGCAGAAACGAGACGGCGGTCACCGTGCCCACGATCACGGCGAAGGTGACAACAATCGTGCGCCTCCTCTTGAAGAGGACGGTTAGAACGTCGCGAAGTCCGAATGACTCATCCACGGAGTTCGCCGGGCGCGCCTCCTCCAGAACCGTCTCGAAGCCGCTGTCCGGGTTCGTCGATCCATGCGGCTTTCCCGCACCGCTCGGCCCGTGCCCCGACGGCTCGGACGGCGTACGCCGCACTATGGCCATGGTTCGTACCACCTGTTCCCGACGACCCAGTCGAACGGCAGGACCTTGCGGATGTACTGTTCCACGAAGAGGTTGACATTCGCGATGCGGGAGCGGGGAACGTAGAGGATGTCGAGCGGCGCGAGTCCGATGTCCTGCGCGGGATTGATGCCGTCGCGCGCCTTCTTGAGGTCCACGCGCAGGACCACCGGCTCGTTGGCCGGCCCACGGCGGATGACGACCACCTCCGTGGCCCGCGCGGTGTCCTTCATGCCTCCAGCCAGTGCGATCGCCTGGAGCGCCGTCATCTGGCCGAGGAGGGGAACCACCCCGGGCGCCCCGACTTCCCCGTCCACGAATACGCGCTGCAGGCCGAATTCCCGGACGATGATGGTCACCTGCGGGTTGTTGAGATCGGCGGCATAGCGCTCGGTCAACTGCTTCGACAGCGCCTCAAGCGTCAGGTTCGCGACCTCGATGTCGGGAACGAGTTGGAGCGAGATCCGGCCGTCCGGCCGCACGAGTACCTGCTCGTTCAACTCCGGGCTGTAGAAGAACTTGATCTCGAGGCGGTCCCCCACCTGCACGCGGTACCCCGGCCTGGGCGCACCGGCGCCTGCGGCCACAGGCGGTGTCTGCTGGAGCCCGGAGGCGGGCGCACCCTGGCCGGACGCGCCACCTTCGGCCAGTGCAAGCACGAGCACGATGACGGCCACCGGTCCGGTCTTCGTGGTCACAGCCTTCTCCCATCAGTGCGCGACGAGACCATCACGCCGCAGGGACGGCCACAACCTTGCGGCGGACGCGCCTGAGCCGCAGTTGCGGCGCTGGCGCGCGTCACGGTGAGGTCGGTGCGCTGAAGGCACGCATGAGACCCTGCTCCTCACATCGGTCCCGTACAACCCGTGCCACGGGACAGGGCGCGATGGACTGACTCACGGAGACCGTCAGCAAAATCCGGGCCTGACATCGCCCCCATTACCGGCGCCTGATTGTACGTCGCTCCCCGCGCTGGGTGCGGCGACGGGTCTCGTCGTTCGACGTCCCGCGTTCGCCGCGCCGCGTGACTCGCAAGCCGTTGCCCGTGTGCCGCTTCAGTCCGCGGGGGCCTGTTTCTGAAGCCGGGGAATGCCCGTCGTTCCTGAGCTCGCTGCCGCCGCGGATCGCCCGTTCGACGATCGCTCTCCCCTGGGGCCGGACGGCTCCGCATAGAGACTCGTGAGATGTGCCTCCATGAGGTGGTGACTGGGAATCCGCCTCCCTCCAATCCCTGGAGGTGATGACGAGCTGGACCGGAGCCGACGCTTCCGGGCGAGGATGCGACGAGGCGAAGGCGGCCACGCCGGCACCAGGCCGGTCGGAGTCGTGAGTCGGCCGACGTTCGCCCGACCCGCTGTCAGCCCCAGGCCGGCCGCTGTCGTGATAGAGTTCCGCCCGCGCATTGCGCCGACGCCCTAAACTGGATATATTGACTCCAGTTTTCCGGCAGGCCCGCCCCCCGCGCTCCCGGACGCTCCCCGACGATGGTCACCCGCGCCGCCGATTACGCTCTGCGAGCTACGCTTGCGCTCGCCGGCCTCCCGCCGGGCGCGCGTCTGTGTCTGAGCGACCTCGCCCGCTCGTGCGAGGTCCCGCCCTCGTATCTCTACAAGGTGCTGCAGTCGCTGGCCCGCGGCGGCCTGCTCGCGGCGCACCGCGGCGTCACCGGCGGCTATGAGCTGACGCCGCGCGCGCGCCAGGCCAGCGTGCTCGACATCGTCGAGGCGGTGAACGGCCTGCCGTTGCTCAACACGTGCGTGCTCGCCGGCGGCTGCCACCGGGCGCCCTCGTGCCCGGCGCACCCGGTGTGGCACCAGGCGCAGGAACGCCTGCGCGAGGTGCTCGCGGGCTCACGCGTGGCGGACCTCGCCGGCACCAGCTGCGCCGATGTGCCGCCGGGCCGCCCGGCGCGGCGGCCCCGCACGATCCAGGTTCTCCGGGAACGGCCGTGCGTCGAGCACGGCAATCGCCAGCCGGGGCGCACGCGCCGGCGCCCCTGCTCAACGTACCCAAACAGGATGGAAGACCGATGAGCGACACCGTGCGCTACGATGATCAGACTCCGCGGCTGTTCTTTCTGGCCGCCGTCGTGTGGGCCGTGGTCGGCATGCTCGTGGGCGTCCTGATCGCGGCCATGCTCTTCCTGCCGGCGCTGAATCTGGCGCCATTCCTCACGTTCGGCAGGCTCCGGCCGCTCCACACCAACGCCGTCATCTTCGCGTTCTGCGGCAACATCATCTTCGCCGGCACCTACCACTCGATGCAGCGGCTGCTGAAGACGCGGCTCTTCAGCGACGCGCTCTCGAAGGTCCACTTCTGGGGCTGGCAGCTGCTGATCGTCGCCGCGGCGCTCTCGCTGGTCGGCGGGATCACGCAGGGCAAGGATACGCCGAGCTGCCCTGGGTGCTCGACATCGTGATCGCGGTGCTGTGGGTGACCTTCGCGGTGAACTTCTTCGGCACCCTCGCCATCCGCCGCGAGAAGCACATCTACGTGGCCATCTGGTTCTACCTCGCCAGCATCGTGGCCGTGGCCATCCTCCACATCGGCAACAGCATGGTGATGCCGTACGCGTGGTTCGGCAGCTACTCGGCGTATTCCGGGGTCAAGGACGCGCTGATGCAGTGGTGGTACGGCCACAATGCCGTGGCGTTCTTCCTGACCACGCCCTTCCTGGGGCTGATGTACTACTACCTCCCCAAGGCGGCCGACCGGCCCGTGTTCAGCTACCGCCTGTCGATCATGCACTTCTGGTCGCTGGTGTTCGTGTACATCTGGGCGGGCCCGCACCACCTCCACTACTCGGCCGTGCCTGAGTGGGCCTCGACCCTCGGAATGCTGTTCTCGCTCATTCTTTGGATGCCGTCGTGGGGCGGCATGGTGAATGGCCTGTTCACGCTGCGCGGCGCGTGGCACAAGCTGCGCGAGGACCCGATCCTGAAGTTCATGGTCGTGGCCGTCACCTACTACGGGATGTCGACGTTCGAAGGCCCGATGATGTCGATCAAGTCGGTGAACGCGGTGTCGCACTTCACCGACTGGACCATCGGCCACGTGCACGCGGGCGCGCTCGGCTGGAACGCGTTCCTGTCGTTTGGCATCCTCTACTGGGTCGTGCCGCGGCTGTGGAAGACGGAGCTCTACTCGAAGCGGCTCGCGACGGCGCACTTCTGGGTCGCGACCGTCGGCCTGATCACCTACCAGGTGTCCATGTGGGTGGCGGGCATCACGCAGTGGGGTATGTGGCGCGCCTTCGAGCCCGACGGCCGGCTTACGTATCCCGACTTCATCGAAACCGTCATCCGGATCGTCCCGATGTACTGGGTGCGCCTCGTCGCCGCGCTGCTCTTTTTCAGCGGCCTGCTCATCGGCGTCTGGACCCTCTTCAAGACAATCCGCAGCGCCCCGGCCGACTATGCGGTCGAGCCCGAAGTGGTGGCGCCGCCGCTCGTGAAGGGCCGCCCGGCCCCCGGCGCGGTGACGCCGGCCAACACGTACGACCACGCGCTCTACCGGTGGCAGCACGAGCTTCGCCACGGCGTGCACCGCGCGCTCGAGGGGCGGATGATCACGTTCACGGTGCTCACGACGCTCGCCCTCGCGGTCGGGTCGCTGGTCGAGGCGATCCCCATGTTCTTCGACAAGGACAACGTGAAGGAGATCGCGAGCGTCAAGCCCTACACGCCGCTCGAGGTGATCGGGCGCGACATCTACATCCGCGAGGGCTGCTACAACTGCCACTCGCAGCTGGTGCGGCCGTTCCGCTACGAGACGGAGCGCTACGGCGAGTACTCGAAGGCCGGCGAGTACGTCTACGATCACCCGTTCCAGTGGGGGTCGAAGCGCACCGGCCCGGACCTGCACCGCGTGGGCGCCAAGTACCCGTCGCTCTGGCACGTGCGGCACATGGACAAACCCGCGTCCACGACGCCCGGCTCGGTCATGCCGGCGTACACGCACCTGAAGACGAACCCCTTCGATGCGGGCAACATTGCCGCGAAGATGCGCGCGCTTCGGACCATCGGCGTGCCGTACACGAACGGCGAGATCGAGGCGGCGGCGTCGTCGATCGAGGCGCAGGCGCAGGTGATCGCAGCCGAGGTGGCATCGCAGCAGGGGCCCACCGGGCTGGCCGACAAGGAAGTCACGGCGCTCACGGCGTATCTGCAACGCCTGGGCACGGACATCAAGTGGAAGAAACCCGCCTTCGCACCCCTGACCATGCCTGGTGCATCGGCGGGGCCCGCCTCCGCTGTGGCCTCGCCGGCACCAGGCTCGGCCGCAGCTACGGCGAGACAGGCGGGAGAGGTGAAGTAACCGTGCTGCAGGAACTGGCGGCCGAGACCGGCGCATCGGCCTGGGCCATCGGCTCGATGATCTTCTTCGTCGCGGCCTGGGCCGCGATCGCGTGGCGCGTCTACCGCGCACGCCCCGAGGATCTGGACGCCGGGGCACGCCTCGCCCTCGAAGGCGAGGCCGACGACAGGCAGGGAGGTCCGCCGGCCGCGCGGACGGATCGCTGACGCGAGGAAACCATGGCCGAGTTCGAAGACAAAGTACTGCACGAACTGGACGGCATCAGAGAATACGACAACCCGATGCCGGGCTGGCTCATGGCGATCTGGTGGGGCTCGCTCATCTTCTCGGCGGCCTACCTGATCTTCTATGCCCTCAGCTTCGGCGAGGGCTCGATGGAAGCCGAGTTCCGCGGGGCGACGCAGCAGGCGGTGTCGGCCGTGGACGCGTACTACGAGGCGAACCCCCTCGTGCCGCCGTCGCCCGCGGCCCTGCTGGCCGGCGCGGCCAACCCCGACGTCGTGGAAACCGGCCGCTCGCGGTTCACGCGGAGCTGCGCCGCCTGTCACGGCGAGCAGGCGCAGGGGCTCATCGGGCCGAACCTCACCGATGATCGCTGGATCCACGGCGGCACGGTCGAGCAGGTCTTCCAGTCGGTCGCGAAGGGCTGGCCGGCGAAAGGCATGCCGCCGTGGGGACGGGCGGTGAAGCCCGAGGAGCTCTCCGCGCTGGTGTCGTACGTGCGGAGCCTCCAGGGCTCCAATCCGCCCAACGCGCGCGCGCCCGAAGGCGACCGTGCCGAGCCAGAGCCGATTCCGGGGCGCTGACGTGGCCACGACGGTCAAGGACGCGCAGCCGCCCGCCCAGTCGTCGTCGGGGCACCACCACGTGTTCGACGTGGCCCCCGAAGAGGATCTCCTGTACAGCCTCTCCGCCGACGGGAAGCGGAAGTTCATGCACCCGACGGTGCGGAAGGGGCGCTACTGGAAGATCCGCCGCGCGGTCGCCTGGGGGCTGTTCGTCCTGTTCTTCGCGCTTCCGCTCATCCAGGTCGGCGGACACCCGGCGCTCCAGTTCGACATCTTCAACCGGAAGACGCACGTCTTCGGCGGCACGTTCTACCCGACCGACAGCCTCATCCTCGTCTCGTTCGGCTTCGGCATCATCGTCACGGTGTTCTTCGTCGGGTCCACCTTCGGCCGGATGTGGTGCGGGTACGCCTGTCCGCAGACGGTGTGGCTCGAGTTCGCGTTCCGGCCCATCGAGGCGTTTCTCGAGGGCGGGCCGGTCCGGCAGAAGGCCCTCAACCTGGAGCCCTGGAGCGCGCGCAAGTTCGCCATCAAGGCGGCGAAGTGGTCGATCTGGGCACTGCTCGCGCTGGCGATGTCGTCCACCTTCGTCGCCTACTACGTGGGGTGGCGCCAGCTCGTGGGCGGCCTGGCCACCGACCCGCTCGCGTGGAAGGGCCCCCTTGCCGTGATGCTGGGCGTTGCGGGCCTCATCGTCTTCGACTTCGGCTGGTTCCGCGACCAGATGTGCACGATCGCGTGCCCGTACGGGCGCCTGCAGAACGTGCTGGCCGACAAGGACACGATCCTGGTGGCCTATGACGAGCCGCGAGGCGACCCGAAGGTGAGGCTGAAGGACCGCGTGGCGGGCGTCCTCGCCGGGGATTGCATCGCGTGCCGGCACTGCGTGAGCGCGTGCCCGACGGGCACCGACATCCGGCGCGGCCTCCAGCCCGAGTGCATCGGCACCGCGCAGTGCATCGACGCGTGCGACGAAGTGATGCGCGGGCAAGGCAAGCCGATCGGCCTCATCAAGTACACCTCCGAGCGGCAGCAGAAGGGCGGCACCCTGCGCCTGTGGCGCGCGCGCAATCTCGCCTACCTGGTGCTGATGACCGCGGCCTGGGGGGCCTTCGGCTACATGCTCCTCACGCGGGCCGACGCGCTGGTCGAAGTGCTCAGGGGCGGGCGCGAGCCGTACCGCCTGCTGCCCACCGGAGAGGTCGCCAACCAGCAACGCGTGCGGATCACGAACCAGCGCGACGTGCGGCAGCGCTTCACGATCGAGGTGCTGAGCCCGGCAGGCGCGACGCTGGTCGTCAGCGAATCGCCCATCGTCGTCGAGCCCGATCGGCTTGTGACGATCAACGCGGTGGCCACGGTCCCGCGCAGCCTGTTCGTCGACGGGCAGGCGACGATCCGCTACCTGGTCCGTTCCGACACGGGCTTCCGCCAGGAGATCGACTTCCTGCTGCTCGGCCCCTACGGATCCGGCGGAGGCCTGCCATGAAGATCCTCCGCGTGATCTCGGAGTACCGCTGGCCCATCTACCTGGGCGGGCTGCTGACGATGTCGATCGTGTCGTCGGGTGTGATCGTGTGGGTGGCCACGCGGCCCGACACGCCTCGTCCCATGAGGGGGTACTACGAGGCCGCGCGTGCGTGGGACGCGGATGAAGCGGTCGAGGCGGCCAGCCGTCAGCTGGGATGGTCGGTCCGGTACGAGTTGCCCGCCGACGTGCCGCATCTTGCCGGCATGCCGCGCCCGGTGGACGTGCACGTGGCAGACCGCGAGGGCGCACCCGTCGGCGGCCTCGCCGGCAGCCTCTTCGCCATTCGGCCGTCGGATGCGCGGCTGAACCAGGCGGCCGACCTCGTGGCGATCCCGCAGTCGCCGGGCCGCTACCGGACGCTGGTCCGTCTCGACGCGCCGGGCGCGTGGGACGTGCGCCTCGATGTCAGGCAGGGCGCGCTGAGGTTCGTCCACGCGGCCAGGCTGGCCGTGCCGGGCGCGCCCGCCGGCGGACGGGAGGAGGCCCGGTGACGCGTCCCTTCCCGGCCCGCCGTCCCGGCGCCGACGTGGGGTGCGCGCACTGCGGTGTGGCGGTGCCCGCCGGGCTGGTTCGCGAAGGCGACGCCCAGCAGTTCTGCTGCAACGGGTGCCGGCAGGTCTACACCCTGGTCCGCGAGTGGGGCTTCGACCAGTACTACAAGCTGGTCGAGCGCCAGAGCGGCGCCCTCGAGCCGGCCCGCGTCACCGGCCGCAGCTTCGACGACTTCGACGACGAGCGGGTACAGGCCGAGGCGACCGACGCCGCAGGGGAGGGCCGGTGCCGCACGCGCCTGTATCTCGAAGGCGTCCACTGCGCGGCGTGCGTCTGGCTGGTCGAGAAACTGCCGGCGGCGCTGCGCGGCGTGGGCGAGGTGCGGCTGAATCTCTCGAGCGCGGTGGCGGAAATCACGTGGTCGCCTGGCGAGACGCGCCTCTCCACCATTGCGCGCGCGCTCGATCGGCTCGGGTACACGCCCCATCTGCATCGCGCGGCGGCCGCCCAGGATGCGCGCCGCGTCGAAGACCGCGCGGCGCTGGTGCGGCTGGGCGTGGCCGCCGCCTGCGCGATGAACCTGATGTTCCTCCACGGGGCGATCTACGCGGGCGACGCCTCCGGGATGGACTCCCCGTACTACGTGTTCTTCCGCTGGCTGTCGCTGACCGTGGCGGTTCCAGTCCTCCTCTTTTCCGCGCGCCCGTTCTTCCAGACGGCGATCGCGGGCCTGCGCGCCCGCGTGGTCCACATCGATCTGCCCGTGGCCATCGCGCTCGCCGTCACCTTCGCGGCCAGCGCCTGGAATGTCCTGCGCGGGAGCGGCCCAATCTACTTCGACTCGCTCGCCATGCTCGTGGCGGCGCTGCTCGGCGCGAGGCAGGCGCAGCGCAGCGCGCAGCGGGCAGCCCTCGAGCGCGCCGACAGCCTGCGCGGGGCCGCCTTCCTGGAGTTCGCACGCAGGATCACCGGGCCGGGGCCGGACGCGCCGGTTGTGGAAGTGCCGCTCACGGCCCTCGCGCCGGGCGATCACGTGGAGGTCCGCTCGGGCGAGCTCGTGCCGGTTGACGGCATGGTGCTGGCGGGCCGCTCCGCCCTCGACAATGCCGTGCTCACCGGCGAGACCGCCGCCATGCCGGTCGGCGAGGGCGACGCGGTGAATGCCGGCGCCACCAACCTCGGGGCGCGGTTGATTGTCCGCGTGACGGCCGCCGGCGCGCACACGCGGGTCGGCGCGCTGCTGGCCGTCGTGCAGGAGGCGCTCGCGCAGAAGCCGGCGCTGCTCAAGACAACGGACCGCCTGGCGAGGCACTTCGTGCAGGCGCTGCTCGCGGTGGCTGCGGTGACGGCCGCCGCCGGGTGGGCCCTGGCCGGGCCGTCGGTTGCGTTCGAGCGGGTTGTCGCGCTGCTCGTCGTCGCCTGCCCCTGCGCGCTCGGGCTGTCGGTGCCGCTGGCCCACTCGATCGCGCTGCTGCGTGCCGCGCGCGGCGGCGTGTTCATCAAGAACCCCGACGCGCTCGAGCGGCTGCGCCACGTCGGCACCGTGCTGCTCGACAAGACCGGCACGCTCACCGAAGGCCGATCCACCATCGCGCGCTGGCACGGCGATTCCGCGGCGCTGCAGCTGGCACGGGACCTGGAACTCGAGTCCTCGCACGCCGTGGCCCGCGCGTTCCGCGCCTCGACCGGGCCCGCCATGCGCGTCGTGAGGAGCGTGGCGGACGTGACCGAGGTGCCGGGCCGCGGCATCGCGGGCAGGCTCGATGGACGGGACGTCGCGGTGGGAAACCGGGCCCATCTCGAAGCCGCCGGCCTCGACGTCGCGACTGATCTGGCCGGCATCGCCGACGCGATGGCCGCTGACGGCCTGAGCCCCGTCTTCGTGGCCGTCGACGGCCGGGTGGCCGGCGTGGCCGGCATCGGCGACGCCATCCGGCCGGACGCGCGGCAGACGATCGACCGCCTGCGCGCCCGCCGCATCGCCTTGCGCATCCTCTCGGGCGATCACCCGCAGGTTGTCGCGCGCGTCGGGGCGCACCTCGGCCTCGAGGCCAGCGACGCCATCGGCGGCCTGACGCCCGAAGCCAAGCGCGACGTTGTGGCCGGGCTCGTGGCCGGCCGCGCCGGCCAGGGCGCGGTGGTGATGGTGGGCGACGGCGTGAACGACGCCGCCGCGCTGGCCCTGGCCGACATCGGCATCGCGGTCCACGGCGGCATGGGCGCGACCATTGTCGCCGCCGACATCGTGCTCACCCGCGAGGGCGTCGCGCCGGTGGCCGACATCCTCGAGGGCGCGCGACGGCTGCGCGGCGTGGTCCGCCGCAACCTCGGGTTCTCGCTGTTCTACAACGCCGGCGCCTCGGTGCTCGCGATCGCGGGGATGGTCGGGCCGCTGCTGGCCGCCATCCTGATGCCCGTGTCCTCGCTCACGGTGGTGCTCTCGTCGGCCTTCACGCGGACCTTCGCGGTGGCCCGGGTGAACGGCTCTCCATCCGACTCGGACGAGCGGCCCATTGATGCGGCCGCGAGCCGCGCCGAAGCGCGAAGCGCGAAGGCGGGCTGACGTGGAGACCATCTTCGTGCTGCTCCCGCTCGCCCTGCTCATCGCGGCCATCGCCGTCGGCTTCTTCATCTGGGCCGCGCGGACCGGGCAGTTCGACGACCTCGACACGCCTGCCGTCAGGATGCTCTTCGACGACGAGGAGCCGGGATCGGCGGCGGCGACTGATGGCTCGACCCTGGCTCGCCGAAGTGCGACGCACGAAGGCGGCGACTCGACAAGGAGGGTTCCTCGATGAACCTGCGGAGCAAGACCGTTCGCATCCTCGTCCTGCTGGTAGTGGCGGCGACGACGGCGACGCTGGCGTACGCGTTCAGTAACGCGCGAAAGGGCTACGAGCCGCGGCAGCCCATCCTGTTCCGGCACACGCGCATGGCGGGCGCCCCCGTCTGGCAGACCAACGAGAAGGGCGAGCAGGTGAACGCGGGGGGCTTCGGGATTCCCTGCGTGTACTGCCACACGATGCCCTACAAGGGGCGGCACTCGACCGTGCCTTCGACGGCGGTCTGCATGAACTGCCATACCAGCGTGGGCCTCAACAAGGAGTGGGTGCTCAAGATGAAGGACTACTGGGACCGGGGCGAGCCGATCCCGTGGGTGAAGGTCCACGACCTGCCCGACTTCGTCTACTACGACCACGCGGCGCACGTGAACGCGAAGGACGCGGACGGCAAGCCGTTGCTCCCGCTCGCCGACGAGCAGGGCAAGCCGATGGTCGTCTGCCAGACCTGCCACGGCAAGGTCGAGGAGATGGAGATCGTCTCCGTCCAGCATCCCTTCAACATGCAGTGGTGCCTCGACTGTCATCGCAAGCCCGAGATGAAGACGTCCACCGACTGCGTCGTGTGCCACCGGTGAGGGCGTGTCCTGAGCGAAGTCGAGGGGTCGAAGGGGGAGATGATGAAACCGCATGACACCAGCGCGCGGCCGCCCGCCACGGGCATCGACCGGCGCGAGTTTCTCAGGGTGACGAGCGCGCTCGCGGCCGGCGGCGCGCTGGCGAGCGCCGGCTGCCAGGTGCCGCAGGAAGCCACCGTCCCGTTCCACGACATGCCCGAGAACCTCGTGGACGGCATCGGGCGCGCCCGCTACTTCCACACGGTCATCGACGGCACGCCCATCGTCGTCAAGACGCGGGAAGGCCGCCCGATTCTCGTCACGCCGAGCACCGATGACGCGAGCGGCCGGGGCCTCACCGTGCGCCACCAGGCGTCGCTCATGGACCTTTACGACCCCGACCGGGCTCAGGGGCCGCTGTCGGTGCGGCGCGGGAAGGGAGCGCCCGTGGCATTGAACTGGGCCGCCGTCAGCCCGGACGTCATGGCGCGTCTGAAGGCCGCCGGCCCGAAGGCGGTCCTGCTCGTCGGGCCCGTCTCGAGCCCGGCGCTCGCCGCCGCGTACATGGGGCTCTCGGCGCGAACCGGCCTGCGGCACGTGGTCTGGTCGCCGCTCGAGTCGGAAGCCGCGAGCATTGCCTGGAAGCAGGCGTTTGGCGACGGAAAGGTGGCGCGGCCGCGCCTCGACAAGGCCGACCTGATTGTCGGGCTTGGCGCGGAGTTCCTCGACCACCCCGACGACGGGTTCGAGCGCGCATTCGCTGCGCGTCGTACGCCGGACCAGCGGGACCACGTGCCGATGAGCAGGTTCGTCCAGCTCGAAGGGCGCCTGACGCTGACCGGCGCCAATGCCGACCGGCGCATCAGGGTCTGCGATTCGAACCTGGTCCGCGTCGCCGCTGCGCTCGCGCACGAACTGATCGCGGTGCGCAAGATCGGCCCGCTCGCGGCCGATGCCCAGGTGGGGCAGGCGCTCGCGCCGTTCGCCATCGGCGGCATCGCGGCTCAGACCGGCATCGACGCCAGGGTGCTGACGGCCCTCGCCGATGAGCTGACCTCCAAGCCAGGCCGGACGCTCGTGGTTGCGGGAGGTTCGGCGTGCGCGTCGGTGTCGGGCCCCGCGCTCGAACTCGCGGCCCTGCTCCTCAACGTCACGGTCGGCGCCTTCGACGCCGGTCTCTTCGACGAGACCGACGCGGCGGAGCCGTTCTCCGGGGGAGGCGCCGCGCTCGCGTCGCTCGCCGACGAGATGCGCGCGGGCGGTGTCGAGGTGCTGCTCGTGGCCGGGGTGAACCCGGTCTACGACGCCCCGGCCTCGCTCAAGTTCGCCGAAGCGCTGGCGAAGGTCCCGTACGTCGCCTCGCTGAACGACCGGCTCGACGAGACGAGTCGGCTCGCCGACGTCCTGCTGCCGGTCAGCCACCCGTTCGAATGCTGGGGAGACGTCAGCCTGCCCAGGGGCTTGCAGGCCATCCAGCAGCCGGTCATCCAACCGCTTCACGACACGCGCGGCCTGCTCGACATCCTGGTCGAATGGGGCGCGGCGGTTGGCGACCCGGCCGCGCTCGCGGCGGTGACGGCAACCGCCAAGAGCGCGGCCGCCCCGGCCCCGGCCCCGGCGACGGCCGCACCCGCACCCAGCCCGAGCGCGGCGTATCGGTACCTCCGCGCTGCCTGGGCGGGCAGGCTGGCGGTCGACGTGGCGACGCCGGCGTTCGAGACCGCGTGGAACGAGGTGTTGAGGAGTGGACGCTGGTCGGTACCAGCGTCGGTGCCGGCGGCACCGACGGCGGCGGAGCGGTCCGCCGTCGCCGTATCCGCGGGTACTGGCACAACCGCGGACACGGCTATGGCGAGACCCGCCGTCACCCCGCGGACCATCGCCCCGAGTGCGCTGTCGCTCCTTCGAGCGCTGGATGCAGGGGTTCCGGCGGGGCTCGAGCTGCAGCTCTACCCGCACTTCGCGGTCGGCTGCGGGCGCGGGGCGAACAACGGCTGGCTGCACGAGCTGCCCGACCCGATCACCCGCATCACCTGGGGCGGGGCGGTGTCGATCGCGCCGCGCCGGTTCGACCAGATGAAGCTCGCCAACGGCGATCTGGTAGAGGTGGATGCCGGCCATGCGAAGGTCGTTGCTCCGGCCTACCGCCATGCCGGCATGCACTACGACCAGGTGGCGCTTCCGCTTGGCCTCGGCCGCACGGACTGCGGCGCCATCGGCAAGGACGTCGGTCCGAATGCCTACCCGTTGCGTGTGCTGGCCTCCGGGCGGGTCATCGCCGCCGGCCTCCCGGTCACGATCCGCAAGGTCGACGGGAACGAACCGCTCGCCTTCGGGCAGGGCTCGGACGTCATCGACCGCGACCAGCGGCCTCTCGTGCCCGTCACCACGCTCTCGGCGTTCGAACAGGACCGGGCGTCGGGCACCGAGCAGCAGAAGGGCGGCCCGTCCATCTGGCCTGCGCACCCGTATCCGAACGCGCGATGGGCGATGGCCATCGACCTCAGCAAGTGCAACGGCTGCGGCAAGTGCGTCATCGGCTGCCAGGCCGAGAACAACATCCCCGTCGTCGGCCGGCAGGGCATGCTCGACGGGCGCGAGATGTCGTGGATGCGCATCGACCGCTACTATGACGCGCCGAAGAAAGACGGCCGGTGGGACGCCGAGGTCTGGGACGGCCCGCTCGACGTGGTGGAGGAGCCGCAGACGCTGTTCCAGCCGATGCTCTGCCAGCACTGCGAGAATGCGCCGTGCGAGACCGTCTGCCCGTTTGTGGCGACGTTGCACAGCGCGGACGGCCTGAACCAGCAGGTCTACAACCGCTGCACCGGGACCCGCTACTGCGCGAACAACTGCCCGTTCAAGGTGCGGCGCTTCAACTACTGGGAGTTGAGCAAGAGGCAGGAGAGCGCGTTCTTCCGCTGGCTCGTGCCCCGCATCGCGCGCAACGCCGAGCTGAACACGCGCGCGCCGATGCAGATGAAGAACAACCCCGAGGTGACCGTGCGGGCCCGCGGCGTGATGGAGAAGTGCTCCTTCTGCATCCAGCGCATCCGCGCGGCGGGCTCGGAGGCCATCCGCGAGGGGAAGTCGAAGGACCACTTCCCCGACGGCACGGTGGTCCCGGCGTGCATGGAGGCCTGCCCGACCGGCGCCATCACGTTCGGCGACGTGAACCACCCCGGCTCGCGCGTGGCGGCCCTCGCCGCCGGCCCGCGCGCCATGCGGCTGCTCGACGCGCTGGGCGTCAGGCCGTCCATCTCCTATCTGACGAAGGTGCGCCATGACAAGGCATGAGGCGAGTCCCTACGCCACGGTGATGGACGACGGCCACCTGACCGGCCGGCCAATCGTCGTGCCCAAGGCCGGCCCGTACGGGGGCGACGTGGAGGTCCCCGAGCCGCTCGTCACGGGCGGCAAGACGTGGACCGACGTCGACCAGGACATCTGCATGCACGCCGAGCGGTTTCCCACGGCGCGGTGGTGGATCGCCTTCGGCATCGCCCTGGTGTTCCTGGCGATGCTCGTCGTCGGCCTGACCACGCTCTTCTACGCCGGCATGGGCATCGCGGGCGTGAACCAGCCGGTCGGCTGGGGCTCGTTCATCATCAACTTCGTGTTCTGGATCGGCATCGGCCACGCCGGCACCCTCATCTCGGCCGTGCTCTACCTGTTCCGCCAGCAGTGGCGGACGGGGATCAACCGGGCCGCCGAGGCGATGACGCTCTTCGCGGTGGCCTGCGCCGGGATCTTCCCGATCATCCACCTCGGCCGGCCCTGGTTCGCCTACTGGCTGGTGCCGTATCCCAACGCGCGCGGCCCGCTCTGGGTGAATTTCAACTCGGCGCTGGCGTGGGACATCTTCGCCATTTCCACTTACGGCCTGGTGTCGCTGACGTTCTGGTACATGGGGTTGCTGCCCGACCTCGCCACCGTGCGCGACCGCGCCACCCACCCGGTGCGCAAGTGGATCTACAACGCGCTGAGCTTCGGCTGGACCGGCTCCCATCGCGCGTGGCGGCACTACGAGTCGGCCTACATGATCCTGGCCGCGCTGGCCACGCCGCTGGTCTTCTCGGTGCACACGATCGTGTCGTTCGACTTCGCCACGTCGGTCATGCCGGGCTGGCACACGACGATCTTCCCGCCCTACTTCGTCATCGGCGCCATCTTCTCGGGCTTCGCCATGGTCATCACGCTGATGACCTTCATGCGCGGCTACTTCGGCATGAAGCACTACATCACGCTGAACCACATGGAGGCGATGGCGAAGATCCTGATGTTCACGGGCATGATGGTCGGCTTCGCCTACTCGACCGAGTTCTTCATGGCCTGGTATTCCGGCAGCGAGTGGGAAGGGTTCATCTTCAAGAACCGCGCGTTCGGCCCCTACTGGTGGGCCTACGCGATCATGTTCACCTGCAACGCCATCATCCCGCAGCTGTTCTGGTTCAAGTCGCTGCGCCGCCATACCTGGGCGCTCTTCGTCGTATCGATCCTCGTCAACCTCGGGATGTGGTTCGAGCGCTACGTCATCGTCGTGACGTCGCTCCATCGCGACTTCCTCCCCTCGTCCTGGGGCATGTATGCGCTGACCCGGTGGGACTACGCGATTCTCTTCGGGTCGTTCGGCCTCTTCTTCACCCTCTTCCTCCTGTTCGTGCGCTTCCTTCCGGTGGTGGCGATCTCGGAGGTCAAGGGCGTGATGGATCCGAAGGTCGCCCGCAGCCACCCCCCGCGCGCCGCCGCCGCGGCCATTCAGGAGGCGTGAACCATGACGCCGACGTCCACGACAGGCATCATCGGCCACTTCTACGAGCCGGGCGACGCCCTGGCCGCCGCGGCGAAGGTCCGCGACGCGGGCTGGAAACACTTCGACTTCCTGACCCCGTTCCCCATCCACGGCATGGAGGACGCGATGGGCCAGACGCGCTCCTGGATCCCGTACGTCACGGCGGTCCTTGCCCTCTGCGGCATCCTCTTCGCCCAGGGCCTCCAGAACTACGTGATGGTCTGGGACTGGCCCATGAACTTCGGCGGCAAGCCGTTCGCGGCCTGGCCGGCGTTCATCCCGATCACCTTCGAGGCGATGGTCTTCTGGGCCGCGCTCGGAAGCGCTGTCGTCGCGATCATCGCCGGCAAGAAGGACACGGTTCCGCAGCCGCCGCCGATGCTCGTCAGGACCGGGGCGACGATCGACAGGTTCGTGCTGTGGATTTCCGCCACCGACCCGAAATGGAACGCCGCCGAAGCCGAGCGGTTCGTCCGGTCGCTTGGCGCCGACGGCGTGACGCTCATTGACGTGACCCCTCGACAGAGCTCGGGGCGCCCGGAGCAGGGCCGGACGGGCGAGGGAGGCAGCCATGCGTAACGCCCTTCGTGCGACGGCCCTCGTGGCGCTCACGGCGTTCCTCGCCGGTTGCGACATCGGTCTGCCAGCCGGGCGGTCGCCCCACCGCGAGGGCAACCGCCTCGACATGATCGATCAGCCCAAACTGAAGCCGCAGCGCAAGGACGTGTTCGGCGCGCGGCCTACCGGCCTCATGGAACCCCAGCCCGGCACGGTGGCGATCGGCGAGGCGCCTTATCCGTACGCGCAGAACCAGGCCGACCTGGCGGGCGCTGAACTCGTGAACCCGCTCAAGCCAACGCCCGAGGTCGTCGCCCACGGCCGCTTCGTCTACGAGCAGGTGTGTATCACCTGCCACGGCCCGAAGGGCGCAGGCGACGGGCACGTGACGGCGCTGTTCCCGAAGCCGCCCAGCCTGATGACGCAGAAGGTGCGCGACTGGCCAGACGGCCAGCTGTTCCATCGCCCCATGCGGGGCCAGAACTCGATGCCGAGCCACGCGCGGCAGGTCGACGCCCGCGACGCGTGGTCGGTGATCCTCTACATCCGGGAGATGCAGAAGACCGAGCCGGTCGCTCCACCGCCCGCCGTCGCCGCGGCTCCGGCCGCGCCAGGCTCCGCCGCCACTCCGGCTGATCCGGTCAAGGGAGGGAAGTGACACCATGAATCACCCTCACTCTCACACCTTCCCGGAAAAGCCCGGCCGGATCGGCCTGTCCCGCCTCGAGCAGGGCCTCGGCACCGCAGCCGTCCTCGCTGGCGCCGCGGCGCTGGCCTATGCCTTCTCGAGCGACGCCTCGCTCGCGTGGAGCGCGTACCTCATTGGCGCTTTCTACGCGCTCGGCCTCGGTGTCTTCGGCGCCGCCTGGCTCGCGATCCTCTATCTCGCCCGCGGTACGTGGTCGGTGACGATGCGCCGCATTCCCGAGGCGATGACGGCGTGGCTGCTCCCCGGCGGCCTGCTCGCGCTCGCCGTCGGCCTCGGTGCGCACTCGCTCTACCACTGGTCGCACGCCGACGTGGTCGCGCAGGACGAGCTGCTGCTCCACAAGGCGCCGTTCCTGAACATGCCCATGTTCTGGGCCCTCGTGGGTGCGAGCCTCGTGCTCTGGGTGGTGTTCGCCGCGCTGATGGTCTCCACGTCGCACCGGCAGGACCGTGAGGGCGGCATCGCGCCGAGCCTCCGCAACCGGGCGCTCTCGGCGATCTTCCTCGTCGTCTTCGCGCTGACGTTCAGCATCGTCAGCTTCTATCTCCTGCTCTCGCTCGACGCCCACTGGTTCTCGACCATGTTCGCGGTGCTGACGTTCACGGACATCGTGCAGACCGGGACGGCGTTCATCGCGGTGGTGGCCGGCCTCATGGTGATGAACGGGAAGCTCCCGGGTTTCCTGAACGAGAACCACCTCCACAGCCTCGGCAAGATGGTGTTCGCCTGGACCGGCTTCTGGGCCTACATCTACTTCTGCCAGCACATGCTGATCTGGTACGCGAACATCCCCGAGGAGACCGTCTACTTCATCCGCCGGATGGAGAACGGGTGGCTTCCGTACCTGCTGCTGCTCCCCGTGCTGAAGTTCGTGGTGCCGTTCCTGCTGCTGGTGCCGCGGGAGGCCAAGCGCAATCCGAAACGGCTCGTCCCCGTTGCGTTGCTGATCCTCGTCGCGCAGTTCTGGGAGCTCTACGTGATGGTCGGGCCGGCCGTGGGACACGGCGAGGAGGCCGCGCACGGCCATCTCCCGATCATCGAGTTCGTCGTGACGCTGGGGTTCGTCGGGCTCTTCACGCTGGTGTTCGGGTGGTTCCTGAGGCGGCACGACCCCGTGCCGTTGAAGGACCCGGCGATCGGCGCCTGCCTCGAGTACCACACGTAGCGTAGGCGCATGGAAGATGGAGCCCCGGGACTCGGGATTCGGGGCTCGGGATTCGTGAATCAGGATGGAGCCCCGGGTCTTCAGACCCGGGGGAACACGGCTCGATGAACGTCAGATCCACGCTGCTCGGCATTGCGGTACTGGCCGTGCTGGCCGCCGGGGCGTGGTGGGTCCGATCGCCGTCGCCAACGGCGGCAACTGGCCCGGCCCCCGTGGGCCCGGCATCCCGCGGCGATGACGTGCCGGATGTGACGCTCGCCGGCGCAACCGTTGACGCTGGCGGCGTCAGCATCACCCTGTCTCTCTCTCCAAACCCGCCGGTCGCGCTCGCGACGTTCCGCGTGAGGGTCCGGGCCGAGGCGAACGGTTCGCCTGTCGCGATCGAGAACGGCCGCGTGTCGTTCGAGATGGCGATGCCGATGGGCGATCACCGCCATACGCTCATCCCCGGCCGCGACGGCTGGCTTGAAGCCGCCGTCGTCCTGCCGACGTGACCGAGCGGCAAGCGGCGCTGGTATGCGACCGTCGAAGGCACCGTGGCAGGGCGGCCGCGGTCCGCCCGCTTCCGCCTGGATCTGGCTCCGCCCGGCTGATCGGGCCCCGGGACCGGCGTGCGACGAGACCCGGCGGGCGTCCAGCGATATAATGCCGCTACCAATGAGAAACATCGTCGTTCGCCGCTTCGCCTCCTTCGAGGAGGAGCAGAAGGCCGACCGGGAGTACTGGGCGACGGTTCCTCCCGATGAGCGCGTTGCGATGGTGGCGCAGTTGCGCCGGGACTGGGCGGTCTTCAGTGGACAACCAGAAGAGCGACTTCGAAGAACTGTTCGGGTGCTTGACGGCCCGACACGTTAGGTTCGTGGTTGTCGGCGGCCATGCCCTCGCGTACCACGGCAGACCCCGCTACACGAAGGACCTCGACGTCTTCGTCGAGCCAACCGCCGAGAACGCCGAACGGCTGCTGGGGGCTCTTGAGGACTTCGGCTTCGGCGGCGTGGGCCTCACCGCGGCCGACTTCGACAAGCCCGGCAAGGTCGTCCAGCTCGGCGTCGCGCCGAATCGAATCGACCTGCTCACCTCGATCGATGGGGTGCCGTTCGACGAAGCGTGGATCGGTCGAGTGATGGGGCGATTTGGAGCCGAATCGGTGCCGTTCCTCGGCCGCCGGGAACTGCTGGCCAACAAGCGCGCCGTCGGCCGGCTCCAGGATCTCGCGGATATCGAGGCGCTTGGACTTGACCCTCAAGCTTGAGGCACCGCCTCCGCAGGCGCCCCACGCATCCACACCGTGATTCAAACCATCGATCTCGCTGGCTTCCTCATGCTCGGTCTCCTGGGCGGGTTCGGGCACTGCGTCGGGATGTGTTCGCCATTCGTACCTGTTTGTATCGCGTCGCCACGCACCGGCTGGCGGCGGGCGAAGCGCGGTCCTCGGCGCGCAGGGCTGGTACACGGCCGGACGCATCCTCACGTATGCGGTGCTCGGTGCCGCCGCCGGTGCGCTCGGAAGCGTCGTCGAACTGGCCGGCGGCCTGGTCGGATTCCAACGCGCGGCATCGATCATCGCCGGCAGCATCCTCGTGATCTGGGCGCTTGTGGCTCTATCGGATCTCGTGCCTGGCCTCGACGTCGGGGGCGCCTTCTTCAAGCGAATCGCGGGGGCCTTGAAGGGGCGCGTGCCGGGCCACCCGTTCGCGACGGGGCTGTTCCTCGGATTGCTGCCGTGCGGCCTTCTCTATTCGGCGCTCATCGCGGCGGCGGCGCGCGGCGGCCCCTTCGAAGGTGCGGCGGCGCTCGCCCTGTTCGGCATCGGGACGGCGCCGGCGCTGCTCGGCGTCTCCGTCGCGGACGAACTGCTCGCCCGAAACCGGGCGGCCCTCAACCGGCTCTCACAGGTCTTCCTGCTGGCGATGGGGATCTGGTTCCTGTGGACGGGGTTCGCCGGCCGGTCGTAAGGTCAGGGCGGTTGCGGCGTGTCAGTGCTCGGTCTGGGCGAGAAGCCGCTCGAGCAGGTCCTGCACACCGAGCGGTACCGCCCAGAGCCGAAGGCAGTCGATATCGAGCGCGCCGCGGCCAACGCGCACGATTCCAACGACGTCAGCCCACTGGTGTTCGGGCGCTTCGCCGCCGCGGCGGTACCACTCGAGTGTGGCCAGCAGCACGTCTTCAGCCGACGCCATGGGGATTGACTGGGACTCGAGGCCTGGGGCCGGCGCCTGGGCCCCTGCACGCGCGAACGCCGACAGGTCGAACGGGCGATTCCTCGAGACGAACACATCGACTTTGAACATCGTCCCCAGGTGAATCAGGTTCAAAGAACGCCGGTTCTCCACGGCGGCACGGACGCGCGCCGCGTCGACATAGTAGGCATCCTGGAGCGCCGCCACGAGGCGGGCGACGTGCACCGCCTCGAGTTCAGCGACGACATCCACATCGAGGCTGGCGCGCGCGACGCCATGCGCAGAACTGGCGATCGAACCACCGACGAAATGGCGGACACCCAGATCGCCGAGCACACTCAGCACAGGCCTCAGCGCTGCAAGGAGATCCGGCGCGTTCATGCCGGAGGCGGCTCCGACATTCTGGCGCGAACGGCCTGTGCGAGTTCTCTGCCGGTACTGAATCTCGACGAACTGGAGACCGGCGTCAACATCCGAGATCCCAGCCTGCCGGCGCCGGATTCCGGCATAGGCGATATCGATCAGGGCTGCCGACAGCGACAACGCCATCTCCAGGCGCCGCGCCGGGCTGGTCTGCCTCAAGAGCTCGGCCTGAAGCCGCAGGACGTCGGGATCGGTGTCCGAGAGGCCGGTCTGCACGTCAGGTATTCTACCGCCTCTCGCGGGTGTTCCTGCTGGCGATGGGGATCTGGTTCCTATGGACGGGGTTGGCGAGTCACTCGTGACATGCTGTGCAGGTGGGGCCCGAATTCCGACACGCATCCCTTGATAGGCGGCCTTCCCGCCGCAGGACAGCCCCGAACGAAGATCGTGGTGCAGATGCGGCAGTCTGACTGTGTTCTGAACCCGAGGTGCCGTCGATGACCGGTCGCCCAGCCTATCAACTTCCGGTAGCGGATGTGCTGGCCGCGCTGGAGACGGACGCGGTGCGCGGCCTGTCCGCGGCCGAAGCGCTCGCCCGGCTCGAGCGCCACGGCCGCAATGAGCTTGCCGCAGAAGAGCCGCCGCCCGCCTGGAGGAAGTTCCTCGCCCAGTTCGAGGACCTCCTCGTCATCCTGCTCCTGGTGGCGGCGGCAATCTCCGCCGCGCTCTGGCTCTACGAGCGTGAGTCGGCCGTGCCGTACGAGGCCATAGCCATCCTCGGCGTGGTGCTGCTCAACGCCGCCATGGGGTACGTCCAGGAGTCCCGCGCGGAATCCGCGGTGGCGGCGCTCCGCCAGATGGCTGCGGCCAAGGCGCAGGTGCTTCGTGGCGGCGAGCGCCTGAGCGTGCCCGCCGCCGAGATCGTGCCCGGCGACATCCTCCTCATCGAGGAGGGCGACACGATTCCCGCCGATGCCCGGGTCATCCAATCCACGGCTCTTCACACGGCGGAGGCGGCCCTGACCGGCGAGAGCCTTCCGGTGGCGAAGGACACCGACGCGTTCACGGCGGAGGCCGGAATCGGCGACCGCCAGAACATGGTCTTCAGCGGCACGGCAGCCAGCTACGGGCGCGGCCGCGCCGTCGTGATGGCGACCGGGATGCAGACCGAGATGGGCCGCATCGCCGGGCTCCTCAAGGCCACCGCCGCCGAGACGACGCCGCTGCAGCGGGAGCTTGATCGCGTCGGCCGGATCCTCGGTGCCCTCGTCGTCGCGATCGCGATGGTCATGATCGTGACCATCGTGCTCGTCGAGCACGTGCGCAGCCTCCCGGCGCTCTTCGACGTGCTGATCCTCGGCGTGGCGCTTGCCGTGGCGGCGGTGCCGGAAGGCCTTCCGGCGATTGTGACCGTCGTCCTGGCTGTCGGCGTGCAGCGCATGGCGCGCCGCCACGCCATCGTGCGGCACCTGGCGGCCGTCGAGACGCTCGGGTCCGCGGACATCATCGCGTCCGACAAGACCGGCACGCTGACCAGGAACGAGATGACCGTGCGGGTCGTCGTCACCGCGAGCGGGAGCGCGACCTTCAGCGGCACCGGGTATGCGCCAGAGGGCACCGTCGAGCGTGACGGGGGCGGGGCGGTGGACGGCGCGATGCGGACCGAGTTGTGGCGCGCGCTCGCGGTGGCCGATCGCGCGAACAACGCGGTGCTCCAGGAACACGACGGACGGTGGACCGTGCAGGGCGATCCCACCGAGGGCGCGCTCATCGTCGCCGCGCGCAAGGCCGGACTGGAGGCCGATGCGCTCGAGGCCCGGTTCGAGCGCGTCGCGGAGGTGCCGTTCTCGTCGAAGCGCAAGCTGATGAGCACCGTGCATACTGATGCCGAGCAGACCGGGCGCGTGCTCCTGTTCACCAAAGGGGCACCCGACGTCCTGCTCACGCGCTGCAGTCAGGAGTTGTGGGGTTCGGAGACGCGGCCGCTCGGCGATGAACGACGGCGGCAGGTCCGCGAGGCGAACGAGCAACTGGCTGGACAGGCACTCCGCACGATCGGCGTGGCCTATCGAGCGTTCTCAGACCAGTCGCCGGCGTTGGGAGCGATTGGCGAGCACGTCGAGCACGACCTGGTGTTCGCCGGCCTGGTCGGCATGATCGACCCGCCGCGCGAAGAGGCCAAGGCGGCCGTCGCCCGGGCACGACGCGCCGGGATTCGCCCCATGATGATTACCGGCGATCACCCCCGGACGGCTGCGGTCATTGCGCGCGAACTGGGTATCGCGGAGAACGGGCGCGCGGTGACGGGAGCCGAGCTCGAGGCCATGGACGATCAGGCGCTCGTTCGCACGGTCGCGGACGTGTCGGTCTACGCGCGGGTCAACCCGGAGCACAAACTGAGAATCGTCCGGGCGCTTCAGGCGGGCGGCGCCGTCGTAGCCATGACCGGCGACGGCGTGAACGACGCTCCCGCGTTGAAGTCGGCCGACATCGGCGTGGCGATGGGCATCACGGGCACCGACGTCTCGAAGGAAGCGGCCGACATCGTGCTGGCCGACGACAACTTCGCGTCCATCGTGGCGGCGGTCGAAGAGGGCCGGGCCATCTTCGCCAACATCAGGAAATTCCTGCGCTATCTCCTGTCCTCGAACATCGGTGAAGTGATGACGATGTTCTTCGGCGTGGTGCTGGCGCGGGTGATCGGACTGCAGGCGGAAGGGGCTGCCGTCGTGCTGCCCCTGCTGGCGACGCAGCTGCTGTGGATTAACCTCGTCACCGATGGCGCCCCCGCGCTGGCCCTCGGCATGGATCCGGCCGACGCCGCGGTCATGGAGGCGCCGCCCCGTTCGAAGGGCGAACCCGTCATCACCCGCCGCATGTGGTCGGGGATCGTCGCCGTGGGTGCCATTATGGCGGCGGGAACCTTGTTCGCGCTCGACGCCTCGTTGCCCGGCGGGCTGGTCGAGGGCCGCGGCAGCCTGCGGTACGGGCAGACCATCGCCTTCACGACGCTGATGCTGTTTCAGCTGTTCAACGTCCTGAACGCGCGGTCCGACGAGCGGAGCGCACTGCACGGCCTGGGCCGGAATCCGTGGCTGGCCGCCGCCGTAGCCGGCTCGCTGGTCCTGCATGCCGGCGTCATCTACCTGCCGTTTCTCCAGCAGGCGTTTTCGACCGTGGCCCTGACCGCCGCCGACTGGCTGCGCTGTGCAGCGGTCGCCAGCTCCGTCCTGTGGTTGCGCGAACTCGGGAAGGTTGTGAACCGCTGGCGGGACCGGCGGTAGCCGGCTGGACCGGATCGGGCCGTTGCCGCTGAACTCAGGGTGGGAAACCGGTCCTACTTTCCGTCCCAGGTCACGGCGTCGCCCGGCTTCAGCGTCGCCGTGTGCTCGGACATGCCCGCCCGCAGCCGGACCGTCGTGCCCCAGGTGGATCGGACCGTCGCGCGGCGCAGGGTGCCGTTCTCCCACTCGAGATCGACGTCGAAGCCGCCGCGTGCGCGCAACCCGGTGACCTTGCCGGATGGCCACGCCTTCGGCAGCGCCGGCAGCAGGTCGATCGTGCCGGCGTGTGACTGCAGCAGCATCTCGGCGATCGCCGCCGTGCCTCCGAAGTTCCCGTCGATCTGGAACGGGGGATGCGCGTCGAACATGTTCGGGTAGGTGCGCGCAGGCGACAGGAGGAACGCGATCAGCCGGTACGCGCGCTCGGGATCGCCGAGCCTGGCCCACAGCGCGATGCGCCAGGCCGTCGCCCATCCTGTCGATTCGTCGCCGCGCAGGTCGAGCGAACGCCTCGCTGCCGCTGTGAGCGCCGGCGTCGTGCCGCTCGAGAGCTGCGCGCTCGGATAGACGCCGTAGAGATGCGACACGTGCCGGTGCTTCGGCTCGGGCGCCTTCATGTCCCAGTCGTCCAGCCACTCCTGCAACTGGCCGGCCGATCCGACGCGGTCAGGCGCCAGCCGCCCGCGCGTGGCGGCGAGCGCCTTGCGGAACGCCTCATCCCGGCCGAGGATGCGCCCGGCCTCGACAACCTGGTCGAACAGGTCCCGCAGGATCTGGCTGTCCATCGCCGGGCCGGCTGCAACGGTGCCGTCGGGATGGTGGCGGTTCTCGGGCGAAAGCGACGGGCTCGTGATGAGCCACCGGCCGCTCGGATCCTCGACGAGCGTGTCGACGAAGAACTCCGCGGCGCCTTTCATCAGGGGATACACGCGGGCGAGGAACGCCTTGTCACCCGAGTAGAGGTAGTGCTCCCAGAGGTGCGTGGCCAGCCAGGCGCCGCCCGTCGGCCACATGCCGGAGCGCGGGCCGTCAACCGGCGCCGTATTCCGCCACAGGTCGGTGTTGTGATGGAGCACCCATCCGCGGGCGCCGTAGTGCGTCCGCGCGGTTCGCGCGCCCGTCTCGGCCAGATCCGAGATCATCGCGAACAGTGGCTCCGCGCACTCGGCGAGGTTCGCGACCTCGGCGGGCCAGTAGTTCATCTGGGTGTTGATGTTCGTCGTGTAGTTGCTGGCCCACGGCGGGTTCGTGCTGTCGTTCCAGATCCCCTGAAGGTTCGCGGGCTGAGTACCGGGGCGCGAACTGGTGATGAGCAGGTAGCGGCCGTACTGGAAGTACAGGGCGGCGAGCTGCGGGTCGGCGCCGCCAGCGAAGCCACGGATGCGCTCGTCGGTCGGCAGATCGGGGGGCGGCAGGCCCCCGAGATCGAGCGTGACCCGCCGGAACAGGCGCCGGTGTTCGGCGATGTGGTCGGCGTGGATCGCATCGAGCGGGCGGGCCGCGGCGGCTGCAATGGCCCTCGCCGTGGCCGCTGCCGGGTCGCCCGACACGTCGTCGTACCGGCGGAAGCTCGTCGCGGCCGCAATCAACAACGTCGCCGATCTCGCGGCCACGATGCGCAACTGCGTGCCGTCGGCGATAACGGACCCGCCGTCGACCGACACCTTCACGCGCGCCTGGTACGTGAGCGCGCCCTTGATGCCGAACGCGTCCCCGTTCACGCCCGCGAGCACGATCGTGTCGAGACCCTCGGTGCGGACCGTCGCGGCCATGGGCGTCGACATGGCAATCGTTGCCGTGATCCGGCCTGGCGCCGATGGAGCGGCATTGGGCTCCGACGCGGTCAGTCTGCAGACGATGACCTGATCGACCGGCGAGGCGAAGACCTCACGGGCATGGCGGGTGTTGCCGACGCGGAAACTGGTGCGGGCGATGGCGGTGTCGAGATCCAGCGAGCGGCGGTACTCGGTGGCCGACGAGCCTCCGGCCATGGTGATCGTGACATCGCCCACCGTCTGATACGGCATCTCGCGCGGCGGCCGGGCGATCACCTGCTCCATGATCAGGCGCTCGGCCTCCGCATAGGCACCGTCCGCAATGAGGCGGCGGACGCGCGGCAGCGCCTCGCGCGCCGCCGCATGCGACGGATCGTACGGGCCGCCGGCCCAGAGCGTATCCTCGTTCAGCTGCAGCCGTTCGTGATCGATGCCGCCAAACACCATGGCGCCGAGCCGGCCGTTGCCGACCGGGAGTGCCTCAACCCACTGCGCCGCGGGCTGGCGGTACCAGAGGGTCAGCGGGCCCTCGGACGATGCGGCTGGGAGTTGCGCCTGGCTCGGAGGTTGTTGAGGGGCTGCGGCGATCGCGGCGGTGAGCGCGCCAGCGCACGCAAGTGTCAGCGCCAGGACCGAGGCCAACGAGACTGGTCGATGTGAATTGTGGTGTCGCACGGCGCCGTCATTCTACCGCGTGGCGAGCCTGTCGCCCGCCGGGACGGACAGTGCATCCTGGAAGGCGTCAAGAACGCTCAGCGAGGCGTCTGCCAGGGCGTCGATCCGCCGCGCTGCACGTGCCGGCGCAGGGCGGCAGCCAGTTCCTTGACCCGTTCCGGGTTCGCCGCTGCCAGGTTCCGCTGCTCGTACGGGTCGTCGTCGAGGTTGTAGAGTTCCAGCGGGCTGTAGGGATCGTTCTGCAGTAGCTTCCAGCCGTCCCGGATGATGGCTTCGTAGCTCTTGCCGCCGTACGCCTGGCCGCCTTCGCGGCGCACGAAGTACAGCTCCCGTGACGGCGGCATCGGCTGACCACGCAGCGCCGGGACCAGGCTCACCGCATCGAGATCGGCCGGCAGCGGGGCGCCCGCCAGTTCGAGAAACGTGGGATACAGGTCGAAGCTGAGCCCCTGGTAGTGGCTGCGTGAGCCCGCGGCGATGGCCGGCGGCCACCGCATCACGAACGGGACGCGCAGCCCGCCGTCGTAATGGCTCTGTTTGCCGCCGCGCCACGGGTCGTTGTTCTGCGCATGCGGCAGCGACCCGCCGTTGTCGGCCGTGAAGACGACCACGGTGTTGCGGTCCAACCCCAGCTCCCGGATCGCGCCCAGCACGCGGCCAATGCTGTCGTCGAGGTGCTCGACGAACGCGACGTTCCTGGCTCGATCCTCGCCGAGGTGCGGCGCGCGCTGCCTCACCCTATTGAGCCACTCGGCCGGCGGCTCGATCGGGAAATGAGGCGCGTTGTACGCCAGGTAGAGGAAGAACGGCTCGCCGGGCTGCCGTGCACGCTCCCGCAGGTACTCGACGGCCCAGGCGGTGAACAATTCGGTGGCATGCCCGGCGGGGGTTATCACCTCCGCATTGCGGCGCATGTAGTTCCGGCCCTCCCGCAGATGCGTGAGGTAGCTGTCCATCATGTCGCCGAGAAAGCCGTGGAACAGATCGAACCCGCGTTCGTTGGGGGTGTTCGGCGCCTCCAGGCCCAGGTGCCACTTGCCCACGATTGCGGTGCGGTACCCGGCCCGTCTGAGCCCGTCCGCCAGGGTGGGGACCGCCGGATCGAAGTAGCCCCACGAGTTCGCCGGCTCGGTCCGGATCACGCCAGGTACCCCGACCCGGTCGGGATACCGGCCCGTGAGCAAGGCCGCGCGGGATGGAGAACACACCGTGGCGTTGGCACGCATCGCGGTGAACACCATCCCCTCGGCCGCGAGGCGATCGATGTTCGGGGTGCGGACATCGGACGTGCCGTAGATCGACACGTCGCCGTACCCGTGGTCGTCGGTGAGGATGATCAGAAAGTTCGGCTTCGTGCCCGCCGACGCGAGACCTGCGCACGCGAGCGACAGCAGCAGAGCAATTCCGGCGAAGCGTCGCATGGTCTCCCTCCCGCTCCGGCACAACCAGACACGCGCTCCGTATCCTATCTGAGGGGCCGCCATTCGGGATCACCGCAGGGCAGACCCGGTCCGGGCTCCGAGGGGCTCCAGGCGCGTGCCGCCCGGCTGGCCGGGTCTTCGGCTATCATGCGCACATGCTGCTTCACATGCTTCGTCCCGTCGTCGCCATCGTCATGCTGGCCGCCGTGCTCTCGCCCGCGGCGGCAGTCGCCCAGCCTCAGGGCGTCCGCCTCTTCAACGGGAAGGACCTCTCCGGCTGGAGCCACTTCCTCGTCGACCCGAAGGTGCCCGCGAGCGCGGTCTGGAGCGTCCAGGACGGCGTGCTCGTCTGCAAGGGCGAGCCCCTTGGCTACATCTTCACGAACGCGGAGTACACCAGCTTCAAGCTGATCGTGGAATGGCGGTGGGCGCCCGGCGCGGCCGCGAAGCTCGGCAAGAACCCCAACAGCGGCGTCCTGATGCGGGTCAACGGCGAACCCAAGCCGAAGGGCGTGCCCCGGGCGTACGAGGCACAACTCCAGGCCGGGAACGCCGGCGACCTCTACGGATTCTGGGGCATGCCGCTCGAAGGGGCGGCCGATCGCCGGCGGGAGGCCAAGGGCCACGAACTGCTCGGCGACATGGTCGGCTTCAAGAAACTCGAGGCGGCCGAGAAGCCCGAGGGCGAATGGAACACCTACGAGATCACGCTCGACGGCCAGTCGCTCGTCGTGCTGGTCAACGGGAAGAAGCTCAACGAGGCCTCGGGCGCCACGGTGATGCCGGGCCGCATCGCGTTTCAGTCCGAGGGCGGGGAGATCCAGTTCCGGCGAATCGAGATCTGGCCGATAGGGAAGTAGCCTGACGGGGGCGGCGCGCCGCCCCTACCGCTCGCGATCCGCGGGCGGGCTCCAGACGAGCAGGCCAATGGGAGTGGGCGCCGCCGCGCCTGTCCGGTCGTCGCCGTCGCGCTGCGTGACCCGCTGAACCAGCATGTGCACCTGCCGCAATCCCGCCCATGCGGCAGGATCGATGGCCGGCTCCCAGGCGCCAACGGATTCCACCGTCAGGTCCTGCACCGTCCATGTTCCTGCGCCTGGCCGCTCCAGCGTCGCTGCGGTGACCCGGCCGCGGGCGGACGTCCCCGAGTCCCTGTAGACGAGATGAATGCGGCGGGCCTGACCGGCGCGTTCCACCAGCACCACGGCGCGCGAGATCGGGGGCGCCTTCGTGCCGCCGCCAGACAGCGTGAACGCGTCGGACCGCGCAGGCCCCTCGATGTTCTGCCAGGCGGATCCCTCGTGGTGCACGACGTGGAAGCGCGGCGGGGCGCCTGGAGACGGCGACCAGTACGTGGTCACGTATGGCCGGCCCTCGTCGTCGGCGGTGATCGCCGGCGAGTTCATGAGGTTGCTGTTCTGCGCGATCCTCGCGGCGTACTCGGCCGTGCGCGCCGTGACCGGGATCGCGACGCGTGACCCGTTACTGCCCGACCACGTGCGGCCCTCGTCCGCCGACCGCATGTAGCAGATGTCGTGATTGGTGGCGACATCGGGGGACTCGCGCCACACCCACGCCAGGTGCAGCGTTCCCTGGCGGTCGATCGTCATGTCCCAGTAGGGGCTTCTTTCGCCCTCTCCGTCGATCAGGTTGGCCTGGACCGTGCTCCATGCGCCCTTCGCCACCCCGTAGCGGTTGAGCACGAGCGACCCGCGGCCCGACGAGCCATCCCGGTAAAGAAACAGCAGGTCTCCGCCAGGCAGCCGGAAGAACTGCGGGTAGGTGACTCGGCTCTCCAGCTGGCCGGTCATCGCCTGCCGCGGCCCCAGTTCGATGGACCCCGGCGTCACCCCGCGGGCGTAGTTCAACGGGTTGACGTGGTGGTCCCATGCGACGTGCAGGACGCCGGCGCCGTCCACCACCAGGCTGATCGAGTTGTGCGCGTCTGCGGCATTGCCCTGGTAGGCCGTCCGCCGCGTTTCCCACCGGTCCGCGTCGAGCGACCGCCTGGCCAGGATCATGAACCGGTCGGCGTCGTAGAACGCGGCGAACTGCGTGCGTTCGTGCGTGTAGACCGACTGCCGGATGTTGGCGACGACGTTGACCGAGCTTCCGGCCCACGCGGCGTCCGCGATCGGAATCAGGCGCGCGGTGCCGGCGGGACCTCCGGACACGACACCTGAAGGGCCGGGCGCGAGGAGCCCGATGACGAGCAGTGGCATGAATCGCTGCACGCGCTGCTCCCTGGTAGAGATCCGCTGTCGTCGCGTCGAGATCCGGCCCATCGGGTCCAGACGGCAGGATTCGGTCCGAGTCGTGTCAGTCGCCCGCGGCCGCGAGGCGCATCGCGGCCTGCCACGGTTGCTCCAGACTCAGCCGTGCGACCCACGACTCGATGTACTGTTCATCGATTCGCCCAGCCGACACTCTCAGAATCCCGGCGATGTCGCGCAGGTGCTTCTCGGACCGGCCTTCGACGAAGTAGAGAAGCTTCGACACGATGACGTCCTCGGGCGTCGCAACCGAGGCGTCGAGACCCTCCGTGAACGGAACCCGCTGCCGCCTGGAGAATTCTTCGGCCGCGAAGGCCGTCCGGCGCCGGACGATGACGTCGACCTTGGACCCGCTGGGCACGTGGATGATGTTGAACGAGCCGCCGCCTGCGATGACAGACCCGACAAACTCCGCGGACGGCACGTAGAAGTCCTCGGCCGAGAAGCACGCCAGGAGGTCGTCGACCCTGTGCGGCTCGAGTGCCGCGACGACATCCATGTCGTTCGTCAGCCTCGGCTCGCCATAGAGGATGGCCGCGACGGATCCCGCCACCATGTGCGGGATGCCGCACTCGTCAAGCGCGGTGAGGACCGCGACGAAGAAGCGTTCCTGGTTCACCGATGAACCTCCTGAGCACCTCGTGACGAAGCCCGTCGTCGTCGAGGTGACCCTGCCGGCGGGCGATGGCCGCCGCGATGCGGCGGTAGGCGAAGTCATGGAGGCCGAAGGCGACGCTGAGCCGCTGGGCTGGATGCATGGCGCGGTAGATCTCGACCTGGCGTGGTGTCATGGCGACAGGGACAGTCTACAACACACCGTCGACCTGAAGGCGGCCGCGCCCCCGCGGCGGCGGTCTGTGCGCAGGGCTTCCGGCTTCGGTAAACTGTGCGCATGTACCCGAGTCTGCCTGCGGGTGTTGTTCTCGACAGCGGGCGCGGCGGTCTGTGCCGCCTGTCCATCGACACCGCGATCTGCACCGCTGAACTCTACCTCCACGGCGCGCATCTGTGCCGGTGGCAGCCGCGCAGCCAGCCGAAGCCGGTGCTGTGGATGAGCGACGCGAGCCGCTTCGAAACCGGCGCGCCGATCCGGGGGGGCGTGCCGATCTGCTTTCCGTGGTTCGGTCCGAAGGCAGGCGATCCGTCGGCGCCCGTGCACGGCCTGGCTCGCACCAGCGCCTGGAACCTCGACGGCGTCACCCTCGAGGCCGACGGCTCCGTCAACGCTCGCCTGAGCCTGGACGGCGACACGCTCGCGAGCCTGCACGTGCCGCGCACTCTCATGCTGGCGTACGAGCTCCGCCTGGGCCGTGGCTTGTCGATGGCGCTCACGGTGACGAATCGCGGCGACGCGCCGATCGCCTTCGAGGAGGCCCTTCACACCTACTTCGCGGTGGGCGACGTGAGGCAGGTGCGTGTGGCGGGGTTCGAGGGCGCGACCTACGTGGACAAGGCCGATGGCGCGAGACGCAAGACACAGGCCGAGACGTTCGTCACCATCGGCGGCGAAACCGACCGCCTCTATCTCGATACGGGATCGGCCGTCACGCTGACGGACCCTGGCTTCGGGCGCCGCATCCGCGTGGAGAAGACCGGCTCACGCTCGACGGTCGTCTGGAATCCCTGGGTGGCGAAGAGCAGGGCCATGCCCGACTTCGGCGACGACGAGTGGCCGGGAATGATCTGCATCGAGACCGCCAACGCGGCGGACGACGCCGTGACGGTGCCGCCGCACGCGAGCCACTCGATGACGGCCGGGATCAGCGTGGCCGCCGTCTGATCGCGCGGGCGCGCCGGTCCCCGCCGTGCGCCTTCGCCGGCCTCCGCCGCTCAGCGGGCGGCGGGCGTCTCAGGCCAGCCGTATGCGGACATCATGATCCGGAAGAGATCGGTGTTCGCGATGAAGCCGCGCACGCGGCGCGCGCCGGGGCCCTGCGCCGCCACCACCACTTCCTCGCCGGTGTGCCCGTCGTCCATCCGAAGCGGCGGGTTGGCGGGCTTCGGCTCGCCGGGCGCGGGCTCGGGGAGCAGGGGGCGCCCTCTCGCGCCTCCGCGCAGGCGGATGTCGAATGAGTGGTCGGCCGCAAAGATCACAAGGGTTCGCGGCCCGGCCTTCTCCACGGTTTCGCGGATGACCTTGTCGATGACCAGCGTGCGATCGAGGCCCCTCTTCACGTCGTCGGTGTGGAGGTCCCACTCGACCATCAGGAAGTAGCCTTTCGGGTTTCGCGAGAGCGACCCGATGGCGTTGGCGACCACCGCGGACACGTCGTAGTCGGGGTTGTCCGTCAGGCCCACGGCGCGTGTCGTGTCTGGGCGGAGTGCCTCAGGTGCACTCAGCAGGGTATAGCCGGCGGCGTGAAGCATCGCGTCCAGGTCGAAGCCGGCGGCGGACGTCGCCTTGTAGATCGCTGACCGGCCCGGCCCGAGCACCAGGTCCACGCCATTGCCGGCCAGCGGTTTCCCAAGCTGCGCGATGATGCCGGCCGTGTTGCTCCGGTTGTTGACGTGCGCGTAGCAGGCGGCCGGCGTGGCGCCAGCCGCCGAGTCGTTCGTGATCACGCCGGTCGAAAGCCCTCGCTCCTCCGCGTACTCCAGGATGGTCTTGAGGCGCGCGCCGTCCTTCTGGCCCCGGACCGCGGTGTCCGACTGCGACAGGACACCGTTGTGGGTCTTCCGGCCGGTCACGATGGCCGTCATCCCGGCGGCCGAGTCGGTGACCCAGTTGCTCGCCGTCGAGGTGTCCATCAGGGCGATGTTCGGCATCTTCTGGATGAACAGCGCCTGCGGCCGGTCGTAGCCGTAGAGGCTTGCTGCGTTCAGCGTGGGCAGCCCGCCGGCGTCGCCGATGAAGAGAATGATGTTCCTGGCGCGCTCCGCGGCGGGCGGCCCGCCTGCCGGCTGCCTGGCGGCAGGGGCCTGGGCCTGGGACGCGGAGATTGCGCATGCACAAACAAGAACGACGAGGACCAGTCGACGCATGTGTCCCACCTGTCGAAGGAAACGGGCGAACTGCCGGATCGTTTGCGGAGGAGCCCGCCCGGACGGTCTGGGGAGGATACTCCAACACGTCCGCTCCGGCGCGTATAGAATGCGGCCGTCATGGCACGCCAACTTCGCGTCCTTCCGCTTACCGTCAGTCTCCTCCTCCTCGGCACCGTCGCTGCCGCCCCGCCCGGATGGGGACAGTCCCCCGGATGGGGACAGTCCCCGGCTCACGCAGCGGCTGGCCAGGAGCCGCCGGCGGCTGCCGCGCAGGCCGACGACGACCCCGGCATCCTGACGCCGCCCGCGCCGCGCGGGCCCCGCATCAACGGGCCCTCGGTCTACGGCGTGCGGCCCGGCCGCCCGTTCCTGTACCGCATCCCGGTCACCGGCGACCGGCCGATGACGTTCGCCATCCAGGGCCTGCCCGCGGGACTTACACTCGATCCCGCTACCGGCGTCGTCAGCGGCACGATCACGGACCAGGCTCCGAGGGCCTACCAGGCCACGGTGGTCGCCACCAACGCCCGCGGGCGCGCCGAGCGCCCGTTCAAGATTGTCGTCGGCGACACGCTGGCGCTCACCCCGCCGATGGGCTGGAACGACTGGTACACGTTCTACGAAGAGCCCAGCGACGCGCTGATGCGCAAGGCGGCCGACATCATGATCCGGTCTGGCATGGCCGATCACGGCTACCAGTACGTGAACATCGATGATGCGTGGATGGGACGGCCGAGAACGGAGGATCCGGACGAGAAGGTCCCGGCGCGCGACGAGCGCGGCATGATCAACGCCAACCGCCGGTTCCCGGACATGAAGGCGCTGACCGACTACATCCACGGCCTCGGGCTGAAAGCCGGCATCTACACGTCGCCCGGTGCCCTGACCTGCGCCGGCTTCCACGGCTCCTGGCAGCACGAGGCGCAGGATGCCGCGCGCTTTGTCGAGTGGGGCTTCGACTTCCTCAAGTACGACTGGTGCTCGTACAGCGAGACGCCGCGCCCGCGGCCTGACCCCGAGATGGATCGCCGGCAGCGGCCGTACCGCCTCATGGGCGGGATCCTGAAGCAGCAACCGCGCGACATCGTGTTCAACCTGTGCCAGTACGGCATGAACGAGGTCTGGAAGTGGGGCGCCGAGGTGGGCGGCCATTCCTGGCGGACAACCGGCGACCTCGGCCTGGAGAAGGCCAATCGGCTGCCGGGCTTCTACAGCATCGGCTTCAAGAACGCCGAACTGACCGAGTACGCGGGGCCGGGGCGCTGGAACGATCCCGACTACATCCTCATCGGCCATGTCGGCAATGCCCACAACATCGAGGAGCCGCCGAAGCCGACCACGCTGACACGGCACGAGCAGTACTCCTACATGTCGATGTGGGCGCTCATGGCCGCGCCGCTCTTCTACTCGGGCGACATTACGCGGCTCGACCCCTTCACCCTCAACGTGCTCAACAACGCCGAGGTCATCGCCGTCGACCAGGACCCGCTCGGCCGCCAGGCGCGCATCGTCAGGAAGACTGATGATGAGTTCGTGCTGGCGAAGCCGATGGAGGACGAGTCGATTGCGGTCGGGCTGTTCAACCTGTCGGACGCGAGGCGCGACATCACCGTGACGGCGGCGGATCTCGGCGTCAGCGGGCGGCAGCGCGTGCGCGATCTCTGGAGATGGAAGGACGTCGGCACGATCGCGGACGACTACTCGGCGAGCGTCGCCCGCCACGGCGTGGTGCTCGTGCGAATGTGGCCGGAGCGTCGGTGAGTCCCTACGGCCGGAGCGGCTCCAGGTCGTCGAGCAGCCGCCGCGCGGCGACGGCGCGGACGGATCCCGCCAGCGGGAAGGTCTCGCTCCCGGCATGAATGACGTCGAGTCGGGTCAAGGCCAGATTGGCCAGCGCCGACCGGATGGACGGCGTCAGGGCAGGGGCCGTCGTGCGCTTGATCTCGAACCCATATCGGCGACTTCCGTCGACGACGAGCAGGTCGAGCTCGGCCCCGGTGTGAGTGGCCCAGAAGTAGCACTGATCGGCCCGGGCCCCGAGGCGCTGTATGAGGGCCTCGAGCATGAAGCCTTCCCAGGAGGCGCCCACCTTCGGGTGCCGCTCGAGATGCCCGGTGTCGATGATGTCGAGCAGCGCGTGCAGGAGGCCGCTGTCCCGGACGTACACCTTGGGTGACTTCACCTGACGCTTGCCGAGGTTCTCGAACCAGGGCCGCAGGACCCGAAGCATGAACGTTCCTTCGAGGGCGTCAAGATAGCGCCGTACCGCGTGATGCGAGACGCCGAAGGCCCGGCCGAACTCCGATGCGTTCCAGATCTGGCCGTGGTAGTGGGCCAGCATGGCCCAGAAGCGCTCCAGTGTGGCCGCGGAGATGCCGATGCCCAACTGCGGGACGTCGCGCTCGAGGAAGGTCCGCAGGAACTCGCTCCGCCACGATGCACTCGCGACCGTGGTGCGGGCCGTGAACGAGCGGGGAAACCCGCCGCGCAGCCACACGCGATCCAGCGCGCCGATGCCGACCTCGTCAAGGGAGAGCCCGGGCAGTTCGTGGAAGGCGATCCGGCCCGCCAGCGACTCCGCGCCCTGGCGGAGCAGGTCCGGGGCCGCGCTCCCCAGCACGAGGAACCTCGCGGGCGTGCGGGGTCGGTCGGCCAGGACACGGAGCGCCGTGAACAGGTCCGGGCGGCGCTGGACCTCGTCCAGCACGACGAGGCCCCGGAGATGGCCGAGCGCAAGCTCCGGGTCGGCCAGGCGGGCGAGGTCGGCGGCGCGCTCGAGATCGAAGATCGTCGCCCGGGCGGTGGAGCCGGCGATCTGCCGCGCCAGCGTGGTCTTGCCGACTTGCCGCGCCCCGAGCAGGGCCACGACCGGGTTGCGGGCCAGCAGCCGCCGCACGGCGCCGGCGTGCGAGGGACGCGCAATCACGTCAGCCAGCATACCATGAAAATTGGATTCGAGACATCCATATTTCATGGTCGCGAACGCGAGCGCCGCCGGCGATCAGCGCACCGCAGCCAGGCACCAGGGGCCCGCGCCAGCGAGGTGGTGTAGACTCGCTCGCGCGGTGAGACGAGGGCTCGCGTCGATGGACTGCCAATGACTTCGCGCACGCGGACTGCTGCGGCGTGCGCGCAGACCGGGCCCGGCCGGCTGCCGGTGGACGTCGGCGGCTTCGCGTTCGGCTCGATTCACGACGTGCAGGCGATGACGCCGATCGAGAACCTGATGCCCATGTTCGAGACGGTGGCGGAGTACCGGTGACGCCGCGCTACAACCTCGGATACGTGTGGGCGATCTCGCTCGTCGCGGCCATGGGCGGCCTGCTCTTCGGCTACGACTGGGTCGTGATCGGCGGCGCGAAACCGTTCTTCGAGAAGGCCTTCGGTCTCACGACCGCGTTCGAGGTCGGGTGGGCGAACTCGTGCGCGCTGGTCGGCTGCCTCATCGGCTCGATGCTCACCGGTGCGCTGAGCGACCGGTTCGGCCGGAAGAAGCTGCTGCTCGCCGCCGCCCTGCTGTTCGCCGGGTCGTCGATCCTGACGGGCTGGGCCGGCACGTTCGCGGCCTTCGTCACGTGGCGGATCGCCGGCGGCGTGGCCATCGGCATGGCGTCGAACCTGTCGCCGATGTACATCGCGGAAATCGCGCCGGCGCACCTGCGCGGGCGCCTCGTGGCGGTCAATCAGTTGACCATCGTCGTCGGCATCCTCGCCGCGCAGATCGTGAACTGGATCATCGCGGTGCGGGTGCCGTTCCTGGACGCCCCGGACGCGGACGCCGCGCGCGCCGCCTGGAACGCGGCCTACGGCTGGAGGTGGATATTCACCGCCGTCACGGTGCCGTCGATCCTGTTTTTCGCGGGCGCGCTCGTCGTGCCCGAAAGCCCGCGGTGGCTGCTGGCGTCAGGCGCGAGGGAGAAGGCCCGTCGCGTGCTCGCCCGGATCGGCGGCGCCGGCTACGCGGACGCGGAAACGGCGGAGATCGAGCGCACCTTGACGCGCCGCGGTGCGGAGACGGCCGGGTGGCGCGTGCTCCTCGAGCCCAGGGTGCGGGCCATCGTGCTGATTGGTGTGGCGCTGGCGGTGCTCCAGCAGTGGAGCGGCATCAACTCCATCTTCAACTACGCCGAAGAGATCTTCCGCACGGCCGGCTACGGCATCGGCGACATCATGTTCAACATCGTGATCACGGGCACGATCAATCTGGTGTTCACGCTCGTGGCCATTGCCATGGTCGACCGCGTCGGCCGGCGGACGCTCATGCTGGCGGGATGCGCCGCGATCGGCCTGTCGCACCTGCTGCTGGGCGGCGCCTACGCGGCCGGGCTGAAAGGCCTGCCGGTCCTCGTCTTCACGCTCTGCTCGCTCGGCGCCTACGCCCTGTCGCTGGCCCCTGTGACGTGGGTGCTCATCGCCGAGATCTTCCCGAACCGAGTCCGCGGCGCTGCCGTGTCGGCGGCCGTATCGGCGCTCTGGGTGGCCTGCTTCATCCTGACGTTCGCGTTCCCGCTGCTGCAGCGCACGGCCGGCATCGCCGCCACGTTCTGGATCTACGCGGCCATCTGTGTCGCCGGGTTCTTCTTCGTGCGCGCGAAGGTGCCGGAAACCAGGGGCCGCAGCCTCGAGCAGATCGAGCAGGACCTGCAGCTTTAGGGGTCGGGTCTAATTACGGACATTACGATTTTGAATTTCAAAACCGTCAGTTGCGTAATTAGACCCGACCCCTGTGCCACGCGGTCACCGCGCGGTGCTCCTCGTTCGATGGCGCGCCCGCCGGCCAGACGGCCGGCTGGCTTTCGAAGATCCGGCGGCCCCAGGAGACGATCCGGGGGTCAGCCTGCAGAGCCGCCCACTCCTCGAAGGCCCGAGCCGCGTCGGCCTGCCGACCCAGACCGGCCAGCGCCGATGCCGAGAGCAGTCCACCGACGGCGCCGCGAACCTGGGGCGAGGCCGCCAGGCGTTCGAGCAACACGCGAGCCTCGGCACCCTTCCCGGCCCGTTCGAGGCACTGCGCAGACATCCAGTCTTCGACGCGCTCGTCCACGTCCTCCGGATACGGCTTGCCTGCTCCCAGGTGCTCCGGCCATTCGCGCGCGGCGGCCACCAACCGCGCCGCCGCGTCGGTGTTGCCAGCCTTGAACGCCTCCGCGCCCAGCAACAACTGCGCCTCGCGATACAGCGTCCTTCCGTCGGTCGATCCCTCGAACGGCAGGACGTTGAGGCGGTCGAGCACGGCCGCGGCCTCGGCCACGCGCCCGTTCAGCATCAGCGCTCTGGCGTGCAGCATGCCCAGGATGTAGTTGTCCGGGAACGCTAGCGTGTAGCGCCGCGCCACGTCGAGCGCGGGACCGGCAGCCCCGTCGCGGATGTGCCGTTCGGCGAGCGTCTTGCCGACGCGCCATTCGCGCGGGTCGAGTTCCGCCGTGCGGCGCAGGTCGGCCAGCGCGCTCTCCGGCGATACGGTCTCGAGAGCCTTCGCGCGCGCCGCGTAGAACGGGGCATAGTCTGGCGACGCGCCGCACGACCGGAGCAACTCGCGGGCGCGGTCCATCTCCCCGCAGCTCCACAGGATCAGCGCCAGGTAGTACTTCGGGCGCCACGTCGCTGTCTGGCGCGCCGCCCACGCGAACACCTGGGCGCTCTCGGAGCGGAACGGGAACACCAGGCGCGGAGACGCGGCCTCGGCCTGGCGGAGCGTCGCAGCCTCGCCCGGATCGTGCAGCGCGTTCTTCAGGAAGGCCAGCCAGTAGAGCACTTCGGCGGACTGAGGCGCCAACTCGAGCACCACACGCGCGTCTTCCGGCCGATTCAGGTCGTGATACCAGGCCGCGAGCTCGAGAAACGTCTCGTGAGGCATCTCGTTGCGGATGCCGTCGACAAACGCCCGGCGGGTCTCGTCGTCGTTCTGCACGAGGTGTCGCTCGAAGCGCGCGAAGTGGCTCAACGGCACGAGGGCGGCCAGGCGGTCCGCCTCGGCCGTCGTGCCGTCCCCGCGAAGCCGGGAGAGGAGCGTGGACAGTTGTCGTGCGTCGAGATTGTCGGCGTTGGTCCGGAGGCTCTGCTCCGCGTACTTCAACGCGGTGGGGTAGTCGCCGCGCCGGGCGTAGACCTTGGCCGCTTCGGTCATCGCCGCGGATCGAAACGACGGCGACGAGGCCGCAACCTCGAAGCCATCCAGCGCGTCGACGCCGCGGCCCAGACGCACGGACGCCAGGCCGTAGTAGTAGTTCGACGCCGGGTTGTACGTGTCGATGGCGAGGCCCCGGCGCGCCAGATCCCACGCGCCCTGGTAGTCCATGGCGCGGTAGCGCACCATCGCCAGATCGGAAAGCGCCGCCAGGTAGTGCGGGTCCTTCTTCAGGCAGGCCTCGAGGGCCGCCTGCGCCTGCCGGTAGTCACGCTGCCGGGTCCACTCCTTGCCCGTCAGCCAGAGTCCCTGCGCCGACGCCCAGTCGAAGTCCTTCGGCGACTCGAGGGGCCTGGACAACACGTCGTCCGCCGCCGGCCGGTAGTCCAGCCAGTTCCCCGCGCGGACACGCAGCCTGTCGGCAGGCACCACCGCGTCGATGGCCTGCCGCCAGGTCTCCATCGGGGCGAGTCGCAGCCTGGTGGTGAAGACGACGCGGTCGCCATCGAGCACCGCGAGCGTGTCGTCGATGCGCTCGAGCGCCGAGAGCCGGACTTCAAGGGCCTGGGTCCTCGCTGACGGCGCCCCGGGCAAGGCGCCCGGGCGCGCTGATCCCGGCAGGATGACGTTCAACACGCCTCGCGGGTGAGCCTCGACGAACCCTCCGGTGCCCTTCACGGGGAACCAGGTACTCCGTCCAGGTGTCCGCCGAGTGCGGCTCGAACCCGCGGTGCTTGAACGGCGTGAGGGTGCTCGCCTCCGCCGCCTGATTGAACAACCGCCCCGACTGGACCTCGACGTACTGGCCGTCGGTGTCGGTCAGCAGCTTCTCCCAGATCATCCCCTGGCGCGACAGGCCCCAGATCCACGCCTTCTTCCCCAGCTTGTCGTCCCTCGTCGAATACCGCCCCATCCCGAACTCATCGTCGTGCCAGTACGCGCCGAAGAAGTCCGTGTGGCGCCCGACGACGTGGTACGACTTGTAGGGCCCGAAGTTGTTCTGCTCGTAGTACGCAAGATCCCGCCCTGTGGCTGGATCGATGGGCCAGGGCGCGACTTCGCCGCCGTGTCCGATGTGATGCGTGCCCGGATAGATGAGCTTGAGGTTGCCCGCCGCCTTGATGCCGGTGTTCATCCACGTGTAGTACGGCTGTTCGATCGGCGTCGCGTTGTGCCAGATCGACCGCGTGGTGAAGTACGCCGCGTCGGAGGGCAGCGTGATCTCGAGGCGCCATGGCGTGCGGGTCAACAGGTCGAGCACGCCGACGACGACCCGCGCGCCGAAGGCTCCTGTGCTCGTCTCGTAGTCCACCGGCGTGGCGCAGTTGGGCGTGTGGCCGATGATGCCGTAGTTCGGCTCGATGCCGCCGCTGGTCCACGGGCCCCGCATCGCGATGTCGCGGAACTTCACCACGTGGTTGTCGTAGATGAACGACCGCCCGGTCGACTTCTCGACGGCGCTCCAGATCTTCCCGCCGATCTCCGGAAACACCGTGACGCGCAGGTAGTCGTTCTCCAGTTCGACGACCGTCCATGCCTTGTCCACCGGCGTGTCGGTATACCCGTCGAACCGGAAGTAAGGGTAGATCCGGCCGACCACGGGAATCGGGTTGGGGTCGGAGAAGGGGTACGTCCGGATCACCTTCGTGTAGGTGCGCACCGTTGCCGTGCCAGGCGCGGCGCCCGCGATGGCGGGGATGAATACGAACAGCCACAGGGCGCACCACGCCGCCCGTTTCGCCGATGTCATGAGTTCCCCCTGACGCGCAGCAGCACCTTAACGGGAAACGGCGCGGCAGGCAACCCGGGGAGAGGGCGCGACCACGAGGAGACGTTCCGCGCCCAGGCTGCGCGCATCCGCGACGGGGAAGGGCTGCCCGGCTCGTCGAGGAGGCATTCCGGGCGTTCCTGCTCGGATGGCACGACGCACCTGCTGTTCGAGCCCCTCGAGCTGCTGGAACGGCTGGCGGTGCTGACCCTTCGACCCTTCGAGAACCTCAGGGTCGCCGTAAGCCCAGGAGCATGTCCGCGTAGAATACGGGCATGTGCCATTCTGCCTCCCGAGCTCGCCGAGCCGCAGGCTTGGCTCTGGCCGCCGTCGCGACGGTTGGTCTCGCCGTGCCGGCTTCCGCGCAGCCCGAGTTCCTTGTGAACGAACCGGGCGCGTGGAAAGCCTGGAAGTTCACCGCCACGCCGACCACGCGCAAGGAACGGGCCGCCGCGCCCGCCGACGTCAAGGCGTTCGAAGCGGAGTTGCTGCGGCTTGATGCCATCCTGCGGAAAGCGCCCGCCGTGGCAGCCCCCATCGGTTTCAGCGCCGAGACCTGGGGCAACCTGCACGGCTACACGGCCCCCGCGCCGGGCCAGCCGGCTGGCGCGGCGCTTCCGCTCGCCGGGGCTTTGAGCTTCGGCGCGTTCCCGATCTTCCAGTACGAGCGCAATGGCAAGATGGTCCGCGAGGACACCGGCGAAACGGAACTGCTCCTGTTCCACGTGAACGAACTGCAGCGGTGGCTCGTTCAAGGGGCTGCGGTGTTCGAGTGGAGAGACATCGAAACCGACGCCTTCCTGATGCCGGCGTCATCGGCTGAGGTGGCCGGCTTCCCGCGCTACGGTGACATCCTCGTCATCAAGAAGAACCCGGCGCCGCTCTGGGCGCCGCTGACGGTCGCCGATGCGTTTCACCTGACGCTGCGCGCGCGCGAGCATGCACTCGATGAGCGGCGCGCGGTCCTGGACCGGTTCAACCAGGACCTCGAGGATCAACTCGACCCGGCGAAGAAGGCGGCCCGACTCGAGGGATACCGGAAGTCGTCGGCCTCCATGTCCGATCCGGCGGCGTTCCTGGCGCAGATGCAGGAGGCTGAGCGGACCCGGGAGGGGTCGTTGCGGCGGGAGTTGAACCCTGACGGCGGCGTCATGAAAGGCCACCTCGAGGCCGAGCGCGGCGTTGCTGAGGTCAAGGCGTCGCTGGACGGGCTGGCTCCTTCCGCTGCTGCCGCGGCCGCGTGCTACGCCGGCGAGACCAAGCCGCTGCGTGACCGCTTTCGCGCCGGCCCCGGACAGGGGTGCCCTCCGATTGTCCGCCCCAACTGGCAGTATTTCGACAAGACCCTGCCGCGCAGCGCGCCGCAGGTCGTCATCGTCAGCTACGTAGCGCGCTGCTACGACCGGCCGCCGGACCCACGGAGCAGGAACACGGCGGCTGGTTGTCCCGCCAACCGCCGGCTCCTCGAGACGATGGATCGCGACGCGATCCTGAGCTGGCTGAAGTAGCCCTTGCGCCCTCGCTCGGCGTTGTACGTGATCCGGGCGTTGTGGTTCTGCACCGTCAGCACCGCGCGCGATGGGCCTGGTGGCGGAATGGTCGTTGCTGCACCAGCGGGGACTTCTCGAGCCATGGGACCGCGTGATGCGGCACGAATCGCCGGCGCGAATCGGCCCGCTTCCGCAGGCCGTGTCTGAGCCGTCCGTGGCCGTCCGGGTACGCTGGGCGCGCCGTCCGATAACGCACATGCCGTCAACTCGACCCGGCAGAGCCTGGCAGTGCTTCCTATCGTCATCAGCGGGTTGTTCGGATGACGGGCCCGCCTGCCGTAACGTACGCGATCCAGACCAGGGCGCTGAGTCTCAGGTACGGCTCGTTCCAGGCCCTCGAGGACGTGACGGTCGACATCCGCCAGGGCCTGACGACCGCGCTCATCGGCCCGAGCGGGTGCGGCAAGACGACGCTGCTGCGCTGCTTCAACCGGGTGCACGAGCGTCAGCCGGTTACGAAGCTGTCTCCTACTGTTTCACAAGTTCCACACGGCGGTTCTTCGCCCGTCCGGCGTCGCCGTCGTTCGACGACACCGGCGCGTACGGCCCCGCGCCGAAGCTCTTCAGCCTGGCGGCGGCGATCCCGTGCGTGGCAACAAGCGACTGCATCACGGAGGCGGCCCGATCCTGCGAGAGCTTCATGTTCGCCTCGAGGCCGCCGACGTTGTCCGTATGGCCGACCACGAACACCTTCAGCGCGGGTTCGGCAGCGAGCATCTTCGCGATTTCGGCGATGGCCTTCGCCGACTCGGGCTTGATGTCCGCCTTGCCCGTGTCGAAGTAGATGCCCTCGACGGTCACGTGCCCGGTCGTCTTCAGGTCGTTCGCCAGCGACGCCGCGTTGGCGACGATATCCTGCGCCATCGCCTGCTGCTCGACGATCGTCAGGCCGTACTTGCCCGTGAACTCCGCCGTGACCTCGACCCAGAACTCCCTGCCGTCCTGGGTGATCTGAAACGTATCCCGGTTCTTGCTCGTGAACACGGTCTTGCCCCCGAGCTTGGCGACGGCGTTTTCGAAGTTCCGCAGGATTCGCAGCTCGCTAGGCTTCGCCTTCACCGTGGCCTGGGGGTAGTACCGGATCTTCCACGTCCGTCCCTCGACCCTGGTCTTGTCCTTGAGGCCCGTCGTGAACTCGAAGAAGTCGAACTCCCTGTCGGTGCAGCCGTGGATCCAGGAGTCCGGCATCCGGGTGAACAGCTCGTGGTCCTTGCAGTTCCGATCGTCCTTCGACAAGGCCTGCGCCGAGGCGACGGCCGCCCCGACAATCACGATCAACAGCGCCAGTGCGATCTTCCTCATGATGTGTCCCTCTCCTGCGACGTCCATTCTCGCCTCGATCCCCCGCCGCCCCGGCAGACGAAGCGCCAGGATCTTGGCCGCGTGCTCGGGGTCGGTCGCCCAGTTCCGTTTCCCGTTTGGTTCCATGTCGCCGCCTGAAGCGCATTACATCAACTCGACCAGGCAGACCGCGTCACCGCTTCCTATCAACGGTCCCCGCCTTCGACGACGGGAAGCGTCGAGCGCGCCGGGAGGACATCGAGGAAGGTGCCGAGTCCCTGCGGGGTGCCGGACGCGCGCTTCGAGCCCTGCACGCGGAGCAGGGGGAAAGAGACGCGGGCCTGCTCCACCGGCAGCCGCCATCAATCTGGCGCGGCGGCCTTCCGCAGGAACTCGCGAGCCTGGCGCAATTCCGGCGCGGCCTGATCGGCCGTCGCCCATTCGTCGAGAAACGACGCCATCTCACGCCGGGCGTCGCCATGGTGGCCGTTCTTCTCCAGGAGGCGCGCCAGGTCGAAACGGGCGAGCGCGAAGTGGCCGTTGTAGGCGAGCGCGTCGCGATAGTCTCGTTCGGCGCCGTCCGTCTGTCCGTTCGCCTCCCGCAGCCGGCCGCTGGCGTCGAGGAAGTACGCCTGGTCGTACGGCGTGCTCCAGTAGCCGAGCTTCTGGCGGATCTGGCCCAGTTCGTCCAGTCTGCCAATCGCGTCACCACTTCGGCCTTCACGTGTCTCGATCAGCGCCGCCAGGTAGAGCCAGTACTTGAAGATCGGCTTGAAATTGGTCGCGGAGATCGAGTGCTCGTCGATGACCTTGCGCATCTGCGCGAGCGCCGACCTCGCGGCTGGCAGGCGGCCCCTTGCCAGCTCGATCTGCCCCTGGAGCCACAGCAACTCGTCGCCCGGCGCGTCGCTGCGGCCGGTCTCCATGAGCGCGAGACCGGCGGTGCACGCGTCGGCCGCTCGATCGGGCCGGCCCGCCCGGTGGTGCACGAACGCGAGCGAGGCAAGGAACCGGGCCCGCTCGATCGGGTCCGAGGTCCCGGTCAACGCGTTCTCGAGGATGCGCTGGGCCGACCCATAGCGGCCGGCGAGGACCTCGATGGCGGCGAGGCTGCGCCTCGCGTAGTACAACCCGCTGTCCATCTCGAGGACCTTCCGCTTGGCATCGGCGGCCCTGGCGTAGTCGCCGCGGTGGAAGTACGCGTCGCCCAGGCTGTCGTACGCGTTGGCGGTGCGATCGAGTTCCAGGTAGCGGTTGAACTCGCCGATCGCGAGGTCGTGCTGCCCCTTCCACGTGTAGCAGTAGCCGAGGTGGTTATGGGCCAGGGCGTAGCGGTCGTCGAGCCGCAGCGCCTTGAGGTAGTTCTCCTGCGCCGCGTCGACCTCGGCCGTGTGGAAGTACGACTCGGCAAGCTCGTAGACGTAGTCCTTCCTGAAGGGCTCCAGCCCGCTGAGTCTCAGGAGGTACTTCCGCTCCTCTGGCGCATTGCCGGAGGCTCTCGCGAGCAGCGCCCTGATGCGCAGATGGTCTGCCGCCGTGAGCGCCTCCGGCCGCCTCTGGGCGATGGCGATCTCGCCCCGCGCGGCGCTCCATTGGTTCTGGAACACGCGCACTTCGGCCAGGAGCAGGTGCGCCAGCGCGAACTGCGGGTCGATCTCCACGGCTTTCGTCAATTCACGCTCGGCCGGCGTCATCTCGAGGTGCGCCCACTTCTCGAGGCCGGTGACATAGCACTTCAGCGCGTCGATGTGCTCGGACAGCAGCCCCATGACGGGGCGATAGTCCTTCAGCGCCGCGCCGGCGCCGTCGTTCTGATCCTCCCGGTAGCGCGTGACGGTGAGTTTCGCGATGTCGTCCACGCCCCGCATGAACAGCTGATCGATACCGCGATAGGGCATGTCGACGCGTTCGAAGCGGCCCCGGGTCGTGATCGACACGGTGACCACGTGCTCCCCGAGCGACGGCCGCACCTCGGCCGAGACGGCGACGGCCGGACCCACCGGGTCGCGGCGCGGCCACGCGGGCAGCCAGCGCTCCAGCCCGGCCTCGTTCGTCGCCGCCTGCGCGGATGCCGCGTCGCGCTTCCGGGCGAGGTCTGTACTCGTGCTGATCGAACACGGCGAGGTCCGGGAGTTGACCGAGGGCGCGTCTCATCGCGAGTTGGAGCATGGCCGGGCGCACGTCTTCAGAACTGCTGCGGACGTCTCCCACGACAACGCATGGGTAGTACGTGCTGCCTGCGGCGCCCCACCGCACGATCGCGGCCACGACGACGACTGCCGCCAGCCCCAGCATGGCGGCGCGGTAGCGAACAGCCACTCGCGCCGGCGCGGCGACGGCCGGCTCGGCGGACGACGGCGTTGCGGCAGGCGCCGGGATCGGCACTGGGGACGCCGGGAACCGAGCCGGCGCAGCGAGGTCCGCAGCCGAACCGGCGGCAGAAACCGGCACGTGAACGCCGGACCCGACTTCGTGCTGGATGCGACGAAGGTCTTCGCGCAGCTCAGCGGCCGACTGGTATCGCTCGCCCGGGCTCTTGGCGATGGCCTTGAGCATGAGCGCCTCGAGCGACGCCGGCAGCTCGGGCACCAGGACTCGGGGAGGAACCGGCGTCCGGTTCAGGACGGCATCGAAAATCACGCCGAGCGTCGGGCCACAGAAGGCAAGGCGGCCGGTAGCCATTTCGTACAGGACGCTGCCGAACGCAAACAGATCGCTGCGGGCGTCGGCAGGCTCACCGCGCACCTGTTCCGGTGACATGTACCCGGCCGTGCCGACCGACGTCCCCGACACCGTCAACTGCAGCACGGTCGGCTGGCGGTCTCCCGAGGCCTGCCCCTTCGGCACGATGTCGACTGTCTTCGCAAGGCCGAAGTCGAGCACCTTCACGATGCCCGCCCGGGTGACGAAGATGTTCGCGGGCTTGATGTCCCGGTGAACGATGCCGCGGGCGTGTGCCACGTCCAGCGCGTCGGCGATCTGCAGCGCGACGCCGATGAGCGTCGGGAGGGTGACCGGTCTCGCGCCGATCACGTGATCCAGGGCTTGTCCCTCGAGCAACTCCATCACGATGAACTGCCGCCCCTCGCATTCGTCGAACGCGAAGATGCTGCGGATGTTCTGGTGATGGAGCGAGGAGGCGGCCTTGGCCTCGCGATGCAGGCGCTCGACCGCAAGGGGGTCGCGCGTGAACTCCTCGGGCAGGAACTTCAGCGCGACGGGACGATCGAGACGGGTGTCTTCGGCGCGATACACCACGCCCATGGCACCCGCGCCAAGCCTCTCGAGAATGCGATAGTGCGAGACGGTCTGGCCGACCATTGGTTCCGCGGCGCCACTGGGGGACTCGTGACGCCCAGTCTGTGCATGCAGCGCCCACGCTGTCAACGCCTTTCCCCCCTTTCCACCCGTTCGTGGATTCGACCGTCGATCCGGAACCGTGCCGGTGAGGTCAGGGCCGCGGTTCGGACTGGTATACCGGGACGATGAGACGCGCTTCAGAAGCCGAGCGGGGCGATCCGCGAGGCCAGCGTGTCGGTCTTGTTCACGCGCCTGACCAGGTAGCCCGCGCCCTGCAGGCGAGTCGCGCATCGCCGGCGCATGCGGCGCGCGAGGTGGCAATGTTCGTAGATGATGATGCCGGGGGGATGCTCCGACAGGTCAATCAAGTGGACGATCTCGCCGTCAAAACCCTCCGCGTCGATCACGACGAGGTCGAAGGGCCCGTGCCGAGCCACGAGGGTCCGCCAGTCCACCGTCGCCACCGGCACCGTTGCAATCGCGTCCGCGGAAGGCCGCCACATGTATCTCCGGCACGCGGTCTCCACGTGCCCTCGTGAGAACGACGCCACCTGGCCCGCGAACGGATGCAGGTGCGCGTGGCTCCCGGCGATGACATAGAGCGGCCGCTCGCCGCAGCCGGCGTCCAGCGCCACCTGGAGCGGGACCACTCTCGCATCGTCCTGCCACAGGCGCCGGAGGGCGGCGTAGGGCGCAGGCTGAGGCTCGAGGAGGACGGCCCGCACGTGATGAAACGTCCGGATCAGCTCGTGAACGGGATCGTTCGACACGCCATCGAACGCGCCGACCTGCAGGATCGAGAACCGGGCCTGCGATTCGACAATCCGCCGGAGGAAGCGCTGGCATTGGTGACTCTGGTCCGGGACACGCCTGCTCAGGCGAGGCTTGAGCCGGGCGACCGTCCGAGCGTGGATGTACCGCGACATGGACGCCACGTCCGCGAAGAGCCTGCCTGGCTGACGCCACACGTGCCCGTGAACTCCCATCCTCGCCGAATCCCGGCGCCGGCGTTCCGCCGCCGATCCTATGCTCGCAGCGTGGGAGGTGGCAAGGGAGCGGCGCGCCCCCGCCGACTCGACCGCCGCGCTTCGCAGTTCCACACAAGTTCCACACAAGTGACCCGACCCGGTCTCCATGAATCTGACCGTCGGAAATCCAGACACCCGAGCCCCTGGTCGCTGGCTGCTGTAATGCGTTCACTCACGATGACTTGCCCCCCTGTGGCGACTTGGGCCGGCCGAGCGCACGCCAGGCTGTCAATCGCCCTTTACGTCGACCGTCACCGATCCGCCCTCTACGTCGCGGCCGTTTGCGTGGGTGTCTATCGACAAACTCATCCGACACAGGGACTTAACATGACATGAGCCCCGGGGCACCTTCATTGGCATGCAGAATACTCTTCTCCACGCGGCTTTCCATGTCCAGCCGCCCGCGCGATGTCTCGGCAGGGCGATTCCTCAAGGGCCCGTGCCCGTCCGCCGAATGCCTCCTTCGACGATCGCTTCAGCGTCGCCTCCCTGCGCAACAATCGATGCGGCGGAGATCATGTTCAAGGGCGGGGGCCGGGCCGAGGGGGATTCCGAGGTCCCAGGGGCGGCCTGAACATCCGAATCGCTCGCAGGGGCGAATCAGAAAGGAGGGAGATGACCGAGGAGTTGCAGCCCGGCAAGGTCCTGCTGCTCCCTCGGCAAGGAGAGGCGTCGGATTAGGACCGGTTCGATTGTCCAACTCGAGAGCAGGAGGAGCATGAGATGACACGAAGAGGGTACCTCCGGCTGCTGGCGGCTGCGCTGGCTGCGACGGCAATGCTCGTGGCGGTTCCCGCCGGCCCTCCGGTGTGGGCCCAGTCGGGAAACGAGGCGGTGATTTCCCGGAACTTCCCACCGTCGATGGCCCAGTCGACGGCGGCGTTCTGGACAAACGAGAGGATGGCCAACGCGACTCCCATGCCGATGCCGGCGCCAAGAGCGGTGAGCATGCGATCGCAACCGACCGTCACGATGCGGCAAGGCCCCGCAGTGGTCGCCAGTTCGGGCCTGCCTGGCGATGCCCGATGGGAGGAGTCCTTCCCTCAGCCGGCGACGCTCCAGGAGCCACTGTGGGGCACTTATCCCAACTTCTTGTTCTCGCCGGGCCGGTGGATCGGGACCAATCCGTATGGAACCTGGACCGTGAATACCGCGTTCACGCTCGGCGGGTGGCAATCGGGCCTGCTCGAGGACCGATCACGGCGCGCTGGTGATGAACCTGGGTGGATTCGCGCCCCCCAGGAAGATCGGGGATGTTGTCGGATGGCTCGGGTTTGCCGCCAACACCCACCGGCAGCAACACTGGCATCTGCACGGTTATCCCGCGGGTCCGCGGGATCTGCCATCCACGCCTCCGGGCGCTCAGTTCGACGGCGAGAATCACGAGATCTGCGCCGCCGCGTATGCGGCCGATGACTTGCCAACGGGAGGCGTGAATGATCCTCCCACGATAGGTGTAGGCTGCGACAAGACCGGAGGCACAAGCGGGGGGCCGTGGCTGATTGACTTCAGCGGGGTGGGAGGCTCGACGAACCTCCTCAACGGGAACAACAGCTACCGGTATGGCGGCCCCAATCCGCCAGAAAACCTGAAGCTGTATTCTCCGTGTTTCGGGAACGGAGCCGTGAATCTGCGCAGTGCCGCCCAGGTTGTGATTGTTCCGTAACAGGCCCATGGCCTTCAGGCGCGCGACAGGCCGAAGGAGAGACGTCCTCTTCCGGCCTGTTCGACAGGACGGGCCTTTGCGCCTCTGCGGCAGGGATCCCCCGAGCGGAGCTGCCAGGCCCGCTGCTGGCAAGCCGGCGAGTCACGGTCCCCGGCGCGGGCTGTGCCGCCGAACTGAAATCCTCCCCGCGTGCGCATTCGGATCAGGCGCCTTCTCGCCCGGCTGTCCGCCACGGCTGTCGCCGTCAGCATCGGGGCCGGGCGTGGCTACCATCAGACCGTCGGACCTTCTTACAAACGGGCGTTCGCGGGCCCCCTGCGCGCCGAGTCCCCCTCCTGGCACGCATGGGAAATGGTGACTGCAAAACACTGAAAATAGACGACTTGGTCGGCAAGATGTCTGGGAGCCTGCTGCGGTGGGGACTTGGTCTGGCCTTGGTCCGATTCCTGCACTCGTACGTGGGCAAGAGTTGGAAACTGTCGCTTGACCGAAAGGCGCTGGCGACCCCAAACAGGAGGAGTAGGCCGATGAAGAAGTTGCTGTTTACCTTCGCCTGTGTGCTCCTTGCCGCCACGATGGCGCAGGCCGCACCGATCATTGTGGATCTTGGCACCGCCGCCCCGCCGGCCGTCATCGGCGGGTACACCATGACGGCGTTCCCGCTGGACGCCCGGCCCTTGTTCGACGTCGTGTCGGGCGTGGCGTCGCCGCTCGGTGGCACGGTGGGGTTCACGGGTGATGCCGATCACCGGCAGATCGGTTTTGGTTGGGCGACGTGGAGCCACGGCTACACGGGCGACGTCTACTACACCCTGGGCGCGACGTCGATGACGCTGACGATGCCTGCTGACACCGCGGCGTTCCGGTTCTATGCCGAGCCGAACCCCTTCTCGCTCTTCACGATCACTGTGACGTCGGGTGGTGTGAGTTCCTCGGCGCAGGTGGACGGCTCCAGCGGCGCGTATGGCTGGGGCATCTACGATGCGGCGGGCATCACTTCTATCACCATCTCCGCGGACGTTGACTTCGCCTTCGGCGAGTTCGGGATCGCCGCCAAGGTGCCGACCGTTCCGGATCCGGGTTCCTCGCTGGTGCTGCTCGGACTCGGCCTTGCCGGTCTGGCGTGGCGGAAGCGCGCGTAGTCGTTTCCTGACAAGCGTTTGACCAGGGCCACCATCGCGGTGGCCCTCGTCATGTACGGCGATTCCGCCTCCCTCACCGTCCACGACGCTCCATTCGCCATCCCCGCCACGCTCCACCCCCGGCAGCTGCCCTGACCGGCCGGTCTGGTTCTCGCCCGCCACAGTCCGCTCCGCAACCCGCCAGTCCCGCTGCTGGCAAGCCTTCGAGTCACGGTCCCCGGCGCGGGCTGTCCCGGCGAACTGAGATCCTCCCGGCATGCGCATTCGGGTCAGGCGCCTTCTCGCCTGGCTGTCCGCCACGGCCGCCGCCGCCAGCATCGGGGGCGGGCGAAGGACCCATCAGAACGTCGGACTTTCTTACAGACGGGCGCTCGCGGGCCCCACCCGCGCCGAGGCCCCTTCCTGGCACGCATGGGGGACGACGACTGCAAAACATTGATAATAGATGACTTGGTCGCAGAGTCGTCCGGGCGCCCATGAAGATGGCGGCTTGATCTGGTCTTGGTCCGATTCCTGCAGAAGAGGGTGGCAGGACATGGATATCGTCGCTTGGCCGAGAGGCACTGGCGACCCCAAACAAGAGGAGAAGGTTGATGAAGAAGTTGCTGTTTGCCTTCGCGTGTGTGCTGCTCACCGCCACCATGGCGCAGGCCGCACCGATCATTGTGGATCTTGGCACCGCCGCCCCGCCGGCCGTCATCGGCGGGTACACCATGACGGCGTTCCCGCTGGACGCCCGGCCCTTGTTCGACGTCGTGTCGGGCGTGGCGTCGCCGCTCGGTGGCACGGTGGGGTTCACGGGTGATGCCGATCACCGGCAGATCGGTTTTGGTTGGGCGACGTGGAGCCACGGCTACACGGGCGACGTCTACTACACCCTGGGCGCGACGTCGATGACGCTGACGATGCCTGCTGACACCGCGGCGTTCCGGTTCTATGCCGAGCCGAACCCCTTCTCGCTCTTCACGATCACTGTGACGTCGGGTGGTGTGAGTTCCTCGGCGCAGGTGGACGGCTCCAGCGGCGCGTATGGCTGGGGCATCTACGATGCGGCGGGCATCACTTCTATCACCATCTCCGCGGACGTTGACTTCGCCTTCGGCGAGTTCGGGATTGCCAAGAAGGACATTACGACCGTTCCGGATCCGGGTTCCTCGCTGGTGCTGCTCGGACTCGGCCTTGCCGGTCTGGCGTGGCGGAAGCGCGCGTAGTCGTTTCCTGACAAGCGTTTGACCTCGAGGGCCACCATCGCGGTGGCCCTCGTCGTGTACGGCGATTCCGCTGCAGCGGACCTTCGGTGACCGGCGCGGCTCCTGCGCGTCCTCCTCCGCCCCACAGTCCACAACGCTCGATTCGCCCTCCCCGCCAAGCTCCGCTCTCGCCAGCTCCACTGCTCGGCCGGTCTAACTCTCGCTCACCCGATCCTCGAGCGAGACGTCATGAAACAAAGTCATTATTTGCAACAGCTTACAGTCCATCGACAGAGGCGGGTCAGCCAATGGTATACTCGAGTCATCGATTAACACCTCATCGTCCTGTCGAGCGCTGTGACGCCGGGTAGCGCCTGCGTCCATCCCGCAAGACATCCCCCTGACAAGCTGGTCTGAACGACCGTCGATGGGCGGATGCCTGTTCCCTGAGGACAGACGGGCTGCGCGGGCCCGCCTGCGACAGGCGATGTTTGCATGGAGGTCGAACGCGTCGAATGCGACTGTATCAACCGGCCCAATTCGTCGCCATGCTCGCGTGCAGCGTGCTCGCCAGCACCATCGTGCTCACGAGCGCGCCACGCGGGCGAGATACGGTGCTGTCTGCGGTCGATACGGCAAGGCGCTTCAGGGCTGAAGTGACGGCCTATTCTTCCTCGCCGGACGAGACCTGGGGCGACCCGTTCATCACCGCCAGCGGCCGGGAGGTCCACGACGGCGTCGTGGCCTGCCCCCGCAGGTTCCCGTTCGGCACGCGATTCCGGATCGGTTCGCGCGTCTACACCTGCTGGGATCGCCTGCACACGCGGTTCGATCACCGGTTCGACATCTGGAAGCCTTCCAAGGAGGAGGCGCTCCGGTTCGGCAGGCGGGTGCTCGTCGTCGAGGCGATGTAAGGCTGCTTTTTTATATCCGACCAAAACGATATGGATTACACTAAGGCTGGCGCCAAGATGGCGTCCCGAGGAGGAACCTGCATGCTGAAGTCCGTGGCCCGTCTCGCGCTCGCGTTCGTCGTCGCGTTCACGTCTCTGCTTGGCGCCAATGCACAGGCCCAGCAGGCTCAGCCCGACCGCTACGTGGTCGTGTCGTACATCAAGGTCGTTCCTGGCCAGGAGGCGGCCTACCGCTCCTATCTGACCACGACCGCCAAGAAGGTCTACCAGGAGTTGATGGCCGCCAACGCCAACCTCGTCTCGTGGAATTCGGCGCAGACGATGTTCCAGGGCATGGAACACGGCTCGGACTTCGACTTCGTCGGCGCCGCGGTGTACGCGGGCACGCCGCCTGAGCCGGGCACGAACGTTGACGCCGCCATCATGAAGGCCACGGGGATGTCGCAGGCCGATCTCAGCAAGAAACTCGCGACGATGCGGACCGTTGTCGGGACGGAGGTCCTGCGTTACGTGGCGGGCACGGTGGCTCCCGGTGTCATGAAGGAGGGCGATGTCCGCGTGGTCGGGCGCGTCAAGATCAAGCCGGGCATGGGAGACGAGTACGCCGAGATGGCGAGGTCGATGGGAGAGCCCTTGATGAAGGCGCGCGTCGCCGACGGCGAGCTGAAATCGTGGTCGCTGTGGGGACGCGTGTTCCCGTCGGGCGCCGCCACGTCCTACGACGCGCTCTCGGTGACGTACTTCAAGGACATGGCCAGCGCCATCAAGGGGCTCGATGCGGCCAAGGGCGTCGCGGCCTTCCAGAAGACCCACCCCGGCAAGAGCTACGGGACCTATATCAACAACGGGCGCGACTACAGCGAGCTGCAGCAGCGGTTCGTCATGCAGGTCATCTCAATGGTCGAGCGCGCCCAGTAGTCGACAGGACCGGTTTCGTAACTCGCGCTCGGCGGCCTCGGCAAGCGGCCGGAACAGGTTACGAAACCGTCTCTCCGAGCTCACGCAGGCTGGCTGCCATGGGCGCAGCCGCCCCTCGGCACCGCGAGTTCCTCAGCCACGAGAGCAGCGGCGGTGCGCACCAGCTGCGGGCACAGCGTCGTGAACACCCCGCGGTCCGAAGCGGCCTGCCGCTCGAGCGGGTCCATCATGTTCGCGCCCACCAACTGGCGGCACGCCGTCGCGCCGTGCCGCTCCTCGAAGCGCACCACCAGCCCCTGCGCCCGGGCGTAGAGCGCGTCCTTCGTGGCGGCATCCTCCGCGGCCGTGTGCCCGGCGTGCAGGCCCATCGCCATCAGGGCCCCCGTGAGCGCGCCGCACGTCCAGCCGTGCCGCGCCATGCCCCCGCCGAAGGCCGACGCCACCAGCGCCGCCTGCCGGTGGTCCATCCCCAGGCCCGGCGCGAACGCCATCAGCACGGCCTGCGAGCACGCGAAGCCTTCCCGGAACAACGCCTCCGCCCGATCCACTGCTGCCAGATGTTCAGCGTTCATCGTGTAATCGTATCTCGGACCCGGACAACTTCGTCCACCTCCCTCGACTTCAGGCGCACCCCACCATCCTGCACGCACGGTTACAGATCAGTCCGAGCGACGGGCACGTTGCCGCGTCGAGCGTCGCGCTTCATTGGCGTTTCATGGCCGCGCGCACTGGCACACCCATTGCTCCCTGATCGATCCAAACGCCCACACCTGCGCCGTGCCGACGCCCGTGGCACTTCCGCCCGGCGCCGGCGCGCCGCCATTGGCGCCTCCGTCAGGAGACCGGCCCGCCGCCGTGTCGCCGCCGCGGGGCCCGCCCGGACCGCCGGGCGCGACAAGGAGCAGCAGATGCCGCCGACCAACACGGCCGTCGAGATCGAACGCCTGCACTTCAAGGCGCTGGCACTCGCCAACCCCAACTACTTCGGCACCTTCAAGGAGAGCCCGTTCCCCGTCGTCAAGGCCATCGCGCAGAACACCAGCTACGAAGACCTGGCGTGCGTCGGCTTCCAGCCGCAGCTTGGCCAGATCGAAGCGGTCGTCCGCATCGCGCGTAACGCGGGCTACTCGGGCCCTCTCTGCTCGGGCGGCTCGCGCGAGTACGTGCGGTTCTACCTGTCCTTTGACGGGGGCGCCTCGTGGGAGGACCAGGGCATGGCGCAGTTCGCCGCCTACGACACGCCGGGCGCGAGGCCCCTTGACTACGCGGTCACCCGGCCCGTCAACCCGCCGCGCAAGTTCTGCTTCGTCGAGAACCTGATCAAGGTGCGCGCCATCCTGAGCTGGAACGCGGCGCCGACGCCCAACACGCCGGACTTCACGCCCGTGTGGGGCAGAGTCCTCGACGCGGACATCCAGGTTGAGCCGAAGAGGCGCTTCCTCCTGAAGGAACTCGTTGAAGCAGCCAAGATCAAGCTGCCGCCGGAGCTCGTCCCCATCGTCAACTTCGACCACGAGCTGCCGGTGGCGGCGGCGGCCGAGCTGACGCTGGAGCAGAAGGTGGCCGCCGCGAGAGAGGCCCGCGTGCCGGAGCACCGGTTCCTCTTCGATACGATCCAGCCGTACCTGGCCGGCGGCGCCGCCGAGGCGATGCTGCCCGGCGCGCTGCCCGCGCAGCTGAAGCAGCTCAAGATCGACCTTGCCAAAGTCATCGAGGTGCTGATCAAGACCGACGGAGACACGTCGTTCGAGCAGTTGACGTGCATCGGCTACGACCCCGGAAACGACGCGCTCGCGGGCGTGATTCACGTGAAGAAGCCGGCCGGGTACTCCGGCAAGCTCTGCTCCGCCGGGAGCCGCGAGTACGTCGCGTTCTGGATCGACTGGGGCGCCGGCTGGCAGTACGCGGGCACCTCGTCGGTGAAGGTCCACGACGTGGCGGGCCTGCCGGGCGGCGGCCTGCGCTACGCCGTCTTCGAGGCGGTCGACGTCTCGACGCACCGGAAGGCCTGCCAGAATGGGCCGGTGACGGCCAAGGTGCGGGCGATCCTGAGCTGGCAGACGCCTCCGCCGCCGGCCAACCCGAACTGGGTGCCGACGTGGGGCAACCGCGAGGAGGCGACGATCCAGCTGGGCCCGGGCGCGGTGACGGACTACCAACCGATCTTCGAGTCGATCAGCTCGGTGCCGGTGTGCAGCATCAACCAGGTCACGGGACGGACCTCCGGCGCGTACGACCAGCCCTTCGGTGGCGTGCTCACGATCACCGGGCTCATCCCGAACGCCCCGGATCTCTCCACCCCCGACGCTCAGAAGCTGCGCTACCGCGTGCAGGTGCGCCAGTGGCCAGGAGGCACGTGGCAGACGGTCGACAACTCGTTCGGCATCTCGGTGATTGAGCGGATCGGCGCCGCGCTGCCGACCCAGGTACTCGATCCTGCAGGAGATCCAGCCCGACGGCTACTACATCTACCGGGAGGACATGAACGTCAGCGGCGCCGGCTGGCGGCTCGTCCAGAACCGCGAGCTGGCGAAGTGGATCACCGCCACGCCCATGACGGGCCTGTACGAGATCCGGCTCGACGCGAAAGACCCGGCGACCGGCATCACGTACAACGCCCTCGCGCTCGTGTGCGCGGATGGGACGACGCGGACCACAGTCAAGGTCCGCCTCGACGAGGTGCCGCCCGACTGCGCGATTTCGATCACGGGCTTCCAGCGCGGCGGCGGGCCCGTGCAGCCGGCCGCGGTGTGCGGCACCTTCCTCGTGGGCGACGTGATCCACGGCACCTACTCGGTGAGCGACGAGCACTTCGGCGGCCTCAGCCTCTGGGTGGAGCCGGTGGCGCCGGCCGGCGGGGCGGCGCCGTCACCGTCGGGACGCGCCTACCCGGTGGTGCCGACCACGGGCGAAGCGGGCACCTGGACCCTCGACACCTCCCCGATGAAGCCCTGCGGCTACATCGTGAAACTCTGGACCTACGACCGGACCATCGTCTCGTCGGACGGCTCCGGCTGGAAGGGCACGGACTCGGTCGGCTTCTGTCTGAAGAAGTAAGGCAGCCGACGCGCACCGGGGGCCGGGCGATCGCCGTCCGGTCCCCGGGCCGCCGCGCGCCGCCTGCCGCTGGTCCATCCCCAGGCCCGGCGCGAACGCCATCAGCACGGCCTGCGAGCGCGCGAAGCCCTTCCGGAACAACGCCTCCGACCTATCCACTGCGGCCAGATGTGCAGCGTTCATCGTGTGATCCTATCTTCGACCAGGACAACTTCGTCCACCTCGCTCGACCGGCGCCTGGAGGAGATGACGAGTATTGACCCGGTGTGACCTGCGGCGAGTCTGGCCGGTCGGACAGTCCGGCCGTGTAACACCCCAGCCGTCGGCGCGTAGACTATGTGAACCTGCTGGCCCTGTGCGGCCAGCCGGCATCCGGGGTGGGGTGTGACGGTATTCTCGGCGCTGTTCCAGGCGCACTCGCGCGACGTCTATCGCTTTGCGCTGTTCCTCTCGGGCGATCACGACCTGGCCGAGGACATCGTATCGGAGACGTTCATCCGCGTCTGGCACGCGCGGGATCGGCTGGACCTCACCACCGTCAAGGCCTACCTCCTCGCCATCGCCCGCAACCTGTTCCTGGACGAGCGTCGCCGGGCCGCGCGCCGGACGGCGCTCGTGGACGAACACGTCGATCCTCGGCCAGATCCCGAGCAGGCGGCCTCGTCGCGCGGCGAGCTGGAGGCGGTGCTGACCGCACTGCAGGCCCTCCCGGAGGTCGATCGAGCTGCGGTCCTGCTGCGGGCCGAAGAGGGCCTGTCGTACGAGGAGATCGGCACGCTGCTCGGCCTGACACCGATCGCCGCCCGGGTCAAGGTCCACCGCGCGCGCACGAAACTGAATCGGGCGCCCGGCGCCGCCGCCGGGTCCGGGACGATCTGAAGGGAGCCGTGATGACGGTCACACGCGACGTCGTTCGAGATCTGCTGACCATCTACCTGGCGGGGGATGCCAGCGCCGACACCCGCGCCCTGGTCGAGGAGTACTTGGCGAGCGATCCAACGCTGAAGGCGGAAGCCGACGCCGCGGCGGCGGGAAGCCTCAGCCTTCCGCCCACCCCGGCTTCGCCCCCCACGGCCGAGCTGCAGGCGCTCGCGAAGACGCGGGAGCTGATGAAAACGCGCACCTCCACGCTCGTGTTGGCCGTGCTCTTCACTGGCTTGCCATTCACATTCGCAGGCAGCGGCGGGCGCATCACCTTCGTCCTGTTCCGCGACGAGCCCATCATCGCCGCGGCCTGGTGGGCCACCGCTGCCGTGCTCTGGGTATGGCATTTCCGGATCAGGCGGCGGCTCGCCGTCTCCGGGATCTAGCCATCGCGGTCGTGTCTGGCCCGTACGATGCTGGGCTCGAGTTCGGGGCATCCGGCTCCGGGCCGTCCGAGAAGAGGCGTTCAGACCACCCGGGCCGGCAGATCAGTATGTCCCCGGTTCGTTCGGGATTCGACCTACATGTTGCCCGTGGCCCGGCCGCGAGGATTACACTCCAGGCAAGACGTCCCGGCGGGTTGTCGCCGGTGCATTCGCCGACTCCCGTATCGAGATCGGAGGGTCTCCATGTCCGCCATCCGCCTCGTCGCGAACCGGTGGGAGGCGTTGTTCCTGCTCCTTTCGGGGTCGTTCCTCGCGGGGGAGTTGGCGGTTGCCGGCCCGGCTCCCTCACAGGTCTCATCGGTCCGGGATCGCCTCGCGGAGGCCGCGCGAGGGACGCGGGAACTCTCCGGCCGGGCCGCGCCGGGCGACCCCGAGGCGGTGAAACGGCTGGGAATCCTCCTCGATCCCTCGCTGCCAGTCTTCCCGTCTCCTGAGGGCCTTCGGCGGTATCCCTCCGTCCGGCCGTGCGCGGATTCTGTTTGCGCGCGACTCCAGCGTTCGCGCGGTGGCCAGGACGCCCTGGACTGCGGCGGATGCCCCTGCCTTGAGGGAGGCGATGAGCGACAGGGACCCGGCCGTTCGCGCACTGGCGATCGAGGCCCTCGTCACGCTGTTCGATCCGGAGGACGTAGCGAGGATCGGAAGACTCCTCGCGGACGAAGCGGCGGCCCCGCCAGTGCTCGAGGAGGCCATGATGTTCAGCAGCCTCCCCTTCGTCCGGGAGCCTCGCGCAACGCCAGCGGCCGTGGACGTCGGTCACTACTGGTCGCAGATGAAGGTGACAGACTACGCCGCCCGCGCCTTGCGGGTCATGACGGGCCGGGTCCTCGATGCGAAGACGTTCCCCGCATGGTGGAAGGCTCATGGCGACGCAAGTAACTCCCTCTGGTATTGGCAGGAGCGGTTCTCGCGGGAGATGGAGGCGGCCCGGCACGGCCTCCAGGCTTCGCCGACGTCGGCAGGACCGGCTGAGGCGGCGCAGGCGCGCCGCGACAAGGTGGCCGCCGTGCGCCGTACGTTCGCGGCGCAGCTGGCCGCGCTTCCCCCCGAGACCGAAGCGAAGGTCCTCCTCCTGGCCGAAACCCCGTACGCCGGCGGTCCGGCCATCGCCGCGCCGGAAGGCAGCCTGTTCGAGTATCCCCTGGCCCCTCGCGTCGGGCCCGGCCGTCTCCTTGATCTCCTGGACCGGATAGGGCTCTGGGCCGACGTCGAGTGGAACGGCATTCCTCCGACGCTCCGGACCGGAGACCGGGGCCCCCGCGAGGAGCCTTGGTGGAAGTACGACGCCTCACCGCCGGAGAGGGAGTACTTCAACCGGATGGCCGAGCGGATTGGTCTGTCGGCGGCGACGGTCTTTCGCCGGGAAGACGCGGCGCGCCTCAAGGAGGTCCTCCGGCGGGAGGCCGACGCGCTCTGGTGGTCCGGCCGGGCCGCGCTCATTCAGGGGATCTCCCGGCTGCTCCCGCCAGAGAAGACGTCTGGCGCGGGCGGATCGGACACCCGTGAGGGCTTCCTGCGGACGGCCGCCCGAGACGACGAGATCTTCGTTCGCGCCGAAGCTGCCGCCGAACTCGTTCGCGTAAACCTCGCGGGCCAGCGCGCTTTCCTCCGGGAGATCTTCTTCGCTGAAGAGGAAGAATCCGCCTACCCGAACGTCCGCCAGACGATTCTGGATGCCCTGAGCAGGAAGCCCGTGACGGATGACACGGCGCGCACGTTCCTCGCCGGACTCCTGCTCGACCCGGCATTCCGTCCGCTCTGGGGCCGCCAGGACGACCGTTACCGGAACGGGGCGCAGCATGCGGTCAACGCCCTTGCGGGCAGGGACGTGATCCGGGAAGAGGACCTCAGGGATCTTCGCGACCCGGAGCGGGGGCCGAAGGCCGTGGCGGCCATCGAGGCCCGGATCCGGGCGTGGGTCGGGGAAGCTGGATCGCCGCCGCCCGGTGCCCGACGGGCGGTTGACAACCGTCCGACCGACACCGAGAATGCGCGTGTACCGAACGCCCCCGACCCAGTCCTGGAGGTCAGCGTGCCCTGCCGAACTGGTGCGCGACTGTGGGCTTTCGTGCTGGCAGCCGGCATCAGCAGCACGTGCGGGGACGGGAATAGGTCTTCGCCCGCCTCACCTACCCGACCTCCCTGTACGGCCGGAGAGATCAGGTCAACGGTCTCGTCAGCCACGTTCGGCGGCAGCGCCCAGCCCGTTGGCGTCAGCGGCGGCTCGTTCTCGGCCAGAGTGACGGTGAGCGGCAGCTGCCAGTGGACGGTGGCCAGCGACGCGACGTGGGTGACACCCGAGGCCGGCGCCACCGGAGTCGGGAGCGGGCTGCTCAACTATCGAGTGGCGTCGAACGCGGCTGTCGCGCGGCAGGCCCGCCTCACCCTGTTCGCCGGCCAGCCTTCCGGCGTGCTCACCCTCACGCAGGACGGCCCCGTGGCCGCCGCCGGATGTACATGTACGAACTGCGCCCGACCACCCGGTCGTTCGCCGCCACACCGTCGGCGGCTGAGGTCCAGGTGTTCGCGCCCTACGGTTGCAGGTGGGCGTTCGAGGGGAACGGCAGCTGGATCACGGTTGGCCCCGAGGACTCCCGCCCGAGCCCGTGGGGCGATGGCAACGGCACCGTTGTGGTCGTGCTCGCGGCGAACGCCTCGGCCGGTCCGCGGACGGGCAGCGCCACCATCGCCGGCCAGACGTTCGGTGTGACTCAGGACGGGCAGGCGGCAGCGGCCTGCACCTATGCGATCAGCGCTGCGGCACAGTCGGCCGGCGCACTCGGCGGACCTGACAGCGTGTCGGTCAACACCTCCGCCGGGTGCAGCTGGCGGATCGAGGCCGAACAGGGCTCGGTGGCGTGGATCGCGATCAACTCGGGCCAGCGGGGCGCGGGACCCGCCACGATCTGGTACTCGATCGAGCCGAACCCGTCCCTCTCCAGCCGCACGGCGAACATCGTCGTGCACGGCGACTCGGGCAACGCCCGGCTCGTGCAGACCGTGACGCAGGCCGGCGCGACGTGTCTGTACACCGTCTCTCCGTCCTCCTCGAACTGGGGCGCCGGGGGCGGCCGGGCCGGCGTCTCTGTCTCCACAGAGCCCGGGTCCTGCTCCTGGCGGGCGTCGACCAACGCGGCCTGGATCACCGTCGACGCCGGCGCGAGCGGGACTGGTGGCGGGCTTGTCGAGATTCGCATCTCTCCCAACACGACCGGCGCCTTGCGCGCGGGTGATGTCCTCATCAGCGGCCTCAGCGGATTGAATCCACCCGCGCGGCATCACGTGACGCAATCGGCACAGTGACGTCTCGAACCCCGGCCGTCGGTCGCATGGCGCGGCGGGAGGCGTGGCGCGCGCACCGGCGCCATGTGGGGATGGGCGAATACCTGCCGGCGCGTGGCCCGTCGGTTGAACCCGAGCTACGATGATGCCCATGTCCGCCGTCCGCCGACGTGCCGCCGCGGGGTTGTTGATTGGGGCCCTGGCCCTGGCCGCCCCGCGGCCCGCCACCGCACAGGCCGAGCCGCCGCCCCGGCCGGACCAGGCGGCCGCCACGATCCGCGGGAGCGTCGTCGACGAGCGGACCGAGCAGCCGCTGGCCCGCGTGCTCGTGCGGCTGGCGGACACGGACTACCGCGCGACGACGGGCGCCGATGGGCGGTTCGAGCTGCGCGGGGTGACGCCAGGCGACTACACGGCGACGGTGTCGGTCGTGGGCTACGCGCTCCTGCGCAAGCCGGTGTCGGTGACGCCGGGCGCGGTGCTCGAGTTCACGTTCGTGCTCACGGCAGGCACCGGCACGTACGAAGAGAAGGTGGATGTGGTCGCGCCGGTGTTCGAACAGCGCGAGCCCGGCAGCGTGGCGGAACAGACCATCGGCGCGACGGAACTCCAGGACCTTCGCGGCCTGGTGGCCGACGACCCGCTGCGGGCCATCCAGGCGATGCCCGGCGTGACAGCGACCGACGACTTCTCGGCCGAGTTCTCCGCCCGCGGCGCGGGCCCGCGCAACACCGGCGTCCTGCTGGACGGCATCCCCGCGTCGGCGGTGCTCCTCCACTCGGTCGAGGGCCGCGACGACTCCGGGTCGATCGCACGCATCAGCACCGACCTCCTGTCGCGCGCCACGCTTTCGCTCGGCTCGTACCCCCAGCGCACGGGCGACCGCCTGGGCCCGCAGCTCGAGTTCCTCACGCGCGAAGGATCGCGCGACGGGTTCCACCTGCGGGCGATGGTCAGCATGGTCGCCGCGGGCGCCGTCGCCGAGGGACCGCTCGCGGGAGGCCGCGGTTCGTGGCTGGCGTCGATCCGCCAGAGCTACCTCGACTGGATCATCCGGCAGCTCTATCCCGACGAAGACAGCTTCCTGGGCTTCACCGACGCCTTCGGCCGGGTCACCTTCGATGCGTCGGCGCGGCACCAGGTGTCGCTGACGCTGCTCGCCGGGCGCTCGCACTACGAGGAAGCGGACACCGGGAGTTCCCCCAACGCGCTGGCCGACGCGAAGAGCAACGGCGGCCTCGGCATCCTCGGCCTGCGATCGACGGGCCGGACATGGAGCCTGGCGCAGCGTGTGTATGGGCAGATCAACGACTTTCAGAACACACAGCCCGCCGGCCTGGAGGCCGGCTCCGGCAGGTTCGTCGATGCGGGATATCGGGTGGACTTCACGCGGGCGTTCGGCGCGCGCCTCACCGTCGACGCCGGCGGGCAGGCCCAGCGCGTGACGGATCGCCAGTCGGTGTTCGCCTACGATCGCCGGGTGCCGCCCCGGAGGACGACCCTCGAGACATGGGACACGGAGGCCACGCGGGGCGGCGCGTACGTCCACCTGCGATGGCAGGCCGCGACAGCGTCGCTGCTGGCCGGGGGCGCCCGCGTCGACGGCACCACGCTCATCCATGGCGCGGCGGCCTCGCCCTGGGTGCAATTCGAACAGCAGCTTCCGCGCGGCGTCCGGCTGCGCGCGGGCACCGGGCTGTATCAGCAGGAGCCCTCGTCGGACCAGGTGGCCGGTCTGCATGGCGGCGGCGACGGCATGAGCCGGCAGCAGGCGCTGCACGTGGACCTCGGCCTCGAGCAGATCATCGGCGCGCGCACGCGCTGGCAGGTGTCGCTCTTCGACCGCGAGGAGCAGGACGTCACCTTCGCGTCCGGGCTCGAGCCGCGAAGCGCCGGGTCGCTCGTTCCCTACGATCCTGCGGCGCGCTACGCCAACCGGCTCGATGGCTACGCGCGAGGGATCGAGGCCGTCGTGCAGCGGCGCGATCCCAATGGGCTCTCGGGGTGGGTGGCGTACGTGTACCAGCGCAGCCGCTACGCGGACGCCGCAACGGGGGAGTCGTTCGACGGCGACTACGACCAGCGCCACACGCTGAACGTCTACGCGAGCCTGCGGCTCTGGTCGCGCGCAACCGCGGTGGCGAAGTACCGCGCCGGCTCGAACATCCCGGTCCGCGGCTACTACTCACCAACCGGTCTCGAGGACGCCGACGGGCTGCCCACCTTCACCCTCGGGCCCGCGCGCAACGTGGGGCGCCTGCCTGCGTACTCGCGCCTGGACCTCCGGTTCGATCAGGTGTTCAACTTCTCGACCCGCCGGCTCACGCTGTTCGCCGAGGTCATCAACGTGACCAGCCGCGTCAATGCGGGGCTGGCTGGCGGGCGCTCGATCGAAAAACTCCTGCCGCTGGTACCAGCGGCAGGAGTTCTATTCGAGTTCTGAGCACGCGTCGGACGAAACCTGAAGGCGGCTCCCACGGCAGGGCCGCAGCAGGGCCGCTACCATCCCATCACCGCCCGCATCGCCGTCCAGTCGAGCTCGCGCATCAAGGGCACCGCGACGTCGCACCGGTCGCTCTGCGGCCCGGCCTTCCCGGCCCACTGCTCTCCGCACGGTTCATCCGGGAGGAACACCGCCAACAGCTGCACCTCGTTCGGCCGCTTCAGGTCCACCAGGTCCGAGCGAATCCGCACGATCGGCACGCAGCCGGTGATCCCGGCGGCGGCCGGCTCGAAGCGCGCGCCGTTCTGAGGGCTGAACGCCGGGTCCATCCGGCCGCAGGCGCCGCCCCGCCGTCCCGCGTCATCGAGGGACGCCAACCGCGTCTCGAGGGCTTCGAGCTCGAGGCGGTACCCCCAGTACACGCTCTTCGGATCGCGCACCGCAGGAGGCGTGAGCCGCTCCTTCTGCCGCTGGTAATCTGCCTCGTCGGACTTGTCCGCCGCATCGAGTTCGCTCGCCAGGGTGGCGGGATTGCGGAACTGGGTCTTCCACCGCTCGGCGCGCTTCGCCCGCCGCTCGGCTTTCGCCTGAGGCGTCATCGACGCCTCCAGCTGTTCGAGCGAGTTCTTCGTTCCCCGGTCCAGGTCTGCAATGCTCTTCCGGGAGCGGGCAATCTCGCCGGCGAGGATCGGCCCGAGCGGCGCGGGCTCCAGGATCGACCGGCCGTCCCGGGTGATCGCCAGGAGGCCGTTGTAGAGGGTGCCGCCCCCCACCTCCCCGAAGGTGCGCGGCTGCGAGAACACGTCATACGCGGGGCCGTCGCCCTCGATCGTGCGCGAGAAGCGCGCGACCCCCCGATCCTCCAGGTGGTGGGCCTTCGGCAGGCGGTTGGTCTGGAAGGACACCGCCGTGTGGGCGCCGCCCATCTTGGGCCACAGCGATCCGTCGGGCCGCCTCCTGACATCCGCGGGCGCGGAGCGATAGGCGTAGAAGCTCTCGTTCAAGGCACCGTCGTCCAGCACGACCGGCCAGGCCGTGACCAGCGTCACGTGCTTCGCGGGCTGGCTGAAGGTGGGCGTCGCCTTCACCAGATCGAAGAACCGATCCGCACGGGCGCGAGCCGCCTTCAGCTCGGCTGCCGTCAACGGGCGCTTGGTGGGCGGGCGGCTGATGTCGCGTTCGGCGTCCCAGGTGACGATCGGGCTCATCTGGGGCGTGAGCGGGGGCGGCGCCTGCGCCTGCACCAGCGCGAGGCTCGAGAGCAGCAGGAGGCACACGAGCAGTCGGAGGCTTTGCATGGCCGGTCAGTCCCGGAAACGGACGCGGTTCGGCGCGAGCCGCGTCAGGTTGACGGAGAGGTGTTAGAGAGACAGTCTAACCCGGTCAGCCGCGGAAACGGACCGGGCGGCCGCGCTCCCGCCATTGACGCGGCCTGACCCGGCGGCGCACACTGGCGTGCCGACTGTCGCGCCGGACGACCAGTCATGATCCGCACCTTCTTTCTCCTGCTCGGCACGCTCGTCCTCGGCGTGCTGATCTGGCAGCTCGGCCCGGGAGAGATCGTCCGTACCACGGTTCAGCTCGGCTGGCACTCGCTGCCGATCCTGGGCTGCTATCTGGTCTATCAGGCCGCGCGGGCGCTGGCGTTCAAGCTCGCGGTCCTGCGCTCGCGTGACGTGCCCTTTCTCGACGCGCTCTGGATCCGGCTGTCGGGCGACGCCGTGCGCGCGCTGACGTTCACCGGCCCGTTTCTCGGCGAGCCGACCAAGGCCTGGCTGCTCAAACGCCGCGGCCTCACCCTGACCGAGGGATTTGCCGCCACGCTCACGGCCGCGGTCATGAACCTCGTGCTCGGCGCCGCCATGGGGACGGCGGGGTTGCTCTACCTGCTGCGTTACGCCGAGATGCCGGCACCGGCCGCCCGCCTGGCTGTCGGCCTCGTCTGGATGAACGTCGGGTTCCTCGTGATCGCGGCCGCGGCGGTGGCCACGCGCACGTATCTCATCGGCGCCGTCCTGGGGTGGCTGGGCCGCGCGGGGTTCCTGTGGGGGCGGCTGAAGCCGGACGTCGCGGCGGTCAACAGGATGGAAGATCTGCTGCTCGGCATCCTGCACGACCGGCCCGGCCGCGCCGCGGCCATCCTGCTCGCCGAGCTCGGCGGTCAGGCGGCGCTCGTGCTCGAGTTGACCTGGATCCTGCGTGCGCTCGACTTCGCGACGCCCATGACGTCAGCGCTCATCATCGAGTCGGCCACGAAATTCATCACCGTCGTCTTCTTCTTCGTCCCGCTGCAGATGGGTGCATCGGAAGGCGCGTACGCGGTCGTGTTTGGCGCGCTGGGCCTGTCGGCCGCCGTCGGGTTCTCGGTGTCTTTCTTCCGCAGGTTCCGCAGCCTGCTCGTGGCCAGCATCGGCCTCGCCGCGCTCGATCGGCTCACGCGGCGGACCGCCGGCTCGCCGGCATGCGCGCCGGCGCTGCCGGGAGAGCCCGGCGCGACTGGCCGCAACCCGGAAGCGGGCGAGTAAGGCCCAGACCGTTCGAATCCCGCCAGGAAAGGGCCAGGGCAGCCGCCGGCATTCGGGCGGCGTCGGGATCGAGCCGGCCTACCGCACCACCGGCGCGGGCGGCGGGACGACGACTTTCGCGACCAGGCCTGCCGCCACCTCGAGCTGCGCCGTCACGATGTGCTTGTAGCCGGCCGGGACGCGCGGCGTGCACCCCTTCATCAACTGCGCGGCGCGGAGGGCGGAGACGACGACGAATTCGAACGCGTTGGTATCAGCGGGCCTGGTAACCACGTGAGCCTCCCCGGAGGAAACGGCTTTGATGAGGCTAGGCGCTCCGGAGGTCGGCGGCGGAGCAGTGCGGCAGAGCTTCAGGAAAGCAGGACCTCTCCAGTATACGGGTTCCCGCGCCTGGAGTGGGAGGATTCGGCCGCCCGTGCCCGCCTGCCCGCCGGGTGCTGCCAGCGTCCGCCGTCATGGCCGACATTCTAGTCCGTTCCAGGCGCGTGCCCCATGACGGCGATCATGGCTGGGACCGACGCCGAGGCGGCCGCCGACGAACCGACCGCAAGACCCGCCCTGCGCGCCGGTGCTACAATACCGAGGGTACGCATCCAGTCCAGGCGGCCCGCATCCGGATCAGCGGGAGCCGTGGACCGTTCAGGCGTTCATCGCGGCGGGGGAGGCGCGGCATGGGAATCCAGCGCGAGCGCGTGAGGCCTCCGACAGCCGGGCCATTTGATCTCGAAGCGTTCCTGGAGTCCGGCGGAGTCGCCGGGCGGGTCGTGCGGCACAGGAACGGCGCGATCATCTATGCGCAAGGCGACCCCTGCGACAGCGTCCTCTACATCCAGAAGGGCGGCGTGAAGCTCCGCGTCAATTCACACGCCGGCAAAGAAGCGATCGTGGCGATGCTGGGGCCGGGGGACTTCTTCGGTGAGGGGGCCCTGGCGGGACAGCCGGCCCGGATGGCGACGGCCGTCGCCACGAGCCCGAGCGCCCTGCTCGTTGTCGAGAAGCGGCAGATGATCAGGCTCCTGCACGAACAGTATGCGCTGTCCGATCGGTTCCTGGCCTACATCCTGGCGCGGAACATCCGGGTGGAAGCCGACCTGATCGACCAGTTGTTCAACTCCAGCGAGAAGCGGTTGGCGCGCACGCTCCTGCTGCTCGCGCGCTACGGAAAGCCGGACCTCCCCAACCGGGTCCTGCCCAAGATCTCCCAGGAGATGCTCGCCGAGATGGTCGGCACGACGCGCTCCCGGGTGAATTTCTTCATGAACAAGTTCAGGAAGCTCGGCTTCATCGAGTACAACGGCGGGCTCAAGATCAACGACTCGCTGTTGAGCATCGTGCTGCACGACTGACACCCTCAGGCCGGGCTTCGCTCGCGGAACATCCTCAGCAGCAGCAGCGTGACCGCCGCCACGAGCAGGACGTGGATGATGCCTCCCATAGTGTAGGACGTGGCCACGCCGAGCAGCCAGAGCGCGGCGAAGAGAATCGACAGTGTCGTGAGCATGCTGACCTCCCGTCAGGATTGATATCAGAACAGCCGGGCGACCTCGATCGCCAGGCTGACTGCCAGTGCGACCGGAATGCCTGCGGCGAGGATGGCGACCGGGACCGCCAGCCCGAGCAGGATGACTTGGCCGAGCGTGGCCACGTGGCCCAGGAGCGCCCGCACGGCGGCTACCGATCCCGCCACTCGACGAAGCCTTTAGGGGCGTCGTCGCGGACGATGAGGACGCGCTGAACCCGTTCCTCCCGCAGCAGGGCCGCTGCCGCCGCCCTGGCGGCGTCAACCGTCGCGAACCGGGGCCAGGTGCCTGGAAGCGAGGATGCCGACCCCCGCCTGACCAGGGCGATCAGGTGGAACATGCGCCAGTGTGACGTACCTGCGTGCGAGGCAGGTGTTCCGTATTGAACAGACGACGCCCCCCTGATCGGGCATCCTCTGCCGGTCAGGTTCTGGTCTTTCATGAGAGGACAGCCCCCGGCCATGACGCCCTCCCTGCGGTCCACCTCCACCCGTTCCCTCGCGCGACGGTCGCGCCACCGGGATCTGTACGCGATGCTGCTCGATCGGCAGCGCGAACTGGAGAGTGTGCTTCAACAACGCGTCAGGCACCTCCCCTCGGACAGGCCGGCCGGCGGGCTCGACGAGACCGAGCAGGCCGAGGCGGACTACCAGGAGCACCTCGAAGTCGCCCTGATTCAGATGAAGGGCGAGACGCTCCAGCGGGTCCGGGAAGCGTTGGTGCGCCTGGACGCGGGAGAGTACGGCGACTGCGCCGAGTGCGGAGGCGAAATCGCGGAGCAACGGCTGCGGGCGCTCCCCTTTGCTGTTCGCTGCAGGGCCTGCGAAGAATCGCACGAGCAGCACGACGCGAGGGAGCGTCGGCTGGCGTCGCCTCAGGGGTTCTCGCTGATCTTCACCGGCAACGCGGGGCCGTGAACAGCTGAAGCGCCGCGAGCCGCCCGCGGCGACCTGGCACATCCGGCCAGGCCGTCGGGGCCCGCAATCCGCCCGGAGTACCTGTTGTCGTCACAGCCGCCCGGTGAGCAGCAGGACGACCAGGACCAGCACCACGATCCCGAGACCACCGCTCGGGGCGTAGCCCCAGCTTCGGCTGTGGGGCCAACTGGGCAGCGCGCCCAGCAGCATCAGCACGAGGACGACAATCAGAATCGTGAGCATCGGAATTCTCCTGTCTGCACATCAGCTACACGGCCTTCTGGGTCTTCGCGTCGGTCGCGTACCGCTGGACGCCCTGCGCGCCGCGCTCGACTTCCTGGGCGCCGTGCACCACGGTGTCCATGACGCCGTCGCGGACCCCCTGGCCCTTGCGGGTGAGGCCGTCGACGGCGCCCGTCACGCGGAGCCTGGCGTCGCGGTACCGTTCTGATACGGCGCCGCCGAAGTGCTTCGCGGACCCGACGGCCCGCTCCCTGATCTCCGCGGCTGCCCGCGGCGCCAGCAGCATCGCCATACCAGCACCCAGGATGCTGCCCACCGCGAGTCCCGCTGCGAAACGATAGTCACGAGTCTTGGTCGCCTGTTCGTTCATGGCTGTCACTCCTTCGCCAATGATGTGCCTTGGCCATCAGCAGTGTCGCGTACGTGCAACGACCGCGCTGTCCCGCATTGCACACCTGCTCGGGCCCGCGTGCCGATCCGTCCGGGCCTGTCGTGAAGCGCCCGGTCCAGCCAGCGGTGGCGCCAGCCGAGGTCCGCTCCGGTGAAGCGCGTCGACCCGTCACGGCTCCCGGTGCAGAGTCCTCGCGCACGCGCGGGCCGGCGGCGTCACGTCGGCTGCCGTTTCGGACAGGCACGTGCGGGGCGCAGGCCAGCACGCCGCTTCTACCGCATCGCCTCGACGACGAGGATGGCCCCGAGAATCGCATCCAGGATCGACGTCCTCCCGTCGGCAGATGTCCCGTACTGGGAGCGGTCGTAGTAGCCGTCGTCATACCCGCGGCGGAATCCTTCGCGGAAGTAGTTGTTGTAGTCGGGCCGGTCCACGTAGAAGCCGCCGTAGCCGAAGTTCGCGTCCTGATAGGCGTAGGAGTTCCTGTAGCTGAACGGCCAGCGGTCCTGCTGATCCGCCAGCCCCGCCAGACGTCCCTGCTCGTAGCCGGCGTTCACGCCGCGGCGCAGCAGGTCGATGCCGATCTGGTTCGTCTCGTAGTAGCGCCCGCCACGTGAGTACCGGTAGTTCGCGGCCTGGAAGACGTACAGGTCGCGGCCGTAGTCGTATCCGCCCTGGCTCTGAATGCGCAGTTGCTGCTGACGCAGGTGTGCGATGTAGAGCTGCTGATAGCGGTACTGCGCGTCGCGGTGCTGCCGCTGGAGCTGCGCGGACTGCTGCTGCGCCACGCGCTGCTGCTGATCCAGGTGCTTCCGGTACTGGTCCAGGCGCTGTGCCTGCCGGTCCATCAGCGCCTGCTGGTGCTCCCGTGTCAGCTGCTGGCGCTGCTGCCGGTCCAGGTCCTGCCGCTTCTGCGCTTGCTGCTGCTGCTGATCCTGCTTCTTCTGGTCCTGCGCCTGTTTCTTCTTCGCCTGTTGCGGCGTCTCCCCCTCCGGTGGTGGCGGTTTCTTTGCTGCCTGCTGGTTCTGACCGTGGTCTGCCTGTGCAGCGGCCTGAACATCGAGGCCGCACAGGGCCACGGCCGCGATCCCGAACGCCGCGATCATCCGATTGACGACACCGGTTGTCATTGGAAACCTCCCCGAGCGGCCGGCTGCGTCGCCGGCGGATCCCGAACACGAGCCAGTGCGCCGCACGTTCCTGGCGCGCCGGCGGCGCAACGCGCGTCATGCCGGGGGGCGGGCGCGCCGCGCGGGCCCGCCCCGGTCAGCCTGACGTGCGACACGAGGGGTGCTAGGCGACTGATCGACGGCCGCCGAGCAGTCCCACGAGGAACAGCACGATGGCAACGACCAGCATCAGGTGGATCAGCGGGCCGATCGTGTAGGTGCCGACGATGCCCAGCAACCACGCGATCAGCAGAATCACGGCGAGCGTGTACAACATCGCAGTCTCTCCCATTGAGCGGGTTCAGCCGGCGTCCAGCACGCGGGCGGAGCCGACCCGCAACTCCTATGAATCAGCGTAGGCCGATCGGGCGCGGGCGTCTGTGCTGTTGAGCACACCCGGACCAGATCGGAGGGCCGGGAACAGGATTCCGTCGCCTCAGTACCCGCTCCCCCTGCATGGCGACGAGAAAGACGAGAGATTGCCGGACGGCACGGACGAGGTGGCACGCCGGCATGACGGGGTTCATCCACCAGCATTGGCGCCGGGCGGCGTCGCCGCGGGTTCGCCGCCAGTACTCCACCCTTGCCGGGTCGTCGTCGAACCGGTCCAGCGAGAACGGGTTGAGCCGCGTCGCCTGACGCCTCCACCACGACGGCGAGGGTGTCGCCGGCAACTCGGGAAGCCGGAGATCTGCGAAGGCGGCCTGCACGAATCGCCATTTGTCGACCCGGCCGGTGCCGCCGCTGACGGTGTCGATCGTGGCACCGGTGGCGTCGGCACGAGCGGCCGCCAGGCCGGGTGCGCCCGCCTCCTGGCTCCCCATCACGTCGCGCATGGCCTCGAGCCGTTCGGTCAGCGTCGCGCTGAGGCTCTGTGCCCCGACGCCCAGGCGCTCCTGCATCGCGGCGAGGCGTACGGCCACGGCGGCATGGACGCGGCTCCACGTCAGCTTCGCGGCCTGCACGGACCGCGGGCCCAGGCCGCGCAGGTCGCCGAGGAACCAATAGTCGTCGCGGCGGATCCGCGTGAGCAGCCACAGCTCGCGCATTTCCCGGTAAGCTTCGCGTACTCGCGCACCTGGTGGGCCGCCTCCCGGGCCCGCCGCCTGGCGAACGTCCATCGCCCCTCGATCGGGAAGCCGGGGCGGCGCGAGCGCCGGTCCTTCAGGCGGAAGAAGCCGGTCATCATCGGGTGTCCGCCCTCAATCATGGCGGCCCGGTACCAGATGAGGTTCTTGAGAACCGGCCAGTAGGTGTGCGGGTTCTGGGCGAGCAGCGACCGCCGCATGTGCTCGAACGAGTAGAACTCGGCCCACGCGTCGCGGAACGCGCGCTCCCATTCCTGCTTGCCCATCCGGGGGTGCGGCGCGGCGGCATGACACGAGTCGTAGTTGTTGTAGTCGGGGTCCAGGGCCACCCCCGCGCGCACGGCCGCCTGGTGGTCGCGCGACCCGGGCAGCGGGGCCAGCATGAAGAACGACGCCTGATCGACGTGGAGGGTTTCGCGGAGCGTGCGCACGTCCTCCATGACGCGCTCATACGTGTCGCACGGGAGCCCGATGATGTAGCCGACGTGGCAGACGACGCCAACCTCGTGCCAGCAGGCGATCATGTCGCGGTAGTCGGCGGCCCTGTTCTGGGGCTTGCCGCCGGCGTGCAGGTTGTCGTCGCGGACCGACTCCATCCCGATGAACACCTGCACGCACCCGGCGCGTGCCGCCTTGTCCACGAACCCCTGGACCTTCGGCGCCTGCACGTCCACCTGCATCATGAAATCGATATGAATGTCTTCCTGCTCGCGCAGGCGGATCAGCCCGTCGAAGATCGCCTCCCACTGCGGGTTGCGCGCGAAGTTGTCGTCGGTGAAGAAGTAGTGGCGGACGCCTGCGCGACCGTTCAGCCAGTAGTTCTCGCGAACCTGGTCGAGGACAGCCGCGGCCCTGCGCGACCGCATCCGCCGGCCCTGGACGTTGATGATGGTGCAGAACGAGCAGGAGAACGGACAGCCGCGGCCGGCGTCGATGGTCCCGCCGTGCGTCATGACGAACCGCCTCTGCGTGGCGCGCGAGGCCCGCGGCAGCGGCATGTCGGCAAGCTCGGGCGGCGTCGCAAGGTAGTCGTAAACGGGCTGGAGCCGGTCCGCCAGCACGTCGCCAAGGATGGCGCCCCACCGTCCTTCGACTTCGCCGAGTACCAGCGTCACGCCGGCGTCGAGCATCTCCTGGCACTCGGGCGGCATGGCGGGCGACATGGCGATCGCGCCGCTCACGTGGAAGCCCCCGATGATCACGTCGAATCCCTGCGCCTTGAACTGACGGGCGAGATCCTGCGCGCGCGGAAACTGGTTGGTCTGCACACCGACAAGTCCGACGACGACCTTGGTGCCGTCCCGCCGGTGTCGCCGGCGAAGCGCCGCCGGATCGATCCGAGACACGATCTCGTCGATCACCTCCACGCGGACCTCAACCGGGCCAAGCTCTCCCGAGCGGACGGCGTCCTCGGTCAGGCTGTGCAGGCAGCTCAGGGTATTGCTGGGGAGGGTGCCCCGCCAGTGGCGCACGACGTACCCCTCATCGTCGTACTTCGAAGTCCGAACGAGAATGACCACGAGGCGCCGGTAGTGGCCCGGCATGGCCTGCCTCCCGAGGATGGACGGCACCTTCCGACCCCTGCCCGTGCCGGTGGTTACGGGGCGAAGCGCAGCCGGACCTTCGCCTCGATCTGGCGATCGGTCAGCTTGTCCGCGGTCTCGATCCCGACAATGCGCCCGCCTAGCCTGCCTCTCGCGAGGCGTTGCTCCAACTCGAGCTTGGCCTCGCCGGGCCCGAAGATCAGAATGGCCTCGGCATCGCGGACCGACGCCACCACCGCGTCGTAGTAGGTCGCGAGATGTTGACGAAAGCTGCTTTCCTGACGGTCGTCGGCGGGAACCAGCCGCGACGCGAAGGGAGCCGTCGAGCGGACGCCAGCGACGCGGCCCCGCTGTTTCTCAACCCGGGAGACGATCAGGCTCGTCGTGTCTCCCTGGTCCGTCACGGCCACAATCACCGCCTTCCGATGGTCAATCCACAGACCCACAGCCTTCTTCATCGACATGCCTCGCTTCCATTCCTGCCCGCCAGCATGCGCCGACGCCAGACGGACGTCTGTTCGATTGAGCACGGCTCCGCTTCCCGCTCGACGTCGTCGTTCGCCGATGAGCCGTGCTACGCCTTCTTGACCGGCACGCGAACCTCGACGGCCCGATCGAGCGGAAGGGACAGCGCCGTGCCGGCCGCCACCCGGATCTGCGGACCGCGCGTCGACATCACGACAGCGGCACCTCCGCCTCCACCGATGGCGGCGCCGATGGCGGCGCCCTTCCCCCCGCCGATGATCCCGCCGATGATGGCGCCGGCCCCGGCCGGCACGGCAATCTTGGCGGTGTCCTTGGCTTTCGTCGCCGGCGCCTGCCATGAGGCGCGAGTGGCGATCGGGAGCGGTTCGTCGCGTCCCGCGACGGCGATCGACGTGAACCGAAGCGCCAGGCTCGCGCGGCCCTCCACCTTTCCGCCGGGATCGACCGACGCGACCTCACCCTTCACGGCGCTGCCGGCCGGCAGGACTTCGGTGCCGTCCACGACGACCGCCTCGGTGAGTGTGGCCTCGACGGGATCGCCAGCGCCACTCGAGTCCGAGGCGACGGCCGAGTCCAGGCGGACAGCCAATGTCGTGCCCTCCGGGAGGATGAACTCCCGGAACTTCGCGATCGGCGGGAGCGGAACCGGCGCGTCCGCCACGACCTGCACGTCGGCGATCTGATCCCGGGGAACCGAGCGGCTGGCCGATCCCACCTTGACTTCCACCGTCTTGTTGTCACGGGCGGCGAGTGTGCCCTGCACCACCCCGCCATCCTGGCGCGTGACCTGGATGTCCGTGCCGACCGGTACCTTCTCGACATCGACCCGGCGTGAGCAGCCGGCACCGGCGAAGATGAGCGCGAGCGCGACGATAGACAGTGTCTTCATCATGGTTGGTCCTGGTGTCCCTGGAGGGGCGCGATGATCGCGGTGCGGAGCGCTTTCAACTCGGCCTGCATCGCGACGTACTGGTCGATCCGGCTTTCAATGGAGGAAGGGAAGCGCGGCGCCGGGCCGACGATCTGGTCGGCGTAGATGCGGAGCATGATCTCGCGGAAGATCGGCAGCGCGGCCCGCCCGCCCGTCTCGCTTCGCCCCAGCGGATGGTTGTCGTCGAACCCGATCCGGACGGCGACGGTGATCCCCGATGGCCCGTAGGTGGATCCCACGAACAGCGCATCGCGGAAATCACTCGTCGTTCCCGTCTTGCCCATGACCGGGACCGGGAAGTCCGAACGGTTGAGGGCGTTGGCGGTGCCTCCCGGGATGCGCACGACGCCGCGCAGCCCTTCCTGGATCTGACGCAGGCCCGCGGAGCCAATCGGCCGCGCGTCGCGCGCCGCCTCGTACAACCCCTCGCCGGAGACATCCGTCACCCGACTGATGACGTGCGGATCGGCCACCACGCCCGAGGCGATGGCCCGATAGGCGTCCGCCAGCTCCAGCAGGCGTACTTCGGATGCGCCGAGCGCCGTGCTGATGTAGGGCTGGAGGGGCGTGCGGATCCCCATCTGGCGGGCGGTCCTGATCACGCTCCTCACGCCGATTTCGCGCGCGAGCCAGACGGCCACGGTGTTGCGCGATTCGGCCAGGGCCTGGCGGATGGGAATCGGGCCCTTGAACTGGTTGTCGTAGTTGGCGATCCACTTGACGCCGCCGCCGTTGCCCATCGGCACCTCGATGGGCTCGTCGGGCACCGTGGTATCGAGGTCCAGCCCCGACTCGAACGCGGCCAGGTACACCAGCGGTTTCATCGCGGAGCCGGGTTGGCGCAGCGAGGCCGTGACGCGGTTGTAGTCGGAGTAGCGCGCCCCGCGATCCCTGTAGACTCGCCGCCCGCCAGCCTCGGCCAGGATGGCGGCGTCGGCGTTCCACAGGACGACCACCGAGCCTTGAATCAGGCCCTCTTCCTTGGGATGCCGCTTCTCGTACTGCGCCAGGCCGTGCTCGAGGGCCTCGTTCACGATCTCCTGCACCCGCGCGTCGATGGTCGCGCCGACCACGATCCGGCCCTGGAACAAGTCCTCGACGCCAAAGCGGGTCCCTCCATGCAGGGCCAGCTCGCTGAGGACGTGCTCGATCGCGGCAGGGGAGCTGGTCTTGATCGCGCTGCGGGCAGCGACGCGAATCGGTTCGGCCTGGCAGCGCGTCGCGAGACTCTCGGGGATGTACCCGTTGCGCGCCATCAGGGCGAGAATCAGGTTGCGGCGGCTCGTCGTGCGGGCGTTGCCGGGCACCGGAGCGTAGTCCCGCGGTGCCTTGCTGATGGCGGCCAACAGCGCGGCGTTGCCCGCGTCGGCGGCGGTGTAGCTCGCCAGGCTCTTGCCGAAGTAGTACTCGGACGCGGCGGCATAGCCGTAGCGGCCGTTGCCCAGGTAGATGAAGCTGGCGTAGCGCGCAAAGATCTCACGCTTGGCCCGCTCCGGCGACCCGTACCGGCGCCGCATCTCCCGTTCGAGCCAGAGCGTCAGGCGCACCTCCTCCATCTTCCGGAGGAGCTTGTTGACGGCCGAGGCCCCGAACACCACCGACAGGACCCGGGGCGGGGCCAGACCCGTGTGGAAAATCGCGTCCCGCTCGGTCCGGCTCGTCAAGGTCTGCAGGAAATAGCCGCGGACCAGTTGCTGCGTCAGCGTCGAACCCCCTTGCGGCAGAAGCAGCCGGAACCCGTGGCCACCCTTCCACCATTCAGTCACGGAGCGCACCGCCGTCTTCTGGACGACCCGCGGCAGCGCCCGGTAATCGACGCCCGAGTGGGAGAAGAAACGGTTGTCCTCGGCGGAGAGGATGGCCTGGCGGAGGATGAGCGGCACCTCGTCGTAGGCCACGACGCGGCGGTACTCGCGGGCCAGCTCGATCAGCACGCTGCCGTGCGCGTCGCGAACCACACCCGTCGTGGGGGGCTCGAAGCGGATGAACGCGTCGAGATCGGGCATGCCCGTGCGGTCGAAGTAGACGTGGTAGACGAGCCAGCCGGCCGGAAACAGGAGCAGCGCCACCGCAAGGAGGGCGGTGCCGACGCGCAGGACGCGGCGCCGCCGGACGGCCGTCAGCCGCGAGGCCAGGCGCCGTGTGGCGCGCAGCCGCGCCAGGAGCGCCCGCATCCGCGCACGGCGGGTGTCGCGTGAGCCCTCACTTTCCATACCAGTCATCTCCCGCCTGACAACAGCTGCGGAGTCTCTCCTGTTCCTGTCCAGCCCAGCATGACCGGGACGGCGACCGGCGTCTGTTCACACTTGCACACGCACCCTGCGGGGCCCGCCTGTGCGTTCTTGGACAGACGCCCGGATCGGAACCTGGTACGTTGGTCCCGGCGTGAAGCGCGCGGAGCCGTGATCTTCATCGCGGTCGTTCACCTGTTCCACCGACGGCAGGTAGGAACTCAGGAGGTTGAGATGCGGATGATTGCCATCGTCGTGTTGGCCGCAGGGATCCTGGCCCTTGTGTATGGCGGGTTCAGCTACACCAGGCAGACCCACGGAGCGAAATTGGGCCCCCTGGAGTTCTCGCTCAGCGAGAACCGGCGAGTCAACGTGCCCATCTGGGCGGGAGTGGCGCTGGCCGCCGTCGGCGGCGTACTGCTGCTCAAAGGCAGGAAATGAAGGCGGGCGTCGGCGCCGGCTCGATCGCATGCTGAACCGGCGCCGACCAACCTCGTCACCAGCGCCCTGAGCCGCGGCCGGGGGGCCGATCGCGGCGGGGGCGCAGACCGCCGTCAGTCGTCGATGATGAAGGTCACCATCATGTTGACCTGATACTCGGTGATGGCCTCGTTGGCGACCCGCACGTGCTGCTCCTTGATCCACGCGCTCCGGACCTTGCGAAGCGTCTTGTTCGCTCGGGCGATCCCCTGCTGGATCGCGTCCTCGAAACCAATCGTCGACGTCGCGCTGATCTCGGACACTTTCGCCACAGACATCTCAACCTCCTGGTATCGCGTGTCTAGCCTCCGGCCGTGTTGCCGGCGTTCCCGCCGCGTCGGGCCGCGCGTTGCGGCGGACGACAACGAAGTGGTCGCATCCGTTCGTTCGGATCGATCCGCGAACCGAGTGGTCGCTACGCCATCGAGCGGCGGCCGCCGAGCCGTCCGAGGACGAACAGCACGAGGGCGATGACGAGCAGCGCATGGACGAGCGGGCCGATCGTGTAGGTGCCGACGATGCCCAGCAACCACGCGATCAGCAGGATCACGGCGAGTGTGTACAACATCGTAGTCTCTCCCCTTGTAAGGCCGGAGTCGCCACGGGTCTGAGCGGCCCCGGCCGGGACCTCAACGCGCGTCCTGATCGCCCGACGCGTTGCCTGGAGAGCTCCTCTGCAGCACGTCGATGAAGTGTCGGCCGGACTCGGGTACGGACAGCGCCGTTCCCGTGACGATGCGTCTCGCCGTGTGCTTGATCCCGTAGACCTCCAGATTGGCGTCATTGTCCGGGCGAAGCGACGATCCCGAGAGCGACACGCCGGCGAACAGGCCGCGCGACCTGGAATAGCTGAGGATCTCGGATCGCATCGACGCATCGGTCGACGCGTCGACGGACCGTCCTTTGGGCCCGGCCGACACCGAGGCGTTTCCCCCGAGCTTCACCTTGCTGCCGAGCAGCGCGCTCACGCCACGCGGGTTCATCACCAGGAGGACGAGGTCCGTGGACTCGGCGCCGATCTGGAGCCCGATGCTGCCGCCCTGAAGGGTGTACATCGCCGGTGCGCCCCACGCCCCGTCGAACAGCTTGCCTGATCGGCACGCCATCGCGCCGCGGCCGAAGTTGCCGCCGACACCCACCGCCACGGTCGTCATCGACGGGATGACGATGACGCACTCAGCCTTGTCGAGCAGGTCCCGGGGGATGTTCTCCTCGACGCCGAGGATCTCCTCCATGACGACGCCGCAGGTCTCCAGGCGGCTCTGCTCCTTGTGCTGCGCCCCGATGGCGGCAACGGACAACGCGACGAAGCACGCAACGACAGTTCGGAACATGTGCATACCCTCCGGGCATTTCTGGCGCGGTGTCGCACCCGAGCGGCGTGACAGCGATTGCATGGGCCCGAAGCAATCCTAGGTGGCGCCGGGCCGCGGCGTCTGTGCCGTTGTGAACACCGGCGGGCCGGGGCAGTGTCCAATTGAGAACACCGCAAACGGCAGCCGCGTGGGAGAATGGCGCCATGGGGGCCAGAAGCACGACAGGCGCCGGTACGTTCGACGCGCAGGCCTTTCTCGACTCGACCGGCGCGGCGAGAGAGGTCGTGGCGTTTCGCCGATCGGAGTTGATCTTCTCCCAGGGCGACGCCGGCGACAGCCTCTTCTACATCCAGACGGGGGGCGTGAAGCTGTCGGCCGTCTCCGTCGCAGGGCGGGAGGCCGTCGTCGCCATGCTCGGGCCCGGCGACTTCTTCGGCGAGGGGGGGCTGGCCGGCCAGTCGATCCGGAGGACGACCGCGACGGCGCTCACGCCCACCGCGGTGCTCGTGATCGGCAAGGTCGAGATGATGCGGGTGCTGCGCGAGGAACACGCGCTGTCGGACCGCTTCATCGCCTACATGCTCAGCAGGAACATCCGCCTCGAAGAGGACCTGCTGGACCAGTTGTTTGATTCGACCGAACGAGGGATCGCTCGCGCCTTGCTGCTGCTGGCCGGGTACGGCACCAAGGACAAGCCGGAACGGATCCTGCCGCTGGTCTCCCCCGCCTCGCTTGCCAGGACGGTCGGCACTGCGCCTGCGCGCATCAGCGTCATCCTGAAGAAGTTCGCGCGGCTGGGGTTTATCGCCGACGATCCGGCGGGCACAAGGATCAGTACCTCCCTGTTGAGCGTCGTGCTCCACGACTAGCCCGAGGCTCACTTCGGGCCAGCGTCTTCGCCCCGGCTCCCCCTGCCGGCCCGGGCGCTTCACAGCGTGGGCGGGTCGACGATCGTGGCCACCTTGCCGCCGGCCACGTCCAGCTGCGCCGTGACGATGTGTGCGTCGCCCGTCTGTGCACAAAGGAACAGCGGCGGGCGTCCCCGGCACGCCAGAATGAGGTGTGCGCGACGCGATCACTCGCCGACCGGACCTTGCGGCGTCGTTCGCCGCCGGGGAACCTCCGCTGCGCGCGGAGTTGTTCAGCCGCGAGCAGATGGCGCAGCACGGGCAGGTGCTGGCAGCCTCCCACCGGCTCAGCGCCTCGCGCGGCTCCAACGCGCTCCTGTCACGGCTGGCGCAGAACGAGACCCTGCTCGCCGGCGTGCGGTCGCTGCTCACGGAGGCCGTCAACGACGACCGGCGCATCACCCCGGCCGGAGAGTGGCTGCTCGACAATTTCTACCTGATCGAGGAACAGATTCGCACGGCGCGCCGGCACCTCCCGGCGGGCTACAGCCGCGAACTGCCCCGTCTGGCCGCCGGCCCGTCCGCCGGGCTGCCCCGCGTCTACGACATCGCGCTCGAAACCATCTCCCACGGAGACGGCCGCGTGGACACGGACGGCCTCAGCGGATTCGTCTTGGCCTACCAATCGGTGACGCCGCTCACGCTGGGCGAGTTGTGGGCCATCCCGATCATGCTTCGGCTGGCCCTGCTCGAGAACCTGCGCCGCGTGGCCGCCCGCATCGGCGCGGACCGCGTGGACCGGAACCGCGCCGACTACTGGGCGGACCAGATGACGGCGGTCGCGGCCACCGACCCGAAGAGCGTCATCCTCTCGATCGCCGACATGGCCCGATCCGATCCGCCCATGGTCGGGTCGTTCGTCGCCGAGTTCGCCCGCCGCCTGCAGGGCAAGAGCGCCGCGCTTGCCCTGCCGCTCACCTGGATCGAGCAGCGCCTGTCGGAAGACGGCCTGACCATCGAGCACCTGGTGCAGTCGGAAAACCAGCACCAGGCCGAGGACCAGGTCTCGATCAGCAACAGCATCAGCAGCCTGAGGTTCCTCGGCGCCGCTGACTGGCGCGACTTCGTCGAGACGCGGAGCGGAGTGGAACGCACCCTGCGGGAGGACCCGGCCGGCGCCTACAGCCTGATGGACTTCGCGACGCGCGACCAGTACCGGCACGTCGTCGAAACCACGGCCAGGCGAAGCGGGCGGACCGAAGCCGATGTGGCCCGGCTCGCAATCGGCCTCGCCTGCGAGGCCGTCGGCACCGCCGGCCCCGATGTAATGCCGGCGCACGTCGGCTACTACCTCGTCGACAAGGGACTGCCGCAACTGGAGCGCGCGGCCGGCGCGCGCTTCCCGCCCTTCGCGGCGGCGCGGCGCGCGTGCCTTCGCCACCCGCTCGCGCTGTATCTCGGCGGCATGGCGGCCGTCACGCTGCTGCCGGCGGCCGTGCTCATCTCCAGAGGGCGCGGCGAGGGCGCGGACATCTGGCGCCTCGGCCTGGTCGGACTCCTGCTGCTGCTGTGCGCAAGCCAGGTGGCCGTGGCGGTGGTGAATGCTCTCGTGTCCCGCCTGGCGACGGCCCGGGCGCTGCCGAAGATGGACCTTTCCGCAGGCGTGCCGGACTCCGCGCGCACGCTCGTCGTCGTCCCCACGCTCCTCACCAGCGCGCAGGCCGTCGACCAGATGGCGGAAGACCTCGAAGTGCGCTTCCTGGGCAACCGCGACGACCACGTCGCCTTCGGCCTGTTGACGGACCTTGCCGATGCCCCTCAGGAGGCTCTCCCGGATGATGAGGCTCTCGAGCGGCTCGCTGCGCGACGCATCGCCGAGCTCAATGACAAGTATGGGCCGTCGTTCTACCTCTTCCACCGGAGGCGCCGGTGGAATGCCGGTGAACGCGTCTGGATGGGATACGAGCGCAAGCGGGGGAAGCTGGCCGACCTGAACGCGCTGCTCCGCGGCCGCGCCGACGGCCGCTTCTCGACCATTGTCGGGGATACGGGGACGCTCAGGCAGGTGAAGTACGTCATCACCCTCGATGCGGACACGCAGTTGCCGCGCGACGCCGCCCGGCAGCTCGTCGGCACGATCACGCACCCGCTCAACCGCGCGCGGTACGACGAGCACGAACAGCGGGTGACCGAGGGATACGGCATCCTCCAGCCCCGCGTGGCCGCCAGCCTGACAGGGGCAAACCGGTCGCCGTACGCACGGCTGTGGACGAGCGAGTCCGGCATCGATCCCTACACGCGCGTCGTGTCCGACGTCTACCAGGACCTGTTCGGCGAGGGGTCCTTCGTCGGCAAAGGCATCTACGACGTGGATGCGTTCGAACTGGCTGTCGGCGGCCGCTTCCCGGAGAACCGGATCCTCAGCCACGACCTGATCGAAGGATGCTACGCGCGCGCCGGGCTCCTGACCGACGTCCAGGTGTACGAGGAACACCCGTCCCGCTACGAAGACGACATGCGGCGGCGCCACCGGTGGATTCGGGGCGACTGGCAGTTGTGGCGCTGGCTGCTGCCGGGCGTGCCGGGGCCGGACGGGCGGCGGCGCAGGAACCCGCTGACGGCCTTGTCCCGCTGGAAGCTGTTCGACAACCTTCGCCGGAGCCTCGTGCCTGCAGCGCTCCTGGGCCTGTTGCTCACCGCGTGGGCGTGGCTGTCGCCCGTGTGGGAATGGACGCTCGTCGGTCTCGGCGTCCTCCTGCTGCCGGCCTTGGTGGTGACGCTCCCCGGCCTCGCGCGAAAATCCGACGATGTCAGTCTCGCGCGGCATCTCGGGGGATCCGCGCGTGCCGCAGGCCTTCACGGCGCCCAGGCGGCGCTGTCGCTCGCCTGCCTGCCATACGAGGCGTTCGTCTGCCTCGATGCCGCCCTCCGCACCGCGGCACGGACGCTCGTCACCCGCCGGCGCCTCCTGCAGTGGACTCCGTCGGGTGCCAGCGTGCACTTCGCGTCCCAGGGTCTCCCCGCCGCCTGGGTGAGGATGTGGGTGGCGCCGCTGCTGGCGGCCCTCGTGCTCGGGTACCTGTCGCTGGCACGCCCGGCGAGCCTGCCTGTGGCCGCTCCCATCCTGATCCTCTGGCTGGCCGCGCCCCTCATGACGTGGAGCCTCAGCCGTCCGCGCACACGACGAGGGGTGCGCCTCACGCCGGAGCAGGTGCGCTTCCTCCGCGGCATCGCGCGGAAGACCTGGGCGTACTTCGGCACATTTGTCGGTCCAGGCGACCATTGGCTGCCGCCGGACAACTTCCAGGAGTCGCCGGCCCTCGGTGTGGCGCATCGCACGTCGCCGACGAACATGGGGCTGGCGCTGCTCGCCAATCTCTCGGCCTACGATTTCGGGTTCATCTCGGCGGGCCGGCTCGTCGACCGCACCCGGCAAGCGTTTCAGGCCATGTCGGCGATGGACCGCCACCGAGGGCACTTCTACAACTGGTACGACACCCAGTCGCTCGCGCCTCTCGAACCCCGGTACATCTCCTCCGTAGACAGCGGCAATCTGGCCGGCCACCTGCTCACGCTGAGGCCCGGGCTCCTGGCGCTCCCAGACGACCCGATCCTGGCGCCGCGCACGTTCGAAGGTCTCCGCGACACGTTCGCGCTCGTCGTCGAGACCAGTTCGGGCGCGCCGGCAGCCGCCATGGCGAGGCTTCGGACGGTGCTCGACACGGCGTGCGCGTCCCCGCCGGCGACGGTTGCGGCGGGCCGCCTGTTGCTCGACCAGATCACGGTGGAAGGCCGTACGTTGGCCGCGGCGCTGGTGTCGGCGCCCGAGGCCGACGCCGGAGGATGGGCCTCCGCCCTCGTGGCCCAGTGCCAGGATGCCTGCGACGAACTCACCGTTCTTGCGCCCTGGACGTCGGTCGCGGCCGTCGCCACGCCGCACGTGCATCTCCCCGGCTTCACCTCCGTTCCGACGCTCCGCGATCTGGCGGCGCTCGACGGCGAATGGGGCGCCCCCGCACGGGCGCGTATCACCGCGATCAATCAGCTCGCAGCCCAGGCGGTCGATCTGGCGGACATGGAATGGGGCTTCCTGTTCGATCGGACGCGCCGCCTGCTGTCGATCGGCTACAACGTCTCCGAGCGCCGCCGTGATGCCGGCTACTACGACCTGCTCGCCTCGGAGGCGCGCCTCTGCACCTTCGTCGCGATCGCCCAGGGACACCTGCCCCAGGAGAGCTGGTTCGCCCTCGGGCGCCTGCTCACGACCGCCGCCGGCGAGCCGGTGCTGCTGTCGTGGAGCGGCTCGATGTTCGAGTACCTGATGCCGCTTGTCGTGATGCCCGGCTACGAGGGCACCCTGCTCGACCAGACATGCCGAGCGGCGGTGAAGCGCCAGATCAAGTACGGCAGGCACCGCGGCGTGCCCTGGGGCATTTCGGAATCCGGGTACAACCTGCTCGACGCGCGCCTGACGTATCAGTACCGCGCGTTCGGCGTGCCGGGACTCGGCCTCAAGCGCGGCCTCGCCGACGACCTGGTCGTGGCGCCGTACGCGTCGGCCCTCGCTCTGATGGTGTCGCCCGAAGAAGCGTGCGCCAACCTGCAGCGGCTCGCCGCAGAGGGATCCGCTGGGGCCCTCGGCTTCTACGAGGCGATCGAGTACACGCCGGCGCGGGTGCCGCGGGGCCAGCCGCACGTCGTCGTCCGCTCGTACATGGCCCATCACCAGGGGATGACGTTGCTGTCGCTGGCGCAGGCCTTGCTCGGTGGCCGGATGCAGGAGCGCTTCGCCTCGGACCCCGCGTTCCAGGCAACCGTGCTGCTGCTGCAGGAACGCATCCCGCGCGCCAGCGCACTCTACCTGCCGCCGCCAGCCGCGTCGGATGACCGCACGGCGCCGGCCGGCGCCGAGGTGCCGGTGCGTTCGTTCAGCGGGCCCGATACCCCCGCCCCTGAAGTGCAACTGCTGTCGAACGGCCGGTATCACGTCGTTGTCACCGCCGCGGGCGGCGGGTACAGCCGATGGAAAGACCTCGCCGTGACCCGCTGGCGCGAGGACGCAACCGCCGACAACTGGGGCACCTTCTGCTACCTTCGGGACGTCGCGAGCGGCGTGTTCTGGTCCACGGCGTACCAGCCCACCCTCCAGGCGGCAGACCGGTTCGAAGCGGTGTTCTCGGAAGCCCGTGCGGAGTTCCGAAGCCTGGCGCATCGAGATCGAGAGCCACGTCGAGATCGCCGTCTCGCCCGAGGACGATGTCGAACTGCGGAGAGTGCGGCTGACCAACAGCGGCCGCGCGCGCCGGACGATCGAGGCGACGAGCTACGCGGAAGTGGCGCTGGCAGCAACGGCCGCCGAGGCCCTGCACCCGGCCTTCAGCAACCTCTTCGTGCAGACCGAGATCGTCCGGGACCAGCGCGCCATTCTCTGTGCGAGGCGCCCGCGCTCACGGGGAGAGTCGTCTCCCTGGATGTTCCATCTCCTGGCGGCCCACGGAGCATCCGCCGGCAGCGCCCTCTCGTATGAAACGGATCGGCGGCGCTTCCTCGGCCGCGGCCGGACGCCGGCCGACCCGGTCGCGATGCACGAGCCGGGCCCGCTCTCGGGTACCGAGGGGTCCGTGCTCGACCCGGTTGTGGCGATCCGCGGCCGTTTCGTCCTTGAACCCGACGAATCGATCACGCTCGACCTGGTCTCGGGCGTGGCAGAGTCGCGCGCAGCCTGTCTGGGGCTGGTGGGCAAGTACCAGGATCGCCGGCTCGCCAACCGCGTGTTCGCCCTCGCCTCCACGCACGCGCAGGTCGTGCTCCGGCAGTTGAACGCCAGCGAGGCGGATGCGCAGCTCTTTTGCCAGCTGGCCGGCTCGATCATCTACGCGAACCCGTCGCTGCGCGCCGATCCGGCCATCGTCGCCAGGAACCGGCGCGGGCAATCGGGGCTCTGGGGCTACTCGGTGTCGGGCGACTTCCCGATTGTGCTGCTTCAAGTCGGCGATGCGGCCAACATCGAACTGGTGCGGCAGCTCGTGCAGGCCCACGCCTACTGGCGGCTGAAGGGGCTGGCCGTGGACCTCGTGATCTGGAACGAGGACCGCGCGGGCTATCGGCAGGCGCTCCAGGACCAGATCATCGGCCTCATCGCGGTTGGCGTCGAGACGAGTGCCCTGGACCGACCGGGCGGCATCTACGCCCGCCCCGCCGAGCAGATCTCGGTCGAGGATCGGACGCTGTTCCAGTCGGTGGCCAGAGTGATCGTCACCGACAGCCGCGGCCCGTTGGCGGCGCAGGTCGGCGGCCGTCTGGCCGTTCCGCTCCCGGCTCGGTTCACGCCTCCCCTCGTTCAGCGCGCGGTCGCTCCGGCGTCGGTGTCGGCGCCCCGCGGCGACCTGAAGTTCTTCAACGGGCTTGGCGGCTTCACGCCCGACGGCCACGAGTACATCGTCACAACCGGGGGCGGGGCGGCGACGCCGGCGCCCTGGGTGAACGTGATTGCGAACCCCGGGTTCGGCACCGTCGTGTCGGAGAGCGGGTCGGCTTACAGCTGGGCGGAGAACGCACACGAGTTCCGCCTGACACCGTGGTCGAACGACCCGGTGACCGACGCCGGCGGCGAGGCGTTCTACATCCGCGACGAGGAGAGCGGCCGTTTCTGGTCGCCGACGCCGCTGCCGGCCGGGGGCGACGGTCCGTATGCGAGCCGCCACGGATTCGGCTACAGCGTGTTCGAGCACATCGAAGACGGCCTCGCGTCCGAGTTGTGGGTCTACGTCGACCCGGTGGCGCCGGTGAAGTGGTCGGTGCTCAAGATCCGGAACGTCTCCGGCAGGCCGCGCAGGCTCTCGGCGACCGGCTACGTGGAATGGGTGCTCGGCGACCTCCGGGGCAAGGCCGCGCCCCACGTGCTGACCACGATTGACCCGGCGACCGGGGCCGTCTGCGCCGCGAACACGTTCAACGCCGAATTCGCGGCGCGGACCGCATTCTTCCAGGTGGACGACGCGAGCCGCAGTGTGACCGGCGATCGCACGGAGTTCATCGGGCGCAACGGTACGCTCAGGCGGCCGGCCGCGCTGGCGCGGGCCGCGCTGTCGGGCCGCGTGGGAGGCGCCCTCGATCCCTGCGCGGCGCTGCAGGTGACCTTCGCGCTGGAAGACGGGCAGGAGCGCGACCTCGTCTTCAGGCTCGGCGCCGGACGCGACGGCGACGCCGCGGCGGACCTGCTCGGCCGCGCCCATGGTGCCGCCGCCGCACGCACCGTGCTCGAGGCCGTGTGGCAGAAGTGGAACCACACGCTGGGCGCGATCAACGTGGCGACGCCCGACGGGGCGCTCAACATGCTGGCGAACGGCTGGCTGCTCTACCAGACGATGGCGTGCCGGTTGTGGGGGCGGAGCGGTTTCTACCAGTCGGGGGGGGCGTTCGGGTTCCGCGACCAGCTGCAGGACGTCATGGCGCTGGTGCACGCGGAGCCGGCCCTCACCCGGCAGCACCTGCTGCTGTGCGCGTCACGGCAGTTCGTGGACGGCGATGTCCAGCACTGGTGGCATCCGCCCTCCGGCCGAGGCGTGCGCACGCATTGTTCGGACGACTTCCTGTGGCTGCCGATGGCCGTCGGCCGCTACGTGAGTGCCACCGGGGATGCCTCCGTGCTCGACGAACGCGTGCCATTCATCGCGGGCCGTCCGGTCGAGGCCGACGAGGACTCGTACTACGACCTCCCGGCGGTGTCGGAGGAGCGCGCCAGCCTCTACGGGCACTGCGTGCGCGCGATCGAGCGGGGCCTCCGGTTCGGCGCGCACGGCCTGCCGCTCATGGGCTCGGGCGACTGGAATGACGGCATGAACCTGGTCGGCGCGGAAGGACGCGGCGAGAGCGTCTGGCTGGCGTTCTTCCTCTACTCGGTGCTGACCTCGTTCGCCGATCTCGCCCGCCGGCGCGGCGACGGTCCGTTCGCGGATCGCTGCGTGTCCCAAGCCGCGGCACTGCGCGTGCGCCTCGAGGAATCGGGATGGGACGGCGCGTGGTACCGGCGCGCGTACTTCGACGACGGGTCGCCGCTCGGATCGTCGGGCAACGCCGAGTGCCAGATCGATTCCATCGTGCAGAGCTGGTCCGTCCTCTCCGGGGCCGGGGACCCGGCTCGCAGCCGCGCCGCGATGGACGCGCTTGACGCGCGGCTGGTTCAGCGGGACGACGGGCTGGTCAGGCTGCTGGCACCGCCGTTCGACACATCCGCCCTCGACCCCGGCTACATCAAGGGGTACGTCCCCGGCGTGCGGGAGAACGGCGGACAGTACACCCACGCCGCCATCTGGGCCGCGATGGCCTTCGCCGAACTTGGCGACGCCAGGCGCGCCTGGGAGCTGTGGAGGCTGATCAACCCGATCGCCCACGGCTCATCTCGCGAGGCGGTTGAGACCTACAAGGTCGAGCCCTACGTCGTGGCGGCGGACGTCTACGCCGTGGCCCCGCATGTCGGACGCGGCGGATGGAGCTGGTACACGGGGTCGGCCGCCTGGATGTACCGGCTGGTCATCGAGTCGCTGCTGGGCCTGCGCCTCGAGGGCGATCGGCTGCGGATCCAGCCGTGCCTGCCCGCGGACTGGGCCGGCTTCACCGCGCACTACCGCTTCCGCGAGACCGTCTATCACATCAGCGTCCACCAGACGCCGCACAGGACGGGCGCCCAGCGGCTCACCCTGGATGAGCAGGAGCAGGCCGGCCTGACGGTCCCGCTCGTCGATGACCAGCGCGAACACCGCGTGGAGGTGTGGGTGCGGGCCGGCGCGTGACCGGGACGGCAGTCGCTCCGCGGCCCGCGGCCAGACGGGGCCGTACGCGACGGAGCATGCCAACGCCAGGCTCGATGCCCTATCGGCTGATTCAGGAGGATTCGCCGACGGTGGCGGACGTCGCAGGCCGCGGCCGTTCGTAGCGCTCGACGTTCTGCGCGAAGACTTCGAGGCGCGAGACGACGTTCGGCGGATACGGCTGGCCGTCGTTCTCGAGCGCGAGCACGGGGTACCCGCGCGCCCGCGCCCACGGCGTGTAGACGCCTTCAATCACCCGGCCCGGCAGGCAGCCGAACGGCGCGATGATGGCCACGCCCGAATAGCCGTCCTGCATGGCCGCGCCGGCGACGGCGGGCGACACGGTGGCCTCGCTCTGCATCGAGGCCGGGATGAACGTCTTCGTGCCGAACTGCATGGCGGCGTCCAGATCGTCGTGCGCCTCGGGCACGAATCCCGTCGGAGCGAGCGCCTCGGCAATCCCCCGCTCCACGCGCTGCTTCCACCAGACCTCGAGGCCGATGCCCAGGCGCTCGGCGAGCGGGCCCGGGCGCAGCATGGCGCGCCAGCCGCCCTGCCGCCGGTGGGCGTCGAGTGCCTCGGCCCGCGCCCAGTCGGTGTAGTGGACCCACTCGCTGACGCCCGACAGCTTCGGAAAGATGCCCTGGCGGATGAGGTGCTCCGAGAGCTCGTAGACCGAGAAGGTGTCTCGCCGGACGTAGATCTCGCCGACGACGAGGACCTTCTTCACGTCGGAGAGCGCGCGACGCTTCGGGATCGCCAGGAGCCGCTCGCGCGCCCGACGGAGCGCGGCGGGCAGGTGCTTCGCGCCGCGCTCGAGGGCAGCCACGACACCGGCCCACACCTCGGCGAAGACGGCCAGGCCCGCCCCGGCGTCCTGCGCGCACAGCCTGATCCCGGTTCGGACGTCGGTGAAGTAGTCCGACAGCACGATGCCACGCCAGAGATCGCGCGTGAACTCCGGCCCGAGCTCGCCGTACGACGATTCGTCGCCGGACACGAGCAGCGCCACGTTCTCCAGGCCAAGCTCGTCGAACAAACGGTCGTAGAACACGTGATACTGGCCGGTCCGGCAGGGCCCGAGCGTGGAAGGGACGGCGATGAGCAGCGCTTCGTCGGGCCGGCGGGGCTCGTACGCGCCCACGAACTCGAGCACGCTGCCGAGCACGAGCAGCGCCGGGATGCACTCCTTGCCCGAGGCCACGTCGCGGGCGAGCTGCGTCGATCGGGCCGTCGGCACCGGCAGCGCCTCCACGTGCACGCCCTGCCTGCGCGTCGCGGCCGCGAGCGCCGGGCCCGCGAGATCGCCCATCGACGGCCACACGAACGTCACCCGCGGATCGCGCAGGCTGAAGCGCTCGTCGCTCCGCGTATCCACCACCACCGGCGGCTGGCTCGACGTCTCGACGCGGTACCGCCGTGCGGGCCTCGGCGCCTGCGCCGGCGGCGCGTCGCGGCGGAAGCTGTCCACGATGTCGAGGAACGCCTCGATGCGGGTGTCGAGGCCCGCGTCGGCCGTGTGCGAGTCGATCTCCAGCACCAGGTAGGGCTTGCGGCCCATCATCCAGCGCAGGTAGTGCAGCATGAACGAGTCGGGCGCGCACGAGAAGTTCGAGATCCAGGTGGCGTAGAGGTTCGGCAGCCGCTTGACGCGCTCGAGGCCCTTCATGTCCTGCTGGCCGTAATACCAGTACATGTTGGGGAAGATCGTCGTGTCGTCGTCGTAGATCAGGTCGAAGGGCACCACCGTCACGCCCCGCGACGTGAACTTGCGGGGGATGCCCATGTTGGCGTCGCGCGTGAAGGCGTTGTACGGCCGGCCGAACAGCCCGACGAAGAGATGGTCCGGCCGGTCGCGCATCTCCGCCATCACCTCGCGGCCGCGCTGCCGGTACCTCGCGAGGAAGGCCCGGTAGGACTCGACCGCCGCGTCGAAGGCGCGCCCGCCCTCGGCGGCATCGAACCCCAGTTGCGCGGCCACCCTCCCGAACTCGGGCCGGCACGCCTCCCAGCCGCGCTTGAACGACACGACCGGGCGCAGCACGTTGTCGTCGACGCCGAACGCCTGGCGCGCAAGGTAGGGCAGTCCCTGGGTGAGCGGGCACGTGCACGCGTGCACCTTGCCCGGCTCGAGCGAGGGCATGTCGCGGAAGTGGGGCAGGAACAGATAGTCGACGCCCTTTTCAATCAGGTCCTGGATGGCGCCGTGCGCGATCTCGACGGGGAAGCAGTAGCTGCTCTCCTGGCGCGCGATGCCCTCCGGCAGCACGCGGTCCGACAGTACGGTCCGGACGCCGAGGTCGTGGAAGAACCGTGCGTACAGCGGCCAGAGCGAGTGGACCGACAGGGCCATCGGCACGCCGACGGTCCGATCCGAGCGCGGGGCGAGGTCGTCCGGCCGCGGCACGCTCCTCGAGAAGATCTCCTCGGTCCGCCACGCCACGTGATCGACCGCCGCCCGCCCGTCGACGGGCTTCCGCCGGCGCGCGCCCGTGAACTTCGAGCAGCGTCCGCCGAAGGGATAGCGCCGCCCGTCGACCGCCAGGTTCCGGATGCCGCAGCAGTTCTCACAGGCCTGGCACTGGAACTCTCCCTGGACGGCGATCTGCTTCGCCGCCAGCGCCTCCAGATCGAAGGCGCCCTTCTCGAGCGCGCCCTCCCGGTGCTTCTGCACGGCGAGACGGGCCACGCCGAAGCACCCCATCAGCTCGGGATCGGGCGGCACCGAGACGGGCTTGCCCAGCAGTTGCGCGAAGGCGAGGGGCACCGCCGGGTTCTTGGCGACGCCGCCCTGCAGGGCGATGCGCGACCCGACCGTGCGGTTGCCGACGACCCGGTTCAGGTAGTTGGCGACGATCGAGAACACGAGGCCGGCCACGATGTCCTGCCGGCTGGCGCCGCCCTGGATCGCCTTGCGGATGTCGCTGTTGATGAACGCCGAGCAGTGCTCGCCGAACTTGAGCGGCGCAACCGCCTGCATCGCCATCGGCCCGATGTCCTCGGCGCGTTCGATGCGCAGGTCGCCGGCCGCCGACTCCTCGAGGAACGATCCCGTCCCGGCGGAGCACGCCTCGTTCATTGCGTAGTCGATCGGCACGCCATTGTTGAGCAGGACGTACTTCGCGTCCTGCCCGCCGATCTCGAACAGCGTGTCGACGTCCGGATCGAAGAACGTCGTGCCGGCCGCGTGCGCGATGATCTCGTTGTAAACGCCCGCCGTTTCCAGGAAGACGCCGAGCAGCTCCCGCGACGAGCCGGTGGTGGCGACGAGGCTGATGCGCGGCCGCGCGCCGCCAAGCTGCGCCTGCACCGCGATCAGGCAGCGTTTCAGCGCCGCCACCGGATCGCCGTGCGTGCGCCCGTAGTGCGCGGCGGCAATCTCCATCGTGCCCGCGTCGACCAGCGCCACCTTCGTCGTGGTCGAACCGCCGTCGACGCCGAGGATGTACTCGGCGTCGGTCCGGAGAGCGCCGCGTCGCGGCGGGTGGTACGTGACGCGTGACGCGGAGGACGACAACGGCGCGAACGGCGTGCCGGCCGTCGGCGTGAACGGGTGGACAAGGCCGCCGCCGGCCCCGAGCGGCCTCCCCAGCGACCGAGCGAGGTGCGCCGCGCCGAACGCCTCGAAGTACGTCGCCTGGTCAGGCACCACGAAGCGCGTCTTCGGCCAGGCCTCCGTGAGGAAGCGGAGGAAGTGACTGTTCCGCGTGACGCCGCCGATGAGCACCACCGTGCCGGTCCGCACTTTCGCGCGGATCAGGAACTCGCCCACCTTGTCCGCCATCACCTTCGAGAGCGAGACCGCGATGTCTCCGCGCGTGGCCTCGCCCTTGTTCAGGCGGTGCGTGCAGTCGGACTTCATGAAGACCGAGCAGCGCGCCGAAAGCTTGAGCACCCGGGCCCCTTCGGCGGCGCCGTCGAGGTCCTCGAGGCGCAGGCCCATCCGACCCAGCTGCTGGCGGAAGAACTCGCCCGTGCCCGACGCACACTTGTTCCCGGCGATCGTGGTCTGAACCCGGCCGCGGCCGTCCGTCAGGTAGACGACCAGGTCCTCGCCGCCCAGCGAGACGACCGCGCGCGGCGTGAGTCCGAGGGCGGCCAGCGCGGCTTCGATCGCGGTCGGGGCGATGACCGCCGCGGCGTCCACGCGATGGCGCCCGGCGCCGCCGGTCACCACCGCCGGCGGGCGCGCGCGGCGCTCAAGGGCGATCCCGGCGAGCGCCCGGTCGAGGGCCGTCTCGATGTCGCCTTCGTGGGCGACGACGGCGGCTGGCGACGAACCGCCTGCCAGCCCGCAGACCTTCACGCTGACCGAGCCGACGTCGATGCCGATGGCCGCATGCGCAGCACGAGCGGGCTGGGCCGCGAAGCCGTGCTCGGCCTCACATCCGGCGCATACACCGCTGGCCGGTCCGCCGTTGGGGAGGGTGAACTGGTCCATGGCACCGGCGCAGCGGACCGCGTGTGGTCCGGGCTGCGGGTCCTTCCGGGCACATCATACAGCGGGTCGGTCCCGCTCAGGATCTGAACGCCGCTAGTCGGCCGGCTTGAGGCCCGTCAGGAGTTCCGCCACGAGGTTCATGTCGGCCAGCCGCCCGGCCTGGAGTCCGATGGCGCCCTCGAGATCGCCTTCCCGCTGGAGACGGGCCAGATCGTCGGGCGCCACGCCGCCGGCCGCGCTCATGGCCGCCAGCACGCGCGACGGGACCGACAGCGCCACCTGCGAGCCCCAGATCCGCCCCTGCGCCTTCATGAGGTCGTCGTTCCTCCGCGTGGCCAGGCGGGCCAGCGCCACGCCCGTTTCGACCTCCGTCATCGCGGTCGCGAACTCGAACGCCACGTGCTGCTGGCGGACCAGTTTCGCCCGGAACGCCACCTGCGCCGCGTCGGCCAGGAACGTCGCCGCGCGCGCCACGGCCGGGCCGCCCGCGTCGTCGAACCCCTCGGCCTCCGCCGCCATGTCCTGGTAGAAGCGGCCCTTGCTCCGGACCGTTTCGCGCATGCGGAAGATGTTGATGATGCTCTGCTGGATCTCCGAGGTGCCCTCGTAGATCGTCAGGATGCGCGCGTCGCGGCGGATCTTCTCCACCTCGAAGTCCACGCAATACCCGTAGCCGCCGAGGGCCTGGACGGCGTGATCGGCCGCCGTGTTGCCGGCCTCGGTGGCGAAGAGCTTGGCGATCGAGCCTTCCACCTGCCGGTCCGTCGTGCCGCTGTCGAGCAGGTCCGCGACGTACTCGATGTACGCCTGGGCCGCCGCGAGCCGCACGCTGTCCGGCACGATGAGCTTGTGCGTGTATCCCTGCTTCTGGGCCAGGAAACTGCCGAACTGGCGCCGCTGCTTCGAATAGGCGATGGCCTTCTCGAGCGCGGCCAGGCCGGCGCCGAGGCCGAACGCCGCCACCATCAGCCGGGTGAAGCCGAAGACTTCGTTCGCCTGCTTCAGCCCGTCGCCTTCGCCTGCGCCGACGATGTTGCCGGCCGGGATCACCACGTCCTGCAGCAGCACCTGGGCCGTGTCCGACAGGCGGATGCCGTGCTTGATCTCGTGCCGGCCGGGCGTCAGCCCTGGCGTGTTGCGCTCCACGACGAAGAAGGTCGGGCCGTCAGGCGCCTTGGCGAGAATCGTGTAGAGGTCCGCGATCGACCCGTTCGAGATGAACTGCTTCACGCCGTTGAGGCGGTAGTGCGTGACCCGGCCGTCGGCATCGGTCACGCGCGTGGCCTCGGTCTTGAGGTTTTGAACGTTCGACCCGGCCTCGGGCTCGGTGACGCCGTAGGCGACAATCAAGCCCTCCTCGGCGATGCGGGTCAGCCACCGGGCCTTCTGCTCGACTGTGCAGCCGACGCGAATCGGATCGGTGCCGAGCGCGACGGCCAGCATGGCGGTGGCGAGGCCAAGGTCGACCCTGGCGAACTCCATCGACAGCCGGTACACGTCGTAGGCGCCGCCGCCCATGCCGCCGTGATCCTCCGGCAGGAACACCAGGTGCAGGCCGACGTCCGGCCCGAGCATGGCGCGCACCACGTCGGCCGGGCAGGTGTCGGTGCGATCCCATTCCAGGCGCTTCTCGAGCGGCGCCTCCCGCTCGGTGAATTCCTTCAGTGTCTTGACGACCAGGTCGATGTCGTCCGCATCCAAGCGCTTAAACTGCATAGTCGTCCTCAGACAGAAGGGTCGGGTCGATTTACGTACACGACCCTTCCAAGCTTACAGGATCGTAATTCAGATTGGGGAATGACCGTCGACACCCACCAACGGACCAGCGCAGGCGCCGCCGCCGGGGGCGGCGAGGCCCCCGGCTACGATTCTGTCATCGTCGAAGGGTGCCGTACGTAAATAGACCCGACCCCCAATAGTCACTGGTGGTGATACACGTCCCAGCCGAGGTACTTGCCGAAGGCCTCGTTGATGGCGGCCGCCGAGCGCGAGAGCGACATCGCCGTATGGTGCTCGAACCCGTGCTCGCAGATGTAACGGAGCAGCGCCTGAAGACGCGGGACCTTCACCACGCCGTAGCCGCCGAAGGTCAGCAGCGTGTCGTCAGTCGTCTCGCCCTCGCCGACATAGGCCGTCACGACGCCGCGGACATCGTCGGTCGAGACGCGGCAGTAAGTGAAGGGGCTCGGGCGGACGCGCCCCTCGACCGTGCCGAAGGTGTTGTCCCGGCCCACCGTGCCCGCGATGATGGCCTGGTAGCTCATGACCGGCGTCGCGGGGCCTTTCTCGAGGATGTCCTTCGGCAGGTTCGAGCAGTGGAACACCACGCCCTTGTCCGGGTCGTCGTCGTAGTTGTTGTTCCAGTCGACCAGCGCCGCGGGCGTGCCCGACGCGAGGCGGAGCGCGTACATGCCCACCAGGCCGGCGATATCGGTTTCGCACGCCGACGGGGCGAGACCATTGCTCATCATCGACATCAACGTGCAGGGCACGACGCCGTAGAACTCCTCCATCGCCGTCCAGCACTGGAGGGCGGTCGCAGCCAGGCGCTGGTCGGCCATCCAGCGGTCGATGACCACGCCCAGTCTCGCCATCTTCACGACCGCGTCGGCGGGCACGTTCCTCGTCGAGACGTACGCGGAAATCGCCGCGATCTTGGCCACGAGCGCGGCGTCGCCCTCCGCGATTCTGGCCGCGCGCCCGAACAGCTCCGACAGGTCCAGCGTTTCGACGCTGATCCCGCTGCGCTCGAGCAGCTTCTCGCTGTACCGCACGGTGTTGAAGGCGGCCGGCCGCGCGCCAAGCGCGCCGAACCGGGCGTTGCGCAGGCCGGTCACGACGCGGCACGTGGCGATGAACGCCCTCAGGTCCTCGCCGAACTCCACGCTGGCCGGGTCGATGGTGTGACGGCGGGTCAGGGTGAACGGGATCCCGTACTGCCGGAGGTTGTTGCAGGCGGACATCTTCCCGCAGAACGAGTCGCGGCGGTCGGCGATGGTCATCTTCCCCGCCGCGTCCGGAAACGCCTGGACCAGCACGGGCACCTTGAGGTCGGCCCACCGGAGCACGTTGGCGATGGCGCGCTCGTCGCCGAAATTCGGCAGGGCCACCACGACGCCGGCGAGGCGGTCGCGGTGCGCCTTGAACAGGTCGGCGCACTTCGCGGCGTCGTCGAGCGACTCGACGCTGCCGAACTTCGTGTCGGCCGGCCCCAGGGCGACGACGTCGACGCCCGCGCCCTGCAGCACCTCGATCATGAGACGGCGGCCGGACTCGCACAGGTGGTCAGGGAAGAAGCCGCGGTTGCCGACAATCAGGCCGAGAGTGATGGTGCCCACGTGGTGCTCCTCCAGGGCGGCCGCGGGTCTACGGGCCGCGGGGTTGTGCGGTATCATCTCCGCGGCTGCGATCGTACGCGCATCCGCCGCAGCGCGCAATGGACACGGTGCGCGGCCCCGTGGGAGGACCCGCTTCATGGCACGCGCCTACACCCTCGGCGTGGACTTCGGCACCAACTCGGTCCGCGCGGTGGTCGTCGACTGCGCCGACGGCCGGATGATCGGCACACGTGTCTTCACCTATCCGTCGGGCGATCAGGGCGTGCTGCTCGATCCTCGCGACCCGCACCTGGCCCGCCAGAACCCCGCCGACTACCTCGACGGCCTTCGCGAGTCGGTGCGCGGGGCGATCGCCGACGCTGCGCGCGAGCCGGAGTTCGCGGCCGCGCGCGTCATCGGCGTCGGCGTCGACACGACCGGCTCGACGCCGATCCCGGTCGACGCGGACAACCGGCCGCTCGCTGCCGACCCGAGGTGGGCTGGTGAGCCGGCGGCGCAGGCCTGGCTCTGGAAGGACCACACCGCGGCCGCCGAGGCGGCGGCCATCACGCGCATCGCGGCGGAACATGCGCCTGAATACCTCGCGCCCATCGGCGGCACCTATTCCTCGGAGTGGTTCTGGTCGAAGCTCTGGCACTGCCTGAGGGTGTCGCCCGGCGTGTTCGAGGCGGCGCACAGCTGGGTCGAGCTCGCCGACTACATCCCGGCCGTGCTCGCCGGCGTCTCCCGCCCGGAAGACATCCAGCGCGGCGTCTGTCCGGCCGGCCACAAGGCGATGTACTCGGACGCGTGGGGCGGGCTGCCCTCGAAAGCGTTTCTCGTGCGGCTCGACCCGAAACTCGCGGCGCTTCGCGATCGGCTCTACGATCGCGCGCACGCCGCCGACCGGCCCGCCGGGCGCCTGTGCGCCGAGTGGGCCTCGGCGCTCGGGCTGCCGCGCGGCATCGCCATCGCCATGGGCGCCTTCGACGCCCACTACGGCGCCGTCGGCGCGGGCGTGCGCACCGGGACGCTCGTGAAGATCATCGGCACGTCCACCTGCGACTGCGCCGTGGCGCCGGCCTCGGGCGCGGTCCAGCACGTGCCCGGCATCTGCGGCATCGTCGACGGGTCGATCATGCCGGGCTACTACGGCATCGAGGCGGGGCAGTCGGCCGTCGGGGACCTGCTGAAATGGTGGGTCGAGCGGATCTGCGAGGGCGACGAGGCCCTGCACCAGGCCCTGACCTCCCGGGCCTCGCGGCTGAAGGCAGGGGAGTCTGGGCTCGTGGCCCTCGACTGGAACAACGGCAACCGCACGATCCTCGTCGATCCGCGCCTCACCGGCCTCATCCTCGGTCAGACGCTGCACACGACCCGGGCCGAGGTGTACCGCGCGCTCATCGAGGCCACGGCCTTCGGCGCGCGGGCGATCGTCGAGCGGATGGTGGCGTATGGCGTGCCCGTCGAGCGCGTCGTGTGCTGCGGCGGGATCGCCGAGAAGAACCCGCTCTTCATGCAGGTCTACGCCGACGTCCTCGGGTATCCCATGATCATCGCCGGCTCGCCGCAGACTCCGGCGCTCGGCTCGGCCATCGCCGCGGCGGTCGCGGCGGGCGCGTCGGCCGGCGGGCACGCGACGTTCGAGGACGGCCAGGCCGCCATGGTCAAGGACGGCGCGAGGCAGTACACGCCGGACTCGGAGGCGCGGGCGATCTACGATGAGTTGTACGGAGTCTACCGGGAACTGCACGACCTGTTCGGCGGCGTGCCGGGGGCGGCGGCGGAGCCCGGGACGGCGATGAAGCGGCTGCTGGCCATCCGTGACCGCGCGGCCGCGCGCTGACTGACGGAGGGATCGCCTCATGGGGGCGCATGCGCTGCGGGAGCGTGTCTATCGGGCCAACATGGCCTTGTCGGGAACCGGTCTCGTCATCGAGACGTTTGGCAACGTATCGGGCGCGGATCACGACGCCGGGCTGATGGCAATCAAGCCGAGCGGCGTGCCCTATCAGAAGCTCACGACGGCCGACATGGTGCTGGTCGAGATCGAAACCGGCAAGGTTGTCGACAGCACGCTACGGCCATCGTCCGACACGCCGACGCACCTCGAGCTGTACCGCGCGTTCCGCTGCGGCGGCATCGTGCACACCCACTCGAAGTTCGTGGCGGCCTTCGCCCAGGCGCACACGCCGATCAGGTGCCTCAACACGACGCACGCGGACTATTTCCGGGGTGACGTGCCGGTGACGCGCCCCATGACCGAGGCCGAAGTGGCGTCCGACTACGAGCGCAATACCGGGCTGGTCATCGTCGAGACGTTCCGCACGCTGGGCCTCTCCCCGGAGGAGATCGGCGCCGCGCTGGTGGCCAACCACGGCCCGTTCGTCTGGGCCGAGGACCCGATCCACGCCGTCGAGGCCGCGCGCGTGCTCGAGTATCTCGCCGAAGTGAACCTGGCCGCCAGGCTCATCAATCCCGCCGAGCCCGAGCCCGGCCGGCACCTCGTCGACAAGCACTACCTGAGGAAGCACGGCGCGCAGGCCTACTACGGCCAGAAACCGCCTGCTTCGTGATACCCTCGCCCTGCCCCGGCCGGCCACGCCGGCCCTCAAGGAGAAGACCCGTGCGGATGACGAGAACCTTCCTCACAGCGCTCATCGTGTTCGTCGCCGGCGCCGCCGGCCTGGCGGTCCCGCAGGCCCCTGCGCCGGACGGCTCCCAGGCCCTGCAGAAGCAGTACTACGGCAAGAAGATCTGCGGCTATCCGAAGCCGGACGGCGTGCCCGACGAGGTGTGGGAAGACGCCTGCCAGGCCTGCACGTCGATGCCCACCAGCCCCGAGGCCTCGGCCGACGGCACGCTGACGAGCCATTCGTGCGACGGCGGCTACGAGATCCGCATCAAGGTCGTGCCGGGCAAGACGTACCCCGCCGGCAGCAAGCGCGACATCATCAAGGGCGGCGGGCTGGGCGAGGAGAAGCCGCCCAACCAGCAGGAGCACAAGGTCGGCGAGATTCCCCAGGTGGAGAAGACCTTCACGCGCTACGACGCCTCGTACCCGTTCATGAACGAGAAGGGCGTCATCATCGGCGAGACGACCATCGGCGGACGCCGCGAGCTCTACAGCGACGAGGGCCTGTTCGACATCATGGAACTGGAGCGGCTCGCGCTCGAGCGCGGCTCGACGGCCCGCGAGGTCATCCGGATCATGGGCGAGTTCGCCGAGAAGTACGGCTACGGCGACAGCGGCGAGTGCCTGACGGTCGGCGACCCGAAGGAGGTGTGGCAGTTCGAAATCTTCGGGCCCGGCGCCACCGAGATCGGCGCCGTGTGGGCGGCCAAGCGCATCCCGCCCGGCGAGGTGGGCGTGTCGGCCAACGTGTCGCGCATCACCACGCTCACCGACGACCCGAACTTCACGATGCACTCGAAGAACGTGTACGACGTGGCCGAGAAGCTCGGCTGGTGGAAGAAGGGCGAGCCGTTCCGCTTCAACCGCGTGTACGGCATGGCCGGCGAGCCGAGGCCGAACCGCCGCGAGTGGCGCGTGCTGAGCCTCCTGGCGCCGTCGCTCAACCTCGACCCGTGGGCGCCCGAGCAGCCTTTCTCCGTGAAGCCAGACAAGAAGGTCACCGCACGCGACCTCATGGCGATTCACCGCGACGTGTACGAGGGCACGCCCTTCGACCAGACGAAGAACCCGCTCGCGGGCCCGTTCGGCACGCCGAACCGGTGGCAGCTCGCGCGCGACTACAAGCCGGCGGAAGGCTACTCGCCGATGGAGCGCATGATCGCCGTGCACCAGTGCTCGTACGTCACGGTGCTGCAGGCCCGCGACGGCATGCCGCCGTGGATCGGCAGCCTCGCCTGGTTCGCCCCAGACGACGCCAAGACGTCGGTGTTTACGCCGTTCTACGCGGGCAACCTCAAAGTGCCGACGGCCTACGAGATCGGCCGGCGCGACCGTTTCGATCGCAGCTCGGCCTGGTGGGCCTCGAACTTCATCGGCAACTGGGCGAACCTCAACTGGCGCGGCATGATGATCGACATCCGCGCGAAGCAGAAGGAGATCGAGGACAAGCTGTTCGCCGATCAGCCCGTCATCGAGAAGATCGCCCTCGACCTGTACAAGACCGACCCTGACCGCGCGCGGAGCTTCATCAACGACTACTCGAACCGCGTCGCGCAGGAGAACTTCATGAAGTGGTGGGAGCTGGCCGACAAGCTCGTCACCGACTACCAGGACGGAGGATCGCGCACGGCGCCGGAGAAGCGGACGATCCCGGCCGAGTGGCTCCAGAAGCAGGGGCCCATCGGCACGCAGGTGCCGGCTGCGCCTGCCAAGAAGGACGCTCCCGCCCCGGTGAAGAAGTAGGGGACCGCTCATGCCGACCCGCACGCTCGCGCTCGCGATCGCCCTGATCGTCGCCCTCTCGCCCGCGGCCATCGGGCAGCCCCAACGTCCAGGCGCACCCCCGGACGCCACGCAGCGCCCGCAGGCGCCCGGGCAGTACCAGACGGCGGGCGCCGTCGCCGACGAGCCGTCCGAGACGCGGCACGTGCTGCGCCTCGACGGCCGCGACCTCGCCTACACGGCCACCGCCGGCACGCTGCCCATCCGCCTCGACGATGGGAAGATCGCCGCGAGGATGTTCTTCGTCGCGTACACGAAGGACGGGGAGAACCCCAGGACGCGGCCGATCGTGTTCCTGTTCAACGGCGGCCCCGGGTCGGCGACGATCTGGCTCCACATGGGATCGTTCGCGCCGAAGCGCGCGAAGATGGCCGACGAAGGGTTTCAGCCCGCCCCGCCGTTCGAGCTGCTCGACAACGAGCACGCCCTCATCGACGTCGCCGACCTCGTCTTCGTCGACGCGATCGACACCGGGTACAGCCGCGTGATGGCGGGCGTCGACAACAGCCAGTTCCACGGGCAGGACGGCGACATCCGGGCGTTCGGCGAGTTCGTCAACGCCTATCTCGTCGCGTACAACCGGTGGCCGTCGCCGAAGTTCCTGATCGGCGAGAGCTACGGGACCATCCGCGCGGCGGGCCTGTCGCAGGAACTGCAGGCGCGCCACGGCATCGAACTGAACGGGATCGTCCTCCTGTCGGCCCTGCTCACCTACCAGACGCTCCAGCCGGCCCCCAACAACGACATTGCCTGGGCCGTGCAGATTCAGACCTTCGCGGCCACCGCCTGGTATCACAAGAAGCTGCCGCCGGACCTGCAGCAAAAGACCCTGAAGCAGGTGGTCGACGAGGCGCGGGTGTTCGCCTTCGGCGAGTACATGGCGGCCCTGACGAAGGGCAACACGCTCGCCGACGCCGAGCGACGGGCCATGGCCGACAAGCTCGCGCGGTTCACGGGACTCCCGCCGGCGTACATCCTGTCGGCGAACCTGCGCGTCGACTCGGGGCGCTTCCGCAAGGAGTTGTTGCGCGACCGGCGCCTGGTGGTTGGGCGCCTCGACGGCCGGTTCACCGCCCTTGACGCCGACGCCGCGGGCGAGCGGCAGGAGTTCGATCCGTCGAATACCGCGCTGCAGGGGCCGTACGTGGCCGTGTTCCAGGACTACGTGAAGAACCAGCTGAAGTGGAAGTCGGACCTCCACTACTACCCGTCGGGAAACGTGCGGCCCTGGACCTACGTGCAGAACCGCCACATGGACATGACCGACACGCTGCGGCTGACCATGGCGAAGAACCCGTTCCTGCAGGTGCTGCTCGTGAGCGGCTACTACGACATGGCGACCTACGTCGGCGGCGCGGAGTTCAACCTGAACCACATGGCCTACGATCGCCAGATTGTCGACCGCGTGTCGTACACCTACTACGAGGGCGGCCACATGATGTACATCCGCCCGTCCGCCCACGCGCAGCTGAAGAAGGACGTCGCGGCGTTCATCCGGTCGGCCTCCGGCGGCCGGTGATCGACCTTCGCGCCGCCCTCGAGCGCCATTTCGGCCACCCGTCCTTCCGCGCCGGCCAGGAGGCCCTGGTGCGGGCCGTGCTGGAGGGGCGCGACGTGCTGGCCGTCATGCCCACCGGCTCCGGAAAGTCGCTGGGGTTCCAGTTGCCTGCCCTGATGCTGCCCGGCACGACGCTCGTCGTGTCGCCGCTCATCTCCCTGATGAAGGACCAGGTCGACGAGCTCGGCCGCCGCGGCGTCCGCGCGGCGTCCATCCACTCGATGCAGGCCGCCGAGGTCCGCGCGGACGCCATGAGGGACGCCCGCTCGGGCCGGTTGCGCCTGCTCTACGTCGCGCCCGAGCGGTTCGCGTCCGACTACTTCGTGCAGGCGCTGCGCGACGTGCCGGTCGCGCGCTTCGTCGTCGACGAAGCGCACTGCGTGTCGGAGTGGGGACACGACTTCCGGCCCGACTACCGCCGCCTGCGCGAGGCGGCCGCCGCGTGCACCAGGGGAGACGGCCGCGAGGGCCGGCCGCCCCTCGCGGCGTTCACGGCCACCGCGACGCCCGAGGTGCGCGACGACATCGTCGAACTTCTGGGGTTGGCGCGGCCGCACGTGATCGTCGCCGGGTTCGACCGGCCCAACATCCACCTGCGCGTGATGCCGGTGGCGGGTGAGAACGAGAAGCACCGCGTCCTGGCCGGCCTCGTCGGCGCACGCCGGGCGCTCGTGTACGCGTCGACACGGAAGAAGGCCGAGGCAGCGGCCGCCACGCTGCAGGGCGCGGGGATCGAGGCCGCCGCGTACCATGCGGGCCTGGAAGACGATGAGCGCACGCGCGTGCAGGAGGCGTTCGCGTCCGGGGCGGTGCGCGTCGTGTGCGCGACCAACGCGTTTGGCATGGGCATCGACCGGCCGGACGTCGATGCCGTCATTCACGTCGACATCACGGGATCCGTCGAGGCGTACTACCAGGAGATCGGCCGCGCCGGCCGAGACGGCCGGGACGCGACCGCGACGCTGCTCTGGAACTACGCGGACGTGAAGACGCGGGAGTTCCTCATCGACCGCGGCCGCGACGATCAGGCCGACCGGCAGGGTGTAGCCGTCGACCCGGCAGAGGTCGCCCGGCGGAGGGAACTCGAGCACAAGAAACTGCGCCGCATGGTGGCCTACGCGGACGCCACGGGCTGCCTGCGGGCGACCATCCTCCGGTACTTCGGCGACCCCGCGGCGCGCGAGCCGTGCGGCGCGTGCGGCAACTGCGACCGCCGCACCACGCTGGGCGCCGCCGACCTGGAGGTCGTGCGGACGATTCTGTCCGGCATCGCGCAGGCTGGCGAGCGGTATGGCCGGCGCAGGATCGTCGCGATGCTCGTGGGGGCCGTCGAGGATCTGCCCGAGCCGCTGGCGGGACTGTCGGCCAGCGGGTCGTTGCGTGACGAGCGGCCCCGTACCGTCGAGCACTGGATCGACGCCGCGTGTGGCGGCGGCCTCATCCACGTGTCCCAGGATCAGTACCGGACGCTCAGACTCACGCCCTTCGGCCGCGACGTGCTCGACGACCGTGCCGGCGACATCAGCCTGACTCCTCCCGCGGCGCCTGTCGCGAAGACCGGGCGCCATACGACGCGCGCCCGGACGCTGGCGCCGGTGCACGCCGGCAGGAAGGACTCTCGCCCGAGGGGTGTCCGGCTGTCTGAGGTTGCCGAGCCCGATGTTCCCGGCCGTCGCACCGTGTCGGCTGCCGGCGTGGGCGATGCGCTGCGGGCGTGGCGCATCGAGCAGGCGCGCACGCGAGGCGTGCCGCCGTACGTGATTCTCCATGACCGGACGCTCGATGCCATCGCCTCGTCGCTGCCGCGTTCGCTCGACGCGTTGCGAGGCCTGCCCGGCATCGGTCCCGCGAAGCTGGAACGGTACGGCGCCGCGATTCTCGAGCTGGTGGCCTCTGTGCGCGCCCGGACCGAACGCTGAGGCCACCGGGGTCGGGTCTATTTAGGATCCGGCGTCCGCTCGGATTACAAATTCGTCGCAGCCGGTCACGACTCTTCGTGCCGACAGAGGTCAACCGGCTTGCCGCGTTGCCTGAGTCCACTCCGCCATCGCAGCGTTTCGGCGGTCCTGTAGCGCCACGAAGCCGAGCCGAAGTGGCGACCGGCCCGAATGGCGTCGCGGACGCCCCGTAGTGACCGACTCGATTCAGGAACATTGAGTCGATCCGACCAGTCTCCTGGCTTAGGAACGGGCCACGCTGACATTACGGGCCACCGCGCGCTGGACGTCGCCGGCGCGGCACTGCTCCAGCGCCAGTGCTCTGCGCGGGCCACCAGCCGCGCGCGCACCGGATTACGTTCGACGTAGCGGCAGAGCGTCAGGAAATGGGCGTCGTGCTGGACGGCGATCGCCTTGAACCGGCTTTGATAGACCGCGCCCCGTCCCTGGCTGCCTCTGGTCGCGCGCCACTTCATGGCGTGCGTGCCGGTCAGCCACTTCATGAACGGCGACAGGCTGTAATCAGTGAGCGGCCAGAGGACGAGATGCCAATGATTCGGCATGATGACACACGCGAGGATGCGGATCGGGACGCGGCGGGCGGCGTCACCGAGGAGATCGACAAACAGCTCGTAATCGGCCGCGGTCTCGAACAGCGTGACACCCTGCACGGCGCGATTTAGGCCGAAGTTCCGTCTCGTGAAGCCGCGATCGTCCTGAGCCGTCTGGAGATACGGGCCGCAGGGCTGCCGCGTCCTGGCTACACCTTGAGCAACTCGAGCGCGCGCGCTTGCAGGGGCGTGGCTGGTGTGATCTGCTGCACGGGCGTGCTGGTCGCGTCCGATCGCAGGCGACAGGTGTGCTGACAGCGCGTGCTGAGCGCGACGAGCAGCGTGTCGAAACTGTGCAGCGGTAGGCCGTCTGCGGTCTGGCGCTGCGCCTTCTTGCGCCGCGCGCCGGGCGAGGGAGTCGCCGGCGCGACGGGGTCCCGCGTGCGTCGATCCGCCTCGAGCGATTCGTCCTGAAATAAGAGGGGGGCCCACGCCTGGCGCAAGTGCCACTCCACGTAGTACGCCAGCAGGCAGAGGAAGATGTGGGCGCGCACGTGGGCGTCGGTCCGATGATGGATCGGGCGGATGCGCACGTCGATCCCTTTGAGACACCGAAACGCGCGCTCCACCCGGGCGAGCCCTTTGTACTGCCGCACGGCATCCGCAGCGGAGAGGTCCGCGGCCGGCACACTGGTCCGGATCACATAGAAGCCATCGAGCTGCGCTTCGCGCTGAATCTCGGCCTCGCGACGCGTCCACGTGAGCCGCCCGCCGTCGATGGCGATCGCGAAGTGCTTCGCCACTTTGTAGTGGTTGATGATGCGCCCCACCTTCTGGCCGAGCGTGGCGGCATCAAAGGGCGTGCGCGTGCGGCGCGCCGCGGTCTGGGCGAGCGTCGTCAGGTCTCGCTCCGTGGCGGCGAGCAGGTCCTCGCGTTTCCGGCGACGCTCGTCCGCCAGGAGCGGATTGAAGCACGCGATGAGGCGCTCGCCCGGGTACGCGGGCGACGCGATCTCCGCGAGATGCTGCTGATCAAAGAGCGAGAGCTGCAACGTCCCGCTCTCGACGAGCGCGCGAATCGCCGGGCTGCGCAACGCCGAGATCCAGCCGACCCCGGGATAGGCGGCGAGCTGATCGATCCGGGTCTGCGTGAGCATGCCCCGGTCGCCCACGAGCACCACCTGCGCCAGCCCGAAACGGGTGCGCACGGTCTCGACCTGATCGGGCACCGTCGTGGGATCGCCGACGTTGCCGGCGTAGACGTCGGTCGCGACGGGCCGGCCCTCGGCATCGGTCAGCACGCCGTACACAATGATCGGCAGGCCTGATTTGCCATCCCGGTCATGGCCGAAGCGGGCCAGCGGGCACGTGCGGCCTTCGTAGTAACTGCTGCTGACGTCGTAGAGCACCACCCCGCCCTCGTGGAGGTGCCGCGCGGCGAGCTTCTGCTCGATCCCCGCCTGGCGCGCCAGCAGCCAATCGAGCGCGTCGTACACCTCGTCGACGTCGGTGTCGCACACGCCCAATGTCTCGCCGAGGGTCGTCGTGCTCCACAACCGGGTCGTCGCGAGTTTCGAACACGGGCGAATCAACCGCTCCACGATCAGCGCCAGCACCAAGTCGCGCGCCCGCGACCGCTTGGGGGCCAGCAGCGTGTCGAGCCCCAATCGCCGGACCATCGCGAGGATCGCCTCAACGTGCCCGTGCGGCAGCGAGGTCTCGACGGTGAACAACTCGTCGGCCCGCACGAGCGGCTCGTCGCGCAAGACGCGGCGCAACGCGTCCACCCGCGCCGCGGGCCAGTGCGACAGATTGGCGATCGTCCGCTTCCGCACCCGCCCGCCGTCCCGCCACGCCTCGCGGAGCAAGATGGCCGGCGGCGAGGTCCGGTTGGGGATGCGCTCGACAAACATGGACACTAGTATAGCTATTTATCCATACATGTCAAGCTATCGACGCCATATTACATGGGTACATACTACCCAGCGCAACTCCGGTTATCTCGGTCAGCGCTCAGCACTTACCGTCCCAATGAGCGGCTTTTCAGCAGGAACTTCGGTTTAGCACGTGAAAGACGAATCGTCCGGTCGACACACGCGGGCGTCTGGGCATGGCTGCCTCCCAACGGCGCTCGGGCACCTGCAAGAGGCTTACCGGAGGTGGGAATCTGCGGTGCGCGAGAACGGCCCAGAATCGGGCATGTTTTTCAGGGGCAGGGGACGCCGGTTGCAGGAATTGCCACCACGTGCGGCTCGGCCTGGTGCGGAAACTGCCAACCCTTCCCGGCCGCCCTGCGTCTCGGCTCTCAGAAGGATTACATTTGTGTCGTTTCGGGCATGCGCGGATCCTAAATAGACCCGACCCCAGTTTCTCTTGTCAGCTCGGTCATCGTGTGGCGGAAGCCGAGGCGCTCGAAGAGGCGCCGCGCGGGTTCGTTCGGCGCGGCCGTCCAGAGGACGATTCGCGGCATGCCCCGGCTGGCAAGCCAGGCTGCCGCGGCCTCGAGCAGGGCCGTCGCGATGCCGCCCCGGCGGGCCGTTTCGTCCACGTACACGTCGTGGATGAATCCAGCCTCCTCGCGAAGCTCCTTCCACGACTGGGGCTCGATCCCGGTGTACACGTAGCCGACAACACGGCCGTCCCGCTCGGCGACGAACACGACGGCGTCGTCACGCTGCAGTTGGGCACCCAGAAACCACGCGTAGCCCTCCTCCGTGTTTCCGCGCGGCGCCATGAACCGCAGCCGATCGTATGCGTGATGGGCCCGGAGCAGCTCCGCGCCCAGGCGGCCGACAGCCTCGAGATCGCGCGGTTCCGCACGGCGGATGTTCAGGCGGGGATTGTCCATGCTCCACTCCGATGCCAGTCGCTGACGTGGTCCGTGACCTTCCCTCCGGCGCGCCTCAGGTCGGGCAGCCCCCGGGCGCCCCCGCCAGGAACTCGAGCACGATGCGATTGAACGCCTCCGGCGCCTCCCACGTGACGGCGTGCCCGGCGCCCTCGATCACGTGGAGGCGGCTTCCGCGGAGCGCGCCGTGCAGGATCCTCGCATAGGACGGGCCTTTCAGCAGATCCCGATCCCCGACGATGATGCAGGCCGGCACGTCGAGGTGCGCGAGCCGCGCGGTGAAGTCCACACCGAGGAATGCCTCGCACAGCCGGGCCACGGCCGGCAGGTCGAGCGATCGGTAGCGCTCGCGCGCGGCGGCGAGCACGCGGGCGTGGCGGCCGATGAAGGCGGGTGAGAAGTTCCAGGGCGCCGTCACCAGGTAGAACAGGTCGGAATCGGCGGAGAGGGCAGCGGCCGTCCATCCCTCGATGATCAGTCGCAACTCGGGCCCGACCTCGCTCACCGTGTCAGCGAGCACCAGGCTGGACACTCTCCCGCGATGGCCCAGGGCGAACGCCTGCGCGACCTCACCGCCGTACGAAATGCCGAGGACGTGGGCCTCCGGCACCGCCAGCGCGTCGAGCAGGGCAGCCAGATCGTCCGCATGCTGGCTCATGGAGTACGGGCCCGGCGGGTGGCCCGACTGGCCCTGGCCCCGGCAGTCGTATTGCAGCACACGATACGACGCGGCGAACGCGTCGGTCTGCGGCAGCCAGCTGGCAGCCGCGTTCATCAGGATGCCGTTGTTCAGCACCATGACCGGCGCGGCCTCGGGGCCGTGCCACTCGTAGTAGAACCGGACCTGGTTCGCCTGGATGAACGGCATGTCACACCTGCCGCGCGGCGCGCCGCCCGCGCGTCATTCGAGGAGGCCGCGGAAATACCGCGCCGACAGCCGGCGCATGAGGCGCGCGGGCAGCCAACCGTCTGCCGCCACAGCCGGCCACGGCTGGACCGACCGTCCAGCGGAGGCGTTCGGGTGCACCAGGACGACGGTGCACTGGCGTTCGGCTTCCGGACTCACGGACATCGGCAAAACCCTTCGGGGGCGGGGCGGCTACGCGGCCCGCCGCGCCCGAAGAAAGACGACGAGCGCGACCTGGCAGAGCGCGCCCACGCTGATGACGCGCGTCATCATCAGCGCGCGGTACGGCTCACGGCCCATGACGTCCCAGAACGACAGGCCGGCCAGCGCAAGCGACGCGACGAGCAGCCAGCGGACCGCCCGGGGGAATTCGCCGAGCCGATCGAGCAGCAGCATCACGGCCGGCGTGGCGAAAAGCAGGACGTAATCCCAGCCCTGCGGCGACAGCAGCGGAATCGCGAACAGCAGCAACGCGGCGTCGAGGTATTCGGAGGCGCGCACGCGCGGCCCGCGGCTGATGGCCCACGCGCAGGCCGCCACCAGGCCGAGGCCGGTCACCGCGCTCAGCAGGGCGGCTGGGGCGCCCACGCCAAGCCAGGCCGCGTACATCCCGGCAATCGACACATTGTCCTGTCCCGCCAGGTTGGGTGCCGTCGACGAGGTCACCACGTCCCACCAGCCCCGGAGCTGGCCCACGTTGCCTGCCCACCCGTAGACCGCGGCGGGCAGGAGCAACGCGCCCACAATCACGCCCGCGAAGCCGCCCGCACCCGCCCACTTCCGGCGCGCGACGAGGTACGGGAGGAACACGATCGCGTACGGCTTGACGATCGTGGCCGCGGCCAGCAGCGCCCCGGGCAACGACTCGCGCCCCCGCAGCCAGCCGGCGACGGCCGCGAGGACCAGTACGGCCAGGAGCAGGTTGCTCTGGCCCAGCCCGACCTCGCGCACATAGAACTTGCCCATCGCGAGCACGGTCAGCGAGATGAGGAACGCCGCGCGCCGGCGCCTGCCGGGCAGCAGGGCATACGAGCGGTTGACGAGCAGGACCACCAGCGCGACCGAGAGGAAGAACCAGACGCCCCGGGCGGCCACCGGCGGCAGCTTCGCCAGCGGAGCGATAGCGAGCGCGAACGCCGGCAGGTACTTGAACTGCCAGTGGCCGTCCTCGGCGCGGTACAGGGGTTCCGCGGCCGCGGCCCGCGCCCCGGCCACGCGGTAGACCTCGAAGTCGTACATCTCCCGGTGCGAGCGCCTGGTGAACGCCGTCACGGCGACGGCCGCCAGCAAGAGAAGGCCGAGCCAGGGAAGCGCACGCCTCATGATGCCCGCGCCGGAGCGGGGCCGCGTCGTGTCACCATTCGGACCCCGCCGCCTTCAACTCGAAGACGAGGCGCGTGAGGTCGCCCGAGATCTTGAGCTTGGCGATCCCGATCTCGGTCTGCCCCGGCGCCGCGACGGCCTTCTCCACCCACGCCCGGGCGGCGTCGGGGTCGGCCCCCTCGTAGCGCTGGTTCGCCACGAACGCGAGGAGCGGGCCGGCCACCTCGAGCTTCGCGTCGCCGGTCTGCGCGACCAGCACGCGGATGTACTCGACGCGCCCCGGCACCTTCGCGTAGAACTCGGCTCGGTACTGCACCAGCGGCGTCGACGACGCGCACACGTAGTGCCGGAACTCCCGCTCGAGCACCGGGTCCTTGCACACCAGCCCGCGTTCGCGGAAGCCCTTCAGGAGGTCGCTCGCGTGCAGGCCGGCAAGGTGGTCAGGGGCAGCAGCGGCAGCCGGCGCGGAGGACGCGGCGTCCTTGCTCCCGCCGCACGCCGCGGCGAGAAGTGCCAGGCAGGCCACCGCGCGGAGCACCCGAGGGTGATTCATCATGGCGAGGATTCTACTTGGGGAAAGGGGACAGGGGATAGGGGAGAGGGGACAGGCGAGAGGGGATAGGGGAGAGGGGACAGGGGATAGGTTAGGATGGGCCGGTCGCGCCCCGCCACCCGAGGAGATTTCCCATGGACGCCCGCTGTCTCACGCGCCGCTCGACGTCGTGGCCCGCCGCTGCGCTGGTCCTCATCACCCTTGTCGCGCTCCCTGCCTGGCTCGCGGCGCAGGGCGCGAAGCCCGCCGCGAAAGGCGCGGCCGTCGCTCCTCAGCGCGTCACGTCGACGGACCCGGCGCTCCGTCTGAAGGGCTTCGACCAGCACCAGGCGATGACACAGGCCTCCCCGTTCAAGGACCTGAAGTGGCAGTTCCTGGGACCGAAGAACATCAGCGGGCGCACGATCGACGTCGCCGTGGCCGCGCCGCGCGGCAGGAGCTACACGATCTACGCGGCGACGGCCAGCGGAGGCCTGTGGAAGACCGAGAACGAGGCCACCACCTGGCAGCCGATCTTCGAACATGGCCCGGCCACGACGATCGGCGACGTGGCCCTGGCGCCATCCAACCCGGAGATTGTCTGGATCGGCACCGGCGAAGCGAACATCTTCCGCAGTTCCCAGGCGGGCGCAGGCGTGTACAAGTCGGTCGACGCGGGGAAGACGTGGCGGCACATGGGCCTCGCCGGGACCTACACGATCGCGCGCATCGTCATCCACCCGGCCAATCCCGACGTGGTGTACGTGGCGGCGTCCGGGCACGAGTGGACGAACAACCCCGAGCGTGGCGTCTACAAGACGGCCGACGGCGGCCAGACCTGGGATCGCGTGCTGTCTGCCGATGAGAAGACCGGGGCGATCGATCTCGTGATGGATGCCGCCGACCCGAACACCCTGTACGCGGCCACGTGGCAGCGCATCAGGCTCAAGTGGAACGACCCGCGCAACTTCGCCGACTACGCCGGCAGCGGCGTCCACAAGTCCACGGACGGCGGCCGGACGTGGGCGCCGATCAACAAGGGCCTGCCTGAACCGAGGTTCAGGGGCCGGATCGGCCTGGACGTCTGCCGCTCCGCGCCGAACGTGATCTACGCGCTGGTCGACAACTACGAGATCTCGCGCGAGCCGACCGAGGAAGAGAAGGCCGATCCGTACGGCCTCCCCTCGTCGGGCTTCATCAAGGGCGCGACCGTCTACCGCTCCGACGACAAGGGCGCGACCTGGACGCAGATGAGCGGCCTGACGCCGGAGCAGAAGACGTTCATGGAGCGCCACTCGAACACCTACGGCTGGGTGTTCGGGCAGATCCGCGTCGATCCGAGCGACGCCAATACGGTGTATACGATGGGCCTCGGCCTGAACGTGTCGTACGACGGCGGCAAGACGTTCAAGCGGCTCCAGACTCCCGGCAGCGACCACCACGGGCTCTGGATCGATCCCGACAATCCGCGCTACCTGGTCAACGTCTACGACCAGGGGTTCGCCATTTCCTACGATCGCGGCGCCACGTGGAAGGACTCGCGGCTGACGCTCCCGCTGGCGCAGTTCTTCAACATCTCGTACGACATGGACGCCCCGTTCCGCGTGTACGGGTCAATGCAGGACCACGGCAGCTTCCGCGGCGTCGTGGACCTTTCGCGCGGCCGCGACCGGATCGCGCCGGTGGACTTCGAAAACGCGCCGGGCGGCGAGGGCTCCACGCACGCCATCGACCCGCTCGATCCCGACATCGTGTACTCGTCGGGTTTCTACGGCACCCTCAGCCGGACCGACCTCTCCAAACCGCGCGGCAACCCGCTGCGCGCGAAGGACCTCCTTCCCGGGCGCTTCCCGGACGAGGCGCGGCTGCGCGGGGAATGGCTGGCGCCGACCATCGTCTCGCCTCACAGCAATCAGATCGTCTACCACGGCATGCAGCACCTCATGATGTCGCGCGACCGTGGCAACACCTGGGACATCATCAGCCCGGACCTCACCTACAACACCGCGTCGGAGATGGGCGACATCCCGTACCACACGATCTTCACGATTTCGGAGTCGCCCTTGCGGGCCGGACTCATCTACGTGGGCACCGACGACGGGAAGGTGCACGTGACGCGTGACGGCGGGAAGGCCTGGACCGAGATCATGGCCGGCCTGCCGTACCAGAAGTGGGTGTCGCGCATCGTGGCGTCCGCGTTCGACATCGGCACGGTGTACATGACGCAAAACGGGAAGCGCGAGGACGACTTCACGGCGTACGTGTGGAAGTCGGCCGACTTCGGCAAGACCTGGACGAGCATCGCGGCCAACATCGCGATCGGGCCCGTGAACGTCATCCGGGAGGATCCGGTCAACAAGGACGTCCTCTATCTCGGGACCGACATGGGCGTCTACGTGACCACCGACGGCGGGAAGACGTGGAACACGATGGGCACGAACCTGCCCTCGGCGTACGTCCACGACCTCATCGTCCACCCGCGCGACAACGTGATGGTCATCGCCACGCACGGCCGGGGGATGTGGGTGCTCGACGTGGAGCCCATCAACAAGAAGTCGACCCGGCAGCGCCGTTTCTTCGGGAACTGACCGCCGGGAACCTCCGGACGCTTCGCCAGGGGTCGCCCGGCCGGCCCCTGGAATCTCCGCTCAGACCGGCCCGCCGAGCGTTTCGCCACGGAGCCCGATCGGACCGGCCGATCCACGCGGTTGGATGGGACCGCCGGAAAATCGCCGACCGCGCTGGGCTGTGTGTTGCGGATTTCCGCCAATTCAGGGTCAACGTCGGACACGAGACGTTGAATTGTTCTGCGTCCACCGAAAGACGGCCAAATACTTCAACAATCCTGCGTCTCTTGAATAAACGTTCGGGCATTGAACTTGCGTTAGCATGGTCGGGCCAGCTGTTCGTTCGTCCGCCGGCCGACGGGGTCGTCCCGTCCATTATCCCGGCGTCGCCCCCAGACTGACGGCGATGCCAGCCTCGAAAGGAACGCCTTCATGCGTCGAACACTGTTCGTCATGACGCTCCTGGCGGCTCTCGTCGTGCTCGGAGGCGGAAGCGCCTTCGCGCAGGCGTCGGCGCCGCCGGCCACGTGGAGCGTCACGGACTGCCAGGCCTGCCACGACAAGGCCTTCAGTCCGATGTTCAAGCACTCCAAGCACGCGGGGCTCGACCAGAGCTGCGCGCAGTGCCACCAGAATGTGGGTGAGCACGCCAAGGCCCAGATGGCCGGCGACAGCAAGGCGCCCGCGCCGTCGGTGAAGAAGCTCAAGGCGCAGGAGATCAACGCGACCTGCCTGACCTGCCATGAGAAGAGCGGCCAGTCGAGCTGGGCGATGAGCAAGCACGCCCGCCGCAACCTGGCCTGCACCTCGTGCCACAGCGTGCACGACGCGAAGTCGCTGAAAGCGCAGCTCAAGACGAAGACCGATCCCGAGACCTGCTACACGTGCCACAAGTCGGTGCGCGCGAAGATGATGAAGACGTCGCACCACCCTGTGCGCGAGGGCAAGATGAACTGCTCGAGCTGCCACAACCCGCACGAGGGCAACAAGCCGGGCATGCTCAAGGAAGACACGGCCAACGAGCTCTGCTACACCTGCCACACCGAGAAGCGGGGGCCGTTCCTCTACGAGCACGCCCCGGTGCGCGAAGACTGCGTCTCCTGCCACGAGCCGCACGGCACGAACCACACCCGGCTGACCAAGCAGAAGCTGCCGAACCTCTGCTGGAACTGCCATCTCACGGGCTCGGGCCACTTCGGGTCGGGCGACAACTACTCGACCGAGAAGGGCGTCCAGGTCGCGCCGACCGGCGCGCCGTCGGGTTATCCGACCATGAACTCGCGCTTCATCGAGCGGAGCTGCCGCATGTGCCACGTCAAGCTCCACGGCTCCAACCACCCGTCCGGCGCATATTTCGGGAGGTAGGCCATGAAGCGAACCCATCTTCTCGCCGTGGTTCTCGCTTGTGGCTTCCTGGCCGCAAGCACGCCGCTCTTCGCCCAGACCGCCGGTGCGGTCACGCCGGAGAACTGGTTCTCCGGCAAGGCCTCGCTGCTCCTCCTCGGCCGCGACGATGTCGACTCGGCGAAGTTCCAGGAGTACCGCATCGTGCCGAAGGGCGTGTCGATGCCCGTGTTCGATCTCATGGGCAGCCACGACGGCATCGACTACGCCGTGGTCGGGCAGAACGTCTCCCAGCAGGACCAGCGCTATCAGGGCTGGGCGAACCTCAGCTGGCTCGGCGTCTCCTTCGACTACAACTCCATCGTCCACAACATGGGCTTCGACGGCCGGACGCTGTTCACCGAGAACAATCCGGGCGTGTGGAACATGAGCGCGTACCTGCGCAAGTACCTCGGCGCCGCGGTTGACGCGGTGCCGACGGCGGCGCGCACGTATCCGTTCTACCTCGACCTGCTGTCGCCCACGCTGGCCGCCGCGCCGTACGAGGACCTCACGAGCCTCCGGCAGCGCGGCAACGTCGAGTTCGACCTCGGCAGGAAGCTGCCGTTCGACCTCCAGTTCACCTACCTGCGCGAGCTCAAGACCGGCTCGCGCGGCGACAGCAACGGCGACGTCTACGGCGTCGTCAGCACCGTCGTCGACTTCCCGGAGACGATGGACGAAGTCGTGCAGGACATCGGCGTGAAGTGGGCCTGGAATTTCAAGGCCGGCAACGTGTACGCGCGCCTCAACCGCAACACCTACGACGACAACCTCGGCGCGCTCGTCGTCGACAACCCGTTCCGGGCGACCGACCTCGCCTACACCTCTGCCAGCGTTCCGGGCGGGCCGGCGCAGGGCCGGTTCGGCGTGCCGCCCGACAACGAGGCCACCCGCGGCGCGTTCGGCGTCCTCTACAAGATGACGCGGCAGACGCGGCTCTCGGGCGACTTCGCCTTCAACACCTGGACGCAGGACGCGGCGTTCCTGCCCTACACGATCAACTCGGCGATCTTCACGCCGGCCGGACAGCCGGCGAACGCCCTCTCGACGCTTCCTCAGCCGTCGCTGAACGGGAAGATCAACACCTCGATGTACAACTTCGCGTTCGCGTCGAGGCCGTTCGACAACTTCGCGATCCGGATGCGGTATCGCGCCTACGACCTTTCCAACAAGACGACGAGGTTCGTCATCCCCGGCGATGCCGGCGGGAGCCCGGATCGCTCCTGGAGCGTCAACACCCCGACGCCCGATGCGCCGTACGGACATCCGACGGCCAACCCGTACGACCACTCGACCAGGCGGTTCGACCTCATGGCCAGTTACGACATCGGCGCCTTCGGCCTGGAAGGCTCCTACCGCCATGGCCAGCTAGAGCGCACCAGCCGCGAGGCCCTCTCGGGCGACGAGAACATGTGGGGCGTGGCGGCGGTGTACCGCACGGGCAGCTGGGTCGACTTCAAGGCGATCTACGATTCGTACGAGCGCACCGCCGAGGGCGAGACGATCTACGGCTTCCAGGAAGACGAGGCCGAGAAGACGGTCAAGCGGACAGGGTTCGAAGTCGAGCTGTCGCCAATCGACAAGCTGGGCCTGAGCTTCACGTACTATCGCAACGCGCGCGACTATCCCAACCGGCCGAACCGCGTCCCGGTGGTGAGCGGCGTGCCGGTTGCCGGCGTGGAGTTCGCCGACACGCCGAGCGGCCTGATCGAAGCGAACTACGACACGTACACCCTCGACCTCACGTACGTGCCGAACGACCGCTCGGAGCTGGGCTTCTGGTACACCTACGAGAAGAACACCGCCACGAACCGGTGGCACACGACGACCACCGTGGCCGGGACGCCTCCGGCCTACACCCTGAACAACTCGCTCACCTACGCGGGCAACGACCGGGGCGACACCTTCGGCGTGAACGCGATGTTCGCGCTGGTGCCCGACAAGTGGAAGCTGATGTTCCTGTTCACCCATCAGACGATCGACGGGCTGATGGACATCACGGCGCGCGAGGCAGGGAATTTCTACACCCCGGGCCGGACCACGCTCATCCCGCCGGGACAGGGCGGCGCCGCCGACATTACCGACTACGACGACACGGAGTGGACGACGGCCAACGTGAGCCTCGCCTACACCTACAACACGAGGCTGACGTTCAGCGCCGGGTACGCCTACGACAAGTACACGTACACCGACGCCTACAATTCCAACAACTCGATCTTCGTGCAGTCGCCGCTCTTCTTCATGCAGGAGAACAACGGCAACTACTCGGCGAACATCGTCTACACGAAGCTGACGGTGCGCTTCTGATCAGGGAATAGGGAAGAGGGGAGAGGCGAGAGGGGAAACCCTCTCGCCTTCTGCTTCTCTAGTCCTTCGCGTCAAACCGCAGCGCCGCGCCGTTGGTGCAGTAGCGCTCGCCGGTCGGCCGCGGCCCGTCGGGAAAGACGTGGCCGAGGTGCCCGCCGCAGCGGCTGCAGTGGATTTCCACCCGGCGCATCCCGAGCGTCACGTCCTCACTCGTGCCCACCGCGCCTTCGATGGCCGCGTAAAAACTCGGCCACCCGCTCCCGCTCTCGTACTTCGTCCCGGAGGGGAACAGCGGCTGGCCGCATCCGGCGCACGCGAAGGTGCCGTCGCGGTGCTCCTCCAGCAGCGGGCTCGTGCCGGGATACTCCGTGTCGTGCCGGCGAAGCACGGCGTACTGCCTGGGCGTCAGCGCCGCCTGCCATTCCTCGTCGGTCTTCGCCACGGGGAATGCGCGGGACGGGCGCGGCAGTTCATTGGCCATGGTGGTGTAGCCCTTCCAGGTGACGTAGGCCGGCGCGGCGGCTGCAGCCGCCATCGTCAGCGAGAGCGCAACGAGTTGGGTGCGCGTCATCGGGTGCCCGCGTGGGCTCCCGTTAGGACGCTGGCGGCTGCCGCGGGGATTCCGCGGGCTGGAGCCTGGCCGCAGGGACGCCCAACTCGCGGGCCACCGTCCGCAGCTGGTCCTGGATGAGCTTCACGTTCCGCGGGCCCATCCGCAGCAGCTGCTTCTGCGCCGGCGAGAGGGCTTCGAGATCCTCGCGGTCGTACCTGAACGACAGCACGCGCGGCCTGAGCACGACGGGTTCTTCGACCACGGGCGTCTGCAGCAGGTGCACGATGGCGCGCTCGACGGCCACGTCCAACTCGCCCTCGGGGTGGCCCAGCTCGCGGTAGGCTTCCACGATCCGCGGTTTCAGCATCGAGTACACGCGTGCCAATCCGGCCGCGTCCATCGAGGACGCCGCGTTGGCGATGCCGTCGTAGCGGGCGTACGAGCGCGCGTCGACCGTGATGACGTCACCCTCCGACTGCGTGCTGAATGGGGACCGGGGCCCGAGGGCCCTCACGTGCCTGGCAGGAGAGTTCCCGTCGGCCACGTTTTCCACCGAGACGGCAAACGCACGGATGAGACCGTCGGTCGCGAGCCACGCGGCCAGCGTGGGGCTCGACGAGAGCTTCCCGAGCAGCTCCCGCACGAGCGGGTCGGTCAGCACGAGCGGCGGCAACTCGATGGGCTCGACCTCGGGCCCGAGAGGCGCCCGGCCCTCGGTCTGCGGGGCGGCCGTCGCCTGGGGCACGGCGTCCGCGGCCGCGGGTGCCGGCGCAGGACGCCTGATCAGCACGACGGCGGCCACGATGACGCCGACCAGGAGGAGCGCCGCGGCCAGCCAGAGCAGCGCCCGGGAGTCGCGTGCCGGCTCCTGCCCGGAGGGCGGCTCCGTGTCGGAGCCGAGACGGAAGTCGTCGAGCCTGTCCATGAGGTGCCTGCTCAGGTCCAATTTAACTCCGAAACGCACCCCGTTGGCGTATTCTTTCGCGATGAGGAAGCTGAGCCTGCTCTCGATCGCCCTGCTGGCCCTCATCGCCTCGGCCGGTGCCGCCCCGGTTCCCGGGCCCGCTGCCAACGTGATTGTCATCACGACCGACGGCATGCGGTGGCAGGAGCTGTTCGGAGGCGCTGAGCGCGTCCTGTTCGGCAAGGACGAGAAGGCCATCACCGAGTCGCCCGCGTACGAGCGCTTCTGGAGGGACACGGCGGAGGCGCGCCGGGGCGCGTTGATGCCGTTCCTCTGGTCCGTTGTCGCTCAGGAGGGCCAGGTGTTCGGCGACCCCGCGCGCGGCAGCCTGTGCCGGCTCACCAACGGCCTGTGGTTCTCGTATCCTGGATACTCGGAGATGCTCGCCGGCGTGGCCGACCCGCGCGTGGACAGTAACGACAAGATCCCCAACCCGAACCTGACCGTGCTCGAATGGCTCAATACGCGGCCCGGGTATCGCGGCCGGGTGGCGGCGTTCGGGGCCTGGGACGTGCTGCCGTACATCGTGAACAAGGCGCGAAGCGGCCTGCCGGTCGGCGACGGCTTCCCGCCCGTGCCGGACCCTCAGACCGATCGCGAGCGGGCCATCAACGCCATGGCGGACGACCTGCCCCCGCTCTGGGATGGCGTGCCGCTCGACGCGCCCATCATGCACGCCGCGATCGAGTGTCTGCGCACACGGCGCCCGCGGGTGCTGTACGTCATGCTCGGGGAAACCGACGAGTGGGCGCATGCGGGGCGGTACGACCTGTACCTCGACGCCGCGCACCGGGCCGACCGGTTCATCCGGCGGATCTGGGAGATGGCGCAGGGGATGCCCGAGTACGCCGGCACGACCGCCCTGGTGCTGGCCACCGATCACGGGCGCGGAGCGACCAGCGCCGATTGGACCGACCACGGCCGCAAGGTGCCGGCCGCCGAGGCGACGTGGGCGGCCGTGATGGGCCCGGCAACGCCCGCGCTGGGCGTGCGGGCGTCGGTCGCGGTGATGACGTCCCAGGTTGCGGCGACGGTGGCGGCGCTCCTGGGCGAGGACTTCCGTTCCGCCGTGCCGGCGGCCGCGCCGCCCCTGCCAATGACGCGATGAGCGCGTCGCCCCGGTACCCGGTTCCTGCCGGCACGCATCGCGTGGAGCAGGAGATCAGCCGGAGCCGCTTCATCACCACGGTTGGCCGGGCCGCCACCGCAGACGAGGCGCAGGCCTTCATCCGCGCCGTCGCGGCGGAGTTCAGCGGCGCCACGCATCACTGCTGGGCCTATGTGGCCGGACCGCCCGGCGACACCGGCCGCATCGGGATGAGCGATGCCGGCGAGCCCCACGGCACCGCCGGGCGCCCGATGCTCAACGCCCTGCTGCACGCGCCCGTCGGGGAGATCGTGGCCGTGGTGACGCGCTACTACGGCGGCACGAAACTCGGCACCGGCGGGCTCGTGCGGGCCTACGGCGGCGGCGTGCAGGCCGCGCTCGCGACGCTGCCCACCATCGAGCGCATCGAGTACGCCTCGCTGACCGTCACCATCGACTACGCGAGGCTCACGGCGCTGCAGCAGCTCTGCGCGGCGCACGAAGCCGAGATCCTCGGACAGGAGTTCACCGACCGGGTGCGCGTCACCATCAGGCTGCCCGACGGAAACACCGGCCCCTTCCGCGCCGCCCTCCTCGACGCGACGCGCGGCCAGGCGCACCTCGAGTAGTCGCTAGCGGCTTGACGCGCGGATCTTCGCGATCTCGTCGGCCGGGATGTGCAGGAACTCGAGGAACTCCTGGTGCTCGGCGGGCGCCGACTTCTCGAACTCCCGGTGGAACTTGCGCATGTCCTCTTCGGAGAAGCCGGCGGAGCGCAGAATCGACACGAACGTGTCCTTGGTCAGCATCTCATTCCTCCTGAGTGCACGTGGCCGCTGCAGCAGGCGCAGGATCGCGCGCTGGTGGCCGCGGAGCGTCTCGATCTCCACGTCGATGTCCACCAGCCGGCGCTGCAGGATGGCCGCCGCGTCGCCGTCCGGGCGTCCCAGCAGCCCGCGTATGGCGCCGAGGCCCAGGCCGACCTTGCGGTACACGCCGATCTGCTGCACGCGCGCCACGTCCTGCTCGCCGTAGGCGCGGTAGTTGCCGGCCGTGCGCGGCGGGCGCCGCAGCAGGCCGAGCGACTCGTAATGGAGCAGCGTGCTGCGGCTCAGGCCGCACCGCCTCGCCAGTGCCGTCACGGTCATCGTCTCTGACCCCAGGATCAACCTGTCTATAATAGACAGGTCAAGCGCGGCCCGGCAGCCCGCCGCGATGCGCTCGCTGCCGTCAGGCCGGGCTTGGCCGCGATCCGCCCCCGAAGGTAGGCTCTGCGGATGGAGTCAGGCCGGCCCGGCACCGTCTGGGGGCGTGCGGCGATCTATGGCAGCCTGTGGGCCGCTTCCGAGATCGTGGTCGGCAGCTTCCTTCACAACCTGCGCATCCCGTTCGCCGGCAGCCTGCTGGCGGCCTTCGGGGTGCTGATCATGACTGCCGGGCACCGCGCCCGACCAGAGCGCGGGCTCATCTGGCGGTCGGCGCTCATCTGCGCCTTGATGAAGTCGATCTCGCCGAGCGCGGTCATCCTCGGCCCGATGATCGGCATCGCCATGGAAGGCGCCTTGCTGGAGACCTGCGTCCGGCTGAGCGGCGGGCGGGTCGCCGGCTACGTGATCGGAGGAGCCCTCGCCGTCTCGTGGGCGCTCGTGCAGCGGGTGCTCAACGCGCTCATCAGCTTCGGGCCCGACGTCGTGCGCCTGTACGTTGAAGCGTACTCGTTCGCCGCGCGGGCGCTCGGCGTCTCCAGTGTCGGTCCCTTCGATCTCGTTGCCGCCTTCCTCGCCGCCGGGAGCGCGCTGGGCGCCGTCGCCGCCGTTCTCGGCCTCAGGGCGGCGCGCCAGCCCTCGGCGCCACCTGCCGACGCCGCCGCTTCCGCCGCGGCCAACCGGTCGGCGCACGGACCGACGGAAGCCGGCGGCGGCTGGTCGCTCCCCAGGCTCGCGGTCTCGTCCGCCGGACTCGTCGCGGGCATGATCATCCTCGCGATGACGCCGGTCTGGATGGGCGCCGTGTACGTGGCGGCGTATGCCGCTGCCGTCCTGCGCACGTATCCGCGGGCCGCCTCGCGCATCCGCCGAGTGTCGCTCTGGGTTGAGCTTTCGGCGGTCATGTTGCTCGCCGGGCTGCTCCTCGGCGGCGCCCGCGGCGGCGCAGCCGGCATGGCCGACGGGCTGTCGGCCGGCGCGACGATGGTGCTGCGGGCCGTGCTGGTGCTGTTCGGCTTCACCGCGGTGTCGGTCGAACTGCGCAATCCCATCATCCTGGGCTACGTCGAGCGCCGCAAGCTGCGGGGGCTGTCAGACGCGCTGGGCATGGCCTTCAGCACGCTTCCGGTATTCACCGCGGCCCTGGCCGGACCAGGCGTTACGTGGCGCCGGCCGGTGCGGCTGGCCGCGCAGCTCATCGCGTACGCCAATGCGATGGCGCAGGGCTCCCCGACAGCGGGCGGGCAGATGCGCGTTTTCGTCCTCGCCGGCGACACGGGCTCGGGCAAGACGACGCGGGCGCATGAAGCCGTTGAACAGCTGCGGGCGCGAGGCCTTCGCGTCGGAGGCATCCTCGCACCGGGCCGGCTCGCGTCAGGGCGGCGCACAGGGTTCGACATCATCAACCTGGCCACCGGGGAGACGGCGAACCTGGCTCGCGAGAGCGCGGGCAGCGCCGGGCCCCACGCGCAGTGGAGCCGGTTCGCGTTCTCTCAGGAAGGCCTCGCGCTGGGCCTGAAGGCCCTCGGCCCTGATGCCTCCGGCGCCGACGTCGTGCTGGTCGACGAAGTGGGGCCCTTCGAGCTCGCGGGAGGCGGCTGGTCGCGTGCCCTCGACGACTTGGCTCGCGGCTATCGCGGCCCCGTCGTGCTGGTTGTGCGATCGTCGATCGTCGACGCCGTCATACGGAGATGGGGAACGGCAGACAGCATCGCCTGGGAGGCGTCAACCTCGACGACCGGCGAGATCGTCGATGCCATCGTGCGGAATGTTCGTCGAGGCTGAAGCCTCGACCTCCATCTGCAAGGAGTTCCTGACCCCTCTCGCCTCGCCCCTTTCGCCTGACCCCTCTCGCCTGGCCGCTACTTCTTCGGCTTGTCTTCCGTGAACCGCCAGTCCTCGATGGGCGCATTCCGCTTCACGTCGGTCCAGGTAAACGGCGTGCGCGTTTCGCCCTGCCGAGTCTTCGTGACCTCGACGATGCGCGTCGGCATCACCATGCCGTCGAACGCCTTGAAGTCCCAGTAGACGCGGCTGCCCTCATCAGGTATCGCGACCTGCAGCAGGCGGAAGGTCTCCTTATCGATGGCGAGATAGCGGCGCTCGGCTGCGACAGTCGCGGCAATCAGCCACACCTTGCGTTGCTGCTCGCGTTCCCCGGGGGAGAGGGCCGGCGGCCAGAAGATATGCCCTTCGGTGCCGGCCAGTTCGAGCGTGATGCCCGCCCTCGCGTAGAAGGCGACTCCGTAGCACTGGTCCATCCAGCGCTGGATGCGATCCGCGTCGAACGCGGCCGGGATCAGGTTGCGGCGGCTCCATGCCACGCCGCCGTTCAGGAAGTACTCGTAGAACGCGCGCCCTCGGTCCGCGGTGGCATCGTGCTCGACGCGGAGCCGATCGGGCGCCTTCGCGAGCAGCGTATACGCGCCGGTGTAGGCGATACCGTCCTGCATAACGACGGTGCCGGTGATCGTCAACGTCTGCCACGACGTCAGAGCGTCACCGCCGTGCGCCTTGATCGATTGCGCGACGATGTCGGTCGCCGTTGGCTGGGCGGCGGCCGGCGCGCACAGCGCCGCGCTGAGCGCCACCATCGCACACGTCATGCGCCGCAGTGCCATGCGTTCTCCTCCATACGCCACGTCACGTCGAGGCTGCCTTCGACTTCGCTCAGGCCAGGGAAGCCTCGACCTCCACCCAGATGGAACCCGCCGCCCTCGGCTCCACGGGAGCGTGAGCGAGCGAACGCCAGACGCACGCGTGCCGGTCCTACGCGAACCGCAGTTGCCGATCGGCCTCCGAGAGCCGCTCACGCACACGGAGGCCGTACCGGGCACGCCCCTTCGCAGGGCGCGGCGCAGCCGGCGCAGCGCGACGGCCGTGTGGACGCGGGCACGAGCCCGTACCGCTGCATCGCGAACTTCTCCTGGCCGTAGTCCTCGAAGTACATCTTGTAGCGGAGAATGTCGGCCACGGGAACGCCGTGCGGGCACGCCTCGTGGCACGCGCCGCATCCGGGCCGGCAATAGCGGGGCCCGACCTCCGCCGCCACGGTCTCGAGGTACTGCCGGTCGCGCGCCGCCAGCTTCGTCGTGCCGGACACGGCCAGGTACTCGGCCACCCGGTCGTAGTTCGGCATGCTGACCACGAGCGTGTCGAACAGATCGGACGCGAGAATCCACTTGAGACAGGCCTGCCTCGCGTTGGTCTGCTCGTTCTGCAGCGCCTGGATGTTCAGGTCGGACTTGTACGTCGTCATGGTCTTCATGGCGATCGTGCCGACCCCCTTTGCCCGCGCCTTCTTCAGCAGCGGCTCGATGCCGCGCGTCAGGAAGTTCGCCCCGATGAGCATGACGTCGAACCGGTTGTTGTCGAGGCCCCAGTTCATGTCCTCGATCATGCGGACGCCGTGGCTCGACGCACCCGTGAAGCGGACCTTGCCCAGCCGCTTCGCCTCGTCCCACGCCTCGTAGATCGCCGGGTTCTGGATGCGCTCCAGGCCGCCGTACCGCGGGTGGCCGATGGAGTGGATCATCATGCAGTCGATGTACGTGGTGTTCAGGCGCTGCAGCGAAACGTCGAGCGCCTCGAGCAGGGCCGACTTCGTGACGGTTGCCGTCACGAGCGGCGGGTCCCACTTGTCCAGCACGAACACCTTGTCGCGCCACTTCGGCAGAACCTTGCCGATCAGCTCCTCGTGACCGGCGTACTGAAACCCGGTGTCGACGAGATTCACGCCCGTTTCGAAGATGTAGTTCAGCACGGCGGGATCGCGCTGTCCCGAGCCCGCCGAGATATCGCCGACGCGCCAGCCGGTCCGTCCGAGCGGCCTGAACCGCCGCACGCGGACCTCCCCGGCGCCCTCCTGCGCCAGCGCCGCCCCGGGAGCCGCCCCGACGGCCGCCGCGGCGGCGGCCGCCGCCGACGCGCGCACGAAACCGCGGCGACCCACGCGCGTCATGAGCCGCCCTCCTTGCGTGGCTGACCACCGGCCTTCGCCGGCAGGCGCTTGACGATCTCCGCCACCACCGAGCCGGCCACCCGGTCGTCGGCGGCGCCGAGGGAAATCACCAGCCGCGACCCCGCCCGCACGGCGAGAATCAACCCCTGGAACGAGTCCGTTGCCGAGAACCCGCCGTCGCCCGGTGCGGCGACCTTGGTCGTGCCCTTCGCTTTCGCCAGGAACGTCTCGTAGCGCGCCAGCGCGGCCGCCGCGGCCGCGTCGCTCTCGAAGGGCACGATGACCGCGGCGGATCCTTCGCCCGGGCCGTCGTACCTCGCCTCGAAGACGCCGGTGAACGACGCCTGCCCGAGTGCGTCCGACGGGATGTACTTCACGGAATCGGGGATTAGGTCGGCTGCCGGAAACCAGCCCACCTCTTCCGGCATGGCGCCAGGTGCGCCCAGCCCTTTCGCGATAGCGGCGCCGAGCGCCTCGAGCTCGCGCTGACGCCCGCCGCCGGGGGGCAGCGTCAGCTTGACGTAGTACTCGGCGAGCCAGAACCTGATCGTGTTGCTGCTGGCGCGTCCCTCGACGCCGAGCGCCACGGGACGCGCCTTGGGACTGGCCTCCTGCCGGTAGATGCCGAACGCGCCCCTGGCATCTTCCATCCGGTAGATCTCGGCCACGACGACCGTACGCGTCTGGTCCAGCGTGTACTTCGTCGTGGCCATGTCCTGGAAGCCGTAGGTGAGGAACTGCTCGGCGGCGCCGTTGATGTGCTCCCAGAGATCGCCCGGGTTGAACATCTGGATCTTCACGGTGCGCGCCCACTCGCCGGCCCGATCGGGCAGGGCTCGGCCGACCGAGTAGGGGATCGTCCGCCCGGTCGTCCGCTGGCCGGGCTCGCCGGACACGCCGGCTCCGAGCACCCACGCACAGGCGACCAGTCCAACCGTCAGCCTTCCCATGACCGGCTCCTCCCGCGCGGCGTCACTGCAGCGCGATCGTCTTCTGCGCCGTCCCGCCCTTCACGCTCGCGTACTTCACCGAGATGCTGCCCGTTCCCCTGACCAGGTACTGCACCGTCCGCGTCGTGCGCCCCGGGTGGCCGTTCCGGATCATGATGCGCGCGAGGTCCTGCTGATCGATCATCGGTGCCACCGACGGCCGCCACTTGCTCGGCACCCAGCTGGCCGAGAGCACCTCCACGCTTTTCCCGTCCAGGGTGAGCAGGTCCGGCGGCACCACGTTGTTCTGGGCGGCCTTGGCCAGGACCGTCGGCGTGAGCTTGTCGTTCACCAGGTCGACCCACACCTTGTAGATGCCGTCGGCCAGGCGCTCCACCTTCGTCTCGCCGATGGACATGCGCGGCATCTGGTCGGCCTGGTAGAGCGTGAAGGCCATGTTCCGGTGGCAGAGCTCCTCGTTCATGAAGCGGGGCGGCACGCGTCCGAACGTCTTCCGGAACGCGCCGCCGATCTCCACGTCGCCGAACTGCGGGTGCTTGAACGGCTTCCACTCCGTCAACTGGTCGCCGAACTCGAGGTAGTCGTTGAAGAAATAGTTGGCCACGCGCGGCGCGATCGGGCTCTGGGGGTCCTTCTGCTGCTCCTTCAGATCCGGGCTGTTGAAATACTGCCCGCCGCTCCACAGCTCGTTCGAGAGCGAGAGGATGCCGAGCGTGTCGTTGCCCCAGTCGGTCACGCCGCCGTGCACGGTATACAGGCCGCTCCAGATGACCAGGTAGCGGTAGTAGGGCAGCAGGCGCTCGCCCATCCGGCCGATCTCGTCGTAGACGCGCACGTCGGCCGCCGGGTACTCGCCGGTCTGCTCCGCGCCGGGGCTGCGCAGGATCATGCCGCCGCTGTTGTGGTAGGTCTGGAGGCCCGCCACGTTCGGGTGCGCGAGCAGGAACGCGTTGACCGCCTGCGCCTCGGGCAGCTGGAACGGGTAGTCCATGGCGCCGCCCTGCACGTAGGCGGGCTGCCAGTCGGCCGGGTAGTTGCGGTTCGGATCGTAGCTGCCCGGGCCGTCCTCGCCCACGCGGCCGTCGCCGTCGTGGTCGACGCCCTCCTGGCCGAGGAGCACGTAGTCGCCGGCCTCGCCGGGCCTGACTGGCTCGAGCACGCGCGGGTCGTCGGCGTTCCTGCGGTGCGTGCCCTGGCCGGGGACGTGCTTGCGGATCTGCTCGATCACGCCGTTGCCGTTGAGGTCCTCCGGCCCGTCCTCGTCGAACTGGTAGTCATTGTCGTCGTCGACCGGCAGGTGGCCCGTGCGCGCGTTGCCCCCCGGGCCCTTCATGAAATAGTCGCGGCCGTCGGGGTTGATCGTCGGCACGACGTAGAACGCGCGCCCGTCGACGAGCCGCGTGATGGCCTCGAGCTTCCCATAGTGCTCCATCAGGTACCAGATGGTGTAGAGGCAGACCTCGCCGCCCTGGATCTCGTTGCCGTGGATGTTGGCCTCGATGTACATCGCCGGCTTGGACACGTCCGGTCCGGTGTCGGGGTTGTTGACGATCATCGCGGCGATGTCCCGCCCGCCGACCGACGTGCCCAGCGAGATGTACTTGAGGAACTTGGGATACGCCTTCTCCAGCGCTCGCATGTCGGCCTGAAGTTCGGCCACGTCGTGCCAGCGGTTGAAGTCGAGCTTCACCTTGTAGGCGCGCTCCGAGCTCGGTGCGGCGGCCCAGTCCTGGCCAGGACGCGCGGCGGGCGGCTGCGGCGGGGGCGCGCCGGGGGCCGGCTTGCCCTGGGCGGTCGTGCCGGCCGGTGCGGCGGCCGCCAGCGCCGCCAGCAGGGCCGAGGTCGTGATCAGTCGAACGGTGCGTGTCACGTCGTTGCTCCCTGTCAGGTGGCCGGCGGTTACTTCAGGGTGATCGTGGCGGTGTCGGTGCCGCCCTTCTGGGCGACGGCCTTCAGCGTGACCGCCGTGCCTGGCGCGGCCTTGATCACCCACTCGAATGACTGGCGGCTGCCCGAGCCCGCCAGCGCCGGGATGAAGCTCGTCTTCTCGGAGCCCGTGATGATGGCGTCGGGCGGAACCCCGAGCTGGACCATCACCGGCTTGACGGCGCGCGCGGTCACGCCCTGCGCCAGCGCCGTCGGCAGGAACCCGGCGTTCTCGACATCGGCCTTGATGCGATAGAGCCCGCCGCCGAGCGGCGTGACCTCGGTCTTCGCGACGGCGACCCGCGCGAACATAGACGTCACATGCACCACGAACGTCGCATGCGCGGCGCCGAGCTCGGCGATCTTCGCGGCAGGCGGATTCACGGCCGCGTACGGCTTGAAGCCGCCGATCTCGACATCGCCGAGCGTCGGGTGCTTGAATGGCGCCCAGGCCGCGAAGCCGTCGACCTTCTCGGCGTCCATCCACTGCAGCAGGCGGAGATCGATCGCCTCGCCCACGTCGGCATCGGCTCCGGCCCCGGCAGCTGGTCCGGGTCCCGCGCCGCGGCCGGCGCCGCGCTGCCCGCCAAACGCGCCGGCGCCGCCGCCGGGCATGCCGGCCGGCACGCCAGCGGGCCGCCCCGCCGGGTCGCCGCCGGGCGCCATGCCTCCGGGCCTCGAGAGGGCCGGGAGGCCCCAGCCCGGCGTAGAGAAGGAAGGCACGCCGAACTGGAAGTAGCCGGTACTCGAAGAACGCGCCGGCCGGCGCGCGGACGACACCCGGCGACCGCAAGCCGGTCAGTTCCCGATACTTCGCGCCGATGGCGTTCATGTATTCGAGATCAGCGGCGTTCACCGTCGTCACCGCCTGCACGCCCGCACCGCCGCGCCCGCCGGCCTGAGGCGCCTGCCCGCCGCGCCCGCCGGGCATGCCCTCGTCGCCGAAGACGAACATGCCGCCGCCGCGGCCGAACCCTCTGCCGGCGCCGCCGAGGTCGGGCATCAGGCCCACGCGCCGCGCGGGCGCATTGGCGCGCTCGGCGAACTCGACCAGGCCCAGGCCCGAGGCGGGCGCCGGCCGTCCGCCCGGGGTGATGAGGTTGTCGCTCTCGCCGAACGCCAGGATCGCCGCGATGTTGCGGTGCCGGAGGACGTAGTCGAGCACCGCGCGCGTTTCGGCCTCGCTCGCCATGTAGCGGCCGGCATCGGGGGCGAAATACGGGTACTGGTGCATGAAATTGCGGTTGAGATCCACGCCGCCCGGGCCGTCTTCGTTGTAGAAGCCGTCCCGGTCGTTGTCGAGGCCCTCGGTATAGATGGCCCATCCGCCGGATTCGCCCTTCGCCGGGTCGGCCCGCTTCATCAGGCGCGAGTCGTCGGGACTCACCATGTACGGCCCCTTCGGGTCCTTCACGCGCATCACGGTGATGACGCCGTCCTTGTTGAGATCCTCCGGGCCGTCCTCGTCGAGGCGGCCGTCGTTGTCGGCGTCGAACGGCGTGGCGTTCGTGCGGCGAAGCGCCTTCACCGGCGCGAACATCAGTTCGGCGCCGTCGGCGTTGACGCGGGGGATCACGTACACCGCCGATCGGTCGAGCCGCTGCTTGACGGCCGCATCGGTCGCATAGGCGCCGAGCAGGTAGTCGATGGTGTAGAGCGCCAGTTCGCTGCCGATCAGGTGATCGCCCTCGAACGCCGCCGCCACGAGCAGGCCCGGCCGCGCGTCCACCGGCGGCCCCGAGGCCCTGGCAATCTCCACGGCCCAGATGTCACGGCCCTCGCGCGTCTTGCCGATCGAGACCAGTTTCGCGAGATCGGGATGCGCAGCCACGGCGGCTTTCAGCGAGGCGGTCAGCTCCTCGTAGGTGTGATACCGCGTGAAGTCGGCCGGGGCGGCGTGGAGCACGGCTCCGCCTCCCGATGCGATTGCGGCCATGGCCGCGCCGACCAGCGCGGCGCCAATACGCAGGCGAGTGGTGCGCACGTGAATGAACCCTCCTGGCGCCGAAGGCTACCACAGCGCCGCCCCGCCGCAGCCGAGGATTCACGCGGTAAACACTCCGGGCAGGCCGTCGTAGGTACGCCCGGATCGGTGTGCAGGAGGTCCTCATGAAACGGCTCGTTGCCGCGCTCTTCGTCGCCACCGTGTGCGCGCACTTCGTCATCCCTGCCGGGGGCCAGAGCGCGCCCGGCGCCGGCGACCTCGACGCGCGCGTGAAGGCCTTTCTCGACGCGCACCGCAACGACTGGCGCGACATGAACGTGCCCGAGTCGGACGGGCAGCTCCTGCACGACCTCGTGGTGAAGGGCGGCTACCGGCGTGCGCTGGAGATCGGGACGTCCACCGGCCGCTCCGGCATCTGGATCGCGTGGGCCCTCTCGAAGACGGGCGGCAGGCTCATCACCATCGACGTAGATGAAGGCCGTCATCTCGAGGCCGTCCGCAACTTCCGGGAGGCCGGCGTCGCCGCCTTCATCGACGTCCGGCTGGCCGATGCGCACGACCTGGTCCCGAAGCTCGAGGGGCCCTTCGACTTCGTGTTCATCGACGCTGACAAGGACTGGTATACGAACTACGTGAAAGCGGTCATCCCGAAGCTCGCCGTGGGCGGATGCATTGCCGCGCACAACGTGTACCCGCGGCGCGGCTCGCGCGGCGGCGGCATGACCGGGGACTACTACGAGTACGTCTCGAGCCTGCCGATCCTCGAAACGACCGTCACGCCTGGCGGCGTCGCGGTCAGCTACAAGAGGCGGGAGCGGTAGTCGCGCAGCGCCTGGCCGGTGTGCGAGGCGGCGCCGGCGGATTGCCCGTCAGGCTATCATGAGGCATGGGGATCCTCATCCGGCCATCCGCCCGCTGGTTCATCCACGTTGCGCTTGCCGTCTGCCTGGCGCTCGGCTGCGCTGTGCTCGCCGCGGCTCAGGACCGCCCGGTCGTCGCGGGCGAGCTCGGCAGGACGCTGGACGACTACCTGTCGCGGCTGGAACGGTTCGGGTTCTCCGGCGGCGCGCTCGCCGTTCGTGGCAAGGACGTGGTGCTCCTCAAATCGTACGGACCCGGCGACGCCGCCCGCCGAGTGCCGCTCACGACCGGGAGCGTCTACAACCTGGGCTCGATCACCAAGCAGTTCACCGCCGCGGCCATCCTGACGCTCGAGATGCAGGGAAGGCTGTCGGTCGGCGATCCCATCAGCAAGCACCTCGCCGGCGTGCCGGCCGACAAGGCCGCGATCACGCTGCATCACCTGTTGACGCATTCGGCCGGGCTCGAGTCCGACTTCGCGCCGTCCGACTACGATCCGGTCGGCCGCGAGGAATACGTGCGCCGGGCGCTCCAGTCGAAACTCCTCTTCGCCCCGGGTGCGGGCTATGAGTACTCCAACGCGGGCTACAGCCTGCTGGCCGCGATCGTCGAGATCGTCTCCGGTCAGCCGTACGAGGTGTATCTCACCGACCGGGTGCTGAAGCCGGCAGGGATGCGCGAAACGGGATACAAGCTGCCGGCGTGGGCGGCGGAGCGGATCGCCCACGGCTACCAGGACGGGCAGGACTGGGGCACGATCCTGCAGCGGATCCAGGAGCCCGACGCGCCCTACTGGACGCTGCGGGGCAACGGCGGGCTGCACACGACGCTGGCCGACATGCTGGCCTGGCACCGCGCCCTGGCGACCGACGCGGTGCTGTCGGCGGAGGCCCGCACGAAGTACTTCAAGCCCTATGTCGCCGAGGGCCCGGCCGGCCTGTCCCACTACGCGTACGGCTGGGCCATCGGCAAGAGCGCGCGCGGCACGGCCGTTGTGCAGCACAACGGCGGCAACGGCATCTACGTCGCGGAGTTCATGCGGTTCCCCGACGAAGACGCCATGCTCTTCGTGACGTCCACCGACACGGCGATCACCGCCACGCCGGTCGCCGAAATCCTGGAGCGCCTGCTGTTCGGCGGCAAGGCCGCGCTGCCGCCGCGCGTCGCGGACGTTGCGCCCGACCGGCTGACGGCGCTGGCGGGCGAATGGCGCCTGCCCGGCGGAGGCGCGTTCATCGTCACGGCGGAGGCCGGGGCGCTGGCGGTCCGGCCCAGGGGCGAGGAGGCGTTCGCGGCGCTCGCGTCGCTGTCGCCGGCCCGCGCGGCTTGGGCGGCGAACGTGTCGAAGCGCACCGCCGAGATCGCCGCGAAGGCGTTCGCCGGCGACGTGACGCTGCTGCACGAGGCCATGGGCGGCGCCCTGCCCATCGACGCCATCCGCGCTCAGGAGGCCGACATGATGCGCGATCGCGAAGCGAGGCTCGGCGCGTTCAAGGGGTCGGCCGTCGTGGGCGCCCTGCCGAGAGACGCCGAGACCCTGCGCGTCTTCGTGCGTCTGGACTTCGCCGAGCGCGCCGTGTTCAACGTCTACCTGTGGCGGGGCGATCGCATCCTCGGGTTGCGAGGCACGCCCGTGCTGCCGCCGCTGCGCTACCTGCCCGCGTCGGAATCCGAGTTCGCGGCGTTCTCCCTCGACGGCGGCGGCATCGAACGCCGCCTGCGCATCGTGGAGCGCGACGGGCAACTGCGGCTGGTTGCCGGGCCACCCGACGCCCCGGTCGAGGCGTTCAAGGCGAAATAGGAAAAGAGGGGTCGGGTCGATTTACGTGCACCGGCTCGGACTGCGAACGAAAGTGTGATCGAGGGCTACCAAGTACAGTTTTGTCATCCGGTCGAAGCGCTGCACGTAAATAGACCCGACCCCTCAGCGCGGGCACTCAGCGAGGCGAGCGGGGGGTGGTGTCTGATACCGAGAGCAGGAACAGGTTCGAGACAAGCCGGCCGGAGATCTGCGCCACCGAGCCCGCCACCGCGCCAATCATCCCGAGCCAGCCGATACAGGCTGCCAGCACGAGCGCGATGCCTCCGACTTCCAGCGCGGTGGCGACCGTGATCAGCCGAGTCTGGCCGCCAAGGATGAAGCGCGATCGCTGATAGGAAAGCCAGTACTCCATGGCGGGCAGCAGGACCAGAAGGCGCGCGGGCAGCAGCGCGAAGTCGGCCAGGCCGGGCGGCAGCCCCGACACGCGCTGGAACCAGACGTGCGCGAGCGGCGTGAACAGCACCCCGGCCAGGACGAGGCTCGCGCCCCACGCCAGCAGCCGCGAGGCGCGCGCGACTTCCTGCCGGTGCTCGCCGCCGCGGCCGACGAGCGCCACGCCGACTTCCTGGAACGCGACACCGCCGCTGCGGAACAGGAAGACCAGCGACTGGACCACGGGCAGGACGGCCAGGGACTCAATCGGGAAGCGGCTGCGTCCCATGAAGAACGTCAGCAGCGGCCCGGTGACCAGCGAGATGATCGACGTGAGCGCGAGCGGGTAGTAGAAGCGGACAATCGCGCGCTGCGTGAGCGGCTCGCCAGGGCCTGGCGCCGCCGCGGGCAGCGCCGCGAGTGCTCTTCGCGCCATGACGCGGCTGGCCACGGCTTCCACGACCACGCCGGCGGCCAGCGCCGCGGCCCCGATGCTGGCGCCGTGCAGCGGGCTCGCCAGCGCAAGGGCGGCCGCGGTCGCCGACATGGTCGCCAGACGCAGCACGGTGCCGTACGCCACCCGGCGGGCCTGCCCGTGGCGCACCATGATGCCCTGGTAGAACCGGCGATAGCCGATCGCCGCGGGCCACGGCACGAGGATTACCGTAGCCACGTGGACCAGGCGCGCCACCTCCGGCGGCAGGCCCATCAGCGATCCCGTGACCACCCCGAACACCGCCGGCAGCACGGCCAGTATCATCGCCCCCGTCACGAGGGCATTCATCCGGTAGGTGAACCGCCGCAGCGCGAGAAACGACGGCCGGTCGCTCACCAGCGCGTTCGAGGCCGTCAGCAGCATCATGATCGGCGACTCGACCAGCCAGGCGAGCGAGAACGCCACGCCGTAGGCGGCGAGGTTGTATGCCGCGTCCGGCATGCGGGCGATGATGGCCGCGACGTACGGGCCTTCGGCCGCCATCATCAGCCACGTGGCTGCGAGCGGAAACCAGAACCGGAGGATCGCGGACAGGGCCAGCCCGCCTGGAAGCGGGCCGGCCTTGGTGTTGTCCATGATCCGCGTGAGGCGCCAGGCGCCCTACAGCGTCCGGATCTTGACGTTGCGGAAGTACACCTTGTTCCCGTGGTCCTGGAGGCCGATCCGGCCCTTCCTGCCGCTGCCGTACCCGGGGAAGTCCTTCCACTTCCCCGTGGTCTTCAGCCGGGTCCACTCCGGGCTCCAGAGGTCGTACTCGGCCGTCTTGGCGCCGTTGAGCCAGTGCTCGACGTGGCCCCTGTTCACGACGATGCGCGTCGTGTTCCACTCGCCGACGGGCCTGGCCGCCTTTGCCAGCGGCGGATGCATGGCGTAGTTCGCGCCCGTCTGCTGCCAGTCCTCCAGCTTCTCCGGCCACCCGTCATCGTCGATCAGTTGGTACTCCGGCCCGGTGGTGTACACGCGGTCGTAGCCCTGCTCGACGACGTTGTAGAAGATGCCGCTGTTGGCCCGGGGAGAGAGCTTCCAGTCGACGAGCAGTTCGAAATGCTCGTACTCGGCGTTGGTGAGAATGTCGTTCGCGTGATCGCCGCCCTGCCCGAGCGCGATGAGTTCGCCATTGGCGATCTCCCAGCCGACCACCTCCTGCTTGCCGTACGTGTGCCAGCCGGCGAAGGTCGTGCCGTCCCAGAGCAGCGTCCAGCCCGCGGCTGTCTCCTCCGGCGTGAGCACGTTGGCCGGCGGCGTGGACGACGTGGCCGGCGCGGCGGCGGGCGCCGGCTGTCGGGCCGGCGCCTGTTCGGTCGGCTTGGATCCGCAGGCGGTGAGCACGAGGGCGGCCGCGCCGAACGCGGCCGCCGCGACGAGCCATGCAGAGAGTCTCATCATTCCCTCGCGGCCTACTTGACGAGCTTCATCGCGACCGGGTCCCACTGGATCGCGCGCTTCTCGTAGTAGCTCAGGTTGCACGCCAGCGCGGGCGCGGCGGCGCGATAGCCGAACACCGAATCTTCGACGACCTTGCCTCCCGTGCGGATGGCCGTGAACCAGTTGCTGAAGTGGTCGTAGTGCGCGCCCTTGTAGCCCTGCTCGGCGCGGTAGACGATGTTGGCCGCCGGCACGATGTCCTTGCGGGCGTCCGGTTCCGGGTTCGCGCGGAAGTCGCCCTGCGTCGCCTTGAGCGGATCCCACGTCTTCTGGTACTTCACCGTCACTTCGTTGTCGAAGCCCACGTCCATCGCGCCGCCGGTGCCGACCATGCGGAGGAAGGTATTGCCGGAGGTGCCGTCGACGAAGTGGACCCGCAGCGAGAGGCTGAAGGGCGCGTGCGCGGGCGTCTCCGGATAGTCGAACATGCCCAGCATGACGTCCGGCACGTCACGCCCGTCCTTCCAGAACCGCAGGCCGCCCTGGGCCATGACCTGCGTCGGGCCCATCGAACCGGTGATGAAGTGCAGGCTCGAGAACAGGTGCACGAACAGGTCGCCGCAGACGCCCGTGCCGTAGTCCTTGTAGTTGCGCCACCGGAAGAAGCGGAGCGGGTCGTAGGGGCGCTTGGCCGTGGCACCCAGAAACGCGTCCCAGTCGAGCGTCTGTTCCGACGCGTCCGGCGGAATCGCGTACTGCCAGGCGCCCCCCGGGCTGTTGCGGGCCCAGAACCCCTCGGCGTAGGTCAGCTTGCCGATTGCGCCGGCGGCGAGCAGTTGCCGGGCCTTCTCGTTGCTGAGCGAGCTCATGCCCTGGCTGCCGACCTGCAGGATGCCCTTCGAGGTCTTCTGCGCGGCGATGACGGCCTCGCCCTCGCCGAGCTGCTGCACCATCGGCTTCTCGAGATACACGGACTTGTTCTTGCCGAGGGCGTCCACGGCAATCTGCTTGTGCCAGTGATCGGGTGTCGCCACGATGACGGCGTCGATGTCCGGGCGGCTGATGATCTCGCGGTAGTCGCGCGTCGTGAACAGGTCCTGCCCCCAGCGCTTTTTCGCCTCGGCCAGCCGGCCGTCATACAGATCACAGACGGCCACGAGCTTCACGCCGGGCACCGTGATCGCCGTGGCGGTGTCGCCGACGCCCTGGATGCCGGCGCCGATGAGCGCGATCTGGACGTTGTTGTTCGGGGAGGCCGGCTGCTGGCGGTCCGGGATGGTCTCTTCGCGATCGCGCGAAGCGGCCGACATCGAGACGGTGGCGGCGGCAGCGGCGCCGCCGGCCAGCGTGCCGAGAAAACGGCGTCTGCTGGGCTGGGTGGTGCGGGTCATCGTGAGTCCTCCGTGAAAAAAGTGCCTGACCCCAATTCCGTTGGAGTCTAGCACGGACATCGGGGGGGCCGCCCGTCCGTGGCCGGCCGCGGCCCGGTGGTGTTCGGGCGCCGAACCAACCGCCTGGGAATTCCGTCCAAACACGGGTGTCGGCGCGCGTCCCCCGCACGCCGCGCCTCGATCGGGGGAGAGTTGGCTCGAACAACCGCGATTATTCTGACGGCCCTGGCATGGCTGGCCCTGGCACGCCCGGCCGGTGCGCAAACCGCTCCGGCCGCTGGCGGGGCGGCCGCGCGGCCGACGCCCCGCATCACCGCCGTCCGCGCAGCCGAGCGGATTGCCATCGACGGCCGGCTCGACGAGGCCGACTGGGCCAGGGCCCAGCCCGCCAGAGACTTCCTCCAGAAAGACCCCGACGAGGGCAAGCCGGCCACCGAGGCGACGGAGGTCCGCTTCCTGTACGACGACGACGCGCTCTACGTCGGCGCACGGATGTTCGACTCGGAGCCGTCGAAGATCGCGAAGCGCCTCACCCGCCGGGACGGCGACACCGACGGCATCGCCGACTGGGTCATCGTGGGCATCGACGCCCACCACGACAAGCTCACCGGATCGATGTTCTCCGTCACCGCCGCCGGTTCGATTGGCGACGGCGTGCTGTTCAACGACACGAGCGACGACGACACCTGGAACGGCGTGTGGGACGCGGCCGTGTCGATCGACGACAAGGGATGGATCGCCGAGATGCGCATCCCGTTCTCGCAGCTCCGCTTCTCGACCAAGGACCGCCAGGTCTGGGGCCTGCACATCGTGCGGATGGTCCAGCGCAAGCAGGAGGAGAGCTGGTGGTCGCTGGTCCCGAAGAACGAGAGCCGGCTCGTGTCGCTTGCGGGCGAACTGGACGGCCTCGACGGCATCCAGCCTCGCCGGCATCTCGAGCTGCTCCCCTACGTCACGGCGCGCAGCGAGATTCAGCGGGACGGCCGAAGAAGGCGACCCGTTCAACGACGGCCGCACCGCGGCCGCGGGCATCGGCCTGGACGCGAAGTGGGGATTCTCCAGCAACATGACGATGGACGCCACCGTGAACCCCGACTTCGGCCAGGTCGAAGTGGACCCGGCGGTCGTCAACCTGTCGGTGTTCGAGACGTTCTACGAGGAGAAGCGGCCCTTCTTCATCGAGGGATCGCAGGCGTTCGACAATTTCGGCCGCAACGGCGCCAGCGGCTACATGGGCTTCAACCGGACCAATCCCTCGCTGTTCTACTCGCGCCGGATCGGCCGGACGCCCCAGGGCGCGGCCGCCGGGGAGTACGTGGACCGGCCGAGCGCCACGACCATCATCGGCGCCGCGAAGGTCACCGGGAAGACGCAACGCGGCTGGACGGTGAACCTCATCGACGCCGCCACCGCGCGCGAGTACGCCCGGACCTCGACCAACGGCGTGGAGGGCAAGACCGAGGTGGAGCCGTTCTCGAACTACCTGGCTGCGCGCGCGCGGCGCGACGTGGGCCAGCGCGCGGGTTTCGGGATGCTGACCACGCTGGTGAGCCGCGAGCTCTCCGATCCGGCCCTCGATGCCCAACTGGCTGGCAGCGCCTTCGTGCTCGGCGGCGACGGGCACCTGTTCTTCACGGACAAGCGCGACTACGTCGTCACGGGCAGCTTCACCGGGAGCCGGATCGCCGGGTCGCCGGCGTCAGTCGCGCGGCTGCAGCGCTCGTCGGCGCGCTACTACCAGCGGCCCGACGCCACGCACATCTCGTTCGACCCGACGGCGGAATCCCTGTCCGGCTGGAGCCTGCAGAGCGACTTCAACAAGAACAACGGCGGCATCCGGCCGAACGCGTCGTTCTGGGCCGTCAGCCCGGGCTTCGAGGTCAACGACGCCGGGTTCATGATGAACGCGGACCGGATGGGCGCCCACGCCGCGCTGGTGTTCCTGAAGCCGCAACCCGACCGGTTCAGCCGCGACCGGCAGTTGTTCCTGGCGAAGTGGAACACGTGGAACTTCGCGGGCGACCCGATGGGCGACGGGTACTTCGCGTCGTTCTTTGCGCAGTTGCGGAACTACTGGTCCCTCCACGCGAGCGCGCACGCCGGACAGTGGGTCTACAGCGACCGGCTGACGCGCGGCGGGCCGATGTTGCGCGCGCCCGGGTTCACCAGTGGCTCCCTGAGCATCGAGGGCGACGAGCGCAAGCCCGTGGTCTGGGAACTCGACGGCGAGTACCAGACCCGGCCCGACGGGTCGTGGTCCGGCGCGGCTGAGCTCGCGCTGACGTTCCGCCCCTTGCCGATGTTCAGCTTCGAGGTGGGCCCCGACGTACAAGCGCGAGCTCAACGCGTCCCAGTACGTCCGGGCGGTGACCGACGCCGAGGCGACCGCCATGTACGGCCGGCGCTACGTCTTCGGGGCGCTCGACCAGACGGAGGTCGGCATGGAAACGCGGCTGAATCTCATCATCAGCCCGCGGATGTCCCTGCAGATGTACCTCCAGCCGCTCATCTCGGTCGGGCACTACACCGGTTTCAAGGAGGCCCTCCAGCCGCGGACGTACGACTTCGCGGAGTACGGCAAGGACGTGGGGACGATCACCTACGACGCCGTGAACGGCGTCTACACCGTCTACCCGGGCGCCGGCGGCACCGGCACGCCGTTCCTCATCCCGAACCCGGACTTCGACTACACCTCGCTGCGCGCGAACACCGTCTTCCGCTGGGAGTTCAAGCCGGGCTCGACCCTCTACGTCGTCTGGACGCAGCAGCGCGAGGACGAGACGACCGAAGGCCGCTTCGCGTTCAACCAGGACATCTCGCGGATGATGCGCGCGCCCGGCGACAACGTCTTCATGGTCAAGATGAGCTACTGGTTCGGGCGGTAGCATCCCCGGGGCTGAAGCCCCTGGGCTCCATCGGTCTTCGGCGCGCTGTCAGTACCTCCAGCTCTTCAGGTCCGCACCCGCGGGCGCGGTCTCGAGGATGCGCTCCAGGATCTTCGGCGCGAACATCTGGTGGTACCGCAGCCGCGAGATCGCGTTGGGCTGCGAATGGTCGCCGTTCCAGCAATGCTCGGCACGGTCCCCGTAGTCCACCGTCCCCCCGTACGGCGGGTTCGCGGACTTCAGGAATTCCTCGACCAGATAGACCGCGTTGTTGAGGTAGTAGTTGTCCATGTCGCCCACGTAGATGTGGAGCTTCCCGCGCAGTTTCGGGCCCAGCCTCGCCCAGTCGCGGCGCAGGATGTGCGACAGGTCGTAGTGATCGCGCCAGTAGTGCGCGACCTCCCGGTCGACGACGCCGGTCCGCTTGTCGAAGATGGGTTTCGGGTACCCGTCGGCGCCGGCGGGTGAATACACCGCCTGCCAGATGTCCCACTGGCCCCCCGAGCGGCCCTTCGTGCCGAGCACCAGCTCGAGGCGGTTCATGTCTTCGAGCAGCGTGCTCACGTGGCCCAGATAGTTGCGCAGCCCGGGCCTCGGCACGCGCCGCCAGGGGCCCTCGACGTAGTACGCGTTGGTGTCTTCGTACAGATTGACCACCGTGTACGCGCGGAAGTCGATGGGGTCGGGGCACGCGATGTAGGCCCCGTTGTACTCGTCTGGATAGAAGACCTGCGCCCCCATCGCCTCCCAGCCGCCGGTGGACCCGCCGTACATGAACCGCGCCCAGCCCTGGCCGAGGCCGCGGAAGGTCTTTTCGATGTGCGGAATCAGCTCATAGGTGATGGCGTCTCCGTACGGCCCGAGGTTCGCCGAGTTCACGGCATAGGAGTCGTCGTAGTACGGGTTCGCGTGCTGGATTTCGACGATGAGGAAGCGCGGGAACCCCGGGCCGGTCCAGTCCTTGTAGAACTGGTGCGCCTGCTGCTGCTCGATGCGGTTGTAGCAGTCGAGGCGGAAGCGCTCGCTGTACTGGCACGGCAGGTTCGGATCGGGCGGCTCCTCCCGGAAGCCGTCGAAGGTGTACGGGAAGTGCCCGTGATTGATGACCAGAGGATACCGGGCCTCCGGGTGCGTGTCCCAGCCCTCGGGCACGAGCACGTGGGCGCCCAGGTACATCGGGCGGCCCCAGAACTTCGTCAGCCGCTCGCTCTGGATCCTGACGTGCTTGATGTACTTCGTGGTGGGCGGGTCCGGGATGGGCGGGATGACCTGGTCGAGCGCAATGGTGAAAGTGCTGTCCTTCGCCCGGTCGATCGTGACCCGCTGAGGGGTGCTGTAGAGATTGCCCGGCGCCCGGTTCCACTGCTGGCCTTCGCCGCGGTCCATGGGCAGCTTCACCACGTGGCCATCCGAACGGCGGAACGTCTCGTACCTGTGCAGCAGCGCCTGCATCGTGTACGTGCCCGGCCGGACGTCGGCGAGGCTCTCCCTTGGGTAGCCCAGCACCGTGGCGTCGAATGCCGCAGCCCGCCCCGGGGCGAGGGCATCCACGTCGATGCCGAAAATCTGCTGTGTCCGCGGGCTGTCCCCGATCTGGAAGCGCGGCTCGCCGGACGGCTCGGTGGACAGCATCAGGAGCAGCCGGCCGTCGAGCGGGCCAGCGTTCACGGATGCCGGGAACGACACCTCGACGCGAAGCGGCGGCGCCTGGGCCGCCCGCGATGGCGCCTGAAGCGAGGTGAGCAGCAGGGCGAGAAGGGCTGCCAGCGCGATCGGGCCGGCGAGCTTGCGGACGGATGACTGCGGCATGATCGGCCTCCCGGAAGGAGGGCCAGTTTACCACCCTGCGGACCGGACGGCCGTGGCGCGGTATGAGCGCCGTCATACATCCGGCATGCGAGAGGATGTAGACTCCGATCGCCCTCGACGCCCCCACAGGTCAGTTCCCCCGCCCCCGCGACGGAAGGAGATGCCGGATGGTTGACTCGACCATCGTCCTGTGGGGCCAGACGCTGGCCTACACGTTCTACGTCCTCGCGATCATGGCCGTCATGGCCTGGTTCGCGCTGCGGATCACGCAGCAGGGCCCGGCGCCGCGGGTGCGGCCGTGGATCTTCTACAGCTTCGTGACGCTGCTGGTGGTGCTGGGCATCTCGCTGCACTTCATCACGTACTGCACGATCCCGTGGAAGCCGATGGACATGCACCGGGCGGACATCACGCCAGACAAGGTGTTCGGCATCGGCGTCGCCGGCCACCAGTTCCAGATGCCCGCCGAGACGCTGCAAGTGGCCTGCAACGACAAGGTGCTCTTCAACGTCACGTCGTCGGACCTCACCTACGGCTTCGGCCTGTTCCGGGCAGACCACTCGATGCTGTTCCAGATGCAGGTGGTGCCCGGGCACGTGAACGACATCCTGTGGCAATTCGACAGGCCCGGTGTCTACACGATCCGGTCGACGGAATACTCCGGACCGGCCGGCGTCGACATGGTCGTGAAAGACGCCGTCGTCGTGACGTGCGACAAGAGCTGATCGCCCTGCGTTGAACCCACAGCTTCCAGCGAGACAAGCCATGAGCTTCACCGAGACCTTTCTGAATGGTGAACAGGGCGCCTTCAAGCCGGCCACGCTGACGCCAATGCAGAAGATGATCCTGCGCTTCGTCGTCGTCGGCCTCGTCTACTACGCCTTCGCCGTGATCGAAGGCATGATCATGCGGATCTACGAGGTGACGCCTATCCCGATCGTGCCGACGGTCCAGTTTTTCGCCATCATGACCGCCCACCCCCTGGTGGGCATCTTCGGATCGACCTACTCGATCGTCTTCGGCGCATTCCTGTTCCTCGTCCCGTTCCTGATGAAGAAGCCGTTGTGGAGCATCCCGCTCGCCAACTGGACGTGCGGCCTGCTCGCCGTCGGCACCTTCGTCTTCTGGTTCGCGGGCTTCCTGACGGAGTACGCGCCGCTCTACACGCTCTACTGGCCGCTGCCGGCCGACTTCACCCAGTTCAGCCTCTGGGGCGGCACGTTCTTCATCGTCGGCATCGCCATCGTGATGGTCGGCGTCGTCTTTTTCGTTCTGAACATCTTCAAGACCATCACCTACACGCCGGCCGGATGGCCGCGGCAGCCCGCGGGCGCCCTGCTCGGCTCGGCCCTCGGACTGAGCGGCATCAAGGCATTCTTCACGAAGAAGAAGGACGATCACCTGGTGTCGCTGCCCGTGGCGGCCATCGCGCGCGGCACGGTGGACACGGCGTTCAACGCGGCCATCATCCTCTTCACCGGCGTCCTGATCCTCGTGTACATGGTCGCCGAGATCGTCGGCACCAGCCTGAAGCACAGCTCCGTCGACGCCCTGCTCTACAAGAACTGGTTCTGGTGGGGGCTCGACCTCATCGCCGACGGCCTCGTGCTGATCTTCGTCGCCGGCACGTGGTACCTGCTGGCCACGCTCATCACGGGCAAGAAACTGTTCATGGAGAACTGGGCCCGCGCCGCCCTGTTTGTCGAGATGGTCGTGTCCTGGACCGTGTGGTCCCACCACCTGATGTCCGACCAGGCGCAGCCGGGCATGCTGAAGACCGTGTCGGGCGAGATGGTGACGGCGTTCGAGCTCATCACGCAGGGCCTCGCGTTCTTCATCACGCTGGCCACGCTCTGGTCCGCGAAGCCGCTCAAGATGACCATGCCGCTCCGGTTCCTGCTGGGCGGGCTGCTCGGCTTCGCCCTGGCCGTGCCGGCCGGCATCATGCAGGCCGACCTCGGGCTGAACCGCATCCTCCACAACACGCAGTGGATCATCGGGCCGCACGTGCACGTGGCGGTGCTCGTGGGCCTGACGATGACTCTCTATTCGGCGATCTACCTTTTGTTCCCAATCGTGACCAACGGCGCGAAGCTCTACAGCGAGAAGCTGGCCATCTTCCACTTCTGGACGCACCTGCTCGGCGGCATCGGCATGGGCGCGTTTATGGGGATGGCGGGATTGCAGGGCATGCTGCGCCGGTCGCTCTACGTGAACGGTGAGTTCAACGCCTACATGATCCTGGCCGCCCTGGCGGGGTCGCTGCTGCTCATCGGGTTCCTGGCGTTCTTCTACAACATCGTGATGAGCCTGGGCTTGAGGGGTGTCGTCGGGATCTTCACGCCGTCGAAGCTCGACACGACCGACCCGGTTCCGGCGAGTTAGGCGTCGCGCGGGACCGCGCTCGATCCGCGCCTGGCTCGGAGCGTGTCTTCGAGAGCCGGCAGAATGGACAAGTCCTTCGGCCGGCCCGTCGCCCGCTTGCTGACGATGATGCGGTCGAGGGACAGGACCGGTACCGCGACGCGGCCAATCGTGATGCGTTCCGCGCGGCGTGCCTCGCTGGCAAAGCCCTCGAGCCCGTGCATGTGGACGACGATATCGAAGAGCTCCGTGCCGCCGCCGGCGAAGAGCGGCGGCGTCGAGGCGGTGGGCGGGATGTAGGTGGCGCCGGCGCGCAGCAGGGCGCGGCGCAGGGCCGGGTCGGTGAGATCGCCGAACCAGAGATCGACGTCCTGCGTGACGGCCGGCGCACCCTGAAGCGCGGCGGCCGCCAGGCCGACGATCAGGAAGTCGACGCCCTCGGCGACCAGCGCGTCGAGAAACGCGATCTCCCTATCGCTGAATGGCAGCGGCGCGTCCACGGATGAGGCTCCGATTCAACCGGTCAAGCGGCTCTTCTTCGAGCAGCACCAGCGCGTGCCACACGTTCTCGAACGCGGCGCCGGGCTCGGCGTCGCAGATGGCGCGAACCCTATCCCGGCGGGCCAGCGCCCGCTCGATCGCGTCGCCGTCAGCGGAAGCCGGTGTGGGCTCTTCGTCGGGCATGTGGCCGTCTCGCCGTGATTATGGCACGGAAGCCGACCAGCGCGTGGCGGTCAGGCCCCGGGCCGCGGCCCGTATAATCGACGGTCATGAGGGATGAGGCTCCCGTCCATGTTCGCTGACGTCGCGCTGGCCCGCCGCATCGAGCGCGCCGAGGCGTCCATGTCCACCGCCATGGTGGCCGCATTGGGCCGCCGTGCCGGCGTTGGTGTCGTCGTCGAGCCGGTCGGCGAGGGGTGCGCCATCTATGGAGGCCCCGGGTCGCCGTTCAACAAGATCATCGGGTCCGGGCTGGAGGGCGAGTCGATCGACGAGGCCGCGCTCGATCGGGCCGAACGGATGTTCCAGGCACGCGGGGCCGGGACGCGCGCCGAGGTCTCCGTGCTCGCGAACCCCCTCGTCTTCGACACGTTCCACCGCCGCGGCTACCGCTTCGAAACCGTGGAGCACGTGCTCGGCATGGCCTTGCCGCCAGCCTTCGCGGCCGACGCCCGGGAGCGGCAGGCCGTGGTCGTGTCGGCCGTGAACGGCGACGAGGCCGTGCGCGTGTGGATGGACGTCCTCGTGGGCGGATTTGCCGCGCCGGACGTGACGGCGACCGGCGTCACAGGCGACAGCTTCCCGGAGGACGTCCTGCGCGATGCCTTCTCTGCGTACGACGGCGTGGAGGGATTCCACCGGTACCTCGCGCGCATCGGTGGCGAGGTCGCCGGCGGAGCCGGGATGTACGTCGGCCAGGGCATCGGCATCCTGTGCGGTGCGGCAACCCTTCCGCGCTTCCGGCGACGGGGCGCACAGGGCGCGCTGCTGAGCCGGCGGCTCGAGGATGCGGCGGCAGGTGGCTGTGACCTGGCCGTCGTCACCACCGCGCCCGGCTCCAGGTCGCAGCAGAACGCCCACCGGCACGGCTTTTCGCTCCTCTACGCGCGCGGCGTGCTGACCCGGCAGGCGTAGCGCCGGCCCGTTGGGGCAGGGTAGGATCAACCGTTCACCCGGAGTACTCCGCGTCGTGCCGCCGACCGCGCGCCGTCCGCCGGTCAGGAAGGTCCCATGCACGCCCCCAGCCGCACCCGCCTCGAGCGCTTCTCGCACGCGCTCGGCAATCTCGTGCCTGATGCGACGTCCGCCTCCGTGGTCCTGCTCGTGGTCGTCGTGTGCGCCGCGCTCGCCACCGGCGACGCGCCGGCGACGATTGCCGATGCCTACTACCGCGGCCTGTGGATGCTGCTGCCGTTCACGATGCAGATGACGCTCATCCTGGTGTTGAGCTCGGTCGTGAGCGCGACGCCGCTGTTCCGGAGGGCCGTCGTCGCCCTGGCGGGCGTGCCGTCGAGCGCCGCGCAGGTGGTGTCGCTCGCGGTGGGCCTGGGCGCGGCGCTGGCGTACTTCTACTGGGGGCTCGGCCTCGCGCTGTCGCCGCTCATTGCGATCCACTTCTGCGCCTCGGCTGAGCGCAAGGGCCTCCAGGTGGATTTCCCGTTCCTGCTGGCGGCCGTGTCGGCGGCGGGTGCCGTGTGGCAGTTCGGCCTGTCCTCAAGCGCGCCGCTGCTGATGGCGACGCCGGGGCATTTCCTCGAGGCCACCGTCGGCGTGATGAGCCTCCGCTCGACGATCTGGTCGCTGCCGGCGGTGCTCATGGCGCTGGCATTCCCGGCGGGGGTGATCCTCCTCACCCTGGCCCTGATGCCGAAATCGCCCCGACCGCTGTCGGCGTTCCACGAGGCGAACAAGCTGGCGACGGCACCCGACGCGGGCCTTCCCCCGCTGCATCCCGACGAGGAGCCGGCAGGGTTCGCGGCCTGGGTCGAGCGCAGCGCGATCATCCCGGCGGTGCTCGGTCTCATGCTGGCCGGCTGGCTGTACCAGCACTTCGTGATGAAGGGCGCCGGTCTCGACCTGAACGCGATGAACACCATCCTGCTGGTGCTCGCCTTCGTCCTGCACCGGAACGTCGCCTCGTTCTCGAAGGCCATCCAGGGCGCCGTGCAGGTGTGCTGGCCGATCCTCGTGCTCTATCACCTCTACGGCGGCGTGGCCGGGCTGCTCCAGTACACCACCGTCGGGGAGCGGTTCGCCGGCGTGTTCGCCGCCCTGTCGACGCCGCTCACGTTTCCGCTGCTGACGGCCATCGCCAGCTCGATCGTCGCCGTCTTCATCCCGTCGAGCGGCGGCCAGTGGGTCGTGCAGGGATTCGTCACCGCGAGAGCCGCAGGGGCGGTGGGCTCGACCGCGCAGCGCGGGTTGCTCGCCGTGGGCATCGGCGACCACATGGGCAACTTCCTGTCGCCGTTCTGGGTGGTGGTGGTCGCCGGCATCGCCCGGGTGGATTTCCGGACCTTCTTCGGCTACGGCGTCATCTTCTCGCTGCTCTGGTTCACGCTCGGCGTCGGCATCCTCACGTTCGTGCCGTGAGGGCGGCCCCGCGAAGGCGGCCGCCCCCGGGCTGCGCTCCGCCGGCAACCGCCTCCGCAGGGACGAGGCGAGCCAGGCTCGGCTGACGGGTGACTGCGGCCGCCCGTGACGGCCTCCGGTGACGGACATTTCCATTTCGCCTCGGCAGGCCGCCGGTGACGGATTGACAGCGGCCTGGCACCGGGATAGCGTCTGCTGGAATCCTCGCGCGAGGACGCGTCCAGACCCAGTCGCGGCACGCCCCGGGGGGCCACATGTTCATCTACGCTGCGATCGGAGCGTTCGGTTTTCTCTTCCTGATCGTGATGCTGTTCGTCGGCGAGGTCTTCGGCGGCGACCACGAGATCCACGTCGGCGACGCCGACCACGGCGACTTCGGCCACGAAGGCGGCCCGAGCATCTTCAGCGCCCGCATCATGGCGTCGTTCCTGACGGCGTTCGGCGTCGGGGGCGTCGTCGCCCGCTACTACGAGCTCTCGCATCCGGCGGCCGCAGGCAGCGGCGTCGTCGCGGGAATCGCGATGTCGGGGCTGGTGTACCAGTTCGCGAAGGTCCTCTACTCCCAGCAGGCCTCGAGCGAGATACACATGGCGGGCCTCATCGGCAAGACGGCCGAGGTCACCGTCGGCATCCCGCGGGGCGGCATGGGACAGGTCACACTCGAGTACGGCGGGGAACGGACGACGCAGATCGCGCGGTCGAAGGACGGCGGCGCGATCGCGGCCGGATCGGTGGTCGTCGTCACGGCGCTGCTGGGAGATTCGATCATCGTGGAGCGCGCGGGGACGCGGGCTCCGGGAGGGGCGTCATGAGCAGCCTCGTCGGCGGGTTTTCGGCGGTCACGATCGCGCTTACGATCCTGCTGGGGCTTCTCGGGATCCTCGCGGCGATGGCGCTCTTCGCCCGCAACTACATCAAGGTCCCGCCCTCGCAGGTCGCGATCTTCTACGGGCGGAAACAGACGCTGGTCGACGAGAAGGGGGGCCGCACGAGCGTCGGGTTCCGCGTGGTGCGTGGCGGCGCCGGCCTGCGGCTCCCGGTGCTCGAGCAGGTCGCCTACCTGTCGCTCAACGTCATCTCCATCCCGCTGAAGATCCAGCGCGCCTACACCAAGGAAGGGGTGCCGGTCACCGTCGAGGCGGTGGCCAATGTCAAGATTGCCGGCGACGACATGTCGCTGCGGTCGGCCGCGGAACGGTTCCTCGGCATGAGCGTGGAGCAGATCAAGGGGGTCATCTTCCAGACCCTCGAGGGCCACCTCCGGGCGATCCTCGGCACACTCACCGTCGAGGAGATCAACGCCGATCGCCAGGCCTTCGCCCAGAAGATGACCGACGAGGCCGCCGTCGACCTCAAGAAGATGGGTGTCAACATCGACATCCTCACCATCCAGCAGATCAGCGACGAAGAGGGCTACCTCGACGCGCTGGGGAAGAAGCGGACGGCCGAGGTCAAGCGCGACGCCGTCATCGGCGAGGCGCTGGCGCAGCGCGACGCGATGATCCAGTCGGCCAACGCCGACCAGGAAGGGAAGACCAAGCGGTACGAGGCCGACGTCACCATCGCGCAGTCGCTGCGCGACAAGGAGACGAAGCAGGCGGAGTTCAGCGCCGCGGTCCAGAGCAAGCAGGCCGAGGCCGGGCAGGCCGGGCCGCTCGCCACCGCCATCGCCAAGCAGAAGGTGACCGAGCAGGAAACGCGCATCGAGCAGGTCCGCAAGGCCCAGGAGGTGCTGGTCCAGGAGCAGGAGGCGCTGCGCAAGGAGAAGGAGCTGCAGGCCACCGTGGTGAAGCCGGCCGAAGCCGGGCGCCAGGCCGCGATCCTGAAGGCCGAAGGCGAGAAACAGGCCACGATCATCAAGGCCGAGGCGACACAAAAGGAGCTCGAGTACCGAGGGCGCTGGCGAGGCCGCGAAGATCGAGAAGGTCGGCCGCGCCGAGGCCGCGAAAGTCCTCGCCATCGGCGAGGCCGAGGCCGAGGTCATCAAGAAGAAGCTGCTGGCGGAGGCGGAAGGGCTGCAGAAGAAGTCGGAGGCCTGGAAGAACTTCAACGAGGCCGCCGTGCTCAACATGCTGGTCGAGAAGATGCCTGAACTGGCCCAGGCCTTCGCCACGCAGCTCGCGGGCATCGACAAGATCAACATCATCGAGATGGGGCAGGGCGCGGGCGGAGGAAGCGGCGTCGGCAGGGTGATGGGCACCGTCGGCGGCGGCATGACGGCCATGCTCGCCATGCTGAAGGACCAGTTCGGCATCGACGTCCAGCGACTCATCCAGGCCAAGACCGATGCCGCCGCGGCCACGGCCGAGAATCGCGACACCCCCGGAAGCGGCAAGGCGTCCGCCTGACGCGGCCGCTCCAACTCGAGGTGAAACCCATGGCTGCCGGGACCATCTACGCGAGCACGGTTCCCTGGAACCCGCAGCGGCCGGACACCGTCATCATCTCGTGCGTCGATGGCCGCTGGCGGGCCCACATCCAGGAATTCACGGTCACCTACCTGAAGGCCGACCTGCACGCCGATTTCCTGGCCGTTCCGGGAGGAATCGAACCGCTGACGCTCTTCGATCTCGTGCCCAAGGACTTCAATTTCTTCCGGCGGCGGCTCGAGTCGCTCATCGAGGCGCACGGCACGAAGCGCATCGTTGCCATCGCCCACCAGGACTGCGCCTGGTACACGGAGCGCAAGCTCTTCTCGTTCAAGCTCGACTTGAAGGAGCGGCAAATCGCCGATCTCAAGAAAGTGGCGGCGCGCCTGCACGAGGCGCTCCCGGACATCACCGTGGAGACGTACTTCGCCAGGCTGGAGGGAAAGGACCCCGAGCGCGTCGTCTTCGAGCCGGTGTGATGTTCACCGGAAGAGGGCGTTCACGAACGACTCGCCGTCGCGCCGACCCAGGTCGTACGCGGACTGAATCCCCTCCGGGCTCGTGTAGTCCCAGGCGTCTACCGGGATCTTCGCCGACGGCTGGACATAGGTGCGCCCGGGGACGTCCGGCAGCGCCGCATACCGGCGCGTCAGCATCACCAGCGTCGCCCCGGGGGCCTCGTCGAGCGCGCACACCGGCACGTTGTCGACAACACTCCCGTCGAGCACGTAGCGCCCTTTCCACTTGAGAGACGAAGTCATCGGCGGGGAACACGATGACGCGAGGACGAGAATCGGCCAGAGTCTCCGGTGTCGCGCACTCGCGCACCGACACCACCTCGGGCCGGTACCCGATGGCCCGGCCGTTGTCGGGTGCACGACCCGCCGGACACGCTTGTCGAGGTTGTAGGCGGCCGACGCGGCGAGGAAGCCCGTGCGCGGGCCGAGCCAGGGCGGCATGTGGCCGAGGAGCACCCGGATGTCCGGGCCCGCGTGTACTCTCGCCAGTGCCGGCGGATCGAACAAATCCAGCACCGCTCTGCGGTACATGCGCTCGTGCGGGAACACCGGGTCCGTCCCGAGGAGATTGCGCGGGTAGTAGTTGCGGGGATTCGCGCGCGTCGAAGCCTGGAACAGGCGGACCGCCTGTTCGCCGATGCCGGCCGTGATGGCGCAGGCGATGGCGCCGGCGGCACTGACCGCCGCAATCTGCCTCGGGGCGAGCGCCAGCGGGCCCTGCACTTCCCGCCAGA
>CAVOWJ010000004.1:0-19811 GCA_963700065.1 uncultured Acidobacteriota bacterium | reverse complement strand
CAGGGCGTGGGTGACCGAGGCGCTTTCCATCTGCGCGCAGCGAGGACAGGCGAAGGTCACGCGAGCACAGATGGAAACGGCTCGGGCAGGACCCGCGCCCGAGGACGGGACTCGGGACTCGGGGCTCGCTGGACGACCAGGCGGCAGGGTGTGCCGGGGCACGGGCCCTCGAACCAGGCCGATGAGCGTCAGTTCGCAAAACGCTGCGCAAGGGCCGAAAACCACGTGGGGTGTCCGGGGCCCCACGTGCTGCCGACCGCACCCTGGAGCTGCGTTTTGCCGGCCTGCGTGAGCGGGACCGGGCCGCGGCACACCCTGCCGCCTCGCTGCTGTCTCCGTCCCCCCGCCTGATCCCCCTCGCTTCCGTTCCGCCAGTTCCCGAGTAGAATCCCGCGCATGGCGAACAGACTTCGCTTCCTGTTGACGACTGCGCTCCTCACCTTCGTCCTGCTCTCAGCCGCCGCTGCGGCGCAGGTCACGCCGGCCGACTACGAGCGCGCCGGGGGGCTGCGCGAGAAGTACGAGGCGCTCGCGCTCAACGTGCCCGGGGCGGCCACCTGGGTCGAGAAGACGCACCGCTTCTGGTACCGGCGGTCGGTGAAGGGCGGCAACGAGTTCGTCCTGGTCGACGCGGACACCGTCCAGAAGCGCCCGCCGTTCGACCACGAGAAACTCGCCGCCACCCTCGCGAAGATGACGGGGCGGAAGGTTACGGCGGTCACGCTGCCCTTCAACGCGTTCACCTTCAGGGACAACGAGCGCGCCATCGAGGCGCGGTTCGACGGGGCGACCTGGACGTGCACGCTCGCGGACTACGCCTGCACGAAGGCGCCGACCGTCGGCGCGTTCGAACAGCGGCAGCCGCCCCCGGCCTGCACGCCGCCCGGCCCGGACGCGAAACCGCGCGTGTCTCCCGACGGCAAGTGGGAGGCGTTCGTCACGAACTTCAACGTCGCGGTCCGGGAGGCGGGCGCGAAGACGATCACGCGGCTCAGCACCGACGGCTCCGAGGCCAACTGCTACGAACCCGACACGATCGCCTGGGCGCCCGACTCGAAGAAGCTCGCGGCCTACCGCGTCAGGCCGGGGTACCGGCGCCTCGTGCACTACGTCGAGTCCTCTCCCGAGGACCAGCTGCAGCCGAAGTACTCGACCCGCTTCTACGCCAAGCCGGGCGACGTCGTCGACCTCGAGCAGCCGGTCATCTTCACCGTCGAGGACAGGACGGCGCGCGCGATCGACAACGCGCTGTTCCCCAACCCCTACGATCTTTCCCGCCTCGAGTGGCGCAAGGACAGCTCCGCGCTCACCTTCGAGTACAACCAGCGCGGCCACCAGGTGTTCAGGGTCATCGAGGCGAACGCCGCAACCGGCGCCGCGCGCGCCGTCATCTCGGAAGAGCCGAAGACCTTCTTCACCTACTCGGGCAAGAAGTACCGGCACGACGTGGCCGACGGCCGCGACGTCGTCTGGATGTCGGAGCGCGACGGCTGGAACCACCTCTATCTCATCGACGGCGCGACAGGCGCGGTGAAGAACCAGATCACGAGGGGCGAGTGGGTGGTCCGCGGAGTCTCGCGCGTGGACGATGAGAAGCGGCAGATCTGGTTCAGCGCGAGCGGGATGTATCCGGGGCAGGACCCGTATTTCGTCTCCTACTATCGCATCGACTTCGACGGGACGGGCCTGACTCGGCTGACCGAGGCGGAGGCCAACCACGCCGCGAGCTTCTCCGAGGACGGCGCCTTCTTCGTCGACGTGCACTCCCGCGTCGACCAGGGCCCGGTTTCGGAGCTGCGCCGTGCGGCGGATGGCTCGCTCGTCACCGAGTTGGAGCGCGTCGATCTCGCGGCGCTCCAGAAGGCCGGCTGGCGGCCGCCGGAGGTCTTCACCGCGAAGGGGCGCGACGGGCGGACCGACATCTGGGGCGTCATCTACCGGCCGACGACGTTCGATCCCCGCAGGAAGTACCCGGTCGTCGAGAACATCTACGCCGGGCCGCACAGCTCCTTCGTGCCGAAGTCCTTCTCCGCGTTCAACGCGATGCAGGCCCAGGCCGAGCTCGGCTTCATCGTCGTGCAGATCGACGGCATGGGCACGTCGAACGAATCCAAGGCGTTCCACGACCTCGCGTGGAAGAACATCAAGGACGCGGGATTCCCCGATCGCATCCTGTGGCACAAGGCCGCCGCGGCGAAGTACCCGTACTACGACGTCTCGCGCGTCGGCATCTACGGCACGTCGGCCGGCGGCCAGAACGCGCTCGGCGCCCTGCTCTTCCATCCTGAGTTCTACAAGGCGGCCGTCTCGTCGGTCGGGTGCCACGACAACCGGATGGACAAGATCTGGTGGAACGAGCAGTGGATGGGCTGGCCGATCGGCTCCGAGGTACTCCGCCTCGTCGAACGTGGACAACGCCCACCGCCTGCAGGGCAGAGTGCTGCTGGTCGTCGGCGAAATGGACACGAACGTCGATCCTTCGTCCACGATGCAGGTGGTGAATGCGCTCATCAAGGCGAACAAGACGTTCGACCTGCTCGTGATCCCGGGGGCGGGCCACGGACCGGGCGGCGCGTACGGCGAGCGGAAGCGCTACGACTTCTTCGTGCAGCACCTGCTCGGCCAGACGCCGCCGGCGTGGAACGAGATCAAGCCCAAGCCGGACACGCCGCCGGTGCGGTGACGCCGCGGCTCGGGACTCGGGGCTCGGGACTCGGGGCTCGAAACCAGGCGCAGCGGCGGGGCGTGTGGCGAACCATGCGAGCAAGCCGATCAGTGATACACGACAAACGCGCCGCAAGGGCCGATAACCACGTGGGGTGTCTGGGGCCCCGCGTGCCGCCGACAGCACCCTGAAGGCGCGTTTGTCCGGCGCGCCGAGCGGTTCGCGACACGCTCCGCCGCGGCGCCTCCGAGAGCCGCTCCCGTCCTCCTAGTGGCCGGCCGCCTCGCGGAGCGCAGCGATGCGCGGCGCGCGGCTTTTCGCGCTGTCGAGACTGAACGAGCGCGCGTCGCCGAGAATCGCCGGCGACGAAGGCCTCCGTCCGCTCGACGGCCGCGACGAGGGCCTTGTCCTTCGGGTTCGCGCCGAACGCCCACCAGGCGATTCGCTCCGCGTCGGGGTCTAACTTCCAGAGGGCATAGCGGTAGCGGTGCTGGTCGAGGCGGCCGTCGGTGGGTATCCGCCGGATCTGCCCGGTCTGCTGCAGCCGGCCTATCGCCAGGGGCAGCGTGGACGTCAGTCCCTTCTTCTTGCCTTCCTCACCGAGCGTCTTCACGGCCGGCCCGGCTGCGGCTTTCAACGCATCGGGATCGAGAGGCCCCTTCCCCAGCGCGCCGAGCACCTTCTCGCACAGGTTGTCGACGTCCTTGTCGGTGACGCCGAGCTTGCGCGCGACGCTCATCTCGCCGCCGCCGAACGTGTGGCCGACCGTCAGGGCGAGGGCGAAGTCCTTTGCGGGCACGACGTAGGTGCACCCGCGGGCGCTCGGCAGTTCGTGGATCTCGAGGGCGGCCACCGCGGCGTCGACAGCCGCGCGTCGCAAGCCTGCGCGGGCAAACAACGTGAGGTAAGGGTTGGCGCCCCCTACGGACCGTGCCCATCCGGCCTCGTACAGCACCTCGGCGGCCGTTCTCCCGGCCAGGCTCCCGTCGAGGCCCTGCCGATGCCACCACCACGCGCGCAACGTCGTTGGGTCCATCCAATTGACCTCCACCCCGGGGCTGAAGCCCCGGGGCTCCATCCTCTTTCGAGCCCCGAGTCCAGCTTGTCACGCCGAAGCCGGCCGGCAGGCCGACTGGCGGAGGCGGAAGTCCCGAACCCCGAATCCCGAATCCCGAATCCCGATCATCGGCGGTTGACATCCGCGGCCCGGCAGCGTATCACTTCGGCGTGCCGCCGGGCGCGCGGCGCGAATTCCCGGAGGGTCTGCTGATGCGAGTGGTGTCATTCACGCTCAACGGCAAGGCCACGCGGCTGACGGTCGACGCGACCCGGATGCTGCTGTGGGTCCTGCGCGACGATCTCGGCCTCGCCGGCACCAAGTTCGGGTGCGGCCAGGCCCTCTGCGGCGCCTGCACGGTGCTCGTGGACAACGAGGCGCTGCAGTCGTGCGCGACGCCCGTCGGCGAGGTGGAAGGCAAGAAAGTCGTCACCATCGAGGGGCTGGCCAGCGGAGATCGGCTCCACCCGCTCCAGGAAGCCTTCGTGAAACACCTCGGGTTCCAGTGCGGCTACTGCACGCCGGGCATGATCCTCGGCGCATGGGCCCTGCTGCACAAGAACCCGAAACCGACCCGCGCGCAGATCATCGCGCACATGGACGACCACCTCTGCCGCTGCGGCACGCACGGCCGCGTCATCCAGGCCGTGGAAACCGCGGCGGCGGCGTTGAAAGGGGGCGCGCGATGAACTGGGACGATGACGGCAACGAACTCGTCGTCGACGGGCCAACGACCTTCCCCGTCAACCGCCGCGACTTCCTGAAGCTGACCGGCACGGGCGTGCTCGTGCTGATGTCGGTCGACGCGCTGGCGGGCCAGGAAACGGCCCGCCCGCAGACGGGCCGCCAGGGCTACCCCACCGACGTGAACGCGTACCTGCACATCGGGCCCGACAACCGCGTCACCTGTTTCGTGGGCAAGGTGGAGCTCGGGCAGGGCATCGTCGCTTCGCTCGCGCAGTTGCTGGCCGAGGACCTGGACGTCGAGTTCGCCTCGGTGTCCATCGTGTGCGGCGACACGGACCTCTGCCCGTGGGACATGGGCACCTTCGGTTCGCTGAGCATCAGGTCTTTCGGGCCGGTGCTGCGAGACGCCGCCGCCGAGGCGCGCGGCGCCCTGCTGGCGATGGCGGCCGAGCGGCTCCAGGTGCCAGTCGAGTCGCTCTCGGTGAAGGCGGGCGTCGTCACCGCGGCCGGCGACGCGGCGAAGAAGGTGACGTACGGCCAGCTCACCGAGGGCAAGCGGATCGAGCGCAAGCTCGCGTCGAAGCCGGCCGTGAAGCCGGTGAAGGCCTTCACCATCGTCGGCACGTCCGCCCCGCGGCGCGATGCGATCGAGAAGGTGACCGGCAAGGCGAAGTACGCCGGCGACATCGCGCCGGCCGGCGCCGTGCACGCGCGGATCCTCAGGCCGCCGGCGCACGGCGCGACGCTCTCCAGCGTGGACACGTCCGCGGCGGAGAAGATGCCCGGGCGTCACGGTGATCCGCGACGGCGATCTGGTCGCCGTGCTGCACGCGCACTGGGACGAGGCCGACAAGGCGCTCGCGCTCGTGAAGGCCACCTTCACGCGCAACGACCCGCCCGTCGACAACGCCACGATCTTCGATCACCTGCTGAAGAACGCGCCGCGGGAGCAGCGCGTCGCGGCGGGCGGCGACCCGGCCGCGTACGCGGGCCCGCCGCTGCAGGCGTTCGAGCAGACGTACTTCGACAGCTACATGGCGCACGCGACGATGGAAACGCATTCGGCGGTGGCGGCGGTCGAGAACGGCAAAGTCACCGTGTGGGCCGGCACGCAGACGCCGTTCCCGGTGAAGAACCAAATCATGCAGGCCCTGAGGCTCCCGGCCGAGAAGGTGCGCGTCATCACGCCATACGTCGGCGGCGGCTTCGGCGGCAAGTCCGCCTCGCGCCAGGCGGTCGAGGCCGCGCGGCTCGCCATGCTGGCCGGCAAGCCGGTGCGCGTGGTGTTCAGCCGCGCGGAGGAGTTCTTCTACGACACGTTCCGCCCGGCGTCGGTCATCAAGATCCGTTCGGGCCTCGATGCGTCCGGGAAGATCGTCACGTGGGAGTACCAGGTGTACGCCGCCGGCGAGCGGGGCGCCGCGCACTTCTACGACATCCCGCACCACCGGACGCTCGCGTACGGCACGTGGAGCGGAGCGGGCGTTCCCGGGTATCACCCCTTCGCCGTCGGGCCGTGGCGCGCCCCCGGCGCGAGCACCAACGCCTTCGCGCGCGAATCGCACGTCGACGTCATGGCGGCGAAGGCCGGCATCGACCCGGTCGAGTTCCGGCTGAAGAACCTCACCGACGCGCGCATGATCCGGACGCTGAAGGCGGCGGCGGCGAAGTTCGGCTGGATCCCGAAGGCGGCGCCGAGCGGGCGCGGGGTCGGGGTGGCCTGCGGCATCGACGCCGGCACGTACGACACGCTGATGGTCGAGGTGGCCGCCGACAAGGCCACGGGCGCCGTCCGGGTGAAGCGGGTCGTCTGCGCGCAGGACCAGGGCGTCATCGTCAACCCGGCCGGATCACTCCAGCAGGTCGAAGGCTGCATCACGATGGGCCTGGGCTACACGTTCAGCGAGGAGATCCGCTTCAAGGGCGGCGAGGTGCTCGACAGGAACTTCGACACCTACGCGCTGCCGCGCTTCTCGCAGGTGCCGCAGATCGACACGGTGTTCATCGACGCGCCGGACCTCCCGGCGCAGGGCTGCGGCGAGCCGGCCATCGTGCCCCTCGGCGCCGCCGTGGCCAACGCGATCTACGACGCCGTCGGCGCGCGGGTCTTCCAGTTGCCGATGACGCCGGCGAGGGTGAAGGCCGCGATGAAAGGGTGATTCAGAGGGAGCGATTCGCGGCCTACGACACGCCGGCCGCGGGTCCTGTCCGAGCCGTTTCCATTTGTCCTCGGGTGACCTTCGCTTGTCCTCCCTGCGGGCAAATGGAAAGCGGCTCGGCCACCCACGGCCGACGATTCCGAATCGCCGTTTCAGATCGAGGAGAATGCCGTGGACACGAGACAACTGGGCACCACCGACCTGCACATCACGCCAATCGGCTTCGGCGCGTGGGCCATCGGCGGGCCCGACTACGCCTTCGGCTGGGGCCCGCAGGACGATGCCGACTCGATCGCGGCCGTTCACCGAGCTCTCGACGTCGGCATCAACTGGATTGACACCGCCCCGGTCTACGGGCTCGGCCGGTCCGAGCGGGTCGTGGCCCGAGCCCTCAAGTCGGCCGGCTCGTCGCGCCGGCCGTACGTCTTCACGAAGTGCTCGCTCGTGTGGGACCAGCAAGGCACGATTTCCCACTCGCTCAAGGCGGCGTCGGTGCGCAAGGAACTGGAGGACAGCCTCCGGCGGCTGGAAACCGACGTCATCGACCTCTACCAGATTCACTGGTCGAAGCCGTGGGGACTCGAGGCGCCCGCGCCCGACATCGAGGAGGGCTGGAACGCGCTGGCCGCCTTGCAGAAAGAGGGCAAGGCGCGGCACATCGCGGTGTCGAACTTCGACGTGGCCGAGATGGAGCGCCTGCGGCCCATTGCGCCGATCGCCAGCCTGCAGCCGCCCTACTCGATGCTGCGCCGCGGCGTCGAGGGCGAGATCCTGCCCTACTGCCTCACGAACAGGATCGGCGTGATCGTCTATTCACCGATGGCGGCCGGCATCCTGAGCGGGGCGATGACGCGCGAGCGCGCGGCCGCTCTTCCCGCCAGCGACTGGCGCTCGAAGAACCCCGAGTACCAGGAGCCCAGGCTCTCGCGCAATCTGGCGCTGGTCGAGGAACTGCGCAGGATCAGCGCGCCCCACGGCGCGCCGCCAGGGGCCGTGGCCATCGCCTGGACGCTCCGCCAGCCTGCCGTCACCGGCGCGATTGTCGGATTCAGAAGCCCGAAGCAGGTCGAGGGGCTGCTGGCGGCGGCTACCCTGCGGCTCGCGCCCGAGGACATCGCCAGGATCGACGAGCTCACGGCGTTTTGACCCCGGAGCTCGCTTGTGTTGAAGTGCTTCGCTCCGGACCTGAATGAGAGACCGCGATTCGGGATCGCCGAGTCCTCGGGCGCGGGTCCTGTCCGAGGCGTTTCCCTCTGTCCTCGGGTGACCTTCGCCTGTCCTCCCTGCGGGCAGAGGGAAAGCGCCTCGGCCACCCACGCCCTGCGGCTGACGACTCGGAGTCGTGGTCTCTCACATAGAGCCGCGTGGGCTCAGACGCTCCGGTCTGCGTCCAGCGTCCCGAGCTGCTCGGACAGCCAGCCGTGGACGGCTGGCGCCAGGGCCAGGCAGAGGATCGCGAGGACCGCCGCTGCGAGGACGTCGGCCACGTAGTGATACCGCAGGTAGACGGCGGCGACGACGAGCAGGGCGCCGGCCACCGTGACCACCCACCGCACCCGCAGGCGGTACCGCCAGGCCCAGGCCACCGATACGATCGTCACGAGGACGGATGCGGCAGGGAACGCGTCTCGAGGCGCCAGCCCCAGCGCCTGATCCGCTGCCACCCCTACGGGCACCATGCACGCTCCGTCGATGAGCGCTCGCAAGTCCGGCGTCAGCCACAGGCCCGGCAGCTCCTGCGCGGCCGCGTCGAGGCCGTGCAGGGCGAAGCGGGGGCCGACAGCCGGCAGCACCAGGTAGCCGGCGAACGCCGCGAGGAACCCGCACCCGCAGACGAACGCCCACTGGCGGAACCGCCATTCACGCCTGCCCGCGTACAGCTCGATCGACACGGCCAGCGGCAGCAGGCAGAACATCGCGTACGCGAGCTGCAGCACTTCCGTCACAACCGGGTGCGCGAGGCGCGCGAGCCACACCGTGGGCGCGACGCCGAAGAGCCATCGGTCCGTGTCGATGAGCCAGGCATCAAACACCCGGCCCGACCAGCCTGGTCCAGCCACGAGCAGCACCATGCGGTAGATCGGGTACACGCAGAGCGCGAACGACCAGTCGTGCAGCACGCGCATGGGGGCGACGTCGAGATGCGTGCGGAGCCACCCGAGCAGCGGCACGACGACGGCGATGGCGGCGCAGGTCAGCGCGACGATGTGCCAGCCCGGGATATGGGCGGATCGCGCGACCGTGCCGCCCCCAAGGGCAATCACGAACGCCATCGTCAGGATGTCGATGGCGAAGAGCCGGCGTGCGATGCTCCAGCCAGGAGTGGTCATGCCGGGCGCCCGTCGGATGCCGCGAGCAGCTCAGCGAGGAGGTGCTTCCAGAGGGCGGCGAGGGTGTGGCTGCCGTGGCCGCGGGTCTGTTCTCCGGGCGGGATGACCACCGCGCGCCCCCTGGGGACGCGGGCGATCTCGCGCTCCAGGATTCCGAGCTCAGGCGGATTCACGAGGTCGTCCGCGAAGTTCACCGCCAGGAGAGGAGCCGTGATCCGGCCGAGGCCGGGCCCGGGGTCGTAATCCCAGGAGGCCTCCAGCGCGTACAGCACGTCGTTGGCGTCGGCCGTGCGGACGTAGTTGTCCACGTATTGGGTGAACCACCGATCGGCATCCGCGAGCGTCGGCGACTCGCGCTGGCGGAGCACCGGGTTGCTGCCAACCAGCGCCAGCATGCCCGCGGCCACGCGCAGGCCGCCAGGCTGCGCGGTGTAGCGGCCGCCCTGCCATGCCGGGTCGTTTCGAATCGCGTCGATGGCAATGCGCCGCCACATGCGGTTCCGGCCCGAGATCTGGCCGGGCAGGCTCGCGAGGGGCATGAGGGCGCCGGCGAAGTCCGGATACATCTCGCCCCACAGCCAGGCGTGCATGCCGCCCATCGACGTGCCGATCACGAGCCTGAGGTGATTCACGCCGAGGCCTTCCGTCAGCAGCCGGTACTGCGCCGTCACCATGTCGCGATAGCCGTACTTCGGGAACGCCGCCCGCAATCCGTCGCTCGGCTTGCTCGACTGGCCGTGGCCGATGTTGTCCACGATCACGATGTAGTGCGTCGCGGCGTCCAGCAGCTGGCCCGCGCCAAACAGCTCGCCGGCGAACTCGGGCCTCAGGAACTGCGCGCCGGAGCCCGTGGTGCCGTGCAGCACGAGGACCGCGTTCACGACCCGGCCGGCGGCGTCCTTTCGGGGCTGCCCCATCGTCCGGTAGTGCATCTTCAGCTCGGCCAGCGACCCGCCCGCGGCGAAGGGGAAGCTGCGGATGACGTAGTCGCCCTGCGCCGGCGCCGGATAGTCTGCGGCCCGCGCGGGCAGTGCCGCGAGGCAGCACAGCAGGCCGAACAAGCCGGCCGTCCTTCTCACCGGCGGCAGAGCACAACTCACGGCCATCGCTCCTGGAGAAAAGGAAAGTGCCACCGTTTCCCGAGTCCCGACCCCCGCTTTCGCGGGGGTGACGACGTCCCGCTTTCGCGGGGGTGACGACGTCCCGAGTCCCGAAATGGGACCTGCCACCTTTTCGGGTCAGCGACGGGCCAAGTATAGCGATCGCGCGGTCAGTTCGCGATGGTCGAGGCCGGCGGCGCGGCCGAGCCTTCCGGTGATGCCGGGCAACTCGATGGGAAAGCGCCACTCGTCCTCGCGGCCGCCGGCGGCACGAACCTCATCGGCCCACCGTGGCCACCACGGCACGGCGGACTTTGCGATGGGCTCGACGATGAGCACGCGGGCGCCGCGGGCGTCGGCGGCGACGGCTTCCCGCAGCATCGCCGCCCTCGCGTCCTCGGGAAGCTCGTTGGCGGCGTACGCCGCCACGACGGCCGAGGCGCGCGCCGGGAAGCGCACGCGCGAGAGGTCGCCGCACCGGACGTCGGCGTCAAGGCCGAGCGCGCGGCACGTCCACCGCGCTTCGTCGGCGGCCCAGGGATGGCGCTCGATCCCGAACACGCGGGCGCGCGGGACGCATTCGAGCGCCCACGCCGCGCCGGCCACGCCGGTTCCGCATCCGAGATCGGCTATCAGGTCGACCGGGGAAGCGGCAGCGCCCAGCGCGCGGACAACGGCGCGCACGACGAGAAAGTGGAGGGGGCCGTAGAAGAGGGCGAACGCGGCCCGCTTGCCCGCGCCGTCGAGCGCGGCGCCCTTGGCGAGCCGATCGCGCCGCTCGACGTAGGCCGACGACAGCGCCCGCAGCGCGCGCCCCACTTCGGCCGGGCGCAGGTCGGCCAGATGCCGCGCCTCCAGGGCGCCGAGCCACGCTTCTGCGGGGTCGCCGGCTTCCGCCATCTCAGCCTCGGTCACGGGCACAGTGTACAATGGCCGCGGAGTTCTCCTCATGCCTCTCCCCGATCGAGAAGACGCCGAGCCGGCCGGCCCGCCGACCAAGACCTCGCCTTCCACCGACACGCCGGCGCCGCCTGCCGGCCCGGGCGTGCTGACGACGCTCGTCTGCGAGCGGTGCGGCAACGTGAATCTCATCCGGGTGAAGGGCTGCTGGTACTGCGAGAAGTGCCACTACAAGTTCGACTGCTACGGCTGGTAGGGACGCTGGCGCAGCTCGGTAGACAGTAGTAAGTAGCCAGTAGCCAGTAGCCAGTAGCCGGTAGAAAGACGTGTGAGCTGAACGCCGTCCCGCCCTGCTGACTACTGACTACTGACTACTTACTACTTACTACTGACACGATGCGTCAACCCATTGCACTCGCGACGGCGCTATAGTCCAATACGCGGGTGGGTGCCCTCACGGATCCCCAGCGCGATTTCCTGCTCGCCCTCGCCCCGCGCATCGTGCCGGCATCCGCGCCGATGACGCCCGCGGCCCGCGACGCGATGGCGGCGCTCATCGACGGGACCCTGGCGTCGCGCACGCCGGCCATGAGGCGACAGTTCAGCCTGTTCCTCCATGTGCTGCGCTGGCTTCCCTTCCTCCGCTACGCGCGTCCCCTCGATCGCCTCGACGGGGCCCGGCAGGATGCCGCACTGCGGTGGTTCCAGGACCATCCGCTCCAGATCGTCCGCGGCGGCTTCTGGGGCGTGCGCACGCTCGTGCTGCTGGGACACTACGGGCAGCCCGCAGCCGGTGCCTCGATCGGCTACACGCCATCTCTCGACGGCAACGCGGTCCTCCATGCCCGATCGCGACGCTGACATCGTCATCGTCGGCTCCGGCGCGGGCGGCGGCACCGTGGCCAGCGCGCTGGCGCCCCTGTGCGCGCAGGGCGTGCGCATCCTCGTCCTGGAGGCCGGGCCAAAGCTCACGCCCGAGGAACACACCGGACGCGAAGTCGAGATGGCCCGGCGCCTGTACACGGACGAAGGCGGATTCCTGACCGAGGACCGGGCGATGTCGATCGCCTTCGGCCGCGCGTACGGCGGGTCGACGGTTGTCTACACGGGCACGTCGCTGACCATCACCGAGCCCACGCTGCGGAAATGGAGCGTGCCGGGGCTGGAGCATGCCGACATCATCGAGCGGTCGCGCAAGTACCTCGCGCAGAATCACGTGCACCTGCTGCCGGCCGCGGACATCAACGACAACAACCGGCTGTTCGAGCAGGGCTGCCGGCGGCTGGGCTACCGCGTCGAGCAGTTCCCGCTGAATCTCGACGGCTGCCGCGGCGCCGGGCTCTGCAACCTCGGGTGTCCGAACGGCGCGAAGATGGGCACGCACCGCGTCCAGCTGCCCGACGCGGAGCGGCAGGGCGTGACGGTCGTGACCAACTGCCGCGTGGAGCGCATCGAAGAGCGCGCCGTCGTGGCCGCGGTGAGCGAGCACGCCGCCGGAGAGCCGTCCGCGTGGGCCCCAGGGCGATACCGCATCCGCGCGAAAGCGGTCGTGGCCGCCGGCGGCGCGATCGGATCGCCGGCATTGCTCCTGCGCTCCCCCGTGTCTGCGGGGCTGCCCGCGCTGGGCCGCTACTTCACGTGCCATCCCGCTCTCATCCTCGTGGGCCAGCACGATCAGCCGATCACGAACTACCACGGCCACCCGAAGAGCTACTACTGCGATCACTTCGCGGAATCGGACGGGTTCCTGCTCGAGACGTGCATGTACTTTCCGTTCACGACGGCGAAGAGCCTGACCGGTTTCGGCGCCGAGCACGGGCGGATGATGTCGGCGATGGACCGGCTGCAGATGATTCTCGTGCTCGCCATCGACCCGGCGGAAGCAGGGAACCGCGTGACGGTTGATGCGGACGGCCGGCCGGTCGTGCGCTATCGCTTCGGCGAGGGCGTGCGACGCTCGCTCGTGCAGGCGATGCGCGCGTCGGCGCGGATCTTCTTCGCCGCCGGGGCCGCGCGCGTGCACGCGCCGGCCGCACGGCGGTTCTTCATCGAGGCGGCCGACGCGGCGCGGATCGACGAACTCATTCCGTTCGAGGGCCTGGCCCTGGGCAGGGCCACCATCTTGAGCGCGCACCCGATGGGCGGATGCCGCATGGGCGCAGGCCCCGCGGACTCGGTGACCGACGCCTGGGGCCGCGTGCACGGCGTCCCGTGGCTCTTCGCCGCCGACGGGAGCCTGTTCCCGCGCTGCGCGGAGATCAATCCCTACGTCACGATCATGGCCCTCGCGGATCGGGTGGCGGAACGCGTGCGGGCGGACTGGCCGCACCTGCAGGCATCAGCGTCATGAAACAGCGCGGATCGGAACTCGTCGTGAGGGCGCTCGAAGACTCGGGCGCGCGCTTAGCGTTCGGCATTCCAGGCACGCACAACATCGAGCTGTACGACGCCCTCGAACGATCCGGCACGGTGACGGCCATCCTCGTCACCGACGAGCAGAGCGCGGGGTTCATGGCCGACGGCGTGTCGCGGTCGTCCGGCTCGGTGGGCGTGGTCAACGTCGTGCCCGGGGCGGGCGTCACGCACTGCCTGTCGGGAGTGGCCGAGGCGCTGCTCGACGGGATCCCGATGGTGGTGATTGCCGCGGGCATCCGGCGGGACACGGGCCGGGCCTACCAGCTGCACGACATCGACCAGGCGGCAATCCTGCGGCCGGTGACGAAGGCGGTGCTGCGGCCGGAACGGGCGGCGGACATCTATTCAACCGTGCGGCGGGCCTTCGATCTCGCGCGCGAGGGTACGCCGGGGCCGGTCGCCGTCGAGATTCCGGCCGAGTTCTACCTGCTCACGCACGATGTAGCCGAACCCGTGTCTGACGACAGCGACGGCACGCCGCCCGATGCCGCGGCGCCCCCTGGAAGCGGTGTCATGACCCGTTCTTGCGGTCAGGGCAGGCCGCTGTACGCAGGTCATGAAGCCGGTCCTGGTGACCTTGAGAAGGCGGCCAGGATTCTCAACGGTTCACGCAAGGTCCTGCTCTACGCGGGCAACGGCGCGCGGGGCGGCGGGCATGCCCTCGTCGAGCTGGCCGAGAGACTGGGCGCGCCGGTTGCGACCACGATCCAGGGCAAGGGCGTGTTTCCCGAACACCACCCGCTCTGGCTGTGGAACGGGCTGGGCGCGACTGTGCCGTCGCCGCTGCGGACGGTGGCCGACCACTGCGACACGATGCTCGCCATCGGCTGCCGGTTCGCGGAAGTCGGGACGGGCAGCTACGGATTCACGCCGCCGCCCACGGTCGTCCACGTGGACATCAACCCCGAGGTGTTCGGCCGGAACGTGGCCGCCACGCTCGCCGTCGAGGCCGATGCCGCGGCGTTCCTCGAGGCGCTCCTGCCGCTGGTGGACGACCACGGGCAGTGGGGCGAGGCGGCCGAGCAGATTGCGAACGGGCATCGCCTGGTGCACGAGGAGTGGAGGCGCGAAGCGAGCGCCGCGCGCGTGACGCCGGCGGCGCTCTTCGCCGCGCTCCAGCGGCTGGCGCCGGACGCCATCTACACGACGGACAGCGGCAACGGCACGTTCCTCGCGATGGAGCACCTGAGGCTCGATCGCCCGGGCCGCTTCCTGGCGCCGATCGACTTCTCGTGCATGGGCTACTCGGTGCCGGCGGCGATTGGCGCGGCCCTCGCCAACCCCGGCCGCGACGTGGTGGCCCTCGCTGGAGACGGCGCGTTCCTGATGACGGGGCTCGAACTGGCGACCGCCGCGTCCTATGGCGCCGGCGTCGTCGTGTGCCTGCTCCGCGACGGCGAGCTCGCGCAGATCGCCCAGTTCCAGCGCACCGCGATGGCGAAGACCGCCAACAGCACGGTGGCCCCGTACGACGTGAAGGCCTTCGCGCAGACAACCGGCGCGGCGTACGTGCCGTGCTCGCGCGACGCGCACGTCGACCAGGCGCTCTCGGACGCCTTTGCCACGGCGCGATCGGGCCGGCCGGTCATCGTGGACGTCGCGATCGACTACTCCCGGAAGACGCACTTCACCCGCGGCGTCGTGAGGACCAACTTCTGGCGCCTCCCGTGGGCGGAGCGCCTGCGCATGCTCGCCCGCGCGGCCGGGCGTCACCTGGAGCGGCGCTTTGGGGGTTAGGGGCCAGGGGCCAGGCGCTGGTTGGGCCGCACGCTTCAGTTCCGGCAGATCGTGCGCGCTTACCCGCAGGCGCGCAGCATACCACCGGCGCCGGTCGGGTGCAGGCCATGTTGGCCGCGCGATCGCTGTCCGGTCAGCGGCGACCGCGCCAGTAGAACGGGCGTCTCTTGTGATGCGCGACTGCCAGTATCCTGATCTCGCTTTCGCGGGCCGAGTATACGAGGGAGCAGGGGAACTTGGTCACGATTCGCTGCCTGACGCGTCCGCGGACAAGTGGCGCCGCGGCTGGGAACTCGACGATGCGCTGGAGCGCTCGCTGGATTTCGTCAATGAAGACGTAGCCAAGGCCCGGGCTTTCCAGATCGTAGAAATCTGCGGCCTCGTTGATCTCGGATTCCGCGATTTCATGGATCGAAATCGTCGGGGTCACGCCCGGCGCGCCCGCGCGCGGGCTAGCACCTCGTCGGCGGGATACGCGCGGGCGGCCCCGCGATCCAGTTCGTCGTCACGCGCGATGGCCTCGTCGATCCAGAGTCGGTCGATCTCGGCCTCGCTCATCGCGTCCAGACTGGCGAGCAGCAGGCGAGCCAGATCGGCGCGCGCCGCCGGGTCGAGGCGAAGTGCCTCAGCCTTGAGTTCCTCGATGCTCATGCTCTGGCCTCCGGATCGCGCTCATTGTACCTCAGTCGGTCTTGCGTCTCGGGCCAACGGTCGCGATGAGCCGCGGCGCTCGCATCCGCACGCGCGCCGACGGCTGCAGACGCTGGTTGGCCGGTCTTCATTTTCGCGCCACGACCTCGATCTCAAAGAGCCGAGGCCAGAGCTTTCCAGTGACGAACAGGCGATTGTTCGCGGCATCGTACGCGATGCCGTTCAGGACGGCCTCGGAGTCCAGCCGGTACCCAGGCGACATCAGCCCCCGCAGGTCGATCCACCCAACGACTCGGCCTGACTCAGGCGAGATCCTCGCGATTCGATCCGTGTGCCATACGTTGGCGAACACCTCGCCGCGGACGTACTCAAGCTCATTCAAGTCGCGGACGGGAACACCCCCGTCGGTGACGGTGACGCGCCGGACTTCACGAAACGTGTCGGGGTGGAGAAAGCGTAGCTGCTCGGTACCGTCGCTGAGAATGAAGCGCTCTCGATCGCGAGTCAAACCCCATCCTTCGCCGGTATACCCGAGTGTTCGACGTAGCGCGAAGCTGGTCAGGTCGTAGACGAAGGCAATATTGGATCGCCACGTCAGTTGCACGAGGCTGCCGTTCCACTCCGCCAGCCCCTCGGCGAAATACGCCGTGTCGAGACGGTGCTGCTGGACCACCTCACCGGTTTCGAGCTTGACTCTCCGGAGCGTCGACTGACCATTGAGCCCAGTGCTCTCGAACAGGAACCCCTCGTGATAGATCAGGCCCTGCGTGTACGCGGCCGCGTCGTGAGGGTAGGTCTTCACCACCCGGCACGTGTCGACGCGCGCAGCCTTCTCAGCCAGGAGTTCGGGAGCACTCCGGGGTCCCAGCCAACCCGATCCAGCCGCAAAGGCGAGGACCAGTACGCCGCGTGCCATTCGTGATGCCAGCCCATCCCACGTCGCGGTCGATTACGACCTCGGTTCCGTTGAGGAAGCGCGCCAACGCGTGCGGAAGGTTCTCGTCAAGCGGTACGCGCACGAGCCGGCACCGTGTCGCGCGCCAGTTCCAACGCCGCGATGGCCCGTTCGCGCTTCACCGACGGGAATCGGGTCAAGAACTCATCGAGGGTGTCGCCGCCCTCCAGGTCGTCGAAGAGCGACTTGACCGGCACGCGAGTGCCAACGAAGACCGGCATACCCCCCCAGGATATCCGGGTCGCTGTGGACGACGCCTGTCGGCGGAGCCATGGTTGGTGTCTCCTTCTGCGGTCAGTATAGATCCAGTCGCTCTGTGTTGGTGCCTGACGACCGGCGTTCACCCGCGCCGCCGCGCGTCACCTGGAGCGGCGCTTCAGGGGCTAGGGACCAGCCCCCAGTGTTATCCTTCCCCGATGCACATCCCCGACGGCTTCCTGACCGCGGGCGTGACTGGGATCACGTGGGCCGGCGCCGGCGTCGGCGTGGCGGCCGCCCTGCGCGCGGAGAAGGCCGATCCCAACCCGATGCCGGCCGGGATCCTCGGGGCGATGGCCGCGTTCGTGTTCGCCGCGCAGATGATCAACATCCCGGTGGCGCCCGGAATCAGCGGCCACCTCGTCGGCGCGGCGCTCTCGGCGGTACTGCTGGGGCCCTGGCGCGCCGTGATCGTGATGGCGGTGGTGCTGGCCGTGCAGGCCCTGCTCTTCCAGGACGGCGGGATCACGGCCCTCGGCGCGAACACGCTGGATATGGGTGTCGCGGCCTCACTCACCGGGTTTGCCGTGGCCTCCATCTCGTCCCGGTGGACGTCCAGTCCCCGCTGGCACGTCATCGGCGGCGTGCTCGGGGCATTCGCGGCCACGCTGGTCTCCGCCGTGCTGACCGGCGTGTGGCTCGGGCTTTCCGGTCTGTATCCGATCGTGCCGGTGGTGCAGCTCATGCTCGTGAGCCACGTGGCGATCGGGCTCCTCGAGGCCGCCCTGACGGGCGCGGTGCTGGCCACGGTTGTCCGATGGCGGCCGGACCTCGTTCGCGGGGTGTCGGGTGAGCCCTCCGCGGCGGCGGGCATCGCCGTGGCCGGCGGCCTCTTCGGCGTCGCCGTCGCCGTGGCGGCGTTCCTCTCGCCGTTCGCGTCGGCGCTGCCGGACGGCCTCGACCACGCCGCCGAACGCCTGGGCTTCGCGGGCCGCGCGGCCGCGTCGTGGCCCGCGCCGTTTCCGGACTATGCCCTGCCGTTCCTGTCATCACCCGCGATCGCCACGGCCGCCGCGGGGATCGTCGGCACGCTTCTGGCCGCCGCCGTCGCCTGGGGCGTGAGCCGCGGCGTGAAGCAGCCGGGTCACGATGCGCACCGCTAGCCCCGGGACTCACGCGGGTCCGGCTCGGCCCGCACCGGCGCTGCTCGCCGGCCTCGCACTGGTGGCGACGGCCGCGCTGACGCCGGCCGGGCTGAGAGGCCAGGCGATTCCGCCGTGGTCATGGGCCGTGTGGGCCGCCGTCTTCGCCACCGCGCTCTGGACCTTCCGCCGCGCCGGGCTGCCGCTGCCGGAAGCCATCCGCCGGGCGGGCTGGCTCGTGCCCGTCGTCGCGCTGTTCTCCCTTCCAGCCGCACTCCTGGCGCCGTCGGGCAGCCGCCTCGCCGTGGCCGCCGCCCTCGCCGCCCGCGCGCTCTCGGCCGCGACGATGGGCGCCGCCGTGGCCACGTGGCTCGGGCCGGTCGGGCTCGTGCGCGCCGCCCGCGACCTGCGGCTGCCGGAGCGGCTCGTCGACGTGTTCGAAGCGACGCTGGCCAGCCTGACGATCGTGCTGCGGCAGGTGCGCGCGATGCTGCGCGCGCGCGAGGCGAGACGGCCGGCGTTCGGGGCGCTCGGCGACCTGGTCTGGAGCCCGGTCGAGACCACCCGCGGGTTCGGGCGTCTCGTGGCGTCGCTCCTCCTGAGGTCGCTCGAACGGGCGGAAGCGGTCGAGCAGGCGCGGCGGGCCCGGGGAGGCGCGCCGTGACGACGCCCCGCGAGCCGCCGGCCATCGGCTTCGAGGTCTCCCGGCTGACCTATCACTATCCGGACGGGTCTCCCGCCCTCGATGGCGTCACACTCGGCGTCGCCGCCGGCGAGCGCGTCGGCCTCATCGGGCCCAATGGCGCGGGCAAGTCCACGCTGCTGCTGCACCTGGCGGGGCTGCTGCCCGAGCGGCGCCGCTACCTGCACGCGCACGAACCGGGCGGGCACGCGCACCGCCACGGCCTCGTGGGCGAGATCTCGATTGGGGGCACGCCGGTCTCCCCTGCCACCATCGGCCGCGTCCGCAATCTCGTCGGCATCGTCTTCCAGGATCCCGACGACCAGCTCATCGGCCTGACCGTTGGCGAGGATGTCGGGTACGGCCCGCGCGCGCGCCGATGGCCGCCGGCGGAGGTCGAGGGCGCGGTGCGCACGGCGCTGCAGTCGGTCGGCCTCGAGGGCCACGAACACCGCTCGCCGCATCATCTCTCGACGGGCGAGAAGCGCCGCGTGTGCCTGGCCGGCGTGCTGGCCTGCGCGCCCGGCCTGCTGCTGCTCGACGAACCGTCGTCGGGGCTCGACCCTCGCGGCCGCCGCAGCCTTGCCGCGCTGCTGCGCGGCCTCGCCGCGACGATCATCGTCGCGAGCCACGACCTGGCGTTCATCCAGCAGGTCTGCACGCGCATCATCGTGCTCGATGGCGGGCTGGTGGTGGCGAACGGAGCGGTGGGCGAGATACTGGGGGATGGGGCGCTGTTGGAGAGGCATGGGCTCGGGTAGGGGATAGGCGAGAGGCGAGAGGCGAGAGGCGGGAGGCGAGGGGCCCTTCGACTCGCGAGGCGCTTCGCGCTCGCTCAGGGCAAGCGAGGGGCTGGGCATGCCGCCGGGCGGCCCCTCGAACCAAGCCGACCAGCGTCAGTTGGTAAAACGCGTCGGAGGGGCCGAAAGCCACGTGGGGGAGGCTCCGCTTCGCACTTGGAAGCACGAAGTGCTGCCAAGCGCGCATGGAAACGCCACAGTGTGGCGTTTCCCGCGGAGGATGGGGCCCCACGTGCCGCCGACAGAACCCCGGAGATGCGTTTTTCCGGCTTGTGTGAGCGGGGACGCACGGAGGCATGCCCGGCACCGAGGCCTAGCGGGACTCGGACAGGA
>CAVOWJ010000003.1:0-54112 GCA_963700065.1 uncultured Acidobacteriota bacterium | reverse complement strand
CGGGTTCCAGGTCGGGTCGATCCGGAACGCCTCGTTGACGTGCTGCTCGGCGGCCTCGAGTCGCCCTCGGCGTTCCTCGAACATCGACGCCAACCAGTGCGCCATGACCCGTTCGTCGTCGCGACGGGCGTGTTCGAGCAGCGAGTCGAACAGCTGCGCAGCGTCGGCTTCGTCGGCCGCGAGAACATCGAGCTCGACGAGCGCCTCGACGAGCAACGGCCCACGCTCCGGATCCCGCAGCGCGGCGACCGCCGACCTGGTGAGGCGCGGCTCGGCGTCGCCGTCGCCCCCGAGCACCTCGTCGAGGATTCGCATGAGCTGCCGGCCCTCGTCGGTGCCGATGTCGACCGTGCGGAGCAGGCGCTGCTCGATCGCCACCTTCCGTTCGTACCGCCACGTGGCCGCATCGCCGGCGACCAGTCCGTGACGCAGCTCCAGTCCGGCCGACGCAACGATCTCCGTGAGCGGAGGATGCGGTCGAGTCCAGATGCCCTGCGCGGCCAGTGCCACGGCGACCACGAGATCATCCAGATCGATGGCCCGGCCACTCTCCGCATGTTCGATCTCGTAGCAGTCCCGGACGAGGCGGAGCAGCTCCTCGTCCGCCGTGTGGAACCCCATGACATCCGCCGGTACCGGGTGCGCCGCGATCGACGAACCCTTGACGACCACCGACACGACCTTGCCGGCGAGGATGTCGCTGACATCGACCATCAGCTCCATGTCCTCCGGGATCTCACCGAGCTCGTTCGTCGGCGGGACCAGCGTGACGAGATCGTCGTCGAACAGCGTCAGTCCACTGTCCTGATCGTCCTCGGTGACCCGGTGGGTCGTCACCGCGTCGGCCAGCACCGTCGACGGATCCGCGAGCCGGTCCGGGTGCAGGATGCACAGGCGGCCCGACTCGATCAGCCGATCGGACATGCGATCGAGCACCGTCCTGACGATCTCGGGGTCGCGTTCGCCCAGTAGGAGATCACTCGCCACCCCGTCGAGCAGCTCATCGATGCCGCCGCCAGGTGTGCGTCGGACGGCGTCGAAGAGCGACTGGCGGATCTCGGCGGCGGATGGGAGCGGGAGCGCGGCGTACATCGCCGGCAGTTCGTGATCGCCGACCAGCATTCGTGCGAGGCCGACCTCGTCGTCGTCCTCTGCGACAGGTTCCAGCCCGACTGCGGAACCCATCGCCCCGATGATCGACGCGAGCGTCGCCGCACACAGCTGGCGGAGCACGTCGTCGGCCGGGATCCCGTCGTCGTACAGCCTGATCGCCGTCTCGACACCCGGCACGAACGGCTCGGATCCCAGCAGCTGCCTCGTCACCGCTGCCCGCACGGCGGCACGGATGCCCGCGTTCGGCACCTCTGGATCGTCGGGGTCGTCGTCACCGCACAGCTGGACGACGAAGTGGTCGAGCACCGACCCCTCGTCCTCGAGGTCGACGTTCCCTGGTACGTCGGCTGTCCCGAAGCAGATCTCGACGAGGCGTTGGTCCATCCGGCCAACGTATCCGGCGAACCCGGCGGCCGGCAGCAGCCCGTCAGCGCTTCAAGCGCTCCATGTACGCCTGGGCGGACGCCCGACCCTCCGGATCGCGCAGGCCGGCGCCGAGGCCGTCGGCATCGCTCCAGCTGCGGCCGGTGCCGACCATCGATTCGGTCACCGCATTGACGTGCGCCTTCGTCTCGAGCAGCGATGGGAGAGAGGCAGCCCATGCTCGCACCTGGATTGCGGACGATGAAGTCGCTCGGGTTCCTGATCAAGGCCCCGTTCATCCTGGCGTTTCTGTTCGTCATCAACCTGCTGACATCGCCGGGCCACTGGTGGGTGCAGTGGGCCGCCCTCGGGATCGGCATCGCGTGGTTCTTCGCCCTGTTCCGGGTCCTGCGCGCCGTCATCCTGGCGGGCGGCCTCGCGGCGCTGGGCATCTATCTCTTCAACCGCTACTCCAAGCCGGAAGGCCCGGCGCCCGCGACCGGGGGCGGCACCCAGCCGCCCGACATCCCTACCGTGCCGCTACGGCGGGAATGAGGTTCTTCACGACGTAGTCGCGGACCTCTCGATCGACGCGGCGCGCGTCGCCCTTGCCGTCGGCAGCAACGGGCTCGGCGGCCGTGTTGAACGCCACCAGGTACGCGATCCGGCCGGCCACGTTCACGTAGAAGTGCGAGATGAACCCGTTCTGGCCGCCGCTGTGCGCGACAAACGGCAGGCCGCCGTGCTCTTCGAGAAAGAAGCACAGCCCCATCCTCGCCCCCGGCGCCTCGTCGCCCTCGACCGCGGCGACCGGAGTCCACATCTCCTCGAGCGACGCGCGCCGTAGGATGCCGTCGTAGGACGCCTGCCGCGAGGGGTTCCCGATCAGGAAGTTCATGTACCTCGCCATGTCGGCCAGGGGCGCGTTGAGGCCGCCGTTCGACACCGTGATGCCCGTGTCGAAGTCGAACCGCGCCTCCACGTGCGCGCCGGACTTCCAGAAGTAGCTGTGCGCGCGGCTCGGCCGCAGGTGGGCCGGCGCCGTGTCGAAGAACGCCCGGTGCATCTCGAGCGGCTTGAAGATGTTCTTGTCGATGTAGACCTCGTAGTGGTCGCCCGTCAGCCGTTCGATCACGCGCCCGAGGAAGATGATCCCGGGGTTCGAGTACCAGTACTTCGATCCGGGCGGAAACTCGATTCGCGTGTAGGGCAGCATGGCGGCCACCTGCTCCCAGCCTGGCGGCTCGAACGGGTGCCAGTCCTCCTCGCCGCCCCACGGCCACGTCGGGTTCCTGAAGCCGGCGGTGTGGCTCATCAGCATCCGCAGCGTGACCGCGTCGATCGGCCCGTAGGGGTTGTGCACCTGCCGCAGCTCGGGCAGGTACTTCACGATCGGATCGTCGAGCGCCAGCAGCCCGCGATCCCGCAGTTGCATGATGCCAATCGCCGTCAGGGTCTTGGTGATCGAGGCCCAGTGGAAAATCGTGTCGGCGTCCACGGGCTTCCTGGCGCTCAGGTCCGACAAGCCGAACGTGTGCGCGTGGGTTGTCTGATGGCCGTCCAGCAGCATGAACGACGCCCCGACGATCCGCTGGTCGGCCAGGCGCGCGTCGAAGAACGCGTCGAACGCGGCGAAGGCCGAGGCCCGCTCCGCCGCGGAGCGCTGTGGCGAGCCGGGCTCCCGGGCCGCGGCAGCTGCCGCCAGCACGACGGGCCACAGCAGCAGGGACCACGCAACACCGTTGCTCATGCGACACATGCGCGCACCTCCCCGATGTGCAGGCGTTCGCGGCGGGTCAGCGCGGCGGGTGGATGGCCCGGCGAAGTTCCGCCAGGCGGAGACCGACGGCGAGTCCCAGGTGGAACGCGGCCTCCTGCTGGAGCCACACGTGCCGGGACTGGTTGTCGACCAGGTCGTCGACCAGTTCATGCTGATCCTCGGTGAGCGCCTCCTTGATGGCCTCCACGTCGCGTTCCTGCCGCTCGAGATCAACGGGCGCGAACACTTCGTCCTCGTGGAGCAACTGGAGCATCTGCTCGAACTGGTCGCCGCACACTTCCTCGGCCAGCGCGAAGGTGGGTGCGAAGCGCAGATCGGGCGTGAGGTCGAGCCGCGATGCGGCCGTCCTCGCGATGTCGAGCAGTTCCTCGGAGAGCGGCATGATCAGTCCTCCCTCCAGCCGTCGCGGAGCCGCGCCATCCGGTCCTCGTCGGATCGCGCCAGGACGTCGTCGATTGTCGCCAGCGTGTCGCTCGAGAGCAATTCGCCGCCGGCGCATTCGACGGCGAGCCAGAACGCGCCCGGCCACTCCGCGACGAAGCAGGAGATGCGGGTGGCACCGCGCCTGAGACGCCAGAGCGTCAGCGCCTCTCCGTTGAAGAGGCCGACCGCGGCCGGACGGGAGGGCTGGGGCTTCACGGGGCTATTGTAAGATGGACGCAGGGCCGGGAATCCAGCATTCTTTGAGCACCCGGAGCCTGCTGGTGCCCTGGGCCTCACGCCGGATGACGTACAACTTCGACCCCGACCGGTGGTACGAGAACCAGCGCCGCGCGCTCGACGCGGAGCGGGACCAGGGCACGCTCACGCCCGAACAGTATCAGGCGGGCCTTGACGACCTCGAGCGGCGCCTCGACGAGATGAGCAGCCGGCTCGACAAGCCGTTCGACCTCAGCGGTAGACCCCGAACCCCAGCGCGGCCGCCCCGAGGATGATGAACGCGGGGTTGATCTTCGTGAAGGTCAGCAGCGCGAAGGCCGCCATCGTGATGAGCACCTTGTCCCACTGATGGAGCATGGAGGGCCATCCTGACTGCCGTGCCCCGAACACGGTGCTGGCCATGTCGTAGGCCGTCCAGAGCAGCAGCCCGACCACGACCGGTCTGACCGCCTTCAGCATGGCCTGGACGGCGGGGCTGTCCTTCACGCCGAAGAACAGCACGACCATCACCAGCATGAGCAGCGTCGCGGGCAGCACGGTTCCGCCGGCCGCGGCCACGGCGCCCGGCACCCCCGCCAGCTTGTACCCGACAAACGCCGACACCTGGGGCGCGATGGGGCCCGGGAGGGCGTTCCCCACCGCCACCGCGTCGGCGAATTCGGGCGCGGTGACCCATCCCTGGGCGGTCGTCTCGCGCTGCATGAGGGCGAGTGACGCCGGACCGCCGCCCCAGGAGAAGAGGGAAACCCGCGTGAACACCAGGAAGATCTTCCACAGGAGCATCATGGAGGCAGAGGTTATCACGGCGCGTGTTTTGCACGGATCTGCTCCAGCCGGACGACGGTGTCGGAAATCCGGTGGCGTGCTATGCTGGGGCGTTTTCGCCCCCCGCGACCGCCGGCCCCGTCCCGGCACGCAGAGCCCGGGACGCCCGCCGGCCCCCGGCCCGGTTCCGGAGCAACCCGCCGCGTCGACGACTCTATGACGACCAGTTCCGGCCACCCGACTGCGTTCGACGCCTTGACGGCGCCCGTGACGGTGCTGGTCGGCCATTTCGGCGCCGGCAAGAGCGAGATTGCGGTGAACCTGTCGTTCGGGTGGCGCGACCGCGGCGAGTCGGTCGCGGTCGTCGATCTGGACGTCGTCAAACCCTACTTCCGGTCGCGCCTGCTGCGCGAGGAGATGCAGGCGCGCGGGATTGCGCTCGTCGTCCCGCAGGACGACCGGTTCTACGCGGACCTTCCGATCATCGTGCCGGAGGTGCGGGGCGCGGTCGGCCGGGCGATGGCGGGACAGGGCCGCGCGGTGCTCGATGTGGGCGGAGCCGATGTCGGAGCCCGCGTGCTCGGATCGATTCCCGGGCTCGACGACGCGCGGATGGCCGACGTCATCTTCGTCGTCAACGGCAATCGCCCGTTCGCGGAATCGCCCGAGGCGGTGGTCGGCATGCTGCGGGACATCGAACGCGTGTCGAAGCTGCGCGTGACCGGCCTTGCGGCCAATACGCATCTCATCAACGAAACCACGGACGAGATCGTCGTCGAGGGCATCGCCCTCTGCGATGCCGTGTCGCGCGCGACGGGCCTGCCCGTGCGCTTCTGGGCCATGCTCGCGCACCTGGCGGCGGACCCGGCGGCCTTCAGCGCACTGCCGTGGCTGCCCCTGACCCGTCAGATTACGACCCCGCTCGAGCCCCGGCCCCACGGCCGGCGCCGTCGGTCGAGCATCGTCTAGCCGAGAGAGGAGACGCCGTGCCAACGCCGATCATCGACGCCGATCGCTGCAAGGGCTGCGAGTTGTGCGTGTTCGCCTGCCCGGAGCGGGTGCTGGAGATGTCGCCCAGCATCAACGCCAAGGGCTACTTCTTCCCCGACGTGGCCCGGGTCGAGGACTGCACCGGCTGCCGCTACTGCCTGCTGGTCTGTCCCGACACGGCGGTCCAGGTGGAGAACAAGGGCAAGACCACCGTGCGGACCGAGGGCCTGACCGAGAAGCCCACCACCTACTGCCCGGGCTGCACGCACGGCGTGATTCACCGGCTCGTCGGCGAGGTGATCGCCGAGATGGGGGTGCGCCAGCAGACGGTGGGTGTCGCGCCGGTCGGCTGCTCGGTGCTCGCCTACGACTTCTTCAACTGCGACATGCAGCAGGCCTCGCATGGCCGCGCGATGGCGGTGGCCACGGGCATCAAGCGCGGCCGTCCGGAGCTGGTAGTCTTCACCTACCAGGGCGACGGCGACCTGGCGTCGATCGGCATGGCCGAGACGGTGCACGCGGCCAATCGGGGCGAGAAGATCACCGTCATCTTCGTCAACAACGCCATCTACGGCATGACGGGCGGGCAGATGGCGCCGACGACGCTGCCGGGCCAGGTCGCGACGACGTGCCCGACCGGCCGCGACGTGTCGCTCGCGGGGTTCCCGATCCGGGTCGTCGAGATGCTCGCGACGCTTCGCACCCCCGCGTACCTGGCCCGCGTGTCGGTGCACGAGCCGAAGGCCATCATGAACGCCAAGAAGGCCATCCGGAAGGCGTTCAAGTTCCAGATCGACAAGACGTGCTTCTCGCTCATCGAGGTCGTCTCGACCTGCCCGACCGGCTGGGGGCAGCAGCCCCACGAGGCGTGCGAGTGGCTGGAGGAGCACATGCTCCCGTATTTCCCGCTGGGCGACGTGAAGATACCGGAGGCGGCGCACTGACGCCGGCGCGGAGGGCATCATGCACAACGAACTGATCCTCGCGGGCTTCGGCGGCCAGGGCGTCCTGCTGATCGGCAAGCTGCTCGCCTACGCCGGCATGAAAGCCGGCCTGGAAGTGACGTGGATGCCGGCGTACGGGCCCGAGATGCGCGGGGGCACGTGCAACTGCACGGTGGTGCTCTCGAACCGGCAGGTCGGGTCGCCCGTGACGAACCGGCCCCACGGGGCCATCGTGCTCAACCTGCAGTCGATCGACAAGTTCGAGCCGCTGGTCAGGCCCGGCGGCATCCTCGTCGTCAACACCAGCCTGATCAACCGCCCGGCCGTGCGCACCGATCTCGTAGTCGTGCCGGTTGCGGCCAACCAGATCGCGCAGGACGCCGGGAACGCCAAGGCGGCGAACATGGTTGCCCTCGGCGCGTTCCTCGGGGCGTCGGGGCTGGTGAGCCCCGACCTGGTCCGCGACGTGCTCGCCGAGACGTTCGCCGGCCGGCAGAAGATCGTGCAACTCAACCAGGTCTGCCTGTCCAAGGGGTTCGAGATCGGGCAGGCGTACGCGCCGGCGATGGCCGGACGCTGACGGCGGAGATCGCGTCATGGCAAAGAAACTGATGAAGGGCTGCGAGGCCATCGGCGAAGCGGCCGTCCAGAGCGGGTGCCGCCTGTTCTTCGGCTATCCCATCACGCCCCAGAACGAGATTCCCGAATACATGTCCGGCCGGCTGCCGCAGGTTGGCGGGACGTTCGTCCAGGCCGAGAGCGAGGTGGCCGCCTCGAACATGCTCTACGGCGCGGCCGGCGCGGGCTGCCGCTGCTTCACCTCGTCGTCGAGCCCGGGCATCTCGCTGATGATGGAGGGGGTGTCGTACCTGGCCGGCGCCGAGCTGCCGGTGGTCATCGTCAACATCATGCGCGCGGGCCCGGGCCTCGGCGGCATCCTGCCGTCGCAGTCCGACTACCTGCAGGCCACCAAGGGCGGCGGCCACGGCGACTACCGGCTCCTCGTGCTGGCGCCGTCCACGGTGCAGGAGGCCGCGGATTCTCACGATGGAGGCGTTCGATCTGGCCGACAAGTACCGCAACCCGGTGATGATCCTCGGCGACGGCCTCATCGGCCAGATGATGGAGCCGGTCGAGTTCAAGCGGCGCATCGAGCCGGAGGACCTGCCCGAGAAGCCATGGGCGACCACCGGCGCGGTCGGCCGCGGCCCGAACATCGTCAATTCCCTCTACCTGCGCGCGGAAGACCTCGAGCAGCACAACATCGCGCTCGGGGCGAAGTACCGGGCGATGGAGGCCGAGACGCGCCACGAAACCTACCGCGCAGACGATGATCCCGACGTGCTGATCGTGGCCTACGGCACAGTGGCCCGCATCGCCCGTACCTCGATCGACAATCTCCGCGAGAAGGGGCTCAAGGTCGGGCTCTTCCGCCCGGTCACGTTGTTCCCGTACCCGTCGGCCGCGCTCGCCGCCGCCGCGGTCCGCGCGAAGCAGGTGCTGGTGGCGGAACTGTCGATGGGGCAGATGGTCGAAGACGTCCGGGCGGCGATCGCCGGACGCGTGCCGGTCGAGTTCTTCGGCCGGTGCGGCGGCATGGTGATGTCGGCCGAGGAACTGGCCGAGCAGGTCGAGAAACTGGCGGCCGTCCCGGCGTAGGCCGGCCGCCCCCGAGCCGAACTGGAGCGCAGCATGAGCGACACCCGCGACGCCATCCTGGAGATCGTGAGCAAGGCCTACCAGATCGAGACCGACGGCTATACGTTCTACTCGATGACCGCTGAACGGGCGACGAAGCCCGCCGTGCAGGAGTTGTTCTCGAAGCTGGCGTCCGACGAGGTCCAGCACCAGGCCTTCCTGAAGTCGGTGGCGAAGAACTACGACGAGAAAGGCACGGCCGCGTTCACGTTCGCAACGAAGATGCCCGACGCGCGCGCGGTGACGTCGGAGATCTTCACCGGCAGGTTCCGCGAGCAGGCGGCAGGCGCCCAGTTCGAGCTGGCCGTGCTCTCGATCGGGATGACTCTCGAGTCGAACGCGATCAAGTACTTCACGACGGCCGCCAGGCAGGCGAGCGACAGGGAAGTGCGGGAGTTCTACCAGTTCCTGGCGGACTGGGAGCAGCAGCACTACGATTCGCTGCAGAACATCTTCGGCATCGTCCGCGCCGATCACATGGCGGACAGCGGATTCTCTCCATTCTAGGCCGTGGGAATCAGGCGCTGGTCGCTTGGGAGACGGAGGCGGTGATGCAGACACGAGGATGGCCGCGGCTCGTCGCCGCGGCGCTGGCGGTTCTGGCCCTGGACGCCGGCACGTGCTGGGCGCAGTGGCAGATTGAATCGAAGGACGGCAAGGCCAGCCTGAAGTTCGGTTTCCTGGTGCAGCCCCAGGTGGAGACGCTCGAGACGGCGGACCAGACGGCCACGTCGACGAACCTGTTCGTGCGCCGCTTCCGCATCCTGCTCGGCGGCAATTTCAGCGAGAAGTGGTCGTACTTCTTCGAGACCGACAGCCCCAACATCGGCAAGGCCAACCCCGTCACGGGCGCCAAGGACGCGGGCGACATCTTCGTCCAGGACGTCTACGTCACCTACAACCACTCGATGGCCGTGAAGGTCGACGTCGGCATGATCATGCTGCCGCACTCGCGCAACGGCACGCAGTCGGCCGCGACCCTGCTGGCCGTGGACTACGGCGGGTACACGTTTTTGGATGCCGGTCCCGCCGGTGAACGCGTCGGCCGCGACTACGGCGTGCAACTGCGGGGCTACCCGGCGAAGCAGCACCTCGAGTACCGCCTGTCGGTGTCCCAGGGCGTCCGCGGCGTCAATGCGAAGAACCCGCTCGAGGTCAGCGGACGGGCCGTCTATTACCCCTGGGGCGCCGAAACGGGCTTCTTCTATGGCGGCACGTTCCAGGGCACCAGGAAGCAGGCGGGCTTCGGAGGCGGATTCGCGGTCCAGGACGAGTCGTCGATCCTGTCGGCGGACGCGTTCTTCGAAGTCCCAACGGTGAAGAAGTCCCAGGGCCTGACGCTCCAGTTCAACTGGATGCGGTACGACGGCGGCGCGTTTCTGCCCAGCCTTCCGGAACAGCAGGCGTGGCTCATGGAAGCCGCGTACCACCTGGCCAACCACAAGCTCTCGCCGTTCGTGCAGTACGTCGTGCGCGACTTCAGCGACGCCGCCACGCCGGACCAGAACAGCCTGCAGGTGGGCGTGGCGTGGTGGCTGGCCGGGCATCAGCGGAACATCAAGTTCAGCATCGGCCGCCAGAGCATCGAGGGACAGGATTCGCGCACGCAGGCGCTGCTGCAGCTGCAGTTGTTCTACTTCTGACAGGGAAGGACCGGATCCCGCCGTGATCGCACGGGGCAGAGCCTTCCGGCCGTGTTTCAGGTGTTGACTCAGGCCGGGCCCCGGATTAGTGTCGGGGCTTCCTCCGGGCAGCCGCGTTCATGCGTCGTCGATGGCCAAGATGGAGTCCAGTGATGCCAGGAATCGACTTCAAACCGCCGGTGGTCAGGGAGCAGGAGGACGCGGCCGTGGTCGCGCACAACACCCGCATGGGGGTGATCCTCCTGGTGGTGTACATCGCGTTCTACGCAGGATTCATGGCGCTTAGCGCCTTCATGCCCGCGGCCATGGCCGAGGCGCCACTCGGAGGCCCGAACCTGGCGGTCATGTACGGATTCGGCCTCATCGGGCTCGCCCTGGTGCTGGCGGTGATCTACATGCGGGTGTGCCGCAAGTCCGGGACGGGAGGCGCGGCATGATTCACGAGGCCTCATCGCTGTCGGTTCTCGTCTTCGTGGCGTTTGCGGGGCTGGTCGTCGGCATCAGCTTCTACCTGGGTTCCCGCGCGAAGTCGGCGTCGGGCTACTTCGCGGCCGGGGGCGGCATCCACTGGGCCGTGAACGGCGTCGCGTTCGCCGGCGACTACCTGTCTGCCGCGTCGTTCCTCGGCATCTGCGGGATGATTGCCTTTTACGGCTACGACGGCTTCCTCTACTCGATCGGCTACCTGGCCGGGTGGATCGTGGCGCTGTTCGTCATCGCCGAGCCGCTCAAGCGCCTGGGCCGGTTCACCTTCGCCGACGCCCTCGACAACCGGTTCAACTCGCGGGGGATCAAGCTGGCCGCGGCGATCAGCACGCTCGTGGTGAGCTGCTTCTACCTGATCCCGCAGATGGTCGGCGCCGGCGCGCTCGTCCAGCCCCTGCTGGGTTTCCCGCACTACGTCGGCGTGCTCCTGGTCGGCTGCATCGTCACCCTGATCGTCATGACCGCGGGCATGGTGTCCACCACCTGGGTCCAGTTCATCAAGGGCACGCTGCTCGTCGTGCTCTGCGCGGTCATCACCGTCCTCATCCTCCTGCGCGGGGTGCACACCAACCCGCAGGAGGCCAGCGCCAAGGCCGGCGCGGTGCTCGCGCGGGGCGTGCCGGCGGCGGATGTCGTCTCCGCGCTCGGCGCCGAGGTCCTGAGCGAGGAGGGAGGCTGGCGCGGACTCCCGTACGTGCGCGTGCGCCACGCGGCATCGGGCGCCACCGCCGTCTGGCGCAAGAACGCCGACGGCACGCTGTCCGAAACGCAGACGCTCGCCGTCCTGCCGGATGGCCGCAAGCTGGCCAACGGCCTGCCCCAGGGGAAGGGCGAGGGCCAGGCGGATCTCCGCCCGGTCGGCTACGCCTCGAAACTGCCCGGAGGCGTGGAGCGGACTGGCCCGCTGGGGCCCCTCGAGTACCTGCGGACCATGCAGGACAGCGAAGTGATCCTGTGGTCGTCGGAGAAGATCACCGGTGGCGACGGGTCCGTGACGACCGTGTACTACCAGCGGCCGACGCCGGGCAGCGACTTCATGACGCCGGGCTCCAGCCCGACGTTCCGCAAGGTGCGCAGCGACAAGCCCTCGGACAAGCTCGACTTCCTCTCGCTGATGCTGGCGCTGTTCTGCGGGACGGCGTCGCTGCCGCACATCCTGATCCGGTACTACACGGTGAAGGACCAGCTCAGCGCGCGGAAGAGCACGGTGGTCGGCATCGCGGCCATCGGGTTCTTCTACGTGCTCACGCTGTTTCTCGGCCTCGGCGCCATGACGAGCGGCACGCTGGACGTCACCGACACGAACATGTCGGCGCCGCTGCTGGCGCGCAGCTTCAACGAGCTCCTGTTCGCGATGATCTCGGCGGTGGCCTTCACCACCGTGCTCGGCACGGTGAGCGGCCTGATCATGGCCGCCAGCGGCGCGGTGGCCCACGACCTGATGACGAACTTCCTCCGCATGCGGATGGACGAGTTCCAGAAGGTGCGCGCGGCCAAGATCGCGGCGCTCTGCGTCGGCGTGGTGGCCATGGGGCTGGGCATCGCGTTCTCCCGCATGAACGTCAACTTCCTCGTGGGGTGGGCGTTCAACATCGCGGCATCCGCCAACCTGCCCGCGCTGGTCATGCTGCTGTTCTGGAAGCGGACGACGAAGGAAGGGATCACGGCGGCGATCCTCGTCGGGATGATCTCGTCGCTGGCCTGGATCCTCTCCAGCGCGCAGGCGTTCAAGGACGTCTACGGCCTCGATCCGGCATCGGCCCTGGTGCCATTCAGCCAGCCCGCGATTGTGACGATCCCGCTGGGCTTCGCGGTGCTCGTGGCCGTGTCGCTGATGACCAAGCCGCCGGCGCCAAGGCCTGCCGCGTCCTGACGCGGCCCCACTCGAGCGGCCGGGTGCAGCCTCATGCGCCCGGCCGCCGGCCCTTCCTCAGCGGGCTGCCGTCCACAGCACGCGATCCACGCTGTCCCAGACGACCGGCTGCTCGACCGACGCCTCTCCTTCACCCACGCACACGAAGTGGGTGCCCTCGACGGTGGTGGCGTGCAGCCGGTGGTGGTGGCCGAAGACCCACGCCGGCGGCCGGTACGCGAGGCGCGACCAGAGGGCGGTGAGTTCCGCGTCACCGCAGTCGTGGACGGGGCCGGGATCGAATCCTGCCGCCACGACGTGATCCAGCACGCCCAGGCGCAGCTCCTGCGGCCCCGTCAGGCCGATGCCGATGCCGGCCGGGCACGAGTGCGTGACCACCAGGTGCGGCCGGACGCGATTGAACTCGGCGGCGGCCGCGAACGCCTCGCGCCGCCGGATGTAGTTCGCCAGGCCGGCAGGGCCGTTGTGCTGCTGCGGCCGGTCCACGTGGAGCGCCCCTCCGAGGAACCCGACCATCGACCCGCCCAGCACGGCCGTCGATCCCCTGGGCTGGTAGAACAGATTGAGCCGTGCCGCCCAGCGTGGCGCCTCGCCCTCCTCGAGGGCACGCTGCAGCCACCGGTGGTCCTCGTGGTTGCCGTCGATGGCGTGGACGGGGACCGGGAACGGTGTCCGCACGGCGCCGAGGGCCGACTCCGCGAAGCCGAAGTCACCCACCTGAATCGCGGCGTCGATCCCGAGGACGCGGCGGGCCCGCTCGAGCAGGTCAGCCAGCCGGTCGTGCCGGCCGTGCACGTCGCCTACGATGAGGACCTGCATGGGTCAGGCGGTCCGCGCGAAGTCCGTGCGGAGGCGGGACTGGAACACGCTGATGTCGGAGAACACCTTCTTGAGCAGCGAGCGCTGCAGCTGGGTCAACTGGCCCACGTCGATGAAGTTGTCGGCGGCGGCTCCGGCGCAGGCCTGGGCGGCCTGGTGCGCGAGGCGGATCTCCATCAGCAGCGAGTAGGCCTGCACGAGTTCGTCGTGGCTGGACCGCAGGAGCACGCCGAGGTGGAGCAGGCGGCCCAGGCGGTCGAGCGTGCCGGTCTCCTCCACGTGATGGCTCAGGGCGTAGATCCGCGCGAAGTTGACCACCGGGATGATCGCGTTCTTGATGTTGAACGCGGACGGATGCTCGCCGCCGCCGTCCAGCTGGATGTTGCCGAAGAATCCGAGCGGCGGCTTGAACTGCAGCGTCGTCTGTGCCAGATGGAAGAAGAAGCCGTGCTGGCCGCCGGCCACCAGGGCTCTGAGATGGTCGCGCAGGGCGGCGGCGAACGCCGTCTCGCCGTACACGCAGCGGAAGTCGAAGAGCACGTTCATGTCGGTGAGCGCCTGCTCGTCCACCGCGCGCACGCAGCGCTCGAGGTGTGCCAGCCACGCGCTCACCGGCTTGCACCACTTCGGGTTCGAGGCCATGACCTCACCCTTGCACCGGGCGTAGCCGACGGCGTCCAGGCCGTCGCACACCCGGCGGCCCAGTTCCAGGAAGTACGCCTGAACCGCCGAGGCGTCGGCCGGTTCCGTGTCCGCGTAGACGATGGCGTTGTCCTGGTCGGTCTTGAGGGTCTGTTCGCCGCGGGCCTCGCTGCCCAGGACGACAAACGCGAAGCGAACGGGCGGGGGCCCCAGCTGCGGCAGCGTCAGGTCGACGAGGCGCGTCAGCACCGCGTCGGACACCATGGTCATGACCCGCGTCACGTGCTCGACCCGGGTGCCGCCGTCCATCAACGACCTCACCAGGATCGGGAGCCTGGCCCGGCTCTCGCGCAGGTCGTCTATCCCGGCGGCGGCCTGGATCTCGGCTTGGAGCACCGACACGGAGTGCTGCTGGGCGTGCAGCACCTCCTTGCCCGACAGAATCCCCAGGGCCGCGCCCGTGGGGCCGGTCACGACGAGGTGGCCCACGCTGCGCTCCCGCATCAGGCGCGCGGCTTCGAACAGCAGCGCATCGGCCGGGATCCGCACGAGCGGCGCGCTCATGATCGCCGACACGGGCCCGGCCGGGTCGCTCCGGGCGGCCACGACACGGGCCCGGAGGTCCTCGTCGGTGACGATGCCGATGTCGTCGCCCGAGGGGGCCCTGACAAGCGCGGCGCTCGCGCCGGCCCGGGTCATCGCGGCCGCCGCCTCCCGGACCGGCGCCTCGAGCCCGCACACGACGGTCGAGAGGCGCGAGGCCGCCACCGGGCGCGTGGGCAGCAACTGCGTCGTCTGCATCTCGGCCAGGAGCGCCGACAGGCGTTCCTCGGTGGACCGGTGCGCGGTCATGTCACGGATCGAGACGGTGAGCCCCGTCCGGTCGCCCACCGACACAGGCGCGGTGCGGACCATGACGTCGATGCGCGTCCCGTCCCGCCGGATGGCCCGCGCCGGCCGCCCTTCGGGCGGCGCCTCACCGGCGACGGGCGCCGGGTCCAGGATCTGCTCCCAGCCGAGGCCCTCCAGTCCGCCTTCGTCGTAGCCGAGGAGCGTCCTCAACGGCGCGTTGCTGTACGCGCACCGGCCCGACACGACGAGGACGACGCCCTCTGTGGTGCCCTCCACCAGGGTGCGGTATTTCTCCTCCGACCCGCGCAGGGCCGACTCGGCCTCCCAGCGTTTCCGATCCACATCGAGACTCTGCTTCGTCATGTAGACGAGCAGGCCCGCGATGAGCACGGAGAAGGCGAGCGAGACCGTCACCACGCGCCGCGTGATCGCGGACACCTGGGCGCGGACGTCCTCGAGGTAGATCCCGGTGCCGATGATCCAGCCCCAGGGCTCGAAGCCCTTGACGTACGACAGCTTCGGCACGATGCGCCGCTCGTCGTCTTTCCACTGCCAGAGATACTCGGTGTAGCCGGCCCCCTCGGCCCGGACCAGTCTGGCGTGCTCGGCGAAGAGCCTGGTGCCCGCGGGGTCGGCGTACCCGGCGAGGTCCTGACCGTTGAGTTCGGGCCGGTACGGGTGCACCACCATGCGCGGGTGCATGTCGGTGATCCAGAAGTAGTCCTTGCCGTCGTCCCCGTAGCGGAGGTTCTGGACGCGCGCGACGGCGGCCGCCTGCGCCTGCTCCCGCGTCATCGATCCCTCGCGTTCCCGCGCCGCGAGGTCGGCGAGCTCCGACCAGGCCGCCTGGGTGAGTTCGCGGATCATCTCCCGCTTCCGCTCCATGATGTTCTCGCGCATCGTCGGGATGACGACGGCGAAAATCAGGCCGAGGAAGAGGGCGAACGTCAGGATGGCGGGCGGGACCGTGCGGGTCGCGATGTGGCGCCAGTGGGGCGTCGGCCGCGGTGAGGCGGGAGAAGGCGTCATGACCTGGACCACCGATCGGCCGACGTGAACTCCGGGGCTAGTATGGTCGAAAGCCGTACCCCTGACAATCGGCGCCGCGGGCTGCCGGCCCCGTGTCCCTACCTGGCCGAGAACCGATAGACGGTCGTCGACTTGAATGTCCGGCCGGGCGGCAGGACGACCGGCGGAAAGTTTGGACGGTTGATCGAATCGGGGTAGTGCTGGGTCTCGAGACAGAAGCCCGCGTGCTTCTGGTACGCCACGCCCGCTTTGCCCGCGATCGTGCCGTCGAGGAAATTGCCCGTGTACAACTGCACGCCGGGCTCGGAGGTCAGCACCTCCATCAGCCGGCCCGACTTCGGGTCGCGCACCGAGGCCGACATCGCCAGCACGCCGCCTCCGTGCGAGAGCGCGTAGTTGTGGTCGTAGCCGCCCGGGGCCGGGCCGGGCACCTCGCTGATGCGGGCCCCGATGGCGGTCGCGCGGTTGAAGTCCATCACCGTGCCGCGGACGGTGGCAATCTCACCAGTCGGGATCAGCGTGTCGTCAACCGGTGTATAGCGGTCGGCCATGATCGTCAGTTCGTGATCGAGAATCGTGCCCTGACCATCGCCCGCCAGATTGAAGTAGCTGTGGTTGGTCAGGTTGACGATGGTCGGCTTGTCGGTGGTGGCGGTGTACTCGAGGCGCAGCTCGTTCGCGTGCGTCAGCGTGTAGGTCACCGTCGCCGTCACCATCCCGGGGTAGCCTTCCTCCATGTCCGCGCTCGTGTAGGTGAAGCGGACGGCCGGCACGCCGCCGACCGAGGCGGGCTGCGCTTTCCAGACGCGCTTGTCGAACCCCTTGATCCCCCCGTGCAGGTGGTTCGGGCCGTTGTTGGCCGCGAGGGTGTATTCCTGCCCGCCGAGCCTGAACCGGCCCTTCGCGATCCGGTTCGCGACGCGGCCGATGGTGCCGCCGAAGTACGGATGATCGCCTTCGTAGCGGTCGAGCGTCTTGAATCCCAGCACGACGTCGGCCATCTGCCCGGCTCGATCGGGTACGTGCAGCTCGGTGAGCAGGGCGCCGTACGTGATGATCTTCGCGGTCACGCCCTTCGCGTTCGTCAACGTATAGAGATCAACGGCGAGACCGTCCCTGGTGGTGCCGAAGTTCGACTTCTCCACGCGCCCTCCCTTGCCGCCGCCGGCCGTCTGCGCGTGCCCCGGCGCGGCGGCGAGGACGGCGCTCGCGGCGCACGCGGCGGCCAGGATTCGAACCCGGTCTCTCATGATGGCACTCCCTCGTTCTGGAACGCCGCGACGGCGACGACCGCCGGCCGCAGCACTTCGTCGCGGATCATATAGCCTTGGCGGATGACGCCCACCACGATGCCGTCCTGCGCGGCGTCCTGGACGGGCACGGTGGTCGCGGCCTCGTGGCAGGAGGGATCGAACCGCAGCCCGGCGGCATCGAGGGGCCGGACGCCGTGGCCCTCGAGCTTCGAGAGAAACTGGGCGCGGACCAGTTCGACGCCCTGCACCAGGGCACTGCCCGGCGAGGCGGCGCGGCCCGACGCCACGGCGCGATCGAGGTTGTCGACGACGTCGAGCAGGTCGGCAAGCACCGCCCGGGTTCCGCGCTCGACCTCCTTCCCGACGTCGCGGCGCATCCGCACCCGGGCCTGCTCGAACTCGGCATTGGCCTCGCGGTACCGTGCGAGCGTGGCGCGCAGCTCTTCGTCCTTCGCGGCGACCCGGGCCTCGAGCTCCTGGACGTAGCTCGGCTTCTCGAAGGGCGCTTCCGCCGTGTCCGCGGCGGTGTCGCCGCGGGCCCACCAGCGGCGATCGACGATGTGAATGTCCGGCTGCGGTTCGTCTGCCATGGTCGAATCGGCCGGGGAGCCGGCCGCGGAATCGCTATGCTGTCACCGGGGTCTGCGGCGGCGCTTCGGCCGGAGCCGCCGGCTCGCACGTGAACGTCAGCGCATCGTCGGCGAGCCCGATGTGGACCGTGCCGCCGTGCTCGAGCGCCCCGAACAGAATCTCGTCCGTGAGCGGATCGCGGACCTCCGCCTGCACGACGCGCGCGAGCGGCCGGGCGCCAAAGGTCGGATCGTAACCCCTGGCCGCCAGCCAGGCGCGGGCCTCGGGCTGCAGCGTGATGGCGACGCGCCGTTCCCGCAGCTGCGACTCCAGCTGGAGCACGAACTTCTCGACGATGGTCTCCATCACGGCCGGCGAGAGCGACTGGAAGCTCACGATCGCGTCGAGCCGGTTGCGGAACTCGGGGCTGAAAATGCGTTCGACGGCCTCCTTCGCCCGCAGCTTCGCGGTTTTCGCCCGCGAGCCGGTCGACCCGGTGCCGCCGAACCCGATCGTGGCCGCGCTCATCTCCCGCGACCCCGCGTTGGAGGTGAGGATCACCACGACCTGCCGGAAATCGGCCTTCCTGCCCGTGTTGTCGGTGAGCGTGGCGTGGTCCATCACCTGCAGCAGGATGTTGTAGACGTCCGGGTGCGCCTTCTCGATCTCGTCCATGAGCACGACGGCGTAGGGGTGCGTGCGCACCGCGTCGACCAGCAGGCCCCCCTGTTCGAAGCCGACGTAGCCCGGCGGGGCGCCGATGAGGCGCGCGACCGCGTGCTTCTCCATGTACTCGGACATGTCGAAGCGGATGAACTCGTTGCCGAGGTGCAGGGCCAGTTGCTTTGCCAGTTCCGTCTTGCCCACGCCCGTCGGGCCGGTGAACAGGAAGCACCCCGCGGGGCGATCCGGCTGGCCGAGGCCAGCCCGCGACCGCTTGATGGCCCCCGTCACCTGCCGCACGGCGTCGTCCTGGCCGAAGACGACCCGCTTGAGCGAGTCCTCCAGCGTCCGGAGGCGTTCGCGATCGGATGCGCTCGCCTGCTTTTCGGGGATGCGGGCCATGCGCGCCACCACGCCCTCGATGTCGTCGACCGACACGATGCGATCGGCCCCGGCCTGCTCGCCGTCCGGCCGGGCCTGCATGCGGAGGCGGGCACCCGCTTCGTCGACGAGGTCGATGGCGCTATCCGGCAGCCGGTAGTCGCGCAGGTGGCGCTTGGCGAGCTTCGCGGCGGCCTCCAGCGTCTCGTCCAGGTACCGCACCCGGTGGTGCGCTTCGTAGCGCGACCGCAGCCCCTTGAGGATCTGCACGGTTTCCTCGATCGACGGCTCGTCGACCGCCACCTTCTGGAGGCGCCGTGCCAGCGCGCGATCCTTTTCGATCTGCTTGAACTCCTCGAACGTCGTCGAGCCCACGATGCGCAGTTCGCCCGCGGTGAGGACGGGCTTGATGAGCGTGGCGAGATCGAGCGTGCCGCCGGTGGTGGCGCCGGCGCCGACGGTGGAGTGAATCTCGTCGATGAACAGGATCGGCAGCGGCTTGGCCATCAGCGCCGCGATGACCGCCTTGAAGCGTTCCTCGAAATCGCCGCGGAACCGGGTGCCGGCGAGCAGCGCCGCCGTGTCGAGCGAGTAGACCGACGCGCCCTTGAGGATGTCGGGGACATCGGCGTCGAGCAGCCGCTGCGCCAGGCCCTCGGCGAGCGCCGTCTTGCCGACGCCCGCATCGCCGACAAACACCGGGTTGTTCTTCCGGCGACGGCAGAGGATCTCCAGCGTCCGGTTGAGTTCGAGCTGGCGACCCACCAGCGGGTCGAGTTTGCCCGCGGCGGCCCGCTCGGTCAGGTTCGCCGCGTAGGCGGTGAGCGGGTCGGCGGCCGCGGTCGGTTCGTCCTCGCCCTGCCTGGCGCCGTCGTGCTCCTGGCCATCGCCGGGGGAGGGCGGCGGCACCGGGGCCTGCGGCACCTTGCTGACGCCATGGGAGATGTAGTTCAGGATGTCCAGCCGCGTGACGCCGTGGGAGGCGAGCAGCGTGGCCGCGAACGACCGGGACTGCTGCATCAGCGCCGCGAGGATGTCGCCGGCGCGGACCTCGTCGCGGCCTGCGCTCTGCACGTGCAGCACGCCGGCCTGCAGTGTGCGCCGGAACGCCAGCGTCTGCTCCGGCTCCTTGTCGGACCCGGGAGGCAGCTGCTCCACGCGCTCCCGCAGGAAGGTGTCGAGGTCCCGGCGCAGGCGAGGGAGGTCCGCGCCGCACGAGGCGAGGATTTTCTCGCCCTCGAGGTCGTGCGCCATCACATAGAGCAGATGCTCCAGCGTCAGGTGCGCGTGGCGGCGCGACACGGCCTCGCGGTACGTCACGTTGAGGAGCATTTCCACCGACTGGCTGAACACGGCGGCGTCCTTTCGCGGCCGGTCCCGCGGCGGCTTCCGCCCGGGCGTCCCGCGTTGACCGGGGCCGCCACGGAAGCGCGGCGGACCGATACCCCTAGTATAGCGATCACGCCTTCTCGATGAGGGCCCGGAGCGGGAATCCCCGTTCCCGCGCCAGTTCGTGCGTGACCGCCACCTTCGTTTCGGCAATGTCCCACGGGAACACGCCGCACAGCCCCTGGCCCTGGGTGTGGACCAGCATCATGATGCGGAAGGCCTCGGCCGGGCCCTTGTTGAAAACCGACTCGAGCACGTGTACCACGAACTCCATGGTGGTGTAATCGTCGTTCAGCAGGAAGACGTTGTACAGCTCCGGCTCCTGCGTCTGCTCGCGGGTCTTCTCGAGCACCGACCGGCCGGTCTTGCGCTGCGGGTCCGCCATCGGGCGCAGTATACCGTTCCGGGCCCGCGTGGCGGTTCCTGTACAATGCTCCCGCCTGAAGGGGAGTGGCGCGACATGAGCAATGCATCGGCGTGGCCTCGTGCGCTGGACCTGCAGTTTCTTGGCCGGCGCGGCCGGATTGCCGCCGGATTGATCGAGGCCCCGGCCGGGGCGCTGGTCGTTGATCCCGGCCCCGCGAGTTGCCTCGGCCCCCTGCTCGACGGCCTGGCCGGCGCGGGCGTAGCGCCGGCTGAGATCCACGGCCTGCTCCTCACCCACATCCACCTCGATCATGCCGGGGCGGCGGGCACGATCGTCCGCCGCCATCCGCACGTGAAGGTGTACGTGCACGCCAGGGGCGCGCCGCATCTGGCCGATCCCGCCAAGCTGCTCGCGAGCGCGACGCGGCTCTATGGCGGCGACATGGACCGCCTGTGGGGCGAGTTCGCACCGGTTCCGGCCGCCAACCTCGTCGTGCCCGCCGATGGCGAAGTGCTGCAGGCGGGCGGCGCGGCCTTCGACGTCGCCTATACGACCGGCCACGCGTCGCACCACGTCTGCTATCGCGATCGTCGATCCGGCGTGGTGTACGCCGGCGACACCGGAGGCATCAGGGTCGGCCCGAGCCCATACGTGCTGCCGCCGACGCCGCCGCCGGACATCGATGTCCGCGCGTGGCAAGAAAGCCTGGCGCGTCTGCGCGCGTGGGAGCCGGCCGGGATCTTCGTCACACACTTCGGGCTCCATCGGGACGCCGCCGCCCACATCGACGTGCTCAGCCGCGAACTCGACGCCTGGGACGAACTGGCCGGGCGCATCCTGGCCGGCGTGGCGCCCGACGCCCGCCTGACCGCCTTCGTGGACGCGGTGCGCGCGAGGATCCGGGAGCGTGTGACCGACGAGGAGGTGGACGCATACCGCGAGTCGATGTCGCTGGACGATTGCTGGGCCGGCCTCGAACGCTACTGGACGAAGGTACGGAACCAGGGGGGCGCAGATGGGCGGTGATGGTGTCGTGCCCGGGGGCGGCCATGGCGGCGGCGCGAGGATGCTCGTCGGCGGCGCCTGGATCGCGCGAGACGAGGTGATCGAGGTCCGCAACCCGTTCGATCGCCGGCTGGTGGACACGGTGCCGCGAGGCACCCCGGCCGACATCGCCTCGGGGATTGCGGCCGCCCTGGAGGCGCTCGACGAGCCCTGGCCGGTCCATGCGCGGTACGACGTGCTGACGCGCGCGGCCGCGAGGATGGAGGCCGACCTGGAGGGGTACGCGCGCACCATCGCCCTCGAGGGCAGCAAGACCATCAGGGAAGCGCGGCGCGAGCCGGTGCGATGCGTGTCGCTGCTCCGGCTGGCAGCGGAGGAAGGCCGCAGGCTCGCCGGAGAGACCCTGCCGTTCGACAGCCGGCCAGGTTCCGAGAACCGGATCGGCTACTACTTCCGGTTCCCCGTCGGCATCGTCGGCGCGATCACCCCGTTCAACGATCCCCTCGCCATGGCGTGCCACAAAGTCGGCCCGGCGCTTGCCGGCGGCAACGCGGTCGTCCTCAAGCCGGGCACCGCCACGCCGCTCTCGGCGCTCCGGCTGGCACGCGACCTGATGGCCTCGGGGCTTCCCCCCGGCCGGCTCAACGTGGTGACCGGGCGCGGCGATGAACTCGGCGACGCCATCGTCGGTGACCCCCGGGTCCGGCTCGTGACATTCACGGGCGGCGTCGAAACAGGGCTGCGCATCACGCGGCACGCCGGCATCAAGAAGCTCTGCATGGAGCTGGGCTCGAACTCGCCCGTCATCGTGATGCCCGATGCGGACCTCGACCGCGCCGTTCCGGCGATTTCGGCCGGGGCCTTCGCCCAGGCGGGCCAGAACTGCCTGGGGGTGCAGCGGGTCTTCGTCCTGGCGGATGTCTACGACGCGTTCCGGGATCGGTTCACGGCGCATGTCGAGACGCTGAAGGCCGGGTCGTCCATGGACGAGACCACCGATGTCTGCGCCATGATCACCGACGGCCAGGCCGACCGGGTGGAGCGATGGATCCTGGAAGCCCGCCAGGGCGGGGCGCGGCTGCTCGCGGGCGGCCGGCGTGATGGCGCGGTGATCTGGCCGACGGTGCTCGAAGCGCTGCCGGAAGGCTCGCATCTCGATTGCGACGAGGTCTATGGCCCGGTGGTGTCGCTGTATCGCGCGACCACGCTGGATGAGGCCATCGCACGCGCCAACCGGGTGGACTACGGACTCCATGCGGCCATCTTCACCGAGAGCCTGCGGGCGGCATTCACGGCCGTCCGGAAGCTGCACGTCGGCGGGGTGATCGTGAACGACTCGACCGACTACCGGCTCGACGTCATGCCGTTTGGCGGCACGAAACTGAGCGGCATCGGCCGCGAAGGCATCCGCTTCGCATTGCACGAGATGACGGAGACGCGCGTCGCGTGCTTCAACCTGTAGCTGCGTGCGTCGCCGCCGGGCTGCTGGCGGCCGCGGCGCTCACGGCCCAGCCGCCGCGGACCGAGTTGGTCGGCTTCGCGGTGCTCGCGGCGGACACGTTCGCCGATGGGCCTGCGTCGGGCCGCTTCCTCCAGTCCGACAGCAGCAGTCCGCCGTTTCCGGGGCAGCCCGTGCAGGGGTTCTCCGCCATCATGCCCGACCGGGACCGGCCGGGCTGGTGGCTGGTGCTCTGCGACAATGGGTACGGCACCAAAGCCAACTCCGCTGACTTCCTGCTGCGCATCTACTCTGTGCGGCCGGATTGGAGGTCGGCCGACGGCGCCGGCGCGGGCGGCGTGGACGTGGGGCGCCCCATTCAGCTGTCCGACCCTCACCGCCGCGTACCGTTCCGGATCCTGAACGAGGACACCACCGACCGCCTGCTGACCGGTGCCGACTTCGATCCCGAGTCGTTCGTCGCGGCGGAGGATGGCACGTTCTGGATCGGCGACGAGTTCGGACCCTGGCTGTTGCACGTGGACGGTTCCGGCGTGCTCCTCGCACCGCCGGTCGAGGTGCCGGGGCTGCGGTCGCCGGACAATCCTTCCATCGGCACGGCCGGAACCGGCGGGACCGGCGGCGCGGCAGTCGGCCGATCGCGGGGGTTCGAAGGGCTGGCCCTCGACGCCGACGGGCGGCGCCTGGTGGCGCTGCTCGAGGAGGGGCCTGCGGGAGACCCGCCGCAGACGACACGTCTGATGGAGTTCAGCCTCGCGTCGGGCCGATTCACGGGGCGCGGGTGGACGTACCGCACAACCGCGCCCGGCATCAAGGTGACCGAGCTCGTGTGCTACGCACCCGGGCGATTCGTGGCCCTCGAGCGCGATGACGGGGCGGGTCCGGCTGCGCGCGTGAAGCGCGTCGTCGCGTTGCAGCTTCCTGACCCCGGCAACGCCGTCGAGCCCGAACTGGTCGCGGATCTCCTCGACATCGCCGACCCGCGCACTCTCGCCGGCCTCGGGCCGGCGTTCACGTTTCCGTTCATCACCCCCGAGGCCGTGTGGCCCGAGGATGGCCGCACGCTGGTGCTGGTGAACGACAACAACTATCCGGGCGGAGGAGGGCGCGGCCCGGCCGGATCGAAAGACGCGTCCGAGTTCATTCGCCTGCGCCTTCCACGGGCGCTGGCCCGCTCAACGGCACACGCCGGCGTGCAGTAGACTGATCGAGTCACGCGGGAGCCGAAGCATGCAGGACTTCGAGAAACTTGGGGTGTTCTATCTCGGGCGCAGCTACGACCTCGGGGCGTCGAGGCGCCTCGACGACCTCGTGCTCTACGACTCGAAGGACCTGGTCACCCATGGCGTCTGCGTCGGCATGACGGGCAGCGGCAAGACGGGCCTGTGCCTGTCCATCCTCGAAGAAGCCGCGATGGACGGCGTGCCGGTCATCGCGATCGATCCGAAAGGCGATCTCGGCAACCTGCTGCTCACGTTCCCGGACCTGGCGCCCGAGGACTTCCGCCCCTGGGTCAACGATGACGATGCCAGGCGCAAGGGCGTGAGCGTGGAGCAGTTCGCCGCCGACCAGGCCGCGAAGTGGAAGGCCGGGCTGGCGGAGTGGGGGCAGGACGGCGCGCGCATCGCCCGGCTGCGCGCCATGGCCGACTTCGCGATCTACACGCCGGGCAGCGGCGCGGGCCTGCCGTTGTCCGTTCTGCGATCGCTCGACGCGCCGCCGCCGGCGCTGGTCGAGGACCGCGAGTTGTTCGCCGAGCGCATCGCCACGACGGCGACGAGCCTGCTCACCCTGGCGGGCATCGACGTCGAGCCCGGCCGCAGCCGCGAGCACACGCTGCTCACCTCGATTCTCGCCGCAACCTGGGCCGCGGGCCGCAGCCTCGATCTGGCCGGTCTCATCCAGTCGATTCAGACGCCTCCGGTGCAGCGCATCGGCGTCCTCGAACTGGAGTCGTTCTTCCCGGCCGGGGATCGGTTCGGGCTCGCGACGGCCTTCAACAACCTCCTCGCGTCCCCCGGGTTCGAGGCCTGGCTCGACGGCGAGCCGCTGGCCGTCGACCGGCTGCTCCACACCCCCGACGGCCGGCCGCGGGTCTCGATTCTCTCCATCGCGCACCTGGGCGATCGCGAGCGCATGTTTTTCGTCTCGCTGCTGCTGAACGAACTGCTGGCCTGGATGCGGGCGCAGCAGGGCACCACGAGCCTGCGCGCGCTCTTCTACATGGACGAGGTGTTCGGCTTCTTCCCGCCCGTGGCGAACCCGCCGTCGAAGACGCCCCTGCTGACGCTGCTCAAGCAGGGGCGCGCCTTCGGCCTCGGGTGCCTGCTCGCGACGCAGAATCCGGTGGACCTCGACTACAAGGGCCTGGCGAATTGCGGGACGTGGTGGCTCGGGCGCCTGCAGACCGAGCGCGACAAGGCCCGGGTCCTCGACGGCCTCGAGGGGGCCATCACGTCGGGCGGCGGGCGATTCGACCGCGCGTACTTCGACCGCGCCCTCAGCGGCCTCGGGACTCGCGTGTTCCTCATGAACAACGTGCACGAAGACGCGCCGGCGGCCATGGAGTCGCGCTGGGCCATGTCCTACCTGCGTGGCCCGCTCACGCGCGATCAGATCAAGGCGATCATGGCTCCGCGCAAGGCGGCCGCCCGTCCCGCCGCCGCGCCGGCAGCTCAGCCGGCGGCGATGCCCGCTCCGGTCCCGGTCCGCGCCGCACCGCCGCCAGCCGCGGCGATGGGGACGGACCGACCCGTGCTGCCGCCGGACGTCCAGCAGTTCTTCCTGCCGCTGACGGCGCCGCAGCCGGGTGCCTCGGAGCTCTGCTACGAGCCGCGGGCCATCGGCATCTCGAGCGTGGGGTTCTCGGACGCGAAGCTCGGCGTGGCGGTCACCCAGAGCGTGACCGTGATCGCGGCGATCGATGCGAGGCTCGGCAGCGTCGACTGGACCGCGAGCGAGCCGGTGGAGACGTCCGCCCGCGACTTCGCGGTCGATCCGCCGCAGCCCGGCAGCTTCCTGGCCCTGGCGCCCGCGGCGTCGCGGGCGAAGTCGTACGACGCCTGGGGGAAGGCCCTCAAGGCCTGGCTCGGCCAGACGCAGGCGCTCGACCTGCTCAAGAGCCGCAACACCGGGGTGGTGTCGGCCCCGGGCGAGTCCGAGCGCGATTTCCGCGTGCGCCTCCAGACCGTGGCCCGTGAGCGGCGCGACCAGGCGGTCGACAAGCTGCGGGCCAAGTACGCGCCGAAAGCCACAGCCATCGACGAGAAGATCCGCCGGGCCCAGCAGGCCGTCGATCGCGAAGCCGCCCAGGCGTCACAGCAAAAGCTCCAGACGGCGGTGTCCATGGGCGCAACCGTGCTCGGGGCCCTCTTCGGCAGGAAAGCGGTCAGCGCTTCGACGATTGGGAAGGCCACCACAGCGGCCCGCGGCGTGGGCCGGACGATGAAGGAGAGCCAGGACATCGAGCGGGCGAAGGAATCGCTCGCGGCCGCCCAGCAGCAGAAGGCCGATCTCGAAGCCCAGGTGCAGGCCGAGCTTCAGCAGTTCGGAGGCGCCTGGGACGCCGTCAGCGAGCCGCTCGACGCGGTCACGCTGAGGCCGAAGCGGACGGAACTCACGGTGCAGTTGCTCGCGCTCGCGTGGGTTCCCTGCTGGCGGGATGCCGAAGGCCGTGTGACGCCGGCCTACCGGTGAGGGTTCTTCTCGCCGGCCTCGATCCGGATCGGTAGCGCGTTCTCCTTCGGCGGCAGCGGGCACGTCGCGAACGCCGTGAACGCGCAGGGCGGGCTCTCCGCCTTGTTGAAATCGAGCACCACCTCGCCGTTGCGCGGCATGGGCGCGTATAGGAAGCGCCCGCCCCCGTACGTGTCCGAGCCGCTGGTCCCGTCCCTGAAGATGAAGAAGAGCTCCTTCGCGTCAGGGCCGTCCAGCACCGGGTGCAGCGTAAACTCGCGCCCCTTCAGGCTGAAGGCAACCTTGCCGGGCGTCGGCCATGACTCGACGGCCCCCAGCACGTTGGCGATGGGAATTGACGTCGGCGAAGCATGGGGGATGAACCTCGCCGTGACGCGGTACTCATCGCGAATCGGGTACCAACGCAGCCCCTCGAAGTCTCGGCGCCCGGCGCTGTTGGCGTCGCGCACGCGGACCCCGAATCGATCGCCGCGCTTGATGACGAAGAACGTCACGCTGCCGGTGGTGACAACGTCGTAGTCCCCAGGCTGCGGGCGGAGCACCTGGGCCCGGGCCGGCGCGCCGTTGATCCGGACGCTGCTCTCTCGCGCCGGCTCGAAGCGCGCGGTGCCTCCCGCGAGGTGGATCGTGCCGACCTCCGCCGCGGCCGATCCTTCGGGCAGCGGAACATCGGCGGTCGAACGGCCACCGACGCTGTTGGCGCCCTCGCGCAGCCAGTGCAGGCCCACCAGCGTCAGCCACCCATCGTCGGCCGTGAGCTTCGCTTCGCGATCGGCCCGCCACGCCGCAACGCTCCGGCTGTAGTCACCAGGGGACTGTCCCTGCCGAGCAGCTGCGGGAAAACCGGCGAGGAGGCACGAGGCCAGGATCAGCGAAGTGGGCACGCGCCGTGTGGGACGTCGAGCGAAACTCATCACCGGCTCATTCTACGTGGACGAGCGTCCGGGGAATTCCCTTTGACAAGTGCGAGCAGTTGTTCTAAGGTTCGACCGGGGATTCGAAACATGAATACGAGTTCATCCACCCGCAGACTCCGCCACAGAGAGGCTGACCTTGCCGGACTGCTCGAAGCCGCCGAGCGCGTGTTCAGCGAGCAGGGCTATCACGGCACCTCGATCCGGGACATCGCCCGCGAGGCCCAGTTCAGCGTCGGCGGCGTCTACCAGTTCTTCACGAGCAAGGACGAACTCTACCTTCGCGTGGTGGAGAACCAGTGGGAGTTCTTCTTCGGGCTCCTCGACCAGGCGAAGCAGGCCGAAGGCGCGCGCGCCAAGCTCGAGGCGCTGACGGCGGCGATGTTCCGCACCTTCGAAGAGCGCCGCGGGTTCTTCCGGTTGTTCCTCTCCGAGCGCGGCCGGCTGACGGCGGCCTTCTCGGGCCAGATTGCCGAGCGGGTTGGCGCCCACACCAGGAAGCTCCGCGAGCAACTGGTGGAGCTGATGCGGGAGGGCGTCGAGGACGGCACGCTTCGCCCGGGCGACGCCGGGATGCTCGCGTCGGCCTATCTCGGCATGGTGCACAACTGCATCTTCGAAGCCCTCGCGTCCGGCGTTCAGCGGCCGATGCGGACCCCGGCCGAGGTGCTTTCGCTCTTTCTGGACGGCGCGGCGGGTGCCGGCCCGCACAGGCATGGAGGCGCGGCGTGACCCGCTGTCGCGGGGGCATCACGGCGCTCGTGCTGGCGGCGGGCGCCGCGCTCGCCTGCGGGCCCGGATCGCCGCCGGCAGCCGCGCCTGGCGAGGCGCCGGTCGAGATCACGGCGGAGCAGGCCAGAGAGGACAGCATCGGCCGCGTCCTCCGCGTGACCGGAACGCTCACGGCCGACGAGGAAGCCGACGTCGCCGCGGAGACGACGGGCCGTGTCGTGAGCACGCCGGTCGAGCGGGGGAGCCGCGTGTCAGAAGGCTCTCCGCTCATCGCGTTGTCGCCGACGGAAGCCCAGGCCGCGGCCTCGGACGCCGAGGCGAGCGTCGCGCAACTCGAGGCGCGGCTGGCGATCGAGCCCGGTGAGGCCTTCAACATCGACAGCGTCCCCGAGGTTGCGGCCGCGAAGGCGACACGCGACCTCGCCGAAGCGGACTTTGCGAGGATCCGCAGCCTGCTCGAGCAGAGGGTGGTATCGCAGGCCGAGTTCGACCAGCGGCGGACGCAGGTCGAGGCGACCAGCAACCAGTACCGCGCGGCGCGCAACGCGGCGCAGCAGCAGTACCGGATGCTCGAGGGCGCCAAGGCGAGGCTGTCGCTGGCCCGCAAGTCGCTCGCCGACACGGTCGTGCGCGCGCCGTTCGCCGGCCTGGTGATGGACCGCAAGGTGAGCGTCGGCGATTTCGTCACGCGCGGTACGAAGGTCGCCACCGTCGTCAAGGTGGCGCCGCTGCGGGTGGAGCTCACGGTGCCCGAGCAGTCCGCGGGGCTGGTCGGGGCCGGCGAGGCGATGCGTCTCCAGGTGGACGCGTTTCCCGGGCGCTACTTCGACGGCCAGGTGCGGTTCGTCGCGCCGGCGTTCCGTGCGGATCAGCGCGCGCTCACCGTCGAGGCCGTCGTCCCGAATGCCGACGGTGCGCTGAAGCCGGGCATGTTCGCGTCGGCCGAGATCCTGCTGCCGGCGGATGCCCCGTCGGTCGTCGTGCCCTCGGCCGCCGTCGTCACCGAGGCCGGCATCAGCCACGTCTTCGTCGTACGGGACGCCACGGTCGAACAGCGCATGATCACCACCGGTGTCGCGATGGGCGGGCGGACCGAGGTGCGGCAAGGCGTGGCGGCCGGCGAATCCGTCGCCACCTCCCGGCTTGGCGAGCTGGCGGACGGTGCCCGGGTCCGCGTCGTGCCCGCGCCCGACGCCACCGTTCCCTCGGCCAGGAAGTAGGAGCTCGCCATGCAGTGGCTCGCGGCGCTGTGCGTCCGGCGGCCCGTGTTCGCGTCGGTGCTGGTCCTGACGCTGACCGTCGTCGGGGCGTTCGGGTACTCCCAACTCGGGGTGGACCGGTTCCCCAAGGTCGACTTCCCGACGATTACCGTCACCACGCGGCAGCCAGGGGCCGCGCCCGAGCAGATCGAGACGGAGATCTCGGACAAGATCGAGGAAGCCGTCAACACGATCAGCGGGCTCGACGAACTCCGGTCCACGTCGGCCGAGGGCGTCTCGATCGTGACGGCGTCGTTCCTGCTCGAGAAAGACGTCGATGTCGCCGCCCAGGAAGTCCGCGACAAGGTCAACCGCATCCTGCCCCAGCTGCCCCGGACGATTCTCCAGCCGGTCATCGAGAAGATGGACATGGACGCGGCGCCGGTGCTCGGCCTGGCCGTGTCCGCGCCGAAGCCGATCCGCGAGGTGACCGAGTACGCGGACAAGGTGCTGCGGCGGCGCCTGGAGACGGTGACCGGCGTCGGCCAGGTGCTGCTGCTGGGCGGGCGCGGCCGCCAGATCAATCTCGGGCTCGATCCCGACCGGCTCCGCGCCTACAACGTCACGGTCACCGACGTGGCGCGGGCCCTGCAGACGCAGAACGTCGAGGTGCCCGGCGGGCGGCTGGAGCAGGGGCCGCGCAACCTGACCCTGCGCACCCTCGGGCGCGTGCAGTCGGTCGAGCAGTTCGGCCGGATCGTGGTGCGGGTCCGCGACGGGCACCCGATCACGGTGGCCGACGTCGCCAGCATCGAGGACGGCATGGCCGACGCGGCAACGCTGGCCAATGTCAACGGCGAGCCGGCGGTCGTCCTCAACATCCGGCGGCAGTCGGGCACCAACGCGGTGGCGGTGATCCAGGCGGTGAAGGACCGGATCGAGGAACTGCGGCCGACGCTGCCGCCCGGGTACGCAATCACCGTCGTCAAGGACCAGGGTGATTTCATCAAGGCGTCCATCCGCGCCGTGCAGGAGCACCTGGTCGTCGGCGCGCTGCTCGCGGCGCTCGTGGTGCTCGTGTTTCTCGGCAACTGGCGTTCGACCGTCATCGCGGCCATCGCGATTCCGACGTCGATCATCGCGGCCTTCGGCCTGATCTGGTACCAGGGGTTCACGCTGAACTCGATGACCATGCTGGCGCTCACCCTCTCGGTGGGCATCGTCATCGACGACGCCATCGTCGTCCTGGAGAACATCTACCGGTTCATCGAGGAGAAGGGGCAGCATCCTTTCACGGCGGCGGTCGACGCGACGAAGGAGATCGGCCTCGCCGTCCTGGCGACCACGCTGTCGCTGGTGGCGATCTTCCTGCCGATCGGGTTCATGAGCGGGATCATCGGGCGCTTCATGAAGAGCTTCGGCCTCACGATGGCGTTCGCCGTGATGGTGTCGTTGCTGGTCAGCTTCACGCTGACGCCGATGCTCGCCGCCCGGTGGCTGAAGGTGCGCCGCCAGGAGGGCGACGCCGCCCGTCCGGCGCACACGTCCCGCGAGAGCGCGTGGTTCACGCCGATCGATCACGGCTACGCGAAGCTGCTCGAATGGGCCCTCGCGCATCGCCGCGCCGTGGCCCTGATCGCCGTCGCGGTCTTCCTGTCGAGCGTGCCGCTGTTCATGATCGTCAACAAGAACTTCCTCCCGGTCGACGACCAGTCGGAGTTCGAGGTCGGCCTGCGGGCGCCGGAAGGCACCAGCCTGCCGTCGACCGAGCTCACGGCGAACCGCATCGCCGCCCGTCTGCGCTCGGCCTACCCCGAGGTCCGGTTCACGATGGTCACGGTGGCCGACGATTCGGCCCGCACGCCGAACGTGGCGACGATCTACGTCCGGCTTCGGCCGCTGGGCGAGCGCCGGCGCGACGTCTTCGCGGTCTCCGAGGCGATCCGCCAGGACCTGAAGGCGCAGTACGCCTCCTCAGGACTGCGCGCGGCCGTGCGGCCGATCGCGACGATGGGCGGGGGCGGCCAGCAGAGCTCGGAGATCCAGTTCGTGCTGAACGGGCCCGACATCGCCCGGCTGGAACAGTATGCGCAGCGGGTGGCGGCCGAGACGCGCAAGGTTCCCGGCGCCGTCGACGTCGACATCTCGCTCAATCCGGGAAAGCCGGAACTGGACGTCACCCTGGACCGTGCGAAGGCAGCCGACCTCGGCGTCCAGTTCAGCGACGCCGCCGAGGCGATGCGGCTGCTGGTGGGCGGGGACCAGGTCACCACCTACAACGAAGGCGGCGAGCAGTACGAAGTGCACCTGCGGGCACGTCCCACTTTCCGCCGATCCTCGGCCGACGTGGGCGGCCTCACGGTGGCCTCGTCGCGCCTGGGCAGCGTGTCGCTCGACAACTTCGCGTCGTTCGAGCCCGGCACGGCGCCGGCGGAAATCCAGCGGCTGAATCGCGAGCGCCAGGTCACCGTCTACGCCGGCCTGCTGCCCGGCATCGGCCAGACGACGGTGATGGACGCCATGGCGGGCGCGGCCGGCGCGCTCAACCTCGGGCCCGACTACCGGACGCGCTTCGCCGGGCGATCGCGCGAGCTGGCCCGCACCGGGCGGGCGTTCGTGCTCGCGTTCGGCCTCTCGCTCGTCTTCATGTACCTGATTCTGGCGGCGCAGTTCGAGTCGTGGCTCCATCCGATCACGATCCTTCTGTCGCTGCCGCTCACCCTGCCGTTCGCGCTGGTGTCGCTCATCGTGGCGGGGCAGTCGCTGAACATCTTCTCGGGCCTCGGGTTGCTCGTGCTGTTCGGCGTGGTGAAGAAGAACTCCATCCTCCAGATCGATCGGGCGAACCAGCTCCGGGACCACGGCATGGTCGTGCACGAGGCCGTCATCCAGGCGAGCCGCGATTGGCTGCGGCCGATCCTGATGACCACGCTCTCGTTCGTGGCGGGCATGGTGCCGCTGGTCCTCTCGAGCGGCGTCGGGTCCGGCACGAACCGGGCCATCGGCTTCGTCATCATCGGCGGACAAACGCTCGTGCTGCTGGTCACGCTCGTGGTCACGCCGGTGGCCTACTCGATGTTCGACGACGCGTCGAAGCTGGGCCTGGGACGCCGCGCGCAGGCGCGGCTCGTACGGCTCGGGGCTCGACTCGCCGCGTGGCGGCGCCCCGCGGGCGCCGCCGGCGCGGGCCTGGCGCTGCTGGCCGCGGTCGCGGCCACCGCGGCCGGGCAGCCGCTCTCGGGGTCACCTCCGCCGCCGGCGGGGCTGGCGGCGGCACCGCCCGAACTGCGGCTCACGCTGGACGACGCGGTCCGGCTCGCGCTCGAGCACAACATGGACCTCACGGTCGATCGCATCGACCCCCAGATTGCCGGCGAGCGGGTCGGCCAGGCCGAGTCCGTCTTCCTCCCGGCCCTCGCCTCGAGCCTGACGCGCAACAGCGCGCTCGCGCCACCGACCAGCTTCCTCGTCGGCAACCAGGGCGTCCAGAGCCTTACCGGCAACGCCAGCGTGGGCGTGTCCCAGCGCGTGCCCCACTTCGGCACCAGCTATGCGGTCGGCTGGGACACGACGCGCGCGACATCGACCAGCCTGTTCTCGAACTACAACCCGATCATCACCTCGCGCGTCCAGTTCACCGTGTCGCAACCGCTGCTCAAGGACGCGGCGATCGACGCCGGGCGCCAGCAGCTCATCATCAGCAAGCGCAACCGGGAGATCTCCGACACCCGGTTCCGCGAGATCGTGGTGCGGACCCTCTCGGACGTCAGGAAGGCGTACTGGGACCTGGTGGCGGCGCGCGCGCTGGTCGAGGTGCAGCAGCGATCGCTGGAACTGGCGCGCGAGCTGGTGCGCGTCAACCGGTCGCGCGTCGACGTGGGCCAGGCGCCGCCGCTCGACCTGGTGACGGCGCAGGCCGAAGAGGCCCAGCGGGACGAGAACCTCACGATCGCCCAGGTCACGCTGAAGCAGGCCGAGGATCGCTTGCGCATGCTGGTGCTGGATCCGGAGAGCCGCGAGTTCTGGACCACCGCCCTTGATCCGACCGACCGGCCCGCGTTGCTCGGCGAGGTGCCCGACGTCGAGTCGGTCATCGGCCGCGCGCTCGAGCAGCGGCTGGACCTGGTGCGCGCGCGCGCAGAGCTGGAGAACGTGCGCACCAACGTGCGGTACTACCGGAACCAGACGCTGCCCGACGTGCGCTTCCAGGTGAACTTCCAGAGCACCGGGCTCGGGGGCACGCGGCTCATCCGGACCGGCGGGTTTCCGGGCACCGTCGTCGGCACCGATCCGGTCTCCTTCGGCTACGTGATGAACCAGGTGTTCCAGTCGGCCTACCCGACCTGGATTGTGGGCGTCAACGTGACGTATCCGCTGGGGCGCAGCGCCGACGAGGCCAATCTCGCGCGTTCGCGGCTCGAAGAGGCCCAGGCGCGCGCCAGGCTCCAGAGCTCGGAGCTGAAGGCCGTGCGCCAGCTCCGCCAGTCGGCGTGGCAGATCGAGATGAACGCGCGGCGCATCACGACGAGCCGCGCCGGCCGGACGCTTGCCGAGCAGCGGCTGGAGGCCGAACAGAAGCGGTTCGAGGTGGGCATGTCCACGACGTTTCTCGTCGTCCAGGCGCAGCGCGACCTCGCGCAGGCCCGCAACAACGAGCTCCAGGCGGCGCTGGAGTACGTGAAGGCCGTGATTGAGTTCGACACGCTGCAGGAAGCCGGGCCGGCCGGCAGCACGGCCTCCGGGGCGTCGGCCCTGTCGGTGACCGGCAGCAGCCTCTCCGGCAGCGCGGCGGCCCTGCAGCCGGCGGCGTCGGCCGCCGGCATCCGGTAGGCGGAGGCTGGACGGCTAGACGACGACCAGTTCCTCGAGTTCGGGGATCTCGTCCTTGAGCGTCATCTCCACCCCGAAATAGAGGGTCATCTGGGCGCTGGGGCAGCCGACGCAATTGCCGGTCAGGCGCACCTTGGCCTTGTTGTCGACAACATCCACCAGCTCGATGTCCCCGCCGTCACTCTGGATGAGGGGGCGGATCCGGTCGAGCACCGTCTGCACGCGTTCGCGGGTCACCATGTGGGGGCTCCTGCGGATTAGTATACTCCCTGGACATCTGCTAGACTGAACGGGCGTCGTTCCCGCAGCCCCTGACCCATGGTTCCCGTCGCCCCGTTCACCATCGATGAAGTCGTTGTCGGCAGAAGTCCGCGCATGCGGGCGGTGTTCGATTTCGTCCGCGTCATCGCCGACTCCGACAGCAGCGTGCTCGTGACGGGAGAAACCGGCACGGGCAAGGAGCTGATCGCGAACCTGATCCACCAGTCCAGTTCGCGGCGGAACAAGCCGTTCGTGCCCGTGAGCTGCGCGATCCTCTCAGAGACGCTGATCGAGTCGGAGCTGTTCGGGCACGAGCGTGGCGCGTTCACCGGCGCGATCAAGGACCGGCCCGGGCGGTTCGAGCTCGCCCAGGGCGGGACGATCTTCCTCGACGACATCGACGATGTGCCGATGTCGATGCAGGTGAAGCTGCTGCGCGTGCTCCAGAACCGCACCGTCGAGCGCCTCGGCGGCACCCGGTCGATCCCGATCGATGTCCGCGTCATCACCGGGAGCAAACGGGCGCTCAAGGAGATCGTCGCGGAAGGGAAGTTCCGGGACGACCTCTTCTACCGCCTCAACGTGATTCCGATCAACCTCCCGCCCCTGCGAGAGCGCCGGGAAGACGTGCCGATCCTGATGGACCACTTCATCAAGCGGTACTTCCGGCAGCGCAACGACGAGCCGCGCCTGATCGCGCCGGCGGTTCAGCAGGCGTTCATGCGGTATCCCTGGCCGGGCAACGTGCGTGAGCTGGAGAACGCCTGTGAGCGCATCGCGCAGACCTGCACCTGCGACACGGTGCGGGTCGGCTGCGTCCCCGTGAGTGTGCTGTTTCACAAGTACGCCGAGGACCAGGAGCCCATCGTCGAAACGCACGACCACCCCTCGGCGATCTCCCTTGACGACCGCCTGCGCGAGGTGGAGTCCAACCTGATCAGCTGGGCATTGAAAGTGAGCAGCGGTAACAAGTCGAAAGCCGCTGAACTTCTCAACATCAAGCGGTCCACGCTGGGCGATCGGATCAAGCGGCTGGGCCTCGGCCACCTGGAGTCGGCCGAGTAGCGCCGGTCCGGCGCCGCCGCCGAGATTTCGCAAGCAAAACCTGGAACATCGGCCGGATCCGGGCCTGCGGCGCCCGGAGTGGCCGGAAAGCTGTCAATCTGGCCTGGCATCCGGGTTGCTCATGACCACGGCATGAGTACCGGCTGCCGTCGCCGGAACGGGCCCGATGTGCTTCCGGGTCCTCGGGCCCGACGCGGCCGGCGTGTCCGTCGCGGACATCCGGCGGCTGTTCAAGGGGCAGCGGCTGTCGCCGGCCCGCCGAGGCCGGCTCGAGCGCGGCGGGCGCATGCTTGCGCTGTGCGGGCGGCGGGTGGTCGGGCTGGCCGCCTACGACCGGTCTGATCGCGAACTGCGCGTCGAGGAGATTGGCCTCGACACGGCGTCCGCCTGCCCGGCGGCGGCCATCGCCGATGGTCTGCTCGATGCCCTCGAACTGGGGTGCGTCGCCGGCAGCGTCCGCCGGCTCCTTCTCATGCCACGCGTCGGGGCGCTCGACGAGGTGCTCCCGCGGCGCGGCTACACCGCGATTGCGAAGGGGCCCGGCGGCACCTGGTACGAAAAGCGTTTCGTGTAGGTGCGCCTCAGGCTTTGCGCGGCTCCGGTGGCGGGTCCGGGATGCCGTACACGTCGCACGGGAATCCCGCCAGCCTCACGCGCTGAACGATCTCTCGCAGACGGGCCGGGGCGACCGCCTGCAGGTAGGGAAACGCCGGCGTGCGGTCGATCGTGTAGATCTGGACCGCCTTCGGCCGGATTCGATCGAGGGCACCCACCCAGTTGATCACCGTGAGATCGCCGGTATTGTCCACCCGGCCGGTCCGATCCTTGACGAACATGGCCTGGATGACGATGTCAGGGACTTTCTTGAGCCCGGCCACCAGTTGTTCGATCGACAGAGGCGACCCGTTCACCGACCGAAGCGTGGCCGTGTCACCGGCATCCAGCTTCATGTAGCGCTCGTCGAGCTCCGCCAGCGCTGCGCACACGTCCGCGCGCTCCAGCGTGCTGGCGTTCGACAGGACGGCGATGGGGACGCCCGGCGCCAGTTCGTCGCGCACCTTCTTCAGGGCGGCCACCACCTCCCTGAACTTCGGGTGCATCGTCGGCTCGCCGTGCCCGGCGAGCGTCAGCCGATCGACGCGGTCCTTCTGGGCCGCGATCGACCGGAGTGCCACCGCGACCGCCTTGGCCACGGTGGCGGCGCTCGGCCAGTGCTCGAAACCGGGCTCCGACGCGCGGCGCGAATGTTCGGACCAGCCGTACTGGCAGTACGAGCAGTTGAACGAGCACAGCTTCAGGTGGGCCGGCGTCAGGTTGATGCCGAGCGAGCGGCCCAGCCGCCGCGACCGGTACCGGGCCGTAGACAATCCCCTCGTGGAGGGGCATCAGCATCGCGCTGGCGGACGCGCGTGGCTGCGCCGCCGGGGTTTTCGATACGGTGACCTGGGGTTTCGACGCGGTGGCTGGAGGTTTCGACGCGACGAGCGGGGCGACGCGAGGCGGCGCAGCGGCCGGCCGGGAGGGTCGAGGCGCTGGCGACGGCCTCGTGACGGCGGGCACGGCCTTGCCGGCGCTCTTGGAGACCGGCTTGACCTGGGCGGCGGGCTTGGCGGCCGGAGCCACCTTGGCCGCCGGCCTGGCCTTCGCAGCGGTCGAGGCCGCGGCGCGGGCAAGGGGCTTCGCGGGTCTGCGCACCGCGGATTGACTGGGCTTGCTCGCGACCTTCTTCACGTCAACCTCCGCCGCCCGGGAGCCCGCGCCTGGAGTTGCGGCCAGATGGCGTGCCCGTCGGGGAATCCCGTCTCCGGAGGAGGACGGGGGGCCAGACCGGAGGAGCGCCGGGTCGGCGCCCCTCAGGCATTATCGCACGTCCGTCCCGCCGCGCATTGACACTCCTCGTCGAGGATGGTACAAACGCCGCCTTCGGAGTGCGCGCATGGAACTGCTCGACCGGATTCGCGAGTCGGTCCTGGTGGCCGACGGCGCGATGGGGACGCAGCTGCAGCTGGCCGGCCTTCCCATCGGCGGCGGGGGCGAAGCCTGGAACCTCGAGCACCCGGACCGGGTGTTCGCCATCCACGATACCTACGTCGCCGCCGGCAGCGACATCGTCCTGACCAATACCTTCGGCGCGTCGCGATGGACGCTCGCCAGGCATGGCCTGGAGGGGCGCCAGGAGGAGGTGAATCGCGCCGCGGCGATGCTCGCGCGGGAGGCCGCCGGTTCCGGCCGTTTCGTCCTGGGCGATGTCGGGCCCACAGGCCAGTTGCTCGAACCGTTGGGCGAGATGACCCGCCAGGCGTTGAAGGAGGACGCGTTTGCGCGATGCCGGGCCCTGCTCGGCGCCGGCGTTGGCGGGATCATCCTCGAGACGCTCACGGCGGCCGACGAGGCGGCCGTGGCCATCGAAGCCGCCCTGGAGTCCGGCGCGCCCTGTGTCATCGCGTCGTTCGCTTTCGACAGGCGCCCCAACGGGCGCGTGCGGACGATGATGGGGCTGTCGCCCGCGGACGCCGGGGCGCTGGCCCGCGCATCCGGCGCGACCATGGTCGGCGCCAACTGCGGCACCCACCTCTCGATCGGCGATTACGCGGCCGTGGCCGCCGAGCTGGCGGCTGCCGCGGGCCTGGCGGTCATGGTCCAGCCCAACGCCGGGCAGCCGCGCCTCGAGGAGGGACGCGCCGTCTACGAGATGAGCGCCGACGCGTTTGCCGAGGGCATGCAGGCCGTGGTGTCCGCGGGCGCCGCTGTCGTCGGCGGCTGCTGCGGCACGGGGCCGGAGCACATCCGCGCGCTCCGCGCCCTCGTCGACCGCCTGTAGCCGGCGCCCGGCCCTGGCGACAGCCCGCCCGAGCCGCGGGTCAGGCCATGGAGAGCGTTTCGAGCTCGCCGGCGTTGAGCACGAGGAAGCCTTCCTTTTCAGTCGCGACGATCCGTTGCTTGCCCCAGCGGCTCATGATGCGGATGCTCGTCTCGATCGTGGTGCCCGTCATGTCGGCCAGCTCCTGGCGCGAGAGCGCCACCGGGATGAAGAGCCCCCCTCGCTCGCTCCGTCCCTGCTCGTGGGCCAGCTTCAGAAAGAGCCGGGCGAAGCGAGGTTCCACCCGGCCGCCGCTGAGCTCGGCCAGGCGAGAGGCGAGATCGGCCAGCCGGTGCGTCAGCCCGGACAGGAGGCCGCGGACAAGCGTCGGGTGCTGCTCCAGCAGGGCGAAAAACGCCTGCCGCGGCACGAACAGCACCTGCGAGTCCTCGATGGCCATCGCGGACGCGGGGAAGGGGTGCCCGTCGTAGGCCGCCACGGCGCCCAGCGGGTCGCCGGCGCCGAAGATCTCGAGGATGACGTCCTTGCCGGACGGGGTCATCTTGAAGACTTTCACACGGCCGTAGACCACTGTACAGAAGTGCTCGGACGGATCGCCTTCTGAGAACACCGTTTCGCCGCGGTGGTAGATCTGGAGCCTGGCGAGGTCGGCGAGCCGCCGCCGGTCGTCTTCGCCCAGGCGCGAGAAGACGTGCGCGCGCCGGAGCGCCTGCTCGATGTCGGTTGGCATGGGTACGACTATCCTACCGCCAATCTTCGAGCGACGCACCGGCCCCTGACGCCGGAGCGGACGGCAGCAACCGAGGTGCGCGCCGGGCGAGAGGTCGGCGCGCCCGAGCCACAGCGCGATCGAGCCTGGCCCGAACGCCTCTGTGCGGGGCGCACCATCCCGGCTGGCCCGTCAGCGGTGGCTGATCCATAATGTGCGGCATATGGCGCTCAACGCGTGCGAACTCGAGATCGACCTCTTTTGCCGCGGCATGCGGATTCCCGATGACGTGTCTCTGGAGGGCGCGCGAGGCATCTCGCGGACCCGGGCGGGCCTCGGATCGGGGCTCGAAATCACGATCCCGACGGGAACCTGGCTGAAGCCCGACGTCTGGGTGAACGTGCCGGTGCTGGAGGCCTTCGCCCGGCGCTCGCCGTATGTGCTGTCGGGGTCGCCGTCGGACGGCTATGCGCTCACCAACGAGGAGACGCGCGATCGCTACACGGTGCGCGTGCCGAGGGAGCCCGGATGGTACGGCCGGCAGACGTCGCGCGACATCCCGATGAACCACATCGGCGTGCTGCAGGGCACGTACCTGGGCATCTACGTCAACCTCGTCTGCACGTTCTGGAACTACAACCCGGCGCTCAACTGCCGCTACTGCACGACGGGGCAGAACGTCGGCGAGAACGAGTCCGCCGACAAGGACGTGTCCGACATCGTCGAGACCTGCTGGGCCGCGAAGGAGGAATCCGGCGTCACCTTCGTTCACCTGAACGGCGGGTTCCAGGGCAGCCGCGGGATCCAGTTCACCGAACCCTACATCCGCGCGATCAAGGAAGAGGTGGGGATGCTGACCGGCGTGCAGCTGGCGCCCGAGAAGGACTTCAGCCGCTACGACCGGCTCATCGACCTCGGCGTGGACCACCTGTCGTTCTGCCTCGAGTTCTGGAACCCGAAGTACTTCGCCGAAATCTGCCCCGGCAAGGAGAAGATGCTGGGCCAGAAGCTGTTCATGGAGGCGATGGAGGACCGCGCGAAGCGGATGCCCAAGGGCGCAGTGTCGGGCGAAATCATCGCCGGCATCGAGCCGATCGAGGACACGATCGCCGCCATCGACTACATCGCGGGTCTCGGCGCGTTTCCGACGGTGTGCGTGTTCCGGCCGACCGTCGGCGCCGACATGGAATCGTGGCCGCCGCCGGCGTACGCCGACATGCGCGCCGTCATGCTGCGCGTCTACGAGGCCTGCCGCAAGAACTGGATCCCGATCGGCGCGGCGCCGAACATCGAGGTCAGCCTCGTCGTGAACCCGGACGACGCCGCGCTGCTTGCACCGAGGGACGGGGCGTTCTGGGCCTACGAGGCCTTCAGGCGCTCGGCCCGCGTTGCCGCGGCGCCCCTGTTCGCCTGGCGGAAACGGGCGCGGTCACGACGAATTCCCGGCGTTCCTGGCGGGGGAACGACGCCGGGGCCGGCGAGCCGCGGGGATTCGGCCGCGGCGTGATGGCGAATTCGGACCGATTCGCAGGCGATCGTTCTTGGCACCGCTCTTGCGAAGACACGAGGCAGTTGCCGGATGCCTTGCATGATCGACCGAGAAAAAGTCCTGGCTGTCCTTCACAAGCGATTCCCTCACTCGTCGGTCGAGGACCGCGCGGCGGCCGCCAACGCGATTGTCGGCCTCGGCGACGAGTGGGAAGACGTGACCGCGCGGCAACCCGAGTTGAAGTACTGCGCGGCCGTCCACTGCGCGGACTGCTGTTTCATTGCCGACCAGCGGCTGCAGGGCCACGAGCTGCGCATTCTGATGAGGGCGCCGGCCGCCGACTGACGTGTCGGGATTCCGGCATGCCGGCTGACGAATATGGACAATGTGCCGGAGAGGCGACGGATGAAACGCGGGGAAACCTCGAAATACTGGGGTTTGTTGATTGGCAGCAGTTTTGCACAGTAGATCGGTGCATGGGCCACATCGATTCGATGACTGGCCTGTGGTGTAAACAGGTACTTTTGTGACGCATTGGTCTGGCCGCTCGGGAGGCTCGCGCATTCGACACCTCTGATACCCACCGCGATCGGTTAGCCCATGAAACGGCCGATCGTGACGACCTGCTCTTTTGCATCCTTCCAGACCCTGAATCCACAGGGCGAATCTTCCGAGCGGCAGATCAGTTTGGACCAGACCGGCGGCCGGGCCCCCAGGGGGCCCGGCGCGCCGACCGCCAGCAGCACCCGAGGGAATGCGATGAACACCGAACGGATGCCGTGGACCTGCCGCTGGAGCGAGTTCCGGCCGGCGTCACCCGCGCCGATGTGGATGGACGAGTGGATGGCCCAGTGGGTCTGCCTCGCGGAACGGCAGCGGACCGGAACCGGCGACCTCGACCGCTGCGTCGACTGCCAGAAGTACGAGATACGGGACGAGCGGGCCGGCCAGCCGCCGCGTGATATCGTGCTGTAGGACTTGCGGCGGGCGGCGTCGCCGATGGTGCGTCGTGCACGCCGGCGCGGCGCCAGCCCGTCATTCATGCGGATCGCATTCATTTCCATGACACGTGCCCTCTTGATTTGCTGCCGAACTGTGCTCGCCCTTGCCGCGGCCGCGTCCGTCGCGGCGGCCTCGCCCCAGAAGGCGGCCGCGCCGAAGCCCCCGGGCAACGATGACTGCCTGGCGTGCCATGGCGATGCGGGCGCCGCGCGGGCCGACGGGCGGTCCGTGGCGGTGCTGCCCGAGACCTTCGCCGGGTCCATCCACGGGATGGGCGGCCTCTCGTGCGTCGACTGCCACACGGACCTGGCGGCGCTCACCGAGTATCCGCACGCCGAGAAGCTGCAGCCGGCGCAGTGCGCGACGTGCCACGACAAGGCCGTCGCCGCGTACGGGGAGGGCGTGCATGCGCAGGAGCGCCAGTCCGGCGGCAAGCTGCCGGCAGCGTCGTGCGCGGATTGCCACGGCAGTCACGACATCAAGCCCTCCGCCGACCCCGGGTCGCGGACGCATCACGCGCGGCTCCTGGACACCTGCGGGCGCTGCCACGGCAATGACGAGATCATCAAGCGCGAGAAGATTGCGATCGGCAACGTCGTGGATCTGTTCAAGGACAGCATCCATGGCCGGGCGCTCATCAAGAGCGGTCTGAGCGTGGCGCCGACGTGCACCGACTGCCACGGCAGCCACGACATCCGCCGCAAGAGCGACCCGGCGAGCAAGGTGTTCCGCAACACCATCCCGGCCACGTGCAGCAGCTGTCATGAGGGCATCGGACGCGAGTACTGGGAGAGCGTGCACGGGACGCAGGTGGCGAAGGGCAGCCCGCTGGCGCCGGTCTGCACCAGCTGCCACACGGCGCACGACATCCGCCGCTCGGATGTCGAGGGCTGGGCGCTCGAGGTCATCAAGGAGTGCGGCACCTGCCACGAGCACTCGCTCGAAACCTACCGCGACACGTTCCACGGCCAGGTGACGGCGCTCGGGTACGCCCGCGTGGCGTCCTGCGCCGATTGCCACGGCGCGCACAACGTGTTCCCGACGGCGGATCCGCGCTCGACGGTGTCGGCGGAGAAGCGCGTGGCCACCTGCAAGCAGTGCCACGAGGGCGCGACCGCGAGCTTCGCGAAGTTCGACCCGCACGCGGACCCGGGAAACCGCGAGCGGAACCCGATGCTCTACTACACCGGTCAGTTCATGAAGATGCTGCTGCTGGGGGTGTTCTCGTTCTTCGGCGTCCTCATGACCCTGTGGCTGGGGCGCAGCGTGCAGCTCAAGGCGGCCGGCGAGTGGCGCCGTCGCAGACGCGACGATTCGACGGAGGACGGCGAATGAGCGCGCAGGTTCCGGACGCGGAGTGGGTGACGGCCCCCACGCACTACCGGCGGTTCAGCCGGGAAGAGCGGCTGCTCCACGGCTTCCTCATGTTCAGCTTCGTGGGCCTGGCCTTCACCGGCCTGCCGCTGCTGTTCAGTCATGAAGCGTGGGCGGCGACGCTGGCGAGGTTCCTGGGCGGGTTCGAGAGCGCCGGCACGATCCATCGGGCCTGCGCAATCGTGATGATCGGCGTCTTCGCCGTCCACGTGAGCCGGATCGTCCAGCGGCTGTTCGTGCAGAAGGACCTGACCATTCTGTGGGGGCCGACGTCGATGGTGCCGCAGCCGCGCGACCTCCTCGAGATGGTCGCGCACATCCGCTGGTTCGTCGGCGCCGGACCGCACCCCCGCTTCGAGCACTTCACCTACTGGGAGAAGTTCGACTACTGGGCCGTGTTCTGGGGGATGGCCATCATCGGCGGCTCCGGCCTCGTGCTCTGGCTGCCGGAGGCCTTCTCGTACGTGCTGCCGGGCTGGGTGTTCAACTTCGCCTCGCTGATTCACGGCGAGGAGGCCTTGCTGGCCGTCGTGTTCATCTTCACGTTCCACTTCTTCACGGGGCACCTCCGGCCGGAGAAGTTCCCGATGGACTCGGTCATGTTCACGGGCCGCGTCACGGTGAAGGAGCTGGAGGAGGAGCGCCCCGGCGAGTACGAGCGCCTCAGGCGGACGGGCCGCCTCGACGAACTGGCGAGCCCGGCCGCCCCGCGGTGGGTGTACCGGCTCGGGCGCACGGCCGGCGGCATTGCCGTCGTCCTCGGCCTGCTGATGGTCGCCTTGATTATCTTCGCCGAACTGACGTAAGACGCCGTCCACGGATCCGTTGCCATGACACCAGCCCGACCGCGCTTCTCCCTGGTCAAGAACGCCGTCACGATCTTCGGCGCCGCGTTGACGACCACCGGCGCCGTCCTGTTCCTCGCGTTCTTCCTGCTTCATCTCGCCGGCATGCACGCGAACCCGTACCTGGGGATGGTGTTCTTCCTCGTCTTCCCGGGCATCTTCGTCGCGGGCCTCGTGCTCATGCCGCTGGGGGTCTGGCTGGCCCACCGCCGTGACGCGGCCGGGCTGAAGGCGTGGCGCCCGACGTGGCCGCGGCTCGATCTGAACGACAGCGCGCAGCGCCGGGCGGCGGCGATCTTCCTGGTGTCCACCCTCGCCAACGTCCTGATTGTCTCGGTGGCCGCCTACTCCGGCATCGAGTACATGGACTCGCCCCGGTTCTGCGGGCAGCTCTGCCACGAGGTCATGGAGCCGGAGTGGGCCGGGTACCAGGAAGGGCCGCATTCGCGGGTGGCGTGCGTGCAGTGCCACATCGGGCCCGGCGCGAACTGGTTCGTCAAGTCGAAGCTCTCGGGCCTGCGCCAGGTCTACGCCGTCACCTTCAACACGCACTCCCGGCCGATTCCCTCGCCGGTGCACGACCTGCGCCCGGCCCGCGACACGTGCGAGCAGTGCCACTGGCCCGAGAAGTTCCACGGCGACAAGATCCGCACGATCCGGACCTACGCCGACGACGAAGCCAATACGGAAACGGTGACGACGCTGCGGATGCACATCGGCGGGGTCAACCGCCTCGACAAGATCGCCACGGGCATCCACTGGCATGTCTCGCAGATGAACCGCATCGAGTACATCGCCACTGACGACAAGCGGCAGGTCATCCCGTACGTGAAGCTCACCGACGGGCAGGGCAACATCACGGAGTTCTTCGCCGGGGGCGTCACCGATGCCGCGTCGCTGAAGGGCGAGCGGCGCGTGCTCGACTGCGTGGACTGCCACAACCGCCCGTCGCATACCTTCGCGCACTCGGCCCCGCGGGCCGTCGACGAAGCGATCGCCGCCGGCGGGTTCGACGCGAAACTGCCCTTCATCCGCCGAGAGGCCGTCAGGGCGCTCACCGCCGAGTACGCCGACAAGGCGTCGGCCTTCGCCGGGATCGAGCGCGGCCTCCGCGACTTCTACCGGGCATACCCGGACACGCCAGCCGGCGCGGTCGATCGAGCGGTGGCGACCGCGACGCACGCGTACGAGCGCAACGTCTTCCCCTCGATGAAGGTGTCCTGGGGCACCTACGCCAACAACGTGGCCCACAGCGACCCGGGCCCAAGCCCGTTCCCGGGCTGTTTCCGCTGCCACGACGAGCGCCACACGTCGAAACAGGGGAAGTCCATCTCCCAGGACTGCAGCCTCTGTCATACCATCGAGTAGTCCAATCCAACCGGGCCTGCCATCTAACGAATTGGATTTGTCCGCTCCTGAACTGCCGGGTAGTCGGCAATCGCCATGGGTCAGGCGTCGGAAATCGAGCATGGTGTTGTGATGTTCTACATATCGTTTGGAAGTATCGGGAGTCGTGTACGGAACTGCGGGAGAATTCAGATTGCCTGAATTGGTATTCATATTGCCTATAGTCTTTCGGATTCGGTCCGTTGGCCGGAACCTCTGAGCTATCCACTCAAGGAGCACGCCATGCATTCTCTCTGCAAGACCCTCATCCGCGGGGTGGCGCTGGCCGGCCTGATGGCCGCCTAGCTCGCCCTGGCGGGGACGGCATCGGCGGCGACGCAGCAGCCGGCCGCGGGGACCACCGCCGCCCCTGCCGCCGACTACGCCGGCCAGGCGACGTGCCTGGGCTGTCATGAGGACAAGGGCGCGGTCGCGAAGTCCGGCGCGCACGCCCGCGCGTTCAACCCCAAGACGCCGAACGCGACCACCGGGTGCGAAAGCTGCCACGGGCCGGGCAAGGCCCACGCCGAGGCGGGCGGCGACAAGACGAAGATTGCGCAGATCTCCAAGCTTTCGGCTCAGGAAGCGAGCGAGCTCTGCACGAGCTGCCATGACCGCAGGACGCACGCCCTGTGGGCCGGCAGCCAGCACGACAACCGCAACGTGGGCTGCACGAGCTGCCACAGCGTGCACGCGCCGAAGAGCGAGGCCGGCCAGCTGAAGGCGAAGAACGAGTCGGAGCTGTGCGCCTCGTGCCACCGCGCGATCGTGAACAAGCAGAACCGCTTCAACCACATGCCGGTGCGCGAAGGCAAGATGTCGTGCGCGTCGTGCCACAACGTCCACGGCAGCTCGAACCAGAAGCTGCTCAAAACGGGCACCACGATCGACCAGAGCTGCACGAGCTGCCACGCCGAGAAGCGCGGGCCGTACATGTGGGAGCACGCGCCGGTGGCCGACAGCTGCGCCACCTGCCACGATCCGCACGGGTCGAACAACGACCGCATGCTCGTCGCCAAGCAGCCCTATCTCTGCCAGCGGTGCCACGTGACGTCGCGGCATCCCCCGACGGTCTACGACGGCTACCTGCTGAAGAACTCGCAGAACGCCAACAAGATCTACGGCCGTTCCTGCGTCGTGTGCCACCAGATGGTGCACGGCTCGAACTCTCCGAACGGCAAGGCCTTCCTGCGCTAATTGAGGAGGACTGCAATGCGCACCAGAGTACTGATGACGACTGCGGCGCTTCTGCTCGCCTCCGCCATGTACGCGACGGCGCAGACGAAGCCCGCCAAGGGAACTTCCGCCACGCCCACCGGGGCGATGACGGGCACGGTGGACGTGGGATTCCGCGCCACGACGGTCGACGGCGACGAGGCCCGCTTCGAGCGCTACCGCGACCTGCGGGACGGCTTGTACACGAACATCTCTTTCGGGAAAGAGACCGGGACGTATCTCTACGACCTGACGGCGAAGAACATCGGGTATCACGACCAGCAGTACCGGCTTCAATTACCAGAACAGCAGGATGCGGTTCTCGTTCCTGTGGGACTCGATCCCGCTGAACTACTGCTACAACTGCCTCACGCCGTGGCGGCAGAGCTCGGCGACGTCCTGGGTGCTCGACGATGCGGTGCAGAACCAGGAACAGAAGAGCCGGTACCCGGCGCCGGTGACCCCGCTGCCGCCCGGCACCGTGGCGATCCCCACCAACTACCTGCAGAACCAGCTCGTGTCGGTCTACCGGCCGATCGCCACGACCTTCGAGATGCAGTCGCGGCGCGACGCGGCCGGGTTCAAGTTCGGCTACGACATGACCCGTGACGTGGCGCTGAACGTCGACTTCACCACGACGAAGAAGTCGGGCTATCAGCCCTTCGGCATGTCGCACGCGTTCAGCAACGCCAATGAGCTGCCCATGCAGCTCGACAACCGCACGAACGACTTCGGGGCCGCCGTCGAGTGGGTGAAGCCGAGGGGCATGTTCCGGGCGGCGTTCGAGCACTCGATGTTCGCGAACCAGTACCAACGAGAACCTGTGGGACAACCCGCTGAACCTCGTCGACTACAGCAACGGCAAGGTGCCGCCGGACGGCCCGTACGACCCCAACGGCTACAGCAACGGCAACGGCGCGGCCCGCGGCCGGATCTCGTCCTTCCCGGACAACTCCATGACGGTGGTCAGCTTCATGGGGCTGTACAAGTTCAACCGCCACTCGACGATGAACGGGACGGTCCAGATCAGCGACCAGAACAACAACGACGACCTGATTCCGTGGACGACCAACTCGCAGATCAACCAGCCGATCGTGTGGGCGTCGTTCCCGCACCTCGCCGAGCTGCCGCGGCCGACGGCCGAGGCCGAGGCCGAGGTCCGAGGCGTCAACGCGCTCCTCAACGTCACGTCGCGGCCGTGGCGGAAGGTGGGGATCAACGCCAAGTACCGGCACAACACCCACTCGAGCATGTCGCGGCCGTTCCCCTACGACGAGAACGTCCGGTTCGACGCCGTGCCTGAGGAGACGCCCGGCGAGTTCGCCGAAGGCCACAGCATCGTCCGCGACACGGTGGACGCGTCGATGTCGTTCAACGTGATGCCGTTCTCGACGCTGCGCATCGGCTACCTGTTCGACAACTACAACCGGACGGGCCGGACGCACAACGACATGCGGGACCAGGGCTTCCGGGCCGCGTGGGACACCGCGGGCGCCTCGTGGCTCTCACTCCGGGTCGGATACGAGTACGTGGACCGCACCGGCTCCGGCTTCTCCGAGCAGGCGGTCGAAGACGCCGCGGCGCAGCCGGGCCTTCGCTTCTACGACGAGGCCGACCGGACACGGAACCGCGTCAACGCGCTCGTCACGTTGGCGCCGTTCCAGACGATGGACGTCACCGCGTCGGTGACGTACACCGACGACCACTATGGCGGCCGGGGCATGGAGTTCGGGTTGTTCGACGTGACCAGCACCGCCTACAACGTCGGCGTCAAACACACCGAGCGATCACATCGCGATGGGCGTCAACTACGGGCGCGACGACTTCAGCACCTACCAGAAGGCGCGCAACGCCAACCCGCCGCCGGACCCGTCCTGGACCGACCCGAACCGCGACTGGACGCTCGACAACGACGAGAAGGTCAACAACTTCGACGTGTACTTCGACCTGCTCAACGTGGTCAAGAACACGGGCATCAAGTTCTCGTACAACTACAGCGATTCGGACAACGCGCTCGTGCTGGGCGGGCCGCGCACGGTGACCCTCTTCAACACGATCGATGCGAACGGCTTCCGGACCTTCGAGCAGCTGCCGGCGGTCACCAACGACTGGCAGCAGTTCATGGTCGACCTCAAGTACACGTTCTCGGCGAAGGTCAGATTCGCCGTGGGCTACATGTACGAGAAGCTGGGGATCGAGGACTTCGCCACGATCAACCTTCCCGGCACGTCAGGGTACGACGCGCAGCCGAGGATCGACTACCTTGGCGGCCTGACGACGGGCTACGCCAACCGCCCCTACAAGGGCAGCACCTTCACCGCCCGCCTGCTCTACACGTTCTGACGCGGGCGGACGTCAGACCCGAGGCCGGCCGGCCCGCAAGGGCGGCCGGTCTTTTTCTTGGCACGCCAGCCTTCAGCCGGGGAGGGAAGTGGGGAGGGCAGTCGCCCTCGCCCGGCGTGGCTTTCTGGTAAGATGGCTGTTGAGACCGAATCTCATTATGGCGTTCCGCCACGAGGGGGTTCGGTGACGCATCGCCCTCGAGGCCTCGGATGTCCTGTGCCCAGGCTGCCGCGCGCGGCGCGGCGGCCGACCCGCTGCTGACCCTCCGCGCCCGCCCGCGCCGGATCGCTCTCATCGGCAACGCCAACGTCGGCAAGAGCGTCCTGTTCGGGCGCCTGACGGGCAAGTACGCCGTCGTGTCCAACTACCCCGGCACCACGGTGGCCGTCACGACCGGCCGCGTGGTGCTCGGCGGCGATGTCTGCGAGGTCATCGATACGCCTGGCGTCACGGCGCTCGAAGGGGTGCTCTCCGAGGATGAACGCGTCGCGCGGGGCATCCTCGAGCGCGGCGAGGCCGATGTCGTCGTTCAGGTGTCGGACGCGCGGAATCTCCGGCGGGCGCTCATGCTCACCTCCCAGCTGGCCGCGATCGGACGGCCGATGGTGCTGGTGCTCAACATGATCGACGAGGCCCGATCCCACGGCATCACGATTGACTCGGCCGGGCTGTCGGCGTGCCTGGGGATTCCCGTCGTCGAGGCCGTCGCCACGGAGGGGCGGGGCGTGTCGGAGCTGCGCGAGGCCGTGGCGCGCGCCGCCGTGCCCGCCGTCGGTGATGGGCAGGCTGGGGGCCACGCCCGTTCGGCCCATGACCTGGCGGTGCGCTTCCGGCGGCACCGGCCGCACTCGGCGGCCCGGTTCCAGGAGCGTCTGGGCCGGCTGGTGCGTGAGCCTCTCACCGGCCTGCCCGTCCTCGCGCTCGTGCTCTACGTGATGTATCTGGCGGTGGGCGTCTTCGGCGCGCAGACGCTGGTTGAGCTCATCGAGGGCGGCCTGTTCGAACGGTTCATCAACCCCGGCGCGCAGGCGCTGGTCAGCCGCGTCGTCCCCTGGGCGCTGGCACGCGAGTTCCTCGTCGGCGAGTACGGGCTCATCACCATGGGCCTCACCTACGCCATCGCGATCGTGCTGCCTGTCGTGGCGACGTTCTTCCTGGTCTTCGGGTTCCTCGAGGACTCGGGCTACATCCCGCGGCTGGCCATCTTCAGCGATCGGATCTTCCGGACGATGGGGCTCAACGGCAAGGCCGTCCTGCCCATGGTGCTCGGCCTCGGCTGCGACACGATGGCCACCATGACCACGCGCATCCTGGGAACGCCGAAGGAGCGCCTCATCGCCGTCATGCTGCTGGCCCTCGGCATCCCGTGCTCGGCGCAGCTGGCGACGATTCTCGGCATTCTCGGCGGCGTGTCGTTCCTCGCCCTCCTGACCCTGTTCGGCGTCGTCCTGCTGCAGATGTTCCTGGTCGGCTTTCTGGCGGCCAGGGCCCTCCCGGGCGAGCGGTCGGAGTTCATCATGGAGCTGCCTCCGCTGCGCATGCCGCAGCTTGGCAACATCCTGCACAAGACCCTGCTCCGCGTGCGCTGGTACCTGGGCGAGGCGGTGCCGCTGTTCCTGATCGGCACGGCGTTGCTGTTCGCCCTGAGCCAGCTCGGCCTGCTCACGCGGCTGACGGATGCAGCCGAGCCGGTGGTAGCGGGCCTGCTGGGCCTGCCGCGCGAAGCCGGGGCGGTCTTCGTCATGGGGTTCCTGCGCCGCGACTATGGGGCGGCCGGCCTCTTCCAGATGTCGAAGGCCGGGAGCCTCGACGGCGTGCAGGCCGTGGTGGCCCTGACGGTCATGACGCTCTTCGTGCCGTGCGTCGCGAACTTCCTGATGATGGTCAAGGAGCAGGGGCTGAAGGCCGCGCTCGGCATCCTGGGCGTCGTCACGGTGATCGCCCTCGGCACCGGGGCGGTGCTCAACGCGGTCCTGCGGGGGTTGCATGTCGCGTTCTGAGAAGACCCGCAGGCTGTCGGCCATGACGCCTGGCTCGAGCGGCCGGGTGCTGCGCGTGGCCCGGGAAAACCCCGATAGGGCTGATCGGTTGACGGCCCTCGGCGTCACGCCGGGCGCGACGGTGAAAGTGCTCCAGCGCTTCCCAGGCGTCGTGTTCCTCTGCGATCACACGGAACTGGCCGTCGAGCCGGCCGTCGCCCGGGCAATCCTCGTGGAAATCGAGTAGGTCCTGAGGGGCGCCGCCATCCTGCCGTGTCGTTGCCGGCACTCCGCGGGGCGCTTCGGCACGCGCCTTGCGTCCCTTCTGTCAGTCCCCCTGCGCCTGCCGGGAATCCGGAGTATGCGCGCGGCCGAACCGGAGGGCGCACCGCCGGGACGCGTCCGTCGGCCGGTGGTCGTGCGTCACGCTGTCCGGAGGACGGGGAGGGAGAGGCCGCCCATGCGCTTCCTCGATGTGCTGATGGACGAGCACCGCGGATTCAGCGCGATGCTCGACGTGCTCGACGCCGTGGCCGCGCGCCTCGGGAGCGGCCGCGACGTGCCGATGCCGATGATCGCCGATGTGCTGGAGTTCTTCGAGCGGTTCGCGGATCGCCACCACGACCAGGAAGAGGCCCTGCTGTTCCCGTTGCTCGCCGAGCATGGGATCGGGCGTGACCAGACCGTGGTGAGCGTGCTGATGTCTCAGCACGAGGCGGGGCGCGTCTACGGCGCGAAGATGAAGCAGGCACTGAAGCGCCTTCGGCAGGGCGACACATCCGCGGCGGCGGCGCTGGCCGACGACGCGCGGGCCTACACGGAACTCATCCGCGAGCACATCCGCATCGAAGACGAGTACTTCTACAAGCTCGCAGACCAGGTGCTCACCGACGCGGAGCACGACTCCGTCGTGCAGCAGTTCGGCGGCGCGGCCAGCCGCCAGGCGAGCGTCGATCGGGCGCGCTACCTGCAGATGCTCGACGTGTACCCGGCCGTGGTCGCGGGCTGGGGTTCGCAGCGCTAGACGGGGGCGGCGTTCCCCCGGACCCCGCCTAGGCCTGCTTCGTCTCCTGGGCCTTGTCGTCCTGACGTCGAGACTCGACGTCGCAGGCGGCGCTCATTCACGTGGGCACGCCCAGCCGGGGCAGCACCCAGGCGTTCAGCGCGAACCACACGACGAGAATCACAATGGGGATGGCGTAGTCCATGTCAGGATCCCGCTCCCGGCCGCGCGGCCTCGAGAGCCGCGAGGGCGCGCCGCAGCCGATCGTCCGCTTCCCGCGCAACGTCCTTCAATGCCGGGTCTCCTCCAACCATGCCCAGCGCCGCGATGGGCGCGATCGCCGACACCATGCTCCGCCCGGCGCCGGTCTCGTACACGACCACGTTGCACGGCAGCAGCAGGCCAATCTCGAGTTCGGCCTCGAACGCCCGGAAGGCCAGCGGGGGATTGCAGGCTCCGAGAATCGTGTACTTCCGGAAGTCCTTGTCGAGCTTCTGCTTCAATGTCTGCTGCACGTCGATGGTCGTCAGGATGCCGAAGCCTTCTTTCCTGAGCTCCTCCACCGTGCGGTCTAGCGCCTGCTCGTACGGGAGCGCCACGTCGACGCCCATGCCGTATCGCGATTCTCTCATCAATGCCTCCCGGGCACCATGGTAGCGCATTGCCCCTGCCGGCGGGCCGCCACGGCTCCCGGTTCCAGAGATTCGGAATCCCGTGGAAGGTGACACGGCCGCGCCGGAGCCTCGCCCGGAATCGGACTACAATGCGATTGCTGTGACCAAACGCGGAGAAACGAATCCCTCAACCAGGAGTCACGACGGCCGGGCAGACGTCGCGTCCCTCCTGATGTCGGCGCAGGGCGGCGATGCCGTGGCCATGGAACGGCTCCTGATGAAAGCGCAGGAGATCGCGTACCGCTTCAGCCTGCTGGTGTGCGGGCACGCCGACGACGCGGACGACGCGATGCAGGAGGCGCTGCTCAAGACGTATCGGCACGCCGGGCAGATCAAGGAGCCGGCCGCGTTCCGGACGTGGCTCTACCGGACCGTCAAGAACGCCTGCCTCATCAGCCGCCGAAAGCGGGTGGACGAGCCGGCCCGGCTGCAGTCGCTCGACGACGTGGCGGTCGCCCCGGACGGCAGCGTGCAGCGGATCGACGTCGAGGACCCGGGGCGGAGGCCGGACCAGGTGATGGAAAACACCCGGCTTCGCCGGTCGCTGCATCTGGCGCTGCAGACGCTACCGCCCGAGAGCCGGCTGATTGTGTTCCTGAGGGAGGTCGAGGGCCTGTCCACGCGGGAGGTGGCCGCCGTGGTCGGGATCTCGGAGGCCAACGTGAAAACGCGGCTGCATCGAGCGCGCCTGAGCCTGCGGCGGTACCTGGAGGCCCCATGAAGACGCCCGCGTCCGACCGCTGCCGATCGCTGCTCGAGCAGTTGTCCAAGTACATCGACGACGAGTTGACGCCCGCCCAGCGGCGGTCGCTCACCGCGCACCTGCGCCGTTGCCCCTGCTGCCAGACGATGGCTGACAGCCTCAAGCACACGGTCGATACGTGCCGGAAGGCCGGGACCGCCAGGCTGCCCGCCGACGTGCGCCAGCGGGCGCGGGCCCGCATCGCGACATTGCTGGCGACGGGTCCGGTCAGCCGCCCCCGTAAGTAGTTGAGGACCGGGGATCCTGTGCAGTCCGGCGAATCCCGCCGCGACTGAACCCTTTCCCCGATCCTCAATCCCTGCAGCTTGACAGCTTGACAGCGAGACAGTGGATCGTTCTTTCCCTATCCCCTAATCCCTAATCCCTAACTGATGTTCATCTGATACGCCGCCAGCACCTTCATGTAGTTGGCGCGCTCGAAGGCGGCCGGGTTGGGGCTGCGCTCGAGGCTCATGCTGCCCATGGCCTGCTTGAGCGAGTCGTACTCGTGCTCCTCGAGCCACGTGCGCATGCCGTCCACGATGCCCTTGATGTGCTCGGGGCCGTTCTTGAGGAGGCTGGACACCACCTGCACGCCGCCGGCTCCGGCCATCACGGCCTTGAGGGCGTCGACCGGGGTATGCACGCCCCCCGTGACCGCGAGCGTGGCCTTGACGCGGCCAAAGAGCACGGCCAGCCAGCGGAGGCGCAGAAGCAGGTCGTTCGAGGACGACAGGTGCAGGCTGGGCGTGACGGCAAGGTCCTGCAGGTCGAAGTCCGGCTGGTAGAACCGGTTGAACAGCACCAGGCCGTCGACGCCGAGGGCATCGAGCTGTGCCGCCAGGTGCGCGACCGAGGAGTAGAACGGCGACAGCTTCACCGCGATCGGCAGCGCGACCGACTCCTTGACCGCCTTGACGACGTCGACGACGCGGCGCTCGACGGCGGCGCCCGTCTCGCGCGGGTCGGCGGCCACGTGGTAGACGTTCAACTCGAGCGCGTCGGCGCCGGCCTGCTGGATGAGCTTGGCGTACTCGAGCCAGCCCTCGGACGTGGTGCCGTTGAGCGAGGCGATGACGGGCAGCTTCA
>CAVOWJ010000002.1:0-804916 GCA_963700065.1 uncultured Acidobacteriota bacterium | reverse complement strand
GCCGGGCTCGTGCGCATCCGAACCGGTGATGGCCGGCAGCCCGAGCGGGTCCGCGTAGCGCCGACGGCCGGCGGCGTAGGACGTCGCCGCCGACACCTCGACCGCGTCCAGCGCGAGGTCGGGCGGGACGAACCCGAGTTGTCCGATCAGGCCGAAGCGCTCGCGGTCCACGTGCGCCGCAATGGCGAGGCCGCCGGCGCGGTGGATTTCGTCCACGGCCCGGCCGACGGTCCACGACGTGGCGCCCGCCAGGAGCGATCCATTGAACCCCAGCACCTCGCCGTCCTCGTTGGCGATGACCTGCTCGCCGAACGCCGCCGGGGCGTTCCGGCCCGGCAGCGCCGCCGCCACGCGCGCGTGGAGCACGCCTGCAGCCGCCGCGTCGGGCAGCAGCGCGACCAGGTGCACTTCTTCCTCCGTCGTGATCTCCATGCCGGGGACAGCCACCGAGCCGGCGGCCCGCGCGGCGCGGCCGACGGCCGCCACGTTGTCGGCCGCGTTGTGGTCGCAGATCACGATGCCGTCGAGGCCCGCCTCGGCCGCCGCCCGGACAATCGCCGACGGGTGCATGTCGAGCTCCCCGCACGGCGAGAGGCACGTGTGCACGTGCATATCGAAGGCAAACACGTTCAGGACGCCCTTCTTCCCCGCACGCCCGCGGCATACAGACGGCCTGCCGCGTCGAACGCCGCGAGCGGCGTCGTCACGACGGCCACGCCGTGCTCGGCCGCGCGCGCGGCCATCTCCGCCTCCGGCTGCCGGCCGTTCACGATCACGATCCCCGCCAGGTTCTTCAGTTGCGCGACGGCCACCGTGTTCACGTGCCGCTGCATCGTGATCCACGCGTCGCCGTCCTGCGCGTGGGCCATGACGTCCGACAGCAGGTCCGAGGCGTACCCGCCTTGGACCTCGCGTCCGCCGGCGTCGGCCGGGCCGACGAGGGCGCCGTCCAGCAGGCGCGCGAGGTCAGTGACCGTCATCGCCGGACCTCTTTCTCCCGCCCGGATGCCACGCCCTGGGGCGCCAGCCGCGCGAGCTGCTCCTCGAGCTGCCCCTGGCGCAGGACCACGCACTGCGCCACTTCGGCCTCAGCGACCACCGTGTCCTCGGCGAAGGTGGCGCAGGTGGGCGAGCCGCACGCGCCGCAGTCGATGCCGGGCAGGCGGGCGGCCACGCGATCGCGCTCCTGCATCCTCGTGATGGCCGTGACGATGTCGCGGCCGAGCGGCGCCGGGGGGCGGACGGCAAAGGGCCTCGTCGTCCTGAAGTCGCCCCGCTCGTGCCGCACCCGCATGTCGGCCGGATCGACCGGGTCGCGCTTCGGCAGCGACTGCTGGAGGCGCAAGGCGCGCGCGCGCGCCACGTAGGGGTTCTCGACCGTGAGCGCCCCGCTCACACAGCCTTCGAAACAGGCGTGGCACTCGATGAACGTGTAACGCTGCAGCTTGCCCTTGTCGATGTCGTCGAGGATGCGCAGCACGTTGGGCAGGCCCCACACCGACATCGTGTCTTCCGCGGGCAGCGTGCTCGGCAGGCTGATCGAGAACGCCCAGCCCAGCCCGGCCGCCGTCTCCGTCTCGGGCACCTTCGCGCCGCTCGCCTGGACTTCCCGAATGACCGGCGCGAGCAGCGGGAAGAGGTCGCTGATGCTCACGGCGGAGTCGATGAACGAGGCGTCCATGCCGGGGTGGTCCACGATCGACACCATCTTCGCGGGGCACGGCGTCACGTAGACGGCGTGAATACGGTCGAGCGGCAGCCCCGTCTCGGCGGACGCCCGCAGCTTCGCCTCGCGGGCCGCGACCTCCCGTGGCGACAGGACGGGCAGCAGCTGATCGACCAGCTCCGGGTACTTGATCTGGACGAGGCGGACCACGCTCGGGCAGAACGACGAGATGAGCGGCCCCGGGCCCCGGTACTCCGCGAGGAACAGGTCGATGGCGTGCGTGACGGCGCCGCACGACCACGAGAGGGCGGCCGCCGCGTTGAAGCCGCTGTCACGCAGGGCCTGCAGGATCGTGCCCGGCGTGACGTCGAGATCGAACTGCGTATAGAGCGCGGGCGAGGGGACGGCGACGGTGTAGTCCAAGTGGCCGAGGCCGGTTGGCGAGGCGGTCAGGGAGACGACGGCGTTCTTCGTGCAGACCTTGATGCACTCCCCGCAGTCGATGCAGCGGTCCTCGATCATCGTGGCCAGCCCGCGGCGGATCCGGATGGCCTGGGTCGGGCACACCCGCATGCACGCCATGCAGCCGTGACAGGCGCTGCTGTCGAAGCGGATGGAGTGGTAGTGGGCCTCGGCCATGGCATCAGCTCACGTGCACGGTCATCACCAGCGCGGTGCCCCGGTTCACCTCGGACGTGATGACCATCTCGTCCGCGTTCCGCCTGATGTTCGGCAGCCCCATGCCGGCGCCGAATCCCAGTTCGCGCATTTCCGGCGTCGCCGTGGAGTAGCCCTCCTGCATCGCCAGCGCGATGTCGGGGATGCCCGGCCCCTCGTCGCGCACGTCGATGGTGACTTGGCCGGGCGTGACGCGCAGCGTCATCGTCGCGCGCCGCGCGTACATCACCGTATTCATCTCGGCCTCGTACGCCGCGATCGCCACGCGCCGGATGAGTGCGGAGGCGAGTCCCATGTTCTTCAGCGTCTCCTTGATGCTGGTCGACGCCCGGCCGGCATTCGTGAAGTCCGAGCCCACGATCTCGTACGCGCGCACGAACTCGGCCTCGGACATCCCCGTCAGCCCGACGCGGACCCAGCCGCCCGGCCCTTCAGCAGGTCGAACAGATGCCCCGCCGCCTCGAACAACGACGTGCGCACCGCGAACACCGGCACGTTCATCTCCCGCGCCAGCGCGAGGACGTCCGCCGGCACGGCCTTGCCACGCGCGAACACGACGGCGGCGAGGTCTGCAGATCGCGGCCGTGCGGATGACCTGGACGTTCATGAGGCCCGTCACCAGGACAAACCCGGGCCGGGCATCTACGAGCACGTCGCTCATCAGGTCGGCCGCGACGACGCCACCGACAGAGGTGGTCAGATCCGTGCACCAGAGCACTTCCGCTCCGACGGCCGTGGCGATATCGGCCAGCGTCGTCGCGACAGGCCCGCCAGACTGCGCTGGCGTGTCGGCTCCCGCCCCCTTCGTGTAGGTCACGCGTGGCTCACGACCTTCAGCGCCGCGACCGGGGCGGCCGCGGGCTTCGTCCGCCCGATCACCTGCTTGTCCTTGCGGATCACCCGAACGGCGGGGATCCGTCTCCCGGGGCAGTTCTCCCAGCATGTGCCACAGCCGGTGCACTTCTCGGTGTCCACGTAGCTCGCCTTGCGGCGGACCTTGACCGTGAAGTTGCCGATGAAGCCGCTGACCTCCTCGACCTCGCTGTAGGCCATCAGGTGGATGTTCTTGTGCTTGCCCACCTGGGTCATCTTCGGCGTGAGGATGCAGGCCGCGCAGTCGAGCGTGGGAAACGTCTTGTCGAAGTGGGCCATGTGGCCGCCGATGCTCGGCTCGCGCTCGACGAGGTAGACCTGCTTGCCGGCCGAGGCCAGCGTCAGCGCCGCGGAGATGCCGGCGATGCCCGCGCCCACCACGAGGACATTCGGGTTGACATTCACGGTGGAGCGCTGCAGCGCGTCGTGGAGCGCGACGCGCCGCACCGCAGCCGTGATGAGCAGCCGCGCCTTCTGCGTCGCGCGGTCCAGATCCTTCGTGACCCACGACACCTGCTCCCGGATGTTGACCATCTGGTAGAGGTACGGGTTCACGCCCGCGTCCTGCAGCACGCCCCGGAAGGTCGGCTCGTGCATGAGGGGGGAGCACGATGCCACCACCAGGTGCGTCAGCTTGTGCGCCGCGAGGTCTTCCTTGATGAGCTGCTGGCCGGGGTCCGAGCACATGAACTTGTACGTCTTGGCGAGCGCGACTTTCGGGAGCGAGGCCGCGTACTGCTCGAGGGCCGGGACATCGACCTTGCTGGCGATGTTGAGCCCGCAGTGGCAGATGTAAACGCCGATGCGGCAGGTATCGTTCGCGGGCATGGCATCCCCCTCAGGCCATCGCCGGCAGCGGCTCGGCGGTCACGAAGTTGCGCTGCAGGCCCACCGAGGCCGGCGACAGGCCGAAGGCCAGGCCGAGCAACTGGGTGAAGTAGACGACCGGCAGCGAGACGTCCTCGTTGAACGTGCGGCGCATCTTGTCTTGATACGCTTCGAGGTTGTACTGGCAGAGCGGGCACACCGTCGCGAGGACGTTGGCCGACCGCCCCTTCGCTTCCTTGAGCAGCAGGAAGTTCAGGCGGACGCCGATCTCCTCCATCGTGCCCATCAGCGAACCCCCGCAGCAGTGGGCCTTGAGCGGATAGTCCACGACGTGCGCGCCGACGGCCTCCATCAGGCGGTCCAGCGTCTGCGGCCTCAGCGGGTCGTCGAAGGCGCCGTACGGCCGGACGACCTGGCATCCGTAGTACGGGGCCACCCGGTAGCCGGCGAGGGGCTTGGTGACTTTCGCCCGTATCGCCGCCAGGCCCACCGCGTTGACGAGGATGTCGAGGGGATGGCGCACGACGGCCCGGCCTTCATACACGAGACCGGCCGCCTGGAGCCCCTTGTGCACCTTCGCCGCCAGCGCCGGGTATTCGGCCATCATGTGCTGCGCCTTGGTCAGCACCAGGTAGCACGCGGCGCAGGGCGCTACCACCTCGGCCCCGCTTCGCTCCGCGATCGCCAGGTTGCGCGCCGCCAGGGCCACGGCCTTGTCCTCGCTCACCGACATGTACGAGGTGGCGCCGCAGCAGTTCCAGTCGGGAATCTCTTCGAGTCCCAGTCCGAGATGGGCGAAGACCGCCCGCAGCGACTCGTCATACGGCTTGCCGAGCCCGCTGAGCGAACAGCCGGGGTAGTAGGCGTAGGCCGTCATGTCAGGACTCCTCCATTGCGTCGAGGATCGCCTTGATCTCCTTCGGGTTCTTGATGCGGTCCTGGCCCAGGGCCATGCGCCCGGTCTTCAGCAGCTTGAGTCCGACCGGCGCCATTTTCAGGAGGCTGAACGGGTTCGTGCGCAGCGCGAGCTCGATGACCAGCCGCGATTCCGAGTTGCGCCCGTGCGTGGCCACCATGTTGTAGAACGCCTTCGCCAGCACCGGGATCGGAAACCGCTTCGGGTACATCCCCTTCTCGATGGCGCGGCGCTTGAGCGCGTACATGACGTCGGTGACCTTGATCTCGCGCGGGCAGCGCACCTGACACTCGTAGCAGGACGCGCAGAGCCACGGCGTGGCCGACTCCAGGACGTCGCGCTCGAGGCCGGCCCGCGTGAGCGCGATTACCCGCCGCGGCGTGAGGTCCATGTGGACGGACATCGGGCACGCACCGCTGCACGTGCCGCACTGGATGCAATCGCGCAAGGCTTCGCCACCGGGCTTGGCCATGATCTCCGCCGGGAATGCCGGGTTCACATCCTCGGCATACCGGCAGTGCGTCGTCCCGTTGTGCACGGCGGCACCTCCTGGGCTGAACTGTCCTGCTTCCGAAATCCGGGGGGCGGCATCGGTTCGCGCTGCATGTCCCATGAACGCGCGTATAGAGGATATGCAGCGCGCGGGGGCACACGTGTGGGGGCGTTCGAGGGGGCTTTCAGGGAGAGCCTACGGACGGTATACAGCAAAGTCAACGATCGAATCCGACGACTCCGCTCGGAATTGAATCGGACTCGGGCAAGACACCCGCGAGGGTTCCAGCCTGGAGCAGGTTCGGGAGAAGGTGCTTGACGGAATCCGATCCTGGGAGTAGGAATTGCTAGGGAGGTTGTTGTGCGTCTGAACACACGCGGCCGGTATGGACTGCAGCTGCTGTCTCAGCTGGCCTGTCACCTCGACGACACGAAGCCGGTCGGCCTGAAGGACATCGCCAGGACCACCGGCCTGCCGTGGCGCTACCTCGAGCAGATCGCGGGGCCGCTGCGCAAGGCCTCGCTCATCGCCGGGCGTCCGGGGCGCGCCGGCGGATACAGGCTCGTGCGCCCGCCGTCGCGCATCACGCTCCGCGAGGTCATGGAAGTCACGTCGGGCCCCGTGCGGCTCATGGACTGCGTCGACAAGCCGGAGACCTGCGAGAAGAGCAACAAGTGCACGTCGCGGGCGATGTGGGTCACCCTGACCGGGGAACTGCGCGGCGTGCTGGACCGCTACACGCTCGACGACCTGGCTCAGCGGCCGTGCGCGGGCTGCCGCGCCACGGCGGCCCACGCCCGCGGACTGCGCACCACCGTCAAGCCCCCGGCGCGCGGCCGCGGCGCCTCGAAGCGGTGGAAGTACATGCGTTCGTTGGAGTAGCCCGGAGCGCGCGCGGCGGCTTGGCGCCCGCAACGCCGCGCACGCGCTCAGGCGATGGCCGATGCCTCGAGCCCCAGCGCGTCCAGCACGCGCCTCTTCACGTCGGCGACGGCGCCCTCACCGCTCACGCGGCGCAGCAGGTTCCGGCGCTCATAGTGCGGCACGATCGGCGCGGTCTTCTGCCGGTACTCCGTCAACCGGCGCCGGAGGACGGCTTCCGTATCATCAGGGCGTTGTACCAGCCTCGGCACGACGTCCGGAGGCGGCGGGTCGAACTTGAGATGATAGGTGCGGCCGGTCTCCGCATCGGTTCGCCGCCCGGTGATGCGCTCGAGAATCACCGCGTCGTCGACCTCGAAGGAGATGACGCAGTCGATCCGGCGGCCCAGCCGGGCGAGCGAGCCATCAAGCCACTCGGCTTGCGCGAGCGTCCGGGGGAAGCCGTCGAGCAGAAAGCCACGGGCGCAGTCGCACTGGGCCAGGCGGCTCTCCACCAGCCGGTTCACCAGGTCGTCGGGCACGAGCGCGCCCGCGTCGGCGTAGGACTTGAACTCGAGTCCCAGCGCGGTCTCGTCGCGGATCGCCGAGCGGATGATGTCGCCCGTCGAGACCTGTGGCACTCTCAGCACGCGGCAGATCGTCTGCGCCTGCGTGCCTTTGCCCGCACCCGGCGCACCGAGCAGGATCACGTTCATGAAGGACCTCGAAGCCATGAGGGGGCATCGACGCTCGCCGGGGGCGGGGCCATCGTAGTTCAGAGGGAACGGGGGAGACAAGGGACTCGGGATTCGGGATTCGGGACTGGGGATTCGGGATTCGGGACTGGGGATTCGGGATTCGGGACTCGGGAGGTGACACCTGTCAGAAGCGAGGAGTCAGACGGGCCCGCTGACGATCGTCAGAATCCAGACGGTGAAGTCAGCTGGACAGGCCCTTCTTCTGGATTCTTGCTTCTTCCTTCTGGCTTCTGACGTCCGCTCAGGTGTCGCCGCGGATGATCGCGAGCACCTCGTCGAACGACTCGCAGTAGTGCTGGCAGAGCGCCCGCGTGCCGCTGCCCGTGATGTTGCCGCCAGCCATGCCGATGGCGGCAAACCCCGCGAGCCGCACGGCACACACCCCGGCACCGCTGTCTTCGATGCCGATCACATGGTGCCGCGCCTCGAAGGGGAGGCCCAGGCCCACGCGGCAGACCTCGGCATAGAGCCACGGGTGCGGCTTCGGTGACAGCTCGCCCAGGGTGCCTGCTTCTCCGGCGCGCATCGGGAACCCCGCCGTCACGATCGCGTCGTAGAACGTCCGCGGGTCGCCGAGTCCCATGGTCCTGAACGCGGCCACCAGTTCGGGCCATGCCTTCTCGTACAGCCCCGAGGTCACCACCCCGACGCGGATGCCGTCGTGCTTCAGCGCCAGCAGGAACTCCCTGACGCCCGGGGCGGGCACGAACGCATCCGCGCGTCCGCGGCCCTCGAGGATCTCCTTCATCTCGCGGTGCGTGTGCTCGAAGTAGTACCCCCGGGCCTCCTCGACGGCGCGGCTGGGACAGTACTTCCTGATGCAGTATTGGAGATGTTCCGACACGCTGAAACCGGACACGTACGGCAGGTCGCTCGCGTCGAGGGTGAAGGCCGGATCGCCGAGAAGGCTGGCCGTTGTCTTCTCGATCATCCAGACCCAGAACGGCTCGCTTCTCACGGTCGTGCCGTCGAGGTCCATCAGCACCGCCCGCACGGGGCGCTCGATGGCGACCGGCTGCACCGGGTAGTACGCCGGGTAGCCGAGGGCGGAGTTCACGAACGCCAGCGTACGGTCCTCGAACACGATGAACTCGACGCGCCGATCCGCCGGCGTCAGCACGTGGCGCACGCCGTCGCGGCCCGCGCGGAAACGCCCGTCGCTGCACGCCTCGAGCGGCACGAACCCGTCGGCGTCCCGTATCACGCCGAGCCCGGGCAGGATGAGGTCCATCATGGCGTCAGAATCACATGCAGGTGTTTCGGCCCGTGCACGCCGTGCGTCAGCGTCATCTCGATGTCGGCCGTGCGGCTTGGGCCCGCCACGATCACGACGTTGCTGCCCGCGTCGAGGAGGCCGGGCTCCTCGCGAAGGAGCGCGGCCAGAGAGGGCCGCAGCCGGCGCTCGCCGACGACGGCCACGTGCACCGGCGGCAGCAGCGACGCGAGCCGGCCCCGTCCCGGCCCGCTGACAGGTACCAGCCCGCCGGTGTCGGCGAGGGCGGCGTAGGCGCCGGTCACGCCCAGGCCGACCCCGGCCAGGTCCTCCACCTCCCGGGCGCGCCGCTCGGGATCGCCGCCGACATCATACGTGACGCGTCTCAGCCCGCGCGACGAGAGGGCGGCCAGGAGCCCCGGGCATCCCAGGTGTTCGTCGTCCCAGCTGATGAACGACTCGGCCTGGTGCGCGCACGCGATTTCGGCAATCGCGTCGGCAATGCCCGGAGCGCCGGCCGCGCGATGCGCGTGGCCCGAGAGCGCCGTCAGCACGGCGGAGAATCCCTCGACACGCTCGGTCGCGGACGGCGCCGCCGGCGGGGCAGGCGCGCGACTGGTCGCGCCGCCCGCGTCCGCCGGCAGGTTGGCCCGCAGCAGCCCGTCGCGGATCGACGCCAGGATGCGCTCGCGTGGCGATGTCATTGCGCGGCCGCCTTTCGCGTGCGGTGTTCCTCGACGAACGACCGCGCCGCCGGCGCCGGGAAGTCGCGCGACGCCGTCCAGGCGCCGAGCGGCCCCGGGAGGCGGGTGATCCATCCTTCGTGCTGCACGGCGCGCGCCAGGCGGGCGGCCGCGCGGCCGGCCCATCGATAGAGACGCGGCCTCGTCGCCACGGCCGCGAAGATCGGCATCGCGGCCCGGACCCAGAGAGGGGCCAGTCGCCTGCCGGCCGCCTCCCGCCGCACGGAGAGCAACAGGTGCGGCAGATCGATCTTCACCGGGCAGACGTCCCGGCATGCGCCGCACAGGCTGCTGGCGTGCGCCAGCTCCGACCACTCCTCGACGCCGTGAAGCCCGGGCATGACGACCGAGCCGACCGGCCCCGGATACACGCCGCCGTACGCGTGGCCGCCGACCAGACGGTAGACCGGGCAGACGTTCAGGCAGGCGCCGCACCGCACGCAGTACAGGATCTCCGCGAGCGGCGTGCCGAGGAGCCGGCTGCGGCCGTTGTCGAGGATGACGAGGTGCAGTTCCTCCGGCCCGTCGGGTTCGCCGACTCCCGGCCCGTCGGGCCCGCCGCTGCGCCGGCGGGGCCCGGTCATCACGTTCGTGTAGACCGACGACGCCTGGCCCGTGGCGCTGCGCGCAAGCACGGTCAGCACGGCGGCGAGGTCGGCCGCGGTCGGCACGATGCGCTCGAGCCCCAGCAGCGCCACGTGCACGCGCGGCAGCGTCGTCGTCAGCCTCCCGTTGCCTTCGTTGGTGACGACGCAGAGGCTGCCCGTTTCGGCAACGGCGAGGTTGACCCCGCTGATGCCCATGCCGGCCTGCAGAAACTCGGCGCGGAGCACGCGCCGCGCCAGGGCCGTCATCGCCGGAATGTCCGCGACCTCCGCCGGCGTGGCGCCGAGCTTCTCGTGAAACAGCGCGGCCACGTCCTGCCGGCTGCGGTGGATGATGGGCGTGATGATGTGCGACGGGCGATCCCCGCCAAGCTGGACGACGAACTCGCCGAGGTCCGTCTCGACCACCCGCACACCGGCGTGTTCCAGCGCCTCGTTGAGCTCGATCTCTTCCGTCGCCATCGACTTCGATTTCACGGCGAGGCGGATGCCGCGGTCGCGGGCGATGCCGGTGATGATTCGCCGCGCGTCGGCAGCGGTCTCCGCCCAGTGAATCGTGCAGCCGCGGGCCTCGGCGGCGCGGGCGAACTGGTCGAGGTGCGAATCGAGGCGGGCGATGGCGGCTGCCCGCGCGCGCCGCGCCTCGTCGCGGCAGGCCTCGGCGTCCGGCAACGCCCCGAACGCCGCCGGTGCGCCCGCCGGCGAGTCGCCCGGTTGTCAGGGCCAGGGCCTGGCGGAGGCGGGCATCGGCGAGGGCCGTGTCAATCCGCCGATGGAACGCGAGCGCGGCCTCAGTCACGGCCCGGTCCTGCCAGGACTTCGGCGATGTGCCGCGTCCGCACGCGGCTGCGGCGGCGGTGGAGGCCGCCGCCGATGTGCATCAGACAGCTGACGTCGGTGGCGACGACGACGTCTGCGCCGCTTCGCCCGATGGCGTCGAGCTTCGCGTCCAGCATGGCGCACGACAGCGGGCCCATCTTGACGGCGAACAGGCCGCCGAACCCGCAGCACGTCTCGGCGTCCGGGAGATCGGCCGAGCGCCCGGCGGCGACCGCGCGCAGCAGGCGGCGCGGCTGATCGCGGAGGCCGAGTCCGCGCAGGCCGTGGCACGACGCGTGGTAGGCGATCATCGGTCCGGCCGGTGCCGCGGGCAGATCGGCGCCGAGGACGTCGACGAGAAACTGGGTGAACTCGTACGTCCTGGCGGCAAGGGCCTTTGCCTTCGGCCCGTACGTGGCGTCGCCGGCGAGCAGATCCGGGTAGTGGTTGACGATCATGTCGGCGCACGAGCCCGAGGGCACGACGACCGGGTCGTCGGAGCGGGACAGCGCGTCGATGGTGGCGCGCGCCATGGCGGCCGCGTCCTGCGCGAATCCGGCGTTGAACGCCGGCTGGCCGCAGCAGGTCTGATCGGGCGGCACGTGCACCTCGACGCCGCAGCGCTCGAGCACTTCGACCGCAGCGTGACCGGCGGCCGGGAAGAACTGATCCACCAGACAGGTGGCGAACAGCTGGACGCGAGCCGGGTGCGGCGTCATGTGCGGCCTGTCACTTCGCGCGGAGGTACTGGTCGGGCCACGCGACGTCGTGCCCCAGCACGCGAGCGGCCCGCAGCGGCCAGTAGGGGTCGCGCAACATCTCGCGCGCGAGCAGGACCAGGTCGGCCTGCTCGTTCCGGATGATCTGATCCGCCTGGGCCGGCGCGGTGATGAAGCCGACGGCCGCGGTCAGCATGGGCGTCGTGTCCTTGATGCGCTGCGAGAACGGGACCTGGTAGCCCGGCCCCGACGGGATGGCGATGCCCGGGGCGATGCCGCCCGAGGAACAGTCGACCAGATCGACGCCGACGCCTGACAGGTGGTGGGCCAGCGCCACCGTGTCCTCGGCGCGCCATCCGCCTTCCGCCCAGTCGCTCGACGAGAGGCGCACGAACAGCGGCAGGTCGGCCGGCCACACCTCGCGCACCGCCTTGCAGACCTGTTTCAGCAGACGCGTGCGGTTGTCGTACGAGCCGCCGTACTCGTCGGTGCGGTGATTCGTGAGCGGCGACAGGAACTCGTGGATGAGGTACCCGTGCGCGGCGTGGACCTCGACGACCTGGAAGCCGGCCGCCCGGGCGCGCGCCGCCGCCCGCCGGAAGGCGGCGACCACCTCGAGGATGCCCTCGCCGATCGAGCGCCTCCGGCACCGGCGAATTGGCGTCGAACGCCTCCGCGCACGGCGCCACCGGCTGCCAGCCTCCGCGCGCGGCCGGGACCGCGCCTCCCCCTTCCCACGGCGGCGCGGTGCTGGCCTTGCGCCCCGCGTGCGCGAGCTGAATTCCGGCCGTCGCGCCCTGCGCGCGGATGAACGAGGCCACGCGCTGAAGGCCCGGCACGTGCTGGTCGTCCCAGATGCCGAGGTCCGACGGGCTGATCCGCCCCCGCGCGTCGACCGCCGCCGCTTCGGTCAGGACGAGGCCGGCGCCGCCAGCCGCCCGGCTGCCCAGGTGCACGACGTGCCAGTCGTTCACGAAGCCGTCGGTGCTCGAGTACTGGCACATCGGGGACACGCCGATGCGGTTACGGAACGAGACGGCACGGATGGCGAGCGGCGCGAAGAGGTGAGGAAGGGACACGGGGCCGTCTCCTGCTTTGGTAGGATAGCCTAACCTGAGGTACCGATGGCTCCAACGATGGCGGCGGAAGGCCTGGTCAAGCGGTTCGGCCCGGTCGCCGCCGTGGACGGCGTCAGCCTGACTGTCTCGGCGGGCGAGGTGGTGGGCCTGCTCGGCCCGAACGGCGCGGGCAAGACGACCACGCTGCGGATGCTGGCGGGCATCCTGACGCCCGACGCGGGGCGCGTGCGCGTGGGCGGCCTCGACATCCACGAGCGGCCGCTCGACGCCAAGCGCCGGCTCGGCTTCCTCTCCGGCGACACGCAGTTGTACCAGCGCCTCACGACGCGCGAAGTGCTGCGGTACTTCGGCCGGCTGTACGGGATGGCCGACGCGCTGATCGCGGCCCGGACCGCGCAACTGGTCGAGGAACTCGAAATGGGCGAGTTCGCCGGCCGGCCGTGCGGCACCCTTTCGAGCGGCCAGAAACAGCGCGCCAACATCGCGCGGGCCTTCCTGCACGAGCCCGACCTGCTCATCCTCGACGAGCCGACGGTCGCGCTCGACGTGATCTCCGGGCAGTTCATCGTCCAGTCGATTCGGCGGCAGCGCGAGGCGGGCCGCGCGATCCTGTTCTCGACCCACGTCATGAGCGAGGCCGAGTACCTGTGCGACCGCATCCTGCTTGCTGCATCGCGGCCACATCATCGACGAGGGCGTGCTCGATGACCTGCTCGCCCGGTCCGGCTGCCGGAACCTGACTGACGCGTTCCTCCTTCGGGTCGGGCGCGACGCGAATCGAACCTGAGGATCCCGGCCATGGTGGGCACGATTGTCGGAACATACCGGCTCGAGGAACTGCTTGGCGACGGCGGCCTCGGCGGGGTCTACCGCGCCGTCGACAGCGCGAGCGGCAAGGAGGCGGCCCTCCGCGTGTTCGCGCGGGAAGTGTCGGACGACGCGATGCTCGCCGATCGGCTTCGCGCCATGGCGCCGGCGCTCAAGAAGCTGCAGCACCCGAACATCGCGGCCTTCTTCGAGCTGGTGAGCCTGGGCGCCGACCTCGCGCTCTTCCTCGAGTTCGTGCCGGGCGCGCCGCTCGACAAGGTGCGCCAGCCGGCGGGCCGCCTCGAGACCAACGTCGCGGTCAGCTGCGCCGTGCAGGTGCTGCGCGCCCTCGAGTTCGCGCACAGCGCGGCCGTCCTCCACCACGCGCTCCGGCCGGGCAACGTGATGGTGACGAGGCAGGGCACGGTCAAGGTGCTGGATTTCGGGATTGGGCACGCCTTCGGCGCCAACCGCAAGACGCGCGAGGACCGGCTGCTCACGGTGCTCGCCTACCTCGCTCCGGAGCAGATCCAGAACCAGCCCGGCGATGCGCGGGCCGACATCTACTCGGTCGGCGTGCTGCTGTACGAGTTGCTCACCGGCAAGCGGCCGTTCGACCACAAGACCGAGTTCGCGCTCCGCCAGGCCCACCTCGCCGAGCCGCCCGTGCCGCCGCGCGCGATTGTGCCCGGGCTGCCGGAATGGCTCGACCAGGCGGTCCTGCGCGCGCTGGCGAAGAACCCGGCTTCCCGGTACCAGAACGCCACGGAGTTCCGGGCCGTGCTCGAGGCGGCGCTCGGGCTGTCGACCTCCCGAGAGGCGGCGATCGTCCGGCAGCGGGACGGCGCCTACATGGACACCTTTCCGCGGCGCCGCCGATCCCGCCACCGCCTCCGCCGAGCTGTACGGGCGGCACGCCGCTCCGCCAGCTGCCTCGGCGCCGCCATCTGCCGCGGCGCCCGCCAGGGCGGCCGGGGCCGATACCGCGGAGACCTTCATGTCGGGTTCCCGAGATCGGCGGCGCGGCTGCCGCGGCGGTGGCGACCCGGCGTCCCGCGATGCCGCCCGCCGCTCGCTCCAGGACACCGGCGCGCGGGCCAATCCTGCTCGTCGCAGCGGTGCTCGCGGTCGCTCGGTCTCGCCGCCGGGGGCGCGTATCTCTGGATGCGCGGGCCGGCGCCGCCGGCGCCGGTTGAGATGACGCCGGCGGCCGGACAGGCCGCGGCCGCTCCGGCGCCCCGGGCCGACGCGCCCCCGGCGACTCCTCCCGAGGCGGCTCAAGCCCAGGTCACTGTTCCCGCGGCTCCGGCTCCGTCGCCGGCCTCGGCGGCGTTGGAAACCGTCGTTGCCCCGCCCGCGGGCACGACGCAGACGCCGGCCCGGAAGGCCCAGGTGAAACCTGCCGCTGGCGCCAAACCCGCAGCGCCCGCGCCCTCGTCCGCGTCATCGCCCGCCCAGACGCCTGTCGTCACGCCGCCGCCGGTCGCTCCGGCCCCGCCGCCCCCCGTGGCGCCAGCCGCCGCGAAGGCTGAGAAAGCCCCCGACGTGTCGTATCGGAAGGTGAAACTCCTCACGCAGGCAGGCTCGTCGGAGAAATCGACGGACGCCGTGCTGCTGTTCAGCGACGACCGGCTGAGCGTGACGCCGGCCAGCGGAGGCGCGGCGCTGCGCACCGTGCGTTACGCGGAGATCACGGCCGCGCTCGTACTCGAAGGCGGAGAAGCGGCGCCTGGGCTTCATCAGGAGCGCCCAGCACCTGCTCGAGATCGATACGGCCGGCGAGCCGCTCCTGCTGCGCCTCGACAAGGACAACTTCGAGCCGATCCTCGCGGCCATCGAGGCGCGAACGGGCCTGGCGGTGAGCCGATGAGGTGGCGTCTCGTTCTGGAGATCGTCCGCAAGGAACTGACCGAGACGCTCCGAGACCGGCGGACGCTCGTGATGATGATCGCGCTGCCGGTGCTGCTCTACCCGCTGCTCATGATCGGGTTCAGCAAGCTGCAGGTGTCGCAGCGCGAGGCCACCGCGGGGCGCACTTCGCGCATCAGTGTGTGGGGCGCGGTGCCGGCGGGGCTGCGCGAGGCGATGACGGGCGACGGCAAAGTGGCCATCGATGATGCCGTGACGCCCCCCGACGCGGTGAGAGTCGGCCTCGAGCAGGGCACCCTGACCAGACCCCCAGCCGGCCCCGGTTCCGCCGGCGCCGCGGCCGGCCCGGGCCCGCAGGCCGCCGAACGGGCCGGGCCGGGTGTGCGGGAGCCCGACAATCCCGTCCTCGCGTCTGCCCGAGCTGCAGTCACCGAACGGCGCATCGATGCGGTGCTCGTGCTCTGGCCCGACGTCGGGCCCGCGCTCGCCGGAATGGGGGCGGGCACCGTCTCGATCTACTTCGACTCGGTCCGGGAGGATTCGCTCGAAGCCCGGTCGAGGCTCGAGAAGAGCCTCGATGCGTACCGCGAGAGGCTCGTGGCGGAGCGAGAGCGCGCGTACGGCCTCGTCGGAGGCTTCGCGCTCGGCCTCGACATCCGGGCGACCAACGTGGCGCCCGAGGCGCGGCGGTCGGGCCAGATACTCGGCCTCTTCCTGCCGTTCCTCCTCGTGACGATGTCGCTGCTCGGCGGGATTCTACCCGGCGATCGACCTCACCGCCGGCGAGAAGGAGCGGGGCACGATGCAGACGCTGCTCTGCGCGCCCGTCAGCCCGGTCGAGATCGTCACCGGCAAGTACCTCGCCGTCTGGGTCACGAGCCTGATCGCGGCCCTCGCCAACGTCGTCTCGCTCGGCGCCACCGTCATGCGGATCCTGCCGGGCGACGCGATCAGCGTGTCGCCGTCGACGCTGCTGCTGGCCTTCGCGATGCTGCTCCCGGTGACGCTGTTCATCACGGCGGTGTTCCTCGCCGTCGCCGCCTTCGCCAAGGACTTCAAGGACGGGCAGAACTTCCTCACGCCGGTGTACATGCTGCTCGCGATGCCGGCCGGCGTCACGATGCTGCGGGGCATCGAGCTCAACGCGTGGACCGCGTTCGTGCCCGTGGTGAACATCGCGCTGCTCATCAAAGCGTTGCTCATCGCGGAAGCCGCGCCCGACCTGATCTTCCTCGCGCTGCTGTCATCGACGGCGTACGCGGCGATGGCCGTGCTGCTGGCCGCGCGCGTCTTCGCCCGGGAACAGGTGCTGCTCGGCGGGCGTGAATCGCTGCGGAGCCTGCTGGGCTTCGAACGGCAGAAAGGCGGCGAGCCGACGCCGGCCTTCGTCCTTACGGCCTTCGCGCTGGTGCTGGTGCTGACCTTCTACGGAAGCCTGCTCCTCGAGTCGGCCGGCACCATGGCGACGCTGCTCGTCACCGAGGTCGGGTTCTTCCTCGCGCCCACGCTGCTGCTGGTCGCCGGGTTCGGCTTCGCCTTCCGCAGGACGCTCGCCATCCGGCGGCCGCCGCTGCTGGGCCTTGTCGCGGCGGTGCTCATCGGATCGTCCGCGTGGGCCGTCGCCGCGGGCCTGCTCATCCGGCTGCTGCCCCCGCCGGAGTCGCTGGTGCGCGCCCTCGAGCAACTGCTCCTGCTCGACGGAGCGCCCGCGCCGCTCTGGCTGGTGTGGCTGGTCATTGCCGTCACGCCCGCCCTCTGCGAGGAGTTCTTCTTCAGAGGACTCGTGCTGTCGGGGTTGCGCCGCCTTGGCCCGTGGCCCGCGCTCATCGCGTGCGCCCTCCTGTTCGGCCTGGCGCACAGCTCCATCTACCGTCTGCTCCCGACCTTCTTCATCGGCTTGCTGCTGTCGTGGCTGGTATGGAAGACGGGCTCGATCTGGACCGGCATCGTCGCGCACGCGTTGAACAACGGCATCGCGGCCACGCTGGTCTACGACAAGACCCTGGCCGCAGCCTTCGGCGCGGGCACGCAGGCCTACCTGGGCTGGAAGCCGACAATGGCCGCCGTCGTCGTCCTGGCGGCCGGATTGATCGTGCTGCGCTTTGTCACGCCGCCCGCAGCTACGCGATCTCGAGGACGATCTTCCCGAACTGATCCGCCTGGTCCATTCGCCGGTGCGCGTCCGGCGCAGCGATGAGCGGGAACACCCGGTCCACGACGGGCACGAGCGGGCCGTCGAAGAGGGCCAGCATCGCGGCGAATTCCGCGGGCGTGCCCATGGTGCTGCCCAGGATGCTGACCTGCTTCCAGAAAATCCGCCGGACTTCGATGGTTGACGGCGACCCGGTCGTCGCGCCGAAGGTGACGATGCGCCCGCCAGGCTTGACGATGTCGAGCAGGGCCGGGAACACGTCGCGCCCAGCGCTGTCGACGATGACATCAGGGCCGCCATCGCACAGCGCCTGCACCTGTTTGCCCCACGTGTCGCTGGTGTAGTTCACGCCGCCGTCCGCGCCGAGCTGGCCGGCGCGGGCGAGCTTGGTGTCGCTGCTCGAGGTGACGATCACCCGCGCCCCGAAGCGGCGTGCGATGAGGAGCGCGAGCGTGGCGACCCCGCCGCCGATGCCGGTGATGAGCACCGTCTCGCCCGGCTGGATCCGCGCCCGGGTCACCAGCGCGCGGTACGCCGTGAGGCCGCCGAGCGGAATGGCCGCCGCCGCTTCCCATGACAAGGCGGCCGGCTTCACGAACAGGTTTTCGGCGGGCGTCTTCACACGCTCCGCGTACGTGCCATTGTCAGGCAGCCCGAGGATCCGGTACCGACGGACCCTGGACCCGGTCATCGGGACCCCAGCCGAGACTGGGGTTGATGACCACGTCGCGGCCGAGCCACGAAGGGTCGACGCCTGGCCCGACCGCCGCCACTTCGCCTGCGCCATCCGAGCCGAGGATGATCGGCAGCGTGATGCCCGCATACAGGCCCTTGCGGATCCAGGCATCGCGGTGGTTCAGGGCGGCTGCCCTGAGCGCCACGACGGCCTCGCCGGGGCCCGGCTCAGGGTCGGCAACCTGCTCGAGGACGAGCCGCTCGGGCCCTCCCAGTTCGCGGAGAACGATGGCGTTCATGACGGCTGACAGCATACCACCGGGGTCTGCTACCCTTGAGCGGCATGACATCGCGGGAGCGGATGAACCGGGCCATGCGCCCGCGCGCCGGGCAGCTGCCGGATCGGGTTCCGGTGATGTGCCAGCTCTCGCTCGGCCACTACTTCCTGCACGCGGGCGGCGGCGCGGTCGAGATCTGGCACGACACGGCGGCGTTCGGCGATGCCCTGCTCGCGCTCCGGCAGCGCTACGGCTTCGACGGCATCCTGGTGAACCTGCCGGGGCGCGATCCCGCCTGGCGCGATCACCTTACAGCCGTCGAGCAGCAGGGGCCGGACACCGTGATCCGCTGGGCGGACGGCGCCGTGACCACGGCGCCGCCCGATGACAACCCGCACGTCCGTACCGCCGTCGGCGCGAGACAGGCGAGGCCGGCCGTTGCGGGCATCGACCTGGAGCGGCTCTTCTACGTCGAGCCGCACGGCCAGTTCGGCGTTACCGTCGTGGAGGCCGGCGGGTTCCCGGCGTGGCAGTTCGACACGATTCAATACGTGCGCCAGCGGGCGCCGGACATCTCGCTGCACGGCGAGGTGTTCTCTCCGTTCTCGCAGTGGCTTGAACTGCTCGATCACGCCGACGCGCTGATGGCCCTGGTCGAGGACCCGGCGAAGGTGACGGCCTGTCTCGCGCGCCTCGCCGACGGAGCGTCGGCCCTGGGGCGGGGCCAGGCCGCCGCCGGCATCGACGCCCTGCTGATCTCGTCGGCCTTCGCCGGGGCCGGCTTCATCTCGAAGCGGCAGTACCGGACGTTCGTGCTCCCGTTCGAACGGGCGGTCGTGGAGGGCGTCAAGCAGGCGTACCCGGAGCTGCCGGTCTACACGCACACCTGCGGCGCGATTGGCGATCGGCTGGACCTGATGGAGGAGACCGGCACCGACGGCATCGACACGCTCGACCCGCCGCCGCTCGGGACCGTGGACCTGGCCGCCGCGAAAACGCGCCTCGGTCAGCGGCTCTTCATCAAGGGGAATCTCGACCCGGTGGCGACGCTGCTGAACGGCAGCGCCGAGTCGTGCTTCGCGGCGGCCCTCGAACGGATCGCCGCCGCGAAGTCATGCGGCGGTTACATCCTCAGCAGCGCCTGCTCCGTGGCGCCGCACACGCCGCCGGAGAACATCCTGCAGTTACGTAGAGCCGCAGAGGAAGCCGGCTCGTACGACTGCCGCTAGGCATCCTCCGGGTACCGAGCCGATCGGCTGCCGCGGCGTGGCGTGTCGCGAACCGCTCGGCGCGCCGGACAAACACGCCTCCGGGGTGCCGTCGGCGGCACGCGGGGCCCCGGACACCCCACGTGGTCTTCGGCCCCTGCGGCGCGTTTGTCGTGCGACCCTGCTCGGCTTGCTCGCATGGTTCGCCACACGCCACGCCGCGACAGCAGCGTCCCCGAATCCCGAGTCCCGAATCCCGAATCCCGAGCCCCGAATCCCGAGTCCCGAATCCCGAGCCCCGAATCCCGGCGAGCGTCAGTCCGTATTCTGGTCGTTCTCCACCGGTCCGCCGGTAGCCGGCTGCTTCTTGAACCACGACGCATCGGCCACGTAACCGGCGGTCAACCCTTCGAGGCGGGCCATCTCCGCGGCCGGTAGCGGCGTGAAGCTCCTGGCGATGCTGATGTTCTCCTCGAGTTGCTCGACGGTCTTGCAGCCGATGATCACGGTGCTGATTGGCAGCGTCAGCGTGTAGCCCATCGCCTGATTCATCGTCGAGATGCCGTCCGGGCGGAACAGGCGGTCGCGCGCCGGGATCTTCATGCCGACGACGCCCATCTTCTTCCTGTTGGCGAGGGCGAGCAGATCCGTCTGGAACGGCAGCAGGTGCTTGTCGGCCGGGTTGAGGGCCATCAGGATCGTGTCGAAATCGAAGCGTTCGAGGGCCCTGTAGAGTACGGCCGGGTCGTAGTGGCCGGTGATGCCGAGAAAGCGGACCATCTTCTGGTCGCGCGCCTTGAGCAGAGCCTCGAGGGCGCCGTCCTTGGCGAAGATCTGCTCCACTTGCTCGTCGCGCATGATGTTGTGCAGCTGCCAGAGGTCGAGATGATCCGTCTTGAGCAGCTTCAGGCTTTGCTCGAGCAGCTTCAAGGAGCCGTCGCGGGTCCGATCGTCGGTCTTGCTGGCGAGGAAGACTTCCTTGCGCCGGGTGGCCATCACTTCGCCGATGTAGATCTGGCTGATGCCGTTCAACTCCCACCGCGGCGTGTCCGGCGTACGGGGCCGTCCATACGCGGCCGCCGTGTCGACATAGTTCACTCCGAGGTCGATCGCGCGGTTGATGATCGCGATCGAGACGTCGTGCTTGTCGGGCTGCTCGATCGAGGCCTGGCCGCCCAGGCTGAAGAGCCTCACCATGTGCCCGGTGCGTCCGAGGGGGCGCTCGGGCATGGGCGGCGCCGCCGTTGCGAGCCCCGGGCCCACGGCCAGAGCTGCCGCGCCGGTCACGCCCAGTTTCACGAACTCACGTCGGGTCAGGTCGTCAGCCATCGTGCACTCCTCCAGTGAGGTCAAAATACCTCCGACCGCCGCTCCCGGCAACCGGAATCTGCGCGACCGCCGGCCGGCCGCGTCGCGAGTCCTCCGTCTGTCGCGCCCGCCCCGCCGGTACCGGGTCATTGCGTCGCCCCTGCCACCGGAAGTACTTCAGTTCTCGGCCTGAACCCCGGAACCGACGGGACGGAAGGACGCTGCCGATGCTTCGACGCCTGCCCGACGACGATATCCGCGCGGTCCAGTGGCGGTTCGCGGATCGCGAGGACCTGCGCCGCATCACGCAGGCCGCGCGCGGCGTCGCGCGCGGCCCTGTGGCGAAGCTGGTGGCCCGCGGCGCGAGGCACTCGGACGCGTGGACGCCTGACAAAGCGGGCCTCGTCAAGGCGTTCGATGCCGCCGGCCTGTCGGTCCTCGGGGCCGACGCGGAACACGGCGGGCGGATCGACGGCCCGAAGAACCTCGGCATCGCCCTCGCCGCATTCGAACTGGCATGGGTCGACGCGGGCGCGGCCACCACCATGCTCGGCAACGTGCTCGCCCTGGCGCCCATCCACGAGCGCGGCACCGAGGATCAGCGCGCGCGCTACATGCGGCTGGTGGCACCGGGCCGGGAAGGGGACGGGCGCGAGCCGTGGCACGGCGCGTTCGTGCTCACCGAGCCGCTGCCGCATGTCGGCGTCGACATCGGCGTCCTGGACGGCAAGATGCGCATCGCCGAATGGAAGGCCGGGAAGGAACCGGTCCTGCAGATCGAGAAGCGAGGCCGGTTCATCACGGGCATGGGCCACGCGGACTTCGTGGCGGCGGCCGTGGCGTCCGCCGACGATCGCATCAAGGGCACCGCGTTCGTGCTGCTCGAGAAGACCGACGAAGGCACCTTCGACCCGGGGGTGCGGGCCCGCAAGCTGGTCCACCAGCTGGCGTCCGCGCGCGACCCGGTGTTCAGCCTGCGCGTGCCGGCGAGCCGCATCATCGGCGGCTACAGCGTCAAGGACGGCGCGATTGTGCCCGCCTGGACCCACGGCGACATTGTCGACGCGGTCTTCCGGCGGACGCGGGTCACCGTGGGCCTGATGACGGCGGCGAAGATGCTCTCCGCCGTCGAGCCCGTCATCCGCTACCACCGGAGCCGGTTCCGCGGCAGCGACGCCGCCCAGCCCGGGTCGCGGCGCTTCGAATTCGGGCTGCAGCAGGAAGAGGATGCGCTCCACCGCCTGGTGGATGTCTGGGCCACCGGGGAGGCGGCGGCGTCGCTCGGGTTTGCGGCCGCACGCGTCTTCGACGAACTCGACCCGCTGGAACGGAAGGTGGATGCGTTCTTCGCCGAGCAGGGCGTGCCGCCGGGCCGGGCCCGGTGGCGGGCCCTCGAGCCGGCTGAGCACGACGCGCTGGAGTATCTTGCCGAACTCGCCAAGCCGGCGGGCGCGCGGCGCGAGGGCCGCGTCGCGGCGCTGGCGCAGGACCCGCTGGTGCGCTTCGTGCTGCTCGACGCCGTGGCGTCCGTGCTGGGGCCGGCGGTGAAGCTCTGGAACACCGGGCACGGCGCGGCCGTGATGCGGGAAGCCGTCAGCCTGATGGGCGGCCACGGCCTCACCGAGGACTGCCCGGGGTTCCTCGGCTACAAGTGGATGGACGCGCAGCTCGAGGCGACCTACGAGGGGCCCGAGGCCGTGCAGCGCCGCCAGCTTTCGAGTTCGATGACGAGCCCGGTGTTCCTCGCTCAGTACCGGTCGTGGCTCGATGAGATGCGGCGCCTCTCGTCGGAGCGGCCCGGCACAGGGGCCTGCACGCTGGCGACGGCCATGCAGATGTGGCTGTGGACGCTGCAGCACCTCCAGAGCGCCACCGACCCGACCGGCGCGAAGCTCTATCAGAGCTCGCGCCAGGGCGTGACCTTCCCGCTCGCCGACACGCTCGCGTGGCTGCTCGCCGCCCGCCAGCAGATTCTCGACGTGGTCGAGCTCGAACGCAGCGGTCCGACGCTCCCCGCCGTCGCCGGGCAACTGGCGGACCTGCGTGCCGTTTCTCATGGACCTGTGCCACGTGCAGGCGGCCCGGACCGCAGGGGAAGTCGGGCGCGTCTGCACGGAACTGCTGTTCGGTTACCGCCGCCACCCGGCGTGGGACGGGCCGGACCGGGCGTCCTGCTATGTCGCCGACGAACTCGAGGCGCTCGAGGACGTCATCCCCGGCATCGCGGCGACGGCGCGCTTCTACAGCGACGTCGTCGAGATTGACGGGTCGCACCAGGCCAAAGCCGGGCCGTGCGCCAACACCGACGGGCTCGAGCCGTTCATGCGCATGCGCGCGAAGATGGACGGGTGCCTGACGGGTTCGCGTCTCGCCAAGGACCGGGCGGCCGAGGCGCTGACGCAGATCACGATTGCCGACGCGCCCGCGTACCCGCTCCCGGAGCCGCCGCATGCGTGATGCCTTGCGCCGGTTCACGTGGACGCCCGGGCGGCTCTGCGCCCTCACCGCCGGTCTCTGACCTCTCCGCTCCAGCCGGTTTCCTGCCGTTCAGCCGCTGTGCGCCGCAAGGCGGCGCAATGAGGAAGGAGAGAGTCTCATGCCGTTCACGTATGCCGTTGTCGGCGCGGGCCGCCAGGGTGTGGCCGCCGCCTTTGATCTCGCCGTCCGCGGGGACGCCTCACGAATTCTGTTCGTCGATCTCGACGAGGCGGCTGCGCGAGAGGCGGCCGTCAGGGTGAACGCCCTCGCCGGCCGGCAGGTTGCCGCCAGCCAGCGCGGCGACGCATCGGATGCGCCGCGCCATGGCAGCGCAGCTCGCCGGGACGCAGGGCATCCTCAGCGCCGCGCACTACAAGGTCAATCTGGGTCTCACGCGCGTGGCCGCCGCGATCGGCGCCCACATGGTGGACCTCGGCGGCCACACCGGCATTGTCCGCGAGCAGCACGGGCTCGACGCCGAGGCCCGCCGGGCCGGCGTCACGGTCGTTCCGGACACCGGCATGGGGCCGGGGCTCAACGTGTCGCTCGCCGCGTACGCGATGAGCAAGCTCGATCGGCCGCGAGAGGTGCTCATCTGGGACGGCGGGCTTCCGCAGCAGCCGCGCGAGCCGTGGAACTACGTCTCGACCTTCTCGATGAGCGGGCTCACCAACGAGTACGACGGCTTCGCGTTCTTCCTCCGGGGAGGCGACATCGTCGAGGTGCCGGCGTTCGACGGCCTCGAGACGCTGACGTTCGAGGAGCCGATCGGCACGCTCGAGGGCTTCGTCACGTCGGGCGGCCTGTCGACGGCGCCGTGGACCTGGAAGGGGACGCTCGAGCGCCTCGAGAACAAGACGCTGAGATACCCGGGGCACTGCGCCCGCTTCGCCGCGTACCGGGACCTCGGCCTGCTTGGCCAGGCGCCGATGACGGTGGGAGGCTCGTCCGTCGTTCCCCGCGACGTGTTCCACGCGCTGCTCGAGCCGCACATCGGCGCAGGCCCGGAACCGGTCCGCGACGTGTGCGTGATGCGCGTTGAGGCCGCCGGCGAGCGGGGAGGGCAGGCCGCCGAAGCCCTCGTCGAGCTCGTGGACCGCTACGACGAGGCCACCGGCTTCACGGCCATGCAGCGCCTGACGGGCTGGCATGCGGCCATCTGCCTCGGCCTCGCCGTTCGGGGGCAGCTGGCGCCGGGCGTGGTCCCGGTCGAGCGCGTGTCCGGCGATCTCGTGGTGGCGGAAGGGCGCGCCCGCGGGTGGGACATCCGCGAGCGGGTCTCCTGACGGTGGAGACCTCGAGGTATGACTGCACGAATTCGCTGCCCGTGGCCGGGATCAGACCTCCTCTATCTCGAGTACCACGATCACGAATGGGGCACGCCCGTCCACGACGACCGGCGGCTGTTCGAAATGCTGGTGCTCGAAGGCGCACAGGCGGGCCTCAGCTGGATCACGATCCTGCGGAAGCGCCAGCGCTACCGTGAGGTCTTCGACGGGTTCGACGCGCGGCGCGTCGCCCGCTTCACGCCGTCGCGCGTGGAACGCCTGCTCGCCGATCCGGGCATCGTCCGCAATCGGCAGAAGATCGAAGCGGCCGTGAACAACGCGAGGCGAACCCTCGAGGTGGTGGACGCGTTCGGCAGCCTTGATGCCTACCTCTGGCGGTTCGTCGGCGGCCGGCCCATCGTCAACGCCTGGACGGCGATGGCGGAGGTACCGCCCCGGACGCCCGAGTCCGGCGCGATGAGCCGCGATCTGTCGGTGCGCGGGTTCCGATTCGCGGGGCCGACGATCTGCTATGCCTTCATGCAGGCGACGGGGATGGTGAACGACCACCTCGTCTCCTGCTTCAGGCACGGCGCCGCCCCTATTTCCTGTTCGCTTCCTCGAGCGACGTGATGAGCGCGCTGATGTCGGCGTCGGTCAGTTTCCGTTTCGAGCGTTCCAGCATCGTGCGGAAGTGGGCGATCTCGTGCGGAGCCGCCGGGAAGCCGACGTTGCCCTTCGGGCCGTCGCTCATCGCGCCCGCCGTGCCGTCACCATCGAGGAACACGAACCAGGGGATGCCGCCCTCGTTCGCCTGGTAACGCTCCAATATCGCCTTGCCGCCGATCATCCGGTCGGCTTCGATCTTCACGCCCACGAATTCCTTCGCGAGAAGCGGTGCGACGCTCGGGGACGCCATCCAGGCGCCCAGCCTGTGGCACCACGTTCACCACGGGGCCGAGAACCAGAGAAAGACGTACTTGCCGTCGCGCTTCGCCTCGGCGAGCGCGGCCGCGAGCAGCGGGTCGGCCGGGACCGGCGCGACCTGGAACTTCGTGAGGAATGCCGCGATCTTCTCCGGTTCGTAGACGGTCGCTCCGCCCGGCGCGGCGGCAAGGTCGCGAGCCGGCTGCTGGGTGACGACGTTGCCGCTCTTGTCCAGCACCGTGAGGTGGGGCAGGGCGCCGGCGGACAGGGCGATGCCGTACGTGGCCGCGAGATCCTGGTTCTTGTCGAGGCGCCCGACGTCCACCCTGACCAGCCGGTACTCGTTTGAGAGCTTGGTCCGGATGACCTCGTACACCGGATTCGTCGATCCGCGGCCGCTCAGGTCCTGCTGGAACTTCGCGCAGGCCTCGTCGTCGTTGGCGCCCCAGTTGACGAGCACGCGGATGTCGTCTTCGGCGGCCGCTTTGAGCGCGGCGTCGATCTGCGCGCGGGCGTCCGCGGTTTCGTTGTAGAGCTTCGGCGGCGTTTGCGGCCGCTGAGTCACTGCCGCCGGCACGGATTGCGGCGGCGGAGATGCCTGGCCGCCCAATATCAGCAGGAGCGGCACGACGGGTGCGAGCATCGGGTCCCCCCTTGAGGTCTACTGAGACCGGGAGCATACCATAGCCATCTCCGAGAGAATTAGTTGACAAACCGCGCCGACCGGCGTAATTTTCTTGTAGTCCTAATTTCTTCGGACAACCTGCAGCTGCGGGAGCAGCCCACGTGGCGCGAAGACCATCGGCGACGCTGACGGACGGTGAACTGAGGCTGATGCGCGTACTGTGGCGGCTGGGGCCCTCCACCGTCTCCGCGATTGTCGACGCTGTCGCCGGCGCCAATCCTCCGGCCTACAACACCGTGCAGACCATGATGCGGATCCTGGAGCGGAAGGGCTTCGTGTCCCATCGCAAGGACGGGCGGGCGTTCGTCTTTGACGCCCTTGTCGACGAGTCGCGCGCGCAGAAGAACGCTATCCGCCACATGCTCGATCGCTTTTTCGACAATTCGCCGGGCAGCCTGGTGCTCAGCCTCCTGGAGCACGAGGATGTGCCCGACGCCGAAGTGCGGCAGTTGCGCGAGCTGATACAGCGCCACGAGTGGAGATGACTGTCGTCTGGGCGTTGACGTGGCTGGGCCAGAGCGCGGCGCTCGCAGCGCTGACGGCGGCGTTCGTGCGGCTGCCGGGCTGCCGCCGGAGCGCGGCCGCGCGGTACGTCGCCTGGACCGCAGCGCTCTTTCTCTGCGCCGCTCTTCTCGCCTGGCCGCTCGTGCTTTCCGCAGCGGCAGCGCCCTCGCTCCGCTCCGCGCCGGGTGCGGCCGGCGCTCAGGCGGCGGTCTCGCTTCCCCTCGTCGTGCTGCCGGCGCCGTCACCCGGATGTCCGGATGGCTCGGCTGGATCTGGGCTGTCGGCGCGGCCATCGGGCTGGCGCTGGCCGCGCGCGACGTGTGGCGGGTCGTGCGCCTGAAACGGCGGGCCGTGCCGCTCGCAGCGGAGGAACGGGCGCGGCTGGGCGCGGGGCTTCCCGTCTGGGCGTCGAGCCGGGCGCCACGTCTGGCCTGGTGCGACGAACTCGATTCCCCGGCAGTCCTGGGATTCCCCGGGCCCGTCATTGCCTTGCCGCGCTCGCAGATGTCTTCCCTGTCGATCGAGCAATCTCGATTGGTCGTGCTGCACGAGCTTGCCCATGTCCGCCGCCGCGACGACTGGTGGGCCCTCGCCGAGCGAGTGGTCCTCGCTCTGGCCTGGGTGAACCCGGTGGTGCACTGGGTGTGCCGCCAGCTGTCGCTGTCGCGCGAGATGGCGTGTGATGAGTGGGTCGTGCGGCAAACCGCCGCGCCCGTGGCCTACGCGAAGTGTCTGACCGAGGTCGCGGGTCTGCGGACGCCGGCGCGGCGGCTGTGGCTCGCGGCTGGCGTCAACGGGCGGCCCGGCACGCTTCGCCGGCGCGTCGTCGGCGTGCTCGCATCTGACGCGTCCGCGTTCGGCACGCGCGCTCGCCATCGCGGCCTGGCTTGCCCCCGTTGCCGTGTGCGTCGCAGCCGCCGGGCTGCTGCAGTTGCCCCCGGTGTTCGACGTCGCACGCCCGCCGGATTCGGCCGTGCCCGCGCATGCGCCGTCCGGCCCCGCTGAGACAGCCGCACCTGGCCCCGTTGAACCAGCGGCCCCACGACTGGAAGCCGTACGGCGGCCGGTCCCCGAACGCAGCGCTCCTTCCCCGCGGCGCTCATCGGAGGCTCCGGGCGTGCCGTCAGTGCCTGCGGTGACAGGCGGCGTCACGGTCCCGCCGACGGCGGAGCCGGAGGTGGCGGTGAGACAGGCCGACGACGTCGACACGCGGACGCTCGCCGCGAGCCCCCTGCCCGGGGCTGGTGCTCACGGCGTGATGGCTGCCGCCACCGTCCCGGAAACGTTCCGGCCGCCGGCCGCCTCCACGCGCTGGTGGAGCGGGCCTGCGGCGATTGGTCAGGCGACGGGCGGCGCCGCGGCGACCGCCGGCCGCGCGACCGCGTCGCTGTTCACGCGGTTCGGATCACACGTGCCTCAACTGTTCAATCGGTAGACGACTGCCGCCAATCCCGAGGAGTGTCGGATGCGAGTTCACCTGGTCAATCCAAGCCACGCGTCGTTCGGTGTTGCCGTCATCACGCCGCGCTGGCTGTTCGTGCTCGCGGGCGCCACGCCGCGCACCTACGGCGATCCCGTTCTCGTCGATGAGTCGCTCGAACGGTTCGATCCCGCCACGGTGCAGGCCGGCGACGTCGTGGGGATCAGCATCCACACGGGAAACGCCCTTCGCGGGTACGAAGTCGGCAAGGCGGCGCGCGCCCGCGGAGCCGTGGTCGTTTACGGCGGCATCCACGCGACGCTCTTCCCGGAGGAGCCTCACGCGGTCGGCGACGCGCACGCGGTGGTGACCGGCGACGGCGACGTCATCTGGCCGCTTGTCCTCGCCGATTGCGCGAAACAGGCCCCGGAACGAATCTACGCCGCGGGCCGCGTGCCCGGCGCCCAGATGGTCAAGGCGCGATGGGACCTGATTCAGCGCGGCAAGTACATGTGGGCGTCGGTGCAGACCGTGCGGGGCTGCCCGAAGCACTGCTCGTTCTGCTCGGTGTGGCGGACCGACGGCCAGGCCCCGCGGGTGCGCGGCAATGAGGCGGTGGTCGAAGAGGTGGTGGAGTTGCGCCGCCTCGGGTTCAGGTTCATCGCGCTGGCCGACGACAACTTCTACCCGGTCACGCATGCCGACATCGCCCAGGCGGGACGGCGGCAGGACCGCACGAGGGTCCTCGAACTGGAAGCCATGCGCAACGACCGCCTCGACCTGATGCGGCGGCTGAGCGGGCTGCCCTCCGACATGGTGTTCTTCACGCAGATCACGATGGAGGCGTCCGAGGATCACGAATTCCTCGATGCCATGCGCGAGGCCCGCATCAGGGGCGCCCTCGTCGGCGTCGAGTCGATCACGCCGGCCGGGCTGAAGGAGGTCTACAAGGGGTTCAACGCGACCGGGGACGCCCTGGTGGCGCGCCTCCGGACCTTCCGCGCGCACGACGTCCACGTGCTCGGGTCGTTCATCTTCGGTCTTCCGAGCGATGAGCCCTCGACGTTTGGCGCCACCGCGGCACTGGCGAACAAGGCCGACATCACCTTTGCGCAATTCGTCATGCTCACGCCGTTTCCGGGCACGGTGGACTTCGACAGGTGGGCGAAGGGCGTCGATGGCGAAGGGAAGAACGTGGGCGGCATTCCCTACAGCCGCCACTGGCTCATCCCGCGGGCAGAGCGGCCGCACATCTACACGCAGCACCCGGTGCTGTCGGCCGACGAGATTCGGATGTACACACAGCGCACCTGGGACGAGTTCTACAGCATCGCTTCGGTGTGGCGCCGCTCCCGGTGCGTGAAGTCGGTGAGGGCGAGGCTGGCCTTCGTGCTCGTATCGAAGCTCTACCGGCAGATGTACGCCAACACGGGGATCACCACCGACAGCGGCCGCATGGCGCGCTCGGTGCGGTGGTCGCGGTGGCTGGCGGCGCCGCTGCAGCGGCTGTTCGCGGGGACGCCCATGCCCGACCTGGAGGTTCCGGGCGCGGAGGCCGTCGAGTCGGCCGCCTGAGCGCGGCGGCCCGTGTTTCGGCGGCGCGGAGAGGCGGGAGACACATGAAGGCTCGTCGCGTGGCGCTGGCGTGTGTCGCGGCGGCAGGCCTGGCCGTCGCCGCCCTCGGCGCGACGCCCGCGCCGGGCCGGCAAGCGGAAGCGCCTCCGCCCTCGCGGCCGCCGGACCCCGTCCCTTCGAGCGGCGACTTGCCCGTGCTGCGCCTCCACCGCTACACGATGGCGGGCCGCGTCCGCCCGCTGCTCTTCTGGATCGGCCGCGACGATGTGGGGATGGGCGAAATCGTGTGGCGCGGCGAGGAGAGTGCCGCGGCGTACGAGTTGCTCATCGGCACCGACGCGGCCAAGGCGCCGCGCGGCATCAACCGGTGGGGCTACATCCTCGAGGACTCCAGGCCGTCTGGCACACGCGTCCTCGGGGTCATGACCACTTCCGACGAAGCGACGATCAGCGACGTCACCAGCCGGGCCCCGGGGGCGCAGCCCGTCGGGCGCTTCAAGGGCCTCGATGCCCGCATCGCGGCAGGCGTGAGCCGGTCGGCGACGGAGACCATCGAGACCGAGCGCGACTTCAGCGTCCGCGACAAGGACGAGATTGTCAGTCGCATCGAACGGCGGCTGAGGGACGCCACGCCGCGGGAAACAGCGGTGCCGGACGGCGTGCGCCCGGGCTTCCTGACGGCGGTTGCGGAGCTGGTGAACGACACGATCGCCGCGCGAGGCAAGGGCGAGCTGCCGCTGCGCCGGTTGAAGGGCCGCACGATCGCCTACGTGTACGGCCGCAGACTCTACGACCTCAAGCTCGCCGCCGTCGAACCGGTCCGCCAGCCGGCAGGCGCGCCCTCCCGCGGCGCCCTCGTGCGCGCCGAATTCGAGACGCTAAATCGCAGCGCCCGTACCCGGAACACCTTCCAGCTCCAGTACGCCGTCGATGGCCCGCTCGCCGGCGTGCCGACCCTCATCCGCTATAGGCCGCGATGGTGGCTGGAAGCGGTGCTGACCCTCGAAGAGGGAGCCACGCCGCCGGGCGGGGGCGTGAACGGCAGCTCGGCGGGTCCTCCTCGCGCGCGGCACTGACGGACACGGGCCGGATCACGGCACCCCACCGTCCTCACATCGCGATGCGGGAGTGGGTCGACACGTACGTCACCAGGGCCTCGGCAAGCCCGTCCGCGAACCGCGCCCGTGCCGCCGGCGTGTCGCGAATGCCGGGATAAGGCGTCTCGAGCTGAACAGCGCTGACCGGTCCGCCGTCGACGGAACCGTGCCGGCGCGTGATGTACCCGCCTTCGAAGTAAGGATCCGCGCCAGGGCTCGGCGCCGACGGCGCCGGGATCGAGGGGAAGCCAGCCCGCTCGAGCAGTCCGCCGAGGCTGACTGGCCCGCGCAACAGCGCCGAAAACCGCAAGCCGTTCTCGGCGGCGAGGGCCCGGATACTGCTTCGCCGAGCCCAGACCGGATCGTCCAGGTCCACGTCCGGACGAGCCAGGTCGGCGGCGCCAATCAGATACCCGATTTCGACCCGGGCTTTCGGGTGGCCGTGCCCGTGGAGGTCCACCACCAGTGCCCCGCCGTGGCGGCCAGCCGCGATCACGCGCGCGGCGTCCACGAAGCCGTGGAACTCGGTCCAGGCCTGTTCGGCGTACGGGTTGCCCTGCGCCCCTTCGCCGATGTCGCGATTCACGTCGATCTTCGTCCGCTTCAGCCGGCACACGACCACTGACGGTTCGCGCCCTGTCCGGGACTGCAGGGCGGCCGCCACCGCCCGGGCCAGGTCCTCGGTCGCCGTGTCCGTGACCGTTGTCCCGGATGTCCGGTCGGGAATCTCCGCCGGCTCGAGAAACCCCCCGTGGGGCGCGCTGATGATGATCGGCGAGTCTCCTGCGCGGAATTCCACGTATCCATTGCGGCCGTAGTAGGTCTGTCCGGCGAGATAGGCCTGAGCAACAGCCGCGGGCGGCAGGGGGGCTGACCGCCCGCTGGGGGCCGACGGGCTCGCGGTTGCGCCGTCCCTCCCGCACGCCGACGCGCCGAGAAGCAGTGCCTCGAGCGTGAGTGCGCACGCGCACGCCCACCCCGCGCCGCGCCGTGTCACAGGATCCCCCATCGCGCGGCGAGATCGCGGACGTTCAGGACGTGCAGCACCGGCACGCCCCGCTCCACCATGCGCGCGATCAGGCCCCGCCCGGGCGACGAATCGAACGGCGCGCGCCCGAGCCAGCCGTTCCGCACCTTGAGAATCGCCGAAGACCGGCCGAGGGCCGCCTGCGTGCCTCCGACGTTGACGAACGCCGCGAGCGGCCGCCCGGCTCGCGCGGCGTCGAACGCGTCGAGCCTCGCACGGACGGAGGCCTCGAAATCCTCGGGTTCGACGAGCGGCACCTTCAACTGCCGGGCGCACCGCGCGGCGATCTCCCGGGCGAGCATTCGGCCGTCTTCGTCCAGGTCGAGGGCGCGATCGCCGTCGCCGCCCGCCGAAACGGCCACGGTGGCCTGCCGCAGGAGGCCCGCGGCAACCAGCCGCGCCTCCATCTCGGGCCAGGTGAAGCCGGGATCGGCGGCGCCAAACGATGACGCCGTCACCGACGACACGGCGGCGAGGTTGAGGCCCAGCGCCTGGGAGGCGCTCATCACCGCGAGGTTGATGCCCGGGAACGACCCCGAAAAGGACGCCGCGACGACATCGCCCGGACGGAGGCCCGCGCGGTGGAACTCGCTGACCAGCGCGCGCGGCCAGGCCGGGGAGACGCTCACGCGCTTGGCTTCAACCTCGCCCAGCGTCGTGACCAGCGGCGTCCACTCGCCGCCGATCAGCGCCTCGTCGGGCGTGACGCCCTTCGCCACCGCGATGGCGCCGACAGCACGGCGCCAGCCGGCCTCGGCCGACGAGGCCGCCTGCTCGAGTTCAACCGGCGTCGGCGCGGAGCGCGGAGCCAGCCAGCGGGGCAGCACCGCTGCGCCGATCGCCGCAAAAGCCAGCCCCGTCGTCAACACGACGCCCGCGGCGGTCTGCATCCGCGATGGCACCTCGACGAGTCCGCGCCGCACAGACATCTCGCCCCGCTACGTGAGAAACGGGCCAGCCGCCGCGAGGAGCAGCCGCACGATGAGCGCGATCGTCAGCGTCGTGCCGACGGTGGCCCAGAAGCCCTGCGACAGGGCGGTGTTCGCGATGAGGCCGGGGATGATATAGCCCACGACGCGCAGGTCCGCGGGCGCCGGCGCCGATGAGAGGGCCAGCGTGTAGAGCGCGTGCAGCATGAAGCCGGTCAGGATGGTGACGCCGAACCGGCGCCGCCCGTACAGGACGACGAGGCGCATGAACCCGTATCGCACGGCCGCAAACGTCAGGCCGCCGACGGCGATTGTCGCCAGCAGCCGGGCCGGCTGGGTCAGGTGGAGCGCGAGATACCCGGGGACCACGAGGCCGCCCGAGGTGAGACCCAGTACCTCCGTGAAGAGCAGGTTCAGCGCGATCCCGAGCCCCAGGGCAAGTTCCACCATGTCAGGCCTGCTGCATCCTGGCGACGATCGCGCCGACGCGGATCCCTTTCGTGTTGCCGCAGAACACGACGACCGGAGGCGCGTCCGGGGCGCTCACGCGGCGGCGAAGCTCATCCGCCACCCGGCGCCGCGGCGTGAACGACGAGCGCCCGGCCGGCAGCCGGCGGCGCAGCCGGCGCCACGTGACCCAGTCGGGCCGGTCGCCGGTGACGATGAGGCTGTCGCCGCCTCTCGACCACGGCGCGGCCTCGCTGAACTGGCCGAGCCGGGCGGGGCGGTCCGCGCGGTGGTGAAACACGAAGATCGCTCCGTCGCGGCGATCTCCGAGGACCAGGCCCAGCGACTGCGGATCGTTGGCGGCGGTGGCATCGACATACCCGACGCGCCGGCCTGCCACCTCGAGGCTGCCCGTGCGGAGCGCGCCGGGATCGGGGCTCGCCGCCAGCATCGCGCGGCGGGCGACGTCGTCGGCGATGCCCAATTCGCGCGTCACGGCCAGGGCAGTGCCGGCATTCGCGGCCATCCACGGGAGGCCGCCCCATGCCTCCCGATCGACGTCATCCGCCACGGCGCGCACGACACGGCTGCCGCGCGACTGCGCGGCATGGGCGAGGATCTCGCCGCCTGATGTCGGGCCGAGCACGAGGACCGCCGAGCGCGGCACCGTCGAGCCAAGCGCGCGCGCCACGTCGTCAACGGTTGCGCCCATCACCTCGGTGTGATCGGGACGGGCATTCGTGATGACGCCGATAGTCGAGCGGATCATCTCGTCTTCGCAGACGGCCTGGAGGTCCGGGTCCACGGCCATGCACTCGACGACCACGGCCTCGGCCCGCAGGCGGCGCGCCTCGCGCAACAGCCAGAGCTGTTCGCGGATGCTGGCGGGCGCGCGGCGGCGCACGGCCCGCTCGCTGCCGTCCGGCAGGATGATCCGCGGCGCGGTGCCGGTGGTCTTGGCGACGGTCCGGATGCCCGCGTCCCGCAGGGCGGCGGCGATGAGGCGCGTGACGGTGGACTTCCCGCGCGTGCCGTTCACGTGGATGCGGATCGGGATGGCGGCGAGCGCCCGGTCGCGCGCACGCCTTTCCCACAGCAGGATGGCCAGCAGGCCGGCCAGGAGCGTGGCGGAGAAGATCAGGGCCACGGGGTCAGTGCGTCATGCTTTGCGGTACGTTCGCGATGCCCGCTTGACGACGGCCATCACGAGCCATCGCGGGAGGTAGCGGGCGAAGAACACCATGGCGCGGTTCACCCGGCCGTTCACGCAGATGATGCGGCCGGCCATGACCGCGTCGAAGCCCTGCCGCGCCACCGTCCCGGCATCCATCCACATCCACGACGGCAGCCGGCTGACCTGCGCGCGCATGCCGTTGACGTCGTGGAACTCGCTGTAGGTGAACCCCGGGCACAGTGCCGTCGTGCAGACGTTGTGAGGCAGCCCTTCGAGGGCGATCGACTGCGAGAACTGGATCACGAGCGACTTGCTCGCGCCGTAGAGCGGGTGGCCGGCGGACTGCGGCACGAGGCCCGCGACCGACGCCACGTTGATGATCCGCCCGTAGCGGCGCGCGATCATCCCGGGCAGCAGCCGGTGCGTCAACTCGGCCAGGGCCATGACCATCACCTGGACCATGTCGCGCTGCTGCTCCCAGGTGGTGTCGGTGAACTTGCCCGGGACGCCGTACCCGGCGTTGTTGACCAGCGCGTCGACGGTGATGCCGGCCTTCGAAATGGCCTCCACGATGCGCCCGGGCGCGGCCGGATCCGCCAGGTCGTCGGCGATCGTCGTCACGCGCCGTCCGAACTGCTGGCGGATCTCGCCGGCGAGCGTCTCGAGCCGGTCTTGCCGTCGAGCCGTGAGCACGAGGTCGAAGCCTTCGGCGGCGAAGACCTCGGCGAAGGCTCTCCCGATGCCGGCGGAGGCTCCGGTGACCAGGACGGTGCGCGGGAGCGTGGCGTCGCTCATCCGGCCCAGTCTACACGAAGGCGGGGAAGCGGCGGCCCGCAGCCGGTATACTGGAAGGATGCCTGAACACCGAACGGCCCGGCCGACCGTGGCCAACCCCGCCCGCCGCAACATCGCGATCATCGCGCACGTCGATCACGGCAAGACGACGCTGGTGGACGCGCTGCTGTTCCAGAGCGGCACGTTCCGCGCCAACGAGCGCGTGGCCGAGCGGGCCATGGACAGCATCGACCTCGAGCGCGAGCGCGGCATCACGATCATGGCCAAGAACACGGCCGTCCACTACGGCGACGTCCTGGTCAACATCGTCGACACGCCCGGGCACGCGGATTTCGGCGGCGAGGTCGAGCGCACCCTGTCGATGGTGGACGGGGTGCTCCTGCTCGTGGACGCCTCCGAGGGGCCCCTGCCGCAGACGCGCTACGTCCTGCGCAAGGCGCTCGAGCGCCGCCTCCCGCCGATTGTCGTCATCAACAAGATCGACCGCCAGGATGCCCGGCCCAAGGACGTGCTGAACGAGGTCTACGACCTGTTCATCGATCTGGACGCCACCGAGGAGCAGCTCGACTTTCCCGTGCTGTACACGAACGCCCGGGCAGGCACGTCAACACGGGACCTGGAGTCCCCGGGCGGAGACCTGCGCCCGTTGTTCGACGCGATCGTGTCGCACGTGCCGCCGCCGGCCGGGGACGCGGCGGCACCGCTCCAGATGTTCGTGGCGAACCTCGACTCGAGCGACTACGTCGGGCGCATCGCCGTGTGCCGCGTCTTCAACGGCCGCGTCCGCCTCGGCGACATGGTCGCCGTCAGCAAGGTCGACGGCACCCTGCATCCGACGCGCGTGACCAAGCTGTTCGCGTTCGACGGGCTCAAGCGCGTGGAGGTGGAGGACGCCGCGGCCGGCGACATCGTCTGCGTCGCGGGCATCGCGGACATCACGATCGGCGAGACCATCACCGACGCCGAGCACCCGGACCCGCTGCCGCCGCTCGCCATCGACGAGCCGACCGTGTCGATGATCTTCGGCATCAACACCTCGCCGATGGCCGGCCGCGACGGCCAGTACGTCACGTCGCGGCAGCTCCGCGACCGCCTCGACAAGGAGCTGCTCGGCAACGTGTCCATCCGGCTCGAGGACACCGACTCGCCCGAGCAGATCCGCGTGATCGGCCGCGGCGAGCTGCAGCTGTCGATCCTGATCGAGATGATGCGGCGCGAAGGCTTCGAGCTGCAGGTGTCGCGGCCCGAGATCGTCACCCGCGAGGTGAACGGGCACGTGGTCGAGCCGGTCGAGACCCTCATGATCGACGTGCCGGACGACTACCAGGGCGTGGTGATTGCCCAGGTCGGCGGCCGCCGCGGCACGATGACGAAAATGGTCAACCACGGCAGCGGGCGCGTGCGCCTCGAGTTCTCGATCCCCACGCGCGGCCTGATCGGGTTCCGCTCGCAGTTCCTCACCGACACCCGCGGCACCGGCATCATGAACCACCTCTTCCACGGGTGGCAGCGGTGGTTCGGGCCGATTCCGGCGCGGGCCACCGGGGCGCTGGTCGCCGACCGCGCGGGCGTGAGCACGGCCTACGCGATCTACAACCTGCAGGAGCGGGGCGAGATCTTCATCGGGCCCGGCACGCCGGTGTACGAGGGCTTCATCGTCGGCGAAAACGCCCGCGCGAACGACCTCGACGTCAACGTGACGAAGGAGAAGAAGCAGACCAACATGCGGGCGTCCACCGCCGACGAAGCCATCCGTCTCGTGCCGCCGAGGGTGCTCGGCCTCGAGCAGGCCATCGAGTTCATCAACGACGATGAGTTCGTCGAGGTGACGCCGAGGTCCATCCGGGTGCGCAAGCGCGTCCTGGCGGCCAACATGCGGCCCAAGACCAGGGAATAGGCGGCCCGGTCAGCCACGGGCCATGGCGGGCCGATTACGATTCCGTCGCTGAAATGCCGGTTGTGTGATCGTCGCCGCCGCCGTCGCGGGCGGCGACGGCTGCAAGTGCTTCTCCTGAAACGGTTGTCAGTTTCCGCCCGCCTGGACTAGTCCTTGCACCCCGAATTGCCGAGTACCCTAGGTCGGGGGTGACGTGTATGAGGGTGCGACGTGTCTCCGTGGCGGCGGGCTTCACCCTGGTGGAAGTACTGGTGGTGGTGGGGCTCGTCGGCGTCCTGTCGGCCATCACGGCCCTCGTGATGCCCACCGCGCTGGCGTCAGCCAGGGCCGATGGCGGCGCCTCCCAGATCATGGCGGTCCTGCGGGTCGCGCGAGAGGAGGCTATCTCGCAGCGCCGCAACATCCGGGTTGCGTTCGTCGCGCCAAACCAGATCGTCGTCTCGCGCGTCGAGGTCCCTGGACCCGGCATCACCGTGATCAGGCAGGCCTGGCTCGAGAACAGCCTCGCGTTCCGTCTGTTCGGAGGTGTCCCCGACACGCCCGATGCCTTCGGCAACGCCACCCCGCGGTCGTTCGGCGGGGCGACGGCGACCGCGTTCACGAGCTCGGGCGAGTTCGTGGATCAGAACGGCGATCCCGTGAACGGCACCGTGTTTGTCGGCCGCGAGCATGAACCGCTGACCGCCCGCGCAGTCAGCATCTTCGGGCCCACCGCGCTCGTTCGCGGGTGGAGCTGGAACGGTAGCCGATGGACCAACTGAAGCACGTGATGCCCCGCATGCGACGGTGCGCCGCTCCTCCGTCGGCCGTGAGCGGCGGCGAGTCGGGCTTCACCCTGATCGAGGCCCTCGTCGCGATGTCGATTCTCAGTGTCGCCCTCCTCAACCTCGCGCAAGCGTTCTACCTGGGGATGCGGCACATGTCCACCTCGTCGGCCAACCTCGTCGCGCGCGAGAAGGCGCGCGAGGCCGTCGAAAGCGTGCACACGGCGCGCGACACGCGCACGATCAGGTGGGCCCAGATCCGCAACGTGTCCGCCGCCGGCGTCTTCCTCGACGGCGCGCGGCCCCTGAATGCCGCCGGCGCCGACGGGCTGATCAACACCGCCGACGACGCAGCGGCCGGGCTCGAGGTGCAGCGGTCCCCGGGACCCAACGGCATCCTCGGCGACGCCGACGACGTGCTGACGCCGCTCAGCGGGTTCCAGCGCCAAATCGAGATCCGCGAGCTCGTCCCGGTCAACCCGGCCCTTCGCGAACTGGTCATCACGATCACCTACACGGTCGGGCCGCAACAGCGTACCTATACGTTGCGCACGTTCATTTCCTCGTTCTCGTAGGGCCGCGCCATGCAAATCAACGAAGACGCCAAGGCCGGCCAGGCCGGCTTCACCTTGATCGAGCTGCTGATCGTGACGGCGATCGTGACCGTCATCATGGGCGCGACACTGACGGCGCTGACCAACGCGTATCGGGCGACCGAGAGCGCGAAGGAGATCATCAGTCTCAACAACAACCTGCGCATCGGGGTCGATCTGATCGTCCGCGACCTCATCCAGGTCGGGCAGGGATTGCCGCCCGGGCGGACCGTGCAGGTGCCCAACGGCGCGGGCGCGTTGCTGATCCAGCGGCCCCGTCCGCAGGGGAGCGTGTGCACCGAGTGGCCGGCTGGCACCACGACCCTCCCTGCCGTCACCGTGGGGCCGGGGTGCGGGCCCGTAATCAATGGCGTGAACACCGACATGGTGACCACCATTGCCGTGGACTCCGCGCTGGACGCCGTGCCCATCTGGAGCTTCAACCTCGGGGCGCACACGGCGACCGTCTCGCTGCCCGCGCAGCACCCGGACGGGCTCGATATCAGCACCGGCGGGGCGGACGACGTCGGGGTGGGCGATCTGATGATGTTCACCAAGGGCAGCGTGAGCGCCCTGGCGTACGTCACGGCGGTCAACGGCGTTCAGAGGTTTACCTTCGCCGCCGGCGATCCGATGAATCTCAACCAGTTCGACGCGGCGCTCAACGGCACCGTGGACGACCTCGCGACGCTGGCGCCCACCGCCGCGAACTCGGCGAACGTGTCGCGGATCCGGTTGATTACGTACTACCTCGACAACACCATCGACCCGACGACGCCGCGGCTCATCCGCCACATGAACTGGGGCGACCCGGCAGCGCCGGTCAACATGCGCGGGCGGACGGTGGCCTTCGCCATTGAGAACCTGCAAGTCACCTACGACATGGTGGACGGGGTGACCAACCCGTCGAACGTCCGGATGGTGGCCGCCGATTTCACCAACGCGGGAGCCTGCGCGCCGCAACCGTGCTCGCCGAACCAGATTCGCAAGATGAATGTGTTCATGGCCGGCCGCTCGACCGAGAGGTTCTCGGCGACGAGGGAGTTCTTCCGCAACACGCTGAACACGCAGGTCAGCCTGCGCAGCCTCGCGCTGGTCGATCGGTACCAGTAGATGGCGATGGTGGTCATGGGCAGGAGCATTTCCGCCGTTGCGGGCGGCGCAAGGAAAGGCACGACGATGCGACGCAATCACGAATCGGGCATGGCACTGGTCGCCACGCTGTTTGTCATGATGCTGATGTCGGCTCTCCTGGTCGGTTTCTACGCCGTCGTCGCGGCCGACCAGGCGGCCGGCGGCATCAACCGCGATCAGACGCGGGCGTACGCCGCCGCCCACGCCGGGTTGGAGAAGCTCACGGCGGACCTCGGCGCCTTGTTCGTCGGCGGCAACTTCAGCCCGACCGTCGCCCAGGTCAACGCCCTGACGGCCGCTCCGCCCACTCTGCCGGGCTTCGCCTACCTGGCGCCCGACGGCACCTCCGGCTACACGATTACCCCCGGAACCGTGCGGACCGCCACCATTCCCAACGGGCCGTTCCAGGGCCTGCAGGGGCTGATCACGCCGTATGTCGTCAACGTCACGGCGCGGTCAACCGGGGGTGCGTTCGGCGCCGCCGAGTCGCGGATGCGACGCGAAATACAGACGGTGGCCGTGCCCGTGTTTCAGTTCGGCATCTACTCGGAGAACGACCTGAGCTTCTTCGCCGGGCCGAATTTCGACTTCGGCGGCCGGGTCCACACGAACCAGAACGCCTACGTGGCCCAGGACGGGAGCGCCTCGCTCACCCTGCGCGACGTCTTCACGGCGGTGGGTGAGGTCGTCAGGACGCACCTGGCCAACGGAGTCCCGATCTCCACGAGCGGCCACCGGGGCTATGTGACGCTGGCGACCACCGGCGGGAGCACGCCGGTGTTCCGCCGCCTGAGTTGCGGCGCCTCGGGCGGCAATTGCGGAGGCGGCACCCAGGAAGGCAGCGTGACGGTTGCGAGCGTGCCGCCAAGCACGCTGCAGACCGTGGCCGGGGTGCCCACCATGGTCCTCGTGCCGGGCAACACGCGGAACGAACCCACGTGGACCAACATCTCCACCGGCACCTACTCGAACCGCCTCCGCAACGGCGCGACCGGTGCACGGCGGCTCGACCTGCCCCTGGTGAGTGACGGGGCGGCGCCGATCGACCTGATTCGCCGGCCGTCTCTCACCGCCCCGGACACGCCGGTGGTGCTCGCCCAGCGGTTCTTCTCGATGGCGAGCGTCAGGATCCTGCTCTCCGACCGTCCGGCCGACATCACCACCCTGCAGACCGTCACCGCCACGCCGCCCATCGACCTCGCGCGGCTGGCGATCGACCCAGCCTACCGAGCCAACCCCAACGGTCTCGGCGTTGCCGTCAATTGGGTGAACGGCGTGCCCTTGGCCGTCGCCGGGGCCTACGGGGCGGCCAACGGCAACGGGTATCGCGTGCCGGTGGGCACCCCGCTCGCCGACGGATTCCTGAAGATTGAACGGCAGACGCGCGGCGGCGTCTGGTCGGACGTGACCGTCGAGATCCTCAACCTGGGGTTCACCGGCCGCAATCTCGCCAACGCCAACGCGTGGAACAACGCCGGCACGACGTGCGCGACGGCGGGCATCGCCGACGATCCGAGCCCCAATGCGGTCATCCGTCTCCAGCGTGTTCGCGACAACCCCTCCGCGGGGTTCACCAACTGCGGGCATTCGGCCGGTGGCGTGTGGTCCACGCTGGGGACCGACTACCTGCCGCTGATGCTCTATGATGCGCGCGAGGGCGCGAGGCGGGACGATGCCGCTGGCGCGGGCGCCAATCCGCTCTTCGGGGGCATCGTGCACTACGCCGAACTGGACGTGAACAACCTGCGGCTGTGGCTGGCCACCTATCCCGACACGATGGACGTCACGGGCTTCGTGGCCTACTTCTCCGATCGGCGCGGCAACAAGGACCTCGGCGCCGACATCGCGGCCAGCACGCGCGAAGGAGGAGATGGTGTCCTCTACACCGCGGACGATTTCGGCGACGACCGTGAGACCGGCGAACTGGGTTTCGAGGACGTGATCAACCCGGCCTCGCCGCAAAGCGTGGCCAACGGTGTCCTCGACACCGGCGAGGACCTCAACGGCAATGGCGCCCTGGATGTCTACGGCGGAGTGCCGCGGCTGTACCCGGTGGCCGGCACCGCGTTCCGGATGGCGACGGTCCCGGCGTGGGTCCCGGCGACCGGCGCGGACGGCGCATGGGCGGCGGGTAGCGTGACCACTCTCACCACGGCGGTGCCGGTGAACGAAGCGCGGGTCAATCCGCAGGTGTTCTTCCGCCGGGCGATCAAGCTCGTCAACGGCGGGTACACGGCCGGCAATCTCAGGCTGCCGCGCAACGGGACGCAGGGACTCTCGGTCGTGGCCGAAACCCCGCTCTACGTGCAGGGCAACTACAACGCGCCTGATGCGGCCGGCACCGGCTTCGGAACCACACCCGCCACGGACCATGTCTCCGCGGCGGTCGTCGCCGACTCCGTCACCTTCCTGTCGAACAACTTCAACGATATCCGCTCGTTCATGTCGCCGCACAATGTCGCCGTCAACCGAGGGGCATCGACCACCTTCTACCGGGTGGCGGTGATCTCGGGCAAGGGGCTCAACTTCCCGAGGCCGGCGAGCAACGCCCAGGACCACACCGACTTCGGCACGGACGGCGGGGCGCACAACTTCCTGCGCTACATCGAGAACTGGGGCGGGCAGGCCCTCAACTACAGGGGCTCCATCGTCAGCTTCTACGTCAACCGGCAGGCCGTGGGCACCTACAAGTGCTGCGACGTGGTCTACTCGCCGCCAGGCCGCGGCTACAACTTCGACACGGACTTCCTCACGCCGGCGTTGCTGCCGCCGCGGACGCCGATGTTCCGCGACATCAACACGCTGACGTTCCGCCAGTTGCTGCGGCCCACCGAGTAGAGGGGGCCGGGACTGACCATCGCTCTCGAGCGCGGCCGGTATGCGCCGGCCGCGCCGCCACCTGAGCGGCTACCTCCCGGCGTGGAGGTCAATCACCCGCGCGATCGCCCGCCGGCAGACGCGGCAGAAGCCCACCTCGTCGCGCGTGAACATGATGCAGTCGGCCTCCGGACGGTAGAGGCCCTTCGGCTCGTACAGACGCGCCCTCGAAGGCGCCCACCTTTCCCGAGTGCGTCATCGACGACAGGAACCTGGTTTCCCACGCCTGCTGCGTGGCGAAGAGCGCATCCATCGCCGACTCGGGCGCGGCGGTCGCGCGGAGGCGCCGCCGCTCGGCTTGTATCTCCGCCGATCGCTTCTCGTACGCCTCCTTGTCCCATGGCGTAGGCAGGGGAGTGCCCGGCGTCACGAGGTCTTTCCACTTCAGCGCAGCCGGATCGTGAAACGCCGTGACGTTCGGCTCCCACGGCTCCACCTTCTCGGCGGCGCCGGTCTCGTACGCGACGTCCGAGGTGTAGTACTCGTCGCCGAGGCCGGCGAAGTGATGGCCGAACTCGTGCGCGAAGATGTAGTCGGCCGACCCGCTGTCGACGGCCACCGCCGCGTGATCGTTGAAGATCCCGCCCCCGCCGTAGTAGCGGTTGTTGATGAGGATCTCGACGGCATCGTACGGCGCGGCCGACGCGATGTCGCGCCACCCTCGATTGTCGAGGGCGAGGGCGTAGCGCTCGCTGTCGAACACGTTGTACTCGGTGCCGACGCGTGTGCGGCGCATCTCGCCGGTACGCGGGTTGTGGACGCCGCTCTCCGCCTCGGGCACGGCGACGGCGCGCACGTTGAAGTCGCCCCGCCGGCTCTTGTAGGGCTCGAGCGCGAACATGCGGTCGACGAGCCGCCGCGCATCGGCCTGGAACTTGGCCATCTGCGCCTCGGTGTACCCGTCGCCGATGAGCAGCAGATCGACCTTCGTCTCGGGCGGCCCGCTCTCCCACAGCGTCCAGACCCTCGCCGCCGGGGCCAGTCGCGCCCGGTTCACCTGCCGCGACGCCGGATCGATCACGGCGGACCAGAACTCGCGGAACGCGTTCAGGCGATCGCGCTTTTTCAGCACCACCTGCACCGGGCTCTTTGGCCACGGGAACCTCAGCGAGCCGGAGAAGGTCCGGTGCAGTTCGCGCGCTTCCGAGGTGGTCTCCCACTCCCCATACAGGCTCGCGAACCCGCGGGAGTAGATCACCCGGTTCGTGCCGCGGTCGATGACCTCGAACAGGTACTTGCCGAGGTTCGTCTCGTCGACGAGGTTCGCCCGGCTCCCGGGCCAGGGGCCGTCGTTGACGATGCGATCGAGCGCGACGGCCTCGACACTGCGGCCTCCCGTCTGGAGATAGTCCGCGCGCATGGTGTCGCCTGTGAACGCGGCCCCGTACGGCGTGATGGAATCGAGCGGGCGTCCGACGGCGAGGACGCCAGCCATGATCGCGGCTCCGACAAGCACCCGGCGCATGCGCAACCTCCGTGAGAAAAGTGGGTCATCCCGGACCGGCGGAGTATAATCCCGGCGCCTACGTCCGTTCATCGTGAGCCCGGAATGGAGCATGCCGACCCCGGCCCGCGCGCCAGGAGCCAGGCACGCCACCGGGCCCCGGGAGTCATGCAGCCCGCGGCACCGGGCCGGCGGCGATCCAACCCGGCTGCCGGCTCCATCGTCTAATCCTGGCAGACGTACGCGACCGACCGTCCCCCTGGAACGAGGAATTCATGCGCCGAGTGCCTGCCCTGTTGTTCATGTGCGCGCTGATGGCCGTGTTGCCGGCCGCGACGGCCCTCGCGCAGCCTCCCGGGCCTCCCGGGCAGGTTCCTCCGCCTCCGCCGCCCCCACCGATCGCGCAGGACATCGCAGGCCGCGTCAAGGTCTTCATCGATTGCAGCGGCTTCTGGGGGTGCGACTCGGACTACTTCCGCGAGAACCTCACGTTCGTCGATCACGTGCGCGACCGTGCCGTCGCCGACGTGCACGTGCTCATCACGAGCCAGAGCACCGGGGCCGGCGGCCAGGAGGCGACGCTGGCGTTTATCGGGCGCGGCCCCTTCGACCGCGTGAACGACACGCTGCGCGTGACTTGGCCTCCCAACAGCGCGGACGATGCCATCAGGCAGGGCCTGCTGGCGAAGATCAAGCTGGGCCTTGCCCGCTACGTGGCGCACTCCGACGCGGCGGATTCCCTCAAGATCACCGTCGGCGCCGCGACAGCGCAGGCCCCGAAGGCTCCGACGGAAGACCGGTGGAACTACTGGGTGTTCCGGCTCCGATTCAGCGGCAACATGAACGGGGAATCGTCGACGTCGTATGAGTCGTTCTCGGGCGGCCTGTCGGCGAACCGCGTCACCGAGGCGTGGAAGACCAGCATCTCCGGCAGCGCCTCGTACCGCGAGAGCTCCTACGACCTCGGCGATGACGACCCGTACGTCAGCATCTCCCGCGATTCCAGCCTGAACGTCTTGCAGGTCAAGAGCCTCACGGGCCACTGGTCGCTGGGTGTGCGCGGATCCTTCGGCTCCTCGACGTATACCAACAAGAAGCTGTACGCCACGGCAGCCCCGGCCGTCGAGTACAACCTCTTCCCGTACTCGGAGTCCACGCGCCGCTCCCTGACGTTTCAGGTACTCGATCGGCGTCAGCTCATTCCAGTACCAGAGAGGTGACGATCTACGACAAGACGTCGGAGACCCTGCCCCTGCACAGCTTCCTCGTCGACACCGAGGCGCGGCAGCCGTGGGGGCAGGTGAGCGCCAGCGTGGACTTCTCGCAGTACCTCTCGCAGCCCGACAAATACCGTGTGCAGTCCTTCGGGATGATCGAACTCCGGCTGAAGAAGGGCCTGTCGCTGAATGTCGGCGGGGGCGGCTCCTGGATCCGCGATCAACTCTACCTGCCGAAGGGCGACGCCACGACCGAGGAGATCCTGGTGCGGCAGCGCCAGCTCGCCACCTCCTACAGTTACTCCGTCTACTTCGGCGTCTCGTACACCTTCGGCTCGATCTTCAACAACGTCGTCAACCCGCGCTTCGGCAGCAGCGGCGGGGGCGGCATGATCATGTACTACTGACGGGATTCGGGATTCGGGACTCGGGACTCGGGACTCGGGACTCGTAGGTCTCGATGATTACTCCGTGCGCATGGTCGTGAACACCTGGTCCACCAGCGCGTGCGGTCCGCCGCACGCCATGCCGCCGCTACGGTCGACCGAATCCCGAATCCCGAGTCCCGAACGCGGTATGATCCGTGGGCGAGGGCTCATGTTCGGACGACAGACGACGGGGTCGGTGGTCTGCACGTCGTGCGGGCGCCTGGTGGGCGTCAACGACGAGACCTGCTACAACTGCGGGCGCAGGAACCCAGGGCTGTGGGGATTCGGGCCGCTGCTGCGGCGCCTCGGGAACGACCTTGGGTTCGTGCCGCTGATCCTGTGGGGATCGACAGGGCTGTACGTCGCGATGCTGCTCATGTCGGGCAGCGGCATCCGGATGAACAGCCTGTTCTCGTTCCTCGCGCCGAGCACGACCAGCCTGTTCCTGTTCGGCGCGAGCGGCGGGATGCCGGTCTTTCGAGTACGACCGGTGGTGGACGCTCCTCAGCGCGGGGTGGCTCCACAGCGGCCTGCTGCACATCCTCTTCAACATGATGTGGGTGCGGCAACTCGGCCCGGTCTGCGCCGACCTCTACGGCGCCGGCCGGATGGTGATCATCTACACCGTCGCCGGCGTGACCGGCTTCGCGGCCAGTTCGGTGGCGTGGCTGTTCTTCGGCGGGATTCCGATCCTCGGCGGCGCCGGCTTCACCGTAGGGGCCTCGGCGCCCATCTTCGGCCTGCTTGGCGCCATCGTGCTGTACGGCCAGCGCTCGGGCAGCAGCATGGCCCGGCGCGAGGGCCTGCAGTACGCCCTGATGCTCGGCGTGTTCGGTCTGATCATGCCCGGGATCGACAACTGGGCGCACGCCGGCGGATTCGCGGGCGGCTGGCTGATGGCGAAGATCCTCGACCCGCTCAAGCCCGAACGGCTGGATCACCTGGCCGTTGCTGTGGGATGCGTGCTCGTGACGCTCCTCGCCATCGCCGCGTCCATCGTCCACGGGTTCTCGCTCTTCGTCGGGGCGCGCTAGGCGCACAGCGAAACACAAACGGGGGCGGGCTGGACTCAGCCAACCCGCCCCCGCCACACTCTATTCGAATCCCGAATCCCGAATCCCGAATCCCGAATCCCGAGTCCCGAGCCCCGAATCCCGAATCCCGAATCCCGAATCCCGAATCCCGAGTCCCGAGTCCCGAGTCCCGAGCCCCGAGCCCCGAGCCCCGAGCCCCGAGCCCCGAGCCCCGGTTACTTCACGTTCTTCAATATCGCCATCAGGAAATCCCAGTACTTCTCGACCGTGTCGATGTAGATCTTCTCGTCGGGCGAATGCACGCCCTCGAGCGTTGGCCCGAACGACACCATGTCCATGCCGGGGTACTTCTCGCCGATGATGCCGCACTCGAGCCCGGCGTGGACCGCCTTCACCTCGGGCTCCTTGCCGTAGAGCTCCTTGTACGTCGCAATCGCCGTCTTCAGGATCGGCGAGCCCAGGTTCGGCTTCCAGCCCGGGTAGCCGTCCGAGCCGGTGACAGTGGCGCCACCCAGCTCGAAGATGGCGCGCACCGTCTGGGCGATCTCGACGATCTCCGAGGCGACCGAGCTGCGCTGGCTCGTCGACACGGAGATGTCCTTCTTGCCGGTCGTGATGACGCCGAGGTTGGTCGACGTTTCGACGAGGCCCGGGATGTCGGCGCTCATCTTGATGACGCCGTGCGGCAGGCCCGCGAGCGCCAGATTCAGCTTCTTCTGCACGCCCTTCTTGAGGACCTTGCAGCGGCCCTTGAATGGTGCCGCCGTGATTTCGAGCGACGGGTCGACCGACGCGGAGAGCTCGGCGCGGCACGTCTCGTTCATCCCGGCGACGATGGCCTTGGCCTCGTCGAGTGTCTTCTTGGGGACGAAGACCAGCGCCACGGCATCGCGCGGAATGGCGTTGCGCTTGTTGCCGCCGTCGATGCGCGAGAGGCGGGCGCCGAGCGGCGCGAGCGCGAGCAGCAGGCGGTTGAGCACCTTGATCGCGTTGCCGCGGCCCTTGTCGATCTCGAGTCCCGAGTGGCCGCCGCGCAGGCCGCCCACCTTGATTTCGAGGCCCGCGGTCACGGCCGGTGCGGCCTCCGTGTCGAGGGCCCAGGTGCCCATCGTGTCGCGCCCGCCCGAGCACCCGACGTACAGGGCGCCCTCTTCCTCGGAGTCGAGGTTGAGCAGGATCTGGCTCTTCAGGAACCCGGGCTGCAGGTTGTGCGCGCCCGTGAGGCCGGTCTCTTCGTCGATCGTGAAGAGGAACTCGAGCGGCCCGTGGACGAGCGACGCGTCCGCCATGATCGCCAGGCTCGTCGCCACCGCGACGCCGTTGTCGGCGCCGAGCGTCGTGCCGTCGGCCATCATCGTATTGCCCTTGCGGACCAGCGTGATCGGGTCCTTCAGGAAGTCGTGCTTCTTGTCGGGCCGCTTCTCGGGAACCATGTCCAGGTGCCCCTGCAGGCACACCATCGGGCGGCTCTCGAGCCCCTTCGACGCGGGCTTTCGGACCACCACCGTCCCGGCCGGATCCTGGGCGACTTCGAGGCCCACCTTCTTGGCCGTGCCCACGACGAATGCCGCCACGGCGGCCTCGTGTTTCGAGGGGCGCGGGATCTTCGAGATCTCGGCGAAATACGTCCACAATCCAGCGGGTTTCAGTCCATCGATCGCATTCGGCATGAGAGAGACTCCTTTGCGAGGCGGGGCTGGATGACTGTAGCACAGGGACTCGGGGCTCGGGACTCGGGACTCGGGACTCGTGGCTCGGGACTCGGGGCTCGGGACTCGGGACTCGTGGCTCGGGACTCGGGGCTCGGGACTAGGGATTCGGGACTTGGGGCTCGGGACTCCGGACTCCGGACTCAGAACTCAGAACTCAGAACTCAAAACTCGGGGGTAAGATGCGCCATGACCATTTCTCCCGAACTCCATTCCGCCGCCCTCATCGCTGTCCGCGACTGCATGGGCGTCCAGCCGGGCGAGCGCGTGCTCGTCGTGACGGATGCGCCGCTGCGCACTATCGGCTATGCGACCTTCGAGGCCGCCCGCGGCCTGGGCAACGACGCGCTGCTCGTCGAGATGCCGCCCCGCAAAACGAACGGCGAAGAGCCGCCGCCCGAAGTGGCCGCGCTCATGCTGCAGTTCGACGTCGTGCTGTGCCCGACCTCGAAGTCGCTCACGCACACGGACTCGCGCCGCCACGCCAGCGCGAAAGGCGTCCGGGTGGCGACGCTGCCCGGCGTGACCGAGGAGGTCATGATCCGCTGCATGAACGCGGACTATCACGAGATCGCCGCGCGCACGTTCCGGATCTGCGGCGTGATGCGCGCCACGAAGGTGATCCGCGTCAAGGCGCCGGCCGGCACGGACATCACCATGCCCGTCGAGGGCCGGGAGGCCCACGCCAGCTCGGGCGTGTTCCGCGACAAGGGCCTGTGGGGCAACCTGCCGACGGGTGAAGCCTACCTCGCGCCGCTCGAGGGGCGGTCGAACGGCGTGGTGGTGGTGGACGGGTCGATGGCTTCGGTCGGGATGGTCGACGAACCCATCCGCATCGTGGTCAAGGACGGTTACGCGACGGACATCACCGGCGGCAAGTCGGCCCGCAGACTCGTCGAACTGCTCGAGCCCCACGGCAAGGACGGCCGCACGGTGGCCGAGTTCGGCATCGGCACCAACGACAGGGCCATCCTGACGGGCGTCATTCTCGAAGACGAGAAGGTGATGGGCACGATCCACATCGCCTTCGGCGACAACAAGTCGATGGGCGGCACCGTGCGGGTGGCCAGCCACCTCGACGGCCTGGTCAAGCGGCCGACGGTCTGGTTCGACGACCGGATCGTCATGGAGGACGGCCGGCTGCTCATCTGACGGTGATGACCGACCGGCAGTAGTAAGTAGCCAGTAGCCAGTACTCAGTAGGAATGCCAGTCGCACCGCACGGTGTCCCACGGGTACTGGCTACTGGCTACTGGCTACTGGCTACTCGGCTACTGGCTACTGAACCTGACGGACCGGCGGACCCGCGCCCTCGTGATGGAACCTCGCGGGCATTCCGTGCGTTTCCACACTAGAGGTGGATCCTACCGACCTGACTTCGCTCGTTGACGGCTGCCGGGCAGGCGATGCCCTCGCCTGGGAGGCGTTCGTCCGTCAGATCCAGGGCCGGATGTTTGCCCTGGCGTACAGCTACGCCGGCGACCGGGAGGATGCGCGCGACCTGGCCCAGGAGATCTTCGTCCGCCTCTACGAAGCACGCGGGCAGTGGCCGTCCGGCGACGAGTTCCTGCCGTGGCTGTTCCGCGTGGCCCGGAACCGGTCGGTCGACTACCTCAGGCGGCGCAGCGTCCGCCGGCCGGCGGGAACGGTCGACGAGGAGGCGATTGCCGAGTTGCCCGACTCCGCGCCCGGCGCGGAGGCGCAGGCGATCGCGTCGGACCGCCGCGGCCTGCTGCACGCGGCGCTCCGGGGCCTCTCCGCGATCAGCCGCGAGATCGTCATCCTCCGCGATGTGCACGAATTGCCGATCCAGCAGGTGGCGTCCATCCTCGGGGTTCCGCTCGGCACGGTGAAGTCCCGGGCGAGCCGCGCCCGCGTCGAGCTGGCCGAACGCGTGCTGGCGCTGGCGCGCGGGCGAGGTGAAGCATGAGCCGGCCGACGTGCGATCAGGTTCGCGCCGCGGCCCTCGACCCCGGCACCGTGCCGCGGGACTGGGTCCGCCGGCCGGAGGCGGCTGCGCACATCCAGCAGTGCCCGGCCTGCCAGGACTGGCTCGACGTCTTTGCCGCCGGTGAGCGCGCGTGGGCTCTCGAGCCTGCCGGCGTGTTCGCCGAACATGTCATCGCGCGCACCACCGGTGCGGATGCGGTCCTGGCCGACCTGCCGCTGCTCGCCGAGATGGACCCCGGCCCAGGCTTCACCGAACGCGTGCTGATGGCGACGTCACGGAAGCCGGCTCCCGCGGGCTGGCGTTGGCGCGTCTCGGGCGCATGGCAGGCCCTGGTGCGCCGCCCGCGCTTCGCGTGGGAAGCCGCCTACGTGGCCACCGTGTGCTGGGTTCTCGTGTTCGGCAACCCGGTCGGCGCCATCGAATGGAGCGCCTCGAACATCGGCGCGGTGGCCCGGGAGCGCCTGGGCCCGCCGGTGAAGGAACTCCGCGGCGATCTGGCAACGTGGCGCGCCCGGATGGCGCCGGGACCGCCGGTGGCCGCGGGCACGGCCACAGGGCCGCAGGCGGAGGCAGTCCCGCCCGTGGTCCGCGCCTGGCAGGCGGCCACGGATTGGCTGCGCGGGCTGACGGCATCGGTGGTGGAGGCGTGCCGGCTCGCGTGGGCACGCGCCGCCGCGTGGTTCGAACGGCTGGTCGGGGAGACTCCGGGCCCTTCGACCGAACCTCCGGCCGGCGCCGCGCGTTCTCATCAGTGAGGAGACACGCCCTGCCAGAACCCGTTCCCGCGGCGCGATCAGACCGCCGGACGCGGGTTCTGGAGCCGTATGCAGTGAAGGAGCACCCATGACCAGCGACACCGAGCATATCGGACAACCCGCCGCCGGGCCGGACGCGGCGCCGTACACGCGCACCGGGCTTCGTGACCGCTTCGTCGACGACCCGCGGAAGAAGTCGGTGATGCTCGCCATGATCCTGTCGTTGATGCCGGGCCTCGGTCAGGTGTACGTGGGCTACTACCCGCTGGCCTTCCGCAACATCCTCGTTGTCTGCGGCCTCATCGCGATCCTGGCCAGCGGCGCGGCGCATCGCCTCGAGCCGGTCGTCGCCCTCTTCCTTGCGTTCTACTGGCTGCACAACGTGGTGGACGCCGGGCGGCGCGCGAGCTTCTACAACCAGGCCCTCGCCGGCCTCAGGCCGATGGACCTGCCCGAGGACGGCAAGGCGCCGCAGCCCATGGGCTCGCTGGCCGGCGGCGTGCTCCTCATCGCCGTGGGTCTCACGCTCTTCACGAACACGATGTTCGACGTCCCGCTGGACTGGCTGGCCCAGTGGTGGCCGCTCGCCCTGGTTGGCGCCGGCGCCTGGCTCATCCTCGCGGACCGACGCGCGAAACTCGAGGCCGCCGAGTCGGGCAAGTCGGAATAGGACGGCAAGAGGGCGCAACCGGGCCCGGCCGTCCGGCTGCCGCTATAATCCCCATCCGGAGATGATCATGCATCACCGGATGGGGATGTCCGTTGCAGCCTTCCTGATCGCGGCGCTCTGCGCCGCGCCTGCCGCCGGGCAGGTGAAACCCGCCAGGCCCGCTCAGACACCAGCGCCGCTCTTCACCACGCCGCTCACGCTCGAGCAGATGAGCGGGAAGCAGGCCGTCATCGAGACGGCCGCCGGGCGCATCGTGATCGACCTGCTGCCGGAGAAGGCGCCGAACCACGTCGGCTACGTCATCAAGCTGGCCCGGGAAGGGGCCTACAACGGCACGACGTTCCACCGGCTGATCAGGCACGGCATCATCCAGGGCGGCGATCCGCTGTCGAAAGACCCGGCCAAGGCCGCCCAGTACGGAACCGGCGGACTCAAGGTGCTGGCGTTCGAGCCGGGGGCCGGCAGCCACGTGCGCGGGGCCGTGTCCTCGGTGCTTGTCCCGGGCAACCGCGACAGCGCGGGGGCGCAGTTCTTCATCTGCGTCACGCCGCAAGCGGCCCTCGACGGGCAGTTCACGGTGTTCGGCCGCGTCGTGGAAGGCATCGGCATCGTGACGCAGATGTCCGAGGCGCCAGTCGACGCGGCCGGAAGGGCCACCGAGCGGATCGAGATGACGTCGGTCACGATCCGCGACGCGCCGCCGGCGGGCGTCGTGCCCTTCTCGACGGAATCCCCGGCGGACCTCGCCAAGTACCGCGCGGTGCTCGAGACGAGTCTGGGCAACATCACCATCGAGTTCCTGCCGGACAAGGCGCCGGAGCATGTGCGCAATTCTCTGAGGCTGGCCTCCGCGGGCGTCTACGACCGGACCGCGTTTCATCGCGTGGTGCCCGGGTTCATGATTCAGACCGGCTATCTCGGATCGAAGCAGATGGTGATGGACGAGGCGCAGCAGAAGCTGGTCGGCAGCCTGCAGCCCGAGTTCAACGACACCGTGCACGACAAGGGCATCGTGTCGATGGCGAGAGGCGAGGATCCAGCCAGCGCCAGCACCTCGTTCTTCATCGTCACGGCCCGCGTGCCGTCGCTCGATGGGACCTACACCGCCTTCGGGCGGGTGGTGGACGGGATGAGCGTCGTGGAAGCCATCGAGCAGGTTCCGCGTGACGGCGAGGCGCCCAAAACGCGCGTGGAGCTCATCCGCGTCCGGGTGATCAGGTAGAACACAGAAGACAGAAGACAGAAGACCGTACCACCGCTGCGACACTGACGGCCCCAATCCCGGCAAACCAGGCAGCCGGCCGGGATTGCCTCGCCGAAGCCCTGACAAGCGTCCTGCCACTCGAAGCGAGGGCGAAGGCGGGCGAACTCCGACCCCCCGAGTCCCGAATCCCGAATCCCGAGTCCCGGATCCCGAGGAGCGAAGCTATAATCCGACCCGACCCCCCCGGAGGTGTGCATGGATCACGAGGACAAGGACAAACCCGCAACGGCGACAGGAGGCGTCAGTCGCCGCGGATTCATCACGTCGGTCGGCTCCGGAGCCATCGGCGTGGCGGCTGCCGGCGCACTCGTGCATGGCGCGCCGCCGCAGGCGCAGGCCGAGGCCGTCAAGGCCGGCGACGTGAGCGCCGTCACACTCACGGTCAACGGGCGCAAGCAGAAGATGCTGGTCGAAGCCCGCTGGTCGCTGCTGTATGTCCTGCGCGACCACCTTGGGCTGACGGGAACGAAGGTCGGGTGCGAGCGCGGCGAGTGCGGCGCCTGCACCGTGCTCATCGACGGCCAGGCCCGGTACGCCTGCATGACGCTCGCCGTCGAGGCTGACGGCCGCGAGATTACGACCGTCGAGGGCCTGATGGCCGGCGAGGAGCTGGGGCCGACCCAGCGCGCGTTCGCCGAGGAAGACGCGTTCCAGTGCGGGTACTGCACTCCCGGCCAGGTGATGGCGGCCGAGGGTTTGCTGCGCGCGAATCCGTCGCCGGATCTCGATCAGATCCGGCAGGGCATGGCGGGCAACATCTGCAGGTGCGGGACGTCACGCCCATATCTTCAAGGCGGTGGCGAAGGCGGCCGACCTGAAGCGGCAGGGGAGGTGAGCCATGAAGGACGAGGAACTCTACTTCTGGAACGGCCCGCTTCCCGAGACGCAGGCGCCTGCCCCAGGGCCGGCGCCGGAGCCGTGGGGCGAGACGAAAGTCGTCGGGAAGCCGGTGACCCGCATCGACGCCTACGACAGGGTCAGCGGCTCGGCCACGTATCCGTCGGACGTGATGCTGCCGGACATGCTGCACGCCGCGATTCTGTCGTGCCCGCATGCGCATGCCCTCGTGAAGACGGTCGACACGGCCGCGGCCGAGAAGATGCCCGGCGTGCGGGCCATCCTGAAGGACGGCGTCGTGGGCACGAACATCCCGTGGTTCGCCGGACGGGGAGGCTTCTCGAGCCGGCTGTTCGACCCCCATTGCCGGTATGAAGGCGACGAGGTGGCGGTCGTGGCCGCCGACACGATCTACCAGGCCTGGGACGCGGTGCGGGCGATCAAGGTTGAGTACGAGGTGCGGCCGCAGGTCACCTCCGTCGCGGACGCGATGAAGCCGGGCGCGCCGCCCGTGCGGGACGGCGGCAACGCGATTCCGCCGGGGCAGCCTTACACGCGCGGTGACGTCGAGGCGGGCTTCAAGGCGGCGGACGTCGTGCTCGAGCACACCTTCACCACGCCGTTCGAGCTCCACAATGCGATGGAGCTGCACGGATGCGTGGCGAAGTGGGACGGCCCCCGCCTCACCATCTGGGAATCGACGCAGGGGGTCTACGGCGTGCAAACCGGCGTGGCGGCTGCGCTGAACATCCCGCTGGCCAACATTCGCGTGATCGGCCACTACATGGGCGGCGGGTTCGGCGCCAAGCTCTCCCACGGCAAGTACTCGGTCATGGCCGCGCTGCTGGCGAAGAAGACCGGACGCCCGGTCCGCCTGTTCCTGAGCCGCGAGCAGGTGTGCCTGAGCATGGGCAACCGGCCTGGCAACACCATCACGCTCAAGGCCGGCGTGAAGAAGGACGGCACGCTGGTCGCTCTCCAGTCGAAGGTCGTCGGCTCAGGCGGCGCGTACTCGGACGGCGGGACGGGAGGCGTCGACTACGTCATCCGCGAGCTCTACGCGTGCCCGAGCGTTCGGTGCGAGAACGCGAGCGTGTACATCAACGCCGGCCCCCAGCGCCCGTTCCGGGCGCCCGGCCACCCGCAAGGCGCCTGGGCGCTCGAGATCATGCTCGACGCTCTGGCGGCGAAGCTCGGGATGGACCCGATCGCGCTGCGGCTGAAGAACGTCACCCTCGTGAGTCAGACGCGCAGCGGCAACCCGAAGTACACGAGCACCGGGTTCGCCGACTGCCTGAGAAACGGCGCGGAGGCGTTCGGCTGGGCCGCGGCGCGGGCCCGCAAGCCGGCGCCGTCGCACGTCAAGCGGGGCGTCGGCGTGGCCGGCGGCATGTGGCAGGGCGGCGGCGGAAGCCCTCCTGCGACGGCCATTGTGAAGCTCTTCGCCGACGGCAGCGCGAACCTGAACATGGGGGCGAGCGACATCGGCTGCGGCACGAAGACCTGGGGCGCGCAGATCGTCGCCGAGGAACTGGGCGTGCCGATGGATCGCATCTCGGTGGAGCACGCGGACACGGGCACGACGCAGTTCGCCACGCCGAGCGGCGGCAGCAAGACGGTGCCGACCGAATCGCCCGCGATCCGCTCGGCGGCCCTCGATGTCAAGCAGCAGCTCTACGCCATGGCCGCCGAGCAGCTCAAGCTGCCCGCCGCGGACCTCGAGCTGCGCGGCGCAGAGGTCGTGTCGACGACCGATGCCACGAAGAAGGTCGCCCTCGGCCAGATCCAGGCGTTCGGCCGCCGCGGCCTGATTGTCGGGATCGGGTATCGCGTGCCGAACCCGCCCGGGTCGGCCGTCAATCCGTTCGGCGTGCAGTTCGCCGAGGTCGAGGTCAACACGAAGACCGGCGAGATCAAGGTCCTGCGGTTCCTCGCGGCGCACGACAGCGGCCGGATCCTGAACGAGAAGATGTACCGGAACCAGGTGTTCGGCGGCATCACGATGGGCATCGGGTTCGGCCTGACCGAGGACCGCGTGATGGACGACAAGCAGCTCGGCAAGCTGCTCACGGTGAACCTGCACGACTACAAGATGCCGACGGCGCTCGACGCGCCGGCCGACAAGACGATGGTGATTGTCGATCCGCATGACAACGCGTTCAGCAACACCGGGGCCAAGGGCGTCGGCGAACCCGCGACGATTCCGACGGCGCCGGCCATTGCCAACGCGGTGTTCAATGCCACGGGGCTGCGCCTGACCGACGCGCCCATGAGCCCTGCCCGCGTCCTCAACGCGATCGCAGGCCAGAAGCCGGCCCCGGCGGGTCAGAAGAGGGGGGAGTAATGCTGCGGACGTTTGCCTACGTGCGGCCGGCCTCCGTCAGCGAGGCGCTGAAGCACCTCGAGGCGCGCGGAGCGCGGATTCATGCCGGCGGCACCGACCTTGTCGGCTGCCTGCGCGACGGCGTCTTCGAGGCGGAGAAGGTCGTCAGCCTCGGCAGGATCGACGAACTGCGCGGGATCACCGTGGCGCCCGACGGCGAACTCCGCCTCGGCGCGCTGGCGACGATTGCCGAGATCGCCGCGCACCCGGCCATCGCCGAGAAGTTCGCGGCGCTGGCCCAGGCGGCGTCGGTCGTCGCCAGCCCGCAGCTGCGGAACCAGGGCACCATCGGCGGCAACCTGTGCCAGCGGCCGCGCTGCTGGTACTTCCGCGGCGACTACCACTGCACGCGGAAGGGCGGCGACACGTGCTACGCCCTCGGCGGCGAGAACCAGTACCACTGCATCTTCGGCGGCGGCGCCTGCGTCATCGTGCACCCCTCCGACACCGCGCCGGCGCTCATCGCGCTCGACGCGAAGGTGCGCATCATCGGCCCGAAAGGGGCGCGCGTCATCCCCCTCGAGCAGTTCTACGTGCTGTCCGGAACGGGATGCCACGCGTGAAACCGTGCTCGAGGCCGGCGAAATGGTCGTGGGCGTCCTCGTGCCGGCCACCGCGCCGGGCCAGAAGAGCGGGTACCGGAAGGTCCGGGCGCGCGGGTCGTGGGACTTCGCGATGGCCGGCCTTGCCCACGCGATGGCGATGAAGGCCGGCAGGATCGCCGACGCGCGGCTCGTGCTGTCGGGCGTCGCGCCGACGCCGTGGCGCCTGCAGGCCGTCGAGAAACTGCTCATCGGACAGAAGCTCGACGCGAAGCTCATCGCCCGCGCTGCCGACGCGGCGGTCGCCGGGGCGAAGCCTCTCGAGCACAACGGCTACAAGGTGCCGCTCGTGCGCGGAGTCGTCGAGGAAGCGCTTGGCGGGCTCTCGCCGTCGTAGGGCCACCCTGCTGATGCTGGCCGCGGCCATCGGGGCCGCGGCCTGCGATCCGCAGCACCTCGCGAGGCGGGCCGGCGGCAAGACGCGCCTCTCCATCGCCACCGGGGGCACGGGCGGCGTCTACTACCCGTACGGCGGCGCCATCGCCCGCGTGATCACGGCGCACCTCGCCGGCGTCGAGGCCACGGCCGAGGTCACCGCGGCGTCGGTCGACAACCTCAAGCTCGTCCGCGATCACAAGTCGGACATCGCCTTCTCCCTCGCGGACACCCTCGATGAAGCCGTCGCGGGCCGCGGAGCGTTCGCCCGCAAGGGACCGGTGCCCGCGAGGGTCCTCGCGGTGCTGTACGACAACTACACGCACCTGGTCGCCAGCGGGTCGAGCGGCGTGGCCCGGACCGGCGACCTTGCCGGCAAGCACGTGTCGATTGGCGCGGCCGGCAGCGGGACCGAACTGATTGCCACGCGCGTGCTCCGGGCGGCCGGCCTCGAGGCCGGCCGCGACTTCACGCCGGTCAGCCTTGGCGTGGCGCAATCGGTCGACGCCCTCAAGGACGGCAAGATCGACGCGTTCTTCTGGAGCGGCGGCGTGCCGACCGCCTCGGTGCTGGATCTGGCCAGCACGTCCGGCACCGCCTGGCGGCTCCTGTCGACCGACGACGTGCTCGGCGCGTTGCGGAGCACGTACGGCACCTCGCTCTACTCGCGCCTGACCGTGCCCCGCGACGCGTACCCCGGTCTTCCGGCCGATGTCGCCGTCGTGGGCGTCGCGAACCTGCTCGTCGTCCACCGGGACATGCCCGAGCCGCTCGCCTACGACATCACGCGCCTGCTGTTCGAACACCAGTCGGAGCTGGTCGCGGTGCATGCCGAAGCCGCGCGACTCAGGCCCGCGAACGAGACGACGGCGTCGCCCGCGCCGTTCCATCCCGGTGCAGTCCGCTTCTACCGCGAACGCGGAAGCTGGGTGAAGTGAGCGCCGTCAGTACGCCTTGCGACCCGGATGCGCCGCCAGCGCCCCTCTCGGGCGCCGCCAGCGTCCTGGCCACGACACTGGCCGCGGGCCTCGCACTCTACGCTCTCTACTGGGTGGTGGGCGTCGTGCAGCCCCAGGGGTACCGCCTCAGGTTCCTGCTCGGCTGTCTCCTCCTCACCTTCATCCTCTACCCGTTCCGGCGAGGCACCCCCCGGCGCCGGGTGCCGGTCGCCGACTGGCTGCTCGCGGCCGCCGCCGTGGCGGCGATCGTGTGGCCCCTCGTGAACTTCAACGAGTTCATCTACCGCGCCACCGAGCCCACGATCGCAGACCTCGTGCTCGGCGCGGCGCTCATCGCGCTCGTGCTCGAGGCCACACGTCGGACGTCAGGACCGGTGCTGACGCTGACCGCACTCGGCTTCCTCGCGTACGCGTGGGTGGGGCCGTTCCTCGACCTGGTCGGCCTGAGCGTCGTCGCGCACCGGGGGTACGGCCTCGACCGGCTCGTGGGCACGCTCTATATGACGCTCGAAGGCGTGTTCGGCGTGCCGCTGGACGTGGCGTCGACCTACATCATCCTGTTCACCGTGTTCGGGGCCGTCCTCGAGCACTCGGGAGCCGCGCGGTTCCTCCTCGAGTGGTCTCGCGCGGCGTTCGGCCGCTCGCAGTCCGGCGCGGCTGCGGGCCGGGCGGTGACGCTCGCGGGAGGCCTTCTCGGCACCGTGTCGGGCAGCGGCGTGGCGGTGACCGTCATGCTCGGCTCGATGTCGTGGCCGATGCTGCGCCGCGCCGGGTATCCGAAGGACACCGCCGGGGCCGTGCTGTCGGCGGCGGGCATCGGCGCCATCCTCGCCCCGCCGGCGATGGGCGCGGCGGCCTTCCTCATCGCGGAGTTCCTGAAGATCTCCTACGTGCAGGTCATCGCGATGGCCGCGGTCCCGGCGCTCCTGTATTACCTCTCCGTCTTCCTGATGGTCGAGGCCGACTCGCGGCGCCTGGGCACGAGGCCCGTCGAGGAGGCGGTCGCGCCGCTCCGCGAATTGACCCGCCGCTGCGGCTATCACTTCATCCCGCTCATCAGCGTCGTCGCCCTGCTCATCGCCGGCGTCAGCACTTTCCGCGCCGTATTCTGGGCCACGGCGCTCGCGTTCGCGTTGAGCTTCGTGCGGCGCGAGACGGCGCTCACGCCCCGGCGCCTGATCGCGGCGCTCGACGCGGGCGGCCGGGGCGTCCTATCGGTGGCCGCCACGACGGCCACCGCGGGCATCATCGTCGGCGTCGTGGCGCTGACCGGGCTCGGCTTGAAGGTGGCCGGCCTGATCGTCATGCTGGCCGGCGGGCACCTCGTCCTCACCGTCGTCTACGCCGCGCTCGCCGTCTGGCTGCTGGGGCTCGCCGTGCCCGTCACCGCGTCGTACATCATCGCGGCGGTCATGGTGGCGCCCGCGATGATCGGCGTTGGCGTCGCGCCGGTGGCCGCGCACATGTTCATCTTCTACTACGCCGTGCTGTCGGAAGTGAGCCCTCCCACGGCGCTGGCCCCCTTCGCGGCGGCCGCGCTCACCGGCGGGAACCCCTTCAAGACAATGATGCTGACGTGGAGGTACACCTTGCCGGCCTTCCTGGTGCCCTTCGTCTTCACGCTCGACCCTCGCGGGATGGGCGTGCTGCTGCGCGGGCCGGCCATCGACATCGTCTGGGCGTCCGGCACGGCCGTCCTCGGTGTGGTCGGCCTGGCGGCGGGTCTCGGAGGCTGGATGAGGCGCGCCGCCACGCTTCCCGAGCGCGCGCTTGCCGTGGCCGGCGGCGCGCTGCTGTTCTATCCCGCCGGCCTGGCGGACCTCGCAGGCGCCGCGATCACCGCCTCGGCGGCGGCCCTTCATGCGTGGCGCACCCGAGGCGTTCGCTGATCCACGCCACGATCCGGTCCTGGGCCGCACCGAACACGGCCGCCTGCGAAAGCCCCGACCGCTTCGGCACCTCGAGCGAGTGGTTGCCCTGCTCGACGGTGCAGATCTCGCACGGCGCCTGCAGCACGTCGAAGAACAACCGCAGTTCGGCCGGCGTACCGAAGGCGTCCTTCGCGCCCTGCACCACCAGCATCGGGTGGACGATGTGCGGCAGATGCGAGACGCGGACCTGCTGGGGCTTGCCGGGCGGGTGCAGGGGATAGCCGAGGAACACGAGGCCGCGCAGCCGGTCCCACCACGTGTCAGTCGCCGCGTCGTCCACGTCGCGCGCCGCCGCCACATGGGAGGCCATCCGGCCGCCGAGGGACTTGCCGCCGATGAAGAGGGGCAGCGCGTCTCCCGCGGGCCTCGCAACGGCCTGCGCGAGGACGGCCCGGTAGCACGCCTCCAGCACCGGTTGCGGGTCGGGCAGTTTCTTGCCGCGCTCGGTGAACGGGAAGTTGAAGGTCACCACGTTCAGCCCGCGGACGGCCAACCCGGTCGCGAACGCCACCATGAAGTCGCTCGATTGGCTGGACCCGGCCCCGTGAGCGAGGACCAGCGTGGCCAGGGGCGACGGCTCCCCGCCGTACACCCTGGCGGTCACCCACACGCCCCGGCCGAGATCCATGCGCTGCTCGTCCACCTTGCGTCCCCTTGAGTCGCCTGCTCACAACAGCATAGGCTAGAAGCGGCTTCAGAACCGGTCCCGCGGCCGAGATCGGGCGCACGCAGGTCATGAAGCCGTTCCTGGAGATCCTATGGCGGCGCAGTACATCTTCACGATGAAGGGGCTCGGCAAGGTCTATCCCCCGGACCAGACCGTGCTCAAGGACATCTGGCTCTCGTTCCTGCCGGGGGCGAAGATCGGCGTGCTCGGGCTGAACGGCGCCGGCAAGAGCACCATCCTCAAGGTGATGGCCGGCCTCGAAAAGGAGTTCCTGGGCGAAGCCTATCCGGCCGACGGCATCAGCATCGGTTTCCTTCCCCAGGAGCCCGCACTGGATCCCTCGAAATCCGTGCTCGGGAACGTGGAAGAAGGAGTCGCGGGGACGAGGGCGCTGCTCACCCGGTATGACGAGCTGAACGGCAAGCTCGGCGATCCGCTCGAGCCCGACGAAATGGAGAAGGTCCTGGAGGAGCTGGGCAAGCTCCAGGATCGCATCGACGCCGTCGGGGCCTGGGAGCTGGACTCGAAACTCGAGCTGGCGATGGACGCCCTGCGCTGTCCGCCGCCCGACGCCGACGTGCGGACCCTGTCGGGAGGAGAGCGGCGCCGCGTGGCGCTCTGCCGGCTGCTGCTCCAGTCGCCCGACCTGCTGCTGCTCGACGAGCCCACGAACCACCTGGACGCCGAGTCGGTGGCGTGGCTCGAGCACTTCCTGGGGGCCTATCCGGGCACGGTGGTCGCGGTGACCCACGACCGCTACTTCCTCGACAACGTGGCCGGCTGGATCCTGGAACTCGACCGGGGCTCGGGCATTCCGTGGCAGGGCAACTACTCGTCCTGGCTCGAGCAGAAGCAGAAGCGCCTCGAGATCGAGGAGAAGCAGGAAGCGCGGCGCCAGCGCACGCTGCAGCGTGAATTGGAGTGGATCCGGATGTCGCCGCGCGCGCGGCAGGCCAAGGGCAAGGCGCGGCTCAACGCCTACGAGGCGATGCTCTCGGAGGAATCCGCCCAGCGCATCGAGAGCGCCGAGATCTATATCCCGCCGGGCCCGCGGCTGGGCGATGTCGTCGTCGAGGCGCGGGGACTCCGCAAAGGCTATGGCGACGTGCTCCTCATGGACGACGTCAACGTCACCCTGCCGCGGGGCGGGATCGTCGGCGTCATCGGGCCCAACGGCGCGGGCAAGACAACGCTGTTCCGGATGATCACCGGGCAGGAGCAGCCCGATGCGGGCACCCTGCGCCTCGGCGAGACCGTCCAGGTCGGGTACGTCGATCAGTCGAGGGATGCCCTCGACCCCGACAAGACCGTCTGGCAGGAGATTTCGGACGGCCGCGACGAGGTCGTCCTCGGCAAGCGCGAAGTCGCGTCGCGGGCGTACGTCTCGTGGTTCAACTTCAAGGGCCGCGACCAGCAGCGGAAGGTGGGCTCGCTCTCGGGCGGCGAACGCAACCGCGTGCACCTCGCGAAGCTCCTCAAGCGCGGCTGCAACCTGCTGCTGCTCGACGAGCCGACCAACGATCTCGACGTCGACACGCTGCGGGCCCTCGAGGACGCCATCCTCGCCTTCGCGGGCTGCGTGGTCGTCATCAGCCACGACCGGTGGTTCCTCGACCGGATCGCCACGCACATGCTGGCCTTCGAGGGCGACAGCCGCGTGGAGTGGTTCGAAGGGAACTACCAGGACTACGAGGTCGACCGGCACCGGCGCCTCGGCACGGAGGCCGACCGGCCGCACCGGATCAAGTACAGGAAGCTCACGAGGTGAAGAAGTAGTCAGTAGCCAGTAGTCAGTAGGCAGTCGGGGTGGACGGCGTTCGGCTCACGGGCATTTCTACTGAATACTGGCTACTGGCTACTGACTACTGACTATAATCCCTGCGATCATCTCGTTCATCGAAGGTCTTTCATCCCAAGAGGTAAATTGTGAGACGACCTGGAGTACTGATTACCGGAGCGAGCGGCGAGATCGGACACGGGCTCATCACGCGCCTGGCCGCAGAGGGTTCGACCACCATCGTGACGCTCGATGTCAGGGCGCTCGAGCCGGCCCTCGGCAAGATGGTCCATCGGGAGGTCATCGGGTCCATCACCGACGCCGCCGCGCTCGACCGCATCCTGGCCGAGTTCGATATCGATCACGTCTATCACCTCGCGGCCTACCTGTCGACGCGCAGCGAGTTCACGCCCGTCACCGCGCACCAGGTGAACGTCGAAGGCACGATGAACCTGCTCGAGTTCGCCCAGAAGCAGGGCGAGTCCCACGGGCGGCCGGTCGTCTTCCTCTATCCTTCCTCGATCGCCGCCTACGGCCTGCCAGACCTCGAAACCAAGGCCAAGGCCGGAAAGGTGCGCGAGGAGGAGTTCAACACGCCGACGACGATGTACGGGTGCAACAAGCTGTATTGCGAGCTGCTCGGGCGCTACTACGCGCGCCACTACAAGCAGTTGTCGGCGGAGCCGCTGGCGGGGAAGGTCGACTTCAGGGGCGTCCGCTTCCCCGGCCTCATCTCCGCCGTCACCGTACCGTCGGGCGGCACCTCCGACTACGCGCCGGAGATGATCCATGCCGCCGCCAAGGGCGAGGCGTACGCATGCTTCGTCAGGCCGGACACGCGAATCCCGTTCATGGCGATGCCCGACGGCGTCGAGGTCCTGCTGAAGCTCGCGTTCGCGCCGCGGGAACGCCTGTCGAAGACGGCCTACAACGTGGGCGCCTTCAACCCCTCGGCCGAAGAAGTCCGCCAGATCGTCCTCGAGAACTTCCCGCGCGCGAATCTCACGTACACCACCGACGTGAAACGGCAGGGCATCGTGGATTCCTGGCCGGCCGACGTCAACGACTCGGCGGCGAGGGCCGACTGGGGCTTCTCGCCTCAGTACCGACTTCCGGCGGGCGTTTTCGGAGTATCTGATTCCGATGATTCGGGAGCGCTACGCCAAGTAGTCAGTAGCCAGTAGTCAGTAGCCAGTAGAAAGGCACCTCAACGCCGCACGGCACTTCTGCGGTTGCACCGAATCGGCGAGACGAGCAAACCTACTGAATGCTGGCTACTGGCTACTGTCTACTGATGAGCGGCAGGTATCCGCCATGGATCTGAAGTCCCTCATCCGCCACGCCCGGGGCGACGAGCCCGCCGACCTCCTGCTGAAGAACGGGCGCGTCGTCAACGTGCTCAGCGGGCAGATCGACGAGACGAGCGTCGCCCTCGCCGGCGAGTTCATCGTCGGCCTCGGCGACCGTCCGGCGCGCGCGGAGATCGACCTCCAGGGCGCGTTCATTGCGCCGGGCTTCATCGACGCCCACGTCCACATCGAGAGCGCGCTCGTGCCTCCGGCCGAGTTCGCGCGCGCCGTCGTGCCGCGCGGCACGACGACGGTCATCACCGACCCCCACGAAATCGCCAACGTGCTGGGCCTCGAGGGCATCCGGTTCATGTTCGAGAGCGCCAAGTTCGGCCCGCTCAACATGTACGTGATGGCGTCGTCGTGCGTGCCGGCGACGGCGATGGCGACCAGCGGGGCCGCCCTGCACGGCTACGACCTGTTTCCCTTGAAGTCCGACCCGTGGGTACTGGGTCTCGCCGAGGTCATGAACTACCACGGCGTGATCGGGGGCGACGACGCGGTGCTCGAGAAGATCGGGGCGTTCCGGGACCGCGTGATCGACGGGCACAGCCCCGGATTGAGCGGCATCGGCCTGCAGGCGTACGTGGCGGCCGGCGTCCAGTCCGATCACGAGTCCACGACGGCGGAGGAAGCGCTGGAGAAGGTGCGCCTCGGCATGATGGTGATGATCCGGGAGGGCAGCGTCGCGCGCGATCTCGCGGCGATCGTGCCGGCGATCACGCCCGCCAATCAGCACCGCTTCTGCTTCTGCACGGATGACTGCCAACCGTCGGACCTGGTCGAGCGCGGCGGCATCGACCACGCCGTCCGGAGCGCCATCGCCCTCGGCATGGACCCGGTGGCGGCCATTCGCCTCGCCACCTGGAACCCCGCGCAGCACTTCCGCCTTCACCAGCGCGGGGCCGTGACGCCCGGGCGGCGCGCCGACCTCGTCGTCTTCGACGACCTGCAGGCGCCGCGCGCCAGGCTCGTGTTCCGCAACGGCGAATTGATGGCTCGCGACGGTCGCATGGTGGTGCCGCCGAGGCCGCCGTCGCGGACGCTGCGCAGCACGATGAACGTGGCGTGGGAAAGCGTCGACTTCAGGATCCCGGCCGGCGGGGCCCGGGCAAGGGTAATCGGCGTGCGCCCGGATTCCCTCGTGACGGTCGCCCTCGCGGACGAACCGCCGATCCGGGATGGAGAGGCGCTCGCCGACCCCTCCCGCGACCTCCTCAAGGTCGCCGTCATCGAGCGCCACATGGCGTCGGGCGCGGTGGGGAAGGGCTTCGTGCGCGGCATGGGACTCCGCGAAGGGGCTCTGGCGTCCTCGGTGGCCCACGATCACCACAACCTCATCGTCGTGGGCGCCGACGACGTGTCGATGATGACGGCCGCGAGGCGTGTCGGCGCCCTGCACGGCGGCATGGTGGTCGCAATCGGGGGGCGGGTCGTTGCGGAAGTGCCGCTCCCGCTTGGCGGACTGATGAGCGCCGAGCCTGTCGAGACGGTGCGTGCGCAACTCGAGGCGCTCGTCGCGGCGGCCCGCGCGCTCGGATCGCCGCTGCACGATCCGTTCATGGCGATGAGTTTCCTGTCGCTCGAGGTGATTCCGGCGCTGAAAGTGACCGACAAGGGACTGATCGATGTCGGCAGGATGGAGTTCGTCCCGCTCTGGATCGAGACGTGATCCCGGACCGTAAAGGTCCGCAATCGAACAGGTTAGCGGCGGGAGGGTGTCACCAACGGGCGAATCGTGAATCCTGAAGATTGGGACGGCCTGCAGCGAGACCTCCCGCTCGGGCGCCGGCATTCTGATTGCCATCATTCATCTGCCTCCCGGCCTCGAGTCCCCCCGTCGTCTTCGTGCGCTGGAACGAGAGGCCGAATGGACTCCCTCTCCCGCCGTCGTTTTCTGCAGATTTCCGCCGCCACCATTGCCGCCACGTCGGCGACGGCCGGCGTCGCCAGGCTGGCCGGCCGTGCCGCCGCCGAGGATGCCACGGCCAAGGGCATTCAAAAGATCCCGACGTTTTGCGACATTTGCTTCTGGAAGTGCGGGGCGATTGCCTACGTCGAGGACGGGAGACTGTGGAAGATCGAAGGCAATCCCGACGACCCGTTGAGCCGGGGCCGTTTGTGCCCGCGGGGCACCGGCGGCGTGGGCGCCCACTTCGACAACGACCGCCTCAAGGCGCCGCTCATCCGCAGCAAGCGCCGGGGTGAAGACGTCTGGACCCAGGTGACGTGGGACGAGGCGCTCACGCACATCGCCGGGAAGATGCAGACCATCAAGGCCAAGTACGGCCCGGAGGCGGTCGCCCTCTTTTCGCACGGCCTCGGCGGCACCTTCTTCAAGCACACGATCAAGGCCTACGGCTCGCCGAACATCGCGGCACCGTCGTTCGCGCAGTGCCGGGGCCCGCGCGATGTCGGCTTTCACCTGACCTTCGGAGAGGAGGTGGGATCACCAGAGCGCACCGACATCAGGAACGCCCGCTGCCTCGTGCTGATTGGCTCGCACCTCGGCGAGAACATGCACAACACGCAGGTGCAGGAATTCGCCGAGGCGATGGCGAATGGCGCGAGCCTGATCGTCGTCGACCCACGCTTCTCCATCGCGGCCGGCAAGGCCAAGCACTATCTGCCGATCAAGCCAGGCACGGACCTCGCGCTCGTTTTGGCGTGGATGCACGTGCTGGTCACCGAAGGGCTGTACGACAGGGACTACGTCGCGCAGCACGGGTTCGGCTTCGAGGCCTTCGCGGCGGAACTCGCGCCGCACACGCCGGAGTGGGCCTATCCGGAGACCGGTATCGAACCGGCCGTCATTCGCGAGACGGCCCGCGAAATGGCGCGCTACCGTCCGGCCACCCTCGTGCACCCCGGCCGGCGCGCCACGTGGTATGGAGACGACACGCAGCGGTCGAGAGCGATTGCGCTGCTGAACGCGCTACTTGGAAGCTGGGGGCGGAAGGGCGGGTTCTACACGCCGGTGGCGATGGACATCCCGGCCTATCCGTATCCACCGTATCCGGCGTCCGCGAAGGGGAAGGTCGACAATCCCTCGGGGAAGTACCCCTTCGCGCTCGAGACCATCACGACGGGCATTCGCGATGCGACGCTCACGGGCCAGCCGTATCCTGTCAAGGGATGGATCACGTACGCGACGAACCTGATGATGGCGCTCCCGGACGAGCGGGAGACCATCACGGCGATTCAGGGCCTGGACCTGCTCGTGGTCGTCGACGTCATCCCGGGCGAGATGGCCGGGTGGGCGGACGTGGTGCTGCCGGAATCGACGTATCTCGAACGCTACGACGATCTCAACCCCGAGATCTTCCGCGAGCCGTTCGTCGCGCTGCGTCAGCCGGTCGTACCGTCGCCGCACGATCAGAAGCCGAACTGGTGGATCGCGCGCGAGCTGGCGAGGAAGCTCGGCCTCGAGGCGTTCTATCCCTGGAAGACCATCGAGGAGTACCTCGACTACCGCCTGACGAAGGCCGGCCTCAGCTTCGCCGAGCTGAAGCGGAAGGGCATCATCCACGGCCAGCCGCAGCCGATCTATTACGAGGACGGTGTCGCGCCGGAGTTCCCCACCGTGTCGGGCAAGATCGACTTCTACTCGACGGCCCTGCGCGACAAGGGATTCGACCCCGTCCCGAAGTACACGAAACCCGCCGAACCTCCGGAGGGCATGTTCCGGCTGCTGTTCGGCCGCTCGCCCGTGCACTCCTTCGGCCGCACCCAGTCCAATCCGCTCCTGCACGAGATGATGGCGGAAAACGAGGTGTGGCTGAACGCCGACGTGGCCGCGCGAATGGGCCTCGCTGACGGGAAGTACGTGCGGCTGCGGAACCAGGATGGCGTCGTGAGCAACCGGGTGAAGCTGAAGGCGACGCAGCGGATTCGTCCGGACTGCGTCTACATGGTCCACGGCTTCGGGCACACGGCTGTGAGGCTCCGCCGGGCGCTGGGGAAGGGCGCGAGCGACGCGCAGCTGGTCACCCGCTACGTTACGGATCCGTTGATGGGCGGCACCGGCATGAACGTCAACTTCGTGGCCGTCGAGGCGGAGGCGTAGGCGATGGCACGATACGGCATGGCGATCGACACCCGCCTCTGCGTCGGCTGCATGGACTGCGTAGTCGCGTGCAAGACCGAGAACCGCGTGCCGGAGGGCTTCAATCGCGACTGGATCGCGTACGAGACCGTTGGCACGTTCCCGACGCTGCACCAGGAAATCCGGTCCGAGCGGTGCAACCACTGCGACAACCCGCCGTGCGTCACCTGCTGCCCGACCGGCGCCAGCCACGTGGACGAGTTCGGCGGCCTCGTGCAGATTACGCCGCGGGAGTGCATCGGCTGCAAGGCGTGCCTGGCGTCGTGTCCGTACGACGCGCGGTTCGTCCACCCGGAGGGCTACGCCGACAAGTGCACGTTTTGCGCGCATCGCGTGAAGGAAGGGCTCGACCCGGCGTGCGTGTCGGTGTGCCCGACGCACTGCTTCGCCTTCGGCGATCTCGACGACCCCAACAGCGCCATCAGCCGCGCGCTGGCCTCGCGCCAGGCGCACCCGCTACTCCCCGCGGCCGGGACCAGGCCGCGCATCTACTACCTGGACTGATGAGGACGATGTGACGCCCGAACTCTTCATCACGCGGCACAACGAGCTCATCGACCCGTTCGTTCACGTCTGGGCATGGCAGATCCCGGTCTACCTCTTCCTGGGCGGATGGGTCGCGGGCAACATGCTGCTGACCGGCTACTTCATGCTCGGCGGCCGGCACACGCGCCGTTCCCCCCTCCTCTCGGCCCTGCCGGGCCTGAGCCTCGTGCTGCTCACGTTAGGCATGATCGCGCTCTTCCTGGATCTCGAGCACAAGCGGTACGTGTGGCGCCTCTACACGACGTTCCAGTGGACCTCGCCCATGTCGTGGGGGTCGTGGATCCTGCTGCTCGTCTACCCGGTCCTCGTCCTGACGTGGCTGGTGCGGCCGCCCGTCATCCTCGAGGACCTGAGCCAGATGGTCGAGCGGATCACGACTACTCTTCAGCGCCGTCGCGACATCGTCCGGGCGATCGGCATCACCAGCATGGTGCTCGGCGTCGCGCTGGGCGTTTACACCGGCGTCCTGCTGAGTTCGCTCGGCGCCCGGCCGCTCTGGAACAGCGGCGTCCTCGGCGTGCTGTTCCTGGCCTCGGGCGTCTCGGCCGCAGCGGCCTTCGGGCACCTGGTGACGCACAGCCCGGACGAGCGGGCGCTGACGGTGCGCATCGACAACGTCGTGCTGGCGGCAGAACTGGGCATCCTGGCGCTCTTCCTGCTGGGGCTGCTGGCCGGCAGCGCGCCGCAGGTCGAAGCGGCGCGGCTCTTCCTGGGCGGGCCGTTCACGGCGCCTTTCTGGGTCTTCGTCATCGGGCTCGGCATCGTCATCCCGCTCGTCATCCAGTTGCTGGCGGTCCGCCACTGGATTCAGCACACCCCGATCGCACCGATCATGGTGATGACGGGCGGGCTTGTCCTGAGGTGGGTGATCGTGTCCGCGGGCCAGTTCAGCCATTGGGCGCATGGGGCGATGAGGATTCACTGACTCGGGATTCGGGACTCGGGATTCGGCCCTTCGACAAGCTCAGGGCCGCCCCGAGCAATGTCGAGGGGCGGGATTCGGGAGTGAACGGAGTGATATGCGCACAACAACTGTCGAACGGCGCCCTGAGCCGTACATGAATCCGTACCTGGCCGGGATCGGCCTGGGCCTGGTGCTGCTGGCGGCCTTCGTCCTCGTCGGCCGCGGCCTGGGCGCGACAGGCGCCTTCAATTCGGTCATCGCATGGGCCGTGAACAGCGTCGCTCCCGATCACGCGAGCAACAACGAGTTCATCGCCGGCTACCTGAATGACGACGGGTCGTCGCCGCTCAAGTCGTGGCTGCTCTTCGAGGTCGTGGGCCTGTTCGCCGGCGCGATGTTCTCGGGCCTGCTGGCCGGGCGCGCGCGCGTGATGATCGAGAAGGGGCCGCGCGTGTCGGCCCGCGCGCGGCTCGCGATGGCGTTTGCGGGAGGCGTGCTCATGGCGTTCGGCGCCGCGCTGGCACGCGGCTGCACGAGCGGCCAGGCGCTCACGGGCGGCGCGCTGCTGAATCTGGGCAGCTGGGCATTCATGATGATGGTCTTCGCCGGGGCATATGCCGTGGCGTACTTCGTAAGGTGGCAATGGCGATGATGGCACCGTTCTTCAAGTACGGGATGTTCGGCGCGGAGACCAGCCTGGTCCTCGCCTTTCTCATTGGCATCGGCTTCGGGTTCTTCCTGGAGCGCGCCGGGTTCGGCAGCGCCCGCAAGCTCGTGTCGCAGTTCTACCTGAACGACCTCGCCGTTTTCAAAGTGATGTTCACGGCCATCGTCACGGCGATGCTGGGCGTCACCTATCTGGGCTGGGTCGGCTGGCTCGATCTGTCGCTGGTGTACCTGGTGCCGACGTATCTCCTCCCGCAGATCGTCGGCGGCCTGATCCTCGGCGCCGGGTTCGTCGTTGGCGGCTACTGTCCCGGCACCTCGGTCGCCGCGACCGCCACCGGTCGGGTGGACGGCGTGCTCTACGTGCTGGGCATCTTCGCGGGCATGTTCGCGTTTGCCGAACTCTATCCGCTGCTGAAGGGGTTCTACCTGCGCGGGACGGGCGAGGCGATGACGCTTCCCGCGACCTTCGGGCTTCCGTACGGGATGGTGGTCTTCGCCGTCGTGCTGATGGCGGTCGGCGGGTTCTATGGCGCCGGGCTTCTCGAGAAGAAGTTCGCGGCGGCAGGGGAGTAGGTGATGCCCGGCTGGCTCTCCCGGATGACGCTGAACCAGAAACTGGCCCTCGTGGCCGTCGTCCTCGGTGCCGCGGCCCTCTTCGCCTCGCCCTATCCGGGGAGCAAGGTCACGCTCGACGCGAAAGAACTGGCGCTGGTCGTCGGCACCGAGGCCGACCACGTCGAGGCGCCGGCACTGGCGGCGTGGGTCATCGAAGGCCGGGCCGACTACCGCCTCGTCGATCTGCGCTCCCAGGCGGAGTTCGAGCAGTACCACATCCCGACGGCGCAGAGCATCCCGATGAACGTCCTGACCGACGCCGGGCTGAGGCGGCAGGAGAAACTGGTGCTGTACTCCGACGGGGGCATCCACTCGGCCCAGGCCTGGATGCTGCTGAGGGCGCAGGGCTACAGGTCGGTCTACATGCTCAAGGGCGGGCTCGACGAGTGGAAAGACCAGGTGCTGTTCCCCGCCGTCGCCGACAACCCGACGCCCATCGAGCGCGCCCGGGACGAACGCCTGAAGTCCATCAGCGCGTTCTTCGGCGGCCAGCCCCGCAGCGCGACATCGGTGGCGGCCGATGCCGCGGCCATGCCCGGCATTGCCACGCCGGCAACACCGGCCCTGCCGAAGGTGGCGGCTCCTCCATCGCCGGCTGCCGGCGCGAAGTCCGCCGCACCAAAGAAGAAGAAAGAAGGCTGCTAGACGCCCGGCTTGCCTCGAAGCACGCCCAACTGGATGAGCAGGCCGGTGAAGTCGTAGAACGCGCCATTCGTGTGCGATCAGGCCGTCGGCGATGTCCATCAACAGCACGCCCTGGATCTCGCACCGGCGCCCCGTGCCGTCGAGGCCCATGAAACGGCCCGCGTGGGTGGCTCTCGCGGTGAACGGCACCGCGACACGGTCCCCATCGATGAGGGGAGGCTCGTTGTCCATCGCCCAGTCCGGGAAGGACTGGAACAGCGACTCATACGACTTCTCGATGGCGTTCCGCCCCGTGATCCTGGAGAAGATCGGGCTGACGACTGTGCCGCGCTCTGCATGGTCGGAGGCGAGGGCCGACGGGTCGCGCCGCTTCCAGGCGTCGACCCGCCGGTCGCAGAAGGCCAGCATGGCGTCTCTGGTCATGGGCTCCTCACCGCCGCCGTCCGCGATATCGTGGCCCGGCGGCTCCCGGGATGCGTCTGTCGGGCCGATGCTGACCCAATTCTAGCCCCGAACGGGGACGGAGGCACCCGGTGTGCGGGGTGCGGGCGGCGACCACGGGCGCGGGCCGGCAGGCGGCATGCCCCGGCTCATTTCGTTATTTCACGAAATGAGGTAGTATCGTGTCCGTGAACCGGAGGCGAACGCCGTGGATGCTCGCCGCAGGCCTCGCCGCGGCCGCCGTATGGGTGCTGGCGTACCGCAACCTCGCGGGCCTGGCCCGGTGGATGACCTACGGGCTCGCCGGCCTCGAGCCGGGCTCCAGCGTCGCCTCGGCGGTCGAGTTCTTCGTCTACGAAGCGCCCAAGGTGCTGATGCTGCTCGTGGTGGTGGTGTTCGGCGTCGGCATCGTCCGCTCGTTCTTCACGCCCGAGCGCACCAGGCGGGTCCTCGCGGGCCGCCGGGAATCGGCCGGCAACGTGCTGGCTGCCCTGCTGGGCACCGTCACGCCGTTCTGTTCCTGCTCCGCGGTCCCGCTGTTCATTGGTTTCGTCACGACGGGTGTTCCGCTCGGCGTGACCTTCTCGTTCCTCGATCTCGGCGCCGATGGTGAACGAGGTGGCGCTGGTGCTGCTCTTCGGCCTGCTGGGCTGGAAGGTGGCGGCCCTGTACATGAGCACCGGCCTGGCCATCGCGATTGCATCGGGTTGGACGATCGGCAGGCTGGGCCTCGAGCGCTTCGTCGAGCCATGGGTATTCGAGGTGCACGCCGCTGCTGTCGACGAGGCCGATGCGGCGATCTCGTGGGCTGACCGGTTCGCGTGCCGGCCGGCGAGGCCGTCGTCGACATCGTCGGGAAGGTGTGGCCGTGGGTCCTGGCGGGCATCGCCGTCGGGGCCGGCATCCACGGGTACGTTCCCGAGCAGTTCATGGCCAGCATCATGGGCAAGGGCGCCTGGTGGGCGGTCCCGCTCGCCGTGCTCGTGGGCATCCCGATGTACTCGAATGCCGCGGGCATCATCCCGGTCGTCCAGGCGCTGCTCGGCAAGGGGGCGGCGCTCGGCACGGTGCTCGCCTTCATGATGGCGGTCATCGCCCTGTCGCTGCCGGAGACCATCATCCTGCGCAAGGTGCTGCGGCCGACGCTCATCGCCGTGTTCGTCGGCGTGGTCGGCACGGGCATTCTGATCGTGGGCTACCTGTTCAACGCCATTCTCTGAAAGGACATCGTCGATGGTCATCACCGTGTTCGGACCGGGATGCGCGCGTTGCCACGAGACGGAGCGCGTGGTCCGCAACGTGCTCGCGGAACTGCAGTCATGACGCCGACCTGCAGAAAGTCACCGACTACCAGGCCATGGCCGCGGCCGGAGTCCTTGCGACGCCGGCGGTCGGCATCGACGGCGTGATCAAGCTGTCGGGGCGTATCCCGAAGCGCGAAGAGGTGAAGGCGTGGCTGGCGTAGCGGGCGGGAAGGCGACGCGCAAGCCCGACGCGCCTCGCACCACGCTTCCGGACCTGGTTGACGCCGTGAAGGCGCTCGCGCATCCCGGCCGCCTGCGCATCCTCGCCATGCTGCGCGGCGGCGACCTGTGCGTCTGCCAGATGACCGCGGTGCTGGAGCTTGCCGCCTCAACCGTCTCGTCGCACCTCAGCGACCTTCGCCGCGCCGGGCTCGTGACCGAGCGCAAGAGCGGCAAGTGGGTCCACTATCACCTGGCCGACCGCCGGTCCGCTGGCCGATCTCGTCCGCGAGGCGCTGCGCCTGGTCGACGAGGACGACCGCCTGCGCCAGGACACGCGGGTCGTGGACGACATTCGACAAGATTCCTCTCGAGACGTTCTGCCGCACCGGCGGCGCGGGGCAGCCCCGGACGGCCGGGTTGGCGCCGACGCCCCGTTCCCGCCAGACGAACACCCGGAGGCAGACATGAGCCACGCACAGGCCGGAGTCGCAGGGAGGCTGTCCTTTCTCGATCGGTATCTCACGCTTGTGGATCTTCCTCGCGATGGCCATCGGGGTGGGAGGCGGCTACCTCTTCCCCGGCGTCGTGCCGTTCCTCAACCGGTTCAGCGTCGGCACGACGTCGATCCCGCTGGCCGATCGGGCTCATCCTGATGATGTACCCGCCGCTGGCGAAGGTCCGCTACGAGGACATGGGGCAGGTGTTCCGGAACGGTCGGGTCCTGGCGCTGTCGCTCGTCCAGAACTGGGTCGTCGGGCCGATCCTGATGTTCGCGCTGGCCGTCATCTTCCTGCGCGACAAGCCGGAGTACATGGTCGGGTTGATCATGATCGGGCTCGCGCGCTGCATCGCGATGGTGATCGTGTGGAACGAGCTGGCCAAGGGCGACACCGAGTACTGCGCCGGGCTGGTCGCGTTCAACTCGGTGTTCCAGGTGCTGTTCTTCTCCGTGTACGCCTGGGTGTTCATCACGGTGGCTCCGGCGTGGTTCGGCCTCCAGGGCGTCGCCGTCAACATCACGATCGGCGAAATCGCGAGGAGCGTCTTCATCTACCTTGGCATCCCCTTCATCGCCGGCGTCGTGACGCGCTTCACACTGATCCGGCTCAAGGGCAAGCCGTGGTACCACCAGCGGTTCATCCCGAAGATCAGCCCGATCACCCTCATCGCCCTGCTGTTCACCATCGTCGTGATGTTCTCCCTGAAGGGCGAGACGATCGTCCAGCTGCCGTTTGATGTGATCCGGATCGCGATTCCGCTCCTGGTCTACTTCGTGGTGATGTTCGTGGTGTCGTTCTTCATGAGCAAGGCCGTCGGCGCGAACTACAGCCAGTCGGCGACGCTGTCGTTCACGGCGGCGTCGAACAACTTCGAGCTGGCTATTGCCGTGGCCGTCGGGACCTTCGGCATCAACCACGGGGCCGCCTTCGCCGCGGTGATTGGCCCCTTGGTCGAGGTCCCGGCCCTGATCGCGCTGGTCAACGTCGCGCTGTGGTTCCAGCGGCGCTACTTCGGCACGGCCGCTGCCACAGCAAGTCCGGGGCCTGGCGGGCTCGTAGCCGCCCATCGGGGATGTTCTTGCCGACCGTTTCGAATATGACCTGCGAGATTCCCAGCTCCATCGCCGCTGCTGCCGATCTTCGTCCTGGCGACGAGGTGTGGGCGGAGGCGACGCGCGATGGCGTCGTGGTGCGGTCCGACACGCTGCGCAAGGTCTACGTCGAAGCCACGGGCCACTGCAATCTGCAGTGCGCCATGTGCCCCCGAGAGGCGTGGGCGGCAGGTTCCGGCGACATGAGCGGCGAGTGCTACGAACACTTGCTGTCAGGTCTGCCTGCCGCCCCGCCGGACCGGTTCACGCTGGCATTCGGAGGGTTCGGCGAGCCCACCATTCACCCGCGATTTCTGGACATGGTCGAACGGGCGCGCCAGGCGCAGCGCCGCGTTGAACTCATCACCAACGGCACCACGATGACCGCGGAGTTCGCGCAGGGCCTCGCCGCCCTTGGCGTGGCGCAGGTGACGGTGTCGGTTGACGGCGGCGATGACGAGGCGTTCGCCGTCGATGCGGGGGATCGACAGGAACGCCGCTCTCGACGCCGTCGCCCGGCTGCGCGAGCACGCCAGGCGCGGGCCGCACCGCATGTCGGTGGGCGTGGCCTGCGTGGTCACCCGGCAGACTGCCGGCTCGCTGCCCGCGTTGATCGCGAGGCACAGCGGCTCAGGCTCGACTTCGTGTCCATCAGCAATGTCGTGCCGCACACGCGCGAGATGGCCGACGAAGCGCTGTTCACCTACGCGGGCCAGGTGTCCAACATGAATCCGGACACCTGGCGCCCCCGGCTGACGGTCGGCCGCTTCGACCTCAACGAGTCCACGCGTCCGCTGCTGGACGCCCTGCTTCGACAGCTGCCCATCGTGCCGCCGCCGGCCCTGGACCGCGGGGAATGGCACAACCGATGCCGGTTCGCGCGCGACGGGGTCGTCGCCGTCTCGTGGGACGGGCGCGTGACGCCCTGCCTGTCGCTGTTGTATACGCCACACGGAACACCTCGGGGGGCGCGACAAGACCGTGCGGTCTTTCGACGTCGGCCACATCGAACGCGCGCCGCTCCGCGAGATCTGGCGGGAACCGCCGTTCCGCGCACTTCCGGGCGCGCCTGCGCGAGTTCGACATGTCGCCGTGCCTGGCGTGCGGCGGGTGCGACATCTCGGAAACCAACGAAGGCGATTGTTTCGGCACGCCGTTCCCGGCGTGCAGCGAGTGCCTGTGGGCGCAGGGCATCGTGCTCTGCCCGTGAGGCGCCACTTACGCGGAGAGTGTCCACTGATGTCGAAACACAAGAAGCCTGCCGCGGGTGCGGCAGCTGCGTCGTCCGGCGAGAACGTCAGGCCGTCCGCTCCCGCACCCCGACGTCGCCTGGCGGATCGCCGTACCGCTCGTGCTGGCCGCATCGGTCATCGTCGTCTTCGCGACCAAGCCTGGGCGCGACGCCAGTCCATCCGGGGCTGCTCCTGCGTCCGCGCCGGCGCCGATGGTCAGCCACGGCACATCAGCCCAGCCGGCAGGCATCCCGCGCCTCGTGGATCTCGGCGCGGACAAGTGCATTCCGTGCAAGGCCATGGCGCCGATTCTCATCGAGCTGCGCACGGAGTACGCCGGGCGCCTGCAGGTGGACTTCATCGACGTGTGGAAGGACCCCAGCGCCGGTGACCCGTATCGCATCTACGCCATCCCGACGCAGATCTTCTTCGACGGAGACGGAAAGGAGCTGACCCGCCACGAGGGGTTCATCTCGAAGGCGGACATCCTCGCGACGTGGAAACGGTTTGGCTACGACTTCAGTTCGCCCGGCGCAGCGGCGCCACGGCTCTGAGCTGGCCGATGGACAGCGCTCTTCACCACGCTGTCGCACGCCGTCGAAGGCCAGCCGGCCGTCGCCCTTGCGGCCGCCTTCGCGTGGGGCGTCGCAAGCCTGCTGCTGAGTCCGTGCCACCTGGCGTCCATCCCGCTCGTCGTCGGATTCGTGAACGGTCAGCGACAGGCGACGCCCGCGCGCGGCGCGGCCATTGCGGGCCTGTTCTCCCTCGGCCTTTTCACGACCATCGGGGTCATCGGCGCCCTCACGGCCGCCGCGGGCCGCCTGATGGGGCAGGTCGGGCCCTGGGCCAACTACGTCGTCGCCGGCGTGTTCTTCGTGGTCGGCCTGTCGCTGCTCGACGTGCTGCCCCTCGGGTGGAGCGCGCCGAATTCGACGCGCTTCCGCGGACGTGGATTGCTGGCGGCGTTCGCGCTCGGGTTGATTTTCGGCGTGGCGCTGGGGCCGTGCACCTTCGCGTACATGGCGCCGATGCTGGGCGTGACGTTCGCCGTCGCCGGCACGCACGTGCTCTACGGCGTGCTGTTGATTGCCGCCTACGGCATCGGCCATTGTTCGATCATCGTCTTCGCCGGCGCGTCGACGAGTTGGGTGGGGCGGTACCTCCGGTGGACAGACGCCTCGCGCGGCACTACCTACCTGAGGTACGCGTCAGGATTGCTCGTGCTGGCGGGCGGCGTGTACCTGATCTACACCGCCTGACCGTGAGGGGGTGTACGTGGTGAGCGAGCAGAGGGTGCGCATCGAGGTCCTGGTGTTCGACGGGTGTCCGCACGCGGCGGCGGCCATGCAGCTCGCACAAGAGGTCGCGAGCCGGCTGGGCCCCGGCATCTCCGTCGAGCGCGTTGAGGTCGATACACCCGAGCGGGCCGCCGATTCTCGGCTTCCTCGGCTCGCCGTCGTTCCGCGTGAACGGGGCCGACATCGAAGGGAAGACGGCGTCGGCAGGAAGGCTCTGCTGCCGGACGTACGAGGACGGCTCCGGAGTCCCGCCCGAGTGGCTCCTCGAGGCTGCCGTGCTGCGGGCGCTGGCGCCGCGCGGCGTGCTGTTCCTGTGCGTGGCGAACTCGGCCCGCAGCCAACTGGCAGAAGGGATCGCGCGATCGCTGGCGCCGGCTGGCGTGACGGTCTGGTCGGCGGGGTCGCAGCCCACGCGCGTCAGGCCGGAGGCCATCGCCGCACTCGACGAGATTGGCATCGACATCTCCCGTCACCGCTCGAAGTCCGTGTCAGAGATACCGGCCGCTGAGGTCGACACGGTGATCACGCTCTGCGGCGAAGAAGAGTGCCCGGTATTCCTCGGCAAGGCCCGGCGCCTGCACTGGGGGCTGCCTGACCCCGCGGGCGTCGGCGGCTCCGACGCCGACAGGGCCGACGCCTTCCGGCGCACGCGCGACGAACTGCGGCGCCGGCTGGGAGTGGTGTTCGCCCCGGGCGCGCGGGCCGGAACGCAACCGTAACGCTGGTCCTGTCCTCGCCGGCCCGGCGATCCGGGCCGTGAGGAGCTGCCCAAAGCCCCCGGGAGGTGGATACGATGGACCGCAGCAGCGTGTGGCTGGTCGCCACTCTCGCTGCGCTCAGCGTGTCTGGTGCCCCAGCCGCCGCCCAGTCCGCCGCAGGCGTGCACTTCAGCCTTGGCTCGGTCGCCGTCGAGCTGGGAGGCCAGGTGCGGCTGCGCTTCGAAGACGATCAGGCCTTCGACGTGCGCGGCTACCGGCCCGGGATTGACGACAGATTCCTGCTCAGCCGCGTCATGCTGGACGCTGCGGTGCGCCTGTCCCCCCGCCACCGGTTCTTCCTCGAGCTGCGGGACGCCCACGAGACCGGCTCGTACCTTGACGCGGAGGACTTTCCCCGCAACAACCCGTTCTCCGACACGCTCGATGTCCGTCAGCTCTACTACGAGGGTCTCGACCTTGCCGGCACCGGCATCAGCGTCCGCCTCGGGCGGCAGCAGATTTCGTACGGCGACCAGCGCGTGTTCGGCCCCGGCCAGTGGGGAAACACCGGGCGATGGGCATGGGATGCGGCGCTGGTCAACGTGAAGCGCTCCCGCATCGATGCGGACGTGTGGGTCGGGCGGCCCGTTCGGAACCGGCCCGACCGGTGGCCGAACGCGAGCGTTCCCGAACCGGTCGTGGCAACGGTCTATGCGCGGGCCTTGAAGCTGCCGATGCGCCTGGATCTGTTCTATGTTCACAAAGACGACGCGTCGGGCACCACGGTAGGCGAGACGGGGGCGGGGACGCTGCGCTCGCATTCCCTGGGCTTCCAGACCGAAGGCACGCGGGGACGCCTCGATTACGCCCTGACGGGCGTGATGCAGCGCGGCGCCTGGGGCCAGGATCAGATTCGGACCGGCGGTGCCAGCGCAACGCTCGGCGTCCGCCTGAAAACGCCTTGGCAACCCCGGATTCGCGCGGTCATGACGTGGGGATCGGGCGACGACGACCCCCACGACGGCGTCCATGGGACCTTCGATGGCGTAGTGGGCGGCGCCGACATCGCCTTCTACGGCTACTGCAATCTGTTCTTCTGGGCCAACCTCTGGGACCGGGAGGTGCAAGTCCTGCTGCGCCCGGCGGGACGGCTCGACGTATACCTGCAGGCGCACTCCTTTGCGCTGGCGTCCCCGCGTGACGCCTGGTACAGCACGTCGCTGTCGGCGGTGCGCCGCGACCCGACCGGGGCGTCGGGAACCGATTTGGGCGGCGAGATCGATGGGCGGGCCGTCTATCGTCTCCGACCGGAAGTCGAGCTGATGGCCGGACTCGGCTACTTCCGGCCGGGCGCCTACGTGAGCCGCACCGGCGCGTCCCGCGACGCGCTGTGGCTCATGGCGCAAGTCACGTGGAGCTGGTAGCCGGCCGTACCGGTCGGCTAAGTTCTAAACAGGCCCCCGGAGCGAGGACAGCATGAATCACACACAGCAGCGGCGGGTCGGGTTTATCGGCGGAGGTCGTGTCGCGCGCGTCCTGGTGGGCGGGTGGCGTCACGCGGGCGTGTCTCCCGTCGAGGTTCTCATCAACGAACCCGACGACTCGGCGTTCGCGCGGCTGGCTGAACTCTGCCCAGAGGTCCGTCGCGCCTCCATGGAAGAAGCCGCGGCGGCCGGGGTCGTCTTCGTGGCGCTGCACCCGCCGGTCCTGGCGTCGATGATGCCGGCGCTGCGCCCGTGCCTAGGCGAGCAGGCCATAGCCGTGTCGCTCGCCCCCAAGATCCCGCTGAGCGTATTGGCGGCCGGTCTCGGAACTGCGCGGGTGAGCCGGATGATCCCGAACGCGCCCTCGATCATCGGGCGCGGCTACAACCCGGTCACCTATGGCGAGGGCCTCGATGCCGGCTCCCGGCAGGCGCTGTTGGCGCTGTTCGCGCCCTGGGGGGCGTGCCCCGAGGTTCCGGAAGGCGATCTCGAGGCGTACGCCATTCTGACCGGCATGGGCCCGACCTACTACTGGTACCAGTGGCAGGCGCTGCGCGATGCCGCCGCTCAGTTCGGCCTGTCGCCCGAGCGCGCCGACGAGGCCGTGCGGCACATGCTCGAAGGGGCCGTGGCGACGCTGCTGCAGAGCGGACTCACACCGGCCGCCGTGATGGACCTGATTCCGGTGCGCCCGCTTCAGTCTATCGAGGAGAGCGTGACCGCCGCATACGGCACCGCGCTGCCGGCGCTTTACGCGAAGATCCGGCCGACGCCCTGACGAACGCGTAGGATGTTCTCGCGCAAGGAGTCCTCGACGTGAGGCCTTCCGCCTCACCCATGACGGACTGCGCCGCGGGCTCGCGTGCTACCGGCCCGGCTTCGTGGCGCGGATGAACCCGCTGTAGAACTTGTTGTCGACCAGCGGCGCGATCGTGTCGATGTCGATGCCCTGCGTATTCAGGAACTCCCGGGCGTCCTCGGCCCGGTAGACACGCGTGGGTTCGATCGAGACGTCGACGAACCCGGCACGAGCGAGCTTCTCGACGTACACCGACTCGTCGAGGGCGCCTGAGATGCACCCGACCCACAGCTCGACGCTGCGGCGGATCTCGGGCGGGATCTCGCCCCGCACGACGACGTCCGAGACCGCCAGACGCCCGCCAGGCTTCAGCACGCGAAACGCCTCAGCCAAGACGCGGTCCTTGTCGGCCGAGAGATTGATGACGCAGTTCGAAATGATGACGTCGACCGAGCCGTCGGGCAGGGGAATCTCTTCAATCTGTCCCTTGAGGAACTCGACGTTTTCCAGGCCGGACTTGCGCTGGTTCTCGCGCGCGAGCGCCAGCATCTCGTCGGTCATGTCGAGGCCAGAGGCCTTGCCCGTGGGGCCCACCCGGCGGGCCGACAGCAGCACGTCGATGCCGCCGCCCGATCCGAGATCGAGCACGATCTCACCCGGGAGCAGGGTCGCGAGCGCCGTGGGATTGCCGCAGCCGAGCGAGGCCAGGACGGCCTCGGCCGGGAGCCCGCTGGTCTGCCGGGCATCGTAGAGATTGGCCGTGATGGGATCGACGGCGCCGGGCACGAGGGGGCTCGCGCCGCAGCAGCTGCTGGCCTGGTTCGCCGGCCCGCAACAACCGCCCGCGCCGCCGTTCATGACCTGCAGCGCGGCCTTTCCGTACCGTTCCTTGACGACCTTGGTGACATCAGACATCGTCCGCTCCTTTTCGCGTGGTGCGCCGCGTGCGCGTCAGCAGTTGCATTGTTGGAACAGCTCGTCGCGCGACATCGGCTTGTTGCGGCCGCAGCATTCCGCGTACAGGAAGCCCAGCAGTGCGCGGAGCGATGCCGTGTTGACCGAGTAGCGCAGATACGTGCCCTCTCGTTGGCTGTGGACCAGCTTGTTGGTCCGGAGCTTCTCGAGGTGGTGGGAAAGCGTCGGGCCGGGAATGCCGAGCTCTCGCTGGATCTCGGCGACGACCAGGCCGTCCGGATGGGCCGACAAGAGCAGCCTCATGATTCGCAGGCGGGGCTCGGCACCCATCGCCGAAAGCATGTCGGCGAGCCTGGTGACGACGACGGCGTCATTCTTCGTATCCATAGTTCTACAAATATCAAATAATGAGGCCTTCGTCAAGGAGAGATGCGGTCTTGCGTTCAACGCCTGGCTGGCTGGAGTGCGAAGTTGGTGGGGCTGCCGTCGTGAGAGGGCCGTGCCCGCGTGCGCGGACACGGCCCCTGGAATCTAGAAGAGGTAACGGACCGACACTTGAATCTGACGTGCCGTACCGAGACCGACCGTGCGATTCAGCGGTCCGAGCATGTAGCCGAACGTGCCGGCCTGCGCGTCGGTGAACGACGCCCCGGGAGCCCCGTTCGGGAGCACCGTGGCCGGGTTCTCGTAATTGAGGCGATTGGCGATATTGAAGACCTCCATGCGCAGCTGGAGCGACTGGCTCTGCGTGAACCGCACGTCCTTCGACACCATCAGGTCGACCTGGGCGAACGAGGGGCCGCGCAGGTAGTTCCGAGGCAGGTTGCCGAACGTGCCAGGCTGAGGCGTGGCGAACGCTGCGGGGTTGAGCCAGCGGACGCCGCCGCTCTCGAGGTACGGGTTCACCCCGGGAACCAGGTCCGGGCGCTGCGTGCCGCGGCTGTTGCCGCCGGGGATGTTGGTCACCGTCGCGCCATTGACCGTGATGTTGTCCGGGCGGCTGATGGTCACGTTGACCGGCACGCCGCTGCGGGCGTTCACGATTGCGCCCACACGCCAGCCGCCCGTGAAGGCGCCCTGGCCGGGAATCTGGTAGACGACCGACCCGTTGAAGGTGTGCGGTATGTCCTGCGGGTTCGTGCCGTACTCCGAGTCGAAGTCGAACGTGTTCTGGGTGGTGGCGGCCTCGTTCGATCCCTGCGTGGTGCCCTTGTTGCGCGAGTACTGGTAGTTGAACCCGCCGGTGAACCCGCCCTGGAACCGCCGGGTCACGCCCACCTGGAACGCGTCGTACTCGGCAGTGCCGCAGCCGCCGATCCCGTACTTCCCGGCGAGGCTCACGTCATCGACGCACCCGCCGGTCTTGAAGTCGATCTGGCCGTAGCTCGGCACCGGCCGGACGCGGGTGACCGGATCGAGCACGTTGCCCACGCCCCGCAGGAACATGTCCTTGCCCTGGCTGCCGGTATATCCGACGCTCAGGTTGATGGCGCCCGGCAGTTCCTGCTGCACGCTCACGCCGTACTGGATGTTGTACTCGGCCGGGTAGTGGTGCGTGTAGCCCCGGATCGACAGCAGGCTTTTCAGCAGCGCCTGGTCGACCGGTACGCCAGGCCGTTGTTCGGCACATCGGAGGCCTGGACGCGGTTGCGGGTGATGTAGTTCTCGATCGGCTGGATGCGGTCCTCGAACTGGCCCGGCCCGTAGTAGTAGCCGAACCCGCCGCGCAGCACCGTCCGGCTGGTCAGCATGTACGACGCCGACACGCGCGGCGCGAAGTTGTTCGTGTCGCCGTCGTAGAAGTTGTTCGGATCCGCGCCGAACTCGTTCTCCTCGACGAAGAACGGCTTGGCGCGACCCTGCGCCTCCTTGACCACCGAGTAGTAGTCGTAGCGCAGGCCGAGATCAAGCGTCAGGCGCTCACCCAGCCGCCAGGTGTCCTGGACGAAGCCCACCACGTAGTACTGCTGCGGCTCGAACACCGGCGAGTCCTGCGTGACGGCGTACGTGTTCGGCCGGTTGTCGATGAACTCGTTGATGCCGTTGTAGCTGACCTCGGTCGAGCCGAGGAACTGGAAATCGGACTGGATCCGGCGGTACTCGGCCCCGAACTTCATGGTGTGCCGGCCCACGTTCCACGTGGCCGCGTTCGCGAAGGACAGCGACATCGGGTTGAAGGCCGACCCGGTGGTCGACGACGCGCTCGTGGCGCGGATGAGCAGGCCGCTGCGGGCGATGCCCGTCGTGCCGCGCGCGTCAATCGACGAGGAGGTGAAGTTGCCCGACAGCGAGACGCCCGTGGGATCGTAGCCGGCCGGGCCGAACGCCGTGGCGCTCGTGTGCGGCAGGTTGTAGCCGACCTTGAACTCGTTGATCAGGTTCGCGCCCATGATGCGCTGCCAGTTCGCCATCAGGTTCTGCGGGTGCTGCTTCGCGCGCACGCGCCGCGGCGTCACCGTGCGATCCGGCGTGTCCACGTCGCCGCTGCTGTAGAGGTACCGCACGTAGAACAAGTCGTTGTCGCCGAAGCGGTGATCGAGACGGCCCGAGAGCGTGTGTTCGGTCTGGTTCGCCTGGGTGCCAAGCGTGTAGAGCGCCACCAGCGGGTTCGCCGTCGGCGTCGTGCCCACGGGGAACCCGGAGAGCAGCGGTGCCACCGCCTGGGTGCGCGCCGGGCTCTGGCCCGCCCCCGACCCGACCGGCTCGCCGGCCAGGATGCGGCGGCGCGCCTCGTCGCTCGGGACCGCCTCGGTGAAGCTCAGCCCGGTGGTCTGCTTCAATCCCTCGTAGCTGCCGAAGAAGAACGTGCGGTTCTTCACCAGCGGCCCGCCGAGCGACCCGCCGAACTGGTTCATCTCGAGCTCCTGCTTGCGATCGTCGTACTTGCTGGCCGAGTCGAGGGCATCGCTGCGCCCGTACCAGAAGCCCGACCCGCGGAAGGCGTTGCCTCCGCTCTTGGTCACCACCGTGATGTTGCCGCCCGCGCCGAGCCCGCTCTCGGCAGGCGCCAGGCCGGAGGCCACGCGGAACTCGGCCACCGACTCCATCGACGTCTGCAGCCGGAACTGCGAGCCGGTGGCGTTCAGGTACCCAGGGCTCGCATCCCAGACGTAGGTCCCGTCCACGCCGTCGTAGTTCAGGTAGTTCTGCTGGTTCGACTTGCCGTTGAAGCGCACCGACGACCAGCCGCCGTTGCCGTCAGACGTGGCGCCGGTGGCCAGCGTCATGAGGTTCGCGAAGTTCCGGCCGTTCACCGGCAGGTTCTGCACTTCTTCGGGCGTCACGTTGACGCCGATCTTGGCGCCCTGCACGTCCAGCACCCGCGCCTCGGCCGACACGTTGACGGTTTCACTGACGCTGGCGATGCCCAGCGCGGCATTGGCCGGCTTGGTGTCGCCCACGCCTAGGATGACCGCCACTTCCGACGTCGCGAAGCCGTCGAGCGTGAACGTTACCTTGTAGGCGCCAGGTCCGAGATTGGTCACCGTGAACGAGCCGGACTCATCGGTGACGGCCGTTCGCACGGCCCCCGTCTGAACCGAGCTGACGGTGACCGTCACACCCGGCAGGACCGCGGAACTGCCGTCGGTCGCTTTGCCGACAATACGCGATTCAGTCAACTGGGCAGCCGCGGGCATCGCGGCAGCGAGCAGTGCCAGTCCGACGACAACCGTGATGGCACCTTTGCGAAACGCTGGCATACAGAACCCTCCGGAACTTCTATGTGTGCTCATGTCCATCGAGACCAAACCACTGTATGGCGCCTGTGTTACGGGGCCGTGGCGGGGCTGTTGCGCGGCGGTTAAATCCGGCGGCGGCTCGTCTGCCCGATGAGCGCCGCCGGAGGCCGCCATTCGGCGGAAGTTACACAGGCGAAACACGGCGGCAACAAAGCTACAATGTCCACGTCGAGCCCCTGGAGGAACACTGAACCCCACCTCTCGTCGGAACACGTCGGACCCGAGTGGCCGGTCGCGGAACCGTCGCGTGATGGCATGGCTCTCGGCGGCCCTGATGATCGCTGCGACAGTCGTTGCGGCGCACGCGCAGGCTCCGCCGGCAGCGTCTGGGCCTGCGCCAGAGCCGCCCTTCAAGTTCAGCGGCCTCGTGTTCGGCGACTTCTACCAGTTCAGCCAGAACCACGACCCCGCCTGGGAAGGCCAGGCAGGCTTCTGGCTTCGGCGCATCTACGCGACGTTCGACTACGCGTTCGCGCCGAGGCTTTCGACGCGGCTCCGGCTCGAGATGAACAGCAACGGCCAGCTCGGCGATGAGAGGCTCACGCCCTACGTCAAGGACGCCTACCTGCGCTGGACGTACTTCGGGCGCCAGCAGATGACGCTGGGCATCGAACCGTCGCTGAGCATCGAGTTCGTCGAGTCCGTCTGGGGGCTTCGGCATGTCGAGAAGACGCCGCTCGACCTCTACAAGTGGGATTCGTCGCGCGACACGGGCCTCACACTCTCCGGGCCGCTGAACGACGCCGGCACGCTCAGCTACGGCGTCCAGTCCGGAACCGAACAGAGCGATTACGCCGAACTCAGGAGGCTCAGGGACGTCCGCGTCGCTGCCCGCTACGATGCGAGGCCGGGGCTGGCGGTGGAAGGCATGCTCGCCTGGCTCGGCCGCGACCTGGTCACCAGCCGCCTGACGGCCCAGGTGTTTGCCGGGTACCGCGCGAAGTCGGCCCGGGCGGGCTTCCTCTACTCCCGCCAGGCGCGACCTGCTGCCGAGGGCCCGGCCGGCCCGGATGTCGAGCTGGACGTCTACTCCGGCTTTGCCGTGGCGGACCTCAAGCCGAAGAAGGTTTCCGTGTTCGCGCGCGTCGACCGTCACGGTGATCCGTGTCCGGACTGCTCAAATATCGATTACCTGCCCATCTCGACGGAGGCTCCTTTCACGCTGGCGATCACAGGCGTCGAGTACTACATCCACCCGTCGGTCCGCTTCAGCCCGAACGTCGAGTGGGTGAACTACAGCGCGCCGGCCGACTCCGCGATCCCGAAACCGAAAGACGACCTCGTCTGGCGCGCGACGTTCTACTGGGTCTGGTGACGCCAGTCCGGCCAGGGCCTTCAGCTACAATAGAAGCTTTGCCCGGCGCGGCAACCTGGCCGCATGGTCGGCGTCCGCACTCGAGAGGTGTTGCATGGCCGCTTTCATCGAAGCGATCGATCTCAAGCGCAAGATGTTCTTCGAGTTCGAAGACACCCCCTACCTCTGCCTCGACGTCGAGCGGTCGACGCCGACGGCCAGGGGAGGGCAGACGCTCGTCCGGGTGAAGATGCGCAACCTGAAGACGCGCGCGGTGTTCGACAAGACGTTCAAGGCGGGGGAGAAGTTCAAGGAGCCCGACCTCGTCCAGTCGCCCGCCAGCTACCTCTACAGTGACGCCCTCGGGTCCCACTTCATGGACCAGGCGAGCTACGAGACCATCACGCTGCGTGACGACATGCTCGGCGACGCGCTGGATTTTCTGGTGGACGGCCTCGTCGTGCAGCTCCTCATGTTCAACGGCAACGCGATCGGCCTTCAACTGCCGCAGCACGTCGAGCTGACCGTGACCTCCGCCGAGCCCGGGGCCCGCGGCGACACGGCGTCCGGCAACGTGACGAAGGTCGCCAAACTGGAAACCGGTATCGAGGTCCGCGTATCGCTCTTCATCAAGGAGGGCGAAAAGGTGAAGGTCAATACCGAAACGCGGGAGTGCCTCGGCCGCGTCTGATCGGCGGCCCGACCCGGGCCCTCCGCGTCACCTGACCGAATCCGCGCATGGAGCGTCCGGAAGCGCGCGCCGGGCGCGGCAATTCCACGTGACGAGCAGTGCAGTTCCGACGCCGATCAGCCCGGCCGCCAGGCCGAGCCACAAGCCCTGCACGCCCCACCCCCACCAGAAGCACGCCGCATAGCCGAGAGGCAGTCCGACGAGCCAGTGTCCCGCGAAGTTGGCGAACATCGGGATGCGCGTTTCGCCGAGGCCGCGGAGGATGCCCGTCGCGACGCCCTGCGTGCCGTCGAAGACGAGGCAGACGCCGGCGATGGCCAGCAGTGACGGCCCGAGAGCGAGCACGGTCACGTCCTGCGAGAAGGCCCCGATGAGCGGGCGGGCCGCTACGAAGAACACCACGGCTGCGGAGGCCGTGAACAGCCCGGCCAGCGCGAGAGCTGTCCATCCCGATCGCCAGACGCCCTCCCGGTCGCGGCGGCCAACGGCCTGTCCGACCCGCACAGCTCCGGCCGCATTCAGGCCGAGGGGCACCATGAAGACGAACGCCCAGAGGTTCATCGCGATCTGGTGCGCCGCCAGGGCGGCCGGCGCCAGCCGGCCGGCCAGGGCCGTGGCGGCGGCGAAGACCCCAACCTCGAGCAGGATCTGGAAACCCGCGGGGCCGCCGAGCGCCAGCAGGCGGCGCACGGCGGCCCAATCGATGCGGCGGGACCGCGGCGCGGCCGCCGCGTCGGCCGCGCCGGGCTTCGCGGACCGCCACGAACAGCACCGCCGCCATGTAGACGCGCGAGAACACCGTGGCCCACGCCGCGCCGGTTGCGCCGAGGGCGGGGAACCCGAACTTCCCGTAGATCAGCACCCAGTTCACGGCCGACGTTCACGAGGTTCGCCGATGAGCAGGGCGAAAGTAATCGGCCGCACGAGGTTCACGGCCTGCAGATACCGCCGGAACGCAGCGTAGAGCAGGAGGGGCGTCACGCTCAGCGTCACGACGTTCAGGTACGGCGGCGCCAGTTCGAGCACAGCCGGATTCAACCCCCACAGGGGCAGCGTGGCCGTGACGCCGAAGGAGAGCAGCGAGAACGGCACCGCCGAAATCAGGGCGAGGTACACCCCCTGGCGCAACCAGTGCTGGCACCGGTCGAGGCGGCCGGCTCCGTAGGCCTGGGCGACCAGCGTGTCGAGGCCCAGCAGCAGCCCCATGCCGAAGATGCCGATCGCCAGGAAGACGATGCTGCCGAGACCGACGGCGCCGATGGCCGCCGGCCCGAGCGGTCCCACCATGAGCGTGTCGACCAGTCCCATCGCCGTCCAGCCGATCTCCGCCAGGATGACGGGGACGGCCAGCTCGACCATGGGCCTCAGTTCTTGCCGGATGCCGGACAGCATTGGGCGATCATCTCACAGGAGGCGAAACCCGTTGGGGATAGGGGATAGGGGCATAGGGGGTAGGGGATAGGGGGTAGGGGATAGGGGGTAGGGGATAGGGAAGAGGGGAGAGGCGGGAGGCGAGGGGCGAGAGGCGAGGGGCGAGAGGCGGCGAGACTATGGCTTTCCGCCTCTCGCCTCCCGCCTTTGCCCTCTCGCCTGCTAGAATCCGCCCCATGTCCCAGCCTTGCCGCCTACGCCGGGGTCGCGCGCGCGCCGTTCCTGCTGCTGCCGGTGACGCTTGTCGCCTCTGGCGCCGCCGCCGCAGCCTATGACGATCGCGCGGAGGTGCTGGCCACCGTCCTCGCGCTCATCGGCCTTGTGGCTCTTCACGCCGCGGTGAACGCGTTCAACGAAGCCAGCGACATGAGATCGGGCATCGATCTGCAGACCACGAGGACTCCCTTCAGCGGAGGCAGCGGCACGCTCCCGTCAGGCGCACTGCCGATCGGCGGGGCCGTGGGCGTTGGCGTCGTGGGTTCGATCGTCGGCCTGATCGTCGGGCTCTACTTCGCGACGCAGATCGGCTGGTGGCCGCTCGGCGGGGTGATGGCGCTCGGCGCGGTCGCCGGTGCTGATCTACACCGCAGATCTTCGCGCGGACCGGCGTCGGGGAGCTGTTCGCAGGCCTTGGCCTCGGGCTCCTTCCCGTGATCGGCACGGCCCTGGTGCAACGGGGAGAGATCGGGCCCGCCGCGTGGGCCGCGGGCGTGCCCGCGTTCCTGATGACGTTCAACCTGCTGCTCCTGAACGAATTCCCGGACGAGAAGGCCGACCGCGCCGGCGGACGGCTCAACCTCGTGCTCCTGTTCGGGCGCCGGGGCGCGGCGCTGATCTACATCGCGGCGGCTGTGGCGACGCCGGCATCAATCGCGATTGCCGTCATGCGCGCGCGGCTTCCCGCCCCTCGCGCTCATCGGCTGTCTGCCGTTCTGGTTCGCCGTGCCCGCGGTCCGATGGGCGCTCTCGCAGCCAGGCGACCCGGTGCCGATCCCGGCGCTGGCAGGGAACGTGATCTGGAACCTTGCGACGAACGCGCTGCTCGGGGCTGCACTCGGCCTGGCCGCGTTCCTGGGATGGTGACCTGTCTTGTGGAGCCCCGGGGCTTCAGCCCCGGGGTCACTTGAGCGCTTCCGCGCCGGCGAACGCGCGGTAGGGCGACAACTCCTTCAGCGTGATCGCGTCGGCGTCGGTCTCCTGGTCGGTCAGCATCCGCGTGAGCAGCTTGCCAACGCCGGGGCCGAGCATGTAGCCCTGGCCGCACATGCCGACCGCGTGAATGTAGCCCTCGAGCTCGCGCGCGCGCCCGATGATGGGCGACCCGTCGGGCGTCATCGGGTAGAGCCCCCGCCACGTGCGGCGCACCTTGATGTTCGCCAGCTTCGGCATCAACCCCACCATGCGGCGCGCGATCATCGGCAGGTAGGTTGACGTCTCGCGCCGGTCCGTTCCGACAATCGGCGGATCGGGCGTGATGCAGAACACCACGCCGCCCGGCTTGTGCTGGTAGAAGTAGTAGTTGGTGGACCCTTCCGCCGGCCGGATGTCGACGACCATCGGCGTCATGAACGGTGCCACGGGCTCGGTGATGCCGGCCTCGTGGCTGTCGGGCACGACCGGCGCGTCGAGCCCGGCCATGTTCGCCACGGCCTTGGCCCACGGCCCGCCGGCGTTGATGACGGTCTCGGTCGCGTACCCGCCCTTGTCGGTGCGCACGCCGACCACCATCCCTCGCCGGCGCATCAGGCCGGTGACGCGCTCCTGGAACCGGAACTGCGCGCCCTTCTCGACGGCGCGCCTGTAGAAGGCGTGCGCCGTCATCATGGGTGACGCCGACCCGTCCTCCGGCGAGTAGGTCCCTCCGCGCAGGCCCTCCGTGCTGAGCGCCGGCACCAGGGCGCGCATCTCATCGCGTTCCAGCCAGCTGATATTGAGGCCCGCGCGCTGCTGCACCTTCAACAGGTCCTTCAGCGCCCGTTCTTCCTTCTCCCGATACGCCACGAAGGTGTACCCGCCCTGGGCCCACTCGATGTTGTCGCCGTACGTCTGCTCCCACGACGAGAAGATCCGCAGCGACTCCAGGCAGAGGTGGATCTTGGCCGGCGACGAGTGCGTGGCGCGGATGCCGCCGATGGCCGCCTTGTTGCTGCCCTGCCCGGCGCTGGCGAACTGGTCGATGACGAGCGGCTTGATCCCCTGTTCGGCGAGGAACAGGGCCGTCGGCAATCCCACGCTGCCGGCGCCGACGATGACGACGTCGAAGGTGTCCGTGCTCATCAGAGGCCTCCTTCGTGCGCGCCTGTCGCATGCCTGATTGGGGCATCGTCCGGCGGCGCTCCGTCGGCCGCGACTCCGGCGAAGGCGCCGAGCGGCACCTCCATGAAGACCGGGCGCTTCGTGAAGTCGATGATCTGAGCTGTCGGGCACGCCCTCCTCGCGATACAGCCGCCTGATGAGGCTGGGGCAGGTCTTGCCGCCGCAGGCGCCCATGCCGGCCCTGGTGATGGCCTTCAGTTCGTTGAGATCGCGCACGCCGGCGCGGATGAGCCCGCGGATCTCGCCTGCGGTCACCCGCTCGCACCGGCACACGATCATGTCGTCGTCCAGGCGCGGGACGAGCAACTCGGACGGCTCCGTGACCCACGGTTCCTGGACCCGGATGCCCGCGATGCGCGAGGCGATCTCCCGCGGCGCCCGGACTTTCACCATCAGGCAGCGGTCGTTGGCCTTGGCTTCCCGGACGCGAGTCACTTCGACGTTGCCGAGCATCGTGCCCTCGGTGTCGAGCACCGTGACGACGTCGCCTGGCTTGATCGACCGCGCGGTGAATTCGTGCGGCACCGTCACGGTGGGATACGCGGCGTCCTTCCGGAAGTCCACCAGCGTGACCGCAAGGCCCGGGCAGATCGCGACGCACTTCTCGCAGGCGTCGCACTGATCACCGATGAACTCCGGCAGGCCCATGATGTCGCCGTCTTCGATGCGGATAGCGCTGATGGGGGCACACCGACGTGCACGGGTTGCAGGGGATCTCCTGCGAGCAGTGGAAGAGCGGGAACGCGCCGCTCGTGACCGGCGGCAGGTCTTCGGCGATGGTGGCGCCGGGGCGCGACTTGAGCACCTCCGCCGTGCGGTGCCACTCCGGCGGCACCTCGCCCACGTCGCGGCCGAGGGCGCGCGCCGTTTCGAGGCCGCGGATCCGCCCGGTGAACATGGCCGCCGACGCCTCCGCAATCTCCTCCGAGTCGCCGGCCGCGGCGACCGGCAGGCCGAACTCCTTCGCCTTGGCCACGAACTCGTCGACCGGTTCGAGGCCGACGGCGACGAGCACCGTGTCGCAGAGGAAAGTCTGCTCGGTTCCCGGCACCGGTTTCCACGTCTTGTCGATCTTCGCGATGGTCACCGAGGCGACCTCTTCGGTGCCGTTCGCGCTGAGCACCGTGTGCGACGTGTAGATGGGCACGCCCATCCGCACGAGCTTGTCCCTGTGCACCTTGTAGCCGCCGCACTCGGGCAGCGCCTCGCACAGACCCACCACCTGGATGCCGGCCTGCAGCGCATGGTACCCGGCGATGAGACCGACGTTGCCGCCGCCGACGATGAACAGCCGGGACGTCGGCCGCACCAGGTCCCGGTTGACCAGCGTCTGAAAGGCGCCGGCGCCGTATACCCCGGGAAGCGTGTTGCCCTTGAACACCAGCGACTTCTCGCGCGCGCCGGCGGCCACGAGCAGCATTTCGGGCCGGACGACGCAGTAGCGTCCGTCCCTCAGGATGCCGACCCGGCGGTCCGAGAACACCGCGAGCGCCGTGCTGTTCAGCCAGACGCGGACGTTTTCGAACAGGCGGACGTCGCGCTCGAGGCGCGTCGCGATGTCGATGCCCCGCGTGCCCGCATAGCAGGCGTCGATCGATCCGAAGAACTTGTGGGTCTGGAGCACCAGCTTTCCGCCGAGGCGGTGCTTGTCGTCGACGACGAGCGTCCGGACGCCCGCGCGGCCAAGCTCGATCGCCGCCGTCAGCCCGGCCGGCCCGCCGCCGATGATCAGGCACTCGCAGTCGACCGTCGGGATGTCGCGCAGGTCCCCGGCGCCCTGGACGTCCGGGAGTTCCGGCTTGCCCTCGAGCGGAGCGACGCGCATGCCTGGCCTGACTGGGACCATGCACGACTTCACCGCCAGGCCGTCCGCGACCACCGCGCACTGGGCGCACTGGCCGTTGGCGCAGAAGATCCCCTGGGCCGCGCCATCCTTGTGATGGTGGCCGAAGATGCGCACGCCGTTCGCGAACAGCGCCGACGCGATAGTCTCCCCGGCCAGGCCGGTGCACGCGACGCCGTTCCAGAAGAACTCGACGGCGGTGCGGGCTGGCACCGGCAAGACGGGGTGCTGGTGGATGCGGTACTCGACCACAGGCGTCACTCCTGGCGGCGGACGTACAAGACCCCGGCCAAAGACGAGGTTCGGGTGCGGTTCCGTACCGCCCGGGAAAGCAGGGGGAAGGCAGCCAGTGGGAACCGACAGGGAGGGGGGCGGCTCTGTGCGGATATTACCAAATATCGGGATTCGGGATTCGGGTTTCGGGACTGGGGCTCGGGACTGGGGGCTGGGCGAGGGGATAGGGAATAGGGGAGAGGGAACGGGGGACATGGGCGACGGGGAGGCGAGAGGCGAGGGGCGAGAGGGCATTCCCTCCCGCCTCCCGCCTATTCCCTCTCGCCTACTACTGCCGAGCGCCAGCGCCGGTCGGGTGCAACGCGTTGTTGGGCCGGCGTCGAGGCTGCTGCCGTTTACAGCTTTGCCGCCCCGTCCACCTTGCTGAGATCCCGATTGAACGTGCCAAGCGGCAGATGCCCGGCCTTTCGCGCAAGTTCGACGAGGAGGCAGTCGGAGAATCCAAGGGCGGGTCGCCGCCGAAACGTCTCAAGGGCCGCCGCCACCGCCTCGGGCTCCTGCAGCGTCAAGCACTGATGGTTCAGGAGCATCTCGACCGCCCGGGCAACTTGAGCCGCGTCGCGGTCGTAGACCGCGCCAAGCACCCATGTGGCTTCGGCCACGGCCAGTACTGACACCCAGGCGCCGGACTGCACGAACGCGTCGGCCGCGGCCGCCTGTCTCGGGTCGTCCCGCGTCACCATCCTCACGAGGACATTCGTATCAACCGCGCGCATGGCGGGCCCGGACGTGCTTCCGGATGCCTTCCTTCAATTCAGCGACCGACCGTGTCGCCGGTTCCTCGCGCCCGAAGAGCGCCCGGTGGATGTCCATGGACGTGTACCGCCCAGACCGTCGGACCACGACGGCGCTCCCTTCTTCGTTCCATTCCAGCAGGGACCCTGGTCCGATACCGAGCTTCCGGCGTACCTCAGCCGGTACCGACACCTGCCCTTGAGACGTGACCCGTGACCGTGCGATTGGCATAGCGGTCATATTACCACGGTAATGTAATTCATGACAAGTTGCCGACCTGCGTGTCGGCCCAACGACTGCGGCTCACCCGTCGGGTGCAGCCGCTGGTGAGACCGCTCACCATTTCGGCCCCCGGGTCTTCAGGATTGGCTCCCATTTCTCGCGCCAGTCGCCATACGTGACGGATCCACGCATGAATTCCGCGTCGCTCGCTGAGGGCGTGAGCATGACGGTGCGAACGAGCGGCTTCGGTTCGACTTGAGTGGCGTGAATCAAGCCGCCGGTCAATCGCGTGGTGCGCAGGTTGCCATCGAAGGTGAACAGGTCGCGTGACGGCTGGGGGGGCGTTGAAGGCCCGGCGATGACGCCAGTCGTCAGCTTGGCGGAGAATCTCAGCTGTCCAGTGTTCAGATTGTATGTGACGTCCTGCAGTTCGCCGATTGGCGTGTCACCCTGGAGACCCTGGGCCGACTCGAAGAGACCAAAGAGGCAGTTCCCAGAGCGCCAGAGCAACACGGTTTCCCCGTAGGCATGTTCTGCCGTGAACCGCATGTTCGAGAATGCACCGATCTCGGAAATCGGTGCGGTCGGCGCAATCGTGGCGCAGGCGGTGGATTGCACCGCCCCCTGCAAGTAGATGGCTGACCACAACGCCACGATGACGAGCGTGCTCCCTATCATCGTTACTTTCCGGCCTGTTTGGTCGGTCTACTTCCTTTGTCTGGATAGAACCGACACACGGCGGCCAAGCCGCGAAGGCGTTGGGCAGTTCCGTGTGCCTTCAGTTCACGACGCGCACTATGCGTCTCGACGGAAACCGCCGCAAGTGACTGTGCGATCGCAGGATCGGCGGGCCAAAGTGCCGCTCCCCGGGGATTGAGGCTGGCGGGCTAACTCAGTTCCTGCCGGTCATTGGCGCCGGCGCCAATGGCCGGCACAGGCGCCGGGATCTGTGGCCCTGCGCGGACGCGCGACGCGTCGATCTACTTCCCGGCGCCGGCGAGAAAATCCACCGCCAGGCTCGCGAGCGCCCGCACGCCCGTGATGAGCGCCGCCTCGTCGGGGCTGAACTTCGGGGAGTGGTTCGCTGCCCACGTCGCCGGATCGGCGCCCTTCGGCGCGACGCCCAGGAAGAAGTAGAGCGCGGGTACCTTCTGCCCGTAGTAGGAGAAATCCTCCGACGTTGTCGTCGGCTGCGCGTTCGGGTTGAACGTGGCGGCGGCCACCCGCCTGAGCGACGGCGTCATGCGCTCGGTCAGGGCGGGGTCGTTCCACGTGACCGGGTACCCCTCGTCGAGGATCAGTTCGGCCGTCGCCCCTGCCGCCGAGGCGATGCCCTCCGCGGTGCGTCTGACCCTGGCGAGAATCTCCTTGCGCATCTCCGGGTCGAAGGTGCGGATCGTTCCGCTCATCGTCACCTGATCCGGCACGATGTTGTGCCGGCTGCCGCCCTCGATGGTGCCCACTGTCACAACGGCCGGGGCCGTCGTGAGATCGATCTGGCGGCTGACGACGGTCTGCAGGCCGAGGACGATCTGCGACGCCACAACGATCGGGTCGACACCGGCCCACGGCATGGCGCCGTGCGTCTGCCGTCCCTTGACGACGATGCGGTAGGTGTCCCCGGCGGCCATGAGACCCTTCGGCCGGAACGTGATCGAGCCCGCCTCGAGCGGCGTGATGCCGACGTGGAGGCCGAACATGGCGTCCACCTTGGGATTCTTGAGAACGCCTTCCTTGACCATCACTTCCGCGCCCCCCGGCTCCCCGGGCACGCCTTCCTCGGCCGGCTGAAAGACGATCTTCACGGTCCCGGGCAGGTCGGCCTTCATGCCGGCGAGCACTTCGGTGGCGCCAAGCAGGATCGACATGTGGAAGTCGTGCCCGCAGGCGTGCATGACGCCGACCTCGCGGCCGTTGTACTGGCCGCGCGCCGTCGACGCGAAGGGCAGGCCCGTCTCCTCGGTGACCGGCAACGCGTCCATGTCGGCGCGCAGCGCGACGACCGGCCCCGGCTTGCCGCCTTTCAGCAACGCCACCACGCCCGTCTTCGCCACGCCGGCGCGGACCTCGTAGCCCATCCGGCGGAGCTGCTCCGCGAGGAACGCCGACGTGCGGGTCTCCTGGTTGCCGAGTTCCGGATGGGCATGCAGATCCCGTCGCCAAGTGACGACCTTCGGCATGACGGCCTCGGCCGCCTTGTCCAGGCGCGCATGGAGCGCGTCCCACGCGGACGCCGAGGCGCCAGGCAGCTTCCCGGGCGACGTCTGGGCGCCGGCCCCCGACGCGAGCAGCGAGGTGAGCACAACGGTGGCGGCAACCGAACGCGTCGATGTCATGGCTGGTGTGAACTCCCTCGATCAGTATATCGCGCGAGGCCCATGCGCTCGGCTGCGGGTCCTGCCCCCGCGTACGCGGGGGCCTGCCCGAGCCGTTTCCGTCTGTCCTCGGCTGTGCTTCGTGTGTCCTGCCTGCGGGCAGGCGGAAAGCGCCTCGGTCACCCACGGCCTCGCCGGTCGAGTCCCGAATCCCGAGTCCCGAGCCCCGATCTTTACATCGTCAGCGCCATGACCGCCTTGCAGGTGTGCAGCCGGTTCTCGGCTTCGGGGAACACGCGCGACTGCGGGCCGTCGAGGACCGCGTCGGTCACCTCGTTATTGCGATCGGCGGGAAGGCAGTGCATGTAGATGGCGTCCTTCTTGGCCAGCTTCATGCGGCGCTCGTCGCAGATCCAGTTCTTGTAGCGCGTCGACAGCTTGAGGGCCTCCTCGGGCCGATGAAACAGTTCCTCGATGCCCCACGATTTCGCGTAGATGATGTCGGCGCCACGGCACGCGGCGTCCATGTCATGGGTCACCTCGAACGACGTGCCATGCCGCTTCGCCTGCTCCTCTGCGAAGGCCATCGGCTCCTTCATCAGTTTCCACTCGGGAGGATGAGCGAGCACCACGTCGAGGCCGAAACGCGGCATCAGCGTGATGAGGCCCTGCGGCACGGACATCGGCTTCGCGTAGCTCGGTGCGTACGCCCAGGTGACGGCGATCTTGCGCCCCTTGAGGTTCCGGCCGAACTCCTCGCCGATCGTCATCAGGTCGGCGAGCGTCTGGAACGGGTGATCGACGTCGCACTGCATGTTGTAGACGGGCACCGTGGCGTGTTCGGCGACCGCACGCATGTAGCTGTTGCCCTCGCCGGGCACGAGATCGTGGCGGATGGCGATGGCATGCCCGTAGCTCGACAGGATGATGCCCATGTCCTTCGGCGACTCGCCGTGCGCGGCCTGCGAGGTCTCGGCGGAGATGAAATGGGCGTGCGCGCCGAGTTGGGTCGCGCCGGCCTCGAAGGAGTTGCGAGTCCGGGTCGACTTGTCGAAGAAGAAGAGAAAGACCGTCTTGTCCGGGAGGTAGCGCGTCGGCCGCCCGGCCTTGAAGGCCTTCTTCAGGTCGGCCGAGGTCTTGAGGAGCAGCTCGAGCTCCTTCCCCGTCCAGTCGCGGGTTTCGATGTAGTCCTTGCCGCGGACGGCGGTGGGCAGCTTGGGCAGTCGTGTCGCCATATGCGGGAAGTCTACGCCACACGTGCCCCGGCGCGCCATCGGCCGCGTATCGGGCGTATCGCGCCCGCCGAGCCCGGGCGACCCGCGGTCTACTTCCCGGCCGTGTTGCTGACGACGAGAATCGCCTTCGATCCCCAGAACGATGATCCGGTCGTCGTCCGGCCCTCGATCCGGAACGTGTTGGACTCGCCGATCTTGAGCGGCAGGTTCTTGATCGCCTCCATCACGAACTTGGCGACGAACTGCCCCTGGTTGTCTGCCTTCGAACTGCTGATCGTCACGCCGTTCACCGACACGCTCGACGTCACGACGCTGCCGTAGGCGAGGCTGGTGTGGATGGTGACGACCTGCCCCTCGCTCTGGAGGTTCAGCACGTTCGGCGCCACCTCGATCACGATCTCGATGGAGGCGGCGGCCGGCGACGATGACGCCGGGGAATCCGACGGAACGGGCGTCGGCGAGGACGGCGAGCTGCAGCCGGCGGCGAGCGGCAGGACCAGGAAGAGCGCCGCGCGGGCTACGAACCGGCCTGTGGGCGTCATGGCCAGGCCTTTCCGGGGGGCTCCAGTTCCAAGGCCAGCATAGGCCCTCCCCGCCGGGGTGTCAACGCGTCAGCCGCCTGCATCGGCCGCCTGCGCCTTCCGGACCCGGCGCGCAGAGCGGGCGGGAAGTGCGATACTGGGACGGGATGCGACAGGCGCGGGCGAATGCCTGCGTCGGCGGGGAGGCGACACGGCACTCCGCGGCGCGCCCAGGAGGTGGGCATGTCGATCAAGACGGCGGGACTGGCGGCGGGGTTCATCGTTTGCGTGGCCGCGTCGTTCGGCGCCCTGGAGGCGCAGGCCCAGACGGTGGCGAGGCTGGAGACCACCGTGGCGGTGTTCGATGAGGTCACGACCATGGAGGATCGCGCGATCCCGGCCGACCTCCTGAAGAAGGCGCAGTGCGTCGCGATTGTGCCCGGCCTGAAGAAGGGCGCCTTCGTGGTGGGCGCGAAGTTCGGCCGCGGATTCGTGTCCTGCCGGACCGCTTTGGGCTGGTCGGCGCCGGCGGCCATCCGGATGGAGGGCGGCAGCGTCGGGTTCCAGATCGGCGGGACCGAGATTGACGTCGTCCTCGCCATCATGAACAAGCGCGGCGTCGAGCGGTTGCTGTTCGAACAAGTTCACGCTCGGCGCCGATGCCTCGGTGGCGGCGGGACCGCTCGGCCGCACCGCGGCGGCCCAGACCGACGCGGCCATGACCGCGGAAATCCTCTCCTGGTCGCGGTCCCGCGGCGTGTTCGCGGGCGTCGCCCTCGAGGGGGCGACCCTGCGGGGGGATGACGACGCCAACCTCGACTTGTACGGGAAACGGCTGGACATGCGGGCCATCGTAACGGGACCGACTCCGGTTCCCGCCTCGGCGCTGCCGCTCATCACGCGGCTGTCCAAGTACTGAGCGACGGGTCCTGCGGCCCGCCACTGGCGCGATTGACGCGAAACCGGTACTATAAGGGCCGTTAGTCGGTTCGTCCGCCTCGAGCCGCCTGCATCGCGTTCGTCCGCGCCGGGTCTGTCCGCGCGGGCGGGCGATGAGACCGCCCCCGATAACCGCCGTCTGCTGGCATCCCGCCCCTGCCGCCACGCCGGACGTCAACAGGACCGGCTTCATCACCTGCGCACCGCGGCTGAATCCGGCCGCACGAACGGGCGATGAATCCGCCTCCGCTGGGAAGGACCATGGACGTACTCGTGCTCAACTGCGGGTCCTCATCCGCGAAGTTCGCCGTCATCGACGCCGCCACGTCGAAGGAGGAGGTGTCCGGCATCGCGCAGCGCCTGGGTTCGCCCGACGCCACCCTCGACTGGAAGCGCAACGGTGAGAAGGCGTCGCGGCCCATCCCGGGCGCGGGCCACGAAGCGGCGCTGCGGGCCGTCGGCGCCCTGCTGAACGAACTCGGGCTGACCGAGGAGCTCATCGGCGTCGGCCACCGCGTCGTGCACGGGGGCTCCAAGTTCTCGGGCTCGATGGCGATTACGCCGGCGGTCATTGCCAAGGTCGAGGAGTGCATTCCCCTGGGGCCGCTGCACAATCCCCCGAACCTGGTCGGCATCCGCATCGCGCAGGAGCTCTTCCCGGACCTGCCCCAGGTCGGCGTCTTCGATACCGCGTTCCACCAGACGATGCCGCCGGTGGTGTACACCTATCCGGTCCCCCACGAGTGGCTCGACGCGCACGGCGTGCGGCGCTACGGGTTCCACGGCACCAGCCACCGCTTCGTCGCGAAACACGCGTTGCAGCTGACCGGGCTGTCGCCGGAACACCATCGGCTCGTGACCGCCCACCTGGGCAACGGCTGCTCCTGCGCCGCGGTGCGCGACGGCAGGAGCGTCGACACCACGATGGGCCTGACGCCGCTCGAGGGCGTGATGATGGGCACACGCAGCGGATCGATCGACCCCGCGATCATCGGCCACATCGCCGGGGCGCTGGGGAAGCCGGCCGAACAGATCCTGGACGTCCTGAACAAGAAGTCGGGCCTGCTGGGCGTGTCCGGCCTCTCGAACGACATGCGGACGATTGAAACCGCGGCCGCCGGCGGGCACGCGCGGGCGCGCCTCGCTTTCGACCTCTTCTGCTACGTCCTCGCCAAGGCCATTGCGGCGCTGGTGGTGCCCCTCGGCCGGCTGGACGCCCTGGTCTTCACGGGCGGCATCGGCGAGAACTCGGTCGCGGTGCGCGAGCGGACGGTGGCGCACCTGGGGTTCCTCGGTCTCACCATCGACCCGGAGGCCAACGCGGCGCACGGGCGGGGCCAGAACGGCCGGATCACAGAAGAACTGCGGCCCCAGGCGCTGGTGGTGCCGACCAACGAAGAGCTCATGATTGCCCTGGATACGGCGGAGATCGCGCGCCGGTCCTGAGGACGGTCTTCATCCCTGTCAGCTGCGGAGGACACGTTGCCTACGAACATCCTTGTTGCCCCGGCCGGCCGGCGCGTCGGATTGACGACCGCGTGCCTCGGCCTCGTGCGCGCCCTCGATCGCCAGGGCGTCCGCGTCGCGTTCGTCAAGCCCGTCGCGAACCGCGAGGTGAGCCAGTCGGCCGAGCTGATGGCCCTCGGCGCTCACATCCTGCCCGTCAAGTCGGTGCCCATCCATACCGCCGAAGAACTGCTGGCGGCGGGTGACGACCAGACGCTGATGGAGCACGTCGTCGAGGTCGCGGGCAAGGCCGGCCTCGGCGCCGATGTGCTGATTGTCGAGGGGATGAACCCGGAGCCGGGCATCATGCACGCGAGCCGGGTGAACGAGCTGATGCTCAAGGCGCTCGACGCCGAACTGGTGTTCGTGGCGGCGCCGCGCAACCAGAATCCGGTGGAGGTCGCCGACGCCATCGCCATCGCGTCGCGAGGGTACGGGCCGCTGCAAGAGGGGCGGCAGGTGAGCTGCATCCTGAACCGCGTGTGCATCGGCGCCGCCGGGCAGCAGTCCGAGACCGAGACCATCGGGCAGGCACAGGGCGGCTGCGCCGACTGCGAGGGCGTCGCGCCGTTCACCGAGATGGACGCGTCCCACCGGAAGGCCCTGCAGTCGGTGAAACTGCGGCCGCTCGCCGTCGTGCCGTGCAGCACGGATCTCGCGGCGCCGCGCGTGCTCGACGTCGCCCAGGCCCTCAAAGCGCGCGTCGTGTTCGCCGGAGAGATCCGCACGCGGCGCGTGAGCGACGTCGGCCTGTGCGCCGCCAACGTGCCGAACGCGCTGCGGGCCATGCGGCCGGGATCGCTCATCATCACGCCCGGCGACCGCAGCGACATCATGATGGCCGCCGCGCTCAGCGTCCAGTCGGGGACCCCGCTCGCCGGCCTGCTGCTCACCGGCGGCCACGATCCCGACCCCCGCGTCGTGCGACTGTGCCGGAAGGCGCTCGACACGGGGTTGCCCGTGCTGGCGGTCGACGAGTCGAGCTACCGGGCCGCGACGCACGTGGCGGGCATGAACACCGAGATTCCGGCCGACGACCCGGACCGCATCGAGCGGACGATGAACTACGTGGCCGACCGGATCGACATCGAGTGGGTGAAGAGCTTCGGCCACAGCATGCGCGTGCCGAGGCTGTCGCCTCCCGCGTTCCGGCACCGCCTCATCGAACAGGCCCGCTCGAACCTGCAGCGCATCGTCCTGCCCGAGGGCGCCGAGCCGCGCACGGTCGCCGCGGCGGCCATCGTCGAGAACCGCGGCATCGCCCGCTGCGTGCTGCTGGGCAACCCGGACGAGATCCGCGAAGTGGCGGCCAAGCAGGGCGTCACCCTGCCCAGGTCGATCGAGATTGTCGACCCGGCGGCCGTGGCCCCGCGCTACGTCGACCCGCTGGTCGAGCGACGGAAAGCCAAGGGCATGACGCCGGAGCGCGCGGCCGTCGAGCTGCAGGACTCCATCATGGTGGGCACGATGATGCTGGCCCTCGACGAGGCGGCGGGGCTGGTATCGGGGGCCATTCACAGCACGGCGCACACGATCCGGCCCGCGCTGCAGATCATCAAGACCGTGCCGGGCTGCAACCTCGTGTCGAGCATCTTCTTCATGTGCCTGCCCGAGCAGGTGCTCGTGTTCGGCGATTGCGCCGTCGTGCCGAACCCGACCGCGCCCGAACTGGCCGACATCGCCATCCAGAGCGCCGATTCGGCCATCGCGTTCGGTATCCCCGCGCGGGTGGCGATGCTGTCGTATTCGACCGGCTCGAGCGGCACCGGCGAGGACGTGGAGAAGGTCAAGGAGGCGACGCGCATCGCCAGGGAGCTTCGCCCCGACCTCGCGCTCGAGGGGCCGCTCCAGTACGACGCGGCCGTGATGCCGGACGTCGCCCGGCTGAAGGCGCCGGGGTCCGCCGTGGCGGGGAAGGCGACGGTGCTGATCTTCCCGGACCTGAACACCGGTAACGTGACCTACAAGGCCGTCCAGCGGTCGGCCAACGTCGTGAGCATGGGGCCGATGCTCCAGGGCCTGGCCAAGCCGGTGAACGATCTGTCGCGCGGCTGCCTGGTCGAGGACATCGTCTTCACGATCAACCTGACGGCGATCCAGGCACAGCAGGCCGCGCGCCGGAAGGCGGAGCGGGGATAGCGGCCGTATAGGCGCCCGGGAAGGCGGCGTACCAGGCCGCGGCCTTCACGAGGTGTTCGACCGGGATCTGCTCGGTGGCCATGTGGGCGAACAGCTCGTCGCCCGGGCCGAAGCCGACGCACGGGATGCCGTGCATCCCCATCACGGCCACGCCGTTCGTACTGAACACCCAGCGGCCGACCTCCGGCGCGTCGCCGAAGAGTTGCTCGAAGGTGCCCGTGCCGACCTGCAACAGCGGATGATCCTCGGGCAGCAGCCACGTCGGGTAGTACTTCCTGGTCGGATACGTCAGGCCTCGCCAGCTGGGGACCTCGTAGGAGAGGACGACGACCTGCGCCTTGGCGGCCCGGACGCTCGGCAGGTCTTCGATTTCGCGCACGGCGGACTCGAGCGTGTCGGTGGCGGCCAGACGCCGGTCGAGGTGAATCGTCGAGGAATCGGCGACGGCGCACAGCGAAGGTGACGTGGACCGAATCTCGGCGATCGTGATCGTCCCCTTGCCGAGGAACGGCTCGCCGCCGAGGCGTTCGTTGAGCCGCTCGATGTCGGCCACAATCGGCGCCATCTTGTAGATCGCGTTGACGCCGCGCTCGGGCGCCGAGCCGTGGCACGAGAAGCCCTGCGTCCGCACCTCGATCTCCATGCGGCCGCGGTGGCCGCGGTAGATGCCGAGGTTGGTGGGCTCGGCGATGACGACGGCCTCCGGCCTCAGGCCGTCTTCCTTGAGGATGTACTGCCAGCACAGGCCGTCGCAGTCCTCCTCCTGCACGCTGCCCACGACCCAGAGCGTGACATCTCCTTCGAGTCCCAGTTCCTTGATGAGGCGGCCGCCATATACGATCGACGCGAGCGCCCCCTTCATGTCGCACGCGCCGCGGCCGTAGATGACGCCGTCGCGCTCGGCGCCCTCGAACGGATCGACCGACCAGTTGGCCGGGTTGCCGACATCGACCGTGTCCACGTGGGCGTCGAGGGCGAGCACGCGCGGGCCGTCGCCGATGCGGCCCAGGATGTTGCCCATCGGGTCGATGCGGACCTCGTCGTACCCGCAGGCCGTCATCTCGGCCTCGACCCGGCGAATGACGTCGCCCTCCCGGGCGCTCAGCGACCTGGTCGCGATGAGGTCCCGAAGGAAGCGGGCAAGGTTGCGCTCATGATGGCGGGCCTGCGCGAGAATGCGATCAAACATGGTCAATCACCAGTAGTCAGTAGCCAGTAGCCAGTAGCCAGTAGGCGGGAGGCGAGACGGCCCTCTCGCCTCTCGCCTAACCCCTATCGCCTAGTCGATGAGCTCCCACCCCTTCTGGTACCTGTTCAACTGCTCCGTCGTGTAGGCATCCATCGGGTGTTCGCGTTCGGGGATCTCGACGTGCTTCGGGTTGCCGCAGAGTTCCGTCGAGAAGTAGCGCTGCCCGGTGTCGCAGATGAGCGTCACGATCATCCTGAGTTCAGGGTGCGCTGTCGCGAGCTTGATGGCCCCCGCGACATTGGCGCCCGACGACACGCCGCAGAAGATGCCTTCCTCTCTGGCCAGCCGGCGCGCCATCTCCATCGACTCGTCGGTGGTCGTCGTCACGACGCCGTCGAGCAGGCTGACATCGAGGTTCTTGGGCACGAAGCCGTCGCCGATGCCTTCGATGCCGTGCGGGCCCCACTGGCGGCGGGACAGCAGCGGGCATTCGGCCGGCTCGATGGCGAAGAGTCGCAGCGCCTTCTTCCGCTTGCGGATGTAGCGGCCGACGCCCGTGAGCGTGCCTCCCGTGCCCTGGGTCATGATGAAGGCGTCCACGCGTCCAGCCGTCTGATCCCAGATCTCCGGCGCCGTCGTTTTGACATGCGCGTCGATGTTGTCGGGGTTCTCGAACTGGGCCGGCACGAAGTACTTCTTCGGCTGCTGCCGCCTGATCGACTCGAGCTTCTCGAGTGCCAGGTCGACGTCACTCTCGCCGCCGGGCGTGTAGACCATCTGGGCCCCGTAGGCCAGGTCGAGCTTCTTGCGCTCCTCCGACATGCCTTCGGGCATGACGATGATGCACGGGTAGCCCTTGACGGCGGAGACGAACGAGCAGCCGATTCCGGCGTTGCCGGTGGAGCACTCCAGGACGGTCATGCCCTTCTTCAGCGCGCCGCGGCGCTCCGCGCGCTCGAACATGTTCCAGTAGATGCGGTCCTTCAGGCTTCCCGAAGGGCTGAAGTACTCGACCTTGACGAGGATCTTGGCCTTGACCCTGGCCGCGGCCGGAATGCGGTTGAGCTGCACCAGCGGCGTGCGCCCGATGGCGGAGAAGATGGAGGCGTGATAGCGGCGTGCAGCGTTCCAACGGATGGGCATCGGATTCTTGCTCCTCAGGGCTCGGGATTCGGGATTCGGGGTTCGGGATTCGCTATGACAACGGCGTTCTCAGCGAACGAAGCAGGGCGTGCAGCAGTTGCCCGACTCGAGCCAACGATTCCTGAAATGGGGCGGCTGCGTCGGTGCTGGCGAACCCCAGACGCTGCGCCAGTTCCAGCTGGGTCTCGAGTTCGGCCAGCGACCCAAGTCCGATCTGCAAATGGTGCACGTAACCAGGCCGTGTCCTCCGGTGGCCTTCGGCAACGTTCGAGGCTACAGAAACGGCGGCGCGTCGCATCTGGGCGGTCAAGCCGGTACTGTTCAGATGACGGAAAGCGCTTCGTGAGCAGATAGCAGGACTCGGCCACCTCCATTGCGGCCTGCCATGCTTCGAGATCTTTAAACGATGTGATCTTCGCCACCGCTCCTCCGTTGGTCAGCCCGAATCCCGAATCCCGAATCCCGAATCCCGGATCCCCAGCATGGCCCGCGCCGCCGCCGAGTCCTTCATCGGCAATGACGTGCGGCGGATGCCATCGAACCGATAGAGCGCATTGGCCACCGCCCCCGCCGTGGGCACCAGGCCGATCTCGCCCACGCCCTTGGCGCCGAAGGGGCCTTGAGGGTCGTGCGACTCGACGAGGATGACGGTGACGACGGGCATGTCACGCGCGCGGATGAGGCCGAGCGACCGCAGCTTGAAGGACTCGGGCACGCCGTCGGAAAGCGGCAACTCCTCCGTGAGGGCGTAGCCAAGGCCCATGTGCACGGCCCCTTCGATTTGGCCTTCGACCATGTGGCGGTTGATCACCCGCCCGACGTCGTGCGCGGCGATGAAGCGCTCGACCCGGCCGCGTTCGTCAAGGATGCATACCTGCGTGGCGAAGCCGTAGGTCATGTGGGTGCGGGGCCGCGGCGTGTCGGCGCCCAGAGGTGTCGTGCCCTCGGCCCAGTGCTCGCCACGATAGCGATTCCCGGCGAGTGCCGCCAGGGAGGCGCTGGCGCTAAGATCGGCCTTGAGCTTGTGCGCGGCCGCCTGCACCGCGCGCCCGCCGAGCACCGTCGCCCGCGATGCGGTGGTCATGCCGCACGGGGTGGCGTGGGCTGTGTCGACCTCGGTCCGCACGAGGCGCGGATCGATGCCGGTGATGTCGCACAGGCACTGGGCCATCGCGGTGCAGAAGCCTTGCCCCATCTCGGTGAAGCCCGTGTGGATCACCACCCGGCCGCCGGCCGTGATCTCGACGACGGCCTGGCCGGCCTCGGGCATGCCGTTGCCGATGCCGACGTTCTTGACGCCGCAGGCAATGCCGCCGCGGGGCGAGGCGTAGAAGGCGTCCTTGACGGCGAGCAGCGTGGCCTTCAGCCCGGCGGCGTGTTCGAGCACCTGTCCCGTGCAGAACGTGTCGCCCGTGTCGATGGCGTTCCGCCAGCGCATCTCCCAGGCGTCGAGTCCCGCGCGCTCCGCGAGGATGTCGACCATGCTCTCCATCGCGAACGCCGCCTGGTTGGCGCCGAATCCGCGCATGGCGCCGCAGGGGAGGTTGTTCGTGTAGACGGCCAGCGACTCGATGTCGACGGCGGCGACCTTGTACGGGCCCGCGGCGTGCCCCGCCGCGCGTTCGAGCACCTTGCTGCCCACCGACGCGAATGCGCCCTTGTCGCCGACAATCCGCGCGCGCAGCGCCGTGAAATGGCCGCCGCGGTCGCACCCCACGGTGTAATGCAGCGTCATCGGGTGGCGCTTGGGGTGCAGCCGGATGCTCTCCTCGCGAGTCAGCGTGGCCTTGACCGGCCGCCCGGCGAGCATGGCCATGAGCGCGGTCTGGCCCTGGATGCTCAGGTCCTCCTTGCCGCCAAAGGCGCCGCCGTTCGAGACGAGCGTGACCTGCACCGCGTGCTCGTCAACGCCCAGGAACGAGGCAATCTGGCGGCGATCGTCGAAGACGCCCTGGCCCTGGGTGAACACCTCGAGAACGGGATTCGGGATTCGGGATTCGGGATTCGCGACTCGCGGTTCGTCACGCAGTCCTGCGACGTCGGCATTCGGAATCGAAGGATGCGGGCCGTAGACGGGTTCGACGGTATCACCTCCCGAACCCCGAACCCCGAATCCCGAATCCCGGCGTGGAACCGCCAAGCACGCCTCCGGCTCCAGGAACGCGTGCTCGATCATCTGCGTCGTGAACGTCCTTGTCTCGACGAATGCCGAGTCGGCCAGCGCGGCATCCACGTCGCCGCGGACGATGACCGATCGCGAGAGCAGGTTGTCGCGATCCGGGTGAACCCTGGGCGCGCCGGGCGCCAGCGCCGCCTCCGGCGAGAACACGCCAGGCAGCGGTTCGTACTCCACGCGGATGTGGCCCAGCGCCTGCCGCGCATGGCGCTCGGTGTCGGCGGCAACCGCCGCCAGGATGTCGCCGATGCAGTGCGTCGTCTCGCCCTCGGCGAGGAAGAGCGGCCAGTCCCGGTCGATGAGGCCCTGATAGCGCTCGCCCGGCACGTCCGAGGCGGTGAATACGCGAACGACGCCGGGCTGCCGGGCGGCCTCCGAAGCATCGATGCGCAGGACCCTGGCGCGCGGGTGCGCGGAGAACAGGAAGGCGCCGCGCAGCATGCCGTCCACGCGCATGTCGTCCACGAACGGACGCTCGCCGAGCGCGAACCGTTCAGCGTCCTGACGCGGGAGGCTCGTGCCGATCCGGCCGCTGTAGTCCGCCTCCGGCAGGGGCTCGCCGCGGAGCGCGCGGGCCGCCAGCTCGATGGCGTCGACGATCTTCACATACCCCGTGCAGCGGCACACGTGGTTGTTGAGCGCCTCGGCGATCTGCGCGCGAGTGGGGGCCGGGTTCCGGCCGATCAGGTGCTTCGCCGCCACCACGATCCCGGGAATGCAGAAGCCGCACTGGAGCCCGCCCGTCACCGCGAACGCGTGCGCGAAGATGTGCCGCTCGCGCGCATCAAAGCCCTCCAGCGTGACGACGTGTTTCGTCGCCGCCTGCCGGGCGGGAACCACGCAGGACGAGAGCGCCCGGCCGTCGACGAGCACGGTGCAGCAGCCGCACGAACCCTGGGGAGCGCAGCCGTTCTTGGGCGAGATGAGGCCGGCCTGGTCGCGGAGCACCTCCATCAGCGACATGCCGTCCTCGACATGCGCGGTGAATGGCTTTCCGTTGAGCGTGAACGCGATTTCCTGCGTCGGGTGCCCGGGGGTCACGCGTTACTCCACGATGCCGGCATTGACGAAGTTTACTCGCGGTCCGCTCAACAACGCACCCAGAAGGAGGCGCAGGGTCATGTAGGGGGACAGATTGACGACAGCGGGGGCTCGGGGCTCGGGACTCGGGGTTCGGGACTCGGGATTCGGGATTCGGGATTCGCGACGTCGGACTGACAGGACCTCGTGGGACGCCCAATCGACGGTGACAACCGCCTCGGGAGCGTCGAAGACCGCTTCCGCCGAGCCACGGACACGGGTGAGCGCGAATTCCCCTTCGGTCATCCGGCCGCGCAGCACGAACGCGCCGTCCTCCTTCGTGAGTACGAAGCCGGTGAGCGGGGCCGCATGCCGCCAGGAGTCGTGGCTCCCGAAGAACCGCGGCTTCTCGAGGTGCGGGCCGCCGTCCTCGGGGCAGAACACGTCGCAGTTGCCGCAGTCGTTGCACCCGTCCGCGAAGATCGCGATCTGCGTCGGTTTCAGCGCGCGGTACAGCTGCCGCCCGGCCTCGTGCCAGCTGCCGCCGTCGACGCCGATGACCGGCACCTCGCCGAGATACGGCTCGATCTCAATCTCGAAGACCGCGTCGTTCGGGCAGGCCGGGATGCACTTGGAGCAGGACACGCAATCCCAGAGCCAGAGGTGGGTGCCGAGCTTCCGGGGCGGCTTCCGGTTCTGCGGTGCGCGGTACCGCTCGTCGGTCAGGGCCTTGTCGAGGAGCGCCCTGGTGTTGTGGATCATCGCGCGCGCCAGGGCGTCGCTGCCTGAATCGGCCTCCGGCGCGTCCAGTCCTGCCGAGCGAAGGATGAACTCCGGAATCGTGCGCGCTCCCGCCGCGTGCATCCGCTCCTCCAGATTGACGAAGTACCGAGGAAGCCGGCCGTAGCCGCCCGCGCGGAGAAGATCGGTGCACGTGGTGACCGGCACGAAGCCCGCGGCCACGCAATCGGCCACGTTCCGCGCATCGACGCCGGCGGCAAAGGAGATCTGCAGGTCGGCCGCCGGATTCCTCGCGCCACTGCAGGGCCAGGGCGGCATGAAGCGCGTGCAGCGGCTGCCCGGACAGGTACTGCACCCGCTCCTTCAGAAACGTTCCCGTGTTCAGCACCTCCAGGGTGTTGCCGCACTTCACGCCCGCCGTCACCCCGCGCCGGGTTGCCAGGGCCCGCAGCCGGCAGATGACGTCGACGGCCTCGTCAAACGGCAGGTCGCGCGCGTACACCTCCGGGTTCACGGCCACGTCGCTGTAGCCGAGCACGCCGTGCAGGATGCTCTTCGACGCGATCCCGGCCGAGCATGGGTGGATTGAGCTTGATGACGGTGTGGAATCCCAGCTCGCCGATCAGGAACTCGCCAATCCTCTCTATCTCGACGGCCGGAGTTCCGTGAAACGTCGAGAGGGTGATGCCGGTGGCCAGGCATGTCCTGAACGGGTAGTCCCGGAACTGAGAGAACTCGTCGGGGATCTCGCGGCGCAGCTGGTCGACGAGGGCGCCCGCATCTCGCGTCGACTCGAGCCAACGCACCACAGCGGGACTGCGGATCCCGTCGAGGTCGTACCCGACGCTGATATCGAACACGAACGGATCCGGAGGCGCGACATACGATTCCCGAATCCCGAACCCCGAATCCCGGGCTGCGGCGCCGTTGAGGACGCCAGCGGCGCCGAGCATTTCGATGAGCATCGCCCCCTTCACGTATTCCCTGAGCGACTCCTCCAGCCGCAGCTCCTGCGACCACTCGGTGTTGTAGCCGACCGTGGCCATGTCGATGCACGGGCGGGACAGCGTCAGGCGGTCCTTGATCTGGATCGTCTTGAGTTCGAAGATGCGTGCGCCGGCGAGCCAGCCGAGGGCGATGTTCTGGGCGAGCTGCGTGTGCGGGCCCGCCGCCGGCCCAATCGGATTGGCGGCTCGGGCTCCTGCGTAGGGCACCGAGAGATCGAGCGCCGGGCCCGCCGTGGAGGCGCGGCGCCTGAATTTCCGCTCCGGCAGGTCGAAGATGGCGCGCCGGCGCCGGAACTCATGGTGCGCACGCCGCAGCAGGACGTGCAGCGGCACGGGCACCAGCTCAGCCACGCATGCGCCTCCACATGGCGGCAGCCAGCTGCCGCGCGCGGCCGTAGACCGCGTCCACGTCGATGTTCACCGGGACGCCGCTCCGGCACACCCAGCGCCCGGCCGCCATCACGCCCCGGAACATCGACGGCTGCACGGCGCCGATCAGATGCCCCGGCAGGCTCGCCGCCGTCAACGGCGTCGGCGGAACGTAGTCGCAGACCACCAGGTCCGCGGCCGACCCGGGCGAGAGCGACCCGAACGGCATACCGAACAGCTCCGACGCCAGCGCCTGTCCGCCCTCGAGCAGCGCGGCCGCCGGGAACGCCCGGCGCAGCCCGAGGTGCTCCCGCTCCCTGAAGTGCGCGAAGCGAAGTTCGGCGAGCATGTCGGCCGGCCACCCGTCCGTGCCGAGCGCCGCGCGCTCGCCGAAGCGTTCGATGGGCGCGTGTCCGACCGCGTTGTTCATGTTCGACCGCGCGTTGTGCACGAGCCACGCGCCCGCCGACGCCACACGCGCGATGTCGCGCGCCGAGAGATGCACGCCGTGCGCCAGCACGGCGCGGTCGCTCAGCAGGCCGTGCCGCTCGAGCCGATCGAGGATCCCGCACCCGTGCACCCGCGTCGTGCGCTGCTCGTCATCCAGCGCCTCCGCGGCGTGGATGTGGACGCCGGCGCGGTGGTATCGCGCAAGAGCCCCGACGGCCGCCATGCTCGACTCGCGCAGCGTGAAGGAGGCGTGGGCGCCCACGAGCCCCCTGAACTGCGGGTCGGTGCGCGTCGCGGTGAGGAACCGATCGTTCTCGGCGAGCCCCGCATCCCGGCGGCGTAACCCGCCCCGGTCCGTGACCTCGTAGCAGAGCACGCCGCGCACACCGATCACGCCGAAGGCCTCGCGAATGATGCCGAGCGAGCCGGGGATGGCATTGGGCGACGCGTGGTGATCGACGATGGTCGTGGTGCCGGCCCTGACGGCCTCCACGGCGCCGACCATGGCCGAGTAGTAGATCGCCTCGTCGTTGAGCGCCTGATCGAGCCGCCACCACACCCGGGCGAGCATCTGGGGAAACGACGCCGGCGGCGCCGCCGGACCGGGCATGCCGCGCGAGAGCGCCGAGTACATGTGCGTATGCGCGCACACGAAGCCCGGCAGGATGAGCCGCCCGCGGCAGTCCTCGACCGCCTCGCCCGGCTTCGGCGTGAGCCTCGCCCCGCGCGCGACGATCGCATCGCCCTCGACACGCAGGTCCGCGCGCGCCAGCGCCGGCGGATGGAGGTGCACCAGGGTTCCGCCCTTCAGCAGCATGAGTCACCTCTCGACGATGCCCGCGATGGCGTCAAGATCCGGGCGCACATCGTGCGGCTGGCCGGCGGCGGTCATCGCAGCGCGGACGTCTTTCAGCCCGTTGCCCGTGATCACCACGAGCGCCGTTGCCTCGGCGGGCACGAGGCCCGCGGCGACGGCCGCGCGCAAGCCCGCGACGGCGGCCGCGCCGGCCGGTTCGGCGAACACCGCGCCCAGGCGGGCCGTCGTGCGCATCGCGTCGAGTATCGCGTCGTCGGGGACCGCGATCATGGCGCCCCGCGACGCGCGCACCCACGCGAGGGCGCGCCGCCAGTTGCGGGGCGTGCCGACGGCGATGCTGTCGGCCACAGTGTTGGCGCCGGATGGGATCACGTCGGCCTTCGACTCGAACGCGCGCACGATCGGGCTCGCACCGTCAGCCTGGACGCCGAGCATCCTCGGCATGACGCGCGCGAGGCCCAGCCGCTTGAACTCGTGCAGGCCCTTCGTGATGCCGCCGATGGTGCAGCCGTCGCCGACCGACACCGCCACCCAGTCCGGGAGCGCGCCGCCCAGGCTGGCGCTCCCGGAGAACTGCTCGGCGATCTCCAGCCCGGCCGTCTTCTTGCCTTCGACCAGATACGGATTGGTGCCGCTGTTCCGGTTGTACCAGCGGAACCGCTCGCACGCCTCGCGGCAGAGTTCGAAGGCCTGCTCGTAGGTCCCGCGCACGCGGAACACCGTGGCGCCGAACATGAGCAGTTGCGCGATCTTCGGCTCCGGGGCCCCCTCGGGCACGAAAATGAACGCCGGAAGGCCCGCCGACGCCGCCATGCCGGCGAGCGACGAGGCGGCGTTGCCGGTGGAGGCGCACGCGATGGCCTGGTAGCCGAACTCGAGGGCCTTGGCCACCCCGACCGCGCTTGCCCGATCCTTGAACGAACTGGTCGGATTGCGGCCCTCGTCCTTCAGGAAGAGGCGCCGGACGCCAACCGCCGCCGCCAGGCGCGGAGCCTCGTGGATGGCCGTCCAGCCCACCTGGACGTCCGGCCGCCGGATTCCCTCGGGCACAGGGAGCAGTTCCAGATAGCGCCACATGTCGCGGCTTCGGCCCGCGAGCACGTCGATCGTGAGGATGGGCCTCGCGGCGTCATAGTCGTAGCGCGCGTCGAGGATGCCATCGGGGCCGCAAACCCGGCAGGTCTGATGATCCCCGGGCGGATACAGCTTGCCGCAGACGATGCAGACGAGCCCGGTGAGCATACGTGTCGGGAACAGTAGCGCCGGGGGCAGGGCACGGTCAATCAGGCGAGGGGCGAGAGGCGAGAGGGGAGAGGGGACAGGGGAGAGGCGGGAGACGAGAGGGTCGAACCCCGAACCCCGAATCCCGAGTCCCGAATCCCGGATCCCGAGCCCCTACCGCGTCCCCCACGCGATGCGCTCAGTCGGCACGCGCTCCCCGGCGAGGTAGCGATCTCGGTCCGCAGGGTCGTACACGAAGATCACGTTGCCGAGGTTGGCGCGAGGCGGCCAGTCGAGGTCGGCCGCGGGGCTTCGGCCCTTGAAGCGCGTTCTGAACGCCTCGATTTCCCAGGCTTCGACGGCAAGGTAGGGTGTGAGGCCGCGGGCGCGGCACACCGCGAAGACACGATCGAGCCACGCCGGGTCGATCGCGTCCCACGAGAGCGTGGGCAGGCGGGCGTAGTAGCGCACGCTGCCTGTCGGCTGCGCGGCGACCACGATGGCGTTGCGCGGAAGCCGTGAGGAGGCGAGGCGCCCGAGTTCGACGTACTTCTGCTCGAGCGTTTTCAGACGGAAGACGGCCACTTCGTCGGCCCGCCTGAGCCACCAGGCTCCAAGGACAACCGTCACCACCGCCAGCGCGGCAAGCCCCGCGCGCGCAGGCAGGCGGCGTGCGGCCCGTTCCAGCAGCGTCATCATCAGCACGATCAACACGGGCAGCGCCGGGAGCATGAAGCGCGCGTACCACCAGTCGGTGAAGGGGACGTACGGCAGGTAGGCCGCGAGCACGCCCAGAATGAAGGCCAGCAGGGCCCAGGCCGCACCTCGCCGGGCGGCCGCGAGCGGTGCAAGCAAGCCGAAGACCAGCACGGGCGTGTGCGCGAAGGCCATCCACGACGGGTAGTTCACGAGATTGGTGGCGACGTGGCTGAGGCTGAAGAGCTGGCTGACATCGCCGTAGCCGGAGCGCAAGGGGGAGCCGTAGATGGCCGTCTGCAGGATGGCCACCGCGGCGACTCCAGGCACGACGCCCCCGGCGGTCGCCAGCGCCGCGGCTCGCGAGGGCCACGCCAGCAGGACCGGGATGAGCGCCAGCGGCGCCAGGTTCGGCCGCATCATGATCGCGGCGCCCGTGACGAGGCCCGCGGCGAGCCCGCGGGCGGCGCCGGCGCGGCTGTTCTGAGCGGGGCCGAGGGCGACGGCCAGCGCCGCGGTCCAGAGTGCGGCCGCGGGCACGTCGCTCATGGGCTGCACGAGCTGGTAGAGGAAGATCGGGCTGCAGGCGACGAGCAGCGAGGACGTGGCGCCCACCACGGGTCCCCCCAGGCGGCGGCCGAGCAGCCATGTGGCCCACACCGCGACGAGTCCCAGCACCGGGACGACGGCGAAGATCGCCGCGTCTCCGGCGACACGTGTCGCAGCGGCCATGGCCACGGCCAGCCCGGCGGGGCAGAGCGGCACGGACCCTCCGGCCGGGCCCGGTCCCCGCGCAAACCCGGACGGGGCGAACGTGGCAGCCGCGTCGGGCCACGGGACGGGCTGCGCGAGGGGGGGGGCCAGGGACGTCCGTCCCTCGGTGAACATCCTGGCCTGCCCGGCATAGCAGTGGGAATCAGAACCGCCGATGGCGAAGGCGCCCCATCGCAAGCTGACGATCGCCGCAATCGCCATCGCGGCCGCGGTGACAGCCAGACTTCCCACCAGACGGTGCCGGCCGTGCGGCGGGTGGGAGGCGGCCGGCACGCGATCAGACCTTGTTGGGCGGCGAGGGGCGCCAGCCGCTGAACCGATGGCCGGCGAGCACGCGCAGGGCGTGGAAGCCATCGCGCCAGCCAATCTTCTTGCCCTCCGCGCGCTGGCGCGGCTTGAAGAACACGGGGAGTTCCTGGATCCGGTGCCCGGAGAGCAGAAGCTTGGCGGTGATTTCGGGCTCGATGTCGAAGCGGTTTGCCTCGAGTTCGAGCGATCGAGCCACGTCGGTCCGCATGATCTTGTAGCACGTCTCCATGTCCGTGATCCGGGCGCCGAACAGGAGGTTGGTCACGAGGGTGAGGGTGCGATTGGCGAGCACCGTCAGCCATGGCGCATCGGGCCGGCCCGCGAGGAAGCGGGAGCCGTAGACGACCTTCGTCTCGCCGGCCACGATCGGCGCCACCAGGGCCGCCAGCTGCGCGGGATCGAGTTCGAGGTCCGCGTCCTGGATCGCGACAATCGTCCCGCGCGCGTGCCGCAAGCCGAGGCGGATGGCTGCGCCTTTGCCCGCGTTCGGGTCGACATGCAGGATGCGCAGGGCATCGCCCTGGGGCGGGTACGCGTCGAGCACTTCCCGCGTGCCGTCGCTCGACCCGTCGTTGACGACCACGATCTCCCGGGGCACGGGCAGATCGATGCTCCGCAGGCGGTCGATCACCGACGCGACGGTGCGCGACTCGTTGAAGACGGGGACGAGGATTGAGAGGAGTTCCGGGGTCATGCGTTCGCGGCAACGGCGTCACGACCAGCGCCGGCGGCAGGAATCAGCCGCCGTACGCGGGTCCTGAAGCCCGCCCTAGTGTACCGCCCCGGCTTCGGTTCCGCCAAGCGCAGGTGCCCGCGGCTACTGCTTGCCCGCGTTGATGCCTGCGACGATCTCGATCGCGCCCGGCACGAGCGTATCGGCCACGCCCGGCGCCGGCGGCGGTATCTCGTGCCGGATCGGCCTGATGTGGCGCAGGTACACCACGACCGCGTGGAGATCCTCGTCGCTCCAGTTGGAGAACTGCGCCCACGGCATCGCGTTGTGCGGAATCGGGCGGCCGTCCGGGTAGACCCCGCTCCGGAGGACGCGCTTCACGTCGTCGTCGGAGCGGGCTCCAAGGCCCGTCTCCCTGTCCGGCGTGAGATTGCGCGAGACGACGACCCCGTGCGCGTTGGTCGTGAACCTCCGGCCTCCGGCGAGGTACATGTCGGGAAGAGGGCCCTGGGGTCCCGGCGTGACGTGGCAGCCCGTGCAATCGGTCGTCAGCAGAACGTAGCGCCCCCGTTCGGCGAGCGCCCGTACCGCCGGGTCGGCGATGCCGTCAACGGCCGGGGCCATCGACGCCTCCAGGTTGATGAACTCCCGAGGGTCGGTGGAAGTCAGCGGCGGCACGAAGTACAGGAACGCGATGAACCCGCACGCGGCGAGGACGACAACCACCAGGGCCACCCATTTCACGATGCGCTTCATGATGGTCTCCTTCAGCGTTGGGCTGCAGCCGCGCTGCCGCTGGGGTTCCCGGCTGACCCAGCGTTGCCGGCAAACACGATGATCGGGTAGTCCCTGCCGCCGATGAGCATCTGGAACTTCGCTCCGAGGTAAGCGAAGAAGCCCAGGCGCGCCGGCGGCGGGATCTGGTTCTTCACCGGCGGCAGCGTCCTCAGGTAAGCGACGATGGCATCCTGATCCTGGAGGGTGAGGTGCGCGAAGGCCGGCCACCCCATCGGGATCGGCAGCATGCGCGAGCCGTCCTGCTTGATCCCGCGCGTGAGCGCCCGCTTGATGTCTTCGTCGGCGTACCGGCCGAGCCCCGTTTCGTTGTCAGAGGTGAGGTTCGGCGTCACGACGTCACCCCAGACCTGGAGGCGCATCTTCATGCCCCCGGCGAAGTTCAGACCCGGGAGCGCCCGCCCTTCCCGGTCCGCCGGCGTGTGGCAATGCCCGCAGGCCATCGTGTTGACCAGCGAACGCCCGCGTTCCACCGGGTTCCCGGCCTCCCGTTTCGCCTGGCTCGAGTAGTGGGCCCGGATCTCGTCGGCCGTCATTTCCCACACCGGCGTTCGCGCCAGCGACACCACGTAGTTGGCCACGTGCCACAGGTCATCGTCTTTCGCGGTCTCGGCGAACGAAGGCATCGGCGTGCCGTTGATCCCCGTCTTCAGCCGCAAGTAGACGTCGGCCGCTGTCCTGCCGCCGCGGAACGTCCAGGGCTCGGTCAGGTGCGGCGCATATACCTCGTTGCCCCAGTCGTCTTGCAGGCCGCCCGCCACCGCGTCGGCGCCCGTGCCAGCCTCGCCGTGGCAGGCGCCGCACGCGAGCGACTCGTAGGCGGCCCGGCCCTTGTCGATGCTGTCGGGAGAGGTGGAGACCGGGCGGGCCGCGGGCACCGGACTGGGCTGTTCAGTGGCGAATCGCGGCGAGAACCGCTTCACGTAAACCACCAGCGCGCGCATCTGCGCCTCGCTGAGAATGCCTTTGAATCCGAGCATCGACGTGCCCGGCAATCCGTTCGCGATGCTCCGGTAGAGGTCGTCGTCTGTCGGCAGCGAGCCCGAGGCGGTGGAGCGGAACTTGTAGGTGCCGCGCGTGAAGTCGCGCGGCTTGGGGTTGAGGGCGTCGGCGGCGGGGCCGTGGCCGCGCCCGTCCGTGCCGTGGCAGCTGCCACAGGAGGTGTCGTAGAGCCGCTGGATGTCGGTCGGCGGGGCGGCTGCGCCGGTTTGGGCGAGGCCGACAGCCACCGCAGCGGGCAGGAGGCCGACGGCGCAGAACGCCATCCAACGCAGGCCCGAAGGCACTGGGGGCATGTGTCCTCCGATCAAGTGGCGCCAACGGCGCACGGTAGTCTGAGTTGACGCTATTCTAACGCCGATTGTTCCAATCGGTGTTTATTGTTTGAGCCAGGCGCGGCGGCGGACTTCCACGCCCACTCGCCTCATCCACGCCAGCTCCTCTTCCGGCATCGGCCCCAGCTCGCGGGCTGCGATGGCCTGCTCGACGTGATCGGCCGACGAGGGTCCGGTGGCGCACACATCGACATCCGGATGGGAGAGGACGAACCTGTAGCAGTCGCCCGCCGTCGGCGTGCGCTCGCGGACCGGCGTGTACTTCGGGTTCATCAGCTGGCCCCAGCTCGTGCCCGTGAAAGAGACGATGCCCGGCCTGTTCTCGTCGGGCAGGCGGGCGAAGACGTCGCGCTCGGCGCCGGGGTGGGCGGCGTTGTACCGGAGGTGGACGATATCGTAGTCGCCGCTGGCCGCGAGAGCCGAGGCCGTGGCGCGGTTGTGGCACGAGACGGCAACGAAGTTGACGAGTCCCCGCCTCTGCAGAATGCGAGCGGCGTCGAGAACCCGTCGGCGCATGCCGTTGTTCCAGTAGCCGAGGAGCAGCACGTCCGCGTGTTCATAGCCGATGCGCCTGAGCGCGCGCTCGACGCTCCAGGCGAGGACCGGGCCGATGCGCGAGTACCGACTGGACGACCAGCATGAACCGATCGCGCCGGGGCGCGAGGCGGCGCAGGGCCTCCGCGAACGCCGCCGTCCGCATCGAGCCCCAGTAGACGTACGTCATGCCGGCCTCGACGGCACGTTCGACCGCCGCCGCCGGCACGCCGTACGACGCACTGATTCCCAGCGGGCCTACCGTGACGCCCGTCCGGCCCAGCGTGCGGTCATCGAATCGCATCGTGTTCTCCGAAATGCGAATCCCGAGTCCCGAATCCCGAGTCTCACGTGCCCAGCACGATCTTCCCATACGCCCCCGTCTCCATGACCGCGACGTGCGCCGCGGCGGCTTCGTCGAGCCGATACTCCCGGCCGACGACGGGAGTGAGTGTGCCGTTGGCCAGGCCCGCGTCGAGGGCAGCGTGCATGCGCGCCCGGTCTTCAGGCGATGCGTTCATCAGCATCATGCCCAGGATCGCGGCATCCCGTCCCATCGCCTGGCGCGCGTCGATCTCCACGCGCCCGCGGCTGCCGACGACGACGACCCGGCCGTTGCGCGCGAGCAGGCCCAGGTCCTTGTCGAGATTCACGTTGGCGAGCATCTCGACGATCACGTCGACGCCGCGGCCGCCCGTGGCTGCGAGAATGCCGGCGAGGTAGTCGGGGGAGTGGTGGTCGAACACCTGGTGCGCGCCTTGCTCGATGACGAGCGCGCGGCCTCGGTCCGTGCCGGCCGTGGCGAGCACCGTCATGCCCATCGCGCGGGCAATCTGAATCGAGGCGATGCCAACGCCGCCGCTCCCGCCATGCACGAGCACCGTTTCACCGGGCTGCGAGCGGGCGCGGTCGACGATCGAGCGATAGGCCGTCGCGTAGGCCACGTTGACGGCCGCACCCTGCGAGAAGCTCAGATGCGCCGGCAGCGGGTGGACGTGGGCCGGCGTGCAGACGGCCCGCTCCGCATAGGTCCCGTTCATCGGCAGTGCGGCCGTGCCGCTCAGATACACGCGATCGCCGGGCGCGAAGCCCGTCACGTTCGGGCCGGCCGACTCGACGACGCCCGCGCCGTCCATGCCGGGCACGTAGGGCAACACCGGGTTGCGGCCCTGCGCCGCCGAGCGGATGTAGACGTCGACCGGGTTGACGCCGGCCGCGTGAAGCCGCACGACCAGTTGGTCTTCTTCAGGGACAGGGTCGGGGAGTTCCTCGAGCACGAGCACCTCCGGCCCGCCCGTCCGCCGAACGCATATGGCTTTCATCGAGTTCTCCTGCAGATGCCAGCGCGCTTTCCTGTCGCAGTCGGGCATGCCCAACTGCGCGTCCCGAACCCCGAATCCCGAATCCCGAACCCCGAACCCCGAATCCCGAATCCCGAATCCCGGGTGATATTATCAACAGCATCGCCTCGATCAGAAAGGAACCAACCTCCATTATGGTAGCGGCAGAGCGTCACAGGACCACCGGCGTCAACGTCGGCGGCGTGCGCGTCGGCGGCGGTGCGCCCGTCGTCGTCCAGTCGATGTGCAATACGGAGACGGCGGACGTCGACTCTACCCTGAAGCAGTGCCTCGAACTGTGGCAGGCCGGGTCGGAACTGCTGCGCGTCACGGTCAACCTGCCGGAAGCCGCGGAGGCCGTGCCGTCGCTGAAGCGTCGGCTCCTGCTGGCGGGATGCACGGCTCCCCTCATCGGCGACTTCCACTACAACGGTCACATCCTCCTGACGAAGTACCCGAGGTGCGCCGAGGCGCTCGACAAGTACCGGATCAACCCCGGCAACGTCGGCACAGGCCGCCGCCGCGACGAGCAGTTCTCGACCATCTGCAAGGTGGCCGTCGACAACGGCAAGCCGGTGCGCATCGGCGTCAACGGCGGGTCGCTCAACCAGGACCTCGTCATGCGCAAGATGCAGGAGAACACCGACAGGGATCTGGGCCTGGCGTCGGAGGAGATCATCAACGAGTGCATGGTGCTCTCGGCGCTGGAGTCGACGGAACTCGCCCTCGAGGCCGGCCTCCGGACAGACCAGATCATCATCTCCTGCAAGGTGTCGAGGCCGCGGGATCTGATCGCCGTCTACCGGGACCTCGCCCGCAGGACCGCCCAGCCGCTGCATCTCGGCCTGACCGAGGCCGGCATGGGCATCAAGGGCCTCGTGTGGTCGGCCTCGGCCATGGGCGTGCTGCTGAGCGAGGGGATTGGCGACACCATCCGCATTTCGCTGACGCCCAAGCCCGGTGGCGACCGGCGCGAAGAGGTGTACGCGTCCTGCGAACTGCTGCAGGCGCTCGGCATCCGCGCCTTCGCGCCGAGCGTCACGGCGTGCCCCGGTTGCGGGCGCACCACGAGCACCACCTTCCAAGAGCTGGCCGAACGTGTGCAGGGCTACATCCGCGACATGATGCCGGAGTGGAAGACCCGATACGACGGCGTCGAAACGATGACGCTGGCCGTGATGGGATGCGTCGTGAACGGCCCCGGCGAGTCGAAGGCCGCCAACATCGGGATCAGCCTTCCGGGGACCGGCGAGGCGCCGACGTGCCCCGTGTACATCGACGGGCAGCATGCGACCACGCTGCGCGGCAGCTACGACGAGTTGTCCGACGCGTTCCGGGCGCTCCTGGACGAGTACGTGGCGACCAGATACCCGCGCAAGTCCGGGTCTCGGGACTAGGGACTCGGGACTCGTTCAGCCCGAATCCCGAATCCCGAACCCCGAATCCCGTCACTTCGGCAGCGCTACCGTTCTTGCGCTGCCGTAGTAGATCCCGTTGAACAGGAACTTGTACGTGGCGTGCGGCTGGGCGCGGAACGTGATCTCGGGCGTGAAGATGAACATCTTGCCCTTGCCGTAGCTGACGTCGAGCGCGGTGACGAGCCCTTTCAGGGTACTGCTGGCCCCAGGCCCATCCGCTCCGCAGCGGCCTGTCGCTGCCGAACCATCCGACTGTCTTGACGCCCTTGAGCGGCGCATCCGGCCCGAGCTTCAACGCCGGGCTGTTCTCCCACATGACGTCGACCTTGGCGTCGAAGCCGTACGCGAGCGGGTGGGTCGGGTCGACGTCCATCGAGAGCACCGACCCCGGCACGTAGAACTTGTCGTTCGGCAGCCGGCGCTCGACGCCGTTCACGATTTCGACGAGGCCGCTGGTCGCGGGCACGCCGAAGTGCGCGGCGATGCTGGCCGACGACCCGAGCGTGATGATCGTGCCGCCGTCCTCGACGAACTTCTTGAGGACGGGCAGCGTCGTGGCCGTCGTGATGCGCCCCTGGCGCCCCTGGTACTCCGCCGGGACATTGGCCGGACCGGCCTGGCCGCCTCGCCCGGCGGCTTCGGCGGTCGGCACGCCGCCACCGGAGTCTCCGCGCCCGCCCGCCCCCTCACCAGGGGCTGCGGGAATCGCTCCCGGCGGAAAGATGAGCACGTCGTACTTCTGGGCGAGGTTGCCGGCGTCGAGCGTCGGCGGGAACACGACGTCGAACTGCACCGGATGTGTCTGCTCGAAGATGTAGCGAATCCAGCCCGAGGGCATGGACCCCCCGTACTGGTCCCAGAGGCCGATGCGAACCGGGTTCAGTTTGAGCGCCGCACCCGCGGGCCTGACGGCCGTTGCGTCGAACCCGATACCCAGTTCGGCCGCCAGCTTCTCGACGAGCGCCTTGGTCGCCGGCTTCGACGGGACGTAGATCGTCCCCGCTTCGTGAGTCTTGCCGCCGGACGCGAACGGCGCCTTCAGCCAGTACACGTCCTCCTTCGCCGCCAGCAGCTTCGTCGTCGCGGTGAAGGCGTCCGTCAGGCGGTGGCTGAGCAGGTACCCCGCCACGGCGCCCTTCGCCGGCGCCGCCACCTTGCCGCCGCCGAGCGGGATGGTCGTCAGCGGCAGCTTCTCGAACGGACCGTCGAACGCGTCGAGGATGCGATCGACCCTCACGCCCATCTGGTAGGCGAGCGTGTAGCCGGTGACGTCGTACGGCGGCCTCGGCGGACCGCCCGGGTACTGGAAGTCGTTCGGATGATCCTGCGGCTCGAGCATGTCGCGAAGGTGCGGCCGGAACGCCTGCGCGGTTTTGATCACGTACGATCCGGCAGGGTAGCTCGTGCCGGCCACCGTGAAGGCGGAGGTTGCGCGGTGGATGTCGATGCCGCCCTTGATGAGGGCGTTGACGAAACGCGTCGCCGTGTTGAAGTCGGCCTGATCGGAGGGGATGATGTAGCCCCTCGGATCACGCCGGTCCGGCGTCAGCATGCCGGCGTAGTACTTCGGGTCCGCGCCGCCGCGTCCGCCGCCTCGCCCGCCCGCAGCCGCTGCAGCGGCCGGTCCGGCATCCGCCGCGGCCCTGGCCTTCGCCTCGTCAATCCAGTCCGGCTGAATGGTCCAGTTGTCGCGGCTGCCGCGATCGATGGAGTTCCGGCCCATCTTGTAGATGCGGTAGAGGAAGTCCTCGCGGTGCTTCGAGGCGACGTCGAGGATCGCCCGGTTCACCGTCATGACGTAGTCGATCGACTGGCGCTGCCGCCACACCGTCTGCGGCGGGATCGGCATCGGCAGGTCCTGGCGCGGCAGCTGGTTGTCGAGCACGAGGCTCACCACGCCCGGCGTCGGGCTGCCGATGATCTCGGTGAGGATCCCGATCATGTTGTGGAAGCCCGTCGTCGTCCGCGAGCCCCCGTTGAACCAGGTCGAGTAGCCCGCGCCGGACCGCATGGTCGCGCCGGGCTTGCCCTCGGTCACGAACCGGTTGTGGATGGACGTCGACACCAGGTCGATGCCCATCGGCACCAGCGCGTCGACGTTGTAGTTGAACGGGTCTCGGAACGGCGGCGCGAACAGCACCGTGCCCGCGGGGCCCGTCTGGTGCTGGTTGTACATGATCTGCGGGTTCCACTCGATGTAGAGCTGTCGATTGACCGCCTCGGTTTCCGGCAGGTTGTTCATGTACGAGTCGCGGTTGTTGTCGTGGCCCGCGTACTTCTCGTAGAGGACGGGGAGGCCGGCGGTCGACCGCTGCTTCTCGTCGGGCTGGCGCATGTACCAGTTCGACACGAGTTCCATGCCGTCCGGGTTGACGTTCACCACGAGCGTGATGACGTCGGCCAGGAAGCGCAGCGTCTCGGGGTCGTTCCGGCTCGCCAGCTGGTGGAGGAAGGTGAACATCCCCTGCGCGTTGATGACCTCGGTGCCGTGCAGGCCGCTGTCGATCCAGACCACCGCCTTGCCCTCGGCCGCCAGCCTGCGGGCCTCCTCGTCGGAGAGGCCCTCGGCCCGCGCGAGCCTGCGGGCGATTTCCTTGAAGCGGGCGAGCTTCGCATGGTTCTCCGGCGCCGTGACAATCGCGATCAGCATCGGCCGGCCTTCGGCGGTCTTGCCGATCTCGACGACTTTGACGCGATCGGATGCCTGGTCCACCTTGGCGAGGTACTCCTGCAGCTGGGTGTAGTTCGCCAGGAAGTAGTCGTCGCCGGCGGTGTAGGTCTTGCCGCCGACGGTGAACTGCGGCGGCGTGATGGTCGATTGCGTCTGGACCGCGGGCGCCGCCAGCAGCGCGGCCAGCAGCACCAGCACGAGAACGGGGATTCGGCGCGTGCGCATGGGGGAGTCCTCTCTCCGGGGGAGTCCGGGCAGTTCGGCGCGCATACCATAGCGCGTTTGGCCGGGAAAATCCATGTGTGGACCGGTCTCACGATCTGCGTACGGCGCCGTGATCCGGTCGCGAGAACGGGTCGTGAAGCCGCTGCGCTGGATCTACCCGCGCAGGACGAAGCGGTGAATGGCCTGGGCCACGCCGGCGTCGTCGTTCGATGCGGTCACCGCCCAGCCGCGCTCGAGGAGCGCCGGAACGGCGTTGCCCATCACCACGGGCACGCCTGCGGCTTCGAGCATCTCCATATCGTTCAGGTTGTCGCCGATCGCCATCACCTCGTCGCGGGCGTAGCCCCGGCGCCGGGACCACTCGGTGAGCGTCGCGCCCTTCGTGCAGCCGGCCGCGAGCACGTCGACGAAGAGGACGTCGCGGGACTCGTACTCCGTCAGGTTCACCGAGAAGCGGCCGGCCGTCGGCAGGCCGCGGAGCCTCCCGACGAGCTCCCGCATGGCGGCCACGGGCCCGTTGAACATCACCACGACGGGGTCTTCGGTCAGCGCCGATGCGAGCGGCTCGACCTCCCTCACGAACGCGCGGTTGCGCTCCGCGTAAGCCCGGCGGAGGGGATCCGATCGATCGATGCGCTCGATGACCATCTGGCCGTCATGCGGCCTGTCGAAGATCAGCGCAGCGCGGTCGGGCCACTCCGCGGCGGCATCCAGCAGAGACTTCGCCACGGCGCGCGGCACCAGGTGACGCACCGCAGACGCGCCGTCCGGCGATTTCACGACGGCGCCGTTGCTGACGATGGCCGTGACCGGGCAGGGAAGGAGCGCGATGACCGGCTGCGCGAAGCCGTACATGCGGCCGGTGACTATGGCCACCTCCACACCCGCGTCGACGGCGGCACAGATCGCGTCCCGGTTGGCGTCGGGGAGCTGCCAGCGCGAATCGAGCAGCGTGCCGTCGATGTCGATGGCGACGAGACGGATCATCGGGACAGTGTACTCTCGGGATTCGGGATTCGGGGTTCGGGATTCGGGCAGCGGTGACGCGACAACCGAGCGGTTGGGCATGCCAGCTGTGGCCTCTCGAACCAGGCCGCTCACCGACAGTGGGCAAAACGCATCGCAGTGGCCGAAGTCCGCGTGGGGAGACGAAGTGGGGCCTCGCGTTTCCGCCGACCGGCACCCCGGAGATGCGTTTCGCCGGCTTGAGTGAGCGGGGACGCAGAGGGCATGCCCAAGCGCTCGTGATAAGCTCCCGCAGATCGCCGATGAGTCCGCCCGCGCTGCGGCGCCTGCTGCTCGTCTTCGCCCACCCGGACGATGAGTCCGTATTCGCGGCTGGGCTTGCCTGCGCGACCGTCGCCGGTGGCGGTATGGCGGCGCTGTGCACGGCCACGCCCGGCGAGCAGGGCAAGCTGGGAGATCCGCCGGTGTGCCCGCGTGAGCGCCTGGGCGCGGTCCGGCAAGCCGAGCTCATGGCGGCGTGCATGGAACTCGGGATCCGCACCGTGCGCGTGCTCGGATACCCGGACCGCGGGCTGGCATCGGCGCCAGCCGACACCATTCGCCGCCAGCTCGTCGAGATCATTCGATCCGTGCGGCCGCAGGTCGTCGTCACCTTCGACCCCAACGGGTCGAACCTGCATCCGGACCACGTCGCGATCAGCAGGTTCACGTCGGATGCGGTGGCGGCCGCCGGTGACGTCAGGTGGTTTCCCGACCTCGGCGTGCCGCACGTCGTGACGCGCGTCCTCTGGACGCTTCCCGTGCGGCCGTGGGAGGTGCTGCGGCGCACCGAGCCCGCGCTGGAGCCTGGCGCGGATGTCGTCGTCGACGTGTCGGCCTTCGCGGCGCGCAAAGAAGCCGCCCTGCGGTCCCACCGGACGCAGATGCAGAGCCTCAACCGGATCTTCTTCTCGAAGCCGGACGTCACGCGCCTGCTTGGCGTCGAGCTGTTCCGGCAGGCATTCGGCCCGCCGCTCGTTGCACGGCCGGCCACGGACGTCTTCGCTGATATCGTGCCCAACCCCGAGTGACAAGGAGCGTGTGATGCGACGGATGCTGATCGTCCTTTTCATGTTGATGGCGCTGGCGCTCGCCCCGATCGCGGCCCGGCAGGCCGCCACGAAGCCAGCCGCCCAGGCCGCGCCAGCAGCGGCGCCCCAGAAGCCCGAGGCCGCGCCGGCGACGCCCGCCGGGCCGCGCCCCATGGAGCTGGCCGATATCATCGCGTGGAGGAACGTCGGCGCCACCGCGTTCTCCGACGACGGCCGCTGGATTGCCTACCGCATGTCGCCGATGGAAGGCGACAGCGAGGTGTTCGTCAAGGCCACCGACGGCGGCAAGGTCTACACGTTCCCGGTCGGTGAGGCGCCGTCGATGGGCGGCGGCCCCGGCGGCCCGGGCGAGGGCGGTCCGCCGCCGGCAACGTTGCGGTTCTCGGAAGACTCGAAGTGGGTGGCGTTCATGGTGTACCCCACCCGCGCCGAAGGCCAGCGGCTCCGCCGGCAGCGGCGTCCGATCCAGGCCAAGCTGCAGCTGCTCGACCTCGCGTCCGGCAAGGACGTGACCATCGAAAACATCCGGCGGTTCGCCTTCGCCGGCGAGAGCGGAGGCTGGGTGGCCATCGCGAAGGCCCCGGCGACGGGCGGCGGGACAGCGGCGGGCGCGGCGGCGGCCCCGGCGCCTGGCGGCGGCGCCCCCGGTGCGCCCGGCGGCGCGGGCGCGGCGAGCGACCGGCCGAAGGGAGCGGATCTCATCCTGCGCGACCTGGCCACGGGCCGCGATCTCAACGTCGGCAACGTCGCCGAGTTCGCGTTCGACAAGTCGGGCCGATTCCTGGCGCTCGTCATCGACGCCCCCGACAAGGCCGGCAACGGGGTCCAGCTGCGGAACATGGAGTCGGGCGTCGTCTCAGTGCTGGACAGCGACAAGGCGTCGTACGAGCGCCTCGCCTGGACGGAGAAGGGCGACGGCCTCGCGGTGGTGAAGGGAACGGAAGACAAGCGCTACAGCGACAAGGTGTACGCCGCCATCGGCTTCACGGACTTCGGCGCCTCGGGAGGGCCGCAGCGCGTGACGTACGACCCCGCCGCCGACAAGACCTTTCCCGAGGGCATGTCGATCAGCCCGTCGCGCGGCGCGACGTGGACGGAAGACCTGACGGCGCTCGTGTTCGGCATCCGCGCGCTCAAGAAGTCGGAGGCCAAGCCCGACACCGCCAAGCCGGGCGAGGCGGGGGCGGATTCGGCCGCCAAGCCCGAGGCTTCGGCTCCGCCGGCGCCGGAGACGCCGGAAGAGGAGAAGGTGGACCTCGTCCTCTGGCACCACAAGGACCCGCGCCTGCAGTCGCAGCAGCAGGTGCAGGAGCAGATGGACAAGAACTTCAGCTATCTGGCCGTCTACCGCGTCAAGGAGAACAGGTTCATCCGCCTTGCCGACGACTCCGTGCGGAGCGTGAGCGCCGCGCCGAAGGGGAAGTTCGCCCTCGGCTACGACGTCCGCGAGTACGAACTGATGAGCAACCTCGACGGCCGCCGCTACCAGGACGTCTACGTCATCAACATGCAGACGGGCGACCGCAAGCTGGCGCTGAAGAAGGCCCGCAACCCCGGGCAGCCATCCACCGACGGCATGAAGTTCTACTACTACGAGGACGGGAACTACCTCGTCTACGACATGACGTCGGGCCAGTCGGCGAACATCACGAAGCTCGTGCCGGCGTCGTTCATCGACACCGAGAACGACACCAACGTCGTGAAGCCGCCGCGGCCGGCCCTCGGCTGGACGAAGGACGGCGACGCCGCGCTGCTGTCGGACGGCTGGGACATCTGGAAGGTGCCGGTGGCGGGCGCGCCCGCCGTTAACCTGACGGCCAACGGGAAGAAGGACGGCATCCGGTACCGCACGATCCTCCGGCTCGACCCCGAAGAGAAGGGCATCGACCTGTCGGCCCCGCGCTACGTGACCGCCTTCGGCGAGTACACGAAGAAAGGCGGCGTGGCGAAACTCGAGCCCGGCAAGCCGGGCGTCCAGATGCTGCTGTGGGACGATGCGGGGTTTGGCCTGCAGAAGGCGAGGAAAGCGGACGTGTACTTCTACGCGAGGTCGACGTACAGGGATCCGCCCGACTATTTCGTGACCGACGCGATGCTCAAGCCTGGAAAGAAGCTCACCACCGCCGACGAGCAGGTGAAGGCCTTCACGTGGTCCAGCGGCCAGATGCTGGTCGAGTACACCTTCACCCTGAACAAGGCGAAGGGGCCACAGAAACTCCAGGGGTCGTTGTCGCTGCCCGCGAACTACGAGAAGGGCAGGACGTACCCGATGGTCGTCTACATCTACGAGAAGCTCACGCAGGGGCACAACCAATTCGCGGTGCCGACCGCGAACGGCTTCAACAAGTCGGTCTACACGAGCAACGGCTACGCCGTCCTCCAGCCCGACATCACCTATGCGCTGAACGATCCTGGCGTTTCCGCCGTCGCGTGCATTACGGCGGCGGTGAAGGCCGCGATTGCGACGGGCGTGGTCGATCCGAAGCGCATCGGCCTGCAGGGCCACTCGTGGGGCGGCTATCAGACGGCGTTCACCGTGACGCAGACCGACATGTTCGCGGCGGCCGTCGCCGGCGCGCCGCTGACCAACATGGTCAGCATGTACAGCCTGATCTACAAGAACTCCGGCGGCACCAACCAGGCGATCTTCGAGAGCAGCCAGGGGCGGTTCCTCGGCAGCTACTCCGACAACTGGGAGGCCTACGTCCGCAACTCGCCGGTGAACTTCGCGAAGAACGTGAAGACGCCGCTCATCATCCTGCACAACGACAAGGACGGCGCGGTGGACTTCACCCAGGGCGTCGAGTACTACAACACGCTGCGCCGCCTCGGAAAGAACGTGATCATGCTCGAGTACGTGGGCGAGAACCACGGGCTGGTCAAGCCGGCCAACCGGTTCGACTACACGGTTCGGATGAAGGAGTTCTTCGACCACTACCTCAAGGGCGCGCCGGCGCCGAAGTGGATGACCGACGGCGTGCCGCGCCTGGAGATGGAGGACCATCTGAAGGACCGGGCGAACCTGAAGAAGTCCGCCGCGGAACGGGAGAAGGAGAAGGCCAAGGGGGCGGACAAGAAGTAGTAAGTAGCCGGCATTCAGTAGGAAGGCGCGTCGCGCCGCACGGTGTCCAACCGTTACTGGCTACTGGCTACTGGCTACTGGCTACTGGCTACTGGCTACTGGCTACTGGCTGCTGATAGTCGTCAGCCCGCCTCCCGCGGTAGCATTGACAGGATGACCGCCGGGGCGTTCGACGACGTCGTCGCGACCGTGACCGAGGGGCTCGCGTGCCTGCCTGGCGTTGAGGCCCAGCTGCGGATGGCGCCCCAGCCCCGGGGCGGCTGGAAGCTGGGGTTCGCGCCGGATCTGGCCAAGCCGGCGGCGGCGCTGCTGCTGCTGTTTCCGGTCGGCGGCCGGGCGGTCATCCTGTTGACGAAACGAGCGTCCGACCTCCCGAACCATGCCAGCCAGGTGTCGCTGCCCGGCGGCGCGGTCGACCCGGGCGAGTCGATTGAGGACGCGGCGCTGCGCGAGGCGGAAGAAGAGGTCGGCCTGGCGCGCGCCGATGTGCGGGTGATCGGACGCCTGACGCCACTGCACATCCCCGTCAGCGGGTTCGTGCTGCACCCGGCGGTCGGCGTGGCAGGCTCACGCCCGGTGATGCGGCCGGAGCCCGGGGAAGTCGAACGCATCATCGAGGCGCCGGTCGGTCACCTGCTCGACCCCCGGCGCCACCATCTCGTGAATCGTGTCCGGGACGGCCTCGAGTTCGACATGCCGTATTTCGACCTCGACGGCGAGCAGGTCTGGGGCGCGACGGCGATGGTGCTGGCCGAGTTCGCGGCGCTGCTGGGAGTCACGGTCGTTCCAACCGGACCTTGACGCCGCGGCGGCGGGTGGCCGCGGCGTCTCCCATCTGCCCGCCCTTCGAGAGCCTCAGGGCGCCCTGAGCTCCGTCGAAGGGCGCAGGGAGGACAGGCGAAGGTCACCCGAGGACAGATGGGAACGGCGCGGACAGGACCCGCGGCCGCGTCATGTCGCGTGAGAAGGAGAAACGTCGTTGTCACCTCGTCGCAAGGGTCCGGAGCAGTCGCTCCTCGACATCATCGAGCACACGCCCGCCTCCGAGGGCGCCACGTGGCCGCCCGTCGGTGTCTGGCCGCCGGCGGGCAACTGGCCTCCGCCACCCGGCGGGGGCGGCGATCGTCCGGGCGGCAGGGGCGGCGGCGAGCAGATCGTCGCGCTCCATGAGGCGGCCCAGGAGAAGTACCTCAACTACGCGCTCTCGGTCATCACCTCGCGGGCGCTGCCCGACGTGCGCGACGGCCTCAAGCCCGTGCAGCGCCGCATCCTCTTCACGATGTGGCAGCAGAACCTCACGGCCGACCAGAAGTGCCGCAAGTGCGCCAAGGTCGTCGGCGACGTGATGGGGAGCTATCATCCGCACGGCGACACCGCGATTTACGACACCCTCGTCCGCATGGCGCAGCCATTCTCGCTGCGCTATCCGCTCGTCGACGGCTCGGGCAACTTCGGGTCGCTCGACGGCGACGCGGCCGCGGCCATGCGCTACACCGAGTGCCGTCTGGCGCGCATCGCCGACGAGATGCTCGAGGAGATCGACCGGGATACCGTCGCGTTCCGGCCGAGCTACGACGGGACGAAGACCGAGCCCGTCGTGCTGCCCGCGCGCCTGCCGAACCTGCTCGTCAACGGCGCCACCGGCATCGCCGTCGGCATGGCCACCAGCATCCCGCCGCATCACCTCGGCGAGGTGTGCACGGCGCTGCTCAAGCTGCTCGACAACGCTGACCTCACGAGCGTCCAGCTCTGCCGCTACGTGAAGGGGCCGGATTTCCCGACGGGCGGCCACATCCTCAACTCGGCCGACGAACTGAAGGAGATCTACAAGACCGGCTCCGGTTCGGTTCGCGTTCGAGGCACGTGGGAAGCGGGTCCCACGACGCGAGGGGGCAGGACCGTGTTCATCACGAGCATCCCCTACATGGTGAACAAGGCCCAGCTTGTCGAGCGCATCGCCGAGGTCGTGATCGGCCGCAAGCTGCCGCCGCTCCTCGACGTCAAGGACGTGTCGACCGACGATGTGCGGATCCAGCTGGAGCTGAAGAAGGACGCCGACGAGAAGATGGTGATGGCGTACCTGTGCAAGCACACGCCGCTCCAGACCACGTTCCCGGTGAACCTCACCTGTCTCGTGCCGACCGAGAACCCCGAGGTCGGCAAGCCCGAACGGCTCGATCTCAAGTCGATTCTCTGGCACTTCCTCCACTTCCGCCTCGACGTCGTCACGCGCCGGCTGGAGCACGAGCTGGCGGCCCTCAGCCGGCGCATCCACGTGCTCGAGGGCTTCGAGAAGGTCTTCGACGTCCTCGACGAGATCATCCGGATCATCCGCAAGTCCGACGGCAAGCAGGACGCCGCGAAGAAGATCATGGCGCGGTTCGAACTGGACGCCGAGCAGACCGACGCGATCCTCGAGCTCAAGCTGTACCGGCTCGCGCGGCTCGAAGATCCTCGCGATCCGGACGGAACTGGAGGAGCGGCGGAACCGCGCGAAGCAGATCGGCGTGCTGCTCAACAGCGAGGTCAAGCGCTGGGGCATCGTCCGCGACGAGATCGAGGCGCTGCAGAAGGCGCACGGCGCGAAGGGCGATCCTCGTCGCACACGCATCGAGTCGGTCGAAGAGGTCGAGTACTCCGCCGACGACTTCATCGTCGACGAAGACAACGTGGTGATCGTGTCGCGGGACGGCTGGGTGAAGCGGCAGAAGGAAGTGAAGGACCTCGCGTCCACGCGCCTTCGCGAGGGCGACGCGGTGCTGGCCGTGCTGCCGGGCAGCACGCGGTCGACGGCCGTGTTCTTCACGAACTTCGGCGCGGCCTACAGCGTGCGGATTGCCGACGTGCCGGCGTCAACCGGCTATGGCGAACCCATCCAGCGCTTGTTCAAGTTCAAGGACGGCGAGCGCGTGATCGCGGCGTTCAGCCTCGACCCGCGCGTAACGTCCGGCATCGAGGCGAAGAAGGAAGGCGACGTGCCGCGCACCCACGCCGTGGCCGTCACGAGCGACGGCTACAGCCTGCGCTTCGGCTTCCAGGCGTTCGTCGAGCCCAGCACGCGCGCAGGGCGGCGGTACGCGCGGCCATCGGAAGGGGTCGAGGTGGTCGGGGTCGCGAAGATCGACGGCGGCGAAACCATCATTGCGGCCACGGCCCAGGCGCGGGCCATGCTCTGCAAGATCGACGAGATCAACTACCTGTCCGGGCCAGGCAAGGGCGTCATCCTCATCAAGCTGAAGCCGAAAGAAGACCGGGTGCTCGGGTTCATCGCCTCGGTTGGTGACCGGGACCTGCTGACGGTGGAGACCAGCCGCGGCGCCGAGCAGACCATCAGCACGACCAAGTACGAGATTACCAGCCGCGGTGGCAAGGGCCGGGAACTCCTCCAGCGCGGCCAGTTCATCCGCATCGTGCCGCAGGATCTCGCCGCGCCTCCCGCGCTCGGCGAGTCGGGCTCGTAGGGGCCCCTGCCGCGCCGCCGGGTCGCCGCTCGGCCGGCCTCGCGGCAGCAGCGACGGACGCGCGCCAGGTGGTCAAATGCGAAACCTCGAGATCAAAACGACCGTGGCGTCCCTCGCCGCCGTCAGGCGGCGCCTGCGTGCCCTGAAGGGCGCAACGCGGCCCGCCGTGCTGCGGCAAACGGACTGGTACTTCCGGGTGCCGAAGGGGCGGCTGAAGCTGCGCCAGCCAGGATCGAGCCGCGCCGGCGAGCTGATCGCCTACTTCAGGCCCGACAAGACCGCGGCGCGGACGAGCGAGTTCCAGCGGCTGCCGACGACCGATGCCGCAGGCACGCGCCGGCTGTTCGAGCGGATGCTCGGCGCGAAGGGCTGCGTGCGCAAGCGTCGCGAGGTGTGGCTCTACAGGAACGCGCGGATCCACCTCGACACGGTCGAAGGGCTCGGCCAGTTCATCGAGATCGAGGTGGTGGTCACCAGCGGGATGACTCAGGCGCGCCTGCTGATGAGGGAGTTGAGGGAGGTACTTGGCATCAGGTCGAAAGACCTGATCGCGGGCTGGTACAGCGATATGTCAGGCGGCAGGCGAGGGTCGATGCGCGAAGGGCGAGGGGCGCGCGGGAAACGGCCCGCGTCAGTTCGCTAGAAGAGCGAATCCCGAATCCCGAATCCCGAGCCCCGAGTCCCGGCTAGTCCCCTAGTCCCTAATGTCCCACCGGCTCGTCCTCGTCGAACTCCCCGTTCGCTTCCTCGCCGCTCGGGAGCCGGGCCAGCACCGCCTTCACGAGTTCCTGATGCTCGATCTCCTCCGCCCGCAGTTCCTCGAAGAGCACCCGCACGTCCGGATTGCTGATGTAGGCCAGCGCAGAGTCGAAGAAGTCGTACGCCTTCACTTCAGAGGCCAGGGCGACTTCCATCGCCTGGCGGGCCGACATGTACATCCGCGACTGATCGAAATCCGGCGCCTCGACGTCCCACAGCATGCGGCGCGACACGCGCGTCGGGGCCTCGCCGAAAATCGCCTGCCGGCGCATCAGCAGGTCGGCCCCGTGCTTCGCTTCGTTTCCGGCCATCGTCGTGAAGAAGTGCGCGGCCTCCGGCGTATGGTGCAGCGAGAGGTTGTCGGCGAACTCCTCGTAGCGTTCCTTCGCCTCTTCCTCGATGAGGATGGCGAGATCGAGGGCGTCCTGCAGCGTCAGCGAGGCAAAGTCGATCGTCGGCATCCCAGTACTGTGACGGGGAGGGAGGGGGAGTGTCAATAGGCGGGACTCGGGACTCGGGGTTCGTCAGTAGTAAGTAGCCAGTAGTCAGCATTCAGTAGAAAGGCCAAACACACCGCACGGCGTCAAACTGCTACTGGCTACTGGCTACGGCTACTGGCTACTGGCTACTGGCTACTGGCTACTGGCTACTGGCTACTGGCTACTGGCTACTGGCTACTGGCTACTGCGGGTGCGCGAAGGAGTCGGCCGCAGGCACGAGTTCCCGATAGGCGGCATCGGGCACATTCGAGTGCCACCGCCCCGTGAGCTGCGCGTAACCGACGATGCCGAGGAAGATGACCGCGATGGTGGCAGCGACGGCCCATGTCGGGATGGCGCGGGAGCGGCCGACCGACAACCGCAGGGCACCCTCGGCGGGGCACACGGCGACGCACTCGAGGCAGCCCGTACACTCCGCCGACTTCACCGTCGTGAGCGTGTCGACCGGGAGGAGCGACGGGCAGGCCTTCGCGCACTTCGCGCAGTTGATGCACGCGTCGGCCTCGCGCCGGACGCCGGCGGGGCTGACGAGCGACACCACGCCGACCAGCGCCCCGTAGGGGCAGAGGTAGCGGCACCACGGGTTCTTCACGAACACCGAGCCGACGAGGAGGACGGCAATCACCGCCGCGCCGGTCGTGCCGATGTGGCGGAAGAAGTTCAGCATCTTGACGTCGGCGATCAGGCCGTACGGGCTCGTGATGAACCCGTCGAGGTCGGGCACGGTCATGGTGGCGACCGCGTAGCCGAAGAAACTGAGCAGCAGGTACTTCAGGCTGCGCAGCGGGATGTCGAGCCAGCGCGGCGCCTGGAAGTTACGGCCGAGGATCTCACGGCCGCCTTCCCACAGCCACTCCGAAAGCGTGCCGATCGGGCACAGCCAGCCGCAGAACGCCTTCCGCGCCACGAACGAAATGGCGACGAATGCGACCAGCAGGAACATCGCCGCCGGGTGGACCTCCGGAATCGAGCCGGTCAGCAGGGCGTACTTGAGGTTCATCAGGCCGGCGATGGGCAGCCAGCCCTCAACACCCGGAGGACGTCCGACAAACGTCGTCTGCCCGCCGGTCTCGTAGTAGCGGACAAAGAAGTAGAAGCGCGCGCCGATCCACAGGTTGAGCAGGATGAAGGCCGCCTGGAACGTGCGGCGGACGAAGGATGTACGGTCGGGCCCGCGGCGGGCGAACGACTTTTTGGCGGAAACCGCGGGGGACGGGGACACGGCGGCGTTGCCGCCGGGTTCAGCGGCGCGATAGAAGACGGCTGGACGAACGGCTCCGGACCCGGCCATGGCGACAGCGTAGCAACGCCCCCGGTCGGCCGGTATGACGCCCGTCATGGGCTGCTGAGGCCGCGGCTGAGAGGCCCGACATGCCATCCACCTCGCCAAGAAGGGAAGTGTCACCTTTTCTGATGGTGGCGAAGGAGGGGAGAAACGAAGTACAATAGCGTCAACGAATTGGCGTGCGGCCTGTGCTCTTGGCTCGTCCCGGTTGCCGGGGGGCTTGTTTCGGAGTCTCGGGCGTCCGCCGCTGCCCGGTGCAGTCCCTGGAAGCCGATGCGCGTTCTCGCCCTTGGCCAGCCCAGCGCCTAGCGCCTCATCCCTAGCGCCTGACCTGTTGATGCCGTCCTACACCGCCAAGGACATCACCGTACTTGAAGGCCTCGAGCCTGTCCGGAAACGGCCCGGCATGTACATCGGCGGGGTGGGCATCACGGGCCTCCACCACCTGGTCTGGGAGATCCTCGACAACGCCATCGACGAGGCGATGAACGGCTACGCCTCGAACATCTCGGCCACGCTCCACGAAGACGGGTCGTCGATGACGATCACCGACGATGGTCGCGGCATCCCGGTCGACAAGCACCCGCAGAGCAAGAAGAGCGCGCTCGAAGTGGTGTTCACCGTCCTTCACGCGGGCGGCAAGTTCGAGCACGGCAGCTACAAGACGGCCGGCGGCCTGCACGGCGTTGGCGCCAGCGTCGTCTGCGCGCTCTCGAAGGAGCTCGTCGTCACCGTCAAGCGTGACGGCGCGCTGTGGGAGCAGCGCTTCAAGCAGGGCATTCCGCAGGGCGCCGTGAAGAAGCTCGGCCCGGCGCGCGGCACCGGCACGACGGTGTTCTTCAGGCCGGACGCGACGATCTTCCCGAAGGTCGAGTTCGACGCGGCCGTGATCCGCGAGCGGCTGGAGGTGGCGAGCTACCTCCACAAGGGCGTCAAGGTCGTCTTCGAGGACGAGACGGCGAAGTCGCGGGACGTGTTCGAGCACGCCGACGGCATCGAGGCGTACCTGAAGAAACTGCTCGCGGCCTCGAGCCTGCGGACGGTGCACGAGTCGGCGTTCGTGCTGGCCCGCGACAACGGCCTGCGCATCGACCTGGCGATGCAGTGGACCGAGTCGACCGAGGAGCAGATCCGGAGCTACGTCAACGGGATCCCGACCGGGTCGGGCGGCACCCACGAGAACGGCCTGCGCGCCGGCATCGGCAAGGCCGTGCGGAACTTCATCGACACGCACAACCTGACGCCCAAGGGCGTGACGCTCACCGCCGACGACATCCGCGAGGGCCTCGTCGGCGTGCTCAGCATCTTCCTCGCCGAGCCGCAGTTCCAGGGCCAGACGAAGGACCGGCTGAACAACCCGGAGATCCTGTCCGCGGTGGACTCGGCGGTCCGGCCGGGGATCGAGCACTGGCTGAATCACAACCTGAGCGTGGCCGAGGCGATTGTCGCCCGCATCATCCTGGCGGCACGGGCGCGCGAGGCCAGCAGGGCGGCGCAGCAGGAAGTCACCCGCAAGAGCGCGACATCGAACCGCCTCAACCTCCCGGGCAAGCTCAGCGATTGTTCGGCGTCCGGCCGGGAGGACTCGGAGCTGTTCATCGTCGAAGGCGACTCCGCCGGCGGCTCGGCGAAGCAGGGGCGCGACCGCGGCCGCCAGGCCGTGCTCCCGCTGCGCGGCAAGGTGCTCAACGTCGAGAGCGCGTCGCTCGCGAAGGTGCTCGAGAACAAGGAGCTCTCCGATCTGGTCACCGCGCTCGGCTGCGGCATCGGCAAGAGCTTCGACATCACGCGGCTGCGCTACGGCCGCGTCATCATCCTGGCCGACGCGGACTCGGACGGGAACCACATCGCCACGCTGCTGCTCACGTTCATCTACCGCCACATGACGCCGCTCATGACGGCGGGGAAGGTCTACCTCGCCCAGCCGCCCCTCTATCGCATCGACATCGGCAAGGAGACCCACTGGGCGCTCGATGACGGGCAGAAGGGCCAGATTCTGGAGCGCCACGGGAAGGGCCGCGGCACGCCGGAGATCACGCGCTTCAAGGGCCTGGGCGAGATGATGCCGAAGGTGCTGTGGGAGACCACCCTGAACCCCAAGACGCGGCGGCTCCTGCGCGTGGAAGTCGCCGATCACATCGTGACCGATCGGGTCATCAACGAGCTCATGGGCAAGGACGCCTCCGCACGCTTCCGCTTCATCATGGAGCGCGCGGAGGAGGCCCGCGAGCTGGACGTCTAGTCAAGAAGGACCAATGCACGCATCAGAAGACTCTTTGAAAATCGCCGTCTTGATCGATTTCGACAACATCGAGATCGGCGTCAAGACCACCCTGAACCGCGAATTCGACGTAGGCGCGGTGCTGGACGCCGTGAAGGAGCGCGGCGACGTGATCACCAAGATTGCCTACGGCGACTGGAAGCGCGCCGGCGACTACAGCCGCATGCTCACGCAGCACGCGGTGCGCATGGTGCAGCGCAACATGACGCCGGGCGGCGACAAGAACGGCGCCGACATCAACCTCGCCCTCGACGCCCTCGAGATGGCGTTCACGCACGACCACATCAACGCGTTCGTCATCGTCGGCGGCGACAGCGACTTCATCAGCCTGGTGGAGAAGCTGAAGCAGTACGACAAGAAGGTGTTCGTCGTCGGCGGCCGGCAGTTCACCGGCGCCGTGATGCAGAAGAACTGCCACGAGTTCATCGCCTACGAGAACCTCATCCGCCAGCCGAGCCGCCGGCAGCCCGCCGCCCAGGGCCGCGAGCGAGGCGGCGGACAGCCTGCGCCGCCTCCGTCGACGCTGTCGGTGGCGCCCGTCAGCAAAGCGTTCCCCCTCGTCACCCGCGCGCTCGGCCTGCTGACCGATCGCGAGGTGACGCCGCAGCTGGGCCTGCTGAAAAGCACGCTGCTGCAGCTCGACTCGACCTTCTCCGAGCGCGACTACGGCGCGTCGAGCTTCCGCGACTTCGCCGAGAAACTGGCCGAGTCGGGGCTGGTCGCGCTGCGCAGTTCGGGCCGCAGCGTGCTTGTCGAGCTGAAGGACGCGGGCATCGCGCCCGAGAGCGCCGAGGCGCCGCAGCCGGACGCCGAGGCCGCGGGCGCCGCGGCGGCGGGCGCTCCCGCCGCGATGCCCGACCCGGATGCCGCGGCAGAGCCGCGCGGCGAGGCGCCGCAGACGTCCATCGTCGACGGCATCCGCCTCCTGACCCGCGTGCTCGCCACGCCGGGCGCCATCGCCCGCTGGCCGATGTACGTCCGCAACGTGAAGCAGGCCATGCGCGCGGCCGACCCGGGATTCGACGAGCGCAAGCACGGCAACCTCGTGGAGATCCTGCGCTCGGTGCAGCGCGACGGCCTCGTCCGGCTCGACCGCGACCGCCAGGGTGTCCTGCGGGTCTTTCAGGGGCCGCAGCTCCGCCTGCCGGTCGCGCCGCCGGAGCCGGTCGATGTCGCCGCGGAGACCGACGCACAGGGCCTCACAGGGGCGTCGCCGGCTGTCGCGCCGGTCGAGCCGCCCGAGTACCCGCTCACCGCCGGGGCTCCCGCACACTGGGAACCCGCCGGCGCAGCAGCCGGAGCGACGGCCGACGCCGACACCCCGGTCACAGGCGAACCCGAGGCGGAGGCTCCTGCCGCCGAGGCGCCGCCGCGCCGCCGCCGCAAGGCCGGGACGGCAGCCCCCCGCACCAGGTCCACTGCCGCGGCCCGCAGGCCGCGGGCGCGCGCGGCCACGCCGCGCAGGAAGAAGTCCACGGAGACCGAATGACCTTCTCGCACTTTCGCCCCGCCGCATTCGTGACCGGCGCCGCGACGGTCGTGGCGGCCCTTGCCGTCACCGCCGGAGCGCGCCAGCAGACGCCTGCCCCTCAGACGGAGACCAAACCCATCGTGCGTCCCATTCCCGCGCCACCCGATGTCGCCGCTCCGCCCGCCGACGCCGCGAAGACGAAGTCGGGGCTGGCGACCATGGTCGTCACCCCCGGCACCGGCACCGAACACCCGAAGGCGGACGACATCGTCACGGTCCACTACACGGGGTGGAACACGAAGGGCGAGATGTTCGACAGCTCGTACACGCGAGGGAAGCCCAGCACGTTCGGGCTGAACCGCGTGATCGTCGGCTGGGGCGAGACCGTGCAGCTGATGGTGGCGGGCGAGAAGCGCCGCGCCTGGATACCCGAGGAACTGGCCTACAAGGGACGAGCCGACCGGCCGCAGGGCATGCTCGTGTTCGACATCGAACTGATCTCGTTCATGGCGAGTCCAACGACGGCGCCTGCCGACGTCGCCGCGCCTCCCCCGGATGCTTTGAAGACGAAGTCCGGGCTCGCGTACAAGGTGCTGAAGGCCGGCGCCGGCACCGACCACCCGAAGCGCAGCAGCAAGGTGACCGTGCACTACACCGGCTGGACGACGGACGGGAAGATGTTCGACAGCTCCGTCGCGAAGGGGCAGCCGGCCACGTTCCCGCTGGACCAGGTCATTCCGGGCTGGACTGAAGGCGTGCAGCTGATGGTCGAGGGCGAGAAGACCCGCTTCTGGATCCCCCAGCGGATCGCGTACGACGGCCAGCAGGGGATGCCGTCGGGGATGCTCGTGTTCGATGTGGAGCTGATTGCCATCCAGAAGTAGGAGCAAGGGCCAAGGCACCAGGGGCCGGTCAGTCCTGCCATCGCGGCGGCAGGGCAGGGACGCGGCGACAGCCGCGTCAGACCACTGCCTCGCGCCCAGCCCCTGACCAGCAGCAGGTGCAGCAGGGCGTGAATCCTGTGCTAGTATCAAATATTCTTGTCAGACGAGGGTGTGCATGATGAAGCAGGCGTTCCGACTGGCGGTGTGCGTGATCGGGTTGACGGCGTTCGCGTCGCAGGCGTCCGCGCAGGCCCTTCCCTGGGAGGGTCGCGGATTCATCAACGTGAATTTCGGCATCCAGGTAGTCGCCGAGGACGCGGCGACCACGAGCACGAATTTCACGATCTACGACGAGACCGGCAAACTCACGACCGCGCAAACGCTCGACAGCCAGGCTCCGTTCTTCGACATCGGCGGGGGATTTCGAGTCGCCGGCAATTTCGGCGTCGGCTTCACCTACACTCGTTTGAGTGCGAAGGGGGCGGCGCAGGTGACCGCCCAGGTCCCGAGCCCCATCTACTACGACCAGCCGCGGACCGCGACCGCCACGCTGAGCGACCTCGAGCATCTCGAGGACGGGTATCATTTCCAGGCGCTCTGGATGCTCCCGATCACGGACAGGCTCGACATCGTCATCTCGGGCGGCCCGTCACTGTTCAACCTCAAGCAGGGCGTCGTGACGTCGCCGCAGATCACGGAGGTCGGCCCCCCGTACTCGAGCGTCAACATGACCGTGGCGCAGACCACCGCCACGGGCAGTGAGATCGGCTTCAACGTCGGCGCGGACATGACCTTTCGCTTCGCCAACAACTTCGGCGTGGGTGCCATCGTCCGTTACACGGCGGCGACGGTGAGCATCGAGTCCGACGGGAGCGATCCGTCCGACGTGAAGGTCGGCGGGTTCCAGTTCGGCGGCGGCCTGCGGATCCGGTTCTAGATTCGAGACGCAACAGTACCTGGAGGGTCAGGCACTCATGGGCGGGGATTCCCCACGAGTGTCTGACCCTCTTCGTTCGTGCGGGCGGCCCCCATGCGGGGAGCCGGCCGGGCGAGCGCGCCGTTGATGCGCCGCAACTCCAGCCACCACTGCTGCTTCGGCCGCCGGTTCGCGGCGTCGATCAACCGCGGGTAGTCCTCGAACGAGCCGAACGCGACGGCTCCCGACGTCATGCCGATGAACTCGGCGGCGGGCTGCCCGGCGGCGGCCTGCTCGGCCAGCCGGCGGATGCTGAGGCGGGCCAGCCGCGTGGCCTGGATGCGGTCGAAGGGCGACGGGTCGCCTCCCTGCTGGAGGTGGCCGAGGATGCTCTGGCGCACGTCGAAGAGGCCGCCGCCTTCCTCCTCGAACAGGGCGCACATGAACGCGGTGTCGTACACGTCGTTGGCGTGCTCGCTCCGGATCATCAGGCCGAGGCGCTTGCCCTGTGTGAATCCCCGGACGAGCAGGTCGAGGTCCTCGACGAGGGCCTTCAGCGTGATGCCCTCCTCGTGCAGGTACACCCGCTCCGCCCCCGTCGCGAGGCCGCTCATCATCGCGAGGTAGCCGCACCGCCTCCCCATCACTTCGACGACGTAGCAGCGCTGTTCGGCGACGGCCGCCTGCTTGATCTTGTCGACGACCGACACGATGCTGTTCAGGGCCGTGTCGGCGCCGATGCTCAGCTCCGTGCCCGGCAGATTGTTGTCGATCGTCGCCGGCAGGCAGACGACCGGGATGTTGAAGGCGGGGAAGTTTCTCCGCTCCTCGAACAGCCGGTGGGCGCCCTCGTAGGCCTCCCATCCGCCGATGATGAGCAGCCCGTCGATCGCGTGCTGCTCAATCGTCTTCGCAATCGCGTAGAAGTCCGGGCCGGCAGGCACGTCGCGCGACGTGCCGAGTTCGGCGCCCCCCATCGGGGCCCAGCCGTTCACGCTCATCCAGTTCATCTCGGAGAGCTCGCCGGTCACGAGGCCGTGAAAGCCCCGGCGGATCCCGAGCGCGACATGGCCGTCGTCGGTCGTCAGCCGGACCGCCGTCCGGACTGCGGCGTTCATGCCTGGCGCGGCCGCCCCGGCGTGCAGGATGCCCAGCCGAAGCCGGCGCTGCCCGGCTGCCGGCGGGTGAGGCAGGGCCTTCAGGAGCGTGTTGAACGTCCGCAGCGCGTCGTTGAAGCTGGAGCCGCGCAGTTCCAGCGCGCGGTCGAACGCTCGCGCCCCGAGCGCGTCGTTGACCCGCCGCGACTCGGCGACGCACTCCTCGAGCGGGATCCGGACGACCCGGTTGCCGCGTATGCCCATCACGAGCGACCGCGTGTCGGCGTCGCCGGCGAGCAGTGTCTCAATCGCGGCGTACCCCATCACCGTCCCGAGGTTCCGGTCGAACGCGCTGGGGGCGCCCCCGCGCTGCATGTGCCCGAGGACGGTCACGCGCACCGCCTCGCCGAGCCCGGAGGCGAGTGCCTGGCGCAACCGCTCGGTGGTGATCGGCGTGCCCTGTCGATCCGTCGCGCCTTCCGCCAGGACGACGATGGAATCCCGCCGGCCCGCCGCGCGGCCCGCGAGCAGCCCCGCAACCAGGCCGGCCTCCCAGTTGTCGTCGGTTGGCGGGCACTCGGGAATGAAGAGCGCGTCGGCGCCGGTGGCGATCGCGCCCATCAGCGCGAGGTAGCCGCAATGGCGGCCCATCACCTCGACGATGAAGGCGCGCTGGTGGCTCGAAGCCGTGCTGCCGATCGCGTCAATCGCCTCGGTGATGCGGTGCAGGGCCGTGTCGGCGCCGATGGTCATGTCGGTGCCGGCGGCGTCGTTGTCGATGGAACCGACCAGGCCGACCACCGTCAGCCTCGGGTGCGCTGCCGCGAGCGAGGCGTCGACGTCGTGCCGGGCCACCAGTTCCTGGAGGAACTCCGGCCACTCGCCACGAAGCACGTCGGCCCCGGTGAGCGACCCGTCTCCGCCCACGACCACCAGGCTGTCCATGCCGTGCTGCAGCATGGTGCGGGCGGCCTTCAGGCGGCCTTCGCGCGTGCGAAACTCCTCGGATCGCGCCGAGCCGATCGCCGTGCCGCCGCGGTGGATGATGCCGCCGACGTCCGGCCAGCGGAGCGGCCGGATCTTGTCGCCGCCCTCGATGAGCCCGCGGTACCCCTCGTGGATCGCGCAGACCTCGAGGCCGTTGTCGAGGCCCGCCCGGACAATGGCCCTGACCGCCGCGTTCATGCCCGAGGCGTCGCCGCCGCTGGTCAGGACTCCGATTTTGGTGACCGCCATGGTATCTCCGGCGCTCCGTCTCAGCGCGCTGTCGGTTTGACCTCGAACTTCTCCTGGATGACGGCGGCAAAGGTCTGGGCCATCAGCGCGAACCCTTGTTCCGTGGGATGCAGGCCGTCGACGCCGATGTAGCGCTTGACGTCCACGAACAGCGGAGCATAGAGATCGACCAGCGTCGATCCCTGGCTCTCGGCGACGGCGGCAATCTTCTGATTCAGCGCCGGCACGTACTCCGCTCCGGCGCCCCGGTGAGGGGGCGTGCCGATGAATTGCGGCGGCCACGTGGCGAGGAGCACCTTGATGTTCGGGGACCTCGCCTTCGCCGTGCGCACCATGTCGTGCAGCTTGGACGCGATGTAATCGGTGGTGGCGATGCGCGGATCGCCGATCAGATCGTTGGCCCCATGGAGTAGCAGCAACACCTCGGGGGTGTTCGAGGCTAGTGCAGAGGGCAGTCTGGCGAGGCCATCCGCAAGGCGCTCTCCCGGGACGCCCTCGTTCACCATCACAATTGCCTGATCTGGATAGCGCCCGCCCAAGAGCGAGAGCAGTTGGGCGGGATACGAAGCCAACGGGTCATAGAACAGGAAACCAGACGGAGGGGACTGCTCACCCCAGGTGATGCTGTCGCCGAACGCCATGAACCGCGTTACCGACAGTTGAGGCGGTCTCGCCACGGTCACCGTGAAGGAACAGCCGGCGGTCTGGCCCGCGGCGGAACCCGTCGCGGTGCAGCCGACGGTCGTCGTGCCGACGGGGAACGCCGAGCCGGACGCCGGCGTACAGGCCGTCTGGACGGGAGGCGTGCCGCCCTGCGCGACTGGGGCAGGATAGGTCACCGTCGCAGGCTCGTTCTGGAACGACACGGCGGTCTGGGGCGTCGGGCAGGCCAGGACCGAGTTGGGGCGGCGGTGGCGTCGGGCTCGTCGGCGAACCGCACCCGGCGACGGCCATGGCGACCGCCAGCGACAGGCTCCAGAGGAGGCGATTCCGCCGAAAGTACATCCCCGCCATGATAGCGCAGCGGTTTTCCGCCCGCCAATGACGCTACCGGCCTTGGCGGTAAATGACCGCTGGCGATTCGTCCTTGAACGAGAACGGCCTCAAACGGAAGCCGTACGCAGTAGGGCTGCGCCGGCAGCGTGTACTCGGGGTGGACCGGCGCGCCCCAGCTGGTGTCCCCTCCCACTCCCATCTGTTTCCAGTCGAGATTCAGTGCCACGAAGTCCTGCGGCCGCATGTCCGTCGTGTGCTTCTGTGACCCGTCGCGTGCTCCGTCGTAGATCTCGAGCGGCATCTGCGTGGCGGTGGCGTCGATGAGCGGCATGCCCATGGCGAGCAGTCCGACACCGTCCCGGTTGGTGAGGGACACCCAGCGCACGTCGGTCTTGTTGCCGGACTCCTGCGGCCGGACGTAGGGATGATACTGGGCGGCAACAGGCCCGGAGTAGAGGCCCACGGCGGCGCCCGTCTTCCGGTCCCAGTAGCTCTCGTGCGGCCCGCGCCCGAACCACGTCATCGTGTCGAAGGCGGCCGGAAGCGTCATCCGCATCCCGAAGCGCGGAAGCTCCGGAAGGCCAGGCGTGCCCGGGCTGAACGAGTTGACGACTTCGATCTCGCCGCTGCCGAAGACCGTGTAGCGCGTGGTGTGCGGGGAATCGCCGGCCGGAAGCACGGACTCGACCGTCACGGCGACAGACGAGGAGGACAGCGCGACGGCCGTCACCGACGCAATCCGCCGATCCGCTCCCGCGCGTTTCCAGACCGCCAGGCGCTCCGGCATCCTGTTGCCGAGATCGTTGTCGGTCGGCGCCCGCCAGAAGTCGGGCACGGGGCCCGAGCGGATGAGTTCGACGCCGCGGAAGACCAGCGACCGCATCGTGCCGGCACGCTTGTCGAAAGTGGCGGTGAATGCGGAGCCGCGCACGATGGCTTCGTCGGTCCTGTCATCGAGCTGGAGGGCTACGCCTTCGGCTCTCGCAGGCCGGGCCCGGGCCGCCGCGGCCGAGGGCATCTGGAGCTGATCCCACGCGGCCTCGAAGCTCCGCTCGACGAGCGGCGCCGCCGCGGCCGTGCGCGCGCTGAAGGTGACGAAACACTCGGCATCGCCCGTCGTCGCGGGCAGCGCGAGCCGGACCTCGCCCGACGACCGCGCCGGGATGTCGAGCCGAGGCAGGAGGTCGCGTGCGACGATGCGGCCGTCGGCCTCGAGGCGCCAGGAGATGTCGTACGCGTTCAGCGGGATGAAGTCGTGCCGGTTCGTGATTCTGAACCGGCCCTCGGCCCAATCCACCGGCTCCACCTTGACATACTGATAGACCTTCTTCACCTCGAAGGCGTGCGGGTGCGGCGTGCGGTCGGGCAGCATCATGCCGTCGGCGCCGCCCTGGTCTCCGCCGTCGACGTAGTAGCGCTCGCCGGACGGCGCCGTGCGCTCGAGCGCGAGGTCGGCCCAGTCCCAGATGAAGCCGCCCTGCAGGTGGGGCGAACCGAGGATGAGGTCCCAGTAGTCCTGCAGGTTGCCGATGCTGTTGCCCATCGCGTGGGCGTACTCGCACAGGATGAGCGGGCGCGTCTGCGGCTGGTTGCCGTACCGCTTGATCGCGGGGATGCGGGCGTACATCGGGGCGTAGATGTCGGTGTGCGCCTTCAGTCCGGCGGGCTGGTACTGGACGGGCCGCGACGGGTCGCGCCGCTTGATCCACGCGTAGGCGGCCTCGAAGTTGACGCCGTCACCCGCCTCGTTGCCCAGCGACCACACGATGATGGAGGGGTGGTTCTTGTCGAGTTCGACCATCCGGACGATGCGGTCGAGGTGCAGGGCCCGCCACTCGGGCTTGTTCGCGAGTGTCTTGTCCGCGTCGAAGCTGATGCCGTGCGACTCGATGTTCGCCTCGTCGATGACGTAGAGCCCGTACTCGTCGCACAGCTCGTACCAGAGCGGTGCGTTGGGATAGTGGCTCGCGCGGACGGCGTTGATGTTGAACTGCTTCATCAGCCGGATGTCCGCGCGCATCTGCGCCTCGGTCACCACGTGGCCGGTGCGCGCGTCGTGCTCGTGGCGGTTCACGCCCTTGATGTAGATCGGCACGCCGTTCACGAGCAGCTGACCGCCCTTGATCGCGACCGAACGGAATCCCACGCGGCTCCCGGCGACCTCGGCCACGCGCCCGGCGCCGTCGACGAGGGCGAGCGTCATCGCATAGAGGTTCGGCGTTTCCGCGGTCCACCGGCGCGGCGCGGGCACCCTCACGGCGAGCGGGACCTCGGATTCCAGGCCCGCCTCGACGCTGACGGGAGTGGAGGTCGACCAGGCGACCCGCCGCCCCGCCTCGTCGGTCAGCGTGAGCCGCACTCGCAGGCCGGCGGCCCGCGACGCCGAGAGGTTGCGCACGCGGACCGAGGCGTTCAGCGCCCCGTCGGGGCCGGCCTCGGCGAAACCGGCCTGCACGAAGAAGTCACGGATATGCACCTGCGGGATGCTATAGAGGAAGACATCCCGCTCGATGCCGGCGAGCCGCCACATGTCCTGCGACTCGAGGTAACTGCCCACGCTGTACCGATAGACCTGAACGGCCAGCGTATTGTCGCCGTCGCGCAGGTACCTCGTGACGTTGAACTCGGCCGGCGTCTTGCTGTCCTGGCTGTACCCGAGCAGCCGCCCGTTCACCCACGCGTAGAACGCGGAGTTCACGCCACCGAAGTGGAGGATGACCTCGCGGCCCTTCCACCCCTCCGGCACGCGGAACGTCCGCCGGTAGGAACCGACGGGGTTGTCGTCGCGTGGCACGTAAGGTGGAACGGGCGGGTACGGCGGGAACGCGAGGGCTTCGTCGAGAAGGACGGGCCGGCCATAGCCGTTCACTTCCCAATTGGCCGGAACAGGAAAGTCCGACCAGCCGGACACATCGTATCCGTCGTCCTGGAAACCTGCAGCACGATCCGCGGGCTTCGGCACCCACTTGAACTTCCACGTGCCGTTGAGCGACTGCACCCACGGCGAGTTCCGGAAGTTCGCGCGCCGCGCCCCCGCCTCATCGTCGAAGGGCAGGAACCAGGCGTGCGGGGCCTCGGTGTTGCGGCTGGCGACGCCGACGTCCTCCCACTCCTCGAGGGCCTGGGGCGGGTCGGCGGTCCGGCTGAGCGGGGCGGCAAGGAACGCCATCGAGGCCGTGGCGAAGAGCAGGCGGCGGCAGGCAGGTGCCATCATGTCGCGTCCCCGGCCCCTCATTCCTCATTCAACGCGGGCGCAGTTTCGGGAACTCCGTGATGCGGATGTTCGTGCATCCGTACGGGATGAGCGTGAGCTCTTCCTCCGGCTCGGTGGTCACCACTCGCGACGGATCCGACCACTCGGCGTCGGCGGGCGAGATCTCGGCAGCCCACCCGTGCGCAATCTTCCACGCGGGGATCCTCCGGCCCGTGGCCTTTGCGAGCATGCCGGCGCCCTGGGGCGAGAACGGCTGCTCGCCCACGGGCCGCTCCTCGAATCGCAGGCTCTGGCCGGGGTGCGCCGGGTCCACGACGAGCCCGTAATTCCAGGGGCTGGCGGGCCGCACCTCGAAGTCGCCGTGAGGAAGCTCCCGGTGAGGCTTGTCCGCGTTCACGCGGGTCCAGGTCTCGTCAATCTTCAGCGAATAGACGAGCGGACCCCGTTCGACCGCCACGGCCTCGTTGTAGCGCGTCGTCACCTTCGCCTTCATGGGAAACCGCAGGGCGATGTCGACCTTGCCGCTCCATTCGCGCTCGATGCGGTGCAGCGAGCCCGGCGCCAGGCGTCGCTCCGGGAGGCTGCCGACCCGGATCGTCGCCCCATCCGCCCACGCGGGCACGCGGAGGACGAGCGGGAAGGCCGCCGGACGCTCGGCTTCCACCGAGATGGCGAGCTGCTCCCGGAACGGGTAGTCGGTGTCGAGGGTGACGGTGACCGGCACGCCGCGCGCCTTGAACGCCGCGCGGCTGGGCGCGTACGCCGCGGCGCAGATGCCTTCGTCCGGCGTGCGCATCCAGAGGTGGGACGCGAACTTGGGCCAGCCCTGATGCATGTTCGACGTGCAGCAGCCGAAATTCGGTTCGAGACCGTAGAGGTTCGACTCCGGGCCATTCGTCGTCCACATGTGGTCCGGGTTGATGGTGCACTGCGCCTGGTTGACCTGCTGGTCGTACTGGTGCGACCACATGTCGGGCGCGAAGGTGGCCGGCAGCGCGTTGAACGCCACGCGCTCGAGGCGGTCGGCGAACGCGGCGTCGCCGAAGGTCGCGAACAGGTGCTCGAGGGAGTACATGAACTCGACGACGGCGCAGAGCTCCGTGCCCTGCAGCGGGTTCCGGCCCGCCAGGCATTCATCGCCGCTGAACATGCCGGTCACCTGGCCGTGGGCGCGGTCGAGCAGTTCAATCATCGCGCTCGCGAACGCCTTGTCGCCGGGGCGGCGGTCGAGGCGCCAGTTCACCGCGGCGGACTTCGCGGCCATCCCGGTGTTGACCACGTGCTTGGTCCATTTCCAGAGGCCGCGCCGCGGCGTCGGGCGCTGGACGTCATCCGTCTTGAGCAGCGCCTCGAAATCCACGCCCTGGTCGCGCAGCTTCCGGGCCAGGTCGAGCAGCCAGCTTTCGCGGGTCCGTTCGAACACGTAGTAGACGGACACCAGGCCCTCGTACCAGCGGAACTTGCCCCAGCCGTACAGGGGCGTGCGATCCAGGCCCGCCGCGATCGCTTTCAGGCTCTTCACCACCGCGTCGAACACGCGGGCGTCGCCGGTCGCCTCGTGGTACTGGACCAGCACTTTGTTCGCCAGCAGGATGGCCCACATGTCGTAACGCTTCGTGACCGCGTCCTCGGGATACGGGCTGTACCAGCCGTCCGCCCGCTGGTGGGTGACGATGAAGTCCACGTATCGTGCGATGCGGGCCTTCATCGGTTCGTCGCTCAGGATCCACGCGAGCGGGATGGCGCCATCCAGCCAGTACGGCGCGCGCTCCCACCCTTCGGCCTTGCCGCCGAACCACTGGCTCTGGCCGACATCGGGCCAGAACTCGTCGAGGTGGCCGGTCAGCCCGTCCGCCTGGATCCGCAGCTGGCGAAGCAGCCAGCCGGCGGGGCGGATGGAGCCGATGGGCAGGGGCGTGAACGCGAGCGGCGCGAGGCCGCCGGCGTGCGCGGCTGGCGCGGATGTGCCGCTCTGCGGCGCGCCCTCCGCCGCCGAGCCGCCGGCGACGGCCGACGCGGCCACGCCCGCGGCCACGCTCGTCAGAAACTCCCGTCGATCACAGGAGGCCATCTCGTTTCACTCCCCTCGCCGTATGTTCTGCATTCCGTCCTTCGTCTTCCGTCTTCTGTCTTCTGACATCTGTCTTCTGTCTTCTTCCCTGTCACTTCAGCCGGCAGTCACTCAGCCCCTTCTGTGCCATCAACGCCTCGATGGCGGGGATCTCGATGGGCAAGAACGCCGAGAGGTTCTCGATGCCGGTCTCCGTCACGACAAGCATGTCTTCGAGCCTGATGCCGAGGCGCTCAGGAACTGGTTGTTCTGCCGGAACGGCTGCTCGCCCGGGCGCTCCGTGGTGCCCTGGATGATGGCGACACCCGTCCCGATCCGTTCGATCACGCGGGCTCGCCGCGCCGCGAACTCTGAGGGCGGGAAGATCTCGTGGCCGGCAAACACCGGCTGGGCGAACGCGGCAGCCGGTCCCGCCAGCACCAGCGCAAGGACGACCCAGCGTCGCATCATGCCGGTCCCTTTCCTGCGGCAGCAGCGCCGGCTCCGGCGCGGTCGACGTCAACCCATCCGCCCGCCGCGTGCGACGCCAGGCAGGCCTCGATGAACGCCATCGAGTGCGCGCCGTCCTCGATGCGCGGATACACGAACGACGGGCGGTCGCCGCCGAGGGCGATGGCCATGCGTTCCTGCGCCACCTCGGCGTAGATATTCGCGAAGGCGTGCAGCAGGCCCTCCGGGTGCCCCCGCGGCGCGCGGCCGGACCTGATGATCTCTGGGGGCAGGCCCGGGTCGCCCCGGCCGATCACCCGCGCCGGCTCGCCATGGATCGACAGGCGCAGGTAGCTGCATTCGCGGTGCGACCACTCCAGCATCCCGCGCTCGCCGTAGACGCGCAGCCGGATGTCGTTTTCCGCTCCGGCCGCCGCCTGGAACGCCGTGAACGTCCCCTTGCACCCTCCGTCGAACTCCACCAGGGCCGACACGTGGTCCGCGATGCGGCGGCCCGGCACGACGGTGCCGACCTCGGCCGAAACCCGCGCAACGTCGCGGCCGGTCACGAAGCACGCGAGGTGCTGGGCATGGCAGCCGATCGCGCTCATCACCTGCGCGAGCCCGCTGCGCTCCGGGTCGAACAGCCATCGGATCCGCGTCGTCTGGGGCCCGTCCTCGATCCGGGCGGCGAGGCCCCCCTGGATGTACTCGACCTGCACGAGCCGGAGCGCGCCAATCTCCCCGGCACGGACGAGGAGCGACGCGAGACGGGTCATCGGGTACGCCGCGTAGCCGTGGGTCACCGCGAACAGCCGTCCCGCCGCATGCGCGCGGGCCACGAGATCGCGCGCCTGGGCGGCGTCGTGCGACACCGGCTTGTCGGCGACGACGTCGAGGCCCGCGTCGAGGGCGGCGACGGCAAACGGGTAGTGGGTGTCGTTGGGGGTCATGATGGCCACGCCGTCGATGCCGTCGGGTCTTGCCCGCTCCCGAGCGATCATCTCGGCGACGTCGCCGTAGCTCCGCTCCGAGTCAATTCCGACGGCGACGCCGGCGGCCCGCGACCTGGCCGGGTCGCTCGAGAACACGCCCGCGACGACGTCCCACCAGCCATCGAGCTCCGCGGCCCCCTGGTGCATCCGCCCGATCCAGGAATCGGGCCCGCCGCCGATCATCCCGAGACGCAACCGCCGACCGAATCTCGCGCGCAGATCGCTCATCGACCCCTCCTCGCACGCCCAGGCTGCCCGACCCGCATCGCGGGCCTGCCGCGCAGTTTAACGCAGTGGCGGAGGCGTTGGCGTATCAGTTCCAGCGGAACCACCGCAACGAGAGGCCGAACGGGATCAGTCCCCAGCCGGCCAGCGCGAGCATCCTCCACCCCTGGGACGCGAGCGACGCGCCCTCGAGGATGACGGCCCGCAACGTGTCGTTCAGCAGTGTGAGCGGCAGTGCCTGGATGAAGGGCTGCAGCAGGTCCGGGAACCGCTCGGACGAGAAGAACGTTCCGGAGAGCAGCCACATCGGCACCATGATGACGTTCATCAGGCCGGAGATGGTCTCGATGCGCTGCGCCCGGCATGCGGCGAGCATGCCGAGCCCGGCGAACGACGCGGCTCCCAGCACCGCCAGCGTCACAATCGCAAGCCAGCTTCCCCGGACGGGCATGCCGAACAGCAGCACGCCCGTACCCAGAATCACGACGAGTTCCGGCAGCATGAACAGCAGCCGGCTGCCGGCAATCGACCACAGGAAGTCCGCGCGGGCCATGGGAGTGGCGGCCAGGCGCTTCAGCAGCTTCTTCACCCGCATGTCGACGATGACGAAGCCGACGCCCCACAGGCTGCCGCCCATCAGGTTCATGCCGAGCAGGCCCGGGACGAGGAAGTCGATGTACCGTGAGCCGGGTTCGGTGACGGGGGCATCGGCAGTCCGGACGGGATCCTGCCGCCCGGCCGCGCGCTGCAGGATGTCGTTGACGCGTGTGTGCGCGAGGGCGCTCTCGGGACGGCTGGGGTCGAAGACGAAGGTGACGGGGTCGCCCGGTACGACCACCAGCGACGACTTTCCCATGCGCAGACGCTCGCGGCACTCGGCCTGCGCGCGAACGGCGACGACGAGATCGCCGCGGGACGAGAGGCGCGCCGCCATCTCCGGCGCGCGAGCGTCCTGCTGCACGTCCACGTGCACGATCTCGACGGGCCGGTCCCGGAACGCGATGCCGAGTCCGACGGCCAGCATCAGCGGAAACCCGTACGTCCAGAAGACGGCTTCCGGCTCCCGCAGGAACTCGCGGAGCCGCGCCAGCATGAGTTCCCTAAGCGGGCGGTACGTCTTCATCGCGGAGGTGCCTTCCCGTCAGGTGCATGAACACGTCTTCGAGGCTCACGTGGCGTGTCGTCAGCCGGAGCAGGTCGAGCTGCCGCGCCTGCAACAGGCCGAGGAGGGCGGGGACCGCCACGTGCGGCTCGGCGACGGTGAGCGCGGTCTCGCTTCCGGCGGACACGACCTCCCGCACCGCCGGCAGGGCCGCTAGGTCGGCCGGGTCCAGCGTGGCGCCCGGAGAGCAGGCGAACTCGACGACGTGGGCGCCGCCCATGGAGGCGATGAGGTCGGCCGGCGAGCCGAGGGCGATCACCGTTCCCCGGTCGACGATGGCCACGCGGTCGCACAGCCGTTCGGCCTCGTCCATGTAGTGCGTCGTGATGACGATCGTGCGCCCGCGGCGGCCGAACGCGCGGATGATCTCCCAGAGCTGGCGCCGGGACTGCGGATCCAGCCCGGTCGTGGGCTCGTCGAGGAACAGCAGCTCGGGATCGCCCACGAGGGCGCACGCGACGGCGAGCCGCTGGCGCTGACCGCCCGAGAGCTTTCCGACCCAGGCTGACGACTTGTCGGTCAGGCCGACCGACGCGATGACCGCCCGCGGATCGAGGCCGCGCCGGTAGAAGCTGCGGAAGAGCGACAGCACTTCGAGGACCGACAGCTTCTCGGGGAACCGGGTTTCCTGCAGGGAGATGCCCAGGCGCTGGCGCAGGTCGTCGTCATGATGTCCCCAGCGCCGGCCCAGCACCTCGACGTCGCCCGAGGTCGGCTTCAGCAAACCCTCGAAGATCTCGATCGTGGTCGTCTTGCCGGCGCCGTTGGGGCCCAGCAGCCCGAAACACTCTCCGCTCCGGATCTCGAGGTCGAGCCCGTTGACCGCGTGCACGGGGCCGGTCTTCGAAGGGTAGTGCTTCGTGAGGCCACGGCAGCGCACGGCGGGCGCGGCCGTGGCCACGGCTGACGCGCCATCCTGTTCCGTCTGTGCTGGTCGCACCGCTGCCTCCGGCCGCTCACGCAAGGTTCCGCCAGGCCCACGGCATTGTACTCGTGCCGCCATCTTGCGGGCCGGGGTGCGCCGCACTACAGTAGCTCCGCCATGTTGTTCACAGCCCGCTCCGCCGCCGTCCGCCCCCTCCTGATCGCGCTCGCCGCCCTCGCGCTTGGCGCGGCGGCCTCGGCATGGCATCCGCAGTCGGCCGGCGCCGTCGCGGCGCAGGACTCGGACGTGCCCTACGGCATCGGTTCGTGGGACGCCGATACGTTCGGGAACCACCGGGCGGTCCTCCGCGTGGCGGCGCCAGCGGATGCCGTCTTCGCCCACATCCCATGGCGGCGGCCGGATGCCAAACCCGAGGATCGGCACCTGGTGGTCGTGGACGGGCAGTCGGGAGGCCGGATTCTCAACGTCGAGCGCATGCGGATCACCCGCGACGTCGGCGACCTCGTGTTCGAGGCTCCGTCGGCGGGCGACTACTTCGTCTACTACCTGCCGAACACAGGCACCGGGCGTGCGAACTACCCGACGGTGACGTACGCGGCCCCGCAACCGACGGCCGATCTGGCGTGGTTGAAGAAACATGGCCTCGACGTGCGGAACGCCCGCACCTGGACGTCCGGAAGCCTGCCTGCCGCCACGGTCATCGAGTTCCAGGCGATCGAGCCGCTCCACAGCTTCTTCCCGATGCAGGTCGTCGCGACGCAGGCCGAGGTCGCCGACCTGCTGGCGCGGCAGCCCGCGGCGCCGTTCCTCGTCTTCGCGGAGGATCGCACGCGGCCGATCAAGATGGCCTCGGACCTGCCCCTGCGGTGGGTGAGGCGAGGCGCCGGCGCCCCGTTCTCTGGCGAGGCGATGCGCGGCGAGTTCTATCCCTTCCAGCTCGGGCTGTTCGCGGCCCGGCAGGATCTGGCCGACGCACGGGTCACCTTCAGCGGCCTGACGCGCAACGGGGGCGGCGGTGCGGTTGCCCCGTCCGCGTTCACGTGCCTCAACCTCGGCGGTGTCGATTCAGCGGCACGGCCCTTCACCCCCGCGCTGTCGGTGTCGAAGGGACACATCCAGGCGATCTGGTGCGGCGTGCAGGTGCCGGAAGATGCGCAAGCCGGTGACTACGCGGGCACGGCGACCGTGTCCGCGCGAGGCACGGCGGCGGTCAGCGTGCCCCTGACCGTTCGCGTGTCGTCACCGGTCATTCCGGCTCACGGAGACGACGAGCCGTGGCGGCTCTCGCGCCTTCGCTGGCTCAACTCCACGATGGCGGTCGACGACCAGCTCGTCAAACCCTACACCCCCGTCACCGTCAGCGGCCGGACCGTCGGCGTGCTGGGGCGCACCGTCACGCTGAACGCCCTCGGCTTCCCTGATCAGATCGAGAGCCGCTTCGCCATCGAGATGACGCATCTCGCGGAGCAGGGCCGCAAGGTCCTGACCGGGCCGGTGGCCCTCGTCGTGCAAAGCGCCGACCCCGCCACCACGCCCTGGAAGGGCGGCGGCGTTACCTTTACGAAACAGGCGCCCGGCGCGGCCGCCTGGAGGGCGAAGAGTGAGGCCGGCCCGCTCACCATGGACACCTCGGCCCAGATGGACTTCGACGGCAACATCGAGTTCACGGTGGCCGTCAGGGTATCGAAGGCGACTGCGGTCGACGACATCCGGCTCGAGATCCCCATCGCCGCCGACGTCGCGCGCTTTCTGATGGGCCTCGGCGTCAAGGGCGGGAAACGGCCGGCCAGCCTGGACTGGAAGTGGGAGGTCAGGAACAACCAGGACTCGGCGTGGATTGGCGACATCAATGCCGGCCTGCAGTTCACCCTGAAGGACGACAAGTACGTCCGGCCGCTCAACACCAACTTCTACACCCTCAAGCCGCTGGTGATGCCGGCGTCGTGGTTCAATGGCGGCAGGGGCGGGTGCCGGCTGGCGGAGAAAGACGCGTCCACGTACCTCGTGAGCTGCTACAGCGGCGCACGCACGATCGCGCAGGATGAGACGCTCTACTACAACTTCCGCCTCCTGCTGACCCCGTTCAAGCCGCTCGACACCGCCGCGCAGTTCGGCACCCGCTACTTCCACGCCTTCAAGCCGGTCGACGAGGTGGTGCAGCAGGGCGCCAACGTCGTCAACGTGCACCACGCGAACGCCATCAACCCCTACATCAACTACCCGTTCTTCCGGCCGGCGGAGATGAAGGCCTACATCGACCGCGCTCACGCCGAGCGGCTGCGCGTGAAGATCTACTACACCGTGCGCGAACTGGCGAACCGCGCGCCCGAGGTCTTCGCGCTGCGCAGCCTGGGTGAGGAGATCTTCGCGCCCGGCCCCGGCGGCGGCTATTCATGGCTGCAGGAGCACCTCGGCTCCAACTACATCGCGGCGTGGTTCGTGCCCGATCTCAAGGACGCCGCCATCGTCAACAGCGGCGTCTCCCGCTGGCACAACTTCTATGTCGAAGGGCTCGACTGGCTCGCCCGCAACGTCGGCATCGACGGCCTCTACATCGACGACGTGGCCTTCGACCGGTTGACCATGAAGCGGGTGAGGAAGGTGCTGGACCGGAACAGGCCGGACGCGCTGATCGATCTGCACTCGGCCAACCAGTACAACGTGCGGGACGGGTTCGCCAGCAGCGCGAACCTCTACCTCGAGCACTTCCCGTACCTGAACCGCCTCTGGTTCGGCGAGTACTTCGACTACAACTCGGCGCCCGACTACTGGCTGACGGAGATTTCGGGGATCCCGTTCGGCGTGATGAGCGAGATGCTGCAGGATGGAGGCAACCCGTGGCGCGGCATGGTGTTCGGGATGACCGGCCGGCTGCCCTGGGCCGGCGACCCGCGATCGATGTGGAAAGCGTGGGATGATTTCGGCATCGCCGGGAGCCGGATGATCGGGTTCTGGGTGCCTGCCACTCCCGTGAAGACCGGGCGGGAAGACGTGCTCGCGACGGTCTACGTCCGCGAGGGGAAGACCATGGTCGCGATCGCGAGTTGGGCGAGAGAGCCCCTCGACGTCCGGCTGACCATCGACTGGAAGGCGCTTGGACTGGACCCGGCGAGGGCGCGCATCCGCGCGCCGGAGATCGCGGGGTTCCAGGAAGGACGGGCATTCGACGCAACGGGGCCGATCCCAATCCTGCCAGGGAAGGGCTGGCTGCTCGTTTTGCAGTAGGATTCTCGTGGGAGATCATCAGCGATGACACAGCCTCTACCCGGCATCACCGGCGTCGCGCAGGTGGCCCTGAGCGTGAGGGACCTCGACGCCGCCGTCGCCTTCTACCGCGATGTGCTCGGCCTCGCGTTCCTCTTCGCGGCGCCGCCGTCGCTTGCGTTCCTCCAGTGCGGGCCCACCCGGGTGATGCTGAGCGGCGACTCGCAGGCGACGCCGCCGGCGGGCGGGCCGATCCTCTACTACGCCGTGGCCGACATCCAGGCCGCGTTCGCGTCGATCTCCGCGAAGGGCGCGCCGATCAAGGAAGCGCTGAAGCTCATCGCCCGCGTTGGTGGCCGCGAGGTCTGGCTGGGGTTCACCGAAGACCCCGATGGACATCCCGTCGGACTGATGAGTGAGGTGCCGGTTGCCGACGCGTAACGGCTGGCTGGCGGCCTCGAAGCCGGTTCGACGATCGGCGCCGGCTTCGAGGCCGGCCCAAAGAGGAGTGTACAGATGCTGATTGGACTTGGCGTCCTCGTCGTCGTGGTGCTCGGGGCGACTGTCCTCTACAACTCGCTCGTGCGGCTGAAGGTGCTGGTCGACAACGCGTGGTCGGACATCGACGTCCAGCTGAAGCGGCGTTACGACCTCATCCCGAACCTCGTGGAGACGGTCAAGGGCTATGCCTCGCACGAGAAGGGCACCTTCGAGGCCGTCGTCTCGGCGCGCTCGAAAGCGATGTCGGCGCAGACCCCGGAGGCCAGAGGCGAGGCCGAGCTGGGGCTGACCGCCGCGCTCGGCAAGCTGTTCGCGCTCGCCGAGGCGTACCCGCAACTGCGCGCGGCCGAGAACTTCTCGCAGCTGCAGGGCTCGCTGGCGCAGATCGAAGAGGCGATCCAGAGCGCCAGGCGGTACTACAACGCGGTGGTGCGCGACTACAACACGAAGATCGCGCAGGTGCCCTGGAACATCTTCGCGTCGCTCTTCAATTTCACCGGCCGGGAGTTCTTCCAGGTCGGGGATGAGGCCGAGCGGGCGGTCCCGCAGGTCAAGTTCGGCTGACGACCATGCGCGCCGCCGGCCTTCTGACGTGCGCCGTTGCCGTCGCATGCCTCGTCGCCTTGCCCGGGACCGCGGCGGCCCAGCGGTCGCTCGTCATCCAGCAGTTCGCCGCCGATGTCGAGGTTGGCACGGACGGCGCCATCGCCGTCACCGAAACGATCCAGCCGCGCTTCACCGGCAAGTGGAACGGGCTGTATCGGACGATTCCGGTCGAGTACCGCACGCCCCAGGGGTTCAAGTACCAGCTCCGGCTGGACGTCGAGTCCGTCAGCGATGAGACGGGGGCGCCCCTTCGATACGAATCCAGCCGCGAGCGGCATTACCGGAAGCTCAAGATCTGGATTCCGGGGGCCGTGGACACGGTGAAGACCGTCGTCGTGCGATATCGCGTGCTGCAACGGCCTGAAGTTCTTCGAGGAGCACGACGAGCTCTACTGGAACGTGACCGGCGACGAGTGGGAAGTGCCCATCGAGCAGGCGCGCGCCGTGGTCCGCCTGCCCGCCGGCGTCGCGGGCATCCGGTCCTACGCGTTCACCGGCGGCTACGGTTCGCAGGAGTCGGCGGCCCGCATCACCGCAGGTCGGGACGACGCTGACCATCGAGACGACGCGCGGGCTGAACTTCCGCGAAGGTGTGACCGCGGCCATCGCGTGGAACCCGGGTGTGGTCGAGCGCCCGACCCGGGCCGACAAGACCCGGGACTTCCTGCTCGCGAACGTGGCCCTGCTCGTCCCGTTCGGCGTGTTCGGCCTCATGTTCTGGCTCTGGAGCCGGCACGGGCGGGACCCGCGGCGCCAGCCCGTCGCCGTGCAGTACGAGCCGCCTGGCGCACTCACCCCGGCCGAGGTCGGCACGCTGGTGGACAACAGCCCGGACATGCGGGACATTACGGCGACGGTCGTCGATCTCGCGGTGCGCGGCTTCGTCAGGATCAAGGAAACCCAGGAGGACAGGTTCCTCGGCCTGGGCACGAAGACCGACTATGCGCTGCAACTGCTTCGCCCCGACAGCGAGTGGAAAGACGCTGCGGCCGCACGAAGACGCGCTGCTGCGGGCGCTGTTCGGCACGACCGCCGCGCGGGCAGCCGCCGCCGGCGGCTCCGCGCCGTCATCGATGAGGTCACCATCAGCGACCTCAAGAACCGGTTCTACAAGCACGTGCCGGAGATCAAGGCGCGGATCTTCAGCCAGTTGATCGATCGCGGTTACTACCTGCGCCGGCCGGACCGCGTGAAGGCCACCTTCTACGTCCTCGCGGTGGTCGCCGCCATCGGCGGGTCCGTGGTGAGCGGCATCCTCGCCATCGGCCTCGCGGCCATCGTCGCCAGCATCCTCTCGGGCGTCATCATCGGCGTCTTCGGCCATCTCATGCCGGCCCGCACGGTCCGAGGAGCGCGCGCGCTCGAAGGCGCCCTGGGCTTCGAGGAGTTCCTCGATCGCGTCGAAAGCGATCGCTTCGATCGCATCGTCAAGACGCCGGCGATGTTCGAGAAGTTCCTTCCCTTCGCGATGGCCCTGGGCGTGGAGCGTAACTGGGCGCGTGCCGTTCGAGGGCATCTATACCAGCCAGCCGGACTGGTATGCCGGGACGTATCACGGGCACTTCGGCCCGCGGATGTTCGCCGCCTCTCTCGCGGACCTGTCGAGCCACGCGGGGTCGGCGATGACCTCGGCGCCCCGCAGTTCGGGCGGGTCCGGCACAGGCGGCGGCGGGTTCTCTGGCGGCGGGTTCGGGGGCGGTGGGGGAGGCGGCTTCTGATGCGAACCGGGCGTGGGCTGACGGCCGGTGTTGTCGTCTTCGTGGCCGCGGCCGCGGCGGCTACCTTCCTTCGCGGGCAGCCGAACCGCAATCGCCGCCCGCTCCAGCTGCGCTGGGCGATACCTTCCCGCGTCGGCCTCGTCGGTGCTCGCGGACCTTCGCGGCCGCTTCGACGATCACGCGGCCATGGAGCTCGTCGTCTTCATGGACAAGTACTGGCGCAACGCCGCGAACGAGGGGTTCAACGCCTCCCTCGATCGCATCAAGGGCCGCCTTGAGGCGTCCGGTTTCACGGCGCGCGCGGCGGGGCCGGCCGAGGGCCCGTCGCTCTGGGTCGAGGAGTTCGGCCGCGCGAACGGCTGGGACTACAGCGTCGGCACGCTGACGCTTGCTGGCCGCAAAGCGGAGCCGGAAGAGGTGCTGCTTTCGCGCGAGCAGCACCGCGTGGCGCTTTGCATCAACTCCTTCCCGACGTCGCCCGGAGGCGTCGTCGCGCCAATCGTGGACGTCGGCCAGGGCACGGCGGCCGCCGATTACGAAGGCAAAGACGTGCGCGGCGCCGTCGTCGTCGGCGACGCGGGCACGGGCAGGTTGTGGCAGATGGCCGTCGTCCAGCGGGGGGCGATTGGTGTCGTGTCGACGGCGCTGGAGTCCTACGTCAGGCCAGGCCCTCCCGGATCGGCCGAGGATCGAGAGCCGAGAGGCGAGTGGGAGGTCCTCCAGTGGGGGAGCGTGCCGTACGACGAGACGAGGCGCGCGTTCGGCTTCAAGGCCACTCCGCGGGCGGCCGCGCGCATCCGGGCACGCCTCACGGAGGGGCCCGCGCGCGTGAAGGTGGAGATCGCCTCCAGCTTCTCGCCGGGGCCCGTCCGCTCGCTCGTCGCCGAGATTCCGGGCACGGTGAAGCCGGAGGAGCGCGTGCTGCTCGTCGCGCACATCCAGGAACCCGGCGCCAACGACAACGCCAGCGGTTGCGCGACGCTCGTGGAACTGGCCCGGGCCGATTCTCCAGGGCATTCGCGAGAAGCGCATCCCGGCGCCGGGCCGGACGCTCACCTTCATCTGGGGCGACGAAATCCGCGCGAGCCGGCAGTGGATCGCGGACCATCCGGTCGAGGCGAAGCGGGTCCGCTACATGTTCTCGCTCGACATGACGGGCGAGAACGCGGCGCTCACCGGCAGGCCCGTTCCTCATCGAGAAGGCGCCCGATCCCGACCGCCGCCTGGCCGCGGCCGTCCGACCCTCACACCGAGTGGGGCAGCAGCCCCGTGAAGGCCGAGTCCCTGAAGGGCACGCTGCTCAACGACGTCTTCCTCGCCGTCTGTCAGCGGCCGCCGTGGACCGTTCGCGACCAATCCCTACGAAGGCGGGAGCGACCACTCGGTGTTCCTTGCGGCAGGCGTGCCATCGGTGCTGGCGTGGCACTTTCCCGATCGGTTCTACCATTCAAGCCTCGACCGGCCGGCCATGACCGACCCGGCCGAGATGAAGCACGTCGGCGTCGAGCGTCGCGGCCACGGCGCTGCTGCTGGCGGGCGCCACGCCACGCGACGCGGCAGACGTCGTCCGGTTGCTCGAGGGCGCTGCATCGGCGCGTCTCGCGCTCGAGCGCCGCCAGGGCGCCGGCCTGGTGCAGGCGGCGCCGGACAGGGCGGCGGCCGAGGCGACCGAGGCCGCCGTGGTGGCAGCGTGGCGCACGTGGTACGGAGAGGCGCTGCGCGAGGTGCTCGACCTGCCGCCCGGCGGTGCGAATCCCGACCTCAGGACTGCCGTCGAGCGAGCCCTCGCAGCGCCTGGCGAAGCTGTGAGCGAGCGGCCCGCCCGGGAACATCCCGCGGGCGCTGCTCGTCAGCCTTTCGTAAGGCCATGAGCCGCCAAACCCTTTCCCTGTCCGTTCGCGTCGGCATCCAGACGCTGCGCGCCAATCCCATGCGCACGCTGCTCTCCACGCTCGGCGTCGTGATGGGCGCCGCGTCGTTGGCTGCGGTCCTCTCCATCGGCGACGGCGCCGAGCGGTTCGCCCGGCGAGCAGATCGAGCGGCGGGGGCTGCAGACCGTGGCCATCGTGGCCGGACCACCGACACCGTCGACGGCCTCCAGGTGCCGCGGACGGACATCCGCTCTTCACACCCGACGACCTCCGCGACCTCGCGGCGTTCGTATCTCCGGACACCGAGGTGGTCTTGTCGGTCGAGGGCCGGGGCATGTTGACCGTGGCGGGCAAGGAGCGCGCGGCGCTGGTCCTGGGGATGGCTGCTGCCAACGCTCGACAGTTGGGGCTGCACCTCTGGCGCGGGCGCCTGTTCACACGCGGAGGAACTCGAGACCGGCGCGCCGGTCGCCGTCATCGGCCACAAGCTCGCCGCGGAATTGACCGCCGGCCGGCCGACGGAATCCGCCATCGGCACAGAGTTGACGTGCCAGGGCCAGGCGGTTGCGCATCATCGGGATCCAGGAATCCAGTCGTCGGGGAGCGGCCCTCCTCAATGTCGCCGTGCCGCTGTCGAAGGCGGAGGCGCTCATGGCCACCGCGGCGACGCCCCGGGCGCGCACGCTGGCTTTGAATGCTGCACGCGTGGAAGACGTGCTGGCGATCAAGACGAAGGCCGAGGCCTGGGCCGACCGGCGCAATCCCGACTGGCGCGCGAACAGCCAGGTCACGGTTGCGTCGACCGGGCTCGATCGGCTGGTCGCGATGAACCAGGGCATCCTCATCTTCAAGATCCTGATGGGCGCCTTCACCGCCATCTCGCTCATTGTCGGCGGCATCGGCATCATGAACGTGCTGCTGGCGTCGGTGGCCGAGCGGACCAAGGAAATCGGTGTGCGCAAGGCCGCGGGCGCGCGGCGCCGCGACATCATCGTGCAGTTCCTGGCCGAGTCGGTGGTGATCTCGCTGGCCGGGGCTGCGATTGGCGCCGTCCTCGGCATCTCGGGGGCCTATCTCGTCACCTACATCATGCGGACGCAAACAACGGCGCAGGTGTACGCGGCGGTGACGTGGCAGACGCTGGTCGTGGCAATGGGCGCGGCGATCCTGGTGGGGCTGATCTTCGGGACGTACCCGGCGCTCAAGGCCGCGAACCTGTCGCCGGTGGACGCGATGCGGTACCGAATAACCGGGATTCGGGACTCCGGATCCGGGATTCGGACGGTGGCCTTCGGCAACCGGATTCCGCGCTATGCTCACAGGGTTCGGGTGTCCCTGCGTGACCCCCAGGGGTCCCGCGCACAGCGGATTCCCGGAACCAGCTGATCGGTGTGAGGAACCAGAGGAGATGGCCGACGAGCGTGTGCCACGCGATCGCGACACGCCGCCGCCCGGCGCCGGGCAGGCGGACCCGGACAGCCCCACGTCGCCGTGGGCCGCCACGACATCTCCGGCACCGAAGGGGATTGGACCAGCGCAGCTGTCGGGAACATGGGGCAGCCTCGAGATTCTCGAACCCATCGGCCACGGCGGCTTCGGCCACGTCTATCGCGCAAAGGATCCAGCGCTCGGCCGCGAGGTGGCCCTGAAGGTCGTCGCCGTTCCCTCGGACGACCCTGCCAAGGTGGCGGACATCCTGAGGGAGGGGCGGATGCTGGCGCGAGTCCGCCATCCCAACGTCGTCACCGTCCACGGCGCACAGGAGTACCGAGGCAGTGTCGGCATCTGGATGGAACTGGTGAGCGGCCGGTCGCTCGCCGAGTTGATCCGCGCGGACGGACGCCTTGGGCCCGAGGAAGCGATTGTGGTGGGCGGCAGCGTGCTGCGCGCGGTGGCCGCCGTCCACGCGGCCGGCCTCGTGCACCGGGACGTGAAGGCGCAGAACGTGATGCGCGAGACGGGCGGCCGCATCGTGCTGATGGACTTCGGGTCCGGATGGGAGCGCGGCGATGCGGGACGCAAGCGGGAAGTGTCGCCCGAAGGCACACCGCTCTACATGGCCCCCGAGTTGTTCGCGGGCCAGCCCCCGTCGGTGGCGAGCGACGTCTACAGCGTCGGCGTACTGCTCTTCTTCCTCGTGACCGGCATTCACCCGGTCGAAGGCCGCACGATAACGGACCTCGTTCTCTCGCACGGGCTCGGGCGCCGCCGCCTGCTCGCCGACTGCCGCCCGGAACTCCCCGAAGCCTTCGTCAGGGTCGTCGAGCGCGCGCTGGCGCCCACGCCGGATGACCGGTACCCGAGCGCCGGCGCGATGGCCCGGGACCTGGCCGACGCGCTGGCGGGATCCGGCGCGGCGCGGCCCGAGCGCGAGCCCCCAGCCGGGCAGGTCCAGCCGGTCCCGGCGTCCGCGGATGGCCCGGGCGTCGGCCCGGCGGGCCCGGCCGAACCCGGCGACGCGGAGGAGCAACGAACGCGCCCGGCGCCGAGACGGATGAGTCCTGGACGGTGGGGTGCAGTCGCCGGCGCGGCCCTGGCGTTCATCTGGATGCTCGGCTTCCTCACCTCGGCGGCCTTCGACATCTCCCTGGATCGCCCCGGCGGCTTCGCCAACGAGTCGGTGTTCGACCAGTGGCTATGGGGGTTCCGATCCCTGGTCGCGCCTGCGTTCTTCGCGTTGGCTGCCGTGATCGTCGTCCGGCTCGTGAGCCTCGCCATCCGCGCGTTCGGGCGCGTCGCCGGGCTTCGCGGCAGCCTGGGTCTCGACAACCCCATCGCCGCCGGCAAGACCCTGCTCGTGCTGCAGGTGGCGGTGGTCGTGTGGGTGTTCTGGTACTTCGGCGACCTGATGGTGGCCTTCAGCTCGACCCTCAGCTTCTCGGACGCCGCCGCGCTGGAGCCGCTCGCGCCGCAGCACTTCCGGCACCGCGAGGACTACCGCAGCGTGCTCCCGCTGCTCGCCTTCGGGATGGCGGCGGCCTGGGCCCGCGTATGGCGGTGGCGCCGGCAGTTCGGATCCCGGGGCGATCGCGCTACAGTGATTGCGGGCGTGTCCCTCATCGTCATCCTGGCCATCCTGGCGGAGATCCCGTACCGCATCTTCAACCACAACGCGTTCCAGCGCGTCGCCTACGCCGGCGAGCGCTGCTACGCGATCGGCGAGCGCGGCGCGGAGCTGCTGCTCTACTGTCCCGATGCACAGGCTCCCAGGAACAGGGTGGTGCCGTCGGCGGATCCCCGGCTCGAGCGCACGCCGATTGTCGAGAGCATCTTCACGACGCGCACTCCCGCCGGTCCGGGCCGGTGAGATGCCGCGTGGGCCCCGCGGCGGCGCGCGGAGCGGACGGCAGGTGAGCGGCCCGACGGGCCGCGACGGAGGCGTTCCATGACGAATCGGCGAGTCGCGGCGGGAGTCCTGGCCATGCTCTTGTGGGCCGGCGTGAACGAGGCGGGAGCGCAGGGAGGGGGATGGCGGGGGTGGCTCGACAAGCTGAGCGGCCCGGGCGAGTTCAGGAACGGCGTGGAGTTCACCGTGCAGGTCTTCTGCAACGGCGTGCCCTGGTTCGAGTCCGGGCAACCGACCACCCCGGCTGTTCGTTCCAGCGATTCGACCCTGCTCGAGCGCCGGTGGGGGGGCGTGGATGTCGCCTGCAATGGAAAGCGGGACTCCGCCGTCGTGAACGGGCAGCGCGTGGACCTGTGGAGACTCGCCATCGGCTTCGAATTCGGCCAGTCCACATCTGCTCAGAACCCGCTGGAGTACAAAGGCAGGGCTCCGGGGGACGGCCCCAGGGTGACGCTGGGCACGCTGGTGTCGGCCGTGGACTTTGCCCCCAACGCGTGGCTGGAAGTCGGCGCGGGCGCCGGCTTCGGCTGGTTCAGTACGTCCGGGTTCAGTACCGACGTGGAAACCCCTGGTCCAGCCGCTCCGGGTCTCGGTGAGGCCCGTGACACTCCTGATGGCAGGCCGCGATGAGCGATTGCGGGGGGCCGGGATCCTCCAGCTCAAGTTCGCCCTGACCAGCTTCCCCGGCGGGTTCGACGCCGCCGATTTCGGCGCCGTCCCGGGATCGTGGCAGGTAGGCACCGAGTTCCTGAAATCGTTCAGCATCATTCTGGACTTCGGCGAACTGCTGCGCCGCTGAAGCCGGGCCTGGCGCGCGGCGGCGCCCGGACCCAGGCGAAGCTGAAGAAGATGCGCTTGAAATAGCCGGGGCTCGGGACTCGGGACTCGGGACTCGGGCTGCCGGCGCTTCTCGCTGACAGGTTCCGGTTCGGCGGCCTGACAGACGAATCCCGGATCCCGAACCCCGAATCCCGGAGGGATGTCTATTCGAGGTAGGTATACCCGCCCAGCCCGTCTTCGTAGAACTTGAGCAGGCGGCCGGATTCCTCGTAGGTCATCTTGCTGTCTCGCACGGCGCTCTCGACATCGGCCCGCAGCTTGTTGACCAGGGCGTTGGTGTCGAAGTCGACGTACTGGAGGACCTCGCGCACGGTGTCGCCCTTGATCACGGCGTCGAGCACGACGCCGCCCTGGCCGTCGAGCGTGACATGTACCGCGTGCGTGTCGCCGAAGAGGTTGTGCATGTCGCCGAGGATTTCCTGGTACGCGCCGATGAGGAAGACGGCGAGGTAGTACGGATCGCCGTTCAGCGTGTGGAGCGGCAGCGTGCGCTTGACGTCGCGGCGGTCGATGAACTGGTCGATCTTGCCGTCCGAGTCGCACGTGATGTCGCCCAGCACGGCGTGGTTCGTTGGCGGCTTGTCGAGGCGATGGATCGGCATCACCGGGAAGAGCTGCTTGATGGCCCAGCTGTCGGGCATCGACTGGAACAGCGAGAAGTTGCAGAAGTACGTGTCGGCCAGCATCTCGTCGAGGTTCTGCAGATCCTCGGGCACTTCATCGAGCTGCTGGATCAGACGCTGGAGCTTCGAGCAGATGGCCCAGTAGAGCGTCTCCGCCTCGCAGCGCTGGTCGAGCGGCAGGTAGCCGCCGTTGAAGAGATTGAGCGCCATGTCGAGCGCCTGCTGGGCGTCGTGGTAGCTCTCGAGGGCATTGCGGATCGAGAGGTTCTGATACGTCTCCCGCAGGTCGATGAGCGGCTGCTCCTGCTCGTCGTGCGGGCCGACGGCCTTGATCTCCTGCTCGCGGAACCCGGTCACCCCGAGGACGTTGAACACCAGGACGCTGTGGTACGCGGCGATTGCGCGCCCGCTCTCCGACACAATCGTCGGGTGCTTCACGCCCGCGTCGTCGCACACCGTCTGCACGTGGTAGACAACGTCGGCCGCGTACTCCTCGAGGGTGTAGTTGACGCTCGATTCGAAGTTGGTCTGCGACCCGTCGTAGTCCACGCCGAGGCCGCCGCCGATGTCGAGGTACTCGAGGCCCGCGCCGGCCTTCACGAGCTCGACGTAGATCCGGGCGGCCTCGTTGATCGCCGCCTTCACGATGCGGATGTTCGGGATCTGGCTGCCCATGTGGAAGTGCAGGAGCTTGAAGCAGTCTTCCATCCCCAGCGCGCGCAGCTCCTCGAGTCCCTTCAGCACTTCCGACACCGTGAGGCCGAACTTCGAACGGTAGCCCCCCGAGGACTGCCACTTGCCGCTGCCGCGGGAGGCCAGCTTCACGCGCATGCCGATGGTGGGGCGGACGCCGACCTTCTGCGAGTACTCCAGGATGAGGCCGAGCTCGCTGTACTTCTCGACGACCGGCAGCACCGTGCGGCCCACCTTCTGGGTGAGCATCGCCATCTCGATGAACTCGGCGTCCTTGAAGCCGTTGCACACGATCGGCGAGTCGTTCGACGCCAGCGCGGCCACGGCGATGAGCTCCGGCTTGGAGCCGGCTTCGAGGCCGAAGCCGAACGGGCGGCCGTAGTTCAGGATTTCCTCGACGACGCGACGCTGCTGGTTGACCTTGATCGGGTAGACGCAGACATAGCGCCCCTGGTAGCCGTTCTGCGCGATGGCCGCCTGGAACGCGTCGTGGATGTCCTTGACCCGGTGCCGGAGGATGTCGCTGAAGCGGATGAGCACCGGGACGTCGATGCCGCGGAGGACGAGGTTCTCGGTGAGGTCCTTCAGGTCGATGAAGCGGCCCGGCTCCTTCGTCGGGTGGACGTGGACGTTGCCGCTCTCGCCGATCGAGAAGTACCCCGCGCCCCAACGGGCGATTTCGTACAGTTCAGACGCCTCGGCGATGCTCCACGGATCGCCGACGCGCCACGTGCGATTCATGCGGCTGGCTGGGATGCTCACGCCGTTCATGATACCGAAGAACTTCCGGCGCGGCGGGGAAAATGCGGTGACTGGTCACATTATCGATCCGCCTGACGTGTCGAAAACGGGACCAGTCACCTTGTGTACCCCGGCCCGCGCAGCGGACGCCCCGGCCGCTCGCTGGTGATGGCACCGTTCGCGACCACGGCCCGGCCGTTGACGAACACGTGCCGGATGCCGACGGAGTAGTGGTTCGGGTCTTCGAACGTCGCGACGTCGCGGATAGCCGCCGCGTCGAAGACGGTGACGTCGGCCGCCATGCCCGGCCGGAGCACGCCGCGGTCATGGAGGCCGACCCGCGCGGCGGAGCGCGACGTCATCTTGCGGATGGCTTCCTCGAGCGTCAGGAGCTTCTCCTCACGCACGTACTTCCCGAGAATCCGGGCGAAGGTGCCCCAGGCGCGCGGATGCGAACGCGACTCCGACAGCGGGCCGTCCTCGGCCTTCGCGCCCGAGTCGGTGTCGATGGAGACCAGCGGGTGGGCGAGCGCCGCCCGCACATCCTCTTCCGCCATGATGCTGATGATGCAGGCCGTCTGTCCCTGGTCGGCGACCACCAGGTCGATCAGGGCGTCGCGGGGGTCCTTGCCCATCGCCCGGCCGACCTGGGTCAGCGTCATGCCCTCGTACTTGCGCAGCTCGCTGTTGAGCACGGAGGCCACCATCACCCCGTCGCCGCCGCCCGACCCGTACCACTGGTTCTCCCACCCCGTGGTGTTGGCGTCGTCCATCTCGGCCTTGATGCGCTCGCGCAGCGCCGGGTCTTTGAGCCGGGCGATCATCTGGCCGGTGGTGCCCTCCCGCACCCAGGTCGGCAGGCAGGAGTCAAGGTCGTTCGACGCGCGGGTGTAGGGATACTGGTTCGCGGTGATGTCGAGGCCGCGGGCGCGGGCGTCTTCGATCCGCTTCAGCACCGCCGGCATCCGGCCCCAGTTGGCCTTGTACGCCGTCTTGAGATGCCAGATTTCGGCCGGGATCTTCGCGCGTTCGGCGACGGCGAACGTTTCGTCGAGCGCGTCGTTGATCGCCCCGCTCTCCGAGCGCAAGTGGGTGAGGTAGACGCCGCCGAAGCTGCGCGCCACCTTGGCCATCTCGACGAGGTCGCCGGTCGAGTTGAAACGGTCTGGCACGTACTGCAGCGACGAGCTGAGTCCCAGCGCGCCCTCCTTCATGGCCTCGGCGACGAGTGCTTTCATCCGGTCGAGGGTGGCCGGCGTCGACGGCACGTCGTCGGAACCGATGACGTAGTCCCGCACGCCTCCGGCGCCGACGAATGTCCCGATGTTGATCGTCGTCCGGCTCCGCGTTTCCAGGCGGCGGAAGTACTCCGCGAGGGTCCGGAAGTCCTGAACGACCTTGAAGTGGTCCCAACCGGGCTTCGCCTCACGGATCATGCGATCGTTCACGGGCGCGATCGACTGGCCTTCGCCCGTAATCTCGGTCGTGATGCCCTGCATGATCTTCGATGCCGCCCGGCCATCCACCAGCACGTTGAACTCCGACTGGCCGAGCATGTCGATGAATCCTGGGGCGACGACGAGCCCCGTGGCGTCGATGGTCTCGCGCGCCGGCTGCCCCGCCAACTGGCCGATGGCGACGATGCGATCGCCCGCGAGCGCGATGTCGGCCTTGAACCACGGCGCGCCGGTGCCGTCGACGATGCGGCCGCCGGCGATCAGGACGTCGAACCGGGGAGGCGCCTGCTGGGCTCGAAGCCCCGGAATCGTGATGCTCGAGATGACAAGGGCGAGCGACAGAAGGGGCAGGCCGGGACGGATGGATGTTCGCGGCATGCCGGAGATGCTACCAGACCGGGAGGGGGCAGCACACCCCCGCCTGGCGGTGAAGGCGTCTCGGCGCCGGTTCGAGCGGAAGTACAATGGCACACCGCTGCGCGCGGCACGGGAACGCCGCGAGGCGAAGGACACGGCACATGGCGCTCATCGACCTGCGAAGTGACACCCTCTCGTTGCCGACGCCCGAGATGCTCCAGAGCATCGTGACCGCCAGGCTGGGCGACGATTCACGCGACGGCGATCCGACGGTGCTGGAACTCGAGGCCGAGGCGGCGCGGATGCTCGGCAAGGAAGCCGCGCTCCTGACCGTCAGCGGCTCGATGTCGAACACCGTCGCGCTGCGCACCCACGCCGAACCTGGCGCGGCCGCGATCGTGGAGGAGTCGGCCCATCTCTACGGGATGGAATACAGCGCCATCGCGTCGGCGTGCGGGTTGCTCGTGATGCCGGTCCGCGGCCACCACGGCGCTCCGGACCTCGACGGCGTGAGGTGGGCGATTCGCAGGGCGAGAACCATGTTTCCGGCGCCCGGCATCGTCTGCCTGGAGAACACGCACAACGCCGCCGGCGGGACCGTGCTCACGCCGGGCCAGATTGACGCGGTCGCGGCGGCCGGGCACGAGGCCGGCTTCGCCGTGCACCTCGACGGCGCCCGCGTGTTCAATGCGGCGGTCGCGCTCGGCGTGGACGTGCGCGACCTGACGAGTTCGGTCGACTCCGTGTCGGTGTGCCTGTCGAAGGGGCTCTCGGCCCCCGTCGGTTCCCTCGTGGCGGGCACGCGGGCCTTCATCGACCGGGCGAACCGCGTCCGCCGCTCCCTTGGCGGCGCGATGCGCCAGGCCGGCATCATCGCGGCGCCAGGTCTGGTCGCCCTGCGCACGATGATTCCCCGCCTGCGGGAGGACCACGAGCACGCCCGCTCCCTCGCCGAGCGCTTGGAGGGGGTACCAGGGCTCGGCGTGGACCTGTCGACGGTGCAGAGCAATATCGTCAACGTGGACGTGCGAGGCCTGGGGATCGATGCCTCGACGTTTGCGGCCCACCTGCGCGAGCGTGGCGTGCGAGGCCTGCCGGGCATGGGGACCAACGTGAGGTTCGTGACCTATCGCGGCATCACGCGGGCGGACGTGGAACAGGCGGCAGATGCCGTCGCGGCGCTCGTTGCCGCCCATCCGTGGTCGGATCGACTGTGACGGTCACCGCGGTCCTTTTCGATCTCGACGACACGCTCTTCGACCACTGGGCGTGTACGCGGACAGCGTTGGCAGACCTGCGCCAGCGATTCCCCGCGCTCGGCGGTGTGCCGGCTGGTGCGGTCGAAGCCGAGCATCGGCGCCTGCTGGAAGAGCTGCACGTGCAGGTACTGGCGGGCCGCATGACGGTTGATGACGCGCGCGTCGAGCGCTTCCGCCGATTGCTGGCGTTCGCCGGCGGCAAGTCTGACGCGAGCGCGGCTGTTGAAGCCGCGGCCGCGTACCGCTCGGCGTATCTCGCGCACTGGCGGCCCGTGGAGGGGGCGCTCGATCTGCTCGAAAACCTGCACGGTCGCGTGTCGACGGGTGTCGTGACCAACAACGTGGCCGCCGAGCAGCGCCAGAAGATCGCCGCGTGCGGGTTTGGCCCCCTGCTCGACGTGGTGGTCATTTCCGAAGAAGCGGGCGCGACAAAGCCCGACGCGCGCATCTTCCGCCTGGCGCTGGATCAACTCGGCTGTGAGGCCGGGGAGACCGTGATGATCGGGGACGCGTGGGACACCGACATTGCCGGTGCCCGTGCCGCTGGCATCCGCCCGATCTGGTTCAATCGCTTCGGCGCGGCGTCGCCAGATTGCAGCGTGACAGAAGTCAGATCGTCTCGTGCCGTTGTCTTCGGTGCTGTCGGTGCTCTTCCCGAATCCCGAATCCCGAACCCCGAGCCCCGAGCCCCCAGTCCCCAGTCCCGACCCCCGCTTTCGCAGGGGTGACGACGTCCCGAGCTCCGAGAGTCTGTGATGCGCATCTACCTGGCCTGTACCGTTCGCGGCGACCGCGGCACCATCAGCACCGCGCGCCACATCCACGACTGTCTCGTGCGCCTCGGCCACGAGGTCCTGACCAGCCATCTGCTGGCCGACGACGTCGACACCGCCGAGGACCGGCTGGGAGACCGGGACGTGTTCCTGAGAGACCTCGGCTGGGTCGAAGCGGCCGACGCCATCGTCGCCGAGGCGTCAGGGTCGAGCTACGGCGTCGGCTTCGAAGTCGGATACACGCTGGGCCGGGCCTCAAACACCGGCCAACGGGTGCTGGTGCTCTACGACGCTTCCCGACGCGGCACCGTGTCCCGCCTGGTCAGCGGCATGTCGGATCCGCGGGCGCACGTGCTGGCCTACCAGTCACCGGCGGAGATCGACGCGTTCCTCGAGCAGCACCTCCGCCGCGCGTAAGACCGTTCATCGGGACCAGGCCATCTCCCGCCGTCGTTCCGGAGAAGAGCCACGGTTCCGGGTTGAGCAGCGTCGCAGATTCTGCGCATCCGCTCTGCTGCGGACGTGGCAGAAACTGCCAGCGTCGTTCGCCACGGACTGGCGCCGCATCGCGCAACCCCCGCATCTGCACATGGATCGCCCTGCCCTCGGTTCATGCCGGCCCAGGCGCGCTCTTCGCATTCCAGAGCCGCCCGGGGGCGCCGTTGACGATGGTAGAATCGCCGCGTGATGGCTTCCAGGAAGCACGGCATGAGTTCGGCCCAGCCGGCGCATCGCGCATGGACCTACGGCGACCTGGTCGCGTTGCCCGACGACCAGTTGCGGCACGAGCTCATCGACGGGGAGCACTTCGTGACGCCATCACCCAACACGGCGCACCAGACGATCCTCAAGCGGCTGTTCGTGATCCTCAACACCCATGCCGAACGCCACCGGAACGGCGAAGTCCTCTTCGCGCCGTTCGACGTGAAGCTCTCGGCCTGCACGGTCCTCGTGCCCGACCTCGTGTACTTCACCGCCGATCGCTTCGCGCGTATCGTCAACGAGAAGCACGCGACGGCCGCGCCGGACCTCGTGGTCGAGATCCTGTCTCCGGGCACGCGCCGACGTGATCTGGGGCGCAAGCGGGCCGTCTACGACCGAGAGGGTGTCCAGGAGTACCGGCTGGTGGACCCCGCTGCCGAGTCGATGACCGTACTGCGCCGGCTGGATGTGGACGGCGGGCTCACGGATGTGTCGGTGCTCGCGCTGGCGAAGGAAGACGTTTTGCAGTCGCCGCTCTTTCCGAGACTGAGGGTCCGCCTGAGCGACGTGTTCGTGGCCCCGGGACCGCGGGCGTTCAGGCGTCAGTAGACCAGTTCGCCCGCCAGGAACGCGCGGGTGCGAGCGTCAGCGGGAGACTCGAAGAACGCCGAGGTCGGACCCGACTCCACGATGGCCCCTTCGATCAGCAGCAGCGTCCGGTGCGCCAAACGCCGGGCCTCGTGCGTATTGTGCGTCACGAGGACGATGGTGGTGCCGCGTGACTGCGCGTCGCGAATGAACGCTTCGACGCGCGCGACGTTGGCGGGGTCGAGATTGGCCGCCGGCTCGTCGAGCAGCAGCAGGTCCGGCTCGATCGCCATCGCGCGCGCGAGTGCAACGCGCTGAATCTCGCCGCCGGAGAGATGCCGCGCCTGCGCGCCGGCGAGATGGGACAGGCCGAGGCGTTCGAGCAGCGGATCGGCCGGCGCGCGGTCCTTGCGCCCGCGCACACGCCGTCCGAACAGCACGTTGTCGCGGACGCTGCGGTCGAGCATCAGCGGCCGCTGGAACACCGTCGTGATGCGCCGCGCCAGCGCGAGCGGGACCGGATGCGCCATGGGTGCCCCTTCAACGTGGATGGTGCCCTCCGTCGGCCGTTCGAGCCCCTGCAGCAGCCGGAGCAGCGTGCTCTTGCCGGCGCCGCTCGGCCCGACGATGCCGAGCGTCTCGCCGCGCGGAATCGCGAGGTGCGGGATGCTCAGCACGGTCCTCGCGCCGTAGCGATGGCGGATGCCGGCCAGTTCGAAGGCGGGCGGTTGGACGGCGCTCATTTGGCCCGCCCCTGAAGCTGCAGCAGCAGCGCGTTCGCCCCGAGCGCGAGCAGCAGCAGCACGATGCCCAGAGCCATCGCGAGGGCGAAGTCGCCCTGGCGCGTCGACAGCACGATGGCTGTCGTGAGCACGCGCGTCTGCCCCTCGATGTTGCCGCCGACGAGCATCACGGCGCCGACCTCGGAGATAATCCCGCCGAAGGCCGCGACGATCGCCGCCGTCAGTCCAATCCGCGCCTCGCGCAACACGGTCCACCCGGTCTGCCATCGGGTGGCCCCCAGCGCGCGCACCTGGAGCCGGAGATCGGGGTCCACGCCTGCGACCGCGCTCATCGTCAACGCGGCCACGAGCGGAAACGCGATGATCGTCTGCGCCACGACCATGGCGGACGGCGTGAAGAGCCAGTCCATCGAGCCGAACGGCCCGCTGCGCGAGAGCAGCATGTAGACGACGAGGCCGACGACGACCGGCGGCAGGCCCATGCCCGTGTAGAGCAGGAGTGTGACGAGGCCGCGGCCGGGGAAGCGCGTGAGGCCGACCACTGCGCCGATGGGGACGCCGAGCACCGTCGCGATGAGCAGCGCGAGTCCCGTCACCTGGAAGGTCAGGGACACGACCGCCAGCAGGGCGGGGTTGGCGAGCGCGCGCAGGATGCTGTCGATGGCAGGCCTCTCGTGGGAACGCCGCGCTACCGGACGCGGACCTCCGACACCCAGTGCGAGTAGCGCGAGGCGAACTCGTCGGCGCCCACCACCAGCTGAATGAGTCCCTCGCGGCCGGTCATCGGCTTGCCGTCACGTTCGTAGGCCAGCACCACCGCCTGACGCGCCGCGGGCACGACGAACGGCTCCGCGCGCCCGGTGCGCGCGGGCTTCGCGAGCCAGCCAAGAATCGTGGCCAGTTCGGCATCGGACAGTCGGGCTGCCGTATAGGCGGTGATCCCGGCATGCGGGCCGGTGCCGGTCCGGATCATCGCCGTGGTCTCGGCGACCGGGAATGCCTCACCCAGGAGTTTCGGCGCCGGCCGCTTGCCTGCAGGACTGGTGCCTTCGGCGCGAAGGCCGTGGCATTCATTGCATCCCTTCGCCAGGTACAGCCCTTCGCCGCGGCCGATCTGCCCGAACATCTCCTGCCACGTCAGCGTGGCCATCCAGCCGTCGCTGCTGACGACCTCGATGGTCGAGCCCGATCGCGACGGCGACGCGAAGTCGGGGTCGACGGAAACCAGGAGGTCTTTCAGCGATGCGCCCGTCCACGTGTACTTCCCGAGCGCGCCCTTCTTCACGCCGATGTACCTCGACTCCGGCGAGCGTGGCCCGGCCGGTGCTCCGCAATTCGGCGAGGGTGAACGTGCGCGACCTGCCGCCGATGACCACGCGCACCTGGTCTGTCGCCTTGAACTCGTCCGAGTCCGGGTAGAAGAGCGAGTGGCCGGCGGCATCGCGGCCGAAGGCGCCGATCCGCTGCTGGGTCGGCTTCGAGAGCAGCCAGTCGGCAAACCGGATCGCCAGCGCGGTGTTGACGCCGGCATGCCGCGACTTGTCGATGACGATGACGGCGTACTGGTTGCGGAGATCGCGGTCGGGGTTCGCCTCCGCCGACGCGCCGCCGAACAACTGGCGCAGGCCGGGCAGGCGCGCACGCATCGAGGTCCATGTCGCGCGGTCGGTCAGCGCGTACGCCTTCCGCTCGTTCGCGAAGGCGAGCGTCTCGCCCATGCCCTGACCGACCGACAGGTACCATCCCAGGCCCGCAGCGGGCGTGAAACCTGCCAATTTCCAGAGTGCCAGTTCCTTGGTATGCGTGCCCGACTTGTCGCCACGGCTCGCAAAGTCGGCGGCGGCGGATTGGATGCGCCGGAACGCGTCCCTCGCCGTCGAGGCCTTCGCCGCCCCCGCCGGATCCGCGGCTGGGCCGACGATGACGAAGTCGTTGTACATCACGTCGTCGCGCCTGACAGCGTGGCCTTCCTTCATGAAGGCCGCCTCCTGCTCCGGCGCGTGGACGAGGAGCACGTCGGCGTCGCCGCGCCGCCCGAGTTCGAGGGCCTGCCCCGTGCCGACCGCCACGACGTCCACGCGGCAGCCGCACTGCGACTCGAAGGCCGGAAGGATGGCCTTGAAGAGCCCCGTGTCCACCGTGCTGGTTGTCGTGGCCAGCTTCAGGACCGCCGGCGCAGTTCCGGCCTGTGGGCCCGCGCCGCTGGCAGACATCGTCTGCGCAGTGGCAAGGGTGGCAAGGACGGATAGACCGGCCAGGACGCGCGTCACCACCATGAGAATCCCCTCCAGACTGCGATCGTAGCCAGATCCGGGGCCGAATCCAAAGCCCCCGGCGCAGGCCTCAGTTCTGCGACGTGCGGTCAATAGCGGCGATCTGCGCCTCGACGTCGGCGATCTCGTGCTCGGTCGTCTGTTGAAGCGCCAGGGCGTAGAAACTGAACCGGTCCACGACAAGGCCTGCGGCGGCCACGAGCGTCGCGAGAGGCGCGGGCCACGCGGCCAGCAGCAGGAACGGAATGACGTCGAGCAGGAAGAACCGCGCCGCCAGCAGTTGGCTGCGGCGAATCGTCCACGGATTCGCCAGCGTCGCCTCCGTGAATGCAATGCCCGCAACGTCCCGCCAACGCCGGGTGAACAGGAGCGCGTCGATCGCGACAAACAGCAGCGTGCCGACGAAGACCCCGCCGGCCCCGGCCGTCGACTGCACCGCGATCGCCCCGAACGCGAGGCCGGCGGTGAGCGGCGTGGCGGCCGAGAACCCGCGCCACGTCCGCTGGCCACGGATGTGGTACACGAAGCCGACCGACACGAGGAATGCCGCGTTGATGGCGCCCGCCAGCGCGGTCACCGCTTGCGCATGCGCCCCATTGAGGTCCAGGCCCGCCGCCAGCGCCGCCGCGGCCAGCGCCAGTCCGGCGAGCAGGGCCTCGTTGCTGAGGGCGCTTCGTCCGGCGCCGCGCACCGCGAGGCCGGCCCGGCGTTTCTGCCCGAGATGGCGAAGCGACACCGCCAGCCCGGCGGCGAGCAGCAACGCGCCCGCGGCCAGGGCGTGGGGCGAGCGGAGGCCCTGGACCACTTCGAAGCACGCGGACGCCGCCACCAGGCCCGCGCCCGCAGTCGCGAGGGTGGTGAAGGCGACAAGCGGCCCGTGGGCGGCAGGATCGCTCATCGCTTCAGCGCCTCCTCGAGCGACCGGAACAACTCGGCTCGGCGCGCGCCTGCCGGCGCCAGGAACCTGAGGACAGGCCGGCAGCCGGCCGGGTCGACGAACCCCGGCACGAACGCCGTCGCGCTGCCGGCCTGCGCCTCTGGCGAAGCCGCGTACTGAAGCGCCTCGGTGGGGCAGGCCGCCACGCAGGCCGGCAGGCGGCCCGCGTCCAGGCGGTGCGCGCACAGGTGGCACTTCGACATCACGCCCTTCGCCTCGTCGTAGGTGGGCGTGGCGAACGGGCAGGTCATCTCGCAGTACCGGCACCCGAGGCACAGTTCCTCGTGGTGCACGACGACGCCATCCGGACGTTTCTCGTAGGCGCCCGACGGGCACCCCTTCGAGGCACGCGGGGTCCTCGCAGTGATGGCAGGCGACCGACAGGAAGTAGGTGGGGCCTCCCTGGTGCCGCCGGAGATTGAGAGGGAGCACCCGCCGCCATGCCGCCGTCTCGACGCGGCCGTTCTCGATCCGGCAGGCCAGCACGCACGCGCCGCATCCGACGCACCGGTGAAGGTCGAGGACGAACCCGGCGCCGCTCATGCCCGCGCCACCTCCACGAGGCATTCATAGAAGGTGGCGCCGTGGTTCATGTCGGTGAGGCCCTCGGCCGTCAGCGCGTTCACGTCGGCGTCGCCTTCGTGGCACCAGCCTTCCAGCACGTGCACCACCCCCGGACGGATTCCCGGCGTGATGCGCACCGGCAACTCGATCCGGCCCCGCTCGTTCCACACGGCCGCTCGCGACCCCTCCTCGATGCCGCGCGCCCGCGCGTCGTCGGGATGGATGTCGAGGACGTGCGGCCGCTCGACGCCGCGCACCCAGTCGAGGTTGCCGAACTGCGAGTGAATGCGGTCGCGCGTCTTGCACGACAGCAATTGCAGCGGGAACCGGCGGCGCGCCGGCGACTCGGCGCCCTCGCCGAGCGGCGCGCAGTCCGGCACCGGGTCGACGCCCCACGTCGCCGAGGCCTCGCCGGAGGCGAATTCCACCTTGCCGGACGGCGTCGGAAAGAGCCGATCGGCGAACGCCACGTCGCCGTTCCCCGACAGGTCGAGCGGGCGCTCCTTCAGGTCATCCAGGGTGAGTCCGCACGCGTCGGGCAGCAACGCCCGCAGAAAGGCCTCGCGATCTGCGGGAAACCAGCCGGTGTCGTAGCCGAAGCGCTCGCACAGGGCCCGCCAGATCTCGGACTCGGGCCGCACCTCGCCGGGCGGCGGGAGAACCCTGGCGCGCCACTGCAGGTACGGATGCCAGTACGCGGTGACGAGGTCTTCCTCTTCGAACAGCGTCTTCGCCGGCAGCACGAAGTGCGCCAGTTCGGCGGTCGGCGTCATGAACTGATCGACCACGACCACCAGATCGAGGCGAGCGAGCGCGGCGCGAAGGCGATGCGCCGCCGGGTTCTGCGCCGCGGGGTTCCCGCGCTCGATCCACGCGGCCCGAATCGGCGGCGCGTCGAGCGTCTCGAGGTGCCGGGCCACCTGCGACACCGGGATCGCGCGCGAGGCGGCCGGCTCTGGCGGCAGCGCGAGCGGGCGCAGGCAATGGCTGGCGAGATTGGCGTACTGCCACCCGCCGCCCGCGATCCCCACGTTCCCGGTCAGCGCCGGCAGCAGCGCCACGGCCCTCATCGTCTGGCCCGCGCGGGAATGCCGTTGAAGACCGAAGCCCGCGATGAGCAGCGCGGGCTTCGTGCCGGCATACTCCAGCGCCAGCGCACGGATCTCTTCCGGATCGAGCCCCGTGATCGAGGCGACCCTCCCGAGCGGGAACTCGGCCAGGCGTCGCCGGTACTCGCTCGAACCCGTGCGCGTGCGCCTCGACGAACTGCGCGTCGTGCAGGCCGGCGTCCACGATCACTCGCGCGAGGCCGAGCGCCAGCGCGGCGTCGGTGCCGGGCCTGGGCTGGAGATGGAGGTCGGCCGCATCCGTCGAGTCGGTCTGCCGGGGATCGATGACGATGACGCGGGCGCCCTGCGCCTGGGCGTCGAGGATCAGCCGCCACTGGTGGACGTTGGTTTCCGCGGGATTGTGGCCCCACAGCAGGATGAGACGGCTCTGGACGGTCTGCGTCGGATGATTGTGGAGGTTTGCGCCATACGTCAGGCGTGTCGCCTCGAGGCCGGCTGGCCAGCACAGGTCGCCGAACGTTGTGGTGCAGCCGCCGAACTGCCGCCAGAACGCCATCGCGAGCCCGCCGAGGGCGCCATGCGATCCGGACCCCTCGTAGTACAGCGCGGCCGCCGGTCCGTGCGCATCCCGCAGGCCTTCGAGCCTCTCGGCGATCTCACCGAGGGCGTCCTCCCAGCTGACCGGCTCGAAACCCGCGCCCGGCGTCTTCTGCCGGAGCGGCCTCAGCAGGCGGTCGGGGCAGGTCACGCGGCGGGCGTACGACAGGCCCTTCAGGCAGACGTGGCCTCCCGTCGCCGGGTTCTCGGGGTCGCCTTCGATCGAGACGATACGGTTGCCCTCGTCGAGGGTGACGAGCATGCCGCATGTGCAATAGCAGTTGCGAGGGCAGACGGTCCGGATGGTCCGCAGCGCAGGCATCGGCGGCGAGTGTAGCTGATAAGGCGCCGGGAGGGCGAATGGCTGGTCGGGACTGCCGGGCGGAGCCCGCGCGGGACGGCGGCGCGAGGGCTCGCGGCGCCGCGCCGGCGCCGCCTGCCGCGACGCGGCCGGCCTCAGACTACATGGCGCCGGCTGATCAGGCGCGTCTGCGGCATGCCGGCTGCCATGCACCACCGGCGGAACCACTCGTCGCCGGCGAGAAACTGCTCGGCATCGCGACGCACGTCTGGCGGCGTCGTCGGGTCGAGGGCATCGGAGAGGGCCTGCTTGATGACCGCGCAGGCCAGGCTCTTCACGGCAAGTACCGGGGCATCCGAATAGGCGACAGCGCTGGACATATCCACCTCGGGGCCGAAGCCGGCCGGGAACCCGGGCGCCAGGGTGCGGCGCCGCTTACGGTCATCGGCGGAGCAAGACCGATGCCGCGTGCCGCGCCGTGCAGATTCGCGCGAGGCCAGGAATGGGAGTCGGGGCGAACGTCAACGCCGTGGCAGGCAACTGCCTCTGAGTCAACGACGTGGCGCCGGACTGCCCGGCCTTGCACGCTCCGGGACTCCCGCCGCGCGCGGAGCCGGTCGGAAGGCCGTGGCAGATATTGCGACAGGAGAGCGTGCGGCGTGTTGCAGAACGGGACACCTTTCATGTCCGGCTTCCGGACCTGAACTGGAAGGTGTCCCCGTCTGCGGCGCCTAGAACACCTTCTCCAGGTTCTCGTACTGCGCGTGCATGAGCTCGATCGCGGCCTTAATCTTCGCTTCGTCCTTGCTGTCGAGCAGGGCAACGACCTCGTCGATCGACTTGCTGAGCCTCGCGCGCTGCGCGTGGAACGCTTCCGTCCTGGCCTTCAGCCGGTCCGGCAGCGTGGCCTTGTTGAGCGCGTCCATCTTCACCTGCAGCGCCCGGATCGAATCCGCGGCCTTCGCGAGCTGGAAGGGGCTCATCTGGTAGTGATAGAGCACGTAGAGGGAGGCGTGGAAGTCCTCCATCTCCTTCAGGATCGGGCGGACGACCTTGACCAGCGCCTCGTACTTCGCGTGGAGACTTCTCGGCCGCCTTCAAGCAGCGCCTCGTTGTCGCCGGCCGTGACGGCGGCCTTGTACGCGGCCACGGTCTGCTTGAGCTCATCGACGCCGGTCACCCAGGCCGCCATTTTGTCGCGGAGGATGAGCGGGAGTTCGGCCTTGTTGACGGCCGCGAAGTGCTTCTCGATGTCCGGCAGCATCGCCGCCATCGCCTTCACGTCCTTATTTGGCCAGGCGTCGTGCCACAGGGGCATGATCACCTCGTGCATCGCATCGAGGGCGGGAACCGACGACTTGAGGTCCTCTGGCTTCGGGGCCGGCTGGGCGAGGGCAGGCCCGCTGGCGAGCCCCAGGATGGCGCAGGCGGCGATCATCAGGGATACGACACGAGACATGGGTCTACCTCCGGAACAGTGCATCCTGGAATGGTAACATGCGGCTTGTGCCGTCCGGGAGGTCTTCCCGCTCCGCGGACGCGCGAGGTCCCTGCCAGTCCAGGAGGCGTGCTGTGCGCATCAGTCTTCGCGGTTCGTTGCGACTCGTCGTGCTCGTGGCGCTCGCCGGGGTGCTTCCGGCAGCCGACTGGCTCGGGGCCCAGGCGCCGCCCCGCGTGGAGCCGGCCACGCTCGTCATCCACAACGGCCGTATCGTCACGGTCGACGAGGGCAGCCCGAAGCCCGTGCGCTGGCGATCCGGGGCGAGACAATCGCCGCTGTCGGGACGGAGGCGGAGATCAAGGCGTACATCGGGCCGGCGACGCAGGTCGTCGACCTGAAGGGCGCGCTGGCCATCCCGGGCATCATCGAGAGCCACGGCCACTTCCAGGGCATCGGCCAGGCGAAGCTGGGGCTCGAGCTGATGCCGGCGGCGAGCTGGGACCAGATTGTCGCCATGGTCGCCGAGGCCGTGAAGAAGGCGAAGCCCGGGGAGTGGATCGTCGGGCGCGGCTGGCACCAGGAGAAGTGGACGAAGCGGCCCGAGCCCAACGTCGAGGGGTTCCCGACGCACGCGTCGCTCGACCGCGTGTCGCCCGACAACCCGGTGGTGCTGACCCACGCGAGCGGCCACGCGACGTTCGCCAACGCAAAAGCCATGGCCCTGGCGGGCGTCACGAAGGCCACGCCGAACCCGCCGGGCGGCGAGATCCTGAAAGATGCGGAGCGGCGATCCGATCGGGCCTCTTCCGCGAGACGGCGTCTGGCCTGCTCGGCCGCGCCGAGCGGACCGCGCGGGAGAAGATGACGCCGGCTGAGATCGAGGCCGAGGCGCGCAAGGTGATCCAGCTCGCGGTCGATGAGTGCCTCAGGAAGGGCATCACCTCGTTCCACGACGCCGGCGTGTCGTTCCGGACGGTCGACCTCTACAAGCAGGTCGCGCAGGAGGGCAAGCTCGGGCGTGCGGCTCTACGTCATGGTGCGCGAAGGCAACGCCAGCCTGGCGGCGAACCTGGCCAAGTACCGGACCGTCGGGTTCGCGAACAACCACGTCACCCTGCGCACCATCAAAGTCTCCATCGACGGTGCCCTCGGTCCCCGCGGGGCGTGGCTGCTCGAGCCGTACGCCGACCTGCCGACCAGTACGGGACTGAACACCACGCCGATCGAATCGGCCCGGGAGACCGCCCGGCTTGCGCTCGCAGCACAAGCTACCAGCTGGCCATCCACGCCATCGGCGACCGCGCGAACCGCGAGCTGCTGGACCTCTACGAGGCCGCGTTCAAGGGCGTGCCCGACACGAAGTCGCTGCGGTGGCGCGACGAGCACGCGCAGCACCTGAGCCCCGGCGACATTCCGAGGTTCGCCGCGCTCGGGGTGATCCCCGCCATGCAGGGCGTGCACTGCACGTCCGACGCGCCTTACGTGCTGGCGCGCCTCGGGCCGAAGCGCGCGGAAGAGGGCGCGTACGTCTGGCAGAAGCTGATGAAGACCGGCGCCGTGATCTCGAACGGCACGGACGCCCCCGTCGAGGACGTCGATCCCGTCGAGAGCTTCTACGCCACGGTGACCCGGCGCCTGAAGGACGGCTCGGTGTTCTTCGGCGATCAGAAGATGTCGCGGATGGAGGCGCTGAAGTCCTATACCGCCAACGGCGCGTACGCCGCTTTCGAGGAGGACCTCAAGGGCTCGCTGGCGCCCGGGAAACTGGCCGACGTGACCGTGCTGTCGAAGGACATCCTCACGGTCCCGGACGAGGAGATCAGGACCGCGAAGGTGCTCCACACGATTGTCGGCGGCAAGGTGCGCTACAGCGCCCGGTAGCGTTTCGAGTCCGTTCCGCTTCCGGTGGCCGGGCGGCGCGTCAACGACCGCCGCTTGCGTCGTACCCCAGGTTCGGCGCGAGCCAGCGCTCGACCTCCGCGACGGCCATCCCCTTGCGCGCCGCGTACGCCTCGATCTGATCGCGTCCGAGGCGCCCGACGTTGAAGTACTTCGCGTGGGGGCTCGCGAAGTAGAGCCCGCTCACGCTCGCCGCGGGCCACATGGCAAACGACTCGGTGAGCGTCATGCCAATCGCGGGCGCCTCCAGCAGGTCGAACAGGCGCCCCTTCTCCGTGTGGTCCGGGCAGGCCGGGTAGCCGAACGCCGGCCTGATGCCGCGGTACCGCTCCTCGATCATGTCGCCGCAGCTCAGTTGCTCGCCGGCGCCGTACCCCCACTCGCGCCGGGCGCGGGCATGCAGGAACTCGGCAAACGCCTCCGCCAGGCGGTCGGCCAGCGCCTTCACCATGATGGCGTTGTAGTCGTCGTGCGCGCGCGCATACCGGGCCGCCAGTTCGTCGGCGCCCAGGCCGGCCGTGACGGCGAAGGCCCCGACATAGTCCGTGACGGGGCCGTCAGCCGGGGCCACGAAGTCGGCCAGCGACAGCTGCGGCCGGCCTGCTTCCACGACTTCCTGCTGGCGAAGCATGGGGAACCGGAGGAGTTCGGTCCGCCGCAGGCGGTCGCCGAAGAGCACGACGTCGTCGCCGTCGCAGCCGGCCGGCCAGAACCCGTACACGCCCCGGGCTCGCAGTGATCCTTCTTCGACCAGCGTGTGAAGCAGGCGCCTGGCGTGGTCGTACAGTTCGCGCGCGGCGGGCCCGTACTCGGCGTGCTCGAGGATGGCCGGGAAGCGCCCCTTCAGGCCCCACGCAGAGAAGAAGAACGTCCAGTCGATGTACTCCGCCAGCTTCCCGAGCGACACGTCCGCTGCCACGCGGCGGCCCGTGAACGCCGGCGCCGGGATCTCCTCGCGCGCCCAGTCGACGCGCAGCCGGTGGGCCACCGCCTCCGCGTACGGGCGCAGGGGCCGTGCGCCGCGCGCATGATGCCGGTCGCGGAGCGCTCCCTGGGCCGACCGGTTCTCCGCCTCGAACACGGGCCGCTTCGTCTCGCTCAGCAGGCTCGACACGACGTCGATGACCCTCGAGGCGTCCGGCACGTACACCACGGGGCCCCCGGTACTCGGGGGCGATCTTCACCGCCGTGTGCTGGCGGCTCGTCGTGGCGCCGCCGATGAGCAGCGGCACCGTGAACTGCCGCCGCTGCATCTCCGCGGCGACCTGCACCATCTCGTCGAGCGACGGGGTGATCAGCCCCGACAGCCCTACAATCGACGCGCCTTCCTCGACGGCCGCCGCCAGGATCCGGCCCGCCGGCACCATCACGCCCAGGTCGACGACGCGGTAGTTGTTGCAGGCGAGCACGACGCCGACGATGTTCTTCCCGATGTCGTGCACATCGCCCTTCACCGTGGCAAGGACGATCGTGCCGCGCTCCCGGGCCGCGCTGCCCGCGAGCCGCTTCTCCTCTTCCATGAACGGCTCGAGGTACGCCACCGCCCGCTTCATCGCCCGCGCGCTCTTCACCACCTGCGGCAGGAACATCTTGCCGGCGCCGAAGAGGTCCCCGACGGTCTTCATGCCGTCCATGAGCGGGCCTTCGATGACCTTCAGCGGCTGGCCCAGCGCGGCGCGGGCCTCCTCGGTGTCCTGCTCGATGAAGTCCACGATGCCGTGCACCAGGGCATGCGCCAGGCGGGCCGCCACCGGCCCCTGCCGCCACGCGAGGTCGGCGCCGCGATGCTCCACCGCGCCCTCCACCGACGCCGCGAACTGCACGAGGCGCTCGGTGGCGTCGGGCCGGCGGTTGAAGATCAGGTCTTCGACCCGCTCCCGCAGGCCCGGCTCGATGTCCTCGTACACCACCAGCTGCCCGGCATTGACGATGCCCATGTCGAGGCCCGCCTGGATGGCGTGATACAGGAACGCCGAGTGGATGGCCTCGCGGACGGCGTCGTTGCCGCGGAACGCGAATGACAGGTTCGAGATGCCGCCGCTCACGCGCGCGCCCGGGCACGTCGCCTTGAGGATGCGCGTGGCCTCGATGAAATTCACGGCGTACGTCGCGTGCTCCTCGAGCCCGGTGCCGATGGCCAGCACGTTGGGGTCGAGCACGATGTCGGAGGGGTCGAAGCCGGCCTCGCGCGTGAGCAGCCCGTACGCCCGCTGGAGGGTCCGCACCTTGCGCTCGACCGTGTCGGCCTGGCCGGCCTCGTCGAACGCCATCACCACCACCGCGGCGCCGTAGCGGTGGATGAGCCGGCCCTTCTGCAGGAAGTCGGCCTCGCCCTCCTTCAGGCTGATCGAATTGACGATGCCCTTGCCCTGGATGGCCTGGAGCCCCGCCTCGATGACCGGCCACTTCGAGCTGTCGATCATCACCGGCACGCGGGCGATCTCCGGCTCGGTTGCGATGAGGTGCAGGAACTCGCGCATGGCGTGCTCGGCGTCGAGCAGGCCCTCGTCCATGTTCACGTCGATGATGTTCGCGCCGCCGCGCACCTGGTCGAGCGCGACGGCGGCGGCCTCGGCGAACTGGCCGTCGCGGATGAACCGGCGGAACCGCGCCGATCCCGATACGTTGGTCCGCTCGCCGATCATCGTGAAATTGCTGTCCGGCCGGATCGTGAACACCTCCAGGCCGGAGTAGCGCGAGCATCCGCCCGCGGCCGCGGCGGGCTGTGTCGCCGGTCGCGCGCTGCGAGGCCGGATGCCCGCCACCGCGTCCGCGATGGCCCGGATGTGGTCCGGGGTGGTGCCGCAGCAGCCGCCCACGATGTCCACCAGGCCCGACTCGGCGAATTCCTTCACCAGCGCGGCCGTTTCGGCCGGGGTTTCGTCGGTACTGCCCGAAGGCATTCGGAAGGCCGGCGTTGGGGTAGCAGCTCACGCGCGTGTCGGCGACGCGAGCGAGGTCGGCGAGGAACGGGCGCATTTCGCGCGCGCCCAGGGCGCAGTTGATCCCGACCGAGTACGGGCGCGCGTGGGCGATGGACACCCAGAACGCCTCGACGGTCTGTCCGGAGAGCGTGCGGCCGCTGCGGTCGGCGATCGTCACCGAGATCATCAGCGGCACCCGCGAGCCGCGCGCCTCGAAGACTTCCGCGATGGCGACGAGTGCGGCCTTCGCGTTGAGCGTGTCGAAGATCGTCTCGACCAGCAGCAGATCGCAGCCGCCGTCGAGCAGCCCGCGCGCCTGCTCGGCGTACGCGCCCTTCACCTGCTGGAAGGTGACGTCCCGGAACGCCGGGTTGTTCACGTCCCGGGACATCGAGAGCGTCCGGTTGGTCGGGCCGATGGCGCCCGCCACGAGCCGCGGGCGGTCCGGCGTCCGCGCCGTCCAATCCCGCGCCGCCTCGCAGGCCAGGCGCGCCGCCGTCACGTTGAGTTCGTAGACCGCGGCCTCGAGGCCGTAGTCGGCCTGGGCGATCGCGGTGCCGTTGAAGGTGCTCGTTTCGATGACGTCGGCCCCGGCCTCGAGGTACGCCTGGTGAATGCCGCTGATGACGTCGGGCCTCGTCAGCACGAGCAGGTCGTTGTCGCCCTTCAGGTCGTGCGGATGGGCGGCGAACCGCTGGCCGCGGAAGTCGGTCTCGGTCAGGCCGTGCCGCTGCACCATCGTCCCCATCGCCCCGTCGAGGACGAGGATGCGGGCCCGCAGGATGGCGTCCAGGGCGTCGGTCGTGCGTGATGCGGCCATCATGGCCCCCTATGCTTCCCGGCGCCTCGGGGCGGCGCTCGTCCGTGCGCCGCCCTTCACGCCGCTCGCAATCGTGACGGTGAACGGGCCGCCGGCCTTGCGCGCCCCGAGTTGCAGCCGGACGTCCCGCAGCCCCGCCCTGCGCAGCATCGAGGCGAGCGCGTCGTCCGAGAACCCGAGCCAGTGGTCGCCGAGGCGGTCCTTCACCCAGGACTGATCGTGCGGCCGCAGGTCGAGCAGCAGCGCGCGCCCACCCGGCCGGAGCACCCGCACGGCCTCGGCGAGCGCGACGGCGGGGGCCGTCGCATGATGCAGCGCCTGGGAGAGCAGCGCCACGTCGACGGAGGCGTCCGGCAGCGGCACGCGCTCGATCTCGCCGCGTTTCCAGACGATGTTGGCGGCGCCGTGCTTGCGGGCGAGGGCGCGGGCCCGCTGGAGGACGGCCGCCGAGCGGTCGATCGCGTAGACCCGGCGCGCCCACCTCGCGGCTTCGATCGTGAGGTGGCCGTCGCCGCAGCCGATGTCGGCGACGTCGAGCGCGGGGAGGAGATGGCCCAGGGCGCGCGCCCAGGCCGCCCAGCTGCGGCCGGGCACGAGCTGGCCGGCGTCGGTGCCGTGCGTCTCGAAGTGCTCGCGGCGCTGCCGCAGCACCTCCTGGAGCCGGGCCTCGTCGGCCCGGGCGGCCGGGGAGGCGCCGGCCTCGTCGAACTGCGCCTGCAGGTGGGCCCAGAGGCCGGCCAGCCGGCCGTGCGCGCCTCCGGGGTCGAGCCGGTAGTAGGTGAAGCCGCCGGCCGGCTCCTCGGCCACGAGGCCCGCGTCCTTCAGCAGGCCCAGGTGCCGGGACACGCCGGACTGGGCCAGGCCGAGGACGGCGGTGAGCTCGGTGACGTTGAGGCGCCCGCGGCCCAGCACCCTGAGGAGCCGGAGCCGGGCCTCCTCTCCCAGCAGGCGGTAGAGCGAGGCGGCCTCATTCATATCTATAAATCTATATAAAGTGATAGATGTTTGCAAGGCCGCGGCCGGGTCGGCCGCGGCCGGAAACCGGGCTACAATGCCGCGGCATGGTGCGCATCCTCATCACCGGCGGGACCTTCGACAAGCGGTACGACGAGATTGGGGCCCGGCTCCACTTCACCGAGTCGCAGGTGCCCGACATGCTCCGGCTGGGGCGGTCGCGCGTCGACGTGGCGATCCGCACCGTCATGCTCGTCGACAGCCTCGACATGAGCGACGCCGACCGCGAGCTCATCGCGCAGAACTGCCTCCAGGCCCCCGAATCGCGCATCGTCATCACCCACGGCACCGACACGATGGTGGAGACCGCGCGCGTCGTCGCGTCGCGTGTGACCGGCAAGACGGTGGTGCTGACCGGGGCGATGGTGCCGTACGCGTTCGGAAGCTCCGACGGCCTGTTCAACCTCGGCAGCGCGCTCTCGTTCGCCCAGGCGCTGCCGCCGGGCGTCTACGTGGCCATGAACGGGCGGTACTTCCCGTGGGACAGGGTGCAGAAGAACAGGAAGACGGGAGTGTTCGAAGAGATGGGGGCTGGGGGCTAGGGGCTGGGGATCCGGGGTTCGGGACTCGGGGTTCGGGGTTCGGGACGCGGCGGGCAACGCCGATCGACAGGAGCCGGGAATGACTCGAGAGATTCGCGCTGCTGGACACGTGGGCCTTCTGCTCGCGCTCGGCTGGAGCGCACCGCGACTCGCGGCGCAGAGCGCGACACCCGCTGCGGGCGGGCCGACGTTCACCGCCGACGCGGTGATGGCGCACGTGAAGGTGCTCGCCTCGGACGAGTACGAAGGGCGCGCGCCGGGAACGAAAGGCGAGGATCTCACCGTCGCGTACATCTCGGACCAGTTCCGCAGGGCCGGGCTCAAGCCCGGCCATACGGACGGCACCTACGTCCAGAACGTGCCGATGGTCGGGATCACGGCCGACCCGGCGACGTCTCTCGTGTTCGCGAAGGGCGGCGTCACCCGGACGCTCGCGTTCAAGGAGGACGTCGTCGCGTGGACCAAGCGGGTGGAGCCGCGCGTCGGCATCGAGGCTTCCGACGTCGTGTTCGTGGGCTACGGCATCCAGGCGCCCGAGTTCCAGTGGGACGACTACAAGGGCGTCGACCTGGCGGGCAAGACCGTCATCATGCTCGTCAACGATCCGCCGCTGCCAGACCCGGCCGACCCGTCGCGTCTCGACCCGAAGGCCTTCGGCGGCCGCGCCATGACGTACTACGGCCGCTGGACCTACAAGTACGAGATGGGAGCCGAGAAGAACGCGGCCGCCGTCTTCATCGTCCACGAAACCGGGCCGGCCGCGTACCCCTTCTCCGTCGTCCAGAGCAAGGTCACCGAGCAGTTCGATCTCGTGACGGCCGACAAGAACCGGGGCCGGGCCGCCATCGAGGGCTGGATCACGCTGGACCAGGCGAAGCAGCTGTTCGCCATGGCCGGCCAGGACTTCGATGCGCAGAAGAAGCGCGCCGCCACGCGCGCGTTCACCCCGGTGCAGATGGGCGTCACGGCCTCGATGACGCTGAACAGCCGCATCCGCACCCTGGACTCGCGCAACGTCGTCGGCCTCCTTCCCGGCAGCGATCCCGAGCTCAGGAACGAATTCGTCGTCTACACGGCCCACTGGGATCACTACGGCATCGGGCCGGAGATCAACGGCGACACGATCTACAACGGCGCCCTCGACAACGCGACGGGCGTCGGCGGCATGATCGAAGTCGCCCGGGCCTTTGCCGCGCTGCCGGTGGCGCCGAAGCGCTCCCTCCTGTTCCTGGCCGTCACCGCCGAGGAGCAGGGGCTCCTCGGTTCCGACTACTACGCCCGCCACCCGATCTATCCGCTCAACCGGACAATCGCCGTCGTCAACATGGACGGCCTCAACATCTACGGGCGCACGAAGGACCTCACCGTGGTCGGGCTGGGGGCATCGGGCCTCGACGACTACGCGGCCGAGGCGGCGGCCGCGCAGGGGCGCGTGCTGCGGGCCGACCCGAAGCCCGAGAACGGCGGGTACTTCCGATCGGACCACTTCCCGTTCGCGAAGCAGGGCGTGCCGGCGATCAACGCCGGCGGCGGCGACGACTACATCGGCCGGCCCGAGGGCTGGGGTCAGAAGATGCAGGACGCGTACACCGCGCAGCACTACCACAAGCCGTCGGACGAAATCCGCCCGGACTGGGATCTGAGCGGCGCGCTCGAAGACCTGCAGATCTACTACGCCATCGGTGCGCGCGCGGCGTCGGCAGCGGAGTGGCCCCAGTGGAAACCCGGCAGCGAATTCAAGGCGCGGCGGGACAGGATGGTGGGGAAGTAGACAGTAGTCAGGCGAGAGGCGAGAGGCGGGAGGCGGGGGGCGAGACGGTCGAATCCCGAATCCCGAATCCCGAACCCCGAATTCAGCAGGAGTCAGACATGAGACAGCGGAGCCGGCACGGCATCGTGATTCTGGTGCTCTCGATGACATTCTGTGGCCTGGCGGCCACGCTCGCGCAGGCCCGCCCGGTGCTGTTCGCGCGGACGCCCCATGTGTCCCAGGGCAAGATCGTCTTCAGCTACCACGGCGACATCTGGATCGCGGGCGCCGACGGCGCGAACCCGCTGCGCCTGACGGCCAACCTCGCCCGCAATACCTTCCCCCGCCTTTCTCCCGACGGCAAATGGGTGGCCTTCACCAGCAACCGCATGGGCAACGACGACGTGTGGGTGATGCCGTCGGCGGGAGGAGAGCCGCGCCAGTTGACGTTCTTCAGCGGAAACGATGCGGTGCTGGGATGGACGCCCGACGGGCGGCACGTGCTGTTCTCGACCGGGCGCGGCCCCGGCGCGTGGGGCAGCCCGCTCTACATCGTGCCGAGGGAGGGCGGGTTGCCCGAGCCGCTGCCGATGGACCGCGCCGGCGACGGAATGATCAAGCAGGACGGTTCGGCCGTGGTCTTCAACCGGGGCGCCTTCCGCTTCACCCGCAAGGGCTACCGCGGGAACAGCAGCGAGGACATCTGGGTGCAGGACCTGAAGACGAAGGCCTTCACCCGGCTCACCGACCTCGATCGGAAGGCGGTGAAGACGCACGTCCAGGACGTGAACCCGATGTGGGGCGCCGACGGCCAGGTGTACTTCGTCTCCGAGCGCGACGGCTTCTTCAACGTGTGGAAGATCGCGCCCTCGGGCGGCGCGGCGGCGCCGGTGACGTCGTTCAGGAAGGACGGCGTCCAGTTCGCGTCGATGAGCCCCGACGGCCGGACGATCGCCTTCGAGAACGAGTTCGAGATCTGGACGCTGGAGGTGCCCGCCGGCAAGCCGCGGAAGATCGTGATCGACATCGAGGCCGACTCGAAGGAGAACCTCGTCGAGATGCTGCCGTCGAGGAACAAGGCCGACGGCTTCGACCCGACGCCCGACGGCGACGCCGTGGCGGTCGAGTTCCACGGCGAGATCTTCCTGGTGCCGACCGACCCGGAGATCGGCGAGAAACGGCAGGTCACCTCCTCGCCGCGGCGCGACCAGCGCCCCGTGATCTCGCCCGACAACCGCTACCTCGTCTACGTGTCCGACGAATCGAGGGACCAGGAGTTCTGGTTGTTCGACCGGCAGGACGGCTCGCGCCGCAAGCTGACGACCCACGCGTCGTTCAAGGACAACGCCGTGTGGGCGCCCGACTCGAAGCGGCTGGCCGTGACGGCGGCGAACCGGCTGTTCACGATTGACACCGACACGAACCTCGTCACCGAGGTAGCCTACAACCAGGCCGGCGGCTACCAGGTGAGCCAGTTCTCGCCCGACGGCAAGTGGCTGATCTACGCGCGCAGCGACGATCAGCAGAACCGCGACATCTACGCCTTCGAGATCGCGGCGAAGCGCGAACACAACCTCACCGAGAGCCCGTTCACCGAGACGCGCGGCGTGTTGACGCCGGACGGCAAGAAGCTCGTCTTCGTCTCCGACCGCGCCGACGGCGTGAACCACCTCTTCGTCGTGTCCGTCGAGAAGCTCGCCGAGGATCCGGACGACCCGCTCGTCAAGGAGCGGCTGAAGAAGGCGCAGGCGGAGAAGAAGGAGGCGAAGGACCAGCCGGCACCCGTGTTCCGGGTGGACCCCGAGGGCGTCCGCCGCCGCGCCGTGCAGGTGACGCGCGGCGAGGAGGCGGCCGGCAGCTTCTTCCTGTCGGCCGACGGCAAGCTGATCTACTTCACGAGCGCCGACGACAAGGGCCGCGGGCTGTTCTCCGTCACCATCGACGGCAAAGACCGCAAGCGCGTCGCCGACGGCGTGTTCGCGAACCTGACGCCGACGCGGGACCGCAAGAAGGTCTTCTACGCCCAGGACGGCGAGGTGTACCAGATGGAACTCGCCGGCGAGAAGAAGAAGTCCCGCGTCGAGTTCGCGCTGTCCGTGCAGGTTGACAAGCGCGCCGAATGGGCGCAGATGTTCGACGAGTGCTGGCGCGTGATGAAGTACCGCTTCTACGACGAGAAGATGCACGGCGTCGACTGGGCGGCCGTGAAGGCGCGGTACGAGCCGCTGCTCACGTACGTCGGCGAGAACCAGGACCTCTACGACATCGCCAACGAGATGATCGGCGAGCTGAACGCGTCGCACGTCGGCGTGAGCGGGCCGCCGAGCCGCCAGATGCCTCCGCAGTTCACGACGCGGTACCTCGGGTTCGAGCTCGAGCCGGCCGGCGGCGCGTACCGGATCTCCCACATCTACCGCGACGGCCCGGCCGACAAGGAATGGCTCGGCCTGAAGGTCGGCGACACGGTCCTCGCCATCGACGGCAGGGCCGTCAGGCCGCCGGAGAACGTCTGGCGGACGCTCAACGACCCGCTCAACGAGTACGTGACCGTGAAAATCGGATCCGCAGCCGATCCCAAGGTGACCCGCGACGTACGCATCCGGACCGTGCCCTCGCTTGGCGACATCAAGTACGAAGAGTGGGTCCAGAAGAACCGCGAGTTCGTGGAGAAGGCCACCAAGGGCCAGATCGCGTACGTGCACATCCGCTCGATGAGCGCAGGGCCGCTCCGCCGCTTCCAGAACGAGATCAACGAGTTCTGGGACAAGAAGGGCATCATCGTCGACATCCGGTACAACGGCGGCGGCAACATCGACCAGGAACTGCTCGACATCCTGGAGCGCCGGCCGTACCAGTACCTGGAACAACCGCTGGGGCTCCCGGACCTGGGGCCGGCGGCCGCGGCAGGCGATCGCCGGGCCGAAGGTGATGCTGATCAACTTCCGGTCGGGCTCGGACAGCGAGGTGACGCCGCTCGGGTTCCGCCAGCTCGGCCTCGGCCGCATCGTCGGCAATACGACGGCGGCGGCCGTCATCGCGACGGGGAGCTACGGCCTGATCAACGGCGGGAGCATCCGCACGCCGGGCTCGCTGGTGGTGACCTACGACCCGACGAAGCCGAACAACTACGGCATCAACCTCGAGAACTACGGCGTCGACCCGGACGTGTGGGCCGAGAACACGCCCGACGATGAGCTGAAGGGCGTCGACCGCGAACTGCAGGCGGCCATCGACGAAGTCGTGCGGATGCTCAAGGAAGGGAAGTGGCAGTACCGACGGGCCGGCCAAGTAGGGGCAAGGGACAAGGGGCAGGGGGATAGGGAATAGGGCATAGGCGATAGGGGACAGGGGAAGGCGACAGGCGAGAGGCGAGAGGGAAGGGCGAGGGACAAGGGGCAGGGCATGCCGCGCCGAAGCCGTGGGAGGAATCCGGCGAGCCGGACCACGGCGAAGGCGGGCGAGAAGGGGGCACCCGCCTCGACTGCCTCGGCTACTTCTTTGTCGGCGGCATCGACGGCCGGATGTCCACGTGGCTGGGCAGGCTGCGGCCGGGATGGGCGATGAGATCGACCACGATCTGGGCCACATCCTCCGGCGCGAGTTTCCAGTCGGCAGCCGCGCCGGCATCGGAACCGGCAAACCCGGTCCGCACCGAGCCCGGGCACACCGTGCTCACGCGGATGCCGTCATACCGGAGTTCCTGCATCAGCGCCTCGCCGAAGGCGTTCAAGCCGGCCTTGGTGGCGGAGTACGCCGCGCCGCGGGCAAACGGGTTACGGCTGGCCAGGCTGCTGATGTTGACGATCCAGCCGCCGCCGCGCGCGCGCAGGTGCGGGATCGCGGCATGGGTGCAGTAGAAGACGCCGCTCAGATTCGTCTCGATCGTCTCCCGCCACTGGTCGCCCGTCATCGTGGCCGCGTCCACGAGAATTCCGACGGCGGCGTTGTTGACGAGGATGTCGAGGCCGCCGAAGCGCTCGACGGCGGCCTCCACCATGGCGCGCGCCGCTTCTTCGCGCCGGATGTCGCCGGCGAACCACTCGATCCGTGAGCCGGATCGCCGGCCGCGCGGCGCGAGGGCGTCGGCTGCTGACGCGAGAGCGGCGGCGTCGCGGCCCGTGATGAGCACGTGCGCGCCGCGATTCGAGCAGCGCCGCGGCAATCGCGCGGCCGATGCCCTTGGAGCCGCCGGTCACGAGGGCTGCCTTCTGAGCGTGCGTCATGATGCGTCTGACTCCCGTGCCCGCCGGGTGTCGCGCGCGTGCCGCGCTTTCAACCCGGGCGCGTCCAGAATACAATCCCCGCTGGGCGCCGGCCGGCGGCGAGGAGCACCGGGCCCCTGCTGCGGTGAACCCGATTCCTACCTTACTCGGAGGAGATATGCGACGGCAAGCCGTACGGATCGTGGCGTTGGCGCTGGGCGTGACCGGCGTTGGGGTGGCCGGAGTCCTGATCGCCCAGAGCGCGCTCGCAAGCCTGGGCGTCGGCGACGCCGCCGGCAAGCAGATCGTCGACGACTGGCTCGGCAGCGGCTACCTGAACCTCTCGCCGGCGGCGAAGGCCTTCAAGGCCGCCGCGCCCGCCTCGCGCGTCGCGCTCGTCAAGAACGCCATCGCGTGGGCGAAGACCTACACCGAGTCGCCCGCTTTCAAGGCGGCCTACGAGAAGGACCGCCAGGCCGACCGCCCTGTGCCCCCCGAGGTCAACGGAACGGTGGACGACGAACTCGCCCGGCAGCGCGCGGAACGGCGGAAGGGCATCGAGGACATGAAGAAGAACCTGGCCCAGGCGACGCCCGAAATGCGGAAGTCGATGGAATCGGCCATCAAGGAGGCCGAGGCGGCGAATCAGAAGGTGGAAGCGGATCCGAAGATGGCGGCGATGTTCCGCCAGATGGTCGAGGTCCAGCGCGCCGAAGACCAGGAGGCCTACAAGGGGCGACTGGCGGCGTTTGAGAAGCGCTGGCCCGCAAGTCCGAAGACCCTCGTCGCCCGCCGGCTGCAGGAGTTCCTCGACATCAGCAAGGACGTCGACTTCGACGCCAAGCTGGTGCCTGCAGGAAAGCTGATGCGGTTTGCGGATCCGCAATACGAAGAGAAGCCGCCCACCTGGAAGCTGTGTTATCGCGCCGGCCGCGAAGCCGTTGCGGCGGCCCGTGAGGCCGCCCAGGGATGGCTCACGGCGATTGCCTGACACCATGAGGATTGCCCGGCATCCGCTGTTGACCGTGCTGATCTGGTTCGCAACGATGGCAAGCCTCGGGGCGGCGCAGGCTCCGCCTTCGCCCGCCGATGTCACGACGGCAGTGCGCGAGTACCGCGTGGCGCACGAGCAGTCCATCATGCAGGAACTCGTCGACCTGCTGGCGATTCCCAACATCGCGTCGGACGAGCCCAACATCCGCCGGAACGCCGAGCAGCTCCGGGCCATGCTGGAGCGGCGCGGCTTCCGGGTGCAGTTCTTCGAGATCCCGAAGCGCGGGCCGATCGTCTTCGCCGAGCTCCCCGCGGCCGGCGCCGCGCGAACGGTCGTCTTCTACGCGCATTACGACGGCCAGCCGGTCGACCCGAAGGCGTGGACCGGCACAGGGCCGTTCGAGCCCGGCCTCCGGACCGGCAGCATCGAAGGCGGGCGGGACGCTGCGGCCGTTCCCGGCCGCCGGCACGCCGCTACCAGGACGACTGGCGGATCTACGCGCGGTCGGCGTCCGACGACAAGTCGCCCATCGTCGCGCTGCTCGCGGCCGTCGAAGCGCTGGCCGCGAAGGGCATTCCCCGCGCCGTGAACCTGAAGGTCGTCCTCGACAGCGAAGAGGAGAACGGGTCGCCGGGGCTGGGACCGGCGCTCGCCGCGCACCGCGACTTCGTCCGGGGTGACGTGCTCATCACCGGCGACGGGCCCGTGCAGCAGTCGGGGCGGCCGCTCGTGTTCTACGGCAACCGCGGCGTGCTCGATTTCAACCTGACGGTCTACGGACCGGTGCGCGGCCTGCACAGCGGCCACTACGGCAACTGGGCGCCCAACCCGGCGATGCGGCTGGCGCAGCTGCTGGCGTCGATGAAGGACGCGTCGGGGCGCGTCCTCATCGAGGGGTTCTATGCCGACGTCGTGCCGCTCACCGCGCGCGAGCGCGCCGCGGTGGACGCGATGCCGTTCAACGACGCCGACCTCGATGCGCGAGTTGCAGTTCGGCGAGGCGGAGGGAGGCGGCCGGAAGCTCGCCGAGCTCATCAACGAGCCGTCCCTCAACATCCGCGGCCTTCGCAGCGCCTACGTCGGCGACGAGTCCCAGAACGTCGTGCCCGACCGCGCGGAGGCGTCGTTCGACATCCGCCTGGTGAAGGACATCGACCCGGACCGGCAGTTCGCCCGCGTCGTCGCGCACGTCGAGAAGCAGGGGTACTTCGTCGTCCGCGATCGCGCGCCCACGCCCGAGGAGCGGCGCGCGCACCCGCGCGTCGCCCGCCTGGACTACGGCGGCGGCTACCCGGCCACGCGCACGTCGATGGACCTGCCGGTGTCGGCGGCGGTGGCCCGCGTGCTCGACGAGCGCCCTCGGCGGCGGCGTAGTGAAGGCGCCGACGCTCGGCGGCAGCGTCCCGATGCACCTGTTCGACCGCCTCGGCCTGCCCGTCATCGGCGTGCCCATCGTCAACTACGACAACAGCCAGCACTCGCACAACGAGAACCTGCGCGTCGGGCACTTCTGGCGCGGCATCGAGACCTACGCCGCGCTGCTCGCGGCTCTGCGCTGGTAGCGCTCGCAGGAACGGGAACCCATGACGCGTATCTCCCCGGTGGCCATCCGGCTGACGTCGCTTCGCTCCTGCTGTTCGCCGCCATGCCCGCGGCGCAGGCGCCGCCCGCGTTCGAGGCGCACGAGGCGACGATCGCGCAGATCCACGCGGCCATGCGCGCCGGACGCCTCACCTGCCGCGGGCTCGTCGAGCAGTACCTCCGCCGCATCGACGCGTTCGACAAGAACGGCCCGGCCCTCAACGCCATCGTCGTGACGAACCCGGACGCCCTGAGGCTGGCCGACGACCTCGATCGCCGGTTCGCCGCGGGCGGGCCCGTCGGCCCGCTCCACTGCGTGCCGATGATCGTGAAGGACAACTTCGAGACCATCGGCCTGCAGAGCGCGAACGGCTCGCTGGCGCTGGCCGGGTTCGTGTCGGAGAAGGACGCGTTCCAGGTGAGGCGCGTGAAGGAAGCCGGCGCCATCGTGCTCGCCAAGTCGAACATGGCGGAGTGGGCGTTCACGCCGTACGAGACGGTGAGTTCGATCCTGCCGGGCTACACGAAGAACCCGTACGCGCTCGACCGCGTGACGGCGGGCTCCAGCGGCGGCACGGCGGCGGCGGTTGCCGCCAGTTTCGGCGCGGTCGGCCTCGGCAGCGACACCGGCAACTCCATCCGTGGGCCCTCGTCGCACCAGGCGCTCGTCGGCATCCGCTCGACGATGGGGCTGACGAGCCGGGGCGGCGTGATGCCGCTCTCGACCCTCGCGGACATCGCCGGCCCGATGGCGCGCACCGTGGAGGACGCCGTGACGGTGTTCCAGGTGGTCGTGGGCGAGGACCCCGCCGACCCGGTGACCGCGGCCGCGCGCGAACACCTGCCGCAGGACTACGCGAAGGCGCTCGTGCGGGACGGGCTGAGGGGCGCGCGCATCGGCGTGCTCCGACAGGCGTACGAGCGCGATACGACTGATCCGGAAGTGGCGCAGGTGTTCCTCGCCGCGGTCGAGGATCTTCGGCGCGCGGGAGCGGCGATCGTGGACCCGGCGACGGTCGAGGGCCTCGCCGAGATCCGGCGCCCCCGCGAGGCGGGCCCGTGCATGGGGTTCAAGTACGACATCAACCGCTACCTGGCCTCGCACGGCGACCACGTGCCCGTGAAGAGCCTGGCGGAGATCGTCAAGAGCGGGCGGTTCCATCCGAGCGTCCAGCGCCGGCTCGAGCAGGCCGAGGCCGGGCCTGAGAACGGGCCCGACTCGCCGGCGTGCGAGGCCGACCGCGCCTATCGCGACGCTGTCCGCGCCGCGGTCACGAAGACGATGGACGCGCTGAAGCTGGACGCGTTCGTGTACCCGACCTGGAGCAACCCGCCGCGGCTCATCGGCGACCTCAACACGCCGCACGGCGACAACAGCCAGTTCTTCTCGCCGACGACGGGATTCCCGGCCATCCAGGTGCCGATGGGGTACACGCGGGGCGGGCGGTTGCCGGCCGGGATCACGTTCTTCGGGCGGGCGTGGTCGGAGCCGGTGCTGATCAGGCTGGCCTACGCGTACGAGCAGGCGACGCGCCACCGGCGTCCGCCGGACAGCGCGCCGCCGCTCAGGTAGGGCAGGGACTACTTCGCGGCGGGCGCCGCGGCGATCAACTCGACGTCGATCGTCACCGACACCTCGTCCGACACCACCACGCCGCCGCCGTCGAGCGTCCGGCTCCAGGTGATGCCGAAGTCCTGCCGGTTCAGCTTCGTCGTGGCCGCCGTGCCCGTGCGCGGGCATTGCCGCGCTGGTCCTTGATCTGCGGCCGCAGCGGCTCGACGTCCAGCACGACCTCCTTCGTGACGCCCTTCATCGTCAGGTCGCCCGTCACCTTGAAGCCGCCGCCGCCCGCCGGCTCGATCTTCTTCGACTTGAAGGTAATCGTCGGGAACTTCTCGGCGTCGAAGAAGTCCGCGCTCTTGAGGTGCTTGTCGCGGCCCGGTTCGCGGGTGTCGATGCCGTTGACGTCGATGGTGGCCTCGATCGAAGCCGGCGGCCGGCTTCGCGGGATCGAAATTCACCGTGCCGGTGATCTTGCCCATGTCGCCGCGGACGGTCGACACCATCATGTGGCGGACCGCGAAATGCGCGGCCGAGTGGGACGTTGTCGATGGTCCAGGTCTGGGCCTGCACCGAAGATGCGGCGGCCAGGAACAGGCCTGCCGCGATGGCGAACGCACGAAACATACCTGCCTCCAGGTCGGAAGTTCGGATTCTGCGCCCCTTGCGCAGCAACTTATCATATGACGCCTTTCCGGCGCTGAGGGATCCCGGCCAGGGAAAGTCCGCGCCGCGTCGGCGGCCCGGACGGCTGTGCTACCCTCGGGGCGTGGATCTGCACGCGCTCGGCTGGGACGCAGGGTTCGCGGCGGCGTTCGCGGGGTTCGCCGCCGACAGATCTCGTCCCCGGCCGCGTCACGCTCGAGCACCAGCACATCTACACGGTGCACACGGGCCACTCGGACCTGCTGGCTACAGTGGCGGGCGGCTTCCGGCACCGCATCGCGGCGCGGCGCGAGTACCCGGCCGTCGGCGACTGGGTGGCGCTCCGGGCCCTGGAGGCCGGGCGGCGGGGCGTTATCCAGGCCGTCCTCCCGCGACGCAGCAAGTTCTCGCGGAAGGTGGCGGGCGACGAGACCGACGAGCAGATCGTGGCGGCGAACATCGACACGGTCTTCCTCATGATGGGGCTCGACCGCGACTTCAGCCTGCGCCGCATCGAACGCTACCTCGCCACCGCCCACGAAGGCGGCGCCAACCCGGTGGTCGTGCTGAACAAGACGGACCTGTGCGACGACGTGGCCGCGATGGTGGCCGAGGTCGAGTCGGCCGCGGGCGGCGTGCCGGTGCTCGCGGTCAGCACGAAGCGCGACGCGCAGATGGCCGCCATCGAGCCGTACCTCGCGCCGGGCCGCACCATTGCCTTGCTGGGCTCGTCCGGCGTGGGCAAGTCCACGCTCGTGAACCGGCTCGTCGGCCACGACCTGCAGCGGACGCGGGCCGTGCGGGAGAGCGACCAGAAGGGCCGGCACACCACGACGCACCGGCAACTGATCGTGCTGCCGGGAGGCGGCCTGCTCATCGACACTCCGGGACTGCGCGAGCTCCAGCTGTGGGATACCGGGGACGGCCTCGGCGCGGCCTTCGACGACATCGAGGCCCTGGCCCCGGAGTGCCGCTTCCGCGACTGCCGGCACGACATGGAGCCCGGCTGCGCGGTGAAGGCGGCCGTCGCGGCCGGCACGCTCGAGGCGCGTCGGCTCGACAGCTACCTCGACCTTAGGCGCGAGCAGGCGGCGCTGGCCGGCAAACAGGACGAGCGCGCCGCCCTCGAGCAGAAGCGCCAGGGGAAGATTGTAGGCCGGGCGATCAAAACGTTCTATCAGACGAACAAGAAGAGGAGTAGTCAGTAGCCAGTATTCAGTAGGAATGCGCGTGAGCTGAACGTCGTCTCGCCCTACCGGCTACTGACTACTGACTACTGACTACTGACTACTGACTACTGGCTACTGTCTACTGTCCTGCCGCCACGGTACAAGCTGTTGAAGAGCAGCGGGAACGTCGCCTGCGTCTGTGCCCGGTGCTGGGGGCGGAGGCCGAATAGCACGACGCGCCCGGGCTTGAGGTCCACCGAGACGACGGCCGCCCGGCCGGCCATGTGCTCCTCGCCCCGCAGCCAGCCCGACGCCACGATGTCGGCGTTCGGATAGCGGGCCGCCACCGTTACCTGCTGCGACGAGAACCCCTCGGTCAGCCCGAAGAACGGGCTGTTGTTGTAGAACCCGTAGGTGCGGGCCGCCACGCCCGCGCCCAGCGGGTGGGCCGTGTCGACCTCGACGTTCATGATCGTGCCGGGCGCGAAGTGCTGGTCGCGCGTCAGGCCGCGCTTCAGGTTCTTTACCGGCAGCGGGAAATGCTCGATCGCGAGGTCGCACGCGCTGCCCAGCGTTACGAGCGTGCCGCCGGCAGCCACGAACGCCTTCAGCGCGGCGACGCCGTCATCGCCGATGCCGCCCCGGTACTCCGGGCGCGTGCTGGAGGACGCGTTGCCCGCGAGGATGCTGGTCGGCTGCTGATCGGCGAACAGGATGACGTCGAACCGGTCGCGCAGCTTCCCGGCCTTCACGTCGGCATTGTGCAGCGTCGTATACGGGAACTCGTGCTGCTCGAGCACCCAGCGCGTCCAGCCCTCGTCCATGCTGGCGGTCCAGGGCTGGTACAGCCCCAGGCGCGGGGCCTTCACGGCGGCCGCCGCGCCGGCCGCCCGCTTCGGCATCGCGCGGGCCTGCAGGCCCAGCGCACCCGCCACCTCCTGCATCGTCTTCAACGGGACGCCGGAGACCTCCACCACCGTTTGGCCGCCACCCGCGCCCGGCGCCGAGCGCAACGCGCTGATCGACGCGCCGGCCTTCAGCAGCCGGTTGATCGCGATGGCGCCCTCGGGGCCGGTGTAGTCGAAGGCGAAGACGGCGCCCGAGCCCGTCACCCCGCCGGCGCGCCTGGGCGACGCCGGCACGGGTGTCAGGGCCACGCTTTCGGCCAGGGGGTTCTTCACGAACGTCACGTCGACGCCGAGCAGCATGCCCAGCGACCATGCCGTGACGTCGTAGGGCGCCTCGGGAGGCGAGGCCGGTGAGCGCCGCACCTCGGGATACGTTTGCTTCTCCAGCAGGTCCTTCGCATACCGCGCGAAGACCTGCGTCATCGGCACGACGAACGTGCCGGCCGGGTAGTTCTTCTCGTCAGCCGAGAATGCCGCGTCGGCCCGATAGACCTTCACGCCCGCGATCTGAAGGCGATCGACCAGGCGGTACGCCGCGAGCGGATCAGGCTGGGCATCCGGCGTGATCACGATGGCCGCCGGGTCGCCCTTGCGCCCCGCCTCGACCGTGGCGCGATTCACCTCGTAGATCTGCCGCAGCAGCGTCTCCCGCCGGTCGGCCGCGTATTCGAGCGTCGCCATCGTCGCGATGAGTTCGTAGTCGACGATGTCGCGCAGCGTCCAGCGGCCGCCGAGCCACGGGCGCGGATACTCGGTGCGCGGCATGACGTCGGTGGGCGCCGGCAAGGGGCCCCGTCCGGCATCGCCACCGCGCCCGCCGCCGCGCCCGCCTTCGGCCGGCGGAGCGGGCGGCCGGCCCAGTTGCGCGCGCTGCTGCTCGGTCGGCGACGCGACGCGCACCGACGCCATCTCGGTGAGCAGGCCCACCTGGTTGTGCCACCAGCCGCTCCACGCCATCGCGCCCTGCCAGAAGTTCGTGTAGGTGGAGTTGTAGATGATGCCGTCTTTGCCCGCGGCCTCGAGGGCGGCCCCCTGCGCCTGCCCGAACAGGCCGTTCCAGCGGTAGATGAGCGGGTGCACGTTCGGGTTGATCGGATCGGTCGCCGGCATCACGAAGATGCGCGCGCCGCCAGACCCCATCTGGTGCTCGTCGAGCCACACCGCCGGGAACCAGTCGTGCCACAGGAGCCTGGCGGTGAGCCGGCTCTCGACCTGCGTGAACATGTACATGTCGCGGTTGTTGTCGTGGCCGACGTACTTCTGGTAGAGCCACGGCATTGGCGACGCCTCGAACTCCGTGCCCAGGTTCTTGTTGTACCAGTCGACCACCATCATCTGGCCGTCGGGATTGAGGCTCGGGACGAGCAGGAAGATGACGTTGTCCAGCACGTGCTTCACGCGGGGAGACGCGTCGGTGGCCAGGCGGTGGACCAGCTCGAGCACCATCTGAGACGCTCCGACCTCGCTCGCGTGCATGCTGCAGGTGACGACGACGACCGCCTTGCCCGACTGGAAGATCTCGTCGCGCTGGGCCGCCGTCGGGGCACCGTCCTGGAAGTAGAGCCGCCGCTGCAGGCCGCGGTAGTAGTCGGCGCGCGCCAGCGTGTCGGGGGACGCGATCTCCAGGACGACGAACGGGTGGCCCTCGGTGGACTTGCCCAGCTCGCGCAGGCGCACGCGGTCCGAGGCCTTCTCGACGAGCCGGTAGTAGTCGAGCATCTTGTCCCACCGCGCGAGCTTCGTGTCGGCGCCGATGCGGAACCCGAAGAACTGCTCGGGCGTCGGGATGGGAGCCTGCGTGGGGCCCGTGGGGGCCGTCGCCAGCGGGCTGGACGAGACCAGGACGAAGCCGAGAACGAGGGCCGGCACGAACCGTGTTGCGCGCATGAGCGTGTCCCTTTCGTGTCCGGCGGGCTCCAGGGCGCCGCCGTGCGGGGCACTATAGCGGAGTCATCGGAGTTTTTCGAATCCGTCGCGGGCGGTTACGCCCCGAGCGGCAGGAGGCCGGGTGACGCGATCGGTCCTCGGCAAGCCGCGAGCCGGCGCTGGAATAGGGCCGTGGCGAACGTCTACTTCGAGCTCACACGCGAGTTCGTTTGCGACGCGCCCGTCGCGGCGCTCGCTTCGGACCAGGATGTCGTCTACTGTGGTGGTTGCGCTGGCGCGCGAGATTGACGCACTCCAGCGGCGCGATCGCGCCCGGGTATCGCGCTAGCGCTTTGCGGCCGCCCCGCATCTTCAGGCCTTCCGCGACGCGGGGCTGGGCGACCCCCCGCTGCACGAGGCGCATGCGGCGCCCTGCGCTGGCGCTCGGTCTTCGCCGACAAAGCCGAGTGGCGGACGCGGCCCAACGCCAGGTTGCATTCCCGCCGGGAATTGCCTAGGCTGTGGGCAACCGTGTCGCCTGCACCCGTCAATTTCGAAGAGCGAGTGGACCGCGTCGTCGGCCGCCGGACGAAGGGGCCGGATCCTCTGGCTGTCGCCGCGAGCACGAGAGCCGACGCCATCGCGTGGCAGCGCGCCTTCGGTGGACTGCGCGTGAGAAGGGGTGTTTACCGTTTTCGCTCGCACGAAGAGGCGGACGAATGGCTGTGGAAGATGATCGCGCGTCCGAACCGGAGCTCGAAGCCCGCGAACCCACCCTCGAAGACCTCCGGGACCTCTGCCGGCAGCTGAACGCGCGCGGAACCCAGTACATCGTCATTGGAGGCTTCGCCAATCGAATACGCGGAAGCGTCGCGCCAGGTCGACGTCCGCGAGGTGGATGGCGTGCCGATCTCATTCGCGTCGCCTCGCTTGCTCTGGCGCATGAAGGCAGTGACCCGTCGCGAGAAGGACGCTGCCGACCTCGTCTTCCTGCGCTACTGGTTCAGTGAGCGCGGCGAGAGCCCGCCGGAAACATAGCCAGCCAGCGCCGTACCCTCGTGCCGAGCGTCTCACACCCTGCGGCGGCTCCAGGACGATTGGGTGCCGGCACAATCGGCGCGACGTGGCGCCCGGTCCGCGCGTCGGAGCAGACGCGTGACGCGCGGTTGTCGGATCCGGCCGCGCGGTCTCTTGGGCCGCGTGGGCCTTCCGCGCTATGGTAGGCCCCGTGCCGCTCAACCGACTCCCCCCGCTCGTGCGCCACGCGCAGGAGTACCTCGAGCCGCATCGCCGTCGCAGAGGGGCCCGACGTGTGCACCTACGGCGACCTGGCCGCATGGAGCGCCACCGTGGCCCGCGACGTGCTCGAGGATCGCGCCGACCTCGGCGAAGCCCGCGTCGTCCTGCTGGCGCCGCCAGGCGCGGCGTACGTGGCGGGGCAGTGGGGCACCTGGATGGCCGGCGGCGCATCGGTGCCGCTGTCTCCACGGCAGACTCCTCTCGAGTGGGCGCACATCCTCGACGACAGCCAGGCCGCCGCTGCGATCGTCGCCCCAGAGTATGCGGACGCGTTCGTTCCGCTCGCGACGGCGCGGCACCTCCGCATCATCTCGGCCGGTGCATCCGGCCATGATCGGCGCAACGGCGAGGCCGCCTGGGCCCGCCTCCCGGGAGTCGGGCCTGGGCGCCGCGCCCTCATGCTCTACACGAGCGGCACCACCAGCCGCCCCAAAGGCGTCGTCCTCACGCACGGCAACCTGACGGCCCAGGTCGAGTGCCTCACCGAAGCATGGGCGTGGACCAAGGACGATCGCGCGCTGCACGTGCTGCCGCTCAATCACACGCACGGCGTGATCAACGTCCTCGCGTGCGCCCTCTGGAGCGGCGCGGTCTGCGAGTTCGCCCGCGGCTTCGGTCCCGACGACACGTGGCGGCGTCTGGCGAGCGGCGAAATCACCGTGTTCATGGCCGTGCCGACTATCTACACGCGCCTGATCGCCGCCTGGCGCGACGCTGCGCCGGACGTCAGGCGCGCGTGGTCGCACGGCGCGGCCAGGCTCCGTCTCTTCGTGTCGGGATCCGCGGCGCTGCCCGTGCCAGCGTCCTCGAGGAATGGCGCGCGCTGACGGGCCACACGCTCCTCGAGCGCTATGGCATGACCGAGATCGGGATGGCGCTCTCGAACCCGCTGCACGGCGAGCGCCGGCCGGGCTTCGTCGGCGCTCCGCTCCCTGGCGTTGAGGTGCGGTTGGTCGACCGAGGCCGGAGCGGACGTCGCCGGCTGCGAGCCGGGCGAGCTGCTGGTCAGGGGGCCTGGCGTGTTCCGCGAGTACTGGGGGCGCCCCGACGCGACGGCGGAGGCGTTCGCCGAGGGCGGGTGGTTCCGAACCGGCGATGTCGCCGCGCGCGAGAACGGCGCGTTCCGGATCCTCGGGCGGCTGTCTATCGACATCATCAAGACCGGCGGCGAAAAAGTGTCGGCGCTCGAGATCGAGGCCGTTCTCCGAGAGCATCCCGCCATCGCCGACTGCGCGGTGGTTGGCGCTGCCGGACCCCGAATGGGGCGAGTGCGTGGCCGCGGTCGTGGCGTGGCGAGGAGCCGGCGACGCTCACGCTGCCCGGTCTCCGCGATTGGGCGCGCGCCGCGGCTGTCAGGTCCGAAACTGCCGCGCCGGCTCGCTCGCTGTGGCCGCCCTCCCCCGGAACGCGATGGGGAAGGTGGTCAAGCCGGAGCTGATCCAATTGTTTGAAGCCTGACGCCTGCTGGTGGCCCGCCTTCGCCGCCAGCGCCCGACGGTTCGTGGCGGCTACGGCGAGGCAGGCCTTGGCGAAGCGGCGGGAGGAAGATCTCGACCCGAACCCCCGAGAAGGCGGGCTGGAGTGGATGGCCTCGCTTGCAGTAAACTCAGAGTTTCCCCCGGGCGGAGTTGCGACCGACGCCCCCGGGCTCCGAAGGGACCATCCCATGGGCTCGCTGATGCAGATGACGATCGGGTTGTGGCTGGCCGTCGCTGCGGCCGATCCGCAAGCCCTCGAGCGCGAGGCCAAGCAGCTCGAAGCGAAGCTCATGGCGCCGTGCTGCTGGGCGCAGCAGGTGTCGCTGCACCAGTCGCCCGCCGCCGACGAGATCAAGCAGAACATCCGGCGGCTGCTCGCCGAAGGCAAGACGTCCGCAGCAGATTCTCGACGTCTACGTCGCCGAGTACGGCGACCGGATCCTGGCCGAGCCGCCGGCCCGCGGCTTCAGCCGCCTGATCTACGTGGCGCCGTGGGTCTTCCTGGTCGGGAGCATCGGGCTCGTGGTGGTGGTCATCCGGCGGCTGCGCGCCGTCAGCCCCGCCCCGGCACGGACGGAGCAGGCCGCCGCCTCGCCGGACGAAGCCGAGGCGGAGCGGATCGACGAAGAGCTGCGCAACCTGGACTGAGCCGGCGCCATGTTTGCCGATCGTGCGCCGGAGCGGTTAGCCCGCGTGAGCCGGGCGGGCACGTTCGTTCGAGTGAGCCCGGGGGACGGTGTGAGCGTCGAGAGCCTGCAGGACCGGTACGCTCCAGACACGACGTGCTTCGGGTGCGGGCCTGCGAACGCGAAGGGGCTGCGCATCAAGAGCCGCGTCGAGGGCGACGAGGTCGTGCTCGACTGGACGCCGGAGCCGCATCACGAGGCGTTTCCCGGGTTCGTCAACGGCGGGATCATCGGCGTGCTCTTCGACTGCCACTGCAACTGGACGGCGGCGCACCACCTGATGGTGCGCGCCGGGGACGCCGCGCCGCCGTTCACCGTCACGGCCGACTACGCGGTGAAGCTGCGCCGCCCGACGCCGAGCGGGGGACCGCTTCGCCTGCGGGCGCGCGTGGTCGAGTCGTCGGACGATCCGCGCCGTGGTCGAGGCGACGCTCGAGGCGGACGGCGTCGAGCGCGCGAGCTGCCGCGGCACGTTCGTGGCCGTCAAGCCCGGATCACCCGGCGTACGCGAGGTGGCAGGGGCACGGGGAAGGGACGAGGGGTTAGGCGACAGGGGAGAGGGATGCGGGCACGACACTACACTCGAGGGTGATGACGCATGCGGATGATGATTGCGACGATGATTGTCGGCGGGACTGTCGATGGCCGCGATGGCGATGGCGCAGGCGCCGCCGCCCGCGGGCGGGCCGCAGGCCGGCGACGCGGCGCCGGCGTTCTCGCTGCCGGGCTCGGACGGGGCCACGCACACCCTGGCCGACTTCAAGGGCAAGAAGGCCGTGGTGGTGGCGTGGTTCCCGAAGGCCTTCACCGGCGGTTGAACGGCCGAGTGCAAGTCGCTCCGTGAGAGCGGCGACCTCATCCGGGCGTTCGACGTGGCGTACTTCGCGGCCAGCGTCGACACGCCCGAGGACAACAAGAAGTTCGCCGAGTCGCTCGGCCTCGATTTCCCGATCCTGAGCGACCCGGGCAAGCAGGTGGCGACGGCGTATGGTGTGGTCACGCCCGAGCGCCAGTTCGCCCAGCGCTGGACGTTCTACATCGGCGTCGACGGCAAGATCCTGTACATCGACAAGAAGTGTCAGCACGGCGACGGCCGGCCAGGACCTTGCCGCGAAACTCGGCGAACTGGGTATCGCGAAGAAGAAGTAGCGAGAGCAGGCGGTGTCGTCGCCCGCGCCGTGGCCCGGACAGGCCACCGGAGCACGGCTAAGCCTGGCCGGCCGGAGCGGCCGGACCGAACACGAATCCGCGGCCGGTGGGCCCGCGCCCTGTGGCGCCTGCCCGCCGAGCCCGATCCGCCAGTCGCCAGGTCGGGACGCGCTCCCGTCCGGCATGTGCGATGAGGCGCGCGAGACACCGTGGCACCAGAACACGACGACGTCCAGGCGTCCTCCCCGGATCCCGCCATCACGCCCGAGACCGTGCCCGAGACGGCGAGCTGCGCCCGAGGCGGTGACGGCCGCCGACGCGGCGATGACGCCGGCAGCCGATTCGCCGCGGAGCCGCACGAGGATGTCGCCGCCGCGCCGCCTGCGCCGGAGCCGGCACCTGCGCACGCTGTGGTGGAGATCTCGCCAGAAGCGCGAGCGGAGAAGATCGCCAGGCTGACGCAGCTGCTCGACGGCGCCGAACAGGTGCTGGCGGCCACGGACCTGCCCGACGCGCGGACCCGCTGGAACGCGCTGCGGCGCGAGTGGACGGCGCTGGTATCCGGCCTTCCGCTCGACGAGGTCCTGGCGGCACGCCTGTCGCGACGTCGAGGGCCGCATCGAGGCCCGCGATGCCGCAGTGCGCGAGGCCCGCACCCGCCACCAGCAGGACAACCTCTCCCGCCTGCAGGCGCTGTGCGACGAGGCCGAGAAGCTCTCGCAGGCCGACCATCTCACGCTGCGCGACGCGGAGCGGGTGCTCCGGGACATCCGGACCGCGCTCGACGCGCCGGGGCCGCTGCCGTCGCGGCAGGACCAGCAGACCATCGTCGTCCCGGCTCAAGGCGGTGCAGTCGCTGATCTTCCCGCGTGTCCAGGACCTGCGCGAAGCCGACGGCTGGGAGCGCTGGGCCAATGCCGGCGTGCAGGAGGCGCTCATCACCCGCCTCGAGTCGCTGCGCGAGCAGACCGACCCGGCCGTGGTCGCGAAGCAGTTGCGCATCGTCCAGGACGAGTGGCACAAGGTGCGGGCGGTCCCGCGCGAAAAGGGCCGCGAGCTGTGGCAGCGCTACAAGATCATCGAAGGCGAGCTCCGCCTGCGCTGCGAGTCGTTCTTCCAGCAGCTGGCCGTCGAGCGGGTCGAGAACCTGCGGACAGAAGGAGGCGCTGTGCGCGCAGGTGGAGGCGCTGGCCGATTCGACCGACTGGATCCGGACCGCCGAGACCATCAAGGCGCTCCAGGCCCAGTGGAAGACGATTGGCCCCGTCACCCCCGGTCATGAGAAGGCCGTCTGGGAGCGGTTCCGCGCGGCCTGCGACCGGTTCTTCACGCGGCGCAAGAACGACCTGACCGAGCGCAAGAACGTGTGGCTGGCCAACCTCAAGAAGAAGGAGGCCATCTGCGCCCAGGTGGAGGCGCTGCTCGAGAGCACCGAGTGGGACCACGCGCTGGCCGAGGTCAAGCGCATCCAGGCGGAATGGCGCCAGGTCGGCCCGGTGAAGCGCAACCGCTCGGAGGCCCTGCTGGCCCGCTTCCACGCGGCGTGCGAGAAGTTCTTCGACCGCTATGCCCACCGCAACGACCTGGAGGCTGCGCAGCAGCTGGCCGCCCGCGAGCAGATCTGCGCGGACCTCGAAGCCGCGCGCGCGCCGGCCCGAAGGGGCAGAACCGGAGCCGGACGAGGCGCTCGCGAAGAAGGTGCTTGCGCATCAAGCGGCAGTGGGACCAGGCCCCGGCCGTGACGAGGGCCCAGGCGGAGCCGCTGGTCGAGCGCTTCGCGAAGGCGATGAACGCCGTGATCGACGCCAGGCCGGCCGCGTTCAAGGGCACCGAACTGGATCCCGAGGCCACGCGGAAGCGGATGGAGCAGCTGTGCCAGATCGTGGAGGGCTTCGCCGGCGAGGAGAAGGCCGATGCGCAGATGTCGCCGGCCGCCATCCTCGCGGCCCAGCTCCGCGAGGCGCTGGCGGCGAACACCATCGGCGGGCGCGCCGATGATGACGCGCGGTGGCGGAACGCCGCGGACGAGGTGCGCAAGGCCCAGGCGGCGTGGCGGCGCCTCGGCCCGGTGCCCGACGCGGTGGGCCGGGAACTCGAGGGCCGCTTCCAGAAGGCCTGCAACCGCTTCTTCAGGCAGCTCGACCTGCACCGGCGGCCGTCGGCCCCGCCGCGGCGCTAGGATCGGACGGAATCCCGCGTGAAGCCGCAGACCCGCGTCCGCTCCGAGATCCCCCGGAGTACAAGTGGGACCTGTCGTCCATCTTTGCGTCCTGGCAGGCCTGGGAGGCGTCCTATGCCCGCCTCGAATCGCTGATCGATGCGTTCGCCGGCCGGCGCGGATCCCTGTCGTCCGGCCCCGAGGCGCTGCTCGGTGCGTTCGAGGCCGTGGACGAGCTGGGCCAGCTGGCGTATGCGGTCTGGTACTACCCGTCGCTCGCCCACGACGAGGATCAGCGCGACAACGAGGTAGGGGCCCGGCGGCAGCGGGTGCAGATCCTCATGGCGCGCTGGCAGCAGGCCACGTCGTGGTTCAACCCGGAGCTGCTGTCCCTGCCGCTCGAGCGCGTCCGCGAGTGGATGGCCGCCAGTTCCGCCCTCGCCCTCTACCGGTTCGCCATCGAGAACCTGTACCGGCTGCAGGAGCACGTCCTCGACGACAAGGGCGAGCGCCTGATGTCGCTCGTGAGCCGGTTCGACGCCACGCCGTCGGACGCGTACGAGGCGCTGTCCACCGCCGACGCGAAGTTCCCCACGGTCACGCTCACCGACGGGCGGCAGGTGGTCGTCTCCTACGGCGAGTTCCGGTCGATCCTCGCCACAGCGCGCCAGCAGGCGGACCGGGAAGCCGCGTTCAAGGCGTACCTCGGGACGTTCGAGGCCGCGAGGAACACCTACGCGGCGCTCTACAACGGCGTCTGCCAGCGCGACTGGTTCGCAGCGCAGGCCCGGGGGTACGCGACCACGCTGGATGCCGCGCTCCACGTCCACAACATCCCCTCGTCGGTAGTCGAGAACCTCATCGCGGTGACGCGTGCGCACGCGCCGTCGCTGCAGCGGTACCACCGGCTGCGCAAGCGGGCGCTCGGCCTCGACCGCTACTGCGTCTACGACATCCAGGTGCCGATTGTCGACGCCGAGCGCGCGTACTCCTACGACGAGGCGAAGGCGTGGGTCGAGGCGTCGGTCGCTCCGCTGGGCGAGGCCTACCGGGAACGCGTGCGGCGGAGTTTCGGGAGCCGCAGCATCGACGTGTACGAGAACGAGGGCAAGCGGAGCGGGGCCTACTCCGCGCCCGTGTACGGCGTGCACCCGTACATGCTGCTCAATCACAACGACACGCTCGACGCCGTGTTCACGCTGGCCCACGAGATGGGCCACAACATCCACACCGTGCTGGCGCACGCCCACCAGCCGTTCGTGTACTCGGACTACACGATCTTCGTGGCCGAGGTGCCGTCGACCTTCAACGAGGCGCTGCTGCTCGACTACCTGCTCGCGCGAAGCACCGACCCCCGCGAGCGCATCGTGCTGCTCGAGCACGCCATCGAGAACATGGCCGGGACGTTCTTCGCCCAGGTGCTGTTTGCCGACTACGAGCTGCAGGCGCACCGGCTGGTCGAGACCGACCAGCCGATCACCGCCGAAATCCTGAGCGAGCTCTACGGCCAGCTGCTCCGGGACTACTACGGGGACGCGCTCGACGAGGAGCCGCTCGCGCGCCTGACGTGGGCGCGCGTGCCGCACTTCTACCAGTCGCCGTACTACGTGTATCAGTACGCGACGTGCTTCGCGTCGGCGGCCAGCCTGGCCGACCGGATTCTCGACGGCGAGCCCGGCGCGAGGGCGCAGGCCGTCGAACGCTACCTCGACCTGCTGAAGTCCGGCGGCAGCGACTATCCGATGAACCAGTTGCAGCGTGCCGGGGTCGACCTCCGCGAGCCCGGCACCGTGGAGGCCGTCGTCACGCGGTTCGAGACGCTCGTCGGCCGCCTCGAGGCAGAACTCGCCGCGCTCGGCCTCCACGGCTAGCCGGCCCGGGCGCGCCGGCCCGCGCACCCTGCGTTGCAGGCCTCCCGGCCGCGGGGTAGAATCAAGAGACTGGCGACCAGTGAACGATGTCGATGTGCCCGCGCGGCTCGGGATGCCGCGGGCTTCAGGGAGAAGCACTCATGAGTGTGGCGGTTGATCGCGTGCATGCGTACCGAGGCGGCGGGTAAGGAAGGCCGTGCGCCGTTCAAGGTGGCGGATCTCGCCCTGGCAGAATGGGGCCGGAAGGAAATCAGGCTGGCCGAGCAGGAGATGCCCGGTCTGATGGCGGTGCGCGCGCGATACGCGGGGAAGAAGCCCCTGGCCGGCGCACGGATCATGGGCAGCCTGCACATGACCATCCAGACGGCGGTCCTGATCGAGACGCTCGCCGATCTGGGGGCCGACGTCCGCTGGGCGTCGTGCAACATCTTCTCGACCCAGGACCATGCCGCGGCGGCGGTCGTCGTGGGCCGGCCCGAGACGGGCGGCACGCCCGCGGCGCCGAGGGGCATCCCGGTGTTCGCCTGGAAGGGCGAGACGCTGGACGAGTACTGGTGGTGCACGCGCGAGGCGCTGCTCTGGCCCGATGGCAGCGGGCCGTCGCAGATCGTCGACGACGGCGGCGACGCGACGCTGCTCGTCCACAAGGCGGCCGAGTACGAGAAGGCCGGATCGGTGCCCGCCTTCGATCCGCACGCGGACCCGGAGGAATGGGGCGTCATCCTCACGCTCATCCGCGAGGAGCTGGCGGGCCACAAGGGCCGCTGGACGCAGGTGGCGGCCGGCGTCCAAGGCGTCAGCGAAGAAACCACGACCGGCGTGCACCGGCTCTACCAGATGGTCGAGGCCGGCACGCTGCTGTTCCCGGCCATCAACGTCAACGACTCGGTCACCAAGAGCAAGTTCGACAACATCTACGGCTGCCGCCACTCGGTCGTCGACGGGATCAATCGCGCCAGCGACGTGATGATCGGCGGCAAGCTGGCGGTCGTGTTCGGCTACGGCGAGGTAGGGCAAGGGCTGCGCCCAGGCGCTGCGCGGCCAGGGCGCGCGCGTGGTGGTCACCGAGATCGACCCGATCTGCGCGCTGCAGGCCGCGATGGAAGGCTACCAGGTGGCGACCCTGGAGGACGTGGTCGGCACGGCGGACATCTTCATCACGGCGACCGGCAACTTCAACGTCATCACCGCCGAACACATGTCGCGGATGAAGGACAAGGCGATTGTCGGCAACATCGGCCACTTCGACAACGAGATCGACATGGCCGGCCTGAAGAAGGTGCCCGGCATCCAGCGCATCAACATCAAGCCGCAGTACGACGAGTGGCGCTTCCCCGACGGCCACAGCGTGATGGTGCTCGCCGAGGGCCGGCTGCTGAACCTGGGCTGCGCGACCGGCCACCCGAGCTTCGTCATGTCGGCGTCGTTCTCGAACCAGGTGCTGGCCCAGCTCGAGCTGCACCTCCACAACGCCAGGTACGAGAAGAAGGTCTACATGCTGCCGAAGCACCTCGACGAAGAGGTGGCGCGGCTGCACCTGGCGCACCTGGGCGTGCACCTGACGACGCTCACCAAGGAGCAGGCCGACTACCTGGGCATCCCGGTGGAAGGGCCTTACAAGCCGGCGCACTACCGGTACTAGGGGCAAGGGGCAAGGGACAAGGCTTGCCGCGCCGAAGCCGCAGGAGGACCGCTCGGGCCGGACTGCGGCGAAGGCGGGGATGCGGGATTCGGGGTTCGGGACGGCCCGGGGAGATGCGATCCCCGGGCCGTTTCGCTTCATGAGGCGAGCGGGGGAGGCGGGCATGAATGCACGGGCCGGGGTGATCGCAGGGCTGGCAGCCGCCGTGGCCATCCTGTGGGGCGCGGTGCCCGCCGCCGGGCAGTCCGGACAGGTAGCGTCGAAAGCGGCCATCGAGCAGATCATCAAGGACAGCGGCGCTGACGTCGCGGTGGCCTTCCGCACGCTCGACGGGCCGGCCGGCGCGTCTGCGCGCCTCGAGCTGCTCATCCAGCCGGACGTCGAGTACCACGCCGCGAGCACGATGAAGGTGCCGGTGATGATCGAGCTGTTCCGCCAGTCCCGCGCCGGCCTGGCGAAACTCGACGAGCCGCTGCTCGTGAAGAACGAGTTCGCGAGCATCGTCGACGGCAGCCCCTACACCCTCAGCACCGGCGACGACTCCGACGCCGAGGTGTACAAGCGGATCGGGCAGACGATGACCCTGCACGAGCTGTGCGAGCCGATGATTACCGTCAGCTCGAACTTCGCGACGAACCTGCTGATTCAGCGGCTGGGCGCGGCGAACGTTCAGCGGACCGTCGACGGGATGGGCGCGGGCGGGATGATCGTTCGCCGGGGCGTCGAGGACAGCAAGGCCTTCGCCCAGGGCCTCAACAACTCGACGACGGCGCGCGCGCTCATGATCATCATGGAGCGGATCGCCCGCCTCGAGGCGGTGGACGGGGAAGCGAGCCGCCAGATGATCGACATCCTGAAGCGGCAGCACTTCAACGACGCCATCCCCGCGAACCTGCCCCCCGGGACGCCAGTGGCGCACAAGACCGGCAGCATCACGAAGATCCATCACGACGCCGCGATCGTGCTCGCCCCGAAGCCCTTTGTCCTCGTCGTGCTGACGCGGGGCATCCAGGACATCAAGCAGAGCGCGGCGCTCGTCGCGCGCATCGCGCGGGTGCTCTACGATGAAGCCCAGGGGGCACCGGGAGGGGCAGATGAACCGTAACGTTCGGAAGCCGCGGAGGTCCGCCGTCGCCGCGATCGTCGCCCTTGGGGTGCTGGCGGCGACCGGCATGACCGCCGGGCAGAGCGCGGAGTACGTCCGCGCCAACTACACCAAGTTCGAGCACCGCATCCCGATGCGCGACGGCGTGAAGCTCTTCACGTCCGTGTACGTGCCGAAGGACGGCGGCCAGAAGTACCCCATTCTCCTGTCGCGGACGCCGTACAGCGTGGCCCCCTACGGCGCCGACGCCTACAAGGCCAGCCTGGGGCCGTCGGACCGGTTCATGCGGGACGGCTACATCTTCGTCTACCAGGACGTGCGCGGCCGGATGATGTCGGAAGGCCAGTTCGTCGACGTGCGCCCGCACCTGCCCGTGAAATCGGGGGACTCTGACATCGACGAGAGCACCGATACGTACGACACGATCGAGTGGCTGCTGAAGAACGTCCCGAACCACAACGGCCGGGTCGGGATGTACGGCATCTCGTACCCCGGCTTCTACACATCGGCGGGCATGATCGACGCTCACCCCGCGCTGAAGGCGGCGTCGCCGCAGGCGCCGATCGCGGACTGGTTCGCCGGCGACGACTTCCACCACAACGGCGCGCTCTACCTGTCGCACGCCTTCTCGTTCTTCTCGGGATTCGGCCGGCCGCGGCCGAAGCCGACGACGAGTTCAGGATCGCGCTTCAATTACGGCACCGACGACGGGTACCAGTTCTACCTGGAGCTTGGCCCGATGCCGAACGTGAACGCGCGCCACTTCAAGGGCGAGATCGCGTTCTGGAACGACCTGATGGCGCACGAGACCTACGACGCCTTCTGGCAGGCCAGGAACCTGCGGCCGCACCTGAAGAACATCAAGCCCGCGGTGATGACGGTGGGCGGCTGGTTCGACGCGGAGGACCTGTTCGGCGCGCTCGAGACCTACACGAGCGTCGAGCGGCAGAGCCCGGGCGCCTCGAACATCCTCGTGATGGGGCCGTGGGCCCACGGCGGCTGGGCCAGGGGCGACGGCGAATTCCTCGGGGATGTGCGCTTCGGGGCCAAAACCTCGGCGTTCTTCCGCGACGAGATCGAGTTCCCGTTCTTCGCCCACCACCTGAAGGACAAGGCCGACCCGAAGCTGCCCGAGGCGTATGTGTTCGAGACCGGGCGCAACCAGTGGCGGCGCATGGACGCCTGGCCGCCTCCCGCGGCGGTCGCGAAGGATCTCTACCTCGCGCCGGGCGGGCGGCTGTCGTGGCAGCCGCCGTCAGACGGGGAGGCCTTCGACCAGTACGTGAGCGATCCGGCGAAGCCCGTGCCGTACATCAATCACATCGCCATCGGCATGACGCGCGAGCACATGGTGGACGATCAGCGATTCGCGTCACGGCGGCCCGACGTGCTCACGTTCATGACGGATGTGCTCGACGCGGATGTGACGGTCGCCGGCCCGATCAGGCCGAGCCTGCACGTGTCGACGACGGGCACCGACTCGGACTGGGTCGTCAAGCTCATCGACGTCTACCCGGACGCCGCGCCCCAGCCCGGCCAGGCCGCCGACCCCGTGCTGGCGCAGCGGGCGGCCGCCCGCATGGGCGGCTACCAGCAGCTCGTGCGCGGGGAAACCATGCGCGGGAAGTTCCGCACGAGCTACGAGAAGCCCGAGCCGTTCGTGCCGGGCCAGGTCACGCGGGTCGAGTACGTGATGCCGGACGTCCTCCACACCTTCCGCGCCGGGCACCGGATCATGGTCCAGATCCAGAGCACGTGGTTCCCGCTCGTCAACTTGAATCCGCAGACCTTCGTCAACATCAACACGGCGACGGCCGCCGACTTCCAGGCGGCGACGCAGCGCGTCTACCGCTCGCGCGACGCCGCCTCGCGCGTCACCCTGCGAGTGCTGGAGGGGTTCTGACACAACCCGGGACTCCCGCCTTCGCTGGGCGGACTGCCGGCCAGCTACGGCGAGGCAAGCGGGATTCGTGGCCCTGAGGCCGGGAGTAGGAACTCGTATTCAGCAGAGCTGCCCTCAAGCTGTACGCCGTCCCGCCCTGCCGGCTACTGGCTACTGGCTACTGGCTACGTTCAGCTTACCGCCGGCTGCCCACGGCAAGGCGCAGCTGGCGCAGCCGCAAGTCGAGCTCTTCGGGCGTCATCGACGCGTACTTCGCGGGCAGAAGCCGGCGGCTCGACGTCTCGAACACGGCCAGCAGTTCCATGTACTCCAGCAGTTCGACGTCCCGGCTGGGGAAGTAGTCGCCCGCGGCGCGCTCGAAGTGCCGCGCCTCGACCGAGGTCTCCGCTCCCGCTTCCCGCGCCGCATCGTCGTTCGCCATCAGGACGACGGCCTCGACGTCGGCGTTGCTGTAGCCCACCAGTTTCTGCGAGAAGCTCGCCCTGATCGACGGCAGGTCCGCGTCGGTGCGCACCTTGTTCTTGCGGATGACCGCCCGGGCCACCTGCTCGACCTCTTCGGGCGTCTGCGAATAGAGGAACGGGATCTTCCGGTCCAGGCGCCCTGCGCGCTTCAGGTCGACGTCGAGCCGGTCCGGCCGGTTGGTCATCACGAGGAACAGGATGCGGCCCCGGTTCGACGTGTCCGACATGAACTCCTTGATGCGGGCGATCACCCGTGAGGAGGTGCCGCCGTCGCCCTCGCTCTCGGTGTTGCCGAAGGCCCGGTCGCCCTCGTCGACGATCACCACGACCTGTCCGATCGCACGGATCACGGTCAGGATCCGCTCGAGGTTGCCCTCGGTCGCTCCCACCCATTTCGACCTGAAGTTCTTCAGCTTGATCGTCGTCAGGCCGCACTCCTTCGCGAACGCCTCCGCCACGAAGGTCTTGCCCGTGCCCATCGGGCCGGTGAACAGGATGCCCATCGGCACGCGGCTGGTCCGGCCGTCGCGGATGTTCTCGGCGATCACCCGGAGGTCCTTCTTGACCTCCTCCATGCCCCCGACGACGTCGAAGCCGTGGTCGGGCTCCACGAATTCGACGAGGCCGAAGCACTCGCGCTCGAGGATTTCGCGCTTGCGCCTGGCGATGAGCCGGTTCACATCCTGCCGCGCGCGATCGGCGACCGCGGCCGGGTCGGTCTCGGCGGCGGAGGCGCCCGGAGCGATGAGCCGGCGGATGTCGTCCGGCGCCATGCCGGCGGTGAGGGCGGCGAGCGCCTTGGCGCGCGCGGGCACGTCGGGGCCGGGACCGAGAATGCCGGCGATGAACGCCTCGCGCTGCGCGGCCTCGGCCTCCGACGCCGGTGGCGGCGTCAGGATTGAGGCGATCTGGACGGCCTTCAGTCCGGCGGTGATCTCAGCGTAGCGCTCCGCGTCCTTGTCCGTCAGGCGCCCGTCGGCGATGCGAGCCACGGCCTTGCGCGTGGCCCGGTCGGGCATCGGCACGTCGACGACGGCGACCTTGGGATTCGAGACGATTTTCGGCGCCAGGTCGCTGAGGTTCTCCGCGATGAGCAGGATGATGTTGTCGCCCTTTTCGATGGCCGGCAGCGACGACCAGCGGTGGAGCATGATGATCGCCGACCGGTCCGCGTCCGCCTGGAACGTCGGATCGCCCGCGGGGGCGAGCGACTCGGCGTACTCCAGGATCACGGCCGCGCGCATCGACCCGACCAGCAGCCGCTCGAGGGCGGGCAGAACCTTGTCCTTGCGCGTCTCGCCCAGCACGTCGTCGAGATCGCCGGCGCCCGCCGCGCGCTTGGCGAAGCGGGGCCCGGTGGCCATGTTGTAGACGGCAATGCTCTCGCGGGTGTCCTTGAGGAGCACGTCGGTCAGGAAGTCGACGAGGCTCGAGGTCTTCTGCCCGTGCACGACGACGTCGTAGACGTTGCCGTGGAGGATGAACATCGACGCTTCGCCGCGCAGGTAGCGCCGGCGAAGGTCCTCGGCCCAGGACGGCAGGAGGCGTGGTTCGGTCATGGGGTAGTCACGCGTTGGAGGCCAGGCCGAGGCTGCTCAGCAGGCGCTCGGTGTCCGCGGTGCTGTCCTTGATGGCCTGCACGCCGCCGAGGAGCTCGTCGAGCTGGCCCGAGAGCTGCTGCGGCGACTGCATGGTGACGATCTGATCGGCGAGGAGCTTGAACGAGTTCTCGATGAGATCGAGCTGGCCCCGGGCGACGCCGAGGTACTTCCGGATCTCCTGGACCTTCTCGAACCGCTTCATGATGACGGCGAGGTTCTTCTTCGCGATCTCCGTCTGGGGCTCGCCGTCCTTGCCGGCGCGGATCGCCCGGTCCCAGCGGTCGCGGTCCTTGTCGAGGCCGGCGATGTCGATCGACTCGAAGATACTGCTCGTAGCGGGCGCAGGTCACCGCCATGTCGAGGAAGGCCTCGACGAGGCGATCGGTCTTGACGAGTTCGCCGCGCAGCAGGTCGGCGGTGAACGAGGGGTTCTGCGCGGCGAGCCGCTGGATGTGCCGCTTCTGCGCGACCAGGTGCTCCACGCGCTGGCGGTCCGCCTGCGCGAGCACCGCCATGCGCTCCGCGCGCTCCTGGCGCTCCACCGCGTCCCTGACCTTCTCGAACCGCGGGTCCCAGAGCAGGTGCCTGAGCCGCGCGGACTCCGGCGCGTACAGCAGCCACAGCGCCTCGGCGCCGATCGCCACCACGGCGAGCAGCGGGTTCATCGTCAGGCCCGCGGCGGCCAGGGCGCCGCCGAAGAGCGAGAGGTTGTAGGGATTGGCGAAGGCGAACTTCAGGTACGGGCGCTTCTCGAGGATGGCATCGCGCGCCGACGCCACGGCGGCTTCCACCACCGACGGCAGTTCACGCGGAGGTTCGGGCGCCTGCCGGAGCGGGGAGGACGGTTCGGTGACCCGCCGGCCGGGCTTGTCCGCAGGAGCCATGCGCGTATTCTACGCGGTTGCGCCCGCCGGCGCGTACAGCAGGTCGAGCAGGCGCTTCTCGACCGCCCGGAACTCCGGCGCCGACTTCAGCGCGATGTCGCGGTTGGCGAAGAACGGGACGTCCACCTTGTGCAGGATGCGCGCGGGCCTCGCCGACAGCACGTAGATCGTGTCCGCCAGGTACACGGCCTCCGACACGTCATGGGTGACGAACAGGATGGTGTTGTCGACCTCGCGCGATACGTCGAGCAGCAGGCCCTGCATCCCCCAGCGCGTCTGCGGGTCGAGAGCGCCGAACGGCTCGTCCATCAGGACGACGCGCGGCTCGTTGATGAGCGTTCGGGCGATGGCCACGCGCTGCTTCATCCCGCCAGACAGGTCCTTGGGATAGCGGCCGGCGAACTCGGTGAGCCCGACCGAGGCGATGTACTTGTCCGACAGGGTGCGCCGCTCGGCCTTCGGCACGCCGCGCAGGCGGAGGCCGTACTCGACGTTGTCGCGCACCGTCATCCAGCCGAACGAGGTGTACGCCTGGAACACCATGCCGCGATCGCGCCCGGCGCCGGCGACCGGCTTGCCGTCCACCAGGATCTCGCCCTTCGTCGGCGCGAGCAGCCCGGCGACGGCCTTGAGGATGGTCGACTTGCCGCAGCCGGACGGCCCCAGGAACACGACGACTTCGCCCGCGCCGGGCTTGTCCTCGATGTCGAACGAGACATCGCGGACGGCATCGGTCTTCTGGCCCGTCCTGTCGACGTACGTCACGCTGAGATCGGCCACGCGCAGCTTGGGCGGCGCGCCCGCGAGGTCGGCGCGGTAGGTCGGCGGCCCGCCCGCCTTCCGGCCCTCCACTGTGACGGCCACGGTGCCGGGCTCGCCGGCCTGGGGCGCGGCCTTCGGTGTCTGGTCGCTCATGCGGCCTTCTCCCGCCACCGGAACAGCACGCCGGACAGCATGTGAATCAGGGCGTCGGTCAGCAGGCCGATGCCGCCGATGACGAGCAGGCCCGCGAAGGACCAGGACGCCTTCTGGTGCTGGTAGGCGAGCTGCACCATGTAGCCCAGGCCGCCCTGCGCGTTCACGGCCTCGGCCAGGATCACGTAGGTCCAGGCGATGGCGTTCATCACGCGGAACGAATCGAAGATCTCGGGCAGCGCGGCGGGCAGGAGGATCGTTCGAACGACCTGCCAGCGGCTCGCGCCGAGCGTGAGGCCGGTCTGCACGAGTTCCTCGGGCACCGCGCGAATGGCCGTCACCACGACCGGCAGCAGGTAGACGAAGACGCCGAGGAAGAGGAACGCGATCTTCTGCGATTCGTAGATCCCGAACCAGAGAATCAGGAGAGGGATGAACGCCGAGATCGGCATGTAGCGCAGCGGCGCCATGATGGGCTCGAACAGCTTGTTGACTGGTTCGAAGGCGCCCATCATCACGCCGAGCGGCAGGGCCAGCGCGGACGCCAGCAGGAACGCGATGGCGATCCGCTGGGTGGACACGAGAATGGCGTGCGCCAGATCGTGCTCCAGGAACAGCTGGAGCGTGCCCCGCACCACTTCGCTCGGCGACGGCAGGAAGTCGGGCGGCGCGAGACCGCCGTAGGACGCGATGCACCAGGCCCCGAGGACGACGGCCGGCATGACGAACCCCAGGACGAGGCTCGTCATGCGCGGCAGGGGAGACCTGAGTGCGAACAGGGGCGACGGACGTCTGGCCATCTGGCTACTGCGCGGCCAGGACGACCTTGATATCCGTGCGCCGGTTCAGCTGCCGCCCGGCCTCGGTCGTGTTGGGCGCCACGGGGTTTTCCTCTCCGCGGCCGATGGTCTGGAACCGGGCGGCCTGGATGTTCGGGAAGTTCTTCAGCACGTAGTTCTTCACGGCAAGCGCGCGGCGCTCCGACAGCGTCAGGTTCGCGCTCGGCGCTCCGACCGAGTCCGTGTTGCCTTCGACGCGCAGGTACGTGTTGCCGAACGACGTCATCGTCTCGCCGAGGGCGTCGAGCACGAAGTACAGACCCCTCCATGATCATGTCCGAGCCGGGCGTGAAGTGAATCTGGATCTGCTTGTTGATGATGGCGCGGTCCTGCGCGGAGGCCGGCCGGGCCGTGATGGCCGGCTCCTGGATCGCCTGGCCCGGGTACGCCTGGGCGAGCGCCGAGATGAACCGCGTGTCGGCCCAGTCCTTCGCGTCGACGGGCCGCGTGACGAGGCCTTTCTTCCGCCAGATCACGAACGCCGTGTCGAAGAGCGTCTCGTAGTGCGCCTTGCCGCCGGTCAGCCCGTAGAACTGCGCGTTGTCGGCGAAGGGGGTGAGCTTCAGCCCGGAGAGCATGCCCGACACCGTCTCGCTGTCGAGCTTCAGGGCCTTGCCGACCATCGCGTACGAGGCCGCCGGGTCGGCCTTCATCATCTCGATGCCCTCGAACCAGCCGTGCACGAAGTCGCGGAGCGTCTCCGGCGCGCGGTCGATGACGTCCTGGCGCGCGCAGAGCGTGTCCGCGATGATGTTGGTGGCGGCCGTGGTCGACACGAGCACGTGCGCCTCGTCGCCGCGCGCGGTCACCGCCCCCGAGAGGTCCGGCTCCCACGTGACGGCCGCGTCCACCTGCTTCGCCTTGAACATCGCGGCGGCCGCCGGCGCGTCCTGCGTGAAGATGATGCTCTTCTCGAGCGCCCCCCGGTCCTCCGCCGACAGCCCCGACTGCGACAGAAGGTAGAGCAGCAGGAAGTGCGACGGCGTGAACTGCGTGCAGGCGATCTTCTTGCCCTTCAGGTCCTCGATCGACTTGATCGTCGAGACCGAGACGATGCCGTCGCCGCCCCGTGACCAGTCCTGCATGATGATCGACTTGGCCTTCTGGTTCTGCTCGGCCAAAACCGAGGCCTCGCGCGCCCAGTTGTCGACGGTGTTCCACATCACGTCGATGTCGCCGTTGCGGAACGCCGCCAGCTTGGCGGACGGGTCCTCCAGCAGGACGAACTTCACGTCGAAGCCGAAGCGCTTGCGGTAGTTCGACGCCGGGGTCGGGTCGAGGCCGGCGTTGAACACGACGCCCGGCGCGTGGCCCGCCCAGGTGTTGATGCCGACGACGAGCGGCCGCGTGAGCTTGCCGGCGCCCGCGAGCGCCACGCCCGTGACCCCCGTGGCGCCGGCATTGCGCACCGGGTCGGCAGGGGCGCCGCCCAGCGCGTCGAAATCGCCCCGGCTGATGTCCTGCGACGCCGGGGCGCCCGCCGGCTTGTCACCCACCGCCCACTTCCGGATCTCGGCGCCCTTGTAGTAGTAGGCGGCGTACCCGATGACGGCGAGGATGACGACCGTGATGAACAGTTTCGCGAACGGTGTGAGCTTCATGGCCTCTGCTCCTGACCCGCCTTAGAGCGTCTTCTGACCCTGGGCGGCCTGCTGGGCGGCCCGCTTCGCCTTCATCTCCGCCAGCTGCTGCCGGGCCTGCACGTCGCCCGCCTGGTTCCGAAGCGCCTCCAGCCGGGAGTCCAGCGACGATTCCGAGAGTTCGCGGCCCAGGTTGGCTTCCGCGATGGTCGTCCTGATGTGGTCGCGCACGTTGTCGAGGGCCTTCACCTCGGCGTCCACCGAGAGGCCGTCGAGCTGCTCCTGGATCTTGATGCGCGCCTGGGCCGACTGCATCTTCGCGAGCATCGAGTCGCGCTCGGCCTTCAGCTTCTTGATCTCCGACTGGACCGTGATCAGCGAAGACTTGGCCGAGTCCGCGTCCTTCTGCGCGAGATTCAGCTCGTCGCGCAGCTCGGCCAGCTCCTTCTCCAGCGCGTTCTTCTTCTGGATGAGCACCACGGCCAGGTCGTCCTGGCTCGTGTCCAGGGCGGCCGCGAGCTGGCCCTCCACCTCGGCCAGGTCGGCCTTGGCTTTCCCGTTGCGCGCGTCGATGTCCTCACGCCGCCGGATGATGGCCGCCGTGGCCGTCTTCAGCTTCGTGTACTTCGCGATCATCGAGTTGATCGCGTTCTCGTACGCGATCTCCGGGTGCTGCTTCTCGACGTCGGAGATCCAGAGCGACAGGAACCCCCGCCACAAGTTGCCAAGCCGCGTGAAGAATCCTCCTCCAGCCATGCTCGTCACCTCTCCTTGCGAGAAACAGGTCCGGCCGGGCCCTCGGCCTCGGCGCGGCGCGTCGAGGCGGCCTGCACGACGCGCGCCACCGCCTCCTGCCCGAAGAACTCCAGGATCTGCTGGATGCCCAGCTTCTTCTCGTTGCAGGCCTTCGTCACGGCCTGCTGTTCCTGCACCCGCTGGTCCATGACCGTGCGGATGCGCGCGATCTCGTCCTCGAACTTCTTGATGCGACCGGCCGATTCGCTCAGCAGCGTCTGGGTGTCGGCTGCGCCGGTCCGGATGTAGCCCTCGAGCGCCTGGATCTCGGCCACGCCGCCTTCGATAATCTTGTCGATGGGCACCCCGAACGCGGTGAGCGACGCCTCGACGATCTGCTTCTTGACCGGCGCCGGCGTCTCGCCGGGCAGGCTGGCCAGCAGCTCCTGCGCCCGGGACACCCGGCCGATCGCCTCATCGCCGATCCCAGCCGCCTCGAAGACGGCCTCGAAGTTCACCTGGCCGCCGACGGCGGCAGGGGGGTCCTTCACGAACACCTGCGGCATCTCCGCGGCCTGTCCGCCGGCCTCGTCGCCGCCTCCCTCCGTGGCCTGGCCCTCGTCATCGTCCGACACCACGAACCACCCGAGCACGGTCGCGCCCCAGCCCTTCTTGTCGCTCATGTCGGATCACTCCGGCGCGTCAGGCGCCGCTCCACGGAGGAATCGGGAAAGCCAATGCCGTGTTGCGTAGGAGATTGTACCGACTGCGGCCCTCTGGCCGCAAATGGCGGGCACGTACAAGAGGACGAGAGAGCCGTTGGCCGGGTTCCCGGGATTCGGGATTCGGGACTCGGGACTCGGGACTCGGGGCTCGGGGAGCACGCCTGCAAGTCAACCGTCTCCGAACGGTCACGTTCCGCCTGACAGGATCAATCCGAAGTGCTGGGCCGCGCGTGGACCGGCCGTCCGTCATGGGCATTCTGCGCGAATCCCGAATCCCGCCCCTCGACGTCGATGAGGGCGGCCCCGAGCCTGCCGAAGGGCCGAGTCCCGAGCCCCGAATCCCGATTCTTACGCTGGCGGCTTGGCAAGGTGGAGCCGCACTTCAAGCCGCTTCCCATTGACCGTGGCCACGCCGAACTTTTTCTCGTAGTCCTGGAACACGAGCATCGAGTCGGTGGCGCTGGTCGGCTTCAGATAGGTGTCGAGGTTGGCCTTGAGGTGCCTGAACGCCGCCGAGGCGGCCGCGGGATTCGGGTAGTCGACCACGATCAGGGTGGTCGCGCCGGCCGCGTCCTTGTAGTCGCCGGCCGCCCCGGTGATCTTCCCGCCGAGCTGCAGGATGTCGCCGTCGCCCAGCGTGTAGAGCGCCTGCAGGCCGACCGGCCCGCGGATCATCCGGGCTGAGCCCGGCACGAGCCCTGCCGGCGGCAGGAGGGTCAGCGCCGCCACCTGCACGTCCGCCGGCAACTTCGGCGAGATCGCCTGCGCGGCCTTGACCAGCATCGGCGCATTGGCCGCGCCTCCGGCCGTGTTGTACAGGACGAGGTAGTAACGGTGCCGCTGCAGCAGGATCTGCTGGCGGCTGGCCGTGTGCCGCTCCTGGAGTGCGGGGTCCGGCGCCTCCTTGCCGCACCGGGCGAGATAGATGCCCCGCGCCGCCGTCGAGTCCGTCATCCGGTAGATCTCGACCGTCAGCTCGTTCGCGCCCTCCCGGTACTTCTGCACGGTCAGCTGCTCGAATCCGATTTCGAGGAACGCCTCCGCGCCGCCGTTGATGTGCCCGTACAGGTCGGCGCTCGTGAACACCCTCGCCGGGCCGTTCTTGCTCCACGCCCCCGAGAAGCCGTCCGGCGGCAACAGCGCCGCGTCGCCCGAGGCCTTCTGCGCGTGCGAAGGGCCGGTGACGAGCACGAGCAGCCCGACGAGGGCGAGTGCGGTGCGGCAGAGGAAGCAATGCTTGAGCAACATCGTATGATCCCCGCCCGAATCCCGCCCCTCGCCGTTGCTCGGGGCGGCCCTGAGCTTGTCGAAGGGCCGAATCCCGAGCCCCGAGCCCCGAGTCCCGAGCCCCGAGCCCCGAGTCCCGAGCCCCGAGCCCCGAGTCCCGAGCCCCGAGCCCCGAGTCCCGAGCCCCGAGCCCCGAGTCCCGAGCCCCGAGCCCCGAGCCCCGAGTCCCGAGTCCCGAGCCCCGAGCCCCGAGCCCCTACACCCTGACGTACTGAATCTTCTCCGGGTTCGCCACGCCCAGCCCGAGCCGCTCCGCGTAGTGCAGATAATCCGTGAAGCGCGGATTCTCGTTCACCGCGATGCCCATCTCCTTGCGCTTCGCCACCAGTTGGCGGTGGCAGATCATGTCGAGAGCGAAGGGGTCGGTGGCGAACAGCAACGCGTGGTTGGCGTAGACGAACTGCGCGTTCTTGTCCGGCCCGCCCTGGTACTGGGCCCGCAGCGCCTCGGTGACGTTCAACACGAGCTTCTCGCGGACGACCGGCGCGGCGAGCACCTCCGTGCAGACATTGAAGAACAGCGGCGCATGCAGCCGGCCCGTGTTGCAGAGCGAGCCGTAGCCCATGTTCTTCGTCGCCATCGAAATGCCGGCGCCCGTGTTCTTGTAGGCCGCCAGGTTCACGATCTTCGTGAGCTGCTTCGTCAGCAGCTTGCCGAAATACGGTACTCGCCGTTGAACACGTGCTGGTTGAGATAGAACTCGTCGTCTTTGTAGCCGCGGACGCCTTTGCCGACGATCCCCTTGGCGAAGTAGTAGACCTCCTTGTCGAACTTGTCGATGCTGACGTGATTGCCGCTCGCGTCCTTCCACGTGTTCCCGGTTTCGTCCATGGTCTGCAGGCCTTCGATCCGCACGCCCTTCGGGAACCGGTCGGGCGTGTAGCCGGCGTCCTTCAGCATGTAGTCGAAGCGGTCCCAGATGACGATGCGATCCGGCGGCACCTTGTTGTCGAGGAGCCACGTGACGACGGCCTGCGTCAGCTCGACGTGCGTATTGATGAGCGGCGGGCCGACGGGATTGACCTTGACGCCGACGACGTCGCCGGGCTCGAAGAAGAGGCCGAAGCTCTCCCTCATGTCCTTGCCCGTCAGCGTCCGCACGCCCCGCTCGAACATCCCGGCCACGACCTTCGCGTCGATCTTGTCGTCGACGAGCGAGCGCGGGTCCTGCACCTCGACTACGCGCCCGGGAAACGCCCCCGGCAGGGCATGCTTGCCCTTCGGGACCTTCATGAAGTCGTTGATGTTGGTTTCGGGCGCCGGCGGCGGTGTCCTGTCCTGGGCGCCGGGAATCGAGGGGACGCCGAGGACGATGCCGCCGGCGGCCGCGGTGGCGGCGCCGATCCTCACGAACTCGCGGCGGGTGACGTCGGTCGACGTTGGCATGGGCTGGTAGCGCTGGCGCTTCTTCATGGCTGCCTCGGCCGGGGCTGGTTCTCTTTCAACAGGAACTGGTTGGTCTTCGAGCGCGTTTCGCCCGCGCTGGTGACGTAGATCGCCGGGCTGCCCTTGATCGGGCACGCGTACTCGCACGCGCCGCACCCGGTGCAGAGTCTCGGATCGACAAACGGCTGCTTGACCGTCTTCGTCTCTCCGGTCCGGTCGACGACGTCCGTCGGGACCAGGTAAATCGCCTTGGGGGACGTGGGGCACCACTCCTCGCACACGATGCACTCGATGCCCATGGCCCAGGGCAGGCACCGCCCCCGGTCGTAGAAGGCCGTGCCGATGCGGACGGGCGAGCCCTTCCTGTTCTTGTCGGAGACCGCGAGATCCCAAATCGCGCCCGTCGGACACACCTGCGAGCAGAGCACGCAGTTCGGCTCGCAGTAGCCGATCCGCGGCACGAGCACCGGCGTCCAGAGGCCCTCCACGCCGCCCTCGAGCGTGGCCGGGTGCAGGGCGTTGTTGGGGCACACCTTCATGCAGTCGCCGCAGCGAATGCAGCGGTCGAGAAAGTGGGATTCGTCCAGGGAGCCTGGAGGCCGGATGAGGAACGTCCCCGCCGGCGTCTTCAGCCCGGGCCCCGATCGCATGAGGGGCACCATCACCGCGCCCGCCGCCATGCCCGTGAAGAGCGCGCGGCGCTTCAGTTCGGGCGTTTCGCGCGTCTGCCTCGCCGGCGACGGCGACGTAGACCAGGCGAAGCTGATGCCGCCGGTGGGGCAGTCGCTGAGGCAGTTCAGGCAGAGGTGGCACTCCGCCTTCCGCCAGACGGAGCCCGGCACCGGGTCGTCGCCGCCCTGGCAGTGGAGGAGGCAGCGGCGGCAGTCGTCGCATTTCTCCTCGTGCTTGCGCATCTGCACGATCGACCAGCGTGAGCAGACGCCCAGCAGTGCCCCGAGCGGGCAGATCGCGCGGCACCAGAAGCGCGTGACGCGCGAGTTGAGCGCCAGCACGACCACGAACAGCGTGCCGATCAGGAACGCGCCGTTGAAGTGGGGCTGCTTGAAGCTGAGGATGGTGGCATTGAGCACCGCGCCCGCGACGTTGACCACGGCGTGGGCCGGCCCGAGAGGCCATCCGTAGGCGCTGTCGAGGCCCGCGCGGACCGCTGAGTTGAACGCGGGCAGCGCCGCCACCGACATCGACCGCACCATGAACGACAGCGGATCGAGCAGCAGGCCGGCCGCCGAGCCGAGGAGCGCCATCACCAGCACGGCCGCGAGCACGTAGTACTTCGCCGCCTGCCACCGCTTGTAGCGGTTCGACTCGATGAGCTTCGCGCCGCGCCTGGTCTCCGACTTCATGCTGCTGACGAAGTGATGCAGCGAACCGAGCGGGCATATCCAACCGCAGAAGGCGCGGCCGACGAGGATGGCGAGCAGCACGAAGGGAAGGGCCCACAGCAGGTTGCGATAGAGCGTGCCGGTGGAGAGCGCCGTCGCGAGTGCGACCAGCGGGTCGGTTTCAAGGAACCAGCCGACCGGCCAGGGGATGCGCACGTCGAGCGCCGCCGAGCGGATCGCGCCCGGGAACTCGGTGCGGATCAGCAGGAACAGGAAGAGGCCGAAGAAGGCAATCTGCGACGCCAGGCGGAGGCGGCGCAGCGTGGCGTTCCGCATGTCGGCGCCCATGATACCGCACGTTCCCCATCCTCGCGGCTCTCTACGATGTGGCCGTGAAGGTCCTGAGGCAGGCCGTCAAGGGGAGCGTCGTCCGATTCCCGGCCGACTTCATGTTCCGGTTGTCGGCGGACGAAGCCGCGGTTCTAAGGTCACAGATTGTGACCTTGAAGGACCGGCGGAGTGCCCCGGAGATCACCGCCCGCCCGTCATCTCCTGCAGCAGGCTGAAGAACCCGCGCTTGCGGGCCGACGAGAGGCCCCAGACGACGGGGACGCTCTGGTAACCCTCGTCGAACCCTTCGCCCTGGCGGCGGAAGTCGAAGAACCCCCATGAGGCATGTTCGCTCGTCGCCGCGACGAAGTTGTTCCAGGGCTTGTCGAAGTCGTAGTGGTCGTCCTCGTTGAACAGGATCGGCTTGGGCGCGTAGGTGGGAAGCTGCCGGGTCTGGCGGACCATCTCGGCGATGCGATCGGGGTTCGTCACGCCGTTGCCGTGGAGCAGGACGAAGTCCGAGGCGGCCAATACGTCCGCGCCCGGCAGCGTGTTGCCGCCGTAGCTCGTGCTGGTGAGCAGCCGCCGGCCGCCGCGCGTGATGCCCTTGGCGCGCGCGATGAGCTCGTGGACGCGCGCGGGCTGCAAAACGGCGTGATCATAGCGGACGTTGCACTCGTTGTTGATCTCGATGAGGACGTTCCGGTAGCCCTTGTCGAGCACCCACGTAACGGCGTCCTCGACGGCGCGCACCACGGCCTGCTCGTCGCGCAGCCGCTCGTCCTGGCCGAAGTAGAAGAGGCCCAGGATGACCGCCATGCCCAGCCGGTCGGCCTCGTCCAGGATCCGCTCGACTCTGGCCATGTACGGTGGTCGAAGCGAGCCGTCCTCCGTGAACGCCGAGTTGTGCCAGGGCTGATCCTTCGAATAGCCTTCGGGGCTGCCGCCCTGGAGGTTCAGCGTGACGGCCAGCAGGCCGTGCCGCCGCCAATCGGCCATGGCGGCCACGAATCCCTTCGTGTTGCGGTCCGGGTCCCATGCCTTCGTGTCCGGGTAGGCCCACCGGCCGCGCGTCTCGGGATTCAGGTCGTCGAACACACCCTGCACCATGCGCGAGTTGGGCAACAGTCCTTCGAGCTTGTGCCCCTTCCAGACTATGCCTTTCAGCGTGGGCCGGCCGTTGATGAGGAACTTGTCGCCCTCGATCGACACGGCAGTCGCGCGGGTGGCGGGTGGGGCTGTCACACCCCGGGCCGCCATGCCCGGCCCGAGAGCGGCTGCGGCAAGGCCTGCCGTGACGAGGCAGCGGCGGAGACCGGTGGCGAGCGTCATGGCGCCCTATCGTAGTCCAATCGTGCCGCGAGAGGGGGCTCGCCCGGGTTACTCGACGCGCACCTGCCGGGGCCGGGCGCCGCGCTTGGATGCCGGGAACGCCACCAGGTGCACGACCGTGTCGCCCACGACGAGGCCGCCGCCCACCACGGCGCGGCCGGTGAGGCGGACATCGTCGCGCGAGCGCTCGTACATCTCGGCGGCCGCGCGCGTCTCGGACTCGGCCTGCATCCGCCGCGACTTCTCGTCGATGTCGGCCCAGACCGCGCACTGGTCCGCCAATCGCTCGCCCGATTCGCGCATGGCCAGCGAAACCTGCTCGAGCTTCTGTGCCCGGCCCGAGGCGTAGTGAGCCCGGCCCGCCGTTGCGAACTCCCGCGAACGGCGCACCCACCGGCCCGCCTCCACGCAGGAGACGGGGATGTGAAGCGTCTGCGCCGCGGCCACGAGGATCGTCAGATTGACGATCCGGTTCTGCTTGGCGCCGACGAGTTCCTCGCCGTCCAGGATGAGGACCGGCTGCTTCGCGGTGTTCTTGACCAGGAGCTCCGGCACGATGCCTGACTCGGAGACCTCCGTCACCGTGGCGAGGCCGGCCGCCAGGGCTTCATCCAGCGTCAGGTAACCGGGTGCGGACTCCACGGGCACGAGGAGGGGGTACATCGCGAGGTTGGCCGCGATGACCGGGGGGCCGACTTCGAGCTGAGCAAGGACGGCGGTCAGTGGATCCATCTGCGCTCCCTGGGGGCCTCCGGCCCCGCGCCGCGCCGGGATGGCGGTGGCGAGGCCTCGTCACCGGTAAGTGTGCGGGAGGGGTGTGACAGGGGAGGTCACACCCGGCAGGGATGACCCCGCGTGCCGGCCAGGGGCGGCGTGGCAGGGGGAGGGGAGATCATGAGTATCTATGTATGCTGATATGTCGATATACAATGGTTGACACGAGCCCCCAGCCGGGCGTAGAGTAGCGATCGACATCCAGAGTGGCCTTCGGGCCTGCCAACCGGCGACGGACAGCGCACGGTGGATTCCCGCCAGGGAGATGTGGTTCCTCGCAGAGGAGCAAGCCAACTGTCCGCAGCGGTTGGCCCGCTGCTCTGGGTGTCTTCCTGGAAAGGAAGGCACCATGCCTCACCCGAACTGGACGCACACCTGCAAGAAGACGGGCCGGACGAAGAGCGACTGGCAACCCTTTCGCTGCTGGCGCTGCTTCGGCCAGGCGGAATTCGCCGGCTGGAGCAACAGCGTCGTCGAGATGATGGGCGACTACCAGCGCGAGCACGGCCTCATCTGCATGGGCCCGCATCGGCCGCTCGCGGACCAGGTGTTTGCCGGGGCGTTCACGCGCTGTGACGCGTGCGGCGGACGCGGCTGCCGCGACGACATCGCTCACACGTCGTGGGCGGCGTGCGCGGCCTGCGACGGGGTCGGGCGCCGGCCGACGGTTTCGGAAGAGGACATCGAGCGGCGCCGGGCCATCGTGCTGGCGGCGTTTCCCGGCGCAGCCCGTCCTCGAGGCCGCCAGCGCGCGTCCCTCGGCCGCGAGACCGCCCTCGCCAGCGCAGCCGCGGCCGTGTCTCTGGCAGCCGGCCCCTTGACGCCGGTCCGGCGCCGGGCGGTTGTCTCCACCGGGAGTCCGGACCTCTGGGAACTGCTCAGAGCCACGCTCTTCGTGCTGGTGCTGGCTCCGGGGTGGTTGTTCGCCTCGATATGGGCTTATCGAGGAGGTCAGCTGCTTGTCGGCACCGTCCTGCTGTCCGCGTCGGCCTTCGCGGCGATGTCCGGCTTGATCACGGCGTCGCCTTCGTCGTTCGACCGCAAGTGGCTGTGGCTATGGGGCGCGTTCGGCCTGGGCCTCTTCCTGCTGCTCGCGATGGCCACGGGCCAGTCTGCCTGTGCGACCTGGGCCGATGCCGGCATCAGCCTCGTGAATGGCGCATCAATGGGGAGGAGCATCCAATGAAGTTCGACTGTCTTGTGTGCGGCGGCCACACCTTCAGCATCGACGGTCCGTCGTTCGTGAACGACTCCACGCCGGCGGTGACCCTCTCATGTCCGCTCTGCACGGCCTACCATGCCATCGAGCACCGCCCGGGCGGCGGCCTGGTCGTGTCCATCGACGCTCACCTCACCGGTATCGAGGACGCGCGTTCGGATGCCCGAGCGGCCGCGCTCGCGCAAGCCAACGGTACGGAAGTGCCGGGCGAAAAACGGCTCATGCAGCAGTAGCCCGGCGGGGAGACCGAGGTGCCGGGCGGCATCGGATTCGTGTCGAGCTGCGCGGCGTTGCTGAGCCGAATTGCGGAAATAGAGATGGCGCCGACGCGTGGGCGCGGCTGGCCAGCCTGCCGGACGTGCAGGCGCTCTTCAGCAGAGGCGGCGTCCGCCCGGAAGATCACCCCGCCATCGAAGCGGCCGTGACGCGCCACTGCAACGGCCAGCCGTCCACTGGCGAGCCACACTATCGCCTGATGGCGCTCCTGAAGGACGCCGACGGCCTCGACCGCGTCCGCCTCGGCGACCTCAAGCCGCAGTGGCTGCGACGTGACGCGGCCCGGACGATGGTGGCCTTTGCGCAACGGCTCTACGACGAGACGAACGACGCGCTGAAACCCGGCCCCGACTGCTTCGGGCGCCTGTGGCCCGAAGTGGGGCGCATCCTGGCCGTGTTCGATGACCTCGACCACGCCTGATGACCCTTGACGAGGCATTGGGTTATCGGCAGGATGGTGCCAGCCGAATCCAAGGTGCCAGGCGTGTCGGGCGACGCAGGCATGACCTGAACTGTCACAGGCGTCTGGCAGCCTTCGGGACGGAACCGGAGCGCGGGCTTTCTGGCCGCGCGCCGCAGGTCGTCAGTGCCCGGCCGACGCAGTCGCGGCGAACGGGACGTCCTGCTTCCCACTGACCGAGTGCACGGCATCAGGGGCGTTTCCCCCCGCGTGAAGGTCGACTGTATGCGCTTCCTGCACACCGCCGACTGGCACCTCGGGCGCCTGTTCCACCAGGTCCACCTCACGGAGGACCAGGACCACGTGCTGCGCCAGCTCGTCGAGGTGGCGCGCGACGCCAAGGTGGACGCGGTGGTCGTGGCGGGGGATGTCTTCGACCGGGCGGTGCCGCCGCCTGAAGCGATCCGGCTCCTCGACGACGTGCTGGCGGAGTTGTTGCTGGGTGTGAACGTCCCGGTCATCGTGGCCGCCGGCAACCACGACAGCCCCGAGCGCCTGGCGTTCGGCTCGCGCATCGTGTCGGCTCAGGGGCTGCACCTGTTCGGCCTGCCGTCTCCCGACGCCAGGCCCGTTGTTCTCTCCGACGGGCACGGCTCGGTCACCTTCTACGTGGCGCCGTATGCCGAGCCCGCGCTCGTCCGTGAGCGGCTGGATGACGCTGACGCGATCGACCACGACAGCGCGATGGGCGCCGCCATTTCTTCGATGCTCGCCGCGCATCCTCCCGATGGGCGCGCCGTCTTTGTCGGGCACGCGTTCGTTCAGGGGGGCACCGGCAGCGACTCGGAGCGCCCGCTGTCGGTGGGCGGCGCGGGAACGGTGAGCGTATCGCACTTCGCGCCGTTCTGCTATGCGGCGCTCGGCCATCTCCACCGGCCGCAGCCGATCGGCGACGGGCGCGTCCGCTACGCCGGCGCCCTCCTCAAGTACTCCTTCGACGAAGTCGGTCAGGATCGCTCCGTCACCATCGTCGACATCGACGCGTCTGGCCGCCGCTCAGTCGAGGCCGTCGTCCTCCGCCCCCGCCGCGACCTTCGCCGCATCGAGGGCACGCTCGACGAGCTGTTGAACGGCGGCGGGTCTCCGGCGCCAGGCAGCCCGGCGTCCGGCGGAGGTCCAGCCCCGTCCAGCGACGACTACATCGTCGCGCGCCTCACGGATCCCCGTCCGGTGCTCGACCCGATCGGACGCCTCCGGAAGATCTATCCGAACGTGCTGTGCATCGAGCGCGCGCTGGCCAGCCTCCAGCCCGGCGAACTCCAGCCCTCAAGGGACCGGCGGCAACTGGACCACGACCAGCTGTTCGCTGGATTCGTCAGCGAGATGACCGGCCAGCCGCCGACGGACGACGAGAAGGACGTGTTCCTGTCGGTGTCCGCGGCCGTCGCGGGCCGCGATCGGGAGGTGCCGGCATGAAGCCGCTCCGCCTCTCGATGCGCGCGTTCGGACCCTACGCGGGCCAGCAGAACCTCGATTTCACCGTGCTCGGCCCGGCCAGGTGCTTTCTTATCCACGGCCCGACGGGCGCCGGGAAGACGTCCATCCTCGACGCCATCTGCTTCGCGCTCTACGGCCAGTCGTCCGGCGGCGAGCGCGACCCGAAGCGCCTGCGCAGCGACCATGCGGACCCGGGCGTGCCCACCGAGGTCGTGTTCGACTTCAGCCTTGGCCCCGAATCCTATCGAGTGTCGCGAAGCCCGGAGCAGGAGCGTCCCAAGGCGCGTGGCGCGGGCACCACGACGCAGCAGCCCAAGTCCAGCCTCTGGAGGCGAACGGGCGCGGCGCCGGAGGAAGAAGGCGAGGTCCTGGCAACCAACACCAGCGGCGTGACGGCGGAAATCGAGCGGCTGCTCGGGTTCAAGAGCGACCAGTTCACCCGGGTCGTCATGCTCCCGCAGGGGAAGTTCCGCAAGCTGCTCGAAGCCGACTCCCGCGGCCGCGAGGACATCCTCGAGACGCTGTTCCAGACCGAGATCTACAGCCGCATCGAGGAGGCGTTGAAGGAGCGGGCGCGCGAGGCCCGGCAGGCGCTCGAGGTGGTGGAGTTGGATTGCCGGCATCACCTCGAGGAGGCCGGCGTCGCGTCCGAGGAGGGACTCGGGCCGCTCCGGGACGAGCGGGAGGCCGAGCGCGCAGGGATTGCCGCCGAGTTGCAGGGATTGCGATCCGCGCGGGAAGCGGCCGGCGCCGAGTTGACGGCGGCGCGCAACAAGGCCGTCCTGGTGCAGGAGCGCCTCGATGCCGAGCGCCGCGCGGCCGAACTGGCGGCGCAAGCGCCCGCGTTCGAGCTGAAGTCGGCGCGCGTGGAACAGGCGCGCGCCGCGTTGCCCATCGCCGAGGCCGATCGCGCGGCCGCGGAGCGGCGGAAGGAGAGTGCCGGCGCGCGCGCGGCGAAGGAGGCGCGCGAGAGCGACCTGGCGAAGGCGGCGGCGGCAGACGCCTCGGCCGCGGAGGCGCTGAAGACGGAAGAGGCCCGGGGGCCCGAGCGCGAGGGCCTGACGCGCGAGATTGCCGCCCTCGGCACGCTGACCGCGGCTGTGAAGCCGCTTGCCGAAGCCCGTCAGAAGGCCGCCGGCTTCGCGGCAAGGATCGTCTCCCAGCAGACGCTGATCGATAAGGAGACGAAGGTGCGGGCCGGACTCGAGGCCGAGCTCGAAATCACGCGCACCGCCCTGGACCAGGCGACGCTGCTGGCCGGCCTGCGCGACGCCCGGGCCAGCGTGGTCCAATCCGCCCGGCGCGCGCTCGATCAGGCTGCCCGGATCGAGCAGGCGCGGAAAGACCTCGCCCAGGCGAAGGCCGGCGTGAAGGCCGCTGCGGCACCCCGCTTGGCCGCGGAGAAGGCCGTGTCGAGCGCGGAAGCCGCGCGGAACAAGGTCCAGGCCGACTGGGTGGCCGCCCAGGCCGGCCTTCTCGCCCGGGCGCTCGTCGACGAAGAGCCGTGCCCCGTGTGCGGGTCGCTGGAGCATCCGCAGCCCGCGAAGAGCAAGCGCCGGCTGACCGAGTTGGGGGAGGTTGAGGGCGCTCAATCCGTCCTGAAGCTCGCGCAGGAGGCGCTGGCCGACGCCAGGGCGAGTGAAGCGTCGGCGCAGGCAAAGGCAAAGGGGCTCGAGAAGACCATCGCCGCGCTCAGCGGGGGCGATGCCGGGGCCGGCGACGCGAAGAAGCTGAAGAAGGCACTCAAGGCCGCCGAGGACGATGCCCGGGCGTCGGAGGGCGCGGTCGAGCAGGTCCGCGTGCTGGGCGGGAACATCGAGACGCTCCGGCAGGACGTGGCGGCGAAGCAGAACGTGCTGAAGGCTGCCGCCGAGGAGTTGCAGGCCTTCCAGCGCGCTGAGGCTGGCGAGTCGGCGCGCGTATCGGAACTCGAGGGGCAGATTCCCCCGGAGCTGCGCGCGCCCGGCGCCCTCGATGCCGCAATCGAATCGTCGCGCGGCCGGCTCGGTCGCCTCAACGCCGCACTGGAGGCCGCCCGGGCCAGTGCCGGTCAAGCCTCGCGCGCGCACGCCGCCGCTGTCGAGGCCCTTGCCGCGGCCGCGAAGCACGCTGTCGAAGCCGAAGAGCGCGCCGCCCGCGCCGGCCAGGATCTCGGCGCGAAGGTCGCCGCCGCAGGGTTTGCCTCGGAGCAGGCCTACCGCGACGCGTTCCTCGAACCTCCGGCCATCGGCGCGTTCGCGGCCGAGGTCGAGCGGTTCGCGATGGAGCTTGCGGCGGCGAGGGACCGTGCCGCCCGGGCTATGCAGGCTAGTCCGTCCACCGACGTTCCCGACGTCGCGTCACTCGCAGCGCGCGTCCAGGAACTCGACGGCGCAATCGAAGCGAAGAACCACGAGCAGGGAGAAGCCGCGGAGCGGTTGCGGCGCCTCGTGGTCGTCATCGATGCCCTGAAGGACCTCGCCGTCCGCCGCCAGGAAGCCCAGGCTGCCTTTCAATGCGTCGCGCACGTCTCCGACATCGTCAACGGCCAGAACCCGCACGGCATCACGCTGCACCGCTACGTGCTCGGCGCGCTCCTCGACGATGTGCTCGTGGCCGCGTCGCTGCGGCTGAGGGCCATGACGAGCGGCCGGTTCGACCTCGAGCGCGAGCGGGTCCGGGAGGATGCCAGGCGCGCCGCCGGCCTCGACCTCGTCGTGCTCGACAGCTACACCGGCACGTCACGCCCCGTGAACACGCTCTCTGGTGGCGAGGGGTTCCTGGCCTCGCTTGCCCTCACGCTCGGCCTGGCCGACGTCGTCCAGTCGTACGCCGCCGGCATCCGCCTCGAGACCATCTTCGTCGACGAGGGGTTTGGCAGCCTCGACGAGGAGGCGCTCGACAAGTCGCTCGAGACACTCATGAAGCTGGGCGAAGGTGGGCGCCTGGTGGGCATCATCTCGCACGTGCCGGAACTGCGCGGCCGCATCGACGCGCGGCTGGAGGTGCGTCCGACGGAGAAGGGGAGCGTCGCGAGGTTCGTGGTGTAGGCCTAAACTCCCTTTATTCCAGTGCTGCGTGAAGCTCCGGGGGGTCAGCCGGGCCAAAAGAATCGGGTCCGATCCACAGCGGAGTGCCTGGAGCGACGCGAAGGTACAGACCTCGTGCGACCCCGAGTGTCACTGCTGGGTGGCACTCCCAACTACTCGACGCTGCGGTAGCAGCGAGAGCTTCGGCTTGGGTGGTGTTGCGTGCTCGCCACCTTCTGAGGTGTTCAATCCCAGCGAGGAAGTCGCGCTTCGACGAGTTGCACTTCTGATCGGCGACGACGAGGTTCTCGATCCCGTTGTCCGGGTAACGGGCCCACGGGATGAAGTGGTCGACCTCGGACCGCTCGGTGAGTTTCCTGTCACAGTAGAAACACGTCGAGTGCGGAAGGTCACTGAGCCCGGGGCGCAGTGCCGCCAGAGCCGGTCGATCGATCCCGAACAGGAATCGCTCCAACCGGGAGTCCTCCAACTCATTCAGCCGCGCGACCATCGCCGCCCAAGCTCGGTGAATCAGCGGCCTGATCAGGCCATTCAGCCTCACAAGGTAATCGCCAACCGAAGGCAGCAGGCGGATTTGGTTGTCGAATCCGCCGCCCGTTTCCAGGTACGCACGAACCACCTTCGGCTGATGCTCGATTCCCACGTCCCACCCGATTTCGTAGACGAGCCGCTCACGCTGGCCACCGAGGACCTGCAACCGCGGGAGTGGCATCAGGATCAGCGTTCTCTCGACTGCCCTGACAAGCCGCTCGAATCGCGCGGGGAAGGCCCGCCGCGCGCGGTCGATTGTCACCGAAGGGTCCGGCAGCGATGAGCGGAATCGCACGATGTCCGCGACGATTCTTGCCTGATGCCCGGCGTTCTGCATCAGCGTCCGGTTCCCGTACACGGTTGTCTGAGGCCAGTACAACTCGGTGACCTTCTCGGCAAGCTGACGTGTTGTTACGGCCGTCGGCGCTATGCCGTGACGAGTCGTCCCCTCGATGCAGAGATCCATCAGGCCGATGAGCACGGCGTACTTGTACGTGGCGACGAAAGAGCCGCGATCGAGCAGTCCCAGCAGTCTCTCACCGAAGGCGATGAGTTCGCGCGCATCGTCCGGCTGTCGCATCGTTCATTCCTTGACAGTAGGGATGTGGCCAGGTCGCCGATAGTTGCCTCGCGCCGGGATGACGAATCGGTACTCCCCCGCTCGGGTCGTCCACGTCGCCGGTGTACCGCGGAATCACGTGCACGTGAACATGGCCGACGGTCTGTCCAGCGGCAGCGCCGACGTTGACCCCCACGTTGTAGCCGGCTGGAGCGTGGTGCGCGCCGATCGCGGCCTTGGCGGCCGGCAGCAGCCCCCAAAGGGCGGCCTGCTCGTTCGCGCTCAACTCGAACAAGTCGGCGACATGGCGGCGCGAGACGATGAGCACGTGGCCGGGGCTGACGGGGAAAGCATCCCAGATCGCGACGGCGTGGGTGTTGGCGGATAGGATCTCGCGACCGTCCGCAACGCTGCAGAGCGAGCAAAGCACTTCCATTGACGGAGATGGTACCACCGCAGCAGTAGCGGCCCTCAGGCGATCATCCGGTTCCCACACTCGGGTATCATCTCGCCCCATGGCGACCGTCTATCCCACACCGTTGCCTGAGTCGGTGCTGCGCGACGCCGCCCGCGACGCGGAGCGCAAGGTCTACGAGGCCCTCGCGCGCCTGCTCGGCCCGGACCACGCGGTGTTCTACAGCGTCGCCTGGCTCACCCGCGCCACCGGACACGCCGCCCGCGATGGCGAGGCCGACTTCGTCATCGCCCACTCCGACCTTGGCGTGCTGGTGCTGGAGGTGAAGGGCGGCCAGATCGGCCACGACCAGGCGACGGGCGAGTGGCACAGCACGGACCGCCACGATCACTGCCATCCGATCCGCGACCCCTTCGCCCAGGCGACCTCATCCCACCACGCGCTGGAAGCCAAGCTGAAGGAGCACCCGGTCATCCGCCGCTTCTACGTCCGCATCGGCCACGGCGTGGTGTTCCCCGATTCGGCCAACCCGCACCGCCAGCTCACGCCGAACGCGGAGCCGGCCATCACGGTGTTCGCCGAGGACCTGGACCACATCGACGCGTGCGTGCGGCGGATGTTCGACTACTGGGCCGGCAGCATGGGCAAGGCACTGGCCCCGGCGCCAGGATTCGTGCAGGCGGTGACCGACTTGCTCGCCCCGCGCTTCGAGCTGCCGCGCTCGCTCGGCGCAGCCATCAAGGGCGACGACCGCGAACTGCTGCGCCTCACGGAGGACCAGTTCCGCGTGCTCGACATCCTCTCGCGCCAGCGGCGCGTCGCGGTGTCGGGCGGCGCCGGCACGGGCAAGACGATGCTCGCGCTCGAGAAGGCGAGGCGCCTGGCCGCCGAAGGGCTGGAGGTGTTGCTGACGTGCTACAACACGCCGCTTGCCAGCTACTTGCGGCAGGCAGCCGGGCCATGCGAGCGGCTTACCATCGCTAACTGCCACGCATTGTGCTGCGAAATGGCGAGGTTGGCCGGCAACCCGTTTCCGGACACGTCACTGACCGACGCGCCGCCAAGCTTCTTCGAGCGGACGCTACCCGAGGCGCTCCTCGCCGCGCTCGACACGCTCCCACTCCGCTTTGACGCGATCGTCGTCGACGAGGGGCAGGACTTCCTCGACGCGTGGTGGAATCCGTTGTTGCTCTCGCTGGCCGACCTCGACGGCGGCATCGTCTACGTGTTCCACGACGACAACCAGAACCTCTACCGCCGCCCCAACGCTTTTCCGGCACGGATGGTCGAGATCTCCCTCCGGGACAACCTGCGCAACACGCGCCGGATCAGCGCCCTGACGGAGCACTTCTACCAGGGACCGCCCATGCGCGCGCTCGGGCCCGAAGGCCAGGACGTCGAGCGCATCGTCGTCCGCGACGCGTCGGAGGTGGAGCGGGCGGTGAGCCGCGTGCTGCACCGCCTGATCAGGGAGAACGGCATCGCGCCAGCGGACATCGCGGTGCTGATGGGCTCGACCCGCGCCGGGGCGCTGCGCCGCGGCAAGCGCATCGGCGCGTTCGAGACGACCGAAGACCAGGCCGCGGAGCCCTTGAAGGTGCTCCTTGAGTCGATCCGCCGATTCAAGGGGCTGGAGCGGCCCGTGGTGGTCCTGACCGCGATCGACGACCTCCACGCCGACGAGGAGCAGGCGCTCCTGTACGTCGGCCTGAGCCGCGCCCGTGTCCACCTGATCATCGTCGCCACCGAGAAGACGATGGAGAGGGTGGGCAGCGGTGCTGGGGCCACGTAGGACGTCGCAGCGTACCGGTGGAGACGGCGCAGGACGCCTAGCCTGTCCCTGGACTTGCCGACACGCACCATTGTCGCTATTAAGATCAATAACAAACTCGCATGGCGACAATATTGACTTGTCATTAGCTCCACATATAGCTACTATCTGTAGTTGTGTTGTCCGATAACGGCAAGTGGACTCGTCCGGCGGCCTTCTTCGCCGGCCATCCCGTGTTCACCCATCGCGAGTTCGTTGCCGCCCATACCGCAAGTGGGCGCAGCCGATTCACCAGCAACGCCATCCTCGCGCACTATCTTGAATCGGGCCGGCTCGTTCGCATCCGGCGTGGCCTCTACGCGGCTGTTCCCGTCGGGCGCGAGGATACCGGGTTCGCCCCAGACGCCTACCTGATTGCCGGCAGGTCACACGACGATGGGGTCCTGGCGTACCACACGGCACTGGAATTCCACGGTGTGGCGTACTCGGCATGGTGGCGGGTCCAGACCCTCACGGCGGCCCGCGCCCGGCGGTTCAGTTTCGGCAACCTGGAGTTCGTGTCGATCCAGGCCCCGCGCGCGGTGCGCGCGTTGCCCGACTTCGGCGGTGGAGTCGTTCGTCGGGCGCACGCAGGCGCCGAAGTGTGCGTCGCCACGGTCGAGCGCACGCTGGTTGATCTCATGCACGCCCCGCAACACGGCGGAGGCTGGGAGGAGATTCTGGCGTTCGCTGGACGGCGTGTCGTTCGTCGACCCGCACGCCGTCGCCGAGTACGCTCTTCGGCTGGGCTCGGCCCTCACCGCGGCGCGGGTCGGGTTCTTCCTCGACCAGCATCGGCAGCAGTGGATGCTCGACGACTCGCATCTCGAACCGCTCCTCCGTGCAAAACCGAAACAGCCGCTGTACTGGGACCGCCGACGGGAATCGGGCAGCCTGGTGGCCCGCTGGGGACTGGTCATCCCGAAGACCATTCTCGAGCGCCGCTGGGAGGAGCCGCAGTGAGGCTCTCTCGGCCTGTTCTCGAGCGCCTGGCTGCGGAAACCGGGTTCCAGTCCGAACCCCTCGAGAAGGTCCTCCAGCTGCCTGAACCACCTGTTGCGTGTGCCGCTCTGGCCGCCGACGCGCCGAGATTCTCTGTCGGTGGGGCCGGTCTCCTCGGCCCGGCGCCCCGAGTCACGACTCGTTGAGCAGCGCCTCCACCGCGCGCCGCAGCTCTTCGCCTCTGACGTCGTAGTACCGCACGATGCCGCGGCGGTCGATCAGCCACGTCGAAGGCGTGGCGCTGATCCCGTAGAGCGCTGCCGTGCGGTCGTTCCAGCCTTCGAAGGAGCAGGCGAGCTTCCACGGGAGCGCGGCCTGCTTCACGTAGGCACTCAGCAGCGTCCGGTCGGTGTCGAGGCTGATGCCGACGATCTCCAGGCCCTTGTCCGTGAAGTCGTGGTAGATCGCCTTGAGATTTGGCATCTCCCGCCGGCAGGGCGCGCAGTTCACGTCCCAGAAGTCGACCAGGACCACCTTGCCCTTCTGGCCCGACAGCACGAAAGGGGAGCCATCGAGCAGCGTCACCTCGAACTCCACGGCCGGCTCTCCCACCCCGACGAGCGCAGCCGCCGCCGCGACCAGCCTGGCCAGTCGCGGGTCGTTCCTGATCGCGTCGAGGCGGGCTCCCTGGAAGTAGTCCACCTTGGAGAAGCGCCGTTCGCCAACGGCCCTCTCCATCCACTCGAAGTAGCGGGCGGTGTCACCCATGCCGAGATACGCCTCGGCAATCCGCACGAAGTTCCAGGGCGACCGGCGCCCGGGGACCCTTTCCGAGGCGCTTTCGATGGAACGCGAGGCGTCGAGCGCCTCCCGGTACCGGCCTGCGTCCATGAAGAGCACCTGAAGCCGCTCGAACGTGTCCGCCGCCTGGGCGAACTGCCCGTCCGTCATCTGCGCAGCCGCCTGCGCTCGAAGGCTGTCGATCAGGTGATCGAGCTTCTTCTGTCTCGCGGCGCGGCCGACGCCCAGGGCCAGGAAAACGAGCCCAGTCGACAACAGTACCGCCAGTGCCATGGTCCACCGCTTGCGGGTCATGTCGGCCCCCCGTTGATGGACTACGTCGGAGCACCGGGGCGGGTTGCGGGCCGGGCGCGTCCCGCCAGGCGTGCTGCGCCGCCGAGCACCTCGGGCGGCGGATTCCAGCGCTGAGCAGAGAACGCGTCGGAGTTCCGCCGGAAGCGCGCGCCGCCCGCGGCTCAGTCCGGCAGATGACTGAGCACGCCGAGCAGCCGGTCACGGTAGGCGCCGAGCGCCGCCCGCCCCTGGTCCGTCAGGCTCAGCACCGTGCGCGGCACCTTGCCCACGAACGTCTTTTCCACCGCCACGTAGCCGGCCGCCTCGAGCTTCGCGAGGTGGGACGACAGGTTGCCCTGCGTCAGGCCGGTCTCCCGCATCACGTAGAGATAGTCGGCGCGCGTCACGACCGACAGGCACGCGAGCACCATCAGCCGGCCGGGTTCGTGGACGACCCGGTCGACGCCGGCGATCTGATCGAGGTCGAGCGCCCGGGGTTCAGGCTCCATGGCCGCTCTCCTCGGCGACGACGGGGTGCGTGCGCCTGAAGCGAACGACCACGCCGACCCCCACGAGGATCAGCAGCCCGCCCAGCGAGAAGAGTAGGAGCGTGAGGCGGTCGCTCGGGTTGATCCGGGGGCCGAACGGGAGCAGCCAGAACGCGACCCCGCCGGCGAGGGAGGCAAGGGCGTAGAAACCCCATCGCCACAGGCCCGATCGCAGGGCCGTGTGCCCGAACCCGGCCGCCAGGACGACCCCCGCCACGACGGGGGCCCAGGTCGGCCAGTGGCTCAACTCCCACAGCCGGCCCTGTGAGAGCGTTGCGGCAGCCACGACGACGAGGCTCAGCACGGCTGACGCCAGGATGCCAGTCAGGACAGCAAGTTGTGGCTGGTCAACAGATTCGGCGTAACCCGTCCTGCCCTCCGACACGCGTGCATGCACGAACTTCCACCCGGTCCCGAGCACTCCCAGGTAGACAACGGCCAGGGCGAGGTAGGCGGTGCGCTGGGTCGCTGCTCCCGCGATGACGGCGTAGGCTCCCGCGAAGATGTCGGCCACGCCATCTTCGAGGGCGTGGCGGTTGGCGCGGCGACGGAACGCAAGCAGTGGGTCGGCATGGGACATGGCGTGCTTCCTCCCTTTGCGTTCTACATTGCAGACCATACTGCAACGCAGTCTACAAGTCAATACGGAGGACTGGGCTGGAAGTTCCGTTCATCCCAGGGTGGCCTCAGGATGGGTAAGGCAGGTGCTACCGGCCCGCGCGCGCCAGCGGCGGACGCCCGCCTCGGAGACCGTTGCGGCGTGCCGCCGCGGCCTTTCTGGGTGTGCGCTCCCGGCCGATCAGGGCCGCCGGACTGACGATGGCCACAGTAGATCGGCGCGACGTCGCGCTGAGGCGCGCAACCTTGACGATGGTGCGCGATGCCGGCAGCGGAAGCCCCTTCGCGTGCCGGTCGGCCAGATAGAGCGCCAGGAGATCGCGGATCGCGCGTTCGGCCTGCTCGGCCGTGTCTGCCGCTGCGTAGACAGGCAGGTCCGGCACGTATGCGCTGATGGCGCCCGTGGCTTCCGCTTCGAACACGACAGGGTAGCGCGACGTCATTCCAGCCCCGCGTCACGAAGGATGCGCCGGGCCAGGCGCCCGACGTCCTTCTTGGTGTGCATCGAGATCCAGACTTCTTTCTTGCTCACCGGGTGAACCAGTTTGCGGTGGCTGCCTTTGCCCGCGCGTTCCTCAACGAAGCCGGCCGCCCGCAGCCTCCGCACCAGTTCCGCCCACGTCATCGCAGCCGATCATAACCCATCGATCGGTTATTGTCACGCATTCCCGCGACACCACGAAGGGCACCGGCCGAGGAATGCCCGGTCGCCGCGATGCGTGGCGGTGGCAGTCATGCGGGACGCAGGTCCCATGAAGGGCGCACCTACTTGACGATGACGACGTGAATAGGTAATAATGCTACCCGTTCACGTCGTCAGCATGAAGTGAAAACCCACGAGTTCTTCGCGGCCCACCCGGTGTTCTCGCTCGACGAGGCGACCCGCGCTCTGAAGCCGGCGTCGGGACGGCAAGGTACTGTCCATCGACTGAAACACCATCTCCGCGCTGGGCGCTTGAAGCGAGTGACCAGGGGAGTCTACGCCGTCGTTCCTCCCGCACTCGGACCGCAGGCGTTCGAAGCGGACCCGTTCCTCGTGGCGCAGGCCGTCCGGCCCGACGCCATCTTCTCGCACCACGCCGCCTTCGAGCTGCTCGGCGCAGCGCACTCGGCATGGACGGACTGCACTGTTTACACGGGCGGCCGCCAGCGTGTTCTCCAGCTCGCGCGGGGTTCGATCCGCTTCATGCGACACCCTGCCGCGATGAAGGAGCAGCCGCTTCTCGGCACCCATCGCGTGGAACGGCGCGGGCGAATCCTGGCGACGACGGGACCGGAGCGCACCCTCATCGAGAGCTTCCGGTGGCCGGCGCTGGCTGGCGGGCTCGGAGAAGTGGTCGAATCGGCCGGCGGGTTCCCGGTGCTCGATCTGGATCTCGTGGAGCAGTTGCTCGGTCGATATCGCCTGTCCATTCTGTGGGGCGCTGTCGGCTGGTTCCTCGAGACCCACCGGCACGCCTTTCACGTGCACGACGACGTGCTCGCCCGTGCCGAGTCCCATCGCCCCGGGTCTCCTCAGTATCTCGCCCGAGGCCTCCGCGGAGGCACGCTGCTGCCCCGCTGGAACCTCATCGTCCCCGACTCGGTGAACCGCCACGGAGAGCCCGATGAGCCCGGGACTCGAAGACGGACCTGAGGCGTCGCGATGAACGGCCGATGCGGCAAGGTGCCGGCAACTAGTGTGTAGCGCGTACAGGTTGCGGGGCACGGGTAGGACATGAACGGATTACCGTAAGTCGTGTATCATTGGGGGGATGCGTGATTCAGACGTCTGCCGATGAAGGCACGTACGACATCTACGTCGGCACCGACAGCAACGTGGCGCGCCGCGCACTTCCGAAGGTCCTGTGGCCCGTGGCACGGCGGAAGCTGCACTGGATCGACGCGGCACGCAGCGTCGGCGCGCTGCGGATGCCACCAGGGAATCGGCTGGAGGCGCTGAAGGGTGATCGCGCCGGCACCTACAGCGTACGGGTCAACGACCAGTACCGGATTGCGTTCCGTTTCGAGGGAGGAAATGCGTATGAGGTCGGCTGTGAAGATTACCATTAAGGCGCCTTCCGTCGATCAGTTGCGCGAACCCCCGACGCACCCGGGCGAAATGCTGTTGGAGGAGTTCCTGCGGCCGCAGCAAGTGTCTCAGGTAGAAGCGGCCCGGCACCTGAAGATCTCGACAACGCGGCTCAATGAGATCATTCGGGGAAAGCGCGGCGTCACTGCTGACACGGCATGGCGGCTCGGGGACTGGCTCGGTACCGGCCCGGAGGTGTGGATGAACCTCCAGAGCAAGTGGGATTTGTGGCAGGCGCGCAGGGCTCGTAAGACCGCATAAGCCAACACGCTCCATCTGGAGGCCTGGTCATGGAACCCCGATGCGGCAAGTGCGGGCGGGAACTCGGGCCGGGTGAGCTGATCTGCGTCGGCGGCGACAACGAACGCTGCTACCCATGCTTCAACGAAGAGATCGCCGCGCGCATGGGCGTCGAATTCGACGACACGCCGATTCAGCCGATCGAGCTGGCCGACGCGGACGGCGTGGTCCACCGCTTCCAGATTCAGTCTCTGCTGGTGGCGACGGGGCGGGAGATGATCGCGGAGGAGGTGCCGAGGCCGGAACACGGCGGCTATCGCTTCGCGGTGCTCGGCGACTACGAGGCCGATGCCTGGCAGCTCTTCCAGCGCCTCTACGACAAGATGAAGCGCGAGATGGCCGTCCGGCACGTCGAGCGCACGGAATTCGGGTGGCAGTTGACCGGAGTCACGGCGCGGGCAGCTTCCACGGGCGCGGCCGGGGCGTCATGGTTCGCCCGCCGTGGCCCGCATATCCGTCTGCACTTTTGTGCGCCAGCTCCGGGGCCCGCATTTGAGGACGTGGGCGTGATGGAGCAGGCGGTCGAGCAGCGCGGTCACGGCCGCGTTGTCGCCCAGGAGTTTGCCCCAGTCGTCCACGGGGCGGTTCGATGTCAGGATCGTGGAGGCCCGCTCGTACCGGCGCATCACGAGTTCGAGCAGGTCTTCGGCTGCGGTGTGCGGGAGTTTCCGCATCCCGAGATCGTCGATGATGAGCAAGGGGACCGTCGCGAGGTCCGCGAGACAGGTCTTGCGCGTGCCGATGAGACTCGCCTCGGCGATCTCCTCCAGCAGGGTGTGCGCCTCCCGGTAGATCACGCGATAGCCCTGCTGGATCGCGGCGCGCCCGATGGCCTGCGCGAGGTGGCTCTTGCCCGTGCCCGGCATGCCGAGAAAGAGCGCGTCTTCGCGCCGCTCGATGAAGTGGCCGGTCGCCAGTTCGTAGATCAGCGCCCGGTTCATCTTCTTATTGAAATCAAAATCGAAGCGGTCGAGCGAGCGGTCGGCATCGCGGAAGCCGGCCTGCTTGTGACGCCGCGCAAACAGACGATCCTGGCGGCGCACCAGTTCGTCGTTGACGAGCACCGACACGAGATCGAGCGGGGCGAGCCGCTCGGTCTGCGCCTGACGGAGGCGGGGTTCGAGGACCTCCGCCATCCCGGAGAGTCTGAGTTTACGGAGCGCGTGGTCGAGTTCAATCAGCGTCATCCCTGGCCTCCTGTGGTGCGGTCAATCAGATCGCGGTAGAGCGTGAGTTGCCGAATGAGCGGGTCCACCTGGCGCAGCGTGACCGGCGGACGCCGTTCGAGGTACCGACGAATGAAGCGATAGCTCAGGACCCCGAGGTCAACCGCCGTCTTGGCCGCCTCCTCGACGACGGGCGCCCCGTGTTTGCGGGCGAGCGCGAGCACGCCCAGGATGCGCCGGACCCCGGCCGGCCCTTCGTGGGCGTAGAGGTCCTGGCAGACCTGGCCAATCGCCGGCCCGGCCGTCTGCGCGGTGGCCAGCAGCGTGAGCGTGGTCTTCGGCGTGCGCGTGGGCCAATCGCGGTCCTCGATGCGGTGGTACCCTGGGCGCGTGCGGACGTGCTCACGCAGGAGGCGGCCCGTGCCGAGTTCGATGAGCCGGACGTAGAGGTCGTCCCACTGCGCGTGCACGTCTCGGCCAATCCACCCGGGCGGGGCGCCATGGTCCGCCGCCTTGACCTCGATGCAGCCATCGAGGTTGACCGTCCGCGTCCCGTACTCGTCGTACCCGAAACGGCTCGACCGGCAGCGGGACCAGCGCCGGCCGTTCCTCGGCAAACATGGCCGCGACCTGTCGCTTGGTGGTGCCGTGAATGCGCGTGTCGGCCCAGTGGGATTCCCACCGGTCCAGATACGCCTGGGCGTCCTCAAGCGTCTCGAAGCGTTGCCCTTTCAGCGGCGTCGCCTGTGCGTGGCCGACACCCGATTCGACCTTCCCCTTCCGAATCGGGATCGCGGACGCGACACGGCAGGGCCACGGCCCCGTAGTGCGCGAGGACGTCGCGATACAGCGGATTCAGTGTGGGGTCGTAGATGTCGGGCTTGAGGACGCCCTCCCGCAGGTTGTCGAGGACGACGACCTTGACCGCGCCCCCCAGGTGCCGAAAGGCGCGTTCGTGGAGTTCCGCCCAGATGCGGGTGCTCGACTTCCAGACGATCAGTCGGACCGCTTTGCGGGAGTAGCCCAGGGTCAGGACGAAGAGCCGCGTGCGCCGATACTTGCCCGTGACGGGATGCCGTACCATCGGCCCGGCACCATAGTCGACCTGGCACTCTTCGCCGACGGCCGTCTCGATGACCACGCGGGCCTCGGGCGTCGTCACGCCGCGCAGGGTGCCGACGAAGCGTTTGACGCTCGCATACTGCGCCGGAAAGGCGTGGTCATCGACCAAGTCCGGGCACAGGCTGGTCGGCCGCATCGAATGGGACGACCGGACCGAGGGTAGGGTGCCGGTACTGGTCGTAGACGGCAAGGCGTACTCGTGGGACGAGGTGGGCCGGATGCTGATGACCTTCGAGGGATTCACCCTCCACGCCCTCATCGAAGACAGCATCGAGGTGGTTGGCGGGCCGCTCCTCGGCGACGACGAAACCTGAGGGCCGCTTCGTTAGAGAAGCCCCGCAACGGTGCGCGCGAACGCACGCAGGTCTTCGAGGTGATCCCGGAGAATGCCGTGGAGCCGCGCGGGATCCACCCTGGCGTACATGTGCACGAGCAGGTTTCGGGTATCGATGTCGCCGCAACGGGTCCGGACCAGGTCGGCGTTCAGGGTCATTGCGCGAACGCCTCCACCGTGGCTTGACGCAGTCGGCGCTCCTGGTCGAAGTAGTCGCGCGCGGTGCGTTCGATGTCGGCCGTGAGCGCCTCATCGTCCAGGACCACGAGTGCCCGCCCCCGGAAGACATGAAAGCAAAAACTGACCGGGCGGCCGTTGAGCGCCACCACGTCCACTGGCAGCGCCACGAGCGTCTCGAGGCGCCCCTGCAGTTCGAACGCCCGGCGGTCGGCCTCGTCCGGCGTCAGCGAGCCGTAGCGCACGGCGACATCGACGTCATGGAACGGACCGGGCTCGACGGACGACCCGAAGAGGTACGCGTACTGGAGGTCGGCTTCGGCGCCCAGAGCCTGGGTGAGCACGTCCAGCACATGCTGCCGGCGAGCCGCATCAACCCTCAAGAGCGTCCGATCCGCCGCCATATGCGGATTACACGCGGAGCGCCAGCCATCGGACGGGCGGCTTACGCCAGGCAGGCGCGGGGCTTCCGGACACTGGTTGACCGACACGGTCGATGGATCGAATTCGTCGGCGGGCCGCTCCTCGAGGCCCCGGATGCCGATGGGGAGCGCTGACCGTACGCGCGCGACTACGCCGCGCGGCTCTGCACCGTCGGTTATTCCCGTTCGGGAACACGCATACCATTTCGACGCTCGAATACTCGATGAAGTGAGTTCTGGTATCCAAATATTCCCTATCGGGAACGTCATATTGACATTTGACGCGATCAGCCTAGAATCAGGAGTGTGCAAGGCCAAGAAGACCCCGAACGGGAACACCCAGTAGGCACGTTTGTCCGTCAGCGACGGCTCAGCGCTGGCTTGACCCAACAGCAGCTTAGCGAGTTGGCCGGCGTAGGGAAGCGGTTCGTTGTCGAACTCGAGGGAGGCAAGGCCACGCTTCGGCTCGACAAGGTGGACCTCGTGCTGGCCGTGTTCGGCAAGCGGGTTGGCGTCGAAGCCGCGCCGCGAACGAGTGCCAGAGAGGGTGACGGCGATGCAGGAGCACACTGAGCCCAACCGGCCTGGAACGGCGCGCGGGGCCAGGCAGGCGCTGGTGCGTCTCGACGGCCAGCCGGTCGGGATGTTCGTGGAGACGGACAACGGCACCCGGTTCACCTACGCTCCGAGCTGGCTGCTGCGGCCGGACGCGGTGCCGGTCTCACTGGTGCTCCCACTCAGGCCCGAACCGTACGAGTGGCCCGGCCTTCACCCGGTGTTCGAGAACCTCCTGCCCGAAGGCTGGCTCCTGGGAATCGCCACGACCAAGTTGAAGATCGCGCCGGACGACGGGTTCGGCCTGCTGCTGGCGACGTGCGCGGACTGCGTGGGCGCTCTCGAAATCCTGCCGGTTCCCGCGGAGACGGCACCGTGAGCACGTGCCTGTCTTGCCTGCGTCCAATTGCGGCCGGCGAGAGCTACCACGCCCGCTGCGCTCGCGCGCTCTTCGACTCACGCCGCCCTCCGGCCGTCGTGGACGTCGACCTGGCGAAGCTGCATACCCTCGCGCTCGCGATGGTCGGCCGACAGTCGCTCTCCGGCGTTCAGCGCAAGGTCCCGGTCGGCCTGACCGCCGACAAGCAGACGCTGCACGTCGCGCTCGGCGCGAGTCAGTACATTCTGAAGCCGCAGTCTGCGACGTATCCCGAGTTGCCTCAAAATGAGCTGCTGACGATGCGGGTCGCTGAACTGGCCGGCGTGCAGATCCCCGCCTGCGGCCTGGTCAGGCTCGCCGACGCGTCGCTGGCCTGCCTCGTGCGGCGCTTCGATCGGATGGCAAACGGCGCGAAACTCTGCCAGGAGGATTTCTGCCAGCTCGCGCTCCGGCCCGCCAAGCAGAAGTACGACGGCTCGGCCGAATTGTGTGCCCGGCTGGTGAAGCGGTACGCGACGGAGCCGCTCATCGAGGCGCTGCGGCTGTTCCGACTCGTGCTGGCGGCGTGGTGGACGGGGAACGGCAACATGCACCTCAAGAACCTCTCGCTCTTCACGGACGGCAGCGGCATCAACCGCCTGTCGCCGGCATACGACCTGGTCTGTACCCGCCTCGTCATCGAAGACGATGACCTCGCGCTGCCTGTGAACGCGAAGAAGTTGAACCTGACCCGGCGCGATTGGGCGGCGTTCGGAGAGTATTGCGGCCTTCGCCCGGCCGTCGTCGAACGGGTCTTCGGCGAGGTTGCCGCCGCGGTTCCCCGCGCCGCAGAACTCGTGGATGCCGCACCGCTTTCCGACGAGGCGAAGGCGGCATACCGCGCGCTGTTGGCCGAACGCGCCTCCAGCCTCGCGGGCCCGTGACGCGCACCACATGTGAAGCTTCCGCCGGGTATGAAGCGACGCGGGCTGTGTGACCTGATCTGTCTCACCCCCCTCGTATCCTGAGTCCAGGCAACCGGGCGCGGCCAACCACCGCCCGGCGGGAGGACTCATTGAACTACGACATTCGCATCGACCGTCACCTCATCCGCGCCGCCGGGGGCAGCATCCGCTACGCCCTGGTCTCCATCGTCGCGCCCCAGGCTCCGCCGAAAGCCGGCCGCGAGCCCCTCCACGCCTCGCTCGTCCTCGACCGCTCGGGCTCGATGGGCGGCCAGAAGATCGGGCTGGCCCGCGAGGCGGTGCGTCTGGCGCTGCAGGCCCTGCGCCCGGCCGACCGCTTCTCACTCGTCGCCTACGACGATGAGATCACGACCGTTGTCGAGTCGACGAAGGCGACGAGCGAAGCCCGCCGGAACGCGATCGCGAAGCTCGCCAATATCGATGCGCGCGGGTCCACCGATCTCCACGGCGGCTGGCTGGCGGGCTGCAACCAGCTGACCGCTCACCTGGGCGCCCAGCAGGTTGGCCGATGCCTGCTGCTCACCGACGGCCAGGCGAACGTCGGCATCCAGGACCCGGCGGAACTGGCGGCGCTCGCGGGCGCGGCGCGGAAGACGGGGCGCGTCGCCACGAGCACGTTCGGCGTCGGCGACGACTTCGACGAGCGCCTGCTGCGCGGCATGGCCGACGCCTCGGGCGGGCGCTTCTATTGCATCGAGCGCCCCGAGCAGATCCCGGACCTGCTCACGAGCGAGCTGGGCGGACTGCTCGAGGTGGTGGCCCGCGATGCCTGCCTGGTGCTGCACCTGCCGAAGGGGGTCGAGGCCGCGCCCCTCAATGCCCTCGAGACGGCCGCCGTCACGGGCGGCATCCAGATCCGCTTGGGCGACCTGGTGTCGGGCCAGCAACTGGATGTCGTCGTGGGGCTGAAGTTCCCGGCCGGGCACGCCGGCGACACGGTGGCGGTGCAGTTCGGCCTCTCGGACCGCGACGGCGCTCTGGTGGCGGCCCCTCAGGCCCTCGGCTAGAGCTACGCGACGGAGCGCGCCCACAAGGCACAGCCCCGCGAGGCCATCGTCGACCGCGAGGTGGCTCGCCTCTACGCGGCCCGCGCCAGGGCCGAAGCCCTGGAGCTGAACCGCGCAGGCAGGTACAAGGAGGCGAGGGCGATCCTCGAGAAAACGGCCCGGCGCATCGACGCCTACGCAGGCGGCGACGCCGAACTGGAGGCGATCGCTGCAGGGCTGCGCGGGGAGGGGGCGGACGACGCGCAGTCGATGAATGCGAAGGACCAGAAACTGCGCTACTTCCAGTCCTACAGCATCAGCATGAACCGGATGCCGGACGGGACGGCGAGGAGGTGAGGGGCGGCGGCCTGCAGAAGAGCGGCGGACGACATGGCCCCAGAGCCCTCGGACACCACTCCCGACGCCGCCCGCGTGCCGACCGAGACCCTCCGAGCGATGTCACCGGGGGAACGCCTGGCGCTTGCTTTGCCGTCTTCGTGCCGGTGGACGTGCTCTTCGGCCGCTGCGGCGCGGGAGCGGGCGGCGTGACGTCGCGCGGGGCATAGCCCGTCTGTGGGCCGGGAAGCATCGAGGGATGTTGACCCGCCCCAGGCACGGGCGGCCCTCGAGCGGATCGAGTCCGGGAACCCGGTCAGTGGAATGCCGGCAGAGGCGCTCGCGGGTCGCGCGGCCGGCGGTAGTTCCACGGCGCCACCGGCGCTGCATCCTGCCACAGCCCCCGCCGGGCTCGACGGGCCTCTACCTCCGCGGCGGCGTAGCCCGCATCGTCTGAATACTGCCGGTAGTGCCACGCGCAGCCGGCGCGAATCATCTCCAGGCCCACGTCGCGCCCATCCACGGTCAGGCGCGACACCCTTCGCTGGTAGCGGTCGATGTCTACCACCTGAACGGCCGCGGTCTTGCCGAACGCGAGATTGGAGAGCATGCGCTTGCAGACGTTGCCGAAGGCCTGGCCTCCCTCGGGCGCATCCACACCGTGGAGGCGGACTTCGACCTGCTGCCGGCCGTCGAGGACCATCAGCGAGTCGCCGTCGAGCACGGCGACAACCTTGCCGGTGAACGCGGACTGAACCAGGCGCGGGACTCTCGCGCCCGCGAGAGTCAGCAGGGCCGCCACAATGACGCCGACGCCCGCTCGCCGCGCCTCTTTCATGCGCGCTTCCTCATCAGCGCCTTCACGGCCCGGTGCGGGGCGCGTTTGCCCTCGATCTCCACCGTGGTCAACTCCTCGACGTCGAACGACGGCTCGAAGAGGTCGCGGATCTCGCGCTCGGACGAGAGATACAGCAGCGTGCCGAGCTGCGGCTGGCGGTACTTGCCCTCTCCGGCAATGGCCTGGTCGTCCTCGCTGAAACACACCGAGAGATACAGTCCGCCTGGGCGCAGCAGGCGGAGGACGCTGGCGACGTAGCGCGGACGGTCGTCCGGGAACACGTGGTGCAGCACCAGCCAGTCGTACGCGAAGTCGAAGGACGCGTCGAAGGCGTCGGTGGGCTCCAGCAGGTCGGAGACGATGAAGCGGCACGCCGCTCCCTTCGACCGCGCCAGTTTCTGCGCCCGGGCGATGGCGGCGGCCGAGAGGTCGATCCCGGTGACAGCGAATCCCCGCAGCGCCAGCCACACGGCGTAGTTGCCGGCCCCGCACCCCAGGTCAACGGCGCTGCACGGCACGACGCGGCCGGATTGGACCAGGTCCACGAGTCCCCGGGGCGGCCCCTCGAGATTCCAGGGGATCTCGTCGAGCGGCAGCTCACCGTAGATGCGCTCCATCTGGGCGCGGACGTCCATCGAACACCCCAAGCTGGCGCCATCGTACGTCCGTCAGGCCCGGCACGCCAACGAACGTGCACAGCGGGGCCAGGCCGCGAGGTCGTCGCCGCTCGCGCGGTGTGCGCGGGCTCAGGCTGTCTGCTACGATAGCGCCTGTCATGAACAGCAGAACTCTCCCCGTCTTCCTGGCGCTTCTTCTCGTCACCCTGACCACGGCCGTCGCGTCCGCGCCGGCAGAGGCCCAGGAATCGCGCCGGCGGTTCGAGATGATGCGGCGCATCCGGCTGGACAAGTTCGACCTGGTCCTGCCGCAGGCGATGCGGGAGAACGGCATCGACATGTGGATCGTGGCGATGAAGCAGAACCACCCGGATCCGTTGTGGGAAGACCTGGGCGGCGGATTCATCGGCGCCACGGGCTACTTCGTCTTCACGGATCGGGGCGGCCGCGTCGAGAAGGCGGTCTTCGACATCGACGGATACGGGTTCGACGCCGGCGGCGGCTACGACCTCGTCAATCCCGGCGACCTGACAGCGTTCGTTCGGGAGCGCGACCCGAAACGCATCGGCCTCAACATGTCGGACGACATCGGCGCGGCCGACGGCCTCACTCACACGCACTACCAGTTGCTGGCGAAGACGCTGGGCGAGCCCTACGCGTCGCGCTTCGTGTCGGCCGAGAGGCTGGTGTCCGACTTCCGATCGCGCCGCGTGGCGACGGAGATCGTCGCGTTCGGGGAGGGCGCCCAGCACGCCCGGGAACTGGCGGAGCGGGCGCTTTCGAACGAAGTGATCACGCCGGGCAAGACGACGCTCGCGGACGCGGCGTGGTGGATGCAGGACCGCCTGCTCGAGCGGGGCCTCGGCACGTCGTTCGGCATGCCGTCGGTCTACTGGTCGGGCCCGGAGGGCATCATCGCGACCTCCGACGACACCATCATCCGCCCGGGCATGCTGCTGCATGTCGACTGGGGCGTCTGCCTGATGAACCTGTGCGGCGACATGAAACGCACGGCCTACGTCCTGAAGAGCGACGAGTCGAAGCCGCCTGCGGGTATCCAGCACGCCTGGGACCAGGCGTTGAAAGTGCGCGAGGTCATCCGACGTACGATCAGGCCCGGCGTGCGCGCCATCGACATGCTCGAGGCGCTCAACAAGACGGTGGCGGCCGCGGGCTTCAGCATCATGAAGGAATTCAACAAGCCGTCGGCCACATCCTCGACCGAGGTGGTCATCGGGTGCCACTCGACGGGCAACACGGGCCATGGGTCGGGGCCGTCGATGGCGGCCTGGCAGGCCACGCAGAGCACCTACACGCTGCGCCCCTCCAACATGATCGCCTTCGAGTTCTTCGCGTGGACGCCGGCCGCTGAATGGGGCGGCAAGAAGGTCCGCATCCCGCTCGAGGACGATGCGATTGTCACGGAGCGGGGGGTGGAATGGCTTGCGCCCGCGAATGAGCGTATCCTGCTGATCAGGTGAGGCCCCTCCCCCTGAGCGCGCCAGAGCCATGAGCGACCAACACCTCCCGCTGACGATCCGGCCGGCCCGGCACGATGACGAGGCGTTTCTGGTGGCCCTGATGCCGCGCCTGGCGGACTTTCCGCTGCCGGCGTGGCGGACAGCGGAGGAAATCGCCCGCGGCGACCGCCAGATCCTCCTGGACGCGCTCCACGGCACGCTCGAGCACTCGGCGATTCTCGTCGCCGAGCTGTCACCAGGAGGTGAACGGGCGGGCTACGTGTTCGCGACGACGAAGCACGACTACTTCACGCGCGCGGCCCACGCCCACGTGGAGATTCTCGCGGTGGAGCCTGCGGCGCAGGGCCGTGGCGTCGCGCGGGCCCTGATGGACGCGATCGAGCAGTGGGCGGAGAGACGCGGGTACGGCTGGGTGACGCTCAACGTGTTCGACCGGAACGCGCGGGCGAAGGCCCTCTACGACAGCCTGGGCTACGAACTCGAAACCGTCCTCTACCGGAAGGCGCTATAGAGGCGGCCTGATCGTCGGGCTCAGCCGCCCGTTCAGCGCTCGGCTCTCAGCGTGACCACGCTCCATGCGGGAATGGAGACGGGGCCGTCGACGATGGCGCCCGGCCGCTCCGACGTGTCGCTGATGCGCAGGGCGGATGGAGCCGGCGTCGACCACGTCAGCGAGACGCGGGCATCCTGGCCGGACACGTTGTAGATCCGCACGATCCAGCCGCCGCCGTCGTCAGCAGGCTTGAAACCAGTCACCACAACGTCCTCAGTCGAGAGACGGAGACGGGACTCGCCCGTCGGCGCGCCACCGGTGGCCGGGAGCACGAGCATCGGCTGGCTCATCCCGGTCGCGACGCGCGTCGCAACGGCGGGGTCGTAGCCCTGGTGCGGCCGGACGGCGAAACGGAAGGCGACCGGCCCCTCCTGGTAGGCGCGGTAGTTGGTGCCCCAGTGGTTGTTCATCAGCCACGGGTAGAGATGCGCCGAGGATCCCGCTGAAGCCCGCCACACGCGGGGGTCCGACTGCGAGTTGAGCAGGTTCGCCGTCAGGCCGCCCACCTGCAGGAGCGGCGCGTCGAGGGCGATGAGGGTGACGCCGCGGCCGGGCGCCGCGACGTCCGTCCAGTTGCCGATCGTGAACCAGTTCTTGCACGACCCGGCCACTTGCTCGATATCGGGGCGTATGACACCGCCCAGCGGCAACTCCATCCGGACCTGACCGCCCTCGACGTCAAACGGGAACGCGAGGGTGACGCTTTCCTTGCTGGCATCGCCGTAGTAGTCGCCCTTTGGCCCGGCCGGCGCCCTCACCTTGTCGACGGTCGTTTCGAAGTCGATCCGGTCCGCGCCAGCCGTGAGCGTCACGTCACGGACCAGGCGCCGCGTGCCCGGCGCTGGCGATTCGACCCGGAGCGTGGCCACGAGCGGGCCGCGATCGACCGCGGTGACCGTGGCAGGGCCGCTTCGCTGCGCCTGACCCGCGTCCTTTCCCACCATGAACAGGTACGCATTGAGGCTTTCACCGCGCGCCGTGTCCACGAAGTTCCGTGCTGAGCCGGCGACTTCGAGTTTCGTTACGCCGCCCGTCGCCTCGTCAACGAGCGCGCTCACGCGTCCGTTCGCCAAACGGAGCCCGCTCACCTGCGCCGGGAACTCCCGCGGCGCATCTGCCGGGCCGGCGACGGTACGGAACCGCCGCGAAGCGAACGGCGGCAGGTTCTGCACGAGCACGGCCAGTTCGCCGCCGGCCAGGCGCTGCGAAGGGACGGCCTTTCCGTCAGGCCCGAGCACCCGGTCGCCGCCGCCGCTCATCGCCGCCGGCACATGCACCACGTCCGTCCGCGCCCAGGAGAGCGTGTTGACAATGTCGAAGGAGCCGGCCGGTCCGGACCCTTGCATTGCCGCATCGAAGAGCTTCTTCGAGAGGGCTGAGGCCTCCTCGGCGTAGCCGCGCTTGATCGCCCACTGGTTGGCGACAAACGGCAACTCGGGCTGCGACACGCTGTTCCACGCGCCCCACGTGTGCTCGGTGTACAGCAGCACCTTCTTCCAGGCCTCGTCGGCAAGCGCCGAGGGCCAGCGCTCAGGCGCGTACATCGCCCACAGGGCCTGCGCCTGCGTCAGCCGGTCGGCGCTCTGGCGGTTCATCACGGTCTCCCGCGCAGACGACCCGGCCCCATCCTCCCAGTACGGCGTCCAGTCGCCCGAGCGGGCCGGAATCCGGTCCGCGTAGCGCCGCTCGAGCTCCGCGAACGGCGTGCGCTGATCGCTGATGACGAGGCGGGGCCACGCGTACTTCGCCGTCCAGTCCTTGATGAAGTCCGAGATGGTCGGCTCGGGTTCGGCGTTGTCGCCCAGGCCCGACCAGCGGATGTACGTCACCTCGTACGGATAGCGCACGGCCTCGAGGTGATCCAGGTACTCCCCGATCCGCGCCGTCGTCACGCGGGCGCTCCACGTGTGCGACAGGGCGTAGCCCTGGTGCGTGTTCCACGTCAGCACCCGCTCGCGGCCCGACGGCCCCACCCACCAGAACGGCTGGTCGGCCGAGGCCACCTGGGCGGTGCCGATGCGATCGAAGAAGTTCGGGCTGGTGCTGAAGTAACGGATGCCGGCCTGGGCCATGGCGGCAACCAGTCCCCAGCTGTGGCCGGGAATGTCGCTGATCATCGCCGTATCGATGGTGACGCCGAAGCGCCGCGCGAGCTGCGTCGCGAAGCTGAAGTTCCTGATCTGTTCCTCGGGCCGGCACAGCCCGGTCAGCGTGTTCAGGTAGAGGCCGTTCAGCGCGACCCGGCCGGCCTTGACGGCCGACTCGAATGCGGCGATCTCCCGCGCGTTCTTGTGCTGCAGGAACAGATCCGCGGCCCAGAGCACCTCCACGTTCCAGACGAAGCGCGCGCCCTCGGGATAGGCGGCGGTGCGCTCGGCGAGCGCCATCCCTTTCTCCAGGTTCTCCACCTGCTTCCGCTCGATCTCGGTCTGAAGGTCCGTGTAGCCGATGTCGGTATGAGAGTGGGGCACGACGTAGACGGTCAGTCTCGGCACGGGCTTGAGCGCGACATCGAGGCGCTGCCCGGCGACTTCGATGGTGGCGACGCGCGGCTGGTTCACGGCCGGCACCAGCACTTCCAGGTCCTGCGCGCCCGGGCGGACATCCGGGCGGGCGACCTCCCGGCCGTCCAGCGTGACCGGCACGGCAGCGGGCGGTCCGGCCCTGAGCATGCTGAGACGTACCGGCTGCAGACTCTCGCCCTGGCGATCTGCGAGCGCCCGGACGGGCGTCGCGCCGAGGAGCCGGGTGGTCTCCTGCACCGGTGCCGGCTTCAACGCGCCGGGCCCACGCAGGGCCACGTGGTCGTACACGAACCAGCTGCCGTCGACGGTGGTGATCACGAGTTCGTTCGTCCCGGCCGCGAGCAGCGAAGCGGGAAACCGGACGCGCACCGTCTGCGGGGTGACCTTTTCGAGAGAGCCTTCGATGCCGGGCCCGCCCGCTGCGCCTCGGGGCAGAACCTGTCGGCCCGTGGGCCGCCCGTTCACCGTCACCTCGATTGCCGTTCTGCCGCCCCCCTGGACGTCCAGGATTGACAGCGTCAGCTCTGCTTCTCCGGCGGTGCCGGCGAGGCCTGGCGTCGCCGCTGCGAGGCCGAACAGCACGCGGAACGAGTGGCGGCGGCTGCCCGCCCAGGCGTCGGCCGGGCCCGGTTGCACGTACGGCCAGTCACTCGCCGGATTGGACTGGCCGGCCACGAACGCCCCGTCGATGGAGAAGTTCCGGTAGCCCGAGGGCGCCAGGGCGAACTCCCGGGTGTCGCGATCGGGCTTGCCGATCTCGAAGAGGAGTGCCGGCGTCTGCGTGGACTCCTGCGCGGCAGGGACGGCGGCCACAACCAGCACGACGGCGAGCGTCAGGTAGCGCATGGGACCACCTCTGTGGCGGAAGCGGCAGGGTTCGGGCCGAGCATCCGGCCGCTCGTGCGAGTATTATCGCGAATGTACCGATCCCGTCGGCAGGAAAGATGACGAAACCAGGCACCGCCCCGAAGACGTTCCGCACGCCCGCCGCGTTCCGCGCGTGGCTGGAGAGGAACCACGGCACGGCCACCGCACTCGAGATCCGGCTCTTCAAGGTGCACGCCGCCCACCGTGGAATCACGTATTCGCAGGCGCTCGACGAGGCGCTGTGCTTCGGGTGGATTGACGGCGTCACGCACAGCCTCGACAACGACAGCTACCGGCAGCGATTCACTCCGCGGAGGGCGCGGAGCACGTGGAGCCGGAGGAACGTCGAACACGTCGCGCGGCTCACGAAGGCCGGCCGGATGGCCCCCCCCGGGCTGGCCGCGTACGCGGCGCGTGACGAGCGGCGCACGGGCAGCGACTCGTTCGAGCAGAAGCGCCCGGACCTGACGCCGGCGTTCATCGGGTCCTTCCGCGCGAACGCCGCTGCCTGGGCGTACTATCAGCAGCAGGCGCCGGGCTACCGCCGCATGACGGCCCGTTGGGTGATGAGCGCCAGGCAGGAAGAGACGCGCGAGAGGCGCCTCGCCGTCCTGATCGACTGCTCGGCCCGCGGCCGCAAGATCCCGCCGCTCGAACCGCGAGAGCGGGCGACAGCCGCCCGCGGAGGATCCCGGTGAAGACCATCGGCCTGATTGGCGGCATGAGCTGGGAATCGACGGTCCCGTACTACCAGACCATCAACCGGGTCGTCAGCCAGCGCCTGGGCGGGCTGCACTCGGCGAAGGTCGCGCTCTACAGCGTCGACTTCGACGAGATTGAGAAGTTGCAGCACGCGGGTCTGTGGGCGGAGTCGGGCGAGATCCTCGCCGGCGCCGCCCGCGCGGTCCGGCGCGCAGGAGCGGACTTCCTCGTGCTCTGCACGAATACCATGCACAAGGTGGCGCCCCAGGTGGAGGCGGCCGTCGACATCCCGCTGCTGCACATCGCGGACGCGACGGCCGCGCGGGTGAAAGCCGCCGGCCTGTCGAGCATCGGGCTCCTGGGGACGAAGTTCACGATGGAGGGGGACTTCTACCGCGGCCGCCTGGAGAGCCGGCACGGCCTGTCCGTGCGGACGCCGCCGGCCGACCAGCGCGAGCTGGTGCACCGGGTCATCTACGGCGAACTCTGCCTGGGGAAGGTGCTGGACGGTTCACGTTCGGCCTTCCAGCAGGTCGTCCACGGCCTCGTGGCGGGCGGGGCGCAAGGCGTGATTCTCGGCTGCACCGAGATCGGCCTGCTGCTGCGGCCGGCAGACGCGCCGGTCCCGCTCTTCGACACGGCCACGATCCACGCCGAGGCCGCGGCGGACTTCGCGCTCCAGGAATAAGCCCTGGACGCGCCGACACGGCGAAGGCCGCCCGGCGCGGTGATCGCGCGGGGCGGCCTTGCCAGAAGGCGGCTGGCGTCACCGCCCTGCTCGCGGCCACATACGGGCCGGTTGCGCAGGTGGCGACACCGCCTCCAACTCGCGGGCGAACCGACTACACAGGCTTCACGTTCTCGGCGCGCGGGCCCTTGGGGCCCTGGCCGCGCTCGAACGAGACCGCCTGGCCTTCGTGCATGCTGTCGAAGGGCGTGCTGGTGCACGCGGACTGGTGGAAGAAGTACTCGTTGCCGTCCTCGGCGGCGACAAACCCGAAGCCCTTGTCGCTCACCATGCGCTTGATCGTGCCGTTCATTGCCATTGTCGTTACCTGACCTCTCAGAGAACCGATGCCCGCCGGAACGCCGCGAACGGCGCCGTGTGAACGTTCACATACCGGTTGAGGTCGCAATCGACACTTGCTATGCGCAGAGCACGTATCGCGTCGAACAGCCTGTAGCTTTGAAGTATGTCGGGAGCGGCATGCCACATGGCGTGCCGTCGGCGGCGGGACTCAAAGCGGAACGAAACTCAGTATAGCACAGATTCCCGCGGCCGCCAGATCTTCGTCGATATCTTCGTCGATATCCGTGGATTCACCGCTTCACCAGCACGACGTGCACGGCCGGCGGATCGAGCCAGCCGGCCGTGCCGCTCTTGCGATCAATCGCCGTGACGGCGGCGGCGACCGCCGCGGCGCCGAGCGCATCGCTGGAACTCCCGCCTCGCGTCCGGTCAATCGGCTCGCCTTCGATCGGCAGGCTGGTCTCGAGCGTCCCCGCGTGGTGCCGGGTCACGGTCACCCGGGCCTCCTGGTACCCTTCACGCACGAGTCGCAAACCAAGCGAGTGTTCTTCGGGCTTCACCTGGAGCGTGACGGGCGTCGGCCCCATGTTCGCCCCGTTCACGAAGAGCGTGGCGCCGGCCGGCTCCGTTGTCACGAGCAGCTTTGCCTGCGCGCCTCCGCCGCCGGCGGTGGCGCATGCCGCCGAGCCGAAGGCGGCCACCGCGAAGCAGACGCACAGCAACGGCCCCTTCACGCCCTACTCCTGGGTGGGCATGCCGTAGACGGCCCACTCCTCGCGTGCCGGGCCGTAGATGCCCGGCACCTTCAGCCCTGCCTGACGCATCAGCACCGTCATCTGGCCGCGGTGATGCACCTCGTGCTGAATGATCGCACGGAGCGTCATCGCACGGGTCCACTTCTCGCCGTACATGTCAATCTCGAGCGGGAGGTCGGCGTCCCGCCAGGCCGCGGTGACGGCGTTCTCGAGAGCCACTGCGCCCGCCTGGTAGGCGCCCGCGATGGCCGCGGCGCCTGCCGGCTGCGGCGTGTGCTCGTTGGCTGCCTCGACGGCAAGGCCAGCGTGCCCGCCCATCTCTCCCAGGGTCTGCACGATATGCCAGGCCAGCCTTCCCAGGCTGCGGCCCTCGGCATTCACTTTCTGGCCGAGGGAGACGTCCGTCATCGCCTGCATCACCTTGAGCGTGCTGGCGCTCTCGCCCTGCCACGCGCTCGTGAACTCCGCGATGGTCCGGAACATCTGCGCCTCCTCTTGTGTGATCGGGGCGACTCTACTACCGGATCTCCACGCCCGCAAGGCTGTCTGCCCGCTGCAAGCCCGGCGGAGGCCACTCAGGGCTTACAATCCCTCCGGAGGGGCATCCGGCGTCAGCCAGGTTGGCATGCTCGACAGCCCCCGCCTTCGGGTACTTTGTGGTTGCGGGGACTCGCTGAAGGCCCCGGGGCGCTCAGCGCGCCGGCGGTGGCCGACGGAGTGGTGCAGTCATGTCCAAGAGCCGACTCGAAGCCTTCAGCGACGGCGTGCTGGCGATCGTCATCACCATCATGGTGCTCGAGGCGAAAGTACCCCACGGCGACGCCTCGCTGTCAGCGCTCTGGCCTATCGCCCCGGTCTTTGTGAGTTACGGGCTGAGCTTCCTTTACCTCGCCATCTACTGGAACAACCACCACCACATGTTTCACGCGGCGCCGAGGGTGGACGGCCGGGTGTTATGGGCCAACATGAATCTGCTGTTCTGGCTGTCGCTCGTGCCGTTTGCGACCGGCTGGATGGGTGAGAACCATTTTGCCTCGTGGCCGACCGCGTTCTATGGTGTCGTGCTGTTCCTTGCCGCCATCGCGTACTTCATCCTGGCGCAGGTGCTGGTCGCCGTGAACGGCCGGGAATCGGCCCTGGCGAGGGCCATCGGCCGTGACGTCAAGGGCAGGGTGTCGATCGTGCTGTACCTGATCGCGCTTCCGCTGGCGTTTCTGGCCGGATGGATCGCGCTGGCGATCTACGCGATCGTGGCCGTGATGTGGCTGGTGCCGGACCGGAGGATTGAAAGGGCCCTTTCGGGTGACGCCTCGGGGGAGCACTGACACTGACGAGCTCCGGGCGAACCCCCACGCGCCGAAAGCACGTAACAGGAAAGAGGAGGCTGACGTGTTCGAGAAGCTGTCGAACAGCTGGGAGCTGGTCAAGGCAAGTGCCGCGGTGCTTCAGGCCGACAAGGAGCTGCTCCTCTTCCCGATCATCTCGGCCGTCTTGTCGCTCCTGGTGGGAGCAACTTTCGCCGTGCCGGCAATCCTGGCTGGAGTGTTCACATCAGGCTTTCCCGAGGCGACCGGCATCCCTGCCGTTGGCTACGCCGCCGTGATCCTCTTCTACGTGGTGCAGTACTTCGTCATCTTCTTCTGCAACACGGCGCTGGTTGGCGCGGCGCTCATCCGCCTGCGGGGCGGCGACCCGACCGTGGCAGACGGCTTCCGCATCGCGGCGTCCCGCGTCGGGCCAATCCTCGGCTATGCGTTCATTGCCGCCACGGTGGGCATGGTGCTGCGCGCGATTTCCGAGCGGAGCGGCTTTCTGGGGCGCCTCGTCGTGGGGCTGGTCGGCTTTGCGTGGAACCTGGCCACCTATCTCGTGGTGCCGGTGCTGGTCGTCGAAGACGTGGGACCCATCGAGGCGGTCCAGCGGAGCGCCGCGTACCTTCGGAAGACCTGGGGCGAGCAGATCGCCGGCAATCTCGGGATGGGCCTGGTGTTCGGCCTCATCAGCCTCGGCACGCTGGCTGCGGGAATCGTGCTGTTGGTGGCCGCGGCCGCCACGAAGTCCGCCGCGCTCATCGTGATTGTCGCGGCGGCCCTCTTGCTGGCCTTCGTGGCTATCGCGCTGGTCAGTTCTGCTCTGAGCGGCGTGTACGCCGCAGCCGTCTACCGCTATGCCGCGGAAGGGCAGGCTGACGGGTTCTTCACGCCGGCGATGGTCAGAAACGCGTTCCGAGCGAAGTAGTCAAGACCACCGAATCCAGCCGGCAGCTGATTCCACTGCGACATCTCGACCACGGCATCATCGTGCTTCGCGGACTGCGTGTCATGCTGGACGAGACGCTGGCGGTCCTCTACGAGGTTCAGACCCGCGAACTGCTCCAGAGCGTGAAGCGCAACAGCGAGCGGTTCCCGATCGACGTCATGTTCCAGCTGACTGCCGAGGAATTCAGGCGTTTGAGATCACCATCTGTGATCTCAAAACCGCGGGGTCGAGGCGGCCGGCAGCGGGCCCCCTACGCCTTCACCGAGCGGGGCGTGGCGATGCTCTCCAGCGTGCTGCGCAGCCGTCGCGCGGTCCTGGCGAACGCGGAGATCATGCGAGCGTTCGTGCGCGCGCGCCGAGCATTCCAGGACTACGCCGATCTCTCGCGACGGCTCCGGGCACTCGAACGAACATCCGATGCGAGATTCAAGATGGTGTCCGACGCCATTCGTTCGATCATGGCGCCGCCGCTGAGGCCGCGACGGCAGATTGGTTTCGGCAGGCAGGCCCCGTCCTGACACGCCCCTTCGGTGCCGCCCGTCCACCTAGAGCGCGGCGACCGCCGTCCGCAGCGAGGCGAAGTCCATCTTCCCGAGGCCGCGTTCCTCGGCGAGCCGCAGGTAGCGCACGCGCGGCGCGGCGAGGTTCCACCACGCCTGGGCGGCATACGCATCCACGGCCACCGGATCGACGCTCGCGACGACGGTGCGCTTCATCTCGACATCGTCCACGTCGCCGCCGGTAGGGCCGTTGCGCATGAGCACCCGGTAGCCGTCCATCACGGTCAGTGTCGGCTTCGCGAACGACGTCAGATCGACGATGCTCTCGTGGATGCGCTGATGGAGGCGGTTGCGGTCCCCGCCGATCAGGCCGTACCAGTTCTTCATGCCGAGCGTCACGCCGGTGAGGCTGTGGTGCTTTGCGATCGGCACGTTGATGAGCTTGTCCGCGTCGAGGAACGGTTCGAGCACGAGCCATTCGCCGAGCGTGTCGCCCTTCAGATCGACGCGCTTGAAGAAGCGGGTGTGCGGGAGCACGATCTCGGCGCCGGCGGCCCGGGCAGCGGCCGCGATGCCGCTGCGGTCGAAGCACGCTTCGGCCTCGTTGCAGCTCACGTCGGTCACGATGACGGAGCCTGCGCCGGCCGCCATGCACAGCCGGACGATCTCCGCCACGACCTCGGGATTCGTGGTTGCCGCGTGCTCGGGCAGCCGATCCCAGGCGATGTTCGGCTTGACGACGACGGTGTCGCCCCGCGAGACGAACCGGGCCATGCCGCCCATGTCCCTGATCGCGCGCTCGACGAGCGCGGCGGGGCTGGCCGCCTCGCCCTGCGCCACGGTCAACTCCGGGAGGTCCGGCCGATCCGCGACGCGATGATCGAGGTTCACCTCGGCCGCCGCGCCCTCTTCCGGGCGCCGGCTCCGGCCCGCGAGATACGCGCCAAGCCCGAGCGTCGCCACGCTGGCGCCGCCGAGGCGCGCCACGCGCAGGAGAAAGGCGCGGCGATCGGACCGCGCCGCGGGTTCGTTCATCGGCATCCCTCAGCCGGGAACCTTCCCGGTTGGCCCTATGATAGTCCAGCAGGAGAACGACGAATGGCCGAACCGCCAGGCACGGCGCGGTCGTGGACGCCCGGTTCGATCCGCGAGCTCGCCATGGGCTTTCAGTCGAGCCGGGTCCTCCTCACGGCGGTCGAGCTGCGGCTCTTCAGCCTGATCGGACACGGCGGGCTCACCTCGGCCGAGGTGGCCCGCCAGGCTGCCAGCCATCCGCGCGCGACCGACCGGCTGCTGAACGCGCTCTGCGCGATGCAGCTGCTCGTGAAACGCGACGGGCGGTTCTGGAACACGGCCGACAGCGGGAAGTACCTCGACGACGGCAGCCCGGACTACGCCGCAGGGCTCGGCCACACGGCCAGCATGTGGCACAGCTGGAGCGGCCTCACTGACGCGGTCCGCAAGGGAAGGCCGGCCCTGCGGGCCGCCATCAACGACCGCGGCGACGCGTGGCTGACGCCGTTCATCGCGGCGATGCACTACCGGGCGGCGCAACAGGCTCCCGCCGTGGCGGCCCTGGTCGGGCTGGACGGCGTCGGACGCGTCCTGGACGTCGGCGGCGGGTCGGGCGCCTTCGCGACGGCGTTCGCCGCGAAGGCCCCCGGCCTCATCGCGGTCGTGTTCGATCTGCCCAACGTCGTGCCGCTGACCCGCCGCTACATCGCCGACGCTGGTCTCACCGGCCGGGTGACGACGGCGGTCGGCGATTATCTGGTGGATCCGCTTCCGAACGGGTTCGACCTCGTGTTCCTGTCGGCCGTCATTCACAGCAATTCGGCCGAGCAGAACGCCGCGCTGCTCGCCTCGTGCGCGGCCGCCCTCAATCCCGGCGGGCGGGTCGCCGTCGTCGATTGGGTCATGGACGACGACCGTGTCACGCCGCCTAGTGGCGCGTTCTTCGCGCTCAACATGCTCGTGGCCACCGACCACGGCGACACGTTCACCGAGGGCGAGATCCGCGACTGGATGGCCCTTGCCGGCCTCGCGCCGGGGCCGAGAATCGACACCGGCAACGGCACCAGCATCGTCATCGGGAACGCCCCTCCGGGCGGCTGACGGGAGAGCGCCGTGCGGATCACCGAGCCGATGACGATGATCACCGACTACGTGATGGGGGCGCTCGCCTTCGTGCTCGCCATGCGGATCGTCGGCGACAGCACGGCGGGCCACCAGCTCTCGGGCCGGCTCTGGGCCGCGGCGTTCGTCATGACGGCGGTGGCGGCCTTCGTCGGCGGCACGTACCACGGCTTCGTCCAATGGATGCCGGGATCCGCGGGACGAGCGATGTGGAAGGCGACGTTGCTGGCCACGGGGCTGGGCAGCGCCTGCCTCCTCGCGGCGGCCGTCATCGCCGCCGTGGCCGGCCCGCTCCGGATCGCGCTGGCAGGCCTCGTGATCGCCAAGCTGGCCTTCTACATCTGGACCATCGCGACGAAGGACTCCTTCACGCTGGTCATCGCCGACTACGGCACCGCCCTTGTCGCCGTCGTGCTGGCCGCCTGGGTCGTCAGGCCGAGCGGGCTGACGCCCGCCACGTGGTGGATCACGGCCGCGGTGGCGGTCGCGGTCGTGGCCGGGGTCATCCAGTGGGCCCGCCTGGCACCCCACGTCCACTTCAACCACAACGACCTCTTCCATGTGGTGCAGATGGCCTCGCTGTACCTGCTCTACCGGGGCGGCCTGCTTCTGCGCGACATGCAGTAAACTCGGCTGCGCCCGCGCGCGTGCGGGCCCACAGGAGGACGCCGCATGACCGCTGGCCACGGGAGCCCGACGACGAGCGCCTTGCCGGACAACGCCTACAAGAAGCTCGCCCCGGGAGAGGCCTACCGGCCGATCGTGCCGCCGGCGGCGGCGGTCGCCGAGACCACGTGGCGGTCGGTGCTGTGGGGGCTGCTGCTCTGCGTCATCTTCACGGTCGCCTCGGCGTACTCCGGGCTGAAGGTGGGGCAGGTGATGGAGGCGGCCATCCCGATTTCCATCCTGGCGATCGGCCTGGCGCGTGCGTACCCGCGGCGGTCGACGCTCCTCGAAAACGTGATCATCACGAGCATCGGCGGCACGTCGGGCGCGGTCGTGGCCGGCGCGATCTTCACGCTGCCCGCGCTCTACAGCCTGCAACTCAGCCCCCACCCGGTGCAGACGATCTTCATCTGCCTGGCGGGCGGCTGCCTCGGGGTCCTCTTCCTCATCCCGCTCCGCCGCTACTTCGTCCGCGAGATGCACGGCGAGTTCCCGTACCCCGAGGCCACCGCGATCACCGAGGTGCTCGTCACGGGCGAGAAGGGCGGGTCTCAGGCCAGGCTCCTGCTCCAGGCCACGGCCATCGCCGGCGTGTACGACTTCTTCGTCACCACGTTCCAGGTGTGGAAGGAGTACATCGACCTGCAGTTCGTGCCCGTCGTGAAGACGCTGGCGGACAAGGCGAGGGTCGCCACGAGCTTCGACGCCGTGACGTTCATCCTGGGGCTCGGCTACGTGATGGGCCTGCGCTCGTCCATGATCCTCGTGGCCGGCGGCGTGCTCTCGAACTTCGTGCTGGTGCCGCTCATCTGGATGGTGGGCCAGCACCTGCCCGGCATGGCCGTCGCGCCGGGCGCGGTCCCGATCGCCGAGATGTCCGCCAACCAGATCTTTCGCGGCTACGTGCGTTTCATCGGCGTGGGCGCGATCGCGACGGCGGGCATCTTCGGCATCGTCAAGTCGCTCCGCATCGTCGCGGGCTCGTTCGGGATCGCCGTCAAGGCCTTCCGCGCGGGCGGAGGCGCCACGGAGGAGCGCACCGATCGCGACATCCCGGTGATGGCCATCCTCACCGGTGTCATCGTGGCCGCGCTGGCCGTGGCGGTCTTCTTCGCCAGCCTGGAGTCGTCGATCACGCTCCTGCTGATGGGCGCCGCGCTGACGCTGGCCTTCGGGTTCTTTTTCGCATCGGTGGCGGCCAACGCCATCGCGACCGTGGCGCGCAACCCGGTGTCCGGCATGACGATGCTGACGATCATCTTCTCGTCGGTCGTCCTTCTCCGCTTCGGGCTCGAGGGCCAGACCGGGATGTTCTTCGTGATGGCGATCGCCGGGATGGTGTGCACGGCGCTCTCCGTGTCGGGCCAGACCATCACGGACCTGAAGACCGGCTACTGGCTGGGTTCGACGCCGGCAGCCCAGCAGCGCGTGAAGTTTCTGGGGGTGGTGGCCGCGGCGGTGGCAGCAGGCCTGGCGATCGTGATGCTCGCAGAGACCTACCAGTTCGGCGAGGCGGCCGCCGGGGACCTGCGGCCGGTGCTGGCCGCGCCGCAAGCGTCGATCATGAAGGCGCTGGTCGAGGGGTTCATGAGCCGCCAGCCCGTCGCGTACCTGCTGTTCGGGTCGGGCATGATGATCGCGGTGATCATGGAGATGCTGAGCGTGCCGGCCCTGGTGTTCGCGCTGGGGATGTACCTGCCCCTCGAACTGAACCTGCCGGCGCTCGTCGGCGGCGTGCTGGCCCACTACCTCGGCCGGCGCGCGCTCGCGGCGGGCGAACCCCGCGGCCGGATCATGCGCGAGCGCGGCGTGATCATCGCCTCCGGGTTCATGGCCGGCGGCGCGCTCGGCGGCGTCCTGGGCGCGTCGTTGCGGCTGTTTCCGTGGTTCGCCGAAGACCTGGTGAAGACGCCGTTCTTCGACAACGAACCCGTGTCGCAGATCGTGTCGGCGATGATGTTCACCGGCGTGTGCGCCTACCTGTGGTGGGATGCGACCAGGAAGGTGGAGTAGTGGCGAACGACGCTTCGAGCGAGATCCGGCCCGCGCAGCCGCGGACCCGGTTGCAGGCGACGCTGCCGGACGGGCGCGTGTTCGAGGCGCCGATCGGCACGCCGGTGCGCGACGTGCTGCGCGCCGCGTACGGCGAGCCGGAATGGCCCTTCATGGCCGCCATCGTCGACGGCCGGCTCCGCGAGTTGACGTTCGCGCCCGGCCGGGACGCGGCCATCACGCCCCTCGACGCGGCCACGGCGGACGGCGTGCGCGTCTATCGCCGTTCGCTGGCGTTCATGATGCTCGTCGCCTTCGGCGAGGTGTTCCCGGGGAGCGAGATCTTCATCGAGCACTCGGCGACGACGGCCGCCGGCTACTACTGCGAGGTGCGCGGCCGTGGCCACTTCACACAGGACGACCTGCGGACCGTCGAACGCCGCATGCGTGACATCGTCGCCGAGGACGCGCCGATCACCCGGGAGCGGGTCTCCCGGGAGGAGGCGGTTGCCGTCTACGAGTCGCGGGGGGAGACCGACAAGGCGCGCCTGCTGGCGCACCGGGAGCGCGACTCGCTGACGTTGTACCGGCTCCGCGCGCGGCGCGACTACCTCCAGGGCTACATGGTGCCGTCGACGGGTAGCCTGACGCAGTTCGCGCTGCACGCCCTGCCGACCGGTTTCATGCTGCAGTTCCCGCACCAGCGCCAGCCGGACGTGGTCGCGCCCCTGACGCCGTACCCGAAGCTCTTCGCGGTGTTCGAACAGGCCAGCGACTGGCTGGATCGGCTTGGGATCCGGAGCGCGGGCGCGCTGAACGACGCGATTGCCGGGGACCGCATCCGCCAGGTGTCGCTCGTCGGCGAAGCGCTGCACGAGGCCGGCATCGCCCAGATTGCCAGCCGCATCGCCGAGACCGGCGGGCGGGTCCGCGTCGTGTTCATCGCCGGGCCGAGCTCGTCCGGGAAGACCACCTTCTCGAAGCGGCTCGCCGTGCAGTTGCTGGCGAACGGGATCCAGCCGATGCCGCTCGCCCTCGACGACTACTTCGTGGATCGCGAGCTGACGCCCCGCGACGAGAACGGGGAGTACGACTACGAGACGATGCGCGCCCTCGACCTCGACCTGTTCGGCGAGCACCTGCGATCGCTCATCGATGGGCGGCCGACGCGACTGCCGCGGTACAACTTCCTGACCGGGCTCCGCGAGGCGGGCCCGACGGTGACCCTCGGCAGCGAGCACGTCATCATCGTCGAGGGCATCCACGGCCTGAATCCGCTGCTCGCGCAGGGCCTGCCCGCGGAGGCCGTGTTCCGGGTCTACGTGTCGGCGCTCACCCAGTTGAACCTCGACCGGCACAACCGGGTGGCCACCTCCGACTGCCGTCTCATCCGGCGCATCGTCCGCGACGCCGCCACGCGCGGGTACAGCGCGACGGCGACGCTGAAACGGTGGGATTCCGTCGTGCGGGGCGAGAAGCAGCACATCTTCTGCTTCCAGGAGAACGCCGACGCCGTCTTCAACTCGGCCCTCGTGCACGAACTGGCCGTGCTGCGGCCGTTCGCCGAGCCGCTCCTGCTCCAGGTGCGCCCCGACGCGCCCGAGTTCGTCGAGTCGAACCGGCTGCTGTCGTTCCTCACGTGGTTCCTTCCCACGCAGCCGGAGATCGTGCCCGACAACTCGATCCTCAGGGAGTTCATCGGCGGTTCGATCTTCACCCGCCTGCGCGTGTGACCCCTTCTCAGGCGCGGTCGAGGTCGTCGCGGCCGGTGCGCACGTTCCAGGGCAGGAGTTCGTACTGGCCGACGCCCGCCTTCCAGTAGGGGTCGCCGTCCCTGACGGCATCGAGCGTCGCCTCCACCGCATCGTCAGGGACACGAAGCAGCAGGGCGCCGCCGCAACGGGGTTCGAGCGGGCCAGAGGCGACCAGCACGCCGCGGGCCTTGAGGTCCTGGAGATAGGCGCGGTGCGCTTCGTGGTGAGCCAGCACCTCGTCGAGTGGTCGTCGGTAGCGGATGATGGCCAGCGCGTACATGGAGCCTCCCGTGCGGGACCCATTGTGCGGCACATGCCCGCGTCGGGTCCAGCCGCGCGGCTGCTGCTATAATCGCGCCCCGGCGCCCTTGGGCCAGGAGGAACGATGGCAGGACAGGTGTTTCGCGGGCTGACGCTGACCGCCATGGCGACCGCCCTTGCCGCGGCCGTCGCCGCGCAGGCTCCAGCCGCCTACGACCTCGTGGTCAGGGGCGGGCGCGTGCTCGACGGCGCCGGGAATCCCTGGGCCGTCGCCGACGTTGCCGTGCGGCAGGACGCGATTGTGGCAATCGGCCCAGGCCTCGAGGGCAAGGGGCAACGCGAGATAGACGCCCGCGGGCTCGTCGTCTCTCCCGGCTTCATCGACACCCATACGCACGCCCGGCGCGGCATCTTCGAGGTGCCGACCGCCGACAACTACGTGCGGCAGGGGGTGACGACGATCTTCGAAGGCCCGGACGGCGGCTCGCCGGTGCCGTTGAAGCCGTTCCTCGACAAGATCGCGGCTCTCGGCATTTCCCCGAACTGGGGCATGTTCGTCGGCCAGGGATCCGTGCGCGAGGCCGTCATCGGGCGCGCCAACCGGAAGGCGACGCCGGGCGAGATCACCAAGATGAAGGACCTGGTGCGCGAGGGCATGGTGGACGGCGCCTTCGGCCTGAGCACCGGGCTCTTCTACGTGCCGGGCATCTTCACTCCCATCGATGAAGTGATTGCGCTCGCGGCCGCGGCCGGCGAGATGGGCGGCATGCACGTGTCGCATATGCGGAACGAGGCCGCGGGCGTGCTCGACAGCGTCAGGGAGACCATCGCGGTGGGGGAGCAGGGGCGCATGCCGACCCAGATCACCCACCACAAGATCATCGGCACGCCCAACTGGGGCCGCAGCGCCGAGACCCTGCAGCTGGTGGCCGAGGCCCGGGCGCGCGGCGTCGACGTCACCATCGATCAGTACCCGTACACGGCCTCGAGCACCGGCATCACCGCGCTGCTGCCCCCGTGGGCGCTCGAAGGTCGCCAGGCCGACGTCGTCGCCCGCCTGCGCGACGCCGGACAGCGGGCCAGGATCAAGAAGGCCATCATCGAGTCGCTCATGTACGACCGCGGCGGCGGCGATCCGAAAAACGTCCAGATCGCGGCGTGCGGCTGGGATCCGTCGCTGGCCGGCAGGAACCTCGCCGAGATCACCCGGGCGCGCGGCGCCGAGCCGACGATGGAACAGGCCGCCGAGACGGTGATGTGGATCGTGGAGCAGGGAGGAGCCTCCGGGATCTTCCACGCGATTGACGAGGCGGACCTCGAGCGCATCCTCAAGGATCCCGTCACGATGATTGCCTCCGACGGCGAGGTGCCCGTCTTTGGCCGGGCGTCGCCCCACCCGCGCAGCTACGGCACGTTCGTGCGGGTGCTCGGCCGGTACGTACGGGAGCGGCGCGTCATCTCCCTCGCCGAGGCGGTCCGCAAGATGACCTCGTTCCCCGCCCAGCGCGTGGGCCTGCTCGACCGGGGCGTCCTGCGCCCGGGCATGAAGGCCGATATCGCGATCTGGGACGCGGCCGCGATTGCCGACAAGGCGACCTTCGAGCAGCCGCACCAGTACGCCGTGGGAGTGCAGACGGTGATCGTCAACGGCCAGGTCGTCTATGAGAACGGCGCGATGACGGCGGCCCGGCCGGGCCGGGTGCTCTACGGCCCGGCGTACCGGCCGGCCCGCTGACCGCGTGTCCGAGAGGAAGGCTCCCTTGAAACGAGGACTCGCCCGGGTTGCCCTGATCGTCGCCTCCGCCGCCGCAACGGTGTCCACCTCGTCCGAGCCGCTGCGCGCGACGCACGGCATGGTTGTCTCCCAGGAGGCCGTCGCGTCGAAGGTCGGCGTCGATGTCCTCAAGGCCGGCGGCACCGCCGTCGACGCGGCCGTCGCGACGGCCTTCGCCCTGGCCGTCGTGCACCCGACCGCGGGCAACATCGGCGGCGGCGGGTTCATCGTTTACCGCCCGGCGTCCGGAGACCCGGTCGCGTACGACTTCCGCGAAATGGCCCCGGCGGCCGCCACGCCGGCGATGTTCCTGACCAACGGGAAGTACGAGCGAGGCCAAGCACCACGACAGCCACCTGTCGGTCGGCGTGCCGGGGACGGTCGCCGGTCTCCATCTCGCGTGGAAGGAATGCGGGAAGCTCCCGTGGGAGCGGCTGGTCGAGCCGGCTATCGCCCTGGCCCGCGACGGGTTCCCGCTGAGCGAATCGCTCGCGGGCTCACTCGCCAAGGCGCTGCCGTCGATGAAGAAGTACCCGGCCTCCCTCGCGCAGTTCTCGAAGAACGGAGAGCCCTACGGCGCGGGCGAGCGCTTCGCCCAGCCGGACCTCGCGCGGACGCTGGCCCGGATCGCGGCCCAGGGGCCCGCGGGCTTCTACGGCGGCGAGACGGCGCTGCTCATCGAGCGTGAGATGCAGACGCGCGGCGGCCTGATCACCCAGGCGGACCTGAAGGCCTACAGGCCCGTGCGCCGCGCGCCGCTTCGCGGCACGTATCGCGGTCACGAGGTTCTCTCGATGCCGCCTCCCAGTTCGGGCGGAACGGCACTCATTCAGATGCTCAATATCCTGGAGGGCTACGGCCTCGCAGCGAACGGCTGGGGATCCGCCGAGATCGTCGCACCTGATGATCGAGGCCATGCGGCGGGCGTACGCCGATCGGGCGCGCCACCTCGGGGATCCCGCCTTCAACCCGTCCATGCCGATCGCGAGACTGATCTCCAAGGAGTACGCCGCGGCCCTGCGCGCGACGATCAGGCCTGACCGTGCCTCGGTGTCGTCGCCGGCGTCGTTCGAATGGCCGCCCGAGTCGACTGAAACCACGCACCTCTCCGTCGTCGATGCCGCGCGCAACGCCGTGTCGCTCACCTACACGCTCGAGGCGGGCTACGGCTCGAAGATCGTCGTGCCGGGCGCGGGCTTCCTGCTGAACAACGAGATGGGCGACTTCAACGCCGGGCCCGGTCTGACCGACGCGACGGGGCTCATCGGCACCGGGCCCAACCTGGCGGCACCGGGCAAGCGGATGCTCTCGAGCATGACGCCGACCATCGTCACGAAGAACGGGCAGCTCCTCATGGTGACCGGCAGCCCGGGCGGGCGCACGATCATCGCCACGGTCCTGCACACGATCTTGAATGTCATCGACCACGGCATGAACGCCCAGGAGGCCGTCGACGCCGCCCGCTTCTATCACCAGTGGCTGCCGGACAAGGTGAACTACGAGCGCTACGGGCTGTCGCCCGACACGCTCGCGCTGCTTCGGGCGAGGGGGCACATCCTCGAGCCGATTCGCGTCCAGGGCATCGCCGAGGTGATCGTGCTGGACGCCCGAGGCGGCAAGCTCAATGGCGGCACCGACCGCCGCGCACGTCGACGGCGGCGCGGCAGGGTACTGACGGGGGCAGACCCGCAATTCCGGCATGCCGGTTCACACGGACGGCGCGATGCCGGAATTCGGGGTTGGGGACGGAGGAAGAATGGCGTTCGACGTCGTCGGTGTCGGGGCGAGCTGCGTGGACCAGGTCTGCCGGCTCCCGGTGTTTCCCGAAGCGGGCGGGCCTCGAGCCAAGGTCCGGATGCAGGAGCAGGCGCGCACGTGCGGAGGGCAGATCGCCACGGCGCTCGCCACCTGCGCGAGCCTCGGCCTGCGGGCCACGTACCTGGGGGCCGTCGGCGATGACGAGGACGGCCGGAGGATTCGCGGAGAGCTCGCCGCCCGGGCGATCGACCTCGGGTACCTGCAGGTCGGGCCGGCGCCGAGCGCCACGGCGACCATCCTCCTCGACGCCACCGGCGATCGCATCGTCCTGTGGCACCGCGATCCTGCGCTGCGGTATCCGCCGGACCGTCTGCCCGCCGACGTGATTGCCGAGTCCCGTGTCCTTCACGTCGACGACGTGGACGTGCCCGCGGCGATCGAGGCCGCCCGGATCGCCCGCACCCACGACATCCCGGTGACGTGCGACATCGACCATGTCACGCCAGGCACGCGCGAACTCCTCCAGCTGGTCAGCCACCCGGTCTTTGCCGAAAGCGTGCCCACACAGCTGACGGGGGAGGCCGACCTGGAGCACGCGCTGCGTGCGCTTCGCCGCGGGCACCCCGGACGGCTGGTCGTCACGGTCGGAGAGAAGGGGGCCATCGCCCTCGATGGCGACACGCTGCTGGCGGCGCCGGGGTTCCCGGTCACGGTTGTCGATTCGACCGGCGCCGGCGACGTGTTCCGCGGCGGCTACATCTACGGCATCGTCAGGGGATGGTCGCTCGAGCGCCAGCTCTGGTTCGCGAACGCGGCGGCTGCCGTCAGCTGCACCAGGCCGGGCGCGATGGGCGGCGTCCCCACGCTGGCCGAGGTGGAAGATCTGCTCGCCCGCCGGTCCTGACAGGGCCCGGAACGCCGCGGGGCCGTGCGCGGCCCGAGGATTCAAAGGTAGAATAGCTGCTCCCGGGCACTCGCAACCTCGCCCGGGGCGCCCTCGGCGACGTTCCCCGGCTCCAGCCCCCAGTGCGATCGGCCCGGTCGGCCCGGGCCGCTGCCTCGAGCCTTCACGAACGCGGCCACGACATCAGGAGGTCCCATGAACATCGGAGTTCCACGCGAGCGGCGGGCTGACGAGCATCGCGTCGGGCTGACGCCCGCGGCCGTCGAACTGTTCGTGTCTGCCGGCCACCCGTGCGTGTTGGAACGCGACGCCGGGCGCGGCGCGGGATTCAGCGACGTGCAGTACGAACGGGCTGGCGCCCGGATCGTGTATTCCGGGCGAAGAAGTGTACGGGCGGGCCGGGCTGATCGCCAAAGTGTCCAAGCCCACCGCGGAGGAAGCCGAGTGGCTGCAGGAAGGTGCGGTCCTGATGGGCTTCCTGCACCTGGCCGCCGGGCGCCGCGACCGCATCGAGGCGATGCTGGACAAGAAGGTGACGGCGATCGCCTACGAGACCATCCAGCAGGAAGACGGGTCGCTGCCGGTCCTGTCTGCGCTCAGCCACATGGCGGGCCTCATGGTGCCCCAGGTGGCGGGGACGCTGCTGCAGAGCGACCGCGGCGGCAAGGGGATCCTGCTCTCGGGCGTGCCCGGCGTGCCGCCCGCGGAGGTGGTGATCCTGGGCGCGGGCACGTTCGGCATGGCGGCGGCCCGGGCGTTCCTCGGCCTCGGGGCCAGCGTCTACGTGCTCGACATGGACCTGGGCCGGCTGCAGAGGATCGAGGCCCACCTCGGCATCGGCCGCCACGTCGTGATGATGGTGGCGCACCCGACGAACATCCGGAAGGCCGTGGCCTTTGCCGACGTCCTGGTCGGCGCGATCCACGTGCCGGGCGCGCGGAGCCCGATCGTGGTCACGCGCGAGATGGTGCGGTTGATGAAGCCGCGCTCGGTGGTGATGGACATCGCCATCGACCAGGGCGGCTGCGTCGAGACGAGCCGCCCCACCACGCATCATTCGCCGACCTTCGTGGCGGAGAACGTCCTGCACTACTGCGTGCCGAACATGACGTCGGTCGTGGCCCGGTCCGCGACCCATGCCCTGACCAATGCGGCGTGGCCGTTCATCTCGGCCGTGGCGACCCATGGGTTCGATGCCGCGGCCGCCAGCAATGCACGCGCTTCAGCGCGGGGTCGCGACGCACCAGGGGCGCGTGATCAACCCGATGTTGGCCGCCCACCTGGGCCTGCCGGAGGTGACGCTGTGAGCTGGATGGACGTGTATCGCAAGCGGGTGACGACGGCGGAGGCGGCGGTCAGCCACATCCAGTCGGGCCAGCGGGTGTTCCTGACCGGGAACTGCTCGGTGCCGCAGACGGTGGTCGGCGCGCTGGTGAGCCACGCGATGGGGCTCAACGACGTCGAGCTGTGCCAGGTGCTGACCTTCGGCAAGGCCGAGTACGCGAAGCCCGAACTGGTCGGCCACCTCCGGATCAACACCCTGTTCATCAGCGACACGCAGCGGGCGGCGGTGCACGAGGGGCGCGGCGACTTCACGCCGTGCTTCCTGTCGGAGGTGCCGCTGCTGTTCAAGAACGGCCACCTGCCGCTCGACGCCGCGCTGATTCACGTCAGCCCGCCGGACGAGCACGGCTTCTGCTCGTTCGGCGTCGAGGTCGGCGTGACGAAGACCGCCGCGCAGTCGGCCAGGGTCGTCATCGCGGAAGTCAACCCGAAGATGCCCCGGACGCTCGGCGATGCCTTCATCCACGTCTCGAAGATCCACCACATCGTCGAGGTCGACTACCCGCTGCCGCCGGTGAGCATGGCCGGCACCTCGGAGCTGGCCCAGCAGATCGCGGCGCACGTGGCGGCGCTGATCCCGGACGGCGCCACGCTGCAGACCGGCATCGGGGCGATCCCCGACTCGGTGCTCAGGCTCCTGACCGATCGCAAGCACCTGGGCGTGCACACCGAGCTCTTCTCCGACGGCGTCATCGACCTCGTCGAGCGGGGCGTGATCGACGGCGAGATGAAGTCGCTGCACCCGGGCAAGATCATCGCGGGATTCATGATCGGCACCCAGCGCCTCTACGACTTCGTGCACGACAACCCGATCATCGAGATGCACCCGACCGAGTACGTCAACGATCCGTTCATCGTGGCGCAGAACGATCGGATGGTCGCCATCAACTCGGCGATCGAGGTGGACCTGACCGGCCAGGTCTGCGCCGACAGCATCGGCCCGCGGATCTACAGCGGCGTCGGCGGGCAGGTCGACATGATCTACGGCGCGTCGCGGAGCAAGGGCGGGCTGCCGATCATCGCGCTGCCGTCGACGGCCGTCGTGAAGGGGCAGAACCTCAGCAAGATCGTGGCGATGCTCAAGCACGGCGCGGGCGTCGTCACGACCCGCAACCACGTGCACTACGTGGTGACGGAGTACGGCGTCGCGAACCTCTACGGCAAGACGATTCGCCAGCGCGCGCGCGCGCTGATCGACATCGCCGCGCCGGAGTTCAGGGCCGAGCTGGAGCAGAAGGCGATTGAGCTGAAGTACCTGTAGGGGCAAGGGGCAGGGGATAGGGGAGAGGGGATAGGGATAGGGGATAGGGGAGAGGGTAAGGCAGAGGCGAGAGGCGAGAGGGGCCCTGCCTCATCGCTCCCCCTAACCAGTAGCGGCGCGCTCCTGCCTCGATCGTCCGGCAGCCCCGTTCTCGCGCGATGCCCGCGGTGGCATCCGTGGGCCCGTCATCCGCGACGATGACCTCGATCGACTCCCGCCCGCCGGCGCAGCGCACCCGCGCGCGCTCGAAGGAATCGAGCAGACGGGGCAGCACCCCCTCCTCGTTGAAGACCGGAATGACGAGGGATAACCGGGGCACGTTCGTGGCCGGCGGGCGCCCGTCGGCGGACTGGCGTTCGATGGGGCCAGCCATCGCCTGTCAGTAGAGGAACGGTACGAGTTTGCGGACGCGACGCTGGTACGCGGTGTACGACGGGAACTTCTCGACAAGCCAGCGTTCTTCGCGGCGCGCCTTCGCGTCGAACAGCAGAAACAGCAGCGCCGCATACGCGAGCGTGAGCCAGCCCTGGCGCCAGATCGCCCACCCGAAGGCCATGAACACGGCACCGCTGTAGATCGGGTGGCGGACGATGCGGTAGGGGCCGGTGTCCAGCACGGTGGCGCCCTCCCGCGGATACGGCAGCGCCTGGAGCCCGGCGCCGTGCAGGCGCGCGCCCCAGATCGCGAGAGCCAGCCCGACGGCCATCATCGCGCCGCCGGCACCAGAGGCCAGTCGTCCCCCGGGGAACGGCCACGGGGGCCAGCCCTGCCACGTCGCGGGGCCCGCGGCGACGAGCGCGAACAGGACGAACTGGGTCGCGACTTACCATTCCCCTCGCCGCCCCCGCCACCAGGCGGCTTCCCGCCGAGTCGCGTGATTCCCATCCGGCTTCTGCTCAGCCATGGCCGCTAGCGCCGCACGTCCGCCGAGAGTGCCAGGAGCTTCCCGACCGTCGCCCAGTTCCGCATTGTCGCCGAATCGCCGAGCGCGCGGAGATCGGCCATGGCGACCCGGGTTGAGCGGCCGACGTTGATGCCGCGCAGCAGTCCGACGTACGTGACGTGCGTCACAGCCCCTATCCCCTAACCCCTCTCGCCTATCCCCTATCCCCTGTCGCCTATCCCCCAACTCTCCCCTAGTCCCTGATCTCCATCCCCATTCCAGGCGTCAGCACGTGGACGGCGATGTCGCGCGCGGCCGACAGGGCGCCGGCCGGCCGCGGTTCCACCTTCGCGCGGCGGGCGTCGATCACGAGCACCGAGCTCTCGCCGATGACCTCGAAGCGCGAGCCGGACACGATGGCCGCGGTCCGCTCGTCGATGCCGACACCGACCAGCGTCGGGTGCTCGAGCACCAGGCTGATCAGGCGGCTCTGGCGCTGCCGCTTCAGGTGGTGCTGATCGACGATCACCTCCGGCCACAGGCCCAGGCCGGGGGCGGTCTTCGTGGCGCCCACCGTGATGCTCTGCAGGTCCGCGTCGCCGGTCAGCATGATCGCCGACATCACCGCCGCGCCGGCGCTGGTGCCGCCAACGACCGCTCCGTCGCGGTAGCGGCGAGCGATCACCTCGGGCACCCCGGTCCCCTCGAACGCCTTCATGAGCTTGGCCTGATCTCCGCCGGGAAACCAGATGAACGCCGCCGATTCGACCGCCTGCCTCGCCGCGGCCGCCTCGGTCAGCGGCATCCAGCGCACGTTGGCGGCGCCGGCCTTCTTCCACATCTCGACGGCGACGTCCCCGGTGTCCGCAAGCTCGGACGCTTGGGGGAAGACGACGATAGGCGCCGACGGGCCTCCCGCGAGCTCGAGCGCGCGCTTGAGGATCACGTCGGGCACGCCGCCGCCGCCGACGACGATGAGATGGCCCTTCGGGGGAGACTGGGCGTGCGCTGGCGCGCCGAGCGCCAGAAGGCCGGCGGTCAGGAGCAGGATGATCGGGTTCCGGCCTGTCATGCCCTACCTCCGCTTGAGGCTGACGATGAAGCCGCCGGCGCCCAGCGCCAGGAAGATGAGCGACTGCACCAGCGTGCGGTACTGCACGGGCGTGGTCGAGTACGCGAGGGCGCAGAACGCGATACCCACGGCGAACACGAGCACGTAGACGAAGAGCATGACGAGCCGGGCCTTGCGGCGCGTCTCGGGCGTGTCGGCCGTGAACGCGCGCGCGAACAGGATCAGGCCGCCTGCCGCAAGAGCGTCCAGCACCGCGAACATCAGCCAGAACGTGCGTGTGGTCGCGAAGGCCTCCGGCGAGCCGACGACCGGCTTCAGCATGAACGTGTAAAGGAGGGCGCCCAGGTTCGAGCCGAGCAGCGAGCCGAACACGCCGTAGAGGAAGGCGTAGCCCATGTAGACGGCCTTGCGGTCGGCCGGCGCGACCAGACCCACGAAGCTGTAGTACTTCGGGTGTGCCGTCATCTCGCCGATGGAGAACACCGCGATGCCCGCCACGAAGACCCATGCGTTGTGGGAGGAGGCGAGCAGCAGGAAGCCGATGCCGCCGATCAGCATGCCGGTGACCATGGTCGGCAGCGCCGGCTTCTCCTTGACGATGCGGCTGACGAGCACCTGCAGGAGGATGATCGTGCCTGCGTTGATCGCCGTGACGTGCTCGGCGTCGAACGTGAACTGCACGTCGAAACCGATCGCCCCGAGCAGGTTCGTGATCGCGGCGCTCACCGGCGCGCCGTCGATGAAGTCGCGGAGGTACCAGAGCACGGACCCGAAGTTCTGGAAGTAGAGGATCCAGAAGCCCGAGTACACCACGATCATCAGCATGAAGCGCGAGTCGCCCAGGACCTCGGCCGCGCCGAGGAGCACCTGCTTCAGCGTCTTCGTGCTCGCCGGCCGCGGGGGGTCCGTGTAGGCGAAGATCGTCGGCAGCAGCATCAGCGCGCAGTAGAGCGACGAGGCCATGAACACGTACTGCCAGGAGAAGCCCTTCAGGTAGGTGACGACGAGCGGGGCGAGGAAGGCCCCCAGGTTGATCATCCAGTAGTAGATGCCGAACCCGAAGGCCGAGTTGCTGTCGTCGGTGGTGCGCGCGATCGTGCCCGAGATGATGGGCTTGAAGAGGCCCGAGCCGGTCGCCATCACCAGCAGGCCGAGGAACACCATCGCGTAGGTGGAGGTGAACCCGGTCGCGAAGTACCCGGCCGCCAGGAACGAGAACGCCACCATGAGCATGCGGCGGTACCCGTACCGGTCCGCCAGCGCGCCGCCCAGGATCGGCAGCACGTACGTCATCGCGTACACGATGCTCTGCAGGAAGCCCACAGAGTCTTCCGCAAACCCGAGGCCGCCCTCGGCCACGGCGCGGGTGAGGTAGACGGCCAGGACCGAATTCATGCCGTAGTAGGCCGCCCGTTCGAACAGCTCCATGACGTTGGCGACCCAGAACGTGCGCGGGAACTTGCTGCGGGGCGTGGTCTCAGGCATGGACGGCTCCTCGTGGGCGGCGGGCTGGCCGCGGCTGAAGCGCGATTCTACCGCAGACGGTAGAATGGGGGCACCATGGACTCGCAAACCGCGGACCTGGCCGCTGCGCGCCAGGCGGCCGAGCGCGTGGGCATCCGGTCGGCCCGCCGCCACATCTTCCTGTGTTGCGACCAGACCAAGCCGAAGTGCTGCGACCGCGAGCGTTCAATCGTGGCCTGGGAGTACCTGAAGCGCCGGCTAGGGGAACTCGGGCTGTCGGACGCCGGCGGCGTGCTGCGGACGCGCGCCAACTGCCTGCGCGTGTGCGAGGCGGGGCCCGTGGCCGTGGTCTACCCGGAGGGCGCCTGGTACGCCGGCTGCGATCCGCCGGTGCTCGAGCGGATCATCCAGGAACATCTCGTCGGCGGCCGCGTCGTGGAGGACGCGCTGATCCTGGCCAGGCCGCTCGGCTGAGCTACAATCCGGATCGAGATGGGTTCAACACTGCTCCCGAAGGTCTGGGACCTTCACACCGTCCGCCGCCTGCCGACCGGCCAGACGCAGCTCTTCATCGGCCTGCACCTCGTGCACGAAGTCACGAGCCCGCAGGCCTTCGACATGCTTCGCCTGCGCGGCCAGGGCGTGGCCTTCCCGGAGCGCACGTTCGCGACGGCCGATCACATCGTGCCCACCGACGGGCAGCCCCGCCCCTTCGCCGACGACATGGCGGAGCAGATGATGGCGGCCCTCGAGCGCAACTGCCGCGAGTTCGGCGTGCCGCTGTTCGGGCTGGGGAGCGACGACCAGGGGATCGTCCACGTCATCGGCCCGGAACTCGGCCTCACGCAGCCCGGCATGACGATCGCCTGCGGCGACAGCCACACGTCCACGCACGGGGCCTTCGGGGCCGTCGCCTTCGGCATCGGCACCTCGCAGGTCAGGGACGTGCTGGCGTCGCAGTGCCTCGCGATGGACCCGCTTGAAGGTCCGGCGGATCGCGGTGGACGGCGCGCTGGCGCCGGGCGTGTACGCCAAGGACGTCATCCTCGCCATCATCCGGACGCTCGGCGTGCAGGGCGGCGTCGGGTTCGCGTATGAGTACGCCGGGCCCGTCGTCGACCGCATGACGATGGACGAACGGATGACGCTGTGCAACATGTCCATCGAAGGCGGCGCGCGGGCGGGCTACGTGAACCCGGACGAGACGACGCTGGCGTACCTGCAGGGGCGGCGCTTCGCGCCCGACGGCGACGCGTTCGACCGGGCCGCCGCGTGGTGGCGTTCGATCGCCTCGGATCCCGATGCCGCGTACGACGACGAGGTGGCCATCGACGGGGGAGCGCTTCAGCCCATGGTGACCTGGGGCACGAACCCCGGGCAGTCGGCCGGCGTCGGCGAGCGTGTGCCGCGGCCCTCCGACATCGCGGACGTGGAGCGGGGCGCCATCGCCGACGCCCTGGCGTACATGGGGCTGGAGCCGGGGACGACCCCTCGCGGGCACGAAGGTGGACGTGGCGTTCATCGGCTCCTGCACGAACGGCCGGCTCTCCGACCTGCAGGAGGCGGCGCGCGTCGTGCGGGGCCGGCGGATCGCGAAACACGTCCGCGGCCTGGTCGTGCCCGGGTCGAAGCGGGTCCACGATGCCGCCGTGCGCGAGGGCCTGCACGACGTGTTCAGGGAGGCCGGATTCGAGTGGCGGCAGGCCGGCTGCTCGATGTGCCTGGCGATGAACCCGGATCGGCTGGAGGGCCGGGAGTTGTGCGCGTCCTCGTCGAACCGCAACTTCAAGGGCCGGCAGGGCAGCCCGGCCGGCCGCACCCTGCTGATGAGCCCGGCGATGGTGGCCGCCGCGGCGGTGGCCGGTGAAGTGACCGACGTGCGGCGCCTGCTGCAGGGGCCGGAGGCGTCATGACGATCACGGGCAGGGCCGTCGCGCTGCGCGGCGACGACGTCGACACGGACCGGATCATGCCGGCGCGGTTCCTGCGGGCCGTGAGCTTCGACGGCCTCGAGGCACACGTCTTCGAGGACGACCGGCGGGCGGCCGCGGCCGCGGGCGCGAGCCACCCGTTCGACGCCCCCGGGGGCGCCGGCGCGAGGGTGCTGCTCGTCAACCGGAACTTCGGGTGCGGGTCGTCGCGGGAGCACGCGCCGCAGGCCCTCGCCCGCTGGGGCATCGCGGCCATCGTCGGCGAGTCCTTCGCCGAGATCTTCTTCAGCAACGCCACCGCCCTCGGCGTGCCGTGCGTGAGCGTGCGGCCGGAGGGCGTGCAGGCGTTGATGGCCCTCGTCGAGCGCGACCCCGCGGCCCTCGTCTCGGTTGACCTCGAGGGGATGGTCGTGACGAGCGGCGGCCTCGAGGCCGCGTGCGCCATGCCGGCCGCGGCCCGCAACGCCCTCCTCGCCGGCACCTGGGATGCCACGGCGCTCCTCACGGCGGATTTCGCGGCCGTGCGGGCGGCGGCGGCCCGCCTGCCCTACATCGGCGGATTCCCGCCCGCGCGGGCCTGACCGGGCCGCCTACTGCACGATCGCCAGCTCCTGGACCACGCGCAGGAACTCGTGCGCGGCGTGCGAGTGGGCGCCGGTCTTGCGGTAGACCAGCCGCAGCCGGCGCTTGAGGTGGAGTTCCGGCACGTCGACCGCCACCAGTTCGCGGCGCGCCAGCTCGGCGACCGCGCACCGGCGAGGCAGGATCGCGACCCCGAGGCCCATGCCGACCGCGCGCTTGATGGCGTCGAGGCTCGGCAGCGAGACGCGGATGTTGAGCGGATCGTGGCGCTGTTCGTACAGCCGCAGCACGCGGTCGCGCGCCGGCGACGGGTCGTTGTGCGCCACGATGGGCTGCCGGCCCACCTCGTCCATGTGCACGGCGCGCCGCTTCGCGAACGGATGCGCCGGCGGCACCAGCAGCGCGAGATCGTCCGAGTCGACGACCACGGTGCCGAGGCCGCGCTCGGCCGGCAGGAACGTGAGGATGCCGAAATCGAGGCTGCCGGTCGCCACCTCGGCGCCGATGCGGCGCGCGAGGACGCGCCTGACGTCGACGTGCACGCCCGGGCAGCGCTCGTGGAAGCCGGCGATGAGCGGCAGCAGGCTGTGGACGGTGCCGTCGTTGGCGCCGATGAGCACGCGGCCGCGCTGGAGGTCGGCGAGCTCGCGGACGGCCGTCTCGGCCTCGCCGGCGAGGCGCATGAGGCGCTCGGCGTAGTCCTGGAGCACGCGGCCGGCCTCGGTGAGGCGGCCGTCCTTCGTCGACCGGTCCACCAGGCGCTCGCCCAGTTCGTCCTCGAGGCGGCGCAGGGCCTGGCTCACCGCGGACTGGGTGCGGTGCAGGCGGTGCGCGGCCTTCGAAAAGCTCCGCTCGGCGGCGACGGCCAGGAAGACCTCGAGTTCCGGCATGTTCATCTATTAGCACTCCTTATGAAATCGTAATTATTATAACCTTGTCGGCGTGGCCCGGCGCGTCGTACAAGTGGGGCATGGAGGCCCCATGGGACACGACCGCCTGACGGTGTTCGACACGACGCTGCGCGACGGCGAGCAGGCGCCGGGTTTCTCGATGCGGATCCACGAGAAGGTCCGCCTCGCGAAGCAGCTGGACGCGCTGGGCGTCGACATCATCGAGGCCGGGTTTCCCATCGCCTCCGAGGCGGACGCCGAGGCCGTGAAGGCCGTCGCGGCCGCGGTGCGGCGGCCCGTCATCGCGGGCCTCGCCCGCGCCTGCGCCGGCGACATCGACAGGGCCGGCTGGGCCCTTCGCGGGGCGGCGCGGTCGCGCATCCACACCTTCATCGCCACCTCCGACCTGCACCTCGAGCGCAAGCTGAACATGACGCGCGAGGCCTGCCTCGCCGCCGCGACCGCGGCCGTGACGCAGGCGCGCCGCTACACCGACGATGTGCAGTTCTCGGCGGAGGATGCGACGCGCAGCGACCCCGACTTCCTGTGCCGCATCGTCGAGGCCGTCATCGCCGCCGGCGCCACCACCATCAACCTGCCGGACACGGTCGGCTACTCGACGCCCGACGAGATCGCGGAGTTCTTCGCCGCCATCATCGGCCGCGTGCCCAATGCCGGCAAGGCGGTCTTCAGCACGCACTGCCACAACGACCTGGGCCTCGCCGTGGCGAACTCGCTCGCCGCCGTGGGCGCGGGCGTGCGGCAGGTCGAGTGCACCATCAACGGGATTGGCGAACGCGCCGGCAACGCGTCCCTCGAAGAGGTGGCGATGGTGCTGCGCGTGAGGCCGGACCGCCACCCGTACGACACGGGCCTCGACACCCGGGCCCTCTACGGCACGAGCCAGCTGCTGACGGAGCTGACCGGCCAGGCGGTCCAGTCGAACAAGGCGATCGTCGGCCGCAACGCGTTCGCGCACGAGGCAGGCATTCACCAGGACGGCATCTTGAAGGACCGGCGGACCTACGAGATCATGCGGCCGGAGGACGTGGGCGTGCCCTCCACGACGCTCGTGCTCGGGAAGCACTCCGGCCGCCACGCCGTCCAGAAGCGGTGCGAGCAGCTGGGCGTGGCGCTGACGCGATTCGAGGTGGACCGCGTCTACCGCCGGATGGTCAGCTTCGCGGACGCGCACAAGCACGTGAGCGATAGCCCAGCTCCGGGCCATCGTCGACGAGGTGAGAGCCAGCGAGGCGGCCGGGGCCGCGGCGCCCGGCCAGGCCGCTCCCGCTCGGACACGGCCTGACCTGCACGGCACCGTCGCGGAACCGGGTTACGGTCACGGCGTGTAGAAGCGGCAGGCGAGCGCGTGACGAAGCGGATTGTCGTCCTTCCCGGAGACGGGATTGGCCCTGAAGTGGCCGACGCCGCGGTGTCCGTCCTGACGGCGGTTGCCGGGCGCTACGGCCACCGGTTCGAACTGGAGCCTGCCAAGATCGGCGGCGCGGCTGTCCGCCAGTCAGGCACCTCGCTGCCGCAAGCGACCCTCGATGCCTGCCGGGGCGCCGACGCGGTGCTGCTGGGCGCGGTCGGCGATCCGGCCTACGACTCGGCCCCGCGCGAGCAGCGCCCCGAGTACGCGCTCCTGGCGCTCCGGAAAGCCCTCGGTGTCTTCGCCAACCTCCGGCCTGCGAAACTGTGGCCGGCCCTCGAAGCCGCGGGCCCGCTCAAGCCGGAGCGCGTCGCCGGCACCGACCTATGCTTCGTGCGCGAATTGACCGGCGGCCTCTACTTCGGGGAACCCCGCGGGCTCGATGCTCGCCGCCGGCGAGGCCTTCAACACGCTGCGCTACTCGCGGGTCGAGGTGGTCCGCGTGGCCGAGGTGGCCTTCAGCCTCGCGCGTCAGCGGCGCTCGCTCGTGACGTCGGTGGACAAGGCCAACGTCCTCGAAACCTCCCGGCTCTGGCGGTCGGTCGTCGCGGAGGTCGCCGCCCGCTATCCGGGCGTGCGCCTCGAGCACATGTATGTCGACGCCTGTGCGATGGCCCTCACGCTCGACCCGCGCCGCTTCGACGTGATCCTGACCGAGAACCTCTTCGGCGACATCCTCTCGGACGAGGCGGGTGCCGTCGTCGGGTCCCTCGGCCTGCTGCCGTCGGCCAGCCTCGGCCTTGGCATCGGCCTCTACGAGCCCGTTCACGGCTCGGCCCCGTCGCTGGCGGGAAAGGACGCGGCCAACCCTATCGGGGCCATCCTGTCGGTCGCGATGATGCTCCGCCACAGCTTCGGCCTGGTGAACGAGGCCGGCGCCATCGAGGCGGCGGTTGGTCAGGCACTCACGTCCGGCGCCCGGACGCGCGATCTCGTGGCCGGCGAGACCGACCCGCACCTGACGTGTTCGGCCATGGCCAGGCGCATCGCCGACGCGGTCGAGGCCGCGGAGCCGGCATCAGGCACCTGAAACGAACGCCGACGGCGTGACGCCTGCGGTGATCGCCAGACCGACGGTCTTCCGGCAGGTCGTCGGAAAACCGAGACGTGCCGCTGGCACTCCGCGGTGATGGTTGCCGGCGTCGCTGGAGATCCGGCCTGATCTCGCCGCGCCCGATCTGAGCCGCGATGGCATTGGGTTTGCGATGGGAAATGACAGCAGCCCGCCGCCCGGGCCAGTGGGAATCCGATGGGGGCCGGAGCCCCGCAGGACCGGGCGTCGGGCTTCTGTCTTGTACTAGAATCCTCTGTCTTCCCGGCGGCGGCCCGTGAGCGCAAACGATCTCATCGACAGGGTGCCGTAGCGGAACCCGTCGTAGATGTCATACACAACATCGCCGGGCAGGGCGGTCCCCACTGTGAACAGCAGCGGGTCGAAGTGCTCCGACGTAGGTACAGCTGCGCCCGCATGCGGTGCAAGCCGGGGATAGCCTTCGAGGGCCTCCGCATCGAGCGCTCGCACCCTGTCGTGCACCCATCCATCGAACTCGGCAGCCCACGGCTCCGGGAACGGGCTGTCCATCTCCAGCTGCACGCGCGCGAGGTTGTGTACGATTCCGCCTGTGGCGACCAGCAGGATGTGCTCGGAACGGAGCGGCGCCAGCGCCCGGCCCATGGCGAGCATCATCGCGGGCGTCGAGGGCAACGGCAGCGACACTTGGACCACCGGAACCGCCGCCTGGGGGAAGGCGAGGCTCAAGGGGACCCACGCGCCGTGGTCGAGGCCGCGGTCGGGATCGAGCCTGGCTTCCATGCCGGCCCGCTCCAGCATGACCGCCACCATCTGGGCCACCGCGCGATCGCCGGGGCACGGGTACGCGATCTCGTACAGCCAGCCTGGGAAACCCGCGAAGTCGTAGATGAGCCGCGGTTTCGGGTTGCTCGTCACGCGAAGCGCCCCGGACACCTGCCAGTGCGCCGACAGCACGACGATGGCCCGGAGTCTCTGCTGGCGCGACGTGAACTTGTAGACCGCCCCGGCGAAGTCCTTGTCGAGCACCGACATGGGTGACCCGTGAGCCAGAAAGAGGCTCGGCACACGGCGAACGCGCGACAGGCGGCGCTCGACCGCCGGCTGAACGGATGATGGCTGCTTGGTCATGGCGGATCGTGGGGCGATTATACTGCGGTCATGTCCACCACACCGAAGATGGGTACAGATCGGCTGGATCGATCTGACCGTACCGGACGCCGATGGGATCCGCGACTTCTACCGCAAGGTGGCCGGATGGGTCCCGTCGCCGGTTCCGATGGGCGGATACGACGACTACAGCATGACGGCGTCCGGAACCGGCGAGCCGGCGGCCGGCATTTGTCACGCGCGCGGCGTCAACGCGGACCTTCCGGCCCAGTGGCTCATCTACATCACCGTTCCCGACGTCGATGCCGGCGCCGCGGCGTGCCTTGAACGGGGTGGGGCCGTGCTCGTCGCTCCGAAGGACATGGGCGGCTACGGCCGCTACTGCGTGATCCGGGACCCCGCCGGCGCCGTCGCCGCGCTGTTCACGCCGGCTGACTCGTCGCAGGGCTAGAGGCACGACCGCGAGTCGGGACCGTTGGCCGTGGGTGGCCGAGGCGCTTTCCATCTGCCCGCCCTTCGAAAGCCTCAGGGCGCCCTGAGCTGGATCGAAGGGCGCAGGCAGGACAGACGAAGCTCAGCCGAGGACAGATGGAAACGGCTCGGACAGGCCCCCGCGTACGCGGGGGCAGGACCCACGGCCGACGGTCGAGCGCCTCCGCAGCGCGGCCTTCTAGCAGCACTTGGGAGACCCCCCGGCTCTGCCGGGGTGGCAGTAGCAGTTTGACATTTCAGGGAGTGTGTCCACCTACGCATACTACCCGCGTGAGCCGCCAAGCACACGAAGGGAGTGTGGCGATGGACACACTGGAGAGTCTGAATCACTCGGTATGGGAGTGCAAGTATCACGTCGTGTTCATTCCGAAGTGCCGGCGGAAAGTGCTGTACGGGCACGTCAGGAAGGACTTGGGCGTGGTGTTCCGCACGTTGGCGGAGCAGAAGGAGTGCCGGGTGGAAGAAGGCCACCTGATGCCGGACCACGTGCACATGCTGCTGTCGATACCGCCCAAACACGCGGTGTCGCAGGTGGTCGGGTACATCAAGGGGAAGAGCGCCATTTGGCTGGCCCGAGTCTACGCGGAACGGAAGAAGAACTTCCTCGGCCAGCACTTTTGGGCGCGCGGCTTCTTCGTCTCGACCGTAGGGCGAGACGAGACGGTGATTCGGGAGTACATCAAGAACCAAGAACGGGAAGACACACGACTGGAACAGTTGGGGCTGTTGAAATAGCGGGCCACCGAGAGGTGGCCCCAAGTGATGGGGCCGCGTTAGCGGCCCCGTAATGCCGCCTTGGGCGGCTCACATTCGAAAGCCCCCGGCTCTGCCGGGGGATTGTTGCCGGAGACCCATGGGCAGGATGGGGCCGAGCGTGTCGCGGTGCGTCGAGATCAGCGTGCGCATGTAGGGGCCGATCGCGTCCGGGCTGGCGAAGCCGGCCTTCTTCGCGGCGGCGAGGCTGACCTCGGGCGGAATGTTCTCGGACTCGCCGTAGTGCCGCCAGTCGCGGTACACGCCGAGCGTGATCACGTCCCACGCGGCGCCCTGGTCGTGCACGAAGATCAGCGTCCCCCCGCGCCCGCGCTCGCGGTTGAACACGTTCTCCATCTGGCGTTCCTTGATGAGTTCGTCGCGCTTCCCGGCCAACGCGAGCAGCATCTCGAAATGCGCGAGGCCCATGCCCCGGACGTGCTGGCGGAACACCTCGAGCGGCGGGCCCGCGGCATACAGATCCTCGTGCCACGCCACCATCGAGTAGAAGCGCCTGGCGAACTCGGCGTTCGGCACGCCCGACGCGTCCGCGGCCGCCGCCCGTTTCGCCACGCGCTCCTTGCTGTAGTACTCCGTGAAGCCTCCGCTCGGATAGATGATGCAGAGGTCCCAGTGATCGCCCTGCGAGTGGCGGACGATGAACGGCAGCTCGTCGCCCCCCGCGGCGACGACCGGCATCCGGGATCGATACAGCTCGATGAGGTCCAGCAACTTCCCGGGCGCCGCCTGGACGATGACGAACCGGTACAGGTAGGACCCCGTATCGGGCGCGGGCGGCGGGCCCTGGGCGTCGACTCCAGGAGCTGTCGCCGACAGGGCAACCAGGGCCGCGCCGGCGAGTGAGAAGAGGCGCGTGAATCGCATGAAGTCCCCCCGTGCGTGCTACTTGTTCGCCAGTTCCACCGTGGACAGGAAGACGAGGCGCGCGAGGTCTTCCATGATTTCTGGCGTCAGGATTTCCCAGCGGTCCTTCGTCGTGTGATAGCTGGTGTAGGGCAGCGGCGGCGCGCCGGAGGTGCCGATGGACACCGTCGGGACGTTCGCCCAGAGGAAGTGCGCCGCGTCCTGCCGCGGCCTCGCGATGTTCGCGTTCTGGCTCGCGCTCATCGGCCGGTGGATGTACCGCGCGTTCACCTTGTCGAGCACCTCGTAGATCTGCGGGTAGTTCCGCCCGGATCCGACGCCGATGCGCTCGCCGCGCCCGACGCTCTCGAGATTGATGAAGGCCGTCATCTTCGCGTTCGGGACGAACGGGTGCGCCACGTAGTGTTCCGACCCCTTCACGCCCTGTTCCTCGGCGCCGAACAGGATGATGACCACCGAGCGCTTCAGCGGCGCCGCGGCCTTTGACAGCGCTTCGGCCACGGCCAGCGCGACGGCCGCCCCGGAGGCGTTGTCGTGCGCGCCGGGCATCAGCACCGGGTTGAGGCCCAGGTGATCGAGATGGCCGCCAACGAGGACGGCCTCCTGTTTCAGGACGGGGTCGGTTCCCTCGATCCACGCCACGACGTTGATGCCCACACCCTCCGGATGATGCTCCGTCACGTTCTTCATCGTCATCGTCTTCCCGAGCGGCATCGATGAGGGCGTCAGTGTCTTCCGGATCTGGGCGACGACGTCGGGGTGCTTCCTGCCGGTGCCCGCGAACAAGTCCTCCATCACGGCGCGGCTCACGGCGGCCCACTGCAGTCCCTTGATGAACACCGCGTTGGGATTGACGATGAAGTAGTTGTAGACGATGCCGATGGCACCGTGCGCGGCGGCGTTCTTCATCTTGTAGTCGTGGAACGAGTACGGGCGCCACTTCTTGAACAACTCCGCGTCGGGCTCGGGGCCCATGGGCACCTCGGGCTCGAAGGCCACGAACTTGCCCTTCACGTCGACGCCCTTGTAGTCGTCGTAGTTCAGCTCGGGCGCCGTGATGCCGTAGCCCACATAGACGACCTCGGCCGTCGCCGTCAGCGAGTCGGACGTGGAGCCTGGGTAGTACTCGTCCTCGAACACGTAGCTCTTGACGATGGTACCGCCGCCGGGCGCCGGGACGTGCAACTTCAGCTCGGCGCCGGGCTTTACGAGCGTGTACGGGTTCGGGAACTTCTGGAAGTACGTGCCGCCGTCGCCCGCGGGCTTGAAGCCCCACCCCTTGAGCAGGTCCGCCGTCCAGGCCGCCGAGGCGTCGTAGCTCGGTGTGCCTGTCAACCGGCCTTCGTACTTGTCCGACACCATTTCCTTCACCCAGTCGAGGATGGCGTGGCTCGAGATCCCGTGCATTGCGGCGACAAGCTTGTCCTCGGGCGTCTGGGGCGCCGGGGCGGGGCGTTGCGCGGCCGCCTGCGCGCCGAGCAGGAGGGGAAGAAGCAGGACGATAGGGAGCCGGGCAAGGCGCGGGCGGACGGGCATGGGGTCACCTCGCGGATCGGGGAAGTCGGGACGAAGAGCCGGGTTCCGGGGGGCGAGTCGACACAGGGTATCACGGGGCATATGATGCCGGTCATATCCCCAACGCGGCTCCGGCGCTACAGTGGCGTCGCCCCTCAGCACGTGTCCGGCGGCCAGAACACTGCCCCCGCCCGGTGCCCCGCGCGTGCTGGGGGCCGTTTCATTCCTGGAGGGACCATGCATTCCCGATTCCTGACGGTACTGGCCGTTGCTGCCGCCATCCTGAGCGGCGGCGCGGCGCGGGTGGCCGCCGAGGTGTGCGTCGACTGCCATACGAAGGCCACGCCGAGCATCGTCACCGACTGGCAGTTGAGCAAGCACAGCAAGAACGAGGTGGGGTGCTCGACGTGCCACGGTGACGGGCATACGAGCGCGGCCGACGTGGCCAGGGTGAAGGTGCCGACCCCGGACACCTGCCAGATGTGCCACGAAAAGCAGGTCACGCAGTTCAAGGGCGGCAAGCACGCGATGGCGTGGGTCGCCATGAAGGCGATGCCCAGCGCTCACGCCCAGCCGGTCGCCCTCATGGACGGCTACAAGGGTTGCGGAGGGTGCCACAAGATCGGCCTGAAGACCGAGGCCGAGCACGCCGAGATCCGGAAATCGTCGGGCGGGTTCGGCGTGGCGAGCTGCGACGCGTGCCACACCCGCCACACGTTTTCGACCGTCGAGGCGAAGCAGCCGCAGGCCTGCCAGACCTGCCACATGGGCTTCGACCATCCGCAGTGGGAGATGTACTCCGCCTCCAAGCACGGTGTGCGGGCGCTCCTGAAGCAGACCGGAACCTTGCCCGCCACCACCGCGGCGCCGACGTGCCAGACCTGCCATATGCAGGACGGCGATCACGGCGTGATGACGGGGTGGGGATTCCTGGCGGTCAAGCTGCCGCTGCCCGCCGACAAGGCGTGGGCCGCTGACCAGGCGACGATCCTCCAGGGCCTCGGCGTGCTGGGCCCAGACGGCAAGCCCACCGGCCGGCTCGACGTCGTCAAGGCCGGGAAGGTCGCGCGACTGACGGCCGAGGAGTTCCAGGCGCAGCGCGACAAGATGCTGAAGACGTGCAACCAGTGCCACTCGGGCAACTTCGCGAAGCTCGAACTGGAGAAGACAGACGGGTTGATCAAGCAGGCCGACCGCCTGATGGCCGAGGCCATCCGCACCGTGGCGAGCCTCTACAAGGACGGCATCCTGCCGAAGCCGAAGAACTACGCGTACGCGTTTCCCGACCTGCTCACCTTCCACGACGCGCCGACCGCGGTGGAGCAGCGGCTGTTCGTGATGTTCCTCGAGCACCGCATGCGCACCTTCCAGGGCGCGTTCCACAACAACCCGGACTACTCGCTCTGGTACGGCTGGAGCGAGATGCAGCGCGACCTGACGGAGATCAAGGAGAAGGCGGGGGAGTTGAGGGCAAGGCACACGCTGAAGTAGAAGACAGAAGACAGAAGACAGAAGACGAGAACGCCTGTCAGAAGTAAGAAGTCAGAAGTCAGAAGTAAGAAGTAAGAAGTAAGAAGTAAGAAGACGACGACCAATGAACGGGGCGGGCGAGTAGTCGCCGGCCCCGCTTCGTTAGCGGCAGTCGAATCCCTCGCCTCTCGCCTATCCCCTGTCCCCGCCCCTAGCCCCTAGCCCCTAGCGCCTAGCGCCTAGCGCCTAGCGCCTAGCCCCGAGCCGGGGCGCCTTTTTTTGGCGAGGGGCTTGACAAACTGCCTACTACCTACTAAGTTATTAGTAGCCATGAAACCCGCATCCTCCACCCTCACGCCCCAGGAACTCGAGATCATGAAGGTGGTCTGGCAGAAAGGCGAGGCCACGGTCCGGGACGTCTATGAAGACCTCCTGGAGCGGCGGAAGATCGCCTACACCACTGTCATGACCATGATGAAGGTGCTCGAAGGCAAGGGGCACCTCAAGAAGCGCCAGGACGACCGGGCCTACGTCTACCGGCCCACCCGCCCCGAGGCGGCCGTCGTCCGGGGCATGGTCCGCGAGTTCGTCGACCGTCTGTTCGACGGGGCCGCCCACCCTTTGTTGGTGCATCTTGTCAAAGATCGGCGTCTAACGAAGAAGGAACTCGAAGAGCTGGCCCGGACCATCGAAGAGGCCTGACATGCTTGAGCTCTCCCTCGGCAACGTGTGGGCGTGGGCGATCCAGGTGGCTGCCCTGGCCGGCGCCGGCGTGCTCCTCCCGTCGCTCCTTCGGATGACCTCTCCCCGGGCCCGCCTGCTGCACTTCCGGGCGCTGCTGCTGGTCTGCCTGGCGCTCCCGCTCCTGCAGCCCTGGGTGACGATGCCGGTGGAGACCGTCCCGGAAGCCGCCGTCGCGCCGGCTGACCTGCCGGCGGACAGTAGCACGATCGACGTCTCCGGTGCCGCCAGCGGCACCGGGGCTGCCGCCGAATCGTGGTTCTCCCGCTTCCTCGGCCCCCGCCGCTGGCCGGTCGAAGTCATCGTCGGGGCGCTTTATCTGGCCGGTCTGGTGGTCAGGCTGTCCTGGCTCGGCCTTGGGCTGTGGTCGCTGTCCAGGTTGCGCCGCTCCGCCGTGCCGCTCGACCCGCGGCCGGATTCCGTCGACGCCGCGGCGCTGCTCGTGGGCGCCGATGCCGAGTTCCTCGTCTCCCCCAAGGTTGTCCGGCCGGTGACGTTCGGCATCCGCCGGCCCGTCGTCCTCGTCTCGCCTGGCTTCTCCTCATTCGAGTCCGGACAGCAGACCGCCGTGGCGGCCCACGAACTGCTCCACGTCTCGCGACGGGACTGGGTGCGCACGATCGGCGACGAAGTACTGCTGGCGGTGCTCTGGTTCCACCCGGTGCTGTGGTGGCTCGTCGAGCAGATCCGCCTGAGCACCGAGCAGCTCGTCGACCGCGAGGTCGTACGCCTGGTCGGCGCCCGGAAGCCGTATCTCGAAGCGCTGCTGAAGCTGGCCGCGGCCGGTCCGACGCCCATGCTCCAGCCCGCGTCGCTGTTCCTGAAACACGGCCACCTCGCTCAGCGGGTGGCGCTGCTCGTGCGGGAGGTGTCCATGTCGCGCGTGCGCCTCGTGTCGTCGTTCGTGCTCGTCCTGGCCGTGCTCGCCGCCGGCGGTTGGGCGGTCGTGCAGGCCTTCCCGCTCACCGCGATGATCGACGCGGTGGTGCTGCCGTCGGTGCCGATCCCCGTGGTGATCACGCAGGCGCCGCCGCCTCCGCCGCCGCCACCACCACCTCCTCCCGCTCCGCCGCAGTCCAAGCCGAACGTCGGGGTGGCCGTCCCGGTGCCGGGCGCCGCGCCCGCGATCGACGGGTCTTTGAAGAGCTACGTGGCCGTGGCCAGGAAGTACGAGGACGCCGGCGACCTGAAGAACGCCGAGAGGACCTACCTGGATCTGACGAAGGCCCGGCCGCAGGACCCGAAGGCCTTCCTGGAGCTGGCCGGCTACTACAACCGACGCGGGGATCTCGAGAAGACTATCGCGGCCCTGACGAAACGCGTGCAGCTGGAGCCCGCGAATCCCGAGGGCCCGTACACGCTGGCAACCTACTATTGGGACAAGGCCTACCGAGACAAGACGCTCGACGAGGCGCAGAAGCGGGACTTCGTCGCGAAAGGCATGGAGCAGGCCGATCGCGCGCTCGTCATGAAGCCGGACTACATGGAGGCGCTGACCTACAAGAACCTGCTGCTGAGGCTCCAGGCGACGCTCGAGACCGACCCGGCCGTGCAGAAGGACCTCATCGCGGAAGCGGACAAGCTGCGCGACCAGGCGATCAAGATCCGCGACGCCAGAAACAAGTGGGATGCGGTCCCTGCCAATGCTGTCAGGGTCGGCGGCGGAATCGCCCCGCCGACGAAGCTGAAGAACGTGTCGCCGGTCTATCCTCCCGACGCGTTGGCCGCGAGAGTCGCCGGCGTCGTGATCATCGAGGCGGTGATTGGTGAAGAGGGCAAGGTGCGCGATACGCGGGTCCTGCGGTCGATTCCGATGCTGGATGCGGCCGCGACCGAAGCCGTCCGGCAATGGGAGTTCACGCCGACGCTGCTGAACGGCGTGGCGGTGCCGGTCGTGATGACGGCGACGGTGAACTTCGCACCCAAGACGTCGCAAGGCGCCGTTGGGGGAGTCGCGGGGGGCGCGTTCGACGCCCCACCTCCGCCGCCTCCTCCCCCGCCTCCTCCGGCCGGAGAAGCGAAGGGGCTGACCGACCCGGCCGCCATCCGCGTGGGCGGCGGCATCATGCCGCCCCGCAAGGTCCTGCACGTCGACCCGGTGTACCCGGTGGACGCCAAGGACGCGAAGGTCCAGGGCGTGGTGATCGTGGAGGTCCTGATCGGCACCGACGGCAAGGTGGAGCAGACGAAGGTGCTGCGGTCGATCCCGATGCTGGATCAGGCCGCCATCGACGCGGTTCGCCAGTGGGAGTTCACGCCGACGCTCCTCAACGGCGTGGCGACAAAGGTCATCATGACGATGACCGTCAACTTCACCCTGCAGTAGGGATACAACTCGGGAACAATTACGCAACGGACTCGTCGCCGACGACAAATCTGTAATGGCCAGCCTGTAGTCGGCTGGCCATTACAGATTCTGTCGTTCGGCGATGGCGCTGTTCGTAACTACTCCCGAATTCCTCTCTCCTTGCGGCGCGCCACCCACCGTTCGATGAGTTCGTACAGCGTTGGCAGGACGATCAGGGTCAGAAGCGTCGATGTCACGATTCCGCCGATGACCACTGTGGCCAGCGGCCGCTGGATCTCCGACCCGGCGCCTGACGAGATGGCCATCGGGATGAACCCGAGCGAAGCCACGAGCGCGGTCATCAGGACCGGCTTGAGCCGTGTACCGGCCCCCTCGATGATGGCGTTTCGGATCGACAGGCCATCCTCTCTCAGCCGGTTGATCGCGGCGATCATCACGACGCCATTCAGCACGGCCACGCCGAAGAGGGCGATGAAGCCGACCGAGGCCGAGAGGTTCAGATTCAGGCTTCGCGCCCAGAGCGCGCCGATGCCGCCGACGAGCGCGAACGGCACGTTGAGGATCACGAGACCCGCGTGCCGCACGTTGCCGAACGTGACGAAAAGGAGCAGGAAGATGATGGCCAGCGAGAGCGGGATGACCAGCACCAGCCGCGCCATGGCGCGCTGCTGGTTCTCGAACTGGCCGCCCCACGTGATGTGATAGCCCTCGGGCATGGTGACCCGGCCCACCAGGCGCCGCTGCGCCTCGGCGACGAAGCTGCCGACGTCCCGGCCGCGCACGTTCGTCTGGACGACTAGCCGCCGTTCGCCGTTCTCGTGGTTGATGGCTTCAGGCCCCCGGACCATGGCGATGCTCGCCACGTTGCCGAGGGGGACACGTTCGCCGCCGGGCGCTGTCAGGAGCAGGCCGGCGATGGCCTCCGGATTGCTCCTCATGGCGTCGGGAAACCGCACGACGACGTCGAAGCGCCGGGAGCCGTCGAGGACTTCGGTGGCCATGGCGCCGCCGACGGCGGTTTCGACCAACTCCCGCAGGTGCGCGACGTTGATGCCGTACCGAGCCATCCTGGCCCGGTCGGCCACGATCTCCAGCTGCGCCGCTCCCGAAAGGACTTCGACCTGCAGGTCGGCTGCGCCGGGCACCTCGTTCAGCACCGCCTGGATCTCGCCGCCGAGGCGCTCGAGCACGGCGGCATCGGGCCCGAACACCTTCACGGCGACGTCGGCCTTCACCCCGGACACCACCTCGTCGAGGCGCATGGCCATCGGCTGGGTGAAGTTGAACTGCACCCCCGGCAGCGACCCGAGCGCCTCGGACATCGCGACGATCAGGTCCTCCTTGGTCCGGCCGCTCTTCCAGGTGTCGATGGGATGCAGGATGACGTACACATCGCCCTGGTAGATGCCCATCGCCTCGGTCGCGAGATCCGGCCGGCCGATCTTCGTGACGACCTGCTTCACCTCGTCGAACCGGCGCAGGATCGCCTCGACGCGCGTCGAGATCGCGACGGACTCCGGCAGCGACACCGACGGCAGTTTGCGGGTCTCGACGAGGATGGATCCTTCGTCGAGCTTGGGCATGAACTCGGTGCCGATGAACGGCAGCGACCCGATGGCAATCGTCACGGCGATGATGGACACCCCAATCGTCCGCACCCGGTGGTCCATCTGGACCGCGAGGTGGTGGGTGTAGAAGCGCCGGAGCCTCTCGAACCACCGGCCCTCGTGCTCGCCACCGCCGAGCTTCAGCAGGAACGAGGCGCCTACCGGCACGGCCGTCAGGGACAGGAGGAGCGACCCGAGGATGGCCGAGCACACCGTGATGGCCATCGGCTTGAACATCTTCCCCTCGAGGCCCTCGAGCGTGAAGATGGGCAGGTAGACGGCCACGATGATCAGCACGCCGAAGAGGATCGGCCGCGCGACCTCGGTGGCCGCGGACGAGAACAGGGCGAGGCGCGACTCGGCGGGATCGGCGCCGGGCAGGGGCCGGTACTCGCCGCGCCGCCGCACGAAGTTCTCCATCATCACCACGGCGCCGTCCACGATCAGGCCGAAGTCGATGGCGCCGAGCGACATCAGGTTCGCCGACACCCCGAAGTACCGCATCCCGATGAACCCGACGAGCATCGACATCGGGATGACCGCGGCCACGAGCAGGGCCGCGCGGGCGTCGCCCAGGAAGACGAACAGTACCGATGACGACCAGCAGCGACCCTTCGAGCAGGTTCTTCCGCACCGTGTGGGCGGTGCGGTCGATGACCTCCGTCTGGTCGTAGAACGGTTCGATCGACAGGCCCGGGGGCAGCGTCGCGCCGATCTCGGCCATGCGCGCCTTCACGCGGTCCGCGACGTCCTTGCCGTTCTCGCCCTTCAGCATGATGACCATGCCGGCCACGCTCTCGCCCCTGCCGTCGCGCGTGACGGCGCCCTGGCGGGGCATCGCGCCAATCGACACGTCCGCGACATCGCCGATGTAGATCGGCGTGCCCTCGACGGCGGAGACGACGATGTTCCGAAGGTCGTCCACCGTCTGCGCGAGCCCGATGCCGCGCACGGTGTAGCGCTCGGAACGGTGCTCGATGAACCCGCCGCCGAAGGTGGCGTTATTGTCGGCCAGGGCCTGGAACACCTGCCTCAGGGTGAGCGCATACCGCTCGAGCTGCCGGGGATCCACCAGCACCTGGTACTGCCGCGTTTCGCCGCCCCACGAGTTGATCTCGCTCACGCCGCGCACCGAGCGCAGGCGCGTGCGGATGTCCCAGTCGTGGAGGGTCTTCTTCGTCATCGCGTCGGTCGAGTCGCCCTCCATCAGGTACTGATAGATCTCGCCGAACGCGGTGGCCACCGGCCCGAGCGTCGGGTCCAGCCCGTCCGGGATCCGGCTGCGCGCCTCGAGCATCCGCTCGTTGACGAGCTGCCGGGCGAAATAGACCGGCACGGCATCCTCGAAGATGATGCTCACGATCGAGAGCCCGGCCTTGGAGACGGAGCGCACCTGTTCGGCGCCCGGCACGCCCATGACCGCGGTTTCGATCGGGTACGAGACGCGCTGCTCGACCTCGGTGGCCGCGAGGCCGGGCGCCTCGGTCACGACCACGACCTGGTTGTTGGTCAAGTCGGGAAAGGCCTCGACGGGCAGGTCCCGGTAGGCGGCGACCCCGGTCGCGACCAGGGCCGCGAGGCAGAGCAGGACGAACAGGCGTTGCCGCAGGGCGGCCGCGACGAATCGTTCGATGGCGCCCACCTCAACCCTCCGGCGTCGTCGACTTCAGCAACTCGGACTTCAGCAGGAATGCGCCGGCGACCACGATGCGCTCGCCGTCGCGCAGACCGCTCCGCACCTCGATCGCGCCGCCCCGATCCGGCCCCGCCGTGATGTCGCGCCGCCGGTAGCGGCCTCTCCCTTCCTCGACGAACACCACGGGCCTGCCGTCGATGTCCTGCACGGCGGCCGACGGCACCACCACCACCGGCCTGGGTTCGCCCTCGCCGAGCATGATCGTGGCGTACATCTCGGGCTTGAGCCGGCCCTGGGGGTTCGGAAGGGCGCAACGCACGGTGACGCGCCGGGTCTTCGGATTGATCATGTCGGCGACCCAGGCGATGGTGCCCGTGAACGTCTCTCCGGGGTACGCGGACACCGAGACATCCACCGGCACGCCGGCCTTCACATGCGAGATGGCCGTCTCATCGATTTCCGCCAGCGCCCAGAGGGTTGAGAGATCGCTGACCACGAAGAGGGGCGTGCCGGGCGTGACGGCCGTGCCCTCGGTGATCAGCTTCTCGAGGACCACGCCGCTCAGCGGGGCCTTCACCGGGATCTGCTCCCCGGACTCCCCGGTGGGATCCTCGCTGTTGGTGATGCCGAGGTGCTCGAGTTCCTCCTCGGACCGTCGTACCTCGGTCTCGATGATGTTCAACGCCTCCTCGGCGGCCACGCGGTTCGCGCCGGCGCGCTGCACTTCCTGTTCGGAAATGGCCTTGTCGGCGAAGAGGCGCCTCGCCCGGTCGTCGGCCTGGACGGCGATCTGCAATTCGGTCTGAGCCTTGCGCCGCTCCGCGATGGCCGTGCGATAGGCCGCCCAGGCGTCGTGCACGATGGGGCCGATCATGTGCGCCAGTTCCTTGCCCTGCGGCACGCGGTCGCCGATCTCCACGAAGACCTCGATGACCTTGCCGTCGACCGGCGATCCGATGCGGGCCGTCCGGCGCTCGTCGAGCGCCAGCACGCCGGGGGCCTCGAGCTGCTCCCGGCGCGTCACGCTCTTCGCGGGCTCCACGACGAGGCCGGCCTCGCGCGCGGCGGCGTCGGTGAGGACGATGGTGCCGTCCGGGGCCTTCGGGCCGGCGGATTCCGCCGGGACCGGTGCCGGGGCGCGGAGCGTGTAGTAGGCCGCCAGCGCGAGGACCGCCAGCACCGCGCCTCCGGCCAGGGCCGGCCGGAGACGGACACTGCCACTCGGCGAGTCCGGGTTCATCGCACGATCTCCTCTCCAAGGAGCAGCCGGGCTTCGAGGGCGGCTGCAATCGCATCCAGCTTGAGCTGCACCGCCTCGCGGCGGGCGTCCACGTACACGCGCTCGGCGTCGACGAGCACCAGGATGTCGGTCGCGCCTTCGCGGAAGGCCGAACGCGCGGCGGTCCGGACCACGTCGGCCGGCCTGAGCAGCTCGTCATCGACCCGCGCGGCGCGCTCGGCCAGCGTGGCGGCCGCCTCGAAGACGACCCGCGCGTCCGCCAGCGCGCGCGCTTCAACGGCCGCCAGATCCGACAGGGCAGCCGCGTGGTCGCCCGCGGCGAGGGCGACGGCCTGCTTGTTCCGGTCGAAGAGCGGGATCGCAATCATGAGCCCGGCCACGGCGGTGTCCGCACCCGCGGTGCGCTTGTAGCCGCCGGCGACGTTCAGGTCCGGGACGCGCCGCGCCCGCTCAAGCGACAGCGCCTGACCCGCGCGTGCGGACCGCGCCCGGGCGGCGAGCACCTCCGGGGCGCTTGCCGCCGCCTGCGCCGCCAGCGCGGCGGGATCCCCGGCCGGGAGCGGGCGCAGCGCCGGTTCCGCCAGTTGGTCCGCGCGCAACGGGACGGGCTCCTGCATGAGGGAGCCAAGCTGGGCCAGGCTGCGGGAGAGGTCGAGCCGCGCCCGGAGCAGCTGCGTCTGGGCCCGAGCGGACTCGGCCTGGAACTTCGCAAGATCCGCCTCCGCGGCATACCCTTCTCGCACGCGGGACGTCATGGCACGGAGCAATGTGTCGAGGCCCTCCCGGTTGCTGTCGAGTGCCCGCAGCCACTCGCGGCTGCGCACGGCATCCATGAAGAGCCGCACGGTCTCCATCACCAGCGCGCGATCGACCTGCGCCGTGGCGGCTTCGGCGGCGGCGCGCTCGGCTTGCGCAATTCCGATGCGCTTGCCTCGCTGGCCTGCCAGTTCGAATGGCTGCGTGAGCACCGTGAAGAAATCGAGGCCCGGTGGCGCGCCCGGGTCGGGGCGGGGCGTCCAGGCCCAGGATCCGAACGTCCAGTTCTCGGAGCGCACCTCGATCGACGGGTTGGGCCAGGCGCCGGCGTACGCGGCGGCCTTCTGTGCGGCATCGCGCTTTGCCTGGGCCGACTGGCGGACCGGTGAGCGGGCCAGCACCGTGGATACGGCCTGCTCCAGGGTGATGGTGGCGGGGAGGGCGGGCGGCGCCGCCTGGGGCGGCGGGGCAGCCGCCAAGGACACGGCGACCAGCAGAGTACTCAGCATGTGAGGCACCTGGCAGGGGGCGGCGGGGGCCGTCTGTCGCGGCTGAAGGATATCAGATACGATCCCCGGCCGCAGGCCGCGGCTGCAGGCGTCGCCGAGAGGCCGCTTACTGGACCCTGACGGTCTCCCGGGCGAGCCTGGCTGCAGACGCGGCGCCCATCGCCCTGTAGTAGTCCAGGAACCTGGTCGGCTCCATCGACGCCTTGTAGGGGCCGAGGTTCTGCGCCCAGCGATACCCGATCGGCTGGTAGAGCAACTCGACCTCGAGGGTGAACGGCCCGGTGGCACTGCCGATCGGAGCGTTCAGCCTCACGCGATCCCCTCCACCCGTGAAGTCCGGATCGGCAGCCGCGTCGCCGGCGACGGCGATGTCGTGGCTGGCGGTCGCCTTGTCGAACCCGTGCGGCAGGATCCGGTTGTCCTTCAGGTACTTCACGGCCGCGATCAGGCCGGTCGTCACCGCCCCGGCAGGATCACCCAGGATGGGCTCGTAGATCTGCACATCGTCGGCCGACGCGATCTCGTCGTGGTGCGCCTCGAAGCGCGCGCCGTCGGCGTCGTTGTCGTTGCCGCGGATGCGGCCGTCGGCCTCGAGCCGTCCCGACTCGAACACAACGGCCCCCCGCGCGTCCCTCACCGCGATGTGCAGCCAGGCGCGGCGGGACGGGTACGCCGTGGGCAGCTTGTGGCCGCCGCGGTTCTCGATCGTGATGTCCGCCCGCAGCCGGCCGCCCTCCAGCCGCGGCGCCTCGATCGCAAGCGTCGCCGCCTCGTCGCGCAGGAACTCCTCGGCGAGCAGCGCCGCAGCGTCGAGATCCTGCGGCAGCGCCGTCACGCCGAGTTCGTCGCGGTACTTGTTCAGGATGCGCGGCATGAAGAAATTGCTGCCGCGGAAATCGTGCAGGCGGAAGCCCTGCCGCGGCTCGCCGAGGATGTTGGCGATCGGCATCGGATCCGGGACCGCCTTCATGTGGCAGTCCTGGCAGCTCTTCTCCTTCGCGTAGCGGCTGTGGCGCCATTCGAGGTAGGGCACCTGCTCGGGCAGTTCGCCGGTGACCTTGCCGTCGGGCCCCAGCGAGTGCGTGAACAGCGTGTGGCAGGTCGCGCACAGATCGGACGACTGGATGTGCGACCCCCGCATCGGCACGAACCGGCTGGCCGACCGCATGACCGACGCTACTCCAGGCTTCACGTCGAACGGCCCGTACGCGACGCGGGCGCCCGGCGCGGCCGGGGCCGCAACGACGAACCCGGCGTTGAAGCTCTCGCGCGTGCCGAACTTCTCCGGGGTCGCCTGATGGCATGTCGCGCACGACACGCCATCCGCGGCGATGACGTGCTCTCGCGTCCCGCCCGCCCCGATGGGGAGGTGCGCGAAGACGCCGCCCATGGCGCCGGCGGCCTTGGCTTCGTAGCGCATCATCGGCATGTGGCACGCCGAGCACTCGTGCTCGATGGCCGCCGCCGCCGACGGGTGCTGGGTGATTTCCCGGCGCACACCGGCCTGCCAATACGGGTCGCGGGCGGCGTTCGCCATCATCGAGGCGCGCCACGCGATGCCAATCGACGCGTCCTCCCCGCGCGGGGTGACCAGGCCGTTGTGGCAGGCCTGGCAGCGATCCGCGGTGTCGAAGAGCGCGGCCCGAGTCCCTGCACCGGCCGCGGCCTGCTGGCCGGTGACGGGCACCGCCAGCGCGAGGAGCGCGACGGAGGCGGCCGCGGCGCCGGAGAGCAACAAGATTCGTGTGTGTCTCATCATCAGCTCCCTACCAGCCGTCGCGGAGGCCGCCGTCGAACCAGTCCCAGAGAATGTAGAACGCGAACTGCGTGCTGCGCGTGCCCGGCTTGTCGAGGGGGATGCGGACCCCGAAGTTCGCCATGATGTGCTGGCGCGTGTTCAGCGTCACCTGGAACTGCGGCACCAGGTCGTAGTGCGCCTCCTCGCCCTCCTTGGACTGTTCGAAGCCCAGCAACTCGATCATGGGCGTCCAGGTGCGGCCCCAGCGGTTCTGCGCGAAGCTCTTGCCGGCGGCGACGCGCCAGAACGCCCTCCGGGCCGCCCGCTCGGTGTCGCTGGGCAGCACGCCGCCCACCTGTGCCTGGATGAACGAGTCCCCTCGGAGCACCTGCCCGAACGAGACGAACGGCTCGAAGGCCGTGACGCCCTGGGCGAATCCGCCGCCCACATCGCCGACCGGCAGGATGAGCTCCCCCGAGGCGGCCAGGATTGAGCCGCTCCGCAGGCTGTGAAACAGGACCTGCTTCCATCCCAGGATGACGTCGCCCAGACCCGTGCTCCAGTCACCACCCTCCGGCTTCTTGAAGCCGAGCGGCACGACAAGTTCGAACTGGCCTTTCGAGAAGAATCGCTTCTCGTAGACGAGCTTGCTGGCGATGGCCGGGTCGCCTTCCGCGGCGATCGACGCCGTGACCACCACCTCGTCTTCGACGAAGGCCTTCTCGGTGAAGAGTGTCCTCGGCAGGTTCAGATTGCCGCCCGGCCACGCCTTCCTGTCCCCGCAGAACGTGCGGACGTGGGCGAGCGCCAGTTCCTGCTCCTCCTCGGTGAGGGCCTCCCCGAAGGCCGGCATGAGCGGGTCGAACCCCCGCGCAGGCCCTCCCTGGTGGATGATCGCCAGCCAGTCGCCGTCGGGTTCGCGCGTGGCGAAGTTGCAGTCGGAAAAGTCGGGCACCTCCAGCGGCAGGGCCGTGATGCTCTGCGGCATGCCGCGCCCATCAGGCCCGTGGCAGCCCTGGCAGGCGAAGCGGTAGACCGCCGCCGGCGTCCGGTCGTGCGACGGCACGGGCTGCTGCGTGGCAGCGCTCGTCATGGCCGGCACGACGACGGACAGGCAGAACGCCAGGCAGACCGCCGGGGTGGGCCGATGGCGTTGGGACTTCCAATCCATGGAATCGACTCCTCGGGGGGCATCCGAGGCGACCAGAAGGCGGGGCCGCGACTCCAGGCAGGATACCAGAAAAAAAACACTTGACGAACTTCTTTGCTGTATATATCGTATATAGACAGTAGATATGGAATGCACATGCGAATCCTGATTGCCAACTCATCGCCCGACCCGATCTACGAGCAGATCGCGAGGCAGATCAAGGCGCAGATCATCGCCGGCGACCTCCGCGAGGGGGAGCCGCTGCCTTCGATCCGCAAGCTCGCCCAGGACCTGCAGATCAGCGTGATCACGACCAAGCGGGCCTACGACGAGCTCGAGGCGGAAGGGTTCATCGACACTGTGGCGGGCAAGGGCACCTTCGTGGCGGCCCAGAACGCCGAGTTCCTCCGCGAGAAGCGCATGAAGGTCGTCGAGGAGAAGCTGGCGGAGGCGGTGTCGGAGGCCCAGATGATGGGCCTTGGCTATCCGCAGCTGAGCGAGATGCTCCGGCTGCTCTGCGAGGAGGGATCATGACCGCGGACCTCGCGCTCGATCTGCGTGGCGTGCGGAAATCCTACCCCGGCTTCACGCTGAAGGACGTGTCCTTCACGCTTCCCCGCGGCGTCATCGGCGGCCTCATCGGCCCGAACGGGTCGGGCAAGACGACGATCATCAAGCTCATCATGAATCTCGTTCGGCGCGAGGCCGGGGAGATCCGCGTGTTCGGCCTCGACAACCGGGCGGCCGAGGTCGAGGTGAAGTCCCGCATCGGATTCGTCTACGACGTGCCCGGCTTCTGGGACGACCAGAGCCTCGACTCCCAGCGCCGGGCGCTCGGGGCTTTCTACCCGCGCTGGAGCGACGAGACCTTCCACCGCCTGGCCGGCGAATTCGGCCTGCCACTCGACAAGAAGTACAAAGCGCTGTCGCACGGTGCCAAGACGAAGTTCGCCCTCGCGATGGCGCTGTCGCACGGCGCGGACCTGCTGATCATGGACGAGCCCACGGCGGGGCTCGACCCGATTTTCCGCCGGGACCTCCTCCGGCGGCTGTCGGCGCTGCTGCAGGAAGACGGCAAGTCCATCCTCTTCTCGACGCACATTACCAGCGACCTCGAGCGCGTGGCGGACGTCATCACGTTCATCCGGGGCGGCGAGATCGTCTTCTCGCTGACGCGCGACGAACTGCTCGACGGCTGGGCGATTGTCCGGGGCGACGACCGGGTCGTCGCGCGAACTGGACCCGCGCGTAGTGAAGGGCCTGAAGCACCGGGCGTTCGGCGTGGAGGCCCTCGTGTCGGATGGCGACGCGGCCCGCCGTGCGGTCGGGGCCCGCGCGGTGGTGGACCGTGTGACCCTCGACGATGTGATGGTGCTGATGGCCGGGGAGGCTCGTCATGCTGCGTAACGCCCTCCGCAAGGACCTGCTGCTGAATGCGCGGCACCTCTGGGGCATCCTGCCGTGGTTCCTCTGGGTTGCCTACGCGATGAGCGAGCCGGATGCGGGTCGGATGACGGCCGTTGGCGCCGCCTTCATCGGGGCGCTGATGGCCGCGACGATCGCGGCCCGCGAGGACAAGCTCCGTACAACCGCCACGCTGGCCAGCCTTCCCGTGAGCCGGCGCACCCTCGTCGAGGCGCGCTACCTCGTCGCCTACATCGTCGGCGCCGCCACCTACCTCGTCGTGGTCGTGATGGCCGCGGCGCTGCCGTGGTCGGTGCAGCGCACGGCGGAACTCGTCGAAACGAGGACGCTGCTGCTCACGCTGACGTTCGCGAGCATGGCCATCGCGTTGCTGATGCCGGTCGTCATCCGCTACGGGCTGCTGGGCGTGATCGTCTTCCTCGGCGTTTTCCAGGTGCTGGGCGTCGGTGTGATGGTGGCGTTCGATTTCTTCGGCTCGCGCTCTGGTGTCCGCGTCTTCAGCGCCATCGAGCGCGGCATCGTGGCCCTCTACCGGGGACTCGGCCAGCCCGTCGTGATCCTCGAGACCGCGGCCGTCGTGGCGCTCGCGATCTGGCTGTCGTTCCGCCTGTCGGTGTTCTTCGCCTGGCGGCGCGACCTCTAGGAGAAGCCGTGGACCCGATTCTCGAACTGCGCGGCGTGACCAAGCACTACCCGGGGTTCTCCCTGCGCGATGTGTCGTTCTCGCTCCCGCGCGGCTACGTCTGCGGGCTCATCGGGCCGAACGGCGCGGGGAAGACGACGATTGTAAAGATGATCCTCGGGCTCGTCCGGCCTGAGGGGGGCGCGCTCCGGGTGTGCGGCGACGACCCCGTCACGGCGGAACGCGCCGTGAAAGAGCGGATTGGATTCGTCCACGAGGTGCCGGCCTACTACGACCACCTCCGCGTGGGCGCGATCGCCTCCATCGTGCGGCCGTTCTACAGCCGCTGGGACCAGCCGCTGTTCGAGGCGCTCGTGCGGGAGTTCGAGGTGCCGACCGGGAAGTGGTTCGGTTCCCTGTCGCGCGGGACCCGGACGAAGGCGGCCCTCGCGGTGGCGCTCGCGCACCATGCCGAACTGCTGGTGCTCGACGAGCCGACGGCAGGTCTCGACCCGGTCTTCCGGCGGTCGCTCCTCGAACGGCTGGCCGCCTACGTCGCGGACGGCCAGGCGTCGGTCCTGTTCTCGACGCACATCACCGGCGACCTCGATCGCACGGCCGACTATCTCACGTTCATCCGCGACGGCCGTCTTGTGTTCTCGTCGACGCGTGAGGAGGTCTTCGATCGGTGGTTCGTGGTGAGGGGTGATCCTCGGGTGCTGGACGACTCGATCCGGCAGGCGCTGGCGGGTGTCGAAGTCGGCCCGCATGCGTTCACGGGATTGACCAGCGACGCCGCCGGGGTCAGGCGGCAGCTGGCGGGCCGCGAAGCCGTCGTCGAGGCGGCCACGCTGGAAGACATCATGTACTACGCGGGGCGGTCATGCTGAACCTGTTCCTCAAGGATGTGAAGGCCGGCGCGATCTTCCTCTGGGCGGTCGTCCCGCTCAACGTCGTAGCCGCGCTGCAGGTGTCGAGATCGGGCGGCGCGTTCTTCTGGGCGAACGTCACCTGCGCCGCGCTCATCCTGGTCGCGGTGTCCATGCTCGAATGGAAGAACGACGCCGAACCCTTCGTGCACAGTCTGCCCGTGACGCGCGCGATGGTCGTCCGGGGGCGCTACCTGACGGCCGCCGCCGTCGGCCTGCTGTCGCTGCTCGTCGGCGCCACCGTCGGCACGGCGCGGGGCTTGGGCCTCGCGGCGCAGGGCATGCCATGGCCGCGATGGGTGTCCGGCGACATGGCGCTGGCGTTCCTGCTGGCGTTTACCGTCGTCGCCGCGATCTACCTGCCGTGCCATTTCCGGTGGGGATTCGGGAGGGGCAACGTGGCCGCGGCGCTGGTGCTGACAGCCGGCATCGTCGTCATCGGACTCGCGGGGCCTGCGCTCACCGGCATCCAGGCGGCGGCCAGCGGCGCGGCGCAGAGCGGGGTGCCGCCGGGCCGGATTCCGCAGGGCGTCGCCTTGCTCGTCGAAGAGGTCGGACTGGTCGCCGGCGGCATCATCGTCATGGCCTTGGCGGCGGGTCTCCTGGCGGTGTCGGCGCAGGTTGCCGCTCGCGCGTACGAGCGGCGGGAGTTCTGACGGAAAGGACGGCTGCCGCCAGGCGGCCGGGCGCGTATGGCAACGATGACCATCGGCAGAGTGGGATCGACAGTGGCCGGATCGGTGGCGTTGGTGTCCACAGTGCTGGCGGGCGCCACGATCTGGCTGGTGCTGACCGACCCTGGCACGATCACCAGTGCCCTCGCGGAAGGGTCGGTGGAACGCCTGTTCCGCAGCGTGCTCGAGGCGGTTGGTGCCGCGATCGGGCGTTTGTTGAGATGGATGTGAGGAGCGGACGATGACGCGGCGCATGCATATCGCAGCCCTGGGCCTCGTGACCCTGCTCTCGGCCTGCTCATCTGTGTCAAAGCCCCCGGAACTCACTCCGGACGAGCGGCGGCTCGACATCGAGTCGTTCGACTACGTGTGGTCGACCGTGCGCGACAAGCACTTCGACCCGGCGCTCGGCGGGCTCGATTGGAATGCCCTGCGCGCCGAGCTGCGGCCTCGCGTCGAGCATGCGAAGACCCGCGACGAGGTGCGCGACCTCCTGTGGGAACTGGTGGGGCGGTTCAGGCAAAGCCACTTCCAGATCCTGCCGGCCGAGCTGTACGAGCCGGTGGCCACCGGCACCAACGGGCCCGCCGACGGCACAACGGGCATGGACGCGCGGGTCATCGGCGGCATGGCGCTGGTCACCAGCGTGGCGTCCGGGTCGCCTGCCGGAGTGGCCGGCGTCAAGCCCGGATGGGGAATCCTCCAGATGGGCGAGACTGACGTTCGGCGGCGCGTGCGGGAAATGTCGAAGAATCATGCCTCCCGCCGCGACCGCGACACGCTCCTGTCGGGCTCGCTCCGCTTCGCGTTGGCCGGGCCGGTCGGCCGTGCCGTCGCGGTCTCCTTCCGGGACGGACGCGGCTCGACTCGGCGGTTGACGCTGAACCGCGTGCCGAACGAGGGGTGGATGTCGCGGCCGTTCGGCCACATTCCCGCCGTGCCGGTCTGGTTCCGCAGCCAGCGCATCGATGGCCGCACCGGCTACGTCGCTTTCAACGCGTTCATCGACCCCGGCCGCCTGATGCCGAAGTTCAACGAGGCGATCGCGTCGCTTCGCGACGCGGACGGGATCGTCATCGACCTGAGGGGCAACACCGGCGGCATCGGCGACATGCTTGCCGGCATGGCGGGGTGGTTCGTGGCGGCCAGGGGCACGTCGATGGGCACGATGATCACACGGAGCGGTTCGCTGAAGCTGGCTGTTCTGCCTCGCCCGGAGCCGTTCACCGGGCCCGTGGCGATTCTGATCGACGAGCTCTCGATGTCGGCTTCTGAGGTACTCGCCCAGGGGCTGAGAGACGCCGGCCGGGCGCGGGTGTTCGGCCGGAGAAGCGCCGGAGCGGTGCTCGCCTCGATCGTCGAGAAACTGCCGAACGGGGACGGGTTCCAGTATCCCACGGCGCGGTTCGAGTTCCCGTCCGGCGTCGTCGTGGAAGGCGTGGGTGTGCTGCCAGACGTGGAGAGGCACCCGACGAGAGAGACCCTGCTGTCGGGGCGCGACGTCGTGCTCGACGCCGCAATAGAGTGGATTCGAAGCGATAGGGCGAAAGGACAAGGACCATGGTGAAGTGGATGGCCAGTGTGTGCATCGCAGTTGCGGCAGTCGTCGCAGCGGGAATCGACCCGGCGTTCGCGCAGGCGCCCGCCGCGCCGCTGCCGACCGGGGAAGCCGTCCTGGCGAAATACGTCGACGCGACGGGCGGCGTGGCGGCCTACGACGGCGTCAGGAACCGCGTGGTGACCGGGCGGATGGAAATCCAGGGCGCCGGCGTCGTGCTCGGGATCACCGATGTACTCCGCCCAGCCGGCCAGTCTGTATACACTGGTCGAATCCGACGCCACCGGGCGCCTCGAGAGCGGCGTGTCGGACGGCGTGGCGTGGGAGAACTCCGCGATGCGCGGCCCTACCGTCAAGGACGGCATCGAGCTCGACGATGCGCGGCGGGACGCGATCTTCGACCGCATCGCGCACTGGAAAGAGCACTTGAAGAGCGCCGAGTGCGCCGGCACCATGGACGTCAATGGAAGACCTGCCTACCGTGTGATCGCCACGCCGAAGTCGGGTTCACCCCAGACACTCTACTTCGACAGCGAGTCGGGGCTGCTTGTCCGCACCGAGACGACGGTGACCACCGCGGGCGGCGCCGTGCCCGTCGTCGCCGAGCCTGGCGACTACCGCAAGGTGGACGGCATCATGATGCCGTTCACGAGCCGCCTCAAGGTGATGGGGCAGGAGCGGGTGGTGACGATCGAGAAGGTGGAGCACAATGTGGCCCTGCCCGCGGATCGATTCGCTTTGCCGGCCGAGATCAAGGCCCTGATCAAGAAATAGAGGGGTCGGTGTAGGATCTGCGGAATGAGCGTCATGCGAAGCGTGCTGCTCGCGATCTCCGAGAACCGGTGGATGCGCGAGCGGGGTCCCAGGCTGTGGTTCGTCAGGCGGGCCGCCCGCAAGTTCATGCCCGGCGAGGCGTTCGACGACATGCTGTGGGCGGCCGACGAGCTGCGGCCGCTCGGCATCGACGCGGTGTTCACGAGGCTGGGCGAGAATGTCGCCGACGCCGCCGAGGCGGCCGCCGTGACGCGCCACTACCTGGAGGTCCTCGACGCCATCGCGTCCAGGGGCATCCGCTGCGAGCCGTCGATCAAGCTGACTCAGCTTGGCCTCGATCTCGGGACCGAACAGGCCTATCGCAACCTCCGGGCACTGGCCGAGCGATCGCATGCGACCGGCAATTACCTCTGGATCGACATGGAGCAGACGTCGTACGTGGACGTCACGCTCGAACTGACCGGAAGGCTGAAGGCCGAATTCCCGCGGGTCGGCGTGTGCCTGCAGGCTTATCTCTACCGCACGGCGAAGGATGTCGAGGCCCTCATCGCGCAGGGCATCGGCGTGCGGCTGGTCAAAGGCGCATACAAGGAGCCGCCGGAACTGGCGTACCCGAAGAAGGCGGACGTCGACGAGAACTTCTTCAAGCTGTCGGTGGCCATGCTGGACGGCCTTGGACGGAGAGACGGCTTCAGGGCGGTCTTCGGGACGCACGACGCCGGCCTGATCGCCCGGATCCGCGCGCACGCCGAGCGGGCGGGCCTGGCGGCGCGGGACGTCGAGGTGCACATGCTCTACGGCATCCAGCGCGGCGAGCAGGGACGCCTGGTCAAGGAGGGCGCCATTGTCCGCGTGCTGATTGCCTACGGAGCGTACTGGTTCCCCTGGTACATGCGCCGTCTCGCCGAGCGCCCCGCCAACGTCTGGTTCGTGGCCCGCAGCATGTTCGCGAGGTAGCGGCCCGTGCAGCGAGGATGACGCCGTGAGACCTGGTGTCAGGCGATCCACTCTCCCGGCTGCGGCGCTGCTGCTGGCTACCTGCGTCCTGCCCGCCTCCCCGGTCATTCCGGACCCGCAGGGGTCGGCACCCGCTGGAGACGTGATCGCCGTGCTCATGAAGGCGTCCGGCTACCTGGCCGGGTACGTGAAGGCACTCTCGTCGGTTGTCAGCGAGGAGCGATACGATCAGGTCCTCACCCGGAAGGGCGACCGCTACACCGCGGGAACGTCGCTCTACCGGACGCTGCTCTCGGACTACCTCCTCGTGGCGGTCGCCGGTTCGGGCGACTGGCTGCCGTTTCGTGACGTGTACTCGGTCGACGGCGTGCCGATCCGGGATCGCAGCGACCGCCTGCCGAAGCTCTTCGTCGAAGCCCCGCCGGACGCGTACAGGCAGGCCTTTCGCATCCGGGACGAAAGCAGCCGCTACAACATCGGGAGCGGCACCCGGGACACCAACGTGCCGACGTTCGCCCTCCAGATCCTGACCGGGGAGTGGCGCGGGGGCTACACGTTCAAGCTGAAGGGGCACGAGCGCGTCGGCGAGACGGACGCGGTCGTGGTCGAGTACCTCGAAATCGCCTCGCCCACGCTCGTGGTCGGCCAAAGAAACGAGGACGTGCCGTCGAGAGGACGTTTCTGGATTGACCCGGTTGACGGGCGCATCCTGCGCACCCTGTTCGAGACCCGGCCGCTCGGCGGCGTGAACACCATCGAGGTGCGGTTTCGCTACGAGCCGAGGCTGGACATCCTCGTGCCGGGAGAGATGATCGAGCGGCGCTACGCCGGCGCGGAGATCGTCGAGGGCAAGGCGACCTACTCCAATTTCAGGCGGTTCCGGGTGGACACGTCGATGGAGATCAAGTGAGTCCTCTGTTCATCGGCCTCGATAGCGGCACCCAGAGCACGCGCGCCGTGCTCGTCGACGGAGGCACGGGACGGGTCATGGCCGCGCGGTCCGCGGCCTGCGACATGCTGACGTCCGCCGTGCCTGGCGCCAGGGAACAGGATCCGGCGGACTGGGTACGCGCGGCATCGGAGGTGCTCGCCGGCGTGCTGGGCGACGCGGGGCCGGACGCCGCCGGGCGGGTCGCGGGCATCGGCATCTCGGGCCAGCAGCACGGATTCGTGGCCCTCGACGCCGGCGGGCAGGTCATCCGGCCGGCGAAACTGTGGTGCGACACGTCCACCGCGCCGCAGTGCGAGACGCTGATTCGCCGCCTCGGCGGCCTCCCGCGCACGATTGAACAACTCGGCAACGGCATTCCTCCCGGGTTCACGGCATCGAAGATCCTGTGGCTGAAGGAGCACGAGCCTGAGCACTACGCCCGGCTGGCCACGGTGCTCCTGCCGCACGACTACCTGGCCTTCTGGCTCACCGGGCGCGCGCACATGGAATGGGGCGACGCGTCCGGCACGGCGCTGATGGACGTCCGCACGCGCAGGTGGCGTGAAGAGGCCGTCGCCGCGATCGACCCCGGCCTGGCGGCGAAGCTGCCGATCCCCGCGCACCCGCGCGAACCGGCCGGCGTCGTGCAGCCCGGACTCGCGCGGCAGTTCGGCCTGCGGGGCGACGTGGTCGTGTCGGGCAGCGGGGACAACATGATGGGGGCCGTCGGCACCGGCAACGTCGCGGACGGCATCGTCACCGCGAGCCTGGGCACGTCCGGCACGATCTACGCCTGTTCGGAGCGGCCCATTGTGGACCCGGCCGGCGAGGTCGCGGCGTTCTGCGACGCCACCGGGCAGTGGCTGCCGCTCGTCTGCACGATGAACGTGACGGTGGCGACCGAGATGGTGCGGAAGCTGTTCGGCCTGGATCACGCGGCGCTGTCGGAGGCCGCCGCGTCGGTCGACTCGGGCGCCGAGGGCCTGCTGCTGATCCCGTTCTTCGAGGGCGAGCGGACGCCGAACGTGCCGGACGGCACGGGCGTGTGGATCGGCGTCCGCCCCCGCACGTCGACGGCCGCCCACATGGCGCGCGCGGCGATGGAGGGCGCGACGCTGGGGCTGAACTACGGCCTCAACCGGCTCCGCGCCCTGGGCGTCGCGCCCAGAGAAATCCGCCTGACCGGCGGAGGGTCACGCAGCGCGGTGTGGCGCCAGATCGCGGCCGATGTCTTCGACTGCCCGGTCGTCTGCCCGACAAAAGAAGAGGGCGCCGCGTACGGGGCGGCGCTGCACGCCATGTGGGTGTGGGGCCATGCGACCGGCGCCGGGCGCGAGATCGCGGACATCACGAGCGAATTCGTCACGATGGACGATGCGACCAGGGTCGTGCCCGAACCCGGTGAGACCGCGCGCTACCGCGACCTGCAGGCGATCTTCGACCAGGCCGTCCGCGACCTCGCCGGCACCTTCTCGCGCCACCGCCGCTTCATTCAGTAGCGGCAGCCTCGGGCCTCCTCGGCGAACGCGCGCAGGAGGGCGTCGTCGGCCTCGAAGAAGTGGTCGGATGGCGCCAGGATGAAGCCGCCGTCGCGCCCGGCCTCGTCGAAGGCCTCGCGCACCGCCCGCCTCGTGTCGCCCGGCGCGCAGCCCTGGAAGCAGTGGAACTGGTCGAACCCGCCGATCATGCACACCCGCGAACCGATTCGCGCCTTGGCCTCTCCGAGCCGCGCGTCGCCGCCCATGTCCTTCGGCGTGAACGTTTCCATCGCATCAGGCTGCATGCCGGCAATGTGCTCGAGCAGCGGCATCATCCCCCCGCACGTGTGATAGACGACGCGCTGTCCCGCCTCGTGCGCAGCCGCGACAACCGGCGCATCGAACGGGGCAACGAAGCGGTCGAAGATCCTGGGCGAGATGACGGTCGACGACGCGTCCCCGCCGCCCGATTCGAGCAGGTCGAAGGGCGCGCCCGCCGTCGAGCGCACGAACGCGAGCTTCCGGTCGCGCAGGATGCCCAGCAACGCATCCACCCACGCCGCGTCTTCGTAGGTTTCCAGAATCAGCTCCTGGATGCCGACGAGCACCGCGGCGTCCTGCCAGCAGCCCGGCTGGCCGTAGATGGGGAATCCCGGGATTGCGCCCCGCACGATGCCCCGGTCGCCGATGGCGGCCCGGGCGGCCTCGACGGCCCTGGCCTCGCAGAGCGGCACCGGCGCGAATTCCGCGATGACGTCGGCGTCGCGTTTCTCCTTGAGCAGCCGCTCGGCCACCCAGGTGGTTCTCCCGTCGTCCTGGAGGACCGTCGAGAGCCGCTTTCGCGGCGTGGTGATGTCGTAGCGGATGGTGCGGAAGCCGGGAGTGTGAACCTCGGTTCGCTCGACGCGCCAGGCGTCCGAGACGTGCGACCACGACTCGATTGCGCTGTCGGACCGCGGGTCCGGGCGGCAGCCGGCGCCCGGCCGCAGGGGCGTTTCCCAGCGGATGGCGTCCAGTCCGTAGCGGTCGAAGAACTCGCGCTCGCCGATCCCGCCCAGCGTCTTCAGGAAAGCCGGCATGAGGTGGTGCGTCGTGACCGGCAGGCGGTCCGGGATGCCGCGGGCGAGCGCCGTGAGCAGGCGTTCCCGCGACGTCATGGGGCGAGGCCCTGGCCCGCCATGCGCTCCATGTAGCCGGGGTCGATGTACGGGTCGTCCTTGGCGTGACGCTCCATGAGCGCGATGCGCCGGGCGAGCAGGTCCTTCAGGTTGCGCCCGTGCATGAGCGGCGACTCGCCGAGGCCGGCGGTGGCCATGAACTCGACGCCCGAGTCGAGGAGGCCCATGAGGTCGCGGCTGTTGGCGATTTCCTTCGCGATCATCCGGTCGAGCACCGTGCGCCAGCGCGCCTTGTCGGCGCCCGTTGCGGCGCCCATCCAGCCGTACACCCCGGCGACCCACGCCGACACGTTGCGGTGCGTCATGATCCAGCAGCGCAGCGCGCGCAGGCGCACCCCCTGGTCCCTGAGCACGTTCGACGGGCCGAGCTGCGCGGCGGCGTCGCCCTCGTGCAAGGCGAGCAGGTCGATGGCGTGATTGAGCGGGAGCCACACGTTGGCGTCGATGCGCTCGACGTCCCGGGCGCTCTTCTCCGGGGTGAGCAGCGTGAAGAGGACGTCGCGGCTCAGGTCCACGTTGTTCGGGTTGTGGGGCGTCGTGCACATGAAGTCTTCGTAGTACGCCCGCTCGCCCGGCGGGATGGCTTCGATGTCCGGCACGAACGGCCGCACCCAGAGCCGGTACCACGTGAAACCGATGGTGGAGTAGAGCGTCGTGGTGTTCGGGAACGCCAGGATGGCTTCTTCAGCGAGGGACCAGGCCTTCCGCAGAATCGGGCCGAACGTGGCGCCCGCCCAGCCCGCCGCGATCGACGCGACGGTCTCGTCGATGTCGAGGCGGGCGTTGAACTGGAACCGGCGGAGAATCTCGTGATTGACGTTGAACGGCACGAGGCCCGGCGGGCAGGTGCCCCCGACGTTCGCGATCGTCGTCACGCCGTTCTCGTGGAGGAGCGCGAGCCGCCGCCACGTCAGCACCGGATAGGGTACGCCGAGGAGCGGCGCGAACATCTGGTGCGGGCCGGCCGAGAAGTAGTGGTGCGCCGCCGCGCCCCGGCTGCGCAGGTCGGCGCCCAGTTCCCGCTCGCGGTCCGCGAACTCGAGCTGGTAGACCGAGCCGCCGTTGATCGCGTTCGAGTCGGGATACCGGGGATGGCGGTACGGCATCTCCCACCCGCGCGCGATGAGCGACGTCGTTTCGACGTCGAGGCCGTCCCCGAGCCCTGCCCAGACCGTGTCGTGCTCGCCGTAGAAGGACTCGAGGCGGGTGATGACGCGGAAGTCCGGGTTGACGGCCCGCGCGGCATCCTTGAGCACGCCGAAGAAGCGCACCGCGTGGGTGCCGGCGGTCTTCGCGATCTCCGCGTCGTCTTTCCACTCGCGGATCATGTAGGCCCCGCCGTTGCGGCCGACGTACAGCGACTTGGTGTGCTCGAAGCCCGAGCCGCTGTCATTGGACCATACGGCGAGGAAGCCCAGGTCCGGCACTTCGCGCATGAGCGCCGTCATCATCTCCGCATAGTGCTCGCGGACGCGCGGGTGGGTGAGCGTCATCGTGTACCGCGGGCGGAACGAGCGGAACGGGTGGTCCACGCGCGGGCCGCGTAGCATCGGGTAGCGCGCGAAGAACTCCTCGGGGACCGAACGGGGCTCGAACGAGAGCAGGCCGGGCACGAGGCCGTACTTGCGCGCGAGGGCGGCATTGCGCTTCAGGACGGCGAGGTTGGCCGAGAGGTAGTAGAAGGGGTAGAGCCCCTTGTTGAGGGACGAGTACACGAACTGATCCAGCGCCGGGCAGTACGTGTAGAACATCGGGTAGATCTCGCCCTTGGGCCCGGTCTCGAGGCCCATCGGATAGGCGAGCGCGTTGACCTCGACGTGGGTGTATCCCCAGGCGGCGAGCTGGCGCACGTAGGCCTCGGGGTCGAGACCGTGCTGGACGCGCCCTTCCTGCGTGAGAAAAAGGTCGTAGCACGACCGGTTCCAGGCGAACGACGGCGTCACCGAGACGCCCTGCTCGAGGGCGCCGAGTTCGCCGCCCGCCAGCACCTCCACGAGGTGACGGGCCGCCGCGTACAGCATCCGGCCGCCGGCGCTCACGAGGCGGCCGGACCCGTCGGGCCGCAGGCGGAGGTCGATGCGCGGCGCCGGCAGATCGCCCTGCCGGAAGCCGAGCGCAGGCGCCGCGATCTGGAACACGCCCGCCGGAGCGGCGGGGCCGAGCGCTTCGACCTCGACGACGCCGGCGCCGGTGCGGGCGGCGAGGGCCTCCGCCGCGGCGTGCACCACCGGCAGAGCGTCACCGGGAACCTGGATGAGCGAGATGTGCGCGAGGGCGTCCCGAACCGTCATGTGTGTGCCTCGTCATGCCGCCGTGAAGTCGATCTCGATCCGCGCCTGGCCCTGGATTCCGCACGCGCCGTCCGCGTACGGGCTGCGCTCCACCGTCACGGTGCGGACCTCCACCTCGCGTCCGTCGCACCTGGCCCGCGCGGCGCGGCGGCCTTCCGGCAGCAGGACGTGCCACTGCACCTGCGCGCCGGCGGCCGTCACCTCGAGCGTGATGCGGTCCTGCCGGCGCTGGTAGCGGTACTCCATGGAGGCACCCGACGCCGCATAGCCGACCGACACGTCGGCCGCGTCAACGCCAGCCGCCTCCCAGCGCGGCGACAGGCGGACCGTATCGAAGGTCCGGCCGCAGTCGACGACGCCGGCGAGCCCCTCGACGAGGGCCCACGCCATCGCGCTCGACCCCCAGCCGTCGGTGGGCTGGGCCTCGGGGCTCGTGCTGGTTTCGACGCTGCTCGGCCTGCCGTCGGGGAAGTACCAGAGGTAGGCTTCGCCCTTCGCCGAAACCATCGCGTGGTACTTCGCCAGGATGCCGGCGCCGTACGCCTCGAACCCGTGCTCGAACGCGGCGCGGGCCAGTTCGCCGCCGACGAGCGGCATGATTCCGCCGTTGACGTACGCCCCCGCACCAGCCGCTCGTCGCCGAAGATGCCGTCGGGGAACGGCGGATCGATCGAGAACCACTCGGCGAACGCCCGGCCCTCGGCACCGCGGCGCTGGTACTCGCGGAGGATCGAGACGGCCTGCCCGTGGTCCGCCGCGCCGCGGTTGATGGCCATCGGGTTGCTGAGGCTCAGCTGCGCGGCCTCGTCCACGCCGTCGATCGTGACCGGGCGTGATCTTGACGAAGTGCGTGTAGAAGCGCCCGTTCCAGCAGGTCTCGTTCATCGCCGCGCGGAGGTCCGCCGCGCGCCGCTCCCAGTAGCGCGCGATGCGCTCGTCGCCGAATCGCGCGTGGAGCGCCGACATGAGCACGAACGCCTCGAAGTAGCCGGTGATGTCGCCGTGCATGAAGCCCCAGTAGGTATCGTCGGTGATCTGGAACTGGAGCCACTCGTGCCGGCCGGCCGTGTAGGCGAAGTCCCAGGTGTCGATCGTGTACGGGCGCTTCACCAGGCCCCGGACGGAATCCCAGTACCACGGGTGCGTCATGATGTAGCGCATCGCCCGCTCGAGAGCCGGCAGCAGGGCCGCCATCCACTCGTCGTCTCCCGACGCCTGCCAGGCGAGATAGGCGGCTTTCACGAACCGGTACTCGACGTCCGCCTCGACCGGCACGCGGACGTACTTGGTCCAGTTCTCGCGCTCGCACGGCGGCTTCTCGGGAAACGTCGTCACGTAGTCGAACACCCGCCCGTTCGCGGCCTGCGTGTCGGCGAAGTGCTGCACGGCGCTCGTCAGGTCCGGCTCGAAGTGCCGGAACGCGCGCATCATGTCGCTGTGGTCCCGGATCCAGACCGACCGCGCGTCCGGCGCGCGGTACCCGCGGATCCGCTGGCCGTCGATCGCCAGGTCGAGGGCGCTCCGCTCGAGGAAGCCCCGCACGAGCGGGAACAGCCCGTCGAACTCGGGACGGCCGGTACGGATGACCGTGTCAACGGCCATCGGCCTTCACCTGCACGGTGTCGCGCCAGTACCGCACCTTGTCGATGCCTGCCGGGTCGGACGTGCCGTCGAACTGCAGGCCGTGGTACGACTGGCCCGACTGGAACAGCACCTGGCCGCCGTATTGCGCGCGGGTCATGTTGACGATCGTGTACGACAGGGCGGTCCCGTCCTGGCTGGTGAACACGAAGTCGCCGTCGGTCTCGAGCGGCCCGTACGCGATGCGGCCCTTCTCGAAGGTGTAGCGCGGCCGCCGGTAGTCGCGCGCGATGTCCATCCGCAGGTCCTGCTTCGCGGCCACGGTGATCCGCCGCGAGCCGGCCTCGATGGTCACCGCGAGCCCCGCGCGCTCGGGGACCGTGTCGACGACCCGCACGCGCGAGACGAGCGTCGGCGGGATCGACGTCCTTCGCGTGGGGAACCAGCACGGTGACGAATCCCTCCGTGTGGCCCTGCTCGAAGTGGTGCGCCGTGGTCTGGTGAATCGTCAGCTCGTCCTGGTAGTTCCGCTTCAGCGGCTCCACGCCCTCCAGGCGGAAGTGGGTGGACGGGAACAGCACGAGCAGGCGCTTCGCGTCCGGCAGCGCCTGCTGCCCGATGACGTCGTACCCGATGTCGTACCAGTGCTCGCCCTGCGCGTAGATCTTCCGCGTGTGCCACAGGTTGGCCAGCGTGAAGAACTCGTCGGTGCGCGACTTGAAGATGTCGAAGACCACGAACATCTCGGGGTCCTTCACGTACGCGACCACCCGGTCGTAGTCGTAGCCCCATCCGTCGTCGATGAGCCGGGTGCGGCTGTAGTCGAACTCGGGCAGCGACAGGAAGTCGACCTTGCGCGTCCGGATCGGCCGGTAGGACCCGGCGTTGCGCAGGAACTCGAGCAGGGCCTGCGCCGGCACGGCGTCCTTGGTGCTGTACCGCTGGTCGCCCCGGCTCTGGCCCATGAAGATCTTCTCGGGCCGGACGACGAGGCGGTTGTGGAAGTAGTCCTGGCGGTACGCGCCGAACGGCCCGCTCGGCATGTAGTCGCGGTACCCGCCGTCGCGCAGCAGCACCGACCCGCCCGACATCAGCAGCACGATGCTGTTCTCGTCGGCGTGCCCGTGGGTCATCTTCTCTTCCTCGACCGGGATCGAGTCGCGCAGGTAGTCGCGGAAGTTCATGCCGCCGTCGCCCTCGTCCCGGTAGTTCAGCAGCAGATAGGTCGACGCGGGCTCCCAGCCGTTGCGGAAGACGATCTTCTTGCCCTGGACGTCCTCCATCACCTCGGCGCTGAGTGCCGTCGGTGCGGCCGGCGGAATGCCGGCGCGGCCCCAGCGGTAGCTGTCGAGCAGGAAGCACGCCAGGCCCACGTTGTTCGGCGTCGAGAAGTCGATGAACCGCGCGGCGATCTGCTGCGCGGCCCACGCCATCGTCGGGTCGTTGAGCCGCGCGGCCGCCGCCTCGAAGAACACGAAGAAGTGCTGCCAGTTCTGCGTCCACGCCGCGTCGCCGAAGTCGGGCACGACGCTCGCCGGCGACATCAGGTTCAGGAAGTAGTGGGCGTAGTAGTAGACCTCCGGCGTCTTGAACAGCTCGTCCAGCCTGCCGAGCGCGTCCGCGTAGCCCATCAGCGCGTAGAGCCACACGCCGTGGTAGATCGTCGCGTCCTCGATCTCCCAGTTGCCCCAGTTGTCGTCGCCGAGCGCCTTCCGCTGCTTCTCCCACACGGCGGCCCGCGGGTGCGTCGGGAGCGCCTTCACGGCCCACGCCAGCGACTCGGCGCGCAGCATCGTCCGGTTCATCGTGCCCCACTCGGAGGTCTGCAGCAGGTAGTCGATCGAATGCGCCGACCATCTCCTCGATCTTCGTCGACCTCGGCCGGCGACGAGCTTGCCCGAGGCGGTGCAGCGCGTCGTAGGCGCGCAGGTAGCGCATGACGACGAAGAAGTCGGGCAGGGCGGGCACGCCGTGGTCGTAGTCGGGGCGTTTCTTCGCCGCCCAGTCCGGGAACGCCGACCGGTAGTCGCCGTAGGTGAGCAGGATCGCCCGCGCGCGGTCGGCGTACCGGGGCGTGCCCTCCTTCTCGAAGAGGTACGCGTAGACGAGCGCCGTCTCGAGCAGGCCGCCCGGCGGGCGATAGCCGAACGGGCTCTCCGGATCGAACTGGGCGCGCCACCGGGCCAGGCTCTCTTCGCGGCGGTCCCACGCCCAGTCGGCCGACGCGCGCGCGTACTCGAGGTAGCGCGCGGCGGACGGACCCGGCGACGCCGCGCGGGCCTGCCGCGCACCCGCCTGGGGCGCCGGGGCCGTCGGCGAGCCGGTGCCGGATGCCGCCACGAGCGCGCTGCAGCAGGCGGCGAGGGTCAGGGCGACGAAACGGGATGCGGCTGTCATCGGTCCACTCCGAACATGTCAGGGCCTCGTGTCGATCGCGCTCCACGTCTCGAAACACGTGCAGCACGTTCTCCGGAATCGCTCCCGGGCCGAACTCGCACTGGGCAATCACGCCGCCGTTCGCATAGAGGTGCGCCCGCACGTCGCGAACGGCCGCTTCGACCTCCGCCAGGGTCCCGAAGGCGAGCAGATCCTGCCGGTCGATCTCGCCCCAGAACGTGATCCGGCCCGCGAAGCGCCGGCCGAGCTCCGCGACGCCCATGCACGCGCACCTGGCTGTTGAGGGCATGGATGCCGATGGCGATCAGGTCCTCCATGATGTCGAGGATGTTGCCGTCCGAGTGCATGAACACGAACTTCCCGTACCGCCGGGCAATCGCGGCGTACTCCTCGTACATGGGCCGGAAGTGCCGGCGGAACACCCGGGGCGACGCCATCATGCCGCGCTGGGTGCCCCAGTCGTCCATGATCATGATGGCATCCACGTCGGTCCGCGCCCACACCTCGACCTCGCGGACGTAGTGCTCGTGGATGCGCCGCAGCAACTCGATGAGGTCCGGCGGCCCCTCCGCCAGGTCGACCATCGCCTGCTCCATCGTCCGGATGAAGCAGAGGCGCTCGAAGGGGCGCACCAGGGTGCCGGCGAGCGTGAACCGTGCGGAATCGCGGCAGAAGGCCCGCACGGCGTCCGTGTCGACGGTCAGCACCTCTTCCGGCGTCCGGAAGCGCTCCAGCTGCGACCAGTCCGCGATGAGCGGCTCGTGGACGATGCCGATGACGCCGCCGTGAATGTTGTGGAACCGGCAGCCCCACTCGTCGATGTAGAGGCCCTTCTCGTAGCGGCTGCCGACGACCGGGAGCGGCGCGCGGTAGAGCTGCGGCGCCGCCATCAGGTCGTCCGGGAACGCCGCGCGGAGGCGGGCCACCCAATCGGGGTACTGCTGCTCGGCCCAGGGCAGCACCCAGGCCTGACGCGGAACCCGCGCAGGCCTGTCGAAGCGCAGCGTGCGCCTGACCAGCTCGCGTGAGTTCACGACGCGCTCCTGCCGGGAACGGCCGACAGCGCGGGCCCGGCATCCACGAAGCACGACGGCAGCGTCGGCAGCACCCGCCGGCCTGGCTCGGCCCAGGGGCAGCCGATCTCGCTCGGCAGCACCGACGCCTGATAGCAGCGGAGCAGTTCGTTCCTCCAGCCGGAGCACGTGGACCCGCTCGTCCGGGGGGCCCCGGCGGATCAGGGCCGGGAAGGTCACAATCGCCACCGCCGATTCGTGCATCGCGATCATGCACGCCGTCTGCGCGGCCGCCGCTTCGACGCCGCACATCGTGTCGCCCGGGAGGCCGGCGCGGTCGATGGCCGCGAAGAGCTTCTGGAACTGATGCGTCGCGTCGGGATCACCGTAGTCCGTGACGCGGCCGTCGCTCGTGGTCCCCACGACGTGCCGGCCGGATTCACCGTAGACGATGACGCCGCCGTCGCACTCGATACGGAAACGGGGCTCGATGGTTCCCTCGGTCACGTGCGAGGCGAGAAAGAGGACCTCGCAGCCGCCGTCCGTCAGCACACGGCATGCGGCCGTGTCTGCGCTCTCGATCGGATACGCGCGGGCCAGCTCGGCCGTCACCGCCGCAGGGAGCGCGCTGTGCGTCATGGCCGGGCCGAGCAGGAAGAGCGCGTTGTGAAGGAAGTGCGCCATGGCGTTGTTCGCCGGGCTGTCGAGCACCCAGGCGCCGGAGTCGCCATCCCGCAGCCGGCCGGCCCACGTGTTGCGGCGGTAGTACGCCCTGTCGCGCGGCCAGGCGCACAGGGTGGCCAGCCGCAGCGGGCGGCCGTAGCGGCCGTCGAGCAGGTCGCGCTTCAACGCCTGAATGGCGGCCGAGTACGACCACTGATAGCCGACCATGACGAAGCGGCCGGCCCGGTTGCGCGCCGCCACGAGCCTGTCCACGTCGGGCACGGTGGCGCCGAGGGGCTTGTCGCAAAGGACGTGGCTGCCGCTGTCAAGGGCGGCCACCGACTGGGGCACGTGGAAATGAATCGGCGACGCCACGACCGTCAGGTCCGCGTGGCGGCCGGCCGCGAAGAACGCGTCGACGTTGTCGACGACGGGCACGCCGAGCGCGCGCACCCGCGGCCAGGCCGCTGACGCCGTCGCGAGCGGATCGACGACGCCCGCCAGGCACGCGCGCCCGGCCGGCACTTCGTCCAGCAGCGCCTGCAGGTAGTGGCAGCCGTAGCCGCCGATGGCGACCATCAGGACGCGGACGGGATCGGTCCGTGCCTTCACGCGCTCAGTCATGGCGGTTCACGGTCGCGCGCCCTCGAGGAGGTCGGTTTCACAGACCCTGCGCGACGTCAGGTCCACGGCAATCGTCTTCAACTCGAAGGGCCCGAACGAGAGCAAGGCTTCAACGCCCAGCGCAGGAATGCTCAACGTCGTGCGCCGAGGAGACCCCGTCGGTTCGAACAGCCGCACGATCGCGCGGCGGCCATCCGCAGCCATCGTCATCGCCGGCATCTGGATCACCGTGTCGGAGAGGACCACGCCGGGGCCAGCCGCCGCCCCGCCGCCCGCCGGGAATGCCACGAGCGCCATCGGCGCCTCGAGGTGCGCAGTTGCCTCGCGGTCGATGGCCGCCAGCCGCTCCGCGGCCGGCCCCGCCTTCAGCCAGAACCGGAACACGTGCTCTCCGCGGTCCACGCGCGTCTCGATGCGGTCCTGCCGGACAATCGGCGTCACCTCGTCGACCGGATGGCCGGCGTATGCCGGGGACCGCAGACAGGAGAGCCTCAGCTCGGCGCCGGCGAAGTCGAAGCCGGAGGTGGCATCGGTGACCACCGTCAGCGCCCGCGCCTGGTCCGCCGACACACAGGCCAGCCACTGGTGGCCCACCAGTTCCTCCGCCTCGCGCATATGTTGCTCGACGCCAAAGGCTACCTGGCCATGCACGCGCATCTCCGACATCGCCGTCGGGAGCGCGAGCTTGAGCATCGCGTCGGTCTCGGCCCACAGCACCCGGGCTTCCACTTCAATTTCCGGACCGTGCTTCGGCAGCGCGTAGCGCACGCGCAGGAGGGAACGGCCATGCGCGAACGCGGCCTCGATGACCGTCCTGATCGGCCCGTCTTCGATGACCCTGACAGGCTCCAGCTCAGGAGCCTTCACGCCGGCCAGCGCCGCCGTCTCGCGCGGAGACATCAGCACGAAGTCGCCGAGGCGATCTCTGAAGCCACGCACCTTCATGCCCCAGGGATCGGCCGAGTCGCGCATCACCAGGCCGCGGAGCGCGCCGCCGTCGATGAAGGACTCGCCGTTCACGCGGTAGCCGACAAGCAGGCCTGTAGAGGCGTCGACGTCGATCTCGCAGCCGTCGGATCGATGCCGGAAGACACCCGAGACCGGGCGTGTCCCGTCCGCCGGCAGCCTGGGGACCGTTCGAAGCCGGCACGCGAAGCGCGTGGTGAGCGACGCGGGAAGCGAGGCGCGGAACACGATGCGTTTCCGCTGGTCCGCCTGGATGTTGCAGCTTTCTTTCTCGACCTGCAGCGGAACCGGCGTATTGTCCGGCAGCGCCAACTCCGGAGTCAGGAGCGTGCCGGGATCCGTGTTCGGCTCCGGCGGCTGGAACTCGCAGACGACGGTCGCGTCGACCTGGAAGGGGTGCGGATTGTGGACGAAGACGGGGTACTCGCCCTCGGCCGCGCATGCCTGTCCGGCAAGCAACGCGAAGAACGCCCGGGCGCGGAGGCGATCGACGATGTCGAAGCCGTGGCCCAGGCGATGCAGGGCCTGGGCCTCGACCTCCGCCACCGACGAGCCGGGCAGGATGTCGTGGAACTCGGAGAACAGCAGCGCGTCGAGTGCCGGCGCCAGTTCGGCGTGGGGGAACGGCATGAACTGCTGGAGGGCGGCGCTCGCGAGCATCTTTTCGGTGGAGTAGAGGCGCCCCTCGAGGCGCCGGTGGGCGCGCTTGACCGTGGACATCGACGTGTAGCATCCGGGCGCCCAGGGATTGAGATCGGCCTCGTACCGCGGCAAGGACGCCGCGCGATCCGCGAGCCGCTCGAAATAGTCTTCGGGCCTGCCGTGCACGATCGCCCGGTCCGCCGTCTCCCTCGCGAGCGCGGCCAGCGCGCCCAGGTCCTCGCGCGAGGGGCCGCCGCCGTGGTTGCCGACGCCCCACAGGAGCACGCCGTCCTCGTCATGCGCGTGCGCCTCGAGCCACTGTTCGGCCTTCACCCGGGCGCGGCCGTGCGCGGAGTTGTAGTGTTCCGGCGCACGGTGGGCCAGCACGGTCGAGCCGTCGTAGCCGACCCAGACGAAGTCGTCCGAGGCGAGCGGCAGGTGCTGGGCGTCGGGCCGGCAGAAGAGGTAGCCGACGTACCCGGCCTGCTTCAGCACCTGGACCAGGCCGCGGGTATGACCGAAGGGATCGACGTTGAACGCCACCCGCGGCCTGACGCCGAACGCCTCACGGAAGTAGCGGAGTCCCACGGTCACCTGCCGCACGAACGACTCGCCTGACGGAAGATTGCAGTCGGGCTGCAGATACCATCCGCCGATCACGTGCCAGCGGCCCGCGCGGACAAGTGAGCGGATCCGGGCGAACAGCGCCGGCTCGTACTCCTCGACCCACCGGTAGAGCAGGGCCTCGTTGTGGCAGAACGCGAAGCCGTCGAACTCGTCGCAGAAGCCGGCCGCCGCGCGGAACGTGGCCAGCGTGGCGGCGAGCCCTTCTTCCCATGGCCAGAGCCACACGGGGTCGATGTGCGAGTTGCAGACGAGCACCAGCCGGCGCCCCGCGCTCATGAGAGCGTCCTCACGCGGGCCACGAGGTGCATGTCGCCGGCCTGATAGGGCACCAGGAACGACGCCTGCTCCGCCGCTGCCGGATCGGCGCGAAGCTCGAGGCGCAGCCACCCGTTCCTGATGGGGATGCTGGCGTCCGCGCCGCGCATGCCCGCGAGCAGCCGCGGCCGCACGCGCACTCCTCCGGGTTCCGGCCTGACGCCGAGAATGTGATGGACGAAGAGCAGGACCAGTTCCGCCCATGTCCACGGGATGATGCCGACCTGGGGGAACGGGGGCGCGATGCGCGGGCCGTTGAATTCGAACCACGCGCCGGATGCGCCGCCGTCGGTGGCGGCCAGCCACCGCAGGACTCTCCACGCGCGCGCCGAGTCGCCCGCCTCGACGAGGGCCCTGGCGACGAAGACCGAGGCGAACGGCCAGGCCCCGGGGGAATCGGGTTCCGAACTCACGTGATAGCGGCCGTAGCCGCCGCCGTCCCAGGCCTGGCTCCAGAGCGACTCGACGGCCTCGAGCGTCGCGAGGGACAGAGGCGACCGGGGGTCGACCATCCCGAAGGCCATGGGCAGCACGCAGCAGGTGTCCGGATTCAGCAGGTGCGGCCCGTCCGATGCCAGCGGCACGCCTGGCGGCAGGCCTGATCCTGGAAGGGCCGCAATCGCGTCCTGGACCGGCCCATCGAGCGTGCGCCGCTTGATGATGCCGCGCGCGTCGCACAGCGCGTAGACGGGGTGCGCGCCCATCGCGTCGCGAAGGTCCCGCGCGGATGCCTCCCACCGCTCCGCCTCCCGGTCGCGGCCGAGCTGACGCGCGAGGTGCGCCGCACGGGAGAGGCCGAGCGACACGAACATCTGGTACACCATCTCCAGCCCCGGTCCGATGCCGTGGGCGGCGTGGCGCTCCCAGAACTCCCGGCTGCCGCTCAGCATGCCGCTCGGCTCGTGGCGGAATTCCGGCCGCAGCGGGTACTCGGCGATGGCCGTGATGCGGTCCCACAGGTCTTTGACGAGAGCAAGGTCGCCGGTCCAGGCGGCATACTCACCCAGGACGTAGAGCAGCACCCCGTTTTGATCCAGTTCGACATCGTCCCGGCCGCGCACCTCGCTCGAGTCGAGCGTCGCGCCTTCGGCCGTCACGAACTCGGCGGCCAGGCGGCGGAGAATCGTGGCGGCGAGACGCCGATCGCCGAGCTGGGTGAGGGCGAGGGCGATGAGCGCCTGATCCCGGACCCACTCCCGGTTGTACTGCCAGATGCTGCCGTCCAGGCGGCCGCGGGCCGAGACAGCCGCGGGCAGCTGCATCCGGCTGGCGCGGAAGAGGTGGTCGAGGACCGGATCATCGAACCGGACGTCGGCGCGGGCGGCCCAGGTTTCGCGGGCCTCGACTTCCACAGGGTCGGTGGCCGCGGCCGTCAGGCGAACGGCGGCGGCCGCCGGGTCGAGGTCGTACACCAGCCAGACGCGGGTCCGCACGCCGGGCTTGACCGAGAAACGCGGCATCACGGTGGACCCGGGCACGCTCGTGCGCACCCAGCCGACCTGAAGCTCCGTGCCCCGGTTGGTGATTGTCACCTCACGCGCGAGTCGCGCGCGGGAGGCGGACGGGCAGTAGAACCGCTCCTGGACCGTGAAGCCGCGGGCGCCCCAGGACGCGACGACCGTCGGCACGTGCGCATCGGGCTGCCACGCCACAGTGAGCGCGTTGAGCAACGGGCTCACGTCGGCGGTGGCGGTCACGAGATGGACGACGGACGTTTCCAGCCCGGAGGTCGGGTGCATGGTCAGCGCGTCGCGTTTCTTGCGGAGCCTGTCGGGATCCATGACCAGCAGCCCGAGCGGCGTGCCTTCGCCGCGTGGAGCGTGCTGGACCGCGGCCTGGATCAGGCCGTTTCCGAGCAGGAAGTAGTTCGCTCCCGCGAGCCGCGTACGCACGTCCGGATGCCCGCGTCCCGGGTCGTCGTCGTACACGTGTTCCGCGACATCGACCATGATCTCAGAGCCTCGGCATCGTCAGCCCGCCGCCCACGTCGACGACCAGGCCGGTCGAGTAGTCGAAGTCGCCTCGCGCGAGGGCCACGACCGCCCGCGCGACGTCCTCCGGTTCGCCCCAGCGCCGCTGGGGCACCAGGCCGCCGGCAATCAGGGCATCGTAGCGCTCGTGCACCGGCGCCGTCATGTCGGTGCGGATGATCCCGGGCCTGACCTCGAACACGGGAATGCCTTCACTCGAAAGGCGGTCCGCGAAGACGCGCGCGGCCATGCCCAGTGCCGCCTTCGACAGGCAGTATTCCGCGCGCGACGGCGACGACGCCTCGGCGGAGACGGACCCGATGAAGACGATGCGCGGCCGTGAGCCGGCCTCCGCGCGCCGCCGTTCCAGCATCCAGCGTGCGGCGTGCTGCGCCAGGAAGAAGGCGCCGCGGAGGTTCGTGCCCATCACGCGGTCGAAGCTCCCGGGCGTGGTCTCGAGCACGTCCATCCGGCGCTCGGGGGCGACGCCGGCGTTGCTCACGAAGAGGTCGAGGCGCCCGAACGCCGCATCGACCCGTTCGAACACGCCCGCGTGACCGTCGAGGTCCGAGACGTCCGCTTCGATCGGCAGCCAGCGCCGGCCCCGTTCAGCCACGCGCGCTCCCACTTCGTCGAGCGTGCGCGGCTGCGCCGCGTCACGAGGGGCGCGGGCCGTGCCGGCGATGTCGTAGCCGGCATCCGCCAGCGCGATTGCGATCGCCCGGCCGATGCCCCGGCTGGCGCCCGTAATCAGTGCGACGGGGGAGTCTGTCACGTCTTCACTCCTGCATCAGTCGAATACCGTTCCGTCCCTGTACGCCTTCCAGGCCGTTTCGAACCAGACATCCTCCGCGGGAACGGGGCGGATGTCCACCCAGGCTGTGCGCGGCGTGCAATCCGGGCCGACGGACACCTCCAGAATGTGCCTGTCGACGAACGTGCCCGGCGGATTCAGTCGCCACCGCTCCGATTCGTCCATGACCAGGAACGACCCCCTGCTCTGGCCCCCGCGTTCGAGGTACTCCGCGATCGCCGCGAGGTAGACGGCGTGGGCCAGGCAGAGATCGCGATTGCGGAAGACGGCCGGGAGGTCCCCGGGGCCGTCGGCCCGGGACTGGGCATCGAACTCCTGGCACATGCGCCAGGCGTCGGCCGCAGCCGCCCGTGCGAGCGCCAGCCGCCGGATGTGCGCGCCAGCGCTCGACATCCTGCGCTGGATCTCGTGGCGCACGTCGTCGGCGCCTCGCCGTCGGCCCGGCGAGGCCTGCTGCATGGCCCGGGCCAGTGCGAGCAGCGCTTCCACCTGCGGTGCGGCCGCCTCAACGAACGCTTCGGCCGCAGGGGCGGGCGTGCTCCGCCGGTTCGCGATGCACATCGCCGCGCGCAGGCCGCCCACCTGCCCGGCGTTGAGCGATGCGCCGCCGGGCCGCCTGACCCCATGCGTGCCGTTCACTTCGCCGACGGGGAAGAGCCCCGCGACATTCGACTCCCACCAGATGCTCCCCGCCAGCCCGCCGTTGTTGTGCTGCGCGCACACGGCGATTTCGAGAGGGTCGCGCCGCAGGTCGATGCCGTTCGCCAGGTAGAAATCCAGGGCCGGCTGGTTCATCTGCGCCAGCCGCTCGACGGGCGTGGCGGCCGTCGCTCCGCACTTCTCCAGGGTACTGGCGCGGTTCGTCGTGCAGGACGTCGAGCGAGAACGGGCCGAGGCGCGCGCCGCCGCCGGGGTTTCCCGTGAAGTCGAGGAAGACCCGGCGTCCGCGCTCCATCCGTTCGCGGTGGACCAGGAGATCGATGAGCGACGAGCCGTGATTCTGCACCCGCCGCGGGTCGAACGGCCACTGGTAGCCCTTGCGGAAGATGGCGGCCGTCAGCGTGCCGAGGTCCGGGAACTCGTCGTTGAGGAACTCGCGGACATCGCCGCCCCCGGCATCGGTCGACACATACCTCGGCACCACCTGCTGATACGAGCCCGACACGTTCCACCGCACCGAGATCGACGCCAGGCCGAACTGCGACTCCGTCAGGTTGTGGGCGATCGCGCCGGCGCGCAACGCCAGGCCGATCGAGCCCGTCTGCTCGACGGGGTACACCGAATCGAGGTACATGCCGCCCGGTCCGCCCGTGCCGAACACGACGTTGACGGCATTGAACAGGGCGTACCGCTCTTCGCCGCGGGCGCAGGCGTCGAGGTCCAGGGCCAGCGCCCCGACGGCCTGAGCGCGGCCGCCGCGCTCCGCGGTCAGCAGCAACACGACCTGCCACGGCTGGAACAGGGGAACGCCGCGGGCGGCGACCTCCTTCGAGAACGCGCCCACCATCTGCTGCGAGGTCCGAGGGCCCGCCGACGTGGCGCGGCCGCGCTCGTCGTGGTCCGTGCGATAGCCGGGATACCCGCCGAACCGATCGTGGGGGAAGGGGACCCCGAGCTGGACGAGGCGGTAGAACGCCTGGGCCGCGTGCTTCGCCTCGCAGAGCGCGATGTCGCCGTGCATGCTGCCGCCCGCGAACAGGTCCTCGGCCAGCAGGCGTGCCGAATCCGGCACGCGGCCGTCGAGGGCGAGCTTGTAGTAGGTCTGCTTGTCCGAGCCGGCGTGGGCGGACGTCCCGCCGCCCCAGCTCTCGGTGACGATGGCCATGTCGTGCTGGCCGAAATCCCCGAGCCAGACCGCCGCGGCGAGCGCCGCCGCGCCGGACCCGACGACGAGCGTGTTGACGCCGTACACCGGCATCGGCACGCCGGCAATCGTCACGCGATCCTCGGTCATGGCGCGCTCCCGGCCGCCGTCGCCGCACTGCGGTGCAGGGACGAGTAGAGGGGATGATCGCGCACGGCGCATCCTGCCGTGCTACCCATCCGCATCAGTTCGGTGCAACGGGAGCAGGCGATGCAGCACTTCACCGGAACGAGCGCGCCGCGCTCCATCAGGTCGGCGGCGGCATCCGGATACGCGAACATCCCGCGGCCGACGCCCGCGAACGCGGCGCCGCCGGCCTTGAGCACTCCCACCGCCACCGGAGGCCAGAACTGCCGCAGCCACGACAATCCCGTCGTCACAACCGGCACGGACGGCACCACGCCCTGGATCTCCGCCGCGAGCCCGAGCAGCCGCGACACGCCGGCGAGCGGATGCTCCGGCGACGGCTCGGTGCCCGCGACCGGCCGATCGAACGGCCGGTTGATGTGCGGGCTGAAGGTCGGGATGCCGGCCGTGACATTCAGCAGCGCGCATCCGGCGTCGCGGAGCATCCGGGCGAGCCGCTTCGGCTCGTCGAGATCGATGCCGGCGCTGCCGTCGGCCGGCACGCCGAAGCCATACGGGTAGGGCATGCCGTCGGTCGCATTCATCCTGACCGCGACAGCCACGTCAGGCACCTCGGCGCGCACGGCCGAGACGATGTCCAAGAGCAGCCGCACCCGGCCTTCGAACGGCCCGCCGTAGCGGCTGTTCGACCGTGCATGCGCTCCGAGCAATTCGTGCAGGAGATAGCCGTGGCACGCCTTGATGTCGACCGCGTCGAACCCGGCGCGGGCCGCCAGGCGCGCGGCCTCCACGAAGGCGCCGCGGAGACTGTCGAGCTGTTCGTCGGCCCAGGGCGGCAGGGATTCGCGATCGAGATACGGGTTGGGGCAGGCCACGCGGCGCCCGCCGGCTGGTGCCGTCCGGCTGAAGCGGCCCGAATGGGTGAGTTGCAGCACCAGGTAGGGCTCGCGCCCCGGCCCGAATCGCTCCCGCGCGGCGTCCCGCGTCAGCCGGACGAGCCTGGCGAAGTCTGGCCCGGTCGCCGCCGTGAGGCACAGCTGTCTCGGGTTCGCGCGGCCGTCCGGCACGACGCTCGTCGCCTCGAACCAGACGAGGCCCGCCCCGCCGGCGCCGAACCGCTCGTATTTGCGCGTCGTGAGTTCCGTGGGGGCGCCCTCAGGGGTGGCGTCGCAGCCTTCCATGGGCTGCGCGGCAATCCTGTTCGGCACGCGCCGGCCGCCGACCATGGTCTCCCCGAGCAGGGCCCGGATGTCCTCGTCGAAGGGCAGTGTGATGCCCAGGGCTTCGGCCTTGCGGCGCAGGGCGTCGGCCGTCTTGAACGTGAAACGGTCGGCGAGCGGCTGGGTGTTCAGGACGCCACCTCCGCTGACGGGGACGCGGAACCGGCGAGCCTGCGCAGCGCTGCGAGGTCGCGGGCCACCCGCGATTCGCAGACCCGGGGCCACTCCGAGCGTTCGAGCGGCCGGCACCCCGGCCGTGCCTCGGTCGACTCGGCAAGCTCGAGCATCGCCTTCAGTTCCGCGCCGGCGAGGTCCGGGAACCGCGACACGAAGGCCTCGTCGTGAATCGGCAGCAGGAAACTCCCGCCGTGATCCTCGACGGACAGGTGCACCGGCCATGCCAGCGTGTCGAGCCGGCGGACGATGGCGGCGAGGTCGACGATGCCCTCGCCGATCGGCACCGGGAAGGTGACGAGCCCTTCGGGCCGGCTGAGGACGCCGCCGTCCTTCATGTGCGTGCTCACGACCCACGGCAGCAGGCGTTCGGTGGCCATCACCGGGTGCTCGATCATCGTCATCAGGTTCATCGTGTCGAGGCAGACGCCCAGCCAGTCGCCCGGCTCCGCCCCGCACAGGTGGAAGAGCCGCAGCAGTTCGAACGACGTGAACTCGAAGTGCGTTTCGATGGCGAGCACGACACCATGGTCACGCAGCATCGTCTTCTGGGCCCGCAGCGCCTCGGCCGTCTCGCGCAGCAGCACGTCGGTGGGCGGGGCCGCTGCGTCCCACCGCATCAATCCGCCCGAGCACGATCGGACACTCGTCGCTCCGAGCGCGGCGGCCTCCCGCGCGGCGCGGCGATTGAGGTCGAACAGGTCCTTCGGGGCCCACGACGTCATGTGGCGCGGGATGTGCTGCGCGCCGCCCCACTCGAGGTACAGGCCGCGATCGGCGGCGAACGCCCGGATGTCCGAGAGCGCCGCGGCATCCATCCGGCCGTGCCATTCGGGCGTCAGGCCCGAGAACGCCACGCCGTCGGCGCCGTGAGCGACGGCCCACTCCAGCGTGCCGAGCGGCGACAGGTCGAGCGGGAACAGCCCGTAGTTGTCGAGGCCGACACGCCGGCGCCGCGCGGGTGCCTCGCCGTTCATCGGACCGTCACCATGGCCCACAGCAGCAGGATGACCACTCCCACGAGCGCCCACGTGCCGAAGAAGCCGACGTAGTCGCTCCGGGCCGGCTTCAGGATCTCCCAGTTCTCGCTCCGGAAGACCTTGTCGGCGTCGAACCGCCGCGGGTTGGCGACGGCCGCAGCCAGGGCCGCGGCTTCCGCTTCCGGCGTCGGCTGCACCGGGGTGTGGACCTTGGCGAAGAACCGGTCGAGAGCCTCACGCGGTTCCGGTCGCGTGAACCACGAGAACACCACGAGCGCGAGGAAGGGGAAGAGAGCGTCGAAGTAGAACCGCGCGGCGACGAGTTGCGGTTTCGACCAGTGGGTGAAGTCGACGCCGAACCAGCTCATCACCCACAGTTCGGCGTGGAAGCGCCCGCGCCCTTCCTTGGGGGCGGCCGGGTCGCCCGGCTCGACGGGCACCACCTTTTCGAAGAACACGCCCACCGGCGGTATCGTCTGCGTCCGGGTAACCAGCTCGCCAGCCCGCGCCGCCCGTCCGGCGGCCACGTCGTCATGTGTCGCGGGCGCCGTGGAAGAGACCTGCCGGGCCGCGGTTTCCAGGAGCCACGCGGGGTGCCGCCGCGCGGCGTCGATGCTCGGGAAGGCTGTCGGGATCGCCGCATAGAGCAGGATGCAGATGGCGACCTGCCAGATGACCGCCCACTTCGTGACACGGCGCCAGACGAACCCCAGCCAGATCGACGCGCCGAAGATGGCCGGCACCGAGATGATGTACTGGAACAACCCCAGCAGGTTCTCGGCCGTCATCGCCACGAGGATGGCGCCGGCAAGTGTGACGGCGATCACCGCGCGTCCCACCATCAGGTAGTGCCTGTCGGTCTTGTGCGGGACGACAGGCTTGTAGAGGTTCCGGATGAAGAGCGCCGCGTGCGAGACGGCCGACGCATCAAGGGTGGACATGTTCGCGGCGAGCACGCCGACCAGCATCAGCCCGATGGCTCCCGGCGGCAGCAGGTCGCGCGTCATCACGCCCCAGATGAGATCCGGGTCGTGCAGTTTCCCGGCGTAGAGGCCGATGGCGATGAGGCCCGCCAGCGCCCAGAACAGCATGAGCAGGCGCTTCATGAACATGCCGCCGATCATGCCGATCCGCGCCGTGAATTCGTTCCTCGCGGACCCGGCGGTCTGCATCCCCGACACGACGGCGATGATGGACACGAGGTTCGCGAGGACCATCGCGACGACGGTGTACCAGGCGTACTCGCTCAGCGAGGCGGACCCGAACAGTTCGAACATGTGGGCCGGCACGGCGGCGTGAAGCCCCTCGAACCCGCCCAGCCTCGAGAGGCCGACCGGCACGAGAATCACCGAGAAGATGACGATCAGCACGCCCTGGATGCCGTCCGTGATGGCCGCGGCCCGGAACCCGCCCATCATCGTGTACGCGCCGACGACGATGGCGTAGATCAGGAAGAACCAGACCGGGTTGACGTGCGAGACGAAGGAGCGGAGTTCGCCGCGCTGCTGCTTGTGCCTGAGCAGGTCCCAGCGTGCGTCCTCCGCGGGCGTGAGGCCGCGCGGCCGGACCTCTTCGAGGTGCCGGTACTCCCGGAACTCCTCGATGCTCGCGCGTTCGGCGGGCGTGCATTGCTCGATGGCTTTCGGCGTCATCGCCACCATCGTCTTGCCCGCCACGAGCATGCCGATGCCTCCGCCGATGAAGGCGGAGAGCGCGAGCGTGAAGACCGCGTACGCGGCGGCGAGGAACGGGCTGCCGAAGCGCTCGGCGTAGTAGTCGCCGATGGTCGTCAAGCGGACCCGGCGGAAGAACATCGTGCTGATCCAGTAGAACGGCGTCAGGAACAGCACCAGCGACTGGATCCACATCCCGCCGATGCCCTGCCGGTAGACCTCCCGGGAGACGGCGACCGCCTGGTCGGCGTTGGTCGAGCAGCCGAAATTCAGGAAGAACTGGTAGACCTTTCCCAGCTTCCGGCCGGCCAGGAAGAAGTCGTCCATGCCCTCGGACGCGCGGCCAACTCTCAGGCCGATCCAGACCACCGCGGCGAGGTAGGCGGCGATGAGCGCGAGATCGACGAGGTGGAGGCCCCAGAAGTGCATGAGTGGCACGGGACGGATGGCTGGGGTCAGACCCGGGTCTGACCCCAGCTGACATGGCTAGACGAGCGGGGTGGTGCCCGGGACGGCCACCGGGTCGACCGGGTTCGGACCGAGCACGTACGCCTTGGGCGACAGGTCGAGCTTCGACGTGTTCATCGCCCACTCCCACGAGAACGCCCGCCCCGTGTAGGCGCTCATGCGGCCCATGATCGCGCACATCGTGCTCTCCGCGATCTGCCGTCCCTCGTTCAGGGGCGCGCCCTTCCTGATCGACGCGATCAGGTCGATGTGCTCCTGCACGTACGGATTGAGCTCGTCCGCCTCGAACGTCCAGGGCGCGGCGCCGGTGATTCGCGTCGCGCTCGACGTGCTCCACGCGACACCCCTGGTGCCGACGATGCGCTCCTCGACGCGGTCGTTGCAGCCCTTCGTCTGCCGGCAGGCGCTGGCCACACGCACGCCGTTCGGGTACTCGAACTCCACGAAGAAGTGGTCGAAGATGTTGCCGTACTCCGGCGCGGTGCGCACCTGCCGTCCGCCCATGCCCATGACGCTCTTCGGCATCACGCCCATCGCCCAGTTCACGACGTCGATGTTGTGCACGTGCTGCTCGACGATGTGGTCGCCGGAGAGCCAGCTGAAGTAGAGCCAGTTCCGGCACTGCCACTCCATCTCGCTCATGTTCGGCTCGCGCAGCTTCACCCACAGATCTCCCATATTCCAGTAGCACTGGGCGGCCACGATCTCGCCTATCTGGCCATCCTGGATGCGCTTCATCATCTCGAGGTAGCGCTTCTGGTGCCGACGCTGCGTGCCGGCCACGACGGCCAGCTTCTTCTGCGCCGCCAGTTCCGAGGTGGCGATGATCGATCGAATGCCCACCGGGTCGACGGCCACCGGCTTCTCCATGAACACGTGCTTGCCCGCCTCGATGGCCGCCCTGAAGTGAATCGGCCGGAACCCCGGGGGCGCGGCGGTGACGATGAGATTGACGCCCGGCACCGACAGGACGCCCTTGTAGTTGTCGAAGCCGGTGAACCGGTTGGCCGCCGGCACCTTCACGCGCGCCGCGAACTCCTTGTTCAGCCGGGCCAGGCAACTCTCGACGCGATCGGGCACCAGGTCGCCGAGGGCCACGATTTCGACCGCGGGGTCGGCCTTCAGGCAGTCGATGGCCGCGCCGGTGCCCCGGCCGCCGCAGCCGATCACGCCGACCTTGAAGGTGTCGGAGCCCTGGGCGAACACGCCGAAGCTGGCAGGAAACGACGCGGCGATCGACGCCGCAGCCGCGGTTCTCACGAAGTCGCGGCGGGTGACTGACGTGTCGTGCTGGTTGCTCATCTCGCTCCCCCTAGAATTGATCGCAGGCCCGGTACGCGTCGATGACGGCGCGCTCGCCCTCCCGGCCCGGTTTGCTCTGCCCGTGCTCCATGCACAGGACACCCTGGTAGCCACGGTCGTGAATGAACTTGAACACGTTGCGGTAGTTGATCTCGCCGCTGGTCGGTTCCTTGCGCCCCGGATTGTCGCCCACGTGGAAGGCGGCGATCTCGTCCCAGCCGGCCTCGATGTTCGGGATGATGTTCCCCTCGGTGATCTGCTGATGGTAGATGTCGTTCACGATCTTGCAGGACGGGTTGTTGACCGACTTGCAGATCTGGTAGGCCTGCGGGATCTTCGTGAGGAAGAGGCCAGGGTGGTTCTTCGGGTTGAGCGGCTCCAGCACCAGAACCAGCCCGGCCGGCTGGCAGAGGTCCATGCAGGCCCGCAGGTTGTCGACGACGTTGGCGGTCTGGTATTCCCAGGCCAGGCTCTCGTCGTAGCGACCGGGCACGAGCAGCGCGTGTTTCACGCCCGTCCGCTTCATCGTCTCGATGCCGTCGCGCATCTTCTGGAGGATGGCCGCCCGGACGTCCCTGTCGCGCGTGACGAAGTTCTTGTTGTTGAAATCAGCGAGCAGCACGAACGGCCCGAGCTTCAGGTTCCGCTTCTGGATCTCGCGGACGATGAGTTCCTGGTCGGCCGGCGGGCGGTTCATCAGGCCGTTGTCGAACATCGCCGCGAAGCCTTCGTCGGCCGCGAACTGGATCTGGGCGGCGAGGTCCGTGCCCGCATGGACCTTGAACTGGCCGAAGCTCGGGGCGTAGTTGAGGCGGAAGCGTCTCCCGCCGGGTGCGGCCGGGGCCTGCGTCGGAGTGCCGGTCCGGGCATCGCCGGTGAGGCGCGTGGCCGCGAGGGCAGCCGCCGATGCCAGGCTCGCCGTGATGAAGTCTCTGCGTCTCAAGGGATGCCACCTCCTGCCGCCGCTCGGCGGCGCCGTGTGTCCGTCAGCGAGTGTCGATCGCCAGTACCGTGGCGTGCGGATCGGGCGCGATGCCGCCCGGCTGAATCGTCAGCACATCGGCCTGCTGGGAGAACGCCAGCGGCCGGTTGCCCGACAGGAGCCTGACCGCCCGCACCGTGGCGCGCACGCCCGGCACCGTGAGCGGGCCCTGGGCCGGCCAGTCGAAGACGTGCAGGTACGATCGTGCCGTCCTTCGCCGTCGTGCGCGCGAACGGCAGCTGCTGCAGCGGGCCGTAGGTGGTGCCGTAGATGGCCTCGCCGTTCACCTTCAGCCACGCGCCGATGGCCAGGAGGCGCTCCTCGAACTCCGGCTGGATGGTCCCTTCGGGCGTCGGTCCTACGTTGAGCAGGAAGTTCCCGCCGCGCGAGGCCACTTCGACGAGCGTGCGGATCAGCTCCGTCGTCGACTTGAACGCCCGGTCGTTGGCGTTGTAGGCCCACGTCTGATTGATCGTCATGCACGTTTCCCACGGCTGAAACGCCTCGGGAGCCGGAGGCTCCGCCGACAGGCCGGCATCATCCGGGTTCGTCATGCCCACCCGCGAGCCCTTCGTCGGGATGCCCTTCGGCAGCCGCTGCTCGGGCGTGACGAAATCCGCCGTGAGCCCGACGCGGTTGTTCACGAGCGCCATCGGCTGCAACTCGCGGATCGTGCGGAGGAATCGCGTCCCGTCGTACTTCTCCTGGTTTCCCAGGCCGTCGAACCAGACCACGAAGATGTCGCCGTAGCGGGTCAGGAGTTCGCGGACCTGCAATTCCATGTACGACAGGTAGAGCGGCCATTCCGGCCGCGACGGCTCCCCGCGCCAGTTCTCGGAGGATGGGCGGGAGGTGTCGCGGAATCCGGGGTGATTGAGGTCAGGCGGCGAGTAGTAGAAGCCGAAGGGCATCTGCTCCTCGCGGGCCGCCTGGGCCAGCATCGCGGCGATGTCCTTGCCGTACGGCGTCTTCGTGATCTTGTAGTCGGTGAACGCCGAGTCGAACATGCAGAAGCCGTCGTGGTGCTTGCTCGTGAACACCATGTAGCGCTGGCCGGCCGCGCGCGCCAGGCGCACCCAGGCCTTCGGGTCGAACTTCACCGGGTTGAAGCGCCGGGGCAGGGCGCGATAGTCGGCCTCGGTGATGCCGCCGGACTTGGGCGGCGTCATGATCGGCCACGAGGCCTCGACGCTCGCGAGCGAGTAGGGGCCCCAGTGGATGAACATCCCGAACTTCAGGTCGTTGAAGCGCTTGAGGCGGGCGGCACCGGCCGGGTCGTCCGCGGCGCGGGCCGGGACCATCAGGCAGACCGCGGAGGTCGCCACGAGGATGGCGCCGAGGACGCGGAGCGGGCGGGTCGTAGCCATTGACAGTCCAGGCGGCTGAGGCGGTGGCCCCGGCTGCGGGGCCTCGGAACCCGCAGCAGTCTACCACCGACAGACGGGCTTCGAGGGTTGGAAGCAGCGCGAAAGCGACCGGGAGGCCCGCCGGCCGTGGTCAGTCCGGGGGGCGGGCAACCGGCGGCGGCTGCCAGTTCACGATGACGTGCACGGGCGCGCGATCGCCGATGGCGCCCTCGGGGTGCCGGATGAGGAAACGCTGCCCGTCGGCCGCCGCCGCGAACTGGTCGAAGGCGGACGAGGCCTCGAGCCCGGTCTGGAAGAGTGGTTCCGGTTGCGACGCCCGTTTGACATCGCCTCCGGGGATCCGCATCGCCATCAGCGTGCCGTCCGGCGCCAGGTAGTAGAGTTCCTGACCGTCGCCGCGCCAGCGAGGCTGGGTCCCGCCTTGCGGGGACAACTGGTACCGCTGGCCGGTCGGCGGGAACGGCACCGCGTAGACTTCCGCGGGCCGGCCGCCCTCGGACGCGTTGTAGACCACCCATCGCCCGTCCGGAGAGAACTTCGGCTCGTCCAGGGCGGCCGCTCCCGTGACCAGCGGCGCCGTCTTGTTCGCGTCACGCAGGTCGATGGTCCACAACTGGTAGTCGTCGCCCACGCTCACGCCGGCGACGATGAACCGGCCGTCCCGGGACCACGTTTCCGGATAGGCCGTGCGATCCAGCAGCATCGTCACCTCGCCGCCGTCGGCCGGCCGCGTCACGAGGCGGTTGCCGAGGCGGAAGGCGAGCCTCGATCCGTCCGGCGACCAGAGCGCGTCGGAGTGGCCGCCGCCCCCGTCAGGGGCCGACACGTCGGTCGCCATGCCGCGGTCGAGGTTCAGGATCCACAACTGGGATCCGAGATTGTACGGCTGGAGCCGCACGGTGGCGGCCACGCGGTTGCCGGCAGGGGAGAGATCGAAGTTCGTGAAGGTGTTGCGCGTGGGGAACTCGCGCAGCCGCCGCCCGGTCCGATCGACCCAGTAGAACACCTGGCGCGGGAAGTGCTCCCGGCGGAACGCGACGACGCCGGTGCCTGCGACGCCAAGGGCCGCGCGGCCCGCCGCCGGGCTCTCGTACACCTCCTTGGCGACCAGGATTGCGTCTCCGGTGAGGGCGGCCGACGAGGCATCGAAGCGCTGCGCGAAGAGCGTGCCGCCGCGCACGTAGAAGAGCACGCCGGGTTCCGCCAGGCGCACTCCCGTGACGCCCTTGAGCACCACGGGGTCCGCGGCGCGCGATCCCGTGCCGTCCACGGGGCCGATGCGCCACTCGATCGGATCGGACGGCGCTGTGGGCTTCGCGGCGTAGATCAGCCGCCCGCCGCCCGGCAGCGGCACCGGCCAGCCGAACCACTCGTGGTGCGCGGCGTCCGGCACCAGGAGGTCCCGCGCTTGCCCGCCGCCGGAAGGAAGACGGGCGATCGCGATCCGCGCACCGACCAGGAGGCTGCCATCCGGCATCCAGGCCGCGCCGCGCGGAATGCCGGGGGCTGGAGCGAGCGTCTCGCGAGCGCCGGTGGCCATGTCCACGACCACGAGCTTGCTCTCCGAGTAGACCAGCAGGCGCCGGCTGTCCGCCGACCACCCCAGCGGGACGTCGCTCGCCACGGTCGGGAAGCCGGGCGGAGCGGCCGATCCGTCGAGACGGCGAAGCCACAGGCCTCCAAGCGCTCCGCCGATGGAGCCGGGTGAGTTGTAGGCGATGGTGCGGCCGTCGGGTGACAGACTCAGCAAAGGAGGAAAGACGAACCCGGCGTCGAACGAGAACGCCGCCACCGGAGGAGCCACGACCGTTCCGGAAGTCGCGCGGCGCGTCAGCCAGGCCCCAATCGCGATCCCGGCCGCGAGGACCAGCACGCCGGCGACGGCCGGGACGGCAGCACGCAGCTGCGGGCGCACCGGCGCCGGCGGTGCCGCGGCGCCACCGGACGAACCGGTTCCCGCCAGTGTCTCGAGCGCGAAGGCCAGGTCCCGCGCGGACTGGAAGCGAAGTTCGGGGGATTTCTCCAGGCAGCGGCGGACGATCCGATCAAGGGGCGTCGGCACGGCCTGGACCAGCGATTCCAGTGGAGGGGGCTCGGCCGTCAGCACGGCGCTCATCGCGTCGGCGGGCGTCGGGCCGGTGAACGCGCGGTTGCCGCTCAGCATCTCGTAGAGCAACGCGCCGAACGCGAACACGTCCGCCCGGTGATCGACCGCCTGGCCGCGCGCCTGCTCTGGCGCCATGTAACCGGCCGTGCCGAGCACCATGCCGGCGGCCGTGTCGTAGCGCGTGGCCGAGCGGTCTGCGGCCGTGTCCTCTCCAACCGACTTCGCCAGCCCGAAGTCGAGCAGCTTCACCTGGCCGTCGCGGGTGACGAACACGTTCTCAGGCTTCAGATCCCGGTGAACGATGCCGCGTTCGTGCGCGGCCGCGAGGCCCCGGACCACCTGCAGCGCGAACTCCACGGCGCGGCGCGGGGGGAGCGGGCCGTCGGCCAGCCGGCCGCGCAGCGTGTCGCCGTCGAGCAGCTCTGTGACGACGTAGGCCGCGCCGTCGTGCGTGCCGGTGTCGAAGATCGCAAGGATGTTGGGGTGGGAGAGCGCGGCGACGGCCCGGGCTTCGCGGTCGAACCGCCCGAGGGCCGCGGCGTCGCCCGAGAGGTGCGCCGGAAGCACCTTGACCGCGACGTCCCGGCCGAGCCGGGTGTCGTGCGCCCGATACACCTCGCCCATGCCGCCCGCGCCGAGCGCGGACACGATCTCGTAAACGCCAAGCCGGCTGCCGGACTGAAGCCGCATGATGAACGCCCGGGAGCCATCATAGCATCCGGCCGTACCGCCCCGCACCGCTCGGCCCGCTCCTGTTGCCGCCTTCCAAGCCGTCAGAGTCGTGTTGGTTCCTTCACGCCTCCGGTCCTGCCGGATCGCATGCCCGGCCGTCATCGTTGTCCCGCGCAGGCACGACTGGGGAGATCACCGAGGGCCTGCGCCGTTGTATCGTGAAGGCGAACGGAGGCCCGATGAACCACAAGTCCGCCGCGACGCTCGAGATCCCGGAGCCGACGCCGCACGTCGTCAGGGAAGGGTAGGGAGGCCGCCATGCGCCGAGCCAGCGCCATCGTCACCGCGGGCATCGCCGCCACGCTCGTGGCCACGGCTGCCGTCGGCCTGAACGGCCGCGCGGCATCGCGCACGCAACTCGTCCTCCTCGGCACAGGAACGCCAAATGCCGATCCGGAGCGATCCGGCCCCGCCGTCGCCATCGTCGTCGACGATGTGCCGTATCTGGTGGACTTCGGCCCTGGGGTCGTCCGGCGGGCGGCGGCGGCCTTCGCGCGCGGCGTCAGGGGTCTCGATCCGAAACTGCTCCGCACGGCATTCGCCACGCACCTGCACTCGGACCATACCGCAGGTTACCCCGACCTCATCTTCACGCCGGCCGTTCTCGAGCGCGACGCGCCGCTCCAGGTGTACGGGCCTCCCGGTATCCGCGCGATGACGGACCACGTGATGAAGGCGTGGGCCGAGGACGTGGACGTGCGCCTCCACGATCTCGAACCGGCGAAGCCGGCCGGCTACGAGGTTCGCGCGCACGAGGTGAAGCCTGGGCTGGTCTACAAGGACGGTCGCGTCACGGTCCGCGCGTTCGCGGTTCCCCACGGCGCGTGGAAGCGGTCGTTCGCCTACCGGTTCGACACGCCTGACCGCTCGATCGTCGTGTCGGGTGACAGCGGCCCGTCCGATGCGCTAGTTGCGGCGTGCAACGGTTGCGACATCCTCGTGCACGAGGTGTACTCGACGGCCGGCTTCGTCACGCGCCCACCCGACTGGCAGCGCTACCATCGCGTGTACCACACCTCATCTGCCGAGCTGGCTGCGCTGGCGGCGAAGGCGCGGCCAGGCCTGCTCGTCCTGTATCACCAGCTCTTCTGGGGAACCACGGACGCGGCGCTCGTCGCAGAAGTGAAGCAGCGTTACGGGGGGGCGGTCGTGTCGGGGCGCGACCTCGACGTGTTCTGACAGAGGACCGCCTACGGCGAGAGGATGCGCAGTCCCGGGAAGTAACTGCGATAGCGCCTGGCGTCGCGCGTGAGCAGCGTCAGGCCCTCGATGGCCGCGTGAGCGCCGATGTAGAAATCGGGCAGCGGCGACCGGCGCGCCCCGCCGCGCCGGCGGTACTTCACGAAACACTGCCCGGCCAGGAACGCGGCGTCCCACGGGAGCGGCCGGCGCTCGTAGTACTCGCGGGGGAGCGCCTCTTCCAGCTCTTCGATCCGCGCGAACCGCGCAGCCACCTCGGCATAGACGATCGGGTTGATGACCAGCGGGGAGGTGTCTGCCGCGCGGGCGAGGGCGGCCGCCGACCAGTCGAGCCACTCCTCGTCTCCGGTGATCACGTCGAGGAGCACGTTGCTGTCGACGAGTGTCGCCGGCAACTCACTCACCCCGCGTGAGCGCCAGGATCTGGTCGGTCGACAGGCGAGGACCGGCGGCGCGGCGCCCGGCGTCACGCAGCTGCGCCACCAGCGCCTGCCCCCGGCGCTGTTCGCCGGCGCGCCGGATGCGTACGCTGTCGCCGACGACGTCGAAGACGACCCGGGTGCCGGGCATGAGGCCCAGGCGGTTGCGGATCTCCTGCGGGATGGTGACCTGGCCCTTGGTCGTGAGGGTCATGGTATTACTCCTACAAGTAAGAGTAATACCCGCAGCCCCGGCGGTCAACCCGCTCGGGGGGAACAGGCCCCGCAGCTCAGAAGATCCGGCTCGACACCTGGTAGCTGAGATAGGCGACGGTGGCCGTGAGGACCGTGCCCCAGGCCAGGTCGACCACGGTGACGAGCACCGGCCAGTCCTTCATGGTGGCCTGATTCGTCAGATCGTAGGTGGCGTAGGCGACAAACCCGAAGACCGCGCCGTAGGCCAGCGCACGGGACGCGCTTCCGGCCTCGATCGCCGGCTTGATGGCGAAGAACACGATGCCGGCGATGTAGACGGCGTAGAAAAGGACGGCCGCGCCCCAGTTCACGTCGGGGCTCATCAGGTGCCCGATGTGCTGCCGGTAGAAGTTCTTCGCGACCACGCCCAGCCAGACGAGATCGATGGCGAAGAAGATCAGCATCGTGATGGCATAGGTGCCCATCGCGCGCCCGATCCCGAAGCTGGCCGCGGCATCGGTGGGCATTACTTCACCCGCTTCATCACCCAGGGCAGCTCCACCGTCTGGCCGCCCATGTCGGCGCGGGCCACGCCATTGATGGTGTCGCCGTCGATCTTCCCGGTCATGGTGTAGGTCATCGAGCCGCCGGACGGCCGGTCGCGCACGAGGTCGAACGCCAGGTCGGCGCCGCTCACCGTGCCGTTGGTGATCTGGAGCGTGCGACCGCCGTCGAGCACGAAGGTGCCCGTGAGCTTGCCGCCCTCGGTCTTGAGGTCGGCCTGGCCGGCCACCTGGCCCATCTGGCTGTCCATCGTGAACGTCCACTTGCCGTCGGCAGGGGACTGGGCCGAGGTGGCGGCGGCGATGACGACGAGAAACGCGAACGTGATGGTCTTGCGCATGTGGTCTCCTGGGTGCACCCATTGTACGCGGAACCGCCGGCGGTCTGAGCCGCCAGCACGCAGTTCCCATGGGAACCCTTGTGAGACGCCGGTTCCTGGCGGCAGGATTCACGAATTGGGTTAGGATGGCCGTGCTGCCGCTCGCCCCCTGGAGAGACCCCGTGGCCAACCGACACACGCCGATCGACGCCGATGCCGTCACCCGAGCCCTCGACGGCTCAGGGCTCCGGAGCATCTCGCAGGCGTCGATTCGCGAAATCAAGAGGTTGATCGACACCATCGAGGGGAACACCGGACAGCGGTACATCCGCATGGAGATGGGCATCCCGGGGTTGCCCCCGAGCCAGATCGCGGTCAACGCGCAGATCGAAGCCCTCAAGCGCGGCGTCGCGGCCGTGTACCCGGACATCCAGGGCATCCCGCCCCTCAAGCGCGAGATTTCCCGCTTCGTGAAGAGCTTCCTCGACGTCACGGTGGACCCGGAGCACTGCCTGCCGACGGTCGGATCGATGATGGGCGCGATGGCCTGCTTCCTGACCATCAACCGCATGTACGCCAACCGGGAGGGCACGCTGTTCATCGACCCCGGGTTCCCGGTGCAGAAACTGCAGTGCCGGGTCCTGGGCCACGACTTCATGACCTTCGACGTCTACGACCACCGGGGCCCCAAGCTGCGCGACAAGCTGCTGTCGTACCTGGACACGGGCAAGGTGTCGTCGATCCTCTACTCGAACCCGAACAACCCGGCGTGGATCTGCCTCACCGAGGACGAACTCGAGATTATCGCCAGGCTGGCCGACGAGTACGACGCCGTGGTCATCGAAGACCTGGCGTACTTCGGCATGGATTTCCGGCAGGATTACTCCCGCCCGGGCGAGGCGCCGTTCCAGCCGTCGGTCGCGCGCCATACCGACAACTTCGTGCTGCTGATTTCCAGTTCCAAGGTGTTCAGCTACGCGGGCGAGCGGATTGGCATGCTCGTCGTCTCGGACGCGCTCTGGAACCGGCGCGCGCCGGACCTCAAGCGGTACTACCCGTCCGACCTGCTCGGCTACGCGATGGTCTTCGGCGCGATCTACGCCCTGTCGTCGGGGACGTCGCACTCGGCGCAGTACGCGCTGGCGGCCGTGCTGAAAGCCGTGAACGACGGCGAGCTGAACTACGTCGAGGGCGTGCGCGAGTACGGCGAGAAGGCGCACGTGATGAAACGGATGTTCACGGACAATGGCTTCCGGATCGTGTACGACACGGACCTCGACGCCCCCATTGCCGACGGGTTCTACTTCACCTTTGCCTATCCAGGCCTGACGGGCGAGGAACTGCTGAGTGAGCTGCTTTACTACGGCGTCAGCGCGATTGCCCTGGGCACGACGGGGAGCGATCGCACAGAAGGGCTCCGCGCCTGCACGTCGCTCATCCAGCGCTCTGAGTTCCCCGTGCTGAACGAACGCCTCGCGTGGTTCCACCGTGATCACCAGGGAACAGCCGGGCCGGCGGCCTAGCCGGGCCAGCCGGAGGGCCCCGTCTGGAAGATGCAATCGTGAGCATTCGGCGAACAGCCGGTGTCGCCGCCGCGGCTTCGAGTCTGGTCGTGACGGCCTGCGGGGGCGGCGGCTTGCGCAGCACGATCACCGCCGAACCGGGCGCGATGGCTGTGCTCTCCATGACCGTCGCTGACCGGTGCCCCAGTCCGCCGACCCAGAAAGTGGCGGTCTTCAGCGTGTGGGTGGACGGCGCACGAAGCCACGACGTGCTGTTGTTCCCGGGCATCGGCTTGACGCGCTACGACTCGCTCCTGGGGCCGCTGACGGGCGGCCGCCACGCGGCGGAAGTCCGGCCCTCGGAGCTCTGGAAGACCGCAGAATGCCTGTCGGTGCAGCGGCTTGACGCCACGGCCTACTCACCTGAGTCGCCGGAACACGCCGTCTACCGCCACGCGCCCGTCCTCGAACTGCGCGCGGATACGATCGGGGAGGAAACCGACCTGCCGCTCTACGCCTACGCCGAGCGGATGCAGGCAGACGCCGGGGCGACGTGGCGCTACACGGTCGTCTTCAGCAACGAAGACGGCGGCACGCCCACCCGGGCACTGCTCGCGCGGTGGGGCCGGACGACGGACATCGAGCAGGTCTACGAAGTCGGCACGGCCGGAGGGCGAATCACCCGCGAGGCCTTCCAGGGGCCCGACCACGTGACCCGCGCCTTCGCGGGGCGGCGCCAGGGCGAGGCGCCGGTGCTGCTGGTCGCCACGCTGAACAACATGGTGATCGACCGCGGCCGCAGCCTGGCCGCCGTGCGGCCGGTGCCGGCCGTCGTCGACTTGAGCCGGGCCACCCGGGAGTCGACCATGGACGACCGGCCGTGGGTCTACCGGGTCATGGGAAACGAACTCGCCGCCGAAGACCGAATCGTGGCGGACGCGCCGCTCGATGACCGGTGGCCGCGGGTGGCACCCGATCCGTTGTCGCACGTCTACGTCGAAGCCAAGCTGCGCCTCGACCGCACGGTTGCCGTGGCCTGGGTGACGGATCGCTCCGGACGTCGCCTCTGGTCACACTACGGCCGGATGCCGCTCGCCATCGACCGTGACGGCTGGGTCAGGTCGGCCGTGGCCGTGGGCGCCGACCCTGCCGGCCAGGTCGCGGCCGTGGGATGGGCCTGTCTTGCCGCGCCCGATGCGGAGGCCGGCGGTTCATGCGCGATCGAAGCGTCGCGGGCGTTCTCCCTCACGCGCGACTACCGCCCGGGGGCGAATCTCGCAGCGCCGGGCCGGTTCACGCTGAAGGCGGGCGGCGAGGCCAGGCTCACCCTCGTTGCGTCCGGCCCTTCCTGATCGCGCTGGGGTCAATTCGGTGCAGCCAACGCACCGGGTTCAACGCGGCCTCCGTCCGCGTCCAGCGGCGATCGCGTCCCAGTCAGCGCAGCAGCAAGAATGCGCTCGACAAAGGGGCCCTTGGCGTCTGTGTATGCTGCCCTGTCGAGTCGCGCGGCCAGACCTCGCTTCAAGTCGTCGTAGGCCGCAGCGGATTCCGGATGCGCACGAAGATGGTCGCGGAACGCGAGTACGCGCATCCAGAAATCGCTTCCTCTGACGACGCAGTGCAGATGATATGCACTCGGCCCGACCCGAGGCTTGCGGAAGTACCGCCGCTGCGGAAACTGCTTCTCGTGCTTCTGGACGTATTCGTAGCCCGCGGCTTCGAGAGCCCCAGCGCGGCTCTCGGCCTGGGCCAGGTGCGACAGTCCGATCATGATGTCGATGACCGGCTTTGCCGCAAGGCCGGGAACCGCGGTGCTCCCCACATGTTCGATGGCCGCTTCACTTCCAGCGAACACCGACGCGAGGAGGGCAGCCTCCCGGTCGAACCGGCACGGCCACTCTGGATCGTACGGCACCAGGATTACGGATCCGGTCATCGCTCCTACCGTCTGACCCAACAAGTATACGGCTTCGAGGGATGCGTCCGGGACAGGCTCGTCTCCGGCGCCGACGCTGGAAAGGCGATAGGCCCGTCGCAAGAAGACCGCAGCGCAGCGGCGGCACGCCGAATGCAGTTCGAGCAGCGGCATCGGCACATGCTGACGACATTCTGATTCGCGAGCATGAGGTCATTCAGAGGCTCCTGCACCTTCTCGGAACCGCCGCATGCCTGCGTGACCAGCGAGCTTGTCGCCGCTGGCTGCAGGCGCCGGACAGTCGAACCTTGGGCCCGCACGATGAGGGCGACCCTGGGGTGTCACGAGAGAGTCCTCGACAACGGCATGGCGCCGTACACGACGAGGGCCACCGCGATGACGGCCGTTCGGCAACCGCCGGGCACCGTCGCTCCTGCTGCCGCCACTGAATGCAGAAGTTGTCCCAGTGTACGGCCGTACGTGGTCAACCGGCACGGCAGGCAGGTCAGGACTCCCGGCACCGCGTGGCAGACAGCAACGAAGGCTGCCAGCGACTGCCAGGTCTTCCTCCGGCCCGAGCGGGTGGTCGCACTGCTCGGGCCGGTCCCCTGTCGGCACCAGCACCGTATCGATTCGCCACGTTGCATGAACGGTGTAGGATACAGGCCGAAAGGGAGGCCTCCGCATGAAGAAGTGCCCTTTCTGCGCTGAGGACATCCAGGACGCGGCCATCGTCTGCAGACACTGCAAACGCGATCTCCCTTCGACCGCCACGAGCGTGCAGCCAGCCTGTCCTGGGTGTGGACACGGGGTCGCCGCCACAGCAGACCGCTGCCCGCAGTGTGGGTGTCGGTTCAAGCTGAGCGAGAGCGAACACCGCCTCAGACACGGCCTATCGGCGGCGGAACCGGTGGAGGATGCCGCTGCATTCGTGGCGGAGGGAACGTGGATTCAGAAATGCAGCCCGAATACCCAGTACTCCGTCTTCATCGCATTCCTCATCTATCTCGTGGCCTGCGGTGGCGGGGTTCTCTTGATGTGTCTCTATTCCCTCGCGACGGGCGGACCCTGAAGGATCACGACACCGGGATGTTGAGAGGGATTCTGGGGGGCAGCCGGGGGCGACCCAGGACTGCCGATGGGCGGTCTTGTTCACCTTTGCGACTGGTAGAGGCAACCGCCGGCCACCCCCGACGACTCGATGGGGGAATGTACCTCTCTACTTGAACGCCGGGTCGTTCTTGACGGCGATGAGAACCGAGATGGGCGGCTTCGCGGTGAAGACCATCGAGCCGAGTTCCCGCCCGAGCAAGGCCATCGCCTTCTCGGAATCCGGTCGCATCGCCTCGGCCATCGCCTTCCGCTTCTCCGGGTCCGTCTCGGAGTACATGGCCTCCGTCACGTACTTCGCCGTCATGTCCTTCACGACGGCCCGCTGCTCGGCGGTCATCTCGAACGAGTCGAGGCACATCTGGATGTGACGGCGCACCACCTCGGCCTTCTGCTTGCCTGTCAGGTTGGTGAACTCGAAGATCCAGGACTCCCATTGGCCCTGCGCGGACAACTCCCCGTTACTCAGTGGACGGTACGGCTCCTTGGCCTGTGCCATGGCCTCCGGCAGGTTCCCAACGAGTACAGCCGCCACCGCGACAGTCAGCACGAGCGCGAATCGCTTCATTGCATCCCCCAGTCCTCGGTCTGTTCGAAGTACACTTGCAGCCCCCCCGCGCGGAACGAAGGGCCGGCCTGACCGCTCACTCGGGTCCGGCCATCGATCGAAACGCCCGCCCGACGGCCTCGATCTTCTGCGGGTGCGCGCGGAGGCCGCTCCAGGCGAACACCATGACGCCCGTCGCGGGGGCGCGCGCCCCGTGGCGCAGCACGTCGTCGATCTGCTCGACCGGCACGGGCTCACCCCAGTCCGAGATCTGCACGATGGGCCAGATGCGCAGCCGCTCGCCGGCGACGCCTTTCACGCCGAGGTACTGACCGAGCCACGACACCTGCCGCGAGATCCACGCCGGGTCGGAGGCATGACCGAAACGCGCGTGATACGGCATCGGGCTGAAGACGTCGATATAGGCGGCCTGCGCCTTCAGATCGATGGCGAGCGTCTCGAGGCGGGCGCCCCCGCGGTCGTGGTCGCTCCACGGGTTGTGAAACGTGCCGAGCAGCGCGCCCGGGCGTGTCGCGTCCCTGATGTCGCGGAACTCCCGCACCCAGTCGGTGAACACGCCAAGCCGCCATCGCACCCAGGCGGCGCGGTGCGCGGAGAGCAGGAGCGCCGCGCGCTCGGGCGTGGGTGCCTGCGGGAGCGTGATGGCGGTGTCTTTCTGGAAACGGAGCAGGCACCGATCGCAGAAGCAGGTATCCGGCATGTTCGGCTCGGCCTGCTCCCAGCTCGCGTGGCTGTGGTGGTAGTCGAGCCAGACGCCGTCGATGGCGAACGTCTCGAGCAGCGTCCGGAACGCCCGCATCCGCTCCGCGCGGTAGCCCTCGTGGGTTGGGCAGATGCCCTGCCACCCGTCGGGCGCGGGCGACGCCCGCCCGTCCGTGCCGACGGGGGCGGCATCCGGATGGGCCTTCAGGTACGCGGAGACGTGCAGGGTGTTGAACTCCGCGTACGCCTGCACCTGCTGCGCCCGCAGCCAGGCCAGCCGCTCCGCGGTGAAGCTGCCCGACCCGAGCCAGACGGCGTCGACCCCGAACTCCCGGAGACGGCGCCCGCTGTCGACAATCTCCTGCGGGATGCCGCCGTAGATGCCGCGCAAGGGCACCCGCGGCGCCTCCGCGTCCACCCGCGCGCAGCCTGCGGCCGCGGCGGTCGCCAACACGGCACACGTCCAACCAGACAGCTTCATGCGCCGGGTCTCCGCGCTACTTCTTCTCGGTGATCTTCACCGGGCCGGTCACCCGGAAGCGCAGTTCACTGCGGGCCGCGATCGCGGCTGGCTTGCCCCGCGTTCCCATCACCACCGCGGTCCCGCCGGCGCCTCCCACGGCGGCTCCAATCGCCGCGCCCTTGCCGCCGCCGGCGATGCCTCCGATGATCGCGCCGGCGCCCGTCGTGATCGCGACCTTCCCCATGTCCTTCTTCTTCTCCGACTTGGCGGCCGCCGTCGACATCTCGGTGTCGACGCGGACGCGCTGTCCGTCCGTCAGGGTGATCTCGCGGATCGCCACCTTTAGCTCGGCGACGCCCTTGACGCGGCCGCCCTTGGTCGAAGCCACCACCATTCCCACGACCGGCGCGCCTTCTTTTGCCACCACCCAGTCGCCTTCGACGATCGGCTCGGCGAGCGTCGCCTCGAAGGTCTCTCCCGCGCTGTGCGTGTCGGAGGACAGCGCATGGTTCGTGAGGATGGCGAGCACGGTCCCCTCGGCGAGCGTGAACGTGCGTGGGGAAGGCGGCGGGGGTGGCGCGGGCGCGGCTCCCGCAGGCGCGTCTGGCGCCGGCTGACCCGGCGCCGGCCCGGGTGTCACAGCGGCACTGGCGGGCGGCTGGGCGGAGGCCGATGCGGGTTGGGCGGCGGCCGCCACCGGCTGACCGGGAGCGGCGGCGGGCGCAGTCGCGCCGGCGGCCACCGGCTGTTCCGCCGTGGCGGGCGCGACGGCACCCGCCGGCGTTGCCTCAGGACCACTCTTCGAGCAGGCGGCGGTCGTGAGCACCACACAGGCGGACAGCGTCAGGGAGCAGCCGAGCATCCAACGGCCGGGTATGCACCGCATGGCAGCCTCCTCGCTCGAAATGGGCGGTACCTCATCCTACTGCGGACCCGGCGTCGCTGGCGCCGCTCGCGGCGGATTACGTTCCCTCAGGTACACGGGCACGAGAAAGGTCTCGGGCTCCGCGACCGAGATTCCCCGGGCATCGCTGCCGGCGATTTCGAGGAGCCAGCAGCGACGGCCCTCCTCCCGCGCGAGGTCGGCAGGCGAAACATCGGGCGGCAGGGAAAACTCCAGCGTCGCCCGGCTGCCTCCGTCGTCGGCCACCCGGCCCGCGTCGAACTCGCGGGTCTGCGTGTACACGGCGGACGCTGCCGGCCTGCGGCCCCCGCTGCCACGGTCGATCTCAATGCACGAGAGCGTGGCGGCCGCGCCGGCCAGCGGGGGCTGGCGCGGTCCACGCTCGTAGACGGCGCGGAAGGTCGTTCCCGGCCTTGCCGGGTAGCTCCCGGCATCGATGTGGAGCGTGCCGCGCCCTTGCCGGAGCTGGACGACGATCCCCCACGCGCCGAGCGCCACGGTGGCCAGCATGGCGACGGAGACCACCGGGATGACGAGATAGACGACCCAGGCGTCGCCCGTCACGGACCTGAGATCGGCCCACACCAGATTGCTCACGACCAGCAGCGCGAGGACCATGACCAGGCCGATCGCCCGTTCCACGAGGCCCAAACCTCGCTGTGGCGGCAGCGGCCGCAAGAGGCGCGACCAACGGTAGCCCTGTCCCCAGGGCTCGCGGCCGCCGCGGAAGCGCCGATCGGCCCACCAACGCGGCGCACGGAATCCCATGCGGGCGAGGAAGACGCCGGCGCTGAAGAAGAGCGCCGTGAACCCTACGGGGCCCCACCTGGCCAGTCCTTGCGGCGGTTCGTCGACGCCGTACCAGAAGAGCAGCCAGACGAACAGGCCTGCCGCCATGAAGAGCAGGCCCACGAACCCCGGGGCGGCATCTTCGATCGGCCGGGGCAGCCAGCCGATCGCCGGACATCGGACCGGCCGCCGCGTGCGGTCCTCGGTCACGGGCGACAAACCGGATGCGACGGCGTTGGAATCGACCATCCCGATCTCGAACTGGGTCCGGGAGCGACAGCTATCTTATGCCAGCGAAGGCGCTCCGGCGCGACGCGTTGCTTCCAGGACGGCGGGGAGCCTCCGTCCGCCATCGGCCTCCCCCGGGCTCGGCGGACTCACTCCCAGGTCCGGCAGGGCCAATGGACGTGGTGACCGCTGCGGAACGGCGCGACTCTCGGGCCTCCCCGGGGCGGCGCACTACCTGGGGCTGTCATGGTGGACAACTCGCGAACTGGTCATGGGTGGCACGATTCCCACCGTCCGGATCCCGTCGCCTCGCGCCAGGGATGGCCGGATGCTGCGTCGACCCCGGCACCACGAAGTCCGGCGAAGGGCGGGTGATCCACCGAACGGCCGTGCGGGACCTCGTGCGGGCCGACCGGGCCCGCGAGAATCGGGAGACAGGAAGTAACGACCACGCTGAGCCGCAGCGTGGTCATGCTCCCGTCCACGTGCGCTCTCGCCTCCAGCGCGTTGTCAGGCCGACGGCTCGCGCCGGTGTTCGTCTACCGTGATGTCGTGTTCGCGACACCAGTTCCTCAGAGCCGCGTCCGTTTCCGCTGCCTCGAACGCGTACCACGTCTCGAGGCGTCCCTCGGCACTCAGGAGCTCCTTCACTCGCGCATACGCCCGCCGGTGATGGAAGAACTCCTCGACCCGGGTGTACTGGGCCGGCAGCTGCGCCGCCACGAACCGAAGGACCAAGGTCCGCCCCAGGTTCAGGTCGTTCTTATGCGGTACCTCGAGGTATCGATCCGATTCGCCAAGGTCATCTGGAAGCTCGTCCTCGTCGGCGTCCGTGTCCCAGTAGATCGTTCCCGTGTCGAGCGAGATGTAGGCCGAGTGTTCCATCGGCAGGCTGAAGCTGACGAAGTTGAACGCCGCGAGAAGCTCCTCGTACTTCACGGATACCATGCGTCAATCCCATTCGGCCTGCCGACGGCGGTTCACCCGCGGCGCGATCAGTATCATGCCGCGCGCCGTCGGCTGCAAGCCGTGTCAGCGCGGTCTCATCGATGGCCGGTCACGATCGGCAGCGGAATGTCGAATCGCCGGGTCAACGAATCAGTGCCACAGGATGGCGAAGAACCCCCGGATCCGGCCGGACAGACTCGAAGCTCGATAGTGGTCGGCCCGACGAACCGAAGGTCGGAGCCCTCAACACGGGCGCGTTCTGTCGAGAGGTCGACCTGCCGCCAGGACCAATAGGCCGTCTGCACCTCGGGGTGATCGAGTGCCCATCCAACATCCACGAATCGCACGCGCGCCACATGGCCCGACAACACCGCCAGCGTCCGCCCGTCGGCGGACCACACCACCTCTGTACAAGGGTCGCCATCACCAATCTCGTAGAGCTGACGCATCAGTCCGCCGTCGGGTCGTTCAAGACGCACGTCGTACCCCGGGCCATCGAACGCTGGCACTTCCTGGCAGACCGCGACGATCTGGCCATTGGGGGATGTCACGCGCCACAACACTCGACTGGAGCAGCCCAACCCGGCGCACCCGGAGACACCCGCGACCGCAAGACAGGCCGCGGCCACGACGCCGACATGGCGGCTCGAGTTTGTCACCATGGCGCCCCGGTGGGCTGATTCATCGTCTGTCTTCACTCGGGCCAACGCTCCGGTTCAGCGGCGGGCCGCGCAGCGGACCGGCCGCTGCAACCGGTTGTTCGACGGAGACCGCATCTAGCGTGAATCTGCCCACACGGCCAAATGCAGACTATTGCGTGCGCGCGAAGTGTTTCCGCCTGGCCGAGCGGGGTGTGTTGCCGAAGGAGTCTCTCCACCAGTCGTCGGTTCGCAACGGTTTCGGCGGATCACCGGCATCGCGCCACTGGAGGGACTCACGAAAGGCGTGATGGCTGTACAGACGCATGAACTCGCCGAGGTAGATGTCCGCGACCCGCGTGTTGCCGCGCACGACAATCATGTTCTCGTCGTTCTTCAGAGTTGACGCGTCGCTGAAGTTCGCCGAGCCGACTATGACGATTGGATCGTCGCTGAGCGGGTCGACGAGCATGAATTTGTTGTGGACGTAGCGCACGTTCGAATTCAATCCGGTCAGCCTCTCCTTGAGCCATCCGTCGATTTTGCTCGTACGGATGAACTCCCCGACAGCGAAGACGTTTTCCGGCATGTTCCGCAGGCGCTGGATTTCCTGCTCCTCGGCAGCCTTGTCAGGTCCGTCCTCCATCGGACGCGTCTTCTGCTCCATAAGCGCGAATCGGAGAGGAGCCGTCGCGGTCCTGTAGACGTCCTTGAAGACGTCGTGCATTCCGAACGCGAATGTCATGAACAGGCTTTCGGTCGCGTCCCTGGCACGATCCGCGTACCAGTTCAGGGCATCGAGGTTGCGGCGCGGGCTGAACAGTACCGTTGTTCCGACGGAAGGCTTCCCACCGGGGAGCGGGGTCAAGGCCTCGACGCTTGTCTTGAGCGATGCAGCGGTCGGATCCCCGGCAAGTTGGGTCCAGTAATCGAGGAATCTTTGCGAAACCGCCTGGTCCTCGACCACGTGGGCCACGTTCGAGTGCCCGAAGATCCCTCCCTCGGAGAAGTTGGTGCCGCCGGTCCAAACTGACTGCGGCTGGCCTTGATGAAGCCTTACGATGAACTTGTTATGCGAGATATACGACTTCGGCTGGGTTCGCTGAAAGCTGACGCCAGAGGCGTCGAGCCCTTTGGCCTGGACGGCTGCGATGTTCCTGGTCCGAGGGTTCTCCTTCCGGGCGTCGTAGACGATCTGCACGTCCACTCCCGAGTCAAGGACCTCCTTTACCACGTCGAGGAACCGGTCGTAGGAGAACTCGTACGCTGCGATGCGCAGCGCATCGACGCCGGGCCTGCAGGATCGGAGGTACGCTTCGAGCGCTTCATTCAGCCCACGCGAGAGCCAATCGAACGCCTTGCGGTTGGGAACCTTGTCCGGCGCCCTGTCGCCGAAGCGGTGGACGTAGGCTTGCGATCCAGCGACGCCGCGGTTGAAATAGACGTCGTGATCGCCGGTCGCGGGATCCTCCGTGGTGACAGAGACCGCAGTCGCTGCGAAGGAAGTCAACGCGTGCGGCGTTCCCTTCCTGGCCGTGACGGTATAGACGTAATGGTGCCCCGGCTTGGCAGAATAGTCCGCCCACTGGAAGCTCTGGATCGGGTGATCCCACGTAGAGTAGGACGAACCGGCGGGAAATCCCGGATCTGTCTCGGCGAACGCTTTCATCGCCGTCAGATAGCCGGCTTCGTTCTCCGTGAGATCGGAGCGGTGGATCGAGAACCCGAGGAGTCCATCGCAATCGCCTTCCGGTAGATCGAAGCCGAGCATCACGATGTACGTAACCGGCGACGGCATGAACTGTCAGTCGATCGTTTGCATTTGTGATTCGCATCGTATCCTCACATGACCGTCGAACGTCCTCTGGACGGTGCCAGAAGGCCGGTTCTCGTCCACGCGGGTAGCCCCTATTCCGCGAGTCCAGCCTCCTACGACGCGCACTATACCGCTCGGTAGGAGCCGCCGCAACCGATTGAGCCAACGGGTAATCGCGACCCTGGGGGGCATCACAGCAGCATATTGGCGCTGGCGGCCCAACAGAGCCATGCTTCGGGCCGACACGTTCCTCGCGTGACTTCGGCGGGACCGCCTTCGCCGGTCTGGGCTGGCCTGCCCAGCCGAAGCTCGACCGAGGAAGTTGGCAGGCCGAGGTCGAGCGAAGGTTGGTGCCGGAGGAGGGAATCGAACCCACACGGGGGGTGAACCCCACGGGATTTTGAGTCCCATTTTCGGGTGCGGAACGGCGGCGTGATTTCTGGCAATTCGCAGATTTGCTGAGCAAAACATCCAACTCGCGACTGCCTGAGATCACTCACGTACGCAATCTGTGGTCACAGCTTGGTCACAGAAAAGTCCCGTGTGTTTGTTCTCCTCACGCCACCGAACAATCCCATGTGTGACTTCTCGCCCTCGCCTGCAGGCGCGGGTGGAACCTGACCGGGGCGTGAACTGAGACCCTCGATGGTGAACGTCATTCCCACGGGTACCCTGGCATAGGCCCTGGGGTCGAGATCCTGCGCCGCCGCGTTCGTTGAGACGAGCACGAGCCAGAGCATGACGGCGACGGTGCCGTGAACACGAGTCATCCGTGATCTCCCGTGTGGCGCCGCGTCCCTCCCGGATCCAGCACTTCAAATCCCAATTAGCACGAAGCCTCGCGGAAACAGCTTGAGCAGGCGAGCGTTGCGGGCTGCCGCACGCTGGAGCGTCGTGGCGTCCGAATCCAGCAGGATGTCAGCCGCATTCACCGCGCTCCGCCGGCCGGGAAGACCTGCTTCCAGTCGTTCTTCATGCTGACGACGGTCCAGCCATCCGCCTTCGCGTGCTCGTCGAGCGCCGGCGTGAACGCGCCGATCGTCGCGTTGGGCAATCCTCGTGCCGGACCGTACGCGAATTCGCGTGCCGCGTCGTCGTGCAGCACAAGTAGTTCAAACCGCGCGCCGCTGCCGCCCTGGGTGTATTCCAGCATCTGCTGGTCGCCCTCGGAGTTGCCAAAGGCGGCGATGGGCCGGCGGCCGATGTGCTCGTAGATGCCCACTGGCTTGCCGGCCTTGTCGTCGTTGAAGTTCAGCACCGGAAGGCGGACGATCACCGGCTTGCCGTCGCGCATCTCGAACTTCGTCTTGACGCTGCTGCCGACCACCTGCTCCGGTGGTATGCCATAGACCCGTTCGGTCCACGGGCGCATGAACTCGATGCCGCCGCCGGAGACGATGAAGTTCTTGAATCCGTTCGCCCGCAGGTAGGCGAGCAGCTCGACCATTGGCTGATAGACCATCTCGGTGTAGAGCCTGCCGGTCGCGGGATGCTTCGCCGTCGCAATCCAGTCCTTCACGATCCGCTCGAACTCCTCAGCGGTCATGCCCGCATGCGTGGCCATCATCAACTCGACGACCGCACGGTCGCCGCCGGCCAGGGCGGTCTTCACATCGCCCTTGAGCAGCGAGGCGAACGGTTCCTTGTCTTTCCACTCGGGATGCTGGGGGGCGAGCGCCTTGACGCGGTCGAACGCGAAGACGAGCTGCACCGGAAGGGGCTGCTCGCACCAGAGCGTGCCGTCGTTGTCAAACGTGGCGATGCGCTCCGAGACAGGCACGAAGTCCGGTGAGCCGGGCCTGGTGACCCTCTCGACGAAGGCGACGATGGACTGCTTGGCCTTGCCGTCGCTCCAGGACGGCAGCGGGTCCGCGGCCCGGGCCGGCGTTGCGACGGCGCTCGCGAGAGTCAGGGCCACCACGATGACGGATGAACGGAGGGTGATTCTCATGGTTGTTCTCTCTGGTGGAGGTCCACATGAACTGCCGCGGCTGGATCGATGGTTCGTCGTTCGCGGCGTGGAGAAGGGGGCCGCCCCCATTCAGACGGGGACGGCCCCAGAGCATACTCGGGGCTACCGCGCCAGCGGCATCACTGCTTGCCGCTGTTGCCGCTGGTGACCGCTTCCATCACGCGGTCGAGGCTGAAGCTTCCGGGCTTCATGCGCGGTGGGAATTCACGGAAGCTCTGCAACCACTGCCCGACGAAGGCCCCCGCGGGCGCCAGCACGAACATCCGTTCCGCGGCCCACGCCGGGTGGCCGACGGACTCGTCCGACGCGCGCTCGAACGGATCCATGCGCAGATTGGTGACCATCGGCCAACGCAACTCCTCGAACGGAGTCTCCCAGACCTTGATGCCGACGGAGTTCTGTCGCAGGAAGCTGACCTTCCAGTTGTCGTAGCGCAGTGCGGCCACGCTGCCGCCGTCGGTCCAGTAGATGAACTCGTGACGCGGTGACGCCTTCACCTCGCCCTTGAGGAAGGGCAGCAGGTTGTAGCCGTCGAGGTGGACCTTGTAGGTCATTTGGCCGATCGTTCGCCCCTTGAGCAGATCTTCCTTCACGGTGGTGTCGCCCGCCGCGGCGAGCAGGGTCGGGATCATGTCTTCGTGGGCGCCGAATTCGTTGATGATGCTGCCGGGCTTGATGACGCCGGGCCAGCGAATCAATGTGGGGACCCGGTAGCCGCCTTCCCACTGGGTGTTCTTCTCGCCGCGGAACATCGTGGAGCCACCGTCGGGCCAGTTGAAGAACTCCGCCCCGTTATCGGTGGAGTACACGACGATGGTGTTGTCCTCGATGCCCAGTTCCTTGAGCCTGGCCAGCAACTGTCCAACCTGCGCATCGTGCTCGACCATGCCGTCCGCCATGACCCCCAGGCCCGTCTTGCCCTGGCTGTCCTTCTTGAGGTGCGTGAAGACGTGCATGCGGGTGGAGTTCCACCAGATGAAGAACGGCTTCCCTCCCTTCACCGACTTGTCCATGAACGTCAGCGCCCCGGCCGTGACTTCCTCGTCCACGGTCTCCATGCGCTTCTTCGTCAGCGGACCCGTGTCCTGGCACCGCTGCTTGCCGATCTTGCCGAAACGCGGATCGTCGGTGGGATCATCCTTGTCGGTCGCGAAGCAGTGCAGCACGCCGCGCGGGCCGAACTTGCGGAAGAAGGCCGGATCTTCGGGTAGTCGACGTTCTCGGGTTCCTCCTCCGCGTTGAGGTGGTAGAGGTTGCCGAGCCACTCGTCGAATCCGTGAACCGTCGGCAGCATGTCGTTGCGGTCGCCGAGGTGGTTCTTGCCGAACTGGCCGGTTGTGTAGCCCAGCGGCTTCAACAACTCGGCGAGTGTCGGGTCTTCCTTTCTTAACCCCTCCGGCGCGCTCGGCAGACCGACTTTGGTCAGGCCCGTGCGGATGGGCGACTGCCCCGTGATGAACGCCGCGCGGCCGGCGGTGCAGCTCTGCTGGCCGTACCAGTCTGTGAACAGGGCGCCGTCCCGGGCGATGCTGTCGATGTTCGGCGTGCGATAACCCATCATGCCCATGTTGTAGGCGCTGACATTGAACTGGCCGATGTCGTCGCCCCAGATGACGAGGATATTCGGTCGCTTCGACTGTGCCGCTGCCGTCGGTTTGGTCGTGGCGGCTTGGGGTGACGGCTGCGATGCGGCAGGCGCCGGGGCAAGGACCTGGATCGCAGCGGCCAGCGCCGCCAGCCAGGTCAGGGTGGTTCTTCTCATTGGTTCTCCTCGTTGAATGGGCGGTTGAGTAATCGTCGCGCCGGGGCCGGCGGCTTCTGCGGCATCGTCGTCATGTCTGAACACGCCCGGCCTGCACGCGTTCCATCTGCAAAGTCAGATAAGGCGACGCGCCTTCCAGTTCGACTCCGCGCCGCCGCATCGACAGCAGCGCGTCTAGTCCCGACGCGTCCACCGAAAGCAGGTCGGTCAGATCGATTCGCAGGGGCGGCGGTGACGCCTCGCAGGCGCTCAGCAATTCCGCCAGGTGCTGCCGCTGCAACCAGCCTGCAAGGCGGACGAGGCGGTGGCCCTCTCGATCGATGACCTCTGCTTTGAATTGCACCGATATCTGTTTAGCAAGAACGGGACCAGGAATCGGCGATGCGGTCGACTGACGGCTAACACGTTGAAGCTAAATGATGTAGTGCCTCGTTACGGACGTGCGGCCCTCGTGATGGCCGGCACGTCCGGCAACATATCGCCACGGGATGACCGTACGTTGCCATTGAGACCATCCAAGCCGCGCCTCGTCGTAAAATTAATGGCGCAATCCAGCAAGAACCACGCGCAAATGGCCGACCGGACCGGCCTGCTGATCACAGCATGTTGCGAGCGTCTGGCGATGGGACTACTCTAGGGGTGACCGGCCAAGGGGCGGCCACGATGACAAACTCCGATTCTGACGGCCTCGACGGCGAACTAGAGTCGTTCGAACGCCTCGCCGTGGAGATTTCCTCGCGCTTCAACGTGATTCCCCTCGACGAACTGCGCGCAGCAGTCGAGGCCACTCTTCAGCGCGTCGTCGAGGGCCTCGACGTGGATCGGTCGACCATCTTGGAGCTGTCGGAGACCGAGGACGCCATCGAGGCGATGCACTCCTGGGGACGGCCAGAGGTCCCCCCGTTGCGCCTCCCGGACGTGTCGGCTGTTCCCTGGTTTCTTGGTTGCCTGCGGCGTGGCGAGACCGTGCGCCTTGCCGACCTCGACGCAGACCTGCCACCCGAGGCTACCGCCGAGCGGGCCTACGCCAGCCAGACCGGTCAGAAGTCCATTCTGGCCATCCCGGTGTCCCACGGCGGGCGTCTGGTGAGCGCCCTGTCGGTGGGGACCTTTCGGCGCCATCGGGACTGGCCGGAGCCCCTCGTCGAGCGCGTGCGGCTCATCGCGGAGATCATCGGCGCGGCCCTGCAGCGGCGCAGGCACGAACTGGCCCTGCGAGCGAGCCTGGCCGAGATCGAACGCCTGAACCACCGGCTGCTGGCGCAGAACCTGTATCTTGAGGAGGAGGTCAAGAGCGTCCACCAGTTCGACGAGATCCTGGGGAAGAGCGATGCCCTGCGTTCGGCGCTCGGACGGGTGGAGCAGGTCGCTCCCACCAACAGCACCGTGATGCTGTTCGGCGAGTCTGGCACCGGAAAAGAGTTGTTTGCGCGAGCCATCCACGACCTGAGCGCTCGCGCCAGGCGGCCACTCGTCCGCGTGAACTGCGCGGCGCTGCCCGGCGGGTTGATCGAGAGCGAACTGTTCGGGCACGAGAAGGGCGCGTTCACTGGCGCCGTCGCCCAACGCCTCGGGCGCTTCGAGGTGGCCGACGGCGGCACGCTCTTCCTCGACGAGATCGCGGATCTGCCGCTCGAACTCCAGGGCCGCCTGCTTCGCGTGTTGCAGGAAGGGGAGTTCGAGCGGGTCGGTTCCTCGCGCACCATCCGGGCGGACGTGCGGGTGGTCGCGGCGACGAATCGCGACCTCGACGCCCTGACGCGCGACGGGCGGTTCCGGCTCGATCTGTACTACCGGCTGACGGTCTATCCGATCTTGTTGCCGCCGTTGCGCGAACGGCTCGACGACATTCCCGAACTCGTCTGGTTCTTCATCACCCGCCACCAGCGGCGGATGGGACGCCACATCACCAAGGTCCCGCGCGCGGCCATGGATACCCTGCAGCGCTACAACTGGCCCGGCAACCTGCGTGAACTGCAGAACGTGGTCGAGCGCGCCATGATTCGATCGACCGGCGACGTGCTGGAGATCGACGACAACCTCGCGGGTGGCCGCCGGCGCGTGCCTGGCCAGCCTGGGGATCGGTCGCTCGCCGTCGCCGAACGCGCGCACATCGAGGCCGTGCTCGGCGAATGCAACTGGCGCATCAACGGCGCCGGGCACGCGGCCCAGCTCCTCGGCCTCAATCCCAACACGCTCCGCTTTCGCATGAAGAAGCTCGGCATCACGCGGCCGGCGCGCCCAGCGACTACAACTTGACGGGCTTCAGCAGGAATGTAGCGAGAATGTTCCACGCGCCGCCTTGCGTGGACACCCGCGCCCCCATCTCCCACTGGTAACGGACGGTTACGAAACCGTAGACGGTCTTTCGTGCGGCGAGAGCGAGGGTGGCTTCGGGGCCAACGCCGTAGACCCGGTTCTTCCCGTTGACCAGTACGGCGGCCAGCGGATTGAGTTGGTCGCTGGTGAGCTTGTAGGTGGCGTAGTAGGCCAGCCCGACCGACAGGCCCCCTTGAAGAAGATCCCGGCCGACGCCGCCCTCGAGGTTCAGGATGTTGCCCACCTTGACGGTGCTGTCCTTCTTCTCGGAGAGAAAATCGACGGTGGCCGTCGTGGCGGCATGCCACGTTCGCTGCGCGTCGAGATAGACAGTGACCCCGGCAAGCAGTTCGTGGCCCCACATGCCGAGCCCGGTGTTGTCGTTCGCGCCATCCTGGTAGCGTCCGGTCGGCAGGTACAGACCGTAAGCCGCCGTGACGTCAGCACGCCTGAAGAACCAACCGAGGTTTACCGGTTGGACATACATGTCGGTGAGGCCCGCGCCGGGGTTCTGGTCGATCCGTCCGCCCTGGATGCGATTGTTGGCAAACGGCAGCACCACCATGAACCCGTAGTTCGCCCCGCCGAGCTTCTTGGTGGTGACGTAGTTCACACCAACGCCATACACCTGAGCGCCGAGATGGCCCTTGGCGATGACGGTGCCGTCGCTGTCTTTCAGGTCATCGGCGCTGTAGAAGTACAGCGGCACCACCACGTATCCGCCGGGAGGCGGCTGCGAGCCGGCCTTGAGGCCCGCATCGCCCTTGATGTTCGGCCCGTTGAGTTGCGCCGAGGCGACCAGCGGTGAGGCCAGGAACGCCAGCAGCAGCACGCTCGGCACCGCCAACAACACGTGATGGCGGGTCATTTGAGCCTCTGTCGTACGTCGGGGTCAGGTGTCCCCATCGGGATGAGTGGGTACTGCTTCACGCTTGCCTCGAACGCGCCGACGATCTTCAGGATCGGAGCCACCACCCATGTATCCGCCGTCGGCTTCTCCTCACGCGGGTCGGTGTAGAGGTTGTGGATCGTCGGCACGGGGTTCTTCACCGGCGGGTCGAACATCGTGTCCTGCCGCATGAAGTGCAGCTTCCAGTTGCGCCACTTCACCGCCTGCAACCGTTCCGCGCAGAAGATCGGGAATCCCTCACGAGCCGACGTGTCCGTCCTGCCAAGGAAGAACTCGGACTGATCGAGGCTGTCCATCGGGCGGTCATTCGGCACCGTCGCCCCGGCGAACGTCGCCAGCGTGGCGAACATGTCCACGCCATGCACGATCTCGTTGCTCACGCGCTCGGCGGCAATCCTGCCCGGCCAGCGAATCATGAAGGGCACGCGAATGCCGCCCTCCAACGCCGTGAAATACTGTCCGCGCCACGGCCCAGCCCACCCGTCCCAGGGCCGGAGGAACTCCGCCCCGTTGTCGCTGGTGAAGATGACAATCGTGTTGTCGCGGATGCCCGCCTTGTCCACCGCGTCGAGCATTTGGCCGACGTGGGCGTCCATCTCCGCCAGCATGTCCGCCCAGTCGCCGTTGCCCGTCTTGCCGACGAACGCAGGATTCGGCTGTGTGGGCAAGTGCGGCTGCGTGAGCGCCACGTAAGCGAAGAACGGCTTGCCGGACTTCGCTTCGCGTTCGATGAACGCCACCGCGCGCCGCGTGATTTCGGCGTCAATGAGTCGGCGCTGCTCGACGTCGTAGACCTTCAACTCGCGGCTCTTCTCGCCCTTCCGGCCTTCCATCGTCTTTTCGGGCGGCATGATGGCGGGTGACCATCCTGGCGCCGAGGGCCAGAGCGCCTCATCGGTCGTGCGCGGAATGCCGAACCACTCGTCGAAGCCCTGGTCATTGGGCAGCCGCCCGTCGTGACTGCCAAGATGCCACTTGCCGTAATAGCCGGTGGCGTAACCGGCGTCCGACAAAGCCTCGCCGATGGTCACTTCCCACTGCGTGAGGCCGTCTGCGACACCCCCGAACGGCACGGAGTGGGTGCCCGAGCGAATGGCCCAGCGCCCCGTCATCAGGCTCGAACGGCTCGGCGTGCACTGCGTTTCCATGTTCATGTTCAGGAAACGCGAGCCATCCTTCGCAAGGGAGTCAATCCGCGGGGTCGCTGCGCCACGCGTGAGGCCGCCACCGTATGCCCCGATTTCGCCGTAACCAAGGTTGTCGGTCAGGATGAAGACGATGTTGGGCTTCTTGTCGGCCGCGTTCGCTGGGACAGCCAGACCGAACTGCACCGCTGCGCCAATGAGCGCCGACACAACGGCACTTCTTGCGCGCGCTGTCCTCATGTCTACTTCCTCGTTGTTGCCGTCGGAGAATGGCGAGCGGGGCAGGATGAACGCCGGCCCCGCACCCGATTAGAGACGAACCCCGACCTAAACGCAATACTGTTCACTTAGTGTGATTGGTGCTATCCTTGGGCGTCCCCCGGAGGGAGGCCCCAATGGCTCGCACCGTCGCCGAGTTGCCCCCCGGTCCCCGGCTGTCGGACTACATCAGCCTGGGGGTGTTGGCGAAGACGTTTCCGCGCACGCGGATCGACCAGATTCTGTCCACGACGGGCAAAGCCAGCGTCCGCCAACGGGACCTGCCGGCCCATGTGGTCGTCTACTACGTGATCGCGTTGGCGATCTACATGCAGGCCTCCTATCGGGAGGTGCTGCGCTGCTTGCTCGAAGGGCTCCAGTGGCTGGCCGGTCCGGACACCCCGCTGAAGGTCACCGGCAAGTCGGGCATCTCGCAAGCCCGGACCCGGCTCGGAGCGGCGCCCCTCCAGCGCCTGCACGACGAGGTGGTCGGGCCGATCGCGCGGCCCGAAACGCGCGGCGCGTGGTATCGCGACTGGCGATTGGTGGCCCTGGACGGGAGTACGTTCGATGTCGCCGACACCCGCGCCAATGTCAGGGCGTTTACGCGCCCCGCCGCCAGTCGGGGCCAGAGTGCGTTCCCGCAGGTGCGCATCGTCTCGCTGGTCGAGAGCGGCACGCACGTCTTGTTCGGTAGCGTGATCGGTCCCTACACCGATGGGGAGACGACGCTGGCGCATCGGGTCGTGCCGGCCCTGCGCCGGGGCATGCTGTGCCTGGCCGACCGCTTGTTCTTCGGGTGGAAGCTGTGGATCGCCGCGCACGCGACCGGCGCGGACTTGCTGTGGCGCATCAAGCGGAACGCGCGGCTCCCGGCCGAGCAGCGCTTGCCGGATGGATCCTACCTCAGCACCCTGTATGCGTCGGACCGGGACCGACGGCATCAGACACAGGGGGTCCGCGTCCGCGTGATTGACTACCAGTTGACCGGCGTGGCCGAGGCCGAATCGCTCTATCGGCTGGTCACCACGTTGCTGGATCCCGCCGCCGCGCCCGCCGAGGAATTGGCGGCGCTCTACCGCGAACGCTGGGAGATCGAGACGGCGCTCGACGAGTTGAAGACGCACTTGCGCGGGGCGCAGGTGGTCTTGCGGAGCAAAACGCCCGAGTTGGTGCGCCAAGAATGCTACGGGCTCTTGCTGGCGCATTTCGCTCTGCGCGGCCTCATGCACGAGGCTGCCCTGAAAGCGGACGTCGATCCGGATCGGCTGTCGTTTCTCCATGCCGTGCGCGTCGTCCGACGCAAACTCCCCCGAGCGGTCGCTATTCCCCCCTCAGGCCCGACCGGCGTTTCATGAGGCGCTATTGACCGAACTCGCCGACGATCGCGTGGTGTCGAGTCGCGGGCGACGGACGCCCCGGGGCGTGAAGCGGAAGATGCGCAAGTTCCACCTGCGGCCCCGTCGTCACCGCCGCGTCCGCATTGTCCCGTTCCTCGGTACACATCAGATCATCTAAGTGAACAGTATTGGACCTAAACGCAAGAATGCTCTCGTCATCGCTCACGCCACAGACAGCCGCCGCGTCGGGAGAACGTGCGCGAAGGCTGGTGCCCTTCGACTCGCGACGCTCGCTCTCTTCGACGTTGCTCAGGGAGCCCCGAGCGTGGTCGAGGGGCTCAGGACACCACTCGACTCGGCCACGTGGGCGTGGCTTGCCATGAGCGAGGCTGGGGTTGAGATGGAGGTCCGCCTTTGCTGTGGTCTGGCCCGACACTTTCCTCCCACAGCTTCGGCGGGACCGCCTTCGCCGGTCTGGGCTGGCCTGCCAAGCCGAAGCTCACATGAAGAACGTGGCAGGCCGGAATGTGAGCGAAGGCTGGTGCCGGAGGAGGGAATCGAACCCACACGGGGGGTGAACCCCACGGGATTTTGAGTCCCGCGCGTCTGCCAGTTTCGCCACTCCGGCACGTCAGGCGTGAGCGCGAGGCAGGCGGACCCCGAGTATAACACGCGGGTCCGACGGCCTCCCGGCGCCGCGTGCGGCCAAGGTGTGAGGGATCAGAACCGCAGGTTCGCCGTGAGCACCGCGCTGATTCCCGGTGCCGCAACTCCCCGCGGGTCAGGGCTCGCCGCGTAGGTGAAGTCGAACAGGTTGCGCGCGTTGAAGTTGAGATCGACCCACTTCGCCAGCGTGACGCCGGCCAGCGCGTCCACGATCGTGTACCCGGGCGTGCGGATCTCGGTCGGCCCGGGCCGATCGTCGTCGTCATAGAACGACCCGCGGAGCTGCACGAACCCCTTCGTCGTCACCGGCCTCCGCAGGCCCAGGGTGAACGTGGCCGGCGGCATGTCGTCCAGCGCGGCGTCATCGTCGAGGGCGATGCCGCGCGTCAGCGTGGCGGTCGATTCGAGCGAGACGTGCCACCCCAGCTGGGCCTGGATTTCCAGTTCAAGGCCGCGGATCCGGGCCTCGCCGCGGTTGCGGTAGAAGAAGAAGTCGGTCGCAGTCTGGTAGCGCTCGATCAGATCCTTGATGTTGTACTGAAACCCGAAGAGACCCAGGCGAACGCGGGAGGCCGTGTACCGCATCCCCAGGTCGAACTGCACGCTCCGCTCGGGTTTCAGGTCGGGATTGCCGGTGATGAAGCCTCGGCCGGTCGGCCCGCGATAGTAGCGATCGGACACGGTCGCGTCACGGAACCCGCTCCCGGCCTGGGCGACGAACGACACCCCGGCCCAGGGCCCGACGGTCAACGAGCCGCTGCCCGACAAGGCGCCGTACGACGTCTCGTGATCGCCGAAGTACCCGCCGCGGTTGTGGCTGGTCATGTAGTCGCCGCGGATGCCGGCGGCGACGGTGGCCTTCGGGTTGAGGGCCGCCTCGATCGACGCGTACGCGCCCGCATCGTTCCGCCTCGCCTCCTCGATCGACTCGCTGAAGACTTCGCTCGCCACGCTGCCGTCGAGCGCGTAGTTCGTGACCGTGTCGGTCGCGTGAACGTTGAACCGGCCGTTGACGTCGACGCCTATCTCGAACCGGGCGCTCGAGAAGTGGCGCTCGGCGGAGGTGCGGACCTGGAAGTCGTTCGCGTCGTAATCGGCCTCTTCCAGCGTGCGCCCGCGCGTCGCGGTCGCAAAACGATCCTGAGCGGTCACCTGCCGGTAGCTGCCGGCGAACGCGTTGACGGTGACGCGCTCGAAGCCGCCCACCTGCCGCAATTTGTACTGCGACGTGAAGCGATGCGAGTCCTCGACGGGATAGTAGAAGCGGACGGTGGTGGAGTTGTTCCGCGGCCGGTCGATGTCGCGGCCGAAGTCGCTCTGCCAGCTCGCGCCGAGCAGCCCCTTGCCGAGTTCATACTCGCCTCGCAGGAGAAAGCCCTGGTCGGTGGCGCCGGAGTTGAATACGTCTCCCTGCGGGCTCCGGTAATCGTCGAAATCCCGGTAGTGGGCCTGCAACGCGACGCCGCCCTCGCCGAGGCCCTTCGAGACCTCGGCGCCAATCCGCCCCTGCGGAGAGCCGGCCCCCACCGCCGTCACGATCCGGCCCGCCAGCGGGGAGGCGGGGTCGATGCGGCGCGTGCGGGCGTAGATGACGCCGCCGAACGCGTCCGAGCCGTACGCCACCGAACCCGGCCCGCGCGCGATCTCCACGCCGTCGAGCACGAACGGGTCGAGAAACGTCGCGCTCGGACCGACCCGCCGATCGCTGGTCACGCGCGCGCCGTCGAGCAGGATGAGCGTGCGCCCCCGTGCAAGGCCGCGGATGGCGGGGACGGCGGCGTGGCCTTCCGACACGGTCGACACGCCCGCTACCGTTTCCAGCGCCTGCACGAGGTTGGCCGGCTGGCGGCTCTGGATCTCCTGGGCCGGCAGCATCGTCGTGGCGTTGGCCATCGTCGCCTCGATGTCCGGGGCGATCCCGGCGGTCACCGTGACGGTTTCGTCCACAAGAGGGGAGATCCTGATCTCGAGCACCCCGTCGGCCGGGATGGCCTCGACCAGGACCGGCTTCGTGAACCGCTCGCCGGGCAGGATGACCAGGACCTCGAACGGCGCCGCCAGGTCGGGTTTCCAGGAGAAGCGGCCGTCCGCGTCCGTGTAGACGGCTCCAGTCCGGCCGAGGATGGTCACTTCCACCTTGGCCAGCGGCTTGCCGGTCCGCTCGTCGATGACCCGCCCTTCGGTGGCGTACGCGGCACTTCCAGGCAGGAGAACGGCTAGACAGAGTAGCGCGCTCGCCCACGGCGAGCCGTTCGAACGCATCGTCACCACCTCGTTGGGGAACAGGAGGCTCCGAACAACACTACCACCACCGCTCGGAGTTTGTTTACTGCCGGGAGCCGCGGCCTGGGTCGGCGCCGGACGGGGCAACGATCCGGAGCGCCGCGCCTCTCCAGATGGTCCGCCCGTCCGGTACAACGTCTGGCTCTGCAAGAACTTGGAAGGCTCCCCCGTCATCTCGAGAACCGCGGGGTGGGTCCCCGGCGACCTCCGCTGAGAGACGCAAGAGAGCGAAACAAAAACGAAACTTGCCTGAAACACGCGGGAATTCGGTTGATTCTCCCAGGAATTCCCGCTACAATGAGGGTGTTGTAGGTGCCTCCGGCCCTCCGACCTTTCGATCACACCACGAGAAAGTGAGGGGACCCCAGTGACATTTGAGATTGGTGACAAGGTCATCTACCCTAATCACGGGCTTGGCGTCGTCGAGCGCATCGAAGAGAAGACCATCCTCGGGACCACCTGCGGGTTCTACCACCTCCGCATCGCCGCCAACGACACGACCGTGCTCGTACCGCTGGCCAACGTGGACGGCGTAGGGCTTCGCCGGGCGATCGACGACGGGGAAGTGGACAGGCTTTTCAAGCTGCTCGGCGACGGCAAGATCGACAGCCAGCAGAACTGGAAGGGCCGCTTCAAGGACAATTCCGAGAAGATGCGGACCGGTTCGATCTACGACGTGGCGGACGTGCTGAAGAGCCTCACGCTGCTCAGCAAGTCGAAGAGCCTGTCGTTCCGCGAGAAGCGCATGCTGGATCGCGCGCGGTTCCTCATCGTCACAGAGGTCGCGGAGGTCACCAGCCGCGGCGCGACGTCGGTCGAGGGGATCCTCGATCAGGCGCTGTCCAAGTGCATCGCGGCCCGCAGCCGCAACATCGAGAAGGCGAAGGCCGTCAAGGCCCCCATCAAGCTGGCGGTGGCGAAGCGCGCGAAGGCGTCCTAGCTCCGCTGCTCCCATCGAACGCAGCAGGGCCCGACCCGGCATGGCCGGGCCGGGCCTTTTCCTTTATGATGCGGTCATGGAGCTTCTTGCCGGCCTGGGGCGCACGCTGGGATTCTCGTTCGCGGCGGGGATCAACCTGTACGCGACGGTCGCTCTCCTCGGGCTGGCATCCCGTTTCGGCTGGGTCGCGCTTCCTCCTCAGTACAAGGCCTTCGATCACGACTGGGTCATCTACACCGCGATCGTCCTCTACGCGGTCGAGTTCCTCGCCGACAAGATCCCGTGGGTCGACACCATCTGGGACACGCTGCACACGTTCATCCGTCCTGTCGGAGGGGCGCTCATCGCGATCACGACGCTCGGCGAGGCCTCACCGGCGGTCACCGGCCTGACGGCGCTGCTGGGCGGTCTCGTGGCCGGCAGCACGCACGTCACCAAGGCCGGCACCCGCGTCATCGCCAATACCAGCCCGGAGCCCTTCAGCAACTGGCTGCTCAGCCTGGGCGAGGACCTGTTCGTGGTCGGGCTGGGCTTCGTGGCCCTCAAGTACCCGATCGCGGCGCTCGTCGTCGTGATCGTGCTGCTGGGCCTGATCGTCCTGTTCGCGGCTGCCATCATCCGCGGGTTCAAGCGCCGGTTCAGACGCCCGGCCGCGGCCGCGTCGAACATCGCGGCAGGCACGCTCGTCGCCATCGTCCTCGGCGCGTCGCCCGTGATGCTGGCGCAGGCCGGGCCGCCGCAGCAGGCCGGCGCGCCGCCGGCCGCACCGGCCGGCCAGCAGCAGCCTCCGCCGGCGGAGCAGCGCCCCATCTTCCGGGGCGCGGCCAACTTCGTCCGGGTCGACGTGTTCGCGACGAAGAACGGCGTGCCCGTCGACGACCTGAAGGCGGAGGACTTCGACATCTCCGAGGACGGCGACCCGCAGAAGGTCGAGACGTTCGAGTTGGTGAAGATCCAGACGGGTGGCGACGCCACCACGCGAGTGGAACCGCGGACGGTGCGCGAGTCGAGAGAAATGGCCGCGGATCCGCGGGCGAGAGTCTTCGTGCTGTTTCTCGACACCTACCATGTCGGCCAGGGCTCGGCGGCGATGGTGAGGCGCCCGCTCATCAACATGCTGAACCGGCTGGCAGGCCCGGACGACCTGATCGCGCTGATGACGCCCGACATGGCCGCCAGCGACATCACGTTCACGCGGCGGACCGACAAGCTCGCGGACCAGATCTACAACGCGGGCATGTGGGGGCAGCGCAACGAGCTCATCAAGAAAGACCCGATCGACAAGATGTACGAGGAGTGTTACCCGCCGCCAGCCGGCGCGGGCCGCACGACGTCTGTCATCGCCGAGGAGATGATTCAGCGCCGGCGCGAGAAAGCCACGCTCGACGCCCTCGAGGAGCTGGTGTTCTACCTGGGCGGGCTCCGGGAAGAGCGGAAGGGCATCCTCCTGGTCAGCGAGGGCTGGCTGCTGTTCCGCCCGAACCGCTCCCTCGCGGAGATGGGCGGCACGCCGCAGCGGCCGGGCGTCTACGTGGGACCGGACGGCCGCATCGCGACGTCCGACCCCCGGAGGGCCGTCGGCATGGACACGAGCCGTTGCGACCAGGACCGGATGGCGCTGGCGGGCATCGACAACTCCCGCCGCTACCTCGACATCCTGCGGGTCGCCAACCGGTCGAATGCCAGCTTCTACCCCATCGAGCCTCGCGGCCTCGTGGTGTTCGACACCGACATCGGTCCGAACCCGGCGCCGCCCCTGAACGTCGATTTCGCCATGCTCCGCCAGCGCCACGAGGCGCTCAAGACGGCGGCGCTCGATACCGACGGTATCGCCGTGATGGACTCGAACGACATCAACGCCGGACTCCAGCGCGTGGTCTCCGACCTGTCGTCCTACTACCTCCTCGGGTACTCCTCCACGAACGCGAAGGCCGACGGCCGCTACCGCACGATCAGGGTACGGGTGAAGCGGCCGGGCATCGACGTGCGCGCGCGCAAGGGCTACCAGGCGCCGACCGCAGAAGAAGTGGCGAAGCGCGCGGCCCTTTCGGGGCCGGCGCCGGACGCCGACCCGGAGGCGGCGGCAGTCGGCAGGGCCGTCGCGTCGCTCGAGAGCATCAGGGCGAGCGCCGTGTTCCGCCTGACGGTCAGCGCCGGCTGGTGGATGCCGGCCGGAGAGCCCGTGAAAGGCCAGCCGCAGGGTGCCGAGCCGGCGTTGTGGATCCTGGGCGAGGTGGATCCGAAGGCCCGCGGAGGCGAGGACTGGGTCAACGGCGGGGAAGCGGACATCGCGCTCACGACCGAGGGCGGCGCCACGATCGTCCGCTACACGGTGCCGATCCCGTCGGGCACGAACCGGTTCCAGTCGCGCTTCCCGAGAACTGCGGAGGACGTGTGGCTCGACCCCGGCACCTACACGCTTCGCGTGCGCGCGAAGCCGGCCGGAAGCGGGATTCCCACCACCGACACCTCGCGTGTCGTCGTGCCGCCGGCGCCGGGGACGGCGAAACTGCTGATGGGCCAGCCAGCCTACGCGAAGCGGCTCGGCGGCCCGAATTCGGAAGAGCTGCCGACGGCGGATCGCCGGTTCCGCCGCACCGAGCGCTTGATCGTGCAGGCGTCGGCGTCGATGGCCCCGGACACCGTGACGGCGGAACTGCTCGACCGCAGCGGCAGGGCGCTGCCGTTGCCGGTCGTCGCGTCCATCGTGGAGAAGGACTTCGTACGCTCGGCCCGCGCGGAACTCGTCCTCGCGCCCCTCGCGCCGGGCGACTACCTGCTGCGCATCGCCGCCAGGCGCGGCGACGAGCAGGTGGTGACGCTGGCGCCGTTCAGGATCATTCCGTAGGCGAGAGGGGACAGGCGGGAGGCGGGAGGGGTTTCGTCCCTCTCGCCTCTCCCCTCTGCCCTCTCGCCTTACATGACCGCCGTCGGCGGCGCGGGCTCGTCGGGGGCGCCGGCCTTCCGCAGCGGCACGGCGATCAGGTACCACACCAGCACGGCGGCCGCCACGATCGACATCCACGGCACGAGGCTCGCGAGCGCGTCGCTCGTGAAGAAGTCGCTCCACTGCCAGAACTGGTGCGACTCCCTCGTGTAGACGACGCCGGCGATCAGCAGCCCGACCAGCGCCTCGCCGGCGATCAGGCCCGACGCCGCCAGCACGCCCGCGTTCTCCACGCGCGCCTTCTGCGCCGCGTTGTACCCGCGTCTGTCGCGGATCCTGTCGACGATGCCGCGGATGACGCCGCCGCAGAAGATGGCGAACGTCGTGCCGAGCGGCAGGTACATGCCCACCGAGAAGAGCATGGGGCTCCGCACCTTGATCAGGATCAGCGAGATGCCCATGGCGATGCCGACAAAAACCAGCGGCCACGCCATCTCGCCGCCGACGATGCCCTGCGACAGGGCCGCCATGAGGCCGGCCTGCGGGGCGCTGTACGTCTTGCCGCCGAAGCCGCCCGCGGCGCCGAACTGCGCCAGGTCGGAGTTGTGCATCATGTAGAGCGGGAAGAACATGACGAGGCCTGCGATGACCACGCCGAAGATGTCGCCCACCTGCATCTTCCAGGGCGTGCCGCCCAGGATGTGGCCCACCTTGAGGTCCTGCAGCATCTCGCCCGCCACCGCCGCCGACACGCAGCCCACCGCCGCGACGCCGAGCACCGCCACGACGCCTTCCGCGCCGGTGGCCCCGATGATCACCATCGTCAGCGCGGCGATGATGGTCGTGGCCAGCGTGAGGCCCGACAGCGGGTTGTTCGACGACCCGATCAACCCGACCAGGTTGCCGGAGACCGCCGCGAAGAAGAAGCCCGTGACGATCATGACGATCGCCGCGGTGAACGCCGCCCCGAGCGCGCCGGTGAAGAACGAATAGAGCGCGACCATGAGCGCGAAGATGGCGAGGATGCCGACGCCGACCACCCTGAGGGAGAGATCCATCTCCGTCCGCTTGGTCGTGGCCGCCGCCGTGGCCGACTTCTTCACGTCGGCGACGCTCCGCTTGAGGCCGCCGATCAGGTTCTTGCGCATGCGATACAGCGTGTAGGTGGCCCCCACCAGCATCCCGCCCACCGCGATTGGCCGCACGATGAACTTCCAGAGCTGGACGACCATCGACGCCCAGGCCGCTTCCTCGTTGTTGCCGTTCGCCGCCATGAAGCCGGCGATGAGCTCCGGGCCCAGGAAGAACACGAGCAGGGGCACGAACAGGCCCCACGCCAGGAGGCCCCCGGCGAAGTTCAGCGCGCCGAGCTCGGGCCCGATGATGTACCCGACGCCCAGGTAGGCGGGCGTGACGTCGGGCGCCGAGAACGTCGTGATCCCGCCGGCCGTGACCTTGGGCGCATCGTCCTTCAGCCCGAGGCGGACGAAGCTCTCGCGCAGGCGGCCGACGTGCAGGCTGAACTCGTTCTGGTCCCTGAAGAGGCCGAAGCCGGCGCTGGAGACGATCCGGATCAGGGCCCCGACACCCATCGCGCGGAACAGCTGCAGGGCCGCTTCCGAGCCTTTCTGTCCAGCCTTGTGGATCTCGCTGGCGGCGACCGACTCGGGGAACTGCAGCGACGGGTCCTCGACCATGACCCGGCGCAGGATCGTGACGAACATGATCCCGAGCAGCCCGCCCAGGATCATCAGCGCCGACGACACCAGGTACTCGTGCCACAGGTTCGCGGAGTCGAACTTCCAGAGATTGAGGATGACAAACGCCGGAATCGTGAAGATCGCGCCCGCGGCGACCGACTCGCCGATCGAGCCGACCGTCCGGGCGAAGTTCTCCTCCAGGATCGTGCTGCCCTTGAACAGCCGCAGCACGGCCATCCCGATGACGGCGGCCGGGTACGTCGCGGCGATGGTCATGCCGGCGCGCAGGCCCAGGTATGCGTTGGCCGCGCCGAGGACGACGCACATGACGAGGCCGAGGATGAGGGCCCTGATCGTGAATTCCCGCTGGTCGGACGAATCGGGCACGTAAGGCACGTGGCCGCCGCCCGCGGATGGCGTGGACGCGGAGGTCTGCTTCATAGCGGCGGATCTTACACGACCCCGGCGGCGGCCGTCCACGGCGGAGGAGGAAGGCGCCGGCCGAGGAGCGGCGGAGCGGCCCGCCGCTCCGGCGGCGCTCGTGCAATACAGCCGCCGCGTGGGTAACATGCTACGTCGAACCCGGAACGCCCGGCTCCGGGTCCGGCGGGCCGGCCGGCTCCGCCGCCCAGAGTGGAGGTGAGACGTCACGATGAAGCACGCACGACCACGCAAGAAGCGCTCAGGGGCCGCCCCAGCCCTCTCGCACGTGGACGCGGACGGCCGCGTCAGGATGGTCGATGTCAGCGGGAAGCCCGACACGGCGCGGGAAGCCGTGGCGCGGGGATTCGTGCGGCTCGCGGCACCGACAATCAGGCTGATCCGATCGGGGCGCATCGCGAAAGGCGACCCGCTCCAGGCGGCGCGCCTCGCGGGCATCATGGCTGCGAAGAAGACGGCCGAGATCATCCCGCTGTGCCATCCGCTGTCGCTCAGCTCCCTGGACGTGACGCTCACCCCCAGGCGCGGCGGGTACCAGATCGAGGCGCGTGCCCGCACGACAGGGCCCACCGGCGTCGAGATGGAGGCGCTCACCGCGGTGGCGGCCGCCGGCCTGACCATCTACGACATGGTCAAAGCCGTGGACCGCGCCGTCGTCATCGGCGAGATCCGGCTCATGGAGAAGCGCGGCGGCCGCTCCGGCACGTGGCGTCGCGGCAAGTGACGATGGATGTCCTGATTGCGATCTTCAGCGACACGGAAGCGTGGACGATTCCGCGGGCCCGGGTGGAGGAGCTGCGGCGCGGGTTTCCGGCGATCACGTTCCTGCATGCCGGGAGCGAGGAAGCGATGAGGCGCCTCATCCCGTCGGCCGAGGTGGCATTCACCTCCAGGCTGACGGCAGACGCGTTCGGGGCCGCGCCGGCGCTCCGCTGGGTCCACAGCCCGGCGGCTGGCGTGGGCAGCATGCTGTTCCCGGCCATGAAGGCGAGCCCGGTCGTCCTCAGCAATTCCCGGGGCATGAACGCCGCGGCCGTCGCCGAGCACGCGCTGCTGCTCATGCTGGCAGCTGCGCGGCGCCTGCCCGAGGCCGTGCGCGCGCAAGCGCAGCGGCGATGGATCTCGAGCGAGCTCTCGGGCCTGCCCTCCCTCCGCGGCAGGACCCTCCTCATCGTCGGCCTCGGGGCCATCGGGCGCGAACTGGCCAGGATGGCCTCGGCGCTCGGCATGCTCGTCGTCGGCACGCGACGCGAGACCGGCGGTCCCGTGCCCGAGGGTGTGGCCGAGGCGCACGGCCCATCGGCGCTCCCGGCCCTGCTGCCGGGCGCCGACATCGTCGTGCTCGCCGCGCCGCTGACGGCCGAGACGCGCGGCATGATGGGCGCGGCGGAGCTGGCGCTCATGAAACCGTCGGCCTGGCTCGTGAACGTCGCGCGCGGGAAGCTCGTCGACGAACTGGCGCTCACTCGCGCCCTTGAGCGCCGGTCGATTGCGGGCGCCGCCCTGGACGTCTTCGAGCACGAACCGCTGGCGGCCGGGAGCCCGCTGTGGGCGATGCCCAACGTGCTCGCCACCCCGCACGTTGCCGGTTTCCGCGAGGACTATTGGCAGGCGGCCACCGCGCTCTTCGCCGAGAACCTCCGCCGCTACACCGCGGGCGAAGCGGTGGCGAATATCGTCGACAAACTGGCCGGATATTGACCGGACTGGCGCCCTGGGCGGTTGGAAGGGCTGCCCCCGGCATTCCGGCGTTGACGCTGGGCGGGAAGTGGTTTACGTTTAACACCTTCGCGCATGAGAGTCCCCGCACCCGCCGCCCCGCCGGTCGCCACGCTCGCCGAGCTGCCGTTCTATCTGGCAGAGCGGTTCGGCCGGCCCGTCCTGATACGCCGCTGCGTCGCCGACGGCTTCGACGAGTTCTCCACCCGCGAGTTCGTCGAGCAGATCCTGGCCCTGAGCCTCGGCCTCCGCCGCTTCGGCCTCGAGCCCGGCGACCGCGCGGGGCTCGTCTGCGAAAGCCGCCCGGAGTGGTCGATTGCCGACCTCGCCATCCTGACCGCCGGCGCGATCAACGTTCCCGTCTATCCGACGCTTTCCGCCGTGCAGACCCGCTTCATCCTCCACGACGCCGGGGTCAAGGTGGTCGTCGTCTCCGACGACATCCAGCTCGCGAAGATCCTCGGGATGGCAGGTGAACTGCCGGCCCTGACGACCGTGATCGTGGTCGCGCCAGCCGGACCAGTTGGCGGGCCGACGGCCGGCGGCCCTGCGGTCCACGCCCTGCGGGACGTCGTGGCGGAGGGCCGCGCGCGGGTGGCCGCGGACGCATCCCTGGCGCGTCAGTACCGAGGAGGCGGCGGGACGCATCGACGGGGGTGATGTCGCCACGATCATCTACACCTCGGGGACCACCGGCCATCCCAAGGGCGTGGTGCTGACGCACCGGAACATCCTGACGAACCTGATGGCGGCCAACGCCGTCCTCGGGATTACCGGCGAGGACGCCCCGCTGTCGTTCCTGCCGCTGAGCCATGTGTTCGAGCGCCTGGCACTCTACCTGTTCCTGCTGCTGGGATGCCGGGTGACGTTCGCCGAGTCACTCCAGACGGTGTCGCGCGATCTCGTGCGCGTCGGGCCGACGATCATGACCGGCGTGCCGCGGGTGTTCGAGAAGTTCCACCACGCGGTGCTCGACGCGGTCGCCGCCGCCCCGGCGCCCCGGAAGGCGCTGTTCCGCTGGGCGATGCGCGTGGCGGCCGCGGCCTCGGGTGCCCGCCTGGCCGGACGGCGGCCGCCGCTCTGGGCCGCGCTGCAGCGGCCGCTGGCCGATGCGCTGGTCCTGCGGAAGATCCGGGCGCGCGTCGGAGGTCGGCTGCGGCTGATGGTGTCGGGCAGCGCGCCGCTGGCCCATACGACGGGCGAGTTTCTCTTCGCCGTCGGGCTGCCCGTCAGCGAGTGCTACGGCCTCACCGAGAGTTCGCCCGGCATCACCGGCAACCCGCCGGCCGCGGCGCGGCTCGGGACGGTCGGCGTCGCGCTCCCGGGCGTCGAGGTCCGAATCGCCGACGACGGCGAAGTGCTCGCGCGCGGGCCGAACATCATGCAGAGGCTACTTCAACCGGCCCGAGGAAACCGCGGCGGCGCTGCGCGACGGGTGGCTCCATACCGGCGATATCGGTCACCTCGACGCCGACGGGTATCTGACGATCACCGATCGCAAGAAGAACCTCATCGTCACCTCCGGCGGCAAGAACATCGCGCCCGCCCCAATCGAGTTGCGGTTGAAAGAAAGCCCGCTCGTGGCCGAGGCGGTCCTCGTCGGAGACCGGCGCAAGTTCCCGGCCGCCCTGATCGTTCCGGATTTCGTGATGCTCGAGGAGCACCTGCGGGAGGGAGGCGGCGCGTCAGGGTCGCGGGAGCAGCTGGTGGCGCGGGCCGACGTCCAGGCCATCTACCAGGCCATCCTCGACGACATCAACGTGAACCTGGCGCAGTTCGAGCGGGTCAAGCGCTTCGCGTTGCTGCCCAGGGAGATGACAGTCGAAGGCGGTGAGCTCACGCCCACGCTGAAGATCCGGCGGAAGATCGTCGAGCAGCGTTGGGCCGCGGTGATCGAGCAGCTCTACTCCCGCGAGCCCGCCTTCCTTCAGAACGGCGCGGAGGTGAATTGAGGACGCGAGCCCGGGGTCAGAAGAGCTTCGCCTCCGGGATCGGCCACCACCGCACCTGCACGCGGCCGATGATGTACCGCTTCGGTACCATGCCCCAGTGACGGCTGTCGGAGCTGTTGTTCCGGTGGTCGCCCATGACGAAGTAGTACCCGTCGGGGATCACCTGCGGTCCCCAGTCGTCGTGGCTCCTGTACTCTGGCGGGACGTAGCTGTCGTCGAGCGGCAGGTCGTTGACGAAGACCCGGCCGTCGGTGATCTTCACGGTGTCGCCTTCTTCGGCGATGACGCGTTTCACGAACGACTTGTCCGGGTTCACGGGGTAATAGAGCATCACGATGTCGCCCCGCCCCGGCGAAGCGAGCTGGTAGACCGCCTTGTTGACGATCAGGCGATCCTGGTCCTGGAGAGTCGGCGCCATGCTCTGGCCTTCGACCCGCGCCACCTGGAAGCCGAAGGTGACGATGAGGGTGGCGTAGACGGCGGCCGAGCCGAGCGTGCGGACCCACGCCACCAGTTCGGCGCGGACAATGGCCCAGCGGCGCGCCGACCTCGACAGGCGCGGCACCGGGGCCGCCGGAGGAGGCATCTGAAGGGCGCCAGGCACCGGAGGCTGGGCCGAGGCCGCGGCATCGAAGTGCGGCGCCGCCTCGCCGTAGGGCAGGGCAAATCCCCCCTCCGGGACGATCGGCCGGCTGTCGGGCTCTACAGCTTCAGGTAGTCCCGGAGACGCTTGGTCTGGGACCGGCTGACCGGGATCTCCGTGCCCTTCCCGTCCTTCATCCTGAGCATGTAGTTCCTGCTGAACCAAGGGACTATCTCCTTGATCTTGCCGATGTTCACGAGATGCGACCGGTGCACGCGCCAGAACAGGTCCGGATCGAGACGGGCCTGCAGCTCGTCGAGCGTTCGATAGTTGGACGTTCCAGACAGCTGGGCCGTCGCTACCGCAATTGTATCCCCGTCCACCGAGGCGTGGATCACGTCTTCCGCCTGAACGAGCAGGAAGCGGTCGCCGACCTTGATGGCCAGCTGGTCGCGTCTGCGCGTCCGGTCCGCCATCATCCTGACCAGCCGGTCGATCTGGTCGTCGCGCGGCTGTCCCGCCGAGAGGCGGTGGCGCACCCGGTCCACCGCCTGGTCGAGCCGCTTCTGTTCGACGGGCTTCAGCAGGTAGTCGACCGCGTTCACTTCGAAGGCGTCGATGGCGTACGCGTCGTAGGCCGTGACAAACACCACCCAGGGCGCCGCGGAGCCGGCCTGGAGCAGCAGGTTGGCCACTTCGAAGCCGCTGAGACCCGGCATCTGGATGTCGAGGAACGCCACGTGCGGCTCGAGCGTGTTGATGACTTCGAGCGCGCCGACGCCGTTCTCGGCCTGGCCGACGACCTTGACGCCTTCGAGCTGGCCGAGGAGGAAACACAATTCCTCGCGGGCCGGCTGCTCGTCGTCGGCGACGACGGCACGGAGTTCGACGTTCATGAGCGGGTCTCTCCGCCGGCGCCGAGGTCCGGGAGCTCGAGGCGCGCCACGGTGCCGCGTCCGGGTTCGCTCGTGAGCCGCAGGCCGGCCAGGTCGCCGTAGATGACGCGGAGGCGCTCGCCCACGTTGCGGAGGCCGATCCCGCTGCCGTTGGCGCCAGAGCCCTGGAAGACCTGGTCGAGCCGCTCGTCGGTCATACCCAGACCATTATCTTCCACTTCGATGATCGTCCGCCCGTTCTCGCGCCGGCTGCGCAGGGTGATGCGGCCGCCGCCGACCTTCGGCGCAATCCCGTGTTTGATGGAGTTCTCGACGAGCGGCTGCAGGATCATGCTCGGGACGAGGCCGTTGAGGGTGTCGGCGCTGAACGCCTTCTCGACCGTGAGCTGGGCCCCGAACCGCACGGCCTCGATGTCGAGGTACTCGTCGACCGAGGCCAGCTCCTCCCGCAGCGAGACGAACGGCTCGTCGTGGCGCAGCCGCCGGCGCATCATGCTCGAGAGCTTGAGGATCAGCGTGCGCGCCGCCTCGGGCTTGGTCCGGATGAGCGACGAGATTGACGCCAGGGTGTTGAAGAGGAAGTGCGGGTTGATCTGGTTCGTCAGGGCGTCGATACGGGCCTTCATGAGGAGCTGCTCCTGCTCGCGGACCCGGTGCTCGATGCGGGCGTCGTTCCAGATCCTGATCGGCGCGGAGATGCAGAGAATCGTCCCGAGGCACACCATCACCGTCTCGAACGGCGTCTTGGGCCCGAGGGCGTAGGTCCGCGTCGGCCATTCGTGGTCGACGACCAACTGGAGGAGCTGGAGGGCGATGGGCGCCGCGATCAGGACGATCTGCCAGTCGATCTCGAAACGCAGGAAGATCCGCCAGACGTAGCGGGGCACATCTCCGAGCACGAACGGCGAGAAGCGCCAGAGCGCTTCCTTGGGACAGGCCTCCCGGATGCCGCCGGCGGCGAAGCCGCACCCGATGGCGAAGGGCAGCGTCGCCCATTCCCGGGCGATGAGGGCGGGCGTGCCCAGCATGGCCCCGACCAGCGCCCCGCCCCACGGGCCGGTGAAGAGTCCGGCCAGGAACGCGCCCTCCAGCGTGATGTCGAGTCCTTTGTAGCCGAGGAGCAGGCGGGCCACGACGCCCGCCGTCAGGACCAGGCCGAAGGTGAAGGCGAAGAAGAACTTCATCGGCCAGCCGCGGCGCTCGTGAATCAGGAGGTCGCGGAACCGATGGTAGCGGACCACCATGATCGCCAGCAGCGACACCGCCGCGATGCGGACAATCAGGGTGACGAGCAGCAGACGCTGCTCTGTCAGGAGAATGCCGGGCTGGTCCACGGCACGACTATAGCGGCCGGTCTCGAAGCCTGTCAAACCGCTGAAGATGAACGTGTTATGATGACCGGGACAGTGACAGCAAAGCTGTTGGGGGCCTTCTCCTGTGCGCCCGCTGGCGGCGCGGAGGCATGCCGGATGATTCGTCCCTTTCTTGTCGGATTCGCCACCACGCTGCGGCACTTCTTCAAGAAACCCATCACGGTCAACTACCCGGCCCAGAAGGTGCCCGTCTTCCCGAAGTACCGCGGGAAGCAGGTGCTGATGCGCGACGAGGACGGCCTGGAGAAGTGCGTCGCCTGCGGCCTGTGCTCCGTGGCGTGCCCGGCGGATGCGATCTATCTCGAGGCGGCGGAGAACGACGGCTCGGTCGCCGCCGGCCCGCGCTACGCGAAGACGTACCAGATCCACAAGACGCGCTGCATCTTCTGCGGCTACTGCGAAGAGGCCTGCCCGGTCGCGGCCATCTTCATGGGCAAGGACTACGAACTGGCGGTCTACAGCAAGCAGGACTTCATCTGGGACAAGGAAGACCTGCTCGTCCCAGCCCAGGCGGCGGCCGCTGCGGGCGGCTGACCCGCCGGACGCAGATGAAACTCGGGGCCCTCGGGGACGTCCACGGCGACTTCGCGTCGGTGCGGGCCATCATGGCGCGGCACCCGGATGTCGAGTGGTGGGTCACCGTCGGCGACCTCGCCGACGAGCGGGGCGCGTACGAGGCGCCTCCGGTCCTCCTGCACTGGATCAAGGGCAACAACGACAACCTCGAGGTGATCGCCGGGATGGGAGAAGGCCGCCCACGCACGCCGAACCTGCGTTATCTGCCCAATGGCGTGCCTCTGAAGCTCGGCGCCGTGTCGGTCGTCGGCCTCGGCGGCACCTTCGCGCCGACCTGGTACGAGCGGCTGCCGGGGGACTTGCCCAGGCCGAGGCTCGGCGCGACGCCGACGGGCGAGTTCCCACGCCTGGCCCGCGACGACAAGCGGCGCCATTTCCTGCGTGTCGAGGTCGATGCCTGCAAACGCCTTCGCGGGATCGACCTCTTCCTCTCGCATGAAGCCGCCCGCCCGTTCCTCATGGAGGTGCGCGGCAGGCGGCAGGACGTGGGGAAGACGCCTATCAACGAGGTGCTCGCCGCGTTGCGGCCGCGCATGCACCTCTCGGGCCATCATCACGTGTACAGCGATGATGTCAGGCAGGGCGTCCGGTCGATCGGCCTCGACCCGGTCGGCCAGTCCTACCTGATGATCGAGACCGCGACCTGGCGGTACGAGCGTCTGGAGACCTGATCGCCGTGTCCCTGCGGCCCTGCCCCGACGCGATCGACGAGCGCGCGCTCGTCTGCGACGGCGCCATGGGCACGCGGCTGTACCCCACGGGCGTCGTCATCAACCGTTGCTTCGACGGGCTGAACCCGACGCAGCCTGCGCTGGCGGCCGCCGTGAGGCCGCTCGTGCGCGGCGTGCAGAGTGGAACGGCGGGCCGCCAGTTCTCGTCCATCCTCGGTGTGCTCGAGGCCCTGGGATGAAGGTGATCCGGACGTCGAGTTCGGAGTGGCGGGAGCACCTGGCGTTTCTCGGGGCGCTGATGCGGAACCCCCGTGCGGTCGGCGCCATCGCGCCCAGTTCCATCCAGCTCGCCAGGAAACTCTCGCAACACGTGACGCCGGGCTCCCGGGTCATTGAACTCGGCCCCGGCACCGGCGTGGTGACGCGCGAGCTCCTCGCCAAGGCGGGCGAATGCGGCGCGCTGCTGGCGGTGGACACCGACCGCACCTTCGTCGAGCGGATTCGCCGCGCGTGGCCCGAGATCGACTGCGTGTGCGCGTCGGCGGAGACGCTCCCCGTGCTGGCGGCCGAACGCGGCTGGGCCGACGTCGACCACATCGTCTCCGGGCTGCCCTTTGCCGTGCTGCCCCCGGCCACCACCCGGCTGATCATCGATGGCGTATGCGGGTTGCTTCGGCTGAGCGGGACCTTCACGACGTTTCAGTACGTCCACGCCTTCCGTCTCCCGCCGGCCGTGGCCTTCCGGCATCAGCTGAGTGCGCGCCTCGGGTGCGAGCCCACGTCCCAGCTCGTGGTCCGGAACGTGCCGCCTGCCCTCGTCCTCACTTGGCGCCGCCTCGCCCACTGACCCGGTCATCGCGCGGGAGTGTGCTCCGTCTCCCGCAGCAAGGGCCGGCGAGGCTTCTTCCTCGGGTCAGGGGGCGCCGAGCAGGTAGCTGGCGGCGACCTGCGCGCCGTCGGTGCGGGGCCGCTCGGGCGGCGGAGGCTGGGCGAACACGGCGTCGAGGTGGTCTCGCCAGCGGCCCGCAAAGAGATCCTCGCGGGGCATGAAGCGAGCCCGCAGGTACCTGGGCATGGCCTCCACGAGCACGGCATACTCGGCGAAACGGCCGCGATCCGTGTACAGAATGGCCGCGTCGTTGGCGATGCACTCGGCGATGATGCCGTATCCAGGCTTGGTGACCACGACGTCGGCCGCGCGGACGAGGTCTTCGTAGCGGAGCCCGCTCGCGTAGACGGCGGCATCTTCCAGTACGCGGACACCGTGCGGAACGGGCCCGACAGCCTCGAGGGCATGGGCGGTCGTCACGACGCTCCATCCATCGAGCCGGCCCAGCGGTTCGAGCGGCAGCCCGGTGACGCCGAGCCCGCCGAACGACGCCAGCACCATGCGGTTTCCCGGCAGCACGCCGATTTTCTCTCTCACCTCGTCGGCCGCACGCGCAGAGTGCCGCGCCACGAACGGCATGTCCACGATGGGGGAGTGCCACTGGTCGAACCCGCCCCACATCGGCAGCCGGAGCGCGAGCGACGCGTGACGGCAGGCGCGCCGGATGTCTGGCACGAGGTCCGGCCATCCGGCAAGGGCGTCGCGATACCCGTCGTAGATCCAGTCCCACGTGAAGTTGCCCATCGCCACGGCGGGCAGCCCCGCCAGGTGCGCGGCCCGGAACGCGAGCGGCGGGATGTCGCCGACGACCATGGTTGCGCCGCGCTGGCGGAGGAACGCGGCCTCGGCCTCCGCCAGCGGTTCGAGTCCCGCCATGAAGCGGGCCGCCTCTTCGATCGTGCGGCGCTCGTCGACATGCAGGCTGTCGCGCTGGACCACCCCCGTGTCGCACACCCGTTCGTGGAACTCGATCCGGCCCCTGACGGTCACGTCGAACAGCCAGCGCGCGGCGGAGGTCCGGACGACGACCTCCACGGCCGCGTCGGCCGCGAGCACGGCGTTGATGACCTCGATGCAGCGGGAGGCGTGGCCGAACGCGTGGCCGGAGATGTAGAAGACGAGGACGTGGCGCGAATGCGACGGTCGGAGGCGCCTGCCCGTCACGATTGAGCCGCGCCAGGATCGCGCATGGCGACCGGGGCCGGCTCGTTGGCGTCCGTGGCGGACGGTTCAGGCGCGCCATCGGCCTCGGCAGGCGGCGCGGCGCCCGCCGCCGGGGGCGGCGCCTCGGACGGCGGAAGGGCCAGCGCCAGCACCTCTTCGATGGTCCGGACGGGCACGAACGTCATGTCCGCGCGCACTTCCTCGGGCAGCTCGGGGATGTCGACGGCGTTCCGCTCGGGCAGCACGAACGTCGTGATGCCGTAGCGGCGGGCGGCCAGCACCTTCTCGCGGATGCCGCCGACCGGGAGCACGGCGCCGCTCAGCGTGATCTCGCCCGTCATCGCGACGTCCGGCCGCACGGGCTGCTTGCGTATCGCCGACAGGATCGCCGTGGCCATGGTGACGCCGGCCGACGGCCCGTCCTTGGGAATCGCCCCGGCGGGCACGTGCACGTGGAGGTCGTGCTTCTTGAACAGATCGGGCGGCAGTCCCAGCTCAGCCGCCGCCGATCGAAGGTGGCTGACGGCGGCCCTGGCAGACTCCTGCATCACGTTGCCGAGGTGGCCGGTCAGCGTGATCTGGCCGTGCCCCGACGGCAGCAGGCTGGCCTCGATGAACAACGCATCCCCGCCGCTCTCGGTCCAGGCCACGCCGGTGGCCACGCCCGGGCGCGAGGTCCGGAACTGCACGTCGCGTCGGAACCGGGGCGGGCCGAGGTACGTTTGCAGGTCGCCGTCGTCGACGGTCGCCACCACCTGATCCGGGGCGAGGGCCGAGGCGTCCGCCACCGTGGTCGCCACGCGGGCCGCGACTTTTCGCGCGATGGTGCCGAGCTGGCGCTCGAGGTTCCTGACCCCGGCTTCCCGTGTGTACTCCGCGATCAGGCGGGTGAGCGCGCCGGCCGTGATGTCGACGGCGCCCGCCGGGAGGCCGTGCTCGGCCATCTGGCGCGGGATGAGGAACCGGCGCGCGATCTGCTGCTTCTCGAGATCGGTGTACCCGCCAGCTCGATGATCTCCATGCGGTCGAGCAGCGCGCGGTGCACCGTGCCGAGCTGGTTCGCGTTGGCGATGAACAGGATGCGCGACAGATCGACCGGCGCCTCGAGGTAGTGATCCCGGAAGCTGTGGTTCTGCGCCGGATCGAGCACTTCGAGCAGCGCGGCTGCCGGGTCGCCCTGGTAGCCGGCGCTGACCTTGTCGATTTCGTCGAGCATCAGCACCGGGTTCGCGGCGCCGGCCTGCTTCAGCGCCTGGACGATGCGCCCGGGGATCGCGCCGATGTAGGTGCGCCGGTGCCCGCGGATCTCCGCCTCGTCGCGCACCCCGCCCAGGGCAATTCGCACGAACTTGCGGTTCATCGAGCGTGCGATCGACTGGCCGAGCGAGGTCTTGCCGACGCCGGGCGGGCCGACGAAGCACAGAATCGGCCCCTTCATGTCGCCCTTGAGCTTCCGCACCGCCAGGTACTCGACGATCCGGTCCTTCACGCGGTCGAGGTCGTAGTGGTCCTCGTCGAGCACGCGGCGCGCCTCGACGAGATCGAGCCGGTCGTCGGTCGCGGCCGACCACGGCACCTCGAGCAGCCAGTCGAGGTAGGTGCGGATCATCTGGTGCTCGGGCGAGGCGGGCGTGGTCCGCTCCAGGCGCCTCGCCTCCCGGTCCGCGACCTTGCGGACGTGCTCGGGGAGGTGCGCCTGGGCGATGCGCTCGGCCATCTCGCGCGAATCGGCGCCCTCGGTGTCTCCAAGCTCCTCGCGGATCGCTTTCAGCTGCTGGCGCAGGTAGTATTCCCGCTGCGCCTCGCTCATCTCCTGCTGGGCCTCGGACTCGATCTTGCCCTTGAGCTCGAGGAGCGTCACTTCACGCGACAGCGCCTTGGCGACGGCCTGCAGCTTCCTCACCAGCCGCTCTTCCTCGAGCAGCTGCTGCTTGTCCTCGCCCTTCATGTCGAGCATGCTCGCGATGACGTAGCAGAGCCGCAACGGCTGATCGATGCCGGCCACGAGCGCCTTGAGGTCCTGCGGCAGGCCGCTCGTGAACGACAAGGCCCGCTCGCTCAGGTCGCGCAGGCGCTGAATGTACGCTTCCACCTCCAGCTCGGGCGTGTCATCGTCGGGAAACACCTCGGCCGCCGCGTCCAGCACGCTGCCCGACCGCGCCACGGCGGTGATCCGCGCGCGGACCAGGCCCTCGACGACGATCTGGATCGCTGCCGGTCCCTTCGCCATCTGGCGGATCACGGCGACGGTGCCCATCCCGCGGATGGCGTCCGGGCCGGGGTCGTCCACTTCGCCGGACTGCTGGACGAGGAGCACGAGGCGGTCGGCGCCGAGCGCCCGGTTCACCGAGTCGACCGACACCGGCCGGTTCACGGCCAGCGGCTGGAGGGTGAGCGGAAAAACCACCGTGCCGCGCAGGGGGATGACGGGCAGGCGGGCTGGAAGCGGCGGAAGCGGCGTGGCAGCGAGGTCCGACATTACGATCTACTTGGCCTGCTGGGCCTGGCGCCGGAACACGGCGGTCACCGTCGCGGTGGTGCCCCCGCGCGACACGGTGAACACCGCGTCGTCGGCCCAACGTTTCTCCGACAGCAGGCGGTTGAGTGTTTCGCGATCCTTCAGCGGCGTGCCGTCCATCGACTGCAGCACGTCGCCCACCTGGAATCCCGCAAGGCCGGCCACCGTATCCTTCGGGACATCGATGACCTCGAGGGGGAACGCGCCGCTGCCGTCGCGGGTCGAGAGGCCGAGCGACGGGTAGAGCGGGTCGTTTTCGGGAGGCAGGCCCCACAGGTAGTCGGCGTACGACGCCTGGACGGGTCCCTTCGGCTTCCCCTTCGCGTCGGCCACCGGGACGGGGACGATCGACGCCATCTTGCCGTCGAACCACAGCGCGGCCTGGCGCTGGACGCCGAGGTTGTACGCCACGTGACCTGACCCGATGAGCACGACCATGATCGCCTTCGGGCCGCCGAACTTCTTCAGGTTCTGGACGGCGTTGTAGCCCATCGACGCGTCCCAGGTGCACTGCGCGGCGAACATGTTGTCGAACATCTGGCCGCTCATCGTGTGCATCATGCTCTCTTCGCCGGCGAAGAACGCGCGGAAGAGCGTCTTGTGGTCCTCGTTGCTCGTGTCGATCTTCGGCGGGATGCGCGACGCTTCCTCCGGCGTCAGGTTCTGGAGGCCCTTCTTCCGGACCGCCGACACCACCTCCCGCGGCGTGTTCACGCCGTACATCTTCAAGCCGTTCTGGCGCGCGAACAGGAAGATGTCGCGGTAGTAGTGCCAGTGATAGCCCCAGTTCTTGTACCAGCGGGACTGCGACACGAACTCGGCCTCGCCGGCCGACCCGCTGTTCCACAGATCGAGCGAGGCCTGCTCGGTGTAGGGGTACATCTCGAGCCCGATGAGCACCTCCCGCCCGCGCTTGTGCAGTTCGCGGATGACCTGCAGCTGGACCCGGTGGAACGCGATGTCGGTGTGGCTCTCTCCGACAAACAGCACCCGCACGTCATCGAGCCTGGCCGCCAGCGTGCCCGTGGTCAGGGTCGTGCCGGCCAGCGTGTCCGCGATGCCGTCGAGGACGATGGCCGTTTCGCGGTCGCGCCGGGCGGGGTCGCCGATCTTGAGCCTCCAGGACGAATCCTGCGCCAGCGCCGTCGACGGGAAGGCGACGGCCAGCGCGACAAGGAACGCAACGCACGTCGATCGAGTCATTCCGGGTCCTCCAACCTTCCATTGTACTGCCGGACGGGGAGCCGGCTCAGCGCTCGGCCAGCGTCACGTCCACCTTGACGTCTGCGGCGCCCCGGCGCAGCACCACCGCGACGCGCTGGCCGGGCGTGAGCGCGCGGAGCAGGTTCGAGAACTCCTGCAGGTTCCCGACCGCCGCATCGTTGATGCGCATGATGATGTCGCCTTCCTGGATGCCCGCCCTCGCCGCCGGGGAGTCCGGGACGAGGCCCGTGACTCTCACGCCGGGGCCCGGGAACGCGAAGTCCGGGACGGTGCCGAGCGACACGCGCCGGCTCGCCGTAGCCGCCAACGCAGCTGGTGCAGCACCCGGAGCCGGTGGCGAAGGCGGCCCCGCCTCCGCCTGCGGCTTCGGCGCGGCAGGCCTGATGGTGTTCGTCAGCGGCTCCGGCCGCTCGGCCAGGTACACGATGCCCTCCTTCACGAAGGCCGCGACCTTGGCGAGGCCGGCCGCGTCGAGCCTGTCTGCCGTATCGGACGGGCGGTGGTAGTCGGCGTGCGCCGCGGTGAAGATCTGGACGGCCGGCACGCCGTGCTCGGTGAAGCTCACCTGGTCGGACGACTCGATCGACTCGGGCACGCTGCGGCTCTCGATGCCGGTGACGAAGGAGGCTCCGCGGAAGATGTGTGGCCACTCCGTCGCCGTGCCGGTCCCGAGGACGGTGATCTTCTGCGTCCCGAGGCGGCCAACGGTGTCGAGATTGATCATGCCTTCGACCTTGGCGAGCGGGCGCACCGGGTGCGCGGCGTAGTACCTCGATCCGAGGCGCCCGGCCTCCTCGCCGGTGAAGGCGATGAACAGCACCGTGCGCGGCGGCCGCCCGCCGGCCGCGAGGACGCGCGCCAGCTCGAGCATGACCGCCACGCCGCTCGCGTTGTCGTCGGCGCCCGGGTGCACCTTGCCTTCGTCGCCCGCATGCACGTCGGGCCACCCGGTGCCCAGGTGATCGACGTGGGCTCCGAGGATCGCGCTCTGGTCCCGCATCGCGTCGTTCGCGCCGGGCAGGATGCCAATCACGTTCGCGGCCTCGACGGGCCCGCCGGCCGGGCCCCTGGGGACCGTGAATCGCTGGAAGTAGGTGCCGCTGTCGCCGCCCGGCATCAGGCCGTACGCCTTGAAGCGGTCGGCCACGTACTGCGCCGCCTTGTCGAGGCCCGGGCTCCCGAGACCGCGCCCCTTCAGATCGGGTGCCGCGAGCCACGCCACGTGGTCGCGCAACGCCTGCTGCGAGAACACGGGCGGGAGTTCGGCAAGCGCTTTCCGCGCGTCGCCGGGCAGCGGCGCCGGCTTGGCGTCGCGCCGGCGTTCGGGCCGCAGATCTATGCTCAGCGGCGAGTCGGACTGCTGCCACTGGCCCTTGATGATGTTGGCGGGCTCCTCGCCCTGGAATCCCAGATAGGAGTACTTGCCGTAGTGGGGGAGTTTGCGCCCCAGCCCGGGCAGCGCCGCCGCAGGATCGGCGACGATCCAGCCGATGGCTTTCTCGACGTTGGCCGGGTGCCGGAACGTGGCGACCAGCGTGTGGCCCGCCTCCGGCATCGTCTCCCCGTCGACCTCGACGCCGGCGCCGTCCACGCGCAGCCCGGGGCGCCCGCCGAAGAGCGCGGCCGCCAGGCGGTTCGTGCGCCCGAGGATCCACGCGGCGCGGTCGGCCGGGAGGGCTTTCAGTTCCGTGTCGAGCACCACCGTGATCCGGTGGGCGTCGCTCTGCCACCCCGCCAGCAATCCCCGGTACGCGGCGAGCGCAGCCTCGCCGGCCTCGGCGGGCAGCACGGCGAGAACGGACGGCTCGCCGAAGATCTGGCCGATCGACGGCGGCGTTTCGCGCGGGTCGAGTCGGCGGAAGACGTCGAAGTAGGGATCGACCGTGAGCGCGAGTGGCCGGCTCTCGGTCGCGATCGTGAAGGGCTGGCCGGCCTTGTCGAGGCGCACCGTCGCGGCCGTGGCGCCGCGTTCGGTCTGGACGACGATGGGGATGTCGGCCACGAAGGGCGCGCCCGGCTGGGACTGGCGAAGCACGCCGTCGACCACGAAGCGCGCGCCCTCCTGCCGGACGCTGTCAGGCCCGGCCTTCACGTCGATCACCGGCGCGCCCGAACGGGTGATCAGGTCATCGAACAGCCATCCGAGCGGCTTGCCGCTGACCGCCTCCGCCACGCCCTGGATGTCGCGGAACGACGCCCGTCTTCCCTTGAACTCGCGGTAGAACCTGGCGAAGGTGGCGCGGAACGCCTCGTCGCCGATGTGAAGGCGAAGGGCGTGATAGCCCATCAAGGCCTTGCCGTAGCCGACCGCTTCGGTGGCCGCGCTGAAGCGTTCGCGGAACTCGGCGAGCGGGAAGTCGCGGCCCGTGCGCACGTAGTCGCGGTACTTCTGGAGCGCCGAGCGCCGGTACTCGGCGGCGGCCCCGCGCTGCTCCTGGATCAGGTGATCGGCGAGGTACGCCGTCAGCCCTTCGCACCAGTTCCCGGTGGCGTAGTCCACGAACACGGAGTTGCCCCACCAGGTGTGCAGGATCTCGTGGGGGTACGACGAGTTGATGATGAAGGGGAACCGGATGACCTGCGGTCCGAGCAGCGTGAAGGTCGGCATCCCGTAGCCGGTCTCCCAGAAGTTCTCGACAAGCGCGAACTTGCCATAGGGGTACGGGCCGATCAGGCTCCGGTACATCTCGACGTACTGAGCCGTCGCCGCGAGGTACTTCCCGGCGAGGGAGGCATCCGGCTCGTGCAGATAGACGAGCGTCTCGATCGCCCCGGCGCTGTCCTTGAACTGGTGAAGCGGGCCGCCGACGACGTAGATCTCGTCCATCGGCCCGCCGGAGCTCCAGCGAGCCTTGCCGTCCGCGTCCCGCGAAGTTCCGTTGCCCTGGCTGACGACATGCCAGGTGCCCGGCGCGGACGCGGCCACGTCGAAGGTGACCAGCTCGGGGCCGAACCTGGGATGCCACACGGTCGAGCCCGCCAGGTAGACGCCCTCCGGGCCGATGAGCCCGGTCGTGTCGCGGAAGCCGCGCGTGTACTCCTCCCTCGGGTCCGACAACGGCACGTTGACGACGCCCTCGTAGGCGAGCGTCAGCGATCGCACCTTGTCCGGCGACGTGACGCGATAGGCCTTCAGCGGGACGCGCGACGAGCCCTCGAGACCCAGCTCGCGCAGCGCATCAGCGGCGGGCACCTCCGTGACCGGCGGCTCGGCGCGGGTGATCGTCAGCGCGGCGTTGAGCACGAAGGTGCGCGGGCCTGACGACGATCCGCCGGGCCAGGTCACCTCGTCGGTCACGGCCAGTCGATGGCCGGCCGGGTCGAGGCGGACGTCGAGGCGATGGTGCGGACCCTGCGCCGGCGGCATCGCCGGCGCAGGCTGCCCTGCGGCGGGCGCGGCGGCGAGGAGGCCGGCAGCGCAGAAGGCAAGGAGGCGGTTGTTCATGCGAAGTCCTGTCAGCAAGGTGCCGTATTCCTCCATCGTATCGGAAAGCCGCCGCCGCGTGCGCCTCGGGCCCTGATGTTATACTCCCCGGCGGTTCACACCCCATGGGCTCCCTTCCGCCGCCGTCCGACGCGCCGCGAGGCGCGCTGCCCGCCTGGGCCAGAGCCGCCGACGCGCTCGGTGTGGCCGTCGCGGGGCTGGCCCTGCTTGTCGCGGGGTTCGGCGGGTTCCGCCTCCACGTGCTCGGCAGCCGCATGTCGGTCACCTCGGGTTCCCGGATCCTCGTGGTGGCGGCCGTCATCCTGCTGGTGCGGCACGCCATCAGGCGCGATCACCCCATCCATCTCCGGGCCTGGCGTTCCATCGCTCGCTGCTGGGCCGCTGACGGGGTGCGTGCGGTGGCGCCGTTGTGGGCGGTCTCACGGCTGGCGGTGCTGCTGGTCGGGTTTCTGGCCGTCGGGACATTCGGCTACCGCGATGGCGGCGCGCCCTTCCGGCTGTACAAGAACGAGTTCCTGGACCTGCCGGCCCGCTACGATGCGGGCTGGTACCTCGGGATCGCAGCGGACGGATACAAGTGGGACCCCGAGGCCACGGGCCAGCAGAACATCGCCTTCATGCCAGCGCTGCCGATGCTGATGCGATTCGGCGGGCGTCTGATCGGAGGGCACCCGCTGTGGGCCGGCCAGGTCCTCGTCCTCGCCGCGTGCCTCTGGGCCTTCGTCTACGTGTACCGTCTCGCGAGGTCCGCGCTGGGCGATGCCGACCGCGCGGTGTGGGCCGTCGCCCTGCTCGCGGCGTACCCCTTCGCCGTCTTCTACAGCGCGGTCTACACGGAGTCGATCTTCCTCTTGTGCGCGGCAGGCGCGCTCTACCACGTCGGGCGTGGCGAGTACCTCCGCACGGCGGCGTTCGCCCTCCTGTGCGGGTTCGCACGGCCCAATGGCTTCCTGCTTGCGGTGCCGATCGCGCTGGCGGCGCTCTGGCCGGCGGCCTCGGCGGCCTGGCTCGGCGGCCGGAGCGGCCGCGGCTCACGCCTGGCCGGCGCGCTCCGCGCGTCGCTGCCGGCGATGGCCGCGGCGTCGGCAGCCGTGCTCGGCGTGCTGGTGTTCTCCGCGTTCATCTACTCGATGACGGGGCGCCCGTTCGCCTGGCTGGAGGCCCACGCGGCCTGGGGTCGCACCTTCGGCACGTGGGTGTCTCAGGGGCCGTTCCAGGAACTGGGGCGAGGCGGGCTCTACGGGTACACGCGGTCGCAGCCAATCGATGCGGTGAACTTCCTGGCGGTCCTCGGCGCGCTCGCGGCCATCTGGCCGGTCACGAGGCGGTTCGGGGTGGCCTACGGCGCGTTCCTCGCCATCAACCTGATCCCGCCGCTCACCAGCGGCGGTCTGCTCTCGATCGGGCGCGTCACCGCCGCGATGTTCCCCGCGTTCTTCTGGCTGGCCGCGCTGATCCCCGCGCGGCACCGTGCCGCATGGCTGACGGCCTTCGCGCTCCTCCAGGGCTGGGGGGCGGCGCTGTTCTTCACCTGGCGGGAGTTCATCTGAAGGCCGGGATTCGGGATTCGGGACTCGGGACTCGGGTAGGGCGAGGCGGGAGGCGAGAGGGAAAGGCCCGAAAGGTCCGGGATGGAGGTCGACGTTTCAGCGTCGGCGAACCGGGGGGTCCCACCAGTCCACGCGCATCCGCTCGGGCCGCCGCAGCACGGCGCCGCTGAGCGCGCCGGCCGATGCGCCCGCCGCCGCGCTGATCGCCATCCCGACCGGGTCGGCCGGCGCCGACCAGGTCACCGCGGACCACGCGCCGGCCGCCTGCAGAACGGCCCAGAGTCCGAAGACCGCCCAGGCCGGCACGTCGGCCACCTCGAGGCCGATGCCGGCCGGCACGATCGTGAGTATGCGCGATCGCGGGAACATCATCAGGTACGCCGCGATCATGCCGGACACGGTCCCGCAGACGGCCCAGAGCAGGTTCGCCTCGTGGCCGGCGGCACGAGGCGCCCCGAGCGCGGCGGCGGCACAGGCGGCTTCGAACGCCGCGAAGCGGGCGTGCCCGAAGCGGTCTTCGAGGGTGCCGCCGGTGAGCCACACCACCACGGCATGGGCGGTCCACGGAAGCCACCACTCCCTCACCGCCGGCCAGGCGCAGGCGGCGCCCATGGCGGCCAGCAGGGCCAGCGTCACGGCGGGGGCGGTTCGCGACGGGATGACATCCCGCACGGGGATCATGTGCGCAAGTATATAATCGGGCATTCGGGGCACAGGGCGTGACTTGCCAACATTGCGGTACCGAGATCTCGGATAAGGCCATCGTTTGTTTCCGGTGCGGCCAGTCCACGTCGGCCCCGCCTTCCGCGCGCCAGGCGCCAGGCCGCCGCGCGGGCGGGCATCCCGCGTGGCTGGCCTTCACCGCGCTTCTCGTGCTGGTGGCGGGCGGGCTGTTCATGGCGAGGGCGGCCTCCGGCCAGTTGCCGGCTTCCGTGTCGTACACCGTTGCGGCGCTTGCGGCCATCGTTCTGGCCTGGCGCATAGTGAGGCGAAGGCGCGCATGAACACTCCGCGGCTCGTGATTACCCGCCCGGACGGCAAGACCGACAGGATCGACCTGGACCGCAACGTCACCACGCTCGGACGGCGGAGCGAATGCACCGTGCGCCTCGAGGGCACGGACGTGTCCCGGGACCACGCCGACATCACGGCCGAGGCCCGGGGCTTCGTCCTGCGTGACAAGGGCTCGAGGTTCGGGACCTTCGTGAACGGCAAGCAGGTGACCGAGCACGTGCTCAGCCACAAGGACCAGATCCGCCTCGGCCAGAGTTCCGAGTGCGAGATCGTGTTCGTCGCCGGCGGCGCCAGTTCCGATACCCGGCCGGTGCCGGTGTCGGGCGACTTCCGCCAGATCTCGACGCTGCTCGAGGGCCTGCGGGCCCTGGGATCCGGCCGCGTGCTCGACGACGTGTTGACGATGGTGATCGACTCGGCCATCGAGGTGACCGGGGCGGAGCGGGGATTCATCATGCTGGCCGGTGCGGACAGCACCCTCGACTTCAAGATGGGACGGGGGCGCGGGCGCATCACGCTCCCGGGCCGCACGTTCGAGACGTCCCGCAAGATCCCCGACGAGGTCTTCGCGACCGGAGAGGCGCGCATCCTCGATTTCACGGATGCGATGCAGGCCCAGGCCCACTCGGCGACGATCTTCCTCGGCATCCGGCACGTCCTGTGCGTGCCGCTCGTGCTGGTGAGGTACGTCGAGCAGGCCGAGGCCGATCTCGGCCAGCGGCGCATCGGCGTGCTCTACCTCGACAGCCGGGAGAGCGGGGTGCTCAAGTCGCCGGCCACGCGCGGGGCGCTCGAGGCGCTGGCGGGCGAGGCGGCGGTCGCCATCGAGAACGCGCGGCTCTATCGCGAGGCGAGCGAGAAGGCCCGCCTCGAGCAGGAGCTGCGGATTGCGGCGGAGATCCAGCAGGCCCTGATGCCGCCCGGCGAGCACGAGGGCACCTACTGGGACGTGGCCGGTGCGACCGTGCCGTGCCGCGCCATCGGCGGGGACTTCTTCGACTACCTCGAACTCGAGGACGGCAACGTCGGCGTGGCGCTCGGCGACGTGTCCGGGAAGGGGGCTCCGGCCGCGCTGCTCACGGCGGCCGTGCAGGGCATGTTCACCGTCGAAGCGGCGAGCGTGGGCGGCCCGGCCACCACGATCTCCAAGATCAACCGGGGGCTGAAGAAGCGGAACATCGAGTCGAAGTTCGTCACGATGTTCTTCGGCGTGCTGGCGGCCGACGGCACGCTCGTGTACTGCAACGGCGGGCACAACGCACCGGTGCTGCTGAGCCGCGGCGGCAGCTCGCGCCTCGAGACGGGCGGCATGATCCTCGGCATGTTCGACTTTGCCGCCTACGACCAGGAAACGCTGAGGCTGGCGCCGGGCGACACCCTCGTCATCTTCAGCGACGGGATCTCGGAGGCGCAAGACCCCGCCGGCGAGGAGTACGGGGACGACCGGCTGATTGCCTGCCTGGAGGCCAACCGCGGCGCGGCGCCGGCGGCGATGCGCGAGGCCCTCCTCGCGTCGGCGCGGACCTTCGCGGCCGGCGCGATGCAGAGCGACGACATGACGGTGCTCATCGTCCGCTATGGCCGGTCCTGATCTCGCTGTCCGGAGCGGGTGGCCCTGGCGCCGCGTGCGCCGGGCGGCGTTTCTGGCGTGGGCGGCGTGCGCGGCGGTTGTCTGGAACGTGGTGTTCGACGCCGCGGTGATCCAGGCGGGCCGCGATTACCTCACGCGCCAGGCCCTGCACCAGCAGGGCCGGGGCCCGGCGGTGACCATCCGCGAGGTCATGGACCCTGGCGTCGCCAGGGCCGCGCGGCGCGCCACCCTGTCGGGCGGCGCCGTCGGCGCCGCGGGGATCCTGGCGGCCTGGGCGGCCGCCCGCCAGCGGGCGGGACGGTCACCGGCCCGGCCCCAGTAGGCGGCTCTCGATCTTCGGCAGCGCGGCCGTCAGGACGCGACCCACCACTTCCATGCTGCGCGCGCTCACCTTGTCGAGGGTGTCGTCGGCGGTGTGCCACGGCGCATAGTCGAGATCGATGATGTCGACAGCTGGCACACCGGCATGGAGGAACGGGACGTGGTCGTCCTCGACGGCGAACGACTCCGCCACGAACGACGAGCCGTAGCCGAGCGCCTTCGCCGTCGACCAGATCATGTCGGTGAGCCACGCGGTTGACGTGGACTCACGCTTGAGGACGAGGTCGCGGTCGCCGATCATGTCCACCAGGATCATCGCCTTGATGCGGGCGAGATCCCCCGTGCGCGTCGCCTCCTGCACGTAGTGCCGGCTGCCATACCTGTTGTCGTCGCCGAGATACCAGTCGATGAACGCCTCTTCGCCGTCGATGAACAGCAGTTCGATCGTCCACGGGTTCTTGCGGGCTTTCAGCACCCGCGCCATCTCGATCAGGAACGCCGTGCTGGATCCGGCGTCGTTGGCGCCGACGAAGCGGAACTGCCTGAAGAGCTTGGTGTCGTAGTGGCCGGCCAGAATGATGCGTTCCGGGCGTGCGCCGGGAATCGTCGCGCGCACGTTCACCATGTTCACCGGGCCGATGGGCGTTTTCGCCGTGAACGCCTGCTCGGTGAGCGCCACCCCGATCGCGGCCATCTGCGCCTTGATGTACCGGCGCGTCTCCTCCGCGGCCGCCGACCCCGGTGGCCTGGGGCCGAACGCGACGACGGCGCGGAGGTGCTCCAGCGCGCGGCCCCCGTCGAAGGCGGGCGGGTCCGCCGCTCCGGAGGCCTGCAGACAGGCCCCCAGCGCGGCCACGATGACGAGCGCCACAGCGGCGCGGCTGCCGATGCCGGACGGGATCACGGGTCGCTCCTGCGGGCGGGCACCAGGGCGCCTGACGCTGGACGCGCGGAGGCGGACCCGCGGGTGCCGATCGCCACGGCCCAGTATACCGTGAGGGCCGCCTACCCCGACCGGCGCGTCGCGGTCAGGGTGACGGCGCCGCCGAGCTCCTCCTCGAGCGGGCCCAGGTTGCGCTGCGCGGCCCAGCGCTCGAGCGCGATGTCGCCGCGGCCCGCGACGCGCAGCGTCCAGTGGCGGCCCCGGCGGCGCAGCGAGACGCGATCGACCAGTTGCGCCCGGCTCCGATCGAGGCTTTCGGCCACGCGCAGCATCGCCGACAGCCAGCGCACGACCCGGCGCTCGGGGCGCGGCAGGTCCGCGAACCCCTCGTGGGCCTTCCTCGGCGCGCCCCGGCGATGGTACCGCGCGACGAGCGCCATCATCTCGACCTCTTCCGGTTCGAACCCGCGGAGATCGCCGTTCCTGATCAGGTAGTACGAATGCCGGTGATGCCGCTCGTAGCTGATGTGCTCGCCCGCGTCGTGCAGGATGGCGGCGAAGTCGAGCCACTCGCGGGCCCGGTCGTCGAGGCCGTGAACCTGCCGCGTCTGGTCGAAGATCGCCAGCGCCAGGCGTGCGACCTGCTGGGCGTGGTCGGCGGCGTGGTTGCAGCGCGAGGCCAGCTCGATGACGCTGAGGCGGCGGACATCCGGGTAGCGCTCGACGCGCTCGATGTGCACGCGGTTGCGGCGGATGTACTCGAGGACCACGCCCTCCCGCAGCGAGAGCTCGCACAGCGTGATCTCGTCCGCGCCGAGCTGGCGGAGGATCGTGTCGAGGAGGACGGCGCCCGGCACGATCAGGTCGGCGCGCCTGGCGTCGAGGCCGGGCAGCCTGAGGCGGTCCCCGAGGCTCAGCGAGGCGAGCCGCCGCCGGATGCCGCCGATGGCCGTGGCGCTGACGCGCCGGTGGTGAATCGTGACGTCGCCCGGCACCTGCAGCGCCAGCGTCCCCAGGGCGAGCACGGTGCCGGAGGTGCCGATGACGCGCGTGTAGCCGGCCCGGGCGAGCTTGCGGACGTCGTCCCCGAGCTCGTGGCGCACGTGGCGCGCCATGCGGCGTTCGTCACCGCGCGCGAGCGGATCGCTTTTCACGAAGCGCTCGCCGAGGCGGATGACACCGAGTTTGAAGCTCTTCGCCTGCTGCACCCCGGCCGCGGTACCGAGCGTGATCTCGGTGCTGCCGCCGCCGATGTCGATGACCACCGCCGCGTCGGCTCCCACGTCGATGCCGTGCACCGCCGCGCGGTGGATGAGCGTGGCCTCCTCGACCCCGGTGATGACGCGGGCCTGGACGCCCGTCTCCCGCGCCACCATCGCCAGGAAATCGCCGCCGTTCGGCGCCTCCCGGACGGCGCTGGTGGCCACGGCGACGATGTCGTCGACCTGGCGCGAGTCGGCCAGGCGCTTGAAGCGCGTCAGCGTCTGCAGCGCGGCCGTCATCGCGCCCTCGCCGAGCGGGCGGCCCTCGAGCCCCCCGGCGCCCAGCCGCACCATGTCCTTCTCGCGGCCGACCACCTCGAAGGCGCCGTCCGCCGCGACGCGGACGAGAATCATGTGGAGCGAGTTGGTGCCGATGTCGATGGCGGCGAGATGCATGAGAAATCTAGTACACGGGCCTCCCGCCGGTCTTGAAGCGCCGGGCCTCCCAGCGCACGACTTCGCCGCGGAGCTGCGCGAACGTCACGACCTCCGCCGCCCCGGCCTCGAACTCGTCGTTGGTGTACGGCTTGACCTGGTCCGCGTACATGGCGGGCCGGACAAGATCCAGCAGGCGCGTCGTCTCGCGCTCGAGCCAGCCGGGCGAGGGCTCCGCGGCCGCCGCGTCCGGGCTGTCGAAGAGGTCCGCGGCCTCGAGCAGCGCGTCGTAGTAGACCTGCTTCAACGACGGCACGACCATGGCCCGCCGCATCAGCACGTTCTCGTCGTGGCCGGCGTGGAGCGGGTAGTCGAGGGCGCGGATGGAGCTCGAGGCGTCCCACGGAATGAACTGGTGGAGGCTGCGCGCATTCATGCGGTAGAGGTAGTGGTTGTTCACGCCCCAGTTCCCGAGCAACCCGTCGCTCTCCGCGATGGCCGCCTGTGCGGCCACGAGCCTCATGAATGCGGTGAAGTCCAGGTATGCCGACACCGCCGGCACGAAGTCGGCATCGGACGCCTGATTGATGGCCCGGATCATCGCCTCGACCGGCAGGTACAGCGACCCCTGGGACTCGGTCTCTCGCGTTCGCGGGTCGTAGATCGTCGCGTACGCGCCGAGGTCGGAGCCGAGGTATTCCATGTAGTAGTAGGAGTGCCACCGATACTCGAAGAGGTGGCCCGTGTTCTCGCCGTACGCACTGGCGAGGAAGGGCTCGTCGACTTCCTCCGTGACGATGTAGTACCCGAAGTAGGTGCTGTTGACGTACAGCGCGACCGGCGCCATGCGCGACGCCGGCAGACCCATCGACCGGTACGTCTTCATCGTCAGCAGCTCCCTCAACCCTGACGGATCCTGGTAGCTGTTGCGGAGCGAAATCGTCTTGAGCCCGAGGAACGTGCGTCCGGTGGCGTAGGTGTCGAACTCCACGCGCAGCGCGGGCTTCGCGGCCGACAGCGACCCGGTGCCCCTGACGCGAAGAGCGACGTTGGTCACGGTCTGGCCGGCCCACTTGAGGTTCGCCGGATAGCGCTCGCCCGACTCGGGAGAGGCGCGCAGGAGGTACCAGTCCCGCGTGTTGACCCACAGGTCGATACGCTGCAGGGCCTGGTCGTTGAAAAGATCGTCGGCGGTCTGGGCGGCCGCCGGCCTCGCGTCCGCGCAGAGCGCGGCCACAAGCGTCGCACCGGCCAGCACGCGTCGGCTCACCATGGCACACCTCGCCTCTCGGCGCCCTCAGAACCCGATGCCGAGCTGCGCCACCATCGTCCGGAGCGACGACGAGCCCGGCGCCGGGCCCAGTTCGGCGTCATCCAGCGTCTCGTTGATCAGGTTGAAGCGGACCTTCACCCAGCGGTTCACGTACCAGTTCACGCCCACGGTCCAGGCGCGGTCGCCATTGGGCGCGACGTTCGCCGCGCGCGGGCTCCTCGACGGCGGCTCGTCCGGCGGGCCCGCGCTCGCGAAGCGCAGTTGTTCGTAGCGGGCTGTGATTTCAACGGCGCCGAACCCGCCCTGCAGCAGGGGGCGCTTCGGACTGACCCCGCCGTCACGGTTCTCGCCGGTCACGACCCAGGTCCCCGCGACGTACCAGCCTCGTCCCTCGATCTCGGGGAGGTCGTTGTCGATCTGCCCCTCGTTGCCGACTCCCTGCCCCTCGCGCGCCTCGCGGGACACGATGTACTCGGCGGCGATCGAGGCCGGGCCGACCGCCCAGCTGGCCTCCAGGCCGAAGCGGGTCCGCGGCCCCTTCGTGTAGTATTGGCGATCGAAGAACTCGCCGCCGAACACCGTCTCGCCCTGCAAGTGATTGCGGCCTTCCGGAATCGTTCCGCGCGTATAGGCCCCGCCGACCTCGAGGTTGTTGTACTTGCCGGGCAGCGAGGTGAGGCGCAGGGGCGCGAGGGTGGCCCTGGCCGCCCACGTCCGGCCCTCCTCCGACGGCTGCTCGTCGGGGAGCGGATCAACCGGCTCGAATGCCGGCGGCTGGTCGCCGCCGTCCTCGAAGACGCCCACCGCGTAGCGGAGGACGCGGTTGAAGGCCCGTCCGTGGGCCATTGCGCCGATCGAGCGCCCCGGCGTGAGTGCGTCGCTGACGCGCGAGCGGAAGACGAAGTCGAGATTTCGCGGTCCCGTCAGCCGCTCGTACCCAAACGGGATCTTGAACTTCCCGCCCTGGACCTGCGCGGACGTGGCCGGCCGGACGTTGACGAACACATCACGCCATTCCGCGCTGTCCTCGTTGGCCTTGTCGAACCCGTAGTCGACTTCGTACTGGACGTACCTGGTGACGCTCCCCTGGATCCCGATCCGCCGCCGGCTCCACTCGAAGACCGTGCCTTCGCCGGCCAGGTCGGGATCGACGGACCTGACCTGCCCCTCGAGCAAGGCGCGCACGTCGAGCTGGAACCAGTCGCCGTAGCGGAGGCCAGGGCGATTGTCCCAGACGAACCCGTTCTTCTTCGCGGCGTCGGGTGGGGGGGAAACGCCAGTCGGCGTGAGCAGCGCACCCTCGAGGCTCGTCCAGGAGAGGGGAGGAGAAGAAGCGCCCGAGGTCGCCGCCGCGGGATCGGTTTGTGCCGCCGCGTGGGCTGCACCGAGCAGCGCGGCCGCGAGGACGCCGGCGATCGAGAACGAGGCCCTCATGACGTGGCCCTCCACCGCGACCGGAACGGCCCGGGACCTACTCGCTCTTCCGGGGCAGCTCCCACGACACCGACTTGACGTCCGCTTTTCCGCCCGCCATCAACTGCTCGCTGAGGCTTTCGAGCGACTGATCGGGGTCGAGCAGCGTGTAGTACCGCACCGACAACGTCTTGCCCTGGGACACCTCGCGCGGTTCGAAGATCACGTGGTTCCGGGCGAAGACGCCCTGGACGTGGGCCGTCGGGTACTCGCGGCCGTCGGCCTCCACCTCCGCCATCATCGCGCGCGGGCGCTTGGCGCCGAGGCGGTTCAGCAGCACGAGGCAGAGGCACAGGAAGAGGGTGCCGAGGCCGGCGACGCCGAACAGGCCGACACCTGCCGACATCCCCAGCCCCATCAGCAGGAACAGGATCGTGATGTCCTTGGGGTCCTCGACCGGCGTCCGGAACCGGATGATGCTCGCCGCGCCGGCGATGCCGAACGCCCGCGCGATACTCCCGCCGATGATGATCATCATCAGCGCGCCCGAGACGCAGAGCAGCACCTGTGCCTGCTCCATCGCCTGCGTCTGCGGCCGCTCCCGCCGATACCGGCGATGCACGGCGGTGACAATCACGCCGATGGCCGTGGCGAGAACGAGCTTCGCCAGCTCGACGAACGGCTGCCACCATTCAAAGCGCTCGGCTTCCGTAGCCGTTGGCACTCCGGGCAGCTGCTGACCCGGCCCCGAGAGGGCTGGCAGGAGCCACGCGCCGGCAAACGCCAGCACGACGAGCACCAGGGCGCCGGCAGCGAACGGGGCGGTGCCGCGCCAGTTCCGCCGCTTCGTCACGGCCAGGTCGAGGCGGTCGTGAATCGTGAAGACAGAATCGAGCTGGGCGACGTGAAGCATCGCGGTCACGTCGGGAGTCGGCGCCACCAGCTTGAAGCTGCCCTCGAGGCGCTGCGAGGACGTCAGTCCCCGGACCAGGGCCCGGATGCCCGCGCTGTCCACCTTGGTGACGTCCCGGAGATCGGCGACGAGGTGGCGGTACCCGGACTTGTAGATGGCCTGGATGCTGGATTCGAACTCTTCGGCTGGCCCGCCGGCAATCAGAGGCCCACTGGGCGACAGGATGAGTGTGTCTCCTGCGGCTTTGGTGGGAACAGGCATTCCGGACTCCCATCTGCATCGAGGATCGGTTACCCTCTAGCGGGACGAGTGGCTCGCCAGCGCTCGACAGTGCGGCGCGATCGGTGGCCAAAACCTAGCACAGGTTGTCGGGGAGTGGCAATTGGCGGGTCTGCTGGACTCTAGTTCGGGCATCGGTGCCCGGTGGTCTTCGCTCGCGACACTGGCGGCGATGGCCGCCGTCGTCCTTTCTTCCGCCCGGTGCGGAGGAACACCGGACTCCGGCACGGGGCCGACACCACCAGATCCGCCCGTCTCCGCCAACGATCCGATCCTTGTCGGGGCCGGGGATATCGCGATGTGCCCGCTGGGTGCCCAGAGCGCGACGGCACTGTTGCTCGATCGGATTGGAGGGACGGTCTTCACGACCGGGGACAACGTCTACAATGGGCCGACGCTGGCGAACTACACGGAGTGTTACGGGCCGGCCTGGGGGCGGCACCTCGAGCGCACGCGGCCCGTTCCGGGCAACCACGACTACGATTCGCCTGGCTCCGCCGCCTACTTCGCGTACTTCGGCGAAAACGCCGGCCCGAAAGGGCTCGGTTATTACAGCTACGACGTGGCAACCTGGCACGTCATCGCGCTGAACAGCATGGTCGGGATGCAGCCCGGCTCGGCCCAGTATGCCTGGCTGCAGTCCGACCTGGCCGCCAACCCGGTTCGCTGCACGGTCGCGTACTTCCACTATCCGCTCTTCAGCTCGTCGCAGAATGGGCCGACGGCGTCTGTCCGGGACCTTTGGCGGCTCCTGTACGACGGCGGCGCGGACGTGATTCTCAACGGGCACGATCACGTGTACGAGCGGTTCGCCCCCCAGGACCCCGCCGGCAAGGCCGACGCGGCGCGCGGCATCCGCCAGTTCACGGTGGGAACCGGCGGTGCGACGCTGTACGGTTTCGGGCCGCCTGCGGCGAACAGCGAGGTGCGGGCGAGCGTCCATGGCGTGCTGCGACTGTATCTGCAGGCGTCGGGGTATGCGTGGGAGTTCGTGCCGGTCGCGGGCCAGTCGTTCAGGGACGGCGGGACCGGAACCTGTCACTGAACCGGGCCGTGCCGCGTGGTGCGCTGCATCCCCAGGCCGGCTGCGCTTACAATCGGAAAGACATGCGGACGCTCGCCCATCCTCGCGCTCTCGCCCGGCGGCCCGTGCGCGCCCTGCTCGCCCAGTGGCCGCTGGCCCTGGTCGGCGACATCGAGGGCATCCACCAGGCGAGAGTGGCCAGCCGGCGGATCCGCGAGCTGGTGCCGGCCGTCGCGCGTCCGGTCGACGCGAGGGAGGCTCGCGCGCTTCGGCGCGGGCTGCGCGAGGTGACCCGGCTCGTTGGGCGCAGCCGCGAACTCGACGTCGCGCAGGACACCCTGCGGGCCATCGAGGCCCGCACGCCGCGCCATGCGGCGGCGGTGGCGGCCGTCCGCGACCACGTCGTGCGGGAGCGCGCCGCGGCGGACCGGGCGGTGCGCGCGCAGGTCGCCCGGGTGGACGTGAACAGCCTGGCGGCCGGCACGGTTGCGCTCGCCGCGCGAAGCTCGTCCCCCGCGGCCGTCCGCGCCTGCGCGCGCCGGGCGGCCGCGCGGCTGGGCCGGCGCGCCACGGAGCTCGAAGAGGGCGGTCATCGACGCCGGGCTGGTGTTCGCCGCCGGCCCGCTGCATGGCGTGCGAATCGCGCTGAAGAAGTTCCGCTACGCGCTCGAGGTGGCCGAGCGCCTGGGACGGTTCAGGTTGACCGGGTCCATGCAGCGGCTGAAGGGCATGCAGAACCTGCTCGGCGACCTGCATGACCTGCAGGTGCTCGGCGGACTGGCCCGCGACGTGAAGGCGCAGTCGCCGGCGCCCCGGCGCCACGGGATCGAGTCGCTCGTCACCGCCATCGACGACGAGATCCGCGCGCTGCACAGCCAGTTCCTCACCGAGCGCGAGGTCCTCGTCCCGCTGCTCGCCCGTTCCACGGGCGTGCGGCGAACCCTGCTCACCCTGCCGCCGCCGCGCCCCCTGCCGCTGCCGAGTCGCTCCGCGCCCGCGGCGGCGGCCCGGCGGACGCAGACCTCTTCCCGCACAATGGAGGATCGCTGATGGCCTCGCATCTGCTCTACCTCGTGCGCCACGGTCTGGCCGCCGAACAGGGCCCCGAGTTCCCGAATGACGACGACCGGCCGCTCACGAGCGACGGCATCGAGCGCCTGCGCGCGCAGGTGCTGGGCTTGCGTGAACTCGACGTCCGCATCGACCGCGTGCTGACGAGCCCGCTCGTCCGCGCGGCGCAGACGGCCGAAATCCTGGCGGCCGGGGTCGGCTGCCATGCGCCGCTGGTGACGGTCGATGCGCTTCGCCCGGGAGGACGCTACGACGCGGTGCTGGCCGCGCTGGCGCGCCTCGGCAGCGACCGGTCGGTCGCGCTGGTGGGGCACATGCCGTCGATTGGGGAGATTGCCGCGCGGCTCCTCGGGGCGAAGGAACCGCTGGCCTTCAAGAAGGGCGCGACCTGCTGCATCGAAACCGATGCGCTCCCGCCGTCAGCGGCCGGTCAGCTGCGGTGGTTCGTGCCGCCGCGGGCGCTGCGCGCGCTTGGCCATTGAGCGCAGCCTACACGATAGTCCCGTCGGGGACCACCGCTCCCTTCGGCACGATGATGATGCCGCTGCGGATGTAGTAGTTCTCGCCGTCCTCTTCCTGCACGCCGCGCTCGTTCACCAGGCGCACCCCGCGGCCGATCCGGGCGTTCTTGTCGACGATGACCCTGTCGAGCGTCGAGTCCATGCCCACGCCGAGCGGCACCGAGCGGTCGCCCGCTTCGTCTTCGTCCGCGTCGTAGTAGTCGGCGCCGAGCAGCACCGACCTCCTGACCGTCGCGCGCTCGTCGATGCGCGTCCGGATGCCGACAATGGACGTCTCCACGCGGCAGCGGTTGACGTAGCTGCCCTCGGCGACCATCGAGTAGCTGACGGAGCTGTCGATGAACCGCGACGCGGGAAGGAAGCGCGGCCGCGTGAAGATCGGCTTCTTCGGGTCGTAGAACCGGAACGGAGGGTGATCGCGCGTCAGCAGCATGTTGGCGTCGTAGAAGGAGTCCACCGTACCGACATCAGCCCAGAACCCGCTGTAGAGGTAGGCGTTGACGCGGTGCGTGCCCAGGGCGGCCGGAATGATCTCGCGGCCGAAGTCGGTGGCGTCGGCCGTCGCGAGCACGTCGAGGAGCACGTCGCGCGAGAAGACGTAGATGCCCATCGACGCCACGAAGGGGGTCTCGTCCGAGTACCCGGCAAACGCCGAGCCGTCCGGGATGCTCCGCCCGATCGTCGCGAGGCGCTCCGCGTCGGGCTTTTCCTCGAACCCGGCGATCTGCCCCTTCCGATCGAAGAGGAAGATGCCCATCTCGGACGCCGACGATGTCGGGACCGGCTGCGCGGCGATGGTGATGTCGGCGTTCCGATCGACATGCGAGTCGATCAGATCTGTGAAGTCCATCCGGTAGAGGTGATCGCCCGCGAGCACCAGGTAGTAGTCCGCGCGGTAGCCGGCGAAATGGCGCGCGGCCTGCCGCACGGCGTCGGCCGTGCCCTGGAACCAGTTCGGGTTGTCGGGCGTCTGCTCGGCGGCCAGGATGTCGACGAAGCCGCCGGAGAACAGGTCCATCCGGTACGTCTGCGAGATGTGCCGGTTGAGCGAGGCCGAGTTGAACTGCGTGAGGATGAACATCCGGCGCAGCCCCGCGTGCAGGCAATTGCTGATGGGGATGTCAATCAGCCGGTACTTGCCGCCAATCGGCACCGCGGGCTTGGAGCGCATGAGCGTGAGCGGGAAGAGCCGGTTCCCGCGCCCGCCCCCGAGAATGATGGCGAGGACGTCCTGCATGGCCAATAGGGTAGGCGAACCGGCAGGCGGCCGCAAGCCGAAAGGGGTGTACTGAAAGGGGTGTGCATGAACGGCGCGTGCCGGCGGGGGCGGCCTGGCGGCGGTGGGGCCGTCTACTGCACGGGAAGCGTCACGGTGAACAGGGCGCCTCCGGCCTTGCGGTTTTCCGCTTTCACGTCGCCGCCGAGGATTTCGACCAGGTGCTTCACGATGGAGAGCCCGAGTCCCGTCCCGCCCGACTCGCGCGAGCGCGCCTTGTCGACGCGATAGAAGCGCTCGAAGATCCTGGACAGGTCGGCCTCGGGGATGCCCGGGCCTTCGTCCCCCACCGTCATCACGAACGCCCCGCCTGCGCGCCGCGACGCGAGTGTGATCGTCGTTGACGGCGGCGCGTACGCGATGGCGTTCTCGACGAGATTGCGCAGCGCGTCGTGCAGCTTCGCGGTGTCGACCCGCAGGGTTCGTGCCACCGGCTCGATGTGGGTGACAACGCGCTGGCCCTTGGCCTCCAGGGCCCCTTCGAGTTCGGTCATAACGTCCGTGAACACCGACTCGATCTCCGTCTGCGACGGCTCGACCGGCTCCTGTCCCGTTTCGAGCCGTGCCAGGCGCAGGAGGTCGCGAACCAGCCGCTCCATGCGGTTCGCCTGCCGCGCGATGATCTCGAGGAAGCGGGCCGCCTCTCCGGGCTCCGGCGGCTCGTCGTCCTGCAGCGCCTCGACGTAGCCCTGGATCGCGGTGAGCGGCGTGCGCAGCTCGTGCGACACGTTCGCCACGAAGTCCCGCCGCATGCGATCGGCGTGGCGCAGGTCGGTGATGTCGTGCAGCACGAGCACCGCCCCGGGCGCGCCTTCGGTGGTCACCGGCGCGGCCCGGGCGACGAGCGTGCGGCTCGGATCGCGCTGCGGCGAGAACTCGATACCGTCGGGCGTCTGGCCGCTGAGGGCGCGGCCGAGCATCGCGCCGATGTCGGGGTGGCGCAGCACCTCGGCGTAGTGCTGACCCGGCGTCACGCCATCCGGGCTCACCATCCTGCGGGCGGCGTCGTTGGCGAGGCTGACGTGCCCCTGGGCGTTCACCACCACGACGCCCTCCAGCATGCCGGCCAGGATGGCCTCCATGCGCGCCCGGTCCTGCGTCAGTTCCGTCATCCGCCGGCCCAGCTCGCGGGCCGTGTTGTCGAGGACGCGGGCCACCATGCCAAGCTCGTCGCGGCCCGGGTCGCGCGCCGGCGCCGAGAAATCGCCGGCGGCGTACCGGCGCGCCACCGCCGCGATGGCGTCGACGCGGCGCGCCAGAAGGGTCGACGACAGCCAGGCCAGGCCGAGGGCGCAGCCCAGCGCCGCCGCCAGCGCCGCCAGGACGCTCCGGCGCACGGCGCGGAACTGAGCGTCGACTTCGGTGAGCGGCAGCGCGAGCCGCACGACGTCCACGTGCGGGTGTGTGACGGCCAGGGCGACATAGAGCAAGTCCGTGCCGACCGTCGCGCTGAACCGCCGCTCGACGCCCAGCCCCGAGCGCCGTGCCGCGAGGACCTCCGGGCGCGTGCCGTGGTTGTCGAGCCGCTCCAGCGCCGTCAAGTCCTCCGCCGAATCCCCGACCACCCGGCCGTCGGGCGCGATGAAGGTGACCCGCGCGGAGGTGAGCTCGCCGACTTCGTCCGCTTCGCGGTCGAGGGCTGGCACGGAGCCGTCGGTCTGCCGCTCCTGCAGCAGCGCCGCCGCCAGCCTCGCTTCGGCGACGAGGTTGCGCTCGATGGCCCCGAGCAATTGCGCGCGCATCGGCAGCGCGATGAGCCCCGCGGCGAGGAGCAGCGCGACGGCCGACACGCCGAAGACCGCCAGCAGGGTGCGCCCGCGAAGGCCGCTGAAGATCATGACCGCGTGCCCGGGTGCGGGTCGATGAGCCGGTATCCGAACTGTTTGACGGTTTCGATGGTTCCGCCGAGCCCGGGGATCTTCTCGCGCAGGCGGCGCACGTGCACGTCGACGGTCCGGGTGCCGCCGGTGTAGCGGTAGCCCCACACGTCGGTGAGGAGCAGGTCCCGCGACAGCACGCGGCCGCGGTGCTGCATGAGGTACTCGAGCAGCAGGAACTCCTTGGCCGTCAGCTGCACGGGGCTGCCCCGGTCCGTGACGAGATGCCGCTCGCGGTCGAGCTCGATCGGGCCGTACGACAGCACCGGGCTGCCGGACTCGGCCCACCGCTGGGCGCGGCGCAGCAGGGCAGCGACGCGCGCGACCAGCTCGCTCGGGCTGAACGGCTTCGTGACGTAGTCGTCCGCGCCCAGTTCGAGGCCGGCGATGCGGTCGGCCTCTTCCGTGCGGGCGGTCAGCATGATGATGGGCAGGGCGCGGGTCTCGGGTGCCCGGCGGAGCGCGCGGCAGACCTCGAGGCCGTCCATCCCTGGCAGCATGAGGTCGAGGATCACCAGGTCCGGCAGGCGCGACCGGATGGAGGCGAGCGCCTCGCCGCCGTCGCCCAGGGCGTCGGTGACGTGCCCGGCCCGCGTCAGGTACCGCTGGAGCAGTTCGGCGATATCGCGGTCGTCTTCGACAATCAGGATGTGGCTCATGGCGGCGGCAGATCGATCCTAGACCAGCTTGGATGATCGTCCAACGAATCCCGTGTTACGTCTCTGTAACGACTGCCGCCCCCGCCCGCGACGCCGCGCGTCCCGTTTCTGATAGTATTCAACGGCCTTGCTGTTGAAGGGGGTCGAACGTGGCGAAGTTCCGGCTGATTCCGCGCGAAGAGAAGTTCTACCAGGATTTCCTGGCGATGGCCGAACACATCTGTGAGGCGGCCCGGGCCCTCGAGGAGATGGTATCCTCCAATCCGCCCGCTGCGGCGATGACGGAACGGATCAAGGAACTGGAGCATCGCTGCGACTTCCTGACCCACGAGATCATCCAGCGTCTCCACCGCACGTTCGTCACGCCGATCGATCGCGAAGACATCCACGAGCTGGCAAAGGCCATGGACGACGTGATGGACGCCATCGACGCCTCGGCGCACCTCTTCGCCCAGTACCGGATCGAGACGGTCCGCGACGGGGCGCGCAAGTTCTGCCACATCACGGTCAGCGCCACCGAACAGATCAGGCGCGCGCTCGCCCACATGGAGAAGCGCGAGAGCGTGACGCCGTCGGTGGTGGAAGTGAACCGTCTCGAGAACGAGGCCGATCGCCTGCACCAGGAGGTGATCACGTGCCTCTTCGACGAGGAGAAGGACCCGATCGCGATCATGAAGTGGAAGGAGATCTTCGACTACCTCGAGGCGACGGTCGACTCGATCGAGGACGTCTCGGACGTCATCCAGGGTGTCGTGCTGAAACACGCCTGAGGCGCCGATGGAGTTCGCCGCCGTCGTCCTGCTCGTCGCCGCGGCGCTCATCTGGGCGGCGTTCGTCCACCTCGCCGCCCGTCCCGCCTTCGGCACGGCCCTCGCCAAGGCCGGTCGGCGCGGGACCTTTTGTCCGGCCCTCGGTGCTCACCGTCCCCGGCGCCTGGATGACGGGCGACGGCATGGGGCGGGTGCTCCGGGCGTTCGGGATCCGCGAGGCGGGCGCCCGGACCCGCCGCCGGCCGCCGGGGCGTGACATGGGCGCAATACGGCGCCGGTGCGTGATCCGGTAGACTCGTATGGTTGCGCTGGTGCTGCCCCGGGCTTCCGCGGGGCGCGTCCGGGTCTCAATCAGCCATGGAACTCGCCATCGTCGTCACGCTCATCCTGGTCGCCTTGATGTTCGATTACATCAACGGGTTCCACGACGCGGCCAACTCCATCGCGACCGTCGTGTCGACGCGAGTGCTGTCGCCCGGACAGGCCGTCGTCTGGGCCGCGTTCTTCAACTTCGTCGCGGCGTTCGGGTTCGGCACCGCGGTGGCGAAGACAGTCGGGTCCGGGATGATCGACATCCACGTCGTGAGCTTCGCGGTGATCTTCTCGGGGCTGTTCGGGGCGATCACCTGGGACCTGATCACCTGGTACTTCGGCCTGCCGACCAGTTCCTCGCATGCGCTCATCGGCGGCTATGCGGGCGCGGCCGTCGCGAAGGCGGGCTTCCCGGCCATCATCCCGGCGGGATGGACGAAGACGCTGATCTTCATCGCCGTGTCGCCGCTCATCGGACTGACCTTCGGGCTGGGATTGATGGTGGCCATCTACTGGCTGTTCCGGCGCACGACGCCGGCCCGCGTCGACCATTGGTTCCGGAAGCTCCAGCTCGTGTCGGCCGCGCTGTTCAGCCTGAACCACGGCGCGAACGACGCGCAGAAGACGATGGGCATCATCGCCGGGGTCCTGTTCACGGTGCCCGCCTATCGGTACATGGTGACCGACCCGGCGGGCAAGATGATGATTCCGTTCTGGGTGGTGCTGCTCGCCCACGCCGCCATCGGCCTCGGCACGCTGTCGGGCGGCTGGCGCATCATCCACACGATGGGCTCGCGGATCACCAAGTTGCAGCCAGTCCATGGCTTCGCGGCCGAGACCGGAGCGGCCGGGGCCGTGTTCCTCGCGACCGTGTTCGGCATTCCCGTCAGCACGACCCACGCGATCACCGGTTCGATCGTGGGCGTCGGCGCGACCCGGCGGCTGTCGGCCGTGCGGTGGGGCGTCGCGGGCCGGATCGTCTGGGCGTGGGTTCTGACCATCCCGGCCGCCGCGCTGCTCGGGATGGGCATGCAGGTGGCGCTTGGCGCCTTCGGCATCCGATAGGGCGGCCCCGCTTGAGCTGCCGGGACTCGTCGTGGACATAACACGCCCCCTCCTCGCGTTTCACTGGACTCCGCTCGTGGCGCAGGAGCAGCCCGAGCCTGTCCCGGCCTCCGCCTGAATCCCGCCATGGAATTTGCCATCGTTCTCGGCGTCGTCGCCACCGCACTGGTCTTCGACTACATCAACGGGTTCCACGACGCCGCGAATTCGATTGCGACGGTGGTGTCGACGCGGGTGCTGTCGCCCGGACAGGCGGTCGTCTGGGCCGCCTTCTTCAACTTCGTCGCCGCGTTCGGCTTCGGCACGGCGGTGGCGAGAACCGTCGGTTCGGGCATGATCGACATCAACTCCGTCACGCTCGCCGTCATCTTCTCGGGGCTGGTGGGAGCGATTGCCTGGGACCTGATTACCTGGTTACTTCGGGCTGCCGACGAGTTCGTCCCACGCGCTGATCGGCGGCTATGCGGGCGCGGCCGTCGCCAACGCGGGGTGGGGCGTCATCATCCCGGCCGGCTGGACCAAGACACTGATCTTCATCGTCGTGTCGCCGCTCATCGGCCTGACCGCCGGGCTCGCGCTGATGGTGGCCATCTACTGGACCTTTCGGCACACGACGCCGGCCCATGTCAATCAATGGTTCCGGAAGCTGCAGCTCCTGTCGGCGGCCTTGTTCAGCCTGAACCACGGGGCGAACGACGCCCAAAAGACGATGGGCATCATCGCCGGGGTGCTCTTTACCGTCCCCGCCTATCGTTCCGCCGTCGTGGACGCGGACGGCAGGATCTTCATCCCGTTCTGGATCGTGCTCTCGGCGCACGCGGCGATCGGCCTCGGCACGCTGTCGGGCGGCTGGCGCATCATCCACACGATGGGATCGCGGATTACCAAGTTGCAGCCGGTCCACGGATTCGCTGCCGAGACCGGCGCGGCGGCGTCCGTCTACCTCGCCACCGTTCTGGGCGTCCCGGTCAGCACGACGCACGCGATCACCGGCTCCATCGTCGGGGTTGGAGCGACCCGGCGCCTGTCCGCGGTGCGGTGGGGCGTAGCCAGCCAGATCGTGTGGGCGTGGATGCTGACCATTCCCGGCGCGGCGGTCATCGGGATGTCGACCTACGTCGTCCTCGGTCTGTTCGGCGTCAGGTAGGGTTTCGGGGCTCGGGACCCGGGAGTCGAACGACCACGGCGCAGGGCCCCGAGGACCTCTGTGTCGTTGGCCAGCATGATCGCCACGAGGTCGGCCACCGTTGTCGAAGGCCGTCCCGGCCACTCGACCGGCCCGCCGAGTCGGGCGACGCTGCAATCACTGAGCATGGCCAGGTTCGCCCGGCGCCCCGCCGCGAACGCCGCTCTCGCGCGCGCTGAATCGCCGGATTCCGTGGCGCAGGCTGGTCGGACGCCGGCCTCCGTGCCGAGCGCCTCCGCGTAGCGCCGTTCGGCGTCCGCCATGCGCTGCCACACCGGGGGAGACTCCGCGTCCGCAGGCCCATCCCCGGCAATGGAAGGCGTCCCCGTCTCCGCGAGCGCCAGCGTCTCGCGAAGCGCCTTGATCTGGATGACGCACTCCAGCAAATCGGCCATCGCCGCGTGTCCCTTGACTCCCGTCCCGGTCTGTTGAACTCCCGTTCTCTGCTTCTGTCTTCTGTCTTCTTGCTACTGGCGACTGCCTACTTCTTGATGTCCGGCACCGCCGTCGCCCGTTCCGCCACGAAGCCGACGGGTTCACCCTTCGTGATTGGCGGGGTGGCGACGACGTACAGAATCTCGCCAGCGAACGGCGACCGGATGTCCTCGAGCACCGTGCCGTGGAAGTCGGTGACGCGGGCGACGAGCGTGCCCTGCGCGACCGTCTGGCCGGGTTCGACCATGGGGTAGAGAAGCCCGGTGAACCCGCTGCGCAGCACTTCGTTGCGGCCGAGCCAGATCGGGTGCGCCGTGGGGAGCGGGCCGTCGGCGCGCATGCCCAGGTGTTTCAGCACGCCCGCGACGCCGCGCTCGATGCGTGCGATCGACTCCTCGTCGGTCCGTGACCAGCCGCCCGACTCCGCGGTCAGCGCGGGCTTGCCGCGGGTCATCGCCGTGTTGGCGAGGTAGACGGACGCGGCGGGATCGTTCGGCCGCTCGGTGTCGATCACGATGTGGTCGAGGCCGAAGGCGAGCGCCAGGTCCTTGCTCGCCGCCACCACGGCCGGCGCGCCCGTCACGACCCAGTAACTGTAGGGCCGGAGCCACTCGTTGCCGTCGCCGCAGTGGACGTCGATGACGTGGGTGGCGCGGTCGATCACCTCCGACGTGAGGACGAAGGCGATCCGCTCCGACAGCGTGCCGTCGCGCTTGCCGGGGAAGACCCGGTTCAGGTTCTGCCCGTCCTTCGGGCCATAGTAGATCGTTCTCGCGAGAAATGACGGCATGTTGGCCGCGTGGATCAGCACGACGGTGCCAGCGAGCGTGCGCGCGTCGATCGACGCGCGAAGGCGCTGCAGCGCGAGCACCGGCGGGTACTCCACGCCGTGGGTCCCGGCGACGAGCGCCAGCACCGGCCCGGGCCGGGTGCCGTGAATGACGCTGAACGGAATCACCGTGCCTTCATCGCCGGTGCCGCGAGGGACCTTCAGTTCGCCCGAGGCGAGCGTGCCGGGCGCGGCCGTCACTCCGCCCAGCGCGAACGGCGCTTGCGCTCGCGCGAATCCCGCGGCGGTGAGCAGGAAGGTCAGTGCGACCACCCCGCGTACTCGAGAAGTGCAGCGAAACATCGTTGATCTCCTATAGCGTAATCCGTATTCGAGTCCCCAGCCCCCAGTCCCCAGTTCCCAGTCTCCAGTCAGAACTGCCTCACCGTCTTCGCCCGCGCCAGGAACACCGCGGCCACGAGCGAGAGCAGGAGTCCCGTGGTGGTCAGGGTCGCAGGTGCCGAGGTGAGGTTCGCGAAGTACCCCGCGGCGAGGCTTCCGAGCGGCATGCCTCCCCGGAACGCCATCATGTAGATGCTGACGACGCGCCCGCGCATCTCGTTGGGGGCCGCGAGCTGCACGAGCGACGTCAGGAGCGAGAAGCTCATCATGAGGCCGATGCTGCCGAGGAAGATCAGCGCGTAACTGAGCGGCAGGACGCGCGACGCGGCGAAGGCGGCGAGAACCAGCCCGAGCGCGATCTGCACGACGAGCACCACGCGTCCCATGGCGGGAAAGCGGCCGAGCCACGCCACCGTCAACGCGCCCAGCACAGCGCCGGCGCCCGAGAAGGCCATCAGCCGGCTGTAGCCGTCGGGGCCGAGGGCGAACACGTCGCGCGCCATGACGGGGAGCAGCGTCAGCACCGGCGACGCCAGGAGCGTCGTGCACAGGGCCAGGAACGTCATCGTCAGGATCACGGGATCGTGGCGGACGAAGGACAGGCCGCTCCGCATCTCGCCCGCCATGCTCTGGGTCGGCACCACGGTCACGTGGCGGACGTGCAGCAGGAGCAGCGAGGCGATGACGAAGAGGAACGAGAGGCCGTTCAGGGCGAAGCAGGCCGCGGAACCGAGCGTGGCCAGCGCCACGCCGGCCAGGAGCGGACCGACGACCCGCGCGAGGTTGAACTGCGTCGAGTTCAGCGCGATGGCGTTCGGCATGTCTTCGCGTCGCACCAGCGTGGGGAGCAGCGACTGATACGCGGGCCCGCCGAACGCCTGGGCCGTCCCCGTAAGGCACGAGAGCGCGAGGATGTGCCACACCCGCACCGCATCCCAGTAGACGAGCCCCGCGAGCGCGAATGCGGTGCTCAACTGCACGACCTGCGACACGAGCAGCACCGACCGCCGATCGCGGCGATCGGCGACCACGCCGCCGAGCAGCGTGAGAAGGAGGATCGGCAGTTCGCCGAGAAACGCGTCGAGGCCGAGGTAGAAAGGCGAATCCGTCAGCGTGAGAACGAGCCAGCTCTGCGCGACCTTCTGCATCCACGTGCCGATGCTGGACGCGAACGCGCCGAGCCACAGCACCCGGAAGTCGCGGTACGTGAGCGCACTCGCCATGCGCCGGAGGACGGGGTGGAGGGGCACGGTCTGACAATTCTATGCCGGGATCCGGGGCTCGGGACTCGGGACTCGCGAATCCAGTCAGGCCGACGGTCGCCGCTCCACACGCTCACGCCCGGCCGGACGTCGTGAAGAGAGGCGGCAGCCGGGTGCGGAGGCGAGTTCAGAACTCGAACAGGAACCCTGCCGCCGGCACCAGCGGCAGGAGTGGCTCGATCGAGCGCCCGCCAGCCAGCCCCGCGTTGGCGCGGCGGGTCACGTTGATGACCTCGACGAACAGCGTGAGCCGCCGCGTCGAGAAGTTGAAGACCTGATCGAACCGCAAATCCAGGCGCGAGTACGGAGGCAGGCGCCCCACGTTGCGCGCCGGCCCGAGGGCGAAGGTGGGCAGCCCGTCGGCGTCTTCGAGGCCGGTTGGTGAGTAGTAGCCGCGGACAGGGATGTTTGAGCCGGCGCGGTACTTCGCGACCGCGGTCGCGCGCGACCAGAGCCGCAGGCTCGCGTAGACCGTCAGCGTGTGGCGCTGGTCGTAGTCGCCGTCGAAGGACTCCCCCGTCGCGGAGTCCGCGTAGCGGCTGCGCTCGTACGCGTACGCCATCCACCCCGAGAGCCCGTTGGGATCGCGCCGCTGCACGACGGCCTCGATCCCTCGCGCGTAGCCATCGAGCCGGTTGGCGTAGCGCGCGGCAGGGCTGTATGGCACGAGCGACCCGGCGCTCCGTGGCTCGAGCCCGGACGCGAAAGCGACGTCGCGCTCCTCGCGGTCGAAGAGCGACACTTGCCAGCGCGTGCGCGCGCCGATGATCTGCTCGAGGCCGACGTCCACGTGCAGCGCCCGCTGGCGGGCCAGGCCGTCGCCGCCGCCGTGCAGCCCGGCCACCTGTTCGGATGAGGGCTCCTGCTGATACAGCCCGGTGCCCGCGCGCAGCCGGACGCCGCGCGGAAGCTGCTGTTCGAACTGAACCCAGGGCGAGGCCGCCGCGCCATGGATGAGCGTGGTGCCGTCGACGCGGCCGCCTCCGGCCAGAAGCGACGCCGGCGCGGCCTGCCATCGCAGGTGGACGTAGGCGCCGCCCCGCGTGGCCTCCGTGTCCCACGTCTCGAGCGTCGTCCGCCGCGGCGGCACCCGGCGATCGTAGGAGAACACCGACTGGCGATCCGTCACGCGCTGGGCCTGCCCGCCGGCGTCGAGCGTGAGACGCGCGCCGAGCGCCCGCGTGAAGTCCACCCGGTACCCCGCATCGGCGAACCTGCCGGAGCCGGCCTCCAGACCGGCGGGCTGCTTGTTCTGAAAGGCATTGACCTGCGCGTACAAACGTTGAGCCAGGCTCCAGCTCCGGCCCGTCGATCGCAGGCCGAGGATGCCGAGGCCGCCGCGGCTCTGCGCGTCGGCCAGCGTGTTGGGGGAGGTCCCGGTGTCCGCTTCCTCGTAGTGCGAACGCCCGGCGAGCAGCGTCAGCGACACCTGATGCCGCGCCGACGCGTTGAACGTAATCCGGCCGAACGCGTCGGTGAAGCCAAGGAAGCTGTCTTCGTCGGGGTAGAGCTGCCGGATGATCCAGTCGAGGTAGCTCTGGCGGATCGATGCCAGCCACGAACCGCGACCTCCCGCGAGCGGTCCCTCGGCGACGGCGCCCGCTCCGATCATGCTGACCATCCCCCGCAGGTGGAACCCGTCGCGCGATCCTTCGCGCGTGAGAAACTCGAGCTGCGGGCCCAGGCGATCGCCCGTGCGCTGCGGGTACGAGCCGAGCGTCAGCGTGGCGCGCGACAGGACGTCGGTGCTGATGCGCGCGATCGACCCGGAGTCGTCGCGGCCCTCGACGGTGTGGAGGAGCACCGCCGACGCGGGGATGCCGTCCAGCAGGACCCCGGTATTGCGCGGGCCCGCGCCGCGGGCGGAGAACTCGGCCGAGAAGTCGTCGGTCGCCGTCACGCCGGGCATCGCCTGGATGGCTCGCAGCGGGTCGTCGGCCACCAGGCCGCGAAGGTCCTGGAGCTCCGTCGCGCCGATGGTTTGTTCTGCCACGCTGCCGGGCTCGCGTTGTTCGAACACCGGCGCGACGACATCCACCTTCTCTTCGTACGTGCCGGTGCCTGCCGTGAGCACGAACGTGAACTCGAGCACCGCACCCGGCGTCACCGATACCGGCTTGCGCAGGAGCGCGTATCCCACGACCGACACCGTCACCGTGTAGTCGCCTGGCATCACCCCGCGCAGCTCGAATCGCCCGTCGGCGCCGGTCGTCGCGCGGTAGTCCGTGTCCGCCAGCCGCACCAGGACGCGGGCCAGCGGCTGCTCGGTCCGCTCGTCGACGACGCTCCCTCGGATCGTCCCGGCGGCCAGGCCCGGCGGGGGCGTCGCCTGGGTCTGGGCCGAGGCGGGATGCGGGCCGGCCAGCGCCAGGGCCGCGAGCAGTACCCCGGTGGCGGCACGTCGACGGGTGGCGGACATGGGCGGCATCGTAGCCTGGGACGGATGATGGCCGCCAGCCCCGAACGCTCTTCCCGGACGCGGATTGAACGATTCGGCCTGGCGTGGGCGCTCACCTGCCGCCGCTGATATTGCCGCCGCGCCAGTCGGGTGTGACGCGTTGGCAGCCGGCCGTGCCTCCGGTGTCGCTGAGCACGCGCGACGTCAATAGGCCTCTCCCGCACACAGCCGCCCAATCGACGTCAATGCACGCTGTCGCCCGTCCAGCGGTCTCGGGTCGCCCAGAACGGACAGACCGGGCAGGTCTGTCCCTGTGGGTAGTCGATGCCCTCTTCGTGGGGGCAGCCGATGATGCGATCGGACATGACGACTGTTTTCTCGCGGTGCTGGACAATGAACGCGCCGAGTGCCGTCGCGATCGCGACGTCTTCTCGTATGCCATGGTCGTCGGAGAACCACCGCTCGTGTGCTGCGGGCTCCGCTGCCTCGGCAGGTATGATGCCCGCGCTCGCCGGTTGCAGCGGCTTGTCAGCCGGCCCACGTGAAGCGCGTCCCGCGTACTCGGGCGCGTGGCGCGACTCCCGCGGGATCGATCCACGCCGACGCCTCGTGAGAATCTCCCTGACGCGCGTGGGTAGGGAGGATGCCGATTCCTCGCGGATGCGCCACAACCGATGACCTGCCACTCAACTCGACCGGTTCGCTGACCACCAGTCGAGCCAGCGATGCCTCGAGTTCCTCAAACACCCGGTGCCGTCGCGTTCGTTGTCTCTGGGTGCCATTCCGAACGGTCAGTCCCCAGTCCGGCGAGACCGGCTTCAGCCGAGCCGCCGCTTGATCACGCCTGGCGGTGTCGGCTGCAAGCCGGTTTGCGGCTGACTGTCACTCACTTCGCCAGTCTCACCGCCGGGGCGAGCCCTAGGTTCTGCAGGACGACGGTTCCCACGAAACACCCGAGGGCAATGAGCCCCACCAGCATCCAGATGCGCCTGAGCGACGCGCCGGTCGCAGCCGCGCCCAGGATGCCGCCCGCGAGTCCGAGTTCAATCGCCTGGCCAATCCACCAGGCTACGAGAAGCGGCAACCTCGCGGTGCTGATCGAATACAGGCCGATTGCCAGGGCGCCCCAGACGACTAAACCAACACATGCGCCGTATCGGAGTCCTGACACCATTCCTCGAATACCCAGACGGCGAAACAGCCAGTAGAGACCGAGAGTCAGGACGAGAAACGAGAGATAGCCCAGCGGGACGCGGCGCAACGCGACGTCAGCCGGCAGCAGAAACGGACTGGTCTCAACATAGAGGCTCGCCAGGAGTCCCGCATGAAGAAGGAAGTCGACGCCGATGGACAGCACCCAGGCGGCGCCAACGACGCCGGCCGCCTGGACCGCGTCCGTCCTTTTCAAGGCGGCAGCAGCAGGCCCTGGCTCAGAGGTTCTGTCGGCTCGCATCACACGTCCTTCGTAGGGTCTCCGCTATCTGGCCATTCGGCCGAACGTCTGCCGCTCAGCCGCCGGCGTAGCCGGTCGGCTGCAACGAGAAGTAGACGTCACTCTACCGCCTAGGCAAGCGATAGGTGAACTCGTAATAGTGCTTGCCTTCCTCGATCCTGATCTTGAACTCGCCTTCCAGTCCGGCCAGTTCCTCGGTGCCTGAGTCCGGAACTACGGTTACTACAAGTGATGGTGCGCCACGATTCATGGTGCCCGTGTGTTGCAAAACAAAGGTCCCGCGTTTTCCGTTTAGAACACCTGCCACCCGCTCAATGGCCACGTAGCCGGCAGACCCGCTCGTGCTGGTCATCGCACTGAGCATCTGGCCCATTGTGCTCGCGGTGAGGTCGCCGGAAATCTGCTTGTCGATGGACATCCGCCCAATCTTGAACTCTGGGTCGGCGCCTTCAAACGCCAAAGGCTTCATGGAGACGACGAATTCACCTCTTGCGATCTGAGCCATGGATTGTCCTCTTGCTTTTGAATGACATGGGGCAATCAACAACAACGCAATCTGAGCGAGAACCACGACGCGGAACCTCCAGAGGGTAGTTCTTGACACTCGGCGCTCGTTCATTCTGCTTATCCCCCCTGTTTCTGTACGTCTAGCGTGAGGCCTCACCTGCCGGCGCCAACGATCACGGCAGAGCCGGTCGGGTGCAGGCCGTGTTGAGCATCATCTCCGTGCGCGCCACACCCGTGGATCGCGCTTCGCGTCGAAGACTGCGACCAGGAGTATCGCCTCCGGTTCCACCCGATAGAGCAAACTGTACGGGAATCTTCGAAGCAGGGCACGCCGGACACCGCGATGCTCCAGGGAAACTGCTCCGGGTGGGAGATTGCCGAGTCCAGGCCCTCCCGTACGGCCGCCAGAAATCCCTCGCCGAGTCCAGTCCTCGCCCGTTCGTACCAGTTGTATGCGTCTTCGATATCACCGGCCGCTTCCGGGCGGATGACAGGGTGGCGGCTCGCCGGCGCGTCGTCCGAAGCCGAGCCACCATGTCGTCCCAGGGAATGCCCATGGCGCCGTCACGGTCAATGCTGTCCAGACGCCGGTCCAGTTCCGCACGTTGCGGAGGAGTCATGGGGATCGATTGCGGAGCTGTCGCCAGACTCTCCCACAGTCGTTCGACGAGACGGAGTCGTTCGTCCAGCGAGAGCCGACCGATGTCTATGTGTGGGGTTGCCATGGCGCGACAGTCTCTCACCGCCCCCTCGTCCCCGCAAGTACGTCCGTTGATGCCCAACGATCCGCGCTGAGCCGCGGCGTGCGGGCGTCAGTTCCGCGCCGACGGCTCCAGCGCGATGTTGGGCTCCCTTGATGGGTGTAGAATGGCCCCATGTCTCCACGAACGCAAGAGCTCCTGCGTGAGGTGTTGGCGTTGCCAGTGAAGGAGCGTGCCGATGTCGCGGCGCAGCTCCTGGCCAGCCTGGATGATGCGGAGGCCATTGATCCGGCCGAAGTCGAAGCCGCCTGGGCCGAGGAGATTGAGCGACGGGCGCGCCGGGTCATGGCGGGTGAGACGTCCGGCATCCCATGGGAAGACGTTCGCCGGCACGCCGAATCGGAGCTGCGCCGGCAGTGAATCCGCGCGTTCGGTTCGAGGACGAAGCGGACGCCGAGTATCGGCTTGCCGGCCGTTGGTACGAAGAGCGCCGGAGGCACTTGGGCATCGAGTTCTTCGATGCCGTCGATGCCACGATTGATCGAATTGTGGAGATGCCCCTGGCCGGCAGTATGGTGCCGCGAGTCTCATCTGCGCTGCCCGTGCGTCGGCGTGCCGTGACGCGCTTCCCATACCACGTCATATACCTCGAGACGGCAACTGCGATCCGGGTCTTGGCCGTCGCCCATGACCACCGAAAGCCGGGATACTGGCGCGACCGGTTGCGGTAGCCCGTTCGCCGAGATTGCGCATTCGGCGAGTGCGAGTTCCTCGTGTGGCCTGTCCTGCATGGCGACGTAGCTTGCCCGATCGGTGTCCTTCTTGAAGGCACTCCTGGACAGTGCTGGCGTCGCTCCGCTCGAACCGATGCGTCCACAAGAGCTCGTCACTCAACCCCTTTCTTCTCGATCTTCCACGCCCCGTCCACGCACAGCCCGCAGTCCTTGCCCACGAACATCTTCGCGGCGCGCGTGTCTCCGCGGAGTTGCCAGTTCAACCACGCGACGACCGCGGCCGCCGCTTTACCGCCGTTGGGTTGCCAGTAGGTCCCGCCGTGGCCGACGCCCAACACATTGCCCACGACGACGGGTACGTGGTTGATGCGCGCGAAATCATCCATGCCGTGCTCGTACGCTCTATCCGTTTCACCGCCCAGGATGTAGAACGTCGGGGTATGGATGTCGTTGAGCCTGGCCTTGGGCAGGTTCGTGCTCGGGACGACTTTCGAGCCCTCGTTGATGAGTCCGCTGTTCATGATGATGAGTGTCTTGATCCGCGGGTCGGCAGCCACCTGCAGCGCCAGGAGCCCGCCGCAGCTGGAGCCGGAAACCGCAACGGCTCTTGGGTCGATGCGGCCGTGGAAGGGGCTTGCGGGGTCGGTGTTCTGTTTGAGGGTCCAGTCCAGGGCTGCGGTCAGCCCCTGGGCGTCGGTCGCTGCTGGGCCCCCCGGCCGCGCCGTGGCACCGGGTCCCGTCCGAATTCGGCCGAGAGCGATGGCCACGTAACCGTGCGAGGCGATTTCCAGCAGGTGCAGACGGTAGCTGGCGCCGTCGTTCGAGCAACCGGGATTGCCGTAGAGATACAGCCCGAGCTTCGTCGATCCCAGCTTGCCGAGATCGGCCGGACGGTAGACGACGTGGTCAGGAAGCGTGGCGATCTCCTCTTTGACGGTGGGGAACGCGCCCGTTCCCGGTGTGTCCGGCATCGCGGCCTGCCGGGCTCGCTCGGCCCGGGCTGCCGAGATCTGCGCAGGCGAAGGCGTTGCCTGTCGCCCCAGGCCCAGCGTGGCCGTCCAGCACATGGTCACACACACACCAATTCCGCAGGCGCGTCGGTTTGAGAACGGTTGCGTGGTGCCCCCTGGGCTCCACCGACCCTGGGCCGACCGCCTCACCGGCGCGGCCGATGTGGCCGAGCATGAGCCGACATTTCCGAGTTGGCTTCGAAAGATCCGCAACAGCCTACACCCCTTCGACCTCTCCTGCTCGAATGCAGCACCTGTGGCACGTAGGACCCGATTGAAGATCACCCCTTCGAGCGGCAATGTGTTCCGCGACCTGGGCTTCTCGCGAGAGGAGGCCGAACACCTCTTGAGTCGTTCGGACTTGATGATCGCACTGCAGAAGGCGCTCGAACGCCGCGCGGTCAAGCAGGCGGAGGCGGCCAAGATCCTCGGCGTGACGCAGCCACGCGTCAGCTACCTCCTTCGTGGCCGCATCGACCTGGTCAGCACCGACGCGCTGATTGACATGTTGGCCCGCATGGGGATTCGTGTCCGTGTTGTCTTGTCCCGCCGCGTTGCCGCTTGAGGTTGCCCAACGATCGCGGCTCACCCGCGGCCGCGTCCCGCTCGCGCAGCCGACGGGTGCAGCCGCTTGTTGGGCTGCGCTGATTCAGTTCGGGCTATTCCAAACCGACCACGCGGCATGTCCAGGATCACAACGAAGCCGCCCGCGAACAGTTCGTTTCCGATCAGCCCCTTCGTCGCGGGCCAGGCCCTGAACGAAAAACGTTCGTCCGACGCATACCAAATCGTAGCGTGTTCGTAAGTCGCGGGCCCGATTCTGACAGACTCGTGCATGGGTGCCCCCACCAACGGGATCGTGTCATCCCAACTCGGAACGGAAAGGCGGCTGTTCGACGATTCGTCGCCGCGTCTTCCGGTCAATCGCCGCCATTCGTCGGACGAGGTCATGAGTACGAAGGCGCTCGCCCCGGTGTCCAGGAAGAACCCAGTCTCAACCGTGCCGCCGATTTCGATTGGCACGTAGAGCTTACCGTTTCTGTTGACAGCTGCAACGAAGGTGGCATGGGCCTCTAGGAGCGCGTCCGAGTAACGACGTTTACGTTTGCACGAAGCCGCATTGTCGTGTCCCAGCCGGTCAGAGCCAATAGGATGCTACTCCTCGTACCGGTTCTCGACGGTCGCCTACCGGACGTCCCCACGCCCATGGCCACACCACCGGAGCAGCGCGGCGTCCGTGGAACGGGCTGGGCCCGGCGTCTACGTGGAACCGAGCCCGTGGAGCTTCCGCACGTTGTGTCCGAGACACACGAGCGCCCACTCGCCCTGTACTTTGTCCAGCCCACGCAAGAGGAATTGCCGGAAGCCGCGGGCGTGTTTGATCTGCCCGAACACGGGCTCGACGATCGCCTTCCGCCAGCGATAGACATCCTTCCCTCGCTTCGTTTGCAGCTTCCGTCGCATCCGATCCGTCAGCGTGGCCCCGTTGGGCAGCGGCCCGCGCGGACACGGGGGCGTCTCGCCATGCGCCAGCCGTCCCGTGGCGAGGTAGAGGTCGATAGCGGCCGTCGCCAGCGTCGTCAAGGTCGCTTCCGAGCAATACCCACTATCCGCCAGCACTTCCTGCGGCGCGTCGCCCGCTTGATCCACGACCGTCTCGATCATCGGCGCCAGTTGCTGCTTGTCGTTGACGGCCTGCGTCACCGTCTGCCCCACAATCAGCTGAGAGGCCGCCTCGACCGCGATCTGCGTGTTGTAGGCTTGGACGAAACCATCCGGGCCCTTCATGATCCGCGACTCCGGCTCGGTGAAGTTGTACTGCGCCTTGCCCTCGGGCTGGGCGGCCTTCGCGTCACGGCCCTCGGTCTCGGCCCGCGCCCGCGCGCGCGCCTCCAGCACGCGTTTCGCTTCCCGAATGCGCGCCAGCCGCGTCTCGCGCCGGCGCAGCTCCTCGGGCAGTTCGTCCCCACGCCGGTCGCGCCCGTACTGCGTGTCCTCCTGCGCGTCGGTGGCCTCGGCTTGCGTCAGCAAGTGGTGGACTTCCTGCTCCAGGCTTTGCTCCTTCTCGACCATCCGCTTGTAGCTCATCGCCTTGTGCTTCGAGGCGTTGGCCTTCACCTTGCTCCCATCAATCGCGACCCGGCCGACGGACAGGGCGCCGGCTTCGCGTGCCAAGCGCAAGACCTGCGTGAACAGGCCCTGGAGGGCGCCCAGATGGCGCTTCCGAAAGTCGGCGATCGTCCGGAAGTCCGGGGCATTGCTCGCCGCCAGGATACGGAACGCGACGTCGCGGGCCAGCCGCTCCTGGATCTTCCGCGACGAGAAGACGCCCACGCAGTAGGCGTACACCAACACTTTCGTCAGCATCACCGGATGGTACGGCGGATACCCGCGCTCCTCGGTCTCATACGGGTCCGTGATCGCCGACAGATCCAACTGATCGACCAAGTCGCTCACGAAGTAAGCCAGGTCATCATCGGGCAACCAGTCGCGCAGGCTCGGCGGCAACAGCAAGTCCTGCTCGGGCACGTAGGGACGGAACGTCTTCGCCATGCCCGATACTGTACGCAATCAGGGATCGCGCGTCGATCCCCTATTACTCGGACGCGCTCCTAGACTCGCCGGAAGACCCTCGTCCTCCCGCAATACCATGAATCGTTGATTGGGGTAGTCGAGAACAAGCACTCGATGCGCAAAGAAGCTGAGACCGAGCGTGCCGATCGCGGGCATCGGCTGGCCCGGGCCGACCATCGCTCGAAAACCGCCGAGGATGTCCGCTGGCTCGTTCTCGACGACCACACCGGCCACCTCGCCCGACCCCCGACACCGTCGTCCCGCCAGCGGGAAGCGGAAACGAGGCACTGATCTCTCGCACGGCAGCGCCGTGCAGCGAATTCCGGGTGGCCCCCAGATCGAGTTGAAACCATTGATCGCCGGGCAAGTCACGCAGCTTGACGGGCACCAAGATGGCCGCCCGCTCGAGGCGCTGTCCGCCCATTTCGGCGGCGACCCAGCGGAAGGGCAGCCACCGACTGCCTGGCGCAGCGACGCCGTTTCCAGCGATGGACATCGTGGCGACTACCGCGATAACCGCAACCCACCGGTACCGATGTCTTCTCTGGGACCGGATGTTCATTCTGTCAGCCCAACGATCGGCTTCACCCGCGGCACTGCACGATCGCGCCAAGCGCCGTCGGGTGCAAGCCGTGGTTAGGCGGCATGCGGTTCTTCAAGAACCTCTATCACGTAGTAGTCGCCTGGCTCCGGCTGTTCGATTGAGAAGCATGTTGCCGCTGCGATCGCCGCCTCGAGCGAATCTAAGAGGCACGACTGGTTGGTGCTGACCTCTTTGGCCATCCCATTGCACGAGAGCGGTGAGCACTCAAACCCGAGGACTGACGCCGTCGATTTGTTGACGCTGTCGAATCCAAGACGTCGAAATGTCATAGGGATCGGATCAGGATGAACGTCGGAGGGCAGCACGAATTCAAGGCGGCCGCCGTTGCGAAACACCGCCGGGTAGATACGGTACGCAAACAACCGGTACGCTGGCCGTTGGTCTGCCGGGACCACCGTCAACGCGTCAGATGCACGGTTGAACCACCCGAGTTCGTTCTGCAGCCAGTGTTCGACCCAGTCTTCAGGCGCTTCGGATATGCAGTTACTCGCGCTGCAGGTCTCAAGCACGCCGGGAGCGCCCAGCCATTCCGGCCTGGAGATGATCCGCTTGGCAAGATACCCGCCGTCAATCACTGTTGCTCCTGCCCGCCTAACGACTGCGGCTCACCCCCGGCGGTCGCTCCCGTAGAATCTACCCCCGTTCACTTCCCCCGCGGCCGCCGTCGGGTGTAGCCGCGTGTCAGGAATCGCGGTGGGACAACTAACCTGATGTATGCGAGCCGAGAGCCCGCAGCAGCAAGAGAGCTCGGTCGGCATCCTCTGCGCGCACCCAGAGCTCCGCCGGTCCAAGAACTACATCGATCGCGCCGGGTAGTGGCCAGCCGTCAATGCCTTTCAATGTGTCACCTTTCGCGAAGGATTCAATGTCGTCTCTGTCAAGTAGCGATCGAGCGAACAAGAACCGGCCCAGGTCCTCTGTGGCGAACACTCGCACGGATTCCGGATTCATCACAGCATGTCCGAGTTTCGTGAACGCCTAACGCTGGCGCTCAGCCGCGAGCCGCGGCGCCCTGCGACAATCTCGCCCGAGGAGCGCGGCCCGTCGACTGCAGCGCCTTGTTCGCCGGCCGTTTCCGTCCGGCGCGCCACGAGCGCAGCGACGTCTGGCTTTCGCCCGAACGCTCGCCACGGAGCAAGCCCTCCACCGAGATGTCCTCGTCGAGCGCAGGCCAGTGGACCCCGATTCCGCATCCGATCAGGACCCACAAACGGCGTTCTCGGCTCGATGCCTCGGCCAGCCGTGGATACCAGACCGTCGGAACCGACACCACCCGGCCGTCCACGAGCTCGATTGTTACCGCCTGGTCAGTGACGCGCACCCGGCGCGCCGCCGCCCTCGTCTGGGATGCCAAAGTACTCATGCCAGGCCTTCCTGATTTCCGTCTCATGTTCGACCACCAGGCGGGTGAGTCGTTCAGTCTCCCGCTTCCCAAAGCCAACACACGTCGCGAGGCGAATCGGTCCCAGCCAGAACTTCGCCAGTTTTCGTTCGCGCATGACGTGAACGTGGGGAGGCTCGGACCGGTCGCTGGAGAAGAAGAAGAACCGGTACGGGCCACTCTGGAGGATCGTCGGGCTCACGATGGCCTCATCTTGCCAGTTTTGTATCCGGGTTTCCAGTGGCCCTGTCCGGCGAACGTGAGCGCTTACCCGCCGGCGCTCATTCTACGCCCGGCGCCGGTCGGGTAGAGCGCCTTGTTCGGAGTTGTATTCCGGAATCGGCCGGCCCGCGCCGCGTTGCCACGACCGCCGCCTCCAGGGTTCGCCAGGTCGGCGGCCTGGGCAACGCCGCCGGACGCGGCTTCCAATTCCGGGATTCGTTCTTCGTGATCCCCGCTTCCGCCGCGAGGCCAATCAGCGGGCCTCAGAGTCCGCCACGGGCCGTTCGATCTCAAGGGCCTCGTCTCCGACACGCAATGGTTCTGCGCAATCTCCGGATTTCCGAGTACTTGATTACTCCGAACGTGAGCGCTTAGACGATAGGAATCATTGGGGCGGTCTCCGTCGCTCGCCAAGGTAACACCCGTCGGACGCTCGCCGGGCCCGGCCCCGGCACAGCCATTAGGGCCTGTCAGACAATAAGTGACTGAGTGTCACGACGTGGCTGGACGGATCGTGTAGTTCCAGTCTCCGTGAAAGCGGTGGCGTGCGAGCCGAACGCCCGCCATCTGGGCGTCGGTGATGGTCACCCCGTCCGGGTACCGTCGACGATCGAGTTCGGACCGGATGCGCAGGCCGCTGCGGCTGTGCGTCGACCCGATGAGGCTGACGATGGTGGCGAAGTCGACCAACGGGCGGCCCCGCCAATTCATGGCGATGTGCGAGAACAGCCGGTGCTCGATCCGGTTCCACTTGCTGGTGCCCGGGGGAAAATGACACACCGTGACCGTGAGCCCCGTCCGCGAGGCGAACCGCTGCAATTCCCACTTCCAGAGGCGGAGCCGGGGGCCGTTGCTGCCGCCCGCATCCGCCGTGATCAACAGCGACGTGGCCTGGGGATACGCGGGGCGGCCCATCCGCCGCCACCACTGCCCAATCGCATGCACCGCGAAGCTGGCGGTGTCGTGATCGATGCCGATACTGACCCAACCTTCGTCGCGATGCAGGTCGTAGACGCCGTACGGAATCGCCTTCCCGCCCGTCGTCGCGGTCGCGGGCAGAATGAAGTCGTGCACCTGCACCCGCTCCGGCGTGCCCGCCGGGCGCCACGCGCGGCCCCCGTTCTTGAAGGCCCCGACCAACTCCTTCGTCTTGGTATCCACCGAGATCGTCGGCTGGCCGTTCCGCTGCGTGCGCCGGACCCGGTCGGCGAGATACTGGAACTGGGCGTCCCGGTCCGGGTGCTGGGCCCCTTCCCGCGTCTTCGCGTTGCCCTGCAGGCTGTAGCCCAACTCGTGGAGCAACTCGGCGACCACCGTGTGGCTGACGGCGTGGCCTTGGCGCTCCAGCGCGGTCGCCAGCGTCCGCACGCTCTGGCTGGTCCACCGCAGCGGCGAATCCGGATCGCCCGGCGCCGTCGGTTCGACGAGCGCGTCCAAGTGGGCCAACAGCGACGCGTCGATCGCCGTCACGCGCTTGCGTCCACCGCCGGCGCGGCGGGTCCGCCCATCGGCCGGCCCCGGGCCGGCCGCCAATTCCTGGCCGCCCCGTTGAATTGTCGAGCGCGAAATGCCGGTGGCCGCTTCGACCACGGCGATGCCCCCATGACCGATCGCCCGCGCCTCGGTCGCCGCCCACAGCCGTCGCGATCGCTCGGTCAACACCGGCGCGAGATCCGCGTACTTCGCGCGCAACGTGCTCAAATCCACGGGCCAACAATAGCACCGGTCCACTCACATATCAATCAGTTATTTCCTGACAGGCCCTTACCGTGCCACCATCGACTCCGCCACTCGGTAGTCATTGCGCCTCGTTGCCTCCGTTACTGCCGTAACACACTCGGTAAGTCAATTCGACATGCGCGCCGCATCGGCCCGATGCCAGCGACGACGCACACGACCAACAACACCACGAATACGACCGCGAACGTCCAGGGGTCCGTCGAATGGACACCGTACAACTGGCTGGCAAGCGCGCGGCCGAATAGTACGCCGGCGCCGACGCCGAGAACGATACCGCCCGCCAGCGTCGCACCCACGTTTTGCATCGCGAGAGTGACGATCCGAGCGGGCGGAGCGCCGAGGGCACAACGGATCGCGATCTCGCGGGAACGAAGCGTGACGAGCTGGCTCAGAGCCGCCGTCAGACTTGCGGTCGCCAAGAGGATGACGATACAGCCCATCGCCGTGATCAGCACGGACAATCTGAGGTGACCTGCTGTCTTCGTCGCCAGCAATCCCGTGAACGTATTGGGATCTCCGACAACTGCAGCCGCCTCCACGCCGCGGAGGTCGGAGACGACGACACTCGCAACCTCCGGCCTGTCCGGGATCGTGCGGACGGCTAGAAAGCGCCAGGTCGTCGGCCGGGCCCATTTGGCCGGCAGGAGATACACCGTCCCACCCTCTTCCTGCGCGGAGGGCGGCCCGATCGCACCGGCCGATTGCCGCGTGCCGGTGACAATGCCGATGACGCTGAGCGGGTCCCGTCCGAACCACAGCGTGGCGCCCAGCGCATCGGCGCCGCGAACGAACCGACGGCAGAACGCTTCATCGACGACGATGTTGGTGCCGGCGCCCCGGTCGTCGTCTTGCGAAAAGGACCGGCCACGCTGGACCCTCTTGCCGAGCGCTTCGATGTAGCCGCTGGTGACGACTTGGGCGTTCAGCCGCTCGATCTTGCGAGTCTCCGTGGACGTCGTGAGCATCAGGTCCCCTGACAGGGTCGACACCGAGTCCGTCAGCGGCGGCGACGAGCTGAAGCCCGCGGCCACGACGCCGGGCAGGGCGCGGATCCGGGACAACGCCCGATCGTAGAACCTGATCTGGTCGGAACTGGCCTGATACCGCGAGCGTGGCAGGCGGACCTCAACGACGAAGCCGTGCTGGAGATCGAATCCATAATCGCCGCTGCTGAGGAGCCACATACTCCGCAGGAGGAGTGCGGCACCAAACGTGAGCGCCACAGCCGCGCTCATCTGGACCGTGAGAAGTATCATCGCCGTCGGTCGGCGTGGATGTCCTCCCGAGGATGCCCCGCCCCGTAACAACTGAACCAACGATCCGGTACAAAGGCCCCAGGCAGTTGCTGCCGCGCTCACCAGCGCAACGACAAGCGTCAGCGCTGCGCTGATGGCGACGAGCCATGCGTGGAGACGCAGCGACTCGATCGGCGCAGGACCGCCAACGCTCCCCCACCGACCGACACCGACGGCGGCGCTCGCCAACAGAAGGCCCACGAGTCCTCCCGGGAGTGACCAGAGCGTCGCTCTCGCCAGCATCACCCGCAACAGATGTCCACGAGTGGCACCGAGGGCGATTCGGGTGGCGAACTCCGGCGCGCGCTTCACGCACTCTGCCATCAAGAGCCCGCCCGCGTTGGCACAGGCGACCAGAAGCGTGAGTGCCGCCGCTCCTGCGAGCATCATCAACACGCCACGAACCGCCCGCGTCTGCCACGTGCGCAGGGGCACGGCACGCAGCCCGAAGTTGCGGGGCCGCTGCGGATTGCGGTCCCTCAGCTGCGCAGCAATGACCGCGAGCTCCACATTGGCCTGCGCCAGAGAGCTCTCGGGCCGCAGCCGTCCAACGGCCAGAAGCGATGGAGCATTGCGGCCACGCTCACTCCGTAAGGTACTCGAGCACGCCTTCCGCTTCACCAGCCGATCCGCGTTCGAGCGGTGTGATGACACAGAGATCGGTCCCGGGGGACGGGAACAACTCTGTACGCGCAATAAGCATGTCCGCGGTATTCCGCGGCAGCACGCCGATGACTGAAAACGGCTGTTCGTCGAGCTGAACTGAACGCCCGACGACAGACGGGTCACCGGCGAAATAGCGGCGCCAGACGCCCTCAGTAAGGAGCACCGCCCCCGTTTTGGTCGACTCGGAATCCGCACGCCCAAACGTGTGCCCCAGTACAGGAGTAACGCCCATTACCTCCAGCATTCGTGGGGACACGAACAGCCGGCAGACGGCGCGTGGTCGATCGGAGCCAGACAGCACAGCGGTAAACGTGCTCGTTGCAGTACCAAGTCCGATGAACGAGCGCTGCTGGTCTTCGACGTCGCGGACGTCCGGAACCGACAGGCGCCGCCCATACGGCAGGGCAGCGTCCATGTCCTCGGTGGAATAGCCGCCCGTGTTCTCGACGACGACCAGTCTTGCATCGTCGGCAAAGGGACTCGATGGAGCAATCACGTTCCATAACTGGCTGAATACCGCGAGGTTGGCACCGACGCTGAGCGCGATGGCGACTGTCAGGCTGGCAACGGCACCGCGAGCCGCACGCAACTGCCGGGAGGCGACGACGAGTTCACGGAACAGATCGCGCATAGTCGGGCAAACTGAAATGGCTACTTCGTGTTACTTGCCCGGGGCGGTTCCATCGGTCGACATCCGCCGGTATCCCGCTGGTATTTGAAATGTATCCGGCGGAATCTGTGCGAGGTGGCGAAGGGATGTGACCGTCGAAACGATCTCGTACCCAGGAAGCACCGACGCTCTCACGCTGGACTGAAGTGCGAGCGGGCACGTCCCGGCGTACTGAACATCTGGCGGCCCGCCAGCTATGCGTGTCACGATGTCCATCATCCTCGACATGGCGGGCGGAATCATGATCGTGCTGGTACACCAATTATCGATGTCTGCACGCACTTCGGAAATGTGCTGCTGCTCACCTGGAAAGGATGGAGGGTCGACCCGGAGCCAGCCGGTCACCTGCCGTGCGTTCAATCCGAGCATCGTTTTGGTGCGACCCGTCGGCTGGAGATGGAACTTGACCGGGGCATTGAAAGGCTTCGCGTTTCCGGACACGACTTTATAAGTGCGATTCCCGGTATTCAGAGAGTAGACGTCGACACTGCCGGCCGGGACGAGCTTCACGACCCCCGCCTCGAAGCCAAATACGCTGGCGGAGGGCGTGCCGCGAACGGCTTTCCCATCCGTCACGTAGGTGACGTCCGCTCGTCCACCGGGCAGTAAGGTTTGGATGATTCGCGCGATTTGCTCGGACACATCCGCGCCCGCCAGCCTGCGCGCTTCCACGGTGACCACGAGCTGAATGCCACGCTCCCCGGCCCGTCCCGTGAGAATCGCACCGGACGCGAACACGCCGACCAACATCACGATCCACTTCATTCTCATTCCGTCATCCTTCCCGCTGTTCGGGGGCGAGATTGAAAGCGCCGGGCCGTGCATATCGATCATACTGCGCGCAGACGTCACCATCGAACGCCCTTTCCATTCCGTGGCGATCCTCCATCCAGGATGCATACCATCCGCGACGCCGTACGAGCTCGTTGTGCGATCCCTGCTCAGCGACGCGCGCGGAAAAGAGCGTTATCAGTCCGGCCGACAGCTGTGTCACCGCCGTGGCTGCCAGCGACATAGCTCCGAACGCGAAGAGCCATGGAAGCCATGGCCGGGAATCGCTTCCAGAACTCAGCTGCGCGATCACGGGACGATAGCGTTAGGGCAGAATCCGCCGCTCGCCAAGGTAACACCCGTCGGACGCTCGCCGGGCCCGGCCCCGGCACAGACATCGCACCGTCTTGTCTTTCGTGATCTCGGGATTTCCGAGTCTTTGATTACTCCGAACGATAGCGTTCGCCCGCGCCGGTTCATCATCGCGCCAGCCGGCGTCGGGCGCAACGCCTTGTTCGGTGTTGGTTCTGTCGTCTGCGTCGTCGCTCTGCCGGCGCCGATCGTTGCCCCTGGTTGTCCACGTCGCCGTCGGCGCCACCGGCGACGTCGTCGTGTAATCGTCGTTCGTCGACCGCACCGTGAGCGAGGGCAATCAGCGGGCCTCATGGTTCGCCACGGCCCGCCCGTGGCCAGGCCCTCGGACTGGCACCGACACCAATTCCGGATTAATCGTGTTTCCTCTGTCTTCCTATCCACCGAACGATTGCGTATCACCCGCAGCCGTGCTGCGTCAGCTCTGACGGCGGTCGGGTGCATGCGCGTGTTATGCCGCCCCTCGTTTCGGTTCGGTGTGCAACGCTTCGATCACCGCCTTCGGATTGCGTGCGGCCACCCGCAGCAGGGCCAAGGCCGGCCCGTCTGGGATGCGCCGGCCCTGCTCCCAGTTCCGTAGCGTGGCCACGCTCACGCCGATCATCAAGGCGAACTCGGTCTGAGACGCGCCGAGCGTGACCCGGACCGCCTGCACATCAGTGGGATCAAACGTCGTTGTTCGTGAGGCCCGTCGGAGACCGCGCCGAATCTGGCCGGCTTGCCGCACGCTGGCGAGTAGTTCCTGAAAGGCAGCGTCTTTCATTTGAATTCCTCCCGAACGACGCGACCGAGTTGCCGGGTTTGCGCCCCCGTCAAATCGCCCTGTTCGGACTTCGTGTAGGCGTACACCATGTAGAAGGCTTGGTCGCCGGGCGCCCAATAGTAGATCACCCTCAACCCGCCGCGCTTGCCGGCGCCCGTGGTTGCCCAGCGGACCTTGCGGAGACCACCAGCGCCCTGAATGACTGGCCCCTGTTCCGGGCGAAGCATCAACGCGATCTGCAGTTGGCGATATTGTTCGTCGTCGAGGTGCCGACGAATCGCGGCTGTGAATACCGACGTCTCGACGAATCGCATCGACCGTCATGATACGCCATTGGCGTAGGCGGATTCAATCAGGTTCGATTCGTCGCGTCGGCATAACGTCTGGCGTCAGTGGCAAGCGCAGCGAGTCCACTGGAAGCCGGGGTTAGGCGCGTGTCTGTTCGATCCCATATCGCATTGCATCTACAAGGGTATCAACGTCGATGTTCTCTAGCGCCCTGAACGTGATGCAATACCCTGTCACGGTTGCCTTGCCGAGCCGCCTTCCATACGTCGCGGCCAAGTACATTCTTGTCTTTCAAGCCCATTATGTAGACGGAGAGCCCTCGGGTGTTTGCACTAATGCCGATTCTGGTAGAACTCTCTAGTGGTGCCATCGGCGTACCTAGTGGTCTGGACGCCATAACCAATACTTGGGTATAGAAACCGTCCGTCGCTCTCCGTCTCGGCCATCAAGAAACCACAGTCTGCAATCCGGCATGATTCCCAGAATGATGGCGTGCAGTTCCTGCATGTCACTTCGCTTTGGCTCTGGCTGAGCCTGGCTGGATACTGGTTGGCGTGACGCACTAGCTGGCCGGCCGAGCGCCTCAGCTTACGCAGCCGTGCGGCAGACCGCTCGGCTCCGGCGCCTCGTCGGCCACGTCTCGCCTGCCTCGCAGTGAACGGCGACGGACGCCAGGGCCTCCGCGACGTCAGCGGCAAGAAGGACTAACGTGGTCCCCGCTGTGGCGCACGTGTAGTACTTACCCTGCACGCCGCCTTTCAACGACGTCAAGTCGTACTCGGGTCGAAGTGCGTCATCGTTGCCGCGCGCGCGTTTCTTGGTATGCATGGCTTTCTGCCTTCGTGGCCACTCGGGCACTGATGATCCGTACCCGGTCTTCGCCCCGGTCGGCATGCGCGAGGAACACCACCCGGTTCTTGATGGATGTGCCGATGGTAATGAACCGCCGTTCGTCGAACGAGTGATCCGGATCGTCGAACGTGAGCGCAATCGGGTCCGAAACGTACTCGCGGCCTCCCGGAACGAGACCCCGTGCTTCTTCAGGTTGGCGGCCGCCTTCCTGGGATCCCACTCGTAGATCACACGCCGATTCTACGCCAGTTCGCGTCCGTGTTCGTGATCGTGTTGGTTGTCGTTGTCCGCCCAACGACTGCGGCTCACCCGCGGCGGCCGCCCACGCTGAATCGACGCCCGTTCACGAGCCCGGGGCCGCCGTCGGGTGCAGCCGCTTGTTGGGCTGTGTCATTTCGCTTACCGCCACACCGAATCGGCCGTTCGGCAAGTCTACGACGACGACGAACTGATCTGCGAAGAGTTCATTCCCAAACAGGCCCTTCGTCAGAGGCCAGGCGTCGAACGAGACACGGGAATCCGATGTGAACCAGATCGTCGGGCGCCGCCGCACGGCGGGCCCCACCCTCAAGTCACCGGTCATCGGGGCGCCGATCATCGTGATGTCGATGTCCCAGCTGGAGCCGGCAATCCGCCGGTTGGATGGTTCGTCCCCTCGACGGCCGGTTAGCCGCCGCCACTCCGGCGGAGAGGTGACGAGCGAAAACGCGCTCGCGCCCGAGTCGAAGAAGATGCCTTCCTCAGCAACACCAGCGACTTCAATGGGGACGTAGAGCTTGCCGTTCCGATGCACGGCCCGCATGAAGGTCACTCTCCTCGCAAGATCCCCTGGAAGCTCGGCACCCAACGGCAACACCAGAAACCGTCGACCTGGATAGTCCAGTACCAAGGTCCGCCGCTCGAAGAAACTCAGGCCCAGTGTTCCGATCACGGGCATGCGTTGCCCCTTGACGAATGTCGCCCTGAAGCCGCCGAGCACTTCCATGGGCTCGTCGTCGACGGCGACGCCCCCAACCGTCCCCGACACCGTCATGCCGTGTGGGCGAAGCTCATAGGATGCGTGAAGGTCCTCGACCGCGCCGGCGTGAAGGCAACTGAATTGCGCGCCCAGATCAAGCTGGAAATACTGCTCGCCTGGCAACCCCCGGATCTTCACGGGGACGGCGAGGGCGGCGCGCTCGATCCGGATGGGGCCCACGTCGGCGGCCAACCAACGAAACGGCTGCCAGTTCGGTCGTCCGCCTGTGGCGGCGCCAGACAGCGACGCCACTCCTATGGCCAAGATGAGAGCCAGGAGTATTCGGCGGGCACCAGTTCTATCCATCATGCATTCCGTCAGCCCAACGTTCCGGTTCAGCGGCGGGCTGCGCAGCGGACCGTCCGCTGCAACCGGTTGTTAGGGCGCGCTTCGCGCGTGACACGCGGCGATCCATTCAGACGTACTTCCGAACGGACGCCTTGTACTGCGAATACGCCGTTCCAAATACCGATAAGAGATATCTCTCTTCGCCCGCGATGATGAAGTGATAGACCACCATGCTGTACACACCGAGCACGAGCACGACCGGATTGCCGGTCCCGAGAATCGCTGCAAGAGTCAACGCATCGAACCCGACATACATCGGGTTCCTGCTGACGCGATAGACTCCCCCAGTCTTGAGTGTGGTCTGACCAGTCGGCAGACCCAGTCGTGTGGACTTGCCCAGGCTCACGAGGCTGGAGACGAAGAAGACCGCGGCAATTACAAGCAAGGTGTACGAGAGGTAGTCCAGAACTACTGCGTGGAGTCCTTGGACCGCGCGAACCCCGAGGTAGTCGAGCCCGAGCAACACCCACGTAAGATAGCCACTCAGCTTCCCCGAGTAGAAGACGAGTGGATGAATAGGCGGCCGTCCGACTATTTCCATGTGTTCCCCTCCACGTCGCCCTAACGATAAGGGTTTTATCCGTGCGCGTGGCCCGTCCGAGTGCGAGGCCGCCACGACAGCGCGCGGATAAGACCCGTTGAACTGAACCGCGGGGGGCGGGCGGCTCTGGGGATTGTAAGGCCGGCGGCGTCAGGGTGTGCGGGTTTCTTGCGCCAGGCTGTGCGGCTGTGCGGGACGGGCGTCGCAGGAGATGAGCGCGGGTGCAGTGTCGAAAGGCCTGTCAGTTCGACGGGCGCGTCGCGACGGGCCGGTGATTGAGCCGGGTAGACAGGATTCGGCGTAGGCGTCCGCTGCGGGGCGTGGGATCCGGCCCGCGTGCGGGACACACGTGTGGCGGGTCATGGGGGATCTGGGGGGCGGAGCGCGAGACGGGCATCGCGCACGGGCGCGAAGACCACGGTGATGCGCATGATGCCCTGGTGGCAGGTCGGACACCGATCGCGATCGGAGATCGGTGCGGCGGTGGAGGCGGACGCGGTCGGCGCTGACACGCGTGGAGGCACGCGGAGGCGTGCGCGACAGCGATCGAGCCGCGCGTGTCGACCGCGGTTGGCAAACAGGCCGGCATGCCGAATCCGGACGAAGCCCGTGGGCAGGACGTGCAGGAGGAAGCGACGGAGGAATTCGTCGGCGGAGAGCGCCATGACCTTCGTGCGGTCGTGGTCCGCGTAGTCCTTCCACCGAAAGCGCACCACCCCGTCGGCGAGATCGACAAGGCGGGCGTTGGTGATCGCCACGCGATGGGTGTAGCGCGCGAGATAGGCGAGGACCCGCGCGGGTCCGCCAAACGGCGGCTTGGCGTACACGACCCACGACTGGGCGTGGAGCATCTCGAGAAAGCGGCGCCACGTTGCGGGGTCGGTCAGCGGCGCGGTGCCGGCGGCAAAGGACAGACGGCCCGCCGCGTGGGCGCGCCGCAGGCCGTCGAGGTAGCGGGCCCGGAAGACGACAGACAGGGCCCGTACCGGAAAGAGGAAGCGACGCGGCGTCCGAATCCACTGCGTTGCGTCGCCGCTCAGCGCGCCGCCGGTCACCACGCAATGGAGATGGAGGTGTTGCGTGAGCGTTTGGCCCCACGTGTGCAGGATGGCGGTCACGCCGATCGTGCCGCCCAGATGCCGCGCGTCGCGCCCGAAGGCCAGTAGGGTCTCGGTCGCGGCGCGAAAGAGCAGCCCGTACACGACGCGCGGATTCCCCTGGGCCAGCGCATTGAGCGCGTGGGGGAGCGTGAAGACGACGTGGAAGTACGGGATGGGCAGCAACTCGGCCTTCCGGGCCTCCAGCCACCGATCCCGTGCAGCCGTCTGGCAGGTCGGACAGTGCCGATTACGACACGAGTTGTAAAGCAACCGCGTGGCGCCGCAGCGGTCACAGGTATCGCGGTGCCCGCCCAGCGCCGCGGTCCGACACGCCGCGATCGCGCGCAGAGCGGCCAGCTGGACCTTGGCGAGACGGTGCGGGCGCGTGACGGCGTCTCCGGCCACGCGGACGATCGCCGCAAGCGTCACCGGCAACCGGGTGGCGGCCGGCGCGAGGCACACGGCTTACGCCTGCGGGGGCGTGGCCGGGGTCGCCGGGGCGTCGAGGAGATCGAGTGGGGAGCGGTGGGCCAGCAGCGTCGGATGCGCGAGATGAAAGTAGCGCGACGTGGTGCTGAGGGCCCGATGCCCGAGCAGGCGCTGGATCGTGTGGACATCGACGCCGGCTTCCAGGAGATGCGTCGCAAAGGCATGCCGCAGCGCGTGAATCCCGCCGCGCTTGGTGACGCCAGCTCGACGCTTGACGACCGTGTACGCCTTTTGAATCCCGGACGGATCCGCCGGCTGATCGGTGTAACGGGACGCAAAGAGCCACGTGCGCGGTCGGGCCTGGCGCCAGTAGGCGCGCAACTCGTCAAGCAGACGGGCCGAAAGCAACGTGTAGCGGTCCTTGCCGCCTTTCCCCTGCTCGACGCGGATCGTCATTCGCGCCGAGTCGATGTCGGTGACCTTGAGATGCACCAACTCGCTCACGCGCAATCCCGCCGCGTAGGCGGTCGCCAGCATCACATGATGACGGGGGTTGGTCGCGGCAGCCAGGATGCGGCTCACATCCTCCCTACTGAGAATGTGGGGCACGGTGGCCCGTTGTCTGGGCGCCGGAATCGAACACAGCCCCCGCTCCTGCTTCAGGGTCACGTGATACAGAAACCGCAGCCCATGCACCGCAATATTCACGGTGCTCCAGGCGTTCTTCCGCACTTGCAGCAAGTACAGGAGATAGGCTTGCACCTCCTCATCCGTGATCCGATCCGGCGATCGCCGGTAGTGCCGCGCCAGACCGCTGACCGCCGCGAGATACGCCTCGCGCGTCGTCCCCGCCATGCCGCGCAGCACCATGTCGTTGTCCATCCGTCGACGCAGTTCCGTCATCACACACCTCCCGACTGGCGACGCGCCGCCCCATGCGACGGTCGTCTGCGGGGAGTGTGAACCAGATTCGAATGGAGGGATGTGTCAGCGACAGCGCAGGCCGAAGAGCGAGACGGAGGACACCACGCGAGCGAAACGAAGCTCGGCTACCGCGTAGCGGTTTAGTTCAACATCCAATAGGTAGAAGGCGGGCTTTCACGGTTCACGCGTGGAACCCGCCGACGCAACCTGCCGCCCTCGGCGGCTGCCGAGGGGATTATCCGTGGAGCCCTGGAGAAGGGCAAGCCCTTCTGCCACGTGGGCGTTAGCAGGCCCTGACGCAGACCGACCCGTGAAAGGCCGCCGGCAGCGTAGTACGGCGATTGCCGCGGTTAGCTGGCGGGCGGCCTTTGCACAGCCAGATGGCAAAGGGAGTTGCCAGTCTCCCCGCCTGCCTGCCACGGGAGGGAGGGATGAGGCGCTGAGATGCACGGCAACCCTCATCGCGACCGGCACTTGGCCGCGCAGCGCGGGAATGGCGAGCGGTATGCAACGACCCCGATGGTCCGGCACCTATGCGAGAGACCGAGTCCTCGCTGCAACAGTTCGGCGAGTTCCTCCTGAAGCGCCAGTTGGTACGCCAGAGCGCCGCTCCGTACTTCGTGCGCTGGGTCCGGCAGTTCCTCGCGCGCCCGGCGTCGGACGAAGCCGTGGCGGACCAGGTCCGGCACTTCTGCGACGATCTGCAGCGCGCCGGTGGTGTGCTCGACTGGCAGGTGCGCCAGGCCGAACAGGCGCTGCGGATCTACTTCGTCAACTTCCTCGACCGGACGGATTGGCATCGGCGCCAGGCCAGCATCGTCGCGGACGAGAAGGGCCGGACGATCCCACTGGCGGCTCTGGAGCAATTGCGGGCGCGCATCAGAACCCGGCACTACTCCTATCGAACCGAGTGTAGCTATGTGGATTGGGCGCGCCGCTTCTTCGAGTACCTCGTCGGCCAGCAGGGCAGCCCCCAGCCGCAGGTTCACGCCGAAGCGGTTCGCAACTATCTGACGCACTTGGCGGTGTACCGGCGCGTCTCGGCCAGCACGCAGAACCAAGCGATGTGCGCCATCCTGCTTCTGTGCCGTGACGTGCTGGGGCTGAACCCGGAGGGGCTCTCCCTCACGCCGAGGGCCAGGCGTGGACCGCGCCTGCCCGTCGTCCTGAGCATCCCTGAAACAGCCGCCTTGTTGGCCGCCTTGCGAGGCGTACCACGGGTCATGGCCGGGCTCATCTACGGCGGAGGACTCCGCGTGTCAGAGTGCTGCGAACTCCGGGTGAAGGATATCGACTTCGACCAGAGCCTCGTGTTCGTACGCGGGGGGAAGGGTGACAAGGACCGGTCGACGCTGCTCGCCGAGAGTGGTCGGGACCAACTTCGCGCCCACCTTCGCGACAACGAGCGACTGCACACGGGTGACCGCGAGGCAGGGCTCGCTGGCGTTTGGATGCCCGACGCCCTCGATCGCAAGTACCCGAACGCGGGCCGGGAACTGGGTTGGTTCTGGGTGTTTCCCAGCCGGACGCTCTCCACCGATCCACGCGCTGGCGTGGTTCGCCGCCATCACCTCTCCGAATCCGTCATCCAGAAGGCCGTCCACGCCGCAGCCGTAGCGGCGAAGATCCACAAGCCGGTGTCCGTTCACACGCTTCGCCATTGCTTTGCGACACATCTGTTGCTGAACGGCGTGGACATCCGACAAATCCAGGAGTACCTGGGCCACGCCAACGTCGAGACGACGATGATCTACACCCACGTCGTCAGGGAACTCCGGAATCCGGCGCGCAGCCCGGCGGACCTTCTTCAGGATCGTGCGGGGAAGTGACGATGGCAGAAGCGGCAGGGGAGGGCCGTCGGTGATGTCTTGCATTTCGCTTTTTATTCGCTTATAGTCTGTATAGCGAATAAAAAGCGAAGAACTGACAAAAGCATGCAGTTTCACGACATTCTGGCTTCTGGCTTCTGAATTCTGACGCCCAGGGTCTCCTAAAGACCCCGGGCTCCAACTGAGAGGAGCCTCCCATGCCCGCCATCTGCCGTGCCGATGTCGAAGCGTTGCTCCGGGCGAAAAAACTCGACCGCACCCTGGTCCCCATCACCAAAGGCAGCGGGATTTCGGTAGCAGTCGAGACGATGACGACAGGCTTCACCTTGCTGGATCAACAGCTTGGCGGAGGACTGCCGCTGGGGCACTTCTCGGAAGTGGTCGGTCCGCGCTCCTCGGGCCGCACCAGCCTCCTGATGGCCATGCTGGCGGCCACGACGGGCCGGGGCGAACTGGCGGCGCTCGTGGACACCTTCGACATGTTCGACGTGGAGTCGATGGCGGCCGCCGGCGTGCGCCTGGACCGCCTGCTCTGGGTGCGCGGCGAAACCTCAACCGCGGCGTTTCCGCCGCCCACCGCCGGCCGCCGCCAACCCGGCGCCGATCGGGCCATCGAGCGCGCGCTGAAAGCCACGAACCTCATCCTCCAGGCTGGCGGCATGTCGCTCGTGGCCCTCGACCTGGCCGACGCGCCCACCCACGCCCTGCGGCGGATTCCCATGACCACCTGGATGCGGCTGCAGAAAGTGCTCGAAGGGCAGCAGGCCGCCGCCGTGGTTACGGGCGCGGCGCCGATGAGCCGGAGCGCGGGGGGCGTGACGCTGGCGCTTGCTCGGGGCTCGTCCTTCGACTCGCCGCTCTCACGGCTCGCTCAGGACAATCCCGGTTCGCAATCTGCCGGGATTGGGGACGTGGCGCTAGGCGCTAGTTTCCGGGACTCGGGATTCGGGATTCGGGATTCGGGGAGCGCAACGCGGACATCTGCACCACTATTTCCCGCGATCGAGAGCGAAGTCCGAATTCAGCGCGCGCGGCTGGTGCCGGGGATGGGGGCGCCGGTGCGCCTGACGGCCACGGCGCTGGTGGCCTGAACGGCGGGGTGCGCGTATGTTCGCCTGTCTCTACATGCCGCCGTCGACGATGCGCGGCGCTTCGCCGCCGCTCGGCGAGGGGCCTGATGCCGCAGGCGGTTTCATAACCCGTTCTCGCGGGGCAATCGGGCCGCTGTACGCAGGTTATGAAACCGTTACCAGTGCCTTGCTCGACATCGCGCGCACGGTGTCGCCGCGCGTGGCCGCGCGCAGCCGATGCCAAGTCGTCATCGACGTCGCAGGCCTCGAGCGCCTGGTCGGCGACCCGCGTGCTATCGGCGAACGCCTGCGCCAGGCGGCGGCGGACCGCGGCATCGCGCCGGTACACGTGGCGGTGGCCGGCACCTGCACCGCAACCATGCTGCTCGCCGCCGCACGCGCCGGGGTCACGGTCGTGGCGGAAGGGGCGGAATCCGCGGCGCTCGCGCCGCTCCCTCTCCGGACGCTCACGGTGCTCGCGGCCGAGGAGAGAGAAGCCAGAAGCCAGAAGCCAGAAGCCAGAAGACAACGCCACGAATCGCGGAGCCCGAATTCCTCGCGCGTGTCCGTCGAGGCTCCCTTCGACTCCGCTCAGGGCAGGAAAGCCTCGACCTCCATTCCGAATCCTGCGCCGGAACGGCGCACCCTGAGCCCCTCGACCCATGCTCGGGGCTCCCTGAGCTTCGTCGAAGGGAGCGAGCGGGGCGTTAACACGCGAGTCGAAGGGCGAATCCCGAGCCCCGAGTCCCAAGTCCCGAGTCCCGACTGTCTCGCTGTCATCGCCCGCTGGGGCCTGCGCACGCTGGGCGAACTGGCCGCGCTGCCGGCCGCCGACCTCTCGGAGCGCCTGGGCCAGGACGGCATCCGCTGGCAGCGCCTCGCGCGCGGCGAAGACACGGGGCCGCTCGTGCCCGCACTCGAGGAAGAGCTTTTCGAGGCGTCGCTCGAACTTGAATGGCCCATCGCGGAGCTCGAGCCGCTCTCGTTTGTACTGACACGGTTGCTCGACCCGCTGTGCCAGCGCCTCGAGCACCGCGACCGCGGCGCCGCGGTCCTGCACCTGCGCCTGCGCCTCGTCACACGCGACCTCCACCTGCGCAGCCTGCAGCTGCCGGCGCCGATGCGCGATCCGAAAGTGCTGCGCACGCTGCTGCTGCTCGATCTCGAATCGCACCCCGCACCGGCGGGCATCGACGCAGTCGCGCTCTCCATCGACCCCACCCCCGGCCGCATCGTCCAGGAATCGCTGCTGACGCGCGCGCTGCCGGCGCCGGAGTTGATCTCAACGCTCGTCGCGCGCCTCCAGGCGCTCATGGGGGAAGGCAAGTGCGGATCGCCGGTGACGGTGGATTCGTATCGCCCCGGCGCGTTCGCGATGACAGCGTTCAGCGTAGAGCGGGGAGAAGAAGCCAGAAGACAGAAGGCAGAAGGCAGAAGGCCTGATGGAGGCCGGGGCTTCCCTGGCCTGAGCGAAGTCGAAGGCAGCCCCGGCGGACACGTCGAGGCTAAAGCCTCGACCTCCATCCCAGACCCTGCCCCGGAACGGCGCACCCTGAGCCCCTCGACTCGTGCTCGGGGCTCCCTGAGTGTCGTCGAAGGGAGCGAGCGGGGCGTTAGCACGCGAGTCGAAGAGCGAATCCCGAATCCCGGACCCCGAATCCCGAGTCCCGAGCCCCGAGTCCCGAACGCGTGCCTCCGCCGCTTTCGCCTCCCCATCCCCGCGCGCGTGCTCATCGACGGCGACCGGCCCGTCAGCGTGCGGACCGATCGGCCGGCGCTCGCGGGCGGGCGCGTGCAGGCGGCGGCGGGACCGTGGCGCACGTCGGGCGAATGGTGGAAGACACCCGCGGCACCGGCGAACGTTCAGCCCACGGCGCCGCCGCGGCGCGCGGGCTGGAACCGCGACGAGTGGGACGTGGCGCTCAGCGACGGCGGCCTGTACCGCATCTTCGAAGATCGCGACACGGGACGATGGTTCGTGGGGGCGGTAGTGGACTGAAGAAGTAGTCAGTAGCCAGTAGTCAGTATTCAGTAGAAGGGCTTCATGATTCGCTTCGAGACGAGCATTTCTACTGGCTACTGCCTGCTGGCTACTGGCTACTGATCTGCGGTGCGAGCCTGTGTTCATCGAGCTACACGCCTCCTCCGCCTTCAGCTTCCTCGAGGCGGCGTCGCTGCCCGAGACGCTCGTCGAGCGCGCGGCGGCGCTGGGCTACCCGGCGCTCGCCCTCGTCGATCGCGACGGCGTCTACGGCGCCCCGCGCTTCCACAAGGCGGCGAAAGCGGCGGGGATCAAGGCGATTGTCGGGTGCGAGATCACGATAGAGGCAGTAGCCAGTAGCCAGTATTCAGTAGCAAGTAGGAAGACAGAAGACAGGAGACAGAAGACAGAAGGCGAGAGGCGGGAGGCGGGAGGCGAGAGGGGACTAGCGCCTAGCGCCTATCGCCTAGCCCCCGATCCCGAGCCCCGAGTCCCGCTCCCCGAATCCCGAACCCCGAATCCCGAATCCCGGACATGGCGTTTGCCCGTGCTGGTGGAGAGCCGCCAGGGGTACCAGAACCTCTGCCGCCTGCTCACGCGCATGAAGCTCCGCGCGCCGAAAGGGGAGGGCGCGCTGGACTTCGACGAGCTTGCCGGCTGCACCAACGGCCTCATCGCCATCGTCGGACGCGAAGCCCTGGCGGCCAGCCGGCATGGCGTGGGCGGCCTGGTGGACCGGCTGGTGGGCGTGTTCGGCCGCGCGAACGTGTGCCTGGAACTGCAGCGCCACTTCCTCCGCGAAGAAGAAACCGCCAACGGCATGCTGCGCGATCTGGCGGCGGCGTTCCACGTGCCGCTCATCGCGTCGAACGGCGTGCGGTTCGCGGACCCAGTGGAGCGGCCGCTCTTCGACGTGCTCACCTGCATCCGCCACAAGACGACGATCGAACAGGCGGGTCGGCGGCTGGCGCCGAACGCGGAGCGGTACCTGAAGCCGCCGGCGGAGATGGCGGCCCTCTTCGCGGATCACCCGGACGCGCTGGCGGCCACCCTGGCGCTCGCGGACCGCATCCAGTACTCGATGGCGGATCTCGGCTACCGGTTCCCCGACTACCCCGTGCCGGCCGGCGAAACGGCGCACTCGTTCCTGCGGGCCATCACGCTGGTGGGCGCGCGCGAGCGCTACCGGCCGTTCCACGATCGCGCCCGCGCCCAGATCGAGCGCGAGCTGGCCCTCATCGGGAAGCTGGAACTCGCCGGCTACTTCCTCATCGTCTGGGACATCGTCAATTTCTGCCGCGGGCAGGGGATTCTCGCGCAGGGGCGCGGGTCGGCGGCCAACAGCGCCGTGTGCTACAGCCTCGGGATCACGGCCGTCGATCCGGTGGGGATGGAGCTGCTCTTCGAGCGCTTCCTGTCGGAGGAGCGCGGCGAGTGGCCCGACATCGACCTCGACCTGCCGAGCGGCGACCGGCGCGAGCGCGTGATCCAGCACGTGTACGAGAAGTACGGCCGGCACGGCGCGGCGATGACGGCCAACGTCATCACGTACCGCGATCGCAGCGCGTCGCGAGAGGTGGGGAAGGTGCTGGGCATGGAGCCGGAGCACATCGACCGGCTGTCGAAATTCCTGGGGCGCTACGGCCACGGCCACGAGCACGGACCGGGCGGGAACGAGAGCGAGCGCGACGCGCCGATGGCGCGCGACCTGCGCACGGTCGGCCTCGACCCGGACCACGCGCGTGTGCGCCTCTTCATGGATCTGTGGCAGCGCATCCAGGACCTGCCGCGCCACCTGGGCCAGCATTCCGGCGGCATGGTGCTCTGCCGCGGCCGCCTCGACGAGGTGGTGCCGCTCGAGAACGCGAGCATGCCGGGCCGCGTGGTGGTGCAGTGGGACAAGGACGACTGCGCCGACATGGGGATCGTGAAGATCGACCTGCTCGGCCTGGGCATGATGGCGGCGCTGCAGGACGCCTTCACGGCCATCAACGCGCGCCGGCCCGCGGGGGCGGAGCCGATCGCCATGTGGACCATCCCGCCCGGCGACCCGCAGGTGTACGACATGCTGCAGCGCGCCGACACGGTGGGCGTCTTCCAGGTGGAGTCGCGGGCGCAGATGGCCACGCTGCCGCGCCTCAAGCCGGCGAACTTCTACGACCTCGTCGTGGAGGTGGCGCTCATCCGGCCCGGGCCGATCACCGGCCAGATGGTGCACCCGTATCTCGACCGGCGGGCGGGCCGCGCCGAGGTGGTGTATCCCCACCCGTCGCTCGAGCCAATCCTGAAGCGGACGCTCGGCGTGCCGCTCTTCCAGGAACAGCTGCTGCGCATGGCGATGACGGCGGCCGGCTTCACCGGCGGGCAGGCGGAAGAACTGCGGCGCGCCATGGGCTTCAAGCGATCGGAGAAGCGCATGCGGGCCATCGAGGGCCAGTTGCGCGACGGCATGGCGCGCAACGGGATCACGGGCGAAGCGGCCGACACGGTCGTCAGGTCGATCACCTCGTTTGCGCTCTACGGCTTCCCCGAATCGCACTCGGCGAGCTTCGCCCTGATCGTCTACGCCAGCGCGTATCTCAAGGCGCATTACCCGGCGGCGTTCTACGCGGCGTTGCTCGACAACCAGCCGATGGGGTTCTATCACCCGGCCACGCTGGTGAAGGACGCGCAGCGGCACGGCGTGCGCTTCGCGCCGGTCGACGTCCAGCGCTCGAACTGGGCGTGCGAGATCGAGGAGGACGGCTCCGTGCGCCTGGGGCTGAAGTTCGTCAACGGGCTCCGGCGGCAGGTGGGGACGGCGATAGAGGCACTAGCCGGTAGCCAGTATTCAGTAGCCAGTAGGGGAACAGAAGCCAGAAGTCTGAAGCCAGAAGCCAGAAGGCCGAGCCCCGAGTCCCGAGCCCCGAGTCCCGAGCCCCGAGTCCCGAGTCCCGAGCGCTGCCCCAAGTGCCACTCCGCCGACCCGTCCATGATCGAGCGCGTGGAGACGGGCGGTGCCGTGTCGTGGTTCTGCAACACCTGCGCGCACGACTGGAAGGATGTGCCGCCGCGCGTGCGGTTCCGGTCGCTCGAGGACTTCATCGCGCGCACAGGCGTCAACCGCGAGGAACTGGCCACGCTCGCCGAGATCGGCGCCCTCAACGCCTTCGGCCATCACCGGCGGGAGGCGTTGTGGCAGATTGAGCGCGCAGTTCGACCTGCAGGGGAGCTCTTTGAGGAAGAAGACAGAAGACAGGAGACAGAAGACAGAAGGCCGGATGGAGGCCGGGGCTTCCCTGGCCCGAGCGAAGTCGAAGGCAGCCCCGGCGGACTCGTCGAGGCTAAAGCCTCGACCTCCACCTCGATTTCCGAGTCCCGAGTCCCGAGTCCCGAGCCCCGAGAACTAGCCCCCAGCCCCGAATCCCGAATCCCGAATCCCGAGTCCCGAATCCCGAGTCCCTGTCCTCTCCCTCCGATGAGCCTCACCGAACGCCTCGTCGCCGACTACGAGGGCACGAACCTGACGATCGGGCCGCACCCGATGGCCCTGCGCCGCCGAGAATTGTCGCTGCGCGGCGTGCTGCGCGCGTCCGATCTGCCGCGCGAACGGCAGGGGCGGCGCATCCGCGTGGCGGGTACGGTCATCACGCGCCAGCGCCCGGGCACCGCGAAAGGCTTCGTGTTCCTCACGCTCGAAGACGAAACGGGCATCAGCAACATCATCGTGCGCCCCGACGTCTTCGCCCGCGAGCGCGTGGCGATTCTCGAAGAGCCCTTCCTGCTCGTCGAGGGCATCCTGCAGAACCAGGAGAACGTCACGGCCGTCCGCGCCGAGAGGGTGGAGGGGATTGCGGGGGTGCCGGTAGACGTGCAGTCGCACGACTTCTACTAGAAAGCCGGGATTCGGGATCCGGGACTCGGGATTCGGACGACCGCGCGCGGGATTCCTCCTCCTTGCTTCTGGCTTCTTGATTCTTGCTTCTGTCATGATCAGCCAGAGATGACCGCCGACGAACTGCTCCAAGAGGTGCGAGACCACCGGTGGCACCATCGCGCCACCGTGGAGACCGTCACGGCCGCGCCCGGCCCGGACGGCGGGGAGGTGCGCGTTCCGACGTTTGTCAACGAGTTCTGGACCAGCCGCCAGCGCGCGGCCCACAGCCTGCACGAGATCTCGTATCGCGCCTGTTTCAAGCCGCAGCTGCCGCGCTTCTTCATCGATCGGCTCACGAGCCCAGGCGCGTTTGTCTACGATCCCTTCTCCGGCCGCGGCACGACGCCCCTCGAGGCCGCGCTGGCGGGCCGGGTGCCGTTCGCCTGCGACATCAACCCGCTCAGCGCGATGCTCCTCGAGCCGCGCCTGTCTCCGCCGGCCATCGACGATGTCCGCCGCCGGCTGGAGTCCCTGGACCTCGGACGCCGAGTCCGGGCGCCGCGCGACCTGGAGGTGTTCTTTCACAGGGACACGCTGAACGAGATCGCCGCGCTGCGGGACTACCTGCTCCGTCGCCACCGGGCCGGCCGGCTCGATGGCGTGGACCGCTGGATCCGGATGGTGGCGGTGAACCGCCTGACGGGCCACTCGCCCGGCTTCCTCTCGGTCTACACGCTGCCGCCGAACCAGGCGACCACGGTCCCGAACCAGCGGAAGATCAACGAGGCGCGGGGACAGGTGCCGCCGAGGCGGGACCCGCTGGCCATCGTGCTGAAGAAGTCGCGGTCGCTGCTGAAGGACCTCGACGACGGCGACGGGCGCCACCTCGCGGGGGCGGCGGCGCAGGCGCTGCTGCTGACCAGGGCGGCGCACCGGACGCCCGAGATTGCAGACGGCGCCGTGGACCTTGTCGTCACCTCGCCCCCGTTTCTGACGGTCGTCAACTACAAAATGGACAACTGGCTGCGGTGCTGGTTCTGCGGCATCGATCCCGGCAGGGTGCGCATCACGAACCTGCACCGCCTCGACCACTGGCAGGCCGCGATGACGCGCGTGTTCCGCGAACTGCGCCGGGTGCTCAAGCCGGGCGCTTGCGTCGCGTTCGAGGTGGGGGAGGTGAGGCAGGGCACGATCCGGCTGGAAGAGGCGGTCATTCCGAGCGCGATGGCTGCGGGTCTCGACCCGATCTTCGTGCTGATCAACGACCAGGCGTTCACGAAGACCGCCAACCTGTGGGGCGTGTCGAACAACCGTGTCGGCACCAACACCAACCGCGTGGTGCTGCTGAGGAAGCCGCCGCCGTCACCCCTGCGCCGGCCCGGTGGCCGGGGCGCCGGGGTCCGCCGCGCCCAGCTCGCACAGATACCGCTGTTCTAGCTCCGGGTCGGGTGCGACGCCGTCGATCGCGGCGCGCTGGCGCAGGAACGCCAGCTCGCTCGCGGCGCGGTGAAACGCATGCCGGTCGCGCCACGCGGCCAGGCCGCCCTGCCGGAACGCGGCGGCCGACGCGTGCATGCGCCCCCGCACGGAGCACAGGCGGGCGTACTCCTCGCCCGTCAGCAGGCCCGTGGCCGCCTCGGGCGCGAGCCGCGCCTGCACGACGCGGCCCTCGAACTTCAGCGATACCGCCACGATCCCGAGCAGCACGGCCAGCGCGGGAATCATGACCAGGCCGTAGACGACGAAGAAGATCAGGCCCGCCGACGCGCCGGCGTTCCACAACGCGTGGAGCGCGACGGCGCCCGCATACCCCGCGGCGGGAGCGACCACCGCCACGGCGCGGCTGCCCGACTGCCGCGCAACGCCCAGGCCCAGGCCGGTCAGGCTGGTGAACAGCGGGTGCGAGAAGGGCGCGATCATGCCGCGCAGCGTGAAGATGACGGCGAGCCCGCCGGTGCCTCCCTGTTTGAGGGCGCGCCCGTAGTAGTCGACGTTCTCCGCGAAGGCGAACCCGAGGCCGACCATGGCGGCGTAGATCACTCCGTCGACGACGCCGTCGAACTCGTCCCTGCGGGCGACGTAGAAGCGGACGAGGACCGCCGCCTTGAGCGCCTCCTCGACGATCGGGGCGGCGGCAATGGCGGTCCAGGCCGGGCCGACGACCGCGTCCATGATGCCGTTGACGAGGCCCGACACGACGACGGCCACCGACGCGCCCCAGAGGAAGGCGACGGCCAGCATGCCGCGAGGCTCGGGCTCGAAGCGATCGAACCAGAGCACGACCCCGATGTACAAGGGGAGCGGCAGCATGGCGACGACCGCCGCCACCGCGAAGATGCGGCCGCCCACCCCCGCGGCCGTCAGCGCGAGCACCGCCGCCGTCACGAGCCCGAGGCCGGCGATCGAACGGCCCGGGCGCATCAGGACTCGCGGTAGTTGCCGAACTGCAGCGCGATGCCGAAATCCTCGGCCTTCAGGAGTTGCATCACCGCCTGGAGCTCGTCGCGCGATGGGGAGGAGATGCGCAGTTGGTCAGCCTGGATGGCGGCCTGCACCTTCCTCAGCTTGCGATCCTTGATGAATTTCACGATGGCGCGGCTCGCGTCCGTCGGGATGCCCTGCTGAAGGGTGATGACGCGGCGCACCGTGTCGCCGCCGGCGTGCTCGATCTCGCCGAGCTTCAGGTTCTTCACCGGCACCTGGCGCTTGATCATCCGGCCCTGGACGATCTCCCACAGCGCCGTCATCTTGAACTCGTCGTCGGCGACGAGGGTGATGGTGCTGTCCTGGCGGCTGAACTGGATGTCGGCCTTCGAGCCCTTGAAGTCGTAGCGCTGCACCACTTCCTTGCGGGCCTGGTTGAGCGCGTTGTCGACTTCCTGCAGGTCGACCGTCGAGGTGACGTCGAACGAACACGTGGCGGCCATCGCGGACTCCCTTACTTCATGGCGTTGAGCATGATCTCGACGCGCCCCTCCGGGCTCACGAGCCCGGTCCCGACGAGCGTGCCAGCCATCATGCGAAGATCGGCTCTTTCCGCAAACACCCTCATGACGTCCGCTGCGGCCGACATGTCGGTGACGTAGACGACCGACTCGGCCACGTCTCGCCACGCGAATCCGGAGGCGGCCATCGTCCGTTCAAGCCGGTTCAGCGTCTCGGCCGTCTGCCCGGCCGCGTCCGAGGCGTTGCCGGGCAGCACGCCCAGCATCCCCGACAGGAACAGCTGCGATCCGACGCGGATCGCCGAGCTGAGATTCGGGTTCGGCTTGCCCGGCGAGCCGTCCGCGGCCGGCGTCACCACCGCGGTGCGTCTGAGGCCATGCACCGCCAGCATCGTGATCTCGATGGTGAAGTCCCGTGAGACCAGCGGCGTGATGACCGTCGCCCGGGCCGGGGGGCTCTCGGGAAAGCGGGCGCGGTACGCGGCGTTCATGCGTTCGAACGCCGCGCCATCGGTGAGGAACACCCGGGCGGACACGACGTCGGCGAGCGTCAGGCCCGCTTCCCTCAGGATGGCTTCCGCGTTCTCGAACACGGCGTTCGTCTGCGCCTCGATGTCGCCCTTCACCAGTGCGTTGTCGGCGCCGCGGCGGGGGACCAGGCCCGAGAGGAACAGCGTGTCGCCCGTCCGCACCGCGTAGCTGAGCGGCCCCGCGGGGGAGGCCCAGCCCGTCGGCTGCACCACGACGCGATCGGTGCCGCGGCCGGCCGCGACCGCCGAGATCATGATCCGGGCGCCTGGCAGGGGCAGCTTCGCGACGACAGTCGTTCGCGCGGGCGGCGCGGAAGGCCAGTGCTTCGCCCAGACCCCGTTAAGCGCCGCGAAGTCGCCGGCGTCCGCCAGATAGACCGACGTCGAGACCACGCGGTCGAGCGTCGTGCCGTCGGTGGACAGGCGGACCTGCAGCGCGTCCAGCACCTGAGCCGCCTGCGTGGCGAAGCTGGGTGACAGGGGCGCCGGAGGCAGGAGGCCGGAGACGAAGACGAGGCCGCCTCGCCTCACGACCGAGGAGAACGGCGGCTGCGTCGGCGAGGATTGCTGCGGCGCCGCGAGAGTCAGGCTGGCCGCCGCCGCGAAGCATGCGAGTCGGATGTGCGTCATGTTGACGATTCCTCTGAAGCGGGCGTCGCGGGCCCCGCACCCGGTGTATCTTAGAACGGATGAGGACTCCGACGTATCCGCGCATCGTGCGCCGGCGTTCGACGCTGCACGGATGGGGCGTCTTCGCCCTCGATCCGATCACCAAGAACACGCGCATCATCCACTACGCCGGCGACAAGATCTCCACCCGCGAGAGCCGGGCCCGCGAGGCCGCGCACCAGGCGCGAGGCCACATCTGGCTGTTTGCCGTCAACAGCCGCTGGGTCCGCGACGCGGAGGTGGGCGGCAACATTGCGCGCTTCATCAACCACGACTGCAGGCCCAACTGCTACACGCGCGTCGTCGGCGACACCATCTGGATTTGCGCCGCGCGGAACATCGCGGCAGGCGAAGAGCTCTCCTATCAGTACTACACGGGCGGCACGGCGGGCATCGCCTGCCGCTGCAGGCCCGGCTGCCAGAGCCGGATCTAGCGCCCGTGCCCGGAGGCGCGCGTCGTGGTATAAACGGCGCGCCCTGATTCGGAGGACGTCCATGTATTCCGCGGTCCGTATTCGACGCGCGGCGGCGGCCGTCGCCGCCTCGGTCGCGCTTGCGCTGACTGGCGTATCGCTCCTTGGCCAGGCGCCAGCCCAGCCCGGCCCGACAGCCACCGACCCGCAGGTGCGCCTGAAGTGGTTCGACCAGCACCAGACGATGAAGCAGGCCTCGCCCTTCAAGGGCCTCTCGTGGCAGTTCCTGGGGCCGACGAACATCAGCGGCCGCGTGACCGACGTGGCCGTGGTCACGCCGCGCGGGAAGTCGTACACCATCTACGTCGCGACCGCGACCGGCGGGCTGTGGAAGACCGACAACGACGGCGTCACGTGGGCGCCGATCTTCGAGGAGGGTGTGACGGCCTCGATTGGCGATGTCGCCCTCGCGCCGTCGGATCCGAACACCGTCTGGCTGGGCACCGGCGAGGCGAATATCTTCCGGAGCTCGAATGCGGGCGCGGGCGTCTACAAGTCCACGGACGGCGGCCAGACCTGGCGCCACATGGGGCTCGCGGCCACGCTGACGATCGCCCGCATCGTCGTGCACCCGTCCAATCCGGACATCGTCTACGTGGCGGCTTCCGGCCACGAGTGGACCGACAACGAGGAGCGCGGCGTCTACAGGACATCCGACGGCGGCGCCACGTGGAAGAGGGTGCTCTATACAAGCCCGCGCACGGGCGCCATCGACCTCGCGATGGACCCGGCCGCGCCGGGTACGCTTTACGCGTCGACGTGGCAGCGCGTCCGCCGCAAGTGGAGCGACCCGCGCAACGAGCCGGGCTACGGCGAGAGCGGCATCTACAGGAGCACGGACGGCGGCGAGACGTGGAGCCCGATCAACACCGGCCTGCCGCCCGCGGCCTCGCGCGGCCGGATCGGCATCGACGTCGCCCGAAGCCGGCCGGGCACCCTCTACGCCTTCGTTGACAACTACGAGATCGCCCGTAAGGCGAAGGAAGGGGAGCGGGATGCCTACGGCCGCCAGCGCGCCGACATCATCAGAGGGGCTGAGATCTACCGGAGCGACGACGCGGGCGCGGCGTGGCGAAAAGTGAGCGAATCGAACGCCTACATGGAGCGGCTCGCGGGCACGTACGGCTGGGTGTTCGGCCAGATCCGGGTTGATCCCACCGACGAGGACACGGTTTACGTGATGGGCCTCGATCTCAATGTCTCGCGGGACGGCGGCAGGACGTTCCAGGCGGTTGGCGACATGCACGGCGACCACCACGCGCTCTGGATCGACCCGGACAACCCGAAGTTCCTCGTCAACGGGAACGACGGCGGCGTGGTGGTGTCGTACGACGGGGGCAAGACCTGGCGCGAGTTCCTCGACAACCTGCCCGCCGTGCAGTTCTTCAACGTGTCGTACGACATGGGCACGCCCTTCCACGTATACGGCTCGATCCAGGACCACGGCAGCCGCCGCGCGGTGGTCGACCTGAGCCGGGGGCGCGACCGCGTGCCGGCCCAGGCGTTCCAGACCGCGCCCGGCGGGGAAGGCAGCCGGCACGCGATCGACCCCCGCAACCCGAGCCTCGTGTACTCCGCCGGCTTCTACCACAACATCAACCGCGCGGACCTCTCGAAGGTCGACGCCCGGGGCCGCGCGCAGTCCACCGGCATCACGCCGCGGCTCGGGCCGTCGGACGGCTACCTGCGCGGGCAGTGGCTGTCGCCCATCCTCCTGTCGGTCCACAATCCGGACGTCGTCTACTTCGGGGGCCAGCACCTGTTCCGGTCGTGGAACCGCGGCGACACCTGGGAGAAGATCAGCGGCGACCTCAGCTACAACGACCCGAAGCAGTCGGGCGACATCCCGTACCAGACGATCTTCGCGCTGGCCGAGTCGCCGATGCGGTTCGGACTGATCTACGCGGGCACCGACGACGGCCGCCTTCACGTGACGAAGGACGGCGGGAAGACGTGGACGGAGATCACCAAGGGACTCCAGGCGAAGCGCTGGGTGTCGAAGGTCGTCGCGTCGGCGTTCGACGAAGGCACGGTCTACGTCACCCAGAACGGCAAGCGCGACGACGACGCGACGGCGTACCTCTGGAAGTCGACGGATTCCGGCGTCACCTGGAAGAGCATCGTCGGCAACGTCCCGATGGGGCCGGTGAACGTGATCGCCGAGGACCCGAGCGATCCGGGAATCCTCTATGTGGGCACCGACATCGGCGTCTACGCGACGCGCGACGGCGGAACGACATGGCACGTGCTGGGCGGCAACCTGCCGTCCACCTACGTGCACGACATCGTGATCCACCCGCGCGACCGGATGATCGTCGCGGCCACGCACGGCCGCGGCATGTGGGTGATGGACGCGGTGCCCGTGCAGACCGCCAGGCGATAGGCGGCGGGAGGGCCCCTGATGCGGCACGTCTTCTACCTGCACGGCTTCGCCTCCTCTCCGGCGTCGTCGAAGTCGGCGTTCCTCGCCGGGCGGCTGCGCCGGCACGGTCTCGATCTGCACTGCCCGGATTTCAACGAGCCGGACTTCGAGACGCATGACGGTGACGCGGATGCTCGAGCAGGTCGACCGGGCGATCGCCGCCCTGCCGCCGGGGCCGGTGGCGCTCATCGGGTCGAGCCTGGGCGGGTTCGTGGCCTATCACACCGCGTTCAGGCACGCGGCGCCGCGGGGGCGGGCCGCGACGACCGACCGCCCCATCGACCGGCTCGTGCTGCTCGCGCCGGCGTTCGAGTTCGGCCGGGTCCCGTTCAGCGGGATGACCGAGGCCGACCTCGCAGCCTGGCGCGAGACGGATCGGTACGAGGTGCTTCACCACGCGGAGAACCGGCCGCGGGCGATCCGCTACGCGATCTACGAGGACGCGCAGCGCTACGACAGCGCGCGCTCGCTGGTGGAGACGCCGGCGCTGGTGGTCCAGGGCCGGAACGACACCGTGGTGAACCCGGCGATGGTGCAACGGTTCGCGGCCGCTCGCCCCTCGATGGCCCTGCGGATGGTGGAGGACGACCACCAGCTCGGCTCGAGCTTCGACCTGATGTGGCGGGAGATCGCGGCGTTTCTCGGGTTGTGCGAGTAGCCGAGAAACCCTGGCGCAGGGCCTGCGACGACGAGGGCCGGCGTTGAGCGTTCGCGCCGATTCGGGCGATAATGCGTCGCCCCTGCCGGGTGCCCGCTGCCTGCGGCGGGTCCCACGTCGCTTCTCCATCCGCGGAGGGATTCATGGCAATGGATGATCTGAAGGAAGCATTCGCCGGAGAGAGCCAGGCGAACCAGAAGTACCGGGCGTTTGCGGCGCGCGCCGAGCGGGACGGCTTTCCGAACATCGCTCGCCTCTTCAGGACCACCGCCGAGGCCGAGCGCATTCACGCCGAGGGCCATCTGAACGCGCTCGACGGCGTCGGGTCCACGGCCGACAATCTCAAGGCCGCCATCGACGGCGAAACCTACGAGTTCACGGAGATGTACCCGCCGATGCTGCGGCGCGCGGCCGAGGCCGGGCACACGGCGAAGCGGATGTTCGGCTACGCGGTCGAAGCGGAGGCGGTGCACGCGAAGCTGTACGCGCTCGCGCTGGAGTCGGTGCGGCAGGGAAGGGATCTGTCCGAAACGAAGTTCTATCTCTGCCCCGTGTGCGGGCACATCGAGTTCGGCGAACCGCCGGAGTCCTGCCCGATCTGCGGCGCGAAGGCGTCGAAGTTCGTCCAGGTGTGACACGACCGGTTTCGTGGCCTGCGTAGGGCGGTCTGATGACGCCGGGCGGACGGTTCACGAAACCGCCTCTACTCGTCCGCGTCCGTCCAGACGCTCCCCAGCGCTCCGGACGTCAGACCGGCGACGAGCGGTTCGTTCAGGAACTCGACCAGCGGCGCCAGCGTCCTGAACGCGCCGAGCAGCGCCCGGTAGAAGCCGGGGCTCGTGGCGTATTCGGCCGGGCGTTCGCAGCCGGCGAGGAACTGCTTGTGCCTCAGGAAGGCCCCCGCCGGGTGGTCGGGCGGGAACCCCCGCGGCACGCGCCGCAGTTGTTCGCCTCCGAGGGCGCCGAACGAGCGCTTGAACGCGGCTGAACCGACAATCCGCGACAGGCGGGCGTGTTCGGCCGCGATGTGCTCGCGCACGCGGTAGAGCTGCGCGCTCGAAGGCATGTACATCCCGCCGCCGAACCAGACGTGGTGCGGCGCCACTTCCACGTAGAATCCCGCGCCTTCATGCTTCGGCAGGCGGCGATGCGGGAAGACCGCCGCGACGTTGGTCTTGAGCGGCGCCTTGTTCGTCGAGAATCGCGTGTCGCGGTAGGGCCGGTACATCGAGGCGCGCGGCGTCGCGACGAGATCCGGTGCAAAGTCGGCGAAATCGGCGGCCAGGCGCTCCACCAGGGCCGCCATCGGCGCACGCACGTCCGACTCGTAGCGATCCTTCCGTGCGTGGAACCACTCCCGCCGGTTGTTGCGCTCGAGCGCGCGCAGGAAGGCCAGCGTGCGCGGCGTGAAGGCGGCTGCAGATGGCGTCGCGGTCGGGCGTCCCGCCCGGGCGGCTCTGGTCACGGTGGGCATCTCCTGGGAACCTCCTGAAGTCTACCGCTCGCGGCCGCGGGGCGCCAGTCGCCGGACGGCCCTGGAATAGCCGCGGCGCCGGCCGGGTTATGCTTGATGAGGCACCTTATGCTCATCAAGCGCGCCCCGGACATTCGATCCTCGGAGATCACCGACGAGCGGACTCTACCTCCGGCGGCGGGAGTTCATCAAGACCGCCGCCGTCCCCGCGGTCGCGGCATTGACCGGCTTCGCGCCGGCGCTCGCGGCAGGGCAGGACGCCGCTCCCGAACGTCCGAAAGGGCGTCGTCAGCCTCGGCGAAGCCCTGACGCCGTGGGAGGACGTCACCAGTTACAACAACTTCTACGAGTTCGGGATGGACAAGAGCGACCCGGCCCGCAACGCGAAGAAGTTCCGCACGAAGCCCTGGACGGTGAAGGTCGACGGCCTGGCCAACAAGCCCGGCGATTACCAGCTCGAGGACCTGGCTGCGCCCCACGCGCTCGAAGAGCGCGTCTACCGGCTCCGGTGCGTCGAAGCCTGGTCGATGGTCGTTCCGTGGGTCGGGTTCCCGCTGAGGGACGTCATCAAGCGCGCCGAGCCCCAGAGCGGCGCGAAGTTCGTCGAGTTCACCACGCTGCTCGACGCGACGCAGATGCCCGGGCAGCGAAGTCCCGTGCTCGACTGGCCGTACGTCGAAGGCCTGCGCCTCGACGAAGCCATGCATCCGCTCACCATCCTTGCCGTCGGTCTGTACGGCAAGGCGCTGCCGAACCAGAACGGCGCGCCGCTGCGGCTGGTCGTGCCCTGGAAGTACGGCTTCAAGAGCATCAAGTCGATCGTGCGCATCCGGTTCACGGCGAAGCAGCCGGTGTCGTCGTGGCAGGCCTCGGCGCCGCAGGAGTACGGGTTCTACTCGAACGTGAACCCGGACGTGGACCACCCGAGGTGGAGCCAGGCCCGCGAGCGGCGGATCGGCGACTTCCTCAAACGTAAGACGCTGATGTTCAACGGCTACGCCGACCAGGTGGCCGGCCTGTACGCCGGCATGGACCTGAAGAAGCTCTACTGACGGCTGTGCGTGGCGCCCGTCTCCTCAAGCCGCTGATCTTCGCTGCCGCACTCGGTCCGCTCGCGTACCTCGCGCTCGGGGCGTGGCAGCGAAGCCTGGGCGCGAATCCGATCGAGACGATCACCCGCTCGACCGGGCTCTGGACGCTGCGGTTCATGCTCATCACTTTGGCCGTGACCCCTGCGCGCCGGCTGACCGGCTGGAACGAAATCGTCCGCGTGCGGCGGATGCTGGGCCTGTTCGCCTTCTTCTACGGCTCGCTGCACCTGCTCACCTACGTGTGGCTTGATCAGTTCTTCGACTGGGCGGCCATCGTGAAGGACGTCGCGAAGCGCCCGTTCGTCACCGCGGGCTTCTCCGCCTACGTGCTGCTGGTGCCGCTGGCAATCACCTCCACCGCCGGCATGATCCGCCGCCTCGGCGGCCGCAGGTGGCGGCGCCTGCATCGCCTCGCCTACGCGGCGGCGGCGCTCGGCGTGGTGCACTACTGGTGGCTGGTCAAACTCGACACGCGGCCTCCCCGCAACTACGGCATCCTCCTGGCCGGGCTTCTGCTGATGCGTGCGGGGATCTCCTGGAAGGCCCGCCGCCAGGCCTGAGCCGGCGCTCTGGTATGCTGATACCGCTCCGCCGGCGGTTGGGCCGGCGCGGCGCCTCCGCCAGGACGCCATGTCCACAACCACCGCGCTGTTTCCTGCCCCCGAACCCTTCCGCGCCGAGGCCGCCGTCGTACGAGCCCTCGAGAGCCGGCTCCGCCAGGGCGTCGCGGGCGAGGTGCGCTTCGATGCGGGCAGCCGCGCGCTCTACGCTACCGACTCGTCGAACTACCGCCAGGTCCCGATCGGGATCGTCTGCCCGCGTGACGCGGGCGATGTGCTGGCGGCCGTTGCGGCCTGCCGCGAGTTCGGCGCGCCCGTGCTGTCCCGCGGCGCCGGCACGAGCCTGGCGGGGCAATGCTGCAACGTGGCGGTCATCCTCGATTTCTCGAGGCATCTCAACGGCATCCTCGCCATCGATCCGGATCGCCGCCAGGCCCGCGTGCAGCCCGGCGTCGTGCTCGACCGGCTCCGCGACGAAGCCGAGCGCATCGGCCTGACGTTCGGGCCGGACCCGGCGACGCACCGGTGGTGCACGCTTGGCGGCATGATCGGCAACAACTCGTGCGGCGTGCACTCGGTGATGTCGGGCAAGACCGACGACAACATCGACGAGCTCGACGTGCTGACCTACGACGGTGTGCGCATGCGCGTGGGCGCCACGCCGCCCGAGACGCTGGAGGCCCTCATCCGCGAGGGCGGCAGGATTGGGGAGATCTATGCCGGCCTCGCGCGGATACGAGACCGGTACGGCGATCTGGTGCGTGCGCGGTTCCCGAAGATCCCGCGGAGAGTGTCTGGTTACAACCTCGATTTCCTGCTCCCTGAGAACGGCTTCCACGTGGCGCGCGCGCTTGTCGGGTCCGAGGGCACGTGCGTGACGATTCTCGAGGCGACAGCCCGCCTCGTGCCCAGCCCGCCTTGCCGGTCGCTGCTCGTGCTCGGGTTTGCCGACGTCTACCTCGCGGCCGACGCGGTCGAAGAGGTGACGGCCGCGGGCCCGATCGGGCTGGAAGGGATCGACGAACTGCTGGTCCGCCATTCACGCAAGAAGAACCTGAACTCCAAGGGGCTGGCCCTGTTGCCGGAAGGGCAGGGCTGGCTGTACGTCGAGTTCGGCGCGAATACCGTGGCCGAGGCCGAGGCGCCGGCCTCGCGGCTGATGGCGCGCCTCGGCTCGCGCCCGGACGCCCCGGCGATGCGGCTCTTCCGCGATCCGATCGAGACGGCGCACGTGTGGGCTGTCCGGGAGTCCGCGCTGGGCGCCACCTCCTTCGTGCCCGGCGAAGCCAAGAACTGGGAGGGCTGGGAGGACGCGGCCGTGCCGCCGGCGCGGCTCGGCGAGTACCTCCGCCGGCTTCGCCGCCTGATGGCCGAGTACCGACTACACGGGCTCGCTCTACGGCCACTTCGGCCAGGGCTGCGTGCACACGCGGATCAACTTCGATCTGAAAACCGCTGACGGCATCGCGGCCTATCGCCGGTTCGTGGAGGCGGCCGCCGACCTCGTCGTGGAGATGGGCGGCTCGCTCTCGGGCGAGCACGGCGACGGCCAGTCGAGAGGCGAACTGCTGCCGCGAATGTACGGCGACGAGCTGATGCAGGCGTTCCGGGAGTTCAAGGCGATCTGGGACCCCGGGAACAAGATGAACCCCGGCAAGCTCATTGCTCCCTATCGCCTCGACGAGCACCTGCGCGTGCAGCAGTACGACCCGGCGGAGGTGCGCACCCACTTCGCGTATCCCGTGGAAGGGAGCCTCGCCGATGCGGCGATGCGGTGCGTCGGGGTGGGAAAGTGCCGCAAAACCGACGGCGGCGCCATGTGCCCGTCCTACATGGCGACTGGCGACGAGCGGCACACGACGCGCGGGCGCGCCAGGCTGCTGTTCGAAATGCTCCAGGGCGACGTCGTCACGGAGGGTTTCCGCAGCGAGGCCGTCAAGGAGGCGCTCGACCTGTGCCTCTCGTGCAAGAGCTGCAAGATCGAGTGCCCCACCGGTGTCGACATGGCGGCCTACAAGGCCGAGTTCCTCGCCCATTTCTACGAAGGGCGCCGACGGCCGCTGCGTTCCTACGCTTTCGGCCTCATCAGCCACTGGGGCGCGATGGCCGAGTACGCGCCGCAGCTCGCGAACTTCTTCATGGCAACGCGGCCGTTCGGCCCGGCGGTCAAGTGGGCGCTCGACGTGGCTCCAGAGCGCCGGCTGCCGGCCTTTGCCTCGCGAAGTTTCAGGCGTTCTTATCGTGCCGAACCCCGAATCCCGAATCCCGAATCCCGTCGGGTGCTTCTCTGGCCCGACTGCTCCAACAACTACTTCCACCCGGAAGTCGCCCGCGACGCGGTGGCGGTGCTCGAGCACGCGGGGTTCACCGTGGACATCCCGCGCGAGCGCCTCTGCTGCGGGAGGCCGCTCTACGACCATGGCATGCTGACAGCGGCGAAGCGCCGGCTCGTCGAGACCCTCGAGACCCTGCGCGCCGAGATCGAGGCAGGCACGCCGATCATCGGCCTCGAGCCCAGTTGCATATCGGTCTTCCGCGACGAGCTGCTGCGATTCTTCCCAGATGATCCGCTGGCCCGGAAGCTCAGCCAGCAGGCGCTGTTCCTGACCGAGTTCCTCGTGAAGTCCGGTGCCCTCCCTGCGCTCGGGATGCGGGGCCGCGCCCTCGTGCATCCGCACTGCCACGAGCGAGCCTCGCTCTGCCTGGACGACGACGTCGCGGTCTTGAAGGCGACCGGCCTCGACCTCACGGTGCTCGACGCCGGCTGCTGCGGCATGGCCGGGGCCTTCGGCTTCGAACGCGATCACTTCGAGGTGTCGCGGACGGTGGGGGAGCGGGTGCTGCTGCCCGCCGTGCGGGCGGCCTCTCCCGAGACCTACATCGTGACCAACGGCTTCAGCTGCCGCGAGCAGATCACGCAGCTCACGGGCCGGCGCGTGTGGCACGTGGCCGAACTGCTGGCGCAGGCGACCTCCGGACCCGCCACTTCACGCGCACGCGGTCGATGAACACCGTCCGCGGCGCGGGAAGCCTGCTCACGAAGAGCATGAATCCGCGGCTGCCCCTGATCGCCCGCGCACGCGAGCGCCGGGTCGGAGGCTCGGCAGCCGCCGCCGCGCGCTGGAGATCCTGCCGCAGAGGCTGGCCGCCGATCCCGCGTACCTGCAGCGGTTCGAGCGCGAGGCGAAGGCCCCCGCCGCGCTCCTGACGGTGGCTATCCCCCTGGCCGACGCGATCGACGCCGCCCATCGGCACGGCATCGTTCATCGCGACCTGAAGCCGGCCAATGCGATGGTGAGCGACGAAGGACGGCTGAAGGTCCTCGACTTCGGGCTGGCGCAACTGGAGTGCCTGGACGCGGCGCCGGCCGATCGCCCCACGGTCGATGCGCTGACGCGGGCGGGGCAGGTGCTCGGCACGTGCGCCTATATGTCGCCCGAACAGGCGGAAGGCCGCGCGCTGGATGCCCGATCCGACATCTTCTCGCTCGGGACGATCCTCTATGAGATGGCGACTGGACGGCGCCCGTTCGAGGGGCCCACGGACCTCGACCTGCTGATGGCCATCCGGCGCGAGCCCGCGCCGCCGGTGAGCGAGATTCGCCCGACGCTTTCTCCGGCGTTCGATCGACTCGTGCAGCGTTGCCTCGAAGAAGGCCCCGGACCGCCGCGTACAGACGGCCCGCGATGTCCACAACGAACTCGAGGACATCAGAAAGGCCCACGTCGCTGGTGCCGCCGGCGGCCGCGACGACGCGGCCCGTGAGTCTCGCGAACGCCGGGTGGCCGTGCTGCCCTTTGCCAACATGAGTACCCGATGCCGAACAGGAGTACTTCTGCGACGGGATGGCCGAGGACCTCATCAACGCCCTCGCGCACGTGGACGGCATCCAGGTGGCCGCCCGCACGTCCGCGGTCGCGTTCAAGGGGCAGAACCGGGACGTGCGGGAGATCGGGCGGCTGCTCGATGTCGGCTCGGTGCTCGAAGGCAGCGTGCGGCGCGCCGGCAATCGCCTCCGAATTACCGCGCAACTCGTCCGGGTGGCTGACGGCATGCGCCTGTGGTCCGAGCGTTTCGACCGTCAACTCGACGACGTGTTCGCGATCCAGGACGAAATCTCCCTGACGATCGTCGACCGGCTGAAAGTGCGGCTGTTTCCTGTCGAGGAGGCCCGTGTCGTCAAGCGACACACCGTGGATCCGGAGGCCCACAGCCTCTACCTCAAGGGCCGCTACTTCTATGCGCTCTTCCTGGCCACCCGCGAGCGCGTCGACGAGGCGATTCAGCAATCGCGGATCTACCCCGGCCTCGAGCCGCTCTCGCCCATTGCCAACGGGCATGCGGGGCAGATCCTGTATCATGCGGCACGGTACCCGGAGGCAATCGGGCAGCTCATGAAGGCCATCGACCTGGATCCGGACCTCCCGTTTCCGCGCGCCTGGCTGATGCTGGCCTTGCTGGCGGCGGGGCGGACTGGCGACGCGCACGCTGCCAGCGAACACGTGTCACGCGTCTTCTGACCGACTGGCGCGACGGTGTCGGTGCCCGTTCTCGTGGCGGCGGGGCGCAGCGAGGCGGCGCGACGGTTGTTGGCCGAAGTCGAGCGCATCGGGGAAGACCGGTTCGTCGGCCGCGTGGCTCTGGCAGCGGCGCATGCGTCACTGGGGGACCATGAGGCGGCGGTCGAGCGGCTTTCGCGGGCCTTCGACGAACGAGATCCGGCGCTGCCGTTCGTCAAGTTGCTGGGGATCGTCTCCCGTTGGGTTTCAGTACTGGCCGACCGGCGCGTGCAGGATCTTACTCGGAGGATGGGCTTGCCGGCATCTTAACGAGGGCCATTGGGTCGGGTCTGAATGGGTCCCGGAAAGGCGACGGCCGCAGGCTTGACCCTGCGGTTGTCATCGTTGCGTTGATGGGACCGCGGGTTTCCTCAATGAAGCTTCCCGCCTGGCTGGTGTCGTTCGTGGTTATCGTCGCCGCGAACGCTCAAGACGACGCCTTCGTGCGCCAGCGAGATGCCGAAGCTGCCAAGAACGAGAGCACCGGCTTTTCCGTCTCGTTCGCCGACGACCGACGGACCTTCCATGTCGGCGAGACGATCACGCTCCGGTTCACCTTCCACCGGTACGACGTCTCGCCGTACAACTACGACCACTGCCAGGGACTCGGGCTCGCTGACGCCGTCCTCGATCACTCGGACGGCGCGGCGGACCCCCAGGCCGATCTGTGGAACAACGGCGTCGTCCGCCTGTACTGCGGCACCCTGAGTGCCGTGGTGGGCGGTGTGGTTCGGGCCGACGGGACGATGGTGCCCTCCCCGCCCATCGTGTTTGCCGTCTACCTCAATCAGGCGGTTCGATTCGACCGGCCGGGCAAGTACCGCTTCTACGTGAGGTCTCGCCACAGGATCTTCGAGCGGCAGAACGTGGGGGATGGACACGCGCTTGTCTCAAACGTCCTCGAACTCGAGATTGTCGATCGCGACGCCGACGCTTACTTCCTGCGAGGGTTGTTCGGCGCACGAGAGCGGGGCCTGGTCGTTGCGCAGATGGAGCACCAGCTCGATCGTGTGGATCGTCGCATCTCCCCGTACTTCGTTTCTCAGCTGGCGGTTCTGGATCTGACGCGGCGGCTCGATGTGCGGCCGATCGCAGCGTCCGCCCATGTGTCCTGCCTCCATTCCTACGGGAAGCGTCGTTACACGGCCTTGAAGGCTGCCGGTGGTCTGCGCATCGAGCTGGAACGTACGTTCGCCGACGCGGCCGAGTTCAACTCCAGGCTCGACCTCTACGGTCTGGTGCAGGCGTACCCGGATTTCCCCGAAGACGTCGAATCGGCGTTCGGGGCGCTTAGTCCGGCCCAGCAGCGGACCCTGCTCGCCGCGAATCGGAACTGGGTCGTGCTGCACGACGCCGCGTTCATCCCCATGCTGCGCCGGCTTGCTGGAGGCACCAGTCGAGGCGGACCTCAGGACATTGCGCTGCGGCTTCTCTACGACCTGGCTCCGGACGAGGGGCGCCGAGTGGCGCTGCGGGAACTCGGCGATGCCAGTTCGTCGATGGGCATCGTCGGTCTCGACATGCTGCCGGACGCGGAGTTGCCGCAGTTCGACGACACACTGGTCCGGTCGCTCGAGGTGACTTCGACCGTCGAGCAGTACGATCAGGCGATTGAACGCATCGCGCGATTCGGCTCCGCGCGCATCTTTCGACGGGTTCGACGCCGGTACGAACGGTTCGGGCCGGCGCGCGGATGCGACCTCGCGCCGGCTGCGCTCAGCTACTTCTTCCGTGTTGCCCCGAAATACGCTCGGGCGGAACTGGGGAAGGTGATGGAGGAGGTCTCCCAGGGCGCGACATGCGAGCGTGGCGTCCTTCCGCCGATCGCGGCCCGGCGAATGCTGCCCGCGATCGAGGACGCGGCCATCGGTGTTCTCCATCGGTCGGTGGGGTGGGTGACCGCCGATGCCGCGGCCATGCTTCAGCGGTACGGAACTGCGCGGGCGGAGGCCGCGCTGTGGCGGGCGTTCGAGCGCTGGCACGGGCGGTGGAAGGGCCAGGCAGCCAGACTCGAGAGGGACCATCTGAATCCCGAAGGAATGCCGTGGGACGAGCTCATCGAGCACGACCTGTCGAGGGCATTGAAGGAAGGCACTGGATGGATCATGAACCAGTCCTCGATGGCTCGGTTGACCGCGTTGTGCCTGACGCGCGGCTGCCGTGAGTCGGTGGACCAGGCACTCCAATCCCAGACAGGCAACCCGGTCATCATGATCCGCGCCCCGGCGCTCCCACGCGCTGAGCCGGCGTTTGGTGTTATCCACGCGACGTACGGCTTCTTATCGTCCAGAGAGGCGCTCCATCGATGGCTGCTGTTGCAGCCGGCGGGAATCACGCTCACGTGGCTGGAGTACGGGTGGCTCGAGCCCGATGATCCCTGGCTGCTTGGGGAGGCGGAGGGCTACTTCGAGGAGGCGCGAGCGTTCGCTGAGAGCCACGGCGTGAAGCTGTTGCGGCGTAGATAGCTGGGGGGCTCCCGGGTGCCGCTGGTACCGCGAAAGTGACCCGAAGCCCTATGCCGAGTGAAGCTGCAACTGATACCTCGGCCACCTTCAGAAGGCAATTGGCCGACCGAGCGTTTCGTCGAGGCTCTTTACGGCCCACTTGCGGTCAGGACCTTCCGTCAGCAGGTACAGCCCGCCGTACTCGCCGGCGACCACCATCGTCCCCTCGTCGATGGTGAGGATGAACGTCGGCACCCAGACCCAGTGATATTGCGTGTCCGGAGTCGCGACGACCTGTTCAGTCCGACGAAACGACAGCATCGGACGCACGACTCCCTGGCACACGCGATAAAGCGACGCCCGCGCCTCGCCAAGGACAACAGCTGTTGCCAGTTTCGCGCAGCCGTCCTGCCCGAATTCGACGGCAGTCGGTTGGAGGATGTAGGCTGCGTCCTTCGCAGCCTCGGCGGGCATGTCAGGCCGATCGCCCTGGAAGTCCGGCCTTCCGTTCAGGATCGCTGTCCCATAGCGGTGAGCGCCTCTGGAGACCACGAGACCGCCTTGAGGCAGAATCCACACTGTCCGATCGGGTGCCTGAGCGTACCGCCACACCGTCCTGAAGTCGAGGCCCGCCAACCCATCCCAGCCGGTGTCCTTATCGAAGTAGCGAAGCTCAGAGCGTGGGGTCAGGTCCACCCAGGACAGTCGGCCGGGATACCCGTCTCCTGGCCCTTCATCGCGGAACCAGACGCGTCCAGCAAGCTCACGGGGTGGCTCACCTGTCTTTGGCAAAACCCGGTCGGTCGTGTAGATGGCCTTCCAGCTCGAATCGTCGAGGCGGCTGAGCGAGTTCGCACGCACGGCCAGAAGGCTATCTTCGCCGACCCCCAGCCGCAGCCAGCCGTCGCCTCGCGGAGGTGCAATAACCTCTCTCGTTGTGTCCGTTACCCGGACAATCACGTTGCGGCCTTTCCGCGTTCCCCGAAAGAACGCGGCGTCACCAACGACCACGCATTCCTCAACCGGTCCCGTCTCTGACAGGCTCACAGGCCGGAGTGCGAGCGTTTCAAGATCGACGAAATGGCAGCGCGTGCGAAACTGCTCGTCCGCGCGGTCGGGATACTGGCCACGGGGTCCCGCATCCGGGGCGAACTGCCTGCCGGTCGCCAGCAGCCCATCCCTGAACGGCGCGAGGTATCTCGCCCGAATGCTGAATTCATCCGAGTGTCTGACGGGCAGCGAAACAGACGGGACCGGCGCCGGGTCGAGTCTCCAGCCGAGTCTGCTCGCACTGATGGCTCGCCCCGACTTCAGCATCTGCTGCCGGCGCTGTTCTTCGTAGACCTTCTGCGCCTCGGCTTGCCTCCGCGCCTCGCGGATCTGCCCTTCGACGTCTGCGGGCCGGTCATTCAGATAACGCCAGAAGGAGGCCAGGATGACCCACGAGATCTCGTCGATGTCGTGCATCTCGTATTGCTTCTGGAACCATGCCGTCAAGGGCTTTGGCTGGATGCGGAGGCCCATCAACCACTCGTTTCGTATCCACCGACCGACGGTGTCCCAGTACGCGATCATGTCCTTCTCAGCGCCGGTTCTCATCCTGACCTGTATCGAGGCGGGCAGCGTCCGTTCGAGAGCGCGCAGGCTCTCGTCGAGGGTGCGCGGGAGTGGGCCGCCTTCGACCTGGAACGACTGCGGTGGATCCGGTGGGGGAGGTGGAGGAGCCGTCGAGCAACCCAGCAGGAAGGCTGCGGTTGTCAGGGCGAACGAGATCCCCAGTAGACGCTGCACCATGACATTCCCTCCACGGGAACAGGCACCGACCCACGAGGCGCAGGTACCGCGCCGCCGGCTCTCCACCGAGCTTAGACCCCGTTCGATGTCTGTTGGTGTTATCGGCGCGGCGAGTGAACGGGAGGGAGTGGCGGCACCGGGCTTGCGCCCGAAGCACGAAGCCGGTCCCTTCACGCCGGTACGCAAACGGGCGCTCGCTGAGCGGGTCGAGCGGCACCGCCTCCAGGTAGGCCGGCACGAGTTCGGCCAGCGTGTTCGGGCACGAGCCGTCGTCCAATCGGTACCGGCGGAGAGCAATCGCGCTCGCAGTCCGGCCCAGTTGCGCGAGCGCGCGGTCGCCGGCCTCAATGAGGCCGGCCTCCAGTTTGACGGTAGCTCATCTCGCTTAGGGTCAATGACCTAAACCGCCAGCGTGCGGACATTCGCTGCGCTTCGCGGCATCAACGACCGATGAACATACATGGTGGCGACGGGACGCATCGGCGTCGCCACGATCCCCGGCCTCGACGGGCGGCACTCCAGCTGTCCATCAGGAGCTGTCATGTCATTTTCCCGCTCGCTTCCAGTCGCTATCGGGGTCCTGGTGTGGTCGCTGCTTTCGCCCGCGTCCGCAGCCGTGCGGACGGAAGCCGAACCGCCGGAGCCTGGAGCCGGACCGGAGACCGTGCCACCGTCGGTTCGGGTGAGTGTGCTGCCGCCGGCCAACGCAGCGGGATGGCACGACGCGCAGGTGCGTCTCGTCTACACCTGCGTCGCCCAGTCCGGCGTGGCTCGTTGCCCGGACGAGAAGGTGGTGGGGGACGAGGGGGCACGACAGACGGTCACCGCAGTGGTTGTAGACCAGGCGGGAACCGAAACGACTTCGAGCGTGACCTTGTCCATCGACCGGACGCCGCCCGTCCTCCACATGATGGCGCCGACGCACGGTCAAGTGGTGACCGGCACATCGGTGACGGTCAGGGGGACCGTGACCGACGGACTGTCTGGCGTGGCAGCCGCAAGATGCAACGGTGCCCCCGCGACGGTGATTGGGGATACGGTTGCGTGCACAGTGGCGGTTCGGCCGGGCATGAACGCGGTGGTCCTGCAGGTCTCTGACAAGGCGGGCAACGCGGCTGTTGCCGGGGTGACGGTGATTGGGACGGTTGCGCCTTCAAGAGTGACGGTCGCGCCCGAAAACCTGACACTCAAAACCGGCGAGCGGCACGACTTGCGCCTGCTGAATCAGGCAGGGGTCTCCGTCTTCGGGGCGAACTGGACCGCGAACGACTCTGATGTCCTGTCGGTGGCTCAGAGGGATGCCGGCGTGGAGGTCGTCGCCCTCGCACCGGGGACGGCAACCGTCCACGCCGATTGGAATGGTCTAATGGCCGAGACGGTCGTGACGGTGGTGGCCGCAGAAGGCCAACTCCCTTACGGGACCGCACGCGCGAGTATTCGGAAGCTCACTCCCGAGGCGACTCAGAAGCTCTTCATCGCCACTCGCGTGGAGGCTGACGGCCCTGGTTTCTTCGTCCTCGAGACTGCGCCCACCGCCGCAACCCTCCGCACGGTGTCGACCGATCTTACGCCGCTGAGCGTCTGGTCGGTGCCGGTGGAGGCAACGATGGTATTGGCCGACCGGGACGGTGGAGTCATCTTGAGCACCGGGCAGTCCCGTGGACTGCTGCGCCTGCCGGGGAGCGAGGACGCACGGCCGTGGTGGTACGTGCCGGAGTGTGCCACCAGTATTCGAGGTCCCGTGCAGTCGTTTGGCCGGACGATATTCGCCCTGGAGACGGCCGATGACGGCTTCGGCACGGACACCATCGTCGGTCTCGACGTGAGCACCGGGACCGTGATGTTCCGCATCCCGTCGCTCGGTCGGCGACATTCCTGGGTGTTGAATGGCGACGGACCAGGCTCGGTCATCGACTCCGGGGTGAGGACTGCGCCGATGCATACACCCGTCGTAGGCTACGACGGCGCTGCGTACGTGGGTGCGTCCATTGAAGAGTTGTCGGTAGACCGTGGCACCGGGCTGCGCACGGACCGTGTCGAAGCGCACCTCATGCGCATCGAACCCGACGGAGCGGCAAGCACGACGATGATGGAGAGCAAGGACGCGACGCGGCCGGCCAGTGACCCTTGGCTCACCGTGACCCTGGGGCGAGTGATTCCAGATCCTCGCGGAGGGGCGCACATCGAGTGGACGTACTCAAGCGGATCCACTGTCGCGGAGACCCGCCATGGACGTGGCGGTACCCCGGGCGCCCCAACGGCGCTCCAAGGCTCCTTGCCTTTCAGTCGGGTTGGGGACGCTTTGACCGGCTACGACGAAGCTGGCAACGCCTACGACATGGATACGAGCGCCTTGCGATACAAGGCGCCACCGGGTGCCACGTTCGTCTCGGCTCTCGTCGGTGGCGGCGCCGCCTATCGGGTGGGGACTGACCTCATACAGACCGATGGCGCTGGGACGGTGGTCAAGACCACGTCCATGCCGGACATGCCGATTGGCGCCCGGCCCATTCGCTGAAGTCCCAGAGTCAAGCCTAGTCCTTCGCGTCGTTGTTCACGGGGGCTGTCCAGCACGGCGCCTGAAGGTTCTCGGGACTATGGCTGCCATCCTGACTCTTCGGCACGACGTGATCCACGTGGAGAGCGCGCTCGCCGGCTGACACGCCGCACCGGTCTCTGTGGAAGCCTGCGCTTCAACAGTTGCTGAATCAGCGGCTGCGGGTGCGTGGCGACGCGGAGCAGGACATCGCGCAGGTACGGAAACGGGGTACGTTCAGCAAGCGACAGCTCTGGATGAGCGAATAGAGCAACGCGGCCCGATGCGCACCCTCGAGGCTCCCCGCAAACAACCAGTTGTTCCGGCTATGCAAACATCCGCATAGCCGGAATTACGTTCAGCCGAGGATTATGCTCACCCTCCATCGCTGGTGGCGGGTTCTACGTCGGCCTGCGGGAGATCGCAGACCGACGGGCAGTCTGTGCAGTCCGTCAATCTTCGAGCGCACCACGCCAATGCACGAGCTTTGATGAGGCTGGAAGCCAAGCCGAGTTCCCCGCCGTCCCACGCCTCGGCCAACCGGGATGCCTGCCCTTCGGAATCAGCTTCAACAGTCAGCCCTGGGATCTCGTCGGCTAACCAAAGAGGCCAAAGCTCAGGTGTGCCGCCCTAGGACATCCAGCCTGGCTTCCTGTTGAACCGCACGCCGTGGATGAACACCACGTGCCGGGTTGGCGATGCGGAACTTGAGTTCAAGTGAAGTTCTGCGAACAGGCCACTCCACCACCGGATCGATCGAGGGCAGCGCGCTAGCGGCCAACGTCACGGGTTGCTGCTGACTCGGCCGCGGTCCTACCGACGATGAGTCTCAGGACCTGAATGGGTTCTCAACCTTCACCGTGCCGTAACGCTGACCATCCGAGAGGTCTTCCGAGTAGAGGACATCGGCGCCGCCAGCCTGTGCTGCCTGAATCACTAGAGCGTCCCAGAACGACACTTGGAAACGCGCTTCGATGTCCAGCGCCTCCAGAATCGAGCCCCCTCCATTCACGACAACCTGCCACGCGAGGTAGTCGGACACGACGTCACGGGTGGCCTTCGCGTCGAGCGGGTTCTTCGCCTTTCGACGCAGGTTGACGGCCAGTTCCTGCAGGACCTGGGTGCTGACAACACCCCACCTGCTCTCCCAAAGGTCTTCCACGAGCGCTCTGGCGCGTGCATGCTTCGCGCCCGCGGCTGTGTCGTGGGCGTACATGAGGATGTTGGTGTCGACGAAGTACTTATCGCTCATGGAGCTCGTCGCGCGACTTGGGGGGCGTCCATTGGAGGTCGAGGCCTTCGCGGAGTCGGGCAAGCGCGCGTCGGCGGGCCCTGTCGAAGGCTTTCCGTTCGCGTACGATCGCTTCGAGGCGATCGGTCAGAAGTGCGCTGATCGAACGTCCCTCCTCGGCCGCCACGACGCGCGCCTCTCGGAGAATGTCGGCGTCGAGCTTGAGCGTCACGTTGGTCTTCATGATGCCATCCATAGTAGCACGTTATTCACGTGCAGCACATCCTGACGTGCGAATGGCGGACCGCATGCGGGTGGCGGCCCTGGGGGGAACAGGAGGGGGAACAGGGCACGGCGCGAGGTGTTCCCCCCAGCCGGCCTCAGACGGACACCGCAGTCACCACCGTCTCAGGCGGAGGGAATGCGAATGTCGCGGACCGCAACTGGGTCTGCCTGCGCGCCTTACGCTGGACCCGCAACGGGCGGCGCTCTTCGCCGCCCGCATGACACCGGTTCTGTCGGCGCGGTCGCCAGTGGCAGTCCGTGGCGTGAGCGACCACCAGTTTGCACTGCCTGACCTGCCAAGCCTGCGGCCAGCGAGGTGGTCGCTCACGCCACGCCGTCAGTGTCTCAGGCGGAAAGGTCGTCGTCGGATTAGCGTATCCAGGCGGCATTGAACGCTTGTCGATCCACGTAGCGATCTTGGGCCGTCGCGCGGTCATTGTGCGGCTCGCCACTCGCGCGCTGGCGCGCCAGGCCGCACGCGAGTGCTTCGAACTGGAACTCAACCAGCGACCGCGGACGATTCAGTGAGGTGCAGGACGTGAAGGTCCCCTCTACGCGCGCTACTCGTCGGACAACCAGCGGGACACGTCGATCGCCGATCAACGCCGAGTGTGCCGCGCGTTTGCAGCGCGGCAAGGCTGGACGATCTGCGAGGAGTACACCGGCCACGCGGCAGTTGTCGGACGTATCTTCCGTGACTTCGTGGCCGGCATTTCGCCAGAAGCAATCGTCACGGCGCTGAACCCGGAAGGCATCGCAGGCCTGTTCGGTGAGAGCTGGAGTCCGAGCACCGTTCACGGCAATGCGAAGCGCGGAACCGGCATCCTGAACAACGAACTGTACGTCGGCCGGATGGTCTGGAATCGTCTGCGCTACGTGACGAACCCGGACACGGGGAAGCGCGTGTCCAGACTGAACCCGGCGGCCGAGTGGATCACGAAGAGCGTCCCGACGCTTCGCATCATCAGCGACGAGTTGTGGGACGCAGCGAAAGAGCGACAGAATGCAACGAGGCGCGCGGTCGCGGACAGCGGCAACATCGGCCGAGCGCGGCGCCCGCAGTACCTGTTCTCCGGGCCGACGAAGTGCAACGTGTGCGGCTCGGGTTTCATCATGGCCAGCGCGAATCGGCTGTCGTGCTTCGGAGCGCGCTACAAGGGCATCTGCGACAACCGTCTCACCATCCGTCGCGACGATGTTGAGGCCCGTGTTCTCCAGGCCCTGCAAGAGAAGCGACTGAACCAAGAACTGTTCGAGGAATTCTGCGAGGAGTTCACGCGCGAGATGAACCGGCTTCGGATGGAACAGCGCGCCAGCATGACTTCCGCGAACCTCGAGGTCGCGCGGATCGGCACGCGCATCAAGAAGCTGCTGAACCTGATGCTGGACGACGAGATCGCGGTGGACGAGGGCAAGGTCGAGATGAAGGCCCTCGACGGCCGTCGGAAGGAACTGGAGGCGCAGCTTAAGACGGCGGACGAGCCGCCGCCCCTCCTGCACCCGAAGATGGCCGACCTGTATCGAGAGAAGGTCACCCACCTGGCCGAGGCGCTGGAGCACTCAGATAGCCGTCCCGAGGCCGTGGAGACCCTGCGCGACCTGATTGACGAGATTGTGCTGACCCCCGTCGACGGGCAGCTTCGCATCGAAGTGAAGGGGAATCTGGCGGCGATGCTGGGAGCGGCAGCAAGAACAAAGAGGCCGCCGGAAACCGGCGACCTCTTTGAGCCGTTTGCGTTGGTTGCGGGGGGGGGATTTGAACCCCCGACCTTTGGGTTATGAGCCCAACGAGCTACCGGACTGCTCCACCCCGCGTCACGTGGGCGCGCCGAGGCACCCATGCGCTCAAAGATACCACGCCGGCACGGGCGGGTCAAACGCGCGCCCTCCCCCCGTCGGTACGTTTCGCCGCACGCGGAGACGCGCCTACTTCTGGCTGGGGGGAGTCACTTCCCGGATGATGAACAGCCGCTCGCCCGGCTTGATCAGCCCCAGCTCGCGCCTGGCGATTTCCTCGATGGCCGTGGGATCTTCATTCGCGAGCCGCCGGATCTGCTCGCGCAGCCGGTCGTTTTCCCGCTGCCTGGCCCCGACCTCCGCTGCGAGCCGGTCGTGTTCCCGCCTCGTGCGCACGAGGGCCGCCAACCCTCGCTCGCCGACGAACGCGTCGATGACCACGAAGCTCACGCACACCGAGAACACGACGACGAGCGCACGGAACCCGCCGAGCGCGCGTCGCGCACGCGGCGTGCCCGTCTGGCCCGGCGGCGTCGTGAGCGTGGCGGCCATCGAACAACTGTTGTACCCTAAGTCGCCGAGTTTGTACATAGGAATTCGATGACTGCGCACACCGACCCCACGACGGCCGAGTTCCCAGCCTCTCAGTGTGTCATCGTGCTCACGACGCTCCCGGCCGATGCCGACGCCGGGGCCTTCGGCGAGGCCCTCGTGACCGAGCGCCTCGCGGCCTGTGTGAGCATCGGCGCGGAGATGACCTCGGTCTACGCCTGGAAGGGCGCTGTCGAGCGGGCGCGCGAGCGCCAGCTTCTCGTGAAGACCGTGCGCGACAAGGTCCCGCTCGTCAAGGCCAGGCTCGCGACGCTTCATCCGTACGACGTTCCGGAGTTGCTCGTGCTGGCGGTGGCCGACGGCGGTGAGGCGTACCTCGCGTGGGTGCGCGAGTCCACCGCCGGCTGAGCTATCATCCATGCGAGGCGCATGACACTGACCGCGATGCCCGGGCTCACCCGTTCCGATCGGTTCCGCGGGTGGCTGACCGCAGCGCGCCGATTCTGCTTCGGCAGCCTGGCCGGCCGTCTGATCCTGGCGGGCTCGGCGCTCAAGGCGGCGACCTTCGGCCTCTGGACCGCCGGGCTCGGCGGGGCCACGGGCGTGCAGGCGGCCAGCACGCTCGGCGGCGTGGCACTGCTTGTCGGCGCCGGCATCCTGCTCGTGCGGCTCACGCGCCGGGCGAGAACGCAGCTGCTCTGGCGGGTCCGTCGCCGCCTGATCATCTCGTATCTGTTCATCGGGTTCGTGCCCGCGATCCTGATCGTGATCTTCTTCGTGCTCTCCGGGCTCCTGCTCTTCGCCAACCTCAGCTCGTTCCTCATCCGCGCGTCGCTGGCCGATCTGGCGGACGAGGCGACGTCGGTGGCGCGCCTCGCGGCGGTGGAGCTCGAGTCGCGCGACCGCGAGTCGGCGGTGCGCGTCGTGCTCGCGCGCCGCGCCGCCGCCGCCGGCAGCGCGCTCGTCGGGATCTCGCTGGCCGCCGTGCCCCTCGACCCGGGGCGATGCGAATCCGCGGGTGCGAGTGCGTCGCGCCCGTCCGCCGCCCCGATCATCGCGGGCGAATGGCATCATGGGACGGCGCCCGCGTTTCTTCCCGCATGGGTGCCCTGCGGCGGGTTCGCCGGCGTGCTGGTGAGCGGTGCCGGATCGGGCCGAGTGTCGCCCGCCGCCGGCGCGGCCGCGCCGGGCGCCGATCTGTTTGTCCGGGCGATTCGCGTCGCGGGTGAAGGCCGCGGCGTGGCGGTCGTGGTGGACGTGCCCGTCGCCGGCGCGATCAAGCGCCGCATCGAAGAGACCACGGGCATCACGATAGGCGGGGCCAGCCTCGTGTCGACCTCGAGCCCGACGGTGCAGGCCCGGGCGGCCACCCCGGCGGCCGGGCAGGCGGGGGCGGCGCCGGCGGCCGCCGACCGGCCCTGGCGGTTTCAGTGGGTGGTGCTGCTCGACCACGTGGACTGGGTCACCGGCAGGGCCGAACCCCTGACGATGAACGTCGGCCTCAGCGTGACCGCCATCTACCAGCGGCTCTCGGCGTCGCAGGCGTCGCTGGGCGGCACGAGCAGCTTCGGCGACATACTGCTCCTCATGCTGCTGTTCGTCAGCGGCCTGTTCCTCATCATCGAAGTCGGCGCGCTGGTGATGGGCCTCGCCCTGGCGCGCTCGATCACCGGCGCGGTCCACGAGCTGTTCGCCGGCACGGAGCGCGTGCGCCAGGGCGATTTCGGCCACCGCATCCCGGTGCTCGCCAACGATCAGCTCGGCGAGCTCGCGAGTTCGTTCAACCAGATGACGGGCAGCATCGAGGACCTGCTGCGCCAGGCCGCCGAGAAGAAGCGTCTCGAAGAAGAGATGCGCCTAGCCCGCGAAATCCAGATGTCGCTGCTGCCGCGCGGGCCGCTGCTCGTGCCGGGCTCCACGGTCAGCGCACTCTGCGTCCCGGCCAGGGAAGTGGGAGGCGACTACTACGACGTCATGCCGCTGCCCGACGGGCGCTACGGCGTGCTCATCGCCGACGTGTCGGGCAAGGGGATGTCCGCCGCGCTCTACATGGCCGAGCTCAAGGGGCTCATCCTGTCGCTGAGCCAGATTCACCTGTCGCCCCGCGACCTGCTGATCAGCGCGAACCGGCTCATCTCGATGCACCTCGACAGCCGCAGTTTCATCACCATGACGTACGCGGTCGTCGACCCGGCGGCCGGCGTCATGACCTATGCCCGGGCAGGGCACACGCCGCTGCTGTACCTGCCGGCCGGGAACGGCTCGGTCGGCCGGGCGAGCATCCTCGCGCCGGACGGCCTGGTGCTGGGCCTGCGCATCGACGACGGCGAGCGCTTCGCCAGCCTGCTCGCGGAGGCCACACTCCGCATCCACCCGGGCGACCTGCTGGTGCTGTTCACCGACGGCATCAGCGAGGCGATGAACGAGCACGGCGACTGCTTCGGCGAGGATCAACTCGCCGAGCTGGTCGAGGAGCATGGGCACCTGCCCATCGGCGAGCTGCGTGAGCGCATCCTCCGGGAGATCGCGGCCTTCGTCGGGGGCGCGCCGCAGCACGACGACATGACGATGATCCTGATGAAGGTGGACGAGCCCGCTGGGGCGGAGGCCGTGCCGTGAGCGAGCCGGTCGTGGTGTTCCGCACCTGGTCGGACATCGAAGCCAGCATCGTCCGGGGCCTGCTCGAGGCGCACGGCGTCGAGGTGAGCGTGGCCTCGGACGTTCCGCACGCCGTGTTCCCCCTCACCGTGAACGGCCTGGGGGAGGTGCGCATCGCGGTCGCGAGCGACGTCGCGGAGGCCGCGACGCGGCTCATCCACGACTACCGGTCGAGCGACGAGTCCGGCCCTCCCGCGCGGATCCGCGACGAGTTCGAAACGCTCCAGGATGCGGCCGGCTACCGCTTCCGCGACCGCGGCATCCTGGAGCACGCGCTCACGCACCGCTCGCGGGCGAACGAGGACGTCACCGGCGGGGTCACCGACAACGAGTCGCTCGAGTTCCTCGGCGACGCGGTGCTGGGCTTCGTCATCGCGGAGCTGCTGTTCACCCGCTTTCCCGATCGCGACGAGGGCCAGAAGTCGAAGATGAAAGCGGCGCTCGTGTCCACGCCGGCACTCGCGCGGCAGGCGATCCGGCTTGGCCTCGGCGAGCACCTGCTGCTCGGCAGGGGCGAGGAGAAGACCGGCGGCCGGCGCAAGCGCGCGCTGCTGGCCGACGGCTACGAAGCGCTCATCGCCGCGGTCTACCTCGACGGCGGGGTGGATGCGGCGCGGGCGTTCATCCTGCGCGAGTTCGAGCCGCTGGTCGGCGCTGTGGCCGGGGCCGTGACCATCGGCGACGACCACAAGTCGGCGCTGCAGGAGGTGCTCCAGGGGCGCGGTGATCCGCTGCCGGAGTACGTGGTGACCGCCGAAGACGGGCCCGCGCACCGCAGGCTGTTCAGGGTCGAAGTGCGCGTGCGCGGCATCGTCCTCGCGGAGGCCGAGGGCCGCACCAAGAAGGACGCTGAACGGGAAGCGGCGCGCCAGGCCCTCGAAGGGCTCAGCGGGGAATGACCGGCCCGGCCGACAGCCTGGCCACGGCGTAGCGCTGGATCTCGTCCAGCGTCCGGTCCGGATCCGGAGGGGCACACCGCGAGTTGAGACGCACCCACACCCGCAGCAGCGGATCGGCGAAGGCGTACCGCTTTCGCTGGGCGCTCACCAGGTCCACATCCTCGAGCCAGCCGAGGTAGTCGCGCGTCGAGCCCGGCGTGCGCCGGACGCGGCCGGCAATCTCGGTCAGCGTGAGCGGTTCCTCCTCGGCGAGGATCCCGAGGACCGCCTTGAGGGCGCCGTACCCGCGGGCCCGGTGCAGGCGCATTTCGAAGCTGAAGCGGCACCGGGCATGCAGCGCGCCACCGGGCGACAGCAGGGCGGCGAGCGCCGCGACCGGGTCCATGTCCCCTCCAGGCACGGCGGCGAGCGCACCAACGAGGGCGGCCACGTAGGCGGCCCGGCCTTCGGTCAGCGCGATGATCGCCCGCGCCGAGTCCTCGGCCTGGTCGGACCGCAGCCCGGGCACCTGCAGCAGGTCCGCCGCGACGCTCGGGGCCGACACCGGCTCGGCGTGGACCACGAGGTACCGATCCGGGGCCTTGCGCAGCGCACGCAGCGCCCGCGTCTCGTACTTCGTCGCGAGCACGAACCGGTTGCCGCTCGACGCCAGCCTGTCGAGTGTCTCGGTCAAGACGTCCGAGAGCCCGGGGAAACTCTCGAACAGCCGCAGCTCGAGGGCTTCATCGAGCAGGATCGTCGCCGGCCCGCGGTCGCTGGCCCGGGCGGCCGTGAAATACGCCAGCGCCTGGTCGTACGCCTCGCGCGGGCCGACGGGCGGGTGCCCGGGCGCAGGCCAGTCGAGAGGGGAGTCGGCGGTCACGCGCCCGAGGAACTGCTCGGGCGACGCCATCACACGCTCCACATCGATGTAGTGGCATGAACCCGGAGGCAGCCCGTCCCGCACGCGCTGCAGCGCGCGCGTCCGGCCGGAGCCGCACGGGCCGAGCAGCACCGGGATCCGGGACGGCGTCTCGGCCAGGGCCGATGCGAGACGGGCTTCGATGCCTGGGAGCGCAACCATCATGGGGCGAGCATCGGGATCTTCACGCCGCGGGCCTGCGCGGTGGCGACGGCCTCCGGATAGCCCGCATCGGCGTGGCGGGCGACGCCGATGCCGGGATCGCACGTGAGCACGCGCTCGAGCTTCTCGTCCGCCTCGCGGCTGCCGTCGGCGAGAACCACCATGCCGGCGTGCAGCGAGTAGCCGATCCCGACGCCGCCGCCGTGATGCACCGACACCCAGGTCGCGCCCGCCGACGCGTTCAGCAGCGCGTTGAGGATGGGCCAGTCGGCAATCGCGTCGCTGCCGTCGCGCATCCCTTCCGTCTCCCGGTTCGGCGAGGCCACCGACCCGGCGTCGAGGTGATCGCGGCCGATGACGATGGGCGCCTTGATGGCGCCGGTGCGGACCAGTTCGTTGATCTTCAGGCCGAAGCGGGCCCGCTCTCCGTATCCGAGCCAGAAGATGCGCGCCGGCAGCCCCTGGAACGCCACACGTTCGGACGCCAGCGTGATCCAGCGGCAGAGCGCCTCGTCCTGCGCGAACATCTCCAGGGCCGCCTGGTCGGTCGCCCGGATGTCGGCCGGGTCGCCCGAGAGCGCTGCCCAGCGGAACGGCCCCTTGCCCTCACAGAACAGCGGCCGGATGTACTCCGGCACGAAGCCCGGGATGTCGAACGCGTTCGCCACGCCGCCCTTCACGGCCTGCGCGCGGATGTTGTTGCCGTAGTCGAACGTCACCGCGCCGCGCGCCTTCAGGTCGAGCATCGCGCGCACGTGCACGGCCATGGCGGCCACCGAACGTTTCACGTACTCTTCGCGATCGCGGCGCCGGAGCGCGTCGGCGTCGGCGAGCGTCATCCCGTTCGGCACGTAGCCGTTCAGCGGATCGTGCGCCGAAGTTTGATCGGTGAGGAGGTCCGGCACGACGTTGCGAGCGACCAGCGCGGGCAGCACGTCCGCGGCATTCGCGCAGAGCGCCACCGACCGCCCGATTCCATCGCGGCGCCAACGCGCGACCCGCGACAGCGCGTCATCGAGGCTGTCGGCGGCTTCGTCGACGTACCTGGTCGCGAGGCGGCGCTCGATGCGCCGCGGATCGACCTCGATGACGAGGGCCGCAGCGCCGTTCATGGTGGCCGCCAGCGGCTGGGCCCCTCCCATGCCGCCGAGTCCCGCCGACACGAACACTCTCCCGGCGAGCGAATTGTCGAAGTAGCGGCGGCCCGCGGACGCGAGCGTTTCGTAGGTGCCCTGCAGAATGCCCTGCGAGCCGATGTAGATCCAGCTGCCCGCGGTCATCTGCCCGTACATCGTCAGCCCGCGCTCCTCGAGGTCGCGGAAGTTCTCGAACGTCGCCCAGGCCGGCACGAGCAGCGCGTTGGCGATGAGCACGCGCGGCGCGCCCGGGTGGGTCCTGAAAACGCCGACCGGCTTGCCGGACTGCACGAGCAGCGTCTCGTCGTGACCGAGGTGCTTGAGCGAGGCGACGATGGCGTCGAAGCAGGCCCAGCTGCGGGCGGCCCGGCCAGACCCGCCGTAGACCACCAGGCGGTCGGGGTCTTCGGCGACGTCCGGATCGAGGTTGTTCATGAGCATGCGCATGGCGGCTTCTTGCGGCCAGCCCTTGCAGGCCAGGGCCGTGCCGCGGGGCGCGCGAACAGGACGGGCAAAGGAAGTGGTCATGGTGAGTGCCTCCAGGCGTTTTCGGTCATGCGCCCTAGACCATAGTTAGGGCGGCTGAGCCTTGTCAACCCGTTCGACCGACCCTTTTTCTGGTGTGATTTCCGGTGGTTGCTTCGCGGCCGGCCGATCTAGAATGCCTCCCCGTCCTTTCGCCCGTCTCCCGTCACCCAGAGAACGCTCATGTATGGCAGAGGTCACAGCCGATTCGGGTGAGGCCGGGGCGCGGGCGGAAGCCGGGAAATCGCCCGCGCCGGGCCAGCCCGGCCTGCGCGTGCTCCTGTGCTAACATCCGCCGTTGGCCGTGGGCCCGACCGCCCACACGCGAGAGGTCAGGATCGCCCATGAACATCGCCGTCGTCGGCGCACAGTGGGGAGATGAAGGCAAGGGCAAGATCGTGGATCTGCTCGCGCAGCGGTTCTCGATCGTGGCGCGCTACCAGGGCGGGCACAACGCGGGCCACACCGTGCACGTGGGCGGCCGCAAGTTCATCCTCCGCCTCATTCCGTCAGGCATCCTGCATCCCGGCGTCGCCTGCGTGATTGGCAACGGTGTCGTCGTCGACCTCAAAGCGCTGTTCGACGAAGTCGATGAGTTGGGGGCCGCCGGGATTCGCGTGGACGGCCGCCTGCTGGTGTCCGACCGCGCCCACGTCATCCTTCCGTACCACCGCGACCTCGACAAACTCAGCGAGGCGAGCCTCGGGCCGCGGATGATCGGCACGACGTCGCGCGGGATCGGTCCGGCGTACGAGGACAAGGCCGGCCGGCGGGGCGTGCGCGTGTGCGATCTCGCCGACGAAGCGGCGCTCGAGGAACTCGTCCGCGACGGCGTGGCCCGACGCAACCGCCTGGCCCAGGACGAGGCGCTTCACTTCGAAGACGTGTTCGCGCAGGCCCGGGCTCTGGGCGCGCGGCTGCGGCCGTGGGTGGGCGACGTGTCGGTGGCGCTGACGAAGGCGATGGCGGAGGGGCGGTCGATTCTGTTCGAGGGCGCCCAGGGCACGATGCTCGACCTCGATCACGGCACGTATCCGTACGTCACCTCGTCGAACGCGACCGTTGGCGGCGCGTGCACGGGGCTCGGCGTCGGACCGCGTTCGGTCCACGCCGTGCTCGGCATCGCGAAGGCCTACACGACGCGCGTCGGCGAAGGCCCGTTTCCGTCGGAGCTCCACGGCGCAGAAGGCGATGCGCTTCGCAGCAAAGGGCACGAGTTCGGCGCCGTGACCGGCCGTCCCCGGCGGTGCGGCTGGTTCGACGCGGTGCAGGTGAGGCACGCGGTGCGCGTGAACGGCCTCGATGCGGTCGTGATCACGAAGATGGACGTGCTGGACGGCCTGTCCGCCGTGCCGATCTGTGTCGGGTACCGCATCGGCGACGAGGTCTGCGAGGAGTTCCCGGCCGATCTGCGGCGGTTGCAGCGGTGCACGCCCGTGGTGGAGACGATGCCAGGCTGGTCCACGCCCACGGCCGGCGCGACGGGATTCAGCAGCCTCCCGCCCGAGGCGCGGGCCTACGTGGAACGCCTCGAGCAGTTGATCGGGGTGCCCGTGCTGCTCATCTCGACGGGCGCCGGGCGTGACGACACCATCGTCCGCAATGAACCGCTGGCGGCGGCGTGGTTCGGCGCGGCGCTGTCGCGGGACTAGCTGGCCTGGGCCTCGGCCGCCTGCTCGAGGCAGAACTGCAGGAGCGGTTCGGGGTCGGCGGAGGAGAACTCCAGGCCCGCGCGGTAGTGCGGCGGCTGCCCGCTTCCTGGAATCTCGAACAACGCCCACGCCACGATGCCGGCCGCCCTGATGTGGTAGGCGTCGACCGCGAGCACCACGCGCACGCGCTGGCGCGGCTTCAACACAGTCGTGGAGAGGACCTGAGCTCCCATCGTCGACAGGTCGATGAGCGAAGCCGTCGCGCCGTCGATTTGCACGTCGAGGCCCTGCCGCATGCGGATGCGGGGCACGCGCCGCGTGCCGGCCGCGTCGACGGGCAGCCAGGTCGCGCGAGCGCCTTCGGAGGCCGGCACCGCCGAGCCCTGGGTGTCAATCAAGAGGACCTGCGTCCCGGCGAGTTGCGCATCGACGGCAATACGGTGCGTGAGCGCCGTCCCGCGCGGGCTCAGCGCGAACTTCTCGGGGAGGGCGACCACCCTCGGCCGCTGCCGCATCATGTGTTCGACTGCCTGGCACACCTGCTCCTCGTCGAAGACGAGAAGCTCGGTGTCCCGCGTGCCCGGATGCTGCGCCAGGGAGGCGGCCAGTGACTTCGGCCCGATGAGAAGCGTGACGCCGTCCGCCATGCGCGCGAATCAGTCCTTCCCGACGGTGCGCGGCGCGTCGCGCGGTTCTTCGAGGGTGAAGGCGTAGATCGCGCGCAATTCCCGCGTGCGCGGCGCGGCAGTCGCCAACTCGATCTCCGACAGGAACGCTTCGTCGTTTGCGGCCGGCTCGACTTGCAGGGCCCGCATCACCGGGGTCCGCCGTCCCGAGGCCGGCGCCGACGTCATCTGCTGGCGAGCATCCGCTGTGGTGCCGGCCTTCTGAAAGGGCGCCAGCCGTCCCACGCCCAGTCCCACCAGGAGGCCCGCCGCCGCTGCGGCCGCCACCCAGCGGCGGAAGACGCGGGGCTGCGCCGCCGCGTGGCCGCTCTGCATGACTGCAGGGAAAGGCAGCACCCGCGGGCCGGCGTGCAGGGCGTCGATCCGCCGGAGGATGCGATCGCGCTGGCGCTCCAGGCGGTCGGCGCCGCACGCCGCGGCGGCATCCGCGAGGGCGGCCTCGCGCGCCTCGTCGAGCCCGGCTCTCAGCGCCTCGTAGCGCGATTCGCACGCGGGGCAGTGAGCGAGATGCCGCAACGGGCCTTCGTCGCCCGCGTCCAGGGCCTCCAGGCCGCGGTCCGCGAGGTACCGGCGGATGAGGACGCTGTCGTCGAGGTGTCGCTTAGCGGCGAACACGGCCGGCCTCCAAGGCGCCGCGCAACTTCCGCAGCGCCCGAAACAGGTGCACCCGAACGGTCGACTCCTTCAAACCCGTCATGTCGCCCGCTTCACGGGGCGACTGCCCCTCGACGTGGCACAGCAGCAGGATGTCCCGCTGCCGGCGAGGGAGCGTCTCGATCGCGCTCATCAACTCCCGCCGCCGCTCGCTTCCGAGCAACGCGTCCTCCGGGCTCGGCCCGGGCGCCTGGGCCCTGTCCGCAGCCGAACCCGCCTGGTCAACGCGATCGAACCCGAGGGTCTCCCAACGCTCCCGGCGCCGCCTCGCCTTCTGCCGGTCGCGGCACGTGTTCGCGAGGATTCTCGTGAACCATGCCTCGAAGGGCAAGTCCTCGCGGTAGGACGTGATGTGCGTGAACACTTTCACGAACGTGTCCTGCACCGCTTCATCGGCCTCAGTCGCGTCCCGCAACAGATACAGAGCCAGACGCATCGCCTGGCGCTGGTACGAAACGACGAGGTCGGTAAACGCCTCCCTCGCATCTTCGTGCTGACCCGCGAGAACCGCCGCTTTGACGCGGCGGGCTTCCCCGGAGCAGCCGGCAGGGGCCGCGGCCCCTGGGCCGCTCTGGCGGCTCGGAACGTCGGCGGACCGGTCAGGACGGACCGGTCTCGACGGCGTGCCGGATCGGGAGCCAGACGAACCCGTCACCGCCTCTTGCCCCTGTCTACGCCACGGGAAATGAATCCGTTTACCGTCGGCGCGGCGGCCCGGCGGCGATCCCGATGGTACCAGATTCCTGGTCTACGGTCGTAACGTTTTGCCGAATGACATGTTAGGGGCGGGGTCGCCCTCGATCACCCGCTCCCAGCGGCCGAAAAGGCGTCCGGCGGCATCCGGCCCGGCGAGCGCTGGGGAGGCCGTCTGCAGCCGGGTCCCTGGGAAGTAGTGGGCCAGGACCTCGGCCGGAGTCTGGCGGGCCTCGACTCGCCGGAGTGTACCCGTCTGACACAGCCCCACGCCGTGCCCGAAGCCCACGCCGGAGAAGCGGAGGCGGGAGCCTTCACGGTCCACCTCGAACCACGTGCTCCGTAGCGAGCGCGGCCCGAACGCCTGGGTCACGGCGGCGCGGAACACCTCAGCCCTCACGGATATCGTCTTCGAGCCGATCAGGGTCACTGCCAGCGCGCGCCCGGTCCCGTCCCGTGAACCGATCTCGACGCGGCGGAGACTGTCTCCAATGCGGGTCCGGCTGTCTGCGCTCAAGGCGTTGAGGAGCCGAGCCTCATCGACGGCGAACGTCCAGTCCGACGCCCGGCGCCGTTCGCAGTACCAGTCGGCCACCGATTCGAGATAGGGAGCGTGGGTGCCGCCCCAGACCGAGGCGGCCGACGCGGTGTGGCCCCCGCAGTCAGCATGGAAGAGGGCCTGGATGACGTGGCCCTGGTATGTGACGATCTGACCGCGCGTGGCGGTGACGGCCCGTGCCGCAAGGTCGCCGGGGCCTTCTCCGGCGGCGGCCGGCCGGTACAACTGGCAATGCGTCGTGTCGCACAGATCGTAACCGTCGGCGGCGTGCCGGCCCACGTTGGCCGCCGCGTAGGTGCGGGAGACGATGGCCTGCACGTCGAGGGCCCGGCTTGCCGGGCCGGCGCGCAGCGTCGACGGCAGCACCTCGGCGCGCACGGCGCCAAGCACGTAGTCGTCGAGGGAGAGCGTGAGGACTCGCGCGCCGCCACGTTCGCCGACGCGCACCCTCAGTGTCGTTGGCAGGGACGGGGCGGACCGGCCGGGGCCGCGCCGCATTGCCTCCGGGCCGCCCGCGGAGGGCTTGGTGCCGGGGCCAGGCCCCGCGGGCCCGCTCCCCCGACGGGAGGCGCATGCGTTCGTCAGGCAGGCGAGCGCTCCCAGCGACAGGCACAGCACGGCGGCGGCGGCACGGCGGCGGCGGCCCGAGGCTGGCTGTGCGGAGTTGCTCACAATTGCACTATCGGTTTCCCGCGGCGCGATCATTAGATGCCAGGTGCCTCGGCTATACTCCGGGTTGGCGAACGATGAGCGCGCACGATTCGACCACGGCCGGTGCGTACGACGTGATCATCGGGCTCGAAGTGCACGCGCAGCTTCAGACCGCGAGCAAGATGTTCTGCGGCTGCTCGGCACGTTTCGGCGCCCTGCCGAACACGCACACGTGCCCGACCTGCCTCGGCCTGCCGGGCGCGCTGCCGGTGCCGAACTCGAGAGCCGTCGACCTTGCGGCCATGGTGGCGCTGGCGCTCGGATGCGCCGTGTCGCCGAGTTCCCGCTTCGCCCGCAAGCACTACTTCTACCCCGACCTTCCCAAGGGCTACCAGATCACCCAGCACGATCGCCCGCTCGCCACCGGCGGCGCCCTGTCGTGGAGCGCGGCGGGCCGCACCTGTACCGTGAGGCTGGTCCGCGTGCAGCTCGAAGAGGATGCCGGCAAGTCGCTCCACGAAGGATTCGCCGATTCCGCCGCCTCGGCCTATCTCGACTTCAACCGGAGCGGCGTGCCGCTCGTGGAGATCGTGACCGAGCCGGATCTCACGAGCGCCGCTGATGCCTCGGAGTTCGCGCGACGCCTCCGCGCGGCGCTCGTGGCCATTGGCGCGTCGGACGCCCACATGGAAGAGGGCGGCCTCCGGTGCGACGCCAACGTCTCGTTGCGCCGCCGCGGCGAGGGCGCTCTCGGCGTGCGGACGGAGATCAAGAACCTGAACTCGTTCCGGGCGCTGCAGCGCGCCCTCGAGTTCGAGATCGCCCGTCAGGCGCGCGTGCTCGACGCCGGCGGCCGCGTCGAGATCGAAACGCGCCTCTGGGACGACGCGGGCGGACGCACGGTCGGCATGCGGACCAAGGAAGATTCCGAGGACTACCGCTATTACCCCGAGCCGGACCTGCCGCCGCTCGAAATCGCGCCGGAGCGGCTGGCGCGGCTCCGCGCCGCGCTGCCGGAATTGCCGGACGCCCGCCAGGCGCGCCTGGCTTCGGCATACGGGCTCAGCGACGACGATGCGGGCGCGATGGCACGGACGGCGGCGCTTGCCGCGTACTTCGAGCAGACCGCGCGGGCGTCTGGTGATGCGGCGGCGGCCTGCCTGTGGGTGCGCGGTGAACTGGGCCGTCGTCTCGCCGACGCGGGGCTCACCGTGGAGGGCAGCCGTGTCACGCCGGAGGCGCTTGGCGCGTTGATCAGGATGACCTCCTCCGGCATCGTGTCGGCATCCGCGGCGAAGCGGATTCTCGCCCGGATGATGGCCACCGGTGCGAGACCCGACGCCATCGCGGCCGCCGACGGCCTGCTGCAGGAATCGGCGGCGGATGCCCTCGACGCGCTGGTCGAGGACACGCTCTCGACGCACCCGATCCAGGTCGCGCAGTATCGAGCCGGCAGGCGCGCCGTGGCCCGGTTCCTCGTCGGCCAGGTGATCAAGGCCAGCGGCGGCCGCGCGAATCCCTCCGCGGTGGATCGCCTCGTGCGTGCGCGCCTCGACGCGCCAGGCACGTGAACCCCGCGCGGGCCCGCCGGGCGCCGCCCATCCGCATGCTATACTCGGCCCATGCTGCTGACGCCTCCTGTCAGGGCCTGTGACGAACGCGCTGCCGGGCTGCCGTGATTGAAACCTCGCACCTCTCGAAGATGTACGGGCGCGGGATCTACGCGCTGCGCGACGTGTCTCTCGTCGTCGAGAAGGGTGAGTTCGTCTTCCTCACGGGCCCCAGCGGCGCCGGCAAGTCGACGCTGCTGAGGCTCCTGCTGCGGCAGGAGCTCGCGACGGAAGGCTCGGTCAAAGTCGCCGGGCGGGACCTGGCGAAGCTCTCGCCGAGCCAGGCGCAGTCCTACCGGCGCGCGGTCGGGTTCGTCTTCCAGGATTTCAAGCTGATCCCGACGAAGACCGTGCTGGACAACGTGGGGCTCGTGCCGAGAGTGCTGGGCGCCACCTCGGTGCAGCAGCAGCGCCGCACGTTCCAGGTGCTGAAGTGGCTGGGCCTTCAGCACCGGATGAACGCGTATCCGCTGGAGCTGTCGGGCGGCGAGCAGCAGCGCGTCGCGATCGCGCGGGCGCTGGTCAACGAGCCCGCGCTCATCCTGGCCGACGAGCCGACGGGCAATCTCGACCCGGATCTGTCGCTCGAGATCATGAACCTGCTCCGCGACATCAACTCCCGCGGCACCACGGTGCTGGTCGCCACGCACAACCGTGAACTGATGCGGCACGTGGGCCGGCGCGCCATCACGCTCGACCACGGCCATCTCGCGGAGACTTCGTAGGCGCTCATGATGGCACACTGGCTCACCTACTGCCTCGATGAAGCGTTCGCCAGCCTCCGGCGGCAGCGCGTGTCAGTGGTCCTCTCGGTGCTGACCATTGCCGCCGCGCTCCTCGTGCTCGGCGGGTTCCTGCTCGCGACGGTGAACCTCGATCGCGCGGTGGCGAAGTGGAGCGCGGCCGCGGAGTTCTCGGTCTACCTGACGGATGAGATCACGCCCGAGCAGCGCGTGGCGATCAATACCCTGCTCGAGGGCCACTCGGCCGTCGCGTCCCGCCAGTACGTGTCGAAGGCGGACGCGGCCGTCCGGTTCAGGCGCGACTTCCCGGACCTGGCGGCGGGTTTCGCCGACCTGCCACAGAACCCGCTGCCCGCGTCGATCGAGGTCCGCCTCGATCCGGCACGGGCCGACGCCGCCGCCCTCGAGGCCTTTGCACGGCAGTTGACGCAGGCCGCCGGCGTGGCCGACGTCCGGTTCGATCGCCGCTGGCTCGAGCGCCTCGGCCAGATCGCCACCGCCGTGCGCTGGGCCGGCTGGACGCTCGGCGCGGTCCTGCTCGCCGCGGCCGTCCTGACCGTCGCCACCGTCGTCCGCCTGGCCCTGCACGCGCGGCGCGACGAGGTGGAGATCATGCAGCTGATGGGCGCGCCGATCGGGCTGCTGCGCGGTCCGCTCGTCGTCGAGGGGATCCTGCAGGGCGGCGCGGGGGCGCTCGTCGCCCTCATCGCGCTGTACGCCGGCTTCGTCCTCGTCCGCGGCCGCGTCCTTGCCGCGCTGGGCCCCGCCGTCGATGCCGCAGCCATCGGCTTCCTCCCGGCCGGCCTGTCGGCGCTGCTCATCCTCGGCGGCATGGCGGTGGGGTGCGCGGGAGGCTATCTCGCGGCGCGGCACGTGCGTTGACACGTTCGCGCCTCGGAACTAGACTGAATTCGTCTTGGTCTTGCCGCTTCTGAGGAGCCCCATGCGGAGTTCCAGCGCCGGACAACAGCGTGCCTGCCCCTGCTCCTCAACCGCCGTCATTGCCGATTTTTACCGCGAAGAGTTCCTGAAGCGCCAGGCGCAGTTGCGCCAGCAGCGGGAGTACTACTCCGCGGGCGCCGTGGCCGGCGCGGAAGCGGCGCTCGACCTCATCCTCATGCGCATCGAGACCCTGTGCGCGCTCGATCACGCGGATCAACTGGTCAGCCGGCTCCTGCGCTGCATCGATGCCGCAACCGGCAGCCTGATCGCGGCAGACCCGAAGAAGGTCCACTGATTCCCGGACTCGCAGAGCTTCGCGACGATGCGCTGGCGATCGTGCGGGCGGCCCTCTCGGCAGCCGACGCCGGAGCCTGCGTGGCCCGCGGCCTCCCGGCCGCCGCCGAAGCGATCTCCGCTGGCACGGCGCTGGAACCTGGTCGCGGCGGGGAAGGCCGCCGGGCCGATGACGGCGGCCTTCCTGGCCGGCGCTTCGAGACGGCCGGCGCTCGCGATGGCGGTGTCGCCCGATGCGGGGGCGGCAGTCCCCGGCGGCGTCGAGCACTTCCCCGGCGGGCATCCCGTCCCGACCGCAGCGAGTCTCGCCGCGGGCGCCCGCGCGATCGACATCGCCGGGGCCACGGCCGCCAACGAGCTGCTCATCGTCCTCCTGTCGGGAGGCGCGTCGGCGCTGCTCGAGTCTCCGGCCGACGGCGTTTCCCTCGCGGACCTCCAGGCCGCCACCGCGCACCTGCTCCGGGCGGGCGCCGACATCGCGGCGCTGAACGCGGTCCGCAAGCACCTGTCTCGCGTGAAGGGCGGCCGGCTGGCGTCGGCGTGCCGGGGCCGCACGCTGGCGCTGGTCGTCTCGGACGTGGTCGGCGACGATCTCGCCGTCGTCGCCTCAGGACCGACGGTGGCCGACCCGACCACGTATGCCGACGCTATCGCGGTGCTCGATCGCTTCGGCGGAGTCGGCAGCTACCCGCGCGCCGTCGTCGAGGCGCTCGAGGAGGGACGCCGCGGCAGCCGTCCGGAGACGCCGAAGCCAGGTTCTGCGGGTCTGCGCAGGACGAGGACGATGATCGTCGGCGCGGCGGGAGACGCGATCGAGGGCGCGCAACGCGAGGCCGAGGCGCGGGGGTATCTCGTCGAGGTGGAGCCGGTCCCGGTCACGGGCGAAGCCCGCGTCGCCGCGGAACTGGTGCTCGCGCGGATCCGGGCTCGAGCCGCCGGGCCGGAGAGGAAGGTCTGCCTCCTCTCAGGCGGCGAAACCACCGTGACGGTGACCGGGACGGGGAAGGGCGGGCGCAACCAGGAACTCGCGCTCGCGCTGGCCGGACCGCTGGCCGGCATCCCGGTCGCGACGGTGGTGGCGAGCGTCGGGACCGACGGCATCGACGGCCCGACCGACGCCGCCGGCGCGATCGCCGACACGTCGACGATCGGCCGGACGCGGGCGGCCGGCATCGGAGACCCCGGCGTCTACCTTCGCGACAATGACGCCTACGCCTTCTTTCGCGCGCTCGGCGACCTCGTCATGACGGGGCCGACCGGCACCAACGTCGGCGACATCCAGGTGGTGGTGATGCTCGGGAAGGAATCGCCGTGAAGGTCACGCTGAAGGCGGTGCTGGCAATGCTCGTCGCGCTGGCGCTCGCGGTGCTGGGCGGCTGGATCTGGGGCGCGGCCGGCCAGCGGCGCGCCGAGGAGGCGCTCGCAAAGGCCGGCGTCGGCCTGCACCTGGCCAACGCGCGCGGCAGCATGCTCGCCGCGCGCGTCAGCCTCTTCGAGGTGAACTTCGGCGACGCCTCGCGCAGCCTCGAGAACGCGCGGGCCGACCTGCTGACCGTGGCAGAGGCGTTCGACCGCCTGCGCCTGAAGGACGAGGCCGCGGCGGCGAGGGAGGTCGTGGCGCGGATCGACGACGCGCAGGAGCGGGCCGGCCGCCTGGATCAGACGGCGAACACCCGGCTTGCCGAAGCCATTCGCCTGCTGCCGAAGATGCCGTGACGCGCGACGAATTGCTGCAGTCGCTGCGACACGTGCTCGCGCGGCCGGCGTCCGCCCGCGAACTGCAGCAGCGCCTCCGGGTCCCGCGCGAGGAGCGGGTCACCTTCAGCCGGCACCTCCACGCGCTCGCGGCCGAAGGGGCCATCATCCAGCTGCGCGGCCGCCGATACGCGCTGCCCGGCGGAGCAGACCACGTCGTCGGCGTGCTGCAGATGCACCCGGACGGGTACGGGTTCGTCACGCCCGAGCACGACGCCGGCATCCGGCGACCTCTACATCCCGCGGTCGCATCTTCACGAGGCGCTCCACGGCGACCGCGTCGCCGTCCGACAGGTCTCGCGCCGCGGCGACCGCCGGCAGCGAGGGCCGCATCGTCCGCGTCGTCGAACGCGGGAGTGCGCGGATGGTGGGGCAGGTCGCGATCGACGCCGCGGGCCGCGTGCACGTGGTGCCGTTCGACCGCCGCATGCGGGAGCGCGTGCTCGTCGCGCCGGCCGAATCGCGGGACGCCGCGCCGGGCGACATGGTGGAGATCGAGATCACGCGGTGGCCGACCGCCACGAGGGGGCCCGTCGGCCGCGTGATCGACGTGCTGGGCCAGCCCGACGCGCCCGGCGTGGACACCAGCGTCATCCTGCGCCGGCACGGGATCGCCGAGGCCCACAGCCCCGGCGCGGTGGCCGAGGCCGGCTGGATGGGCGCGCAGGTGCGCCCGCGGGACTGCGCGGGCCGGACCGACTTCCGCGGCAGCCTGACGGTGACGATCGACGGCGAGCGGACGCGCGCGATTTCGACGATGCCGTGTCGGTCGTGAGGCGCGAGGGGGGCGGCTACCGCCTCAGCGTGCACATCGCCGATGTGGCGCACTACGTCGAAGGCCGGCAGCGCCCTGGACGACGACGCGCGCGACCGCGGCACGTCGGTCTACTTCCCCGATCGCGCGGTCCACATGTTCCCGGCCGAGCTGGCCACCGGCCTGTGCAGCCTCAATCCCGGCGTCGATCGGCTCGTGCAGTCCTGCGTGATCGAGATCGACGCGGGCGGCGAGCCTGTCGGCGTCGAGTTCCACGACGGCGTCATCTGCAGCCGCGCCCGGCTGACGTACACGGGCGTGAACGCCATCCTGACCGGGCAGCCGCCGCTGCACGGGACGATCGAGCCGGAGATCGTCGCGATGCTGCGGGACATGCACGGCCTGTTCGAGCGGCTTCGTGACCGCCGCCGGCGCCGGGGATCGATCGACTTCGACCTGCCCGAGGCCGAGATCCGGCTGGACGAGGAAGGGCAGGTCGAGGCCATCACCGCGTCCGAGCGCAACGACGCGCACCGCCTCATCGAGGAGTTCATGCTGCTCGCCAACGAGGCCGTCGCGTCGGAACTGGAGCGGCGGGAGGTGCCCGCGATCTACCGCATCCACGAGGCCCCCGATCCGGCGAAGGTCGAGATCTTCGAGGCCTTCATCGCGACGCTCGGCCACACCCTCGGCGCGCCGGCCGGCGCCGTGCGGCCCCGGCACTTCCAGCAGCTCGTCGATCGCGTGGCCGGCACGGCCGTCGCGCGCCCCATCGCGTTCCTGATGCTGCGGACCATGTCGCAGGCCCGCTACGACACCGTCAACGCGGGCCACTTCGGACTCGCGATGCCCGCGTACACCCACTTCACCTCGCCCATCAGGCGGTACCCCGACCTCGTCGTGCATCGGCTCCTGCGCGCGGTCCGGCGCGGCGAGTTGAGCGGGCCGCGGCGGGACGCCCTCGAGGACGAACTGCCGGCCGTGGCGGAGCACGCGTCGCAGCGGGAGCGGCGCGCGGCCGAGGCCGAGCGCGAACTGGTGCAGTGGAAGAAGGTCCGCTTCATGGCGGACCGGATCGGCGAGGAGTTCGACGGTTACGTGACCGGTGTCAGCGCGTACGGCCTGTTCGTCGAGCTGACCGACCCGTTCGTCGAAGGGCTCGTCCATCTGTCGACGCTGGCGGATGACGAGTATCGCTACCTCGAGTCGGCCCATCGTCATCCACGGCGTGCGATCCCGGCGCGTCTACAGGCTCGGCGACCGGGTCCGCGTGCGGGTGCTGAGGGTGGATGCGGACCGCCGCCTCATCGACCTCGGCCTGGCGTCGCAGATCGACGCGATGCTGGACGGCACCGCACGGCGCCCGCGCGCGAAGAGCCGGACGACCAGGCCCGCGTCCGAGCGGCGGCGGCACGCCCCGCGCCAGCCCCCGCGGGGCAGGACGCGCCGGAGGCGATGACGACCATGAAACACATCGTGATTGGGACGGCCGGGCACATCGACCACGGCAAGAGCAGCCTGGTCCTGGCGCTCACCGGCACCGACCCCGATCGACTGAAGGAAGAGAAGGCCCGCGGCATCACCATCGACCTCGGCTTCGCGCACTGGGAGGCCCCGGGCCTGAGCGTGGCCTTTGTCGACGTGCCCGGCCACGAGCGGTTCGTGAAGAACATGCTCGCCGGCGTCGGCGGACTCGACGCCGTGATGCTGGTCGTCGCGGCCGACGAGTCGGTCATGCCGCAGACGCGCGAGCACTTCGCCATCTGCCGGCTGCTGCACGTGCCTGCCGGGCTCGTCGTCGTGACGAAGATCGACGCCGTCGAACGCGAGCATGATGGACCTGGTCCGTGCCGACGTGCGGGACCTCGTCGCCGGGTCGTTCCTGGAGCTGGCCCCCGTGCTTCCGGTGTCGGCGCGAACCGGCGAAGGCCTCGACGCGCTCAGGTCGGCGCTGGTCGCCGTCGGCGCCGCGGCTGCCGGGCGGCCGGAGGACGGGCCCGCGAGACTTCCCGTCGATCGCGTCTTCTCGATGCGGGGCTTCGGCACCGTCGTGACCGGGACGCTCGTCGGCGGCCACCTGGACGCCGAGCGTGCGTTCCTGGTGTTGCCCGGCGACCGGACCGTGAAGGTGCGCGGCCTGCAGGTGCACGGCCAGCGCGTGCCCCGCGCCGTGGCGGGCCAGCGCGTCGCCGTCAACCTGGGAGGCGTCGATACCGCCGACCTGCAGCGGGGGCAGACACTCACGCCGGCGGGGGCCTTTCTCGCGACGCGCGTGGTCGATGTCCGCCTCGAACTGCTCGGCGCAGCCAAGGCCCTGCGGCACGGTGCGCGGCTCAGGTTCCACCAGGGCACGAGCGAGGTGCTGGGGCGCGTCGCGGTGTCCTCGCTCGTGCCGGTCGGCGGCGTCGACGTCGGGACGGCGGCGCTCGGCCGCGGAGATCCCGCCCGGGCGTTCCGCCTACGCCCGGCTGCGGCTCGAACGACCGGTTGTCGTCACGCGCGGCGATCGCTTCATCGTGCGCGCGTATTCGCCGCCCGACACGATTGGGGGCGGCGTGGTGCTCGATCCCCAGCCGCCGCGCGGCGGCATCCGCACGGCGTCCGGCAGGGCGCGGTTCGCGGAACTCGACCCGTCCACGTCCGCGGGCCCCGCCGCAGGCGGCCGAGCGCGCCGCCCTGCTGCTGACCGCCGAGGCCGGCCAGGCCGGGTTGCCGCGCGCGGCTCTGGGCGCCGGCTCGGACTGCTCACCGACGAGGCGCGGGGGCCGGTGGAGCGGCTCCGCGAGCGCGGGGCGCTGCTGGCGATCGGAGCCGTCCTGGTGGCGCCGCCACAACTCGAGGCGATTGGCCGGCGGCTGCTGGAACTGGCGGAGACCTATCATCGCGAGCACCCGATGGAGGACGGGATCCCGCGCGAGGAAGCCCGGGTCCGCGCGTGCGCGCGCGCGGCGCCAGGCGTGTTCGAACGCGTGATTGAGGAACTCGTCCGGCAGGGGCGCATCACAGCCACGGACCGGATCGTCTGGCCGGCCGCCGGGCCGACGCGTGCGGGTCGCCGAGGCTGCCGCGCGCGACGCCGTCGCCGCACGCTATCGGGACGCCGGTCTCCGTCCGCCCGAACAGGCGGCGCTCGCCGAGAGCCTGGGCATGCCGCCTGGCGCAGCTGTCGAACGTGGTGGCCTGGCTCGTCCGCCAGAGGACGCTCGTGCGCGTCGACACGCTCGTGTTCCACGAGACGGCCCTTCGTCAGCTCAAAGACGACGTGAACTCCCTGAAGCAGGCGTCGCCCGGCACGGCCGTGACGCTCGATGTCGCGGGGTTCAAGGACCGCTACGGGGTGTCGAGGAAGTTCGCGATTCCCCTGCTGGAGTATCTGGACCGGGAACGCGTCACGAGGCGGGTGGGAGACAGCCGGACTGTGATCTAGGCCGCTGGATTCTGAGGGGCGGTGTCAGAGACCGTTACCGCGGCGAGCGCGGGGCGCCGCACGCAGGTGGCGGAGCCGCTCCTATTCGTGCTTGTCGCGGCCTTCGGTGGTGGCTTCCTTGAAGTTCTTGATTGCCCGGCCGATGCCCCGGCCAAGGTCCGGCAGGCGGTTGGCGCCGAACACCAGGATAATGATGGCCAGGATGACGAGCAGTTCGGGAAGACCCAGATTCATACCCCGGATTGTAACACTCTTCGGCCCGGCCGCTGGTCACGACCGAGCCTGAGGTAGCGGGCCATCTGGGCCCGGGCTACGCGCAGCGCCGCGCCGGGCTCGAGGGCGGCTACGGCCCGCCGCCGCAGGTGATAGTACCCGATTGCGCCGATCACGACGTTCAGGGCCATGGATCGCACGCGCGGGCTCTCGCGGAGGACGTCGATCCACAGGCGGGTGACGATCGGCGAGAAAAACGTCCCCCTGGCCCGAGCCGAACGCTCGAGTTCGAGCCCCAATTCCTCCCGCGCGGCGCCGGCATAGCGTCGCGCGGGTTCGCGGTCCGCTCCCAGCAGGGCCTCCGCTGCCAGGGCTCCCGACCGGAGCGCGCAGTAGATGCCCTCGCGGGTGAGCGGATCCACGAGTCCCGCCGCGTCGCCCACCAGCAGCCACCGCGGTCCGGCGGGCACCCCATCCGCCCACGCCTGGAGCGGCAGCGACGGGATTGGCCAGGCGTACGCCGTGAGCCTGCACCCCCGCGCGATGTCCTGGCCGGCGAGCCAGCGATCGAGGTGGCTGCGCAGCAGGGCCGCACTGGCGAGATCGGCTGGCGCGCAGATTCCGATCGCGAGGTGGTCGGGACGCGGGAACGACCAGATGTAGCCGGGGGGCTTGCGGACGAACCGCACGGCGATTTCGTTGCCCGACGCGCCGGCGGCGAAGACCCCCGCGGCCAGTGACCAGTGCGACGGCGGGAGCGGCTCGTGCAGCCGGCGCCGCACCAGGCTGTTTGCGCCGTCGGCGCCGATGAGGAAGCGGCCGCGCCACCGCCGGCGCCTCGTAGACACCAGGACCGAACCGTCGTCAACCTGCACGTCCACGGCGCGCTCGGGAATGAGATCCGCGCCGGCTTCGCGCGCGTCGTCGACCAGGGCGCCATCGAAGGCGCGACGGCTGACGACAACGAGCGGCGGGGCGGCCCCGCCGGCGTCGCTGCGCGGCACGCCGACGGTGATCGATGGCGGCGTGCGTGGCGGCGGCGGATAGGGATCGCGGCCGAGGGCGGGGATTCGAACCGGACGCGTTCGATCGCGACGTGCGGTACGCGGTCGAGCAGGTCACCGAGCAGGGCCACGCAGCGTGCGGTCAAGCCTCCGCCGCACGGTTTCTCGCGGGGGTGGCTGGCATCGATCAGCCGCACCGATGCGCCGCCCCTGGCCAGTTGGCGTGCCGCCCACGCCCCGGCCGGCCCCGCGCCGACGATGAGCACATCCGCGTCGTAGTCCGGCATGGCGACAGCGCGGCTTCGCGCTTGAAGCCGCCGCCCATCAAGCTTACAGTTAGTGGAGAGGTTTTCGTAACCTGCGTGCTGGGGCCCGATCCGATCGAGAGAACGGCTCATGCGACTGGTCGTGCGCGCAGCATCGCAGGGATTTGGAGCGAGGGAATGACCCAATTCGAACCGGCGTTGTTCACCATCGGCGTGTTCAAGGACATCGCGTGGGCGGAGCGCGGCATCGACGCCCTGAAACAGCAGGGGTTCGCGGCTGAGCGCATCACCGTGGCGGCGAAGGCATCGCCGGAGGCGGTCGCGTTCTCGAGCGCGTGCTCGGCGCCGCCCCGGAGCAGGTGGAACTTCCGGTCGTCGGGGCGGCCGTGGCGCGCGGCAGGCTGATTGGCATGCTCAACGGTCCCGGCCGCGACCTGGCCAGGGTCGGCATGGCGGCGGCGATGAGACGCGCGGGGTTCCAGCCCCACGACGGGCTGATCTTCGAGACGCTGGTCGGGAAGGGCGGTGTGCTCGTCGCCGTCGAAGACGCCCCGCGCGCGGCCGACGCCCTTGCCGTGATGCAGTCGTATGGCGGGGGCAACGCGGCGATCGGCGCCTGGGCCAATCGGGTCTGACCCGCCAGCCGGGGTCACGCGCCGGCCGGCACGCGGCATCCAGTTCGCACGGTTGCGCGTCTAATCAGCAAGGAGCGTCCAGGGGGGATGACAGCGGTGCTCGTGCGGGAGGACGGATTCGCGGCGAGGCGGGGGCGCGCGCGGGCGCGGTCGGCCGTTTCCGCGGGGGCGGCTCCGGCATCCGTATTGCAGTTGAAGATCCGTGGCCTCCGCGCGACAATTGTGCGAAGCAGGAACGTTCTCCATGGCTGACGAGATTGCCCGTCGCGTGTCTCGCCCGACATCGGTTGGACACCTGTCGGTGCACCTCGAGCACATGCATCCGAAGGACGTGCCGTTCTCCTTCGAGACGCAGGCGCCCCGCCTGTCGGGGGCCATGGGTTTCTCGACGCTGTTCCATGCCATCGCCGTGGTTGCCATCGCCCTCATCGCGGCGTACCTGCCCGATGTGGCGCCGCTCGACCTCCGCCAGGCGCTCGAAGACGTGCCCACGGACCAGATCATCTTCCTGAGCCAGCCCGGCCCCGGCGGCGGCGGCGGGGGTGGCGGCAACCGGTCGATCGAGCCGCCGCGGCTGGCGCAGGACACCGGGCGGGACAAGCTGACCGTGCCGGTGACGAAACCGCCCGAGATTCAGCCGGTCAAGTCGCCGGAAGACGAGCTGCCGAAAGAGGAGTTCAACATCCCGGCCAAGGCGCTGGCGTCTGCCGAGCAGACCCTGGCGGGTGTCATCGACGGCATGAAGTCGTCCAATTCCACCACGGCGCAGGGGCCCGGGAGCGGCGGCGGCGCTGGCACCGGGACGGGGACCGGCATCGGGCCGGGTTCCGGTTCCGGTCTCGGACCCGGGTGGGGCGGCGGATTCGGCGGCGGGGCCTACCGGCCGGGGTCAGGGATAGAATTGCCGCGCCTGCTCCGGGAAGTGAAGCCGCAGTACACCGCCGACGCAATGCGCGCGAAGGTCCAGGGAACAGCCGTGCTCGACTGCGTGGTGACCGCGGAAGGCACGGTGGGGGAGTGCCAGGTCGTGCGCTCGCTCGACTCCAGCTTCGGCCTCGACCAGAAGGCGGTCGAGGCGGCCAGGCAGTGGCGCTTCGTACCGGGCAAACGCCTCGGCCAGCCGGTGCCGGTGCTGGTGACGATCGAGCTCACATTCACATTGCGGTAGCAGCGCGGGGACTCGGGGTTCGGGGTTCGGGATTCGGGGTTCGGGATTCGGATGTCAAACTGAACAGCAATAAGAATGGCCCGGCGGGCATGGCGCCCACCGGGCCGTTCTTGTTCCAGCGTATTGCTTCTACTGGCTACTGGCTACTGGCTACTGGCTACTGGCTAGCGCCTAGTACATCCCGCCCATTCCACCGGGCCCGCCCCCGGGCATCGCCGGTTCCTTCTTCTCCTCCGGGATGTCGGCGACGAGCGCCTCGGTCGTCAGCAGCAGCGACGCGATCGACGAGGCGTTCTGGAGGGCCGAGCGGACGACCTTGGCCGGGTCGATGACGCCCGCCGCGACCAGGTTCTCGAACTTGTCGGTCAGCGCATTGAACCCGAAGTCGTCCTCGCCTTCCCTGACCTTCTGGACGACGATCGAGCCTTCCTGCCCGGCGTTCTGGGCGATCCAGCGCAACGGCTCCTCGACGGCGCGCTTCACGATGCTGACGCCTACCTGCTGGTCGCCTTCGAGCTTGAGGCCCTCGAGCGCCTTGAGCGAGCGGAGGAGCGCCACGCCGCCGCCGGGCACGATGCCCTCCTCGACGGCCGCCTTGGTCGCGTGCATCGCGTCCTCGACGCGCGCCTTCTTCTCCTTCATCTCGGTCTCGGTGGCCGCCCCGACCTTGATGATCGCGACGCCGCCGACGATCTTGGCCAGCCGCTCCTGCAGCTTCTCGCGATCGTAGTCCGACGTGGTCTCTTCAACCTGCGCCCGGATCTGCTTGACGCGGCCCTCGATCTTGGCGCTTTCGCCGGCGCCTTCGACGATCGTCGTGTTGTCCTTGTCGATGGTGATCTTCTTCGCCTTGCCGAGATCCTCCACCTTGACGTTCTCGAGCTTGATGCCGAGGTCCTCGGTGACGGCCTTGCCGCCGGTGAGGATCGCGATGTCCTCGAGCATGGCCTTGCGGCGGTCGCCGAAGCCCGGCGCCTTCACCGCGGCGGCCTGCAGCGTGCCGCGCAGCTTGTTCACCACCAGGGTCGCGAGGGCCTCGCCCTCGATGTCCTCGGCGATGATGAGCAGCGGCTTGCCCATGCGGGCCACCTGCTCGAGCACCGGCAGGAGGTCCTTCATCGAGCTGATCTTCTTCTCGTGGATGAGGATCATCGGGTTCTCGAGCACCACTTCCATGCGCTCGGGATCCGTCACGAAGTACGGCGAGAGATAGCCGCGGTCGAACTGCATGCCCTCGACGACCTCGAGCGAGGTCTCCAGCGTCTTCGCCTCTTCGACCGTGATGACGCCGTCCTTGCCGACCTTGTCCATGGCCTCGGCGATGATCTTGCCGATGGTCTCGTCGTTGTTCGCCGAGATCGTGCCGACCTGGGCGATCATGTGGCCCTTGACGGGCTTCGAGTGCTTCTTGAGATCGCCGACGATCGCCTCGACCGCGCGCTCGATGCCGCGCTTGATGTCCATCGGGTTCGAGCCCGCGGCCACCATCTTCGCGCCCTCGCGGTAGATGGCCTGTGCCAGCACCGTCGCCGTCGTCGTCCCGTCGCCGGCGACATCCGACGTCTTGCTCGCCACCTCACGGACCATCTGCGCGCCCATGTTCTCCAGCGGGTCCTTCAGTTCGATTTCCTTCGCCACCGTCACGCCGTCCTTGGTGATCGTCGGCGATCCGAACTTCTTGTCGAGGACGACGTTCCGGCCCTTGGGGCCGAGGGTGACCTTCACCGCGTCGGCCAGCTTGTTCACGCCGCGCAGGATCGCCTGGCGCGACTGCTCTCCGTACACAATCTGTTTTGCCATCGTTGAACTCCTTGCCCTCAGCGGCCTCAGCCTTCGATAACCCCAAGCACCTCGTCCTCACGCATGATGAGGAACTCCTCGCCGTCCAGCTTGATTTCCTGCCCGGAGTACTTGCCGAACAGGATCCTGTCGCCGTCCTTGACGTCGAGGGGCACGCGCTTGCCTTTGTCGTCGATCTTGCCGGCGCCGATCGCGACCACCTTGCCCTGCTGAGGCTTCTCCTTGGCGGTATCCGGAATGATGATGCCGCCGACGACCTGTTCGCCTTCCTCGATCCGCTTGACGAGGATCCGGTCATGAAGTGGCTTGACCTTCATAGTGCTCCCTGCTCCTGCGTGAAATAGAAGACCCCGATTCAGCCAGCACTCAGCCGGTACTGCGCGCTAGCACTCACAGTCATCGACTGCCAATTATGAGGGACATCGGGCAGCGGTGTCAAGGGTGCCTGGGGGGGTGCCCGGGGCGGAAGGGGACAGGGGAGAGGGGAGAGGGGATAGGGGGGAAAGAACAGCCCGTAGGTTCGTTCGTCTCTTCCCTCCCGCCTCTTCCCTCCCGCCTCTTCCCTCTCGCCTCTCGCCTCTCGCCTCTCGCCTCCCGCCTCTCCCCTATTGATGCCCTGCCGGCGTTACGCCAGTTCGCGGCCGGTGAGGCGGCGGAAGGCCTCGACGTACTTCTCGCGCGTCTTCGCCACGACGTCCGGCGGCAGCGCCGGCGCCGGCGGCTGCTTGTTCCAACCGATCTGCTCCAGGTAGTCGCGCACGTACTGCTTGTCGTAGCTCGGTTGCGGCCCGCCCGGGGAGTACTGGTCGGCCGGCCAGAACCGGGACGAGTCGGGCGTCAGCACCTCGTCGATCAGCATCAGACTCGACGCTCCTCCAGGCGCGTCCACCAGGCCGAACTCGAATTTCGTGTCGGCGACGATGATGCCCAGCTTCTCGGCGTGTTCCGCCCCGCGCCGGTACACCGCGATCGAGAGATCGCGCAGGTCGCGGATGAGGTCGGCGCCCACGATCGCCGCTGCCTCCGCCTCGGTGATGTTGATATCGTGCCCGCTCTCGGCCTTGGTCGAGGGCGTGAAGATCGGCCGCGGCAGCCGGTCGGATTCCCGCAGGCCGGCCGGCAGGTCGATCCCGCACACCCGCCCCGTCTTCTGGTACTCCTTCCAGCCGGACCCCGAGAGGTACCCGCGCACCACGCATTCGATGGCCAGCGGCCGCGTGCGACGGACGAGCATCGACCGGCCCTGGAGGATGGCCGCGTGGCGGCGCAGCGGCTCCGGGTAGCCGGCCGGGTCGGTGGCCATCACGTGATTCGGCACGACGTCCGACATCAGGGCGAACCAGAACGCGGAGAGCTGATTCAGCACCGCGCCTTTGTCCGGGATCCCCGTGGCCAGGACGTAGTCGAACGCCGAGATCCGGTCCGTGGCCACGATGAGCAGGTGTTCGCCAGCCTCGTAGAGGTCGCGGACCTTGCCCTGGCGAAAGGGGGTGAGCCCTTCGAGTCTGGTTTCAACGATCGCTGCTTTCATGGCGGTGTCCCCCCGGGCGAGTGGCGCTCATCTTACCGGCAGCGTGCCGCCCGTTCAAGTACGGCGGTAACTGACTGTCAAAGCTAGACTTGTCGAATCCGATGTAGTAGAGTCCCTTGCGGATGCGTGTGCACACTCGCACCGGAATCATACTCGCGCTGTCGGTGGGGATGCTCGCGTGGTTCCTGCGCGGCGCGAACCTGCGCGAGGTGTGGAGCGAGATTCAAAACGGGCGGATCGGCCTGCTGGCGCTGGCGGTGGGCGTCACGGGCATGACCTACGTGTTCCGGGCTCTGCGCTGGCAGTACCTGTTGCAGCCGCTTGGGCATCCTCCCTTCTCCGCGGTGTTCAGGACGACCGTGATAGGGTTCGCAGCCTCGACGCTGCTCCCGGCCCGGGCCGGCGAGGTGGTGCGGCCCTACCTGCTCGCGCGGCGGGCCGGCTTCAGCGCCACGTCGGCATTCGCCACGATCATCCTCGAGCGCCTGCTGGACCTGGTGACGGTCCTGCTGCTGTTCGGGTTCTACCTGGCGTTCTACACGCCCGCCGTCGCGGCCGGTCACTCAGCGACGTTCACGGCCCTGAAGTCCGGCGGACTGCTCGCGGCCGTGGTGTCGGTCGCCGGCCTCGCCTTCATGATGGTGGTGGCGGGGCACCCGGAGAAGCTGGCGATGTGGGCCTTGCGGGCGGAGCGGGTGCTGCCAGTCAAGATGGCCAACGCGGTGGCGCATTTCGTGCGCACGTTCCTGGAGGGGCTGGCCGCCGTGCGGCAGCCCCGTCGCCTTGCCGTGGCGTGCCTGCTGTCGCTGCCGCTGTGGCTGTCGATCGCGCTCGGGATCTGGTCGACCTCGCGCGCGTTCCACATCGAGATGAGCTATCCCGGCGCGTTCCTGATGATGGCGGTGCTCGTGGTCGGCGTGGCCGTCCCGACGCCCGGCGCGGTGGGAGGCTTTCACAAGGCCTACCAGATTGGCGCGGTGGCGTTCTTCGGCGTGGCCAACGACCGGGCGGTGGGCGCGGCGCTGGTGCTGCACGCGATTTCGTTCGTCCCGGTCACCATCGCCGGCGCGATCTTCCTCGCCCAGGAGGGCCTGAGCCTCAGCCGCGTCCGCGGGCTGGCCGCTGCGGACGCTCCGGGAGGCGTCCCATGAAGTGCCCGTACTGCGGACAGATGGGCGACAAAGTCGTCGACTCGCGCGAAAGCAAGGAAGGCGACGTCATCCGGCGCCGGCGCGAGTGTCTCGAGTGCAGCCGCCGCTTCACCAGCTACGAGCGCGTCGACGACATCCCGTACATGGTGATCAAGAAGGACGGCCGGCGCGAGCGCTTCGAGCGGCAGAAACTCATCGCCGGCATGCTGCGGGCCTGCGAAAAGCGTCCCGTCACGGTATCGGCGCTCGAGGCCATCGCGGATCGGATCGAGGGCATCCTGCAGGACCGCCCGGAGAAGGAGATCGCCACCGGCGAGATCGGCGTCATCGTGATGCAGGACATGAAGCGCCTCGACAAGGTCGCGTACGTGCGCTTCGCGTCGGTGTATCGCGACTTCCGGGACATCGGCGAGTTCATGGTCGAGCTGAAGGACCTGATCAACGCGAAGGAGTGATGACCAGCCGACTGTGTGTGATCGTGCTCTGCGCGTTTCTCGCCGACGCCGGCGGGGATCGCAGCGTCGAGGTGGGAGCCGTGGCCCGCGACGGGCGGGTGTATGTGTCCTCCACGGCGGCCGACGGCCTGATGAGCGACCTCGACGAGGCGATCCAGGCGGGCCTCGCGACCACGATCACCTACGAGGCCGACCTGCGCGAGGAGGTGGGCATCTGGTTCGACCGCACGATCGCCAGCGCCACCGTGTCCGCGAGCGTGCAGTACGACACGCTCACGCGCCGCTACCAGCTGAGCCGCAGCGTTGACGGGCGGCTCGCGGACTCCAGGGTGTCCGAGGACAAGGCCGACGTGAAGCGGTTCGCCCTGGGGTTCGACCGCCTCCCGCTCTTCAGCACGGCCGAGCTCGAGCCCAACGCCGAGTACTACGTGCGGGTGCGCGTGCGCACGCGCCCCCGCGTGACCTTCTTCTTCTGGCCCTGGGGGCGTGACGCGGCAAGCGGGGTCGCTCGCTTCACGTTCATCCCGTAAGGGCGCGGCGGCACATGGCCACCCGGCCCGGCTCGCCCGCTCCTCCGCGCTCCCCGGCCCCCGGCCCGGCCGCACCGCGCCCGCGCCGTCCCTTCCGCGACAACCCGCTCCAGGTCCTGCTCGGGATCTTCGCGCTCGTCGCCGCGCTCGCCGGCGTGATGGCGCTGCTCAACCGGTCCAGCCAGCTGGCGCCCGACTTCCTCAGCGAGTTCGTGCTGTACGCGCTCTCCGTCGTCGACCTGACCATGCTGGTGGGGCTCGTGTTCGTCCTGGCCCGCAGCGTCATCAAGATGCTGGTGGAGCGAAAGCGCGCGCTGCCCTTTGCGCGGTTCCGGGCCAAGCTGGTGATCGTCCTCCTCGCGATGACGCTGATACCCGCCGTGCTGGTGCTGCTGGTGGGCAGCCAGCTCATCTTCAACAGCGTGGATCGCTGGTTCAATGCGCCGATGGACGAAATGCTCGACTCGGCCCAGCGCATCGCGAGCGACTACTACCACGACCGGCAGCGGCAGGTGGCCGACGAGACGGCGCGCCTGGCCCGGACCCTGGCGGCCGCCGACCTGGCGGCGCCGGACCTCCCCGCGCTGCGCGACGCGGTGGCCGGGCCGGTCACCGATCAGCGGCTCACGCTGGTCGAGGTGTACCGCCTGGCCCCCGGCGCCGACGGCCTCCCGCAGCCGGTGACGGTGGTCGACGTGGCGTCCGCGGCGGCGGGCGCCGTGAAGACCCGGGACACGTCCGAGCGCCTCGCCGCCCGTGCGGCCAGCGGCCAGCCGGACGCGTGGATGCGCGAGCCCCTCGCGAGCGGCGGCGAGCTGATTCGCGCCGCGGCCGTCGTCCGCAAGGCCGACGGCTCCGCGACCGGGGTCGTGGTCGGTTCCGTGCAGCTCACCGGCGAGATGGCCGCCCGGGCGCGGCGCATGACCAGAGCGTACGAGTCCTACACCCAGCTGCGCGTGTTCAAGCCCGCGCTGACGGGTGTCTACCTGTCGTTCTTCCTGATGGTCACGCTGATGATCCTCGTGAGCGCGACCTGGATGGGGCTCTACCTCGCCAAGCGCATCACGCGGCCCGTCCAGCTGCTCGCCGCCGCCGCGCGCGAGATTGGGGCCGGTCACTTCGAGCACCGGCTTGAGCGCGAGACAGTCGACGAATTCGGCTCGCTCGTCGACGCTTTCAACACCATGGCCGACGAACTCGCGGCCAGCCGCCTGGCGCTCGAGCGGTCCAGCATCGACCTGCAGCGCAAACACGCCGAGGTAGAGGACCGGCGGCGGTTCACCGAGGCGGTGCTCGACAGGGTCGCGACGGGCGTCATCACCATTGACGCCGGCGGGCGGATTGGCACCCTCAACCCGGCGGCGGCGAAGCTGCTCGGCCTCGACGCCGCGGCCGTCGGGAGGCCGGCCGAAGAGGTGTTCGGGGCCGGTGAGCTCAGGCCGCTGGGGGAGCTGGCCGCGGCGCCGTACGTCGCGGGCAAGGACTGGCCGGCGCAGGAAATCATGTTGAACCGGGACGGCCGCGAGGTGCAACTCGCGCTGGCCGCCACGCCCCTGCACGGCGACGGCCGGCAGCTCGAGGGCCGCGTGCTGGTGGTCGACGACATCACGCCGCTCATCCGGGCCCAGAAGGTCGCGGCGTGGCGCGAGGTCGCCCGCCGGCTCGCGCACGAGATCAAGAACCCTCTCACGCCCATCCAGCTGTGCGCCCAGCGCCTGCAGCGCCAGTTCTCCGGTTCGCCGGCGCCGGTGCGCGCGCTGGTCGACGAGTGCACCGGCACGATCGTCGGGGAAGTGGAGGCGCTGAAGACGCTGGTGGACGAGTTCTCCCAGTTCGCCCGCATGCCGTCGCCCCGGCGCGTGCCGACCGACGTGCACCAGCTGCTCGTCGGCACGCTGGGGCTTTACGAGGGGCTCTTCGCGCACGTGCGCATCGCGACGCTGTTCGCGCTGTCGCTGCCGCCGATTCGCCTGGACCCGGACCAGATCCGGCGCGTCGTCATCAACCTCGTCGACAACGCGATCGAAGCGCTCAACCAGCAGGGGCAGATCGTCGTCGAGACCCAGCACGACGCCGCGGCGGGCACCGTGCGCATCATCATCGCCGACGACGGGCCCGGCATCGCCCCGGAGGAGCGGGACAAGCTCTTCATGCCGTACTACTCGACCAAGAAGCGGGGCAGCGGCCTCGGGCTGGCCATCGTGCGGCGCATCGTTGCGGAGCACGGCGGATTGGTCGACGTCGGGCCCCACGAGCCCCGGGGCACGCGGTTCACCATCGAGTTGCCGTGCGGGGAAGGCGAGACGCTGGCCGGAACGGAGGCGACGTGAAGGCAGCCGTACTGGTCGTCGACGACGAGCCCGGTGTGCGCGCGGCGCTGGTCGGCGTGCTGCGCGACGAGGGGTACGAGGTCGACGCGGTCGACAGCGGGGAAGCCTGCCTCGACCGGCTCACGCGGGCGGCGTACGACGTGATCCTGCTCGACATCTGGCTGCCCTGGCATCGACGGTCTCGCCACGCTCCAGCGGATGCGCGACCGCCAGGTGGACGCTCCGGTCGTCGATGATCTCCGGGCACGGCAACATCGAGTCGGCCGTGAAGGCGATCAAGATTGGCGCGTTCGACTTCATCGAGAAGCCGCTGTCGCTCGAGAAGACCGTCCTCGTCGTGAGCAACGCCCTGCGGCAGCAGCGCCTCGAGGTCGAGAACCGCTCGCTGCGCGCCCGCGTGGACCAGGACCTGAAGATGGTCGGGGAAGGCTACGCGATGAGCCAGCTGCGCGAACAGGTGGCCATGGCGGCGCCCACCAACGGCCGCGTGCTCATCTCGGGCGAGAACGGGACCGGCAAGGAACTGGTGGCGCGATCGATCCATGCCCTCAGCCGGCGGCGGGGCGGGCCGTTTGTCGAAGTGAACTGCGCGGCCATCCCGGAGGAGCTGATCGAGTCGGAGCTGTTCGGCCACGTCCGCGGCGCCTTCACGGGCGCGGTCTCCGACCGGCGCGGGAAGTTCGAGCTCGCCGACGGCGGCACGATCTTCCTCGACGAGATTGGGGACATGAGCCTGAAGACGCAGGCCAAGGTCCTGCGGGCCCTGCAGGAGCAGGTCGTCGAGCCGGTCGGCGGCACGGCGCGCATCCGGGTCGACACCCGCGTGCTCGCGGCCACCAACAAGGACCTGACCGAGGAGATCAAGGCCGGGCGCTTCCGGGAGGACCTGTACTTCCGCCTCAACGTCATTCCGATCTTCGTGCCGCCGCTGCGCGATCGCCAGGAGGACATCCCGCTGCTGTCGGAGCACTTCATGCGGCTCTTCGCGCGCGAGTACGGGCGACGGCTCAAGAGCCTCGACCCGTCGGCGGCGGCGGCGCTCGCGCAGTACAGCTGGCCCGGCAACGTGCGGGAGCTCCGCAACGTGATCGAGCGGCTGATGATCATGGTGCCGGGCGAGGTGATCACGGCGCAGGCGCTCGCGTTCCTCGGCGGCGCCGTCAGGCCCGTCCCGGCCGAGCCGGCTGAAGACATCCGCCAGCTGCACGACGCCCGCGATGCCTTCGAGCGCGAGTACATCCTGAAGACGCTGGCGCGGCAGCAGGGGAACATCTCCCGCACCGCGGATGCGCTGGGTATCGAGCGCAGCAACCTCTACCGCAAGATGCGCACCCTCGGCATCGCCTCGCCCCGCGGCAGCGACCGCGATGAGGACGGCGGCTGAGTCTGACGTATAATCGCTTCCCGAGCACACCCGACATGGCCGACCCACGCTCCATCGACACGCCGCGATCCGACGACGGTCCGCCCGACCTGGATCGCGACGCGAAGATCGACGAACTGCTGCTCGCGGGACTCGAACAGTACTTCGACGGGCGCTTCCAGGAGGCCATCAACATCTGGGGACGCGTGCTGTTCCTCGATCGCGGGCACCAGCGCGCGCGCGCGTACATCGAGCGCGCCCGGGGCGCGCTGGCCGAGCGCCTGCGCTCGACTGAGGAACTCGTCCAGGAGGGCGTGGCCGCGTTCGACCGCGGTGACGGCCCGGCGGCGCGCCGGCTCCTCTCGACGGCGGTCGCCTCGGGCGAGCCGCACGACCTGGCGCATGCGTATCTCGATCGTCTCGACCGGCTCTCGACGCCTCCTCAGGAACACGACACGACGCCCCGCGCCGCGGGCGCCGACGGGGCCGACTGGGCGGGCCGCGGGCTTCGCGGCGACTCAGCGCGCCCGGTTCGCGCGCTCCCGATCATCGGCGCGGCCCTCCTCGTCGGCGTCGTCATCCTGTTTGCCGCGTCCCGCGATCTGCTCCGGCCTCTGGTGGCGCGCGACTGGCGGCAGGCCCCCGCCGCCGGAACCGCCGCGACCATGGACCCCCTGCCGGTGCCGAGGCCGTCGGAGGTGGCCCTGGGCCGGGCACGCGACCTGTTCGAGGCCGGCCATCTGAAAGCCGCGCTCGCGGCGCTCGATGGCGTGTCGGAGGCCGACCCGCTCGGGCCCGATGCAACCAGGCTCAGGTCGGAGATCCAGAAGATCCTGCTCGAGTCGGCCGCCGCCGCCTCGAGTCCTGTGGGCGCTCCGGCGCCGGCGGCGCCCGGTGCCGGGCCTTCCGAGGTGCGCCGGTGAAGTGCCCCAAGTGCGGATACCTCGGGTTCGACAGCGGCGAGCGCTGCAAGAACTGCGGCTACGACTTCTCGCTCGTCAGCCACCCCGGCGGCCACTCCGGCGAGTCTCCGCTCCGCGATCCGCGTCTCGCCCGCGGTGCGCGGTACCGCCAGGCCTCTCCGGCGCGCGGCAAGGAGGGCGCCGGTCGCCCCCTGGCCGCCCTCCCGGAAGGCACGCCCGTCGATTTGCCCCTCTTCGGCGGCGACGCTCTGGTGCTGCCGCCGCCACGGGCGCCTCTGGCGGTGCGCCGGGCGACACCCACGCCTGCGCGCGCCCGCACGCGTCCCCCGGCTCCGCCGCCCGACGCAACTCCGCTGCTTTCCACTGAACTCGAGAACGGCCCAGCGCCTCGAGCGGGTGCGGAACCGGCTTCCGGCGACCCGCGCGGTGAGGGCACCGCATGGCATTCGGCGAGCGCCGGGCGCCGGGCGGCCGCGGCGGCCATCGACCTGGCTCTCGTGGCGGTCATCGATCTGGTGGTGCTCCACTTCACGCTGACCCTGTGCGGGCTGAGCTTCAACGACCTGCGCGTTCTTCCGGTGCTGCCGATGGCGGCGTTCCTCCTGCTCCTGAACGGGGGCTACGTCGTCCTCTTCACGGGCACCCTCGGCCAGACCTTCGGCAAGATGGCGACCGCCATCGAGGTCGTCTCGGACCGCCGGGACCGGATGGACCTGCGGCGCGCCCTGCTGCGCGGCGCGGCCATGGTGGTGTCGCTGATGCCCGCAGGGATCGGCTGGCTGGCCGGCCTCGTCGGCGACCACCGGGGTTTGCACGATCGTCTCGCCGGAACGCGGGTTGTCCGCGCGGCAGGCGTGTGACCTGGCGCCGCCGCTGAACCTGTGGATCGTTCATCGATGACCGCACGGACGCTTCGTTCCAGCCTGGCGGTCGCGTTTGCGACGTTCGGATACGTCGGCTTCGCGCCGGTGGCGCCGGGCACGGTGGGCGCGGCGGCGGCCATTCCGTTCTTCCTGTTGCTGCGATGGGCCGGCTCCGCCTGGCTCGAGATCGTTGTCTGCGCGGCGATCGTCGTCGCCGGCGCCTGGAGCGCCAGACTCACCGAGCACGCGCTTGGCGTGGAGGACCCGGGTCCGGTGGTGATCGACGAGGTTGTGGGGATGCTCGTCAGCCTCCTCTTTCTGCCAGGCACCTGGCCGGTCATTGTCGCAGCCTTCGTCGCCTTCCGCGTCTTCGACATCGTCAAGCCGTGGCCGGCGGGCCGCCTCGAGCACATCCCGGGAGGCTGGGGTGTGATGGCGGATGACGTGATGGCCGGGGTGTACGCGAATCTCGCGGTGCAGATCCTGCTGCGGGTGCGGCCGGGGCTGCTGGCATGAGCCGGGCCGGCGGTCCTCCATCCGTGCGTTGGGCGGAGATCATCGCCGTCGGCAGCGAACTGCTCGTCCCGCCTCGGGTCGACACCAACTCGCTCTTCATCACGGAACGGCTGAACGAGTGCGGCATCGAGGTCCGGGCGAAAGCGATTGTCGGGGACCGGCGCGGCGACCTGGAGGCGGTGCTCCGGGCCGCGCTGGCGCGGACCGATCTCGTGGTGCTGTGCGGGGGACTGGGCCCGACCGATGACGACCTGACGCGCGAGGCCGTCGCGGCTGTCACGGGCCGCGCGCTGCGCGAGCGGCCGGACCTCCTCGACGGCATCCGTCAGCGGTTCGCAGCCCGGGGCGCGCGCATGCCCGAAATCAACCGCCGGCAGGCAATGGTGCCCGATGGCGCCGACGTGCTCCCGAACGGTTTCGGGACGGCACCGGGTCTTTGGCTCGAGCACGACGGCCGCATCCTCCTCCTGCTCCCGGGTCCGCCGGCCGAGTTGAAGCCGATGGTCGAGCGCGTCGTGGAGGAGCGCCTGGCGCCGCTCGCCGGCACCGGCCGCCTGTCGCGCCGCGTGCTCCGCCTGTGCGGGCGCACGGAGTCCGAGGTCGACGAACTGGCCGCACCGGTGTACTCGCGCTGGGTGTCGCAGCCGCTGCCGATCACGACGACGGTGCTCACCTCTCCGGCCCAGGTCGAGTTGCACCTGTCGGTGCGCGCGCCGGCGGCCCTCGAGGCGCGGGCCCGGCTCGATGCCGCAGCCGCCGAACTGGCTGCACTCTTCGGCGCGGATCTGTTCAGCGCCGACGGGCGCGCGCTCGAGGAAGTGGTCGGCGGGCTGCTGCGCGAGCGCGGCTGGCGCATCGGCGTCGCCGAGTCGTGCACGGGCGGGCTCGTCTCAGTCAGGCTCACCGACGTCGCCGGCAGTTCCGCCTACGTGGGCTTCAATGCCGTCTGTTACAGCGACGAGGCCAAGGCCTCCGTGCTCAGGGTGCCGCCGGCGGTGATTGCCGAGCGCGGAGCGGTGAGCGAAGCGGTCGCCGTGGCGATGGCGGACGGCATCCGCGCGGCCGCCGGCTGCGAAATCGGGATCGGCGTCACCGGTATCGCGGGCCCGTCTGGCGGCAGCGACGAGAAGCCCGTCGGCACCGTGGTGATCGGGGTCACGACGGCAGACGTGCAGGTGGTTCGCACGTATCGGTTTCCGACGGGCCGGGTCCGCGTCCGCCAGTTTGCGGCACAGGTCTCGCTGGACCTGGCGCGGCGGGTGCTGCTCGGCGTCGAGCCTGGGCGGGCGTTCGTCTACTCGCCGGGCGGCAGGAGGCCATGAGGCTGTTCATCGCCGCCGACCTGGACGCAGGCGCGCGCGAGGCCGTTGCCGACGCGGTCACCGGATTCCGCACGCGTGCCGAACGGAAGCGCCCGGGGTCTGCGCGAGGCGTTGGATGGGTGGCTGTCCGCAACCTTCATCTCACGCTCCACTTCCTGGGCGACATCGACGAGGATCGCCTGCCGTCGTTGAGGGAAGCTCTCGGGCCCGCGCTCGATCTCGGGCCGCCGCGCATCGGCCTCGCAGGATGGGGCGTGTTCCCGCCGAACGGACCGGCCCGGGTGATCTGGCTGTGCGTCGCGGCGGGAGCCGACGCGCTCGGGGTCGCGCACGCCGTAATCGGCCAGCGGCTGCGCTCGGCGGGCATCACGCCCGAAGCGCGGCCGTTCTCGCCGCACCTGACGGTCGGGCGCGTAAAAGCGCCTTCGGAACTCGACTGGAGCCGTCTGGCCGGCGGTGCGCCGCCCGATCCCGTCTGCGAGTGGTCGCTGCACGCGTGCACGCTGTTCCAGAGTCACTTGTCGTCAGCGGGCCCGACCTACGACGCCTTGCTGAGCATTCCATTCGCGGGCGCGGCCGGGCCGGAGCCGGCTGACCCGTAAGGCGGTTTCATAACCCGTTCTCGCGGTGGTGACAGGCCGCCGTGCGCAGGTGACGAAACCGGTCCAGTGGAGGCCCATCGTGCCCAGTGACATCGCCATCCTTGGGGCCGGCAGCTGGGGAACGGCGCTCGCGGTGCACCTGGCGAGGAACGGACATGCCGTGCGCATCTGGTCCATCGAGGCGCCCATCATCGCCGAGATGCGGGAGCGGCGCGCCAACGCGGTCTACCTGCCGGACGTCGCGCTTCCGGCTGCCGTCGTCCCGACTCCGCTGATCGAGGAGGCGCTCGAACGCGTCGACATCGTGGTCGCCGTCGTTCCGTCGCACGCCATGCGGAGCGTCGCGCGCGCGGCCCGGCCGTTCCTGGCGCGCGGCGCGACACTCGTGAGCGCCGCGAAGGGCCTCGAACCGGACACCCTCGACCGGATGTCGCAGGTGCTGACGCAGGAATCCGGCGGCACTCACCCGGTGGTGGCGATGTCGGGACCCAGCTTCGCAGTCGAGGTTGCCCGCGAACTGCCGACGGCGCTCTCGGTGGCGAGCACCGATCCGGCCGCGGCCGGGCGGGTGCAGGCGGAGTTCCGCGGGCGGTTCCTGCGCCTCTACGCGACGAGCGACGTGGTGGGCGTCGAAATCGGGGGCGCGCTCAAGAACGTGATCGCGATCGCCGCCGGCGTGGCTGAAGGGCTGGGCCTCGGCCACAACGCGCAGGCGGCGCTCATCACCCGCGGCCTGGTCGAGATCTCGAGGCTGGCCGTCGCGGCCGGCGGTCGCCGGGAGACCCTCGCGGGACTGACGGGCCTTGGCGACCTGGTGCTGACCTGCACCGGCCCTTACAGCCGCAACCGGCACGTCGGCATCGAACTCGCCCACGGCCGCCGGTTGGCGGAAGTGCTCGCCGGCATGAAGATGGTGGCCGAGGGCGTCACGACAACCGGTGCCGCGCTGGCACTCGGAACGCGTCACCGTGTCGAGTTGCCGATTACGGAGCAGATGGCGGCCGTGCTGGACGGGCGCAAGACGCCGCGCGCCGCGCTCGAAGACCTGATGCTCCGGCCCCAGCGAAGTGAGCCGGAGAGCGGATGATAGAATGCCCTGATGGGCGTGTTCGGACGGGTGCGGGAAGGGCTGCGGCGCACCGCGCAGCAGCTGTTCGGCCGCTTTGACGAGATTGCGCGGCGCGCCGACGCGCCCGAGCGGCGCAGCCGGCAGGTCGATGCCGAAACGGCCGGCGCCCTCGAAGAGATCCTGATCAGCGCCGATGTCGGCGTGCCGGCGGCCGACCGCATCGTGTCGGCCGTCCGGGCCCGCGTCCGCCACGGCGAGTCCCTGCGCGATCTGGTCAAGGACGAACTCCTCCGCATCCTCGACGCCGCCGGCGGCGCGCCGCCCCAGACGGGGTCTCCGACCGTCGTCATGGTCGTCGGCGTCAACGGCACCGGGAAGACGACGACGGTTGCGAAGCTGGCCCACCTGTACAAGTCGCACGGCGCACAGCCGCTCGTCTGTGCGGCGGACACCTTCAGGGCGGCGGCGGTCGAGCAGTTGGAGATCTGGGCCCGCCGGGCCGATGTCGACGTCATTCGCGCGCGCGAAGGCGCCGACCCGGCGTCGGTGGTGTTCGATGCCATGGCGGCCGGCAAAGCGCGGGGACGGGACCCGATCATCGTCGACACTGCCGGGCGGCTCCATACGCGCACGAACCTGATGCAGGAGCTGCAGAAGATCCACCGGGTCGCCGCGAGGGAAGTGCCTGGCGCGCCGCACGAGGTGCTGCTGGTGCTCGATGCGACCGTCGGGCAGAACGGGCTGACGCAGGCCCGCGAGTTCATGGCCACCTCCGGCGTCACCGGCGTCGTACTGGCCAAACTCGACGGCACGGCGAAGGGAGGCGTGGCGGTGGCGATTGCCCACGACCTGGGCCTGCCGATCAGGTACGTTGGTGTCGGCGAGAGCATCTCGGATCTGGTGCCGTTCTCGGCGCGGGAGTACGTCGACGGCCTCTTCGAGGAGAGCTGGTAGCGCCGTGCTGAGCGACGCGGCCTACATGGAGCGCGCGCTGCTGCTCGCGGGTCGGGCCAGGGGCCGGACCACGCCGAATCCCCTGGTGGGCGCCGTCGTGGTCACGCCTGGCGGTGTCGTCGCCGGCGCCGGGTATCACGAGCGGGCCGGCGAACCGCACGCCGAGATCCACGCCCTCCGCGAAGCGGGCGAGGCGGCCCGCGGCGCGACGCTCTACTGCACCCTCGAGCCGTGCAGCCACTACGGGCGCACGCCGCCCTGCGTCGATCGCATTCTGGATGCCGGCGTGGCCCGCGTCGTGGCGGCGGTCGGGGATCCGAACCCGCGCGTGGCGGGCCGAGGCTTCCTGCGGCTGCGTGAGGCCGGCGTCAGCGTCGACGTCGGCGCCGGCGAGGCGGCGTCGCGGCGGCTCAACCGGCCGTTCTTCAGCGCGATGCGGCGCGGCCGGCCCTACGTCATCGCCAAGGCCGTGACGAGCCTCGACGGCCGCGTCGCGGGACCCGGCGGCGGTCCTGCGCGCTTGAGTTCTTCCCCGGCCGATCGCCGCACGCACGCCTTGCGCGCGGAAGTCGATGCCATCGCGGTCGGCTCGGGGACGATCCTCGCCGACGATCCCCTGCTGACGGCGCGCGGCGTCTACCGGGAACGGCCGCTTGCCCGCGTGATCTTCGACCGCCGGCTGCGGACGCCTGTCTCGGCGAGAGTATTCTCGACGCTGGATGCGGGTCCGGTGATTGTCGTGGCCGGTCCGGGCGCGCCGGCGGAGGCCGCTCGCGCGCTCGAGTCCGGCGGCGCGCAGGTCCTTGCACCGGACGGCGGACTGACCGGCGCGTTGCGGCGGCTCCTGCCGATGGGCATTCAGTCAGTCCTGGTCGAAGGCGGGCCCGCGCTGCACGCGGCCCTGTGGCGCGAAGGGGCGGCTGACGCCGTGCGGCTGGTCGTGTCCTCTCGCGCCCTGGGCGAAGCCGGAGTACCATGGGTGGAGCATGCCGTGGCGCCGTGGGCCTCCTGGCGCCTTGTGTCGGTGGAGCCCTGCGGGGGCGACGTCATCATCGAAGCCGATGTTCACTGGACTGATTGAGCACGTGGGCCGGGTCGAGGCCCTTGAACCCATCGAGGGGGGCTACCGGCTCTCCATCGAGACGGCCATCGCCGGCGAGCTGCACGACGGCGACAGCATCGCCGTCAACGGCGTGTGCCTGACGGTCGTCGCGCGCGACGAGCGCCGCTTCGTCACGGAGATCGGTCCTGAGACGGCGCGCGTCACCACGCTGGGCGGCCTCGAAGGCCGGGCGCTCGTGAACCTCGAGCGGCCGATGCGGCCCGATGGCCGGATGGGCGGCCACTTCGTCCTCGGCCACGTCGACTGCAAGGGGGTCCTCAAGGCCATCCGCGCCGACGGCGAGTTCTGGTGGATCACGGTCGCCTTCGATGCCGGGCTCGCGCCCTACTTCATCCCGAAAGGATCGGTCGCCGTCGACGGCATCAGCCTGACCGTCGCGACGCTCGGCGAGGCCGAGTTCGACGTGCAGATCATCCCGTTCACCTGGGAGCACACCAATCTCCAGGCCGTCCGTCCCGGCGACGGGGTCAACCTCGAGGTGGACGTCATCGGGAAGTACGTCGTCCGCGTCGCCCAACTGACCGGCATGTGGCCGGACGGCGGCCGCCCGCCGCTTCCGCTGCCATGAGCCGCCGCCCGAGGGCCGCCTCGCGTCCGGGCCGGAAGAAGACGGCGGCCAGGCCGATCCACGCGTTCGCCCGGGTCGAGGACGCCATCGCGGCCATCCGCGCCGGCCGGATGATCATCGTCGTCGACGATGAGGATCGCGAGAACGAAGGAGACCTGACGATTGCCGCGTCCGCGGTCACGCCAGACGTCATCAACTTCATGGCGAGGCACGGGCGGGGCCTCGTCTGCATGCCCATGACCGGTGCGCGCCTCGACGAACTCGAGATGCCGCTCATGGTCACGCAGAACACCGCGCGTTTCGAGACCGCGTTCTGCGTCTCGATCGAGGCGAGGCACCGCACGAGCACGGGCATCTCCGCCGCGGACCGCGCGGCGACGGTGGCCGCCGCGATCGATCCGGCGACCACGCCGGCCGACCTGGCGCGCCCCGGGCACATGTTCCCGCTCCGCGCCCGCGAGGGCGGCGTGCTGGTCCGCGCCGGCCAGACCGAGGCCGCCGTCGACCTGGCGCGCATCGCGGGGCTGTACCCCGCGGGCGTGATCTGCGAGATCATGAACGAAGACGGATCCATGGCGCGGGTGCCCCAGCTGGCCCGCTTCGCGAAGCGCCACGGGATCCTGATGATCACGATCGCGGACCTCATCAAGTACCGGATGCGCACCGAGCGCATGGTGCGGCGGGTGGGCGAGGCCGGCCTGCCGACGCGCTACGGCCAGTTCCGCGTGTTCGCGTACGAGAGCGTGACGGACCGGGAAACGCACGTCGCGCTGGTCCGCGGGGACCTCGGCGACGGATGCGACGTGCTGGTCCGGGTGCACTCCCGGTGTCTGACCGGCGACGTGTTTCACTCGGCCCGGTGCGACTGCGGCGACCAGCTCGAATCCGCGCTTCGCCGGATCAACGCCGAGGGGCGGGGCGTCCTGCTGTACCTGAACCAGGAAGGCCGGGGCATCGGCATCTCGAACAAGATCCTCGCGTATGCGCTGCAGGACCAGGGCTTCGACACGGTCGAGGCCAACGAGCGGCTCGGGTTCAAGCCCGACCAGCGCGACTACGGCATCGGCGCGCAGATCCTCAGCGACCTCGGTGTGCGATCGATGCGCCTGCTGACGAACAACCCGCGGAAGTTCGTGGGTCTGGAAGGGTACGGGCTCTCGGTGTCGCAGACCGTGCCCATCGAGATCGCGGCCACCGACTCGACCCGCCGCTACCTGAAAACCAAGAAAGACAAGCTCGGGCACCGGCTCACGACGGTGTGAGCGCCGGCGGCGTTGACACTTCGAGCCAAACGCCGCTACCATAAGGGTTTGCGCCATAGCGCGTGATGCCGGCCAGCGACGGGGACCGCTCGAAGCGGCCTGCCGGGCGGGGGCGGCATCCGGGCGCAGTACGACTGTACCTATGTTCGACTCGCTCAGTGAACGGCTCCAGGAGGTGTTCCGCACGCTTCGCGGCGAAGCGCGGTTGTCGGAGCCTGTCGTGGAGTCGGCGCTGCGCGAGATCCGGATGGCGCTGCTCGAAGCCGACGTCAACTTCAAGGTCGTCAAGGCGTTCGTCGAGCGGGTGCGCGAGCGCGCCGTCGGCCAGGACGTCGCGCGGAGCCTGACGCCGGCCCAGCAGGTCGTCAAGATCGTCCGCGACGAACTCGTGGCGCTGTTCGGCGACGCCCAGGGTGGCTTGCGCCCGACCAAGTCGAGTCCGCAGGTCATCCTGCTGCTCGGCCTGCAGGGCTCCGGCAAGACGACGGCGGCCGCCAAGCTCGCCAGGTGGCTCGCGCGGCAGGGGCGGCACCCGCTCCTGGTGTCGACCGACGTGCGCCGGCCGGCCGCCATCGAGCAGCTCAACGTGCTCGGCCGCCAGGCCGGCTTGCGCGTGTTCGACCCGGCCGGCAACCTCGACCCGGTGTCTCGCGCGTCCGGCGCGCTCACCGAGGCCCGCCATCTCGGGTTCGACATCGTCATCGTCGACACCGCGGGCCGCCTGCACATCGACGAGGCGCTGATGCAGGAATTGACGGCGATCCGCGACGCGGTGACGCCGGACAACGCCCTGTATGTCGCCGACGCGATGACCGGCCAGGACGCCATCAAGAGCGCCGGCGAGTTCAACCGCCACGTGGGCGTGACCGGCGTCGTGCTGACCAAGCTCGACGGCGACGCGCGGGGCGGCGCGGCCCTCTCGGTGGTGGCGGTGGTCGGCGTGCCCATCGCGTTTGTCGGCGTGGGCGAACGGCTCGAGGATCTTCGAACCGTTCCAGGCTGACCGCCTCGTGTCGCGGCTGCTCGGCATGGGCGACGTGCTCTCGCTCATCGAGCGCGCCGAGCAGGTGGTGGATCGCGACGAGGCCGCGCGCCTCGAGCAGAAGCTGCGGGGCGACGATTTCACGCTCGAGGACTTCCTGGCCCAGCTGAAGACGCTGCGCAAGATGGGGCCGCTCGAGCAGGTGCTCGGGATGCTGCCCGGCATGGGGAACCTGAAGCAGCTCGGCGACGCCCGCCCCGACGAGGCGCAGCTGAACGGCGTCGAGGCGATCATCAGCTCGATGACGGCCGCCGAGCGGCGCAGCTTCAAGATCATCGACGGGAGCCGACGGCGGCGGATCGCGAGAGGGAGCGGCACCACCGTCGAGGACGTGAACCGCCTGCTCCGGCAGTTCCAGCAGATGCGGAAGATGCTGAAGGTGGTCGGCGGCGCCGGCGCCGGCGGCGGCGGCCGCAGGCGCATGCGGCAAGCGATGGCCATGCTCAAAGGGCGCGGCCTGGGGGCCTGAGGGCCTGGACGACGGGGCCTGACGGCCCTGCGGTGAAGGAGTGACATGCTGGTAATCCGTCTGACGAGGATCGGAGCGAAGAAGCAGCCCACCTATCGCGTCGTGGTGACCGAGGCGCGGACGCCGCGCGACAGCCGCGAGGTCGAGCGTCTCGGGTACTACAACCCGAAGACACAGCCCGCGACGTTGAAGGTGAACCGCGAGCGCGTGGCGCACTGGTTGAATGCCGGGGCGCAGCCGAGCGCGACCGTGAAGAGCCTGCTCAAGAAGCACAAGGAGGCGGCGGCCGACGCGAGCCCTGCGGCCACCGTCGCGGCCCAGTGAGCCGCGCGCGCGACGTGGCCGAGACCGTGACGCGGGCGCTGGCCGATCACCCGGCGGCGGTTCGCGTGACGGAGTCGGCGAGCCGGGATGGCGCCGTCATCGAGGTGGCCGTGGCCGCTGTCGACCTCGGACGCGTCATCGGCCGCCAGGGACGCACCGCCACCGCCATTCGCACGCTCGTGATGGCGACGGCCGAGCGGGAGGGGACGCGCGTGAGCGTCGAGTTCCGCGACGAGCACGGCCAGCGCTAGATGCCGGCCTGGGACGACCTGGTCGTGGTGGCGCGCGTGGCCCGCTCTCACGGCCGGCGCGGGGAAGTGATCCTGAACCTGGAGACCGACTTCCCCGAGCAGCGCTTCGCCGCCGGCAACCGGATGATGGTCCGCCGGGGCGCGGAGCCCGAGGCCCTCGTGGTCCGGTCGGTCCGGTTCATGAAGGCCAGGCCGGTGGTCGGCTTCGAAGGGTTCGAGTCGATCGACGACGCCGACACGCTGGCGGGACGGGAGCTGCGGATTCCCGCGGACGAGCTGGCCGAGCTGCCGCGGGGCATGTTCTACCACCACGATCTCGTCGGCTGCCGGGTCGAGACGGCTGGCGGGGACCTGCTCGGAGAGGTGGTGGCGGTCGAGGGCGGCGGGGAAGCGAGCCGGCTCGTCGTGGCGACGCCGGGCGGTGAGGAGTTGATTCCGCTGGTCCGCGACATCGTGCCGGTCATCGACCCGCAGGCCCGGCGGATCGTCGTCGCGGCGCCGGACGGGCTGCTGGGCCTGAACGAGACCGCCCGCTCGCGGCGCATGCGGCAGGGCGGGCGGGAATGAGATTCGACCTGGTCACGATCTTCCCCCGCCTGTGCGACGGACCGCTTGGCGAGGGCATCGTGCGCCGGGCGATCGATCGGGGCCTCGTGGAGGTGAAGGTGCACGACCTGCGCGACTACACGACGGACCGGCACCGGTCGGTTGACGATGTGTCGTACGGGGGCGGGCCGGGCATGGTGTTCAAGCCCGAGCCGCTGTTCCGCGCGGTCGATGCGATCAGGGCCGACGGCGAGGTGGACGCGGTCATCCTCACGTCCCCGCAGGGCCGGCGTTTCACGCAGCGGGAGGCGGAGCGGCTCGCGGCGTTGCGGCGCGTCGTGCTGCTGTGCGGCCGCTACGAGGGCGTGGACGACCGGGTGCGGTCGGCCCTGGCGACCGAGGAGCTCTCGGTCGGCGACTACGTGCTCTCCGGAGGGGAACTGCCGGCGCTCGTAATCGTCGATGCGGTCGTGAGGCTGCTGCCGGGGGCGGTGGGCGACGAAGCGTCGGTCGACGTGGACTCGTTCAGTCGCGGGTTGCTCGACTACCCGCACTTCACACGGCCGGCCGAGTTCAGAGGGCTCCGGGTGCCCGACGTGCTGCTGTCGGGCCACCACGCCGACATCCGGCGGTGGAGAATGCGGGCGTCGCTGGCGCGGACGCTGGCCCTGCGGCCCGACCTGCTGCCATCGGCGGAACTGGATGACGAAGCGCGCGAGATCCTGCGCGCGTTGATGGACGAGAGAGGAGCGGAAGATGAGCGCGATTGAGACCGTCGAGCGGGCCCAGTTGACCGAGCGGCCCGCGATGCGGACCGGCGACACGGTCCGGGTGCACGTCAAGGTGCGCGAGGGCGACAAGGAGCGGATCCAGGTCTTCGAAGGCATGGTGATTGGCCAGCACCGCGGCCTGGCCCGCGCGACCTTCACGGTGCGGAAAGTGTCGTTCGGCCAGGGCGTGGAGCGCATCTTCCCGCTGCACTCGCCGATCATCGAGCGCATCGACGTCGTCCGGTCGGCCAAGGTCCGGCGCTCGAAGCTCTACTTCCTGCGGAAGCTGAAGGGCAAGGCCGCCCGGATGAAGGAAGCCCGGCGCCCGGCGTAGACGCAGCGTCGAACGGCACGGCACCCATGGCTCGGGCGGAGGCCACGCGGCAGGTCGAGAACGCCCTCGGGCGGGTCGGCTTCGTCCATGTCGCCGGCGTCGACGAGGTCGGCCGCGGCTGCCTCGCCGGGCCGGTCGTGGCGGCCGCGGTCATCCTTCACCCGGACCGTCCGGTCCGCGGCCTCGCCGACTCCAAGCTGGTGCCGCCGGCCGAGCGCGAGCGCCTGGCGGAGGTCATCCGCGGCGGCGCGCTCGCCTGGGCCGTCGCCGAAGTGGGACCGGCAGACATCGATCGAATCGCGATTCACCGCGCCTCGCTGGAATCCATGCGGCGCGCGGTGATGCGGCTGTCGCCCCAGCCGGACGTCGTTCTGGTGGACGCGTTCAGGATCCCCGGCCTGGCCGTCGCCCAGCGCGGCATCGTCCACGGCGACCGCCTCTGCGCTTCCATTGCCGCCGCCTCGATTGTCGCCAAGGTCCACCGCGATCGGCTGATGGTGGCGCTCGACGAGCAGGACCGCCGGTACGGGTACGCGCGGCACAAGGGCTACGCCACGCCGGAGCACCTGGCCGCGGTCGAACGCTTCGGCTACTCGGGCCATCACCGCCGTTCGTTCCGGCCGGCATCGCTGTTTGATAAGATCGGTCCGGGCGGTGAGCCGCCGTCCGCATCCTGATCGCCGGGCCCATGGATCGCGAAGATACGCTGAGAAGAGCCGAGAAGCTGCTGCGCCAGGGCCGCCTGGACGCGGCCATCGCCGAGTACGCCCGCATCGTCGAGGAGCAGCCCAAGGACTGGGCGACGGCCAACCTCCTGGGGGACCTCTACGTGCGAGCAGGGCAGATCGATCAGGCGGTCGCCCAGTACGCCAGGATTGCGGAGCACTTCGCCCGCGAGGGATTCGTCACCAAGGCCTCGGCGCTCTACAAGAAGATCGTCAAGATCCACCCGGACGATGACAAGGCCATGCTCCGGACGGCGGAGCTCTCGGTCCAGCAGGGGCTGACAGCGGACGCGCGCCTGCAGATACAGGCCCTGTTCCAGCAGAGGCTCCGCCGCGGCGCGGCGGCCGCTGCCGCCGACGCGGCGATGGCCTACGCCGCTGTCGACCCGACGGACCCCGCGGGCCGGTTCGAGGCTGCCCGGATGTTCGCCGACCTGGGGGACACCGCCGGGGCGGCCGCGCAGCTGCGCGCGGCCGGCGAGACGCTCCTCGATGCTGGCAAGACCGCTGACGCCGCGCGTTGCTGGCGGGCGGCGGTCGACTACCATCCCGCCGACGCGGTCGCCAGAGACCGGCTGGTGAAGGCGCTCATCGACGCGGGCGACCCCGATGCGGCCCGCGACGCCGCGCAGAGCGGCGAACAATGGCGAGCCGTGGCCGCCGGCTTGGCGCGCGGCGGCCGCGAGGGCGAAGCGCTGGACGCCCTCGAACGGGCGTTGGCGGCGGACCCGGGGGATCTCGAGGCGCGCGTGCACCTCGCCAGGTCGGCCATGGCCCAGCACGACCTCGCGCGCGCCCGCGACGTGCTGGACCCGGTCGCGACCAGCGCGGATCCCCTGGTGCAGTTCGCCCTGGCGGAGGCCCAGTTCCGCTCGGGTGACTTCGCCTCGGGCCGGAGCGCCCTGCGACGGTGCCTGGCGAGCCGGGACGACCTCGCGGCGCCGGGCATCGAGCTCGGCTGCGCCATTGGGCCCGGCGCGCCCGAGATCGGTTTCGCCGTCGTCGAGACCGTGATCAGCTTCGCCGAAGCGGGCGGAGACACCGACCTGGCGCTCGAAGCCCTCGAGCGGTTCCTGGCGGCGGTGCCCGGACATGTCGCCGCCCTTGAAGCGCTCATCGATGCCTGCGGCCAGACGTTCTACGAGAACCAGCGCTATCGTGCGCAGGTGCAACTGGCGGACGTGCACCTGGCCCTCGGGAACTACGAGCGGGCCCGTCTCCTGTCCGAGCAGCTAATCGCAGCGCGCCCGGACGATCCCGGCCACGTGCAGCGCCTCGGCCGGGCCATGGCCGGCCTCGGATTCGCCGACAGCGCGAGCGAAGCCAGGTCACGGGTCCAGCGAATCACGGCGCCCGGCGACTTCGCCGCAGTCACGGCTCCGCCCGCCTTGCTCGTGGAGGATGTGTCGGAGGCGGATGCCCCGGGTGAGGCGGTGGCCTGGGCCATGCCAGCCCGGGCCGAGGCCGCGGCGATCATCACGCCCCCGGCAGACGTCGGTATGGAAACGGAGCCGTCGAGCGGGCGTGGCGAGGGCGCTGCGGCCATTCCGGAGGACGCCGTACCCAGGCCCGCCGTGGCGGAAAAGGCCCAGCCGGAGCGCGAGGTTTTCGAGATCGACCTCAGCGGAGAGCTCGACGACCTGCTCAGCCAGGTCGCCGCGCCCGCTGGCGCCCCCGCCAAGCCGCCGTCTGCACAGCCGCATCCAGGGGGGCTCGACGGCTTCTTCGAAGACCTGCGCGAAGAGCGCGGGCGGGATCTGGAAGGCGTTGGTGCCGCGCTGGCCTACGATCGGGCGAGCGAGCACTTCAACCGCGGAGAGATCGCCACCGCCGCCGCGTGCCTCCGGACCGCGGCGCGAGACCCGCTGTTCCGGTTCCGGGCGGCGTCGATGCTGGCGCGCATCGCGCGCGACGAGCAGCGCCTCGGAGAGGCGATCGAGTGGCTGGAGCGTGCCGCCCAGGCGCCGGCGCCGACGGTCGAGGCCTTGCACGGGCTCCTGTACGAGCTTGCCGACATCCTCGACTCGTCGGGCGAAGACGCCCGGGCGCTCGCGGTGTTCATCGAACTGCTGGCGGCGGCACCGGGTTACCGGGACGTCGCGGACCGGGTCGCCAGCCTGTCGCGCCGACGGGCCGGCCCGGCCTGACCGGAGAAGGGCCAACCGTGAGCGTCCTGAGCCGCGTCCTCTTCCTGGCCTACTTCGTCGAGGTGGGACTGGTGCTGCTCGTGGTGCCGTGGTCGCCGTTCTGGGACCGGAACTACTTCTTCGATCTCTGGCCGATGCTCGCGCAGGTGACGCGCAGCAACCTTGTCCGCGGCGCGGTGTCCGGCCTCGGGATCATCAACCTGTGGGCTGCCATGGCGGAGCTGGCCACGCTGTTCGGGACGCGCGCCAAGTGACCGCCCGCCATCCGGGCGTCGCGAAGCCTGTTTGACAGCGGCCCGAACGGTTCCCTAACATGAGCCACCATGCCGCGGGACGAGCGAATGCAGCACAGACTGGCGATGACCATGGCCGATGACCGCCAGGTCGACTTCGGCACCTTCCTGCGCCTGGCGCGGGAGCAGCGCGGCGTGTCGCTGCAGGAGCTCGCCATCACGACGAAGATCTCCGCCCGGGTACTGGAGGCGCTCGAACGCAACGACCCGAGCAAGCTGCCCGGCGGGATCTTCTCCCGGGCGTTCGTGCGGGCATACGCCCGCGAGGTCGGCCTGGATGCCGACGTCGCGGTCGCCAGTTTCGTGTCTGCCTTCCCGAGTGAATCGGGCGCCGACGAGATGCCGGCCACGACCAGCGCTGTCGAGGTCGAGAGTTTCGAGCAGCGGCGGCGCGTGGTCAGAGTGGCGTCCAGGCTGCTGGGCGCGATCCTGCTCGTGGCGCTCCTTGCCTTCATCTACTACTCGCGGTTCAGGCCCGGGTTCCTCGTGAGCGGACCTGAGACGGTCCAGCCGCCCGCCGCAGGGTCGGTTGCTCCCGCCCCCGCGCTCCCGCAGGGCCAGCCGCCGGCGCCCGTGCCCTCCTCGTCCATCACGCCCGGAACCGCCCAGACGAACGCCACGCGGGAAGCGGACGTCTCCGGCCCTCCCGCACCGGCTGAGCCGGTGGCCGCTGCGCCCGCGGCCGCGTCCGAGCCGGCCGCCACGCGGGGCGCGCCGGCCGGGGCGGAGGCGTCGCAGCAGGCGCCGCTCGTGGTGGTGTTGACGCTGACCGACCCGTGCTGGCTGTCCGTCAGCGTGGACGGGGCGCGCTCGGCGTCCCGGACGGCCGGGTCGGGCGAGCGCCTCGAGTTCGCCGTTCAGCGATCGATCACGATGAAAGTCGGCAACGCCGGCGCGCTGTCGGTGACGCTGAATGGGAAGCCTGCCCGCCCGCTCGGTGCGGCGGGGGAGGTGGTCACGACCACGATTCCCGCCGCCGGCTACGAGACCTTCCTCCGCTAGCCGCTCATGGAGTCGCTCTACCGCACACCGCTCCTCGACGCGTTCAAGAGGGGAGAAGTCGCGACGGACATCCGCATGATGGCGGCGCGGGGTCTGCTGGCGCCGCGGGCTCACGAACAGCTCGGCCTGCTGGTGCTGCTCTCGGCCGACGGCGACCCGGCCATCCGCGCCGCCGCCGAGGCCACCATCGCCAGGATCCCTGGTGTCGACCTGGCCCGCTTCCTCGGGCGCCCCGACGTGGCCCACGAGATTCGCGACTTCTTCGTGGGGCGCGGGATAGAGCCCGTGCCGGCGGAGGCCCCGCTCGCGGATGACCCGCTCTCGGATGCGCCGCTGCTCGACGTCGATGCCGGCCACCGCTCCGGGGCGGACGAGGACGAGGCCGGCGAAGAGGCGGAGGGGGAGGAAGGCGAGCCCCGGCGGCTGGACACCATCCAGCGCCTGTCCCGCATGACCGTGTCGGAGAAGATCAAGGCCGCGATGCGTGGGTCCCGCGAGGAGCGCTCGATCCTGATCCGCGACTCCAACAAACTGGTGTCGCTGGCCGTGCTGAGCAGCCCGAAGGTGAACGAGCGCGAGATCGAGTCCTACGCGAAGATGGCCAACCTGTCGGAGGACGTGCTCCGCGTCATCGGCACGACCCGCGCCTGGACGAAGAGCTACGCGATCGTCCGGTCGCTGGCGTTCAACCCCAAGTCGCCGATTGCGGTCTCGATGGCGCTGGTGAGCCGCCTGGTCGAGAAGGACGTCCGGATGCTCTCGATCGATCGGAACATCGCGGAGCCGGTGAAGATCCTCGCCCGCAAAGCCGCCCAGGCGGGCCAGAGCCGGCGCGGCTAGCGATTCGGCTGGCTGGCCGCGGACCGCGCGGCCTTCCGCCGATCCGGTTTCGGACGCACGGCGACGCCGCCTGGGGCCTTCGCCGGGCGCACGCCCCACTCGGACCGCATCTGCGACAGCCCGTCCATGAAGACGGAGACGCGTTCGCGCTCCTCCTCGGTCTTCAGCGTCTTGAGCAAGGCGACTGCCTTCTCGAGGTCGCGCTGCACGGTGGCCCGTGTCGTGGCGTAGTAGAGGCGCTTGATCTCGGCGACAGGATCCATGGGCGTCATTATAATGGGATTCCCATGTCACCGTCGGGCATTCCGCCGCCAACTCGGCCAGCTCGTCATGCTCGGTTTCGACGGATTCCAGGTGCCGCCGGAACTGCGCGCGCTCGCCCGCGAATTCGATCTGGGCGGCGTCGTGCTGTTCAAGCGGAACGTCGAAAGCCCGGAGCAGGTCGCCGAACTGGCCTTCGACGCGGCCCGCCTGTGCGAGTCCGTGCCCGCCTGGGTGGCGGTGGACCAGGAGGGCGGGCGGGTGGCCCGCATGCGGCGTCCGTTCACCGAGTGGCCGCCGATGGCCGCCCTCGGGCGGTCCGGGGACGAGGCCCTTGCCGCGCGCTTCGCGCGGGCGATCGCGCGCGAACTGGGATCGGTGGGCGTCACCCTCGACTTCGCCCCGGTGCTCGACGTGCTGACCAACGCCGCCAACCCGGCGATCGGCGATCGCGCCATCGGCGCGGATGCGGCGCTGGTGGCGCGCATCGGTGCCGTCATCATCGACGCGATCCAGAGTGAAGGCCTGGCCGCCTGCGGCAAGCACTTCCCCGGCCACGGCGACGCCTCGGTCGATTCTCACCACGACCTGCCGGTGCTCGACCTGCCGCCGGATCGCTTCGAGGCGGTGGACTGGGTGCCGTTCAGGGCCGCCATCGCGAGGTCGGTGGCCGCCGTGATGGTCGCCCACGTCCTCGTGCCGGCGTTCGACGACCAGGATCCGGCCAGCCTCTCGCGTCCGATCGTCACCGGTCTGCTGCGGGAGCGTCTCGGCTTCGACAACCTCATTCTGACCGACGACCTCGGCATGAAGGGATGTGCGGCCCGCTACGCCCTGCCGGCGGCCACCGTCAAGGCCCTCGCCGCCGGCCACGACGGTGCCCTGCTGTGCGAGCCGGACCACGACGGACAGGCGGCCTCACTCGAGGCCCTCGTGCACGCGTTCGAGGATGGCACTCTCCCGTTCGCGCAGGTCGAGGCCTCCGTCGCCCGCCACGCCCGCCTCAAGGCGCGCTACGCCAAGGCGCGGGCCGGAGCCGAGCGCCCGTCGGCCCGTTGGCGCGAGGTCGTCGGCTGCGAGGCCCACCAGGCGCTGGCGGCGGAAATGCGGCAGCATGCGTGAGGGGCCGCTGGTGAAGCCGGGCGCGGTCCGCCCGGGCGACCGGGTGGCGATTGTCGCGCCGGCAAGCCCGTTCGCCGGCGACGCCTTCGCGGACGGCGTTGGCGAACTACGCCGGCTTGGCTTCCAACCGGTGTTCGATCGCGCGGTGTTCGACAGGTCCCGCTACGTCGCGGGTGAACCGGCGGCACGTGCCCTCGCCTTGTTGACGGCGTGGCAGGACCCCGGCATCGCGGCCGTCGTGGCGGCGCGCGGCGGCTATGGCAGCGTCGAACTGCTGCCATTCCTGCCGGTCGCTGCGCTGCGGCACGCGCCGAAGCTGCTCGTCGGCTACAGCGACATCACCGCGCTGCTCTCGTTCCTGACCACGCGCTGCGGCGTGGCCGCCCTGCACGGGCCGTGTGTCGCGGCCGGGCTGCACGGCGGCCCTGCCGGCTACGATGAATCCACCTTCGTGCGGGCGCTCACCCGCGACGAGCCGCTCGGCCCGCTGGCGGCGCCAGCACTCGAGAGCCTGGTGGCAGGTGAGGCCGTGGGGCCCCTCTTCGGCGGCAACCTCACGCAACTGGCCGCGTCGATGGGGACGCCGTACGCGTTCGATCCGCCCGCAGGATGCCTCCTGTTTCTCGAAGAGACCGGCGAACGCCCCTACCGCATCGACCGCCTGCTGACCCAGTTGCGGTTCGCCGGCGTGCTCGACCGCGCCCGCGCGATCGTGCTCGGCCAGTTCCCGGGTTGCGACGAACCGGACGGTTCGGTGACGGCCCGCGGCGTGGTGGCCGATGCCCTCCGCCGCTTCCCCGGGCCCGTGCTCTGGGGGCTGCCCGCCGGTCACACCGTCGGCCCCGCGCTGACGCTGCCGCTCGGCGTGCGCGCGCGCGTCACGGCCGGCTCGGTCCCCGTCGTCGAAATCCTCGAGTCTGCCGTGACCGCGCCTCCCGAATCCCGAATCCCGAATCCCGAATCCCGAGACAGGTCGCACCCGTGACACGAGTCCACCTCATCGGCATCTGCGGCACCGCGATGGCCACGCTCGCGGCGATGCTCAAGCGGAAGGGCCTGGCCGTCCGCGGCTCGGACGAGCACGTCTATCCCCCGATGAGCACCTTTCTCGAGCAGGAAGGCATCCCCATCCTCAGCGGATACGACGCGGCGCACATCACCACCGATCTCGACCTCGTGATCGTGGGAAATGCGATCTCGAGAGGCAACCCTGAGGTCGAGGAGGTACTCGACCGCAAGATCCGGTACTGTTCCCTGCCCGAGGCCGTGCGGGAGCAGTTCCTGTGGGGAGCGCGCTCGATTGTGGTCGCCGGCACTCACGGCAAGACGACGACGACGGCGCTGGCCGGATGGCTGCTGGTGCACGCGGGCCTGGATCCGAGTGTGCTCGTCGGCGGCATCGCCGCCAACCTCGGCGAGCACGGAGCGAGCTACCGTCTGGGCCGCGGCCGCGACTTCGTCATCGAGGGCGACGAGTATGACAGCGCGTTCTTCGACAAGACGGCGAAGTTCCTGAAGTACCTGCCCGACATCGCCGTCATCGCGAACATCGAGTTCGACCACGCGGACATCTACGAGGACCTCGAGGCGGTGCGCCTGGCGTTCCGCCGGCTGGCCAACCTCGTGCCCCGCAACGGGCTCCTCCTGCTTGGCGCCGACAGCCCCGACGCCGCCGCGCTGGCCCCGGTCGCGCGATCGAGGATCGAGACGTTCGGGCTGGCCGACGGCGCCGACTGGTACGCGTACGACCTCGACTCGTCGGCGGCGGGGATGACGTTCCGCGTGCAGCACCGCGGGGCGCCGCTCGGCGTATTCCGGATCGCGATGGCCGGCGCGCACAACGTGAAGAACGCCCTCGCGGCCCTGGCGATTGCCACCGCTGCGGGGGTCGAGCCGGAGACGGCCCGGGAGGGCCTCGCCGCGTTCGCCGGCGTCAAGCGCCGGCTCGAAACGGTGGGATCGGCCCGCGGCGTGACCGTGCTGGACGACTTCGCCCATCACCCGACGGCGGTGCGAGAAACGCTGGCCGCCGTGAGGGCCTCGCATCCCGCCGCGCGCATCTGGGCCGTCTTCGAGCCCCGGTCGGCCTCCTCGTGCCGGCGCGTCTTCCAGGACGCGTTCGCCGCGTCCTTCGCGGCGGCCGACGAGGTCGTCATCGCGCAGGTCTACCGCGGGCAGCTGCCGGCGGACCAGCGCCTGTCGCCGGAGCGCCTCGTGGAGGATCTGGCGGCAGCCGGCAGGCACGCGCGCTTCGTGCCGGATGTCCGCAGCATCGTGGATCTGCTGGCGCGCGAAGTCCGCGACGGAGACATCGTCGTGGTGATGTCGAACGGCGGGTTCGGCGGGATCCACGAGCAGCTGCTCGCCGCACTGGGACAGGGCGGCTGATCGGGGCTCGGGATTCGGGACTCGGGACTCGGGACTCGGGAAGACTTACGTCAAAGGGAACCGCCTTCCCGCATGACCCGTCTCACTCTGGCTTCTGGCTTCTGGCTTCTGGCTTCTGGCTTCTGGCTTCTGGCTTCTGGCTTCTTCCGAGCCCCGAGCCACGAATCCCGAATCCCGAATCCCGTCGTCAGTCCTTGATGATCGGCTTCGGCAGCGTGACCGGCGGCTGGTCTCTGATCGGGCTCGAGCAGGTCGAGGATCGGGCCGCCCGTGTCGCGTCCCACGCGGAACGGCCGCAGGTCGACCTCGCTCAGGTCCAGCACGCGCACGATGTGCGGCGTCAGGGTGATGATGATGTCCGACTCCTTGCGCTCGGACGTGTTGTGCGCGAAGAGCCGGCCGATGAGCGGGATGTCGCTCAGCCCGGGAATGCCGTCGATCGTCGTCCGCTCTTCCTCGCGGATGAGCCCGGCCAGCACGCTGGTTTCGCCGTCGCGGAGGCGGATGATCGTGTTCACCGAGCGGCTGCCGAACGTCGGCAGGCCGCCGTAGCCGGTGCCCGAAATCGAGCTGACCTCCACCTTGAGCGCCAGCGACACCTCGTCGTTGTGATGGGTCCGGGGCGTGATGTCGATGTTCACGCCGATGTTCTCGTACGTGTACGACGTAATCGGCTGCTGGTTGACGCCGCCGGTCGCGATCGGCTGGAACGTGGTGCTCGGCACCGGGACGCGCTCGCCGAACCTCGCCTGGGCGGCGGTGCCTTCGATGGTCCGGAGCTGGGGGTTCGCCAGCACGCGGGCGCTGTCGTCCGTCTTGAGCAGGCGGTAGAAGAGGGCCGGGAACGTCGTCAGGAAGACGTCGGCCGAGGTCAGCGTCTGAAGGTCGCGCACGGTGAGTTCCGGCCGGTTGATGCTGACGGCGCCGTCGATGCCGGGCGAGCCGGGGGAGGCGATCTGCAGGCCGAACTCCTTCAGGCGCCCGCGGTCCACTTCGAGCACGTCGACTTCGATCATCACCTCGGGACGGGCCTTGTCGATGGCGGCGATGAGCTTGCCGGCCGCCGCCACGCGCTCGGGCGTGTCCTTGAGCGCGATCGCATTCGTGCCGGCGACCGACGAGATCCGCCGCGCGTCGATCACGATCCGGAGCAGGTCGATGGTCTCCTTCAGGTCGGCGTTCGACAGGTAGAACGTCCGGACGACCTCTTCCTGGTACTCGCGGCGCTTGGCGGGCGTGTCGGGGACGATCGTCAGGGTCCGCGGCGCGGTGATGCGATAGAAGTTCCTGGTGCTGGCCGAGACCGAGACCAGCGCCTGCTCCAGCGTGGACTTGCGCAGGTCGATCGTGAGCGGCGCGTCGCGGAACGCCGGGTCGAACACCACGCTGATCCCGGCGAAGCGCGCCAGCGCCGTGAAGACGTCCCGGCTGCCGGCGTCGCGGAAGACGAGGGAGTCGGGCAGCTTCGCGTCGGCGGGGAAATCCATCCCGGCGGGAGGCAGGTCGCGCGTGCGCTCGATGAGCGACTGCAGCTGCGTCTTCCCGTCGGTGGTGACCGCCACCCGTGTCCGGAGCGCACCCCGCAGGTTCCTGAGCGCATCGTCGATCTCAGTGCTCGCCGGCGACAGCTGCGACGCAATCTGGTACTCGACGAGGGCTTCATCCAGCTTGCCGACCGACGCGAGCCGGCGGCCGTTCGCGACGTGAACCTGCGTGGCCCGCAACTTGGCGCGTTCCAGGGCCAGGCGCGTGTTCTTGTCCTGCGGATTCGCCTTCGCCGCGGCCGAATACTCGACGACCGCCCGGTCCCAGTCCTCCATGCGCTCGGCCTGCCGCCCGGTCTCGAGCGACCCTCCGGAGGTAGCGCAGGCCGGGAGCGCGGCGGCGGCGAGTGCCGCGCCAAGGGCGAGCCAGAGCCCGATCCGGACCTGGCGCCGCGACCTATCGGCGAACTTGTTCATGGGTCACCACATCGACGCCCCGGGGGATCGTAAACCGGAACGCACTGTCCGGGACCCCCACATTCTCGCGGACGTCCGTAAAGGTGAACGTCGACTGTCCGCCCTGCGCGTCGGCGGTGATGAGCTTGCGCAGGCGGTACGTGCCGCGATCGACGACGAGCACGAGCCAGTCGGTACTCGGCCTCCCGGCGGTGCGGGACCAGTCTGAGCGAGTACGTGCCGGGCGCAGGGTCGGGCTCCGGCGGGAAGGACGCCTCGAAATCCCGCGGGAGGCTGCCGTGACCGGAGAGGAACAGCGCCGGCGTGGTTGCCTCGGCCTCCGGGGGCACCGGCGCCACGATCACCTGCCTGTCCTCGGGAATGTAGGAGTAGATCCGCGTGCCGTCCGCCACGAACACCTTGCGCTCGGGGGACTCGTATGTCCAGCGCATGCGGGACGGCTTCTTGACCTGCATCGTGCCGCGCTCGACGGCCTCCTTGCGAAGCACTCCTCCGCGGTAGCGATGCTCGAACGACGCCGAGAAATCCCGGACCGTGTCGTACCTCTGCTGGATCGATCGGGCGAGCTCGGCCGGGGCCGGTGCCGGCGCGGCCTGGGGCGGCAGCGCGAACATTCCGGCGGCGGAGGCGGCGAGCAGGCAGGTGCGCAAGGGTGTGATCAACGCTGTACCGACCACAGTAGCACACGCCCGCCCCGGGCTATGTCTTCGGGGCGGCCGGCTCGCCGGCGGCCGCGGGCGGCGCCGGCGGAGGGGGGGCGGGATCGCGCGGACGGCGTCCTTGGTCTCCGTCGGCAGGTTCGCGGCCACCCACTCGGGCAGGCCCCCCTTCAAAACGTGGACGCGGAACCCGGCGGCCGCCAATCCCGCCGCGACCTCGACGCCGGTGATCTCGGCAGGGTCCGAGTCGTAGAGTACCGAGGTCGCGGTCTTTCGCGAGGCCCGCCGTTGACGGGGCCTTGGGGTCCAGGCGCGCGGCGCCGGGCAGTTTCAGCGTGCTGTGATCCCATGCGTACTTCCGGCGGACGTCGGCGAGGGCGGGGCGGCCCGCCTCGACTCCATCGAGCCGCTGCTTGAGCTCTTCCTTGCTGATCCGGGAAACGGCCATGTCCGGTATTGTCCTCGCCCCGATCAGGGAGTGTCAACTCCCGGCCTGGCCTGCTACCGCGCGATTGCCGGGGCCTTGACCGGCGCTGTCGCTTTCGCGGGCGCCTTGGCCGGAGCGGGCGCCGTCAGCGACACCCTCATCTCGTCGAGCAGCCGCTTCGCGCCGTCTACCTCGGCCATCGTCCACAGCATGTAGCGGCTGTCCACGTGGATCGACCGGGTCTTCACGCTGTCGAACAGGTAGTCCGACGACACGGACTCGTAGGTCCCGTCGAAGAGCAGTCCCACGAACTCGCCCTTGGCATTCAGGGTCGGCGATCCCGAGTTGCCCCCGGTCGTGTCCACGGTGGACAGGAAGTTGACGGGTACGTCGTTCACGCCCTTGTCGGCGAACACGGTTGTCCTGCCGGCCCGCAACGCCTTGATGGCGTCGAGCTGCTTCTGCGGGGCGTCGAAGTCGCCGCTGCCCGTGTGCTTCTCCACGATGCCCTGAAGCGTCGTCTGCGGTTTGTAGAAGAGCCCGTCGCGCGTGTCCACGCCCTTCACCTGGCCGTAGGTCACGCGCAGCGTGCTGTTGGCGTCTGGGGCCACGAGGCCGCCGGCCTTCTCGAGCATGGCTTCCATGTAGACGGGCCTGATCCGCGCGTAGGCGCCGGCCCGGTTCTTGGCGCTCTCGCGGTTCGCCTCGGCCAGCGGTTCCAGGGCGGCGGCCAGCGCGATGAACGCGTCTCCGGAGGCCACCAGAATCCGCCGTGCTCCTCTCGAGCATCCCGAGGCGAACCTCGCGGTCGGCGAGCTTCGTGCCGGCGTAGAGGCCGTCGAGGAACGCCTTCACCGCCGCCTCGGCCGCAGCCCTGTCCATGCCGGCCGTCAGTCCCGCGGCCTTGTCCAGCGGCTCCACGCGCTGGCCGGCCGGCAGCGCCGCCGCCTTGTGCATCGCCCAGCTGAGGAGGGCGCGATCCGCGACGGGGTCGATCGAGCGCTGCAGCCGGTCCTGGCCCTCGCGAATCCGCGTCCAGTCACGCTCCTGGTAACCGGGGTCGCGCGCCACGTCGGGCTTCGCCCGCTGCACCGACAAGCGGTACAGCGTCTGCGCCGACCCGAGGTAAGAGGACGCCGACGACAGCAGCCCCAGCGCGGCGTTGCGCTCGCGCGTCGCCTCGCCCTGGGCCTGCAGGGCCTGCAGGGCCGACAGCGCCTCGCCGTACTTCTGCTGGCGGGCCGGGCTGGCCGAGATCCACGCGACCAGCTCCGCTTCCCGCGCCTGCTTCTTCGCCAGGGCGCCGCCCTTCATCATCCCTTCCAGCACGCCGCGCGAGTTCGTGAGGCCGTTGTTCAGGCCCTGCACGCGCCCGGCCAGCTTGATGGCGAGCGCGGGGTTCTCCTTCGTGAGCGTCTCGATGAGGGCCAGCTGTTCCTCCGAGAGACGGATCGAGCGGGGGAGGGCCCACTCGACGGTTTCCTTCACCTCGCCGTACGTCTGGTGCCGCTGCGTGCGGCCCGGATAACCGACCACGAACACGAGGTCGTTGGGCTTGACGCCGCCGGCGGCCACCTTCAGCCAATGCTTCGGCCTGTACGGCACGTTGCCCTTGTCGTAGGCGGCCGGCCTGCCGTCCTTCCCGACGTAGGCGCGCAGGTAGCTCCAGTCGCCCGTGTGCCGCGGCCAGCGCCAGTTGTCCGTCTCGCCGCCGAACACGCCGATGCCTTCCGCCGGCGCGTAGACCAGCCGGACGTCCTTGATCTCGAGCTGTTTGATCTCGAAGTACTGCCGGCCCTCGAAGAACGACGCCACGTTGCAGCGCGAGCCGTCCTGCTCACACGCCGCGATTCGCTCCTTCACGCGGCGGTCGATGGTGTCGTACCGCTCACGGTCCGTGGCCCTGCCGTCGATGCCGCCGGTGATAGTCCCGGTCACCTCGACGACGGACGTGGTGACGAAGACCCGCGATCCCGGGCCGTTCGACAGCTCGTCCGCCAGCGTCGGCGCGAAGAAGCCGTCCTTCAGCAGATTGCGCTGCGGGGTCGAGTTGAACTGCAGGCCGCCCGTCACGCAGTGGTGATTGGTGACGATCAGGCCGTCGGGCGAGACGAACGACGCCGTGCAACCGCCGAGCGACACGATGGCGCCCATGGGCTGGCCCGTGAGATCGGCAAACGACTTCGGGTCGCCCGTGAACCCGAGGGCCCGCAGTTTGGCGGCGAGCGCCGGGATCTGCTGGGGCATCCACATGCCCTCCTCGGCGAACACGCCAGCGGACAACAGGACGATGAAACCGATCAGGACGAGGCGTGAGGCTTTCATGAGGCGATTCTCCTGAATCAACCTCCTCAGTCTCGCACATTCCTGGGCCGCCGCAACCAGCCTCGGCGCTCCGGAGGCAACGCGGACCCTGTCACCGCTCACCGGGTGAGCAGCGCCCACGGCGACGCCGAGCCGAGGACCGCCGGCAACAACGCCACGGTGAGGCTCAAGGGCCACTGGCTCAGCACCGGCGCCTCGTCGTGGCGAAGCCGGCGCAACGCGCGCCAATGGGTGATGCCCGACAGCAGGGTGGCCGCGACACCCAGGACGATGAGCGCCATGCCGAAGCGGATCGCGCTCGCGTGAAGCTGGACGGACTCCGGGGTCGGAGACGCCTCCCTGAGGGACCGGAAGAATCCGACCGTGCCGAACCCGAACGTGGCCATCGTCAGCGCGGTTCGGATCCAGGAGGGCGTGGTGCGCTCGAGGGCCAGTCGCGTGCGGAATTTCGCGAAGCTCGTGCGCTCCTTCGCCAGGCCCGTCCTCGGATCTGTCATCTGCGCGTCCGTCACGGAGGCCCTCGCGTCGGGAGGGTGGTTCATGCGACTACCGGGTCGGCGCAGGCCGCGAGACCCAGGCTGTCTGCCACCCGAAGGAGAACGTGCTGAAGTCGGCCCCGTAGCGCACGATGGCGCCTTTGCTCACCGCCAGTTTGATCGAGTGCCGTCGGCCGACCGGAAAGGCGACCGTCGCCCCCACGCGGGAGTTGGACTGCCGATCGTTGTTCTCAATACCATCGACGGTCGACCGGCCTCCGACGTAGTACGTGGCGTCGAAGGCCGCCCAGAGCAGACGCGTGAAGTTATAGCTCAGGTGCGCCTGGAAGGCCCCCATGGGTTCCTGCGTGCGAGTCAGGGTGCCCGGGTAGTACGAGTCGTTGGCCGTGAACAACCAGAGCGCCGAGTACACATCAAGCAGCCATTTCTGTCCCATCGGATGCGAGACGGCGAACTCCGGCTTGAACGCCCAGCGGTTGGTGCCGAGATTGATCAACCGGTCGGGAAAGAACTGGCCGGTCGGCGCGACGACGGTCAGGCTGGTCCCCAGGATGGTCCGGCGCGGAGCCTTGGCGAGCTGGCCGACCGAGGCGGCCGGGGCGCCCCGGAGCAGCACCGAGAGCCGGAACCGCGCGTCGGAGAGACCGGCGCGGGTGATGTCCCTCCCCTCCCCGAATACCTTGCCCGAGGCTTGAGCCCAGGAATAGGGCAGCGCGCCAAACACCTGGGCCGTCTTGCCGAACATGTCGAATGAGCGCCCGACGCCAATCGAGGGTGTCTCGACGGTGGCGTTGAGGTCCGTGACGGGCAGCGTCGGGTCCGACACGACGCTGCCGTGGGACACCGCGAGGCCCCAGACGAGAAACGTGCCGTTCACAGGAACGTGGGCATAGGCCCTGGGGTCGAGATCCTGCGCCGATACCGGCGTCGCGACGAGCAGCAGGAGGGCGATCGCGAGCATGGCGGAGCGCAAACGGCGCGCGACGCGAACGAAGCCGGCGCCGGTCCATTGCTCCGCCATGGCGTCTTCTCCTCCGCGAGCCGGCGGCTCGCTATTTCACCTCGACCGTCACCTTCGGGATCCGGCCGGTGAAGCGCGACTTCGCTTCGGCTCCGATGGCTTCGACCACCGGCGTGCCGAGGTCGATGCCCACGTCGGCGGTCTCGTCCGCGGAGAAGATGCCTGCCTGGGTCGCCGGGATCCGACCCTCGGCCACCTTCTGACCGTTCACAAACAGGGTGCCCGTCCCGCCCTTGCCAGGGCCGCCGCCGTCGTAGTCGAACTGGAAACGGAGTTCGGCCTTGCCGGGGGCGAGTTTCTGTGTCGCCGAGATGGTTGTGCGCTGCAGGCCGAGGAAGTTGTAGTCGTAGGCCGGCACGCCGTTCTTCACGTAGAGCGACCAGCCTCCGAAGCGCCCGCCCTGGGCGATGACGGTCCCGTGGGCGCCGCCGGCCGGCACCTCGATCTCGGCCGTGATTACCTTCGACCGGTTCTTGACGTTGATGAAGACGCCCTCCGCCATGCCGATCATGCCCTCCGCCAGCGTCAGCGACGTGCGCCCACCCATGATGTCCGGCCGCCCGACGAGCTTCGGATCCAGCCGCTCGAAGACCCGGTCATCGATGGGCAGCACCCCGTACTTGGCGGCCTCCGTGAGGAAGAGCGCCTGCAGCTGCTTCAGCTTCTCCGGGTTCTGCGCGGCCAGGTCGTTCGCCAGGCTGAAATCCGACCGGACATCGTAGAGCTGCCAGGCCGAGTTGTCCTGCAGCGTCCGTCGGGGCTTCGGCTCCCACGGCGCCTTGTGAATCGTGCGCGCGTACCAGCCGTCCTGATAGATTGCCCGGTTGCCGGCGATTTCGAAGTACTGGGTGGTGTGCCGCTCCTTGGCCTTGGCGTCTTCGAAGCTGTAGCCGAGGCTCGTTCCCGCCATAGGGATCTGCGGCACGCCGTTGACCGACTTGGGTTCCGGCAGGCCGGCCGCCGCGAGGATCGTCGGCGCCACGTCAATCACGTGTCCGAACTGGGAGCGGATGCCGTTCTTCGCCTTGATGCCCTTCGGCCAGGAGACGACCATGCCGTTGCGCGTGCCGCCGAAGTCCGATGGCACTTGCTTCATCCAGCCGAACGGGCTGTTGAAGGCCACCGCCCAGCCCGCCGCCATGTGGGGGTAGGTCTCGGGCCCGCCCCACTTGTCGATGAGCTTGAGCATGTCCTCGACCTTCTCCTGCACGCCGTTGAAGTACGTCATCTCGCTGAACATGCCGTTCATGCCGCCTTCGCCACTCGTGCCGTTGTCGCCGGCGATGTAGAAGACCAGTGTGTTGTCGGCCTGGCCCACTTCGTCGAACGCCTGCAGCATGCGGCCGATCTCGTGGTCCGTGTATTCGCAGAAGGCGGCGAACACCTCGGCCTGCCGCGCGAACAGGCGCTGCTCGTCGGCCGAGAGCGCCGCCCAGTCCTTGATGGCCTCCGGCTTCGGCGCGAGCGTCGTGCCGGCCGGCACGACCCCCAGCGCAATCTGCCGCGCCAGCGATTCCTCGCGGAGCGCGTCCCAACCCTTGTCGAACTTGCCCTTCCACTTGGCGATCCACTCCTGGGGCACGTGATGCGGCGCGTGGGTGGCGCCGGGCGCGAAGTAGACGAAGGACGGCTTGTCAGGCATCAGCGCCTTCTGGTGCTTGATCCAGGTCCGTGCCTTCTCGGTCATGTCGGCCATGAAGTGATAGCTCGGATCGTCTGGCAGTTCGACCAGCGAGGTGCCATCGTAGATGAGCGGCGCCCACTGGTTGGTCTCGCCGCCAAAGAACCCGAAGAACTTGTCGAACCCCTGCCGCAGCGGCCAGCGGTCGGACGGGCCGGCGATGCTGGTTTCCCATGTGGCCGTCTCGTGCCACTTGCCGAACGCGGCGGTGGAATACCCGTTCAGGCGCAGCATCTCGGCCAGCGGCGCCGTCGCGCTCGGGATCTGGCCGGTGGAGCCGGGCATCGAGGTGGCCAACTCCGTGATGAATCCCATGTTCACGGTGTGGTGGTTCCGGCCGGACTTCAGCGCGGCCCGCGTGGGCGAACAGAGCGCGGTGGTATGGAAGTTGTTGTACCGAAGCCCGTTCTGGGCCAGCCGGTCGAGCGTCGGCATGGGAACGGGGCCGCCGAAGCTGCTCGGCACGCCGAAGCCCATGTCGTCGATGAGCACGACCACGACGTTCGGCGCGGACGCCGGCGCCTTCACCTCGAAGCGCGGCGGGGCAGTCACGTTGCGGGCGTCAATCTCGGTGACGGCCGGACGGGCCGGTTCCTGGATCGGCAGCACCGTGCGGTCCATCGCCGCCGGTCCTGCGGCCGGGGCCGGCGGTGCCTGCGGTTGCGGCCCCGAGCAGGCTGCCGTGAACAACACTACGCCAACTGCCGCGGCAGCCAGCCAGGTCTTGAACTGCATCTCACGCTCCTTTATTGAATCCCTTCGGCAGCGCCGTTGATCACTTGAAGAACCGCCTGACCGTGAAGCTGATGGCGTTGTCCGACGTGGAGAACACCTCGTCGGTCGTATCGCGCGACCGGGTCCAGATGTAGACCAACTCGGACCGCCATGTGTAACTGTGGCGGAAGGCCAGACCGCTGCGAATCCGCTGCCGGCTGGCGAACCGTTCCGCGGGGTCGTCCACGGGCAGGAACCACTCCCAGTCGGCCAGGAACGTCCGCGCCCCGTCGTCGGTCGACTTCGAGCGGTTGAGGGCGAACTGGAATTCGATGCGATTCCGCACGCGCAGTGTGGACGATGTCGGTTCGTCTTGGTTGTAGAACAGGTTCCTCTGCTCGACTAGCAATCGATCGCGCAGGATGAACCGGCGGGTCGGCGGGAGTTCGACCAGGCGCACGCGCCGGCCGATGACGGTCGGCACTCCACGCGAGAATATGTGGAAGCGTAGGCCGGCCCGGGGCGTCAGCTCGAACGAACTGAGGCCGTCGGTCTGATGCGTGATGCCCGTGCCCAATTCGCCGATGACGTCGAGCCAGCGCTTCGCCGAGTACTCGATGTTGGGCGTGACGCCGAAGGTCCGCCAGCGGGCGGCGTCCGGATCGGTGTTCGCCACGAGCGCCTGCGGCTCGAGATCGAGGGCGTAGGACAGGCGGTCGGACCTGAGCCAGTTCAAGGACAGGTCGCCCCACAGTTGCAGGTTCGTCTGCGCAAACGCCGGCCGCCCCGTGGCGCAGAGCAGGAGCCCGCAGCACACCATGGCTGCCCGGATCGACCGCTGACCCGTCACGCGGAGCCCGGCCGGCCCTCGTCCCGTCTGCGCTGTCATCACACCGCCGTGCCGCTACATCGCCAGTTTCTGGTAATTCGATTTCGTGATGCGCACTTCGAGCTTGCTGGCCGGAATGGTCAGCACGATGCTGCCCGGGAAGCTGATTCCGCTGGGCATCGACTGCATGACCACCCGCAGCGTCGCGGGTTCCTCGGGCTTTTCCAGCCAGGTCTTGACGTCGATCTGGCGCAGGCCCGTGATCGCCTTGTCGAAGGTCACCGTCAGCGCATCGCCCTGCTTCGCGTAGCCCGGGAAGTTGAACGCGACGAGTTCCGGCCCGGCCTGGCCCAGTGATGCCGTGCCGGCGTTCATCACGACCTGGATCTGGCCGGGGTCAGGCGGGACGTACTGGTGAATGAGCGCGGCCGTCGCCTGGAGTTCCTCTTTCATCTCCTCGGTCTTGTTGGCGACGATCTTGCCCCTCAGGCCGCGCTGCTTCTCGGCCGGCGGAGGCTGGACGACCGGTGTCTTCTGGACCTTGCCGTCCGGGCCGTAGCGGCAGGAATCCACCTTGGTCGCCTTGACCTCTCCCTTGAGGCTCAACTCGGTCTTCTCCAGCCACGTGTAGCTGCGCAGGGCCTGCTGGTTGGCGGCCACCGACTGCTTCACGGCCGCGAGCTTCTGCTGCAGGTCCTGCGCGGCGGCCGGCCGGGCGAGGGCCGTGAGGGCGAGCGCCGCGAGGACGCATCCGATGGTCATTCGTTTCATCGTGTTCTCCTGCTTCAACGGACGGCCACGTTCGTCATGATCTCGACCTGGACCGGCGCCGCCAGCGTGAAGGCCTGCGGCGTCTGTGCGGGGATGATCGCCGCCTTCACGTCACCCGCGGCGGCCGCGACGCCGCCGACGCCGGCTCCCGCCGCGGCTCCCCATGCCGCGCCCTCGCCACCGCCCGCGATCGCGCCGATGGCCGCGCCGACGGCCGCGCCACCTACCAGCTTCTTCGCGCCGGAACCCGTCCCGCCCTTGACGCTGAGCGGCTGCGTCTTGATCGACAGCACCTGACCGCCCACCTGCATGTCGGTGAGCGTCACGCTCAACGACGCGGTGCCCTTCATCTTGCTGGCCGAATCGGCGGCGCTGACGACGCCGTAAACCTTGGCGCCGGCGGGCGCGACGAGCCGTCCGTCCGACGCGAGGTCCTGGTCGAGGAAGCCCTGGAAGCGGTCGCCTGCCTTCGCCTTGTCGGAATTGAGCTCAGCGGCGAGCCGGATGACGAGCAGGGTCCCGGCGGCGACCGTGAACGACTCCTTCACGGCGCGAACTGCCGGCGCAGATGCCTCCTCGGCGGACGGGCCAGAGGCCTTCGCAGCCGCAGGCGCTGCGGCCGGCGAAGAGGCTGGGGCTCCAGCCTGCGGCGGCGGCTGCGGCGGGCGGTCCGCCATCACGTACATTTCCTTGCCGTCGGCCGACAGATAGGGCACGTAGGTACTGCCCGTTCGCCAGGAAGTACATCGTGTTGAGCTGGACGACCTCGAAGTCCGCGGGCAGCGCGGCGACGAAGACCACCCCCGCCGGCGGCGTCACGCTCACGAACGTCTCCTGGCTGCCGTTCATCACGCGCCGGTAGAAGGCGTTCGCGCTGAGATAATAGGTCGTGCCCGAGACGGTGACGAGCACGCGCTCGGCGGGAAGCGTCTTGACGCTGGCCCCGGCGGGCGGCGGCACCGACTGGTACACGACCTTGCCCTCGCTGCTCGTCGTCTGCTTACTGTAGCTGCCGTCTTTGGCCATCATGTACGAGATGCCGGCTACCATGACGATGATCGCGCCGACGGGGGGAGCGGGGTAGTAGGCGTAGTACGGCACGGGCACGGGGTAGTAGTAGTGCACGCCGCGGTGGGTGTACGGCCGGTAGTAGGCCCCGCCGTACGAGTAGTAGGGACGGCCGAGGTACGACGTCGTGCGGTAGCCGGACGGCAGCGTCGTTGTGACCTTGCCGCCGTACGGGCCCGCGACCGCTTTCGTATAGCCTCCGTACGGGTTGCGGGCGGCAGCCACGTTGTAGTTGCCGTTGTACTTGGTGTTCACCGAGCCCGCGACGGCCGGCTGACCGTAGACGGTCCGGCCCGCGACAAGATCCGCCGATGCTTCGCGGCCCGTGCTCGTCTTCGCGCTGCCCTCGATCGTCGCGTAGCCGCCCTGGCCCTCCACGTTGCGCTCGCGCGTCGCGGACTGGCCCCACTTGTTGGTGGTCGTCGAGTTCGTCTGGACCTCGCGGTCCTCGACGTTCACGTCCTTGCTGACCGTCTTCGAGGCCCCGCCGTCGGTCGTCAGGGTCTTGTTGACGTTGTAGCCGTCCTCCGTCTTGGTGGCCGACTTCGAGCCCTGGGCCTTGCCGGAGCGGCTCTCCCACGAGGCGGTGTTGCCCGAGCGGCTCACGCTGCCGCGCGACGTGGCGGACACGGACCCGCGGGACCGCTGGGCCCAGAGGACATTCGTCTGGCCCAGGAAGACGGCAACGATCACGACGAGCGCCGTGATGGTGCGGTTCATCGGTTCCTCCCCTCGTCGCCGCCAGGGTGAGCGAACGCGGCGACATCGATCCGCCGAGCGCCTTCAGGCGGGGTGAACCGGAACAACGACTCCGGCACCGTGGCTTCGAGATTCCATTTGCGGATCGTGACCGAGTACCTGCGGCACCTCGTCCTCGGTCTTGTAGCTGATGACCAGCTTGCGCGGCAGCGGCTCGCGCCCGGCGTCGATCCAGATCTGCCAGTCGATGGTCGCCTGTTCGAACGACAGGTGATGGCACGGCACGCCCGCGGCTTCGTGAATCCCCAGGTACACGCCTCGCTGGACGTCGCCCATCAGCCGGTCGTACACGTCGGTATAGAGGAAGTCGGCGAGCGGAATCACGGTGCCTGTCTGGTCGAACACCCAATCGAGGGCGGCGTCGATGGTCGGGGGGACCTCGCCGCCGGCCCAGACGTGCTGTTCGCGGTCCAGGGCCGAGAACGTCTGCCCGTCGTACCAGAACGAGCGGTTGAGCGCGTCGCCGGAGGCGTCGCCGACCAGCCGGTCGGGGCGCTGCATGGCGACGCGCCGGACGCTGGTGAGCTGTCGCCGGGGTGCATCAAGCGGCACCTCGTCGTACACCTCTTCGGCCTCGATCGCCAGGGCGTTGACCCGGGCGAGCCGGTCGCTCATCTGGCGCACCAGTTCCTGGACGCGCGGTTCCACGAGGCGCGATCCTGGCGCGAGTTCCGCCTCGATGGCCGGAGGCGGCGGTTCCGGCGGGGGAGCGGCGGGCGCCGCGCCTCTCCCGCACGCCGCCACCGTAAGCCCCAGCGCCGCAATGGCGAGAGTCAGGCGACTCGTGAACATGAGATCACTCCTGCTGAGATTCGTGCCGAGCATCAGAACCTGAACGCGAAGCCCATGATCGGGCCCTGGGTGAGCACGTCGTACTTGAAGAGGGTGGTGTCCTCGCCGGTCGAGTAGTCGAGGTCCAGCCAGCGGTAGCCAAATTCTAGGGAAGCCTTCTCCGTCAGGCGCACGCCGATCGTGGGGAAGACCTGCCACGAGAACGTGGATCCGACGCCGAAGCCGCCAATCTCCGTGTAGACCTGGGCATGCCAGCGTCCGCCACTATCCGGCGTCCGGAACTGGAAGCCGACGATCGGGTCGAACCACGTCTTCGACCCGTCGACGCTGCGCACCTGGAGCGGGCTGTTGATGCGGAGATTCGTGCTCAGGTAATTGACGCGCCCGCCGAAGAAGAGGTCGGCGGAGGGCGCGAGGCGCCTGAGCCCGTAGAACGCGAACGCGCCCTGGCTCATGTCGGCGCTCGCGGTCACGCCGATGGGGCCCGGGGCCGTGCCATTCGCGCCGAGCGACATCCAGATGGCATCGCCGCCGGCACCCCAGTTGCCCTTGCGCGCCACGACGATGCCCATCGCACCGAACTGGAGGTTCTCGAAGATCTTGGAAGCGGGCATGTCGAGCGTGGCTTCCTGGCCGGCGACCGCGACGGTGCCGCCCATGGCGGCACCCATGAAGTACGGCGCGACGGTGACACGCCAGCCGTCTCCGGACGCCTGCGCCAGAGCCGGCGTCGTCGGCAGCAGCCCGAACATGACACCCAAGACGAGGAGAGCGACTTTACGCATGGTTAGACCTCAAATCGTCGATCAACAGGGAGCGGTGACTACTGGCCTCCCAGCCGTTTCACACCTTCTACCAAAGAGTGCCAGCCGTAAATCAGCGTCACGCGGAACTGGCTCAGGCGAAGGTCCTCGGGGTTGTTGTCGCCTAGCGTCGCCCCGTAGCCCACCGTGAGCTGGGCGTTGTCGTTGATCTGGTATCCCGCCGTGAACGAGAGGCCCGCGTTGTTCAGCTTCGAGCCGGGGAGATCGTCGATCGTCGCCGCCCCGCCCGAATACCACGCCACGTCGAGCGAGCCCCAGAAACCCTTGGCGAAGTTGTGCGTCAGGTGGCCCTCGAGCTGGAAGAGCGCGTCGGTCGTCATCGTCTTGCCGACGAAGTCGTTGTTGGGGCCGAAGATCCAGACCGCCGGCAGGAACTCGAGTGTCGTCCGGCGCTCGGGCGCCCAGCTGCCGAGCTGCCAGACGATGGGCGCGCCGATCCTTCCATACCATCGGTTTTGGCCGATGTTGAGCGGCTGGTCGCTGTTGTACTCGCCGATTGGCACGGCCAGGGACCCGATCACGTCGATGGAGAACCCGGGCTCGTAGCGCAGGACGTCGGGGATGCTCTTCATGGCCTTCGGCCCGACGAGGTTCAGCCCGAACTGGAGCATCGGGTCGCCGAACCCGCCCGCCGACTGCCCGAACGTTTTGCCGTCCACGACGGCCTGTCCCGAGAGGCTGCCCATGGGAACGAGCACCGAGGCGGTTGCGGCCCGGCCCGACAGGTCGAGCGCCTTCGCATAGCCGGCCAGCATCAACGTCGCGTCGAAATTGCCGTCGGCCAGCACGGTGTGCGACGGATCGAACGGGTTCGTGTTGCCGCTGACCGTTGTGAAGATGATCGGTATGACGTTGGTGCCCGAGAGCCCTTTCCAATAGGATCGGGGGCCGTCGCCCTGCGCGCGGGCGAGCGCCGGAGGGAGGAGCGCGACCACGGCGAGTGCGACGGCCCCGCGCTTCCAGCCACCGGCGCGCGTCACGAAGGGTGTGGACTTCACCGGCTGCGCCTTCGGTTCGAGTGCGTGTGTCATGGCGGCCTCGGTCAGCGCTTGATCAGTGCGGGAGGTGGAAAGAACTGTCTGATGTAGATGAGCGGGGGGTATCCGGCGTCATCCGGAAAGCGCGGCGGCATACTGTCGTCGGAGCTCTCGAACACCGACCGGCTGGGGATGATCACGTTGTTCGCCGTGACGTACTCGTCCCAGCGTGCGAGCAGCGCCGTGAGCTTCTCGGGGTTGTCGGCGGCGACGTCTGTCCGCTCCGCGGGATCGGCGGCCAGGTTGAAGAGCTCCCAGTCTCCCTTGCCCCAAGGCTTCCACTGCCAGCGCAGCTTCCAGTCTCCCTGGCGCACCGCCCGATTGCCGAAGATCTCCCACGCCATGTAGTCCTGGTCCGTTCGCGGCGACTCCGCGCCGCCGGCCAGCACCCTGGTCCACGACTTCCCGATGAGCGGCGGCAGTTCGCGGCCCTTGTGCGTCTTGGGGTACGTGACGCCGGCCACGTCGAGCAGCGTGGGCATGATGTCGGCCACGTGCATGAAGCCGCCGTTGATGCTGCCCTTGGGCCGCTTGACGACGGGACCGCTGACCACCAGCGCGTTGCGGATGCCGCCTTCCGTCGTCATCCCCTTGTACTGGCTGAAAGGCGTCATCGAGACCTGCGCCCATCCCGGGCCGTAGACCGGGTACGAGCCCGGGTCGCCCCACGACTTCGGATCGGTCTTCGACCACTTGGCGGCGGCGAACAGGTAGTTGAGCGTCCCCGGGGTGCCGGCGATCATCTGGAAGAGGTCGGCCCCCTCGGCGCCGTTGTCCCCGAAGACGATGAAGATCGTGTTCTCGTACTTGCCGATCTCCTTCAGGTGCGCCACGAGCCGGCCGACATGGAAGTCCATGTTCTCCATCATGCCGGCATACAGTTCCATCTTCCGGCCGAGGAGCGCGCGCGCCGCCGGCGCCAGGACGATCGGGTCGGGTACGAACCACATCCGTTCGGCGAGGGTCGTGCCCGGCGGCACGATACCCAGCTCGATCTGGCGCTTGAGCCGCTCCTGCCTCACCACGTCCCAGCCCTTGTCGTACTCGCCAACGTGCCGTTCGCGCCACTCCTTCGGGAGGTGGTAGGGATCGTGCGGAGCCTGGTGGGCGACGTACGCGAAGAACGGCTTGCCGTCCCCGCGGTTCGCATCGATGAAGCTGATCAGCTTGTCCGTGTAGGTCTTCGTCGCGTAGTAGCCCTTCGGCAGTCTGGTGAGGTAGCGCCCGTCCTCCGTGAACACCAGCCGCGGCGAGGTGGCGGCCATGTTGTCCATGTTCCAGTAGCTGCCCGCCCCGTCCAGCAGCGAGAAGTCGCGCTCGAAGCCGCGCGCGGCCGGGATCTGGTCGGGCGCCTTGCCCATGTGCCACTTGCCGACCATGTAGGTGTGGTAGCCGCTGTCCTTCAGCAGGTGCGGAAGCGTGACGACGCGGTCGTTCAGGAAACCTTCGTAGCCTGGCACGCCTTTCTGGTTGGGCGCCGTCCACTCGTCCATGTTCCCGATGCCGTTGATGTGCGTATCCACCCCGGACAGCAGCATCGACCGCGTCGGCGAGCACGACGCGTGCGTGTAGAAACTGGTGAATCGCACGCCGTCCTTCGCCAGGGCATCGAGGTTCGGCGTCCTGATCTCGCCGCCGAACATGCCCATGTCCGAATACCCCATGTCGTCGCCGAGGATGATGACGACATTCGGCCGGCGGGGCCCGTCCGCGGCGGAGGTCTCGGCAGGCAGGCCCATCGCGGCGACCGCGCCGACGACGCCCATCATTGTCACCACACGGCCCAGCATGCCGATTCGCCTGACTTTCATGTCACACTCCCTCCGCAGCCAACCGGGATTCTGATCCCCGGCCGCGTGGCCCTAATGCGGTGCGCCGGTTCCGGATCCGCGGACGGACTCGACGGCGTCCAGCAGGTCCGTCGCGATCGCGCGCTTGAGCACGAACGCGTCGGCGCCGGCGTCCATCGCCGCGCGCCGTATACACTCCTCGTCGTGCACGCTGAGGACGACCACTTTCACGTCCGGGCACGCCTGGCGCAGCGCCCGAAGCCAGCCCAGTCCGCGGTCCCGGGCCAGCGAGATGTCGACCACGGCCACGTCCGGGCGGATCCGGCTCGCACCCTCGAGCAGGGATGCCTCGTCGGCCACCATGACGACCGTTCCGAAGGCCGCAGTGAGCAGCCCGCGCACGCCCTCCGTCAGGCCGTGGTGGCGATCCGCCAGCAGCACGCAGCTCGGACGGGTGTTGGGCATGCCGTGGTTCCTTCGCGCCTGCGGGCCGCCGGGTCGCGTGGCGGCAAGAGGCGTCCCATGAAGCGTAGTCCCAACCCGGCAGGCGGTCTGCTCGGGAGATTACGAGGGCCGCCTGGGGAAATTACGAGGGTCGCCTGGGGAGAGTACGAGGAGGCGGGTTACAGTTCGACGAGGCCATGCTTGATGGCGAAGTGAATCAGCTCGGCGTTCGTGTGCAGGCCGAGCGTCTCCATCAGTTGGTACTTGTGGAACTCGACGGTGCGGGAAGAGATTGAGAGGCCGGACGCGATTTCTTTCGCCGAGCGGCCTTCGGCCACCAGTTGGAGGATTTCCCGCTGCCGCGGCGTCAGCGAGACGACCGGGTCGGCGGCCCTGCCTGGGTCCTGCTTCACGGAGTCCAGGACCTCGCCCGCGAGCCGCGGCGTCAGGTAGGTCCGGCCCTCGAGCGCGGCGCGGATCGCCGCGACCAGTTCGGCAGGCGCCGAGTGCTTGAGCACGAAACCCGAGGCTCCGGCTTCCAGCGCGCGCCGCGCAAACGTCACATCCTGGTGCATCGTGAGGAACACCACGGGCGTGCGGTCGCCGCCCTGCCTCAGTTTCACCATCGCGTCGATGCCGTTCAGGTGCGGCATCGAGACGTCGGCGACGATGACGTCCGGCCGAAGCGTGCTTGCTGCCTCGATGAGCGCGCGGCCGTCTTCCACAACGCCCACCAGGTCGAACTCGGGCGCGAGCAGGCTCTTCAGGGCCTCGGCCACCATCAGGTGGTCGTCGCAGACGAGAACGCGCGGGCGACGGGTCGCGCTCACTGCGGGACTCCTTCCCCTGGAAGCCAGGCGACCACCGCTGTCCCGTGGCCGGGAGCGCTCTCGATATCGAGGGTGCCGTTCACCAGCCGCAAGCGCTCCTGCATGCTCACCAGGCCGAGGCTACCCCGGCCTCTGGGCGCACCCGGGTCGAACCCGACACCGTCGTCCCTGATGGCCAGGAGCAGGCCGCCGTCCATCTGCCGCAGGACCACGCTCGCCGCGCGCGCGCGGGCGTGGCGAATCACGTTGTTCAACGCTTCCTGGGCCACTCGATACAGGCACAGCGCGGCGTCCTTCCCGAGGGCGGCCGGCACCGGGTCGAGGTCCAGCGTGATGTCGATGCCTCCGCGGCGGCCCCTTCGTTCGCATTCCGTGCGGAGCGCGTCGGCCAGGCCGAGCTCGTCGAGCACCGACGGGTGCAGCTGGTAGGCGAGCGAGTGAATGTCCTCGCTCAGGCGGATGAGGCCCTCGCGAACGGTCCGCAACGTCTCGGACTGCGCGCCGCCAGGAGCGGCGGACTCGGCCCGCCCAAGGTCGATGGCCAGCACCGCCATCCGCTGCGTCACGTCGTCGTGCAGCTCGCGTGCGAGGAGCGCACGCTCCGCCTCCTGGGCCTGGATCAGGCGCCGGCTGAGGTTGCTCAGCTCCTCCTCGGTGCGTTTCTGCTCGGTGACGTCCTGCAGCACCCCGGCGACGCGGGTCGGCCGGCCGGCCGCGTCGCGTTCGAACGTCCGGGTCGTGTGCTGGACCCACACGAGGCCGCGCGTCGGGTGCTGGTACCGATACACGCGCGAGAGACGCTCGACGCCTTCGTCCTTGACGTCCCGGCTCGCCTGGATCACGCGCTCCCTGTCGTCCGGATGCACGTGCTCGAGCCAGAACGTCCGTAGCCGTGGTTCCTCGTCCGGCGGAATGCCGAACAGCGCGCGCGTCCGGTCATCCAGGTCGGCCGTTTCGCCTGGGGGTGTCATCAAATAGAAGCCGAGCCCGGCCGCATCGATGGCCGCCTCCAGGCGGGCAATGACCGCCCGCTGTGCCGCCTCCGCGTGTTTGCGAGCCGTCACGTCGAGCGAAATGCCCAGCAAGCGATGGGGCGGCGCGCCCTTCTCCAGCTGGAGTTGCCCGCGTGCGGCAATCCACCGGACATCGCCTCCCGGCAGGATGATGCGGTATTCGTCGGCGAATTCCGAAACCGACGCCACGGCCTTCGTCACGAGGCCGCGAACCCGATCGACGTCCTCCGGATGTACCACGCTGAGGATCTCATCGAGGGTCACATCCGAAGCGACCGGCAACCCGTAGAGCTCCTTGGCATGCGGGGTCGCCCAGATGCGGCCCGTGGACGTGTCCAGATCCCAGGGGCCAGCGCCCGCGAACGACGTCGCGAGCGCGAGCCGGACTTCGCTGGTGCGAAGCTCCTCGCTGATTCGTCGGCGTTCGACGGTGTTCGCGAAGATCTCGCCGAGCAGCTGCAGCCGCGGCACGAACGCTGCCGGCCAGTCGATTTCCTCGCGCAGGGCGTCCATGTTCATGATGTAGCGCATCTCCGCCCCGACCGCGATCGGCACGTTGAGCGTGGAACGAACCCCCATCGCGACGTGGGAAGCGCGATCGATCGCGGCCTCCGGCGGCACGTCGTCATAGCTGGTGACGACAAACGGCTGCCGCAGGTCGGTCAGGAGGCGGTAGCCGTACGGGAAGAGCGGGGCGACGTTGAGTTCCGGCGGGATGCGATCAGCCAGGGTTTCGGCGTACCACCCGTGGATCACGTGCACACTCCGGTTGACTGGATCAACGGCAAGCATGCCGCCGCGATCCGCACCGAAGAAGCGGATGACACGCCCCAGCGCATCCTCGACGACCGCCGGGAACGCGTCGTCGGAGGCCGCCACCAGCCTCGCCGACAGGTCGACGAGCAGCGTCTCGAAGGCGAGCCGGGTTGCGAGGTCCGCCGGCGGCTGGACGTGCAGCGACATCGGCATCAGTGTGCCACAAAAGCCGCGCCCAGACGCCCGCCGCCGCTCACCGGGTGAGCATCGACCACAGGGTCGTCGAGCTGACCGAACCCACCACGTCCGGTGAGAGCCTCGAGGTTGCCGACTGGGACCTGGTGAAGCTGGCGTCGCCAGGCCTTCGAGCGATGCGAGTCATCGTTCGCCTCGAGGGCGGGACAGTCGTCTACCACCGGACCAGCGTCCGAGTCCGCACCCGCACGACGATGAGCCCCGGTCTCGTGGGTTACGGAACGTGTGGCCCGCGCGGGAAGGGCTCGTCGGTGAACGGCGTGCCGCTGCGGCCAGGCTCGATGTGGGCGGCCGAGGCCGGGGCCGAGATGGCATTCGTGGCAAACCCCGGATACGAGAGCGTATTCGCGGTGTTCACGCCAGATGAGATGCAGGCGCACTTCCAGGGCCGGCAGCGGGAAGCGAATCTCGCCATGCCGAAAGGCGCGGAGATACTACAGCGCGATCCTGCCGCAGTGCGCCGCTTCTTCACCTGGGGCAAGCGCCTGGTGACGACAGCCGAGTGCCGGCCTGAGATGTTCAACGATCGGAGAGACACGCGTGTCGCCGCCGAGGCCGAGCTCCTGGAAGCGCTGATGGGGGCCCTGAGCGCGACGACGGACTTTCGACTGCCCCGCAGAGACGACACGCGCAGGGCTCAGAGTCGTATCGTCAAGGACGCCGAAGAGTACGCGTTGGCACACATGGGCGCTCGTCTCTACGTGACGGATCTCTGCACGGCTGCGGGCGTGAGCGAACGCTCGTTGGAATATGCCTTCAAGGGCATCATGGGCATGACGCCGGTGGCCTATCTGACCCGGGTCAGGCTGCATCGGGTGCGCCAGGCGCTGCTGGCGGCGACTCCCGGATCGACGACGGTCTCGGTCGAGGCGCTCAACGGCGGCTTCTGGCACTTCGGGGAGTTTTCGCGAGCCTACAGGGTCTGTTTTGGCGAGTTGCCGTCCGAGACTCTTCGAAGTGCGGTGGCCGCCAGCCGTACATGAGAAAGAGGCGGCCGAAACCGCCTCTTTCCTCCGAGATTCTGGTGGACGGCAGGAGGCTCGAACTCCCGACCTCCGCGTTGCGAACGCGGCGCTCTCCCAGCTGAGCTAGCCGCCCAATATCCTCTCATTCTACCATGCGCCATGCACACCAGACAATCGGGTTGGCGGACAGCCGACGGCTCACTTGCACCGCTCGTCGCGCCGGTCAACAATGCCACACCCATGACGAATACGCGCGTAGCCCTTGCGCTCTGTGTCGTCGCTGTCCTGTTCACGGCAGTGGCTGCCCGGCCGGCGGCTGAGGACCCGCCCGAGTACGGCCCCGCCAAGGGGACGCTCGTCATCGTTGGCGGAGGCAATCTCGACGGCACGGGCATCGTCGAGCGGTTCATCCAGCTCGCCGGAGGCCCCGAAGCGTCGTTCGTGATCGTGCCCACCGCTGGCGGCAACCGGAATCCGGACGGATCGGTGCGCGGGTACGAGGAAGCGGACATCATCGGCCCCTGGGTGAAGCGGGGCGTCAAGAACGTCCGGATGCTCCACACGCACGACCCGAAGGTCGCAGATACCGACGCGTTCGCGGCGGTGCTGCGCACGGCCAACGGCATCTGGTTCAACGGCGGCCGCCAGTGGAACATCGTGGACTCGTACTTGAACACCCTGACCTACCGCGAGTTCCACAACGTGCTGGCGAGGGGCGGCGTCATCGGCGGCAGCTCGGCCGGTGCGACCATCCAGGGCGACTACCTCGTGCGCGGCGCGATCGCGGGCCCCCAGATCATGATGACGCCGGAAAAAGAACACGAGCGCGGGTTCAACTTCCTGCGCCGCACCGCCATTGATCAGCACATCAACACGCGCAACCGCTGGGACGACCTCATCCCGATCATCCAGAAGATGCCTGAACTGCTGGGGATCGGCCTGTCCGAGAGCACGGCGATCATCGTGACCGGCGATCGCTTCGAAGTCGTGGGGAAGTGGAAGGTCGCGGTCCACGACAACACGCGGCTCTGCCAACCGTGGGAGAAGCCGTACTTCGTCCTGTCGGCCGGCGACGTCTACAACATGAAAGCGAGGAAGATCGAGAAGCTCGGCACGGGGACTGGGACAGTAGTCAGTAGACAGTAGCCAGTATCCAGTAGCAAGGCCAGCAAGCTGAACACCGTTCCGCCATGCTGGCTACTGGCTACTGGCTACTACCCAAGAACGTCCAAGTACTTCAGCGCCCCTCCGGTGTTGAAGAGCACCACCGACTCCTCCGGCTTCACGAGGCCGCTGGCCTGAAGCCTGCGCAGGGCGGCGAGCGTCGCCCCGCCCTCGGGCGCGGCGCTGATGCCCTCTGTCGCCCCGATGGCCTTCATGTCGCGCACCATTTCCGCGTCGCTCACGGCCACAGCCGTCCCGCCGCTTTCCCGGATGGCCCGCAGGATCAGGAAGTCGCCGATGGCCTTCGGCACGCGCAGGCCGTCGGCGCACGTCCGGGCGTTCTGCCACATCTCGGCCCGCTCGGCGCCCTGCTCGAACGCGCGGATGATCGGCGCGCAGTGCTCCGCCTGCACGCTTACCATCTTCGGGCGCCGCCCGCGCGGTACCCAGCCCAGCGTCTCGATCTCCTCGAACGCCTTCCACATCCCGACGATGCCCGTGCCGCCGCCGGTGGGGTAGATGATCCAGTCGGGCCACCGCCAATCGAGCTGCTCGGCAAGTTCGTAGCCCATCGTCTTCTTGCCCTCGATCCGGTACGGCTCCTTCAGGGTGGACACGTTGTACCACCCGAGCGGCCCGCCCCGCTCGGCCGCCACGCGGCCGGCGTCGGTAATCAGCCCATCGACCAGCGTGACGTCCGCGCCGTACAGTTCGCATTCGCGGATGAACGGCACCTTCACGTCCTTCGGCATGAAGACCTTGGCCTCGAGCCCGGCGCACGCCGCGTACGCGGCCATCGCGTTGGCTGCGTTGCCGGCCGACGGCACCGACAGGGTCTTCGCGCCCACGGTGCGCGCTCTCGTCACAGCCGCCGACAGCCCGCGCGCCTTGAACGAATTCGTCGGATTCAGCGACTCGTCCTTGATGTAAAGGCGGCCGAGCCCGAGCATCCGTCCCAGCCGCGACGCGTGAACGAGCGGCGTGAATCCCTCGCCGAGCGTCACCGGTTCCTCGCCGTCGAGGAGCGGCATCAGCTCGCGGTAGCGCCACATGCTCGGCTCCCGGCCGGCGAGGCTCTCGCGCCGCCAGCTCCGTGCGGCGGCTGCAAGATCGTAGCGCGCCACGAGCGGCATCCCGCACGAGCAGAGGTGGTGGGACTGGCGGGGGTCGCGCGGCGGCGCCCCGCACGGGACGGAGCATTCCAGGTGCGTAAGGTATGACACGAGCTTCGTCGAGGCTGAAGCCTCGACCTCCATTTCGAGTGGGATAATCGAGTCCCGAGTCCCGCTTGCCGCGCCGTAGCCCCGAAGAGCCGGGCCGGGCGAAGGCGGGAGCCCCGAATCCCGAATCCCGAACCCCGAATCCCGAATCCCGAGTCCCGAGTTTCCTACTTACCCAGCAGCTCGACGTCCTTCTTCTTCTGCAGGTCGTCGATCAGCTGAACGTGCTGGTCAGTGATCTTCTGGACCTCGTCGAGGCCCTTCCGCTCGTCGTCCTCGGACACCAACTTGTCCTTGAGGAGCTTCTTCAGCCTGTCGTTCGTCTCGCGGCGCACCGCGCGGACGCTGTTGCGCGCGTCCTCGGCGAGCTTGTGGACGTGCCGGGAGAGCTCCTTGCGGCGCTCCTCGGTCAGCGTCGGAATCGGGATGCGGACGAGCTTGCCGTCGTTGTTCGGGTTGAGGCCGAGGTCGGAGGCCCGGACCGCCTTCTCGATCGCGCCGAGCAGCGACGGGTCGAACGGCTGGGCCACGATCGTCATGGGATCCGGTATCGACAGCGTCGCGACCTGGTTCAACGGCATGCGCGACCCGTAGGCTTCCACCTGCACCGGGTCGAGGATGTTGATGGTCGCCCGGCCGGTGCGCACCCCCGCCAGCTCCTGGCGCAGGTGGTCGATGACCTGGTCCATCCGCTTCTTGAGGTCCGCATACAGCGACTTGAGATCGATGACGTCCATGCTGGTGTTCTCCGCGGTTCTGGCTGGGGTCGAGCCTAGGCCCGGACGGTGGTGCCGATGGGCTCGCCCAGGATGGCCCGCCTCATGTTGCCGGGCTCACGCAGGTTGAAGACCACGATCGGGAGCTTGTTGTCCATGCAGAGCGAGACCGCCGTGGCGTCCATCACCTTGAGCCGGCGGTCGAGCACGTCGAGGTAGCTCAGGGTATCGAACTTGGTGGCGCTGGGATCAGTCACCGGGTCCGCCGTGTAGATCCCGTCGACCTTGGTGGCCTTCAGGATCACCTCGGCCTTGATCTCCATCGCGCGCAGCGCGGCGGCCGTGTCGGTCGTGAAGTACGGGTTGCCCGTGCCGGCGGCGAACACCACGACGCGGCCCTTCTCGAGGTGCCGGACCGCCCGGCGCCGGATGAAGGGCTCCGCCACCGCGCGCATCTCGATGGCGCTGACGACGCGCGTCTGAACGCCGGCCTGCTCGAGGGCGTCCTGCAGCGCCAGCGCGTTGATCACCGTGGCCAGCATGCCCATGTAGTCGGCCTGGGCCCGGTCCATCCCGACCGCGCTGGCCTTCACGCCGCGGAAGATGTTGCCGCCGCCGATGACGATCGCCAGCTCGACGCCGAGCGCCCGAATCTCGGCGACCTCCCGGGCGATTTGCGCCGCGACGGCGCGGTCGATCCCGAAGTTCTGGGATCCCATCAGGGCTTCCCCTGACAGTTTCACGAGCACTCGTCTGTAGGCGGCGGGCGGCGTCTCAGGCATAGGCGGACGGATTATAGCAAAGGACCAGTGTCATCACCTGCGCATCGCGGCGTTCGCGCGCCGCCCGAACGGTCAATGACGCCGCCTCTACGCCGGCTCCGCGCTCTCGCCCAGCTTGAATCGGGCGAAGCGGGCGATCGCGATGTTCTCGCCGGTCTTGGCGATCGCCTGCGCCACCATCTCGCCGACGGTGACGCTCTGGTCGCGCACCGACGGCTGGTCGAGCAGCACGGCCTGCGTGTAGTAGCTGCCGATCTTGCCCTCGACGATCTTCTCGATGACCTGCGCCGGCTTGCCCGAGGCCTCGAACTGGGCACGATAGATCGCCTTCTCCTTCTCGATCACCTCGGGCGGCACCTCTTCGCGGCGGACGTACTTCGGGTCGGCCGCGGCCACGTGCATCGCGATCTCCTTCACGAGCTGCTGGAAGCCCTCGGTGCGGGCCACGAAGTCGGACTCGCAGTTGACCTCGACGAGCACGCCGATCTTGCCGCCCATGTGGATGTAGCTGCTGACCAGGCCTTGCGACGTGCTCCGGCCTGCGCGCTTGGCGGCCTGCGCCAGCCCGCGCTTGCGCAGCACCGTCACCGCCTCGTCCATGTTGCCGCCGGTCTCGGTCAGGGCGGCCTTGCATTCCATCATGCCCGCGCCGGTCTTTTCCCGGAGGGCCTTCACCTGCTCTGCTGTGATTGCCATACTCGCTCGAGCTCCGCTGTACGCATATCGCGCCGGCTCGGGGCGTGCCCGGCCGGCGCGCGTTTCTCTGTTGCGCGGGCTGCCGTCGACGTCGCTCCCTTCGACAAGCTCAGGGAGCCCCGAGCCACGTCGAGGGGCTCAGGCCCGGGACGCCCGCGAGTTCCATCCCCGGCGCATGTCCGATCCAACCCGGCGCCAGGCTCAGGCCGACGCGGCCGGGGCGGCGGGCGGGGCGGCCGGCGGCACATCCGTCCGGGGCCGGCGCACCGCGGGGCGGCCGGCCTGTTCGCCGTCGGCGGCCTCCGCGCGGGCGGATTCGCGCATCGTGCGGCCCGCGACGATCGCGTCCGCGATGCGCGACGTGAAGAGCCGGATCGACCGCAGCGCGTCGTCGTTGCCCGGGATCACGTAGTCGACCTGCTCCGGATCCGAGTTCGTGTCGACGATGCCGATCACCGGGATCTTGAGCTTGCGGGCCTCGTCGACCGCGATCTGTTCCTTCCGCGTGTCGATGACGAACACCGCGTCGGGCAGCTTGCCCATCTGGCGGATGCCGTCGAGGTTCTTCTGGATCTTCCGCTTCTCCTTCTCGATGCCGGCGACTTCCTTCTTCGACAGCGACTCGTAGCGGCCGTCGGTCTGCATCGCCTCGAGCTCGCGCAGCCGCGTCAGGCTGCGCTGGATCGTCGTGAAGTTCGTGAGGAGCCCGCCCAGCCAGCGCTGGTTCACGAAGTGCATCCCGCACCGCTGGGCTTCCTCGGCCACCGCGTCCTGGGCCTGGCGCTTCGTGCCCACGAAGAGCACCGTGCCGCCGTCGGCCGCCAGCTGGCTGACGAACGCTTCGGCGTCGCCGAACAGCCTGGCCGACTTGCCCAGGTCGATGATGTAGATGCCGTTGCGCTGCCCGAAGATGTACGGCTTCATCTTGGGGTTCCAGCGCTTGGTCTGATGGCCGAAGTGCACCCCGGCTTCCAGCAGTTCCTTGATGGCGATCCCGCTCAATGGTCCTCCCTGTGACTGACGCCCGCCGAGATTACCGCTTGCTGAACTGGAAGCGCTTGCGCGCGCCGGCCAGCCCGTACTTCTTGCGTTCCTTCGCTCGCGCGTCGCGCGTGAGCAGGCCTTCCTTCTTCAGCGCGGGGCGCAGCTCGATGTTGTATTCGCACAGCGCGCGCGAGATGCCCAGGCGCACCGCGCCGGCCTGGCCGGCGATCCCGCCGCCCGCCACCGTCGCGAGCACGTCGAACCTGTCTGCCGTCTCCGTGAGCTGGAGCGGCTGCTTGATCTCGGTCCGCAGCACGGCGGTCGGGAAGAAGTCCGCGAACTCGCGGTGGTTCACCGTGATGACGCCGGTGCCCGGCCGCAGGAACACCCGGGCCGTGGAGGTCTTGCGGCGCCCGGTTCCGTAGTACTGAATCGATGACACGTTACGCTACCTCGAGCTTGGTTGGTTTCTGTGCGGCATGCGGATGATCCGGTCCCGCATACACCTTCAGCTTCCGGTACATCGCATCGCCCAGCGTCGTCTTGGGCAGCATGCCGCGCACCGCTTCCTCGACGAGGCGGATGGGCCGGCGCGCCCGCACGTCCTTCGCGCGCTCCTCGCGCAGGCCGCCCTCGTAGCCGCTGTGCCGCCGGTAGATCTTCTGTTCTTCCTTGCGGCCGGTCAGCTTCACGCGGCCCGCATTGACGATGACGACGTGGTCGCCCGTGTCGAGGAACGTCGTGTAGGTCGGACGGTGCTTGCCCATGAGCAGGCGGGCGGCCCGGGTGGCCACGCGCCCGAGCACCAGTCCGTTGGCGTCGATCACGTGCCACTGCCGCTCGAGGGTCTTCAGATTCGCCGGATGGGTCTGCATCTGCAAGTCTCTATTCCTGAGTCAATTTCAGCCACGGCAAACCAAAATCGTACCAGCCCGCTTGCCCTTTGTCAACCCGCCCCGCGGCCCCGCCGGCTGCCCTCCAGGCCTCCGCCCGCGCGCGTTCCCTATACCCGCAGACGGGTCGTGGCCGATACAACGGCAGGCTCGGGTGTCCCCGGTCCGGGCGAACGGCCGCCGGGGTCCCCGGATTGCAGAAATCGCCATCACCGAGGACGTCCGCTGATGACAATTCTGCATGTCCCCCTCGGAAATCGCCGTCGGGCCCGTCCGGTCGGGCCAGCGTAACCCGGTCGTTTCCGAGCAGTTTCGGCTGAAGCCGGGCCGTTTGGCCCATTCCGGTGGTTTTGGCACCCGACTTGCGCTTCGGTTTCGTGAGGGCGCGCCACGCGGCCTCGGAAAGGGAAGGACCCAAAGGTGTTCGGCAGGAGCAAAGGCCTGGTGGGCCTGGACATCGGATCGAGCGCGGTGAAAGCCGTCGAACTCGCCGCCTCCGGCAAGTCCTACCGCGTGGTCGCCTACGCCAGCGAAGCGATAGCGCCAGACAGCATCGTCGACGGGGCGATCATCGACGGCGCGGGCGTGGCGGACACCATCCGGCGCGTGTTCGAGCGCCTGGGCACGAAGACGAAAGACGTGGCCGCGTCGCTCTCCGGCAACGCCGTCATCGTCAAGAAAATCAACCTCCCGCAGATGACCGAGGCCGAGCTGGCCGAGTCGATCAAGTGGGAAGCCGAGCAGTACATCCCGTTCGACATCCAGGACGTCAACCTCGACTACCAGATCGTCCAGGGGGGCGATGGCGGGGCGAAGGGGTCGATGGACGTCCTGCTGGTCGCCGCCAAGAAGGAGAAGATCGCCGATTACACGGGCGTGATCGCCCAGGCGGGCCGGCTGCCGGTGGTGGTGGACGTGGACGCCTTCGCGATGCAGAACGCGTTCGAGGCCAACTACGACGTCGACCCGTCGGCGGTGACCGTCCTGATGAACATGGGCGCCAGCGCCGTGAACATCAACATCGTGAGCGGCGCCGCCTCGATCTTCACGCGCGACGTCTCCATCGGCGGCAACGCATACACCGAGGCGGTGCAGCGCGAGTTCAACCTCACGTTCGAGCGCGCCGAGGCGACGAAGCGCGGGCTGGCCGACGACGAGCGCGCCGACGAGGTCGACGCGGTGCTCCGCGCCGTGAGCGACAACGTCCTGCTGGAGATCCAGAAGACCTTCGACTTCTACCGGTCGACGGCGGCCTCCGACCGCCTCGACCGCGTGATGCTGTGCGGCGGCGCCGCCCGCGTCCACGGTTTTGCCGGCGCGCTGGCCGACCGGTTCGGCCTGCCGGTGGAGCCGCTGAACCCGTTCCGCCGGATCGCGTTCGACGCCGCCAGGGCTCGGCGCGGACGCCGACGAGGCGGCCTCCACGGCCGTCGTGGCCGTGGGACTCGCACTTCGACGGGCAGGTGACCGATGATTCGCATCAACCTGATCAGCCAGACGCGGGAGAAGCCGCGCCGCCGCGCGTCGGTCGGTTCGCTGGTCGGTGCGGGCCAGAAGATCACCGTCGCCTGCACCCTGATCCTGGCGCTGGCCGCGCTCGCTGTCGGCTGGTGGTACTGGTCGCTGCGCAAGGAAGAGGGCAGGCTGAAAGACGACATCGTGGCGGCGGAGGCCGAGACCGGGCGCCTGCAGGCGCTGATCGTCCAGGTGCGGCAGTTCGAGGCGCGCCAGGCCCAGCTGCAGCAGCGCGTGACGCTCATCGAGACGCTCCGCCGCGGCCAGAGCAGCCCGGTGCACGTGCTGGACGCGATCAGCCGGAGCGTGCCGGAGATGCTGTGGCTGACCCAGCTCGAGCAGAAGGGGCCCGACCTCACGATCGAGGGCCGCTGCATGACGCTGACCTCCATCTCTGATTTCGTCGACAACCTGGCGCGATCGGGCTGGTTCAAGAAGCCGGTCGAAATCGTGGACAGCCAGGTCGAGCCGGGCGCGACCGGGGCCGGCGAGCTCATCAAGTTCACGATCAAGGCCCAGGTGGCCCCGCCGGCGGGCTAGGCGTGCAGGCGAGTGTCTCTAATGCGGGCGTGAACAGACCCCGATACGAACGGTAACGTCATGGATCTGAGCCTGAACAAACTACCGTGGTACGCCCAGGTCGGGCTGTTTGTCGCGCTGGCCGCGGCCGGCGTGGCGGCGTTCTACTTCCTGTACGCGGCCCCGGCCGAGCAGGCCCTCGAGGTGCAGCGCAAGCGCCTCGCCGCCCTCCGGGTGGACATCAGCCAGGGCATGGCTATCGCCCAGCAGCTGCCCCAGTTCCGCGCGCAGGTGGCGGACCTCGAGGCGCGCCTCGACGGGCTGAAGGCCATCCTGCCGGAAGAGAAGGACTTCGGCGACCTGCTCCGCAGCCTCCAGACGCTGGCGGTGCAGTCGAACCTCACCATCCGGCAGTTCAAGCCCGCGCCGGTCGTCACCAAGGAACTGCACGCCGAGTGGCCGATCAACATCGAGCTCGACGGCACGTACCACAACCTCGGCCTGTTCTACGACCGCATCAGCCACTTCTCGCGCATCATCAACATCGGGAACATGGCGATCAAGGCAAGGACAAGCCCGATCAGAACACGAGCATCTCCGTGGCGTGCGTGGCGACGACCTTCGTGCTGATCGAGCCCGCGAAGGACGGCGAGGCAGCCGCCAAGGCTCCGGCCGCACGCGCGGCGGCTCCTGCGCGCGGAGGCAAGTCATGAGGACGGCCGCGGTGCTGATGATTGTGCTGGCCGCCACGGCGGCCGCGGCGCAGGACAAGCCGGCGGTCCCGCCGCCGCCCCAGGCCCCGGGCGCTGCCGCGGCACCGGCGCCCGCGCCGCCCCCCTTCGTCTACAACCCTGAAGGGCGCCGCGACCCCTTCGTCAGCCTGGTGACGCGCGCCACCGAGGCCCGCGCCCGACAGGGCAAACAGCCGGCCTCCGGCGGCATCGCCGGGTTCCTGGTGAGCGAACTCTCGCTCAAGGGCATCATGCAGAGCCGCGGCGAGCGCGTCGCGCTCGTCGCGGGGCCCGACGCGAAGACGTATCTCATCCGGGTGAATGACCGCCTCCTCGACGGCTCGGTGCGCGCCATCACGGCCGACACGGTGGTGTGCCTGCAGGATGTGAACGACCCGTTGTCCTTGACGAAGCAGCGCGAGGTCCGGATGACCCTTCGCGCCGTGAAGGACGCGAAGTGAACGCGGAGAGGGTGACTGTGATGTCAGCTCGACTGCTGAGGGTGTTGGCCGGCGCGCTGGTGCTGGGTTCCTACGTGCATGCGGCCGGCCACGTGGCACCGACGGCGCGCCTGACCGGCGTGTCCATGAAGACGGAAGGCCCCGGCACCACGGTCGTCATCGAAACGACCGAGCCGGTGGCCTACGTCGCGGCGCAGCCCGATCCGCTGACGCTGCTGGTCGACCTGCGCAACGTCTCGCCGGGCGACGTCCGGCCGGGAGCCCCGTCCGGGGCGGTGGCCGACGTGGCGGTCGAACCGGGCACGAGCGACGATGGCACCGGCGTCGCGCGCGTCCGGATGCTCCTGTCGAAGCCCGCGACTCCCTCCATCCGCAGCCAGCAGAACGCCGTCATCGTCGAGTTCGGCGGCTCGGCCTCGGCCAGGCCCGCGCCGCCGGCACCCGCGCCGCCGGCGCCCGGCTCGGCGCTCACGAAGGTCGAGACCACGACCGGGCCCGAGGGCACGCGCGTCGCCTTCAGCGGCACGGGCAGCTGGCGGCCGGGCGCGATCGAGCCGGCCCGAGACATGCCGCCCCGCGTGGTGGTGGACTTCCCCGATGTGCGTTCCACGCTCCCGGCTGTGACGACGGTCGACAAAGGACCGGTCGAGCGTGTCCGCGTGGCGGTGAACCGGGTGACCCCGCTCGTGACGCGCGCCGTCATCGACCTGAAGTACCCCGCCGCCCACCGGGTGGAGCCGGGCGAGAACGGCGTAGTGATCGTCTTCGATGCGCCGGCTGCCAGCGCGGCCGGGCCCGGTGCGGAGGTGCCTGTGCCCGTGCGCACCGACGCCGCGCCGCGCCCCCGCACGCCGGAAACGGCCGCTGAGCCCAGGCCCCAGTCGCGGCCCGAGGCGAAGCTCCCGCTGGCGCCCGAGCCGAAAGCTCAGCCGCAGCCCGCTCCGGCCGTCGCGGCGGCGGACCCGGCGCCGCCCGCGCCCGAAGCGAAGCCCGCCGCGCCGGCGCCCCGACAGGTAAGAACTGCGCCGCAGAAGCCTGCACCGCCCGCGTCGGCGGGAGGCGACCGGCAGTTCACCGGGCATCTCATCACGTTCGATTTCTACCAGGCCGAGCTGCGCTCGGTGCTGCGCACCTTCTCCGAGATCAGCGGTTTGAACATCGTCATCGACCCGTCCGTGCCGGCCGGGACGGTCGACGTGTCGCTCCGCGAGGTGCCCTGGGATCAGGCCCTCGAAGTGATCCTCCGCTCGCACCAGCTCGGCTACGTCCTGGAGCAGAACGTCGTGCGGATCGCGCCGCTGAAGGCGCTGGCCCAGGAGGAAACCGAGCGCCAGAAGCTGGTCGAAGCGCAGGCGATGGGCGGCCAGCTGAAGGTGTTCACGAAGACGCTCAGCTACGCGAGGGCGGGCGACGTGGCGAAGCTCCTCAAGGACACGCGCGTGCTGTCGAGCCGCGGGAGCGCACTCGTCGACGACCGCACCAATACGCTCATCATCAACGACCTGCCCGAGGCGATCGTGGAGTGCGAGTCCCTGATCGGCATCCTGGATCGATCGGAGCCCCAGGTGGAGATCGAGGCGAAGATCGTCCAGACCAGCACCGACACGGCGCGGGCGCTCGGCGTGCAGTGGGGCGTGAACGGCCGCATGGCGACTGAACTCGGGAACACCGCCCCGGTCGCCTTCCCGGCCCAGAGCTCGTTGAGCGGGCGCACGGAGAACGTGCAGGGCAACCCGATGGGACCGGCGCGGGCGAACGTGCCGTCGGCGGTGAACCTGGCCGCGCCCGGGGCGACCTCGGCGCTGGGGATCTCGATGGGCACGCTGAGCGGCTCCTTCAGTCTCGACGTGGCCCTGACCGCCCTCGAGCGGAAGGGGCAGGGCAAGATCCTGTCGCAGCCCAAGGTCATGATGCAGAACAACTTCGAAGCGGAGATGACCCAGGGCGTGCAGATCCCGATTCAGACCGTATCGAACAACACCGTCACCGTCTCCTTCAAGGACGCCGCGCTCACGCTCAAGGTGAAGCCCCAGATCACGGCGTCGAACACGGTGATGATGGGCATCTCGCTCGAGAACGCGTCGCCCGACTACAGCCGTTCCGTCAACGGCATCCCGCCGATCGACACACAGCGGGCCATCACGCAGGTCCTGGTGAACGACTCGGAGACCATGGTCATCGGCGGCATCATGAAGAGCCAGGAGACCTCGTCGAAATCCGGCGTGCCGGGACTCTCGCGGATCCCGCTGATGGGCTGGCTCTTCCGCAGGGACCTCGTGGCCGAAGACTTGCGCGAACTGCTGATCTTCATCACGCCGCGCATCAAACGGTAGTGGACACAAACGTGGCAGGAGAGACCGCTATGTTGGCTAGCTGGCTTAGGGGAACACACGGGTGGCGTTGGGCCGCGGCAGGCGTCCTGGTGCTGTCGCTGGTCGGGGCCGCGGGCTGCGGGCAGCAGAACACGACCGGCCGGTCCCCGTCCTACCTCGTGATCGACTCCCTCCAGGCGGCGTCGGGCGCGAAGCCGACGGAGTTCGGCGGGACGCTCGACGCGGACGTGGTCACCAACGTCAGGACCACGATCGACGGGACAGAGGTCTTGCAGCCCACCGTCTACGAAGACCCCGGTCAGGCCAAGTTCCGCATGGCCCTCAAGGACCTGGGCAACGGCATGGCCGTGGCCGCGCCGACGCCGGTCAATCAGATCACCGTCACCCGCTACCGGGTCGACTTCAAGCGCTCGGACGGGAGGAACACGCCGGGCGTGGACGTGCCGTACGGGTTCGACGGGGCGGCCACCGGCACCATCGGCGCCGACGGCGGCACGCTCGGCTTCGCGCTCGTTCGTGCGCAGGCCAAGCTCGAGGCGCCCCTGAAGGCGCTTCGCGGCGGCGGCGGCGCCATCGTGATCTCGACCATTGCCGAGATCACGTTCTATGGCTCCGACCAGAACGGCAACCAGGTTACGGTGACCGGGTCCATTTCGGTGAACTTCGCGGACTGGGGCGACCCGTCGTAGTCCTCGGAGCAGGCGTTGGAGGTCGTCCGCCGGGCCTGGGCCGGGCGGCACTGCCAGAATAGGGCACACGCACATGACTCGCACACTGAACGCAACTGCACTCGTCGTGGTGATCGCCGTGGTGGCGGGCGCCGGCTGCACGGTCGACAAGCAGGAGACGCCGCCGCTCGCGGGGCCGTCCGAGCTCGGGACGTCCGTGACGCTTTACGCCAGCCCGGACACGTTGCGGCAGGACGGGGCGTCGCAGTCGCAGATCACGATCCAGGCCCAGGACGGCAACGGACAGCCGGTCAGGAACCTGCCCGTCCGGCTGGACATCGCCGTCGGCGGCACGCTGGCCGACTTCGGCCAACTGTCCGGCAAGAACCTGGTCACCGGCGGCGACGGACGAGCCAGTGCCACCTACACCGCACCGCGCGCTCCCGCCGACCCGGTCGACAACGGGACCGTTGTCCAGATCCTGGCGACGCCCGGCGGGACCGACTTCTCGGCCGCCACGGCGCGATCGGTGTCAATCCGCCTCGTGCCGCCCGGAGTGATTCTCCCGCCCAACGGGACACCGGTACCGTTCTTCACCTACGCGCCCAGTGCGCCGATCACCCAATCGGACGTGACCTTCGACGCGTCGCTCAGCACCGACAGCGACGGGCGTATCGTCAGCTATGCCTGGAACTTCGGCGACGGGTCGCAGGCGTCGGGCGCTGTCGTGAAACACGATTTCTCCGCCGCGGGTTCGTACACCGTCACCCTGACGGTGACCGACGACCGCGGCCAGTCTGCGTCGGTCTCGCAGAGCGTCAGCGTCGTGACGTCCGCCGCCCCGAAGGCCGAGTTCGTGGTCTCGCCGGCGTCCCCCTCGGTGAACGAGAGGATCTACTTCAACGCGGCGGCGTCCACCGCGTCCGTCGGGCGCACCATCGTCAGCTACGACTGGGATTACGGACAGGGGCGCCAGGACTCGGGCAAGCTCGTGTGGCATATTTATACGCAGCCGGGCACATACACCGTCGTGCTCACCGTGACCGACGACGCCGGCAACAAGGGCACGACGACCAAGACCGTGACCGTCGGCACGGGTGGCCTGGCGCCGTCGTTCACCTTCTCGCCGACTGCGCCGAACATCAGCGACGACGTCTTCTTCAACGCCGCCGGTTCGACGTCGAAGAACCCCATCACCTCGTACGCGTGGGACTTCGGTGACGGGGTCACGGCCTCCGGCGTCACGACGACCCATCGGTTTGTGTGCGCCGGCGGGACCGCCAGCGTGACGTTCGTCGTCCGCCTCACAATCCAGGACAGCATCGGGACGACGGCATTCACGACGAGCAACGTCGCGGTGAAGAACTGCGGCACGTAGGAGTATGATCGCGGCGTGTCTGACGAGTCACGCATCGAGGCGCTGCGGAAGCGGCTGCAGAAGGACCCGGGGTCGATTGCCTTCGCGCAGCTCGCGGAGGAGTACCGCCGGGCCGGCCGCTTCCACGAGTCCATCGAGGTCTGCCGCGCCGGTCTGGCCAGGCACCCGGGCTACCTGTCGGCCCGGGTGACCCTCGGGCGCGCCCTGCTCGAGATCGGCGACATCGATTCCGCCCAACGGGAACTGAACGACGTCCTGCGGGTGGCCCCCGACAATCTCAGCGCCATTCGCGGCATCGCCGAAGTGCATCGCAAGAAGGGCGAGATCCCGGAGGCCCTGGAGCAGTTCCGGTCCGCCTTCGAGATGGCAAGTCCGGACCCGTCCATCGAGCAGGTCGTCCGTGACCTCCGGCGCGACGCGGCGGCGGAAGCCCCCGCCGTCTTCGAGGCGGCGCCGCCACGGGGCCGGCCGGAGTGGAGTCTGTGCAGGCGGCCGCTTCCGCACGTGCCAGACAGCCCTTCAAGGCCGAACACGATCGGGCCGCGCGGCGGACGGTGGCCTACCTGGAGCGGTGGCTCCAGGCCATCCTGGCCGACCGGCGCGCCCGGCTGTACGGCGCCCACGCTTGACATCAGCCCTCGTGTGAGGGATTCTCCCGCTCACCTATGGCACAGCCACCCGCGGTCCTGCTGGCCGCCCGGCACGCGCGCGTGCGCGCCGCGCTCGGCCGCGAGGGCCTCGACGCCCTCGTCGTGTTCCACCTGCCCAACATCCGCTACCTGACCGGGTTCGCCGGGAGCAGCGCCATCGCGGTCCTGGCCCAGGACGAAATCGTGCTCATCACCGACGGGCGCTACGTGACCGAGGTCCAGACCCGCGTCGCGCCCGGCTGCCCGGGTTTGAGGCTGCTCAAGGTCGATCCCGACGTACGACGCCACGCTTGCCGCGTTCCTGAGGGGATTCGACTGCCCCCGCGTCGGGTTCGAATCCGCCCACCTGACGGTCAAGCGGCACGACGCGTTGACGGAGTCTCTGCGCGATACACCGTCCCGGCGCGCCGGGGCGGGCGCCCTCGTCCCGGCCGAGCGGCTGGTCGAAGCGGCCCGGATTCGCAAGGACGCCGCCGAGCTGGAGACCTTTCGCCGCGCCGGTGCCCTCCTCAGCGCCGTGGCCCGGGAGGTCATCAGCGGAATCCGCGCGGGGCAGCCCGAATGGGAGGTGGCGGCCGACATCGACGACCGCATCCGCCGGGGCGGATTCGAGCGCCCGGCCTTCGACACCATCGTCGCGTCGGGTCCCAACGGCGCCCTCCCGCACGCGAGGCCTGGGGACCGGCGGCTCCAGCCCGGCGACCTGGCCGTGCTGGACTTCGGGGGCGTCTACGACGGATACTGCGTGGACCTCACCCGCACGGTCAGCGTCGGGACGCCGGGCGCCGAGGCCCGGCGCGTGTACGACGCCGTGGCCGAGGCGCAAATGGCGGCCATCCGGGCGGTGAAACCCTCGGCCGCCGTGACCGACGTCGACGAGGCGGCCAGAGCGGTGCTGGAAGGCTACGGCCTCGGCCCCGCGTTCAGCCACGCGACCGGGCACGGGCTTGGGCTCGAGATTCACGAGGAACCGCGGGTCGGCCCCCGGCGGGCCGACATCCCCGGCGTGCCCCCGGCCGGGCGCGACGATGCGCTCGAGCCCGGCCTGGTGTTCACCGTCGAGCCGGGCGCGTACCTGCCGGGCTTCGGCGGCGTGCGCATCGAAGACGATGTGCTGGTGACGGACACCGGGGTGGAATGGCTGACCGACGTGCCGCGCGAGCTCCAGGTGGTGTGACACGATGGATTTAGAAGACATCCGCAGCATCCTCGACCTCGTCAAGGAACACGACCTGAGCGAGTTCGAGCTCGAGGTCGACAGCCTCAAGATCAAGGTCAGGAAGTCGGGCGGGCCGCACGTGATCCCGCCCCCGGCCCTCGGGCCGTACCCGCCGCTGCCGGCGGTGGTGATGGCGGGCGCCGCACACCCCCCGAGGCCGGTCGAGCCGAGGCCCGACCCGGGCGCCGCGCTCGCGGCGGACGCCGACCTGGCCATCGTGACGTCGCCAATCGTCGGCACCTTCTACCGGGCCTCGGAACCCGGGGCGGCGGCATTCGTCGAGAAGGGCACGCGGGTCAAGAAGGGCCAGGTGCTGTGCATCATCGAAGCGATGAAGCTGATGAACGAGATCGAGTGCGATCACGACGGCGAAGTCGTGGCGGTCTACGCTGAGAACAGCCAGCCCGTCCAGTACGGCGAGCGCCTGTTCGCCATCAAGGTGTCCTGATGTTCAAGAAGGTGCTCATCGCCAACCGGGGCGAGATCGCGCTCCGCGTCATCCTGGCGTGCCGGGAGCTGGGCATCAGGACGGTGGCCGTCTACTCCGAGGCGGACGAGAGCTCGCTGCACGTCCGCTTCGCCGACGAGGACGTGTGCATCGGGCCGCCCCGGGCGTCGGAGAGCTACCTCAATGTCCCCGCCATCATCAGCGCGGCGGAGATCACCGGCGCCGACGCGATTCACCCGGGCTACGGGTTCCTCTCCGAGAGCGCGTATCTGGCCGAGGTGTGCGAGTCGTGCCACATCAAGTTCATCGGCCCCGGCCCGCAGGTCATCCGCCTGATGGGCGACAAGGCGCGCGCGCGCCGGGCGATGAAGAAGGCCGGCGTTCCGGTGCTGCCCGGGTCGGAAGGGACGCTCGAGGGCGAGGACCAGGCCCTCAAGGTCGCCGCGGACATCGGGTATCCGGTCCTCATCAAAGCCACCGCGGGCGGCGGGGGCCGGGGCATGCGCGTCGTGAGGTCGGCCCCCGAGATGTCCCGCGCCTACCGGACGGCGTCGCGGGAGGCCGAGGCGGCCTTTGGCGTGCCCGACGTATATGTCGAGAAGTACCTGGAGAACCCCCGCCACATCGAGTTCCAGGTCCTCGGCGATCATTTCGGCAACGTGGTCCACCTCGGCGAGCGCGAGTGCTCCATTCAGCGGCGCCATCAGAAGCTCATCGAAGAGTCGCCGTCGCCCGCGCTGTCCGAGAAGGTGCGGAAGCGGATGGGCGCGCTTGTCGTCCAGGCGGCGCGCGAGGTCCAGTACGCCAACGCCGGCACGTTCGAGTTCCTGATGGATGCCGACGGGAAGTTCTACTTCATGGAGGCGAACACGCGCCTCCAGGTCGAGCACGGCGTCACCGAGCTCGTGACCGGTGTGGACATCGTCAAGGAACAGCTCCACGTGGCGGCCGGGGAGCGCTTGTCGTTCAAGCAGGGCGACATCCGGTTCCAGGGCCATGCCATCGAGTGCCGCGTCAACGCGGAGTGCCCGGACACCTTCGTGCCTTCGCCCGGCACCATCAGCGCGTTCAGCCTTCCCGGGGGCCCAGGCGTGCGCGTGGACACGGCCATGTACGGCGAGGCCGTCGTCACGCCGTACTACGATTCGCTGATCGCGAAGGTGATGGCGCACGGGCGGGACCGCGACGAGGCGATTGCGCGGATGACCCGGGCGCTCGAGATGATGGTGGTCGAGGGCATCAAGACCTCGATTCCCATGCACCTGCGCATCCTCGCCGACCCCGACTTCCGCGCGGGGCGGATGACGACGGGTTTCATGGAGCGGTTCCTGGCGCCCGCCAAGAACGAGAAGCTCGCCGAGTCGGCCTGACGCCGGCGCTCGGCGCCGACGAAAGCCAGAAGGGCCCGCTGACGATTGTCAGGAGCCAGAATCCAGAGGGCGGAGTCAGCGGAACAGTCCGTCCTGCCTGCTTCTGACCCCGAACCCCGAACCCCGAACCCCGAATCCCGAATCCCGAGTCCCGAGTCCCGAATCCCGAAGGTATAATGCCCAGACCCTGCCGGTCCGGGTACGTGCCGACCCGCCCAACCCGGGTGGGATGAGCGCGTCGGTTGGAGGCTGAATGGACTCGAATCTTCTCAAGACCAAGTCGCTTGAGCAGTTGGTGAGCGATGTCGAGCACGGCAAGCATCTGAAACGGGCGTTGTCGGCCGTCGACCTGACGCTGCTCGGGATCGGTGCGATCATCGGGACGGGCATCTTCGTGTTGACCGGGACGGCCGCGGCGAATCAGGCGGGTCCCGCGATTACGGCCTCCTACATGCTGGCCGGGCTGGCGTGCGGGTTCGCGGCGCTCTGCTATGCCGAGTTCGCGTCGATGATCCCCATCGCCGGGAGCGCCTATACCTACTCCTACGCCACGCTGGGCGAGATCTTCGCGTGGATGATCGGCTGGGATCTCATCCTCGAATACGCGGTCGGGTCGATGACCGTGGCCATCGGCTGGAGCGGCTACTTCCAGCGGATCCTCGCCGGCTTCGGCGTGACGTTGCCGCAGTGGATGGCGGCGGCCCCTCCCGCCGGCATCATCAACGTGCCGGCGGTGCTCATCGTGCTGATGATCACGGCGCTCCTGGTGATCGGCGTCCGCGAGAGCGCCCGGTTCAACGCGGTGATGGTGGCGATCAAGGTCTCGGCCGTGCTCTTCTTCATTGCCGTCGGCTACTCGAAGGTCGACACCAGCAACTGGTCGCCGTTCGCCCCGTACGGCTGGTCGGGCATCATGGGCGCCGGCGCCGTCGTGTTCTTCGCGTACATCGGATTCGACGCCGTCTCGACGACGGCTGAGGAGGCGAAGAACCCGAAACGCGACCTGCCCATCGGGATCATCGCGTCGCTGATCATCTGCACGGTGCTGTACATCGCCGTGGCCGCGATCCTCACCGGGATCGTGCCGGTGACCGACTTCCGCACCTACGAGGCCGCCCTTCCCGGGGCGACGATCGTGCCGGCCGCCGAGAGCGCCAAGTTCCTGAATGCCCCGGTCGCCTACGTGCTGTCGGTCATCAGGATGGACTGGGCGGCGGGCCTGGTGTCGGCGGGCGCCGTGGCCGGCATCACCAGCGTGCTGCTGGTCATGCTGATGAGCCAGCCGCGCATCTTCTTCTCCATGAGCCGCGACCGGCTGCTGCCGCAGGGCGTCAGCGCCGTGCACCCGCGGTTCGGCACGCCGTACATCACGACGATCATCACGGGCGTGGTCGTCGCGGTGTTCGCCGGACTGCTCCGCATCGACGTCGTCGGCGAAATGACCAGCATCGGGACGCTCTTCGCGTTCGTGGTCGTCTGCGCGGCCGTCATCATGCTGCGGGTGAAGCGTCCCGACGCCAAGCGGCCCTTCAAGGTGCCGTTTGGATTCCTGTTCCCGGCCCTGGGCGTCCTGTCGTGTCTCTACCTGATGCTGAGCCTGTCGGTCGTCACGTGGGTGCGGTTCCTGGTGTGGCTCGACATCGGCATGGCCATCTACTGGCTCTACGGCCGCACGCACAGCCCGCTCGCGAACACCGCCGAGCAGGCCGCGCGCACCGTGCCCCAGGCGGCCGGGAACTTCGTGACGATGCTCGGAACGCTGATCGTGTTCAACGGCCTCTTCATGACGATTCTCGGCCTGATGACCGAGTTCGGCATCACGACCGAGGCCACGGCGAAGTGGCACGAGATCCACGTGACGGCGGAGCAGGCGGACGCCGTCGGACTGGCCGTGCTCGGCTCGGGCATCGTCATCTTCGTGGCCGGCATGGCGCTGCGCAAGGCCACGGGCGAACGCTGGCGGACCGCGTAGCGTGAGCGTGGGCGCACCGCCGGCGGTGACGGCGTGGCGCGCACGCGCGAGGGGTCATGCGACCGCAGGTGGTGCACGCTCCGGGTGAGGGAGGGGCGGCGGGTCCGCCGCCCCGGCGCCCGGCCGCCGGCTGGCTGGGGCGCCTGCGCGGACCGTGGCTGGCCGTCGCCCTGTTCGCCGGCGTGTGCACCTACGGGACCCTCGGCTACGTCCTCGTCGAGGGTTGGTCCCCGTGGGACGCGTTCTACATGACGGCCATCACGATTACGACCGTCGGCTACCGCGAAGTCCACCCGCTCTCCCGCGCCGGCGAGGTCTTCACCAGCACGGTGCTCCTCGCCGGCGTCGGCACCTTCTTCTACACCTTCACGCTGCTGGCCACCGTCGTCGTGGACGGCGGCATTCATGCGCGCATCGAGCGCAGGCGGCGCCAACGTATGCTGGACAATCTCAAGGACCACTTCATCGTGTGCGGCTACGGCCGCATCGGGGCCATCATCGTCGACGAGCTCCGGCGGCAGCAGGTGCCCTACGTGGTGATTGAGCGCAATCACGAGCGGGTGCAGGCCGTGATGGAGGCCGGCGGCCTCGCGGTCGAGGCCGACGCCAGCAGCGAGGACGTGCTGACGCGGCTCGGCATCGCCCGGGCCCGGGGCTTCATCGCGGCGGTCGGCACCGACGCCGAGAACGTGTATGCCGTGCTCACGGCGCGCGTGCTGCGGCCCGACCTCTACATCATTGGCCGTGCGGAAACCGAGGATGCCGAGCGCAAGCTGATGCGCGCCGGGGCGAACCGCGTGGTGTCGCCCTATCGTATTGGCGCACGGGAACTGGCCCAGACGGCCCTGAGGCCGGCCGTTGTCGACTTCTTCCAGCTCGCCACCCGGTCCGGCAACCTCGAACTGGCGATCGAGCAGGTCGCCATCGGCGGAGGCAGCCCGCTCGGCGGGCGATCGATCATCGACGCGAACATCCGCCAGCGGTACGGCCTGATCGTCGTCGGCATCCAGCGGACGACCGGGAAGATGGAGTTCAACCCGCCCGGGGACGCGGTGATGCACGCCGGCGATCAGCTGGTGGTGCTGGGACGCACCGACGGCCTTCGCGATCTCGAGGCGGCGGCCCAGGCCACGGCGTAAGACAGCGAGGGCATCATGGCAGCGCGCATCCTCGACGGCACGGCGACCGGGGCGGCCATCCGGGCCGAGCTCAAGCCCCGGGTGGAGGCGCTCCACGCCCGCCTTGGCCGCCCTCCAGGGCTCGGCATCGTGCTGGCCGGTCACGATCCAGGGTCCGAGATCTACGTGCGCAACAAGCTGAAGACGGCCGGCGAAGCCGGCATCCGCGCCGAGCTGATCCGGGTGTCGGCCGAGGCCCCGGTGGACGAAGTGCTGGCCACGGTGGCCGCGCTGAACGGGCGGGGCGACATCGACGGGATCCTCGTGCAGTCGCCGCTCCCGGCCGGCATGGGCGACGACGCCGAGACGCGCGTCATCGATGCGATCGACCCCGCCAAGGACGTCGACGGCTTCACCCCGGTCAACGTCGGCTTGCTCGTCCAGAACCGGCCATGTCTCGCGGCGTGCACGCCCTCCGGAGTCGTCGAACTGCTCGACCGCTCCGGCATCGCGATTCAGGGCGCCCGCGCCGTGGTGATCGGGCGCAGCGACATCGTCGGCAAGCCGATGGCGCTGCTGCTGCTGCACCGGCATGCCACGGTCACCATCTGCCACTCGCGGACGCGCGACCTGCCGGCCGTGGCGCGTGCGGCCGACATCCTGGTGGCCGCCATCGGCAGGCCCGCCTTCGTCACGCCGGATTTCGTGAAGCCCGGCGCCGTCGTCATCGACGTGGGCATCAACCCGGTCTCCGACGAGGCACGTGTCCGGGCGTGGTTCCCGCCCGACTCCCCGAGGCTGGCGGCATTCGCCAGGCACGGGACGATTACCGTCGGGGACGTGCATCCCGGCGCCGCGGAGATGGCCGGCGCGATCACGCCAGTGCCGGGCGGCGTGGGCCCGCTCACCATCGCCATGCTGCTCGCCAATACCGTGCGGGCGGCGGAGGCCAGGCTCCGGGCCTGAGCGCGGATGCTGAAAGTCGCGGTCACCGGCGGCATCGGCACCGGCAAGAGCGTGGTACTGGCGCAGCTGGCCGCGTGCGGGGCGCCGGTTGTCGATGCCGACGCCGTCGTGCACGAGGCCCTGCGATCCGGGACGCCCGCCGCCGCCGAGATCCGCGCCCGATTCGGCGAGGCCGTCATCGCGGCCGATGGCGCGGTCGACCGCCCCCGCCTGGGAGCGATTGTCTTCCAGGATGAACAGGCGCGGCGCGACCTCGAGGCCATCCTCCATCCCGCCGTCTATCGCGCGATTGAAGCGTGGATGCGCGTCCAGGAGGCGGGCGGCGCGCCGGTCGCGGTGGCCGAGATCCCGCTGCTGTTCGAAACCGGCCGAGAAGGCGATTTCGACTGCGTGGTCGTCACAGCCTGCGACGGCGAAGAACAGGTCCGCCGGGCCGTCGGGCGCGCGGGCCTGAGCGAAGCGGACGCGCGCCGGCGAATCGCCGCCCAGTGGCCGCTGGCCGAGAAAGTCCGCCGCGCGGATTTCGTCGTTCGCACCGACGGTACCCTCGAGGCCACCCGCCAGACCGCCCGCGCGATCTGGGAGGCGATCAACCGGCGGGCGAGTGTGGGATACTGCAAAGATTAGGGCCTCGCCGCCCCGGCGCACGGCGCCGGGCCGAGGCGGTGACAGCCGCCGTCTGCTTATGAAGATTCGCGGAATACTGGCCGGTTTCGCCCTCGCTGGTCTGACGCTCACGGCCTGCGGGGGACCCGACACCCCGGCGGGGCCGACCGACCCCCCCGTGGTGGTGGGACCCACCGTGCTGAGCATCGCGCCGGCGTCGGGTCCGACCTCCGGCGGCACGCCCGTGACGATCAGCGGCGCCAATTTCGCCGCGGGCGCCACCGTCGTCATCGGCGGCGTGGCGGCCACGAATGTCTCCGTAGTCGGCACCACCGCCATCCAGGCGATCGACGGGGGCGCGGGCGGCGGGCGCGGCCGAGGTCACCGTCACCGTCGACGGCCGGTCCAGCACGCTCGCGTCGGCCTTCACCTACGTGGCGCTGCCGCCGCCGACCATCAGCAGCATCTCCCCGGCCTCGGGCTCGACGGCGGGAGGGACCACCGTCACGCTCGCCGGCACCAACTTCGCGAGCGGGGCGACGGTCACCATCGGCGGCGTGGCGGCAACGGGCGTGACCGTCCTCAGCAGCACGAGTCTGCGCGCCATCACGGGCGCGCGGGCGGCGGGCGCGGCCGACGTCGTCGTGGCCGTCGGAACCCAGAGCGCGACGCTGACCCGGGGCTACACGTATGTCGTGCCCGCGCCGAATCCTCCGCCGGTCATCACGCCCTGGTCGTCCAGAGCACCCGGGCGAATGCGCCATCCAACTTCGCCGACGTGGGCGAGGAAGTCATAGCCACCGCGATCGTCCAGGACGCCGAAACGCCGGCCAGCAAGCTGCTGTTCGAGTGGAGCGCGGAAGGCGGGACGTTCGCGGGCACGGGCGCCTCGGTGCGGTGGCGCGCCCCGACCGGCATCACGACTCCGGCTCAATTGAAGGTCACCGTCAAGGTCACCGAACCGCTGGACGGCATCTCGCAGAGCGTGTCGTCGACGGTGACGGTCCGGGTCCACGACTCGATCAAGGAAATCAGCGAGTTGTCCGTCCAGTTCCTCCTGGACTTTTCGGACCAGAAGAACTCGCGCCGAGTACGTGGTCCGCAATTTCTACACCGGGTGCGCCGGTCGCGCCGAGGAACTCGCCGACGTCACGAACAACCGTCTCTACTACACGATCACCAGCTATACGATCGGCACCCCGACGTCCGCAACGGTCAACTTCGGCGGGACCTGTGCTTACGCCAACAAGACGGGGGTCGACGGCTGCGTGGGGACCCCGGCGCAGTGGAAAGCGGTGGACAAGCGGACGAATCTCAGCGAGACCTCCACCGGCACCGCGCGCACGACGGCGGTCTACCGGAGTTCCCGCTGGTGGCTGTGCGACAGCAACTTCGAAGGCACGACGACGCGGCCCTTCAGCACCTTCATCAGATAGGGCGCGCCGCACGGGCCGCGGCCCGCCGGGCGTCGCGCATCCTCGGTGAGCGTCAGGCCGGCGGCGTCGTGCCGGCGTCGTCAGGAGGGGGGACCTCCTGCGCCGGGGCGATCCGGTCCTCGACGAAGGTGTCCCACTCGTGGCAGTGCGGGCACTGCCAAAGCAGTTCCGTGCTGCGGTAGTGGCATCGCTGGCAGATGTGGGGGTCGAGATAGAACACCGACTGGCGCGTCAGCTCGGTATAGCGGCTGATGCGCGCGGGATCCAATCCTGACGCGACCAGCGCCTGCCAGATGTCCTGGTGAATCGTGAGGGCGTGGGGGCTGTGCGACAGGGCCTCGAAGAGCAGCTCCAGCGCGTCGGCCGTCCGTCCTTCCGACATGAAGCTGCGGGCCAGCGCCAGGTGCGCGCGCCAGTCCTTCGGATTCGCCTGGATCAGCCGGCGGCAGAGCGCGTGGAACCGGTCCTGGGACCGCTGCGAACGATACAGCGACGCGAGCCGGTCGAACGCGAGGTACGCGCGCTCGGGCGCCGCCTCGGTGACGCGCTCCCACGCCAGGGCCGCCTCGGCTGTCTTGCCCTGGGCCATCCGCACGTCGCCCAGGTTGAGGTACGACGGCACGTTGCGCGGGTCGAGATCGAGCGCGGCCTGGAAGTGGGCCGCGGCGGCGGCCTGGTCGCCGCTCTTGACCTGGTCACGCCCGAGCTCGTTCTCGATGAACGCGAGGATCTGGCGGTTGCGCGGCTGTTCGGCCTCGGGGCTGATGGCGACGAGACGCTGCCGCACCTCGTGCGCCTGCTGCCACTGGTGCTGCTCCTCGTGCAGCTTCTGGAGGTTCATCAGGGCGTACGGGTTCTGCGCCTCGAATCTCAGGACCTCGCTGAAGGCCTCGTGCGCCCGGTCCACGAACCCCCCGCGCTTGTAGTCGAGGCCCAGACACAGCAGGATGTAGGCGTGCTCGAGGCGGGTGAGCTTGGGCCGCTGGAGCAGCTGCTGGTGAATCGTGATGGCCCGGCCGACCTGCCCCTTCTCCCGGTACAGGTTGCCGAGGATCATCTCGATCTCGAGCGCGTCCGGCTGGAGGCGCGCCGCCTCGGCCAGCTCGCCGATGGCGCGATCGAGCTGGCCGGCCACCATCGAGTTGAGTCCGAGGATGTAGTGAGGCGATTCCCGCGCCCGGCGGCGGTCGATCCACCGGCCCTCCTGGAGCTTGTACCGCTCCCAGGCCTTGCCGGCGGCGAGGCCGACGAGCAGCGCGACGAGGCCGGCGAGAAACGTGGCGTAGCTTTCCATCAGAACATCTGTGTGCGCCACAGGTCGTGGAGATGCAGCACGCCTTCGACCCGGGCATCGGCGTCCACGACGATGAGCGACGTGATCTTGCGCTGTTCCATCAGGGCCAGGGCCTGGACCGCCAGCATGGATCGGCCGATGGTCTGAGGCCCGGCGGTCATCACGGCGGAGGCCGGCTGACTGAGCAGGTCGGCCAGCGCCATGTGGCGCCGCAGGTCGCCGTCCGTGATGACGCCGGCCAGCCGGCCGTCTTCGCCCATCACGCAGGCCATGCCGAGGCCCTTTGCCGAGATCTCCGTCACCACCGCCCGCATCGGCGTGGTCATGTGCACGGCCGGCACGGCGGGCCCGGTGTGCATGAGCGCCTCCACGCGCAGCAGGCGCTTCCCGATGGCGCCGCCCGGATGAAGGCCGGCAAAGTCCTCTTCCCGGAATCCTTTGTCGACCAGCAGCGTCATCGCGAGGGCATCGCCCATGGCGAGGGCGGCCGTCGTGCTCGCGGTTGGCGCCAGGTTCAGCGGGCAGGCTTCCTCATCGACGCCGCAGTCCAGGACGATGTCGGCCGCCCGGCCGAGCGTTGAGTGCGGCGAGCCGGTCATCGCGACAAGCCTGGCGCCGATCCGCCGGATGGTCTCCAGCAGCCGCAGCAGCTCTCCCGTCTCACCCGTGTGCGACAGGGCAATCACGACGTCGTTGCCCTGGACCGCGCCGAGGTCCCCGTGCACCGCTTCGGCCGGGTGCAGGAAGAAGGCCGCCGTGCCCGTGCTCGTGAACGTCGCGGCGATCTTGCGCGCGATGATGCCCGACTTGCCCATGCCCGTGACGATGACGCGGCCGCGGCAGTCGCGCAGCATGTCGATGACGCCGGAGAACCGCCCGTCCACGCGATCGACCAGGGCGAGAATCGCGGAGGCTTCGGTCCTGAGCACCTTGCGTGCGAGTTCGAGGTCGGTCATGGTGTCAGCTCAGGAGGCGTCGCGGCGGGCGGCGTCGATGCGGGTCAGGAGCCTGAGCAGGCCGTCGAGACGGTCGAGCGCGAGGGCATTCTGCGCGTCGCTTCTCGCCGCCGCCGGGTCGTCGTGGATCTCGAGGAACACGCCGTCGACGCCGGCCGCGACGCCGGCCGGCGCCAGCGTGTCGATGTACTCCGCCTGCCCGGCCGTGACGCCGTCTCCGGCCCCCGGCAGCTGCAGGCTGTGGGTGACGTCGAACACGACCGGGTAGCCGAAGCCGCGCATGATCGGGAACGCGCGCATGTCGACCACGAGGTTGTGGTACCCGTACGAGGCGCCGCGCTCGGTGAGGAGGATCCGCTCGTTGCCGGTCGACGTGATCTTGGCGATCGCGTGCCGCATGTCCTGCGGCGCCAGGAACTGGCCCTTCTTCACGTTGACGGCCCTGCCCGTCTCGGCCGCCGCCAGCAGCAGGTCCGTCTGCCGGCACAGGAACGCGGGAATCTGCAGGACGTCGGCCACCTCGGCGGCGGGCCGGGCCTGGCCGGGCTCGTGGATGTCGGTCAGGATCGGTACGCCGATGCGGGCCTTCACCTCGGCCAGCACCTTCAGGCCGGCCTCGAGGCCGGGGCCCCGGTACGAGTGGACCGACGTGCGGTTCGCCTTGTCGAAGGAGGCCTTGAACACGTAGGGCACGCCGCGCCGCCGCGCGATCTCCGCGATGGCGCCGCCGAGTTCGATCGCGTGGGCCTCGCTCTCGATGACGCACGGCCCGCCGATGAGGACGAGCGGGCGCCCGCCGCCGATGGTGACGGGCCCGATGGTCACAGGATGCACGGGCGTCATTATAGACCGAGGCCGTCCGCGGCCGGACTCACGCGGGCCCGCCGGCGGCGCCCGTGCGCCGACTGGTGGGCCAGGGCCGCCCCGACGAAACTGGCGAACAGCGGGTGCGGCCGCAGCGGCTTCGACAGGAACTCGGGGTGGAACTGCACGGCGATGTACCACGGGTGGTCGGGCAGTTCCAGGATCTCGACGAACTTGCCGTCCGGCGACCGCCCCGAAATCCTGGCGCCGTGCTCGATCAGGACCGGCTCGTAGAGCCGGTTGAATTCGTACCGGTGCCGGTGGCGCTCGTGGACGTGCGCAGACCCGTAGACCCGGGCCGCCAGTGAGCCGGGGGCCAGGTCGCAGGCGTACTGGCCCAGGCGCATCGTGCCGCCGAGGTCGTCGATCCCGAGGAGGTCCCGCAGTTTGTAGATGACCTTGTGGGGCGCCTGCTCGTCGCACTCGGTGGAATCGGCGCCTTCGAGCCCGCATACCGTCCTGGCGAAATCCACCGCCGCCCACTGGAAGCCGTAGCAGATGCCGAAGAACGGGATGCCGCGTTCGCGGGCGATCCGCGCGGCGCGCATCATGCCGCGCGTGCCGCGCAGGCCGAACCCGCCCGGCACCAGGATGCCGTCGGCGCCGTCCAGGAGGTGTTCGCCGCCCTCCTGCTCGAGCGCCTCGGCCTCGACCCAGTGGAAGCGCACCCGTGCGCGATTCGCGAAGCCGCCGTGGTACAGCGCCTCGTTCAGGCTCTTGTACGAGTCGGTCAGCTCGACGTACTTGCCCACGACGTGAATCGTGACGTCACGCTCCGGGTGCTTGATCCCGTGGACCAGCGCCTGCCAGGCCTCCATGTGCGGCTCGGTGGGCGGCAGGTGCAGGTACTTCAGGATGATGTCGTCGAGGTGCTCGTCGGCGAAGCACAACGGCACCTCGTAGATCGTGTCCACGTCCCGGGCCGTGACGACGGCCTCTTCGGACACGTCGCAGAAGAGCGCGATCTTCCGCTTGATGTCGACCGGCAGCTGCCGGTCGGTCCGGCACAGCAGAATGTCCGGCTGGATGCCGACCGACCGCAGGTCGCGCACGCTGTGCTGCGTCGGCTTCGTCTTCAGCTCGCCGGCCGTCCCGATGAAGGGGACCAGCGTCAGGTGGATGTAGAGCGTGTTCTCGCGGCCCAGGTCCTGCCTCAACTGGCGGATCGCTTCGAGGAACGGCTGGCTTTCGATGTCGCCTACCGTGCCGCCGATCTCCACGATGACGACATCCACGTCCTTCGCGATGCCGAGGATGCACTGCTTGATTTCGTTCGTGATGTGCGGAATCACCTGGATCGTGCGCCCCAGGTAGTCGCCGCGCCGTTCCTTCTGGATGACCGAGAGATAGACCCGTCCCGCCGTCCAGTTGTGGTTGCGGGTGGTCCGCGTGTTCGTGAAGCGCTCGTAGTGGCCCAAGTCCAGGTCGGTCTCGGCCCCGTCGTCGGTGACGTAGACCTCGCCGTGCTGGTACGGGCTCATCGTGCCAGGGTCGACGTTGATGTACGGGTCGAGCTTCTGGAGCGTGACCCGGTAGCCGTGCCCCTCGAGCAGGCAGCCAATCGACGCCGCCGCGAGGCCTTTGCCGAGCGACGACACCACGCCGCCGGTGACGAAGATGTACTTCACCGGACGCTGTTCGCTGTGTTCCATGTCGCGACTCACGGGAGCAGACCGTCCGCCGCCATGCGGCGGACGCGCTCGAGGTCCTCGGGCGTATCGACCGAGGCCGAGATATCGGCCGTTTCCACGACCTTGATCCGGTAGCCGTGCTCCAGCGCCCGCAATTGCTCCAGCGACTCCAGCCGCTCGAGCGGGGTCCGCGGCAGCGACGCCAGCGTCAGCAGGAAGTCCCGACGGTAGACGTACAGGCCGACGTGCCGCAGCACCGAGGCGAGCGCCTCGCCCGGCTCGCGGCGGAACGGCACCGGGGCCCGTGAGAAATAGAGGGCGAACCCGTGTTGGTCCACGAGCACCTTCACCGCGTTCGGGTTCTGAAGGTCGGCGGCCGGGTCGAGCGGGGCGCCGAGCGTGCCCATCAGCAGGGAGGCGTCGGCCGCCAGCGGGGCCACGGCGGCCTCGATGGCGGCGGGATCGAGGGCCGGCTCGTCGCCCTGGACGTTGACGACGATGTCGCACGAGAGGCCCCGCGCCACTTCGGCAATCCGGTCCGTGCCGCTCGCGTGATCGGGACGCGTCATCACGCAGGCGCCGCCGAAACGGGTCACCGCCGCCGCGATGCGGGCGTCGTCGGTGGCGACGAGCACGCCGAACACCCCCCGGGCCGCGGCCGCGCGCCGGTAGACCCGTTCCACCATCGTCACGCCCCCGATGTCGGCCAGAGGCTTGCCGGGCAGGCGCGACGAGGCCCAGCGGGACGGGATGACAACGATGACACGAGGGAGAAGGGCGGAATCGGTATGAGGAGCGGGCGCCGAAGCAGGCACGTCGAATCATAGCACACGGACGCGAGGCGCCCGAGACGCCTGGTGCTACAATTGGGCGCCAGAAACGGGGGCCGCCATGAATGCTTCACGCGCAGCGCTGCTGGTCGTCGGGATCAATCTGCTCGCCGTGTGGGCCGCCGCGGCCGCCGGCGGCCGGACGGCGGTGACGGCGCCGGCCGCACCGCCCCAGGTGGCGGCCGACGAGGCCGTCGGGGAGGCTCGATTGTCGCTGCTGGCCGCCGCCGAGCGCCTCGAGGCGCACGCGCGCCGGAACCTGCCGGCGGCCATGGGCCGCGACCCGTTCCGGTTCGGCGGCGACTTGCGGCCGTCGGCGCGGCGCGCGCCGGCAGGGTCACAGCCTGGGCCGGCGGCGGACGCCCAGGCGTCCGCAGAGCCGGCGGTCGATCCCGAGCCGGACATCGGGCTCCAGGGGATGGCGGAATCCGGGGAGGGCGAGGCGATCGTGCGCACGGCGATCCTCAGCGCGGGAGGCGAGCTCGTGCTGGCCACGCTTGGCATGCGGGTCGGGAACCGGTACGAAGTCGTGGCGTTGACCGCCGACAGCGTGGAGCTGGAGGACGTGGTCGGTCACGTCAGGCGGACCTGCCGGATGAAATAGGAGGACGGCGGCTCGCTTGACTCGTCCGCGAGTATCATTAGCCGGCAACGCGTATCGTTCATCTGGTGGACCGGCGGCCCATCGGGCCCCGAGCAGGGGAGGACTCATCGAATGCTGAAGAAGATCGCACTCATCGGCGGCGGGAACATCGGCGGGGTGCTCGCGCAGGAGTTGTTCCAGCGCAAGCTCGCGGGCACGGTGGCGCTCGTGGATGTCAAGGGCCCGGACGTGGCCAAGGGCAAGTGCCTGGACATCGCCGAGGGCACACCCATCATCGGCAGCGACGTCAAGTACGTAGCGGGCAAGGACTACGACGTCATCGCGGGCGCCGACCTGGTGGTGAACACCGCCGGCGTGCCGCGCACCGTGCGGCCGGACGGCACCTATCCGAGCCGTGAAGAGCTGCTGGCCACGAACCTGCAGATCACCGACACGGTGGCGGCGGCCATCAAGCAGCACTGCCCCGATGCCATCGTCATCTCGATCGCGAACCCTCTGGACGCGATCGTGTTCCGCCTCTTTCAGAAACTGAATCCGCCCAAGCACAAGCTGATGGGCATGGCCGGCGCCCTCGACTCGGCACGGTACCGGTACTTCGTGGCCCAGGCGGCCGGCGTGTCGGTGGAGAACATCGAGGCCATGGTGCTCGGCGGCCACGGCGACGATATGGTGCCGATCCGCAGCTGCTGCCGCATCGCGGGGATGCCCGTCGAGAAGTTCGTCGACGAGAAGACCCTGGCGGCCATCGAGGCCAGGACGCGCAAGGCCGGCGGCGAGATCGTGGGCCTCATCGGCGTGTCGGCGTTCTGGTCGCCGGCGATTGCCGCCATCGAGATGGTCGAAGCGATTGTCTACGACACGAAGAAGATCATCGCCTCGTGCGTGCTCCTCGAAGGCGAGTATGGGGTAAAGGGCCTCTTTGTCGGCGTCCCGGTCGTGCTCGGCCGGAACGGCGTCGAGAAGATCATCGAGATCGACCTCAACGACGCCGAGAAGGCCGCCTTCGCGAAATCGGTCGAGGCGGTGAAGAAGACCGCCGACGAGGTGCTGGCGACGAAGTAGGGACACAGGACAGGCGAGAGGGAACAGGCGGGAGGCGAGAGGGAACAGGCGGGAGGCGAGAGGGAAGAGCGCCGTCCGCTTGACACGACAACGCCCGGGCCGGCCGAAACGGCCGCCCGGGCGTTTATGTTTCTGAGCGAATCCCGAATCCCGAATCCCGAATCCCGAATCCCGAATCCCGAATCCCGATCCTGGGATCCGGGCGCTGGCAGACTAGCGCCTAGCGCCCAGTCCCCAGCCCCTATAGTGTCGGCGCCGGCGCCTCCGGCACGTCCGCACGCCGCTTCAACTCCGTCGGCTTCGGCACGACCTTCGACGGGCAGGGCTGCTTGTAGAGCCTGAGGTAGTCGAAGACGAGCTGGCGCTTCATCAGCTGGATCGCGCGGGCCGGGTCGACGCCCTTGGGGCAGGCCTGGGAGCACTCGCCCGCGTAGTGGCACTTCCACGGCCCCTTCTCGGTGGCCAGCACCTGCTTGCGGGCGCCGAAGCCCCCGTCCCGGCTGTCCGCGTTGTAGCGGTGCGACTGGGTGAGCGCCATCGGTCCCGAGTACCGGGGTCGGTGGCGACCGTCGGGCAGGCGGCCCCGCAGCACCCGCACTTGATGCAGTACGAGAACTGGAGGAACTGCTCGAGCTCGTGGGGCGTCTGGAAGTATTCCCCGGTGGGCTCGTACATCTCCTGCACGTCGTCGCGGATGATGTGCGGCATCAGGGCGGCGTGCTTCTCGAACAGCGGCCGCAGGTCGGGCACGAGATCCCGGATGATCGCGAAATTCGGCAGCGGTGCCACGGTCACCAGCGAGGTGCCCAGTTCGGTGATCTGCGTGTTGCACGCGAGCCGCGGGTGCCCGTTGATGAACATGCCGCAGGACCCGCACACCCCCATGCGGCAGGACGAGCGCCAGGCGAGGGTCGCGGAACTGGTTTCCTTGATCACCCGCAGGCCGTCGAGCACGGTCATGCCGTGCGTGTACGGGATGGTGATGTCTTCCCACGCAGGAGGCTGCTGGCTGGCCGGGTCGTACCGGCGAATCCTGAAGGTCACATTGGCTGGTGGCGTCATGGTCGCTCCTCCGCCCGCCTACAGCGTCCGTGCCAGAGCGCCGGCCGTCCACGCGGCCCACGCGCCGAAGACGAACAACCCGACGCCGCCTGCGGTCAGCGCGACGTTCAGGGCGCTCTTCACGCCCCGCGCCGGCCCGAGCTCGAACAGGATGTTGCGCAGGCCGTAGAGCCCGTGAAACAGCGCCGCGCCGAGCAGCACGATGTAGCTCACCGTGAAGAACCCCATCTTCGCCCGCGCCACGACGTTCGCCCACGCGATGGGGTGCGGATCCGCGGGGTTGAAGATGCCGACGAGCACATCGAGGTGCATGATGGCCATGTGAAGCCCGAGGAACACGAGGATGACCAGGCCGGCCAGCACGTGCCACGTCCAGAGTCGTTGATCGCGCATGGTCCGCTCCTCAGTGCAGGATGAAGAAGTCGAGGCCGCCGGCCAGCACGAGGAGGCCGGCCACCACCATGATGCCGAGCGCGAGGGGGCGCTGCTCGTGCACCGAGGTGCGGTACGGATAGACGGGCTCGATCGGATTGCCGATCGCCCAGCCGAGTTCGACCAGCACCAGGCGCACGCCGTTCGCCGCGTGGAACGCGAACGCGCAGAACACCAGGAACTCGCCGACGGTGAAGAACAGGCCCCGGGCGGTTCCGGGCGGGCCGCTGACGGCGCCCATCGACGAGGCCCAGGCCTCCGCCCCGAAGGCTCGAGCCGAGGTCACGAAGATGTGCAACAGGAAGTAGAGCAGCAGGCCGAGGCCCGTCAGGCGGTGCAGGGTGTACAGATACCGCTCGAAACCCCACTTGCCGCCGCCAAGCCAGCCCCAGATGCCAAGCCTGTTCGGATGACCTTTGTTGTCGAGCATCGGATCCTCCACCCTCAGTACTTGCGCTCAACCGGTTTCCACGTGTCGATGGTCACCGGCTTGTAGTCGAGTTTCGGCTGGCCGCCCGGCGTGTGCCACGCCAGCGTGTGTTTCAGCCACTTCTCGTCGTCGCGAACCGCGAAATCGCGCCGGGCGTGGGCCCCGCGCGACTCCTCGCGGGTCAGGGCCCCCATGACGGTCACCTCGGCCAGGTCGAGCAGGTTGTCGAGCTCGAGCGCGTGGAAGAGGTTCGAGTTGTACGCGGCGCTCTTGTCGGCGATCGGAGCGTGGGCCGCCCGCGCGCGTATCGCACGGATCTCGGCCAGGGCCTTCGCCAGGTCCTCGCCCTTCCGGAAGACGCCGACGTAGCTGTCCATCAGCGTGCGCAGCTCGCGCCGCAGGACGTAGAGGTTCTCGCTCCCCTGGCGGCCCGTGATCGCCTTCAGCCGCGCCTGCTGCGCCAGCCAGCTCTGCTCCGAGAGGCGGGCTGGCTTCGGCAGCGAAGGCAGCGCGCGCGCGATCTCCTCGCCGGTGATTCCGCCCCAGACCAGGCACTCCGCCGTCGAGTTCGACCCCAGCCGGTTGGCGCCGTGCAGCGACACGCAGGCCGCTTCTCCCGCCGCCCAGATGTTCTTCGCCCGCGTCAGGCCGTTGATGTCGGTCTCGATCCCGCCCATCGAGTAGTGCGCCACCGGCCGGATCGGGATGGGCTTCTCGATGGGGTCGATGTCGACGAACTTGATGCAAACCTCGCGGATGAGCGGGAGGCGCGTGTTGATGACGTCCGCGCCCAGGTGCGTCAGGTCGAGGTGCAGGTAGTCCTTGCCTTCGGGGCCCGGAAAGCCCCGGCCCTCGAGGATCTCCGTCATCTCCGCCCGGGACACCATGTCGCGGGGCGCCAGCTCCATCTTGCTGGGGGCGTACCGCTCCATGAACCGCTCGCCCCTGTTGTTCTTCAGGTAGCCGCCCTCGCCGCGGCAGCCTTCCGTCATCAGGATGCCCGACGGCACGAGGCCGGTCGGGTGGAACTGCAGGAACTCCATGTCCTCGAGCGGCAGCCCGGCGCGATAGGCCATGGCCATGCCGTCGCCCGTCACGGTCTCCGAGTACGTCGTGAAGCCGTACAGCGTGCCCCCGCCGCCCGACGCGATGAGCAGCGCCTTCGCCTGCAGGATCACGGTCTCTCCGCTCGGCGCATGAATGCCGACGAGCGCCACGAACCGTCCCTCCTCGATGACGATGTCGGTGATGAACAGTTCGTCGTAGCGCTTGAAGCACTGATAGCGCAGCAGCTGGTCGTACAGCGTCTGCATCTCGAAGAAGCCGGTCTTGTCGGCCGCCAGCGTCGCGCGCGGGTACGAATGCCCGCCGAACGGGCGCTGGCTGATGCGGCCCTGCGCGTCGCGGGTCCACGGGATGCCCCAGTGGTCCAGCAGCCGGATCTCCCGGGGCATCGCCTTGCAGAAGCGCCAGACGACGTCCTGGTCGGCCAGGAAGTCCGAGCCCTTCACGCTGTCCCAGGCGTGCAGCGCGATGCTGTCGCCCTCGTCTTCGCGAAGGACGGCGGCGGTGCCACCCTCCGCGCACACCGAGTGGGCGCGCATCAACTGGACCTTGGACACGATCCCGATGTCGATGTGGCCTTCGGTCCGGTGGGAGAGTTCGACGGCCGCGCGTAATCCCGCCAGCCCGGCGCCCAGGATCAGGACGTCGTGGGTCAGGCTTTGCGCCATGCGGGGCCTCCTTCGGGGATGACGGACACAGAGGACTGCCTCAACGTGGACGGGTCGAAACGTCTGGTCCCGGGGGCGGGTGGCGGCTCGGCGGCGCCATGAGACTGCGGGATTCTAGTCATGGAACGGGCGGCCGCGCAAGGGAAGGGAGCATTTCGGCGGTAGAATCCGGAACGGCCGCCGCCGCTTGTTCGTCAACTCTGAAGAGGCGGGTTCACAGCCCGTGCTCGAGGTCGGTTCAGGCCGCCGCGCGCAGGTTGTGAAACCGGTCCTGTGGAGTCTGCATGACCAAGCGCCTTCTCATCCTGCTCCTGTTGAGCGCGTGCGTGCTCGCGTACCGCGCTGCCGATTTCGTTCAAGCCATGCGATCCGTGCCGGAAGCTGCGAGTTTCGGCCGCGTGGACCTGCGGAACGGTCGGATGGTGGTCATCGCCGTGCCGGCTGAGGATCTCGACGGCCATCCGACCGCCGCCGCGCGCATCGGCCTGAAAGTGGACGACGCCGTCGTTGCCTTCGAACGCCCCGACGGCTCGCGCGTCTCGGTGACGGGTCTCAACCTCGTCGGGGAGACGATGAAGAGCCTCCCGCGGGAGGGCGGCGGGGCGATGCTCGTCCTCCGGAAGGCCGGTAACGCCGAGCGGGAGGTCCGGCTGCCTCTCCTGGCCCGGCAGCGTCCCGGGCCCATCACGATGGTCACCCGCATCGCCCTGAACCTCCTGCTGCCGCTGCTGGCGGTGGCCACCGCCCTGCTCATCGGCTTCCTGCGGCCGGACGACGGGCATGCGTTCCTGGCGGGCCTTCTGTTCCTGTGCTTCTCGGCCCTGTTCGGCGTGTACTTCTGGACCCTGCCGCCAGGTTTCCGCGAACTCGCGGCGGTCGTGCACACCGGGCTCGCCACGCTGTTCGCCTACGCGTTCATGCGCTTCTTTCTGGTGTTCCCGTCGCCCGGCCCGATTGATCGCCGTCTGCCGTGGTTGAAGCACGCGCTCCTCCTGCCGGTCCTCTGCCTCGCTGCGCTCTCCGTGACGATCAGCCTGGCGGCCGGTACGTCGCTCGTCGCCGCCGAACGCGTCGCGTCCGCGCTTTCGTTTCCCGGTGCCGAGACGAGCCTCACGGTCCTGTACGTCGGGATGCTGCTGCTCGGGCTGGGCTCAGGCGTATGGCGGGCCTTCGCCGCGCCGACCCCCGACGAACGGCGGCGGATGGGTATTGTGATCGCAGGAGCGGCGGCGGGATTGCTGCCCGTGATGGCAATTGTCCTCTACATCGTCATCGCGGGCGCGGCCACTCCCGCCGTGTGGATGACGCCCATCGTGATGGTCACGCTGCCGATCTTCCCGCTCTCGTTCATCTACGTGGTCGTGCGGCACCGCGTCCTGGGCGTGTCGGTGGCCATCCGCCGCGGCCTGCAGTACGCCCTGGTGTCTCGCGGCTTCCTCGTGGCCGAAGGCCTCGCGGTCTTCCTCGCGCTCTACCTCGGCATCGGGCCGCTCATCGTGCGCGCCTTTCCGGAGGCTGGCGCGGGCGGCATGGCCACGACCAACGCCGTGGCGGCGGCCGGCGTGGTGCTGGGCCTGGGCCAGGTGAACCGGCGCGTCAAGTTGGCACTCGACCGCCGCTTCTTCAGAGAGCCCTACAACGCTCAGCAAGTGCTGGCGAACCTCGGCGAGGCCCTCGACGATGCGGCCGCCGATCCGAACCGGGTCGCGGCGGCCCTCGCGGAATCGATCGCTCAGGCGCTGCACGCGGAATACGCCGAGGTGTACCTGGCCGAGCGCGTCGCGATCCGGAGCGCAGCCACCGCGGCAACAGGCATGGGCGCCTCGCCATCCGGCATGGCCTGCGCCGCCCGCGTGGTCCTTGACCCCGAGACAGGCATCGCGAACGCGGCGGGCGCTTCTCCCGACGGGCAGGGTGCCGATCCCGCGGAGCTGCTGGAGCGCTGGTTCGGGGACACGGGCGCGGCCGTGGTGGCCGACCTCGACTCATCGATCGAGTCTCCGGCGAATCGCCCATGACCTGACGAGCGGCCATCGCCCGACCCAGCGTCGCGAGGCACTCGCCAGGGCCGGGATCGACAGGGCGAGCGTCGCGGCGGCGCTCACGGCGCGAGGGTCCAGGCTCGGGTGGCTGATCCTCGGAGACCGGCTCTCGGAGGAGGCGTATTCGGTCGAGGACCGCGAACTGGTCCGCGCCGCCGCGCAGCAGGCCGCCGTCGCCCTCGACTACACGAAGCTCATCGGACGGGTCGCGGAGCAGGAAGCGCTGAAGCGCGAACTCGACATCGCCCGGGACGTGCAGGCGGGCCTCCTGCCGCAGAAGCGTCCCGCGATTGCGGGGCTCGACTACGACGGCGCGTGCCGCATGGCCCGCGAAGTGGGCGGCGACTACTTCGATTTCCTCGACCTCGGCGCCGGCCGGCTCGGCCTCGCCCTGGGCGACATCTCCGGCAAGGGCGTGTCGGCGGCGCTCCTCATGGCCAGCCTGCAGGCGTTCCTCCGGAGCCGGGCGAGGCAGATGGCTGGAGAACCCTCGCAGCTCGTCACGCAGGTCAACGAATCGCTCGTCGAAGCGACGGACTCGAGCAAATTCGCCACTTTCTTCTATGGCGTCTACGATTCCGCCGCCCGGACGCTCAGCTACGTCAACGCCGGGCACAACCCGCCGTTCCTCCTGAGGGCCGGGACCTCTGTCGTCTCCCGCCTGCGCCCCACGGGGATGGCCCTCGGCTTCGACGCGGGCGCGGCCTACGGCGAAGGCCGGGAGGCGCTCGCGCCCGGAGACCTGCTGCTGGCCTTCACCGACGGTCTCACGGAGGCCCTCAACGAGGCTGGCGAGGAGTTCGGCGACGCCAGGCTGGCCGGCCTGCTGGTGGGGAACCGCCACCTCGGCGCGGATGACCTTCAGCGCCTGATCAACGCGGAACTCGAGGCGTTCTGCGGCCGCGCCCCGCAGCACGACGACGTCACCATCGTCGTCGCCCGCGTCGTCTGAAGACGGTGACAGGTCCCATTTCGGGGCTCGGGACTCGGGGCTCGGGGCTCGAAAGAGGTGACAGGTCCCATCTCCATCTCAGGGCGGGCGGAAGAAGGACCTGTCACCTCCTTCGCTCATCACAGGCGGAGTCGGCATCTCTCACCGCTTGGTGATGGCCGCGAGTACCTTCCCCAGGAAGTCGTTCAGGGCCGGGCCGCCTCGAATCCATCGCGTGACGACGACCAGGTCGTTCTCCCAGTCGATGTAGATGATGTTCTGGCCGTTGCCCACGAACATGACACTCGATTCGGGGACCGCCGGCATCGGCTTCCGCCCCGGATTGAGGTACCAGTTCATGAAACCGGTACTGGGGATTTGCCGGGCCGCCGGTGCGCGCCATGGCGATCCACTCCGGCGACACGATTTGCCTGTCCCTCCACCGGCCGTTGCGAAGAAACAGGTAGCCGAACCGCGCCATGTCGCGTGCGTGAATGAACATCCCGCCGCCGAAATGGCCGCCGCCCGACACGGACTGGATGCGCTGGCCGTCCAGTTCGATCCACGAGTTCTCGTAGCCGTGCCACCGCCATGTCGTGGAGGCGCCGATGGGTTCCATGACGTCCTCACGGAGCACCGACGGGAGCGGCCGCCGCCACACGTGAAGCGCCAGCAGCGCGAGGAGGTTCACGCGCGTGTCGTTGTACTTGTAGCGCGTGCCAGGCTGGGAGAGCCTGCGCTTCGGCCAGTCGGCCGGCGTCGCGCCCTCCGGACGATCGGCCCAGTCCGGTTTGCCCCACAGCGTACCCTGCCAGTCGCTGGTCTGGCGCAGCAGGTGGTCCCAGGTGATCGTGGCGTTGTGGCCCTCGAAGTAGCCCGGCTCCGGCATGTAGTCTCGCGCCAGGTCGTTGACGCTGCGGATGAGGCCCTTCTGCCACGCGAGGCCGACGACGGTCGAGAGGAACGTCTTCGTCACGCTGAACGTCATGTCGACGCGGGACGTGTCGCCCCACTCGGCGACGATGTAGCCCTGGCGCACGATGAGCCCGTTCGCCGCGCCGCGTTCCTTCGTCGGTCCGATCGGCGTGTCGAACGGCTCGCGCGCGCCGAAGGTCGTGGCTATGTCGATCGCCAGGTCCTTGGTTGCCGGATTCTCGTTGGCGACGGCGAACTGGACGGCCTCGTCGACGCGGGCCTGGTCCATGCCGGCGTCCGCCGGGCTTCGCTTCTGCCAGTCGAAGCGATCGGGGAAATAGGGGGCGGGCGCGGCCGCCGCGGTCTTCGAGGGCTTCTTCGCCGCCTGGGCAAACGCCGGCCCGGCTGGGACGGCGGCGGTGAGGACGAGAGTGGCCACGGCGGCGGTCAGCGTGCGGAGCGGGCGAATTGGCGTCATGCGGCCTCCCGGCGGTGGAATGCCGGGATGTTATCCCAGGTTTGACACCCGGGCATGGTAGGCTGGTGGTCGGGCAGCCGAATTCAGTAGAAAGCCGCGGAAGGCCCGTTCGTCGGGACCGGCCGCGGCCGTCCCTTGTGGAGGGCGTCGTGACAGGTCGCGCGAAGGCAACGGTGCTGGTGCTGGCGGGTGCGGTGGGCGCCGGAGCGATCCTCGTGGCGCAGGGCGGAGCCCCGCAGCCGCCACAGGGCGGGCGCGGCGGCGGGAGGGGCGGCGTGCAGGTGCAGCCCGGCGAACCCTGTCCGCCCGGCACGACGGAAGTCCGCCCGGGCCGCTGTTCGGCCCCCGAGTTCCCGCCGCCGAGCATCGTCGACTACCGGCCGCGGACGACGCTGGTCGTGCCGGCGCACCCGGTGCCGAAGGCGAAGTTCCCTGTCATCGACAGCCACAACCACACGACGGTGAACGCGTCGAACATGGACCAGCTGATCTCGGAGATGGATCAGCTCAACCTGCGGGTGCTGGTGAATCTCAGCGGCGGCAGCAATCCGGACTCGGTGAAGCAGAGGGTCGATTTCATCCGGGCGAGCGCGCACCCCGATCGCTTTCGCGTGTTCGCCAACGTCGCGTGGAGCGGCGCGGGCGGGCCGGGGTGGGCCGAGAACGCCGTCGCCGACCTGGAGCAGTCCCTCCGCAACGGCGCGATCGGCCTGAAGATCGCCAAGGACCTCGGCATGTTCGCGAAGAAGGCCGACGGGTCCCGCCTGAAGGTCGACGACCCCGTGCTGAAGCCGATCTGGGACCTGTGCGCCCGGCTGAACATCCCGGTCATCATCCACACGGCCGAGCCGCAGGAGTTCTTCTCGCCGCTCGACTACCAGAACGAGCGCTGGCTCGAACTCGCCCTCTTCCGCGACCGGCGGCACTTCCAGCCCGGCGAGCCGACGTTCGAGGAACTGGTCGGCGAGCGCGACCGGATGTACGCCGCGAACCCGAAGACGCGCTACATCGGCGCGCACTTCAACTGGTACGGGAACGATCTCGCGCGGGCCGCAAAGCAGCTGGCCGAGCGGCCGAACCTCGTGCTGGAGGTCGGCGCGGTGCTCTACGATTTCGGCCGCCAGCCGAGAGCGGCGCGCGAGTTCTTCATCAAGTACCAGGACCGCATCCTGTTCGGCAAGGACTCTTACCAGTTCAGCGAGTTCCCGTACTATTGGCGGGTGTTCGAAACCGCCGACGAGTACTTCGACTACTACCGCGACTATCACGCGTTCTGGAAGCTCTACGGCATGGACCTGCCGGACGCGGTGCTGAAGAAGATCTACTACCAGAACGCGCTGCGCGTGACGCCAGGCCTGCCGCAGACGGGGTGGCCGCGCTGATCGACGCTGCGGGTCCTGTCCGGGCCGTTCCCATCTGTCCTCGGGTGACCTTCGCCTGTCCTCCCTGCGGGCAGATGGGAAGCGCCCCGGCCACCCGCAGCGTCATTGGAGAACTGTCCAGCGCGCCTCGAGGGCGGCGAGCGTCTTCTGCAGGGCAGCCACGGCCTCCCGCGCCTGAGTGGTCGGTCTCGCGTCGGCAGCCTGCAGCAGGTTGAGCATGTGCAGGAACTTCTCCTGCAACCCGACGACGGTCTCCTTGACGTCCGGCGCGGCGTAGATGCTGCCATACATGATGTCGGGGTCACCCGGCCGGCCCTCACCCCTGAGCATCTGGAGCGCCGACTTGCGGGCGGCGTCCACGTCGCCCGCCTTCAGCGCGGCGTCGACTGCGTCGCGGATCTCCTGGAGCCGGATGTGGCCGCGGTAGCAGGCCATCGACAGGTCCGTCTGCGCCTGCAGGCCGGCCTCGGCGATGGACCCCCGCGGGTCCAGGCGCACGTCGAGGGTCCGCTCCGACGATGCGCCGTCCACGGTGAGCCGCACACGATACTTCCCCGGGTGCACGTAGGGCCCGACCGGCCCGCTCGGCGTGTTGCGGTAGATGGCGGCGATCGAGAACGAGCGCACCGTGCCCGGCGGCGGCGGGTAGCGCAGGTCCCAGACGATGCGATGGTGGCCCGCCGTCGTGGCGATGCGCTGCGGCGGCCGGAACCAGTAGGTGGGGTAGGGGAGCCTGCCCGGATCGATTGCCTCGTCGGCGTCGCGGCTCGAGAAGCGGCGAACCGTCCCTCCCGCGCCATCCAGGACTTCGATCACGACCTCTCCCGCCTGCCGGGCGAGGGAGTAGTCGAGAATCGCGCCGTCCGGCGGGTTCGCGCCCGCCGGTTCCTCGGGCGGAAGCGGCGTGTCGGAGAACATGTTCCAGCGCACGCGGGTCGCGACAGGCGGGCCGAAGAGGTGCGCCCGCTCCGCCCGGGCGGCCTGCGCCAGTTCACGCAGCGGCGCGATGTTGTCGAGGATCCAGATCGACCGGCCGTGCGTGCCCACCACCAGGTCGTCCTCGTGGACCACGAGATCGCGGACGGACGTGGCCGGCATGTTCTGCCGCAGCGGCAGCCACCGTTCGCCATCGTCGATGGACACGTAGACGGCGCGCTCGGTGCCGGCGAAGAGCAGGCCGGGCTGCTTCGGGTCTTCGCGGACGACGTTGACCGGGCCCATGTCGGGCAGCCCGTTCACCACGCGCGTCCACGTGGCGCCACCGTCGTGCGTCCGATAGATGTGCGGGCGCATGTCATCCCGGCGGATGGCGTTCACGGCCGCGTACGCCGTCTTCGTGTCGAAATGGCCGGCCACGAGTTGCGAGACCTTGTCCCACGCCCGCAGCGCCGGCGGGGTGATGTCGGTCCAGGTCTTCCCGCCGTCGCGCGTCGCGTGAATCAGCCCGTCGTCGGTGCCGGCCCAGATCAGGTTCACGTCCTTCGGCGACGGGCCGACGGCATAGATCACCCCCCGCCGTGCCATGGTCTCGAGGTCCGGCGTCCTGAAGTCGCCGATGCTCTCCGGAACCGCCGGGCGCTCGCGCGAGAGATCGGGGCTGATGATCTCCCACCGATCGCCGCCCGTTGTCGTCTTCCACAGGACATTGGTCGCGAACAGCAGCGTGCGGGGTTCGGCCGGGTGGAAGAGCAGCGGCATCGTGCGGAGAATCCGGTACTTGCCGGAGCGCAAGGCTTCCGGTGCCACGTTCTGCGACTGCCCGGTCCTCCGGTTGAAGCGCTGCACGCGGCCGCCGTAGACGATGTCGGGGTCGAGCGGGTCGGGTGCGATGTAGGCGTATTCGTCGGCGCCGACGCCGATCCAGTCGCGAAACGAGATCTGCCCGCCGTTGCCCCGGCTGGCGATCCCGATGGCGCCGCTCTCCTGCTGCCCCCCGTACACCCAGTAGGGGAACTGGTTGTCGGCGGTCACGTGGTAGAGCTGGGCTGTGGGCTGGTTGTACCAAGAGCTCCACGTGCGGCCGCCGGTGACGGTGATCGTGGCGCCCTGGTCGGCGGTGAGCAGCATGATGTCCGGCTGGAGCGGGTTGATCCAGAGCCGCTGGGGATCGTCGCCGCCCGGCGCGCCTTTGATGGCCGTCCACGTCCGGCCGCCGTCGTCCGAGCGGTACTCGCAGGTGCCGGCCGCGAACACGATGTCGGGGTTCCTGGGGTGCACCTTGACGTCGACACCGAGGCGGCGGTCGTCGCTCACCCGAGCCCAGGTCTCGCCGCCGTCCTCCGAGCGGAACACGCCCGCGGTCGACCGGCCGCCGACGAGGGTGTAGAGGCGTTTCGGGTTGCTGGGGGCGACGGCGAAGATGTACTGACTGCCGCCGTCGGCTCTCGGCAGTCCTTCAGTCAGGCGCCGCCACGTCGCTCCCCCATCGGCCGACTTGTACAGGCCCGTGTTCGGCCCGGAGAAGCTCCCGTTCTCCCACGGGCCCTCCCGGTGCTCCCACAGCGCCGCGTACACCGTGCGGGGGTCGGCGGATTGATCTCGACCTGCGAAGCGCCGGTGTTGTGATTGACGTAGAGGACCTTGTCCCACGATTGGCCGCCGTTGGTCGTCCGGAAGACGCCGCGCTCCTCGTTGGGGCCGTACGGATGCCCCATGCCCGCAACGAACACGATGTCGGGGTCCGTGGGGTGAATCACGAGCCGCCCGACCTGCTGAATGTCGGCGAGCCCGACGTGCACCCATGTCTTCCCGCCGTCGGTCGACTTGAAGATGCCGTCGCCCACGCCGAGGTCCGGCCGGTGCAGGCCCTCGCCGCTGCCGACGTAGATCACGTCCGGGTGTGATGGCGACACCGCGATGTCGCCCACGGATCCGGTGGGCGCCTCGTCGAAGATGGGCGTCCAGGTCCGGCCGTAGTCGTCGGTCTTCCAGACGCCGCCGTTGTTGACGCCGATGAAGAAGACGCCGGGCTGCGTCGGAATGCCGGCGGCGCCGACCGTCCGGCTCGCCCGGTGCGGGCCAATCACGCGGTAGCTCAGGGCCTGGTAGAGCGCCGGGCTGAACGACGGTAGCTGTTCCTGGCCGTGAAGGACCGCACCGCCTGTTCCTGCGGCGAGCACGGCGATCAACACGGCGCGTCGGATGCGCATACGCGGACCTCGTCTGATTATTGGCCCGAGTATCTCACAGATGCCGAGACAGGCCATGCCGCCGTGCGCGCTCCGGCCTGGCCAGATCGTCGCAGACTGGGAAGAGGTCACGACTGACGCCAGGTGGCAAGGAGCTACCGGAGTTCCTCGGTATCGGGTACCTTCGGCAGCACTGTATTGATGATCGTCGGCTTCTGGCCCCGGCGCCGAACGGTAACCGTATAGGGCGTCCCGGGTTTGAGACCGGCGGCTCTGACCACGGTCGCGATGGCCCGCAACGCGTCTTGGCTACTGACGTCGACCGTTACCAACTGGTTTGCGCTGACGGCGTCCACCTCGTAGCTGCCACCCTCACCGACCACCCGACCGATAACGTCGAGCATTGTTCCGACCGGGGTGTTCACGAACTGCGAACCCTCTGGCATCGCAGCCCCCGTCGGTGGAATCCAGGACCCCCCTCGCGACGGGTCCGGCGGCAGCGCCTCCACCACCAGCGTGTGTCCCTCAACACGCCACCGGCAACCAATGCTGTCACACGCGGCATTGAGAAACGTCCGCACGGTGACGTCCTCGAGCGTAATGGTGATTGACCGCTGCAACGACGGATCGACCGCGGCCTCAAGGCCAACCATCTTCAGCCTCGCCACCCGACTGAACAGGACGGCTGGCGAGGTCGAGCCGAATGAGATCGTGAATCGTGCGTCGAGGAAGGCCTGCGCCGACACGTCCGATGGAAAGCCAAGTCCACATGCCGTTGCGAGAAGCAGAGCGAGAGTCATGCGCGTCATCATCGTTCTCCTTGATAGATGATCCGCCAGGCGCCCGCAGGTGGAAGATCGGAGCTCGGCGCACTCGAAATCCAGCACCTTCCGTCTGGCGCCCGAACCACGAGGACGTCGCCCTCGAAGGTCGCGGTGTATGCACTCGCGACAGGCGCGGTCGAGCGCCAGAGCCAGAATCCTCCGACGCCGACGAGCAGGCCGGCCAGCCCCAAGAGAGCCGCTCTCCGAGCGAAACGCCGACCCTCGGGCGGGGTCGAGAGAACCCGCGCCTTCACGCGTTCTACGGTTGCCAGGTCGGGCTCGAGCCAGTCGCGAACCCGTCCGTCGAACTCGTCCTCGGGATGCAGCATGTCCTCACTCCATTAGCGCCGCCAATCGGCGGCGAGCCCTGTGCGTTCGAACCTTGAAAGCAGCCGGCGAGATTCCGAGGGACTTGGAGGCAGCCGCCGTATCGAGTCCGGCTACTGCCACCAACAGGAGGGCCTCGCGGTCCCGGGATGGCAATCGGGCGATCGCGGCGAGCGTAGCATCGCATTCGCTCCTTCCGATCGTCAGGCGTTCCGGGTCTCGGCGGCCGTCGTGTTGCCCAGCCAGATAACCGATAGGGACCAGTAGTCGCTGTCGCAAGACCACTCTGGTGGCTCGCCTCCGCGCAATCGCGAACACGAAAGCCTCAACGGATTCGGGTGGGCCAAGGCGCCGCCAGCGTTGCACCAGGGCAACGAGCGCGTCGTGGGCGACGTCCTCAGCCAGCCCAACATTGCCTACTCGTGCCGTGCAGTACCGCAGCAGGCGGAGCGTCAGATCGCCCACGGCCTGTTCCAAGTCCATGTCCTTAGAGTACCCGTACGGGGAGATTGGTTACAGGCACCCTGTCGGCGGCCGCGCGACCGGTCAGCAGCAGTTGAAGTGCTGAGGCGAGGCAGGGAGGCGGCCGTCGCGCACGCAGCCTACCGAGAGGACTCGTCGATGAGGATCTGCAGGAACTGGCAGTCGGCGGCGTCGGAGGGCCGGACGGTGTTCTTCGTCCGGATCAGCGTCCGGGGGCTCGCCACAAGCATCTCCACACCGCTGAAGACCACCGTGACCGCATCATGACTCGCCTCTGCGTAGTCCACGCCGCAGGCAGCCGCCATCAGGTCGACCACGATCTCGTCGGCGACTCGAACCACTGAGTAGCGGGCGACATCACCGTCCGCGACATCGTTGACCGCCTTGTCTTCGAGGATCTGAAGGGCTTCCCGGATCTTGGCGACGTTGTCCGGGGACGGGTCGATGAGGAGATCGACGTCCTTGGTGGTGCGCGCACCGCCGTGCGCAATCACGGCGAAGCCGCCAATCAGCACGTAGCGGACCCGGTGGGTGTTCAGTGCGCGGCCGAGCCGGGCGAGGTCTTCGAGTTGCGGCTCACGTGAGTACGCGCCATCATGCGGATCATCCACGTGTCGGCCTCCTCGAAGGTACGGAAGCGGTACACGCCGCGGGGCACAAGCGCGCCGGTTCCTCGGACGGCAGCCAGCGTGTGCTGCAGGGCCGCCGGGTCGTGCGCGTCACACCCTCGCCGGCCCACGCGCTTCTCGGTCATGGTCCGATGATAGCAGGAGTTCAGCTCACCGTTGCTTCGAACTGGGGACGCCTGTCCCGAGTTGTGGTAAGCCCGCCCAGAAGGGCGGCGGCCGCCGCCCAGTGCCCCGGCGCCGACGCGCCCCGGGCCGACCGCGGCAGGCTGGCCCGGGGAGAACCGGCGGCCGTGAGTCGATGACGAGGGGTCAGCGCTCTCCGATCCCCGGCTCACTCAGGAACGCTGGCTGCTCGCCCGTCAGCTCCCATGCGAGCAGGGACATCGGAATGAGCCCGCACGCGTCGAGTTCGTCCATGAAACGGCGGATGGTGAACCCGTCACCGAGTTGGCGCCGGCGGACGCCCATCAACTGCTCGATTTGCATCTTACCGATGAGATAGCTCGTGCCGTACGAGGGCTGCTGGAGGTACAGGTGCTGCTCGCCGCGCACCGTGGTGCCGTCGAGGCGGAGCCAGCCTCTCGGAGTGTTGGCGGAGGCGAACGCGGCGGCCTGCTCCAGCGTGAACTGGTTGGCGTGCATCCGCAGGTCGCCGATGGCGCGCGCGGCCCGCTGCCCGAGCAGCACGTAGATCAGCTCGCGCGAGCGCGGCCGCGCGTCGAACATCCCGGCCTGCAGCATCATCTCTTCCCATCCGGTGGCCAGGCCCTCGGTGCGGCTGTCGAACAGGTTGTAGAGGAGCGGCACCCGCCGGATGGGGCTGGCGTGCGGCTCGGCCTTCATGCGCGCGAGGTCGAACCAGTGGTAGCCGTGCGTCCGCATGACCACCGGGTCCCGGTAGTCGACCTCCGTGAAGAACTCCCGCGGCCCCGGCCGGAAGCGCCCGATGCGCGCGCGCAGCGCAGGCTCCATGAAGCCGCGCACGGTCAGAATGTCGTGGTCGCGCAGGAAGGCCATGTACTCCGTCACGGCGGCGGGGAACCGGGCGGCATGCTCATCGGTACTCCCGATCGGTTCCTGCGGCGGGAGGTCGCGGTTGCGCTGCTCCTCGAGCGCGAGGAACGTGTGGGCCCGCCCGAGTTCGCGTTCGACGAGCGTGAGCTGCTCGCGCCACGTGTAGGGCACGAGGTGCACGTGTCTGAGATACCAGTCGTAGTGCCCGACTCCCACGCCTGACGGCCCCGTTTTGCGCGGCAGAGCGGCCTCGACCCACTCGGCGAACTCGTCCGTCGCGCGCCTGGCCTCCAGGACGTGCGCCTTCAACGCGCCGTGCTCGCCGCCCAGCCGTTCCGCGAACTGCCGGAGGTCCGCGCTCTGTTCGCGGAGGCTCGTGACGCCGAACGTCCACAGGTCGCGCCCGTTGCCGACGAGGTTGCCCCTCGCCTGCCGCAGCAGCGCCGGAATGATCCGGACGCCGTGGTCGATCTTCGCGGCGCCCTCGGCGGAGAGCGGGAAGCTGTAGCTCCACAGTTCAACCGCGCCGTACGCCAGCGGGCCCTCGCGCGCGGGCTGATCACTCTGCGAGGGAAAGAACGTGACGTAGAACGCCGGGTTGTTCGCCCACGGCCGCAGCACGCGGTGATCGAAATCCAGGCCGTTCATCTCCGCCCGCACGAGGTGCCAGTCCACCCGCCGGCCGACAGGCCACCCGCGCGTGTCGATGGCCTCCAGGCGGCGGCGCATTCCCGCGAGGCCGCGGTACTGCGCGGACATCGCCGTTTCGGTGTAATCGGGCACCCCGCCGGCGAGGGCGGGCCGCTGGAACGCGCGCCAGTTGCCGAAGAGCGCCACGAGGTCCTCGTAGCGCGAGCCGGATGCCGACGGCGCACCGCCGCAACCGGCGGTGGCGAGGGCCGTCAGCGCGCACACCCACGCGAGGAGCGTGGTTGATCGTCGGAGCATGTTCTCATCCTCCAGGTACGCCCGCCGGCGGGGACGGAAGCCGTCCCTACCAGAAGACCACGTACAGCAGCAGCGTCAGCGCGACGACCAAACCGCCGAAGACCTTGGTGCCCCGATCCACCCGCATGTCCATCGACGCGTTCACGGGGAGATCGACCGGCTTCGGCATCGGCTTCAACAGCGTGATGGCGCCGAGCACGGCCAGCACCGCCGCGAAACAGATCGCCATGCGGTCGAGGAACGCGATCTGGGGCGCGGCCACCTTCAGCGCCCCGTACAGCACCGGGTTCAGCAGCAGCCCGACGGTGCCGCACACGCGCGGCGCGCGGTGCACGAGCAGCCCGAACACGAAGATCGCCAGGATGCCAGGCGAGATGAACCCCTGGAACTCCTGGATGAACGTGAAGATCCCGCCGAACTCCGGCCGCCCGAGCTGCGGCGCGATCAGGATCGCGATGAGCACGAAGATCACGATGAAGACGCGGCCCGCCGTCACCAGCTCGTACTGCGTCGCGTCCTTCCGGATCTTGCGGTAGATGTCCATCGACGCGATCGTGGACGCCGCGTTCAGCATGGCGGCCAGCGAACTGACGACCGCGCCGAACAGCGCCACCAGCACGAAGCCGAGCAGGCCGTTCTTCGGGAGGAGCTTCAGGAGCAGCGGGAACGCCGCGTCGTAGTCGTAGCCGATCAGCCGCGACGACACCTGCCGGCCCGACGCCTCGGCCAGGGCGACGAGGCGGTCGTTGGCCGCCGCCATCGTGTCGGGCTCGATGGCGGGCTCCGCCGTCACTCCAAGCGTCGTTGCGTTGGCCGCGATCATGGCCCTGGCCGTCGCCGGCTCGATGGCCGCGAAGTGGCTGTCGAAGGCGTAGACGCCGCCATCACCCCTGCCAAAGGCCTCCAGCACGGGCCGGTTCCTGTCGGCGCCGAGCTGGCGCATGTCGGCGTTGAACAGGTTGAACGCCATGATCCCCGGGAACACGACGATGAAGGGGATGATGAGCTTCAGGAAGGCGGCGAAGACGACGCCGCGCTGGCCCTCGTTGAGCGTCCGCGCACCGAGCGTGCGCTGCGTGATGTACTGGTTCAGGCCCCAGTAGAAGAAATTCGGGATCCAGAGGCCAACCATGAGCGCCGTCCACGGGATGGACGCGTCGCTCGCCGGCCGCACCATGTGCAGCTTGCCCGCGGGCAACGCCCCTCCGTTGAGCAGGCGGATGCGTTCCCATGCGCCCGCGTCGGCCAGTTGGGCGGGGTCCAGCCCCGGCGTGACCGCTGTGGAGACCAGCGCGGCCGGGTCGGCGGACCCAAGGGCCCGAAGCGCCAGCACCATCACCACCGCGCCGCCCGCGATGAGGGCCGTGCCCTGCAGCAGGTCGGCCCACGCGCAGGCCTTGAGGCCGCCCGCGAAGACGTAGACCGCCGACAGGATGCCGATGATCCAGCAGCCCACGGCGATGTTGCCGAGGTCGAGCCCGAGGAGCGTCAGCCCCGCGAAGTACACGCTGATCACCTTGGCGCCGGAGTAGATGACCGACGCCGTGGGCACGCCCACGAGGATGATCATCGTGCTCACCGCCATGATCGTCCGCGCGAAGGCGTTGAACCGGTACTCGAGGAACTCCGGCATCGTGTAGATGCCGCTGCGCAGGAACGTCGGCAGGAACACGAACGCCACCACCACGAGGGTGATCGCCGCCATCCACTCGTAGCTCGCGATGGCGATGCCGAGCCAATTCGCCGCCTGGCCGCTCATGCCGACGAACTGCTCGGTCGAGATGTTGGCGGCGATCAGCGAGAAGCCGATGAGCCACCACGAGAGCCCGCGGCCGGCCAGGAAGTAGTTGGCCGCGCCGTGCTCGCTGTGCGTCGCCTCCCCCTTGCTCTTATAGAGGCCGACGCCGATCACCATGGCGACAAAGGCCACGAACACGACGATGTCGATCGCACTCATGAGGGCCCTCCGAGGCGGCGCGCGCCGGCGCCGGGCACAGGGATTCTACCTGCGCGGGGCGTGAGTAGTCAGTAGCCAGTAGTAAGTAGCCGGTAGAAGACCCCGCGTCAGGCTGACAGCGAAACTCGGCCCGCGTCCTACTGGCTTCTGGCTACTGGCTACTGACTACTGATGGTGTCTTTCAGAAGACGTAAACCGCGCGCGCGAGGAGGGCCGGATTCTCGAAGCGCAGGCTCGCGCTCTCGCCATAGAGCGACGCCATGGTCGGCCACGAGGCCGAGGCCATCACCTCTGGCGTCGTGGGCGGAAGCAGGCGGAACGGCACCACGACGGGCGTGCTGGGCGGGGCGGCGGCCTTGACGGGGATGCGGTACGACCGCCCCGCGCGGAGGAAGGTGCTCGACAGGCCGTTGGCCGCCTTGATGGCGCGCACCGACGTCCCGTAGCGCGCGGCCAGCTGTCCCATCGTCTGGCCCGGCCGCACGACGTGCCGGACCGTGTAGACGGGCGGGTCGACCAGCTTCAGCTCCACCAGGGTCGGGTGCACGCGGCGCCCGAGTTCCTGGGCCACCGGGTTGTAGAAGCGCACGTGGTAGTGATTCCGGTGGCCGGCGACGTGCTTCACGGCGGCCGACTTTGATCCTCTGGCGAAGTGGAAGACGCGGTCGAGCCACTCCTTGTCCTCGCCGATTCCCAGGGCGTACTTGTAGAGCAGGCGCTGGATCCGGGTGTCGAGCAGGATCGTCTCCACGTCGGTGCAGGTGACGAGCGACCGGACGAGGGCCCAGTTCTTCGGGAGGTCGAGGTTCGCGACCGTGCCGGCCGCGAACTGCCGGGTGGCGCCCGCCTTGAAGAAGAAGCCGAGGTCGACGTCGCGCCCGCCCTGGTGCGACTGGTGGCGTTTCAGCCGGCCGCCGTCCTCGTCGCTGATGTCACCGACGATGATCGGGTGCGCGTCGGGGAAGATTTCGTGAACCTTAACGATGGCGGCCTCAATCGCCTCGATGGTTTCCGAGGTGCCGAAGACCTCGGCCCGGTCGGCGATTTCCCAGTAGGGGCCGGGGGAGAGCGTGACGGGATTGATCAGCATCGCGCTGCCCGGCGCGCCGATGGACAGCGACCCCAGCGCGCTCGCGTCGAGTTCGACCCGGCGAGCCAGTTCCTCGTCGCTCAGGCTCAGCAGGGCGGCGGGCGTGTCGCGTGAGGAGCGCTCGCCGGCGGGGCGCTCGGCGGCCAGAGGAACACCGGCCCCGGACGGCCAGGCCGCCAGCCACACCACGACGAGCAGTCCCAACGGGGCTTTCATGCGACGCGTTCCGACCATTCTCCCGGTTTATCGGCCGGAGTCAAGATGAAGTTGCGCGGCTGGCCGCGAGAATCCGGACCACCGGACTCCGCGTTAGCGGCCTGCGCCCGCCACGATCGCCCGCACGTACTCCCGGCGCATCCGCGCGATGCTGGCGATGGAGATTTCCTTCGGGCAGACCGCCTCACACTCGGCCTCGTTCGAGCAGTTGCCGAACCCGAGCTCGTCCATCGTCTGCACCATGGTCCGAACCCGGCTGGCGCGCTCGGGGTGGCCCTGCGGCAGCAGGGCGAGCTGCGAGACCTTGGCGCCGACGAAGAGCGACGCCGACGCGTTCTTGCACGCCGCGACACACGCGCCGCACCCGATGCAGGCGGCCGCGTCCATGGCCGCCTCGGCGAGGTCTTTCGGCACCGGGATGGCGTTGCCGTCGGGCGCGCTGCCGGTGTTGACCGACACGTAGCCGCCCGACGCGATGAGCCAGTCGAAGGCGCCGCGATCGACCACGAGATCGCGCTGCACGGGGAAGGCCGCCGCCCGCCACGGCTCGACGGTGATGGTGTCGCCGTCCTTGAACCTCCGCATGTGCAGCTGACAGACGGTGGACCCGCGGTCCGGCCCGTGCGGCACGCCGTTGACGACGAGGCTGCACATGCCGCAGATGCCCTCCCGGCAGTCCGAGTCGAACACGATTGGCGCCTCGCCCTTCGCGATGAGCTTCTCGTTGACGACGTCGAGCATCTCGAGAAACGACATGTCGGGCGAGACGTCATCGGCCTCGTACGGCACCATCCGTCCGCCGCCGAACGGGCCGCCCTGCCGCCATACCTGCAGTTTCAGATTCATGTTGGCCATGGTCGTAACCGTCGTCGCTGGAGGCGGTTTCAGAACCCGTTCTCGCGGCCCAATCCAGCCGCCGCACGCAGGTTCTGAGACCGGTCCTATTTGTAGCTGCGCTGGCTCGGCTTCACGTACTCGAACGCGAGCGGCTCCACATTGCGGACCGGCAGCGCGCCCTCGCCCGCGTACTCCCATGCCGCCGCGTGAGTGAACGACTCGTCGTCTCGCAGCGCCTCGCCGTCGGGCGTCTGGTACTCCTCGCGGAAGTGGCCGCCGCAGGACTCGCGGCGCTCCAGCGCGTCGAGGGCGATGAGTTCGCCGAGTTCGAGATAGTCCGCCACGCGCCCGGCGTACTCGAGCACCTGGCTCATCTCGGCGCCCGAGCCCGGCACCGACACCGTCGCCCAGAACTCCTCGCGCAGCTCGGGAATGCGCGCCAGCGCCTGCTTCAGCCCGGCCTCGGTGCGGCCCATGCCGACGTGGTCCCACATCACCTTGCCGAGCGCCCGGTGGATCTCGCGAGGAGTCTTGCGGCCCTTCACCGAGAGCAACCGGCCGATCTTCGCCTTGACGGACGCTTCAGCCTCGCGGAACGCGTCGTGATCGGTCGTCATCTTCGGCAGCGACGCGCCCGCCAGATAGCTGGGCAGCGTGGCCGGCGCGACGAAGTAGCCGTCGGCCAGGCCCTGCATGAGCGCGCTGGCGCCGAGCCGGTTCGCCCCGTGGTCCGAGAAGTTGGCTTCGCCGAGCACGAACAATCCCGGGATCGTGGCCATCAGGTTGTAGTCCACCCACAGGCCGCCCATCGTGTAGTGGATGGCCGGATAGATGCGCATCGGCGTCTTGTACGGGTTCTCGTCGGTGATCTTCTCGTACATCTGGAAGAGGTTGCCGTACCGCTCGCGGATGACGTGCTCGCCCAGGCGGCCGATGGAATCGGCGAAGTCGAGGTACACCGACAGACCCGTGTCCCCGACGCCGCGGCCCTCGTCACACACGGCCTTCGCGGCGCGCGAGGCCACGTCACGCGGCACGAGGTTGCCGAAGGCGGGGTAGCGGCGCTCGAGGTAGTAGTCGCGCTCGTCCTCGGGAATCTGCGTCGCCGGCCTGGTGTCGCCCTGCCGCTTCGGCACCCAGACCCGGCCGTCGTTCCGCAGGCTCTCACTCATCAGCGTGAGCTTCGACTGGTGATCGCCCGACACCGGGATGCAGGTCGGGTGGATCTGCGTGAAGCAGGGATTGGCGAACAGCGCACCGCGCTTGTACGCTCGCCAGATCGCGGTGGCGTTGGAGTTCACCGCGTTGGTCGACAGGAAGTAGGCGTTGCCGTACCCGCCCGTCGCGAGGAGCACCGCGTCGGCCTGGAAGCGCCCGATCGTGCCGGTCGCCAGGTCGCGCGCGATGATGCCCCGCGCGCGGCCGTCGGCGACGACCAGGTCGAGCATCTCGTGGCGCGCGAACACCTTCACCGTGCCGGCTCCGACCTGGCGCATCATCGCCTGGTACGCGCCGAGCAGCAGTTGCTGGCCCGTCTGGCCTCGCGCGTAGAACGTCCGCGACACCTGCGCGCCGCCGAAGGACCGGTTGTCCAGCAGCCCGCCGTACTCGCGGGCAAAGGGCACGCCCTGCGCCACGCACTGGTCGATGATGCCGGCGCTCACCTCGGCGAGGCGATGCACGTTCGCCTCGCGGGCGCGGTAGTCCCCGCCCTTGACCGTGTCGTAGAACAGCCGCGTGACGCTGTCACCGTCGTTCCGGTAGTTCTTCGCGGCGTTGATGCCGCCCTGGGCCGCGATGCTGTGCGCGCGGCGCGGGCTGTCCTGGATGCAGAAGCTCAGGACGTTGTAGCCCGCCTCGCCGAGGGTGGCCGCCGCGGCCCCGCCCGCAAGGCCCGTGCCCACGATGATGACGGTGAACTTGCGGCGGTTCGCCGGGTTCACCAGCTTCGAGTCGAACCGGCAGCGGTCCCACTTCTCGGGGATCGGTCCCGGCGGGATCTTCGCGTCGAGCTGCCGGGTGCCTGCCGGGGCAATGCGCGGTGCGCCGTTCATGATCGGCCCCCGAAAAAGTGCACGTAGAGCGGAAGGAAGAAGAACCCCGCGGCGATGATGACTGCGAGCGCCTTGCCGATGGCGACCACCCGCGGCGTGAACCGGGCGCCGTTCAAGCCCAGCGACTCGAAGGCGCTCGAGAAGCCGTGCCACAGGTGGAAGCCGACCACCGCCATGCAGGCCACGTAGAACGCCACCCACCCGGGGTGCCGGAACACCTCGCGGACCAGCCGGTAGAGATCGCGGCCGTCTTCGCCGTGGATGGCGGCCGGGTACCACGCGCCGTACTTTATCGTCGCGATGTGCACGGCGACGAACACGAACATGATCGAGCCGGTCCAGATCATCGTGCTCGACGCGACCGACTTCCGGCTGCGGCCGCCGGCGCCCCGCTTGACCTGGTAGGCGATCGGCCGCGCGTCACGATCGGACCACCAGTTCGTCACTGCCTGCAGCACGTGGACGACGAAGATGGCGAGGAGGCCGAGTTCGAGCGGAATCACGAAGGGGTTCGAGATGAGGGCGTGCGAGTACGCGTTGAACGTCGCCGGGCCGAAGTAGAGCAGGAGGTTCCCGGCGAGGTGCACGCACAGGAAGCCGGCCAGGCTCAACCCGGTCAGGGCGATCAGGACCTTCGTCGCCACCGTAGACAGCAACCATTGCCTGCGCGGTGCCATGTCGATACTCCAGCCCGGGCACACCCGTGCCAGGCGCGAGGATTGGGGGGACTCGAGGAAGGCCGCGATCGTCCCGCTCTCGATTGTAAGTGGCGCGCCGCTCGAGACGCAACATGGGCGGGCGCCCGTTCTTGACGCCGCGCCCGCGGCCCGATAGCATCCGAGGGTCGATTCGGTCCCCACGCGCCGCGGCAGAGTGAACGGCGGGCCCCTCTGCCTGTGCGACGCATCCCCTCACCAGGGCCCGTCACGGCTGACATTCCGTGAAGATCCACGAGTACCAGGGCAAAGCGGTTCTCGCCAGGTTCGGCGTGCCGGTCCCGCGAGGCGAGGTGGCGTTCAATGCCGACGAAGCCGTGGCCATCGCGCAGCGCCTCGGCCTGCCCGTCGTCGTCAAGGCACAGATCCACGCCGGCGGCCGCGGCAAGGGCGGCGGCGTGAAGGTCGCCAAGACGATGGAAGACGTGCAGCGGCTGGCGAGCAGCATCCTCGGCATGACGCTGGTGACGCACCAGACCGGGCCCGAGGGCAAGCTCGTCCAGCGCCTGCTCATCGAACAGGGACTGACCATCGCCCGCGAGCTGTACCTGGGCCTCGTGATCGATCGCGCGGCCCAGCGCCCGGTGCTCATGGCGAGCCCGGCCGGCGGCATGGAAATCGAGAAGGTCGCGGCCGAGACACCGGACCTCATCTTCAAGGAGTACATCCACCCGACGGCGGGGCTGGAAGCCTATCAAGCCCAGAAGCTCGCCTTCGCCCTCGGTCTCGAGGGGCCTGCCGTGAAGCAGGCCGTCAAGCTGATGGCGGCCATCTACGACGCGTTCAAGGCGACCGACGCGTCGATGATCGAGATCAACCCGCTCATCGTCACCGCCGAGGGCAACCTGCTCGCCCTCGACGCGAAGGTGGGCTTCGACGACAACGCCCTCTACCGCCACCCGGACATCCGGGAGATGCGCGATCTGAGCGAAGAGGACCCGCTGGAGATCGAGGCGTCGAAGTTCTCGTTGAACTACATCCGCCTCGACGGCACCATCGGCTGCATGGTGAACGGCGCCGGCCTCGCGATGGCGACGATGGACATTATCAAGATCGCCGGCGGCGAGCCGGCCAACTTCCTGGACGTGGGCGGCGGCGCCACCGCCGAACAGATCCGCAACGCGTTCAAGATCCTCATGTCGGACAAGAACGTGAAGGCCGTCTTCATCAACATCTTCGGCGGCATTCTCCGGTGCGACATCCTGGCGGAGGGCGTCATCGCGGCCGTCACGGAGCTGGGCGTGAAGGTCCCCATTGTCATCCGGATGGAGGGCACGAACGTCGAAACCGGCAAGCGGATGCTCAAGGACAGCGGACTCAACTTCACGACGGCTGACACGATGGCGGAAGGCGCCTCGAGGGTCGTTGCGCTTTCGCGCGCGCAGGGGGGGGGCACATGGCAGTCTTGATTGACACGTCGACACGCCTGCTGGTGCAGGGCCTCACCGGGCGCGAAGGGACGTTCCACGCGAAGGCCGCGGCGGCGTACGGCACGACCGTCGTCGGCGGGGTCACGCCAGGCAAGGGCGGGACCACGCACGAGGGCTGGCCCATCTTCAACACCGTGGCCGAGGCCGTCGGGAAGACGGGCGCGAACGCCACGGTCATCTTCGTGCCGCCGCCGTTCTGCGCGGACGCGATTCTCGAAGCCGCCGACGCCGGCGTCGCGCTGGCCGTGTGCATCACCGAGGGCATCCCGACGCTCGACATGATGAAGGTCGCGTCGGTGCTGAAGGATCAGCAGACCCGGCTGGTCGGGCCGAACTGCCCGGGCCTGATCTCGCCGGGCAAGGCCAAGGCGGGCATCATCCCGGCCCACATCTGCAAGGAAGGCACGATCGGCATCGTCTCGCGCAGCGGGACGTTGACCTACGAGGCGATTCATCAGCTCACCAGGCTCGGGTACGGCCAGACCACCTGCATCGGCATTGGCGGCGATCCGATCAACGGGACCAACTTCATCGACGCCCTGAAGCTGTTCCAGGCCGATCCGGAGACGGAGGCCATTGTCATGATCGGCGAGATCGGCGGCACCGCCGAAGAGGAGGCCGCCGCCTACGTCCGGCAGCACGTGACGAAGCCCGTCGTCAGCTTCATCTGCGGGCAGACGGCGCCCCCGGGGCGGCGCATGGGGCACGCCGGCGCCATCATCGCCGGCGGCAAGGGCACGGCGGCCGAGAAGATGACCGCGCTGACCGCGGCCGGCGTGCGCGTCGTGAAGAGCCCGGCGGACATGGGGCAGGCGATGGTGGAGGAGCTTAGGAAGTAGGCAGTAGCCAGTAGTCAGTAGACAGTAGAAGACCGGGGACGGCTTGGCCCGCCGTAGCCGGCCGACAGGCCATTCGGCGGAGGCGGAATCCCCGGGCCTCGAGAACCGCGTGGCCATCATGAAGCAGTTCATTTCGGCGTGCCTCAAGGAAGCCGGCCAGGTTCTGCTCGAACACCTCGCCGGCGGTTGCCCGGCCCGGCTCAAGGAGAATCAGAGCAGCGTCGTCACCGCCGCCGACGTCGCGTCCGAGGAACTCATCGTGGCGCGGATCCGCGCGCGCTTCCCGGACGACGGCATCATCGCGGAGGAGAGCGGCTGCCAGCCCGGCCGGAGCGGACGCACCTGGGTGATTGACCCACTCGATGGCACCTCGAACTTCGCCGCCTCGCTGCCGTGGTTCGGCGTGATGATCGCCCTGCTCGACGGCGGCACGCCCGTCGTCGGCGGAATGTACCTGCCTGTCACCGATACTCTCTATCTCGCCGAAGCCGGGCGGGGCTTGCTCAGGGACGGTCAGCCCGTGCAGTTGTCGGCGGCTACCGACCTCAGCTCGGTTCTTTGCGCCTGCTGCATGGACGCGTCGTCGGATCCGACTGAGAACCAGGCGCAGGCGGCGGCGTTCGGCCGGCTCGTGAACCGCGCCCGCAACGTGCGCGCCACCAACTCGCTCGTGGACGTGTGCTACACCGTGGATGGACGGCTGGGGGGCTTCGTCAACTATTGCACCAAGGTCTGGGACATTGCCGCGCCCGCGCTGGCCTTTCGCGAAGCGGGCGGCCGGTTCACGGACCTCGACGGCCGGGACATCGTCTTCCGCCTCGACGCAGAACCGTTCGATCGCAACTACGCGGTCGTGGGCGCCAGTCCGGCACTGCATCCGCAGATTCTCGCGGCCCTGCGCGGTTGAAGCCTCAAGGCGGACGGCGTTGATGCACCGTCACGGAGCGGCAGCCCGTGGTGCGCGCCGTCTGACAGGGCGTACGCGAGGACCGAGCCTGAGGCGTCTTCGTGCTCCTGGGGAGGCCGTCCTTAAGGCCTGCGATCGGGTAGGATGGGGGCGCGCCGGGAGTCCGCGGAAGACTGTGAGGAGGGAAAGCCATGCCATTCCGGGCCATCGTCGTGACGGTCTGCCTGGTGACGATCTTGCCGGGTGTGGGCGCTGCACAGTCGATCGGCGCCGGCGTGAAGGGAGGCGTCTCGCTCGCTGATGTTCCGAACATCGCCGGCGGGCTGGACGCGGCGAGTGACGTCTTGAACCGGAGGATCGGGTACGCCGTGGGAGGATTCGTGGCCATTGGCCTCGGCAACGGATTCTCGATCCAGCCCGAGGCGTTGTACACGCAGAAGGGAGTGGGCGCCAGTGCGCCCGGGGGGACGCCTTCGTCGGAGTTCAAGTTCAAGGCCGACTACGTCGACGTGCCGATTCTCGGGCGCTTCACGTTCGGCAAGGGGCTCCGCGGGTACGTCTTCGCCGGGCCGTCGCTGAATTTCCTGATCAGCGCGAAGGCGAGAAGCGGGTTCGGCGGAACCGCGTCGGAGACCGACGTGTCCGACGACCTGGAGTCTATCGAGGCCGCCCTCGTGCTGGGCGGCGGCATCGAGATCGGACCGCTGCTGGTCGAGGCACGCTGGAGCGAAGGACTCACGAACATCCTGGCGGAAGCGACGGGCCCCGCGGGAACGGACCTGAAGACGCGCACCCTGCTGGTGCTCGGGGGCATTCGCTTCTGAACGCGCGCTCCGGGAGCAGTATCCCGGGGAATCACTCCCCGAGTGGATGCCGCCTTTTCCGGGGAGCCAGGCTTCCGACTCGGAGGGGGCATGGAGAGCGGGCGCCCTGCCGGCGGCTCCGTTACCGCATGGCGACGAGCAGGCCGCCGGTGACGAACGCCGCAATCCACCAGACGTAGACCGCGCGCGTGTAGAGGTGGAGCGTGCGTGGCACGGGCGCAGCATCCGGGTTGTTCAGCCGGAAGCGCCAGATGAGCGCCGCATCGATAATCATGCCCGCGAGCGACGAGTACCCGAGGAGGCCGTGCAACGTGAACGGACCCGAGCTCGAACCCGCGATCATGAACGCCGTCGCCGTGACGTCGAGCATCACGCCCAGCGTGAGAAACAGCAGCACAATCGGCGTCACCAGCCGCCGGCGCTGCTCGGCCAGCACGGCGACACTGTAGGAGGCGAGGGCGCACACGACGATGATGGCGCCGGTTCTGGCAAGAGGATTCATAGTGCATTCCGCCATTCTATCCGATGGCGGCGTCCGCGGTGGCAGCGAGGCCGCCGTCCACCTGCGGTCGCTGCTCGACGAGGTCGATGCGGCGCTGGACCGCACGAGCCGGGGCGCGTCAGGGCTGTGCGAGACTTGCCACGACCCGATCGAGCCCGAACGGCCGTCGTGTCGGAATGCCTCGCAACCGTCAACCGCTTCAGGTCGGGGCCGGCGGCGGATGACATCACCATGATGGTCATCGCCCGGCAGCCGGCCTGAGGGCCGGGAGGCGGACATGCAAGGCGCAGCACGGACCCGGCCCGATGGGGCCTACGCCGCCGCGCTGGCGATCTGCGCCGCGCTGGCTATCGCTTCGGCCCCCTGGGCGCTGGCGAGGCCCTGGCTCGGCTTCACGTTCAAGCCACTGGCCACGCTCGTGATCATCGCCTTTGCCCGGCAACGCCGGGCGGGCCGCGCCGACGTGCGGCGCTGGGTGCTCGCCGGCCTCGCGTTCTCGCTCGCGGGCGACATCGCGCTGCTGTGGCCGAAGGACGGCTTCCTGCCGGGCCTGGTGAGCTTCCTGGTCGCCCACCTGGCCTACCTGATCGGTTTCACCCGCGATCGCCGCTTCGCGGCCGCGCGGCTGCCCTTCGCGCTCTACGCGCTCGTGGCCGGCGGCATCCTCGCGCTGTTGTGGCCAGGCGTTCCGGGTGCGCTGCGCCTGCCGGTGGCGATCTACGTTGTGTGCCTGGTGTCGATGGCCGCGCAGGCGGCGGTGTTGTGGCGCACCGGTGTCGAGCGCGCCGGTGTGCTGGCGCTGGGCGGCGCGCTGTTCGTCGCCAGCGACGCGCTGCTGGCCACCAACAGGTTCGCCGTGGCGTTACCCGCGGCGAGCTTGTGGAACCTGGCCAGCTACTGGCTGGCCCAGTGGTGCATCGCGTCGTGGCTGCCCGCGGCCGGCGCGGGAGTGGTGAGGAGTGCGGCGGACGTGGGGGAGAAGAAGTAAGAAGACAGAAGACAGAAGACAGAAGACAGGATGGAGGCCGGGGCTTCGGCCACACCAAGCCCGATGCAAGAGCGGCGCGGCCTCCGCCGGCCTTCATCGAGCAGGGCCGCCAGGCTTCTTCTCGGGAGCTTCGAGTTCCTCGATTGTCTTCGGCCAGTCCTCCCGCAGGAGCCGGGAGAGCGCGCGGTCGGCGAGCAATCGTCCATCGGTCTGGCAGCCGGGGCAGTAGTCGGTCTCGTTTGCCGCATACCGGATGCGCTGGATCCTCACCCCGCACCGCGGACACGGCTGCTGGAACTTGCCGTGGACGGCCATCCCTGGCCGGAATGCCGTCACCGCCTCGGGAAACGCCCCCCCGCATTCCTCGCGCAGGATGGCGACCCACTTCGTCAGTTCGGCGCGAGTCGCGTCGAACAGGCGTCCGACCTCGTCGCGCATGAGCGCCTGCGTGAGCTTGAGCGGCGAGAGCCTCGCCTGGAACAGGATCTCGTCGGAGTAGGCGTTGCCGATCCCGCTGAACAGCCGCGGATCGGTCAGGGCGCGCTTGAGCGTGTGGTTCGCCGAGCACAGAATCTGGCCGAATCGATCCACGGTCATCGCGAAGACGTCTTCGCCGCCGGGGTCGAGGGCCCGGAGGCCGGCTTCTCCCTGGACGACATGCAGCGACGCGCGCCGCCGCGATCCGGCTTCCGTGAGAGTCAGGATTCCGTTGGAGAACTCGAACGAAGCCAGCGTCTTCGACGTGAGGCGCCTGGCCTTGCCTTCGTACCAGTGAAGCCGGCCCGCGATCATCAGGTGCAGGACCAGCCAGAGGTCTCCATCCACGCCAATGCACACGCGCTTGCCAAGCCTTCGAAGCGCAGCGACTCTGTTGCCCTCGACGTTCGCCAGGGGCGGCGTCACGCTGCGAAGCAGGAACGGCGCCGCGAGGCCGACGCGAACGAGCGCCTGTCCCAGGATGCGCGTCTCGAGCGCCTCGAGGTAGACGACGATATCAGGGAGTTCAGGCACGGATCACCCGCCAGCCGGCACCCAATCAGGGTCTGCTCGGAGCCTTGCGAGCAGTTGAGCCTTCGCGCCGTCCGAGAGCCACGACGCCCGCGCCGCGTTCTCGACAAGCCCGCAGATTTCGGCGCGCGTGAAACCGTGGACCCTCGCGAGTTCCCGGTACTCGCGGGCGAGCGACGTGTCGAACATCGCCGGGTCGTCGGTGTTGACGGTCACCAGGAGCCCGCGCTCGAAGAACGCTCGGATCGGGTGAGCCCTCAGATCGGGCACGACGCCCGTGCGGACGTTGGAGATCGGGCACATCTCGACGGGCACCTGCCGCGCAGCGAGCACGTCCACGAGCGCCGTATCCTCGGCCGCGCGCGTGCCGTGGCCGATCCGATCGACGCGCAGCGTCTCGAGCGCCTCCCGGACACTGGAGGGGCCTGCCGCCTCGCCCGCGTGGGCGCTCGTCCGAAATCCGAGCTCCCGCGCGCGCTCGAACACCTCGGCGAACGGCGCCGGAGGGAACTCATGCTCGCTCCCGCCGATGCCGATCCCAATCACGCCAGAGCCCTTCACCTCGGCGAGCGCGTCGAGCGTGCGCCCGGCCCGCTCGGGCCCGGTGTCGCGCACGAGATCCGCGACGAGGTTCACGACAATACCGGGGACTCGGTCCAGGCCTCGCCGAATCGCCTCGACCATCCCGCCGACCGGCAGGCCGCGCGCCGCGAAGTCGGGCGGCGAGCAGAACGCCTCGACGTACAGCGCGTGCTGCCCGCGCAGGTCGCGGGCAACCGCCTCCGCGATGAAGGCGAAGTCGTCGAGCTCTCGCAGGAAGCCGTTCTTCCAGACCCACGTCTCGATGAAATGCGGGAAGTCGCGGTAGCGGAAGCGCGCCTCGAGATCGGCCAACGATCCCGCCGCGCCGGAGTTGTACTTGCGCACGAGCTCGAACAGCGCCGGAAGCGGGATCGCGCCCTCCAGGTGGACGTGGAGTTCCACCTTCGGGATCGCGTCGAACCAGTCGGGCTCGGGGGCTGGCAGCGGGAGGCCGCTCATGGAGCCGGATCATAGCAGCGCGGCGGCCGGCGCGGCGCGCCGGGGCCGGCGTCCGTGGAGTTCGCGGTGGACCATCAATTGGCGCATCGCCTGACTGGTTCTCGCGTTATCATGAAGTCTCATTCAGAGGGCGCTGGAGACTCCGGGTTGGTGCCGCACTTCCCAGGTGTTTCCAGGGCCTCCCGAAGAACAACGCCCTCTGAAACCGCAGCCAGTGCTTCCTCTCCTCTTATGAGCGGGCCGCGAACCTGCCGTCGACCGATGGCCGCCGCCTTCGCGGCGGCGCTGGGGGCCAGCCTGATGGCCGCCGGCGGCGCCATGCACCAGCAGGGCAGTCCGGATCAGCAGCGCCCGACCTTCCGTACCGGCGTGAACTTCGTGCGCCTGGATGTGTTCGCCCACACAAACGGCCTCCCCGTGAGCGACCTCCGCGCCGAGGATTTCCTCATCCAGGAAGACGGCGCCGCCCAGACCATCTCGACCTTCGAGCACATCGTCATCCGGGCCGGGATGCCGGCCGGCGAGCGCGTGGACCCGCGCAACGTGCGCGAGTCGAACCAGATGGCCGGCGACCCGCGCAATCGTCTGTTCGTGCTCTTTCTCGATACGTTCCACGTCACCGATCCGACCGCGTCGCACGACGGCCGGTTTCGCAAGCCAGGGAGCACCGTCTCCCGCCTGCCGGCCGAAACGCGGATGGCCCCGCCGACGAACATCGACCGGGCGCTCAACAACTTCCTGAAGACGTCGATCGGCCCCGACGATCTCCTCGCGGCGATGACGCCGGAGATGGACCCGTCGGAGCTGACGTTCATTCGCAGGCCCGAGTCGATCGAGGCGTTCCTCGGCACGACCTGGGCCCGCCGCTTCTCGGCCGACACCCGCGACCCCATCGAGGAGCGCTACTTCACCTGCTACCCGCCAGACGATCCGGGGAACCGCTTCGGGGGCATCGCGGTGGAGATGGTCGCCCGCAGGCGAGAGGCGCTGACGATCCAGTCGTTGCGCGGTCTCGCGCGGCGGCTCGGCGAACTGCGCCAGGAACGGAAGGGCGTCCTGATCGTCAGCGAAGGGTGGGCGCTGGTGCGGCCGAACCAGGACCTGGCCCGGCAAATCAGCGGCATGCCGCCGCCGCAGCCGCCCGGCATCCACACGGGCGCCGGCGGCAAGCTCGCGCCCGGCACGGACCCGCGCACGTATATGGCGGTCGACTGGCAGCAGTGCGAGGCCGACCGCCTACGGCTGGCGAACATTGACGACGCCCGCGACTTCCGCGACGTCCTCGACGAGGCCAACCGCGCGAACGTCAGCTTCTACCCCGTCGATCCACGCGGCCTCACGGTCTTCGATCAGCCACTCGACTATCAGCCCGCCGGCGCGCCCAGGGGCGCCGACCAGGCGCAGGTGGGGCGCACCGACGGCGTCGTCGAGGATATGGCGCGGCTGCGCGGACGGCTCGAGACGCTGGAGACGGCGGCCAGCGCGACCGACGGCCTCGCGATGATCAAGAGCAATGACCTCACGGCGTCGCTCGCGCGCGTCGTCGCCGATCTCTCGGACTACTACCTAATCGGTTACGCCTCGACCAACTCGAAGACCGACGGGTCGTTCCGGCGCATCGACGTGCGCGTGAAGCGCCCCGGCGTCGAGTTGCGCGCGCGGCGGGGCTACCGTGCAGCCACTGCCGCCGAGGTTGCGGCGCGGGCCGCCGCGTCGGCGCCGCCGGATCCGGAGGTGACGACACGCACTCGCGTGCTCGCCTCGCTCGATCGGACGCGCGCCGACCGTGCCCTGCGGATCACCGGAGGGCTGGCCTGGGCGTCGGCGCCTGACGAAGCGGGCCGGCCTCGACCGGTACTCTGGGTCGTGGCTGAACTGGACGGCGCGGCGGCGCGGGCGCCGGAGTGGAGCGGCGGCGGGCGAGCGGTCCTGACCGTGGCGGCGCCCGACGGCCAGACGCTCTTCGACGAGGAAGCGGCGGTCTCGGCGGAATCGCGATCCTTCGTCCGCTACCTGGCCGACTCGTCCATCACGGCCGGCGAGTACGTCGTTCGGGTCAGGGTGCGCGGGGCCGAGCGCTCCACGGCGGACGTCATCGACCAGGTGCGGATCACCGTGCCGCCGCCGGGGCCGGCCGCTGAGGCACCACCGGGCAACGCGGTGGTGCACCGGAGCGGGCCGTTTACAGGCAAAGCGTTCCAGGCGACCGCCGACGCGCGGTTCCGGCGCGGCGAGCGTCTCAGGGTGGACGTGGCCGTGGCCGGGCCGGCCCCGGCCGTGTCGGCTCGGCTCCTCGATCGAAAAGGCCAGCCCCTGGCCGTGCCTGTCGCCACGGCGGTTCGGGACGAGACGTATCTTCGCATCGCCTCGGCCGAGCTTGCGGTCGCACCGCTTGCCCTCGGCGACTACCTGGTCGAGCTGTCGCTTCGGCGAGGCTCGCGCAGCGACAAGGTCCTCGTCGCCGTCCGCATCGTGCCGTAGCGCGGCGTGAAGACGCTGGGGTGCAGTCTCCCGCCGTCCCGCGCCGGTATCCCGACGGCTCTCACCGCGAAGACGCCGCCGCGGTGTTCGGGGTGATCCCGCCCGTCGGCACCATGGGGGCGCTCGGTGTCTTCTGAGGCCAGGTGGCGATCCGCGCCAGGCCCGGGGACGCCACGCGCCTACGAATCCGCGAGCACGCCTTTCGCGAGCTGGCGGAACTGATAGACGTTGCTGTAGGGCAGAACGCGGATCAGTTCCTCAAGCGTGGTCCGCCCTTCCGTGAGGCGCGCCATCACGTCCTCGGCCATCGCCACGGTGCTGTCCCGGGCGCTCGCGCGAATCTCGTCGAGCGGCGCGTTCTTGCTGATCAGGATGACGTCGCGCTCGCTGGGCACCCAGAGCTCGCCCACGCTCATGCGCCCGCGGAACCCGGTGAAACTGCAGCGTGAGCACCCGGCGCCCTGGTAGAACTTCATCGGTGGCGCGGGAGTATCGAAGAACTCCCGAACCAGATCCGCGGGAGGGTCGTACTCCTGCCTGCATTCCGTGCAGACCTGGCGCACGAGCCGCTGCGCGAGCACGCCGATGAGCGACGAGGCAATGATGTTGGGATCCACCTTCAGATCGAGCAGGCGCGGCAACGCCGAGAGCGCATCGTTCGTATGCAGCGTGCTGAGCAGCAGGTGGCCCGTCTGGGCAGCGCGGAACCCAATCTGGGCCGAGTCTTGGTCGCGAATCTCGCCCACCATGATCACTTCCGGATCGTGGCGGAGGAACGCCCGGAGGTAGCGGGCGAAGGTATTGCCGATCCGATCGTTGACCTCGGATTGGCTGAACTGTTCGTAGATGTACTCGATCGGGTCTTCGGCCGTGAGGATCCGGATCTCCGGACGGTAGATCGTCATCAACGCCGCATAGAGCGTCGTGCTCTTGCCCGAGCCGGTAGGTCCCGTGATCAGCAGGATGCCCGAGGGGCGCTCCAGCAGATGCCGCAGCCTCGTCGTCACGGTTGGGGAGAAGCCGATCTGGTCGATTGAGGTCGGCGCGCGCGCTTTGTCGAGGATGCGCAGCACGACGCTCTCGCCGTAGTACCCAGGCAGGACCGACACGCGGAAGTCGACGCCGACCCGTTCGCCGTTCCGGTCGAACCGCACCCGGAACGCGCCGTCCTGCGGGCGCCGCCGCTCGGAGATGTCCAGCTTCCCGAGGATCTTGACGCGCGAGATGATCTCGCGCGCGTTCTTGTCGAACGCGTCCCTGCCTGGGCCGAGATCGATCGCGTGCAGCACCCCGTCGATGCGAAACCGCACCTGGAGGCGGCTGGCCAGCGTCTCGATGTGGATGTCGCTGCAGCCGCGGTCGAGCGCCATGCTCAGCAGCTGCCGCACCGCGGCATCGGCGCGCTTCGTCTGAACGTAATCGTCGACGTACCGGCGTCTGCCGTCATCGGCGACGTCGCTTTCGTCCAGTTCCACGTCGACGGCGTCGCCCGTGGCCGCCGGCGCCGCGTCCGCCTGCGCCTCGTCGTACAAGCGCTGGAACGCCCGCCTGATGGAGTCGGCCGACGACGTGACGACGTTCACCATCATGCCTGAGGTCTGGCTGAGCTCCTCGATGATCGCCGTGTCGGTCGGATCGTTCATCGAGATCGTCAGTGTCTGCCTGGTCGCCGAGATCGGCACCAGGGAGTGACGGCGGGCGTAGTTCTTGTTGATCACCCGCGCGAGGCTGCGATCCAGCCAGACCTGGTCGAGATCCAGGAAGGGGATGTTCAACTGGATCGCCAGGGCCTGGCGCACCGCGTCGTCCGTCACGAACCCGGACTTGACGAGTACCTCTCCGAGCGGCTTGCGCTGTTGGACATGCCGCTGAAGCCCGATCTGGAGTTGAGCCTCGGTGATTGATCCGCTCCGGAGGAGGAGCTGGCCCAGACGCGGACGCTTGTGGTGACGATCCAGGATGATCGTCAGCTGCTTCCGGGTCACCAGCCCTCTCTCAACCAGGATCTGCCCGAGAGGAACGTACGCACGCGCGGCAAGCTGTTCGGCCAGCGCGGCGTCGAGTTGCTCCTCGCTGATGAGCCCTTCCTCGATCAGGAGTTCGCCCAGCCGGACTTCGCGTGGCGTCCTCACAGGTTGCCCGCCTCCTTGTCGCTGTCATCGGGCCAATCGGTGGACCTCTCCGTTGGAAGTGGCCCTCTAGGTTATCGGACCAGGGGCGGCGGGCCGGTAGGCCCGCCGGGCCCGGCAGACTCCCTGATGCGGCCTGCCGTCTGGTGCGACGCGCCACGAGGCATCCTCCGCCTGGCGCGGTTCAAAGCAACGCCCCGACACCGGGTCCCGCGAGGGCCCGGGAGGTGGCGACCCTGCATGCATTGATGACTCACCCAGAATCACCGAGCACTTCGTGCTCATCCGACCAGAGGGTGGCCCGCCAACGGGTTCACATAGTCAATTCACCACGGGCGCTCAGTCTGCGCAAGGCGGCTGTGCGTCTGCGCGCGACTGCTCCCAAGGGGCGCAGGGCGTTGGAGGAGGCACGGGTTTGAAACAGAGACAGAGGTTGAAGGGTGTTTTGACCACGTGTACTTCGGCCGTGTTCATGGCGCGAGCGACACCGATCCCCGGGCTGGTCAGGCGACGACGGGCGACGCCCTGACGGCACGACGGCGCCGAGACGACGCGCCACCGCGCACCACGCCGGGCCGTGAGGGTGAGCAAGCCTGAGGTTGCGGGCCAGCCGGCGGACGGAGCGGACGACCGGCACGCCGATATTCACCATCGCGGGGGGGCGGCGGCCGGTCCAGGCGCGTTTCCGGCGAGCGGTGCAGGTCCCTCGTCACGCTGAAGACCCCCTGGGGAGAACCAGGCCTGCACCTCGAATCCCGCCAGCAGAAGGAGCATCCACGCCAGGGGCGCCGGATAGTGCGGCACGTAGCTGACGACGTAGTAAACGAGTGGAAAGGCCGCCAGCGGGATGGCGAGCGCCGCCCGGCCCGGAGCGGGCAGCGCCGGCAGGATGCGGCGCAACGCCAGGAACGCCAGCGCGGTCAGCGTGGTGAAGATCGCGGCCAGCCATGGATAGCGCAGCGGGCCGCACCAGAAGTGAAGCACGCGCATCAGCGTGAGACGCAGGAACTCCGCCGGATGACCGCTGATCCACGCGAGTGCCTCACGCCGGGCCCGCCGCATGTATTCCCCCTCCCCGAGGTCCCTCACCTGGCGTGCCTCCGCCAGGCTCACGCTGGGGTGACGGAACACCGGCTCGCGTTCGTACGTCACCTCGATGTTCGCGTCGGCGCCGGCGTGATTGGCGATGCGGAGTTCCAGGCCGAAGTTGCTGCGAATGAAGAAGAACCCGTGGAGAGCGTTGTAGTTGCGCCAGGTCCAGGGCGTGCAGGTCAGCGCCGCGCCGACCACGACGCACGCGCAGAGAAACCATGTGCGCCGGTCGCGCTTCCACCAGAGTTCGAAGATCAGGCAGCCCAGCACGACCACGAGCAGAGGGGGCAGGAGATGGAAGGCCGCTCCGCACCCCACGCCGAGCAGAAGTGAACCAGCGGCGGAACGCCGCCCGGCGCTCCAACGGCGCCGGAAGGCGAGCGTCAGCGCGGCGAATGCGAGCGACATGTGGGCCGTGAGCCCGACGCCAGTCGCCTCAGCCAGGCCCTGCAGCGGGAGCAGGGCGCCTGCGACGCCGGCGACGAGCCCGGCCCGTCTGCCCAGTCCCAGTCGGTGTCCAATGCCCGGCAGCAGGGCATAAAGCGCCGAGTGGCTGCAGATCCCCACCAGCGCGCTCGCATACCCGGCCGTCGCGGTCATCCCGAAGGTGCCATAGACGAGAGCCAGAAGTGCCGGCCAGAACGGGGGAGGATGTGCGGTGGGCCCCGTCGGGATCATGTAGGGATCCGCGAACTGTCCGGTGCGCAGGAGCGACAACGCGACTCTGCCCATCTCGCCGCCGAGCCGATAGAAGTCGTCGTGATTGCTGGTCCACAAGGCGAGCAGGACGGCCCGGACCGCGAACGAAAGCAGGAAGATGAGGATGAACGGCCCGGTCAGGGAGCGGAGTATTCCGCCTGCCAGTCCGGGCCTGGCGGCCGGGGCGCCAATCTCGGTGCTCGTTGCGAACATCGAGGACCTCACTGCGAACGCGCTGCTGCGAGTCTACCGCCGATGGCGGTCGCGGCGCCTCCCATGCCGCCCTGGCGCCTCTACCGAACGAGGACCCGGGGACACTCCCAGCGAGAGTTGACAAGAAGACGCCGCGGCTGACACCCTTCTCGAGCGGTCCCGCCGACCAGTCCGGCCGTTGCGAGCGCAGACAGGTGGCGAGAGCGTCCTGCGCGGCACGTCAAGCGGTTACCGGGGTTCCACCTTCGGGCAATCACTGCCACAGCGAGGAGGAAGCGAGATGGGATTGAACTACGGCGTTCTGAAAGGCACCGTCGCGGGACATCTGAGGGACGCAGACGACGACCACTACCAGATCCTCGTCCACGCGGGCAAGACGGCTCATCGCATCGCGTGCAACGTGAAATCGTCGGCGCCGAAGTCGCCGTCGACTCTGCTCTTCCAAATCACGACCACCCTGCCCGACGCGCTCACATCGAAGTTGAAGGCGCTGGCTGTCGGGTTCACCAAACTGCCCTCCAAGCCAGGCGGGCTTGCCATTGACTACTTGCGCGGCGGACTCGTCACGCCGACCTCAATGAGGCCTGTGCCACCCGATGCGCCGGGCGTCGACAACGACCTGAAGGACAAACTCAAGAATGCCGCGGTCAAGGCAATGGCTCAGGAAGGGTCTGTCATCTATGCGTTCGGAGCGAAGTGGGGACCGGAGAAAGGCAAAGCTGACCGGTACTTCAGTTTCGTTCCGGGCAACGGCATCCATGACATTCACATGAACCAGGGCAGCAGTGGGAAGTACAAGAAGGACAACGGGATCTTCCAGGATGGAGGGCTCATCATCGCATTCCCACAGAACAAGTGGCAGGCCTGCTTCTTCGCCTTTCAGTCGCAGTCGTTCACGACCGACGATCACGGCAATCCGCTTGTGGCGGGAAAGGTGCGTCGCACTCCGGCCAGGCTGTCCAGGACCGGCAAGCGGTCCACCGCCACGAACACGAAAGCCCGTCGGAAGAGCGGGAAGTGAGACACGCCGACGCGGATGGCGTTGACTGAAGAAGCGTTGGGCGTTCACATTCCACGTGAGACTTGTCCGCGAGAGACTGCTTGCCTAGCCAACGGATTTGTGCGATACTCCGACCATCCTGATAGGTTGATTAGCTAGCTAGCCCTGTTTGCGGGTCGCCCGCGAGCAGACCCGGTTGCTGCTTCCTCTCGTCCTCATACTTCCCATCGCCGTGCTGGCCGAGGCGATCTGCCTGTCCTGCCGTTTAGACGTTCAGGCGTCGCAAGCACTCGTTTCCACGGCTGACGTGTGTTCTTGAGGGTCGTGGCGCTCAAGAGGAGGGATCGTGAACACCCGCGAGCACTTCGCGAGGCTGCAGGAGCTGACGGGGCGGCTGACACCCTCGTCGAACGCTCCTGCCGACGAGCTCGGCCGTTTCGAGCGCGTCCTCGCCCGGCATCTTCGCGACCACCCCGATCTCACCATCAGGGGAAACCGGCTTCCTCACGAAGGAGCCGACGTCCTGGATGAGGCGACCGACGCTGTCTCGCAGCGCATCCGCAACCTCGAAACGGAGCTGGCCCGCCAGCCGGCCGGCTCAGGACCTGCGGCCTCGCCGGTGATCTTCAGACGCGAGACGGCGTTCCGCTCGAACCTGCTCGGCAATTCGGTGCCCGCGTGGGCCACTGGGATGGCGCCGTCGGCGAGTTACGGCCCCTTTCTCGACGAGCACGGCCTCCACGTCTGGTTCGATCTGTTCGAGCCCATCAGGCTGATCAGCGTGTACGTGGCCGGCGGATCGACCCCCGCGCTGCGCGTGCCGATCGGGGGGACGATCACGGGCCGGCAGTCGTATCGCATCGAAGCCGGCAGCGCGTGGGTCGCGTCGAGCCTGATCGCACGGACGCCGGCGCTCCAGGGCTATTACACGGGCCTGAAGGTTGCGGGGGGGGCGATCGACCTGTCCCAGGCCGCCACGGCGTCCGGCGACAACATTCTCATTCCCGCAGGGGCCGCCGCGTCGCTCCACCTCGATTTGGATCAAGGCGCCGCTCCGCCCGCGCCACAGGCCGCGGGCATCGACGCCGCGGAAGCGGTCGTTCAACTCCCGCAGCGCTTCGACCTGACGTTCCAGCTGCAGGCCAGCGCTGTCAAGGCCGGCCGAGCCTCGTGCACGGCCTTCGGCTGCCAGGTGGACTTCACGCAGACCGGTCAGGCGCCGATCTGGCTGCCGCTCATCAGCCAGATCCTGGTCCCGTACGCGGCGGCCACACGCACGAACGCCCCGGACCATTTCGAGATCGTCTCGTCGAAGTCGGCGCTCTGCACGGTCGAGGGCCGCGCCGCGATCGACCAAGGGTTGACGGGTTGGCTCCTGCCGGCGGCGCAGATCGATCCGGCCTCGGTGGGCGGAGCCGCGGGCATCGGCGCGCTCTGCGTGACGATGCTGAAGGGGCTCTCGACAACCTGGCGGGGCCTCGCGCGCTCGAAGACCACGCTCCTCCATCCCGGCGTCATCGTGGAGCCCGGGCTGCTGACGCTGCTCGACTTCACGGCCTCGAACGTCAACGGCCGGCAGCGGTGGACGCTGTGGCGCAACGCCAACACGCGGCATCCGTCGGCCGTCGTGCTCACCTTCGGCAAGTTCTTTCCGTTCACGTTCGTCTCCTCGGCGGCCGACAGCGAGGGCGTGTTCTGCTTCTGCGGGTTCAAAGCGGAGATCGACCGGCCGGTGGATGCCAACGGCAGGCCGTTCGCCGTCCAGTCGGCGGTGGCCTTTGCGGCCACGCTGCAGATCGGCGAGACGTTTCATGCGGTGCTCCTCGACTCCGATCTCCTCGACGCGCAGGCCGGCAACCCGTTCGTCCTTCAGCAGGTACTCGCTGGCGCTGAGGAACGCGCTCTTCAGCGTGAGCCGCCCGCGCAGCCTGGCGCTCGTCGGCGTGCTCGAGGAGGGCAGACTCACGAGTGGCCGTCTCGCGCTCACGCACGATATCTATCGCTATCTGCCCACGCTGCCGGATCCCTATGTCGCCTCGTACACGGGATTCATGGGCGACCGGGCGGCGGTGGGCTTCGCGGGCGCGCTGCAGGCGTTGACCGGCTTCGTCACGTGGCCCGACCAGTCGCCCCTCGCGCACGATGCGCCCGATCCCGCCGACCCGCGCGCATTCGTGTACTTCAAGCTCACGCCGGTGCCGGGGACCCAGTTCCGCCAGCACGATCAGCCGGGGACTCGGAGCTTCCGGTCGGGGTTGTCGACGTTCGATCAGGATCTGCCGGCGCGCGCTGTCGCCCAGACCACGTTGCTGCACGCAGGGTCGCTCGCCACCGGCGTGGCGTGCGACGCGCCGGTGACGCTGGCGGCGGACGCCTCCGGCCGTGTCGCCCGGGCGGTTCGCTCGGGCGGACTGCGCGACGCCGTCGCGGAGCTGGCCGGGAGTCCGACGCTCAGCCACATCAGCAACGCGACCGGGCACGTGAACCAGGCGCTCGAGGCCGCGCTGCGCGTGCCGGACCCTGCCCAGGCATCGAATCAAGCGGTCAGCTCGAATCGGGCAGAGGGTCTGTTCTCGTCCTCCTTCGGCACGAGAGGGCTCGGCCAGGATCTGCTGATGCTGCTCGACGTGTCGAGCCGGGCCGATCAGATGGGCGTCACGCTCGGTCCGGCCATCGTGGTCGATCACGACGAACGCGGCAACGTTGCGCTGAGATCGGCGGGCACCGCGTTGTTCGGCGTGTCGTCCGGCAGCACCGGGCTGCCGCTCCAGATCATGAACATGGACGTGATGACGACGGCCCGGAACGTGCGGGCCGCGACGCTCCCCCAGATCTCGTGGGAACCGGTCTGGAACATCCCGCTGCCGATCGAGGGGGCTCCCGATCCCTCCGACACCATCACCGTGGTCCCCGGGTTGGTCGTGTACGACAATGACGGGATCCCGACGCGCATCTTCTCGGAGAGTCCGTACCCGGTCCCGATTGCACCGCTGCCGGTGACCCGGCACGTCGTCAAGGAGTTCAACGACGGCCGTGCGCCGCAAGCCGTCCATTCGGTGTTCACCCTGCCGTTCGGGCTCGTCGCGCAGGCCGACTTCAACCGCCTGATCACGAACCTGCCGCAGCAGAACGCGCAGCTCGACCTCAACATGCCCTGTTTCGACCGGCTGCGCGGGGGCCTCCAGATCAAGGCTCTCCCGCCGGCTTCGATCAAGCCCGACAAGTTCAGCGCCTCGTTCAAGGGGTGGACGCTTCAGCTCGACAATGTCAGGTGGTCGTTGCTCGGGTTGCGCCTGTATGGCTCGACGCTCGGCAAGACCGTGCGCGACGTGTTCAACCAGAAGTTCCAGCCGGGCGGCGACGATCCGATGGTGCCCGTCGAGCGACTGGAGCTGTCGGGATACGGCGCGTCGATCTTCAGCAACTACCTCGACTCGACCGCGACGATCGCCGACGTCAGCCAGGTGCAGTTCGACGTCATCGTCGGGCGGACGGCACATGAGGTGGTCCAGGTCCGCAGCATCCTCTACCCGTTCGGCGTGCACGTGGTGCGGACGATCACGCTGATGCGGTCGAACAACGGGTACGTGTTCCGGTCCGACTCGGGATGGAAGGCCGAGAGCGACGGCTTCTACGACTTCGACTACACGCTGGACCTGAAGGCCCTCGGCGAGAAGCCTGTGTCCCACCCCTACGAGTTCCACGCACAGCCGGTGAAGGGCGTGTCCAACGTGCGCGAGATCCGCGACTTTCCGGATGGCGGCCCCTACACGTCCTCGTTCACCCTCAACGACCCCGACCTTCCACCTGTGCTCCAGGCGATGCCGCTGGCGGAATGGCAGCAGGTGTTCGCGAACGCGCTGAGCCTGAACCACAGGCTCGACGTGCACCTGCAGGCCGTCGTCTTCGACGCAGACGTGCACCTCGACAACGTGACGAGCGGCGGCATTGGCACGGGGCCCGACGTCGTGGTCCAGTCGCGGAAGATGATCGGCTACGTGCAGCTCAAGCCGTCGTCGATCCTGATCCCGGGCCGTGTGTTCGCCGATCTGCTGCAATTCCAGCACGGATCGCTTGGCGGCCCGGTGGACTGCACGGTGGACATCGCGAAGTCGAAGCAGCGGATGCGGCTGTCGCGGGTCGACGTCAATCCCGCCAGGAACGCCGCCGGCAAGAGCGTCTTCGTGAGCGCGGCGCGCGGCTCGCTGATTCTCCCGCAGGACGGTTCGTGGTCGGTCGTGCAGCAGCGCACCGACACCGGCGACGTGACGCCGGTGCCTCCGCAGGAGACGGTGCCGCTCATCAAGCCGAACGCCGGCGCGAACTACCTGATCGCCCATCCGGCGGACGTCTACCAGCCCGCGTCGAACACGCATTACGGCGTCGTGCAATCGACGGGCACGCAGAAGCTGCTGTTCGACGTTCCGCAGTTCACGCCGGGCGAGACCACCCTCAAGAGCGCGCAGACCTACTTCGCGGACGCGTACAAGCTGCTCAACTCGAAGGGGCCGTTCCCGAACGTGGCGAACGCGCTGGGGCTGACGGGCGCCGAACGCCAGGTCGAAATCCTCGGCGAAGGCCTGATGCGGATGGCCGATCGCACGCTCAAGCTCGACACGCTGCTGCCGCCAGCCTACACGTACCCGTTCATCGACGAGCCCGGCGTGCTCAGGATCTACGCCCAGTACAAGAGCACGGACCACACGAGCGGACAGCTGGCGCTGGGGATCGACTCGGCCGCGGCCCTCGACAAGCGATGGAAGGCGGCGCTCTCGAACATGCGCGTCGTGGTCGACCTGGGGCCGTTTCCGGAACTGATGTGGGTGGACGGCAACTTCAACGCGTCGAGCGGCGTCAGCACGAAGTACGACAAGCCGCATCTGCAGTTCGGGCCGATCCTCGACCCGGTCGTGAAGATCCTCCAGGTGCTGGCGACGCTGTCGGGCGACGACTTCGATCGCGGGATGAGCGTCGGCATGAGCAATTCGGCCGACAACTGGGAATACAAGTTCAACTGCTCGAAGGACATCCCCGTCATCAAGTTTCCGTCGCCCACACAGCTCACCATCAATCCGAATCCCCCGCTCAAGCTCGAGGCCGGCCTGAGGGTCGGCTTCTACTTCAACGAGGTGCTCTCGATTCCGACCGACCTCAAGCAGCTGGTCCCGGCCTGCGGCGCGTATGTCGAGTTCTACGGCCGCCTGCAGGTGCAGTGCTTCACGCTGGGGGCGGCGAGCATATACGGGGTCGGACAGGTCACGCTCGGCATTGCCGCGGACAGCAAGGCCGGTATCACGCTGCGCATGAAGTTCGGGTTCGGCGCGGAGGTCGTGGTCGGGCTTCCCGTCGTGGCGAACGTCTCGGTCCTCTACATGGTGGAGATCGAGGTCAGCATCGCCGAGAAGGCCATCCACGTCGCCGGCCTGATGCTCTTCCGCGGCTCGGCGGAAATCCTCGGCGGGCTGGTGGCCATCTGCATCCAGATCGAGGCCGGCGGCGGCGTCGATCGCGTGGGCGGCGTCACGACGCTCACCGCGCAGGTGACCTTCTCGATTGACATCTGCATTCTCTGGGTCATCGACATCGACGTCACCGAGCACTGGGAAGAGCAGCGACAGATCGCGTAACCGCCGGACGCAGGAGCTGAGCCATGCCGCTCTCGATTGAAAAACTCCGAGTGCTGACGTTCCCGCAGCGGATCACCGGCCGCACGCTCGATCTGCGCGTGCTGCTGCTGCCGACGCAGCGCCTGCTGAACGTGCTCGACGCGTTTCCGAGCGCGCTCAATCCGGGCGCGACGGTGAATCTGCCGGCGTTCATCAACGCCGACCTCGCCCTGGTCGTGGACGCCATCAGCGGCCTCGGAAGCTACCCGTTCTCCAGCGCGGCGAATCTCACCGACGGCGCCACGCTCCAGACGCTGCCGGCAGGCACCGCGTTCCCTCCGAACCTGCCGGCCCTGTACCAAGGCCTGGCCGCGCAGTGCAAGCTCGTTGACAAGACGTCCGCCAGGAACACCGAGGGCGCACCGGCGCCGCTGGCCGCTGCCGATGGCATCCGGAAGTACCTGCCGCACTTGTACCGCACCGCGTTCAACTTCACCACGCCGCGGACGGAGTTCGCGAAGACCGACGACAGCTATCATTGCGCCATCAAGCGCTCGTCCGGGAAGAACGCCAGCTTCAAGCAGTCGAAGGACGAGATCACCTGGGGGCGCGTGGTCGCGTTCTGCCTCCGGCAGCCGCTCCTCGCCGAGCGCATTGGCCTGCTGCACAGGATTGCCGTGCGCCTCCCGGCCGACGACTACTTCAAGGACGGCGGGTGGGTGTCCTGCCGCCTCAGCTCCGCGCCCGCGGGCTTCGACATCGTCGATGCCGCCACCGAGCTGCGGTCGTACGCGGCACGGATTCCCGCGATCGACGGTCCCCGCCAACTGTTCGCGGCGATCCAGTTCCCGGTCGTCCCTGGCCCGGCACAGCCGATCGGCGACTTCGACACGCTCAAGATCGAAGCGGCCGACTACGACGACGGGTTCGCCAAGATCGTGCACGTGACGCAGCCCGTCAGCTCGAACCTCCTGAGCGAGGAGCCGGACGGGATGCACCCGCACAAGGACATCGGTGTGCGGCTGGCCTGGGATGACGAACAGCTGCTCATCTGGCAGAACCGTCAGATGCTGGCCGATCCCGCGACGCTGAACAAGCGCATCGATGCGCCGATGGGCGTGTTCTTCTACCGCGTGGATGTGCGCGAGGCCGGCGATCCCGACTGGCATTCCCTCGTCCGCATCCGGAACAAGGCGGCGCTGACGCTCGGGGGGGAGGCGATCGCGCCCGGCCTGACGGAGCTCGAGACCGGCGTGCAGGTGTTCCCGTCGAAGATCAACGGCGCGATCGACACCGCGTACTGGCTGCCCAGCTACTTCACCCGGTACTACGGCGCGTCGCTCGTCCTTCCGGACGGCCGCGCCGCCGAGCTCGACGCCTCCGGAGCGCTGGCGACGCCCGGGTCCTATCAGGATGCCAACATCCCGGCCAAGCCGGATCAGAAAGGGAATCTGTACGAGCCGGTCCTGTCCAAGGACTGCGCGCTCAAGTACGGCAACGAGTACGAGTTCCGCGTGCGCCTGGGCGACCTGACGGGCGGCGGACCGATCGTGGAGGATGAGGAACGCAACGACGCGCCCTCGACGAGCGCGTCGCTGGTGTTCCGGCGGTACGTCGCCCCGAAGCGGCTGACCGTCACGCCCGACGACCCGCAGGACGGAGCCGACGCGGCATCGGTCCAGTTCCTTCAGGGACGCTCGTTCACCGTCACGCGGCCGCGGCTCGGGTATCCTGCGCTCCTCTTCACCGGGCTGGACGCGGACGACGCCTTCCAGAAGCTGCTGGACGACAAGGCCTTTCTTCATACCGCGAAGCCCGCCGGCCAGACGATCAACGAATACCGCGAGGTCAGCTACGTCGATCCCGACGTCGATCGCATGCTGGTGGTGGTGGACGTCAAGACGCTGCAGCTCGACAACCAGGCGTCCGCCTCGCAGCGCGAGCCGTTCATCCGGCTGTACTCGACGCTGCGGACCCTGGACGGCGACCTGGAGGCGCCGTTCACCCTGCAGCTCGAATACCGGAATGCGAACGTCATCGACTTCGGGAACGCGATCGACCTCGGCGACCTCGGGCTGTCGAAGGACGACATCGACGGCGGCGACACGATCGTGCTCCCGCGGGCGCGGAACGTCCGGATCAGGATTTATCCGGTCTGCTCGGACAAGCCCGGAAAGCCCGAGTACTTCGGGTTCGCGAAGACGCGGATCGACGAGGAACTGCACCGGCTTGGCGAGCCCTTCGAGTTCTTCGTGCGTGAGGACACGGACGACGAAGAGGACTTCTTCAGGCCGGGGCTGGAATCACGCCAGTTGCAGGGCCTCTATCTGCAGCCCGATCCGCCCCAGGTGAACAACCCGCTCACGCTCGTCGCGAGCATCGTTGCCGGCAGCGAGCTTCGGCAGAGCACGTTGATGGAGCGGATCGCCGCGCAGCTGCACGTGGACCACAAGGGCCAGACGCTCATCGGCAAGCCCGGGGAGCGCATCCAGTTCGGATGCAGCAACCGCATCCGGCACACGCTCGCCCCGGACAACTCGTCGCTCACGCTGGCCACGTCCGCGGAGCTCCTCGGGCACTGGCTGTGCGTGCTCTCGTTCGAGGTCCAGCGCGACTGGACGTGGGACGGCCTGGCCGACCAGGGTATCGAGGTCCGCCGCGTCCGCCAGTTCACGGGCGAGGCGGCGACCGTCGAAGACGAGGTCGTAGGCTACGTGCAATGCCACAAGACGGCGAGCCGCGTGGCCACGACCGATCCCGATCGCAGCTACACGCGGATCGTCTTCGTGGACGCGGTGGAGCCGAAGCGGGACAGCTCGAAGGCCTCGACCGCCGCTCACCCGTTTCCGAACACGATCGACGTCTCGTACACGCTCACGCCGATATTCGTGGACAGCGTGGCGGCCGCGGCCGCGCCGCGGGAGGCCGAAACACGCGACGTCCAGCTGCCCGTCACGATCGTTCCGGCGCAGGTCCCGAAGATCGTCGGTGCCGGATACGCGCTCTCGGCGTATCAGCGCAACCACGACTACTCGGAAACAGCGGTCCGGCAGCGCTATCTGTGGCTCGAATTCGCGGAGCCGATTCGCGACCCGAACGACACCTACTTCGCGCGCGTGCTGGCATACGCCCCGGACCCGCTCCTCAGCTCCCCGAACCCTGACCAGGGGCTCGTGCGACAGGACGACCCACCGCTCGCGATCGACCTCGAGCTGATTCGCGCGATCACCCGCGGTCACGGCAACGACAACGCCGGCATCGACGCGATGCAGCCGATGGCGGAGGAGACGGCCGATCCCTCCACGCCCCTCATCAAGGTGACGCCGGTGCACTACCTGCTGCCGCTGCCGCCGGGGCTGCACGCCGAGTCGCCGGAGCTGTTCGGCTTCTTCACCTACGAGCTGCGCGTCGGGCACACGAGCCGGATCTGGTGCACGGCGCAGGGACGGTTCGGTCACCCCACGCGGATGAGCGGCGTCCAGCACCCGGCGCCACCGCTCAAGGTGCTGGCGCACCGGACTCCGGGCGGCTTGTCGGTGACCGCGCCGTACGCCGTGGCGGTGTTCGACGGGAGGAACGTCACGAGCACGCCGCCGAAGACCGAGATCTGGTGCATGCTCTACGCGCAGGCGATGCAGGCAGACGCCAGGCAGCATCGCAACATCCTGCTCACAGAGGCGCGGCTCGACCTCGTCAAGGTCAAGCATCTCGATGTCCGCGCGTTCCTCGCGAGGCGCCACGAGCAGGAGGCGCGCGCGTCGAACAGCCTGACGGTGAACCTCGACGCGCCCGCCGCCGGGACGTTCACGTGGGCGGAGAAGGAGATTCGCCATCTGCTTGGGCTCTTCGACCTGGCGCCCGACACGCCGATCAGCGTGCTGGCGGTCGAGATGATGCCGCGCTACGACCAGTACATCGTCTTCGGAGAGGGCGCCGACAACGCCGTCCGGCCGCTGTCGCGAGATCTTGGCCAGTACCGGATTCTCCGCACGTCGCCGCTCGTCGCCGCGCCCGAGGTCTGCTGCGAGAACTGTTGATTGAGGATCCGCACCGAGGTCGCATGCACAGGTCCGGCGCGGGGCCGGGGCGCGGCACTGTTGAGAGGAAGCGCTGCCGGTGGCTGATCGCGGGCGCTGAGCCACCTCGGCCTGGCGGGCCCGCCAGACCCCGCTGGTGCTTCCTATTGTCGAGCGGCGTTCGACGCGGTTCCGGCGTTCCTGGCCGGGGCTGGCTGGTCCCAACCGAGCTGGCATACCTACGGCAAGCTGCGATTCACACAGTCCGCGACCCATGGTGCCGATCCTCCCCTCACCTGGTGTAGAATCCGACCGCTCACAAACAAGGACCCTGTGCGCTGCCACGGAATCCTCCTGGCCGCCCTCCTCTTGGCCGTGTTCCCCGGCCGTGGCATCGCCGCGCACGACCAGCGGCCGTCGCAGCCTCCGCCCGTGAGCGAGAAAGAGGCCCGCTCGCCCGCGCAACAGAAGATCGACTCGCAGGTGCTGTACCGAGATCTACCGCCGCCGCGGGGAGGCGGTGAAGAAAGGCGTGCCGCCTGGCAGCACGGGCGTGAAGATCGACACGAAGGGACGCGCGCTCGTGGACGTCCGCGTCGACGTCACTCCGGCGATCGAGCGGGCCATTCACAGCGCCGGCGGCACCATCGTGAGCACGTCCGCCGCATATCACTCCGTCATTGCCTGGGTGCCGCTCCTGAAGCTGGAATCGATCGCCGCCAACCCGGCCGTCCGTGCGATAGAACCTGTTGCCGACGCCATGACCAACCCGAAGACACCATTCTGACGAGGAGAGGTGACCGATGAAGACGACACCGAAGGGGAGTTCCACCAGTCCCAGGCGACTGCGCGCGCACCGCATCGTGTCTCTTGTTGCCGTCATCGCCCTGGCGATCGGGGTCGCGGGCGGCACGAGGCTCCGCGCGACGTCCGCGCAGGACCCGGGACAGCAGGCCGGGTCGGGCATCTCCGCCGAGGCGCTTGCGCAGATCGAAGCGCTCATCGCCGAGAAGGAGGCCCGCACGCCCACCGAACGGAAGATCGACTCGCAGCTGATCTACGAGCTGAAGAAGGCGGCCGGGCTGCCGATCGCCAGTGGCGTGGCTGACATCGAAACCGATGTGCCGTATGCGCCGGACGGGCGCGCTGTGCTCGACGTCAAGGCGGACGTGACAGCCGACCTCCTGGCCAGGGTCAGGGCGATGGGCGGAGCGGTGCTGTATGAGTCGCCGGACCACACGAGCCTGCGCATCCACCTGAGTCTAGATCGGGTCGAGGCGCTCGCGGCGCTTCCCGGCGTCGGGTTCGTCCAGCCCCGGCAGGATGCGACGACGTCGCGGATGACGGGCGTGTCGCCGCGGCCGGCGATGAGCCGCGAGGAGTGGGCAAGGACCCGGCCCCTTCGCCGTGAGCTCTTTCGTGAGAGGCTCGGCGCGTTCCTCGGAGGCGCGGTTGGCTCGCAGCAGCCGAACATCGTCGGAGGGACCGGCGTCGGCAGCCGCAGCTCCGAGGGCGACCTGACGCACCGCGCATTCGACGCGCGCGGGACGTTCCACGCGGATGGCACGGGCATCAGGATCGGCGTCCTGTCGGACGGCGTCACGAATCTCGCCGCCAGCCAGGCGCTCGGCGACCTCGGCCCGGTGACGGTCCTGGCCGGCCAGACGGGTTCGGGCGATGAAGGCACCGCGATGCTCGAGATCATTCACGACCTCGCGCCAGGCGCGCAGTTGTACTTCGCCACCGCGTTCACCAGCATCACCAGTTTCGCGCAGAACATCCGCGATCTCCGCGCGGCGGGCTGCGACATCATCGTGGACGACGTGTTCTACTTCGTCGAGACACCGTTCCAGGACGGCGCGCCCGGACCGACGAACAGAAACGGCGGAGCGGTCATCCAGGCCGTGAAAGACGTGACGGCCGCTGGCGCGCTGTATTTCTCGTCGGCCGGCAATTCGGGCAACCTCAACGACGGGACCTCGGGCGTCTGGGAAGGCGACTTCGTGGACGGTGGGGCCGTCAGTCTTCCGGTACCGGGGGCCGGTCGCATCCACAGCTTCGGGGCGACGCCCTATGACATCCAGACTGCTGCCGGCAGCGGGGTGGTCAACCTCCACTGGTCTGATCCGCTCGGGGGATCCTCGAACGACTACGATCTCTTCCGCTTGGACTCTGGCGGGACTGCCGTGATCTCCAGTTCGACCAACATACAAAGCGGAACGCAAGACCCATACGAGCAGATCTCCCAGCCCACTGTCCTCTCCCGACTTGTGATCGTCAAGAGGACGGGCGCCGCCGATCGCTTTCTCCATCTGAACACGAATCGCGGCCGGCTCTCCGTCGCAACGGCCGGCCAGACACACGGCCACTCGACCGTCAACTCGGTCGGCGCGTACGGGGTGGCCGCGACACCAGCCGTGGGCCCATTCCCCAACCCCTTCAGCGGCGTGAACGCCGTCGAGACCTTCAGCTCCGATGGTCCGCGCCGCATCTTCTACAACGCGGACAGCTCAGCCATCACTCCTGGCAATGTCTCGTCAACAGGCGGCCTGGTCCTGGCAAAGCCGGACATCACCGCGGCGGATGGCGTGTCTGTCACCGGCGTCGGCGGATTCCCGAGCCCGTTCTTCGGGACCTCGGCGGCCGCACCGCATGCCGCCGCGATTGCCGCGCTGCTGCTGCAGGCCGTGCCCGGAATGACGCAGGCCCAGACTCGATCGGCCCTCGCGTCGGGCGCCATCGACATCGAGGCGCCGGGGAACGACCGCGACTCCGGCGTCGGCATCATCATGGCGCAGGGGACCCTGCTCGCGGCTGGCGCCGTCGGGACGGCGTTCGTGGCCCTCGACTCGGTCAGCGCGACCGAGAACCCCGGGGACGGCAATGGCGTCATCAACTCCGGCGAGGGGGCCAGGCTGGTGCTCTCATTGAAGAACTTCGGCATCGCGAGCGCCACTGCGGTATCTGCCTCGTTGTCCTCGACGACGCCGGGGATCAGCGTCACGATGCCGAGGCAGTCTGCTTACAGCGACCTGCCGCCGGGCGCCGCGGGGACCAACGCAGGTCCGCTGCTCTTCACGGTCGCGAGCGCGTTCGCCTGCCCGGGCACCGTCGACTTCAACCTGAACGTCGCCTACGCCGGGGGTTCCGCCGCCTCGGTGAATCTGCCATTCAAGGTGACGACGGGCGCGGCGGAAATCACCATCAGCTCCACGCTCGACAGCACGGCTCCGGCGCCGACCCCGTCCGTGACCAGCACGACCACCGGGCTCCAGACCGCCCGGCTGACTCGGAACGGCGTGGCCAGCACGTGCGCGGCGCTCAAGCCGTTCCCTGGCACGTTCGGGACCGGCACTCGCCAGTTCGATGCGTTCACGATCGAGACCTGTTCCGAAAGCGCTCCCAGCTGCATCGCCGTGGCGCTGGCGAGCACACCAACCGGGGGCAACCCCGCTCTCTTCGCCTCGGCCTACAAACCCACTTTCGACCCGACGAACCTGGCGACCAACTACTTTGCAGACCCCGGCGTCAGCAACATCGCAGGCGGCTTCGCCACGTTCGGGTTCTCCCTGGGCGCGGGTGCCCAGACGTTTACGATCGACGTCAACGAGGTGAACCAGAACCTCGGGATCGGCGCCAACTATATCCTCAAGGTCTCGGGTGGCTGCTTCGGACCCTGCACGACGCCGAACCAGGTTCCGGTCGCCAAGGCAAAGAACGTCACCGTCTCCGCCGACGCGAGTTGCCAGGCGACCGCCTCGATCGACGACGGATCGTTCGACCCGGACGGTGACCCCCTGACGATCACGCAGTCGCCGGCCGGACCGTATCCGCTCGGCACGACCACCGTGCTGCTGACGGTGGCCGATCCGAAGGGGGCTGCGAGCCAGGCGACCGGCACGGTCACGGTCGTCGATACCACCGCGCCGGCCGTCACCGGCTTCAGCGTCGTGGCGCCGAAGATGTGGCCGCCGAACCATCGGATGGTGAACGTCACGGTGAACTACGGCTCGTCGGACAATTGCCGCGCGGTCACGTGCGCGCTGTCGGTGGCCAGCAACGAGCCCGTCAACGGCCTCGGCGACGGCGACACCGCGCCTGACTGGGTGATCGTGGACGCTCACCGCCTCCAGCTGCGCGCGGAGCGGTCAGGGAATGGCACGGGACGGACATACACCATCACCCTCACTTGCACCGACGCCGCGGGCAACGCGTCGGTGCGGACGGCCAGCGTCCGGGTGCCGCACAGCCAGGGCCGGTAGTCGTTCTTGAACCCGGGGGCAGCCGAGTAGGTTGCCCCCGGGTCCGACGCTCCAGCGGAGGTTCGGCGTCCTTCATGGAGGACCTCCACCGAAAACCGCATGGACCCGCCAAAGAGACCTTGCCGTTCGGCCACGGAGTCCACTTCAGATCCGACGGGAAGCACCAAGGGAGCACTGGCGGGATGCGACGGCCAGGCGCCGCCGACGCTCGCCGATCGAAGGCGGGAATGCTGTCCGCCGAAGCGCGAATGCCCCGCGAATGTCGCTGACAGCTACGGCGCTGTGCCGGGGCGCGGTACTGTTGAGCGTCAGGGTCTCGCTGTTCGCACCAGTGACGCTGGGCCGATACAAGTCCCCTTCACTCGTTTCACGCCTCTTCGGTGCTTTTCTCCCGGCCGGAACTGGAGACGCCGCGGCCGAGCAGGCCCAAAACGCCCATGCCCAAGAGTGCAAGGGTGGAGGCCTCGGGTATCGGAGTGGGGTCCAGAATCGGGTTGAGCGAGTCAGAAACGCGGATTCGGTCTACTTCCCCTATGAACGAGAATCCAAAAGAGGAATCTGCGAACATCCTATCGGTGAAATCTCCCAGTGCGACGGGCCTCGTCACATTTCTTAGTCCAGTGAATGAATCGGCATCTTCCACCACGCCATCGATCGCCAACTTGATCCCCTGAGAACCATAGCTAACACCTACCGTGTGGAAGAAACCGTCGACGATGGATGAAGTGCTCATAACCTGAATCTGATTTGATGGATTTACTCCCCCAACAGGAGCAAGCGTGAAGGTCACGAGTCCGTTGCCCGACACAGCCAGGGCGATGTCGCCCAGATTGCGGGCATCCGCACCGGCAGAATCAATGAGGAAACTGCCAGGGCTGAAGCCACCAGGGAAGGCGGCGTTGATGGCACCTGTTTGATCTATGCGAAGTTGAACTTCAATTGTCCCTTGAGACGGGAAAAGCGAGGGGTCGTATTCGATCCCGGAATTGTGGGAACCAAAGACCACGGTGCCCGCCGTAAAGGTGACACTCTTCAAGACTCCCGCCGTCGCACCTCCCCTGAACTCGTCATACAGAGTTATTGAATCGGCAAAAACTACTGCGTGAAAGAGAACACCAACGACAGATGCCACGGCGATCAGACGGACTCTCATGATGGCCCCCCTTCCCTTACACCGTGAAGGTCGAGACACAAGAATTCTACTGCTGAACCGTTCCGAGTAGACGCCACCGAACAGGGCGTGGCTGTGTCTTCGGAGCGCAGCACCGGCACCTCTTCGACTCTGGGACCGAGTATCTTCCGTGGCGCTGACTTTCTTCTGGCTGGCACCGCACAAGTGGTGAGAAGGCGATGGCTGTCAGTCGCGCCCAGGCCCGCGCAAGGTCATGACGGTCTTGGTGCTAGGTGGGCGAGACTGGCCACGTCGAGCCTGGTCTCGAGTTTGCTCGCAGGTACTAGCTTATACACCCACGAGGAACAACATGAGAACCCCGACGTGGATCGCAGTGTTGTCGTTCGCGCTTCTCGTTCGCGTTGCGGAGGCATCCCCGCTGCTGACGGTGAGCGGGTTCCTCAACGATCCCTCGAACCCCAACCTGGTGGGCTCATTCCCGGCTCCGGATGCGCCTCTGTTTGGCAGTGATTTCGACATTGCCAACAACGTGGCTGTGTACGCGCTGACCATCCTGGTGGCCGATACCGTCACCTTCGAAAGCAAGGGGTTTGCCGCGGGGGGCGTGGATCCGTACTTCACGCTGTTCATGGGCGGCAGCCCGGCCGCGGCCACCTTCCTGGCTTCGAACTACGCTCAGGCGTTCTCCACAGGTGGCGACTTCGTGGTCTCGGTGCCGCTCTCCGCGGGCGACTACTTCATCGCGATGGGAGCGTTCGCGAACCTGTCCTATGCGGAGAACCTCGGCTCCGGCACCTTGAGCGACGGCTTCACAGGTCTGGGGCAGCCGGGCATGCTGGGGTCGTACTACTACGAACTCGCGGTGACGGATGGCGTCGTCACCGAGCCCGTACCCGAGCCCGCCTCGGTGTCGCTCCTGGGCCTTGGCCTGATGGCGCTTGCCCGCCGCCGTGCTCTCCGGAACCGCACCTCGTGGGCGCATCCGGCCCGCCCGACTCCATCAACCCTCGCATCAACAGCTCTGCCGAGCAAAGGAGACCGCAGATGAAGCGTGTTCAGCAGCTCCTCTGGGCGACCGCCGCGGTGCTGGCGGCGGCGGCTCTGGTCGGCGTCGTGGCGCCCCCTGCGGTGGCCCAGATCCGGGCCGCCTTCGTCCGTGACGTGGACTCGCCCATCCGGGGCGTGCGCCACATCGAACCCTTCGTGGACACTCTCAGCGCGGGCGACTTCTCCGACTTCATCAACCTCACTCCGGCAATCCCTGCGGGGAAGAAGCTGTTCATCCAGTCGGTCAGCTTCCACCTGCTCCTGACCGACGGTCAGAGTCCGATGAGCGTGACTTTCAGGGGCCCGGATGATTCCGAGCTCTGGCTCGACATGGACCTTCAGGCGAGCTCCAGCACCGCGAACCCCCAGCGGCATTTCGTCGGAAACCGAGACGTCAACATGTTGTTGAGTCCGGGCGAGACGGTGCGCCTGTTCGTGTTTCGAAATGGCAACGAAGGAAGCTCCGCGCTGAATTTCTACGAGGGCACGATCGTCGGCTACTTCGTCGACGCCAGCTAGCCTGGAGCTGGTTCTCTGGCGGGTGGTCGGCGCGCGCGCCGATCCCCCTTCGCCGTCAGACGTGGAAACGTCCGCCAGTCGAGCAGGGCGCCTGCGCGGCGGTGTGCAGGCTCACAGGACCCCCGCGATCGGGCCGCGCCAACGCCTGCGACGGACGGGGCCCCGCCCGGCCACCCCGCCCGAACGCCGTCATGCGCCCCAGCGCGTGAATGCTTCCGTCAACCGCGGAAATGGCCGCAATCAGCCGGCGCCCGGCACGTCCGGATCGGGGGCATCACGTTGGCCCTGACGGCGTACACAGGCTTCGGCCATCTCCTTCACGCCCGCCAGGAGCCCAGCCGTGCCGGTCGATGACGACGACCGAGCATGACGTTGCGCGCGTCCCTGCATGCTGCATTGGGACTTCGCCGAAATACATGCCGCACGAGACCAGCCTCTGACAGTAGAATGAGGACGGTTTTCCAATCATCTGGACTGTGTGTTCCGGGCCGGCTCCCGCCGCTGGAGGTACGTGTGGACCATCGAGTGATCGCGACGCTGCCCGTCGTGAAGAGGGTCAACCTGCGGCTTCAGGAGTCCGCGCCCGCCGCCGTGGCGTCTCTGCTCGGACTGGATCGCCCGATGCCGGAGGCGCCGCTGCTCTTCCGGGAGGGCCTGCTGGCGTCTCCGGAGCGGGACGATCATCTCCTGTTGGCGGCTGACAGGCTGGACTTCAACTACGTGTGGACGACATGGCGCGGGCCCAGACGCAGATGGAGGAGCTGACACATGCCTAAGCGGTCCTTGATACTCGCCGGCGGCGGGCTGAAGGTGTGCTACCAGGCCGGCGTTCTCCAGGTGTGGCTCGACGAGGCTGGCCTCACGTTCGATCACGCCGACGGCGCAAGCGGCGGGACTTTCAACCTGGCGATGTACTGCCAGGGGATGACGGGTCGGAAGATCGCCGACAACTGGCGCACGCTCGACCCGTTCCTGCCGGTCGACGTCAACCTGACCGGACTCTGGCCGTTCTCACGACCGATCTTCACGACGGACAACCTCCGGGCGCGGGTGCTGCCGTTCTGGGGCATCGACTGGTCCGCGATCCAGCAGTCGTCGCGCGTCGGCACGTTCAACGTCTTCAACTTCTCGAAGAAGCAGCTCGACATCGTGCCCCAGTCCCGCATGGACGAGGACCGCCTGGTTGCGGCCGTCTCGCTTCCGATGTGGTTTCCCCCGGTCACAATCGACGGCGAAACCTGCTTCGACGCCGTCTACATCACCGACGGCAACCTCAAGGAGGCGGTCCGGCGAGGCGCCGACGAGATCTGGGCCATCTGGACGGTGAGCCGGCGCGACGACTGGCGCGACGGGTTCGTCAACGAGTACTTCCAGATCATCGAGTCGGTCGCCGACACGAATTTCTTCACGTACTGGAAGCGGATCGAGGAGAACAACCGCCGAATCGCAGCGGGCGAGGCGGGGGAGTTCGGGCGCCCGATTGCGCTGCACCTGCTCGAGGCGGAAGTGCCGATCCACTACCTGCTGAACTTCTCGCGCGACCGGATGGCGGAAGCCGTCAACCAGGGGGTTGAGGACGCGCGCGCCTGGTGTCGCGCCCGCAACATCCCGCTCGGCCCCGGAACGGCGTATCCGCCGCCGCCGACCTCTCCCGCGACCTCGGTCACCTTCACCGAGGAGATGAAGGGGTTTGTCGCGGCCGGGGCGACGGCGGCCACGCACGAGGAGTACCAGGCCGCCGCCGAGCGCGGCAGAGAGACACACGGCGACCTGATGTTCCACCTCGACCTCTCGGTCGCGGATGTGGACGCGTTTGTCACGTCGCCGGCGCACCAGGCCCGCGGAGACGGCTACATCGACTCGCCTCGCTTCGGCGGCCGGTGCACGGTCTCGAGCGGCGCGGTCAATCTGCTCGTCGACGCAGGCGACGCCTCGAAGAAGCAGATGCGGTACCGCCTCTTCTTCACGGGCGCTGACGGCCGCCCCTATACGCTCGCAGGCTTCAAGGACATTGCGGGCCCGTCGCTGACGGCCGCATGGACTGAGACGACCACGCTCCATACGCAGGTGCTCGACGGCCACGTCCCGGCCGGCGCGACAGGCCCGTCGTCGAATCCGGCGTGCTCGTGGTCCGCCCTGAGGACTTCTTCTTCAAGCAGCTGTTCTCGTTTCGGACGGCGGGACCGTCAGCGGCCGCGCGGCTGGCCGGACTGAGCCGGTTCGGTGCGATGTTCCTGGGCAAGCTCTGGGAGGTCTACGGCCACCAGGTCGGCCCGTCGTGACCCGGAACCAGCGGGTCGGAGGTGCAGCATGAGTGATGTCGATGTCGTCGTGATCGGCAGCGGGTTCGGCGGGGCCGTCACGGCCTGCCGACTGGCTGAGGCGGGCTACAACGTCCTGGTGCTCGAGCGCGGCCGGCGGTGGGACCCGACCACGTTTCCCCGCAAGGCCGAGGATCCCTGGGTATTCGATCCGGACCACCCGCAGCAGCGCAACGGGTGGTTCGACCTCCGGATCTTCCGGAACATGACGGTCGCCCAGGGGGCGGGCGTCGGCGGCGGATCGCTCATCTACGCCAACGTCTCGATTCCGGCGAAGAAGGAGACATTCCGCTCGGGCTGGCCGCCGGAGGTCACCTTCGACGAGCTGGCCGCCCCCTTTGCGCGGGTCGGCGCGATGCTAGACGTCAAGCGTCTGCCGGAGCGCCAATGGACGGCGCGGACGAAGCTGATCAAGGAGGCGGCCGGAAAGGTGGGCGCCGCCGACCGCTTCGAGCCGCTCGAGCTGGCCGTCAGCTTTGACGAGGACTGGACCTACGACCTGCCCGATCCGCACGCGCCCGCGCGGTCGAAGACGTTTACCAACGCGCACGGCCGACAGCAGGGCACGTGCGTGCACCTTGGCAACTGCGACATCGGCTGCGAGGTGAATGCCCGGAACACGCTGGATCTGAATTACCTTGCGGCCGCCGAGCAGCGCGGCGCCGAGATCCGTCCGCTGCATCTGGTCACGGGCATCGCGCCGGAGGCCGGCGGCTACCGGGTCGCGTACAACCGCATCGAGCCGGGCGGGCTCGTGCCCGGATCGGTGACGTCGCGCCTGGTCGTGGTCGCGGCCGGATCGCTCGGATCCACCGAACTGCTGCTGCGGTGCCGCGATCAGCAGGCGACGCTGCCGGGGATCAGCACGCGGCTGGGGATCGGCTGGAGCAGCAACGGCGACTTCCTGACGCCGGCGCTCCATCCGTTTCGCCGGATCGACCCGTCGCGGGGGCCGACCATCACCGCGGCCATCAACTTCCTGGAGCAGGGCGCGGATGGCCAGGATGTGTTCATCCAAGACGGCGGCTTCCCGGACCTGCTCCAGGGCTTCTTCCAGCGGGCTGCCGGGACGCCGGTCACCGACGCACGTGCGCGGGCCCTGGTCGAGAGTGTCCGCCCGCTGCTGGCCGGCGACCAGCTCACCACCCATGTGATGCCCTGGTTTGCGCAGGCGCGCGATGCCGCCGACGGCCGCCTTCTCCTGCGCCACGGACGGCTCGATCTGGACTGGGACATCACGCGGTCCGAGGCCACCATCGAGGCCGTCGTCCGAATGCACCAGCGGCTGGCCCAGGCGACACAGGGGATGCCGCTCACGCCGCTCACGTGGATCGTGGGGCGCGATCTCATCACGCCCCATCCGCTCGGGGGCTGCAACATGGCCACGGCGGCCGCCGGGGGCGTTGTCGATCACAAGGGGGAGGTGTTCGGCTGCCGGAACCTCTTCGTGGCTGACGGCGCGATCGTCCCGAAGGCCATCGGCCTCAATCCGTCGCGGACCATTGCCGCGCTCGCGGAACGGATCGCGGCGCTCATCGTGGCCGACGGGCGCTGAGGCCGAGCCGCCAATGGTGCACGCACCCGTCGCCGCGTCGTCCTGCGCCGGATGGGTGCCCATGGCCGTTCCCGCCCTCTATCAGTGCCTGAAGGACATCAAACTGACCGCCGTCCGCCGGGCGATCTCCGCGCACGCCTACCGCCGGTCGATGTGGCGGACCTTCGGCGCGTACGCGTTCGATCTGGCGCTCTACCTCGCGTTCATGTGGGGCATCTTCCGCTCGGACACCTGGTGGGCGCAGCTCCTGTGCGGCCTGGGGGCGGGTGCGGCCGTGGCGTTCATGTTCGTCCGGGCGCATGACGCGGCGCACGGCGCGCTGTTCACCCGCTTCTGGGTCGCCGAGCTGTTCGGAACTCTGTTCATGCTGCCGTCCCTGAACATGTACCGGCTGTGGTGCCACGGGCACAACCGCGTGCACCACGGGTTCACGTCGTTCACTTCAATCGACTGGATCTGGCGGCCGCTGACGCCGGAGGCCTACGCCGCGCTGCCCGCATTCCAGAGGGCCGTCTACCGCCTCGAGCGCTCGCCCTACACCTGCGCGCTGCACTATCTTTACAGGGTGTGGTGGTCGGGGATCGTGCGCTTCCGGCCCGACGGGAACTCCCGCGAGCGGTGGGGCTTCCTGGCGCAGAAGCTCATGACGTTTTCGTTCGCATCGCTGCTCTCGGCGGCCGCCTGGGCCTGGGCGGGCGGACTGGTCGGCGTCATCGCGGCGGTCGTCGTGCCCTTCCTCGTCTTCAATTACTGCATCGCCCTGTTTGTCTACCTCCACCATACGCATCCCGACGTGCCGTTCTTCGTGGACAAGCCCGAGTGGAGCAACACCATCGGCCAGGTCTATTGCAGCATCGTGTGGCGGTGCTCGCGCCTGAGCGAGCTGCTCTTCCACAACATCATGATCCACGTGCCGCACCACGTGGACTCGCGGATCCCGTTCTACCGGCTGAAGCGTGCCTACGCTGACCTGCAGGCCGAGTACGGCGTGGACATGCACGAGTACCGCTTTCGATGGTCCACCGTGCTCGCGACCTTCCGGCAGTGCAAGCTGTACGACTACGGCAGCAAGACCTGGTACCGCTTCGGCGAGGCCGCCGAGCGCTGACGCCGCGCTCGTTGAACTCCCAGTCGAAGCAGGCGCGTGCGGTCCCCCGGCGTCGGCGAGCGCCGGCCACAGAGCCCAGTGCGCCCACGGAACGGAGATGCAGAACGCCTCGTCATCTACACCATGACCACACACCAACGCATGCCCTTGAAACCGTGGCTGGGTCTGACCGGACTGGCCTGCGCCATGATGCTGGCGACCGGCGAGCCGCGGGGCGACGAGTCCGCCTGGCCGCAGTTCCGCGGGCCGGACTCGAACCCGGTGAGCACGAACCCACGGCTGGCAGAGCAGTGGGGGAAGTCGGAAAACGTCGAGTGGTCGGCCGAGATCCCCGGGCGGGGGTGGTCGTCGCCCATTGTGACGAGCGGAAAGGTCCTCGTCACGTACGCGACCACCGACGGCCCATCGAAGTCACCGCAGATTCGGGATGGAGTACAGCAACGAGTACGTGGCGGAGTTGACGAAACAGGGGCTCTCGGAGGCGCAGGTCCTGGAGAAAGTCACGGCGCGGGACATCGAACTGCCCTCCGAGGTCCAGCTCCATTACTTCCTCTCGTGCCGCGACCTGAGGACGGGGAGACTGGAATGGCAGCGGGAGTTCTACGCGGGAAGGCCGCCCGGGGGCCGGCACCGGAAAAACAGCTTCGTGTCTGAGACGCCGGTGACCGACGGGAAGTCCGTGTTCGTGTATGTCGCCAACCTGGGGCTGTACGCGTTCGATTTGAAGGGCAAGCCGTTGTGGTCGACGCCGCAAGTGGCCCTGCCGATTTACCTGGACTTCGGAACGGGCAGCTCGCCGGCGCTCGCCGGAAGGCTCCTCGTCATCGTCAACGACAACGAGCAGCAGCCGTTCATCGCGGTGTACGACACGAAGACTGGGAAGGAGACGTGGCGCCGGAATCGGGACGTCGGGGGAAACAAGGGACAGCCGCGATTGGGGTGGGTGACGCCGTACGTGTGGCGGCACGGCGGTCGCGCCGAGATCGTGACCGTCGGGCCGGGACTCGCCATCAGCTACGACCTGGCGGGAATAGAACTCTGGCGCATGTCGGGCATGTCAGGGGCGCCGGTACCGATGCCGTTCGCCTATGACGGGCTGCTGTACGTGAACGGCGGGCGCGGCCGGCCGCTGTTTGCGATTCGGCCGGGGGCGGCAGGCGACCTCTCGCTGAAGCAGGGGGAGCGGTCGAACGAGCATGTCGCATGGTCCGAGCCGCGCGGCGGCACCTACCTGCCGACGGCGGTGGTGTACGACGGAGCGCTCTACTCGGTGAGCGAGACCGGGATTCTCAGCCGCTTCAACGCGAAGGCCGGAGACGTGACCTACAAGACGCGGATTGATCCGGCGGCGACCGCGTTCACCTCCTCACCGTGGGCCCAGAACGGAAAGGTGTTCTTCCTGAGCGAAGAGGGGCAGACATTCGTGGTGGAGGCCGGAGAGTCGTTCAAGCTGCTGCACGTGAACACGCTGGACGATATGGCGCTCGCCTCCCCGGCGCTCGCCGGAGACCGGCTGGTGCTGCGGACCGAACACCGGCTGTACTCGATTCGCCGCAGCACGCCGCCGCCAGCGCGGCGCACGGGCCGGGCGACGGTGGAGGAGTCGAGGAAGTAGTCAGTAGCCAGCAGTCAGTAGAAACACAGAAGCCAGAAGCCAGAATGAAACGAGTGCGGCGACTGCGTTTCCCTGCCCCGCTTGGTTTGTCGAACCCCGAGTCCCGAGCTCCGACCCTACGGCTCTCCGCCGACGAGGTCGCGCCTGGCGAAATACCCCTGCAACCGCCGCCAGTTGAGCGCCTGCGACCCTACAATCAGCAACCCCAGCACGACAGCCTGGGCCGCGCCTGAACTCGCGAGCAGCGGCAGGCCGGAGACGACGAGACGGAGAGCGAGAAGGAAAGCCATGCCGACTAAGAGCGTGAGGATCATCGCCACGCCCCGGTCAGCCCAAGGGCCTCCCGTCGGAGGGCCGGCGGCCCATTGGAAGGCCGGGAAGAAGATTGCGACGACGGCGATGCCGCGCCCAACTGGTCCCAGCAGTTGCGGGTTTCCGAGAGCGAACGCCGCGAGCGCGGGGCTGAGCACCAGCAGGATGACGAGCGGGTCTCCCAGATTGCGGACGAAGGCCACCGCCAGATGATGCCGGCGCGACCACGGCAGCGTGGCCCTCGACGGCAGACGGGGATGGCCATACGAGGAGCGGCTCATCGACGAGAAGACGATGAAGATTGCCCACGTGATCCAGAATCCCGTTCGGGGGATGCTGCCGAGGGCGCTCGATTCCCACGGCCACGACGTAGAACACCGAGAGGCCGGCCATGGCGGCGAGCCGCGCGTTGGCCCCGATGGGCCGGTAGCTCGACACCACGCCGCGCAGGACCGATGTGCCGATGTACGGCGCCCGTGAGGCGTCCCGCCGGCCGGCCCCGGCTCGCCGGCGTGTGGGCCTCGGCCACCACGGCATCGTCGGCAAGCCGTTCCGCCTCAGCCTGCCGTCCTCGCGCGGGCCCGTCAGCGCCGACCAGCGAAACGTCCGACCACTGAACGCGGACCACAACGCCAGAGCCGAAACGACGGCGGTGACGGTGACGGTGGCGATCGGCGTGTCGATCACGGGCGCGGGTGTCCACGACCGTGACGCGACGAAGGCGACGAAGGCAACCGAGACGAGCAGCGAACCTTCGGGCGTCAGAAACAACGCACCGCCCACCGCGTAGGCTGCAAAGCCCACGGCGGCCACCAGAAACGTCTGGGCGGGAGTTGTCGCGACGACGGCGCCTATCAGCGCGACGAACGCGGCGACCACCGCTCCACAGAAGGCGAACTCGACAAACAGCGCGGGCCGGTAGCGGGGCAGCGTCCAGGCGAATGAACACCGGGCCGCGTCGGTAAGCGTGGTGCCGCCGAAGGCCCCGACAAAGAAGCAGACCAAGCCTGCCACCTCAACGAATCTCGACGGCCCCCGTACCCCCGCGAAGAACAACATGATGACCGCGGCTGGCATGAACAGGGCGGCGAACGCGATGCCCGCCGGCCGTACGAGCAGATGGAGAAAAGCCCCGCGGCGCATCAGTGCCTCCCGTTGTCGACCAGGATCGGGAACAGTCCCTGGAGGTTGAGCGGCGCGACCTCGACCTCGGCGTCGTGGGCGCGCTTGAACGCCAGCACATCGGCGTCGGCGGTGCGGACGACGAGCCGGGCGCGTCGCGGCTCCGTCACGGTCTGCCGAACCACGAAGGCGTCGGCGAGCCGGTCCGGCAGATCCCGCGCTCGTGCGAGCACCCGCCACTCGGCGTACTGATCCTTCAAGTCATCCAGCGCCGCATCGGCCGCCACGGCTCCGTTGTCCAGACAGACGATCCAGTCCACAGTGCTCTCGATGTCGTGCAGCACGTGGCTCGAGATGACGATGGTGGCGTGGTCTTCCTGAACGATCTGGAGGAGCAGCTTGAGGAACTGATCGCGGGCGATCGGATCGAGGTTGCTGACCGGTTCGTCGAGCAGGATTAGATCCGGGCGGGGGCAGAGCGCGGCCACGATCGCCAGCTTCTGCGCGCTGCCTGTCGAGAGGCCGCTGATGTCCGCGTGCAGGTCGAGGTCGAGCAGGCCAGAGAGGGCCGACTGGCGCTCCAGGTCCCAGCGCGGATAGAACGCGGAGAGGTACCGGAGCTGCTCGCCGACGGACATCCACCGGATGAACGCCGGGGCGTCGGGCACCACGCCGATGCGCGCGAGCTGTTCGTGCTGAAGGCTGCGCGTCGCCACGCCGAGGGTGCGGGCCTGGCCGCGCGTCGGCAGCTGCAGGCCGACGATGTGCCGGAGCAGGGTGGTCTTGCCGCTGGCGTTGCGGCCGATGAGTCCGATGATTGATGGTCCGCGCAACGAGAGGGACACGTCCCGCAGTGCGGTCACCTCGCCGAACTTCTTCGTGAGTCGCGATGCCTCGAAGATCATCTCACCCATGGTGGTCACCTCTCGTTGCCGTCGATGAGGCGGCGGAGGGCGTCGCCGGCCTCCTTGCCGCCGATGCCAAGCTGCCGCGCCATGGACGCCACCGGGCCCAGCGCTCTGGTGAACTGCGCGGCGCGCGCGGTCGGACTGGTCGCGCCCGACCGGGCCCGCACCACCAGCGGCAGGCCCGGCCGCCGCTCGAGGAGGCCTTCCTCCTCGAGGAGCGCGTAGGCGCGGCTGATGGTCATGGGGTTCAGGCCGAGCTCGGCCGACAGCGCGCGCGTCGAGGGGATCTCTGCGCCTGGCGCGGAAGCCGGCAGCGCGCGGAGGGGCCGGGGCCGGGCTCAGCGGTCCCGGCGCGCGGTCGCCCAGCGGGCGATTTCGTCGAGCGTGGGCTCTTTACCGTAGAGCAGGATGCCAAGCTGGAAGATACGGCCCGCCGCCAGGCGCACCAGCCACACGGCCCCCGCGAGGAGCGCGAGCGAGGCGCCGACCTCGAGGAGTCCGGGATCCGACAGCACCAGTCTCACCGGCAGCGCCGGCGCGCTCGTGAGGGGGAAGATCGCGAGGAGTCGGGCGATCAGCCCGTCCGGGTCCCGGATCACGGCAACCGAGAGCGCGACCGGCAGGATCGGCAGGAACATCAGCGACGATCGAGACGAGGTGTACATGTCGTTCACCGTCGCGGCCACGGCGGCGAAGAAGGCGTTCCAGAGCAGCAGGCCCAGCACGGTGTAGAGCAGGAGCACCAGCGCGACCGCTGGCCGGAGGGCGGCCGACGGCCAGACGAAACCCGAGGCCAGTTGCGCGGCCAGCCCGACCAGGCACAGTCCGACGACGACGTTGGCGACCGACACCAGGGAGTAGGCGGTGATCCCCAGCACCTTTCCATCAATCCACGCCTGCGGCGAGATCGCGGAGATCACCGACTCGGTCACCCGCAGCTGTTTCTCGCCGGTGATGCCGATGAGCAGGTAGGACAGCGAGGTGAACACGGCCATCAGCATGATGCCGACGCAGATGCCTGCGGCGATTCTCTCGGCGCGTCCGATGCGTTCCCGCGCGGGGTCCGCGAAGCGCACCTCCACTACGGCCGGAGCGAGGAGGCGTTGAAGCGCCTCGGGAGTCACGCCGGCCCCCTCGAGCCGCTCGCGGCGGACGAACGCATCGAGCACGGCGGAGAGTTCGCCCCGATAGCGAGGCTCTTTCGCGACCAGCAGGTCGAACCCGCCGTCGGGCCGGCGCGAGAGGACGCCCTGGACCTTCCCGGCCTGCAGTGCGGCCATCCGGGCCCCCTCGTCCGGCGCCGCCGCCTCGAACCGGAGACGCCCGCCGGCCGGCGCCTGGATGTCGACGCCGGCGAGCGCGACCGTGACGGCCGACCCGCCGGCGCCTGCCACGAACGCGGCTCCGGCCCAGACCAGGCTCACGAGCAGGAAGAGCGCGAGCGAGACGAGCTGATCCTTCCACTTGAAGAACCGGCGGAACTCCCACTGGCTCACGATCCACACATGCCTGGCGTCGCTCACGGCGTCCTCCCCGCCAGCCTGGCGTCGTCTTCGCGCACGGCGCGGACAAACACGTCGTGCAGGCGCGGGGCGTCGGCGCCAATCGCCCTGGCCGGCACCGCCGCGACGAGCCGGGCCAGGACGGGAGCGGTCTGAGCGCCGTCGCGAAGAATGAGACACAGGTCGGGGCCGTCGGCCGACACCTCCGCGACGTCGGGATCCGCCCGCACCGCCGCGGCATCCTCGGTGCGCTCGAGCGTCAGGCGCAGGCGCGGGCGGCTGTCGAGACGGCGGTGAAGGTCCGCAACGGATCCGGAGAGAATCTCGCGGCCGTGATTGAGCAGCAGCACCCGATCGGCGATGCGCTCGACAAGATCCATCTGGTGCGACGACAGCAGGATCGTCGTGCCCCCGCGCTTCAGCTCGCCGACCAGATCGAGGAAGAACTCCTGGCTCACGGGATCGAGGCCCGAGAACGGCTCGTCGAGCACGGCCACCGCGGGTCGGTGGAGGACGGCGGCAATGAACTGGACCCGCTGCTGGTTGCCCTTGGAGAGCGCGTCGAGCCGGTCGTTCCGGCGGTCGAGCAGCCCCATCCGCTCGAGCCACTCGCCGGCGCGGCGGGCGGCTTCCCGGCGGTCCAATCCGCGAAGCCGGCCGAAGTAGACGAGCGACCGCAGGATGGGGATCTCCTGATAGAGCCCGCGGTCTTCGGGCAGGTACCCCGTCTGCTCAGGGGGGAAGCGGGCCAGCGACGCGCCATCGGCCCGCACCTCGATGCGCCCGTCGTCGGGCCCGATGATGCCGATGAGCATCCGGACGGTGGTGGTCTTGCCTGCGCCGTTCGGTCCGAGCAGGGCGAACACCTCCCCCCTTCGGATGTCGAAGGTGACCCGGTCCGCGGCGAGGCGGCCGGAGAAGCGTTTCGAAATCCCGAGGGCGCGGAGGATGGGATTGTCCATCGGTGATCGCCTGTCGAGCGGATCTTGCCCTCGCCGGCGCGCGGATGGCAAGCGGCCCCGCCGCTGCCCCTCACCTCCGGCCCCTGATCCCTGCGTGCTATACTTTTCTTCTTTGCAGTCATTCTGAGAACTGCCCGTGGGCTGTGCGCCAGGCGGAGGGGCCGCCGGCGCGCGCCCGCGCGTTTCACCCCAGGAACGACGCATGTCATCTGAATCGGTGGTCCAGGAGCAGCCGGCGCGCACGGCAGGCGCCGAGATCGTCAACGACTTCAGCATCCAGGTGGCCACCGTCAACGGCTCGGGAAGCCAGACGGCCAATCTCGTGCTCATCCGGTCGCTGTTCCAGATGGGGATTCCGGTGTCGGGAAAGAACCTCTTCCCGTCGAACATCGCCGGCCTGCCCACCTGGTACACCATCCGGGCGAACCGGCACGGCTACATCGGCCGCAAGAAGGAGATCGACCTGCTCGTCGCGATGAACGCCGAGACGGCCCGCGAAGACGCTTTGGCGCTCGATGCGGGTGCGGCGGTCGTGTACGACGAGCCGCTCAAGCTCAGCGAGGTGCGCTCGGACCTGGTGTTCTACCCGGTGCCGTTCGACGAGCTCGTCAAGCCGATCTGCCCGGACGCCAAGCTGCGCAGGCTCGTGCGCAACATGATCTACGACGGCATCCTGTCGAAGCTGCTCGGGATCGAGATGGCCGAGATGGAGAACGCCCTCAACCGGCAGCTCGGCAAGAAGGCCAAGGCCGTGGCGTTGAACCAGGCCGCGCTCGCCGCGGGCTACGCCTACGCCGAGCAGCACCTCACGAAGCGCGACGGGCTCCGCGTCGAGCGGATGGACAAGACGCGCGGCAAGATCCTCATCGAGGCCAACGCGGCCGTGGCAATCGGCGCCATGATGGCGGGCGTCACGGTCGTCACGCGGTACCCCATCACGCCCTCGTCGACGGTCTGTGAGACGCTCATCGACTACATGAAGAAGTACCGGATCGACAAGGAGTCCGGGAAGGCCACCTTCGCCATCGTCCAGGCCGAGGACGAGCTCGCGTCCATCGGCATGGCCCTCGGGGCCGGCTGGGCCGGCGCGCGCTCGATGACGGCCACCTCGGGCCCGGGCATCTCGCTCATGTCCGAGTTCACCGGCCTCGCGTACTACACCGAGGTGCCGGCGGTCATCGTCAACGTGCAGCGCCTCGGGCCCTCCACCGGCCTGCCGACGCGCACGGCGCAGGGCGACATCCTCTCCACGGCGGTGCTGTCGCATGGTGACACGAAGCACATCATGCTCATCCCGAGCTCGGCCGAGGAGTGCTACGAGCTGACGATGCAGGCGTTCGACCTTGCCGAACGGTTCCAGACGCCGGTGTTCGTCATGACCGACCTCGATCTCGGCATGAACACCTGGATGGCCGACTCGTTCCGCTATCCCGGCAAGCCCTTCGATCGCGGCAAGCGCCTCGACGCGGAGACGCTGAAGAAGCTCGGCGACTGGGGCCGCTACATGGACGTCGACGGCGACGGCATCGCCTGGCGCACCGTGCCCGGCGACGGCCTGCCCGCCTACTTCAACCGCGGTTCAGGCCACAACGCCAAGGGCCAGTACAGTGAACGCGCCGACGACTACACCGCGAACGTCGACCGCCTGGCGAAGAAGTTCGAGACCGCGCGGAAATGGGTGCCGGCCGAGGTCACCGACGAACAACCCGGGGCCGACGTGGCCATCCTCGCCTACGGGACGACCCACTGGGCGACGGAGGAAGCGCGAGACCAGCTGAAGCACGAAGCGGGCCTGACGACGGCCTACATGCGCCTGCGCGTGTACCCGTTCACCGAGGCGGTGGAGCGGTTCATCGACCGGCACACGCGCGTCTACGTGGTCGAGCAGAACCGCGACGCGCAGATGCTCAGCCTGCTGAAACTGGACCTCACGCCGGGGCAGGTCGGCAAGCTGCGGAGCGTCGTCTATTACTCCGGGCTCCCAATCGACGCGCGCACGATTTCGGACGAGATCCTGGCCCAGGAACGCGACGGCAACTAGGGACCCGACATGACGACGCCCACACCAGCATCGGCCCCGGCGGCGGGGAAGAAGATCAACCGGATCAGCCTCGAGATCGCGACGTACCGCGGCGGCAAGACCACGCTCTGCGCCGGCTGCGGCCACAACGCGATTTCGGAGCGCATCGTTGAAGCCTACTTCGAAATGGGCGTGCCGCCGGAGCGCGTCATCAAGCTCTCGGGCATCGGCTGCTCCAGCAAGAGCCCGGCGTACTTTCTCGGCGGGTCGCACGGCTTCAACTCGGTCCACGGCCGCATGCCGGCCGTCGCGACCGGCGCCGTGCTCGCCAACAAGCACCTGATGCCCATCGGGGTGAGCGGCGACGGCGACACCGGCGCCATCGGGGCGGGGCAGTTCGTGCACCTGATGCGACGGAACGTCCCGATCATCTACATCGTCGAGAACAACGGCTGCTACGGCCTGACGAAGGGCCAGCTGTCGCCGACGGCCGATCTCGGCTCCAGGCTCAAGAACGGCGTGGTCAACGACCTCCCGCCGATGGACCTCTGCGCGCTGGCCATCCAGCTGGGCGCGACGTTCGTGGCACGCTCCTTCTCGGGCGACAAGAAGCAGTTGTCGGCCCTGCTCAAGGCGGCGATCGCCCACAGGGGCACGGTGCTCCTCGACGTCATCTCCCCGTGCGTGACGTTCAACGACCACGAGGGGTCGACGAAGAGCTACGCGTACGTGAAGGACCATGACGACCCGCTCGGCGAGATCACGTTCGTGCCGTTCTTCGAGGACATCTCGGTCGACTACGAGGCGGGCACCTCGACCGAAGTGAAGATGCACGACGGGTCGCGCGTGTTCCTGAAGAAGCTGGACGACAAGTACAACCCGACGGACAAGCTGGCGGCGCTCACGCTGCTGCACGAGTCGAACGCCAAGGGCGAGTTCGCTACGGGGCTCCTCTACATCGAGCCCGGCCGGCCCAGCTTCATCGACCTCCTGAACGTCGTCGACACGCCGCTCTCCATGCTGACCGAGGCGCAGACCCGCCCCGGACCGGAAGCGCTGGAAGAGATTATGGAGAGGCTCAGGTAGGCGGGACTCGGGACTTCCGCCTCCGCCAAACGGCCTTCCGTCCGGCTACGGCGGGACAAGCGGGATTCGGGATTCGAAGACGACACGGGCCGGTGGGGAAGTCAGCCCGCCGGCCCGTTCACCTTAAGGTGTATCTTCTTCTGGCTTCTGGCTTCTGGCTTCTGGCTTCTGGTTCTCTACTGTCTACTGACTACTGGCTACTTACTACTCTCACCCTTGCGTCTCGTCGATTCCCGCCCCCTCGACGTCCTCGGCGATGGCGACCGGGTCGCACGGCATGCCGTCTTCGTCGAGCGCCGCGCCGTGGCAGTTGCACTGCTGCGGCTCGTTGGGCGTGTCGCCCTCGAGAGTGCCCTTCTTGACGTACTGATCGCGATGAGCAGCGGGATGCATGGCCGGCGGATGAATCATGGATGACTCCTCGGCGCCCCGAGGCGCCTGATGGCCAACAGCTTACGGCGGCCAGCCCACCCGGTCAACCGAAACGGTGACAAGAACGGTGACAGGTCCCATTGCCTTCTGCCGGAGGAAGATCAGGGTGACAGGTCCCATTTCCGAGGAAGCGGGATTGCGTCGGAGGCGGCCCCGACAGGCGGGCGGACCCGCTGTATAATCAACAGGATATGGAGCGCACACTCGCAATCATCAAGCCCGACGCCGTCGAGACGCAGTCCACCGGCCCGATTATCCAGCGCATCGAGGCGGCCGGTTTCCGGATTCGTGCCTTGCGCCGCGTTCATCTCAGCAGGGCGGAGGCGGAGGGCTTCTACGCGGTCCACCGGGAGCGGCCGTTCTTCCCCAGCCTGACCGCATTCATGTCGTCCGGCCCGGCCATCGTCATGGTGCTCGAATCCGACGGGGCCATCAAGAAGTGGCGGGACCTGATGGGCCCCACGGACCCGTCGAAGGCGCCGGCCGGCTCGATCCGCGCCGACTTCGGCACCAACATCGAGCGCAACGCCACGCACGGCTCCGACGCGCCCGAGACGGCGGCGTTCGAAACGGGCTACTTTTTCGCGGGCGTCGACCTCGTCTGACGCCTGCAGCAGGGGACAACGGTCCTGGCCTTCGGCAAGTTCCTCGTGGCGTTCGGCCTCCTCATCGCGGCAGGCGGGCTGCTCGTCTGGTGGGGTGTGCCGATCGGCCGGCTGCCCGGCGACCTCGTCGTCCGCCGGGGGCCCTTCTCGTTCTACCTGCCGATCACGACGTCGGTCATCGTCAGCGTGGCGCTGACGGCGCTGATCGCGCTGTTCAAGCGGTGAGGGACGCCTGAAGGACGCATGATTCCAGCCATTCGAGGAACCCACGACATCCTCCCCGGCGAGGTCGAGCGCTGGCAGCGCGTCGAGGCCGTGTCGCGGCGGCTGTTCGAGCGCTACGGCTACGCGGAGGTCCGCACGCCGATCATCGAGCGCGAGGAACTGTTCGCCAAGGGCACGGGCGAGACGACGGACATCGTGCAGAAGGAGATGTACGCCTTCACCGACAAGGGCGGCGAGCGCATCACCCTGCGGCCGGAGGCCACCCCGAGCCTCGTGCGGGCGTTTGTCGAGCACAGCCTCGAGCAGGCGATGGCCACGCCGAAGATCTACCTGTTCGGGCCCATGTTCCGGTACGAGCGGCCGCAGAAGGGACGCTACCGGCAGTTCCACCAGCTCGACGTCGAGGTCTTCGGCGTGTCGGACCCGGCCGTCGACGCCGAGGTGCTCGACCTGGCGTGGGCGCTCGTGCGGGAACTGGGCATCGCCAGCGTCGAACTCGTGGTGAACTCGGTGGGCTGTCCGGCGTGCCGCCCCGCCTTCGCCGACGCGCTCGTCACGGCCCTCGGAGGGGACGTCGGCAGGCTGTGCGGCGACTGCCAGCGGCGCGCCGCGACGAACCCGCTCCGGATCTTCGACTGCAAGGTGCCGCAGGACCAGCCGATCATCGACGGGCTCCCGCACTCGGTCGATTACCTCTGCGAGGCCTGCCGCGAGCACTTCGGCGCGGTGCAGCGCCACCTGGCGATGTACGGCATTCCCTACCGCGTGTCGCACCGCCTCGTCCGGGGGCTCGACTACTACACGCGGACGACGTTCGAGATTCTCGCGGGCAACATCGGCGCGCAGAACGCGATCCTCGGCGGCGGCCGCTACGACGGCCTGGTGAAACACCTGGGAGGGCCGGACCGCGTCGGGATCGGGTTCGCCGCGGGCATCGAACGCCTCGTGCTCGCGATGCCCGACGACGCGCGCGATCGCGAAAGGCGCCCGCTGTTCGTGGCGGCGATGGGCGACGCGGCGAGGGAATCGGCGCTCGCACTGCTGCGCGACCTGCGGCGGGCGGGGCTCGAGGCGCACATGGAGTACGAGGGCCGCAGCATCAAGTCGCAGATGAAGCGCGCCGACCGCCTGAAGGCCGCCTTCGTCCTGATCCTCGGCGAGGACGAGCTCGGTGCCGGCGTCGTGAGTGTGAAGGACATGTCCACCGGCGGCCAGTCGCGCGTCCCGCGCGGCGCCGTCGTCGACCATTGCCGCGCCCTCGTGGCCGGCGGGCAGGAGTAGGCAGCCGTGGCGGACAAGCTGGGCGACTGGGCGCGCACGCACACGTGCGGCGAACTGCGTGCGGAGGACGCCGGGCGCGACGTGCTGCTGCTCGGCTGGGTGCACAAGGTGCGCGATCTCGGCCACCTGGTCTTCGTCGACCTGCGCGACCGGCACGGGCTGACGCAGGTGGTCTTCGAAACCGTGGGCCTGCGCGATCGCGGCAAGCACCTGCGCGCCGAGTTCGTCATCGGCGTCAAGGGGCGCGTCCGGCCGCGGGCCGCCGAGGCGCTCAACGCGAGGATGCCGACCGGCGCCGTCGAGGTGGAGGCGGCCGAACTGAAGCTGCTGAGCGAGGCGAAGGTGCCCCCGTTTGTCGTGGCCGACGACACCACGGCCTCCGAGGAACTCCGGCTGCGGTACCGTTACCTCGATCTCCGGCGGCCAGCGCTCCAGGCGAACCTCGGGCTCCGCCACCGCGTGACGATGGCGGTGCGCAAGTACTTCGACAGCCAGGGGTTCTGGGAGATCGAAACCCCGGTGCTCACCAAGTCCACGCCCGAGGGCGCGCGCGACTATCTCGTGCCGAGCCGCGTGCATCCGGGCGAGTTCTACGCGCTCCCGCAGTCGCCCCAGATCTTCAAGCAGATCCTGATGATTGCCGGGACCGACCGCTACTTCCAGATCGTGAGGTGCTTCCGCGACGAGGACCTCCGCGCGGATCGGCAGCCGGAATTCACGCAGATCGACGTCGAGATGTCCTTCGCGACGCGGGACCTCGTGTTTGCCGCGATCGAGCCGCTCATCGCGCGGATCTTCGAGGTGATCGGCCGGGACGTGACGGTGCCGTTTCCGCGGATGTCCTACGCCGACGCGATCACGCGCTACGGGTCTGACAAGCCGGACCTCCGCGTCGGGATGGTCATCACGGACGTCTCCAGCGCGTTCGCCGGCTCGACCTTCGGCGTGTTTCGCGAGGCCGTCGCCTCGGGCGGCGTGGTGCGCGGCATCGTGGTGCCTGACGGCGGGGGAGCCTCCCGCAAGGAACTCGACACGCTCGCCGAGGAGGCAAAGGCGCTCGGCGCAGGAGGCCTGGTCTGGGTGCGCCGGAGCGGGGATGCGGTGCAGAGCTCCGCCCTCAAGGCGGCCGGCGAGGCGGCGCTGCGCTCGGCCCTCGACGCGGCCGGCGCCGGGGCGGCCGACCTCCTGCTGCTCGCCTGCGGCCCGGCCGACGCCACGTCGAAGGTGCTCGGCCAGGTCCGCCTCTCGGTGGCGAAGAGCCGCGGTTGGCTCAAGGCCGACGACTTCGCCTTCACCTGGGTCACGGATTTCCCCCTGCTCGAGTGGGATGCGGACGAGCACCGGTGGGTGGCCATGCACCACCCCTTCACCGCGCCGGTCGAAGCGGACATGGACCGGCTCGAGGAGAATCCAGGCGGCGTGCTCGCGCAGGCGTACGACCTCGTCCTGAACGGCAGCGAGATTGGGGGCGGCAGCATCCGGATCCACGACACCGCGCTGCAGCGCCGGATGTTCAGGCTGCTCGGCATCAGCGACGAGGACGCGAAGCTCCGGTTCGGCTTCTTCCTCGAGTCGCTCGAGTACGGCACGCCGCCCCACGGCGGCATCGCCCTGGGCCTCGATCGGATCGTCGCCATCCTGGCGGGTGAGCCGTCGATCCGCGACGTGATCGCGTTCCCGAAGACCGCGCAGGCCGTGGACCTCATGTCGACGGCGCCCACGCCGGTCGACGCCCGGCAGCTGCGGGAGCTGCGCCTCCGCCTCGAGGGCTGACGGATGGACCAGAAGACCGCCGCGGCGGCGACGCGCACCATCGCCCTGCCCGACGAAGGCGTCGAGGCCCTGTTCGGCCCGTACGACGAGAACCTCCGGTTCATCGAGTCGGTGGCCGGCGTCCGCGTGTCCACGCAGGGCCACGACCTCCAGGTCTCGGGCGAGGCGGCGGCCGTGGCCCGGGTCGAGCAGCTCGTGGTGCGCCTGCTGGCGCTCCAGAAGGACGGCTACCACCTCTCGAACGGCGACGTGAAGACGGCCGCGGAGCTGCTGGCGCAGGACCCGTCGGCCGACCTGCGCGACTTCTTCCTGAAGACGACGCTGCGCCCGGGCGGCGGGCGGCGGGCGGTGTCCGCGCGGAGCCTGAACCAGAAGCGGTACATCGAGGCCATCGATCGGGTCGACGTGGTCTTCGGCATCGGCCCGGCGGGCACCGGCAAGACGTACCTGGCCATGGCGCAGGCGGTGTCCTTCCTGCTGTCGAAGCGGGTCACGCGCATCATTCTCGCCCGCCCGGCCGTCGAGGCCGGGGAGAAGCTCGGGTTCCTCCCCGGCGACATCCAGGAGAAGGTCAACCCCTACCTCCGTCCGCTCTACGACGCGCTCTACGACATGATGGACGGCGAGCGCGCGGCGCGCCTGGTGGAGCGCGGCACGATCGAGATCGCGCCGCTCGCGTTCATGCGGGGCCGCACGCTGAACGACGCCTTCGTCATCCTCGACGAGGCGCAGAACACCAGCTCCGAGCAGATGAAGATGTTTCTCACGCGCCTCGGGTTCGGGTCGAAAGCGGTCGTCACCGGCGACATCACGCAGATCGACCTGCCGGCCGGCAAGACGTCGGGCCTCGTCGAGGCGATCAAGGTCGTCGGCCAGGTGGAGGGCATCGAGTTCGTGTACTTCGACGAACGCGACGTGGTACGGCACAGGGTGGTGCAGCAGATTGTGCGGGCCTACGAGGCCTACACGGCGGACGGGCCGCGAGGAGCGGGCGGCCCGGCGGGCTCGCCATGACCGCCGCAGGCTCCGCGGCGCGCCGCGCGGCGGTCCGCGTGACGGTGACGAGCCATACGCACCGCCCGACGCGCGTCCCCGGCCTCGCCGCCTGGCTGTCGGGAGTGGCGCCGGCGCGCGCGCGCGGCGAGGTGTCGCTGGCCTTCGTGGGCGACGCGCGGATCCGAGCGCTCAACCGGGCGCACCGGCGTACAGGATGCGCCCACCGACGTCCTCTCGTTCCCCTCGGGGGAGCCGCGCTTCCTGGGAGACATCGCGATCGCGGCCGGCGTCGCGCGCCGTCAGGCCCGCCGCGCGGGGCACGCCTTCGGCGTCGAGGCGCGGGTGCTCGCGCTGCACGGCCTGCTGCACCTGCTCGGCTACGATCATGAGACCGACCAGGGGCAGATGGAGAAGCTGGAGGCCCGCCTGCGGCGGAAGGGCGGCTTGCGGGACGGGCTGATCGAGCGGGAAGGGAGGCGGATCGCGTGTTAGCCGGGCTTCTGGCCGTGCTCGCGGCCGCCGCGACGTACCTTGGGGCGGTCGGGGCGGCGTTTGCGGTGCTGATGCGGCTCTCGCTGCGCCTGCTGGCGGAGCGGGGCAGCCGGTCGAGCCGGCTGGGCGCCTACCTCGACGATCCCGTTCAGCTCTTCCTGCCGGTGCGCGCCATGCTCGGCGCGATCCACGTGGCCGTGTCGGTTCTTCTGGTGAGCGTGTTCGGCCTCGACAACGCCGCGGCGCTGCTCTGGATCGGGCTCTCGGCGGCGGCCTTCATCCTGCTGTTCGAGCACCTGCTGCCGTACCTCATCGTCCGCCGCAATCCCGAAGCCGTGCTGGACGCCCTGCTGCCGTCCTTCGACGTGGTGGCCCGGCTGGTGTGGCCGGCCGCGATGCCGTTCCGGGCCCTGTTGGCCATGCGGCGCGAGCGGCCCGCCGCGGCCCAGCCTGCCGTCTCCGACGAGGATCAGCTGGAGGCGACCACCGCCTACCTCGACGCGGGCGAACAGGAAGGGCTCATCGAGCGCGACGAGCGGCAGCTGCTCCAGTCGATCGTCGATTTCGGCGACACGCTGGTGCACGAAGTGATGACGCCGCGCCCGGACATCGTGGCCATCCGCGCGGACGCCACGCTCGCGGAGCTGCGGGCGTTCTTCCGCGACCAGGAGTACTCGCGCATCCCCGTCTACGTCGACTCGCTCGACAACATCGCCGGGTTCGTCTTCATCAAGGATCTGATGCGGCTCGCCGAGACCGAGCCGCCGGACCGCCCGGTCTCGACACTGGTGCGCCCCGCGTACGTCGTCCCCGAGACCAAGCGGGTCTCCGATCTGCTTCGCGAGTTCCAGCGCCAGCAGTGGCAGATCGCCATCGTCGTCGACGAGTACGGCGGCACGGCCGGCCTGGTGACGCTCGAGGACCTGCTCGAGGAAATCGTGGGCGAGATCCGCGACGAGTACGACGTCGAAACCGAGCCGTTCGTCGACGAGGGCCAGGGGCGGTTCGTGGTCTCCGGCAAGGCCGACATCGAGACCCTCAGCGAGCGCCTCGGCGTGGAGATCGACGGGGAGGGCTTCGAGACGGTGGGCGGCTACGTCATGGCGCGCCTGGGACGCGTGCCGGCGGCGGGCGAGGTCCACGCCATCGACGATCTCCTCGTGGAAGTCCTCGACGCCGAGCGCCGTCGCGTGCACCGGGTGCGCGTCGCGAAGCGCTCGCGCGGCGGCGATCCGGCGCCGGCGCCCGCGAAGGCCGCCGGCCAGGACGACGGGCGGCCGTCGTGAAGGCGGGTTTCGTGGCGCTCGTCGGCCGGCCGAACGCGGGCAAGTCGACGCTCCTGAACCGGCTGGTCGGACAGAAGGTGGCGATTGTCTCGGACAAGCCCCAGACCACCCGCACCCGCATTCTCGGGGTCCGCAACGACGAGGGCGGCCAGATTGTCTTCATCGACACGCCGGGCATCCACCGCCCGCTGCACCGCCTGAATGTCCGGATGGTGGACGTGGCCGTGCAGAGCATCAGCCAGGCCGACGTCGTCTGCGCCGTGGCGGACGCCACGGAGGCGATCGGCGGCGGCGATCAGTACCTCGGGACGCTGCTCGCCCGCGGGTCCTGCCCGACGATCCTCGCGCTGAACAAGATCGATCGCGTGCCCAAGCCGGCGCTGCTGCCGCTCATCGAGGGGTGGAGCCGGCTGGCGCGGTTCGAGGACATCGTCCCGGTGTCGGCGCTGAGCGGCGAGAACGAGGACGCGCTCGTGCGGGCCCTGCTGCGGCACCTTCCCGAGGGCGACGCGCTCTACCCGGCCGACTACCTGACCGATCAGCCCGAGCGCGCCTACGTGGCGGAGATCATCCGCGAGAAAGTGCTGCGCCACACGCACGACGAGCTGCCGTTCTCGTCGGCGGTCCTGGTGGACCGCTTCGAGGACCCCGACGAGCGGGGGCTGATGCGGCTGTTCTGCACGATTCTCGTCGAGCGCGAGTCCCAGAAGCCGATTGTCATCGGCCGGGGCGGCTCCATGATCAAGCGGATCGGCACGGAGTCCCGCGAGGAGCTGGAGCGGTTCTTCGGGGCCAGGGTGTTCCTGGACCTGCGGGTGAAGACCCGGGCCGGCTGGCGCGAGGACCCGCGCATGCTCGACGAGATCGGCATCCGTGACGATGAATAGCGGCGGGCTGAGCGGCCGCGCGCGCGGCGTCGCCGGGCCTCCGCCCGCAGGCGAGGCAGCCGGTCCTGGAGACCGGCCGGAAAAGCAGGATAGAATGAGGGACGCGTTGCCGGTGGCGGCCGCGCGCGAGGAGCGGGTTCAGGGCCCGTTCGTGCGGTCGGACTCAGCCGCCGTACGCAGGGTGCGCAACCGGTCCTTGTGATGCCGCTGTATACCACCGAAGCGATCATCCTCCGCACCTACAAGCTTGGCGAGGCGGATCGCATCGTGGTGTTCCTCACGCGCGACCGCGGCAAGCGGCGCGGCGTGGCGCAGGGGGCCAGGCGGCTGCGCTCGCGGTTCGGAGGCGCCCTCGAGCCGCTCACGCGCGTCGAGGTGACGTACTTCGAGAAGGAGAGCCGGGAGCTCGTTTCGCTGAACTACGCCGAGCCGCTCAGTTCGCCGCTGTGGTCGGTCAGGGCCGACGCGCTGGGGCACACCGGGTACTTCGCGGAGCTCATCGACGAGTGCGCGCTCGAGGGTGATGCCGACGAGCGCCTGTACCGGCTCAGCCGGTCGCTTCTCGACGCGCTCGGCGCGGGGGTCCCGATCGAGGCGCTCGCCCGGTACTTCGAGTACCTGGCTCCTGCGGCTGCAGGGCGTCTATCCGACGCAGCTGGCGTGCTCGGTCTGCGGCCGTCAGCTCGGGCGCGAGCCGGCCGCCTCGGCGGTCCTGCTGCCCGGCGAGCGCGTGTACCGCTGCGCGCCGTGCGCGGGCCCCGCCGCTGGGCGGGCCGTGTCGCTGTCGGGCGAGGCGGTGTCGTTTCTGAGGGCCTCGGCGCGGGTCGGCCCGGATCGGATCGAGGGCCTGGCCCCGTCGCCGCGGGCCCTGCGCGAACTGGAGGCGGTGCACCGCACGCTGATCGCGGCGCACCTCGAGAAGGACCTGAAGTCGGCCCGCGTGCTGAGGGAGCTGCGCGGGCTTCCATAGGACCGGTGTGACGTTTCAAGATCTCATCTCGACGCTCTCGCGGTTCTGGGCCTCGCAGGGCTGCCTCATCCACCAGCCGCTCGACCTGGAGGTCGGCGCGGGGACGTCGCACCCCGAAACGACGCTGCGCGTGCTCGGGCCGCGCCACTGGAACGTCGCCTACGTCCAGCCGTCCCGCCGGCCCGACGACGGGCGGTTCGGCGAGAACCCGAACCGCCTCTTCAAGCACCACCAGTTCCAGGTGATCATGAAGCCCGCTCCCGACCAGATCCAGGCGCTCTACCTGGAGAGCCTGGAGGCGTGCGGCATCGAGCCCCGCCAGCACGACATCCGGTTCGAGGAGGACAACTGGGAGTCGCCGACGCTCGGCGCGTGGGGCATCGGCTGGCAGGTGCTGCTCGACGGCCTGGAGATCACCCAGTTCACCTACTTCCAGCAGGTGGGGGGCATCGACCTGCGCCCCGTCTCCGTCGAGATCACCTACGGGCTCGAGCGCATCGCGATGTTCCTGCAGCGCGTCGACAACGTCTACGACCTGCACTGGGCGCCGGGCGTGTCGTACCGCGAGGTGCGCCTGCGCGACGAGATCGAGCAGTCGAAATACGCGTTCGGCCAGGTCGACATGCCGCGCGAGGCGTTCGTCGCGCTGCACCGCGACCTGTTCGACAAGTACTACGGCTTCACCGAGGTGCTGCTGAAGAGCGGCCTGGTCCTGCCGGCCCTCGAGCACTGCCTGAAGTGCTCGCACCTGTTCAACATCCTCGACTCGAGCGGCGGCATCGGCGTCACCGAGCGCACCGCCTACATCCTGCGCGTGCGCCAGCTCGCCGTGGCCATCGCCAGGCTCTACGCGGAGTCCGAGGAACAAGCGTCGGCCGGCCGGCCGGCGGGGGCGTAAGAGGCCTATGGATCGCGAGCTGCTCATCGAACTCGGCTGCGAGGAGATCCCCGCCAGCTGGCTGCCCCCGCTGACCGCCCAGATCGGCGAGGCGACCGCGGCGCGGATGAAGGAACTGCGTCTCGAGGCCGAGGCGCCCGTCGAGACGTTCAGCACGCCGCGCCGCCTGGCGGTCCGCATCGCCCACATCGCCGACCGCCAGGCCGACCTCGAGGAGCTGCTCATGGGGCCGCCCGTCGCCGCGGCGTTCAGGCCCGATGGCGAGGCCACGCCCGCCGCCGCCGGCTTCGCCCGCAAGAACGGCGTCGAGGTGGCCGGCCTCGAGCGCGTGGATACGGCCAGGGGCGCCTACCTCGCGTTCCGCAGGAAAGTCAGGGGCAAGCCCGCGATCGACGTGCTGCCGGACGTGCTCGCCGGCGTGCTGCGCGACCTCTCGTTTCCCAGGCAGATGCACTGGGACGCCCAGCTCGATGACGGTCGCGGCGAACTGCTGTTCGGCCGGCCGATCCGCTGGGTCCTCTTCCTCTATGGCGGCCGCGTCGTGCCGTTCGTCATCGGGCGCCTCGAGGCCGCCCAGGGCGGAGTGGTCCAGGACGTGCGCGCGGGTGCGATCACCTACGGTCATCGCTTCCTCGCGACGAGCGGGCGCGCCGGGCAGGGCCATCAAGGTGCGCAGCTTCGACGAGTACCGGGCGCGCCTCCTCGAGAACTTCGTGATGATCGATCGCGAGGACCGCCACGCGAAGATCGCACGGGAGCTCGATGCGCACGCCCGCCGCCTCGGCGGCCGCGTCAGCGGCGCCGCGGCCAGCCAGTCGCGCCTCCTGCAGGAGGTCCCCGACCTGGTCGAGTATCCCGCCGTCGTCGCCGGCACGTTCGGGGCGGAGTTCCTGCAGCTTCCCGAGGAAGTCCTGACCACGACGATGATTCACCACCAGCACTTCTTCCCGGTGGTGAACGAGCACGGCCGGCTGTTGCCGGCCTTCCTGGCCGTGGTCAACACCGAGCCCGACGACTCGAAGCTCATCGCGCGCAACCTCGAACGCGCCCTCGTGGCCCGCCTGCGTGACGCCCGGTTCTTCTGGGACGACGACTGCCGGACAACGCTCGAGGCGCACCTGCCGCGGCTGGACACGGTGCTGTTCCACAAGCGGCTGGGGAGCTACCGGGCCAAGGCGCTGCGGATCGAGGCGCTGGCCGGCTGGGTGGCCTCCGACATCCTGGGCTCGCCCGAGACGGCGCCGCCGGCCCGCCAGGCGGCCCGGCTGGCGAAGGCCGACCTGGCCACCGCCATGGTGCGCGAGCTGACGGAACTGCAGGGCACGATGGGCGGCATCTACGCCCGCGAGCAGGGCCTGCCCGAGGACGTCTGGCGGGCGATCTACCACCACTACCTGCCGCTCGGCATCGAACCCTCGGCGCCGCCGTCGCGGGCCGACCTCGGGCCGGCCGCCGTCACGTGGGCGGCGGTCTCGATCGCCGACAAGCTCGACACGATCGTGGGGCTGTTCGCCGCAGGGGAGCGCCCGACCGGCACCCGCGACCCCTTCGGCCTCCGGCGCCAGGCGCAGGGGCTGCTGCGGACCCTCGTCGACTTGCCGGAACTGACGGGGCTCGAGGCGCCCCTGCCGGTCGATCGCATGCTGGCGCAGGCCAGGCAGGGGGTCGGCGACGTCGCCGGCGTCACCGAGGCGCCGGAGTCCTGGTGCGACGCGGTGACGGCGTTCCTGATCGACCGTCTGCGCTATCTCTTCGAGCAGCGCGGCTTCGCCTACGACGAGCTCAATGCCGTCGTCGGCCGCGTGGCGGGCGTGCCGGATCCGCTCGACTCGCGCCGGCGTCTCGAGGCGCTGCGCGGCGTGCGGGCGTCGGCCGACTTCGAGGCGCTGGCGGTCGCGTTCCGGCGCGTCAAGAACCTCTCGCGTGAGCTGCAGGGCCCCGCGACCGATGGCGTCGACCGCCTGACGGAGCCGGCCGAGCTGGCCCTCCTGGCCGAGTACCAGCGCCGGTCGGCGTCGATCAGAGAGGCCGCGGCCGCCCGCCGCTACGATGAGGCGTTCCGGATCGCCTCGGGGTTCCGGCCGTCGGTCGACCGGTTCTTCACCGACGTGTTCGTCATGGTGGAGGATGCCGGCCTGCGGGCCCAGCGCCTGTCCCTGCTGCGGCGGCTGCACGAACTGCTCCTCGAGCTTGCCGACATATCCGAGATTGTCCCTGCGGTGGAGTCATAACTACAGACGGAGTCAAAGCACAGATGGCCAAGAAGACAGCGAAGACCGTGAAGCCCGTGAAGGCTGCCAAGCCGGCCCGCAAGCCCGTGAAGAAGATCGTCGCGGCGAAGGCGCCCAAGGCAGCGAAGAAGTACGTGTACGCGTTCGCGAACGGCAGGGCCGATGGCGACCGGACGATGAAGGACGTGCTCGGCGGCAAGGGCTCGGGCCTGGCCGAGATGACCAACGCCGGCCTGCCGGTCCCGCCGGGCTTCACGATTTCCACGGCGGCGTGCAACCTGTGGTACGCCGAGGGCCGGAAGCTGCCCCAGGCCATCGAGGACGAGATGATGGCGCACGTGCGCAGGCTGGAGCTGGTGGCCGGCGCGCAGTTCGGCTCCACCGCCAATCCGCTGCTCGTGTCGGTGCGGTCGGGCGCGAAGTTCTCGATGCCCGGGATGATGGACACCATTCTGAACCTGGGCCTCAATGACGCAGCCGTCGAGGGGCTGAAGGCGAGGACGAAGAACGGCCGGTTCGCCTACGACAGCTTCCGCCGTTTCATGCAGATGTTCGGCAACGTCGTGCTGGAGATCCCGAAGGAGAAGTTCGAGCACGAGTTCGAGGCCGTCAAGCACGCGCACGGCGCGAAGGTGGACACGGACCTCTCCGAGCAGGGCATGCAGGAGACCGTCGCCCGGTACAAGACGCTCGTCCAGAAGGAGACGGGCAAGCCGTTCCCGCAGGACCCGGTGCAGCAGCTGCGCATGTCGCGCGATGCCGTCTTCCGCTCCTGGAACAACCAGCGCGCGATCGCCTACCGGCGGATCTACGAGATCCCGGACGACATCGGCACGGCCGTCAACGTCCAGCAGATGGTGTTCGGCAACACCGGGGATCGGTCCGCGACCGGCGTCGGCTTCACGCGCAACCCGGCCACCGGCGCGAAGGAGTTCTTCGGCGAGTTCCTCGTCAACGCCCAGGGCGAGGACGTGGTCGCCGGCATCCGGACGCCGCGGCCCATCTCCGAGCTGGCCGAGGTGATGCCGAATTCCTACAAGGAGCTCCGGCAGTTCACGAGCCGCCTCGAGAAGCACTACAAGGACATCCAGGACTTCGAGTTCACGATCGAGAACGACAAGCTCTTCATGCTCCAGACCCGCAGCGGCAAGCGCACCGGCTATGCCGCCGTCGTCATCGCCACCGACTTCGTGGCCGAGAAGCTGGCGAAGCCGGCCGAGGCGCTGCTGATGGTGGAGCCGGCCGCGCTCTCGCAGCTGCTGGCCCCCATGTTCGACCCGGCCGAGTGGAAGAAAGTGCCCGTGGCGACCAAGGGGCTGCCGGCGTCGCCGGGGGCGGCCTCGGGGCAGGTGGTCTTCACCTCCGAGCAGGCGGTGGCCTGGACCGAGCAGGGCAAGAAGGTGCTGCTCGTCCGGAAGGAGACCGCGCCGGACGACATCCACGGCATGGAGGTCGCCCAGGGCATCCTGACCGCCACCGGCGGCATGACGTCGCACGCCGCCGTCGTGGGCCGCCAGATGGGACGGCCGTCGATTGTCGGCGCGGGCGCGCTCCACATCGACGAGAAGGGCAGGATGTTCTCGGTGGGCGGGCAGACGGTGAAGGAGGGCGACTGGGTCTCGTTCGACGGGCTCACCGGCGAAGTGAAGATCGGCAAGGTCGCGACCAAGCCGAGCGAGATCCTCCAGGTCCTCAACGGCCAGATGAAGGCGGCGGACTCGGACATCTACCGCCGCTTCAGCGCGCTGCTCGGCTGGGCCGACAAGGTCCGCACCCTCGGCATCCGCGCGAACGCGGACCAGCCGGACCAGTCGGAGCTGGCGTACGCCTTCGGCGCGCGCGGCATCGGGCTGTGCCGCACCGAGCACATGTTCTTCGGCGAGGGCCGCATCGAGAAGGTGCAGCGCATGATCCTCGCCGACAACGAGCAGGACCGCCGCGCGGCGCTGGCCGAGCTGCTGCCGCTGCAGCGCGCGGACTTCTACGGCGTGCTCAAGGCGATGCACGGCGAGCCGGTCACCATCCGCACCATCGACCCGCCGCTGCACGAGTTCCTGCCGAAGCGCGAAGAGCTGATGGTGGAGATCGCGAAGCTCGAGGTATCGGGGGGCGACGCGGCGGAACTGGCGGCGAAGCGCACGCTGCTCAAGCGCGTCGAGCAGCTCCACGAGTTCAACCCGATGCTTGGCCACCGCGGCGTCCGCCTGGGCATCACCTATCCCGAGATCACCGAGATGCAGGCGCGCGCCATCTTCGAGGCGGCCTGCCAGCTCGCGAAGGAAGGGATCAAGTCGGCGCCCGAGGTGATGATTCCCCTCGTGGGCCTCGTCAAGGAGCTCAGGGACCAGAAGGCCATCGTCGACCGCGTGGCGGCCGAGGTCATGAAGGAGCAGAAAGTCAGGATCAGGTACCTCGTCGGCACGATGATCGAGGTGCCGCGCGGGGCGCTCACGGCGGACGAGATCGCGCAGGAAGCGCAGTTCTTCTCGTTCGGCACGAACGACCTGACGCAGATGACCTTCGGGTTCTCGCGCGACGACATCGGCAAGTTCCTGGGCAGCTATCAGGATCGCAAGATCCTCGATCGCGACCCGTTCCAGTCCATCGACACCGTCGGCGTGGGCCAGCTCGTGGCGATGGCGGTGGAGAAGGGGAGGAAGACGCGGCCCGACATCAAGCTCGGCATCTGCGGCGAGCACGGCGGCGACCCGTCGTCGGTGCACTTCTTCCACAAGGTGGGCTTGAACTACGTGAGCGCCTCGCCGTACCGCGTGCCCGTCGCGCGGCTGGCGGCGGCGCACGCGGCGCTGTCGGTGAAGGTGGGAGACTGACCCGGGATTCGGGATCCGGGACTCGGGATTCGGGGTTCGGGATTCGCGCGTCGGGGCGGACACCGGGTCCGTCCCGACGCGTCAGTCGTCGGTGATAGGCCGAAAAGGAGCGATTCGGCACATCCATGGTCACGATCCTCGTCTACCGCGACGGCAAGATCACGCGGGCCGAGAGTGTCGATCCGGCCTGGCTGGAGGAAGGGGCCGGCGTCGTCGTGTGGGTCGACCTCGTGGCGCCGACGCCCGACGAATCCCGCCTCCTCGCCGACACGTTCGAGTTCCACGAGCTCGCCGTCGAGGACGCCCTCGCGGAAGTCCACCATCCCAAGCTGGAAGCGTACGACGGCTACCTCTACGTCATCCTCCACGGCATCGATTTCAAGGCTTCCCAGCACGAGTTCGCCACCCACGACGCCGACTTCTTCGCCGGGCCGAACTACCTCGTGACGGTGACGGACGGCACGTCGCGGTCGATTCCGGAGATGCAGGCGCTCTGCGAACGGAATCCCCGGACGATGGGCGAGGGCCCGATGGCCCTGATGCACCGCATCGTCGACACGATGGTGGATCATTACCGGCCTGAGGTGGACAAGCTGGAGGAGCGCATCGATCAGCTTGAGGAGACCGTCTTCGACGCCGAGGAAACGCGGGCGACCAACCAGGAGATCCTCGACCTGAAACGGGATGTCGCCTCGCTTCGCCGCATCATCCTGCCGCAACGCGACGTGCTGGGCCGGCTGGGCCGGCGGGAGTTCGCGCAGATCTCGGAGGAGATCGCGTACCGTTTCCGGGACGTCTACGATCACGTCGTCCGCATTTCGGACGACGCCCTGCTGTATCACGATCGCCTGGCGGCAATCCTGGAAGCCCACCTGTCGAACGTGTCCAATCGCCTCAACGAGGTGATGAAGTTCCTCACGATCTTCTCGGTGATCTTCCTGCCGATGACCGTCCTGACCGGCATGTACGGCATGAACGTGCCGCTGATTCACTTCCCGGGCGGCGAGCACGCCCAGTTCTGGTGGATACTCGGCATCATGGCAACCATGTCCGCGACGCTGCTTTGGTTCTTCCGGCGCCGCGGCTGGCTGTAACCGGACATGGGTAAGATCCGCCCGCTCCCCCCCGAACTTGCGAACCAGATTGCCGCCGGCGAGGTGGTCGAGCGGCCGGCCTCGGTCGTCAAGGAACTGGTCGAGAACGCCGTCGACGCCGGCGCGACGCGCATCAGCATCCTCGTCGAGATGGGCGGCAAGAAACTGATCCGGGTCGAGGACGACGGAGAGGGCATGGACCCGTCCGATGCGCGGCTGGCCCTCGAACGTCACGCCACGAGCAAGATCGCCCGCGCCGAGGATCTCGAGGCCATCCGGACGATGGGGTTCCGGGGCGAGGCGCTGCCGAGCATCGCATCGGTCTCGCACTTCGTGCTGCGGTCGCGCCGCCGCGAGGCGGAGGGTGGCACCGAGATCCGGGTCAACGGCGGCGTCGTCGCGTCGGTCGCCGAGATCGGCATGGCGCCCGGCACCGTTGTCGAGGCCGCCGATCTCTTCTACAACCTCCCCGCCCGGCGCAAATTCCTCAAGTCCGACGTCGCCGAGACCACGCAGGTGTCGCGCATGGCGACCCAGCTGGCGCTCGCCCATCCAGAGATCGGCTTCACGCTGATGAGCGGGCCGCGGCAGCTCCTTCGGTGCACGCCGACCGCGGGCCTCGAGGCGCGCTTCTACCAGCTCTACGGCGAGCGGCCCGACCTGGTCGCCGTCGCCAAGGACGCGGGCGGCCTGCTCATCAAGGGCTACGTGGCGGCGCTGGCCGAACAGGGCCCGACGCGCGGCGCGCAGCAGTTCTTCGTGAACGGGCGCATCGTGAAGGACCGGACGATCGCCCACGCGGTGATCGACGCGTACGCGGCCGCCACGGCCCGCGAGCGCAGCCCGGAGGCGCACCTCTTCATCGAGATGCCTCCCGACACCGTCGATGTCAACGTGCACCCGACGAAGGCTGAGGTGCGGTTCCGCCACCAGTCGCTCGTGCACGAGGTCGTCCGGCGTGCCGTGCAGGACGCCATCGGCGGCGGCGGAGCCCCCGAACTCAGGCTGGCGCCAACGGCGGGCAGCGAAGCGGGTGCCGTCACCATCGGGCTGCCGAGCCTGCTCTCGGGCTGGAGCCCGGCGGCGGCCTGGACTGCGCAGGGGCCGACCGGGCAGGTGGGCATGCCCGCCGTGCAGCCGCCCCCCGGCGCGCTCCCCGCAGGATCGCTGGCGGAAATCGCGCTGAAGCCGCTCATCCCGCTCGGCCAGTTCCGCAGCACGTTCATCATCGCGGTGGACGACGACGGGGTGGCCATCATCGACCAGCACGTCGCGCACGAGCGCGTGCTGTACGAACGCATGTCGGCGCGCTTGACGGAGGGCGCGCTCGAGAGCCAGCGCCTGCTCACGCCGATCATCATGGAGATGCCGCCCGAGGCCAGCGGCGCGCTGCTCGCCCACGGCGACCAGCTGCGGCGCTGTGGATTCGAAGTGGAGGAGTTCGGCCCGACGAGCGTGCGGGTGGACGCCATGCCGGCGCTGCTGAGCCGCGAGCAGGGGACCGCCGCGCTGAAGGCCCTCTCCGCGGACCTCGAAGGCCTCGGCGGCGCGGCGCCCGTCGGCGAGCACTTGCGGAACATGGCCGCCACCATGGCGTGTCACGCGGCCGTGAAAGCCAATGACCCGCTGACCCACGAGAAGATGGTCCACATTCTCGAGGAGCTGCGGCAGACCGCCTACTCCACCGTTTGCCCGCACGGCCGGCCGGTCATGTTGCGGATCTCCCGCCGCGAGGTCGAGAAGAACTTCCAGCGGATCTGAACACTGTCCGGGGCTCGGGACTCGGGACTCGGGATTCGGGATTCGGGACTCGGGATTCGGGATTCGGGATTCGGGGTTCGGGGGCGTCAGGCCGCAGGGCGTGGGTGACCGAGGCGCGGGGGCGTGCCCAGCCCCTCGTCGGTCAGCGGCGCTTGCGGATGGCGGCCCAGCCGTCGAGCCGCCGTTTGATTTCCTTCTCGAAGCCCCGCTCGGTCGGCTGATAGTACTTGCGGCCCGCGAGGTTCGCCGGCAGGCAGTCCATCCCGGTCACCGCGTCCGGATCGTCGTGGGCGTAGTGGTAGTCCTTCCCGTACTCCAGCTGCTTCATCAGCTTCGTCGGCGCATTGCGGAGATGGAGCGGCACGGGTTCGGCGCGGTCGCTGTGCGCGTCCTCGGCGGCCCGCAGGTAGGCCTGGTAGACCGCGTTGCTCTTGGGCGCCGTCGCCAGGTACGTGACTGCCTGGGTGAGCGCCGTGTTGCCCTCCGGCATGCCGATGAAGTGGCACGCGTCCTTCGCGGCGACGGCGACGGTGAGCGCCTGCGGGTCCGCGTTGCCGACGTCCTCGGACGCGAACCGGACGAGGCGCCGGGCGATGTAGAGCGGATCTTCGCCGGCCTCGATCATGCGCGCGAGCCAGTAAACGGCGGCGTCCGGGTCGCTGTTGCGCATCGACTTGTGGAGGGCGGAGATCAGGTTGTAGTGCTCTTCGCCCGTCTTGTCGTACAGCAGGGCCCGGCGTTCGATCGACTGCCTGAGGAACGCTTCGTCAACGCGGGCGACACCGTCAACCGAAGGCGCCGACGCCGCTGCGAACTCGAGCAGGTTCAGCGCGACACGCCCGTCTCCGTTGGCGTAGCGGGCGATGCCGACCACCGCCTCGTCGGAGACGGAGACCGGCACGCGCCCGAGCCCGCGGTCCCCGTCGGCGAGGGCGCGCCTGCAGGATCGCCACGGTGTCGGCCTCCGAGAGCGGCTTCAGGACGAACACCTGGGATCGGGAGAGCAGGGGGGCGTTGACCTCGAACGACGGGTTCTCCGTCGTCGCGCCGATGAGGATGATGTCGCCGGATTCCACCCGGGGCAGGAAGGCGTCCTGCTGGGCCTTGTTGAAGCGATGAATCTCGTCGACGAACAGGATGGTGCGGCGGCCCCTGGAGCGCCGCGAGCGCTCGGCTTCGGCCATCACCTCCCGGATTTCCTTGATTCCCGAGAGTACCGCCGAGAAGGCGATGAAGTGCGCCTGGGTCGTGTCGGCCACGAGCCTCGCGAGGCTCGTCTTGCCGGTACCCGGCGGCCCCCAGAGGATGACCGACTGCAGCAGATCGCGCTCGATGGCCTCGCGCAGCGGCTTTCCGGGCGCCAGCAGGTCCTGCTGGCCGACGTACTCGTCGAAGGTCCGCGGGCGCATGCGCTCGGCCAGCGGCACGCGCCCCCGGTCCGGCCCGCTCTCATGCTCACCGAACAGGTCGGGGTGCGTCATGGCCGTGTTCCCGCGTGCCGCTGGCGGTACGCCTCGTAGAGAATCACGGCCGCGGCGACGGCCACGTTCAGCGACTCCACCGGCGGACGCATCGGGATCTGGAGCCGCACGTCGGCGAGGGCCCGGACATGGTCCGGCAGGCCCGCCCCCTCGCCGCCGACGAGAATCAGCGTGGGACCGGCCAGGTCAGCCTCGTGCAGGCCGATTCCCTCGGCCGGCGACGTCGCCACGACGCGCACGCCGCGCTCCCGCGCCTCGCGGCAGACGGCCGCGGCCTCTTCGCCTGCCCCCACCGGCAGCCTGAAGGCGCTGCCCATCGAGCCCCGCAGGGCCTTCCAGCCGAACGGGTCGGCCGACCCTTCCGTCGCGATGACGCCGGTCGCGCCCGCGGCCTCCGCCGCGCGGATGATGGCGCCGATGTTCCCCGGGTCCTGCACGTGAGCGGCGCACACCACGAGGGCGGGTTGCGCTTCCAGGACACGCCGGGCCTCCACCGCCTTCCAGCGCGCGATGGCGACGATGCCCGTCGGCGACTTCACGGGGCTGGCGGCCTCGATCACGGAAGGGACCGCGCTATACAACAGGGCGCCCGCCGAGGCCAGCGTGCCGGCCATGGCGGCGCCGACGGGACTCTGCCAGAACGCCTCCGGGGCGGCCGCGGCGGTGATGGGCACGCCGGCGGCCAGCGCATCCGAGAGCAGGTGCAGCCCGTCGAGCAGCACCTCGCCGCTCCCGGCGTCCCGCCGGCGGGCGAGGGCCCGGCACTGCTGCACGAACGGGTTGTGGCGGCTCGAAATGGCAATCACGGCGGCTCGCTTCGCGGGGCTCACGGTCGCCCGGACGAGGATAGCAGATATGCTAAACTCGGAGTTTAGCCCATCAGCGGCGAAGCCCGACGGTACAACCAGCGGCGCGGACGGAGACGGACGCATGAAGGCGCGGATTCTGAAACGACTCGAAGACGAAGTCAACGGCCTCGAGCGCGAGCTCCGGACCGAGCTGCCGAAAGAGATTCAGCGCGCCCGCGAGCTGGGCGACCTGAGCGAGAACGCCGAGTACCAGGCCGCCAAGGAGCGCCAGTCCTACGTGCACGCCCGGGTGGGCATGATTCGCAAGCGGATGGCCGAGATCGCGCTGATGAACCTCGACCGCCTTCCCACCGACCGGGCGGCTTTCGGGTCCACCGTGAAGCTCCGCGAGGATGGCAACGAGGCCCTGGTCACATACCAGCTGGTCATGCCCGAGGACGCCGACGCCACCAAGGGGCTGATCTCCACGAGCTCACCCATCGGCAAGGCCATCGTCGGGAAGCAGGCAGGTGACGACATCACCGTGCCGACCCCGACCGGCGTGCGCCGGTTCGAGATGGTCAGCCTCAGCACCGTACACGACGAGTGATGGCCGGGCGGGAGCCCTACTCACCGAAGTTCCGAACCGCCCTGGTGCTCACAGGTACCGGGACCGCCGGGGCGTATCACGCCGGCGCCCTCCGCGCGCTGGCCGAGGCCGGAGTCAGAATCGATCTCGTGGCGGGCCACGGCGCCGGGGCGATCGGCGCGTTCTTCACGTCCATCGAAGGCGGTCCCGCCCTCTGGGGCCAGGACGGGTTCTGGCGGCAGAGAGCGGTTGCCCGTCTTCTACCCGTGGCGTCCCGCGTTGCGCGCCCTCGGCTGGGCCGCCGCGGCGGCGCTGGCCGTGGTGCTGGTGCCGCTCGCCGCGCTGGCGGCTGGCCTGGTCGCCTACCCGGCCTCGCTGCTTCTCACGCTCCTGGGCGTCGAGACGGGGCGCACGCTCGCCGAGAGCTACGCGGCGCTGGTCGGCGACGCGTTCTCGCCCGGCGGGCTGGCGTCGTGGGTCCCCAGGGCGTCGCTCCTCCTGGCGGCTTCGGTGCTCGCGGCCCTGGCCGTCGCGGCAGCGCGCGCCCGGGTGCACGGGCGGACGCGCGAGCGGGGGCGGTTCTGGTGGCGGGTCTTCGGGGCGCCGATCGACGGCGGGTCCGTCATCTCCTATTGGCAGACCGCGCTCTGGCGGCTCATCGCCGGCGGCGCGCGGGTCCCCCGGCCGGATCCGGTGGAGCTCTCCCGCCGCTACGCGGAGGTGCTCACCGAGAACCTCGGCCAGCCGGGCTTCCGCGAGCTGCTCGTCGTCGTGCACGACCTCGACACCCGCCGCGACCTTGCCATGGCGGCGCTCACCGAGCCGTACCGCCGCGCCTACTTCGGCCGGCGGGCAGGGACCGCCGCCGTTCGGGAGCGGGCCGGCGAGACGCTCGATCTGGCGGGCGCCGAACGCGACCACGCCATGGACGTGCTGGCGGCGTCGCAGTGCCTGCCCGTGGTGACCGAGCCGTGGCCGGTGACCTTCTCGGCGGAGAGTTACTGGCGCGGCGAGACCCACCGCTGGTGCGACCGGCCGGGAGGCCTCGCGCGCCTGCTCGAGGAGGTCCAGGCCGCCGGCGCGGAGCAGGTGATCGTGGTGTCGGCGGCGACGGCCGATCGCGACCCGCACACGCTCACCGACCTCCGGCTCGACGGCCGGGGCCGGATCGGCGCGTGGATCGCGTCCGAAAGCGCCGCGGCGGTCCGCGATGCCGTCATGGCCGCCGCGCCGGGGTTCCGCTGCCTCCTGACCATCCGCCCGGACTACAACGCCCTCGGCCCGCTCGACATGGTCGGGACCTACGACGAGCGTTCAGATCGGGTCCAGCTGCTGGCCGAGGCGATCGACCAGGGCTACGCGGACGTGTACCGCCAGTTCATCGAGCCGGTGGTGGGCGCAGCCGATCCTGCGGCGTAACCCCGGGCTCCATCCCCGCGCATCCTCGCGTCAGGTGAGTGCCGGTTTGGCCGCGTCCTTCTTCTTCTCGCTGGGGGCGTGCTCGCGCAGGTACTGCAGGGCGAGGTTCCTGATCGTCAGGTTGATCGCGTCGTCCGAGAACAGGCCGAACTTCTCGCGGAACGCGCGCAGCGGGATCACGGCCTTGGCCATGGCGCGATGGCCGCCCGCGCTGCCGACCTCGGCGAAGAGCTTCCTCACCAGCTCGCCTGCGTTGCGCGTGTAGCCGAGGTTGCGCACCGACAGCACGAGCGTCTCGCCGACGATCCCCGAGATCATCGTCCACTTCACGTCCTCGACCTGCAGGAAGAAGTCCGCCACGTACGGGATGAAGTCCTCGCGGGGCGTGCGGCCGATGAAGGCGCAGAAGACCTGCTCCGTCGTCGATCCGGTCTGCTGGGCCCTCGTCACGTACTCGAGGCGGTCGAAGGTGAGTTCGGCGCCCTCCATCTTGCGGATCATCGCGGCGTCGGCCAGCGGATAGAGGTACGAGAAGGCGTCGAGGTCGACGGCGTTCGCCTGCCGGTTGAAGAACAGCGTGTCGGACTTGATCGCGTAGAGCATCGCCGTGGCGGTGCGCTCGGAGATGTTCACGTCGACGGCGCGCAGGTGCTCGGTGAGGATGGTGCACGTCGACCCGTAGTCCGGCCGGATGTCCCGGAACACCGCGCTGTAGCCGGTCTGGGCCGGGTGGTGATCGATCACGAGATCGACCTTGTCGACGAGCCCCGCGAAATAGTGGGGCTGGACATCGACCATCGCGATGCGATCGAACCCGGCGAGGTCCTCCGGCCGAATCGGCTCGACATGGAGGTCCAGCAGGTTCACCATCCGGAGGTTCTCGGGCCTGGTCACGCCCTGGATGGCGCCGATGATGGCCGTGGCCTTCGTCCGGCGGAGGAGGTTCCGCAGGGCCAGCCCGGATGCCATGGCATCGGGGTCGGGGTCGTTGTGCAGCAGGATGAGCACGCGGTCGGCATCGTTGAAGTATCGCTGGAACTGCTGCACGCGGGCCCGCGTCATCGACCGGCTGATCTCGGTGACGAGCGGCGGGCCGACGAGGTCGGCCAGGGGCAGGAAGCCGAGCTCGGGGTACTTCGCGCGCAGCTGGTCCTCCCGCTTGCCGTTGCCGTCGCCGGGCTTGCCGGTCGGCATGCCCATCATGTACACCAGCGTCGCGCCCGCGTCGCGCAGGCCCTGGAGAATGCGGTTGGGGTTCCGGCGGCCGCTGTCCTCGACGATGACGCAGGTGCTGGCGGCGAGGTCGGCCTTCAGGAAGGTCTCGGTCTTCCGCAGGTCGCCGGCGGCGACAGCGAGGCCGGCGTCGTGAAGACGCCTTGCGAGCGGCCGGCTCTCCACGAGGAAGTCGACGTCGAAACTGGGCGGCAGGACCTGTGCCAGCGTCCTGATGACCAGCTCACTGTGGCAGATGGCCAGGCACCTCATGCCCGGGGCCCCTGCACGGCTGGAGGAACCAGGGTCATCACAAGAACTTCTCATTATACGCCCGACCGCCCTGGCCTGGGAAATCGCCCTGCCCGGAGCGGCCCCGCGGCCGGGGCGGTATAAGATGGCTCGGCATGGACCTTCGGCGGGAGCGGACGCGCGGGCTGCCTCCGCGGCGGCTGACGGGGCCGGCCGCGGCGCTGGCCGCCGCCGGGCTGGCGGCGGGGCTCGGCGCGGCGCCGGCGGCGCAGGTGTTTCGGAGCGGCGTCGATCTGGCCAGTTTCGGGGTGACGGTCGTCGACAAGAAGGGCGGCCTCGTCACGGACCTCACCCGCGACGACTTCGAGGTGCGGGAGGACGGCCAGGTGCAGACCCTCACGCTCTTCGCGCGCGGCGACGCGCTGGAGTCGGTTCCGCCGCTCCATCTCGGGCTGCTCTTCGACACCAGCGGGAGCATGGAGGAGAACATCGGCTTCTCCCGGAGCGCTGCGATCAAGTTCCTGAACACCGTCCAGGAGGCCCGGGACATCACCCTGGTGGATTTCGACACCGAGGTCCGGGTGGTGCGCTACGGCCAGCACGACTTCCCGAGGCTCGTCGAGCGGATCCGCAAGCGCAAGCCGGACGGCTACACGGCGCTCTACGACGCGCTCGGCGTCTACCTGGACGGGTCGTCGTCGGAAGAGGGCCGGCGCACGCTGGTCCTGTACACCGACGGCGGCGACAACAGAAGTTCGATGTCGTACGACGAGGCGCAGACGCTGCTGCGCGCGTCGGACATCATGCTCTATGCCATCGGGTTCCTCTCGCGCCTGTCCCAGTCGAGGCAGATGGAAGAGCGGATGAGGCTCCGCACCCTCGCGGAGATCACCGGCGGGCTGGCATTCTTCCCGACCGTCATCAAAGACCTCGACGAGGCGTACGACAAGATCGCGGCGGAGATCCGCGGCCAGTTCACACTCGGCTACCTGTCGACGAACACGAAGGCCGACGGCGCCTGGCGGAAGGTCGAGATCAAGGTGAACCGGCCCGGGGTGAAGGTGCGCACCCGCCAGGGGTACTGCGCGCCGTACCGCAAGCAGCCGTAGGCCCGCCGGAGCACTCGGCCAGCCAGCGCCATGCCGCCATCCGCCGACCGCTTCACCCTGGTGTCCGACTTCGAGCTGCGCGGCGACCAGGCGCGCGCCATCGCGGAGCTGCACGCGGGCCTCGACCGCGGCGACGCGTGGCAGGTCCTGCTCGGGGTGACCGGCTCGGGCAAGACGTTCACGATGGCCCAGGTCGTGGCGCGCGTGAACCGCCCGACGCTGGTGATGGTGCACAACAAGACGCTGGCGGCCCAGCTCTACCAGGAGTTCCGGCGCGTCTTCCCCTCGAACGCCGTCGAGTACTTCGTCAGCTACTACGACTACTACCAGCCCGAGGCGTACGTGCCCGCCACGGACACCTACATCGAGAAGGAAGCCACCACCAACGACGAGATCGACCGCATGCGGCTCTCGGCAACGCGCTCCCTCTTCGAGCGGCGGGACGTCCTGATCGTAGCGAGCGTGTCCTGCATCTACGGCCTCGGCGCGCCGGAGACCTACTACGGCATGGCCCTGCCGCTCGAGCGGGGCCAGCGCCTCGACCGCGATCAGATCCTCCGCAAGCTCGTCGAGCTCCAGTACGAGCGCAACGATCACGACTTCGCGCGCGGCACCTTCCGGGTCCGCGGCGACACGGTCGAAGTGTTCCCGTCGTACGAGGAGACCGCGCTGCGCATCGAGCTCTTCGGCGACGACGTCGACGCGCTGGTGGCCTTCGACCCGCTCACGGGCCGGGCGTTCCGCCGCCTCGACCGCGTCTCGGTGTATCCGAAGACCCACTTCGTGACGACGAGGGACCGGACCAGGCAGGCGGTGGAGTCAATCAAGGCCGAGCTCGACGAGCGGCTGCCCGTCCTCGAGGCCGGCGGCCGGCTCCTCGAGGCGCAGCGTCTGCACCAGCGGACCATGTTCGACCTCGAGATGATGCGCGAGATCGGCTACTGCCACGGGATCGAGAACTACTCGCGCCACCTCACGGGCCGCGCCCCCGGCGAACCCCCGCCCACGCTCCTCGACTACCTGCCCCCGGACGCCCTCGTCATCGTCGACGAAAGCCACCAGACCGTGCCGCAGATCCGCGGGATGTTCCACGGGGACCAGGCCCGCAAGCGCGTGCTCGTCGACTACGGCTTCCGCCTGCCGTCGGCCCTCGACAATCGCCCCCTGAACTTCTCCGAGTGGGAAACCCGGGTTCGCCAGGGGGTGTTCGTGTCGGCCACGCCTGGCCCCTACGAACTGCAGAAGACCGCCGGCGTCATCGTCGAGCAGGTGATCCGGCCTACGGGGCTGGTGGACCCGGTCGTGATCGTCAGGCCCGTGAAGGGGCAGATCGACGACCTGCTGGGGGAGATCCGGGCGCGCGTCGCGGCGCGCGAGCGCGTGCTCGTCACGACGCTGACCAAGCGGATGGCGGAGGACCTGACGCAGTACTACCACGAGCTCGGCGTGCGGGTGCGCTACCTGCACTCGGACATCGAGACGCTGGAGCGCGTCGAGATCCTGCGTGACCTCCGGCGGGGCGAATTCGACGTGCTGGTCGGCATCAACCTGCTGCGCGAGGGCCTGGACCTGCCCGAGGTGTCGCTGGTGGCCATCCTCGACGCGGACAAAGAGGGCTTTCTGCGCTCCGCCGGCGCGCTCATCCAGACGTCGGGGCGCGCCGCGCGCAACGTGCACGGCACGGTCATCATGTACGCCGACGTGAGGACCGGCAGTATCCTCGCGGCCATCGCCGAGACCGAGCGCCGGCGCGCCATCCAGGAGGCCTACAACCTCGAGCACGGCATCACCCCCGCGTCCATCGTGAAGGACATCGACGACGTGCTGAGCAGCGTGTACGAGCGCGACTACATGGCCGTGCCGTCCGTGCGGGAGGCGCCCGAGCCGTACATGAGCCTCGCGGAAATCGACGCGCGCATCCAGCAGCTGAACCGCGACATGAAGGCCGCCGCGGCCAATCTCGAATTCGAGAGGGCGGCGGCGATCCGGGACGAGATCAAGCGCCTGCGTGCCAGGAGCCTCGGGGTGGACGATGTGTCGGCGCTTTCGGGCAGCGGCCGTGACGGCGCCGCCGGATAATTCGCCCGGGGCAAGCGCTCCTGCCGCCGGGTCGGTTGTATGATGGTCCTAGCTCCGCCGGGAGGCCGGTCACGGGGATCGGGCTTCAGGCGGGCCTTGCAGCGGATGGTTTCGACACCTGGGTGCCGCGGGTCGGACTGCGAGCCGGGGTATTGACGCCGCTTGAAAGGAGCAACGGACATGGCAGAGGAACGCGGAAACGGAGCCGGTGGAGTGCTGGTCGCCTTCACCCTCGGGGCGCTGGTCGGGGCCGTCGTCGCCCTGCTGTTCGCGCCGGCCAGGGGCGAGGAGACCCGGGAAATGCTGAGCGAGAAGGCGCGGGAGAGCGCGCAGAAGACCCGCGAGTTCCTGAAGCACCAGCGGGAGACGCTGGCGTCGGCCGTCGAGCGGGGCCGTGAGGCCTACCAGGCCGCCCGGGAGAAGGAGCAGGCGTGAGCGACGTGTTTCTGGGCCTGATCGCCGCCGCCACGCTGGCGATGGCGATCGGCCATATCGGGCTCCTCGTCGCCGTGCTGCGGTTGGCGAAGCGGGTCGACACGCTCTCGGTGAGGGTGGAGCGCGAGATCGAGCCCCTCGTCGAGCGGCTCACGCGCGTGGCCGACAACCTGCAGCGGGCGTCGAGCCTCGCCGCGGTGCAGGTCGAACGCCTCGACCGGCTGTTTGCCGGCGCGTCGAAGCGGGCCGACGCGACGATGTCGCTGGTGCAGGGGGCTGTGGTCGGTCCCATTCGCGAAGGCCTGGCGATCATCGCGGCCCTTCGCGGCGTCATCTCGGCCGTGCGTTCGATCCGGGGCAGCCAGACGGCGCGCGCGGCGTCGAAGTTCGACGACGAGGACCCGCTGTTCATCGGATGACGCCTCTCCCGGCCGCCGCCGGGTTGCGGCGCGCGCGGCGGGCCGCGCCGGGCAGCCGGTGATGCGGCGCCAGGGGTGAACGCGGCCCCCGTCTCCGGGGAAACATTGACGGCGGGTGTGCGGGGGTGATAGAAAACTGCCAGTCTTCAGGCCCCTTACGAAGGTGATATCCATGCTCACACGTCCTCGCGGTACGACCCACCTGATCGTCGGCCTGCTGATGCTGGTGGTGATGAGCACGGCCGCCGCCGCCCAGGAGCCGAAATCCGCGGCGCTGGCGAAGGAACTGACGACGTTGCTCGACGGGGCCAAGCTGACGGCCATCGCGGCCAGGGACGCCTCGGACTCCGAGTCGTTCGTGGCGGCCATGTACTTCTCGGGGAGCCAACTGCTCATCGTCTCCGCGAAGTACACCCCGGCTGTGCTCCTCAACGAGAAGTTGGCCAAGAAGGACTACCAGGAGATCTACATCGACCTCAACAGCGCGTCGGTGGCCAGCACACGGGTGTTCGTCGAGGACCTGGGGGCCGACGGGCTGAAGGCCGATCACGAAGAGGGGACCGCGTTCGACTCGATCGATCGGGGCGGCAAGCGCACGGTCTTCGACACCGCCTGGCGGAAGGACCAGAAGCTGACCGACGAGCAGTACGCCAAGCTCTTCAGCGATGCCGACGCGCTGTACTGCGCGTCTGCTCCAGGCGCTGATCAACCAGGCGAAGAGGTAGCGGCCGCCCTCACCACCGTCCAGCCGGCGTCCAGCCAGTGCGAGCAGCGCCGTGAGATCCGCGGCCAGCGGGGCCTCGAAGGTACGCGTGAAGCCCGCTCCCGCGGCATCCGGCACGGCGAGCCTCGATGCGTGCAGCGCGAGCCGCTGCGAGGGCGCTCCCGCCAGTGGCGCGGTCCCGGCCGAGAACCCGTACACGCGGTCGAAGAGAATGGGCGTGCCGATCGACCGCAGGTGCGCGCGGATCTGGTGGTGCCGCCCCGTTTCCGGGTGCGTGTCAACCATGGCCACGGCCGCGCCGTCGCGTTCCCAGCGTTTGCGCACGATGTAGCGCGTGGCGGCCTCCCAAGCCCCGCCCTCACCGGGCAGGGCCGGCCGGACCTTGCCCCTCCGTGCCGCGTGGAGGGGCGTCTCGATGCGCCCTTCGCGCGGTGACGGCACGCCAAGCGTGAAGGCGACGTAGGTCTTCCGAACCCGCCTCTCCTCGAAGGCCAGGCACAGCGCGCGGTGAATCTCCGGCGTGCGGGCGAACAGCAGCACGCCCGACGTCTCGCGGTCGAGACGGTGGACGACCCAGAGCCGGGCCCCGAGTTCGCGTTCCAGCCGGCCGCGCACGCACTCGCCCGGATGCTGACCGGCCGCAGGAACCACGGCCAGACCCGGAGGTTTGTCCACGGCGACGAGACCGGCGCCGTCGAATAGCAGCGGCAGGGTGGATGGCACGGCTCCCCGGATCCTACCTGATCCCGGCAGGCGAGGCGGAAGGCGGGCGGCGTGTGAGACGATACGGCATGTCCATTCTGAAGTTCCTGGGGCTCGGCGGAGCCCCCGACAAGGCCGGTCAGGGCGACACCGACACCGTGCGCAGGATCGCGGCCGAGCTGGACCGCCTCGAGCCGGACCGTGCCCGCCACATCGCGGCGTTCGTGTACATCCTCGGCCGCGTCGCGATTGCCGATCGGGAGATCAGCGGCGCCGAAACGCAGGCCATGGAGCGCATCGTCGCCGAGCGCGGCGCGCTGCCGGAGGCCCAGGCCGTCATGGTGGTGCAGATGGCCAAGAGCCAGAACGTGCTCTTCGGCGGCACCGAGGACTTCCTGGTCGCGCGCGAGTTCGCCCGGACGGCCAGCTACGACCAGAAGCTCGCGCTGCTCGAGTGCCTCTACATCGTGTCGGCCACCGACGCCACGATCACGCTGGCCGAGGATCAGGAGATCGCCCGCGTGGCGCTCGAACTGAAGATCGAGCACGCGGACGTCGTCCGCGCGCGGCTCGCGCGCCGCGAGTACCTGAGCGTACTCCGCCGCCCGGCGGCGGGTTGAACCCGCGCCTGTGGACGCGGCCGCCACGGTGGCCCATGGGCGGGCCTGCCCGGCGAAGAGGAAGCCGAGGCCGGCGAACAGGATGTCGCTCGCCGAGTCGAGGAAGCTTGCGCCCACGTGTTCGCCAAGAGGTCACCATGTCGAAGCACGGCATCGTCGCGTCGTTCCTGCTGGGAAGCCTGGCTCTCGCCGCCACGGCGGTCGCCCAGACCGCGGACTCGGCGGTGACACCCGATCGCACCATCGCCCTGTGGAACGGCACGGACCTGTCGAACTGGGCCGCGGACGTGCCCAAGCGCGACGCCGATCCTGCGCTGCCCGCGAGCTTCGTGGTGCGCGGGGGCATGCTGGTGAGCCTCGGCAAGCCCGAGGGGCACCTCGTCACGAAACAGGCGTACCGTGACTACCGCCTGGTCGCCGAGTACCGCTTCCCCGGAGCCGGCGGCAACTGCGGCCTCCTGATCCACGCCTCGACGCCGCGCGCGCTCTACAAGATGTTCCCGAAGTCGATCGAGGTGCAGATGCAGAGCGGGAACGCCGGCGACTTCTGGTGCATCCAGGAAGACATCGCGGTGCCCGACATGGAGGCGCGCCGGCCGCGGAAGCCGAACGAGAAGTGGGGCGGGGCGGAAGGTGATGCGCGGCGCATCCTGAATCTCACCGATGGCTCGGAGAAACCGCTCGGCGAGTGGAACACGATGGTCGTCGAGGCTCGCGGCGACACCGTGACCGTCTGGGTGAACGGCACGCTCGTGAACCGCGGCCACGGGGCCACCGCGTCGCGGGGCCGCATCGCGGTGCAGGCCGAAGGGACCGAGGTCGAGTTCCGGCGGATTCGAGATCGGGCCGGCCGCCGCCGCTCCCGCCGACGACCCGCCGATCCTCGCGTACAGCTCGAGCGGCAGCGGGCCGGCGGCGGCTGAGTTCAATCGGCTGATGCCTCAGCGCGCCGTGCAAGCGTTGCTGCTGGACATCGCCCGCGCGCCGCGTGACCGCGCCTACGTCGATGCGGCGCTCCAGGGCACGGACGTCACCGCGGAACGCCTCGCGACCATCGGCCTGATCCGTCAGGCCGACTCCGCGTACCGCCTGGCGTTCTCGCTGCTGACAGCCGAGGACCGCGCGGTCATCCGTACCGCCGCCGAACGCGAAGGGAAGCTGCTGGCCGGCTACGTGCTCGCGCACCGGCAGGACATCGAATCGCTGATTACAGACGCGAAGCTCCCCGCCGGCGACTGGAAGGCCGCGGCCTTCTTTCTCGTGGGCTGCGTGTCGCTCGACTGGGACGGGCTGAACCTCGTGGAGGATCGGAAGTACCTCGCCACGGGCGGCAAGGGCGAGTTCATTCCGTCCGCCTGGCAGCCCGTGCCGCCCGAAGACCTGCGGCGTCTCTACTGGGCCAGCCGCAACTACCACGACACCCTCGCCCTGACCACGTTTGGCGACCCTCCTGCCGTGCCGCGCGTCGGCCTGCCGGACCTGTTCTGGGGCATGAAGCTCGCGGCGCCCGATCCCGTACAGGCGCCCGCCAGGCGGGCCGTGGAAGGACTCGTCCGCCGCGAGGCGACGCGCGTCATGCTGGCCCTGCGTGACGGGCCGAAGAACCTCGCGGGTCTTGCCGCCGCCGTCGGCAGCGAGCAGGAGCCGCTCGAGGACATGCTCGCCTTGCTGGCATCGCTGGACTACGTGTCCGAATCGGCAGGCCGGTACGAGGCGCGCATCACGGTGCTCGACGAGCGCGACCGGGGCATGGTGCGACAAGTCCGCCAGCTTGGCCGGAAGGCCATGGAACGATGGGCCGATGAACGGTACACGGCCCTGGCGGCGGACCTCGATGCGCTGACGCCGCGCAAGTACGGCGTGCCCCTGTCTCACAGCTTCTACTGGGTATGGCACTACGTCTTCGGCATCGCGAACCGCGAACTGGTGGCCGCCGGCCTGTTCGCCGACCCGTACGATCCCGGACGACGCTTCCAGGGCTTCCTGCCGTCGGTCTACAGGCTCAACGTCGTCCAGGGACGCTTCTGACGGAAACGGACATGGTGCTGATGCGACATGCCGTGCCGGCGGCGCCCCGCGTGCGTCACTCTCCTGGACGAAGACGCCCCGGCCGGGAGTATCCTAGGCCCGGTCCGCCCGACCTGCGGGGAAGCCACCCGCGGCCGCCCGGGTGACGATCGAGATACCAGACTGCCCCTGGAGAGGAGTCGGCCGACATGGTCCCGAACCCGCGCGCCAACCGCCGGAGTCGCCACTTCCCGCTCGTGATGCTGTGTGCCGCCGCGATGGCGGCCGCCTGGCTGGCCGAGCCGGCCGCGCAGCAGTGGCCGGCGCTCAGGCAGGGGATGTGGGAGTTCACGCGAACGATGCAGCCGCCCGGCGGCGGGGCGGCGACGACGATGACCTCGAAGCGCTGCACCGATCCGGTGGCCGACATGCAGCGCCAGAACGCGAATCTCGCGAAGTCGGGCTGCACCATTTCGGCGCCGGTGAAGTCCGGCAGCACTTATACCTTCACGGCGGCCTGCAAGATGATGGGAACCGAGTCGAACATGAAGTCGACGCTCGTCGTGGAGAGCGACAGCGCCTACACGCTCACCGTGGAAGGCACCGCCGCCGGCGAACCGGTCAAGGAGTTGATGAAAGCGCGCCGCACGGGCGACTGCGCCCCGTAGCCGGGGCCGGCACCGCTGTCCTTCAGCGGTCGCCCGGCGACGCCCAGGCGCTGGCGCCGGATGGAAACGCCCCGGCCTCGTTCGGTACACTGGGCGACTGGGAGGCGGGCGCACGGTTCGCGCGAGGGGAGTCAGGATGGCAACGACCCCAACCATTTCGTGGTCCGGCGCGCTCTTGCGGCTCGTCTTCGCGCTGGCGCTGGTGCTGGTCACGTACAACCCCAGCGGGTTCTCGTTCTACCACTGGATCATGCATGCCGGCGCCGGGGCGATGGCGCTCAAGGCGTTTGCGGGCGTCGTGCTGCTCATCGGCTGGGTCATGTGCGTGCGGGCCGCGGCCGTGTCGCTCGGGCTGCTCGGCGCCGTGCTGCTGACCGCGCTGATGGCGACGATTGTGTGGATGCTGCTCTCGTATCGCATCATCGACTCCGCCGGCCGGTCCACCCTGGTCTGGATCGGCCTCGTCATCGTCGGCGTCGTGCTGGGCGTCGGCCTGTCCTGGTCGCTGGTCAAGGCACGCGCGGTCGGCCAGGTCGAGGTCGAGTAGAGGCCACCGCGCGACGCCGCGCGGCGTGGCTGGCGCCATGGCGAGTTCCGCGTTCAAGGAGCGCTGATGAACACACGCCCGGGACCGCCGGCCGCGTTGCTGGACGACAGGAGCCCGCTGTGACACGAGGCAGACGGCGATTCGTCCTCCAGGTCATCGTCGTGGCGGCAGGAGTCGCCGTGGCGCAGGGCCAGTCCGCCTACGAACGGCATCTCGAGATCCGGACGTCCAGGATTCCCCACGCGGGGAATGGCGTCTTCACGAACGTGGCGATCCCGAAGGGCGCCTACCTCGGGGCCTACACAGGGGAGTTCATCACCGAAGAGGAGTTCCTGCGGCGCGCGCGCGAGAACCAGTGGCAATACATGATGGGACTGCTCGACTGCGCGAAGCCGCACACCGGGGGCATCGCCACCATCGACGGCATCCAGGGCAACGTCTTCACGCGCATGAACTACGCGCCAGCCGAGTTCCAGAACGTGAAGTTCGAAAAGACCTGCGAGGCCCCGTTCGTGAGGATCGTGGCCCTGCGGGACATCGCCGCCGGCGAGGAACTCTGGGTGGACTACGGCCCGAAGTACCGCTACGACTTCATGCAGGACCCGGACGTGATCAGGTTCTTCGAGGCCCTGCGCGCGTCAGGCCCGCGCCGGCAGCCCTTCGGCTCCGCTCGGGGCTGGCGGCCCGCGTGAGCCGGAGCGAATGTCACCAGCCAAGGCGATCTCCGGGGTCAGTCGCAGTTCGGGACCTTCAGAACGTCGCACCGGTAGATATCCAATCCCAGGCCGATGGCTGGTGCGGCGAACATGAGGAGCAACGAGGCGGCAACGACGCCGTTGAGGAGGTAGACCGATCGCGTTCCGTCCGAAGCCTTCCGAAACATCGGTCGGACGCGGCCATCCAGTCGCGGCGGCCCCGCCCGAACGTCAGCCGGCGCTCATTTCCGTGTCGAGCGCCGCGCCGCCCCGGCCGTTCGGCCACGGGGCGACGGTTCTGACGCGCTCGTCTTCACCGCATTCCGCCAGGCGAGCGTCAGCGCCTCTCCCAGCGTGTCCTCCTGGACCGCAGCCAGTCTCACCCGCGTACAACCGGCTCGGCCCCAGGCGCCGCGTTCTGGTGCAAACCCGCCGGGATGATCGTGCACGAACTGCTCCTGCTGATCCGGCGTGAGCTTGACCATTCCGGACTGCCCGTCGGGATGAAGGGTCGCGAAGATCCGGCCGTTGCCGCGGAAGTCCGGATGGCCCATGTGGGCCCCTTCCACGGCGCCCTTCATCCCGAGCGCGATCCGGCGGAAGTCACGCGCGCGCATGCTGGCCACTGTCGCTCCTTGTCAACGGCTCCGGGGGTTGTGCGCCGCGCCCGCCAGCTCAGTCTGTCTGCCCGGCGCGTTTCCTGTTCGCCGACTCGGCGCCGGGCGGTTCCGAGAAGGGCTCGATCGGAATGCGCTGGTAGCGGACGTCCAGGACTTCCAGGTGCTCAGGACCGGCCGGTGCGCGCAGGACCACGCGGTCGCCCGGCCCGGCCTTCATCAGCGCCCGGGCAAGCGGCGACGCCCAGCTGATGTGGCGCCGGCGAAGATCGACCTCGTCGGCCCCGACAACGGTCACGACCTGCACGGCGCCGGCGCCATTGCGGTACGACACGGTCGCGCCGAAGAAGACCTGTGAGGCCGCCCGGCCGCCGCGCGGCGCTTCCGGGTCCACCACGTGAGCGGCGTCGATCCGCTTCGTGAGGAAGCGGATGCGCGAGTCGATCTGACGCAGCCGCCGCTTCCCGTACTGGTAGTCGGCGTTCTCGCTGCGGTCGCCGTTGCCGGCGGCCCAGGCCACGACCTCCGTGACTGCGGGGCGCTCGCGGGTCAGCAGGAAGCGGCGTTCGTCGCGCAGCCGCTGCAGGCCGGCTGGCGTGATGTAGTTCTTCGGAGGTTGCTTCGCGGTGGCTGTCGTCATGGGCCTCAGAGGGGACGAACCTGGGACGCAATCGCCCGGGAGACTGCCCACACATGGCACTTGGCGTGCGGTTCTCCTGGATGCCGCGTGCGCAGAGCGGCCTGCACTTCCAGCGCACGCGCGTGGGACGTCAACAGTCCCCTGGCCGAGAGTTCGGAGTTCTCGAACACGTCCGGAAAGCCACCGCAGTTCGTGAGGGCGCTGGCGCCCATCCCGACATCGACCACGTCATACCCCAGGAACTCGAATGGAACCGGCTCGGCGAATAGAGGTGGTTCGGCCGGCGGGTTGCGGAACACGCATAGAAGGTTCCTCTCCGTCTGGCCCGGAATCTGCGCCATGAGGAACGCCAGATCAACGAAGAAGTCGGTCGAGACGTCCTCGTTGACAATGTGCGGCCGGTACTCCGGCTTGAGTTCCGGGAGGAGCGAAGGGCAGAGCGACGGATTGAGCGAGACCACTTCCTCGAGTTGTGTCAGCCCGGACCACGCGATGTACGTCGCCCATCCTTCATGGCGTGGCGTGAACGTGCGCGTCGCGATGTACCACGGATGCATCTGTCCCCCAGTAATCGCGCTCGCCCGCGGGTGGGACCTCAGGGTCGGCACGGCCACGCGGACCCGGAACTCGTACCTTGAGCGGGCCACGGAAGCCTCGGGCAGCATCGAGGAGCACTCCGCCCCATCGGGATGCACCAAGACCGTGTCGTAGCGGCGATCACGGAAGACCGCGCCGCCACGCTCCCTGATGCTTGCGGGCGTCCTCACCGCCGCTCGCCGGCTGCAGCGGCGTGTGACGCGGTTCGTCATCTCCCGAGTTGACGGTTGTAGTCGGCCTCATCGAAGTGGCCTTTCGACTCCGCAATCAGACCGTCTGCGCCGAAGGCCCATTCTTCGTAACCGCTGATGCGGACCGCCTTTCTGGACCCGCCGGGCCCCGTGTTCGCTCCGCTCAGCGTCCACCGGTACACCGCCCGCCCGCCATCGGGCATGACGCTGTCCATCGTCACCACCAGGTCGGGAAAAGCGGTCATGAAGCCTTGGGCGGCGGCGGTGATCGCCATCCTGCCGACGGCGGGGACCCCGTCGTTGATCTTCAGCGATCCGCCCTCCGCGAAGAACGCGGCGACGCGTCTGGGATCCTGGCTGCACCACGCCGCGGTGTATCTCGTGCCGAACTCCTTCAACTTCGCAACATCCATCGCCGTCTCCGTCGAGGTGCAGCCGGCGAGCGCAGCCGACCACAACGTCAGGATGACTGCCCGCCCTGCCCGAGCGTTCCGTCCGCGATTTCTCGCTGGTCGCTCCCGTCAAGGCCTGGCGTCGGTGTGCCTGGCATAGGGGCCTGGCAATCCGACCAACGCCTTCGACTGACCTGGGGCCTCCTCATGATCGCTCGGGCGGTCGTCGGGCGCAAGCCGAGGCTGGCCAGCCGATTACATGACCACCAGGTACGCCTCGAACGCCGCGACGCTAACGTCGGGCGCGACTGAGAGCAGAGCGGTGCGACGCCGCCCCCTGCGGCTCGGGCGGCGAAGCATAGCGCGCCGACGGGCGGCGCCAACCGGCGGAGGCGAGGTGTGAGGAACGGGTAGCGGAGTAACGGACAGGCCACCACCGGGCCGGTGAGCGGGACCGAAGTGCGCGGCACAGTGGTGTCCGGGATGAATCAAGCGGGCAGCGGCGCGGTTATCAGGATCCCGGCTCGGAGGTGGCCCGTTTGTAACAGGTGCGATGCAAGCAGGGGCAACGCACGTCCCCAGCCGATCAGAGCTCCACCAGGAACCGCGTGAACCAGTGAGACAGAGCGAAGCTGCTCTGCGCCGACGTTGCCGATTGCGCTGGGTGAGGAATACACGAGAATCGAGAAAGCCCGAGTGGTCGGCGCAGCTCACGACATCCAGACCAGCAGCACGATTCACACGACTCGTCCGGCCTCCCTGAGTACATAGAGGGCATCGATCGTCACGAGAGGATTGCCCCTCCTCTTGTGCCGTGGTCCCCAATCCGCGAATGTGCCGCGGGTCTTGAGCCGGTCAGCCGGCGTCGCGTTAGTCCACTCGACCGGGAACATGCCGTCAGCGAGCCGCTTGCGTTCAAGCAGGTCGAGGGCTTCGCGGCATCTGTGATCGCGGACCATTCCCATCTCCGCCATCACCAGGAGCCCACTGAGCACGTCGTAGAAGCGGATCGGATAGTGGATCCTGTCGATGGGGCCTCCCCACGCAGGCTCGATGAGCGCGCCGTCTCTCTTGCGCCACAGGAGACGCCGTGCGAGCAGGAACTCGGCCGCGCGCGTCGTGGCCCTCCGCACTCGCTCGTCTCCCGTCGCGCGATACCAGTAGACCAGACCACGAAGCGGGAGCAGCGTCTCCTGGACGGACGATGTGTGCGCGCCCGGCCGCTTGTCGCAGTTCCACCCGCCGTCGGGCCACTGGAAGGCGAGCAGGCGATCCACGAGAAGGGGAGTGTACTTGTCATCGACGATGCCCAGCACGAGCTGAAACCAGATCGTGTTGCCTTCCATTGACGCGCAGCGCCGCGGTCGCCGCGGCTGGTCGGGGAAGAACACGGTGCTCGGCGGCTTCAGGAACGCCGGCGCCAACATCCAGTTCATGACGCGCTGGCGCAGGGAGAGCAGCCGCTCGTCCCCCGCGGGGAATCCGATCTCCGCCAGCGAGTACAGCGTCCAGTGCGGCCCCTGCCACTTGCGGTAGGGATTGACGCGCTCGCCGTTCAGCGCCAGCAGGAGGCGCTTCGCCATTTCTGACGAGGCGATCGCCCGGCGCAGCCTGCGCAAGGCCCGTGAGCTCTCCGACTCGTCGGTGAGCAACCGCCGGGCCCGGTAGGCAACAACGGGGTCGTCGTGGGCACACAGTCGATCCATCAGAGTCACCCGATGGCCTCAGGGCCCGGCGTGGGCGCTGGGATACCCGGGCCGTAGCTCAGGACCGTGATCTCCCAGCGTCCGCCCGATGCGCGGCATCAGCCGCCGAAGGCGGTCGGCTGCATGCCTTGTTGGGGGCATGCGCCACCGCGCGGCCTTCACGGTCGGTACAGCCATGCGGACGACCGCGGCCCGCCGCCGCTGCCGTATCCGCCGGTGATCAACGCGCCTCCGGTGTTCAGTTGTGCGACAGCGGAGAACTGACCGGCCATTCGAGCGTCGCCAGCCACCAGGCTGAAGCTGCGGCTGCGCGGGTCGTAAGTCTCAGCCTGCGGCGCGCCTCCGGCAATCAGCACCAGGCCGCTCGGAAGCAGAAGGCTGCTGCCGGCATGCTTGTAGCGACCGAGCCTCATCCGGGGGCCGGCGGTGAAAGCCCCTGGCTTCGGATCGAACAGTTCCGACGAATCGTACACCCCGCGATCATCGCGTTCGTCCGAGCCGCCGGTGATCAATACCTGTCCATCCGGAAGCAGGACGGCATCGTGCTTGTGCCGGCGAATGCGCATATCGCCGGCGTGGCTGAAGGCGCCGCTGGCAGGATCGTAGATCTCCGCTGACGCATGCAGCGTGATGGCCGCCCTTCGACCGCGGTGCCCGCCGATAATCAGCGCCCGCCCGTCCAGGAGCCGGACCGCCACATGGCTCTCGCGCGCCACGGTCATGCGTCCCGTGGGTGAGAATCGGCCAGCGGCAGGATCGTAAAGCTCCGCGCTCGACAGGAACTCCCAGCCCGGCCCCAGGCCTCCGGCGACGAGGACCTTGCCGTTCTGGAGCAGAACCGCAGCGTGGCCCGCGCGCGCAGCCAGAAGCGAACCGGTGGAAGCGAAGGAGTTCGTCGCCGGGTCGAAGACCTCGGCCGTCCCGAGCGTCGTAGTTCCTTCGCCATACCCACCCGCGATCAACACTCTTCCATCCTGCAGCAGCGTGGCGGTGTGACTGTGGCGGGTCGCAATCATCGGAGGGAGTGGCGAGAATCGCCCGGCGCCAGGATCGTAGACCTCGGCGCCGTTCGCGGACCCCTTCTCCACGAAACCACCCGCCACCAGGACGCGGCCGTCGGGCAGCCCGGTTGCCGTGTGGGCCGCCCGCGCGGCGCTCATGGCCGGCGCCGGAACCAGCAGGCCGGGGGCCGGTCGATTGCTGACATCCGCTGCGGCGCCGGCGCGGCCAGGCCGACCCTGCCCGCCGGCTGCCAAGCCCAACGCCATCAAACCGCCGCTCAATCCCGCAACCGCCAACCATGTGGGCTTCATGCGGAGTATCCTCTTTCGGAGACAGCGTGCACCCTGTCCGCCCAACGCCCGGCGTCAGCCGCCGCCGAACGGCGGCGGCTGCATGCCGCTGTTGAGCGGCCCTGAAGTCGACCAATTCTCAGGCTACGCCCGGCGCCGCCCGCAGGTACGTGTTCGACGCGACCTGGTCGAGCATGAACTCTGCCACGTCTGCACGGGACACGCGAACGGTCCAGAAGAAACTGCCGACGCGACTGCCGTGACGAAGGCGACCGCGCGTGGAGCCATTCGTGAGCGCCCCGGGCCGGACAATAACCCAGTCCACGCGGCTGCCTGCAACGATCCTCTCTTGGCGCGTCTTGTCCCAGAAGTAGAACGGCAGAATCAACGGGATCACCAGGGAAGATGAGCAGCGCCACGTGAAGTCCTCCTCTGCCCGGCGCCCCGGCCCTGCGGCGGCCGAGCGCCCTCCGTTGCAGCCGGCCGCTGTGCGAGCCTGCTGCCTGTGGCTGCCAAGCACGTGAGCGGTCCGATCAACAGGATCGCACAGTCGGCGCCGGCGATCCGCGCGAATCGGCGCGGGTTGGTGTGCAGCACGCGCATGTCCGGGCCTCTGTCCATCGAAGGCCCTGCTATCGAACGTGTGAGCGCCGCGCAGGACGTTCGCGCGAATACCAGAGACCGTTCATGCGGGTGATCGCGGTGGCGCGAGGCGACTGGCGAGCAACACGGCGGCACACGTCGGCTGGAACGCGTTGTTCGGCCTTCATCTCGGCTTCACGCAGGCAAACACCGTGGACTCATCCCCGCCCGCATTGTACCGTCCCTCATGCACGTCGACACCAGTGTCGCGCAGCACACGCCTCCACGTGTCGAGAGAGAAGAGGCCCATCGTCCAATGGTCGGTCTCGATCCGAAGCTGGCCATGGTCGCGGATGAGATAAAGAACCGTCGCTTCATACTGTTCATCCGCGGGGTCGGGGTCATACACGTTCTCGACGAAGACGACATCGAGTGCGTCCCGGATGCCCGTGCGCGTGGCCGGCGTGGCGACGGTCTTATTCTGGCGGAATGTCTCCCTCGTCACGTCTGGAGTCGCGACCAGAACCCCGCCGGGGTTCAGGTGGGCAGACGCGGTGCGGAACGCCGCCACGAAGTCCGCGAGGCAGGTCATGTACGATATGGCGTCGTCCATCAGGACGGCATCGAACGTCCTGCCGAGCCGGAACGTCCGCATGTCTCCTTGGACGAACGTGCTCTCCGGGTTCAGATCTCCTGCCTGCGCGAGCATGGCGGGACTCAGATCCACACCGGTAACACTGAACCTCCCCTTCAGGTTGAAGACGTTCTTGCCGCCGCCGCACCCGATGTCCAGCAAGGTGCCTGCCGGACGCTCGGCGTGCCGTTCAATCAGGCCTGCGACATGACGGCAGTAGTCCGCGTATTCATCGGCGGCATGGCCCCACATTGGCCACAGCCATGCCAGGTCCGTGTAGAGACGGCAGGTGTCACCCATGACTCATCTTCTGCCGAACACTGGAGTCAGGCTGCGAAGCTCGGACGGTGACCGGCCTTCGTCAGCTTCATCCCCTTGGTCGGCGGCGTCGTCACTCTCCCGAGGTATCAGCGCGCAACTGGCGCGCGTAGTCGGCTTCGTCGAAACGCCCCTTCGACTCCGCGATCAGAGCGTCTGCGCCGAACCGCCCTTCTTCGTACCCGCTGATGCGTACAGCCATGGTTGCTTTGTGGGCGGCATGGTAGCACGAACCCGAAGACCTGACAGGCGCGTGTACTCAGCCTCAGGGTCGGTGACTTTCAGGCCAACGCCTGTATGCCGACCTGCACGTGCGGCCTGGTCTGACCCCGGCACGCGATTCCGAAGCGAGCACTCCCGGCCGAGAACGAAGCATCGCCATGCTCCTGTGAGGAGAACTGGAGATGCAGCCCCAGCTTGTCCCGATAGCACTCCGTCGCGTGGGCGCGATCTCATACGAAGACGTTTACGTATGAGATGTGCAGGGTGCCTGCTTCTGCTGGCTACCGTTCGAGTGGCGCCGCGCCGTGGAGCGGCGGCGGCGTGAACGAGTCGTTAGCGCCCGCCTGGCTCCCTGCTCGTGGCGCGGGTGTCGTCAACGGCTCGCTGCCGGAGGATCTTGTCCAACGGCCTTCCCTTTGCGAGCTCATCGACAAGCTTGTCCAGGTAGCGAATCGTCCGCATGAGCGGGTCTTCAATCTCCTCCACACGCACCCCACACACGACGCCCTTGATGAGCGACGTGTTCGGGTTGATCGATGGCGCTTCGGCAAAGAAGGTCTGGAGATCGCTTCCACGGTCGATCTGGCGCTGGAGTTCTGCGTCGCTGTAGCCCGTCAGCCAGAAGATGATCTGGTCGACCTCTTCCTTCGTGCGGTTCTTGCGTTCGGCCTTCTGCACGTAAAGCGGATACACGCTGGAAAACGCCATTCCGAAGATCCGATGATGAGGCATGGTCACTCCGGCGCCGGACTGAGGCTCTGCTCGCGAGCTCTGCAGGCGGCGACGATCAGGCACCCGCCGCTCGCCGCTGCTTGTGGCGGCGGGTCGGCTGGGAGCGGTGTTGGACGGTAATGTACTCACCTCTGCGGCTCAGCATGACGGGAATCACCCAGATACCGGAGGCATTCGCAAGCGCCGCCGCGCACCGGTGGTGAAGCGCATGGGTAGCCAGACCGTCTCCCGTTCAAGGCAGAGAGCCGAGGAACAGTCACGCTTCGCGCCTGCCAGCCCGAGCGACACGAGCGGTAACCGAAAGCTGCCCGACGTGACGCATCGCGTGTTCTGCGCCATGCACCAAGCAGCCGATGACGGTCGAAGGCAGCTGGTCCCGTCCCACGCCGCGGACGTTGCCAAGTGTTGCCACATCGATCGCGCGAAGCTCCGAGATCGCTGTGTCAACTCGTGTGGACAGGGCGCCCAGGACGGTCGCCACGTCTGCTGTGAGGACGTCCTGACGTTCCGACTGAATCGCCGCGAGTTGTTCTGCCGACAACGCGTTCCCTCGGGCGTAGGCGAAGAGGCGATCGATGACTCCGGCAATATGTCGCACATGAAAGGCGACGGAGGCTACTCCGGCAGGGCGGGCGTTCCATTCGCGCTCCGTCAAAGGCTCGACGATCTCGCCGACACTCTCGCGTACTTGAAGAAGAACGTGCGCGACTGGTTGAAGGACGGCCGGGATGCCGTCGATGGGACCGCGCTGCCACCACTCGGTATTGGCCATGTGTCTTCGACTCCCCTGTGCAGAGCTGCCATCCACGCCAGAAGGCGCATTCTACGGGCTGACGTTCCGGTTCAGCGGCGCCGCCTCGCGCCGGCCGCTGCAGCCCGGTGTCAGCCGGTGACACGACCAGTCGCGCGTCGATTCCGAGGCGGTCATGCGCCTTGCCGCACACCGGGGCGGACGTGATTACCTGTCATGCGTCCGCAACGATTCAGCATACGTCCACAGCGTATCAAAGATGGCGGCGGACGCACGCTGGTCAGTCCCGCTGAGCGACGTGTTCATAAGGAAGATCACGCCGACCTCCTTGGAGAGATCCGAGAGCATCTCCGTCTGAAGCCCGGGGTCGCTGCCCCCATGGCCGACCCTCGTTCCATTGAACTGCGTCCTCCAGAAGAGCCCCGAGTTCCCGTCCTTCGCCGGGAAGTTCTCCGGCCGCTCGGCGTCGGTGAACTGGAAGCGAAGTTCTTCCCCGGCCGCGTGCGCTGCCGGTCGGCGAAGCCATCTCCTCGCAGTTGCGCAGGTACGAGTTGATGCGCGTCTGGCACGGAATCCCGGTGTTCCCCGCGAGGGACGTGATGTAGTTCAGCGTTGCTTCATCCAGGCGGATGGTGACCTTCCGCTTCAAGCTCTTGGCGTAGGGATTGGGTCGAGCGTTGCTGAAATCGTATTCCTTCCTCATTGCCGTAACCTCATGACAGAGGTCGCGCGCTAATGGCGGCGGGCGGCTGCCGGCGGTGCTCGGCGCGCCGGAAACGGCGGCGCCGCTCGGAGCGATGCGCGGCACGGCCCGCATGATGGCGCCGCTCATCTACGGCGGCGGCCTGCGCGTGTCGGAGTGCTGCGAGCTGCGCATCAAGGGCATCGACCTCGCACAGGGCCTCGTGAGGGTTCGGGCCGGAAGTGGAGCGCATGACCGGACGACGCTGCTTCCTGACTCATGCCGCGCCGATCTGGAGGCGCGGCTGAGCCGGTGCCGGGCGCTGCACGACGCCGGCCCCTGTTGCGCCTCCACCGTGTGCGTGTAGCATGTGCTGGTGTCGCCCCGGCGAGGTGGTCCATGTTCAATCGCGTCCGGCTTTACGCACTCCCGGCCCTTGTCGCCGTCTTCCTGGTCGAGGCTGCCGTAGCTCAGGCCCAGCCTGCGCCGGCGGCGCCCGCGCTTCGGCCGCCCGCCGTGCCGCTGGTCGCTGTTGATCCGTACTTCTCGATTCTGGTCGCCGGCCGACCGGCTGACCGATGCGGCGACGGTGCACTGGACAGGCCGGCCGCATCCGCTGAACTCCCTCGTGCGCGTCGACGGCGAGCCGTTCCGCGTCATGGGCGCCACGCCGGCCGACACCGCCGCGATGCCTCAGGCGTCACTCGCGGTTCACCCGACGCGGACGGTCTACACCTTCGCCGACACGCGCGTCCGGATCACGCTGACGTTTCTCACGCCTGCGTTGCCCTGGGACCTGGACCTGCTGGCGCGCCCGGTCACGTACCTCTCATGGGACATCGTGTCGGCCGACGGACAGCCGCACCAGGTGCAGCTCTACGTCGATTGCGGCGGAGAGATAGCTGTCAACACGCCGGAACAGTCCGTCGGCCTCGACTATCCGGTTGTCGAGGGACTCGCGGTAGCGCGCATGGGGACAGCCGACCAGCCCGTCCTCGCACGCCGCGGCGATGATGTGCGGATCGACTGGGGCTACGGCTACCTGGCAACGCCGTCCGCGCCAGGTGTGGTGGTCACGGGAGGAAACAGCGGCCGCCTGCGCCGCGCGTTCGTTGCGGGCTCGGCCCTGCCGGCTCCGGCGGGACCTGCAGCCCCCGCGCCGGTCACCGAGTCGCGCCTGGCGATGGCGGCATCGTGGGACCTCGGAACCGTTGGGGCGGCGCCGGTCACCCGCTGGGCCATGCTGGCCTACGACGACGTGAAAGCGATTCGGTATTTCGCGCGGGACCTGCAGGCATACTGGCGGCGGGGCGGCGCGTCGATGGAGCGGCTGCTCGTCACCGCCGCGCGCGAACATGACACGCTCGTTCGCCAGGCGCGCGCCTTCGACGCGGAGTTGGTGAACGACCTGACGGCGGCTGGCGGCGCGGAGTACGCGGCCATCGGCGCGCTGGCGTATCGCCAGACGCTGGCGGCCACCAAGCTGGCCGCCGACGCCAACGGCCAGCCGCTGCTGTTTCCGAAGGAGAACTTCAGCAACGGCTGCATCGCCACGGTGGACGTCATCTACCCGATGGCGCCGCAGTACCTGCTGTTCGGGCCGTCGCTGGCCAAGGCGATGGTGGTGTCGAACCTCGACTACGCCAGTTCGCCGCGCTGGAAGTTCCCGTTCGCGCCGCACGACCTCGGCACCTACCCCCATGCGACAGGCCAGGTGTACGGCGGCGGCGAGAAGACGGAGGAGAACCAGATGCCGGTGGAAGAAACCGGCAACATGCTCATCCTGGTTGCCGCCATCGCGCGCATGGAGGGCAACGCGGACTTCGCCGGCCTCTACTGGCCCGTGCTGACCCGCTGGGCCGAGTACCTCAAGGCCAGGGGCTTCGACCCCGAGAACCAGCTGTGCACAGATGACTTCGCGGGCCACCTTGCGCACAACGTCAACCTCTCCGCGAAGGCCATCGTGGCCCTCGGCGCGTTCGCTCAACTGGCCGCGGCGCGAGGCGAGCGGGCGGCGGCGCAGGAGTACCGCGCGCTGGCGGAGCAGTTCGCCGCGCGCTGGGTGAAAGAGGCGGCTGAGGGCGCCCGCTTCCGGCTGGCGTTCGATCAGCCCGGCACGTGGAGCCAGAAGTACAACCTCGTCTGGGACCGCCTGCTCGGCCTCAACCTGTTCCCGGCATCGGTGGGGGAGCAGGAGATGACGTTCTATCGCTCCGTGCAGGGACGCTACGGGCTGCCGCTCGACAGTCGGCGCCTCTACACGAAGCTGGACTGGATCATGTGGTCGGCTACGCTGACGGGCCGGCGCGCCGATTTCGAGGCGCTGGTCCATCCGATCTTCACGTTCCTCAACACGACGCCGCACCGGGTGCCGATGACGGACTGGTACTGGACGCACGACGCCGCAAAGGTGGGCTTCCAGGCCCGTTCCGTCGTCGGCGGCGTCTTCCTGCGCCTGCTGTACGAGCCGTCGGTGTGGAAGAAGTGGGCGGCCCGGGAGAAGACGAAGGCGGCAGGATGGGCAAGTCTGCCCCTGGAGAAGTAGTCCGGAACCGGATCACCCGGCGTAACGTCCCACACGGCAGGTCGTGTCCGCCACGAGCGGACCCGGCCTGGGGCTGGCGCGGCAGCGCCGCCCATCGTCCAGCGACGGTCCTCGCGGATCGCCGGGTTCCCGGCCGGAGGCGCGCATGAGATCGCTCGGTCGACTGAGCCGATGGGCGCCGGTCATCGTGACCGTGTTCACGATCGCCGGCCACGCGTGTGACTCGCCGCCGGCCGCGCCCGGGACCGCAGGCCCCAGTGGCGCGCCGCTCGACGCGGCCTTTGCAGCCGCCGGGCAGGAACCCAAGCTCCGAAGCCTTGTCGTCGCGCGAGATGGCGCCGTCGTGCGGGAGGCCTTCTTCAATGGTGGCGGTCCGGACTCGGACGAATACGTCTGGTCGGTCACCAAGAGCATGCTCGCGCTGACGGTCGGCATGGCGCTCGATCGCGGCTGCCTCCGGTCGACCGACCAGACGATCGGCGAACTGCTCGGCCGGACGGCCGTCGCCGACCCGGAGAAGGCCGCCATCACGCTACGGCACCTTCTGACCATGAGCAGCGGGCTGGATTTTCCCGAGACGTCCACCTACGGGACAGGGGCGAGCCTCTACCAGACGTGGGTCACCGCGCCCGACCAGGTGGCGTGGGTGCTCGCCCGCCCCATGACGGCGGCGCCCGGCGCGCGGTTCGAGTACGGGTCGGGGACGATACACCTGGCGTCGGTCGCCCTCACGCGGGCGTGCGGCATGAGGACCAGCGAGCTTGCCGACAGCGACCTGTTCGGGCCGCTCGGCCTGGCACCGCGCCGCTGGGACGTCGATCACCAGGGCTACAGCAACGGCGGCGCGGGGCTCTATCTCACGCCTCGCGACATGCAGGCGCTCGGCCACCTCGTGCTGAACGGCGGTGCTCACCGGCAGCTTCAGGTCGTGTCCGCCTCCTACGTCGCCGCGATGACGAGCGCGCAGATCGCCACCGGCAGCGGCATGGCGACGCCGTTCTACGGATTCGGGTGGTGGGTGGGGCAGACCGCCGGCGGGGCGGCCTACACGCTTGCCAACGGCTGGGGCGGCCAGTTCATCCTGGTCGTTCCCGCCAAGCGCCTGGTCGTCACGGCGGCGGCCCTCACCGCGGGGCTGTCGGGCACGGCCACCATGGCCCAGTGGCAGCGCATCTTCGACATCCTGATGCTGCGGGTTGTTCCGGCGTTCTGAGCACGGGCCGGCCCGACGGAGCGCGCCTGAGTGCCCTGCGCCTGGGTGCGCTTCTTCTTGCAGGACCGCACCAACCCCGCTGCCATGCGCCACGCGCGGTTGGCCATGAAGCGACTCGCCTGCATCTGCGCCATTCTCGGCGCCGTTGTCCTCACATCGGTCTCGTTCAGCGCCCAGGGGGCGGCCCGGGTGCTGGCTGTCACAGGCGGCCACGCGTTCGAAGCCGAGCCCTTCTTCGGGCTCTTCCGCGACAACGCCGCCATCACAGTAGCCGCCGCGGAGCACGGCACAGAGCGCGCTACCGCGTGGGAGCGCGACGACCTCGCAACCTTCGACGTCGTCGTGCTGTACGACATGCCGCGGAGCATCACGCCGGCGCAGCAAGGGAAGATGCGCTCGCTGTTCGAGCGCGGCGCCGGACTGGTCGTCCTCCATCACGCGCTCGTGTCATGCCAGGACTGGCCCGACTACGAGCGCATCATCGGGGGTCGCATGGCCGCCGAGGGCCTGAGGTCGACGGGCTTCTATTCGGTCTCGGCGATCTGCACGCCCCCTCCTGCGCCGCGCTGTTGACGGGGCGCTACACGGTCGAGGCGATCGCGCTCATCGAGCGAAACAGGAACACGCCGTTCTTGCTGTACCTGCCGCACACCATCCCGCACGTCCGGCTGTTCGCGTCCGAGAGGCTCAAGAACAGGCCGGCTGGCGGAACCTACGGCGACGTGGTCGAGGAACTGGATTGGAGCGCCTGCGAGGCGCTGGCTGCGCGCCGGTGCCTGGGCCTCGACAACCGTACCATCGTGCATGATGGCGTGTTCGTGACCTTCGCGGCACGCGTGTCGTGCCTGTCTGGCGCAGCGGACGTCACTCTGTGATGTGACGCATGCGCGGCTGCTCAACCTGTCATTCCTCAACGTCGTCGGCTTCAGCCTGTGCCGCTACCTGGTCAATGAGGTCCAGCGCGGCCCCGGTCAGCGGCTCGTCGCCAGTCAGCTTCAAGTGCTCGAGAACGGAGTACAGCACCTCCCGCCGCTCGTAGGGGTTGTCGCTCAGGGAGGCCACCTTGTCGACCATCTCCTCGATCAGATCCAGTTGCTTCAAGGCTGCCGGCGGATCGGTCCACGCCGCGGCCTTCAGGCGGGGTGCCGCATAGGAGTCCCAGCTCGCCGTCCAGAGCCGGGCCTTGGCCTCGACGGAGAGGCGGCGGACACCAAGGTTGGCCAGCAACTCAGGGTCGATGGTCGGGGGCGGGCTGTCGGAGGGGTCGAGGCGCAGGGTGGCCATGGCCTCGAGGTCTGCTGCCGTGCGATGCGGGTTCTGCAGCAGGTACCGCGGGTGGGCGGTGTAACGCCTGATGCGGGGCACACGGAGCACGGCCGCTTCCACGGGCGCAGGGCGCACGGCGCCGGCACCGGGGCGCTGCACGAGGACGCGCCCGGTGTCGGGCATCACCGTGACGACGGTCGCGCCGGCCGCCAGGTGCGTACCCTTCACGAACTCCAGCAGCAGGCAGATGTTGTCGAGGTCGCCTTGCGTGACTATGACGAGCGTGTCAACGCTGCTGGCGACGTAGCCCGTCCAGCCGAGGCCGTTCTCGGCCAGCCCCCACGAGTCAGCCCAGCAGCACGCGACGCCGTCGACGAGGAAGGACTCCCGTCCGGCCATCTCCAGCCACTCCGCGACGCGGGTCGCCCAGGCCAGGCTCAGCATCCGCTGTGACGTATAGATCCACACCCCGGTTCTTCCGGCCAAGCTACCCGTTTCAGCAGTGGCCATACGCGCCAGCTCGAGGGTCCTGACGTCCGGCAGCCGCCCGACCTGGGTAGGCGGCCCGTCGCGCAGCACCTCGGGCGGCGACGAGGCGGCCTCCAGGATCCAGCCTCCCTCGCGGCGCGGCAGCGGGATCGCGCCGCCGATGAGGTCGCTGGCGGAACTGGCCACGAGGCCGAACAGCGGCAGCTGCGCCAGCAGTTCAGCGACGACCCGCAGGTCGGCGCCGTGCGTGGCGTGCAGGCCCGATCCCTGGATCGCCTTGTGGCCGTGGGCCACGAGGGCGCCGATCAGCTGGTCGCCGATGAAGGCCCACCGCTGAATGCTGTTGTAGGCCCCTATCGAGCGGCCCCACGATGGTGTGATCTCCACCATCAGCCCGCGCACGCCTCCGCAGATCTCCAGGAAGCACCAGGCGCGGCGCGTGTAGTCGTCGTCCTGGGCCAGCACCACCGTGGCTGCACCGGCCTGCACATGGTTCAGACGCTGCAGGTCCGCGCGAAACTGCTGCTCCTGTTCGGCCGTGCGCGGAACCTGGTGCATGGAGGCATGGTCGTACCAGATCAGCACCCGTTCGCAGACCGCGCGCACGGCGTCGTTCTCGGCCTGCCGACTGCGGATGAGCAGTTCGGCCTCGGTGAGCGTGGACTGCGCCGCCGCCCGCACCTCCTCGGCCCACTGCCGAAGGGCGTCAAGCGGCACTGCCGTCGCCCGCAGCCACCGGCCGAAGAGTTCAGGCAGGCCGGAGGCGGTAGCCTGATCTCCATCGCCCAGCACCGCCGCGGCCAGCGCCATGGCCAGCCCGGCGCGGACCGCCTCCAACTGGCGCCCGGAAGGATCGGGGTGGTCCAGGCTTTCCCAGCGGTGCGAGATGAAGAGCAGGAGCGAGCCTTCATCAGGTGCCGCCGCAGCGGACTCGAAGTCCTGGCGCCGCGGCCAGCGGTCCAGTTCGCGCAGCGCGCTCCACGGGAACCAGGTGCCTTCGCCGCCGTGCCAGGGTTCGTGCAGGCGCGCCGGCCGGACGCTGGCCAGGATGCCCACGCCGGTCTGCACGGGGTACCGCAGCGGCCTGGACAGCGGCAGGGTCTTCACGCCGCAGTGGTCCCAGAGGTCGGTCTTTTGAGGCTCTGGAAGCTTGGCGAAGGGATGCAGGTGGGTGGCGCTGTCCGCCCAGGCCGCGTCGAGTTCGTGGACCCATTCGGCCGCCAGCCAGGGCTTGGGCGCGTTGTAGTCGACGCTGCGGCGTGTGCCCATCAGCACCATCTCGCGTATGTCGAGTTGCTCAGCGGGCAGGTGGCGCACGCGCAGCGCCGCATCGCTGGCCGACCAGAAGTCGTTGTCGTTGTCGGGGTCCAGTCGATTGCTGACGCCCTCGGTGTAGAGAGCCTCACGCGAGAAGGGCGCCTTGTAGAACCAGTGCGTGGGCGTAACGAAGAACTCGCGATAGTTGTCGGCGCGCTCCTGCACGCGGACCCGCATCGGCTGAATGAGGACTTCCATTTGTGCAGATCATGCTCGGTTCCCCAGCGCAAGGCAATTCCGCCGCGGCAGTGCGCGCGGCTGCCCAGCGTGCCCGCGGCCGATGCGCTGGTTCGCTATCCTCGACGCCGAGTCGATTGGGCTTGAAGGATCCAGCTCAGGAAAGAGGAGAGGGACGCGTCGAGGCGTTCGGAGGTCGCGAGTTCGACGATGTCCGACTGTGATTCGTGAGTTCGCCATGCAGTTCAGTCCGATGCGGATGCTTGCCCACACGGTGAGGAGCCATTCGTGGCCGTCGTGTCGGTCGGCCAACCAGGGCGTGGACGGTGGGCCGAAACACGAAGCGCCCAACCACCACCTGCGGGCGACCGGGCGCTCGAAATCGAGTGCGAAGAGCCACGTAGAGATACGTCACCCTGGCTTTGAGTTGTCTGCCTGGCCTGCTGACGGTGCGTAACCTCGAGCAAGCGGTTCTACCGAATCGCGCGCCGGTCCGATCTGATCCATCAAGGCTTGAAGGATCGTGCCCCTACCCAACGAACATCAGGGCACTAGCCGCCGAAGCACCCCCCCGAGTCGCAGGAAGAGCTGCCGCCCCCACTTGAATAGCTGCAGCCACCTGTGTAGCTCCCTCCCCGAGCGACGCAATCGGCCTCGGCCTTCTCACAGCAAGCGGTGCATGCCAATAGGGAGCATTAGAACGGGTTCCGCTCGCCTGCCGCTCGCGAGTTGACGTAAGGCCCGCTATCAGACGCTGCCCGGGCGCAACAGAGGTTTGCCCGGGCACAGCCCCAGGGGCCTGGGGGTTGGAGGCGCGACCGCGGCGGCAGATCTTCAGCGCTTCGGCGGCGTGTCCGCCGCGTCGGCCACGCCGATCGCCGACGCGAACTGGCGCAGCGCAGCGATGTGCTTGCCGGTGAGCACGAAATCGTAGTTCATCACGCGGCCCGTCACCCGCTCCGCCAGGAGCAGCGCCTTGAACTCCGCCACGCTGAGGCCGAACTCGACGCGCGTGATCTCCGCCCCGGGAAACACGAATCCGTGCTCGCCCCACGACTTCCCGAAGTAGAAGAGCCGGAGCGGGCGCACCCCCCCACGCTCGATGGTCATCTCGAGTTCGACGCCCCGGATGACGTTCGGGTTGGAGGTAATCGACGGCAGCGCCAGAATCGCAATCCCGGCGGGCGCAACCAGCGGCTCGGTCCCCTGGTACTCCGCTCGAAGCACCAGCGATGCCGCCGATGGCGTCTTGTCCGGGCCGGGCGGCGTGAGCGCCAGCTGGACGCTGGTCGTCTTCGTCTTCGCCGAGTACTCCGACTTCAGCTCACAGTCGGTGTGCACGAACAGCCCGTAGGGGGCTGGGATCTGGGGCGGCGCCGCCGAAGCGCCGATCGTCACAGCCGCCGAGAGGGCCAGCAGGGCGAACGCGGCCAGCGGAAAGCGGGTGTGGCGCGCGGCCGTTGCCGACGATTGACGCATACGATCCCCCTGTGGTGAGAGGTGCACCCAGCATCCCTCCGTCGCTAGAGCCTCAGCGCGCCGGAGGGGGCTACTTGCCGAACTCGCGAAACCAGCACCAATCTGCGCCGATGCCGCCTGGGTGTCAAGGGGCGGCGCAAGGGGCGGCGCGGAGTCAGTTGGGCAGAGCGTGCACCCTCGCACCGGATGGCCGCCAGCTCGCCGGCGGCTGTTCCTCCCCCGGCCACCCCGATCGTGATCGCTACTTCAGCGGTGGAACGACTCCGGCGAACATCAAGAGATCGGTGATGCGGAAATCACCCGGCGTCGCAGACGGCAGCACCGGTGTCCAGGCCGGCTGAGCGGCCAGATAGGCAGACGCATCGGCATTCAGAAGGCCGACGAACACTTCGCCGACGATGCGGCTTCCCACCGGTCCCAGGCGGAGACCATTCTCCATGAGCTCCGCCTCCTTCAGGATGTGGAAGACTATAGGAGCCATTGGACTAACCCGCTTCGCGGGAGGCCCGAAATCACTCTCGACGCCAACGCGTCGCGCGCGGCGTGTAAGCCCAGGCGTACACGACGAGGGCCACCGCGCTGGTGGCCCCGCCCTCGAAACGCTACTTGCTGTGGACTACTGCCGCCGCTTCCGCCACGCCCGCAGGCCGACGAGGCCGGTGCCGAAGAGCAGCAGCGAGGCGGGTTCGGGAACGGCGGGTTGGGGAGACCAACGATCGGGCGTGGTCAATCCACTGATGAAAAAGTGACTGGAGCCACTGTAGAAGTCGCTCCAAACGCCGCCTGTGGTGAACCTCCTGACCCCGGTGACGTAATCGGGCGCCCCGAACGAGAGACCTATTGAATGTCCGAATCTATTACCAAAGGGATCAGTATCCCAGGACGCGAAATAGTAACTCACATAGCCGCCCCACATCTCCGGGGGACTAGAAATACACAAGTCGCACCCGGGCCACACGATCATTGGTTCCCAATGATCTGGGAGGTAGAAGATGGCGCTAGACCCGTCGGTCGCGAACGAGCCGGTCCCTGGAGTTGTCGGCAACCGCCAGTCACCGTTCCAGGTAACGTCATATTCTGGACTGATGTTGTAGGTCAGCACGCCCAGTTCATTTACCACTGCATCAACCAGCGCACGATACTCCGGCCTGACAACGCCATCGCAATCAGGAACACCGTAAGCACCAGCGTCAGTCGGTGCTGCGTATCCCGATCAGCACGACGCCCGATGACCCACGTCGTCACCAACATCGTGAACACCCCGAGCATCCAGGCGCCCGTTGACCACGGATGCGAGCGAACGGCCTCACGAACGAGCATCGCGGCAACCACCCCGACGACTGCGAGCATGAAGGCCAACATGGGCACCCCCTAGGTGGCGCAATACACGATGAGCGGACGATAGCACGCATGACGTCAACTCGACCCGGCAGACCCCGGTAATGTGCTTTGTCGGACGGCGCGCCCAGAGTACCCGAACGGCCCCGGCTGGCTCAGACACAGCCCTCCCACGGTTCGACAAGCTCACCGCGCCCTGAGCCAGGTCGAAGGCCGAGCGTCGTCGAGGGACGGGACTCTGGGTCGGACCACCCGTAGTCTGGCTACTCGGCGCGCAGGGCCGTGGCCGGGTCGATCCGTGTAATGCGCCTTGCCGGGAAGTAACAGCCGGCCAGCGCCACGATCCCGAGCAGGAGGCACGCGGCGCCGTATGCCCACGGATCGACGGCCGACACCTCGAACAGGAAGTGCTCGAAGGAGCCTCGACTGCCAGAACGCGGCAAGGAGGCCCAGGAGCACGCCGGCCAGCACCGGCCTCAGTTCTTGGAGGACCGTTCTGCGCACCAGTCCGCCCGCGTCCGCACCGAGTGCGCTCCGAATCGCAAGCTCACGGGTTCTCTCGGTCACGCCCCGCCGCACGACGCCAATCAGACCGACGGCAGCCAGCACCAGACCAATGGCGGCAAACGCCCCCGTCGCCACGGTGTGGAACCAGTCGCCGGCTATCGTCCCATCGACAATCGCACCGACCGTCGTGACCCGCTCCATAGGTTGCGTGGGCGCGAGGTCTCGGACGATGGTACGGATGGCAGCCGCCGTCGCCGTGCGGTCGTGGCGTGTCCGGACGAGCAGACACGAGACGGGACCTGGCTTTTGGTCGCGAGACAGGTAGAACGCCGGCTTGGGAGGCTGCCGCACGTCCTGGTATCGGACGTCCTCGACCACGCCGACGATGGTCGGGTCGTTCTCTCTCATGTCGAGCTGCCGGCCGAGCGGGCTCTGATCACCAAATGCCTGCCGCGCATAGGCACTCGAGACCACCGCAACAGGGGCGCTCTCTCCCGTGTCCCGTTCCGTGAATCCGCGTCCAGCGAGGACCCGAATGCCCATGAGAGCGAAGAACTCCGGATCCACGGCTCTCATGTTCGCGGGCATGGAACGACCGCCCACCGGACCGACGACATAAGTGTAGTCGACGCCGCGCATCGGAACGGACGTCGACACGCCGGCTCGGTCGACGCCGGGCAATGCGCGGACCCGAGCCAGAAGCTCGCGAGTGAACTCGCGGTGTGTTCTGGCCCACTCCTCGACGGACAGCTGTGGCCCGTAGGCGTTGATCTCCATGGTCAGCAGGTCGTTTCCGCCGTAGCCCAGGTCGACGTGACGCAACTCCCAGAGGCTGCGGGACAGCAGCGCCGCACCGACCAGGAGCACCAGGACCACCGCCACCTGAACGGCGACGATCCCCCTGCGCCAGAGGGCCCGATCCCGATGGGCGCTCATTTGCCAGTTCGCCTGTTTCAGGCGGTCATGCACCGACCCCGCCATCGCAGCCCATAGTGGCGCGAGGCCGGCGACCAGGGTGACGACCGCGCACAGAGCAGCGGAAAACGCCAGCACGGGCAGGTCGACGGACAGCTCATCAGCCCGTGTGACGGCCGCCGGCACCAGCGCCCGCAGGACGGGCTGCAGGACGTAGGCGAGTCCGACGCCCCCCGCTCCGCCAAGAGCCACGAGAACCGCGGCTTCAACCACAAGCTGCCGCGCAATCCGCCCTCGCCCCGCTCCGAGCGCCGTCCGCAGCGCGACCTCAGGCCCACGTTCGGCCACTCGCGCGACCAGCAGCAGCACGATGTTCGCGCACGCGATGAGCAGAACGACCCCCGCGACCGCGGCGAGCAGGTACATCCCGGGACGCGACTCGGCAGTCGCCAGGTCGGACAGCGGCGTGACGAGCGCCACGTGGCGACCACCCGGCCGCTGTCCCGCGACGATCCCGGTCAGCTCGGCCTGAGACTGCTCGGCGGTGGCTCCTAGGGCGAGCCGGGCCACGGCGCGGAACTGAAGGCGCCCGTCCGGCTGGACCGCACTCCAGGGGAGCATCGCCCAGATCTCGGTCTCGCGTGGATAGGTGAAACGAAACCGTGGCGGGAGGACGCCCGCAATGATGAACCGGCGGGGCGCCGGTTCCCGCCGCCCCACGAACAACAGGTCAACCGGTCGACCCACCACGCCAGGGTCGGCCCCGAATTCGCGTCGCCAGTATCCGTCACTGATGACGGCCAGTGGGTCGGCGTCGGAATCCCCCGAGCCGAACGTCCGCCCGACTGCCGCCCGAACTCCCAGCGTCTCGAAGAAGTTCGGCGTCACCAGCCCGCCTCGGAGGCGTTCGGCCCTTTCGGAACTCAGCAGGTCGACGGGTGATGAAAGCTCGGGGTCATAGAGGTGCTCAACGGCGAGATCACGAACGCTCTCCGCATGCGCACGGATGTCCAGAATCCAGTCGCCCGTCAGAATGCCGCGGGTGTGCCCGCCGTCTGGTTTGGGGTAGCCCGTCTCAACCCGCACGACGCGGTCCGGCTCATGGTAGGGGAGCGGCCGGAGCAGCACCGCCCGCACAAGTCCGAACACGGCCGTATTGGCACCAATCGCCAGTGTCAGCGTGACGATGGCTGTCAAGGCGAAGCCGGGCGAGCGCCGCAGCATGCGCGCGGCGAATCTGGCATCCTGACGCAGACTGTCGAGTTGATCGCGCAGTCCCACGAGTCACCTCGCGTCGCGGATCGGGCTGAGGCGGACGGCGGCACCGGGGCCCCGACTGGCACGCACAGCACTCGCGGTGCGGATGATACCTCAGGGAAGGGATCAGGGGGCAGCCGACGGGCGACAGGGCAGGAACAGGGGACAGGGATTCGGGATTCGGTGCAGCACGCTGCGCACCGCCGGGTCGGGCCTGGCGGTCAGCGCTGGTGTCGCAGCGCCTCCAGTTCGCGGCGCAGGGGCTCCCAGTACGCCCGGTCCGCATCGCGCTCCCGCCGTTCCTCGGCGGCAAGCTCCTCCGCGATCGCGTCGATCGAACCGCAACACGCTGAAGCCAGAGCGCGGCGCTCGGTCAACAACTCGGCCGCGCGAACGGGTTGCATCGATGCGACCTCGGCGAGCAACGCGGGCGTGCGGAGTTCCCGAAGCCAGAAGTCGACCTGGCCGGGTATCGGGTGCTCGCGGTTCGCCAGGTAGTGCACCTCGAGGAGACGCCGGAGCATGGGCCAGTTCCGGTCGCGCTGCGTCTTCTTGGCCTGCACGAGGTCGCCGAGTGACAACAGATTGTACGAATCGTCGCCAGCCACCGCAAACGTGGTCCGCCGGTCCCACAGTTCGTCGAACGGAGCGACGCCTCTCATGACCGACATGATGTCTATCCGCATGCCCTCGGTATCGGGATGATGGCAGCGGAAGTGAACGCCAATAGGAAGCATTCTCATTCCTCGGTGTGGCCTGGCTGCTCTTGGCTATTGGCCTCAAACGGTCCGAGTCCCGGATGGTATCGGCAAGGGGCCGGGAGTGGCGTCGGTGGAGAACCTGTTGCCTGGTTCCCGATGGGGACCGAGGTGTCGCTTCGCGAAAGCCCGGCGTGTCTGGGCCGTCCCGTGCTCGGGGCATCCGGCCCCGGAGGGTCCGATAACGGGCGTCACGGCGTCACGTCAACGCGGACCCCTCTCATGGTTCCTATTGGCAACGCGATTAAGCGAGATCTGGGGCTCGAGTAGCCAGGTCGAGAGAAGGAGATATCGATGTGGGCCTACCCCCTCACGATCGAACCGGACGATAACGGCACGCTGCTGGTGTCGTTTGTGGATATTCCAGAAGCGCACACGTTCGCCGACGGCGAGGATGAAATCACCGCGCGCGCCGCGGACTGCGCCCTGACGGCGCTTGAAGGGTACATGAAGGACCGGCGCCCGATTCCCCCTCCGTCGCGCGAACTCACAGGGCGAGCGGTGGTATTGCCACCGCTGGCGGTCGCAAAAGTCGAGCTGTACGAAGCGATGCGGAACGCCGGCGTGCGCAAGGCAGAACTCGCGCGACGCTTGCGATGGCACATGCCCCAAGTCGTTCGCTTGCTGAGTCTCCGCCGCGGTTCTCGCCTTGAGCCTCTCGAGGCCGCTTTGACGGCGCTCGACCACCACCTCGAGATGCGCGTTGTGCGGGGAGTTGCTCGCAGCACTGACGTACCGGGTCCCGGGCCGCGACGATCCGCGGTTCGCCGCCGGCCAGTGGGGGCAGCGGGTCCAAGTGAGCCAGCAAGGACAAGATAGGCCCGAACGGCGAATGATCACGTGCTCACCACAAGCCACAGCGGCCTCGCGGTTGGACTTGGTCCTCGACTGCGAAGCCGCTTGATCTGGCCGTCAGCACCTATCGACTCGCTCCCCGCGCCTGCGCATCTTTGTGGCGTCAACGCCTCCAGCGTGGCCCGCACCTCGGCCGTGCCCTTGGGGGTCGGCTCCTCGCTCGTCAGCCGGCGGCAGAGGTCGAGCTCGAGCCTGAGCCGCGCGTCTGCGTCGGCCGCTGGCGGCGCCTTGCCGAGATGAAGCTGAACCTCGTCCACATTACCCTCTGGTTCACCCTTCGATACTGCCACGGGCCCTCCAGATTCGTTTCAGCGTGACTTCGGTGTGACCTCTCGCAGGGCTCTGGGTCGAAAGTCCGGCTGGGTGTCAGGGACGATCTCCGCAACTGGGTGATGGCCGCCTGATGTGCCCGTGGCGGTGGTCGCGATACAGGACAGAAGCCTCTGGGCAGGCGCTGAGCGATGTTACTGTCCGTAGAAGTCCAACGCCTGCCGGACAACGCCCACGATGTAGAGCAGAATGACCGTGACGGCCGCGGCTGCTCCGGCGGACAATCGGCCCGGTTGCACGGCGTGTGTGTTTCGCGGGAGGCGTCGGTTCGACTTCGCCGCCAACGCGTGATGCATCCGCCCCCGGAGGGCTTCTGCGTGGCTGGGTGAGGCGTCCATGCGAGATAGCTCGGCGAGCGCTTCGTCCAGGGCAGCGTCTCGGGCGCGGTGGGGTGTCATGCTCGGGCCTCTTTCCAGGCGGCAGCCGGAGCCTCGCCCGCGCGGTCGATTTCACGCGACAGCATCGCGCGTGCCCGGAAGAGGCGCTGCCGAAGCGCCTCCGGTGTGACTTCGCAGATGGCGGCCGCCTCGGCGTGCGAGAAGCCCTCTACAGCGACCAGCAATAGCGCCTCCCGGTAGCGCCCGGGAAGCGAGGCGATGGCCTGCTCTATCCGGCGCTGGAGTTCGCTGGCGGCGAGCGCCTCGAACGGACTGGGTTCGCGAGGGGAGCATGGCCACACAGCAATCATGGCCAACTCGTGCGACTCGTCGCAGGCTCGGGAGCGGGAGTAGTTGAGGTACAGGTTGCGAGCCACCGCAAACAGCCAACTGCCAAGACGCGTGTCGGGGCGCAGCCGCCCGACGTGAGCGACCACTCGCAGCCACAGTTCGTCGGCTAAGTCGTCAGCGACTTGCCGACTTCGGCTCAGTCGAACAAGGAAAGCGTATAGCCGAGCGCGGTACGCCTCGTACACCTCGTCGAGCGCTGCGTGTTCACCCGCCCGCAACCTCTCGACAAGCGCCCTCTCGGAGTCTGGGGTCATAGAGAGAAGAACACGGGACGAAGCCTTCCGTGACAACTGTCACATCACCCCGGCGCCCGTGTTGTACGCATTAGACAACAGGAACGTGGTCAAACGTGACTGCTGTTATGCGACCCCGGTCTTCGGGCTGCGCCCGAAACAACCTATGGAGGCTGCGGTGCCGGTGCTCATGAACCATCTGGGAATCTACTTGATGTGGCTGTCAGTGCTCGTCAGCGGGATTGGCGGCCTCGGGACGGCCATCCTCTACGCGGTGAAGCCAACGGAGAGCAAGCTTGCCTTGATGCGTCCGTTCTCCCTCGCCGCGATCTTCTCAGCACTGGCGAGCGCGGCGGCTGGTTCGGCGACGGTCCTCAGGGGACTCGCTGCGTCAGGGCCCTCGCCGCGTATGCCTGACGTGCTGATGGGCTGGTCGGAGGTGCTGGTGCCAATCTACGTCGCATTCTCGTTCCTCGGTGTGGCCTGGCTGATCTTGGCTATTGGCCTCAAACGGTCCGAGTCCCGGATGGTATAGGCAAGGGGCCGGGAGTGGCGTCGGTGGAGAACCTGTTGCCTGGTTCCCGATGGGGGCCGAGGTGTCGCTTCGCGAAAGCCCGACGTGTCTGGGCCGTCCCCTGCTCGGGGCACCCGGCCCCGGGGCGTCCGATAACGGGCGTAACGGCGTCACATCAACTCGGACCCCTCTAATGCTTGCTATTGGCGTGACCAGCCTCGCCCGCCTCGAGGAGCAGTTGCAGATCTCCGACAAGATGGCGTCGATCGAGCTGCTGGCGGCCGGCGTGGCCCACGAGGTGAACACGCCGCTCACCGGCATCTCGAGTTACACGCAGATGCTGCTCGACCGCGCCGATCCGGAGGACCCGCAGACGAAGCTGCTGGAGAAGATCGAACGGCAGACGTTCCGCGCCGCCAAGATCGTGAACGGCCTGCTGAACCTCGCGCGCGGCGGACACCCCGGCATCTTGCCCTAGCTGATCCCCGTCAAGCTGCTTAGGCGCCCCGCTACGGCACGAACGGGCGGCCCCTCGATGCACAGGTCGGCCGCCGGGAAAGGCGCGCACTTGGTCCCCTAATGGTCCCCGGCTGAGGCGGCCCGACAGCGCTCCAGCCGGCCTGTCCTCGTAAATGCCTTTATTCAATGTCTTTGAGTGGTGGGCGCTAGTGGATTCGAACCACTGACCCCCGCCGTGTGAAGGCGGTGCTCTACCGCTGAGCCAAGCGCCCACTCAAGGGGTGCAGACCAGTAATCTTACCGAAAACCGCCGCGCGCTCGCAACCGGTTCGGCGGGTCCAGCCGCGACAACCTCTCCGGGCTCACTTGCGCGTTTCGGGCAATCGCCGGCGCGCCGGCCCGTCGTAGTGCGCCTCGTCGCGGTCGATCCGCCGCATCGGCGGCTGAGTCAGCTTCTCCTCGACGGCATGCGCCAGCAGGCCGGGGACGCGCGAGATGATGAAGAGGCCGTTGCCGATCTCGGGGCCGAAGCCGAGGTCGCCGCACACGGCGGCGATCGCGCCGTCGATGTTCAGCGGCAGCGGATGCTGGGCCCGGCCCGGCATCGCGTTCAACACCCGTTCGACCACGCGCAGGAGCCGGCAGTGCTCGCCGTCGAGATCGAGTTCGTGCGCGAGCTGCAGCAGCCTCGCCGCGCGCGGGTCCCGCGTGTGGATGCGGTGCCCGAACCCCGGAGGCGTGGGGCCGTTCCCGCAGTGCTTCTCGAGCAGCGTGCGCGCGGCGTCCTCGAACGACATGCCGGCGTGGTGGAGCGAGATGCCCTCCCTCAGGCACCGCATGACGTCCTCGATGTCGCCGCCGTGATAGCGGCCGAAGGCCAGCACGCCGGCGGCGACGGCGCTGCTCAGCGGCGACCCCGACGAGGCCACGTGCCGGGCCGCCAGAGTCGAGGGCGGCGTCACGCCGTGGTCAATCGACGACAGCAGCACCGCCGTGAACAGCTTGCCGATCGAGGGTGTCGGCAGTTCCCCTCGCAGGAGGAGGTAGATCGCCTCGCTGAACATCAGCCGCCCCATCAGTTCGTCGACGGGGTAGCCGCGGATTTCGATTTCGTTCGGCGCGATCCGCGTGAGGGACGTCAGCCACTCGTTGCGGCCTGGCGTGCGCTGACGCCTGTTCGTTCTGCCGGCGGCCTTTTCCGGCAGTTGCTGGATCGTCGTTCATCGTCGTTCCTCGGGCCTCGGACTCCGGGAATCGCGCCGCGGATCAGACGGGCCCTGAATCCATGGCCGGAAGGCGATTTCACAACCCGTCCTCGCGGCTTGAGCAGCCGCCGTGCGCAGGCTGGGAAATCGGTCCTAGAGCGTGCCGTAGAGCCGATCGCCGAAATCGCCGAGCCCGGGCACGATGTACTTCCGGGCGTCCAAGCCCCGGTCGATGACGGGGGTGTAGATGTCGACGTCAGGATGATGCCGTTCGACGAGCGCGATCCCTTCCGGGGCCGCGACGATGCAGAGAATCTGGATGCGCCGCGCGCCGGCTTCCTTGAGCAGGTCGACCGCGTCGACCGCGCTGCCGCCGGTGGCCAGCATCGGGTCGATCATCAGGACGTGGCTCTCCGCCATGCGCGGCGGCAGCTTGGCGTAGTACCGGGAGGCGATGGCGGTCATCTCGTCCCGCTGCAGCCCGATGTGGCCCACCCGGGCGCCCGGGACCAGCTCCAGCACGGCGTCCAGCATGCCGAGGCCGGCGCGGAGCACCGGCACCACGACCACGTCGGCGGCCACGCGCTGGCCGGTGGCCTCGCCGAGCGGCGTCGTGACCGTCCCAGGTCTGACGGGCAGCTCGCGCAGCGCCTCGGCGGCCAGCAGGACGCTGATCCGGACCGCCATCCGCCGGAACGCATCCGGTTCGGTCCCGACGTCTCGGAGCGAGAGGAGGATGTCCTGGACGAGCGGATGCTGAACGAGGATGACGGCCACGCGCAGACTATACACCAAGCGGCTCGAACGGGGCTACCACGCGGGCGCAGCGCGCAGGCGCAGCGCCCGCGCGGTTCCATGCCTGGTGCGCGGCGTGGAGTAGAATCCCAGGCATGGTCCGCCTCTTCATCCGCTCCGCGCCGCCGGCCGCACAGCCGTTCCCGTCCTCGCGTTCGTCCTGGCCGCCGCCGCGCTCGGCGCCGCGCCGCCGGCGAAGCGCCGGGCGACGCTGGTGGTGACCGGCGGGACGGTGATCACGATGGACGCCCAGCGGCGCGTGCTCTCGCCGGGAGCCGTCGCGATCAACGGGAAGACGATCGTCGCGGTGGACACGCCCCAGGTGATCGCGGCGCGGTACGCGGCGGCCGACGTCATCCAGGCCGACGGCGCGGTCGTGCTCCCCGGCCTCATCAACACGCACGGCCACGCGGCCATGGTGATGTACCGGGGGCTGGCCGACGACCTGGCGCTGATGGACTGGCTCCAGAAGTACATCTTCCCGGCCGAGGGGAAGACCGTGTCGCCGGAACTCGTGCGCATCGGCACCCGGCTGGCGGCGCTGGAGATGCTGCAGTCGGGCACGACGCTGCACACGGACATGTACTACTTCGAGGAGGAGGTGGCGAGGGCCACGAAGGAGGCCGGCCTCCGCGGCGTGCTGGGCCAGACGGTCATCGGCTTTCCCGTGGCCGACGCGAAGACGCCCGCAGAGGGCCTCGCGCGCGCCGAGCGCTTCATGCAGGCGTTCAAGGGCGATCCGCTCGTGGTGGCAACGGTCGCGCCGCATTCCATGTACACGGTGGACGCCGACACGCTGAAAGCGGCCCGGGACCTGGCCCGCGCCTACGGCGTGCCGCTGCTGACCCATCTGGCCGAGACGCGCGACGAAGTCACGGAGTCGATGGCGAAGCACCGCCTGACGCCGGCGGCGTACTTCGAATCGATCGGCTTCTGGGACACGCCCGCCGTCGCCGCGCACGGCGTGCACCTCTCGGATGCCGACATCGCCATCCTGCTGAGTCACCGCGTGGCGCTCTCCCACAATCCCGAGAGCAACATGAAGCTGGCGAGCGGGGCCGCGCCCGTGACCAAGGCGCTCAAGGCCGGCCTCGTCGTCGGCCTCGGGACCGACGGGGCGGCCAGCAACAACGACCTCGACATGTTCGAGGCCATGCGCCAGGCCGCCTTCCTGCACAAGCTGGCCGAGAACGACCCGACCGCGGCCTCCGCGCAGGCGGTGCTGGAGATGGCGACCCTCGGCGGGGCGGCCGCCCTGGGCATGGCCGATCGGCTCGGCTCGCTCGAGGCGGGCAAGCTCGCGGACCTCATCGTGGTGTCGATGCGGTCGGCGCGGCAGACGCCGATGTATCACCCGGTGTCGCACCTGGTGTACGTCACGCGGGGCGACGATGTCCGCACGACGATCGTGAATGGGCGAATCCTGATGCGGGACCGGCGCGTGCTGACGCTGAACCCGGCATCGGTGCTGGCGGACGCCAGGCGGCTGGCCGCGAAGGTCCGGGCCGCCGTGGAGCCTGGCGCGCCTCAGTCGAGCGTGGCGAGATAGGGCAGGTTGCGGTACTGCTCGGCGTAGTCGAGGCCGTAGCCCACGACGAACCGGTCCTCGATGGTGAAGCCGATGTAGTCCACCTTCACGTCGACCGCCCGGCGCGACGGCTTGCTGAGCAGGCAGGCGGTCCGCAGCGATTTCGGCGACCGGGCGTGCAGGATCTCCTGCAGGTAGGACAGCGTGAGCCCCGTGTCGACGATGTCCTCGACGATGATGACGTTCCGGCCGCCGAGGCCCGAGTCGAGGTCCTTCAGCACCCGCACCTCGCCCGACGAGGTCGTGCCCTTGGCGTAGCTCGACACCGCCATGAAGTCGATCGTGACGGGCCGGTGCATGGCGCGCACGATGTCGCCGAGGAAGATGAACCCGCCCTTCAGCACGCTGACCAGGTGCAGCTGGTCGTCGGCGGCGTAGTCGCGCTGGATTTCGTCGGCCAGTTCCCTGACGCGCTGCTGGATCTCCTCGGCCGAAATGAGGACGTTCGACGGGGCCTCGTATGCCATAGGCAGCAAGCCTAACACAAGTGCTGACACTTTCCATGACCGCGAGGCCGGTGCACGATCCCCGCCTGAGAGGAATGACCGGACCTGTATCGTTCAGGGTGGGGAGGTGGGAGGGCGTGTGGCGAAGAAGCTGACGGCGGCCGAGATCCACCGCCTGGCGCGCATCGGGGCGGCGGCCAAACTGGCCCAGCTGGAGCGGGAGATCGCGGCGCTTGAAGCGGGCGTTTCCGGGGCTGAAGGCGCAATCGGCCCCAGCGACTGCGCCCCCGCCTGAGCCCGGCCCCCGCGTCGGCCCCGAGACCACGCCGCCCGCGCCGCGGGCGGCGTACGCCGATGAACGCCGCCGAGCGCAAGGCGGTGTCCGAACGGATGAAGCGCTACTGGGATGCGCGCAGAAAAGCCGGGAACAAGTAGAGGAACCGGGAGGAGTGGAGCGGGCTACGGGAATCGAACCCGTCTAGCTGGCTTGGGAAGCCAGAGCATTACCACTATGCTAAGCCCGCCCGTTGCGTGCGGCGCGTCCGCGCGCGCAGGATCCTATTCTAGCAAACTCCGGCCCCGAATCCCGAAACCCTACCCGCGGATGAACGCCAGCACCTCGTCGCGCTTCGCCTCCATCACCGCCTGCGTCGTCGCCTCGAGATTCAGGCGCAGCAGCGGCTCGGTGTTCGAGGCGCGCACGTTGAAGTGCCAGTCCGGCGCCTCCACCGACACGCCGTCCATCCGGTAGACCCTCGCGCCCGGCACGCGCGCGCCCATGGCCTCCAGCCCCGCGAGCTTCTCGTCGACGAGCGCCATCGACTGGACCTTGGTGTTGATCTCGCCGGAGATGAAGTACTTGGCGCGCAGCGGCTCGAGCAGCTGGTGCAGGGCCTGGCCCTTGATCGACATCAGCTCGAGGATGAGCAGCGCCGGGATGAACCCGTTGTCGGCGTAGAAGTTGTCGCGGAAGTAGTAGTGCCCGGTCACCTCGCCGCCGAACACCGCGTTCTCCTCGCGCATCCGCTTCTTGAAGAACGCGTGGCCCACGCGGTTCATCAGCGCCCGGCCGTCGTACTTCGCGACGGTGTCCTTCACCGCGTAGCTGGCGCGCAGGTCGTAGACGATGGCGCCGCCGCGCTCCTTCATCAGGAACGCCTCGGCCAGGAGCGCCGTGACGAAGTCGCCGGGAATGAACTCGCCGTCCCGATCGACGAAGAAGCACCGGTCGGCGTCGCCGTCCCAGGCGATGCCGATGTCGGCCCGCTCGGCGACGACGCGCTCGACCAGGTCCCGGCGGTTCTCTTCGATGAGCGGGTTGGCCTCGTGGTTCGGGAACGTGCCGTCGATGTCGAAGCACAGGCGCGTCGTGCGGCACGGCAGACGCTCGAACAGCTTCGGCGCGACCAGGCCGCCCATCCCGCTGCCGGCGTCGAGCACGACGGTGAACGGCTTGATGATCGACGGGTCGATGAACCGGAAGACGTGCGCCACGTAGTCGTCGAGCAGCGTGGTATCCACCGCGACGGCGCCCGCCGCGCCCGCCGCCGGCGGAATTGTGCCGCCCGCCACCATGTCGCGGATCTGCGAGATGCCGGCCTCGCCGCTCAGCGGGAAGGCCTCGGCGCGCACGAGCTTCATCCCGATGTAGTCCTTCGGGTTGTGCGACGCGGTCACCATCGCGCCGCCCTCGTGGCCGTCCCGGGCCACGGCGAAGTACAGCATGTCGGTGGCGATCATCCCGTAGTCGACGACGTCGGCGCCCTGTTCGCGCGCGCCCTCGATGAAGGCCGCCGCGATGGACGGGGCCGACACCCGCATGTCGCGGCCGACGGCGATCCGCTTCGCGCCGAGATAGGCCACGAACGCGCGGCCGATCTGCCTGGCCGTCGCCTCGTCGAGCTCTCCCGGATAGATGCCCCGGATGTCGTACGCCTTGAAGATCCCGGTGTTGACGCTCATCGCCGCTCCTGCTGTCACTGGCCCGCCGCGAGGCGCGAATGGTCGGTCACCGCCGACTTGTCGCCCAGGATGACGCCGCTGTCGATCGACGACGTTCCGGCCGACGTGGCAGTGCCGGCCGAGGATGGCGTGGCGCACGACGGCGTCGCGCGACACCCGGCCGTTGGGCCAGATGATCGCGCCGTCGATCACCGCGTCCTCCTCGACGACGCTGTTGCGGCCGATGACGCTGTAGGGATGAATGCGGGCGCCGGCCTTCACGACCGTGCCGCTGTCGATGAAGCACGGCCCCTCGACGGTCGCGCCGTCCTCGATCTTCACGTCGGCGCCGAGGCACCTGTGCCCCCGGGCCTCCGCGCCGAAGGGCTCCGCGAGGAAGCGGCGGTCCATGATGTCCCGGTGCACCTGCACGTACTTCTCGGGGGTGCCGATGTCGATCCAGTAGCCGCGGTACACGTACGCGACAAACGTCTCCCGGCGCTCCACGAGCGACGGGAAGAAGCTGCGCTCGATCGACCACGCCGTGTCCGTGGGGATCCGGTCGAAGGTGTCGGGCTCGAGCACGTACACGCCCGCGTTGATCGTGTCGCAGGTGATGTCCTCGGGTTTCGGCTTCTCGAGGAACCGCCGCACGTTGCCGTCCGCGTCGGTTTCCACCAGGCCGTACTCCGACGGGTTGGCCACCGGCGTGAGCACGATCGTGGCCATGGCCTTGCGCTCGCGGTGCAGGCGGAGCACCTCGGCCAGGTTGATCTGCGTCATCACGTCGCCGTTGAACACCACCACCGTGCCCGTGTAGGCGCCCGTCGCGAACTTGATGGCGCCGCCGGTCCCGAGCGGGCTCGGCTCGACGACGTACGAGCATCCTGATGCCCGCGTCCCGGCCGTCCCCGAACACGTCCTGGATGCGCCGGGGCTGGTAGTTGAGGCTCAGGATCACCTCGTCGATCTCGGGCACGGTGCGGACGAGATCGATCTGGTAGTTGAGGAACGCGCGCCCGAACACGGGCACGATCGGCTTCGGTGTGTGCAGGGTCAGCGGGCGCAGTCGCGTGCCCTTGCCGCCTGCGAGGAGAATGGCCTTCATGGCAACCCTCCCATCTTATCGCAAGCGCGCTACAATAGGGCGGGAATGAACCTGCCGAACAGCCTCACGCTGATCAGGATTTTCCTGGTCCCGCTCCTGGTCGTGGTGCTCCTGACCAAGGTGGAGTGGCCTGTCATGGGCGTGTCCAGCCAGGTGCTCGGCGCCGCGATCTTCGGCATCGCGTCCCTCACCGACTGGCTCGACGGCTACGTCGCGCGCCGGCGGAAGCAGGTGACGACCCTCGGCCAGCTCATGGACCCTATCGCCGACAAGCTGCTGACGGCGGCCGCCTTCATCTCGCTCGTGCAGATGGACGCCGCGCCGGCCTGGATGGTGGCGGTCATCATCGGCCGCGAGTTCGCCGTCACCGGGCTCCGCAGCATCGCCTATTCGCGCGGCGTCGTGATCGCCTCGTCGTCGATGGGGAAGGCCAAGATGACCAGCCAGGTCATCGCCATCCTCCTCCTGATCCTGGGGCACGAGGGCTACCGGCCGTTCTACCTGCTCGGGCAGGCCGCGCTGTGGGCGGTGGTGGCCCTCTGCGGTCGTGTCGGCCGTCGATTACTACCGCAAGTACGCGCGGGCCACGGCGTCCTGACGGCGCCGTCTACCCGCCCTTCTTGATCGGCGGCGGCGCGGGCTCCGCGGGCGGCTCCTTCATGGCCAGCTGCGCCTTGGCCAGATACTCGCTCTCTCGAACTCCTTCACCAGGCGATCGAAGTAGGGCACCGCTTCGGCCCGCCGGCCCATCTTCACCAGCGAGTCGCCGAGGTGGAAGTAGACCGCATCCCGCTTCGGGTACTCGGGGTCGTTCTTCAGCACGGCCTTGAACCGATCGATGGCGCCCGGATACCACTTGTTCCGCCAGTAGAAGTACCCGACCCTGTACTCGGACTCGGTCAGGCGGTTCCGGGCCTCGCGCAGCTTCTGGCGCCCTTCCTCGAGGAGCGCGCTCGACGGATAGCGCTGGACGAACAGCGTCAGCTCCGCGACGGCCTCCTTCGTCTCGGTCTGGTCACGGTCAGCCGCGAGCATCTGCTGGAAGTGGCACATCCCGAGCTTGAACTGCGCGTAGTCGGCCCGGGGATTGCGTCGGGTAGAACGTCAGGAACTCGCGGTACTCGTTCTGGGCCAGCACCAGGGACTCGGCCGACTTCTCGCCGAGATAGGTGTCGCCGAGCCCGAGCTTCGCGTCGGGCCGGTAGCTGCTCTGAGGGTAGTTGTCGACCAGCTGCCGGTAGTACTCGCGCGCCTGGAACCACTTCTTCTTCCCGACCAGCTCCGTCGCGCGATCCATGAGGTACTTGTCCCCCTCCAGGATGCCGGTGGGAACGACGTTCTTGTCCCTGGAGCAGCCTGACGAGAGGGCGAGGACGAGGAGCACGCAGGCGGGCACGACGGCCCTGAACACGCGACGGATCATGTACACAATCCTCTTATTCTACAACGCGACTCGCCCGCCCCATGAGGATCCGGCGCCGCCGGCTCCCCGGCTATGCGAAAAACGCCCGGACATGGGCGGGCAATCGCTTCGGGCGCCCGCTCAGATCCGTCGAGGCGTGCACGGTGTGCCCGACAGCCAGCACGGCGCCGTCGGCCGCCCGGACAACCTCGTACGCGAAGCGGATCCGCAACGGGGAAGCCAGTTCGGCCCGCGCCCGGATCAGGAGTTCGTCGTCGTAGCGGGCGGGCTTGCGGTACTCGCAGTGCGCCTCGATGACTGGCAGCATGATCGCGTCCCGCGCCTCGAGGTCGCGGTACGACCACCCCAGGCTCCGCAGCCACTCGCACCGCCCGACCTCGAACCAGGCCATGTAGTTGCCGTAGTACGCGAACCCCATCTGGTCGGTCTCGGCGTACCGGACCCGCAGGGGCGCCGCCGACACGTGGCTGCTCACCGCGCTTTCCGGTTCGCGGTGAGGCGTTCCTGCGCCGCTGCCACCGCCAGGGCTTTCAGGCGCCTCGTGGCCGCCTCCGCATCGCCGGACCCGAACACCGACGAGCCCGCCACGATCCAGTCGGCGCCCGCCGCGACCACGCGAGAGATGTTCTCCTCGTCGATGCCGCCGTCGACCTCGATGGGCGCCGGGTTGCCGGCCTCGTCGAGCAGCGCACGCATGGCCTGCACTTTGGACGTGCTGCGCGGGATGAAGGCCTGCCCGCCGAACCCGGGGTTCACCGTCATGAGGAGGACGAAGTCGACGTCGCGGGCCACTTCCTCGATGCAGCCGACCGGGGTCGACGGGTTCAGCACCACTCCCGCCTGCGCGCCGAGGCTCCTGATGAGCCCGATCGTCCGGTGCAGGTGGGGCAGGATTTCCACGTGCACCGAAATCAGTCCGGCCCCGGCTTCGACAAACGCGGGGATGTAGCGATCGGGATCCTCGATCATCAGGTGCACATCCAGGGGCACGCGGGCCACCCGCCTGATCGAGTGCACGACCGGCGGACCGACGGTGAGGTTCGGCACGAAATGGCCGTCCATGACGTCGACGTGCACGAGGTCGGCGCCCCCGCGCTCCGCGGCGGCGATACACGCGCCGAGGACGGCGAAGTCCGCCGCCAGGATGGACGGGGCGATGCGCACGCTCATCGGCTGACCTCCAGCGAGATGGGCTGATCTGACGTCACCTGGAACCCGGCCGCCGGGAACTGCCGGATGATGACGCCCGACGGGACCCCCGGGTAGGGCTGCTGGGCCACGACGGACACGCGCAGGCCGTGGCTGCGGAGCACGCCGAGGGCGGCCTCGCTGGCGGCGCCGATCAGGTCGGGCATCACGTAGCCCGCCGCCCGCTCGCCGCGGTTGATGACCACGCCTACCCGCGTGGCGCGGCTCCCTGGCGGCTGATCCTGCGCGACGACGGCATCGGAGGGATAGTCGGGCGAACGGATGTCCGCGACGGCCGCGATCTCCAGTCCGTCCTGGCTCGACCGGGCCCGGGCGGATCGCTCCGTCTCGCCGACCAGCCTGGGCACGACCGACGCGCGCGAGCCGGCGCTGGTCCAGACCCTGACGCTCCGCCCCCGGCGGACCAGGAGCCCGGCGGCCGGATCCTGCCTGGCTATCCGGCCTGCAGGCACGGTGTCGCTGAACGGGTGGCTGTCGTCGACCTTCAGCGTCAGGCCCGCGTCCTCGATGGCCCTTCCGGCCTCGCTGAACTCGAGGCCCGCCACCTTCGGCACCGGCACCTCGCGCGCGCGCAGCGCCACCCGCATGGCCGCCACGCTGAAGATCCCGTAGGTGGCTGCCAGCGCCAGGACAAGCACGATGAGACGGCCGACGTTCCTGATGCGCCGATTCCTGCCCATGCCTGCGAGAACTGTACTACACGATGCCACCCGGGCGATCGGCCCGGCCGGCCCTCAGCGGCGGCGCCTCAGGCGCGCGGCGAAGAAGGCTTCGAGCGCGTGCGGGTGGGGAAGCGTCCGCAGGCAGCCGCGCTGGTCAACGCATTCCTCCACTTTGCCCGGAAGGCGCGCGCCGGATGCGCGCGGGTCTTCGAGCGCGAACCCGGAATGGCGTTCGAGAAACGCGTCAATCACCTCTTCGTTCTCCTCGGGCTCGCTCGAGCACGTGGCGTACACCAACAGCCCGCCCGGCCGGACGGCGCGTGACGCTTCGTCGAGCATCCTGATCTGGCGGGCGGCGAGCGCGCCGAGATCTTCCTCCCGCCTCGACCATCGGATGTCAGGGTCGCGCCGGATGGTCCCGAGGCTCGAACACGGGACGTCGGCGAGGACGCAGTCGAACACCGGGCCGAATGGCAGCCCGCCGAGCAGATCGTGGACGACGATGTGAGCGGACGTGACGCGCGCCGCGCTCAGCGTCTGGCGGAGCAGGCGGACCCGGCGGCTTCGGAGGTCGCCGGCGACGAGCAGGCCTTCAGCCCCGATCGCGGCGGCAAGCTGCGCCGTCTTGCCGCCAGGCGCCGCGCAGGCATCGGCGACGCGCGCCCCTGGCGGCGGCGATGCGAACGCGCCGACGAGCTGAGAGGCTTCGTCCTGCGCGAGGAAATGACCGGCGCCTGCGAGGGGAGAGCGGAAGGGCCGTCCCGATTCGACAACCAGCCCCTCCGGCGCATAGGCGCACGCCCGGGTGCGCACCCCGTCCCGCTCAAGGCTCTCCGCCAGCGCGTCGCGGGTCGTCAGCAGCGTGTTCGCCCGCAGCGTGAGCGGCGCGGGAGTGTTGTTGAAGCGTGCCCACGCGAGCGCGATGTCGAACCCGTACCGCGCTATCCATCGGGCGGCGAGCCACGCCGGGTGAGACCAGCTGACACTGAGGTGGCCCACCGGATCGGACGGGGCGGGCATGGGCAACCGGGACCGATCCCTGCTGATGCGCCGGAGAATGGCATTGACGGCGCCCGCCGCGCGGGGGTGGCCGCGCAGGCGCGCGAGGGTGACCGCGTCGTTGACGGCGGCGGAGGCCGGCACGCGATCGAGGTGAAGCAGCTGGTAGGCCGACAGCCTCAGGATGTCGAGGACGTCCTCGTCGAAGGCGGCGAGGTCGCGGTCGCCGGCCCAGGCGATGGCGTGGTCGAGCGCGGCGCGCCAGCGAAGCGTGCCAATCGCGATTTCCGCCGCCAGGGCCTGGTCGCGTTCGTCGGAGAGGCGCGCGCGCCCGAGCTCGAGCGCGGACGCGAGGTCGGAGTGTCCGGCGCGCACGCGCCGGAGCGTGTCCAGGGCGACGACGCGCGCGATCGCCGCCATCGGCGTCAGGCGCCGCCGGCGGGCGTCCCCGGTGACGGTCCGCCGGGCGGGATGTCGAAGCGCGCATCGTCCCCGCCCAGGTGGCCGGCCGCGAAGTCGCGGGCCGCCATGGCACGCCGGCCCTCGGGCTGGACCGTGATCACGTCGAGAAGGCCGGCGCCGGTCTGCACGCGGAAGGCATCCCGCGACACGTGCAGAATCGAGCCGGGCGCCCGCCCGCTGTCGGCCGTCTCCGGCGCGAACCGCGTCCGGATGATGATCAGCCGTTGGCCGCCGATGAAGGTCCAGGCCATCGGCCACGGCTGCAGGCCGCGCACCTGGTTGTGAATCGCCGCGGCGCCCGCGCGCCAGTCGATGAGACCCTCCTCCTTGCGGAGGCGGTGGGCGTAGGTGGCGGCGCCATCGTCCTGCGGCGTTTCGACGGCGGTGCCGGAGGCCAGCTGATCGAGCACCTGCAGCAGCAGGGACGCACCGAGCCGCGCCAGATCGTGCTCGACCTCGGCGCTCGTGTCGTCGGGGCCTATCGGGCGCACGGCGGTCGCGAAGACGCCGCCGGCGTCGAGCGCCTGGACCACGCGCATGATGCTCACGCCCGTTTCCCGATCGCCCGCGATGACGGCGCGATGGACCGGCGCGGCCCCGCGGTGCCGCGGGAGCAGCGACGCGTGCACGTTGAGGAGGCCCAGCGGCGGCGCGTCGAGCACGGCGGGGGGCAGGATCCTGCCGTATGCCGCCACGACTCCGGCGTCCGGGCGCCAGGCCCTGAGGGCCGCGAGGAACGACTCGTCCTTCAGCCTGTCGGGCTGAAGCACCGGGATGCCTCTCGCGAGCGCGACGCGCTTGACGGGGCTGTCGCTGACGCGCTGGCCGCGGCCGCGGGGCCGGTCCGGCTGCGTCACGGCGCCGACGACGGAATGGCGGGAGCCGAGGAGCGCCTCGAGCGCGGGCACCGCGAATTCGGGCGTGCCGAAGTAGACCAGGCGAAGCGGGCGGCCAGCCGCTACCATTTCCCCGTCCGGCTCAACTTGCGGATCCGCCGGACGATCAGGTCCCGCTGGATGCCGCGAAGCCTGTCGACGAAGATCCGCCCGTCGAGGTGATCCATCTCGTGCTGGAAGGCTCGTGCGAGCAGCCCCGTGCCCTCCACAATCCGCTCGCGCCCGTCGACATCGAGCCCCTTCAGCGCCGCTCGCGACGGACGGGCCACGGTGGCGTTGAAGCCGGGCACCGAGAGGCAGCCCTCTTCTTCGAACTGCATACCCTCGCGCTCGACGAACTCGGGGTTGATGAACGCCATCAGGCTGTCCTTCGAGCGGCCGCCGGCGACATCGACCACGAACACCCGCAGCGGTATCCCGATCTGCGGCGCGGCGAGGCCGACCCCGGGAGCCGCGTACATGGTCTCGATCATGTCCTGCACGAGGGCCGCGATCTCGGCGCTGATGTCGGTGACGGGTTCCGCCTCGCGGTGCAGCACGCGCTCGCCGAACTTCACGATGGGGCGGATCATGGCGTCCCTGGCTCCCGCGGGCGTGCGAACCGTTCGCCGGCCTGGCGCCGCCAGTCCGCGCAGCGGCGCCGCAGCTCGCCGACCGTATCGCCTCCGAACCGCTCGAGGAGGGCATCGGCGAGCACGATAGCCACCATCGCCTCGCCGACCACCGACGCGGCAGGCACGGCGCACACGTCGCTGCGCTCGATGGCCGCCGCCGCCGCGGTGCCGTCCGCGAGGTCGACGGATCGCAGCGGCGCCATCAGCGTCGCGATGGGCTTCATCGACGCGCTGACGCGGAGCTCCTCTCCGTTGGTGACGCCGCCCTCGAGCCCGCCGGCGCGGTTGGTCGGCCGCATGATCGGCACCGCGGCCCCTGGGCCGTGCCCGCCGCCGGCCGGAGGCAGGATCTCGTCGTGCACCTGCGAGCCCCGCAGCCGGGCGGCCTCGGCGCCGATGCCGATGCCGACGGCCTTGATGGCAGGGATCGACATCAGGGCCTGCGCCAGCCGGCCGTCGAGACGGCGGTCCCACTGCGCGTAGCTGCCGAGACCGGCCGGCACACCGCGCGCCGCGACCTCGAACACGCCGCCGAGCGTGTCGCCGGCCTCTCGCGCGGCGTCGATGGCCGCGATCATGCGCGCGGCGGCCGCCTCGTCCACGCAACGGGTCGGGCTGTCGTCGGAGAGCGCCGCGATGTCGTCGAAGGACGCCTCGCGGGCGTCCGAGCGCTCCGGGCCGATCGCGATCACGTGGCTCGCGACGTGGACGGCCAGCTCGGCGAGCAGCAGCCGCGCCAGCGCGCCCGCCGCCACGCGCGCCGCCGTTTCCCGGGCGCTCGCGCGTTCGAGGACGTCACGCAGGTCGGCATGCCCGTACTTGATCGCGCCGGCGAGATCCGCGTGGCCCGGGCGCGGCCGCGTGACGGGCGCGCGATGCGCGCCGCCGGCATCGGCCGGAGGGTCCTCGTCCGGGTGCATGGTGAACGCCCAGTTCACCCAGTCGCGGTTGTCGATCGTCACGGCAACCGGCGCGCCGGTCGTTCGCCCATGCCGGACACCACCGGCAAGCACGGCCTGGTCGGATTCGATCGCCATCCTGCGGCCCCGGCCGTATCCCCGCTGCCGTCGGCGGAGATCGCGCGTCAGCGTGCCGGCATCGACGGGCAGCCCCGCCGGGAGGCCATCGACGATGACGACCAGCGCCCGCCCGTGCGACTCGCCAGCTGTGAGAAATCGCAGCATCGCGTTGCCATTCTATACGAAGTTTCTGCAGCGGTCCGCCGGGCCTGCGGCGGAAACGGCCGTGTTTGCGGGCCCTTCCCGGGAGGCGCTGTCGGCGCCGATCTTGCACCGTTTCGGCCGCGCAGCCGAGCTGCTGGGAGGGGGCGTGAGCACTCGATTCGAACTCGTCCTGGATCGGTTCGTCCCGTGGGGTGGCGGCAACCGGGCCATCGACCTGGCGACCGGCGACCTGGTGCTCCTCCGCATCATCGCGCCGCGCGGCCGGGACAACGACGGCCTCCGGGCGCAGACGGCGGCGCGCATTTCCTCACTGCGCATTCCGGGCATGGCCGTGCTCGCCGACTACGGGGCCGGCAACCGCGACGAGTGGGTCGAAGCCTACCGCCTGGGCCCGCCCGGCGCGGAGGCCGGCTGCGTGCACGAACCGCCGCCGGACGCAGGCGCGGTTGCGCGGCTGCTGGCCCGGGCCGGGTGCGCCGTGCACGAGTCGCGGCGGCGGGTCGATCGGAACGCCGCCCCGCCCGGGCTGTTCATTCCTGAACCGCTCGATCGCATCTCGCTCTGCGAACCGATGCCTGGCGTCCAGCCCCTTGCAGCGTCGGCCGTCGCGCCGGCCATCGGAGCCAGCATCGAACGGAGGGACGAGATCGACCCTGTGGTCGAGTGGATCACCGGCCGGGTGGAGGCTGGCGCATGGATGCTCCGGATTGACGCGCCGGAGGGCGCGGGACTGCGCACGTTCTTCGCGGCGATCGCGCGGGAGGCGAGGCTCGCGGGGTTCGTTCCTGTGTCGAGCGGCTTCTGCGGCGAGGCCGTCACCCAGCCGCTGGGGTTCGACGGTGCGGCACTCTGCGCGGCCCTTCGCGACCGTCACGTCCTCATCCTCCACGCGTCCGCGCCGCGCGCGCTGCCGCCGGATGGAGCCGGCGTCGCGCGCTTCCTGTCGCGGCTCGACACGGCCTGCGGCCGCCCGCACGCCGTCGTCTGCCGGGGCCTTCCCGTTCGGGGCGCGCCGTCGATCGCGCTCGGACCGATGCAGCCCGCCCAGCTTCGCCGGAGCGTGCTGTGCGCGGGCATCGACGAGGTGAGGGCGGCGGGGGCGATCGACAAGGCAATACGGCAATCAGGCGGCTGGCCCGGGGCGTTTGCCGTGCTCGTGAGGGGGCTGCTCGGCATGCACGCCGCGGAGGAGCCCTATCGGCTCTCCGCACCAGGCGACGGGGCCTGCGCGGTGCGCGAAGCCGCGCCGCAGCCGTGCCACGCGCTCACGAGCGCACACGCTGCCGGCGAGCAGACCTCGGCCGTGCTGGCCCGGGCATGCGGCCTGGTCGAACGCGGCCGGCACGCGGCCGCCGAGCGTCTGCTCCGTCGAGCGGTCGGATACCTGCACCGCCGCCGGCGGCTGGCAGACGAAGCCAGGGCACAGCTCGCGTTGGGCCGCCTGCTGCTGGCGCGGGGACGCCGGTCCGGCGCCCGTGAGGCCTTCGAGGAGAGCCGTCGCCTCTCGGACGCCGCACGCGACACCCTTGGCGTGCTCCGGGCCCTCCTGCATCTGGGCGCCGCGGACATCGAGGACGGAGCGCTCCCGGCAGCCGAATCGGTGTTGCGGACCGCTCAGGTCGGCGCCGCCGGCGCGGCGCTGGGAGATCTCGGTCGCGCCGCGGCCCTCCTGCTGGCGCGATGCCTCTTCTGGCAGGGGAGGCATGACGACGCGTGGCAACTCGTCGACGAGTCGCGACGGCTCGCCGGCGGCCGGATCGAGGCGGCGGCGGCGGTCGCCGAGCGCGCCGAGGCCCACACAAGCGGCACCGGCTGGGGAGCGGCGGCCGCGGCCGGCCCGCATCCGCCAGGGCTGTCGGCGGTGGAAGCCGAGGTCGGCGTGCGCATCGCGCTCGCTCGCCGCGATGCGGGACTCGCGGCGAGGAGGCTGGCCGCAGCCGGCGAGGCCCGCGACAGTCAAGACCCGTTGCACGCGGGCTGCCTGATCGCCCTGCGCCTTCTCGTTCAGGGCGCACTCGGCGACACGAACGGGATCGACCGGACCGCGGCCTCCGGGCTCGAGCTGATGCGCCGCCTCCATGCGCCGCTCGCGGCACACGAGGTTCGCCTCGGCGAACTCGAAGCCCTCATCGAGGCAGGCGCCCGCGTCGAGGCCTCCGCCTGCCTGCACCGGCTGTCCGGCAGGTCCGGTCGAGCTGTCTCCGGCCTGGCAGGCCTCCGCCTCGACGGCCTTTCGGCGCGGCTGCAGGGTCTCGAGAGCGGCCGCGCCCGGCTCGACGTCACGACTGAAGGCACGGTCGACACCGGAGCGGTCTTGCGGATTCTCCAGCATTGCCACGAAGCGCAGAGCGAGGAGGATGCGGTCGCCGGAGTCTGCCAGACCGTGAAGACGGCGCTCGGTGCCGGCGCCGTCAGCGCCTTCGCGCTGGTCGAGGGTGCGTTGCGGCTGGTGGCCACTGCGGGCCACCGGGCGTGCCGTCCCGACCTTGCCGAACGGTCCGCCCACTCGCTGCTCGTCGTCGGCCCGGAGGAATCCGCGGCAGGCCTGGAACTCGCCGCGCCGGTCCGCTACGGCGGCGCGGCAATCGGCGCGCTGGCCGTGCGCTGGGCGCCGGCCGCGACCGGCGGGGAGGCGCGCGCGCGCGGCATCATGGCCGCGGCCGCGGCGGCGATCGGGCCGGCGACGGCCGCGCTGAGCTCCGCTTCGCCGGGGAATCACGAAGCGGAACCGGCTCTCGGCGATCTGAGCGGGCCGAGCGCCACCATGGCTGACCTTCGGCGCCAGGTCGGCCGGGCCGCCGCCGCGCCGTACCCGGTCCTCATCCTGGGCGAGAGCGGAACCGGCAAGGAGCTCATCGCCAAGGCGGTCCACGCGGGTTCCGCCAGGAGGGCGCGCCGCTTCTGCGCGGTCAACTGCGCCGCGCTCAGCGACGACCTCTTCGAGACGGAGCTGTTCGGCCACGCGCGCGGCGCTTTCACCGGCGCCGCCTCGGACCGCCCCGGCCTGTTCGAAGACGCCGACGGCGGCACGCTGTTCCTCGACGAAGTCGGCGAACTGTCGCCGCGCGCGCAAGCCAAGCTGCTGCGCGCGATCCAGGAGGGCGAAATCCGGCGAGTGGGGGAGAACCATCCGCGGCGGGTGGACACGCGCATCGTCGCCGCCACGAACCGGCTGCTGAACGACGACGTCAGGGCCGGCCGCTTCCGTCACGATCTGCTCTACCGGCTCGACGTGGTGCGAATCGTCGTGCCGCCGCTGCGTGAGCGGCCGGAGGATGTCGGCCCGCTGGCCCGGCAGTTCTGGCGCGAGGCGATGCGACGGACCGGCGGGCAAGCGGAGTTGAGCCCCGCCACGATCGCCGCCCTGGCGCGGTACGACTGGCCCGGCAACGTGCGCGAGCTGCAGAACACGCTGGCGGCACTGTCCGTGCACGCGCCGCCGCGCGGGCGCGTCGGCCCGTCGCGGCTCCCGGCCGCGATTGCCGGCTCAGCCGCGCACGCCCACGGCGAGCCGCTGACACTGGCCGAGGCGCGCCGGCGGTTCGAGGAGCGTTTCGTCCGCGCCACGCTCGCGCGCACAGGCGGGCACCGGACCGAGGCGGCATCGGCGCTCGGCGTGTCGCGGCAGGGGCTCGCCGAAGCTGATCGCCCGGCTGGGGATCAGCCGCGAGAACGGCGCCGCCCGCTATTGAGTCTTGCGCTGGAGCGCCAGCAGGACAGGATGTCGGGGGTCGCGGGCCAGGCCGCGGGCGACCGCGGCCCTGGCCGCGTCGGTGTGTCCCTCGGCGAGTTCGGCCTCGGCGAGCCGCGCCAGCAGCCCGGCGGAGGCCGCGGGACCGGCCGCCAGCTGCCACGCTCTCACGGCGGCGGCCGGATCCCCCAGGCGCGTGGCGAGGTCGCCGATCCGTTCGTAGACGGCGGCCAGGTTCGGATGAGACTCCGGCGCGATGGCGGCCCACCGCTCGAGGGCCGACCGCACGGTGGGGTAGTGGCCCAGGCGCTCGGCGGCGTCGGCGAGCCAGAGCAGCGTGTCAGGCGACACCGGGAGCATGTCCGCCGCCTGGCGCAGCATGACTTCCCCGCGCGCCACGTCGCCCGACAGCACCAGTGCTCGTCCATAGAGGGCGAGGGCCTCGCCGGAGGCGGAGGGCCCGCGCGTGAACGGCTCGAGCGCCCCGACCGCCTTGCGCAGGCCGACCCGATCGCGGGCCCGTTCAGCCGACTCGAACCACACCCGGCCGAGGGCGACGTAGATGACCGCGTTGTCGGGGTAGCGTTCGGCGGCGCGGCCGAGCAGGCCCACCGCCAGGTCGGTCCGGCCGGCCCGTGCCTGGGCCAGGCCAACGGCGGCCTGGCGTTCGGGCCTGCCGGGCTCGAGGGCCGCGATGGCCTCGAGCTGAACGATGCCTTCCGGCGCGCGCCCGGTTTCGGCGTACAGCGCGGCGAGTTCCTCGCGGGCAGCCGAGAGCGCCGGCGACACCTTCACCGCCTCCTCGAGCGCCTGGATCGCCTCGTCGCGCTGCCCCGCGTGACGAAGGCTCAACCCGAGCGCGTAGCGCGCCTCCGCCATGCGCGGGTCGAGAGCGGCGGCCCGGCGAAGGGGCGTGGCGGCGCCCTCGGCGTCCCCGGCGCGAAACAGCGCCAGTCCCAGCTTGTATTGCACCCGGGCATTGCCATCGTCAATCGCGGCGCCCCGGCGATACGCCTCGACCGCCTTCGCGAACCGGCCCAGGTCGTACTCGACGTCGCCCATCAACTCCGCCGGCCTGACCGCGTTGCGGTCGATGCGGGAGGCGGCGCGGAAGTCCCGGAGCGCGGCCTCGAACTCGCCGCGCTTCCGGTACGCCTCTCCGCGTCGGAGGTAGGCGACCATCGAGTCTTCCCTGAGCGCGATCGCTCCGCTGAAGGCTTCGATGGCGGCAAACGTCTGTTCCGTCGCGAGCGCCCGGTTGCCCTCGGCGACGAGGTTCTGGTACCGCAGGTCCCGCTGGACCGAAAGGCCTGCGAGGACCACGCCGGCCGCGACGGCCGTCAGCAGCAGCGCCCCGGCGAGGGTGCGAGTCATCAGGGGTTTATCCTAGCAGGAGACGGAACTTTTGCCTCATTTTCGTGTCTAACCGTATCGAGGACGAGCGTACACCGGAGGTCTCGCGCGGCTGGCACGGGCATCAGGCCCTGACAGCCTGCAGGGAACTTGCTATAGTTCTGGGAGACACTCTCGTGGCCGAGGAGCTGCTGGTGAAAGACGCGCCCGCCCTGAGTTGGCCCGACGTCGCGGACCGCGAAGCGACGCTCATCAGTCGCTGCGTGGCCGGGAGAGGAAACCGCCTGCAGCGAGCTGGTGGCCGACCACCAGCGGATGGTCTTCCAGCTGGGGTTCCACCTGCTTGGCGACTACGAGGAGGCCCGCGACCTGTCGCAGGACGTCTTCCTCCAGGTGTTCCGCACGATCGATCGGTTCCGCGGCCAGTCGGCCCTTCGGACCTGGATCTACCGCATCGCGATCAACCTGGCCCGCAACCGGCAGCGGTGGTGGCGGCGGCGGCTCAAGTCGGACCAGGTGTCGCTCGACGCGCACCTCGAGCAGCACGGCGACGACGTGTTGAGGGATGCCTCGGCGACGCCCGAACTCGCGCTGCGCCGGAAGGAAACCGCGGATCGGGTGTGGGGCGCGCTGGAAGCGCTGCCGTTCGAGCAGCGCACCGCCGATCGTGCTGCGGGAAATCGACGGGATGAGCTACGAGGAGATCGCGTTCTCGCTGGGGATCGCGATTGGGACGGTGAAGTCGCGGCTGACGCGCGCGCGCGACGCGCTGCGCGCGAAGCTGTCGCGAAGAGAGGTCTGTATGAAGCCGCTCTCGTGCGTCGCCGCACGGCGTCGACTGTCGGCCTTTCTCGACGGCGAACTGCCGGTGCCCGGACAGGTGGCGGTGGACGGCCATCTGCGCCGCTGCCCTGCCTGCGCGGACGAACTGGCCGCGATGCGCGGCGTCGGAGACATGCTGCGCGCCAGGTCCGCGGCCGCGGCCGCGAACAGCGCGTGCGACCTCGACGACCTCGAAACGGACATCATGAGCCGCCTCGCGGCGGAACGCGAGGAATCGGTCTCGGCTCAGGTGTCGCGGGCGTTCGAGGACATGCGCCTCGGCCTCGCGGCGCTCTGCTCGACGTGCGCGACGATGGTGTCGGTGCTGCTGGTCGTCGGGATCTTCTACTTCGCGCCGCTGTCCGAGCGGCCGGATTCGATCGCCGGCATGCTGCAGACCCTTGGCGCGCCGGCCATCGGGATGGACAGCCGCATCCTGTCGCCGCGGGCGTCGGAATCGGGTGTGCTGCCGGACGGCCTCGTCAGCCAGGAAGACGAGGTGTTCGCGCTCGCGGCGGTGGTCACGCGGAATGGACGGGTCGTCAGTCCCGAGGTGCTGTCGAAGCAATCGTCGGAGGCCGAGCGCGCGCGTGTCAACCGGCTGCTCGACTCGATCTCGCGGGCGCGGTTCGAGCCGGCGCGGATGGGCGGGGCCGCCGTCTCGGTGAAGACGGTGTTCGTGCTCGCCAGCACGACCGTGCGGGCCAAGATGCCGGTCACGCCGAAGCAGAGTGCGCTCCCGCCCGGCCCCGAGGTCATCCGCGGCTGACGCGCTATCGGCCCGGCGCCGCGCGCGGGGCCGCCACTCGCGCCGTACCGGAGTTGTTCATCGTATCGGTGGCCCGGATAACCACGCGCCCGGCCGCGTCCCCGTCCACACGGATCTCGAAGCGCTCCTGGCGCGAGTCCGCCGCGCCGTCCAGCGGATACGCTGACTGCCACCGGCCCGTCTCCACCGAGTACTCGACGGCCGAGACCGGCGAGAACGAGTCGATCACCTCGAAGGCCACCCTCGTCGCCGCGCCGTCCCGCACGACCTGCTGCACGGTGATCGCCGGCGCGCCGTTGTCGACGTCGAAGGCCTCGCTGACCAGCTCCCCGACCAGGGCCGTGTCGGCGGAGTTGTTCGCCGAGTCGGCGGCGGCAATCTTGAGGACGTAGGTTCCGTCCGGCACCGACATGGTGTCCCAGACGGCGATCTGGTCCGTCGTGCCGCGCCGCAAGGGCTTCCAGTCGATCTCGCCCGCCTGCCGGTAGTAGAGGTCGTAGTGCAGGCGGTCGTCGTTGTCGTCCTCCGCCTTCCACGCGAACGCCTGCAGCCCTTTCTGATACATGCGCCGGCCCAGCGCCGGTCCCGCTGACGGCGACTGGGCCGCGCCGCCGAGGGGCGCGGAGAACACCGGCACGCGCGCCTCGGGCGGCGCGTCGCCAAGCCCGGCGATGTCGGCCTCGCCGGTCGGGTACGGCTTCTGGAACACGATGCCGGGCGGGTGGACGGTGATCGCAGTGACGCGCGGCCGCAGGTTCCGCTGAAGATACGCGACGCTCATCGATACCAGCGCGGGCCCGGGCGTGCCGGCAGCCGGGCCCTTCAGAACGGCCTTCCACTGGAGGTACCGCGCCGGCGGGCTCGTAATCGGCTCGCCGTCGGCGCGCTGGTACGGACCAGCCCAGTCGCTCCAGGTGTCGTCGGGCACCGGGGTGTTGCCCGAGCGCGTCGAGATCTGCACGGCGCCCGGGGCGGCCTGGACCGCCCGCCACGTCAGCGTGCCCCACGCCGCCACGGTGCCGGCGTCCTTCGCGTCCGAGAGAAATTGCCCGTCGGCCGCCAGGCCCGCGTCGACGCGGACCACATGCGCCGGGTTCGACGTGGCGAAGTACCGCATCGATCCGGCGCCGAGCAGGGCGGTGATCTGCTGCGCGTCGAACCGCGTCAGCAGCATGGCCCGCCAGGGCTCGCCGGCGAGGCGGTAGATTTTGCCGGCGCTGCCGGTGGCCACGAGCACGCTGCCCTCGTCCTCGACGAGCAGGTCGAACGGCTGATCATCGCGGAACTCCCAGATGAGATCGCTGCCGCCTCCCGCGTCGAGTGCGGTACACTGCGCCCTTGGCCGCGGGCTCGAGCTGCGGCCGCTGGGCCGGCACGGCGCCGCTCGCGGCCGAGGACGCGTCGACGATGGTGACGGCCATGATCTCCGCCGAGACGGAAGCCACGGGGGCGCTGCGAGGCGGTTCCGCCGCCGGCGCCGGCGCTGGCGACTCGGGGCCGCTCGGCTTGCCGTTGACCGCCGCGGCGAAGATCGTCCCCGATCTCCCGGCGCGCAGCCCGCGGATCTCCCGGTACGGCGATTCGAGGAGGACGAAGGCCTTGCCCGCCGGCGTGATCCGCAAGACACGGCCCGGCGACTCCGTCCCGGCGACGATCTGACCGTCGCTGCCGATCAGCAGGGACGTGACGTTGGCCGTCTGTGTCCGGTAGAACACCTCGCTCCTGCCGTCGGCGGATATCCGGTAGATGACACCCTTGCCCCCGGTCGCGACGTAGACGCGGCCCTGCGCATCCGCCGCGAGCGCCCAGATGTACTTGTCCTCGGGATCGAAGAACACGGCCGGCGGTGCGCCGCCGGCCACCCGGTAGACCTTGCCGTCCGGCGAGGTGCCCACCAGCAGCGCTCCGTCGGCGGTCGACGCAAGGGCATGCACCTCGAGTTCCTGCGCGTCGAACGCGACCCGGCTCCTTCCGTCCCGGTCGATGTGCCAGACCAGCCCGTCGTTCCCTCCGCCGGCGTAGACCGACCCGTCGGGGCCCGCCGCGAGGCACCAGACGAAGGGCGATGTCGGCGCGAAGCACCGAGCGCGCCGAGGGCCCGAGCACGAGCCGGCCGTCGTAGTCGATCGAGAGGCGCTCGGACTGGCCCTTCAGCAGGTCCGCCTGAGTGGACACGCGCCAGAACCGCGCGGTGGACGCGTCGATGGCGACAAGCGATCCTGCGGCGATCAGGATGGCGGGGAGCGGCCGGAGCACGCGGCGATTCATGCGCAAGTCCCTTTCGAGCGGCGGATCATGGACGGCGGTTCGCGAGCTGGAGCGTCAGCGTCCGGAAGCCCTCGACCGCGTGATCCATCGGGATCTCCCACGCGCCGAGGATGGAGGACTGGATCGGCGGATTGGCCGATGTGCCGCGATCGCCCTGCAGGACGGTGAGCACCGAGGAGGGCAGCGAGGGCATGACCTCGCCGTTGACGACGGCGCCGGTGTCGCGGCCCAGCAGCCGGACGTAGAGGCGATTGCCGCGGCGTGCCGCGTTCAGCAGCTTGACCATCTGATCGACGGAGGCCGGCTTGAGCGTCGCGCGCTGCTCGCGCTGCTCCCACTGGCCGAAGCGATTGCCGTCGGCCACGACCAGCGTCAGCGGGCCCTCCGCGTTCAGCGGGATGTCCACGCTCATGGTCCGGACAAACGGTTCGCCGCGCCACGGAGTCAGCAGGATCTTCAGCGGAAGGGCCTTCCCGCGCTGCACGTCGGTCGTGTCGATCCACACCCGTTCGATCGCGGCGCTCCGGATGCGTTCGGCGCCCGCCATCTCGATCTGGAGCGAGTCGACGCGCACCGGCTCGAGGCCGTTGGTCAGCAATGCGGCGAGCGGCATGGCGATCGCGGAAGCGGCCGCCACGCCTGGCTGATCGCCGGTGTACACGTCGTCGAACTCGACGGCCGGGTGGCCGGCGATGGTGGCGCGGCCCCGCAAGGCGTACGAGGCCGGCCCGAGGTCGCGCTCGTGCTCGGAGACGATGCCGACCAGCGCGGTGTACGCGAGCAGGGGCGTGAGCAGCGGGTGATCGGCGACGGAAAACGTGAAGCGCCGGTCGGGGGCGCCTTCACGTTTCAACGACACGGTCATGCTCATCGTGCGCGGCCGAACGCCGAGCATCCCGGCCACGGCGGTGGAGCGGTCCTGCTGGATCGTGCCGACGACCTCGCCAATCGAGGCGAGTTTCATCGACGAGTTGAGGCTCGGCAGCACCGCGTGCACGTAGGCGCGCGTCATGGCGAAGCTGGCCGGCCCGACGTTGTAGAGCGGGTGGCCGAATGCCAGGAGGCGCGCGCCGTCGACGTCGGTGACGGTGCCGGTCGCGCCGAACTGCAGGTCCCCCGTGATGAGGCCGATGCCCACGGGGTCGCCAGGACGGAGCGGATCGGCGGCGGGCGGCGCGCCCTGCGCCTCGCCGGCCGCCCCGGCCGGCGAGAGCACGAAGCCGCCGCCGCCGAACGACGCGAGCGCGCCCGCCGCCGCCGCGCGATCGAAGCCGCCGACGCTGAGCGGTAGCGCGATGGGCCGGAGCGCCGCAACGTGGCCGGGCGCGGATGCGTCCGCCGCGGCCGGCCAGGCGAGCGGCACGAAGGTGCGCACGGGGCGGAGCGCGTCGGCGAAGGCGGCGGCCAGCACCGGGATGTCCGCGCCGATCGGAATCGGCGTGATCCGCGGCGCGGGCGCCGTGCCGCCTCTCGCGGTGGCTTCCACCATCTCGCCGATCGGCGTGATGCCGGCGATGGGCTCGGTCGCAAACGACCCGAGGGCGTACGACACGGCGCCGATGAGGCGGCCGTCGATGTACACCGGGCTGCCGCTCATGCCGGCGATGACGCCCGTCTTCGCCAGCGGGCCGCCACTGAGCCTCGCGATGATCAAGTCGCGTTGAGGGCCGATGTTCGATCGCACCACGCCCAGGATCTGGGCCTGGAACTCCTCGATGGCGGTTCCCTTGAAGACCGTCCGGCCCATCCCCGCCATGCCGGGCTGCACTTCCTCGATCGGCATGTAACGGGTGGACGCCGGCGTAGGAAACGAGAGAACGGCCCAGCCCAGGACGAACACAGCGAGTTGTCGGAAGTTCACCTGTCACCCTTATAGTCAGGAAGCACACGGCCGGTCAAGGCGAACCACGGAGCGGCGTCGAGCCGGTTTGACAGTGCCTGCCTCCTCTGGTACGCTCGACGCACCTCGACCCATGACGCCCTTCACGAGCATCCGCCCGCAGACCGCCACGTCGTGGTGGTGGTGTGTGCGCATGCGCTGAAGAGGCCACCGGGGTCGACCCGTTCCGGCAGGACCAACGAAGCCTCTTCAACGCAAGTTGAAGAGGCTTTTTCTTAGTCCTTCGATGCACAAATACGGCAGCGTATTTGTGCCCTCAGGACTAAGTGCTGAGCGAGCGCCGCCGGCCACGTACGCCGAGACGGCATAGTGGCCGTAGTTGCGAGTCGAAGTACTAGGCAGGGCCCGATGGACACGCCACGCCCCCTCGTGTGCGCGACGGTGACGGGACGCAGCATGGCGGAGCTCCGCGCGCGGCGGGACGCCGTGGAGGGGGCGGACCTGGTCGAGGTCCGGCTCGACTCGGCCGCAGACCCTGATGCCGCGGGCGCCGTCGCGGGCCGGCCCGGCCCGTGGTCGTCACCTGCCGGCGCGAGGACGACGGAGGGTGGTTCCGCGGCAGCGAGCCGGCCAGGCGCGCGCTGCTCGTGGCCGCCCTCGAGCGGCGGCGCCGAGTACGTGGACCTCGAGTTCGATCACGGGTTCGACGACCTCGTCCGCGCCCGTCGCGGGCGCAACATCGTCCTGTCCCTGCACGACTTCACGGGCTGCCCGGCGGACCTCGAGGCGCGCGTGGACGCGATGGCGGCGCTCGACCCGGAGGTCCTGAAGGTCGCCGTCAGCGTGTCGCGCCTCGCCGAGTGCGGGCGCCTCGCGGCCATCGCGCGGCGGCACGCGGGCCGGCGCATGGTCCTCGTCGCGATGGGGGAGGCGGGCCTCGCGACACGCATCCTGCCGGGGCGGTTCGCTTCGTGCTGGACGTACGCGGGCGAGGGCGTCGCGCCGGGCCAGATCGACGTCGAGCGCCTGCACCGGGAGTTCCGGTTCCGGAGCGATCGGCCCGCACACGGCGCTCTACGGCATCGCCGGCCGTCCCGTCGCGCATTCGCTGTCGCCCGCGATGCACAACGCGGCCTTCGAGCAGCTGGGCCTCGACGCGGTCTACGTGCCTCTTGCCGCCGCCGACATCGACGACCTCTTCGAAGGCGTGCGCGTGCTCGGCGTGGCCGGCGCCAGCGTCACGGCCCCGTTCAAGGTGGACGTGATGAGCCGCCTCGACGCCCTTGACGCCGATGCGACGCTCGCCGGCGCCGTCAACACGCTGGTGCGGGAGGGCGGCGGCTGGCGCGGCTGCAACACCGACGTCGAAGGGTTCCTCGCGGGCTGTGCGGGAATCGGGCTGCGCGGGCGGCGCGTCGCGGTGCTCGGCACCGGCGGGGCCGCCCGGGCCGTGGCGCTGGCGGCGCGGCGTTCCGGGGCGGCGGTCACCTGCTACGGCCGCGACCGCCGGAAGGCCGACGCGCTGGCGGCCGGGCTCGGCATCAGCGCCGCGCTGCGGCCGGTGCCCGCGGGAAGCTGGGACCTCCTCGTGAACGCCACGCCGGTCGGCACGCACCCGGACACGGAGGCGATCGGCGTTTCCGGAAGCGACCTACGACGGCGGCGTCGCGTACGACCTGGTCTACCACCCGGCGCGGACCCGGTTCCTGCGCGAGGCGGCCGCGCGCGGATGCCGGGCCATCGGCGGCCTCGGCATGCTGGTGGCGCAGGCGAGGCGGCAGATCGAACTCTGGACGGGCCTTCGGCCGGATCCCGGGCCCATGCGCGAGGCGGCCGAATGGAAGCTGGCGCGCCAGGCGGAGCGGGCATGAGACTGACGTCGTTCGAGGAGTTCGCCGACCTTGCCAGCCGCGGCACGTTCGTGCCGGTGTGCAAGGAGATCATGGCCGACCTGCTGACGCCGGTGTCGGCGTTCCTCAAGATCGCCGAGCACTCCGACTACGCTTTCCTGCTCGAGAGCGTGGAAGGCGGCGAGCGGGTCGCCCGCTACTCCTTCCTGGGCAAGGACCCGTTCCTCATCCTGCGCGCCCGCGACGGGAAGACTGTGGTCGAACGCGACGGCGAGCGCGCGGCGTCCGAGCAGCCGTTCCTCGACGTCCTGCGGTCGACCATGGCGCGGTTCCGCTCGCCTCACGTGCCGGGCCTCCCGCGGTTCACCGGCGGCGCCGTGGGCTACCTCGGCTACGACGCGGTGCCCTGGTTCGAACCCGTGCCGTTGCCGCCCCGCGCGGACGGCGACACGGCGGCCGACGAGGCGGGCTTCATGGTGTTCGACACGGTGCTCGCCTTCGACCACGTCCAGCACCGCATCCTGCTCATGGCCAACGCGCGCGTCGGGGCCGACGACGATCTGCGCGCGCTCTACCAGTTCGCGTGCGCCAGGATCGCGTTTCTCGAAGGCGAGCTCGAGCGGAGCCTCTCGCTCGGCGCGCGGAGCGGTGCCGATCCGGGCGAGGTCCGCTCGAACCTGACCCGCGAGGCGTTCGAGGCGCACGTCGCGTCGGCGAAGGCCGCGATCGCGGCCGGCGACATCTACCAGGTCGTGCTGTCCCAGCGCTTCGACACCACGATCACGGCGGATCCGTTCACGGTGTACCGCGCCCTGCGGCACGTGAACCCGTCGCCGTACATGTTCTTCATCCGGATGGGCGCCACCTCCATCGTCGGCGCGTCACCGGAGATGCTGGTGCGCGTCGAGGGGCAGCGGGTCGAGACGCATCCGATCGCCGGGACGCGGCCGCGCGGGGCGGGAGCCGAGGAGGACCTGCGCCTGGCCGAAGAGCTGAAGGCCAGCGAGAAGGAGCGGGCCGAGCACGTGATGCTGGTCGATCTCGGCCGCAACGACATCGGCCGCGTCGCGGAGTACGGCAGCGTCCGTGTGCCGCAGTACATGGCGCTCGAGCGCTACTCGCACGTCATGCACCTGGTGTCGATCGTCGAGGGCCGGCTGGCCGGGGACCGGGATCGCCTCGACGCCCTGGTGGCCTGCTTCCCGGCCGGCACCGTGTCGGGCGCGCCCAAGGTCCGGGCGATGGAGATCATCGCGTCGCTCGAGCCGACCAGGCGCGGGATCTACGCGGGGGCCGTCGGGTACCTCGACTTCGCCGGCAATCTCGACTTCTGCATCGCGATCCGCACGATCGTCATCGAGGGGCGGCGCGCCCTCGTCCAGGCGGGCGCGGGCATCGTGGCCGATTCCGATCCCGCCGCGGAATACGAGGAGACGCGGGACAAGGCGCGCGCGCTGCTGCGCGCCCTCGAACTCGCCGAGCAGGGACTGTAGGGATACTGGAGAGGCGCGACGCGTGGTGCTCGTCATCGACAACTTCGACTCGTTCACCTACAACCTCGTCCAGTACCTGGGCGAGCTGGGTGCGACGCCGGCCGTGTACCGCAACGATGCGATCAGCGTCGGCGAGATCGAGGCGCTGGGGCCCGGCGCGATCCTGATCTCTCCCGGGCCCGGGCGGCCCGAGGACGCCGGCGTGTCGCCGGAGGTGATCCGCGCGTTCGCGCCGAGGATCCCGATCCTGGGCGTGTGCCTCGGGCACCAGGCCATCGGCCACGTGTTCGGCGCGGCCGTCGTTCGCGCGCCCCGTCCGGTGCACGGGAAGACGTCGATGATCGAGCACGACGGCCGGGGCGTGTTCGCGGGCCTGCGGGGGCCGTTCGCCGCCGGCCGCTACCACTCGCTCGCGGTGAGCGAAGACGCGTGGCCTGACGATCTCGAGGTCGCCGCCCGGGCCGCCGATGACCGGGTGGTCATGGCGCTCCGCCACCGCGCCTGGCCAGTGCACGGCGTCCAGTTCCACCCGGAGTCGGTCCTGACGGGCGAAGGCCGTCACCTGCTCCGCAACTTCCTCGCGGCCGGACGGAGCGGGCGCTGAGATGTTCCAGGACGCGCTGCTGACGGTGATGGGGAAGGCCGACCTCTCCGCGGCCGAGGCCGCCGCGGCGATGGACGACATCGTCGACGGGCGCGCGGCCCCTGCGCAGGTCGCCGGCCTGCTGGTGGGCCTCGCGATGAAGGGCGAGCGTCCGGACGAAATCGTCGGTTTCGCGACGGCGATGCGCGAGCGGGCGGTCCGGATTCCCGTCGAGCCCGGCACGACGGCCGACCTGTGCGGCACGGGCGGCGACGGCAGCGGCAGCTTCAACATCTCGTCGGCCGCCTCCGTCGTGGCGGCGGCCTGCGGCCTGACGGTGGCCAAGCACGGCAACCGCTCGGTGTCGAGCCGGTGCGGAAGCGCGGATGTCTTCGAGGCGCTCGGCGTGAGCCTGACGGCCAGTCCGGAGGTGCTGGCGCAATGCCTGAGGCGGGCCGGCATCGCCTTCCTCTTCGCGCCGGCGATGCACCCGTCGACGCGCAACGTCGTCTCGGTGCGCCGGGAACTGGGCGTCCGCACGGCGTTCAACCTGCTCGGCCCGCTCACGAACCCGACGCGCCCGGCGCATCAGATCGTGGGAGTCCCGCGCCCCGAGTTGACGGAGCTGATCGCGCGGGCGCTCTCGCTGCTCGGGTCGCGGCGCGCGTGGGTCGTGCACGGCGCCGACGGCCTCGACGAACTGTCGACGACGGGGTACTCGAAAGTGTCCGAATGCCGGGGCGCCGCGGTGAAGACCTTCTACGTGCACCCGTCGGATGTCGGCCTGCCGAAGGCGCCGGCGGCGGCGCTCGCGGGCGGCGACGCGGCCGCGAATGCGGCAATCGTGCGCGACGTGCTCGCGGGCGGCCGCGGCGCGGCGCGGGACGTGGTGCTGCTGAACGCCGGCGCGGCGCTCTTCGTGTCGGGCCGGGTCGCCCGCCTCGCCGACGGCCTGGAGGCGGCAGCCGCGGCGATCGACAGCGGCGCCGCGCGGCGCACGCTCGACGCGCTGGTGCAGTGGTCCGCCATGCCGCTCGTGGAGCGCGGGGAGGCGGCCAGGTGACGGCGGGTGCGCGCTCCGCGAAGGACGGAGGGCTGCTCGCCGCGATCGCCGCGTCGGTGCGCACGACGCTCGCGCGCCGGCGCGAGCGCGTGGCGCTCGATGAGCTGGTGCGTGCCGCAGGACGCCGGCAGCCGGACGGCCGGCGCTTTCGCGACGCGGTCGGGCGGGCCGGCCGCATCAACGTCATCGCCGAGTGCAAGCGGCGATCGCCGGCTCGCGGCGTGCTGGCGCGCGCCTACGCGCCCGCGGCGATCGCGCGCGCCTACGAGCAGCATGGCGCGGCGGCGATATCGGTGCTCACCGAGCCCACCTTCTTCGACGGCGCGCTCGCGCATCTCGAGGCGGTCAGGGGCGCGACGGCGCTGCCTCTGCTCCGCAAGGACTTCATCCTCGACGAGTACCAGGTCTACGAGGCGCGCGCGGCGGGTGCCGACGCCATCCTGCTCATCGCCGCGCTGCTGGACCCCGTGCCGCTGCGCCGCCTTGCGCGCTGCGCCGCGGATCTCGGCCTGGCGGCGATCGTCGAGGTCCACTCGAGCGGCGAACTCTCGGAGGCCCGCGACGCCGGTGCGGACATCATCGGCGTGAACAGCCGCGACCTGCGCTCCCTCGCCGTCGATGTGCGCGTCTTCGAGGCGCTCATCGATGAGGCCCCTCCCGGCGCCGTGATGGTCGCCGAAAGCGGCATCCGCGGCCGGGACGACATCGACCGCCTGGCCGCCTGCGGCTACCGTGCCTTCCTGATCGGTGAGCGTCTGATGACGTCGGCGGACCCGGGCGCGGCGCTCGCCGGCTGTGTCGCGCCTGAATCTGGCGGCGGCCGCGCCGCGGCGGGCCTGGAGGCGTGATGCGGACGCGCATCAAGGTGTGCGGCATCACGCGGCTCGACGACGCGCTGCGCGCGGCCGACCTCGGAGTCGACGCGCTGGGATTCGTGTTCTGGCCCGGGAGCCCGCGATACGTGCCGCCGTGCGACGCGGCGGCCATCGCATCAGCGCTGCCGCCGTTTGTCGCGACCGTCGGCGTGTTCGTCGATCAGCCGCTCGACGAGATTCGGACGATCGCCGCCGGGGTCGGGCTCAGCGCGATCCAGTTGCACGGCGAGGAACCGCCCGGCATGTGGACCAGCGTGCCGGGCCGGTGCATCCGGGCCATCGGCGTCGGCGCCGGGTTCGACCCGGTGGCCCTGGCGGATTTCCCGCCGTCGGTGTGGCCGCTTCTCGATGCCCACGACCGCGAGCGCCGCGGCGGGACGGGGCGCGCGATCGACTGGGACCTCGCTGCGAAGGCGGCCCGCGCGCGGCGCATCATTCTCGCCGGGGGACTCGGCCCGTCGAACATACGCCTCGCGGTCGCACGGGTCCGCCCGTTTGCGGTCGACGTGTCGTCGGGAGTCGAGCGCGAGCCGGGGATCAAAGACACGGATCGCCTTCGCGCGTTTGTCGAAGGTGTGGCCGCGGCCGACGCCGCACAGGTGCCATGAACGCCAGCATGCTCCTCACCGGGCCCGTCTTCGGACGGCGCGATCCCGACAGCCGGGGCTACTTCGGCCGCTACGGCGGCCGCTTCGTGCCCGAGACGCTCGTCGCGCCGCTCGACGAGCTGCGCGACGCCTACACCGCACTTCGGCAGGACGAAGGGTTCCGGGAGGAGCTGGCCCGGCTGCTGGTCACCTTCGCGGGACGGCCCACGCCGCTCTACGAAGCGCGGCGCCTCGCGGCCGAGTCGGGGGGCGCACGCATCTTCCTCAAGCGCGAAGACCTCACGCACACCGGCGCGCACAAGATCAACAACGCGCTGGGCCAGGCGCTCGTCGCGGCGCGGATGGGGAAGTCGCGCGTCGTGGCCGAAACGGGCGCGGGCCAGCACGGGGTGGCCACCGCGAGCGCCTGCGCGCGCCTCGGCCTGGAGTGCGAGATCTACATGGGCGCCGACGACATGGCGCGCCAGGCGCTGAACGTCGTCCGCATGCGGCTGCTCGGGGCGACCGTCACCCGGGTGAGCGCGGGCAGCCGGACGCTGAAAGACGCCATCAACGAGGCCATGCGCGACTGGGTGACCAACGTGGCCACGACGCACTACCTGCTCGGCTCCGTGCTCGGACCGCATCCCTACCCGCTGATGGTCCGGGAATTCCAGTCGGTCATCGGCGCCGAGGCCCGCCGGCAGTTCGACGACGCCGTCGGGGGCGAGCCCGATGCGGTGGTGGCGTCGGTTGGCGGGGGCAGCAACGCGATCGGGATCTTCGACGCTTTCATCGAATTGAAGGGCGTACGGCTTCTCGGCGTCGAAGCCGGCGGGACCGGGCCCGAGCTTGGCCATCACGCCGCCCGCTTCGCGGGAGGGGCGCCCGGGATCTTCCAGGGAACGCACACGGCGGTGCTGCAGGGCGCCGACGGCAACATCGCGGGCACGCATTCGATTTCGGCCGGGCTCGACTACGCCGCCGTGGGCCCCGAGCACGCGTGGCTGCGGGACGTCGGCCGCGCCGAGTACGTGAGCGCTTCCGATGCCGAGGCGCTCGACGCGTTCAGCGCGCTGTCCCGCCTCGAAGGCATTCTGCCGGCGCTCGAGTCGGCGCACGCGGTGGCCTGGGCTCGCCGCCTCGCTGCCGAGCTGGGCCCCGGGCGCCGCATCCTCGTCAACCTCTCCGGCCGCGGCGACAAGGACGTGCAGACCGTCACCCGCCGGCTGGCGATCGAGGAGGAGTGAGCGCCATGCCGCGCATTGCCGGAGCGTTCGAGCGGATGCGCGATGAGCGCCGTGTCGGCCTCGTCACGTACGTGACCGCGGGCGATCCCACCCTCGCGCGAACCGCCGACATCCTTCGCGCCCTCGACCGGGCTGGCGCCGACGTCCTCGAGGTTGGCGTGCCGTTTTCCGATCCACTTGCCGACGGCCCGATCATCCAGCGCGCATGCGAGCGGGCCCTGTCGGCGGGAGCGACGCTCGGCCGTGTGCTCGATGTGATTGGAGACGTCCGGCCGTCGGTGCGCGCGCCCATCGTCCTCTTCTCCTACGCGAACCCCGTTTACCGGATGGGCTTCGATGCGTTCGCGGCCCGGGCGGCGGCGGCCGGTGTTGACGGCGTGCTCGCGCTGGACCTCCCCGTCGAGGAGGCGGGGCCGTTCCGCGACGCGCTGCTGAGCCACGATCTGGATCCCATCTACCTCTTGAGCCCGACGACGACACCCGAACGCGCGCGCAGGGCAGGCGAACTCGGTCGAGGGTTCCTCTACCTGATCTCCCGGGCCGGCGTCACCGGCGCTCGCGACAGCCTGGCGGCAGGGTTGCCGGCCCTGGTCAGCCGGGTGCGGTCGGTGACGAGCCTGCCGCTGGCCGTCGGTTTCGGGCTCGCGCGGCCGGAGCACGTGCGGGCGGTTGCGGACATCGCGGACGCCGCGGTGGTGGGCAGCGCCCTTGTGTCGGTCATTGCCGAGGCCGGCGACACTCCTGAACTGGTGCCGCGGATCGAGCAGGTACGTCCGCTGGCTGCGGGGAGACGGGGCGGGCGGCGGGTTGCGGGACTGAGCCAGGGGCGATACGCTGCTTTAAGGGGAGTGCCGACGTGGTTGTGGTCATGCAGGAAGGCGCCGCGGCGGAAGCCGTCGACCGGGTCGCCGCGCGGCTGGAAGCGATGGGCTTCGCCGTGCACCGGTCCACCGGCGCGAACCGCACCATCCTGGGCGTTGTCGGGACCGACGTCCAGGGGGACCCGCGCGTGGTGGAGACGTTCGAGGGCGTGCAGGAGATCGTCCAGATCTCCGAGCCCTTCAAGCTGGCCAGCCGCGCCTTCAGGCCCAGCGGCACCGTGATCGTGATCGGGGACGTGCGCATCGGCGGCGACGAGGTGGTCGTCATGGCGGGGCCTTGCGCCGCCGAGAATGACGAGCAGGTGCAGGCGACAGCGGGCGCCGTCAAGCGCGCCGGCGCCAAGGTGCTGCGCGGAGGGGCGTTCAAGCCGCGCAGCTCGCCGTACACGTTCCAGGGCCTCGGCGAGGACGGCCTGCGGATGCTGCGCGATGCTGCCGACGCGCACCACCTGAAACTCGTGTCCGAGGTGATGGACCCGTCCCAGATCGACGTCGTCGACCGCTACGCGGACATCTTCCAGGTGGGCGCGCGCAACATGCAGAACTTCTCGCTGCTGCGGGAACTCGGCCGGGCGCGCAAGCCGGTGCTGCTGAAACGCGGCATCTCGGCGACCATCGAGGAGTGGCTGCTCTCCGCCGAGTACGTGCTCGGCGGCGGCAACATGGACGTCATCCTCTGCGAACGAGGAATCCGGACCTTCGAGACCTACACGCGCAATACCCTCGATATCTCCGCCATTCCCATCGTGAAGAAACTGAGCCACCTGCCCATCTTCGTCGACCCCAGCCATGGAACGGGGAGGCGCGACAAGGTGGCGCCGATGGCGCGGGCGGCCGTGGCGGCCGGCGCCGACGGCCTGATCATCGAAGTGCACGTCGATCCGGACCGGGCGCTCAGCGACGGCGTGCAGACGATGTTCCCGTCGCAGTTCGATCGCCTGATGGCGGAACTGCGCATCATCGCCCCGGCGATCGGCCGCTCGATCTGCGTCGAACCGGTGGCCAGGCGAGGGTGGGGCGTGCAGTGACCGGAGGCGGAAGGCGCCTTCCCGTCATCGGCGGTGTCCAGCCGCCCGCGGCCGCACCAGGCTTCGAGCGCATCGCGATTATCGGCCTCGGGACGGTGGGCGGCTCGCTGGCCGCCGCCGTGCGGCAGGCCTGGCCCCGGTCTCTCGTCATCGGCGTGGACACGCGCGGCGTGATCGAAACGGCGATGAGGCTGCATGCGGTCGACGTCGGCTCCGACGACCTGATGATCGCCGGAGATGCCGACCTCGTGGTGCTGGCCGGAGGAGATGCCGAGAGCGCGCGGGTGCTGCCGCACCTCGCGGATGCCGTCGCCGGCGAGGCGATCGTGCTGGCCCTGGGTGGCGGCTCCGCGGTGACCGAGCGCGCGGGGGGGCTGCCCGGCCGGCTCTCTCTCGTCGCTTGGCCTTCCGGCCGTTGACCTGCGCGGGCGGGGCATCCACGCCTCCAGCGCGGACCTCTTTCGGGGCCGGCGCTGGACCATCACGCCGGTCACCGCGCTCCCGGAAGCGGTGGAGCGCATTCACGGCCTGGTGCGGGCTGTCGGAGGCGATCCGGTGGCCGGCTCGGGGCGCAGACCCGGCGGGCAGGCCGACGCCTTATAATCAGCGGATGCGAAAAGTGATTAGCGGCGCCCGCGAGGCGGTGGCCCTCATCCCCGACGGCGCGTCGGTGATGGTCGGCGGCTTCGGCCTCTGCGGCATTCCCGAGAACCTGATCACCGCGCTTCGCGAGCAGGGCACCCGCGACCTCACGATCATCAGCAACAACGCCGGGGTGGACGGGTTCGGCCTGGGCGTGCTGCTCGAGTCACGGCAGGTGCGGAGGATCGTCGCGACCTACGTGGGCGAGAACCAGGAGTTCGAACGCCAGTGCCTGAGCGGCGGGCTCGAGGTGGAACTGGTGCCGCAAGGCACGTTCGCCGAGCGCATCAGGGCCGGCGGCGCGGGAATCGGCGGCTTCTTCACGCCGACCGGATATGGGACGGTCGTGGCCGACGGCAAGGAGACGCGAATCATCGACGGCGTGCCGCACGTCCTCGAGCGTCCGCTGAAGGCCGACTTCGCCCTGATCAAGGCGTTCCGGGGCGACACCGAGGGCAACCTCGTGTATCGGAGGACGGCCCGCAACTTCAACCCGATGATGGCCACCGCCGCGCGGGTGACCATCGCCGAGGTCGAACACCTGGTCGAGGCCGGCGCGATCGAGCCAGACCACGTGCACACGCCGGGCATTTTCGTGCGGCACATCTTCCAGGGCGCCGGCTACCTGAAGCGCATCGAGCGGCGGACGACCCGCAGGGGCTGATCGCAGGATCGGCGAGGAGCGAGACGGTGGACAAGCGTGAGCGGATCGTCCGGCGCGTGGCGCGCGAACTCCGCGACGGCGACTACGTGAACCTGGGCATCGGGATGCCGACCCTGGTGGCGAACTTCGTGCCGCCCGGCGTGCACATCACCCTCCACTCCGAGAACGGCATGCTGGGCGTCGGGCCCTATCCACCCGACGCCGAGGTCGATGCGGACCTCATCAACGCCGGCAAGGAAACCGTCTCGGAACTGGCCGGCAGCGCCTACTTCAGCAGCGCCGAGTCGTTCGCGATGGTGCGCGGCGGCCACATCGACCTCACCGTTCTCGGCGCCCTCGAGGTGGACGAGCGCGGCAACCTCGCCAACTGGATGATCCCCGGCAAGATGGTCAAGGGGATGGGCGGTGCGATGGACCTCGTGGCGGGCGCCCGCCGGGTCGTCATCGCGATGGAGCACACCACGCGCGACGGCTCGCCGAAGATCCTGCCCGCCTGCACCCTGCCGCTCACCGGCGTCGGCGTCGTCGACCTCATCATCACCGAGATGGCGGTGATCGAGGTGACGCCGGAGGGCCTCCGCCTGAGGGAGATCGCGGAGGACACCACGGTCGACGCCGTGCGGGCGGCCACCGGGGCGGCGCTCGTCGCCGACGATTCCTTGCCGGTGTTCTGAGGCCGGACTCCTGTGGCGGCGAGCCAGGCTCTGCGCCGGGCGGGATGATGCCGTGAACCCGACAGACGCCGGGCTCGTCGAGCAGGCCCTCGCCGGCTCCCAGGACGCCTGCCGCGCCCTGGTCGAGCGGCACAGCCGGCCCGTGTTGAACCTCGTCGCGCGCATGGTGCGCGACGACGGCGTGGCCGAGGAGTTGGCCCAGGACGCGTTCGTCAAGGCATTCGGGGCCCTCCGCACGTTCGATCCCGCCTACAAGTTCTCGAACTGGATCCTTCGCATCGCCCACAACGTCGCCATCGACCATCTGCGGAAGGCGAAGCCGCACGTCGTGTCAATCGACGACGAGGGCCAGGCACGCGACTGGGCAGACGTGCTGGCTGACCTCCGGGAGCCCTCGGCCTTCGACCGGGCCCTGCAGCGCGACCTCAGGGACGACCTCGATGCGGCCCTGGCCCGGCTCCGGCCGGAGTTCCGCCGGCTGGTCGTGATGCGCTACATGGAAGACCTGTCGTACGAAGACATCGCGGGGGTCGTGGGTCTTCCCCTCGGGACGGTCAAGAGCCACCTCCATCGCGCGCGGGCTGCGCTCGGCCGGTTGCTCGCGGATTCGGGGTGGGGCCCCGGCCCCCCGGAGCATGAGGCATGACTGCAACCCGCCGTGGGGTGCGGCGCGTAGGAAGGACTGGACGGTCATGAAGACGGACGCCCGCAGGGAGATTCGGGAGTGGCTGGAGGCCGAGGCGGCGGGTCGCGCCGACGAGGCCGACCTCCGTTTCCGGGCCATCAGCCGAGGCTGGCAGCGTCATGGCGTCCCGGCGGGTTTCGCGGACGCTGTCATGGCCAGGCTCGGCCGGGCGCACATCGTCCAGGACGCCTATTCGAAGCGATGGGTCCGGGCGGCGGTGGCCGCGAGCGTCCTGCTGGTTGGCGGAGTGACCGCGCTGGTGCCGTGGCACGTCTGGATGGATGCCGTGCTCGGCTCCATTCAGCTCGTGGCCGTAGGCATCAGCCGGGTGGCCATCGGCGGCAAGGCGTGGGTGGCCGGCAGCCTCGCGCTCTGGGGCGGGCTGGCCGAGGCCGCGGCCGTCATCGGCCGGCAGCTGACGGGTCCGGTCCCGGTCGGACTGCTGGCGCTGAATCTCGCCGTCGCCCTGTGCGCGCTCGGCGCGCTGCGCAGGCTGATGGCGCTGCAGGAGAACTGACATGCGCACACGTGTCATCGCCCTCGCGTTTCTGGCGGCGGCCGCCGTCGGGCTCGGCCCGGCAGCCGCGCTTTCCCAGCCGGCAGGCAGCCCTCGCGCCCAGGCAGCCGGGAGGCCCGAACTCCAGCAGCTCCGGGAACGGGCCGAGCGGCGCTTTCAGGTGATCGAGGTCCGCTACGGCATGATCCTGGTGCCGAAGGCCGAGCGGGCCCGGGCGAGGACCATCGACCTGAACGAGGGACAGGTGGTGGTGGACGGAGTGCCGCTCACGGGCCGGGAACTGCGCGAACGCCTGGGTGACGACGCCGACCTGGTGGCCCAGCTGTCGTTCCTCGACGCCGCCGCGCGGCGGGCGTTCTTTGCCGGGGTCCCTGCGGTCCCGCCGGCTCCTCCGGCTGTGCCTGTTCCTCCCGCGGCCCCGGCCGCCGTGCCGGCCGAATCAGGCGAGGGGTGGAGCGAGGTGGCCCGCTACCGCCACGGCGGCGCGCGGGTTCGCATCGGCGGCGACGTGACGGTCGCCGAGGACGAGGCCATCGGCGACGACGTCGTGGCCATCCTCGGGTCGGCCCGCGTGAACGGGAGAGTGGATGGCGCGGTCGTTGCCGTCGCCGGGTCGGTCCATCTCGGCCCCAAGGCCAACGTGCGCGGCGATGTCACGGCGGTTGGCGGCAGCGTCGAGCGCGCCGACGGGACCGTGGTGTCCGGGCAAATCAACGAAATCCGGATCGCCAGGCCGGCCTTCGGCCCGCTCGTGACGTTCGGGCCGTGGGCCGACTGGCATTGGTTTGGCAACGCCGTCCGCAATCCGTTCGGAGGGTCGTTCAACCTCGTGGCGACGCTCGTCAGGATCGGGCTCATCGGCCTGCTGGCCGCGCTGATGGTCGCGGTGGTTCCGTCTCCCGTCAGGCGGGTGGCCGAGCGCGTGGCGGCTGAGCCCTGGCGCGCGGGCCTGGTCGGCCTGGCAGCGCAGCTCCTGTTCGTGCCCCTGCTCGTGATCACCGTGGTGATTCTGGCGGTGTCCATCATCGGGATCCCGTTGCTGCTCCTGGTGCCGTTCGGCTTGATCGCGGTGGCCGTGGCCCTCCTCATGGGGTTTGCCGGCGCAAGCTGCGCGGTTGGCCGGTGGATCGGCGAGCGGGCCGGCAGCGGGGTGCCGGGCCTGCTGGTCTCCCTCGTCATCGGCCTGGCGGTGGTGTTCGCGCTCACCGTCATCGTCCGTTTCGCGGGACTGGCGGGTCTCCCCGTCCGGGTCGTGCTGGGCGCGGTGCTCGTCGTCGGGTTCCTCGTGGAGTACGTGGCCTGGACCGTCGGGCTCGGCGGCGTGCTGCTCAGCCGGTTCGGCCGCCGCGCCGCGCCCGCGACGGTTCCCTCGATCCCGGTCTAGCCGGCCGAGCGGGGTCAGACCCGGGTCTGACCCCATTCCTGATCTGACGCCGTCATCGTGCATAATCGAGGGATGCGGTATTCCGAACAGTCGCTCCCTGTCGGCGTGGTGTCCACGCCGCTGTCCACGCTCGATGCGGACGTGCTCGTCCTGGTCGCGTTCGAGGGCGAGGCGGCGGCGCTCTCCCCGGTCGAAGGCGCCGATCGAGACCGGATTGCGGCCGCCATCGCAACCCGCGAGTTCTCGGGCAAGCCCGGGGCCCTGTTCGTCACGCCGTGCTCCTCGCCGGAATGGCGCCCGGCCAGGCTCATGCTCGTCGGAGCCGGCCGCCGGAGCGCCTTCGGCACGGATCAGGTCCGCCGCGCGGCGGCCACGGCCGGACTGGCCTCGCGCGAACGGCGCTGGCGGCGCGTGGCGTTCGCGCTCCCCGCCGTGCTCGCGCTCTCCGACGAAGCGCAAGCCGCGGCCGAAGGCCTGACCCTCGCGGCGCACTACACCGCCATCTACAAGAACGACGCGGACGCCAGGCCGCTGCCCATCGAGAGCATGATCGCGCTGCCGGAGCACTCCGACGCGGATGCGTGCGGGTCCGCCGAGCGGGCGGCGGCCCGCGGGTACATTCTCGCGGCGTGCAGCAACCTGGCCCGCGCCCTCGCGAACGAACCGGGCAACGTCCTGACGCCGCGCGCGTTCGCCGACATCGCCGTCCAGATCGCCGCCGAGTCGGGACTGAAGTCGGACGTGCTCGAGGAAGACCGCTTGACCGGGCTCAACATGGGCCTGCTGCTGAGCGTCGCGCGCGGGAGCACGGAGCCTCCCCGCATGGTCGTGCTGCGCTACGAGCCCGTCCGGCCGGCGGCAAGCGCGGTCCTGGGCCTCGTCGGCAAGGGCGTGACCTTCGACACCGGGGGCATCTCCATCAAGCAGTCCGAGCGGATGCACCTGATGAAGACCGACATGTCGGGCGGAGCCGCCGTGCTGGGCGCGATGAAGGCGATTGCCGCGCTCAAGCCGGACGTGGCGGTGGTCGGAGTCGTGCCGCTGGTCGAGAACATGCCCGGGGGCCGGGCCATGCGCCCCGGCGACGTGGTGCGGAGCGCGGAAGGCAAGACGGTCGAGGTGCTCGACACCGACGCGGAGGGGCGCCTGATCCTCGCCGATGCGCTCTGGTACGCGCGCCAGCTCGGCGCAACGCACCTTGTCGACGTGGCAACGCTCACCGGCGCGATCGGCATCGCCCTTGGCCGGACCACCACGGGTTTGTTCGGCAGCCCCGACGCCTGGGTCGCCCTCGTGGGCCGGACGGCCAACCGGGCGGGCGACCGCGCGTGGGCATTGCCCCTCTTCGAGGACTACCGCGAGCAGCTTCGCAGCGACATCGCCGACCTGGCGAACGTCGGCGGGCGTCCTGCGGGCGCGATCACGGCCGCGCTGTTCCTGAAGGAGTTCACCGGCGGGCTGCCGTGGGCGCACCTCGATATCGCCTGCGACCGCCTGGGCCGACGAGGCGCAGCCGTGGCAGCCGAAAGGGCCAACCGGCGTGGCCGTCCGGACATTGGCCGAACTCGCCTGCGCGTTCGACGAATGGCCCGCGCCGCCGGCGTAGCGCCCTGCGGCAGCGTCTCCAGCCGATCGCAGCCTACCTGGCAGGGGAGGAAAGGTCGAGCGTCGTGTGTTCCGTCGATCCCGCTCCAGCCAGTCGCGCAAGCCTCCGGCGCGAGTACGCGATGAGCAGGAGCCCGACGATGCCGCCGAGGACGAACGAGCCCGCCACGATCACCCCGGTCAGGCCGAGAGCACCGACCAGCACGTCCACGACCGTGACCTGGGGCGTCGGGTCGGATACGACTTTCACGATGACCGGCGTGACAGGCTGAAGCCCGACATGGTCCTGACGCTATTGTAACCCCGCCGGCGCACTGGCCGCCGCGCCGCGGCAGGCCGTCCTGTCGGCGCGGCTCGGCTCGCTTCAGCGTGCGCAGGTAGCCGTCGGATCCCGTCGAGGAGCGCCTCCGCAATCCGCTGGCGGTATGCGCCGGTGCCGAGCAGCCGTCCCTCCTGCTTGTTCGTGAGGAACGACACCTCCACCAGCACGCTCGGCATCGAGGCTCCCACCAGCACGACAAACGGCGCCTGCTTCACGCCGAGATCCCTGAGTTGCTGGTTCGAGGGCCGGAGCTTGCGCACCATCGAGGTCTGAACGTGCCGGGCCAGATCGCGCGACTCATCGAGCTTGCTGTTGAGGGCGATCTGCTTCACCAGGTCGTTGAGATGGCTCATCGTCAGGGTTGACGAGGCGTTCTCCCGGGCCGCGACCGCAGCGGCGTCCGGCGTCGAGGCGAAGTTGAGCAGGTAGCTTTCCACGCCGCGCGCGCTGCGGTTGCGGCTCGCGTTGGCGTGAATCGACACGAAGAGGTCGGCGCCTTCGCGGTTGGCGATGGCCGTGCGTTCCTGCGAGGGCGACGAACTCGTCGGTGCGCCTGGTCAGGACCACTTCCACGCCGGGCTCCTTCGCCAGCAGTTTCTCGAGCCGCAGCGCGATGTCCAGCGTCAGGGCCGCCTCCGTGTAGCCCGGTCCCTGGGCGCCGGGGTCACGCCCGCCGTGCCCCGCGTCGATGACGATGCGGCCCACGCGCAGGCCGAGCTGCCTCGCCATCGAGAATCCGCCGCGGGCGTTGGCCGAGGGCGGCGCAGGCGCGGCCGCGCCGGGCAGTCGCGCGGCGGGGATGCCGCCGCCGGTGTCGGCGGCCTCAGCGGCCGGCTTCGGAGGCGCCGTCGCAGCCGGCGCGCCGGGCGACGGCGCCTGGCGGCCTCGCAGACCAGGCGCGGGGCGGTCGGGCGAAGGGGCCGGGGTCGCCGCATCGGGCGGGCGCGGGGCGGCTTCGCTGCCGCAGGTCACCACCAGCCGGTACGGGGCGGGAGCCAGCGGCGCCACGCAGCGCGCGTCGTCGGTCGTGTCCATCACGATGCGCGTCATGCTGTTGGGGTGCCGGCCGATGCGCACCTGCCGGATCGGCCCCGAGTCGAACGAGAGCGTGGCGTCGCGCAGGGCGTCGGTGGTGCGCGTCTTGGCCAGATCGAAGAAGACCGCGGCTCGGGTTGTAGCAGGCGTTCCTCCCGGAACTGCACCGGGCCCTCCAGCTCGATCTCCACGATGGCGGCGGTGGCCGTGGTCCGGCGGCGCACATCCCGCACCAGGACAGACTCCGGGCCGGCGGCGCGGGCCGCTTCCGCCGGCCTCGCCGCCGGCCGGCCGAGGCGAGGTCGAGGGCGCATGATCGCGCGGCCGCTTCGGCGCGTGCGCGTGGACACGAGCGGGCTTCGCCGGGTACTCGGAGCAAGCGACATCGAGCATCTGCGAGCGCGGCCGTGCGGTCCCGCTCGTCGCCGTGGCGGACGAAGGTGTCGGCCGACAGCTGCGCCGCGAGCCAGAGCGCGTTGTCGCAGTAGCCGCTCGTCGGGTGCCGCAGCACGACCTGCCGGTAGGCGGCGACCACCTGGCGCATCGCGTCCCGCGTGGGAGGCTGCTCGGGCGGCGATGCGTCGAGGGCCGCGCGAATGGCCCGCTCGCGGCCCTGCGCGGAGGCGTACAGCTCTCGCGCGGTCGTCTGGGGGGCCGCGGCAGCCGGCACGAGCGCAGGCCAGGCGAGGGCCAGGGCGAGGGCTGCCCCGAGCACGGCGGGCAATGCCGGGCGCGGTCGTCGGCGGCGCGAGCGTGGGTGATCTCATCACGGCTATCGCAGCTGCTGGTCCACTTCCTCGAAGTACCCCTTGTCGACCAGGACCTCCCTCGGCTTGCCCCCCATCGCCGCCGAAACGATGCCCTCGGCCTCCATCATGTCGACGAGGCGCGCGGCCCGGCTGAAGCCGACGCGCAGCCGGCGCTGCAGGTACGAGATCGACGCCTGGCCGGTCGAGACCACGAGCCGCGCGGCTTCGTCGTACAGGTCGTCCTTCTCGAACTCGATCGCGTCCGGCCCCTTCTCCTCGGCCGTGATCGACTCGTCGTACACCGGCTTGCCCTGCTTGCGCAGGAACGCCGCGAGGCGCGCCGTCTCCTGTTCCGAGATGTAGGGCCCGTGCACGCGCACGAGACGCGACGACGCCGGCGGCAGGAACAGCATGTCGCCCTTCCCGAGCAGCTGCTCGGCGCCGTTGCCGTCCAGGATGGTGCGCGAATCCACCTTCGACGACACCCGGAACGAGATCCGGGCGGGGAGGTTGGCCTTGATGAGCCCGGTGATGACGTCCACCGACGGCCGCTGCGTGGCGAGCAGCAGGTGGATGCCGATCGCGCGGGCCATCTGCGCCAGGCGCGCGACGGATTCCTCGACCTCGTTGCGCGCCACCATCATCAGGTCGGCCAGCTCGTCGATGACGACGACGATGTAGGGCAGCGGCCTCGGCAGCGGCTCGTCGGAGTTCAGCCGGCCGCTCGAGGGCCGCCTGCCGGATGTTGCGGTTGTACTGGTCGATGTTCCGCACGCCCTCGGCCGCCAGCGTCTTGTAGCGCTCCTCCATCTCCCGGACGGCCCAGGTCAGGGCGTTGGCCGCCTGCTTCGGGTCGACCACCACCGGCGTCAGCAGGTGCGGGATCTCCTCGTACATCCCGAGCTCGAGGCGCTTGGGATCGATCATGATCAGGCGCACCTCCTCCGGCGTCGCCCGGAAGAGGATGCTGGTCAGCATGGCGTTGAGCGCCACGGACTTGCCCGTGCCCGTCGCGCCGGCGATGAGCAGGTGCGGCATCGCGGCGAGGTCGCCCGAGGAACGGCTCGCCGTGGATCGTCTTGCCCAGCGCGACGGTGAGCTTCGACGGCGCGGCCTGGTAGGCGTCCGACTCGAGCAGCTCGCGCAGCGAGATCGGCTCCCGGTGCTGGTTGGGAATCTGAATCCCGACGGTCGACTTCCCGGGGGTGCGCTCGATGAGCACCGACTCGGCCCGCATGGCCAGCGAGAGGTCGTCGGCGAGGCTCGTGATCTTGCTGTACTTGACGCCGGCCTCGGGCTTGAACTCGAACGTGGTCACCACGGGCCCGGGGTGGATCTGGACGACGGACCCGGCCACCGCGAACTCGCGGCACTTCTCCTCGAGCAGGCGCGCGGACTCCATCAGCTCGCGTTCGTCGATCTTCCGCTCGGTGCGCGGCGCGTCCAGCAGCGTGACGGGAGGAAAGGCGAAGCCCCCGCGCTTCTTCTCGGCGGGCGACTTGGCTGCTGCCGTCCGGCGGGAGGCGTCGGCGGCGCCGGCACCTTGATCGCCGGGTCCTTGCGCGGGCTCAGCCAGCCCGAGCCGCCGGCCGCGGCCGTCCGGTCGGGCGGCGGGGCCTTCGGCTCGGCCGCACGCGCGGGCGGGCCGGACGGGCGCCGGAGGTCCAGGTCGAATCCGCCGCCGCCCGCCTGTGGCCTGACGGCCCTGGCGGGGTCCGCCTGCGCGGCGGCCCGCTTGGCGTGCTTCGACACGATCTCGCGGCGCTGCCGGTCGCGCCGCCGTTCCTCGCGCCAGTTCCAGAACGCGGCGACGCGCGCCGACACGCGCTCCCGCAGCCAGCCCGAGATGGCCGCGAAGACCCTGCCGAACGAGAACTGCGTCGTCAGCACGAGGCTGAGGCCGAGGGCCGTGAGGATGATGATGAGCGAGCCGGTCCGGTTGAACGACGCCGCCAGCGCGCCCGCCAGCTGGTCCCCGATCCACCCGCCGGGCTCGAACGACACGCCCGACTCGCGCGCGGCCGCGAGGGCCAGGCTCAGGAACGACGCGGTCGAGGAGAGCAGCAGGACGACGCCGACGATCTTCGTGTAGAGGGCGTCGATCGGCGTGCACCAGAACCGGCACCAGCCGACGATGGCCGCGAGCACCGGGAACAGGTACGCGGCATAGCCCAGCGTCTGGTGCGAGAGCTCCGCGACGAACGCCCCGGCCCGTCCCGCCAGGTTGGTGGCGGGCTGCGCGGCCCCGGTGTTGAAGAACCACGCGGGGTCCGCGGGGTTGTAGGTCGCCAGGGCGATGAGCCACAGCAGCGCCGACGGCGAACGACAGCACGCCGACGAACTCGCTGATGCGGCGGGACAGGGCGGAGGAGGCGCTCACCGATCAGATCTCCATGATCACCGGCAGCACGAGGGGCCGCTGGCCCACGCGCTTCCGGAAGTAACGGCGCAGCTCGACGCTGATCTTGTCCCGCATCATGCCGTAGTCGGTCCGCTCCTCGACGCTGGCCGCCTCGAGCAGTTCGCCGATCAGGAGCGCCGCGCCGCGAACGGGGCTCTCGTCGCCCTGCTCGACCACGATGCCGCGCGTGATGATGTCCGGCACGCCCTCGATGCACCCGGTCTGCTTGTTGATCGCGATGACGGGCACGATCAGGCCGTCCTCCGCGAGGTGGCGCCGGTCGCGCAGCACCTCGTCGCCGAGGCCCGTGACCGACGTGCCGTCGATGAGCACCCGCCCGGCGGGCACCTTGTCGGCAATCCAGCCGCCGCCCCGGTCGAAGTGGAGCACGTCGCCGTTCTCGGCGACGATCACCTCGACCCGGTTCGGCAGGTTGCGCGTCAGGCGCTCGCCGACGCGCGCGTGCCGGGCCCGCTGCCGGAACGATCCGTGGATCGGGATGAAGCAGCGCGGCCGCACGAGCGAGAGCAGGAGCTTCAGCTCCTCCTCGCTCCCGTGGCCGGACACGTGGACGTGCTTGATGCCCTCGTTGATGATGTCGGCGCCGCGCCTGGCGATGTGGTTCACCACGCGATCGATCGAGCGCTCGTTGCCCGGAATCCCGCGGGCCGAGAACACGACGACATCGTCGGGCGCCAGCGTGACGTGGCGGTGATCGTCGATGGCGATCCGCGAAAGCGCCGACCTCGGCTCGCCCTGGCTCCCGGTGACGAGGCAGACGACGTCGGCGGGCCGGTGCGACTTGATCTCCGGCTCCCGGATGACCAGGCCCGCGGGGATCGACAGGTAGCCGAGGCGCTGGGCCAGCTGCGACGACTCGACCATCCCGCGGCCGAGGAACGCGACCTTGCGGCCGAACTGCGCCGCCATGTTCACGAGGATCTGGAGGCGGTACACGCTGGTCGCGAACGAGGTGACGACGATCTTTCCGCGCGTGCTCGCGAAAATCTCCTCGAAGGCGGGCACGACGTCGATCTCCGACCCGGTGAACCCGGGCCGCTCGATGTTCGTGCTGTCGGAGAAGAGCGCCAGCACGCCCTGCGGCCCCGAGTTCCGAGAAGCGGTGAAAGTCGAAGTGCTCCGCGTCGAGCGGCGTCTGGTCCACCTTGAAGTCGCCGGTGTGGACGATCACGCCGACCGGCGTGTGGATGGCCACCGCCACGCAATCGGGCATGCTGTGGGTGACCCGCAGGAACTCCAGGGTGAAGTCGCCCACGGTGAAACGGTCGCGCGGCCGGACCGGCACGAGGCGGCTCCGCGACGTCGATGCCGTGCTCGGCCAGCTTCGCCTCGACCAGCGCGAGCGTCATCGGCGTGCCGTAGATCGGCCCGGCGAACTGCTTCACGACGTAGGGCACGGCGCCGATGTGGTCTTCGTGGCCGTGCGTCAGCACGAGCGCTCTCGTCCTGGCCGCGCGCTCGAAGAGGTACGAGAAGTCCGGGACGATGAGGTCGATGCCGAGCAGTTCGGGCTCCGGGAACATCGAGCCGGCGTCGACCGCGATGAGGGTGTCGGCATAGGAGACGGCCATCGAATTCAGGCCGAACTCGCCGAGGCCCCCCAGCGGGACGACTTCGAGGAGGGGCTCGTTGGACGCAGGATTCGCCTGCTGCACGGACATCGCTGCCCTCGCGCTCCCCACCCCGCGCCCGCAGGGCGCGGCGATGACGACACAGGACTCAGTTGGGTGCCGGACCCAGCGCCTGGGACGACAACACGCTTCGTGACCGGCCGGCGCTTCGACGAAGCGGTGCGTTGGGCGCACAGCCCCATCACCCCGCCGGGTCGGGCGCCCGGCGGCTGCGCCGGCCCGATCGGCGCCTGTCAGGCTGCTGGGAGAGCCCTGGCGACAGGCGTGATCCCGCCGGTAATTCCTCGCGAACTATACCACAGCAGGCGCGATTCCGGCATCGAGGATGTCCGCAAGCCTTGCCAGTTCTTCAAGATGCAGTGTCTCCGGGCGCCTCGACGGATCGATCGCCGCCGCCCGGAGCACATCGGCGGCCTGCGTGCCTCGCGAGGAGGCGGCCGGTTGAAGCGCGTTCGCGAGCATCTTGCGCCGCTGGGAGAACACGGACCGGACCAGCGACTCGAAACGGCGCCGGTCTCGTGACCGCGACCTTCGGCGGCCGGAAGCGCAGGCGGATGACGCTGGACCACACCTCCGGCGCCGGCCGGAAGGCTCCCGGCGGCAGCGTCAGCAGCGGCTCGACGTCCGCGTCGAGCTGCACCATGATCGACAGGGCCCCGTACCGCCTGGTCCCGGGCGGCGACGCCACGCGCTCGGCGACCTCCCGCTGCAGCATGAGCGTGGCGTCCCGGAGCCTGCCGCCCGGCCGGGCAAGCTCGAGCAGTCGGAACAGGATCGGAGACGACACGTTGTAGGGCAGGTTGCCGATGACCCGCCACGGCTCGGCGGAGCCGTCTTCGAAGAGCACCTCGGCGGGCACGTCGAGGAAGTCGCCCTGGATGACGCGCGCGTGTGCGGGCAGGCGGCCGCGGAGCCCTGGAACGAGATCGCGATCGATCTCGACGGCCGTCAGCGCGGCCACGGCGCCGGCCAGCGGCACGGTGAGCGCGCCGCGCCCCGGACCGATCTCGATGACGTGATCGCCGGGCGCGAAGGCTGCGGCCTCGAGCACGCGCGACGACCAGGACGCATCGAGGAAGTGCTGGCCGAAGCGCCGGCGCGCCTTCACGCGCCGTCCTCCGGCGGACGGTCCTGCGCCCGCCAGTACCGCTCCTCGATCGCGTCGAGCTCGTCTTCCGACAGGCCGAAGTAGTGGCCGACCTCGTGGATGAGCGTCTCTCCGACGGTCACCACGATGTCGTCCTCCGTCTCGCTCGCGTCCTCGATCGGTCCCTGATATAGGACGATGCGGTCGGGGAGCGTATTGCCGTAGTCCCATGCCCGCTCCGTGAGCGGGGTGCCCTGGTAGAGGCCGAAGAGCGTGTCGGGCGGATCGATCTCCATCTCGTCCAGCAGCGCGTCCGGCGGCTCGTCTTCGACGATGACGGCGATGTTCCGGAGTTCGTCGCGGAACCGGGCGGGGATCGTGCGGATCGCCTCGGCCACCAGTTGTTCGAAGCGGGCGCGCCTCATCGCCGGCGGCGGGTGGCGGGCTTCTTCGCCGGGCCGGCCGGTTTGGCCTTCCGGCGCTTCGCCGCGCCCGATGACGCCGGGCCGGCCAGGCGCGAGGCCTCGGCGTAGAACTCGCAGGCGTCGGCCGCGGCGCACTGGCTGCACAGCGGTTCGGGCTTGCAGACGCGCCGTCCGTGCAGGATCAGGGTGTCGGACGCGCGGGTCCACAGCGCTGGGGGAAGCGCCCCGGTCAACTGCTGCTCGACGCGCTCGGGATCGTCCGAGTCCGCGATCCCGAGGCGATTGCTCACCCGGAGCACGTGCCGATCCACCGGCAGCCCCGGGACGCCGAGCGCGTGGCCCAGCACGACGTTCGCCGTCTTGCGTCCCACGCCGGGGAGCTTGACCAGAGCCTCCATCGTGCGCGGGACCTCTCCGCCGTGGCGGTCGACGAGCGCCCGCGACATGCCCATCAGCGACTTGGCCTTCTGCCGGAAGAACCCGGTGGAGTGAATCAGCTGCTCGATCTCGCCGGCCGGCGCGCCGGCGAGCGCGCGCGCGTCGGGAAACCTCGCGAACAGCGCGGGCGTGGCCTTGTTGACGCCGGCGTCGGTCGCCTGGGCCGAGAGGATGGTCGCCGCGAGCAGCTCGAACGCGTTGCGGTAGTGCAGCTCCGTGTCGGCGTTCGGATGCTGGTGGGTGAGCGCCTCGATGACCGACTGCGTTTCGGCCGCCGATTTCACCTAGTGCACCGGTCCCTTCGCGGGGGCCGCGCCGGCATACGCGTCGTTGTAGCTGCGCAACTGGTCCTGCAGCGCGGCGATGAGGCTCGGGACAATCTGCACCGGCACGACCACCCGCACGCGGACCGGGGCCTTCACGACGTGTTCCTGCTGGGCGAGCTGGAGGTCCTGCTCCGAGAGCGGCTGCACCTCGCAGAACGTCAGCGTGAAGTCGAACGGCGTGTGCGAGACGCCGCAGAAGTTCGCGTACGTGCGGCTGGTGCCGCCCGGGTCGGCCGGCACGATCGTGAAATTCACCTGGCGGGGCTCGTCTGCCACGGCTGCCTCCCTGACTCCGGGGCTCGCGTCGGCTGAGTCGGTTCGCCCCGGCTCACGCGGGCTCCATCCCGGCGCGTCGTCCACTGACGTGCGCGCGGGCCTTCCGCGCTCAGTACCTGCGCATCACGCCGACGACGACGCCCTGGATCTGAATCTGGTCCGCCGGACGACGAGGGGCTGCATCGCCGGGTTGGCCGGCTGGAGGCGGACAGTCCCGTTCTCGCGGTAGAACTTCTTGAGCGTCACGTCCGACCCGCCGAGCAGCGCGATCACCATCTCGCCGTTGTCGGCCGACTTGCGATCCTCCACGATGACGAAGTCGCCGTCGCGGATCTGCTCGTCGATCATCGAGTCGCCGCGGACCTTGAGCACGTAGGTATCGCGCTTGCCGACCAGGTCGTCCGGGACGGCGATGGTCTCCGTCGTCGCCACCGCCTCGATCGGCGCCCCGGCGGCGACGAAGCCCAGCAGCGGCAGCTCCAGCGACCGCCCGCCGCCGCGCGTCGGCACCATCTCCACCGAGCGGCTGCGATTCCACGCGCGGCGGATGAAGCCCTTCTCCTGGAGGTTCGTGAGGTGCTTGTGCACCGTCGCGAGCGAGGACAGGCCGAAGCGGCGGCCGATCTCCTCCAGGCTGGGCGCGTAGCCATGCTGCTGGATGAACTCCCCGAGATAGTCGAGAATCTCCCGCTGCCGCTTGGTGAGTGGAAACGCCACGGGACGGCCTCCTCCTCCGGGGCTCAACGGGATCGACCACGTTCGCCCCGGCTCACGCGGGCTGAAGCCCGCGGGCTCCTTCCCGGCGCGCCGCTGACGCAAGCCAGCGCCGGGTCCAGACGCCGCGACGGGTGACGCGGCGCCTTTATTGTGTGCAAAGGAAAGGCGAAAGTCAACCGGCGCGCTGCGACGGCGTGCTACCATCGCCGCAGCCAATGTCACCTTCGTCCCGCCGGGCAGTCTAATCCTCAAGAGCCCGGAGAGGACCGATCGATGTCGACGCGCGCCGACGCCTGGCCGGCAGGTGGCATTCAACCGCACTGGACGCTGACCGTGGTGCCTGCGACCGAAGACGAGTCCGGACGCGCCTTGCCGCTTGCCGACCTGGACGACTCCCGGCTGGTCGGGCTCTGCCTCGGCGGCCGGGTCGACGCCTTCGACCTCATCGTCGAGCGCCATCAGCGTGCGGTGTATCAGTTGTGCTTCAGGTTCGTCCGCCGGCACGAAGACGCCGCGGACCTCACGCAGGAGGTGTTCCTGCGGGCCTACCGGGGACTCCGGCGCTTCAGGGGCGACGCGACACTGGCGACGTGGCTTTACCGGATTGGCGTCAACGTGTGCCTGAATCACGTGTCGGCACGGCGGGCGCCGGAGACCGCGCTCGACGATGCGCCGCCGATTCGGGCGGCGGGAGACGACCCCGCCTCGTCCCTCGTGAAGTCGGAGCAGGGCGCGCGCGTGAGGGCGGCGGTCGCACGCCTGCCTCCAAAGCAGCGGGCGACGCTCATCCTGCGGGTCTACCAGGACCTGTCGCACCGCGAGATCGCGTCGGCGCTGGGCACGACGGTGGGCGCGGTGAAGGCGAACGTCTTCCACGCCCTCGGGAACCTGAAGAAGCTCCTCGCCGAGGAGGCGATCGAGAAGTCATGACACACCTGTCGCCCGGGCAGATCGTGGATGTCGCGGATGGCTGCGCGGCGCCGGCCGTGATGGCGCACGCGGCGGCCTGCGAATCGTGCCGCGCGAGGGTCGAATCGATCCTCGACGCGGTGCGCCTCGCCGCCGAGGACCCGCGAGCCGAGCCTTCGCCGCTGTTCTGGCCGCAGCTCGCGGCGCGCATCGGCGACGCCGTGAGGCGCGAACGGGCACCGGCCGCGTTCTGGAGGCCGTGGGTGTGGCGGCTGGCACCGCTGGGAGCGGTGGCCGTGCTGCTGATCGCGGTCGGCACCGGCTCGCGGCTCAGGACGCCCGCCAGCCCATCCAGTGCGCCGGCCGCACCGGTCGCCGCGCCGGCGCACGCGTCCGTCGCGCCGGCGGCCGACCACGACGCCGGCCGACGATCCGTCCTGGCTCCTGGTCAGCGTCCTCTCGGCGGAGGTGAGCGTCGAAGAGGCGGAGGCGTCCGGGGTGCTGCCGCTGCCGGGTTCCGCCGACAGAGCGCTGATGCAGCTCGATGGCGCCGAGCGGATGGAGTTGGCGAAGATCCTCCGTGAGGAACTGGCGGCAAAGACGCCAGCGGCGCCGCAGGGCCCCGGCGCCTGACGCCTCTCGCGGAGACCAGTTCTCGGTACGGAGACATCAGACCATGTGGACACGTGAGCATTGGCCGAGCGCTCTTGCCGTGGGAGTCCTGACGGCGGCCTTGTCGTGCGTGGCGGTGAGCGAGGCCGCGCAGGATCCTCAAACACCTCCGGCGGGCACCGGCCGGGTCCGCCCCGAGGCGCGCACAGGGGCAGGGCCGGGCGGCCGCGGCGCAGCAGGCCGATCGGCTGGAGATCGCGGAGCTTCAGCGGCTGTTCGACGCCTACACCGTGATGCAGACGCAGGAGGCGCTTCAGCTCGACGATGCGCAGTTCGGCCAGTTCCTGCCGAAGCTGAAGGCGCTGCAGGAAGCGCGGCGCCGCAACGAGCAGGCCCGCGCCCGGCTCGTGGGTGAACTGGGCCGGCTGACGGCGCCTTCGGCGGCCTTCGACGAAACAGCCGTGCGAGATCGCCTGCGGGCGCTCCAGGAGCTGGAGAGCCGATCCGCCGCCGAGTTGCGCGGCGCCTACGACGCCATCGATGCGCAACTGGACGTCCGCCGGCAGGCGCGGTTCCGCGTGTTCGAGCAGAACATGGAACGGCGCAAGCTCCAGCTGATGCTGCGCGCGCGGCGCGGGGCGCCCGGCGGGCCGCGTTGAGGCCGGCGCGATCCGCAGGCCCCGTGCTAGACTCGATTCGTGAAGGCCGTGCTCGTCCTGGCGTGCGCCTCCCTGTGTCTTGCGGCCGCCTCGCAGGCACCGGAAGCTCCGCTGCGTCAGGCCCGCCTGCCGTTCGCGGCCGAAGACGGTAATCGCTTCGCGCTGAAGTACGCGGCCGTCGTCGGGCGCGCGCCCGTGCCAGCCGGCCAGCGCCGCAAACGCATCCAGACGATCGTCACGGAGCCGGAGATCAACGGCTACCTGTCGCCACTGCGGCAAGGACGTGCTTCCCGTCGGCGTGGTCGACCCGTACGTCTTCGTCCTCGGAGCGGGCAGGCTGTCGGGAGTCGCCACCGTCGATCTCGACGCCGTGCGGTTGTCGAAGCCGCGCGGCATGCTGGATCCTGCACAGCTGCTCCGGGGACGGGTGCCCGTAACGGCCGTGGGCGTCCTGCGATCGAAGGACGGCGAGTTCCGGTTCGACCTGGAGTCGGCGACGGTTGCCGGCATGGAGGTGCCCAAGTCCATCCTCCAGGAACTCGTGAGTTACTACACGAAGAGCGCGTCGAACCCGGATGGCGTCAGCCTCGATGCGCCGTTCGCGCTCTCGGGCGGGATTCGCGAGATCACCGTCGAATCCAAGCGCGCCATCATCATCCAGTGAGTGTGACGATCGAGACGCCGCTCCTGTCGCTCAAGGGCGTCGGCCCGCGGCGGGCGGCCGATCTCGCCCAGTCCGGGCTGCGCACCGTCGGCGACCTGCTCGCACGGTTCCCGCTCCGGTACGAAGATCGCGCGTGTTTTCGCGAGATCGCGAGCCTGCAGCCGGGCGAGTCCGCCACCATCGCCGGCACCGTGGTCTCGTGCGGCATGCGCCTGACGAGGCGGGCCGGCTTCAAGCTGTTCGAGGCCGTCGTCCGGGACGGGAGCGGCACGATCAGGGCCGTCTGGCTGAACCAGCCGTTCATGGCGAACGTCGTGACGCGGGGGACGGCCGTCATCCTGTACGGCCAGGTCGAGCGCCGCGACGGCGGCCCGCTGCAGGTGACCAATCCCCAGTACGAGCTGCCGGGCAGGCGGGAACGGGACGCGGTCCACACCGGCCGCATCGTGCCGATCTACGAGAAGGCGGGCTGCGCCACGTGCCGCGTGCAGCGCGCACTGGTGCACGACATCGTCCAGCAGCTGCCGGAGAACGCGGCCGACGTGCTGCCCGCCTGGATGCGCGCGGAGCTGGGCCTCCCGGATTGGCGGACGGCGGTGGCCGAGGCGCACTTCCCGTCCGCCGGCGCGCCGCTCGACCTGCTGAATGCGTTTCGCACCCCGGCGCAGGTCCGCCTGATCGTCGAGGAGTTCCTGCTGTTCCAGGTCGGCCTGGCGCTGAGGCGGAGGTCCGCGGCCGCCGAGAGGAAGCCGGTCGTACCCGTCGTCGACGACCGCGTGCGCGCGGCGGCGCGGGCGGTCCTGCCGTTCGCGCTGACCGGGGGGCAGCGGCAGGCGCTCAAGGACATCGTGGACGACATGGTGCGGCCCGCGCCGATGCAGCGCCTGCTGCAGGGCGATGTGGGCGCCGGGAAGACGATCGTGGCGCTGCTCGCGGCCGTCGTCGCGATGGAGAACGGCCTGCAGGTGGCGTTCATGGCGCCGACCGAGATCCTGGCCGAGCAGCACTACCTGACCATCCGCCGGCTGCTCGCGGCGGGCCCCTACGCGGTGGCGCTGCTGACCGGGTCGGGCACGCTCGCGCACCGCCGGCGCGTGCGGGCCGACCTCGAGTCGGGCCGGGTGCAGCTGGTGGTCGGCACGCATGCGCTGGTGCAGGAAGCCGTCGTGTTCGCGCGTCTCGGCCTGGCCGTTGTCGACGAGCAGCATCGCTTCGGCGTGATGCAGCGGGCCGTGCTGCGCAGCAAGGGCTGGAGCCCCGACGTGCTGGTGATGACGGCGACGCCGATCCCGCGGACGCTCGCGCTGACGCTGTACGGCGATCTGGACGTGTCGGTCATTCGCGAGCTGCCGCCCGGCCGGACGCCGATCGAGACCCGGGCGATTCCGCAGTCGCGCCGCGACGAGGTGTACGCGCTCGTGCGGCGCGAGCTGGAGGCGGGGCGCCAGGCGTACATCGTGTATCCGCTCGTCGAGGAGTCGTCGAAGATCGACGTGCGGGCCGCGACGGAGATGGCCGACCACCTCGCGGCCGAGGTGTTCCCCGAGTACCGCCTCGCGCTGGTGCACGGCCGGTTGCGCCCGGAAGAGAAGGACCGCGCCATGCGGGCGTTCGCCGCGGGAGAGGTGCAGATCCTGGTCGCGACCACCGTGATCGAGGTCGGCATCGACGTGCCGAACGCCACCGTCATGGTCGTCGAGCACGCGGAGCGGTTCGGGCTCGCCCAGCTGCATCAGCTGCGGGGCCGCGTCGGCCGCGGCGCGCACCCGTCGTCCTGCCTGCTGCTCTACCAGGAGCCGGCCGGCGAGGCGGGCGAGGCGCGCCTTCGCGCCCTGGTCGGGACGACGGACGGGTTCGTCATCGCGGAGCGGGACCTCGAATTGCGCGGGCCCGGCGACTTCTTCGGCACGCGCCAGTCCGGGATGCCGACGCTGCGGTCTGGCGATCTGGTGCGCGATCGGGAGATCATGGAGCAGGCCCGCCGGCTCGCGGACGAGGCCCTCGAGCGCGAGCCCGAGGATCGAACGCTCGTGGCGGAGGCCCGGCGGAGCTGGACCGATCGGTTCGGCTTGTCGACGGTCGGCTGAGCCCCGGAACGGCCGGCCGGCGGACCGCGAACGGGGGGCAAGATGCGCGTGATCGCGGGCGCACACAAGGGACGGCGGCTCGTCGCGCCCACGTGGGCGGGCTTGCGGCCGACCTCCGACCGGCTGAAGGAGTCGGTCTTTGCCATCCTGGACCCGGTGATCGCGGGCGCGCGGGTGCTGGACGGGTTCGCCGGGTCAGGCGCGCTGGGGATCGAAGCGCTGAGCCGCGGCGCGGCGCAGTGTCGTCTTCGTCGAGACCGACGGCCGCGCCGCCGGGCTCATCGCGCGGAACCTCGCGCACTGCGGCATCGCGGACGGCTATGCTATGATTCGCGCCGAGTTCACGCGCGCGATGCGCCAGCTGCCCGCCGATCGGCGGTTCGACGTCGCCCTGCTGGATCCCCCCTATGACTTCGCCGATCTCGACGCGGTGCTCGAGGCGGCCGCCGGGCGGATGGCGCCCGGGGGCGTGCTGGTGCTGGAGCACGCGTCGCGCCGGCAGGCGCCGGCCGCGGCGGGGAGCTTCGCGGCGGCCCGGCAGGTGACGGCCGGGGACAGCGCCGTGGCGTTCTACCGCGAGGCGGCGGCGTCGCGCGCCCGCGGCGAGGGAGGACGCATGAGCACGCCCGGCGAGCGCGTGGCGGTCTATCCCGGGTCGTTCGATCCGCTGACGAACGGCCACGTCGACATCATCCTGCGCGGGGCGCGGCTCTTCGACCGCATCATCGTCGCGATCCTGCGCAACGCGGAGAAGCACCCGCTGTTCACGCTCGAGGAGCGGGTGTCGATGGCGCGCGAGGTGTTCCGCGAGTACCCGAACGTCGAGGTGGAGTCGTTCGACGGCCTGCTGGTGGACTACGCCAGCGAGCGGCAGGCCTCGGCGATCGTGCGCGGCCTGCGGGCCGTCTCGGACTTCGAGTTCGAGCTGCAGATGGCCCTGATGAACCGCCGGCTCGGGCCCGACATCGAGACCGTGTTCATGATGCCGGCCGAGCAGTACACGTACGTCAGTTCGCGGCTGATCAAGGAAGTCTTCGCGCTGGGCGGGCCGGTCGCGGGCCTCGTGCCCGAGGTCGTCGAGTAGCGGCTGCGGGAGAAGCGGGCGCAGGCTCACGGGCACGGTGCAGGCCGATCCCGGACGCACGAGGAGTCATCATGAGCGTCAGTGAACTTGCCAGTGCGATCATTGAGTCGCCGACGCTGCGACTGAACGAGGAAGCGCGGCTGCTGCGGGAGCGCGGCGAGCCGGTCATCCACCTCGGCATCGGCGAACCGAAGAACAAGACGCCCATCACGGCGATCCTCAGCTCGGCCGCGAAGCTGAGCCAGGGCGACGTGAAGTACTGCCCGACGGACGGCCTCCCGTCGCTGAAGAAGGCCATCATCCGCTACACGGAGGAGCACTACGACAAGGTCGTGGCGCCCGGAGAACGTCATCGTGTCGTCCGGCGCCAAGCAGGCGCTCTTCAACATCCTCTACACCATCCTGAATCCGCAGGACGAGGTGGTGATCCTCGCGCCGTACTGGGTGAGCTACCCCGAGATGGTGAAGATGGTGTACGGCGTGCCGGTGATCGTGACGCCCGAGGACGGCAGCTTCCACCCGCGGATGGCGGACATCGAGCGCGCGGTCAGCTCGTCGACCAAGGCGATCATCGTCAACAGCCCGAACAACCCGAGCGGGATCGTCTACTCGCGAGGAGTTCATCGCCCAGATCGTGGACTTCTGCGAGCGCAAGAAGATCTACCTGATCATGGACGACATCTACCACAAGCTGGTGTTCGACGGGCGGACGGCGCCGCCGTGCTACCGGTTCACGACGAAGGACCTCGAGGACTCGCGGCTGATCGTCATCAACGGCATCGCGAAGCTGTACGGCATGACCGGGTTCCGGATCGGCTGGTGCGTGGCCCCGCGGAAGCTCGTCGAGGTGATGACCAACGTGCAGGCGCAGACGACGTCCTGCGCCTCGCCCGGTGATGCAGGCCGGCGCCGAAGGCGCGCTGCTGGGGCTGCAGAGCTTCGTCGAGGCGCTGCGGCTGCACGATCCAGAACAACCGCGACGTCGCGATGCGCGAGCTGTCGTCGTTCAACGGCGTGAAGACGTACAAGCCGGACGGGACGTTCTACTGCCTGCCCGACTTCCGGGCCTACAGCGGCAACTCGGTCGAGCTGTCGAGCTTCCTCCTGAAGAAGGCGCTGGTCGTGACCGTGCCCGGGCGCGAGTTCGGCATGGAAGGGCACCTGCGGCTGAGCTTCGCGGGCACCGTGAAGGACGTCACCGAGGGGATCGCGCGCATCAAGTGGGCGCTCGACCCGACCTCCCCGAACGACATCTACATCGGCGACAAGCGCCTGATCAGGGACTGGCTATGATCAACCTGCTCGATATCAAGACGCCCGCGCAGCCGCAGGCCGCGGCGCTCAAGAGCGACTACGGGCTGGACAACCACGGCCTCTTCAACCTCGGCGGCGTGTACTGGAACCTGCCCGCCGAGGCGCTGTACGAGGAGATCGTCTTCCGGCGCGAGGGCAGCATCACCCGCGACGGCGCCGTCGTCATGAACACCGGCAAGCACACCGCGCGGTCGGCCAACGACAAGTTCGTCGTGCGGGAGCCCTCCACCGAGGAGCACGTCTGGTGGGGCCAGTACAACCGGCCCTTCGCGCCGGACAAGTTCAACGAGCTGTTCTCGCGCATGCAGGGCTTCCTGCAGGGACGGGACGTGTTCGTGCAGGACTGCTACGTCGGCGCCGACCCGGACTACCGGATGCCGGTGCGCATCATCACCGAGCACGCGTGGCACAGCCTGTTCGCCCGGAACATGTTCATCACTGCCGAAGACCAACGAGGAGTACCGGCGCCACGTGCCGGACTTCACGGTGATCTGCTGCCCGGCGTTCAAGGGCATCCAGCAGATCGACGGCACCGCGTCGAACACCTTCATCGCGCTCAACTTCGACCAGCGCCTGTGCATCATCGGCAACACCGCCTACGCGGGGGAGATCAAGAAGTCGATCTTCACCGTGATGAACTACCTGATGCCGCTGCAGGGCGTGTTCCCGATGCACTCGTCCGCGAACGTGGGCAAGGACGGCGACGTGGCGGTCTTCTTCGGCCTGTCGGGCACGGGCAAGACGACGCTGTCGGCGGACCCGTCGCGCGGCCTCATCGGCGATGACGAGCACGGCTGGAGCGACAACGGCGTGTTCAACTTCGAGGGCGGCTGCTACGCGAAGGTGATCCAGCTCTCGCAGGCGGCGGAGCCCGCAGATCTACGCGACGACGCACCGGTTCGGCACGATCCTCGAGAACGTCGTCTTCGACCCCGTGACGCGCCTCATCGACCTCGACGACCCGGCCCTCACCGAGAACACGCGGGCGTCGTACCCGCTCGAGTTCATCGGCAACGCCCTGTCGGAGAAGCGCGCGGGCCATCCGAAGAACGTCATCTTCCTCACCTGCGATGCGTCGGGCGTCATGCCGCCCATCGCGAAGCTCTCGGTCGACCAGGCGCGGTACCAGTTCATCTCGGGGTACACGTCGAAGATCGCCGGCACCGAGGTCGGCCTCGGCAAGGAGCCCGAGATCACGTTCAGCACCTGCTTCGGCGCGCCGTTCATGGTGCACCAGCCCGACTTCTACGCGCGGCTGCTGAAGGAGAAGGTGCTCCGCTACGGCGCCGACTGCTGGCTGGTCAACACCGGCTGGGTCGGCGGGCAGTACGGCGTCGGCAAGCGCATCAGCATCCGCTACACGCGCGCGATGCTGAATGCGGCCCTCAGCGGCAAGCTGAAGGACGTCGAGTTCACAGACCGACCCGGTGTTCGGATTCCAGGTGCCGAAGACGTGCCCGGACGTGCCGGATCACGTGCTCGATCCCGCGACGTCGTGGCCGAACCGCGACCTGTACTTCCAGCGGTACCGGCAGCTGGCGGCCCGGTTCATCGACAACTTCAAGAAGTTCGATACGGCCGAGGCCCGCGAGGTCGAGAAGGCGGGGCCGAAGCTGTGAAGAAGTAGTCAGTAGTCAGTAGTCAGTAGAAGATCACTTCGCAGGTGTCACCGCGTATTGCAGGGTGCTTCGGCGCGGCTCGGGTAATCCTGCCGGCTACTGACTACTGACTACTGACTACTGACTGTCCTGACTGATTGCGGGCGTTCCCGGCCCGCATGGCCGTGCGCGCGGGCCCTGCGCCCGATGGAGACATCATGAGTCGAGTAGTCGCCGTCATCGGCGCGTCGTCCGACCGCACGAAGTTCGGGAACAAGGCCGTCAGGGCCTTTGCCCGGCAGGGCTACACCGTCGTGCCGATTCACCCCCGGGAGGAGGAGGTCGAGGGCCTGAAGGCGTACACGTCCGTCCTCGATGTTCCCGGACCCATCGATATGGCGACGATGTACCTGGCCCCGGCGATGGGCGATGCGGGTCATCGAGGAAGTCGCGCAGAAAGGGATCGCGGAAGTCTGGCTGAATCCAGGCGCCGACAGCCCGGAACTGGCCGAGCGGGCCCGCGAACTGGGGCTCCGCACCGTCGTGGCCTGCAGCATCCTCGGCGTCGGCGAGAGCCCCCACGAGCTGTAGCCGACAAACGGGGACGGATTCCATTTCAGGGCTTGCTGGCGGACATGGAAGATGTCGCCGCTTCCGTCGGGCGTGCGTGTTGACTCGATTCTCAGGCCTGCTCTATAGTAGAGGGGCCTAGCTACCCCCACGTCTGCCCGGGCGGCGGGGCCCTTCCACCCCGCGACAGTCGGTAAGCTCGTCTCAACCAGCCGTCACATCGTTTCGAGTCGAAACCCATGCCGAACAACCACAAGCGCCAGCCACAGTCCCCGCGTGCGTCCAACGGCCAGGCGGCCCCCGCGCCACCGCCGACGCGCCGGAGGCCGAGTCCCAGGCACAGCCTGCCGCGCAGGCCCCACCCAGCCCCAGGCGAACCCGCCGAAGCGCCGCCGCCCGCCGAGGGCCAGAAGCGCGCGGGCGAGGGACTGCACATCGCCGAGCTGAAGGAGATGAGCATCCAGAAGCTCACCCAGGTCGCCAAGGACCTCAACGTGGCCGGCGCGACGGGCATGCGCAAGCAGGAGCTGATCTTCCAGATCCTCAAGGCGCAGACCGAGCAGAGCGGGTTCATCTTCTCGGAGGGCGTGCTCGAGGTGCTGCCGGACGGGTTCGGCTTCCTGCGGGCGCCCGACTACAACTACCTGCCCGGGCCCGGACGACATCTACGTGTCGCCCTCGCAGATCCGGAAGTTCGACCTCCAGACGGGCGACACGGTGTCCGGCCAGATCCGGCCGCCGAAGGAAGGCGAGCGCTACTTCGCGCTCATCAAGGTCGAGGCGGTCAACTTCGAGCCGCCCGACCAGGCGCGCGACAAGCTCTTCTTCGAGAACCTCACGCCGCTCTATCCGCAGGAAGGCGTTCCACCTCGAGACGGCCGCCGACAACCTGTCCGCCCGGGTGATGGACCTGATGACCCCGATCGGCAAGGGCCAGCGCGGCCTCATCGTCGCGCCGCCGCGCACCGGCAAGACGATGCTGCTGCAGAACATCGCGCAGTCGGTGGCGCAGAACCACCCGGAGATCTACCTCATCGTCCTGCTGATCGACGAGCGCCCGGAAGAAGTCACCGACATGCAGCGCTCGGTGCAGGGCGAGGTCATTTCGTCGACGTTCGACGAGCCGGCCCAGCGCCACGTGCAGGTCGCCGAGATGGTGATCGAGAAGGCGAAGCGCCTCGTCGAGCACAAGAAGGACGTGCTGATCCTGCTCGACTCGATCACCCGCCTGGCCCGCGCCTACAACACCGTCATCCCGCCGTCGGGCAAGGTGCTGTCGGGCGGTCTCGACTCGAACGCCCTGCAGAAGCCGAAGCGCTTCTTCGGCGCCGCGCGCAACATCGAGGAGGGCGGCTCGCTGACGATCATCGCGACGGCGCTCATCGACACCGGGTCGCGCATGGACGACGTGATCTTCGAGGAGTTCAAGGGCACGGGCAACATGGAGATCCACCTCGACCGCAAGCTGGTCGACAAGCGCGTGTTCCCGGCCATCGACATCCAGAAGAGCGGCACGCGCAAGGAAGAGCTCCTCATCCCGCGCGACGACCTGAACCGGATCTGGGTGCTGCGCAAGGTGCTCAACCCGCTGTCGCCGGTCGAGGCGATGGAGTTGCTCCTCGACAAGATGGCCAAGACCAAGTCGAACGCCGAGTTCCTGGCTTCGATGCAGCGGATGGGGTAGGCGGGAGAGAACGCGAGGGGATAGGCGAGAGGCGAGATGGGCGAGTCCCGCCGGGCTGCCGCCTCTCTCCTGGAGTCCCGCTGACAATCGTCAGTGGGCCATTCTGGCTTCTTGCTTCTGACGGTGACAATCGAAGAAGGTGACAGAAGATGGCCAAGATCACGGTCAGACAGAACGCATCTCTGCTCGTCGAGGGCGACGACGTGACGGTGGTGGACTGGAACGGGAAGGAATACCCGCTGGCGAAGCGGCCGTTCTCGCTCTGCCGCTGCGGCGCGTCCACGCGGAAGCCGTTCTGCGACGGGACGCATTCGCGCGTCGGGTTCGCGGCGGCGGAGGAGGCGGTTCCGGGTTCCACCGAACGGCCGGCGTAATGGCCCGGGCTCGCCGCCGCATCGTGGCCGGCCTGCTGCTGGCCGGGTTGGCGGCGGGCGGATCCGGTTGCGGCAGGGAGACGGCCCAGGCGCCGGCGGCCGGGGAAGGCATCCACGCGCCGAGACCGTCGATTCTCCTGGTCACCCTCGACACGACGCGCGCCGATTCGATCGGTCCCGACGCGAAGGGCATCACGACTGCGTCGTTCAACGCCGTCGCTGCCCGGGGCCGGGTGTTCCGGCAGGCCTACGCGACGGTTCCCGAGACCCTGCCGTCGCATGCGTCGCTGATGACGGGCCTCTATCCGGCGGGCCACGGCATCCACGAGAACGCGCGCCGCCTGCCGGACGCCACGCCGCTCCTGGCTGAGCAGCTCAGAGGCGCCGGCTATCGGACGGCAGCCGTGGTGGCGAGCTTTGTCCTCGCAAAACGGTTCGGCCTGGCCCGCGGGTTCGACCTCTACGACGACCGCCTGCCCGAGGACCGGCAGGATCGCACGGCGAGGGAAGTCACCGACGCGGCGCTTGCCGCGTTGGAGGCGGAAGCGACCGCGCCGTTGTTTCTGTGGGTGCACTACTGGGACCCGCATCATCCCTACACGCCTCCGGAGCCTTTCAAGAGCGCGCATCCGAACAGCCCCTATCTGGGCGAAGTCGCGTACATGGACGCTGAACTCGGCCGTCTTGTCGAGGCGTTCGAACGGCGGGCGACGGCGCCGACGGCCATGATCCTCGTCGGCGACCACGGCGAGGGACTTGGCGATCACGGCGAGTCGCAGCACGGGAACCTGGTCTACGAGTCGACGATGCGGGTGCCGCTCGTGATGGCTGGACCGGGGATCACGCCGGGTGCTGTCGACTCCCCCGTGAGCATCCGCCGCGTGTACCACACCGTGCTCGACTGGGCCGGCCTCGGCGCCGCCGACAGCCTGCGCGCCGGTTCGACCGACGTCGTGCTCGGCGAAGCGATGAAGCCGTTCCTCGAATACGGCTGGCAGCCCCAGATCATGGCGGTCCAGGGACGGCAGAAGGCCATCTTCGCCGGCACCACCGAGCTGTACGACGTGGTTGCGGACCCGCGTGAAGCCATCGATCTCCGCGGGCCGCATGGACGTGCCGATGCCGTTGCGGTCGGCGCTCGATGATTACCCGGTGCCGTCGCCGGGAGCCGCGCGCGCGCCGGCGGCGTTGAGCGCCGAGGATCGGCAGAAGCTCGCGAGCCTGGGCTACGTGAGCGCCACGGCGGCGCCCGTCGTCCGGAAGGACGCGCCCCGTCCCGTGGACATGGTCGGCCTCTTCGACGCGCTGGACGAGGCATCAGCGCTCTTCGTGCAGGCGAAGTACGCGCAGGTGATTCCGAGGCTTGAGCGCATCCTCGCGCAGGACCGCTACAACCTCGACGCGACGCTTCGACTGGCGACAGCCAGATCGGCGCTCGGACAGGACGCGAAGGCGATGGAGGCCTTCCGGAGGGCGCGCGAGTTGGCGCCGGAATCCGAGGACGTGAAATTGTATCTGGCGTTGCACCTGGCGCGCGGAAAGGACTGGGCCCAGGCCGTATCCGCGCTCGAGCAGATCGTGGCCGCGTCTCCCGGGCGCCTGCCGGCCGTGGAGGGCTTGGCCGCGCTGCGGGCCAGGCAGGGGAGGCTGGAGGACGCCGTTCGCCTGACGCAGCAGGCCCATCGAGCTGAAGACGCCCACCGCGGCTGAGCTGATACGCCTCGGCGAGATGGCGATGACCGTCATGCAGACAGACGCGGCGATCAGCGCGTTCGAGCGGGCGCGCGACGTCCAGGGCACGGCATTCGGAAACGCTCTCGAACTCGGCGTGCTGTACCTGTCGGTCCGCCGATTCGAGGACGCCCGCTCCTCGCTCGATCGGGTCCCGGCCGCTCATCCGGCCTATCCGATGGCGCTGTTCAAGCGGGCGCAGGTGAGCGTGCTGCTGCGGGAGCCCGACGCAGCCGCGAGGATCGACCTGGCTCGGCGCCGCGCGGACGCCACGACCCGTGAATTGATCGCGCGCGAACGGCTCTTCGCTGGCGCGAAATAGGGCCCGTCGGCGGGCCCGCCGTACATTGAACGGGCCCGGCAGCGACGACTGCCGGGCCCGTTCCTCCTGCTTCTGGCTGCCGTCTCCGTTCCCTAGAATCTGACCCTGAACGCCACCTGCACGCGGCGCGGGTCGTAGTACGACCGCGGCGTGCCGAACGTGGCGCTGTGAGCGGCCGGGTCGTAGTTGTAGCCCGTCTGCGTGTTGAAGACGTTGAACAGGTCGACGACGGCCTGCAGGTTCGTCCAGTTGCCGAGACGGAAGTTCTGCGTGTAGTTCAAGTCGAGCTGAGTGTGCGCCGGCGACCGGCGGGAGCCCGCGGGCTCGGCGTAGCGAGAGGCGTCGCTGGTGCTGGTCGTCAGTGCGATGTACGGCTCGTAGCTCCACCTCTCCCACGGCTGTCCGGACTGCGTCACGAAGTAGGCGCCGATGCTGGCGTCCCACGGCACGTTGTAGTAGCCGTACAGTTTGAGCAGGTGCGGCCGGTCGCCGCGCAGCGTGCCGTCGCGGAAGTTCCACAGTTGGCGGCCGGCGCCGTCGCCGATGAACGACGACCCGACGAAGATGTTGGCATCGTTGCCGGTCGTCGTATTGTCCTGGTCGAAGTTGCCCCAGTAGTGGTTATGGCTGTAGGAGGCGCTCAGGAACGCCTTGCGGCTTCGCCACTGGGCCTCGAGCGTCACCTCGTAGAACCTGGTGTAGGCGCCGTCGAGCTCGGCGATGACGTAGGTCGAGCCGCTGCCGATCTGCGCAATCTGCGCCGAGAGATCTGGGATGTACAGCTCCTTCGGGATCGGAGTACCGTCGGGCCCGATCGTGTCCGGCGGCGCGAACGCGATGCGGGCGGTGTTGTTGGTGTCCTCCCAGAAGTGCGTGTTCTCACGGTAGCGGAAATAGGCTCGCCCCGAGAGGCCGTTCCCGAACTGCTGCGCGGTGCCCACCAGGAACTCATCCGTCGTCCGGGGGGTCATGTCGGGGACGAAGAGCTTGCCGGAAGACGACTCCACGAACCGGTAAGCGTACGACGTGCCCGTCTGGTCGAAGTACACGTCGACGAACGCGTTCTGGATGCTGCGGTCCCAGGAGGCCGCGCGCGGCAGGGAGTTCATGCCCGGGTAGTAGCGGGCGTAGCTCGCGTAGATGGTGTCCTCGCCGTTGTAGGCCCACGTGGTGCCGAGCCTTGGCTGGAGCATCTTCGAGAAGGGGACCTCGTACATCGTGTACTTCGTGCCCGGCGATTTCACGTATCCCGACAGCGTCGAGGAATCGTCCTGCAGGCCCTGCCCGTAGATCGTATCCTTGCTCAGGAGCAGCCCGACGTTGAACGCCCAGTTCTGCCAGGTCATCGTGTCGTTGAGCTCGAGGTTCAGCGCCTCGGCCTCGCCGCGGATGCCGAGCCGGGAGCCGGTGGACCGCATCAAGTACGTCGCGTAGTAGTAGGCCGGCTGGCCGGGCAGCCCGATGCTGGTCTGGCGGCCGCCCGGGACGTTGATCGAGCCCCAGCCGTTCGACGATCGGTTCAGGTCCTCGGCGTCCTTCGACCACTGGAGGCCCGCGTGCAAGTCGTGCCGGAAGGCGTTGCCCAGGGAGTAGTTGTAGGCCAATTGGAACGCGTCACGGAAGAAGTCGTCGGCGTCGCTGAGTGTCGAGGCATAGCCGACGCTGCCGCCTCCGGTCTTCACGCCGTTCGCGGTGTACCCGTAGCGGTCGATGAGCGGCTGGATGAACGCGTTGTAAGCGTCCTGGCCGGCGACGGGAGTCGGCACGTTGAACGCGCCGAGGGTGTCGAGCGCTCCGAGGTCCAGCTTCGTCCCCGGGTTCAGCGTCGGTACGGCCGCCGACGTGTTGTCCGCCTTGCCCTGCGTGGGGTTCTCGTAGTGCGTGTACTTGAAGGACGCGTAGCTCTTCGAGTTGATGACCCATGAGGCGTCCACGGTGCCGATCGTGATCGACGATTCGCTGCCGCTGCCAATCGTCGGCGCGCAGGCCGAGCAGAAGCCCGACGCCGTGGCCGTCGATTCTGACTGCCGCCAGCTGCCGTTGATCAGGATCGAGCTGGTGGGCGTGAAAGTGAGCTTTCCGAAGCCCTCGTTCCGCGTGCTGTTGTAGTCCGGCAGCTCGCCGTAGAGGTTCGCGCGGTTCACGCGGTCGTACTCGGGCCGGTAGTAGGAGGCGTAGAAGTACAGCTTGTTCCGCCAGATCGGGCCACCGCCGTTCGCGGTGATCCACTGGCTGTTCTTCGAGTACTTCGACAGGCTGCCGCTCGTGAGGTCGGCCGCCATCGCGTCGCTCTGGAACTGGTAGCTGAACATGCCGGAGAAGCGGTTGGTGCCCGAGCGGCTGACGGAGTCGACGGTGAACCCCCCGGCGCGGTCGAAGTCCACCGCCTTCGCGCCGCCCTTGATCGTCGTCATCTGTTCGATGTCGTGCGAGGCCGGCTCGGCCGACAGCGTGCCGTAGAGCGGCATGGTCACGTTGACGCCGTCGAACTTGTAGACGTTGTCCTGGCCGCTGCCCCCCGCGCTCGGGCCGCGCGTGCTGTCCGGCGAGTACATGACCCCCGGGATCAGCTTGATGAGGTCGCGGTACTCCTGGCCGACGGGCACGCTCCTGATCGTGTCCGCCGAGACCCCGCTCTTCAGCGCCGTCGAGTCCTTCTCGATCATCGGCGTGATGGCCGCCGTGACTTCCACCGTCTCGGACACGCCTTGCACCGACATCTTCACGTCGACGTTCGTGTCCTGGCCGAGTTGGACCTCGACCTGCCGCGTCACCGTCGCCATGCCGGAGAGCGTGAACTCGACCGTGTACGAGCCAGGCGGCAACGCCGGCATCCGGAACTCGCCCGCGCCCCCCGTCACCGTGGTTCGGGGCGTGGGCAGCACGTTCGACTTCGCCTCGACGGTGACACCCGGCAGTACCAGCCCGCCGGCGTCCAAGACCTTGCCGACAATCGTTCCGGTTTGCTGGGCGGCTGCCAGGCCCGGCAGCAGCGCGAGACATAACGCCACTACGACTCCCGCCTTCGCGCGCATGGAACCTCCACTCTCCTTGGATCGGGAAACCCGCCCCGCAGGCACGGGTTTCGCACTGAGGGCATGGTGAATACGGGACGCATCGTATCGCGTTGCCCGGGAAAGGGTCAACGCGAGGCGGGTGCGGCAGACGCTAGCCTTTGACGAACGCCAGGTCGTCGCCCGCCGCCTCGACGCGGATCGTGTCGCCGTCCCCGAACGCGCCCTGCAGCATCTCCATCGCCAGCGGATCGAGCAGCTTGCGCTGAATGGTCCGCTTCAGCGGGCGCGCACCGTACACGGGGTCATAGCCTTCGTCGACGAGCAGGTTCCGAGCCTTGTCCGTGAGTTCGAGGCGGATCTTGCGCGCCTCGAGGCGCGTCGCCAGCCGCTGCAGCTGGATGTCGACGATCCGCGAGAGGTGCTCCCGCCCGAGCGAGTGGAAGAAGATGATCTCGTCCACCCGGTTGAGGAACTCGGGCCGGAAGTGGCCGCGCAACGCGTCCATGATGCGATCCCGCACCTCGGGAGACACGGGCTCTCCGGGCCGGCCGCTGTGCTCCGCGAGATACTGGCTGCCGAGGTTCGACGTCATGATCACCACGGCGTTCTTGAAGTCCACGGTCCGGCCCTTGCCGTCCGTCAGCCTGCCGTCGTCCAGCAGCTGCAGGAGCACGTTCAGCACGTCAGCGTGGGCCTTCTCGATCTCGTCAAACAGCACGACCGCGAATGGCCGCCGGCGAATGGCCTCCGTCAGCTGGCCCGCCTCGTCGTAGCCGACATACCCGGGAGGCGCGCCGATCATCCGGGACACGGTGTGCTTCTCCTGGTACTCCGACATGTCGATCCGCACCATCGCCTGCTCGTCGTCGAACAGGAACTCGGCCAGCGCGCGGGCCAGTTCGGTCTTGCCGACGCCGGTCGGCCCGAGAAACAGGAAGCTGCCGAGCGGCCGGTTGGGATCCTGCAGGCCGGCCCTCGCGCGCCTGATCGCGTTGGCTACCGACACAATCGCGTCGTCCTGGCCGACGACCCGCTGGTGGAGGCGTTCCTCCATCTTGATGAGCTTCTGGATCTCACCCTCCATGAGACGGCTGACCGGCACGCCGGTCCACTTGCTGACGACCTCGGCGATGTCCTCCTCGTCGACCTCCTCCTTCAGCATCTTCGTGTCGCGCTGAAGGTCGACCAGGCGCTGTTCCGCCTCGCGAATCTGCCGCTCACTCTGCGGGACGCGGCCGTACTGCAGCTCCGACGCCTTGGCGAAGTCACCCGCGCGCTGCGCCGCCTCGATCTCGTGGCGCAGGCGCTCCAGCTCCTGCTTGTGCGCCCGGGCGTCCTGGATGGCGGCTTTCTCCTGCTGCCAGTGCGAGCGGAGCCGCGTGCCGGTCTCCTTCAGGTCGGCGAGTTCGCGCTCGATCCGGCTCAGGCGTTCCGTCGACGCCGCGTCGGTTTCCTTCCGCAGCGCCTGCGCTTCGATCTCGAGCTGCATGACCCGCCGTTCGACTTCGTCGAGCTCGGCCGGCATGGAGTCGATTTCCATGCGCAGGCGGGACGCGGACTCGTCGACCAGGTCGATCGCCTTGTCGGGCAGGAACCGGTCGGCGATGTACCGCTGCGACAGGACGGCGGCCGCGACGAGCGCCGTGTCCTTCAGGCGGACGCCGTGGTGGATCTCGTAGCGCTCGCGGAGGCCGCGCAGGATGCTGATCGTGTCCTCGACGGTCGGCTGGCCGACCAGCACGGGCTGAAAGCGGCGCTCGAGTGCGGCGTCCTTCTCGATGTGCTTGCGATACTCGTCCAGGGTGGTGGCGCCGATCGTGTGCAGCTCGCCCCGCGCCAGCATCGGCTTGAGCATGTTGGAGGCGTCAATCGCGCCCTCGGCGGCGCCCGCGCCGACGACGGTGTGCAACTCGTCGATGAAGAGCACGACCTGGCCGTCGGCGTCGGTCACTTCCTTCAGCACCGCCTTCAGGCGCTCCTCGAACTCGCCGCGGTACTTCGCGCCCGCAACGAGCGCGCCCATGTCGAGGCCGACAATGCGCTTGTGCTTCAGGCCCTCGGGCACGTCGCCGCGCACGATGCGCTGCGCGAGGCCTTCGACGATCGCGGTCTTGCCGACGCCGGGCTCGCCGATGAGGACCGGGTTGTTCTTCGTCCGCCGCGACAGAACCTGGATGACGCGCCGGATCTCCTCGTCGCGGCCGATCACCGGGTCGAGTCTGCCGGCGCGGGCGAGCGCCGTGAGGTCGCGGCCGTAGCGCTCGAGCGCCTGGTACTTGCCCTCGGGGTTCTGGTCCGTCACGCGCTGGGAGCCGCGAATCGCCTGCAGCGCTTCGAGGATCCGATCGCGGGTGATGCCGCGGCCCTGGAGGAGCCGGGCGGACTCCGCCCGGCCGCTCTCGGCCGCGATCGCGAGCAGCAGGTGTTCGGTGCTGACGTACTCGTCCTTCATCTGCGCCGCCTCGGCCTGGGCCGCGCCGAGGACGGCGCGCAGCCGGGACGAGGGACCGGGTGCGGCGGCGCCGTGAGCCTGGGGCAGTCTGGCGAGGGCGGCATCCGCGGCCGCCGCAACGTCGCGCGGTTCGAGGCCGAGTTTGCGGACGATGGCCGGCGCGACGCCCTCGGCCTGCCCGAGCAGGGCGGCGAGCAGGTGCTCGGGCTCCGTCTGGGGATGACTGGCCGCTTCGGCGCGCTGCTGCGCGTCGAGCACGGCTTCCTGGGCCTTCTCGGTGAACTTGTTCAGCGTCATGTGCTACGAACTCGACTGCGTCGAGTCCTCCTCGAGCCGTTTGAGGGCTTCGTACAGCCGCGCCTGCTCCGGCGTCAGCGAGCGGGGCAGCCGGACGTCCACGGTGGCGTAGAGGTCTCCGCGATCCTCCTGGCGGCCGACGGCGGGCATGCCATGGCCCTTGAGCCGCAACACCTGGCCGTTCTGCGTGGAGGCCGGGACCTTGAGCCGCAGGTGCTTCCCGTCGATGCTCGGGACCTCGGTTTCTCCCCCCAGTACGGCCGTCGTGACGGGCACCTGGACGTGAACATAGAGGTCACGTCCCCGCCGCTCGAAGCGGGGGTGGGGCCGCAGGTGCACCCGCAGGTAGAGGTCGCCCGCGGCGGCGCCGCCGGCGCCGTGCTCGCCCTCCCCGGTCACGCGCACGCGCGAGCCGTCGTTCACGCCCGGCGGAATCCGCACGTCGACGCTTCGCGTATGGCCTTCCTGCTTCACGGCGAAGCGGCGCGTGGCGCCGTGAAAGGCCTCCTCGAGCGTCAGCTCGAGATCCTGCTCGACGTCCCGTCCGCGCCGCGAGCGGGCCCCGCGTCCCTGGCGCGGAGCGCGGCCCTGCGGCTCGGGCGGGGCGCCCCCGAAGAACGCATGGAAGAAGTCGGAGAACGGATCCTGGTCGCCGAAGATGCGGCGCATCTCCTCTTCGGTCATCGTCCGGACGCCGCCCTCGCCGCCGCCGACGTTCACGGTCCACGCGCCGTCGGCGAACGGGCCGGGCCAGCCCTGCTGCTGCGCCTGTTCGTACTGGCGCCAGTTGGCGCCGAGCTCGTCGTACTTGCGGCGCTTGCCGGCGTCGCCGAGCACCTCGTAGGCCTCGTTGATGGCCTTGAAGCGCGACTCGGCCGTCTTGTCGCCGGGGTTGACGTCCGGGTGGAACTTCCGGGCGAGCTTCCGGTACGCCTGCTTGATTTCCTTCTCGGTCGCGGTCTTCGCGACGCCGAGCGTGGCGTAGTAGTCCTTGAATTCCACGGTCAGCGCCCCAGCATCTCCAGGAGGCGATCGAGTTCACGCGCCAGCCGGCGGCGCGACGCGTGCTGGCCTGTCGTCTCCTCCGACACCAGCGGCCGCATCCGCTGCACGACCTCGGCGACGTCGAGCAGCCGCTGCACGCCGGCCAGGTTGATGCCCGCCCCGTCGACAAGGTGCTTGATGACGCGGAGCCGGTCGATCTCGCTCCGCGTGTAGACGCGGACGCTGCCGATGGTCCGCGTGGGCTGGACGAGCCCGAGCCGCTCGTACTTGCGGAGCGTCTGGGGGTGCATGCCCAGCTCCCGTGCCGCCATGCTGATGAAGAACAGCTCGTCGTGTTGAGTCATAGTGAAGCCGCTCAGGCGACATATCAAGTCTAGGGGCTGATACGAAGCGTGTCAAGACCATGAGGTTGACCGCGAAGGGATGCGCGGTCCATCATCAGCCTGCCGTGACGATTCCGCTGGACCTCGTGCTGTACGCGCTCGCGGGTTTCATCCTGGGATTCCTCGGGGGCTGGTTCGTCTCCAGCGGGAGGACCCGCCACGCCGTCGCGCTGGCCGTCGCGGAATCCGGCGCGCGGATCAACCAGGAACTGGCCGCGGCCGTCGAGGCTCGGACGCGTCTCGACGCCACGCTGCAGGCGGAGCGCGAGGGGCATCGCGCCCGGCTCGCGTCCTACCAGGACGCCGAGGAGCGGCTGGAGAAGGCCTTCAAGGCGCTGTCGGCAGCGACGCTCGATGCGAACACGGCACGCTTCCTCGATCTGGCCGCCGCCAAGTTCGAGACGCTCAAGAGCGAGGCCCGGCACGACCTGGCGGAACGCCAGCAGCGCATCCAGGCCGTCCTCGACCCCATGCGCGGCGCCCTGGACAAGGTCGGGCAGACGCTCGCCGCCGTCGAGTCGGCCCGACAACAGGAACGCGGCCAGCTCTCGACGCACCTGACGAGCCTGGCGGAGGGACAGAAGGGGCTCGAAGTCGAGACGCGCAGACTGGTGCAGGCCCTGCGCGCGCCCCAGGTGCGGGGCCGGTGGGGCGAGATCCAGCTCCGGCGAGTCGTCGAGCTCGCGGGCATGGAAGAACACTGCGACTTCGAAGTCCAGCAGACCTTCGCGGCCGATGGCGCGCTCCTCCGTCCCGACCTCATCGTCACGCTGCCCGGCGGCCGCAGCGTTGTCGTCGACGCGAAAGCGCCGCTGCTCGCCTACCTCGAGGCTGTCGACGCCGCCGAGCCAGAGGCCCGGGAGGCGCGCCTGCGGGACCATGCCGCGCAGGTGCGCGCTCACGTGACCAAGCTCGCCGGGAAGGGATACTGGGAACACGTGCCCGAGTCAGCCGACTTCGTGGTGCTCTTCCTGCCGGGCGAAGCGTTCTTCAGCGCGGCGCTGCAGCACGACCCGGGGCTGCTCGAGTACGGGGTCGAGCGCAAGGTGTTCCTTGCCGGGCCCGTCACCCTGCTTGCGTTGCTCAGGACGGCGGCGTACGGCTGGACACAGGAGAAACTCGCCGAACATGCCCAGGAGATCAGCGGCCTCGGCAAGGACCTCTACGAGCGGCTCTGCACCATGTTCGAGCACCTCGACGAACTGCGGCGCCGCCTCGATTCGGCCGTACAGGCACACAACGCCGCCATCCGGTCGCTCGAGAGCCGGGTCCTGCCGGCGGCGCGGCGATTCAGGGATCTTGGGGTCGTGTCGGGGAAGGACCTGCTCGAGCCGGGGCCCGTCGATCACCAGCCGCGGCGGCTCCAGGCGCCGGAAGCCGCCCCCTCGACGGGGCCGGCGCCGGTGGACGCAGAGGTGATGCGCCGGGACACGGCGTCCTGATTCACCGGCGGCCGCGGCCCTTCCACTGCGCCATGCTCGAGTGCGCGGCGAACAGCCGGCGGTCCAGTCGAACACCGGGCGCGGCAGGATCCCGCGCAGCGCGGGGCCGAGGGAGACGACCCACGGCGTCATCACCATCTCGCGGTTCGCGAGCACCGCCCGCACCGTCAGGTCGGCCACACGCTCGGGCGTCAGGAACCGGGTGAGCCGAAGCGCCCGCGCGCCATTGAACATGCCGGTATCGACGTACCCGGGACACACGATGGTGACGCCGACGTGACGGTGTCCCTGTTCCAGGAACTCCAGCCGCAAGGACTCCGAGAGACCGATGACTGCCCACTTGCTGGCGGCGTACGTGCTCGCGAAGGGGAGACCGGTGAAGCCCGCCGCGCTCGCGATGTTGACGATGTGCGCTTCGGGCCGGGCGAGGAGGTCCGGCAGGAACACGTGCGTGACAGCCGCGACCGCAAGCGTGTTGACCTGGAACGTCGACTCGTGGCGCTCGAGCGGAACCTCCAGGAACGCGCCTCCGTGCACGACTCCCGCGTTGTTGACGAGGACGTCGATGGGCCCCGATTCCTCGAGGACGCGCGTGCGGATTTCGGTGATGTCGGCCGGCTCGGTGACGTCGAGCCGCCACGCGCTCGCCCGGCCGCCCGCCGACGCGATCGCCCGGGCGACCTCCCCGGCGGCGCCGGGATCGAGGTCTGCCAGGTGAAGCTCCGCGCCCTCCCTGGCGAAGCGAAGGGCGAGGCTGCGGCCGATGCCTGAACCGCCGCCGGTGATGAACACCCGCTTGTCAGCAAGGCTCTGCATGAGGCGCGCCCTCAGACGGCGGCGGACCTGATCACCTGGAAGAGCCGCGTGAGCTCCTGCCTCGACTCGGGCAGCCATGCCCCGCCGAAATCCTTCGTCAGGAGGGACCCGATGTCGGCCACCGTCCAGCGGGCGGTGTTGACCGACAGCCGCCGCCATTCCTCCGCCAGCCTCTCCACCTCCTGGGGCGAGGCTTCCCTGCAGAACGCGCGGACCGCGCCCTCGGCGCTGCCGTGCTCGGCCGCGTAGTCCTCGTGCAGGTAGCCCCGCAGCAGGGTGCGTATCGTCGGGAACCGGTCCGGCGACGCCTGGCGCGGGCGATCCCGCCTGGAGGAGCCGGCTGGCTGACGTGACGATGGCAGGGTCATTGGCGGCACTCCGGGTAAGAGGTCAACACGTAGTAGCGCACGTCGGGGTGCCATCGGAGCACGACGATGGCATCGGGGCAGCTGCGGACGCGGGTGTCTCCGCGGCGGAGGCTCCGACCGACGGATATGCCGGCCTCCCCGCGGTAGTCGAGAGCGAGATTCGGCCGCGGTCCGCCCGGGGCGCTCCACCCGGCGATCCGGCCGCTGAAACGCTCGAGCGCGGCGGCGACGACGCGTTCGGCGGTCTGCCTGTCCGGATACGTCGAGGCCGCGGCAATGCTCGGTTCCCGCCGCAGGCGCTCGCGCAGGTCGTCGTCGGTGCGGCCGACGTGGCGCGCCAGCGTGTGGCCGCCGAGCCGCTCGGCCGCCGCGAGGTCGGCGACCGCCGGCAAGGCAGGCGCGCGGGGGACCTTCTGGGGGCCCGCGTCGCATCCTGCCAGCACCAGCGCGGCACAGAGCGCGGCGCGGAGCGTCCCGGGCAGCGCCAGCGACGCGGTCACCGTGTCCCGGGCGGCGCCGAATCCCACTTGAACTCGGATCCCCACGCGCTGTGCGGGATCATGAACACGACCAGCGTGGCCACGGCGGCCAGGATGATGGCCGTGCGCGCCTGGCGTCCGCCGCGCATCCGCCACGCCGCCCAGAGCCAGGCCATTCCCGCGACGAGCGTCTTGTTGTCGGTCAGGTCCCAGCCGAACGGCACGCCGGTCCACCATGCGCCAAACCCGTACCACTGCATGAGGGGGCCGAGGATGAAGCCGCCGAAGAGCAGCAGCACGATGCAGATGCCGGCCTCGCGTCTGGCCTGCGGCCACCGCCCGAGGGCGCTGAGCCCGGCGGCCGTCGAAAAGAGCATCGCCAGGAACATCGCGAGCACGTGCGGAATGAGGACCGCGGCCGGCACGTCGTTGCGGAACCTCGTGATCGCCGGCCGTTCGGGGAACACGGCCCGCTCGGCGCCGCGTTCGAGCCGGACCTGGTACTCGAGTTTGCCGGCCACGGGCTGGTGCGGCAGCGCGGTGGCCAGCGTGTCGCCGTTGCGCACCAGGGTCAGCGTCTGCCACTCGTCGTTCGTGGGGTAGCGGCGCCAGGCGACGTGGCCGGTGACGGCGGTGTCGGGCACCTCGAGCACGACGGGCTGATCGCCGGCGCCGGGATGGGTCCGCGTGAGCCGGAGCGACACATCCTGCCCGTTCAGCATCACCGACCCCCGCACGGGATATGTGGGCCCGCTCAGCCGCTGGTACACCGCCGACCCCAGTGTGATCACCACCGCCGCCACCCACAACCACCGCCGGTTCTTCATGAGCCGTTCTCCCCGGGGCCCTGGCCCGCCGCGCGCACTCCTCCCATGATAGTTCATGGACGCGGCTCCGCGTCCTGAACGCTGCAGCGTGAATCCTCTGCGGGCGCCGGCAACCGCCCGGAGGCGGCTCTTGACATCCCGCGACGGGCGCGGCCATAGTAGCCATGATAGGAAGGCGGCGATTTCCCCGACTTGATGGGCCGCGCCAGGCCGGTCATGGTGACCGGAACTTGGTACTATCTAAGTCGCGGAGGGCTCGCGACGCACCGTCGGCGGGCCCTTTCGCTTTTAGGAGAGGCACAGGACTTATGCAGCATCTGCCCTACACCGTGTCCTCGGAATCCGTGTCCGAGGGCCATCCCGACAAGGTGTGCGACTTCATCGCCGACTCGGTGCTCGACGCCTACATCGCGCAGGACAAGAACAGCCACGTCGCCTGCGAGGTGATGTGCAAGAACAACTTCGTCATCCTCGGCGGCGAGATATCGTCGAAGGGCAGGGTCAACTACGAAGAACTGGTCCGCCGAGCGATTCGCGAGATTGGGTACGTGGACGCGAGCGAGCCGTTCAACGCCGACGCCGTCCACCTCCTCATCGGGATCAGCAAGCAATCGCCGGAGATCGACCAGGGCGTGACCGTCGAGCTGAACAAGGACCGCGAGCAGGGGGCCGGCGACCAGGGCATGATGTACGGCTACGCCACCGACGAGACCCCTCAGCTGATGCCCGTGCCGGTCTTCCTGGCGCACAAGCTCACGCGGGGCCTGGCCGCGGATCGCAAGGCCGGGAAGCACGCCTGGCTGAGGCCGGACGCGAAGTCGCAGGTGTCGGTCGTCTACGAGGACGGCAGGCCGGTGAGGGTGTCGCACGTGCTGGTGTCGACGCAACACACGTCGGACATCAAGCAGGCGGGCATCCTGAAGTACGTCAGGAACGACCTGGCGCCCCGCGTGCTCGGCTCGTGGTTCGACAGGGACGTCAAGGTGTACGTGAATCCGACCGGCAGTTTCGTCCTGGGCGGCCCGTCCGCGGACTGCGGCGTCACCGGACGGAAGATCATCGTCGACACGTATGGTGGTGTCGGGCGGCACGGCGGCGGCGCGTTCAGCGGCAAGGACCCATCGAAGGTCGATCGGAGCGGCGCCTACTTCTGCCGGTTCGTCGCGCGGCAGGTCGTCAGGCAGGGCATCGCGAAGCGCGCCGAGATCCAGGTCGCGTACGCAATCGGCATGGCGAAGCCCATCTCGATCAAGGTCGACACGTTCGGCACGGGCGACGAGAAGGCGGCGGCGGCGCTGGTGAAGACGTTCGACTTCCGTCCGGGGGCGATCGTCGAACGGCTGGACCTGCTGCGTCCGATCTACAGGAAGACCACCAACTACGGGCACTTCGGCCGGCCTGGGCTGCCCTGGGAGGCGTAGGACTCTGGACTCGGGGCTCGGGACTCGGGACTCGGGACTCGCAAGACGGAAGCCCGACGGGACGTCGTAGAGGCGACCGCCGGGCTTCAGCGCGCACGCCTACTTTCGCCCACGCTGCCCATCCAGATCGTTCCACATCTCCACCACGGCCGACCTCAACAACGCCGTGTGCCGCTCGTACCGGTCGCTTCCGCCGCCGGGGCCCGCCACCGGTGGAATGGGCGGCCCGAAACGGATCGTGCACCGCGTGCGCGACCAGGGCAACAGCGCGCCCCAGCGCATCCCCGCCCCGCGCGGCCAGATTTCGAACAGGCCGTGCAGCGCCACCGGTACGATCGCCACCTGCGCCTGCAGCGCCGTGATGGCCGCGCCCTTCTTGAATCGCCTCGGCGCGCCATCCGGCGACCGCTCGCCCTCCGGGAACAGCGTGAGGATCAGGTCGCGCCGGAGTCCGAAGGCCCCGGCCTGCATCGCGAGCAGCAGGTTCGCGTCGGGATCGACCGGCACCACGTTCATCAGTTCGGCGAGCTTGCGCATGGCCGGCGTCTCGAAATACTCGCTCGCGCCCACGAAGAAGAGCCGCCGGAAGGTGCGGTAGGGGAGCGTCCCCACCAGGAGGAACGCGTCGAGGTAGCTCTGGTGGTTGGGGCTGATGAGATACGCGCGCTCGGCCGGCAGGTGCTCGCGCCCTTCCACGCGAAGCCCCAGGAACAGCCTGGCGAGCAGGTTCACGGTCCGGACCACCACGTACGCCAGCGCGGCAAAGAGCGGTTTGGGCCGCAGGATCGCGGCCAGCACGGGGTCCGACTCGTCGGCGGCCAGCACCCGCGCCCACGGGTCCACGTCCGCCGCCGGCGACGCGCCGGCCGCCGCAGCCGGGTCGATGGCATCGACGAGGTTCCGGACGGTCAGGATGCCCTGGGCGACGTCGTCGGGCACGTCCACGCCGAACGCGTGCTCGAGCCTGGACAGCAGCTCCACCCGCTCCATCGAGTCGAGGCCAAGGTCCAGCTCGAGGTTCGATTCCGGGCGGATGACCGTGCCGTGCGGTGCGGCGCCACGGATGATCGCCAGGATGCTGGCCACCTCCGTGTTCGCGGCCCACACCTGGTCGGCCGCGTTCCATTCCGCCGCCTCGTCCGCGCCTGGCGTGCGGGCCTGCTTCTCTCGGGTACAGCCGCTCGATCTCGTGGCGCTTGAGCTTGCGGGTCGTCGTCCGGGGCAGGTCTTCCATCCAGACGTCGAAGCTGAGGACGCGCTTGTGGTGGGGCAGTTCGAGCGACAGGCTCTCGATGTCGAACCGGATGATCTCGCGGAGGTTGACGATGCGCCGTTCGCGCATCACGTCGAGGTCCGGCACCACCGCGGCGTGGAGGCGCTCGGCAGATGGCGCGCCTGGCATCGCGACGCCGATCACGCACAGCTCCTTGATGAAGGGCGACTTCGCGTATTGGGTCTCGACCTCTTCGGGGTAGATGTTCTTCCCGGACGCGAGGACGATGATCTCCTTCTTGCGTCCGGTAATGACGAGCCGCCCGCCGCGGTCGAGATAACCGAGGTCTCCAGTGTGCAGCCATCCGCCGGCGAGGGCCACGGCGTTGACGTCGGGCCGGTTGTGATAGCCGGCCATGACGATGGGGCCGCGAATCAGGATCTCGCCGTCCGCGTAGTCACGGTCGGGCGCGCCTGCCGGTTCGTGCGCGATGCGCACCTCGACGCCTTCGAAGGGCGGACCGACCGTGTCGACGTGGGGGTCGCCCGGGCGGGTGGCCGTGGCGGCCCCCGAACACTCCGTCAGGCCGTACGCCTGGACGATGTTGAAGCCGATGCCGAAGAGATCGCGGCCGACCTTCGGGTCGAAGCGGGACCCCCCGCACACCATGATGCGCATCCGGCCGCCGATCGCTTGGTGGGCCCCGCGGAAGAACAGAGGGCCGAGGTTGATCCGGGCGTACGACCGCAGCCAGGTGTTGACGGCGACAAGCGATCTGAAGGCGGCTCGGCCGGGCCATCCGGACGCGGCCACCCGCTCCCAGATGCGCTGGTGCAGGAGGTAGTAGAACTGGGGCACGACGCAGAACGCCGTGATGCGGCGTTCGGTGAAGGCGCGCATCATTTCGGCGCTGTTCACGGTTTCCAGGAAGACGATTCGGGCGCCTGCCGTCAGCGGGACCAGCAGGTTGGCGATCTGCGCCAGCGCATGGAACAGCGGCAGGACGGCCAGGATCGCGTCCCGCTCGTCGATCCGGATGACCCGGAACGCCCCCTCCCGCTCGGCGCGGAGGTTGCCGTGCGTCAGTACCACGCCCTTCGGATCGCTGGTGGTGCCGGAGGTGTACAGCATCACCGCCGGGTCGGCCTCGGTCGCCGGGCACGGGGGCAGGGCCGGCGGCGCCAGGCCGGCCGGCGACGCCGGCGCGAGTTCCGGGACGCCAGGGACGGAGCCCGACAGGAGCAGGACGGCGGGAGCAGGCGCCAGCGCCTTCGCAGCCTCGCGAGCCGCGTCGAGGTACCGCGGCGAAATCATCAGCACCTTCGCCTCGCTATCCACCAGGACCGTGCGGACCTCCGCCACGGTGTACGCCGTGTCGAGAGGAACAGCCACCGCGCCGAGGCGGAGCGTAGCCAGGTAGGCGACGAACCAGCGATAGTGGTTCTCGGCGAGAATCGCGCAGCGATCGCCTGCACCGACGCCGTGCCCGGCGATCGTCGCGGCGCCGTGCTCGGCCAGGGCGGCGAGGTCGCCGAAGGTGATTTGATCCACCCCGTGCCGATGGCAGAACTCGACGGCGACGGAGCCGGAAATCCGCGAGGCGATCGCGCTGAAGTCGTCGTAGACGTGGGGCATGGGAATCCCGCCGGTCATGATAGCAGGAGGATGCCGGTGCGCGCGCGGGATCCGCAGCGCAGGCGCGGTGCGGCGGCCGCGCGAGGAGCGGGTCCGTTCCCGGCGGCGGCCTCCTGCGCCGGGATCCGGCTAGGGCCGCCGGGCCGTGAGCAGTTTTCGAGCGGCCTTGTCCTGGTACATCCGCTGGTCGGCCACGCGGACGATCCCGTCGACCGTCTCGGCGTCGTTCGGGAACGTCGAGGCGCCAATGCTCACCGAGAGCCGGACAACCCGCCCTGGCACGAGTTCGACCCACAGCGACGCGATCGCCTGCTGCAGGTCGACGCGCCGGCGCTCGGCCTGGGCCTCGTCGCACTCGCCGAGCACCAGGACGAACTCGTCTCCGGCATACCGCGCGCACACGTCATAGGGGCGGAGGCTGGCGCGCAGCACCTGGGCCACTTCTTTGAGCGCACTGTCGCCGGCCTGGTGGCCGAACTCGTCGTTGATCTGCTTGAAGCGGTCCATGTCGAGCACCAGCACCGAGAACTGGCCCCCATGGCGTTTCACGCGAGCCACGTGCTCAGCGAACTGCCGTTCGAGGTGCCGGCGATTCGACAGGCCGGTCAGCACGTCGGTCAGCAGTTGCTTCTGGGCCTGCTCGAACGCGAGCGCATTCGCGATAACGTTGGCCGCGTGTTCCGCGACACGGGTGAGGATCCGCGAGTGCTCGCCAGTCTGGCGATTGCGCTGGGCGTGGTACACCGCGAGCGCGCCGATCGTGCGGTTCCCGACCACGAGCGGGGCGGCCAGGACCGACTGCAGTCTGGCCGTGACGCCGCGGAGGGATGAGGACGCCGTGGGCAAGGCCGATCGGAGGCCATCGAGGCTGGCCGCCGTCGTCGTGCGGATGGCGTCCTGGTGCGTGCCCACGACATGAGAGCACATGAACAACCCGGACACCGGATCGACGAGGAAGAGGGCGCAGGCGTCGAGCGGCATCAGACTGACCAGGCTGGTGGAGATCATCGACAGCGCGTCCGACACCCGGAGCGACGAGGTGAGACCATGGCCGAGTTCCCGGATCAGCTGATCTTCACGATGGGCGACCGCGATGTCGGCCAGCGCCGTATCCGGCCCTTCATCGCTGTCCTGGCGGTTGGCGCCGGCGACGGACGCCTCAGAAATCCGGGACTCGAGCGAGGGGAGCAACGCGATGAACTTCTCGACGAGGTCCGCGTCCAGCGCCGACCCGGCGTTCTCGCGCAGCGTGGCAATGGCTTCAGCCACGGTGCGCGCCGGCCTGTAGGGGCGCACGGACAGCATCGCCGTGTAGCAGTCGGCGACGGCGAGGACGCGCGCCCCCAGCGGGATCTCCTCGCCCCGCAGGGCCGCAGGGTAGCCGCGGCCGTCCCAGCGCTCGTGATGGCCGAGGATGAAGGGAATGACGGGGTATAGAAACGGCACCGACTTGAGAATGTCGGCCCCGACGCGCGGGTGAATCTTCACCCGCTCGTACTCGTCGTAGCTCAGCGGACCCTCCTTGGCCAGGATGTGCTCGGGCACCGCGAGATTGCCGATGTCGTGCAACAGCGCGGCGGTCTTCACGCCCAGAATTTCCGCCTCGGCCATCGAGGCCGCTTGGGCCAGCCCTTCGGAGTAGGTGCGGATGCGTTCGGTCTGCAGTGAGGAGGTGCCGTCCTTCGCCTCGATGGCCGTGGCGAGGGCTTCGACAATCGCCATCTGGACGTCCGACATCTGTCTGACCTGGCGCTGTTCCTGTGCCAGGCGCTCCGTGTAGATCCGGTAGCTCCGGAAGGTCAGATACGCGGGCACCACGAGCACGGCGGCCCACCAGATCCGATCGCCCTTCATGGCTTCCACCACGAGCAGGCCGAGCGCGGCGCCGATGTAGTAGCTCGGGGCGCTCCACAAGTAGTCGCGCTCCCAGGTCTCCCGGATCCGGTCGCCCGACGAGGTCGACATCACGCCGCTGATGAGGCTGGTGTTCAAGAGGAAGTAGGCCGTCGCCGCCACCACGAGGGCCGCGCCGGCCGCCCACGCCACCTGCGGCAGGAGAGCACTGACGGCGTCGTACAAGGCGCCCGCGGCGGCGACGCTGAGGGCGAGGGTGCCGACGCTGAACAGGCTCTGGTACCAGGCGTTATGCCGCTTCACGCGGATGTTGCACTGCGCCCAGGCGCTCGCGGCGGCAATTGGGGCCGCCAGCCACGGGCCCAGGACCAGCATCGCCGCGATCGTCACGACGTAGGAGATCGAGAGCGTGGACCCGCCTCCTGGCAGCGGCAGGTCGAGCTTGACGGCCGAGGCCAGCACCGCCAGGCTGAGGAACAGCAGGACGGCGGGCAGGGCCTCCAGCGTCAGACGCGCGAGCCCGGCGCCGACACATGCCAGGCCGGCGCCGGCGACCAGGGCGATGAGCAGCCGGGTGGACGCGGGCAGTCCCGCAGCTGACGCCCGATCCCGCACGGCAGGGCGACGGGCATCCGCCACAGCGGGTGGTGTGAGGCCGTTCACCGGTGGCCTCCCTGGGCTATGGACGCGCCGACGGCGGGCGCTGACTGCCTGAGAGGCGCCGTCGCAGGGCCGCAGAGGCGGAGTCTCTGCCACGCCGTGTCGAGCAACTGCCGAATCGTGCCGCCGTCGTGGGGACTGCAGGCGTAGCCGATGCGCAGCGGCAGCGCGTGCGACGACTGCGGCGGGAGGCCGGCAGGAAGCGCCTCCGCGATGCGCTGGGTGACGATGCGGCCCGCGTCAGGATCGGAGTCCCGCATCAGGACGACCAGCGAGTCATCGGTGGGCGCGAAGATGAGGTCGGCGACGCGGACCGCCTTGGTCACCGCCATCGTGGCGTCGGCCATGACGCCGGCATCGCCATCGCCTTGCACACACAGGACCCCGACGGAGCGGCTGCGGCCGGGCGCCGGCGGGTCGTCCATCGCCAGCATCGCGTCGAGCGCGCGGCGAGTGGCGGGACCGGGGACGCCGACCGGAGATCCCGAGGCGGCCCGCACCCGGTCGTTCTGGAGCGCGCGCCAGAAGGCCTGCCCGACGGCGTGACGGACCAGATCGAGCGCCTCGCGCTGTTCTTCTCGAAACGCCTGTTCCTGAAAGGCGTAAAGCGTCACGACGCCAATCGTGCGGTCCAGAAGGGGCAGCGGGATGCTCAGCAGGCTCCGGAATCTCGGCTCGACGTTATCGAGCAGGTCGTCCAGATCCAGCGTCGAGTCGGCGTTGATAACGGGTCTGCCGTTGACCGCCACCCAGCCGCTGACCTTGTGGCCGAGGGGCATCCGCACGGGCCGCACCAGGGCTTCACCGAATCCGGACGCGTAGGCGGCCGCGAGCTCGTCGGCCGCATCGTCCCGCCGGTAGAAGACGACCAGGCCGGCGGGAGCGAGTCGCAACAGGTGCTGGGCCACAATCCCGCACGTGGTCTCGACGCCGGCCTGCGGGTCGAGGAGCGCCAGTTGCTGGTGGAGCTGGACCAGCGTCCGCGTGGCTGACAGCCTCAGTTCGATCGGGAGGGGCAGCACGTTGTCCCTGTCCGGATCGGGTATCGCGTCGGACGGGTCCGGGACGACAACCGGCAGCGCCACGGTCGCGTCCGCCCAGGAATCGTCCCTGATCCGGCCCGCGAGCGACTCGAAGGTACTGACGACGGCGGGGTCGTACATCTTGCCGCTGCGATCGCGGAGGATCGCCATCGCTTGATCGTGCGAGAGAGCCCGTCGGTAGGGCCGGTGGTCCCGAAGGGCGTCGTAGCAGTCCACGACGGCAAGGACGCGCGCCGCCAGCGGGATGGCCTCGCCCTGCAGGTTGTCGGGGTAGCCGCTGCCGTCCCAGTTCTCGTGGTGATGGCGGATGATCGGGACCACGGGGAACTTGAAGCCGATCCGGGCGACCATGTCCGCGCCGGCCGAGGCGTGGGTCTTCATGACTTCGTACTCGCCCGCGGTCAGCCGGCCCGGCTTGTTCAGCAGGTGGTCGGGGATCGCGGTCTTCCCGTAGTCGTGGAGCAGGCCCGCGAACTCGATCGCCTGCAGGCCCTGCGGGTCGGTGATGCCCGCGGCGCGCGCCAGCTGCATGGAGAGATCCCGGACGCGGCGGATATGGCCCCGCGACGTGCTCCGGTCCTTGGCCTCCGCGGTCATCGCCAGGGCCTCGGCCAGCGTCAGGTTGAGCCGCTCCATCTCGGCGACGTGCCGGTTCTTCTCCTCGAGGCTGCGCATCGCCACCGCCACCACGTAGAACGAGGTCAGCACCAGCGGTGCGATCACCGCCAGGACCTTGAAGATGTCAGACGGGCTTGCCGACACTATGTGGTGCGACAGCACCGCCGCGATTGAGGCGCTATTGAGGTAGTTGGCGCCGAGATCCTTGAAGTGCGTCCTCCAGAGCGGCCACGCAGCCGTCTGCGAGGCCAGGGCTTCGGCCAGCGCGCTCAGGCCGCTGTTCATGACGAAGTAGATGACGCTCATGGCGAGCGCGGGGAGCCCAATGTCGGCGAGCGTGGCGTCGGACATCCACAAGGGGCCGACGCCCGACAGAAGGACGAAAGCCTCGGACGCGACCCACATGGACAGCGAGGGTTCGGCGAAGTCGAAGGCCGCGTAGTGGAGGTCGCAATCGCGCTTGCGCTTCAACTCCTGCCTGAGCGAGAAGATCAGGCCATCGACGGCCACCGTGACGACAGCCGGCGCGCCGCCGTACATCAGCACGATCATGAAGAGCAGGATTTCCGAGACCGACAGGTGCGCCGAGATTCCCGGGACCTTGATGGAGGAGAGCTTCGTGAACTGCGAGCCGACGGCGAGCATCGCCAGGATGACCCACGTGGAGGGCAACCCGGCCAGCGTGAGCGACTGCAGGGCGTCGGTGAACGCGAGCAGACCCAGCACGAAGACGGCCGCGACGTAGGCCTTCAGCGAGCCCGGTCGGCGGCGGTAACCCTCTTTCACGCGCGCGGCTCCTGCTCCAGCGCAAACTCCGCGATCTTCCGGTAGAGCGTTTCGCGGCTGATCTGCAGCACCTGGGCCGCCCGCTTCTTGTTCCACTTCAGGCTGTCGAGCACCCTGTGGATGTGATCCCGCTCCACGTCGCGCAGCGGCACGAGCACCGGGCGTTCGGGCGCGCCGGCCGAGGGGGCCAGATGCAGGAACTGGAGGTCGCCAGGCCGGACGACCCCGTCCCGGGCCGAGAGCGCCGCCCGCGACACCGTGGTCTCCAGCTCCCTGATGTTCCCGGGCCAGCCGTAGGAGACGAGATGGTCCAACGCGTCAGGTGAGAACCGGCGTGCATCGAGCGGGAGTCCCTGCGCCGCGCAATACCGGGAGAGGAAACGATCGGCCAGGACCGGGATGTCGACGGGCCGCTCCCGCAGCGCCGGCAGCCGAATGGCGAACGCGTTGAGGCGGTAGTAGAGATCTTCCCGGAACGACCCGTCGGCGACGAGCGATTCCAGCGGGCGGTTGGTCGCGCAGATCAGGCGGAAGTCGACCTCCAGGCTGGTGCGGCCGCCGAGGCGCTCCACGCGCCGCTCCTCCGTCACGCGCAGGAGTTTGGCCTGCGCCATCGGCGACAAGTCGCCGACCTCGTCGAGGAAGAGGGTGCCGTGGTTGGCGAGCTCGATGCGGCCGGGCTTCCGATTGTAGGCGCCGGTGAAGGCGCCGCGTTCGTAGCCGAAGACCTCGGACTCGAAGAGCGAGTCGGGAAGCGCCGCGCAGTTCACCGCCTGGAACGTCTCGTTCCGGCGACTGCTCAGCTCGTGGACCATTCGCGCGACGACTTCCTTGCCCGACCCCGTCGGACCCATGACCAGGACGGACAGGTCGGTCTTGGCGACCGTGCGAATCGCCTCGAAGACCACCATCATCTTCTCGTCCCGCCCGATGAGCTCCCGGAACCGCTGGATCGAAGGGGACCGATCTTCGGCCGACTCGCCGGGCCGGTCGGCGAGGAAGTCCTCCAGCAGCCTGGCGAGCTCGGGGTTCGCGGGCCGGGAGAACTGGTACAGCTCCGGGTGGGCGCTGACGCTCTTGACCACCCCGCCGGCCGCCAGCCCGGTGAGGCAGTTCGTGACGTCGAGGCGGATGCGCCCGAACGTCTCCATGAGCGACTCCACATCGAACGTGTCGTACGGGCGCGCGGCGAGGAACCGGAGGAGCCCGGCGCGCAGGGGAGACTGCACCAGCGCCAGGAACCGTGCCCGCACGGCGCTTCCCTGGCGGGCCGCCTCAGCCGGCGCCATCGGTCCGAGGGAGGCAGGTGTCGTTGTCCGATTTAGCATAGGTGCGCCTCAGCTTCAGCCACGGCTGTCTCAAGAGCCGTGCCAGCACGGGCGGAGTGAGACACTGCGCGAGATCCCTAGAGAATCGGCCCGGCATGCGGCGACGGGCGGGCCGGAGCGCCTACGCGGAATGCGGCGCGAGGGGCTTCACGCTACAGATATTGTGGGATTCGAACGCTGGCGGGCGCGCGCGTGTAAGCTCGTGCCACAGTCGAGACACAGCCGCGCCAGGCCGCCTCGGCGCGAGTGCCACGACCGTGGACATGCGCACGCGCGCCGCGCTGTCTCGAAACGAGGCGCCGGCGGACGCGGCGAGGCCGATCGCACTCCAGAGGCGCGAGCCACCGCGCCGGCCTCCTGCGCCACGGGGGCGTTCCACCCGGAGTTCACCGCTTGATCGGCAGCGGCGGCGGCGCCGGCAGCGTGGCCGGGTTCTTCTTGAGCAGGTCGAGGATGACCTCGATCGCCTTGTCGAGCTGCTGGTCCTCGCCGGCGTACTCCCTGGCCGGATCGTTGTCGACGAAGATGTCCGGCTCGACGCCGACTCCCTCGATCGCCCAGCTCTTGCCCGCCCTGTCGTACCGGGAGAACTCGGGCCGGTTGAGGACGCCGCCGTCGAGCATCGGGAGCGCGCCCCGGATCCCGACGACGCCGCCCCAGGTGCGCTTGCCGATGACCGGGCCCATCTTGTACGTCTTGAAGCGGTACGTCACGAGGTCCCCGTCGGAGGCCGAGAACTCGTCGGCGAGCAGCACCTTGGGGCCGAGGATCATCGCGCCGGGGTTGGTCCCCGGCGCCCCGTTGCGCGCGATGTCGACAAGGACGAGCTCCCGCCGCAGCCGCTCGATGATCATCGGCGAGACGTTGCCGCCGCCGTTGCTCCGGACGTCGACGATCATCGCGTCCTTGTCGGTCTGCGGGTAGAAGTACTTGGCGAACTCGTTCAGCCCGGGCACGCCCATGTCGGGAATGTGCATGTAGCCGACGCGGCCGCCGCTGGCGCGCGCGACCTTCTCGATGTTCCCCTGCACCCAGTCGTAGTAGTACAAGCCCCGCTCGTCCTGGACCGGGACCACGACTGTTTCCCGCGAGCCCTGCGCCGCCGGCGTGGCGTTCAGCCGGAGGCTGACCTGCTTGCCGGCCTTGCCGGCCAGGGCGTCCCAGATGTCGGCCATGCCGGCCGTGGAGCGGCCGTCGATCTCCAGGATGTAGTCGCCGGCGCTGGCCTCGACGCCGATCTCCGTCAGCGGCGATCGCAGCGACGGATCCCAGTTCTGCCCCTTGAAAATCTTCGTGATCCGGAAGTGCTTCGACTGGGGGTCGCGCTGCGATCTGCGCTCCCAGCAAGCCCATCGGCGTGCGCTCGAGGCGGGGCAGGTCGCCGCCGCCGACGTACGCGTGGCCGGCGTTGAGCTCGCCGATCATCTCGCCGATGACGTAGGTCAGGTCGGCACGGTGATTCACGTGCGGGACGAGCACCTCGTACGTGCGGCGCATCGCGGGCCAGTCCACGCCGTGCATGTTGGGCGCGTAGAAGAAGTCGCGCATCTGCCGCCACGACTCGTGGAACATCTGCCGCCACTCGGCGTGGCGGTCGAGGGCGACCTTCATGTCGGCCGAGGTCGAGGAAGTCGCGAGGTTCAGCCTTGCCGGCCGGCGTGTCGATGATGGCGTACCGGTTGCCGGGCTGGCCGATGAGCATCTTCTTGCCGTCGGCGGAAATCTCGTAGCCGGTGCCGGTCCCGATCTGCGTCTCGGCCTGCTTCTCGAGATCGTACACGTAGAGGGCCGCCGCCTCGCGGGCGCCGGCCCGGCCGTAGTAGATGCGGCTGCCGACCGAGGTGAGCGACGTGTAGTTCGCCGGCGGTGTCGGAATGACGCCGATGCGGGCGATGAGCCCGTCGGCGTCCACCTTGACCGCGGGCACCGCGTCCGGCTTCTTCGCCGTCTTCGCCCGCGGCCTTCGGTTCGGCCGGGGCCGCCGTCACGTCGGCAGCCGCGGGCTTCGTCTCCTCCTTGATCTTCACCTCGTCGCTCTTGGGCGCGAAGGGGTTCTTCGTGTCCTTCGCGAGCGTGACGAAGTAGATGCGCGACATGTCGGTGTAGACGTGCTGGAACTCCGTCTGCCCGTAGGTCGGGATTGAAGCTCCGCGCCGAGACGAAGAACAGGAGTGTGCCGTCCGCGCTGAAGACCGGCTCCGAGGAGTTGTACCAGGCGTCGGTGGCCGGGATGGTCTGCTTCGTCTCGAGCGAGTAGAGATAGATGCGCTGCGGACCTTCGACCTCGGGCTTCGCGTAGGCGACCCAGCGGCTGTCCGGGGCCCACGCGTAGTCGATGATCTCGAAGGCCTGCGCCTCGGCGATCTGCGTCGCGGCCTTCGTGTCGATGTCGACGATGTGCAGGCGCTGCTGGCGATCGGACCACATCAGCTTCCTGCCGTCGGGGGACCAGACCGGCTGATACTTGTAGTTGCTGCCGCCCTTCGTGACCTGGGCGGCCGCGCCACGGCCGTCCTGCGGCGCGATCCAGATTTCGTCCTCGCCGGTGGCGTCCGAGATGTAGGCGATCCACCGCCCGTCGGGCGACCACTTGGAATTGCGCTCGTGCACCCCGGGCGTCCGGGTCAGGTTCCGGGTGGGGCCGAACTTGGCCGGCACGGTGAACACGTCGCCCCGGGCGCCGAACAGCGCCCGGCTGCCATCCGGCGCGATCTCGTAGTTCGTGATGCTGCCGCTGACGTCCACGATGGATCCGCGCCCGCTGTCGAAGTCCTCGCGGATGCGCACCGGGATCTTCGCCACCTGCTCGGAGGCCAGATCGAGCGTGTAGATCCAGCCGCCGTTCTCGAACACGATCGCGCGATCACCCAGCGACGGGAACTTCACGTCGAACTCGGTGAACGTGGTCAGCTTCTTCGTCTGCTTCGAGCCGAGGTCGTAGCTGTACAGGTTCATGCGCCCGCGTTCGTCGCGGTCCGAGGCGAAATACACGCGGGACCCCCTCCACATCGGGATGATGTCCTGCGCAGGGTTGACCGTCAGATTCGTCGTGGACTTGGTCGTGAAGTCGTGCAGCCATACTTCGTCGGCCTGTCCGCCCCGGTACCGTTTCCACGTCCGGAACTCCCGGAAGACCCGGTTGTAGACGAACTGCCTGCCGTCCGGGGAGAAGCTGCCGAACCCGCCGCGCGGCAGGGGCAGTTCCTCGATCGGCCCGCCCTCGACCGACGCGAGGTACAGCTGCCCGCGGAAGTCGTTCCACTCGGTCCGCCTCGACCGGAACAGGATCTGCTTCTCGTTCTTCCAGCCGATGACGATGTTGTTCGGGCCCATCCGATCCGACACATCGTCGCGGCCCAGGGTCGCGGTGTGGGTGAGGCGCTTGGGAATGCCTCCGTCGGCCGGCATGAGGTAGACCTCGGTGTTCCCGTCATACTGGCCGGTGAAGGCGATCGACTTCCCGTCGGGTGAGAACCGGGCAAACATCTCGAAGCCGGCATCGCTCGTGAGGCGCCGCGCGACGCCTCCCGCCACCGGGACGGTGTACAGATCGCCCGCATACGTGAAGACGACCTGGGTCCCGTGGATCGCAGGGAACCGGAGCAGGCGCGCCTCGTCCGGCGACGACGACTGGCTGTGAATCGGCGCCGCAGTCGGGCCGGCGGCGACAAGGAGAACGACCAGCAGCAGGGCAGCTCGTTTCATACAGGTGTCTGGACCTCGTTTCCTCGATTCTACACGGGCGGCGAGCGGTGCCGTCACGAAACACGAACGCCGCGGGAAACGGGCCCGCGGCGTCGCCGGCAGCACGAGGATCCCGGGCGCACGGCCCGGCGCAGTCAAATCCCTCAACCGCCTCCGGTCGAGCACGACGGACCGCTGTAGGAGCGGTTCCCATCGGCGCGGCCCGGGCCGCCGCACCCGAACGTCGAATGCTGCTTCTCCAGGTCTTCGCTCTTGCACTGCGGGCAGGACGGCGTCCGGCTGCTCACGACGAGCGCCTCGAACCGGCGGCCGCACGTCCTGCACTGGTATTCGAACAGGGGCATGGTCAGGCTCCTCTACGCCTGGATTCAGGGATCCGCTCCGAGGTGACACCCGCCGCTTGCGGCCGCTGTCCCCGGGGAACTCCGCAGCCCGCGGCGCACTCCCTGCCGTATGTTAGAGTGACACGACCCTCCGGGGGGCGATCCATGCATTTCCGCACGATCATTGAGCCGTTTCGCATCAAGTCCGTGGAGTCCGTCAGGTTCACCCGCCGGGAGGAGCGCGAGGCCGCGCTGCGCACGGCCGGGTACAACGTCTTTCGCCTGCGTGCCGAGGACGTCCTGATCGACCTGTTGACCGACTCGGGGACCGGCGCCATGTCCGCCGCGCAGTGGAGCGCCGTGATGCAGGCCGACGAGTCCTACGCCGGCAGCCGGTCGTTCTACCGGTTCGAGTCGGTCGTGAAGGACCTGACCGGGTTCGCCCACGTCATCCCGACGCACCAGGGCCGGGCCGCCGAGCGCATCCTGTTCCACACGGTCCTGACACGCGGTCAGATCGTGCCCAACAACAACCACTTCGACACGACGCGCGCGAACATCGAGGTCGAGGGCGTCGAGGCCCTGGACCTCGTCATCCCCGAGGGCACCGTCCCCCAGGTGATTCACCCGTTCAAGGGCAACATCGATCTCGCCGCCCTCGAGCGCCTGCTCGAGGAGCGCGGGGCCCTCGTGCCGCTGGTGATGGTAACCGTCACGAACAACTCGGGCGGCGGGCAGCCGGTGTCGCTCGAGAACCTGCGCGGCGTCCGCCGGCTCTGCGACCGGTTCGGGAAGCCGTTCTTCCTCGATGCCTGCCGCTTCGCGGAGAACGCCTGGTTCATCAAGCTCCGCGAGCCGGGGCAGGCCGGGCGCACGCCCAAGGCGATTGCCCGGGAGATGTTCGCGCTGGCCGACGGCTGCACGATGTCGGCCAAGAAGGACGGCCTGGCGAACATCGGCGGCTTCCTGGCCATGAACAACCCGGAGTGGGCCGAGGCCGCCCGCAACCTGCTCATTCTCACCGAGGGGTTCCCGACGTATGGCGGGCTGGCCGGATACGATCTCGAAGCCGTCGCCAGGGGCCTCGAGGAAGTGGTCGAGGAGGACTACCTCCGGTACCGGATTCGCTCGACCGAATACCTCGGTGAGAAACTGATCGCGGCCGGGGTGCCGATCATCCGCCCTCCGGGCGGGCACGCAATCTACCTCGACGCGCGGGCGCTCCTGCCGCACGTCCCGCCGCTCGAGTATCCGGGGATTGCCGTGGCAAACAGCCTCTACGTCGAAGCGGGCATCCGGGGCGTGGAGATCGGCACCGTCATGTTCGGCCTGCGCCCGGACGGGACCGAGCGGCCCGGAGCGATGGATCTCGTGCGGCTGGCGATTCCCCGCCGCGTCTACACGCAGTCGCACATCGACTACGTGGCCGAAGCCGTCATCGAGGTGGCCGCCTCGCGGGACAGCCTCCGCGGCTACCGCATCGTGTCGGCGCCGAGGACGCTGCGGCACTTCACGGCCACGTTCGAGCCGACGGCCTAGCGGTTCTGCAGGAACTCGCGCGTGAGCTCCTGCCACTGCTCGTTCTGGAGCAGTTCGGGCGGGTGCGTCACGTACTCGCCGCCGTCGGCGGCCGCCGCGCCGAGCTTCGCCTCGAAGAACCGCGACAGGCGATGCTCTTCGTCCCACAGCCAGTTCTTCGCGTGCGCGCCCGTCGGCAACTTCTCGTACGCCGAGTCCGCCGGCGCCACCGCGAACAGCCATCCCCGCGAGTACGGGTCGCGGTGGAGCACTGAGGGGATCCTCGCTGACGGCCTGGTTGACGCGAGTGATCCTGCCGGAGACAGGCGACACGATCTGGGCGCGCCGACCGGCCGTGCGGATCTCCCCGACCGGGTCGCCGGCGCGGACGACTGTCCCGACCGGCGCGAGCCTGAGACCCATCGGCGCCTGGAACAGCCGCTGCGCCAGGTCGTCGAGCCCGACCTGGACACGCTGGCGGCCGGCGGGCCGCACCCAGGTATGGCTCGGGGCGTAGTACACGTTGTCGCTCCAGAACAGGTGGCCGACCCGCATGACGCCATGCAGCCGCCGGCGCACCGCGTCGACGCCCTTCATGCCGGTCAGGAACAGGAAGACCGGCACCGAGAGCGCCGTGAGCACCACCAGCAGCAGCCCGACGCGGATGGCCAGGCCGGCGACCAGCACGGCTCCCGATTCAAGTGCGGAGAAGAGAGGGTCCATGGTGTCCTCGACTTTCAACTCGTGGGTTCGAACCCCGTTTTCGCGGCGGCGCCGAGCCGCTGTGCGCAGGTGTTGAAACCTCGCCTATTGGGCGGCGTGACACAGGGTGCAGTCGTCGAATCCGAACGACTTCTTGCCGTTGTGGCACGCGCCGCACGACTGTCCTTTTTCCATCGCCGCGTGCGTAATGGGCTTCCCGTCGGCGGTGGCGCCCGCCTTGAGGATGCTGAACGTTTTCGGGTGGCAGCTCGTGCACGACGGCGCCGATTCGTCCACGTGCGAGGCGTGGTTGAAGGTCACCTTGCCCGGGCTGTCCCCCGTCTGCGCGAACACGTAGGGTCCCGGCAGCTTTGGCAGCTTCGATTGCGCCGCGACCGTCGTCACCAGCGCCAGCGCGGCGAGCGCCACGGCGGCCGCCGCGGCATGCCGGATGGGGCTACGCATCGGAGTCCTCCTCGGCGGTCAGCAGGAGCGCGGCCGCCAGGCGGTCCCAGCCTTCGGGATCGACCGCCCTGGCCATGCCGGCGACGGGCGTGCCGCCGTCCTGGGCCAGCGCGCCGAGTCCGGGCGCGACACGACCGCGAAGGGCGGCAGCGGCCTCTTCCATCCAGCGATGGACGGCCCGGCCCGCCATCAGGTTGATCCGGTTGGCGCGCAGCCTCGACGGGCGGACCTTCATCAGCCAGCCGTCCCCGTAGGGGTCGTGCTCGGCGAGAGCCGGCGCGTCCGCCACGGCGGCGTTCAACTCGACCACCGTGCCGTCAACCGGCGACAGCATGTCCACGGACCGGCCATCGCTGGCCATCAGGCGCCAGCCGTGTTCGCCCTGGCCGATCGAGGCGCCGACCGCCGGGAGCGACACGCGGGACAGCGGCCCCACCAGCTTCGCGGCGAAGTCGTCGAGGCCGACCGTGACGAGCCCGTCGGCGCCGTCCTTGAGCCAGGCGTGCCCGCGGTGGAACAGACGGTCCGCGGGAGTGAGGAACCACTCGGCAAGCCGCGGAGCCGGCACGCGGTCCGCGGCCGCGGCGAGGGCCGGAGCCTTTGCCGGGCCCTGGACGTAGCGCCAGAAGGGGATGAACAGGAGAAGGAAGAGGACGGCGATGCCGTACTCGAGCATCTTCGCGGAATACAGCGTCAGGATGTCGTGCGGAATCATGCGAGGCTCCTGTCAGTGCGAGTCGGAATCGCGATACTCCGGCAGCTCCCTGAGCACCGGCATGCGGTTGACGATCCACCGGAAGGTCGAGATCCCGATGGTCACCAGCGTGATCGAGACCATCACTTCCATGACGCTCGGGAAGTACCGATCGGGCACGTTCCAGTTCATCGCGATCACGGACACGTTGAGGCGGTTCACGATGATGCCCAGCACGGTCCAGGCCGCCGTCCAGCGCACCAGCCCGGCGTGCCCGTGGCGGGCGCCGTAGGCGAACAGCATCGACGGCAGCAGGATGAAGCCGAGCATCTCGACCAGGAACCAGTAGCCGTAGCCCGTCGTGAGGAGCGACCAGCGTCCGCCGTCGGCGATACCCTGGAGCTTCACGAAGAAGTAGGCGAAGAGCACGATGGACGCGCCGCGGGCGAGGCCAAGGGCGATGCCGTCGAGGTCCACGTGATGATCGGCGCGGCTCTGGAATGCGCGGTGCGAGAGTGCGCTTTCCACGATCACCATGCTGAGGCCCGCCGCGATGCTCGAGATGAAGAAGTAGGCCGGAATGAACGGCGAATACCACAGTGGATGCAGTTTCGTGGGCGCCATCAGGAAGAGCCCGCCGAGCGACGACTGGTGCAGCGTCGACAGCATGACGCCGAACACTGTGAGGCCGATCGTCATGCGGACCGCCCACATGCGCGCCTTCGGCCAGCCGAGCCACTCGAACACCGGAGGGAGGAACTCCATGCCGAGCACGGTGAGGTAGAGGACCACACACCAGGCGATCTCGAACATCACCGACGGGCCGCCGAACGAATAGAAGATTGGCACCGGCAGGTTCCACGGCCGGCCGAGGTCGGCCGCCAGTCCGAGCACCGCGAAGAGGTAACCGAGGAAGCCGGTCAGGACGGCCGGCCGGACGACCGGGTGGTATTTCTCGAGGCCGAAGATGTACACCGATGTCGCCAACGTGTAGCCGCCCGCGGCCAGGGCGACGCCGCTCAGCATGTCGAAGCCGATCCAGATGCCCCACGGGTTGGTTTGTGACAGGTTGGTCGACGCGCCGAGCCCGTAGATGAACCGATAGACGATGAGCGGCACGCCGACCGCCATGATGAGGCCTGCGAGGAAGTTGCCCGGCGTAGCGAGGCTCTTCACGTACTCCCAGAAGGGCATGCCGAGGAACAGCTTCTCGCTGGCCCAGCCACGGACGGACAGCGCGGGCGCGGATGACGGGCTAGACATGGTCGGCCTCCTCCCGCTGGTCGGTGCCGTGCGCCCCGACGTCGTTCCGGCGCTTGCTGAAGGAGTAGATCCCCATCAGCAGCGGCGGCCACAGGGTGAGCACGAACGGGACAGCGGCCAGGGAAGCCTGGGTCAGCGACGAGTACGCGTAGGTGCCGACCTCGGTGGGCAGGCCCAGCTTCTCGAGCGGGATATCGGTGATGTACAGCCAGCTGGTGCCGCCAACCTCGTTCTCGCCGTAGATGTGCCGCACGTAGGGGCTGTTCTTGGCGTAGAGCCGTTCGCGCGCGGTGTCGAGCAGGGCATTGCGCGAACCGAATGTCAGGGCGCCGCTCGGGCACACCGACGTACAGGCCGGCGCGTCTCCCCTGGCCTGGCGCTCGGCGCAGAAGGTGCACTTCTTCACGTACGGCAGCGCCTTCTGGTACTGGTACTTGGGCACGTCGAACGGGCACGCGACCATGCAGTAGCGGCAGCCCAGGCAGCGATCCTTGTGGTAGACCACCGGTCCGGTGGGCGTCTTGTCGAGCGCCCGCGCCAGGCATGCCGACGCGCAGGCGGGCTCGACGCAGTGCATGCACTGCTGCTTGACGAAGCGCGCCGGGGACGCGACGGCCGCCTTGTTCACGACGGTGAACGACGCGGTGTCGGTCTTGCGCGGCGTGGCGAAGGCCGCCGCGTCATCGAGCGCGACCTGGCCCGACAGCGTGTTGGCTTCCGCGCAGGCCGCCTCGCAGGCCCGGCAGCCGATGCACTTGGTCGTGTCCACCAGCACCCCGCGGCGGCCGGCGTCGAGCACCGCCGCGTCGGTCGTGGCGGCGGCCTTGGCGGGGGCGAGGGCCACCGCCCCCGCCGTCCCCGCCAGCTTGAAGAATGTCCGTCGATTCAGCTTCATACTCGGTGACTCCGTCTGGAGTGTGCCGTGGTCTCAGGCGCGGCCGAATGCCGCCACCAGCGACGAGGCGCCTACGAGCAAGAGCCCGAGGAGCGCGAGCGTTGGGATGAGCATCATCGGAATACCTCCCTTCGGGCCGACGTGTCCGCTGCCGCCGCCGCCGTTCCAGCCGGCTGGCTGTGCGCCCGGATGCGGGTCAGCACGTCCTTGAAGAGCGGGCAGGCCTCATAGTCGTGCCCCAGACAGGGGTCGGCGCTCGCGATGCGGTCGAGCGGGACCAGCTTCTTCACGGGGTACGCCTGGCAGTAGAGCATCACGACTTCTTTGAGATACGGGCAAGACATTGCAGATGCCCCTTTCGTCCACCCCGGTAGAAAGCAAGGGCCGCGCCATCTCGTGCCATCACTGGTTGCGTTTCTGTAAACGATTGATATAAAGGATGATAGGTGAACCGTGTGCGCGCGAATCCGTCGAGGGCCGTGATTGGAGGCGTAGATAATCTCACCGGGTGTGATTGCCGCGTACGGCCTCTCGACAGCGATCTGGCTGCGTTTCTGGAGTGTTTTTGAGATTTGTGAAATTCAACAGTGATGTTGCGAATCTCTCCGCTTGATCCTCTCACGGGCCGGAGAGGTTGTGCCGATACGTTTCGAGAGCCCCGGGAGCGGCATGCCACCAGCAGAACACTCCGACTCGATGCCGCCGCCCTCGACTGAGGAACGGGCCGTCGTGTGTCCGCGATGCGGGGCGACGATGGCCGCCCGGCTGGCATCAT
>CAVOWJ010000001.1:0-54205 GCA_963700065.1 uncultured Acidobacteriota bacterium | reverse complement strand
CACGATGGCGTCGACGGATCAGTGCCGCGGGACTTCACGGCGGGGCTTCTCAGTCTACGCGATCTCGCGTGGAACGGTCAGCCCGTCATCGCCCGCAACCCGACTGCCTGCACGACGCCAACGGCGGCGAGATTGACGACCTCCTGCACCGCGCTCCCGTACCTGCAGGAGCTGCACCGGCAGCCGCGTGCCGGTGAGCACCGGCCCCACCACCACGGCCTCGCCGAGGTGCTGCAGCAGATGCAGGGCGAGGTTGCCCGACTGCAGGTCGGGAAAGACGAGCACGTTCGCGTCCTTCTCGAGATCGGAAAACCGGAAGAACCGCCGGCGGATGTCGCCGTCGACCGCCGTGGCAAGCTGCATCTCGCCGTCGACGGTCAGGCCCGGCGCCGCGGCCTTCACCAGCGCGGTGGCCTGCCGCACCTTCCGCGCGAGCGGGTGATCCACCGCGCCGAAGTTGGAGAACGAGAGCATCGCCACCCGCGGCTCGATCCCGATCACTCGGACGGTCTGCGCGGTGAGCAGGGCCGTCTCGGCGAGGCTCTCGGCATCCGGGTCGATGTTGACCGCGCAGTCGGCGAGCGCGTACACCTCGCGCGGGCGCAGGACCAGGTAGTAGCTCGACACCCGGCGCACGCCCTCGCCCGGGCCGATGGCCTCGAGCATCACGCGCAGCGAGTCGGCATAGTGCTGGTCGACGCCCGACATCAGCATGTCGGCGTCGCCGCCGTGCACCATCATCGCCCCGAAGTACTCCGGCCGCCGCAGGCGTTGGGCGGCGGTGGGCGGCATCACGCCTCGCCGCTGGCGCAGCGCCAGGTACTGGGCCGCGTATGCCTCGCGCCGCGGATGCCGGGCCGGATCGACGATGGTCAGCCCGGTCGGGTCGACGCCGAGGCGGGCCAGGCCCTCGCGCACCTGCGCCTCCTCGCCGAGCAGCACCGGCTGCGCGATCCCCTCCTCGGCCAGGATCGCCGAGGCCCGCTGGATGGTCTCGTTCGTGCCCTCCGAGAACACGATGCGCAGGGGCTGCTGCCGGGCCTTGACCATCAGCCGGCGCAGCGTTTCGCGCCCCGGGCCGAGCCGGATCGCGAGCCCCTCCTGGTAGGCCGCCTCGTCGAGCGTGGTGCGGGCGACGCCCTCGGCGGCAGCCTGGTGCGCCACGGCCGCCGACTCGCGGATCAGGATGCGCGGGTCGATCGGCTTCGGCAGCAGGTACTCGGGCCCGAAGCTCATGCGCTCGTAGTTGTAGGCGCGGCTCACTTCGTCGGCCACGTCTTCGCGCGCGAGATCGGCCAGCGCGCGGGCGGCCGCCACGAGCATGCCGTCGGTGATGCGCTCGGCGTGCGCGTCGAGGGCGCCGCGGAAGATGTACGGATAGCTCAGGTGATCGGCGATGGCGTTCGGGAACTGCGTCAGCGCCGTGGCCACCATCACGTCGCGGCGGCTGGCCCGCGCTTCCTCGTAGCCGATCTCCGGATCGGGCGTCGCCAGCGCGAACACGACCGGATACCTCGCCATGGTGCGGATCATGGCCGGCGTGATGACACCGGGCGCGGACGCGCCCACGAACACGTCCGCGTCCTTCAGCCCCTCGTCGAGCGTCGAGGGAGCGCCCGACTGCGCGAACCGGCGCTGGTGCACGTTGAGGTCGACGCGGTCCGGGTGCAGCAGGCCATCGACGTCGTAGACGACGAGGTTGGCCGGCGCGGCGCCGATGAGCAGGAACATCTCGGCGCACCCGAGGCCCACCGTGCCCGCGCCGCAGACCACGATGCGCGCGGCCCCGATCGCCTTGCCGGCGAGGTCGAGGGCGTTCAACAGGGCCGCGGCGGCCACCACCGCCGGGCTCTGGTAGTTCTCGTGCATCACGGGAATCCGCAGCGTGCTCCGGAGGCGGCTGAAGATGTCGAGGCCTTCCGGCGCGCGGATGTCCTTCAGGTTCACGCCGCCGAAGGTGGGCTCGAGCAGCCGCACCGTCTCGACGAAGCGGTCCGGGTCGCGCGTGTCGAGCTCCAGGTCGAACCCGTCGAGGTCGGCCAGGCGCTTGAACAGCACGGCCGCGCCCTCGAGCATCGGCTTCGCTACGAGCGGGCCGACGTCGCCGAGCCCCGGCACGGCCGACCCGTTGGTGACGATGCCGACGAGATTGGCTTTGGCGGTATAGCGGAACACGGCCTCCGGGTCGGCCTGGATGGCCTCGCACGGGAACCCGGCGCCCGGCAGCGCCGCCAGCCGCATGTCGCGCGCCGTCAGGCAGCGTTTGATCGGCCGGACCTCGATCTTCCCCGGCCGTCCTGACTCGTGATAGGCGAGCGCTTCTTCGCGCCGGATCATGGCTGCGTCTCCTGTTCACCCGCCGCGGGCGCCAGCGGGAAACGCTGGCGCGTTTCGTGCCACACCGCGAGGCTTGCGGGCACGGGCCGCACCTGCAGCACGTAGAGTTGCGCGTCCTCGAAGCCGAACTCGATGTCGACGGGGTGGCCGTAGGCCCGCTCGACCCGCAGCGCCGCGTCGACCAGTTCGCCCAGTTCCGGGTACTCGAGCGCAGGCCGCAGCCGCTGGTGCGCGAGCGTGTCCGCGCGGATCGTGCCCTGGCCGTAGCGCTCGTCGAAGACCACGCGCTGGCGCTTGTCGGCCGTCAGGTAGTGGAAGCGCAGCACGGGATCCCCCGGCTCGCCCTTCGCCACCGTCACGAGATCCGCCGCCACCGCGCCAGACACGATGCCCTCGCCCAGTCCCAGGCCGACGTTGATGACGATCTCGAGCGGGTGCGATCGGGCGGCGTTCACGGTCTGCATGACCCCCGAAACGCGGGATCGCACCATGCGCTGGACGACGATGCCGCAACGCGGAACGCCCGCGCCGGCCGCCGGCTGCGAGGCCTCCGCCAGGGCGCGCTCGTTCCAGAGCCCGCTCCATGCCCGCTTCAGGTGGTCGACGATGGACGCCTCGCCCTTCACGAAGAGGAACGTGTCGAACTGGCCGGCCCGCGACGCGACCTCGGTATCCTCTCCGGCGGCCGACGACCGCACCGCCACGTGGGCGTCCGGTCCCAGAGCGCGGCAGGCCGCCGCCACCGCCTCCGCAATCGGGCCTGGAAGCGTCTGGGCCTCGAAGAGCCGCCGGATGGCCGCAGAGCGGCCGGCATCGCTCAGCGACCGATCGCCGAGGGTGGCCTCGATGGCAGCCCGGAGCGTGGATGCGCCGGGCGCGGCAGAGGCCGGGGCATCGAGCACGTCCTGGAATGCCCGGTCGGTGACGGCGAACCAGGCGGGCACACACGGCTCGCCCAGCACGCACGCCGCTTCGGCCAGGTTCGCCGCCTTCGCGCCCGCCACGGCTTCGAGATCGATCCCGCGGTCCTGCGCCGTGACCACGTAGAGGGACGCGCCATGCCCTCCCGCCTCTCGCCTCTCGCCCGCCGCCTCTCGCCTGTCTAAAGGTCCCCCTATTCCCAGCACCTCGTCGATCCGTTCCAGTTGCGCAAGCCGCGCGTTGCGGCCGCCCTGGCGGGTCCCGTCCTTCAGGCTGCGCGCCAGGGCCACGCGCAGGTCGAGCAGGCGCCTGCAGACGGCCTCGTCGAAATCGCGCTGGGTGCCGGACGACACGACACCCGCGTCTAGGCCGCCGTCTTCGAGGGCCATCGCGATTCGCGTCAGGGCGTCGTGCTTCCGCAGCACGGCGAGCCGCAGTGCCAGCACGTCGTGCGCCGTGGCGGCGAGTGGAATGAACTGCGCAGCTTGCGCCCGTGCGTCCCTGACCTGGCCGGCCATCCTCGTCATGATGTGCTGCATCGAGGCGCGCGCGGCACCGGCCGTCGCCTCGCGCCCGGCCAACTGGCGCAGCACGGCCACGCCGTCGCGCAGCGCGGTGGCGTTGGCCGACCACGCGGGCGCGAGCAGGATCTCTTCCACCGCGAAGCGCACGACGGCCGGCGCCGACACGCGCGCAGCTGCCTTCTCCAGCTGGTGCCGGGTACGGAGGTGATGCCCGCGGGCCACCAGCATGTCGTCGTCGCCCGCGCGCTCCAAACGCTCGCTCGAGGCCGCGTGCTGACGCACCGCCTCGTGCAGGGCCAGCGTGGTGGCGTCGCGCCCGAGCAGCGTGAGCGTCCCCTGGTCGGCGTCCACCACCACGAGGTCACCGTCGTGGATCTCGTGGCCAATCTCGCGCACGCGGTGCCGTTCCACCAGCCGGTAAGGGCCGACGTTCCGCTCGCGGCTCTCGTACTCCTCGGTGGTGAAGGTCAGCACCGTCTCGCCGCGGGCCGTCGTCTCCCAGCGCCCGTCGACGATGATGGCGGGCGTGCCGGCTTCCACGGCGAGCAGGCCGAGGTGGCTGAGGATGCCGCCGCCGGTGGCCACCACGGCCGCCACGCTCATCAGGCACGGCGCGTCGTTCGGGTCGAGGGCCGCCGCCACGAGCACCGCGCCCCGGAGGTCGCGCGGATCGCGTCGCCCCGCGCCGAAGCGCGCGATCCCGGCCGCCCGGCCCGGAGAGGCGCTCACGCCTTCGGCTACGCGCTCGCCGGCGACGCGCAGGAGCGAGGCGCCGGGCCTCGGCACGCGAAACGTCCGGAGCAGTTCGTCGGCCAGCGCCGCGTCGTCCATGGCCAGGGGTTCGGGCGCGGCGCCGAGCACGTTGTGCCGCCGGAGCACGCGCAACACCGACTCCGGCGTGAGTCCCTCGCTCTCCTCCCACTCGTCCCACGGGCTCTCGCGGCGCCTCCACCAGGTCCTCGTCGGCGGTGGCGGAGGCCAGTTTCGGCATGCCCATGGCATCGCGAAGCACGCCGAGCGTAATGATCGAGTCGCCCAGCGGCACGCGCGCGTGCTCCACGGGGAAGCCGTTGAGGCTGCCGCTCGCGTGGAAGCGCACGTGCCGCTCGATGAGGGGCACCACCTGCGCCAGGTGCGCGGCCGCCGCCAGCGGCCCGTCGCCGGCCTCGAGGAGGGTGGCCAGCCGCTCCGCGTCGTGGACGCGCACGAAGCAGGATGACGGGCGCCCGCGCAGGCCCGACCCGGCCCGAACGACTTCACCGCGCGAAAAAGCCGCGCGCATCGGCGCGAGCACCTTGGCGTCGAGGGCGCGCTGGCCCTGGAGGTCGTCGCGCACGACGGGCGACGCCGGCTCGATGCCCAGCGCGGTCACGCGCGCCTGCAGGTCAGCCGCCGCCTCGCCGGCCGCGTCGATCGTGAAGCGATCCCGGTACGGCGCCTGCCCGTTCCACCGCGTCTCGCGCACGCCCTCGGGCGTCATCTCGACGCCGGCCAGCACGCCTGTTCGATCGCGGGTGATGAACTGCCGGTACGGCAGCACGCCCCAGCGCTCGAAGAACGACGCCCAGGCCTCCGCCACGAGGTCGCGCGCGTCGTCGCTCAACTGAAGCGACCCGATCGTCCAGTCCAGGTCCATCAGGTACGGCACCAGGTGGAACAGCAGGCCGGCTCGTCCGTGGAGCTGCTCGAGCGTGACCGCGCGCTCCTTGTCGTAACGCGCGTGGATGCTGGTGGCGTCAACCGTGACGATGAAGTCGAGGTGCTGGAAGAATCGCCGGATGGCGTCGAGCGAGAGGCGCGGGTGAACGTCGAGTTCGTAGTTGCTGACGCCCAGGGTACTGCAGGTCGATCATGCCGCCGCGCAGGGGCGGCGAGTAGTCGATGCGGATGAACGCCGGGTGGTTGCGGAACCGCGCGAAGTAGTGCACCTCGGTGCCGTAACAGAACACGCGCACGTGCGAGGGGACCGGCTGCGCGTGCAGCATCTGCCGGGCGAAGGCGTCGGCCACGAGGCGCACGGGATGCGGGATGGCGCCGTCGCCGGCTCCCTCCAGGTCGATGAACTCGATGTGGCGGCCGACGTCGACGGACCGGCCCGCGCCCACCACCGCGAGGTCGATGGTCCGGGTGGTCTTCGGGCCGGCGCCAATGAGCGAGAACGCCAGCGTCAGGCCGCGCTGGTGGAGATAGCGCTTCAGCCCGTGCAGCGTCCGGATCCGGTCCGGCGCCGCCGGGTCCTCGAACGGCTGCACGAGCCGGCACACGTCCATCGGCAGCGGATCGGAGGCGGCGCGGCCGAGCGCGTCCAGCGTCCGCGCGCGCAGGCCGTCGTGGACGCGCGCGACGGCTTCGACCTCGCCGCGCACCGCGCGGTCGGAAGAGCCTCCGAACAGCGCCTGGAAGTCGGCCACGAGCCGGGCGGTCTTGGACAGGATCCCGTCGAGGCGCGCGCGCGTGAGGGGCGCGACGTCGAGAATCTCGTTCAGCAGGTCCGCGTGAACCACGTTGTAGGCGCGGAAGCGGGCGAGCGTGTCGGGTTCGGCCGGACCCGAGGCAGGCCGCGCGCTCCCGGCGCCCGCGTCGGCGCCGCCGGTGGCCACGACGAGGTGGCGCTCGAAGACGCGCCGGGCGCCCGGCAGCGCCTCGACCAGCGCCGCTTCGTCCTCGGAGAGGAGGAACGGAAAGCCGTCCGCGAGGCTGACACCCACCACCTTGCGCGCCTCGAGGCCAAGGTTCACGCGCGGCCAGCCCAGCGCCGCCACGGCGTCGCCGAGCACACGCTCGCCGAGCACGGCGGTCGCACGCCGGAACGACTCGAGCACCGCCGGGTTGCGCGCCGCGGGGGCCAGCGTGGCGAGGTCGAGGTGCGATGCGCGCGTGAACATCAGGCAGGGCGCGAGCACGCTGGCGGCTTCCTCGCCGAGCACCCGGCGAGCCACCGGGTCGGGCGGCGGCGTCCCGTCGAGGTCGAGCACGCGCGCGGCGAGGCGCTGCACCCGCTGACTCACGCGCTGGACGAGCAGTTCGGGGACCGTGGCCGCGCGGGTCAGGATCGAGCCGATGGCCCGCAGCGACTCCGCCGAGGCGAGGCCGCTGCCCTCCCAATCGACCAGTCCGGCGAGGGCCTCGATGATGGCCGGCGACAGCGTGAGGCGCCGCTCGTCGAACGCCCGCGCGAGCGAGGCGACAGCGCGGCGCTGGAGGGCCTCGTCCTGCGCGCCGAGCATCGCGTCGAGGAATGGCCACGCGTCGGGCGCAGCCGCGGCCCGCTCTTCCATCCACTCGAAGAGCGGCAGGACCACCGGCCCCGTGCGCCGGGCGGGCAGCGGGAGCAGGCGGGCCAGCCAGTCGGGGCTGCCGCCGGCCGCGGGCGCGTGGAGCCGGAGGCCCGCGCAGGCCTCGGCCACGCGTTCGGGGCGGGGCACGTAGCTGGCGAACTGGAATTCGATGTCGTCGACAGCGGCGGCGACGGCGGCGCCGCGGTCAGGCCCGTCGGACGGCGCCGGGCGTGTCGCTGCCTCTGGCACGGCCGCTCTCCGCGGCCGAGTATACACCTCGGCGGCGCGACCCGTCGTGGAATGCTCCGAGGCGCGGGAGTTGTGGCAGGATCCGGTGGCATGCACTACGGGCTGCTCGCCGACGCGGTCGTCGTTCTGCACCTGGCGTTCGTGGTGTTCGTGGTGTTGGGCGGCATGCTCGTGCTCTGGCGGCGGTGGATGGGCGGCCTGCACCTGCCGGCCGCGGTGTGGGGCGTGTACGTCGAGCTCAGCGGCCGCGTCTGCCCGCTGACGCCGCTCGAGCACCGCCTGAGGGCGCTGGCTGGTGAGGCCCCCTACTCAGGCGACTTCGTCGAGCGCTACCTGATGCCCGTGCTCTACCCGCCCGACCTCCGCCGTGACGTCCAGATCGCGCTCGGCCTGTTCGCGCTCGCCGTCAACGCCGGCATCTACCTCTACGTGTGGCGCAGCGCCCGCTAGGCACGTCCCAGGATCCGGCACACCCGCTCGGCGTTCTCGCGCACTTCGTCCTTCACGCGCGGGAACACGCCCACGAATACGCCGTCGGTGGGCTTGATGCTCGCGAAGGCCGTCGTGAACGCCTGGTCGGCGGCCCGCTCGCTGATGCGCCCGGCGGCCAGGACCTTGAACGCGAAGCAGGGCTTCCGCGTCTGCCGCATGAACGCGTACATGCGCGGCGGGTCGCTCTGCAGGTAGATTTCGGAGGGCATCTCCAGCAGCTCGCCGCCGAGCACCCTGCGCCATTCGTCCTCGGTGCGCGTGATGTTGTAGACGCAGCCCGCGTAGAAGTCCACGTCCCAACCCTGGCTCTCGACGTGCGCCAGCACCTCCGGCTTGTGGCTTCCGACGCCGACCAGGCAGCCGAGATCGCGCACCTGCCTGCACCACTCGCGCACCGTGTCGATCTTCCCGTCCATCCAGGCGCGGTCCGTGCGCCCGCCGTGGTGGTACATCGCGAGCGGCTTGCGCGCCTTGCAGAACGCCACCGGGTCGCCGATGCCCTGGACGACGAGGTGCAGGCGGCCGCCTTCGGCCTCGAAGCGATCGAGATCCTGGCCCGCGCGGCCGAGGTCCACGTAGTTGTACGCGTTGATGCCGAACCGCGCGCACTGGTGCAGCACGTCGCACACGCGCTCGGCGCTGTAGTACTCCTTCATCACCTGCGACAGCGTGCTGTTGAAGTGCGAGAAGCCGTAGAACGGGTTGCAGCCGACAATCAGGCGGCTGATCTCGGCGCCGCCGAACCGCATCGTGGGCACCCGGACCGGGGACGGTCCCGGGGACTGTCCCCGGTTCGTGCGGTCGCCAGCGAAACGGGGACTGTCCCCGGCGTCGGCCGCGCCCGTCCCGGCCGCCCCGATTGCCATCGCCGCCGTTTGCAGAAATGCCCGCCGCGTGTGTGCCATGGCTGTCCTCGCGTTCACGGGACCTAATCAGTAGACAGTAGCCAGTAGGGACGACCACGAATCCCGAACCCCGAGTCCCGAACTATCGCCCGCGATCGAATCCGGCGGGCGTCACCGGGCTGGCGCCGTCTGCTCCGCCGTCGCCATCCCCGGCGGCAGTTCGAGCAGCCGCACGTTGCGGAAGTGAATCTCGGATCCTTCCGCCTCCATGCACAGGTATCCCTTGCGCCGCGACGACTGGCTGATGCCGTTCACGAACTTGCCGTTCACCGAGAGCTTGACGACGCCGTCCACGGCCACCACGTCGTAGGTGTTCCACTGGCCCTTGCCGACGACGCGGTTCTCGAACGACATGCTGCGCTCGCCGCGCGGGTTGTCGGCGGCGATCTTCACGCCATTGACGCCGAACAGCTCGCCGTGCACGTACGCGATGGGCGGCTCCTTGCCGTCGCGCGTGTTCAGCTTCACCCACTCGAGGTCGAGCATCTGCACCTCGACGCCGTCGGGAAGGCGCGACTTCGGATTCGGGTCGGCGTTGCTCCAGATGAAGAAGCCCGAGTTGCCGCCCGCCACCAGGTGCATCCACTCGACGTGCAGCACGAAGTTCTCGTACATCCGGTCCGAGCACATCACGCCGATCGGCAGGCCCGTCGTCACCACCTTGCCGTCGCGCCAGGCCCAGGTGCCCGGATCGCCATTGATGACCGTCCATCCCGCGAGGTCCTTGCCGTTGAACAGCGGCTTGAATTCTCCCGGGCCCTGGGCTATCAGCGGTACCGAGAGCAGCAGCGCGGCGAAGGCGGCGATGGTGATGCGTTTCATGCGGCTCTCCTGAGTGTTGCTGGTTGGCGTTGGGGGTCGTACCTCCCGAGTCCCGAATCCCGAACCCCGAATTCCGACTTGCGCCCGACAGTCGGCAGCCGTATCTTACACGCCATGGCCAGCAGCAATCGACCCACCCGCCGCACCTTCATCAAGTCGGCCGGCACGGCCGCCGCCGCTGCCTGGGCCGCCGGACCCGCCATCCTGCGCGCCCAGTCGGGCGACAAGCTCCGCATCGCCATGATCGGCGTCGGCGGCCGCGGCCGCGCGAACCTCAAGGGTGTGGCCGCCGAACACATCGCCGCCATCTGCGACGTGGACCGGAACGCGCTCGACCAGGCGGCTGCCCTGTATCCCGGCGCCCGCAAGGAGGTCGACTTCCGCCGCCTCTTCGACCATCCGAACGAGTTCGACGCCGTGCTGGTCAGCACCACCGAGCACACGCACGCGTTCGCCACGCTGCCCGCGCTCCAGCTGAAAAAGCACGTCTACTGCGAGAAGCCGCTTGCCTACAACGTGCAGCAGACGCGCCTCATCCGCGAGGCCGCCGACAGGGCCGGCGTGGCCACGCAGATGGGCACGCAGGTCCACGCCAGCGACAACTACCGCCGCGTGGTGGAGCTCGTGCAGTCGGGCGCCATCGGCAGGATCAGCGAGTGCCACGTCTGGGTGGCGCGTGCCTGGGGCTGGCACGCCACCGAGGCCCAGGCCACCGAGTTCAAGGACATCGTCTTCGTGCAGGACCGCCCGGCGGCCGTGGATCCCGTCCCTGCCGGCGTCGAGTGGGACCTGTGGCTCGGCCCGGCGCCTGCGCGGCCGTACAGCAACGTTTACCTGCCCGGGCCCAAGTGGTATCGCTGGTGGGATTTCGGCAACGGGACGATGAGCGACCTCGGGAGTCACAGGATCGACCTGCCGTTCTGGGCGCTGAAGCTGCGCGCGCCGGCCACCATCGAGGCCAGCGGGCCGCCGCCTCACAAAGAGATTGCGCCCGCGTCGATGCAGGCGCGGTACCAGGTACAGGGCCATGGGCGAGCAGCCCGCGCTGGTGATCACGTGGTACCAGGGCACCAGCAGGCCTGAGATCTGGAAGCAGGGCGGCATTCCTCAGTGGCCAAACGCCGTCCTGTTCGTCGGCGACCGTGGGCTGCTGCTCGCCGACTACGGCACGCACGTCCTGCTGCCCGAGGAGAAGTTCAAGGACTTCCAGCGCCCGCCGGAGTCGATCCCGAAGTCGGTCGGGCACTACCAGGAGTGGATCGACGCCTGCAAGACAGGCTCCCCGACCACGTGCCCGTTCTCGTACTCCGGGTGGTTGACCGAGGCCAACCACCTCGGCAACGTCGCGTATCGCGTCGGCAAGAAGCTCGAGTGGGACCACGTGAACATGCGCGCCACCAACGCGCCCGAAGCGGAACCGTTCCTCACGCGATCGCACGCGCCCGGCTGGAAGCTCGCTTAGCAGCGTTGCGGCTGGAGCCCCGGGGCTTCAGGCCCGGGGTTCACGCGCCGAAGTCGCCTGCACACTCCTCTGCCGCACGCATCCTGGGGCCGACGCGCATCAACTCGACGAGGTGGCGCCGGTGCGCCTCCTCTGCCGGCCCCACTCGGTGATGGCAGAAACCGCCCGCGCCCGCCGGCGTGACCAGCATTGACATCTGATGCGTGATGCGTGATGATTCGCCTATGCGCACGACGCTCGATATTGACGACGACGTCTTGCAGGCCGCGAAGGAGCTGGCGGCCGCGCACGGCAAGACGGCTGGCCAGGTCGTATCCGAGCTGGCGCGGCGGGCCCTCACGCCTGCCACGACGCATCGAATGAGGAATGGCGTCCCGGTCCTGCCCCGCCGGCCGGCTGGCAGCCCGCGGCCGACGATGCGCCTGGTCAACGAACTCAGGGACGAGGCGTGAGGCGCACCGCGCTGCTCGACGTGAACGTACTGGTCGCCCTGTTCGACCCCGATCACGTCCACCACGAGATTGCCCACGACTGGTTTGCCGAACGGGGACGAGACGGCTGGTCGACGTGTCCCCTGACCGAGGCCGGGTTCATCCGCGTGCTGTCGAACGCCGCGTACGGCGGCACGGTCACCCGTCCGGCCGATCTGGTCGAGCGCTTGAGGCGGTTCCGTGGCAGCGGCGGACACGTGTTCTGGCCCGACGAGGTGTCGCTCCTCGACGCTTCGCTCTTCGACCTGTCGCGAATTGCCGGCCACCGTCACCTGACGGACATCTACTTGCTTGGCCTTGCACAAAGGCTGGGCGGCCGGTTGGCCACGTTCGATCGGAGCATTCCGTTCACGGCGGTGAAGGACGCGACGGCGGCGACCCTCGAGGTGATCGCGCCGGTCGAGTAACCCCCGTGGGCCTCGCTGCGGCCTGTGGAGCCTCGGGTCATGAGGCCCGGGGCGCAGCGCGCGTTTGTGTGCCCGCGTCCTTGTTGTGATAGGCTAGTGTCTTGGCTTGCGCGACATGCGTCGCGCAGGGCACCCACCAGCCGGCCGGCGTAGCTCAGTTGGTAGAGCAGCTGATTCGTAATCAGCAGGTCGTCGGTTCAAGTCCGACCGCCGGCTCCAGAATCTCTAGGAACTTGACGGACACCGCACGACATGCCATACGGTTGAGCCACGCCGGTCGAGGCCGCTCAGGATAACAGGGCATTCAGCTTGATCCGGGCAGGCGGGTAATCCGAGTCCGGCCGGGTTCGGCGGTCACAAAGCTGCGAAGCAACCGATCACCGAGGGTCTCGACCAGCTTCACGACATCGGCGCCGAGCGAGGCGCGGACCCCGGCGGGAAACCGCAGCAGGACGCACCCGACAGCCCCCCCGCCGGCTGAGAACAGGAGCTGTCCGAAGTCCTTGTCCTCCGCCAGGACAATCCGACGCTCCGACTCGGCTCGGGCGATCACGTCGCGGTCTGTCAGCCCCGGCTGCTCCTCCGCAATCGCCGCAACGTCGTGACCGGCGGCCCGCAGCGCCCGAACCACGGCGAAGTCGCAGCTCTCATCGGCGAGGAATCGCACTGGTCGATCCTCTAGCGTTCCGTGCCAGTGGGGCGAAAGACGACTTCCTCATGAGCGAGCGTGTCGGCTGCGAACTGGATCGCGGCGTGGACATCCTCGCGGGTAATCCTCGGATAGCCATCGAGCAGGTCTTCGATCGTGATGCCCTCAGCGAGCTTGCGGAGCAACAGCTCAACCGTGACTCGAGTCCCGCGGATAACCGGCTTCCCGAGCATGACGTCGGGCCGCATCTCGACGCGCTGGTGAACCGTCATGGCCTAGCCTCCATCACTATCGTGCCACGCAGGGCTCCGGACGTCTATCGAAAGGGCGAGGCCCGCGGACGCCGTGTGCGACGGTTTGTGCGACGGAAGTTGAACGAAGGGTCGGCGTTCGGACTCGTCCTGCACGAATACGCCTTGGCTTGACGCGGCCTGACGCGCGCTGGCTCGTTGTTCGCCGAGGTTCGTAATCAGCAGGTCGTCGGTTCAAGTCCGACCGCCGGATCCATAGTTGTAAGCCAAGCCAATTCAACATCTTCGCTGCTCTCGCAGGACAGCCAAGATCGTGCGATGCCAAGCCCGTGGCAGCACGGTGGAAGCACCGAGGCGCGTGTCTCGGCCCGATCTGCGGCCCCACCTGCCCAGGCGAGCCTGTCGCGGTCCCCACAAGGAACCTTTCGCGCATACCGCTGGCACCACCTGAAACGGGTGTAGACTCCGCCTTGTCCCCAATCCCTCTCGCCCACCTCGGCTAGACCGGAGGGTACCATGCGCCGAAGCCTGATGCTCGTGGCCGTCCTGGCCCTGATCCCCGTCGCCGCACACGCCGACCCAATCCTGATCAACGGCAACTTCGAGCTTGGCCCCCCAATGGGCGGCCTGCACGACGTTGATGTTCCTGCCGGCTCGGACGCGATCCCCGGCTGGGTGGTCACGCGGGGCGGCGTGGACTACCTCGGCGTGCCGTGGGACGTGTTCGAGGGTGAGCACGGCATCGACCTGGACCGCCGCTCTCCCGGCGGCATCCAGCAGACCTTCGACACCGAGGCTGGCCGCACCTACGCCGTGTTCTTCGAGCTGTCAGGCAACCCCAACCCAGTGGGCGGGTCGATGCTCAAGAGCCTCCGCGTCAGCGTCGGGAGCTTCACGCAGGACTATACGTTCGACTCGACGGGGCAGGCCGAGGACAGCCTGCTCTGGGACCACATCCGGTTCTCGTTTGTCGCCACGGGGGCTGCCTCGACGCTGAGCTTTGCGAGTCTGTCAGACAGCAGCTCGAGCTACGGGGCGTTGATCGATCACGTCCGCGTTCATCACACGCCAGACCGCGGCACCTCGCTACTTCTGCTGGGCATCGGGCTCGTAGGCGTGCTCATCGGTTTGCGGGCGTGGCGGAAGCGGCGGCAGTAGTCCACACCTCGAAGTGCGTGAACGGCAGGGGGCCACCCTCGCGGTGGCCCGCGGCGTGTACGGCGCGACTCATTTGTCAGAAGCGCGGCGTGTCCTCCGCGTTTGGCGGGAGCGTCGGCGACTGGCGTGGACATGACCGGCACCCGGCGCCCTTTTTTCGGGATCGTGCTGCCGAGCCTTGACAGGCGCCTGCCGCGGGCAGAGATTATGGGCGGGCAATCTCCGCCCAGGCTGCCCGGCGCCAAGGAAGTGTCGCAATGGTGCGCCGTCCACGCGGTTTTATCGCACCTGGCCGCAGTCCCCCCTCGCCTACGCTGGGCCTCCGGTTCCGGGCTCCAGGCCGTCCGAGACCGACGTCACGTCGACGCGGGCCCCGCTCATGCTCGCTCTCAGCGCCATGGCGTCAACCGGCAGCAGCGGAATGCGAGCGAGACCGCTCGAATCCGGGTTCTCGTCACCCGCAAGGGCGGCGAATCGGGGCGGAGATGCCGGTAGGGACGTCGGATTACGTAGCAGACGGGCGTTCGCGGGCTCCGCGCGCTTCGAGTCCCCCTCCTGGCACGCATGGGGGATGGTGACTCACACGACTGACAATCGATGGCTTGGTCGGCAAGGCATCCGGGCGCCCAGCGCAAAGGCGACGTGGTCGGGTCTTGGTGTCATCGCTGCAAAGGAGTGTGGGCAAGATGTCGAGACTGTCGCTTGACCGAGAGGCGCAGGCGACCCCAGACAGGAGGAGTGGGCCGATGAAGAAGTTGCTGTTTACCTTCGCGTGTGTGCTCCTTGCCGCCACGATGGCGCAGGCCGCACCGATCATCGTGGATCTTGGCACCGCCGCCCCGCCGGCCGTCATCGGCGGGTACACCATGACGGCGTTTCCGCTCGACGGCAGGCCCCTCTTCGACGTGGTGACGGGCGTGGCGTCGCCGCTCGGTGGCACGGTGGGGTTCACGCCCTCAGCCGATCACCGGCAGATCGGTCTGGGTTGGGCCACGTGGAGCCACGGCTACACGGGCGACGTCTACTACACCCTGGGCGCGACGTCGATGACGCTGACGATGCCTGCTGACACGGCGGCGTTCCGGTTCTATGCCGAGCCGAACCCCTTCTCGCTCTTCACGATCACTGTGACGTCGGGTGGTGTGAGTTCCTCGGCGCAGGTGGACGGCTCCAGCGGCGCGTATGGCTGGGGCGTTTACGATGCGGCGGGCATCACTTCTATCACCATCTCCGCGGACATTGACTTCGCCTTCGGCGAGTTCGGGATCGCCAGGCCGTGCTGCAGGGTCCCCGACCCGGGTTCCTCGCTGCTGCTCCTCGGACTCGGCCTTGCCGGTCTGGCGTGGCGGAAACGCGCGTAGTCGTCGCCTGACGAGCGTATGCCCCTGAGGGCCACCATCGCGGTGGCCCTCGTCATGTACGCCTGAGCCGTCACGCCGCTGCTTAACACTACTTTGTCAGATTCAATCTTTCGTACAACGCGATCCAACATTTCGTACTTGTACAAATGATCCGGATTCTTTACGATTGCGTGCGTGACGGAAGCCGACGCCCGCGCGGTGCTGCAACGCTTCGGTGCGTTTGCCGATCAACTCGCGTCCTGCTTCGGGCGCGATGTGCAGCGCGACGCCGCGAGTCGCTACCTGGCGGGCTTGGTCAACGACAGCGCGCGCAAGTCCATGCAGGCGATGCATGGGCGCTTGAGCGATGCGGGCTCCTACCAGGCCCTGCAACACTTCATCACCCACTCGCCCTGGGCGGTGGCGCCGGTCTGGGCGCGCCTGCACGCCCTGATTCCAGACCGCAGCGGCATCCTGGCGCTCGACGATACCGGGTTTCCCAAGCAGGGCACGCAGTCGGTCGGCGTCAAGCGGCAGTACTGCGGGGCGCTGGGCAAGACGGGCAACTGTCAGGTCGGCGTGTCGACCGCGTTGATTGGGCCGACACTGGTGTGGCCGACCAGTTGCGAACTGTATCTGCCGGCGGAGTGGGCGGGCGACCCCGAGCGGCGCGACCGGGCGCGCGTGCCGACCACGGTCCGCTTCCGCGAGAAATGGCGCATCGGCCTGGCGCACATCCGCACACTCTTGAAGGCAGGCTTCACGATCGAGGCCGTCGTGGCCGACGCCGATTATGGGACGACGACCGCGTTTCGCACCGAGCTGGAGCGGCTGGGCCTGCGCTATGCGGTCGCCGTGCGTGGGTTGCTGCACGCGTGGACGCCGGGGGCGTCGACGTCCTGCAGTCTGGAGGCGCTGGGCCGCGCGCTGCCGCGGCAGGCCTGGCGCCGCGTCACCTGGGCGCAGGGCACAAAGGGCCCGCTGGCCGCGCGCTTCGTCGCCCGGCGGGTCCGGCTGCGTCACGGGCGCGGCGACCGGTGGGTGCTCTTCGAGCGGTCGCTCGCCGACGACACGCGCAGGTACTACGTGCTGAACCTGGACGCAACCGCGTCGCTGAGGCAGTTGGTGCGCCTGGCGCGCAGCCGCTGGCCGATCGAGCAGCAATATCGGGAACTGAAGGACGAACTGGGGCTGGATCACTTCGAGGGCCGCACCTACCCTGGCTGGGCCCACCACACCGTGCTGACCGCGGCCGCGTTCACCTTCCTGCAATTGGAACGGCGTCGATCGACGGACGCGCCGCGTCCGACCCTGCCCGCCGTGCGAGCGTGGATGCGGGAAATCGTCGCGCTGCAGTACTTTGCGGGCAACCGTCAACTCTTCAACCTCGCGCTCAGTTTTCAGCGCAATCCGCCCCTACGAAGATGACAAAGTAGTGTTAACGGGTATCCGTGCGGATCGGACGAGTCCCCTCGCGGGCGGTTCCCATCGGGGACGTCCCGCTCAGCGACTGGACGCCCTGCGCTCCGATCACGGTGCCGTGGAACAGGCGATGATGCTGGCTTGGACGGCCTAATCACGATGCGTGGAACGCGCAACCGTCGGGATTTTTTACAAGACCGGTGACTTCCCTCTCTACGGAGGAGGGCGACGAGCGGCGCCTCTCGGAGGGCTTAGTGTTTCTGAGAATGAGGCTTGTGCTTCCATAGACGTCCGGAAGGACGGCACCGGGTATGGTTCTTGCTCTCACGACTCGCGGACTTTGGGTCTGAAGGAGGGTTGCTGAATGCGTCGCCTTTCTCTGGCTGTCCTCATTCTCCTCGTGTCGGTGTGGGCCGCACCGCCGGCGCAGGCCTCGCCGGTCATTATCGACCTCTTCACCGCCGCCCCGCCGGCCGTCATCGGCGGGTACACCATGACGGCGTTTCCGCTCGACGGCAGGCCCCTCTTCGACGTGGTGTCGGGCGTGGCGTCGCCGCTCGGTGGCACGGTGGGGTTCGCGGGTGATGCCGATCACCGGCAGATCGGTCTGGGTTGGGCCACGTGGAGCCACGGCTACACGGGCGACGTCTATTACACCCTGGGCGCGACGTCGATGACGCTGACGATGCCTGCTGACACCGCGGCGTTCCATTTCTATGCCGAGCCGAACCCCTTCGCGCTCTTCACGATCATCGTGTCGTCGGGTGGTGTGAGCTCGGCGGCGCTCGTCGACGGCTCCGGCGGCGCGTATGGCTGGGGCATCTACGATGCGGCGGGCCTCACTTCTATCACCATCTCCTCGGACGTTGACTTCGCCTTCGGCGAGTTTGGGATCGCCGGGGGGCCGTGCTGCACCGTCCCCGACCCGGGTTCGTCGCTGCTCCTCCTCGGACTCGGCCTTGCCGGTCTGGCGTGGCGGAAGCGCACGTAGTCGTTTCCTGACGCGCGTAGGACCTCGAGGGCCACCACATCGCGGTGGCCCTCGTCGTGTGCGCCTGAGCCGTCACGCCGGCGTACTGGCTCCGCCACGTGAACAACGTCGCCTTGCTGAGCCCGTGTGTCCTCAGCAGGTCCGCCACGGGCACCCCGGCGTCGGCCTCTTTCAGGATGTCGAGAAACTGGCGCTCACTGCACTTCGAACGCTTCATCGGTCCCTCCCGCGCTTGTTTGGGACCCCGTGAAGCGGTCAGCCTACTCTAGGGTGGACCTGTCGTCGTTTTCGGGGGAGACGTCAGGCGCTCGTCTCGGCTTTCAATGCGGAGATCAGGCCGCTGGCGAGCGGTGAGGCGTCCTGGTGAGGCAGCCAGCCGGTCGCGGATCGCGCCGGCGCCTACGGCTTCAGCCTCGTAAATACCACGTCGTACGTTTCGCGGAGCGCGGCCTGGAAGTAGGTCCCCCGCAGGCCGTCCGCTGCCGGGTCGTACGTCAGCTGGTAGACCGAACCGGGGTAGTTCACGTCGCGTAGCTCGATGAAGACCGTCAGGGCGTCTCCCGCCCTCGAGGCCTCGGCCTTCGCGACGTTGATCGGCCGGGGATTGAGGTACGCGACGGTCAGTGTGCCGTCGGCCTCGACCTTGCGGATGTCGATGATGTAGCCCCCGTCGGCCCGCTGCCAGCGTCCCTGCACCTTCTGGTACGACACCAGCGCATCGCCCTCGCGGGACTGGTTCCACCACCAGAGGCCGGCGGCCACGAGGCCGATGGCGAGGGCCACTCCCGCCAGAAGCGGAAGGAACCTCCGGCGTTCGACAGGGGCCGGTTTCGCTCGGCGCACGGGCTTGCGTGACTTGCTCATTGCCCTACCTTACTCCAGCCCGGCGCCGTGGCCCAGGCCTCCGCTTTCTGCGAGACATGCGTGACACGACTCCCGCTCCGGGCACGCATCCCTCAATATTCGGCCAGGAGTACAATGCCCGGGAGCCCGGAGGGTGCATCCCCCCGCCGGGCAAGAGGATTCATGAGGCGCGTCGTTCGAACCCTCGCCGTCCTCCACGTGCTCGCCGCCAGTTCGCCCGCGTCATCGTCGGCCGCACCGCAGCAGGGCTCGATGCCGGACCGGCCGGCTCCGCCGGCTGCGATGGCGGCACATACGGACCCGCAGCAGGTGCTGTCGGCGGCGCGCCAGGCCATGGGCGGCGAGGCCGCGCTGTCGAGCGTGGCCTCTTTCGTCGTCACCGGCAGCGCCGCGCGCAACCTTGGTCGGCACGTAGCCGAACAGTCGGTCGAGATCGCATGCCAACTGCCTGACCGGTTCGTCCGGACCGTCTCCTACAACGCCGTGTTCGGCGGGCCCGGCGACATCCGGATGATCCTCACCACCCGCGACGGCTTCACCGGGACGCGCCTCATCCGGGAGACGACCTCAAGCGGAGATCTCCCGGCGCCGCCGCTCTTCCTGCGGTTCGGCCCGGCCCCAACCGACGAGGAGCGCGCGGCCCGAGAGCGCGCCGCGGTGACGGCGCAGAAGGCGGCGCTTGCACGCCTGGCACTCGTGCTGTTCGCCGCGTCGCACTCGGGCTACCCGCTGGAGTTCTCGTCGGCGGGGCCGGTCTCCCTGCCGAACGGTCGAACGGCCGATGCGGTGGATGCCAGGGGACCGGACGGCGCGGTCATCCGCCTGCTCGTCGATTCGACGTCGCACCTGCCGGTCATGCTCACGTGGAAGGAGAAACCGGTCGTGGTGGCACGCCGGTCCGAGGTCGTGGCGGTGCAGCAGTCGGCCGTCGTCGCTGTGCCCGTCGGCGGCGCGGCAGGAGCGGGAACGCCTCGTGCCGCCGCAATGCCGGTTGTCCCGCTGCCGCCCGCGAAAGCCGACCCGTCAGTCGCGCCGGGCACGGTCCTGGTCGATGACCTCCCGGCGGGGGATCCAGCCGCCGGCCTGCCGTTCGTCGAGCATGCGCTGTCGCTGACCGAGTTCAAGGTGGCGGACGGCCTGAACTGGCCTCACCGCTTCGTCGAGCGCGTCGAAGGCCAGGTGCTCGAAGACCTGCGGCTCCGCAAGATCAAGCTGAACCCCAGGATCGCGGAATCGAAGTTCAAGGCCAGCGACCCGCCGCGCTAGAAAACCCACCCGTCGCCGCGCAGCCTGACCAGGTAGCTGACCGACGACGAGCAGCATCATGAACGTCGCCTCCGCGCACCGCGCGGAGCGCGCGCGGCCGCGAGCGGTGCTACAATCGCCGCCGTTCACGCGCGCCGTCATCGCCTTCCTTCCCCGCAGGGAGCCATGCGCCTGTCACGACTCGCTCTGCTCCTCGCGTGCGCGACCCTGGCACTGGCCGCGCCTGGTGCCGGCCGCCCGTCGGTGATCGCCGCCGCCGACAAGGCGATCACCCTGAACGGCACTTGGCGGTTCGCTCTCGATCGCGATCGCAAGGGTATCGAGGAGTCCTGGTGGCGACGCCGGCTCGCCGGCTCGGCCACCCTGCCCGGCACCCTCCCGGGACAGGGGATCGGCGATCCCATCACGCTCGACACGCCCTGGATTGGGCAGATCGTCGACCGATCGTTCTTCACGGCGCCGGAGTACGACGCGTACCGGCAGCCGGGCCGCATCAAGGTGCCGTTCTGGCTGCAGCCCGAGCGTTACTATGCCGGCGCGGCGTGGTACCAGACGGACGCCGACATCCCGGCCGGCTGGCAGGGCCGCCGCGTGGTGCTGCGGCTCGAGCGGCCGCACTGGCAGACGCTGGTCGCCCTGGACAACACCGTCGTCGGATCCAACGACAGCCTGTCGACGCCGCACGAGTACGACCTCGGCGTGTCGTTGACGCCCGGCCGCCACGTGCTCACGATCCGCGTCGACAACGGGCTCGTGGTCGACATCGGCGTGAACTCGCACAGCATCAGCGACCACACGCAGGGCAACTGGAACGGAATAGTCGGGCGGATGACACTCGAGGCCACGGCGCCGGTGTGGGTAGACGACCTGCAGGTGTTTCCGGACGTCGCCGCCAGGGCGGTGCGCATCGCCGGGCGGATCGGCAACGCGACCGGCCACACCGGGACCGGACAGCTCCGGCTCGCGGCCACGCGCGCCGGCGCGGACACGGCCGGTGCCCCTGAGCCGATGCAGGTGCTGGTGTCGTGGACCGCGGGCGGCGGCCCCTTCGAGGCGCGTTACGCGCTGGGAGCCGATGCGGCCACATGGGACGAGTTCGCGCCCGCGCTGTACACGCTGACGGCCTCGCTCGCCGATCCTGGATCGGCGAAGACGGTGACGTTCGGCCTGCGCGACATCGGCGTGGACGGCACGCAGTTCACGGTCAACCGTCGACGCACGTTTCTGCGCGGCACGCTCGAGTGCGCTATTTTCCCAAAGACGGGGCACCCGCCGACCGACGTCGCCTCGTGGGAGCGGATCATCCGCATCGCGAAGGCCCATGGCCTGAACCACATCCGGTTCCATTCGTGGTGCCCGCCCGAGGCGGCCTTCGAGGCGGCCGATCGCCTCGGCTTCTACTATTACGTCGAGGCCGCATCGTGGGCGAACCAGTCCACCGTGCTCGGCGCCGGCCTCCCCGTCGACGATTGGGTGCGCCGCGAAACCGATCGCATCCTCCGCGCCTACGGCAATCACCCCTCCTTCGTGCTCATGTCGCAGGGCAACGAGCCGGGCGGCCGCAGCGCGCCGTATCTGGCCGAGTGGGTCTCCGCGAGCCGGGCTCGCGATCCCCGCCGGCTCTATACGAGTGCGGCGGGCTGGCCGGAGATCCCCGAGAATCAGTTCCACGTATCGCCGGACCCGCGTGTGCAGGCCTGGGGCGCCGGACTCGCCTCCCGCATCAACGCGAAGCCGCCCGAGACCACGACCGACTATCGCGACTACGTCGCGGCCAGGCCCGTGCCGGTGGTGAGCCACGAGATCGGCCAGTGGTGCGTGTACCCGAACCTCGCCGAGATCCCGAAATACACCGGCTATCTCAAGGCGAAGAATTTCGAGATCGTCGCCGAGCGATTGCGTGCGCATCACCTGGAGAGCCAGGCTGCCGACTTCCTGCTGGCTTCGGGCAAACTGCAGACGCTTTGCTACAAGGAGGATATCGAATCCGCACTCCGCACGCCGGGCATGGCGGGCTTCGAACTGCTCGACCTGCACGATTTCCCCGGCCAGGGCACGGCGCTGGTCGGGGTGCTGGATCCGTTCTGGGACTCGAAGGGCTACGTCACGCCCGAGGCCTATCGGCGATTCGCCGGCACGACAGTGCCGCTCGCTCGGCTCGAGCGCCGCGTCTTCACGACGGCGGAGGTCCTCTCCGCCGACATCGAGGTGGCGCACTTCGGCCCGATGCCTATCGAGCGCGCGGCGGCCCGCTGGCGCCTTGTGGGCGAGGCCGGCCGCGTCGTCGCCGAGGGCGTGCTGCCGGAGGCGGCCATTCCCGTCGGCAACGGCACGCCGCTCGGGCGCCTGCGGATTCCACTCGCGAGGGTCCCTGCGCCGCGGCGTTATTCCCTGGTCGTGTCCGTCCCCGGCGGCGAGAACGACTGGGACGTCTGGGTCTATCCTCCGCGCGTCGACACCTCGGCCCGCGGCGTCCTCGTCACCTCGCGCCTCGACGATGCGGCGCTACAGCGGCTGTCGTCGGGCGGGCGCGTGCTGCTCGCGATCCCTCCGGACCTCGTGTGCAACGACGAGGCGCGGCCCGTGAAGCTGGGGTTCTCGAGCATCTTCTGGAACACGGCCTGGACCGGGCGTCAGGCGCCGACGACGCTGGGCGTGCTGCTGGACCCTGCGCACCCCGCGTTCAGGGCCTTCCCCACCGAGTTCCACAGCAACTGGCAGTGGTGGTACCTCGTCACGCGCGCCGGGGCGATGATCCTCGACGATCTGCCCGCCGACCTGAAGCCCATCGTCCAGGTGATCGACGACTGGTTCACCGCGCGCAGGCTCGCGCTCGCCTTCGAGGCGCGCGTCAACGGGGGCCGCCTGCTCGTGACGAGCGTCGATCTCGAGCGCGGTCTCGACGAGCACATCGTCGCGCGGCAGTTCCTCGCGAGCCTCCTCGAGTACATCCGGTCCGACGCCTTCGCACCGACGCTCGCCCTCACTCCAGCGCAGATCAGGGGACTCACGAAGTAGCGGCGGCGCGGCGGAGGAAGCATGTCCACGAACGGGTCCCGCGCTGAGCCCTTGCGGTGGGTCGTCGTCGCGGCAGCGGTCGCGGTCGCGCTGCTCCACGTCCTCGGGGCCCTGCAGGTGCGCGAGCAGGTGTACCGCGGGTTCCGAACCGCTGACGACGGCGTGATCGTCGCCGTCACACCGGGCGGACCGGCCGACCGCGCGGGCATCACCGTGGGAGACCGCATCGTCCGTATCGACGGCATCGATGCCGGCGACGCGAAGGCGCTCTCGGCCCGGCCGCGGCCACGCCCGGGACAACGCCAGGCGATCACGATCGACCGCGGTGGCTCCAGCGTGGAGGCGCAGGTGGTCCTCGCCGGCCTGCCCCCGCTGGGCGTCGTGGCGTACCTGGCCTCCGCCCTCACCGGGCTCAGCTTCGTGATCTTTGGCGTGTGGGCGTACCTCCGCGCGCCGCGCCGTGCGAGCCGGCTGCTGGCGCTGGCGGGCGTCGGGCTCGGCGCGCTGTTCACCGAACAGCCGTACGTGTCATCCCGGTTCGCCGCTGCGCTGCAGGAGTCCTCCCTGATCGCGGCAGGTGTGTTCGGCTTCGCGGCGCTGCTGCACTTCACGCTGGTGTTCCCGGAGGAACAGCGGATCCTCGGCCGGACGTTCACGCTGCCGGCGCTCTACGTTCCGCCGGCGCTGGCTGCGGCCGGCCACATGGGGACCACGCTCCTGCAACGCGGCGAGCCCGGCGGCGGCGTCGCGCTCGCCACCACCGTGGCGATCGTCCTGGTCCTCAGCGACTTCCTGCTGGCGGTCGTCGTCCTCGTCCGCAGTTGCGTGCGCGCCACAGCGGCCGCGCGTGCGGCCTCGGGGATGAACGCCCTCGTCGTGTGCCTCGTGCTGGGCCTTGCGCCCCTGATCCCGACGGCGGTGTATCTCGTGGCGCCCGGCGTGGTGTTCCCCGGGTCCGAGTGACTACGACCTCACGTGGGTGTTGATCCCGTTTGCGCTGGCGCGGGCAACCGTCCTGCAGGCCAGCCGTGAGCCGGCAGGCACGTCAGGCGGGTAACTGGTTCGGCACGGGGTGAACGATGGACGTTCGCGGACAGATGGACCGGATTTACAGCGAGTTGCCGGCGGAGGAGATTCCCTGGCACATGGCCGCTCCGCCGCCTGCGCTGGTGGAACTGGTCGAGTCGGGGCGCGTCGCCCCCTGCCGGGCGGTCGATCTCGGCTGCGGAGCCGGCACCCATGCGGTGTGGCTTGCGCTCCAGGGCTTCGACGTCACCGGCCTGGAGCTGTCGGCCGCCGCGGTGACCCGCGCTCGGGACCTGGCGCGTTCGCAGGGCGCCGCGTGCCGCTTCGCCGTCGTCGATCTGCTCGAGCCCGGCACGCTGTACGACGCATGCTTCGAGTTCGCGTACGACTGGCTCGTGCTGCACCACGTGTTCCCGGCCGACCGCCCGCGGTACGCCGCCAACGTGCATCGCATGCTTCGTACCGGCGCGCGGTATCTCTCCGTGTGCTTCAGCGAGGAGGACCGCGGGATCGCTGGTGAGGGGAAGTACCGACAGCCTCGGCTGGGTACGCAGCTATACCTGTCGTCCGAGCAGGAGATTCGCGCTCTCTTCGAGCCGCTGTTCGAGGTCCTGGAGCTTGCCACCGTGGATGTCGAGGGCACCCGCTCGCCCCACCGGGCCGTGCAGGCGCTGATGCGGAAGCGGGTGTGAGGCCAACGGGCCGACCCGACAGCAGCCGTTTCACCACCAACCACCACTGGCCGACGCAGTTGAGACCGAGCTGGCAGCGGGGTCAGCGCGACGAACAGGCCGCCGACGCCAGCGTCCACGACCGGCTGGTTTCGACGTGAATCAGTACGCACGCCGCTCCGCGCTTCACGAGCCGGAAGTGATCGGGCCGGCGCATTTCGCGGCCGCCGAGGTTCATGTCCTTCGTGTCGCGGCGCTCGGCGCGCTCGACAATCAGCGTGTCCTCGCGGGTGAGCGCGTCGGCCGCGAGCGTGACGGGCGCCCCGTTCAACGCCTCCCCGACGACCCGGAGCAACTCCGCGCGGGCCGCGTCGGTGGGAGACGTCAGCACGGCGGGCAGATCAACGTTCGCGGATCGCTGGGCGCAGGCGCCGGTCGCGACAAGACCCGTCACAACCGCGACAATGGCCACGATTCTCATGACGATCACCGCCTCAGGAGCCTGTTCTCGCGCCACGGCGGCCTGCTCAGCATGCCCTCGCCGGTCATCAGCGCCGGGCCGCCTTCCACGGCGGCGGGGACGGCAGACGGCGCGGGGCACGTACGGGTGACGAGGAACTCCAGCGCGGCCTCGAGCCGGCGCTCCTCTGGATCGCCGAGCGCGTGCTCGAAGTCGTCGGCCACGGCGCAGCCGGGCACCTGGACGCCAACCGGGCCGGTGGCGTTGGCCGGCGAGAACCCGTCGGCGTAGTCGCCAAACCCCTTCTCGTTGGCGCCCTTGAACTGGATCGAGAAGTAGGTGGTGCCGCAGTTGTCGTCGGGATAGAAGCCGTAGGGCTTGCCGCACGTGGTCGCGCCGATCAGAATCACCTCGACGCCCACGCCCTGCAGGCCGTTGACGATGGCCTCGCTCGCCGAGCACGTGTTGGCTCCAGTGAGCACGGTCACCCGTGAGAGGTTGAGCGTCGGCAGCGGCTGGCCCTGGGGCACCGACAGCCCCTGCGACGTGGTGTAGAACGGTACGGGCGAGATCAACTGCCCGGTCACCGGGTCGCGCGTCGGGTGCTTGTCGCTGAACACGGTCTTCTCGAACGTCTTCCCCGTCGTCAACTGCGGCCCGGCGATCATGTAGGCCACCTCGGCGGCGATGTCGAGATAGCCGCCGCCGTTGTACCGCACGTCGAGCACGAGGTCGTTGACCTTGGCGTCGGCCAGCTGGCGGAACGCGTTCACGAGCGCCGCCTCGGCCGTCGCGATGTGATCGTTGAAGAGCATGTAGCCGACGCTGCCGGTCGAGGTGCGAATCGTCCCGACGTTCTGCACGGGCGTCGACGTGACGGCGGCCGACACCATGGTGATCGTGCGCGGCGTCGTCGCGCCCGAGTCGAGCACCGAGAACGTGTGCGAGGCACCCGCCGCCGACGGGAAGAGGCCTTCGTTGAGCGTGGCGACGCTGGCGCTGTCCGACGCGTTCACCGCGTCGACGCCGTCGACGGTGAGCACCTCGGCCCCGCGCGCCAGGTTCGCGGGCGACGTCGTGGCCGGGCTGTTCGGCTCCGTGTAGGCCACGACGATTCTCCGCGGCGGCCGCGACGCGATCAGGAGGAACTGCGCGCCGTAGCCCGCTTCCACCCCCGACTGCGACAGGGCCTGCCATTCCGCGGTCGGATACGTGAAGTGGAACCGGTCTTTCGCGTTGCCCGACGGCGTCGTGGCATTCGTCTTCAGCAGGCGGAAGTAGTCCGGCGTCGTGTAGAGCGACGGGTCACGGTCCGTCACCTCGTTGTACCAGAGGTACAGTTCATTGGTCCACGAGCGCAGGAAGTTGTTCTCGGTGAGCGTCGAGCCCGCCCTGTCGGGATACGGCCGGCCGGTGGCGGGATCGGTCCCGGTGCGCGGAGCGGCGCACTGGTTCGCGTACGTCGTGGACGGCTGATACACGCCCTGCGTCCAGGATCCGCCGCCCAGGCTGCCGCCGCCGCTGCCCGTGCTGCTGCCGCTGTCGCCCCCGCAGCCCGCGGCCGCCGCAAGGGCCACCGCCACCACCCAGCGAATCTGTGCGCGCATGGGTTTAAGATAGCACGCCGCCCGCGCGGCCTCGACGCACCGGCCCTGCTGGGGTAAGGTGGAGCCGCCGCACGCGGCATGCCCGCCGCGCTCCGCGGAAACCAGGTGACGCCCGGAATGGCCACTCGTGATGTCTGGCGCACGGCGAAGGCCGGATCGCTCGACCGGCTGCGGCGGGAGACCGAGGAGATGCCCGCGCCCGCGCACGGTCACGCCCGGGTGGCCGTCGGCGCGGTCGGCCTCAACTTCGCCGACATCGCCGCCTGCCTCGGCCTCTATTCGGCCACGCCGAAAGGCGCCTTCGTGCCGGGCCTGGAATTCGCCGGCACGGTGGAATCGGTCGGCGAGGGCGCCACCACCGTGTCCCCCGGCGCGCGCGTCATCGGCCTCACGCGTTTCGGCGCCTATGCCACCCGCATCGACGCCGATGCGCGCTATCTGCACCCGCTCCCGGACGGCTGGAGCCTTGCCGACGGCGCGGCGCTGCCGGTGCAGGCCATCACCGCGTGGTACGCGATCTGCGAACTCGGCGCCTGCCGGCCGGGGCACGCGGTGCTCGTGCAGTCGGCGGCGGGCGGCGTGGGCCTGAACGCCCTCGACATCCTGCAGGGCCTCGGCGCGCGGGTCGTCGCCACGGTGGGCAGCGAGTCGAAGGTGCCGTTCCTCATGGAGCGCGCCGGGCTCGCGCGCCGCCAGGTCATCGTCCGTGGCCGGCACACGTTTCGCGCGCAGCTCGACGAGGCGCTGCGGGCGAATGGCCTGGACGGGTTCGATCTGGTGCTCGACGCGGTGGCGGGACCGTTCTTGGAGCCGGCCTACCGGCGGCTGCGGCCGGCGGGGCGCCTGGTCGTCTACGGCGCGGCGGACCTGATGCCGTCGGGCGCGCGCGCGAACTGGCTGAGGCTCGCCGCGCGCTACCTGCGGCGCCCGCGCATCGACCCGATCAACATGGTGTCGGCCAACCGCAGCGTGATGGGGTTCAACCTGATCTGGCTGTGGGACGAGGCGGAGCGGCTGCCCGAGGCCTACGCCGGGGTCGCCGGGTTCATCACACGGCCGCCGTTCATCGGCCGGCGCTTCCCGTTCGCGGACGCGCCCGCCGCCATGCGACACCTCCAGAGCGGCGCCAGCGTGGGCAAGGTGGTGCTGGAGATCTGAGTCGCCAACTCCCCAGGTCGGCCACCGCGCCGCGTCTCCTACTTCGTGGCGACGATGACCGGGTGGTCCTCCATGGCGCCGCGCAGGAGCCGCACGAGGTCCCTGGAGAGGGCCTCCTCGAACAGCACGCCGCGCTTGCCCGCGCCGACGACCTCGAGCGCGGCCAGCCACATCTTGCGGAGCGCGCGCAGCGGCCGCCTGGAGCGCGCCAGCCTGTTCCACGCGGTCCACTGCTCGCCGTTCAACTCGAACTGGGGAATGGCGTACGACATCGGCTTGAGGCGGACCTTCGAGAAGCCCGCCGCGCGGCACGAGTCGAAGAACTCGGCCACGATGATGTCCTGCTCGGTCACGCCGAACTCGCCCGTGGCGCGTTCCGACGTCGCGGCCTCCGCGTGCCCGCGGCCCGGCTCCGAGAACACGATGCGGCCGCCCGAACGCAGCACGCGGCAGATCTCGCCCAGGGCCTTCGGCATGTCGGGCACATGATGGAATGCGTTCAGGCACAGCGCCTTGTCGAAGCTGCCGCTGCCGAGCGGCAACTGCTCGAGGTCGCCGGCGACGACCAGCGGTGCGCGCGGCAGGCGATCGCGGCCCACGCGGAGCATCTCGACCGAGATGTCGACGCTGACGGTCGGCACGTTGAGACGCTGCAGCCACTCGGACACCCAGCACGAGCCGGCGCCGAGGTCGAGCACACGCTCGCCCGGCTTCAGATCGAGGAAGGTGACCGCCACGGCGAAATCGAGGATGAGCGGCAGCCCCTGCGGCAGCATGTCGTGGCCGGGGGGCGCGAAGGGTTTCGTGCGCTCCCAGTGCTCGCTGCCCGCCCGGGACATGTAGGACTTCTCGGCGGCCTTGGACTGGTGGGCGTCGATAGCCATCCCCTCAAATCCTCCAGCCGTCGCGATAGTCCCGCGTCAGCAGCGCGTTGGCTTCGGGCAGGTTGGTGATGCGCGCAGCGGCGGCGTCCCAGAGCAGCCGCCGGCCGCCCAGGCGGAGCGAGACCGCGGCCAGGTTGACGGCGTCGCAGATCGGCCCCGCCAGCAGGAAATCGCCATAGGTGCGCGGCCCGCCCTTGAAGGCGTCGATCCACACCTGGTCGCGCGGCGACACCCGCGGCCGGTTGTCCTGGTCCGTGCGCGGCCTGGGCTGCGGGGGCGCGGGCTCGGGGATGCTGTGGGCCGTGCGGTACACGCGCATCCTGGCGTCGGGAATGAGCTGGGGGCTCTCGGAGCGGAAGCCGCCGAGAATCCTGCCTGTCTCGCCGACAAAAAGCATGCCTTCCTCGGCCAGCTCCCGGCCCTCGGCCATCAACTCCTCGGGCGTGGCGGGCTTGACGCCGCCGTCGTACCAGAAGATGTCGAGCGCCGGCCTGCTTCCCTTTCTTGCGAACCGCATCCGGACGGTACACGCGGTCGGGAACGCGTAGTCGTTCCTGATGCGGGCGCACACATCGTCTTTTGCCTCGCAGACGTGCGTGGGCGACGACTCGACGCTCTCGGGCGCATCGAGTTCGAGCACCTGGAAGATCGGCCACAGGCTGTAGTGGCCCATGTCGGCGATCGACCCACCGCCGAACTCGTACCAGCTGCGGAAGTTCGTGTGCGTGTAGGCCGGGTGGTAAGGCCGATCGAGCGACGGCCCAAGCCAGCGCGTCCAGTCGAACCCGGCTGGCACGGGCGGCGTGTCGGCGGGGATGCGGTCGAACTGCGGCCACATGGGCCGCATGGACCAGTTGTGAATCTCGCGCAGCGTGCCGATGGCACCGTTGGCGATCATCTCGAGCGCCTGCTTCTGCGACGCGCCCTCGCTCGCCGGCAGGAAGTGCGTGGCCTTGCCCGCCGCGCGCGCCGCCTCGATGACCGCGCGCGCCTCGAGCACGCGGTTCGCCAGCGGTTTGTGCACGATCACGTTGAGGCCCCGCGTGAGGGCGGCGAGCGAGATCGGCGCGTGCGTGTGGTCGGGCGTCATCACCTTCACCGCGGTGAGGTCTTTCTCCTTCTCGAGCAACTCCCGGAAGTCCACGTACGCCGAACAGCCCCTGCGCGCCACTCCCCCGCCGAACCTGGCGTAGTAGGTGTCGATGATCTCCTGGCCGACCTTCAGTCCGCCGGGCACCCCCGCGGCGCCCTCGCGCCACTCGGGATCGTCGATGAGGCGCCGGATGCCGTCCCGAATCTGGTTCCTGCCCCACTCCAGGTAACCGGCACCGTCGCGGTCGACGTCGCACACCGCCACCACTTCGACCTCGGGGCTCGCGAGGAGGCCGCCGATCTCGCGGATGGCCTGCGTGCCGAACCCGATGCAGGCCAGCGTGATCTTGTCGCTCGGCGCGACGTGGCCCGGCCCGCCCAGCACGCGCCGCGGCACGATGGTGAAGGTAGCGGCGGCGGCCGCGCCGGTCAGGAACTCGCGGCGGTTCAGGTCGGAAGACATGCGGTCGGCCCTCCAGAATCGGGGCCGAGTGTACACGACCCGCGGCCAGGCCAGGTAGCGGAGCGCGAGCATCGTGATGTCGTCGGCCTTGGGCGCCGAGGCGGCACACGCCGCCACCTCGTGGCCGACGCGCTGGAAGGCGGGCCGGCGATGCTCGATACCCCCTCGGCAAAGTGCCGCGTTGTGGCCTACAATTCCAACCTGAGGCACCGCGGTTTGTACCGGGCCGACGATCGGCTTCTGTGGGACGCGATCCTCGACTGACAAGCGCTGGTGCGACAGCCGATCACCTCGAACGAAGGAAACCGACCATGAAGAAGCTCGTCATCATCGTCACCCTGATCCTCGGACTGGCTGCGGCAGCGGCGCAGGCGCAGGGGGTCAACACGCTCAGCAGCGCCGAGAAGTCACAGGGATGGGTGCTGCTGTTCAACGGCAAGGACTTCGAGGGCTGGCGCCAGTGCAACGGCACGGCGATGCCGGCCAACTGGGTGATCGAGGACCAGGCCATGAAAGTGTTCACGGCCGAGGGCAAGAAGCCGGGCCAGGGCTCGGGCGGGGACGTTCTGTACGGGGTGAAGACGTTCAAGAACTTCGAGCTCTCCATCGACTGGAAGACCGAGAAGGCCGGCAACTCGGGCATCTTCTTCAACGTGCGCGAGGTCCCCGGGAAGCCGATTTACTACGCGGCACCCGAGGTGCAGGTGCTCGACAACGTGGACGCCACCGACAACAAGATCGCCAGCCACCTCGCCGGGTCGCTCTACGACATGCTGGCGGCGGACCCGAAGACGGTGAAGCCGGCGGGCGAGTGGAACACGGTGGTCATCCGCGTGAAGGACGGCAAGGTCACGCACACGCAGAACGGCGTGAAGGTGGTCGAGTACGAGCTGTGGACGCCGAAGTGGGACGAGATGGTCCAGAACAGCAAGTTCAAGACGTTCCCGGGCTTCCTGGAGGGGATCGCGAAGGAAGGCTACATCGGCCTCCAGGACCACGGCTACGCCATCTGGTTCCGGAACATCAAGGTCAGGGAACTGTAGGCGGCCGGATGCCGGGCCGAAGACGATGAACCGGCGCCAGTTCCTGCGGCGATCGGCGGCGGGGTGCGCGGGCGTCCTCGCGGGCGGGGGCGTCTCGTCCGGTGCGCCGGACGGCGCAGGCCGCGTCTGGACGGTCCTCGGCCCCATCGCCCCGTCGGCATTCGGCAGCGTGCTGTGCCACGAGCACGTGCTCGTCGACTTCGTCGGCGCCGAGGCGATCGGGCCGGGCCGGTACGACGCCGGCGAGGTCTTCGACGTCGCGCTTCCCTACCTGCGCCAGGCTCGCGACCTCGGCTGCCGAGGGTTCGTCGAGTGCACGCCCGCCTATCTCGGCAGAGACCCGCGCCTCCTGGCCCGCCTCGCGAAGGCGGCCGGGCTCCACATCCTCACGAACACCGGCTACTACGGCGCGGCGAAGGACCGGTACGTGCCGCGCCACGCGTACGACGAGAGTGCTGATCAGCTGGCCGACCGCTGGACACGGGAATGGGCCGACGGCATCGAGGGCACGGGCATCCGGCCGGGCTTCATCAAGACCGGCGTCGACGCCGGTCCGCTCTCACCGGTTGACCGCAAGCTCGTGCAGGCGGCCGCGCGGGCGCACGCCCGGACGGGACTGACCATCGCCTCACACACCGGCGACACGCGGGCGGCGCAGGATCAGTTCGAGGTGCTCGCCGCTGAACAGGTGCGTCCCGACGCGTTCATCTGGGTCCACGCGCAGAACGACTGGGCCCTGGACACGCGGGTCGAGGCCTCCCGGCGCGGCGCATGGATCGAAATCGACAACGTCGGCCCGCAGACGGTGGCGGCGTGCGTCGAACGCGCCACGGCGCTGAAAGACAACGGGGGCCTCGGCCGCACCCTCGTCTCGCACGACGCCGGCTGGTACCGCCCGGGCGAGCCGCGCGGCGGCGCTTTCCGGGGGTTCGACACGCTGTACGCCGCCTTCATCCCGGCACTCCGGCAGTCCGGGTGGACCGATGGCGAGATCCGCCGGCTGCTTGTCGACAACCCGGCGGCCGCATTCACCGTCTCGGTCCGGGGTCAGAATCGTCTCTGACCCCACCGTCGCCGCCGTCAGTGGCGCCAGCGGAGATCGTCACCGGCACTCTGGCCGCGGGGCGCGCGTTCGCCGCTGGTGCGGCGCAGTCGGACGACATCACGGTTCTCGCCGCGTGCGATGTGCAGGCTGCTCACCGGCCGCGCCCGGTCGGGGTACGCCACCCGCGGTGCGGTACAGGCTCGCCAGGGCCGACACGAACGCCGGCTGCAGCCGGGCGAGATCGCGGAACGTCAACGGGGCCTCGTCGAGCTGGCCTTCCGCCAGCAGGTCGTCCACCGTCCGGCTGACGACATCGCGGAACTCGCGCTCGGTCGTCGCGCCGCGCGACCGGGCCCTTGCCTCGATGCGATCGGCCATCATCATCACGGCCGTCTCGCGCGACTGCGGCCGCGGCCCGGCATAGTGGAAGTCGGCCGGGTCGGGCGTCTGGCCCGCCGCCTCCGCCCTGTGCAGGAACGACGCGAGCGCGCCGGTGCCGTGATGCTCGCGCGCGAACTCGGCGATGCGGCCGCCCACGTGATACTGCTCGAGCAGCGCGACGCCGCGCTCGGTGTGCGACAGGATCACGCGCGCGCTGTCGGGCGGTTCGACCGCCTCGTGCGGGTTCGGCGGCCGCTGGTTCTCGGTGTAATACTCCGGCGAGTCCATCTTGCCGACGTCGTGATAGAGCGCGCCGGCGCGCACCAGCAGCGCATCGGCGCCGATGGCCTCGGCCGCCGATTGGGCCAGCAGCGCCGTCGCCACCGAGTGCTGAAACGTGCCGGGCGCGCGCTCCATGAACCGGCGGAGGAGCGGATGGTCGTAGCTCAGCAGTTCAACCAGGCCGAGCTTCGTCGAATAGCCGAACACCCGTTCGATGGGACCGCTCAGCGCCAGCGGAGCGATTCCGCCCAGCGCGGCGCCCAGCGACGCGGCCGCCCCCGACGCCATCACATCGCCGAGTCCCGCCGACGAGCCCGAGAGGACGGCCGCGCACAGGCCGGTGAGGAAGGCCAGCACGCCCGCCGCGCCGCCTGCCCTGAGTATGCACGATCGCTGGCGGCACTGCCCCACCAGTTGTCCGGCCACCAGGCCGACGGCGAACGTGTGGGCGGCGTAGACAATGCCGAGGTTCGCCAGCGAGCCGGCGCACATCGCGATGGCCGCGCAGAGGCCGATGAACACCCGCCGCGGAAGCACGAGGCCGGCCAGCATCGGCACGGCGGTCACGGGAAACAGCAGTGCGAGCGCCGTCTTCGACACGGCCGGCTCGGCCAGCGACACACCCTCCACCAGGCTGAGCCACCCCCAGCACGCCGCCGCGGAGCCCACGATCGCCGTCAGCGCGAAGACCGCATCGCGCAGGGGCACGCCGACGAGCCCGACCCTGGCCGGCAGCCACAGCAGGCCGGCCAGCATCACCCAGGCGATCGCGGCGGTGCCGCCCGCCCGCAGGAGGAGCGTCCGCGGCACGGTCTGCTGCTGCAGGGCCTGGAGCGCGAGCAGGGCCTCGCGCGTCACCTCGCGTCCTTCATCGACGATGAGCTGGTTGCGCCGGAACTGCAGGCTGACGGGCAAGACGTTGGCCGAGGCCTCGGCCCGCCGCCGAGCCGTGGTCGCCTCGTCGTACACCGTGTCGGGAACGACCAGGCGGGACGCCAGGCCCACCAACGCGCCCCGATCCCCGGCTGGGACGCGCGGCAGCAGCCGGACGGCGCGTGCGCGCAATCGGGCCACCGCGCCGGGCACATCGTCGAGCATGGCGGCGTCCGGCATTTCGCGTGCCGGCGCCCCGCCGGCCGTGCGGAGGGCGATGCGCGGGCGCTCCCCGGGCCGCCGGCTCCGCTCCGCCTCGTCGCGCAGCATGCGCGCGTCGCGGGCGAGCGGCCTCGCGTGCGCCTCGCGCACGAGCGCCACCAGGCCTGCTTCGAGATGGGTCCCGAACCGGCCCGCCGCCAGCACGCGCCGCTCTTCGTCGTCGAGCACGACGGCGAACTGGCGCTCGGCATCGGCCAGCAGTTCCGGGACGATTGAATCGAGCGCCTGCTGGGCCTGCTGCGCCTGTGTTTCCCGGAGGCGGCGCCGGGCCGGGGCGCCCAGCTTTGCCAGCTCGGCCTCCGGCACCGCTTGCGCCGCGTCGGCCTCGGCAATCCGGGCCCGCGCCTGGCTGAACACCTCGGAGATACGCGCAGGAACCGCCTTCGACGGCGCGGGATCGAAGATTGCCACCGGAATGACGTGGCGTGACGCCTCCTGCCGAAGGCGGGCCGTGCCCTCCTCGTCGAGAATCGACAGATCGACCGGCGCACGCACCGTGGCCGTGGCGAAATCGCCAACGGTATAGGTGTAGCTGGATCGAATCGTGCGCGGCGCGGCGACGAGCACGCCGATGAGCGCGGCCGCCAGGCCCGAGGTCAGCAGGAGGATGGGCCCCGGGCGCTGCGTCCACCGCGCGGCCTCGTGGCGGAGCCTCTTCCGCACGGGGTGCCAGACCGCGGCGGCGGGTGTCATGGCTCCGCGGGAGTCGGAGACGAGGGGCGAGGCAGGATACCCACGCGCCGATACTACGGCGAAAACGGGCACCCGGCAAGGGTTCGGCGGCGCGTTGGGGCGGAGGCGTGACGCGGGCGGGCGAGTCAGGACCCGGGCGACTCGCATACTTATGCAGTATGTCGTATACTTATAGAATGTCGAACATCCTCCAGCGGCTCCCCGTCGGCGAGCGGGTCGGCATCGCGTTCTCGGGCGGCCTCGATACGTGCGCCGCGTTGCACTGGATGCGCCAGCGCGGCAGCGTGCCCTACGCCTACACCGCCCATCTCGGCCAGCCCGACGAGGCCGATTACGACGCCATCCCGCGCAAGGCCCTCACGTACGGCGCCGAGCAGGCGCGGCTGATTGAGTGCCGCACGCAGCTGGTGGCCGAGGGCATCGCGGCGCTGCAGTGCGGCGCGTTCCACATCAGCACGGCCGGCCAGCTCTACTTCAACACCACGCCGCTCGGGCGCGCCGTGACGGGCACGATGCTCGTCGCCGCGATGCAGCAGGACGCGGTCAACATCTGGGGCGACGGCAGCACCTACAAGGGCAACGACATCGAGCGCTTCTACCGCTACGGCCTGCTCGTCAACCCGCAGCTGAGGATCTACAAGCCCTGGCTCGACGCCGACTTCATCCGCGAACTCGGCGGGCGCGCCGAGATGTCCGCGTACCTCGAGGGCGCCGGCCTCGAGTACAAGATGAGCGCCGACAAGGCGTACTCCACCGATTCCAACATCCTGGGCGCCACGCACGAGGCGAAGGACCTGGAGTTCCTCCATCACGGGGTGTCGATCGTGAACCCCCTCATGGGCGTGGCGTCGTGGCGCGACGACGTGGCGGTGAAGCCGGAGACCGTCAGTGTCCGCTTCGACGAGGGCCAGCCGGTGGCCATCAACGGCGAGACGTTCCCGGACGCGCTCGCGCTCTTCATGGAAGCCAACGCCATCGGCGGCCGTCATGGCCTCGGCATTTCGGACCAAATCGAGAACCGCATCATCGAGGCGAAGAGCCGCGGCATCTACGAGGCCCCCGGCCTGGCGCTGCTCTACATCGTCTACGAGCGGCTCGTCACGGGCATCCACAACGAGGACACGATCGATCAGTACCGGGCCAACGGCCGGCGCCTCGGGCGGCTGCTCTACCAGGGACGCTGGTTCGATCCGCAGGCGCTCATGCTGCGCGAAACGGCCCAGCGGTGGGTGGCGCGCGTGGTCACCGGCGAGGTCACGCTCGAGCTGCGCCGCGGCAACGACTACTCCATCGTCGACACGACGAGCCCGAACCTGACGTATCACCCCGAGCGGCTGACCATGGAGAAGGGCACGGAGGTGTTCTTCACGCCGGAAGACCGCATCGGCCAGCTGACCATGCGCAACCTGGACATCCTCGACACACGCGACAAGATCCGCGCGTACCACCGCGTCGGCCTGATGGGCACCTCGCCGCACGAGGGCCTCCCGCTCCTGCCGGCATCCAAGCCCGAGCACGACCCCGGCTGGGCCGAGTAGCAGGGGTCAGCGCGCCCAGGTGAAGCTCTTCAGGGCGGCCGCCTCGTCGTCGTGCACGTCGAAGACGGTATTGAGCTTGAGCAGGCCCAACAGGTGCGAATTGCGGCTCGTGAGCCGGACGAGCTTGAGGTCGCCGCCCTTCTCGCGTACGGTCTTGAGCTTGGCCGCCATCATGCCGACGCCGGAGCTGTCGATGATCGTCACGCCGGCGAGGTCCACGAGGATCCTCGTGCGCCCCCGGTCGAGCAGCGCATGCACGTGCCGGCGGAACAGCAGATCGCCGTCGTCGAGGGTGATCTGCCCCGTGAGGGTCATAATCGTGACGTCGTCGACGTCGCGCTCCTGAATGTCGAGTTTGGATGCAGCCATGCTGGCCCCATGGCGATTGCTCGCCAGAATCACAGGGTTCTCAGTGCGAACGTGAATGCGTCACGCACTGTACCGGAACCGCACGCCGCCGGTCCAGCCCTCACCTCGCGGAGGCGGCGCGCTCAGAACGACGGTACCATCCAGGTGAAGACGTACGCCTGCAGCATGGCCAGCAGGCCCATGAGGGCTGTCAGCAGCAGGCTGTGGCCGACGACGCGCCTGAAGATCTCCCCTTCGCGGCCCACCGCCCCGACACCCGCGGCTCCGACCGACAGGTTTTGCGGGCTGATCATCTTCCCCATGACGCCGCCCGAACTGTTCGTCGCGCCCATCAGAATCGGGTCAAGCCCCGACACGCGCGCGGTGGTCGCCTGCAGCGGGCCGAAGAGCGTGTTCGACGACGTGTCGCTCCCGGTGAGGAACACCCCGAGCATGCCGAGGACGGCGGAGAAGAACGGGAAGAGCACGCCGGTCGAGGCCAGCGCCAGTGCCATCGACGACGTCATGCCCGAGTAGTTCATCACGGTCGCAATGGAGAGGATGAACGCGATCGTCACGATCGGCAGGCGCAGCTGCGCGGTGGTGGCGCGCAAGGCCGTGCCGAACACAGAGGCCGGCACGCCGCGCAGGAGCATCACCAGATACGCGATGGCCCCGGCGAAGAGCACGAGCGTCCCGGCCGAGGCGAGGAAGTCGAGCCTGTAGGTGAGCGGATAGGGCGTGACGTCCGCCGCCACCGGCGGCGCGCGGCGGATGAGCGGCACCGGCGTGCCTCCAGCCCACGTGTACAATCCCGGCCACTGGAAGTCCCAGACCGGGAACCGGAATCCCTGCGGCGCCTCGGCCGCCGGCCGGCCCACCCAGGGCTCCGGGCATTGCGCATTGCCGGGCTGGCCGCAACGCAGGAGCGCCGTCACGTTGACTGGCGGCGCAAGCTTCTTGACGGCGGCGAAGTTCCCGACTTGTCCGACCAGGACGACCACCACGAGGATGCCGTACGTGGCGAAGGCCTTGATCACGCGTGAGGGGGGATCCGGCCGCTCGACACGCTCGCCATGGGGCGAGGCCATTACGCCCGTGCTCCCGGCGCTGTCGCTCGGGCGCCACACGCGCAACAGCAGCGCGAGGGAGCCGATCGAGCACAGCGCCGCGATGGTATCCGTGAGCTCTGGGCCTATGAAATTCGACACGGCGAACTGCGCCGCGGCGAAGCTGAGCCCTGCCACGAGCACGGCGGGCAGCACGCCGGCGAGACCGCGCCAGCCGGCGAGCAGCACGACGAGATACGCGGGAATGATCACCGAGAAGAACGGCAGCTGGCGGCCGACCATCGCCGAAAGCGCTCGCGTCGTCGAGTCGGCGTCGCGGCCCAGGATCGGCGCGAGCAATCCTCCCAGTGTCGTGATGGGAATGCCCAGCGACCCGAAAGCGACCGGCGCGGTGTTGGCGACCAGGGCGAGCACGGCGGCGCTGATGGGCTCGAAGCCGAGGCCCGCCAGCATGGAGGCCGTGATCGCGACCGGCGCTCCGAACCCCGCGATGCCCTCGACCAGCGCGCCGAAGCCGAAGGCGACCAGCAGCGCGAGCAGCCGCCGATCCGTCGTGAGGCGCGCGAGCGAGCGGCGGATGACGTCGAAGTCGCCGCCGGCGACGGAGAGGTTGTAGAAGAAGACCGCGCTGAAGACCACCCAGCTGATGGGCCACAAGCCGAACGCCATCCCTTGCGTGAACGCGGCCAGGGTGAGACCCGGGGGCATGCCCCACACCGCGGAGGCCAGTGCCGCCGCGGTGCCCGCCGCCGCCACAGCCGCCTGCCATGGCGGACGCCGGAACACGGCGAGCATCAGCGCAATGACGATGAGCGGCAGCGACGCCACGAGCGCCGAGGCCGTCACGCTGCCGGAGACGGGATCGTAGACTTGCTGGAAGAGTTCGGGCACGCGGGTCACCTGGCCGGGTATTGTGGCCGCACCCGCGGCGACGGGTCAAACGCCGGGCCGGCGCACCCCCACGCGCGCGAGCCCGGCTCGATACGCCGCTACTTCTTGACCGTGCCGCGCAGGGTCTTGCCGCGCACGGGGTAGGCCGGCCGCTTGTCCGATGGCGGCGGCGTCTTCTTCAACTCGGCCATCACGACGTCAATCGCCTTCTCGAGCTGCGGGTCGCGGCCGGCAATGACGTCGGCCGGCGTCTGCTCCACCTCGATGTCGGGCGGCACGCCCTCGTTCTCCACCACCCAGCCCTCTCCAGGCACCCAGATGGCCAGATTCGGCGCGGTGATGCCGCCTCCGTCCATCAGCGTCGGGAATCCGAGCACCCCGACGAGGCCGCCCCACGTGCGCTGCCCCACGAGCGGCCCGACCTTGAACTTGCGGAACATCCAGGGCAGCAGGTCGCCGCCCGAGCCGGCCATCTCGTCGATGATCATCACCTTCGGCCCCTGGATCGACGCGGTGGGCGTCTTCAGGTCGTCGCCGTACCGCATGGCCCAGTTGCTGATGAACGGCCGCCGCAGGATGTCGATGTAGTAGTCCGCCACGGATCCGCCGCCGTTGAAGCGCTCGTCGACGATGACGGCGTCCTTGTGGGCCTGGGGGAAGAAGTAGCGCTTGAAGTACGTGTGCCCGGCGCCGGCCGTGTTCGGCACGTAGACGTACGCCACGCGGCCGCCGGTGGCGTTGTCCACCTTCTTCAGGTTGCCCTCGACCCAGTCGCGGTTGCGGAGCGCCGACTCCGACGCGATCGGGACCACCTGCACCGTCCGCGCACCTGTGCCGTCGGCGCTGGGGCCGACCGTCAGCTCGACGATCTTCCCCGAGGTGTTCTCGAAGAAGCTGAAGAGGTTCGCCGGGGGGCGCACCTCGCGGCCGTTCACCGAGATCAGGTACTCGCCGGCCTTCACGTCAACCCCGGGTTCGGTGAGCGGGGCGCGCAGATCGGGCGTCCAGTTGAGGCCGCCCAGCACGCGCTTGAAGCGGTATCGTCCGTTCGCCACCTCGTAGTCGGCGCCGAGCAGGCCGCCGGGCACCGTCTTCGCCTGCTCCAGCCGGTCGCCGCCGCCGCCTCGATGATGGCCGACCGCCAGCTCGCTGCACATCCACTGGATGACGCGGTTCAGGTCGCCGCGCGTGGCGAGATCGGGCAGGAACGCGGCGTACTTCGCCTTCGTCGCCGGCCAGTCCACGCCGTGCATGTTCGGCGCGTAGAAGTAGTCGCGGTTGACGCGCCACGCCTCGTCGAAGATCTGCGCCCACTCGGCGCGCGGGTCGATGCGCACCTCGATGTCACCCGTCGCGAGGCGGCCCTCGCCCGGGGCAATCTTCGGCCCCATGGCGGTGATGAACCACGCGCGGTCCTTCACGTAGAGCACCTTTTTCGCATCGGCCGAGAGCAGGTAGCCGTCCGCCGACGCGAGCGGCGTCTCGTGCTTGCGCTTCGCCAGGTCGAAATGGTTGAGGGAGGCGTCGCGGCCTTCCCGGCGCTGATAGTAGAGATGGCCCGCCTCACCGGCCTGCAGGTCGGAGAGATCCCCGGCCGGAACCGGCAGCGCGAGGATGCGGTGCTCGATGCCGTCGAAGTCGATCGAGAACGGCTCCTTCCTGTCGGCGTCCGCCTTCTTCTCGGCGGCCTGCGCGGGCTTCTCGCCCGGGGCGGCAGGCTTGTCGGCCGGCTTGCCGGCCTCGGGCTTCTTGTCGGCCTCCTCGGCCTTCTTCGGCTTCTCCTCGTCGCTTTCCTTCGCGAGGGGCGACACGATGCCCTTCTGCAGCACGACCAGGTAGACGTTCCGCTGGCGGCGCATGTCGGCATTCGACTGCGCGAACCAGTCCTGCACCGGCCCCGCGTCGGTCGATCCGAAGAGGTACAGGTACTTTCCGCCCTTGTCGAAGACGGGGTCGGCCACCTCACTGAGGCCGTCCGTGATCGCGAACGACTTGTCCTGCTCGGTCGAGTAGGCGAACACGGTGTTCACGAGCGCCTGCGTGCTGACCACGTAGGCGAGCCACTTCGAATCGGGCGACCAGTCGAACGCGAGCGGGCTGATGGGCGAGTAGATCCTGTTGCCGCCGACGCGCTTCATGACGCCGGTGGCGAGGTCGAGCCAGAACGCCGACTGCGAGTTGTCGGCGAAGGCGACCTTCTGGCCGTCTGGCGCCCACTGGAGCTGCTGGTAGAAGCCGGCGCCGCTGAGCGCGTACTTCTTCACTTCGCCCTTGCCGTCGTGCGGCGCGACGTGCAGCGCGTACTCGCCGGACGCGTCCGAGAAGTACGCAATGCGCGAGCCGTCGGGCGACCACTGCGGCGAGCGCTCGTGGGCCGCCACGCTGCCGGTGAGGTTGCGCACGTCGCCCTTCTCGGCCGGCACGGTCACGATCTCGCCGCGGAACTCGAAGACCGCCCGGGCTCCCGACGGCGAGATGCCGGCGTTGCGGATGTACTCGGGGCCCTTCACGAACCGGGCGCGCGTCTCGCGCAGGTCCGTCGGCACGGGAATGACGAGCCGCTTCGCCGAGCCGCTGGCCGGGTCGAGCAGGTGCAGCCACCCGGCCTGCTCGTAGACGATCTTGCCGCCGCCGGCCGAGGCCTTCAGCACCGGGAAGTCGTCGTGCTTCGTGACGCGGCGCACCTGCTTCGACGCGGTGTCGAAGGCGTACACGTTGAACTCGCCGTCGCGGTCCGAGCGGAAGTAGACCGTGCCGCCGATCCACATCGGGTCGGCGTCGTTCGCGCGGTCCGGCGGCTGCGGCACCTTCTCGATGGCGTGGTCGCCGGTGTTGTAGAGCCAGAGCCGCGACACGCGCCCGCCCCGGTACTGCTTCCACTGGTCGAACGCCGGCGGCAGCGGGTTGTACGCGATCCGCTTCCCGTCCGGGGAGTAGGCGGCCTGGTAGGCATTCGGGATGGGCAACTTCACTTCGACGCCGCCCATGACGGGCACCGTGTACAGGTGCTGATACGCGCCGGTGAACGCCTCACGGCCCGAGGTGAACACCACGCTCGCGCCGTCCGCGGTGAAGCCCTGCACAAGGTCGGGACCGGGGTGCCACGTCAGCCGCCGAGGCGCGCCTCCCTCGGCGGCGACGACGAAGACATCCACGTTGCCGTCGTATTGCGCCGAGAACGCGATGAGCTTCCCGTCCGGCGAGAACGCCGGCCGGGTCTCCACGCCGTCGTCGGTAGTGAGGCGCCGGACGTCGGTGCCGTCGAGCTTCGCCACCCAGAGGTCGTCGGCGTAGACGAAGGCGACGTGGGTGCCGTTGGTGGCCGGCTGGGCCAGCAGCCGCGTGTCGCGCGTGTTGGGCTCGGTGGCGACCGTCACGGGCACCAGGAGCGCCGCGAGAAGGATGAGCAGGGCGAGTCGTGCACGTCGCATGGTCACGAACCTCCGGATCAGGTCGGAAACCGGGCGCACAGGGGCCACCGGGCAGGCGCCGGCGTACAGACTACTACGCACCTCGGCGGCCGCGTGTTCGATGTGGGCTGGCCGTCAACGCTTGTGCTTCTCGAACCAGGCCAGCAGGTAGAGCTGCTGGAGGAGCTGGTGCGACGGCCGCCGCCAGCCGTGATACTCGTCGGGCATGCGGACCAGCAGCGTCTCCTTCTTCAACATCTTGAGCGCGCGGTAGTACTCCTCGCTCTGGCGCATCGGCGTGCGCAGGTCGGCCTCGCCGGTCATCACCATGGTCGGCGTCGTCACGTTCGCGACGTAGTGCAGCGGCGAACGCACGGCGTACTCCATCGGGTCTTCCCACGGGTACTTCTGGAACTGCCGGTACCAGGCCGGGCCGTCGGTCGTGCCGACGAAGGAATGCCAGTTGATGACCGGCCGCATCGACACTGCCGCGGCGAAGCGGTCCGTGTGGCCCACGATCCAGGCCGTGAGGACGCCGCCGCCGGAGCCGCCGCACACGAACAGGTTTCTCTCGTCGATGAAGCCCTTCGCCAGCGCCGCATCGACGCCCGCCATCAGGTCGTCGTAGTCCTTACCGGGGTACCAGGTACTGGATGCCGTTGACGAAGTCCTGGCCGTACCCGGTGCTGCCGCGCGGGTTGGTGTAGAGGACGGCGTACCCGAGGCTGGCGAAGTTCTGGTAGGCCCAGTTGAACCCGACGTCGTACATCGACCACGGGCCGCCGTGGATCCACAGGACCATCGGGTACTTCTTCCCGGGCTCGAAACCGACCGGCTTCACCAGCCAGCCCTGCACCTTGAGGCCGTCCTTCGACGTGAACCAGAGCTCCTCCACCTGTCCGAGCCTGCGCCCGTCGAGCACGTCCGCGTTGACGTCGACGAGTGTCTTCGCCGCCGTGGGGTGCGCGACGTTGAAGGTGACGAGGTGCCCCGGCTCGAGCGGCGTCGAGCGCACGGTAGCCGCCTGGCCGTTGGTGGCGATCGACAGGCCGTTGAGCACCTGCGTGCCGCCGCCCAGCTTCCTGGGCTCGCCGGCCAGGGGCGCGAAGTAGAGCGACGTGCTGCCCAGCTCCCGCACCTGGTAGTAGACGCCCGATCCGTCAGGCGCCCACGTCACCGCCGAGGGCGAGTCATTGAGCGCGCCGACCCAGACGCGCTTCGCCCCGCCGGACCGGTCCATCAGGTGGAGGCTCGACACGTGGTTCGTGTATCGCCTGTCGTCGTAGCCGGTGTACGCGATCCACTTCCCGTCGGGCGACACGGCCGGGTTTCCATCGGGCCCTTTCCGGTCGGTGAGCGCCGTGACGGCGAGCGTCGCCAGGTCGATCGCGTAGATCTCCGAGTCGTTGTCGAGGTACTCCGCATCGGGCTTGCGAATCCCCGACACGTACATCACGCGCCCGTCTACCGACCAGCGCGGGCCGCTGTGGTTGTACTTGCCGTCGGTGATCTGGCGGGGCGTGCCGCCGGCGACGGCATCCAGCGTGAACACGTGGGTGTAACCCTTTTCCACCGGCCCCTCGCCGTCGCGGGCCCACGTCAGGCGGTCGACGATGGTCGCCCCGCGCGCCCACTCGGCCCCGCGCGGCCGCTTCGGCAGCTGCACCGGCAGGATCGGGTCCTCGTCGGGGAGCAGCGTCGTGAACGCCAGTCGCTTGCCGTCAGGAGACCAGGTGAGTCCCGACGGCGTTTTGTCGAGATGCGTCAACTGCGCGAGTTCGCCGGTGGCGACAAACAGCACGTGAATCTGCGTGGTGCCGTCGCGGTCCGACAGAAACGCGATCCGCGAGCCGTCGGGTGACCACACGGGCGCCGAGTCGCGCCAGCTGCCGCGCGTGAGCTCACGCAGGCGCGTGCCCGCGGTATCGACGACCCAGAGATTGCTGCGCGCCTGGTCCTTGATCTTGTCCACCCAGCCGCGCGAGAACACGATTTGCGAGCCGTCGGGCGAGATGGCCGGGCTCGACAGGGTCTCCATGTCCATGAAGGTGTCCTTGTCGAGCACGCCCGGTTTCACCTGAGCCATGGCTGGACCGGCCAGCCCACACACGGTCAGGACAATGCCGGCGATTGCCGGGATCGGACGAAGGCTGCGGCCCATAGCTCCTCCTCGGACCGTCGGATCCGACGGCGCACGGTCGATTGGCCCCCTACCTTGACGCGGCGGCGCCGGGGAGTCAAGTGCCGCGCCGGCGCACCGTTGGCGCTATGATGCGCCAGACCGCGCCTGCGCCGGAGTCCCGACATGGCCAACGCCACCGCTCGCCTTCCGCTCGCTCTGCTGGCCGCCCTGCTGCTGACAGGCCACACGGCCGGCACCGCGCGGCAGGCCCCGCCGCCGTCGGCCGCGACCGCGGTGACCCCGTCCGTCAATCCCGACTTGCTGGCGCGCCGGTGGGAGGCGAGGTGGATCGTGCCGCCGGGCACGGACCCGTTCGGCTTCGGCGTGTACCACTTCCGCAAGACGCTCGACCTTCCCGAGCGGCCGGCGCGCTTCGTTGTCCACGTGACGGCCGACAACCGTTATCAGCTGTTCGTGAACGGCACCCGGATTGTGTGGGGACCCGCGCGCGGCGACCTGAATCACTGGCGGTTCGAGACGGTGGATCTCGCGCCGCACCTGCGTGCGGGCCGGAACCTCCTCGCGGCCGTGGTGTGGAACTACGGTGAACTGGCCCCCGAGTCGCAGGTCACGTGGCGGACGGGGTTCCTGCTGCAGGGCGATGCGAAGGCCGAGGCCGTCGCCAACACGAACGAGACATGGAAGGCCGCCCGCAACCCGTCCTACGCGCCCAATCCCTTCACCCATGCCCAGATGCGCGGGTACTACGTGGTCGGACCCGGCGAGCGCGTGGATGGCGCGGCGTACCCCTGGGGATGGGAAACCGCGGCCTTCGACGATACGGCCTGGGCGGCGGCCGCGCCGGTGGTGCCGGACGGGCGCGCCGGCGGTTCGCCGCGGGGCTCGCAGGACGCCCCGAACCGCTGGCTCCTCGTGCCGCGCACCATTCCGCTCATGGAAGAGGTTCCCGAGCGGTTCGCGGCGGTCCGTCAGTCAGCAGGCGTGACGGCGCCGGGTGGCTTCCCGAAGGCGAAGACACCGCTCACGATCCCCGCGGGGACGCGCGCGCGGCTGCTCATCGACCAGGCGTATCTGACGACGGTGTACCCGGTGCTCGAGTACAGCGGCGGCGCTGGGGCGACGATCAGGATGGGCTACGCCGAGGCTCTCTACACACCGTCGACGGCCACATCGCGACCGGACAAGGGCAACCGTAACGAGGTGGAGGGGAAGGAATTCATTGGCAACTACGATGTCGTCGTCGCCGATGGGGGGCGCAACCGCCGGTACAGCCCGCTCTGGTGGCGCACCTATCGCTATCTGGAGCTGACGATCGAAACGAAGGCCGACGCACTGGTCATCGACGACCTGCACGGCATCTATACGGGCTACCCGTTCGAACGGAAGTCGCACATCGAGACCGGATCGACGGTGCTGCCGCAGATCCTCGACGTCGGCTGGCGCACGGCACGTCTGTGCGCCCACGAGAGCTACATGGACTGCCCGTACTACGAACAGCTCCAGTACGCGGGCGACACGCGCATCCAGGCCCTCGTCTCGCTCTACACCGCCGGCGACGCCCGCCTCATGAAGAACGCCATCGCGCAGCTGGACGATTCGCGCACTGCGGAAGGGGCCACCATGAGCCGGGCGCCGACGCGGCAGCAGCAGTACATCCCGCCGTTCTCGCTGTGGTGGATTGGCATGGTGCACGACTATTACATGTACGTCGACGACGCGGCGTTTGTCCGCGAGATGCTGCCGGGGGTTCGCGCCGTGCTCCAGTTCTTCACGGCGCGTCAGAAAGCCGGCGGTTCGCTGGGCCTGCTGCCGTGGTGGAACTACGTCGACTGGACCGCCGAATGGCGCAGCGGCGTGCCGCCGCGCGAGGCCGACGGGTCGAGCGCGCCGCTCGACCTCCAGTTGCTGCTCGCGTACGACTGGGCCGCGCGGCTCGAATCGGACCTGGGATCGAACGCGATGGCGGCGGAGTACGCGGCAGCCGCCTCGACGCTTCGCGCGGCGATCCGGCCGCTCTATTGGGACCAGGGCCGGCGTCTCTTCGCCGACACGCCGGCGCGCAAGCAGTTCTCGCAGCACGCCAATGTGCTCGCGGTCCTGGCCGGCGTCTCGACCGGCAACGAGGCCCGCGACCTCGTCGCGCGGGTCCTGGCCGACACGTCCATCGTCCAGTGCTCGTACTACTTCCGCCACTACGTGCACTCGGCCGTCAACGCCGTCGGCGACGGCGACCGCTACCTGGGCCTGCTCGGCGAATGGGAGTCGATGCTGTCGCGGGGCCTGACCACGTTCGCGGAGCGCTACGACGCGCCGGGCAACCCGTCGCGGTCCGACTGCCACGCCTGGAGCTCGAGCCCGAACTTCGAGATTTTCCGCACCGTGCTCGGCATCGACACCGCTGCGCCGGGCTTCACACGGGTGCGGATCCGTCCGTTCCTCGGGGCGCTCGAACGGGTCTCGGGCTCCATTCCCCACCCGAAGGGCGAGATCTCGGTGAAGCTCGAGGCCGTGGGCAGCCGTCTGCGGGCCGAGGTCGCGCTACCGCCTGGCGTCAGCGGCGAGTTGTCGTGGCGTGGCGAGCAACGCACGCTGGCGCCTGGCGCGAACGTCCTGACGATTGACGGCGCCTCGATGACAGTACGGAGGCCGTGAGATGAGCCTGACGGATCATGCAGCCTGGCGACGCGCGGCGGCCGCGGCGATCTTCCTCGTGCTGGTCGCTCCGCGTCCCGCGCCCGCCCAGGGCGCGTCGGCGGCGCCCGCGCGGCCGAACATCGTCTGGATCTCGACTGAGGACATCAGCCCGGATCTCGGCGCGTGCGGCGACACCTACGCGGTCACGCCCACCCTCGACCAGTTGGCGCGGGAGGGCGCCAGGTTCATCCACGCGTTCTCGTCGGCACCGGTGTGCGCGCCGAGCCGGTCGGCGATCATCACCGGCATGTATCCCACGACCATCGGCACCCTGCACATGCGGTCGAAGGGGGTGCCGCCGTCGGGCGTTAAGGCCTTCACCGAGTACTTGCGCGCCGCGGGCTACTACTGCACGAACCGGTCGAAGACGGACTACAACGTCGAGGCGCCGCCGTCGAACCGGCCGCCCGACACCGTGTGGGACGACTCGAGCAACCGGGCGCACTGGCGGAACCGCCCCGACCCGCGGCAGCCGTTCTTTGCGGTCTTCAACATCACCACCACGCATGAGAGCCAGATTCGCCTCAGCGAAGCGGAGTTCGCGGCCGTGACGGAGGGGCTCGATCCGTCAGCGCGGCACGACCCGGCGAAAGCGGAGATCCCCCCTACTATCCCGACACGCCCCTGGTCCGGAAGGACTGGGCGAGGTACTACGACCTCATCTCAGTGATGGACGGCCAGGTGAAGGCCATTCTCAAGCAACTCGAGGATGACGGCCTGGCGGGCCGCACGATCGTGTTCTTCTGGGGCGACCACGGGCGCGGCCTGCCGCGGGCGAAACGCTTTCCGTACGATTCCGGCCTCCGCGTTCCGCTCCTCGTCCGCTGGCCCGGCACGATTGTGCCGGGATCGGTGGTCACGGACCTGGTCAGCCTGATGGACCTCGGGCCAACGGTCCTGTCGCTGGCCGGCGTGCCCGTGCCCGCGAACATGCAGGGCCGTGCGTTCCTGGGCGCCGGCAAGGCCCGCCCGCGCGAGTACGTGTTCGGGCATCGCGACCGGATGGACGAGGCCTACGACATGATGCGGACCGTGCGGGACGCCCGCTACCGCTACATCAGGAACTTCTTCCCGGGCCGCCCGTACGCCCAGCACATCGAATACATGGAAGAGATGCCGACCATGCGCGAGTGGCGGCGGCGGTACAAGGACCACATGAACGCCGTCGGCCCGGAGTACGGCACGGCGCTGAACCCGGTCCAGCTGCTGTTCATGGCGCCCGAGAAGCCGGCAGAGGAGCTGTACGACCTCGAGACCGACCCGCACGAGATCCGCAACCTGGCCGCGTCGCCGGCGCATCAGGAGGTGCTGGCGCGCATGCGCCTGGCGCTCGAGCGCTGGCAGCAGGAGACCGCGGACGTCGGCCTTGTCCCCGAGGCTGATCTGCGCGAGCGCATGCGCCCCGGCGGGGTCTGGCTGAAGGTGGCCTCGCCGTCGATCGCGGAAGCCACGACTCGCCCGGGCTCGATCCGGCTGACGCTGACGTCGGCCACGCCCGGCGCCTCGTTCGCCTACACGACCGACGCCGGCGAGACGCCGCGCTGGCGGCTGTCCACCGGCATCATCGATCTGTCGACGCCCGCCACGGTCCGCATCAAGGCCTGCCGCCTGGGCTTCCTGGACAGCGTCGTCGTCACCCGCCACTACCAGTAAACGGACAGGATGCAGGCATGGGCATCACGATGCCACGATTCATCACCGCCGCGGCCGTTCCTCTTCTCTGGTTCCTGGCGGGGCCGGAGACGCCCACGCACGGGCGCCCCGCGCCGCAGACGGCCCGGCCCGTCATCGGCGCTCGCGTGAAGCCGGTGATCACCGTGGACCGCCTTCGCTTCAAGGACCTCAACGCGAACGGCCAGCTCGATCGCTACGAGGACTGGCGCCTCGAGGCCGACGCGCGCGCGGCCGATCTCGTGTCGAAGATGACGATTGACGAGAAAGCCGGGATGATGCTCATCGACACGCTCAATCCCGGGTCCCGCAGCGCCATGGACGGCACGGCCGAGGAGTACATCCACACCCAGAAGATGACGCGATTCATCTTCCGGAGCGTCGTCACCGCCGACCCGGCCGCGGCGGCAGGGCGCAGCGGCCGCGGCGGGCGCGGTGCGGAAGGCCGCGGCGGCGCGGAGGGACGCGGGGGGCGTGGCGGCCTCGGGGGCGCGCCGGTGACGCCCGAGGAGGCCGCGACCTGGACGAACAAGGTCCAGGAGATGGCCGAGTCGACGCGCCTCGGAATCCCCGTGCTCTTCAAGTCGAACGCGCGCAATCACTACGAACGCAACGCCCGGTTCGGCATCAACACCGAGGCGGGTTCGTTCTCGGAATGGCCCAAGGAGGCCGGTCTCGCCGCGACACGGGACATGGCGCTCATCGCCGACTTCGCCCGCACGATGGGCGACGAGTGGCGATCGATCGGTCTGCGCGGCATGTACGGCTACATGGCCGACCTCATCACGGAGCCGCGCTGGTACCGGGTGCACGAGTGCTTCACGGAAGACGCGGACCTCGCCGCCGGAATCATGAAGGTGCTCGTCGCGAATCTCCAGGGCGGCCCGGTCAGCCCGGTGACCGCCGTGGCGCTCACGGTCAAGCACTTCCCCGGAGGCGGACCTCAGGAATTCGGCCTTGATCCGCACTTCACGTTCGGCAAGAACCAGGTGTACCCGGCGGGCCGCTTCGCCGAACACCTGAAGCCCTTCAAGGCCGCCATCGACGCCGGGGTGTCGTCGGTGATGCCCTACTACGGCGTGCCCGTGAGACTGTCCCACGGAGGCGTCGCGTTTGAACCGCTGGGCATGGCGTTCTCCAGGCAGATCGTGATCGACCTGCTCCGGGGCCGGCTGGGGTTCACCGGCTACGTCAACTCGGACACCGGCATCGTCACCGACCGCGCCTGGGGACTCGAGGCGAAGAGCGTCGCCGAGCGGATTGCCGCGGCCGTCAACGGGGGCACCGACGTGCTTTCGGGCTTCCACGACAAGCAGGCGGTGCTCGACATCCTGCAGGCGGGACTGCTGTCCGGGGCGAGGGCCGACGAGGCGGCACGGCGGCTGCTCGTGGAGCAGTTCCGTTTGGGCCTGTTCGAGAACCCGTACGTGGACGCCTCGAGAGCCGCCGCCACCGTCGGCAAGGACGCGTACCGCGCGAAGGCGCTCGACGCGCAGCGCAAGTCCATCGTGCTGCTGCAGAACGGCCGGGCCAGCGCAGCCCCCGTGCTGCCGCTGCCCGCGCCGAATCCGGCGCGGCCGGTCACGCTCTACACGATGGGCCTGAACGCCGGCGTCGTCGGCGGGCCCGCCTACGGCGGCTACTCCGTCGTGAACGGGGACTACGATGCGGCGGCGGGCCGGGCGCGCGCGGCGGCCACGGGCGCCGATTTCGCCGTCATTCGCGTCGAAGTCACCAATCCCCGGCAGGTCACTTCGCTCTATCGCAGCGACGACCCGGCCTCGGGAGCCAATCCGGCATTCCGTCATCCGGCCACCGGCCAGCCGTTCGGAGCGGGCGACCCGACGGGCCTCGACAACGGCCTGATGTTCGGCGGATCGCTGCCCTGGGAGGCCGACAACCTCTCGTTCACGTCGATGGCGGGCTCGAAGTCGTGGACCGTCTCGCCGCCCCTCGCCGACATCCAGGCGGTGATGAAGGAGGTCGGCGCGCCGCGGACGATCCTGTGCATCTACTTCCGGCAGCCGTACGTGCTCGACGACGAGAGCGGCCTGCTGAAGGCCGGCGCCATTCTCGCCGGCTTCGGCGTCAGCGACGTCGCACTCATGGACGTCGTGAGCGGGCGGTTCAACCCGTCGGGCAGACTGCCGTTCGCGCTCGCGAGGACCCGCCAGGCCATCATCGACAACGCGCCCGATGCTCCGGGCTATCCGCCGGCCGACACGCTGTTCCCGTTCGGCCACGGGCTGCGTTACGCGACGGCGCCGGTCCGGTAGAATAGGGCGATCCCGCAGCACAGATCGCCGCGGCCGTCCGCGTTCGTCGAGGAGTCCCTGATGGACATTCTGTACCCGCCCCGCCGCTTTCCGCGCGTGCGCTCGCGACGCCCGAGCCCCTCGTGCGCGCGTTCGCCCGGCGCGTGCAGCAGGAAGGCGCCCTCGATCTGACCCAGGGCGATTACAAGAACGCCGACTTCGCGCCGCACCCCGAGGTGGTCCGCGCGGCTCAGCGGATCACGCGCAACACGGTGCACAGCTACGGCCCCGCCGTCGGCCGCATGGACGTCCGCAGCGAGATCGCCGAGTTCTTCAACCGTGACGGCCGCATCGACTACCCCTCCTCCGACGTCCGGTTCCTGCCCGACGAGGTCGTCTTCACCTCGGGCACGCGCTCGGGCCTGGCGACGGTGCTCGAGGTGCTCGGCGCCGACGGCACCGGCGTCGTGGTCCCGAGGCCGAGTTGGGAATACGACTGGTTCGTCGAGCGCGCAGGCAAGCGGCTGATCGAGCTGCCCACCTCCCCGCCCGCGTTCCTGCCGGACCCGGAGGCACTGGCGCGGCTGCTCGAGGCCGGCGGCGTCTCGTCGGTCATCATCAACAACCCCCACAACCCGACCGGCCGCGTGTATCCCCGCGCCCTCATTGAGGAGCTAGTGGACGTCGCCGTGCGCCACCGCGCCTATGTGCTCTATGACTCGGTCTATCAGCGCCTCGACTATGTGGGCGGGTTCGTGAACCCGGCGTTCGCGCGGCCCGAGTGGCGCGACTGGGTGGTGACGCTGTCGGGGCTGTCGAAGATGGACATGTTCGGCGCGTCCACCGGCGCGCGCGCGTGCTGGCTCGTGATGTCGGACCAGGTCCAGGCCGGCGGTGTGCGGGCCCGCGAGATCATCGCGAACCTGGCGGCCTGGCTCGTGGCCACGCCGTCCACGCTCGCGCAGGACTGGGCGCTGGCGGCGCTGCAGAGCCCGCTGGCGGCCTTGCGGCGCCCGTCGCCGTACATGCGCGAGCGCCGCGACTTCATGGTGGCCGCGGCCGACGCCATCGCGGGCCTCGGCGTGGAGCGCACGGACTTCGGCGGCACCTTCTACGCCCCGCTCGCCTTCCCTGGCCTGGTCGGCGAGCGGTTCGATCGCCTCCGCAACGGCGTCCGCGAGCGCGCCACGGTGCGGACCGCCGACGACGCGTTCGACTTCCTGCTGACGGCGGGTGTCGGCGGCATTCCCTTCACGGCGTTCGCCGGCAGGGACCCGGCGCGCTTCGGCACGTGGCAGCGCCTGTCGTACGGGTCGAAGGACGTGAAGGAACTCGCGGTCTTCATTGATCGCGTGCGGCACCGTATCGAACAGCAGGGACGGCTGGGCTCGAGCGCGCCGGCGCCGGGCGACACCGTCTCCACAGGCGTCGCCCCGTCGATTGAAGACGCCGTCTGGGGCAGCGTGTGCACCGATCAGGGCTACGAGGCCCTCGAGGGCCTCGACGCGGCCGCCTTCGAGGCGGCCCGGCACGCGCGGCAGCGGCCCGCGTGGCCCGACCCGCCGCGGCTCACCGGCACCAAGCACCCCGATTCGACCATCCACCGCGCCGAGCAACTGGCCCGCGCGATCGGGTCCGATCTCGGGGAGGGGCCGGCCCACGCCGAGCGCGTGCTCGCCCACCTCGAGTGGCATCCCCTGGTCGACGCGCGGCAGGAGTACCAAGAGTCCATCCGCGATCTACTCGGGCCGTGCAACGAGGTGCTGCTCGACTATGAAGGGCGCCAGATCAGCCCCGAGTGGCTCGACGTCCCCGAAAAGGTCGTGCTGGCGCTCCTGCGTCACGGCCTCGTGCCGGGCGAGGACTGTCACCTGCTGTTCCGCGTGCCCAACCCCTGGCTCGAGCAGGACGAGGAGAAGATCGAGAAGATCCTCGCCGTGGTGGCGCGGGCCAACGTGCTGTTCCTGCTGGCCGCGAAGCGCATCGGCCTCGAGCCGGTGCAGAACGCCATCTCTGAGCTGACCGTGCCCCAGGTGAACGCCCGCGCAGACCTGGGCGCGCTGATGAAGATCGGCACGCTGTACCGGCAGGCGCTCGGCCACCTGTTCCACGGCCCCGCCGATCGCGTCGACCGGTTCCTCTCCGCCCGCGTGCCGGACGCAGCACGCGAAGCTCTGATGGCGCGGGTGGCCCGCGTGCGCCTCGTGCCGCTGGTCGAGAACGTCGGCGCGCTCGCGCACCTCCCGGATTTCCTGGAGTCCTTCTACGCCATGCTCGAGCGGAACCGGGGCGTGCCGGGCCTGCCGTCGGCATCGAGCTTCGTCACCCGCGACGGGGGGCCGGCGATCGTGCGCGTGTTCGTGGCCATGTCGGACACCGCGGAGCAGAGCGGCAAGATCGCCACCGACGCCGCCCACGCCTTGATGACGGCGGCGCGCGGGGAAGCCGAACGGCGGCTGGCCGAGCACGCGCGGCGCGCGGGCGAGCCCGAGCCGCGCGTAGCGTTCCTCGTCGGCGCGGGCCGGGCCGGGTTCCGCGGCGGGTTCGACCCGGCGCATGACGGCGTGATCGCGCAGTTCGCGCGGGCCGGCGGCGTCACGCTCCAGGGCATCCGCGCCGACGCGCCAGCGGACGCCGGCCGGCTCGCCGCGAAGTACCGCGACGCCTGTGCCGCGCCGCGGCCGGCTCCCGCGGTGAACGCGGCCGACCGCGACGCGCTGGCGAGGCTGCTCGAGGCGGGCGTCAAGGCGCACACCGCGATGCTGCTCGCCGTGGCGCCGCTGGTCGCGCCCTTCGGCGGCCTCGTCCCCCAGACCCGCGTCCGCATCCGCGCGACCGGATCGGTGAACTACGGGCGCTCGATACCCGAGTATCCCGAGGAATGGGGCGGCGGTCGCAGCCTGCCCGACAACCGCGATCTGCGCGACGCCTGGCCCGAGGGCGTCACGCTGCCGCGCGCGATCGTGTTCAACCTCGGGTGCACCACGCTCGGGCTCCCGGCCGTGGTGAGCGACCTGGCCACGCTCGACAAGCGCGCGGCCGTGCTGCTCGAACGGCACGCGCCCGGCTACCGGGAGATCCTCGCCAGCGAACTGCCCTGCTTCGTCCGCGAGGCGGTGGCCCTTGTGTTCGGCCAGAAGTTCGCCGAGGCCACGGCGCGGCGCTGCCGGCGCGCGTCGGCGGCCATCTGGGCCGACGTGCGCGTGCACGAGCAGCTCGTGCTCCCCACGTGCCTGTTCGCCATGGTGTACCTGCGGTATGTCGCCGAGGATGCCGACAGCTGGGACGAGACGAAAGAGCACGAGAGCCCGGCCACGCGAGAGAGCGAACTCATCCGCGACACCAGCAGCGGCGCGTTTTCCGCGATCTGCGCCGAGC